>CAVWGP010000012.1:0-1095655 GCA_963754645.1 uncultured Alphaproteobacteria bacterium | reverse complement strand
TTCGCCCGGGGCGACAGGATATCTTGAGTGGCGAGGGCGATCGGCGCGCAACCCGCCGCTTCGCTCGCCCGCAACCCGCGGTTGACCGCGCTCACCACCGCTTTCAGCGAGGCGGTGACGATGTTGGGATCGATGCCGACACCGAAGCGCGGTGTTGCGCGGCCGGTTTGGGCCAAATATCATTCCGCAATCTCGGGCAACCGAAAGGAATGGGGGATGCAGCGTCTAGCCGCTTTGCTCGTTCTCGGCGGAGCGCTGGCCGCCGCGCCGGCGTTCGCGCAAGAGAGGCTTGGCAATTCGCAGTGCGCGGTGGCGCCGCCGAAATTCGCGTTATCGTCGGCCAACCGCGTCGTGGGCAAGGCGCTCGATGGGCTGTTTCGCGGCAAGGCCGTCGAGGTGCTGCGCCCGCTCGATCCCGACGTTAACCCGCGCCTGCGCGCCTGGGGGAAGAGATCTATGACCTGGACCTGGCGCGCCGACGGTTCGCTGCACATCCGCTGCGAGATCGCGGTTTCTCGGCGGCGCCGGCAAGAGCGACTATGAGCGTTGCCACAATTTCGGGCCCGGCGGTAAGGGCAGCGACGATGTCGGCGCCTGGCGTACCGACAAGGACCGCCTGTGCTTCCTGCGCTCGCGCAACAACCGGCAGGAGAACGACAATTGCCTGTTCATTCACGCGCAAGACGGCCGCTACTACGCCAAATACGACGGCGCGCGCCGCATGAGCTGCCTCGAAGGCGAGATCGTGTTCAAGTGAGTTAAGCGTGAGACAGGGCGGGTCATAAATTCGCCGATAATTTTATGACGCGTCATCCCGAGCGAGCCACCGCCGAAGGCGGTGGACGCCGAGGGACATCGGGCGAACTGGCGTCTTGCCGTCAAGCACGGTTTGGCTAGTCCAGTCGAGGTCCCGCGGATCGCTATGCGATCCGCCACTTCGCGCCTTCGGCGCTGCCCTACGAGCGCCACTCGAGGGGTCGGGATGACGAGTTGTTAAAAAAAGTTCGCAGGTTCAAGACCCGCCCCTACAGCGCATCGAGCGCGGAACCCAGCCGATCGTAATCCTCCATCGTGTTGTAAATCTGCGCCGAGAGCCGGTTCCAGAAATTGCCGGCGAGCGCCAGGATCAGCACGTCGATACGCGCCTCGTCCCACAGGCGGCGGCGCAGCGCCACGGCGGCGGCCCGATCGCCGCGGAAGCGCGCCGGCAAGGCGACCATCGTCATCGAGCCGGCGAGCGCCGGCGGCATCCCGGTGTTCGTGCCCCAGCGCCGGACGAGGCGTTGCGCCGCGTCGCCGGCGAGCGCGCGGTTGTGCGCCATGATGCGCGCATCGCCGTAGCGGGCGCGGAAATCGAGCGCGGCGCCGAGCGACAGCGCGGGCGACAGGTCGCGCGTTCCGGTCCAATCGAACTCGGCGACGAAGCCCTCGCCATAGCCGTGCGAGATCACCGCCGGATGCAGCCCGTCCTGCGCCGCGCGGCGCGCCCACAGGAAGGCGCAGCCCTTGGCCGCGCACAGCCATTTGTGCCCATTGCCGGTATACCAATCGGCGCCGAGCGCCGGCAGATCGAGCGGCACCATGCCGGGCGCGTGCGCGCCATCGACAAGGACGCGCGCGCCGGCGGCGCGGCACGCGGCGATCAGCGCCGCCAGCGGCATCGCGACGGCGGTCGGCGAGGCGATGTGATCGAGCACGGCGAGCCGCGTTCGCGGCGACAGCGCGCGCGTCACCGCGGCGACGATCTCGGCCGGATCCTCGACCGGAAACGGCAGCGCGGCTTCGGCCACCTGGGCGCCGGCGCGCGCCGCCACGTGGCGCGCGATCTTGGCAACAGCGCCATAGGTTTGGCTGGTGACGAGAATCTCGTCGCCCGGTGCCAGCGTGAGCGAGCCGAGCACGGCCATGGCGCCCGTCGTCGCGTTGTCGACGAACACCACGTCTTCGCCCACGGCACCGATATAGGCGGCGAGGCGCGCCGCCGCCGCGCGCAGCAGCGCCGGCCGGTCATGCATGAAGAAGGCGCCGATCTCGCGCTCCATGCGCGCGCGCCAGCGATCCTGCTCCGCCAGCACCATGCGCGGCGTGGCGCCGAAACTGCCGTGATTGAGATGCACCGCGGCGAAATCGAGCGCGAATTCGTGGCGCACGGCGGCGCCGAAATCCGCGAATGTGCCGGCGGCGGCAAGGGTCGTTGGGGAAGCGTCGTTCATGCGGTGCGCATCCATGCGGAGCCTGGCGATCCTGGCGAAGAACGGCCGCGTCAACAAGGGTAGGACGCGCCGCCTCGAAGGGCGCACACTGTTCCCGAAGCGGCTGACAAACGGTAATCTGGTTCCCTTGGCACTGGGTCGGATAGCGATGGATTGGTGGGCGTTCGGACTTGCGGCCGGCCTTTGCCTGGTCATGATCTTGGCCGAGGGGCGTTGGGCGGCAAAGAGCTGCCGCGTTGGCTGGCTTCGCTTAGGCAGCCCCGGCTTTATGCGCCGCTATGGCTGTGGATCGTCGCAGCGTTGGTCACCTACGTCATCCAAGGCGTGATCGCGTATCGGCTATTGCTGCCCGCCGTGAGTTTCGTCGGAAGTTCGGCGCTGGTCTTGCTGATCGTGCTTATGGCCGCGAACATTGCGTACAACGTGATTCTGGATCGAAAGCGCAGCCCGCGTTCGCCTATCTGGGCGTCCTGTGGTTCATGCCCGTGCTCGCCGCCTTGCAGGTCGCGCTCTATTTCGCCGACCAAACCGCCGCGGCGCTGAACTTGATTTATGTGGCGTGGGTCGTCGGATACGATATCCCGATCATGCGGGCACTATGGAAGCTGAACGCATGAGCGGCCATCGCCGCCGCCAAGCCGCGCTTCAAGCGCCGATCCGCAGGATCACCTTGCCGATCAGCGTGCCGCTATCCTGCAGCTCGTGCGCGGCGGCGGCGTGCACCAGGGCCCAGCCGCGCGCCGTTGACCCGGTCTTGGGGCGCCGGCTACTTTGCATCTTCGCCGGGAGGGGCACATGGGCTTCATTTCGCGCCTGTTCGGCCCGTGATGGCCGGCCGCGGCCATGCCCAAGGCTGTCAGCGCGGTGCTTGCCTGGAGCGGGAGCTACGAAATCAGGGTCGCCGGCGGATCGAAGCATCAGCGCGAACTGGCAGAGCTTTTCGACAAGTTCACCAGCGGCCGCGCCGAGGCTTACTGCGTGGCCGGCCTTGTGCGCGAGCCCAACGGCGCCGTGCGCGTCCAAATCGACGAGCGGACCGTCGGCTATCTCGATCCGATCACGGCGGCGATTCTGCCGCGGCATGCGGGCGATGGGAAAAAGCGACGAGATCGAAGGCGTCGGCATGGCTCAGATTGCGAATGACGGCTGGCATCCGGACGAGCGCTTCGTGGCGAACCTCGATCTAAAATGGCCGGTCGAAGAGCATCCGGCCTGATGTCGAAGCGGTCGTTGCCGGATTTGCAGCCGCAATTCATCCGCCGATCCTGAGGACGAGCTTGCCGATCAGCGTGCCGCTGTCCTGCATCTCGTGCGCGGCGGCGATCTCGTCGAGCGTCATGACCGCGCCGATATGCGGCTTGAGGGCCCCGCGGCCGAGCGCGGCGCCGATGTCGCTGAGCGCGTCGAGCTTGGCGCGCAGCGGCATGGCGGGAACGTAGATGAACTGGATCGCCGCCGCCTTGCGCAGCAGCGCGATCAGCGCGGCGTCGAGCGCGCTGTCCGCCTTGTCCTGCGCATAGATCGCGATCGAGCCGCCGGGCTTGAGCACTTTCACCGCGTCGGCGAAATTCCGCTCCGGCGAAACCTCGATCACGCGGTTGACGCCGGCGCCGCCGGTCAGCGCCAGCACGCGCTCGGCGACGGGTTCGCGTTTGCGGTCGATGACGTGATCGGCGCCGGCGGCCTTGGCCACCGCCGCCTGCTCCGGCCGGCTGACGCTGGCGACGATGGCGCTGGCGCCGCCCCAGCGCGCGAGTTGGATCGCGGCGCTGCCCACGGCGCCGGCGCCGCCGGGTACGAAAATCGTCTGCCCCGCGACCGGCCCGTCGCGGAACAGCGCCCAATGCGCGGTGAACGCGACTACGCCGAGCGTGGCGCCGGTTTCGAACGAGACATGATCGGGCAGCGGCACCGCGTTCTCCGCCGCGATCGCCGTAAACTCCGCCGCCGTGCCGGTGCCGCGCGCCGAGGTGGCGTCGTACACCCAGACGCGCTGGCCGAGCCGCGCGGCGGGCACGCCGGCGCCGAGCTTGTCGATCACGCCGGCGCCGTCATGGTGCGGGATGACGCGCGGGAACGGCATCGCCATGCCGCCGAAGCCGCTGCGCCGCTTGTTGTCGGACGGATTGATGCCCGACGCATGCAGCCGCACGCGCACCTCGCCGTGCCCCGGAAGGGGATCGGGCAGCGTGCCGATTTTCAACACCTCGCGCGCCGCGCCGAGTTTTTCGTACCACGCCGCTTTCATGCCGAAGGCTCCGCCTTGCCGTCTTGAAAATCCGCGTGCGTCCGCGCCGCACACGTGGAAGAAACCGAATCGGCCGGCGCACGCGAACAGTAGGGCCGCCGAACGAGCCTCGCAAGTTGGCGGCGACAGCGGCGCGGCCGCGCCGCGCGGAGGCAGCGAGGGGTGCGGCCTTGAGTGCGCCGGGCCGAGATGCGATACTGGCAGGGGATCGACGCTGCGCACTTCGGAATGATTGCGGAGATGCGCCCTACGCTGGAGCAGCCACATGCACCGCCGACCGGGCTCAATTCCTATTTTGCCGTTCGCTGTCTTTGCCGTCCTCGCCGGCTTCGCCCCGGCGCTGGCCCAGCAGCAGCCCAATCCGCGCGAAGGTGAACGCTTAGCTCGGCAATGGTGCGCAAGCTGCCATCTCGTCGCGCGCGATCAAGCCGGGCCGGTGCCCAACTCCGCCCCTGCCTTCGGGTCGATCGCTGCGCGACCGCAGGCGACACAGGGCGCGCTGCGCGCCAGCATCCAGATGCCCTATGCGCGCATGCCGCAGATCGCTCTCTCTCGCGACGAGATCGAGCACATCATTGCGTACATCCTGAGCCTCAGGGCGCGGTGAAATCGACCGGCGCGAGAGCAAATCCACGGGCAACATCCCGTCATTCCCGCGGTTCGCAATAAACGCCAGCCAGGCAGGAGGCCAGGCGATCCAGCGATATTTCCGGCCGCCACTTAAATTCGGCCGCATTCCGCTCGCCAAGGCCGCATGTCGGCGACGCCGGCGCCGCCGGTCAGCGCCAGCACGCGCTCGGCGACGGGCTCGCGCTTGCGGTCGATGACATGATCGGCGCCGGCGGCCTGGCCACCGCCGCCTGCTCCGGCCGGCTGACGCTGACGACGATGGCGCTGGCGCCGCCCCAGCGCGCGAGCTGGATCGCGGCGCTGCCCACGGAGCCGGCGCCGCCCGGCACGAAGATCGTCTGCCCGGCGACCGGCCCGTCGCGGAACAGCGCCCAATGCGCGGTGAACGCGACGACGCCGAGCGTGGCGCCGGTTTCGAACGAGACATGATCGGGCAGCGGCACCGCGTTCTCCGCCGCGATCGCGGTGTATTCCGCCGCCGTGCCGGTGCCGCGCGCCGCGCCGAGTTTTTCGTACCACGCCGCTTTCGTGCCGATCGCCCCGAGGTTCCGGTTGGAATTATTTTGCGCGAACATTAGGGCGGGGGCGGGAGGCTCGCAAGTTACCGGCGGCGCCGTTCGGCCGGATGCGAGGGCGCGCGACTGGGTCGAATGTGTCAGAGTGCGTTCGTTGCCGGTCGGAGATAAAGGAGTTCTGCATGCTGCGTCCGCTGCGCGCCTGGCTCGGTTGGGACGAAGGCCGCTTGCATGGCCACGCGCACGGCCATGGCCACGCGCACGGCCACGCGCACGCGCCCGGCCACGCGCCCGCGCACGGCCGCGCGCACGGCCACGGGGTGGGCGGCCACAGCCACGGCGTCGTCGATCCGTCGATCGCGACGGCGGCGCGCGGCATCTGGGCGGTCAAGCGCTCCTTCGTAATCCTGGCGATCACGGCCGCGCTGCAACTGTCGATCGTGTTCGTGTCCGGCAGCGTCGCCCTGCTCGCCGACACGATCCACAATATCGGCGACGCGGCGACGGCTGTTCCGCTGTGGATCGCCTTCGCGCTGGCGCGCCGCGCGCCGTCGGCGCGGTTTCCCTACGGCCTCGGGCGGGTGGAGGATTTGGCCGGCGTCGCCGTCGTGCTGATTATCCTGCTGAGCGCCCTGGTCGCCGCCCACGAAGCGATCGAGCGCTTCATCCGCCCGCAGGAGGTGCGCCAGCTCGGCTGGCTCGCGGCCGCCGGCGTCGCGGGCTTCGCCGGCAACGAGATCGTCGCCGTGCTGCGCATCCGCGTCGGCCGCGAGATCGGCAGCGCCGCGCTGATCGCCGACGGCTATCACGCGCGCACGGACGGGCTGACGAGCCTCGCCGTCGTCGCCGGCGCGGGCGGCATCTGGCTTGGCTTTCCGCTCGCCGATCCGATCGTCGGCCTGCTCATCACGCTCGCGATCTTCGGCATCGTGTGGCAAACCGGCCGCGCCGTGTTCACGCGCATGCTCGACGGCGTCGAGCCCGGCCTGGTCGAGGATCTGCGCCACGCCGCCGCCCATGTCCCGGGCATCGAGGCGGTGATCGAAGCGCGCGCGCGTTGGATCGGCCACAAGCTGCATGCCGATCTCGTCATCGCCGTCGGCCCCGGTCTGTCGCTGGCGGCGGCGAACGCGATCGCGGCGGCGCTGCGCCGCGAGCTGCACGCGCATCTGCCGGCGCTCGCCGCGGCGCGCATCGGCTTCGGCGAAAGCGCCAGCGCGGCCGGGCCCAAGCGCGCGCCGCCGGACAGCGGCGGACTTTAGCCGCGCGTGCAGATATCGGCGATCACGCAGGCATAGGCCTTAGCGGCGCGAACCAGATCCTCGACCTTGCAGCGCTCATCGGGCCGGCTGAGATAGCGCCCGGTCGGCCCATAGACGATGCCGGGAATGCCGGCCGCCGCGAGCCACGAGGCGTCGGAGGCCGCGAATCTCAGCACCGGCGCCGGCTTGGGATCGGCGCCGTGAACCCGCCGGTGCGCGGCAATGACGCTGTGCGCAATCGGCGAATCGCGCGGCGCGTCGAACGGCAGCGGAAACGTGTCCTGGGCGAATTCGATCTCATAGCGGAAATCCGGATCGCGCGCCGCGATCGTGTTCAGCAGGCGCGCCACATCCTCGCCGATCGTTTCCTTGCTCATGCCGGGGACGATGCGGACATCGATCGTCAGCGTGCAGCGATCCGGGAACAGGGCCGGGCGCGACAAATCGTGGCCGCGTCCGATGCCGCCGTGAATCGGCCCGATATTGATTTGCGGCAGGCCCTCGAAGCCCGCCGCCGGCTTGTGGCGCAGCCAGCCGCCGTGCTCGGGCGCCGCGATCGGCGCGTGGCTGCGGCCGAGCGCGGCAATGACCGCCGCCGCTTTTTCGACCGCGTTGACGCCCTTCATGCCCGGCGTGTCCACCGTCGCGAAATGCTTGGTGCGGCCCAGCACGTGGATAAAGAGCACGATCGACGCGGTGTGGCTGAACGCGATGTCGAGCTCGGTGGGCTCGCCGAGCACGAAATAATCGGTGCGCAGTCCGCTGTTGAGCGCGTGCTGCGTGCCCACGCCGCCGCGCAGCTCGCCGCATACCAGGGCGAGCACGACATCGCCCTTGAGCTCGATGCCGGCCCGGCGCACCGCGCTGGCCGCGGCGATGTAAGTCGCGTCGGCGGCCTTCATGTGCACGAAGCCGTAGAGCCAGCCGTCTTCGACGACGCCGCCGAACGGGTCCTTGGTCCAGCCGTCGGAAACCGGGTTGTGATCGATATGGCCGTTGAGCATCAGGCTCTTGCCGCCGCCGCTGCCCTTCATCCGGCCGATCGCGTTGCAGCTCGCGCCCATATTGGCCGAGGCCGGCACGGCTTGCAGCTCGGCATCGAGGCCCGCCGCCCGCATCCGGTCGACGAAGAAGCGCGCCGCCGCCGCCTCGTCGCCCGACGGGCTGCGGATGCGCAAGGCCTGACGCGCCAATTCGACGACATCCTCCGCGTCGACCGCGTCGATGGCGGCTTGCTGCGCATCGTTCATCGCAATTCTCCCCTTGTCGAGCGAGGCTAACGCACCGGCCATGGAATATCGAGCCGCATGCCGGCGCGTCCGATCCAGGCCTTGCCGGCCGCGATCACGTCGCGCGTCACCTTCGCCTCGTCCACCGTCAGGATTTCGCGGTCGCGCATGACGATCTTGCCGTCGATGACGACGGTCTGCACATGCGTGCCGTCGGCGGCATAGACCATGCTGCGCACCGGATCGAGATTGGGGTGCCAGCATAGGTCGCTCATGTCGACGACGACGAGATCGGCGCGCTTGCCGGCTTGGAGCGAGCCGATCTGGTCGTCCCACAGGCAGGCGCGCGCGCCGTCGATCGTCGCCATTTCGAGCGCCTTGTAGGCGCCCATGATGGTCGCGTCGGCGAATTGATCGCGATGCGCGCAGGCCGCGAGATACATGACGCGGATCATGTCGAGGAAGCGGCCCGCCGTCGCCGAATCGGTGCCGAGCGATATCGTCAAGCCGCGGTCGATCATCTGCTTCATCATGCGCTGGCCGACGACGCCGTAGGCGCCGTGCATCGAGGCCGAGGGGCAATGCGCGATCTTCACGTCGTGCCGCTTCAGCCAATCGATTTCGCGTTCGTTCGGATAGCCCATGTGAACGAGATAGAGGTTCGGCCCGAACAGCCCGAGATCGTAGAAGCGTTCGAGCGAGCGCTTGCCGAAGCGTTCCTGAATACCCTCGTTCTCGCCGGCCACCGCCGCCGCGTGGGCGTGAATGCCGACCTTGTATTTGTCGGCCAGCGTCTTGATCGCGCGGCACAGCTCGTCGCTGACGTTGAACACGTAGCGCAGGCTGAACCAGCAGCGCAGGCGGCCGTCGGCGGCGCCGTTCCATTTGCTCACCGCGGCCTCGCCCTCGCGTAGATTGGTGTCGAGGGTCTCGAACAGCTTTTCAGGCAGGGGCGCGCCCTGGTCGGCGATGTCGCGCGTCGAGCGGTTGAGGATGCCGCGAATGCCCACATCGGTCGCGGCCCGGGCCAGCGCGTCGGTGTGGTAGCCGCCCGGCTCGTTGAAACACGTCGTGCCCGATTTGATCATCTGCACGTAATTGCCGAGCGCGCCGGTGTAGGCTTCCTCGGCGCGGACATGGGTCTCGTAGGGATAAACCCGCTTGTAGAGCCAGGTCATGATATCGACGTCGTCGCCGATGCCTTTCGACAGGAATTGAAAGGCGTGATTGTGGCCGTCGATCAGGCCGGGCATGACGAGCTTGCCGCCGGCGTCGATCACCGTGTCGGCGCGGTGCTTCGCCAGCACGTCCGCGGTGCGGCCGACGGCGACGATGTCGCGTCCCTCCACGGCCACGGCGCCGTCGGAGAAAATCT
The DNA here is from genome assembly GCA_963754645.1 of uncultured Alphaproteobacteria bacterium. Classification (GTDB taxonomy): domain Bacteria; phylum Pseudomonadota; class Alphaproteobacteria; order Bin65; family Bin65; genus CAVWGP01. The sequence goes on along the minus strand of CAVWGP010000012.1, from coordinate 1,086,183 downwards.
GCCGCTTGCCGTCCATGGTGACGACATAGCCGTTGGCGACGATCAGGCTGGCCATGGCGATCCCCTCCGCATCGTTGCCGTTCAAGCGCCGACGCCGAGCAGGCCGCGCAAATGCTGGGCGTGTTCCTGGAAGCGCGGCAGCATGCGGGCGGCGGAATTGCGCGGCCGCGCCAAGTCGATGCGCAGATCCTCGACCACCTTCGCCGGACGCGCCGAGAGCACGATGACGCGATCCGACAGCAGCACGGCCTCGTCGATCGAGTGCGTGACGAAGACGACGGTCTTGTGCGTTTCGGCCCAGATGCGCAGCAGCTCGGACTGCATCACTTCGCGGGTCAGGGCGTCGAGCGCGCCGAAGGGCTCGTCCATCAGCAATAGGCCGGGATCGTGGATCAGCGCGCGGCAGATCGAAACCCGCTGCTGCATGCCGCCCGAAAGCTCGTTGGGCAGCTTGCGCTCGAAACCCTGCAGCCCGACCATGGCCAAAAGCGCGCGCGCCTTTTCGACATAGTCGCGGCGCGGCAGATCGAGCACCTCGATCGGCAGCAGCACGTTGTCGAGAATGCGCCGCCACGGCGGCAGCGCCGCGGTTTGGAACACCATGCCGGCGCCGAGTTGCGGGCCCGCGACCGGCTTGCCGGCCAGGCGCACGTCGCCGCCGGAATAGGGCACGACGCCGAGGATGATCTTGAGCAGCGTGCTCTTGCCGCAGCCCGAGGGGCCGACGATCGAAACGAACTCGCCCTTGCGCACCGCGAAATCGATGCCGTCGAGCGCGTTCAGCGCGCCGTCGCGCGTGTCGTAGATTTTTTTCAGGCCGATGAATTCCAGATGATGGCGCGGCGCCGTCGCCGGCGCGCGCTCGCTTTGGAGGTTCGGCTGGGAGCTCATGGGATGGCCCGGCGCCTTGCTTGCGAAGCTTCGTCTTGCATGTAAGACTGACAATCGACAAGGCGGCCGGCATCCGCAACAGTTTTTTGCAGGCGCGTCTCGCCGCCTGGGCGCGCGCAGTTTCCATGACTGAGGGGGACCGACATGACACGCAAGTTCGGACGCAGTTTGCTGCTGGCGACGGGCGCCACGCTGATCTGGGCGGCGCCGCTCGCCGCGCAAACCAAGGTCACGATGTATCTCGATTTCCTGGTCAACGGCTATCACTCGCCGTTCTATGTCGCGAAGGAGAAGGGCTGGTACAAGGAAGCGGGCCTCGATGTCACGATTTCGCCGGGCAAGGGCACGGCGGATTCGATCAAGACGGCGGGCACCGGAAACGCCGAGTTCGGCTTCCCCGATTTCGGCGCGCTGGCCAAGGCCGTGTCCGAGGGCGTGCCGCTGACCGCCGTCGCCGCCTTCGTCCACGACACGCCGTCGGGCATCATCAGTTTCGCCGACAAGCCGGTGAAGACGCCGAAGGATCTCGAGGGCAAAACCTTGGCGGTGGCCCCCTTCGGCGCCACGGCCATCATGCTGCCGGCTTTCGCCAAGCTGTCGAATGTCGACATGGGCAAGGTGAAAACCGTGACCTACAATTTCGGCGCCATGGTGCCGAGCTTCCTGACCGGCAAGGTCGATGCCACGATCGGCTATTATTTCGGCGAATATCTTGCGGCGCGCACCGAATCGAAAAACAAGCCCGTGGTTTGGCTGCATCTCGCCAGCTTCGGCATCAAGACCTACGCCAACGGCATCGCGGTGAACAACGATTTCCTGGCGAAGAATCCGAAAGCGGTCGAAGCCTTCGTCAAAACGTCGCTGCGCGGCCTCGAATACGCCTACAAGAACGTCGACGAGTTCCGCCGGCTACGCCGCCAAGCACACCGAAACGCCGAAGGCGCTGTTGAAAGAACAGCTCACCCTCGCGCTTGAGCTGATGGACACGGCCGAGGCGCGCCAGGCGGGCTACGGCGTCATGACCAAGGAAAAATGGAACACGACCCAGCGCCTGCAGGTCGAGTATGGCGGGCAGAAGGCAGCGGTCCCGGACGACAAGCTGTGGACCAACAAATTCATCAAATAGAAGGCGGGCGGGGCGCGCTCGCGGCCGCGATTTCGCGCGCGTTCACGCGCGCGCTCCGCGGCACCTAGCGCCCGATGCGGAAGGCTTTCGACCGCCTGCTGCCCGGGCTTTTTTTCGTCGGACTGCTGGCCGCATGGCAGCTCGCCTGCGACCTGTTCAAGGTGCAGGCTTTCCTGCTGCCCTCGCCGCTCGATATCGTCGGCAAAATCGCGGAAATTCCCGACCGCCTGCTGCTGCATACGCTGGCGACCTTGCGCGAGGTCGTGATCGGCTTTGCCGCCGCCACCGCGGGCGGGATTTTCCTCGCCGCCGCCACCGCGCATTCGCGCGTCCTGTCGCGCACCGTGCTGCCGCTCCTGGTCATGTCGCAAACCGTGCCGACCATCGCGATCGCGCCGATCCTGGTGATCTGGTTCGGCCCGGGCGAGGCGGCGCGCCTGATCGTGGTGTTCATGATCGCGTTTTTCCCCATCGTCGTGAACACGACGGCCGGGCTGCTGCGCGTCAACGAGGAGTTGATCGATCTGGTGCGCGGCCTCAACGCCTCGCGCTGGAAGATTTTCACCAAGATCCGCCTGCCCAACGCGCTGCCGCATATTTTCACCGGCATGCGCATTTCCATCGCGCTCTCGGTGATCGGCTCGGTCGTCGGCGAGTTCGTCGCCGCGACCGAGGGCCTGGGCTACCTGATCTTCTCGGCCAACACCAATCTCGACACCAAGCTGGTGTTCGCCGCCGTCGTCCTGCTGGCGGCGATGGGCATCGTGCTGTTCCAGATCGTGCGCCTGGCGCAGCGGCTCCTGGTGCCGTGGGCGCAGGATTTGCGCGTCACCGGCGCGTGACGCCGTGGCCGGGCTCCGTCTCTCGATCGTCAGCGACGATTACGACCGCATTCAGTCGTTGAAGCACGGCGCCATCGGCATCGAGGGCGCCGGCGCGCTCGACTATGTCACGCTCGATCCCGGCTCGACCTTCCAGCGCCTGTTCCGCAACCATGAATTCGACATCGCCGAAATGTCGTTCAGCACCTACATGCTGGCGCTGTCGCAGGGCGATTTTCCCTATCGCGCCATTCCGGTGTTTCTGTCGCGCGTCTTTCCGCACGGCTCGATCTATGTGCGGACCGATCGGGGCATTCGCGCGCCGGCCGATTTGAAGGGGCGCCTGGTCGGCGTGCCGAGCTATCACTTCACGCGCGGCCTCGCGGTGCGCGGCATGCTGCAAGACGAATACGGCATCGCACCCGGCGAATTACATGGCGCGTCGGCGGCGTCGATAGACCGGAGGATTTCAGCTACGTCGCCAAGCCGAACCCGCCCGGCGTCGAGATCGAATACCTCGTCGCCGACCGGCATCTCGGCGCCGAGCTGGCGGCGGGCCGCATCGACGCCATCGTGTCCTATCGCGATCCGCAAGTGCTGTGGGACGGCACGAAACACATCGGCCGCCTGTTCGGCGATTTCCGCGCCGCCGAGCAGGACTGGTACCGGCGCACGAAATTGTTTCCCGCGATGCATCTGGTCGGCATCCGCAGATCGCTGATCGAGCGCCACCCCTGGCTGCCGCTCGCCGCGTGCCGTGCCTTCGAAGCGGCCAAGGCGGCGTGCCTGCCGCGCCTGCTCGATCTCGATGCGCTCAAAGTCACCTTGCCCTGGCTCGTTGCCGAGGCGCGCGCGACGATCGACCTGATGGGGCCGGACTATTGGCCCTACGGCATCGAAAAGAACCGGCATATGATCGAAACCCAGGCGCGCTGGTCGCACGAGCAGGGCCTCGCCGCGCGATTGTTCACGCCGGCGGACTTGTTTGCCGAAAGCACGCTGGAGTGGAGGCCGTGAAGCGGCGGCGCAGGGCCGCGGGGCGGTCGCCGCGCTCGCCGATCCGCCGGCGCGGCTGACTTACGATGTTCACGCGAGGACTCTGATAGGCTGCAAAATTTCTGTGCTAAGTGGTCGAATAAGCGGACAATGACGCGTTGGTCGTCACAGCCTACCTGACCGACAAACCCAAGGACGGAGAAAACCTATGGCCGGCAAAATAAAACTGCGGTTCGACGCCGAAGCCGATTTCCTGGAAGTCCGTTTCTCCGACGATGCAGGCTTCAAAAAAAGAAACCGCGCACGACGACGTCATGGAACGTGTCGATGCCCAAGGGAACGTGATCGGCTTCAGCATTCTCGGTGTCAGCCGTTATAACAAAGAGAAGCCGCTGGAAACGGAACTGTCCGCCGCCTGACCCCGGCAACTGAGCGCGCCGGCCGGTTTCGGTAACAGCGCTTCGTCGCCCGCGCCGACGGCCGATGAAGCCGGCGCCGGATTGCCGCCCCGCCCTAAGCCCTCACCGGCCTGATCGCCGCCGGCTTGGCCTCGACGCCGAGCGCGAGCAGCGCCTGGGCCACGATGTGCTTGGCGCTCAGCGCCGCTTCCTCGTATTGCTTCGCCGGCGCGTCGTGCTCCGGGAAGCGGTCGGGCAGGGTCATGGTGCGGATTTTCAACCCACGGTCGAGCGCGCCGGCTTGCGCCAGATGGTGCAGGACGAAGGCGCCGAAGCCGCCGATCGCGCCGTCCTCGTGCAGGCGCGTGCCCTCGCGCAGGATGCGGCCCTTGCCGATGGCGAGCGGCACGCCCGGCGCCCGGCCGCGCCGTCGCGCATGGGCGCGGATCGGCCGCACGGAATCTCGGGCGATGCAACGGGCGGCGAAGTGACAGCATACTGTCAAACAGCTTGACGGCCACGATGCCATTTGTCAGTATGCTGTCATGTCAGCCAAGACCCCAACCGCCGGCTCGGCCGCCGCGTTTACCGCGCTGGTGCTTGAAGTCTTTCGCCTGAACGGACGCCTCTTGGCGGCGGGCGATCGGCTCGCGGCGCCCGCCGGCCTCACCAGCGCGCGATGGCAGGTGCTGGGTGCCATCGAAGCGGCACCCCTGCCCGCGGCCGGGATCGCGCGCGCGATGGGCTTGACGCGGCAAAGCGTGCAGCGCATCGCCGACGTGCTGGCGGCGGAGGGGATCGTGGCGTTCCGCGGCAATCCGCGTCATCGGCGCGCCAAGCTCGTGACCGTGACGCCGCGGGGCCGGCGCATGCTCGGCCGGATCGGGCGTATTCAATCGGCCTGGGCGCGCCGTATCGCGGCGGGTGTACCGCCAAGTGCGCTTGCGGCGGCGGAGCGTCTTCTTTCCGAGCTGCGCCAGCGGCTGGCGCGCGACCAAGCGAGGTGATCCGATGCTGTATTCGCTCCTCAAATTCGCCCATCTTGTCGGCCTGATGCTGATCGCCGCCGGCCTTATCGGCGTGTTCGTCTCCGATCTCCGGACGCGTCAGGCACGGAGCCTCGCGGTCTTCGCCGAGGCGGCGCGCGCGATTGCGATCTTCTATGATGGGCTCGTGGTACCCGGCGCGGCGCTGCTGCTCGGCTCCGGCGGCTGGCTCATCGCCACGTTCCATGGCGGCTGGGCGTTTCTCGACGTGCCGTGGCTCGCCGGCATGGTCGCGCTCTTCGCCTTCGAATTTGTCGAAGGCAATACGCTGACGCGGCTTTATTTCATGAAGCTTCGCCGATTGACGCTGGCGGCGCTGGCCGAAGGGCGCTTCACGCCGGCGCTCGAGCGCGAGCGCGGGCGGAACGTGCCGACCTTTACCCATTTTCTCGATCTGCCGGTGCTATTGCTCATCGTCGCCCTCGGCGCGCTCAGGCCGGAATCCTGGTTGCATATCGCCGTTGGCCTCGCTGCCGCCCTCGGCGTCGCGGGCGCGTTGAGCGTCGCGATGCCGCGCCTCTATGCGGGCGATGCGACCAGGCGCGCGGCGACCGACAATGCGAGTTGACGCGCGTCCGCCCTAAGCCCTGACCGGCCGGATCGCCGCCGGCTTGGCCTCGACGCCGAGCGCGAGCAGCGCTTGCGCGACGATGTGCTTGGCGCTCAGCGCCGCTTCCTCGTATTGCTTGGCCGGCGCGTCGTGCTCCTGGAAGCGGTCGGGCAGGGTCATGGTGCGGATCTTCAACCCACGGTCGAGCGCGCCGGCTTGCGCCAAATGGTGCAGGACGAAGGCGCCGAAGCCGCCGATCGAGCCGTCCTCGATCGTGATCAGCACCTCGTGCTCGCGCGCCAGGCGATCGACCAGGTCGGTGTCGAGCGGCTTGGCGAAGCGCGCGTCGGCGACCGTGGTCGAAAGGCCGCGCGCCGCCAGCTCGTCGGCGGCCTTGAAGGCCTCGTGCAGGCGCGTGCCGTAGCACAACAGCGCGATCGCCGTGCCCTCGCGCAGGATGCGGCCCTTGCCGATGGCGAGCGGCACGCCCGCCGACGGCATCTCGACGCCGACGCCGTCGCCGCGCGGATAGCGCAGGGCCGAGGGACCGTCGTCGATCGTGGCCGCGGTCGCGACCATGTGCACGAGCTCGGCCTCGTCCGACGCCGCCATCAGCACGAAGCCCGGCAGGCAGCCGAGATAGGCCACGTCGAAGGCGCCGGCATGGGTCTGCCCGTCGGCGCCGACCAGGCCCGCGCGGTCGAGCGCGAAGCGCACCGGCAGTTTTTGTATAGCGACGTCATGCACAACCTGATCATAGCCGCGTTGCAAAAACGTGCTGTAAATTACGGCGAAGGGACGCATGCCGTCGGCGGCGAGGCCGGCGGCGAAGGTGACGGCGTGCTGCTCGGCGATGCCGACATCGAAGCAGCGCTTGGGGAATTCCTTGCCGAACAGGTCGAGCCCGGTGCCCGACGGCATGGCGGCGGTGATGGCGACGATCTTGGCGTCCTTGCGCGCCTCTGCAATCAGCGATTGCGCGAAGACCTTGGTGTAGCTCGGCGCGTTGGACGCGGGCTTCTGCTGCGCGCCGGTGACGACGTCGAATTTGTTGACGCCGTGATATTTGTCGGCCGAGGTCTCGGCCGGCTTGTAGCCCTTGCCCTTTTGCGTGACGCAATGGACCAGGATCGGCCCGCCCTCGGGATCGTCGCGCACGTTCTTCAAGATCGGGATCAGGTGGTCGAGGTTGTGCCCGTCGATCGGGCCGACGTAATAGAAGCCGAGCTCCTCGAACAGCGTGCCGCCGGTGAGGAAGCCGCGGGCGTATTCCTCGGCGCGCTCGGCGGCCTTGGCCAAGGGGCGCGGGAATTTCTCGGTGATGGTTTTCGACAGATGGCGGATCGAGCGGTAGCTCCGCGACGAAATCAGCCGCGACAGATAAGCCGAGAGTGCGCCCACCGGCGGTGCGATCGACATGTCGTTGTCGTTGAGAATCACGACCAGGCGCGTCGACTTCATCGCCCCAGCATTGTTCATCGCCTCATAAGCCATCCCGGCTGACATGGCGCCGTCCCCAATAACCGCGACAACATTGTTTTTTCGGCCCTGCAGATCGCGCGAGACGGCGAAACCGAGGGCCGAGGAGATCGAGGTCGAGCTGTGCGCGGCGCCGAACGGATCGTATTTGCTCTCGGCGCGCTTGGTGAAACCGGCGAGTCCGCCGCCGCTGCGCAAGGTGCGGATGCGGTCGCGCCGCTCGGTGAGGATTTTGTGCGGGTAGCACTGGTGGCCGACGTCCCAGATCAGAATATCGTCGGGCGTATCGAACAAATAGTGAATCGCGACGGTGAGCTCGACGACGCCGAGCCCGGCGCCGAGATGGCCGCCGGTTTTCGACACGGCGTCGATGGTCTCGTGGCGCAACTCGTCGGCGAGCTGGCGGAGCTGCTTGGGCTCGAGCTTGCGCAATTCGGCCGGCGAGCGGCACGTGTCGAGTAGCGGTGTTTTGCTGTCTGCCAAGATCCCTGTCTCCCTAGCGGCGCCGTTCGACGGCGAACCGCGCAACTTCGCGTAGAATTTGTGACTTATCCATGAACAAGTCCAGGTGCGCGGCGGCCCGGCCGGTCAATTCCCTGGCCTTGTCGCGCGCGCCCTTAGCGCCCAAAAGCGTCAAGAACGTGGCCTTGCCCGCGGCCGCGTCCTTGCCGACGCGCTTGCCGGTCTCGGCCTCGGTGCCTTCGGCATCGAGCAAATCGTCGGCGATCTGAAAGGCCAAGCCGAAATCGTCGGTATAGGCTTCGAGCGCGCGGCGCGCCGCCGGCGGCGCCTGGCCCAGGATGGCGCCGGCCTGGCAGCAGAAGCGGAACAGCCGCCCGGTCTTCATCGCCTGGAGCCGCGTGATCTCGGCGAGCGAAAACGCCGCACCCGGCGTTTCGGCGGCGAGATCGAACATCTGCCCGCCCACCATGCCCTCGGCCCCGGCGCCGCGGGCGAGCGCCAGCGCCAGCTCGGCGCGCACCGCGCCATTGGGATGGGTGTCGGGATGCGCCAGCACCTCGAAGGCCAAAGTGAGCAGCGCGTCGCCGGCCAGGATCGCCGTCGCCTCGTCGAATTTCATGTGGCAGGTCGGCTGGCCGCGGCGCAAATCGTCGTCGTCCATCGCCGGCAGGTCGTCATGCACCAGCGAGTAGCAATGCACGAACTCGATCGCGGCGGCGGCGCGCAGGGCCCGCGCGCGCGGCACATCGAACAGGCGCGCGCTTTCGAGCACCAGGAAGGGCCGCAACCGCTTGCCGCCGTTCAGGCACGCATAGCGCATGGCGTCGCACACCCGTTGCCACGCGCCTTCGCCGGCCGGGATCAGCCGCCCGAGCTCGGCCTCGACCTCGCGCGCCGCGGCGGCGAGCGCCTCGGCGAGGCTCGATCCGGTATCGGGCGCGGGGTCGGGTCTACGGGCGGGTTGCAAGGCGATCCTTCGAAGACGTGAAACGAATGAGAACGCTAGCCGGAGAAAGCTTCGGTCGCGGGCTTGCCGTCGGCGCCGACGACGATCTTGTCGATCTTGGCCTGGGCCTCGCCGAGCTTGGCTTCGCAATGGCGCTTGAGCTCGGCGCCGCGCTCATAGGCGCGGATCGAATCCTCAAGCTTGCCGCGCCCTTCCTCGAGCGCGCGCACGATTTTCTCGAGCTCGGCCAAGGCCTCCTCGAAGCTCAGCTTGTGGATATCCGGCGGCACCGAACCCTTCTCCGCCATGGAGATAACCTCCATCTAAGGCCGAGGTTAAAGCACGAAGGGCAGGCCAGGGGCAAGGGAAGGGGTGGGGCCGGGGGGCTGGGTAATATAGAGGGTCGAAGGCGGGCGGCGCCCGCACGCCGCGCATCGAGGCCGGCGCGCCTATCTAAACTCTATACCGTCGCCCCGGCCACCGAGCCGGGGCCCAGGCGGCGAGAGGAAGGGTGGCGCGAAATTGAACAGAATGCGCGCGGGCTACGAACCGATGGAGTGAAATGACTTGAACCGGAAGCAATCGAAAAAGAATTGCCGCATCGGCACGTCCTTCGATGATTTTCTCAAGGAAGACGGCATCCACGGCGAGGTCACCGCGCGCGCCGTCAAGCGCGTCTCCAGGCGCGTCATCGCACGCCAGCTCGCTGCCCTCATGCGGGATCGAAACCTCAGCAAATCCGCGCTCGCGAGGCGGATGCGGACGAGCCGCGCCCAGCTCGACCGGCTGCTCGACCCCGACAACGAGTTGGTGACGCTGGCGACGCTGACGCGCGCGGCGCGCGCGGTTGGGCGCGAACTGCGGGTGGAGCTGGTTTGACGGCGGCGCGCCGCTAGCGTCGCTCGCCGCACCCGCTACTGCCGGTTCTCGCGGATCAGCATATTGGCGGGTATACCCCAGCGCCGGTGCGGTCGGCACATCATGGTGAGCATCAGCTTCCGATTGCGGCCGAGCGCCTCGGAAACGCAGCTCATTGATTTCCGTTCTTGAGGCCGCCGATCGGCAGCGCCAGATCGTTGCGGGTCAGGCCCTTCTGCACCATGTCGAGGCGAATTGCGGCGACGGGACCGGGCGACGGTATCGGATAGTGCCGCTCCTCGTATTTCTCGACCAGCGTCGCCAGCACGTCCATGCGGTCGTGATCCGCCGTTCGACTTCGCGGCAAACAGGCGCTCGCCAAAAAAATCGCCTTGCTCGCGTCAGCGCGGCAGCGTGACTTGCGCCGCAAGTCACTAGTATGCCCAATCCTGACAATTAGCGGAGTAATTCCGTCAACATCTCACAGGTGGAGACAACCTAATTGGACGTTGTTTGGATTTTTGTCGCAGTTGGCGCAGTATTCGTTGGATGGATTCTGCTCAAAGTGACTCTTGGCGCTTTTGTTTCGCCTCATGTCTCGGGGCGTGCCATGTTTAAGCAATTGGTCAAGAAGGCTGGTCTAGATCCGTCGATTTTCAGCGAGGCTTGCGTTGCCGAAATAATAGAAATCTGCGTCGATCTAGCTGGCTTGAAGGAACGAATGACGCGAGAGGGGTTCAGCACTGAATTTGTGCAATCGGTCGAATACGCAGCGAACGAGGCTATCTTAATTATTAGAAACGGCACGGCAGCGTCAGAGAATTGGGTGCATACAATTATGAGAAAACATAACATTATCAAATGAGGACCTTCCGCTCAAAATAAGGAAATTCCGGGCTTGCTCAATTCGACGCACATTGCCCAAAGAGCCGTCGGAACATAGCTCGTAGCGCGAGTTGGGCGATGCGGAGATCGCGGAAACTTCATTCATCTTCTACCCCACCAGCGGATTGAACGCCGTCACGCCGGCGAAGCGGGCGAAATCGCGATCCGCCGACCACAGGGTGCGGACGCCGTGCTGGCGGCACAGGGCGGCGACGCGGGCGTCGTGGATCGCGGGACCGGCGATGCGGCCGGCTTCGAGCAGAGCGCGCAAGGTGCTCCAGTGCGATGCCGATTCGGACAAAAGGGCGACGGTGGGCGATTCGAGCCACGCATCGACCTGTTCGAGCGCGCGCGGCAGCGGCGTGGGCGGCGCGTAGATTCGCGGATGCGTGACGATGGCGAGGAACTCATGCAGGCACGGCCAGGGCAGCCCCCACGACGCCGGCCCCTCGGCCAGCTCGGCGACGCGGCGCGCCGCCAGTTCGTGAAACGGCGATTCCGCGCGGTGCGCGTATACCAGGATATTCGTGTCGACCGCGATCAACCGCCGCGTCCTTCATAGGCCTTTTGCCGGATGCGCCGCCAATCGGCGTCCGCCATGTCGGGCTGCAGCCCCTTGCCCTTGAAGCTCGCCTTGCGCAGGCGAAACGGCGCGCCGCCCTCGGTCTCGGCGATGACGCGATGCAGCCCGCGCTCGACCAGCGCTTTCAAGGTGACGCCCTCGCGCGACGCGAGCTTGCGCGCCGCGCGCAGCAGCGGATCGGCGATCTCGATGGTCGTCTTCATGCCGCGGGTCCTTTCGCTCGGCCGATATGGTTGCCCATATTACCCGATATTCCTAACTGTATAAAGTGGATTACGAGGCGATCGGCGCTGGCGCCGTCGCCACGCCAGCCCGAGCAACGTCACGACGGCGCGGTCGAGGCGGAGAAGGCCGGCGTCGTAAGGCGGCCGATGCGGCAGCTCCGGACGTTCGCCCACTTGCCCCCAACCTGTAAAGCGCCGGGCGGAATTCGCCGCCCCGGCATGGCACCTATGGCGAGCGCCGCCGCCGAGCCACGCCTGGAATTGCAACGCGTTCAAAGATTTGGGCGCCGGTTTCGCCCTTACCGCCGCGCCTCTGCCAGTATCCGCGCGACGCGAATTCCGCCCTTACCCTGTACGGCGCCGCTCGCATCGGCTGCAGGGGCCTGACCCCTTGGGCGCCGCCGGTGCCAGGCTTGGCCCCTGCCGCCGGCCCTTCCGTACCATAGGATTTATCCTGTACGGTGCGGGGAAAAATACAATCGGCTATAATGGCCCGTCATCGGATCAACAATCAGGCGAATTCCCCATGCTCAAGCTCGGCATGTATCGATACCGCGGGCCGTCGCGTGCGCTATCCCGACAACGCCTTGCTCGGCGAGGTGCGGCGCGTCGCCAAGCTGGTCCATGGCCACTACACGCTGGCCAGAGTTCCGCAAGCACAGCCCGATCTGCAGGCAACACGCTGCAACGCCGCTTCGGTTCGTGGCAGGAAACGCTGGCGCGCGCCGGACTGATCAAGACACTCCGGCCGATGGCCATGGGCCACAAATACACCTGGGAGGAATGCCACGCCAACATGCACCGGCTGTGGCTCCATCACCGGCGCGCGCCGACCAAGGAAGAGGCCGACGCGCCGCCCTCGCGCGTCGGCGGCGGCACCTATCCCTCTCGCTTCGGCACTTGGCGCAACGCGCTCGCCGCCTATGTCGCCTATCGCAACGGCGACAAGGCGGCATGGCCGATGACGGGCGGCAAGCGCGGCCCGAAGCAGGGCGGCATGGCGCATGGCCGTGCGTTCCGCGCCGCCGCCGAGGTCAAGCGCGAGACGGCGCAAGGCCGCGTCGCGATCGGCGTCCAGCTCCGCTACAAGGTCATGCTGCGCGACCGCTTCCGCTGCACCCTGTGCGGCGCCAATCCGGCGGCGGATCCGAACGTCGTCCTCCATGTCGATCATGTTGCGCCGCAGGCCGCGGGCGGCAGGACTTCGATCGAGAATCTGCGCACGCTGTGCGCGCCGTGCAATGTCGGCAAGGGCACGCTGCGGGCGGAGGGCGAGGGCGGCGCCGAGTCGATGGTCCCGTCGAGCCTTGCGCAGCCTTCGGCTTGATTTCGCTTCACCGCGCGCGCCGTGGCCGCTATCCTTCGCGCATGAGACGAAGCACGAGCGGAATATCATGAGGCGCCGGGTCGGCCCGGCGATGGTCTGGGCGTTTCCGATCGTCGCCGCTGCATTTTTCGCGCTCGCATCGCTGCTCGGCGCCGGCGGCGCATTCGTCGCGTCGCCGCTCGGCGTCGCGCTCGCGCTGGCGCTGGTCCCGGTCCTGTTCGGCACGGTGTTCGCGGCCGTGCACCATTCCGAAATCATCGCCCATCGCATCGGCGAGCCTTACGGCACGCTGGTGTTGACCGGCGCGGTCACGGTGATCGAGGTCGCGCTCATCACCTCGATCATGATCGGCAGCGAAGGTAGCTCGACGCTGGCGCGCGATTTGGTGTTTGCCGTCATCATGATCGTGTGCAACGGCCTGGTTGGGCTCTGCATCGTCATCGGCGGGATGCATTATCGCGAGCAAACCTTCCGCGTGACGGGGGCCGGCGCCTATCTCATCGTCTTGATGGCGCTCGCGGTGCTGACCTTGGTGTTGCCCAACCACACCCGCGCCGTGCCGGGGCCGGTTTTCTCGACCGGGCAGCTCGTCTTCGTCGCCGCGGCGACGATCGCGCTCTATGCCGTGTTTCTCTATATCCAGACCGTCCGGCACCGCGATTACTTCGTTGCCGAGCTCGACGAGGACGCGGCCGGGCCGCAGGGACATGGGCCATCGAACCGCGCCATCGCAGCCAGCGTCGCCTTCCTGCTCTTCTCGCTCATCGCCGTCATCCTCCTGGCGAAGAAATTCGCGGCGGTGCTCGACGTTGGGCTCGCCCGTGCCGAAGCGCCGGCGGCAGTCGCCGGCGTCGTCCTGGCGCTCCTGGTGCTCCTGCCCGAAGGGCTCGCGGCGATCCAGGCGGCGCGCCGCGATCAGCTGCAGAAAAGCATCAATCTCGCGCTCGGCTCGTCGCTGGCGACGATCGGCCTCACCATCCCCGCCGTCGCCGCGGCGAACATCATGATCGGCAAGGAGCTCGTGCTCGGCCTCGATGCGAAGGATACGGTCCTTTTGGCGCTCACCTTCGGCATCAGCCTGCTGACCTTCGCGACCGGGCGCACCAACATCCTCTCCGGCTTCGTGCATCTCGTGCTGTTCGCCACCTTCGCGTTCCTGACCTTCGTGCCGTAGCGGCGCTTCGGCAGCGGCCGGTTGGCATGACGCGGTCAGCGCGGCGCGGTTTCGCCCGCCGCGTGTTTCGCCAGCGCCTTCTCGACGCGGCGGTCGGGGACGACCCAGAGCAGGCCGACCGCGACGTAGAGTGCAAAGGCGATCCAAGGATTGACGAAGGCGAGCGGGATCGCGCCCGCATAGATGACGACCGAAATCTTGCCCTTGAGATCGCGGCCGACTGCCGCCGCCAACATCGACGCCTTGCCGTGATGAGCAATCAGCGCGCGCGAGAGAATGTAGTAGGCGCATCCGGCCATTAGCAGCACCGCGCCGTAGAGCGCCACCGGCAGGGCGGCGAAATTGTTCTCGCCCATCCAGCCGGTGACGAACGGGACCAGCGACAGCCAGAACAGCAGATGCAGATTGGCCCACAGGATGCGGCCGTTGACCGCGTGCACGGCGTGCAGCATGTGGTGATGATTGTTCCAATAAATTCCAACGTAGAAAAAGCTCAGCACATAGCTCAGCAGCACCGGCGCGAGCGGCTTGAGCGTGGCGATGTCGCCGCCATGCGGCACCTTCATCTCCAGCACCATGATGGTGATGACGATCGCGAGCACGCCGTCGCTGAAGGCTTCGAGCCGGCCCTTGCCCATTCGGTCTTCCTCCTGGCGACATTGCGCGGCGCGGCACGACGCGGCGCGGCGCGGATATTGCCGCGCTTCGGGTTTCGCTGCCAAGCGCTGATCGCGCCGTGCAAATGGGAGGCCAACGGCCCGCCCTCGCGCATCACGTCCGAAACCTACTACCACCGCTTCGGCTGCTGGGGTAACGCGCTGGCCGCCTTCGTCGCCTATCGCGACGGCGACAAATCGGCCTGGCCCATGCCGGGCACGCGCTCCGGCCCGAAGCAAATGGCCTATGCCCACGGCAAGGCGTTCCGCGCCAAGCTCGAGGTCAAGCGCGAGACAGTCGAAGGCGCGCTCCGGATGAGCGTCCAGCTCCGCTACAAGGTCATGCTGCGCGACCGTTTCCGCTGCACCCTGTGCGGCGCCAATCCGGCGGCGGATCCGGGCGTCGTCCTCCATGTCGATCACGTTTCGCCGCAAGCCGCGGGCGGCAAAACGGCGATCGAGAACCTGCGCACGCTGTGCGCGCCGTGCAATGTCGGCAAGGGCACGCTGCGGGCGGAGGGCGAGGGCGGCGCCCAGCCCAAGGCGGCGCCGGATCCCGCCGCGTCCCGCCCTTGATCCGCTTCGCGGCGCGGGCCGCGGCTGCTATCTTTGGCGCATGAGGCCGTGTGTCAGCGTGATTTCATTTGCGGCCACGCCGGCCGGCGCAAGATTTTCCGCGACAACACGCCGGGCCTGTTCGCGTCGTAGCGAAGCCGCGCTACCGCCGGCTTTCGCGGATCAGCACATCGGCGGGGATGTCCCAGTCCTGGTGCAGGCGGCGCATCATGGCGAGCGTCAGCGGGCGCTTGCGGCTCAGAACCTCGGAAACGCGGCTGCGGCCACCGATCAGCGGCGCGAGATCTTTGCGGGTCAGGCCTTTTCGCTCCATGTGGAAGCGGATCGCGGCAACGGGATCGGGCGGCGGCATCGGATAGTGCTGTTCCTCGTACTTCTCGATCAGCGTAACCAGCACTTCCATGCGGTCGTGATCCGCCGTGCCCGGCTTGGCGCGGAACAGGCGGTCGACTTCGCGCAGCGCCGCATCGTAGTCGCGTTCGGTTCGGATCGGGCGAAGGGGCTTCATGGCGCTCGCGTGCCTTTCAAAAATCCTTGACCGTTCGGGCATCGATCCGATCGTAGGCGCTGTGCGTGCCGACGAAACGCACGAACGCGCATTGGCTGCGATAGTTGATCTCGACGATCAACCGGTAGCGGTTGCCGCCGATGTTGAATATCGCCCGATCGCGGCCGACGAAATCCACCGTCGGAAATCGCCGGCGTAGTTCGGCGGGATTGGCGAATGTCAGCCGGGCAATCTCGCGATGCCAGGCAAGCAAAGGCTGTTCCGCCTGCGGATGAATCTGCCAAAAGCGGTGCAGGGCGCGCTTGGAGATTATCCGCATGGCGTCAATATAAAATGTTCCCAATTTGGGATCAAGCGGCGCTTTATTCCCGCTTGCGCTTCGGCGCGGCGCGCCGCAGATAATGCCGTCACGCCCGCCAGGACGCCAACCGGGGAGCGCCGATTATGCCCTTATCGCCCGAACCGGGCCGCCTTGCCGCGCTGGAGGCGGCGCGCGCGCGTGTCTTGCCGCATATCCACCGCACGCCGCTCAAGCGCTCGGCGCTGTTGAGCGCGGTGACGGGCGCCGAGGTCTATCTCAAATACGAGCAGCTCCAGAAAACCGGCTCGTTCAAACCGCGCGGCATGGTCAACAAGCTGCTGTCGCTGAGTGCCGCGGACAAGGCGCGCGGCACGATCACGTTTTCCGCCGGCAATGCGGGGCAGGGCCTCGCCTATGCGGCGCGCATCGCCGGAACGACGGCCGTCGTCGTCATGCCCGAGGACGCGAGCCCGGCCAAGGCGGCGGCGACGCGCTCCTATGGCGGCGAGGTGATTCAAAAGGGCGATGCGGCGGCGTGCTTCGCGCTGGCGCGCGAACTCGTCGAGCAGCGCGGCTATGTCTTCATCTCGTCCTTCGACGACATGGCGCAGATGGAGGGTTCGGCGTCGCTGGCGCTCGAAGTCCTCGACGATCTGCCCGATCCCGATCTCGTCCTCGTGCCGGTGGGCGGCGGCGGCTTGATCGGCGGCACGATCCTCGGCCTGCGCGCGCGCGGCTCGCGCGCCGCCATCGTCGGCGTCGAGCCCACCGGCGCGCCCGGCATGCAGCGCAGCCTCGCCGCCGGCAAGCCGGTGCGGCTCGACCGCGCCGCCTCGCTCGCCGACGGGCTCGCCGCGCCCTTCGTCGGCGATGCCTGCTTCGCGCTGATGCGCGACGGCGGCGGCGGCGTCGTCCTGGTCGAAGACGGCGAGATCGCCGAGGCGATCCGCCTGGTGCTGTTCCGCTGCAAGATGCTGGTCGAGGGCGCCGGCGCCGCCGCGGTGGCGGCGCTGGTGACGGGCAAGGTCTCGGTCAAGCCGGGCAGCAAGGTCGTGTGCGTGCTCTCGGGCGGCAATATCGATCCGGCGCGGCTCAAGGGGCTGCTTTAGGTCCGCGCCGCCGTGCTGTTCAATTCCTACGAATTTATCCTGCTCTATCTGCCGGCGGCGTTCGCGGGATTTTTCCTGATCGCGCGGCGCTCGCACCGGCTCGCGGCGCTGTGGCTCGGCGCCGCGTCGCTGTTCTTCTACGGCTGGTGGAACCCGGCCTTCGTCGCCTTGCTGCTGGCCTCGATCCTGGGCAATTACGCGGCGGGCAGGGCGCTGGCGCGGCGCCGCAGCGGCGCGCTGCTGGCCACGTCGGTCGCGGGCAATCTCGCCGTCCTCGGCTATTTCAAATACGCGAATTTCTTCCTCGGCACGGTCGGCGCCGGCGCGCTCGATATCGTGCTGCCGCTGGGCATTTCGTTTTTCACCTTCACCCAGATCGCGTTTCTGGTCGATGTCCGGCGCGGCCTCGCCCGCGAATATGATTTCGTCCACTACCTCCTGTTCGTCACTTATTTCCCGCATCTCATCGCCGGGCCGGTGCTGCATCACAAGGAGATGATGCCGCAATTCGAAGCGGCTTCGACCTATCGCATGAACGCCGAGGATGTCGCCGCCGGCCTGGTTTTTTTCGCCATGGGCCTCGCCAAGAAAGTGTTGCTCGCCGACAGTTTCGCCGAATACGCGACGCCCGTGTTCGACGCGGCGCGCGACGGCGCGCGCCCCGGCTTCGCCGAAGCCTGGACTGCGGCGCTCGCCTACACATTTCAGCTCTATTTCGATTTCTCCGGCTATTCCGACATGGCGATCGGCCTGTCGCGCCTGTTCGGCGTGCGCCTGCCGCTCAATTTCGCTTCGCCCTACAAGGCGTGGAACATCATCGAGTTCTGGCGCCGCTGGCACATGACGCTGTCGCGTTTCTTGCGCGACTACCTCTATTTTTCGCTCGGCGGCAACCGCAAGGGCGCCGCACGCCGCCACGTCAATCTCGCGATCACCATGGTGCTGGGCGGGTTGTGGCACGGCGCCGCCTGGAGCTTCGTTGCCTGGGGTGCGCTGCACGGGCTGTTCCTGATCCTCAACCATGCCTGGCGCGGTTTGCGCGCGCGGCTCGGCTTTCCGGTGGACGGCGCAGGCTGGGCGGGGCGCATGGCCGGCGTGGCTTTGACCTTTCTTGCCGTCGTCGTCGCCTGGGTGTTTTTCCGCGCCGAAGGTCTCGCGGCCGCGCGGCGCATGCTGGACGGCATGAGCGCGTTCGGCGAAATCGGCGGCGCCATGCCGGAAGCGGCCGGCCTGCTGGCGCTGGGCGGCGCCATCGTGTGGCTGCTGCCCAACAGCCAGGCGATCGCCGGCCGCGTCGCGCTGGGCGGGCTCAGCGCCCAGGCCGCGATCGGCGCGCTGTCGGTCGCGATCTTCCTGCTCGCCGCGATCAACGGATCGCGCGGCATTTCCGAATTCATCTATTTCAACTTTTGATGGCGCGCGCGATGGCGAAGCCGATCCTGGCCCTGGCGCTCGGCGCCGCCGCAACGCTCGGCGCGGCGGAAATCGCTTTCCAGCTCTTGCCGGTGAACGCCGGCTGGGGCAATCCGCCGCCGTCGGCGGAGCTGCCGCTGATCCGTTATTTTTCCGGCGCGCACTTTACCTATTCGCGCGGCTGGGCCTTCGACAACACGGTGCACGGGCGGTTCAACAATTACGGCACCGTCAGCGTGTTCAACTACGCGAAGGGCAGGCCGGCGGTGGCCGTGATCGGCGACAGCTTCGTCGAGGGCGCCATGATCGAGGGCGGCGCGCGGGTCCATGAAGTCGTGCACGCGGCGCTGGCGCCGCGCTGGCAGGCCGTGGGCCTGAGCCAATCGGGCGCCGATCTCGCCGATCACCTCGTCGCCGCGCGCTTCGCCTTGCGCGAGTTCGAAACCCGGGCGCTGGTTTTCGCGCTCAACGAAACCGATTTCAGCGGCGCGCACCGGCCGAAGCTGCGCGGCTGCTGGTTTGCCGAGACGGCGGGCGAAGGAGGAATCGGCATGAATTGCGCGGCCGATATCCGCCTGCGCAATTTGTTCTATTCCAGCGCCACGCTCTCCTACCTCTATCTCAACCTCAAATTTTCGCCGCGCGACATCGTCGCCTTCCACCGCGTGGCGCCGCCGGCAAAGCCCGCGCCCGCGCCCAGCGCCGCGCGCCTGGCACCCGACGACGCGAAATACGCCGCGCATTTCTTCGCCGAACTGGCGAAACTCGCCGACGCCGCCGGGCTCGACCGGCCGCGCATCGTCATCGCCCTCGATAGTGACCGCGCGCGCCTTTATGCCGGCGGCAGCGGCGACGCGCCCTGGCGCGCCGAAGCCGCGGCACTCGCCGCGGCGCAAGGCTTCGGCATCCTCGACCTCGACGCCGTGTTCCGCGACGACTATGCGCGCCACCGCCGCCGCTTCGATTTCAGCCCGGCCGACAGCCACTGGAACGCTTACGGCCACCGCGTCATCGCCGCGGCCGTGCGGCGGCGGCTCGCCGAGTTGGGCGTGACGGCGCCGGGTTCAGGGCGGTGATACGGCGCTTGGCCTCGATCGAGCGCCGCAGCGTGCGCCACAGCCGTGCGCCGTGGGATTGCAAGGCGCCATCGCCGTGCCCTGCGCCGACGGGGCGCACTGCTGTGCGCCGCTACGGTCCCATGCATCACGGGCCGTTGATTTGCCGCAACGCCTTGGTAACCTCTAGTCTCCTATAAGATAGCGACATGCTGAAACGCGGCCTCATCCTCGTGCTGTTGAGCGTCTTCGCCGCCGTCGCGGCGGCGGGGCCGGTCGCGGCGTTGCTGGCGGGAACCGGCACGCCCAGCGCCGGGGCGGCTGTGAAACCCGCGCCTTGCGGCGATTGCGGCGATTGCGATTCCACCATGGGCGCGTGCCCCGCCTCTTGCTCGGCGATCTGCAAACTGCCCGTGCCGGCGCCGGCGTCGGCGGCGTCGTTGCAGGTTCCGGCAACGAAAACGCTGCGCAGCGAAGCCGCCGCCGCTCCGGCCGGCCGCTTCGTCTTGCCCGATCCGCGGCCGCCGCGCGCGATCTAGTCGGCGCCTGCCGCGCGCGCATCGGCGCGGCGTTCCCTCGATCGATCGTTTCCCGCCGCGGCCTCCGTGCCGCGCCAAATCCGGGCTCGAACCATGTCTCGCATCCTTTCGCGTATCGCCGTTGCCGTGGCGCTGATCGCCGTGGGCGGCGCCGGCGGCTTCTTTTTTGCCGAACGCTTTGGCGCGCGCGCGCCGGACGGCAAAGCCGCCGGGCCGCACCGCAAGGTTCTCTATTACAAAAATCCGATGGGCCTGCCCGATACCTCGCCGGTGCCCAAGAAGGATGCGATGGGCATGGACTATATCCCCGTCTACGACGGCGAGGCGGCGGAGGACGGCGCCACGGTCAAGATCAGCCTGGACCGAATCCAGAAGCTCGGCGTGCGCACCGAAGCAGCGGCGCGGCGGACGCTGATGCGCGCGATCCGTGCCACCGGCACGGTGCAATTCGACGAGGCGCGGCAGACAGTCGTCACGGCGCGCGCCGACGGCTGGATCGAAAATCTCCATGTCGCGCGCACCGGCGACCGCGTCCACAAGGGGGAAGTGCTGGCCGATCTCTACAGCCCCGAACTGGTCAAGACCCAGATCGACCAATTCGTCGGCCGCCGCCAAGGCGACCAGGGCACCGACGGCCCGCTCTATCGCTTGCGCAACTACGGCGTCGCCGATGAGGATATCGAGCGCATCCGGCGCGACGGGCGGCCGAGCCGCACGCTGCCGATCCGCTCGCCCGCCGACGGCGTCGTCTTGGAAAAGCGCGTCGTCGAAGGCATGCGCGCGGCGCCCGGCGAGCTGCTGTTCCGCATCGTCGATCCCGGCATCGTCTGGGTCGTCGCCGATGTTTACGAGCAGGATATCGGGCTAGTCGCGCAGGGGCAGGCGGCGCGCGTGACATTGTCGGCTTTTCCCGGCCGCGACTTCAGCGGCACGGTGACGACGGTCTATCCGTCGATTTCGGCGGCGACGCGCACGGCGCGCGTGCGGATCGACGTGGCCAATCCCGACGGCGCGCTCAAGGCCGAAATGTTCGCCGCCGCCGAAATCACGGTCGCGGCGGCGGAGCCGGTGCTCGCGATCCCCAATAGCGCGGTGATCGATAGCGGCGCGCGGCGCGTCGTCTTGATCGCGCGCGGCGAAGGCCGGTTCGAGCCGCGCGCGATCAAGACCGGTATCGGCGGCGACGGTTACGTCGCCGTGCTCGAAGGCGTCGCCGAAGGCGACAACGTCGTCGTTGCCGGCAATTTCTTGATCGATGCCGAAAGCAATCTGCAATCGGCCTTGCGCGGCCTCATGCGCAGCGAACTCGGCGGCGCCGAACGCGCCGCCCACGCCGGAGAAACGGCCATGATCGCCGCGCTCATCCGCTGGTCGGCGCAAAATTTGTTTCTGACGCTGCTGGCGACGCTCGTCCTGGCCGCCGCCGGCGCCTACGCGGTTTCGCGCATTCCGCTCGACGCCATCCCCGATCTCTCGGACACGCAGGTCATCGTCTACACCGAGTTTCCCGGCCAGGCGCCGCAAGTGGTCGAGGACCAGGTAACTTATCCGCTGTCGAGCGCGCTCCTCAGCGTACCGCGCTCGCGCGTCGTGCGCGGCTTCTCCTATTTCGGCGTGTCCTTCGTCTACGTCATCTTCGAGGACGGCACCGACATTTATTGGGCGCGCAGCCGCGTGCTGGAATATCTCAACACCGCGGCGGCGCGCCTGCCGCGCGGCGTCTCGCCCGCGCTCGGCCCCGACGCGACCGGCGTCGGCTGGGTCTATCAATATGTCGTGCTGGGCGCCAACCGCACGCTGGCCGAGCTGCGCTCAGTGCAGGATTGGACGATCCGCTACGGCCTCGCCAAGGCCGAAGGCGTCGCCGAGGTGGCGAGCGTCGGCGGCTTCGTGCGCCAATACCAGGTCACCGTCGATCCGCGCGCGCTGCAATCGCACGGCATCGCGCTGGCGCGCGTGGTGCAAGCGGTGCGCCAAGCGGGCGCCGATGTCGGCGGCCGCACCGTCGAGCTCGGCGAAACCGAGTTCATGGTGCGCGGCCGGGGCTATATCGCCGGGCTCGGCGACCTCGAAACCATCGTGCTCAAGAGCGACAAGGGCACGCCGGTGCTGCTGCGCCAGGTGGCGCGGATCGAGCTCGGGCCCGACGAGCGCCGCGGCATCGCCGAGATGAACGGCGAGGGCGAAGTCGTCAGCGGCATCGCGGTGCAGCGTTTCGGCCAGAGCGCGTTGACCGTGATCGGCAACCTCAAGCGGCGCATCGCCGAGCTGGCGCCGAGCCTGCCCGAGGGCGTGACCATCCAGCCGGTTTACGATCGCTCGCAGCTCATCGTCCGCGCGATCGAAACCCTGACCGCGACGCTGATCGAGGAATGCCTGATCGTGGCGCTGGTCTGCGTCGTTTTCCTGTTTCACGCGCGCAGCGCGCTGGTCGCGATCGCCGTATTGCCGGTCGGCCTGCTCGCCGCCGTTTTGTTCATGGACCTGCTCGGCATCGGCTCGAACATCATGAGCCTGGGCGGTCTCGCGATCGCGATCGGCGCCATGGTCGATGCCGCCATCGTCATGATCGAAAACGCGCACAAGCACCTCGAGCGCGCGGCGCAAGGCGCCGGCGCCGCCGAGGGCGGCGCCGCGCTGCCGCGCGCCAAGATCCTGATCGACGCGGCGGCCGAAGTCGGGCCGTCGCTGTTTTTCAGCCTGCTGATCATCACGGTCTCGTTCCTGCCGATCTTCGCGCTCGAGGCGCAGGAGGGCCGCCTGTTCAAGCCGCTCGCCTGGACCAAGACCTTCGCCATGGCGGCGGCGGCGCTGCTGTCGGTCACGCTGGTGCCGGCGCTCATGGTGCTGGCGATCCGCGGCCCGGTGCGGCCCGAGGCGAAGAACCCGGTCAACCGCGCGTTGCTGCGCGTTTACCGGCCGCTCATCGGGCTGGTGTTGCGGCGCAAGGCGGCGACCTTGGCGCTGGCGGCGCTGGCGGCGGGGATCACGATCGTGCCGGCGCTGCGCCTCGGCAGCGAGTTCATGCCCAATCTCAACGAAGGCACGCTGCTCTATATGCCGGTCTCGCTGCCCGGACTTTCGGTCACCAAGGCGGCGGAGCTGGCGCAGTTGCAGAACAAAATCATCAAGACGTTTCCCGAGGTCGAGTCGGTGCTGGCCAAGGCCGGGCGCGCGGCTTCGGCAACAGATCCGGCGCCGATCGAGATGTTCGAGACGCTGATCAATCTCAAGCCCAAGGCGCAATGGCGCAAGGGTGTCACGGTCGACATGCTGATCGACGAGCTGGACCGCGCGCTGCGCCTGCCCGGCGTCACCAACGCCTTTACCATGCCGATCAAGGCGCGCATCGACATGCTGGCGACCGGTATCCGCACGCCGCTCGGCGTCAAGCTGTTCGGCAAGGATGTGGCGGAAATCGAGCGGCTCGCGCGCCAGGTCGAGGCGGCGATCCGCGCCGTGCCCGGCACCCGCAGCGCCTACTCGGAGCGCATCGTCGGCGGCTACTATCTCGACATCGTGCCCGACCGCGCGGCGCTCGCGCGCTATGGTATCACCGTGGGCGAGCTGCAGGAGGTCATCGCGACGGCGCTCGGCGGCGAGACCGTCGCCACCGCCGTCGAAGGCCGCGAGCGCTATGCCATCGCCGTGCGCTATCCGCGCGAGCTGCGCGACAATGCCGAGGCGATGGCGCGCAACGTGCTGGTGCCCGCGGCCGACGGCATGATGGTGCCGCTCGGCCAGGTCGCCGCGATCGTGCCGGCGCGCGGCCCCGCCATGCTGCGCACCGAGAACGGCCAGCTCGCCGCCTATATCTTCGTCGACATCCACGGCGCCGATATCGGCGGCTACGTCGCCGAGGCGCAGCGCAGGATCGCGGGTTCGGTCACGCTGCCGGAGGGCTACCGCATCGTTTGGAGCGGCCAATTCGAATATCTCGAGCGCGCCGCCGCCAAGCTCGCGCTCGTCGTGCCGGCGACGCTGCTCATCGTTTTCGTCCTGCTCTATCTCAATTTCCGGCGCCTGACCGAGACCCTGCTCGTCATGCTGTCGCTGCCCTTCGCGCTCGCCGGCGGCGTGTGGCTCATCGCCGCGCTCGGCTACAATTTGAGCGTCGCGGTGGCGGTGGGCTTCATCGCGCTGGCCGGCGTCGCGGCGCAGACCGGCATCGTCATGCTGCTCTATCTCGATCACGCCCTGGCGGCGGCGCGGGCGCGCGCCGCGGCCGATGGCCGGGCGCTCACGCGCGACGAGCTCTATGCCGCCATCATGTCCGGCGCGGTCGAGCGCCTCAGGCCCAAGACGATGACCGTCGCCGCGATCATGGCCGGCCTCTTGCCGCTGATGTGGAGCACGGGCACGGGCTCGGAGGTCATGCAGCGCATCGCGGCGCCGATGCTGGGCGGCATGGTGTCGTCCACGGTTCTGACGCTCGTCGTCATCCCCGCGCTCTATGCCGCGATCGAGGGCCGGCGGCTGCGCCGCGCCTAGGCCGCCGCCTTGGCGCCCCATAGTTGCTGTGCTCGCCAGCCTGGCGCCCTCGGCCATGGCCTTGAACTTGGTCCAGATGATCCGGGGATGGACCTCGGTGTGGTAGCAGGCTTGCGACGAGAATCCGCAATCGGCGCCGGCGATGACGTTGTCGCGCCCGACCAGCTTGGCCCAGCGCACCAGCCATTCGGCGATCAACTCCGGATGTTCCACGATGTTGATCGCGTGCGTGATGACGCCGGGCATGATCGCCTTGCCCTCGGGCAGCTTGACGCTTTCGAACACGTGGTAATCGTGCTCGTGGCGCGCATTGGCGGCCTCGAAGGAATAGACGCCGGCATTGACGCGCAGCATGTGCTTGGCGACGTCGCCCAATTGCGGCTCGAACACGCGCGGGCCGTGATTGATGCCGTAGCAGGTGTGGAAGCGCACCTTCTCGGCCGCGATGCCGCGCAGCGCGTGGTTGACGCTTTCGACGAAGATGTCGGCCTTGCGCTGCTTCTGCTTGGCGTCGAGCGCGTCGTCGCCGAACACGTCGGAGAGGAACGGATCGTCGACCTGGAGGTCGAAGCCGGCCTCGACGATGGCGAGATATTCGGTGCGCATCGCCTCGCCCACCGCGTTGAAGAATTCCTCGTCGGATTTGAAGTACTCGTTGAAGCCGACGCCGCTCGGCGCGGTCGAGGGCACGAAGGCGCCGATGCATTTCGCCGCGTCCACCGCCTTGCGCAAATTGGCGAGATCGCGCTTGATCTCGTCCTGGCCGATATAGCGGATCGGACCGCTGGCGAACAGCGGCACCACCGGCGCGATATTGCCGCCCGTCATCGCCTTCTTGAAATACTCCTCGTAATATTCGGGGAACGCGTTGCGCTCCTTGGGATAGAGATTGTATTTGCGGCCCGGCCGCGGCTCGATGCCGGCGAGGCGCTCCTTGGCATAAACGAAGAACCCGGCCTTCGAGGTTTCGCCGTCGCTGACGATATCGACGCCGCACTCGGCTTGCTGCTTGACGATTTCGGCAACGGCACTGGTCACGCGCTTCTCATAGGCCGCCGCGTCGAACTTGCCGCCTTCGCCGGTGAGCTTCGTTTTCATCATGTCGAGCAGGTCGGCGGGGCGCGGCAGGCTGCCGACATGGCTGACCGGAATGCGATTGGGCGTGCGAAACATTTGTTTTCTCTCCTCCGTGAAGCGCCTGACTACATCGCTTGCCGCCGCCGCGAAAGCGGGAACCGACGCATCGTCGCCATGTCATCGGCGAACCAGCGTCGAAAATATAGGGGCCTGACCCCTTTTGACATGAAGGGGCCAGGCCCCAAAACTAACGCATTGAAAAACCGAGAGTCCTGAAAGCAGGCAGCGCCGAAACCGCGCCTTTTCCGTACCATTGGCTTTATCCTGTACGTTGCGAACAAAAAAGCAACCGATAAAGTGGCGCGACACCAAGGAAGGGTCCCGCCCATGCCACAGTCGCCGCCCAACCGCTACACCGACGCCCATCTCATCGCCGAAATCCGCCGCGCCGCCGCGCGCATCAAGGGCCATTTCACCCTCGGCCGTTTCGCCAAGGCGAGCGGCATTGACGAGACGACGATTTCGCACCGCTTCGGCTCGTGGCCCGAGGCGCTGGCGCGCGCCTGGCTGTTGCGCCGCCTGGCGCCGCGCGCTTACGGCAACAAATACACCTGGGAGGAGTGCTACAAGAATCTCGATGCCCTGTGGCGCCTTTACGGCCGCGCGCCGCGCCACAACGAGGTCAACGGCCCGCCTTCGCGCATCGGCGCCGCCGCCTATCGCATGCGCTTCGGCACCTGGCGCAACGCGCTCGCCGCCTTCGAAGCGGCGCGCGCCGGCGACGCCGGCGCCTGGCCGATGCCCGGCGCGCGCCGCGGCCGAAAGCAGCAAGCGGCGCGCCACGGCGCGACCGCGAAACAGGCGAGCCAGGCGCGGCGCGACATCCTCGAAGGCCCGGTGCGGCCGCATATCCGCATCCGCCACCGCGTTTTCCTGCGCGACCGTTTCCGCTGCACCGCGTGCGGCGCCTCGCCCGCCAACGACCCCAAGGTCGTCCTGCACGTCGATCACAAAATCCCGATCGCCAAGGGCGGCCGCGCCACGCTCGAAAACCTCGCGACGCTGTGCGCCGATTGCAACCTCGGCAAGGGCACGAGGCTGCGGGCGAAAGCGCTCATGGCGGGGAAGGGCGGCGGCGCGGCGCGGGAATCCGCGCGGCGGGCGTAACCATGGGTTGCACCCGCCGCGCCGGACTCGGCGGCCGGCGCCGCGCGCGTTCGCCGCCTTATCGCTTCGCCAGGGGTTTGCCCGCCGGCGGCACGACTTTGCCGCCCGGCACGCGACGCGCCGAGTTGGGGCTCTGGCAGTTGCCGTAATATTTGCAATCGGGATCGACCCATCCCAAATCCGGGATTTTGATCTTATCCGGGACTTTGTAATCGAAATTGGGACGGGGATTGACGCAGTTGGGGCTGCCATACCTGCACAGCGCCAGGGCCGGCTCGGCGCCGGCAGCGAGCACGGCGCAACCGGCGCCGACGAAGGTCAGCACGGCCACGACGGCCGCGCGCGAACGTTTCCGGGAAGTGAGAGTGAACATGGTAATCTCCATTGAGGTTGGGTTGGGTTGGGCACGAGTCCGTCTTTGCCTGACCGCCCGCCTTGGTTCCGGCCACCGACGCGCGAATTGTAGGCGAAAGCGATTGAGCATGCAGTGACGGGGCGCACGTCGCGCTGTCACAGCGCGCGCGGCGCTGCCGTCCGGGCTCGCGGAAAATCTCGCCGTTCTGTTCCCTACGGAACATCGGACCGGGCCGCGCGCTGTTACAAACCCGAATAGCAAGCGGGCTCCTCCGATCCCGCGGGTCCATGGCGCAGCCGCGTCATGGCCGATCTCAACCTCGAAAGGATGCCCCATGCGCTCGCCTCTCAAGACCCTCGCCGTTCTCGCCCTCGCCGGTATCGCCCTCGCTCAGGCCGGTTCCGCCTCGGCCCTCACTGTTGTCAATCGCTACAAAGGGCCGTCCTCGATCACTGCCCAGGCGCCCAAGATCGTGCTTCCCAAGATCTGCAAGAACTCGATCTCGCGCAGCTTCGACGGCTACACCGCCAAGAAGTGCAACTAGCAACCCGCCCGCCCAGGAGAACGCCCATGAACCCGAAAAAATTGCTGCTATCCGCCGCCATCGCGCTCGTTTTTTTCGCCGGCAGCGCGCCGGCCTTCGCCGGCACCTGCGATGGGCAAGGCCGCCGCGTGCAAGTCGGCGGCGTGTGGAAAAAGATCGTCCGGCATAAGAGCGGGCGGCTGGTCATGTGCCCCGCTTGGTAGCGGACGGTCTCGCGCCGTCGCACAGGTCCCTTGCCCCTCATGCGGCAAGGGACATCGCGTGGGCGCGAAGGCGCGATCACGCGGCGCGCGCGCGGCGCTTCCTGCCCCGGCCGGTTGCGCGCGCGGGCTTTTCGACGAAGCGCCCGGCGACGAATTTGTGCAACACGCTGGCGATGAGCGTTTGATACGGCATGCCCTCTTCGGCGGCGCGCGCGCGAATATCCATGAGATCGGGCGGCGCCAGGCGGATTTTCACGCGCCGGTCCTTGACGAAAGCCGCCGCGGCGGCCGCCTGGTACCGCTTAAGCTCCGCGCGCGACGGCGCCGCCGAGCGCAACCGGCCCTTCGCATAGGAGTCGAGGATCGCCGCCTCGAAGGATTTACGCTTCTTCATCCGTCACCGTCCTCTTGAGATAATCGCGCGTCGCCTTGCGGCTTGGAATAACCGTCTTGAGGAAAACGAAATCGCGGTCAAGGCAGAATTGGCTACCGCTTGTCCGCCGCCGCCTTGGGCGGCGAGGCCGCAGATCCTTACTCCCGCGCACCGCGCGCGGGCCAAAGACAGGCGTTG
Organism: uncultured Alphaproteobacteria bacterium; assembly: GCA_963754645.1. Taxonomy (GTDB): domain Bacteria; phylum Pseudomonadota; class Alphaproteobacteria; order Bin65; family Bin65; genus CAVWGP01. Next base: position 1,057,852 of record CAVWGP010000012.1, on the reverse strand, counting down.
ATTTCCGGCTCCGCCGGCTCCGCTAGGGAACAATACTGCGAACGAATGCTGGAGCCGGCCGACAGCATGAAAGCCGTGGCTGAAAATTGCGGCGGAAGGCCGCGTTGCCGACGCGGTGCTCGCCGCCCTATCGCCTGCACTTGGTCGATGCTTTCGCCTGGATGGCCGCGGCGCCGCCGTGTAATCGCACGACAGTCGGCACGGACCCGCCACTACGTGCCGCGCGAAAATCGGCGGTCAGAGCAGAATTGGCTACCGCTTGTCCGCCGCCGCCTTGGGCGGGCGTCCGGGGGATTGGGGCGTGGCTCTACGGCCGGCGGCGCGCGCGATGCGGCGGCGGAAGCGCTCGTCGCCGAGCGCCCAGCCGCCATTGGTCGCGGCGCGGAGATCGTCGAGGAACGCGCCGTCGAGGGCCTCGCGGAACAGGCCGCGATAGGCCGCCTGCCGCGCCGCCGGGCCGCGCCCCAGCGCGCGATAGAGACCGTGCTCGGTCAGGAGCGGATCGGCGCCGCCCGCCGGGCGGTCGCCCATCGCGTGGGCGCGGTAGCTCGACCAGGCATAGTCCCGGGGCCGCGCGACGAGGCGCGCGCGCACCGGGTTGAGCTCGATATAGCGGCTGCACAGCAGGAAATAGGCGTCGCTGTCGATCGGCGCCGCGCGATAGCGCCCCTCCCACAGCGTGCCGGTGCGCCGGCGTTGGGCATTGACGAAGCGCACATAGCGCCGCCCGAGCGACTGCATGAGGCGGGGCAGGCTCTCGGCGCGCGCCGGCGTCAGCAGCAGGTGGACGTGGTTCGGCATCAGCACATAGGCGTGGATGGCGCAGCCATAGGCCGCGGCCGCCTCGGCGAGCCAGTCGCGGTAGCGCCGGAAATCCTCGTCGCCGAAGAATATGCGCCGCCGGTTGTTGCCGCGCTGGATGACGTGCAACGGCTGATCCTTGACGAAATAGCGGCCGAGCCGGGCCATGGCGGGATCCTTGCGCGAAGGGCGGCGGGCGGGCGATCATAGGCGGTCGAGCGGGCGGCGCAACCCGCCGACCGCCTGCCTAGCACGGCTGGCGAAGAAAATCTACTCTGACCCCGATTTCGCGTCCGCTGCGTCGGCGACCCATCCATGAATTGAGCTGTCGGGCCCTCGATTTCTCCGATTGTCCGTGCTTGCCCTCAAGCCTATCCTTCATTATCGATCGCCCTGACGATCGGCGTGCGACGGCCTTTACCGGATTGCCACGATTGGGCCCGCAAAAGTCCCCTCCAGCCGAGACGTCACCATGCCCGACGCCATCACGATCGATCCGCGCGCGATCTTTGTGCGTCGGGCCGGTGTTTGGCGCCGATCCGCTCGCCGCCGAGCCCGTGGCTCGCCGCGCGGATTTCCGCCTCGGGGCGCATCGGAGCGCCGCCGTAAAGGCGATGCTCGATCGTTTCCGCGCGTTGCTCGATGCGCAGAACCCCTTCTTCCGGGACGTCGCCGCTCTCATCGAGCAGGCGGTGGGCATGGGGCGGGCCATGGCGCCGTTCATCCCGTCGCCCGAACTCGGGTACGATCTGGTCGACGGTCTCGAAAAGCAGGAGCGAAAATTCGTCAGGAAGATCCGGCGCCTGAAGAAGCCGATCGTTCCGGCGTACGGTCGCATCGCGAAGACGGCGCCCGAATGGCGCGCCGAAGCGGCGGACCTCTTGCGCCGCTTCGACGATTTGGGCGCGCGATGGCCCGACACTCTTGCCGATGCGCGCTGGCGCTTCATGATCTATCAAAGCGAAATCGGCCCGCAACCGCCCGGCCCGGTGTTTGATGATCCCGGCGGAGCTTCGCCGGTATCTGACCCGCGCGCATTGATCGGCCGTACGCGTCCGGGTCGAACCGAGCTACGAGCGCGACGCGAAGAAGCTCGACCGCACAAACCGGAACCGCGCCATCGCGGCAATTCAGAGGTTCATGGACAACCCGGAACACCCGGGCCTCAATTTCGAGCCGATCCGGGCGAGGAAGGCCATTCCAGCATCCGCGTGAAACTTGCATTTCAGCATCGTGCTCCGGCCGCGTATTCGACGAGCGCGGCGCGCTCGACGCTGCCGTGCGCGTCGGCACGCATCGGGTGTACCGGCGGCGGTAGCGGTGAATTCGGTGCCTGACACCGATTTCACAGCAATGGGCCCCAGCCGCCTCGGCGAGCCAGACGCCGCGGTCGAAATCTTCGTCATCGAGAAGCTCGCCGAGCTTGCCGAAGGGATGCGCTGCCGGGCGTCGCCGCGCTGGATGACGCGCAACGGCTGATCCTTGACGAAATAGCGGCCAAGCTGGGCCATGGCGGGATCCTTGCGCGACAGAGGGCGGGCGATCTCAGCCGGCGGCGCGGCCCGCCAACCGCCTGCCTAGCACGGCTGGCAGAGAAATTCATGGACTGCACCCCTGTGGTGAGACACAAAATTGGGGTCAGGCTGGGTTGATCGCTATCTGTAACCGCGGGATTGCGGACAGAGACGGCGGCAAGTTTGCCTCGAATTCGGCTGGCGGTCGATAGCCGAGGGCCGAATGGAGCCGTCGACGATTGTAGACGTCTTCGATGAAGGCACCGATTGAGCAACGCGCCTGATCCAGGTCGCGATAGGTGGTGCCGTCAATCTGCTCATGCTTGAGCGTCTTCATGAAGCTCTCCGCTTTGGCGTTGTCGTAAGGATTGCCAACGCGGCTCATGCTGGCCTGGATATCGTGAGCCTCCAGCAGTGCCGTGTAGTCGTTGCACGCGTATTGAACGCCGCGATCGGAGTGATGGATCAGGCTCCCAGGCTTGGGTCGACGCGCCGTGATCGCCATGGTCGAGCGCGGCCGTTGCAAGGCTTGCCTGCAGATGCTTTGCCAAAGCCCAGCCGATGACGCGCCGGCTGAAGGCATCGAGAACCACGGCCCAGAACACGAACTCTTCCTGCAGGCGGATGTACGTGATATCCGCCACCCACAGCTGGTCGATGGCGGTGAGCTCCATGCCGCGCGCCAGGTTCGATACGACGCGCCAGCCGTGATGGGAGTCGGTCGTCACCGGCACGAACGCCCGCTTCCTCAGACACAGCAGATTGTCCTCGTGCATCAGGCGCAATACGCGCTTGTGGTTCACGACCATACCTTCGCGCCGCAGCTCGAGGTGATGCGTCGGTAGCCGTAAAACCGGTCGCAAGCGCCACGCGCTGGATGGCGTCGCGCACGCAGGTCTCCTCTTGACGCGGAGCCGAAGCCGTCCAGTGGCGATAGTAACCGGCGCGGCTGACACCGGCCAATGCACACATACGCTCGATCGTGAGCTCGCCTTGCGGCAACAGGGTCGTCATCGCTTGGATGACCTTGTAGACGCCGTCGCGCCAAGCCCGGCGCTCGCCCGGCGTATTCCCTCGATTTGCCGCAAGGCTTCTTGAAAAAAATCGATGTCGACCTGCTGCTGGCCGATCTTGCGCTCCAGCTCGGCGATCCGCGCTCGGCCTGCGCCAGACCTCCTCCGGCGCACCTGCGCCATCGCGCCGGGCCAGCGACCGCCTTACGGGGGCCGCCGGGCCCGCAAGGCCGGGCCCCCGACGGAAACGGCCGCGCCACTTTTCAAGTCTTTGCGAAGGACCTTGAGCTCTCGCGCCAGCGCGCTGACGTTCTCCCCCGCCAGCATGCGATGAACCGCCGACAACTTCATCTTTCGACTGAATACACGGCTTCGGGTTTGGACATCAGTTCTCTCCTTGAGAACTGTCCCATTATCCGTGCCTCACTTTTGGGGTGCACCTATGACTCTAACCCCGATTTCCATGACCCCGATTTCGCTAATTTCGCGATTATTGACGAGTAAATCGACCATATATGCTCTGCCCTTCATGCCGCCATCCTTCTTGCTTAACTAGATCATACAGATTCATCTGCCAAGCCTTACCACGACCTTTATCAAAGTACCGAATAAGGTCGGCATTACCTTTTCCAAGATTAACAAGCTGCCCGATCTTCGCCTCTGCACTTGTCACATAGTTGGCTGACGATACCAACCCTCGTCATCAATAACGATCGCTAGCTCGAGTTCCGCTGCCTCCTCACTAATTGGTGCCACCGCTTCATTGCAGTCCAAGGCCCGGTTCCAATGCGAGAAAAGCGACCGGCTACCAATCAACCTTTCTCGCAATGAAGTACAATTAATCAATTCAACATTGCCCGGCATCTTCACGCGATCGAAGGAACGGTCGAATGCAGGACCGCCTGTGATCCATACGCCGAACACATTGAGAAGAAAATTCATTTTGTCAATTAGAAAGTCTCTTTCCGCCTGCAAGAGAATTCAGATTGTTCACCACGTGTGGACAACATCGCGCGCCCGGGAAAGTATGGGCGTTAATTGAACGAATCGTCTGGCTTCGGCTAACGTCAGGTGTCGCTGTTCGTCTCGACAACGCCAACAAAGCCGGAGGTCCGGACTGGTTGAACCGCAAGTCCCTTGATACATACAGACTAATCCCCTTCGAGGACGCAGAAGCCGACTCGCTCCCCCTCGTACTGCGGCCAAGCGGCGGGCCAGGATGGCACATTCTCAGTTCCTCGACGTTCCCGCATGTATTGCCGCCAGATCCCCGGCCAAAAAACACCACGTTGATGTCGTCGTTCCGTCCACCGCGAGAAGACGAGTGCGCGTCAGGAAATCCACCGCGCCAAGAACCCACTCATGAAACTCTCTCGGGTCTAGACTCTTTGAAGCCAACTCGGCTGGAATGTTCGATACTTGCCCATTCAGTTGATGTCTAACGGATGGGGAAGTCTTGGCGCATAAACCTTAATTTGTTTATCAAGTGATCGAAGCGCCTCGACAACGTATTTTTTTAGTCGGCAAATACTACACCGTCGTCCCGCTACCTGATACTTGAGGTAAATTTCTAATCTCGCCGCGACGGCCGACGCCTCGCAAAGTATCCCACATCGGTCCGCTCCGATTTGATTGGAATTAACAGTTACTTTGTCCCCAGTATAATAAAGATCTACAGAGAAACCAATACCAAATTTGACCAGCCGGCTTAAATGACGCGCCTGAAACTGTCGGAAAATCGAGCGAAAATTGTGATGTCCAATAGTCAGAAGCCATAGATCACAGAATCTGTCATGACCTTCTTTGTCATACCAGACCACAGTCAGTCACTTCAAGGTGTGGCGTTTCTTCTGTCACTCAAGGCGATTCTGATTGGGATTGATAACGCCGCTTTGTCAATCTGTTGTGGACCGCACTTTACACATTATGCATCTCGTGCGTTCTGGATACAACGGCGTACCGCTGCCATAGGATCGGGGCCATATAAAGTTTGCCAGCCGTAGAGTTCAACAAGCTTATTGATTGATCCAGCACGAAGGTTTGCTTCTATAGGTAGAAAGCCGTCTGTTGGAATATATCGAGATGCCTCTTCGTGCGTAGCGGCGCCGCGAACACCTTGTAGAGAAAGCCTATCGCAGCTTTCTTTGCGGCGATTTCAAAGAAGCGGCGGACACCGCGAATTCCGCGTCTAGTCCGCTAAGCATTTCATAGTAAAGCCACCAAGCGTCAACGTTAGAAATTCGGTGCTGCGCCACGATAAACTACCTCGCTGTCGACACGCTCTGGGCCGTCAATATGCTCCTGGGCCAGCCAATGCACGAGACTGTCGGATTCGAGCGGCGGCGAAGGGCACGATCGAGAACAACTTGCGTGGTCTTGATTGATATGCGCGAAGTCGATCAACGAGTAGAGCGGCGGCATACGCCAATATCACCACCTCGATTACCAGGTAAAGCCACTTTTCCCAGCGCCCCGAACTCCATCCAACTTGTCTAAATTCCAATGACGGCGAGATGCGATCCTCCCACACGTTGGCCCCCACGCCTCTCGTATAGACCGCTTCTCAAACAAATATATACCGGCGGCGCCAGGTATTTCCGATGTCGCAAGTTCGATCTCAGCATCGCGCCAATGCTCGCAGCCGCCGCTAAAGCGCGGGCTTCTGAGGTTGGTTCCCCCGAACGTGCGGCATCTTCGATGACTTTAAATCGACGATGATGATTTTTAAGTCCTTCGGACGTGGCCGCGAGATGCGATGCCAATATCGTGCAGGTAGAATCGGAATGTCAGAACGCTCGGCTTCGGTAAAGTTCTTGCGTCTCGAGGGAGTTAAAAGTTGATCCGCCACTCTCCACAAAGCATCCATATGCCGGATTGTGATCGGCGGCAACCACGGAACCGTTCGGGACGTAGTTTCCGCCAATTTTTCCGCGATGGATCGGACGGTCGCCGCGCCCAGCAATCCGCCATCTTCGGCAAGTCGTACAGACTCAGAACTGAGATTGAGGTTGGAGATTTCATAGCTAATTGAACCTCGTCAACTGTCATGCAATGATTAGCGCAGTTAGCGTAAGGTTTCGCGTACCGAATGGTAGCGAGCGCTTTCAGCTTACAACTTCACCCCCGCATCAACGCCTTCACATGCGCCGCGGCGCTCCTCGCCAGCGCGCCCAAATCGTACCCGCCTTCCAGCGTCGACACGACCCGCCCCTTCGCGTGCTTGTCCGCCACCTTCATGATCTCCGCCGTCGCCCAGTCGTAATCCGCCTCGACGAAATTCAAGCTCGCCAGCGGATCGTCGCGGTGCGCGTCGAAGCCGGCGCTGATCAAAACGAAGTCGGGCTTGAAGCCGTCGAGCGCGGGCAGCACTTTCGCCGTCATCCCGGCGCGGAAGCGCTCGCCGCCGCTGCCCGGCGGCAGCGGGACGTTGACGACGTTGCCGCAGCAGCCGCGCTCCTCGGCGGCGCCGGTGCCGGGGTAGAGCGGCCATTGGTGCGTCGAGGCGAAGAACAGGTTCTCGTCGCGCTCGAACATGGCCTGGGTGCCGTTGCCGTGATGGACGTCGAAATCGACCACCGCGATGCGGCGCAGGCCGTGATTGGCGCGCGCGTGCAGGCCGCCGATCGCGACGTTGTTGAACAGGCAGAAGCCCATCGGCTTGCTCGGGCTCGGCGTGGTGGCCGGGCGGGCGCACGGCGCAGAAGGCGTTGCGGCCCTCGCCCGGCATCACCGCATCGACCGCGGCGACGACGCCGCCGGCGGCGCGCAGGGCGGCCTCGCGCGAGCCGGGCGAAACCGTGGTGTCGCCGTCGATCATGGCGCGGCCCTGGCTCGGGATCGCGCCCAGGATGCGATCGACATGGGCTTCCGGATGGCCGAGGGTGAGCAGGCCGGGATCGATCGCCGGCGCGGCGCGGCGCAGCAGGGGCTTGAACTCGGGCGCGTCCAGGGCCGCGGCGATCGCGCGCAGCCGGTCCGGCCGCTCGGGGTGGCCGTGGCCGGGATCGTGTTCGAGGCAGGCGGGGTGGGTATAGAGGAGTGTGGTCACGGTTGCGTCCAAATTCGGTAAGCGGGGGCAGAAATAGCGCCGGAAAGGCCACAGTGCGGCGTATCGTTAGGAAGACATTGCGCGCCAATGCCAGCACCGGCGATGCCGGAAACTTGAGCAATGCAGCCTATCGCATTTGCCAAAATCCGTATAGTGGCGCGCCCGAACTTGGCCATCGTGACGGTGGCCAGCATGCTGGCGGGCGTGCCGATTTTTCACCGAGCCAAGGGGCGGATCGAGCCAGGGATGAAGCTAGCGACAATTCTTATCGGCGGCGCGGCGCTTGCCGCCGTCGGCTATTTCGGCTGGAACAACTTGAACTTGTCGGCGCGTTTGGGGCTCACGGCGGGCACGGCGCAGCCCCGTTGCCGGCAATCCGCCCGGTCAACCGCCGGTCCGGTCCGCCGGGCACACCGCCGGCCGCCGTCCGCCCGGTCAACCGCCGCGTCCGGGCCAACCGGGCGGCCAGCCGCCGGCGCCCGTGATCGCAATCGATGCGCGAACCGCCAATGTCCCGGTCGTGCTCACCGCGATCGGCAACGCCCAGGCTTACACGTCGGTGGCGCTCAAGTCGCAGGTCGATGCCCAGGTCATGGCGGTGCATTTCACCGAGGGGCAGTGGGTCAAGAAGGGCGATCCGCTGTTCACGCTCGACGGACGCGCCTTCGAGGCCGCGCAGCGCCAGGCCGAGGCCAATCTGCTGCGCGACCGCGCGCTGCTGGAAAGGGCCAAGGCCGATCTCGCGCGCATCCTGGCGATGCAGAATCCCGATTTCGTCACCCAGGCGCGGCGCGACGAGCTGCGCGCCAACGCCGCCGCGATCGAGGCGACGATCAAGGCCGGCGAGGCGCTGGTCGATGCCGCCAAGCTCCGGGTCGAATTCACCCGCATCGCGGCGCCGATCGACGGCCGCGTCGGCAGCATTCTCGTCAATGTCGGCAATCTGGTGAAGGCGAACGACGTGGGCGCGCTGGTCGTCATCAACCAGACCAAGCCGCTCTACGTGCAGTTCTCCGTGCCCGAGACCAATCTCGCCGAGATCAACCGGCGCATGGCGGCGGGCAAGGTGCGCGTGCGCTCGACGATCCCCAACGATGCCGGGCCGGTGATCGAGGGCGAGCTCAGCTTCGTCAACAACGCGGTCGATATGACGACCGGCACGATCCTGCTCAAGGCGACCTATGCCAACGCCGACGACCGGATGACGCCGGGCCAGTTCGTCAACGTCACGGTCGAGCTGACGACGATCGCGAACGCGGTCGTGGTTCCGGGGGCGGCGGTGCAGAACGGGCAGGCGGGCCAGTTCGTCTTCGTCATCAAGGCCGACAGCACGGTCGAGGTCCGGCCGGTCAAGGTCGGGGTCAATTTCGCGAAGGACGTCGTGATCGAGAGCGGCTTGCGCGCCGGCGAGAAGGTCGTGACCGAGGGCCAGCTGCGCCTCAGGCCGGGTTCGCGCGTCGCGGTGCGGGCGCCCGGAGCGCCGCCGGGCCGGCCGCCGGGCCGGCCGCCGGGCCAATAGAGTTTCGAGGACAGATCCATGTCGATCTCCGAGCTTTGCATCCGGCGTCCGGTGATGACGACTCTCCTGATGGTTGCATTCATCATCTTCGGCGCGATGGGCTACCGCTCGCTGCCGGTGAGCGAGCTGCCCAACGTCGATTTTCCCGTGATCCAGGTTTCGGCGACGCTGCCCGGCGCCGATCCCGAGACCATGGCGTCGTCGGTCGCGACCGTGCTCGAGAACCAGTTTTCGGCGATCGCCGGCGTCGAGGTCATGACCTCGACGAGCGGCGCCGGGACGACGCGCATCACGCTCATGTTCGCGCTCGACCGCGACATCGACGGCGCCGCGCAGGACGTCGTCGCCGCCATCGCCGCCGCCCAGCGCCGCCTGCCCCCCTCGCTCCCCGCGCCGCCCGTCATGCGCAAAGTCAATCCCGCGGATTCGCCGGTTTTGTTTATTGCGATCAGTTCGCCGACATTGCCGTTGCAGCTGGTCAACGAATACGCCGAGACTCTGCTGGCGCAGCAGATTTCGACGATCAACGGCGTGGCGCAGGTCAACGTGTTCGGCCAGCAGAAGCGCGCGATCCGCGTGCAGATCAATCCCGACGTGCTGTCGGCGCGCGGCATCAGCCTCGAGGAAGTCGAGCGCGCGGTCAAGCAGGCGAATTCCAATTTGCCGACCGGCTCGATCTCGGGCGCCGACAAGACCTCGACGGTGCGCACCGACGGCCAGCTCCAGCAGGTCGAGGCGTTCTGCAGCCAGATCGTGGCGGTGCGCGGCGGCGCGCCGGTGCGTCTCTGCGAGCTCGGCACCGTCATCGAGTCGGTCGAGAACGACAAGATCGCCGCCTGGTTCAAGCGCGACCGCGCCATCATCCTCGTTATCCAGCGCCAGCCCGGCGTCAACACCATCGAGGTGGTGAAAGCGATCCGCGCCATCCTGCCGAACTTCATGGAGCAGCTGCCGGCGTCGATCGATCTCAACATCCTCTACGACCGCTCCGAGTCGATCAAGCACTCGGTGCGCGAGGTGCAGTTCACGCTGTTGCTCGCCTCGGGGCTCGTCATCCTCGTGATCTTCATTTTCCTGCGCAACCTGTCGGCGACGATCATCCCGAGCCTGGCCTTGCCGATCTCGGTGATCGGCACCTTCGGGATGATGTACGCGCTGGGCTTCAGCCTCGACAACCTTTCGTTGCTGGCCTTGACGCTCGCGGTCGGCTTCGTCGTCGACGACGCGATCGTCATGCTCGAAAACATCGTGCGCCACGTCGAGCAGGGCAAGACGCCGCAGGAAGCCGCGCTCATCGGCTCGCGCGAGATCGCTTTCACCATCGTCTCGATGACGATCAGCCTGATCGCGGTTTTCATACCTGTCATGGCGATGGGCGGCGTGGTCGGGCGGCTGCTGCACGAATTCGCGGTGACGATCACGGCGGCGATCCTGGTCTCGGGCATCGTTTCGATCACCTTGACGCCGATGATGTGCAGCCGCTTCCTGCGCGCGCATCACGGCGAGAAGCACGGCCTGCTCTATCGCTGGAGCGAGGGCATTTTCACCGGCATGTTGTGGCTCTACAAGACCTCGCTCGCCTGGTGCCTGAGCCCGCGCCTGCTCGGCCTGAATCTCGGCCGCTCGGCCTGGTTGCCGAGCAACAAGTTCCTCGTCTTCCTGGTGTTCTGCGCCTCGATCTGGGGCACCGTCGTGCTGTTCCGCGAGGTGCCCAAGGATTTCATCCCGCTCGAGGACACCGGCCGCATCCAGATCTTCACCGTCGGCGGGCAGGACGCGTCGTTCGAGGCCATGGTGCGCAACCAGCAGCAGGTCGCGCAGATCCTGCTGCGCAACCCGAACATCGAGGGCTTCATGTCCTCGGTCGGCGCCGGCGGCCCGCGCGCCTCGGCGAATGCGGGCACGATGTTCCTCAAGCTCAAGCCCCTCGCCGAGCGCGAAATCGTCGACGGCAAGCCCAAGCGGGCGCAGCAGATCGTCGTCGATATCCGCCGCGCCGTGGCCGGCCTGCCGGGCATCAACGTGTTCCCGCAAGTGCCGCCGACCATCCAGCTTTCGGGCTCGATCAGCCGCGCCGCGTACCAGTTCACCATGCAGGCGCTCGATCTCGACACGCTCTACGAATGGGCGACGCGCTTCGAGCAGGCGCTGCGCGCCGAACGCCGGGCCAGCGGCGAGCCCTTCTTCGCCGATGTCGGCAGCGACCTCGACATTTCCAGCCCGACCCTGGTCATCAACATCGACCGCAACAAGGCGGCGACGCTGGGCGTTTCGATGGAGCAGATCGAGGGCGCGCTCGCCTCCGCCTTCGGCTCGCGCCAGATCTCGACCATCTACACCGCGAGCAACCAGTATCAGGTCATCCTCGAAGTCGAGCCGCGCTTCCGCAACGATCCCGCCGTGCTCGACAAGATCCCGTTCCGCTCGTCCTCGGGCCAGCTCATCCCGTTCGGCGCGCTCGCCACCGTGCGCACCGGCGTCGGGCCCGCTCACCGTCAATCATGCGGGCATGCTGTCCGCCGTCACCGTGTCGTTCAACCTGCCGCCCGACGTGACGCTCGGCACCGCCATCGACCGTCTGAAAAACCTGCAGCGCCGCATCCAGATGCCGGCGACGATCACCACCGGCCTGCAAGGCACGGCGCAGCATTTCGAGAAATCCTCGCAAGGCCTGGGGCTCTTGCTCTTCGTCGCCATCGTCGTCGTCTATATCGTGCTCGGCGTGCTCTATGAGAGCTTCATCCATCCGCTGACGATTCTTTCCGGCCTGCCCTCGGCCGCGGTCGGCGCGCTGATCACGCTGATGGTGTTCGACACGCCGCTCTCGCTCTATGCCTTCGTCGGCATCATCATGCTGGTCGGCATCGTCAAGAAAAATGCCATCATGATGATCGATTTCGCGCTCGACCGGCAGCGCGCCGAGGCGGTGCCGGCCGAGGCGGCGATTTTCGAGGCCTGCATCATCCGCTTCCGGCCGATCATGATGACGACGATGGCGGCCCTGCTCGGCACGCTGCCGATCGCGCTCGCGGTCGGCGGCGGCTCGGAATCGCGCATCCCCTTGGGCCTCTCGGTCGTCGGCGGCCTGGCCCTGTCGCAGCTCCTGACGCTCTATCTCACGCCCGTGATCTTCATCTATCTCGACCGGCTGCAACACTGGCGGCCGTTTGCAAGGAAGAAGGCGGTCGCCGTGCGGGCCACAGGTGGCGCGCCGGCGGAATAGCGGTCCGGTGAACCGCCGCGGACTCTTCACCTCCCCCGTTCAGGGGGAGGCCGGGTGGGGGCTGGATTTGCCGGGCTCGCATGGATGCGTTTGCGGCGAACGAAGCCGCCCTGCCGCGAAAGCCCCCACCCGCCGCGCCTTCGGCGCGCCGACCTCCCCCTGAGCGGGGGAGGTTTTGTCGCGTGGCGGAGCGCCGCGTGCGCATGCCGGAAACGCCGTGACTTCTCTGTGCCTCTGTGCCTCTGTGTCTCTGTGGTTCCCTCAACTTCGCTACCTGAACGCGGATCGCCAACATGGCTCACTATCGTTTCATCGTCATCGGCGGCGGCATTGCCGGCGCTTCGGCGGGCTACGAGCTCGCGGCGCTCGGGCCGACGCTCATCCTCGAGCGCGAGGCCATGCCCGGCTATCACAGCACCAGCCGCTCGGCGGCGCTGTTCACCGAAACCTACGGCAACCGCACGATCCGCGGCCTCGCCGTCGCCAGCCGGCCGTTCTTCGAGGCGCCGCCCCAGGGCTTCACCGACAATCCGCTGCTGACGCCGCGCGGCGTGCTCGTCGTCGCGCGCCAGGACCAGGGCAAGCCATTCGAAACCGCGCTCGCCGATGCGCGGCGCATCGCGCCCGAAGTCCACGAGGTCGAGAAAACCCGCGCCATCGCCCTGTGCCCGATCCTGCGCACCGACTATCTGGCGCGCGCCTTCTTCGAGGAAGACGCCAAGGACATGGACGTGAATTCGATCCATCAGGGCTTCCTCAAGGGCTTTCGCGCGCGCGGCGGCACGCTGCAATGCGACGCCGAGGTCACCGGCCTGGCGCGCGCCGCAAAGGGTTGGCGCGTTGCAACCAAAGCGGGTGAGCACGAGGCCGAGATCGTCGTCAACGCCGCCGGCGCCTGGGCCGACGTCGTCGCCAAGCTCGCCGGCGTGAAGCAAATCGGCCTGGTGCCGAAGCGGCGCACGGCGCTGACTGTCGAGGGCATTGGGACCGAATTCCGCAAATGGCCCTCGGTGATCGACGTCGAGGAGCAGTGGTATTTGAAGCCCGATGCCGGCCAGCTCATCCTGTCGCCGGCCGACGAAACCCCGGTCGAGCCGCAAGACATCCAGCCCGAAGAGCTCGACATCGCGCATTGCATCGACCGCGTCGAGCGCGCGACGACGCTCGCCGTGCGCCGCATCGGCCGCAAATGGGCGGGCTTGCGGAGCTTCGTCAAGGACAAGACCCTGGTCGCCGGCTTCGCGCCCGAAGCACCCGGCTTTTTCTGGCTCGCGGGGCAGGGCGGCTACGGCATCATGACCAGCCCCGCCATGGGCCGCATCGCGGCGGCGCTGGTCGAGGGCAAACCGATCCCGCCGGATATCGCGGAGGCGGGGGTGACGGCGGGGGATTTGGGGCCAGCGAGGTTGGGCGCCTAGCGACAGCTTGACGAGGCCAGGCGCCGGTTCTAACTCTTCGACCATGAAAGTGATCGAGCGCTATCCCGCGGGCAAGCTGCCGAAGGACATTCTGGGCGACGATATTCCGCCCGACGCGATTGTGCGTGTGACCGTCGAGACCGAAGCCGATGCCGGCCAACGCGCGTTGCAAGTCGAGTCGATCGCAGCCGCGGCGCGCAAGCTCAGCGAGGCGGCGCGCGGGCGCGGCTTGAGCGAAGAAAAGCTCGAAGAAATCCTTCGCGAGATCAACCCTTAGCATCGAGTTCGACGATTGCGCATCGTCGTCGACACCAATGTCTTGATCAGCTTTGCCTTGTCCGCGGACTCCATCGCGGGGCGGGCGGCTGTGTCCGCATTTCGAAATCATGAGATTGTCGGATCATCCGCAACGGTGGATGAGTTCTATCGAAAGCTGTTCGATAAAAAATTCGACCCTTATATCGCGGTCGAAAAGCGCGCGGAATTCGCGGAGTTGCTCATCCCGGCGATTTGTTTGGTTCGGCCGGACCGGCCGATCGTCGCTTCGCGGGATCCGAAGGACGACAAGTTCCTCGAAGCCGCTATTGCCGCCGATGCCAGCTTGATTGTCACCGGCGACCGCGATCTGCTAGTGCTCGACCCGTTCCGCGGAATTCGGATCATGACGCCGGGGGAATTCTTGCGCCGATTCGGCGAAGGCCGGAATTAGCAAGCGATCGCGCGGCCGCCGACGAAACCCCGGTCGAGCCGCAAGACATCCAGCCCGAAGAGCTCGACATCGCGCATTGGATCGACCGCGTCGAGCGCGCGACGACGCTCGCCGTGCGCCGCATCGGCCGCAAATGGGCGGGCTTGCGTAGCTTCGTCAAGGACAAGACCCTGGTCGCAGGCTTCGCGCCGGACGCACCCGGTTCTTTCTGGCTCGCCGGCCAGGGCGGCTACGGCATCATGACCAGCCCCGCCATGGGCCGCATCGCGGCGGCGCTGGCGAGCGGCAAGCCGATCCCGGCGGATATCGCGGAAGCGGGGGTGACGGCGGGGGATTTGCGGCCGGGGCGGTTGGGGTAGGGCGGGAATCCCTCACTTCCGTCATTCCGAGCACGCGCGCGAATGCGCGCGTTGTCGAGGAATCTTGCGCGCGATAGGGCGAGATCGTGCTCGCGGTCTTACGCCTTCGGCAGGTCCTTGATCAGGCTTTCGACGTATCCTTTCAACTCGTCGAAGAATTTGAAATCGTTGTCGATTAGCCATTTCGTAAGCCGGGCCGAGTACGGAATCTTGCGATATATCTCCTTTGCGCCGCTTACCTCCTGCAACATGTCATTCAGCAATAAGGCGCCATCGACGGAGCGAAACCAAGCGTCGCTGCCATAGGTCGTCGGCGCGTCGGCCATAGGATGATATTTCTTCTGACCGCCTTTCTCGCTCATCCATTTCGAGATATCCGCGCCGGTCATCGCCGGGCCGTCCTTGAATGTTTCGGTACCGTTTAGCAACCAAGCGATTGCCTCGGGGTGCAACAGATAGCTCTCCAAATTTAGCCGGGGCAGGAACCGCAATTTGCCGTCGTATAGTTTCTCCAAATCCGTTTTTTCTTTCGAGCTGATCTTAACGGGGTCGAAGGAAAAGCCGATGGCCGTCGGGACAAGTGACGGTCCTTCGCTCACTTTCCGATAGAGCTCCAAAAATCGTCGAATTAGCCTCGGTCTCTGTTCGGTAAGCTCCGAAGCACTCGATACGCTTCGGATCGACACGCCCAGTGTAGGCATCTTCAACAAATCGCGGATAATCATCGGAAAGCATTCCTCCTCGGATTTGCCTTCGACCCACAAGATCGTGTCGGCGCCGAAGACGTCGCCGAGGCTGATACCGAGATCGGCGAAAATCTCGCGCATTGTGTCGAGCTTCGTCACCGGCACCAACGATATTTTTAACTCGTCTTCTGTCGGAGTCAGCCGAATGACCTGCTCGGGATTTGCGGCCTTGATCACTTCGGCCGAGTGGGTCGATATGATGTATTGGTGGTGTGGGTAAAGCTTGAGAACATCAATCAACTTCTTGACCGCGCCCGGGTGCAGAAAGCTATTCGGTTCGTCGATCACGATACAGCTAGGCGTCTCATGCGTCATCGTGACGTAGAGGATGGCGATGACTTGTCCGACGCCGGTTCCCCATTCTGAGAGCGGGAAGCAAATATCATCCCGCCCAGTCGAAGGTTCTACGGCCCAGCAGCGCACCTCGACTTCGTTCGCGCTAACAGGAACGGACACGATGTCTCTCACTTTCGGCAGAATTGCCCGGACATGCTCGCTCAAAATCGCTCGACGATGAGGATTGCCCGCAAAATATGCTAGTACTTATGCGAGCAATTCGCGGCGTCTGGCCGAAGTTTCTTTTCCGCGCCGGACGGGTACTTTGCCACATTAAGTCGTTCGGCAGAAAAAAAGAAAGTATTTTGGCGCGCCACCGAAATTGCGCTTGAGCATAAGTCAGGTCCACCTCGCCCTACTCCATCAAACCTGAACCCAGATCGATCCGACTTTGGATGGAATAGTCCGGGACGGACATCGGCCGCGACACTTTCGACCAGACCTGAAACCGCGGGGACGGAAATAGGTATTAAATTGTGGGTTGACAAATTGGCCTCGAAGGCCAAAGGCGATGTTTCGAACAGTGTCCCAAGTTGAGAATCCAAGGCCCAACAATTCCGGTCCTCGCTTGTGCGAAAATTCAAGTAAAATTGGCCACTTTGAAGAAGGTGATGATAGAGTTCATTCTTGACGAGGACAAATCGAACGTCAACTTCGCTATCGCTACGCGGAGGCCGGCCTCTAGCGATAGTTGCGCTCAGATGCGGCTTGGCACGATTGGAATCCCCAGCAAACCACAAACTGGCTGCCTCTAAGAAGGCAGACTTTCCAGAGTTATTCGGCCCGATGACGACGTTGAACGACGGCGCGAGCGGTATCCAATCGGTTTCCTTGAAGCATTTGTAGTTCAATATCCGCAAGCGTTCAATTCTCATCGCAACCATTCCTTCAAGACTGGCACAGCGGGAAATGAGCAAACACTAACACACGGCGTCGTCGAGGTGGATCGGCTTTGCCGCGAAAGCGCCGCCGTCGGAAAGTGGATCGTGGATTGGTGCAGTGGGATCGAACGGCGCGGCGGCACCTCGCGCGGCGGGCGCAAGGTCCCTCAACGTCCGACGCCGCCGCCGGTGGCGGTCGGCTCGCTCGGGATGACGGCATTGGGAAGATGGAGGCGCGGCGAATACGCAATAAGACCCGCCCCGCCCCCCTACGCAAACACCCCCACCACCGCCGCCGTCAAACACGTCGTCATCACGCCGGCGACGATCGCCTTCGGCCCCAGGGCGACGACTTCGTCGCGGCGCTCGGGGACCAGGGTCGCGGTGCCGGCGATGGTGATGCCGAGGGTGCTGAGATTGGCGAAGCCGCAGAGGGCGTAGACCATGATCAGCTTGCTGCGCTGGCTCAAGGTGGCGCCTTCGCCGCCGGCGAGCTCGATATAGGCGATGAGCTCGTTGAGGATCACCTTGATGCCGAGCAGCTGGCCGGCCGCCGCCGCCTCGCCCCAGGGCACGCCGATGGCGAAGGCGAGCGGGGCGAAAATCCAGCCCACCGCGCGCTGCAAGGTCAGCGCCTTGCCGCCGAACTCGGGCAGTGCTGCGAGAACGAGATTGACCAGCGCGACCAGCGCCACCAGCACGAGGAGCATGGCGACGACGTTGATGAGCAGCGCCACGCCGTCGGCGGTGCCGCGGGTGATGGCGTCGATCGTGCTCGTCGCCTTGCGCGTTTCGTCGAAGCCGCCGCTCGTCGGCCGCTCGGCGAAGGGGATCATCAGCGCCGCGATCACGAGCGCGGCCGGCACGTTGAGGACCGAGGCGACGAGAATATGGCCGAGCGCGCCCTCGACCGAGCGCACCAGGATCGTGGCGTAGAGCACCATGACCGTGCCGGCCACGGTGCCGAGGCCCACCGTCATCAGCGCGAACATCTCGCCGCGCGAAATGCGCGCCAGATAGGGCGCGATCATGATCGGCGCCTCGACCGGGCCGACGAAGACGTTGACCGCCGAGCCGACGCCCAAGGCGCCGCCGACGCCGAGCGCGCGTTCCAGCGCCCGGGCGAAGCCGCGCACCACCCATTGCAGCACGCCCCAATAATAGAAGACGGCGGAGAGCGCGCTGATGACGAGGATGAGCGGCAGATAGCGGAAGGCGAGGGCGGCGGTGGCGGCTCCCGGCTTGGGCGTGAAGGGCGCGGGGCCGCCGCCGATATGGCCGAAGACGAAGCTGGTGCCCGCCTCGGTCGCCTTGTCGAGCGCCTCGACGACGATGTTGAGCACGAGCAGCGCGTCCTTGACCGGCGGCACCTTGAGCAGCAGCAGGGTGAGGCCGAACAGCATGATGAGGCCGGCGATCAGCAGGCGGCGCTGCTGCGGCGTGAAGGCGGCGCCGCGGTTCTCGCTCAGCGCCCAGGCGACGATCAGGATGGCGGCGACGCCGAGCAGGCCCTGCGGCGCCATCAGCCGGCTTTGCGGATTTGGAAGGTGTAGACGCCCGCCGCTTCCGATTGGCCGATCATGCGGTGCCCGCCCGCCTCGCAGAAATTGGGGAAGTCGTGCAGCGCGCCGGGATCGGTGGCGTGCACTTCGAGCACCTGGCCCGGCTTGAGCTCCTGCATCGCGCGCCGCGCCTTGAGCACCGGCAGCGGGCACGACAGGCCCTTGGCATCGAGCAGCTTATCGGCCATGGCTTCTCCCGAGAAAATGCCGGGCGAGGAATTCAGCCCGAGCGCCTTGATCTCGGTTTTGCTGCGGGCTTGTCAAGCGCGGCGACGAGGCGCGGCTTGGCGCGCGGTCCGGTTTGGCGGTAGAGCTTGCCGTTCTTGGCGAAATAGATCGGCCGCCCGGCGGCGAAATGCCCGGCGATCGCCGCGCGCACGGCGGCGCGGCCCAGCATGCCGGAGCGCGCTTCCTGGTCGAGTTGCCGCAGCTCAGTCCAGCTGCTCGCGATAGATTCGAGCTTTGCGCCGCATTTGTCGTCGGAAGTCTTCCCGCCCGTTCGGCCCGACGATGAATATCAGCGCCGGCCGCCGGCGCGTCGGATCGGCGCGCCATGCGCGGCTTAGCCCGCCGGCTTGGCAACCGCCACGTAGTTGACGGCGAGGTCGCGGGTCACGCGCCAGGTGCCGGCGATGGGATTGTAGCTCATGCCGGCGAGCTCGATGACGCGGCCGCCGCCGCGGCGCAGGCTCGCGGCCAGTTCCGAGGGGCGCGGGAATTTGCGCCAGTCATGGGTGCCGCGCGGCAGCCAGCGCAGCACGTATTCGGCGCCGACGATGGCCATGGCGAAGGATTTGGCGGTGCGGTTGAGCGTCGCCACGATCAGCAGGCCTTCGGGCTTGGCGAGCGCCAGGGCGGCGGCGAGAAAGCCGTCGAGGTCGGCGACGTGCTCGACGATCTCCAACGCCAGGACGATATCGTGGCGCGCGCCGGTTTCGGCCAGGGCTTCGGCCGTGGTGTGGCGGTAGTCGATGGCGAGGCCGGCGGCTTCGGCGTGGCGCTGGGCCACGGCCAGGTTCTTGCCGGCGGCGTCGATGCCGGTCACGGCGAAGCCGAGCCGCGCCATCGGTTCGGCGATCAGCCCGCCGCCGCAGCCGATATCGAGCAGGCTGAGGCCGGCGAAGGGTTGCGCTTCCCTGATGTCGCGGCCGAACGCGGCGGCGGCGCGGTCGCGGATGAAGCGGATGCGCTCGGGATTGAAACGGTGCAGCGGCTTCATCGGCCCGTCCGCGTCCCACCAGGTCTCGGCGAGCTTTTCGAAACGCGCGATCTCGGCCGGATCGACGGACCCGGCCGGACCGGGCGGCGGAGTCTCGTTAAAGGATTGCGGCATCTCGCGAAATTCCACTCCGCGCGGTTGAAACGGCGAACTATACCCGGTATGACTCCGGCGCGCAGCAGGGGAATGATCGCGCATGGCGCGCATCGTGCAGAAATTCGGCGGAACCTCGGTCGGCGATACCGACCGCATCAAGAATGTGGCGCGCAAGGTCAAGCGCGAGTTCGATGCCGGCAACGAGATCGCCGTCGTGGTCTCGGCCATGTCGGGGACGACCGACCAGCTCATCAAATGGACCAAGCAGATCACGGCCAACCCCGATCTGCGCGAATACGACACGGTCATTTCCACCGGCGAGCAGATCACCATCGGGCTGCTCGCGCTCGCGCTGCAGGACATCGGCTTGAAGGCGCGCTCCTGGCTCGCTTGGCAATTGCCGATCCTGTCCGACGCCGCCTTCAGCAAGGCGCGCATCGTCAGCATCGAGACCAAGCGGATGCTGGCCGACATGAAGCAGGGCATCGTCGCCGTGGTGCCCGGCTTTCAGGGTGTCACCGCCGATGGACAGGTGACGACGCTCGGGCGCGGCGGCTCGGATACTTCGGCGGTGGCGCTGGCGGCGGCGCTGCGCGCGGATCGCTGCGATATCTATACCGATGTCGACGGCGTCTACACCGCCGATCCGCGCATCGTCAAGAAAGCCCGCAAGCTCGACAAGATCACCTACGAGGAAATGCTCGAAAGCGCGTCGCAGGGCGCCAAGGTCCTGCAGACGCGCTCGGTCGAGATGGGCATGAAGCATCACGTGCGCATCCAAGTGCGGTCGAGCTTTACCGACACGCCCGGAACAATGGTAGTCGACGAGGACGAAATCGTGGAAAAAGCCCTGGTCAGCGGCATCACTTACAGCCGCGATGAAGCCAAGATCACCGTGGCCAAGGTCGCCGACCGGCCCGGCATCGCCGCCGGCATTTTCGGGCCGCTGGCCGACGCCAACATCAATGTCGACATGATCGTGCAAAACGTCTCGGCCGACGGATTCACGGATATCACCTTCACCCTGCCCAAGGGCGACATGGACCGGGCGGTCGAGTGCCTCAACAAGGTCAAGGACAAGCTCGGCTTCGAGACGATCAAGGCCGATGCCCAGGTGGTCAAGGTTTCGGTCATCGGCGTCGGCATGCGCAGCCACGCCGGCGTCGCCTTGGAAATGTTCCGCACGCTGTCGGCGCGCGGCATCAACATTCAGGTCATCTCGACGTCGGAAATCAAGATCAGCGTCCTGATCGCCGAGGAATATACCGAGCTGGCGCTGCGCGCCCTGCACTCGGCCTATGGGCTCGATTCGGATTAATTCGCGCGCCGTCCCCAGTTTGGCCAAATTCGTGCCGATAAATTGACCGGCGCCGGAGCCTTTCCGGTTGACCGAGGCGGGGTCGTTGGCGCAAGCGTTTGAGGCGCGGTGGTCGCGCACGGGGCCGGGGCGAATGTCCGACCTGCCGAGCAAAAAAGCGAAGGCGCCGCCGGGCGCCAAGCCGGCGCCGACCGCGCATAGCGCGGCCAGCGACACCCGCCTTTTGCTCAAGCGCCTGCGCGAAGTCATGGCCGGCGCCGGGACCGGACCCGAGCGCCTCGACCGCATCGTGCGCATCATCGCCACCAACATGGTGGCCGAGGTCTGCTCGGTCTATCTGCGCCGCGCCGGCGATGTCTTGGAACTGTTCGCCACCGAGGGCCTCAATCGCGCCGCCGTCCACAGCACGCGGCTGCGCATCGGCGAGGGCATCATCGGCGATATCGCCGCCCACGCCCGGCCGCTGGCGCTGTCCGACGCGCCGTCCGATCCGCGCTTCGCCTACCGGCCGGAAACCGGCGAAGAGGCCTATCATTCGATGATGGGCGTGCCGATCCTGCGCGAGGGCAAGGTCGTGGGCGTGGTCGCGGTGCAGAACCGCACGCGCCGGCACTACTCGGACGACGAGGTCGAGACGCTGCAGACCGTCGCCATGGTGCTGGCGGAGCTGGCGTCTGCCGTCAATCTGGTCAACCGCGACGAGCTGCGCGAGTCCGACGGCATCGCGCTCCTGCCGCTGCGCCTGTCGGGCGTAAAGCTGAATGGCGGGCTCGCCATCGGCCTGGCCGTGCCGCACGAGCCGCGCGTCGTCGTCAAGCGCCTGATCGCCGAGGACAGCGCGGTCGAGCTCGACCGCCTCGAATCCGCCCTGGCCGGCATGTACAGCGCGCTCGACAGCATGCTGGCCGACGATTCGATCGCCCATAGCGGCGAGCATCGCGACGTGCTCGAGACCTATCGCATGATCGCCGAGGACCGCGGCTGGCTCGCGCGCATCCGCGAGGCGATCGAAAGCGGATTGACCGCCGAGGCCTCCGTCGAAAAGGTCCGCGGCGAGAACAACGCGCGGCTGCAATCGATCGCCGACCCGATCCTGCGCGAGCGCATGGACGATCTCGACGATCTGGCCCGCCGGCTGATGATCCACCTTGTCGGCAACGGGGAGGGGAGCGCCACGATCGCGCGCCAAACCGAATTTCCCGAGGACATGATCGTCGTCGCCCACAGCATGGGCCCCGCCGAACTGCTCGATTACGACCGCGCCAAGCTGCGCGGCCTCGTGCTCGAAGAGGGTTCGCCCACGGCGCATGTCGCCATCGTCGCGCGCGCGCTCGATATTCCCGTCGTCGGCCGGGTCCGCGACGCGCTTGGCCGCATCGAGGCCGGCGACCAGATCGTCGTCGATGCCGACAATGCCCAGGCCTTCATCCGGCCCGGCGACGACGTGCTCGGCATGTTCCGCAGCAGCCGCGAGGACCGCATCGCGCGCAAGGCGTCCTATGCCGCGATGCGCGATCTTCCCGCCGTGACGCGCGACGGCGCCTCGGTTGCGCTCCGCCTCAATGCCGGTTTGCTGGTCGATGTCCATATGCTGGCCGAAACCGGCGCGGAAGGCATCGGCCTGTTCCGCACCGAGATACCCTTCATGGTTCGGTCCGGCTTTCCCTCGGTCGAGGATCAGACCCAGCTCTATTCCCGCGTGCTCGATCTGGCGGCGGGCAAGGACGTGGTTTTCCGCACCCTCGATATCGGCGGCGACAAGCTGCTGCCCTATCTCGGCGATCTGGGCGAAGACAATCCGGCGATGGGCTGGCGCGCCATCCGCATCGGGCTGGATCATCCGGCGCTGCTGCGCCAGCAACTCCGCGCCATGCTGCAAGCCGCGTCCGGGCGCAATCTGGCGATCATGTTCCCGATGATCGCCGAAGTCTGCGAATTCGAAGCCGCGCGGCGCCTGCTCGATATGGAGCTTGCGCGGCTCAAGGCGCGCGGCACGGCGCCGCCGGCGCGGCTGCAAGTCGGCGCGATGCTCGAAGTCCCCGCCCTGATGCTGCAGCTTCCCGCGCTCGCCGAGCGCGCCGATTTCGTCTCGGTCGGCAGCAATGATTTGGTTCAATTTTTGTTCGCATCGGACCGCGGCAATCCGCGCCTCGCCCACCGCTACGACACGTTGTCGCCGGCGGTCCTCTTGCTGCTGCGGCAATTGATTGCGACCGGCCGCAAGGCGCGTGGCGGCAAGGGTATTCTGGTGACCCTCTGCGGCGAGATGGCGGGCGATCCGCTCGAAGCCATGGCCTTGATCGGGCTGGGTTTCAGCAGCCTGTCGATGGCGGCGCCGGCGCTGGGCGCGGTCAAGGCGATGATTCGCAGCCTCGATTCGCGCATGCTCGCCGGCTATCTCGACGACACGCTGCGTGGCACCGATCACAGCCTGCGCTCCAAACTTGGCGATTTTGCCCGCGATCATGGAGTTGCGATCTAGCGCCGTTTACCGGAATCCGGGGCCTTGTGGCAGGTATGCGGAAAAGAATTCTTTAAATTTTGGTGCGATCGGCAGGGTTCCGTTGACCATGATCGTCCGAATCTCAAGGTATGTTCGCGACGCTGCCAATAAAATTGCCGCATATGGTAAAGAAAATCGAATTAACGCTACATGAATCTTGCTCCATTGCCGCGCGGCTGTTAGAGATTTCAGCGGAAATTAATGCGATGTTAAATCGTTTGAGCGAGTATTAAGGAAATCGCCGCTGCAGCTCTAAAGAAGCAGCGGTTTGGGCTTCGGCCAACGGAAATCGTCCCGTCAGCCTCGCCCCCGGAGGAGTTGTCGTAGGACCATGAGTGACGCGACGCGCGGATTTTTTGCCGTCGAGCCCATCGCCGTAGCAGACGGCGATACGGCTCCGAGCGTGGGTATTCAGCTACGCCGTGCGCGCGAGCAGCGAAAGCTCACCCTCACCCAAGTCAGCCGCGATTTGCGGCTCAAGGAAGAAATTCTCCGCGCCATCGAAAGCGGGCAGCATAGTTCGCTGCCCAGCGTGTCTTTCGCCACGGGCTACGTCCGCGCTTATGCCGGCTATCTCGGGATCGATCCGCGCGGCGCCAGCATCAAGTTCAAGGACGAAGTCGGCGCCCCGGCCATTGTCGTTTCGACGCTCAACGTGCCGAAGCCGATGCGTGAAAGCCGCTTCCCGGGACGTTTCATGGTGTCCGCGTCGCTGGTTCTGGGCGCCTTGGTCTATGGCGGCTGGTACCTGCACGTGACGGAAAGCGGCGAACCCACCGTCGCCTCCGCGCCAATCAAGGCGCCGGCGGTCCGCAAGGACGATAACAAGGCCATTGTTACGGCCGGCGCTCCGAACAAGAACAACGCACCGGCCAAGGACGAAAGCGACAAGTCCGCGGCCGATGCGGCGAACGGCGGCGCCGCCAATGGCGAGCGCGCCGGCAATGAAACGCCGCGCGCCGCAACCCCGGATATGGGCGCCACGACCTCGAAAAACCCGGGCGCCGAGGTTCCGGCCGATCTGGTAGTCCTCAAGGCGAAGGCGATGGTGTGGCTGGATATCCGCGAGCCGTCGGGCGCCATCGTCCTGCAAAAAGCACTCAAGGCAGGCGAGGAATTCCGGGTTCCGCAGGGCAAGAAATTGATCGCCAATATCGGCAATCCGCCGGGCCTCGAAATCAGCGTCGGCGGCCGCACCTTGAAGCCGTTCGGCGCCTCGGGCCGCCCGATGACCAATGTTTCGCTCGACCCGGCCCGGCTCGCCAAGCTGCCCTAGAATGCAAGCCGCGGCTCTGCGTGGATTCCCCGCATCCGCTTGCCTCTCCCGGCGCTGAACTCTAGGTTACGGCGTCGCTTGGGCCGCTGCTCTCTTTGCAGCCGACCAGGGCCGTTGCAGCCTATTTCTCCGGAGCCTCGCCAATGAGCAGCGTTCGCGCCTACCGGCACATCGCCCGGCGCAAGAGCCGTAAGATATATGTGGGTTCGGTGCCGGTTGGCGGCGATTCGCCGATCACCGTCCAATCCATGACCAATACCCTCACCTCCGACGCCAAGGCGACGATCGAGCAGGTGCGCCAGCTCGAAGCCGCCGGCGCCGATATCGTACGCGTATCGTGCCCGGACGAGGAGTCGACGGCGGCCCTGTCGCAGATCGTCAAGGCCGTGAAAGTGCCGATCGTCGCCGACATCCATTTCCACTACAAGCGCGCCATCGAATCGGCGAAAGCCGGCGCCGCATGCCTGCGCATCAACCCGGGCAATATCGGCAGCGCCGAGCGCGTGCGTGAAGTCATCAAGGCGGCCAAGGACCACAATTGCTCGATGCGCATCGGCGTCAATGCCGGCTCGCTCGAACGCGACATCCTCGAGCGCTACGGCGAACCGTGCCCCGAGGCGATGGTCGAATCCGCCATGGACCATATCAAGATCCTAGAAGACAACGATTTCTTCAACTTCAAGATTAGCTGCAAGGCGTCCGACGTGTTTCTCGCCGTCGCCGCCTACCAGCAGCTTTCCGAGGCTTGCGACTATCCGCTCCATCTCGGCGTCACCGAGGCGGGCGGCTTCACCACCGGCAGCATCAAGTCGTCGATCGGCATCGGCTCGCTGCTCTGGGCCGGCATCGGCGACACGATTCGCGTCTCCCTGACCAGCGACCCGGTCGACGAGGTCAAGGTCGGCTTCGAAATCCTGAAGTCGCTCGGCCTGCGCCACCGCGGCGTCAACATCATATCCTGCCCGACTTGCGCGCGGCAGGAGTTCAAGGTCATTCCCGCCGTGGCCGAGCTCGAAAAGCGCCTGGCCCATATCAGCGTGCCGATCTCGCTCTCGGTCATCGGCTGCGTCGTCAACGGCCCGGGCGAGGCGCGCGAGACCGATATCGGCCTCACCGGCGGCGGCAGCGGCCATCAGATCTACCTCAACGGCGAAAGGCACCACGTGCTGCGCGACGGCAATCTCGTCGACCACCTCGTGGAGCTGGTCGAGAAGAAGGCGGCGGCGATGAAGGCCGAGGCCGGGCAGAATCCGGCGCAGGCCGCCGCGGCCGAGTAGCCGGCCGCCGGCTTTGTTGCCGCCGAAAAGATTGAGTGATACCAGAGGCGCTTGTCGCCACGTCGTCATCCCGACCGGAGCGCCGAAGGCGCGAAGCGGAGGGAGCTCGGGCGGACGAGCCGCGTCGGAATTCAAGAACCCTGCTAGTCCGCCTGAGGTCCCTCCGCTTCGCGCGCTCGCGCGCGCTCCGGTCGGGATGACGCTTGAAGAGATCGACCGTACGCATGACCCAGTTGCAACCCATACGCGGCACGCACGATATCCTGCCCGATGAATTCCCGCGCTTCGCCCGCGTCGTCGACACGGCGCGCGAGGTGGCGCGGCTCTATGGCTATCGCGAAATGGCGACGCCGATCTTCGAGACCACCGAAGTTTTCGCGCGCACCTCGGGCGAGACCTCGGACGTCGTCTCGAAGCAGATGTACAGCTTCGCCGACAAAGGCGGCGATCCGGTCACGCTCCGGCCGGAATACACCGCCGGCATTTGCCGCGCCTTCATCTCCAACGGCCTGCTGCAGCACGTGCCGTTCAAGGTCTTCGCGCACGGCCCGATGTTCCGCTACGAGCGGCCGCAGAAGGGCCGCTACCGCCAGTTCCACCAGCTCGACATCGAGGCGATCGGCTCGCCCGAGCCGCTGTGCGACGTCGAGGTCATCGCCGTCGGCGCCGATATTCTCGACCGCCTCGGCGTGCTCAAGGATTGCGTGCTCGAAATCAATTCGCTGGGCGATCCCGAAAGCCGGGCCGCGCACCGCAAGGTGCTGATCGAGTATTTCACCGGCCACCTTGCCAAGCTGTCCGAAGACAGCCGCGGCCGGCTGGAAAAGAACCCGCTGCGCATCTTCGATTCGAAGGACGAGGGCGACCGATCGCTGCTGCCCGACGCGCCGCTGCTCAAGGAATTCCTCACGCCGGCGGCGCGCGATTTCTTCGCCGCCGTGTTGGCCGGCCTCGACCGCGCCGGCATCGCCTACAACGTCAACGCGCAATTGGTGCGCGGGCTCGATTATTACACGCACACCGCCTTCGAGTTCGTCACGACGCAGCTCGGCGCCCAAGGCACGGTGCTGGCCGGCGGCCGTTACGACGGGTTGATCGAGCAACTCGGCGGCCCGCCGACGCCCGGCATCGGCTGGGCGGCGGGCATCGAACGGCTCGCCATGCTAGCGGCGGGCGATCCGCCCAAGCCGGCG
The DNA here is from genome assembly GCA_963754645.1 of uncultured Alphaproteobacteria bacterium. Lineage (GTDB taxonomy): Bacteria > Pseudomonadota > Alphaproteobacteria > Bin65 > Bin65 > CAVWGP01. The sequence continues at coordinate 1,030,841 of CAVWGP010000012.1, read as the reverse complement.
CGCCCGGTGGCGCTGATCCCGCTCGGCGCCGCCGCCGAGCACGAAGCGCAGGCGCTGGCGCGCGAGCTGCGCCGCGCCGGCCTCGCCGTCGAACTCGATTACAAGGGCAACATGAAAAAGCGCCTGCAGCGCGCCAACAAGGTTGGCGCCCGCGCCGCCATCATCCTGGGCGACGACGAACTCAAGGCGGGCACCGCCTCGATCAAGAATCTCGACAGCGGCGAGCAGCGCTCGGTGCCGCTCGGCGAGCTCGCCTCGCACCTGGCGCAGGCGGGCTGAGCCATGAGCGTTCCGAATTTCGCCGCCACGCTTGACAAGGTGCTGGCGCATTACGAGGAGCTGGCGACGACCCTGTCCGCGGGGCCGGGGCGCGACTCGCGGCAATACGCCCAGTTGTCGAAGGAATATTCCGACATGGGGCCGGTCGTCGAAACGGTGCGCGCGCTGAAAAAGGCGCAGCAGGAATTCGCCGATCTCAACGCCATCATGGACGACAAGGCGGCCGACAAGGAGATGCGCGATCTCGCGGCGGCCGAGATGCACGAGCTCAAGGCGAAGCTGCCGGGACTCGAGCGCCAGGTCCAGCTCATGCTGCTGCCCAAGGACGAGGCCGACGCCAAGAACGCGATCCTCGAAGTGCGCGCCGGCACCGGCGGCGACGAGGCCGGCCTGTTCGCGGCCGAGTTGTTCCGCATGTATCAGCGCTATGCCTCGGTCAAGGGCTGGCGCTTCGAAGTGCTCGGCGTCAACGACACCGGCCTGGGCGGCGTCAAGGAAGCGCAGGCGATCATTCAAGGGCGCAACGTGTTCGCCAATCTCAAATTCGAATCGGGCGTGCATCGCGTGCAGCGCGTGCCCGCGACCGAGGCCAGCGGCCGCATCCACACCTCGACCGCGACCGTCGCCGTGCTGCCCGAGGCCGAAGAAGTCGATATCCAGATCAACGATGCCGATTTGCGCATCGACGTTTACCGCTCGAGCGGCCCGGGCGGACAATCGGTCAACACCACCGACAGCGCGGTGCGCATCACGCACATGCCGAGCGGCCTCGTCGTCACGATTCAGGACGAAAAATCGCAGCACAAGAACAAGGCCAAGGCGATGAAGGTGTTGCGCGCGCGGCTCTACGAATTGGAGCGCAGCAAGCGCGATGCCGAGCGCGCCGCGTCGCGCAAGAGCCAGGTCGGCACCGGCGACCGCTCCGAGCGCATCCGGACCTATAATTTTCCCCAAGGCCGGGTCAGCGATCACCGCATCGGCAAGACCACGCACAATATCGACGCGGTGATGGACGGAACCGCGCTCGACGAATTCATCGAAGCGCTGGTGTCCAACGACGAGGCCGAGCGCCTCGCGCAACTCTAGTGGGCGACCGGATCGCCAGCCTGGTCGGCGGCGAGTTGCGCCGCGCCGAAAGCGTTCTCGAACAAGCCGGGATCGAAAGCGCGCGGCTCGAGGCGCGGCTGCTGGTGGCGCACGCGCTCGGCGTCGCCGCCGGCAAGCTGCGCCTCGCCGGCAATCGCACGGTGACGGACGGCGAAGCCGAGCGCATCGCGGCGCTGCTGCGCCGCCGCGCCGAAGACCGCGAGCCGGTGTCGCGCATTCTCGGCACGCGCGAATTCTGGAGCCTCGATTTCGCGCTGGCACCGGCGACGCTCGATCCGCGGCCCGACAGCGAAACCCTGGTCGAGGCGGCGCTCGCGCTGCTTCCCGACCGCGCGGCGGCCTTGCGCGTCCTCGATCTCGGGACCGGCACGGGCTGCCTGCTGCTCGCCGTGTTGCACGAGCGGCCGCGCGCCGGCGGGCTCGGCATCGATGCCAGCGCCGACGCTGTCGCGACCGCCGCGCTCAATGCCGAACGCCTCGGCCTTGCCCGGCGCGCGAAATTCCAGCACGGCGATTGGCTGCAAGGCATCGACGAGCGCTTCGATCTCGTTCTGTGCAACCCGCCCTATATCGCCGAGGGCGAGCGCGCGGCGCTGGCGCCCGAAGTCGCGCGCCACGATCCCGCCGCCGCGCTCTTCGCCGGCGAAGACGGGCTCGATGCCTATCGCGCGATTCTGCCCGGCTTGCCGCGCGCGCTCGCCCCCGGCGGCCGCGCGCTGTTGGAAATCGGCGCAGACCAAGCTCAGTCCGTCTCCGCCCTCGCCCGCGCCGCCGGACTTGTCGTGGTTGACGTGAAACGCGATCTGGCGGGGCGCGAGCGCTGCATCGTGCTGCGCGGCGCCGGTTGAAATCCTGCGACCGTCATCCCGAGTGAGCTGCCGCCGAAGGCGGCAGACATCGAGGGACCTCGGGTGGACGAGCGTTTGGCCGTCACGCGGGTTTACGCTCGTCCGCACGAGATCCCGCGGATCGCCGTGCGATCCGCCGCTCCGCGCGCTGGCGCGCGCGTCCGACGCCTTAGGCGTCGGCTCGGTCGGGATGACGCGCGCGGAATTGCGCCGAACCAATCACCTCCGCGATCGTCATCCCGACCGAGCTGCCGCCGAAGGCGGCAGCTCGTCGGGATGACGCGCGCGGAATTGCGCCGCCTCACCGATCGAGCTTGTGATATTCCTTGTTCGGCATCATCTCGACCGTGAACGCCATGCGGTTGGAGAAATTGTAGAACGACGTGGTTTCGCCGATGTCGAAAATGTCCTCGTTGTCGAAGCCGGCGTCGCGCAGCGCCTGGCGGTCGGGCTCCTCGATGCGCGAGGGCGTCTCGGTCAGCTTCCAGGCGTAGTCGAGCATGGCGCGGTGGCGCTTGCCGAGCTTGGCGACGCGGTAGTTGAAGGCCAGCATCTCGCCCAGCTCGGGATCGGCCGACAGCTTGCGCACCGCCTGGCCGTGGGCGACGAGGCAGTAATAGCAGCGATTCGCGCAGGAGACGACGACGGCGATCATCTCGCGTTCGAGCGGCGAGAGTTTCGAGGTCTTCTTGTCCATCACCGCGTGGTACATGGTAACGAAGCTGCGCCAGCGCTCGGGCTTGAAGGTGTAGGCCTGCAGCACATTGGGCACGAAGCCGATCTTCTCCAGGCATTTTTCGAAATAGGCCTTGATGTCCGGCTCGGTGACGGCGTTCGGATCCGGCGTCGGAAACAGCATGACGTGGTCGGGCTGGGGCATGGAACTCTCTTTCGATGGAAAAAAGTTCAGCCGCACTGCGCCTTGTGGCGCAGGTGGTGATCGGCCAGCACGCAGGCGACCATGGCTTCGCCCACCGGCACCGCGCGGATGCCGACGCAGGGATCGTGCCGGCCCTTGGTGACGACGGTGGTGTCGCGCCCGTCGCTCGTCACGGTCTGGCGCGGCGACAGGATCGACGAAGTCGGCTTGACGACGTAGCGCACGACGATGTCCTGGCCGGTGGAAATGCCGCCCAGGATGCCGCCGGCGTGGTTGGACAGGAATTCGACCTCGCCCGTGTTCGAGCCCGGCTTCATGCGCATCTCGTCATGGGCTTCGTCGCCGGGCAGCGAGGCGGCGCCGAAGCCGTCGCCGATCTCGACACCCTTGACCGCGTTGATGCCCATGATCGCCGAGGCGAGTTCGGCGTCGAGCTTGGCATAGACCGGCGCGCCGAGCCCGGGCGGAATGCCGCTGGCGTGAACTTCGCACACGGCGCCGGCCGAGGAGCCCTCGCGCCTGACCGCGTCGAGGAAAGCGCGTCCACAGGCCGACCACGCTGGGGTCGGGGCACCAGAACGGATTGTTGTCGATCTCGCCCCAGATCCAGCGCTGCGGATCGATGCGCAGCGGGCCGAGCTTGACCATCGCGCCGCGGATCTTGACCGCGGGGCCGTAGGCGTGGGTCAGGATTTTCCGCGCGATTGCGCCGGCGGCGACGCGCATCGCGGTCTCGCGCGCCGAGGAGCGCCCGCCGCCGCGATGGTCGCGGATGCCGTATTTCTTCCAATAGGTGTAGTCGGCGTGGCCGGGGCGGAATTTATCTTTGATGTCGCTGTAATCCTTCGAGCGCTGGTCGGCATTGTCGATGATGAGGCCGATCGGCGTTCCCGTCGTCTTGCCCTCGAACACGCCGGACAGGATGCGGACCGTGTCCGATTCCTGGCGCTGGGTGACGTATTTGCTCGTGCCCGGCCGGCGCTTGTCGAGCCAGACCTGGATATCGGCCTCGGCGAGCGGCAGGCCGGGCGGCACGCCATCGACCATGGCGCCGATCGACGGCCCGTGACTCTCGCCCCAGGTCGAAAAACGGAAACTATGCCCGAACCAATTGCCCGACATGGCCGGGACAATAGTTCGGTGGGCGGAGGATTGTCACGCGCCGTTTGCCCTTGTCCCGCCGCGCTTGCGATGTTCTACGCCGCCTCGCTCTTGGTCTCGCGCAGCTGGCCGATTTCGGGCGAATCGATCGCCTTCATGCCGACGATGTGGTAGCCGGCATCGACATGATGGACCTCGCCGGTGACGGCGGTCGAAAGATCGCTCAGCAGATAGAGCGCAGAGCCGGCGACATCCTCGAGCGTCACGTTGCGCCGGAGCGGGGCGTTGAACTCGTTCCATTTCATGATCTGGCGGAAATCGCCGATGCCCGAGGCGGCGAGCGTGCGGATCGGCCCGGCCGAGATCGCGTTGACGCGGATCTGCCGTTCGCCGAGATCGGCGGCGAGATAGCGCACGCTGGCTTCGAGCGCGGCCTTGGCGACGCCCATGACGTTGTAATGCGGCATCACGCGCTCGGCGCCGTAATAGGTCAGCGTCAGCAGGCTGCCGCCCTTGTCCATCAGCGCCGCCGCGCGCCGCGCGATATCGGTGAAGGAGAAGCAGGAAATGTCCATGGTGCGGGCGAAATTGTCCCGCGTCGTGTTCATGTACTTGCCCTTCAACTGCTCCTTGTCGGAGAAGGCGATGGCGTGGACGACGAAATCGAGCCGGCCCCATTGTTCGGCGATCGCGGCGAAGGCGGCATCGAGGCTCGGCTCGTTGGTCACGTCGCAGGGCAGGACAAGCGGCGATCTGACCGACGCGGCGAGCGGGCGCACGCGCCGTTCCAGCGCCTCGCCCTGGAAGGTGAAGGCGAGCTCGGCGCCGTGTTCGGCGGCCAGGCGCGCGATGCCCCAGGCGATCGAGCGGTCGTTGGCGACGCCCATGACAAGGCCCTTTTTGCCCTGCATCAGTCTCGTGCCTTGCGTCATCGCGTTTTCCTTGTGTTGCGCGCCGTGCGGATGAAGAGGAGACCTACGATAGAACCGGCGGCGCGCGCAACCCGGCGCGGCCGCGCTACAGGAGTATGCCGAAGGTCATGAAGTTCAAGCCGAAATAGTTCAGCCCGGCGGCGGCGAGGATGGCGAAAATGCTGCCGATCGCGATGCCGGGCTGGGTGCTGGCGCCGAGCAATGTCAGAATGCCGGCGACGCCGACGCAGATCCAACCCAAGGGCTGCGTCCAATAGAAGACGCCGCCGGCGATGGCGACGAAAAAACCGATGGCAGCCATGGTCGTGTCCTCCCGGTCGGCGACGGAACCTTTACGCGGCGAGCCCGACCAGCCCGGCCGCGAATTCGCCGGCATCGAAGGGCCGCAAATCGTCCGCACCCTCGCCGACGCCGATCGCGTGGACGGGCAGGCCGAATCGCTCGGCGAGCGCAACGACCACGCCGCCCTTCGCCGTGCCGTCGAGCTTGGTGACGACAAGGCCGGTGACGGCGGACACCGAGCGAAAAATTTCGACCTGCGAATGCGCATTCTGCCCGATATTGGCGTCAAGCACGAGGAGCACGCTGTGCGGCACGGCCGGGTCGCGCTTGCGCAGCACGCGCACGACCTTGGCGAGCTCGTCCATCAACTCGGTCCGGTTCTGCAGCCGCCCGGCGGTGTCGATGAGCAGCACGTCGTCGCCCCGGCCGCGCGCCTGTTCGAGCGCGTCGAAGGCGAGGCCGGCGGCGTCGGCTCCCTGCTCCTTGGCGACGACGTGGCAGCCGGTGCGCGTGCCCCAAATCTTGAGCTGGTCGATCGCGGCGGCGCGGAAGGTGTCGCCGGCGGCGAGCGTCACGCGTCTTCCCTCATCGCGCAATTGTTTGGCGAGCTTGCCGATCGTCGTCGTCTTGCCGCTGCCGTTGACGCCGACCACGAGCACGACATGCGGTTTCAGCGCCGCGCCGATGATCAGCGGCTTGGCGACCGGCGCCAGGATCGCGGCAATGTCCTCGGCCAGCGCCTTGCGCACGTCGCGGTCGGTGACATCGCGCTCAAAACGCCGCGCGGCAAGCGACTGGGCGAGCTTGGCCGCCGTCGCCGGGCCGAGATCGGATTGGATCAGCAATTCCTCGACATCGCCGATCGCGCCGGCATCGAGCTTGCGGCCGTCCTTGAACAGGCCGACCAGGCCGTCGCCGAGCTTGGCCGAGGATTTGGCAAGGCCCGATTTGAGCCGTTGAAACCAGCTCACCGCGCCGCGCCCTCGGCGATCAGCGCGGTCGCGCTCGCGGCGGCGACGCGCGCGCGGACCAACGCGCCCGGCGTTTGCCCGCCGGGCAGGCGGATCGGCGCGTAATGCGCCGTGCGCCCGAGATCGGGCCGCTCGACCAGCGCTTCAACGGAGAGATCGATCAGGCCGGCGAGATAGCGCGCCAAGGCCGCGTCGCCCGCCGCGCGCAGCGCCTTGGCGCGTGCCTTGCGCTCGGGCACCGGCACGGGCGGCATTCGCGACGCCGGCGTGCCCGGCCGCTCGGAATAAGGGAAGACGTGGAGATAAGTCAGGCCGCAATCGGCGACCAGCGCCAGCGAGTTGCGGAACATCGCCTCGCTCTCGGTCGGGAACCCGGCGATGAGATCGGCGCCGAGCGCGATATCGGGCCGCAAGCGGCGCGCCCGTTCGGCGACGGCGACGGCGTCGGCGCGCGAATGCCGGCGCTTCATGCGCTTCAGGATGAGATCGTCGCCGGCCTGCAGCGACAGATGGAGATGCGGCATGAGCCGCGCCTCGCCCGCGATCAGGCGCCACAAATCCTCGTCGATCTCGACCGGATCGAGCGAGGTCAGGCGCAGGCGCGGCAGTTCCGGCACTTGCGCCAGCAGCCGCGCGATCGTGTCGCCCAGCGTGGGCTTGCCCGGCAGATCGGCGCCGTAGCTCGTGATATCGACGCCGGTCAGCACGATCTCGTTGTAACCCGCCGCCGCCAGCTCGCGCGCCTGCGCCACGATGGGTCCGAGCGGCACCGAGCGCGAAGCGCCGCGGCCGAACGGGATGATGCAAAACGTGCAGCGATGATCGCAACCGTTCTGCACCTGCACGAATGCCCGCGCCCGGCCCTCGAAGCCGCCGATCAAATGCTCCGCCGTCTCGGCCGCCGAGAAAATATCGTTGACCTGGATCTTCTCGTGCCCAAACGCATCGCGTTCCTCTCCCTCCCCCCCTGCGGGGGAGGGCCGGGGCGGGGGCCGGTCCACGCGCCCATACGACTCCGCCGCCAATTTCTCGCGATTGCCCAGCACCAGATCGACCTCGGGCAGCGCCGCCCATTTCGCCGGATCGATTTGCGCGGCGCAGCCGGTGACGATGATGCGGGCACCGGGCCGCGCGCGCCGGGCCTTGCGGATCGCCTGGCGCGCCTGGCGCTCCGCTTCGGCGGTGACGGCGCAGGTGTTGACGATCACCGTATCGGCGGCGCCGGCCGCGCGCGCCTGTGTCGCGATGATCTCCGATTCATAGGCATTGAGCCGGCAGCCGAAGGTAAGGACTTCGGCGCCACTTGCGCTTCCGCTCATCGCGCCGCTCCCGCGCTCGCGAGAAGCGCGTCGTCGATCGTGCCGCGGAAGGCGAGGGCGGTGGGGCCGGTCATCAACACATGGCCGTTGTCGAGCCATTCGATCGTCAGCGTGCCGCCATCGAGTTCGAGCGCGGCCTTGCGCTGGGTGAGACCGCGGCGCACGGCGGCGACGAGCGCGGCGCAGGCGCCCGAGCCGCAGGCGAGCGTCAAGCCCGAGCCGCGTTCCCAAACGCGCAGGCGAATGCGGTCCGGCGCGCGGACCTCGGCGAAACCGATATTGGCGCGTTCGGGAAACAGCCGGTGCTTTTCGAGCTTGGGCCCGATCGTTTCGACCGGCACCGCCTCGACCTTGGGCACGAAGAACACGGCGTGCGGATTGCCCATGCTGACGGCAACCGGGTCGCGCACCGCGCCTTCGCCGATGCCGAGATGGAGCGTGTCGCAAGCCTCGGCGAGCGGAATGTCGCGCCATTCGGTGCGCGCGCGGCCCATATCGACGGTGACGCGGCCGTCGCGCCCGCGCGCGCAATCGAGCACGCCGAAGGCGGTCTCGAGCGCCACGTGGTCGCGCTTGGTTTCGCCCATCAGGAGATCGGCGACGCAGCGCGTGCCGTTGCCGCAGGCGCCCGATTCGGAGCCGTCGGCGTTGAGAAAGGTCAGGCCGAAATCGGCGAGCCCGGTCTTCGAGGCGCCGATCAAGATGAGCTGATCGCAGCCGATGCCGCGGCGCCGGTCGGCGATCGCAACAGCTTCCGCCGGCGCCGGCGCGGCGCCGCCGCGGCGCAGATCGACGACGACGAAATCGTTCCCCGCGCCGTGCATCTTGATGAAATCGCGTGGCTGCATAGCGGATTTATATGGGCTGCGCGGCGGGCAAGTCCATGCGGCCGACTCCGTGCTTGACTCGCCGTGCCGGGATGGTATCTTTTCGTAATTAACAAAGGAGTTAAATAAAATGGCCAGCAAACACACCGGCGGATGCGCCTGCAAGGCGATCCGCTACGAAATCAACGCCGATCCGGCGATGACAGGCATGTGTCAATGCCAAGATTGCCAGCGCGCCACCGGCACCGGGCACGCGACCGCCATGATGTTCCCCGAAGCGGCGATGAAAATGACTGGCACGCCGAAATTCCATGCGGTCAAGGCCGATTTGGGCAGCACCGTAAGCCGCGGCTTCTGCGCCAATTGCGGCTCGCCCGTTATGTCTCGGACGACGGGCATGCCGGGCGTGGCGATCATCTATGTCGGCAGCCTCGACGATCCTTCGGTCTTCCAGCCGCAAATGTCCGTCTACTCGAAACGCGGACATGCCTGGGACAAGCTCGATCCGGCAATGCCGAAATTCCCGGCGATGCCGCCGATGCCGGGTCAGTAAGGCGTCGGCTTAGAGTTGATTTTCCCAATCCAGGACAAAGCCGCGCTGGGCTTCGGTTTCGGGCGATTGCCATTGCGCATTGCCGAGGCCGCGGCGTAGCGCGGCGATCCGCGCCAGCGCCTCGGTTCCGCTGAGGCCGCGCTGCACGAAATGACAGCCGATCACCGTGCCGGTTCGGCCGATGCCGGCAAAGCAATGGACGTAGATGTTGCGCCCGGCATCGAGCCATGCATCGAGCGTGCCGAGGATGTCGCGCATGGCGGCCGGGTCCGGCACCGAGCGATCGACAATGGGCGCGCGGCGATAGGCGATGACGCCGCCGGTCTCAGCGGCGACGTGCTCGGCGAGCGCGGCGTAAGGCGGCAAGGAATATTCGCCGGCCTGGGTCAAATCGAGAAAGGCGCTGACGCCGGCGCCGATCAAGCTGCGCAGTTGCGCCTCGGCCTGGGGCACGAGCCGGGCACCGGCATAGGGCCCGGCGAAGAGCCGCGCCGGCAGGGCGCAATAGGAATTGGGGATCGGGCCGGTCATGGGATGCCGAGAGGCTGGGTGATTGGGCTCATCCCGTCTTGTCTTTTCCGCCCCTGCCGCGGCAGCCTCAACTGATCGCCCGCTGCTCGCGCCATCTCGCGGGCGGCATGCCGAATTCTCGTTTGAAGGCGCGGCTGAAGGCCTCCTCGGACTCGTAGCCGACCGAATGCGCCAATTGGGCGATCGTCTTGCGCGTTTCGCGCAGATTGAGCTTGGCGGTCTGCAGCCGCCACGCGGTCAAGTACCGGATCGGCGGCATGCCGACCAGCGACGTGAAGCGATCGACGAAGGCGCTGCGCGACATGGCGACCTCTTTCGCCAAGCCCTCGGCCGACCACGGCTCGTCGATCTTGCGATGGATCAGCGCCAAGGCGCGCCCGACCTGGGGATCGGCGAGGCCCTTGAGCCATCCCGCCTCGTGCTCGCCGAGCGTCTCCGCATAGTTGCGGACCGCTTCGACGAAAAGCAGTTCTGAAAGGCGCGACATGACGCCCGACGACGCAAGCTTTCCTTCGGTCAGCTCGCGGGCGGCGAAGCGAACGGAGGCTTCGACCCACTCGCGCGACGCGCCTTGGCGGATATCGAGCTTGAGGATCCGCGGCAGGCCGGCAATGAGCGGATTGTGCAGGTCCTCGCTGCCGAGAAAGCCGCATACCATATTTGTCGGCGCGCCGCCGCCGCCGTGGGATACGCGCGCCAATCCGCCGTCGGTCGATGGTTGCACCAGATCGCGGCCCATCAAGGGCGCAATGCCGGGGGCGCTGGCCAGCGTGTGGATATCGTTGCGCGGCAGAAGCACGACCTCGCCGGCACGCGCTTCGATCGTGGGCTCGCCCGCGACGGTGACGAGCATCTTGCCGTCGATGACGCAGTGATAAGAGATCAACTGCGTCGGCGTCGCCAGGAAGGGCTTGATGTCGGCGGGCTCGATCCCCGAGATCACGCACCACGGCGCCGTGAAGCGGACGTTCGAGGAAAACGCCGCCCGTCAGCCGAACCGAACGCAGCACTTCGGCAAGCGGGTCCATCTTGGCGGGCATCTCCAGATTTGGACGATCGGTCAGGCCATCCGGTCGCGCGGTCATTCGCCCGGCAATCAGCTTATTCTAATTAATGCGTCGGAATGATGGCCGCCAAGCGACGGCAGCTTACCATCATTCCGACTTGCCCCCTTGTGGGTCAAGGTCACTGACGCAATCCGCGTCGATCAAATCATTTAAAGGAAGCCCGCTCATGTCTACAACGCATGCCGCACCCGGCCAAGCATCACTTAAGGGCGCGTGTTTCTGCGCGGCGGTTCAGATGGAAGTTTCGGGAGAGCCGGAAGGAATGGGGTATTGCCACTGCCGATCGTGCCGATCCTGGTCGGGCGGCCCGGTCAATGCCTTCACCTTGTGGAAACCCGGAGCCGTGCGCGTCACAGCGGGCGCCGAACACATCGCCACGTTTCAGAAGACCGACGCGAGCCACCGCCAATACTGCAAGAAATGCGGCGGCCATCTCATGACCAACCACCCAAGGCTGGGCTTGGTGGATGTGTTTGCCGCGACGTTACCGACGCTGAAATTCAGCCCGGGCGTCCATGTCAATTATGCCGAGACCGTTTTGCCCATGCGGGACGGCCTACTCAAGCTGAAAGATTTTCCCAAGGAGCTTGGCGGCTCCGGGGAAGTCGTTCCGGAATAGAACGCGGCCGGCCTTTCGCCCACTCCCGAATAGCGGGCAAGGGCGGAAGGTCAACCGCCGGCCGACCGCTGCCGCTCATCGCTCCACTCTTGACCGCCCGTGTTGCTGAAGGGCTCTGACGCAATCTCAGTCGATCAATTCACTTGAAAGGGATCCTGACCATGACGACCGCTACTCTTCTTGCGCCCAGCGCGACCGTCGCCGCGCCCGACTACGCCGCCATCAAGCAGCGCCAGCAAGCGACTTGGGCGACCGGCGACTATGCCGTGGTCGGCACCACGCTGCAGATCGTCGGCGAACGCCTGTGCGAGGCGATCGACATTCGCGCCGGCGAGCGTGTGCTCGACGTTGCCGCCGGCAACGGCAATGCCACGCTCGCCGCCGCGCGCCACTTTGCCGAGGTGACCTCGACCGACTATGTCGCCGCCCTGCTCGAGCGCGGCAAGGAGCGCGCCGCCGCCGAGCGCCTGCCCATCGCCTTCCAGCAGGCCGACGCCGAGGCGCTGCCCTTCGCCGACGGCGGCTTCGATGCCGCGCTTTCGACCTTCGGCGTCATGTTCACGCCGAACCAGGAAAAAGCGGCGGCCGAATTGGCGCGCGTGGTCCGCAAGGGCGGGCGCATCGGCCTCGCCAATTGGACGCCCGACGGTTTCATCGGCCAGCTCTTCAAGACCATCGGCAAGCACGTGGCGCCGCCCGCCGGCGTGAAATCGCCGGCGCTGTGGGGCACCGAGGCGCGCCTCGCCGAGCTGTTCGCCGGTCACGAGGTGATGGCGACGAAGCGGATTTTCCACTTCCGCTACAAGTCGCCGAAACATTGGCTCGATGTCTTCAAGACCTATTACGGCCCGACCAATCGCGCCTACGCCGCGCTCGACGGCATGAAGCAGGCCGCGCTCGAGGCCGATCTCGTCGATCTGCTCAAGCGCTTCAACCGCGGCGGCAGCGACACGCTCATCGTGCCGAGCGAGTATCTCGAAGCCGTCGTCACGACGCGCTGAAACCCGGCTCGTCATTCCATCGGAGAAATGCCATGAATAATACCAGGAGACCGAAATAATCATCGTCATCCCGAGCGTGCCGACGCTGAGAGCGTCGGACGTCGAGGGACCTCGTGCGGACGAGCGTCCGATTGCAAGGCACGTCGTTGCTAGTCCGCCCGAGGTTCCTCCACTCCGCGCCTTCGGCGCTGCCCCGAGCGAGCCGCCGCCGAAGGCGGCGGACGTTGAGGGGTCGGAATGACGAGTTATTATTTCGGTCGGCTGGTATAAGAAATTCGCCGCCGCGACGATCCTGGTCGCCGCCGTGCTTCCGCTGTTCGCCTATGCGGGAGAAGACCATCACGCCACGGTGCAGCTTCACGGCATGGGGCCGCAGGGCATCGCCTATGTGAACCCGGCCGACGATCCGCGGAAGAAGTAGCCAATCGGTTTCGGCGGCGCCGAAATATTCGGTCTGGCTCAGAATATCGATCGCCTTGCCGCCCAGCAGCGGGGCCAGCCGGTCCACTTGCACGGCGACGAACAGCGCCACGAACACGAACGCCAAGGGCCAGAAGAAAAAATAGATCCAGCCCAACGGCACGGCGGACCAGAGTTGCGCGATGCGGCCGGGCGGCTCGCCCAATTGCCGGTACAGGCCGCGCGCCGCGATGTTCGTGGCGCTCTTGGCGCGTTCGGCGTCGCGCAAGGCGCGGTAGTCGCGCGACAGGGGCACGACGGTCTGGCACCGCAAGCACGTGGCGGCGTCGCCATCGCCGAGCGGGACCGGCGCGCCGCAGCCCCGGCAACTCAACACGTCGAGCGTGCGGCTCACGAAATTTCCGGACGGGGCAAGCGATTGCGCGGGCGATCCATCGCCGCCGTTTATCGGCTGGCGCCGTTGCGGTCAACGACGCGGGCTAGTCGCCCAAAATCGTCCGCAATTGCCTTTCGCCGAGCGGCATGGCGGCGCCGGTGCGGAAGGCGCGCCACAGGAATTCATGCGCCGTGCCGGCATAGTTCGGCGGCATGGCAGCGCGTTCGCGGTCGATGCGCCAGGCCGAGGCGCCGTAGCGGCGCAACATGGCCGCGATTTTGCGGGCCCGCGCCGTGACCGAATCAAGCGGGCAGGTTTGCTGCCAGAGTTGGCGCAGCGCGGCGTCGCGTTGGCGGATCGCGTCCTCGCGCCACCACGGCAGGCCGCCCTGGGCCTGGACGATGCCGAGCGCGCCATCGAGGTCTTTGGACTTGCGCGCAAGGAAACGGTTGATCCCACACCCCAGCCAATCGGCGAGATCGCGCGGCAACGGGCCGCCGTGATGACAAAGGGTGGCAACGTGGCGCAGACGGTCAATCGTGCTGGTCATGCTGGCCTCCAACGGAATACCATACAAGTAAACAATCACTCACATTTTGTCAAGAACATAGTTTTGGTGTGATTGACCGCTATTCTAAGGCGCTGTCAGCAATAGAAATTGGTCCGGGCAGGCCACAACGCGCAATTAAAGCGAGCGATAACTTAAATTAGAATATTTGGCTGAAGAGCGCTGAACGCGCTCAGCGTTTGCCCTCGGATTGGGCGGCCTGAATTGCGCGCCACACCGTCTCGGGCGTTGCCGGCATGTCGATGTGGCGCACGCCGAGCGGCGACAGGGCATCGAGCAGGGCGTTCATCACGGCGGGCGGCGCGCCGGTGGCGCCGCCTTCGCCGGCGCCTTTGACGCCGATCGGGTTGGTCTTGCACAACACTTCGTGGCACTCGGTCGCGATCATCGGCACGTCGTCGGCGCGCGGCAGGCAATAATCCATGAACGAGCCGGACAGGAGCTGTCCCGTGTCGCGGTCGTAGACGGTGTGCTCCAACAATGCCTGGCCGATGCCCTGGGCAACGCCGCCTTGCACCTGGCCGTGCACGATTGCGGGATTGATGACGCGGCCGACATCGTCGGCGACGGTGTAGCGCTCGATCGCAACCCGGCCGGTTTCGGGATCGACCTCGAGCTCGCAGATGTGGCAACCGTTGGGATAGGTGATGCCGCCGGATTTGTATTCGAGCGCGGCGGCGAACTCGCCGCTGAGCTCGGCGGGCAGCCCGTCGCCCTTGGCCGCGGCGCGCGCCACGTCCTTGAGCGACACCGCGCGATCCGTGCCGCGCACGCGGAACTGTCCGGCGCGATAGTCGATATCGCCGGCGCCGGCTTCGAGCAGATGGCCGGCGATTTCGGCGCCCCGGTCGGTCAGCAGTTTCGCCGCGCCGATGATGGCGCTGCCCATCATGCGCATCGAGCGCGAAGCGAAGGTGCCGTGGCCTTTCTCGACCAAGGCGGTGTCGCCGGCGACGACGCAAATTTTTTCGAAAGGGAGGCCGAGCTGCTCGGCCGCGACTTGGGCGAAACTCGTCTCGTGGCCCTGGCCGTTGGTTTGCGAGCCGGCGAGGACGGTGACGCCGCCGTCGGCCTCGACGCGCAGCTTGGCATATTCGAGCGGCAGGCCGCCCGCACCCTCGATGTAAAACGAAAGCCCGATGCCGCGCAGCTTGCCGCGCCGCGCCGACAGGGCCTTGCGCGCGGCGGCGCCGGCCCAATCGTGCGCGCGCAGCGCCATGTCCGTGACGCGCTCGAATTCGCCGCTGTCGTAAAGCGCGCCGGTCGGCGTCGTGTAGGGCATGGCGCCGGGCGGGATGTAGTTTCGCCGGCGCAGCGCGACAGGGTCGATGCCGGTCTCGCGCGCGGCTTGGTCGATCAGCCGCTCGATTGCATAGATCGCCTCGGCGCGCCCGACGCCGCGATAGGCATTGACCGGGGCGCAATTGGTGAAGGCGGCGCGCAGCCTGAAATAGGTGTCGGGCACCGCATAGGCCGAGGCGATCATGCGGGCCTGATTGACGATGATAATATAGGCGGCGAGCGAGGCGACAAAAGCGCCGATATTGAAATCGGCCTCGATGCGCATGGCGAGGAAGCGCCCGTCCTTGTCGAGCGCGAGCGCCGCGTCCATGACCTGGTCGCGCGCCATCTGGTCCGATAGAAACTGCTCGCCGCGATCGGCCAGCCACTTGACCGGCCGCGCGAGCCGCTTCGCGGCAAAGGCGACCAGCGCATATTCCGGATAGAGAAACGTGCGGCAGCCGAAGGCGCCGCCGACATCGCCCGAGATCGCGCGGACTTTTTCCGGCGCCACGCCGAGCACGGTTGCCAGCATCGTCTTGTGCCGGTGCGCGCCTTGCGAGCCGGAATGGAGCGTGTAGGCGCCGGACGCGGAATCGTAGCTCGCGGCGCAAGCGCGCGGCTCCATGTAGGCGACGATGACGCGATTGTTGACGAGGCGCAGCCGGGTCACATGCGCGGCTGCGGCGAAAATCTTGTCGCTTGCCGCGCGCTTGCCCTGATGCCAATCGAAGCAGCGATTGTCCGGCACATCGTCCCAGACGAGCGGCGCGCCGGGCGCCAGCGCCGTTTCGGCGCCGACCACCGCATCGAGCGGCGCATAGTCGACGGCGATGCGCTCGGCGGCGTCTTGCGCCTGTTGCCGCGTGTCGGCGACGACGAAGGCGACGCCCTCGCCGGCGAAGCGCACCTTGTCCCGCGCCAGGGGAAAATAGGCCGCGTCCGGCATGTCGCTGCCGTCGCTGTTCTTGTAGGCGATCGGCGGCATGCGGGTCAGCGACGGAATAGCGGTCACGCCGCCGGCTGCAAGATCGGCCGCGGTCAAAATCGCCCGCACGCCTTTCGATTTGAGCGCCCGCGCCGTGTCAATGCGCAGCAGCCGGGCATGGGCGTGCGGCGCGCGCAGCACGAAGCCGTGCGCGGCGCCGGGCAGGGCGACATCGTCGGTGAAGCAACCTTTGCCGGTGACAAGCCGCCGGTCCTCGACGCGCGGCGCCGATTGGCCGACCGCGAATCCGGTCTCGCCATGCGCGCCGCCCATGCTCAGCGGCCGGCGATGGCCTTTTGATAGAACGAAAGATCGTCATAGGCGCGCGGATCGGTCAGCGCCTTTTTCGGTTCGCCATATTCGCTGCGCAGCGCGAGCACGGTCTTGATGCCTTCGATATCGAGCGTCGCCTTGCGCTCGAAGCCGCCCTTGTCCGCGAGCAGCACGCCATAGGTTTTCTCGGCGATCGGCGCCGCGAGATTGGGCACGCGCGCCATCAGGATTTTCAGCGCCTCGGCCTTGTTGCCGCGATCGTAGAGCCAGGCGAGCGCGTCGAGATAGGCGCGGATATAGCCGACGAGCAGCGGCCCGTGCGAACGCGCCCAGCCGCGCCGCGCCGCGCCGACGATGCCCTGATAGCGCGGATAGATATCGGTCGCGCTCTGCAGCAGCCGGAGCCCGAGCGATTGGGCGATGATCTCGAACGGCGTCAGCAGCAGCGTGCCGGCGAAATTGCCGGCCTTGAGCGCTTCCCAACGCTGCATCACGCCGCCGGCGCGGACATAGTCCACGTCGCTCGGCTTGAGTCCGGCTTTTTCGATCATCTTGCGCAGCACGAAGGCGAAGCCCGTCGTCAACGCATCGACGGCGAGCTGCTTGCCCTTGAGATCGGCGAAGCTCTTGATGTCGCCCTGGACGACGAGGCGGAGAAACGCATCGTCGCCGCCCATGAAAACGAACAGATCGGGTTCGCGGTCGATCTTGGCCTCGCCCTGGCCCTCTTGATAGGCGACGACGTTGTCGATCCCGGTCATGCCGATGTCCCAATCGCCGCGGATCAGGCCGGCGAGCTGTTCCATCGAGCTGGGCGTGTAGCTGATCGCGACATCGAGATTCTCGCGTGCAAAGAAGCCCAGCGTGTCGGCCGTCCAGATCGGCCAATTGAAGCCGCCGGGAAACACGATGACCGAAAGTTTCTCGCGCGCCATATTTTACTCTCCGGAAAATTCATCGACGACGGGGCAATTTGCAGGCAAGATTCGCCGAACGCAACATGTCGTTCGGCAGAGGGAGTGAGAGCCAATGACCGGTTCGGTTGGCATTATCGGCTTGGGCGCGATCGGCTTGCCGCTGGCGCTCAACATGATCGGCAAGGGCCTCGTCGTGCATGGCTACCGGCGCGGCGCCATGGACGAATTCGCCAGGGCCGGCGGCAAGCCGGCGGCTTCGCCCAAGGCGGTGGCCGACGCGGCCGAGGTCGTCGCCCTCGTGCTGCCGAATTTCGAGGCCTGCCGCGACGCGCTGGACGGGCCGCACGGCGCGCTCAAGACTTCGCGCAAAGGCGTGACCTTTGCCGATCTCAACACGCTGGCGCCGGCGCAGAAGGACCAACTCAAGGCGCTGATCGAACGCGCCGGGCACCGCATGCTCGATTGCCCGCTCTCGGGCGTGCCGCAGATGGTCAAGAACCGCGCCGCCATCGTCTTCGTCAGCGGCGACAAGGCGCTCTACGAGCGGCACAAACCGGCGTTCGACGCGATGAGCGACAAGGCGTTTTATCTCGGCGAATTCGGCGTCGGCACCAAGATGAAGTTCGTCGCCAACACGCTGGTCATCATCCACATCGCGGCCGCCGCCGAAGCCTTGGCGCTCGGCCTCAAGGCCGGTCTCGACGGCGAACTCATGTTGAAAATGCTGACGCCCTCGGCCGGCGGCTCGCTGCAATTCCAGGTCCGCGCGCCGCTCATGGTGGCGCGCAAATACGAGCCGGCGCTGGCGCCGATCACCGTGCTGGGCAAGGATCTCGCCAACATCGCGCCCTTCGCCGAAGCGCTCGGCTGCCCATCGCCGCTGCTGCACGCCGCCCAAGATTATTTCCGCAAGGCCTACGAAGCCGGCTTGCAGGACAAGGACTGCGCCGCCCTGTTCGACATTGCCGCGGCCGATAGCGGGATCGAACTGGGATAAATTGCGTCTGACATTGCAAGGAGTACGCGCAATTGCATCGGGGATTGGCGAAATGCGAATCGATGTGCGTTGCGTCTGGTCCGCTGCTTTCGCCGGGGCGGCAACGTAGATTGCCATTCATTTGCGCAAAATACCCAGTCACCCCGGCCACCGAGCCGGGGTCCAGGCTGCACGCGCGAATATTGCGCAGTTGGGCGAACCGAGGCAGTCGAAAGGATTCAACATGAGCCGATATCGGCCTGCCCGGAAGCGCATCGCGGTTTCGGTCGGCTATTCGGTGCGCATCGTTCGCGAGTTGCAGGGCATGAGCCAGAATCAGCTGGCGAAGCGCACCGGCATTCCGCAAGCGACACTTTCCGCGATCGAGAACGATCGTGTCCGCCTCGGCGTCGAGCGGGCAAAAGTCTTAGCGCGCGCACTCGCTTGCCATCCGGCGGTGCTGGTGTTCCCAGGCTGGGAAATCGGTCTCGAGTTGGCGGCATAGGCCCCGCGCCCCGACCGGCCATGGCGCCGGCACTCACGGCCGCGCTTCGGCCACCGGCCGTCACCCGTTCCCCGAAGGCCGCCAATTGCCAATACCGAAACTTGGCGGCCTTCGAGACTATCAAGCACTTAGCAAAGGTTTGGCGCCGAAGGCCGCCAGGCTCGGCGGGGCGCGCCCTGACCATAATCCGGCAAGTTGCGCTCCCGGCTGATCGCCGCCTAAAGCCTCGGATCCGTCATCGGCAGGCCGAAATGCGCGCGGCCCCAGTGGCTCGCCATGAGGTCCCAGTTGACGATGATCTGCGAGGCGGCGGCGTGGGCGTCGCGCGCCGCGCGCTGGAACGGCGAATTGGCATCCAGGCCGCGTCCGCCGGCCAAAGGATAGAGCACGCGGTCGATGGCATCGAGGCACAGGCGGATGGCGTAGGCCGAGTTGCGCCGCCAGCGCGCGCGATCTTCGAGCGGCGGCTGCGCGCCGCGCCGGGCAAAGTCCATCGCCGCGTTGTTGTCCTGGCGGATCAGCGCATGGGCGGCTTCGATCAAGGTTTCGGCTTCGGCGAGGCGCAGCTGCACGGTCGGCTGCTCGGCGAGATTGACGCCGGCCACGGAGCGCCGCGTGCGAAACTGCCCGTCGATGAAGTCATAGGCGCCGCGCGCCGCGCCGATCACGGTGCCGCTGAACAAGCCGCCGCCGACGCCCATCAAGGGCAATTTGTAAAGCGGGCAGTCGCTCCATTGGCTGCCCAGCGTCGGCCCGCCGCGGCAATCCTCGCTGCGCAGCGCGCGGTGGGCGGGAATGAAAACGTCGCGCACCGCGACGCGCCTGCTACCGGTGCCGGCCAGGCCGTTGGGGAACCAGTCGTCCTCGATTGTCCAGTCGCTCCGCGGCGCCAGGCAAAAGAGCTGCACCGGCGGCCCGCCGCCGGCGCGCGGCACGAAGCACAGGAAATCGTTCCATTCCGCCACGTCGCAGCCGCTGGCGAAATTCCACGCGCCGTCGATGCGGTAGCCGCCTTCGACCGGGACCGTGGTGGCGCCTTCGACGGGAAAGCCGCTCGACACCGTCGCGTCCGAGTTCGCGCCCCACACCTCCTGCTGCGCCTCGATCGAGCGCATGCCGGTGATGTAAACGTGGCCGGCGAGCTGGGCGAAGACCCAGGCGCTCGAGGCGCAGCCGCGCCCCAGCTCGGCCGCGAGATCGACGAGCATGCCCCAATCCATCTCGAAGCCGCCGAAGCGCTTGGGCAAATGGATGCGGTAGAAGCCGGCGGCGATGAAATCGCGATGGGTCTCCTCGGGCAGGCGGCGAATCGTCTCGCATTTCACAGCGCGGGCGCGCAAGGTCGGCACCATGGCGCGGGCGCGATCGAGCAAGGCTTCGCGGCTTGGCTCGGCGAGCGCGGGCGCCGGCGATTTTTCGTACATTTGCCTCACTCCCTGGGCTACGATCTAACCGGTTCCGCGCCCTTCGTTCAATTGCCCGCGTCACCGGGGAGGCCTGCCGTGCAGCTCGTCGACATCCACCACGTCGCCATCAAGACGGTCGATCTTGAGCGGACCGATTGGTTCTACACCGAAATTCTCGGCATGAAATTCGCCAACCGGCCGCCCTTCGAATTTCCCGGCAGTTGGTACGACATCAACGGCACCATGGTCCATGTCTTCGCCGGCAAAGCCGCTTACGACAAGAACGGGCAATACGCCTCGGGCAGCGCCGCCGTCGACCATATCTCGATCAACGCCATCGGCTTCGACGCCTATCGCGAAAAATTCCGCGCCAACAAACTCGAGTGGCGCGAATTCGATATTCCCTCGGTCGGTTTGTGGCAGCTTTTCGTCAAGGATCCGAACGGCGTGCTGATCGAGCTGACCTTCGCCACGGCGAAGGAGCCGGCGGGCAGCAAGGGCTATGACGCGGCCCGGCGCTACGACGCCGGCAAGTTCTAACCGCCGCACGCCGGCAATATTCGAACGAAGGAACACAGCATGGGCGCGGATTACCGCCTGCTCACCTACCAAGGCGCGGGCAAGAAGCCGGTCGCCGGCGTGCTCGTCGGCGACCGCGTGCACGATTTAGCCGCGCTGCTGCGCGGCGCCAAAGGCGTCGATACGAGCTCGATCCTCGGCCTGCTGCAAAGCTGGCGCAAGGCGCGCCCGGCGCTCGACAAGGCGGCGGCCAAGGCGCGCGGCGGCAAGAAACTGGCCAGCCTCAAGCTGCTGCCGCCGATCCTGTATCCGCCCGCTGTGTTCTGCGCCGGCGCCAATTATTGGGACCACCTCGCGGAAATGGCCGAATTTCTCAAGCGCATGACGGGCAAGGACTCCAAAATGGAGAAGCTCAAAGAACCCTGGTTCTTCATCAAGACGTCGGCTCATTCCATCCTCGGCCACGATGCGCCGCTGCGGCTGCCGCCGTTCTCGCAAATGGTCGATTGGGAGGTCGAACTTGGCGCCGTCATCGGCACGCCGGCGCGCGATATTCCGGTCGAACGCGCGCTCGATTGCGTCGCCGGCTATGTCATCGTCAACAACGTCTCGGCGCGCGACTTCCTCAAGCGCGAAGGCTCGCCTTTCATCTACGATTGGCTCGGCCAGAAGTGCTTCGACGATGCATGCCCGATGGGGCCCTGGATCACGCCTGCCCATCTCGTGCGCGACCCGATGAAGCTGGCGATCAAGCTCTCGGTCAACGGCGCGCTCAAGCAGAATTCGAACACGGCCAAGATGGTCCATTCGCTGCAGGAGCAGATCGCCTACCTATCGTCGCGGCTGACGCTGCGGCCGGGCGACGTTGTCGCAACCGGAACGCCGGCTGGCGTCGGCACGCCCCGGGGCGAGTTCCTCAAACCGGGCGACGAAATGCGTCTCGAGATCGAAGGCTGCGGCGTTTTGGTTAATCGCTGCGTCGCCGGCTAGGGCCATGCCCCTTGGCGAAGCGCACGGCATCACTTATTAATAGGGTCATGGATAGATCGACGCGACCGACCTTAGCCAGCACCGGCATTTCGGCGGCAAGAACCGCCAAGTTCTATATCGGGCAGTTGGTGAAACACCGCTTCTTTCCGTTTCGCGGCGTCATCTACGATGTCGACCCGGTGTTCAACAACACCGAGGAATGGTATCAGGCGATCCCGGCCGAGATGCGGCCGCGCAAGGATCAGCCATTCTATCATCTGCTCGCCGAAAACGAGCGGACCACCTACATCGCCTATGTGTCCGAACAAAACCTGCTGCCCGACGAAACCGGCAAGCCGGTGGGCCATCCCCAGGTCGATACGATGTTCGACGCCTTCAAGAACGGCCAATATGTGCCGCGCGCGCGGCCGCTCAACTGAAGCCGCCGCCACGCTTTGTTAACTTAGTGGTTCTATTGGTAAAGGACCCCAATTGTCGGCATGGCCTCACTGAATGAGTGCGATGGATCAGATCAAAGCGACCCAGCCGCTCGCGGCGGAATGCTCGCGGGATTTTGCCGCGTGGCTCGCCGAACAGCAAATCGGTTTGGCGTTTTCAACCGGGTCCACCGGCCAATTGGGGATGGTGGGGCTGGCCGCCGATCAGAGCATCGCGGTCTTCACCCGCAGCTTCGAAGGCGCTTACGGGCTGCACGCCAGCGGCCACAGCCTCTTGCTCGGGACCGCGTTTCAAATCTGGCGCTTCGAGAACACTGTCACGCCCGGCCAGAACGCCCGCGGCTACGATCGCCTGTTCGTGCCGCGGCTCGGCTTGACCACGGGCGAGGTCGGCGCCGGCGACGTGGCCTTTGCCGCCGACGGCTCGATCCTATTCGCCAATGGACTGTTCAGCTGCATCGCGGTGGCGGGACCCGATTTCAGTTTCACGCCGATCTGGCGCCCCGAATTCATCAGCCAGCTGGCGCCCGAGGATCGCTGCCGCCTTACCGGGTTCGCGCTGGACGAAGGCCGCATCCGCTTCGTCGCGGTCGCCGCCAAAAGCGACGAGCGCGGCGGCTGGAAGGCGCGCATGGCCGATGGCGGCATGATCATCGACGCTGCGTCGGACGAGACAGTCGTCACCGGCATGGCGCTGCCGTTTTCGCCGCGGTTCGAGGCCGGCGAACTATGGGTCAATGAAGCGGCCAGCGGCGTGTTCGGCCATATCGTGATCGATAGCAGCACGATCGAGGAAGTGGCGTTCTGCCCCGGCTGGCTCACCGGCCTGGATATTTGCGACGGCTACGCCGTCGTCTCCACCTCGCGCCAATTCGACGGAATGGCGCCCTCGGGTTTGCCGCTCGAGGACAATCTGACGACGCAGAAAGTCAAGGCGCAGACTGCGCTGTGCGTCATCGATCTGAAAAGTGGCGAGCTGGCGCATTGGATTCGCTTCGATGAACTGGCGGAAATCCGCTCCGTCGCGGTGCTACGCGGCACGGCGTGCCCGGCCGCGCTCGGGTTCGCGGGCCGCGACATCAGGCGGATCCTCAGCATCGGTCCGGATCAGTCGCGGCCGGCGCCGGTGCCGGCGCCGAAAGGCCGCAAGGCGTGAGCGACGCGCGGCCGGCGTTGAAGCCGGCGCGGCTTTGTGCTTGAAGGCAAGGACGAGTTCCTCGAAATCAGGAATCGCCATGCCCGCATTCAACACACTCGACGCCGTCGCGCTTTCCGGAAAACGCGTCGTATTGCGCGCCGATCTCAATGTGCCGATCAAGAACGGCAAGGTGACGGATGAAACGCGCATCCGCCGCCTGACGCCGACGATCGCGGAACTTCAAAACAAGGGCGCGCGCGTTATCGTGCTGTCGCATTTCGGCCGGCCGGGCGGCAAGGCCAATCCCGAAATGTCGCTGAAGCCGCTCGCCGGCGCGCTCAGCCGCGCGCTCGGCGGCAAGGCCGTGGCCTTCGCCGAGGATTGCATCGGCGCTGCCGCGGACGCCGCCGTCGCCGCGCTCAAGCCGGGCGATGTCGTGCTGCTGGAAAATCTGCGCTTCCACGCCGCCGAGGAGGGCAACGACCCGGCCTTCGCCAAGCGCCTCGCCGGTTTGGGCGAAATCTACGTCAACGACGCATTTTCCTGCGCCCATCGCGCCCATGCCTCAACCGAGGGCATTGCGGCCTATCTTCCCGCCTATGCCGGGCGGCTGATGGAAGCGGAGCTGAAGGCGCTCGGCCGCGCGCTTGAAAATCCGCGCCGGCCCGTTGCCGCCATCGTCGGCGGCGCCAAAATTTCGACCAAGCTCGATCTGCTCGGCAACCTCGTCGCCAAGGTCGATCACCTCGCCGTCGGCGGCGCCATGGCGAACACGTTCCTTCATGCGCAAGGCATCGCCGTGGGCAAGAGCCTATGCGAGCACGACATGGCCGAGGCGGCGCGCAATGTCCTGGCCAAGGCCAAATCCGCCAATTGCGCGATCCATCTGCCGAGCGACGTTGTTGCCGCAACTTCGTTCGAGGCGAATGCGCCCCATGTCACTGTTGCCGCCGGCAAGGTGCCGGCGGACCGCATGATCCTCGATGCCGGACCGCGGACCGCGGCGGCATTGATCGAATTGCTCGCTTCGGTCAAGACGCTGGTTTGGAACGGCCCGCTCGGCGCCTTCGAGATGAAGCCGTTCGACGCGGCGACGAATGCGGTCGCGAAGGCGGCGGCCGATCTTTCCGAGGCCGGAAAACTTCTCACCGTCGCCGGCGGCGGCGACACTGTTGCGGCGCTTGCGGCCGCCGGCGTCGTCGAGCGCTTCAGCTATGTTTCGACCGCCGGCGGCGCCTTCCTCGAATGGCTCGAAGGCCGCACGCTGCCCGGAGTCGCCGCGCTGGAAAAAGCCGCGCGCCGAGCCTAAGCCAGCTTCGCTTCGGCCTTCATCGCCAGCGCGCCGCCATTGTCTTCGGACCACAGCGCGAGGCCGCCGGCATCGGGGCGGCCGGCGATCTTGAACGGGCCGATGTCGAAAACCGGCCGGTAGGAGCGGAACGAGAATTCCCGCAGCGTCGCCTTCGGCCGCTCGCGCCGCACCAAGTCCAGCAGAAAGATCGCGAGCAGGGGGCCGTGCACGATCAGGCCGGGATAGGCTTCGACCTTGGTGACGTAGGGCTGATCGTAGTGGATGCGATGCCCGTTGAAGGTGAGCGCGGAGAAGCGGAAAAGCTGCACCGGATCGGGCTTGATCGATCGGGTGAAAGCCGGGTCGGCGGGCGGCGCTTGCGGCGGCGTCGGCTTTTCATCGGCCTTGGCGGCTTCGCGGTAGACGATGTCCTGGTCTTCGACCAGGCAGACGCCGCCGCGATCCGAGATGGTGTGGCGGATGGTGACGAAGGCGAGGGCGCCGGTGCGGCCCTGCTTCGAGGCGATATCGACGATTTCGAGTTCGCGCTCGATCGTCTCGCCGATGCGCAACGGGCGCTCGAAGCGGAAGCGTCCGCCGGCATACATGCGGCGCGGCAGGGGGAAGGGCGGCAGGAACTCGCCCTTGGCCGCATGGCCGTCATGGCCGATCGAACTCATCGGCACGGCTTCGAGGAAATAGAGCCAGTGCCAACCGGGCGGCAGGGCGTCGCCCTGGGCAAGCGCGGCATCGCTGCGGTCGAGCGTCGCCGCCATGCGCGCCACGGGCGAGGCGGTGACCAGATCGGCGGCGCGCTGCTTGCGGCCGATCCAGGCGCGAAGTTGTTCGATGCTTTCAGGCATGGCGGCGCGTTCCCTCGGTGGGCTAGCGGTAATGTTTCATATCGTCCCAGGCGCCGAACAAGTCGGCCCCGGCGCCTTTGAACATGCGCTTGAGCACCACGGCGCACAGCAAGGCCAGCGCTGCGCCGGCAATGGCGTCGCTGAGAAAATGCGCGGTGGTGATGACGCGGCTGAAGCCGATCATGGTGGCGAAAAACGCGATCGGCGCCAACGCCGCCGGCGGCGTGACAAACGCCAGGCCGGTGGCGAAGCCGACCGTGGCGAGCGTGTGACCCGAAGGCATGGAATGCATCACCGTATCGAATTTCATCGGGAAAAAGCCGTAGGTGCCGTTGCTGAACAGAAGCTCGGGCCGGGCGCGGCCGATGACGACTTTGGCGATCAGGCCGACGGCGGCGGGCGCCGCGACGCAGCAAAACACGAAAAACGCCTGGCCGGCGCGCTTGTACATCGTCGCGGCCCAATCCGAATTGCGCACGAAATGCGCGACCAGCCAAAGCAGGAAGGCAACCGCCGCCGTGCCGCCGAGCAAGAGCGACGCCTTGCCGAAATCAGTGACGTATTGAAACATCTTGGTGATGAAGGTTCCCGATTGCTGCTTGAGCCACAGCGCCAGGAATTTGTCGGCATAACGGATCGCGGCGCCGATCGACGCGGCGGCGAGCACGATCGTGGCGATGAAGGGCGCGCTGATGAGCGCCCACAAGCCGCCCTTGAGCGCGCCGAGCAGCATCGCCAACAGGGTGCCGATGTCGAGCCGCCGCACCGTGTCCCGCGCACCGCGGCCAGCCGCCTGGGCCATTCCCATCCTCCCCAATCGTTCCGCGACCAGATGCAGCGCCAAGGCGACGGCACCGGTTATCAATCCCGAAGCTAGCACATCGCTGAAAAAATGCGCGCCCTGCATCATGCGGCCAAGGCCGGCGGCGAGACCCAGGGCCGTCACCGCGCTCAGGGCGGCAAGTCGGTCGCGCCGGCGGCGCAGGACCAATGCAAGGCCGTAAAAGCCGAAGATGAGCGACGGATGGCCGGCCGGGAACGAGCAATTGCGCTGGCATTGCCCGGCCGCCGCTGTTGGCGGCGTGAAGCGCTTGGTGCCGCCGAAGGCCTCGATCTGCGACGGCCGGGCGCGGCCCCAATGATCCTTGAGCGCGACATTGACGATCAGTCCGGGCCCCAGCGCGAACGTTCCCGCCAGAACGAGCGCGGCGGCCCAGGTCAGGCCGAGCGGCGGCGCGCCCCGCCATGCCGCCCACGCCGCGCCGCCGGCGAGTGCCACGATGACGATCCACTTGAGCCTGTTGATGCCGTGATAGAAGAACAACGCATAGGCGCTGTCATTGAGAAAAAACCCATCGCCGGCAATGTGGAACCAGCCGGCCACCCAAAGATCGATCTCGGGCCACAGGCGGAAGAGCAGCGCGAGCGCGAGGCCGGCTAGCGCGATCCGCGCCAGGAATTTCGCCGCCGGCAAAGTGCTTGGCGGTCCGGTCTCGTCACCGACCGTCGCGGCCTGGATCATTGTCTGCGCGGCTGCGATCCGTACAGCGTCAACATCACGCGCCGTCCGTTCGAGTAATTGTAGCCCGAGACTCGGTCGATTTCGTGAACCGTCAACTCGCGGCGCTGCGCTTCGGCCAGGAATTGCGCTTGCTTGTCGGCGCCGACCAAGGCGAACCACGCGGCGCGCGCCTTGAGCTTGGGCACCATTTCAGGCGGCTCGGCGAATTCGGTCGCGGTGCCAAGCCCGAAAACGAGGCTGGGTTCGCGATAGCCGGTCGAGATCAGCGCCGGCCGCGTCGCGCGGTCGGGTGCCGCGCGGTCGACCATCGCGGCCACGCCGCGCGACGGCCAGATCAGGCTGGCCCCCGGCAATCCCCATTGATAGAGCGCGATGTGGAACAGCGGCGCCGTGCAGGCCGCGAGCAGCAATGCGCCGCGCAGATCCGCGCGCCAAATGCGGCGCATGATCCAAAGCACGGAAACAAGCACGACGGGCGGCCACAAAAAAAGATAGCCCATCGTGCCCTCGGAATAGTGGACGAGGCCGACGACGACGGCGGCGAAGATCACGACGGCGCCGCCGCCCATGGCGAAACCCGCGCGCATCCACCACGTTTTGACGCTCAGGATCAGGCCTTCTTCCACCGCCAGCGCGGCGCGCGCGGTGAGCAAGGCCAGCGCGGGCAGCGACGGCAGAATGTAATGCGGCAGCTTGGTCGGCACGATTTCGAGCACGAGCCAGAACGGCAGCAGCCAGAGCAGGCAAACCGCGATTTCCGGCTCGCGCCGCTGGCGCCAAGCACGCCACAGTGCCGGCCACATGAAGAGCGAGCCCGGCGCGAAGGTCAGCAGCAGCGTGACGATATAGTAGCCCGGCGGCGCGCCATGCGCCTCCTGGCCGGAGATGAGCTTCTTGAAAAAATCGTGCCCCGCCGATTCGCGCACGAAATCCGGATCGGCGAAGATGATGGCGACGAACCACGGCGCCGCGATCGCGACCATGATCGGCACGCCGATCAGCGGCTTCACGTCGCGCCACAGCGAGCGCCAATGCCGCGTCAGCCACAACCCGACCGCGGTCAGCGCCACGACGAAGGGGCCGATCGGGCCCTTGATCAGCAAGCTCAAGCCGAGCGCGATCCACAGCAGATAGGGCGCCCAGCCCGGCGCCGGCTCGTCGTCGCGCGCCGCCTTGAACAGCAGCAGCAGCGGGTATTGCGCCGCCATCACCGTCGCCAGCAGCACGGCGTCGGTCTTCGCGATATGGGCCTCGAACACGAGGATGAAGGCCGAGCCGAGCAAGGCCGCCGCGAGAAACGCCGTGCGCCGGTCGAACAAGGTCTGCCCCGCCGCGAAGAGCAGCAACACGGCGGCGAGCGCGCCCAGCGCCGACGGAATGCGGTAGGGCCAGCGCTCGACCGTCGCCTTGCCCGCGGTCAGCGAAACCGCGGCGACGTGCAGCCAATGGATGCCCGCCGGCTTCTTGTTGCGCGCCTCGTGCATGAAACGGATGCGCACGAAGTCGCCGGTCTCCAGCATTTGCCGCGAGGCCTGCATGAAGCGCGATTCGTCGCGATCGGTCGCCGGCAGCGCCGCCATGCCCGGCACGTAGAGCGCCGCGCATAGCAGGATCAGCCATAGCCAGGGGCGGTAGCCCTTGAGGTAAGTGGGCACGTCGGGCTCCGGGTCGCTCATGCGGCGAAAGGGCCATGTGGCAGAGGCCGCCAAGCCGTGCTATTCAGCCGCGCATCGGGAGCGGATAGATACGCCGCCCGTGAGTCAGGGTCAAATTTCCGGCCCGGCCCGAAACTCTAATCGTT
Organism: uncultured Alphaproteobacteria bacterium; assembly: GCA_963754645.1. GTDB lineage: Bacteria > Pseudomonadota > Alphaproteobacteria > Bin65 > Bin65 > CAVWGP01. Next base: position 1,002,253 of record CAVWGP010000012.1, on the reverse strand, counting down.
TCGACACAGCGCAGAATGGATTTGTCCGTCGTCGTCCCGGTCCGCAACGAGGCCGAGAACGTTGCCGCCGTCGCCGCCGAGATCGTCGCGGCGCTGACCGGCCGTCATGCGTTCGAACTCATCTTCGTCAACGACGGCAGCAGCGACGGAACCGCCGCCGCCCTGGCGCGGCTCAAGGCGGAATTTCCGCAAGTGCGCGTGCTCACGCTCGACCGGCCCTCGGGCAAGAGCCGGGCGCTCATCGCCGCGATCAAGGCGGCGAAGGCGCCCGTCATCTGCACCATGGACGGCGACGGCCAGGACGATCCCAAATTCATCGCCGATTTCTGGACGGCGATGACCGACAATGGCGCGCCGGCGCTAAATCGCATCGTCTGCGCCCGACGCGTCAACCGGCGCGACTCCTGGGCGAAGCGGCGCGGCTCGCGCATCGCCAACGCGATCCGGCGCGCCGCGCTCAAGGACCAGACGCCCGACTCGGGCTGCGGCTACAAGATGTTCGGGCGCGATGCGTTTTTGGAATTGCCGCGTTTCGAAAACATGCATCGCTTCTTGCCGGCGCTCTTGCTGCAGCAATCGGGCGCGGTGATCTCGGTTCCCGTCATGCATCGCCCGCGCGCCAGGGGCCGCTCGAAATACGGCGTGTTCGACCGCCTTTGGGTCGGCATTTGGGACCTGCTCGGCGTCATGTGGCTGCGCCGGCGCACCGTTTATCCGCGGGTCAAGGAAGAGGAGTAAGTCGTGCTGCAAAAATTATGGGGTCAGTTCCAGGACCCGTGGGTCATCATCGGCCTTGCTCGGCCAATCTTTCTTTTTCCTGCGCTTTCTTATCCAATGGCTGGCGAGCGAGCGGGCGGGCATGAGCGTGATCCCGCGGGCGTTTTGGTATATGAGTATCGCCGGCGCCCTCATCGTGCTGGTCTACGGCGTTCAGCGCGTCGAGCCCGTTTTGATTGTCGGCCAAAGCGCGGGTTTGATCGTCTATCTGCGCAATCTTTGGCTGATCTACCGGCGCCATCGCGACACCGTCGTCGACGCGCCGGGCAGCGGCTGAACGATCGGCCATAGGAGAAGACCATGTTCACCACGCGCCCCGAGCTTCGCGGCAGTTTCGGCATGATCGCCTCGACCCATTGGGTCGCCACCGCCGTCGGCATGGGCATGCTGGAACGCGGCGGCAATGCCTTCGACGCCGCCGCCGCCACCGGCTTGTGCCTGCAGGTCGTCGAGCCGAACCAAAATGGCCCCGGCGGCGATCTGCCGGCGGTTTTCTACAGCGCCAAGACCGGCAAGATCGAAGTGATTTGCGGCCAGGGCCCGGCGCCGGCCAAAGCGACGATCGCCCATTACAAGGCGCAGGGCCTCGATCTCGTGCCCGGCACCGGCCTGCTCGCCGCCGTCGTGCCCGGCACCGTCGGCGGCTGGCTCACGCTGCTGCGCGATCACGGCACGATGCGGCTCAGCGACATCATCGAGCCGGCGATCCATTACGCGCGCAACGGCTATCCGGTGACTCCGGCGATGAACACGACGCTGACGACGGTCGCCGAGTTGTTCAAGCAACATTGGCCGAGCTCGGCCGCGACCTATCTGCCCGGCGGCGCGGTGCCGGCGGTCGGCAGCATGGTCCGCAACACCGTCCTGGCCGCGACCTTCGAGCGCCTACTCAAGGAAGGCGAGGCAGCGGGCGGCGGGCGCGAGGCGCAAATCGACGGCGCCTATCGCGCCTACTACAGCGGCTTCGTCGCCGAAGCGATGGGCAGGTTCAGCGCGACCCAGGCGGTGTTCGACGCTTCGGGCCGGCACAACAAGGGCGTGCTGACGGCCGACGATCTCGCGCGCTGGAAACCGAAATACGAAGCGCCCGCGGCCTACGACTACAAGGGCTGGCGCGTCCACAAGACCCAGCCTTGGGGCCAGGGACCGGCGTTGTTGCAGGTGCTCGCCCTGCTCGCGGGCGACGATCTCGACCGGCTCGATCCGGTCGGCGACGAATTCCTCCATTTGTTTGTCGAGGCCTGGAAGCTCGCCTTCGCCGACCGCGAGGCCTGGTATGGCGATCCCGATTTCGTCGACGTGCCGATGGGGGAATTGCTGAGCGACGATTACAATGCGCGGCGCCGCGGCCTGATCGGCGCGCAGGCTTCGCACGATCTCCGCCCCGGCACGCTGCCGAACCGCACCGTCAAGATGCCGCAATCGATCGGCCGCAACATTCCCGTCGTGCCTGGCGTCGGCGAACCCAACGCCGATCTCGCGAAAACGCGCGCGGCGCAGGGCCTTGTCGCCGCGGATACGGTCCATGTTTCGGTCGCCGACCGTTTCGGCAACATGATTTCCTGCATGCCGAGCGGCGGCTGGCTGCAAAGCTCGCCGGTCATTCCGGAACTCGGCTTCTGCCTCGGCACGCGGGCGCAAATGTTCTGGCTCGAGGAAGGCCTGCCCGCCAGCCTGGCGCCGAACAAGCGGCCGCGCAGCACGCTCACGCCCGGTTTGGCGACGCGCGACGGCAAGCCCGCGCTCGCCTGGGGCTCGCCCGGCGGCGACGGCCAGGATGTGTGGGCGTCGCTCATGTTCCTGCGCCACGTGCACGGCAAGATGAATCTCCAGGCGGCGATCGATAAGCCGGCGGTGCTCAGCATGCATCATCCGAATTCGTTCTATCCGCGCGAGTCGCGCCCCGGCGTGCTGCAGATCGAGGACCGGCTGCCAGCCGCGACCCAGGCGGCGCTGGAAAAACGCGGCCACAAGCTCGAACGCATGGGCGAGTGGGCGCTGGGCCGCGTTTGCGCGGTCGGACGCGAGGCGGACGGCACGCTCAAGGCGGCGGCCAATCCGCGCCAGATGCAAAACTATGCGGCGGGGCGGTGATGCCGAATAATTCAAGCGGAAATCCGAAACCGCGCAGGCGCTTTGCCCATTTCGAGCGAATGGCATCGGCGCTGGCTGCCTTGATCCTGATGATCGCGCCGGCGCTCGCGCAAAAAGTCCCGATCGTCGACGAGGCGAGCAAGGATCCATCGCTGGTCAAAATGCGCGCCGAGCTGATTGCGGCGGCGAAGGCCAAGGACGTCAAGCGCGCGCTCGCCCATTTCGATCCCAAGGTGAATCTGAGTTTCGGTGGACAGGCAGGCCATGCCGCCTTCGCCAAGATGGTCCGCGCCGATCCGGCGCTGTGGGACGAGTTGCTCTGGGTGCTGGAGCATGGCGGCCGGTTCGAAAAAAATCGTGCCGAATTCGCGGCGCCCTACACGTGGAACGTCGAGCTCGGCAAGATCGACACGTTCGAAGCCTATGTCGTCATCGGCAAGAACATCGCCGCGCACGCCGCGCCGAACGCTCAATCGGCGGTCGTGGCGCGCCTCGGCGACGAAGTCGTCAAAGTCGTGGCGGATGCGAATAGCAGACGCGCATCCGGCCCGTTCTTCCGCCGCGCCGGCTGGAGCAAGATCGAGCTTGCCGACAAGCGAACGGCGTATATGGAACAGAAGTACCTCCGCAGCGCCATCGACCACCGCGCGATCTTCGCCAAGAAGGGCGGCGCATGGAAGATCACGGTCTTCATTGCCGGCGACTAGCGCAGCGGTGAGGTCCGGCATCGGCCATCGCCAGGTCTGGGCGCTCGTCGTTCCGATCATCTTGTCGAATCTTACCGTGCCCTTGATGGGCGCGGTGCAGACCGGCGTGATGGGGCATCTGCCCGATCCGGCCTATATCGGCGGCGTGGCGTTGGGCGCGCTGTTTTTCAACTACATCTATTGGGTCTTCGGCTTTCTGCGCATGGCGACGACGGGCTTCGTCGCCCAGGCCAAGGGTGCCGGCGACGAGCAAGAATTGCGCGCGGTGACCGTGCGCGGCACGCTGCTCGCCTTCCTGATCGGCGCGCTGCTCATCGCCCTGCAGGCGCCGCTGGCCGAGGCCGCCTTCGCGCTGATGGGCGGCAGCGCCAAGGTCGAGAGTTTCGGGCGCGACTATGTCGCCGTCCGCATCTGGGGCGCGCCGGCGGCGTTGCTGTCCTATGTGGCACTCGGCTGGCTCATCGGCATGGCGCATATGCGCACCGTGCTGGCGCTGACCTTTTTCCAGAACGGCCTCAACGTTGTGCTGGCCCTGTGGTTCGTGGTCGAGCTCGGCTGGGGGATCGCGGGCGTGGCGCTGGCCACGCTGATTTCGGAAGTGGCCGGCGCGCTCATTGCCGCCGTCGCGGTTTGGCATGCCCATCGCGGCCGGCCGGGCCGCTGGTTCGGCCCGCATCTGTTCGACCGCGCCCGGCTCTTCGGCCTGCTGCACGTCAACGGCAATATTTTCCTGCGCACGCTGTGCCTGGTTTCCGGCTTCGCCTGGTTCGCGAGCCAGGGCGCGCGCCAGGGCGACGTCGTCCTCGCCGCCAACGCGGTGCTGCTCAACCTGATGTTCATCGCCTCCTACGGCCTCGACGCCTTCGCCAACGCGGCGGAGACCTTGGTCGGCGGCGCCATCGGCGCGCGCGACCGCGCCGGGCTGAGCCGCGCCGTGCGCGTGACGACGATCTGGGCGGGCGGCATCGCGCTCCTGGCGGGCGCGGCTTTCGCCCTGTTCGGCCCCGGCCTCATAAATCTGCTGACCACCATCGACGCGGTGCGCGCCGAGTCGTTGCGCTATTTGCCCTGGGCGGTGGCGCTGCCGGTCGTCGCCGTCTGGTGCTTCCAATTCGACGGGATCTATATCGGCGCCACGCGCACGGTCGAGATGCGCAACGGCATGGCGCTGGCCGTCGTCCTCCTGCTGGCGCTCGGCTACGGACTGATGCCCGTTCTCGGCAATCACGGGTTGTGGGCCGCGTTCATGGCCTTTTTCGCGGTGCGCGGCCTGCTGATGTGGCTTTGGTACCCGCGCATCCTGCGCAGCGTCGCGGCCTAGGTTCAATCGGGCGCCGCTTTGGTCGCGGCGAGATGGGCGCGGGCGCGGTCGAGCAGCGCTTGCTCGTCGATGTCGCTGCTCATCAGCCGCACGGTGCCGTCGTCGAGGCCCAGGGCGAGGCGCCGCCCGTCGGGCGAGAAATCGACGGACGCGATCGGCGGCCGGCCGGGAACGACTCGTTCGGCGAGCAGACGGCCGGTCGTGCTCGAAAAAAACCGCAAGATGCCGCCACGCGTCGACGTCACGACGACGGCGCCGTCGGGCGAGAAGGCGCCGCTCAACAAAAAATCGTCGTGCGGCGCCAACAAGTGGAGGTGGACGCCATCGTCGGCGCGCCACAGCCGCGCCGTGCGGTCGGCCGAGAGCGTGAGCGCCAGCCTGCCATCGGCGCTATAAACGGCGGCATTGACGCTTTGGCTGTGCCGGTTCAAGTGGATGACCGGCGCGGCGCCCGCCGTGTCCCAGATCAAGCCGCGCTCGTTGTGCGCGCCGATCAGCACGCGGCGCCCGTCGGGATGAAAGCGCGCCGACCACAGCGGCCGGCGCAGCGCCGGCTCCTGAAATTCGAGGTTGAGAAAGGCGCCGGTCGCGGCATCGAACAGGCGGGCGCGATTGTCGCCGCCGAAGGTCGCCGTCACGATTCGCCGTCCGGCGCGATCGAAATCGGCGTCGATCACCGGGCGGCCGCGCCGTTCGCCGGGCGGCTCGAGAATTTGAAACGCGTCGCCGGCAAGCGTCCAGATGCGCGCGGTGCCGTCGTGCAGGGCGATCACCACGCGCTCGCCGCGCGCGTCGAACGACGCGCTGTAAGCGGCGACGGGAAAACGCGGCGCCTGCTTGATCACGTCGCCGCGCACCGCGTCCCACAGCACCACGCGTCCGTCCTCGCCGGCGCTGACGAGGCGCTGTCCGGCCGGATCGAAGCGCGCCCGCCGCACCGGGCCGCCATGGGCGCGCAGAACCGCGACATCGCGCGCCGCCGCGATATCCCACAGGCGCACGGTCATGTCGCTCGACGCCGTGGCGAGCCGCCGCCCGGCGGGATCGAAGGCGGCGAGCCAGGTGAAATGCGCGTGGCCGCGCAAATCGTGGCCGTCGAGCGGCGCGCCGGTCTGGGCATCCCACAGGCGCGCCGAATTGTCCTGGCTCGAAGTTGCGATCCAGGCGCCGCCGGGATGGAAGACGACGTGGCGAACCGAATGGCGGTGGCGCATCGGCACGCCGATCGCGGCGCCGGTCGCGGCATCCCAGAGGCGCGCGCCGCGATCCGCCGAGGCCGTCGCGATGCGGCGTTCGGCGGGATCGAATGCGGCGTGATGCACGAGGCCGTCATGGGCAAGGCGCGCGACGATACGGGGCGCGGCAAGGTCGCCGAGGTCCCACAGCAGCGCCTCGCGGCTTTCGTTCAAGGTGACGGCGCGGCGGCCCGACGGCGCGAGCGCGACGTGATGCATCGGCGCTTGCGCCGCGTCGGGATCGCGCAGCTCGGCAAGCCGCGTCCGCTGGCGGCGTCCCACAGCCGGACCGCGCCGTCGCCGCCGGCGCTCGCCAGTAGAGCGCCGCCTTGGGCGAAGACGAGTTGGTTGACGGCGCCTTGATGCGCCGCGATGCGCCATTCCTGTTCGCGCCTTGCCGAAATCCAATAGGCGATTTCGCCGTTGTCCGCGCCGGTCGCGAAGACGGCGCCGTTCGCCTCGGCCGCGAGAACGCGGATGGCGGCGCCGTGATCGAGAGCGTTTTCCGAGCGCGGCAGCGGCGCGCCGGTGTCGGCGCGGAAAAAGCGCACCGTGCGGTCCTGGCCGGCGCTGGCGATGGTGGCGCCGGCATCGAGAAACGCGGCGCGCCAGATGCGATCCTGCGTGCGCGGATGGGGCAGGGCAAAGCGCAGCTGGCCGTTGCGCGCATCCCACAGGCGCACCGCATTGTCGCGCGAGGCGGTCAGCAGCAGCGCGCCGTCGCCGCTGAAATGCAGGCTGTCGGTCTCCTTGCGCATGCCGCCTAGCACGAACGCGAGATTGTTGCGTTCCAGCGCCGAGGCCAAGGCGCTCGCGGCACTGGGCGACAGCGGCCGGAAAAAATTGCCGGCGCGGGCCGGCAATATCGCGGAGAGGCGCCGGATCGCGGCGCCGTGTTGTTCGCGTTCGATGAGATCGAATGCCTCTTTCGCGGCGGCGAGCGAGCGCTGCTCGTGCGCCTCGCGATCGAGCCGCCAGCCGCCGGCGAGGAGCGCCACGAGTCCGGCGGCCACGCCGGCCGAGCGCACGCGCCGCCACAGGCGCCGCTTGCGTTCGCGCTGGGCCAAGGCGTCGAAATCGACCCCGACAATGCCGGCGACCAGTTTGAGCAACGCCGTTGCCGGCGCGTCCATGCCCGGACGCAAATCGGCGCCGAGCGGCTCGACGCGGGTGGCGGTCACGGCGCCGGACGCGTCGACGGCAAAGCGCAGGGCGGGGCAGAAGCACTCGTCGTCCAGGCTGCCCTTGTCCGTGGCGTTGGGCTCGCCGTCGAGGATCAAGCAGAGAATTCGATTGGCGCGGCCGAGGCGCTTGAACTCGCGGACCTCCTCGTTGACCCACAGCGAGCGCGCCGATTGGCGCGAGCACAGCACGATGAGGAAGCGCGAGGCAGCCAGCGCTTCGGCAATGGCGGCGCCGAGATCGGCCGAGGTCGGCAATTCCTCGCGGTCGCGGAAGATCGGATAGAGGCGCCGCGGCACGGCGCCGTCGCGGCCGATCTTGCCCACGAGGCGCGCCGGCACGCGATAGGTCTCGAGTTTGCGCAACAGGATTTGCGCCGCGCCGCCGTCGCGCGTGCTGTAGCTGATGAAGGCCCAGTATTTGTAGCCGGGTTCGATCGCGGGCGGCTGGGGTGGTTTCGGATCGGTCATCTTTGCGCCGGGGTTGCCCTTAATTACACCCTCTTGGCGCAATCCGCCGCATCTCTATATTGGGCGCGCATGACCCAGCCCGCCGCCTCCGCCGCAGCGCCGCCCGACGCCAGCCATTCGCTGCGCCGCATGCTGCTGGAGCTTGGGCCCTTGGCGGCGTTTTTTTTCGTCTACATCGGCTGGGACTACGTCTTTCCGCCGGCACGCCCCTTGGCGCCGACCGAGGTCAATCCGGGCCTGATCGCCGCGACGGCGGTCTTGATGGTCGCCGTGGTCGTTTCGCTCGGCTTGTCCTACCGCATCGAGCGGCGCGTGCCGCTCATGCCGCTGGTGACCGCCGTCATGGTTCTGATTTTCGGCGGCCTGACTTTGCTGTTTCGCGACCCGATTTTCATCAAGATGAAGCCGACGATCGTCAACAGCCTGTTCGCGGCGGCGCTGTTCGGCGGGCTGGCGATCGGCCGGCCGATTCTCCGGCCGCTGCTCGGCCACGCCCTGCAGCTCGATCCCGATGGCTGGCGCAAGCTGTCGTTGCGCTGGGCGATTTTTTTCGTCTTTCTCGCCTGCCTCAACGAATTCATCTGGCGCAATTTTTCCGAAGTGTTTTGGGTCAGCTTCAAGGCCTGGGGCATGTTCCCGCTGACGCTGCTATTTGCGGTTTCGCAGGTGCCGCTGATCCAGAAGCACTCGATCGAGCCCGGCGGCGCCCGCGCCGCGCCGCCCGGTTGATTTTGGACCGATCGTTACATAAACTGGCGCCATGCCGCGACCGAAAGAATTTCAGCCCGACGAAGCCGTCGACCGCGCGAAAATCCTGTTCTGGAAAAAAGGCTACGAGGCGACCTCGGTTCAGGATCTGGTCAAGGCGCTGCGCGTCAGTCGCGGCAGCCTGTACGGCACCTTCGGCGACAAGCGCACGCTCTTCTTGGCCGCACTCGATCGCTATGTCGAGCAGGATATCGGCCCTTCGATGCGCGTCCTGCGCAACAGCACGGCGGCCGGGCGCGAGCGCATCCAGGCGTTTTTCGACTCCGTCATCCGCGCAATCGAGGATCGCGGCGACCGGCGCGGCTGCCTGTTGTGCAACACGGCGGTCGAATTGGCGGCGTCCGACAAGGCCGTGGCCGAGCGGGTCAAGGCCGCGCTCGAGCGAATTGGGGCCGCGTTTGCCGTCGCGCTCGCCTCGGACCCGACCCTGCCGGCCGAGCCCGAACGGCGCGACCGGCGCGTCTATTTTCTCACCTCGACGATGCTGGGCCTCTATGTGATGGCAAAATCCGGCGCCACGCCCGATGCGCTGCGCGCCATCGTGCGCGTCGCGATGCGCGGTTTGCCTTAGCGAAAACCGCTCGCCGCGCCCGCCGGATTTGTGCGAACGGCGAAGCGGGTCTCGCCGACCAGCTCGCGGTAGTGATCGAGCGCCCAGCGCGTCGTCGGAAAGGCGAGTTCGGCGAAGGGAACGTCTTGCCAGGCGAAGAGCGCGGTTTCCAGGCTTTCCGGCCCGGGCGCGAAATCCGGCGCGATCAATCTTGCGCGGAAGAACATATGGACTTGGCTGATGCGCGGAATGTTGTAGACGGCGAACAGGTCGTCGATTTCGATGCGAGCGCGCGCTTCTTCCCAGGCCTCGCGCTTGGCGCCCTCGAACGTCGTCTCGCGCGCCTCCATGTAGCCGCCCGGCACGGTCCAATAGCCGCGGCGCGGTTCGATCGCGCGGCGGCACAGCAGCACTTTGCCGTCCCATAGCGCCACCGCGCCGACGACGATCTTGGGGTTCTCGTAGTGGATGTAACCGCAATCGGTGCACACCAGGCGCTCGCGGTCGTCGCCGGCGGGGATTTTCCAGGCCGAGGGTCCGGTGTCTTGCCCGGTGGGAGTGCGGCGCGGCTTGTCGTCGTGCGGTGCCATGGCGCCAATTTGACCTTGGCCGCGGCTCCTGACAAGAAGTGGCCGTGACCCGGCCGAGCCCCCGATCGTGAGCGAAACGAAACCCCCCAGCGCCGAAGAAATCATGCGCGTCTTCATCGGCGTGGTGCCGCATGTCAAGGAGCTCGGCATCGAAATGGTCCACAGCGCCAAGGGCATGGCGATCATGAAGCTGCCTTACCAGGCGCGCTTCGCCGGCAATCCCGAAACCGGCGTGCTGCATGGCGGCGTGGTGACGACGCTGATCGACACGGTTTGCGGCTTGGCGACGATCACCGCGCCGGACAAGCCTTCGCGTATCGCGACCCTCGATCTCAGGATCGACTATCTGCGCCCGGCGACGCCGGGTCGCGATCTGTTTGCCCGCGCGGAGGTCTACAAGCTCACGCGCAACATCGCCTTCCTGCGCGCCGAGGCCTATGAGAGCGATCCGCACGACCGGGTGGCGACGGCGAGCAGCACCTTCATGTTCCTCGGCGGCGGCGGCAAGCCGCCCAGGGCCGGCGCATGACGCTGCTCGAAATAATCCGCGAGGCGCGGGCGACGGGCGATATCGGCCCGTTCGTCGATGCGATCCCCTATGCGCGCTTCGCCGGCATCACGGCTCGATTGGAGGGCAGCACGGTCATCGCGCGGCTGGCCAACTCGCAACACATCGTCGGCAATCCGATGCTGCCGGCGATCCATGGCGGCGTCATCGGCGCCTTCCTCGAAAACACCGCGATCATGCAACTCCTGTGGGCGACGGAAAGCGAAGGACTTCCCAAGATCATCACGATCACGATCGATTATCTGCGCTCGGCCGGCGCGCAGGACACCTTCGCCCGCGCCGAAGTGACCAAGCTCGGCGCCCGCGTCGCCAATGTTCGGATGATGGCCTGGCAAAACGATCCGGCCAAGCCGGTCGCCAGCGCCAACGCGAATTTCCTGTTTTCGCCGGCGGCCTGAAGCGGTCTATTCGGCGGCGTTTCGCGCGGCGAGCGGAGCTTCGAAGGCGCGGTCGTGGCGCAAGGCGGGAATGCGCCGGCGCGCTTCGTCGCACTTGGCGAGATCGATGCGGGCGAGCACGACGCCTTCGCCTTCGCCGCCATCGGCCAATATCTCGCCCCAGGGATCGACGATCAGCGAGTGGCCGTAGGTTCGCCGGCCTTCGGCGTGCTCGCCGCACTGCGCCGCCGCGATCACGAAGGCGCCGCATTCGATGGCGCGGGCGCGGTTCAGCACGTGCCAATGGGCGCGCCCGGTCTGGGCCGTGAAGGCGGCGGGCACGGTCAGGACCGAGGCCCCCGCCTGGGCGAGTGCGCGATAGAGCTGCGGGAAGCGCACGTCGTAACAGATCGTGAGGCCGATCGTGCACCAGGGCAGGGCGGCCGTTACCGCGCGGCTGCCGGGCTCGATCCGCTCGGATTCGCGGTAGGTTTCGCCGCCGGCGAGATCGACGTTGAAGAGATGGATCTTGTCGTAGCGCGCGGCGACGCCGCCCTGGGAATCGATGAGGAACGAGCGATTGGCGTATTTCCGCTCGCCGGCGCGGATCGAGAGCGAGCCCGCCAGAATCCAGGCGCCGGTCTCGCGCGCCAGCGCGCGGAACGCGGCCAGGCCGGGATGCTCGATTTCGGGCAGTGCCTTTTTGAACGCCTCCGCGCCGCGCGGCTCGATCATCGTCACATTCTCGGGAAAGGCGATGAAGTCCGCGCCCTGCGCCCGCGCGTCGCGCCCGAGGCGGCAGGCCTTATCGATGTTCGGCGCGTGTTCGCGCCCGGCGGTGATTTGCACGCAGGCGGCGGTGAAAGCCGCGCTCATGCCGGCTCTTTCAGCAGCGCGATCGAGCTTGCCCGCGGCGTCGAGTGCGTAGAGATCGTCGCAGCCGCCGACATGCTTGCCGTTGATCCAGATCTGCGGCACCGAGCTGCGGCCCGAGCGATCAGCCGCCTCGCGCCGTTTGTCCGGATCGAAGGTGCAATCGGTTTCCTTGAACTCGACGCCCTTGCGCTCCAACAGGTCCCTGGCCGAGGAGCAGTAGGGGCAGAGCGACGTTGTGTAGATTTCGATCTTTGTCATCATCGTTTTCGCTGGGCCGATTTCGCTGCAAGTATCGCCGCCGATGGTGAAGCCAATCTCCTAATTTTACGTTTCCGGCGCGGGGCGCGTGCCCGTCTCGCAATCGCCTATTTGCCGTCGTCGCCTTCGACGATGTCCTTGAGCGTGCCGATCTCGGCGATGAAAAGCCCGGCGCCCTGCTTTTCGGCGATGCCTTTCTTGCTGAGGTCGCTGAGCGCCCGCGCCACCGTCTCGCGCGTGGTGCCGCAGCGCGAGGCGAGGTCGGAATGCACCGGCACCGGCGCGATCAAGGCTTCGTTGGTATTCGGCTTCGCCGCCTGCCGGGCGAGACGCAGGATTTCCGCATAGACCCGGCTATAGGCGCCCAGGGTCGACAAATCCATGATCCGCTCGTTGGCGCCCCGGATGATCGCGGCCAGCCGCTTGACGATGGCGAAGGCGAGCTCCGGATTTTCCCGTATCGTGCGCTGGAAGGTTTCCGGCGTCACCGTTGCGATCAGCGATTTTTTCAGCGCAATGACGGTGGCCGAGCGCGGCTTGCCGTCGATGGCCGAAAGTTCGCCGAAAAACCCGCCGGTGTCGATATCGTCATAGCTGACTTCGCGGCCGGTGTAGGAATAGTTGACGACGCGGACCGCGCCGGTAACGACGAAATAGACGTCGCTGCTTTCGCTATCCTTGCTGATCACCTGCTCGTCGGCGCGATAGTCGCGCCAATTGCAGCGGCGTTCGAGTTCGCGCCGCGCGGGTTCCGGCAAGGTTGCGAGCAGACCGATATTTCCGAGGCTGCGCGGTGTCGCGTCTGCCATGATGGCTCCTTCGAGTATCGTCGCGCGGCATATTACGGATTTTCACCGCCTTTGGGACCATAAAAGATGACCCAAACGGCGAAATCGGGCGTGAAATTCTCGAACCTGTGCACGGCCTCGGCCGGGGCGAAAAGCGCGTCGCCGGGGCCGAAATCGACCCGTTGGCCCGCGCATACGAAGGTGCCTCGGCCGCCGGCGACGATGTAAATCTCGTCCTGCTCATGCGGCGTTTGCGGGTCGGTCGCCTTGGGCTGGTAGAAGCGCAAGATCATGCTGCCATGGCGCATCAGCTCGGCGGACCGCATGCCGGGCGAAAGCGGCTTGGCCTTGGCGTCGGCGAGCGTGGCGAGCAGGGGCAGGGTCATGGGCGGCGCTCCGGATGGGACTCAATCGGCTTTCACGACGCGGGCGATGGCGAGCGCCGAAACCTCGGTTGCGCCGGCGCGCAGCAGCGCCTTGGCGGCGGCGTCGAGCGTCGCGCCCGTGGTCAGCACGTCGTCGATCAGCAGGATGCGGCGCCCGGCGATCAGGGCCTTGCGCCGCGCGCCGACGGCGAAGGCGCCACGCACGTTGTCGCGGCGCTGGCGCGCGCTGAGGCCGCCTTGGCTCGGCGTTGGCCGCAAGCGGCGCAGCGCGTCGGGCGACCAGGGCAGGGCGGCGTGGCGAGCGAGCGCTTTCGCCAGCAGCGCCGATTGATTGTAGCGCCGGCGCAGCAGGCGGCGCCAATGGAGCGGCACCGGCACGACGAGGTCCGCTTCCTTGACAAGATCGCCGCCGACCCGCGCCAGCCAGCGCGCCAGCGCCGGCGCCGCATGGATGCGGTCGGCGTTCTTGAAGCGCAGGATGAGGCGCTTGCTGGCATCGTCGTAGCGCAGCACGGCGCGGGCGCGGCTGAAGGCCGGCGGGTTGGCGAGGCACGCGGCGCAAGTCCCCTCCGTCGCCTGCTCGTGCTCGAACGGCAAGCCGCAGCGGCCGCAGAAGGGCGGGCCGATGAAGCGCATGGCGCTCCAGCACGGGGCGCACAGGCTGTTGGCGTCGCCGACCGGCGCGCGGCACGCGAGGCAGAGCGGCGGCAGCATGAGGTCGAGCGCGATTCGCGCCGCGCCGAGTATGCGTTCCATGGGGCGAAGGCCGGAAACCAAGCGCGCAGCCTATTCTTGCCAAACCCGCCAATGTCCGGAATTCTGCGCCCGCGCCGCGGCCGGCGCAAGAACTGAGGACTGCATGACCGCCTGGATCAAGCTCATCGCCTATGCCGACGCCACCGGCTATCTCAAGCAACTCTACGACCGCGTCAAAGGACCGAGCGACAACATCGACAACGTCATGAAGGCGCATTCGCTGCGCCCGCACACGATGGAGGGCCACTCGGCGCTCTACAAATCGGTGCTGCACCACACCGGCAACACGCTGCCGGTCTGGTTTCTCGAATGCCTCGGCATCTACACCAGCCTGGCCAACAAGTGCGATTACTCGGTGGCGCATCACTTCGCCGGGCTCACGCGCCTGGTCGGCGACAAGGCCAAGTCCGACGGACTCTATCGCGCGCTCGCCGCCGGCCGGCCGGAGGAAAAATTCACCGGCAAGGAACTCGCGCTCCTGCGCTACGTGCGCAAGCTCACCCTGGAGCCGCAAGCCATGGCCGAAGCCGACGTGGCGGACTTGCGCGCGGCCGGCGCCGATGACGGCGAAATCCTCGAAGCCAACCAGGTCTGCGCCTATTTCAACTATTCGAACCGGCTCTTGAATGGCTTGGGGGTCACCACCAAAGGCGACATACTCGGCCTGTCGCCGCCCAACACCGACGATCTCGCGCGTTGGGAGCATCGCTAGGAGCACGACGATGGCCTATGCCACCGCCCGCAATATCGATTTCACCGAAATCCCCATCATCGACGCGGCACCGCTGATCGCCGGGCACGAGGCCGGCGTGCGCGAAGTCGGGCGGCAAATCCACCGCGCCGCCATCGATGTCGGATTTTTCTACATCCGCAACCACGGCGTTCCGGCGCAGACGATGGCCGATGTGTTCGCCATGTCGCGGCGGTTCTTCGCGCTGCCGGCGGAGGACAAGCGCGCGGCCAAGATCGACGCGCTGCATCGCGGCTGGCTCGCCCAGGGCGAGGCGCAAATGTATGGCAAGGAAAAGCCCGATCTCAAGGAGAGCTTCCTGTTCGGCCTCGATCTGCCGCCGGACGATCCCGACGTGCGCGCCGGCAAGACGCTGCTCGGTCCCAACAACTGGCCGCCGGCATTGCCCGACATGCGCGCCGTGCTCGATCGCTACTATCGCGACGTCGGCGATTGCGGCCGGCGCCTGCTGCGCGGCTTTGCCGCCGCGATCGGCCTGCCGCTCGACCATTTCACGCCGAAATTCGCCAAGCCCATGGCGCGCGGCTCGCTGGTCTATTATCCGCCGCAGCCGCCCGATCTCGGCGAATCCCAGTTCGGCGTGGCGCCACATACCGATTACGGCTGCCTAACGCTGGTGGCGCAAGACATGAATGGCGGGCTGCAAGTCAAAAATCGCGCCGGCGAATGGGTGGCCGCGCACCCGATTGCCGATACGTTTGTCGTCAACATCGGCGACCTGCTGGCGCGCTGGACCAACGATCTCTACGTCTCGAACCCGCACCGCGTCGTCAACGTGTCGGGCCGCACGCGCTATTCGGTGGCGCTGTTCTTCGATCCGCACCCCGATACCGAGATCGCCGTGCTCGATGCCTGCCGGCGCCCCGGCGAGGCGGAGAAATATCCGCGCACGACCTGCGGCGAATACATCACCGTCCGCTTCGACGAGGCGTTCAAGTACAGGAAGCAGAAAGCGGTTTGATCGTCAGCGGTAGCGCGTCGCGAGCCGGCGCTCGACCCGGGCGAATGCGAGCGACAGCGCGAAGCACATCGTGAAGTAGATCGCGGCGACCGCGATCCAGGTCTCGAACACGCGCGTCGTCGACACCGCGATATCGGTCGCCATGAACGTCATGTCCTGGATCGAGATCAGCGACACGATCGAGCTGTCCTTGACCAGCGAGATGAACTGGTTGCACAGCGGCGGCGTCATGCGGTGCAGGGCCTGCGGCATCACGACCTTGCGCAGCATCGCCCAGCGCGACAGGCCCAGCGCGCGCGCGGCTTCCCATTGGCCTTTCTCGATGGATTGGATTCCGGCGCGCACGATCTCGGCGATATAGGCGGCTTCGAACAGCGCCAGGCACAGCAGGGCCGAGAGGAAATTGCCCACCAGCTTCGGGTCGCCGAACAGGAACCCGATGACCGCGGCCGTCTCGGGCGAAGCCGAGCGCGCCATCGCCTCGATGCCGAGCAGGGGCATGAGCTGGCCGGAGACGAAAAAATAGGTGATGAAAATCAGCACGAGCGGCGGCGTGTTGCGCATCAGCTCGACATAGGTCCGCCCGATCATCGCCGGCAGCAGGCGCTTCGCCGTGCGGCACAGGCCGATGGCGAAGCCGATGATGGTCGCCAGAATCATGCCCCAGATCGCGAGGCGGATCGTCGTGAACAGGCCTTGCAGCAGGATGTTGGCGACAAGGCCGCGCTTCTCGTCCCAGCGCAGCAGATAATTGGCGACGTGGTCCCAGCGCCAGCGATAGTTCATCACCGAGTTCGACCCGGTAGGCGACGTAGCCGAGCGCGGCCGCGACAGCGAGCACGATCAGCGCGTCGAGCCAGCCGAAGCGCCGCCGCACCGGGCCGCCGGGCATGATCATGGCGATAATTCCCGCCCGCCTCGCTCACGCGAGGCGGGGACGCGCACCGTGCCGTTCAAGCCGCGCTATTTCTGCTGCCCCACCAGCGGCAGCCAATCGCGGCCGTCGAACCAATAGGTGAACCGCGCCTTGAGCCAACCATCCGCCTTGCGCTTGGCGATCCAATCGTTGAGATATGCGAGCGTCTTGGTGTCGCCCTTGCGCAGCGCCATGGCGTCCTTCTGGTCGGCATAGGGGCCGGCGATGGGCATATAGAGCTCATTGGGATTGTCGAGCGACCAGAATTTCGGCTTCGGCGTGGTGGTGACGATGGCGTGCGCCTTGCCGTTGAGCACTTCCTGCAGCGCCGGAGCGTCGTCGTCGAATTGGCGGAACGTCGCCTTGGGCAGAAGCTGCATCGCGGTCGCCAACGCGCTGCCGCCGCGGCGGCCGGCGATGGTGAAGTCGGCGCGGTTGAAGTCTTCCATCTTGGCCAAATTCGGCGCGAGCTTCTTGCTGGCGACGATGCCGGCGCCGGTGAAGGAATAGGGCTCGGTGAAATCCACCGTTTGCAGCCGCGCCGGCGTGATCGTCATGCCGCTGATGATGAAATCGAAGCGGCCGGCGAGCATGGCCGGGATGATGCCGTCCCACGCGGTCGGCACCGCCTCGTGCTTGACGCCCATATCGGCGGCCAGCCGCTTGGCGACGTCGAGCTCGAAGCCGATGAGATTTCCGTCCTTGTCGCGCATCGCCCAAGGCACGAAGGTCGCGTGGCCTTGCCGCAGCACGCCGCGCTCCTTGATTTCGTCGATCGCCGCCTTGGTTTGCGCCAGGGCCGATCCATGCGGCAGGGCGGCGGCAACGCCGGCGCCCGCTGCCAGGGTGATAAAGTCTCGACGTTTCATGGTGTCCTCCTCCGAGTGCGTTTCTAGTGAGCCGATGCCGGCGCGGCGCCGCGTTGGAAACGGTGCTCGAGCCGGCCGACCAGCGCCGAAAGCGCGGTCGTGATCGCGAGATAGATCGCGGCGACGATAAGCCAAATTTCGAAGGTCATAAAGGTATCGGCGATGATATTTCGGCCCTCGTTGGTGAGGTCGAAGACGGCGATGACGCTGACGATGGCCGAATGCTTGACCAGCGATACGCCGAGGCTGGTCAAAGGCGGCAGCATGAGGCGCGCCGCCTGGGGCAGGACGACGTGGCGATAGAGGCGGTAGCGCGACAGCCCGATGCTGGCCGCCGCCTCCCATTGCCCCTTGGGCACGGCGAGAATGCCGGCACGGATGATCTCGGCGGCGAACGAGCCTTCGAACAGGCCAAGGCAGAGAACGGCGGTCAGATAGCGGTCGATGCCGAGAATGGGTGCCAGCACGAAATAGACGACGTAGATCTGCACCAGGAGCGGCGTGTTGCGGATGATTTCGATGTAGCCGCGCGCCACGGCGCGGCCGGCATGGCTGTCCGAGAGCCGCAGCAGCGCGGCGCCGAGGCCGACCGCGATGGTGAGCACGAAGCTCAAGGCGCTGATTTCGAGCGTGACGACCAGGCCCTTGAGCAGCGGTCCGGAAATGAATTCGCCGTCGATCGATTTCCACAAATATTGCGGCACGCGGTGCCACTGCCATTTGTAGTTCATGGCATGGGCGCCGGCGTAAACCAGCCACAGCACGCCGGCGACGAGCGCGGCAAACTGGGCCAAATCCCACAATCGGCGCGCGCGCGACGCGGTGGCGTTCAACGGACAAGCCTCAAGAAATTTCCCCGGCCGCGATCTTGCCCCGCAAAGAGAGATTTTCGCAATGCCCCGTTCCGGGTCTAGGATGGCGGCGCAATCCCAGGGGCTGCCATGACCTTCGTCCTCAATCCCGGCCGCTTGACGCTCGCCGATATCGCGGCGCTCAACGCGATCCCGGACGATGTGGTCCTGGCGCGCGGCTGCCGTACCGCAATCGACCAATCGGCCGCGACGATCAAGGCGATCCTGGCGCGCGGCGACGCCGTTTACGGCGTCAACACCGGCTTCGGCAAGCTGGCCAAAACCCGCATCCCCGACGATCGGCTGCTCGAACTGCAGCGCCGCATCCTGCTGAGCCACGCCGCCGGAGTCGGCGCGCCGCTCGACGATGTCGTCGTCCGCCTCGTCCTCATCCTCAAGGTCAATGCGCTGGCGCGCGGCTTTTCCGGCATCCGCGGCGAGGTCATCGACAGGCTCGTCGCCTTCGCCAATCACGGCCTGTTTCCGGTCGTGCCCGAAAAGGGCTCGGTCGGCGCCTCGGGCGATCTGGCGCCGCTGGCGCATCTTTGTCTGCCGCTGATCGGCGAGGGCACGGTGCGGATCGCCGGCGAGGTCATGCCGGCGAGCGAAGGCTTGCGCCGCGCCGGCCTGGCGCCCGTCGTGCTCGAGGCGAAAGAGGGCTTGGCGCTCATCAACGGCACGCAGGTTTCGACGGCGCTGGCGCTGGTCAATCTGATCCGCGCCGAGCGCCTGTTCCGCGCCGCCCTCGTCGTCGGCGCGCTCACCGTCGATGCCGCGATGGCGAGCGACACGCCCTTCGACGAGCGCATCCAGGCCTTGCGCGGTCATCCCGGCCAGCTCCGCGCCGCCGCGTCCTACCGCCGGCTTGCTTGCCGGCAGCGCCATTCGCGCCTCGCATCTCGCCAACGACGACCGCGTCCAGGATCCCTATTGCCTGCGCTGCCAGCCGCAAGTGATGGGCGCCTGCATCGACGCGCTCGGCCAGGCGGCGGACATATTCGAGCGCGAGGCCAACGCGGTCTCGGACAATCCGCTGGTTTTTTCGGACACGCAGGAAGTGCTGTCGGGCGGCAATTTCCACGCCGAGCCGGTGGCGATCGCGGCCGATCATCTGGCGGTCGCGATCGCCGAGGCGGGCGCCATCGCCGAGCGCCGCGTGGCGCTGCTGATCGATGCCTCCTTCAGCACGCTGCCGCCTTTCCTCGTCAAGGAGCCGGGCCTCAATTCGGGCTTCATGATCGCCCAGGTCACGGCCGCCGCCTGCGCGTCCGAAAACAAATCCCTGGCCCATCCGGCCAGCGTCGATTTGCTGCCGACCTCGGCCAATCAGGAAGATCACGTCAGCATGGCGACCTTTGCCGCGCGGCGCCTCGGCGCCATGTGCGACAATCTTCGCACCATTATCGCGATCGAGTATCTCGCCGCGGTCCAGGGCATCGACATGCACGCGCCGCTCAAGACATCGGAAACGCTGGCCAAGGCCGTGGCGCTGCTACGCTCGCGCGTGCCGTTCTACGACCAGGACCGGCAATTCTCGCCCGATATCGCGGCTGCCGAAAATCTGGTCGGGGCGCCGGCTTTCGCCGACCTGGCCGGCCCGCCATTGTGGGTGAAGCCCTAAGATGCTCATTCTCTACGGCGTCCCGGTTTCAAGCTACACGGCGAAGGTCGCGGTGGCGCTCGAAGCGAAAGGCATCGCCTATGAACGGCGCGCGCCGCCGGGCGGCTCCTATCGCGCACCCGACTATCGCGCGCTGGTGCCCGTCGGCACCGTGCCGGCGATCGATCACGACGGCTTCATCCTCGCCGAATCGGATGCGATCATCGAATATCTTGAGGAAACTTGGCCCGATCCGCCGCTACTGCCCGGCGACACAAGGCAGCGCGCGCGCATTCGCTTCCTGTCGCGCTTGCACGATCTGCATATCGAGCCGCAACTCCGCGCGCTGTTCAAGGAGGTCGATCCGAAGCAGCGCGACGCCGCTCGCGCCGCCGTGCCGCTCGCCGAATTCGAGCGCAAAATGACGGTGCTCGGGCACTATGCCGTGGCCGCCCCCTTTATTGCCGGCCCTAGCCTGACGATGGCCGATTGCGGCTGGCCCGCGACGCTGGCGATCGCCGACCGGCTCCTGCCGATGTTTGGCAGACAATTGGCGCTGCCGGAAAGATTGCGGAATTGGCGGCGGGCGCTGGAGGCCCATCCAGCGGCCCAATCGGTCGCGGGCGCCTACCACGTTGCGCTCGAGGCTTGGATCGCGGAAAAGCAGAGTTAAGACGCAAGGAAGCCGTTGTTCGGCCGATGCGCATGGGATAATTTGGACGGCAATCGACGCAATCAACGTCCGGGGAGAATTTCCATGAAAACGAACGAACCGAAGCGCAGCCGCCGCGCCGTCATCAAAGCCGGAGCGGCCGCGCTCGCGGCCGCCGCGAGCTTCGGCAAGCCCTATCTCGCGCGCGCCCAAGCCGCCGGGCCGCACCAATTGCCGAAATTGCCCTACGAAGATTTTGCCTTGGCGCCGGTGATTTCGTCGGAGACGATCGGTTTTCACTACGGCAAGCACCACGCCGGATACCTCACGAACCTCAACAATCTCCTCGCGGCGGCGCCGGATTTGGCCGCGCTGAAGCTCGAAGAATTGGTCAAGACCACGTCGGTCAATCCGAACCGGCGCGCGATCTTCAACAGCGCGGCGCAGGTCTGGAACCACAATTTCTACTGGGAAAGCATGCGGCCCAACGGCGGCGGCGAGCCGGGCGGCAAGGTCAAGGACCAGATCGTCAAGGATTTCGGCGACTACGCCAAGTTCCGCGCCGCGCTGCGCCAGGCCGCGATCACGCAATTTGCCAGCGGCTGGGCGTGGCTGGCGTGGAACGACAAGGACAAGAAGCTCGCCGTGCTGCAAACATCCAACGCCGACACCCCGGTCCACATGAATCTAAAGCCGATCCTCACGATCGACGTTTGGGAGCACGCCTACTACATCGATTTCCGCAACGACCGCGCGCGCTACGTCGATGCGTACCTGGACAAGTTGGTGAACTGGGAATTCGCCGCGAAAAATCTGGGCTAGCGGCGGCGCGCTGGACAGGTCCGGCGCCGTACTTTATAAGCCCGCACGCCCCGCGGCGATGCGATATTGCACGCGGCCGGCTTGAAGCCGCCGCGGTCTTGCCCTCATATGCAGATGGCGCGGTCCCGGTGCCCAGGTAGCTCAGCGAGTAGAGCAGCGGACTGAAAATCCGCGTGTCGGCGGTGCAAATCCGTCCCTGGGCACCATTCCTCTCCAGCACGCGCTGTCTTGCATATTTTTCATGCTTCCGCCCCCGTTTTGGGCTGACGCATTGCGACAGGGAGAAAGACAAGAAGTGCAAGCGCCGAACCTGTCGTCAGGATGACAGCCAGGGAAGCAGACGGCTGAAGCGGCAGAACGCTTGCGAACGACGCGCCGATGGCCGCGCAGCCCATCTGGAGGAAACCCAGCAACGCGGATGCCAGCCCGGCCTGCCGTCCAAAGGGATGAAGCGCAATCGCGGTGCCGAGCGGATTGATCAATCCCATGCCGAAGAGATACAGCGCGATGGCTGCGGTGAAGGGTATGAAGGCCGGCGCTGCGGCAAACGCGAACATGAAGAGGCCGCCAGCCAGAGCGATGAAGAGGCCGATCATGCCGACGGTACGCTGACCCCAGCGATGAGCCAGGCGCGGCGCGAGAAACCCTGCCAGGAAGACGATCAGAACCGTCGTCGCGAAAGACAATCCGAGTTCAAAGGCGGTAAGGCCCAGCTCGGTCATCAGGACGGCGGGCGCCGCAGCGAAGAAGGTGTAAAGCCCACCGATGACAAGGCTCACTGAAAGGGCGGGAAGGAAAAAGCGCGGATCGACGGCCAGGCGGCCATAGGCGGATGCCACGGCCGAAGCCGCCAGGGACGCTCTACGGTCCGCCGGATGCGTTTCGCCGGCGCTCGTCGAATAATGCAGCGCGAGCGCGACGCCAAACGCTGCGACGACAAGGAAGGTGATCCGCCAACCAAATAAGCTGTCAAGCGCGCTTCCGAGCAGAGGCGAAAAGCCCGGCGCAGCCGCCATCGCGATCATGGTCAGCGCGAGAGCCCGCGCGAGTGCTTCGCCGTCGAACAGGTCACGGGCGATGGCGCGCGACAGGACCGAGGCGGCGCAAGCCCCAAGCGCTTGGATGACGCGGCCGAAGATCAGGAAGGGCAGGGTGTCGGCGAGGGCACAAAGGACACTGCCGGCGACAAAAACTGCAAGACCGCCCAGCACCAGCCATCTGCGGCCGAAACGATCGGAGAGCGGTCCGACGAGAAGCTGCCCGAACGCGAAGGCAACGAAGAAGCTGCTCAACGTCAGGCCGAGTTCCTGAGAAGAAACGCGGAGGCCGGCGCCGATCTGTGGAAATGCAGGAAGGATGATGTTCGTGGCAAGCGCGCCGAGCGCAGCCAGCCCGGCGAGCATGAACAGGATTCCCCCCGTCAACCGGCGCTCCGAGGGGGTGGGGCTCGTGATCGAACGCGCGGACATTGCGGCTTCCTGGGCACGATCAGGCATGTTGACCTGCCATGGGCATGGCGCCTGCCTTGCGGGGCATTCGCCCAGAGCCAAGTCGCTGCCTCGCGACAAATTCTTCGAGATACGTGACGCTCATGGCTTCGACCTCTTGCATTGAAACCCGGTCTGGTCCCTGCGCTGAGCCCGACCGGCATCGACGCTCTTGACAATGAGCGTATATGCGCATATATAGGCGTATATGCGCTAATGTCAAGGAAGGCGGAAATGCCGATGACGAACAGACTGAGACCCGACCTATGCAATTGCTTGGCGCTGCGCCAGGCGGCCCGGCACGTCACGCAGTTCTACGACCATTACCTGGCACCCACGGGCGTGCGCGCGACCCAGTTCTCAATCCTCGCAAAGCTCGAGCGCTTGGGGCCGATTACGATCAATGCTCTGGCAGCAGACATGGTGATGGATCGCACGACGCTCGGGCGGAACATTCAGCCGCTGGAGCGCGAAGGCCTCATAGCTGTCACCGAAGGGCGGGCGGACCGCCGAAGCAAGGAGCTGCAACTGACGGACGCCGGGGCCGCACGGCTGCGTGCGGCGAGCAAGGCCTGGGCCGAGGCGCAGACGCGGTTCGAAAAGTTATTTGGCGGCAAGCGCGCGGCGGAGTTGCGGGCAATCCTGCGCGCCGTCACTGCGAGCGATCTCGTGCCGGCCGCGACCGATGCGCCAGAGCCGGCCGCATAGAGGGCCCGTCATGAAGAACGCCAGGATTGTCTTTTCCGCCGCTGCTCTGCTTACCGCTGCCGCTGGCGGATTCGCTGCATGGATGAGTTTGCAGCCGGCGATCGCGGCGAAAGACGTTGACCCTCGGCTGAAGCCGCAGCTCGTACAGGTTGCCGTCGTCAAACCGGCGGCCGCATCCGAGCGGGCCTTTACCGGCGTCATCTCAGCGCGTGTACAGAGCGATCTCGGTTTTCGCGTTGCCGGGAAGATCGTCGAACGACTCGTAAATGTCGGCCAGCAGGTAAGGGCCGGTCAGCGGCTGATGCGGATCGACGAGACCGACCTTCGCCTTGCACTCACGGCGAAGCGCAACGCCGTCGCCGCGGCACGCGCAACTGCCGTTCGTTTGGAGGCGGATGAACGGCGTTACACCAGTTTGCTCGACAAGGGATGGGTATCCCGACAGCGCTACGAGCAAGCGAAGGCCGCGTTGGATGCGGCCGAGGCGCAACTCGCCGCCGCCGAAGCCGAAGCACGAGTCGCCGAGAACGAGGCGACCTATTCCGTCCTGGTGGCGGATTCGGATGGAACGGTAGTCGAAACGCTCGGCGAGCCGGGACAGGTCGTCTCCGCCGGCCAGACCGTGGTTCGGCTTGCCCACGCGGGCCCCCGCGAAGCAGTTGTCGCGCTTCCCGAAACGATCCGGCCAGCGATCGGCTCGGTGGCCGAGGCCCGCGTGTATGGGGCCGATGGGCGACACTACACGGCACATCTCCGGCAGTTGTCGGACGCCGCCGATGCCCGGACCCGTACCTATGAGGCCCGTTATGTGCTCGCCGGTGAGGCTGCGGTGGCGCCCCTTGGCGCGACGGTGACCATTCGGCTGGCAAACCAGGCGAGTAAGCTTGAAGTCCAGGTGCCGCTGGGAGCCGTGCTCGATGACGGCCGGAAGACCGGCGTTTGGGTCCTGGACAGCGCCACCTCGACCGTACGGTTTCGGCCCATCAAGCTTGTTCGAGTGAGCGGCGAAACCGCCGTGATCTCCGGGCTGAGCTCTGGTGACACGATTGTTTCGCTCGGCGCTCATCTCCTGCGGGAGGGCGCTCGCGTCAGAACTGCCTCTGAAATCGGGCGCAACTGATGAGCCTCAATCTTTCCGCGATCGCCGTCCGCGAACGGGCCGTCACCCTGTTCTTCATCCTTCTGCTGGCGGCAGCCGGCGGCTACGCCTTCCTCAAGCTCGGTCGCGCGGAGGACCCCTCCTTCACCATCAAGACCCTGACGGTCACGACGGCATGGCCGGGCGCGACGGCGCGCGAGATGCAGGACCTCGTCGCCGAGCCGTTGGAGAAGCGGCTTCAGGAGCTGACCTGGTACGACCGGGTGGAGACGACCACGCGGCCAGGCTATGCGTATATGACGGTCACGCTGAAGGACAGCACACCGCCATCTGTCGTGCAGGAGGAGTTCTACCAGGCCCGCAAGAAGCTCGGGGATGAAGCGCGCAACCTGCCGGCCGGCGTGCTCGGCCCCTTCGTCAACGACGAATATTCGGACGTGAGCTTCGCTCTTTATGCACTCAAGGCCAGGGGCATGCCGATGCGTGAGCTGGCCAGGCAGGCCGAGGTGATCCGCCAGGACCTCCTGCACGTGCCCGGCGTCAAGAAGATCAACATCCTCGGTGAACGTCCCGAACAGATATTCGTCGAGTTTTCCTATGCCAAACTTGCAACCCTCGGCGTGTCGGCACGGGATATTGTTGCCGCCTTGCAGCGGCAGAACACCGTCACACCGGCAGGCTCGATCGACACCCAGGGGCCGCGGGTTTTCATCCGGATCGACGGCGCTTATGACAGTGTCCAGGCGATCGCCGACACGCCGATCGTCGCTGCGGGGCGGACGCTGAAGCTCTCCGACATCGCCGAGGTCTGCCGCGGCTACGAGGATCCTCCCACCTACATCATCCGACACCAGGGTGAGCCCACCATCGTGCTCGCGGCAGTTATGCAGGAGGGCTGGGATGGTCTCGCGCTCGGCAAGGCGCTGAAGGACAGGGCGGCGGCCATCGTAAAGACGCTGCCGCTCGGAATGACGCTCGACAAGGTGACCGATCAGGCCGTCAACATCACCTCGGCGGTCGACGAATTCATGATGAAGTTCGCGATGGCGCTCGGCGTGGTGCTGCTTGTGAGCCTGCTCAGCCTTGGCTGGCGCGTCGGCATCGTCGTGGCGGCTGCCGTCCCTCTGACGCTCGCCGTCGTGTTCCTCATCATGCTGGAAACCGATCGATTCTTCGATCGCATTACGCTCGGCGCCCTCATCCTGGCGCTTGGTCTTCTCGTGGACGACGCCATCATCGCGATCGAGATGATGGTGGTGAAAATGGAAGAGGGAATGGACCGCATCAAGGCGGCCGCCTATGCCTGGAGCCGCACTGCGGCGCCGATGCTGTCCGGAACACTCGTGACGATCGCCGGGTTCTTGCCCGTGGGCTTCGCGCGCTCGACGGCCGGCGAATACGCCGGCAACATATTCTGGATCGTGGGGTTCGCTCTCATCGTCTCTTGGATCGTCGCGGTAGTCTTCACGCCCTATCTGGGCGTCAAGATGTTGCCCGCGATCAAACCGATCGAAGGCGGTCACCACGCGATTTACGACACACCGAACTATCGGCGTCTGCGACGGCTTATCACCTTTGCCGTGCGCCACAAGTTCGTGACCTGCGGTATCGTTGGCATCGCCTTCGCGCTTTCCGGCGTCGGCATGGGCGCCCTCAAACAGCAGTTCTTCCCGACATCCGACCGTCCCGAAGTGCTGGTGGAGGTTCGCCTGCCGGAAGGGTCAAGCATTGAGAGGACGACCGCCACAGTCGAGAAGCTCGAACACTGGCTGCGCGGCCAGCCCGGGGCCAAGATCGTCACGAGCTACGTCGGTCAGGGCGCTCCCCGCTTCTTCTTCGCAATGGCGCCGGAACTGCCTGATCCTGCCTTCGCCAAGATCGTCGTGCTTACACCGGACGCGGAGGTGCGCGAGGCTTTGAAGCGCCGACTCCGAGAGGCGGTGTCACAGGGGCTAGCGCCTGAGGCGTATGTGCGCGTCACGCAGCTTGTGTTCGGGCCCTACACGCCGTTTCCGGTCGAGTTTCGGGTCGTGGGACCTGATCCCACGCAATTGTACGCTATCTCCGAAAAAGCTCTCGACATCATGCGGGCCGTCCCGGACGTGCGGCAGGCCAACCGCGATTGGGGCAATCGCACACCAGTACTCCGCTTCATCCCGGATCAGGATCGATTGAACCTCATCGGTCTTTCGCCAGCGGAGGTCGGCCAGCAGCTCCAATTCCTCCTTACCGGCATCGCGGTCACGCAGGTCCGCGAGAACATTCGCAACGTCCCCATCGTGGTACGCAGCGCCGGCGGCGAGCGGCTGGATCCGACGCGTCTGGCGGATTTCTCACTTATGAGCCGCGATGGCCGCCAGATTCCGCTCGACCAGATCGGCCGTTCGGAAGTCCGTCTGGAAGAGCCGATCCTGAAGCGCCGCGATCGCACACCCGTCATCACGATCCGCTCGGACATCAATGAGGCGACCCAGCCTCCAGAGGTTTCCAAGCAGATCATGACGGCCCTTCGGCCGCTGATCGCATCCCTTCCGGCCGGCTATCGCATCGAATTGGGTGGATCGATAGAGGAGGCTGCCAAAGCCAATACCGCGCTGGGTAAAGTCTTCCCTGCCATGATCGCCGCCATGTTGATCGTCATCATGCTGCAGGTGCGATCCTTCTCGACGATGACCATGGTCATGCTGACGGCACCGCTCGGCCTCGTCGGCGTCGTGCCTATGTTGCTCGCCTTCAACCAGCCCTTCGGATTCAACGCCATTCTGGGCCTGATAGGACTGGCCGGCATCCTGATGCGCAATACGCTAATCCTGACCGAACAAATCAAGGAGAACCGTGCTGCCGGCCTTGACGACTATCACGCCGTCATCGAGGCCACGGTGCAACGCGCGAGGCCCGTGGTCCTGACCGCACTTGCCGCCGTGCTGGCCTTCGTCCCACTCACGTATTCCGTCTTCTGGGGATCGATGGCCTATACGCTGATCGGCGGCACGGCGGTCGGCACGGTGCTGATCCTGTTCTTCCTTCCTGCGCTCTACGCCGCGTGGTTCCGGATCAAGCCGACTGCTGATGACGTCCATGAGCCATCCGACTCGACGGAGGCAATGGAAGTGCAACAGCAACGGCTGCCGAACACGGCTCCGATGTCGGAGGAGGCGGTTCTAGTTCTCGCCCGCTAGGACCTTGAGGGCATGCATTGCTGAGTTCCTCGCTCACTGCGACAAGGCTGCAACATGCGCAGCCTAAGCCATTGATTTAGGCCGCGCAGCAATGGACTGAAAATCCGCGTGTCGGCGGTGCAAATCCGTCCCTGGGCACCATTTCCCCGCCGCCATCTTGTCTATTCTTCGCGCAATCGTTCCCAGGTGCGCCTTGCAATGGCAATCACGTCGAGAGCGTCGTACACCCCGTCGCTCTCGCCTTTCTCGAAGTCGGCGGAAACACATCCCATCCGATTGGTGACGTGTGCCATGCACAGCACAGGTCGCTTCCGGGCCCGAGCAAACGCGTATAAGGCCGCTGCTTCCATTTCGACCGCGAGAATGCCGAGATCGCGTGCCTCCTGTATCGCCGTCGCCGTTTCGCGGAACGGGGCATCGGTCGTCCAGGTCGCGCCGCGGTCGACGGGAACGCGGAATCCGGCGAGATCGCCGTGAACGGCCGCGACAAGCGCTTCATCGGCAGCCGACCAAACAGCCGGTGGAACATAGTGGTAGCTCGTTCCCTCATCGCGAAGAGCCCGGTCGATAACGACGAAGTACGGCGGATCGCGCGTTTCCGCGATTTGACCGGCCGACGTAATGCTTATGAGGTAGCGGCAGCCTGACGCAAACAGTTCTTCGGCAACAAGTACAGCGAAGGGGGCGCCGACGGCGCAGCCGATGATCCCGTATCGCCTGCCATGATTTTCGAAGCTGTGCAGCTCGGTATGATAACACGCCCAGGATCGGTCGCGCTCCGCAAGGCCAGCTTCCTTTAGCCGACGGACGATGTCGCCATCAGGATCGAGTATGCAAACATCGGGAACCGCAGTCTCCTGGAGTCGCTTCTGGCGCCGCGCTTCGCGCAAGAGGTGCTCCGGCGCGAACACCGAGGCCTCGCCATACTCCTTCGCGGCGAGGGAAGTTTCGAACGGTCTTCTTTGGTTCATCCCCGCACTCTTCCAATATGCGTTTTGCGAGCAGCAATCACCACAAAGGCGGCCCCGCAGGTGGTCCTGCGGCCCCACCATTCGTCCCATCGCGCGAGTATGCCGGCAACCGGAGCCGCCGGAGGGTAAAAAATCGCTCCCCCGATGGAGGCGACCGCCAGCCCAGCATGCTTCATACGCGGTTGGACCGACCGTTGTCAGCAAACGGCGCAAGTCCGTCACCATCTAGAAGACGAGCACCTTATCCGCTGCGATCGTGGCGGCAGCCAATTCATCCATCGTGCTGCGGCGCGCGCCCGCCATTAGGTCGCCCTCCGTCAAGCCGCGCGCATCCATGCAGGTGCCGCACAAGAGCACGCTTCCTCTGCCCGACGTGACGCGCTTCAACATGCGCTCGACGTTATAATAGCCGTCAGGCGTTTTCTGTCCTGCTTTGGCGCATAACACCGAGTCGGCCATCAGGAACACCGTGACTTCACCCTCGGAGTTGTTCTTGAGCAGGGTGTGCGCCATGCGCAGCCCGTTGTAGCAGCGTTCGGTTCCGTACGGCGGGTCGTTGAGGATGATGAGAGACTTCATGCGGGAGTTTCTTCGATTTTTGCTGGTAACGCGCGCGAGCGTGTGACGCGGTAGCCTTCAGCGCGCCAATGCTCCATACCGCCGCGCAGCACCGCCACTTTCCCAAAGCCGGCGCCGCGCAACATCTCGGCGGCCTTTGCGGACCGTTTGTCGGTGCGGCAGACGACTGCGATTGCGCGCTTATGCATAGGCCCGAGTTCGGAAATGCGATTCGGGATCTCCCCGACGGGCAAATTCAGCGCCGATTCGATGTGTCCGAATTCGCCTTCGAACTCGTCTGGGTTGCGGACATCGATCACAACCGGCGGCGCGCCCGATTTCAAGCCGCGCTTTGAGTTCGCGCGGTTCGATCCGGGACAATCCACCGGCCCGGAGGCGCCGCACAAGTCGTGGGACGAATGCGATCAGCGCGAGCACGCCGAGGGCGAGAAGCGCGTAGTGCATGGCAGCGGCATTGCCGGCCAAAGCCTCTTTGCCGGCATATCCGAGCCATGTGTAGGCGATGGCACCCGGCGCCATGCAAATTACGGACGCTAGAATGTAGTGGTCAAGCCTGATGCGGGAGAGCCCAAGCGCATAATTGAGCATGTTGAAAGGCACAAAGGGGACCAACCGGGTGACCGCCACGAAGCGCCACCCTTCGGCTTCAACGCCTTGGACGAGACGCCTGAGCACGCCTCCGGATCTTCGTTCGACCCAGCCGGCCGCAAGATATCGCGCGACCAGAAAGGAAAACGTGGCGCCAATCGTGGCGCCGGCCAGATTCCACACCGATCCCCAGACGGGTCCGAACAACACGCCGCCGGCAAGACCGAACAGGGCGCCCGGCACGAACAACACGGTCGCCAGAGCATAGGCCGCCATGTAGGCCACCGGGCCGAGGGGACCCGCCGAATTCACCAATGCTTCAAGCTGACCAACCTCGATGCGGTCGCGAAAGATCCCGGCGGCTGCGGCGGCCGCTACCACGATGGCCGCGATTACGATCCGTGCGAGGAGTTTCGAATTCATGGATGAATACTCGTTAGCGCATCAGACTGCGGCCCGCCGTTCGCGGGCGCCGAGCGGGTAGCCGCCCGTGTCGTCGCGTAACGGCTGCGTCAGCAGGCGATCGAGCCATAGCTCGCGCGGTGTCCGGAATTGGGCGATGCCGATCGTCATCGTCTCGTGTCCGGCCTCAGGCTGCGCCCGATAGGTGCCGAAGAGCCTGTCCCACCAGGGGGCATTGAAGCCGAAATTGCTGTTGGTTTCGTGCGGCACGACCGAGTGATGGACGCGGTGCATGTCGGGCGTAACGACGATCCATCGCAAAATGCGGTCTGCACCGCGCCGGCAAGCGGACGTTGCCGTGATTGAACATCGATGTGGCGTTGAGGAGAACCTCGAAGAGCAACACTGCCGCCGCCGGAGCGCCAAGCGCCGCAACAGCCGCGAACTTGATGACCATCGAAAGAAGGATTTCGACCGGGTGGAAGCGGGCGCCGGTCGTGACATCGAAATCGAGGTCGGCGTGATGCATGCGGTGCAGTCGCCACAGCCCCGGCACCGCGTGAAACAGCACATGTTGGAGGTAGATCGCGAAATCGAGCACCAGCACGGCGATCGCGATCTCAAGCCACTGGGGCAGCTTCACGTTGTTGAGCAAGCCCCAGGCCCGCTCTTCGCCCAAGAGCGCTAGCGCCACCGCCGCCGTGGGAAAGGCGATGCGCACGAAAGCCGTATTGAGGGCGGTGATGCCAAGGTTGTTAGGCCAGCGAATCAGGCGGCCGACCGCAAGCGGCCGGCGAGGAGCAACCAGTTCCCAAACCGCCATCAAGGCGAAAATCCCGACGAAGAAGCCGAGGCGAATTACTGGTTCGTTGGAGAGCAAGGCGTGGTTCATGGGAAACACCCAACGGCAGGCTCTTGACGGACAGACGCGTAGGTTTTATCATTCAATTGATCGATTGAATAATGTGTCAAGGAGCCCAAGCGTGTCAAGCGCCAATCCGAAGCAGGCCCTGTTCGCCCAGTTTGCCGCGGTCGCGAAAGCGCTGGCGCACGAGCATCGCCTCGAATTGATCGAGCATCTTGGCCAGGGAGAACGGAGCGTCGAACGTCTAGCCGAGCTGTCCGGCCTCTCCATCGCGAATGCGTCGCAACACCTTCAGCAATTGCGGCGCGCCGGATTGGTGGCTTCGCGCCGAGACGGCAAGCACGTTCTGTACGGGCTCGCCGACGATGAGGTCGTCACCCTGCTTAGCGCGCTGCGCAGCATCGCGGAGCGGAGCATGGGTGAGGTCGAGAAGGTCATAGCAGGGTATTTCCGTCAACGTGACGAGATGGAGCCGGTGTCACGCAAGGAACTCATGCGCCGGCTCAAGCAAGGCGATGTGACGCTGCTCGACGTGCGGCCAGAGGACGAGTTTGCGCTCGGACACCTCCCTGGGGCCGTCAACATACCGCTCAAAGAGCTTAAAAGGCGGCTCGCAGAGCTACCGAAGCGGCGCGAGATCGTCGCTTACTGCCGTGGCCCCTACTGTGTTCTCTCATTTGAAGCGGTTGCGGCACTCCGTTCCCGAGGGTTCAAGGTGCGTCGCCTGGCCGATGGATTGCCTGAGTGGAGAGCGGCGGGATTGCCTATCGAGGCGCACCCTTTCGCTTGATCGTCTTGAATTTCAGTATCGTAAGATCGGCAAGACGAAAGATTTGAATTGCATCTTGATGGTTATTGCGTCCTGTTTCACCGCCGCTGTGCATTCCACGGCTATCGCTCGATCTCCTCGGAGAACGACCGGATGTGGCATATGGGTTGGGACTGGGGCGACATAGACCCGCTAGGCTGCGCCGCTGTGGCCTGAAAATCCGCGTGTCGGCGGTGCAAATCCGTCCCTGGGCAGCATTTTCCAGCCCGCTTGCGGAGCATGGCGCGTCCGCCGGGCTTTGGCTTGCTTCCGGCCCGCGCTTGTGCATTCTGCCGACCGCATCACAGGAGACGAAAATGCGCCGAGCCGCCGTTTTTTCCGGAGCGCTGCTGATGGTGGTGGCGCTGCCCGCCGCCGCCTCCGCGCAAGCGTCGATCAAATGCGAGTATCAAGGCGGCGCAACCAAGGTCGTCGTCACCAACCCGGACAATGCCGACAGGCAATGCAGCTACCTCTGCAAATATTCCCGGCAGTTCGGCGAATACCAGGTTTCGGGGTCGACCGGCGTCAAGGCAGGCGAAAGCAAGACCGTGCATGAGCAAGCCGGCAGCACCCCGATCACCGGCGTCAAGGAATTGTCCGCCACCTGCAAATAGGTTCCCGTCGCCCGTCTGCTCCCTTCGCATCGCGCTTGCTCGCATGTCTCTCGTCGGTCCTTCGCGCCTCGCCGGCGTCCTCCTCGTGGTTGCGGCGGCGCTGTGCTGGAGCATCGGCGGGCCGTTTTTCCGCGCCGTCAAGACGGCCGACGATTGGACGATCGCGTGCGTGCGTTCGGCGATCATGGCGCTGTTCCTCCTCGCGGTGGTGAGCGCGCTCGAGCGCGGCCGGCCGGCGCGCATCGCCGCCGTGTTCCGCGCCGCCGGCTGGCGCGGCGCGCTGTGCGGCGCGCTCTTTGCCGTGATGATGATCTGCTACATGCTCGCCTTCGCCCGCACGACGATCGCGAACACGATGATCATCATGGCGGCGGGCCCGTTTTTCGCCGCCGCGCTGGCCTGGATCGTGCTGGGCGAGCGCATGTCGGCGGCCGGCCTCAGCCTGATGGCGCTGGCCTTCGCCGGTCTCGTCATCATGGTCGCGGGCGATCTCGGCGCCGGCGGCATGGCGGGCAACGTCATCGCCTTCGTCATCGCTTGCGCGATGGCGTGCAATGTCGTGCTGCTGCGCGGCGCCAGCGCCGACAACATGGTGCCCTCCGTCATCATCGCGGGCGCGATATCGGCGCTCGTCGCGCTGCCCTTGGCCAGCTTCGATGCCTTGAGCGCGCGCGATTTCGGCATCCTCGTCATTCTCGGCGTCGTCCAGCTCGGCATGGGAACCGCGTGCTTCGTGCTCGGCGCGCGCCGCCTGCCGGCCGCCGAGGCGACGCTCATCACCTTTCTCGACAACGTGCTTGGCCCGTTCTGGACCTGGCTGTTCCATGGCGAGCGCCCGACCGACCACGCGCTCGTCGGCGGCGCGCTCGTGATCGGCGCCGTCGTGGCCGTTACGCTGGTCGGCGCCCGGCCACGCGGACCTTGCCGCGGCGCGGCGGGAACGGTCTAATCGCGCGCCAATCTCGCGAGCGCGCTTTAGTGGCGCGGTGCGCCCTTAGCGTCGCTGTGGCAGTGGCGACGGCGCAACACGTGCCAGCAACATGCGGCCGCCGATCCCGCCAAGTCCGATGAAAAGGACGGCGACGCCGACATTCCAAACCAAGATCAGGATCGTCGCCTCGATATTGTGGAACAGCAGCAGGCCTGTCGCAGCGAACGCCGATATCGCCAAGCTCCCCGTCATTGAAACCGCGGCGGGCCGAAGCGGAGCGGCATAGCGCAACATCACGAGCATCGCGATCGATATCGGAACGCTCGTCAGCAACAAAGTCGCAAAGCAGTCCGCCTCGTCGACGATGACGATGCCGGCCGGCCCGAGTTCGACCCAAGCGGTCGCACAGCGATATCCGATTGTCGCGAGCCAGACGACAAGCGCCGGCGCCGGGAGAGCGAGCCAGAGCCGCGAGCGGTCGGGAAGGCTGATCATGAACGCTCCGACAGCGGCAAACGCGCCGGTCATGAGCGATGCAGCGATGCCGAGCACGAACATCGACTCCTGGACTCTTTGCCCAAAATCGGTCCGCACGCCACGGCCGATGCCGATGAGGACAAGGACAATCGCCGCAAACAAGAGCCACCAAACAGCGCGCATCGCCGGCGGCCGCAGGCGCCTGACCGGCGTTGCGTTCGCCGCCAGGGACTCGATGAGTTCGGGCGTCGTGATCATGTTTCGCTGTCCTTGCCGGCGAGCAAGGCCCGCAGGCTCTTCATGGCCCGGTGCGTTGCCACTTTGAGTGCCGCGATCGACATGCCGCTGACCTCCGCCGCCTGCTTCAGCGACATTTCTTGCAGCTTTAGCAGCGTGATCGCTTGACGCTGGCCCGGGGGCAGGCTCTCCACCGCCCGGTGCAGGGCGTCGCTCCCGGGACTCGTTTCAGCAATGTTCGCTTGCGGCTGGCTAAAGGTTTCATGCTCGAAAAGCAGCGCGGCGTCTCTTGCCCGGGCACGGCCTTGCTGACGCAGCCGGTCGATCGCGCGCCGATGGGCGATCGCGACGAGCCACGGCGCGAAGGGGCGGCTTGCATCGTAGGTATGCCGGATCGCGTGCACCGTGAGGAGAACGTCCTGTACCGTATCCTCGATGTCGCGCGGATCGCGATGACGCCGCGCGGCCAGCGCGCGCAGATAGGGGACGATTTCCTCGAGAAGCCGCCGATAGGACGGGGCATCGCCGTCCTGCGCGCGCGCCATGAGCACGGACCAGTCGCCCATCGGCTCGATCGGCCGAGGCGGACGCGCAGTGTCCGCGGCCGCGTTCGGCTGTGATCGGCGAAGGTGTGGGCTCGAAGGCATGCGCGCGGCGCCTTGGCTGACGGCTTGCCCGATCACACCGCACGCTTGCCCCTCGCGCAAACCAACTGTCGATCAACAGTGCGTGACATGAGCGCGATGCGAGTATGCCGGGCACTTTCCCCATCCGGCGGCTCGTAACCTTCTCATCGGCGGAAGCGAAACGTCTCGCACCGGCCTCGATCGGAGGCCATCGTCAGAACAGGAGCATTCCGCAATGACCAGGATTTCCACCATCGCGCTCGCATCGGCCGTCGCCGGAGCCGTCGCGCTTGCCGCCGGCCCCTCCGTCGCCCAGTACAAGGGCAACCTGACGTTCAAATGCTACGGCGTGTCCAAGGCCGGCCAGAACGATTGCGCCAATTCCGCCGGCACGCATTCATGCGCCGGACAATCCAAGGCCAACTACGATCTCGGCGAGTGGAAGGCGGTTCCGGCCAAGGCCGATTGCGACAAGCTCGGCGGCGTCGACAAGCCGGGCAAAGGCGTGAACAAGAACGTAAAGAGCTAGCCAGAGCCGGCAGCTCCGTCGTTCGAGGCGAGATGGCGCGGGCATGATGTCGCGTTACGGGACATTGTCTCTCGTTGAAGCTCGATCTGCGCTCCGTTCCACATACGGGACGACCGGACCGCGCCATCTCGATCGGACGATTTCACACGCAATCCGTCGATGATCGGCCGACGCAAGATTGAGGTCGATGCGCTTCGTTCGAAGCCATTGCCAAGGGGCGCGCACAATGAGTGATCAAGACAAGGATTTGTTATTCGAGAAAATCGGCCCGCCGATCCTCGCTGTCTCAGCCATCGCCGCGTCGATAATCATCGCGTTCCCGGTGGCCCTGGTCATCGTCAGCACGGTGATTTGCACGGCGATCAGCGCCGCTTGACACCGGCGATGCCGTTGCGGCTCGGCGAGCTTTTGCCGCGGCCCGCCTGGCATTGAGTGCCGACACGGTCGCGATCGGTGAAATCCGGAGCGCGGGCCGAACGAAGGGACCTGGCGACAGGGAGCGGTCGATCCGACGACCCCTGTCATTCGCTTCTTGGAAAATCACCGGTCGGACCACGCCGGAGGGAGTGCCGCCGCCGGCCGCGCCGAAGTAACGGCTGAGGCCATGGCGTAAGCCGCCGAGCGCCTTGTCCACGGCAAATAGCCGGCCGCCGTCAAGCGCCGCGAGCACGCCCGCCGCGGCCAGCAACGCAAACTCACGCTTCACCGCATTGAGGTAGGCGACAATGCCGCTGGCCCCGCCGAGCTTCGTCGCCATGAACCACAGGAGCAAGCCCGCAGCGGCGAGCGCAAAATATCGCACGCCCACGCCGCCGGCGAGGCCGAGGCCGAGCGCCGCCAACAGCCAGCCCGGCATGCCAAAGCTCGCAATCCCGCTGAAGCCCGCAAAGCCACCGCCGACGAGAAAAACGCTGGCCAGCGAAAGCCGAAGCAGCAGGCCAAGCGGCGCCCAATCGCGCTCGTGCGCGCGCGGCAGCCCGAAATATCGCGCATCGAGGCTGGCCGCGCCCGACCCGAGATTGTAGAGCACGAAGAAGAATCCCGAGAGGGCGATGTCGCGGATCTGGACGAGTTCCGCGGGCGACATAAAGGTGCCAACCGGCGGATTGACTCCGGGCGTCGTCACCACCGGAAGCGAAACGACAAAGCTCCAAAGCAGCAGCGCCCAGAGGACGGCAAGCGGTCGAACCATCAAGCCGGCTATGAGCATCAGGCCGGAAACGAACTCGAACGCGGAAAGCGTCGTGAGAAAGCTCCAAGGCGTCACGAACGGCGGCAGGTGGCCGGCGAACAACCAATCGAAAAACGTCTGGTTGATATAACCAAGCGGCCCGACATACTCATCGACGATGCCCTGGGCCTTTGACGGCGTCAGTAGCCGCACGAGCTTGGCATAGCCGCCGATGACGAACACGATGCCGAGGCCGGCACGAAGCGCAAGCGCCGCGTGCGATTGAGCTGCCGCGTCTCGCGGCGAAATTTTCGCTAACATGATCGGTACACCCTTATCGAAGATGTTGAATTTCGCGCGACATGGGTCGGCGTTGGCTCCGCGTTCGGCGCGTTCCGGTCCGTCACCATCCGCGGTGGCGCGCCGGTTGCCGGTTTCCTTGTTCTCCTGGCAACATTTCGCGAAAGCGCCGTTCGATGTTACTCACGACCGCGTGACCACGGGCGAAGTTTGAAGCAAACCGAACTTGCGCGCCTTGAGCCGGTGATCGAAGTATGCGGGTGCCGCGGTCGCGCCGGCCGGTTGACCTGTATCAACACACGCCCGCGCGCCTGGCGCGATAAGTCGCGCCATGCCGAAGGCTGATCGCCCGACATCGCGGAACCGTCGCTCGGCGGCATTATTGCCGGCGCCGCTGGCGCCGGGCGCGGGCATCGACGCGGGCGATCCGATCCCGCCGCTCGACCGCATGCTACACGCGGCGATGGGGCGGGCGACGCTCGGGCTTTCGCCGGCGGCGCTGTGGGCCGCCTATTTCGATTGGGCCGCGCATCTCGCGAGCCAGCCAGGTAAGCGGATGCAACTCGTCGAGAAGGCGGCGCGCAAAGCCGTGCGCTATGGTGCCTATCTCGGCCGCAGCGCCGTCGATCTCGCCGGTACACCGTGCTGCATCGAGCCGCTGCCGCAGGACCAGCGGTTCCGCCACCCCGATTGGGCGAAGCAGCCCTTCGGCGCCATGCACCAGGGCTTCCTGCTGCTGCAGCAATGGTGGCACAACGCCACCACCGGCGTACGCGGCGTCACGCCGCACCACGAACAGGTCGTCTCCTTCGCCGCGCGCCAGCTGCTCGACGTCGTCTCGCCGAGCAATTCGCCGCTGACCAACCCCGAAGTGCTCGCCGCCACCATCGCCGAGGGCGGCGCCAATCTCGCGCGCGGGTTCGGCAATTTCCTCGCCGATTGGGAGCGCGCCGCGCTCAGCAAGCCGCCGGTGGGTGCAGAGGCGTTTCGGCCGGGCGAAACCGTCGCGGTGACGCCAGGCGCCGTCGTCTATCGCAATCGGCTCATCGAGCTGATCCAATACGCGCCGGCGGCGGCGAAGGTCCATCCCGAGCCGATCCTGATCGTGCCGGCCTGGATCATGAAATACTACATCCTCGATCTCTCGCCGGCGAACTCGCTGGTCAGGCACCTCGTCGCGGCGGGCCACACCGTCTACATGATCTCGTGGAAGAACCCGACCGCCGAGGACCGCGATCTCGGCATGGAGGATTATTTCGAACTCGGCCTCGGCGCCGCACTCGACGCGATCGGGCGCATCGCGCCGGGCGCCAAAGTCCATGCGGCTGGCTATTGCCTCGGCGGCACGCTGCTCGGCATCGGCGCCGCCGCGATGGCGCGCGACGGCGATACGCGGCTCGCCTCGCTGACGCTGCTCGCGGCCCAGCTCGATTTTACCGAGGCCGGCGAGCTCACGCTCTTCATCGACGACAGCCAGGTGACCTTCCTCGAAGACATCATGTGGGCGCAGGGGACGCTCGACACGCGGCAGATGGCCGGTGCCTTCCAACTGCTGCGCTCGAACGACCTCGTGTGGTCGCGCCTGGTGCGCGAATACATGATCGGCCGCCGGGCGCCGATGTCCGACCTCATGGCCTGGAACGCCGATGCGACGCGCATGCCCTTTCGCATGCACAGCGAGTATCTGCGGCATCTCTTCCTCGAGAACGACTTCGCCGCCGGCCGCTACCAGGTACGCGAGCGTCCGGTGCATTTCGGCGATGTGCGCGTTCCGATTTTCGCCGTCGGCACCGAGCGCGACCACGTGGCGCCGTGGCGCTCGGTCTACAAGGTCAACATGCTGGCCGATACCGACGTCACCTTTCTTCTCGCATCCGGCGGGCACAATGCCGGCATCGTCAGCGAGCCCGGTCGCGACGGCCGCCGCTACCGCGTCGTGCGCCGCGACGACGACGAACGTTACCGCGATCCCGATTCCTTCCTCGCCGCGGCCCCGGTGC
Source organism: uncultured Alphaproteobacteria bacterium (assembly GCA_963754645.1). GTDB lineage: Bacteria > Pseudomonadota > Alphaproteobacteria > Bin65 > Bin65 > CAVWGP01. Next base: position 963,554 of record CAVWGP010000012.1, on the reverse strand, counting down.
GCGAAGGCAGCTGGTGGCCCGAATGGTTCGCCTGGCTCGCCCGGCATTCCTCGAAGCCCGTGCCGCCGCCGCGCCTCGGGCTGCCGCGCGAGGCCGGCTTCGCGCCCTATCCGACGCCTGGGCGCTATGTGCTCGAGGCTTGAGGTGGAGCGATGAGCCGGCGCTGGCGCAGCGTGCTTGTCGTCGCGGCGATCGGCGCCGCGGTGGCCGTGGGCATCGCCTATCTTCGCTACCGTCCGCTCGCGGTCGAGGTCGCGGAGCCGCAGCGCAACGTCAAGGTCGAGGTTTATGGCCTCGGCACGATCGAGGCGCGGGTGCTGTCGAAGGTCGGCTTCCAGGTCGCGGGTACGCTCGCGGAGATCCGCGCCGACCAGGGCGACCGGGTGAAGGCGGGGACCGTGCTCGCGCGGCTCGACAGCGCGACCCAGCAGGCGCGCGTGGCACAAGCGAGCGCCAATCTCCGCCAGGCCGAAGCCGCGCTCGGACAGGCGCGCTCCAATGTGCTCAAGGCCGAGGCCGTCCTCGCCAAGCATAGCGAGATCAACCGCCGGCGCCAGGATCTGGCGAAGCGCGGCACCGTCTCGGCCGAGGCGGCCGAGGAGGCGCAATCCGATCTCAAGGTCGCGGCGGCCGAGGTGGCGCAGTCTGGCGGCGCGGTCATGGTCGCCGATGCCGCGGTCGAACAGGCGCGCGCCGTGCTCCGCTACGAGGCGGAGACGCTGGCCAAGCACACGCTTGTCGCCCCCTACGACGCGCTGGTCGTGGCTCGCAACCGCGAGCTCGGCACCACACTGCAGCCGGGGGAGGCCGCTTTCACCCTGGTCGATCCCGAGACGATCTGGGCGCTCATCTATGTGGACGAAGCCGCGGCCGGCGCGCTGCGCGTCGGGCAAGCGGCCTCGGTCCGCCTGCGCTCGCAACCGGGCGAGAACTTCGCGGCGAAGGTGTCGCGCATCGAGATTGAGAGCGATCGGGTGAGCGAGGAGCGACGGATCAACCTGCGCTGTGAGGTGTGCCCGCCCGCCGTCTATCTTGGCGAGCAGGTCGAAGCGCTGATCGACACCGGCATGATCGAGCGCGCGCTTTTGGTGCCGCAAGGCGCGGTGCTCAACTATCGCGGCGAGGCCGGGACGGTGTGGACGGTCGAGAACGGCGCCCTCGGCCGGCGCGAAGTGCGCTTCGGCCGGCGCACGCTCGACGGCAAGATCGAAATCCGCGGCGGCGTGCCCGAGGGCGCGCGGGTGGTGACGCGGTTGATCGACGGCCTGCGCGTCGGACGCGGCGCGACGCTTGCCGGCGGAATCTCGCCGTGAATCTGGCTCTTCGCGACATCCGACACAATCTCGGCCGCTTTCTCCTGACGTGCCTCGGCCTTAGCCTCTTGCTCGGCGTCGTGCTCGCGATGATCGGCATCTATCGCGGCCTTGTCGCCGAGGCGCTGACCCTGGTGCGCGCCGGCGGGGCCGATCTCTGGGCGGTCGAGTCCGGGACCAAGGGGCCGTTTGCCGAGGCCTCCCGGATTCCCGGCGACACGCGCGAGGCGGTCGCGCGCATCCGGGGCGTGGTCGCGACCGGCGCGCTCACCTTCCAGAGTGCGGAGACCGAACATGGCGGGCGTAAGCTCCGCCTCTATGTCGTCGGTTACGAGCTGGGCCGCATCGGCGGACCGCCTCGAATCGTCGAGGGGCGCGCAATCGCCCGCGCCCACTACGAGTTGGTCGCCGATGTCCGCACCGGCTTGGCGCTGGGCGACCGGGTGCGGCTCGGCCGCAGCGAGTTCACCGTGGTCGGCTTGACCGAGGGCATCGTCGCCTCGGGCGGCGACCCGGTTGCCTACATGACGCTGCGCGACGCGCAGAAGGTGCAGTTCGAGCTCGCTCCGGCAGCGGCGCGGCAGCAGCTGGCGCGCGGCGCCGGCGCCGGCTCGCTCGACACCGTCAACGCCGTTGTCGCGCGGATCGCGCCCCATGCCGACGCCGCCGCCATCGCCGATTCGATCCGGCGCTGGAAACATCTCGAGGCGATGACCCAGGAGGGGCAGGAAACCTTGCTGACCCGCTCGGTGGTCGAGCGCGCGCGGCAGCAGATCGGCCTGTTCACCAGCATCCTTCTCGCCGTCTCAACCGTCGTCATCGCGCTCATCGTCTATACTTTGACAATGGACAAGTTGCGCGAGATCGCGACCTTGAAGCTGATCGGCGCGCCCGACCGAACCATCGTCGGCCTCATCGTGCAGCAGGCGCTGGCGATGGGCCTGATCGGCTTCCTCGCCGGCGCCGCGCTCATCGCTTCGGTCAAGGACCGGTTCCCGCGGCGCGTCGAACTCAGGCCCGAAGATGGCCTTGCCCTTGCCGGCGTCGTCGTCGCGGTCTGCCTGGTCGCCAGCGCGCTGGGCGTCAGGCTCGCGCTCCGCGTCGATCCGGCGCGAGCGCTCGCGGGCTAGCGCGGTGGTCGCGGGCGAAGCGCCGGCCGGGGCCCTGGTGTCGCTCAAGGGCATCGCCAAGCATTTCGGCGAGGGGGCAGCGCGGGTCGACGCGCTCAGCGACATCGACATCGACCTTCATCCCCGCGAGGTGGTGGGCCTGCTGGGGCCGAGCGGCTCGGGCAAGACGACGCTGCTCAACGTCATCGGCTGCATCGTCGAGCCGACCGCCGGCTGGATGCGTCTCGACGGCGACGTGGTCTATGACGGGCGCTGGCTCAAGGCCGATCTTCGTCGCCTCCGCCTCGACAAGATCGGCTTCATCTTCCAGTTTCATAACCTGCTGCCCTTTCTCTCGGCACTCGACAATGTCGCGATCGTCCTGCATCTCGCGGGCTTCGAGCGGCCGGTCGCGCGGCGCCGCGCCGAGGAGCTGCTCGACTATCTCGAGGTCGGCCACCGGCGCCATGCCATGCCCGCGGCGCTTTCGGGCGGCGAGGCGCAGCGCGTCGCGATCGCCCGCGCGCTGGCCAATCGGCCGCGCATCATCCTCGCCGACGAGCCGACCGCGGCGCTCGACTCGGAGCGCGCCGCCATCGTCATGGACCTCCTGCGCAAGGTCGCTGCCGATCAGGACGCGACCATTATTGCGGTGACGCATGACGAGAAAATCTTCGACCGCCTCGACCGCATCGTCCGCCTGCGCGACGGCCGCATCGTTGACCGCGCGCCGCCGCGTTCCGTACAGGCCGAAACGGCCTCGGCGGCACTTGCCGAGGCGGCCGGCGGCACGCTCTATTCGCCTGAATCGAGCGCGCGACAAACATGACGCCGAAATTTTCGCTGTCCGGAACGAAACTGCCGCCCGAGCGGCGGATCGGCATCGGGCCGCACACGGCGCTGGTGCGCGGGCGCGACGGGCTGTTCCTGGTCAACGTCCACGATGTCTACATCGGCCAGGCGCTGTGCGTTTACGGCGAGTTCTCGCGGCTCGAGGCCGATTTCCTGCGCAAGCTCCTGCGGCCGGGCGATGTCGTCATCGAGGTCGGCGCCAATATCGGCGCGCACACGGTCGGCCTTGCGCGCCACCTCGGCGCCAAGGGCCAAATCTACGCGATCGAGCCGCAGCCGGCGGTCTTCCACCTGCTTGCGGCGAACATGGCGCTCAACGAAATCGAGAACGTGCGCTGCCTGCCGATCGCGTGCGGAGCGGCGGCGGGCACGCTCGTCGTGCCGCCGGTCGATTACGGGCGCACCGGGAATTTCGGCGGCGTCGCGCTCGCCGAGAGCGGCAAGGGCGTGCGCGTCGCCGTGCAGCGGCTGGACCAGACCATCGACACGCGCGCGCTGCGGCTGATCAAGATCGATGTCGAAGGCATGGAAGGCGCGGTGCTCGAAGGTGCGCGAGGCCTCATCGTGCGCCATCGCCCGCTGCTCTATGTCGAGAACGACCGGGCGGCGAAGTCGAAGGCGCTGATCGAGCTGCTGTGGTCGCTCGATTACAAGCTCGAATGGCACGCGCCGCCGCTGTTCGCGCCGGACAATTTTTTCGCCGAAGCGAACAACGTCTACGGCAACACGGCCTCGCTCAACATGCTGGGCGTGCCGAAGGAATTGACGGAAACTTTTCCCGGCATGGGCGCGATTGCGGATTCGTCCTTCCATCCGGCGGCCAAGACGTAGCGCGCGGCGCCGCCGATTTCCGTCGCCAGGGCCTACCGGAACGGCCCGCGCTCGCGCTATGTTTCCGGCAATGCTCGATGCGCGGGGCGGCTCATGTGGGATGCGATCTGGGTGAACGGCAAGCTCGCGGCGATGACCGAGGGCACGCCCTTCGGGCTCATCGAACGCGGCGCCATCGCGGCCGAAGGCGGCAAGATCGCCTGGGTCGGTGCCGAGGCCGCCTTGCCGGCCGCGCCGGCGGCGCTGGCGCGCGAGGTCCACGATCTTGGCGGCGCGCTGATGACGCCGGGCCTGGTCGATTGCCACACCCACGTCGTCTATTTCGGCGACGGCGTATTCGATTTCGAAATCTTCATCCGCGGCGGCACGCGGGCCGAGCTGATCGCGGCGGGCGGCGGCATCCAGCGCATGGTGCGATCGACGCGCGGCGCCGGCGACGAAACCATCCACGCCGCCAGCGCCAAGCGCGTGGCGCAGCTCATCGCCCACGGCGTCACCACGCTCGAAAGCAAATCCGGCGCCGGGCTCGATCTCGACACCGAGCTGCGTTGCCTGCGCATCGCGCGCGAGCTCGGCAAGCAATTGCCGCTCACCGTCGTCAACACCTTCCTGGGCGCGCATGGCCTGGCGCCCGAATACAAGGGCCGGCACGACGACTACATCGAGTTTCTGATCCGCACCGTTTTGCCGGCGGCGTTCCAGCAAGGCCTGGTCGACGCGGTGGACGGATTTTGCGACCGCTCCGGACTTCAACCACGCGCAAATCGCCAAGCTGTTCGAGGCGGCCAAGGCGCACGGGCTGCCGGTCAAGCTCCACGCCGAGCAATATCACGATTTCGAAGCGGCCGAACTTGTCGCGCGCTTCAAGGGCCTGTCCGCCGATCATCTCGAATATGCCAGCGAGAAAACCATCCGCGTCATGGCCGAGGCCGGCACGGTGGCGACGCTCTTGCCCGGCGCGCATTGGACGCTGGGCGAAACCCACCGCCCGCCGGTGGCGGACCTGCGCAAGCACGGCGTCCGCATGGCGCTCGCCACCAATTGCAATCCGGTAAGCTCGCCGACGACCTCGCCGACCATGATGATGAACATGGGTTGCCGCATGTTCGGCATGACCATGCCGGAAGCGCTCGCCGCTTTCACCCGCGTCGGCGCCCGCGCGCTCGGCTTGCACGATTCGCGCGGCACGCTCGAAACCGGCAAGCGCGCCGATTTCGCCGTCTGGGATGTCGAGCAGCCCGGCGACCTCGCCCACCGCATCGCCGACAATCCCTGCGTCGCCGTCGTCAATGGCGGGCGCACCGTCTATCGCGCCGCGCCGATCGAGTTCCTTCATTGAGCGGGGCAGCCATGACGAACGATCCGCGCCAAACCCTCGTCCGCCGCATCGAGTCCGAGCGCGAAAACCTGATCCGTTTCCTGCAGGATTTCACCCGCATCGATTCGTGCAACCCGCCGGGCGACACGCGCGCCGGCGCGAAATTCATCGCCGATTTCCTGACGCGCAACGGCCTCGCCCATCGCGTGATCGCGCCCGAGCCTGTTAACCCCAACATCGTCGCGCGCACCGATTTCGCGCGGCCGGGGCGCCATCTCGTGCTCAACGGGCATATCGACGTGTTCCCGGTCGGCGACCGCGCGCGCTGGTCGCGCGATCCCTTGTCGGGCGACATCGTCGATGGGAAAATCTTCGGGCGCGGCACGGTCGATATGAAATGCGGCACCACGGCGTCGCTCTTCACCTACTATTTTCTTAGCCAAATGCGCGACGCGCTCAAGGGCGCGCTGACGCTCACGATCGTTTCCGACGAGGAGACCGGCGGGCGTTGGGGCAGCGGCTACCTTGTGGAGAATCACCCCGAAGTGCTCGGCGATTGCGTGCTCAACGGCGAGCCGAGCAGCCCGTGGACCGTGCGCTTCGGCGAAAAATCGATGATCTGGTTCAAGATCGCCATCCAGCACGCCGGGCGGCCACAGCGCCTATCCGCACAAAAGCAAAAGCGCCACCAAGATCGCGGCCGAGCTGATCCGCGAGCTTGCCGCCCTCGAAGCCTTGGAGCCCGAAACGCCCGAAGCCGTGGCGCGCGCCATGGCCAAGCCCGAAGTGCGCGCCGCGATCGAGCGCGGCCTCGGCGCCGGCGCCACCGAGATCGTGCAGAAGCTCACGGTCAATATCGGCACCATCGCCGGCGGCGTGAAGGTCAACATGCTGCCGGGCGAATGCCGGATGGAAGTCGATGTGCGGCTGCCGGTCGGCATCGACGTGCGGCGGGCGCGCGCCGAAGTCTATCGCATCGCCGGCAAGTTTCCCGAAGTCGCGATCGAAGACGGCGTTACCGCGCCGATCGACGCCACCTGGTCCGATCCCGAGCACGAAATGATCGGCATCCTGCAGCGCAACGCCCGGGCGCGCATCGGCGTGAGCCCGCCCGCGATCGTCACCCTCGGCGCCACCGATTGCCGCTTCTGGCGCGCCAAGGGCGTGCCCGCCTATGTCTATGGCTGCTCGCCCGACGGCATGGGCGCGCCGGATGAAGCCGTCTCGATCGACGAATTCCTCCACGTCGTCGCCTGCCACGCGCTGTCGGCGTTCGATTATCTGGCCGCCGGATAGGGCATCGCGAGACGATCCGCAAAAAATTTACCACGGAGACACGGAGGCACGGAGAAGCCACAGAGGCGTTTGGCCTGATAAGATTTTTTCTCTGTGATTTCTCCGTGCCTCCGTGTCTCCGTGGTTAAACTTGTTCTCTGTGTTGAGCCGACAAATTTGCCGCCGCCGGCTCGTGCAGCACCACGCCTTCGAGCGGATCGAACTCGCCTTGCCAGGGCGCTTGCGCAATCGAGCGGCGGGCATCGGCGAGTCCGGCGTTCCAGCGCGCGCGGATGCCCTCGGGGCTGAAGTCCACGTCCTTGGTGTGGTCCTCGTTGTCGATCGGCGGCGCCAGCAGGCGGACGACGTGCATGCGCGTCCTGCACCCGTATTCCGCGAGGTCGCGCACGAAGGCGCTGCTCCGCGCCGGCTCGGGAATCTGCTTCACGAGCTCGCTGACGACGTGGCGCAGGCGGTGCGTGTGCTGCTGGCGCGCGATGTGGTTGGCGACGCGGCTCGAATATTGGATGTCCTTCTGCCGGTGCACGACCTCCCAGATCGACTCCGGCTCGCCGCCCAGCGGGTTCCACATATGGACCGCGAAGACCAGCGAATTGCGGCGCGGAACGTCCTCGAACACGACCTCGGTCGGCGTGTTGGAGAGAATGCCGCCGTCCCAATAGAGCTCGCCGTCGATGCGGACCGCGGGGAAGGCCGGCGGCAGCGCGCCCGAGGCCATGATGTGCTTGACGCCGATCGGCATGTCGCGCCCGTCGAAATATTTCATCTGGCTGGTGCGGACATGCGCGGCGCCCACGGTGAGCCGCGGCTTGCAGCGATTGATGAGCGAGAAATCGACGAGTTCGTTGAGCGTCTTTTCAAGCGGCGCGGTCGAATAGAATCCGGCCGCGTCGGCGCCGAGATGCACATGCGTGCCGAGGAAGGCGAGCGGATTGGGCGTGAAGAATGCCGGGATGCCGGTCGCGATCGTGTTAAAATAGGACAGCGCCTGGGCCATGGGCGGCCAGGTCCATTCGTTGTGCCAGAAAGCCTTGTGCGCCATGCGGTCCCAGAATTCCTTGAGCCGGCCGAGGCGGTGTTGCGGCTCGTTGCCGGCGATGAGGGCGGCATTGATGGCGCCGATCGAGGTGCCGACGATCCAATCCGGCTCGATCCCGGCTTCGTGCATCGCCTGATAGACGCCGGCCTGATAGGCCCCCAGCGCGCCGCCGCCCTGGAAGACCAGGACGATCTGCCCGATGCCCGAGATGCCGTCGCCGCTGCCGTTCGCTTTCCGTCCCATGATCGCCTCCATTTGTACCGGCAGGTTATCGGAACCGGCGCCGAAGCCGAAATGCCGATCGGTTATCGAATCGAAAGGCGCTTGGCATTTCATCGGCGGCGCCGGCGCGGGCAAGCTTCGCGCCGATATTGGAGGATACGATCATGGCCATCGGCGGCAATATTCCGGCGCAAGTTTCGGTCCGCGACCCGGCAAGGACGGCGGCGCTGCGCTCGGTCGTGATCGGCCTCATCGGCTTCCTGACCTTGGTCGATCTGTTCGCCGCGCAGGCGATCCTGCCGTCGCTCGCCGCCGCCTACGGTGTCTCGCCGTCGGCGATCGGCCTCGCCGCCAATGCCGGGACGATGGGGATGGCGCTGGCCTGCCTCGGCGTGGCCCTCGTCAGCCGCCGGATCGACCGGCGCGCCGGCATCTGGGTGAGCCTCGCGCTCCTCGCCATCCCGACCGCGCTGCTCTCGGCCGCGCCCGATCTCGCCACCTTCGCCGCCCTGCGCGTGGCGCAGGGCATTTTCATGGCCACGGCCTTCACCCTGACCATGGCCTATCTCGCCGAGCATTGCAGCGCCCAGGAAACCGCCGCCGCGCTCGCCGCCTATATCACCGGCGTCGTCGCTAGCAACCTGATCGGCCGCCTCGTCGCCGGGTCGATCGCTGACATGTTCGGCCTGGCGGCGAACTTCTATTTCTTCGCCGCGCTCAATCTCGCCGGCGCCGCGCTCGTCTTCGTCAATCTTGACCGCATGTCGAAGTTGGCGCTGGCCGGTCCCGCCGCGCGCTCGCCATTCGCGGCCTGGGGCGAGCACCTCGGCAATCCGGCGCTGCGCGCGTGCTTCGGCATCGGATTCCTGATCCTGTTCGCCTTCATCGGCACCTTCACCTATGTGAATTTCGTGCTCGCGCGCCCGCCGCTCGCGGTCGGCCAGATGTCGCTCGGCTTCGTCTATTTCGTCTTCCTGCCTTCGATGTTCACGACGCCATTGGCCGGGCGCGCGGCGGTCCGTTTCGGGACGCGGCCGGCGATCTGGACGGCGCTCGCCGTCGCCGCGCTCGGACTGCCGCTCCTGATCGTGCCGAGCCTCGTCGCCGTGCTCGCCGGCATGGTCCTCGTCGGCGTCGGCACTTTTTTCGCCCAAGCCGCGGCGACCGGCTTCGTCGGCCGCGCCGCGACCGCGGATCGCGCCGCCGCCAGCGGGCTCTATCTCGCCAGCTACTATCTCGGCGGCCTCGCCGGCGCCGCCATTCTCGGCCAGATTTTCGACCGCCATGGCTGGGCGGCTTGCGTCGCGGGGATCGGGATTTCGCTTGCGGCGGCGGCGTGGCTGGCGCTCCATCTCCGGCTGCCGGCAGCGGTGCCCGCCATGGCGCCGGCAAGGTGAGACCGGCAAGGTGAGACCGGCAAGGAGACGACGACCATGCCCGAGAAATTCGACGCCATCGTCATCGGCAGCGGCCAAGCCGGACCTTCGCTCGCCGAGCGCCTGACGCGCGAAGGGTTCAAGACCGCCATGATCGAGCGCAAGCATTTCGGCGGCACCTGCGTCAACAACGGATGCGTGCCGACGAAAACGCTGGTGGCGAGCGCCTATGTCGCCCACATGGCGCGGCGCGCGGCCGACTACGGCGTCACGCTCGCGGGCCAGGTCGGCGTCGATATGAAGCGCGTCAAGGCGCGCAAGGACGCGATCGTCGAGCGCGGGCGCAACGGCGTCAAGGCCTGGATGCAGCGCTTGCCGAATTGCACCGTGTTCGAGGGTCACGCGCGCTTCGAGGGGCCGCGCGCGGTGCGCGTCAACGGCGACCTGCTCGAAGCGGAAAAAATCTTCATCAACACCGGCGGCCGCGCGCTGGTGCCCGACATGCCCGGCCTCGCCGAGACGGGCTATCTCACCAACAGCGGCATGATGGAGGTCGATTTCCTGCCCGAGCATCTGCTCATTGTCGGCGGCTCCTATATCGGGCTCGAATTCGCCCAGATGTATCGCCGCTTCGGCAGCAAGGTCACGGTTGTCGAGATGGGCGAGCGCCTGGTCGGGCGCGAGGACGAGGATGTTTCGGATGCGATCAAGACGATCCTCGAAAACGAGGGCGTCGAGGTGCGGCTCGGCGCGAAATGCATCGCCGTCGAAAAGGACGGCAATCGCATCGCCATGAACCTCGATTGCGGCGCCGGCGCGCCGCGCGTCGCCGGCACGCATCTTCTGCTCGCCGTCGGCAGGCGGCCCAACACCGACGATCTCGGACTCGACAAGGCCGGGATCGCGACCGACAAGCGCGGCTATATCGTCGTGGGCGAGACGCTCGAAACCAACGTGCCGGGCATTTGGGCGATCGGCGACGTCAACGGCCGCGGCGCCTTCACCCACACCTCGTACAATGATTTCGAGATCGTGGCGGCGAACCTGTTCGACAACGACCCGCGCAAGGTTTCCGACCGGATTCCGGCCTATGCGCTGTTCATCGATCCGCCGCTCGGCCGCGTCGGCCTGACCGAGCGCGAAGTCCGCGCCGCCGGCATCGCGGCGCTCTCGACCAAATACGCCATGACCTCGATCGGCCGCGCCCGCGAGCGTGGCGAGACCCAGGGCTTCATGAAAATCCTGGTCGATGCCGGCACCAAGAAAATTCTCGGCGGCGCCTTGCTCGGCATCGCCGGCGACGAGGTCGTGCATTGCCTGCTCGACGTGATGAGCGCCGGCGCCCCCTACACCGCGATCTCGCGCGCCGTGCACATCCATCCCACGGTCGCGGAATACCTGCCGACGATGCTGGGCGATCTCAAGCCGCTGGCGTGAGCGGGGCGAAACTGGCCGGTCCGCAGCGCGATGCGGAATAGGCAAGGGATTGCGACTTAGGGGCCCACGCCGAAGCAAAGCTTGAAATCCGCGCGCCCATGCCATGCCGTATGCAGTCAGTCGCGCCACAATCCGGAGGCCGAGGATCCTGTTGCGACGAATCGGTGTTCGCTACGCCTCGCCATCATAGTATTCAGTCGCCGCGCTCCGGCGAGTGAAGTGCCACAGTGTTTTCCCGAAAGCCGTGGAAATCGCCCCGATCTTGTCGGAGTCGGGATACAGCACTACATCGACGGCTTCGTTGTTGGATATGACGATATATCTTAAATCGCTGCTGGAAGTATTGACAATCTGATGTGCCTTACCCACCGAAGACGCAATGACGTCACCCGCGCGGATCGAATGCTCTTGTCCATCCTGACGAAGCGTGCCGGAGCCCTCCAGAACGACACACATCTCTTCCATTAGTGAATGCGCGTGATATGGGAAGGCTCTTTTCCCAGGCGGAACAATATAAAGGCTACAGCCAAGTTTTTGAAGTCCGATCGCGGGACCGACGCGGTATTGCTTGAACTCGAACTTGCCGCCATTGCCGCCGGATTTCGTCGGCGCTTCGCCAAGATTCATGATCGGGTTCGCATTTTGCATATGGCACTCCTCTGGTGATTGCCGTGCTGACCGATGTGAGGGAGAGGTTTCCGCAATCCGAGCTGCTTTCGAATCGGATTCATCGGGTCCTAACGTCCGGTCTCAGTCGCGCACCTCCACCGTCGCGCATCTGAGTCCGGCGCGCCCGCGGATGAAGAAAGCCTTCGGCGACATACTAGGATCGTCTGGCAGAGAGTGCACTAAGAGTTTATCTGGACGATCTTTGTGTGTTGCCGGTTTTATTTGAAATGCATACTGTTGGTGGAGAGGACATTGCGCCAATGCCGGCGCGTCGGAGGCTCATCGCTGGCACGATGACCGCGCCAAACCCTGCCCATAGTTTCGGTGAGCGCAAGCTCGCGGCAATCATGGCTGGCGACGTTGTCGGCTATAGCCGGCTGGTCGCTCTCGATGAAGTCGGTACGCTCGCCAAATTCAAGACGCATGTCGAAGGAGTCATTCGCCCGCAGATCGCGCGCGAGCGGGGGCGGCTGGTCAAGACGATGGGCGACGGCGTGCTGGCGGAATTTGCCAGCGTGGTCGATTGCGTGCGCTGCGCCGTGGCCATTCAAGAGCAGATGGCCGTATTGAATGCGCCGGAAGAATTTGATCGTCGAATGGATCTTCGCATTGGAATCAACGCCGGCGAGATTCTCGTCGATAGTGGCGATATCTATGGCGACGCGGTCATCGTCGCCTGTCGGCTCCAAGCCACCGCCGATGCGGGCGGCATTTCGTTGAGCGACGCGGCCGTGTCTCAAATCAAGGACCGGCGCCAATTCGACCTCGAACCGCGCGGCGAGGTTCAGCTCAAGAACATTCCGCAGGCCGTGCGCGTGTGGCGCATAAGCGGCATGGCTGGGGTTAGCCCGCCGGCCGCTTCGCTCGCGATGCCGGATAAGCCGTGCATCGCCGTTTTGCCGTTCGCCGTCATGGGCGTGTCGGACGATCACGACGCGCTTGCGGACGGATTGACCGAAGACATCATTACGGCCTTGTCGCGGATCCACAATCTTTTCGTCATCGCCCGCAGTTCGACTTTCACCTACAAAGGACGCGCCATCGACATCAAGCAGGTCGCGCGCGAGCTCGGCGTTCAATACGTGCTTGAAGGCAGCGTGCGCGAAACGAGCGGTCGATTGCGGATAAGCGCGCAGCTCATCGATGCCTCGTCCGGCGTGCATGTCTGGGCGGAAAAATACGATCGTGCGCGGAGCGACGTATTCGAATTGCAGGACGAAATCACGCGCAACGTCGCTGCTTCGGTTCAGACGCAAGTCTCCATAGCAGAGGGGGATCGCTGGAGCCGAATCCCGCCACGCGACCATCGGATAACGGACCATCTGAATATCGCCATCCGTGAAATATACCGAGTCAACCGTCATGGCTTTGTGTCGGCGCGCGTTGCCCTCGACAAGGCGCGGGCCATCGATCCCGACAATGCTTGGGGCTTTCAAATTGAGGCTGTCGTCATTTGGCATGAGGCCTATCTGGGCCTTGCCGAGAATCCGGCGGCAAATTATCAGCATGCGCTTGCAGCGGGTCGGCGCGCCATCGAATTGGATCAAACGAACGAGTACGCGCACTGGATATACGGCCTTAGCCTATCAAGTTTTCATCGGTACGACGAGGCCGCCGACTCGCTGCGCCGTGCGATCGAGATCAATCCGAACTGTTCCGTCGCCTTTGGCTCGCTCGGGACGGTATTGATGTGGGGTGGTGATCCCGAGGAGAGCATCCGCAATAGCGAGATCGCCTTGCGTTCGAATCCCCGCGATCCGGCGAACTTCTTCCGCTATTTTAACTTGGCTGGGGCGTATCTCCAGCTCGAACGTTACGCCGACGCCGTGCGTTGGGCACGTCAGGCGGCTCAGCGCAGGCCCGATTGGGCATACGGCCAGATTTTTCTGGCGGCGTCCCTCGCGCATCTTGGCCAAGTCCAAGACGCGGCGGCGGCCTACGCGGCGGCCGATGAACTCGCCGGCGGTCGGTTGGCGCAGGTGATCGAGGGGATGCCGTTCCGCCGGCAGGAAGATCGCGCGCGAGTTCTCGCCGGAATGGAAAAAGCGCGGATTGGCCGTGACATCCAAGATGAACCGGTCGCTGGCGAAAAGCGCGGAAAAAGTATTTGACTGCAGCAAACTGTCGTCGCCGGCGCAAGCCCGGCAAAAGGGGACGCAACCCTTAAAATTTCCGGTATGGAACCGGTATGGAAAGGGTGGCCGCACCCTTCGCCGGCTCCTCGTAAAGGGATGCGTCCCCTTTTCTTCCCTTTTCTTCCTTCAGCATGGAGAGGTTGGCCGCACCCTTCGGCGGCTCGTCGTAATGGGATGCGTCCCCTTTTCTCGGTTTCCTTGTCCTCGATCGCGTCGGAAGAAGACATGGACGACTTCTCGCCCGGGATGAGGCCGTAGCGCGTGAAGGGCGAAGCTTTCGATTTTGATCTCGGCCGCCTGCCCGGCAATTGCTGGGACACAATACTTAATTCGTAGAACCGCTTTTGACGTGCGAACTTAGTGGTTTTGTGGCGATTATAGCGGCCGCGCGAATTGCGTATTGTGTCGCCGAAATTGGGAACCCGCGCTCAATACCGCACCACCGGCGCGCCGTCGTCGCGGTCGTCGCGGCGGAACTCGTCGCGGCGGAACTCGTCGAGCCGCGGCGGCGGCGGGCGGGCGGCGGCGAGGCGCGCGATGCCGCGCCGCGCGATGGCGTTGTCCGGCCGGAGCCGGAGCGCGCGGCGATAGTCGGCAACAGCGTCGTCGCGCTGGCCGCGCAGCTCGTGGATCAGGCCGCGCCGCGCCCAGGCGCCGTCGAGCTTGGGCTCGAGCAATGTCGCGCGGTCGAAATCCGCAAAGGCGCCGTCGATATTGCGCTGCGCCAGGCGCGCCAAGCCGCGATAGTAAGGGCCGACCCAGTGGTCGGGCTCGACCTCGGCCAGGCGGCTGAAATGCACCTCGGCGTCCGCCCACCGCCGTTCGGAGAGGGCGACAAGGCCCAGCGCGCTGTGCCCGTTGGGCATGTCGGGCGCGAGTTCGGCGCTGCGCTGGCCGTCGGCTTGCGCGCCGGCGCGGTCGCCCGAATCCAGGCGGGCGTAGGCGCGTGTCGCATAGGCGTGGCCCATGACGATGTGGGAGCTCACATTCGCTTCGATCACCAAGGTCGCGAGGCGAATCGCTTCGCGATAATCCTTGGCGAACAACGCGGCGTCCGCCGCCTTGAGACGCGCCCTCTGCTCGGGCGCGCCGCCGGGCACGGTCGGTCCTCGCGGGCCGGTCGCTGCCCTCGATGTAGGGTTCGGGCCGCGGCACGCAGGCCGGCAGGCCGAGCAGCAGCGCAATGGCGACGATCGAGATCGAACCGCTTCTGGCCATGCGGGCATTTCCCTAGTTCGCGACGCGGCCGATTCGACCACGCGGTCCCGCCGCTGTCTAGCGCCGCGGCCGGACATTGCGTATCGTGCCCGCCGCTTCGGGGGATCGACGTGCAGCAAGTTCACGCGCTGGCGCTCAACATGTTCGAACAGGGATTCCTGTTCGGCTTTCTCGGCTTGGGCGTGCTCATCACGTTCCGCTTTTTCCGCTTCCCGGATCTGACGGCGGAAGGCAGTTATCCGCTGGGCGGCGCCGTGGTCGCGGCGTTTCTCGTGTCCGGCTACGATCCGTTCACTTCCACGCTCGCCGCCGTCGCCGCCGGCGCGCTCTCCGGCATCGTCACCGCGCTGATCCACACCAAGCTCAAGATCAACAATATTATCGCCGGAATCGTCGTGATGACGGCGCTGTACACGGTGAATTTGCGGGTGATGGGCAAGGCGAACACGCCGCTTTTGTCGACGCCCTCGGTGTTCGGCGACGTGGTCGATTGGATCAACGGCTTGCGGCTGGGGGTTCAGCTCAAGGACGATATTCCGGCGACCATCGGCATCGCCTTCGTCATGCTGGCGGCGGCGGCGATCGCGCTCGGCTGGTTTCTCAAGACCGATCTCGGCCTCGCGGTGCGCGCCACCGGCGAGAACGAAACCATGATCCGCTCGCTCGGCGTCGACACCGACGCGACCAAGATGGTCGGGCTCGCGCTGTCGAACGGCTGCATCGCGCTGTCGGGCGCGCTGGTGGCGCAGAATCACGGCTTCGCCGATATCGGCATGGGCTTGGGCATTCTCGTCACCGGCGCCGCCGCGGTCTTGATCGGCGAGGCGATTTTCGGCGACCGCACGATCGGCTGGTGGATCATGGCGGCGCTGGTCGGCGTCGTGCTCTATCGCCTGCTGGTGGCGCTGGCGCTGCGCGTCGGGCTCGATCCGGTCGATCTGCGCTTCGTCACCGCCGTGTTGCTGCTGACGGCGCTCGCGGTGCCGCGCTTTCGCGTGCGGATCCTCAAATGAGCGCGGCGCCGGCCCCCGTGCTCGAGCTCGCCGCGGTCAGCAAGTATTTCATGCGCGGCACGCCCAACGCGGTGACGGCGCTCGAGCGCGTCGATCTCGCGGTCGCGGCCGGCGACTTCGTCGCCATCATCGGCTCGAACGGCGCCGGAAAATCGTCCTTGCTCAAGGCCGTCGCCGGCCTCGCCATGCCCGATGAGGGCACGATCCGCTTCGAGGGCAACGACATCACCAAGGCGCCCGCGCATCGCCGCGCCGCCGTCATCGGCCGCATCGCGCAAGATCCCGGAGACAGTACTTGCGCGATCATGAATATCGAAGAGAACCTTGCCATGGCGGAGCGGCGCGGGCGGCGGCGCGGGCTGGCGCGGGCGGTGACGCGCGCCGGGCGCGAGCGCTACCGCAGGTTGCTGGCGCCGATCGGCCTCGGCCTCGAACATCGCCTGGCGACGCGCGTCGGCACGCTCTCGGGCGGCCAGCGCCAGACCCTGGCGCTGCTGATGGCGACGCTCTCGGGCTCGCGCCTGCTGCTGCTCGACGAGCACCTCGCGAGCCTCGATCCGAAAACCGCCGAGACCGTGATGGCCCTGACCGCGCGCATCGTCGGCGAGCAGCGCCTGACCACGCTGATGGTGACGCACAACATGCAAGACGCGATCCGCTGGGGCAACCGGCTGCTGATGATGAATGCCGGCCGCATCATCCTCGACATCGCCGGCGAAGCGAAATCCGCGCTCACCGTTCCCGGCCTGGTCGCGAAGTTCCACGAAGCCAGCAAGGGCGAACTCACCGACGACCGCGTCCTGCTGGCGACGTAGAAGATCACAGGAGCCGGGGAGCCGGGGAGAATTTCTTTCGCGGGCCCGCGGCCCGCATTCCCTTTTCTCCCCGTCTCCCCGGCTCCTGTAAATCGTCCTTGAAACAGGTTAGGATCGCCGCGTCGGTCGCAAAATCCAGGGAGGAAGAACCATGACCATGTTTCGCATCGCACGCCGCACGGCGCTGGCGGCCCTTGCCGCAACGCTCGTGTTCGACGCCGGCCTGGCGCTGGCGCAAGGCCAGAACGCGCCGACGCCGGGCCGCACCTACCGCATCGGCTTCTCGCAGATCGTCGATCACCCGGCGCTCAACGAAACCCGGCGCGGCTTCATCGACGGCCTGAAGGCGGCGGGCTTCGAGGTCGGCAAGAATCTCGTCTTCGACTACCAGAACGCGCAAGGCGACGTCGGCACGGCGCGAAACATCGCCGAGAAATTCCTCGCCGACCGCGTCGACATGCTGGCGCCGTGCACGACGCCGGTCGTGCTCGCGACCATCCGCATCGCGCGCGACCGCGGCATTCCCGTGGTCTTCGGCTGCATCACCGACCCGGTTGCGACCGGGATCCTGAAAAGCGAGACCGCGCCGACCGGGACTTATTACACCGGCTTCTTCACCATCCCGCCGGTGTCCGAGAATTTCGACATGATCCTCGCGGTCAAGCCCGGCATCAAGACGATGGGCACGGTCTACAACTCCGCCGAGAGCAATTCCGAGGCGCTCAACAAGCGCGCGATGGCCGAGGCCGAGAAGCGCGGGATCAAGTGGATCGCGGCGACGATCACGTCCTCGGCCGAGGTCAAGACCGCGGCCGAATCGCTGGTCGGCAAGGTCGACGCCATCCTGACGCCGCAGGACAACGCCGTGGCCTCGGCCTACGAGGCGGTGGCCAAGGTGGCGCGCGACAACAAGCTGCCGTGGTTCGCGCTCGACGTGCTCGCGGTCGAGCGCGGCGCCATCCTGGGCGTGGCGCAGCACCAGTATCAGAACGGCGTCGATTGGGCGCGCAAAGTCGCGGTTCCCGGTGCTGCTCGGCAAGGACGTCGCCACCGTGGCCCCGGCGCGCGCCGAGGTGTTCGACACCCGCATCAACCTCGACAACGCGAAAACCTACGGCGTCACCGTCCCGGCCGCCATCGTCGCCAAGGGAACCAAAGTGACGGGGACGCAATAGGGGCGGCGAATCCCAATCGAATTTTTGCTCCCGTTAACGGGAACGCGCAGTCTCGCACCGCCGCTTTCGCGTCAGTTGCTCGGTCCCGGCATTGTCCGATGTCGGGATAGGGGCGCGCGCCGCTTCGAAGACCTCCGCGCGCCGGTCTGTCCTTCGACATAGGCATCGACCAGGCGGCGGATCATGCGCTGGTAAGGCGCCCGGTGCCGCTTGGCCGACGCTTTGAAGAAATCGACGCTGCGCCGGCTTAGGGCCAGCGTCACCTTCACCTCGTCGTCGCGGAACGCCAGCGCCTCGGGCGGCGGCAGGAAATCGCGCAAGATCCGAAGCGGACCGATCGGCTCATCGCGGTAGCGAATTCGCTTTTTCATAGGTTCGTTTTCCCTTCCGCCAATAGCCGGCGCCGAAGATGCGGATCGTGTTGCCCCGGTAAGTGAATCGAACGGTCATGACGCCGCCGCCGTGCGCGAGGTCGGCCGCAACGACGCGCTGGGGATCGGCAAAGGCGTATTGGGCCTCGGCAAAGGCAACGCCGTGCTTGGCGCGATTTGCGATGTCCTTGGCTGCGTCCCACTCAAATCCGACACGCGGCATGCGCCGTCCGTTCCGCGAACTCTTTCAAGAGCCCGTATTATTATATGTAAAAAAATATGGCGGTCAAATGCGATTTGGGCACCATCGCGATCCTGCATGCCTCGGCAAGCATCGTCACATGAATTTTCGCCGCTTGAGCGCGGCGCCCGGGCGGCCATGGAGACGCCGTAACCCGGCAGCTGGACAAGCCGCGAATTCCATGATAAGAACAAAATAGGAACAACAATAATTCGACCCTGCCGCCATGCCAAATCGCAAGCGCCCCGGCCCCTATCGCGACGACGCCTATTCCAACGCGAACATCATTGCCGAGCTGCAACGCGCGGCGCGGCGCGTCGTCGGCGATTTCACGCACGCCCAATTTCGCCGCGCCGGCGGCCGCGTCGATCCCGCGACCGTTCGCGCCCATTTCGGCTCGTGGAAAGAGGCCTTGCGCCGGGCCGGCCTGCGCCATCGACTGCGTCCGCGCGCCGTCGGCGCCAAGCATAGCTGGGAGGAGTGTTACGCGAACATGGAGCGAATGTGGCGCCGTCTCGGGCGAGCGCCCGCGGCGGGCGACATGGACCGGGACCCGTCGCACGTGTCGAGCGGCACTTATAAGATGCGTTTCGGGCTCTGGCGCAACGCGCTCGTCGCGTTCGAGGCCTATCGCGCCGGCGACAAATCGGCGTGGCCGATGCCGGGCACCGAGCGCGGCAAGCCGCAGCGCGCCGGGGCGCATGGCGATGCCGCGGCGGTGCGGTACGAAACCCAGCGCCGCGCCGAGTTCGGGCCGGACCGGATCGTGATCGCGATCCGTCATCGCGTGCTGACGCGCGAGAATTTCCGCTGCGCGTGGTGCGCCGACAGCCCGGCCAAGAACAGCCGCTGCCGCCTCTACGTCCAATACCTCATTCCGCCGATGGATGGCGGCCCGCGCGATAAGACGAATATCACGGCGTTGTGTTCGTCATGCAGCCGGCTGCTCGAACTGCGCCGCGCGGCGCTGCTGCGTATGCGCGCGGTTGAAAGCGGACCAAGCCGGGTCGCGCCGGCGACGGCCGGGGCTTGCGCTGGGGGAAGCACCAAGGCTATCGAGAAATCGCTCATGCAACGAGCGGCGCCACGGCGATGAAGCGCAAGTTATTTGACGAGCTGATCGAAGGTTTTTCGGCGCTGCGCGCGGCGCGGCGCGGCAAGCGGACGCTGCGCACCCGTGCCGTCGAGCCGCGGCCGGCGCCGAGCTTGACCGCCGGCGAGCTGCTGGCGGTGCGCCGGCGGCTGCGCCTGTCGCGCGCCGTGTTCGCCCGCCGCTTGCGGACCAATCCGCGCACGCCCGGAAATTGGCAGCGGGGCCGCGCCCGCCCCAACGCCCAGGCGGCGCTCCTGATCCGCTCGGTGGCGCGCTATCCCGATACGATGGCGCGGTTGCGCGCGGGTGCGGTGAGATGGCTTGAACACCAGACTGAACTCATTGAACTGTAAACCACTCGACACGCATGGTACAGGCTCGGAGCTTATCGACGCGGTCTGCCGAGGCAGCGTCGGGCGTCGAGAAATACTGTGGCAGATTACCAAGCGGCGACGCCGCGTCGCTGACGGCCAGGCCGATAGCAACGGCGTTTCAGCCTCGCCGATTTGGACAGTTTATGTTAACCCATTATTGACGGACCTACATCGATCAATGGGCAGGATAATATTATGGCCAGAAGCGACCTGCTTATATCTTTAGTACGCGCCGGCGCGGCCGGGGACCGATCGATGCTGGCATCGACCGTCGAAGCGATTGTGGCCGAAGAGAAATCACGCAGTCATCACGTGTTGGCTGATCGCCTACAGCGCGCGCTTCAATCCGTACCGGTTGTCAGTTCAAACCAGCCAAGGCGGCCCCAGAGCGATGGGCGCGACTTCGTCATTGAGTCGGAGCCCCGCGTTCGGCTGGATGACCTAATTCTTCCGCTCCCCGCCGCTCGGCTCGCGCGTCAACTGATCGAAGAGCAGAATCGCGCGGATTTGCTCCGCGCCCAGGGCATGCAGCCCCGTCATCGCGTGCTACTTTCGGGCCCGCCGGGCAACGGCAAAACCTCTCTCGCCGAGGCTTTGGCCGAGGCTCTTGCCCTGCCTTTGTTGACAGTACGATACGACGCTCTGGTCGGGGCCTACCTTGGCGAGACCAATGCGCGCTTGGCGAAGCTATTTGAGTATGCCCGTGCAACGCCGTGCGTACTTTTCTTCGATGAATTCGATGCAGTGGGAAAGGAACGCGGCGATGTTCATGAGACCGGCGAGATTAAACGCGTCGTCTCCTTCCTATTGATTCAGATCGATCACTTGCCGAGCTACGTTGTCACTGTTGCGGCGACCAACCATGCTGAATTACTTGATCGCGCGGTGTGGCGCCGGTTTCAGCTCCGCATAGATATGCCGGCGCCGGATGCCGCGCGGCGCTCGATCTTAGTCGCTCGCTTCTTCGAAATTTGGCGCGACGACCCTGGCGTATCGCCGGAGCGGCTGGCAGAACGTCTCGGGCCGGTAAGCCTCGCCGAGGTTGTCGAATTCTGCCAAAGTGTGCGCAGACGGTGTATTCTTGCCCAAGGCGGCGAGTCGCTGAATAGCGTTGTCGCCGAGGAACTCGATCTTTGGGCGTCACGCGTGACGCCATGGGCAAATGGCGAAACCTACGCAATATCCACTCCTCCGGCTCGACCCGCCAAAGCCCGGCGCTCGAAAGGCTCGTAAAGCTGGCTTCGCACCGGCTCGAAAGTACGCGCCAGACGAGCAGCGCGACCGCACACCTGGTCAACGCCTTCAGCGATTGGCCCAAGCGTTTGCCGAGGGTCGCGATCCACTGGAACTCCGCGCCGATCCTGCTGGCCTGGCTCCCGAGCGGCTGCTGGTTTTCGAGCTCACTGGAGACGTCCAGAACTTCGCACGTGCCGCAGCCAACATCCCAGGGCTTGAGTTCATCGGCGCCGAGGATCTCGAAGGCGATGAGGAGGACAAAGTCCATCGCTCTATTTGATGATCCCCGACACAGCGGCGCTCCATCAGATGGTGAATCTGTGGGGCCGCTCCCGGACAAATCAAAAATTACCGGTCGGATTCACGCCCTGGCGCGACCTCTTTGCGCAACTACGCGATCTTCGACCGTGGGGTCCTCAGGATCGCGTGTCTGCCGAGGACTTAGAAGTCTTGGCGACGGAAATCGCGGACGCCGGCGACATGGTCCGGATCGAGCTCGAGCTGGTCTTTCGCGCCGAAACGGCCCGCGTCGAGCGTGACGCGCTGAACGTTCTTCGTGCCGGCGGCGGCGAGCTTGTCGCCCGAGCGCGCATCGACGGGGCAAAGTACCACGCGCTCTTGGTCAATGTGCCACAGGCAGAACTACAACGCGTCTTGGCTCGCGGCCAAGAGGGATTGGTGGCCGCCGAATCGGTGATGCACATCCGGCCTCAATGCGCGGTCCATGTGAGTGCCTTCGATGTTCACGGAGGGAGAACGCCGACTGCAGCGGCTTTGCCCGAAGGTGATCCGATCGCCGCGATCTTTGATGCCGTTCCTTTGACTGGTCACCCAAGGCTCAGCGGCCGCTTGTCCGTCGATGACCCTTTCGGTCTTGATCCACTCGCGGTTGGTTCCCGCGTCCACGGAACGGCGATGGCTTCGGCGGTCGTTCATGGAGACCTCGAGGGTCCACCGACGCCCGCATTGGCACGTCGGGTGTTCTTCATAAACGTCATGTTCGCGCCGCCGGGGTTCGATCAAGACGAACGCTTTCCCGACCGTCTGCCTGCCGACTTGTTCCACGAAGCTGTCCTGCGGCTGAAAGCCGGTCTAGATCCGGCCGCTCCAAACGTGATCGTCATCAACGCATCGCTGGGCGACCGGAACAAACCGTTTAGCGGCCGGATGTCGGGCTGGGCCCGGGTTATCGACTATCTCTCCCACGCCTTCGGTCTGCTGTTTGTGATCAGCGCCGGCAACCATCTCGACGATCTGATTACCGTGAACATGAGCACCGTAGCATTCGAAGCTCTGAATGCCGGGCAAAAGGCGAGGACCGCTTTGCGCGCAAGTGCGGATGTAATTGCCCATCGGCGGATTCTTGCGCCTGCCGAGTCGATCAATGCCTTGACTGTCGGTGCCTTGCATAGTGACAGCGCTACTCCCGGCGCGCTGCCGGCTTTGACGTTCGATGTCTGGCGCGGGACGGGCCTTTGCACGGTCTCAAGCGGCCTCGGCCCCGGTGTTGGCAATGCGGTAAAACCCGACGTACTCGCGCCCGGCGGTCGCCACCACGTGCGGTTGTTGGCGGCAGGTGCCGGTCATCGGCTGCGCTCGATTGGGAAGAACGTCAGCTCTTTGGGCGGCATTGTCGTGGCAACTCCGCCGGCCCCCACGGCAGTTAATCCAAACAGTACCGGCCGGACTGTCGGCACCAGCGTCGCTGCCGCCATCATGACCGGCGTGGCCGCGCGGGCTCACGAAGCCTTGGAAGCTGCCTATGACGACTTCCTTGCCATCAATGGTCCGCAACGAGCGTTGCTATTGAAAGGGCTTCTCGTTCACTGCGCCCGTTGGACGCCGGCCAGCGACCTCATCATCGAGATACTCGGCCCAAGCGACAACAAGCTTCACGTTCGGCAGAAGGATAACGTCCGCTGCTATCTGGGATATGGCGCGGTCGATGCCGGCATGGTGCTCGAATGCGCGACCGATCGCGCGACGCTGTGGGCCGTCGGTCGCCTACAAAAGGAGGAGTCTGACACTTTTTTGGTGCCGTTGCCTGCGGTCATGTCCGGCAAGGCTCAACTTCACGAGTTTTCGGCGACAGTCGCCTGGTTCGCGCCGCCGCGCGTCGGTTCCATCAACTACCGTGGCGTCCGTCTTAAGCTTGTTGAACCCAAGGCGTCTGCAACAACTTTTTCGGTGAGATCAACCGGCAAGCAACCGGACACCAATCAAGCTCATCGAGGAACGGTCATACATCGTCGCTGGGCGGGCGAGAACGCTGCGGCTTTAGGTGGCAACGCAAACTTCGAGTTGATGATCCAGCGTCAACCCGATGAAATCGACGATCCGATCCCGTACGCCGTCGTCACCACCGTGATAATGCCGGGAGTTCGCAGAGGTTTACAACCAAGTGAGAAATCGCGTTGCAATTAAACCAAAGGTGGCCGTGCCGTCGTAGCGTCGCGCAACGCGAACGGCCCTTTTGTCGCAACGCCCTGAATTTATGACTACCAAATATCGGCTTCTGGGTCAGCTGAAGGGGCCTGGAAAGGCAGACTTGGGTTTTGAAACGAAACCGACCATAGTTTTGGTCGCTCTCGCTTCTTCAATTGGTTCGGTCATATCTTGTCAATTTGCGATGGCCGCAAAGGCTTGTTTGATGGGCACCGCGCACTGCTCGCCGTGATCCGATCGCTCGGCACCGGCGTATGATGTCCGATTGGCAAACCACCAGCCGCGCGGCACCCCCATGATCTTCTTCGCCCTGATGGCCGCCATCAGCCTCGGCGCCGTTCTCGCCGGGCGGCTCGGCGTCGCGGCGTTGCGCGATCCGCGCGCCTGCCTGCGGCTCGGCATGGCCGTCGTGCTCGTCGTCGCCGGGGCCGATCATCTGCGCACGCCCGAGCGCTATCTCGTCATGATGCCGGCCGTCATCCCGTTCCCGGCCGCGATCGTGTTTGCGACCGGCCTCGCCGAGATCGCCGGCGCGCTCGGCCTGCTTGTCCCGCGCACGCGGCGCCTCACCGGCATCGTGCTCGCGATTTATTTCGTCTGCGTGTTTCCGGCCAATATCCAGAACGCGATCGACAATCTCAACGTCGAGGGCGTGACCGAGGCGGCGTGGTGGAATTGGCTGCGCCTGCCGTTCCAGCCGGTCGCGATCTGGTGGGCGCTCAGCGGCGCCGGCGTCGTCGCGTGGCCCTTCGCCCGGCGATCCGCCGCGCTGGCGCCGCGCGCATGGCTGTTCTAACGTCGCCGCTCCCGTTTCCCTTCACGCAGAGTGACCGCCATGTCCCCATCGCCCGCCCGCCCGCCGCGCATCGCTCTCGCGCCCGATCTCGAAATCCCGCGCATCCTCACCGGCCTGTGGCAGGTCGCCGACCAGGAGCGCGGCGGCAAAAAGCTCGATCCGGCGCGCGGCGCCGCCGCGCTCGCCGATTACGCCGAAGCCGGCTTCGACGCGTTCGACATGGCCGATCATTACGGCAGCGCCGAGGACATCGCCGGCGTGCTGCTCAAGGGTCCGTGGCGCGGCAAGGCGCGCGTCTTCACCAAATGGTGCCCGCCGCCGGGGCCGATGACGCGCGAGATCGTGCACGCCGGCGTCGGCCGCAGTTTCGAGCGCCTCGGCACCGAGCGCATCGACCTGCTGCAATTCAATTGGTGGCAATACCGCCATCCCGCCTATCTCGACGCGCTCGGCGAAATGGCGGCGATGCGGCGCGCGGGCCGCATCGGCCATCTCGGCCTCACCAATTTCGACAGCGACCATCTCCGCCTCATCGTCAAGCACGGCATCCCGATCGCGACCAACCAGGTGGCGTTCTCGCTGCTCGACCGCCGCCCGGCCGGGCGCATGAGCGAGATCTGCCGCGCGCAAGGCGTGAAGCTCCTCGCTTACGGCACGCTGGGCGGCGGCTTCCTCACCGATCGCTGGGTCGGCGCCGCCGAGCCCGCCAGCATCGCCGATTGGAGCAAATCGAAATACAAGCGCTTCATCGATTCCGCCGGCGGCTGGGGCGCGCTGCAAAAAATCCTCGCGGCGGCCAAGCGCGTCGCCGCCAAGCACCGCGTCTCGGTCGCCAACGTGGCGACGCGCTGGGTTTTGGAGCACGACACGGTTGCCGCCATCATCGTCGGCGCGCGGCTCGGCGAGAACGAGCACCGCGCCGACAATCTGGCGATTTTCGGTTTTGCGCTCGATGCCGAGGACAAGGCGATGCTCGCCGAGGCCATCGCCCAATCGCGCGAGCTGCCCGGCGATTGCGGCGACGAATACCGCAAGCCGCCGTTTCTCACCGCCTCGGGCGATCTCAGCCACCATCTCGACGGCTTTCCGCAGGTCTACCAGGCGAAGCCGGTCGAGGGCCGCCCGGGCCGGATGCGCATCGATTCGGGCAGCATCTGGGAGCCGCTCGCCGGCTTTTCGCGCGCGCTTCGGATCGGCAACCGCATCCTGGTCAGCGGCACGACGGCGACGCACGGCGCCGATACCGTCGTCTGCCGCGGCGATCCCGAGGGGCAGACGGTCTTCATCCTCGACAAGATCACGGCCGCGATCGAGGCGCTGGGCGGCAAGCTCGAAGACGTGGTGCGCACGCGCGTCTACCTGACCGACGCGGCGAAATGGGAAGGGCCGACGCGCGTCCACGGCCGCTATTTCGGCGATATCCGCCCGGCCAACACCCTGGTCGCGATCGGCGGCTTGGTCGGCGATTACGCGGTCGAGATCGACGCCGAGGCGGTGGTCGGCTGAATCAAATCCCCGACACGAATCTTGCCATCACCACGATGATCGCGACTTGCAGCGAGCCTTGCACGGCGACGACGACGAAATAGCGTTTCATCCAGCGGCCGATCTTGGGCATGTCGGGCGCGGGCTTCTGCATTTCGAGGCAGACGCGGACATTGGTCGGCAGCAGGAAGCCCAGGCCCTGGACGGTGAGGATCGCGGTGATGCCGAGCGCGGCCAGGACCCAGCCGAAGGCGGGCCACGGCATGTCGAGATAGTTGAGCTGCACGGCGAGGAACCAGCCCGCCGTGCCGGTGCCGATCGCGAGCGTCGGCATGATGAAAATCATGCGCGGCATCAGGCGCAAAATGAGCGCGCGGCGCGCCGGCAGATCGAGCGTGCGCATCGCCGGGCCGAGCACGAAGCCCATGAACAGATCGATCCCCGTCCACAGCACGCCGAACATGACGTGGACGAAATTCAGTAGCCAGCGCTCGCGGCTGAGCACGGCGCCGGCCAGCGCCGCGAAAGCGAGGGCGACGAGCCACAGATTGCGCCAGCGGATTTGGCCGGGAATTTCAACTACCGCCGCCATCAGCCGAATTCCCCATCGATCGCGCCGCGCGAAGCGCAAGATAAGATAACCACGGAGGCACGGAGACACGGAGAAGGAGAGAATGCGCCTGCGGCGCAAAAGCAACTTCTCCGTGTCTCCGTGCCTCCGTGGTTCATTTATCTTCCTTCACTCGCGCAAGCCGGCGCGCAGCCGGATATAGCGCGCGATCGTGTCCTCGGCGCGCTCGCGGAAGCACGGCGTGTAGAGCGTGACGTGGCCGGCGGCGCAATCGTTCAGCGCCACGAGCGAGACGCCGGGGATGGCGCCGAGAAAGCGCAAGTCCTCGAAGCGGTCGAAGGCGTCGTCGTCATGCGCGAAAATCAGCGCTTCGATGCGCGGCGCCGCGGCGATATCGGCGATCTGGCGCGGACGGTATTCGTTCCACCAGCGCGGAAATTGCGCGATCTCGCGGCGCGGTCCGGCGAAGGCGGGGGCGATGCCGACGATGGCGTTGAACTCGGCCTTGCCGCGGCGCGCGACGATGAGGCTTGCCCAAGCGCCGGCCGACCATCCGGCAAGGAAGATGTGGCGCGCCGGAACGCCGGCGGCGCGGTGCTCGGCAATGCGCGTCTCGATTTCGGCGGCGCGCTTGTAAGTATAGGAGCTCGGCTCGTCGCCGTCGATCGCGGTCGAGCAAAGATAATCGATCCGCCAGCCCGGCCGGGCCGCGATCGCGGCGAACACCGGCGGAATATCCCGCTCGGTGTTGCACGCGTGGCGCACCTGCGGGCGCACGGTGCCGTGATTGAAAATGATGACGATCGCGGGCGACGTTCGAGGACGTGCCGCGTGTTGCCAGAAATCCGACAATGACAGCGGCAAGCCCGGCAAAGAGCGCGGCCGCGAACACGACGCTCCGCCCGGCACGAAACCGCGACGATCGTTGCCCGGTGCCGTTATCGTTCACGTGAACAAGGTCCCTATGTTGCCGGATGAGCCATCAGATGGAAAACCCGCCATCGACCACGTGGGTCTGGCCGGTGGTGAATTTCGCCTCGTCGCTGGCGAGATAGACGGCGATGGCGGCGACTTCCTCGGCGGTGCCGAGCCGGCCCATGGGCTGGCGGTCGATGAACAATTGGCGCGCCGCCGCCGCGCCGCCGGGCAGCGTCTTGCCGAGTTCGGCCATGCGCGCTTCGAGCGAGGGCGACACGATCGTGCCCGGGCAAATCGCATTGCAACGGATGCCCTGCTTGATGAAATCGAGCGCCACCGACTTGGTCAGGCCGATGACGGCGGCCTTGGTCGCGCCATAAGCGTAGCGGTTCGCCGCCGCGCTTACCGTGGAGGCGACCGAGGCGATGTTGACGATCGAGCCGCCGCCTTTCGCGACCATGCCGGGCAGGAAGGCCTGGATCATGCGGTGCATGGATTTCACGTTGAGGTCGAAGGCGAGGTCCCATTCCGCCTCGGTGCAGGTCAGCGCGCTGTTGTGGTGCACGATGCCGGCGCAGTTGAACAGCACGTCGATGGCGGGCTCGGACTTGGCGAGGGCGGCGATCGCGGCGCCGTCGCGGGCGTCGAGCGCGCGCGTCGCGACGCGGCCCGCCGTTTCGAGACCGGCGAGCTTGCCGGCGTCGAGGTCGGTGGCGATCACGCTGGCGCCCTCGCGGGCGAAGGCGAGGGCGGCGGCGCGGCCGATGCCCTGGCCGGCGGCGGTGAGCAGGGCGCGCTTGCCCTCGAGGCGTCCGGGCATGGCGGCGCTCAGTGGCTGTCGCGCGGCATGGTCTTGTGCGCGATGTCCTGGTACTTCACCGCCGATTTGATCGTCATGCCGCAGCCGAGCTGATCGACCGTGCCGCGGTAGATTTCCTGCCACGGGGTCTGGCTCGGCGCGATCTTGGCCTTGAACCTGCGGCGCCGGCGCGCGAGTTCGCTTTTCGCGACCAGCATGTCGGCGCGGCGCTTGGTCAGGTCGATGCGCACCATGTCGCCGGTCTTGACCAGGGCCAGGCCGCCGCCCACCGCCGATTCGGGCGAGGCGTTGAGGATGCTCGGGCTCTCGCTGGTGCCGCTCTGCCGCCCGTCGCCGAGGCAGGGCAGCGCGGTGACGCCGCGCCTGATCAACTCATCCGGCGGTTGCATGTTGACCACCTCGGCCGAGCCGGGATAGCCGATCGGGCCGACGCCGCGGATGATGAGGATCGAGTCTTCGCCGATCTTGAGCTTCGGGTCGTTGATGCGCGCGTGATAGTCCTCGCGGCCGTCGAACACCACGGCGCGCGCCTCGAAGGCGTTGGGGTCGTCCGGGTTCTCGAGATAGCGCCGGCGGAAGGCGGGCGAGATGACGCTGGTTTTCATGATCGCGCTGTCGAACAGGTTGCCGCTGAGCACGACGAAGCCGGCCTTCGCCTTCAACGGACGGTTGTAGGGGCGGATGACGGCCTCGTCGAGGATCGGCCGCTTGCGGCAGTTCTCGCCGATCGTCTTGCCGTTGACGGTCAAGGCGCCCTCGCGGATCTTGCCCGCCTTCATCAGCGCGTTGACCGTCGCCGGCACGCCGCCCGCGCGATGGAAATCCTCGCCGAGATACTCGCCGGCCGGCTGCAAATTGACGAGCAGCGGGATGTCGTAGCCGTGCGCCTGCCAGTCTTCCATCTCCAGTTGAACGCCGATGTGCCGGGCGATCGCGTTGACGTGGATCGGGCAATTGGTCGAGCCGCCGATGGCGGAATTGACGACGATGGCGTTGAGGAAGGCGTCGCGGGTGAGAATGTCGGAGGGCTTCAGGTCCGCCCACACCATGTCGACGATGCGCTTGCCGCTCTCGTAGGCGAGGATGCCGCGCTCCTTGTGCACGGCGGGCGCGGCGGCGCAGCCCGGCAGCGACAGGCCGAGCGCCTCGGCGAGCGAGTTCATCGAGGTGGCGGTGCCCATGGTGTTGCAATGGCCCGGGCTCGGCGCCGAGGAGGCGACCATCTCGACATATTCGGCGTCGTCGATCTTGCCGGCCGCGAATTGCCGCCGCGCCTCCCACTTGACCGTGCCCGATCCCGCGCGCTTGTTCTTGTACCAGCCGTTGAGCATCGGCCCGCCGCTCAAAACGATGGCGGGCAAATTTACCGTGCAGGCCGCCATGATACACGCGGGGGTTGTCTTGTCGCAGCCCGTGGTCAGCACCACGCCGTCGATCGGATAGCCGTAAAGCGTTTCGACCAAGCCGAGATAGGCGAGGTTGCGGTCGAGCGCCGCGGTCGGGCGCTTGCCGGTTTCCTGGATCGGATGGACGGGAAATTCGAAGGCGATGCCGCCCGCCTCGCGGATGCCCTCGCGCACGCGCTTGGCGAGTTCCAGATGATGCCGGTTGCACGGCGACAGGTCCGAGCCGGTCTGGGCGATGCCGATGATGGGCTTGCCCGATTGCAGCTCGTCGCGCGTCAGCCCCCAATTGAGATAGCGCTCGAGATAGAGCGCCGACATGTGCGGGTCGTCGGGATTGTTGAACCAGAGCTGGCTGCGCAGCCGGCGGCCGCCGTTTTTCTTCATGTCCCTGTCTCCAAGCGATGCGGTTTCGGCGCAACAATGCGGCCGATCGCCGGCGCAAATCAATCGGCGATTTTTCATGGCGCGCGCGTCTTCGCGTCGGCGCGGCGTATCATCCGCTCGAAGATTTCGAAATCGCGCCGCCATTGCGCCTGCTCGGGCCGCCGCAGCAGCAGGCGCTCCATGATCGCGGCGCCGAGCCGGTAAGCGGCGAGCGCCTCGGCCATCCGCCCCGCTTGCTCGAAGACGAACCCGATCTGGGCCTGCATGCGCGCCACGTCGTGCTGCCGTCCGAGATTGCCGGGGTCTTGGCCGGCCAAGGTTTCGAGAATGGCAAGGCTGGCGCGAAATGCCGCGACCGCGCCCGGACTGTCGCCGAGCGCGGCCAGGATTCCGCCGATCTTGCCGTGGCCGACCGACACGTCGCGTTGCCAATCGGCGTTGCGGGGGTCTTGCCGCGCGAGCGCCTCGGCGATGGCAAGGCTCGTTCGAAAGGCGGCGAGGGCGCCGTCGCGCTCGCCCTGCGCCTCCAGCGCCTCGCCGATTTTGTTGTGGGCGACGGACAAATCGCGCTGCAAATCGCCGTTGCTGGGATCCTGGCGGGCCAGCGTTTCGCTGATCGCGAGACTTGCGCGGAAAGCCGCGACCGCGCCGGCGAGATCGTCGCCGGCGAGCAGCGCCGCACCGAGGCGCGCATGGCCGAACGAGAGGCGGCGCTGCCAATGAACGTTGCGCGGATCGCGGCGCACGAGATTGTCGCTGATCGCGAGGCTCGCCCGGTAGGCGGCGATGGCACCCGGCCGATCGCCCTGTTCGAACAGCATGTCGCCGATCCTGGACTGGGCAAGGGCCAGGTCGTGCTGCCAGCCCGTGTTCTCAGGCTGCCGGCGCGTGAGCGCCTCAACAATGGCATGGCTCGCCCGAAACGCGGCGAGCGCGCCTTGCGTATCGCCGTTTGCGAGCAAGACGAGACCGAGCCGGTCATGATGGGCGGCGAGGCTGCGCTGCCACGCCGCGTTGTTCGGGTCCTCGCCGGCGAGCGCTTCGCTGATCGCGATACTCGCGCGCGCGGATGCATGCGCGCCGCCAAGATCGCCGAGCGTCTGCAGGATCTGGCCGATCCGCGAATGGGCGATCGCCAAGCTGCGCCGCCATTCGGGATTTCCGGGCTCCCGCCGGAAGAGCGCCTCGCGGATCGCAAGGCAAGCCCGGGCCGCCGCGAGCGCGCCGGCGAGATCGCCTTGTTGTTCGAGGACCACGCCGATCAGCTCGTGGCTGGCCGAGAGATCGCGCTGCCGTTGCAGGTCGTTGGGGTCGCGCTGGACCAATGTCTCCGCGAGCGCCCGCATGCGCCGCGCCCGGTCGAGCGCCGCGTCCGTATTGCCGAGCTTCCGGTAGGAATCGACAAAAACATGCAGCACCGCGACTTTGCGCTGACGGACGCGATCCGGCGCGTCCGGGCGGTCGAGCTCTTCGAGGATTTTCTCGGCTTTCTCCAGGATCAGGCGCTGAACTTCGGCCGGAACGCCTTGGACATCCTTCAATCCGTCGGCGATCTGGAGCACCAGCGTATCCACCGCGCCGAGCGCGTGTTCGAGATTGGCTTCGGCGGTGCGGCGCTGCGCCTCGGCGACGGCGCGCTGCCGGTCCGCCTCGGCGCGCTGGCGCGCTTCCTCGGCGGCGGCATGGCGCGCGCGCTCGGCTTCCCGTTCGGCGCGCCGGGCCTCGGCGCGCGCCGCCTCGCGCTGCTCGAAGGCCGAGTACCAACCGGCACCGGCGCCGCCCGCGAACAGCACGATGGCGCCAACCGCCGCGAGCGCCGCGCGGCGCGCTTGCCGGCTGCGCCGCACCGCCTCGTCGATCAGCGCGCCCGGCGTCGTGCCGCGGATCGGCGCCGCGAGGCGCGCCATGCGGCGGGCGAAATCGGGATGGCGCAAGGTGAGCTGCGCTTCCTGCTTGAACCCGCGGAGGTCGATCCACAGCGGCTCGCCGGCAAAGCGGCCCTTGAGCGCGGCCGGCAGCGCCGTGCTCGCCGGAAAGACGAAATCCTTGCCGGCCTCGTCCCAAACGATGTCGCCCTCGGTGAGCGCGATCAGGAAGCGCGCCACCGGATCGAAACCGCCCGCCGCCGGCCGCGCGAACCAAAAGTCGATTTCGCGCCCGACCCAGGCCGAGGCCGCGGCGCCCGGCGACGCCAGAAGGATGAAATAGCGCGCGGCACCCAGCGCCGCCGCGATCCGTCCGGTCAGGTCCGACGCGGCGCCAAGGTCGCTCTCGTCGCGGAACGCCGAGATCGCCCGCGCGCGCCACCACGGCTTGGCCAAGCCCTGCAACGCGGCCTGCAGCCGCGGCGCATAGGCGACGTCGCTGCGATGGCTGTAACTGATGAAGGCGTCGTAGCGCATGGTCGACCGGGGCGCGGATCCGTGGCAGGCACCGACAATTTGCGAGGGTTCGGCCTATGATCGCCGGTAGCCCCGCCGAGCGGTACAATGAAACGAATCGGGCCGTCAGGTCGAGCGCCGCGGCGCGGGACCGCGCAAAGGCCGGGTTCGGGAAGGGCGTTCGGGGCCCGTCGGCGACTTGCCCCGAACGTTCAAGCCCGGACTTGCGCCGCGCGCGTGTCTAGGCGAAACGAACCACGATAGCGACCAGCGCCACCGCCCAGGCCGCGACCAGAAGCACCTGCAGCGTGCGACCGCCCGAGTCGTGGGTGTCGTCATAGGGCGTGATCGATGTCCGCCGTGCGGGACTGCAAGTGCCGAACGAGCCCATCGCGGCCAGCCGGTTGATCCAGCCTTGCTTGCGGGATTTGGTCAGGGATAGCGACATGTGTTCCTCCTGTCGGTGCCGATTCGTTGTCGGCCAGGCCGCGCGCACCGGAATGCGACCGGGGCCAGTTTTGCTTTGCGAGCCCGCCGACCATCGCATATCCGACCGGCGACCGCTACTGAAACTAGAAAATCATCGTCACAAAAAAGCCAAATTGAGAATCCTCTTCCCGCGGAGGTGCGGCCAGCGCGGAAAAAAATATCGTTAAATATCATCAAATTATCGATTTTTTAACCATGACCAACGGGATTTTATTTTTTCTCGCTCAACAACTATAACTAGAAAATCTATGTAATACATTCCCTCGGCGGCTTGGGGCGCGGCGGAATTCCCCACCGAATCCGGCGCGCTCGCTCGGCCGCGGCGCGCAGCGAACGAGCCCTTGAGGACTCTTTCCGCCCCTGAGGTTCCGCGTTATCTTGCTGCGCACTTTAGGGAGGTTGCGATGCATCGCCGGTGGGTCCTGCTTGCCATATCCGCTCTCCTCGCGCTTGGCGCGGCGCCGCCGCCGCGCGCCGACATGCCCCAGAGGGTCGATCTCGAACTGGTCATTGCGGTCGATGTTTCGGGCAGCGTCGATCCCGAGGAAGCGGCGCTGCAGCGCGACGGCTACATGAAGGCGCTGGTCGACCCCCGTATCCTGCAGGCGATCCAGGGCGGCGAGCGCAAGATGATCGCCGTCACCTATATCGAATGGGCCGGCTACACCTATCAGCGCCTGGTGGTCGACTGGGCCGTGATCCGCGACAAGGCGAGCGCCGAAAATTTCGTCGCGAAGCTCGCGGCGCAGCCGATCAGCATCGAGCGCTGGACTTCGATCAGCGGCGGCATCGAATTCGCGATGAAGCGCTTCGCGGTGAGCGGCTTCAAGGGCACGCGCCGGGTCATCGATGTCTCGGGCGACGGCCGCAACAACAACGGTCCGGATCTATCGGAAGTTCGGGCCGTTGCACTCAAGGCGGGCATTATCATCAATGGCCTGCCGATCGTGAACGACCGGCCGACGCGCTGGGGCACGCCGCCCGAACGCGATCTCGACATCTACTACCGCGATCACGTCATCGGCGGCGTCGGCTCGTTCTACATCGTCGCCGACAGCTTCCAGTCTTTTGCCGACGCGATCCGCGCCAAGCTGGTGCGCGAAGTATCCGGCATGCCCGGCGACGTGCTGCACCGCGTATCGGACGGCGAGTAAACGTCCCCGCAAGAACGAATCTCCGCCGATCGCGGCGCGATCGGCGGAGAAATGGTCCTAACGGATCGCGGCCGGCGCGCTAGCCGCGGCGGCGGTTGTCGTTGCGCTTGGTCAGAATGAGCTCGCGCTTGAGTTCGGCGATTTCCGATTTGAGCGCCTTGGCTTTGCTCGCGCCACCGTCGAGCTTGAGCGCCTGCTGGGCCAGCGCCATAGCCTCTTTGAGCAGGCGCTTGGCCTCGGCGGCGCGCCCACGCTTCATCGCCGTCCGCGCCCGTTCGAGGGCGTTGTTGCCGTCGGCAACGATTTTCTGCACCTGTGCGGCGAGCTTCTTCGCGTCGCCATCGGCCTCGACTTTCTTGCCGGTGTCCGAGTCCGGCGTCTTGGGCTTGTCCTCGACTTTCGGCTTGTCCTCGATCTTCGGCTTGTCTTCGACTTTCGGCTTGTCTTCGACCTTGGGCTTGTCCTCGATTTTCGGCGCGTTTTCGGTGCGCGGCTTGTTGCCGTCGAGGTCGGTCTTGCCATCGGCCGGCGGCGCAACGACCGCCGCAGTCGCCGTGCGCGCGGCGCCGACGCGATCGGAGCCCGTCATCAGCATCGCGGCGGCACTGCCGGCGGCGGCGAGGACCAGGACGCTGGCGGCCAGGGCGAAGCGCCGGCGGCGCCGGATGCTGGAGTTGAGCGCGTGGCGGGCGAACGAAACCAGGCTCCGTTTGCCGCCGGGCGCCACTTGGATCTTGGCCGGCTCTGCGGCCTTGGCCGCGGCGATTGCCGCGGCGAGCTGCTTCGAGTTGACCCGGCGCGACAGATTGCCGACCGGCGCGGCCTCTTCGGGGCGGGCGGAGGCGTTGACCAGCATCGCGCGCCATTGCGCGATCGATTGCGGCCGCTTCTCGGTTTCGGGCGCCAGCGCCCGGTCGATGGCTTCAAGAATATAGTGGGCGAAGCGGCCCTTGCCGCGTTCGACTGCGGGGATAATGCGATCCTTGTACATGCGTTCCGGTGCCTCCGGCGGCGCTTCGCCGCATACCATGCAGTAGAGAACCGCGCCGAACGCGTAGATGTCGGTCCACGGCCCTTGGTTGCCATTGCGGAAATATTGTTCGAACGGCGCGAAGCCGGGCGTCAGCACATTGGTGACGCTGGTGTGCGCGCGCGCCATGACGTCGCGCGCCGAGCCGAAATCGATCAGCAGCGGCCGGCCTTCGAGCGTGATGAAAATATTGCCCGGCTTGATGTCGCGATGCAGGAAGCCGCGCTTGTGCACCTCGGTCAGCCCTTCGAGCAGCGGGAGCGCCAGTTCGATCAGCTCGCTCTCGGTAAACGGCGTAGGCTCGTCGATCATCATCTTGGCGAGGCTGGCGCCGCGCTCGAAATCCATCACGATATAGGCGGTGCCGTTGGCCTGGAAGAATTGCT
Organism: uncultured Alphaproteobacteria bacterium; assembly: GCA_963754645.1. Classification (GTDB taxonomy): domain Bacteria; phylum Pseudomonadota; class Alphaproteobacteria; order Bin65; family Bin65; genus CAVWGP01. The sequence goes on along the minus strand of CAVWGP010000012.1, from coordinate 928,156 downwards.
GGATCTTGACGATGTTCGGATGGCGAAACAAGGTCAGCGTCTCGGCTTCCTGGACGAAACGCTGCAGCCCGAACTCAAACGGCTCGCGGTCGTCCCGGGTGCGCGGCAGGATGTCGTTGCCGGTGCCGCGGTCGGCGAGCTTGCAGGGCAGATATTCCTTGATCGCGACTTGCTTATCGGTCTTGAGATCGATGGCGAGATAGGTGATGCCGAAGGCGCCGGCGCCGAGAACGCGCTCGATGCGGAAATTTACCAGTTGATAGCCGCGGGGCAGGGCGTTGAGCATGTCGGACATTGTCTCGTTCCTCCTCAGGTTCGGTTATGCGGCGTGTCCCAGCTCCGTTTTCCCGTGGACTTGATGCCGCAGCGCGAATTCATGGCCGCATCCTATGATGTCGTGCACAGCTTCGCCGTGACGGCCATCACACCTTGCTAACTTTATTTTGATGGCGCCCAGTCACGCCCCGCATCGTCGAAAAAATCTTGCTGTGACGAGGGCTTAGCCTTATTGAAGGGTTCATCCAGGACCGAAGGGCAAGGCGATGAACCGAATTGATCTTTCCGGCCGCAAAGCGGTCGTCACCGGCGCCGCGCGCGGTATCGGCTATGCCATTGCCGAGCGCTTTCTCGATTCGGGCGCCGTCGTGTCGCTGTGGGACGTTCGACAACGTGGCCTTGACGGAGGCGGCCAAGGTTTTGGGAACAAAGGGCAAAGTCGCCACCCAGACGCTCGATTTGGTCGACGACGCGGCGGTCGGGCGCGCGGCGGAGGCCACAGTCGCGTTTTTTGGCGGCATCGATATCCTGGTGAACAATGCGGGTATTGCCGGGCCCAACAAGCCAACGTGGGAATATGGCCCGGGGGAGTGGCGCCGCGTGATCGAGGTCGACCTCACGGCGCCGTTTCTGACCTGCCGCGCCATCGTTCCCCACATGCGCGGCCAAAAATACGGCCGGATCGTCAACATCGCCTCGATCGCCGGCAAGGAAGGCAATCCGAACGCGCCGGCCTATAGCGCCGCCAAGGCCGGCTTGATCGCGTTGACCAAATCGCTGGGCAAGGAACTGGCCCAGACCGGCATCGCGGTCAATTGCGTTACGCCGGCCGCCGCCAAGACCGATATCTTCAAGCAGATGACCGAGCAGCATATTCAATACATGCTGTCGAAAATCCCCATGAACCGCTTCGTCGAGGTCGGCGAAATCGCGGCGCTCGTGGCCTGGCTGTCCTCCGCCGAGTGCAGCTTCAGCACCGCCGGCGTGTTCGACATTTCGGGTGGGCGCGCCACATACTGATGCCGGCACCGGTCCCGCGATGAAGGCGAACCGCGGATCGCCGCTGTCCACGGCGCTGCAGCTCGCCGAGGCGGCGCCGATCTGGCTGTTGTTGGGCTTGCTCAAGCTCCTGCCGGCGCCGGTCGCGGCCGGAACGATGGCGGCGCTGGCGCGCGCCGTCGGCCCGTTTCTGCCGATCGCCAAGGTCGCGCGGCGCAATCTCGAGCGCTGCTTTCCGGTGATGGACGAAGCCGAGAAGCGGCGCATTCTGCGCGCGATGTGGGACAATCTCGGCCGCAACGCCGGCGAAATCATGCACAAGAGCGCGCTCTACGACCGCAGCATCCAAGCGGAGGCGGACCGTATCGGCCGCGACGCGATGGCGGCAGCGGCGGCGCGCGGCGAAACCGTCGTCATCAAGGGCGAGCGTTTCGAAATCGTCGGTGCCGAGCAATTCGTCCGCCTGCTCGACCGCAAGGGTCCGGCGATCGTCTTCACCGCCCATATGGGCAATTGGGAAATCCTGCCGTGGACGGCGGCGCGGCTCGGCTTGAAGCTCGGCGTCATCTACCGGCGGCCGAACAATCCGTTCATCGCGCGCGTCGTCGAAGGCCGCCGCGGCGGGCTGGTGGAATTCCTGCCCAAGGGCATGCAGGGCGCTTTCGGCGCGGCGCGCGTCATGGAAGCCGGCGGCTGCCTCGGCATGCTCATCGACGTGAAGGAAAATCGCGGCATTGCGGTGCCGTTCTTCGGCCGGCCGGCGATGACCGGCACGACGCTGGCGCGCTTCGTCCTGCGCTACGGCGCGGCCGTGCATGGCGCGCATATCGAGCGCACGGCGCCGCGCCGCTTCCGCATCGCGATCGATCCGCCGCTCGAATTCCGCCTGACCGGCGACGAAGATGCCGATATCGCCGCCATCATGACGGCGGTCAACGCCCAAGTGGAATCCTGGATCCGCGCCGAACCCGATCAATGGCTCTGGCTGCACCGGCGCTGGCCGAGGGACGGGGCCCTATAGCGTATCGACGAACCTCACCGGCTTGCCTTGCGGCGCGCCGATCAGTTCGCCGTCGCGCATTACGACGGCGCCGCGGACGATCGTCGCGATCGGCCAGCCGGTGACGCGTTTGCCGGCAAACGGCGTCCAGCCGCATTTGCTGGCGATCCACGCGTTCTCGATGCGGCGCGTCGCGGCGAGATCGACGACGGTGAGATCGGCGTCGTAGCCGAGCGCGATGCGGCCTTTTCCGGCGATGTTGTAAACGCGCTGCGGGCCGGCGGCCACGAGATCGACGAAGCGCTCGAGCGTGAGCCGGCCGGCGGCGACGTGATCGAGCATGATCGGCACCAGCGTCTGCACGCCCGGCATGCCCGAGGGCGAGCCGGGATAGGGCCGCTCCTTCTCGGCCCGCGTGTGCGGCGCGTGATCCGAGCCGACGATGTCGACGACGCCGTCGGCGAGCGCGCGCCACAGCGCGTCGCGATGGCGCTGGGCGCGGATCGGCGGGTTCATCTGAGCATAAGTGCCGAGTTCGGCGTAGCATTCCGGTGCGGCCAGAGTCAGATGCTGCGGCGTCACCTCGACGGTGGCGATGTCCTTGTGCTCGGCGAGGAGCGGCATTTCCTCCTCGGTGGTGACGTGCAGCACGTGCACCGGGCGGCGCGCTTCGCGGGCGAGGCGCAGCAGGCGCGTGGTGGCGCGCAGGGCCGATTCCTCGTCGCGCCAGACCGGGTGCTGCGCCGCGCCGCCGCCCGCCTGGATCAGGGCGCGGCGCTCGTTCATGCGCGCCTCGTCCTCGGCATGGACGGCGACGCGCCGGCGCCCATACTTGAGCGCGGCGGCGAGCGCGGCATCCTCGGCCACCAGCAGCGAGCCGGTGGAAGCGCCCATGAATATCTTCACGCCGGCTGCAGCCCGGAACACGCTCGTCCTCGGCGAGCTGGCGCGCATTGTCGCCGGTGGCGCCGATGAAAAACGCATGATCGCACCAGGCGCGGCCCGCGGCGCGAGTCAGTTTGTCGGCGATCGCCGCCGCCGTCGTCGTCGAAGGATTGGTGTTGGGCATTTCGAAAACAGCGACGACGCCGCCGAGCACGGCGCCGCGCGTGCCGCTTTCAAGATCCTCCTTGTGCTCGAGCCCGGGCTCGCGGAAATGCACCTGCGTGTCGATCGCGCCCGGCAGCACGTGGAGATTGGCGGCATCGAAACGCTGCGCCGCCGGCGCGCGCTTGAGATCGCCGATCGCGGCGAAGCGCCCGGCGCGAATGCCGATATCGGCGGCCCCGCGCCCGCCCGGCAACAGGCAGGTGCCGCCCTCGACGATCAGATCGAAGGGCCCGGTCATTCCGCCGCCTCGGCGGTCTCGCGCGCCGGCGAATTCGCCAGCACGCCGCGGAACAATTCGAGATAGCGCGCCACCACGGCCTCCTCGGTGAAATTCTCGCGGTAGGTCGCGTAGCCGTTGTCGGCCAGATGCCGCTTCACTTTGGTCTCGTCGATGACGTGGCGCAAGGCGAAGGCCAGTGCGTGCTCGTCGTCGATCGGCACCAGCATGCCGTTATCGCCCGAAACGATGAGCTGGCGCGGGCCGTGGCTGGCCGCGGCCACCACCGCCTTGCCGCGCGCCCAGGCCTCGATGATGACATTGCCCAAGGGTTCGTGGCGCGACGGCACCGCGACGACGTTGGCGGCGGCGAAGAGCGGCGCGGTGTCGTCGCGCCAGCCGAGAAAGCGAAGGCGCCCGGCGACGCCGATCTTGCCGGCGAAATCGCGCAACGCCTTTTCCTCCGGACCGGCGCCCGCGAGCCACAAATAGGTATCGGGCAGCGCGCGCAGGGTCGCGATCAGCACGTCGAAGGCCTTGTTGACGTGCAGGCGGCCCAGGGCGAGGACCAGCGGCGCATCCGCCGGCGTGTCGTGGCGCTCGCGCGGCTCGGGATCGGTGTTGTGCGAATCGACGAAATTCGGCACGTAATGCGCGCGCTCCGCCGGCCAGCCTTGCTTGACGATATAATCGACGATATCGGGCGTATTGCCGATCAGGTGCTCGCAGCCGCGGTAATATTTGAGCTTGTAATAGCCGCCGAGCCGGCCGATGCGCACGCCCGGATCGCCGGGGGCGGGGCGGCACGCGGCGCTCGCCCGGTTCATGAAGGTCAAAACGATGTCGGGCTTGAAATCCGCAATCTCGCGGCGGAACGCGGGCCGGGTCCTGAAATCGAACAGGCCGCCGAACTTGAGCGCCACGGGCTGGATGCCGCCCGACACCAGGCGCTGGATGCGCGCGTCGTCGTCGCGCACGAGCACGCGCAGCGTTACGTCGTGGCGCTGGAAGCCGAAGGCGAGGCGCTCGAAAAATCCTTCGGCGCCGCCGCGTTCGGCGCCCGCCATCGCCATCAGCACGCGCATCACTCGCGCTCGAGCTTGAATTTGAGCCAGGCCAGCATCGGCCACAAACCCGCCATCAGGGCTATCAGAAATCCGTAATAGCCTTCCTTATAGCCCTTTCGCCGCACATAGCACTTGAAGAATCGGGTGAACAGGCGGCGCAGATTGCGGCCGAAGGTTTCGCCGCTGCGCTGATCGCGCAAGTCCCGCGCGCGCGCCGAGGAATAACGGTCGAGCCGGCGCAGCATGTCGGAAATATTGCGGTCGACGTAGTGGATCATCGGTGTCTTGAGCCAGCGCCGCGCGCCGGCCAGATCGACCGATGGATGGATGCGCCGATCGCCCCAGCGCTTGGCGCCGCGCGAAAACAGGCGGACCGTGGCGCTGACGCCCCACGAGCCGCCCCAGCCATGGCGCACCAGGCGGGCGCCGACGTAATTGTCGAACGGAATCAAATAATGCGCCGGCGCGCTGGCGCGCGCGATTTCGGCGCCGATCTCGGCGGCGAGCGCGGGCGGCACGCGCTCGTCGGCATCGACTTCGAGGATCCAATCGCCGCGACACGCGGCCAGCCCCGTGTTGCGCCGCGCGCCTTCGATTTCCCACGCGCCTTCGATGACTTTGTGCGCCAGGCGCTCGGCGATCGCCTTCGATCCGTCGGTGCAGCGGTCGAGCACGACGACGATCTCGCCGGCGAAGTCGAGGCAAGCCAGGCACTCGGCGAGCTGCCGTTCCTCGTTATGCGCCACGACGAGCGCCGAGAGACGCGGCGGCGCGCCGGTCATCGCGTGCCCTCCGCCGCGCGGCAGCGCGCCAAAAGCGCCAGCGCCGCATCCCGCGCCTTTTCGAGCGGCAGGCTCGTCATGTGCGATGCTTGCAAGCGGTGGTTGTAACCCGGCGTTGCCAGTATTTCATCGTAACTGCGATCCGTGCGCACCGCCGCCGCCTTCGGCCCCCAGGGGCCGTAATGTTCTTCGCGGCTCGGGCCGAACAGGCCGAGCGTCGGCGTGCCCATGGCGGCGGCAATGTGCATCAGGCCGGAATCGTTGCCGACGAAGAGATCGGCGGCGCCGAGGCAGGCCGCGGCGGTCAGCAGATCGAGCTTGCCGGCGAGGTCGATGCGGCGCTCGGGCGCCATCGATTCGAGCAGCGGCAGCGCCATGTCGCGCTCGCCGGGACCGGCGAAAACCGCGATGCGGGCATTGGCCAGCGGCGCGCCCGGCGCCGTCAGGCGCTGGGCGAGGGCGGCAAAGCGGTCGATCGGCCAGCATTTGCCGCCCCAATTGGCGGTCGGCGCCAGCGCCAGGATGGGCCCGGTGCCCGCCATGTGGCCGGTCGCGGCGCGGCGTTGGGCGTCGCCGATCCACAGCCGTGGCGCCAACGGCGCCGCGCCGCCGACCATGGCGGCGGCTTGCAGTATCTTGTGCTGGCCGCGCCGCGGCGGCCCCATGACGAAACGGCGGCGCGCCGGAACCAGCCAGGCGACGGGCGTTCGCCGCGTGTCGGCAATCGCGGTCCAGAACGTGCCGACGGCGCGCATCCACAAGGAGCGCCAATGGCCGGCGAATGGCCGCTTGGCCATGACGACGATCTCGTCGAGGCGCGGCACGTCGCGGTAAAGCCCGGCCGCCGCCGGCCCGGCGGCGATCGTGACGCGCGCCTCGGGCCAGCGCGCGATCATCCAGGCCAGGACGCCCGACGAAAGCACGGCGTCGCCGACGCGGTTGGGTCCGATGAAAAGCAGCCGCATGACTCCGAATTCTACCGCCGATCGCGGCGCTGCGCCTTATACGCCGCGTGCCGCCGCCGTGCCAGATCGGACACGCGGTGCTTGCCGCGCCGCGCCGCCGATGCCATATCGGGTGGCGGAAGCATCCATGACCGACGCCCTCGTCCATTGGCCCGACAGCCGCGGCCTGCTTCTAATCGCCGGCGCCGATGCGCGCGCGTTTCTCCAGGGCATCGTTTCGAACGACGTGAACAAGGTAGCGCCGGAGCGCGCCATTTATGCGGCGCTGTTGACGCCGCAGGGCCGCTATTTGCACGATTTCTTCATCGCCGAACACGATGGCGCGCTGCTGCTCGATTGCGAGGCGGCGCGCACCGACGATCTTGCCAGGCGCATCGCCCGCTTCAAACTGCGCTCCGCCGTGACGATCGCGCCGGCGCCGGCCGGGCTGCGCGTCGCCTTGATCTTCGGGCGCGGCGCGCTCGCCGCGCTCGGCTTGCCGACGGAGCCGGGACGCGCCTCGGGATATGCAGGCGGCCTCGCCTATGTCGATCCGCGCCTGGCCGAGCTCGGTGCCCGCGCCGTCCTGCCCGAAAGCGCCGCTGCGGCGCTCGCGGCTGCCGGCCTCGGCCCGGGCGATGCGGCGGCCTATGAGCGCCTGCGCCTCGCCTTGGGCGTACCCGATGGCAGCCGCGATCTCGAGATCGAGAAATCGCTGCTGCTTGAAAGCGGCTTCGACGAACTCAACGCGATCGATTGGGCAAAGGGCTGCTATATGGGCCAGGAGCTGACGGCGCGGATGCGCTATCGCGGCTTGGTCAAGAAACGTCTCGTCCCGGTCGCCATCGACGGCCCGGCGCCGCCGGCCGGCGCAACGATTTTATCCGGCACCGAGGAAGCCGGCGTGCTCCGCTCGGTGGGCGCCGGGCGTGGACTGGCCATGTTGCGTATCGACCTGCTCGACGGCGCCACGCCGCTCATGGCCGGGACCGCCAAAATAACCCCGAATATGCCATTTTGGCTCCGCTTGCCCGACAAATCGCCCGCCTGATTTAACGGCGGATTAACCCACATTCATTAACGTCCTCAGCTTGAAATAGCCGCGTAGACGGCAATTTCGCCAGCGCCGGGCCCTGTGTCGCGGCGCCGCCCGGAAAAGATTGAGGTCGCCGCATGCTGCAAATCGACGAAAACCAGCAGAAGCCAAGGCGGCGCAAGCGTTTCGAGCGACTGAGCCAGAAAGTCCGGCAGATCACCGCCGGCGCGCCGCCGGCCGCCAACGACGCCTTGCTCATCCCGGTCCGCGCCGCCTATCTGCATCGCAACGCGCCGGCCGCATTGCTCGCGAACCTGGTTGCGGGCGTTATCTGCATGGGCGTGCTGATCGTTTCGAACATCGGCACGATCGCGGCGGCGTCTTGGGCCACGTTGCTCTTGCTCTCGGTCGGATTTTTCTACTTCGTGTGGCGCGGCTACAGCGATGCGGTCCAGGGCGATATGCTCAAGGCCTGGATGGCGCGCGTCGCCATGGCATATTGCGCCGTGGGCGTGATTTGGGCGCTCAGCATCGCGCACCTGTTCCGCGCGCCCGATACCAAGCATCTTGTCGTGATCTTTCTTCTGGCCGGAACATCGGCGGCGGCGGTGGCCTCGGCGGCGGCTTATCGTACCGCTGTCTTTGCGTTCACGGTGCCGGTCTTTCTCGCGCTTGGCGCGTATTTCGTGCGCGGCCCGACGCTCGTCGAATGGATGCTGGCCGGATTCGCGCTGGCTTACTTCGCCTTCAATTACCGCACCGTGACGAGCATCGAAGCGAGCTTCGTCGAACTCGCGGCCTTGCAGGAAAAGAACCGGCAACTTCTGGAAGCGCTGGACTACGCCGTGGCGGAAACCCGCGAGCGCGAGGACGAGAACCGCATCGTCAGCGAAGCGGGCCAGAGTTGGGAGGCGTGGTTCGGCGCCGAAGGCAAGCTGCGTTGGCTCAACGGCGGCGTCGAGCGTATCACGGGCTATACCGTGGAAGAGTGCCAGAGCCAGCGCAATCATCCGTTGGATATCATCTACCCCGAAGATCGCGACGCGGTGCTGCGCGCCTTAGCCTCCGCCGCGGTACAGCCGAAAATCGAAAATTTCGAGTTCCGCATCGTGCACAAGGACGGGAGCATCCGGGTCTGCGCGCTCGAATTGAAGCTCGTCAGTGACAGCAAGGGCCGTAAGTCCGGCTTCCGGATCAGCATTTGGGATATTTCCGATCGCAAGACGCTCGAAGAGCAGGTCGAGATCTCGGTGGCCACCGATGCGCTGACCGGACTCGTGAATCGCAGCCAATTCTTCAATATGGCCTATGCCGAGATCGACCGCGCGACGCGGCACGACCGGCCGACCGCCGTGGCGTTGATCGATATCGACCGATTCAGCGCGCTCAACGATCGATACGGCAACGACACCGGCGACGAGTGCCTGCGCGTCCTCGCCCACACCGTCCTGGGAAGCATTCGGGAGACGGACATTTTCGGCCGCTATGGCGGCGAGGAATTCAGCTTGCTGCTGACCGAGACCCAGATCGGCGATGCCTTGCGCTTCTGCGAAAGATTGCGGCAAGTGATCGAGCAGTTGCGCGTGCCCGTTGCCGGCGAAACCGGCACCGTCTCCTTTACGGTCAGCATCGGCCTAGTCGACTTGCAAACCGAGGGCGAGGGCGTCGATCAGCTCATTGCGCGCGCCGACGCGGCCTTGCGCAAGGCCAAGGCCAATGGCCGCAACCAAGTTGCCTACGGCGACCCGAATTATTACGCGCCTTCGTCGGCGGCCGCGGCGCCGGGACCCTCGGCCGTGCTCCCGCTCTTCCGGCGCAGGGCGGCCACGCCACTGAACGACGGCGATGCGGCCGCGAATACTTCGCAGGCCGAAGACGGCAGCTCGTCAAAGGCGCGCGGCGCGGCTTTGAGGTTCCTCGGCCAATAGTGCCAGGTGCCGCACCGGCCGCGGCACGGGCGGTTACGCCGGCACTGTGCGTCCTGCGCGGCCGCCGTCAGCCAGCGTGCTTTCCGGCGGACCAGCCAAGTTTGGCAAGATGTTTCGCGCCGAAATGGCGTGGCTGATCCTCGAGCGGAGTCGCGAGACTGTCGTTCCACCGGTTGAGGAAGCCGTAGAGCGCCACGACGCCGAGAATTTCGACGATCTGATCGTCGTCGAAATGGAGCTTGAGCGCCGCGAAGTCGGCGTCGGTGACGGCGTTCGGGACCGCGGCCGCCGCCTGGGCGAAGCGCAACGCCGCGCGCTCGGCCGCGTCGAAGAGCGGGCTTGCCTCGTAGTCCCAGAGCGCCTCGATCTTCCGTGTTTCGACGTGGCGGCGCTCGGCGACGTGGGCGGTATGTGCCATGCAGTAGCGGCAGCCGGCCGAACGGCTTGCGACGTTGCCCACCATGATCTTGAGCGAATCCGAGACCTTGCCGGGCGCCAGCGCTGCCGCCGCGAGGCCCTGGAACGCGGCCAGCAGCTTGGGGTGGCGCGCCATGATGAGGGTGCTGTTCGGAATGAACCCGAGGATGTTCTCGACCGGCTTCAGCGAGGCCACGATATCGGGGATCGCGGCGCGGTCGAGCGGCGTCAGGCGGGTCATCGGGCGGTCTCCCTTGGCGATCGAAGCGGCATTTTCCCCTAAGCTCCGCCGCGGTTTCGCGCAATCGATCGGCGGCGCGCGCTCCGCGTCCCCTTTTGGCCATTGACGGGGCGCGGTCGCTAGGCTTTCCTCCATCCGAGAGCCGCGCGACGGCGAATCGCGCGGGTAGGGAGAATGCCGCATGACGAAGGTTCAGGATATCATCTATTCGAGTTTTGCGGTGCCCGACTTGGATAAGATGGAGGCGTTTCTCACCGATTTCGGCATGGCGCGCGCGCACCGCACGGCCGACCGGCTGTTCATGCGGGGCGCCGGCGCCTGGCCCTACCTTTGCGTCATCGAAAAGGGCGAGCCGGGTTTCGTCGCATGCGGCATGGCGGCGGGCTCGATGGGCGATCTCGAGCAACTCGCCAAGGTCGACGGCGCCTCGGCGATCGAAAATATCGACGGGCCCGGCGGCGGCAAACGGGTGCGGCTCAAGAGCCCGGACGGCTTCCGCATCGATGTTTGCCACGGCATCGAGAAGGCGAACGAGATCGGCATTCGCGAACCGCTGATCCTCAACTATGCCCGCGACAAGAACCGCTACGGCAGCTTGCAGCGGCCGGAGCGCGAGCCGGCCAAGATCTTTCGCCTCGGGCATTGCGTATTCAAGGTCGCGGATGCCGACAAGGCGGTGGCTTGGTTGCAGAAAACGCTCGGCATGCTGCAATCCGACCGGCTCTATGTGCCGGACAATCCGAACCAGTCGCTCGGCATTTTCCTGCGCTGCGATCGCGGCGCGGGCTGGGCGGATCACCACACGATTTTCGTCATCAACGATCCGGCCAATGTGAAAATCCACCACACGTCCTACGAAGTTCAGGATTACGACGCCGTGCACATCGGCGGCCAATGGATGCAGTCCAAGGGCTGGAAGCGCGAATGGGGCATCGGCCGGCACATTCTTGGCAGCCAGGTTTTCGACTATTGGCGCGATCCTTGGGGCCACATGTTCGAGCACTATGCCGATGGCGACTTGCTGACGGCGACGACCAAGCCGGGCAATCATCCGGCCGTGCCCGAGATGCTCTATCAATGGGGCCCGCCGGTCAGCGAGACCTTCTTCAACTAGTCCGGCGGCGCCGCGGGCGCCGAGAAAGTGCCAACGCGCAAGGCCCGCCGCGTCGAAATGCGGGCCGATTAGGGAGGACGGCATGTCCAGTTGGAAACTCCATATCGCGGCCGGTGCCGCGCTGATGCTCGCGAGCGGCGCTGAGGCGCAGCAGACGCTGACGCTCACCGTAGCAGCCGGCCAGCCGCCGGCGGCAATCCCCTCGATCGGGCTGATCACCAGCCAGCTCATTCCCAGCATCGACAAGCGGCTGGCGGATGAAAAGGTCGGTTTGAAAATCACCTGGAAAGAAGCCTATGCCGGCTCCTTGTTGAAGCCGCTCCAGGTCATGGATGGAACCAAGGACGGCGTCGCGGATATCGGCTATGTGCCGACGATTTTCCATCCCGACCGGCTGGTGCTCGACGTGGTGAGTTTCGTCGTGCCGTTCGTCACGACGGATACGCGCATCGTCGGTGCGGCGATGAACAAGCTCTACGCCGAAATTCCCGAGATGAACAAGCTGTACGAAAAATTCCAGGTCGTGCGGCTGGGCGGCCAGTCCTTCGATTCCTATGAGCTGCTGACGACGTTCCCGGTCCGCTCGGTCGACGATTTGAAAGGCAAGAAGATCGCGACCGCCGGCTCGGCCCTGTTGTGGCTGCGCGGCACCGGCGCCACGCCGGTGCAGAGCAACATGATGGAATATTACAACGGCATCAAAACCGGCGTTTACGAAGGCACGATCGTTTTCACCTCGTCCTTCCCCGGCATGAAATATCCGGAAGTGGCGCCGCACGTGACCAAGACCGGCTTCGGCGCCATGTATGCGGCCTCGCTGATCATGAACCAAAGCGTGTTCAACAAGCTGCCGCCGGCGGCGAAGAAAATTTTCCTGGAAGAGGCGCAGAAATGGGGCGCCGCGTCGGACAAGCTCTACGAAACGGCGGCCGAGCGCGGTTACGCCGCGGTGCCGGTGCAAAAAGGCAATGTCTACGAGCTGCCGCGCGCGGAAGTGGTGAAATGGGCCAAGGCAATGCCCAACATCGCCAAGGAATGGGCCGAGCGCACCGACAAAGCCGGGCTGCCGGGCAGCAAGGCGCTGCAAATGTATATGACCGAGTTGCGCAATCTCGGCGCCAAGCCGGCCCGCGATTGGGACAAGGAATAGGCGGCAAGCCGGGCCAGACGACCCGGCATCGCTCAAGGAGGAAACGGCCATGACGAAGATGAAAGCGGCGGTGCTCGCCGGCGCTGCTCTGTTGCTTGCCGCCGGCGCACAAGCCCAGCAAACGCTGTCGCTAACGGTGGCGGCGGGCCAGCCGGCCGCTGCCCTCCCGTCGCTGGCGCTGATCACGACCTATCTCATTCCCAACATCGACAAGCGCCTCAAGGACGAGAACGCCGGCGTCGCGATCGCGTGGAAGGAGTCCTACGCCGGCTCGCTCTTGAAGCCGCTGCAGGTGATGGACGGAACGAAAGACGGCATCGCCGATGTCGGCTTCCTGCCCAGCATCTTCCATCCCGACCGGCTGGCGCTCGACCTCATCACCTATGTCGTGCCGTTCACCGAAACCGACCCGATCAAGGTCGGCAAGGCGATGAACAAGTTGTTCGCCGAATTGCCCGAGATGAACAAGCAATACGAGAAATACAATCTCGTGCGCCTTGCGGGCCAGGCGGTCGATTCGTTCCAGATGGTGACCAATTTCCCGGTCAAGTCGATCGACGACTTGAAAGGACGCAAGATCGCCTCGGCCGGCGGCGCGCTGCTGTGGCTGCGCGGCACCGGCGCTACGCCCGTCGCCGGCAACATGATGGAATATTACAACTCGATCAAAACCGGCGTCGTCGATGGCGCGATTACTTTCGCCTCGGCGTTTCCGGCGATGAAATATCCGGAAGTGGCGCCGCACGTCATCAAGGCCGATTTCGGCGCCATGTACGCGGTTGCCCTGATTATCAACCGCGACGTCTACAACAAGCTGCCGGCCAAGGCGCGGCAGATCCTCCACGAGGAAAGCGCGCGCTGGGGCGCCGAGTCGGACCGCGTTTATCAGAATGCCGCCGACCGCGGCTATCAGGTGCTGCCGCAGCTCAAGGCCGCGGTCACGCAGCTTTCGCGCGACGAACAAGTCAAATGGGCCAAGGCCATGCCCAATCTCGCCAAGGAATGGGCCAAGCGCATGGACGACGCGGGCCAGCCCGGCACCAAGGCGCTCGCCATGTACATGAACGAGCTACGCGCGCTCGGCTCCAAGCCTGCCCGCGACTGGGACAGGGAATAGCCGCCGCCGGCGGCCACCGGACGGACCGAAATCACCGACATGGAACGGAACGCCACGCCGCCGCGCGACGCCAAGCCGTCGCTGTTCGGCCAACTGACGATGGTCCTCAACGTCATCGGCACGCTCTTGATTGTGGCCGTGACGCTCTTGACCAATGCCGACGTGATCGGGCGCACGGCATTCAACCAGCCGGTGCCCGGCGTTCCCGAAATGGTGGCGCTGTCGATCGTCGCCATCGTTTTTCTCCAGATGGCCAACACGCTGCGCGAGGACCGGCACATCACCTCGGACGTGCTCATGGTGCTGGTCAAGCGGCGCTGGCCGCGCTTCGCAACGGCGTGCTACGCGCTCTTTCACCTGATCGGCGCGATTTTGCTGACGCTCATCGTCTGGTTCACGCTGCCGATCTTCGGCGAAGCCTATGACGGCGGCTTTTATCGCGGCACGCAAGGCGTGTTCACCTTCCCGATGTGGCCGATCCACGGCATCGTCATCGTGGGCGGGGCGGCGACGGCGATCCAATTTCTGATCCTGTTCTGGCGCGATTTGAGCGCCGCAATCGTCGGACCTCGGGCGGCACGATGAGCGACGCGCTGATCGGAACGCTGTGCATCCTGGCGAGCCTGCTGCTGATCCAGTCCGGCATGCACATCGCCGTGGCGCTCATGCTGCTGTCCTTCATCGGCGTGTGGGCGATCAAGGGGGCGACGATCGCCAGCAAGCTGCTGGCATCCTCGGCGAACACGGCGATCGCGCAGGACATTTTCGGCGTCATTCCCGGCCTTCGTGCTGATGGGCCTGATCGTCTCGGTCACCGGGATGGGGCGCGACACCTTCGACGTGGCGCAGCGTTTCTTGAGCCGGCTGCGCGGCGGGCTCGGTATGACCACCGTGGCCGCCAACGCCGTGTTCGCGGCCTGCACCGGAACTTCGATCGCCTCGGCCTCGGTGTTCACCAAGGTCGCCGTCCCCGAGATGATCCGCCACGGCTACACGGCGAAATTCGCGGTCGGCACCGTCGCCGGCTCGTCGATCCTCGGCATGCTGATACCCCCGAGCCTGCTGATGATCATCTACGGCGTGCTGGCGAACGTCTCGATCGGCGACATGTTCCTGTCGGGCGTGCTGCCCGGCATCCTGATGTCGATCGCGTTCTGCCTGTGCATCTACGGGCTCGCCATCTTCGACAAGGACTTCGTCTACGCCGTGCCCGAGGCGCAGCGCCGCGCCACCAGATCGCCGCTCGACGACGTGCCGCTGTGGTACGTGCTGTGGAAATTCCTGCCGATCGCGGCGCTGATCTTTTTCGTCATCGGCGGCATCTATCTCGGGTGGTTCACGCCGACCGAGGCGGGCGGCGCCGGCGCGCTCGCCGCTTTCGTCATCGGCCTGTTCAAGCGCGAGGTCACGCTGCGCAAGATGTGGCACGTGGCGCTCGAGACCGGCCGCGTCACCGCCGCCATCTGCTTCCTGCTGATGGCGGCCCAGCTCTATTCGCAGATGCTGACCATGTCGGGCCTGCCGAACCTCGCCGGCAACTGGCTCAAGGGCGCGCAACTCGGCTTCTGGTCGATTTTGATCGGCTACCTCATCGTCATCGTCATCATGGGCTGCTTCCTCGATTCGCTGTCGATCATGCTCATCTTGATTCCCTTCATGCTGCCGGTGATGAAGGAATTCGGCGTCGTCGATCAGCGATTGATCTGGTTCGGCCTGATCACGATCATCGCCGTCGAGATCGGGCTTTTGACCCCGCCGCTCGGCCTCTCGGTGTTCACCGTCAAGGCCAATCTCAGCGACTACGACATCAGCACCTGGGAGATTTTCCGCGGCGCCGGGCCGTTCACCATCACCATGGTCTTGGTCCTGGCGATCACGGTTCTCGTGCCCTGGCTCTCCCTGGCGCTGATCGGGAAGTAGCGCTTCACCCCTTCCCCTGCACCACCGGCAGCAGCAGGCGCGAGGGATGCGCGGCGTTGTGGTGGAAGGTGTCGGTGCCGATCTTGTACCAGTTGTAGGTGTGGGTGAAGAGCGAGTTGGTGAGCGGCGAGTTGGCGTTGGAGAGTTCGAGGCGGATGCGGTGGCCGGCCTTGAACACGTGGCCGCAGGGCATGACTTCGATCTCGTATTTGTAGATTTCGCCCGGCGCGATCGGCTGCGGGTCGGTGTGCTTGTAGAAGGGGCGGTTGGGCTTCGAGCGCTTTGCGTCCTTGGCGCGGTGCGAGGCGCGCAGCCAGCCCTTGCTGACCACGGTCGAGGCCGGCTGGATACCCTGCTTGCGCTGCTCGGGCACTTGCGGCGCCTGATCGGAAATCTTGACGATGAAATCCGTGTCGGTGGCGGTCGAGGCGGCGTAGAGCTCGAGCACGATCGGGCCGACGACCTCCATGTCCTCCGCGAGCGGCGCCGTGGTGAAGGTCATGACGCGCGCCACCGGGTCCGGCCCGCGCGCGCCGACCTTGACGTTGCCGAGCTTCCATTCCGGATCGGGATAGTTGTAGTCCGTGGAGCCGCCGCCGCGCGCCGGCGGCTCGGCGGTCAGGCTGCCGTCATTGATCGAATCGACGCTGCGGCTCAGCTTCTTGCTGAGATGAAGGGCGACCTGCTTGGAGGCGGGCGGCCATTCCTTGAGCTCGCGGAACGCATCGGGCCCGCGCACGAAAATCCGCGCATTCGCGGTTTTCTCGTAGCCGTTGTCGAGCTCCTTGAGATAGCGGTCGTAGAACGGCAAGAGCCAGTCGCGGTGGAACCAGATGTGGTCGAAAAAGTCGTGCGCTTCGAACACGTCGCGCGCGCCGGTGACGACGAGCTTTTTCGGCGCCTTGGCCTCTTCGTAGGCGAGGATATTGCCGCGCAGATGCAGCCCCATCTTGCCCCAATGGCCGATCGACAGGATCGGCACCTTGATTTCGCCGATCCGTTCATGCGCCGAGCGCGAGCGCCACCAATCGTCGTAGGTCTGGCGCCCGATGAAATCGGCGGCGAGGTCGTGGCTCAGGAACTTGCCGTTCGGATCGTTGGCGGCGCGGTGCAGGTTGCTCACCCGGATCAGGTTGCACCACCAGGCGAAGAAATCGCAGTAGATGCCGCCGTGGTAGCTCGAATCGCGATAAGCGTCGATCATGCCGTCATAGGGCGCGATGCACTTCAACGAGGGCGGGTTGAGGATGCCCATGAACCATTGCGACATCGCGTAATAGGATTGGCCGATGCCGCCGACGCGGCCGTTGCTCCAGTCTTGCCGGCCGATCCATTCGATGACCTCGTAAAGGTCCTGCTGCTCGGCCTCCGAGAAGAATTCGTAGACGCCGCCCGAGCGGCCGCTGCCGCGCACGTCGACGCGGACATAGGCGTAGCCGTGCTCGCACACATACCAATCGACCGGGCCGACCTCGCGCCACAGGAACATGGTGGAGTGCGGGATCGTGTCGGTGTCGTGCTGATAGGGCGAGGGCGCGAACAGGACCGGGAATTTGCCCGGCGCATCGGGCCGGTAGATCTTGACCGAAAGCTGGACGCCGTCGCGCATCGTTATGTAGCGCCCGGTCTCGACTTTCATTTTGTAGTTGCGCTTGATCTTGTTCTGCGCCGCCGCGGCCATCGCCTCCTCCCTCCGGAATGCCGGCGAACCATAGCGCGTTGCGCAAGAGGCGCCAATCATATCCGGCCCGGCGCCGGCGCATGGCGAGGCCGCGCGCCGCGTGGTAGGTAGGTCGCCCGGGTGGGCACGAAGGAGAGGGAGAAAGCCGATGATGCGCGCCAAGACGGAACAGATGGTGAAGCGCTGGAACGACCAGCGCTGGGTGATGGATTCGGTGATCCAGGCCGTGGGCATGGAATGGGACCAGCCGCGGCTCGGCTATACGATGTATCCGGCGGGGCCCGACGCTGTCGGCGATTTCCGCACCGTCGGCATGCGCGTGCGCAAATTCGCCGACATGCACCGCGAATTCGGCGCCGCCGCGCGCCGGCGCGAGACCAAGGCGGAGAATTTCGAAAAGCAGGGCCGGCTGGTTTCGGCGCGCGAGAGCTACTTCATCGCCGCCATGCTCTATTCCGCCGCGCGCTGGCCGATCTTCGAGAACAACCCGGTTTCGATCGGTTACAACAGCTCGATGGTGCGCTGCTACGACAAATACGCCAAATACGCGCCGCGCCCGGTGCAGCGCGTCGAAATCCCCTTCGGCGGCAAGGGCAAGGCGCTGCCGGGCTATCTCCACCTGCCGCGCGAGCCCAAGCCGGGCGAGAAGTTCCCCTGCGTCATCGGCATCGACGGCATGGACGGCTCGAAGGAAATCATGTGCTCCATGTACGGCGACAAGTTCATGGAACGCGGCATGGCGAATTTCATCTATGACGGGCCGGGCCAGGGCGAGTGCACGATCCGCGAAATCTTCGTCACCGAAGACAATCACATGGAGGCGGCGGTCGCGGTCTACAACTTCCTTGCCAGCCACCCGCATATCGACAAGGAGCACATCGTGCTCTGGGGCATCAGCTTCGGCTCCTATTTCGGCGCCCAGGCGGCGGCCGCGCTCGGCGACAAGCTGCGCGGCGCGGCGCTCACCTATGTGTGCCACGAGCCGGGCATGAACGCGCTGATGGACCAGGCCTCGCCCTCGTTCAAGATGCGCTTCATGTACATGTCCGGTTATGACGACGAAGCGAAGTTCGACAAGTTCAAGAAACGTTTCACGCTGCACCCCCATGTCGGCAAGATCAAATGCCCCTTGCTGATCCAGGCCGGCGAGGACGAGGAACTGTCCAATATCGAGTTCACCGACGCGCTCATCGAAAAGCTCAAGGTGCGCAAGAAATTCGTCGTCTACGAGGGCGAGCGCCACGCCATCGGCGGCAACACGGCCTCCTATCTCGGCGAGAATTGGATGACCATGCTGGCCGATTGGTGCGCTGACCGCATCGCCGGCAAAACTGCGCCGCACGAGCGCGTGCACATCAATTCGCTCGGCCACGCCGTCGCCACGCCCTATTCGTGAGCCGCGCCATGACCCAGGGAACCTATCGCAAGCCCGATATCAAGCTCGGCGCCGAGCTGATGAAGATCGTCGACGCCGATTACCCGAAATTCTCGGCCGGCGAGATGGCGCGCCGCCGCGGCCTCGTCGCCAAGGCGATGGCGGAGGCGGGGATCGACCATCTCGTCGCCTATGCCGCGTTCTTCCGCGGCGGGCCGGTGCATTGGATTTCCGATTGGCTCACCACCTACGAGGCCGTGCTCGTTTTCACGCCCGGCAAGCGCGATACGATCTTCGTGCAGTTCTACAACCATCTGCCCCAGGCCCGCGCGGTGATGAGCGAGGCCGATATGCGCTGGGGCGGAACTTCGACGATCGGTTCCGCCATCGCCGAGTTGGAGGCGCGCGGCGCCAAGCCGGGCCGCGTCGGCGCCGTCGGCTTGGTGCCGATGGGTTATTACAAGGCGCTCGAAGCCAAGTTCCCCGGCGTCGCCGATTTCAACCGCGCTTATTTCGGCCTGCGCATGGTCAAATCGAAGGAGGAGCTGGGCTGGTACCGCATCGCCGCGCGCTTGAGCGACATGCCGATCGAGGCGCTGCTCAAGGAAATGCGGCCCGGCCTCGACGAGCGCGATCTCGGCGCCATCACCGAAGCCGCCTATGTGCCGTGGCGCGGCTCGAACATCATCCATTTCTTCTTTTCGACGGCGATGCGCGCGCCCGACGTGTTCGTACCGCGCCAGCATCACACGGCGCGCAAGCTCGCCAAGGGCGACGTCATCGCCTGCGAAATCACCGCCAGCTTCTGGGAACATTGGGGCCAGGTGCTGCGCACCTTCACCCTCGGCGAGGGCTTCACGCCGGAGTACCGGACGCTGCACGAGGCCGCCGAAGCGGCCTATGACGCGATCTTCAAGGTGCTGAAACCCGGCGTGCATGCGCGCGAGCTCGCCGTCGGCGCCCGCGTCATCGAGGACGCGGGCTTCACCTATTACGACGATCTCGTGCACGGCTTGGGCGGCGGCTATCTGCCGCCGATCCTCGGCTCGCCGACGCGCGGCAGCGAGCCCTTGCCCGACATGGTGTTGCAAGAGGGCATGATGATGGTCATTCAGCCCAACGTCATCACCAAGGACCAGCG
The DNA here is from genome assembly GCA_963754645.1 of uncultured Alphaproteobacteria bacterium. Taxonomy (GTDB): domain Bacteria; phylum Pseudomonadota; class Alphaproteobacteria; order Bin65; family Bin65; genus CAVWGP01. The sequence continues at coordinate 908,641 of CAVWGP010000012.1, read as the reverse complement.
CGCCGGCCTGCAGACCGGCGAACTCGTCGTCGTCACCGCCACCGGCGCCGAGTCGCTCCACACCGCGCCGCGCGGGCCGTTTCATGTCGGGGTGTGAAGCGGGCGATGTCATTTCATCGCCGTCATCCCGACCGGAGCGCGCAATTGCGCGCGGAGCGGAGGGACCTCGACTGGACTGGCGAGATCCCGCATGACGGCACCATGCTAGTCCGTGCGAGGGATGACGCTTGTATTGAAAACACCACCGGCTTTATCGCGGCCACACGCGCGGGAACAGGGCGCATTCCATCGCGTCGCCGGGCTTAAGTCCGTGGCCGGCGCGCCAGCGCGTGACGTCGGCGCTGTCGATTGTGCGTGGCGTCACGCGAATATGGCGGGGCCGACTTGCTTGGATTAGCGACCCGAGTGACAGCCGTCATAGCGCGGCCGATGCCGATCGAATAATGTCGCAATTGTTGGCGGGGGCCGCCATTGCGATAACGGAAAATCAATCCAACTCGAAGGGATACGACAATGAAATCGACACTGATCGCGCTCGTTGCGACCGTTGCTTTCGGCGTTATGGCGCCGAGTTTTGCTTCTGCCAACATGAAGCAAAAGGAACAGATTAGAAATGCCCAAAAGTTGTTAGACACATATAAATATGCTGTTAAAAATAAAGATGCTGCTAAAAAAATCGAACCCAACGCCTACAACACGCATCCGAAGACAGGCAAACTGCGGAGGTAACTGGCGCCGTTCCGGCGTAGGGGCGCGGCGAGCTTGGGAGCCGACGGCTGCGGGCGGCGCCAGCACCACACGGCGCGCAAGCTCGCCACGGGCAACGTCATCGCCTGCGAGATCACCGCGAGCTTTTGGGAACATTGGGGCCAGGTGCTGCGCACCTTCACGCTCGGCGAGGGCTTCACGCCGGAGTACCGCAAGCTGCACGACGCCGCCGAAGCGGCCTATGACGCGATCTTCAAGGTGCTGAAACCCGGCGTGCATGCGCGCGAGCTCGCCGTCGGCGCCCGCGTCATCGAGGACGCGGGCTTCACCTATTACGACGATCTCGTGCACGGCTTGGGCGGCGGCTATCTGCCGCCGATTCTCGGCTCGCCGACGCGCGGCAGCGAGCCCTTGCCCGACCTGGTGTTGCAAGAGGGCATGATGATGGTCATTCAGCCCAACGTGATCACCAAGGACCAGCGCGCCGGCCTGCAGACCGGCGAACTCGTCGTCGTCACCGCCACCGGCGCCGAGTCGCTCCACACCGCGCCGCGCGGGCCGTTTCATGTCGGGGCGTGACATGAACGGCTCCATGGAATGGCCATCGTTTAGTGCGTAGGGGCGCACCGCTGTGCGCCCTGGCGATGCAACGGATAACCATCATGACCTGCATCAACAGGGCGCACAGCGGTGCGCCCCTACCGCACAAGCATCGGTCGATCTTTGGGACCGTCGGTATGACAAGCGATTGAAAAACACATCTTGGCCTCAGCGCGGCCACACCCGCGGGAACAGGGCGCATTCCATCGTGTCGCCGGGCTTGAGGCCGTGGCCCTCGATCGGCGGCGAGATCTGGCCGTCGCGTTGGGCGTAGCGCGTATCGGCGCCGAGCCAGCGCGTCGAGTAGGCGCGGCGGCGGCGGGTCGTCGATTTGTTGCCCGGCGCGCCATGCAGGGTCAGGCCGTGGAAGGCGATGCAATCGCCGGGCTGCAAATCCCAGCCGAGCAGCTCGTAATCGCCGCGATGGCCGTCGATGTCGGGCACGGGCTCGAGCCGCTCATCCGCGACCTTGAGCGCGGCATCGGGCGCCTGCTTGAAAAAGCGCGGCTGGAACCAGCGGCCCCAGCGGTGCGAGCCCCTGACGTATTCGACGCAGGTATCGCGCGCCACCGGATCGAGCGGCAGCCAGAGCGAAACGATCTGATCGCCGTCGACCGGGTAATAGGGCTGGTCGTGATGCCACGGCGTCGGCTCGATCGTGCCCGGCTCCTTCACCAGCAGATGATCGTGGTAATAGGCGATCGTGGCGCTGCCCGAGAGCCGCGCGGCGATGGCGGCGCCGGGCGAGGCGAGGGCGAATTCGCGGCAATGCGGCCAGCGCCGCCAAAGCTGGAAATCGACGAAGAAACGCCCGGGATTGCCCGCCGGCGTGTTGATGCGCTGCATCGGCCCCGGCGACGCGATATCGGCATCGACATCCTCGGCGAGCTTCGCGATCCAGTCGGCGTCGAACAATCCGCGCAGGCAGAGTGCGCCGTCGGCGCGATAGCGCGCCACCTCGTCGTCGCCGATCGGCCGCAGCGGATCGCGGTTCATGGCGACGCCTCAGTGCATCCGCGGCGCCTTGAGGAATTTGCCGCGGTCGCCGGACTTGATGACGATGCGCTTGGTCTTGCCGTCGCGCAGCACGGTCAAGGGCACTTCGACGCCGGCACGGCCCAGGCCCCAGGCGGTGCGCCAGAGATCGGCGAGATTGCCCACCGGGGCGCCGGCCACGTCGACGACGATGTCGCGCGGATGCAGGCCGGCGACATCGGCCGGGCCCTTGGCGGCGAGGCCGACCACGACGAGGCGGTCCTCGGCTTCGGCGGCATAGAAGCCGAGCCAGGGGCGCGCCGGGCGGGTGAGCGTTCCGTGCTTCTTGTAGTCGGCCAGCAGCGGCGGCAGCAGGTCGATCGGCACGATCATGTTGCCCTCGGCCTTGGTGTCGCCGCCGCGTGCGTTTTGCACGTAAAGCGAGCCGATGCCGTAGAGCTTGCCATCCTGCCCGATCAGCGCCGTGCCGCCCCAATGGGGATGGGCCGGCGTCGTGAACAGGGCCTGGTCGAGCACATATTCCCAATAACCGGCGAATTCGCGCTTGCCGACGAGCTTGGCTTCGAGCGCGCGCCGCCGCCCGCCCGCGCCGGCGACGATGACGTTGCTGCCGCTGGCCAGGTCGCGCACCGTGCCGAATTGCAGCGGCTGCGCCTTGATCGCGCCCAACGCCTGCACCAAGCCGAAACCGGTCTCGAAATCGTAGCCGACGACGTGGCCGGCGACGACGCGGCCGGAATTGTGACTGAGCCAAATCCGCTCCGCCTCGGTCACGAGGTAGCCGATGGTGAGAATAAGACCGCTATCGTCGATGACGACGGCGTTGCCCGCGCGTTCGGTGCCGAGGATTTGGGCGGTGAAGGCGTCGTCGGGAATCTCGGCGCTCAGGCTCAGCACGGCGTCGAGCGCGTGGTCGAGCTCGAAGCTCCAACCGGCCGGCTTCGGCCGCAAGGACTCGGGGAATTCCCAGTCGCCGAGTTCGCTCATGCGCAATCGTTCCTCAATGGACCGCCTAGCAGGCCTGGCGATTTTACTATGGAAGCCCGGTCCGTGTCGCGCTGCAAAACGAACATGGCCCGCCGGCGGCGGCGTCAAGTTCGGCGCGGCGCGGGCGGCGTTTCGGCGGGAAACCGGATGTAGTTCGCCGGCACTGCGTCGGTGAGCCAGACAGCGTTGCCGGTGAGGAAAAATTCATGGCCGTCGCGCGCCATGGCCGCGGTGTCGATCGTCAGAATGACCGGCCGGCCGCGCCTGGCGCCGACCTTGGCCGCCGTCGCCTCGTCGGGGCTCAAATGCACGTGGTGCCGCGTCTGTTTGGTGAGGCCTTCGCGCCGGATGCTGTCGAGGGCCTTGGCGAAAGTGCCGTGATAGAGCGTCGGCGGCGGCGCCGCCGGCGGCAGCGCCAGATCGACCTCGACCGTATGGCCCTGGCGCGCGCGAATCCGGGTGCGGTCGACGCTGAACTCGAAGCGCTGCTTGTCGTTCTCGGCGACGACGCGGTCGAGTTCGCCGCGGCTCATCCGGCGCCCGCGTTTCGCCAAGGCCGGCAGCAGCTCGTCGATCGCGATCCAGCCCTGGGGATCGAGCGTCAGTCCGTAGCTGGCCGCGCGATGGCGCAGCACCGAACTCAGCGTCTTGCTTTTTCGTACGATATCCAACGGCAATTCTCCACAATGTCGTTGTTGGCCGATTGTATCGGCACATCTGAAAAAACAACAGTCGGCGGCGCGCCTCGGCTTGGATGCGGGCGCGAAACGCGCTAGGTCTCATGGGCAACGATGGGAACGGCCATGGCACAAGCAGCGCAACACGCCGGCACGGGCGCGCATCCGGCGCGCACCTGGTTCGAGGGCAAGTGGCACGAAGGCAATATTCCGCTGCTCACGGTCGAAAGCCCGGCCGCGTGGCTCGGCCAGAGCATTTTCGACGGCGCCCGCGCCTTCGACGGCGTGGCCCCCGATCTCGACTTGCATTGCAAGCGCGCGGTCGCCTCGGCGCGCTATTTCGGCATGAAGCCGCCGGTCACGGCCGAGGAGCTGATGCGCATCGCGTGGGAGGGCATCGCCAAATATCCGCGCGATGTCGCGCTCTATGTCCGCCCGATGATGTGGGCGGGGCGCGGGCTGATCACGCCCGATCCCGATTCGACGCAATTCGCCGTGGTGCTCGAAGCCATTCCGTTGCCGCCCTTCACCGGGTTCAGCGCCTGCCTGTCGCCGTTCCGGCGGCCCGCCATCGACATGGCGCCGACCGAGGCGAAGTCGGGCTGCCTCTATCCCAACGTGGCGCGCGCTCAGATCGACGCCGAGCAGCGCGGCTTCGATACCAGCATCATGCTCGATCCCAACGGCAACGTCGCCGAGTTCTGCACGGCGAATCTGTTCATGGTCAAGGACGGCGTGGTCGCGACGCCGGCGATCAACGGCACGTTCCTCAACGGCATTACGCGGCAGCGCATCATCGCCCTGTTGCGCGAGGCCGGGCACACGGTCGAGGAGCGCCGGGTCAGCTTCGCCGACATCAAGGCCGCCGACGAGGTGTTCTCGACCGGCAATTACTCCAAGGTGAAGCCCTGCGTCCGGGTCGACGATCGCAACTATCAGGCCGGGCCGATCGCGGCCAAGGCGCGCGAACTCTATTTCAGCTACGCGAAGCGCTGCGGCCCGCCGCGCTGACCGCGCGCCGCAACGACGGCGCGCCGAATTGACGGCGCGCGCGGCGGACCCTAGTTTCGCCGCATCGCGGAAAAACGGAATTCGAAAATGACGGGCGAGCAGGAATTGGCGCGTGCCGCGAAGGCATGGCCCTTCGAGGAAGCGCGCAAGATCGCGGAACGCATCGGCGGAAAACCGCCGGCGAAGGGCTACGTGCTGTTCGAAACCGGCTACGGTCCGTCGGGCCTGCCGCATATCGGCACCTTCGGCGAGGTCGTGCGCACCACGATGGTGCGCCGCGCCTTCGAGCGCCTCTGCCCCGATATCCCGACGCGCCTGTTCGCCTTTTCCGACGATCTCGACGGGCTGCGCAAGGTTCCCGACAACGTGCCGAACCAGGCAACGATGGCGAAATTCGTCGGCAACAAGGCGAACACCTACGGCACGCCGCTGACCTCGGTGCCCGACCCCTTCGGCACGCATGACAGCTTCGGCGCGCACAACAACGCGCGCCTGCGCGCTTTTCTCGATCGATTCGGCTTCGCATACGAATTCGTCAGCGCGACCGAGGCCTATAAGAGCGGCCGTTTCGATGCGACGCTGCTCAAACTGCTGGAAAAATTCGACGACGTGCTGAACGTCATCCTGCCGACGTTGGGGCCGGAGCGGCGCGCGACCTATTGCCCGTTCCTGCCGATCCGCGTGCGCGATGGGCGCCCGCAAGTGTTGGAAATTCCCGCGCTCGAGGTCAAGCGCGATGCCGGCACGATCGTGTTCAAGGACGAGATCGAGGGCACTTTCGAGCAAAAAGTGACCGGCGGCCATTGCAAGCTGCAATGGAAGGCCGATTGGGCGATGCGCTGGGCGGCGCTCGGCGTCGACTACGAAATGTCGGGCAAGGACCTGATCGATTCGGTGCGGCTGTCGGGCCAGGTCTGCAAGCATCTCGGCGCCCGGCCGCCTGAAGGCTTCACCTACGAATTGTTTCTCGACGAGAACGCCGAGAAGATTTCGAAATCCAAGGGCAACGGCTTGGCGGTCGAGGATTGGCTCAAATACGCGCCGAGCGAGTCGCTGTCGCTGTTCATGTATCAGCAGCCGCGGCGCGCGAAGCGCCTGTTCTTCGACGCGATTCCGAAAGCCGTTGACGAATATATCGCCCATCTCGACGCGTTTCCGGGCGAGACGCCGGCCCAGCGCCTGGAAAATCCGGTCTGGCACATCCATCGCGGCCAGCCGCCCGCAGCCGGCCTGCCGGTGAGCTTCGGCATTCTTCTCAACCTCGCCAGCGTGTGCAACACCGAGGACAAGAACGTGCTGTGGGGCTTCATCCGCCGCGCCCGGCCGGGCGCCAGCCCCGAGAAAATGCCATTGCTCGATGAGCTCGTGGGCTATGCCCTGGTCTACTATCGCGACTTCGTCAAAACCGCGAAGCGCTATCGCGCGCCGACCGATCAAGAACGCGCGGCCCTTGCCGAACTCGACAAGGCCCTGGCCGCGGCGGCCGGCGACGCCACGCCCGAGGCGCTGCAAACCCAGGTCTTCGAAATCGGCAAGCGCTGCGGCTTCGAAAATTTGCGCGATTGGTTCAAGGCGCTCTACGAAGTCCTGCTCGGTCAGAGCCAGGGGCCGCGGATGGGCTCGTTCATCGTTCTCTATGGCGTCGCCGAAACCCGCGAGCTGATCCGCCGATCGCTGGCCGGCGACAATCTCGCGGCTGCACAATAGAGGCGTTAACCAAGCTGCGTCGAGCCGTCGCAACCCCCATATTGCCCCGTTCTCCAACACGGGCCTTTCGCGAACATATTTATAAGATATTGTAATCTAATGTTTATTTCTTATGGCTTGTGATGGATATTTTTGTTGCAGTGCACCAATTTTTCTTGACGCCGGTGAAATCATCGCTATATTGGTGATGTTGCAGCGCACAATTTTGTGGCGCGACAAAAAAATAGAGCCATCTTCATCGCGCCGGCGACGGTGCATTTCCCCAGGAGCAAGCCATGAACGCGCAAGATTTCACCAAGGCCGTCGGCGTCGAACAGATCGAAACCGCGGTCAAGACCGGCCAGGATACGGCCGCGAAGATTCTGAAGGCCAGCAAGGAAACGGCGCAGAAGCTCTTCAAAGCGGGCAGCGAAACCTACCTGAAGAGCTGCGAGAAGGCGACTGCCATGGCGCGCGAGCAGGTCGAGAAGACCTGGCCGCAAGCGATCTCGAAGTTCGACGAAGCCGCGGCCCTCGCCAAGGAAAATCTCGATGCCGCGAACGCCGCGCAGGCGCTCGCGCAGAAAAGCTTCGACGCCATCGGCGACGAAGTCGCGGAAATGGGCAAGAAGTCGGCCGAAGCGCAGTTCGCCAATGTGCGCGCGCTGTTCGGCGCCAAATCGCCGCAGGAGTTCTTCGAGCTGCAATCCGCCATGGTCCGCACCGCGTTCGACTCGGCCGTTGCCGGTTCGACGAAGGTTGCCGAGATCATGACGAAATTCGCCAACGAGTTGGCCGAGCCGGTCCAAGCCCGCGTCGCCAAGACGATGGAAAAATTCAGCAAGGCGAAAGCGGCCTAACGAAGGCGAAAAACTAATCTCGATTAGAAGGCCCCGGTCACGGCGTATTGCCTATGGCCAAGGGCCCTTCGATCGGGTAATAGTTTCGGTCTAAGAAACGCGCGGTCCTCCTCCCTCTCGCGCGTCGGGCCCGGAGCTTCGGCTTCGGGCCCAATCTTTTTCGGGGTTTGCCCCGCGCAGGAAGCGCTAGACGCGCCGCGCCGCGCCGCCTATATCTGCCCTGTCCACGACATTCGATCAGGTCCGGCTTCGACCGCGAAATCGGACGGGCGAAATGGGATCAAACCTCATTTCCGAAAGGGAGTCCGCATGGCTCAACCCATGATGCCGAAGGCCACCGCGATGTGGCTGATCCAAAACACCGGCCTGACCTTCGAGCAGATCGCGGAGTTCAGCGGCTTGCACGCGCTTGAGATCCAGGCTCTTGCCGATGGCGATATCATGCCGGGCATGGCGCCGCTCGATCCGATCTCGAACGGCCAGCTCACGTCGGACGAAATCAAGCGCTGCGAGGCCGATCCGGCGGCGCGGTTGCGCATGGTGCAATCGTCGATCCCGCAGCCGCAGCTGCGCGCCAAGGGCGCGCGCTACACCCCGGTCGTCAAGCGCCAGGACAAACCCGATGGCGTGGCCTGGCTGCTCAAGAACCACCACGAGCTTAGCGACGGGCAGATCTGCAAGCTGCTCGGCACCACCAAGAACACGATTTCCGGCGTGCGCGACCGCACCCATTGGAACTCGCAGAATATCCGCCCGCGCGATCCGGTCGATCTCGGCCTGTGCACCTATCTCGATCTGACGACGCTGGTCGAAGCGGCGCGGGCCAAGATTGCGGCCAAGAAATCCGACGAGGCCAAGGCCGAAGCGAAAAAAGCCGAGGCGGGCGAGCGCAAAGGCGTCTAGCCGGGCGGCTTGGCGTAGCCCACGGTCTTCAGCGCTTCGCCGATCTCGCCGAGCACGGCGGGGTCGTCGATCGTCGCTGGCGCCTTGTAGTCCTGGCTGTCGGCGATTTTCTGCATCGTGCCGCGCAGAATCTTGCCCGAGCGCGTCTTCGGCAGGCGCTTGACGACAACGGCCGTTTTGAACGCCGCGACCGGGCCGATGCGGTCGCGCACCATCTGCACGACCTCCTTGACGATGTCTCCCGGCGGCCGGTCGATGCCCGCCTTGAGCACCAGGAAGCCCAGCGGAAGCTGGCCCTTCATCGCATCGGCGACGCCGATCACAGCGCATTCGGCGACATCCTTGTGGTCCGATAGCACCTCTTCCATGCCGCCGGTCGATAGGCGATGGCCGGCGACGTTGATCACGTCGTCGGTGCGCGTCATCACGTAGACATAGCCGTCCGCGTCGATAAAGCCGGCATCGCCGGTTTTGTAGAAGCCGGGAAATTCGTCGAGATAGGAGTCGCGGTAGCGTTCGGCGGCATTCCACAGCGTGGGGAAGCTGCCCGGCGGCAGCGGCAACCTGGCGCAGAGCGCGCCGATATCGCCGGCTTTGACCGAACGCTTGTTGTCGTCCAGCACGTCGAGGTGCCAGCCCGGCATCGGCTTGGTCGGCGAGCCGTATTTGACCGGCATCAAGCCCAGTCCCACCGGGTTGCCGCAAATCGGCCAGCCGGTTTCGGTTTGCCACCAGTGATCGAGAACGGGAACGCGGAGATTGCTCTCGGCCCATTTGATCGTGTCGGGATCGGCGCGTTCGCCGGCGAGAAACAGCGTGCGGAAGCCGGATAGATCGTGCGTCTTGATAAGCGCGCCCTTGGGATCCTGCTGCTTGATGGCGCGGAACGCGGTCGGCGCCGTGAACATGGCGCGCACCTTGTGCTGCGCGATGACGCGCCAATACGCGCCGGCATCGGGCGTGCCCACCGGCTTGCCCTCGTACAGGATCGAAATATTGCCGTGCAGCAGCGGCGCATAAACGATGTAGGAATGGCCGACCACCCAGCCGACATCCGAAGCCGCCCAAAACGCCTCGCCGGGCTCGATGCCGTAATGGTTCTTCATCGTCCAATAGAGCGCGACCATGTGGCCGCCATTGTCGCGCACGATGCCCTTGGGCTGGCCCGTCGTGCCCGAGGTGTAGAGGATGTAGAGCGGGTCGGTGGCGGCGACGGGCACGCAGTCATGCGGCTTGGCCTTGGCGGCCATCTCCTGCCAATCGTGATCGCGGCCTTTGACCAGTTCGCAACTCTGCTGCGGCCGTTGCAGGATCACGCAATGCGGCACCTTGTGCTTGGCCAGCGCAATGGCGCCGTCGAGCAGCGGCTTGTAGGCCACGACGCGCCCCGGCTCGAGCCCGCACGAGGCCGATACGATGACTTTGGGCGTGGCGTCGTCGATGCGCAGAGCCAGCTCGTTCGCCGCGAAGCCGCCGAACACGACCGAATGCACCGCGCCGAGGCGCGCGGTCGCGAGCATGGCGATGACGGCCTCGGGCACCATCGGCATATAGACGATGACGCGGTCGCCCTTGCCGACGCCGAGCGCGGCCAAGACGCCGGCGAACGCGGCGACGGCGTCGCGCAGCTCGCGATAGGTGTAGGTTTTCACTAGGCCCGCCATCGGGCTGTCGTAGATCAGCGCCGGCTGATCGGCGCGGCCGCCTTCGACGTGGCGGTCGAGCGCGTTGTAGGCCGTGTTGCAGCGCGCGCCGGCGAACCAGCGGTAAAACGGCGGGTTCGCGGCGTCGAGCACCTTGTCCCAGCGTTTGTCCCAATGGATGTTCTCGGCGGCCTCGGCCCAGAAGCCTTCGGGATCGCGCCGGGCGCGGGCGTAAACCTCGTCGTAACGGCTGGCCATGTGATCGTGCTCCTCCTGGCCGCCAAGTGTTACGCAAACTCAAATGCGCTCGCCAGCGAAATTGCCGCCCCGGCGCCGGACTTGGTGCCGCCGCCGATACCGGCTACAGTCGCCGCTCTCCGCAACAACAACCGGGAAATATGATGTCCAATCCGCTTTACCAACACTCCATCGTGCCGATGGTGAAATCGCTCGGCAATCTTTCGGCCCTGCTCGACAAGGGCGCCGCGTTCTGCGCCGCCAAGAAAATCGACGAAAGCGTTCTCGTCGACGCGCGCCTGGCGCCCGATATGTTTCCGCTGAGCCGCCAAGTGCAGATCGCGTGCGACACGGCCAAGCGCTGCGCCAGCCTCTTGGGCGGCGTCGAGGCGCCGAAGCACGAGGACACCGAGAAAAATTTCGGCGAGCTCAAGGCCCGGATCAAGAAAACGCTCGATTTCATCGCGACAGTGAAGCCCGAGACGACGGCCGGCAAGGAGAACGCCGACCTGACCGTGCCGCTGCGCCAGCCGGTGGTGATGAAGGGCATCGATCTCGCGCGGAATTTTTCGCTGCCGAACGTGTATTTCCACGTGACCGCGGCCTACGCCATCCTGCGCCACAACGGCGTCGAGGTCGGCAAGCGCGATTTTCTCGGCGCCTACTAGCTGAATCGGGCTTTCGGTCGGGACGGTTTAAATGCGAACAGCCCCGCAGGTTGACCGATCGTTGCACCGTAGGGGCGCGCTGCGCGCGCCCTGTTTCCGCAGGGCACGATGGATCAGCGTTGCATGACCAGGGCGCGCGCAGCGCGCCCCTACGCAACGCGCAACGGTCATTCCTTGGGGCCGTTCGGATAGGCGCCGCTCCTACGCATCGGGCGGCGAAATCCGCTTGTCAGAAAAACGCAGGGCGGCCCGTGGCCGCCCTGCGCTGCTGTCAGGGTTAGGAGAACGCGCCGCTCAGTAACCGCGCGCCCAGTAGCTGCAATAGCGCTCGACGTTGCCGGCGAAATGCTGCTCGTAACTGCCCCATTTCTCGTATTTCGGCAGCTTGATCTCCTTCATCGCCGTGTCCCAGCACTTGCCCTGGCTTGCCGCTGTCTTGGCGGCGGCCGAAACGTCGGTCATGTAGGTCAGCAAGTCCTGAACGTCCTGCTTGGTGCCAAGCCGGCCGCCAGCATAGGGATGGCCGGGGATCATGCGCTCCCAGTTCATCGCCAGCACGCGCTTCAGCGAGTCTTCCCACTCGGGAATCCAGCTATCCAGCATGTTGCGGAATTGCACGGTCTGGATCGGAACGAAATCGACGGTGAAGATGATTTTCTCCTTGGGCAGGAACATGACCAGGGAATTGTCGGAGTGGTTGCGCCCGACATAGTGCAGCTCAAGCGTCGTGCCGCCGAGATTGATGACGTGCTTGTTGCCGACGCCGACATCGGGGACGACGACGTCCGGGTGCTTGAGCTTGGCGAGGTGCTCTTTCGCCCGCTGATGGGCGATGACTTGCGCGCCCGCGTCCTTGAACGGCTTGCCGCCGGCGATGTGATCGAAATGATGGTGGCTGTAGATGAGATATTTGATCGGCGCCTTCGAGACTTTTTTGATCTCGTCGATATAGGTCGTCACCGCCTGGGGCCGGAGATAGCCGATCGGATCGGTCGCGATCACGCCGGCCGGCGTGACGACGAACAGCGCTTGGTGTCCCTGGTAGCGGAAAATATAGACGTTGTCCGCGACCTTGGTCGTGGCGAAGGGCGGCGGGGCCGCCGCCGGCGGCGTCGTCTGAGCGATCGCGTCCGCGGCGGCGAGCGCGCCGGCGGCAAGGCAAGCCAAGGCGATAGGCTTCGATCTGAACATCACTGTCTCCTCTTCCTCATTGGGCGGTCGGACCGCGCCGCAAAGTCGAGTCTCGGCGCGAATCCGTCAAGTCAAAAATCCGCGGGCGAGCATTTTATCCCGATAGGGCGCAAGCCGGTCCGCCCTTCCGTTCGCGGCTCCGGCTGTCCTATAAGCGTGCGGCGGCGGCCTATATTTGCGGGATGATCGGAATGGCAAGATCGAAGCGCGGGAAAAGCGGGGCGGGCAAGGGCAAGGGCCAAGGCGGCAAGCGCCGCGGCGGCACAAGCCGGGCGCGCAAGGTCAAGGCGCCGAAGCCGGCCGCGCCGCGCATCGCGGCGCCGCTGCCGCCGGCATCGGTGCCGGTGGCGCGCATCTTGAAGGCGCGGCGCGCCACGGCGCCGGCGCGGCGCGCGCTGCGCCGCGACGTGCCGCCGGCGGGCGCCCAGCGCCTCGGCAAATACGAGCTGGGGCTGAGCAAGAACGCCGCCAATTTCGCGCCGCTGACGCCGGTGCAATTCATCGAACGCGCCGCCGCCGCGTTTCCCGATCATCCTTCGGTCGTGCATGGCAAGCGGCGCTACACCTGGAAACAGACTTTCGAGCGGGCGCGCCGCCTCGCCTCGGCGCTCGCCAAGCGCGGCATCGGGAAGGGCGATACGGTCGCGGTGCTGGCGCCCAACATACCCGAAATCTACGAGGCGCATTTCGGCGTGCCGATGACGGGCGGCGTCGTCAACGCGCTCAACACGCGGCTCAATGCCAAGGAAATCGGCTTCATCCTGGAGCACGGCGAGGCCAAGCTCATTCTGTGCGACACCGAATTGGCGCCCACCATCAAGGGCGCGCTCGCCGAGATCGGCCGCGCCATCCCCGTGATCGACATCGCCGACAGCGAGGGGCCGGGCGGCGAGCGCATCGGCGCGATCGACTATGAGTCGTTCCTGGCCGAGGGCGATCCCGACTATGCCTGGCACTGGCCGGCGGATGAATGGGACGCGATCGCGCTCAACTACACCTCGGGTACCACGGGCAATCCGAAAGGCGTGGTCTATTCGCATCGCGGCGCCTGCCTCGCGGCGATGAACAATGCGTTCGTCTGGTCGATGCAGCAGAACCCGGTCTATCTCTGGACCCTGCCGATGTTTCACTGCAACGGCTGGACCTTCCCTTGGACCATCGCGGCGCTGAACGGCACCGCCGTCTGCCTGCGCCGCATCGCGGCGGAAACGATCTACAAGGCCGTGGCCGAGGAGCGCGTGACGCATCTGTGCGGGGCGCCGACCGTGCTCGGCTTCATCATCAACGCCAAGCCCGGCGAGAAGCGCGCGTTCGGTCATTCGTGCAATATCATGACCGCCGCGGCGCCGCCGCCGCCGTCGATCCTCGAAGGCATCGAGAAAGCCGGCTTCACCATCACCCATGTTTACGGCCTCACCGAGACCTACGGCCCGGCGACGATCTGCGCCTGGCACGGCGAATGGGACGCGCTCGACGCTGTCGACCGCTTCCGCATGAAGGCCCGGCAGGGCATCCGCTATCCCTTGATCGAAGGCTTGATGATCGCCGACGCGAAGACGCTCGAACCCGTGCCGCGCGACGGCCAGACCATGGGCGAGGTGTTCATCCGCGGCAATATCGTGATGAAAGGCTATCTCAAGAATCCGAAAGCGACCGAAGAGGCCTTTGCCGGCGGCTGGTTCCACACCGGCGATCTCGGCGTCTGCCATGCCGATGGCTATATCGAACTCAAGGACCGCTCCAAGGACATCATCATTTCAGGCGGCGAGAATATTTCGACGATCGAAGTGGAAAGCGCCATCTACCGTCACCCCGCGGTGCTCGAATGCGCCGTGATCGGCCGGCCCGACGAGAAATGGGGCGAAACTCCGTGTGCCTTCGTCACGCTCAAGGAGGGCGCCAGCGCCACGGCGCAAGACATCATCGATCGCTGCCGAGCGCAGATCGCGCACTTCAAATGCCCGAAGACCGTCATCTTCGGCGCGTTGCCGAAAACCTCGACCGGCAAGGTGCAGAAATTCGTCCTGCGCGAGCGCGTGAAAGCGCTCTAGCAGGGCCGGCGGCTAGTGGCGTGTCCCGCGCTCGAGGCGCGCGATCTCGTCCTTGAGCTTCAGTTTTTCTTTCTTGAGTTCGTGGATCAGCCCGTCGTCGGGATGCGGGCGTCGGGTCTCCTCGGAGATTTTCAATTCGAGACCCGCATGGCGGGCGCGTAACGCTTCAAGATGTTCCATCGAGCTCACTCTGGCAGCTCCTTTTCGTTAGAGATTGCCGAACACAAGCGGCAAAATCTTAACCCCATGCCGGGGCCGAATCCAAGCGGATATTGACGGCCGATTTCAACGATTTATTCACGGGTTGGGCAAGGCCGTCGCGCGCATCGACGGGCGCGCGGAAAATTCCGCATGCCAGCGCGCGAGGCCGCCGCGCCCGGTGCGCCAATCGAAGGCGGCGAAGCGATAGTCCAGATAAGCCAGTGCCACGGCGACGCCGATATCGCCGATCGTCGGCGGTTGCGCATCGGTCGCCGGCGCGGCGCTCAACGCATCGACGGCGCGCTTCACTTCGGCTTCAATCCGCGCCAGGGCATCGGCCGATTGCATCGCGGGCGGGCGTTTCAGCTCGTGGAAGCGGGCGATCACGGCGTCGATGATGCCTTGCCCCACGGAATGCCGGGTCAAGGCGCGCCAGCGCCGCGCGCCCGGCGGAAAGAGCGCGCCGCCGGCGCGATCGTTGAGATATTCGGCGATGACCAGCGAGTCGTAAACGCGCTCGCCCGCGTCGGTGATGAGCGTCGGAATGCGGCCCAGCGGATTGTCGGCGGCGACGTCGGCGATAACGGTTTCGCGCGTTGTCGGAATCAGTTCGATGCGGTCGGCAAGCCCAAGCTCGTGCGCCGCCACCATGACCTTTCGCACATAGGGCGAGTCCGGATGATGGTGCAGGCGCACGGCGCCGGTCAGGACGCGGGCGGCCTCGTCGCCACCATCGATGGGCGCTTGCAGAATCCGTCGTACCAGCGCGCGATCGTATCGCGCCCGGTGCGCCAGGCAAGGTTCGGAAAGCGCAGATCGATGTAGCCGACATGGGCGCCGACCGCGATCTTGCCCACGTCGATCTTGTCGTCGAACAGCCACGCCGCGCTTTCGAGCACGTCGAAGCCGCGCATGACCTTGTCGGTCTGCGCCTTGATCCATTCGTCCCAGCGCTTGGCTTCCGGCCGCATGAAGGTTTCGTAGCGCACCAGGATGGCGGCATCGGCCATGCCGTCGGCGAGCGCTTCCAGGCGCTTCGCGCGAAAGCGCTCGGCGCCGCTCTTCGGGATCAGCTTGCCGCCGCCCGCCAGCTCGTCGAGATATTCGACGATAACCGGCGAATCGTAGAGCAAGTCGTTGTCGTCGGTCACCAGCGCCGGAATCTTGCCCAGCGGATTGACGGCGTTCAACGCCTCGCTCGGCTTGACCGGCGACACGGCGACTTCGACGAGCTCGATCTTTTCGCGCAGGCCCAACTCATGGGCGGCGACCAGGACCTTGCGGACATAGGGCGAAAGCGCGGCGTAATAGAGCTTCATGCGGGCAATTTCCTGAGATTCGGTTTCAGCGAAACACGTCCTTGCGGCGGCGCACTTCGGCGAACACGGCAACGGGATCGGCGCCGGCGAGATCGACGGCGGCGGCCACGGCCGGCACGTCGGCGCGCAGGAACGGATTGGTCCGGCGATCTTCGCCCATCGTGCCGGGCACGGTCGACAGGCCCTTGGCGCGCATGTCGTCGACGCGCTTGGCGCGCGCCTTGAGATCGGCATTGCCGGGCTCGAGCGAAAGCGCGAAGCGCGCGTTCGATTGCGTGTATTCGTGGCCGCAATAAATGCGCGCGGCGTCGGGCAAGGCGCGCAGGCGCGACAGGCTTTTCCACATCTGCTCCGGCGTGCCCTCGAACAGCCGGCCGCAGCCCATGACGAACAGCGTGTCGCCGCAGAACAGCGCATCGCTCTCGGCAAACCAGAAGGCGATGTGCCCGCGGGTGTGGCCCGGCACGAAGAACACCTCCGCCCGCGCCCCGCCGAACTGGTAGACGTCGCCGTCACGAACCTGGACGTCGATGCCCGGGATGCGGTCCGCGTCGTGGCCGGGGCCGACGACGGTGCATCCGGTCGCCTGCTTGATCGCGAGATTGCCGCCGGTGTGATCGGGATGATGATGGGTGTTGAGCACGTGGGTGATGCGCCAGCCGGCGCGTTCCGCCGCCGCCAGCACCGGCTCGTGCACCGAGGGATCGACCGCGGCGGTGACTTTGGCCGTCGCTTCGTGCAGCAGATAGACGTAATTGTCGTTCAGCACCGGAATCTGCACGACCTCGATCCGGGCCATGGGGCATGCCTCCTTAGCGGTTTTTTGCGCTTGCCGACCCTAACATTGCGGCGCGCAATTTTGGTAGAGTGATTTCGCAAAGGCGGGTTCGGCACGGCGCATGTGGAACGATGTCATCGAACTGAGGGAGTTCTATCGCTCCGGCACCGGCGTTTCGGCGCAGCGTCTCATTCGCCAGCGCCTGCGCGCCCTGTGGCCGACTGTGAAGGGCGAGCGCGTTCTCGGCTTCGGCTATGCCGTGCCCTATCTCGGCCTTTTCCTCGCCGACGCCGAGCGCGTCATTGCCGTCATGCCGCCCGAACAGGGCGTGCTGCGCTGGCCGGAAGACGGCGCCAACCGCACGGCGCTGAGCGACGAAATTCATCTGCCGCTGCCGGACCGATCGGTCGATCGCGTGCTTCTGGTCCACGCGGTGGAATTCGAGCGAGGCCCTGCGCGCCATGCTGCGCGAAGTCTGGCGCATCTTGAGCGACGGCGGCCGGCTGATCGTCGTGGTGCCGAACCGGCGCAGCCTGTGGGCGCAGCTCGAACGCACGCCGTTCGGGCATGGCAGGCCGTTTTCGGTGCGCCAGATCACGCGCCTGCTGCGCGACGCGATGTTCACGCCGCTGCGCACCGAGGGCGCGCTGGTGTTGCCGCCGTTCCGCTCGCGCTTCATGCTCGCCTGGGCGCCGGCGTGGGACCGCGCCGCGCGCTGGCTCGGCTTTCTCGCCGGCGTCACGCTGACCGAGGCAAGCAAGACGGTCTATGCCGCTCAAGCGGTTCCGGCGCGCGCCTTGCGCCGCCGCGTGCTGCCGGTGCCGGGCTTGGCGCGGCCCGCGCGCTTGGCGCCGGCGCGCGACTTGCCGATGTCTTCGACCTTGAACGGCGCGTGCTGATAGGTTTCGTTGATCCAGTTCGAAATCAGCAAATGGCCGTAGGCGCGCCACGTATTCTGCGGCGTCTTGGCGGGATCGTTGTCGGGAAAATAATTTTCCGGCACGCGCACGGTCGCCGGCCGCGCCCTGACGTCGCGCTGGTACTCGTCGCTCAGCGTGAAGGTGTCGTATTCCAGATGATTGAACATATAGACGCTGTTGAGCGGCCGGTCCTGGATCAAGCTGATGCCGGCTTCGTCGGATTCGACGAGGATTTCGAGCGCCGGATGCTTGACGATGTCGCGCGCCCGGACCTCGGTGTAGCGCGAGACCGGGACCGGAAACTGGTCGTTGAAACCGCGCAGCAACTCGCTGCCGCGCTTGACGACGCGATGCTCGAAGACGCCTGAAAGCTTGCGCGGCAGGGCGTATTTCGGCACCCGGTAGTGGCGATAGAGCGCGGCCTGGGCGCCCCAGCAAATGTTGAACGAGCGCGAGACGTTGCTCTGCGCCCAATCGAGTATGTCGCACAGCTCCTTCCAGTAGCGGACTTCCTCGAACTCGATTTCCTCGACCGGCGCGCCGGTGATGACGAGCCCGTCGAACTTTTCGTGGCGCACCGCTTCCCAGGGCCGGTAGAACGCCAGCATGTGCTCGCGCGGCGTGTGCGTCGGCGTGTAGGTCGAGGTCGTGAGCAAGGTCATGTCGATCTGCAGCGGCGTCGCGCCGATCAGGCGGGCGAGCTGCGTTTCGGTCTTGATCTTCTCGGGCATCAGGTTGAGCACGGCGATGCGCAGCGGCCGGATGTCCTGGCGGATCGCGTCGTGCTCGTGGATGATGACGACGCCTTCTTCCTGCAGCGTTTTCGCGGCCGGCAGATCGTCGGAAATCTTGATCGGCATTGCGGTCTCCTCGTCCATGGTCCGGGCCCCAAGCCCGGCGGACGGATGCGTTGAGGGCGTTAGCTAGGCACGGGCGCAGGGATCGTCAATGGCCGACTTGCGCGCCGCCAAGGCCTGGCGCGCCAGCATCGGCGCCGTCAAGGCGAGGCCGATCAGCGTCGGTTTCAATCCCGGCGCCACCATCAGGATCGCGCCGAGCCCCGCGAGCGCGCATTCCCAGGCGCGCATCGGCACCAGGAAATAGCGCGAAAAGGCGGCCGACAGAAACACGATGCCGAGCGCGCAGCCGCCCGTCGTCACCGCGAAATCGTACCAGTTGAATTCCGGCGTCACCAGCAGCATGGCGGGCGAATAGACGAAAACGAACGGCACCAGCGCCTTGCCGAGCGCGAGGCGGAAGGCGGTGTTGCCGGTGCGGAACGGATCGGCATTCGCCATGCTGGCGCCGGCATAGGCGGCGAGCGCCACCGGCGGCGTCACGTCGGCCAGCACGCCGTAATAGAACACGAAAAAATGCGCGACGAGCGGCGCCACGCCGAATTGCGCCAGCACCGGCGCCGCCACGATCACCATGATGATGTAGGTCGCCGTCGTCGGGATTCCGCAGCCGAGCAGGATGCAGACGATGGCGGTCAGGATCAGCGTGTAGAACAGCGTCACGGAGCGCAGCTCGAACAGGCCTTCGGGCAGCAGCCCCTGGGTGAAGACGCCGGCGATCTCGGAGTAGGACGTGACGATGGCCGTGATCTTGAGGCCGACGCCGGTCAAGGTAATCACGCCGACGATGATGCCGACCGTGGCCGCCGCGGCGCCGACGGCGATGGCGTATTTCGCGCCGCTGATGAAGGCGGCGACGAGATCGCGGACTGTCAGCCGGTGGTGCGGATTGAGCAGGCCCACGGCGATGCAGGCGGTGATGCCGCAAAACGCGGCGTAGTAGGGCGTGAAATCGAGGAACAGGACGCCGATCAGCACGATGAGCGGAATCACCGTCGGCCAGTCGCGGCGCAGGATTTCGCGCGCCTTCGGCATTTCGGCCTCGCTCAAGCCGCGCAATCCGGTGCGCTTGGCCTCGAAATGCACCTGCATGAACACGCCGAAATAATGCATGAAGGCGGGCACGATCGCGGCGAGGATGATCGTCTGGTACGGCATGTTGAGATATTCGACCATCAGGAACGCCGCCGCGCCCATGATCGGCGGCGTAATCTGCCCGCCGGTCGAGGCCGTCGAATTCGACGGCGGCGGCGAAATGGCGCGGATAGCCGAGCCGGATCATCATCGGAATGGTGAGCGATCCAACCGTGACCGTGTTGGCGATCGAGGATCCCGAAATCATGCCGAACAGGCCCGAGCCGAAAATCGCGACCTTGGCCGGCCCGCCGGCAAAGCGGCCCGCGACCGAGAGCGCCAGGCCGATAAACAAACGGCCGAGCCCGATCCGTGTCGCCAGCACGCCGAACAGGACATAGTGGAAGACGAAAGTCGCGACGACGCCGAGCGCGGTGCCGTAAATGCCCTGGCTGGTGAGGAACAGGTGATTGACGATCTCGCTCCAACCGTTGCCCGGATGCACGAGAATGCCCGGCATGGAGCGGCCCCAGAACGAATAGGCGATGAACACCAGCGCGATCACGGGCAGCGGCCAGCCCAAACTGCGCCGCGTCGCTTCGAGCAGAACGACGATCAGGATCGTGCCCATGACGACATCGGTCGCCAGCGGATTGCCGACGCGGAAGGCAAGGTCGTCGAACACATAGGGCACGTAGAGGCTGGCAATCGCGGCGGCGGCGGCGAGCAGCCATTCGAGCCACGAAATGCCGCCGGGCTTGAGCCAGGTGGCGCGCGGCGCCGCGTCGTTGTCTTTCTGGCGAAAGGCGAAAACCAGAAAAATCAGGCCGACGACGAAGGCCATGTGAATGCCGCGATGGGTTTGCTCGCGCAGCAAGCCGAAGCCGGCGGTGTAGTAGTGAAAGCAAGACAGGGCCAGGAGAAACGCGCTGACGACGATGCCGGTGACGGGCAGTTGCGGCCGGAAGCGGACCTCCGGATCGAACTCCTCTTCGAGCGTGCGCGCCGGCGGCGCGGTAGTTCCCTCCGCGGCGCTCGACGTCATCGAATGTCCTCCATCCCCAACGAAACGGGGGCCGGTTGCGGCCCGGCCCCCGAACTAACAAGCCCAAATTATCGGTTATTTGATCAAACCGACTTCCTTGTAAAACTTCTCGGCGCCGGGATGGAGCGGGATGCCGAGGCCGGCGAGCGCGGTTTCGCGGCGGATAAGCTTGCCTTTGGCATGGCCGCCATCGAGCGCCTGGCGGGTTTTGTCGCTCCACATCGCCTTGACCACGTCGTAGACGAGCGCGGCGTCGACCTTTGCCGACGTGACCCATTGCGCGCCGACCGAGATCGTCTTGACCGCGCCGACGCCCTTGTAGGTGTTGGCGGGAATCTCGTCGGCGGCGAAGAATTGATATTTTTGCCGGATCTTGTCGGCATTCGGCCCCTCGATCGCGATGATGTCGATGCCGCTGCCGCTCGAGGCGAGTTCGCTGATCGCGGCGGCCGGAAAGCCGCCGACGAAAATAAAGGCGTCCATCGCGCCGTCCTTCATCTTGTCGCCGGCTTGGTTGGGCTTGAGATACTCGGCCTTGAGATCGGCGTCCTTGAGGCCCCAGGCATCGAGGATGATGCGCGCATCGACCAGCGTGCCCGAGCCCGGCTCGTCGAGCGACACGCGCTTGCCCTTGAGATCGGCCACCGTCTTGATCCCCGCACCCTTGCGCGCCACGAGATGGATGCTTTCGGGATAGAGATTGGCGATGGCGCGGAGATCGGCGACTTTCGGCCGGCCGTCCCAAATGCCGGTGCCGGTATAGGCCCAAAAGGCGACGTCGGCCTGGCTGAAGCCCAATTCGAGATTGCCCGCCATGATCGAATTGACATTGGCGACCGAGCCGTTCGAAGCGACCGCGCTCAGCACGAGCTTGGGCGGCTGCGAGATGGCATTGGCGATCACGCCGCCAACGGGATAGTAGGTGCCCGCCGTGCCGCCGGTGCCGATGCGGAAGAATTTCTGCTCTTGCGCCTGAGCGAGGCCGCCAGCGACCAGCGCCGCGGCGAGGGTTGCGATGCCGAGAAAGCGTGAACGGCCCATGCCTGTGTCCTCCGGTTGGTTGTTTCGGTCATAGTAAGTCCGCGCTTGCGCGCCGGGCAAGGGCGCCGCCGCCGCCGTCGCTTGTGCCGAAGGTGTCCAAATCCGGTCCATGCGACGCAGTGGTTTGGACACCTTCGGACCAAGTGTTTGATCGCGCGCCGAAAATCGGCAAAAAGCCGGTCCGCGCCGATGCCGCTAAGTCCTTGATATTCTCATTCTCCCCAAAGGCGCCCATTCGCCAAACATGGCAGTGAAACGGACGGATTTGGCCGCCTTCGGGCCGCGAATGGCGCCGCCGGCAATCGGCCCGCCGCGGCCGTTGTTCTCTATACGTTCTTTTTCGGCGAATTGCAATCGGTTCGAGTAGTGTCCTAATTTGAAACGTGGCGCGCCTTCGGTTATCGTCGCCCCGTTGACAGTGCACCAATGGCTCGCCCTTCTGGGCGGGCCACGTTGCGGCGGTAGCTCAACTGGATAGAGCGCCCTTTTCGCAAAGGGGTAGTTGGGGGTTCAAGTCCCTCGCGCCCCTTGCCGCCGCCCGTTATTTCGTCCGGTGCTCGGCCACGATACGCGAAGTATTCTATTCCTATTGAAATGCCTTGCTTCAGCCGCGCGGCTCGCGGCGACCCGCCCCTGAACTTTCATCCAGTAGCGATTAGAGTCCTGGCGGTTGAGGCCGGCGGGCGTGCCTTGCGCGACAAGCCCGGCGAAGACTTGTAGAATGCCGGCATGGACGACCAAGCCGACCCGCTCGCCGAACTTCGCCGCCAGATCGACGCGGCCGACGATGCGATCTTCGATCTGATCCGGCGGCGCGCGGCGCTTGTCGCATCGGTCGGGGCGAGCAAGGCAGCGGCGCCCAAGCGCGCCATCTATCGCCCGGCGCGCGAGGCGCAAATCATGCGCCGGCTGGCGGCGCGCTCGGCCGATCCGGCCGAGGCGGCTTCGATGATCCGCATCTGGCGCGCGCTCATCGCGGCATCCTATGCGAAGCAGGGCGGCGTGCGCGTGGTCGCGGACCGCGCCGTGGCCGGGGTCGCGCGCGAACATTTCGCCAGCGAGGCGATTGAGATCGTGCCAGCGCCGGGGCCGGCCTGCGTCGGTGTGTTGTCCAGCAACGGCGCCGACCTGGCGGTCACGCGCCTGCCGGCAGCGGGCGGGCCGCGATCCTGGTTCGCGATGAATTGCGGCATCGGCGCGATGAAGTACCCGTTCTATGTCTGCGGCCGTTTGCCGTTCTATGCCGCCGCGCTGGATGGCCTTGTCGAGGCGCTGGTCTATAGCCGGGAACGGCCCGGGCCCAGCGGCGACGACACGACCTTGATCGCGGCGCCGCCGGACAAGGCGCCGGCCGGCGCAACGAAAATTTGGCGGGGCAAGCTGCGCGACCCACTTTCCGTTTTCGCGCTCCAAGGGTATGTGAAGCCCGACGATCCGATGTTCAAGGTCTACGGCTTCGTTTGGCTCGGCGCTTACCCGCGGCCGCTCGGACCCAGCGGCCCGCGCCCCGACAATTTTGCAGAGGCATCATGACCGCGCCAATTCCCCGTCCCGGAATTCTCTCGATATCTCCCTATGTCCCCGGCGAATCGAAAGCCGCCGGCCACAAGGAGCCGATCAAGCTCGCCTCCAATGAGAGCGCCATCGGCCCGAGCCCGCGCGCGATCGAGGCCTATCGCAAGCTGGCCGAGACACTGTATCGCTACCCCGACGGCGCCTCGGCCGATCTGCGCGCCGCCATCGCCAAGCACCACGGCCTCGATGCGGCGCGCATCGTGTGCGGCAACGGCTCGGATGAATTGCTGTCGCTCATCGCCAAGGCCTATGCCGGGCCTGGCGACGAGGTGCTGTTCACCGAGCACGGCTTCGCCATGTATCCGATCGCGACGCTCGCCGCCGGCGCCACGCCCGTCGTCGCCCAGGAAAAAAATCTGCGCACCGATGTCGATGCCCTGCTCGCCAAGGTGAGCGACAAGACGCGCATCGTCTTTCTCGCCAACCCGAACAATCCGACCGGCAGCTACATCGCCAAGGACGAGATCGACCGGCTGCATCGCGGCCTGCCGGAGCGCGTCTTGTTCGTCGTCGATGCGGCCTATGCCGAGTTCGTCTCGCGCAACGATTACAGCGCCGGCCTCGATCTCGCGGCGCGCGCGCCCAACGTCATCATGACGCGGACCTTCTCGAAAATTTACGGCCTCGCCGGCTTGCGCCTCGGCTGGCTTTACACCTCCGCCGCGATCGCCGATGTCGTCAATCGCGTGCGCGGGCCGTTCAACGTCACGCTGCCGGCCCAGGCCGCCGGCGTGGCGGCGCTCGCCGACGTCGCCCACACCGATCGCGCCCGGACCCACAACGATCATTGGCTGCCCTGGTTCAGCGAACAGTGCACGGCGCTCGGCCTCGCGGTGCCGCCCTCGGTCGGCAATTTCGTGCTCGTGCGCTTTCCCCAGCAGCCCGGCAAGGACGCCGAGGCCGCGAACGCGTTTTTGATCGGCCGCGGCATCATTCCGCGCAAGGTCGCGGGCTACGGCCTGCCGGACTATCTGCGTTTCACCGTCGGTCTGGAGCACGAAATGCGCGCCGTGGTCGATGCGCTGCGCGATTTTCTGCGGACCTAGGCGATGCCGACAACGACTCCGGTCCATTTCGATCGCGTCACGCTGATCGGCCTCGGCCTGGTCGGCTCGTCGCTCGGCTGGGTGCTGAAGAAGCAGCATCTCGCCGGCGAAATCGTCGGTTTCGATGCCAAGCCCGCGGTGCGCGCCAAGGCGCTGGAACTCGGCTTCATCGACCGCGCCGAAGCCGATATCGGCAAGAGCGTCGCGGACAGCGACCTCGTCGTCATCGCCGTGCCGATGCTGGCGATCAAGCCCGTGGCCGCCGCGATCGCGGCGCATCTCAAGCGCGGCGCGATCGTGACCGATGTCGGCTCGTGCAAGACCCGGGCGCGCGACGACATGGTGGCGGCGCTGCCGTCGCATGCGCACATCGTCCCCGGCCACCCCGTCGCCGGCACCGAGCATTCCGGGCCGGAATCCGGCTTCGCCGAGCTGTTCGACGGCCGCTGGTGCATCCTCACGCCGCCCGAGGGAACCGACGCCAAAGCCGTGCGCGCGGTGCGCAATTTGTGGCGCCGCGCCGGGATGAACGTCGAGATCATGGACGCCAAGCACCACGATCTGGTGCTCGCCATCACCTCGCACCTGCCGCATCTCATCGCCTACACCATCGTCGGCACCGCGACCGATCTCGAAACCGACATGAAGCGCGAGGTCATCAAATTCTCGGCCGGCGGCTTCCGCGACTTCACGCGCATCGCGGCCTCCGATCCCGTCATGTGGCGCGACGTGTTCCTGACCAACAAGGACGCGGTGATCGAGCTGCTCGGGCGCTTCAACGAGGATTTGAGCGAGCTGCAGCGCGCGGTGCGCCGCGGCGACGGCGACAAGCTGCAGGACTATTTCACCCGCACCCGCGCGATCCGGCGCAGCCTAATCCAGGCCAAGCAGGCGTGACGCCGCCGGCAACGTCGCCGCTGGCACCGGGCCGGTCGCTGATCGATCTCGGCGTGCCGGGCCTGTTCGTCGTCTTTTGGTCGACCGGCTTCGTGTTCGCCAAGCTCGGATTGCCGCACGCCGAAACGGCGACGTTCCTGGCGCTGCGTTTCGCCATCGCCTGCCTCGCCGTGGTGCCGCTGGCGCTTGTTGCCGGCGCGCGCTGGCCGCGGCGCTGGCGGGATTACGGCCACGCCGCCGTCGTCGGCGTCGCCATGCACGTGTTCTATCTCGGCGGCGTTTTCGCCGGCATCGCCACCGGCGTGCCCGCCGGCGTGTCCGCCGTCATCGTCGGGCTGCAGCCGGTGCTGACGGCGACCGTCGTCGGCCCGATGCTGGGCGAGCGGGTGCGTCCGCGGCAATGGCTCGGCCTGGTCCTGGGCCTGATCGGCATCGTGCTCGTGCTGCGCGAAAAGCTCGCGCTCGGCGAGGGCTCGGCGCTCGGTTACGTGTTCTGCGTCGCCGCCTTGATCGGCATCACGATCGGCTCGCTCTACCAGAAAAAATATTGCACCGGCATCGATCTCGCCGCCGGCGGCGTCATACAATACGGCGCGGCGCTTCTCTGCATGGCGGGTCTCGCCCTGGCTTTCGAAAGCCGCGCCGTTTCGTGGACCGGCGATTTCGTTATTGCGCTTCTATGGCTCGCCCTTGTCGGCTCGGTATTCACCTGGACGCTGCTGATGTGGCTGATCCGGCGCGGCGCCGCGGCGAAGGTCGCGAGCCTGTTCTATCTCGTGCCGCCGACCGCGGCGCTGATGGGTTTCGCCCTGTTCGGCGAAGGCTTCGGCTGGCCGGCGCTGCTCGGCATGGCGCTGGCCGCCGCCGGCGTCGCCCTCGCCAATCGCTGATCCGGGTCGCGTGATGCTCAATCTTGCGCAGGCGCTGGGTTCGACGGTTCGACACAATCCCGCGCGGATCGCGATCCTTGATACGGCGCGGCCTTACACGTGGCGCGAATTCGGCGACAGGGTCGCGCGCTTTGCCGGCGCGCTTGCGGCGCTCGGCATCAAGCGCGGCGAGCGCTTCGGCATCGTGGCGCGCAACGGCTTCCGCACCGAGGAAATGTTGTGGGGCGGTTACTGGGCGGGAATTGTTCCGGTGCCGATCAATTTTCGCCTGGCACCGGCCGAGATCGGCGAGATTGCCGGCGACGCGGAATGCCGCCGGCTATTCGTCGAAGCGCCGTTCGCGGACATGCTGAAACACCCCGCGCTGGCCCCGTGGCGCGAACGCGCCGAGATCGTCGGCGACTGCACCGGCGCCGACGCGGCGCACTATGAAGATACGATCGCGCGCGCTGCGCCGGCCGCTCCGGCGGCGGTGGCGGCCGACGAGGATGCCATCTTGCTTTACACCGGCGGGACGACCGGCCGCGCCAAGGGCGTGCGGATCAGCCATGGCAATATCCTGTCGAATGCCGTGGCCTTTGCGGCCGGCGTTGGGGCGCGGCGCGACGACGTGTTTCTCCATGTCGCGCCGATGTTCCATTCCGCCGACCTGCTCGCGACCGGCTGGCTGCTGCAGGGCGCGGCGCAATGCTATCTGCCGGCCTTTTCGCCGGCGGCGTTCTTCGACCGCGTCGCGCGCGCGCGGGCGACGGCGACGGTCACGGTCCCGACCATGCTGATCGCGCTCCTGTCGGACCCTGGCTTGGGCAAGGCCGATCTCGGCAGCCTGCGCAAGCTCATCTACGGCGCCGCGCCGATGGCGGTGGAATGGATCGAGCGCCTGGCCCAAGCCTTCCCGGCGGTCGATATTCTCAATTGCTACGGCCTCACCGAAACCGCGCCCGATCTGACGATTTTCGATGCGCGCGACTTCCGCGCCGCGATCGCGCGGGCGGCGGCGACAGGCGATCGCAGCGGCCCGATCGTTTCGGTCGGCAAGCCCAACCTGCTGAGCGAGCTGCGCGTCGTGGCGCCCGATGGACACGAAGTAGCGCCCGGCGCCGCCGGCGAACTCATCGCCCGCGGGCCGAATATCGCCAAAGGCTACTTGAACCGGCCCGAAGAAACCGCGGCCGCGTTCCGCGACGGCTGGCTGCACACCGGCGATTTGGCGCGCATCGATGCCGAAGGCTACGTCTATCTGCTCGATCGCCTCAAAGACATGGTCATCACCGGCGGCGAGAACGTCTATTGCGCGGAGGTCGAGGCGGTGCTGCACCGTCACCCGGCGATTGCCGAAGCCGCCGTCATCGGCGCGCCGGATGCGCGCCTCGGCGAAACCGTGATGGCCGTCATCGTGCTGAAGCCAAGCGCGGCCGCGAACGCGGCCGAGATCGATGCCCATTGCCGCCAGCATCTTGGCGGCTACAAAGTGCCGCGGCGCTACGCCTTCGTCGCCAATTTCCCGAAAAGCGCGCTCGGCAAGGTGCTGAAGAACGAGCTGCGCAAGACCCACGCGCGTGCATAGCGGCCGGCGCGCGCATGGCCGGCCGATGGCGTCGGCCATTGGCAGCGGCGCCGACGCGTGCGACATTCGGCCAAGCCAGAATAGATCGAAGGAGCCGGCGAATGAGCGTTTCCCGCAGCGTCATGTGGGGCGACTTGAAGGGCATGCGCAAGATCGAGACCGTCGAGCAGATGCCGGCGGATTACCGCGATACGCTGCTCAAGATCGTCTATGCCCTGGCCTCGACCGAATTCGCCTCGGTCGAGCAGCACCAGCCCTGGATCAACAAGGGTCCGACCGCCGAGGATCGCTTCGCCCAGGCGCAGATTTGCGCCGACGAGGCTCATCAGGGCTTCATCGATTGCCGCCTGCTCAAGACCTTCGGCCCCGAAGGCGAGGCGATGGCGGGCAAGCTGTTGCAAGCGAAGATGGGCGAGCACCTGCTGCATGTCTTCAATGTGCCCTTCGATAGCTGGGTCGATCTCTGCGGCTTTTGTTTCCTGCTCGATCATGTGGCCTGGTACCACCTGCGCGCCTTCGAGGATTCGAGCTTCGCGCCCTTCGCGCGCGAGATGACGACGATGGTGCAGGAAGAGCGCTTTCACGCCTCGTTCGGCGCCCGCCGCATCCGCGACGTGATGACCGACCCGCGTTACCAGGATCTGTGCAAGGCGGGGCCCGCCGACGCGCAGAAATCGATCGACAAATGGTACCCGCACGGGCTCGATACGTTCGGCTCGGCGAATTCGCGCTTCAGCGCCTCGGCCGTCACCTTCGGCATACGGCGCTGGGGCAACGAAGAATTGCGCCAAATGTGGAAGACCGATCTCGACAAGCAATTGACCGCGATCGGGCTGAAAGTGCCCGATGCGGCCGGCGCGCGGCTTATTCATTGAGGCGCCGGCCGCCCCGATAGGCCTGGTTTATCGATACCAATACCAAGCGGCATTTCAGTTATCGCCGCGGCTCCGCCATCTTGCTCCTCGACGACGCGGACATCCGACGCCGCGCGCCATGCCAACAAAGGAGCAAGACATCATGTTGTTCAATCGCCATTCAAGCCGCATCGCGCGCACTGCGTCGATGGCGGCCATCGCTTTCGGCGCGCTCTCGATCGCCGCCGGCGCCGCGCAAGCCGGAGAATGCCCGCCCGACAAGATGAAGGTCGACGCGGTCAAGAACGCCGGCCACGGCCCCAAGGCCGTCACCGACAAGGTTCTATCGACGCTCGACCTTGCCAACGAAAAGATCGCGGCCAAGGGCTACACGATGCGCACCCGCAAGCTGGAAATCCAGCCCGGCGGCATCGTGCCCTGGCACAGCCATGCCGAGCGGCCGGCGCTGATCTATGTGGTCTCGGGCCAAATCCTCGAGCATGCCAGCAATTGCTCGGTGCCGATCGTCCACAAGGCCGGCGAAGTCGGCAAGGAATCCAAGGGCACGTCGCATTGGTGGCAGAATACCGGCAAGGTGCCGGTCGTGCTGATATCCTTCGACATCCTGCACGATCCGAACGACAAGAATATGTAACGACCGGGCAGCGAGGCCGCGATGCCGCAAGCGGCGGCGTTGCGGCGCCGCGCCGCGCCTAGACCCCGACCGCGGCGCGATAAGCCTCGAGCAGCGCCTCTTCCTCGTCGCGGTCCGCGGCGTTCATGCGGCGAAGCGAGACGACCTTGCGCATGATCTTGGGCTCGAAGCCGGTCCCCTTGGCTTCGGAATAGACCTCGCGAATATCGCCGGCGAGGGCGCGCTTCTCCTCTTCGAGCCGCTCGATGCGCTCGATGAAGGCGCGCAACGCGTCATTGGCGACTCCGCCGACTTTTGCTTTTTTGTCCGTGCGCGGTGCGTGGCCGCTGCCGTCTGCCATTCTCTGCTCCGTTTTTTTCCGGGGTTAGTGCTTGTGGGATTTGTCGAACGCCGTTTTCTGGTCGGCGGAGGCTTCGTTCTGGTGCTTCGCCTTCCACTCCTCGTAGGGCATGCCGTAGACGATCTCGCGCGCCTCGGGATCGCTGAGCGTGACGCCCCTGCTCCTGCGCCGCCGCCAAATACCACTTCGACAGGCAATTGCGGCAGAAGCCGGACAGGTTCATCAAATCGATGTTCTGCACGTCGGTGCGCTGGCGCAGATGCTCGACCAGGCGCCGGAACGCGGCGGCCTCAAGTTCGATGCGGGTCTTGTCGTCCATCGGCGTCCTCGTCGCTGCGGGTGATCGAGTTGGCCGACAAGCTGCTTCCGGCGCGCGTCGAAGTCCAGCCTTGCCTGGCCATTTATCCCCGTGATACCCGTCTTGCACGTAATTCGCCGAGGCTGTGCGAATTGACGGGGATCAAGGCGGGCGGCGCGGGTGAGCGCTTGATTGCCCGCGCGCAACGCCAAGGGGGGATCGGCCGATGGAAGTGGAACCGCAAATCGTTTTCGAGAACATGGGCTCGTCCGATGCGTTGCGCGAGCGGATCAAGAGCGAAATCGGCCATCTCGAGCAGTTTCACGGCCGCATGACGGCGTGCCGCGTCGTCGTCCACGCGCCGGAAAAACATCAGCGCAAGGGCAATGTCTACAATGTGCGCGTCCATCTCGTGCTGCCGGGCAAGCGCGAGGTCGCGGTGCGGCCGAGCAAGGCGCGCCATCAATGGCACGAAGATCCGAATATCGCGATCCGCGACGCCTTCGACGCGGCGCGCCGCCAATTGCAGGACCAGACTCGGCGCCAGCGCGGCGACGTGAAAACCCGGAAGAAACGCGCGCCGATCGAAGAATGATCGCGCGGGCGAGGCCGGCGTTCATTCGGTTCCGGCCACGGTTTCCGCGATCAGCATATCGACCACGGCGACCAGCGCCTCGCGCTTGTCGGCGCCGGCTTCGAGCGCGTTCTCGTAGGTCGCGCGCTGGCGGTGGGCGCTGGTGCCGCGCACCAGGATGTCGCGCGCCGCCGCGATTTCGCGCGCGCAGCCGAGGGCCTGCGCGTCTTCGCCGACCAGCTCGATGATCTCGTCGAGCAGCAGCGGATAGGGCACGATCGCGCCCTTGCCGAAATCGACCAGGCCCTCGTCGATGCCGTAGCGCTGGGCGCGCCAGCGGTTTTCGCCGATCAGCATCGCGGCGTAGCGCCGCCAGCGCTGATTGCCGCGCTTCAGGCGCCACAGCATGCGCAAGGCGCAAACATAGAGGGCGGCGATCGACAAGCGTGTCGCCGACCAATGTCGGAATGTCGGTGAGGCGCATTTCGAGGGTCGGGAAGCGCGCCGAGGGACGCACGTCCCACCACAGCTTCGAGGGCTCGTCGATCAATCCGGCGCGGATCAGCACATCGACATGGCGCTGATATTCGCCCCAACTGTCGAACTGTTCCGGGATTCCGGTGCGCGGCAACTCGTCGAACACGGCGATGCGGTAGGATTTGAGCCCCGTATCCTCGCCGCGCCAGAACGGCGACGACGTGCTGAGCGCCAGGAAATGCGGCAGGAAATAGGGAATTTGCGACATCAGATCGATGCGCAGCTCGTCGTCGTCGATCCCGGCATGGACATGCATGCCGCAGATCAGCAGGCGCCGGCCGACGCCCTGCAGGTCGCGGGCCAGAATCCGGTAGCGGTCCATGTCGGTGTGCGTCGTGTTTTCGTGGCCGGCGAAGGGATGGGTCGAAGCGGCGACGATGGCGAGGCCGAATTCGGCCGCCGTCTCGGCCGCGGTGCGGCGCAGGCGCACGAGCTCGCGCCGCGCCTCGGCGATGTCGGCGCAAATCTTGGTCGCGACCTCGACCTGGGAGGTGAGAAACTCCGGCCTCATCCGGTCGCCGAGTTTTTTTCGAGCGCCGTCATGAAGGCGTCGGGCCGGCCGTGCGCCAGATCCCGGCTCTTGCGGTCGACGAGGAGATATTCCTCCTCGATGCCGACGGTCCAGCGCGGCTCGTTCGCGGTCATGGCGCAACCGGCGCGAGCGCGAGGCCGGCGCCGGCAGCGGCAACGGCAAGCGCGTCGCCCACGATATCGCCCCAGCGCGCCGCGCCCTCCGCACCGGCGATCAGGTCTTGCCGGATCTCGATCATGAGATGCAGCCGGCCGGCCTTCTCGGCGTGTTCCTTGATCGTGTAGCCGACTTCGCCGCGCGCCGAATAGGGCTCGTTGTCGCCGATCATGCGGCTCGGGTCGCGGGCGAGCTCGGCCATGATCGGCTTTGCCAAGCGCGCGTCCTCGTTCCACAGAATGCCGACATGCCAGGGGCGCTGGAAATTCTCGAACACGGGCGTGAAGGAATGGATGGCGACGATCGCCGGCGCGTCGCCTTTCGGCGACGAGATCGCCGATCGCGGCGTGATAGGGATGGAACAGGGTTTGCGCGCGCCGGCGGCGCTCATGCGCCGAAAGCCCGCGATTGCCCGGAATCGGCACATTGTCGCTCACCGCCGCGATCGAACTGGGATCGTCAAGCTGCCGGTTGCAGTCGATGACGAGGCGGGAATAGTTGGTCAGGATCAGCGTCGCATCGAAGCGCCGCGCCAGCCGTCGCGACACCTCGGCGGCGCCGATGTCCCAGGCGATGTGATCGGCGAGCGGCGGCGCGGTCAAGCCGAGGCGGTCG
The DNA here is from genome assembly GCA_963754645.1 of uncultured Alphaproteobacteria bacterium. Classification (GTDB taxonomy): domain Bacteria; phylum Pseudomonadota; class Alphaproteobacteria; order Bin65; family Bin65; genus CAVWGP01. The sequence continues at coordinate 876,652 of CAVWGP010000012.1, read as the reverse complement.
AGCGACCGCGGCACGCGATTGCTGGCATGATCGCAAATCAGCAGCAGCGGCGCGGGCGCGTGGCGATTGACGATTTCGAAAGCCGGCGGCTCGTCGGCCGCCAGCAGCGGATGTCGGTCGGCATCGGAACTCTGCTCCATCGCCGGACTATACCGGATGACGGGCTTCGGCGCAGCCATGCGCCGGCGGAATGTCCGATTTGCCGCGCCCGGCGCCGATTGGCCGGCGCGGCATCGGGCCCTATACACCCGGCATGGATGGATCGATGTCCTTGGCGCAGCGCGTCGCGTGGACCGGCCTTGCCGGCTGGGCGTTGGCTTGCCTGGCGTTTTTTTACGCCTGGGTGCTGCGGGTTTCGCCCAGCGTCATGATCGAACCGCTGATGGCGGAATTTCAAGTGGGCGCCGCGCTGCTCGGCACGCTGTCCGGACTCTACTTCTACACCTATGCATTCCTGCAGGCGCCGGCCGGATTGGCGCTCGATCGCTGGGGGCCGCGGCGGGCCTTGACCGTCTCGACGTTCGTCGCCGGACTTGGCGCCGCCTTGTTCGGCTGGGCGCCGTCGATCGAGGTGGCGTTTCTCGGCCGCCTCCTGATCGGCGCGGGCGTCGCCTTCGCCTTCGTCGGCGGCATGATGCTGGTGGCGGCTTGGTTTCCGCCGCGCCGTTTCGCGGCGGCGAGCGGTTTGCTCATGGTCGGCGGCATGCTCGGCGGCGTCGTCGGCCAGGCGCCGCTGGCGCTGCTGGTGCGCGACATCGGCTGGCGCAATGCGACTCTGGTGCTCGCCGTTTGCGCCTTCGCTCTTGCCGCGTTGACCTGGATCGTCGTGCGCGACCGGCCGCCGGGCGCCGCCGCGCCGCGCCGCCACTCCGCAGGCATCGGCGCGGTGGTGACGGAGTTGTGGATCGTCGTTCGCCGGCGCCAGACCTTGCTGCTCGCCGCTTTCACCGGCCTCATGGCGTCGTCTCTCCTGATGTTCGGCGCTTTGTGGGGCGTACCGTTCACCATGGCGGTCTACGATCTCGACAAGGCGACGGCGGCGTCGCTGCTCAGCACGATCCTGATCGGCTGGGCGGTCGGTGCCGCATCGTGGGGCTGGCTGTCGGACCGCATCGGCCGGCGCAAGGCGCCGATGGTCGCCGGCGCCATGATCGCGCTTGCCGCGATGCTTGCCATGCTTTACCTGCCGCGCCTGCCGCTGGCGATTTACACCGTTTTGCTGTGCCTCATCGGTTTCGGCTCGTCCTGCATGATCGTCGCCTATGCCGCGACGCGCGAGCACAATGCCAGCGGCGCCACCGGCGGCGCGCTCGGCTTCGTCAACATGGCGTCGGTCCTGGGCGGCGCTTTTTTCCAGCCGCTGGTCGGCTGGCTGCTCGATCTGCAATGGGACGGCCGCCTCGTCGAAGGCGCGCGCATCTACTCCGCCGAAGCCTATCGCCTGGCCCTCATCGTCATGCCGGCAACGCTCGCGCTCGGCCTCGTCGCGATCGCCGGCGTGCGCGAAACGCACTGCCGGCCGGTGGCGTGAGCGGCATTTGGCTACCTGCGTGGCTAAGGCATCGTTACCTCGAACGCCGCCGCGCGCGGCGGTGCGCCGGACTTTATCGGGTCTGCTTGCCTCGACCGCCGAGGCGCAGCGCTTCGAGCAGCGGCCGCAGCTTGTGCTTGCGCCGGTGCTTTTCGATCAGGCCTTCGATCGTCTCCGCCCATTCGTCGATCGTGCCGGCGGCGTCATGGGCGGCGAGCGCGTGCTCCAGCCAGCGCGCGGCCAGTTCGTAGCGCTGCGAATCGTTGGCGTTGATGATGTGCGCCGCCTTGCGTTCGGCGAGTTGGATAACCCAGGGCGAATGGCTCGCGTGCGCGACTTTGGCCAGCCGCATGAGAAGTTCGTCGCGCCACTGGAGATCTTTGTCGGCATCGGCCGAGCGCACGGCCGCGTCGATCATGCCTTCGCTCAAATAAATCTCGGTCCGGTCGTCCGCGCGCCGCGCGGTTTCGAGCAGCGCCAGAAATTCCTGGCGAACCGCCGGCCAATTTTCGCCGGCCCAAGCCACGGCGGCGCGATAATCGGCGAGCGATCCCGTCGCCGCGAAGGCGGCGCGGGCGGCGGCGAGGGCGAGGTCGGTTCGGCCACGCGAGCCGGCATAATCCGCCAGCCACCGGGCGAGCCCGATCACCGAGAACTTGAACTCGTTCTCGTCTTCGCCGCCAAGCCCGAGCCCGCGCTCGGCGATGCGCAGCGCATCGTCGTGCCGGCCGGCCGCGCGCAAGGCTTCAGCGAGATTCAGTGCCTCGCTTGGCGCGCGAAACTGCTGGACGGCATAGTCTAAAGCCTCGGGCGCGCGGTCGAGCTTCACCAGCATGGCGGCGTAGCTGGTATGGGCGCGGGCGGCGCGCGCCAGGCGGAGATAGTCCGCGTCGCGGCCGAGCGCCGCCAGCGCCTTAAGCCGAACATCGATCAGCACGTCGTAGCTGCCATGCTCGGCGCCGGGCGGCGGCCAGGTCTCGGCCCGGCCGGCAAGCACGGCCTTCAGTGCCGGATCGTTCCAATCGGCTTCGGCCGCCAGCGAGGACAACGGGAACGCGTCCTCCAAACCGATGTCGGCGAACTCGGACTGTATGTCCTCGATCGTGGCGGCAAGCGCCTCGCGCTCGGGCTGGGGCAATTCGGCCATCAGCGCGGCCTCGGCCATCGATTCGTCGAGGTCGTTGAGCAGTGCAATAAGATCGTCGTCGATTTCTTCCGTCGAAGGGTCGAATTGCTCGGCGACGACGTTGGCGATCGGCTCCAGCACGCGAAGCGCGTTGCGGCCGTCGCCGGCGGCGAGAAACGGCGCCGCTTTCGCGATGAGGTCTTGCAGTCCCTCCGCATCGGCCACGGTTTCGTCATCGTCGTCGTCCCAGCGCCGGCTGCCGTGCCCGCGCCGGCCGATCAGGGCGCGCGCCGCTTCGCGGATCGGCTCGCTATCGACCGGCGTCCGCCGCTTGCCGGCAGCGCCCGGCGGCGCGCCTGAAGGCGGACGCGTTCCGATCTCCACTTCGAGCCAGTTGGCGAGCCCCGGATCGACCGCGGCGCGTTTTTCGATCAGCGCGACGAGGCCGCCGCGGTCGAGCTCGCCGAGCAGCGACGCGACCGGCGGCCGTTCGGCGATCACGCCGGGCTCGCTCGCCAGCTTGAGCAGGGTCGCGACGATGTGCTTGCAATAGCCGTCGAAATCGTATGGGCAGGTGCAGCTCGCGCTGGCAACACCGCCGTCGGCTAGTTCGACCGCGACCGTGTATGGCGCGTAATCGCTGCCTTCAACCTTGGCGGAAACGCGGGCGCCGCGCTTGACCAGGGAAATCACGGCGCCGCTCTTGTAATACTCTTCGCCGCGCTCGAAGGTCTTGGCCGTTGCCAGCGCGCGAATGGAGTTGCGGGAGATGCGTCGATCTGTTTCGTTCACGGCGCGCCGCCAATAGTGGAACTCGATAACTTATCTTACCCCTCGACCCAGGCGATGCGCAGCAGGTTTGTCGCGCCCGGCGTGCCGAAGGGCATGCCGGCGGTGATGACGATGCGCTGGCCCGCTTTGGCGATGCCCATCGTCTTCGCCGAGTCCTGCGCATAGGCGACCATCTCGTCGACGTTCGAGACGTCGTGGCTGAAAAAGCTTTGCACGCCCCAGGCGAGGGTGAGGCGGCGCGCCGTCTGCGTCCGGCCGGTCAGGCACAGGATCGGGACCGGCGGCCGTTCGCGCGCCGCGCGCAGCGCCGTCGAGCCCGAGGTCGTGTAGGTCACGATGCAGGCCGCGTCCACCGTTTGGGCGACGGCGCGCGCCGCCAGGGTGATGGCGTCGGCCGCCGTGGCCTGGGGCGGCGGATGATTGGCGTCCATGATCGGCCGGTACGAAGCGTCGGTCTCGACGCGGCGGATGATGCGATCCATCATGGTGACCGATTCGACCGGAAATTGTCCGCTCGCGGTTTCGGCCGAGAGCATCACGGCGTCGGCGCCGTCATACACGGCGTTGGCGACGTCGGACGCTTCGGCGCGCGTCGGCGCCGGCGCGCGCACCATCGAATCGAGCATCTGCGTCGCCACCACGACGGGTTTGCCGGCGGCGCGGCCGGCGCGCACGATGCGCTTTTGCAGGCTCGGCACGTCCTCGGGCGGCAGCTCGACGCCGAGATCGCCGCGCGCCACCATGACCCCGTCGGACAGCTCGACGATTTCGTCGAGCCGGTCGAGCGCCTGGGGCTTCTCGATCTTGGCCATGATCGCGGCGCGGTTGCCGACATGCTTGCGCAACTCGGCCACGTCGTCGGGCCGCTGCACGAAGGACAGCGCGATCCAATCGGCGCCGAGCGACAGGCCGAAATCGAGATCGCGCAGGTCCTTTTCGGTCAGCGGCGAGAGCGGCACGATGGCGCCGGGAATATTGACGCCCTTGCGCGCGCTCAGCGGGCCGCCGGTGACGACCGTGGTTTCGGCGAAATCGGCGCCCGAGGTTTCGACCTTGAGCCTGAGCTTGCCGTCGTCGAGCAGGATGAATTGGCCCGGCGTCAGCGCGGCGAATATTTCCGGATGCGGCAGCGGCGCGCGCCGCGCATTGCCCGGCGCGCCATCGAGATCGAGGCGAAACTTCGCGCCGTCGGCGAGCACGATACTGTCGGCGTTCAGCTTGCCGACGCGAATTTTCGGGCCTTGCAGATCGACCAGGATGCCGATCGGGCGCCCGATCTCGCGTTCGAGCCGGCGCACGGCCTCGTAGCGGGCGCGGTGTTCGTCGCGCTCGCCGTGGCTGAAGTTCATGCGGAACAGATCGGTGCCGGCATCGAACAGGGCACGGATGCGCTCCGGCGTCGAGCTGGCCGGCCCGAGCGTGGCGATGATTTTGGCGCTGCGGCCGAGAGACATGGTTTTGCGATCGTTTCGTGGCTGAGGGTGGAGCGGACTGGAGCGTCTCACTAGCCCGAATGCCGCGCGCTGTCATCAGCCACGCTCGATCAGCACCGCGCGGAGATCGTTGACGTTGGTCCGCGTCGGCCCGGTGACGACCAAATCGCCGAGCGCGGCGAAAAACGACCAGGCATCGTTGTTCGCGAGCAGGGCGGCGGGATCGAGCCCGGCGCGGCAGGCACGCGCCAGCGTGTCGGGGGTTACGATGGCGCCGGCATTGTCTTCGCTGCCATCGACTCCGTCGGTGTCGCCGGCGAGCGCGTAAATGTCGCGCGCGCCCTGCAGCGCTAGCGCCATGCCCAGGAGATATTCCGAATTCGGGCCGCCTTTGCCTTGGCCGCGGATCGTCACCGTCGTTTCGCCGCCCGACAGCAGGACCGCGGGCGCGCGGCGGTTATCTTGCGCCGAAATTTCGAGCGCGAGGCGGGCATGGGCGGCGCCGACAGCGCGCGCCTCGCCTTCGATCGCGTCGCCGAGCATGATCGGCTCGATGCCGATCCGTTTCGCCGCCTCGGCCGCCGCCGCGAGCGACTGGCTCGGCGCCGCGACCAGGCGGTATTCCGCGCGCGCCAAGCGCGGATCGCCCGGCTTGGGGGTTTCGTCCGCCGCCGCCGCGAGATGCCGCGCGATCGCGGGCGGCGGCTCGATCCGGTATTTGGCGAGGATGGCGCGCGCCTCCGCGAAACTCGTCGGATCGGCGACGGTCGGTCCCGAACCGATGACGGCGGGATCGTCCCCCACGACGTCGGAGATCGCGAGGGTGACCATCGGCGCCGGCGAAGCGGCCGCGAGCCGCCCGCCCTTGATCGCCGAGAGGTGCTTGCGCACGCAATTCATTTCCTGGATGACGGCGCCGGAGCGGAGCAGGGCACGCGTCACCGCCTGCTTGTCGTCGAGCGTCAAGCCGGGCGCGGGCAAACTCAGCAAGGCCGAAGCGCCGCCCGACATCAAGCAGATGACGAGATCGCGCGGACCGGCGGACCGGACGAGATCGAAAATTCTTTGCGCGGCGACGCGGCCCTTGGCGTCCGGCACCGGGTGCGCGGCCTCGACGATTTCAATGTGCCGGCATGGCACGCCGAAACCGTAGCGCGTGACGACCAAGCCTGCGAGCGGCCCGGGCCAACGATCTTCGACGGCTTTGGCCATGGCCGCCGCGGCCTTGCCCGCGCCGACCACGATCGCGCGGCCGGCGGGCGGCGCCGGCAAATGGCGCGGCACGACAAGCTCCGGCCGCGCCGCATCGACGGCGGCGTCGAACAGACGGCGCAAGACGGCGCGGTGATCGCGCTCAGCGCTCATCGCCGGGCGCCGCGGACGATTTCGTCAGCCACATTCCATGGAAGAACAACACGGCTTGACGCCGTGTCAAGCCAAACGGTACCACATGCCGCCTCGAATTGAGCGTTGGCCATGGTCTATGCGGTAAAGCGCGTCTACGAGCCGCCGGAAGCCGAGGACGGATTGCGGGTGCTTGTCGATCGCCTGTGGCCGCGCGGCGTCGCCAAGGCGCGGGCGCGCATCGACTTGTGGATCCGCGACTTGGCGCCGTCGGACGTATTGCGCAAATGGTACGGCCACGAGCCGGCGCGGTGGGCTGAATTCCGCCGGCGCTATGCGGCGGAGCTGCGCGGCCATCGCGCATTGTTTCAACCGCTGATCGAGGCGGCGAAAACGCGGCGCGTCACGCTGCTGTTCTCGTCGCGCGAATTGAAGTTGAACAACGCATTTGCGCTGAAGGCGATGCTGGAAAGCGCGGCGCGTGCTAAAAAGCGAGTCCCGAGCGGAACGAAGCGAAAGCCGGCTGCCAGCCGAGCCGCTTGAGCTTGGCATTGCTGACGCGGAACGACGGTAGCAGGCTGGGGCCGCCGGCTGCCGGCGGGGCGAAGCCTTCGCGCGCCGCGAGAAACGAGAACAGCGCGCGGTAAGTCGCCGGCTCGGAGTTGGCGGCGATATAAATCGACTGCGGCGCGTCGGCTTCGATCGCGGCGCACATGGCCGACGCCATATCGGCGACGTGGATGAGCGAAATGTAAGCGGTGCCGTCGCCGGGCAATTTGAGAGCCCCTGCCTTTAAGGCGGCAAGCCAGAGCTCTTCCCGATCGGTGCCGGGTCCGTAAAACGAACCGCCGCGAACGATCCGCCAATCGAGATCGCTGGCCCGCACGAGCGCTTCCATATCGGCGGCCGAGCGGATGCGATCGTAAGGCGCGATCGGGCAGGCCTCGTCCTGCGGCACCGCGTCGTTCCCGCCATGCAGCATGGCGATGCTTTGCTGGACGTAGCGCCTGACGCCGGCGGCCTTGCACGCCGCGATCAGATTGGCCGTGCCCTCCCGCCGGATGCGATCGTTCGTGGCCCAATCGCCGCGCCCGCCCGGTTTCGGGATCGAGGTTGCGGCGTGAACGGCGGCGTCGCAGCCGGCCACGGCGGCGCCGAGGCTGGCGGGCTCGAGGATATCCGCCGTTACGACTTCGGCTCCGTGCGCGCGAAGCCGCTGCGCGTCGGCGTCGCGCCGGACTGTTGCGCGCACGGCGTGGCCGCGCTCGATGAGCCGCGGGACGAGATGCCGCCCCAAGACGCCCGATGCCCCGATCACCGCGACGCGCAAAATCGGCCCCCTAGGGCTGCGGCAGGGCGACCGGCGACGTAACGCCGATCTGCCGCAGGAGCGTCAGCAAATCCCAATAGAAGCGCTCGCCGGTCATCAAGCCGCCGCCGAAGGAAACGAAGATCGTCATCGGCACATCCACGTCGCGGCCGGTCGGCGCGATGCCGAGGAATGCGCCGCCGTGCCGGCCTTTGAAGTGCGTTTCGACGATCAGCAGATCGCCGCGCGGCGTGTGGCGCTCGGAGCCCACCGGCTTGATGCCGAAAGCGTCCCACCAGAGCCGGTAATAGGCGCGGGCGCCGTCGCGGCCGCGCCAAACGCGCCCGAAGGCGCGATCGTCGAAGACGCAATCCGCGCTCAAGGTGGCGAGCGTCTCCTCCATCCGGTGCTCGGTCTCGGCCGCCACGTGGCGCAACAGGACATCGCGATTTTCGGGCAATAGCATGGCGTTCATCCTCGCTCGCTGGAATTGCGAGATTATCAGTCCGCGTCGTGGCCGCAATCGAACGCTGAATGTGCGACGGGTTGTCGCCGACGGCCGAGCGAGTTATCCGCAAACGGCTTGTGGATATCGCGCTCCGCTTCATCGCGCCCGGGGCGAAATCGCGGTAAAGGATGCGCGGCGCGTTTACAGTCTTGTGACGGCTTGTTAGACAGGCGCTGCCGCCGCGGGGGACGATTGGGATCGTTCCAGGCCGGGGCCAATCGCCGGGGACCGCATGAAACTCATCGCTGGCAACAGCAATCGGCCATTGGCCGAAGCCATTTCCGCCTATCTCGGCGCGCCGCTGACCAGGGCCAGCATCCGCCGTTTCGCCGACATGGAGGTCTTCGTCGAGATCGAGGAGAACATCCGCGGCGAAGACGTGTTCGTGATCCAGTCCACGTCGTTTCCAGCCAACGACAATCTGATGGAGCTGCTCGTCATTATGGATGCGCTGAAGCGCTCCTCGGCGCGGCGCATCACGGCGGTCGTGCCCTATTACGGCTATGCGCGCCAGGACCGCAAAACCGGCCCGCGCACGCCGATCTCGGCCAAGCTGGTGGCCAATCTTGTAACGATCTCGGGCGCCAACCGGCTGCTGACGATCGAGCTGCACGCCGGGCAGATCCAAGGCTTCTTCGACATTCCGACCGACAATCTCATCGCGGCACCCGTCATCACGCGCGATATCGAGGCCAAGCACGGCAAGCAGAACGGCAATCTCGTCGTCGTCTCGCCCGATGTCGGCGGCGTGGTCCGCGCCCGCGCCATCGCCAGCAGGATCGGCTGCGACCTCGCCATCATCGACAAGCGGCGCCCGCGCGCCGGCGTGTCCGAGGTCATGAACGTCATCGGCGAGGTCAAGGGCCGAACCTGCATCCTGATCGACGATATCGTCGATTTTGGCGGCACCCTCTGCAATGCGGCGGATGCGCTGATCGCCAAGGGCGCCACCTCGGTCGTCGCCTATTGCACGCATGGCGTGCTCACCGGCGGCGCGGTCGGCCGGATCGCGGCGTCGCATATGGCGGAGATGGTGATTACCGACAGCATTCAAGCCACCGAGGCCGTGCGCCTGTCCTCGAAAATGCGCCAGCTCACCGTGGCGCCGCTATTCGGCGAGGCGATCCGGCGCATCTGCGACGAAAGCTCGGTCTCCAGCCTGTTCGACTAGGTGGCAGCCGCGATTGCCGCACCGCCGAATTGGCCCTTGAATTTCATCGCAATTTGGGGCCTATAGCGAAGACACGGGCCGGCACCCTTGGAGGCCGGCCTTAATCGTTTGAAATTTCTCGGAGATTGGTCATGAGCGAGCAGCTCGTCCTGGCGGCCGAGCGCCGCGACCGGGCCGGCAAGGGGGCCGCCCGGGCCACGCGTCGCGCCGGATCCGTTCCCGCCGTCATCTACGGCGACAACAAAGCCGCGGAACTTATATCCATCGACCCCATCGAACTGAGAATCGCGCTCAAGAAGCGTTCATTTTTCAGCGCGCTGCTGTCGCTCAAGCTCGACGGCAAGCAGCACACGGTGCTGCCGCGCGATGTCCAGCTTCATCCGGTGACCGACGTGCCGATGCACGCCGATTTCATGCGGGTCAACGCCGCGTCGAAGATCCGCGTCTTCGTTCCGGTGCGCTTCGTCAATCAGGAAATCTGCGAAGGCTTGAAGCGCGGCGGCGTGCTCAACATCGTGCGCCGCGAGATCGAGGTGGTCTGTCCGGTGAACGCCATGCCGAAGGAAATCACCGTCGATCTGAGCGGCCTCGATATCACCGATTCGGTGCACATCAGCGCCGTAAAGCTGCCGCCCAATGTGCGGTCGGCGATCACGAGCCGCGACTTCACCATCGCCTCGATCGCGGCGCCGACGGCGCGCATCGAAGAGCAACGCGCGGCGGTTGCCGCCGCTGCTGCCGCTGCCGCGGCCTCCGCGGCCGGCGAACTTGCGGCGGTTCCAGGCGTGCCTGGCGCGCCAGCGGCACCCGGCGCCCCCGGCGCTCCCGGCGTTCCCGCTGCCGGCGCACCCGCCGCTGCTGCCCCCGTGGGCGGCGGCAAGACCGGCGCTCCGGCAGCGGCCGGCGCCAAACCGGCTGCGGGCGCCGCCAAGCCCGCGGCGGGCGGCGACAAGAAGCCTGGCGGCAAGGGCTAAGCCGGCCCATCGCGCCGCGCGATGCTGGTCCTCGCGGGGCTCGGCAATCCGGGTTCCGGCTATGCCGGCAATCGGCACAATATCGGCTTCATGGCGGTGGATGCCATTGCACGGCGCCATGGCTTCCCGCCCTGGCGCCGCAAATTCCACGGCGAAGCCGCCGAAGCCGAGATCGGCGGCATTCGCGTCTTGGCGCTGAAACCGATGACCTACATGAATCTTTCGCGGACAATCGATCGGCGAAGCGCTGCGTTTCTACAAGCTGGAACCGGCCGCGCTGACGGTCTTCTTCGACGAACTCGACCTGCCGCTCGGCCGGGTCAAGGTCAAGCGCGGCGGCGGCCGCGGCAGCCATAACGGCATCCGCGATATCGTCGACCACATCGGCGGCGAGTTTTGCCGCGTCCGCCTCGGCATCGACCATCCGGGCGAAAAATTCCTGGTCGAGCACTATGTGCTGCAGGATTTCGCCAAGTCGGAACGGCCGACAGTTGAAAAGCTGCTCGACGTTGCCGCCGCCGAAGCGCCGCGCCTGGTCGCGGGCGACGAAGCGGGCTTCATGAACCGGGTGTCGCTGGCGATGAACCCGCCGAAGCCGAAGCCGCCGCGCGTCGTGCCGGTGGCCGAACCGTTGTCGGCGCCCGAGCCGGACGGCGCGGCCGCGCCGGACGACGCCGCGAAACCGAAGCGCGAAACCGGGGACACCTGAGATGGGCTTTCGCTGCGGCATCGTCGGCTTGCCCAATGTCGGCAAGTCGACTCTCTTCAACGCGCTGACCGCGACCCAGGCGGCCGAGGCTTCGAACTATCCGTTCTGCACGATCGAGCCTAATATCGGCCGCGTCGCGGTGCCCGACGATCGCCTCGACAAGATCGCGGCGCTGGCGAAATCGGCGAAAACCATTCCGACGCAGCTCGAATTCGTCGATATCGCCGGGCTGGTGCGCGGCGCCAGCAAGGGCGAGGGTCTCGGCAATCAGTTTCTCGGCAACATCCGCGAGGTCGACGCCGTCGCCCATGTGGTGCGCTGCTTCGAGGGCACCGACATCATCCATGTCGAGGGCACCGTCGATCCGCTGCGCGATATCGAGACGATCGACACCGAGCTGATGCTGTCCGATCTCGAAAGCCTCGAGAAGCGCACCGACGCCGCCGAAAAGAAAGCCAGGGGCAGCGATAAGGAAGCGCTGGCGTTGCTCCGCTTGATGCATCCGGCGCTGGCCGCGCTGCGCGACGGCAAGCCGGCGCGCGTCGCGGCGATCCCGCCCGACCAGACGCGCGAATTCCGCCAGCTCCAATTGCTCACCAACAAGCCGCTGCTCTTCATCGCCAATGTCGAGGAGGGCGCGGCCGAACACGGCAATGCGATGTCGCACCGCCTGGCGGCGCGCGCGCACGCCGAGGGTGCCGAGTGCGTGACGATCTCGGCCGCGATCGAGGCCGAGATCGCGCATCTCGCCGACGCCGAGGAGAAGCGCGAATTCCTGTTCTCGATCGGCTTGTCGGAGCCCGGCCTCAACAAGATCATCCGGGCCGGCTACAAGCTGCTCGGCCTGGTCACCTATTTCACCGCCGGGCCCAAGGAAACGCGCGCCTGGACGGTGACCGCGGGCACCAAGGCGCCGCAAGCCGCCGGCGTCATCCACACCGATTTCGAGCGCGGCTTCATCCGCGCCGAGACCATCGCCTACGACGATTTCATCGCCTGCGGCGGCGAGCAAGGCGCCAAGGACACGGGCCGCATGCGCCAGGAAGGCAAGGATTACGTCGTCAAGGACGGCGACGTCATGCTGTTCCGGTTCAATACGTGACGCGGACATTGCGAGGCAGGCTCGATCGATGAAGCGATGGACGGCCAAGGTCTATTTTCGCGACGCCAAGACGGGAGCGGAAGTCAAGGCGACGCTTCGCCGGCATGTCATGGAGATCGACTTTCTCGAACACGAAAGACGATGGCGACCGTACCTACTCCGATCCCTGCTTCGATGGCATTTGCGCGGTAGGCTTTCCGAGCGTTGGCAGGAATTGATCGGCTGGGATTGGCGAAGGATCGCCGATCCAAGAAACTACCCGACACGGATAAGGTGCTATGCGATCACCGTTGGCCGGCGAACCGAAGGCCTGATGATGCTCCAAGTGCTCCGCGCCAAGAAACGGCAGGCCAGAATCTACGTCGCATACCTTGAAGTGGCGCCATGGAACCGAATGCTGCTCACGAAGGAGCCGCGTTATCGGGGCATTGGTACTGTTCTACTGCAGGAAGCAATCCAATACAGCCTCGGGACAGGCAATGGCGGCCGGATCGGCCTCCACTCGCTTCCGAGGTCGATTTAAATCTACAAGAATCTTAGCTTCGACCGCATCAAGATCGACCGAAACGCCGAAGGGCTTCATTACTTTGAGCTTCCCGTGTACAATGTTCCAAAGTTTCTCATGCGGAAGAAGCAGAAAGCGAATTGACGATGAAAGGCCGCAGAATACCCGTCAGCAAGGAATGGTTCCTGGAAGCCGCCGATCGCGAGAAGGGCTTCGAGGTCGCCGCCGGCCGGCTTTGGCTCGGGCCAAGACAGGCGATACGATCGGCGTCCAGCGCGACGAAATCGAGCGCCAAGTCCGCGGTAACGAAGTCAGCCAAGCACTCGGCGACGCGAAAGCGGCGTTCCGGACGGTAGCGCCTCGTAATTGTAATTTGGAATTGAGAACATGGGCGAAACCATCGAATTGAAGGCTTCCGACGGGTTCGAGTTGAGCGCCTACAAGGCGGCGCCGCAGGGCACGCCGCGCGGCGGGCTGGTCGTCATCCAGGAAATTTTCGGCGTCAACAATCATATGCGCGGCGTCGCCGACGGCTTCGCCAAGGACGGCTATCTCTGCATCGTGCCGGCGATGTTCGACCGCGCGCAAAGGGGCGTGCAGCTCGGCTACAGCGAAAAGGACATCGCGGCCGGGCGCGACATTCGCGGCAAGATCGCCGACGACATGGCGCTCAAGGACATGGCCGCCGCGCGCGACGCGCTCAAGGGCGCGGGCAAGATCGGCATTGTCGGCTATTGCTGGGGCGGCTATCTCGCCTGGATCGCGGCGACGCGGCTCGACGGTTTCGCCGGCGCGATCTATTTCTACGGCGGCGGCATCGGCAACGTGGCGGGCGAAAAGCCGCGCTGCCCGGTCTCGATGCATTTCGGCGACAAGGATCACGCGATCCCGCTGAGCGACGCCGAAAAGGTGCGGGCGCAGAAATATCCGAACCTCGACATCCACATCTACCCCGCCGGCCACGGCTTCAATTGCGACGAGCGCGGCAGCTACGACGCGGCCTCCGCCAAGACCGCGCGCGAGCGTTCGCTGGCGTTCTTGCGCAAATATATCGGCTGAATTGGCGCCGGCATCGATCGGCGACGGCCGGGTTGCAGCCGCCGCGACGCTGCTCGCGGACGCGCGCCGGCACGGCCGTCCGATCGATGCCCTGCCCGAAGCGGCGGCGCCGCGCGATCTGATCGAGGCGCTCGCAATTCAGGATGCGCTCGCGAAACACATTGGCGGCGTCACGATCGGCTGGAAGATCGGTGCAACCCAGCGCGGCCTGCAGGCCAAGCTCGGCCTGACCCACCCCTTCTACGGCCGGATTTTCGCCGGCACGGTGCGGGCCACGGGCTGCGAGATTTCCGGCGCAACGGGCCAGCCGATACTCGAGGCCGAGCTTGCCATCCGCGTTGCGCGACATTTCGATCCAAGCAGGGCCGATTGGAGCGCGCAATCCGTCGCCATCGCCGTCGAAGACGTCGTGCCATGCATCGAGATCAACCGGCCGAGCTTTCGCGATCCATTCGCGATGCGCGGCATCGACGTGATCGCCGATAACGGGTCCAATGCCGGCCTTGTCTTGGGGGCGCCGATCGCCGATTGGCGCGGGCTCGACCTTGCCGCCATCGCGGTCGTATTTCGTGTTGGCGGCGTGGAACGGGCGCGCGGCATCGGCGCCAATGTCATGGGCCATCCCTTCGAGGCGCTGGCCTGGCTCGCCAACGACCGCGCGCGGCGCGGGACGCCCTTGGCGGGCGGCGACATCGTCGCGACCGGATCGCTGATGGGCTTCGTGGCCGCAAAGCCGGGCGACGTGGCCGAGGCCGACTTTGCCGGGCACGGCATGGTCCGCTGCACCATCGTCGGTTAATCGGCGCTCAATTCGATCGCGACGCCGAAGCCGGCGGACGGCGGAATCTGCACGGCATTGTCCGCCCGGCGAAACGGAATGGCCGCCTTCGCCAGCGCCGACGCCGTCGCCGCGGGATTGCATCCGGCAATCCGGTAAGCGGCGAAATGCGGCGTTGCCGGCATGGCGGCCGAGCGCATGCCGGGAAAGCGGCTTTCGCAAGCTTCGGGCGTTAGCACCGAGATGCCGCCAAGCGGCGTCGCGACCCGCAGCCCCGCCGCCGCCGCCGTCACGCGCGAAGCACCGAAAAGCTTGACGAAAAAATCGCGCAGGGCGCACGGCTCGGCGGCCCGGATCGCGACTTCGGCGATGCGCTTCGCGCCATTGGCGTGGCGCTGGAATTGCGGCTTCCAGAAGAATTGCGGCGCGTGCTGCTGGCAGGCGAAGAATGCCGCCTCGGGCATGCGCGGATCGGTGACGAAGGCGAGGGTGAAGGCGACGCGCGCGACGCTGCCGTCGGGCAACGTCGCGTCGCGGCCGAAATGAAAGCTCGGATAGGTCGCGAGCCCGGCGCGGCGGAAATCGGCGTTGTCGGCTTCGGCGTCCGCGGATTGCAGCACCAGCATCGACAAGCCTTCGCGCCGCGCCAGGAAGTCGCGATTGTAGGCGCCGAAGCCGAAATCCCCAGGCGCCGCCGCCGGAATTTTCGCCGGCTCGGCGATGCCGAGAATTTCCAGGAAGCAGCCCTGCATCTGCGCCAAATGATTGGCCGTGCCCCAGGGATGCAGCGCGCGCGGCGTCAGCGTGAAGCCAAGCGCTTCGTACAGCGCTCGCGCCTTGTCGAGATCGCGAACGGCGAGAACGAGATGATCAATGCCGCGGCCGGTCATGGCGATGTTTCCCCGCGGCTCAGCGCAGCGCCGCGGCGATATTGCCGCCATCGACCGTGGTCACCGAGCCGGTGGTTTTCTCGGCGAGGGCGAGGGCGACGAAGGCTTGCGCCACGTCCTCGGCCTTGACCTCGCGCTTGAGCAAATTGCCGGCCATGTAGTCGTGCTCGCTCAGGCCGCGCGCCGTGGAACGCTGCCGCACCATGTCGTCGGTGAGCAGGCCTGTGCGCACGCGATCGGCGTTGACGGCATTGGCGCGGATGCCCTCGGCGCCGTGATCGAGCGCATATTGGCGGACGAGAAACAGCAACGCCGCCTTGGGCAAGCCGTAGGGGCCGAAATCCGGCCCCGGATTGACCGCCTGCTTCGAGACGTTGAACAGCAGGCAGCCGCCGGTTCCCTGGGCGCGCATGATGCGCAGCGCGTTCTGCGCCACGCTCTGATGGGCGAAGAAATTGAGCTCGAAGCTCTGGCGCAGCAGCTTGTCCTCGACATCGCCGATCTTGCCCTGCCAAGCGGCGCCGGCGTTCGAGACGACGATATCGACGCCGCCGAATTCGGCCGCCACGGCGTCGAAGGCGGCGCGCACCGAGCTTGCATCGGTCACATCGCACGCCACGGCCAAGCCTTTGACTTTCGCCGCGACTTGCTTTGCTCTGGCGAGATCGAGGTCGAACACGGCGACCTCGGCGCCCTCGCGCGCCAGGGCGGCGGCGGTCGCGGCGCCGATGCCCGAGCCGCCGCCGGTCACGACCGCGATCTGGCGCGCCAGCGGCTTTTCCGCGCCCTTGCCGAGCTTGGCTTGCTCCATCGACCAATATTCGACGTCGAACAGGTCGGGCTCGGACACCGGCTGAAACATGCCGATCGCTTCCGCGTCGGTCACGACCTCGACGAAGCATTCGGCGATGTCGCCGGCAATCGCCGCGTCGCCCGAAGATTTGCCGAGCGCAAAAAGGCCGACGCCGGGTACCAGCATGAGCCGCGGCACGCGGTCGAGCTCGGTTTTCTTGTTCTTTTGTTTAGCGTTGTTGCGCTCGAAATAGGCACGATAGGCCGCCTTGTAGGATTCCAGCGCCTTGGCGGCGCCGGCCTTGAACTCGGCCGGTTTGCCGGCCTCGGGCGCCGGCAGGATGAGCGGTTGTCCCTTGGTGCGGATCACGTGGTCGGGCGTCGCCGTGCCTTGCTGGCTGTAGCGCGCCACGTCCTCGCCGTTGACGAAATTGAGGATGGCGGGGCTGCTGCGGCCGTCGAGCACCCAGCGCTGATATTGCCCGTTCGGCGCATCGGTCGGAATCGCGGCGAGGCCGCGCAGGATCGGCGCGATCTCCGCGACCGTCGCGAGTTTCGCCGGCAGCTTTATCGGGGCGAAAATATTCTTGCGCCCCTTTGCGAGGCGGCGCTCGGCCAGCGTAACAAGCTCGATCATCAGCTCATAGGCTTCGCGCGCGGTGGCGCCGAAACTGAATATGCCGTGCTTCAACAGCACCAGGCCGTCGACCTTCGGATTCTTGGCGTAGATGTCCTTGCACGCCTTGGCGAGGCCGAAGCCCGGCATGATGTAGGGCACGATGGCGACGCGGCCGTCATAGGTTTCGCGCGCGAGTTTTTCGCCGTCGGGCTGATCGGTCAGCGCCACGACCGCGTTGGCGTGGGTGTGGTCGACGAATTTGTGCGGCAGATAGGCGTGCAGCAGAGTCTCGATCGACGGATTCGGCGCCGCCGCGTCGAGCAGGTTGAGGCGCTGGAAATTGACCATGTCCTCGTCGCTCAGCGCCGGCAGCTTGGCGAGTTCCATCAGCGGCGCCAGGCGCACGGCGGGCAGGCCGGGCGGCTCGATCTTGCCCATGTCCCAGCCGCTGCCCTTGACGCAGAGCACCTCGACGTCGGCGCCGAGCGTATCGCGTTGCCTGGTCTTGACCGAGGTGTTGCCGCCGCCATGCAGCACCAAGCGCGGATCCTGGCCGAGCAGGCGCGTCGTGTAGGTGCGCAGCGCCAGATCGTCGTTGACGCCGTTCTTGGCGTAGCGGGCAACGGCTTCGGCGGCTTCGCGGTCGGTCCAGCGGGATTCCATCGGCAACACTCCGGGGCGGCATTTGTGCGGCCCGTCAAACAAGAGAAGCGGGCGCGACGCAAGCCGGATTCAGCGGCCTGTGGATCGCTCAGCGCCGCAGCACGCGCCCGGCCACCGCGTCGAGCCGGCGCAGGATGGCCGGGTCGCGCGCCTCGGGCGCGGTGATGATCGCGTGATCGAGGGCGCGCTGGCAGCCTTTGCCGCAAAGCCCGTCGCGCGTCGCCAGGCGCGGCACGATTTTTTTGACGAGATTGCGCGCCTTGTCCGCATTGGCGAGCAGGATTTTCACGACGGCTTCGACCGTCACGTGGTCGTGTTCCGGGTGCCAACAATCGTAATCGGTCGCCATCGCGACGGTGGCGTAGCAAAGTTCGGCTTCGCGGGCGAGCTTCGCTTCCGGCATGTTGGTCATGCCGATCACCGACGCGCCCCAGCTCCGATACAGTTCGGATTCCGCCTTGGTCGAAAATTGCGGGCCCTCCATGACCAAATAGGCACCGCCGCGATGCGCCTTGACGCCGGTTTCGCCGCACGCCGCTTCGATATGATCGCCGAGCCGGCCGCAGACCGGATGCGCCATCGAGACATGGGCGACGCAGCCGGTGCCGAAGAAACTCTTTTCGCGCGCGAAGGTGCGGTCGATGAACTGATCGACGATGACGAAATCGCCCGGCGCAATGTGGCCGTGCAACGAACCCACAGCCGAAATCGACACGATCTCGGTGCAGCCGGCGCGTTTCAGCGCGTCGATGTTGGCGCGGTAATTGACTTCGCTGGGCGGGATGCGGTGACCGCGGCCATGTCGCGGCAGGAACACCATCCCGGTGCCGCCAAGATTGCCGAACAACAAATCGTCGGACGGCGGACCGTAACTCGAAGCGACGCTTTGCCAGCGCCGATCGGCAAGGCCGTCGATCTCGTAAATGCCGCTGCCGCCGATCACGCCGATGACCGGAGAAGTCGCTGATTCCGTCATGCTGCACCGCACAAAAGATAGAACATTATGGGAAATAGATCAAATGGGGATCGCCTGGCTCGCGAATTAAATCGAATGATTACAATCTAATACATTCGGTCGCAGCCTCACCAAGATTTGTTGCTTGGCCCCAACGAGCGGACATGAGTAGGATTATAAGCAGAAGCCCCCATCCAACGAAACCGCATTCCGCAGAAAAGATTGGCCAGGTCCGGCGCATGAGTAAATACGAACTCGCCGTTGTCGAAAGTCGCTGGGAGCGCAAGCGCAATTACTCGATGCGCGGCATCTTCGATTTGATCAGCGACCTCTCTTACGGCGACGCGCACGGCTATCACTACGAGATGGTCAACGATCAGCACGCGTTCAAGGAAATCGTCTCGCGCTTGCGGCGGTCGCGCGGCATCCGCGCGCTGCACATCGCCGCGCATGGCGCCAAGTCGGGCATTCTCGGTTCGAACGGCGATCTGATCGACCGGCGCCGCGTGTTGCGCACGATCGCCGGGCGTCTGTCGGACGAAACCGGCAGTCTCGACGGCGTGCATTTCGGCGCGTGCTGGTTCCTCGACCAAAAAACCGCCTACGAGCTGCTGCGCAAACACGGCGAGGGCGAGCCCGGCCTGTGGTGGGTCGCGGGTTATTCGAAAGTCATCGAGTGGATCAATTCCTCGGTCGTCGACATGTTCTTCTGGCAGAAATATCTGCACGACGACGAAGGCACGGCGATCGAACGCATTCATCGCTGCGCCGCCGCCATTCGCAAGTTCATGCCGGGCGCACACAAGAATTTCGGCCTGGAAATCTATGTCCGCGGCCCGCGCGGCGGCATCAAGGGTTTGCTCGCCAGCGGCCTGCGCACCGGCCACCCGAAAGGCCATGCCAATGGCCACGTCAACGGCAATGGACGCGTCAACGGCCGCATGAACGGCGCCAACGGCCAACGGCTCTGACCGGCGCCGGAGCTGCCGGCTACGAAAAAGGCCGCTCTCGGGAGCGGCCCTTTCGTTGGAAGCGGGATTTCGCGGCTCAGTGCGCCTTGCGCCACACGCGTTTTTTTATCGCGTACCAGACGCCGCAGAACACGAACAGGAACAACATGACCTTGATGCCGGTCCGCTTGCGGACTTCCAAGGTCGGCTCGGCGGCCCAGGCCAGAAAGGCGGTAACGTCGCGCGCCATCTGGTCGACCGTGGACTTGATCTTCTTGTCGTCGTATTCGACGGCCTCGTCGCTCAGCGGCGGCAGCATGGCGATGATGTTGCCGGCGAAATACTTGTTGTATTGCTGGCCCGGTTCGAGCTTGCGCGGCTTGCCGTCGCTGTCCTTCCAATCCTTGGGCGGGTCGCTGTAGCCGGTCAGAAGCGCGTGGATATAGTCGGCGCCGCCTTCGCGTGCCTTGACGATCAGCGATAGATCGGGCGGCAGCGCGCCGTTGTTGGCCGTCTTTGCCGCCTGGTCGTTGGCGAACGGCGAAACGAAGCGGTCCTTCAGATCGGCCGTGCGTTCTTTTGTCTCGCCGTCATCGCCGATGTCTTTCACTTTCTTTTTCGCGGCCACGGCTTTGGCCTCCGATGGCGTCAGCCCGATCTCCGTCAGGTTGCGGTAGTAGACGTGCCGGAGGCCGTGACACGTGGCGCAGACGGTCGAGTAAACCTTGAGGCCGCGTTTCAACTGCTCGCGGTCGTAGGTGCCGAAAACGCCGTCGAAGGACCATTTCTGCGACGGAATGGTCTCGGCATCGCCGGCGGCTAGCGCCGATGGCGCGATCGTTGCGCTGGCGAGGAGAAGGCCGCCGGCCGCGAGCAGGCTTCGTATGTTTCGATTGTCCATATCGCGGCCTCAGGATTTGGCGCCGGCCGGCTTGAGCACCGGCTGGCTGATGCTGTGCGGCAGCGGCAGGGGTGTTTCGAAGCGCGAGATCGCCGGCAGGATGACGATAAAATGGAGGAAGTAATAAGCCGTCGCGACCCGCGAGATGACGAGCCAGATGCCCTCCGGGGCATTGGCGCCGCAGAAGCCCAGCACGATGCAGTCGACGACCAAGATCCAAAAGAAGAAGCGATAGAGCGGCCGGTAGTTCGCGCTCCGCACTTTCGAACTGTCGAGCCAGGGCAGCAGGAAGAGAATGAGGATCGAGCCGAACATTGCGATCACGCCCGCCAGCTTGGCGTTGATGAAGAGAATATCGGGCGTCGCGCGCAGGATCGCGTAGTACGGCAGGAAGTACCATTCCGGCACGATGTGCGGCGGCGTCTTCAGCGAATCGGCCGGAATGTAATTGTCCGGATGGCCCATGAAGTTCGGCGCGAAGAACACGAACGCCGCCCACACCAGGAGGAACACCGTGACCGCGAACATGTCCTTGACGGTGTAGTAGGGGTGGAAGGGCAGCGTGTCCTTCGGGCTCTTCACGTCGATGCCGAGCGGATTGCCGTTGCCGACCGCGTGAAAGGCCCAGATGTGCAGCACGACCATGCCGACGATGACGAACGGCAGCAGGTAGTGCAGGCTGTAGAAGCGGTTGAGCGTGGGATTGTCGACCGCGAAGCCGCCCCACAGCCACGTCGTGATGTCGGTCCCGATCAGCGGGATCGCCGAGAACAGGTTGGTGATGACCTTGGCGGCCCAGAAGCTCATCTGGCCCCACGGCAGCACGTAGCCCATGAAGGCCGTGGCCATCATCAACAGCAGGATGATGAGGCCGAACCACCACACCAGCTCGCGCGGTGGCTTGAACGAGCCGTAATAGAGGCCGCGGAAGATGTGGATGTAGACCACGAGGAAAAACATGGCCGCGCCGTTGGCGTGGATATAGCGAAGCAGCCAGCCGTGATTGACGTCGCGCATGAGGCGCTCGATGCTGTCGAAGGCATGATCGACATGCGCGGTGTAGTGCATCGCCAGCACGATGCCCGTGACCAACAGGATGACCAGCGCGATCGCGGCGAATGAGCCGAAGGTCCACCAGTAATTCAGGTTCTTCGGCGTCGGATATTCGTTGAACTCATGCAAGAATTTGAAGATCGGCAAGCGCTGATCGATCCAGCGCATCCAGCGGGCATTCGGCTGCATCGTTCCGGCCATAATCGATTCTCCCCGTGCGCCCGTTTCAGGCTTTCTTAGCCGGCTTTTCGCCGATGACGATTCGCGTATCGGTCACGAAGCGGTAGTCCGGAATTTCGAGATTGTTCGGCGCCGGTCCCTTGCGGATGCGGCCCGAGAGATCGTAGTGCGAGCCGTGGCACGGGCAGAACCAGCCGCCGAAATCGCCGCGCTTCTCGGTGCTGAGCTGGCCTTGCGGTATGCAGCCGAAATGCGTGCAGACGCCAACCATGATGAGCCATTCTTCCTTGCCGGTCTGGACGCGCATGCTGTCTTTCTGCGGCTTCGGCATGGCGGTGGCGTCGTCCTTGGCGGCGCGCTCGATCTCGTCCTTGGTGCGCCGGCGCACGAAGACCGGCGAGCCGCGCCATTTCACCGTCACGCTCTGGCCCGGCTTGATCGGCGCCAGATCGACCTCGGTGGTCGATGCCGCCAGCGTATCGGCAGCGGGCGACAAGCTGCCGATGAGCGGCCAAGCGAAAGCCGCGCCGCCCACGGCCGTCATCGCGCCGCCGAGTAGAAAGATAAAATCACGCCTGGATTCGCCCTCGTCGCCGTGGGCCGCTCCATGCGAAGTTCCGGCTGCCGCCATACCCGCTGGTCCCTGCTCAAGCTGTGGAGTTTGCAACTAGAAAACGCCGCGGCTTTGTGCCAGCGGCAAACGCAGGCGTACACTATGGCCCCACCAATCGGAGGCTAATGCGACACCGTGCCGCACAAAATGCCGCCCTGTATAAAACTCGAAAAATCCGAGCGCTGGGCGCCCTGACGTAGCATCGCGCGTAGCCCATGCCCGAGCCAGCTTCGCCAATTCGCCTCGCTTTGTTCGAGCCCGATATCCCGCAAAACACCGGGACGATCCTGCGCCTGGCGGCGTGCCTGTCGATCGGCGTCGATCTGATCGAGCCTTTCGGATTTGCGCTGACCGACGAGAAGCTGCGCCGCGCCGGGCTCGACTATTGGGAACGGGCGGCCATGACGCGGCACGCATCTTTCGCGGCATTCGAACGGCAGCGGGCGGGTGCGGGGCACCGCCTGATATTGTTAACGACGAAAGCGAGCCTGGCCTATCTCGACTTCGCTTTCCGCGCCGGCGACGTTCTCTTGCTGGGCCGCGAATCCTCGGGCGTCACCGAAGCGGTGCGCGCGGCCGCCGATGCGAGCCTCGCGATCCCGATGGCGCCGGGCCGGCGGTCGCTGAATGTCGCGGTGGCGGCGGCGATGGTGCTCGGCGAGGCCTTGCGGCAAACCGGCGGATTTCCCAAACTGGTTCGATGACGGCTGAAATTTCCAAGCGCCAGGACACGGCGCGGCTCTGGTTCGAAGCGCTGCGCGACCGCATCTGCGCCGCGTTCGAAGCCATCGAAGACGAAGCGCTCGAGCCGCCGATCGCCGCGTTGCGCGGGCGCCCGGCCGGGCGTTTCCAGCGGACGCCCTGGCAGCGTCCGGGCGGCGAAGGCGGCGGCGTCATGTCGATCATGCACGGCCGGGTCTTCGAAAAAGTCGGGGTCAATGTTTCGACCGTGTTCGGCGAGTTTTCTGAGCAGTTCCGCAAGGAAATGCCCGGCGCCGACACGGATCCGCGCTTCTGGGCGAGCGGCATTTCGCTGGTTGCGCATATGCGGTCGCCGCTGGTGCCGGCGGTGCACATGAACACGCGCTTTATCGTCACCAGCAAGGCGTGGTTCGGCGGCGGCGCCGATCTGACGCCGATGGTGCCGGACGAGGCCGATACGCGCGATTTTCACGCCGGATTGAAAGCGGCGTGCGACCGGTTCGACCCCGGCTACTACCCACGCTTCAAGACCTGGTGCGACGAATACTTCTATCTCAAGCACCGCGGCGAGCCGCGCGGCGTTGGCGGCATTTTCTACGACAATCTCGACGGCGGCGACTGGCCGCGCGACTTCGCGTTTACCCAAGCGGTCGGCGAGGCGTTTCTCTCAACCTATGCGCCGCTGGTCCGGCGCCATATGCGAAAAGCCTGGACCGAGGAGCAACGGGCGCATCAGCTGCGCCGGCGCGGCCGTTACGTCGAGTTCAATTTGCTGTACGATCGCGGCACGCGCTTCGGCCTGATGACCGGCGGCAATGTCGAGGCCATATTGATGTCGCTGCCGCCGGCGGTCGCCTGGCCTTGAGCGCGAGATCGCCGTTGCCAGCGGCGCTCATTTCCGACTAAGACCGCGATGAACGGAGTAGTTCCTATGCTGACACGTCGGTTCCCCGCGGCCCTGCTGTTCGTCGCTTTGGCTTTCGGCTTGCTCCAGGCCGCCGCGTGCACGGCGCAGACCGCGGCCAAGATCGAGAATTTTTACGGCCACTATGTCGGCCAGGGCATCGCCAAGGACCGCGAAAGCGTGGTGTTCGATCACGCGCTCCGGGTCCTCGATACGACCATTGCGCCGGCGCCCGATGGGGCCTTCAGCGTGAAGTGGCAAACCGTGGTGCGCGACAGCGAGAGCAAGGACCCGAAGAGCACGTCCCAGGTTCTTGTGTTCAAGCCCACCGATCGGCCCGGAATATTCGGCGCCATCGACAATCGCGATCCGATCGCCGGCGGGACTTACGCCTGGGCCGAGATCGAAGGGCGCTCGCTGATCGTCAATGTTTTCTCGGTCCAGGCGAACGGCAACGGCTATTGGGCGATCTACGATCGCAAGCTGACCGCCGACGGCATCGACCTGACGTTTCGCCGAGTCGAGGGCACCGGAACGACGCGCATTGTCCACGGCAAGCTCAAGAAGGCAAAGGCGCAATAGGCCATGATCCTCCATCTGCAGACCTGGCCGGACGTCGAGGCCTATCTCAAGACGCGGCGCGGCATCATTTTGCCGATCGGCTCGACCGAGCAGCACGGCCCCAACGGCCTGATCGGCACCGACGCGATCACGGCTGAGGCGGTCAGCCGCGGCGCCGGCGAGGCGGCCGATGCCATGGTCGGGCCGACGATCAATGTCGGCATGGCGCAGCACCACATGGCCTTCGCCGGTTCGATGACGCTGCGGCCGACGACGTTGATTGCCGTCGTGCGCGACTGGGTGACGTCGCTGGCGCGGCACGGTTTCGAGCGCTTCTATTTCGTCAACGGCCATGGCGGCAACGTCGCCACGGTGACCGCGGCCTTTTCCGAAATCTACGCCGAAGCGTCGTTGGCGCGCGGCGGCAACCGGCCGCCGCTGAAATGCAAATTGTCCAATTGGTACGAGGCGCCGTCGCTGAGGCCGCTGTCGAAGGAGCTGTTCGGCAATGCCGAAGGCAGCCACGCGACGCCGTCCGAAGTCTCGATGACGTGGTTCCTACATCCCGACGCCGCGCGGCCGATGACGCTCGATCCGCCGATCGCGCCCCGCGGCGGCTTCCACGACGCCGAGGACTACCGCCGCAATTTCCCAGACGGGCGCATCGGCTCGAACCCCGGCCTGTCCTCGATCGAAGCCGGCCGCCGCATCTTCGATGTCGCGGTCAAGGAAGTGGCCGAGGATTACCAGCGCTTCGTCGCCTGAAGCCGCCCTTCGCGGCCCTTGCGCGGCGCGCGCGGAGGCTCTATTTAACAATCATATTAAATAATAGTGGATGGTCATGCAGACCGATGCCCTGAGCACGACTTTCGCCGCGCTCGCCGATCCCACCCGGCGCGCCATACTTTCGCGCCTCACCCGCGGCACGGCGACGGTCAACGAGCTGGCCGAGCCGTTTTCGATTACGCTGCCGGCGGTTTCGCGGCATTTGAAAGTGCTGGAGCACGCCCATCTCATTGTGCGCGAGCGCGACGCCCAGTGGCGCCGCTGCCATCTCGCCGCCGCACCGCTCAAGGCAGCCAACGATTGGATGGAGCAGTACCGCGCCTTTTGGGATTCGCGTTTCGACGCGCTGGCACGCTTTCTCGAACGGGAACCGGACAAAAAGGAGGATCGCAATGCCAACAGACGCAAAACCCGCCGCGCCCGCCGATAGCGCACTTGAATTGCGAATGGAGCGCGAATTCGCGGCGCCTCCCGAGCGGGTATTTTCGGCGTGGACGAAGCGCGACCTGATGGCGCAATGGTGGGGACCGGAAGGCATGACGTGCCCGCATTGCGAACTCGATGTCCGCGTCGGCGGCACTTGGCGCACGGCGATGCGCGGCGCCGACGGCAATGACCGCTGGGTGAGCGGCACCTATCGCGACATCGTTCCGAACAAGCGGCTCGTGTTCACCTGGGCTTGGGAAGAAAACGGCGTTCGCGGGCACGAGACCGTCATCACACTCGATTTCGCGCCGACACCAAAAGGAACGCGCATCGTCCTCGTGCAACAGCGCTTCGAGACCGCCGAAGGCGCCAGGATGCACGGCATGGGGTGGACAAGCTCTTTCGATTGCCTGGATCGGGTCCTGCAATAGCAACCTCTCGGACATGGAGACACGAGCATGGCGTGGCGTCATCCGTTGAACGACATCGCGGGCTACGACGAAGTATTCGCGATTCAGGGAAAAATATCGGCGCTCGAGGAAAAACTTTCGGCGGCGCGCGGCAAGCTCGCCGGCCGGGAGGTTCCGAACTACGATCTCGTCGGGCCGGGCGGCAAGCGGGTCAAGCTGTCCGCGCTCTTCGGGAAAAAGAACGCGCTGGTGCTGATCCACAACATGGGCGCCAGTTGCCCCTATTGCACCATGTGGGCCGACGGCTTCGAGGGCGTGTATAAGCATCTCGCGAAGCAGGCGGCGTTCGTCGTCGTCAATCACGACGCGCCGGCCGCGCAGAAAAAAGTGGCGACGTCGCGCGGCTGGAGCTTCCCGATGGTTTCAGCCAAGGGTTCCACGATGTTCCGCGACCTCGGCTTCGCCAACGAGAGCGGCGGTTCGTTCCCAGGCACGACGACGTTCGTCAAGGCGAAGGACGGCACGATCCGCCGCCATGCGAGCGCGCCGTTCGGCCCGGGCGACAAATTCTGCAGCGTGTGGTCGTTCTCGGACTTGTTGCCGCCCGAGCATCGTCCGCAATAAGCTGATCCATTGTCCCGCCGCAACGAACCAGGAGACGAACCATGTCCGCGCTGACCATCTACGGGCCCGCGATGAGCACCTATGTACGCACCGTGCGCATGGCCTGCGCGGAAAAGGGCGCCGCCTGCGCGCTGGAAGAAGTCGATTTCCGCTCCGAGGCCTATCGCAAGCTGCATCCGTTCAACAAGATTCCCGCGGTGAAACACGGCGATTTCGTGCTTTACGAAAGCGCCGCTATCAACCGCTACATCGACCGCGCCTTTCCCGGCCCGGCCTTGCAGCCGACAGACGCCAAAGCGCTGGCGCTGCAGGACCAATGGATCAGCGCGATCGGCGATTACTATTATCAAGCCATGATTCGCGAACTCGTCTGGCAGCGCCTGGTCGTTCCCATGCAGGGCGGCAAGCCCAACGAAGACCTGATCAAGGCGGCGGTGCCGAAACTCGAGTACCAGCTTGGCGTGCTGAGCGAAGCCCTGTCGAAGCAACCCTATCTCGCCGGCGCGGCCTGCAGCCTGGCCGATCTCGCGCTGTTTCCGATCATGGCCTATGTGCGCGCCACGCCCGAAGGCCAGGCCGCGCTCAAGAAAGTCCCGGCCGTCACCGCATGGTACGACCGCGTGGCAGCTCGGCCGAGCGCCGTTTCGACCGATCCCTCGGCCAAACGCTAGAAACTCGCGGAAACTTCGAGGGGATCAACGCAATGACCGCACCGATCGTTACCGCATTCTATGCCGGCATTCTCGGCATCCTCGGCGTCGCGCTCGCCATTCTCGTGGTGCGCGGGCGTGTCGTGCACAAAGTCGATATCGGCGATGGCGGCAAGCCGGAAATGGTCGGCGCAGTTCGCGCTTTCGGTAATTTCGCCGAGTATGTGCCCTTGATCATTGTACTGATGGCGCTCGGCGAGATGCTGGGCGAGCCAAAATGGCTGACGCACGCGCTCGGCATCGGGCTCTTGGCGGGGCGCCTCTTGCACGCCTACGGACTCTCGAAAACCACCGGCACTTCGCCAGGCCGCTTCCTCGGCACCAACCTCACATGGATTGCGCTGCTCGTATCGGGCGGCTGGCTGATCTGGGCGGCGCGGGGCGCGATTTAGTTTCGTCTTGGGCGAACCGCGACAAGCGCGGAAGTTCGAAGCCTATTGCTCGAGCCATCTGCGCCATGCGGGCCAGCCGGCAACGGCCGTGGCGATGATGGCATAGCCGGCGCCGGACGGGTGAACGCCGTCGCCGGCCCGAAGCGCCGCCTGCCAGCCGGACTCGCGGATCAGCAACGGGAATAGATCGAGGTAAGGCAGGTCCAGTTCGCCCGCCAGCGACGCATAGCGTTCGCTGTATTTGCAAATCCGCGCGTTCCATGCGCTGTCGGACTCGGGCGTTCCAGGACTTGGGCCGACCCAAAGGACCGGTCGCCAAGCTGCTGCGCGCGTCAGCATACGGCGCGCCGCTGCCACGGATTCTTCGATCGAAACACGGCCGTTGCCGGCATCGTCGGCGGTGTCGTTTACGCCGAACGAGAACACCAGGCCGCCGGCGAATTCCTGCGGCAACCGCGCGGTGCATTCGGCCTCCCAGCGCCGTTCGATATCGCGTGACGTATCCCGCCGGACGCCGAGATTGTAGAGCGTTAGATCGTGGCCGCGTGCGCGCTCGGCGCGGCAAAGCCGGCCGGACCAGCCGAGATAGTCGTCGTCGAGTCGGCCGTTCGTGATGCTGTCGCCGACGAAGCAGATGCGCAGAACGGTCATGGCGTTAGGGCCTATTCATTGGTCTGACCGCGCTCGATGTCCGCCGAAGCGATCTCGCGGAGTTTATTCAGCGCCTCCGCGCGCCGCGGCTCGAAGTCCGCGTCCATCCACCAATCCTCGACCGCCTTGAGCACGCGGCCGATCGCCTCGCCCTCGGGGATGCCCAATGCCATCGCGTCTTTCCCCGTCACGGGGAGCGGCGCGGGCTGCCACGCCGTGGCCCATTCGTGAACGCGGCCCAATTGCGCAGCGTCGCCCTCGCCGCGCGCAACGGCGAGGCGCGCGCGATCGGCAATCGTCGCCGCGCCGTGGCGATAGAAAAGCCGGCGCGTCGACAGTCGCTCGGCGGGAAACCGCAGGACCGGCTCGCGTGCGTGAAGGATCGCCAGACGATCGCGATCCTTGTTGGAAAAGCGCAGCCGCGCGGCAAGCGCGCCGATGTCCGCGTGGTCGCGCACGACGGCGGCGAGGCGGAGAATCGCGTCCGGCGCCGCCGGTCCCGGGAACGCGGCTTCCACCGCGACCAATCGTTCGAGCCGGTCCAGTTCCGCCGCTTCCGGCAAATAGGCCGCGGTCACGCCGTCCTCCGCCATATGAGCCATGACAATGTGCGGTCCCGGCGCGCGCAAAAGCTTGACGGTTTCGTCGCGCAAGCGTTCGCCCGACAGCGTCGGAAGTTTGGCCGCGAAGCCGCGGCAGGCGGCGCGTCCGGCGGCGTCGGCATCGCCGTGGCCGTAATGGGCGATAAACCGGTAGAAGCGCAAGATCCGCAGGATGTCCTCGGCGATGCGATCGCTGGGCTCGCCGACAAATCGAACATTGCCGGCGCGCAGATCGGCAAGGCCGCCGAAATAGTCGAACACCGATCCGTCGGTCCGACAAGAAAGCGCGTTCATGGTGAAGTCGCGGCGCGCCGCATCGGCTTGCCAATCGTCGGTGAACGCCACTTTGGCATGCCGGCCATAGGTTTCGATGTCGCGCCGCAGCGTCGTGATTTCATAGGGACGATGTTCGACGACCGCCGTAACGGTGCCATGGTCTATTCCCGTCGGCACCACCTTGATGCCGGCGGCTTCCAGTTTGCGTGTGGCGATTTCGGGCAGGTCGGGGGTCGCGATATCGATATCCTTGACCGGCCGCGCGATCGCGGCATCGCGCACGCAGCCGCCGACGAAGCGAACTTCCGTTCCGCCCGCCATGAGAGCCGCCATCACTCGTTGCGTCGGCGCCGCGCTTAGCCAGCCATGCAGGACGATGCGTTCGGCTGGGTCCACGGCGGCGCCGTCATCGCGTCGAGGTCGGTGGCCGATAGGGCACGGCAGGTCCCCGCGAAAGCACGGCCTCGATCGCGATAAAAGCCACGATCGAAAGCACGAGGCCGACGATTGTCAGCCAGTACCAATGGCCGCGCTCCCAAGCCGGCACGTCGGCGCCGGTCAAGCGCGCATGCCGCCGTTTCCAGGCGAAATAGATCGCGTACAGCACAATTGGCAACAGGAAGATCGTCAATTCCTGGATGATGATGCGGGCCATCAGTCGCGCAAGACCTCATAGAGATTGATCAGCATAGCCGCCGTCGCGCCCCAAATATATCGTTCGCCGAAGGGCATGGCGTAGAATTGCCGCTCGTGGCCTCCGAGCACCCGGCTGTGCCGCTTGTGATTGGCCGGATCGAGGACGAAATCGAGCGGCACTTCGAAGATATCGGCGACTTCGAACGGGTCCAGATTAACGGGATAGGGCGGCTCGACCAGGCCGACAATGGGCGCCACGACGAAGCCCGTGCCGGTGAGATAGTCGTCGAGACGGCCGATAATGGCGACATGGGCGCTCGGCAGGCCGACCTCCTCCTCGGCTTCGCGCAAGGCCGTGTGCACGGCGGAGGCGTCGGTCTCCTCGATGCGGCCGCCGGGAAAGCTGATCTGGCCGGCGTGGTGTTGTAAGTGATCGGTCCGCTGGGTCAACAGGACGGTCAGGCCGTCCGGCCGGTTGACGAGCGGCACCAGGACGGCGGCGCCTCGCACGTCCGGGCGCGTCGGCATCGCGGGATTGGTCTGGAAGTCGCCGCGCAGGCCGGGCGAACGGCGCGAGGCCGCGGCGGTCAGGTCGATGGGCTCTTCGAGCCGTGCTGCACGAGGCTGCCAGGCGATGGGTCACTTTCTCGCGCCTCATGCCCCAAGCGTGCCCGCGAGGCTGCCAAGCGGAAAGAACCGGCCGGCGCTCCAAATGCCATAGCCGGGCCGCCCGTCGATATCGCGCGCCTCGCCTTTTTCAACCAATTCGTAATAGACCGGCCGGGCCAGCCGCGCTTCGAGCCGATCGCGCACGACGACATAGGGCGCCGGCGCGCCCGTAACCGCATCCTCGATCACGCGCAGCGGATGATCGGCGTCGATAGTCACAATATCGTCAAGATTTGTCCGCAGTTTAATGAATTGATCGCACCCTTCGCCGTAAAATGATGCCTCGACCGCGATAAAGGGCACATCTTCGACCTCGATTCGCCCTTTTTCGGCCGGAGTGATCAGCCAATAACCGCCTTGGTCGTCGCGGCGGAGGACGGTAGCGAATAGTTTGACAAGCGGCTTGCGGCCGATTGGCGAACCCCGATAATACCAGGTGCCATCGCGTGCGATACGAATACCGAAATCGCCACACAAATTGTCGAATATCCGCCGGTCCGCGGCCGCGCCGATCGGTACAGAAATTGCTTCCTTTGACCGTGCGTTTTCCGGCATACCGCTCGTATTCAGTTTGTCCCGCATTCGGAGATTGATCTCGTGGTCGCTGAAACTTCGTCTCAAGCCGATTCTATCACCAATTTGGTTATGCGCGAGGCGCCTGACAAACTGGTCAAGGATGTCGAATTGCTGGGCCAAACCCTGGACAAGGTCCGCACATCCATAGGCCGCGTCATATTCGGCCAGGAAGAAGTTGTCGAGCAAACGCTTATCACGCTCCTGTCGGGCGGGCACGTGCTGGTTATCGGCGTGCCGGGCCTGGCCAAGACCAAGCTGGTCGAAACCCTGGGCGTCGTCTTCGGCCTGGATGAAAAGCGCGTGCAGTGCACGCCTGACGTCATGCCGGCGGACATTATCGGCTCCGAAGTGCTGGAGGAGGCCGAGAGCGGCCGGCGTTCGTTCCGCTTCATCAAGGGGCCGGTGTTCTGCCAGCTCTTGATGGCGGATGAAATTAACCGCGCCAGCCCGCGCACCCAATCCGCCCTGCTGCAGGCGATGCAAGAGCGCCGCGTGTCGATCGCGGGCCAATACCATCA
This sequence comes from uncultured Alphaproteobacteria bacterium, assembly GCA_963754645.1. Classification (GTDB taxonomy): domain Bacteria; phylum Pseudomonadota; class Alphaproteobacteria; order Bin65; family Bin65; genus CAVWGP01. The sequence continues at coordinate 845,252 of CAVWGP010000012.1, read as the reverse complement.
GCTTCCCGCGCCGTTCCATGTTCTGGCGACGCAGAACCCGCTCGAACAGGAAGGCACCTATCCGCTGCCCGAAGCGCAGCTCGATCGCTTCCTGCTGCAAGTCAATATCGGTTACCCGGACATCGCCGCCGAGCGCAAGATGCTGCTCGCCACCACGGGCGTGGCCGAGGAAAAGCCGCTCAAGGTCTTCAGCGGCGAGGAATTGCAGGCGGCGCAGCGCGTCATCCGCCAAATCCCGGTCGGCGAAAGCGTCGTCGAGGCGATCTTGAAGCTGGCGCGCAGCGGCCGGCCGGAGACCAGCGACATTCCCGAGGTCAAGCAGCACGTCGCCTGGGCGCCCGGGCCGCGCGCCAGCCAAGCCATGATGCTCGCCTGCCGCGCCCGGGCCGTGCTGCAAGGCCGCCTCGCGCCGTCGATCGACGATGTGATCGCGCTGGCCGGGCCGATCCTGCGCCACCGCATGGCGGTGAATTTCGCGGCGCGCGCCGACGGCGTCACCGTCGAGCACGTGATCGAAAAGTTGTGCGTACCGCTGCGCTAGCGCGCCGCCGCACCGAAACTTAGCGTTCAGGGCCCCATGGCCGAAGCCGCCGCCGCCAACCGCCTGCAGCTAAGACACGCCGCCGAGCAAACGGCCGCGCGCTTCCCGCCCTTGCTCGTCGCCGCCCAGCGCGTTGCCGCCACGGTGGCGCAGGGCGTGCATGGCCGGCGGCGCGTCGGCATGGGCGAGGCGTTCTGGCAGTTCCGCCGCTACGAGCCGGGCGACTCCATCCGCCGCATCGACTGGCGGCAATCCGCCAAGAGCGAGAACGTCTATATCAAGGAAACCGAATGGGCGGCGGCGCAGAGCGTGTGGCTGTGGCCCGATCCGTCGCCCTCGATGCAATGGCGCTCGCGCCGCAACCTGCCGGAAAAACGCGATCGCGCCGATCTGCTGACCCTCGCGCTCGCGTCGTTGTTGGTGCGCGCCAGCGAGCGCGTCGCCTTGCTGGGGAGCGGCGAGCGGCCGATCACCGGCAAGATCGCGCTGGAACGCTTGGCGCTCCGCCTGCTCAATCCGCCGAAATCGTCGGCGGCGTCGAGCGAAATGCCCGCCTTCGTTCCCTTGCCGCGCTATGCCTCGCTGGTGCTGATCGGCGACTTGCTGGCGCCGATCGAGGACATCGCGAGTTTTTGCCGGCGCCAGGCGGCGAGCGGCGTGCGCGGCTATCTGCTGCAAATCCTCGATCCGGCCGAAGAGTCGTTGCCCTATGGCGGGCGCACGCGCTTCGAAGGTCTCGAGGGCGAAGGCCATCTGCTGGTCCGCCGGGTCGAGACCCTGCGTGGCGAATATCGCGAAAAAATGGCCGAGCATCAGGCCGCGCTCGGCAATCTCGCGCGCTCGATCGGCTGGTACTACACCGTGCACCGGACCGACGGCTCGGCCGAATCGGCCCTGCTGACGCTCTATATGCATCTCGCGGAGCAAACGGTTTGAACCTGGAATTCACCCCATGTTGAGCCTCGGCATCGTCGCCTTCACGGCGCCATGGGTGCTGGCCGCGCTTGCGGCGCTGCCCATCATCTGGTGGCTGTTGCGCGTCACGCCGCCGGCGCCGCGCCTGGTGCGTTTTCCCGCCATCCGCCTGCTGTTCCGCCTCAAGGAAAAAGAAGACACGCCGTCCAAGACGCCGTGGTGGCTGCTGTTGTTGCGGCTGCTGGTTTGCGCGCTGGCCATTCTCGGTTTGGCGCAGCCGCTGTGGAATCCGGGCGGCGCTTTCCGCGCCGACGGGCCGCTCATTCTCGTGGTCGACAACGGCTGGGCGGCGGCGCCGTATTGGGACAAGAGGCGCAGCATTGTCGGCGAACTCGTCGAAAAAGCCGAGCGCGAAAAACGCCAAGTCGTTTTGGCGACAACGGCGCGCAAGCTGGCCAATGCCCCGATCGAGCCGTCGCGCTTGTTGCGTCCGGCCGATGCCAAGGCGTTGTTTCAGGCGATCATTCCCGAGCCGTGGCCGGTCGACCGCAAGGCCGCGATCGAGGCGCTGCGCAAGATCGAAGTGACCGGCGCCAACGTCGTGTGGCTGAGCGACGGCATCGAAGGGCCCGATCTGGAAATCTTCGTCGCCGCGCTGCAGCGCCTCGGCACGGTGGCGGCGCATGTCGACGGCGCCGAGGCGCAGCCGGTTCTGTTGCACGCGCCGCGCCTCGCCGGCGACAGCATCGTGTTTCGCGCCGAACGGCCCGATGGCACGCGGCCGGCGGTTTATTCGGTGCGCGCCTTTGGAGAAGACGGCCGGGGAGTGACACGCGACCGGCTCGAATTCAAGCCCGGCGAGCGCATGACCGAAGTCACGCTGCGCCTGCCGACCGAGCTGCGCAACCGCATCTCGCGCATCGATCTCGATCGTCACGCCGGCGCCGGCGCGGTGTTGCTGCTCGACGAACGCCTGCGTCGCCGGCCGGTCGGGCTGGTGGCGCCGGCGGCGCAAACCGGCGCCCAGCCGCTGTTGTCGGAACTCTATTATCTCGACCGCGCCTTGGCGCCGTTCACCGAGCTGCGCCGCGGCCCGGTGGGCGAGCTGCTGCAGCGCCCGCTCGCCGTGATCGTCCTGACCGATACGGCGCCGGCGACCGCCGAGGAGCAGGCGCAAATCAAGCGCTGGGTCAACGACGGCGGCGTGCTGATCCGCTTCGCCGGTCCGCTGTTGGCCGAAGCGACCGACGAACTCGTGCCGGTGCCGCTCCGCACCGGCGACCGCACCTTCGGCGGCGCCCTGTCCTGGACCAAGCCTCTGACCCTGGCCAATTTCGATGCGCAAAGCCCGTTTGCCGGCCTTCCGGTGCCGCGCGAAGTGACGATCAACCGCCAAGTGCTCGCCGAGCCCACCGTCGATCTGCAAAAGAAAACCTGGGCGCGGCTCGAGGACGGCACGCCGCTGGTCACCGCCGACCGGCGCGGCAAGGGCATGATCGTCCTGGTGCACACGACGGCCAACACCGAGTGGTCGAACATGCCGCTGTCGGTCCTGTTCGTCGAAATGCTGCGGCGCATGGTCGAACTCAGCCACGGCGTCGCCGCCGGCGGCGACGAGCGCCCGACCAATCTTGCGCCCTATCAAACCATGGACGGCTTCGGCCGGCTCGGCGCGCCGCCGCCCTCGGCCTTGTCGATCGATTCGAGCCAGCTCGACAAGGTGCCGATCGGTCCCGCCTATCCGCCGGGGCTCTACGGCGATCAGGCAAACCGGCGTGGCGTCAACTTGTCGATCGGCGTAACCTCGGTTAAACCGCTGGGCGATTTGCCGGGCAATATCGAGAAATCCGTGTACCGCGATTCGACCGAAGTCGATCTCAAGCCGTCGCTGCTGACGCTGGCGCTGCTCCTGCTCCTGTTCGATCTCGCGCTGAGCTTCTTCCTGCGCGGCCTGTTCGCCCGCCGCGTCGGCGCGCCGATGCTCGGCAAGGCGGCGGCCGTTTTGTTGTTCGTTCTGGCCGGCGCCGCGGGCGGCAACGACGCCGCGGCGCAGGCGCGCACGCAAACCTCCGACGATCCGGCGGTGAAGGCGACGAAGGAGACGATTCTCGCTTACGTCCTCACCGGCGACGCCGATGTCGATCGCGTCAGCGCGCGCGCCTTGTTCGGCCTCGGCCGCATCCTGACCGAGCGGACCTCGGTCGAGCCGGCGCAGCCGCAAGGCGTCGATCCCAACCGCGACGAGCTGGCTTTCTTTCCCGTGCTGTATTGGCCGGTCACCGGCTCGCAATCGACGCCGTCGCGCGAGGGCGTGTTGCGGCTGCAATCCTACCTGCGCAACGGCGGCATGATCATCTTCGACATCCGCAACCAGGGTTCGGCCCTGGAGGATCAAGGCGCGCTGCGGCGCATCGTCGAGGGCCTCAATATTCCGGTGCTGATGCGCCTGCCCGACGATCACGTGCTGACCCGCTCGTACTATCTTCTGCCGCGGTTCCCCGGGCGTTTTTCCGGCAACCCGGTGTGGGTCGCGCGGCCCGATCAGGCGGCGAAAGACGGCGTCTCGCCGGTCGTCATCGGCAGCAACGATTGGGCGGCGGCTTGGGCGGTCGATGAGCGCGGCCGCACCATGTTCCCGATTTCGCCGGGCGGCGAAGTGCAGCGCGAATATGCCTACCGCGCCGGCGTCAACATGGTCATGTACGCTCTCTCGGGCAACTACAAGGCGGACCAAGTCCATATCCCAACCATCCTGCGGAGACTCGGCCAATGAGCGTCGCTGGTTGGAACATCGCCTTCGCGCCGATCGTCGAATGGCAATGGCTCTATGTCATGGCCGGCATCGGCCTGACGCTGGTCGTGCTCGGCTCGGTGCTGCGCGCGCGCGGCATTGCGTGGCGCTTCATCGCGGCGGCGTTCGTGTGGCTGATCCTGGCCAATCCCTCGCTCGTCATCGAGGATCGCCAGGGCCTGCGCGATGTCGCCGTCGTCATCATCGACGAATCGGCGAGCCAGGATATCGAAGAACGCCGGCGCCGCAGCGAGGCGGCGTTGGAGCAGCTGCGCCAGTCCGTGACCCGGCTCGGCGACGTCGATCTGCGCGTGGTGCGCGCCGGACGCGACAGCGACGAAGACGGCACGCGCCTGTTCGGCGTGCTCGAACGCGCGCTGTCCGATGTTCCGCGCCAGCGCCTTGCCGGCGTATTCATGATCACCGACGGCCAAGTCCACGACGCGCCGACCGCGGGCCGCATGGTGTCCGGTATCGGGCCGCTGCATGTTCTGCTCTCGGGCCGCAAGGACGAACAGGACCGCCGCATCGTCATCGAAAGCGCGCCCAGCTTCGGCCTCATCGGCAAGCCGCTGCAGATGAAAATCCTGATCGAGGACACGGCCGGCGGCTCGGCGCGCCTGACGATCAAGCGCGACGGCGCGCCCTGGAAAACCATCGCCGTCCAGATGGGGCGTTCCTACACGCTCGATTTTGAGCTCGACCATCCGGGCACGACGTTTTTCGAGCTCGAGGTCGAGGCCGGTCCGCGCGAACTGACGATGGAGAACAACCGCGCCGTCGTCGCCATCAACGGCATTCGCGACCGGTTGCGCGTTCTGTTGATTTCCGGCGAGCCGCATGCCGGCCAGCGCTCCTGGCGCAACATCCTGAAATCCGATCCGGGCGTCGATCTCGTCCATTTCACCATCCTGCGCCCGCCCGAAAAGCGCGACTACACGCCGATCAACGAGCTGTCGCTGATCTCGTTCCCGGTGCGCGAGCTGTTCGAGGAAAAGCTCGATCAATTCGACCTGATCATTTTCGACCGCTATCGCCGGCGCGGCATCATTCGCAACGACTATTACGAGAACATCGTCAAATACGTGAAGAACGGCGGCGCGCTGCTCGTTGCCGACGGCCCGACCTTTGCCGGCCCGCTCAGCATTCACAATTCGCCGCTCGGCGACATCCTGCCGGCGCGCCCCACCGGCGACGTCATCGAGGAAGCCTACCGGCCGCTCAAAACCGATCTCGGCAAGCGGCACCCGGTCACGGCGCAGCTCACCGGCGACGGCATCGGCCAGCGGCCCTGGGGCCGCTGGTTCCGCATCGTTGGCGCCCAGGTGCGCAACGGCCACATCTTGCTCTCGGGTGCCGGCGGCCGGCCGCTGATGATCGTCGATCGGGTCGAGAAGGGCCGCGTCGCGCTGCTGTTGTCGGATCAGGCGTGGCTGTGGGATCGCGGCTATGAGGGCGGCGGACCGCAGGCCGAAATGCTGCGCCGCTTCGCGCATTGGCTGATGAAAGAACCCGAGCTCGAGGAGGAATATCTCGCCGCCAATATTCGCGCCGGCCGGCTCGATGTCGTGCGCCGCAGCATGACGCCGTCGACCAAGGCGGTGAGCGTCACCGGGCCCGACGGGCAGGTGACGCAGATGGAGATGAAGGAACGCGGCGACGGCAACGCCGCCGGTTCGATGCCGTTGACCAAGCCGGGCCTCTATCGCATCACCGATGGCAAGCTTTCGTCCATGGCCGCGATCGGCGCGCTCAATGCCAAGGAAATGGAAGACGTGCGCACCACCGAGACGAAGCTGCGCGCCGTCGTCGACGCCAATCAGGGCACGATCGCGTGGCTGGTGGACGGCGTGCCCGAGCTGCGCCGCGTGCCCAAGGACGACCGCATGTTCGGGGGCGCCACGATCGGCGCCGGTTGGCTGGGCTTGCGGCAGAACGGCGACTACGTCGTGACCGGCATCCGCGAGCTGCCATTGATGCTGGGCTTCCTCGCCCTCGGCCTGGCGCTCATCCCGCTCCTGGCCGCCTGGCGCCGCGAAGGCAAGTAGCGCGCAATCATACCGAATTCCGCTAATGCTTCAGCGCGCCCTATTGTGCAATTTCGGCGCATGAATTCCGGACCCCGGCTCGGTGGCCGGGGTGACAGTATTTTTTCCAAGTCTTCGATCGAAAATTACACTGTCACCCCGGGCTTGACCCGGGGTCCAGCTTGGCGCGGCAGGCGGGTCGCAAAGCCTATTCGATCTCGTCCGCGATGCTGGACCCCAGCTCAGTGGCGAAGCAATCGACCGAACGCCGTATCAGTAACCACACAAAGCAAAACGGCCGGAACCAAGTTCCGGCCGTTTTTCGTTGCTCGGCATGATCCGCCGCGGAGGACGGCGGCCGGAATTTCCTAATAGCAGCCGGCGTAAAATTGCCGCCAACCCCAATGGGTCCAGCGCCATTGGTAACGCGGCGTGCAGTAGTAGCCGTGCGGCGGCGGCGGCGGCGGCGCGTAATAGGCCGGCGGTGCGTAGTAAGCGGGCGGTGGCGCGTAATAGACGGGGGGGCCGACGATGATCGGGAAACCGAAACCGAGATGTATCGAAGTCCGGGCGCTCGCTTGTCCCGCGGCCATGGCAATGCCGGCCCCGAGAGCGATGCCGCCCAAGAAAAGCGCCACGCGCTTGAATCTCATCATGATGGCCCACCTCTCTCCGCTTTACCCCACCAATGCGGGGCTTGGGTACCTTGCTACTGGCTGTGGTTTAATACGGGAACAACTTTGGCCGCCATCCCCTGAACGGAACCTGACGACGCCGTTCATCTGGCGTTCAGGAAAGTAAGAAATATAGATATTACCGAGGGTTGAAGCGCTTTAGTGCGATTGTCTCGCCAAACAGCGCGGCATGATTTTCAGCGATAAAGGCGGCGAACTTGGCGCGCGGCGCCGAGACAACGACCTTACTGACATGAGGTTTCTCGGCGAACGTGCCCTCCAACTTGCCGGCTCGAATCGCATCGGCGACTGGCAATTCGCGCATCAAGGCAAATTCCAATCCGTCGCCTTTGATCTCATAGAAGACGGCAAATTGGCGCCCGCTTTGCGCAACCTTGCCGTCGGAGGGCACGAGGGTGAGATAGTTGCGGCCGCCGATCGACGCGCGCCAGGCCCGGAAACTCAGCGTTTCCCGCGGCTTGGGGGTCTGGTTCTTGGATTCGGAATAGCGGATGTTCATCGTTCCGGCCAGCGCCTTGTTGGGCGTGACGACGATCTCGATCCGCTCCCCGTCTTTCTCGGCGCGCCAGATGCCGATCAGCTTTTCGTCATACGACGCCTGCGACGGATCGGACAGCGGCGTCTTAAGCTCGACGAGGCAAGCGGCAAGCGGAACAAGGAGCACGAGTGCAAAGAGCGCGCGAATTGGTCGAAGCATAGCAGTTCCTTCGCTAAACGGAGGGGCAGTGGAGCCTCGATCATAATACGCGGGCGGTTAGGGCTACGTGCATGTCCAGGCGATCGAGGCACCGATCGTTAACTTTTTCCGCTGCACCTCTTTGCCTGCGAAGAAGCGCGCAACCGAGATTATCGCGAGCATAACATTGTACAATTACAGCAGAGATGAAGAATTCGGCAGCCCGAGACCGAACAAAATGACAGTATCTCCCGTAACTTCGTATACGAACCGAAAACTCGGCACGCGGCCTTGCGGCTCGGTGCGATAAACATAAATTTCAGCTTCTTCGATCTCGGTGTAGCGAACGCCCGTTTCGCGCGGACGGCGGTGCAGCAGATACAATAACCCTTCGACGATGTCTTCGATGCGCGGATAGTTCTGCCTCAACCGCTCGAATTGATTGGTGAATTGCTCGGTCGGCTCGACCCGGAACGGAACCGGATTGCGGTCTCTAATCTGCACGCTTCCGATACTCCTCGGCGCCCCATTCGAGATCCTCTTCGCGCACTTCGGCCGGGTTCATATGAAATGCCGTGCTATAGGGCAATTCTTCGCCCATATCGGCAGCCTGCCAAACTTGATGATGACTATATTCGCTGATTTCCGCTGCCGTTTTGCGAATGACGAAATCGATAACGTCGTCGACGAAGTTCTTCTCCTCGTCCGACAATCTGGTGGCGGGCGCCAAACCCAGCGTATGGTATTCAATGCGCGTGCCGCCGGGCCAAGGAACTTTTCGCGACTCAACGACACCATCGCGCTCAAGTTCTTCCAGAATTTGCGGCAAATGCGCTGCGACCGGCCCGTAATGCTGCTTTCGATAGATTTCCCCGCTGATCGGCTTGCCGATTTTCAAATACCGCCACATGTCGGCGAAGTAGAGCACCTTGTGCAACCTGACCGCGCCGAGCGTATCGGGGTCGACTTGTGCGCACACGAAGTGGACAAGGTCTTTGAATTTTTGGCGATCGAATTGAAACGGCATTTTGCACCCAACGAGCCATAAGAACATATAGAGAACATTCATTCAAGTCAAGTTGTGGCGTTGCTGCGCTCCGCTAGGCCAACCCGCTTGTTCACTCCGCCGCCTTCTTCTGCCCCCACAGGCGCGCCGTCGCCGGATCGTTCCAGGCGCGCATCAGCTCGGCGTGCTTGGCCGCGGCCTCCGCCATCGCCTTTTCCTTGACGTGACCGTAGCCGCGGATCGCGTCCGGGATCGAGGCGATCTCGAGCGCCAGCGCGTGATTGTCGGGTGCCAGCTTTTCGAGCAGCGCGCGCAGCGTCGCTTCGTAATCGGCGATCAGCTTGCGTTCGGCCTTGCGCTCGGCGGACCGGCCGAAGATGTCGAAGGCCGTGCCGCGCAGGAATTTCATCTTCGCCAGAACGCGGAAGGCCGGCATCATCCAGGGGCCGAAGGTCATCTTGATCAGATGGCCCTTGTCGTCGCGCCGTGCCAGCAGCGGCGGCGCAAGATGGAATTTCATCTTGTACTCGCCTTGGAAGGTCTGGCCGAGCTGGCGCGCGAAGCCGCCGTCGGTATAGAGCCGCGCCACCTCGTATTCGTCCTTGTAGGCCATGACCTTGTAGAGATTGCGCGCCACCGCCTCGGCGAGGCCGTGCAGGCCCTTCGCCCGATCCGCCTCGGCGCGTTGCGCCTGGCGCACCAGCATCTCGTAGTGCTTGGCATAGGATTCGTTTTGATACGCGGTCAGATCCTCGATGCGGCGGGCGACGATTTCGTCGAAGGTCTTGGCGACCGGCCGCGCGAGCGGCACGGGCTCCGCCGGAAACGCCGATTTGGCGACCGCGGCCAGATCGATCGCGGCATGGCGGCCCCAGGTGAAGGCGTCGCGGTTCATCCGGACGGCCACGCCGTTGAGCTCGATCGCGCGCTCGATCGATTCGAGCTTGAGCGGCACCAGGCCTTGCTGGAACGCATAGCCGAGCATGAACATGTTGCTGGCGATCGCGTCGCCCATCAGCGCCGTGGCGAGGCGATTGGCGTCCACGATATCGACGGCGTCGCGCCCCACCGTGTCGGCGATCAGGCTTTCGAGCTCGGCGTGGGGAAAGGCCAGGTCGCGGTTGCGGATGAAGCTCGCCGTCATCTGTTCGTAGGAATTGATCAGCACGCGGGTTCCGGCGGCAGTCGCGCCGGCGCCGCCGAGCGCCGAGCCGCGCATGGTCCGGATCGCGTCGGCGCCGGCGGCGACGACGATGTCGCAGCCGATCACGGCGTCGGCCTCGCCCACCGCGATGCGCGCCGCGAAAATGTCCTCGGGCCGGTCGGCGATGCGGATATGGCTCAGCACCGCGCCGTTCTTCTGCGCGAGGCCTGTCATATCGAGGACCGATACACCTTTGTTCTCGATATGCGCCGCCATGCCGAGAATTTGCCCGATGGTGATGACGCCGGTGCCGCCGATGCCGGTGACCAGAATGGAAAAAGCTTGCCGGCTATCGGGAATAGCGGGCACCGGCATGCCGGTGGCCGGCAGGTCCTTGGGACCGGCCGCCTTGGCGCGGCGCGGGCTTGCGCCGTAGACCGAGACGAAGCTGGGGCAGAAACCTTTGACGCAGGAATAGTCCTTGTTGCAGTTCGATTGGTCGATCGCGCGCTTGCGGCCGAACTCGGTCTCCTTCGGCAGCACCGAGATGCAATTGGATTGCACCGAGCAATCGCCGCAGCCCTCGCACACCCGTTCGTTGATCAGGACGCGGCGCGGCGGATCGATCAACGTTCCGCGCTTGCGGCGCCGGCGCTTTTCGGCGGCGCAGGTTTGCTCGTAGATCAGCACCGAGGCGCCGGTCCATTCGCGCAGCTCGCGCTGCACCGCGTCGAGATCGTCGCGATGATGGAAGGTCGTACATTTCGGCCATTCCCAGCCGATCGGATATTTGTGCGGATCGTCCGACACGACGGCGATGCGCTTGACGCCCTCGGCATAGACCTGCATCGCGATATCGGCCGGGCTCGGCGCGCCCTCGACCGGCTGGCCGCCGGTCATCGCCACCGCGTCGTTGTAAAGAATCTTGTAGGTGATGTTGACCTTCGCGGCGACGCAGGCGCGGATCGCCAGCAAACCCGAGTGATTGTAAGTGCCGTCGCCGATATTGGCGAAGATGTGCTTGGTCTCGCAGAACGGCGCCTGGCCGATCCACGGCGTGCCCTCGGCGCCCATATGGGTGAAGGTCGTCGTGTTGCGGTCCATCCACAGGGCCATGGTGTGGCAGCCGATGCCGGCGGTGGCGCGGCTGCCCTCGGGGACGCGGGTCGAGGTGTTGTGCGGGCAGCCCGAGCAGAAATAGGGTAGGCGGGCGAAGCTCGTCTTCTTCTTGGCGATGGCCTGTTCCTTCGCCTCGATGAACTTCAAGCGCTCGACGATGGCGCCGCTCTTGTAGAATTTCAGGATGCGCTCGCCGAGCGCGCGGGCGACGATGGCGGGCGACAGCTCGCCGCCGGCCGGCAGCAGCCACTTGCCGTTCTCGTCGAACTTGCCGACGACGCGCGGCCGCGCCTTTTCGTTCCAATTGTAAAGCTGCTCCTTGAGCTGGTTCTCGATGATCGCGCGCTTCTCCTCGACGACGACGACCTCCTCGAGCCCATGGCCGAATTCGCGCGCGCCGTCGCGTTCGAGCGGCCACACCATGCCGACCTTGTAAAGCCGGATGCCGATCTCGGCCGCGAGCTTGGCGTCGATGCCGAGATCGTCGAGCGCCTGGCGAACGTCGAGATAGCCCTTGCCGCTGGTGATGATGCCGAGCCTGGGCTTCGGGCTGTCGATGACGATGCGGTCGATCTTGTTGCTGCGGGTGAAGGCGAGCGCGGCATAGGCCTTGTAGCGCTGCAGGCGGATTTCCTGTTCGAGGAAGCCGTCGGGCCAGCGGATATTCACGCCGCCCTCGGGCATTTCGAAATTATTCGGCTCGTTGAAGCCGTAGCGCGCCGGATCGATCGAGATCGAGGCCGAGGCCTCGGCGTTTTCGGAAACGCATTTCAGCGCCACCCAGCAGCCCGAAAAGCGCGACATCGCCCAGCCGAAAATGCCGTAATCGACGATTTCCTGCGTGTTGGCCGGATAGAGCACGGGCACCATGCACGAGATGAAATCGTGCTCGGTCTGGTGCGCGATGGTCGAGGAGGCGGCGCCGTGATCGTCGCCGGCGCAAACCAGCACGCCGCCGTGCTTCGAGCTGCCGGCCGCGTTGGCGTGGCGCAGCACGTCGATGCTGCGGTCGACGCCCGGGCCCTTGCCGTACCACATGGCGAAAACGCCGTCGTATTTGGCGCCCGGGAACAGGTTGAGCTGCTGTGAGCCCCAGATCGAGGTCATCGCCAGGTCTTCGTTGAGGCCGGGCTCGAACTTGATGTGGTGCTCGGCGAGATATTTTTTCGCGCGCCACAAATTCTGGTCGAGCGTGCCGAGCGGCGAGCCGCGGTAACCCGAGATGAAGCCCGCCGTGTTGAGCCCGCGCGCCAGGTCGAGATCGCGCTGCAGCATCGGCAATCGGACCAGCGCCTGGATGCTCGACAGATACACCCGGCCGCGATCCAGCGTGTATTTGTCTTCGAGCGTGACGGAGAGCGGGGCGGAAACGGCCATGATATTCAAATCCTCTGAGGCGCGGCCGCGTGTCGCGGCTGCGCTCAGGTTATTTAGGCCAATCCGATGGCGCCGGGAAGGACGGTCGGCGGCGCCGGATCAAACCTTGGCCTTGCCGAGCAGGGCGACGAACCATATTTCCTTGTGCAAGGATTGCAGATCGGGGTCGGACCCCAGCGCCTTGCGGTCGGGCAGGGCGCGGTGCGCCGCCGCGGTGGCGAGCCATTCCCGGGCCAGGCGCCGGTGGCCGCGATAGGCGGCGAGGCGCGCCAGGAGCATGGCGCCGCGCCCGGGCGCCAGGGTCTCGACCTGCTTGGCGCGGGCTTCGGCGTTTTCCAGCAGAACGGCGGCTTCGAGGCCGCGCCGTTCCTTGCCGCGGTCGAACAGCGCGCCGCCCCATTGCGCCATCAGCGTCACGTCCTGCGGGCGGAGCAGCGACGCGCTCTCGAATTTGTCGGCCGCGGCGGCGAACAGCTCGTCGGCGTCGAGCCCGCTCTTGCGCCGCGCCCAATCGGCGAGCGTGACGCCGTAATGATACAGCGTGCTCTCCGATTCCGGCCGCAAGCCGCGCGCGGCGATGAATTTTTCGACCGCGCCCTTGAAATATTCGTCCGCCTCGGCGCCGGTGCGGCGGCGGGCGCGCTCGGCAAGGGCATTGGCCCAGATGACGAGCGGGGCGTGGCTGTCCGGCTTGAGCCGATGCCAGGTCTCGATCTTCTCGGTGGCCAATTGCAGCAATCGGTCGGACTCCGCGCCGGAGCGCGTGCGGGCCCATTCGGCGAGCGCGTGGCCCCATTGCGCCCACAGCGCCGGCTGATCGTGCTTGAGCGCCGTGGCGGCGGCGAATTTTTCGTCAGCGGCCTTGAACAGCCGGTCGGCGGCCGGCCCGCGCTTGGCCGAGGCCCAATGCCACAGCATGTCGGCCCAACGGCCGAGCACGATATGATTGCCCGGTTCGATTTCGTGCGTCATCTCGAACCACTTGGCCGCGGAGCGGTAGCTGCGGTCGCGATCCATGCCGCGCTTGGCGCGGCCGTCATCGCAATTGGCCAAGGCCATGCGGAACGCGGCCTCTTGCGGCGACATGGCCTGTGCCGGCGCGGCCATGCCGAAAGCGCCATGATCTTCGATGGCGCGCCCCGATCGCTTGGCCCGTTCGGCAACAAGCAATGCCCGGCGTCGCTGCCGTGGCCCGGACCGCGCATTGCGTGGGGCAAATTCGTTCATTCGGGCGTCCAGCGGTGCCGGCCCGCAACGACTTTGGCTTGAAGTTTCCGGCTGTCTCCCCATAACAGCCCGTGTATGACCAAAAGGTTAATCGATTTCACGAAGATTAAGCGTCGTGGAAATCTCGTTTCCGCGCCGCGTGGACGCGCTAAGCTGCGGGCGGCGGCATCGATGCGGCAAAGGATGTAGCGAATGGGTCTCCTGATCGACGGCGTGTGGCACGACCAATGGTACGACACCAAGCAGACCGGCGGCCGCTTCGTCCGCACCGAGGCGCAATTCCGCAACTGGGTGACGCGCGACGGTGCCGCGGGCCCGAGCGGCGGCGGCGGCTTCAAGGCCGAGCCCGGGCGCTATCATCTCTATGTGTCCTATGCCTGCCCCTGGGCGCATCGCACTCTGATCTTCCGTGCGCTGAAAAAACTCGAAGCCGCGATCTCGGTCTCCGTCGTCCACTGGCACATGGGGGAACAGGGCTGGAACTTCGCGCCCGGCCCCGGCGTCGTGCCCGATCCGATCAATGGCGCGCGCTATATGCATCAGGTCTACACGGCGGCGGCGGCGAACTATTCCGGCCGCGTCACCGTGCCGGTGCTGTGGGACAAGGAGAAGAACACGATCGTCAGCAACGAGTTGCCCGAAATCATCCGCATGCTCAACAGCGCGTTCGACGCAGCCGCCGGGGCGGCCGGCGACGCGGTCGGCGCCGCGTCGCTCGATTTCTATCCCGCGGCCTTGCGCGCCGAAATCGATGCGGTCAACGAGCGCGTTTTTCACACGGTCAACAACGGCGTTTACAAAGCGGGCTTCGCCACCGCGCAAGCCGCCTATGAGGAGGCCGTTACCGCGCTTGTTCGACACGCTCGATTGGCTCGAAGCGCGGCTGGCGCGCCAGCGCTATGTCGCCGGCAACCGCGTCACCGAGGCGGATTGGCGCCTGTTCCCGACGCTGCTGCGCTTCGATCCGGTCTATGTCGGGCACTTCAAGTGCAATCTGCGCCGCATCGTCGATTATCCGAACTTGTGGAACTACACCAAGGAGCTCTATCAATGGCCCGGCGTCGCCGCGACCGTGCATATGGATCACATCAAGAATCACTACTATGGTTCGCACAAGGGCGTGAACCCGACCGGCATCGTGCCAAAGGGCCCGCTGATCGATTTCGCGGCGCCGCACGATCGCGGCCGGCTCAAAGCGGCGGCCTGACCCCATGACGCTGCCCACGCTTTTCATCACCCACGGCGCGCCCACCCTGCCGCTCGAACCCGAGCCGGCGCGCAACGCGATCGCCGCCGTTGCCAAACTGGCGCCGGCGCCCAAGGCGATCCTGTGCGTTTCCGCCCATTGGGAAACCGACGCGCCCAGCGTCAGCGCCGCGCCCCAGCCCGAAACGATCCACGATTTCCACGGCTTTCCCGCGCCGCTCTACCGGCTGCGTTACCCCGCGCCGGGCGCGCCCGCGCTCGCCGCACGCGTCGCCGGATTGCTCCACGCGGCTGGTCTCGCGTGCCGCGTCGATCCGCAACGCGGCCTCGATCACGGCGCTTGGGTGCCGCTGATGCTGATGTATCCCGGGGCCGGCATTCCGGTTTTGCAACTATCGGTACAGACCAGGCTCGGCCCGGCGCATCATCTCAAGCTCGGCGAAGCCTTGCGCCCGTTGCGCGACGAAGGCGTGCTCATCGTCGCCAGCGGCAGTGCCACGCACAATCTCCGCGATTTCGGCCGCTACGAATACGCCGACGCGCCGGCGCCCTATGTCGCCGCCTTCGAGCGCTGGCTGATCGAAACGGTGGAGCGCGACGACCGCGCGGCGCTGCTCGATTATCGCAAGCGCGCACCCGAAGCCGCGCGCAACCATCCCACTGACGAACATTTCCTGCCGCTATACGTCGCCCTCGGCGCCGCCAAGCCCGGCGAGAACGGCCGCAAGCTGCATTCGTCTTATGCTTACGGGATTCTGGCGATGACGTTGTTTGCCTGGGGGGCTTAAAAGGGACATTGGACTTCAGGGACATCAGGGACTTCAATGACGGGCGCCCTGCCGTCCCTGTTGTCCCTATATTCCCTCAAACCGCCATCACCGCCGCACAAATCCGATCACGTTCGGGATCGCCGGCGGGTCGCCGTGCCGGCCGAGGCAGGCGAACGAGCCGCACAACCCGTTGACCGACACCGTCTCGCCGCCGGCGCCGACATGGAGCTGGGCCGGGCGGCCGCCTTCGAGATATTGCGCGCGGCGCAGGTCGAGCGGCAGGCGCAGCAACAGCTTGGCGAAATCGTCGGTGCGGTGCGGCGATTCGGAGAAGGCGATGACGACGCGCCCCACGCCGTCGAGGCCGAGAATGCCCAGGCTCACCCGGTTGAGCGTGCCGTTCCAGGTGACGCGGCGGCGGCAATCGATCAGGCGGATGTTCTGCACATGCCCCGCATAGCGGCGCAGCGCCGTATCGCCGTCGCAGGCGCGGTCGACCAGGGCCACCGGCGCCGCGTCGCCGCCGCTCGGGTTGAAGGCCAGCACCGAGCGGTGATTGTTGAGCTTTGCATTGTTGACCCGCGCGCCGTCGACCATGCGGCCCACCGAGGTGCTGTGGTCGTCCTGGTACAGGCTGGCATTGACCGCCGCGGCGAGATTTTTTTCCTTCGCCCATTCCGCCGCGGTGCGGTTCTTGCCGCCTTCGAACTTCGCCATGACGAGCACGAGGCGGAAGCGCTTCGGATCGGCGCGCAGGATCGTCGTGAACCCGTCGCCGGTGTCGGGCTTGTCGAGCGCCTTGAAGCGCGCCAGCTCGAGCCCGGGCTCGAGCTGTTTCCACAAAATGTCCTGCGCGTGTGCCTGTGCCGCCGCCGCCGGCAGCAGCGCCAGCGCGAGCAGCGGCCGCAACACTAGAGCAGCCCTTCCTTCTTCGCCTGCGCCGTCGCCTCGCGCAGCGATTTCCTGAGCCGGGCGAACAACTCCTCGACTTGCGCGTCGTCGATGATGAGCGGCGGGCAGATCGAGATCGTGTCGCCGATGGCGCGCACGATCAGGCCGTTGTCCTGCGCCCGCGCCACCACCATTCGCCCGACCTTGCCGACCGGGGCGAAGGATTCGCGCGTCGCCTTGTTCTTGACGATCTCGGCGCCCGCCATCATGCCGACGCCGCGCACTTCGCCGATCAGTTCCTCGTCGAGCAGGGCCGCGGCTCTTTTCTGGAACGGGCCCGCCAGGCGCCTTGCATGGGCGAGATAGCCGCGCTCCTTGTAAAGTTTCTGCGCTTCGAGCGCCACGGCGCAGGCCACCGGATGGCCGGAATAAGTGTAGCCGTGGCCGAAGGTTCCGGTCTTGTCGCTCTCGATCAGCAGGCCCTGCCAGATTTTCTCGTTCACCATCAGCGCCGAGATCGGCAGGAACGAGGCCGAAAGCGCCTTGGCGCAGCTCAGCATGTCAGGCCGCAGATCGTAGGTCTGCGATCCCCACACATTGCCGGTGCGGAAGAAGCCGCAAATCACCTCGTCGGCGATCAGCAGCACGTCGTATTTTTTCAGCACCGCCTGGATTTTCTCGAAATAGGTCGGCGGCGGCACGAGCACGCCGCCGGCACCCATCACCGGCTCGGCGATGAAGGCGGCAACGGTTTCCGGCCCTTCCTTGAGAATGAGCTTTTCGAGATTGTCGGCGCAGCGCGTGGCGAATTGCTCCGCCGTCTCGCCCGGCAGGCCGAAGCGATAGTGATGCGGACAATCGGTGTGCAGGATATTGGCGATCGGCAAATCCCAATCCTGATGATTGGCCGGCAGCCCGGTGAGCGAGGCGGCGGCGACCGTGACGCCGTGATAGGCCTTGATGCGCGAGATGATCTTCTTCTTTTTCGGCAGGCCGATGGCGTTGTGGTAATACCACACGAGTTTCACCGCCGTGTCGTTCGCCTCGGAGCCGGAATTGGCGAAGAAGACTTTCGACATCGGCACCGGCGCCATGTCGAGCAGGACTTCCGAAAGCTCGACCGCGGCCATGTGACCCTTGTGCGTGAACATGTGGTAGAACGGCAGCTTCGTCATCGCCGCCGTCGCCGCCTCGACCAGGCGCGGCTCGTCGAAGCCGACCGCGGCCGACCACAGGCCCGCCATGCCCTCGATATATTCGTTGCCCGCGTCGTCGTAGACATAAACGCCCTTGCCGCGCTCGATGATGAGCGGCCCGTCCTTTTGATGGACGCGCTGATTGGTATAGGGATGGATGACGCTGGCGATATCGCGCGCGGCGGGCGAATTCCCGCGGCGCGGGGCGGATTCGTTCATGATGGGCTCCGTTGGAGAGTTACAATTTAATATGCCCGAGCAGGGTGCGAAAAAGTAGTGAAATATCCACGTCGCGGGCGCGCTGGCTGTCGAGTTCTGCCCGGCAATAGGTTGAATTCCGCCCGCGGGGAATGGCCTGCGCCGGGAGGCCACAGCGTGCTATCGTTTTGAACATTGAAGATATGGGCCTCAGCCCGGGAGGGCGTTGGTATGAGACGGCGGGAATTCGTCACGTTTGCCGGTGGCGCGGCGGCGGCCTGGCCGTTGGCCGCCCGTGCGCAGCAGGCCGATCGCGTGCGCCGCATTGGCGTGCTGATGGGCGTCGCCGAAGACGCCGAGGGGAAGGCCCGCGTCAAAGCCTTTCAGGAAGCCATTGGAAAACTGGGTTGGGCCGAGGGGCGCAACCTGCGCGTCGAATATCGTTGGGCGGCTGGCGATGCCAACCTGGTCAAATCTCACGCGGCGAAGCTCGTCGGCATCGCCCCGGATTTAATCTTGGCGAATAGCACACCGGTTGTAGCCGCTCTAATGCAATTGACCGCGACCATACCGATCGTGTTCGCGCAAGTATTCGATCCGCTTGGCAGTGGTTTGGTTGCGAGCCTTGCGCGCCCAGGCGCCAACGTCACCGGGTTCACCAATTTCGAGTTCTCCATGAGCGGCAAATGGCTCGAAATCCTCAAGGAGATCGCGCCTAGCGTAACCCGCGTGGCGATCATTTTCAATCCGGACACGGCAACATACGCCCCTTCGTTGTTGCGCCCCGTCGAGGCGGCGGCGGCGCAATTCGGCATTGTCCTGAGCACAAGCCCGGTTCGTAGCGCCGCGGAAATCGATTCCGCGAGCGATACGTTCGCGCGCGCGGGCAATGGCGGTCTGATTGTGTTGCCGGACGCCTTCACGTCGGCTCATCTGCAACGGCTCGTGGCCGTAGCGGCACGGCACCGCTTGCCGGCCGTTTATCCCTACCGTTTTTTTGCGGCCGCGGGCGGTTTGATTTCCTACGGAGCCGACAATCTTGAACTGTATCGAGCCGCGGCGGCATATGTCGACCGCATCCTCAAAGGCGAGAAGCCGGGCGACTTGCCAATTCAACAGCCTACAAAATACGAGTTCGTCATAAATCTAAATACCGCCAAGGCGCTCGGTCTCACCGTGCCGCCGATGCTGCTCGCCCGCGCCGACGAGGTGATCGAATAAGCGGGCCGCGCAAGTCTCCCGCGGGTGCGGGGCGGATTCGTTCATGATGGGCTCCGTTGGAAAGTTACGATTGAATATGCCCGAGCGCGGCGCTCGGCAGTAGCAAAATATGCGCGCCGACGGCGCGGCGGCTATCGGCGTCTGCCCGCGGCACGCTTAACCCCATTGACGCGTTTCCGCCTCCACCTGCTGCAACCATCCTTGCATATTCATCTCGCGGCACAGCGCGGTCGCCGTGGCGAGGTGCTCATCCGCCTCCTGCCGTTTGCCAGCGCGACGGAAGAGCATGCCGAGGCCGAGGTGGCAGTTTGCGACGAGGGGGCGCATCCCGAGTTCCGCGGCGAGCGCGAGCGCCTGCCGGTAGTAGCCTTCGGCAATCCCAAATTCGGGGGCAGCGCGGCGGGCGGCAATCTCGCCGAGAAGTCGGAGGGCCCACGGCTCGCAGACGCGGTGCTTCAACGTGCGAGTCAGCGCTAGGACTCGCTCGGCGGTCGAGCGCGCGTCGTCCAGTCGGTTCGACAGCAAGAGGGCCTCGCCCAGCCAGATGACGTTCAGCGAATGCCAGACGCCTCTCCCGAACGAATTCTCATAGTTTGTTGCGGCTTCCTCAAGAAGCGCGACGGCATCCGCGGCGCGTCCCGATCTCGCGCGGGCGAGACCGAGGAGCCCCGATACAAGCGCGCCAATGAGTGGAATGTTCCATTCGCGAACCAGGGTCGCGGCGCGCTCCAGCACACGCGCTGCCTCGGCGAGGTCACCCCGCACGACGTGCGCAAGCGCGAGTCCCCAGCATGCGTAGGCCAAACTGTACGCGTGGTGCGCTGCATCCGCTATGTCGACGCCCTCCTGCCCGCGGGCAATCGCCTCGTCGAATTCGCCGCGTTCGGCGAGCGCCCAGGCCAAGTAGCTGCGGGCGATCGCGGCTGGGAACCCGTGCAGCCGGAAGCGCTCACGAACCAGATCGCCTTCGAGCAATCCGACGGTCCTCCCGAGATGCTCTTCAGCTTGGCGGAATTCGGCCAGGCCGAGACAGGCCGCTCCAAGGTAGAGATTCACCGCGACCTTTAGAGAGACATCGCCAAGCAGCTCGGAAATATCGAAGGCGCGTTTGCCGGACCTGTGAGATTCTTCCGCGTTTCCGGTCAGCAGGAAATGGTGGCTGGTCGCCACAGACACGCGCGCGAGCCGTAGTCGATCGTCGAGCCCGGAGGCCAGATTCTCCGCGTCACGGAGATGCCCGAGCACGGCTTCGAATTGCCCGAGCGGGACGAGCGAGTTCCTGAGGCCGAGCCGAAGATCGACGCCTTGCTCGCGCGTTTCGCGCGTCGCGGGGAGATGCGTCAACGCCGCCAGCGCCTGCTCGAAGTAGGGTACCGCTTCTCGATGCGCCGACCGGTCCAACGCCCGCGCGCCGGCTTGGGAAAGGTATCGCACCGCTTTCTCCCAAATCTCGCTCCTGACCGCGTGATAGGCCAGTCGCTCCACTTGCTCGGTAAGACGATCAGGATAGAGCGCTTCGATGACCTCGACGATCCGCGCGTGCAGGGCTCGCCGCCGCTCGTGCAGCAGGCTGCCGTAGGCCACCTCGTAGGTCAGCCCGTGCTTGAAGGTGTACTCGACATCCGGGAACAGGCGAGACTGATACAGGAACTCTGCCGACTGCAGGTGCGCGAGCCCGCGCTGCAGGGCCTCGTCGCTTAGCTCGGCAATCGCCGCTAGGAGCGAGAAAGGCACGTCGACGCCGATCACCGCGGCGGCTTGGAGCAGGCGCTTTTCATCCGGCGGCAGCCGGTCAATGCGCGCCGCCAGTATGGCCTGGACCGTGGCCGGCACCTGGATGCCAGCAAGCGATTTGGCCAGGCGATAGGCGCCCCGTTCACCGACGAGAACCTTCGTCTCCGCCAGGGTCCGGATGCTCTCCTCGAGGAAGAAGGGGTTCCCTTGCGTCTGTTTGATCAGGTGCTGCTTGAGAGGCCGCAGATTTTCGTCGGCGCCAAGGAGGCCTTGCAACAGGTCCTCGCAGCTTTCGGGCGGCAGGGGATCGATGCGCAGCTGGGTGTAGTAACTCTTCCCGCCCCAGGCGTGCTGGTACTCGGGTCGGTAGTTCACGAGGAGCAGCAGGGAGGCCGTCGGCATGCTCTCGATCAGGCTATCGAGCAGACCCCTGCGTCTCGGAATCGATCCAATGAAGATCCTCCAGGGCCAAGCCGAGGGGCTGGACCTGGCTCTCTCGCAGCAGCAGGCGCTTGAGCGCGTCGAGCGTCCGTTGACGGCGCGTCGGCGGATCGAGGGCCTGCCACTGGGGATCGTCGACCGGCACGTCGAGGAGAGTTAGGAAGGCGGGTAGGCCGGGCTCAAGCGTCCTGTCCAGGGAAAAGATTTTTCCCGTTACCTTTTCCCGGATCTTGCGTGGCTCGTCACGCGGCTCGATTTGAAAATATCCCTTGAGAAGGTCGATCACGGGTAGATAGACGGTGGATTTGCTGTAGGAGGCCGTGCCGCCCTCAAGGACGAGCCAACCGTGGGTCCGATGAGAGTGAATGAACTCCCAGAATAGCCGCGACTTGCCCACGCCAGGCTCCCCGACGAGGGCTACCACTTGGCCGCGGCCGGCACGTGCCTTGTCGAGGGCTCGGTTGAGGGTCTGGAGCTCCGTCTCGCGGCCGACGAATCGGGTGAGCCCACGCGCCGCAGCCGCTTCCATGCGCGAGCGCACCGTGCCCGCTCCCGTCACCTCGAAGACATCGAGCGGGAGTTCAAGCCCCTTGACCTTCAACGGGCCGAGCGGCTTGACCTGAACATAGCCCTCGGCCAGTGCCAGCGTGTCGGAGGAGATGAGGATCGACCCGGGCACCGCCATCTGCTCCATTCGTGCGGCCACGTTCGTGGTCTGGCCCACCACGGTGTAGTCCATCTTGAGGTCGCTCGCGATCGAGCGCACCACGACCTCGCCCGAATTGAGGCCGATGCGGATCTGGATCGGGATACCCTCGCTGCGACGAACACCCTCCGCGTAGTGCTTCACGTTTTCCTGCATCCGAAGCGCGGCGTAGCAGGCGCGGACCGCGTGGTCCTCGTGGGCGAGCGGTGCCCCGAACAGAGCCACGATTCCGTCGCCCAGGACATGGTTGACAGTACCCTCGAAACGGTGAACGGCCTCCAACATGTGGTCGAGAACGGGATCGAGGAGCTTCCTGGCGTCTTCGGGATCGCGGTCGGCGAATAGTTCCATCGAGCCCTTTACGTCGGCGATGAGCACCGTGACCTGCTTGCGCTCGCCTTCGAGCGCGGCCTTCGTCGTCAGGATTTTCTCGGCAAGGTGCTTAGGCGTGTACGACTCCGGCGCGCTGAAACGCGCCGCCGCCGACGATTTCGATGGCGTCGCCGGGCCCGCCGGATGACCGCACTCCGAGCAGAATTTGGAGTTCGGCGAAAGCTGGGCTCCGCAGTTGGCGCAAACCGACACCAAGTGCGCGCCGCATTCCGAGCAGAATTTCGCCCCGGCGCGATTTTCTTGCCCGCATTTCGAACACTTCATGAATTGTCCATGTGGCGACACGGAGTCATAAGGCCTTGAAGCGTAGCGTCGCGCGCAACCCGCGACAAGGCGTATCGGATTCTGCGTCAGTAAAGCGGCAGCGCGGCGGCAAGGACCAGGAGCGCGGCGGTTTCCGCGAGCAGCGCCGCGGCGCCGGCCACGTCGCCGGTGAAGCCGCCGATCTGGCGGCGCGCGACGCCGGTGACGGCGAGGCCAGCGAGCAAGGCTGCCGCGAAAGCGATGGCGCCGGCCAGAGCGGCAGCGCTTGCGCCGCCGTCGCGCCGGAGCACGAAGACGAACAGGGCGAGGCCGGCGACCGTGACGCCGATGAGCTGCGCGGCGACGGCGCGCGCTATTGTGGCGCCGCGCGTCGCTTGGCCGAGGCCGTCGGCGCGGGCCGGCGCCAGCAGCGCCATCGGCAAGGCGGCGCAAGCGCGCCCGAGTGCCGCGGACGCGACCAGCGCGGCAGCGGCGAGCGCGGCCGACATCGAGGCGAGCGCGCCGGCTCGCAAAAGAATCACGAGCACGAGCGCCAGCACGCCGTAGGTGCCGATGCGGCTGTCGCGCATGATGGCGAGCTTGGCTTCGCGCGTGGCGCCGCCGCCGAAGCCGTCGGCGGTGTCGGCAAGGCCGTCTTCGTGCAGCGCGCCGGTCGCCAGCGCCATCGCGCCAAGCGCCAGCACGGCGCAAATCAAAACCGGCAAGCCGAGCAGCGCCGCACACCACAACGTGGCGCCGCCGAGCGCGCCGATGACGGCACCGACGATGGGAAACGCCCAAGCGCCGCGCCCGATCGCGGCTGGATCGGCCGGCGCGGTAATCGGCAGCGGAATTCGCGTCAGCAATTGCCAGGCGGCGGCGAATTGACCGGCGAGGCCGGATGGCGCGGCGTTGGATTTATCGGGCGGCGGCATCGCTGCACTTTCGCGCGCCCGGCGCAAGCGGTCCAGTGCCTTGCGCGCGGCTCGCGGTCGAGCCGAAAGTCATATTATATTGTGGTTGTCATCCCGACCGAGCGCGCGCCAGCGCGCGACGTGGAGGGACCTCGACCGGACTAGCCAAACCTCGCGTGACGGCACGACGCTTGTCCGCCCGAGGTCCCTCGGATCGCTATGCGATCCGCCACTTCGCGCCTACGGCGCTCCAGTCGGGATGACGGCTATTTTTTATGGGCGTCGCTCACGAACAACGCGACCGCTCGCGGGCTCAAACTTTTTGGATTTCGACCGCTTGGACCCCATGCAAACTTATCTCTCCCGGCTCGATCGGGCGCCGCATGCCGACGCGGCGGCGATCGCGGCGGCGGCGGCGCGCCAGGCCGCGCTCACCAAGCCTTCGGGCGCGCTCGGCCGTCTCGAACGGCTGGCGATCTGGCTCGCCGGCTGGCAGGGCGCCGAGCCGCCGCGGCTCGACCGGATTCGCATCGCAATCTTCGCCGGCAATCACGGCGTCGCGGCGCGCGGGGTTTCGGCCTATCCCGCCGCCGTCACCGCACAGATGGTGGCGAATTATCGTGCCGGCGGCGCCGCGATCAACCAGCTCGCCCGCATCGCCGGCGCCGAGCTCCATGTCGTGCCGCTGGAAATCGAGCGGCCGACCGAGGATTTCACCGTCGCCCCGGCGATGACGGATGACGAGCTGCGCGTGGCGCTCGGCGCCGGCGAGGAAGCGGTTGCGCCCGATCTCGATCTCCTCGTGCGTCGGCGAGATGGGCATCGGCAACACGACATCGGCGGCGGCGCTGGCGGCGGCGCTGTTCGGCGGCAGCGGCGCCGATTGGGTCGGGCGCGGCACCGGCGTCGATGCCACCGGCCTGCAGCGCAAGGCGGCAACGGTGGCGGCCGGGCTGCGGCGGCATCAGGCGCGCCTGCCGGACCCGCTGGCGGCGCTCGCCTGCCTCGGCGGGCGCGAGCTGGCGGCCATTGCCGGCGCCGTGCTGCGCGCCCGCGAGCTGCGCATCCCGGTCATCCTCGACGGTTTCGCCGCCACGGCGGCAGCCTCGGTGTGGGCCCGGATGCGCGCCGGCGCGCTCGATCACTGCGTCGCCGGCCATTGCTCGGCCGAACAAGCTCATGCCCGCTTGTTGAACGAACTCGGCCTGTCGCCGCTGCTCGATCTCGGCATGCGCCTGGGCGAGGGCTCGGGCGCCGCCGTCGCCGTGCTCATCCTGCGCGCCGCGATTGCCTGCCACAACGGCATGGCGACCTTCGCAGAGGCGGGGGTGAGCGGCGAGTGAGGTTGGCGCGGGCGCGCCGGCTTGACCTCGCGTTCATGCACACCGAAGGCCGCCAAATGCCGGCGTTCGTCCGCCCGAACAGTGCGCGCTAAGTGCTTGATTCGGTCGAAGACCGCCAATTCACTTGGCGGCGCTTTTGCAAAAAGGCGGCGCGAATTGCGGTTAAGTGCTTGATATTCTCGAAGACCGCCAAATCCCCGAATTTCCCAACTCCTGAATTTGGCGGCCTTCGGAATAGTCAGGGAAATTTGTTCGGGCGAAGCGGGATCGGCGGCCGCCTCACCGCCCCGGCGACCCCGGTCAGCCATGCGTGAAACCCGTGCCCGTGCGGTCGTGCGGGTCGGGGGCGAGGCCGAGGAAGCGCCGGCGCAAATCGTCCCAGGCTTCGAGGCGCTGCCAGTCCGGCGCGCGCAGGGGCTTGCCGTCATCGTCCAGGAACGGGCTCGGCAGCATGACGGTCATTTGCTGCTCGTCCTTGCCGTTGAACAGGCGCAGGCCCCAGGTGTTGGGCGCGCCGCTGTGGCGGTTGAAGGTGCGGTAGAGTTCGGCGCGGCGGCAGCGGCGATGGGCGGCGAGTTCGGGCGGCGTCGGCGTGCTGCCGATGCCGGTCGTGGGGCCGATGCAGAGATGGCAATGCCAGGCGCCGAAATCGATCGTGACATAGCCGTCGAGCATGGCGATCTTGCGCGGCGCGCCCGGCGCTTTCACTTCCCAGGCCGCACCCTGGATCAGCGTGCCGAAATGGATCGACGGCCAATAGGTTTCGAACACGCGCTTGACGAGCGCGAACAGGTTGTCCTCGCTCGTGTCGAGCGGAAAGATTTCGATGCGGCCCATGCCGGGCTCGTCGGCGGTGTGCGATGCCGCTGCCATCGTCAGTGTCCCCTCGCGCCACGCTTGCGCGCGGGCGCCAGCGTGCCATTCTCCCGCCGTTGCGAAAAGGGGCCGATAGGGCGATGGCGGGCGAAGCCACGATGACGCTGATCCTGGGCGGCGCGCGCTCGGGCAAAAGCCGGTATGCGCTGATGCTGGCGGCACAAGCGAGTGGCGGCGCGCCGGCGTTCATCGCCACGGCGACGGCGGGCGACGCCGAAATGGCGGCGCGCATCGCCGAGCACAAGCGCGAGCGCGGCGCCGGATTCGAGACGATCGAAGCGCCGCTCGATCTCGCCGGGGCGCTGCGCGCGGCGTCGCGGCCGGGCCGCGCCGCCGTCGTCGATTGCCTGACGTTCTGGCTCAATAATCTGACGATGGAACGGCGCGACGTGGCGGCGGAAACGCAAGGCCTGCTCGAAGCGCTCGATGCCGCGCCGGGCCCGGTTATCCTGGTCAGCAACGAAGTCGGCCTCGGCATCGTGCCCGACAACGCGCTGGCGCGCGAATTCCGCGATCGGGCCGGCCGGCTCCATCAAGCGGTGGCGGCGCGCGCCGACCGGGTGATTTTCATGGCGGCGGGGCTGCCGCTCAGCTTGAAGGGCGGGACACGCGGCGCCACGGTAAAATAAAATCTGCGCCGCCGCTGCTGCCGCGCAGCGCCTCGATGCGATAGATCGCGGCCAGAATTTCATCGGTGAGCACGCGCGGCGGCGCGCCGTCGGCCGCAATCGTGCCGCGGTCGAGCAACACAAGCCGGCCGCAAAAGCGCGCCGCGAGCGCGAGATCGTGCAGCACGACGACGACGGTCGTGCCGCCGGCGGCGAGCGTCGCCAAATGCTCCATGGTTTCGAGCCGGTGATAGGGATCGAGCCCGGCCACCGGTTCGTCGGCGAGCAGGATGTTCGGCGCGCCGGCAAGCGCGCGGGCGAGCAGGACGCGCGCCTTCTCGCCGCCCGAAAGCCGCGTCGCCGGTCGCGCCGCGAGATCGGCGATGTCGAGCGCCGCCATCGCGGCCTCGGCGATGGCGCGATCCGCGGCCGAGGGCGCTCGGAACGCGGCAATATGCGGCAGCCGGCCCATCAGCACGAGTTCGGCAACGCGGCAGCGCCCAATGGATGGCGCCGTCTTGCGGCAGATAGCCGATCGCGCGGGCGCGCTGCTGCCGATCCAGCTTCCGCGAGCGGGCGGCCGTCGAGGCTGACCTTGCCAAGCGTCGGCGGCAACAAGCCGGCGAGCGCGCGCAGCAGCGTCGTCTTGCCGGCGCCGTTGGGGCCGATCAGGCCGATCGGCGCGCCGCCATCGAGCGCCACCGACACGTTGTCGAGCGCGCGCCGGGCGCCGAGCATGACGGATAAATTTTCCGCCGCGAGCCGCATCACGTTTCGCTCCGCCGCTGGCGCAGCACGAGGGCGAGGAAGAACGGCGCGCCGACGATCGCCGTGAGCACGCCGAGATTGATCTCGCGGTCGGTCAGGATCAGGCGCGTCGCCAGATCGGCGAACAGGGTGAGCGCGGCGCCGCCGAGCGCGCTGGCGCCGAGCAGGCGGCCGGGCCGGTGGCCGACGAAAGGCCGCAACAAATGCGGGACGACCAGGCCGACGAAGCCGATGACGCCCGCGACCGCCGTCGACGCGCCGACCGCCAGCGCCGTTCCGACAATGAGCGTCGCGCGCAGCCGCGCGAGATCGGTGCCGAGGCTCGCCGCCGCGTCTTCGCCGAGCGTCAGCGCATCGAGGCCGCGGCCGAGCGTCGCGAGCAGCGCCACGCCCGCGGCGATGAAGGGCAAGGCGAGCCAGACATGCGTCATGCTGCGGTCGGTCAGGCCGCCGAGCATCCAATGGATGATTTCCAAAGTCGCGTAGGGGCTGGGCGCCAAGCTCAAGGCGAGCGCGGTCAAGGCGCCGCCGAGCGCGTTGACGGCGACGCCGGCGAGAATGAGCGTCACCGTGCCGCTGCCGCGGCCGGCCAAACCGTGCACGAGGGCGACGCCGACGCCGGCGCCGATCAGGCCGCCCAGCGGCAAAGCGAGCGGAAACAGCGCCGCCAAGCCGAAATAGAACACGATGACGGCGCCGAGCGCGCCCGCCGCCGAAACGCCGATCACGCCGGGCTCGGCGAGCGGATTGCGCAAATAGCCTTGCAGCGCCGCGCCGGCGATGCCGAGCGCGGCGCCGACGCCGAGCGCAAGCACCGCGCGCGGCAGGCGGACTTCGTACAGGATGAGCCGCAGCTCCGCGCGCCCGCCGCCGAACGCGGCGGCGGCGAGATCGCCGAGTCCGATGGATATCGGGCCGAGCGCGAGTTCGGCGAGGAAGCCGAGGACGACGAGCGCGAGCAGCGCGGCGTTGAGGCGCGTCATGGCCGGCGCGCCGGATGCAGCGCCGCGATGCCATCGACGGCGTCGAGCACGTGCGGCGTTTCGCAAATCCACAGCCGCGACGGCAGCGCCGCCACGCGCGCGCGCGCGCCGACATGGCGCAGCACCGGATGCGCCACCGTTTCGGCTTCGAGCGAGGGCGAATGGCCTGTGACATCGACGATGACGAGCGCGTCGACCAGGCGCAGCGCCAAGTCCTCGAGCGTGAGCCTGCCGGCGAAGCCCAAGCCGAGCCGGCCGGCGAGATTGTCGAAACCCGCCGCGGCGACGATGCTGCCGGCGAGCGTTCCGGGCGCCGCCGTGTAGCCGCGCGTTTGGTAGAGCGCCAGCACCGGGCGCGCGCCTTCGGGAATGCGGCGCGCGATGCCGGCGAGCCTGGCGTCGAACGCGGCGATCAGCGCTCCGCCGCGCGCGTCTTCGCCGATCCAGCCGGCGACGCGCCGCATGTTGGCGCGCACGTGGGCGAGCGAATTGGCGAGCGGCAGCGTCTCGACGCGCACGCCGACACGGCGCAGCAATTGCAGCGTCGCCGCCGTGGTGTATTCGCCGCCGATGACGAGATCGGGCCTGAGCGGCAGCACTTCCTCGGCGCGGCCCGCATTGCGCCGGAAACCGCGCGCCGCCTCGGCCATGTTGGTGAATTCCGGATCGGTCGCGTGCCGGGTGAGCGACGCGATGCGCTCGCGGTCGGCGAGCAGCAGCAGAAGCTGGTCGACGCAGACATTGAGCGACACGATGCGCGCCGGCTTCGCCGGCTGCGCCGCGGCCGGCGCGGCGAAGAGCGCGGCGGCGAACGCGAGGGCGAGGCCAACCCCGCTCGGGCGCCGTCGTGCCATCCTTTGCCTGGCCGCGGCGCGCGGGGCGTGGACCCCGGCTCGGTGGCCGGGGTGACAATGTATTTCGGGTAAACCGGCCATAAATTGAATTGTCGCCCCGGCGAAGGCCGGGGTCCAGCCGGTGCGCGCCGGTAAACTCATGGCGTCGCGTCGAACCGCACACGGACGCCGGCGAAGGCGCCGAAGCGCGGCGAGGCGAATGTGAAGACCTGCTGATAGCGCCGGTCGAGCAGATTTTCCACCCGGGCGTAAATCTCGACATTGTCGTGCACGCGGTAGGACGCCGTGGCGTTGACCAGCGCGTAGCCGGCGAGGCGCTTGCGTTCGACGTTGAAAAACGGATCGAAGGCGAAATCGCGCTGCGCGCCGTTGAGCCGCGCGTTGACGTGAAGCTGGCCGCGCTTTTCGTCGAAAGTGTAAGTGGCGAAAACGCTGCCGATATGCTTGGCGCGCCGCACCAACTCCTGCCCGCTTGCGTCCTCGCTGTTGCTCCAGGTGTAGGAGCCGCCGACCAGGAGATCGGCGAGGATGCGCCAGCGCGCCGCGAATTCGACGCCGCGCGCCCGGCTCGTGCCCGGCAGGTTGAACGCGGTGAGCAGCGTGCTCTGGATGAGATCGGTAATCCGGTTGCTGAAATAGGTGACATCGAGCGTGGCGCGTCCGCCGAGAAATTTCTGTTCGACGCCGGCATCCCAGCCGGTCAGGCGCTCGGGCTTCAAGTTCGGATTGCCGACGAAGGAACCGAAGAAGCCGAACAGTTCGAACAGCGACGGATTCTTGACGCCGGTGCCGACGCTCGCATGCAGGCGCGTATCGGTTTCCGTGTGCCGATAGGCGAAGGTGACGCGGTAGGTCGTCGCGTCCTTGAAAAAATCATTGTCGTCGAAGCGCAGCGAGCCGGTGACGAAAACGCGCTCGAGCACGCCCACCGCGTATTCGCCGACATAGGAATGGCTGGTGAAGCCGTTCTTGGTGAAGGTCGGGAAGAACGGATCGAAGCCCTGGGACAGAATATCCTGGCGCTCGTTCTCGTAGAGAAAGGTCAGGCGATGATCGGCCTTGGCCAGCTCGGCGGTTTCGAACTTTCCGGTCGATTCGAATTCGTACTTCGTGCGGCGCGAGCGGTTCTTGTTGGCGAGCTGCCCGGCGTCGTTGATGAAGTCGTTGTCGGTTTGGCCGTGCGAAACGCCGAAGCGGTTGACCCAGCGGTTCTCGAAAAGCTTGAGCCTTATGTCGGCCTTGCCGTGGCGCTGGTCGTAGACGTAGCGCGACTTGTCGTCGACGGCGCCGAAATAATTGATCGCCGGGATGAAGTTGAATCCGTCGAGCGCGCCCAGGCTTTGGGCGAGCCGGCCGACCAGGGCGATATCGAGAAACGGCGCCGGCATGAATTCGAGCTTGCCGCTGAATGTATTCCGCCGCAGCGCGTCGCGCTCGCCGTTGCCGAGGCGCTTGTCGGCGTGCGACACGCCTTCGGTCTGGAAGCGGTCGAAGGCGAAGCTGCCGCGGAACCATTGGTTGCCGTAGCGCAAGCCGGCGCCGCCGGCGAAGGTCGAGAAGCTGCCGCCCTCGGCGAAGCCGTCGGCGCCGAAGCCGTCGCGGGCGCGGCGCGTGACGATGTTGACGACGCCGCCCACCGCGTCGCTGCCGTAGATCGAGCTTTGCGGCCCGCGCAGCACTTCGATGCGCTCGATGTTGTGGCCGGAAAGCTGCGAGAAATCGAAGGTC
Organism: uncultured Alphaproteobacteria bacterium; assembly: GCA_963754645.1. Taxonomy (GTDB): domain Bacteria; phylum Pseudomonadota; class Alphaproteobacteria; order Bin65; family Bin65; genus CAVWGP01. The sequence continues at coordinate 814,661 of CAVWGP010000012.1, read as the reverse complement.
GAATTGAGCGACGGATCGTTGACCTCGATGCCGTCGATCAGCACCAGCGTGTGCTTGGCCTCGGCGCCGCGGATGCGGACATCGGTGACGCCGCCGAAGCTGCCCGAGCGGCCGACGGCGAGGCCGGGCACTTCGCGCAGCGCGTCGGCGGCGTTGCGGATTCTGGCGCGTTTCGAGTTCTTCGCGCGTGATGATCGTCACTGCGCTGCCGACGCGCGCCGCCGGCAATGGCTCGCGCGACGCGCTGACGACGGTATCGGGCACGACGGCCGCGTCCTGCGCGGCGGCGGGCGAGGCGAGCGTCAGAGCAAGCGTGGCCAGGGTCGATGCGCGCACGACAAACGGCCCGATATTGGGGTAAGTCGCGCGGCGAACGGATCTCGACGGGACCGGAGCCCGTTCCGACAAATTGAATTCAGCTTGACCTTTCTTCCTCTCCCACGTTTGCGCAGCAAATGGGGGAGAGGATCGAGGTGAGGGGGTGTGGGCGAGGGGAACGAAATCGTCGCCAGGGGTGAACGAATTTGCGAAGAATGCGCCCGGCCGCAAGACCCCCTCACCTCGATCCTCTCCCCCACGCGCAAGTGCGCGCGGGGGAGAGGAAGAAAGAGGCGCGCGATCACGTGTATTGATTGCGGGCCGTCGGCATGAGCGGTGATTCAGTTTCATCGCAGTTCCCCGGGGTGACGGTTTGAGAATTCGTCACCGTTGCGGAATACCGCGAAGGTCCGGCCGCCGAGCCACCCCGCCCGGCAGATAGGTGACGGTCCAAACCGGCAGGTCTCCTGGCTCGCGGGTCGGTGCAAGGGCCTTGTCTTCCCAGGCGCGGGGCGCGCCCAGTGACGTTGTCAGGCCGATGCTCGCCGCTTACAGTTGCGGGGGCAGCCGCGGCATTGGAACCGGCGCATCGCGCCAGTTCCGCACCGCATTCCCTTTTGATCCCGGCACGGCAAGTGCCGCGCTTGGGGAACCGGAACGGATACCGAGTATCAGCGCCGCGCGGCGCCCAATGTCAAGCCGCGTCTACGCCACGCGGATGACGGCGCCCATGCCGGCATCGGCATGCTCGAGGATGTGGCAGTGGATCATCCAATCGCCGGGATTGTCGGCGATAAAGGCGATTTCCACGGTTTCCTGCTGCGACATCAGGATCGTGTCGGTCAGCAGCGGCTCGGGCAGCGGCTTGCCGTTGCGCGACAGCACGTCGAAGACGTAGCCGTGCAGATGCATCGGGTGATCGAACATCGTGTTGTTCTTGAACGTCAGGATATGGCTTTGGCCGAGCTTCAAGGTGAGCAGCGGCTTCATGCCGCCGGGGCCGGCGGCGTGTTTCATCATGGCTTGGCCGTTGAGCGTCCAGACCGGTTGCGGATCGGGTTTTCTCCGCGCCGCGCGCCGGTTGCGCGGCGGCGGCGCGCCCATGTTCGGACCGTGGTGGCCGGGCGCGGCGCCGCCGGCAAAAGCGATCTCGTGGCGCTGCGCGCCGGCGCGGGCGGGCCGCGGGATCGGATTTTCGGCGAGCCGCGCCGGCGCCGGCAACGGTTCGCGGCGCAACGGCGCTTGGCCATCGGCGGCGAACTTCAGCAGATCGACCGGATCCTTTGCCGGATTGTGATCGACCAGCGTGAATTCCTTGCCCGGCTCGGCCGGCGCGTCGATCATAAAATCGGCGCGCATGCCGGGGCCGATGGCAAGGCGCTCCTTGCCTAGGCGACGCGGCGTTACCGGCTGGCCGTCGAGCGCGATGAGCAGCGCGTCGATCGCTTCGAAGCCCAAATGGAATATCCGCGCATTGGCGACGTTGACGAGGCGCAGGCGAAGACGCTCGCCGCCGCGCACGCTCTCCGTCGTGGCGGGGCCGCCATTGATGGTGACGACGTTGCCGATGCGGCCTTCGTGCGAACGCGCCTGGGCGTCGTCGAAATTCCCGTCGATGCGGCCATCCGTCGCGAGCTTCCAATCGGTCAGCACCCGGACCAGATCGCGGTCGGCCTGGGGCGGGTTGCGTTCCTCGACGATGAGCGCGCCGTAAAGGCCGCGGCCGAGTTGCTCCGATGTCTTGCCATGCGGATGATAGAGATAGGTGCCGGCGTCCGGCACCGGGAAGCGATAGGTGAAGCTCTGGCCGCGCTTGACCGGCTTTTGCGTGAGATGCGGCACGCCGTCCATGGCATTGGGCAGGCGCATGCCGTGCCAGTGGATCGTCATGTCGTCCTTGAGCTGGTTTTTGAATACGACTTCCAGCGTCTCGCCCTGCTTGACGCGCAGCACCGGGCCGGGCGTCGATCCGTCATAGCCCCAGATCGCCGTCGCCGTGCGTCCCTTGCCGCGCAGCAAGGCGCGGCCCGCCTTGGCCGTCAGCGAATAGCGCCGCGTGCCGTCTTGGGCCAGGGCGGGTATGGCCTCGAACAGCGCCAAGGCCGCCGCGGCGGCGGAACCGGCGAGAACTTGGCGGCGAGACAGGGTCGGCGCGGACATGGCGCTCCTTAGCGGCGGTTCGTGTCGTAAAAGTGGCGATTGCCGCGCCGAGGTCAAGCGGCCCCTCGTCGCGCCCGGCGCGCTTTTCGCTGGCGGCGGCGCCTGCTAGGCTGGCACGCAGCAGATTGGAAAAACGGGGGACCCATGCCGATCATCAATCGCATCGCCGAATTCCATGACGACATGACCGCGTGGCGCCGCGACATCCATGCGCATCCGGAAACCGCGTTCGAAGAGCGCCGCACGGCGGCCGTCGTCGCCGAAAAGCTCAAGAGCTTCGGCATCGCGATCGAAACCGGCATGGCCAAGACCGGCGTCGTCGGCACGCTCAAGGCCGGCAACGGCAAGCGCGCCATCGCGCTGCGCGCCGACATGGACGCGCTGCACATGCAGGAGCTTAACGGCTTCCAGCATTGCTCGACCCATCAGGGCAAGATGCACGCCTGCGGCCATGACGGCCACACGACCATGCTGCTCGGCGCCGCGAAATATCTCGCCGAAACCAAGAATTTCGACGGCACGGTGCATTTCATTTTCCAGCCCGCCGAGGAAAACGAGGGCGGCGCGCGGGTCATGGTCGAGGAAGGCCTGTTCAAGAAATTTCCGGTCGAGTCGGTGTTCGGCATGCACAATTGGCCCGGCCTGCCGCCCGGCCAGGTCTCGGTGCGCTCGGGCCCGACCATGGCGGCGTTCGATATTTTCGAAATCACGATCCAGGGCAAGGGCACGCACGGCGCCATGCCCCATCTCGGCATTGATCCGGTGCCGGTGGCGGCCGAGATCATCCTCGCCCTGCAAACCATCGCCAGCCGCACGACGGACCCGCTCGAGGCCGTCGTGGTCAGCGTCACGCAAATGCATGGCGGCGATACGTGGAACGTGGTGCCCGACTCGGTCGTGCTGCGCGGCACCTGCCGGGCCTTCAAGCCCGCGATCCATGACGGCATCGAGCCCGCCATGAAGCGCATCGTCGGCGGCATCTGCCAGGCGCATCAATGCACCGCCACGGTGCGCTACGAGAAGCGCTATCCGCCGACCGTCAACACCGCGGCCGAAACCGAGCTGTGCGCGCGCGTCGCCGGCACCGTCTTCGGCGAGCCCAATGTCGTGCGCGATCATCCGCCCAGCATGGGGTCCGAGGATTTCGCCTGGATGCTCAAGGAAAAGCCCGGCTGCTACATCTGGATCGGCAATGGCGGCGCCGAAGGCGGCTGCCTGCTGCACAACCCGCATTACGACTTCAACGACGAAATCCTGCCGATCGGCGCCAGCTACTGGGCCAAGCTGGTGGAGACGACGCTGCCGCGGTGAAAAAAACCAATGATTCCCGAAGATGCTCAAGATGCTCATGTTTGAGCACAAGAACCGGCGCTGACACAGCATATCGCGGATAGAGCAATAACGCCCACTGTATATAGTAGGCTTGGCCGCCAATTTTGGCCAAGATGCTCAAGATGCTCAAGGTTCGGCTTGAGCATGTTGAGCATCTTGAAACGATGTGCGCATCGTCCCGTCGATGGCTGTGGCCAAGTGCCGCCGGTTTCGTATTTTTATTTAGCAATTTCAACATTTTGATCGCATACTGGATTTTCGGTGTCTTGCAGACCAGACCAGACCAGCCTATATTTCGACTTTGCCTGCCGGAAGGAGCCGAAGCGATGGCCATTCACACCGTAACCGCCGCGAAAGCCCAGCTTTCGAAATTGCTCGCCCAGGTCGAGGCCGGCGAGGAAGTCATCATCGGCCGCAACGGCAAGCCGATCGCGAAGCTGGTGCTTTACGCCGCGCCGCGCAAGGAATGGAAGCCCGGTTCGATGAAGGGCAAAATTTGGATCGCACCGGATTTCGACGAATGGCCGGACGACCTGGCGCGAGCGTTCGGAATGATCGACTGATGCAATTGTTAATCGACACGCACGTCCTGCTTTGGTGGCTACTGGGCGCGCCGCAGCATTCGGCGGCGGCCGACCGGACTTTGCGCTCGCCGCAACACGAAAAAATCGTCAGCGTTGCCTCGCTTTGGGAAATTCGGATCAAACAGTCGATCGGCAAGCTGACGGTGCCGGAGAATTTTCGCGCGATACTGAGTTCCGAGCCGTTGACCATTTTGCCTGTACTCGCGGACCACGCGGACGCCCTTGGCGCGTTACCGCATCATCATCGCGATCCGTTCGACCGAATGCTGATTGCCCAGGCTCAATTCGAAGGACTGTCGCTTGTGACGCGCGACAACCGCTTCGATCCTTACGGAATTTCAATCGTCCGAGTTTAGCGCCCGCCGATCGCCGCGCGAACTCACTTCGCCCCCCTGGGATCGAGCGCTTCCTGGAGGCCGTCGCCGAAGAAATTGAAGGCGATGACCGTGACCATGATGGCGAGGCCGGGATAGACGACGAGCTGCGGCGCCTGGGTGAGCAGCTCTTGCGCGTTCGACAGCATGTTGCCCCAGGACGGGATTGGCGGCTGCACGCCCAAACCGAGGAAGCTGAGCACCGATTCGAGCAGCACGATCGATCCCACCGACAGCGTCGTCGCGACGATGGCGGGGCCGATCACGTTGGGCAGGATATGCACCAGCATGATGCGCCGGTTGTTGGCGCCCATGGCGACGGCGGCACGCACGAATTCGCGCGTGCGCATCGAGAGCGTGGCGCCGTGCACGAGGCGCGCCACCGTCGTCCAGCTCACCAGGCTGATGATGACGACGATGCGGTAGAGGCTGATCAATTCGCTCTGCACCAGTTCGCGCGACAGGCCGAGCTTGTTGAGATCGATGGCGGCGAGCACGATGAGGAGCGGCAGGATCGGCAGCGATATCACGCCGTCGGTGACGCGCATCAGCAGCGCGTCGAGCCGGCCGCCGTAATAGCCGGCGAGGATGCCGATCGTCGTTCCGATGAGGGCCGAGGCGAGCGCGGCGGTGAGCCCGACGATAAGCGAAACGCGCCCGCCATAGAGGAGGCGCAGCAGCATGTCGCGCCCGGCCTCGTCGGTGCCGAGCCAGTGCATGGCCGAGGGCGGCTGGAAGCGGTTGAACAGATTCGTGACGGTGTTGTCGAGGCCGAGCCAGCGCTCGATCAAGGGCGCGCCGAGCGCGCCGATGGCGAGAATGGCGAGGATGATGCCGCTCAGCACCGCCGGGCGGTTGGCGAGGAAGCGCCGCAGCCGGCGATGCCGCGTCGACGCGGGGTGCGCCGCGGTTTCCACCGCCGGCACGGTCGCGGCCTCGGCGTTCATTTGTAGCTGATCCGCGGATCGAGCACGGCGTAGGCCACATCGGCGCCGAGATTCGCCACGAGCGTAACCAGCGTCGCGAACAAGAGGCCGACGAGCGCGAGATTGTAGTCGTTGCCGAGAATCGCCTCGTAAATCATCTTGCCGAGGCCGGGATAGGCGAAGACGGTTTCGGTGATTAGCGCGCCCGAGAACAAGCCGCCGAATTCGAGGGCGATGACCGTCACCACCGGGATCATGGCGTTGCGCAGCGCGTGGCCGGTCATGACGCGGCGCATGCTCAAGCCCTTGGCGCGCGCGGTGCGCACGAAATCCTGGCGCATGGCGCCGATCATTTCCGAACGCATCAGGCGCGCGACCAAAGCGAGATTGATGAAGGTCAGGCACGAGACCGGCAGGATGAGGTGCCGCGCCTTGTCCCAAAAGCCGCTGCGCCCCACGGTCTCGATGCCGCCCGCCGGCAGCCAGCGCCACGACACGGCGAACAAGAGGATCAGCATCAGCGCCAGCCAGAAGGACGGGATCGAGCGGCCGGCGAAGCACAGGAAATTGACGGAGAAATCGCGCAGCGCGCCCGGCCGGCTCGCGGCCAGCAAGCCCATCGGTATGGCGATCGCGACCGAGAGGACGAAGCTCAGCCCCATCAGCAGCAGGCTGCGCCAGAGGTAGCGGCCCCATCACCGCGAGCGTCGGCTCGGCATGGGTGCGCGAATAGCCGAAATCGCCGCCCAGCGCCGAGCCGGCCCAGGTGAGGTAACGCTGCCAGAGCGGCACGTCGAGCCCGTAGGCGGCGCGCAGCCGCTCCATGTCGGCGGGCGTGATGTTCGGGTTCGAGCCGATCAACAGATCGATCGGATCGCCCGGCATCAGGCCGATCAGGCCGTAGACGACGACCGACATGACGGCCAGCACGACCGCCGAATGAACCAGCCGCCGGGCGATGAAGCGCAGCACGGCGCCGCGCGGGCGGTTAGGACGAGCGCGCCGCTACTTCGCCCGCCAATGCTCGATCCACAACGTGGAGTAGAATTGGTGCCCGGTCGGCTCGACGCCTTCAAGCCATTTCGGAAACACATAGGGCTCGGCGCGGAAGAACAGCGGCAGGGCCGGCAGCTCCTCGGCGTAGAGCTGCTGCAGCTTGTGCCACAGGGCGCGGCGCTTCTCGCGGTCGAGCTCGACCTCGATCGCCTCGATCAGCTTGTCCATCTCGGGATGCTTGAACCCGGTGATGTTCTGCCCGGCGAAATTGTTCTCCTTGGTCGGGATCATGGTCGAGAACAGCGTGGTGCGCGGCACGCTTTCGGGCGCGCTGATCCAGGCGAACATGGCGATGCCGTCGAACTTGCGCTCGCGCACCGTGGTGCCGAAGAAAACCCGCGCCGGCTCGTTCTTGATCTGCACATTGGCGCCGACCTGCTTCCACTGGCTCTGCAGCACCTGCTGCACCAGCTCGCGGCTGCGATTGCCCGCCGTCGTCATCAGCGCGAACGAGAGTTGCTCGCCGGCGGCGTTGCGGCGGATGAGATCGGCGCCGACCTTCCAGCCGGCGGCGTCGAGCATTTGCCGGGATTTCGCCGGGTCGAAGGCGTATTTCAGCAGATCGGGCGCCGCCATCCAATCGAGCGGATTGATGCTCGAATGGGCGACCGGCTGCTTGCCCTGGAAGAGCTGCTGCACGATCGCCTGGCGGTCGATGGCGTGGAGCAGCGCCTTGCGGACGTTCTTGTCCTTGAGCACCGGGTGATCGAGATTGGCGTTGAGGTGCTCGTAGGTCAGCCCCGGCTTGTAGAAGAAATTGTACTTGTCCTTGTGCTTTTCCTCGAGCGCGATGACCTGCTCGATGGTGAGGCCGAGCTCGCCCGAAATGTAATCCACGTCGCCCGACAGCATATTGGCTTCGAGCGCCGAGATATTCGTCACCACGCGGATGACGACGCGCTTGAAGTAAGGCTCCTTGCCGAACCAGGTCGGATTCTTCTCGAAGGCGATGTGCGAATTTTTGACCACTTCGGTCACCCGGTAGGGTCCGAAATGCAGGCCCTTGTTGGTCGGATCGGAGTCGAAGGTGGTGCGGTTCTTGTATTCGACCGGATCGGCCTCGAACACCTTGCGCTCGAGATGCTCGGGCAGCAGGCGGAACATCGAAAGGTCGTTGTAGAGGAAGTGGACGCGGTCGAAGACGACGGTGAAGGTTTTCTCGTCCTTGGCGTCGATCTTGAGCATGCGGTGGAAAATATCGGCCTCGGCGACGCCGCTCTTGGCGTGCTTGCCGACTTCCCAGGTGAAGATCACGTCGCGCGTCGTCACCGGCTTGCCGTCGCCCCAGGCCGCCTTGGGATGCAGCGCGACGGTGAGTTCCATGCCCTTCTTGCCGCCGGGGATGTCGACGATCCGGGCGCGGCCGTTCTCGATCGTCGGCAGCTCGGTGCACACCATGCAGACGAGCTTCCATTCCTTGTCAAAGGCCGTAAGCGGGCGCCCGGCCATGTAGAGGACATAGGCCTTGGCCGCCATCAATTCGATCAGCGGATGCAGGGTCGCGGGATATTGCGACATGCCGATGGTGAGCGTGTCGCGTTGCTGGCCGGCCGCGGGACCGGCGGCGGCCAAGGCAAAGGCGAGCGTGGCGATGGCGAGCGAGCGTTTCATGACGATGAGCCTCCCGGACGTTTCTTGCGGTCCATTCTACTGCGCTTTCTTGTGCTGCGCGAGCCAGCCCAGGGTCTCGGCCGTGGGCTTGGACGGATTGTATTCGGCGGCGAGGAAGCCCTTATATCCGGCGGCCTCGACGGCGGCAAAGAGGGCGGCGAAATCGAGCGTGCCGGTGCCGGGTTCGTGCCGCTCGGGCGCATCGGCGAATTGCACATGGCCGAGCTTGGCGCCGAGCGCCATGAGCGCGGCGGCGTGATTCTCGCCCATGCGCGCCATGTGATAGAGGTCGGCCTGGACGGCGAGATTGGGGTGATTGACGCGCTGGACGATGGCGAGTGCTTCGGCGGTCGTGTTGACGAGAAATCCCGGCATGTCGAAATTGTTGATCGCCTCGAGCAGCACGCGGACGCCGGTGCGATGCAGCAGGCCGGCCGCGAGCCGCAAATTTCCGACCAAGACGGTTAGGCACCGCGCCTTGTCGGCGCCGGCCGGCAGGATGCCGGCGATGACATTGGCCTTGTGCGCGCCCAGAATTTCGGCGTAGCGGCCGCCGGTCTCGATGCCGCCGCGGAATTCTTTTTCGCGCCCGGGCAGGCCCGCGATGCCGCGCAGGCCGGTGGAAAAATCGCCGGCCGGCAGGTTGATGAGGTCGATCGGAATATGCGCCGCCGTCTTGGCCTTGGCCAATATTTCGACCGGCGTATCGTAGGGAAACTGGATCTCGACGGCCTCGAAACCGGCGGCCTTTGCCGCCGCGAAACGCTCGGGCAGCGGCAGCTCCTTGAACATCATCGAGAGATTGGCCGAGAAGCGCAGCATGTGACGCCGTCCCCTGATGGCGCCGGTAAAATCGCCGGTTTCGCGGCGAAAGAGAAGCCCAATTATCGGCCGCGCGAGGCGCCCCCGCGCAAGCCGGCGATTGACCGCGCCATCGGGAGCGGCGACAAGGGCACGATCGCCAATAACGGCGCGAGCGAGCGGAATGACGCAGCACACTGAGCCGGGAGCGTCCCCCGGCGAGAGCCCCATGGCCGGGATCGGCTTCGTCGTTCTCGCGGTGCTGACGATCCCCAGTATGGACGCCGTCGCAAAATTTATTTCCGGCGACGTATCGCCGGGCCAGATCGCGTGGACGCGATTCCTCTTCCTCATGCTTTTCATGCTGCCCTTCGCGCGCGCGTCGGCCGGCAGTTGGCGCGCCATGATCCCGCCGCGCCCGCGGCTCAACGCGCTGCGCGGCCCGATCCACGCCATCGCCAGCTTCCTGTTTTTCGGCGCCATCGCCACCATGCCGCTCGCCGACGCGCTGGCGCTGGCATTCGTCCAGCCGCTGTTCCTGACCGCGCTGTCGCCGATTTTTCTCGGCGAGCGCATCGGCTATCGGCGCTGGATCGCAGTCGGCGCGGGCTTCGTCGGCGCGCTCATCATCGTCCGGCCGGGCGGCGGCGTGTTCGGCTGGACGGCGGCCTTGCCATTGGCTTCGGCCCTGATTTTCTCGTTCTTTCTGATCATCACGCGCAAGGTCGCGACCGCAAGCTCGGCCACGGTCACGCACTGCTTCGCCGGCTTGACCGGCGTGTTGTTCATGACGGGGGCCATGGCGGTCGGCAGCCAGTTCGATTTCGCGCCGCTCAAGGCGACATGGCCGAGCGCTTCGATCTGGCTCCTGCTGGCGCTCGCCAGCTTGATCGGCACGGTGGCGCATCTGTTCTTGCTGCACGGCTACGCGCGCGCGCCGGCCAGTACCTTGGCGCCGATCCACTATCTCGAAATTGTCAGCGCGACGGCGCTGGGCTATCTCGTGTTCGGCGATTTTCCCGGCCGCTGGACCTGGGTCGGCCTCGCGATCGTCGTGTGCGCCGGAATCTACATTTCCTATCGCGAGCGCGTCGTCCGGCGGCGATAGCGCCGGATCAACCGTCTTCCCCGAGGTCGCATGAACACGCTCAAGGACATCCATCGCGCGGCGCAGCCGCTCATCAGCCCGATCGCGCACGATGCGCTGTCGGCGCGGCTCGTCGCCAAGGCCGGGTTCAAGGCGTTCAACATCGGCGGCAATTCGCTGCTCGCCGCGCGCCACGCGCTGCCCGATCTCGGCATTGCAGGCTTCGGCGAGATGCAGACCGGCATCAAGGACATTCTCGACGCTACGAACCTGCCCTGCCTGGTCGATGCCGACGATGGCTACGGCGACGTGAAAGGCACCGTGCGCACGATCCGCGCCTACGAGAAAATCGGCGCCGCCGGAGTTCTGCTCGAGGACCAGTTGCGCGACGGCAAGCAGCCCGGCGCCGACAAGGCGCGCGGCGTGGCGCCGATCGCGGCGATCGAGGAAAAGCTGCGCGCGGCGCTGGCGGTGCGCGCGAGCGCCGATTTCGTCGTCATCGGCCGCACCGACGCCTATGGCGCGGTCGGCCTCGACGAGGCGCTGCGCCGCGCCGATCGCTTCCTGAAGCTCGGCGTCGACGGCGTCTTCGTCGCCGGGTTGCGGCAGCCCGAGGACTTCCGCAAGGTCGGCGAGACCTTTCGCGGCGCCTGGAACACCGCCGCCATGTTCGAAGGCGGCCGCACGCTTTGGCTTTCGCCCGGCGAGCTGCACGCCATGGGCTTTTCGCAGATCGTCTATCCCAACAGCCTGATCACGCGCGTCGTGCGCGCGGTCGAGGCCGGGCTGCGCCGGCTTGCGGCGCTGGCCCGAGGCGACGCAGACGCCATGCGCGGCGGCGAAGGCGAGGTCGAGCTCGACGCGCTCGCCGCCGCGGTCGAAACATCGGCGTGGGCGAAGCTCGAATCCGCATTCAACAAGCCCGGCGATTGAGCTAGGATCGGCGCGAACCGGCCGCTCAGGCCGTGGAAGGGAGATATTGCATGAAAATTATTCGCCAGCGCGCCGCTTTGGCGTTCGCCGCCGCGTGCCTCGCCGCATCCTCGGCCCATGCCGAACAGATCGTCGTCAGCAATTACGGCGTGACCACCAACGGCATGCCGTTCGCCGTCGCCATGGCCAAGGGGCTGTTCAAGAAATACGGCGCCGAGGTCACCGGCATTCTATCCTCCGACGGCGGCGGCACCACGGTGCGCATCCTGCTCGGCGGCAACGTCGCCTATGGCGAGATCAATCCCACCGCGACGGTGACGGCGATCCAGCAGGGCGCCGACCTCAAGATCATCAGCGACAACGTGCAGACCGTGGCGGAGTTCGTCTGGGTCGTGCCGAAGGAGTCGCCGATCAAGACGCTGCAGGACTTGAAGGGCAAGAAAATCGGCTACACCAATCCGCGTTCGACGAGCCAGGCCTTGGGCATCCTGCTGCTCGAAGCGGCCGGCCTCAAGGCAACCGACGCCGAGCTGGTGCGCACCGGCGGGTTCGGCGAGGGCGTGGTGGCGCTCGATCGCGGCGCGGTCGATGTCGTGCCCATGCCCGAGCCGCTGTGGTCGCTGCACAAGGACAAATACCGCGCCGTCATCCATGCCAGCGACGTGCTGCCGCCGCTCGACAACGTCGTCGGCGTGACCACCGGCAAGGCCGCGGCGGCGCGCGGCGATTTCCTGCGCGCCGTCATCAAGGCGCGGCGCGAGGCGGTCGAGTTCATGTATGCCAATCCCGACGAGTCGGGCGACATCGTCGCCAAGGCCTACAACCTCGAGCCCGCCGTGGCGCGCAGCGCGGTGCGCAATCTGGTCACGAGCCACGCCAAGTCCGGCGTGAAGTATTGGGGCCCGGGCAATTTCAACATGAAGGGCATGGACGACATGATGCGCGCCCAGCGCCTCGTCGACGCGCTCAAGGGCGAGGTCATGTGGTCGAAGATCATCGACGAGAGTTTTCTGCCCGACGACCTGAAAACCAAGCGCTGAGGCGGCCCGCGCGCGCGACCGGGCCGAGGCCGCGATGCGCCCCGGCGCATGCCGGATTTTGATCGTCGCCGGCTTGATCCTCGCGGCCGAAGCCGGCGTCCGGCTCGGCGCGATCGACCGCTTCTCGATGCCGCCGCCGAGCGTCATGCTCGGCGATCTGGCGCAGCTCTTGAGCGACGGCAAGCTGTGGCCCGCGATCGGCAAGACGCTGCGCAACGTGGCGCTGGCCTGCGCCGGCGCCATCGTATGCGGCATCGTCGCCGGCGCGGTCATCCATCGCTTGAAAGCGGTGCGCTATTCGCTCGATCCGCTGTTCGCCGCCTATTACGCCATTCCGGTCTACGCTTTTTATCCGCTGTTCATCGTCATTTTCGGGCTCGGCGACGTGCCGCAGATCCTGATCGGCTTCGCGCTCGAAATCGTCGCCGTGATCGTCAATACCTTGAACGGGCTCGATCGCGTGCCCAAAGTCCTGCTCAAGGCCGCGCGCATGTACCGCATGGGGCCGGTCGAAAGCGCGCTGCGCGTGGCGCTGCCCGGCGCGCTGCCCAATATCTTCACCGGCATCAAATTGGCGGTCGCCTATTCCTTCATCGGCGTCATCGGCGCCGAGCTGATCATGTCGCGCACCGGCTTGGGCTACGAGATCGGCTTCGCCTACAACAATTTCGACAATGCGATCATGTATCCGCTGATCATCCTGGTGCTCGCCATCGCGGCCACGGTGAACGCCCTGTTCTCGCGCTGGGAGCGCGCGATCATGACGCGGCGGCGGCGATGAGCGCCGGCGCGATGCGCGCGTGGCGCAATGTTTCGATCCTGATCGCCGTCGCCCTGCTCGCGTGGGAGGCGATCTTCCGGTTCGCCGGCCGCAACGCGATCACGCCACCCTTGGAGACGATGGCGTTTGCCGCGGAGCTGATTTCGTCCCGGCGTTTTCAGCCGCATTTCGTCGAAACCGCGGGCGCCTTCGCCCTGGCTCTGGCGGTCGCGATCCTGGCCGGCTTCGCCATCGGCTTCGGCTTGGGCGTCAGCCGCTATTGGCGCGACACCTTCGAGCCGGTGCTGGTTTCGCTCTACTCGATTCCCAAGATCGCGCTCTACCCGATCGTGCTGCTGGCGTTCGGCATCGGCATGCCGGCCAAGGTCGCGTTCGGCGCCTTGCATGGCATCGTGCCGATCGCGATTTTCACCATGGGCGCGGTGCGCAATATCAACCCCGTGCTGTTGCGCACGGCGGCGGTCATGCGCCTGTCGCGCGCCGACACGATCCGTTGCATCCTGCTGCCCGGCGCGTTGCCGGAAATTTTCACCGGCCTGCGCATCGGATTTTCGCTGACCTTGATCGGCACGCTGCTCGGCGAAATGTTCGCCTCGCAGCACGGCATCGGCCATCTGCTGATGAACGGCATCGGCTTGCACAATGTGCGCCTGATCACGGCGCTGACTTTCATCCTGATTTGCGCCGCGGTATCGGCGAGCGCGCTGCTGTTGGCGTTCGACCGCGGCATCCGCCGCCGCTATGCGTGAGCCGGCGCGGTCAGAACGATTTGGCCGCCGCGATCTTCTGCTCGAGTTCCTGGATCAGCGCATCGACGCCGCTTTCGCGCAGCGTCTTGGCGAAGTCGGCCCGGCGGGTCGAGACCTCGCTGATCGTGCCCTTGGCGAAGACGTCGACAACGCGCCAGCCGCCGCCGCGCTGCGCCATCAAGTAATCGAGCTGTATCTTGTCGCCGTCGCCGGTGATGAGCTGCGTGCGCACGCGATGGAAGCCGCGGCCGACGTTGTCGACCCCGAGCGCTTCGAATTTCTCGCCGCCGAAGCTCTTGAAGCGCGAAGCGTGCTGGGCGATCGAATAGCGCGCGAAGGCGTCGATGTAATTCTTTTTTTGCGCGTCGCTGAAACCGGCCCAGGCCTGCCCGGCGGCGCGCTGGGCGATGAATTCGAGGTCAATCGCCTTGCTGACCGGCCCGGCCAGGGCCTTGTAGCGCCCGTCATATCCAAGCTGCTTGCCTTGCTTCATGGTATCGAGCAGCGCCGCCTGGTAGACGCGCACGACTTCGACCGCCGCTTGCTCGGCGCGGGCGTCGAAGGCTATAAGCTGGCCTAGAATCACGCCAATGAAAGCGGCCAGGACGCCGGTGGCGCCGCGACAAACGGCGAAGCGGTGCGCGGCGATATGCGATAGTGTCATGCTTCGAACCGAGGCGTAGGATGGGGAAATCTCGCCATCAAGGAAAACCGATTTCGAGGCGCGCAATTTGTATTGCAAGCCGCGACAGCGCAAGCGGCGGAACGGCGCAACCGCGCGATTGTAAGCGAAGGATTCCGAAATTTCCGTGAACCGCCTTGAAGCCGCCGTAACCGCCCACCCGCGACCGTCCCGCGTCGCGGCCGATCGGTTCGGCGCCGCGCTCGGCGCCATGATCGCCGCCATCGTCCGAGTTCGCTGGTTGGTCGTGTTGCTGTCGTTTGCCATAACGGCGGCGCTGGGCGTCTACGTCGTGCGCAATTTCAAGATGAATACGGACCCGACCGACATGTTGTCGCCGGAGCTGCAATTCCGCCGCGATTACGAGTTATTTCGCCGGGCTTTTCCTTATTTTTCCAATAACTTAGTCATCGTCATCGACGGCCGCGACACGGACCGGGTCGAAGACGGGGCAGAGGCGCTGTACCAGCGCCTGCAGCGCGACCGCGGCCGGTTCAGCAATATTTTCTATCCCGAAGGCGATCGCTATTTCCGCCAGAACGGCCTGCTCTATCTGAGCGTCGCCGAACTGCAAGTCCTGGCCAACCGGCTCGCCGAGGCGCAGCCGCTGCTCTCCACCCTTGGCCGCGACATGAGCTTGCGCGGGCTGTTCGAGGTGATGGGGCTAGCGGTCGAAGCGCTGGGGACCGCCGATGCCCAGCCCGATCGGATCGGCTCGGTCATCGCCAGGATCGCCGCCGTGGTCGAAGCGCGGACCGCCGGCAAGCCGCAATCGCTGTCATGGCGCGAGTTGATGGGCGATAGCTGGGGTGCCGCCAGCGTGGCCGAGGGCCGGCAGCGCATCATCGTGCTGCAGCCGACGCTCAATTATGCGTCGCTGTCGCCGGCCGCCGATGCGATGCGCGAAATCCGCCGCCTCGCGCGCGAAGTGGGCCTCACGCCCGAAAACGACATCCGCCTGCGCATCACCGGCGCCGCGGCGATCGAATCGGAGGAGTTCGTCTCGGTCACCGCCAACGCCGAGATTTCCGGCGCGCTCTCCTTTCTCGCGGTGGCGCTGCTCCTGGTCGTTTGTTTTCGCGCGTTTTGGCTGGTCATCGCCTCGCTCATCGTGCTCGTCATCGGCTTGATCTGGACCGGCGCCTTCGCCATGGCCGTCATCGGATCGGTCAATCTCATCTCGATCGCCTTCGCGGTGCTGTTCATCGGCATGGCGATCGATTTCGGCATCCATTACGGCCTGCGCTATCGCGAGATGATCGGGCGGGGCGAAGACGGCATCGGTGGTCTCGCCGCGGCCGGACGCAGCGTCGGCACGGCGCTCGCGATGACGGCGGGCACCGCGGCCCTGGCGTTCTTTTCGTTTCTGCCCACGGATTTTCGCGGCGTTTCGGAACTCGGCCTGATCGCCGGCGTCAGCATGATCATCGCCTTTGTCACCAACGTTACGATCCTGCCGGCGCTTCTGGCGTTGTGGCCGATGCCGGCGCGCGTCAGCGTGTCGCGGCGCAGCAAGACCGATGCGACGATCGCGGATACCGAGCATTGGCTGTGGCGCCATAGCGGCGTCGTCGTCGTCGTCGGGCTGGTGCTCGCGTTCGGGTCGCTCGCGTTCGTGAGCGGCGCGCGCTTCGACCGCAATCCGTTCAATCTCAAGGACACGAGCACCGAATCCGTCTCGACCGCGATCGAGCTGCTCAAGAATCCGCGGCTGCGGGTGGGGTCGATCAGCATCCTGGTCGATTCGATCGACGAGATCGAGCCGTTGGCGGTCAAATTGCGCGCGCTGCCGTCGGTCGCCTCGGTGCGCAGCATCTACGATTACGTGCCCAAGGATCAGCGCGCCAAGCTCGATATTCTCGAGGAAGTGGCGCTGCAGATGACGCCGATCCTGTCGCCCACCGGGCGCGCGGCGCCGCCCACCGGCGATCAGCGCAAAGCGGCGATCGCCGATTTGAGCCGCAAGATCAAGGCCGCGATCGACGGCAAGCGGGCCGGCACGGCCGAGCCCGAGTTGCGCCGGCTGGCCGCCGCGCTCGACGCGTTCCTGGCCGCCGGCGCCGACGATCAGCGCGTTGCCGCGCTTGAACAGGACCTCGTCGACACGCTGCCCAAGCGTATCGAGGCGCTCAAGCTGGCGCTCTCCGCCCAGCCGGTCGAATTCGCGACGCTGCCCGCCACGCTGCGCCAGCGCGAGCTGTCGCCGGCGCAAAAAGTGCGCGTCGAGGTCGTCGCCAAGGAAGATACGCGCGACAACGCGGCGCTGCGCCGCTTCGTCAGCGAAGTGTTGAGCGTGGCGCCGCGCGCGACCGGCGGCCCCGTCGTCGAGCTCCTGTCGGGCGACGCCGTGGTGCGCGCCTTTTCGTTGGCGTCGATCATCGCGCTCGGCCTGATCGTGATTTCGATGTCGCTGCTGCTGCGCAGCCTTAGCGATACGCTGATGATCCTGGTGCCGCTGGCGCTCGCCGTCGCCCTGTCCATGGCGATCGCCGTCGTCGCGGGCTTGAGCTTCAACTACGCCAATATCATCGCGCTGCCGCTGATGATCGGATACGGCATCGAAAGCGGCATTCACTTCGTGATCCGGGCGCGCCGCGAGCGCGTCATCGAACTATTGACGACGACGACGCCGCGCGCCGTGATTTATTCGGCCCTCACCACGATCGCGTCCTTTGCCAGCCTGGCGATCTCGAGTCACTGGGGTCAGGCGAGCATGGGGCTGTTGCTGTTCGTCGCCACGGTGATCGCGCTCGCGTGCTATCTCATCGTGCTGCCGGCCATGCTGGCCTATTTCGAGCAGCGCCGCCTCGCGCGGCTTGTTCACGCGGGCATCAAGCAGGGATGAAGGCGCTTATCACGGGCGCCACCGGCTTCGTCGGCGCGGCCGTGGCGCGCCGCCTGCTCGCCGACGGCGCGGAACTGCGCTTCTTGGTGCGCGCCCGGAGCGATCCGCGCAATATCGAAGGCCTGCCGGGAGAACGCTTCGTCGGCGATCTCGCCGATCCGGCCTCGCTCGCCCAAGCCGCCAAGGGCTGCGTGGCGCTGTTCCACGTTGCCGCCGACTATCGGCTTTGGGTGCCGCGGCCGGCGGACATCTACCGCACCAATGTCGACGGTACCGCGGCCCTGTTCCGGGCCGCCGCCGCGGCCGGCGTCGCGCGCATCGTCTATACGTCGAGCGTCGCCGTGCTCGGCATCAACAAGAACGGCGCGCCCTCGGACGAGGCGACGCCGGTTTCGCTCGCCGACATGATCGGCCACTACAAGCGCTCGAAGTTTCTCGCCGAGGCCGAAGTGCGCCGGTTGGTGGCCGAGGAGGGCCTGCCGGTCGTTATCGTCAATCCTTCGACGCCGATCGGCCCGCGCGACATCAAGCCGACACCGACCGGGCGCATGGTGCGCGATGCGGCCCAGGGCAAGATGCCGGCCTATATCGATACCGGGCTCAACATCGTCCATGTCGATGACGTGGCCGAAGGCCATATTCTCGCCTATCGGCGTGGCGTCATCGGCGAGCGCTACGTGTTGGGCGGCACGGACATGGCGTTTGGCGAAATTTTGGCGGTCATTGCCGCCGCGGTCGGGCGCCGCCCGCCCAGGGTCAAACTGCCGCGCCGGGCGCTTTATCCGCTCGCCTATGGGGTCGAAGCCTGGGCCCGGCTGGTCTCCAAAAAAGAGCCGCTGTTCACCGTGGACGGGCTGAAAATGGCTTCCAAGCTCATGTATTTTTCCAGCGACAAGGCGCGCGCCGCGATCGGCTACCGGCCGCGCCCCGGAACGGAAGCGTTAACCGATGCGATTGAGTGGCTGCGCGCGACCGGCGCCGTGCCGGCCCTGCGCGCGCGCTGAAACGTGATCTTTGGAGCATTGACCTTGGGCCGTGCCAAAGCTATGTGCTGACAAGTGAATCTGCCGAATAGCCCGCTTCGCGAGAACCCAACATGCGAGTGATCCTGGCCCAGCCGCGCGGTTTCTGCGCCGGCGTCGAACGCGCCATCGAAATCGTCGAAAAGGCGCTCGAAATTTACGGGCCGCCGGTCTATGTCCGGCACGAAATCGTGCACAACAAGCGCGTCGTCGAAACGCTCAAGGCCAAAGGCGCGCGCTTCGTCGAGGAGATCGACGAAATCCCGACCGGCGCCATCACGATCTTCAGCGCCCACGGCGTGGCGCAAAAGGTCGAGGACGGCGCCAAGCTGCGCGACCTGCCGGTGCTCGATGCCACGTGCCCGCTGGTCGCCAAGGTGCACAAGGAGGGCCAGCGCTATTCCGAAAAAGGCTACGAAGTCGTGCTGATCGGCCACCAGGGCCACCCCGAGGTCGAAGGCACGATGGGCCGCATTCCGGGCAAAGTGCATCTCGTCGAGGATGTCGACGACGTCAACCGCATCGCCGTCGGCGACACCGACAAAGTCGCCTACGTGACCCAGACGACGCTCAGCGTCGACGACACGCGCGAAGTGATCGAGGCGCTGAAGCGCCGCTTCCCGCGGATCGTCGGGCCGGACGTGAAGGACATCTGCTACGCGACGCAGAACCGCCAGGCGGCGGTGCGCGAGCTGACTTCGCAAGTCGGCCTGCTGCTCGTGGTCGGCGCGCGCAACAGCTCGAACTCGAACCGCTTGCGCGAGATCGGCCAGGAATCGGGCGTGCCGACCTATCTGCTCGAGGATGTGAGCGCGCTCGAAGAGCGCTGGCTCGAAGGCGTCGACACGGTCGGCATCACCGCCGGCGCCTCGACGCCCGAGGAACTGATCCGCGAGATCATCGAGAAGCTGCGCGAATACCGCAATATCGAGCTGACGGTGATGAGCGGCATCGAAGAGCACATTCAATTCAAGCTGCCCGACCAGTTGCGCGCCAGCGCCGCTTGACCGCGACCGTCGCCGAGGGAATGCCGTGAGCGTACCGCTGATCCAACAATTGCGCGTCGGCGCCTATCTGCTGAAACAGCGGATCAAGGGCAACAAGCGCTATCCGCTCGTGCTCATGCTGGAGCCGTTGTTTCGCTGCAACCTTGCTTGCTCGGGCTGCGGCAAGATCGATTATCCCGACCACATCCTGAACAAGCGCCTCACGGTCGAGGACTGCATCGCGGCGGTCGAGGAATGCGGCGCGCCGATGGTCGCGATTCCGGGCGGCGAGCCGCTGTTGCACGCCGATATCGGCCGCATCGTCGCCGAGCTCGTCAAGCGCAAGAAATTCATCTCGCTCTGCACCAACGCGCTGCTGCTGGAAAAAAAGCTCGATCTGTTCCAGCCGAGTTCCTACCTGACGTTTACCGTCCATCTCGACGGCGACCGCGCGCACCACGACAAGATGGTGTGCCAAGAGGGCGGCTACGACATCGCCGTCGCCGCGATCCGCGCCGCCAAGGCGAAGGGCTTCCGCGTCAACATCAACACGACGTTGTTCGACGGCATCGACGTGCCGCGCATGGCCGCGTTCTTCAGCTTCGTGACCAACGAGCTGAACGTCGACGGTATCAATGCGTCGCCCGGCTACGCCTATGAGCGCGCGCCGAACCAGGAGCACTTCCTGTCGCGGCAAAAGACCAAGAACCTGTTCCGCGATATTTTCCGGCGCGGCAAGGGCAAGGGCTGGAATTTCAACCAATCCTCGCTGTTCCTGGACTTTCTCGCCGGCAATCAGGACTATCACTGCACGCCGTGGAGCATGCCGACGCGCAACGTATTCGGCTGGCAGCGGCCCTGCTATCTCATCGGCGAAGGCTATACGACGAGCTATCGCGCGCTGATGGACACCACGGCGTGGGACGATTACGGCACCGGCAAATACGAAAAATGCGCCAACTGCATGGTCCATTGCGGCTACGAGGGAACGGCGGTCGCCGACACCTTCGCCCATCCGCTGAAGGCGCTCAGAGTCGCGTTGCGCGGTCCGCGCACGGAGGGCGCCATGGCGCCCGAGATCGAGCTGAGCAAGGCGCGCCCGGCTGAAATCATGCACGAAAAGCACGTTTACGATTTTATGAAGGAAACGAGTTTGACGGCGCGCGACAAGCGCTGGTTCGAAGGCAAGGGACTGCCGCTTCCGGCCCAGTCCAACGATGCCAAGGCGCCGGCCGCCGCCGCGGATTAGCGCGGCGCGCAATCGAGAAATTCAGCGCGCCCGCGGTCACCGCGGCTTTCAAGGCCGCCTCGGCGCAGCGCGCATCGCGCGCCAGCGCCAGCAGCGCACCGATATCGCCCGGCCGCACCAGCAGCCGCCCGAGCACGGCCAATACGCGAATCCGCCCATCGGCGCCGAATCCCGCCCGCGCCGCGGCCGGCAGTGCGCGCGTCGCCGGATCGGCAATAACGCGAAGGCAGGCAAAAGGGATGTTCAGCTCCGCCGCTGCCCGCGCCACGCCATGGCTTTCCATGTCGCAGGCCGCGGCCCCGTGGCGCCGAAACAGCGCGGCCTTGTCCGCGACGCTCGCCACCGGTTTGTCCATGCCCACCAGATCCTGGCGTAAGGCAGTCGGAAGCCTTTCCGCCATAAAATTAGATACAGACTTGTCCGTATCATAAATAGCCCCATCGGGCGCGATGACCCGACGGGGAATAATCGATGTACCAGCGGGCAAATCGGATGCCAGGCCTCCCGCTATACCGAAGCTCACGATCTTGCCGACTTTTGTCTGGGCGGCCCAGTGACGGATTTGGTCGTAGGCCAAGTCCGCGCGCCCGCCGGCCGCGAAAAGTTCGGTATCTGTTGGCACTTTCGAAAGGGCGATCGTGATCTCGCGGCGAAGCCCGGTAACGATGGCGAGCGCGATCCGATCGTCGTTATACAAATCTGTCTATAAGCCCCAATTGACCCGGCGCGAATTGCCATGCAGGAGGTTCCGATAGCGCGCCAGGGCCCAGAGCGGGAAATACGCGGCATAGCCGTGATATCGCAAGTAGAAGACGCGCGGGAAGCCGACGGCGGTAAACCAATTTTCCCGCCAGCGCGCGCCGTCGCGCGGCGCTTTCAGCAAGTAGTCGATGCCGCGTTCGACGGCTGGGTCGCCAACTCTGCCCGCGGCCATCAGGGCGAGCAGGGCCCAGGCGGTTTGCGACGGCGTACTCGCCTTGCATTCGCCGCGCCGTTCGCGCCAATAGGTGGCGCCATCCTCGCCCCAGCCGCCATCGGGCTGCTGGCATTGCAGCAAATAGGACCCGGCCTTTTGCACATAGGCTTGGCCCATGTCCTCGCCGACGGCATTCAAAGCCGTCAGCACCGACCACGTGCCATAGATGTAGTTCGTGCCCCAGCGCCCAAACCACGAGCCGTCGGCCTCCTGCTCGCTTTTCAAATAGGCGACCGCGCGCGCGACCGCCGCGTGGTCGTGGCGATAGCCGAGTTGCCCGAGCATGGCCAGGCACCGGCCGCTGACATCGGCGGTCGGCGGATCGAGCAGGGCGCCGTGATCGGCGAAGGGAATGTGATTGAGGTAATATTTGTTATTGTCGATATCGAAGGCGCCCCAGCCGCCGTTCGCGGATTGCATGCCCAGGATCCAGGCTTCGGATCGCTTCACGGCATCGCGGCAGCGCGGATCGTTCATCCGGTCGAGCGCCAGCGCCACGACCGCCGTGTCGTCGACATCGGGATAATAGTCGTTGCGATATTGGAACGCCCAGCCGCCCGGCGCCAGATCCGGCTTCTGCCAGGACCAGTCGCCCTTCACATCTTTAATCTCGCGCTCGAGCAGCCAATCCGCCGTTTTGCGCATGGTTTCGCCGTCGACCGGCTCGCCCGCTTCCATCATGGCGTGCGCGAGCAGGCTGGTGTCCCAGATCGGCGAAACGCAAGGCTGGCAATAGGCCTCGTCGTCCTTGATGACGAGCAGCTTTTCGACCGCCGCGATCGCATCGAGCAGGCGCGGGTCGTCCGCCGCGTAGCCCAGGGCCTCCATCGCCAGCACTGAATTCGCGATCGCCGGAAAAATTCCGCCGAGCCCGTCGGTGCCGTTGAGCCGCTCCTCGACGAACTTCATCGCCGCCGCGATCGCGTGCCGGCGCGGACGCGCAGGCAGCAACGGCTCGAGCGCGCGCAGGAAGCGATCGACGACGAGCAGGATGCGGCCGGGCAGCTTGCCGGTCGGATTGACGTGGTAATTCAGCTCGGCCTCGGCCGGTGTCACGAACAGCTCATCGACCCGCACGTTGCGCGGATTGCGCGCCTTCGGCTTGAGCGCCATCACCACGAGCAGCGGCGCGATCACCGCGCGCGACCAATAGGAAACCTTGCTGAGATGGAACGGAAACCAGCGCGGCAACAACGTGATCTCGACCGGCATGACCGGCACCGCGCGCCACGGCACGGCGCCGAACAGCGCGAGGTGGATGCGCGCGAAGACGTTGCAGCGCGCGGCGCCGCCGCGCGCGAGAACGGCTTCGCGCGCGCGCCGCATGTGCGGCGCCTGCGGGTCGTCGCCGGCGAGCTTCAACGCATAGTAGGCCTTGACCGTCGAGCTGATATTGAAATCGCCGCCGTGGAACAGCGGCCAGCCGCCATGCTCGCCTTGCGTGCGCCGGATATAGACCGCGAGTTTGCGTTCGATCGCGGGATCGACGGTGCCGCGAAAATGATGGAACAAAACATATTCGGCCGGAATCGAAACATCGGCTTCAAGTTCGAACACGAAATGTCCGTCCGCGCGCTGTAGAGCGCGCAGGCGGTTGGCCTGCTCTTCGATAAGCGTGTCGAGCGCGCCAAGCGTTTCGTCTGGCGGGCGCGGGGCGATGCTGTCCATCGATGATCTATACGCAACCAGTGCAAGCGGTTAGCCCGGTCGCCGGGATGCCGGGAGCGAGCCGCGAGACGAGCGGGCCGCGAGACAAGCGGGCCCAAGCTGGGGCGGGTACCCATGTCCCGCTGGCCGACCGGATGTCAAGCCGTTCGCCTCAGCCCAGAACGAGCTTAGCGGCGATTTCGCCGGAGCGGATGGCGCCCTCGATCGTCGCCGGCAGGCCGGTATCGGTCCAATCGCCGGCGAGAGCCAGATTGCCGAGCCCGGCGGCGCCGGCGCGCGGGCGCTTGCGAACCTGCGTCGGCGTTTGCGCGATGGTTGCGCGTTTCTCCCTGACGATACGAAAACGCGGCGGCGCGCCGGGCGCCAGAGCCAGCGCCTTCTCGATATCGGCCCAGACGGCGGCGATCAGCCGCTCGTCATCGAACTCGACCTCGCGCTCGGCGGCGCTGATCGTCACCGAAAGCACGGTGCCGCGCTTGAACAGCCATTGCGCGGTGCCGCCGACCAAGCCGAGCACGGCCGACATGCCGGGCAGCGCCACAGGCCGGTCGAGCACGAAATGCACATTGACGATCGGACGGAACTCGTCCGGCACCGTCAATCCGGGCAGCAAATCGCCGGCGATTTGCGGCGGAACGGCGAGCACGACGCGATCCGCCGCCGCGAGCGCGAACTCGCCGCTCGCGAACACGAGTTTGGCGATGCGTGCCCCGTCGCGCACGACGGCGCGGAGCCGGTCGTTGAAGCGGAGCGTGACGCGCTCGCCGGCCGCGGCGGCGAACCGGTCGACGAAGCTTTTCGACAAGCCATGTCCTGCGACGACCGGTCGCGCCGCGGCTTCGCCCTTGGCGAGAATTTCGGTCATCACCGGCCATAGCAGCCGCGCCGAAGCCTCGCGCGCCGCCGTGTTGAGCACGGCGACGGCGAGCGGCTCCCAAAAACCGCGATAAGCCGCGCCGGTGCGGCCGAAGACATTGTCGATCGTCGCGTCGGCGCCGGCAAAGGCGAGGCGCAGGGCCGCGAGATAATCGGCCGGGCCGCTGCCCGGAACGCGGCGGCCGGCGGCGAAAATCCAGGTCGGAAAGCGGCCGGCATTGGGCCGGATCGTCCAGTGCCGGTTGCCGGCCAGATCGACGAACGGGATCGCGGCCGTGGCCGGCCGCAACAGCGTGTCCTCGGCCGCGATGTCGCGCAGATAGCGCATCGCCGAAATATTGCCGCCGAGCAGCAGGTGATTGCCGTTGTCGATCTCGACGCCCAATTGCGTGTCGAAGAAAGATCGGCAGCGGCCGCCGGCGTGGCCCGCCGCCTCGAACACGCGCACCGTGGCGCCGGCCTTGGCGAGACGCAGCGCCGCCGAGAGCCCGGCCAGCCCGGCGCCGATGACAAAGATCGTGCCTGGTCGCGGCGGCCCGGTGTCGCGCGCGGCGGATGGCGGCTCGGACAATGTCGAGGCCCTAGAGCAAGCCGTGCCGCAGCGCGATCCACAGCTTGCGCCATCCGGGCAAGCTGACTTTCTCGCCGAGGCGCTGCCATCCGCGGCGTTCGAGCAGGCCGAGAACGGCGCCATAAGCCGCCATCATCAGCGCCGCCGGCCGCATCGGGCGGCGCGCGCATTTGCGCATCGCCGCCGCCGCCTTGGCGTAGCGCTCGCGCGCCACTGCCGCGAGATCGCGGCACGCGCCGGCGAAATTGGGATGGGCCAGGATTTCCGCCGGAACGCGCGTCTTGATGTTGTGGGCATCGAGCATCTCGGCCGGCAGATAGAGCCGGCCGCGTTCGGCATCCTCGGCCAGATCGCGCAGGATGTTGGTGAGCTGCAAGGCCTGGCCGAGTTCGCGCGCGACGTCCGTCGCGCGCTCCTCCGTGGCGCCGAACGCCCGGATGGAAAGCCGGCCGACCGCGCCGGCAACGCGGTCGCAGTAGAGCTCGAGGCGCGACAGCGGCGGCGCGCAAATATCCTCGATCGCGTCCATTTCCATGCCGGCAATGAGATCGAGAAAATCGCCGCGCGCCATGCCGTAGGCGCGCACATGCGGCAGCAGGGCCCGGCCGGTCAGCGTTTGCGGCGCGCCGGCATAAAGCCGATCGATCTCGCGGCGCCATTCCTTGAGGCGCGCGATCTTGTCCGCAGTCGGCGCCGGCTCGTCGGCGATATCGTCGATCTCGCGGCAAAAGGCGTAGATCGCATACATCGCCTCGCGCCGAGGCTCGGGCAGCACGCGCATGCCTTGCAGGAACGACGTGCGCGAGGCGGCGACCACGTGGTGCACGTGCTCGCGCGCCTCGAAATCGGTCGTATCGGCGGTGGCGGATGTCGCTTGCACGATGGCGGTGACCTCGATTTGCGTGTCTCAGCGGCCGAGCCAAAGGCGCCCGACGCCCAGCACGGCATAGGCGATCAGGCCCGCCTTGGACAAGGCGACGCGCTCGGCCAGGGGATCGCGCCGGCGCAGCATGGCGGTGAGCTTTTCCGCCAGGCGCAGGATCGCCGCCGTTTCCATCGCCAAGCGGCGGCTCGGCAATTGGCGCGGCAGGGGGCGCGCCTGGGCCAGCAATTCTTCGGTTCCCGCCAAGCAACGGTCGATGACGCGGCGCAGGCCGGGCGTGGCCGCGGCGCGTTCGAGATCGGCGATCGTGGCGCCTTCGGCCGCGAGCCAGTCGCCCGGCAGATAGACCCGGTCGAGGGTGCGGCGGTCCGCTTGGCAATCTTGCAGATGATTGATGACCTGCAGCGCGTTGCACAGCGCGTCGGCGCCGGGATAGAGGCTCGCCGGACAATCGTGCAGATCGAGCAGAAAGCGGCCGACCGGCGCCGCGGACTTCATGCAATAGAAATCGATCAGCTCGCGCCAATTCGCGTAGCGCGGATTCTCCGCGTCGCGCTTGAAGGCGACGACGAGATCGCGGCAGTGGCGGATCGTGCCGCCGACCGCGCCGAGCCGGTCGCGCACGGCGATCGCTTTGGCATAGGCCGGATCGTCGCTGGCGCCGGTGAGCGCGCGATCGAAACCGTCGAGCCGCGCGATCTTGTCGCCGGCCGCGAGCGCCGGATTGTCTGCGATATCGTCGATGGCGCGCGCATAGGCGTAGAAGATCGCGACCTTGGGCCGCAGCGCCTTGGGCAGCAGCAACGAGCCGACGGGAAAATTCTCGTCGCCCGCGCCCTTGCCGGACGGCGTTTCGACCGCTTGCGATGCCGATGTCATGCGCGGAGGAGGGGCACACATGCCCGCCGCTTGTCAAGGCGCGGCCTTGATGCGCCGGCGGCGGGGACATGGTATGCCGCGCGCGATGAAAACCGCCGATTTCGATTTCGAACTGCCGCGCGCGCAGATCGCGACGCAGCCGGCGCGTCCGCGCGACGCGGCGCGGCTGTTGTACGTGCCGGCAGCGCAGGGCGCATTCGAGGATCGTGTCGTGCGCGACTTGCCGGCGCTGCTTCGCCCCGGCGATATTCTGGTGCTCAACGACACGCGCGTTATTCCGGCCCGCCTCGTCGGCCGGCGCGGCACGGCCAAGATCGAACTCACGCTGCACAAGCGCGAGGACGCGGCAACGTGGCGCGCCTTCGCCAAGCCGGCGAAGCGCCTCGCCGAGGGCGACCGCGTTATCTGCGGCCCGGATTTCGCCGCGACTGTTGCGGCCAAGGGCGAGGCCGGCGAGGTGGTTTTGACGTTCGATCTCGCGGGCAGCGCGCTTGTCGCGGCGCTCGAACGCTGGGGCGCCATGCCGTTGCCGCCCTACATCAAGCGCCCCGCCGGCGGCGATCCGCTGGATCGCGCGAACTATCAAACGATCTACGCGCGCCATGCCGGCGCCGTCGCGGCGCCGACCGCGGGCTTTCATTTTACGCCGGAATTGTTCGACGCACTCGACCGGCGCGGCGTGGCGCGCGAGCCTGTGACGCTCCATGTCGGCGCCGGAACCTTCTTGCCGGTGAAAGCGGAGAACTTGCGCGATCACGTCATGCATGCGGAGTGGGGCGAAATCGGCGCGGCCGCGGCGGCGCGCATCGTCGCGGCGCGGGCGGCGGGCGGGCGCATCGTCGCGGTCGGCACAACGAGCCTGCGCGTGCTCGAAAGCGCCACGGACCAGGCCGATCGCCTCCGGGCCTGGACCGGCGAAACGCGGCTGTTCGTCGTGCCCGGCTATCGCGTCCGCGCCGCCGATCTACTGCTGACGAATTTCCATTTGCCGCGCTCGACGCTGTACATGCTGGTCTGCGCCTTCGCCGGCACGGCGCGCATGAAGGCGGCCTATGCCCACGCGATTCGTGAAGCCTATCGGTTCTATTCCTACGGCGATGCCTGCCTGCTCGAGCGCGCGCCCGAGGGGCCGGCATGAGCGCGGGTTTCCGGATCGAACGGCTTGCGACCGACGGCGCGGCGCGGCGCGGCCGGCTGCACACGGCGCATGGCACGGCGGAAACGCCCGCCTTCATGCCGGTGGGAACGGCCGGCACGGTCAAGGCGATGCTGGCCGATCAGGTGCGTGCCACCGGCGCCGAGATCGTGCTGGGCAATACCTATCATCTCATGCTGCGCCCCGGTGCCGAACGCGTCGCGGCGCTGGGCGGCCTGCACCGTTTCATGGATTGGCCGGGGCCGATTCTCACGGATTCGGGCGGATTTCAGGTCATGTCGCTCGGCGCGCTCCGCACGCTCAGCGAGCGCGGCGTGATCTTCCGCTCGCACCTCGACGGCAGCAAGATCGAACTGACGCCCGAACGCGCCATCGGGATACAGAATCTGCTCGATGCCACGATCACGATGCAGCTCGATGAATGCACGAGCTTCCCGGCGACGGAGCCGCAGGCGCGCGACTCGATGCGGTTATCGCTGCGCTGGGCCGAGCGGGCGAAGGCGGCGTTTCGGCCGCGGGCGGGTTACGCGCTGTTCGGCATCGTGCAAGGCGGCGTCTACGCCGGATTGCGCGGCGAATCGGCGGCCAGTCTCGCCGCGCTCGATTTCGAAGGTTACGCGGTGGGCGGCCTCGCGGTCGGCGAAAGCAAGTCCGATATGGCCGAAGCGCTCGATGTGACGGTGCCGCACTTGCCCGCCGACAAGCCGCGCTACCTCATGGGCGTCGGCCGGCCGGAGGATATTCTTGCCGCGGTGGCGCGCGGCATCGACATGTTCGATTGCGTGCTGCCGACCCGCATGGGCCGCACCGGCAAGGCGTTCACGCGCCGCGGCGAGGTCAATATCCGCAACGCGCGCCACGCCGAGGATCCGCGCCCGATCGACGCCGATTGTGCGTGCACCGCGTGCCGAAGCCTAAGCCGCGCCTATCTCCATCATCTCTTCAAAGCCGACGAAATGCTCGGGCCGATGCTGCTGACCCAGCACAACCTACAGCATTATCAAGACTTGATGCGCGGCATCCGCGTGGCGATCGAAGCGGGCGCGTGGCCGAGTTTCGCCCGCGATCGACGCGACAGCTATGCGATGGGCGATATCGCGC
Organism: uncultured Alphaproteobacteria bacterium; assembly: GCA_963754645.1. GTDB lineage: Bacteria > Pseudomonadota > Alphaproteobacteria > Bin65 > Bin65 > CAVWGP01. The sequence continues at coordinate 786,015 of CAVWGP010000012.1, read as the reverse complement.
AGCTTTAATGGGCGCGGCCATCGAAGCGAAAGCTTCGCAGGACGGCTTCGAACTCCGATTGCAGGCCGGCGTCCGGGAAGATGTGCATCGGCGCCCGGCAAACGACGAAGATCGCCCCGTAGTTGCGCTGGGTCACGTGTCCGCGCAATGCGATTTCACCGAGGATCGGGCTCGACGCCTTGAGGACGAATTCGCGCGCATCCTGGCCGCCCAACTGGCTACGGCCAAAATTTTCAACCGTGATCTTTGCGCCTTGAATTTCGCCCTGAAGATGCGTAGGCGCGAGACGGCTCATATTCTCGCGCAGCCGCTTGGGCACGCCGTTCGAATCCGAATCGAAGCGATTCCGGGCAATGCTCACATAGCAAAATGCGTCGTCCGATCGGCCGACGCTTTCGCTGACGTTTGCCGCGTAGCGCGGCCCGGCGACCCAATCCCGGGGAAAACGAAAGGAAAAACCGAACCGCTCGTTCCGAAGCTCAGATTGCTCGCCGTCAAATTTCGTGGCGACAACAGAGGCCAGCGACATCGGCGAATTGAGGCCGCTGTCGTCCATCAAAGCGCCGACGATCTGCATGTATACGAACGGCAGGCCAAGAAAGCCAAAGGCGATCGCGACGACGCACAAAACCAGCTTTTGAGCATCCAACATCGATCGCGCCTCGCGTGCCTTGTGCCGCAATCCGCTCGACGAAGCCTAGCGCGGGCGGCCGTCGAACTCGAAGGTTTCCATCACCAGCTTGAACGGATCTTGCACATCCTTGCCGGGATAGATTTTCGTCGGCGCCGCGCAAATAAGATAGACCACGCCCTGGTCGCGCATCGTCAAATGACCATGAACCTTGATGTCGCCGACCGTTCCGCCCGTCACTGTCATCATGAATTCGCGGCTGTCCTGCTTGCCGAGCTTGCCGGGGGCGAATTTGTCGACCTTCGCCTTTGCCGACCCATAAAGGCCGCTGACATTCTTGTCGGTCGCCGCCGTCAGAAGCGCGGCGAGCGTCTTCGGCTTGCCGGTTTCGTCGCTCTCGTGCCGTTTCTCGACAATGCTGACCGAACAATAGACCCCGTCGCGCCGGCCGACGCTTTGCACGACATTGCCGGAAAATTGGAAACCCGGACCCCAGTCTTTCGGATACTTGAAGTAAAAGCCGTAGCTCGTATTCGCAACTTCCGCGGTCTTCTCGACCCAAGCCGAGGGCGGCGGCGGGGGCTCGGTTGACGTCAGTTGGACCGGCTTGGGCGCGCGCGAGGGCGACAGCAGCATGTATGCGCCGCCAAGCACGACGACGGCGACGGCGCCGCCGATCATCATAACTTTCTTGTCCATGGCTGGAACCGGCTCTTGTTGAAGCAACGCTCATTGTGTTCCGGCCAAGCTAAGAATTTATGAATGCGCCCGCTCCGGGCACGGATGCGGCCGAAGAAACCGGCTGGCGGGCCGGCTCAACGATTTGAAAATCCTAACGATCGATGCCAATCAGGTCTCATTCACGGTCTTGCCGGTGGTGCCAGATTGGGTTCTTGGATGCGGTGCGATGGCGACGTATCTTGCCGGGATGCCCAGATCGATCGGACCGAAATTGACCCAGCTTGGCCGCCCGGCGCGCGCCGCGGCCTCGCCCGCGGACGCTGTGCTCGAAACCGTGGCGAACCCGCATCCAGGCACGCTCTATCTCGTGCGCTTCACGGCGCCGGAATTCACCGCGCTGTGCCCGATCACGTGCCAGCCCGATTTCGCGCACCTCGTCATCGACTACGTGCCGCGCCGGCGCCTGGCCGAGAGCAAGAGCTTGAAGCTCTATCTGTCGTCTTTCCGCGATCACGGCGCGTTCCACGAGGATTGCACCCTGACCATTGCCAAGCGCGTGATGCGCACGATCGTGCCGCGCTGGCTGCGCATCGGCGGCTATTGGTATCCGCGCGGCGGCATGCCGATCGATGTGTTCTATCAATCGGGTCCGCCGCCGCGCGGGCTGTGGCTGCCCGAACAGGGCGTCGCACCCTATCGGGGCCGCGGCTAACGCCATGACCGCGCCGGCGGCGGGCGGCGAGGCCGCGAGCAGGGAGGCCGCGATCCGCGCCAAAGCGATCGAGTTCGGCTTCGATGCGGCCGGCTTTGCCGCCGCGTCGCTGCCGCCGGAGCTTGCGGTGCGATTGAAGGAATATCTGGCCGCAGGCAATCACGGCACAATGGAGTGGCTCGCAACCACCGCCGAGCGTCGGGCCGATCCGCGCGCCATGTGGCCGGCGGCGCGCAGCGCCATCCTCCTCGGCCTCAACTACGGTCCGCCTGGCGATCCGCTGGAAACCCTGGCGATGCCCGACCGTGGCACGGTCTCGGTCTACGCCCGCAACGCCGATTACCATGGCACCGTGAAGTCGCGCTTGAAGCGCCTTGCCGGCTGGCTGCAACGCACCTATGGCGGCGACGTAAAGGTCTTCGTCGATACCGCGCCGCTCATGGAAAAACCGCTCGCCGAGCGCGCGGCACTCGGCTGGCAAGGCAAGCACACGAATCTCGTTTCCCGCGAATTCGGCTCGTGGCTGTTTCTCGGTTGCGTGCTGACGACGCTTGACCTGGCGCCCGATATCGCTGCCGCCGATCGTTGCGGCGCGTGCCGGCGCTGCCTTGACGTATGTCCGACCAAGGCGTTCCCAGCACCCTACAGGCTCGATGCGCGGCGTTGCATTTCCTATCTCACCATCGAGCACAAGGGCCACATTCCGCGCGAATTCCGCGCGGCGATCGGCAACCGCATCTATGGCTGCGACGATTGCCTCGCCGTGTGTCCGTGGAACAAGTTCGCGCAGCGCACCAAGGACTACGCTTTCGCGCCCCGTGTCGAACTCACCCGGCCGAAGCTCGCCGATTTCGCGGCTCTGGACGATGCCGCCTTCCGCGCCGTCTTCCGCGCCTCGCCGATCAAGCGCATCGGGCGCGACCGCTTTATCCGTAACGTGCTGATCGCCATCGGCAACTCAGGCGAACCGGCACTGCGGCCCCAGGCCGAGCGGCTGGCGCGCGACGCCTCGCCGGTGGTGCGGGCCGCGGCGGCGTGGGCGTTGTCGCGGCTTCTGCCTGCCGACGAATTCGCCCGCTTGGCGGCGGCTGAGCAAGCCGCGGAGGCCGATGAGGATGTCCGCCAGGAATGGCGGGCCGCTACATCCGCTTCGCCACCTCTTCGAGCATGACCTCGGTGGCGCCGCCGCCGATCGAGGCCACTCGGGCGTCGCGATACATCCGCTCGATCGGCGACTCCTTCATGAAAGCCATGCCGCCCTGGAACTGACCGCAGACATACATGGTTTGGTTGACGAGTTCGCCCATCATCGCCTTGGCCATCGACACTTCCTTGACGCAATCGATGCCTTGGGCGTCGAGCCAGGCGGCGTGATAGGTGAGCTGTCGCCCAGCCTCGAGCCGCATCGCGAGCTCGGAGAGGCGGTTGCGGATCACCTGCTTGTCCCACAGCACGCCGCCGAAAGCCTTGCGCGTCTTGACCCAATCGAGCGTAAGTTCGATCGCCTTGGCGGTTTCGCCGAGCGCGACCGAAGCGCCGACGATACGCTCGTTTTGGAAATTACGCATTACTGCGTAGAAACCCTTGTTCTCTTCGCCGAGCAGGTTTTCCGCCGGAATTTCGCAATCCTCGAACACAAGTTCGGCCGTATCGGAGGAGCGCCAGCCCAACTTGTCGAGCTGTTTGGCGACTTTGAAGCCGGGGCTGCCCTTTTCGACGATGAACATCGAAATGCCGCGCGAACCCTTGGCGTCGGGATCGGTCCGCGCCGCCACGAAATAGATATCGGCGAGCACGCCGTTGGTGATGAAGATTTTGGAGCCGTTCATCACCCACTTATCGTTGCCTTGGCGCTTGGCCCGGGTCTTGAGCGCCGCGACGTTGGAACCGCCGTCGGGTTCGGTGACGGCGACGGCCGTGATGACCGAGCCGTCGACGATTTTGGGCATCCAGCGGTCTTTTTGCGCCTTGGAGCCGTAGCGGGCGAGATGGGGCGACGCCATTTCGCCGTGCACCGCGCCGCCGACGACGAAGCCGCTATAGCCGCTGCGGCCCAGCTCTTCCCACAACACGACCGAGGCCACGCTGTCGAGGCCCGACCCGCCGTATTCCTCGGGATAGCGCAGGCCGAAAAAACCCAGCTCGCCCATGCGCCGGTAGACGGCGCGCGGCACGAAACCCTGCTTTTCCCACGCATCCGCGTGGGGCAGCACTTCGGTTTCGACGAAGCGGCGCGCCTGGTCGCGCAAGAGTTGGTGGACGTTGGTCACATAAGCGGGGTCGCGGCTGGTCATGGATCTCCCCTGCGCTGAACGCCGCGAGTGTGTCAAGGTCGAGTTGGGGGTGCAAGCGTGCCGCCGCGAGGCTACGCGTAGTTGTGGAATTATGCCGCGTCTCCGGCTATTTTCCCGGCCCTATGTTCGGACTTTTCAAACACAAAGGTAAAGAGACGATCGAGGAGTATCGCGAAGCGGGCGAGAGTCTCGGCGTCTTTACCCTATCGCTCACCGGCGTCGAGGATCCGTTCGATCCCGATCCGCTGTGGGACCGGCGTTATGGCGGCAACAGCAAGATCGCCGAGGAAAAAACCGGCGACCGCGAGTTCCGCCTGCAGGCGGCGCTCGATGGCTGCCGCGACATCAAGCACGTGCGCGACGCCGAGGGCCGATTTCGCGAACAGACGCCGGTGTTTACCGATGTTGTGATGTGGATCGCGGACGCCAAATGGCGCGCCGACTCGAAGCGCCGCGGCAAGCGGCTCGAGGCCCTGGCCAGCAATCTCGCCCAGCTTCACCGCATGAAATTCAAGCGCTCCATGCCGCCCGAGCGCGACCCGAACTACACGATCATGCCCGACGAGGATCTCGAGGCGAATACCGTCGTGTTCCAGTTCGGCTTCGGCGTCTTCGTGCCGACGGCCGAGGACGAGGTGCTCGGCTCGATCCAGATGCGGCGTAGCCGGGAGGCCGAGCCGGTCAAATTCGAGGATTGGTCGTTCTGGCGCAATGGCGCCCAGATCAAGCGTCCGGTCGGGGTCTATGCCGGACAGGGCTCGATCCTGCTCACGCCGGATCGTGCCGGTCCGGTGCGCGCGCCGCTTTGGTTCGGCCGTCGTGAGGGCAATATCTCGCTCAATCTCTCCTCCTCCGATGCCGAACGCGTCTATTCCGACAGCGACTATGTCAGCCTCGTTCAGACGATCAGCCCCAAGCACGACGGCGAACCGTTCCATTGGATCTTGAAGGACAAGCGCGGCCCCGAAAGCGAAGGCGACGACACGGTCGTCATCGAGGTCAAGTTCATTTCCGAGCCGGCGACAAGGCGGGCCTTCAATCTGCCGCCCAAGGAGGCGCCCAAACCGAAAGCGCCCCGCCGCCGCCGCCGCCCAAGCCCGTCGCGGCGAAACAGCCGGATGACGACGTACCCACCGCCCGCAAAGGTGCGCCACCAGTGCGCCCGCCGCAACCGGCGCCGGCATCGGGCGTCGGCCAAGCACCGGCGCGCGTCGGCCTCGACCGTTTTTTTGGCGGTGCCGGGAAGGACGGCGCCGGCGCACAGCCGCGGGCCGCGTTGCCAGCGGCACCAGCGCCCGCAGCGACGCCGGCGCCAAGGACGCCGCCACCGTCGGCCAAATCGGCCCATCAAGCGCCAATTTCGCAACGTTACTCGCTTAAGGTCACGGGCTGCGCGCTGCTGCGCATCGACGGCCAGCGCCGACTGGGCGGATTGGAGCAATGGACCATCTGGTTCGATCGCATCGGCCGCCCGGTGCGGGCGGCGGACAAGGCGACAGTCGATATCAAGCGCTGCCTCGCGCTCCAGGCGCGCGCCGATGCGGCGACATTATTCTACCGCTTGCCGGGCCAAACCGAATTCAGCCCAGTCAACTACATGCCAAGTTCGCTCGATACCGGCTCGGGCAAATATCTCGAATTGCTCGCCTCGCCGGTACCCGATGTCTATCACGGCCTGCTCATGTTGCGGCAGGAAAGTTCGTTCCCCCTGAGCACTGATCCGTTCCTGCTCGGCCGTAGCGATTCTGCCGTTGAGGGCGCGCAGCCCGACTTGCCGATGGAATTGCTCGATCATCCCGACGCGCTGACCTGGGCGGGCGGGCAGGGGCCTAGGGGCGCGCGGCTCAATGCGCTTAACCTGTCGCGCCGCCATGTGTCGTTGAAGTTGAGCGGCAGCCGGCTTGAAATCGCGATGGCGGACGGCAAGATGCCGAGCTACGTGCTCGACCAGGAAGGCAAGCTGATCCGATCCTTGGCACCGGGCGATCGTGGTGCCGCGGTTCTTGAGCCCGAAGAGATGTTCATCGTCGGCAGCTACCTTTTGCGTTTCAACCAGGAAAAGCCGCAAGTGCTGCCTTCGCGCGACGCCACCATGCTGCGCGGCCGGGCCGGCAAGCGCGACGCCGAGCCCGAATGATTTGTTCAAACGTCCGTCCTGGCGGCCAAGCGCCGGACTCGCCGACCGTCTTGGTCTTGTGCCGGCTGCGCTAGAGTAAGATAAAGACCGACTGGGCCGGACCGCGCCGGTAAAGGAGTTGCTATGGCCGAAAGAAAAAAGAACAAGCAAAAGCCGAAGCGAAACTTGTTTTTCTCGTTTCTCGGCTTTGGCAGTCGCGTTATCGGCGCTGCCGTATATCTCGCGGTGATTGCCGGCGTCGCGGTTCTCGTTTTGTGGCGCCTCGACGGGCTGCAGAAGGAAGCCACCGCGCGCAAGCCCGACCTCACCCGCGCGCTCAACGAAACCGAGGACTACGCGCTGTTCCGTGCCTTGATCGAGGCCAAACTTGTCGTGCCGCGCGAGGACACCGGCCTTGAAATGGCCCCGCCGGACTATGTGCTGATCAAGAAGGCGGCGGGCGACAAGGGCGACTCGGACGAGGGCGTCAGCCAGGTCGTGCAGGAGGGCCTGCTCAAGGACCTTTACGATTTGCCGGCGGGCATCATCGTCCGGACCCAGGTCAAGCTGTGGAACGAAACGCGCCTCATTGCCGCCGTGCGCGACAATCGCAAGGTCAGCGATGCCGACCAAAATAAAATATTCTGGACGGCCAAGTCCGATTCCGGCCACCCCAAGCAAGTCGGCGCGCTGGTGCCGGAAACCTTCGGTTTCGTCAACAAGAACGAGATTCCCAAGGGCATGGACGATTGGGTCGGTGTCGCCGCCCCTGAGCCCAAACAGCGTTTCGTGTTTTCGACGCGCATCACCGGCAATACCGGCACGGTTTCGATCCAGGTCATCGGCAATCCGGTCAAGGTCCCGCCTGGCGCGCGCATCGACCGGCGCGAAATTACCTATAGCGAAATCAAGTCGATATGGCCGTGCAAGCTGAGTTCGCGCGCGGCGCTCGTCACCCTGCCGGTGCGCGGCGATACCGACGTCGAGATCACGGTCGAACCCTCCGTCAATTGCGCGCCGAAAATATTCGGCCTCGCCATCAGCATGAGCGGCGAAGATCTCGCCGAGCGGCCGCGCACGCGCGGGCGCAGCAAGGCGCGCCGCGGCAAGACGCCGGGCAAGGACCCGGGCACGGTGACGATCGACACGCTGGAATGGGTCTATAATTGGCGCCCGGTCGAGCGTCCGAAGCCATCGGCCTCTGCGAATCGCTACGTCATCAAGACGCTCGACGGCGTTGCCCTCACCGACGTCGAAGGCAAGGGCACGCCAACCGAGGAAGCGAACAACCTTGGACTTCTGAGCCTTATCGGTTTCGGCCGCGGCGACGCCAGCAGTATCTCCGGCATGCTCAATCAAACGCGCCTCGGTGCCGCCGGCGACATTGTCCTCACGATCGACAGCCGCGTGCAGAAGGCGGTGCAGGATACGGTCACGCACTACATGACCAAGGAGTTCGACAGCGAAGCCCGGCCGGGCCGTTTCTATCACGACCGGCGCGGCTCGGTGATGCTGATCGATATCGATACGGGCGCGATTCTCGGCATGGCAAACTGGCCGCTGCCGCCGTTCGGCGCGAAGTCCTGGGACTATGTTTCCTACGCCATCAGCAATCCGAACAAGGATCCGATGTCGGTGGCGTCTTGGGAATTGATGGACATCCACAACACGCCGGGCTCGACCTGGAAGACTTTGCTGGCGCTTTCGGCGGCGCTCGAAGCCTCGGCGCCGGGCGCCGATCCGCGCATCAAGCGCATGCTTATGGGGCTCGATCCGGGCGAATTCCGGCAAGTCACCGGCCTCGATTCGGGCGCCGGCACTTATATGATCCCGGGCTCCGACACGCGCTCGATCAGCAATCACAGCAAGGCCGCCATGTCGCAGGGCGGACCGACGCGCGATCCGATCTGCATCGATCCCAACCATCCCGATCCCGAATACCGCCGGCCAAGCTTCGAGAAGCTCGGCGTGCGCATAGCGATCAAATCGTCCTACAACGTCTTTTTCTCGCGCCTCGCCGTCATGCTGGAAGAAAGGGCAGTCGACAATTGGATCAAAAGCCTGCCGCAACGCGGCGGGCGCATCACCGTCAAGGCGGACAAGATTCCGGCGACGCGCTTCATGTTGCGCCTTCGCGAATTCGGCGTCGATTGGGAGACCCCAATGGACCTCGCGGTGAATGTGCCGGGCGATCTCGGGCTGTTCCGCCTGCGCTCGGCCGCGATCTACGATCCGCTGTTTGGCCGCTCGCCGCTGACGCACATTACGCGCGGCGAGGCGTTGCTGCCGGACAATGCCGCGGTGTGGAAGGTTGCGGCGTTCCATCGCATCGGCCTGAACGGAATTGGCCAGGGCTGGACGGTGTCGACCCTGCACCTCGCCCGCGGCGCCGCCACCATCGCCAGCGGCAAAACCGTGCAGCCGCACATCATCCGCGGCTGGCTCGGCAAGCGACTGCCGACGCCGGAGGCAACCGCGCTCAAACTCGACCCCGAGATCATCCGCGAGATCCGCCTGGGCATGAAATCGGTGCCCGAGGCGGCGGGTTCGACGGCGGTTTCGATCTTCAAGTCCGCGTCGCCGCGCTTCGTGCTCAGCACGCTGGTGGCGAGCGCGGGACGTAGCAACGATATCCTCAACCGAATCGCGGCGCTGCGCGTGGCGACCGGCCGGGGCGCGGTAAAGCCCCTGTGGTGCCGCATGCACGGCAAGACCGGCACCGCCGATCCCGCTAAGAACGCGGGCTTCAACTCAGGCTGGTTCGTCGGCTGGAAGGAGCCGATCGGCGAAAACGGCCGGCGCGTCGCCGTTGCCTGCATGACGTCGCACGCGGTCGGCAATTTCCGCTTCGGCGGCACTTCGTGCGGCCAGATCGTGCGCGACATCATGTTCTCGCTCGAGTTGCTCGAGCGGCCCGATCTGTCGCACACGCCGCGGCCCGGCGACGAACCGCCCCTGCTGCGCGACGAGGAAGAAGGGACGACCGATTGACGGCGCGGCATTGCAGTAAGTTGCTGAGCGAACGGGTGGGCTGGCCGTGCGGTTGATCGTCGACACGTTCCTGGGTTTCTTCAAAGCCTTCATTCCCACCATCCTGACCTACGCTATCCTGATCGGCTGGGCGTGGATGACTTGGCAGGTGCTGCAGAACGCGCCGCCGGGCAAGGTCGGTGGGCCGATCACGCTCAAGTTCAGCGAACTCCCGAAAGTCCTCGGCTATCTCGAACTCGGCCAGCGTGCCGGCGCGAAAAGCGCGGCGGCCGAGCACTTGCTGGTCGCGCGCCAGAGCAATGAGATCCTGTTCGCCAACAAGACTCAGAACAAGCGCGTGCTGCTCACCACCGACCGCTTCGCCGCGCGCTTCGTCGAGCGTTGGGAACTGGGCGAGGGCGATCGGATATCCTTTCCCAATGCCGATATCCTGGTGGCTGGCCTGACGCGCGACCGAATCGTGCTGCGCGACCTAAAAACCCAACGCGAAATGGCGTGGGAAGGCACTGTCGTGCCCAAGGGCGAACCGGTGACCGAGGTCTGCAACGGCGCCCTGCGCCGCGGCATCAACACGATGAAGTGGCTCGGCCGCGACTTTCTCACCGAGAACAAGCCGGAAATCCGCCTGTTCGGCATCGGCGGCGGCGTCAATTGCTCGGATCGCTGGAAGCTCACCGGCCTGGCCTCCGAGGCGGTCTATATCGGCTGGCAGGCGGGCAAGTTCCTGGTGTCGCCCGGCTCGCAGCGCGACCAGACATTGCTCATCCGGCGCGGGCAAACGCGCGGCCAGGGCTTCGCCGATATCGTGGCGCCTCTGGCCGGCGCTTACGGCAAGGTGGAGAGTTCTCGTCGTCGGAATTTCGCGCTATCGCGTCCAGGCCACGGCGGACCAGATCACGTTTTCGCCGATTTCGAATCGCGTATTCTTCTTCGCCGACGAACCCGACCCGCCCAACCGCCAGCTTCTCAACTGGATCGGCGCCGGCGCGCGCATCGAGGAATGGGCTCTGTCGCGCAACCTCGCGCTGACGATCGGTCTTGCGGCCGGCGGCGGCCTGTTCGTGCTCATTTGCTTCGTCTGGTACCGGCGCAAACGCCCGTTCACCACGCTGCTGTTGTGGATTCTCGGCGTGGTGCCGTTCTTCCTGGGCATTTGGGTCACCGGCATGCTGCTGCAGAGCGCCGGCAACCCCGATCAGTCGCTCATGGTCTACAACGCCATCGCCGCGTGGTTCTGGGCGAGCTTCCTGCTGGTGTTCTCCGGCAAGCTGCGCGGCTATTCGGGCTGGCTTTGGGTTTGCATCACGCTGCTTGCCGGTATCGGCATGACGACGCTGCTCCAGCTCGGCGCCGGGTCGGATAACACGCGCTGGTTGCGCTTCTTCGGCAATCACGCGCTCATCCTGTCGCTGTTCGGCTGGAGCATGGCGCTGATTGCCGTCGTGCCCGACCGGCAATGGCGCCGCCTGTGGTACGCGGTCTACACCCACGAACGCTGGTTCACGCTGCTGGCCCTCGTCCTGATGGGCGCCATGATCATGCAGTTCTTCATGGGCAACGAGGAAGGCCTGTTCGGTTTCCAGCCGGTCGAGCTGGTCAAGTTGACCTTCGTCACTTTGCTCGCCTTCGTCGGCATGCATATCGCCGAGAGCCGGCAACGCGAGGTCAGCGCCTACCGCAACAAGCCACTCGCCTTTCTGCTGCCCTATATCCGCATGCTCGCGATTTTCGCCATGATCGTATTCGCCATGGTCGCCGGCGTGCGCGATTTTTCGCCGCTGATCATCATGCTGGCGATCTCGGTGTGCTGGATGTGGAAGGTCGGTTCGTGGCGCCGGGATTTCTCGCGTGCGCGCTGGTTGTGGTGGGGCATCCGGCCGCTCATCATCCTCGGCGTCGTCGCCGTCGCCTATGGCGCCTACAAGGTCTACGAGGACCCGAGCCGACTGCCCGATAGCTTCCCCAAGAAAGAGCGCGTGTTGGTCTGGGCCGAGCCGCGCTTCCATCCGCACACCGGCGCGCAGGTGCTGGGCTCGATGGACTTCGTCGGCGAGGCCAAATGGTATGGCGCCAAAGCCTGGTTCGGGCGCAATGGCGGCGTCATGGCTCTGCCCGAGGTGCAGAACGATTTTATCACCGCCTTCCTCATCAACCGCTTCGGCGGCTTCGCCGGACTTCTGGCGCTGGGCACCGAGCTGATCTTCGTCACTCTGCTTTTCATGCTGGGCGGCGCCATCGAGCGTCATTTCGGCCGCGGCGATTTCCGCGAGCAGCAGCTCGGCACCGTGCTGGGATTTGTGATCTTTGGTGGCGCCTGCATGTATGCCGCGCACTGGCTCATTTCCTGGGGCAACGTGCTCGGCCTGCTGCCCGTCATGGGCCAGCCGATGACCTGGGTCACCGCCGGCACGTCGCACCTGGTTTTTTTCGCGATGTTCACGCTCACTGTCGCGCTCATCAGCGGCTGGGTCTTGCGCGGCTACGTCGATGAAGTCGCGGCGAGCGCCATGCCGATGAAGGAGAAGGAGTAGCGGCGAGGTACTTCAAGGACACCAGGCACCTCAGCGACTGCAATCCCGGACTCCCATGCCTGAAGCCCCTGTTGTCTCTGCTGTCCCTGTCGTCTTTGTTGTTCTTCAGGGCGCAACCGGCGCGCCACCCCGCAGCACGATCCGCTCCACGGCCCGGCTCGCCATGTCGGCGGCGGCCGCGCCCGGAAATAGGATCAAATCCGCCGGCGCCCCGGCCATGAGAGCGCCGTCCCAATCGAGGCCCATGGCGCGCGCCGGTGTCGTCGTGATCGCGTCGAGCCAGCGCGCGGCGCCGCCGAGATGGAGCGTGATCAGGGCGGTTTCGTAGACGCGCAGCAGGTCGTAATCGCCATAGGGATAGAAGGGATCGCGCACATTGTCGGTGGCGATGGCGATGGGCGCGCCGGCCTCGGCGAGCTCGGCGGCGAGGGTGACGCCGCGGCGGACGGGCGTTGCCCCCGCGACACGGTCCTGGACGTAGAGGTTCGTCGTCGGCAGCGTGACGATGACGACGCCCGAAGCGGCGGCGCGGGCGATGAGCGCGCGTTGCTCGGGGGCGGGTAGGATGGCGAGCGCGCAGCAATGGCCACAGATAACGCGACCGCGAAACTTCCGGCGCTCCAGCGCATCGAGCACGGCGCCGAGGCCGCGCGCCCGGGGATCGAGGGTTTCGTCGACGTGGAAATCGAGATCGAGTCCGTGGCGCGCCGCCGCGGCGACGACGCGGTCGAGCTTGGCCGGAATATCGCCGGTGACATAGACGAAGGCGCCGAGCACGGCGCCGCCTGAGCCGCGCCCTTCGGCGACGGCGCGCGCGATGGCCTCGGCCGCCGCTTCGTCGGCGAATATATCGATCGGCGTCAAACTCGCGCGTTCGAGCGCGACGCGGCCGCGCCATTCGACGGCGAGCTCGCCAAACACGCGCCACGCGGTCGGCTCGGCAATGGCCGGCCAATCCACATGAGTCCGCATCGCGCGCGTGCCGGCGCGATAGGCGCGGTCGAGCGCCCATTCGGCGCGGGCGCGGAGATCGGGCTCGGTCCAGTTAGCGTAGTCGCGCGCGGCCACGTCGATCGCGGCGAACAAATCGCCCTCGGGCGCCGGCGCGCGCGCAACGATGTTGGTCTTGTCGAGATGGACATGGAGATCGACGAGCGCCGGAATGACCGGCCCACCGATGCGGATGGCGGCTGCGTCGGCGATATCCGCCGCCGGCGCGATGCGCGCGATCCGCCCGGCGGCGACATCGATATCGGCGTTGACCCAGCCATCGCCCGGCGGCAATTGCGGCGCAAGGCGAGCCGGAACATGCGCGCCGAGCAGGCGCAGAGTGCCCTCTGCCGCCGCGATGCGGTCGGCGATCGACGTCGCCGTCACGCGTCGCGCTTGATCTCGCTCTCGTGCCATTTGCCGAGCAGGAGATGCGAAAGTAGGTTGAAAATCAGGAAAATCGCGACGCCGCACAGCGAGACCAGAACCAGGGCCGCGAACATGCGCGGGATTTCGTTGCGGAAAGCGGCCTCGAGAATGCGCGAGGCGAGGCCCGTGTCCTTGCCCGAGGTGCCGGCGACGAATTCGGCGACGACGGCGCCGATCAGCGCCAGGCCGCCCGCGATCTTGAGCCCGGCGAGAAAGAACGGCAGCGCGCTCGGCGCCAGCAGCAGCCGCAAGCGCTGGCCCGGCGTCGCTTTGTAGAGCGTGAACAAGTCCCGCAGATTGTGATCCGCGCTGCGCAACCCGATGACCGTATTCGACAGGATCGGAAAAAACGCGACGATCCAGGCGCAAATCAACAGGGCGGCAAATGTGTCTTCGACATAAATCATGATGAGCGGCGCGATGGCCACGATCGGCGTCACTTGCAGCACGACGGCAAACGGGAAGAGGCTGAGCTCGACCCAGCGCGACACGGCGAACAGCGTCGCCAGCACGATGCCGCCGAGAACGGCCAGGCCGAGGGCGGCGAAGGTGAGCTTGAGCGTCACGAGCAGCGAGCCCAGCAGCGAGGCGCCGTCGGTCCACAGCGTTTCGGCGACCAGCGTCGGCGCCGGAATCAGATAGTGCGGAATCTCGTTGATGCGCACCGCCGCTTCCCAGCCGATCAGCGCCAGGGCGAGGACGAAAATCGGCACGAAGATGCGCAACTTTCGGTCGAGGCGCGCGCGCCGCACCTGTTCGGCGTTGTAGCCCGCCTCGGCCATCACGCCCGCCGCTTCAGCCAATCGGCCGGCAGCCGGTCGATCTGCCCCAGGACGTTGACGAAGCGGCGCGCGACATGGGCGATCGTGGCGGCGCCTTTTTCGGCCGTGGCGCGCGAAGCGTCGCCGCAGGCACCGGCTTGGTTCATGTCCTGCGTCATCCAGCCGATCTTGGCCGGGCCCGCCAGCGCGATATCGGGATAGTCGCGCGCCAGCGTTTCCGTGGCCGAAACGAAATTCGCCGCCTTGTCCATGCGCACCGTATCGGGCTTGAGCGCCAGCATCATCGAAGTCTCGAGATCGCCGCCATGGATGCCGTGCTTCAACTCGCCGTCGCCATACAGGCCGGCGGGCAGGCCGAGCATGTACCAGTTGACCGCGAAGGCGAGCATGCCGTGCGCCTCGCGGATGTCGCGGATCGCCACGTCCATCAGCGCGCTCTGTCCGCCATGGCTGTTGAACAGCACGAATTTGCGCAAGCCGGCCGCCGCCACCGAGGCCGCGATTTCGCGCCACACGCGCATCAGCGTCTCGGCGCCGACCGTGAGCGTGCCGGGATAAAGCGCGTGTTCGTTGCTCTTGCCGATGGCGAGGGTGGGCAGATAGAGCGCGGGCAGCGCCGGCGGCAGGAGGGGGAGCGTGGCGCGGATCACGCCGTCGAGGATCGCGGTGTCGACCGAGAGCGGCAGATGCGGTCCATGCTGCTCGGTCGCCGCGACCGGCAAGATCGCGATCGCGCGCTCCGCCGGCAGCGCGGCAAACTCCGTCGTGGCAAGCTCGGCCCAATACCGCTTCACGGTCGATCCCCGCAGCGCGAGCGAAAGTAGAGCGGCCCCGGCGCGGCGGGTCAAGCACGCGGTCGCGCGATCCGGCCCGATCGGCTTTTGCTTACGGCTCGTTCTTGTCGCGCTTGGCGCCTTCGAGCATGTCGCGCTGCTTGGCCAATAGCGCCGCTTCTTTCGATTTTTCCGCCGCCGTGCGGCCGTGCTTGGCGCGATTGGTGCTGGCTTGCCGGGCCTTTTCGGCCGCGTCGTGCCGCTTCTTCGCTTGGCGAAAATTGACGATCTCGGCCATGCCGCTTACTCGGCCGCCGCCGCCGGCTTGGCGCGCCAGCGCGCGGCCGCGTCGTCGTCGCTCGCTAGCGCTTCGACCCAGGCGGCGCCGCCGTCACGGTCTTCGAGCTTCCAGAACGGCGCCTGCGTCTTCAGCCAATCGACCAGGAACATATTGGCTTCGAACGCGGCTTGCCGGTGCGCCGATGCGGTGATGACGAGCACGATGCGCTCGCCCGGTTCCAGCCGGCCGTAGCGGTGCACGATCAGGCTTGCCGAAAGCGGCCAGCGCCGCAGCGCCTCGGCCTCGATTCCGGCGAGCAGTTTTTCGGTCATGCCGGGATAGTGTTCGAGCGTCATCGCGCCGATGCGCTCGCCGTCGGCCATGTCGCGCACGAGGCCGACGAAGCTGACGGCACCGCCGATATCGTGGCGGCCCGCGGTCAGCGCGGCCAACTCGCGTCCGGGATCGAAGTCCTCGCCTTGTACGCGGATCATGGATTTGTCGCTACGATCGATGACGTGCTAAATCTTGGCTCACGCTACGCACTCGTCAAGGCGGCGACCGCGCAATTGCGCGCGCCGCCCGACCATGGGAGATTGTCGCATGAAACGCTCATTGGCGCCACTTGGCTGCATGCTGGCCTTGCTCGCAGCCTGTACCGCCGCCCCGCCGCCGATATCCGAGCAATGGACCAAGCAAGACGCCACGCCCGAGGACGTTAAGCGCGACGCCTATTGGTGCAGCGAAGTGCGCGTCACCGCGCGGCCGAACGTGAGCGAATCCACGGGCTTCTCGGAACGGCGCGTCACCCAGGCAGTCAACGACGAGTGCATGCAGAAGCGCGGCTACACGAAGGTCGCTGGCAAGCGCAATTGACGCCCGCGATCAGCCGCCAGTGACCGGCGGAAAGAATGCGATCTCGTCGCCGGCCTGGATCGGCGCGGCCCAATCGGAGAACTCCTGATTGATCGCGACGCGCACGGCCTTGACGTTGGCGAAAGCGGCGGCATGGCCGGGGCTTTGCTGTTTGAGCCAGTCGACGAGGCCGCCAACGGTCGCAACCGAAGGCGGCGGTGCCAGGCTCTCCTCGCTTTTGCCGATTTTCTGCCGAAGCCACGCGAAATAGAGGACTCTCATCGCCGCTAAGCTCCAACGGTCGTGAACAGCAGGAAATCGACCGGATCGCCGGGTCTGACGTCCGTTACGGCCTCGCCGAGTTCCACCAAGCCGTCGGAATCGACCATCGACGTCAATATGCCAGCCCCTTGGCGCGGAAACATCTCGGCGACCCAACCGCCGCCGGCCCGCGCAATCAACCGGGCGCGGACCCATTCGCGGCGTTCGGCTTTCTTGCGGTAATCGAAGCCGGATGTGACTTGAAACAGAGGGGGCATGGCCTCCTCGGCGCCGGCCAAGCGCAGGATAAGCGGTCGCGCAATGCGTAGGAAAGTGACCATGACGGCCACCGGATTGCCGGGCAGGCCGAGGATCGGCACAAGCCCGATCTGGCCAAGCGCGATCGGTCGCCCTGGCTTGATGGCCAGCCGCCAGAAATGGAGCTGCCCCTGCGCCTCAACGGCGGGCTTGATGTGGTCCTCATCGCCGGTCGACATTCCGCCCGAGGTTACGACCAAATCGTGATCGCGCGCGGCCGCGGCGAGCGTTTCGCGGATCGTTTCGAACCGGTCGGGTAAGATGCCGAGATCGGTCACGGCGCAGCCGAGCCCTTCCAGCAATGCGCGAATGGCAAAGCGGTTGGCGTCGTAGACGGTGCCGGGCGGCGCGGCGCTGCCCGGTTCGCGCACCTCGTCGCCGGTCGATAGCAGGGCGACGCGAAGCCGCTTGCGCAGGCGCAGCGCCGTACGGCTGATCGAGGCGGCCAAGCCGATATCTTGCGGCTTGAGGCGCCGCCCGGCCTTGAGAATGACGGCGCCGGCCTTGATGTCTTCGCCCGCCTTGCGGCGATTGGCGCCGCGCTTGATGCCGGGCCGGATGCGGACCCGGGTGCCGCCGTCGAGCGCTTCGCAATCTTCCTGCATCATCACCGTGTCGGGCGCTCCTGCGGGCATCGGCGCGCCGGTAAAAATACGCAGCGCTTCGCCGCGCCGCAGTGGATGCGGGAAAGGATGCCCGGCCGCGGCCCGGCCGGCGACGGGCAATTCGGTGTCGCAATCGGGGCTGAGATCGTCGAAGAAAACGGCATAGCCGTCGACCGCCGAATTGTCGTTGGGCGGCACCGCGCGCTCGGCGGTGACATTTTCGGCCAGGATGCGTCCGGCGGATGCGGCCAGCGGGACCGTCTCGATATCGGCGACCACCGCAGTGCGGCTGCGCAACAATTCCAGCGCCTCGCCCACCGGCATGAGCCGCCCGCCATGGGCGAAGCAATCGTCCGAGAGTTGCGCCATCACGCCGCTCCCTTGCGCTGCGGCGCGGCAAAGCCGCAATGCGCGACGATGAAGTCGGCGATCGCGTCGGCGGCATTGAGATCGAGCACCGGCACGCGCGCTTCGCCGACCGGACCGTCGCTGGCAACCGCGACGATCTTGGCATCGCCGACGCAGAGCAGCGGCTTGCCGACGGTGCGCCGAAACACTTCGAGCTTGTCGTGGGCGTGGGCCTTGAAGCCTTCGACGAGCAACAAATCGACCGGGGTCATATGGCGCACCAATTCTTCGATCGCCGCCTCGCGTTCGCCGCGCAATTCGTGCATGAGCGCCCAGCGGCGGGCCGATGTGACGAGCACCTCGGATGCGCCGGCTTCACGGTGCCGGTGGGAGTCCTTGCCCGGCTGATCGACATCGAAATCGTGGTGCGCGTGCTTCATGGTCGAAACGCGCAGCCCGCGCCGCACCAGCGCCGGAATCAGGCGAACGACCAGGCTCGTCTTGCCGCTCCCGCTCCAGCCGGCGAGGCCGAAAATCTTCACCGCGCCACCTCCGGCTTGGGCTCGGCCTCGACGTCTTCTTCTTCGTTCGCGGCTGCGGCGGGGCTCATCAGCTTAAGCCCGCGGCGCACATAGTCCCATCCTGTGACCAGCGTGACGATGGCCGCGAGACAGAGCAGGACTTCGCCGGCTTCTTGCACCGGAAGCCCCCACGGCGCCGCGCGCCCAACGAGCAGCAAGCTGATCGCGATCATCTGCAGCGTCGTCTTCCACTTGGCGAGAAGCGTCACCGGCAAATGGGCGTCTTTGCGGCCGGCCAAGAATTCGCGCAGGCCCGAGACAAGAATTTCACGGCTTAGGATAAGGATGGCGCCAACCAGCGACGGCACCGATAGCCGATCGAAGGCCGCCAGCATGAATAGCGCGGCGGCGACGATCAATTTGTCGGCGATCGGATCGAGCACCTTGCCGAAATCGCTTTGCACGTTGCGGCGACGGGCGAGCCAGCCATCGAAATAATCGGTGATCGACGCCGCCACGAAGATGGCGAGCGCCGCCCACGGCGCAACCGGAACCGGCAAGTAGAACGCGCCGATCAGCAGCGGCACGGCGGCAACGCGGGCCAGCGTCAAGGCGTTGGGCAGGCGGTCGAGCATCGGGCGAGCCGTTCCTTATCCGTCGCCATGGAAATAGTCATAAATCTTCTTCGCGACCACCCTGCTGATGCCCGGCGTGGTTTCCAGGTCGCTGAGGCCGGCGCGCGAAACATCATGCGCCGAGCCGAAGCGTAGGAGGAGCGCTTTCTTGCGCCTTGCGCCGATGCCCGGGATCTCATCGAGCTGGGAGCGCACCATCGAGCGCGCGCGCCGGGCACGGTGCGCGCCGATGGCAAAACGATGCGCCTCGTCGCGCAGGCGCTGAAGATAGAACAGCACCGTGTCGCCCGCGGCAAACTGCTTCTCGCTGCCGTCGGCGAGATGAAACACTTCGCGCCCGGCGTTGCGGTCCGGCCCCTTGGCGATGGCGACCAGCGGAACATCGTCGATGCCGAGTTCGTTAAGAACGGCCTTGGCGGATGACATTTGTCCGGCGCCGCCATCGATCAGCACGAGGTCGGGCCACGAGCCGCGCTCGCGCTCGGGATCGTCGTCGAGCGCGCGCTTGAAACGCCGCGTCAGGACTTCGCGCACCATGCCGAAATCGTCGCCCGGGGTTATCCGATCGTCGCCGGCGCCGCCCGCCGACTTGATGTTGAATTTGCGGTAGGCCGATTTGACGAACCCGTCCGGACCGGCCACGACCATGGCGCCGACGGCGTCGCTGCCCTGAATGTGGCTGTTGTCGTAAATCTCGATGCGCTCGGGCGCGGCTTCCAAGCCGAACGCGTCGGCGACGCCTTCCAGCAATAGCCGTTGCGATGCGCTCTCGGCCAATCGGCGAGCGAGCGCGCTCTTCGCATTGTCCAACGCGTGATCGACGAGCTTGCGCTTGTCGCCGCGTTGGGGCACGGCAATCTCGACCTTGCGCCCGGCGCGCAATGTCAGGGCCTCCTGGATCAGGTCGACGCCCGGCACCTCCTCGCTCAGCAGCACGAGCGTCGGCGGTTGCTTGTTTTCGTAGAACTGGCCGAGGAAGGCTGCCAGCACCTCGCCGGTGTCCGCCGCCCGGTCATGGCGCGGAAAATAGGAGCGGTTGCCCCAATTTTGCCCGCCGCGATAAAAGAAAATTTGCACGCAGGTCTGGCCGGCGTCGCGATGCGCGGCGACAACGTCGGCGTCGTGGATATCGTCCATATTGATATCCTGGCGCGCCTGAATGTGGGCGAGGGCACGAATTCGGTCGCGATAGCCCGCCGCGGTTTCAAATTCGAGCGCCTGGCTGGCATGCTCCATGGCCGCGGCAAAACGCTGTTGCATCCCCGGGTCGCGCCCCGAGAGAAAATCTTCTGCCAGGCGCACCAATTCGAGATAGGCGTCGCCGGATATGCGGCCAACGCAGGGCGCGCTGCAGCGCTTGATCTGGTGCAGCAAGCAGGGCCGCGAGCGCGCGGCGAATACGCCGTCCGAACATGAACGCAGCAAGAATGCGCGCTGGAGCGAGGTCAGGGTTCGATTGACGGCGCCGGCAGAGGCGAAGGGGCCGTAATAGAGCCCGCCAGCTTCGCGCGCGCCGCGAAACTTTGCGATCCGCGCCCAGCGCCGCGGGCTGGTCTCCGGAGCGCCCGGGTCAACCGGCGTTATGTGTATGTAAGGAAAGGATTTATCGTCGCGCAGCAGGACATTGAATCGCGGCTTCAGGCGCTTGATGAGATTCGCCTCGAGCAGCAGCGCTTCCACTTCCGTATGGGTCGAGATAATTTCAAGCTGCACCGTCTCGGCCACCATCCGGCGCAACCGTTCCGGGAGAGTTTCCACGGCGGCATAGTTGGCGACGCGCTTCTGTAGGTTGCGCGCTTTCCCGACATAGAGCGCGTCGCCGCGCCGATCGAGCATGCGGTAGACACCCGGTCCAGCCGGCAGCCGCGCAAGCTCGCCGCGGATCAGGCCTGCCCCTGCCGCAATCGAGTGGCCAAGACCCTTCGAATCCGGCTCGGTCGTTTGCTCGACAAGCGGCGGTTGGTCGCTCATGGCCGGACTCTCGGTCGATCGCAACGTCGGGTCAACGCCATTGGCAACGCCTGGCGCAGCGGCAGTACGAGGCGTGCGTGTAGATGCGCCATGCATTGCAACCGATGTGCATATCTTTGTCGACAAATGCTGATTACGCGAATTACTTATCGATGTTGTGGCTATATTGCTGAAATTCGAGTGGCCATTGAAAATTCACTGTAATATATTGATATATTTCGATTATTTATTCATGGGCAATATCTAGAAAAGGTAGGATCGGCGTTATTTCGCGCCGTGCGGGCGTTCGTTTGCGTACTTATTCACCTTGTGCACAAAGCTGTGCCAAGATTGATAATCGCTCCGGTCGCCGCAAACCTGGAGCGTGTGCCGCCGCATCGGGATGAGCCCTAACCGCGCCAAAAGCGAAGTCAAATAAGGGCGTTGCAGGCACGCTGAATGCGCGTGCAGGCCTCGGTCAGCTGCTCGGTGGAGGTCGCGTAGGAAATGCGGAAATGGGGCGCCAAGCCGAAGGCTGAACCATGGACCACGGCGACGCCTTCCGCATCGAGCAGATAAGTGGCGAAGTCTTCGTCCGATCCGATCGTCGCACCTTGCGGCGTGCGGCGCCCGATCGTTCCCGCGCAGCTTGGATAGACATAGAACGCGCCTTCCGGGGTCGGGCAGTGGATGCCCTTGGCCTTGTTCAGCATCGCCACCACAAGATCGCGGCGCTCTTTGAACACCTTGTTATGCCTGGGGATAAAGTCCTGCGGACCGTTCAGCGCCTCGACGGCGGCGGCCTGGCTGACCGAACTCGGATTCGACGTGCTGTGCGATTGAACCGCGTTCATGGCCTTCACGACCGCGGCGTGGCCGCCGGCATAGCCGATGCGCCAGCCCGTCATACAATAGGCTTTCGACACGCCGTTGACCGTCAAGGTTCGATCGAAGAGCTTGGGCTCGACCTGGGCGATCGTGGTGAATTCGAAGTCGTCGTAGATCAGGTGCTCGTACATGTCGTCCGTCATGATCCACACCTGCGGATGCTTCAGCAGAACGTCGGCAAGCGCGCGCAAGTCGCTTCGCGTATATGCCGCCCCACTGGGGTTCGACGGCGAATTGAGAATGATCCATTTCGTGCGCGGTGTGATGGTGCGGTCAAGTTCTTCCGCGAGGAGCTTGAATCCGTTATTCTGCGGGCATTGGATGAAGACCGGCTTGCCTTCGGCAAGCTCGACCATGTCCGGATAGCTGACCCAGTACGGCGCCGGAATGATGACTTCGTCGCCGCGATCCACCGTCGCCATCAGCGCGTTGTACAGCACTTGCTTGCCGCCGGTGCTGACGATGATCTGATCGAGCTGATAGTCGAGTCCGTTCTCGCGCTTGAATTTTTGCTTGATCGCCTGCTTCAGCGCCGGCGTGCCGCCGACATCGGTGTATTTCGTGACCCCGGCATCGATCGCGCGCTTGGCCGCGTCCTTGATGTTTTGCGGCGTATCGAAGTCCGGCTCGCCAGCCGACAGCGCTACGATGTTGCGCCCGGCGGCGGCGAGCGCGCGCGCCTTGGCCGAAATGGCCATGGTCTGCGACGGTTTGATGTTGGCGAGGCGTTGAGCGATGAGCGGCATGAGATCGACTTTGTGGCAATGTCAGGGGGTAGCGGCGCGTCGGTATAGGATGGACGATTTATGACTGCAATCTCTTCAATGTCGCCGAGCGTTCCATCGCATGGGGTTCACGCTTTCGCCGCTAT
This sequence comes from uncultured Alphaproteobacteria bacterium, assembly GCA_963754645.1. Lineage (GTDB taxonomy): Bacteria > Pseudomonadota > Alphaproteobacteria > Bin65 > Bin65 > CAVWGP01. The sequence goes on along the minus strand of CAVWGP010000012.1, from coordinate 763,553 downwards.
TTTTCATCGGTTTGCCCCGATGGCGGACTAGTTTGGCCACGCCTTGCGGCTACTTATTTTCCCGTGGCGCAGCCGTCTCCTCCCCGAACGGACTGCGCCGGACCGGGCGACATTGGCGCCCAAACGACGCTATCGGCGTTCCCCCAACGCTGAATTTGCGTAAGAAGGCCGCGGCTGCGTCCCCTCCCAGCCGCGGCCTTTTCGTTTTTGCCGCCTTATTTAGTTAAATTTTTATTATAATTTACAAATGGTTAAAATTTATTTCATAATTTCGACACAATTCCGTCCTGATTCCTGCCACATCTGCTTAATAAGTTCATTCCACTCAAAAACGCGGGTATGCGGATCCCCGCCGCTTGAGGCGCACAGGCTGGACCCCGGCCTCCTCCGGGCACGGGTCGGCAAGATTAAATTGGGCTGCGAGCCATGCGTTCGCAGCCCAATTTCGTTTGGGTCGTCAAATCATCCACAGCCAAGTGTAGGCCCTGGACGCCGGCCGCGCCCGGACCAAATAATACCAGTCGATTCATGTTGGCAAACGCACCCCAATCTCCGCCGCTCCGGGCCGAACGGCTCGCCATGCTGCGCGATCGCAAGATCGGCGCCAGGCTCGAAGTCGTTTCGGACTATTTGCCCGCCGGCGATCAGCCGCAGGCGATGGAGCGCCTGAGCGCGGGCGTCGCGCAGGGCGAGCGCGATCAGGTGCTGCTCGGCGTCACCGGCTCGGGCAAGACTTTCACGATGGCGCACATCATCGCCAACACCGGAAAGCCGGCGCTCATTCTCGCGCCCAACAAGATATTGGCGGCCCAGCTTTATGGCGAGATGAAGAGCTTCTTTCCCACCAACGCGGTCGAATATTTCGTTTCGTACTACGATTACTATCAGCCGGAAGCCTACGTTCCGCGCACCGACACCTATATCGACAAGGAAGCGCAGGTAAACGAGCAGATCGACCGCATGCGCCACTCGGCGACGCGCTCGCTGCTCGAACGCGACGATGTCATCATCGTCGCCTCGGTATCGTGCATCTACGGCATCGGCTCGATCGAGGCCTATTCCGAGATGATCATCGATATCAAAGCGGGTCAAAAGCTCGAACGCGCCGGTTTCCTGCGCCAGCTCGTCGAACTGCAATACGGCCGGAACGATACCGATTTCCACCGCGGAACCTTTCGCGCCCGCGGCGACGCTGTTGAAATATTCCCGGCGCATCTCGAAGATCGCGCCTGGCGTCTGTCGCTGTTCGGCGATGAAGTCGAGAGCATCACCGAGTTCGATCCCTTGACGGGCGAGAAAACGGCGAAACTCGACGACATCGTCATCTTCGCCAACAGCCACTACGTGACGCCGAAGCCGACCCTGCATCAAGCGGTCAAGCATATCCGCATCGAGCTCAAAGAACGGCTCGCCGCTTTGACCGCTCAAGGCAAGCTGCTCGAAGCGCAGCGGCTCGACCAGCGAACCACCTACGACATGGAAATGATCGAGGCGACGGGCTTCTGCCACGGCATCGAAAATTATTCGCGCTACCTGACCGGCCGCCGTCCGGGCGAGGCGCCGCCCACGCTGTTCGAATATCTGCCCAAGCACGCGCTCGTCTTCGTCGACGAAAGCCACATCACCGTGCCGCAGCTCCAAGGCATGTACAAAGGCGACTATGCGCGGAAATCGACGCTTGCAGATTACGGTTTCCGCCTGCCGTCCTGCATCGACAATCGTCCGCTCAAGTTCGAGGAGTGGGACGCCATGCGGCCGCAAACCGTCTTTGTCTCGGCGACGCCGGGGCCTTGGGAGATGGAACGCAGCGGCGGCGTCTTCGTCGATCAAGTCATCCGGCCGACCGGGCTGATCGATCCCGTCGTCGAAGTGCGCTCCGCCGAGTCCCAGGTCGACGACCTGATCCGCGAATGCAAGCTGCGCGCCGCGAGGGCTGAGCGCATCTTGGTGACGACGCTCACGAAACGCATGGCCGAGGATCTGACCGAGTATCTCCACGAGGCCGGGCTGCGCGTGCGCTACATGCACTCCGACGTCGAGACCTTGGAGCGCATCGAGATCATTCGCGATCTGCGCCTCGGCGTCTTCGACGTCTTGGTCGGGATCAATTTGCTGCGCGAAGGCCTCGACATCCCGGAATGCTCGCTCGTCGCCGTGCTCGACGCGGACAAGGAAGGTTATCTGCGCTCGAACACGTCTCTGATCCAGACGATCGGGCGGGCCGCGCGCCACGTCGACGGCAAGGCTATCCTTTATGCGGAAAAAATCACCGGGAGCATGCGTTTCGCGATCCAGGAAACCGATCGCCGCCGCGAAAAGCAGCAGGCCTACAACGCCGCCAACGGCATCACGCCGGAAAGCGTGAAAAAGCGCATCAGCGACGTGCTGCAGAGCGTCTACGAACGCGATCACGTGACGGTGCCGACCGGCGATCCGGACAAACCCAATCTCATCGGGCACAATCTCAAGAGCTATCTCGCCGAGCTCGAGCAGCGCATGAAAGAGGCCGCGGCCAACCTTGAATTCGAGGAAGCCGCGCGCTTGCGCGACGAACTGCGCCGGCTCGAGGCCAACGATCTCGGCATTTCCCCGTCGATGGCGACGCAGAAGAAGCTCGAACGGGCCCGCTTCCTGCTCGAAGAACCTGGTGCGCCCTACCGCGCGCCGCAGCAGCGCGGAAATCGATCCGCCGGCGGGCGCAGCCGCGGCGGGCGGCGCCCCATTCGAGGCTGAACCCGGAACATAGTCGTGCTGTGTTCAACTCTGCGTGAAAGGGCGCGAACCTATTCAAAGTACGGCAAAAATAGCTGCTCGGTTGAGCGAGCTAAGTATTTTTCCGTATAGGCCCGGCCAATATTTATGTGCGATTTTGCGCCAAGCGGCGGCGGATGTGGGTTTTTGTCTCCCACAATCGCAGTTCCGCGTCGGCCCGCGTATTCGTAGTCGCCCAAGGTCGCGCGGCTGAGCATGGGCAAGATGGGGTTGAACTAAATGGCTTCAGGCGTCGTGAAGTGGTTCAATACCACCAAAGGATTCGGTTTTATTGCGCCGGATGGCGGTGGTAAGGACGTATTCGTGCATGTTACCGCAGTGCAACGTGCCGGACTGCAGACACTTAACGAAGGTCAGCGCGTCACGTTCAACGTCGTCGATGACCGTAAGGGAAAGAAGGCCGAAAACCTCGTCGTTTCCGCCTAGTCCGGTCTTAGAACCACGACCGCCTTCGTGCGGCGATCGTCATATTCAACTCTCAATGTCCACCCCAAGGACAATTGAGAACGCGGCTCTACGGTGTCGAAGCGCCGCCCTTGTCGCCGATCGTCAGCCGCGAACATACGCCGCCATTGCTTCCACTTCGGCGACGGTCTCGCGGATCCGGGCTTTGACGACATCGCCGATCGAGATCATTCCGATCAGGCGCGCGCCGTCCATGACCGGCAAATGGCGCACGCGGCGATCCGTCATGACCGACATGATGCGGTCGATGCGGTCGTGCGGTGCGCAGGTGATAAGCCGCGATACCGGCGTCATCAAAGACCGCACCGTCTTGCGCTCGACTTCGGCGCCCTGCTCGGCGAATCCGATGACGATGTCGCGCTCGGAGATCACGCCTTCGATCGCGCCGCCCGGTCCGCGGATGAGCAGCGCGCCGATGCGCTTCTCGTGCAAAATTCGCGCCGCCTCGCGCACGGTCAAGTCGGGCGACACGGAGTGGACGGTCGTTCCCTTGGATGTCAGGATTTCAGCGACTACCATAGCGCACCTCGCTCATATGTGAAGGAGATTGCGTGGGCACGACGCCAATCGCGTCGTATAGTCGAGTAAGCGATGAAAATGTGGCACGAAAGCGGCAGTACTTGCCGGCTGTTCGAATGGAGCGAAACGAAGCCATGAGCGACAAGCCCGAAAAGATCGTCAAAACGGACGCCGAATGGCGCGCGCAATTGACGGCGGAGCAATTTAGCGTCACGCGCAAGCACGGCACCGAACGCGCATTCACCGGCATCTATTGGAACAACAAGGAGTCCGGGCTCTATCGCTGCGTATGCTGCGGCGCGCCGTTGTTCGAATTCGGCGACGAAATACGATTCGGGCACCGGTTGGCCGAGCTTCTGGGAGCCGATCGAGCCGGGCGGCGTGACGGCGCGCGACGACAGCAGTTTTTTCATGTCGCGCACCGAGATCCTGTGCGCGCGCTGCGATGCTCATCTCGGCCACGTTTTCCCCGATGGGCCGAAGCCGACGGGGCAGCGCTATTGCATGAACTCCGCCGCGCTGGCGTTCGAGGCCGCAGCCAAGGGCGACAAGAAAAAATAGCGGATCGCCACCGGCATCACGTGATCTCGCGCTCGCCGTATTCGAGCACCATCGCGTTCAAATCGCCTTCCGGCAGGCCGACGCTGCGCATGACCGATTGCGCGAGATGCAGGCTCGAAGCCAGCGCATCCTGCACCGCGGCCGTGGCACCGGCGGCCTTGAGCGCGTTGGCGTGCAATCCATCGCGCGCCCGGGCCACGATGACGAGATTGGGCAGGCGTTCGCGCAATTGCCGCACAAGCCGCACTTCGCCCGCCGCATCGTCATGCGCCGTGATGACGATGGCCTGTGCCCGGTCGATGCCGACGCCCCACAAGATTTCCGGCCGCTGCGCGTCGCCATAGCTGACCGGCACGCCGCTTTGCTTGAGCTTCCCGACACGCGCGGCATTGAGGTCGAGGGCGACATAGGGAATGCGGTTGGCATTGAGCAGGCGCGCGATCATTTGCCCGAAGCGGCCGAAGCCCGCGATCACCACGTGTTCGCCGAGATCGAGATGCTCTTGTTCCAAGGCGGCAAGGCCGATCTTGGCGGATTTTTCGAGCTTCTCGGCGAGTGCGCGGCCGGCAATAACGAGAAACGGGGTCGCCGCCATCGACAGGCTGGCAACGGCGAGAACCATCTGCCGAATCTCCGCCGGCACGATCTTCTCGCGTGCCGCGATCGCGACCAAGACAAAGGCGAATTCGCTGGCTTGCGCCAGCAGGAGCCCGGTGCGCAAGGCGACGGCCAAGGGCAGGTTGATGATCCGGCAAATAAGCGTAATGACCGTCGCTTTGATCGCGATCAGGCCGAGCAACAGCAATGCAACTTGCCACCAGTTCCGCAGCGCAAAACCGAGATCGATCGTCATGCCTATGGTAACGAAGAACAGGCCGAGCAGCAGGCCTTCGAACGGCCGAAGCTCGACTTCGATCTGATGGCGGAATTCGGTCTCGGCGAGCATCAAACCGGCGAGAAATGCGCCCAAGGTCAGCGACAGTCCAACCGTTTCGGTCGCCCATGCGGTGCCGAGGACGACGAGGAGCGTGATTCCGACGAAGAGTTCGGGACGACGCATGCCGGCAACGGCGCGAAACAGCGGTTGCAAAACGTATCGGCCGACAAGGAGAATAACCGCGAGCGCTGCCGCGGCAGTGCCGAACGCCAAGGCGAGCTTGGCCCAATCGGTCCGTTCCTGGCTCGCGTCGCCGAGCAGCGGCGCAATGGCGAGCAGCGGGATGATCGCCAAATCCTGCAGCAGAAGGATCGAAAAGGCGGTTCGCCCCATGCGGCTCGACATTTCGCCGCGGTCGCTGAGGACTTGCAGCACCACGGCGGTCGACGACATGGCAATGCCGAAACCGATGACGAGCGCGGCCTTCCAGCCGACGCCCAGCCCGATGAGGCCCAGCATCGCCAATCCGGCCGTGATGAAGACTTGTGCCGAGCCGAGGCCGAAAACCTCGGTGCGCATGGCGGCCAGGCGGCGGAACGATAGTTCCAATCCCACGATGAAGAGCAGGAACACGACGCCGAGTTCGCCCAGCGTCGCCACCGCCTCGCGGTGGCTGATCAGGCTCAGCGCATAAGGGCCGATCAAGACGCCCGCTGCGAGATATCCCAGCACTGGGCTGACCTTGAGCCGATGGAATACGTAAACGATCGCGATTGCTGCGATTAGGATGATGACGCTATCGCCGAGCGGTCCGAAATCGTGCATGCCGAACGAAGTAGCGCAGCCCTTCCGACAGGGCTACAGGAATCTATGCTCCCTAGCGCAGCAGAAGGGCTCCGCAACTAGCGGGTGGCTCCGGCGGCTTGGCGGGCCGGCTGAAATGCCGCTTGAATGGTTCGGTCGTGAACCACCACGCGAGCGCGCTGCCGCAACCGTCGTCGCCGCCGAGCGCATCCTGGCCGCGGCAATCCGGACTGTCGACGGGGCAGGTCAGTCGAATGTGCATGTGGCCATCGTGGCCGTACCACGGCACGACTTTGGCCAGCCAGCGCCGATCTCCGCTGGTGGCTAAGCAGGCTTCGCGCTTGATGACGGGATTGACGAAGATCCGATCCATGCCGGGAAGCTGCGCCGCGGCCCGCAGCATCGCGAGTTGATCGCCCTGCCATCGGCTTCGGTCGATCTCCTTGGCGTCGGCCGTCAGCATCGAGGTTTCTTGGCCCTCGTTGCGCAGCGCCGCGTCCGGTCCGCCGCGCCCAACAAGCTGGAAGCGAATATCGGCATCGAGACCGATCTGATGGCTGGCATGGCCGCTGACCGGCCCGCCGCGGGGCTGCGCCAGGTCGGCGACGAGCAACGACTTGCCGGTTTCGGCCAGAACTTGCTTCGCGATCGCCTGCACCGCCGCGACGAGCCGGGGATGGCCCCAATTGCGATTGCGCTGCGGGCGGATCACGTGCCAGCCCGGCCCATCGAGCGGCAGGGCTGCAGCGCCTTGGATGCAGCCATTGGCATAGGAGCCGATCGAGCGCGGCGCACCATTGCTCGGCAACGATATAGCCGCTCCACGGATTGCCGTTTTGCGCCGTCGCGCCGCCGGCCATCAGTACGAGGCTCAATCCCGCAAGAAATCCGCGTCTCACCATAAGATTCTCTCAATCCTCAAGCCAACCCTTTATACGGAAGCGGGCATTCGAAATTCTTAACAAGCCTTCGCCGCAACCGCGTGCACCGCCAATTTGGCCTGCAGCGCCTCGATACGATCGGCGTCGGCGGCAAGCTTATCCCAGCGAATGCGCCTGATGCGAGGCGATCGCAAGGCGAGGCCGGACTTGTGCCGCGCCGAGCGATTGACGTCGACGAATTCGACTTCGAAGACCAATGCATTGCCGACTGCGCAGACCGGGCCGAAGCGGTCCACCGTGTTGTCGCGAATCCAGCGATCGAGCCGCTTGAGTTCATCCTCGGCAAAGTCGGCGCGCGCCTTTCCGACCGGGACCAGCTCGGCGCCGCGCCAAACGCCGAAGGTATAGTTCGAGAAAAACGCCGTGCGCTTGCCGCCGCCGCGCTGCGCGTACATCAGAACCGCGTCGGCGGTCTGCGGTTCGCACTTCCATTTGTACCAAGCGCCTCCGATGCGGCCGGCGCCGTAGACGCTGATACGCCGCTTGAACATGAGGCCCGCGCGCCCGAGACGGCGGGCTTCGGCTTGGAAGGCGGTCATCTCGCCGGCCGCGCCGACATGCAGAATCGGCGAAAGATCGAGCCGCTCGTGCGGATGCGCGGCGATCGTTTCTTCCAGGGCGCGGCGCCGCTCGCGCAGCGGCCGGCCGCGCCAATCCTCATCGCCGAGAAAGAGCATGTCATGGGCCCGCACAATGGCCGGATTTTGTTCCTGCAGTTTCCTGCTTGGCGGTTTTCGGCCCAGCCGCTGGCGTAGCCGATCGAAGGGCGCGGGTTCGCCGTCGGCGCCGCGCACCAGGAGTTCGCCGTCGATGACGCCGCGAAACCGCATTCCCGCCAGCACATCTGGAAATGCGGCTGAAAGCTCGTCGCCGGCGCGCGAATAAAGCCGCGTCGCCTCGGCCGCGGCGACGAGTTGAACGCGGATGCCGTCCCACAGCCATTCGACCTGCCATTCGCCGGCGTCCAGATCGTCGAGGCGTTCGATCGCGCGCGCGAGCATGAAGGGCCGGATGCGGGCGTAGGCCGCGGGTTCTGGCTGCGCGGCGGCGCCTTCGAGCCAAGCGAACAGCGGGGCGTAGGGTGCTTCGAGGCCGTGCCAGATTTCCTCGATCGCGGCGAGCGGCTTGCCGAATGCTTCGGCCAATGCCGCCTTGGCGAGCCGCGCCGAAACGCCGCTCCGAAATCCGCCGGCGACCAACTTGATCATAGTCCACCGTCCGTTCGCATCGAGCCCATCGAGCCAGCGCGCCATCTGCGAGGGCAGTTCGCCGCGGTCCGCGCCTTGCATCCCGGCAACAATGTCGCCGAGGCGAGGCGGCTCCGTCCCGGGACGCTCGGGCCAGAGCAAAGCGCAGGTTTCCGCGAGGTCTCCGACATAGTCGTGGCTGAGATCGAACAGGACAGGGTCGGACCGCCCGGCAACCAATTTTCTGATCGCTGCCGGCTTCACCGCGCGAAGATCCAGCTCGCTTGCGAGCAGCGCCAATCCCCAGCCGCGCTCGGGGCCGGCGGCGGCGCGAAAATATCGGCCCAGCAGCGCAATCTTGGTTTCGTCGTCCGGCGCGTAAAGCAGGCGATCGAGCAGCGCGGCGAAGTCTTTCATTCGCCCTCCTCATCGCGGCCGGCGAGCGAGAGGGCGCGCGCCTTGTAACCGCGTTTCGCCGCCCAATGGACCAGCGCATCTTCGCGGCCATGGGTGATCCAGATTTCGCCCGGCTTGAGCTCGTCGAGCGTTGCCGTGAGTTCGTCCCAATCGGCGTGATCCGAAACGATCAGCGGCAATTCGACGCCGAATTGCCTGGCGCGCTGCCGGATGCGCATCCAGCCCGAAGCCAGGGCCGTCAGCGGCTCGTTCAATCGCTCGGTCCAGGGTCCGCTCATCGCCGATGGCGGGCAGAGAACGACAGCGCCTTTGAGTTCGGACGACGTCGCGGCGGGCGCCGGTTTGAGCAGCCCGAGATCGACGCCCTGGGCGCGGTACACGTCGCACAATTCGATCAAAGCTTCATGCAGATAGATTGGCCGGAAATAGCCCACGGCGCGCAGCACGGCGACGATGCGTTGGCATTTTCCAAGGGCATAGACGCCGATGAGGTGCGTGCGCGACGGAAAGACGGTAAGCGACTCCAATAATTTTCCGATCTCGTCGCGATCGACGGGATGCCGGAAAACCGGCAGGCCGAAAGTAGCCTCGGTTATGAACACGTCGCCGCTGACCGGTTCGAACGCGGCGCAGGTCGCATCGGCGCGGCGCTTGTAGTCGCCCGAAACGACGATGCGCTGGCCGGCATGTTCGAGCACGATTTGCGCCGCGCCGAGAATGTGTCCCGCCGGCACCAGTTTGACTGCGACGCCGCCAAGATCGATCGCCCGGCCGTAAGGCAGGGCCTGCAGGCTCCTGCCGGCGGCTCGGCCGTAACGCGCTTGCATGATGGCGAGGGTTGCCGGCGTGGCCAGCACTTTTTCGTTGTTCGGCCGCGCGTGATCGCCATGGCCATGCGTGACGACGGCGCGCGCCACCGCCCGCACCGGATCGATGTGAAAATCGCCGGGCACGCAATAGAGGCCCGCCGGCGTCGATACCAGCCAGTCGCTTGGCTTGACCCTGCTACGCATGATTCGGATATGGTGCGAGACGGAATTGTTGAAAGCCGGTATTTCGTCTTCTCATGTCCCGCCGCTTGCCGCAATCGATCCTGCCGCCGACCTTCGCCGAATGGTTCGCGGCGCGCGGCTGGGTGCCGCACGCGCACCAGCTCGCCATGCTGCGCGCGGCCAAGGCGCGGCGCCACGCGCTGCTGATCGCGGCGACCGGTGGCGGCAAGACGCTGGCCGGGTTCCTGCCAACATTGATCGATCTTGCCGAGCGGCCGCGCCGCGGGCTGCACACGGTCTATATTTCGCCGTTGAAGGCGCTGGCGGCGGATATCGCCCGCAATCTCGAAGCGCCGGTTGCCGAGATGGGCTTGATCATCCGCTGCGAGGCGCGCACCGGCGATACATCGCATGCCAAACGCGCGAAGCAGCGCCGATCGCCGCCCGGCATCCTGCTCACCACGCCGGAATCGCTGTCGCTGCTGTTGTCCTATCCCGAGGCGCCGGCGATGTTCGCGTCGCTCGATACGGTCATCGTCGACGAGCTGCATGCGCTCGCGGCAACCAAGCGCGGCGATCTCTTGGCCTTGGCGATGACGCGGCTCGCGGCCCTGGCGCCCGCGCACCGCCGCGTCGGCCTATCCGCGACCGTGCACGACGAAGCCGGCCATCGCCGCTGGCTGGCTCCGGGCGACGCCGCCGTCAGCATCGTGCATGGCGCGCCGGGGCCGGAGCCCGACATTGCCATTCTCGATCCGGCGTCGCGCATACCGTGGTCGGGTCACATGGCGACGCACGCGCTGCCGGAGGTCTACCAGGCGATCCGGCGCCACCGCACGACGCTGGTTTTCGTCAACACGCGCGCCCAGGCGGAAATCGTCTTCCAGCAGCTTTGGCACTTGAACGACGAAAATCTTGCCATCGCACTGCATCACGGCAGCCTCGAAAAGGCGCAGCGCCTGCGCGTCGAGGCGGCGATGATCGCGGGCAAGCTGCGCGCCGTCGTCTGCACCTCGTCGCTCGATCTCGGCATCGATTGGGGCGATGTCGATCTCGTTGTCCAGATGGGAGCGCCCAAGGGCGCGAGCCGGTTGCTGCAGCGCATCGGCCGCGCCAATCATCGCTACGATGTGCCGTCCAAGGCCCTATTGGTGCCGGGCAATCGCTTCGAGTTCCTCGAATGCCAGGCGGCGATCGACGCGATCCACGCCGGCGCGCTCGACGGCGATCCGTTGCGGCCCGGCGGACTCGACGTGCTGGCGCAGCACATCGTCGCCGCCGCGTGCAGCGCGCCCTTCGCCGCGGATGCGCTTTATCGCGAAGTCGTGTCCGCCGCGCCCTACGGGGAGCTGCCGCGCGAAACCTTCGACGCGTTGCTGAACTTCGTCGCCACCGGCGGCTATGCGCTCGGCGCCTATGAGCGTTACAAGCGGCTGGCACAGAACGCGGAGGGACGCTGGGCCATCGCCCATCCGCGCTTTGCCAAGCAGCACCGGATGAACGCCGGCGTCATCGTCGAAGCGCCGACGCTCAAGGTCCGCATGCGCAACGGCCGCCGCCTCGGCCAAGTCGAAGAATATTTCGCCACCGGCCTGGTGCCCGGCGACACCTTCGCGTTTGCCGGCCGGCTGCTGCGCTTCGACGGGATCCGCGAACTGGAAGTGATCGCCTCGCCGGCCAAGGGCGGCGGGCCGCCGAAAATACCGGTCTTCGAGGGCGGGCGCCTGCCGCTCACCACCAACCTCGCGGCGCGTGTCCGCGACGCCCTGGCCGCACCGCGAAATTGGCGCGATTACACGCCGCCGGTGCGCGAATGGCTCGCCGAACAAGCCAAGCGCTCGGTTTTGCCGCAGCCGAATGGATTGCTCGTCGAAACCTTTCCGCGCGGCGCGGGCCGCGCGATGCGCCACTTCACGGTCGCCTATTGCTTCGAAGGCCGCAACGCGCATCAAACGCTCGGCATGCTGCTGACGCGGCGCATGGAGCGGGCGGGGCTGCAGCCGCTCGGCTTCGTGGCCACCGACTACGTCATCGCGGTCTGGTCGCTCAAGCCGGCCGAAGATATCGACGCGCTCTTTGCCGAAGACATGTTGGGCGACGATCTCGAGGCCTGGATGGCGGAGTCGTCGCTGCTGAAGCGCTGCTTCCGCAACGTCGCGGTCATCGCCGGCTTGATCGAGCGGCGCTATCCGGGCCTCAAAAAAAGCGGCCGGCAGGTGACGTTCAACGCCGATCTCATCTACGACGTGCTGCGGCGCCATGAGCCGGGCCACATCCTGCTGCACGCGACGCGCTCCGACGCGGCGACCGGCCTCGTCGATCTGCAGCGCCTCGCCGATATGCTGGCGCGCATCAAGGGCCGCATCCGCCACCAAAGGCTCGACCAAGTGTCGCCGCTCGCCGTTCCGGTGCTGCTCGAAATCGGTTCGGTGCAGATCATGGGCGCCGGGATCGACGAAATTCTGTCGCGCGAGGCCGATCTCGTGGCCGAAGCGGGCCTGAGCGCGCTGGACCGGCGCAATGACTGAACCGGCGCGCGAAATCAGCTTGGGTCGCCGGCGCTTCACCGCGCTGCTCGGCGGTGCCTTGTGGTGGCGGGCGCGCCGCACGCTGATTTTCGCCGATCTGCATTTCGAGAAAGGATCGAGCTACGCGGCCAAGGGCTCGATGCTGCCGCCCTACGACACGCGCGAAACCTTGCTGCGCATGAATGTCGAAATCGACCGGCTCGATCCGGCGCATGTCGTTTGCCTCGGCGACAGTTTTCACGACGGCGAAGCCTGGTCGCGCATGCATGCCGACGATATCGGCCTGCTCGCCGCCTTGGCGCATCGCCGGCGCTGGACTTGGGTCGCCGGCAATCACGATCCGGCGCCGCCGCGCGGCATCGGCACGGAGATCGTGGCGAGCCTGGCGCTCGACGATCTCGTGTTCCGCCATCAGGCCGATGTCGCGGATGAGCGCGATGTATCGGGACATTTTCACCCCAAGGCCTTTCTGCGCGGGCGCGGCGGCGGGCAGGGGCGGCGCTGCTTCGTCGAGGACGGCAAGCGTCTCGTCCTGCCGGCGTTCGGCGCCTACACCGGCGGGCTCGACATCGCCGACAACGTCTTTGCCGCGCTGTTTCCGCGCGGCTTCAACGCGCACTTGCTCGGGCAAACGCGCGTCGTAAGCCTGCCATCGCGTGGATCCGCGCTGCGCATTGGCGTGTGAGCGCGTTCACATTCTTGCGGTGATGCGATTCACTGCGGCAATTCTCGATTTCTGGCAAAAAGAGATCGTTAGAAGGGGCGGCGAAGTCGCCTCTTAGGATCAACCGGAAACCGAAAGGAACACGACCATGTCGATCAAGTCGCTCGCTCTCGCCGCCGTCGCGGCGCTCTCGCTCACCGCCGCCGCGGCGCAGGCCGCGCCAATCACCGGCCTCGAGCTCAACACCGAATCGTCCGCGAACGAAGCGGTGCAGCCGGTCGGCTATTACTGGTACACCTTGACGCGGCGTTACGGAAACTGCGTGTTCAAATACGCCTATGTCTCAAACGGCTACCGCTATGCCTACGCTTGGCGCCGGGTGTGCTACTAAATCTCTGAATTCAAGTTGGGTTGGGTTGAAGCGGCCGGTCCGGGTGGGGACCGGCCGTTTCGTTTTTCGCGGCGGTTTGATCGACGGAATTCGTTGTGCCATCAATTCGACGGATGGTCCGCACGATGAAAGGATGATGACGCATGGCCCGCCGTTTCGTCGATATATCGATGCCGCTCGAAAACGATGTGATCTCGGACCCCAAGCCCTTCGCGCCGAAGATCACCTATGTCGACCACCAAATGTCGGTCGGGCAGATGATGTCGTTTTTTCCGGGTCTGAAGAAGGAGGATCTGCCGGACGGCGAAGCCTGGGCCATCGAGGTGATTCAGCTGATCACCCATAACGGCACGCATCTCGACGCGCCCTATCATTTCGCCGCCACCATGAACAAGGGCGAGCGCGCCATCACAATCGACGAAGTGCCGCTCGATTGGTGTTTTCGTCCCGGCGTGAAGCTCGATTTCCGCGACCGCCCGAACGGCTACGTCATCAGCGCCGACGATGTCGCGAAAGAATTGGCGCGGATCGAATATGAATTGCAGCCGCTCGATATCGTCGTCATCAATACGGCCGCCGGCAAGCGTTATGGCCACAACGATTATGTCACCACCGGCGCCGGCATGGGTCGCGCGGCGACGATGTATCTGCTGGAACGCGGCGTGCGGCTCACCGGCATCGATTCCTGGAGCTGGGACGCGCCTTTCGTCTACACCGCCGAGCGCTACAAGGACGGCAAGGACGCATCGATCATCTGGGAGGGCCACAAGGCCGGGCGCGAGATCGGCTATTGCCATCTCGAGAAACTGCACAATCTCGAGGCCCTGCCGCCGTTCGGCTTTACCATTTCATGCTTTCCGGTGAAAATTCGCGGCGCCTCGGCGGGTTGGACGCGCGCCGTGGCGATCTTCGACGATTGAGGCGCCACGCCGCTTCCACAGCACCCGCAATCTGATAAATTGCCGCCTTATCGTCCAACGAAGGCTTGGAGGCCAAAGCCATGAAACGTCTCGCCACTGTGATAGCCGCGTTGTTTTTCTCATTCGGGATTGGAGCCGCCGCCGCGCAGCAACCGCCGCCGCCGCGCTCCGGCACGATCACGCTCAGCACAAAATCGATCGGCTTTATCGTCGGCGTCGAGTGGGGCGGCGGCGAGTTTGTGGCCAACAACGGCCGTCGCTATCCCTTGCGCATTCGGACGGTCAAGGCCGGCATGGCCGGGCTCGAAGCGGTCAGCGCCTTCGGCAACGTCTATCACCTCGATCCGCGCCGCCCGCAAGACATCGCCGGAACTTACACGGCGGTCGGCGCCGGTATCACCATCGGCGGCGGCGTCGGCGGCCAGCAAATGCGCAACGAAAAAGGCGTCGTCATCGTCATCAACGAAACCGCGCAGGGCATCGCGGCCAAGATCGCGGCCTCGGGTGTCGCGATCGAACTGCAGCGTTAGCGCCCTCTCGATCGCTGCCGGCATCGTCCGATCCCTGTTGCTGCCGCAAGGCGCGCGCCTTGGGAACCATGAGCCATGACTGAATTGTTCGCCGCCCTGCGTTGGTTCGATTGGGTGGGTTACGCCGGAATGGCATTCGGGATCAGCGCTTTTTTCATGCGCACCATGATCCCGCTGCGCATATTCGCCATTGTCGCCACGGCGCTGCTCGGCGCTTACGGCGTCATGAATCACTCCTGGCCGAACGCGATCAACAATTTCGTGGCGTTGCCGATCCATGTCTGGCGCCTGGTGGAAATGATGCGGCTCGTGCGCCGGGTGAAGGTGGCGGCCGGGAGCGGCGAGATGACGATCGCGTGGCTCAAGCCTTTCATGAGCGGCGGCCGCATCGCGACCGGCGAGGTCCTGTTTCGCAAGGGCGAAGAAGCGGATCGCATGCATTTGATCGTCGCCGGCCGGCTGCGGCTCGACGAGTTCGGCATCGTCTTGGGAGCGAACGAGGTGATCGGCGAGGTCGCCATGTTCTCTCCGTCGCACAAACGAACCGCGACGGCGACGGCGCTCGAACCGGTCGAACTGCTGTCGATTTCGGAAACCGATCTCAAGCAGCTCTACTATCAGAATCCGGAGTTCGGCTTCTACCTGATCCAGCTCATCACCCGCCGGCTGGTCGAAAACGAGGAACGCATGGCGTTGCGTCTCAACAGCCACATCGGGGCATCGTGAACCCATCGGCACGTGTTCGACCGCGTGTGACGGCCGTCACAGACGGAAGAATGCGGGTGTGAGATAGTCGGGCCAGATGAATTCCCGTTCAGGAATTCGCCCAGACAACCCCAACACGAGGAAAACGCCATGAAAATCAAGCTCCTTGCCGCCGCCGCTCTTGCCGTCCTCTCGCTCGGCACCGCCTCCGCCCAAGCGCAGGGCACGAACGAAAACCTGGCCCAGGCCGGCATTTCGTTCAACTTCAGCATCCCGTTCTTCGCGCCCTATTACGGGCCGTACCACTACGGGCCGTATTGCTTCTACACCCGGCACGGCCACTACGTCTGCCGCTAACGCCTGAAGCAGCCACGCTTAAACGAAAGCGGCCCGCCTCATGGCGGGCCGCTTTACGTTTGGGCGTCGTCTTTCAATTGGTCGGAGTGAGTGGATTCGAACCACCGGCCCCTAGCTCCCGAAGCTAGTGCTCTACCAGGCTGAGCTACACTCCGGCGGGAAGCGGCGTGTATAGACAAGCCGCCCGCGACTCGCAAGCGCGCTCAAAAGGCCCGCTCGATGGCGAAATCGATCGCTTCGAGCAGCGCCTTCTTGGCCGCGCTATCGGGGAAAATGCCGAGCGCGTCGCGCGCGATCGCGCCGTAGTGCCGCGCCCGCTCGATCGTGTCCTCGATCGCGCGATGGCGTTGCAGCAAGGCGATGGCGTGATCGAGGTCGCCGTCCTTCTGATCGAGTTCCTCGACCGTGCGGCGCCAGAACTCGCGCTCGAACTCGGTGCCGCGGCGAAAGGCGAGAATGACCGGCAGCGTGATCTTGCCGTCGCGAAAATCGTCGCCCACCGCCTTGCCCATGGTTTGGCTCTGCGAGGCATAGTCGATCGCGTCGTCGACGAGCTGAAAGGCGATGCCGAGATTGAGGCCGTAACTATCGAGTGCTTCTTCTTCGGTCGGCGGGGCGCCGGCCACTTGCGCGCCGACCTGGCTCGCCGCCGCGAACAGCACCGCCGTCTTGCCCTTGACCACTTCGAGATAGGCCATTTCGCTGGTCGAAAGATCGTTCGCGGTGAGCAATTGCGCGACTTCGCCCTCGGCGATCTTGGCCGAAGCGCGCGACAGCACGCGCGAGGATCGGCAGCGCGCCATCCTCGACCATCATCTGGAACGAGCGCGAAAACAGGAAATCGCCGACCAGCACCGAAGCCTGATTGCCCCACAGCGAATTCGCCGTATCGCGGCCGCGCCGCAGCTTGCTGTCATCGACCACGTCGTCGTGCAGGAGCGTGGCGGTGTGGATGAATTCGATGCAGGCGGCGAGGCCGATCTGGCGCGTGCCGCGATAGCCGCACAGCTTGGCGGCGGCGAGGGTGAGAATGGGGCGCAGGCGCTTGCCGCCGGCGGCGATGATGTGGCCGGCAAGCTGCGGGATGAGCGGCACGCTGCTGTCCATGCGCCGCAGGATCAGCGCGTTGACCTCCTTGAGGTCGTCGGCGACTAGGTTCGTGATCGCGTCGAGGCTCGGTTTCGGCATCCGATCGGAGATCGGCGCGCTCTTGCGTTCGCCGTCGAGCGGCACCACTACGGCCACAATGCGATCTCCAATCTTTTGCGGCGGGGCGGCACCGCCGCGCCGGCTTGTGCATCTCCGCTCGGCTAACACATACTCCCCAAACCGCGCCGGTCAAGGCGGCATCTTCGCCTGCCGAAAACCAATTTTGCGAGCGATTTCCAAGACATGAAGGAACTGACCCGGAGCAACGACGCGATTTTCCTGTCTTGGCTGGTGAATGCCTTGGAGCAAGCCGGGCTGAAACCGGTGTTGCTCGATCAGCATATGAGCGTGCTCGAAGGCAGTATCGGCATCTTGCCGCGCCGCGTCCTCATTGCCGACGACGAATTGAAGGAAGCGCAGGCCATACTCGAGGCCGGCCCGCAACCTGCCGTGATCGAAGGCATCGTCGTCGGCGCCGAAGCGACCACGGCCGATAGTCTCTTGGGCGGCAAAATCGTGTTCTACCAGCCGGCGGAAGGCTATCGCGCGGCGATCGATCCGGTGCTGCTGGCGGCGGCGGTTCCGGCGCAGGCGGGCGATGCAGTTCTCGATCTCGGCTGTGGCGCCGGGGCCGCGACGCTGTGCCTCGCGCATCGCGTGCCGGACTGCCGCGTCGTGGGGCTCGAGATCGATCCCGCCCTCGTCGCCCTCGCGCGCACCAATGCGGGCGAAAACGGCTTCGGGAATCGAGTCGAGATTGTCGCCGGCAATGCAGTTGCGCCGCCGGCGACCATCGCGTCCCGGCAATTCGACTGCGTCATGGTCAATCCGCCCTATCGCGCCGAAGGTTCCGGCACACCTTCGCCCGATGCCGCCAGGCAGCGCGCCAATGAAGAAACGAGCGAGGCCGATCTCGCTGCCTGGATCGCGGCGGCGCTGCGCCTCGTCAAGCCCAAGGGCACGATCGTCCTCATCCACCGCGCCGACCGTCTCGACGACGCGATCGCGGCTCTCCACGGCCAAGCGGGCGAAATCGCCATTGTTCCGCTCTGGCCAAAAAGCGGCCGGCCCGCGAAACGCGTCATCCTCCGCGCGCGCAAAGGCATCCGCGCCGGCGTGCGATTGCTGCCGGGCCTCGTGCTGCACGAAGCTGGTGGCGAGTTCACGCGCGCGGCGGACGCGATATTGCGCGAGGGTGGGGCGCTGGGGGGAGAGGGGTAATCCATTCTATTTTGGTCGAAGCGTTAGGCGCGCGCCGGGAATTCGAGCAATACACGAGGCGCCTGAACCCTGCGTCGCGGATCGCTCTCGCGGTTTCGACGGCGACAATTATAATCGGTGATTTTTCCCGGCCATGGGCGATCAGGATGTCCGAGCGATAAATCCCATCCGCAAGCGGATTTGTAAGATTTTGTAATATACTTGGGATCGGCCGGTGTGTACGCCCGCGTATTGGTTGCAGGTCTGGCAAAAATCGACGAACTCCGGAATGGATCTTTCGACATCGACTTCAAGTATTCGCTGCGGCTTAAAGTCGAAATATTTCCCTTTCTTGTCGGCAGGAACGAACTCTACGTCGCGATAGCCGCGGTCGAAGCAGAATTGGCGAAAACGCCGGTGGACTAGAAAATGCCCATCGTAGGTCGCCAGCATTTCGTAACGCGCCGGAACCTTGATGTCGCTATTTGCATAGCTCGGATCGATCGGCGATTTGCAATTCGGGCAAAGGACCCCAACCGGCGGCTGGCGCGGATAGTAGTCGATGCCGCCATCGTGTACGCCAAGTTCGTACGCGAAGACCGGCGTCGGTATCTTAATTGAGGTCCGTTTTGACTTCGCGGGCATTATCGATCTCCTGCCGCGATCAAGGCCGAAAATTCGATGCTCGACGGAACGGATGGCCGGGTGATTTGCAGATCGTCAAGGAACAACCACACGCCCAATGCATCTTCTATCTCTCCGAAGTCGATTTCGGCGCTTTTCGCCGAGCGAGAATACCATCGTTGTCAATTATCTCACAATGCGCCTCCTCTCCCCCCGCAGTTCAGGGAAGATATTTCGCCAGACCTCGACCGTTTTCTTGAATCTCGGGTCGCTCTCGATCGATCGGTGGAACCTGTTGAGCGCTGCTATTCGTTCTTCCGCTTTGAAGTTTCCTCGAATAATCGGCCCCCAATTGAACGCCGACCATGCCATGTGCTGCCCTTTTTCATTCTTTTCGTTGCGCATGAATTGCTGCATCAGACGATGCAGCTCGCGATGATGCTCTGCGAGGATCCGGACTGTGGGTAGTTCGCCGTGGCCGGCCAAGTAGCGCGGCGCGACATGATGTAAGTGATATTGCTCGATGGCCCGTGCGAAGTTCCTCGCACCCGCCTTGGCCACTGCGCCGAAGCCAGCGAAGGGAATAAGGCCGGCGGCGGCGAGCGCAGCTTGGTCAGCGAAGTTCTTGGCCGTGTCTTGGTCGCCGAGCGCAGCAGCGTCGCGCGCGGATTCGAGGAGCGCATAGACCGCGCCGGCGGCCTTGACTTGGCCAACGATGGGAGCGAGGTCGAGCAGCGCGTCCGTGACAGCGTCGCCGGCGCCGCGCGGCGCGAAATATTTCGTGAGCCGTTCAGCGGCGACCTGCCATGGGATGAGGCCGTCGCGCACGGCGCGTGCCGTGAGCTCGAAAAGCGGGGAAGTGCTTCTCCGCGATATGCGCTTTCGCGTCGGCCAGGAACTTGCCGTAGTCGGCATCCGAGAAGCTGAGCGCGCCGTCTTCGCCGCGCGCGCCGATGCGGTACATGCGGGAAATAAGCCCGCGGACGACCGTTGGGCGGTAAGGCTGCAATGGCGATGGAAGGCGGCTGCGGCCGTCGCGATCTCGGATCGCGGATGTCAACGCCGGCAGAAGCCGTATCCTCGGGCTTAAGCGCATCGCGCGGCGATTTGAACTTTGGCGCATTGCGGAGGCGCAGTTCGCCGAACGCCTCGCCGATCGGCGTCTTGCCGAGGGCGCCGTGGAAGAAAAGAGACTCTGGTGCCGACACCGTCCGGGTCGTGGTCCATGAAAGCGCTGCGCGCGCCATTGCGCATGCGCGACGCCGCTTCGCTATTGGCGCCTACTTCGCGATCGATGCGGCGATTGATTTCGGCCAGCGCGCGATCCCGCTCCTGCGGCCGATTCCTCGCGAGCGCGCTTCGCCGTTTCGATGATGTCGCCGATCAATGGCGAGTAATCCTGCCGATAGTGGCCGTCGCGCGTCAGTTGATCCGCGAGCGCGCGGCGATGATGGGCAATCAGGTCGTCGACCTTTCGTGTGGCCTCATCGCCGTTTTCAGCCGGTCTCTCGGAATTGAGGGACTTGTCAGGCGCCGATTTCGCCGGGGCGCTCGTTGACGCGCGGCCCGGCAACCCGCCGTCATTGGTTCGCAAGTTGAAGTGCTGGGCCGGCTGCGCGAATGGCTCGGTCTGCTCCAACGCTTCTCCGCGCTGGTTGAGCATATTCATGTTTTGTTCTTTTCGCGGGTCCTCAGGGAGCAATCCCAAGCGAGCCAATTCAAAGTCGCTGGTGCCGGTCTCCGCTCGCTGGCGCGATTGGGTTTGGCGAGGTTCATCGTCATTGCCGCGATCCTGCATCGAGCGCTGGCTCTTGGTTCGGGCCGCCTTCGGATCGCCCGCCTCGGCGGCGCGGTCGAAATAGGCCTGGAACTCGTCGCGGTTGCGTTCAAGCATGGCTGCCGCGTCGGCGGCGAGGGTGGCTTCCGTTTCGTCGCGGGGATGAACCCGGCCATTGCCGCGAAGCCGGCGATCGCTCTGGTATTTTGTCAACGCCTCCAAGACATCTCGATCGAAAAACCCCGACGGATCGTCGGTCGGATGTTCGGGCAAATATCCGGTTGCGCCGAGCACGCGGCGTACCCGCTTAACGTCGGCGAAATCGTTGTCGAAGCCGTCGCCGACCGGCTTCGCGACCTGCGCCGACGGATCGGCATAGAGCGAGGCGCCGCGCGGCTTGGCGAGAAAAATGTTGTTGATTGCATGTTCGGTGGGACCGCCGGGCAATGCATAGCCATCGACATCGATATTCGCTTTCTGCTGGACCCGTTTCACGCTATCGACCATGTCCTGGGATAGCGTCGTCAGCGGTTCGCTTGGGCGAAATCCGGGCGTTCGAATTCGCCGATTTTCTCGAGCCAGTCGGACAAGTCGGCAACGTCCTTGTCGTCGTTCGGCTGACCGATTTCGGCTCCCCTGTTCAATCGCAACATGTCGATTTTCCGCGGTGCTGATGGGAAAATAGTGGAAAAAAACCAAAGTCAAGGGTAAAAAGAAGAAATATCCCATACACCCGATCCGCGCCCCGCGATTGCCGCCACCCGCCGCATTCGCGCTTGGCGAATTTTGCGGCGCAACCTATTGTCTGGGCGCAACGAATTCGGCCTTCATCGACAATGTTTCCGTTCCGCTCGCCGCCCGTCGTCACCGTTCTCCGCCTGTCCGGCGTCATCGGCCAGGCTGGGCCGCTGCGGCGCGGGCTCACGGCGCGCGGCCTGGCCGGCATGATCGAGCGCGCCTTTCGGCCCAAGGGCTTGAAGGCGGTGGCGCTGGCGATCAATTCGCCGGGCGGCTCGCCGGTGCAATCGGCGCTCATCGTCAAGCGCATCCGGCGCCTCGCGCAAAAGCGCGACCTGCCGGTCATCGCCTTTGTCGAGGATGTCGCGGCTTCGGGCGGCTATTGGCTGGCCTGCGCCGGCGACGAAATCTATGCCGACGAGAATTCCATCGTCGGCTCGATCGGCGTCATCAGCGCAAGCTTCGGATTTTCCGAGCTGCTCGGCCGCTTCGGCGTCGAGCGCCGCGTGCACACATCGGGCGAGCGCAAATCGACGCTCGATCCGTTCCTGCCCGAGGACCCGGAAGACGTGAAGCGCATCAAGGGCATCCAGGCCGAGGTGCATGAGACCTTCAAGGCCCTCGTGCGCAGCCGCCGCGGCCGGCGCCTGAAAGCGGCGGAGGACACGCTGTTCAACGGGGATTATTGGACCGGGCGGCGCGCGCTTGAACTCGGCCTGGTCGACGGGCTTGGCGATTTGCGCAGCGTGCTGATGGACCGCTTCGGCGAGAAAATTCGCTTGCTGCCGGTCGGCGAATCGGTCGGCTGGCTGCGGCGCCGGCTCGGCGTCGCGGCGCCGCTGCTCGGCGCGGATTTCGCGGAAGGTCTGTTTGCCGCCGCCGAGGAGCGCGCCGTCTGGGCGCGCTTCGGGCTCTGAGCCGATGGGTCTGTCGTTCGGAAAAATCCTGCTGCTGCTCGCGATCGGCGCCGCCGCCTGGGCGGGCTTCGTCGTCTACAAGCGCATGGCGCGCCAGCGCGAAATCGCGGAAGCTGCGGCGGCGAAAAAGCCGATCGCGGCCATCAAGACCGTCGCCTGCAAAATCTGCGGAACATACATTCCCGAAAGCGGCGCGGCGCGCTGCGCGCGGGCCGATTGCCCGCTCTAATCCTTCTTGTCGAAGCGAACATCCTTCTTCTTCAGAAACGCCTCGATCCCCTTGCGCGCGTCCTCGTTCGACGACGACACCGCCGCCGCAATGGCCTCCGTCCAAAAACCCGACGACCGGTCCATGTCGGCAATTCGCATCAGGGCATGCAGCATCATGTAATTGCTGATCGGCGCGTTGCCGGCGATGTCCTGGGCGAGTTCCAGCGCCTTGGCGAAGCCGGTGCCGTTGGGCACGACGTAGTGGGCGAGGCCGAGGCGCAGGCCGTCGGCGGCATCGTAGCGCCGGCCGGTGAGCATCATCTCGCGCATGCGGTCGGCGCCGATGATGCGCTGGACGCGCACCGAGGCGCCGCCGCCGACATAGATGCCGCGCCGCCCTTCGGGCAATTGGTAAAACGTGCTCTCCTCGGAAACGCGGACATGGGCCGAGGTCGCAATCTCGAGCCCGCCGCCGATCACGGCGCCGTGCAGCGCGGCCACCACCGGCACGCGGCCGAATTCGAGCATTTCGAGCGTGCGGTGCCAGAAATCGGAATGCAGCACGGCGGGAAAAATCGGCCGGTCCTTGTGCTCGGCGAGATCGAGCCCGGCGCAAAAATGCGGCCCGGCGCCGCGCAGCACGATGGCCGAAATTTTTTCGGGATCGACCGCCGCCGCAAATCGGTGCACGTCTTCGATCAGCGCGTCGCACACGGCATTGCGCTTCTCCGGGCGGTTGAGCGTGAGGACGGCGATCTTGCCTTCCTGGGTGACTTCGATATAGGGCGATTTGAATGCGACGGTCATGGTCTCGCTGGCGGTTGATTGTTGGCGGCGCGCCGCATAATAGAGACAGCGCCGCTTCCGGCAAGGATTTGCGCCGCAACCGATTGTGCCGCGACAACGAGGCGTCCTCGCCATGCTGTTCATGATCATCGAGCGTTTCCGCGACGACGATATGCTGCCGATCTACAAGCGCGTGCGCGACCGGGGCCGAAGTCTCCCCGAAGGGCTGAAATACATCGACAGCTGGATCGAGCCGAATTTCGCCCGCTGCTTCCAGCTGATGGAATGCGACGACGCGCGACTGCTCCAGCAATGGGTGCTCGGCTGGCGCGGCACGGGCGCGACCTTCGAAATCGTGCCGGTGGTTTCGAGCAAGGACACGCGCGAAATCGTCGCGCCGTTTCTCGATCGGGCGTGACCGAGCGCCGGACCTCCGCGCCTCCGAGGCTGAACATCCCAACTGGGCAACGCATGAACCAAGCCAAAATCTATTGGGACGACATCGAGGCCGGCACGGCGCGCGAGGGTGGGGCCTTTGCCTTTACCGCGGAGTCGATCAAGCGCTTCGCCGCCGAGTTCGATCCGCGGCCCTATCATCTCGACGAAGCGGCGGGGGCGGCGACGTTTTTCAACGGCTTGTCGGCCTCCGGCGCGCACACCTTCGCCGCATGGGCGCGATTGTTTTACGAATTGACGCAGGATTGGCCGTCCGCCGCCGGCGCGCGCGTCAGCGAAATGCGCCTCATCCGCCCGGTGCGGCCTGGCGACGTGCTGCGCTTGCGCATGACGGTCCAGGCCAAGCGCCCGCATCCGCGCCGCGCCGGCTTCGGCTTCGTCGATCTCCGCCACGAAGTCCTCAACCAGGCCGGCGAGCCCGTGCTCGTCCTCGACATCGCATCGATGATCGAGAAGCGGCCCGCCGCCTGATCCGGCCTTCGCCTGTGACAGCGCGCTGTGACGGCGCGGCGTGCGGCCGTCACTGCGCGCCACACGGCCTTCGCGTAAATTGCGCGCAACGGTGACCCACACCGCCGCCGCATCGAACCCAACCCAAACCGAAGGAACCCAACCATGCCCAAGTCCCCGCTACTCTTGATCGCCGCCGCCATCGTTTCGATGGCGGTCGCGTCGTCGGCCAACAGCGCCGTTCCGAACGATCCAGCGCCTCGACTCAGACCCAGTTTCTCGGCGACAGCCGGGCCACCCAATCAATCGTCGCGACCGATCTCCGCTTGAACGATAACGGCTTCATGGCCGACTTCGACGCAACCCGCGCCGACAATTCCGAGGCGCATGTCGCCAAGGCCGGCCTGTGGGGAAGCATCAAGAGCGCGGCCAAGAAGGTCGGAAGCGCCGCCAAGTCGGTGGCGTCGAACGTCAAGCGGATGGGCGCCGGCGTCAAGTCCGTCGCCAAGAAGATCGTCAACAAGGCGCAGGATGCCGGATATAAGGGCATTTCGAAAGTCACGGGCGGCATCAAGAACAAGTTGATGAGCGCGGCGAAAACATTCCGCAAGATCGTGCGCCCGGTTGCGGATGCGATTGCGCGCGGGACAGTCAAGGTTGTCAGGAAGGTGTCATAGCCGGCCGAACAATTGTCGCGCGCGGCGCATGAATCGGGGCGGGTTCCAGACCCGCCCCGAAGCCGTGTTTGCCTGGCGGCGTTGCCCAGCCCGCGGGTGCTGCGCTAAGTCCGCATTGGGAGGAAATGAGCGCAGTAAAGCCGGTGGCGCGACCGGTGTGCTGTATGAAAAAATCATGCTTAGGCATTCGATAACGTGTTGTGGTCAGAGTAACGCCGCACTGCGCCGTGCCTTATGACGTACCTGGATCCGCCGGCAAAACCGATACCCGCGAATGTCCGACCGCCCCACTGACAATTTCCATCTCGCGGACCTGATGCGCCACGCCCGCATGCTGGTCGGCGACCGCGATGAAGCGGCGCGCCTGGTGCTGCAGGCATTGGCAAGGCCGATTACAAGAGCCAAGGCCGCGACGTCGGAGCAGCGGGCGAAGATCTCGCTATTCCGCGATTTTTCGCGCATCGTCGCCGACGCGGAACGCCACGGTCAATTGTCCGGTTCCGGCGTTGACGAGACGAGCGATGGCAATGCGCCGGCCGCCGTCATGCACTTGCCATTGATCCGTCGACAAGCGCTCTTGCTCGCGGACGTCGAGAAATTGACGCCAGCCGAAATCGGCGAAATTCTCGATATTTCCGAGACGACGGCTGAGTGGCACTTGACCGAGGCGCGCGCGGTGCTTGCCAATTGCGTTCCGGCCAACGTCATGATCATCGAGGACGATTCGGTCGTCGCGATGGACCTCGCCTTCGTGATCGAGGAAGCGGGGCATAAAGTTGTGGCAATCGCCTCGCGCGAGGCCGAGGCGGTGGAAAGCGCGGCCAAATCGCATCCCGAGATCATCCTCGCCGACATCAAGCTCAAGGACGGCGGTAGCGGCATCGCGGCGGTGCAGCGTATCACGCGCAACGCCGACATCCCGGTGATATTCGTCGCCGCCTATCCGGAACGGCTCATGACCGGCGCGGATTGGGAGCCGACCTACGTCATCTCGAAACCATACGACAGCGACATGATCCGCGCCGCGCTAACCCAAACCTTGATCGCGCATCGCAAGAATGCGGCCGCCGCCGCATGAGGGCGGCCGGTGGAGCATGGCACCCTGCGGCGCTCCTGCAGCGCGCGCGGCAACGCTTCGCCACGCTATCGGTGCGCGGCCGCATGATAATTTTGGTGGCGTTCGGGCTCGTTCCCGTTTTCGCGGCGCAAATCGTCGCGACCTACTACGAGTTCCGATCGATGGTGGCCGAGCGCGAATCGAAGACGTGGCACATCGCCAATTGGGCGGCATCGAGCCATATCCAATTCGTCGCCGAGACCGAGCGGGTCATGGCGCGGCTGATCGCGAATTCGGATCAGAAGTTGCTGCAGGGCGCCGATTGTACGAAGACGATCGCGCTGTTCCGCGACGTTTTCCGGGAGGAGTATGCCTCCTTCTTCGTCGTCGACCGGCGCGGCGCGATCGTCTGCGCGGCGGGCCCTGAAATGCACGGCATCTCGGTCGCGGATCGCGACTATTTTCGCGAAGCGCTGGCCAAGCGTCGTTTCGTCGTCGGCGAGGTGCTGTCGCAAGACCGGGTATCCCTGCAGCCGGTGGTGCCGATGGCGCTGCCGCAGGTCGATGCCGAAGGCAATGTCGCATACATTGCCGTCATCGGCGTCCGGTTGCAATGGCTCGCCGCCTTGCCCGACGTCGCGCGAAGCGAGCCGCGCTGGTTCTTCGCGCTCGCCGACCGCGGCGGCCGGGCGTGGACGAGCCGCGACAGCGGAACGGAGCTCCTGCCGCCGCGGGCGGCGCTCGCCGCCGGGCTTGCCACCGCGCCGCGCAAATTCGAATACGACGTGCCCGGCGGCGAGCGGTACTCGTATTTTCCAGTCCCCTTGGCCGGCGAATCCGGCCTCTATCTCCTGCTCGGAAAGCCTGCGATCACGGCTACGTCGCACATGGCGGCCCGATTTGCCGACGAGATACTCGCCATGGCGGCGTTGTGCGTGGTAGCGTTCATCGGCCTGTCGGTGGCAACGCGTCGAATCGTGCTGACGCCGCTCAAGCAGTTGCAGGATGCGATCCGCAACTACCAGCCGGGCGTCCGCAACAACATAGCGGCGCCGGGGGCCATGCCGCCCGAATTCGATGCGATCGGCCGGGCGTTCCTGGACATGGCCGGTGCCGCCGAGAAGCGGCACGAGAAGCAGCGCGTGGCGCTGGTCGAGCGCGATCTTCTGATCCGCGAGATCCATCATCGCATCAAAAACAACCTGCAGTTGATTTCAAGCATGCTCTCGATCCAAGCCCGCTGCGCGGCGGATCCGGCGGTCCGCGACCACTTGGTCGGCGCCCAGACCCGCATCCAGGTGATCGGCTCCGTGCACCGCCAGCTCTACGAGCAGGAGCCATCGGCGCTGGTCGACGCGTCCCGCCTGATCGAGTCGGTCGCGCACCAGCTTCACAGTTCCGCGGCGCCACGCAGCCGCATCCGGCTGGCTTCGGATCTCATGCCGCTCATGCTGGCGGCCGAGCACGCGATCCCGCTCTGCCTCGCCGTGAATGAGGCGCTCACCAATTCCTACAAGCACGCTTTTCCCAACGACCGGACGGGCACCGTTACGGTCCGGCTGCAAGCCGCCGAGCGGCCGGGTTGGATTCGGCTGGAAGTCGGCGACAACGGCGTTGGCAACGCGGGGGCCGACAGCGGCGCCCGTGAAACCGGCTTCGGCGCCATGCTGCTGCAGGCGCTTGCCAATCAGCTCGATGGCACGCTGGAAATGCGCAACGAGCATGGCACCTGGCTCATTCTTGAGTTGCCCCTTCCGGCCGGCGCCGCCGCGCCCGCCGTCGGCGAACCGGATTCTGCCAGGCAAGCAGCCTAGAGCATCCGCCGCGAGCGCCGGAAAATGCCCCGGGCTTGGCAAAGAATTAACCGCTTTGGATGTGAAATGCGGCGCAGTTGCGCTCCCGCGCCGATTCCGCGCGGAATGCTTCGCTGTTCGATTTCATTGTCATGGAGAATCCCAATGCGCAGTTCCGCAATTTTTCTTCTTCCCATTCTCGCCGCCACGTTGGGCGCCTGCGAGACGATGGAAAAGCTCAATCCCTTCGCGAGCGCGGCCAAGGCCGATCTCGTGGTCGCCGACCAGCCGGTGCGCGCCCGCGCCATTCGGATCGCCAAGGTCGAGATCGAAGAGGACGGGTTCGTCGTCATTCACGAGACCGGCGACGACGGCAAGCCGGTGGCGCCCGGTTCGATCGGCAGCGCGCCGGTGAAGAAAGGCGTCAACGAAAATATCGCGGTGCGGCTGAGCAAGCCGGTCAAGCGCGGTTCGACCCTCATCGCCATGTTGCATCGCGACACCGGCAAGAAGGGCGTCTATGAATTCGGCGCGGCCTCGATCGACGAAGACAAACCGCTCGTCATCGGCGGCAATCCGGTGGTCAAGCCGTTTGTCGTGAAGTAGGCGGCGCGCCAAAGCCGGGTCGCGGACTTCGGCGCCCGGCTCGCGCGCGTCGATGCCGCCGAACGAAAAGCCGGAGCGCAGTGGCGAAAACCGGACGGCGCGTGGCGCTGGCCGGATGTTTGCCCCCTAAATCCGCCGATTGGCCGCGCGGAAACGCTGCGTTTGGGCGACGCGGGCTATGCGCCGCCCGTGCGACCGGTTATAATTCGCGCCAATCCGACAATACGAAAAACCATCCCGCAACCTCTGGCGCTCGCACATCAGGAGGCGCAACCATGTCACTCCGCATCAACGACAAAGCACCGAACTTCGTCGCCGAGACGACGCAGGGCTCGATCAATTTCCACGATTGGGTCGGCGACGGCTGGGCGATGCTGTTCTCGCATCCCAAGGATTTCACGCCGGTCTGCACCACGGAGCTCGGCTACCTCGCGAAGCTCACCGGCGAATTCGCGAAACGCAATTGTAAGATTCTCGGCTTGAGCGTCGATCCGGTCGGCGATCATCACAAATGGGCGAAAGACATCGAGGAAACTCAGGGCCACGCCGTCACCTATCCCTTGATCGGCGACCCGCAGCTTAAGGTCGCCAAGGCCTATGACATGCTGCCGGCCGAGGCCGGCGACAGCTCGACCGGCCGGACCGCGGCAACGAACGCGACGGTGCGTTCGGTTTTCGTCATCGCACCGGACAAGACGATCAAAGCGATGCTGACCTATCCGATGAGCACGGGGCGAAATTTCGACGAAGTGCTGCGCTTGCTCGATTCGTGCCAGCTCACGTCCAAGCATCAGGTCGCGACGCCCGTCAATTGGAAGCAAGGCGAGGACGTTATCATCGTGCCTTCCGTGTCCGACGAACAGGCGAAGCAGAAATATCCCGGCGGCTGGAAGGCGCCGAAGCCTTATCTAAGGATCGTACCGCAGCCGCGCTAACCCGGCGGCCTGCGGCCTATTCGTCGGATGAACCCGCGCCGCGCAATCGCTTGACCGTCGCGCGGTGGAGCTTGGACTCGATGCGCCGCCGCTTCGAGCCGTAGGTCGGCTTGGTCGGCCGGCGCGGGATCGGCGGCGTCGCCGCCTCGCGTATCAAATCGAGCAACCGTTCCAGCGCGTCCGCGCGGTTGCGCGATTGCATGCGATGGGCGTGCGCGGTGAGCACGATAACGCCGTCGCGCGTCAACCGCTTGCCGGCGATGCGTTCCAATCGCGCGCGCACGTCGCGCGGCAGCGACGGCGAGTTGCGCGCGTCGAAGCGCAGTTGCACGGCGCTCGAAACCTTGTTGACGTTCTGTCCGCCCGGCCCCGAGGCGCGGATGAAACTCTCGCCGACCTCGCTATCGTCGATGAATATCTTGTCGGTCACACGGATCATGGCGCTCGCATCCCGTCCGGATCGTCAATGCGCGGTCCAGCCGCCGTCGATGACGAGCGCGCTGCCGGTGGCGAACTTGGATTGGTCGCCGGCGAGATAAAGGATCGCTTCGGCGATATCGGCGGGATCGCCGAGCCGGTGCAGGGGAACGGTCTTGGCGACCCGGCGATCGAAAACATCGCTGCCAAAGCCGGCCGCGATCGCGTCGGTCATCGGCGTGCGGATATAGCCGGGGTGCACGGAATTGACGCGGATCGGATAGCCGAGATGGGCGCATTCGAGCGCCGCGCTCTTGGTCAACAGATGGACGCCCGCTTTCGACGGTCCATAGGCGCCCGAAAGCGGCATGCCGACCATGGCCGCGACCGAGGAGACGTTGACGATCGCGCCGCCCCGCGCCTTCATGGCGCCGATCCCGTGCTTGACGCCGAGAAAAACGCCGTCGAGATTGACCGCCAGCACGCGCCGCCACTCGTCGAGCGAAGTATCCTCCAGCGGCACGAGGGCCGGCATGACGGCGGCGTTGTTGACCAGGATGTCGAGGCGGCCGTGGCGCCGCTGGATCGCGGCGAGCACGGCGATCCAATCGGCTTCCTTCGCCGCATCGTGCTGGATGAATGTGGCCTCGCCCGCGCCCAATGCCGCGAGCCGCCGCGCCAGCGCGTCGCCATTCGCCCGATCGATGTCGGTCGCGATCAGCAGGGCGCCTTCGCGCACGAAAAGCTCGGCCGTCGCGGCGCCGATCCCGGATGCGGCGCCGGTGAGCAGCACGACCTTGTTCGCGACGCGGCTCATAGGGAGCGGCTCATGTCCTGGGAAAGTGATTTTACGACGTAGCCGAGCCGGGGAAAGTGCGCAACCACCCCGGTCGGCGGTTTGTCGAGCCGCAGGGCGACTTCGTTCCGGCGCAGCATCGCCAGCTCGCCCTCGACCGCCGCGGTCGCGTAATCCTCCGGCCGAACCGACACCCGGCTGCCGAGCGGTGGCCCGTCCGTGTCGATGTCGGCCGTGCTTGGCTTCGCGGCGGTGGATTGGCGCGCAATCGCGAGCGCGTCGCCTGCCGCCATCGGCCCCGGAAGACCATGGCCGATCGCCGCGACGCGCGTCATCCACGCGCGAATGAGCGGATAGGGCGCGATCTCGCCGGAACAATCGATCGGGAACGCCGCCATGAACCAGAACCCATGATAGGCCGCGAAGTCGGCGATGCCGGGCGCGGCGCCGAGCAGAAACGGCCGTCCATCGCTCAGCATGTTCGCGACGCGCGGAATCTCGATGCGCATCGCCGGCAGGCTCCGCTCGGCCGCGGCCTTGACCGCCGCCAGCGAGGGCGCGGGCTTGCCGCGCAGCGCGGCACGGTCGGCGTGCAAACGGGGATCGATGTTCTCCGCATTGCGCCCGGTGACGTAGCGCGCGATCGGCCAGAACAGATCGCGTTCGGCCCAGGCTTCGATCGCGTGCGCGAGGCCCGCGCTTTGGGCTTGCCAGAGCGGCGGATCGGGATAACGCCGCTCGATCTCGGCGGCGATCAGGCGCGTGTCGCAATAAACATCGGCGCCGATCTGCAGCACGGGCACATTGCGGTACCCGCCGGTGAGCGCCACGAGATCGGGCTTGGGCAGGAAAGCGGGCACTGCGACCGAGCGCCAAGCGAGGCGCTTCAAGCCGAGGACCAGGCGAATTTTCTCGGAAAAGGTCGAAAAGTCGTAGTGATGAAGGATCAGCTCGCTCATTTGGGATCGCGTTCGGACCAGCGTTCGACCACGTGGCGCTGGACCTTGCCGCTCGTGCTGCGCGGGAAATCGTCGGCCGAGTCGACCAAGTGAATTTCGCGCGGGCATTTGTAGCTCGACAGGCGTTGCCGGCACACCGCCATCAACTCGTCCGCGGTCAACGCCGCGTCGTGCACCGCGACATAGGCAATCGGAACCTCGCCCCATTTCGGATCGCGCTTCTTCACGACGACGGCTTCCGCCACGCGCGGATCGCTCATCAGCGCGCGCTCGATTTCGACCGGATAGATGTTCTCGCCGCCGGATTTTATCAGATATTTCGAACGGTCGACGAAGTTCAGCGTGCCGTCGGGATTCTCCACGAACATGTCGCCCATGTGGTACCAGCCGCCGCGAAAGGCCTCGCGGTTCACCTCGGCGGCGTTCCAATAGCCGCTGAAGACGGTCGGGCCGCGCACCGCCATCTCGCCCGGCTGGCCCAGGCCAACGTCGCGGCTGCCGGTATCGACCAAGCGCCAGAGATAGAGCGAGTTGTGCGTCTTGGCGACGCTGTCCGGCGCAAGCCCCGGCGCAAAGCGCGTGCCGGCGGCGGGCAACATGCCGGTTTCGGTCGAGCCGAAGGTGTTCCAATAGGGCGCTTCCATCAGCCGCGAAGCCTCGGCGATCAAGGGCGCCGGCACCAGGTCGGCAAGGGCGCCGATGAGCTTGATGCCCTTGGGCCGCGAATTGCGGCGTTTCATTTCCTCGACGACGCGATCGAGCATGCCGGGCAACAGAACCAGCCACCATTGCCGCTCGCTCTCGATCAAATCGACGATGCGCGCGATATCGGCGCCATCGACGACGATGACCTTGCCGCCGAGCGCTAAGACATGCAGCGCGTGTTCCAGCGAAACCATGTGGAACATCGGCGCC
The DNA here is from genome assembly GCA_963754645.1 of uncultured Alphaproteobacteria bacterium. Lineage (GTDB taxonomy): Bacteria > Pseudomonadota > Alphaproteobacteria > Bin65 > Bin65 > CAVWGP01. Next base: position 731,461 of record CAVWGP010000012.1, on the reverse strand, counting down.
CAGGCGACGAAACTATCGGTCGGCTGCAGATCGAGATCGATGCGGCTGACCGCCAAGCGGGCGAGCTCGGCGCGATGGCTGATCAGCGCGCCCTTGGGCATGCCGGTGGTTCCGCTCGTATAGAGGATGAGCAGCCCGTCCTCGGGCTCGACGACGATGGGCGGCTCGCGCTCCGAGGCCCGATCGAGATTCTGCTCGTAGAGCGCGTCGAACTCGATCGCGTGCGCCGAGTGATGCGTCGCCGCCAAATCCCGCGCAAAGCGCGGCGATGCCATGACGATCTTGGGCTTCACCAATTCGATGCAATGGCGGAGTTCGGCCATGGCCAGGCGCCAATTGAGCGCGCAGAGAATGACGCCGAGCTTCGCCGCCGCCAGGGTCAGCTCGATATACTCCGCGCGATTCTCGGAAAGAATGGCAATGCGGTCGCCGCGCGCGACGGTGAGCGATGTCAGCACATTCGCGAGCCGATTGACGCGGCTGTTCAGGACGCCGTAGCTGACGATGCGTTGCCCGTCGACCAACGCGGGCGCATTCGGCTGGCGCCGGGCCTGGGCGCTCAACAACTCGCCCAAAGTATCGATTCCGGCGCGCCGGATGGGGTCGATCGGCTGCGCGATCATGGGCCGGCTCCGTCCCCGATCGATGGTTCCGGTTCTCCGCCGTCGCGCGCGATCAAGCCGCCAAGACCGATGCGGACACGCGCCGGCAACGAAGCGTGGCGATCCGGCGCCAGCGCCAGCGCCGGGATCGTGCCGTAGCCCATTTCGCGGGCGACGAAGATGCCGAGCAGAAGGATCGCATCGACTTCGCCCAGTATCAGTCCGGCAGGCGCGATGCCGCGTTTCAGCAATTCGAGCATGACGGCGCTCGACGAACTCGATCCGCGCAGCGCCGCGAGCGCCACGATATGGCCGGTCAGGCAGGCGCCATGTTGCGGATGGCGCACATCGACAATGCGCGCGGTCGCTGGATCGACGCCGCCCCAAAAACTCAACGGTTCGACGATGCGCAACAGCGGCCCGGTCGCCGCGCCATTGACCAGGATGCGGGCCGGCAGCACCGTTCGCGATTCGGATCCGGTCATTGCCACAGCGCCTCGTCGCGGCGGAGGGCGCCGGTCGCGGCCGAGGCGACGCAATCCTCGAGGCTGCCATAGAGGGCGGCATAGCCGGTGTTGCCTGGCGCATAATGGGCGAACTTGCCGGAATTCGTCATCAGCACGCCGCCGCGCATGTCCCGCAGGATCGGCGCCACGACGACGCAAGTATCGACGACGGGGATCACGCCGCTCGCTTTCAAGGTCGCCGCCGCGCCTTCGGCCTCGATCGCGCGCCACACGTCGCGGCCGGTGCAGGCGTAGAACGGCACGGCGAAGCGTTTGCCGGCGGAGAGGCGCAGCAGTTCGGCGAATTCGGCGCGCGAGAGATGCGGCGAGCCGATGGCGACGGCGTCGATGCGCGATACGCCCGCCGCCGTCGACAGCGAATCGCGCGCGGCGCGGATCATGCCGGCGCTGACCATGATGCGCTCGCGCGGCGTCTCGCCCTGGCACGCGGCGTCGAGCGTCGGCGCCTCGGGCGTGGTGCCGACGACGTGGAACAGCGCCACCGCGCCGCTCGACGCCGCGGCGGCGCCGAGCGCCTTTAGGCGGTCCTCGGCGACGCCGGGCGGCAGGCCGGTTATCGCCGCCACGGCGCCGCCGGCGAGCGTGCCGAGCAGCGTGCCGAGCACGGGATAGAACACGTCGGTCGCCTTGAGCCGCGGCGAGAGCGCGCTCACGTCGATGACGAGCGCCGCGCGCCGGTTGCACGCGAGGTGCAGGCCGGTGTTGGGCGCGCGGCCCAGGATGGCGCAGGCGATGTCGAGAAAATCGCCGAGGCGGTTGGTGCGCGCGCCGAGCACGGAGTTGCAGAAGGCCACGGCATTCGACTCGCCCCAGGCGACATGTTCGCCGAGCTTGGGGCGGTGGCCCGCCTGATAGGGCGCGCAGGTCCAGGTCGGCCGGCAGCCCAGCGCCTCGTAGCTCGCCATCATCAGCCGCGCCATCTTGGCGCGATGCGGATCGAAGGCGACGCGGCCGGGATGGAGCAGGTCGAGCGCGCCGACATTGAGCGTCGTCGGCACCGCGACCTTGCCGCCCTCCTTGACGAGCTTCTCGGCGAACTCCGTGCCGCTATCGCCGTGGTAGAGGCAACCGTCGATATGCGCGCTCGCGATTTGCACAAGATCGCGGGCGCCGAGCAGCTCGGCGGTCTCGGTCACCAGCCGCGCCGAAAGCGCCGCGGCCGGTCCGCCGCCGCCGTTCAGCAGCGCGCGCGTCGCATCGTCGATTGCCAGTGCCATCGTTTGAACGTAACCGCGGCGCGATCGGCGCCGTCCCCTTATTCGAAGACATATACTATGGAGCGCGCCGGATTCGGAAGAGGCCCGCAAGCGGACGAGACCTTGCGCCAAAATTTTTGCCGCGCGGCCGCCGGTTCACGCGCCGTTCACAGTCATTTGTGTAAAACGTGAACGTCATCGACGCGCGGCGCGGGTTTGCGAAGCGGTGGCAACCAGGCATCGCCGCGTCCGCGATCGAATGCGCAATCCGCCATTCGAATGGCTGCATCGTGGCTGCTTGGGTGAAACCCCGAAACCCAACCGAGCAACCAAGGAACTTCGCCATGACCAAACTTGCATCGCTTCTGATTGCCTCCGCCGCCCTTTCGCTGATATCCGCTACGTCTGCGAGCGGCACCATCGCCAACATCCATCAATTCGATACGAAACCGATCGCACGCGACGGCGGCGCGTTGCTGCGCGCGCTTGACAGCGATATACGCATCGCCGGCACCGAGTTGGCGCTCGAAACAGACGCCAGCCGCGCCGCGGAGGCGGATAAGAGCATCGCCAAGGCCGGGATTTTCGACTTCGTTGGCAATGCGGTTAAAAAAGTCGGCAAAGCCGTCGGCGGCGCCGCGAAGACGGTCGGAAAAGCCGTCGGCGGCGCTGCAAAGTCGGCCGGAAAAGCGATCGGCGGTGCCGCGAAGACGGTCGTAAAAGCGATCGGCGGCGCCGCGAAAACGGTCGCGAGCGGCACGAACAAGGTCGCCAAGAAATTGGTCGGCGTGGCGAAGAAGGCGGCAAGCACCGCCGCCGGCGCGGTCAAGGATGCCGCAAAAATGGGAAAAGGGATCGCCGGCGCCTACATCGGCGCCATGAAGACGGTCGGCAAGGCCTATGTCGGCGCGGCCAAGACCGCGGCGAAGACCGCGGCGAAAGTGGCCGGGACGGTTGGCAAAGCCTATGTCGGTGTCGTCAAGAAGATCGGCAAGACTTATGCCGGCGCGGCGAAGGTCCTTGGCGCCGGTTATGCCGCTGGCGTTAAGAAGATCGCCAAGACCTACGGCAATGCGGCCAAAACGGTTCTCAAGACTTCCACGAACGCCGCCAAATCGGCAGTCAAAGCCGCTACAAGTGCGAGCAAGCGAGTGGCTGGGCGCTTCTCCCGCTCGGCCCGCGCCTCGTAGATCCGGCTAGATTGCCGATCGATCGCACCGTCTACGAATTGAATGCGAAAAGAGGCCGGTCTCGTCGGGACCGGCCTCTTCCTTTTCACGCGGCCCGGCGCCGCTGTCTCAGCCCAGCAGCTTCAGCGCCGCCGGCAACCAGAGTGCCAAATCCGGAAACAGCAGCAGCAGCGCGATGAGCGCGAAATCGGCGACGAGGAAAATCATCACGCCGCGAAACACCGTCGCCAGCGGGATATCCGGAACCTGGGCGCGGATGACGAAGCAATTCATGCCGACCGGCGGCGTGATGAGCCCGATTTCGACCACGACGACGACCAAAATCCCGAACCACACCGGATGATAGCCGATGCCGACCACGAGCGGCAGGAAAACCGGCACGGTGACGACGACCATGCTCAGCGAATCGAGAAAGCAGCCGAGCACGAGATAGATACCGACGAGCATGAGGATGACGGCCCAGGGCGCCAGGCCGAGATCTTTCACCCATTGCGCCATGCCGGCGGGAATTTTCGTCAGCACCATGAAGTAGGCGAACAAGAAAGCTGAGACGGCGATGAAAAACAACGTCGCCGTCGTCCAAACCGATTCCATGATCGACTCGCCCACGCCGCGCCAGGTGATGGTTCGCGTCGCGAGCGCGATAACGATGGCGGCGAAGGCCGAAACCGCCGCTGCCTCGGTCGGGCTCATGAATCCGGAATAGATCGTGCCGACCGCAAAACCGAACAGCAGGATCATCTTCCACAGCCCGATCACCGACTTGAGGCGTTCGACCAGCGGCAAGCCGGCGATTTTCGGCATGCGCGACGGCTGCAGCCATGCGATGCCGGCGATGACGAGGATGTGCAGGATGGCGAGCAGCAAGCCGGGGATCAGCGCGGCGGCGTAGAGCTCGGGCACGCTGCGCTCGGCGAAAATGCCGTAGATGACGAGAATGACCGAGGGCGGAATGAGAATGCCGAGCGTGCCGCCCGAGGCGACGACGCCGGCGGCAAGGCCGGTGTCGTAGCCGTGCCGGCGCATTTCCGGCACGGCGACTTTCGTCAAGGTCGCCGCGGTCGCGAGCGAGGAGCCGCAAATCGCGCCGAAGCCGGCGCAGGCGCCGATCGTGCCCATGGCGAGCGCGCCGCGCAGCCCGCTGAAAATCGCGTTCGCCGCCGTGTAGAGCTCGCGCGACATGCCGGCGCGCGCCGCGACCACGCCCATCAGGATGAAAAGCGGAACGACGGTGAGACCGTACTTATCGGTCATGTCGTAGGGCGTATTGCCGACCGCAATGAGCGCGCGGTCCAATCCGTCCACGGCCCAGTAGCCGGCAAATCCCACCGCGCCCAAAGCGACGGCGATCGGCACGCGCAGCATGACCAGCGCGATGAGCGCCGCGAAGGCGACGAGGCCGATGATCTCTGAACCCATGGGCTTTCCGGCGGCGCGCGCTCAATGGCCCGGCGCGATCGGCAGGGCGTCCGGGTCGGGATCGGCAATGCCGTCGCGCCACAGGCGAATGCCCGCCCAGATCGCCGCGAGCGCGCCGAAACCGAAACCGACAACGATCGGAATCCAATGCCAGTAGCGCGGCAGGTTGAGCGTCATCGTCGTCTCGCCGGCTCGGAACTTGTCGAGCGCCGGTGCCATCATCTGGCTCAGCGCCACGGTGAGAACGGCGAAGGCGAGCAGCAGCCCGAACAGCCGCAGCGCCAATTGCACGCGGCGCGAGACTAAGTTGTCGATGATGTCGACCGTGACGTTCTCGTTGCGCAGGAAAACCCCCGGCAGCGCCGCGTAGATGCAGACGGTCAGCGCCAGTTCCATCAGGTCGACCACGCCGAATAGCTCCCGGCCGAACAATTGGCGCGAGAACACCGAACCCGTTGTCACCAGCAGCATGAAGACGAGCGCCCCCGCGGCGACGAAGCCGAAGGGCGCCGCCGCCGCCCGCATCCGATCGCGCCGGGGCAAACCGCTATTTCCAGAAATTATTCGAGCCCGGCGTATGCTTGGCGGCAAGCGCTTGCATCGCGGCGAAAACCGCGCGCGCCGGCAGCTTCTTGGCTTCCATATCGGCCAGGATTTTGTCGCTCACCTGCTGCGCCAGCGCGCGCAACTTCTTGTCCTCCTCGGGGTCGAGCTTCGAAGGCGACATGCCGGCCTTGACCATCGCATCCTTGCCCGACGCATCGATGCCGTCCATGAGCTTGCCGAGCGTACCGCCCTGGTTCGCGACCGAATCGTCGATCAGCTTTTTCAAGTTGGCCGGCAGGCTCTCGTAGCGCCGCTGATTCATGCAAAGGCAAAAGCTGGCGACATAGATGTAAGTTTCGACCGTGTACTTGGTGACCGGCCCGAGGCGGAACGCGATGCCCGCTCCGCCGTAATCGATGAAGGCGCCGTCGAGCGTGCCTTTCTGCATCGACTCGGCGAGTTCGGGCGAGGGGATGCCGACCGGCGTGGCGCCAAGCGCCGCGATCAGCTCCTTGACCGGCGCCGATGGAAAGCGGATGCGCATTCCCTTCAGGTCCTCGAGCTTGCGCACCGGCTTCGACGACAGATGGAGATTGCCCGGCTGGTGCGTGAAGAGCACGAGGATCTTGAGGCCTTCATGCTCCTTGGCAAGGTGGGCGTCGAGCAGCGCCTTCTCGTTGAGCACTTTCGAGCCGATCTCGCCGCTGCCGAAGAGATAGGGCAGGCTGGAAACTTCGGTGAGATTGAAGCGCCCGGGCGTGAAGCCGTGCACGAACCAGGTCACGTCGGCCTGGCCGGTTTTGGCGATGTCGTAATATTTCGGCCCCGGCCCCATCTGGCCGCCGGGAATGACCGTGATCTTGAACACGCCGCTCGATTTCGTCTCCAGATCCTTGGCCCAATCCTCGATCCATTTCGAGATCGGATGCTGCGGCGGAACGAAGTGCGCCACCTTCATGTCCTGGGTTTGCGCGAGAAGGGGCGGGGCGGCGCTGAAGGCAAAAGCGGTCAGCGCGGCGGCGAGCACGGTAATGCGATGGATAACGATCATGGCGGCATCTTCCTCCCGGGCCGGCGCATTGCCGGACTGCCGCATCGACAATAGGGCGGCAGTCCGGCGCGTGGAAGCCCTTGCGTGCTCTGCCGCGCTCGGCCTTTGATGGCGGTCGGTTCAACCGCGACCGCATGACGGAGCACGCGCATCATGGCATTCCTCAAATCGCTCGGCGACGCGCCGCATCTTTACGAGGTGATGAAGAAATACCCCGATTTCGCCATCCCGGTCTTTCGCTTGCACGATGTGCTGCTGCGCGGCGACAAACCCTTCACCGTTGCCGAGCGCGAGCTGATCTTCGCCTATGTCTCGGGCTTGAACGCCTGCTCGTTCTGCTATCGCGGCCACGTCGTCGCCGCCGAGCTATGGGGCGTCGAGCCCGGATTGATGGACCGGATCATGGCCGATCCCGACACCGCGCCGATCTCGCCCAAGCTGCGCGCCATGTTGCGCTTCGTGAAGAAGCTCACCGAAACGCCGGGCCGCATGGCCCAAGCCGATGCCGACGCGGTTTATGCCGCCGGCTGGGAGGAAGATGCGCTGTTCGCCGCGGTCGCGATCGCGGCCTTGACCGCGCTGATGAACCGCATCGCCGACGGCACCGGCGTGATCGCCGCCAACACCAAGACCACGCTCGGCAAGGCCAAGTGGAAGAGTTATACCCAGAATCTCATCAATTACGGCTTCGCGTGGCCGGCGGGCGAGCCGCCGCCGCGCTTGTGAGGCGCGCATGTCCGAGTATTTCGCGACGGTATCCTGGGAGCGCGGCGAGCAGGTCTTCGCCGGCGGCAAATATTCGCGCGGCCATCGCTGGGCCTTCGATGGCGGCGTCGTGGTGCCGGCCTCGGCCTCGCCGCACGTCGTGCCGCCCCCCTGGTCGGTGGCGGCCAATGTCGATCCCGAGGAGGCCTTTGTGGCGGCGCTGTCTTCCTGCCACATGCTGTTCTTCCTCGATCTCGCGTACCGGCGCGGCTTCGTCGTCGATTCCTATGTCGACGAGGCGATCGGCATCGTGGCCAAGAACGCCGAGGGCCGCACCGCGATGACGCGCGTCACCCTGCGCCCCGCCGTGCGCTGGTCTGGCGACAAGCGGCCGGCGCCGGCCGACATCGACTCCCTCCACCACAAATCCCACGATCTCTGCTTCATCGCCAACTCGGTCAAGACCGAGGTCGTCATCGCGCCGCGCTAGAGCGGGATGCGATCGGTTTCGGCAATTTCCTCCCCCTCTCCCCCCGCGCGCTCTTGCGCGCCGGGGAGAGGGAAAATCTCGGCGGCCGATTCCCTTTGATCGCATGATGCTCTCTCGGTGCGTGGCGCGTCGCGGGCATTCGAATGTGCGCGCCGACCGCAGGGTTTCGTCCGCTGTGGCCGCGCCGATAACATGATCCGGCTATTCGTCCCGAAGGCCGCCAAATGCCGCCGCCGCGCGGGCCCGAACGGGGGGTGCTAAGGGCTTGATTCCAGCGAAGGCCGCCAAATTGCTGGTTGGCGGCCTTCGCTCGCCAAGAGGCGCGAATCGCGGCTAAGTGCTTGATCTTTCCGAAGGCCGCCAAAGTCCCGATTTTCCCAATACCTGAATTTGGCGGCCTTCGAGCAAATCAATAAGTTGGCGCGGATGGTCTTGGGCGGGGGAGACCATGGGAAGTCGATGTACCAGGCCGACCGCCGAACAAATCCCGGAACCTGTCAGCATTGTATCCGGTCTGTGGCGTGGCGCGCGCGGTGGAGCGGAGGACAGTGTCGAAACCGATCGCATCCAATCTCATCGCGCTCTAGCGCTCGCCGCCGCCCCCATCCGATCGCGCCGATCATCCGATCGGGCCGATCAACCGATCGGGCCGATCATCCGATCGGGGCGCCGATGCCTTGCAGGCCGGCGCGGGCGACTTCCATGTCGTCGCTGTAGTGCCCGCCCGAAACGCCGATGCCGCCGATGATGCGATTGCCTTCCTTGATCGGATAGCCGCCGCCGAACACGATCATGCGCGGATAGTTGACAATGCCGTGCAGCAGCGGCGGATCGTTCTTGACGAAATCCCAGAAGCCGTGCGTCGGCAGGCCGAGGCTCGCCGCGGTCAGCGCCTTGTCCTGGGCGATGCGGAAGGTCGGCTCGCTGCCGCCGTCCATGCGCAGCGCGGCCTTGACGACGCCCGACTCGTCGCACACGACGATCGACATCGCGTGGCCGAGCTGCTTGGCCTTGGCGGCCGCGGCTTGCACGGCGACGATCGCCGAATCGGCGGTGATGCTGCGTTTCTCGAAACTCGACATGGACGGCGCTTCCCCTACTGTTTCAGACGGCCGGAGCTGACGTAGAACTGGCGCTCGATGGCGACGAGGCGGTCGACTTCCTTGGCCACCGCCTCGGGCGCGCCGACGCGCGACCGTTCGCTGATCGCGCCGGATTTGGCGTATTCGGACTTGAGCTCCGGATCGTTGAGCACGGCGTCGAATACGGTCGCGAGATATCGCTTGCGGTCGGCTGGGACGCCTTTCGGCAGCGCCACGTAGCGCCACGCGACCCAGTTGATGTTGGTGACGCCGAGCGTCTGGTTGAACGTCGGGATGCCGGGCAGGTTGGGCGAAGGTTCCGAGGCCGCGACGCCGATCGCCTTCACCTTCTTGGCTTCGAGATGCCCGCGATATTCGGCGAAGAAGCCGAACGACACATCGACATGGTTGCCGAGCAGGGCCGTGATCGCCGGCGCGCCGCCCTGGAACGGCACCTTGACGAACTTGCCGCCGGCCGCGTTCTCGAATTGCTCGGCGACAAATTCGAGCGAATTGTTGGGCGTCATCGTCACCTTGATCGTGTTCGGCTTGGCCTTGATGAGCGCGGCGAGGCCTTTCAAATCGATATCCTTGAGCGCGCCGTCGGTCGTCACGATCCAGGTGACCGGGTCGTAGTTGATGAAGGCGAAGGGTTCGAGGCTGTTATATTCGAACTTGCCCTCGGATTTCAGCATCGCGTCGGACCAGAAGAGATTGGCGATGACGCCCATCGTGTAGCCGTCGGGCTTGGCTTGCGCGACGAGCCAGGAATGGCCGACCATGCCGGCGGCGCCGACGCGGTTGTTCACGATTACTTTTTGATCGGTGTATTTCTCCATGTACTTGCCAAGGATGCGCGCCGCCACGTCCATGCCGCCGCCGGCGGGATAGACGACGACGAGTTCGAGCGGGTCCTTGGGAAAATCCGCGGGCTGTGCGGCCTTGATGCGTGCCTTGGCGGCGGCAATATCTTGGGCGTCGGCGGTTCCGGCGCCGAGCGCGAGCAGCGCGATGGCGGCGAGCAGGATGCGTTTCATGATTCACTCCCTCGTTTCGTTTTTGTTGCGGGCGCGCGCCCGCTTGCGGTATCCGGCGATGAGCGAGACGATAAGCGCCGCGCTGACCAGGATCAAGGCGAGCGCAATCGGCTTTTCCAGGAAGATCAGCGGCCCGTTGCTCGACATGATGAGCGACTGGCGCAGCGAATTTTCGAACTCGCGCGCCAGCACCAGGGCGAAGATCAGCGGCGCCAATTCATAATTGAGCTTGCGCAGCAGAAAACCGGCGACGCCGAAGCCGATCATGACCCAGATGTCGAACGGATTCTTGTTCGTCGAATAGGTGCCGACGACGGCGAGCAGGACGATGAGCGGAAACAAGTATTTGTAGGGAATGCGCAGGAGCTGCACCCAAAGTCCGGCGAGCGGCAGATTGAGGATCAGCAGCATGACGTTGCCGACATACATGCTGGCGATCACGCCCCAGAACACGTCCGGGCGCTGGGCGGCGAGCAGCGGGCCGGGCTGCACGTTGTGGATGATGAGCGCGCCGAGCAGCAGCGCCGTGATCGGATTGCTCGGCAGCCCGAGCGACAGCAGCGGCACCATGCCGCCCGCGACCGCGGCGTTGTTGGCCGCTTCGGGGCCGGCGACGCCTTCGATGGCGCCCTTGCCGAAGCGCTCGGGTTGCTTGGCCAGCTTGCGCTCGACGCCGTAGGACACGAAAGAGGCGGTGACCGGGTTGCCGCCAGGCAAGACGCCGATACCGAAGCCGAGCGCGCTGCCGCGCAGGATCGGCTTCCACGAAGCGGCCCAGTCGGCGCGCGTCGGTAGCAGGCCGCGGATTTTGGCGGCCAACGCTTCGTGCTTCGCGAGCTTTTCGACCGTGAGGAGAATCTCCGAAACACCGAACAGGCCCATGACCACGGCGACGAGATCGAAGCCGCCGGACAGATTGATCGAGCCGCCGGTGAAGCGGCGCGTGCCTTCGATCGGATCGATGCCGACCGAGCCGAGGGCGACGCCCAAGGCCAGCATGATCGCCGATTTCGCCGGCGATTGGCGGATCATGAACAGCACCGCCATGAAGCTGAGGAAAATCACCGCCGCGTTCTCGGGCGGCCCGAAGCGCAGCGCCACGCTGGTCAAGAGCGGTGCCACGGCGGTCAGCGCCACGACGCTGAGCGTGCCCGCGACGAACGAGCCGATCGCGGCGATACCGAGGGCGGGGCCGGCGCGGCCCTGGCGCGCCATCTGGTGGCCGTCGATCGTCGTCACCACCGACGCCGCCTCGCCCGGCATATTGATGAGGATCGACGTCGTCGAGCCGCCATACATCGCGCCGTAGAAGATCGCGGCGAGCATGGCGATCGAACCAACCGGGGGCAGGGTGAAGGTCACCGGCAGCAGCAGGGCGAGCGCCGCGAGCGGGCCGACGCCGGGCAGCACGCCCACCAAAGTGCCGATCAGGCTGCCGATCAGGCAATAATAAAAATTGCTCCAGGTCAGGATAACGTCGAAGCCACCGACAAGGCCCTTGACGATATCCATCGCCGGCTCAGAAGCCGAACGGTCCGCGCGGCAGGGTCGAGCCGAGCGGTCCGGTGAACAGCCAATGCACGCCCATGACGGCGCCGGCGGCGAGCGCGACGGCGACGAGCCAATTCTGCCGTTCGACGAGTTGCAACAGCCCGATCATGACCAGCGCCGCCGCGGTGCGGAAACCAAGCACGGGCATGAGCAGGGCGATGACGACAAAGCCGGCGGCAACAGCCGCGACACGCAGCGCGCCGGCGCCGCTCGACCAAAACGGCCCGCCGGCTTCGGGCCGCCGGCCCTGCGTCGCGGTCAAGGCGAGGCCGATCGCGGCGATGGCGAGGCCGGCACCGAACGCCATGAAACCCTTGCTCGGCTTGCCGTCCTTCCACACCGCGACATCGAGCGCCGCGGCGCAGACCGCGACGCCGAACGCGATCCAAAACAGGTTGAGCGCGCGCTCGACGCCCTGCATCAGAGTCGGCGGGCGATCGTGTGCGCTTCGAGCAGCGCTTGCGGCAGGCGGCGCGGCGAGAAGGCGTCGCCGACGATATGCGCCTTGAGATAGCCGGCCGCGCGCAATTCCTCGGCGAGGCCGCCATTGGCATGTTGCGCGCCGACCCAGATCACCGCCGCGGCATCGGGCACGCGTTCTTCGCGGCCGGTGAGATAGTGCCGCAGGATAACGGCGCCGCGCTCGGCGCGCGCGACCAGCATGTTGGCGTGCATCTTGGCGCCGGCCGCGTCGAGCGCGCGCAGCGCCGTGATGCGCGAGACGATGGGCAGCTCGCGCAGCGGCTCGAAAAACCGCGTGACGTAAACGACCGTCTTGCCCGCCGCCGCGGCCTGCTCGGCGATCGCCGCCGCCCAATAGTAGCCGTCTTCGTCCATGACGACGACGGTATCGCCCTCGAGCGCGGCGAAATCGAATTCGCCGATGCTGGCATGGACCGGCACCGAGCCGTCGCCGGGCAGCGGCGGCGCATAGGGCGTGGCGCCGCTCGCGACGATGACGGCATCGGGGTTTTCGGCCAGGATCGATGCGGCGGTGGCTTCGGTGTTGAGGCGGATTTCCGCCGAGCTCTTTTGCGCCCGCGGCACCAGATAGCCGAGCACGTTGGCAATCTCGGCGAAGGTCGGCAGCTTGTGGAGATGGCGCATCTTGCCGCCGAGTTCGCCGCTGCGCTCGATCAGCGTCACCTTGAGCCCGCGCTCGGCCGCGATGTGCGTCGCTTCGAGCCCGCCGGGGCCGCCGCCGACGACGAGGATGCGGCGGGCGTGATCGGCCTTCTTGAGCTTGCCGAATTGATGCTCGCGGCCGGCCGTCGGATTGGTCGCGCACGCAATCGGCTCGCCCTGGCTGATCCAGCCCCAGCACTGGTTGCACGCGATGCAGCGGCGGATGTCGCCGGCGCGGCCGCGCCGCGCTTTCTCCGGCCAATCGGGATCGGCGATGAGCGCGCGGCACAGGCCGATCATGTCGACCTCGCCCGACTGCAGCAGCGCCTCGGCCTGCTCGGGTCCCTGGATGCGCGTGCTCGAAACGATCGGCATGCCCGGCAGCGTTGCCTTGTAGCGCGCGTGGATGGCGCGATAGGTGCCGAGCGGATAGTGCCGGTCGGGCAGATGGGTTTCGATGGTGTTGAAATTGCCCTGGCTCAGCGACAGGTAATCGATCGAGCCCGAGGCGCAGAGGGCCTTGGCGATTTCAAGCGTGTCGTCGGCCGAAAGCCCGCCCTCGGTGAATTCCTCGACGCCCATGCGGTAGCCGACGATCGGGCGCGGCCCGATGCGCCGGCGCACGCCCTCGATGATGTCGCGCGCGAAACGCAGCCGGTTCTCGAAACTGCCGCCATATTCGTCGTCGCGCCGGTTGGTGTAGGGCGAGAGGAATTGCTGGATCAGGTGGCCCTGCGCGCCGTGAATCTCGATGCCGTCCATGCCAGCCTCGATGCAGTGCACGCCCGAGAGAATGTACCACTCGGCCATCTCGCGCACTTCGCGCGCCGACATGGCGTGCGGCACGCCGCCCGAGCGCGGGCACGCGATCGCCGAAGGCGCGATGGCATATGGCAGAACGCGCGAGGCGAGATGCTGGCGGCCCGGCGTGTTGAGCTGGCCGATCAGCAGCGAGCCCTCGAAATGCACCGCGTCGGCGAGCTTGCGCAGGCCGGGCAGCGACGCGCGGTCGAACACGGCGAGCGCGCCGTGCGGGAAGCCGTCGGCGGGCTGGATGCGCAGCGACTCGGTCACCATCGTGCCGCAGCCGCCCTTGGCTTGCGTCACATAGAATTCGAACAGCCGCGGCCCGACCTTGAGATCGTCGGCGAGGTTCGTCGTGGTGGCGACGCGCATGACGCGGTTCTTCGCCTCGAACCGGCCGAGCTTGATCGGCTCGAACATCTTCGGAAAGGCGATGCTCGTCATGGTCGCGTGATCCCCCTCGCCCCGTGCGGCGGCGCGATCCTATCGGGCGCATGGCGGCTTGAGAAGGCAGCGACGGCACATAAGCGGGATGTTGCGCCGTTGGGGCGCGCAGCGCGCCCTGGGCTACGGTTGCGCGACCGAGCCGGTCTCCCCTGCCATTGGCAAAGACCGATGGTCGAAGAAAAATTTCCGATCTTCGCGGCGTAGGGGCGCGCTACGCGCGCCCTGCTCTTGCAGGGCGCTACCATCGCTCATTGCAACACCAGGGCGCGCGCAGCGCGCCCCTACGCGACCACACCGGAAATATTTCTCGGCCGAAAACTCCCGTGCTTACGTCCGCGCCTTCAGCGCCAGCTTGTTGAGCTTGCCGACGTTTGATTTCGGCAGGGCGTCGAGGATGACGATGTGCTTCGGCACCTTGTATTTGGCGAGGTGCTGGCGGCAGTAATCGCGCAATTCTTCGGCCGCGGCGGCGGCGCCGGGCTTGAGACTGACATAGGATTTCGGGACTTCGCCGTGGAACGGGTCGGGCACGCCGACGGTCGCGGCTTCGTGCACCGCGGGGTGCTTGACGAGCCGCTCGTCGATCTCGCGCGGATAGACATTGTACCCGCCGACCAGGATCATTTCCTTCTTGCGGTCGACGACGAAGAGATAACCGTCGTCGTCGAGATAGCCGATATCGCCGGTATAGAGCCAGCCGCCGCGGATCGCTTTGGCGGTATCCTCGGGCCGGTTGTGATAGGCCGTGATGAACTGCGCGCCGCGCACGCGGATTTCGCCCGGCTCGCCCACCGGAAGAACGCGCGTCCCGCCGTCGAGATCGACGATTTCGAGGTCGGTGCCCTCGGCGGGAATGCCGACCGAGCGCAGCTTGCGCGGCCCCGCGATCGGGTTCGAGGCGATGGGCGCACCCTCGGACATGCCGATGCCTTCGAGAATTTCGCAGCCGGTCTCGCGCTGCCACGCGGTGAGCAATTCCTCGGGGCAGGGTGCCCCGCCCGAGAGGCCGAGGCGCAGGCTGGAAAAATCCGTGGCGCGGTACTTGTCGTGGCCGCGCATGCCGACATAGAGCGCCGAAGGCCCGCCGGCGAAGATCGTGATGCGGTGGCGCTCGATGGCCTCGAGCGCGGCGGCGGGTTTGTAGGCCGGCAGCAGCACCATCGTGGCGCCAAGATAGACCGGCTCGACCAGCGTGTAGCAAAAGCCCCAAATGTGGAACAGCGGCGCTACGTTGAGGATGCGCTCGGCGTCGCGCGGCAGCGGCCAGACGGCGGTGACGGCATAGACGAAGGCCATTACGTTCGCGTGGCGGTGCGGCGCGCCTTTGGGAACGCCGGTGGTGCCGCCGGTGAAGAACATGCAGGCCCAATCCGCGGCCTCGGGCAACGGCAAGACGAGGCTTGCATCCTTCGCCCAAGCGTCCACCGTCAGGCCGCCGGGGCCGAGCAGCTGGCAATGCGCGATGCCGAGTTTGCCGGCAATGGCGCGGCCGCGCTCCGCGAAGGCGGCGTCGCAGAACAGAACGTGCGGCGCCGCGTCTTCGATCAGCGGTACGATCTCGCTGTCGGTGTAGTTCGGATTGATCGGCACGGCCATGGCGCCCGCCGCCATCGCGCCAAGCAGGGCAACGGCGCCCTCCATGCTGTTCGTCATGCACACGGCAACGCGCTTGCCCTTGGCGCCGAGCGCTTGCAGATGATGCGCCATACCGGCGACGGCGGCGCGATATTGGCGATAACTGAGCGCGCGGTCTTCGACGATCAATCCCGGCCGGTCGCCGATCTCGCGCGCGGCGCGGTCGAGGGCGTGCAGGATCGTCGGATAACGCGGATAGCGCGGATCGAGTTTAGCCTTGGCGCGTAGACCCGCCATGCTTTAGCGCCGCGGCGCGGCCGAAAAATCAATTAAGTAGGGTGTGACGGCCGTCACAGACGGGGTGTGAGCGCCGTCACTGCGTTCCATGCCCGGTAAGCATAAGTTTGGCACTATCGATTCATGCTTTTGTGGAGACCAAGCCATGTTTACCGATAGGTCATTCAGCTCACGTCTCGCCTCCGGGTTGCTGAGCTTCGTCGCTCTCTCGGGCGCCCTCGTCGTGGCGTCGCCGATCGCGCTGGTTTTCGCGGCTTTCTTCATCTCGTAACCAAACGCTTCTTCAAGACACCCAAATCTTCGACCGCCGCCGCCATTTCGGCTTCCTGGCGCGGCGCCATGAGATGAGCCCCCGCGACACCGTCGATCGTCGCCAATTCCTGGATCAGCTCGGCGCAAATGCGCCGGCCCTCGGCCTTCTGGTCCGCCGCGGCTTCGAGCCGCTTGAAAATCCACTCCGGAATCGAAACGCCCCATAAATTTTCGTGCATCCACTTCGCCTGTTTCAACGACGCCAAGGGGCCGATGCCGACGATGATGAAAACCTTCTTCGGAATTCCGAATTCGCCGAGCCTTGCGAGATAGCGGCGCAGGACCGCCAAATCGAAGCAATATTGCGTCTGCACGAAATCGGCGCCGGCGGCGAGCTTGGCGAGCAGGCCATCGGGCTTCCACTCGGGCTTGGGATCGACCGGCGCGTCGGCGGCGCCGAGGAACAGGCGCGGCGGGCCGGCGATGTCGCGGCCCGAATTGAGCTTGCCCTCGTCGCGCAGCTTGCGCGCCAGGGCGAGCAGGTCGCCCGACGACAGATCGTTGACGGTTTTCGCTTCGGGCTCTTCGCCGCGCTTCGGATCGTCGCCGCTGAGGCACAATATATTGGGAATGCCGAGCGCGGCGGCGCCGAGGAGGTCGCCTTGCAACGCGATGCGGTTGCGGTCGCGCACGGTGAATTGCAGCACCGGCTCGATCCCGGCCTCGGCCAGCTTGCCGGCCAAAACAAGGCTGGCGAGATGCGGCTTCGCCGTGGCACCGTCGGTGACGTTCACGGCGTCGGCGATGCCCTTGAGCGGCCGGCAGCGATCGACCAGCGGCTGCACGAGCGTCGTCGCGGTGGGCGTGGTTTCGGCGGTGATGGCGAAATGCCCGGCGCGCAGGGCTTTTTCCAAGTTTCCGCTAGACTTGTTGGTACCGTTCATGGGATTCAAATTGTTTTTAGAATTTGACAATAGGCCGGCCCGCTTTTTGGTGGAAGGCCGGAAGGGATCGGGAGCATGACGCCAACGCCGCAAGCTGGGAAGCGCGCTTTTCGCTTTTTCGACAATCGCGAAAAATATTTGATGTTCGTCACCACCTGCGCCGAAAAGTGGGCGGTGGCGCGGCGCGTCGGGCGCGAACTGGGCCACCTCAAGCCGCAGCCGCCGGCGCTCGACGTGTTCGATGCCGGCATGGGCGACGGCACCGTGCTGATGCGCGTCTTGCGCGACCTGCATATGCGCTTTCCGACGATCCCGATCCGCATCGTCGGCAAGGAAATCAGCCTCGAAGACATGCGGCTTACGCTCGAAAAGCTGCCCGACCGTTTCAACGAGCATCCGCCGACGATCTTCGTCGCGACCAATCTCTACTATGCCGAGGCGCCGTGGCTGAAGCCCGCCAAGCCCGAAGCGATGGCGAAGATCAAGCACTGGGAGGTCGCGCTCGAAGGCAAGACGGCGCATGAATTCGACGAGCAGATCCGCGGCCTGCAGCCGTTGCTCAACGAAGGCTGGCAGACGCGCACCAGCGAGCGCACCGGCAATCCGCTTTATGTGACGCCGTCGGTGCTCGTCATCTATCGCGCCGATCAGCGCTTCCTGCTGCATGGCGCGATTCCGGCGCCGGGCAAGCCGCCCGCGGGCTACGATCTCGTGCTCGCCTCGCAGCCCTATCGCGCGCGGCTCGCGGCCGAAACCAAGGTGCGCACCGTGTTGGCGCCGCTGGCCCGCGCCTTGAAACCTGGCGGCCGCCTCGTCGTGGTGCAATCGACTGGGCGCGATCCGGGCATGGAGATCATCCGCAACATCTGGCCCGACGAGCAGCCCTTCAAGACGCCGCGCCGCATCCTGGTCGATGCGCTGCGCTTTCAGCTCGGCAGCGAGGGCCGCGCGGTAAATTTTCACGGCCTCGACGACGGCGATTTGCTGTTCCGCTACGAACTCCACGCCATGCCCGACGAGCTCGGCGAAAATATCGGCACCTCGACCCTGCTCGCCGCTTGGAACGCCGCCGTTTATGTGGCGCAAATCGAAGACACGCGCCTGGTCGACGTTCTAAGCAGCGGCAATTATCTCGACGCCACGAACGCCGTCCTCAAGAAACATGGCGGCCTTTGGTTCGAAGATGAAAGCTTCGTCGTGGCGCGCGAGCGGGGATAGGCAAACGCGGCGCCCGCACGCGTCAATTGAATATGCAGGAGATTTCCGCCATGCCCGAGACACCGCCGTTCCGCGCCGATCATATCGGCAGCCTGCTGCGTCCCAAGGATCTGACCCAGGCCTTCCGCGATCATCACGGCGGCAAGCTGGGCGACGATGCGTTCAAGGCGGCGCAGGACAAGGCGATCCGCGAAATCGTGGCGCAGCAGGAAACGCTTGGCCTCAAGACGGTGACCGACGGCGAGTTCCGCCGCGGTTCCTATTGGGGCCATTGGATCCCGGCGATCCGCGGCCTGTCGGTCGCCGAGGCGCGTTTCAAGTTCCGCGACGAGCACGGCAACGAGCAGGGCTTCATCTGCCCGACTTGCACCGGCACGCTCATCAAGGTCGGCCCGATTTCGACCGAGGAATTCAAATTCCTGCAAAGCATCGCGCGGGCCGAGCCGAAAATCACCATGCCGTCGCCCTCGACCTTCCATTTCTGGCGCGGCGCCGCGACGATTCGCGGCACGCCCTACAAGGACGCGGCTACGTTCTTCGGCGATTTGTGCGCCATCTACCGCCAGGAAATCGCCGATCTCGCGGCGCTCGGCTGCCGCTACGTCCAGCTCGACGAGGTCGCGCTCATCATGTTGGGCGATCCCGAGGTGCGGGGGCGTGTCCAGCGCGAGGGCGAAGACCCCGACGCGCTGATGGAGCTATATATCAAGGCGATGAACGACGCGGTGCGCGGCCGGCCGAAATCGGTGACCGCGGCGATGCATATTTGCCGCGGCAATTTCAAGGGCAAGTGGATGGCCGAAGGCGGCTACGACGCCATCGCGGCGCGCGTCTTCAAGGAGATCGATGTCGACGCGTTCTGTCTCGAATACGACTCGCCGCGCGCCGGCGATTTCAAGCCGCTGGCCCACGTGCCGAAAGGCAAGAAAGTCGTGCTCGGACTGGTCAGCACCAAACGGCCGGAACTCGAAGGCGCCGATGCGCTGGTCAGGCGGATCGAGGAAGCGGCGCAATACGTGCCGAAAGAGCACCTATGCCTGTCGCCGCAATGCGGTTTCGCCAGCGCGGTTTCGGGCAATCCGGTCACGCCCGAGATCGAGCGCCAAAAGCTCGCGCTCGTCGTCGAGGTGGCGAAGCGGGTGTGGGGCGCCTAGCGCCGGTTCGGATTGTAGGTGCGGCGCTGCGGCGCGGCTTGGGCGCGTTCGTCCTTGTGGCGGAAGATCAGGCGGCCGCGGCTCAGATCGTAGGTCGTCATCTCGACGGTGACGCGGTCGCCGGCCAGCGTCTTGATTCGGTTCTTCTTCATCTTGCCCGAGGTGTAGACGATGATCTCGTGCCCGTTCTCGAGGCGCACGCGGAACCGGCTGTCCGGCAGCACTTCGAGAACGACGCCTTCCGATTCGAATAGATCTTCTTTCGCCATACGCTCTCCTGAATGCGCCGACCGCGTCGCGCTCTACAGCGTCGCGCTCTACAGCGCCTTGATGCCCGTCGCGCTCAGCCGGCCCTTCGGGTCGCGCTGAATGTCGAAGCTGATTTTCTGGCCTTCTTGCGGGTTCCCGATGCCCGACCGCTCGACGACGCTGATGTGCAGAAACACGTCTTTGCCGCCGTCGTCCGGCTGGATGAACCCGAAGCCCTTCTGGGCATTAAACCACTTCACCGTTCCGCTTGCCATATTCTATCTCCTGAGGGGTGGCATTCAATAAACGCCGGCACGAACGGCCGGTGCCGCATCAAGCGGCGCGGCGCGTCCTTGTGTTGGAGCCATCCTCTTTCGGCGCATCGCCGCGCGGGCCGAGAAAATTCGGCGCCCAAGATGATTGTTCGTTGACGCCCGCCGGCGCCTGCGGACGCGCCGGGCCGTTGTGCTGGGGCCGGGCATGGCCGTTGTTGTGCTGCAGCCGGCCGTGGCCGTTTTGCTCGGGCCGGCGCTGCTCATGCGCGTGCGCGTGCGGCTTGCGCTGTTCGTTGGCATGCGGACGGGCGGGCTGGTGCGGCTTGCCGGCCGGTTGGCCGCCGACAACGGTGAGCGGCTGCCGCGTCAGGCGCTCGATATCGCGCAGATAGGCGCGCTCGTCGCGGGCGCAGAACGAAATCGCGATGCCGTCGGCGCCGGCGCGCGCGGTGCGGCCGATGCGGTGGACATAGCTTTCGGCGATGTTCGGAATGTCGAAATTGATCACGTGCGTGATGCCGTCGACGTCGATGCCGCGGGCGGCGATGTCGGTCGCGACCAGCACGCGGACCCGGCCGCGGCGGAAATCGTCGAGCGCGCGCTGGCGCGCGCCCTGGGACTTGTTGCCGTGGATGGCGTCGGCGGTGACGCCGGCTTCGGTGACATGGCGCGCGACCTTGTTGGCGCCGTGCTTGGTGCGGGTGAAGACGATGACGCGCGAGAAATCGCGGTCGGCGAGCAGCTTTTGCAGCAAGCCGCGCTTGTCCGGGCCTTCGACGAAATAGACGCGCTGGTCGACGCGCTCGACGGTGGTCGCCGACGGCGTGACCTCGAAACGCGGTCGGATCGCGCAGCATTTCGGCGGCGAGCCGGGCGATATCGTCGGGCATCGTCGCCGAGAACAGCAGCGATTGACGCTGCTTGGGCAGCATCGCGACGATCTTGCGGATGTCGCGGATGAAGCCCATGTCGAGCATGCGGTCGGCTTCGTCGAGCACGAAGTAATTCACGGCGTCGAGCTTGAGATGGCGCCGGTTCAGCAGATCGAGCAGGCGGCCGGGCGTGGCGACGACGATGTCGGCGCCGCGCCGCATGGCTTCGATCTGCGGGCGTTCGCCGACGCCGCCGAAGATCAGCGCCGTCTTGAAGCCGGCATGGCGGCCGTAATCTTTGATCGAATTCGGCGATCTGGATCGCGAGTTCGCGCG
Source organism: uncultured Alphaproteobacteria bacterium (assembly GCA_963754645.1). GTDB lineage: Bacteria > Pseudomonadota > Alphaproteobacteria > Bin65 > Bin65 > CAVWGP01. The sequence continues at coordinate 710,517 of CAVWGP010000012.1, read as the reverse complement.
TCGGCGCGAGGATGAGGGCGAGAGGCGCGCCGGGACGGGCGCGGGCGCCGGCCGCCGCCAAGCGCTGCAACATCGGCAGCGCGAACGCCGCGGTCTTGCCGGTGCCGGTTTGGGCGATGCCGAGCGCGTCCCTGCCGAGCAGGAGCGAGGGGATGGATTGGGTCTGGATCGGGGTCGGGATTTCGTATTTGAGCGCGCTGAGGGCGCGCAAAAGGGGCTCGGCGAGGCCGAGTTCGGCAAACGTGGGATTGGTCAACGTGTATTCCTTTATGCGCCGAAACGCGCTCCGGCCCCGCTGGGGCATCGGCGTCGTCTAGGCGTTGGGTCATTCCCAACGCGCAATCGGGACGGACTGATTGTGAAAAGATTGTCTCGGGATGATGCGCCCCGGAACCGACTTCATCGGCTGCAAAACGGGCGCGTCGCGCGATCGCGAGTAATCGATGGCAGGTACATGGTCTCAAACGGCGCGAAAGTCAAGCAAATATTGCGCCGCACGGTTGTATTGGCGTGCGAAGTGTTAAGCAAAGGTTGATGCCGGCGCGCTGCACCAGTGTCAACCTGCCCGGAAATACGCGGATTATCGAGCCTCGATCGTCGCCGATCCACAAATGGCCTTCGACTCATTTTCGGCCAATCTGCTGGACCCGGCCTTCGCCGGGGCGACAATTCCGATCGTGTTTGCCGTGCCCGAATGACAATTGTCACCTCGGCAATCGTGGCGGTCCGAACGATGCGGGTTGCTGAATTTGCAATCACGCCGCGCCACGCGCCGAGACATTGGCCGCGATGCTGAGCCGGGCTTGTTCGGCGAACTGCCGCGCGGCGGGACCAAGGCGCGGCGCTTGATAGAGGTTGATGCGGAAAACCGGCAGCGGCGGCAGGCGCGCCTCGGCGCGCAGGATGTCCAGGCTGTCGGGCACGGAATGTTCGAGCAAGGTCGCGACCGCGAGATCGGCCTCGATGGTCGCGCGCACCGGCTCCATGTTGCTGACCTCGCAAACCGCGCGCCAGCGCCGCCCCTTCTTGCGCAAGGCTTCGACCGTGACCGGCCGGAACACGCAGGATGGCGCGCCGAGCGAGACCGGCAACGGATCGCGGGCATAGGCGTCGCCGCCGCGCGCGCCGACCCACACCAGGCGGTCGCGCCGCACCGTGGCGCCGCCGGCGCCGCAAGCGAGTTCGGTGGTGAGCGCGAGGTCGAGCTTGCCCGAGCCGAGATCGTCGAGCAGGAGCAGCGTGTCCTTGCACACCAGCGTAACCCGCACCCGCGGCAGGGCGCGGCCGATGCGGCGCAGGATCGGCGGCATGTAGCTGCCCATGATGTCGTAGGGCACGCCGAATTTGACCTCGCCCTCGAAGGCGGGCTGGCGCATCGCCGACCACATCTCGTCATTGGCGGAAACCAGGCGCTGCGCCAGATCGATCAGTCGCTCGCCATCCGCCGTCAGAATCAACTTGCGGCCGCGCCGCGCGAACAGCGGCGCGCGATGAAGCTCCTCGAGCCGCTTGATTTGCTGGCTCACGGCGCCTTGCGACAGGCGCAACACGCCCGCCGCCTTGGTTACGCCGCCGGCCTCGACGACCGTCAAGAAGGCGCGCGCCACCCCAACATCGATATCGCGGATCATGCCGGCCGCCCACTATTAGAGTTCGAGAACAGAATCATTAGAACAATTAGATTTTGTAATATATCGCCGGCCGATAGAACAGCGGAACATCATGCGAGGAAACCGCCATGGCCGCGATCTCCGGCGTCTGGGTTCCGCTCGTCACGCCGTTCAAGGACGGCGCCGTCGATTTCGCCAGCTACGAGCGCCTCATCCACCACTACATCGCCAAGGGCGTATCCGGCTTGTTTCCGCTCGGCACCACGGGCGAGGCGCCGACGCTCGACGATGACGAAGCCGAGGCCATTGTCGAACGTACCGTTACGGCGGTTGCGGGCCGGGTGCCCATCTATGTCGGGATCGGCGGCAATGCGACGCGCAAGGTCGTCAAGTCGATCGAACGCTTGGCGCGCTACGACTTTCCCGGCATCGTTTCGGTCTGTCCCTATTATAACCGGCCGAGCCAGGACGGGATGCGCCGGCATTTCGAAGCGGTCGCGGACGCCACCGACCGCCTCATCCTGATCTACAACATTCCGTACCGGACCGCGGTCAATCTCGCCAACGAGACGCTGCTGCGCACTCGCCGAGCGGCGCAACATCGTCGGCGTGAAGGATAGTTCGGGCAATATCGCCCAATCGCTCGATCTGCTGGCGGCGCGGCCGAAGCCGTTCGCCGTGCTCACCGGCGAGGACGCATTGTTCTATACAATGCTGGCCCATGGCGCCGATGGCGGCATCCTGGCGGCGAGCCATCTCGCAACCGAACGCTTTGTCGCCGTTGCCGGGCGCATGGCGGCCAACGATCATCAGGGGGCGCGCGCCCTGTGGCAGCCCTTGGCGCGGATGATTCCGCTGCTGTTTCAAGAAGCCAATCCGATGCCGCTCAAACATTGCCTGTGGCGGCAGGGGCTCATTGCCGAGCCGGACTGCCGCTTGCCGCTCGCCTCGATCTCGCCCGCGCTGCGCGACGCGCTGGACCGCCGCCTCGATGCGATGCGGTCGGCGGCGTGATGTCAGGCGATCGCCCTCACTCGCTGTCGAGCGGAAACAGGTTATAGGGCGTGGTCTCGTAGACGCCCTTGGGTTGTTTCGGCGATTTTATCGTCTCGATTTCCTCGATCGCAAGGCTGCCGGCGATATGCGGCGCCTCGAATTCCTTGATGAATCTCAGCGCTTCGCCTTCGTCGTCGGCGACGACGTCGTAGGTCGTGAAAAATCCAAGCGGCTTGTCGTGTCCGGCCCGCGGGGCCGGGTCATGGCCGGAAATCAGAATTCGCAGGTATTTCGCATTTCGATAGGGCGACGCAGACCGGATTTCGCGCAGCAAATATCGGGCATCGGCGTTGTGCCGGTCCAATCGGATTGCGAGCAGCGCCATGTCCGCCGCTTCCGCGGATTTTCCGGTCGCGAGCAAGGTCGCGCCGAAGGCGGCATAGACCGGCGCCAGGTCTTCGCCATTGTCCTCGGTTCGGAAATTGCGTTTCAGAAACGATTTGAACGATGCTTCCGCTTCGCCATGGCGCTCGCCCTTGTTGTGCAAATCGAGCTGCAATGCGGTGCAGCGGGCGATCAGCGCCAAGCGGCTTTTCGCGAAATTCTTTTTCTCGAAGGCGAGCCCGATCTTTTCCTCCGCGGCGGCGAATTTCTCCGAGCGCCAGAGCATGCGGGCATAGTTATAGAGGAGCGACACCGCGTCGGCGTTTTTTAACGCCAGGCCTTTTTCGTAGGCGTCTTGCGATCGTGCGAATTGACCGCAATCGGAACGGCAATTGCCGAGCAGCTGCCACAAGAGCCAAATGTCGGGCACGAGCTTGGTGCCTTTCTCGAGAACCTCGATCGCCTTGTCCGTCTTGCCGATGGCCATATGGGCCAGCGCCTGGATCTCGAAGGCGCCGGAATATCGCAGCTTCTCGAGGTTCTTGCCGATCGCGAGCGCCTTCTTGTCGTTGCCCGCGTTCAAGCACTCGCGCGCCTCGTCCATGAGGCGTTCGGCATCGTCGGCCGGCTTTATTGGACTTATTGCTTTCTCCGCATGGGGGCGACGCGACGGCCGATCGATATAGGCATGATCGGTTGAGGCGGCGTTAAGGCGAAATTGCAACGCCGAAGAACTTTCGTCATCCCGACCGAGCCGACGCCAAAGGCGTCGGACGCGCGCGCAAGCGCGCGAAGTGGAGGGACCTCGGCCGGACTAGCGCAACCCAGCGCGGCGGCAAAACGCTCGTCCGCCCGAGGTCCCTCGATTTCGGTCGCGCGTCGCGCGACCTGCACTCGGGATGACGCTTCGACATTTCCATGCGTCGCTGTAATACATATGCGCCACTCTTAGAGACTTTCCCGCCAACCCGTGCACCGGTCCATGCCAAACCCGCCCGAGCGCTCCTATCGCGAAACCGTCGCGATCTTGAGCGGCATATTGCTCGGCAGCTTCCTGTTCGCGCTCAACCAGACGATCGTGGCCGCGGCCTTGCCGCGCATCGCGGGCGAACTCGGCGGGGTCGAGCACCTATCGTGGATCGTCACCGCATTCCTGCTGACCTCGACCGCGACCGCGCCGCTATACGGCCGGCTCAGCGATCTGTTCGGCCGGCGCGCGACGATGTCGGTATCCATCGTCCTCTTCGTCGCTGCTTCCATATTGTGCGGCTTGGCGCGCGACATCGTCGAGCTGTCGGCGGCGCGCGCGCTGCAGGGCGTCGGCGGCGGCGGGCTCTGGGTGGTCTCGCAGGCGGTGATCGGCGACATCATCGCGCCGCGCGAGCGCGGGCGCTATCAGGGGATTTTCGCCGCGATGTGGGCGATCGCCAGCGTCGGCGGGCCGCTCCTGGGCGGCATTCTCACCGAATATCTTTCCTGGCGCTGGGTGTTCTGGATCAATCTGCCGCTCGGCGTCCTGGCCTTTCTATTGTGTCAATTGAAGTTGCGCGGGCTGGTGAAGCCGCCAGGCAAGCCGCGCATCGACTATGCCGGTTCCGTGCTCCTGATCGCCGCGGTCTCGGCCCTGCAGCTTGTCGCGGCCTGGGGCGGCCTGGTCTACGATTGGGCCTCGCCGCAAATTCTCGGCCTTGCCGCTCTCGGCCTCGCCATCACGGCGGTTTTTCTCCTGGCCGAGCGCTTCGCCTCGTCGCCGATCATGCCGCTTCATCTGTTCCGCAACCGCTCGTACGTGCTGACAAACGCCATCGCCGCGATTACCTCGATGGCTTTCATGGGCGGCATCGTGTTCATGCCGCTTTATGCCCAGCTTGCGGGCGGCGTTTCGGCGGCGGCGGCGGGTCTGCTGCTGGTGCCCTACACGCTCGGCAGCACGGTCGGCGCCATGATCGGCGGCCGGTTCATGAGCCGCACCGGGCGCTATCGCATCCTGCCGATTGCCGGATTGATCGTCACCGCCGTGAGTTTCGCGATTCTGGCGCGCAGTGACATCGCCGCCGGGCGCGCCATCGCTTTGACGGCGAGCGCCATCGCCGGCATCGGCCTCGGCATTCTGTTCCCGGTTCTCATCGTGGCGGTGCAAAATGCCGTGGCGCAAACCGATCTCGGGGCCGCGACGGCGGCGCAATCCTTCTTCCGCTCGTTGGGCAGCGCCTATGGCGTGGCGCTGCTCGGCGCGGTGTTCGCCGCTGGCCTCACCGGCGCGCTCGAAGCATCGGCCGGCGCCGGCGAGGCCGGCGCCGCGTCGCGCTTGCTGCAACGCCTGCTGCACGAAGGCCACGGCGCGCTCGCGCAATTGCCCGAGGCGGGCCGCGCCGCCGTCGTCGCCGGCGCCGGCGCGATCTTCCGCCACATCTTCGATGCGTGCGCCGCCGCCGCGGCCTTCGGCTGCGCGCTGGCACTGCTGCTCAAGGAACTTCCGCTGCGCAGGACGGTGCATCGCTAACCCGGAATTCTCGCAGCACGAATTCGCCATGCATCGTGCGCGCCGGACTTCTCTATGGCGATCGCAACTTGCGGAACCAGGGCAGCCGCAGGCTGCCCCTACGCGATGTCGTCGTTGCGTAGGGGCGCGCTGCGCGCGCCCTCGGGACGAAGGCCAATGATTCTCGGCAAGAAATTCGCGGATGCATCGGCCCGCGCATTCTAACTGTGAGAAATCCGGGCTTAAGGTGCCGACCTGCTTCCGCGGATTGGAATTGGCCGACGGCCGTGCCGCAACGAAATTCAGTTCGCAAGATAGTCCGCCAGCGTGACGATCCCGATGCCGCGAAACGGGTCAAGCGCCAGGAGATCGGCGTCACCGGTGACGATACGCTGCGCCGCGCCATTGACCGCAAGCTCAAGGAATTTGTCGTCGCCGGGGTCGCGGCTCGCGCGAATCGTGTGAACGATCGGCACCAGGACGGCGATCGTGCCCAGGCGGCGCAGAAATCCTTGCCGTTCGGCGACCGTCACATAGCGATCGAATTTCGCGCGAGCGAGAACGCGGGCCAATTCGGCAAGGGTTGCTTCGGACAGCAGCAGTCGAGCCACATCGATAACCTTGCGAACAGCGCGGCCGGGCACCGATTCTGGCAGAAGCAGCCGGCTGACAAGGACGTTTGTATCGACGACAATGCGTTCCTCAGCCATCAGCGGCGAGCAGCCGGCGCAGCTTTTTCTCGGTCAAGCCGCGCGCCTTGGCGCGGGCGCCGACGAGGTCGGCGTAACGCTGGAACTCGGCGACGTTGAGCGCGCGCAGACGCCGATACTCCGCAGGCGAGAGCACGACCGCGATTTCGCGCTTCTGCCGGCGGATCGTCACCGGCTCGCTTTGCGCGGCGTCGAGCAAAGCGGCAAGCCGCTGCTTGGCCTCGGTGGCGGACATGTAACGCATGGCCGATTCTCCTAAATATCTCTTATATCCATTATAGACAAAATAGACAATATCGATCGAATTTGACGCGGGCGCGCCGGCCGTTAGGCTGCCAGCTGCCGTTCAAGGAGAAACCATGGCCGCCAAACGCGAGATCGATCCGGTTGCCGCCAAGCAGGCGATCCTCGATTATTGCCGCAAGAAGGGCGCGCTGGCGGCCGGCGTGGCCGATCTCGCGGCGATCGACCGCATCGCGCCGCCCGGCCACCGGCCGCGCGATCTCATGCCGAAGGTCAAGTCGGTGATATCGCTCGGCGTCGGCGGGCAGACCCAGGGGGCGTGGACGGTGCCGTCCAAGGCGCTCGGCTATTTCGGCTCGACCGAGACGCGGGCTTACAAGATCGCCTACGGCGCCGCGTTTTTCATCGAGAACAAGTTCGGCATCCGCTCGATCTATTGCCCGCCCGACATGGACCCCGAAGGCGGGCCGCGCGTGCCGTTGCAGAGCTTGAAGCTCCACGCCGAGCTGGCCGGCATCGGCGCCCGCTCGCTGGCCGGCGATATCCTGCTTCATCCCGAATTCGGCTACATGTATTTCGCCTCGATCTTCACCGAGCTCGAATTGCCGCCCGACAAGCCGATGGCGGACAATCCGTGTCCGGCGCCGTCCTGCGTCGCCATGTACCGCTCGATCGGCCGCACGCCGTGCATGAAGTTCTGTCCCGTGCAATGCCTCGACGGCGAGATCGACGCGAACGGCAAGCAAGCGGTCATGCGCTACGACATGGCGGCCTGCGCCGAGATGAGCCAGCAATACGAAACCGTGCCGACGCGCATTCTCGACGCGATCCGCGCCGAGACCGAGGCCGAGCGCGAGGACGCGCTGATGGACCCGGACAACAAAATGCTGTGGTACAAGGTTTCGGCCGGCTCGGGCGGCTGGTTCGCGCAATGCTTCGAATGCATGCGCGCCTGCCCGATCGCGACCAAGGCGCCGCTCGCCGATCCGATCCTGCGCTTCGAGGCGCAGCAGGCGGCGAAGAAGGCTTGAATCGGAAGTCCGGGAGAAAAAGGTGAACCACAGAGACACAGAGGCACAGAGATTCAATTTCGCGCGCGCAGCGCGCCCGAATTCCTTCTTCTCTGTGCCTCCGTGCCTCTGTGGTTCCCTAAACCTTCCGGTTCTCTCGCCGCGGGGTAGAGAATGGCGCGCGGGCTGACACGGGACGAGATCGGCGTCACCGAGGAGATGATCGCCACCTTCGGCGAGATGGTGTTCAATCTCAGCCACAATCTTCAGACGCGGACCGGCGATCCGGTGCGCGCGCTCGATTGGGCCGCGATCGAGCGCCAGCGCGAGGATATGGGCCTCGCCGACCAGCAGATCGCCGACAAGCTCGGCCTGACGCGCAATCAAGTCTTGTTCCTGCGCACGGTCATGGAGCGGCGGCGCTTCCGCACCGGGCATCATTCGCGCCTGCTCGAATTGGGCGGCGGCAAGCGCTTCCGCGCCGAGCGCATGACGCCGCAGCTCGATCATTTCCGCTACAGCGAGAACGCGCTCGCCCTGCGCGCCAGCTTGCGCTTCGATCCGGCCCAGGCGCGCGACTTCGTGCGCCGCGGCTTGTGGCGCGACGATACGATACCGAAGTGGCTGGCGCGCCACGCCGCCGAGCGCGGCGAGGCGCCCGCGGTCGTCCATGCCGGCGCGACGCTGAACTGGCGCGAACTCGCGGCCAAAGTCGCGCGGCTCGCCGGCGCATTGCATCACGCCGGCGTCGCCAGGGGCGACGTTGTTGCCGTGCAATTGCCGAACATGGCCGAATTCCTCATCGCCTATTTCGCCATCTGCCGGCTTGGCGCGGCGATGACGACGATCCACATGCCCTATCGCGCCGCCGAGATCGAGAGCCTGCTGGCGCACAGCCGGGCGGCGGCGGCGATCGTGCTCGCCGACATGAAGGATTTCCGCCCGGCCGACGCCGTGCTCGCGATGCGCGCGCGCCTGCCCGATCTCAAGCTCGTCATCGCCCATGGCGCCAAGACGACCGGCTGCTTTTCGCTCGGCGACATGATCGAGCAGGCGCCGCCGCTCGATGCCGAGGCGGTCGAGCCGCCGGTCGCGGCCGATCCATTCCTGCTGCTCTATACCTCGGGCACGACGGCCGCGCCCAAGGCCGTGCCGCACAATTATCATACGCTGCTCTCGAACGCGCGGCTCGGCGCGCCCGAGCACGGGATAACGCCGGCGGACCGCATTCTGTCCGCGGCGCCGTTCTCGCATCTTTTCGGCCTGTACAGCGTTCATGTGGCGCTCGCGTCCGGCGCCGCGATCGTGCTGCTGCCGGCGTTCACGCCCGCCGACATGGCGGCGGCGATCGCGCGCGACAAGCCGACCGCGCTGTGGACGGCGCCGGCGCACATCGCCGCGGTGCGGGCGCAGAGCCTCATCGACGCGCATGATTTCTCGTCGCTCAAGCTCGCCATCATGTCGGGCAGCGCCTGTCCGCCCGATCTGGTGCGCTGGTTCCAGGCGAAGTTGCCGCGCTGCGCGGTGACGCAGCTTTGGGGCATGACCGAGACGCAAGGCGCGCTCTACACGCGGCCCGGCGACGCGATCGAGATCGCCGCCAATTCCGCCGGCCGGCCCAGCCCGGGCACCGACGTGCGCGTCGCCGATGGCGAGGCGCGCCCGTGCCCGCCGGGCGAGGAGGGCGAGCTGCAGGTGCGCGGCTGCCTGCTGTTCCCCGGCTTCTTCGACAATGCCGCCGCCAACGAGGCGGGCTTCACGCCGGACGGCTGGTATCGCACCGGCGATCTTGCCACCGCCGATGCCGCCGGCAATGTCGCCATCACCGGCCGCAGCAAGGACGTGATCAATCGCGGCGGCGTCAAGTTCAACCCGCGCGACGTCGAGGACCTGCTCGATTCGCATCCGCAGATCCTGCAATCCGCCATCGTGCCGATGCCCGATCCGGTGCTGGGCGAGCGCGCCTGCGCCTTCGTCACGCTCCGCCCCGGCGCCGCCTCGCCCGCGCTCGAAGCGCTCTGCGCCTATCTCGCAGGCAAGGGCATCGCCAAGACAAAACTGCCCGAACGCCTCGTCGTCGTCGCCGAAATGCCGCTCACGCCGACGCGCAAGATCGTCAAGGGCAAGCTGAAAATCCCGCCGGGCTGAGCTTGAGCGGACATGCGGCTTCTCGGGCGCGAGGTTCTCGATGCGGGCAAGCGGCGCCATTCGCTGTCCCGATCCAGGCTCGACGCCTGGGCCGAAGAAATACGCTTGGCCGATTGGCGCAACCACGCCGAGCTGAAGCGCAAATATCCGAAGGCCAGCATCGTCGAAGACCGAAAAGTCATCTTCGATATCGGCGGGAATCGGTATAGGATCGTTGCGCTTGTTGACTACGTCGAACAGGCTTTGCTCGTACTTTGGTTCGGGACGCATGCTGAATACGACCGAATCGATGTGAGGCGCTTATGAATTGTTCCGAACGCCGATCGGCCGGTCCGCAATGAAAGCATTGGAGCCGATCGAAAGCGATCGCGCCTATCGTATGGCGCTGGAGGAATTGCGCCGGCTTTGGGGTGCGCGGCGCGGCACCGCGCAGCATAAACGGCTTAAGCACCTCGCTATTTTGATCGAAGCCTATGAGAGCAGCCGATGGCCGATCGAATTGCCCGATCCGGTTGACGCAATTAAGTTTCGAATGGAGCAGCAAGACTACTCGATCGGAGACTTGGCGCGGATTTTGGGCACGGCCGGGCGCGCCTATCCTATACGCCGGACGCGCGATATTCTGACGCGTCGCCGAAAATTGACCGTCGATATGATGCGGAAATTGCGGCAGTCCTGGGGAATATCGGGCGATGTGCTGCTCGCCGACAATGGCGTGCGACGCAAAGCTGCCTGACGAGACCTCGTCGCCGAAATGCCGCTCACGCCGACGCGCAAGATCGTCAAGGGCAAGCTCAAGCTGCCGGAGGCATAGGCGCGACAAGCCCCTTGCCAAGCGGGGGCGGACTGTGTATTTAACGATAATGTTAAATATAAAGGAGGATGCGATGTCGAGCTATGACGTGACGCGGCACAAGGTGGTCGGGCACGAGGAGTGGGTGGCGGCGCGCCGGGCGCTGCTCGCCGAGGAGAAGGAGCTCTCGCGCCGGCGCGATGCGCTGAGCCAGGCGCGGCGCGATCTGCCGTGGGAGCGCGTGACCAAGGCCTACGGGTTCGAGGGCCCGGCGGGCAAGGTCTCGCTCGCCGATCTCTTCGCCGGGCGCAGCCAGCTCATCGTCTATCACTTCATGTTCGGCCCGGGCTGGGACGAGGGCTGCAAGAGCTGCTCCTACATCGCCGACACCTTCGACGGCATAACCGCGCATCTCCAGGCGCGCGACGTGAGCTTCGTCGCCGTCTCGCGCGCGCCGCTCGCCGAGTTCGCGCCGTTCAAGCGGCGCATGGCCTGGCGCTTCGACTGGGTGTCGTCGGCGGGCGGCGACTTCAACATGGACCACGGCGTCTCGTTCCCGCCCGCCGCGAAAACCGGCGGCGAGATCGACTACAATTACGGCCGGCTCAAGCTCGAGATGGAGGAGATGCCGGGCTTGAGCGTGTTCTACAAGAATCCGGCGGGCGAGATCTTCCACACCTATTCCTGCTACGCGCGCGGCCTCGACATGCTGCTCGCCGCCTATCACCACCTCGATCTCGTCCCCAAGGGCCGCGACGAGGCGAGCCTGCCCTGGTCCATGGCCTGGGTGAAACACCACGATAAGTATTGAGGCGCGGCGCGGGCCGCGCATCACCGCGTAGGGGCGGGTCTCCGTCCGACGCCATGCGTCGGCACGCCCTCGTGCCGCCGGCAAATCGCCGGCCCGGTTTTGCGCGGCGCGGGCAGGGCGGGTCTGAGACCCGCCCCTACGGGCAAACTTTCGTTGGCATGTTCGGCGATCTGCCAGACAAGCGCCGAGGCATTTCCGCGCTTGCGATCGATCGCCACGGCACGCAGTATCCGGCGCGCCATCATCGGCGCGGGGAGCGCCGCTTGCGGATCGCGATCGTTTGCATCGTCCTGTGTCTCGGATTCGCGCCGCCGCCCGCCGGCGCGCAAACGCCGCCGGCGTTCGAGCCGTTCCACATCGCGTTTCATCCGAAATCGGATTTCACCGGCAAGGGGCAGCGGCTGCTGCTGGCCTTGGGCGAGCGCGAATTGCGCGTCGTCGATCTCGCCGACGAGGCGAAGCCCGCGATCCACGCCGCGATCGATATCGAAGCCGCCGCGGCATCGTTTCTGCCCGATGGCGAGCGCGTCGTCACCGCCGGCAAGGATGGCGCGCTGCGCTTCTGGTCGCTCGACGGGAAGGAAGCGGCGGCGCCGGTGCGCGCGTCGGACAAGCCGCTGGCCGCGCTCGCCGTGTCGCAAAGCGGACGCTTCATCGTCGCGGCCGACGAGGCCCTGCGCGTGCGGCTGTGGCGCGCCGACGGCAAGCCCGCGCTCGCGCCCGGCGCCGCGCTCGCCATGGCGCGGCAGAAGGTCGACTTCGCCTGCAGCCGGAGCGCGGTCGCGATATCGCCCGACGACAAGCTCGTCGCCGCGATCTCGTGCGCCAACATCGTCTACCTATGGACCGCGGCGGGCGAACCGCTGCCGCTCGCCGGCGGCAAGTTCGAATACGAAGCCTGTTGTCCGGTTGCGGTCGGTTTCGCGCGCGGCGGCCGGCATCTCGTCGCCGTCCGCGCGTTCCAGCCCGGTTTCGGCGGCTATGTCGCGTCGATCGCGCAAGCCAGGCCCGGCATGCTGCGCGATTTTCCGGGCACCGCCACGCTCCGGCACTTCGTTCCGCTCGCCGGCTATTCCGACAGCCCGCCCGAATTGCTCATCGTCGATCTGGTCGGCCTGCGCGTCGTGCGTCTCGACGGCACGCCGCAAGGCCCGTCTTTGGTTGCGCCGGACATCGCGAATTCCATTCGCGCCATCGCCGTATCGGCGGACGAGCAAACGATCGCCACGATCGAGGACGGCGCCATCGTGCTGCGCGGCATCGACGGCAAGCCGCGCGGCGTGCCGGTGAAGTGAGCGGCACGCCCGCGGCAACGGCCGGCGCCGCCCCGCGCAGCACCCTGCCGGGCTTGGCGCTCGGCATCGTCGTCGCCTCGATCTGGGCGGGTTGGATCGCGGTCTCGGCGCGCGGCCTCGCCGCGGGCTTCACGCCCTACGATCTCACCTTGCTGCGCTTCGCCGTGCCGGCGCTGCTCATTCTGCCGTGGTTCCTGCGGCGCGGCCTGCGCGGCCTCGCCTGGCGCCAAGTCGCGCTGGTCGGCGGCTGCATCGGCGTGCCGCACGCGCTGTTGCTGCATAGCGGATTGCAATCCTCAACCGCCGCCCACGCCGCCATCGTGCTGCCGGGCTTCATTCCACTGTTCACCGCCGTCGGCGCCTGGATCGTGTTCGGCGAGCGGATCGCGGCGCGGCGCTGGCTCGGCATGGCGCTCATTCTCGGCGGCGTCGCCGCGCTCGGTTACGACGGCGCCGCGCGCGCCGGCGGCAGCTTCGGCTTCAACTGGCCGGGCGATCTTTTTTTCGTCGCCGCCGGCGTCGTCTGGGCCGCGTTCACCCTGGCGATTACGGCCTGGCGCATTCCGCCGCTGCAAACCGTCGGCCTCGTCGCCGTCGTCTCGACGACGATCTACGCGCCGGTCTATCTCGCATTCCTGCCGAAAAACCTGTTCGCGCCGCCGCCCGCCGAATTCGCGCTGCAGGCGATCTACCAAGGCGCCATCGGCATCTTCGTCGCCATGGCGCTGTTCACCCGCGCCGCCGCCCTGATGGGCGCCGCCCGCGCCGGCACCATCTCCGCCCTCACCCCGCCGCTCGCGCTGGTCTTGAGCTACGCGGTTGCCGGCGCAGCGCCGACGGCGATCGAGATCGCGGGTGCCGCGGTGTGCGGCATGGGGATTTGGGCGGCGGTGGGCGGGGGCCGAACGGAACGCGCGCCGAATTGACCGGCCCGGCGCGTGCCTCTATGTGAAGCGGCAGAAGCAGCGGCGATCGGCATGAGCGAACCGGCGACGGCAAACGGCGCGACGAAAAAGTGGCGCATCGCCGCCGCCGTCCTCGGCTACGTCGTGCTCTACCTCGCGCTTGACTGGCTGAGCCTCATCGATCCGACGAGCCCGCTCGGCATTGTGCCGTGGAACCCGCCGGTCGGCTTGAGCTTTGCGCTGCTGCTGCGCTTCGGCGCGCGCTTCGCGCCTGCGGTGTTCGCGGCCGTGCTCGCCGCCGAGCTGCTGCTGCACAATCTGGTCGCGGCGCCGGTCACGGCCGTCGCGGTGGCGTTCGTCGTGGCGCTTTGCTATGGCGCGGCAGCCGCGTTTCTGGCGCGGAGCCTGCGCGTTTCGCTCCGCCTCGACGATCGGCGCGATCTTCTCGCCCTCTTCGGCGTGGCGCTCGCCGCGACCGGCGTCGTCGCGCTTGCCGTGGTCGCAATCTATTGCGCGACCGGCCTCTTGCCCTGGCGCGATTTCGGCGCCCACGCTTGGCGCTTCTGGGTCGGCGACGTGATCGGAATCGCCGTCTTCACGCCATTTTTGCTTCTGCTTCCCGACATGCGCCGGCTCGCCGCCTTCCTCGGCACACGCACGGCGCTCGAATACGGGCTGCAATTCGCGGCGATCGGCCTTGGGCTCTGGATCATCTTCGGGCTCGAGCCGGTCGATCACTTCGAATTCTCATACGTTCTCTTTCTGCCGCTGATCTGGATCGGCCTGCGCGACGGTCTCGTCGGCGCCGCCTGGGGCGTGCTCGTGACCCAGCTCGGCCTCGTCGCCGCAATTCAGATCAAGGGGTTCGACGCCGACACGGTGACGCAGTTCCAAGTTCTGATGCTCGCTGTCGCGGTCACCGGCATTGTCCTTGGCGCCACGGTCGACGAACGCCAGCGCGCCGAGGACAATCTGCGCGACAGCGAGACGCGCCTTCAGACCGTGGTTGCGACCGCGCCCGACGCGATCCTGACCTTCGAGGCTTCGGGCGCGATCACGTCGTCCAACCGCGCCGCGAGCGAGATGTTCGGCGGCGGCCAGCGCGCCTTGACCGAGCGGCGCATCGACGCGCTGCTGCCGGGCCTGCCGCTGCCGGAAGGCGGCAGCGCCGCCGGCCGCGAGATCATGGCGCGGCGGCTCGACGGCGCCGCCTTCGCGGCCGAGGCTGCGATCGGCAAAGCCGAGGTCGGCGGCCGGCCGCTCTTCGTCGCCGTGGTACGCGACGCCACGGCGCGCAAACAAGCCGAGGCCTTGCTGAAGCAGCACGAGGTCCATCTCGCGCACGCCCAGCGCGTCGCCGCCACCGGCGAGATGGCGGCCGCCCTTGCGCACGAGATCAACCAGCCCTTGACCGCCATGATCGGACTCGCCCGCGCCTGCGAGGCCGTGCTGCAGGCGCCCGACGCCGAGGCAGGCCCCGTGCGCGGGCAGGCGGCGGACCTCATTGCCGGCGCGGTGCAGCAGGCGCTGCGCGCCGGCGAGATCGTGCGCCGCGCGCGCGACATCATCGGCCGCGCCGACTCGCGCCGGGTGTGCACCGAAGTGCCGGCGCTGGTCGCCCGCACGCTCGATCTTGTCCGCACGGAAGCGCTGCACAATCGCGTCGAGATCGCGACCCGGCTCGAAGCCGCGCTGCCGGCGGTCTTCGTCGATCCGATCCGGATCGAGCAGGTCCTGCTCAATCTCGTGCGCAATGCCATCGAGGAGATTGCGGGCGCCGATGCGGGCCGGCGCGAGATCGCGATCGCCGCGCGCCGCGCGCCCGTGGATGCGGATTTCGTCGAGATCTCGGTCGCCGACACCGGGCCCGGTTTCGCGCCCGAAATCCGCGATCGCCTCTTTCGGCCTTTCGCCACCACCAAGCCCACCGGCATGGGTATCGGCCTGTCGCTGTGCCGCTCTATAATCGAGGAGCTGGGCGGCCGCATCGGCGTCGCGCCGACCGAGTCCGGCGCCGAGATCCGTTTCACCCTGCCGGTGTATGCCGATGCCGCAGAGTCCTAAGGCAGCCATCTTCATCGTCGACGACGACGAGGCCGTGCGCCGCGGCCTCGGCGCGCTGCTTGCCGTCAAGGGCTATGCGGTCGAGAGCTTCGAGAGCGCCGAACGCTTCCTCGCCGCCGTGCCAGCGCTGCGTCCGGCCTGCCTTCTCGTCGATCTCCGCATGCCGGGAATGAGCGGGCTTGAGCTGCAGCGCGAGGTCAAGCAGCGCAAGCTCGATCTGCCCATCGTCGTCATTACCGGGCACGGCGAGGTTTCGGCCGCGGTCACGGCGCTCAAGGCCGGGGCGGTCGATTTCCTCGAAAAGCCGTTCGACAGCGACGCGCTGCTCGCGGCGGTCGCCGAGGCGATCCGAATGGCCGGCGCGGGGGCGGCTGTCGCCGAAGACCGTGCCGCTCTCGCCGCGCGGGTCGAAACGCTGACGCCGCGCGAGCGCGAGGTGATGGACCTCGTCGTCGCCGGGCACCCGAACAAGGTGGTCGCGCATCGCCTCGGCATCGCGATTCGCACGGTCGAGATCCACCGCGCCCATGTCATGGAAAAAACCGGCGCGCGCAACCTCTCGGAGTTGATCCGCCTGGCGCTGCGGCTGCAAGCGCCTGAAACCGCGCCGCCGTCGCGTAGCGGTTAACCGCTATATCGGCCGGCGCGCCCCGCGCGCTATCCAGCCCGCTACCGGATTCATGCTCGCACCGCGCCTTCGCAGGAGGGCGTTGAAAGATTGGTTTACCGTCGATTCCGCCGCAACCGCCAAGGCCAACGACTTCATGTTCGACCTCGACACATTCCTCAGCCTCCTCACCCTGACCGGGCTCGAGATCGTCCTCGGCATCGACAACATCGTCGTCATCGCCATCATCGTCGCGACGCTGCCGGTCCACCAGCGCGAGAAGGCGCGCATCATCGGCCTTTCGCTGGCCATGATCATGCGCCTTGCCTTGCTGTTCTCGCTCGCCTGGATCGCGGGCCTGAAGGAACCGTTCTTCGAGATCGTGGGCCGCGGCATCTCGGGGCGCGATCTCTTGATGTTGGGCGGCGGCCTCTTCCTCATCGTCAAGGCGGTGCGCGAAATGCACGAGGCGGTCGAAGAGGCCGGCACGCCGGAGTATCGCCGGGGCCGGCGCAGCTTTGCCAGCGCGCTCGGCCAAATCGTCATGCTCGATATCGTCTTCTCGTTCAACTCGGTCATCACCGCGGTCGGCATGGCGCAGCAGATCTGGGTGATGGCGACCGCGATCGTCATCGCGGTGGGCGTCATGCTCGCCTGTTCGGGGCCGATCATGCGTTTCATCCACATCCATCCCTCGATCAAGATGCTGGCGCTCGCATTCGTGCTGCTGATCGGCATGGCGCTCGTCGCCGAGGGCATGGGGTTCCACATCCCCAAGGGCTACCTCTACTTCGCCATGCTGTTCTCCGTCTTCGTCGAAGGGCTCAACATCGTGCTCAAGCGCCGGCGCGAGCGCTTGATCCAAAACGGCCGGTCGGCGCATTCGCTGGCCGGCGCCGACTGAGACCGGCGGTCAACGGAATTTCTGGGAGCAAAACCATGCAAGCCATCCTCATTCCGATCGACGGAACCCCGGCAGCGGAAGCGGCGGTCAAGGCAATCGTGGCGCAGGCGCAGCGCGAGCCGGTGGGCGACATCCACATCCTGAACGTGCAGCGCCCGCTCGGCCCCTATGTCCGGCGCTTCATCGACCGCGCGACCATCCGCGATTTCCAGCGCGAGGAAGTCGAGCGCGCCCTTGCCGGTGCCAAGCGTCTGCTCGATGCCGCGGGCTTGAGATATCGGGCGCATTGCCGCACCGGCCCAATCGCCCGCACCGTCGCGCGCGCCGCCGACGAGCTGCGCGTCGACGAGATCGTCATCGGCGCCGAAGGCGGCGGCCTCGTCGCCAATATTCGGCTCTGGCTGCTGGTCAGTGCCGTGCGCCGGCACGCCACCGTGCCGGTCTTGGCCGTCATGGGTCCCGCGCGCCGGCCCATGCTAAAGTTGCCGATCGGCAAAACTCGCCCCGTCGCGACGCGCTGACGTACGGCGGGGGAAGCGCCCGCATCTACCGGTCGCGAAGCAGGTTCACGCGGCCGGTCGAGGCGATGCTCCGTCGCCAATTTCTTCGAGTTGCTCCCTCCCTGGCGGCTCCGGAGAAGGGACCGCTCGTCTTTTCCGTCTAAACCCCCAAATACCGGTGCTGCAGCGCCACGTCGGCCTTGAGCGCCGGCGAGTCCCCCGTCCACACCACCTTGCCCTTCTCGATGATGTAGTGGCGGCCGCCGTTGGCGGTCGGCGATGCGGGTCAGCGCCTCGACGTTCTTGTCGACGACGAGGATCGATTGGCGCTCGGATTTGAGCTTTTCGAGCGTGCTCCAGATCTCGATGCGGATGAGCGGCGCCAGGCCCTCGGTCGCTTCGTCGAGGATGAGGCCTGATCCGCGATCAGGAGGCGCGGATTGGTCATCAGGGCGCGGCCGATGGCGAGCATCTGCTGCTCGCCGCCCGACAGCTGGTTGCCAATGTTGGCGCGCCGCGCCGACGGCGATCGAGATCGCGGGCGCCGCGGTGTGCGGCTTCGGCATCTGGGCCGCGGTGGGCGGCGGCGCGGCGGCACGGCGCGCGGCGTGACGTGGCCGCTCTTGCCTCGGGCCGGTTCCGCGGCTTGCCCGAGGCGGTCGCCGTCGGCTATTGATCGCGGGTCTTTCCAGCCGATCCCCAATTTCCGCCGACGGCGACAAGGAGCCAAGCGATGTTGAAGTTCTATTACAGCGGCGCGCCCAATCCGACCAAGGTTGCGCTTTTTCTCGAGGAGGCGGGGCTGCCCTACGAGCCGATCCCGATCGACACCCGCAAGGGCGATCAGCACAAGCCGGAATATCTGGCGATCAATCCGAATGCGAAGGTGCCGGCGATCGTCGATGGCGACGCGGTGGTGTTCGATAGCAACGCCATCCTGCTCTATCTCGCCGAGAAAACCGGGAAGTTTCTTCCGTCCGACACGCCGAAGGCGCGGGGCGAGCTGCTGTCGTGGCTGATGTTCGTCGCCTCCGGTGTCGGCCCCTATGCCGGCCAGTCGGTGCATTTCCGCCTCTACGCGCCCGAGAAGCTGCCCTACGCGATCAATCGCTACATGTTCGAGGCCGAGCGCCACTTCAAGATCCTCGACGAGCGCCTCGCCAAGCGCCGTTACATGCTGGGCGATATCTACACCATCGTCGATATGGACGTTTGGGGCTGGTCGCGCCTCATCCCCAACGTGCTGGGCGAGGGTGCCTGGGACAAGTTCAAGAATTTGAAGCGGCTGGTGGACGAGATCGGCGCCCGCCCGGCCGCCCAACGCGCCATCGCGCTCAAGGACCGGCACAAATTCAAGACCGAGATGGACCGCGAGGCGATCGAGGCGATGTTTCCCCACCTCAAGGAAAAAGTCGCCTAAGCCGCTTCTCGTTTTCGTCCCCTGGCGCCGGCGCGGCGGCACCTGCGCCGGGCATGGTGCCAACAAAAAAACACAGGCCGTCATCCCGACCGGAGCGCGACGCGATAGCGGCGTACGCAGTGGAGGGACCTTGGCCGGACTAGCCAGAACGCGCCGAGACCGTGGCTAGGCCGGCATTGAACGATGAAATTGCCCGTACTAGATCGTACAATGCGCGCATCATTGTACGGTCCGGTCGGTGTTGGAAGCAGAACGATTTCAAAAATCGGTAACAGGGAGCGAAACCGCGGGTGATTTCTACGTCCCGCGGCGCCTTCGCGTGCCCGGGCGCAAGCCCGAGGAAACGATCGCCGACATGGACGCGCCGACGCTCGGGCGCATCGTCGTCGTCCTCGCCGAGCCCGGCGGCGGCAAGTCGGCCTTCGCCGAAGCGCTGGCCAACGCGAACAAGGCGAGGCGTTTCACCGGCGCTGAGTTTGTGGGGTTCGATCCAGGGAGCCTGCGGATCGGCGCCAACGAGGTTGTCGTCATCGACGGGCTCGATGAAATTGCCGCCGTGCAAACGGAAAATGCCGCGTTCCATGTGGGCAAACGGCTTGGCTTACTCGGCTATCCCCCGGCGCTCATCGCCTGCCGCGCGGCCGATTGGGAGGGCGCGCGCAATCTCGTGCTCCTTCAACGCGCCTATGGTGCGCCACCGGTGGTAGCCTATTTCGACCCGTTCTCGCACAAGGACCGGCTCGCGCTCGTCAAGAAATTTGCCCCCGGCATGGACGGGGAACGATTCCTGGCGGAAGCCGAGGCGCGCGATCTTGGGGAATTGCTCGGCAACCCGGAAAGCTTGCGGCTCCTCGTGTTGGTGGTGAAAGGCGGCAACTGGCCGAAGACCAGGACCGAGCTTTTCAGTCTCGCCGTCGCTCAGTCGATCGAGGAGAGCTACGACTTCTACAAGATGGCGTCGCGCCCGCCGCCCGAGAGGATACGCGAGGCCGCCGGCGAAATCTTCGCCCATCTGCTGCTCTGCGGGGCGGAAGGCGTCGAGCGGGTGGAGGACGGAGTGAAGCGGTTTCCGCGGCTCGCCGCCTTTGGCGGAAGTGATTTGAGCAATTTGCAAGCCGCGGCCGGCACGCGACTGTTCAGGCCTGGCGGCGGAACGAAGTTGCTTCCCATGCACCGTATGCTGGCCGAGTTTCTCGCGGCGGAATGGCTGAGCGCGCGGCTCAAAGCGGAAAAGATTTCGCGCCGGCGCTTGACTGAAGCCGTCGCGCCGCACGGGCACGTGCGCAGCGACCTCCGCGGCCTCCACGCCTGGTTGGGGACCATGGGTTCGGAAGATATCCGCCGCGCGGCGATTGCGCGCGATCCTTACGGAGTGTTCCGGTATGGCGACCCAACGGGCCTCTCACTTGAGGATAAACTCCATTTGCTGGCGTCATTGCACGCGTTCGCTCAGGAAGACCCATACTTCCGGCGAGTTGACTTCGGCACCGACCCGATGATGGGCGGCTTCTTCGTTCCCGAGTTGCGGGACGACGTACTGCAATATCTCAAAGAGCCAAATCGTGGGGATCACGTGTTCGGCCTGCTTCTGGATTGCATGCGCGGGTCCCTACTGGCGGCGGCGATGACCGGCGATCTGTTGAGGATCGCGACCGATCGAAGCAGGTCGGGCGAAGAGCGGATCGATGCGGTGGAGGCCCTTCGAATCGATTCCAACCTCAAATGGAAGGAAGCAGTCGATACCCTGAGAAGCCACAAAACCAAAGAATTGCTTCGCGTCGCCACGAGGATAATACGCCGACAGCGAGGCGAAGGGATCGATCCAGACACCATTGCCGATACGATTGCCGACGCGCAATTGCAAAATGCCGACGGAGCCGGCATGGACTTCTCCATCGAATATTGCGACCAGTTGGAAGCTCTTTCCGACAAGCTCGTGGAGCCGGTGCTTGATCGACTAGCCTATCGAATGGACGAGATACGGCGAGTTCAGCGGCATGATGGCCACCCCAAACTAGAGGTGCTTTCGCCATCGGTGATCTTGCTCATCGAGCGGCGCTTTGCACAGATCGACCGCCAACCGACGGCCGACCGGCTGTGGCGTTGGATTCGAAACCTTCATCTCGACGACCATGATTTCTGGAAGGCGCCGACCGCTTCGGCGGCCTTGCAATCTAACGATAAGTTTCGGCGAGATATTCAAGCACTTGCGTTTCGTGACACCGGATTCGAGGAGAGTCCGTGGATGGCGTTATTTCGTTTCAAGGATATCTTTGAGGGAATTGGTCCATCGGAGTCGGATATCGCGTATCACCTCGATATTGCGGCAACGGAGAGTGTGCAGCCGAACAATATTCAATTATGGGCTGCATTGGCTCGCTGGGGTTTCCACCGAGACTCGATCAGATCGATGGCCGAGCGGCATGCTGAGGCACATCCGCAGCTAGCGGCGAAGTGGGCGGAGATTACGCGTCCACCCGACCGGGCGTTTGAAGAACGCCGCGCGGAAGAAAAAGTTCGGCGCGACGAGAAGGCGACGATTGACCGGCGCGAGCGAGGCGATTTATTTTCCGCGTGTCGGGAGGATATAGAACGTGGAGACCATCTTGGCTGGCTGTACGATATTGCAATGGCTTATCTTGGCCAATTGCGGGGTATCAACGGGGAAACACCCGAGCAGAGAGTTGCGGACCTTGTGGGACGCGAGAATGTGCAGGTGGCTCTAAATGGACTTGCCGCCGCATTTGGACGCGGTGATTTGCCGACGATTGAGAGTACGGTACGGACTTCGACCGAAGGGAAGATGCACAAGTTAGAATATGTTATCTGTGCTGGCATCGTCGATCGCCATCGGAGAAATGGACGGATCGACGACATTTCTCGCTCGGCCCTAGAAGCTGGCCTGTCGTCAAACTTCTGCCACGATACACTTAGAAAATTCAAGGACGCGGCCGAAGCGATCGAAAGGGCTGTGCTTAGAACGGATCTGGAAATCGAGAGCTTCGCTCGGCGTTTTTTCGAGCCGCAGATCGCTGCCGGGTTGCGGCATGTGCGAGGGCTTCATCACTTTATTTCGGACGAACGTTTTGCATTGTGCGCCGGCAGGCTTGCCGTCGAGTGGCTGGAAAATTTTCCAAATGCGCCGGTGCCGCTTCAATCAGAGCTGTTTGAAGCCGCTCTGCTATTCGGCGACAGAGGAGCGCTTATCGGTTTAGTTCAGTCGCGGTGCCGGCAAATCGGCGAAGTCGATCGAAATCTCGTGGAGGGAACGATCGAGCCGGCGTATCGAGCCATTTGGGTGCCGGCTGCATTCTTGTTGGATTTCGGGGCTCACGGGCAGCAGATTGCGGCGTTTGCCGACGAAGGCAAAGAGCGCCTCTGGTCGTTTCGAGAGATTGCCGGCGGAAATGTCGGTGGGTATCCGGTCAAGCGCACGCGCCGGTGGCCTAATCTGGATGTAACGCAATGCATGCTCGTCATAGAGAAATTCGCGCCTCAGTGGCCGCGGTGCAATTTTCCGAGAAGTGGCTCGGGAGACACGAATCCGTGGAACGCAGAGCAATTCCTGGCCTCCTGTATGCGGATAATCGAGTCCAACGATGAACCCGAGGCCAGTGCGGCGCTTGATGCGCTGATCGGCAATCCGCAATTATCGGAATACCATCAATATCTACGCCATCTGCGTGCCGGCTGGCGCAAGCGGCAGCGCGATCGGGACATGAGGCCTCCGAATTTCGCCGCCGTTCAGTCGTTGCTCAAGGGCGGCGCGCCGCGCACGGTGCCCGATCTCCGGGCCAAGATGATCGATGAGCTTGAACGGTTGCAGAGCGATATCCGCGATGGCGACACCATGGGTTGGCGGCAGTTTTGGAACGGGGCGAAGCCGCGCGCCGAGAACGATTGCCGCGACCATATCCTGGATCGTCTCCGGCCGCGCTTCGATATGATCGATATCGCGTTACGTCGCGAAGGCAGCATGCCGGACGACAACCGCGTCGATATCGTCGCATCGCTCCTGCTCGACGGCAAGAAGAACGACCTTCCGGTCGAGGTCAAGGGCCAATGGCATTCCGACCTATGGATGGCGGCGGTCGAGCAGCTTGAGGAGCGCTACGCGCGCTATGTGCATGCGCGGGGTCACGGCGTCTATCTGGTTCTATGGTTCGGCAACGTCGCGAACAAGAACTTGCCCGCTCGCTCGGATTCGAGGGCGAAGCCGAAAACTTCGAAGGCGCTGCGGGAGATGCTGGACAATGACTTGCCAAAGGATCTTAAGAGGGAAGATCGAGGTGTTCGTTCTCGATGTGTCGAACCTGGCGACCAAGTCAAGAGCTTCGAAAAAGGGGCAAAGTCGGGCGAAAATTCGTCGAAAAACGCTCAAAGGAAAGAGTTCAAAGAAGAGAAGCCGCAAGCCGTCACGAGGTCCTTCGACTTCGGCGCGCCGCTCCGCGTCGCGCATTCGCTCAGGATGACGCGTGAAGGAGCAGGCGCGACCGCATCTGGCGCTCTAAACCCCCAAATAGCGGTGCTGCAGCGCCACGTCGGCCTTGAGCGCCGGCGAATCGCCGGTCCACACCACCTTGCCCTTCTCGATGATGTAGTGGCGGTCGGCGATGCGGGTCAGGGTCTCGACGTTCTTGTCGACGACGAGGATCGATTGGCGCTCGGATTTGAGCTTTTCGAGCGTGTTCCAGATCTCGATGCGGATGAGCGGCGCCAGGCCCTCGGTGGCTTCGTCGAGAATGAGCAGGCGCGGATTGGTCATCAAGGCGCGGCCGATGGCGAGCATCTGCTGCTCGCCGCCCGAGAGCTGGTTGCCCATGTTGGCGCGCCGCGCCGCGATGCCTGGTTAAATTGCGTCGATGCTCAGGCGCTGTGTTCTCGTCGTATCGTGCGATTGACGGGCTTGGCATCGAATCCTAACATTGCCCGATGATCGATTATCGCAAGATTATCACCATCGAGGCCGGCAAGCGCGGCGGTCAGCCGTGCATTCGGGGCCTGCGCATCACCGTCAGGGATGTGCTGGAGTATCTTGCCGGCGGCATGACGGAAGCCGAAATCCTGTCGGACTTTCCGGAGCTGACGGCCGAAGACATTCGTGCCTGCCTTGCATTTGCGGCGGACCGTGAACGCGCGCTGTTGGCGCCCGGCGAGTGAGGCTTCTGTTCGACGAAAATTTGTCGCGCAAGCTCGTCAAGCTCCTGGCCGATTGTTATCCGGATTCCGAGCACGTTGTTTCAAGCGGGCTTGAGCGGGCGCCGGATGACCTCATATGGTCCCATGCTTTGGAACATGGCCTTGCGATCGTGACAAAGGATGCCGATTTCCTGCAACGCAGTTGGTTGCTTGGCCCGCCGCCGAAGGTCATCGTGCTCCGGGTTGGAAATGCCGGCACGCGGACGGTGGAGGTACTGCTGCGGCGCCAGCATATCCGGATGAGGGATTTTATCGCCGACCCGAAGAAGGCCTTGCTCGTGCTGACCGCCTAAACCCCCAAATACCGGTGCTGCAGCGCCACGTCGGCCTTCAAGGCCGGCGAGTTGCCGGTCCACACGACCTTGCCCTTCTCGATGATGTAGTGGCGGTCGGCGATGCGGGTGAGGGTTTCGACGTTCTTGTCGACGACGAGGATCGATTGGCGCTCGGCTTTGAGCTTTTCGAGCGTGCTCCAGATCTCGATGCGGATGAGGGGCGCCAGGCCCTCGGTCGCCTCGTCGAGGATGAGCAGGCGCGGATTGGTCATCAGGGCGCGGCCGATGGCGAGCATCTGCTGCTCGCCGCCCGAAAGCTGGTTGCCCATGTTGGCGCGGCGCGCCGCGATGCCGGGAAACAAGTCGTAGATGCGCGTCAAGCTCCAGGGCGATTTGGCGCCGGCGCGGTTGTGCGCGGTCGCGATCAGGTTTTCCTCGACCGTGAGGTTGGGAAAAATCTGCCGGCCCTCGGGCACCAGGCCCAGGCCCAGGCGCGCCACGGCGTAGGACGGCAGGTCGCGGATCGGCACGCCGTCGAAGCCGATGGCGCCCTCGCGCGCCGGCGTCAGGCCCATGATCGAGCGGATCGTCGTCGTCTTGCCCATGCCGTTGCGGCCCATGAGCGTCACGACCTCGCCGTCCCGCACGTCGAGCGACATGCCGAACAGGACCTGGCTCTGGCCGTAAAACGTCTTGATGCCGGCGACGCTCAGCATGGCGGATTCGATAAGGTAGGAAAATGAACCACGGAGGCACGGATCGATCGCACGCGATCGATCGGAGAAGGCATTTGATGCGCGCCGAAGACGCACGAATTTTTCTTCTTCGTGTCGCCCTGCCTTTGTGGTAGGATATTTCCCGTCATGCCCGGTGTCAGGCCTCGTCGCCGAGATAGGCGCGGCGCACTTCGGGGTTCCGGCGGATTTCGTCGGGCGTGCCGGTGGCGATGGCGGCGCCGTAGACCAGCACGGTGATGCGGTCGGCGAGCGCGAAGACGGCCTCCATGTCGTGCTCGATCAGCAAAATGGTGTGCGAACCCTTGAAGCTCTTGAGCGTCTCGATCATGCGTTGCGATTCGTCCGGCCCCATGCCCGCCATCGGCTCGTCGAGCAGGAGCGTGGTCGGCTTGGTGGCGAGCGCCATGGCGATTTCGAGCTGGCGGTGCTCGCCGTGCGAAAGATCGGCGGCGGTGACGTTGGCGCGTTCGGCGAGGCCGACGCGGGCGAGGGCCGCGAGCGCGGGCTTGCGCAGCTCGGGCTCGCTGCGCGCGGCGCGGATGAAACGAAATGAGTGGCCGGCATGGGCTTGCACGGCGAGGGCGACATTGTCGGCGGCGGTGAAATCCGGGAACAGGCTGGTGACCTGGAACGAGCGCGCGAGGCCGCGCGCCGAGCGGACATGCGGCGGCAGGAAGGTGATGTCGTGGCCGGCGAAAACGATGCGGCCCTGGTCGGGCATGAGCGTGCCCGAGAGCTGCGAGATCAGCGTCGTTTTTCCGGCGCCGTTGGGGCCGATGATGGCGTGCAGCTCGCCCCGCGTCACCGCGAGCGAGAGATCGGCGGTCGCGGTCAGGCCGCCGAAGCGCTTGACCAGGCGCTCGATGACGAGGGCGTTCTCAGCCATGCTTCGCGCGCCGGTCCTGCAGATAGCGCAGCCCGCCCGCGAGCAGGATCGCGGCGAACAGCACGTAGAGCGGCAGATGCGTCATCGTGCCGAGAAGATGCAGCGGCGAATTTTTCGAGATCAGCCAAATCAGGAGCGCGAGCGCGCCCGTCGCGGCGCCGAGCAGGGCGAAGAATTTCGGCAGGCCTTTCGCGCGGTCGGGGATCAGGCTGTAGATCCCGCGATTGGCGAACAGGACGATGAGCACGAGCAGGGGCCCGAGCACCATCATCCAGTAATCCTTGCCGACATGGTCCTCGAGCGCGTCTTCGAGCGAGATCAGCGCGATCGCGCCGATCACCGGGCCGTAGATCGTGCCGACGCCGCCGAGGATCACCATGATCAGAAATATCGCCGGATCGAATCCAGTTCATGTAGACCGGCGAGAGGAACTGCTGGTGGTTGGCGAACAGGAATCCGGCGACGCCGCAGATCGCGCCGGCGACGACGAAGGCGGCGAGGCGGTAGCGGTAGATGGGAAAGCCGATCGCCTGCATGCGCACCGGGTTCGACATGGCGCCGCGGATCGCCATGCCGAAGCGCGAGGCGACGATGCGGCGCAGGACGATGACCGTCGCCAGCAGCGCCGCGAACGACGCGTAGTAGATCATGATGCCGTCGCGCTCGCCCCGGGCCGGGCCCAGCACATTGTCGTTGAGCGTGAAAAATCCGAACGAGCTGCGCTTCGTGTTCATCCCGTCGTCGCCGCCGAACGGCTCGAGGCTTATCCCCAAATAGTAGAGCATCTGGGTGAATGCAAGGGTGATCATTATGAAATACAGACCGCTCGTTCTAAGAGAAATAGCGCCGATTGCTAGGGATATTGCGGCGGAGCCGGCGACGGCGCACAACAACTGTAGGTAGCCATTGTCGACACCGTATTTCGACCACACGGCGACCGCGTAGGCGCCGAGGCCGATATAGGCGGCGTGGCCGAAGCTCACCATGCCGCCGTAGCCCAGGATCAGATCGAGGCTCGCCGCCGCGATCGCGAAAATCAGCATCTTGGCGACCAGCGAGATGAGATAGGTCTTGCCGAGATAGAACGCGACGACCGGGAACAGCGCCAAGCCGAGCGTGCCGAGCGCGATGACGACGAAGCGCGGATCGCCGAGCGAGAAGCGCAGCTCGGCCGCGCGCGCGTGGGTTGCAGAACCCGCCATCGCCTCAACCCGTCCGCGCCGGGAACAGGCCCTGCGGCCTGAAGAACAGCACCGCGGCCATCAGGATATAGATGCTCATCGAGGCGAGCGCGGGCCCCGCCGTCTGCGCGAAGGCCTCGGGCAGCACGGCGCGCAGCATGTCCTTCATGAAGACCCGGCCGCTGACCTCGACCAGGCCGATCAGGATCGAGGCGATGAAGGCGCCGCGGATCGAGCCGATGCCGCCGATGACGATGACGACGAAGGCCAGGATCAGCTTGTTCTCGCCCATGCCCGACTCGACCGACTCGATCGGCCCGATCATGACGCCCGCCAAGCCCGCGAGCGCCGCACCCAGGCCGAAGATCGCGGTGAACAGCAAGCGGATGTTGACGCCGAGCGCGCCCACCATCGGCCGGTTGCTGGCGCCGGCGCGGATCAGCATGCCGATGCGCGTGCGCGCGATCAAAAGGAACAGGCCGAGCCCGACCAGGAGCCCCACCGCGATCACGATCAGGCGGTAGGACGGATAGGAGAAACCCAGCATCGGCATGGGGAAATTGATCGAGTCGGGCAGGCGGAATTCCTGGCTGGTGGCGCCGAACAGGCGCAGCACGATCTGGTTGAAGAACAGGATCATGCCGAAGGTGG
The DNA here is from genome assembly GCA_963754645.1 of uncultured Alphaproteobacteria bacterium. Classification (GTDB taxonomy): domain Bacteria; phylum Pseudomonadota; class Alphaproteobacteria; order Bin65; family Bin65; genus CAVWGP01. The sequence continues at coordinate 682,706 of CAVWGP010000012.1, read as the reverse complement.
CGAGCACCTGGTCGAGATGGTCGCGGGCATAGAGCGTGCGCAGCGCCAGATATTCGAGCACGATGCCGAGTGCCAGCGAGAACGGCACCGCCGCCACGATGGCGAGGCCGAAGCTCCCGGTCTGCTGGAACACATAGGCGCCGGCATAGGCGCCCATCATGAACAGCGAGCCGTGCGCCAGGTTGACCATGTTCATGATGCCGAACACGAGCGTGAGCCCGGCCGAGATCAGGAACAGGAAAACGCCGAATTGCACGCCGTTCAAGGCGGTCTCGAAAATCAGCTGGCCCATCGAGCCGCCGGTCCTCCCCAAAATCCGCCGGGCGGCGGGTTCGCGTCAGCCTCCCGAGGGGGCGCGTCCCGCCTGTCCCGTTCGGGCCGGACTTTACATGGCGCGGCGGCGGTGACAAGCGGGTCGCGGCGGGCAAAGCGCGCGGCCAAACGGCCCGGCGGGACGGCAAAGCCGATGGCGCGCCTGGCACAGCAATGCCGCACTACGTGGGCAAGCCGCGGCCCGGCGCGTGCAGCAGCCGCGTCGTCATCGCGCAAGACGACCGCTTCGGCGATCTGGCTTCGGCGACGATTTGCCCGCTTACGATCGACCGCGCCGACGCACCGCTGCTGTGTGTCGCCATCGCGCCAAGCGCGACGAACGGCCTCAAGACCGTGTCGCGCATCATGGTTGACAAGATCACGACGGTGCAGAAGGGCCAGCTCACATACAAGATCGGCCGCTTGGCCGACGCCGATCTCCGCCGGCTCAACCGTGCGGCGCTTGTCTTCCTCGGGCTTGTGGGTGAGGAGGTCGGGGTGGTGAAGGGAATCCACGCCAACACCGATATTCAGGACATTCGGCCGGACCTGACCCCTTGGTCGAACTTTCCGGCGAGCCATCAAGCCCCTTTCGCGGCCAGAGGCAGACATTGGTCGTCGGATGAGCCAGTGTCTTGTAAACGCTATATGCTACAATCACGATTGAACAGTCGTGCCTCGTTCGATCGATCACTCTCCTTAAGCGGCGATCTCGAGGCGAAATGAAAAGAACGGAAGCGCCAAGAGGCTCGCATGCATCTCGATACGGTTACAATTCAAAATTTTCGGTCTTTCGATAAAATCGAAATTCCCTTGTGCAAGGATCTTACGGTTTTCGTCGGAGAAAATAATGGCGGTAAGAGCAACGCTATTGACGCTATTCGTCTTACCACGATTCCACTTAGCGGCCGGCGTGAAATATACGCGGAATTGTCGGATATTCGGTTTGGCAGTGACGAGGCAAAATTCGAAATTGATGCGCTTTACAGCGATCTGAACCCATCTCAACAGGGGCGCCTAATTTCAGCAATGATAGACCTGTCGCTCCAATCCGCCAGGTTCGGACTGACCTACGACGCCAGCACGAATAGTTATCCGGTAAGACCGATATTGTGGGCGGGTAAAGCAAAGGGAGCACCGGAGCCGGGCTGCCATGAAATGATTTGTCGACATCATCTCCGCCGCTGCGGGATGCGAGGCGTGCATTGGCCTCGGGCAATCCCACCCGCATTTATGCATTGTTGAACATTTCCTTGGCAAAAATGACCCCGACGAACTCGCAAAACGCCTTGCCCGAAGCGCGACCGATCCTATCCTTGCGGAGGTGGACAAGGCGGTTGATTCTTGGGCCTGAGCGCGCTCACCTCCGGCGTCCGGAAGCAGGTTGCATCGCTCGGTTTTGCGAACGATGAGAAGTTGATCGACATCGCGCGTGACCTCCGGTTCAAACTCGCCGATCATGGCATCGAACCGGAGGATTTGCGGTATTCGGGCCATGGATTCGCCAACCTGCTTTACATGGCCACAATCGCGGTTGAGCTGGAGAAGGTGAACAATGCGGATCTGACGCTCTTCTTGGTTGAGGAACCGGAGGCGCACTTGCATCCGCAACTACAGGCAGCAGTTCTCGGATTCCTTGAAGATCAGGCCGGAAAGTCCAAAGCGGCGAATCTCGAAAACAAAGGGCCAGCTGGCCAGATGCAGGTAGTTGTCGCAACTCATTCTCCGAACTTATCGGCCTGGGTTGAGAGCAGGAAGCTTGTTTATTTTAGGTCATTTCTCCCAAGCGACGTTTCCGTCATGGCAGAACATCGGGGCGAGACGGTTAAGAAGGTTACGCCGCGTCGCTCGACACGCTGTATTCCTCTCGCAAAGCTGAATCTATCTGATGTCGAGCGCCGAAAAATAGATCGCTATCTCGATGTGACGAAATCTGCATTTCTATTTGGCGGGCGCGCCCTTTTGGTCGAAGGCATCGCCGAAGCACTGTTGCTGCCCATCATTGCTGAGAAGCTCGTCCTTAAGGGCAGGCCCGAAAAGCTCAAGCTGTTCCGGTCAGCTGTTTTCGTGCCGATCGACGGCGTAGATTTCAAACCATACATCAAACTTCTCTTGAGTTCCTTCAACGAAGTCCGCATCGCGGATCGCGTGGTGGTTATGACCGATGGCGACAAGACGACGGCTACCGACGGCAAAGCGATACCGGGTGAACTCAGGAGATCAGCATTCGAAAAGCTCGCGAAGGAACTAGGCGCCTCGGCATTATTTGCGGCGGTCGTGAACACGTACTCGCTGGAACCAGAATTAGTTGCTGCCGGGAACGCCGGCCTCCTGAAAATGATCTATCTCGAACTGCACACGATGTCCGAGGCGAGATGGGATGATGCGATCGCCAAGGAAGGTGACGAGCGGGCGAAAGCGATCCAGGCACTTTTTGAGTCGACCCGCAAGGGTGACTTCGCGCAAATCCTGGCAGAGAAGATAGGTAAAGGCGCGCAATTCACGGTTCCGGCATATATCAAGGCCGCGATCGAGCAGTTGGTGAAATGACTGACCGCGCGTTCAAACCGACGCCACAGCAGGAGAAGGTCATCCACCATGCCGGTTCGGCTTTTATTAGGGCCTGCCCCGGAGCGGGTAAGACCCGAGTCATGGTCGAGCGGGCGCGGAAGATACTGCAATCGCCCCATCAGGGTCGCGGCATCGCATTCCTGTCGTTTACGCGCGCCGCCGTGTCGGAATTGGAAAACCGATTGCGGCAGATGGCTTTGCTCGGCTCGCCTGTTTTTCCCCATTTCGTCGGCACGTTCGATAGCTTCATCTGGCAATTTTTGGTAGCCCCGTTCGGGATTCCGGACACAGAGGCCGCGCCCCGCCTTATTCCAGATAAGGAAAGTCGCATCGTCCGGCCTTTTGAGAAGGTTCAGCCGCTATTTCTTTCATGTTTTGACCGCGCTACCGGAAAAGTCAACGCCGCCGCCGCGCTTCGCTTCGGCTTCAACGTACAAGAGAAAATACCTGCTCACATAAAAGCATACGAAAAGTCGGCTCAGAAGATGCAGGTTAGATTCCGTGAACGCGGAGAACTCGACTTTGATGATGCGCGGGCTGTGGCTATCACACGACTCGCCGACACCGACTTTGCCGCGCGGCTATCTTTCGCACTTGCCGCTCAATTCTGCGAAGTCATCGTCGATGAGGCGCAGGACTGCAACCCGGCCGATTTGGAGATAATTCGGTGGCTGCGTGATGCCGGTATTTCGACCAAAGTAATTTGCGACCCACACCAGTCGATTTATGAGTTTCGCGGCGGCGTCACTTATGAACTTTTGGCGTTTGCCAATACATTCGCAAAGGGCGACCAGCTCGGCATGAGTGGGAATTTCCGCTCCAGCGACAATATCTGCAAAGCGATTGTTATGCTGCGGGCGGTGGATGCACAAAACGTCGTCGATGAACCACTTGGCGAATACAAAGACGAGCAGGCGCACGTCTATATTTTGTCGTATGTGGGTAATTCTGTCCCGGCGACAATCGGCGGAAAATTCGTCGAATTTTTGAATAAGTTTAAAATCGACATTGCCAGCGCACCGGTTCTGGCAGCGACCAGAAGCAGTGGCTCCAATGCTATCGGTCAGCCGGTGGTCAAAGCAAAAAAAGATTTGACCTTCCGGCTGGCTGAAGCCGTCAGTAACTTCTATTTCGCATTCGAGTCTGGTAACCAGAAGTCCGCGATCGAACAGGTCCATAAGGTCATTTTGGAGCTTGAAGGCCGTTTGTCAGGCAAGAGCTATCACCAGTGTATCGCCGCACTCGATTTGAAGCCGGATGAATGGCGACCGCAGGCGTTGCAAATTCTTCGCGCGCTTCGATACGACCCCGAAGTATTCGCCGACGCTGATGCTTGGCACAGCCGAGCAAAGGAACTTCTTGTACCTTGTCTGCCTGGGGACAGTCCGTCGATATCGCAGAGGCTGAAGAAGAACAAAGATATTGCGGCTGTCCTGACGCTCGCTCCCGCTGTGTGTCCGCCGGCAAAGACCATCCATTCGGCAAAAGGAATGGAGTTTCCTGCCGTTTGCGTCGTGACGGTCCCTCAAACTCTCAAAAGTGTCCTGGATTATCTCGTAACTGGTGAGCCGGCGGAAAAAGCCGAGACGGCACGCGAGCTTTACGTCGCAGCTTCGAGAGCGCAGCGCCTTTTGGCGATCGCCGCCCCAAAGAGCCAATCTGGGCGGATCGCCAAGCAGCTTCAAAAGGCAGGCGCCCAGGTGACGGTTGTGAACATTTGATCGGATTGAGAACTGAAGCAGAAATTTTCGCCTTAGCGTGGTGCTGAAATAGGAGCAATCGGGCTCGGCGAGAAATTAATTGCGCTTGCCCGCCCAGTGTTTGGGTAGGCCGCCTGCCGCTCGGCCAAGCTGCGCCCGCGCGCGATCGTGGTTGAACACCGGCGGGTCGGCACGCGCCGGCGCACCGGCCGCAAGCGGCGATGCCGTCGTTCGGGGAGGCAGATCGGTGCGGCGGGGACGGGTCTTGACGCGATTGCCGACGCTTCGGCACCTTCGCGCGGGGAGCAAGCCATGACCGACGGACCGTCGCGCGCCGGCGCAGCCCGGCTCGATCTCAATCTCGGCCTGTTCGTTGCCGTCTTGACGGGGGCGATCTTGTTTGCGGCGCCCTTCGCCTACCGGCAATTCCCGACGCCGCGGCCGGGCTTCGTGCTTTATCCATTGCTGCTGGCGGCGTTCGCCTACGGCCTCGCCTGGGCGATTCGCGGCATATCGGGGCGGGGCTCCGCGGCGCGGGGCGCTTTATCGCAGTTCGCGCTGCGGCTCGCCGCATGCCTTGCCGCCGGCCATTTCATCGCCTGGTTCGCGGCCCTCGGCCCGGCCGTCGCGGGGGCGTGGCGCGGCAATATTCTTGTCGTGAGCCTCGGCCTCGCGCTCATCAGCCTTTTGGGCGCGCTCTGGGCGGCGCTCGCTCTGCGCGCTGCCGCAAGGCCGTCGCCCGCGTGGCTGGCCCTTCTCGCCCTCGGCTGGATCGCGCTCGTCGCCGCCTGGATCGCGGCCGAGTTCGCCAATTGGACGATCACGGCATCGGGAACCGGCCGGCACCATCCGTTCTGGACCGTCATCGAGCTGTCGCTCACGGGCCGCTATCGCCTGGCCGCTTATGCCATCGTGGAATCGCTCTATTGGCAACTCGCCTGGCCGCTGCTCGGTATTCTCGGCCTCGGCGGGCTGCTGTTGTCGCCGCGGCGAAATTGACCGGCACCATGAGCGAGCGCCGTCTCCGTCGGCTTGCCGATCGCCGGGGCCGCGGCATTCTATTTCGGGCCGAAAGTCATGGACATCGTCCGAACCGGGCGACACCGGGAGGAGATCAAGAGGATTTGCGGCTATCTCCCGCAAGGCGATGTCACGCGCAACGCCCAGAAGCGCTGCGCGAACTGTGTCATACCAGCCGACCGAATTCATCACCTGTCGTCCCCGCGAAAGCGGGAACCCATCGGCGTGCAGCGCGGCTTTCACCAACAGGCATCCCGCATGTCGCCCTGGGTCCCCGCTTTCGCGGGGACGGCGAATTATCAAGCCGGCCGGTTGGTATGATATCCTTGGCCCGGCGATTTGATGTTGCAAGCGTAGGGGCACCCCGTTCGGCAAGCTCAGGGGCGCGTGCCCTGTTTGCGTTGGGCGGCGATTTTTCTTGGCGTCGCGAGGGCACGCGCCGCGTGCCCCTACGGCGCTGGCGCGGGCGAAACCTTGACGCGGGACACTGCACGATGGAGGCCGGCATGGACGAGGCGGATCGCGCATTCATGGCTCAGGCGATCGTTCAGGCGCTCAAGAGCGCGGGCGAGGGCGGGGTGCCGGTCGGGGCCGTGCTCGCCTGGCGCGGCGTCGCGGTGGCGGAAGGCCACAACCGGCGCCAGCAGAACAAGGTCATCGTGCTGCACGGCGAAACCGACTGCCTCGCCAATGCCGGCCTGTTCGGGCGCTGGCGCGAGACGACGCTCTACACGACGCTCAGCCCCTGCATGATGTGCGCCGGCACCATCGTCCAGTTCGGCATTCCGCGCGTCGTCGTCGCGGACGCGGAGAATTTCGGCGGCAACGAGGAGTTCCTGCGCGGCCGCGGCGTCACCGTCGATATCCGGCGCGACGAGACGATGATCGGCTTTTTCCGCGACTGGAAAGCCCGCAACCTCGAAATCTGGAACGGCGATATCGGGCTGGGCTGACGGCGCGCGGCGGCTCGCGCCCTGGTTGAGCAGCCCCCACCCGGCCTCCCCCGAAATGGGGGAGGGGAAGGAAGAAGTGCCGACAAATGGAAGCCCTCCCCCTTTACGGGGGAGGGTGGGGGGTTTGGAGCGGCGCGGCGCCGTTAGTCCGTAGGGTATTTCGCGCAACGGGCAATGAAATTTCGCGGAAATTCCAATCCGCGCAAGATGATTCCGTACCTTAGCGTTTATCCTGTACGGTGCAGGTACAAATACACGCGGTATAATGGTGCGATGAAAAACAAACGCACCGCCAAGACGAAGCCCACGCCCGCCCCGCAAGCCGCGCCCGCGCCGCGTTGGCCGACCGGGCCCGGCCCGGTCAATTACCGGCGGCGCGCCCGCACCGGCCCGGTCCTGCTCGAGCGGCGGCGCGAGCTGGTTGAAAAGGCCAAGGCCATTGCCGCCAAGCTGGGGACCGAGCGCCTCACGCTCAGCCAGTTCAAGCAGCACACCGGCATTTCGGCGATGAGCGTCCACCGCCTGTTCGACGGCTGGCGCGAGTTGTGCCGCGAGGCCGGACTGGCGCCGCCGATCGAGAACATGCGGGTCGGCGACGACGAATTGTTCGGCGCCATGCGCGACGCCTTCCTCAAACTGGGCGGCATCGCGCCGCAACTGCGCTTCGAGCGGCAGTTCAAATACAGCATCGGCATCCTCTACGGCCGCAACTGGAACTGGCCCGACGCGCTCGCCGCCTTCCGCCGCTGGGCCGAGAAACACGCGCCGGATTTTCCCTATCTCGCGGCGCTGCCGAAGCAGGCGCCGGCCCGCGCCGCTCCGCCGCCGCCCGCCGCTCCGCCGGCGCCGGCGGCCGAGCCAAAAGGCGCCGCGCCGGCGCCGTCCGCCGCGCGCGCCGCCGCGCCGCGGCCGCTGGGCGATCCGGTGAATTACGGCGGCATTGCCCATGCGCCGGTCAACGAGCAGGGCGTCGTCTTCGCCTTCGGCGTCGTCGCGGAACGGCTCGGCTTCGCGGTCGAGGCGGTGACGACGGGGTTTCCCGATTGCGAGGCCAAGCGCCGCGTCGGCCAGGGCCGCTGGGCGCGCGTGCGCATCGAATTCGAATTTCAAAGCCGCGCGTTCCGCGATCACGGCCACGACCGCAAGGGCTGCGACCTCATCGTGTGCTGGGAACACAACTGGCCGCAATGCCCGCTCGAGGTCATCGAGCTCAGGCGCGCAATTCCGGAATTGCGCATGCGCTCGGGCGGCGCGCCGCCGGTTTCGCCGTGAAAACTTTCGGTTGAGTGACGGCAATATCGGGATCGCCCGCGCGCCGGCGCCTTGACTTTTCACGGCTTTGCGAGCATCCTCAATGTCTTCATTGCCAGGCGCCCCGGACACCGCGCCGGTGGAGATTCATTTGGACAATCCGAAACGGACGAGCCCGATCGAGGCGGCGTGCCGCGCTGTTGCGCCGCACCGGCGCGCGCGCGCGCGGGCGGGTGCGCGATGACCGAGCGATCACGCCGGCTGCGGCCGGAGGAAGCGCGCCGCCGCGCCGAGGAACGCTTCGTCAAGATCAAGCAGCAAGAACAAGACGCGGTGCACGCGCGCAACGATCTCGAAAAGCTGCGCCAGGTCGAGGCCGCCAAGATCGCGCGGCTGCGCGCGCTGCGCCTCGCCAAGGAAGCGGCCGACAAGGCCGCGGCGGCTTTGGCGCCGCCGCCACCGCCACCGCCGGTTGAGGTGGCGGCAAAATCCGCGCCGCGGCCGCGCGCCGGCGGCAAGCGCAAGGGCGCCCGCTAGCGCTGCGGCGCCGTGTCCGCACTCCTGTGCCACGGGATGGCGAAATAGTCGGCGAGCCGGTAGCCGCCCGCGGGCGGCGTGCGCGGCCATTCGATCGGCCGGTAGGTCAGGAACAGCCGGTCCCACCAATCGACGAGAATGCCGAAATTGTGCCCGGTCATGTCATGGGCGTGGTGCAGCCGGTGCACCGGCCGCCTGAGCCAGAACACCAGGTCGGCGTTGGCGTGCTGGATCTGGTGCGCATAGGAGGCCGCCGCCGCGTAGACGAAGGCGCCCAGCACCCAGCCGAAGCCGCTCACCGTCGAAACCAGAAAGCCGGGCCAGGACAAGAGCGCGGCGGCGGTGCCGTAGTCGAACAGGTCGCGCAGGAAATAGCGCGCCTCGTTGGTCTCGTGATGATGGCGATGGCCATCGGGGTGCAGGATGCCCCAATGCATCGCGCGATGAATCATGTATTCGCTGAAGGTGCCGAACAGGAACGCGCCGCAGGCGGCCAAAACGAACTCGATCGAGGTTAAGGCCATGACCCGGTTCCGATCCAAATCGCGATCTTGCGCATGGCGATACTCCGGTTTGCGCCGCCGGCCAGGCGAGCCGGGCAGCCTCATTCACATAGCCCATGATTGGCCAAGTCGCGCACCAAATCAACTGGCTGCAGCTTTACGTTTCTTTACCGAAGCGAGATACGGCGGACATGGCGCTCCGCCATGGAGGAGCGGCGGCGCCAGCATCGGCCGCCGCCGACCGCGCTTATAGGAGACCGTCATGACCGAGACTCCGACACCCCCGCCGCCGCCGACCGCGGCGCCAGACGGCGGCCCGCGCAGCAGCCGGCGGCGCTGGCTCGGCCTGAGCCTCGCCGCCTTGGGCGGCGCCGTTGTCGGCGCCGTGGCGACGGCGGCCGCCGGCCGGAATCGCCGCTGGCATCGCGGCCGATACGGCGACGGCGTCGATCTCGACTTCGTCAATGCGCGCATCGAACGCGGCGTTGGCGTCGCGCTCGACCGGATCGATGCCAGCGCCGAGCAGAAGCAGAAGGTTGCCGGCATCCTGCGCCAGGCGGCGGCCGACCTCTGGCCGCTGCGCGAGCAGCATCGCGCGGCGCGCTGGCAATTGCGCGATATCCTGGCGGCGTCGGCGATCGACCGCGCCAAGCTCGAAGCGCTGCGCGTGGCGCAAATCCAGCTCGCGGACACGGCATCGAAGCGCGCGACGCTGGCCATGGCCGACGCGGCCGAAGCCCTGAACCCGGAACAGCGCGCCAAGCTCGCGGCTCTTGCCGAGCGCTGGCGCGGCCGCCGCCGCTGAGCCGTCGCAGCCGCGCCGCGGCGTGCTAGGTTTCCGCCATGACCGCGCGCATCCTGCTGATCGACGACGACGACCGCCTCGCCGCGATGGTCGCCGATTACCTCGGCGCCGCGGGCTTTCGCGTCACCGTCTGCGGGCGGGCCGGCGACGGCGAGCGGCGCCTGAAACGCGAAGCCTTCGACGCCGTGATCCTCGATCTGACCTTGCCCGACGGCGACGGCCTCGACGTGGCGAAACGCGTGCGGGCGAGCTCCGACGTGCCGATCGTGATGCTGACGGCGCGCGGCGATCCGACGGACCGCGTCGTCGGCCTCGAGATCGGCGCCGACGACTATCTGCCGAAACCGTTCGAGCCGCGCGAGCTGCTGGCGCGGTTGCGCGCCGTGCTGCGGCGCCGGGAAGGCGGCAAGCGCGACGTGCTCGCTTTCGGCCGGCTCGAGATCGACCGCGGCATGCGCCAGGCGCGCGTCGACGGCGAGGCGCGCGCGCTCACCGGCTACCAGTTCGCGCTGCTGCTGGCGCTCGCCGAGCGCGCCGGCCGCGTGCTGTCGCGCGATGCGCTGATGGACCTGATGAAGGGCGAGGCCTTCGATGCCTTCGACCGCTCGATCGACGTGCATGTTTCGCGCATCCGCGCCGCGATCGAGGACGACCCGAAAAAGCCGCGCCGCATCCTGACCCTGCGCGGCGCCGGCTACGTTTTCGCGAAAGAACAGGACCGGTGAGAGGGGAAAGGAATGAAGGACGTTTACGGGAGCGGGAAACGGCGAGAATCGTGATCGTGCCGCGCGCGAATGATTGCGCGCAACCCATCCTTGCTCCCCGCGCATCGACGATGAATTGACGGGGAAAATTATCGGCCTTGCTATCGAGGTGCATCGCCAGCTTGGACCGGGTTTGCTCGAGGCCGTTTATGAAGAATGCCTCTGCTTCGAGTTGAAATCCGCCGGCCTGCAGTTTCGTCGGCAAGTCGAGCTTCCGGTCGCCTACAAAGGAATCCAAGTCGGGCCGGGATATCGATTGGACGTCGTTGTGGGCGGAGCGGTGATCGTGGAGATCAAGGCTGTCGAGCGCCTGTTTCCAGTTCATCAAGCCCAATTGCTTACCTATATGAAACTTTCCGGCATCGAGCGCGGCCTGCTAATGAACTTCGATGTGGCAATGCTCAAAGACGGCATTCGCCGCATGACGCTGTCGCGTGAAACGCAAACATGAAACTCCCGGTCTCCTGTCAACTTTTCTCGAATTTCACAGGAGCCGGGGAGCCGGGGAGAAATCCGATTACGCCGATTGACGCTGCCGCGTGTGAAACGCAAAAATGAATCTCCCCGACTCCCCGGCTCCTGTGAATTTATTTCCGCGCAACTAGCAATGCGACGCCTTGAAATATGCGCCGGCTGTATCTGCAAGTTTATTTGACCGTCATCGCGACGCTCGTCGTGCTGGTGCTGCTGGCCGGCACGATGTGGCGCTTCGCCTTCGACGCCTCGCGCTTCGACGGCACCTTCGAAGTGGCTGGCGAGCTTGCCGGCGCGATCCTGCCGCCGGCGGCGGCGCCGCCGAAGCGCCAGCAGGAGGCGCTCGAAGCCCTGCGCCAGCGTCTCGGCGCCGATCTTGCGCTTTACGACGCCGCGGGAACGCCGATCGCGGCGGCGGGGCGGCCCTTGCCGGCGCCGGCCCGCGACCGCGCCGGCAGCGGTTGGTTGCGCGGCGCCGGCGGGTCGGCTTGGGCGCTGCATCTTGCCGATGGCCGCTGGCTCGTTCTTCGTCTGGCGCGTGACCAGCGGCGTCCGAGCTGGTGGATCGCGGCGTTTCTCGCGTTGATCGCGCTGGCCGTGGCCGTCTGCGCCTATCCCGTCGTGCGCCGGATCGCGCGGCGCATCGAGCGGCTCAAAGCCGGCGTCGAGCAGCTCGGCGAGGGCGATCTCGGCGCCCGGGTGACGATCGAGGGCAAGGACGAGGTCGCCGCCCTCGCGCGCAGCTTCAACCGCGCCGCCGGCCGCATCCAGGAATTGGTCGCCTCGCACAAGGCGCTGCTTGCCAATTGCTCGCACGAGTTGCGCACGCCGCTGGCGCGGATTCGCATGGGCATCGAACTGGCGCGCGGCGGCGACGACCCGCAGCGGCGCGGCGATTTGCTCAAGGACATCGCCGAGCTCGATGCGCTGATCGATGAAATCCTGCTCGCCAGCCGGCTCGATGCGCAGAAGGTGCCGGAGCGCGCCGAAGCGGTCGATCTCCTGGCGCTCGCCGCCGAAGAGGCGGCGCGGTTCGATCTCGCTGCCGGCGGCACACCGGTCGTCGTGCGCGGCGATCCGGCGCTGTTGCGGCGCATGATCCGCAACCTGCTCGAGAACGCCCGGCGGCACGGCGGCGGCGGTCCGATCGACGTGACTGTCGGCGCCGGCGATGGCGGCCGGGCCGTGCTCGAGATCTCCGACGGCGGTCCGGGCGTTCCCGAGGCCGAGCGCGAAAAAATCTTCGCTCCGTTCTATCGGCTGACGGAGTCCGGCGCGACGGGCGGCAGCGGCCTCGGCTTGGCACTCGTCCGCCAGATCGCGCGCGGCCATGGCGGCGAGGTTCGTTGTCTCGCCGGTCGCGGCACGGGCAGCGTGTTCCGCGTGACGCTGCCGGCATTCCCACGCGCCGATCCGGTCTGATCGGTTCCGCAAATGGTCGTGACGCGCGAATTGCCGGCGCCGCCCGCAATCGGCATTTTTTCTCCGCCATGAAATCCGTTCCGATACGGAATCCGCTTGATTGCCGCGGATTACGTTTGTCGCCCCTACCGACGGACGGCAAGCAAGTGGAAGCCCTATAACAGGAGCCGGGGAGTCGGGGAGCTGGCCGATTTGGTTTGCTCGCAAAAACCGGCGGCGCAACAATTGTCCCACTCTCCCCGGCTCCCCGGCTCCTGTAAATCGAATTCTTTGCCGTTTGATCTCGATCAAAGCCGCATGTCCTTGCGCCGATGTATGTTCAAAAAAATCCGCGAGGAGAGGACGATGGTCGAGGTGTTGGCGAGGCGTCCGGACACCGGCTTGCGGGCGCCCGCGACCGGCTTTGTAACGCGCGGTCTTGCCTCCCTCAGGCGCTGGATCGAAAATGCGCGCACCCGGCGCCGGCTGCGCCGCGAGCTTGCCGATCTCGCCGATGCGGGGATGTGCGAAAGCGTTTTGCGCCCGATCGGACTTTCGCCGTTCGGCGCCTCGCGCCTGGTGCAGGCTTATCCGGGCGCAATGCGGCGCTATGCGGCCATGACGCGCCGCCTGGGCCTGGCAGCGAAGCTGCCGGCGCCCGAAGGCATTTCCGATATGTCGGCGCGGCATCGCCGATGCCTGTTCTGCCGCGCCGCCGGCGCGTGCGAACAGTGGCTCGACGGCAAAGGCCGCTTTGCCGAGCCCGGGCAATTCTGCCCGAACAGCGAAGCCTTCGAGCGCGCGCGGCGCGACTGACGCGCCGCGCGGCCCAGCCTTACTGTATCTTCATCTCCTTGCGCGCTTCGTCGACCATCGTCGTGTCGACGAGGCTTGCGAGCGGGGTCTTTTCCTTGACCACGCCTTCCTTGATCCAGATGCCCTGCAGGCGCTCGACGGCGGACATGTCGATCTGGCCGAGCTGGCCGGCGTGCTGCGGACCGGGCATTTTGTCGATCACCTCCGCCGGCAATTTCGACCATTTCATCACGCTTGCGCGCTGATCCGGCGTCCACTTGCCATTGCTCGCGTGCACCTCTTGCGCGCCTTTTAGAAGCGCTTTGATGAAGCGCTTGGTGACGTCGCGCTTCTCGGTCGAGAAATTTGGGCGAGGCGGCAATGTAAGCCTCCTGGAACCAGGGAATGACTTCGTGCGCCGGCTTCCAGCGCACGGCAAGTCCCTCGGTCTCCAAGCGGCTCGCGATCGGTTCGACCATGGACATGACGTCGATCGCCTTGTTTCGGAACAGCGGCAGCGAATCCATCACGCCGCGCAGGCGATCCGAGAACGTCACGTCGGCGAGGGTCAGGCCCGCCTTGTTCCATCGCCTGGCGCGAGAGCAGATAGACCGGCGAGCCCTTCGGGCCGCCTTCGATCGCCATGCCCTTGAGATCCGCGAACGTCTTGATCTTGCCCGAATCCCACATATCCTTGCGGATCATGATCCACATGGTGTCGTGCCAGCCCGGCTTCGATTGCGCGAGCGAGGCGACGAGCTTGATGCCGAAGCCCTCGGCGTGCTGGTTGAAGAAGGCGGGGCCGGTGACCATCCCGGCGAGATCCTGATCGCCGCGCGCCAGCATCGGGATTTGCGACAGCGCCGAGCCGGGATAGGTGGCGATGTCGAGCTCGATGTTCTGTTCCTTGAAATAGCCTTTGTCGACCGCGATGAAGACCGGCAAATAGGAATAGATCTGCGGATTGAGCGAGAAGCGGACCTTGTCCTGCGCGACGGCGCCAGCGGCGCCGAAGCATAGCGCGGCCAGCGCCGCGATGCGAATGAGCCAAGCTTGCATGGTTTCTTCCTCCCTGGAGCGGCGAAACGCGCCGCCGTGCCGCGAAAGCTAACGGTGGAATGCTCTCGCGGCAAGGCAGCGTCCGTCTATTTCGCGAGGCTGCCGAGGAACGCCTTGGTGCGCTCGCTGACGAAGGTGTATTCGGCGCTGCCCGGCGGCTGGCTGCTGGCGAGATGGCCCTTGTTCGACGGAATTTCCTCCCACACGCCGATTGTCTTGAGCATGATTTCGTCCTGACGATATTTTCGGACGCGAGTGGTTCTTGCCAGTCGCTCGCGTGCCGCATCATGGTGAGGGCTGGCCATCGCTGTAAAGCCGCTGAGCCTGGCAACGCCGCATAGGGGCCACGCGCGAAGCGGGGAACGGGAGTTCGCCATGACGCTGAAAAACATGACATTGCGGATCGCGCGGCCGACCGACGATCTCGCGGCGCTGACGGAATTCTATCGCGACGGCCTCGGTTTCGAGGAGCTTTATCGTTTCGTGGATCACGCCGGTTTCGACGGCGTCATGCTCGGCCATCGCGGCGCGCCCTATCATCTCGAATTCACCCATCGCCGCGGCCACGCCGTGGGACGCGCGCCGAACACAGAACACCTTCTCGTCTTCTATTTGCCCGACCGGGCGGCTTGGACCGCGGCGGCGGCGCGGATGCGCGCGCACGGCCTTGCGCCGGTCGCGTCCGACAATCCCTATTGGGACCGCCACGGCGTGACCTTCGAAGACCCCGACGGCTACCGCGTCGTGCTGCAGAACGCGGCGTGGGATCTGTGACGGCGGCGCGGTCGTGGTCCGGCCCCGATCGGAAACCGCGGACGCTCGGAGGGTTGCATCGTCATCTATTTCCGGCTATATTTCCGGACAAGTCCAAATCGGAGCCGCCATGTCGCCCGCGCAGAAAAAAGCTCTGATCGCCCACCGCCGCCGCTTGAAGCGGCGCGGCATCGCGCGGCTCGAGGTGCGCGTGCGCGAGGGCGACGCGGCGCTGTTGCGCGGCGTGGTCGAGGCGCTCGCCGATCCGGCGCGCCGGGCCGAGGCGCGCGCCGTGCTGCGCGAGCGCTTCGCGCGGAACGGCGCGGCGGGATTGAAGGCGTTGCTGGCGGCGGCGCCGCTCGACGGCGTCGATCTCGAACGCGGGCGCGATACCGGCCGCAAGATCGATCTGTGAGCTTCCTGATCGATACCAACGTCATTTCCGAGATCCGCAAGGGCGCGCGGTGCGACCGCAATGTCGCCGCCTGGTACGCGTCGATCGACGACGCCGATCTTTATTTGAGCGTGCTGGTGCTGGGCGAAATCCGCAAGGGCATCGAGCAAGTTCGCGGCCGCGATCGCCCGCGCGCCCTGGCGCTCGAAGCCTGGCTCGACAAGGTCGATGCCGCCTTCGGCGAGCGCATCCTGCCGATAGACCGCGCCGTCGCGGACGCGTGGGGCAGGATGGGCGCGTCGCGGCCGCTTTCGGTGATCGACGGCCTGCTGGCCGCGACTGCGAAAGCGCATCGCCTGACGCTGGCGACCAGGAACGAGGCCGATGTGGCGGGGCTCGGCGCGAAGGTGCTGAACCCGTTCAAGCCCGGTGCTGTGCGCTGATCGGCGGCCGGTCGCCGGCCGCGTTAACGCGCGGCCTTGGCCAGCTTCCGTGGAATGAGCCCGATCTTGGCGCGAGGCTTGCACACATCGCAGCCTGGCGAACCCTGCAGGCGCGGGCTCACCGTGTCGATCAATCGCCAACCCGCGAACTTGGCCGCCATTTCGCCAAGCTTAACGCCATGCTCGGGAAGTACCGGGCACCCAATGCATGAAAGGGCCGTCTTGCGGAAGTACGAGATCCTCGGGGTTCGGCGTGTAGGCCGAGACCGAGGAAGCGACGGCAACGCCGGCGATAGCGACTGCGAGAACCGCAAACAGGCGAAGCATGATCCTACTCCCGGCGACAATTGCTGAATTTGTGGAAACAACGCCGGAATATAGCGTGCGGTCACTGAACCCGCGGTGAATGCGCCTCACCGCTTCTCCGACTTGGCGTCGTAGCGCTTGCGCCACTCGGCCAGGATGCGGCCGCGCTCGCGGGCCGCCCATTCGAAATCGTTCTTGATCATCGAGCGCGCGACGCCGTCGGGATATTCCGGGATCGGCGAGCGGATGCCGTCGATGGCGACCATGGCGAGATAGCGGCTGTAGAGCTCGTTGGCCTTGCGGCTCGCCGACCAATCGGCGAGGCGGCGCGCGGCGGCGAGTTGCTTCGTGCCGCGCAGGATCGCGGTCGCGTCCATGTCCCAGCCGCCGCCTTCTGCCATCAGCAGCACGTCGATCGGCGCCCCTTGCTGGCGCGCCGTGGCGCCGGCGAGTTCGTAGGCGATGGCGATCGGGAACTCGCCCGCCGCCGCCATGCGGCACGGCTTCGAGCCGGAATGGACATAGACCGCGATATTGTCGTTGAGCCGGTCCATGTAGCGCCAGGCCGCGTCCTCGCCCATGAGCTGGAGCCAGGCCGACACGTGGAAATAGCCGGTGCCCGAGGAGGCGGGGTTGGGCATGACGATGCGGCCGCGATAGGCGGGATCGAGTAAATCGCCCCAGCGCCGGGGCGGCTTCAGGCCGAGCCGCGCGGCTTCGCGCGTGTTGAAGCAGATCGCGGCCACCCACGCGTCGATGCCGACCCAGTGCGGCGGATCGGCGGCATCGCGGAAGCTGGGCTTGATCGCGGCGAGATTGGCCGGCGCATAGGGCTCGAGCGCGCCCGCCTGCTTCAAGGCGATCATGCTGGTGACGGCGAGGCCCCATACCGCGTCGGTGCGCGGATTGTCTTTCTCGGCGAGGAGGCGCGCGGTGACGACGCCGGTCGCGTCGGTCGTCAGAACCAGCTCGATATCCGGATTGTCAGCCTCGAAGGCCAGCTTGTAGGCGCGGATTTGCGGCACTTCGAGCGTGCTGGCGACGGCGAGACGCACGCGGTCCTGCGCCGCGGCCGGCGCCGTCAGCGCGGCGAAAATCAGCACGGCAAGGATCGAACGCAGGCACGGCGCGGCGCTGGGCATCGGACGACCTCATGGCCTTCACGCGCCGATCGATAGCATTTCGGTTGGCCAAGGCAATCGCGATATTGCTGCGAGACAAGTCAGGGCGGGGCGCGATCTCAGTCGGCGGACCTGGCCGGCGGCTTCTTGACGGCGTCGATATGGCGCCATTGCGCCAAGTCCTGCAGCGTATCGAGGACCGACTCCTTCGGCGGCCGCAGGCTGACGCCGAGCTGGTCGCGCGCCTTGGCGGTGTCGTAGCTCGGCGTGCGGCCGATATGGGTGCGGAGATAGTTGCCGACGCCTTTCGACTGAAGGTGCGATCCGAGCCGCACCATGAAATCGCTGATCTGGCGCGTCGGCAGCTTGGTGCCGATGCCGTAGCCGGCCTCGCGCATCCAGCCGACGACCTCGCCCATCGTCACCGGCGGATTGGCCAGGATATAGCGGCCCTTGGCGTTCTTTTGCTCCATCGCCAGGATATGGGCTTCGGCGACATCGCGCACATCGACCAGGCCCCAGGAAAGATTCATGATGCCGGGATAGGTGCCGTTCAGCAGATCGACGAATATTTTGTTGGTCGGGTTAAGCGACGGCATCAGGGATGGACCGATCACCATATACGGATTGAGCGCCACCAGATCGAAGGATGTGAACTCGTCCTCCATGAAGCGCCAGGCCGCGCGTTCGGCTTCGGCTTTGGAGTAATAATAGGGGTTGCGCGTCGGGCTCGACTTGACGTTCCAATCCTCCTCGGTCAGCACGCGGCCGTTTTCGGGCTCGTCGGTGATGGCGGCCATCGAAGACGTCAGCACGACGCGGCCGACCTCGTCGTCCGCCTTGCAAGCTGCGAGCACGTTGAGCGTGCCCTTGACCGCCGGCTCGACGATGTCAGCCATCACGGATGCGGACTCGAGGACATAGGGGCTCGCGGTGTGGAAGACGCCGTGGCAGCCCTTGACCGCTTCGACGAAGGATTCGCGGTTCAGCAGATCGGCTTCGACCAGTTCGAGATCCTCGTAGCCGAAATTGAGCTTCTGCAAATAGGGCGCGCCGCGCCGCACATCGCGCACGGTGCCGCGAACGCGATAGCCGCGCTGGACGAGGGCGGAGACCAGACAGGATGCGATAAACCCCGTGGCGCCGGTAACGCAAACGAGCGGCTTGGCGGTCATTCGATCCTTGTGGCCGGCTCAAAGGCCGGCCGTTGGCGCGACGGGGCGGCGCCTATAGCCGTCCGCTCGCCGGGCACTTGTCGAAATAGGAATCCGGCCGGTTGAAAATCTGCTCGACGCCGCGCACCTTGGGCTTGCCGTCGGCCGCCTTGATCACTTCGAGCTTCCAATAGGGCTGGATGACGAAACCGTTGACGTTGTATTTCAGCGTGCCGCGCGGCGAGTCGACGGTGCCGCTGCGGATCGCCTTGGCGAGCGCGGCCATGTCGTCCGTCTTGCCGCCGACCGCCTGCATGCCGCGCGCGATCACGGCCGCCGAATCGTAGGATTGCACCGCGAAGTAGGAAGGCTGATGGCCGAACTTGGCCACGTAGTCCTTGACGAATTTCTGGTTCTTCGCGTTGGTCAGGTCCGGGTTCCAGTGGCTCGTCTGGAAGGTGCCGATGGCGGCGTCGCCGATCGCCGGCAGCGTCACGTCGTCGATCGTATAGAGCGTGTAGAGCTTCGTTTTGCCGGCAAGACCCGCGGTCGCCCATTGCTTCATGAAGGACACGCCCATGGCGCCCGGCGCGAAAATGTAAACCGCTTCCGGATTGAGCGCGCGGACCTTCGATATGTCGGCCTGGTAGTCGGTTTCGCCGACCTTGAAATAGATCGTTTCGGTGATCTTGCCGCTCTTATAGGTGCGCTCGAAGCCGGCGACGTTGTCCTTGCCGGCCTGATAGTTCGGCGCCATGGCGACGACGGTCTTGACCTTGTCGCGCGTCGCCAGCTCGCCGGTCGCTTCGGCGTTCTGATCGTTCATGAACGAGGTCGAGACCCAAAGCCGGTTGCACAGCTCGCCGGCGAGCGGCGACGGGCCGGCATTTGACGATAGCAACATGACCTTGGCGTCGAAAATCGGCTTCTGCACCGCCATCATCACGTTCGACCAGATGATGCCGGCGACGATTTGAACCTTGTCCTGCTGGAGAAATTTTTCGACCTCTTTGACGCCGATGTCGGGGCGCGACTGGTCGTCGCCGTAAAAAACCTTCGTCGGCACGCCGCCGAGCTTGTCGCCGTCCTTGGTCCAGCCGGCCGCTTCGAGGCCGAGCTTCCAGCCGTTCTCGATGTGCCTGCCGATGAGCGCGCCGCCGCCGGTCGTGGTGTTGAGGAAGCCGATGCGCAATTCCTGCGCCGCGGCGCCTGAAATCGAAAAAGCCAGCGCCGTCGTTGCGGCAAGCAGAAACTTAAACATGAGTGCCTCCCTGATCGATGATGTGGACGTTTTCGTTCGCTTCGTTTGCAATCTTCCTTGACCCGGCCCGAATGTCAAAGGCCCGGCGGCGCCTCATTCGGCCGCCTTGGCGCGTTCGGACGCAATCAGCTCGGCCACGATACGCCGCGAGGCGACGTTGCCGGAATCGCAGTTTACGCTCATCAGCGGCCGGCGCGGATCGTCGGTTTCGAGATAGCGCTGCTGGGTTTCGAGAATTTCTTGATCCTCGCGGAAGGTCTTGACCACGCCGCCATGGATGATCTTCGAAACCTCGTCGCTGTCCTGGGCGAAGGCGCGCGACACCGACCAGAAATAATGCGACGTGGTCTCGCTCTCGGGCGTGATCGCGTTCATCACCCACCAGCGCATCGCCGTCGCCAGATCGCGCGTGCCTTCAGGATAGGCGCGGGCGTCGATCCAGATAAAGCTCGGCGGCTCGTAGCGGATGAGCTGGAAGCGGTCGATCTTGCCGGTGAAGCCGTACACCTTCTTGAACAGCGGCGGCGCCTCGCAGCCCGGCATGACGCGCTCGACGCGCACGACGCGGCCTTCGATCTTGGTCTCGGCCGGCGTCGCCGCCACGGCGGCTTCGCCGATCGTGCCGGCATGGACGAATGTCTCGTGCGTCAGGTCGAGCAAATTGTCGACCAGGAGCTGGTAGTTGGCCTTGATGTGGATGTAGTCGATGACCGGCTGCCAGCCCGGCTCGGTATTCCAATGGCAATCCGGAATTTTGGCCGGATCGGCGAGCGCGGGATCGCCGGGCCAGATCCACACCCAGCGGTGCTTTTCGGCGACGGGATAGGTGCGCGCCTTGAGGCGCGGCGGGATGTTGCCTTGGCCGGGCACTTTGATGCAGGTGCCGGCGGCGTCGAATTGCAACCCGTGATAGCCGCACTGCACGGCGTCGCCCGCCAGCTTGCCCTTGGACAAGGCGTAGCGGCGATGCGGACAGCGATCGTCGAGCACGACCGGCGCGCCAGCTTCGGTGCGATACAGGACAACCGGCTCGCCGCAGATCCAGCGGCCGATCAATTGGCGTCCGAGTTCGGCCGCAGCAGCGGCCACATACCATTGATTCTTGACGAACATTCGACCAATCCGTTGCAATCGACAGGTCCGGCACGGCGTGTTAGGCAGCCAAGCAAATTCTAACCGAAACTTGAAGGTTCGCAATGTCGATCAGCGCCTGCCGCCACGATCCGCCGTTTCGCGCCGAACACATCGGCAGCCTGCTGCGCCCGCCCGAGCTGAAGGCGGCCTATCGGGCCAGCGCCGCCGGCGCCTTGAGCAAGGCTGAGCTGGCCGCCATCGTCGAGCGCTGCATTCGCGAGGCCATCGTCCTGCAGGAAGCGGCCGGCCTGCAGACCATCACCGATGGCGAATTCCGCCGCGGCTCGTGGTTTCTCGGCTTCGTCGACGCGGTTGAAGGGCTTTCGACCAAGCCCTCGCTGTTTCAATTCGGCGGCGCCCATGCGGCCTGGGAGTGTCCCTATGCCCATGGCCCGGTGCGCCGCGTCAAGGGAATCGCGACCGAGGAGTTCGCTTTCGTCCGCGCCCATACCGGCCGCACGCCCAAGGTCACGCTGCCGGCGCCGTCGCAAATGCTGTTCTATCGTGGCGCGGATTGCGCCGATCGCACCGTCTATCCCAAGCTCGACCGGCTGCACGAAGACCTGATCGAAGTCTATCGCGCCGAGCTGCGCGCGCTGGCGGCGCTGGGCTGCACCTATGTCCAGATCGACGAAGTGGCGCTGGCGACCTTGTGCGATCCCGCCGTGCGCCGGCAAATCGCGGCGCGCGGCGAGGATCCGGCGGCGCTCATCAAGCTCTATGTCGATCTCATCAACGCCGTGCTCGAAGACCGGCCGCCCCAGCTCGCGGTCGGCGTGCATCTCTGCCGCGGCAATTACAAAGGCCAATGGATGGCCGAGGGCGGCTACGAGCCGGTGGCCAAGGAACTGTTCGGCCGCGCCACGGCCGACGCGTTTTTTCTCGAATACGACACCGACCGCGCCGGCGATTTCGCGCCGCTCGCCTACGTGCCCGCCGATAAGCGCGTCGTGCTCGGCCTGCTGACGACCAAGACGCCGGCCTCGCCGAGCGCCGACGCGCTCGTCAAGCGGGTCGAAGCGGCGGCGCGCCATGTGGCGCTCGATCGCCTGGCCGTGAGCCCGCAATGCGGTTTCGCCTCGAGCGTCGCCGGCAATCCGGTGACGATCGAGGACGAGAAGAGAAAGCTCGGCCTGATCGCCGAAGTGGCCAAGAAGGTGTGGGGCTAGCGCGCCGCTTGGCCGGTTTGCGCGCTAGCGCGCGCCGGGCGGCGCCACGGTCGCGTCTTTAAGGCCGACGGCGTCGAGCGCGCGGCGCACGAGGCCCGAGGCCTTCGCGTCTTCGATGTAGACGCTGACATAGGCGAGCGCGGCGGGCCGGTTCTTGGGCACGGCAACGGCGGTGCTGGTGGCATGGAAGTGGCCGGCGGCAATGCGCGACCCCGGCACCCGGTCGACAAGCCCGAGCAGCGAATTGCGGCTGAGGGCGATGGCGTCGGCCCGCTCGGCCCGAACCATGTCGATCGCCGCTTCGACGGTCTTGACCGGGGTGACTTTTGCCGACTTCAGCGAGCGGATCGCGGCGCGAATTGTCGTGGTATTCTCGACGCCGACGACGCGCACGCCTTCGCGATCGACGTCCGCGACATGGACCATCGGCAGGCCGCCGCGCACCAAATACGTGCTTTCGAATAGATTGTACGCCGGGCCGAAATCGACCTTCGCCTTGCGCTCGTCGTCGACCGGCATGAAGGCAACGTCCCAAGTGCCGCCGCCCGCCGCTTCGGTCAAGGCGCCGGAATTGGCATGGACGACGAATTCGACGGGCACGCCGAGCCTGCGTGCCAGCTCGGTGCCAAGATCGACCGCGACGCCGCGCAGCTTGCCGGTCGCCGGATCCCGGATGGAAAAGAATGCCGAGGGCGATGGCGAAACGGCGATTCCGACCCGAAGCGTGCCGGTCGGCGCAAGTTCTCTCAACGCTGCACTGTCGGCGGTTGCCGGTGCCACAACGCTGCTAATTGCGGCGACCGCGACGAAGCCGCAGAGGATTTTCTTGAGCATTCGCGATCTCCAACCGAGCCGCTACCGCGCACGATAAGCTCCATGCCGCTTGCGCGCAAATGCTCGCTGAACCCGAACCGGCTGCCGCTACGTGTCCCTGAGGCTCAATATATAAGCGATCAAATCGTCGGCTTCGCGCCGCGTGATCGCGAGGTTGGGCATGCGGCCGTGCGGCGCCTGGAAGAAAGTCCGCAGATAGGCCTCGTTGGCGGTTGGCCGATTGGCGAATTGCGCGAAGGTCGGCGCGTTGTCGGCGGCCCCGACGCCTGGCGCCTGACCCGGCCCAATGACATGACACTTCGCGCAACGCGGCGTGGCGATCTCCAAGCCTGGGCACGGCGGCCGTCTTGGGCGATGACGGCGGCGGGGGCCAAAAATACGAGAACGGCCGTGCCACATTTCCACAAGGAGCTTTGCATATTGGCAACACTATTCCGGGCCGAAACAATCTGAAAAGTAAATTGAACGGCGGCGCGGCGGCGTCATCGATTCACGTCAAACGGCGGAATGTGACTAAGAAACGGTAAACGAATGGTGTTCATCAGGCGCGAATATTCGGCGCTCGGGCGTGGAATCGCAGCCTAACCCGATCGCCCGTCGGGAAAATTTTTTCGATCGCGCAAACGGCCCTTATGGTTGGCAAACACTGAACTTCCGGCTTGGCGTTAAGCATAATTCGCCGGCCCGCGATCAACCATGTCGCGATATTTACGATTTCTTAACGAACGCGCGAAACGAAGTCTTTAACGATTGGACGTAAATAGGGCGGCGCCGGCACGCGAGCGCCTTATTCAACAAGCCGCTGCCCAATTTGGAGGAGATTAAATTCCATGACCCGCCTACGATCCGCAGCACGACCGGTCCGCCAAATTAAAGAGCGGCCGTTGAAATTTCTCTACTCCTATTGGCGCTATGCCAGCGTCAGCAATGGCGTGGCGCCGGTCGCCAAGATGCGCCCGGAGCTGATGACCGTCGCCTTCCCAACCGTCGCCTTTATCGATCGCGAACCGTTCAATGGCCGCCATGTTCGCATTCGCGCCGCCGGCCGCGACGCGATCCGTCTCAAAGGCCGTTCGGGCGTCGATGAGCGTTTGATCGATGGCGCCATGGCTAGCGGCAAGCCGAGCTATCAGCGCGTTACCGGCATGAAGGGCGGGCGCAAGGTCGCCTACAGCCGCCTGATCCTGCCGCTGTCCAGCAAGGGTTGCTGCTGCGACACGGTCCTCATCGCCACGGCCTAGTCCGCATTCGAATTCCCGGGGGTGGTTGCAAGCGGGGGCGGCGGCATCGAATTGGGGAGCCGCCGCCCCCAACTTCCGTCAGCCGCCCGTCATAGGGCCGCTTCGTAGATTTTCACCGCGTCGCCATAAGTCACATCGCGCGGATTGTTCACCAGCAATCGCGTCTGCTTCATCGCGTCCTCGGCCAACATGGGCACGTGATTGTGGCTGATGCCGACTTGGCTGAGTTTGTTTTCGAGGCCGATCTCGGCGATCAGCGCCTCGATGCCGGCAATCAGCGCGTCGGCTTTCGCTTCGTCCGATCCGCCGGCGATCTTCGGAAACACGATCGGCGCCAATTCGGCGTAGAGCGGTGCCGCCGCCGCGCGATTGAAACGCATGACGTGCGGCATCACCAGCGAATTCGAGAGCCCGTGCGGCACGTGGAAATGGCCGCCCACCGGATAGGCCAGGGCATGGACCGCGGCCACCGGTGCATTGGTGAAGGCCATGCCCGCCAGCATCGCGCCGAGCAGCATGGCGCCGCGCGCCGCGCGATCGCCGCCGGTGAAACACGCGGCGCGGACGTTGCTGCCGAGCAGGCGTAGCGCCTCGCGCGCCAGCGTGTCCGACATCGGGTTCTTCTTGTGCTTCGAAGTATAGGCCTCGATCGCGTGCACCATCGCGTCGATGCCGGTCGCCGCCGTGACGGGGCGCGGCAGGCCGAGCGTGAGATCGGCGTCGAGCACGGCGCAATCGGGAATGAGCTGCGGCGACACCACGCCCTTCTTCTCGCTGGCGCCGGTGGTCACGATGGCGATCGGCGTCACTTCGGAACCCGTCCCGGCCGTGGTCGGCACCAGCGCCAGCGGCAGGCGCCAGCCCTTGCACAAACCGATGCCGTAAATATCGCTTAGCTTTTGTTCGGATTTGAGCAGGAAGGCGACGAGCTTCGCCGTGTCCATCGACGAGCCGCCGCCGAAGCCGATGACGCCATCGGCGCGCATGGCGCGCCCGCGCGCCACCGCGGCCTGCACGATCAATTCCGGCGGATCGGCCACGACATCCGTATAGACCTCGTGGGCGATGCCGGCTTCGGCAAGCGCGGCCAGGGCCTTGTCCATCAGCTTGAACTTGACGATGCCGGGGTCGGTGACGATCAAAACGCGGGTGGCGCCGAGGCCGGCCATGATCGCGCCGAGCTGGCCGGCCGAACCCGGCTCGGACACGATCGAACGCGTGGTTTGGAACGTGAAGCCCTTCATGGTCCATCGCCCTTGCTGGCCGTGCGACGAAGGATGCGACGCGGCGCCGCCGCGGTCAACGGCGCGGCTTCGGAGCGTGGGGCGAGGAACCCGTCGCACCTAGGGCGCGAACACGAATGGCGCTGCCACATCCGGCAGATGTCGGAGCAGCGTCGCGGCCGCTGCGTTCCGCCGCAGCGAGCCGAGTCCCAGCCGCGCAAATCTCAGCGCCGGATGGCCGACGAAAGGCCGGAGGACGGCGACGTTTTTCAGATGCGCCATCGCGATGAGATACAGCACTTCGAGCGCCGGGGCGCGCGCGATCGGCGCGAAGTCGCTGAGGCCCGCCATCGTCTCGAGATCGACGCGCCGCAGCGCCTTGAGCGCCGCGAGATCGGGCAGCGCGGTGACGTTCTTGAGCGTCTGCAGGAACAGGTACTGCAGTTGCGACATCGCGCCGAGGAACGAAAGATCGGTCAGCCCCTTGACCTGCCAGATCTCGAGGTAGCGGATCGGCCCGAGCCATGGCAGAAGCGCCAAGTCCTTGGTTCCGCCCAGGCGCAGCTCGAAGCATTCGAGCGCCCGAAGCGGCCGCAGGCCCGCAAGGTCGGGGAGCGTGATCGAGCGCAAGGCAAGGCGCTTGATGCCGGGCCGCGCCGCGAGGAGTGCGCCGAGCCCCTTGGTCTGGCCTTCGAGCTGCAAGTCCTCGAGCGCCTCGAGCCGCGCCAGCACCGCGAGGTCCGCCGTTTTGGCTTTTGTGGCCCCGAGGCCGACATAGCGACAGCCCGCCGGCAGATGGCCGAGGCCGGAAGCATCCTTGAGGCCGTAAAGGTCGGCGTGAAAGCCCGCGAGCCGCGGATAGTGGCGGAGGAAATCGAGGCTCTCGATTTCGGACTCGCCTCCGTAACCGTAGGCGCGAAGATAGGCGTGCGGATGCGCCGCCAGGAGCGCGCCGAGCTTGCGATGGTCGTCCTCGCCGAGCCGCTCGGCGAATTGGACTTGAACGTAGGAATTGGCACTGGCGGGCAGGCCGTCGGGCACGCGGTGGCGCGCCACGTCGACCAATTCCCGATCCTGGGCGAACCGATCCTGCCATAAGCTGGCCATCGGCCGACGATACTCGCCGCGGGTTGGCGAAACGTCAAGCCGCGCGGCGCTTCAGCCCTCGACGAACGGAACCGCGCGGAAGGCCGGCAGGTCCTCGCACCGCTTTGCGTGCGCGACGAGCTTGGAATGGCGCGCGCTATCGAGGAGCTGCGGGTTGCGCCGCGTCATGTGCGTCATAGCGCAGGCGAGCGTCACGTCGGCCTGGGTCATCGCCGGGCCCGCGAGCCACGGCCCCGCCGCCCGCGCCTCGAGCCAGGCGAGGGCGCTTTCGATTTGCCGCTCGATGCGCTCGATGCGCTCGGGAACGCGCTTGTCCTCGGGGCGGCGGACGGATTCGGTGCGGTACTCGACGTTCTTCTCGGCGAGGCCGAGCGCGACCGCGACGATGCCATGCACTTCGGTGCGCGCGCGCCCGTCGAGCGGCGTCAAGCTCCGGCTCGGCCCGACTCTGCGGTCGAGATGGTCGAGGATATAGGTGCTGTCGACGAGCACGGCGCCGTCGTCGAGCACCAGCGCCGGCGCCTTGCCCAGCGGATTGGCTTCGAGCACGGCGGCGAAATCGCCATAGACCGAAACGGCGCGGCGCTCGAACGGCATGGCATAGTGATGCAGCGTCACCGCGACGCGGCGCACGAAAGGCGAATCCAACAGGCCGATGAGGATCATGCGGGCTTGTCCGCCGCCGCGCCGAGCGCGCGATAATTCCCGGCAGCGGCCTCGCGCGCCTTGAGCGCTTGGTCGCGCAGGATGCGGCGCAAGACTTTGTTGGCGGCATTGCGCGGCAGCGCATCGACGAAGAAATAGGCGCGCGGACGCTTGAAGGCGGCGAGCGTCGAGGCCCGGCAATGGGCATCGAGTGCGTCGGCGGTCACATCGGGATTCTTTCGGATGATGCACGCCACCACGATCTGGCCCCAGCGCGCATCGGGCAGGCCGATGGCCGTGTAGTCGGCAACGCCGGGATGTGAGCGCAGCGCGTCTTCGACTTCCTCGGGATGGATGTTCTCGCCGCCCGAGCGGATCATGTCGTCGACCCGGCCGAACAGCGTCCAATCGCCGTTGGCCTCGCTGCGCACCACGTCGCCGGTGAAATACCAGCCGCCGCGCAGCTTCTCGGCGGTGGCGTCGGGGCGGTTGAGGTAGCCGGTGAAAACCGTGTCCGCCGTGGCATCGGCGATCAGCTCGCCCTCTTCGCCCGGCGCGACGATATCGTCCGGCCCGCCGCCGAGGCGCACGACGCGCGTCGTCGTGTAGAAGCCGGGCCGCAAGGTCGCGAGCGTGTCGCGCGTTGGGTTCGGATTGTAACCCGAGCACATGGTTTCGGTCGTGCCGTAGATGTGGCGCAGCGTCGCCGGCCAATTCGCGCTTGCGTGATCGAACAGCTCCGGCACGATCGTGCCGCCGCCGAAGAGGACGAGTTGCAGCGATTGCATCGCGGCGGGCCGATAATTGGGCGCCGAAACGATGGCGTGATAGATGGTGGGCACGGCAAACAAGAATGTAATGCCGTTCCGCTCGATGAGCTTGACCGATTCGGCGGGATTGAACTGGGTCTGGCAATAGACCGTGCCGTCGAAGGCGAGAGTGACGAGGAAAATGCCGTAGAAGCCGATGGCGTGGCTCAGCGGCATGAAGGCGAGCGTGCGGTTGTGGCCGCCATGGCGCAATCCGGCCTGAGTCGCGAGCCAGAGCACGCGGTGCTCGGTGGCGCGGTGCGGGATGATGACCGCCTTGGGCAGGCCGGTTGTGCCCGAGGTGTAGAACAGAAACGCCGGATCTTCGCGCGCCGGCTTGGGTGGCGGCGGCAGTCTGGCGGCATCGCCGCGGCAAGCGGCGAAGGGCGTGGCGCCGGGCGCCTCGCCGCCGACGGAAATGAGCGGCGCGCCCTTGGGCAAGACGGATCGCAGCGCGGCGGCGAGTTCGGGATTCGCGTGCAAAATGACGCCGCGCATTTCGCCGCTCGCCGCGAGCTTGGCGATGTCGGCCGAAGGCAAGCGGGCATTGAGCAGCGCGGTCACGGCGCCAAGCCGCTGCAAGGCCAAGACGACGATTCCGTGCTCGATACAATTGTTGAGCACGGTCGCGACTCGCATGCCCGGCCCGATGCCGCGCGCCGCGAGCCCGGCGGCGATCGTGTCGATTTCGGCCATCAACGCGCGAAAGGTGAACCGGCGCGGCGAAACATCGTCGACAAGGGCGAGGCGGTCCGGCGCCCGCCGGCTGGCGTTCAAGACAAGATCGTAGGCCGTGTACATCGCTCGGCGTTTCCCCCGTTGCGCTTGGCAGGTCCGTTGCGCGCAGCATAGCATGCGGCGGCGCGGCTCAAAGCGGCGCGGCGCAAATCCGGAACGCCATGCACCCCGTCCTGGCCTTCGATATCGGCGCGAGCGCCGTCAAAGCCGGTGTCATCGATGGCGCCGGCGCGGCGCTTGCGCTCGCCAGCGTGCCCTGCCGAATTGCGCTCGCGAATGACGGCGTGTCCGAGATCGATCCCGAGCGCTGGTGGCGGGCCTTGCGCGCGGCGGCGGCCTCGGCCCTGCGCCAGGCCTGCATCGCGCCCGAGCGCATCGGCGGCATCGCCGGCACCGGCATGACGCGCACCCAGATCGCCGTCGGCCGCGACGGCCGGGCGCTGCGGCCGGCGATCACGTGGCTCGATCGGCGCGCTGAGGCCGAAGCCCGAATGCTGGCGCGCTATTCGACCGCCGATGCCGAGCCGTGGACGGCCTATCATCCGCTGGCGCGGCTCTTGTGGTTGGCGCGGCAACGCTGGCGCGTGCCGCCGGCGGCGGTGCTGGAGCCCAAGGATTTCATCGTCGCGCGGCTCACCGAACGTTTCGGCCGCGATACGGTGAGCGCCTATCGCATCGATCGCGCCTTGGCGCGGCTGAGGCGGACACCGATCGGACGGTTGCTGCGCCATCACAGTTTGCCCGATGCGCTGCCGCCGCACACCATCGTCGGCAAGGTTGCCGCCGGACTGCCGCCGCCGTTCGACCGGCTCGCCGGCAAGCCGGTGGCGCTCGGCTCGCAGGATACGTGGAGCGCCGCGCTCGGCATGGGCGCGGTCGAAGCGGGGCAAGCGTTCTTGGTTTCGGGCACGTCCGAGGCGCTGGGTTATCTTTCGCCGAAGCGCCGCTCGGCGCCGGGCCTGCTGAGTTTTCCGTGGCTTGATGGGCTGCATCAAACCGGCGGGCCGAGCCAACACGGCATGGCCGCGCTCGATTGGTGGCGCGGGATCGCCGCGCAAGGCGCCACAGCGCGCGCGGCGCCAAGCACGATCCCGCCGCCGCTGTTTCTGCCGTTTCTCGCCGGCGCGCGGCTGCCCTATTGGAATCCCGCGTTGCGCGGCGCGCTGATGGGCTTGGACTTCGGGCATAACGCGACAGATATCGCCAACGCCATCGCCGCGGGTGTGGCGCTGTTGAACCGCGACATTTTCGATCGCGCCACCGGCGGGCGGCTTGGCGAAATCCGGGAGATCCGCATCGGCGGCGGCGCCGCCCGGGACGATGCCTGGTGCCAAATCAAGGCGGACGCGATCGGCCGCCCTGTCTTGCGCATGGCGGCGGTGGAACCCGGTTTGGTCGGCGCCGCAATGGCGTTGCGCCGCGGCCTCGATGCCAGGCGCCGCTATGCATTGCAGGCGGCGCGGCTGCCGCGCGATCGACGTTTCAGTCCAGACTCGACAGCGGCGGCCAACTATGGTCGCTTGCTGCCCGCCTTTCGCCGCGCCTGCGCCGCCGCGCTCGAATTGTCGGCGGCGGGTGATCGCGGACGCGGATCGACAAAGACGAGGAAATAATCGTGAAAACATTGTTCGAGCAGGACTTCGGGCGCCGGCGCCTGGCGATCGGCATGGTGCACACGCTGGCTTCGCCCGCGACGCCGAAATACGACCGCGCCGGCGGCGTGCGCCGCATCGTCAACCAGGCCGTCGAAGAGGCGCGCCGGCTGCATGAGGCGGGCTTTCACGCGCTGCTGTTCTGCAATGAATACGACATGCCCTACCAAACCCGGTTGGACGCGTCGGCGATTTCGGTCATGACCGAAACCATCGCCGCGGTGCGCGCCAAAGTGGATATGCCGTTCGGGGTCAACATGCTGCTCGATCCGATGGCGTCGATCGCGATCGCGCAGGCGACCGGCGGCCGTTTCGTGCGCGGCTTCCTGTCGGGAACCTATGTCGGCGATCTCGGGTTCTATACGCCGGACGGCGCCGCCATTCTGCGGCTGCGCGCCGCGCTCGGCGCCGAACATGTGCGCATTCTCTGCAACGTGACCGCCGGGTTCTCGATGAACCTCGATCAACGCCCGGTCGAAGAGATCGCGGCCGGCGCGGTGTTCATCGGCCTCGCCGACAGCGTCGTGGTCGGCGGACCGGCGGCCGGGCGCGAGGCCGACATCGCGGCGATCGAAAGCGTCGCCCGGCGCGTGCCCACCACGCCGGTCACGATCGGCACCGGCCTCACGGCCGAGAATATCGTAAGGCTCGCGCGCACCGCCGAAGGCTTCATCGTCGGAACGTCGATCAAGGTCGACGGCAATACGCTCAATACGATCGACGCAAAGCGCGCCGCCGCCTTCATGAAAGTGTTCGAGGCGGCGGCGTGAAATCGGGCGACGCCGGCGGCGGCGGCGCCTTCCTCGCCACCTACGGAACGGCGTTGGGGGCGGCGTGCGTCGCCGCGTTTTTCGCCGCCACTGCCGCGAATTTCGCCTCGCTTGGAAATCTGCTCAATATCCTGAAGCAGATCTCCTATCTCACGATCCTCGCGCTCGGCTTTAGCTTGGCGCTGATCGCGGGCGAGCTCGATCTGTCGTTCGGCAATGTCGGGTCGCTGGCCGCGGTGTGCTGCGGCGTGCTCGTGCACAATGGGTATCCCTGGCCGCTCGGCATCGCCGCCGCGCTTGCGATCGGCGTCGCTTTCGGATTGGCGAACGGCCTCGTTGTGACGCGGCTCAAAGTGCCGTCGCTGATCGCAACCCTTGCCACCGGCAGCATCGCGCTCGGTTTCGCCTTCATGATTTCGCAAGGCGTTTCGATCGTCGGCCGCTGGCCCGAGCCGTTCCTGTTCCTCGGCCGCGGCGCGCTGTTGGGCGTGCCGATGCTGGCGTGGTGGATCGCGCTCGCCGTGGCGCTGTGCCTGTTCCTGCTCAAGCAGACCGTGCTCGGCATCCACATGATCGCCACGGGCGAGGCCGATGAGGCGGCGCGCCTCGCCGGCATCGCGGTGCGGCGCATGAAGGTGCTCGGCTTGGCGTTCAGCGGCGCCGCCGCCGGCGTCGTCGCGGTGCTGCTGACCGCGAGCCTGAGCTCGGCCTCGGCAACGATCGCGGGCGATTTCCTGTTGACCGCGATTGCCGCCGTGTTGCTCGGAATGACGACGATCGAGCCCGGGCGGCCCAATGTCTGGGGTACGCTGATCGGTGCCGCCACGATCGGCGTGCTGGGCAACGGGCTGGTCTTGCTGGGCGCGCCCTACTACGTGCAATACATGGTGCTCGGCGTTATCATCATCGGCGCGGTGAGCGTGTCGTCGGCGCGCTTGGCCAAGGCCGCATTCAGCGTTTAGGCGAGACCATCAAGGGAGGACGAACATGCGTTGGTTGACAGGCATTGCCGCCATGGCGGTTTTAGCGCTCGGGATCGGCGCCGCCGCGGCGCAGACCAAGCCGTTCAAGCTCGGCATCGTGGCGTTTCAAATGTCGTCGGAAACCCATGCGCGCACGGCGAATGCCGCGCTCGCCGCCGCCAAGGCGCTGGGCTGGGACGCGGCGGTGCAGAATTCGGCCGGCGACATGGCGCAGCACGTGGCGCAGATCGACAATCTGGTCACCGCGAAGGCCGACGGCATCGTCATCTGCATGGGCAAGCCGGTCGAGACCGACGCCCAGCTCGCCGCCGCCAAGAAGGCGGGCATCCCGGTCATCATGATCATGGGCGGCACGAGCCCGCATATCCTGTTCGATATCCAGGTCAACGAATACAAGGTCGGCGCCGATGCCGCGCTCGATATTCTCGGCCGCATCAATTATCGGGGCAATCTCTTGACCCAGCGCTTCGAAGCCAATGTCGGCACGCGGATTCGCGGCAAGGTGCTCGATCAGGTGCTGTCGGAAAATACCGCGGTGAAAGTCGTCGGCACGCATTCGATGGCGCGGACGGCGGGTTGGAAAGAAGACGTGCGGGCCGGCATGTCGGCGCTGCTGCTGCAGAACAAGGGCAAGATCAACGCGATCTGGGCCTCGTTTGACGGCCAGGCTTTCATCATCGACGATCTGCTGCAGGAGCAGGGCGTAAAAAAGGGCGAGATTCCCCTGGTCAGCGTCGATGGCGGACAAGAGACCTTCCGCCGTATCCGCGATCCCAAGAGCACGCTGCTGGCGACGGTCGCGATCCCGTTCGAAAAGATGGGCACGACGGCGGTCGCGGCGTTGAAGACGATCGCGGTCGACAAGGGCAAGAAAGAATCGATCACCAGCGGCCCGTATCTGTTCATGGACGCCGTGGTCGTCGACGCCAGCAACGTGCCGGCGGAGGGCAAATGGCCTTGGTAGGCCGATGACCGGGGTAAGCCGATGACCGGCGCGCCGCTCCTCGTCCTGAGCGGCATCGCCAAGCGCTATGGCGCGGTCGAGGCCCTGAAAGGCGTCGATCTCGCCGTCGCGGCGGGCGAGGTCGTCGGCATTTGCGGCGACAACGGCGCCGGCAAAAGCACGCTGGTCAAGATCGTCTCGGGCGCGGTGGCGCCCTCGGCGGGACGCATTGTGCTCGGCGCCGCCGCGGCGAGTTTCGCCTCGCCGCAAGATGCGCTCGCCCAGGGTGTCGCCACGATCTATCAGGACCTCGCCGTGGCGCCGCGCCTGTCGATCGCCGAAAACATCTTCATGGGCGCCGAGCTGACGCGCCGCCT
The DNA here is from genome assembly GCA_963754645.1 of uncultured Alphaproteobacteria bacterium. GTDB lineage: Bacteria > Pseudomonadota > Alphaproteobacteria > Bin65 > Bin65 > CAVWGP01. The sequence goes on along the minus strand of CAVWGP010000012.1, from coordinate 649,504 downwards.
CTGTCCCGGCATCCGCATTCTCGACAAGCGCGCGATGCGCGCGGCGGCGCGCGGCTATCTCGCCCGGCTCAAGATCGATATTCCCGATCTCGCGGCGCCGGTCGGCTCGCTCTCCGGCGGCCAGCGCCAGGCGGTTGCGATCTCGCGCGCGCTGCGCTGGGCGGCGCGGCTGGTCATCCTCGACGAACCCACCGCGGCGCTGGGCGTGCGCGAAACCCAACAGGTGCTGGAACTGATCCGTTCGCTCAAGCAGCAAGGCGTTGCCGTCGTCGTGGTGTCGCACAACATGCACGACGTGCTCGCCGTCGCCGACCGCGTCGCCATCTTGAAGCAGGGCCGCAAGGTGCTGGAGCTTGCGGCGAACACGCTGACGCCCGATACGCTGGCCCGCGCGGTCGCCACCGGCACGGTGCATTGAGACGGGAGACGGACGCATGCTGACCGGCGACATGCTGCGCCGCGCCGCGCAACGCTTCCCCGCCAAGGCCGCGATCCTGTGGAACGACGCGGCGCTCTCCTACCGCGCCCTGAACGACGGCGCCAACCGCCTGGCGCGCGCGCTGCTGGCGCTCAAGCTGCCGAAGCAAAGCAAAATCGGCATCGTGTGCCGCAACCGGCCGGAATACGGCATCGCGTTCTTCGGCGTGGCCAAATCCGGCCATGTGCTGGTCAACGTTTCGGTGCTCTATGCGGCCGACGAATTGCATTTCGTGCTCGACAAGGCCGAGGTCGAGGTTTTGCTGTTCGAGGATATTTTTGCCGAAAAAATCGCGGCGGTGCGCGCGCGGCTGCCGCGCATCAAGACGCTGGTCGCGATCGGCGCCGCCGCGTTGGGCGCGCCCGGGTTCGACGATTTTATCCGCGCGCATGGCGCCGCCGAACCGGAAGCCGAGCTCGGCGAGGACGATCCGTTTTGCATGACCTATACCGGCGGGACAACCGGCCGGCCCAAGGGCGTGCTGGCGACGCACCGCGCCCGCGCCGTCACCGCGCACACCGTCATGGTCGAGGAGGCGATCGACGAGCGCGACATCGTCGGCGTGGTGACGCCGATGTTCCATGTCGCCGCGCTCAACATCATGTTCCAGCCGGCGATCCTGGCCGGCGCCACGGTCGCGATGCTGTCGCCTTGGCACGTGGACGGATTCCGCGACATGGCGCGGCGCACGCGGATGACGGCGAATTTCATGGTGCCGACCCAGGCGATCCAAGTCGTGCAGGATCCGAAATTCGATCCCGAAGCCTATCGCAGCTGGACGAAATGCAGCTTCGCCGGCGCGCCGATGCCCGATTGGACGCAGCGCGCGCTGATGGAAAAATTGCCGTGGCTGCGGCTGACGCAGATTTACGGCCAATCGGAAATGGGCGTCATCGCGGTCAACCGCTGGTGGAACCTGCCGGCCAAGCTCGGCGCGGTCGGGCGCGAAGCCTACAATGTCGATCTGCGCGTGGCGCGGCCCGACGGCGCGCCGGTCGCCACCGGCGAAATCGGCGAGGTGATTTCGCGCGGCGCCAATCTCATGCGCGAATATTACCGCGAGCCCGAGCAAACCAAGGCGTTTTTCAAGCACGGCGACGGCTGGGGCTGGTCGGGCGATCTCGCGACGATCGACGCCGACGGCTTCGTCACGCTCGTCGATCGTTCGAAGGAAATGCTGATCTCGGGCGGCGAGAATGTCTACCCGTCGGAAATCGAGCGCGTGCTCTACGAGCTGCCGCCGATCGCCGAATGCGCCGTGTTCGGCATTCCGGACGATCGTTGGGGCGAAGTGCCGGCGGCCTATATTGCGCTCAAGGCCGGCACGGCGCTGAGCGAAGCGGAGGTGACGGCGCATTGCGAGCAACGCCTGGCGCGCTTCAAGCGCCCGCGCCTGATCAGGTTCGTCACCGAATTCCCCAAGACGGCGATCGGAAAAATCCAAAAGACCGTGCTCAAGGACCAGCACTGGCAAGCGCGGGACAAGAAAATCTAGCGCCGCTCAATTATTCGTCATCCCGACCGGAGCGCCGAAGGCGCGCAGCGGAGGGACCTCGGGAGGACTAGCGTCGCGCCGTCGCGCTGGCCAACGCTAGTCCAGACGAGGTCCCTTGTATCTGTTCGTGCGAGGCAAGATTGAGAGCAGGTGGGATGGCGGGCCGAAGCGACCGTTCGCGAGTCAGGCGTAGGCCCGCCATCCCACCTGCGGACGCGGTGTGCGTTGGTCGGATTGCGGGTAAAGTAAGGCCCGCGGTGGCGGGCGGGAGCCCGAAGGTCCCTGGGGCCAATAAGCCCGAAGTGGAGCGTGGCGCCCCGCCCGTTGTTCCTCAGAACCCGGACAGTCGCTTGGGCCGCCTGGCGAGCCCGGATTTGCAAGGATGGGTCATGGAACAGGAAATCTTTGTTGGCATCGATGTCGCGAAACGCGAATTGGTGGTGCACGTCCGACCGCGGGGCGAGACCTTTTCCGTCACGCGCGACAGCGCCGGTTTGGTCGAGCTGGTCGAGCGGTTGCGTCGATTGCAGCCGCGGTTGATTGTGCTCGAAGCCACCGGCGGGTACGAGCAGGTTGTGGCCGCGGCGATCGCCGCCGAGGCATTGCCCTTGGCGGTGGTCAATCCGCGCCAGATCCGCGATTTTGCGCGCGCCAGCGGCCGCGCGGCCAAAACCGACCGGCTTGACGCCGAGGTCATCGCGCACTTCGCCGACGTCATTCGGCCGGAGCCGCGCGCGTTGCCCGACGCGGCGCGCCGCGCCTTCGCCGAGCTTGTCGCCCGGCGGCGGCAGCTGATCGAGATCATCGTCGCCGAGAACAACCGGATGGAGCACTTGAGCCAGCCGCGTTTGATCCGCGGCGCGCAGCGCATCCAGGCCGCGTTGCAAAAGGAAGTCACCGAGCTCGAACGCGAGCTCGACGACACGATGCGCAACTCGCCGCTGTGGCGCGCCAACGAAGACCTGCTGACATCCGTCCCCGGCGTCGGCGACAAGACCGCGCGGGTCTTGATCGCCGAACTCCCCGAGCTTGGCACGCTCACGCGGCGCCAGATCGCGCATCTGGCGGGGCTCGCGCCCATCAGCCGCGACAGCGGCACTTTCCGCGGCAAACGTATGATCGGCGGCGGTCGCAAGTCGGTTCGCAACGCGATCTATATGGCAACATTGGTTGGCAGCGTTCACAACACGGTCATCCGCGATTACTACCGCCGGCTCGTCGCCGCCGGCAAAGCCAAGAAACTCGCCCTCATCGCCGCCGCACGCAAACTCCTAACGATCCTCAACGCCATTGTACGAGATCAACGGCCATGGCAAAGCGCTTGACAACCAAGACAGTCGCTCCGCTGCGCGCCGCTTCGCGGCGCTCTGGTCGGGATGACGTACCGAATGTGGCGCCAAACCTGTGACCGCCGTCACATCGGCTCGTCACTGACGGCGGCTCGTCCTTGTGCGATATTGGCGGCCGATGTATTCAACCCGCACAGAAGGAATCGGTTCCGCCATGTCGATGTCGCGTCGTGCTTTCGGTTCGTTGTTCGCCGGTTCGGCCGTGTCCGGCCTCGCCTTGTTTGGCGCTTCGTCGGCACAAGCCGACCGGTCGTCCGATTACAACACGGGCAACACGGCGCCGCCGCCGAAGTCCGGCACGCCGGCACGCCGGACAAGGGCGATGTGCGCCGCGCGCTGACGCCGGAGGATAACGCCCAGCGCCAAAAATGCGTGAATTGGACGATGAAGGGGCCGACCGGGAAGACCTGGACCTGGCAGAATACGAAGACCGGAACGCGCGGCACGATGAAACCGACGAGCAATGGCCGGCAGGTCGCCGGCCGCGTGTGCCGCGAGTTCAACGAATTGATCACGCTCAAGGATGGGCGCAGCGAAACCATCGACGGCCGCGCCTGTCAGCGGGCCGACGGCAGCTGGGAAGTGATGGGCTAGGGCGGCCGCTTCGACCAAAGCGGCTTGGCGCGGCCACGCGCCCTCGTGCTAACCTGACCCGTTCCCAGGAGCGGGCGATGAACGAGATTTCCGGAAAACCGGCACGCCGCGGCGCGCCAGCCCTTGACTCAAGCCAAGGGCCGGACATGCGTTCGTGGCTCGCGACCTTGGAAGCGGCGGGCGAACTCAAGCGCGTCGCCGCCAAGGTCGATTGGGACGAGGAAATCGGCGCCATCGCCCGGGTCAATCTCGCGCTCGGCGGGCCGGGGCTGCTGTTCGAGAATATCGAGGGCTACGAGAAGGGCCGCTGCACCAAATTCATGACCTCGGGCGTCGGCAACCGGCGGCAGATCGAGCTGCTGCTCGGCCTGGCGAAAGGGACACGCGACAAGGCCATCGTGCGGCACCTGAAGGACGCTTACCGCAAGCCGATCGCGCCGCGCTCGGTCAAGACCGGCCCCGTGAAGGACAACATTCTCACCGACGGCGAAATCAATCTCTGGGATTTCCCCGCCGCCAAATGGCACAAATCCGACGGCGGCCGTTTCATCGACACGTTTTGCGGCGTCGTCACCCAGGACCGGACGACGGGGCGCGACAATATCGGGCTCTATCGCGGCCAGATCATCGGCCGGCGCAAGATCGGCAAGCTCATGGTGCCGACCCAAGGCTGGGGCGGCCATTTCCAGCAGCACCGCGAAAAGGCGCAGCCCATGCCCGTCGCCGTGGTGCATGGCTGGCACGATGTGCTGCCGTTCTGCGCCGGCAGCCCGTTCCCCAAGCATATTTGCGAATGGGACATGATGGGCGCGATCCTCGGGCGTCCGGTCGATCTCGTGCCGTGCGAGACCGTGCCGCTCAGCGTGCCGGCGAGCGCCGAAATCGTCGTCGAGGGCTTCATCGATCCCGATCCCGCGACCTTCGAGGAGGAGGGGCCCTTCGCCGAATATCCGGGCTATCTCGGCGGCATGCCCTCGCCCAAGCCGGTGCTGCGCGTCACCTGCGTCACGCATCGCACCGATCCGATCCTGCGCGGCGCGCTCGAAGGTGCCAGGCCCGGCTTTCCCAGCGAGGATTCGCTGCTGTGCTGCTATTCCTGGTCGGCGATCGCCTGGAACATGCTGGAGGACGCGGGCGTCGCCGGCGTCACCGATGTGTGGATGCCGGCGGTTTCGACCGGAACCAACATCGTCGTTCAGATCCGCAAAATGTATCGCGGCCACGCGCAGCAGGTCGCCTGCGCGCTCTGGGGCACGGCGGCGGGCCAGTGGTTCTTCAAGAACGTCATGGTCGTCGAGGAAGACGTCGATATCCGCGATCCGGTGGCGCTCGATTGGGCGATGGCGTTCCGGGTCAATGCCGGCATGGGCGACGTTTGCATCTTCGGCCCCACCTTCGGCTCCGTGCTCGATCCCTCGACGCCGCCCGAGGACATCAGCATCCCGAAATACGGCACCGGCAAATGGACGCGCGTGCTGACCGACGCGACGCGGAGCTGGGAACTCGAGAAACGGCCGGAATACGGCAACCGCCGCTATCCGCCGATCAACACCGTCGATCCCGAGCTTGAGGCGAAAATCAAATCGCGCTGGCGCGAATACGGCATCGGCATAGCCTATCTCGACGACGAACAGCGCGAAATGCTGACGATGGCCGAGATGCGAAAGAAACTGCCGGAAGTGTGATAGGGCCACGGCGCAACCGGACGATTTCATGGCATACAATCCGCGGTCCGTCCTCGTCGTCATGCCCGTCTTCTCGGTCGGCATCGCCTATTTCTGGTCGTGCGAGGTCGAGGCCAATGCCCGCGCCGCGCGCTGGCTGGTCGATGGTTTCAGCGCGTGTTGCGCCGGCCTGTTCCCGCCCGAGCTGCGGCCGGGCCGCGCCTATCCCGCGGCGCTCGAATGCAACCTGCTGCTGAGCCGCTTCCTGTTCGTCGCCAATCTCGCCATCGGCGCGCTTTACGTTTTGAGCACGGCGGGATCGGCGCTGCTGTCGCCGCGCGAAAACGCGCCGGCGACGCGCCGCCGCTGGCTGCGGGTGTCATGGTCGGCGCTGTGGGCGCTCTTGTGCGTCGCCGGATCGATCCTGTTCTTTCGCCTCTATTTCCAGCAGCGCTTCATTGCCGATACCGACATCACGCTGTTCGTCGCCCGGGTCGGCGCCAATCGCTGGACGGCGCTGATCGAACTCGCCTATGCCGCGGGCTTTTTCCTGAGCGCGCTCGGCGCCGTGCTGTGGCTCCGGCGCGCCTTCGCCAAACCCGGGCCGGCTACTTGAAAATGATCTCGCCCTGGCCGCAAATGATCGGCCCGCGTACGTGCTTAAATAGATAGCGCCCGTCCTGGCGGTGGACCGAGGAACAGCCCTCGGCGCCGCTCGTGATTTGGGAAAAGGTCCGGCAATAGAGACCGTCGGCGATGCGCCAGACGCCGATTTCGTTGGGCCCCTGGACGGTCTCGGTGCCGCGCCGTTGGCGGCAGGGCTGGAAGGATTCGGCTTTGGTCAGCCGCTCCTCGCAGCGCGAGAAGATCGAGCCGTCGGCGCGCACCTCCGTGCTGAAAACCCGCTCCGTCCAGCCGAGGCCGCGCGCCGGGCCTGGCGTTGCCGTCGAGTCGCGCCGCCCCGAGCGCGGCGCTCCGCCGGGCGGTGGGCCGGGCGCAACCGCGGCGGGATCGGGCCGGCGAATGGACTCGAAGGTTTTTCCAGCGAAGAGCCGGGGAAGCTCGCGCGCCGGCACGCGATTGGCCTCGGTCGGCGGGAAGGGAAAATCGACCAGGCAGACATTGGTTCTTTGCCCCGGATCGGGCGTCTGCGTCGCGGCCGGCGTTGCGGCGGCGAACGCAACCAGGAGCAAGCTGGCGGCGGCGCGCGGAATCACCGCTGCGCCACCGCGGCGTTGATCTGATCGACCCGCGCGCGATTGAGGCCTTCGCCGCGATACGAAATGCCGGCGGCGGCGTTGGGCGTGCCGGGCGCGTAGAGGCACGTCATCAGCCGGCGCGAGTCGCCTTGCACGTAAACGATAGTGACGGCGATGAAGGTTCGCTCGCCGTCCAAGCGCTCGCGCTGGCTCAGGTCGTCGATCCGCGGGCGCTGCTTGTCGGTGTCGCCGGCGATCAAGGCGTCGAGCGCGCGCCGGCAATGGCTTTCATAGGGCGTACGCGTGCTGAGCGGATTGATGTCGCGCACCGTCTCGCAGCCGCCAAGCGTGGCAATGGCGAATAGGGCGACGCCCGGTGCAAGGTACGAATTCAGTCGATAGGCCATGGGCTCTCCCTCGTTCGCGCCATTCTACAATTTGCCGTCCGGCTTTCGCCAGCCTTTGCCGCATGCGATAGTAAAGCCGCAACCCGACGGCGGCGCCATGACCCAGGCACAGACCCAGCGTTTCGACATCGTGATTTCCGGCGGCAGCGTCATCGACGGCACCGGGGCGCCGGCGCGGCGCGCCGATATCGGGCTCGCGGGCGACCGCATCGCGGCGGTGGGCGATCTCGCCGCGGCGCAGGCCGGCGAGCGCATCGATGCGCGCGGCAAGAGCGTGGCGCCCGGTTTCATCGACACGCACACCCATGACGACCGCGCGCTGCTGGCGATGCCCGACATGGCGATGAAGGTGAGCCAGGGCGTCACCTCGATCGTCGCCGGCAATTGCGGCGTCAGCATCGCGCCGTGGCTGCCGCAGCGCGATCCGCCGCCGCCGCTCGATCTGATCGGCGCGAAATCCGACTACCGCTATCCGCGCTTTGCCGATTACCTGGCCGCGCTCGACGCGGCGCCCGCGGCGATCAACGTCGCGGCGCTCGCCGGCCACAGCACGCTGCGCGTCGGCGCCATGGACAGTCTCGACCGGCCCGCGACCGCCGGCGAAATCGACGCCATGGCCAAGCGCCTCGACGAAGCGATGGGCGCGGGCGCGATCGGGCTGTCCACCGGCTTGTTCTATCCGCCGGCGCGGGCCGCGCACACCTCCGAAGTCATCGAACTCGCCAAGGTCGCGGCCAAGCATGGCGGGCTCTATGCGACCCACATGCGCGACGAGGGCGACAAGGTTCTCGACTCGCTCGCCGAGAGCTTCGAGATCGGCCGCGCCGCGCATCTCCCCGTCGTCATCTCGCACCACAAGGTGATGGGCCGGCGCAATCACGGCCGCACGCGCGATACGCTGGCCGTCATTGCCGACGCCCGGCAACGCCAGCCGATCGCCATCGACGTCTATCCCTATATCGCCGGCTCCACCGCGCTATTCCCCGAACGCATCGGCGACGCGGGCCGCACGATCGTCACCTGGTCGAAGGCGATGCCCGAAATGCGCGGCCGCGATCTCGCCGATATCGCCCGCGACCTCGGCTGCGGCGAGCGCGAGGCGGCGGAGCGCCTGCTGCCGGCGGGCGCCATCTATTTCATGATGGACGAGGACGATGTGCGCCGCATCCTCGCTTGGCCCGAGGCGATGATCGGCTCCGACGGCATTCCGCACGACGAGCATCCCCATCCGCGGTTGTGGGGCACGTTCCCGCGCGTGCTCGGCCATTACAGCCGCGATCTCGGCCTGATCGTGCTCGAAGACGCGGTGAAGCGCATGACGTTCGATCCCGGCCGAGCGCTTCGGCTTGAAGGATCGCGGCGCGATCCGCGCCGGCGCCTATGCCGATCTCGTCGTCTTCGATCCCGCCACGATCATCGACCGCGCCACCTTCGAAAAACCGATCCAAACCGCCGCCGGCATCGAGCGCGTGCTCGTCAACGGGCGCGAAATCTGGCGCAACGGCGCCCCCACCGGCGCGCGCCCCGGCCGCGCGCTGCGCCGCAAGGACCTCGATCCGCCGATGCAGAGTTTGGCGTGGGCGCAATAGGGTCGCAAATTATACCCGTGACCCCAAATGACCGTCATCCCGACCGGAGCGCCAAAGGCGCGAAGTGGAGGGACCTCGGGCGGACGAGTGCAATTCCGCCTAATCGCACGCACGCATGTCCGCACGAGGTCCCTCGACTTCGGCCGCGCTTCGCGCGGCCTGCGCTCGGGATGACGGGCATTTTTATGGCCGCCGGTGTATTCAACGAATTGCAGCGTCAGCCCAACGCCTCGAAGCGGTGATACTTCGCCCATCGCATGAGCTGCTCGTCGCTCATCGCGAACATCACCGTGTCGGCCTCGGCCTGGAATTCGATCCTGTTCCAGGCGGGTGCGGCGATGGTGTCGCCGAAATTCCAGGCGAAATCGCGCCCGCCGACCTTGGCGCGGCCCTCGCCCCGCATGACGACGTAGATCGAATTGACGGCGTGGCGGTAGGGCCGGTTGTGCCAACCCTTCAGCCATTTGTGCACTTTGAGCGTGATCGTCGGCATCGAGGGCGCGGGCAGCGCAATCGTCGCGCCGAAAAATCCGTCGCGGTCGGCGGGGGCGGCGCCAAGCGCCGCCAGCGTGTCGGCCCAGGCGAAACGCATCGGCGACTTGTCGACCGTCGAATGCACGTTTTCCCAATGTTCCGGATGATCTTCCATGAACATCGGCTCGAGCAGGTGCGTCAGCGGCACGTCGAGGCCGTCGAACCAGAAGGCCTGCTCGGCGCCGTCATGGCCGTGGCCGTGCCAGTGCCAGCCGGGCGTCAGCACGATGTCGCCCGACTCCATCGGCGTTTTCTCGCCCTCGACGATGGAATAGGAGCCGCGCGATTCGAGGATGACGCGCAGCGCGTGCGGCGCGTGCCGGTGCGAGCGCGCCTTTTCGCCGGGCAGGATCGATTGATAGGCGCAGATCAGCGTGCGCAGCGAGGCGATGTCGTTGCCCTCGATCGGGTTGCGCATGACGAAGTTGCGCCGCTCGGCGAGATCGGTGCCGATCAGGCGCCCGGCCGATTGCATCGCCGCCTTGGCTTCGGCGTAGCGCCAATGGGCCGGCACGAAAGCGGATTTCATTTCGGGCCACAGGATCGGCTTGTCGCGCTTGATCCAGCCGGGCGTCATGTTGCGCGCGCCGAGCGCGCCGGTCAGCGCTTCGAGCGTGGGCAGGTTGCGCAGTTCGTCGAGCGCGCGGATCGATCCATCCATGATGCCGTCTCCCAACCGTTCAAATCTTGGCCTGTTCGAGCGCGCTGGCGACGAAGAGGTCCTCGATCGTCATCTTTCGCTGGGACAGGCCGTGCTCGAAATGATAGCGCACAAAGGCGTCGAGTGTCTTCATGTTCGGGCCGACACCGTAGGGCCAGAAATCCTTGCCCATCAGCGCCGCCGTGTCCTCGGCCTCCTGCGCCACCCAGGGCAGCGAGACCTTGAGCGCCGCGACCTCGAACAGATTGGGCTGATTGAGCGCCTTGGCCTGGGCGAAGGCCTTGTAGACGCTGGCCGGCAACCACGGATTGGCCTCGATCAATTTCGCCTTGATGCCGACCACGTGCATGATCGGGAAAATGCCGGTTTTCTTGAAATACTGCTTCTCGGCCTGGCGGAAATCGGGGAACAGGCGGGCCACGTTCGGCGCGCCGCGCAAGTAACACGAGGGCGCGCGGGCGCCGGTCAGCGCGTCGAGCTCGCCGGATTCGAGCATGCCGGACAAGGTTTTTCCGTCGGGGATCGGCTTGAGCTCGACGTCCTTCGGCAAATCGAGATTGAGCTTCTCGTGCCGGCCCGGCTCCTCGACGCCGCCATTGCGCCATTGGATGTCCGCCGGCTTGACGCCGTATTCGTCCTCGAGAATGCCGCGGATCCAAACCGCGGCCGTCATCTGGTATTCCGGCACGCCGACCGTGCGGCCCTTCAGATCGGCCGGCGCCTTGATGCCGCGATCGGTCCGCACATAGATGCCCGAATGGCGGAAGGCGCGGCTGACGAAAACCGGAATCGCGACATAGGGAAACGGCGCCTGCCCGGCGAGGTGGCGCGAGCGCGCGATGGTGTAGGAGCTGAAGGACAGCTCGCAGGCATCGAACTCGTGATGCCGGATGGCGCGAAAGAACACTTCCTCGGGGCCGAGCGGCAGATAGTTCACCGTGCAGCCCTCAACCGGCACGCGCCCGTCGGCGATGGCGCGGGTGCGGTCATAGTCCCAGCAGGCGATCGTCAGCGGTATTTTCGACATGGTCGGCGTTTCCTCGTTGTCGGGATCGTTCAGCCGGCGCGCCGCTCGGCGGCCAGCGCTTTGCGGTCGAGCTTGCCGCGTTCGGTTTTCGGCAGGCTGGCGCGGAACAATATCTGCTTCGGCGATTTGAAGGCGGCGAGGTGCGCGGCGCAATGGGCGAGAATGTCGGCCGCGCTCAGCTTCGAGCCCGGCTTGAGCACGACGTAGCTCGCGACTTCCTCGCCATAGACGCGGTCGGGCACGCCCACCGTGGCGGCCTCGGCGATATCCGCCATCTGCATCAGGACGCCGTCGATTTCGAGCGGCGAAATATTGACGCCGCCGCGGATGATGAGGTCCTTTTCGCGGCCGGTGAGGTGGAGATAGCCCTCGCCGTCGAGAAAACCCATGTCGCCGGTCTTGGCCCGGCCGATCGAGGCGATGCGAATCGCGCCGTCCTCGTCGATGTAGCGGAACGCGTTGCCCTCGATGCCGCCCAGTTCGACATGGCCGATTGTGCCCGCCGGCAGAACCTCGTCGTCCTTGCCGACGATGGCGAGGCGATGATAGGCAAGCGGTTTGCCCACCGTGCCGTAGCGCTTCGTCTTGTCGGTGCAGCCGGCGATCCAGCCGACTTCGCTGGCGCCATAGCCCTGCGCCACCGGAATGCCGTAGTGCTCCTCGAAGCGCTTCCATTCCTCAATCAACAGCGGCGCCGAGCTCGAAGTGATGAAGCGGAGATCGGGCAGGTCGCGGCCGGTGACCGGCGCCGGCTCCTGCAGCAGCATGTTGAGCACGGTGGGATTGCCCGCGGCCATCGTCGCCTTGTGCCGCGCGATGTCGGCGAAAAAGCGGCTGCGCGAAAATTTGCGGCCGAGCAGGAGAGTCGCGCCCTTGCTGAGCGTTGCCAGCGCGCTCAAGATTTGCGCCGAGGCCCAATTGAAGGAGCGGTAATCGTAAACCCGGTCCGCCGCCCCGATGCCGAAGCCGTCGGCGATCGCGGCGGCGTTGGGCAGCAATTCGCGGTAGGTCAGGATGACGCCCTTGGGCTTCGCGCTGGTGCCCGAGGTGAAAAAAATCACGGCGTCGTCGCCCGGCGCGGCGGCGGGATCGGCGTCGGGCGGCGAGGCGCCGGCGATTGCGGCGAAGAAACCCTCGGCGCCCTTGGGCGACCAGCGGCCGAGCGGATGGCACAATGGCGCCGAGGCGGCGGCGAGCGCGTCGAGCCCGAGCCCGGCCTCGCACAAAATCAGGCGCGCGCCGAGCTTCGGCAGGATCGCGTCGATGTGGCCGCGGTTCATTTCGACATGAACGGTGCAGATCGTCGCCCCCGCCGCGATCACGCCGGCATAGACCGCGAGATGTTCGAGCGAGTTGTTGGCGAGCAGCGCGACGCGGCTGTTGGCGCCGATGCCGCGCGCCGCGAGATAGGCCGCGATCCCGCCGGCGATGGCGCGCAGCGCGCCGTAGCTCAGCGTCCGCCCATCCTCGACCGAAACGAGATAGGCCTTGTCGGGATCGGCGCGCGCGGCGCGCTCGATCCAGGCGCGCAGCATGGCGGGGCCGCAATCCGCGACGCCTGGCGCGCCGTTTGTCATGCCCGGCGCGAGCCCGCGCGGTTCGACGGCGGAAAATCCGTATGACCCATCGCCCGTTTCATCCTAGCGTTTCCGCCGGTCGAGGTTCGCCGTCATGCGGGCGATGACGCGGCGGAACAGGTCGAGTTCGGCCGGCGCGATGCCGACGCGCGCCTGCTCGGTGATCTTGCGCGCGACGGGCAGCAGGCGTTCGCGCAGGCGCTTGGCCTTGGGCGTGAGCCACACTTCGGCGCGGCGCTTGTCATTGCGGCTGCGCACGCGGCGGATCAGGCCGGCGCGCTCCATGCTTTGCAGCGCGGCCACCGTCGTCGGTTCCATCATGCCGACCCGCGCGCTGAGCTCGCGCTGCGAGACGCCGCCTTCCTCCCACAGCACGCGCAGGAAATACCATTGGCCGCGGGTGACGCCGTAGGGCGCGATGCGCCGCTCCAGCAGGCGCTGGAAGGCGCGGTGCGCGTCGCGCACGAGATAGCCGGCGCTCTCGGCCGGCGGAAACGATCCGCGCGCCGCGCCATTGCCCTTCCTCGTGCTTCGCCGCGCCGCCACGCCGGACCTTTCCTCACTTCGCCGTCCCGGCATTGACAGCACCGCGCCGGTCTTGTCAATATTACTTAGAAACCTACGCAATTGGAACCGGGTTGGCGTTGCGCCGCCCCGGGCGACATCGATCCAACAGGAGCAAGCGCGATGAACGTGGCGGTCAAGCTATCCGACGACACGAAGGCCGAGCCCAAGACCGAACAGGTGCGCGATCTGCGCAAGACGCTCGAATGGCTCAAGTCCCAGGGCGATTTGATCGAAACGCAAAAGCCCGTCGATCCCGATCTCGAGGTCACCGGCCTGCAAAAACATCTCGACGGCGCCTGCCCGGTGCTGTTCCACAACGTCAAGGGCAAGCCGCATCACCGCGTCGTCACCAATCTGTTCGGCGACATGAACGTCATCAACAAGATGTTCGGCTGGAAGAACGATCCGGACCGTGTCCGCAAGCTCGCCGCCGCGCTGCGCCATCCGTTGAGGCCGGTCGAGATTCCGCAAAGCGAGGCGCCGTGCCAGGAGCACGTCATCCTCGATCCGAAGAACGTCAACGAGCACATGGTCGCGATCCGGCACACGACCTACGAGCCCGAGCTCACGGTCGGCTCCGGCATCCGCTGCGTCACCGGCCGCTTTTTCGACGGCGGCTCGGACCTCGGCTACAACCGGATGAATTTCCGCTGGGGCAATGTCGGCACGTTTCAAATCTCGCCCGGCTCGCATATGTGGCAGGTGGTCAACGCCTTCTACAAATCCAACGAGCGCGTGCCGATCACCATGTGCTTCGGCGTGCCGCCGGCCTGCACGCTGTTGGCCGGCGCGGGTTTCGATTACGTCATCCTGCCCAAGGGCTGCGACGAGATCGGCGTTGCCGGCGCGGTGCAGGGCGCGCCCGTCCGCCTGGTCAAGGCGCGCACGGTCGACGCGATGGCGATCGCCGATTCCGAGCTGGTGCTCGAAGGCTATGTCGATCCCCGCGACCGGCGCTTCGAGACGCAGGAAAGCGAGGAGGCGGGCGTCCAGGGCCGCTATCACTTCCATCCCGAATGGGCCGGCTACATGGGCAAGGCCTACAAGGCGCCGACCTTCCACGTCACCGCCGTCACCATGCGCAAGCCCGAGACGAAGCCGATCATCTTCTGCCTCGGCGTCCACACGCTCGACGACCACAATATCGACACGTCGGTGCGCGAAGCCGCGATCTACGAGCTGTGCGAGCGGCTGCAGCCCGGCATCGTCCAGAACGTCGTCATTCCCTACTGCATGACCGATTGGGGCGGCTGCGTCATCCAGGTCAAAAAGCGCAGCCAGATCGACGAGGGCTGGCAGCGCAATTTCCTCGCCGCGATCATGTCGTGCTCGCAGGGCATGCGGCTCGCCATCGCGGTGAGCGAGGATGTCGATCCCTATTCGATGGACGACATCATGTGGTGCCTGACGACGCGGGTGAATCCGCAGACCGATATTCTCAACCCGATCCCAGGCGGCCGCGGCCAAACCTTCATGCCCGCCGAGCGCATGACCGCCGGCGAGAAGCAATGGACGGCGTCGAATACGCGCTTCGAGGGCGGCATGGGCATCGATGCCACCGTGCCGTTCGGCTACGAGAGCGATTTCCTGCGCCCGGTCTATCCGGTCGATCGGGTCAAGCCCGAGGATTTTTTCACCAAGGCCGATATCGACAACGCCAAGAACCGCATGAAGGGCTGGGTGCTGTCGCTGGCGAAGAGCGGACGCTAGGGGCGGCAAGCAAAAAACGCCCGTCATCCCGAGCGTAGGCCGCGCGAAGCGCGGCCGAAGTCGAGGGACCTCGCGCGGACTGGCATGGTGCCGATACGCGCGCTTGCGCCAGTCCGGCCGAGGTCCCGCGGATCGCTATGCGATCCGCCGCTGCGCGGCGCTGCGCGCGCTCCGGTCGGGATGACGGGAATTTTAGTGGCCGCCCGCGTTTCCGCTCTGTCCTCCGCGCATTTTTCGACTATCATCGGCGCCTAAACGAACGGGGGCCGCCGATTCGCGGCCGCAACAAGGGAGGCTTCGCATGAAAAAATTCCTGGCCACGGCCATCGTGACGGCCGCACTGGCGCTGCCCGCGTCGGCGCAGGACACGATCAAGATCGGCGTCATCACCGACAAGACCGGCAGCGCCAAGTTCTATGCCGAGCCGGTGACCGAGGGCGTCATCGTCGGCGCCAAGGAGATCAACGCCAAGGGCGGCGTGCTCGGCAAGAAGATCGAGCTTCTGATCGAGGACGATCAGAACAAGCCCGATGTCTCGTCCACGGTCGCGCGCAAGCTGGTCGATGCCGGCGTCGTGTTCCTGGTCAGCAACACGAGCTCGACGGCGACCCAGCAAGCCCAATCGGTGTCGAAGGAAACCAAGACGCCGCACATCACCCCGGCCAATTCCGGCGACACGCTCACGACGCAGATCGACAATCCCTATTTCTTCCAGACCGGGCCGCTCGCCTCCTATCAGATCGCGACGCTCATGGCCTATACGCGCGACCGCAAGTTCAAGAAGGCCGCGCTGATGTCGGACAATTCCGAGCTTGGGCAATTGATCGCCAAGGCGTTCCGCGCCGGACTCGAGAAGAACGGCGTCGAAATCGTCGCCGAGGAAATCGTCCAGCGCGGCGCCACCACGGCGGTGCCGCAATTGCAAAAGGTGCGCGCGGCCAATCCCGAGGCGATCTTCCAGGCCGGCGTGCTCGGCTCGGAGATGGTCCTGTTCTTCCGCGCCTATCACCAGCTCGGCATGAAGACGCCGATCCTGGGCTCCTACAATCTGTCGATCCCGCTCTATCTCACCATGGCGAAGGATTTGATGGACGGCATCGTCATCGTCGATGCCTACGATCCCGACAAGCCCGAGGTGAAGCACTACGCCGCGCTCTACGAAGCCGAGTTCAAGCGCCCGGCCTTCAATCTGCCGGCCTATGGCTATGACGGCATCCACTTGATCGCCGACGCGATCAAGCGCGCGGGCGGCACCGACAAGGAGAAAATCCGCGCCGCCATGCAGGCGACGAAGGATTTTCCCTACGCCACCGGCGCAAAGGGCATGAGAGTCGGTTTCCCCGACGGCAAGCGTTCGGGCTTCGATCCGAACGGCATCGTGATCCGCCTGATCGAAAACAATCAGCACGGCAAAGTGGTCTTCTCCGGGCAGAAATAGCGCCGGAACGGCGGGCGCGCGGCCGGGCAGCGCGCCGCGCTCGGCCGCGCCATGTCGGATTTTCTTGAGATCGTCGTCAGCGCGAGCTCGGCGGGCTGTATTTACGGCCTGGTGGCGCTGTCCTATCTGCTGATGCTGCGGCCGACCGGCGTGATCAATTTCGCCGTCGGCGAATGGTCGACCGTCGGCGTCTTTGCCGCGTTCTGGCTGTTGAGCCAGGCTTATCTTCCGCTGCCCTTCGCCGCCGGCATGCCGCTCGCCGTGCTGTTCACGGCGCTTGTCGGCTGGGGCACGGAGCGCATCGCCGTGCGCCCCTTGGTCGAGCGCGGCGCGCCGGTGTTGAGCCCGATCCTGGCCCTGCTCGGCATGCTCGTCGTGTTCCGCGAGCTGATCTCGCTCGGCTTCGGTCCCGATCCGCACAACATCCCGGCGCCTTTCGGCTTCAAGCAGACGGCGATCGGCCCGCTGCGCGGCACGCCGCGCGACTTCTTCATCGTCGCCGCGGCGATCGCCGTGTTCGTCGGCGCCTGGCTGTTCTTCGAGCGCACGGTGTGGGGCAAGGCGTTCGAGGCCGTGGCCATCAACCGGCGGGCGGCGGCCTTGATGGGCATCGATCTGCGGCGCGTGTCCGTCGTCGCCTTCGCCGCCGGCGGCGCCATCGCCGGTTTCGCCGGCACGCTCTATGCGCTCACCAGCCCGCGCGACTTCCTGATGGGCCTGCCCTTGGCGGTGCAGGGCTTCTCGGCCTTGGTGGTGGGCGGCGTCGGCCGCGTCGAGGGCGCGCTGTTGGGCGGCTTCATCCTCGCCTTCGCCGAGCAGCTCACGGCGCGCTACGCGGATCTGATCGGCATTCCGTCCGGCCTCTCGCTCGGCGTGCCGTTCCTGCTGATGATCGTCTTCCTGCTGGTGCGGCCCACCGGCCTGCTGCGCGCCAAGGAGGCGCGGGCATGAAGGCGGCGTCGCCCTGGCTCGCCGCCGCCGCCGCCATGATCGGAGCGGCGTTCCTGCTCCAGGATTTCGGCTATTACTCGGACCAATACCGCAAGCTCATGCTGTGGGTGGCGCTGGCGCTGGGCTTCAATTTCCTGTTCGGCATCGCCGGCCAGGTCGCATTCTCGCATTTCGCGTTCTATGGCATCGGCGCCTACGCGGTGGTGATCCTGACATTCAAGGCGGGCTTGCCGGTGGGCGTGGCGCTCGTACTCGGCCTCGCCCTGTGCGCGGCGCTCGCCGTGCTGGTCGGCATCGCGGCGACGCGGCTTGAAGGCTTCTACCTCGCGCTCGCGACCCTGGCCTTCGCCCAGCTCTTCAGCGTGGTTCTCAACGAGGGCGGCGCCCTCACCGGCGGCGCGGGCGGCATCGCCAATTATCGCCTGCCGGCGCTCAACCTCGGCGGCGCGAGCCTGCGAATAGCCGGACCTTATTATACCGCCCTCATCGCCCTGATGCTGCTCGGCACGTTTTTCGTGCTATGGCGGCTCGATCGCTCCTATTTCGGCCGCGCCTGCCGCGCGATCCGCGACAATGCCGAGGCGGCGGCGGCGATGGGCGTTCCGGTCGCGCGCATCAAGATCCTGGTTTTCGCCGTCACCAGCACGCTCGCCGGTCTGGCCGGCGCGGCCTATGCCTTCGTCGACAATATCGTGACGCCGCAAGTCTTCGGCCTCGACAACGTGTTCCTGCTGCTGTTCATGATCGTGATCGGCGGCAGCGGGCGCCATTCGGGGGCGATCCTGGGCGCGGTCTTGCTATATCTCATGCCCTTCGCGCTCTCGCCCTATATCGGCCACCACCACGCCTTGGTGTTCGGCATCGTCGTCGTCGGCGCGATCCTGTTCCAGCGCGAGGGCCTGATCGGCCTGCTCGATCGCACGCGTGGGTTGAGTGCCCGGCCATGAGCCGCGCGGCCCTGCTTGCGGCGCGTTCGCTCACCAAGCGTTTCGGCGGCCTAGTCGCGGTCGATGGCGTCGATTTCGATGTCCATGCCGGCGAAATCCTCGGCCTGATCGGACCCAACGGCGCCGGCAAGACGACGACGTTCAACCTTATCGCCGGCGCGCTGGCGCCGAGCGCGGGCCGCATCGAACTCGAAGGCGCTGCGATCCACGGACTGGCGCCGCACGAGGTCGCGGCGCGCGGCGTCATGCGCACCTTCCAGCACAACATGCCCTTTTCGGGAATGTCGCTGGTCGACAATGTGCTGGTCGGCGCCCACCGCCGGATGCGGGCCGGGATCGCCGAACTGGTGTTCGGCTCGCGCCGCGCCCGGGGCGAGGAGCGCGCGGCCCGCGCCCGTGCCGCGGCGTTGATCGAATTCGTCGGTCTCGGCGGTCTCGCCGCGGCGCCGGTCGCGACGCTGTCCTTCGGCCAGGGCCGCTTGCTGGAAGTTGCGCGCGCCCTGGCCGGCGAGCCGCGCCTGCTGCTGTTCGACGAACCCGCGGCGGGGCTGACCCAAGCCGAAGCCGAGCGCCTCGCCGCGATCGTCCGCGGCATTGCCGGGCGTGGTATCGCCGTGCTTCTGATCGAGCACGACATGCGCTTCCTGCTGCCCTTGGCCGAGCGCGTCATCGTGCTCAATTTCGGCCGCAAGATCGCCGACGGCGCGCCCGACGCGATCCGGCGCGATCCCGCCGTGGTCGAGGCCTATCTTGGCGCGGGCGCCCATGCTTGAAATTCGCGCCGCATCCGGCGGCTACGGCGCCGCCGATGTTCTCGCCGATGTTTCGCTCGCCGTGAACAAGGGCGAGTTGGTGGCGCTGCTCGGCCCGAACGGTGCCGGCAAATCGACGCTCATGGCCGCCATTGCCGGCACCCTGCCGCGCCGCGCCGGCGCGATCGCCTTGGACGGCCGCAATCTCGCGCGATTGCCGAGCCACGCCATCGTCGCCGCCGGCGTGGCGCTGGTGCCCGAAGGCCGCTTGATCTTCCCGCCGCTCACCGTGCGCGACAATCTCCGGCTTGGCGCGGTGCGGCTTAAGGCGCGTCCCGGCCACTCGCTCGACGAACGCTTCGATTTCGTCTACGGCCTGTTTCCGCGCTTGCGCGAGCGCGCGGCGCAGCGCGGCGGCACGCTCTCGGGCGGCGAGCAGCAAATGCTCGCCATCGGCCGGGCCCTGATGTCGGCGCCGCGCCTGCTCTTGCTCGACGAGCCGTTCCTCGGCCTCGCGCCGCTGATCGTCGTCGAGATCCGCCGCGCGCTCACCGCCTTGCAGGCGAGCGGCCTCACCATCCTCCTGGTCGAGCAGAAGATCGACATCGCGCTCGACATGACCCGGCGCGCCTATGTCATGGTCAAGGGCCGCATCGCGCTGCACGAGGAGTTGGCCGCGTTGGCGCGCAGACCGGACTTGCATAATCTCTATTTCGCGCTCGCAGGCGGCGCGGTAGATTCCCAAGCGTAGTTTTCCCGATCGAGGAGCCAAGCCATGGAAGGCAGCGTTTCCGCCGGCGGCAAATCCAGCGTCGTTTCGATGACGCGCGGCGTGCATCATCTCGCGCTGTGCACCGACGACATGAAGGCGACGGTGGAATTCTATACCCAAGTTCTCGGCATGCCGCTGGTGCACGCGATGAAAGTCCCGCACGGCCTGGGCACCGGCCCCAAGAATCGCGGCAACCCGCCCTACGAGGACATCCGCCACTATTTCTTCGACATGGGCAATGACAGTCTGCTCGCCTTCTTCGAGATCCCGAAAAACGCCGAGCCCAAGGGCAACCGCAACGCCATCGGCGCCATGCAGCATTGCGCCTTCGTGGTCACGCCCGAGCGCTTCGCCGAAATCGAGACGCGCCTGAAGGCGCGCAACATGACCTATAACGGGCCGACGCCGCAGCTCCCCGGACTCGTCGGCATCTATTTCTACGACCCCAACGGCATCCGCCTCGAATTCGCCTGCCAGCCCGCGGACGGCGCCAACCCCGATGTCATGCGCTGCGTGCTGCAGACCAAGCGCGTCGCCGGCGAGGAATTGGCGACCTTGCCCGGCGCCGACGCGGCGTGGATCAAGCAGATGACGGCGGCGCTGCCGGAGGAATGATCCGGCCGCGCGTCACATGCTACGCGGCAACCACGTCGCGAGCGATGGCGCAAAAACGATGACGAGGAGAACGCCGAACACGATCAGCGTGAACGGCGTCGCGGCGGACCAGACCTGCTGCATTTTGATGTGCGGCGGCGCCACGCCCTTCATGACGAACAGCAAGAGGCCGAAGGGCGGCGTGAGCAGGCCGATCTGCAGCGAGATTAGCAGGATGACGCCGAGCCACAGCAAATCCATCTGCAGCGCGTTGGCCAGCGGCATGAAAAACGGCAAGGTCAGCAGCATCATGCTCACCTGATCCATAAAACAGCCGAGCACCAGCAGCACGCCGATCATGCAGAACACGGCGATGAGCGGCGTGAATTTGAGCTTGGTGAGCTCGGCGAGCGCGCCATCCGTGGCGCCCGAGAAGGCCAGGATTTGCGCGAACGTCGTCGACGCGGCGATGATGAAAAAAATCATCGTCGTGACCAGCGCCGTGCTGTTGAGGCTGTCGCGGACGATTCGGACGCTGAGCGAGCGGTAGGCCGCGGCCAGGATGAGCGTCGCGACGCAGCCGAGCGCCGCCGAGTTGGTGGGCGACGCGATGCCGAGGAACAGGCTGCCCATGACGACGAAAAAAATCACGAACAGCGGTACCACGTATTTGAAAAACGGCAGCCATCGCTCGGCGCCCGACAGCTTGCGTCCCTCGTCGGCGGGCGCCAACGACGGATCGCGCGCGCAACGCACGACGATGTAGCCGATGAACAGGATGCTCATGATGATTCCGGGCACGATTCCGGCGATCAAGAGCTCGGCGACGGAAATTTTCACCTGGCTCACGCCGCTCGCCAGCGTGGCGAGCAGCACGGTCAGGGCCGAGGGCGGGATCAGCATATCGACGCCGCCGATCGCCATGATCGGCCCCATCGCCATCGTCGGGTGATAGCCGCGCTTCAGCATGTCGGGCAGCAGCGCGTTGCCGAGCATGGCCGTGGTCGCGATCGTCGAGCCCGATAGCGCCGAGAACACGGTGCCGCCGGTGACGGCGACGACCGCGAGGCGTCCCGGCACGCGCGCGATGAGGCGGTCGATCGCGTCCACCGCGCGGAACGCGAGGCCGGTTTTCAGCAGCAAGTCGCCCATCAGAAGAAAAAGCGGTATAGCGGCCAAGTTGAAATTGCTGATCGACGCCATCGAGCCGCGCACGAAAGAGCGCAGGCCGACCTGGCCGCCGAGAAAAATCAGCGCGCCGATGATGTTGGCGAGAAAGAACGCGAGCGCCACCGGCAAGCCCAGCGCCATGAACAGGCAAATCAGCCCGATCATGAGAAACAGCGCCGAGACCCAATCCATGCTTAGAGGCTCGCGCGCTTGGTCGGGTCATAATCCTCGGCGACGACGCCCTGGACGCGCGCGATGCGCAGGACGAACTCGATGGCGAGCATCGCGGACCCGAGCGGGATCGGCAGCAGCAGGATCCATTCGGGATAGTTCCAGGTCTTGCGCTGGACCATGTCGCTGACATAGGCGTCGCGCACCGCGTCGATGCCGTAATAGACCAGCACCAGTGCGATGCCGAGGCCGACGAGATCGATGAATTGCTCAAGCCGCACCGCCGCGCGCTTGGGCAGCGAGACCATCAGGATATCGACCCGCACATGGCTGCCCTGGCGCAGCACCCAGGGAGCGGCGAGGAAGGTGCCGGCATACAACACGTGCTCGGTCATCTCGATCAGCCAGGGCAGCGAATTGATGCGGAAATTGCGCAGGAAAATGTCGGCGCACATCAGCAGGATGAGGACGCCGAGCGCCAGGCCGAACAGCGTGCAGAACGCTTCCATCAGGCCGTCGAAAAAACGGAGCAGGGTGCGGGGCATCGGTTTCAGGAATATTGGTAGGGGCGCACTGCCGTGCGCCCTGTGAATTCAAGGCACATTCGCCGTGCCCTGCGCTGACGGGGGCGCACTGCCGTGCGCCCCTACGGCCGCGCGGTCTTGCTGTTGGCGGCCGTCTACTTCTTCTCGAACAGCGCCCGCATCTTGGGG
Source organism: uncultured Alphaproteobacteria bacterium (assembly GCA_963754645.1). Classification (GTDB taxonomy): domain Bacteria; phylum Pseudomonadota; class Alphaproteobacteria; order Bin65; family Bin65; genus CAVWGP01. Next base: position 627,145 of record CAVWGP010000012.1, on the reverse strand, counting down.
CCATCGACCGGGCTCACCTTGATGACCGATTCCCAGCCCGTGTCGAGCACCATCTTGAGATAGCGCTTCTCGTCCTCGGGCGAGAAGCGGATCGATTTCATGCCGGCCTCGGCCTGCTTCTTGCGCTCGGCCTCGTTGAGCGGCTTGTCCGCGATGTTCTTGGCCTCGATCGCGATTGCCAGGTCCTGCAGGAACTTGCGCTGCGGGTCGTTGAGCTTGCTGTTCCAGACGTTCAGGTTGACGAGAATCTGGATGTCGGCGTTGTAGAAGCCGGGATCGATCCGGTATTTCGTCACCTTCTGCCAGCTGAAATCGAAGATGCCGCGCGCCGGCCAGCCATAGCCGTCCACCGTGTTGCGCTCGAGCATGGTGTAGACCTCGGGCGGCGTCGAGGTCACGGCGGTGCCGCCGATCTTCTCGACGAAGGCGCGATAGATCGGCGTGACGCGGAGCTTCAGGCCCTTCAGATCCTCGGGCTTGGAGATTTCCTTGTTCACATAGATGTGGAACTCGTCGTATTCGAAGATGCGCGCCAGGTAGAAGGCATTCATCTTTTCGTTGTGCAGCTTGTTGATCAGCGCCCAGCCGCCGTTCTGGCGCAGGGTCTGGATGCTGTTCTCGGTGAGCTTGAGCGCGTCGGCCTCGGGCAGCACGTTGGTGTAGTAGGCGCCGGTGCTGCTGATGATGTCGACGACGCCGTCTTTCAGGTTCTTGCCGACGTCGAATGTGTTCATCACCTTGGGCGCGCCGCCGAGATATTGGATCTTGAGCTTGACGGCGCCGCCCTTGTCGTTGACCTCCTTCACGAAGGCCTCGAACTTGGTCGAATACAGCGTGCCCTCGGGAAACGCGCTGACCCCGCGCAGGGTCAGGTCTTGGGCGAAGGCGGCGGGCGCGGCGGCAAGGGCCGCGGCGGCGGTCGCGAACAGGATATGGCGGATGGACATCGGTGAACCTCCCAGTTTTTTGCTTGACGACGGAGGGTAGCTTAGCGGCGGCGGGCGCGAAGGTTAAGGGGCATTACGGGCGCCGAACTGCAAGTTTGAACCACGAAGGCGCGAAGACGCGAAGGAAATGGCGTGGGGGTGAAAGGATCGCGGCGAGGCGGTGCGCGCGGTCGGGGCGCTTAAGCGACGACCACTTTCTTGTGCACCTCAATGGTCAGAATCTCCAGCTTCTCGGTTAGAACCTTGATACGTTCGGTCAATTGCGTGTTTTGGTTGAGCATATCGACCAGAATTGTCGTTTGGCTTGTGATCAATGCCTGTTTTTCCGCGTTGGCCCGGGCAATATCTTCGCGATGTTGCGCGTCAGCCTCGGCGTGCGCCTTATCGCGGTCTGCTTGGCGGGTCTGCGCCAGGAGGATGAGCGGCGCCGCATAAGCAGCCTGCAGGCTGAACGCAAGGTTCAGAAGGATGAACGGATAAAGATCGAAATGGGTTAGTCCCACGACATTGACGACGATCCAGATCGCCACGATCGCAGTTTGAACAATGATAAAGACGGGTGTCCCGAAGAACCGGGCAAAAGCCTCGGCCTTGAGAGCAAACCAATCCTCCCCATAGAGGGAGCTGAGATGCAGATGGGGAGCGTGGAACCGGAAATAATCAGGACGGGCACCTAATTTTTTCACTTCGGGTTTCGTCTGTGAATTTACGTCACTCGGCATCATCGGGTTCCAATCATTGGAGATACAGGGTCAAGTTCGGTTCAGTTGGGAACTTCGCGCCGCCGCCGATGCTTCGGCCCGCGGATCATATTGCGGTGGAACGATCCTATTGCGGAACAGTCGCGTGCATAAGGCATTTGTCGCCCATCGACTGTCGGCAACGGCGCGCGCCGCCCGGTCTTTCAAGCAGCCTTCTTTGCCCGATACGGCTCGATCCGCGCCGCCGCGACCGCCAGCGCTGGCGCGAAGCGGCGTTTCGGGGCGAGTATGTCTCGCTCCGAGCGCGACGAGATCATGCAAACGGCACCGTCTTGATCGCCGAAGTGCGCCAAGCGCAAATTTTGACGCTCTTTGGGAGAATGGCGGCCGAGGCTCGCTCCGCCTATTTCTTCGTGAACAGCTCCTTAAGCTTCGCGCCGTGCTCGGGGCTGGCCTTGAACACGGCGGCCCAGCCGGCGTCGCGGGCGACGGCAAGCCACCTTCGCGCCTCGTCGGGCGGCAGCACGATGGGCTTGATGCCGGCTTCGGCCTGGCGTTTGCGTTCCGCCTCGTTCGCCTTCGCGTCCTCGGCATTGGTCGCTTCGAGCGCGATGGCGGTGTCTTGCAGCAGCGCCTTTTGCGCCGCGCCGAGGCGGTTCCAGGCGCCGAGCCCGATCATGATCGACATCTCGCCGCGATAGAACGGCGGCTCGACGCGGAACTTGGTCACCTTGTGCCAGGAGAAATCGAAAATGCCTTGCAGCGGCCAGCCATAGCCGTCGACCGAGCCGCGTTCGAGCATGGTATAGGCGTCGCTCGGCGCCGTCGTCACCGCCGTACCGCCCAGCGCCTCGACCATGGCGCGATAGACGGGCGAGACGCGGATCTTGAGGCCCGTCAGGTCGGCCTTCTCGATCGGCTTGTTGAGATAGATGTGGAAGGAATGCGCCTCGTAGTAGCGGCCGAGCAGATGGGCATTCATCTTCTCGCGATAGAGCATCTGCATATAGTCGAGCGCCGGCTTGTTCGGGCCGCGCAATTCGGCGACCGAGTGCTCGATCAGCTTGAAGGCATCGGCTTCGGGCATGACGTTGGTGTAGAATGCGTTGGTGATGTTGGCGAGATCGATCACGCCGTCTTTCAGGTTCTTGCCGATCTCGAAAATGCCCATCACCTTGGGCGCGCCGCCGAGATATTGGATGCGCAGCGCGCCTTTGCCCTTGGCATTGACCTCGTCGATGAAGCGTTCGAACACGGCCGAGTACGATGTCTTCTCCGGCAGGGCGGACACCGCCTTGAGCGTGAATTCCTGCGCCGAGGCCGCACCGCCCGCCAGGATCGCGGCGCCAAGCGCCGCCGTGAAAAACGACCGCATGATTTATCCTTCGGTTGAGCGTGCTATTTTTTCACCAGGAACTCGCGCAGCTTCGCGCCGTGCTCGGGGCTGGCCTTGACCACCGCGGCCCAGCCGGCTTCGCGGGCTGCGGTCAGCCACTTCGCGGCTTCGGCGGGCGGGAGCGCGATCGGCTTGATGCCGGCCGCGTCCTGGCGTTTCAGCTCGGACTTGTCGAGTTCGGCGCGCTCGCCGTTGCTGGCTTCGAGCTCGGCCATCACGTCGGCGAAGATTTCTTCTGCCCGGCATCGAGCTTGTTCCACACGCTTAGGTTGATGAGCGTGTGCAGCGCCGCCTGGTAGAACGGCGGATCGACGCGGAACTTCGTCACCTTCTCCCACGAGTAATCGAAAATCCCCGCGGTCGGCCAGCCGTAACCGTCCACCGTGTTGCGCTCCATCAGCGTATAGACCTCGGCCGGCGGCGAATTGACCGCGACGCCGCCCAAGGCCTCGACCATGGCGCGGTAGATCGGCGTGGTGCGGATTTTGAGGCCGCTGAGATCGGCCTTGTCGATCGGCTTGGCGAGATAGATGTGGAACTGGATCGGCTCCAGGTGATTGCCGAGGAACCAGGCATTGGCCTTGTCGTTGAGCAGCTTGTTCATGTAGGCCCAGCCGCCGTTGCGGCGCAGCTCCTGGATCGAAACCTCGGCGAGCTTGAAGGCGTCGGCCTCGGGCACGACGTTGGTGAAGAAGGCGCTGTTGGCGTTGGCCATGTCGATCACGCCGTCCTTGAGATTTTTCACCACCTCGAAGGGCGCCATCACCTTGGGCGCGCCGCCGAGATAATTGATTTTGATCTTGCCGGCGCTGCGCTTGTTGACCTCCTGGATGAGGCGCTCGAAGCGCAGCGAATCCTTGGTGCCCTCGGGAAACGAGCTGACGGCGCGCAGCGTCGCTTCTTGCGCGGCGGGCGGCGAAGCCAAGGCGAACAGGGCGGCGGCAAGGATGATGGCACGTTTCACGGCAGGGCTCCTCGATCTGGACGCGCCAGCTTAGCGGCGGCGGAAATCGCTTGCCAGCCCGGCGGATCGACAGAAAGATGCGCCTTCGACGGAGAACGAGGGATCGATGGAAATCGCGGTACTGGGCGGCGGCCATGGCTGCTATGCGGCGGCGGCGGATTTGTCGGCGCAGGGGCATCGCGTGCGCTTCTGGCGGCGCGACGCGGCCGCCTTCAAGCCGGTGATCGAGACCGGCATCGTGACGGTCAAGGATTTCGATGGCGCGCGCCCGGTCAAGATCGCGCTTCCGACCGCGGATTTGCGCGAGGCGGTCGCGGGTGCCGCGCTCATCGTCATTCCCTTGCCGGCGACGGCGCAGGCCGGGCTGTTCGCCAAGCTCGCGCCGCTGCTCGCCGCTGGCCAGGTCGTGTTCCTGCCGCCGGGCACCTTCGGCAGCGTCATGCTCGTCCAGGCGATGCGCGCGGCGGGCAACCGGGCCGCGGTCATGACGGCGGAAACCGGCACCTTGCCCTGGCTGTGCCGGCGCCACGGCCCGGCCGAGATCGCCATCAGCGTGCGCGCGGCGCGGCTGCCGACCGGCGTGTTTCCCGCCGCGCGGCGCGACGAGGCCCTCGCCATCGTCAAGCAGGCCTTTCCCGCCGTCGAGCCGCGCGACGACGCGCTGGACGGCGCGCTGATGAACGCGGGGCCGATCATCCACCCGCCGCTCATCCTGATGAATGCCGGCCCGCTCGAACATTTCGAGCGCTGGGACATTCACAACGAAGGCACCCAGCCGTCGATCCGCCGCGTCACCGATGCGCTCGATGCCGAGCGCGTCGCCGTGCGCGAGGCGCTCGGCTATGGCGGCTATCATTTCCCGCTGCGCGACCACTACAGCGCCGACGGGCCGGAATGGATGTACGGCCGCCGCTCGCACAAGAAGCTCACCGACAGCGGCGATTGGCGCGAGAAAATCGATCTCACCAAGCACCGCTACATGCTGGAAGACGTCGAACTCGGCCTCGTCTTCCTCGTCTCCTGCGCCGACTATGCCGGCGTGGCGGCGCCGGTGGCGCGCGGATTGACGGCGCTGGGCGCGGCGATCAACGGACGCGATTTCCGCGTCACCGGCCGCACGCTCGAAAGCCTCGGCCTCGCCTCGCTCGCCAAGCCCGCGCTCAAGGCCCTGCTGCGCGACGGGATCGCGTGATGGACGAGGGCAAGGCGCGCATCGCCGCCGTCGGCGCCGGCCGCATGGGGCGCGGCATCGCCCATGTCTTCGCCTATGCCGGCCATCCGGTGACGGTGATCGATTTCAAGCCAAGGCCCAGGGCGGAATTCGAACGCATGGCGCAAGAGGCGAAGACCGAAATCGAAACCAATCTCCGTTTCCTCGCCTCGCTCGGCGTGTTCGATGCGGCGCTGGTGCCGCGCATTCTCGATCTCATCCGCGTCGTCGATGTCGCCGATGCCGCGCCCGCGCTGGCCGAAGCGGCGCTGATCTGGGAGGGCGTGCCCGAGCGCATGGACGACAAGCGCGACGCGCTCGCCCGCATGAGCGCCGCCGCTTCGCCCGACGCGATCATCGCCTCGACGACCTCGACCATGCTCGTGACCGAACTGCAAGCCTTCGTCGCCGGGCCTGCGCGTTTTCTCAACGCGCATTTTCTCAATCCCGCCTATCTCATCCCGCTGGTCGAAGTCATGCCGAGCCCGAGCACGGACGAGGCGGTGACAGCGCGGCTGATGGCGATGCTCGAAGCCGCGGGCAAGGTGCCGGTGCGCTGCAAGGCCTCGCCGGGCTACATCATCCCGCGCCTGCAATCGCTGCTCATGGGCGAAGCGGCGCGCATGGTGCATGAAGGCGTCGCCAGCGCCGAGGACATCGACAAGGCGGTGATGAACGGATTCGGCCCGCGTTATAGCACGATGGGGCCGATCGAGTTCATCGATTGGGGCGGCGTCGATATTCTCTATTATGCCGGCCACTATCTGGCGAAAGCGCTCAACTCCGAGCGCCACGCGCCGCCGCCGGAGATCGAGGCGATGATGAAGGATGGACGCAAGGGCATGCGCGAGGGCCGCGGCTTCTACGATTTCACCAAGATCGACGTGGCGGCCTATCAGCGCGACAAGCTGGCGCGCTTCGTGAAGCTGCTGACCTTTCTCGACCGCGTGCCGAAACCGGGAATCGTATGATGAAGGCGCCGGAAACTTTCGGTCGTCATCGGAAAATTTCGAACGTCATCCCGAGCGAAGCGCCGAAGGCGCGAAGTCGAGGGACCTCGCGCGGACTGGCGCGGTTCCGCGTGACGGCACGTTGCTCGTCCGCGCGAGGTCCTTCGACGTCCACCGCCTTCGGCGGTGGCATCGCTCAGGATGACGGAAATATAGGGGTGCGTTAAGATGGATCTCGGCATTTCAGGCGAACGCGCGCTCGTGCTCGGCGGAACCCAGGGCCTCGCCTTTTCGGCGGCGAGAGTTTCTCAGCCAGGCCGGCGTCAAGCTGGCGATCAACGGCCGCAGCGCCGAAGCCGGTGCCGCCGCGGTGGCGAAGCTCGGCGCCGGCGCCGCCTTCATCGAAGGCGACGTCGCCGACGGCAAGGCGATCGCCGGCATTCACACGCGCGCGGTCGCGGCACTGGGCGGTCCGGTTTCGATCCTGATCACCAATGCCGGCGGCCCGCCGCCCGGGCAATTCGTCGAGCACGACGACGCGGCCTGGCTTAAGGCCTTCGAGACCAACATGCTCTCGGCCATCCGCATCGTGCGCCGCGCGCTGCCGGCGATGATCGAGCGGCGCTGGGGCCGCATTGTCAACGTCACCTCGCTCGCCGTGCGCGAGCCGTTTCCCAACCTCGCGCTCTCGAACGGCGTGCGCGCCGGCCTCACCGGCGCCATGTCGACCTTGGCGCGCGAAGTCGCCGACAAGGGCGTCACGGTCAACAACGTGCTGCCCGGGCTGATGGACACGGGCGCGCTGCGCCGCGTCTACCGCGCGCAATCGCTGCGCCAGAACATTTCCGAGGACGAGGCGAAATCGCGAATGGCCGAAACCGTGCCGATGAAGCGCCTCGGCGCCGCCGACGATTTCGGCCCCGCCGTCGCCTTCCTCTGCTCGCGCCACGCGGCGTATATCACCGCGCAGAACCTGACGATCGACGGGGGTTTGGTCAGGGGGTTGTTGTAGTTTTACCAACGGCCCCAAGGAATGACCGATAGTTGCAACGTAGGGGCGCGCCGCGCGCGCCCTGTGTCTGCAGCGCACGATGATCACGCATTGCAATGGCAGGGCGCGCGCGGCGCGCCCCTACGCCGCGACCAAAGGTCAACAATTATGTTGGTTGGTATTATTCCGTATTCGCCAACGAATACCCCGTGCTCCGTCCGCCGCCCGCATCCTTCCGGAGTATCCCGCGCGCGACAAGGTCCGCGATGTCGCGCAAGGCGGTGTCCGGCGAGCAGCGTTCGATCTTCGCCCAGCGTGACGAGGCGATCCGGCCTTCGAAGCCGTCCAGCAGGCGGATGAGCATGTCGCGCTGGCGATCGTTGAACCCCGCCTGGCCGTGCTTCCTCCAGAATTCGGCCTTGCGCAGGACGGCGGCCAGCGTCGCTTCCGCGCCGTCGAAGGCGCGGCCGAGGCAGGCGAGGAACCATCCCAACCAGCGCGTAATATCGAGGCCGGATTTCTGCGTATTTTCGAGCATGTCATAATAGGCGCCCCGCTCCAGGCAGATTTGCGCGGACATGCTGTAGAAACGTTGCGGCATGCGTTCGGAGCCGGCCAGTGCCATGTCGGCGATGGCGCGGGCAACGCGCCCGTTGCCATCATCGAACGGGTGCACGGTGACGAACCACAGATGCGCGATCCCGGCCTTGAGCACAGGATCGACGCCGCTTTCGCCGTTGAACCATTCGAGGAAGGCGTTCATTTCGCCATCGAGCCGCGCGGCGGCGGGCGCTTCGTAATGAACGCGCTCGAAGCCGATAGCGCCCGAGACGACCTGCATTGCCCCGGCCTTGTCGTCTCGCCAACCGCCGACCGCAATTCGCGTGAGGCCGCTGCGGCCGGTTGGAAACAGCGCGGCGTGCCAGCCAAACAGGCGCTCGACCGTCAGCTTCATGTCGTATTTTTGCGCGGCGTCGAGCATCATGTCGACGAGGCCGTCGACGCGGCGGTCCGCAGGGCTCAAGCCGCCGATCTCGATGCCAAGCCGTCGCGCCAGCGACGATCGCACCTGCTGCCGATCGAGAATTTCGCCTTCGATTTCGCTAGTCTTGAGCACATCTTGGGTCAGAGTTTGCAGCGAAGCTTCGCTGCGCTGGGCGAAACCCAAGCCCTCCATGCGGCCAATGAGGCGCCCTTGGCGATGCCGTATGGCCGCCAGCCTGTTTTCTAAGGCTTTATGATTCCAATTGAATTTTGGCCAATCGGGGTGCTGATGAATATAACTCGGCATTGTCCGCATCCATTGCGGAGATTATGCCGGTTATTCGCCGCAACGTCAATTATTCACCGCATAATCTGCGGCGAATAAATCCGCGCCCAAACTACCGTCGCGCGCTCACGAACCGCCGTCCGCCATTGTCGAGCCGGTTGAGCAGCGACGCCGTCGCATAACCATCCGGGCACAGGCCCATGGCGAGTTGGGCGCGGCGGACGGCGGAGCGGGTTTCGCGGCCCATGACGCCGTCGGGGTTCACGTCGCCATAGCCGCGGCGGCTGAGCAATTCCTGGGCGCGGGCGCGCTCGTTGCGGGTCAGCGGGGCTTCGTCGGGCCAGGATTTGATGATGCGGTATTCGCCGCGCCGCATCGTCTCCGCGACTTGCGCCACCGCCATCGCGTATTCGACCAGCGGATTGTAGTCCATGATCGAGAAGAAATTCTGCGTCACCATGAAGGCGGGGCCGTTGCAGCCGGCGGGCAGCAGCACGGCGGTCTGCCCGAGATTGTTCGGCAGGCGGCGCCCGGCGCTGTCGGTCACGCGATAGCGATCCCAGAAGCCGGCATCGCGGCGCATTTCGATATCGGCTTCCTGATAGGGAAAATCCCGGGGCAGGCGCACTTCGAGGATCGCGCTGCCGACGGCGGGATCCCATTTGCTGCGCTGGCGGAGATAATTGGCGATCGAGGCGAATGTATCGGGCAGCGAGCCGTAGAGATCGGCGCGCCCGTTGCCGTCGAAATCGACGGCGTATTGGATGTAGTTCGTCGGCATGAATTGCGGCTGGCCCATGGCGCCGGCATAGGAGCCCTTGAACTGAGCGCGCTGGACAATGCCGCGGTCGTAAATGATCAGCGCGCCGAACAGCTCTTCGGTGAAGAACTTCCGCCGGCTGCTCGAATAGCCGAGATTGGCCAGCGTCTCGATCACGTCGTGATTGCCGGTGAAGCTCCCGAAATTGGTCTCGACGCCCCAGAAGGCGACGATGTATTCCGCCGGCACGCCGTAGCGCTGCTCGACGCGTTTCAGCACCGAATTGTGCCGGCGCAGCAGGTCGTAACCCTTTTCCGCGAGCTGCTCGACGCGGTCTTCGACGTATTTTCGCGTCGGATTGACGCCGCCGGTCGTGATCGTGCCGCGGTTGTCGCGCGGATAGGCGGCGAGCTGCGGATCGCCCAAGGTCAGCTCGGGGCCGACATCCTTGAGTTCGGCGCGGCGCACGGTGCCGTTGAAGGCCGAGGCCAGCGTCGCCTCGCGAATGCCGCAGCGCTGCGCGGCGGCTTTCACCCGGCCGAGATAGTCCTCGTAGGACCCGGCATCGTAAACGCCCGAGCTGGCGGCACGGCAACGCGCCAATTGCTCGGTCATCGGCTGGGATACCGTGCTGCGCTGGCTACTCGAGCCGCAGGCGGCGAGCAAGGCGACGGAGGCGATCGCCGCACAGCGCAAGATGATCGACACAGGCCCCATCCGCATATCGTTAACCATTGATAAAGCTCTATATTCCCCGTTTGCGCGGTCGTGATTGCCGCTTTGCGCCTTGCTTTGGCTACGGCTCCGCCTGGGCGATCGTTCCCGCGCCTGCCACACGGATCACCGAGGCGCTTTGCGGGCCAATTCCAGCAGGGCGAAATTGGCGAATCCGTCCGCCGGCACGCCGGTTTTCTTCTGCAATTGGCGGATCGCGGCCCGCGTCGCCGGCCCGACTTGTCCATCGATCGGGCCGGGGTCGTAGCCGCGCTCGGTCAGCAGCTTTTGCAACTCTTCTTTTTCGGTGCGGCTCAACAGGCGGTCGTTGGCCGGCCATGCCGCCGTCACCACGCCCTGGCCGCGATAGCGCTCGGCGAGCAGTGCGACCGACAGGGCATAGGACGCGGCATTGTTGTAGGCGAGGATCGCCTGATAGTTGGCGGTGACGAGGAAGGCCGGGCCGCGATGGCCGGCCGGCACGATGATGCCCAAATTACCCGGCAATGGCGGCAGCGCCTGGCCGTTCATTTGCACGACGCCGAGCTTGGCCCATTCGCCGATCGGCTGCGACGCTGTCTCGCTCAGCTCATAGGGGAAGTTGGCCGGCAGCTTGACTTCGATGCCGAAGGGCAAGCCGGTCTGCCACCCAGCCTTGGCCAGGTAATTCGCGGTCGAGGCGAAGACGTCGGGCAGGCTGTTCCACAGATCGCGCTTGCCGTCGCCGTCGAAATCCACCGCGCGGCTGAGATAGACCGACGGCATGAACTGCGTGTGCCCCATGGCGCCGGCCCACGAGCCGATCAGGCGTTGCGCCGGCACTTCGCCGGTCTGCAGCAGGCGTAGCGCGGAAACCAGCTCGCCGCGCCAATAGGGCTGGCGGCGTCCGGCATAGGCCAGGGTTGCCAAGGCCTCGACGACGTTGAAGCTGCCGAAATTCGTGCCATAGCCGCTCTCGATGCGCCAAATTGCGACGATGTATTCCGCCGGCACGCCATATTGCTGGCTGACGCGCGCGAGCAGAGCGGCGTGCGTCTGCAATTTCTCGCGGCCGCGGGCGACAGCGTCGGCCGTCACATTGGCGGCGATGTATTCGTTGATCGGCTTGACGAATTCGGGCTGGAAGCGGTCGAGCTCGATGATGCGCGGGTTGAATTTGACGCCGGCGAAGGCGCGGTCGAGCGTGGTGGGCGCAATCCCTTGGCCCTGCGCCTCGGCCCGGAAAGCTTGGACCCATTGCGGAAAATCGCTGCCGTCCTGGGCAAAGCCGGGGCGCGCCGTCACGATCAGCAGCGCCGCGACAGCGAGCAGGTGAACTCCGAAACGCCGGAAGGGTGACATTGGCCGCGACCCATGCAAGTTGGCGCGCATAGAATCACGATTGAGTCCGCGCGCCAAGCGTTACATGCGCCCGGCGAAAGAAAAATCTCACTCCCTATATCGGGCGGGCCTTATGGGGAGTTCGGTTGATGGCACCGGGATCGAGCTTATCCCCGATCGGCGTGCGTTGCATCTGGTCCCCGACTTTCGCCGGGGCGACAGCTCGAATAGCAATTGATTTGAATTGAAAAAACAGTGTCACCCCGGCCACCGAGCCGGGGTCCAGGCTGCCAGCGCCAATGTTGCGCAGTTGGGCAAATCGAAGCGAACGAATGGAGTCGATATGGGACCGGTCCCTTTCGGAATTTGGTCCGGCCTACTCCGCCGCGACCCTGACGCCCGGCGGGTTACGGAAAGCGGCCAGCAGCTCCGCCTCGCGCTTCTTGGCCTCGTGGATCGAGGCCTCCTTGACGTGGCCGAAGCCGCGGATGCGCTCGGGCAGCGCCGCGAGTTCCACGGCGGCCGGGTGGCTGGCGGCGCTGAGCTTCGCGGCAAGATCGAACATGAGGGTCTCGTACTCGCCGATCATCCGGCGTTCCATGCGCCGCTCCGCCGTGTAGCCGAACACGTCGAAGGCCGTGCCGCGCAATCCGCGTAGCTTGGCCATCAGCTTGAAGGCGCCGAACATCCAGCGCCCGTAGCGCCGCTTCTGCAGCCGGCCGGTGGCGGGATCGCGCGGCGCCAGGAGCGGCGGCGCCAGATGGAATTGCAGCGTGAAATCGCCCTCGAATTGTTCGCGCAGCTTGCGCTCGAAACTGCCGTCGGTGTAGAGCCGCGCCACTTCGTATTCGTCCTTGTAGGCCATCAGCTTGAAGAAGCCGCGTGCCACGGCCTCGGTGAGCGCGGTGCTGTCGTAGGTGCTGGCCTCGGAGCGGCGGACGGTTTCGACCAATTGGCGATAGCGCGCGGCATAGGCCTGGTTCTGATAGGCGACCAGGAATTCGGCGCGGCGGGCGATGGTTTCGTCGAGCGTTGCGGGCGGCGCCGTCTCCGCCGCCGCCAGCTTGTCGATCGCGGCCGGATCGTGCGCCGCGCGCCGGCCCCAATCGAAGGCTTTCAGGTTCGCCTCGACCGCGGCGCCGTTGAGCCGGATCGCCTGCTCGATCGCGTCGCGCCGGATCGGCACCAGGCCCTTCTGCCAGGCATAGCCGGTCATGAACATATTGGCCGTGATCGTGTCGCCGAGCAGGGCGCGGGTCAGGCGCGTGGCGGAAATGAAATCCGTGTGCGCCGCGTCGAGGCGCTGGGCGAGGCGCTTCCGCATCTCGGCGCCTTCGAAGCGCTTGTCGGGATTTTGCACGAATTCGCCGGTCGCGATCGCGTCGAGATTGACCACGGCGCGCGTCTTGCCGGGCGCGAGCTTGCCCATCGCCTCGGGCATCGTGCTGGTGATGATGTCGCACGCGATCAGCGCGTCGGCGGCGCCGGGCGCGATTTGCGCCGCGTGCAGCGCCTCCTTGTTCGGCGCGAAAATGAGCTGGCTCATCACCGGCCCGTTCTTCTGCGACAGGCCGACGATGTCCGAGACCGAACACGGCCGGCCCTCGATATGCGCCGCCGTGCCCAATATGGCGCTGATCGTCACCACGCCGGTGCCGCCGACGCCGGTGATCGCCACCGCGAAGGGCTCGGCGAGCGGCGGCAATTTGGGCTCGGGAATTGGCGCCAGGCCGGCCGCGGCCTGCCCCTTGCGCTTTTTGAGCGCGCCGCCCTTGACCGTGACGAAGCTCGGGCAAAAGCCCTTGATGCAACTGAAATCCTTGTTGCAGTTCGATTGATCGATGGCGCGCTTCTTGCCGAACTCGGTGTCGACGACTTGCACCGAGACGCAGTTCGAAGCCTTGCCGCAATCGCCGCAGCCTTCGCACACCAGATCGTTGATGAAGATGCGCTCGTCGGGATCGGGATATTCGTTGCGCTTGCGCCGGCGGCGCTTCTCGGCGGCGCAGGTTTGATCGTAGACCAGGGCGCTGACGCCTTCCACGTCGCGCAGATCGCGCTGCACCGCGTCGAGCTCGTCGCGATGCCGGATCGTGACGCCGGGCGCGAAGTCCGAGCCGATCGCATATTTCAGCGGATCGTCGGCGACGACGACGATGGTGCGCAGCCCCTCGGCGTGCAATTGCCGCGTGATCTGCGGCACGGAGAGCGGCCCATCGACCGGCTGGCCGCCGGTCATGGCGACGGCGTCGTTGTAGAGAATCTTGAACGTCATCGTCGCGCCGGCGGCGACGGCGGCGCGGATGCCGAGGCTGCCGGAATGGAAATAAGTGCCGTCGCCGACATTCTGGAAGATGTGCTTGGTGTCGCTGAACGGCGCGATGCCGAGCCACGAGGCGCCTTCGCCGCCCATCTGGGTGAAGGCGGTGGCGCGGCCGTACCAGATCGCCATCGAATGGCAGCCGATGCCGGCAATGGCCGTGCTGCCCTCGGGCACGTTGGTCGAGGTGTTGTGCGGGCAGCCCGAGCAGAAGAACGGTCCGCGGCCGTGCACCGGCACGATCGTGTCCTTGGGCCCGCGCGCCTCGATCGCGTCGACGCGGGCGCGGAAATCGGCGAGGTCGGCGAACCGCAAGATGCGCCCGCCGATGACCGAGGCGATCCGGTTCGCGTCGAGATCGAGCGCGTCCGAGAGCAGGATTTCGCCGCGCTCGTCGCGCTTGCCGATGACGCGCGGCCGGGATTGCGGCGCGCGGTCGTAGAGAATTGTCTTGATCTGATCCTCGATGAAGCCGCGCTTTTCCTCGACCACGAGAATTTCCTCGAGCCCGTCGGCGAAGCGCGTCAGGCCCTCGGGCTCGATCGGCCACGTCATGCCGAGCTTGTAGACGCGCAGGCCGAAGCTCGCGCATTGCTTGGCATCCAGGCCGAGCGCGGCCAGCGCCTGCTCGACATCGAGCCACGACTTGCCGGCCGACACGATGCCGAGCCGCGCCTTGTGGCTGTCGTGGACGACGCGGTCGATGCGGTTGGCGCGCACGAAACCTTGCGCCGCCGGAATCCGGAAGCGCTTCATGCGCACTTCCTGCGGGATCCGGTCGTCGAACCAGAAGGAATTCAGGCCTTCGGGCGGGAACTGCACGTCGTTCGGCAGGGTGAAGGGCGGCATGTCGGGATCGATCAGCACCGTGCCCGAGGTGTTGATGTTGGCATCGACCAGCTTGAAGCCGATCCAACAGCCCGAATAGCGCGACAGCGCGAATCCGAACAGGCCGAGATCGATGAATTCCTGCAGCGAAGCCGGCGCCAGCACCGGCATCATGGCATCGACCATGGCGTATTCGCTTTGCGACGTGCTCGAGGTCGATTTCTGCGCGTGATCGTCGCCCATAAGCACCAGCACGCCGCCATGCTTGGCGCTGCCCATGTGATTGCCGTGCTTGAAGGCGTCGCCCGAGCGGTCGATGCCCGGCGACTTGCCGTACCACATGGCGAAGACGCCGTCGTATTTCGGCTTGGGGTAAATGTGGATTTGCTGCGTGCCCCACACGGCGGTGGCGGCGAGGTCTTCGTTGAGGCCGGGCTGGAACACGATGCGCCGCGGTTCGAGGAACTTGCGCGCGCGCCACAATTCGAAATCGAGCGCCGCCAGCGGCGAGCCGCGATAGCCCGATATATAGCCCGCCGTGTTGAGCCCCGCCTTCTTGTCGCGCTCGGCCTGGAGCATGGCGAGGCGGACCAGCGCCTGCGTGCCGGACAGGAACACCGGCCCGCGCTCGCGCCGGTATTTGTCGTCGAGGGACATCGAAAGATCGAGCATGGCGGCCCCGGAGATTGAACCCGCCGCTATCTTGCGCCTTGCGCCACGGTTCCCGCAAGGCGCGGCACCGGCACCTCGCGAATCGGCAGGTTGATAAGTCCGGCCGCGACGCCGAGCGCCACGGTGATCCACCAGATGAGAGTGTAGGAGCCGGTGGCGTCGAACAGCAATCCGCCGAGCCAGGTGCCGAAAAAAGCGCCGATCTGGTGGCTCAAGAAAACGAACCCGAACAGGCTTGCCATCCAGCGCACGCCGAAGAATTGCGCGACGAGGCCGGATGTGAACGGCACCGTGGACAGCCAAACCACGCCCATCAGCGCGGCAAAGATCAGCGCGGACCACACGGTCAAGGGCAGCAGGACGAAGGCCGCGATCATCGCCGCGCGCGAGAAATAGATGAATGCGAGCCCGTAGCGCTTCGGGAAGCGGGCGCCGAGATAGCCGGCCGCAAGGCCGCCGGCCACGTTGGTCAAGCCGATGAGCGCCAGCGCCGCGCCGCTCACCCAGGGCGGCAGGCCCCGGTCGGAAAAATACGCCGGGAGATGGGCGTTGATGAACATGAGTTGGAAACCGCAGACGAAAAATCCGGCGAGCAGCAGCCAGTAGCTGCGGTGAAAGACGGCCTCGACCAGCGCCTTCGAGAGCGACAGGTCTTCGGCGGCCAGGGCGGCGCGCGGCTTGCCGGCGAGGACGAAAGCGAGCGGGATCACGAGCAAGGCGATGAGCCCGGTCAGGATCGCCGCGGTCTGCCAGCCCCAGGCCGTGATGAACGCCTGGGCGACGGGAATGAGGATGCATTGGCCGAACGACGTGGCCGCCGTGGCGATGCCGAGAATCGCGGCGCGCCGCTGCGGCGTGACCACGCGCGCCAGAATGGAAAACACGATGGTAAAGGTCGTCCCCGCCATGCCCAGGCCGGTCAGCACGCCGGCCGCCAGATCGGCATGCCAGGGTTCGGTGATGTAGGCGGTCGCGATCGACCCCGCACCGAGAAACACGCCGCCGGCGGCGAGAACGCGGCCGGAGCCGAAGCGCTCGGCCAGCATGCCCGCGATCGGCACGCCAATGCCCCAGATGATGTTCTGCGTGGCAAGCGAAACGGAGAAGACTTCGCGGCCCCAATGGAGTTCCTGCGAGATCGGCGCGAGAAACAGTCCGGCGCCCGAACGCAGGCCGAAGGGGATGAAGCCGGCGATGCAGCCGGCGACGATGACGAGCAGCGGCGTGCGCCAGCCGAGGCCGGCGCCGGTTTCGCGCGCGCCGGCCGCCGCGTTCACGCCGGCGCCATTTGTGCCGGCCGGCCCACCGGCGCCTCGCGGATCGGCAAATGGATGAGCGCCGCCGCGATGCCGAGCCCGACGCCGATCCACCACACGATGTCGTAGGATTTGGTCGCGTCGAAGGCCCAGCCGCCGAGCCAGACGCCGATGAAGCTGCCGACCTGGTGGCTCAGGAACACGACGCCGAACAGCATCGACATGTAGCGCAGGCCGAAAAACTGTCCGACCAGGCCCGAGGTCAGCGGCACGGTCGAAAGCCACAGCACGCCGATCGCGGCGCTGAACAGATAGACGCTGAGCGTCGAGATCGGCTGGAGTATGAACGCGGCAATCGCGATCGAGCGCAGCAGATAGATCAGCGACAGCGTGTATTTCTTGCTGAACCGGCCGCCGATATAGCCGGCGCCGATGCTGCCGAAAATATTGAACAGGCCGACCATGGCGATGGCCTCGGCGCCGAGGCTGGGGCGCAGGCCCTGATCCACGACATAGGCGGGCAGGTGGACCATGATGAAGGCGACGTGGAAGCCGCAAACGAAAAAGCCGGTGACGAGCAGATTGTAGCTGCGATAACCGAAGGCCTCGACCACGGCGGCGCGCGCCGATTGATCGAGCGCGCCGGGCGCGGGCCCGCCCTTGCCGGTGACGGCGGCCGAGAGCGGCACGATCAGAAACGCGATCGCCGCGAGCAGGAAACAGGCGATGTGCCAGCCGTAATCCGTGATGAAACCCTGCCCGATCGGCACGAGGGCGAGCTGGCCGATCGAGCCCGAGGCGGTGGCAAAGCCCATCACCAGCGAGCGCCAGCGCGGCGCAACCCGGCGCGCCAGGGTCGACATCACCAGCATGAACGAGCCGAACGCCGTGCCCAAGCCGATCAGCAGCCCCGCCGTCATGTGCATGTGCCAGGGTTCGGTCGCGTAGGACATGAGCGCCACGCCCGCCGCGTACATGACGCCGCCGACCGCGAGCACGCGGCCGGAGCCGTATTTGTCGGCGAGCAGGCCGGCGATCGGCTGGAAGAAGCCCCAGGCAAGGTTTTGGATCGCGATCGACAGCGCGAACACCTCGCGGCCCCACATCAGCTCTTGCGAGATCGGCGTCAGGAACAGTCCGAAGCCGGCGCGCACGCCGAACGAAACGATGCCGATCAGGAAGCCGCAGATCAAAAGCACGGCGAGCGGCACCCGCCACGCTTGAAGTTGGGAACTCATCGGCACTCCGGCGTATGGTGTGGATTTGGCTTATATATACATCATATACATCGCGCCGACGCGAGGACAACCGCGCCCGCGCATGCGCCGCATGCGTGCTCAGTCGGAATAACCGAGCTGGCGGCGCAGCTCGAATTTCCGCACCTTGCCGAGCGAGGTGCGCGGCAGCGGTCCCGGCAGAAACACGACGTTGCGCGGATGCTTGTAACGCGCGAGGCGTCCGTCGAACAGCCGGAGCACGGCGTCGCGATCGAGCGTGGCGCCCGGCTTCAAGACGATGCAGGCCACGGGCACCTCGACCCATTTCGGATCGGCGCGGCCGACCACGGCGAATTCGGCGATCGCGGCGCAATCGGCCAGCACGTTTTCGAGTTCGGCCGGATAAATATTTTCGCCGCCCGAGATCACCAGGTCGCCTTTGCGGTCGTCGACATAGTAGAAGCCCTCGGCGTCGCGATGCGCGATGTCGCCGGATCTGAACCAGCCGCCGGGCGCCAGGGCGGCGCGCGTCGCCGCGGCGTCGCGCCAATATTCCTTGAGCATGTTCGGACCGCGCATCCAGATCTCGCCGCGCTCGCCGGGCGCCGCCTCGCCGCCGTCCTCGCGCGCGATGCGCGCCTCGCAATGCAACACTGGCTTGCCGGTCGAGCCGATCTTGCGCGCGGCGTCGGCGATCGACAGCGCCACGGCGATCGGCCCGCTTTCGGTCATGCCGTAGACCTGCGTCACCGGCACGCCGCGCTCGAACCACGGGCGGATCGCGGCCTCGGGCACGGTCGAGGAACCGGCGCACACGCATTTCAGCGACGACAGATCGGTTTTCGCCCAATCGGGATGCGCGATCAGCGCCAGGCTTACCGGCGGCACGGCGAGCAGCAGCGTCGGCCGGCGCTTGGCGATGTCGGCCAGGATGGCGCCGGGCTCGACGCGCCGGTGCAGGATGACGGTGGCGCCCCAATGCATCGCCGGCGTGGTCTGGATGTTCATGCCGCCGACATGGAACATGGGCAGCGCGGTGAGCACGCGGTCGTTGGCGCTCATGTCGAAAATCGCGCCCGAATTGAGCGCGTTGTAAAAGATCGACTTCTTGCGTGATGACGGCGCCCTTGGGCCGCCCCGTGGTGCCCGAGGTGTAGACGATTTCGACCGGCGATTTGAGATCGCGCGCATGGTCCGGCGCCAGCGGCGCGGCGGCGGCGGCGAGGGCGTCGAGGCCGCGCCAGCCGGGCGGGCTTGGCGGCGGACCCATGGCGATCTTCGCCAGCGCCGGCAACCCGTGTTCGATGCGGGCCACATGCTCGAAATATTCGGGTTCCGCGATCGATCGCCTTGGGCGCGCAATTCGCGACCATGTAGGCGTGCTCGGCCGGCGTCACCCGCCAGTTGAGCGGCACGAGCAGCGCGCCGATCCGCGCCGCCGCGAACAGCAGCGCCAGCAGATCGGGCGAGTTCAAGCCAAGATGGGCGACGCGGTCGCCGGCCTCGATGCCGAGTTCGTGCCGCAGCAGTCCCGCGAAGCGCCCGACGCGGTCTTCGAGTTGGGCGTAGGTCACGTCGCTTGTATCGAAATGGACGGCAACGCGGTCCGGCGACCAATCGGCGTGCTGCGCGATCCAGCGCGAGATGTCCATTCGCCCTAGCGCCGCCGCGCCAATAGCTTGATGCCCGGCTTGAAGGCGAAGCGCCGGCGCACGATGTCGAAGCCGTGCCGGGCGAGCAGCAGGCCGAGATTTTTGCGATTGAAATAGAGGCAATGCGCCGGCGGGCAGAACGCGTCCCAATCCTCGAGCCGCTTCGGCCGGCGCCAATGGCCGATATCCGGCGTGGTGAGATAGAGTATAGCGCCGGGCCGTGCCAGCGCCGCGAGCTTGGCGACGAAGCGCCCGGGATCGCCGACATGCTCGATGACTTCGGAGCAGTAGATCGCGTCGAATTGGCGGGCGCCGAAATCCGCGCGCTCCAGCAGCGCATGAATATAGGTGTTTTGCGGGTAGTGCTTGCGCGCATAGGCGATGGCGGGCCTGTCGATCTCGACGCCGTGCGCGGCGAAGCCGGCCTCGCGCGCCGCCTCGGTCATGAAACCGCCATTGCTGCCGACGTCGAGAAATTCCGCGCCCGCCGCCGGCCGGCCCATGGCGCGCAGCATCTGCGCCACGCGTCCGCGCGAGCGGCGCAGTTTCTTGTCCACCTTGGTGAAATAACTTTCCGTCGCGCCGGCATAGGGATCGCTGTAAAACTTCGCGGCGGCGGCTTCGTCGGGCAGCGGAAACAGGAAAACCAGCCCGCAGGCCGCGCAGCGCAGCAGGGTCATCGCCTTGTACCGGTGAAACTCGGCGCAGGCCGAAGCGTCGCAGATCGGGCACGCGGCCGTTTCGCTTCGCGGCAATGGCGCAGTGTCGAGCACGGTTCCTCCCCAAAAGCGCGCGCGTCGATCGAGACTAACATCGCGAGCGGGCGATGTTAACTCGCGATAATTGGGCAAGATCGGCGCCCTCGTTAAACAACCCCCACCCGGCCTCCCCCGAAATGGGGGAGGTGAAGGAGAGAAATACAACCATAAGTAAACCCTCCCCCACTTTCGGGGGAGGGTGCGGCCCGCAGGGCCGTCGGGTGGGGGCTCGGGCCGCCCCTCGACTGTTACGCAACTTGTCCCTCGTCGTCCTCGAACAGGCTCTCTCGGCCGAGGCGTTCGAGGCAGATTTCGGCGGTCCAGGGCAGCATCAGGGCGCCGCAGCGGCTGTCGCGGTAGAGGCGTTCGAGCGGATAAGTCTTGAAGATCGAGCGCCCGCCGCAAACGCGGATGGCGAGGCGGCAAATGTCGTTGGCGTATTCCATCACCGTGTATTGCGAGGCGTAGGCGCGCAGGCGCTCGTCCTTGTCCGGGTTGACGCGGGCTTCGGACATGGTGCGCCAGAACAGCGCCTTGGCTTGTTCGAGCTTGAGGCGCATCTCGGCGATGGCGACCTGCTTGGCGGGGCTGTGGCGCGCCGAGCCGGCCGGCGGCGCGCCCGGCGCCTCGCCGCGGAGATAGGCGATGGTGAAATCGAACGCCGCCTGGCCGATGCCGAGATAGCTCGGCGACAGCGTGGTGAACATATGCGGCCAGTTGCGCGCCGCTTCGTGATAGGCGCCGCGCGGCATGACGAGATTGTCCTCGGGCACGAAGGCGTCCTTGAACTCGATCGAGCGCGAGTTGGTGGCGCGCATGCCGACGACGTCCCAGCTGCCGTGAATGCGCACGCCCGCCGCCTTGGCCGGGACGGCCAACAGCATCGTGTCTTTCGCATCGGCGGCTTGCCCCGGCTTGTCCTCGGTGCAGACCACGCCGAAGTAATGCGCGCCGCCCGCGAGCGAGGCGAAATGCTTGTTGCCGCTGACCAGCCAGCCGCCCTCGGCGCGGCGCGCCGAGGTGCCAAACGGCGCCTTGCCCGCCGCCGCCAAGGAGTTGGGCTCGGAAAAAGGCTGGGCGAAAATCGCGCCGTCCTTGACGACTTTCTCGTAGAGCGCGGCGCGGCGCCGGTCGTGCGCCCGGCGCTCGGCGTCGGACACCGGCAAGTCGGCGACGATGAAATCCGACCACATCATGGTCGCGGCGTGCATGTTGAAAGTGAGGGCGGTGGCGCCGCACCAGCGCGCGAGCTCGGCGCTGAACAGCACGTAGTCCATCAGGCCGGCGCCCATGCCGCCGAAGCGCTTCGGGATGTTGAGCGCCAAGAAGCCGGCGCCGCGAAGATCGGCGTAGTTCTCGAACGGGAAGCGCATCTCGGCGTCGTTGCGTTGGGCGCGCGCCGGGAAATTCTCGCTGGCCAGCGCGCGGATCGCGTGCACGAGCCGGCGCTGCTCCGGCGTCATGGCGGAAAACATGTCGGCGACCGGTTTCATTCTCAGCTCCCTGTCCAAGCCGGTCGGATAGCATGGCTTGCATTGCCGTTGCCAAATTAATACCGCCCGGCGCCCGCGAGTTTCGCTTGACCCCGACGGCACCTTCGCCCGATCCTGCCGGCGAACGGCCATCCGGCGAGCTGCGAATTGCGCCTTTATCCGAACATCGACCACGGAACCGCGCGCTTTCCCGAGAAGGACGCGCGCCGCCTGCGCGCCGTGAACATCACGACGTGGATCGGCGCGTCGGTGGCGGCGATTTTCGCCGTCGTGCAATTTCTCGACGCGACGCCCGGCCTGTGGAAGCTCGGCGCGATCAACGCGTTCGATGCGGTCATCTGGGCGGCGATCCCGCTGCTGCACCGCTTCGGCGCGATGGCGGCCGCGGTGGCGTTCGGCATCAGCGTCTTGCTCTCGAACTTCGTGATCACCGTTCTGCTCGGCACCGGCGCCGGCGTCTATCTCTACAACTGGCCCGCGGCGGCGCTCGTGATCTTGTTTTTCGGCACCGAGCGCATCTATCTCGCTTCGCTCTACGTCGCGGCCGCCGCCGCGCTCGTGATCGCGCTGCACATGTTCGTCCCGCACAGCAGCGGGCTGGTGCCGGATCGGATGCTGTTCGGAAACTTCGTCGCTTCCGTCGCCGCCAGCACCGGCATTCTGTTCGCGATCGTGTTCTACTCGGTGCGCCAGATCGCGCGCGCCGAGGCCGCGGCGGAGCGCGAGTTCGACCGTTCGGAATCCTTGCTGTCCAACATCCTGCCGCCGCGCGTCGCCGGTCGCCTGAAGCGGCGCACCAAATCGGTGATCGCCGACAGCTATCCCGAGGCCTCGATCCTGTTCGCCGACATGGCGGGCTTCACCGCGCGCACCAGCGACACCTCGCCCGACGATCTCGTCAAATTCCTCAATGTGGTGTTCACCGAATTCGATCGCCTTGTGGAACGCCACGGCCTGGAAAAAATCAAGACCACCGGCGACGCCTATATGGTGGTGAGCGGCGTGCCGCATGTGCGCAGCGACCACGCCGAGGCGCTCGCCGATTTGGCGCTCGAGATGCGCGACGCGGCGGCGAATTTCGTCGATCCCAAGGGCCGCAAGGTGCCGGTGCGCATCGGCATCGCCTCGGGCCCGGTGGTGGCCGGCGTCGTCGGCACGCGTAAATTTTTCTACGACGTGTGGGGCGACGCGGTGAACACGGCCTCGCGCATGGAATCGACCGGCGAGGCCGGCCGCATCCAGATCGCGCCCGCGACGCAGGAGCGGATCAAGGATCATTTCATTCTCGAATCGCGCGGCATTTCCGAAATCCGCGGCAAGGGCCGCATGCAAACTTGGTTCCTCGTCGGCCGCGATCCCGACGCCCATAGCGGCCGCCCGGTGCCGTCGCCGCTCTCGGGGCCGCCGGCGAAACCCGCGCCGTAGCGGAGCGAGCGATGAAGCAGGCGGACCCCGCCATCCGCATCGCCGAGCCCGGCGCCGCCGCCGTCATCGCCGAACTGCACGTCGCCGGCTGGCGCGAGACCTATCGCGGCCTGATGCCGGAGGCGCTGCTCGACGGTCTTTCGGTGGTGCGGCGGGCGGAGATGTGGCGGCTGCTGCTGGCCGAGACCGGCAAGCGCGTCTGGCTCGCCGATGACGGTTTCTGCGCGGTCGGCCCGGATCGAACGGCGCCGGGCGAGGGCGAGCTCTACGCGCTCTATGTCCGCAAGGCGGCCTGGGGCGGCGGCTTGGGCGCGCTGCTGTGGCGCGCCGCCGAGGCGTGGCTGGCCGAGCAGCGCTATCCGGCGGTGCGGCTGTGGGTTCTGAGCGAAAACCTCCGCGCGCGGCGCTTCTACGAGAAAATGGGATTTTCGCTCGCCGGCGAGCGCGACGAAATTCTCGGCGGCGTGGCGATCAAGGAACTAGCGTATCGGAAGGCGCTGGGGGCGCCAAGACAGGATGCGTCATCCCGAGCGAGCCGCCGCCGAAGGCGGCGGACGCCGAGGGATCGCGGCGTTGCAAGCGTGCTGCTGCGGCGCCATTTCGCGTGAGCCGGCCCGAGGTTCCTCCGCTACGCGCCGCTGCGCGCCGCTGCGCGGCGCTCCGGTCGGAATGACGGTTCAATCATCGTGCCCGCCACGCGGCGCGCGACCGCCCTACCGCTTCCGATACGTCTTCCGCTCGCGCAGGTCGAACACGCCGGGGAGAGTGCGCGGGTCGGTGCCGGCGGGCCAGAGCTGGGTTTTCTGCACTTTCTGCGTCGAGGTCAGCGGCACCCGGTCGCGGAACAGGATCCAGCCCGGCGCCTTGTAATAGGCGAGCTTTTGCAGGGTGAAATCGACGATCGAATGGGCGGTGGCGAGATCGGGCGCGTGGCCCGGCTTGAGCACGATGCAGGCCATCACCTCTTCCTCGCGCATTTCGTCGGGGGCGGCGACGGCGGCGGCGCGGTCGACCGCCGGATGCAGCTGCAGGCAGGCCTCGACCTCGGCCGCGGCGATGTTCTCGGCCGAGCGCCGGATGATGTTCTTCTTGCGGTCGACGAAGATGACCATGCTGTCGGGCTGCTGCGCGCAGACGTCGCCGGTGTGGAACCAGCCGCCGCGCCACGCCGTGGCCGTCGCCTCGGGATCCTTGAGATAGCCCGAAAAGAAGCCGCGCCGCGGATCGGGTCCGGGCGCGCGCACCACGAGCTCGCCCGCCGTGCCGAACGGCACTTCGTTGTCGTTGTCGTCGACGATGCGCGCTTCCATCCAGGCGTTGGATTTGCCGATGGCGCGCCGGTCGGTCTGGCGCGGCTCGTGCGCGTCCTTGATGAAATTGCCGCTCTCGGTCATCGCCCAGCCCTCGGCGAGCGGAATGCGGAAGCGCTCCTGGAATTTCGCGCGCGCCGCCGGATCGACGCCGCCGCCGAAGCCGTAGCGCACCGCGTGAATTTTCTCCTCGGGCGCCTCGGGCAGGTTGAGCAGCGCCGGCACCATGATGCCGAGGAAGTGCATGCCCGTCGCCCGCGTCGCCGCGATATCGCGCCACCAGCTCCGCGCGTGGAAGCGGTCGGTCAGGATCAGGCAATTGCGCGTCACCAGCGACATGGTGAAGGACACGGCGCCGAGATTTTGGTGGAAGGCGGGCAGCGGGTTGATCAACCGATGCTTGTCCGGCTCGACCGCGACGATGCCGCCGAAGGACGCGTATTCCTGGCCGACATTGAGAAAATACTTGTTCGAGCAGATGCAGCCCTTGGGCCGCCCGGTGGTGCCCGAGGTGTAGAACAGCGCGGTCTCGGTCTCGAGGCCGGGCATGGCGGCCCGCGCCGGCGCGCGCGGCGCCGGCAGCGACGGCGGCAGCTTGAACGCATCGATGACGGGCAGGGGCTTGGCCCGGCGGCGCGCCACCGCTTCGAGATCGGCGACGCGCTCGGACGCGGCGACGGCGAGATCGGCCTCCGAGTGCTCCAGCAGGAACAGCACTTCGTCGGGCGCGTAATCGGGATTGACCGGCACGATGCCGGCGCCCAGCGCATTGAGCGCCAGCAGATGCAGGAAATGCTCGGGACGGTTGTAGAGCAGCAAGGCGACCCGGTGGCCGGGTCCGTAGCCCGCCTTGCGGTAGAGCGCCGCCAGGCGCTCGACATGCGGCCGCGCCTCGCCATAGGCGAGCTCGGATTTGCCGTCGATCGTCCAGCCGGCGCTGGGCGCCACGGCGAGAAAACCATTGCCCGGCGCGCGCCGCGCGGCGTCGGAAAAGGCATCGAAAACGGTGGAGAACGGAAACGCGCCGGGCGAGAACGTCACGGGTCTACTCGGCCGCGGCCTTCACCTGGCGCGCGGCGCGGATTTGCGCCTTTTGCTCGACCCAGGCGCCGAGCACGCCATGCGCCTCCTTGGCCGCCTTCGCGACATAGGCGGCCGGGCCGATCTCGTGCGTGAGTTCGAGCCGGTAGCCGTTCGGATCGAAGAAATAGATCGACATGATGAAGTGATGGTCGGTGACGCCGAGCACGGCGACGCCGTTGGCTTCGAGCCGCGCCTTGGCCGCTTCGACCTCGGCCACGCTGTTCATGCGCAGCGCGATGTGGTTGACCCAAGGCGGCGTGTTGGGCGAGGGATCGGGCGCCAGGTCGTCGCCGAGATCGAAGAAGGCGAGGCACGAGCCGTCGCCCATCTTGAAGAAAATATGGACGTAGGGGCAATACTGGCCGGTGCTCGGCACGTTGTCGGCGCGGATCACGTGGGTCAGTGGCAGGCCCAAAATGTCCTCGTAGAAATGCCGCGTCTCCTCGGCGTCGCGGCAGCGGATGGCCCAGTGGTGCAGGCCCTCGATCGGCGGCATTTCCGGCAGGTTCTTGGTCATCGGCGTCGCTCCAATTCGATCGATCGCATTGTGACGCATTTTCGCGCCGCGCGCCATGCTTGACCCTCGGACCGCCGGGCGATACGAGACGCGGAATGCGGTTCGTCGAATTCATCTTGCGCGTCGCGTTGGCGCTGGCCGTGTTGGGCCTGGCGCCGCTCGCCGCGCAAACCCCGCCCGGCCCGGCGGAGATTCAGGCCTATGGCGGCCTGCTCGCCGCCGCGGCCAAGAACGATGTCGCCGAGATCGCGCGCCTGCTGGCCGCGAAAGCCGATCCCGATCCGCGCGACGGGCATGGCCGCACGCCGCTGCTCGTGGCCGCGCATTTCGGCCACAGCACCGCCGCCGCCGCGCTGCTCAAGGGCGGCGCCAACGCCAATGCGCTCGACCGCCGGCGCTACGATCTCATCACCATCGCCGCGGTGCGCAACGACGTCGCCATGATCGAGACCGGCCTGGCGGGCGGCGCCGATCCGCGCAACGTCACCAGCCCCTATGACGGCACGGCGCTGATCGCGGCCGCCCATCTCGGCCATGTCGAAACCGTGCGCCGGCTGATCGCGGCCAAGGCGCCGCTCGATCACGTCAACAATCTCGGCTGGACGGCGCTGATCGAAGCCATCGTGCTGGGCGACGGCGGCGCGCGGCACGGCGAGGTTGTCGAACTTTTGATCGCCGCCGGCGCCGATCTCAACCGGCCGGATCGCGCCGGCGTAGCACCCCTGGCCCTCGCCCGGCAAAGAGGTTATCAGCGCATGGCGGCGGCCCTCGAACGCGCCGGCGCGCGCCCCTGAAACAAGGACGAACGACCGATGAGCGGCAACCAACTCAAGATGACCGACGAGCTTTACGATTATCTCGATTCGGTCAACGACCGCGAAACCCCGGTGCAGCGCGAACTGCGCGAGGAAACCCTCCGGGACCCGCGCTTCAACATGGCGGTGGCGCCGCTCGAAGGCCAATTCCTCGACACCATCGTGCGCATGACGGGGGCCAAGAAAATCTGCGAAGTCGGCGTCTTCACCGGCTACAGCTCGCTGGCCATGGCCTTGGCGCTGCCGGCGGACGGGCGCATGTGGTGCTTCGATGTCAGCGAGGTGTGGACCGACGTGGCCCGGAAATACTGGAAGAAGGCCGGCGTCGACAACAAGATCGCGCTGCGCCTGGCGCCCGGCGAGGAGTCGATGAAGCGCCTGATCGAGGAGGGCCACGCCGGCACGTTCGATCTGGTCTTCATCGACGCCGACAAGCCGAACTATCACAAATATTGGGATCTCGCCCACGCGCTGCTGCGCCAGGGCGGCGCCGCCATCGCCGACAACACGCTGTTCCAGGAGGTCGTGCTGCCGCGCATCGGCGACGACGAGCTCAGGAAAAAATGGGCGGCGCGGCCGCCCGCGGTCCAGGACGAGCTGCTGGCCTTCACCCACGCGATCCGCGCCTTCAACAAAAAAGTCCATGCCGACAAGCGCTTCGCAATCGCGATGATCCCGGTCGGCGACGGCATGACCTTCGGCGTCAAGCTCTGACGCCGCCCGGTGAGCGGCGCGGCGCCGCTTGACAATGGGAATTATCAATGGGATATTTCCATTAAATCCCATTGGAGGCCCCATGACCCAGACCAAGCCCCGCCCGCGCCAAGCCGACCGGTTCGTTCCCGACCGCCTTTTCGACTATTCCAACCGCGCCCTGCGCGCCGAGCTGCGGCGCGTCTCCCGGCTAGTGCCGCCGCCGCGCCCGCTCACGACGGCGATCTTCAACGCCCATGGCCGCGTCCATGTGACCACCTATCGCAAGCGCTTCGGCGATTGGGCCTCGGCGCTGCGCGCCGCCAGCCTCGGCGCGCGCATTGCGCCGCGCGGCGGACATCCGGTGCGCTTCACCGAGGAAGTCTGCTTCGAGAACTTGCGGGCGCTATGGCGCCACCACGGGCGCCAGCCGGTGCAACACGAATGTTACGCGCCGCCCTCGACCGTTGCCGGATATATCTACGGCACGCGTTTCGGCTCGTGGCGGCGCGCGATCGCGGCCTTTCTTGCCTGGTCGAAGGGCCGCCGCCGGCCGCGCAAGCCGGCCCGCGACGCCGGTACCGGCTCGCGCGGGATACCGCTGCGCCTGCGCTATGCCGTGCTCGAGCGCGACGGCTTCCGCTGCGTTGCCTGCGGCGCGGTCCCCGATTCAAGACATCGCATCAATCTCGAAATCGACCACAAGAAGCCGCGCGCGGAGGGCGGCACGACGACGCTGGACAACTTGCAAACGCTGTGCACCCGCTGCAACCGCGGCAAGAGCGATTGCGAGGGAACCGAGACCATGCCCGCGAAATGGCGCTCGGCGGCGGCGGCGGCGCGGCCAAGGCGGGTCGGGGCGAGGAAGGAATGAGGCGCGGCGCGCGCCGCGAGCGAAATCGGTCCGCGCTCAGTCCGGGCCCAGCTTTCGCTCAGGGCGGCAATTCGATCGATGATTGCCATCGCCGCATTATCGATATTGTCACCCCGGCCATCGCGGGCTGATGATTCCCAAGAGCCCGCATCGACGGACGTGTTTGGCACCTCGATGTCGGCGCGTCACCGCCGGGGCAAGAGCCGGTCAGCATCCTGGCCGGCCACCCGAACCCGGCCGCCAGCCTCGATCGCTCATCCGCCCTTTCGGGAATTCGTCCCCGGCTCAACCCGGCCGAACCATGGTCCGAATCGTGCTCCGCCTGATATTACGCAGCCTGTGGCGGCCGCTTGCCCCGCTGCTCCTCGGGCATCTTCGCGGCGGCTTGCGCTGCGGCGGCGAAGGCGCTCATGTCCTGCGACAGCACGTTCACGACCTTCATCCCTTCCTCGAGCACGTCGCGATTGTCGGCGGTCAGCCGGCTCAGGCTCCCGGTCACCCATTCATTGTAGCAGCCGAGCCAATCGGCCATGTCCTTGCACTCGCCCATCTTCTTCGCGGCCTTGAGCGTCGCCTCGGTGGCCGCGCGCCGGCGGTCGACCAGGGTCCGCGAGAGCGTCTCGTATTCGTCGAGAATCCGCGTCTGGGATTGCCAGAATTTCTCGACCTGTTCGGTCATCGTCTTGCGCCACCCGCCGGCGTCGGCCATCTGCGCCATCGCGTCGAACGGATTGAACGGCAGTCGGGGCTTCTCGGTCATGGCATCCTCCTGAGGCTGCGTTTATGTCGGTTCCCCCTCGGCATCGCGCGGCTGCGCGACTCGTCCGTTGCCCGATCTTGTCGGGGTCCAATATGGCAAGAACTCGGGACGATCTCGGGAAATATTGTCGCTGGCCGGCCGCTTGGGGAAGATTTCGCGCGGCAACATTGCTGCCTGGGCCGTGGTGCGCGCGGCCCCGCATTCAAGCCCCGCACGCCGCCTCAAGCCGCAATATCGCCGGCGTTCACCATGTGTCTGCGGATATTCTTGACCCGCGGCTTCGCATGATGTGACAATTGTGGTCAGAGTGCGGCATCACGTGTCTCGACACGGAAGAATCTACCTCAGCTTGATTTCCTTCTCCCCGACGATCATCTCATAGGCCCGCGCCTCGTCGCGCTTGGTCTTGTGGCCGTAGGCGAAGAGGACGAGGCGTTCGCCGACTTTGAGCGCGTCGCGCGGCACGCCGCGGCGTTCGAGTTCGGCCAGCGGCGGGAGCACGATGCGCATATTGTCGGGCCCCACGGTGACGACGACGTGCGGCCCATCGAGCTCGGCCTTGGCGATGCGGAAGGGCAGGCTCAGTTGCCGCATCTCGCTGTAGTCGCTCCACGGATGCTCGGCCCGGGCCGCCGGCGCCGCGAGGATCGCCGCGGCCAGGATGGCGGCGGCGTGAAAGCGGCTTGCTTTGACGACAGGCGGCATTGTTCGACTCCGGGTGCGGTTGTTGCCAATGGCGCGAGTGTCGCCGCGCCGCAGCGGGCGCGCAAGAGGCCCATGGCGAAGCGCCGGACCGCGACGAATCCAACTTGGCGCAAGGCGCGGTCCATCCGCCGATAGTCGATAACCGGCAGTTTGCCGGTCATGCGACCCCGATCTTCTCCACGCCGATGTAGCGGGGCGGGCGGCGGCGCAGCTCCTCGTTCTCTTCGAGAACCAACTCGAGGACCTCGGCGAGATTGCGGCGTAGCTCATCGAGAGTCGCCCCCTGGCTGTGCGCGCCGGGGATGCCGGGCACGATGCCGACATAAAGGCCGGTTTCCCTGTCATGTTCGATCACGGCGGTAAACGTCGCCGGGCGCCGCGCCGCGGGGAGCTTCTTGTTTTTAACCGCGCGCTGGGATGTGCGTCGGGCCATATTGATTTTTCTCCGCCAGCTTCCGGTTCGACTTGCGGACCCATTCTAAGCGGGTCGAACGCCAATGGCGAGAGCAAGGACTTGATGGGCGAGGCGCGCGGGCGGCTTTTATCGTGCGCTGCCGCGTACCGCCCGCCGCCGCCACGCCTTATCGAGTTCGATATTCGCCGAGCTGGGTGTTGCCGACAAGGCGGTCCAGATTTCGAATCGTGAACACCTTCCCTTGCGTCGCCAGTAGAAGCTTCTTCATGTCTTCGCGGCGTATGTTTGAATCCGCGTCCGGCGATACAAGCGATGACTTCAAATCGCGGCGCGTCCTTGCCGGCGGCCTCTCCATGCTGAGCGCGCCGAGATGTTGCACGCGCGTAACCTTGTCGCGTGCCGTTCCGTCATCCTCCGTGACTTTTGCCTCGATTACGATCCTTGGGATTGAATTCGCTCGGAATTATGAAATCGGGCGCTTGATCGAATCCCGCGATCGCTCGGCGCGCTTGGTCTTGCGAAAGCTGATGCCGGCGCTCGACAGAGATGCTCTCGATTGCGTTCTCCAGAACGTCCCCCACTAACTCGGAAACCGAATTGCGATGACCGGCAAAGGCTGACCAAGAAAGCGTTCATAGAGCAACATGGCATATGGAACGCCAAGTCGCGCAAGGGGATGAATGGTTTCGAGGCCGTGTTTGGTGTCGGCCTTGTCAAGCCGATGAATGAGACCAGGCGTTTCTTCCGGTGCGCCTTCGAGCAAGAGTTGCGCAAGCGGCCTTCACATAGCGCGGCAAGCCGATTATGCTGTCGACGCCATTGCTTCGGTTCAATCGGCGCCAGCGGTGCCATTCGAATCTCGCCGTCGATGGCACGAACGGCGCCCTGCGTGACGGCGATGTCTGTTCTCTGCGTCGTGACATAAGCCCATTCCGGCGGCGTAAATCCAAGTATTGTTCGAAGCACGACAAATGATAATTGGCGTCTTGATAGATACGGCCAGCAATTATCGCTTCGGGCAACAAATTTCGAAAATTATGTCGTCGTCGCGCTTTAGAGCCTCGTATCCGGCCTCGAATGCCGAATAATCGATAAATCCCTTGCCCTTGGAGAATAAGAAAATCCGACTGCAGCGCGCCAAAAACTTCATCGACGAAAGTGTCGAATTCGCTTCCAGTTGCTTCAACGGTACCTCAAATGGAAATGGCATTTCACTAATCCGCCGACGCCGTCGTCCTTTGAGCGTTTGCCTGGTCGACGTAGAGGCCTTGCGCGGAAGATCGAGGCGATTAGAGATTTTTATCGCCAAATGCCGCACAGCCACGCCGAATTCATAGAGCTTTTTTGCGGTTGGACTGCCTGGCTTCCATTTTTGCGCAGATTCCATATCGTCATGCGGGTGAGGTGCCCATAGACGATGCAACGAATGTCGCCGCTGTGGGCTTGACGCCGCCTTGCGAAGCAGCGCAAGCTCTTCCGTGAACGATCGTGAGCAAGTTCATTGAGATTGTCGAAAAGATTAGCGCGGCGGATGCGGCCGTGCGTACGGCAGACGAAGATAGTATCAATGATCGAGGAACCGGTTCCTTGAATATGAATTGAGCCGCCCATTTCGGCGGGGCAGGGCAAGGTTGCCGAACAGAGTGAGTGCCGGAATCGAGATCGCGACGCCGATGGCGTGGTATGCCTCGAATCGATTGTGATGAAACGTGAAGGCAAGGGGAGCGCCAGGCTTCAGAGCCAGCGCCATTTTCTGGAAGTCGCGGAAATGCCGTCGGTGAAATGGGTCGAGGCCTGCGGCCTTGCGTTTCATTGCCTGTGAGTTCGTCGGGCGAATTGGTTGATGCTCTTTCAAATCCTTCGGCTTCTGTGCCGACGAGGCGGCGAAGCCACATGTAGCAAAAATTCATCAGTTCGCCATACTGAACATTTCCAAAATAAGGCGGATCCGTAAGACGGCGTCAAGGCTCGCAGGAGGAATGTTAAGGCCCGTCGAGCTGGCGCAAGTAATTTTTACACTTCGCGCGACCGCGCGCCGTCGAGTTGTCTCGCCGATCCACTCCCCGTTGATCGGCACCAAGGCCTTTCCGCGGCCCGGCCGAACCTCGAATGGCTCGTCGCAATAGCGCTTCGCCTTGGTGTATTTTTCAACGATATTCTGCCAGCCGCCGCGACCAACATTGTTCCTGTCGCGGTTTATTATGCCAAGGATATTCGATTCGCACTGTACGAGACCAACGGGAAAACCATGACGGAAAAAATATCGAGTGACTTTAGCGCCATTGTATCGTAACGACAAAGCATGTTCTGGTAGCGCAAAAGGTCGGAAAGATTTGTCGCCAAGGCTCGTCGTGTGCGATCGTCCTTTACCGTCTTGATAAAGCGGCAACTTAGTTCCAGGCCCAATAACTGTCGCTCATTGAATAGATCGCGGTACTGCCGAAAACCCCATCGATGCAAGCGATCGGTTTCATCCCCTCGTGGAATAATCTTGGTCGGGGACGAAAATTGGGCTTTAGCGCTGTCCAGCGGCGGGCCACTGTTTCATAGCGTTTAAGATCTTTCGGATCCGGCTTTTTGAAAAATAGTCCCCTGTGTGAACGTCTCCGCCGTTTCGGATTGTAATATTCTATCGCGAACATGCGATGCTTAGGCGGGCCGCTTTCTGGTCTTGGATAGGTATTGATGTGACCGCACCGTGGACATGCAACGCGATTTCGACGCGCCGGTCCTGCCTTTTGCATCTCGCGCGCGCAGCCGGATACACTTGCCCGGCGCCGCTGGATCGTTGACCTCGTTCAACTCGCCACAGCCGCTACAGACCATACGTGGCTGGAATGACGGGTATCGTCGGCCAACAAATGACCTGGAAACAAATCGATTTCGTGTTCGCACTTTTGGCACGGCGCAGTCTTAACCCATAGAAAATATTTGACCGAAACATCGGGATCGCCATAGCGGGGACAATCCGTGCGATACGCTTCGCCGATTTCGACGCCCAAAGATTCGATCAACGTGTGAGCTGCCGCCCGATATTTGGCGATATCAAGGTTCTCGATTTCCTGACGAACAATCCATGTCGCCATCGGATTGATATCGAATCCCAGTACGTCGCAACCGACGCGATTCGCCTCGACGAGTGGCGTGCCGCCGCCCATGAAAGGGTCCGCGACGACACGGCCGGGAAAATCGTTCGCTTCGAAATAACACTCCGATAGCGGCCGATCATTGAACTCGGAAAGCAAAAGACCGCGAAAAAGAGTTCCCGGTCGGCGCGCAAACCACTTATGAACCGCAATGATTGGACGGTAGTTCTGCTGAATCTGTTTTTCCCTCAGGCGCCATGGCGGCAATCAGGGGAATATCGAAATGGTTTCGATGCTCATGCTCGCATACGCACGTGGCCCGCCGTCCGGAGGCACTCAATATCAATGCAGCCCGGAAGCCTATTCGACCCTCCAGAACAAATCAAGAATATTTTTTTTCGTCGATGCCCCGCCAGCGACTTCATCATTAGCCTTAATGCGCCGCCCCCGACAGCGACTTCACGATCTGCTCGGTCACCTTCTTCGCGTCGCCGAACAGCATCATCGTGTTGTCCCTGAAGAACAGCTCGTTCTCGACGCCGGCGTAGCCGGTCGCCATCGAGCGCTTGATGAACAGGACCGTCTTGGCGCGCTCGACGTCGAGGATCGGCATGCCGTAGATCGCGCTCTTGGGGTCGGTCTTGGCGGCCGGGTTGGTGACGTCGTTGGCGCCGATCACGATAGGCCACGTCGGCGCTGGCAAAATCGCGGTTGATGTCGTCGAGCTCGAACACCTCGTCGTAGGGCACGTTGGCCTCGGCCAGCAGCACGTTCATGTGCCCCGGCATGCGGCCGGCCACCGGGTGGATGGCGTATTTGACCGTGACGCCGGCCTTCTTCAGGAGGTCGGCCATCTCGCGCAGCGCATGCTGCGCCTGCGCCACCGCCATGCCGTAGCCCGGCACGATGATGACCGAGGCCGCGTTCTTCATGATGAAGGCGGCGTCCTCGGCGGAGCCGGCCTTGACCGGGCGCTGCTCCTTGGCGTCCCGCAACGGTTGTGCCGCACCTCGGTGCCGAAGCCGCCGAGGATGACGTTGAAGATCGAGCGGTTCATGCCCTTGCACATGATGTAGCTCAGGATCGCGCCCGACGAGCCGACCAGCGCGCCGGTGACGATCAGCAGGTTGTTGCCGCAGGGTGAAGCCGATGCCGGCCGCGGCCCAGCCGGAATAGGAATTGAGCATCGAGACCACGACCGGCATGTCGGCGCCGCCGATCGGCAGGATCAGGAGGATGCCCAGCGCGAAGGCGACGAACGATCAGCAACCAAAACGGGAATTGGCCGCCATCGACGGCGAACCAGGCGCCGGCCAGGATCATGAGCAGGCCGAGCAGGGCGTTGAGCGGATGCTGGCCCTGGAACACCAGCGGCTTGCCGGTGACCAGGCCCTGCAGCTTGGCGAAGGCGACGATCGAGCCGGTGAACGTGATGGCGCCGATCGCCGCGCCCAACGCCATTTCGATCAGGCTCGCGAGCTTGATGCCCGGGTCGGCGCCCGCCTTGCGATGCCGAAGGCGGCCGGGCTAGACAGCGCCGCGGCGGCGACGAACACGGCGGCGAGGCCGACCAGGCTGTGGAACGCGGCGACGAGCTGGGGCAGCGCCGTCATCTGGATGCGCGCCGCGACGACGGTGCCGATCGCGCCGCCGATCAGCAGCGCCGATGGCGATCGAGACGTAGTCGACGACGCCGGCCTGGGCCACGGTGGCGACGATCGCGACCACCATGCCGACCATGCCGAAACGGTTGCCCCGGCGCGCCGAGACCGGCGAGGACAGCCCGCGCAGCGCCAGGATGAAGCACACCGAGGCGACCAGATAGAGGAGGGCGGCGAGTTTGGGTCGATCATGTTGCGCTACTTCTTCTGTGCGATCGCCGGCGTCTTTCTTCTTGAACATCGCCAGCATGCGGTGCGTGACGATGAAGCCGCCGAAGATGTTGACCGCCGCCAGCGCGATGGCGATCAGGCGCCGATCACTTGGCGAAGCGACCAGCCCGCCGGCCCCGCGGCCAGCAGCGCGCCGACGATGATCACCGACGAAACCGCGTTGGTGACGGCCATCAGCGGCGAATGCAGCGCCGGCGTCACCCGCCACACCACGTAGTAGCCGACGAAGCAGGCCAGCGCGAAGACGGTGAGGCCGACGAGGAACGGATGAGGCCGGCGCTGGCTGGCCGGCGACGGCGACTGGATTTGGCGGCGGCGGCGATCTGCTCGGCCTTGGCCTAGCGTCTCGCGCGCGCGCGCCAGCGCCTCCTCGGCGAGCTTGGCGAAGTCCTGCGGGTTCATGCGGCGGTCTCCGTGGCGAGGGCCGGCGCGGCGAGGGCGGCGAGCGCGGGATGGACGATCTGGCCGCCCCGCGTCAACAGCGTGCCCTTCATCACCTCGTCGTCGAGATCGATCTTCAGCGCCTTGGTCGTCCTTGTCGATCATGGGCGTGAGAAGTTGAGCAGGTTGCGCGCGAACAGCGCCGAGGCGTCGGCCGCGACGCGGCTCGGCAGGTTGCCGTGCCCGACGATCTTCACGCCGTTCTCGCTTGTAACGACCTTGCCGAACTCCGCGAGCGGGCAGTTGCCGCCCTGCTCGACCGCCATGTCGACGATCACCGAGCCGGGCTTCATGGTCTTGCCACCATGTCCTCGCTGACCAGCACCGGCGCCTTGCGGCCGGGGATCAGCGCGGTGGTGATGACGATGTCCTGGGTCTTGACGTGCTCGGCGACCAGCGCCGCCTGGCGCCGCTTGTACTCCTCGCTCATTTCCTTGGCGTAGCCGCCGCGGTCTCGGCCGCCTTGAATCCTCGTCCTCGACGAAGACGAACTTCGCGCCCAGGACTGGATCTGCTCGCTCGCCGCCCGGCGCACGTCGGTCGCCGACACGATCGCGCCCAGCCGCCGCGCCGTCGCGATCGCCTGCAGCCCCGCCACCCCGGCCCCGCGCATGATCAATCGAGCACGGAGCCATTGTGCCGGCCGCTGTCATCATCATGCGGGAATATGCGGCCGTATTGCGCGGCGGCGTCGAGGACGGCGCTGTAGCCGGCGAGATTGGCCTGCGACGACAGCACATCCATCGATTGCGCGCGCGTGATGCGCGGGACGAATTCGAGCGCGAGAACGGTCAGGCCGCGCGCCGCCGCCGCCTTCAGCGCGGCCGGATCGGCGAACGGCGCCATCAGGCAGGCGAGCGCGGCGCCGGATTTCATCGCCGCGATCTCGTCGGCGCCGGGCCGCTGCACCTTGAGCACGAGATCGGCGGCGCCGAGCGCGGCCGCGATGTCGCTGGAAATTTCGGCGCCCGCGGCGGCGTAGGCCGCGTCGCGCATCGCGGCCTCGGCGCCGGCGCCGGCCTCGATCGCGACGCGGGCGCCGAGGGCGACGAATTTTTTCACCGTCTCGGGCGAGGCGGCGACGCGCGCCTCGCCGGCGCGGCGTTCCTTGGGCACGACAATGAGCATGGGCCGAGCGGCCTCCCCCGAGCGTTCCGTTCCCGTGATGCGCGCCGGGAGGACCCCGGCGCGAATGAGCGCGCGGGACTATGCCCAAGGCGCCGCGGCCAGGGCAAGAGGGCGATACGCCGCGCTCGCCCCGGCGCCAATCGATAGCGGCCGGGCCGGCCAGTCGCCGATCGTCAGTTCGGATGCTCTCGCGCACATGCGCCGTGCAATCGGCGATCGCGTAGTTGCGCAACCGCTTCAAGCCGAGCACGCGCGACTTGTCGTGGGCGAGCAGGCTCGAAACGGTGAGCACCATTTTCTTCTCGATCGACGCGGTTGGGCGAGCCCGCCAGGAAGACGCGATAAGACAGATGGAGCTTGGCGCCCTTCAGCAGGTAATAGATCGAGCTGTTGGTGACCACGATCTTGCCGTCGTCGCGGACGGCGCAGGTCAGGCGCTCGTCCTTGCTGATTTTGGCCGGGCCGATCTTGGCCGGGCCGATTTTGTCGGCGATGCGCGGCGCGGCTTGCGAGGCGGCGGAAAAGGCGCCAGCCGCGAGGGCCATGGCGGTAGCGGCGCAAAGCGAAACGAAGCGAATTCATGGCGGGAACTCCTTGTCGAATGGGTTGGATGCCGATGGCATCGGTTGTCGATTTTTCGGTGGCCGGGGGTGGCGCGCGCAAACCTCTCCGATCCGCCCGCGCCTCATGCCGGAGAATTTACCGCGCCGCCGCTGACGAGAGGCTGAAGCCGGAGTTCAGGCGCGGTTCAGGCGGGAGGCGGCGAAGCCGGCACGACGACACGTCGCCCCGGCCCGGGCGCGGATGCGCAGCCCTGGCGGCGCGTCCGCGAAGCGGACGCATCGACGCAAGGGCCGCCTCTTGCGGCCGTTGTGCGGGATTCCTGCGTTTGCGGCCACTTCGGGTTTCGCTACACTGGCGCGCGGCTCCGGGTCGTTGCGCCGTTCGCTGCGGTTTGCCGGCCACTTCGGGTTTCGCTACACTACGAGATCGCCGCCTTGCGGCGGACGACAGCTGCGGTTTGCGGCCACTTCGGGTTTCGCTACACTAACACGCCTTCGACCGTGATATCCATTTCGCTGCGGTTTGCGGCCACTTCGGCTTTCGCTACACTCAATCGCTTTCATCGTCGTTCCTTTCGGTTGCTGCGGTTTGCGGCCACTTCGGGTTTCGCTACACTTGACTTGCAAGGTTGGTGCGGACGTATATGCTGCGGTTTGCGGCCACTTCGGGTTTCGCTACACTAACACGAAGAACATGGCGCTCGGCGACACGGCTGCGGTTTGCGGCCACTTCGGGTTTCGCTACACTGCGGCCAACGCCGGCAAGATGGCCGTGCTTGCTGCGGTTTGCGGCCACTTCGGGTTTCGCTACACTGGAGTGCCGGGCGTCGAGCCGGTCGCGCCAGCTGCGGTTTGCGGCCACTTCGGGTTTCGCTACACTTCAAGAAAGTGGCGAAGAAATAGATGGCCGGCTGCGGTTTTCGGCCACTTCGGGTTTCGCTACACTTCGATCAGCTTCGGGCGCGGACCGTCGTTGGCTGCGGTTTGCGGCCACTTCGGGTTTCGCTACACTCTAGGGGTTGTCAACCCTTGGAATAAGAACCACAAAACGCCCGCTCAACTCAGAAAAATTCGAGTTGGGCGGGCGTTTCTTTTGTCGGTTGGCGCTTTTTTCCGAGAAAGACGCGGATATTGCCGAATTGCCGGTCGGTAATGACAAGGAAGCGAACCTCGCCTTCGGCTGGAACAGCTTTGCCCATGCGCTGAATGTGGACTTCGGCGTTTTCCATGCTGGCGCAATGCCGCTGGTAGACCGAAAACTGCATCATCGTAAACCCGTCTTCGAGCAAGTTCTTGCGGAACCTCGTATAAGCTCGACGATGATCCTTGGTCTCGGTGGGGAGGTCGAAGAGGGCCAATACCCACATGGTGCGCCAGCCATATGGCTCAAGCGGGACCGGCATCATTCGCCTCCGCAGGCGGGCGGAGCGGCAGACCTTCCGGAAGTTTGAGGTCAGCTTCGCCTTCGGCAAAAGCAAGCGCCAACGACGACGCGCCATGCTGCATTGCCAGCAGGAGCGGCGTCTTAAGCGCGCCGACGGTCACGATCTCGTTAAACAGAGACAGCAGTGCCTGTTTTTCCGCCCGGCCAAGCTCATCGACAGCAACGCCGTCGCGCACCATGCCGAAGACCCGCCAATCGACATAGGGCCGATAAGGTTCAAGCATGTCGTCGGCGAGGCAGAATGGGTTGTAGCGATTGCGGTGGTGGATGCCGAGCGTCGGGATGAGCCCGGCGCTGACGATGGCCGTGCCATCGCTGCGCGCAGCACCATATATCCATAGTTGAGCAGATTGTTCGGCGGCGGCCCATCGCGATGCCGGCGAAACTGCGGTCCCATCAGCCGCGGCCAATAACGCTGCGCCGCCTGGGCTTCGAGATTGTCGGGGTCGCCCGAACGGACGCGTCCTGCCATCGCCGCAAGACCGGCATCGGCACCGGTCGTTGCCGCGAGCACTACCGCTTGCTGATTTATTTTTGCGTTCACAACCGACTGCCAAAGCCGTTTCAACAACGGCTGCGCCGCATCGCTTTGGGCGCGATGGCGTTCGGTCTGCACAGTGTTCGCAGTGAGCGGAAGCACCAGGCCTGCCGGGTGGTGATCGCGGCCACATATGACAAGCGCGGCCCCGGCATCGAGCAGGGCCGTGAACACGCCATGCGTGTAGGTGACCGCTGGGTGGTCGATCAGTACGACGCCCAAATCCTCGCACGGCAGTGTCGCGCGCTCTTGACCCTCGCGTTCGATGACGAGCTGTCGATTGGCGACCGATAGCCGCGTCGGGCCGCTGATATTTCGATGATACGTTTAATCATTGGCCGGTCTGACTCGACCAATCGGATCGACATTTATCTTGCGAATACCTGGCTCGACGAATCGCGACGGGCCAAAGGAATGTTTCGGGCTTTGGCTCAATTGCCATATTCGCGGGCTTGTAAAATACGCGCCCTTTTTCATTTAGCTTGCGAACTACAAGGTACCGTACACCACCGCCGACCAGGGATTCCTCAGAGAATCTCGCCTGGCACGAGCGAAAGTGCAAATTCGCCATTCTCTTCGCGACGCCCTCGGACGATTGGTGCCTCCCCGTTTGCCTGACGGCGCGCGACTGAGAAGCGGCTCACCGTGAAGTGGCGGGCGCGGCCGTCCGGAAGCCTATAAATGGAGATGTGATGTACGTCCCCGCGTTCAGCAAAGGTGCGTGCGACACGAAGTGGCACCATAAGGTCCATTTGTCGTTCGATGCGCAAACGCACTCTTCGGATTGTTGAACGTACCTCGCCGGTCGCTGAATCGATTATTGAGGGATAGGGCGGAAACGCCTTTTTTGGATCGCCGCCGCGTGTCGTAATGTGATCGCGGACAATCCGTTTGACCTCTTCATCGCGAATGGCATCAACCTCTTTTGAACCAAGTTCCTCCACAGCCTTGCGCCGGACGAACACACGGTAGGTAATGCCGTCGCGAACGACTGTTTCATTAGTATCGGCAAGTGGCTTTTCCTCGTGCAGCGGCCCCGATACCTTGCGCCGCGCGCGGTGCGAGACGACGATGGCTTTGACGGACGCGGCTGCGTCCTCGAAGAAGCGAAGCCAGGGTTTCTTGAAATCGTCGCCGCGCTTGACCCCCCTCTCCTGGGCATAGTGCTCGCTGAGGCGCTTGACGAACGCCGCCGAGGCAAATGCCGTCGCCAGCGCGTCGATCGCGTGATGGCGATGGTCCTCTCGATTCTTCTTGTTCTCGGCGTCGGGATTCAGAATAGCGTGCAGGCCCCAGAGTCCCGCCAGCGCACGCGTGACCCGGCCGTTCGATGCGTCCACGACAACGCCGAGGCGCTGTAGCAGCTTGCGCGCTTCGCGGGCGGCATAGGCGGTGTCCGCCGAATTGCGGGTCGGCGAAATCGTCATCGTCGACCTCGGCGTAGTCCTTCGCCATGAATCGCTTGAGCTTGCGCGCGGTTTCGGGCTTGTCCTCGGGCAATGCGCGTCTCGCGTACTGGCACATCGTCCCAGCGCTCGGCGTCGCCGCCGAAAGCCTCGTAGGGCGAGCGGTTGCCTTTCGCGCGGTTGATGTCGTCGTGGCAAAGCGTCTTGTTCCCGAACGAGTTGTCGAGGGTCCGCGGACGCGGAAAAATGTGCTCGGCCTGATAGATGCCGTTGCGGAATAAATCGTCGAACCCGATCGATTTTCCGGTATAGGGGCAGCGCTTGCCGCACTCCTGCCACAGCAGCCATTTCTCGATATCGTCGCCGGACGGCTGCGCAATTTTATTCGCATGGAGATCGTCAACGGCGCCCTTGTGCCACTCTTGTCGGCGCTGGTAAGTGTCGAGCTCGGCGCGTTTGGCGGGCGGCAGCTTGAGGTCGCGCGCCAGCTCGATACGAATGCGGTCCGGCTTGCCATGGACGGCCAGCAGGTTGTTGACGACCTTGCGCAGCTCGGTCAGCGTCCGGGTCACGGTTGGATTGCGAATATCGGGAAGCTCGCGCGGATCGGAGGGGAGACGCTCCAGCGGATGCGCTGCCGGTTTATTGCGGTCGGGATAGCGCGGTCCAACGCCTCTGGAACGGTCAACCCAAGCTCCAGATGGGGCATGAGTTTGCGGGTGGCAGTTCCAAAAGCGCAGCCAGCCGATCGGCAGCGTCAGGGACGCGAGGCTATCGGCTTCGGCCTTGTTTACGTCGAATTCGCGAAGCGCTGTGCCGACGAATACGTTACGTTCGCGCTCCGCATCCGCGGCGGACCGGATTTCGATGCGCCGTTTACCGACCGCACGGTAATCGATTTCGCGCAAGCGCGGTGCGATTCGCCGCGGATGCGGTCGCGGTTCGGACGCGTCTCCCATGCCTCGCCGAAGATCCTGTGCAAGGATGCTTCGACCGCGTTGCCGGGTATCTCGCGCTTGTTTTCTTCGGCCCGGTGGCGCTGACTTCGAAATTGAACTTCTGATCTTTAGACAGGCCCTGGCGTTGCCAAAGCGACTTAAGCGCCTTGCGGATTGCGCCGAATGTGACGAGCCCTGCCGTTCGGCGAAGCCGATCACGATGCGGCGCTCCTCTTCGTCGAGGGGCCGGCATCGCCGCCGGCCAAGCGAAGATTGTTGATTTTCTGCAACATGAGGAAACGCTGACCGAGCCACGAACCTTTGAGGCACAAGCCCGATTCCTCGGCCTCGAGCGCGCACTTGCCCAGCGTCCGCACTCGCCAGAACGTCGGCCGTTGCCGTAGCATCGCATCCTTGATGCGTTGCCGGAGCGTATCGGTCAGCACGGTGGGGTGATGGTGCGCCTGCGCTGACCATATCGCGTCAAACTCGCGTTCGATCACGCCACGGTCGAGATGCTTATTGCGGCGTTTCTCCCCCGCCGGAAGTTCGTGAAGATATTGGCCTAGAGTTTGATCGCCGATCTTTGCGGCGAGAACCTCTGCGACTCCTTCTCCGTTTCCTCTTCCTTGGCCTTTTGGGGATCGTTGTTTTCTTTGATGCGCCGTCCGGCAAAACCGCGGCGTTTGGCTAGATGATAGATGGCGCGGCCGATTTCCCATGGCTCCAATCGCTCGCGCAGCGCCAGCGCGCGCAACTCATAGGGATCGATCGGTCGCGCGCCTTGACGTTGTTTCGCGGGCGGCGGCTCGGCCAGCAGCCTCCGCCATTCCGGCGTTCCGAACTTGGGCAACAATCCGTCGTTTGCCAAAATGTCGCCCAGCAGCCGGCGGCGATATTTTTTTCGCCTGGTCTGCCGCCGCATCAGCCGCTTGGCGCGGCGCGTCTTGTTAGGCGGCTCCCGGCTCTTGCCGCCTCCAGTGGGAACGACGCCTTCCGGGAAAATCCGCACACCCGTGCGCACGATCATGCCGCTTTCGCGGGCCTGATCGTAGTTGATGACCGCAAAGCCTACGGATGTCGTTCCGAGGTTGATGCCCCAAATGCGTTCCATGCTGGCCCCAAGCTGCGGTTTCGGGACGGCTCGATTTATGATGCAGTTTATCTTATTTGTGAAAACATAGCGAAACCCGAAGTGGCCGCTTATCGTAGGCAAAACATAAGCGTCTACAGGTGCTGGCTGGACATCCCATTGACGCTAAACGTCCCGAAACCCTCCGTCACAGGAGGGTTTTGCTTTTTTGGCGGCAGCCTCGCTGCTATAATCCCCCGCCCGCTTTCAGCCGCGCCTCCAGTTCCGCGATCCGTTGGCGCAGCGGGGCCAGCGTGGCTTCGACTTCGGCCAGGGTGAAGCGTTCGGCGATGTGTTGCGGGCAGTTCCAGTCGAAGGCTTCGACCTGGATGAGGATGCCGCGCTCGACGCGGGCGTGGTAATCCGGCAGTTCGAGCTTGCCGAGCGTGGCGCGGTCGGCCGGATCGGCGAATTTGGCGCGGCCGAGGAGCTTCAGCCGCCGCTTGTTGCGGTAATCCATCAGGAACAGCGACACCCGGTCGTCGGTGCCGAGATTGCCGACGCTGATGTATTGCCGGTTGCCGGAAAAATCGGCGAAGCCGAGCGTGCGCGCGTCGAGCACGCGCAGGAAGCCCGTCGGGCCGCCGCGATGCTGGACATAGGGCCAGCCGGTTTCGCTCACCGTCGCCATGTAGAAACTGTCGCGCGCCGCGATGAAGTCCGCCTCGTCGGGGCCGAGCGCGGCGTTGCGCGGCTCGGCCGCCTCCTCCAGGCGCGCATAGCCGCGCCGGCTGCCGCGCTCGGCTTGCACGCGCTTGACGGCGTCGGTGAACGCGATCTCGGCAAATCGATGTCCCATGCCAGCCTCCCGGTTCGGTCGCGGCGGCACTTCGCCCCGCCGCCGGAAACATGGCGCGGAAAGGGGGTTGAAATAATAGGCATTCTGTGCAAAAAATTATTGCGAAATATGGAATAATCCATGGACCGTTTGCGCGAGATGGAAGTCTTCGTCGCCGTTGCCGAGGCCGGCGGCTTCGCCAAGGCGGGCGCGCGGCTGCGCCTGTCGCCGCCCGCCGTGACGCGCGCCATTGCGTCGCTCGAGGACCGGCTCAACGCGCGGCTGTTCAACCGGACGACGCGCAGATTGAGCATCACCGAGGCCGGCGCCCGCTTCCTCAAAAGTGCGAAGCACCTGCTCGCCGAGATCGACAATGCCGAGACCGAGGCCGCGGGCGACGAGGCGGCGCCGCACGGTCTCTTGACGGTGACGGCCTCCGTCACCTTCGGGCGCGCCATTCTCACGCCGATCGTGGGCGCGTTTCTCGCCGCCCAGCCGCGTGTCGCCGTGTCGGCGCAGTATTTCGACCGGATCGTCGATCTGGTCGAGGAGGGCGTCGATGTCGCGGTCCGCATCGGGCCGCTGCCGGATTCGAGCCTGGTGGCGCGGCGCGTCGGCGAGGTTCGCCGCCTGCTTGTCGCCAGCCCGGCCTATCTCGCCAAGCACGGACGGCCACGCAAGCCGGCCGATCTCAAGGCGCATTCGATCGTCGCCTTTACCGGGCTGATGCCGAACCACGAAATTCGCCTGCGCGACGGCGCCAGCATCGCGCTCGCACCGCGGCTGGCGGTCAACGACGCCGCCTCGGCCATCGCCGCCGCCGAAATGGGCGAGGGCATGACCGTGGCCCTGTCCTACATGGTCGCGCGGCAAATCCGGGATCGCCGCCTGGTCGCCGTCCTCGCGGAGTTCATGCCGGGTCCGGTGCCGGTGCATCTGGTCTATCCGTCGGGCCGGATCGTGGCGCCGAAAATCCGCGCCTTTCTCGATTTTGCCGGCCCGCGTCTCGCGCGCGCGCTGCGGCCGCGCCGCGCCCCATCGCCCTGAGGAAGCGCCAATGCGAGGCGACGAGACGGGGCAGGGTCGTGA
Source organism: uncultured Alphaproteobacteria bacterium (assembly GCA_963754645.1). Lineage (GTDB taxonomy): Bacteria > Pseudomonadota > Alphaproteobacteria > Bin65 > Bin65 > CAVWGP01. The sequence goes on along the minus strand of CAVWGP010000012.1, from coordinate 582,694 downwards.
CATTGTGCGCGATGCCGAATTCGGCCGCGGTGCGCGCGATGATGGGCGTGATGGCGCGGTAATGCGTGTGGCAGAGATTGGGGAACAGATGATGCGCGGCGTGCGCGCGTCGGACCTTGGCGCTCAGCGCGCTTCGAGCACCCGCCGTGCTTCCGCCGCGAAGGCTTTGTGGGTATTGGCGACGACGGGTCCCCATTGGAGCAACCGCGATTGGATCCCGATGGTGACGGTGGCGCCGGCGCCGCCGGCGGCGATGAAAACGGGAAAGAAAAATCCCCAACTGAAGATCGTCATCGGCGACGCAAAAACGATAACGCGCCGGCCGGGATCGCTGTCGCCGACTTTGTAACGGCCGAGCGGCGCGGCCTGGAGCGCCTTGAACGCTGCATCGGGCGACAGGGCGGTTTCGATCGCGATCGCGCGCCGGGTCGGCTGGGCCGCCCGGGCATTGGCTTTTCGCGTCATCGCGATCAGCGAAAAGATGGCGACAATGACGCCGCCGACGATGAGGCCGATCACGAGCCCGGAGTTGAACATGCGGTTTCCCCGATTTGCGCGCCGAAACTCGCAGCCTATCAGAAAATTCAAACGCGGCGATAGCGGCCTATTTCAGCACGCTCTTCCTTCGCCACTCCGTGAACGGATACACGCCCTTCGCCTTCAGCGCCGTCTCGACGATTGCGCGCTTGCCGCGGCGGCATTGTTTCAGTTCGTCTTGCGTGATGCCGAGGCAGAGCAAGAGGCCCGCGTCCTCGCCCCGCACTTTGAAACGCGCAAAGTCGAAGAACAGGAAGGCCGAGATCGTCGAGCCCTTCGGCGCCGCCGGGCCGATGTCGATCGTGTGGCCGGGCTCGATGTCGGCTTCGAGCGAGACATTGGCGAGCCGCGAGATCAGGTTGGGGCCGGCATCGTCGTCGTCGCGGTGGCAGATCATCAGCTCGTAGGCGCCCAGGCTGTTGCGGCGCTGGCCGGGGTTGCCGATGAGGTCGGCCGTGACCGCGACGCGGCCGGCGAGGTGGCGCTTGAAATAAAGCAAGTTTGCGCCGCCGCCGGCGTCGCCGCCCGCTTCGAGCGGGATCTTGGCGTGGCCGACGATGTCGTCGGCCTTGCCGAGGACGGTTTCGATGGCCGCCTGGCGCGCGTCCCACCATGCCTGCCATTCGTCGAAACCCGGGTTCGTATTCGGTCATGGCCGTCCCGCGTTCCCCGCCGTGCCGCAGGCACTCCGCCGCGCGAAGAAAATTACCGGCGCAACGCCGCGCCGCTTGCTGTATCATCGCATCGCTCGGCGGAGTTTTGCAACGATGAGGTTCCCATGGCTTTGCCTGCCGCGCGTTTGTTTCCCCTCGTCACGGCCGCTTTCGTCCTCGCCATGGCACCCGCTTGGGCGCAGGGCGGCGATCCGGTCAAGGGCAGGGCCCTCGCCGTCGAGTGGTGTTCGCGCTGCCACGTCGTGGCGCCCAACCAGCGGCCAACGGACGATGTCGGCGTACCGTCTTTCATGCGCATCGCGGCCGACCGCAAGCTGTCGCGCCGCGACATGATCGATCTCATCACCATCCCGCATCTCCGCATGCCGCCGCCGGTGCTGACGGTGGAGGAGGCCGAGCACGTCGTCGCCTATATCCTGTGGCTGCGGATGTAGCCGCGCCTCACGAAAAATACCTCAGCCACACATAAACATGGCTGATGGCGATCGAGACCGTCATCATCGGCATCGCGTAATAGGTGTATTCGAGGAAGCGGAAGCGCACGCCGTTGCGCTCGGCGATGCCGGCGACGGTCAAGTTGGCCGAGGCGCCGATCAAGGTGCCGTTGCCGCCGAAGCAGGCGCCGAGCGACAGGCACCACCATAGCGGGTAGATCGCCTCGGGCCCGCCGAAGCTCGGCGCCATCGCCTTGACCAGCGGGATCATCGTCGCCACGAAGGGGATGTTGTCGATGATGGCCGAGAGATAGGCCGAGGCCCACAGGATGGCGTAGCCGGTGAGCTTCAGATCGCCGCCGGTCGCGCGCACCAGCGCGTCGGCCAGCATCTTCAACAGGCCGCCGGCCTCGACCGCGTGCACGACGATGAACAGGCCGCAGAAAAAGAAGATCGTGATCCATTCGACTTCGTTGAACGCGCCCACCACCTTCTCGGTCTGCTTCTCGGCGTGGTGGCCGTAGCAATCGAGCAGCAGCAGCACGGCGGCGCCGAGCATGGCGATGGTCGCGGGCTCGAGCTTGATGAGGCGCGCGACCACGAAGGCGACGACGACGAAGGCGAGGACCGTCATCGATTGCAGCAGCAGCCGCGGGTCGGTGATGGCGTCGCCCGACTTCATCGCCATGACGCGGGCGCGATGCGCGGCAGCGCACTTGCCATATGCAGGGCCATGCGGTAGCTGAGTTTTACGTCGGCACGTAGAAGGCCGGTGGGGGCGAGGAGGAGGCGGCGGGCGAGCATGCGACGCGAGGGTTCGGCAACGTCGGCGAAATCAACCAAGGTCGGCGCGATCGTCAGGCGCGCGACGCTTGCCGCCGCACTGTTCGTATTCTGGCTGCTGCTCTCGGGCCACTACACGCTGTTTCTCGTTACCGCGGGCGCAGTCGCGTCGCTGCTCATCGCGTGGTTTAGCGACCGCGTCATGGCGGTCGCCGACCGCGAAGGCCATCCGGTCCATCTCGCCCGCGGCGCGGTGCGTTACTGGCCCTGGCTGATGTGGGAAATCGCCAAGGCCGGCTGGGACGTTACGAAGCGCATTCTCCATCCGAAGCTGCCGATCAGCCCCACGATGATCCACGTTACGGCGAGCCAAGCGACCGATGTCGGACGCGTAATCTATGCCAATTCGATCACGCTCACGCCGGGAACCATTTCGATCGCGCTCGAGGGCGACCGGATCCTGGTGCACGCCCTGACGCGCGAAGGTGCCGAAGGCCTTGCTGGCGGCGACATGGATCGCCGCGCCACGCGTTTCGAAGGAGCCGCGTGATGCTTGCCGCCGGCACGCTCGCGCTGCTGCTGGCGATCGGCCTCTGCCTCGCGCGCGGCTGCATGGGGCCCACGGTCTACGATCGCGTGCTTGCGGGAAATTCCATCGGGACGCTCGCCGTGGCGCTGATGGCGATCTATGGATTTCTGACCGCGCGGCCGGAATTTCTCGATATCGCGATCGTCTATGCGCTGCTCAATGTGCTGAGCACCTTGGCGATCCTCAAATTCTTCCGCTTCGGCAACCTCGGCGACCCGGAAGGCATCGAGCCGCCGCCGACCGAGCATCGCCGCCCGTGAACCCGTCGTCGTGAGGCCCGCGCCGTGAACTTTATTATTGACATCGCGAGCTGGGCGTTCATCGGCGCCGGCGGCTTCTTCTGCGTCGTCGGCGCGTTCGGCATGATCCGCATGCCCGATCTCTACACGCGCATGCACGCCTCGGGCGTCCTCGATCCGTTCGGCGCCTGCCTCATCCTCATTGGCCTGATGTTCGAGGCCGGCTTCACGCTGGTGACCGCGAAGCTCGCCGTCCTTGTGCTGCTGTTGCTGTTCACCAGCCCGGTCGCGTGCCACGCGCTGGGGCGCGCCGCGCTGCATCGCGGCGTGAAGCCCCTCCTCGCGCCCAAGCCGGCGCCCGCGGCGGAGGAGGTGCCACCATCGAAACCCTGACCTATGCAATCTTGCTGCTGCTGCTTATCGTCGCCGCGCTCGGCATCGCGCGCGTGCGCAACCTATTTGCCGTCGTGGCGCTGGGCGGCGTCTACAGCTTCCTGATGGCGCTCGCCCTCCTCGTGCTCGATGCGGTCGACGTCTCGATGACCGAGGCGTCGGTCGGCGCCGGGATCAGCACCGTGCTGCTGCTCGGTGCGCTCTATCTCACCAAGATCGACGAGAGCCCGCCGCTCAAGGCGTCGGTCGTGCCGCTGCTCTTCACGCTCGCAACCGGGGCGGCGCTGCTCTACGGCACCTGGGGCCTGCCGAGCTTCGGCGACCCCGCTGGCCCGATCCATACCCATGTCGCGCCCCGGTACCTCATCGACGTTGTCGGCGAAACCGGGGTGCCGAACGCCGTGACCGCCGTGCTCGCCAGCTATCGCGGCTACGACACGCTCGGCGAGACGACGGTCATCTTCACCGCCGGCATCGCCGTGCTCGTGCTGCTGGCGGGCAAGCGCCGGATGGCGGTCGACGAGGGCTCGGGCGCGCTGATGCGGCACGAGATCGTTCCGCGCGTCGTCATCAAGCTGCTGCTGCCGTTCATCTTGCTTTTCGCAACTTACGTGCTTTATCACGGCGAACTCGGCCCGGGCGGCGGCTTCCAAGCCGGCGTCATTATCGCGGCCTGCTTCATCCTGTTCGGCCTGATCTTCGGCCTTGCCGCCGTGCGCCGCGTCGTGCCGATGCGCATTGTCGAGATCGCGGTGCCGCTGGGCGTCTTCATCTACGGGTCTGTCGGGGTCTGCGGCCTCGTCCTCGGCGGCCACTATCTCGACTATTTCGTGCTCGACCGCGATCCGGTGCATGGCCAGGAGCGCGGCATCTTCTGGGTCGAGGTCGGCGTCACCTTCACCGTCGCCGCGACGATGACGGCGGTCTACTACGCCTTCTCGGGCCGCGGCCGGGGCCGCTAGCGAGCGATGAGCGTCGTCATCGAGCAATTCACCCATTGGGCGACGGTCATCTTGATGATGATCGGCCTTTACGTCGTCGTGGCGCGCGGCAACCTGATCAAGAAGCTCGTCGGTCTCGGCGTGTTCCAGACTTCGGTCTACCTGCTTTATATCGGGCCGGGAAAGATTCTCGGCGCCACCGCCCCCATCGTGTCTCCGGAATTCGCGAAGTATTCCAATCCGCTGCCCCATGTCCTGATCCTGACGGCCATTGTCGTCGGCGTGGCGACGCTCGCCGTCGGGCTCGCCATCGTCGTCCGCATCAACGAAGCCTATGGCTCGATCGAGGAAAGCGAGATCATCGCCCGGGACGAGGCGCCGTGATCGACCCGCATTTGCCGGCGCTGCAGGTCGTCGTCCCGCTGCTGGCCGCGCCGCTCTGCGCCATGCTCCGCAGTGGGCGCCGCGCATGGCTGCTGGCGCTGGCGGTGAGCTGGCTCATGCCGGCGATCGCGGGCCTGCTCCTGGTGCGCGCGCTGCGCGAAGGGCCGATTTCCTACTGGATCGGCAACTGGGCGCCGCCCTGGGGCATCGAATACCGTATCGATGCCGCGAACGCCTTCGTGCTGCTGCTGGTCTCGGTGATCGGCGCGCTTGTCATGCCGTATGCGCGGGCGAGCGTCGAACGCGAAATCCCGGCCGAGCGGCGGCCCTGGTTTTACGCGCTCTTTCTGCTTTGCCTCGCCGGGCTGCTCGGCATGGCGGCGACCGGGGACGTGTTCAATGTTTTCGTCTTCCTCGAGATTGCGTCGATCTCGAGCTACGCGCTGATCGCGCTCGGCAAGGACCGTCGCGCGCTTTTCGCCGCGTATCAATATCTCGTCATCGGCACGGTCGGCGCCACGTTCTTCGTCATCGGCATCGGCTTTCTCTATCTGATGACCGGCACGCTCAATATGGCCGATCTCGCCAACCGGCTGCCCCAGGTCGAGAATCAGCGGCCGATTTTCGTCGGGCTTGCCTTCATCGCCGTCGGGCTCTGCCTCAAGCTCGCACTGTTTCCCTTGCATCACTGGCTGCCCAATGCCTACGCGCACGCGCCCTCGGTCGTCACCGCCTTTCTCGCCGCAACCGCGACCAAGGTCGCGATCTATTTGCTGCTGCGCTTCATCTTCACGGTTTTCGGCGCGGCCTTGCCGCTCGGCGGCCTGGCGTTGCCGGCGATCTGGATCGCGCTTTCAGTCGCGGCGATCCTGTTCGCCTCGATCACGGCGGCCAAGCAGGACAATGTCAAGCGCATGCTCGCCTATTCGAGCGTCGCTCAGATCGGCTATATCACCTTGGGCATCGGCATCGGCTCCGAAACAGCGCTCACGGGCGCGATCGTCCATCTGTTCAATCACGGCCTGATGAAGGGCGCGCTGTTCCTGCTCGTCGGCGGCATCGCCTATCATGCGGGTGCGGTGTCGATCGAGCGCATCGCCGGCGCGGCGCGGCACATGCCCGTCACCTTCGCCGGATTTGTCGTCGCCGGCCTCAGCATGGTCGGCGTGCCGGGCACGGTCGGGTTCGTCAGCAAGTGGTTTCTTGTCGCCGCCGCCTTCGAGATGGGTTGGTGGTGGCTCGGCTTGTTCGTCGTGGCCAGCTCGGTCCTCGCCCTCATCTATATGGGGCGCGTCGTCGAGGCGGCCTATTTCCGGCGCGGACCGAACGACGCCGAACCGCTGCGCGAGATGCCGCTCTCCATGCTTGTCCCGTCCTGGGTCCTCGTGGCCGCGTGTGTCTATTTCGGCATTGACACGGATGCCACTGCGGGCGTCGCGGGGCACGCGGCGCGCAGCCTGCTGGGTGTCGTCCGATGACCCCGGCACACATCATGCTGGCCGCCATTGCGGTTCCGCTCGCCGGCGCGCTTCTCATCGCCCTCTGCCATCGCCGGCCGAACCTGCGCGAGACGGTGACGCTGGCCGCGGCGGTTGCCATGTTCGCGCTCGTCTGCGCGCTGCTGCCGGACGTGATCGCCGGCGGCCGCCCGGCGACCGCCGCCTGGCGCGTCATCGACGGCGTGAATTTGCAGTTTTCGCTCGAGCCGCTCGGCATGATGTTCGCGCTGCTGGCGTCGTTCCTGTGGATCGTCAACTCGGTCTACTCGATCGGCTACATGCGCGCCAATGCCGAGCCGCGGCAAACTTCTTTCTACGTATGCTTCGCGGTCGCGTTGGCGGCGACGCTGGGCGTCGCCTTCGCCGCCAATTTATTCACGCTGTTCCTGTTCTACGAGCTGCTGACCCTCTCGACCTATCCGCTGGTGGTTCACAAGCAGACGTCGGAGGCGATCCGCGCCGGGCGTGTTTATTTGCTGTTGCTTCTCGGAGGCTCGGTGATCCTGTTCCTGACGGCGATCATCTGGGTTCATGTCCGCGCCGGTACCGGCGCATTCGCCCCTGGCGGCATCCTCCCCGTCGATGCGGCGCCGCGCGAGATCGGCATCGTGTTGGCGCTCTTCGCATTCGGAATCACCAAGGCTGCGCTGATGCCGTTGCACCGCTGGCTACCCGCGGCGATGGTGGCGCCGACGCCGGTCAGCGCCCTGTTGCACGCGGTTGCCGTCGTGAAGGCGGGCGTTTTCACGTTCGTCAAGGTCATTCTCTACGTGTTCGGCCCGGAGACTTTGGCGCGCAGCGGCGCCGGCGACTGGCTGGTCTACGTTGCGGGATTTACCGTCGTCGTCGCATCGCTGCTGGCGCTGATGCAGCGGAACCTCAAGCTCCGCCTCGCTTATTCGACGGTGAGCCAGCTCGCTTATGTCGTTCTCGCAACGATGATCCTCACGCCGATCTCGCTGATCGGCGCGGCGCTGCATATCGCGGCCCACGCATTCGGCAAGATCACCTTGTTCTTCGCTGCGGGATCGATTTACACGGCGTCGCACAAAACCGAAGTGAACGAGCTCGACGGGATCGGCCGGCGCATGCCTTGGACCATGGCGGCATTCGCGATCGGCGCGCTGTCGATGATCGGCGTGCCGCCCACGGCCGGCTTCGTGAGCAAATGGTTCTTGATCGGCGCCGCCCAGGCCGACGGCCGTTATTTCGCGCTCGGCGTCATCGCGTTCAGCACGCTGCTCAATGCCGCCTATTTCATGCCGATCGTTTACGCCGCGTTCTTCAAGCCGGAGACCACGCAGGAATCCGCAACTCAACACGGCGAGGCGCCATGGCCGCTCGTCCTTGCCTTGATGATTACGGCTATCGGCACGATCGTCATATTCTTCCTGCCCGGCCTGCCGTTGGGTCTGGCGCAGCAATTGCCGCGAGGAGGTTGAGCGATGAAAGCACCCTGGCTCCGCCGGCCCGTGACGATACGCCGACTGTGGATTGCATTCTGGATCGTGCTCGCTGCCGTCGTGCTCGCCGAACCACTGGTTCATCGCCATGCGCTGTTCGGTATCGAAGGCATCTTCGGGTTCCACGCCTGGTACGGCTTTGCCGCTTGCGTCGCGCTCGTGCTGCTCGCGCGGCTGCTCGGCTTCGTGTTCAAAAGGCCCGACACTTACTATGATCGGTGAATACGTCATCCCGCCGGCGGCTGGGCTGCTGCTGGGCGCGGCCGCGCTCCCGTTCGCGCGCGGCGCGCTGCGCCGAGTCGTGATTCTGCTCGCCGCGCCGCTCGCGTTGTGGTTGATCTGGCGGATTCCCGACGGCGCGTCGTTCGGCGTTCGATTTCTCGATCTTGACCTTGTGCCGGTTCGGACGGACGCGCTCGCGCGCTGGTTCGGCACGGTTTTCGCGCTGATGGCATTCGCCGGCGGGTTGTTCGGCCTCAACCAGAAGAGCCGGCTTGAGCCTTGCGCCGCGCTGCTCTACGCTGGCGCCGCGCTGGGCGTCGTTTTCGCGGGCGATCTCATTACGGTTTTCGTGTTCTGGGAGATCATGGCTCTGGCCTCGACGCTCGTTATTTGGAGCGCCGGCGCGCCGGCGCAAGCGGCCGGCTTGCGATACTTGCTTATCCATCTGCTTGGCGGCGCCATACTCATGGCGGGTATCGCTGGCGAGACGCAAGCGGCCGGCACGCCGGCCTTCTTTGCCATGCGGCCCGACAGCGGCGCGCGCTGGCTCATCCTTGTCGGCTTCCTGCTCAATGCCGGCGCTCCGCCGGTATCCGCCTGGCTGCCCGACGCTTATCCGCGATCGTCGTACAGCGGCATGGTCGTGCTCTCCGCTTTCACCACCAAGACCGCAGTCTACGTTTTGCTGCGCGGCTTCCCGGGCGCCGATATCTTGATTTGGATCGGGCTTTTCATGATCTTCTACGGAATCGTCTACGCGATTCTTGAAAACGACATGCGGCGCATCCTGGCCTACAGCATCGTCAACCAGGTCGGTTTCATGATTGTTGGCATCGGCATCGGAACCGATTTGGCACTCAACGGCGCCGCGTCGCACGCCTTCACGCACATCATCTATAAGGCGCTTCTGCTCATGTCGGCTGGGTCGGTCCTGTACATGACCGGGAAGTCGAAATGCACCGATCTCGGCGGGCTGTTTCACAGCATGCCGCTCACCGCAATCTGCGGCATCGTCGGCGCGCTGTCGATCTCGGCTTTTCCGCTGACCTCGGGCTTCGTGACCAAATCGATGATCTCCGACGCGGCGGGCGAGCGCGGGCTTGACGCCGTATGGTTCTTGCTGGCGGCCGGCTCCGCCGGGGTATTTCTACATGCGGGCATCAAGTTTCCTTGGTTCGTCTTCTTCCAGAAGGATTCCGGCCTCCGGCCGGCCGAGCCACCATGGAACATGCGCGCCGCGATGCTACTGTGCGCCGCGCTCTGCATCCTGATCGGCGTGGCGCCCGGATTGATCTACCCACATCTTCCCTTCGCGGCGCGCTTCGTGCCCTACACCGGCGATCATGTCGTGAGCCAACTGCAGCTCTTGCTGTTCTCGGGCCTGGCCTTCTTCCTCATGCTCGGCTGGCTCAAGCGGACGCTGACGATCACGCTCGATACGGACTGGCTCTATCGCAGGCTCGGTCCGGAAATCGTAGCCCGTGCGACGCCGCTATGCGCCGCCTGCTGGTCGGTGGTTTCGCTGGCGGTCGCGCGCACGGTTGGGCGCGCCGCCGCGCGGCTCGATAGATTGTATCGCGACGGCTTCCTTTCGAAGCAACTCGCGAGCGGAACGATGGCGCTCACCGCGCTCGCGGTGCTTGCAATCTACTTGGCCGTGCAATTTGCTACAAGAAACTGAGCGGGTCGCGTTCGCATCCGCGTGCCGGCGGCCCGGGTCATTCGCATCGGATTCGCGAAATGAAGCACGTCCTCTTTGCGCTGTGTTTGCTCACCGCCGGTTGCGCCGGCGTCGCTAGCGCGCAATCGAACGCGCCGCCGCCGGGCGCGCGCGCGATCAAGAAATCGATCCTCGACATCGCGGTGCGCGAGTGGCGCCGCTTCGGCGCGCCGCTGGTGTATTTCGACGCGGTGCCGGCGCGCCTCGAGCCGCCGCGCCCGGCCGGCGCGACGCCGCCCGAAGTGCGGCGCTGCGCCCACATCCGCGAGCGCTATTGGGAGCAGGGCCTCGGCAAAAAGGATTTGTCGGAGAACGGCGGCGCGGGCCGGGCGCCGCCCTATCGCTGCGATACGCCGTGGTCGGCGGCCTTCGTCTCCGCCGTGCTGCGTGAGGCCGGGGTCAGCGCCGCGGATTTCGATTTCAACGAGCTGCATCAAGTCTACATCAAGGGCGTCCTGCGCCGGCACCGCGCCGCCGAAAGCGCGGGCGGCGTGCCGGCGGCTTTCGTGCCGCACAGCGTCGCACTCTATGCGCCGCGCCCGGGCGACCTGATCTGCGCCGTGCGCCCGGCCGAGGGCGCGCGCAGCTTCACCGTCTACAGCGACCTCGAAGCCTGGGACGCGTCGAACCACGCGCTCGGCCATTGCGACATCGTCGTCCGCGTCGAGCGCGCGGCGCGGCGCCTGGGCGCCATCGGCGGCAACGTCAAGGACACGGTCGCGCGCTCGATCGTCGCCCTCGACGAACAGGGCCGCGTCATCCCGACGCTCGAACGGCCGTGGTTCGTCGTGATCGAGAACCGGCTGCCGTAAATGGGCGAAAAAATTCGTCTGGCTTGGCCGAAAGACGCGCCGGCGTGACGGCCGTCACTGTGAGGATTCTCACAGTCGGTTATGGTTGATGAAAGAGGCCGCAAACGCCTCGTCGTCCCTCTCCTCAAGCCGCGAGCGCCAACCATGTCAACGAAAATTCTCTCCGATGCCCACATTGCCGACGTCCTCGCCAAGACCGCCGGCACCGTGATGGTGAAAGTTTCGGCGGATTGGTGCCCGCCCTGCCGGCTGTCCGCGCCCGTCATGCACAAGCTCGCGCTGGAGTTCGCCGGCCGCATGACGCTGGTCGAGATCGACGGCGACATCGCCCTCGAATTCCTGAAAGCCCACGAAGTTCGGAGCATCCCCGAAGTGCTGGTCTTCGTCGATGGCAAGTTGACGGGGCGCGTGTCCGGTTATCCCGGCGCCGAGAAGTTGCGCGAAGCCGTGGCCGGGCATCTCGGCGTGAGCGTCGCGGGCGAAGCTTCGGCGGCCGAGCTTTCGTTTAGGGCGGCCTGCGCCAGCGCCGCCGCGGCGCTCGATCGCGCGATGGAGCCTTTTCTCAAGGTTGTGCGGGCGATCTATGCCGAAATCGACCCGGAAATCGAGCCCATTGAGGCGGGCATCGAAGCCGAGGTCGCGGCGGGCCGGCTTTCCAAGGCCGAAGCCAAGAAGCGCATCGAAGCCGAATACGAACGCCTCGAAGCGCCGTTCCAGGACAAGTACGAGGCGGTGGAAAAGATCAAGGACGAGGCACTCGTCGCCTACGACGCGAGCATGGGCGAGGCCATTGCCGCGTTCGGCCGCGGCGCCGCGCAAGCCGCGCCGGCGCCGGTGTCCGATGTCGCCGGCATGGTGTGCAGGCCCGGCGATCGCGTCTGCTCGTTGGGACAGGCGGCCGCGGAATAGCCGGCGGCCGCCCGCTTTTGGGCCAACAGCGCCCGCGCTAGTCGGCGCGCTCGATCGTCATCATGGTTTCGCCCAAGGTGAGGCGATCGCCGGCGGCGACGGTCGCGGGCTGGAACGGCGCCAGCGGCGCGTCGTTGAGCTTGGTGCCGTAGGCCGATTTGAGATCCTCGCAGGACAGCGTGCCGTCGGCGTTGAGCGCCAGCTTGCAATGCCGGCGGGAAATCCCGGCGTTGTTGCCGGGAATGACCTTGTCCGAGAGCTGCGAGCTGCGGCCGAGCACGATGCCCTTCTCCGTGCTTATCATCGCCTTCTTGAACTCGGCCTCCGAGATCGAGACGCGCACCGATTTGCCTTCGGCGCCGACGGCCGTCAGCGACCAATCGCCGCCGGCGCGCGCTGCCGGCTGCCGGCGATCGAGGGGCGGCATGGCGGCGCGTACCGCACCGGTGCGGGGCGTGCCGGTCACGACGCCGCGGCGATGCTTCCAGGCGCTGTAAGATTTCGACGACGCGCACCACTTGGCGACGCCGCGTCAGCGCGAGCGCGGCGGTGGCCATGGTCAGGAGCCCGATCGCTCCGATCAGGCCATAGACTGCCGGCGGCACGCCGCCCTCGTCGCTGCACGCCTGGGTTGTGGTGGTGAGCCGGATTGCGGCGAGGGCCGGCACGGTTTTGACCGAGGCGATCAGATTGCCGATATGCGGCGAGACCGACATGCCGGCCGGCGTCATGCCCTCCGCCGTGATATTGCCCTCCTTATCCTTCTTGAATTCCAGGACCGTCCGCGCGGCGAAGGTATTGATGCCGATGACCGTGCCGCACCTGTCGAACAGCGGGCCGCCCGAATTTCCCTGATTGATCGCTGCGTCGTGCTGGATGACCGGCCGGCTTGCGCCGCCCATCGACGCGGGCGCGACTTTGCCGACAATGCCCTCGGTGACGGTCGAGGTCGTCTTCGCTTCGTCGGAATCGAGCAAATTGTCCGAAATGCCGGGATAGCCGATGGCATAGACGCGTTGGCCGCGGCGCGGGTAATCGAGCATCGAATGAACGGCCAAGAGGAGCGGCGGCTTGTCGAGCTTGGTTACGCGCAAGACCGCGATATCGAACTCGACCGAACTCCACACGAGTTGAGCGAAATGGTTCTTCTTCGAGCCCGCGACGCGGACGATGTAAATCACTCGCGCTTCCGGCGCTTGTTTCAACGCCTCGGCGAAATTGCTCGAATCGATGACATGATAATTCGTCGCGACGTACTCGTCCGCAATAACGAAGCCGCTGCCGATCGCGCAGCACTTGACCGGTTGGAGCGTCGCCTCCGCGCCCTTGACCGCGCCAACCACGACGCGAACGGTGCTGGAGTCCGCTTTCGGCAGATCGAACGCTCGCGCCGGCACGGTCGATGCGAGAACCAGCGAAAGAATTGCTAGGATCGATCGTGTCGCGGGCATGGTTCCTCGAGAATTTCGACACCGTTGCGAATGCGCGGGCGGCGATTACGGTACGCGCGTCGCCTATGTTTTCTCCAAGGTCAGTATCGTGCCGCCGAGGCTGAGCTTGTCGCCGGCGGCGACGGTCGCTGGTTGGTAGGGCGCCAGCGGCGCGTCGTTGAGCTTGGTGCCGTAGGCCGATTTGAGATCCTCGCAAGACAGCGTGCCGTCGGCGTCGAGCGCCAACCGGCAGTGACGGCGCGAAATGCCGGCGCCGCCGCCGGCGATGACGCGGTCGCACAGCGGCGCGCTGCGCCCCAGCACGACGCCTTTCTCGGCGCTCTCCATCGCTTTCGCGAAATCGGCGGCGGCGACGACGATGCGCACGGTACGGCCCTGCGCATCGGTTCCGGTCAGCGTCCAATCGCCGGCGGCCGGCGGGGCGGCGGGCGGCTGGGTCATCGTATCGGCATGGCGCGCGCGGCCCGGCGTGCCGGTGCGGCCGGCGATCGGCGAGGGCAGCGGCGCGCCGGTGCCGGCCGGACCGGTCCGGGCCGGACCGGTCCGGGGCGTGCCGGTGTTGACGCCGCGTCGATGCTTCCAGGCGCTGTAGGATTCGACGACGCGCACCACCTCGCGCCGCCGCGTCAGCGCGACATAGGTCGCGACCAAAGTCATCAGGCCGAGCCCGCCGATGACGATATAGAGCGTCAGCGGCACGCCGTCGTCGCTGCATTTTTCGTTCGTTGTCGTGAGATTGAGCGGCTTCAGCGCCGGCACCGTTTTGGCCGCGGCGATGAGATTGCCGATATGGGGCGAGAGCGCGATGCCGGCGGTGGCGGCGCCGCGCGCGATGAAATTGCCTTGCGCGTCGCGGATGATGTTCATCGTCGACAGCGCGATGAAGGTGTTGATGCCGACGACGGTGCCGCAGGAATCGAACAGCGGGCCGCCGGAATTTCCCGGGTTGATCGCCGCGTCGTGCTGGATGATCGGCCGGCTCGTGCCGCCCACCGGCGCGCGCACGAGCTTGCCGACGACGCCTTGGGTCACGGTCGAGGTCGCCGTTGCTTCTTCGGTGTTGAGCGCCAGGTCCGAGGCGCCGGGATAGCCGATGGCGTAGACGCGCTGGCCGCGTTCCGGATAGTCCAGCATCGACAGCGCCGCCAATCGCAGCGCCGGCTTGTCGAGCTTGGGCACGCGCAGCACGGCAAGATCGAGCTCGGCCGAGCTCCACACGACTTCGGCGGCCAAATCCTTGGTCGAGCCCGCGACGCGGACATGGTGATAGGCGCGCGACTCCGGCGTTTGCTTGACGATCTCGTCCAAGCGGTCGGGATTGACGACGTGATTGTTCGTCACGACGTATTCCTTGTCGATGACGAAGCCGGTGCCGATGGCGCAGCACGCCACGGTTTCGGGCTTGTCGGCCGGACCCTTGACCACCGCGACACGGACGCGGACGGTGCTCGCATCCGATGTCGGCACGTCGAAGGCGGCGGCGGGCGTCGCGATCGAAACCGCCGCCAGCGTCAAAAGGACGAACTTGAATCGCGCCACGATTATTGCCCTTCCGAGAAGCGGGACCGTCGCGCGCCGGGGCGAACAGCGATCCGGTTATGGTGCCGGCGCGGTCGGGTGCCGAACGCCATGATCGTTCGCGGCTGGCCGCAAGGCAAGAGGGCATGCCCGGCCGCGTGCCGCTTATTTCGTTTCGAAATAACCTCGCGCCGCGAAAAGCTTGCGCACGTCATCGCTGCGCAGGAAAACCAGGAAATGCTGGGCCACGGCGGTAACGTTGGTCTTGGCGGCAACCGCGCCCTGATAGACGGTGATGCGCTGATGCGGCGCGGGCAGCGGTCCCACCAGCTTGACACCCTTGACCGGCAAAATCTCGGTGATCTGGTGCAGGCCGAGCTCGATCTCGCCGCGTCCGACCGGTTCCACGACATAGCCGCCCTCGCCGAGCGTCGTCTTGCCCTTCATCGCTTCGGCGATGCCGAGCGCCGCGAACATCGCGGCGACATGGCGCCCGCTGGTGCCGCGCGCCGGATCGATGTAGACGACCGATTTCGCGGCCAACAGCGTGCGTTTCAGCGCTTCCGGCGTTTTGATGTCGGGCAGCGGCGCGTTCTCGTGCACGGCGATGCCGATGCCGGTGCGACCCACTTCGACGATGCCGCCGGTATCTGTCGCCGGGCCGCCGATCGTGCCGGCCGGTCCGATCGCGATCCAGCCCTTGCTGCGCGCCTCGTTCATGCCCGCTTCGGTCAAAACGACGATGTCGGGCGGCTTGCCGGCTTCGGCCCGGCCGGCGGCGAGATCGGCCAGCCGCTTGGCGAGCGGCGCCATCGGCGAGAATTCCATATGAACCGTGGTCCGGTGGCGCTGCCCGTACAGCGTCGCCGCGTCACGCAAGCCGGCCTGCGCCGCGCCCGCGCTCCAAATGCGCAGCTCCCGCGGCGGCGCCGAGGAACCGCCGGTCTGCGCGGTGGCGGAAAAATGCGTCGGCAACCACAACAACACGGCGGCGATAGCGGCCCGCAGCTTATGGCGCATGGAAGGCTCCCGATATTGGCGGCATTGTGCGCCGATTTCGTTGCGCGAACAATGGAGCGCGAATTGCGGCACTGTTTCAGTTTGAATTCTTGTAGGGTCCGCGAGGGCCGGGCTTCGGCGCCAGAGTCGTCAATCAGCTTGACGATATCGGCCATGTCCCAAGCCTGGTCCGTGATACCAGCCGCGAGGGCGGGCGGCATCCGAACGGCTTTGTTCATTCGCGCGAAGTTGTACCAGACGGTGTAGAGCGCAACCATGTGGCAGTGGTTCTCGAATTTCTTGCGGTGCGCGTTCGTCAACCGCGTGAAGCGGCGCATGTGCATCCGCATTGAAAGATTGCTGCCGCTCCACATGCGAGGTGGAGATATCGGCGCGGGTGCGGGTTGCCCAGGATCTCGCTCTTTGCGGGCGCCGACGCACGGTGCGGGGCTGTAGCGGGCCTCCGGTCTTGGGGCCTTCGCCGTAGAGCTTCACCAGCATGGCGTAGTCGATATCAATGCCGAAGGCTCTCGTCCACGGCGTTCAGATAGGCCCGGTGCCCGTCCGTGGTCAGTTGGACGCGGTTGGCGAGGCGCCGGCGAAGATCGTCCATAAAGGCCATCGCATATTCGCCGTCGCGACCGCCAATGAGATACGAGACGATTAGCTTGCTATTCGTCTATCGAGCGCGGTCCACGTCCCCACATCGCCAGCCCATGTCCGGGGCAGCCTTGGCCGTCGCAACGTTCTTGGCCTTCGCATAGTTGAAGCTACCAAATTTCGTCGCACTGGATTCTCTTGGCCGTCACGTTGCGCGCGGCCTTGTCATGGAAGGCGGCGCAAGCCTCGCCCGCGTCCACAAGCAGCTTGGTCACGGTGTTGATCGACACGTCGCACACAAGGGTGATCGCCCGCATGGATGAGCCCTCGCAGAGCTTGGCGAGGATTTGGACGCGCTTTTCGAGGGGCAGCTTGTTCACGCCCCGCATGATATGAACTTTCATGCTTAGCGTCAAGAATTAAGTTCATTTAAGGATAGAGAGCTTTGGTCTTCGGATTTCCGGAGTTCACATCAAGCGGATACATCTCGCGAAGCTTGGGCTCGGACTTCGTGCAAAAGCTTGGCCATATCGGGCAATGAGTACCCAAGCGACTCAATATGAAGCTTGACGATCTTTGGTACTACTGTCGGTTTTTCGGGCTCAAAGTCGAGTTCGGGAGGCTCACGCAACCGGAACTTCCGAGCACTTATCTGCTTCCAAAGATACTGCGCTTGGTTTTGCGTAATGGCGTCAATTCCCCGCGCGCGCATCAACAGAGCCTGCATTGACACGCGCCACTCCCGGTTTGAGAGACGCAAGCGTGGCCAAATCGACCCGGCGCCCCAAGAATGCCGGGCGAATATCCACCGTAGGCATCAACAGCGCAGAAGCAAAAGTGTTCGCCTCGTCCTCCATCAACGCAGAAGGCAAGCGGTGCATTACGAGATGGCCAATCTCGTGAGCCAGGCTGTAGCGCTGCCGGTCCGCAGGTTGTTGGCTGTTCAACACCACAATTGGCGGCATCCCTGGGACAGCAAACGTGACGCCGCTGATTGATGCGCCGCCGAGCGATGAATGGATGACAAGTATCCCAGCGCGTTCTGCAAGAAGCGTTAGGTTGCGGATCGGCCCGCGCGGCACCTTCCAATGAGCGCGAACAATCGCGGAGATTTCCTCGGGTCTTCAACTCCGTCACATCGAGCCTGGGGACATCAGCGGTATTGGCCACCTCTGCCGCTTCAAGCATTCGACGTAAATGCATAGCGTAGATATAAAGCGAATTACGGCAGCCGAAGGATGAGACGTTCGACCGTCTCCCTCGGCGCGAAGGCCATTTCGAGGGCGGCGCGGGTGAAGGCGGTGAGCGCCGCGTCGTCGTCGTTCCAATGGGCGCGGGCGGCGGCGTATTCGGCGCCGATCGTGGTCGCGAAAAAGGGCGGATCGTCGGAGCCCAAGGCGACGGCGATGCCGGCGGCGCGCAGCGCGGGCAGCGGATGCGCGGCGTGCGAGGCGTATAGTTCCAGCGCGACATTGCTGGTGGGACAGACTTCGAGCCCGATGCCGCGGTCGGCAATTCGCGCATCACGTCCGCATCTTCGATCGCGCGCACGCCGTGGCCGAGGCGCGTCACGGGCAGGGTACGGATCGCCTCGCGAATCATCTCGGCGCCGGCGAATTCGCCGGCATGGGCCGTGCAGCCCAGCCCGGCCTCGGCGGCGATGGCGAAGGCGCGGGCGAATTGCGCCGGCGGCCAGCGCGCTTCGTCGCCGGCCAGGCCGAAGCCGCGCACGTCGGGAATGGAATGACCGGCCGCCAGTATCGCGAGCGCCTCGGCCGTGCCGGCGCCGCGATGACGCTGGCAGTTGACGATGATGCAGGCTTCGATTCCGGTTTCGCGCCGCGCGGCGGCGATGCCGGCGGCGACGCCCTGCATCTGGTCGGCATAGGACAGGCCGACATCGGCGCCGCTGCTCGGCGACACCTGCAGCTCGGCATAGATGGCGCCCTCGGCCGCGATGCGCGCGAGATAGTCGAGCGTCACGTCGCGATAGTCCTCGGGCGTGCGCACCGTGCTGGCGGCGACGTTGAAATTGCGCATGAAGGCGATGAAATCGCCGCGCGCATAGGCGCCGTCGGCGCCGAACAGATCGGCCGGCAACGCCATGCGATGCCGCGCCGCGAGCCGGCGCACCGTCGCGGGCGCCAGCGTGCCGAGGAGGTGGACGTGGATATCGGCCTTGGGCAGGGCGTCGCCGAGCATGACGGATCGTATCACCGTCCGCCGCGGCGTGTCATCGCAACCTTGGCATGCGACTTGCTTCGCTGCCTTGACGCAGGCCGCGACCGATGATTGGCTTGCCCGCGGGGAAGGACCATGCAGTTTCAAGCCGACATGGCTGCGGATGCGAATGGCGGGCCGGCGCCGGCATCGGCGGCGCCCGCGCGCGGACACACGCTCGACATCGACGGTCTGACGCACCGCTATGGCGCCTTCGCCGCGGTGGACGACGTGACCCTGGCGGTGCGCGCCGGCGAGATCGTGGCGCTGCTCGGCCCCTCCGGTTGCGGCAAGACGACGTTGTTGCGCGTCATTGCCGGCTTTATCCGGCAGGCGAGCGGCCGGGTGCTGATCGGCGGCAAGGCGATCGACGATCTGCCGGCGAACCGGCGCAGCGTCGGCATCGTGTTTCAGAATTATGCGCTGTTCCCGCACATGACCGTCGGCGAAAACGTCGCCTATGGCTTGGCGGCGCGCGGCCAGGCGCGCGGCAAGATCGCGGCGCGGGTCGAGGCGATGCTCGCCGCGGTGCAGCTTGCCCATCTCAAAGGCAGAATGCCGCGGCAATTGTCGGGCGGGCAGCAGCAGCGCGTGGCGCTGGCGCGCGCGCTCGCCATCGAACCGTCGATCCTGCTGCTCGACGAGCCGTTCGGCGCGCTCGACAAGAATTTGCGGCTCGACATGCAGATCGAAATCAAGCGGCTGCAACGCCAATTCCGCCTGACCGCGATCCTGGTGACGCACGACCAGGACGAGGCGATGAGCATCGCCGACCGCATCGCGGTGATGAACCGCGGCCGGATCGAGCAGCTCGACACGCCGACCGCGATCTACGACCGTCCGGCGACGCCCTTCGTCAACAGCTTCATCGGCACGACGAATATATTCGAGGCCGTGGTCGAAGCGGCCGGCAACGGGCAGGCGCGCGTGCGGCTCGCCGCGGGCGCGGAATTGACGGTGCCGGCCGAAGCAAATTTCGCCGCCGGGCAGGCCGTGCTGGTTTCGATCCGGCCCGAGCAGCTCGCGCTGTTTGCCGATCCCGCGCCCGATCGCTGGCCGGTCGAGATCGGCCTCGCCCTGCCGATCGGCGGCACCGTCGTTTACGAGGCGACGACGATGCGCGCGCCCTCATCGCTCAAGATCACCGAAACGCGCCGTCGCGCCATGAACTCCGCCGAGGGCCCGATGCATTGCGGCCTCGTCGGCGAGGCACGTCCGATCTTGTTTCCCGCCAACCAAGAGCAAACCAAGGAGACATCGCCATGACGACACCTTCTTCTCGTCTGACCATGCCGGCTTCTCATTCGACCATGCCGGTTTCGCGCCGGTCCATGTTGGCCGGCACTGCCGCCGCCGCCGGCCTCGGCCTCATGCCGCACACGGCTTCGGCCAAGGGCGGCGTCATCGCCGCCATCTATCCCGGCACCTGGGACGAGGCCTATCGCAGCATCGTCATGCCGGCGCTCAAGAAGGCGCACAATGTCGATCTCGAAATGCAGCCGCTGTTCGCGGTCGATCAGATCGCCAAGGCGCGTGCCTCGCGCGGCGCGCCGCCGTTCGACGTCTTCGTGCTCGATCCGGGCCCGCGCATCACCGGCATCGACGGCGGCCTGTTCGAGAAGTTCGATCCCAAGAAGCTGACCAACACCGGCAATATTCCGGGCGGCATCGCCGACGATTGGGGCGTCGGCGTCACCGCGCAGGTCGTCGGCATCGTCTACAATCCGAAGAAGCTGCCCAAGCCCAAGGGCTGGACGGATCTGTTCAAGGATCCGTGGGCGTCGCGCCTGGCGCTCACCGGCTTCCAGACCACCTTCGGCACCGTGTCGCTGATCGAAATGGCCAAGGCCTTCGGCGGCTCCGAGGCGAACATGGATCCGGTCTTCGCCGAGCTGAAGAAAATCCTGCCCAAGGTGGCGGCGGTGAGCGCGCCGGCGGCCCTCCCCAGCATCTTCCAGCAGGGCCAAGCCGATATCATGTACACCAACACGCAAACCGTCTCGACCCTCAAGGGCCGCGGCATCGATGTGGAGTTCGTCGTGCCCGAGACCGGCGCGATCACGTTCTACAGCACGATGCATATCGCCAAGGGATCGAAGGACCAAGAGAACGCCTACAAGTACATCGACACGGTTCTGGCCAAGGATGTCCAGGCCGCGCTGATGCTGCCGCCGAACAACTTCGTGCCGGTCAACAAGGGCGTGGCGCTCGCCGCCGATCTGCCGATGAAGACTCTCGACGAGATGGCGAAGTTCATCCGGCACGATTGGGCGAAGATCAATCCGCAGCGCGCGGCCTGGATCGAGCGCTTCAACAAGGAAATGGCGAAGTGATCGCGGCTGCGGCGGCCGGCCCGGTTGCCGGCCGCCGCTTTCTCGAACGGTTCCGTCCGGCCGAGTGGCAGCTTGCGCTGCCGCTCGCCCTGGCCTTGCTGGCTTTTTTCGTCGTGCCGCTCGGCCTGCTGGCGACGGTGAGCTTCTACGACGACGACAAGATCACCCAGCCCGGCTTCGGCCAGTGGATCAAATTTTTCGGCGACGCGTTCAACTGGAAAGTCGTCGCCGACACCTTGCTGCTCGGGCTCAAGACGGTGGTGGCGACGGCGATCGTCGGCTATCCGCTGGCGCTGGTGTTTTGCGACTGCGGCCCGCGCGTTCAACGCATCCTGATTTTCATCATTATCCTGCCGCTGCTGACCTCGGTCGTGGTCCGCACCTTTGCCTGGATCGTCGTGCTCGGGCGCGAGGGCGTCGTCAACAAGGCGGTGCTGTGGCTGGGCTTGAGCGCCGAGCCGCTGCGCCTGCTGCAGACCGAGTTCGGCCTCGTCATCGCGCTGACCCAGATCGAAATGCCGCTCATGCTGCTGCCGCTCATCAGCGTGATGGGCCGCATCGACCGCAACCTGCTCGATGCGTCCAACGCGCTCGGCGCCTCGCGCTGGCGGACGCTGTTCAAGGTGATTTTGCCTCTCAGCATGCCGGGCCTGATCGCCGGCTGCCTGCTGGTTTTCGCCAGTTCGACGACCGCCTTCATCTCGCAATCGATCGTCGGCGGCGCGCGGCTGATCTATCTGCCGCTCATCATCTGGCAGCAATCGCTGGTTGTGTACAACTGGCCGCTCGCCGCCGTGGCCTCGCTGGCCCTGCTGATCTCGGTCCTGACCGTGACCGCCGCGCTCGGCATGCTCGGCCGCTATTCGCGGGGACAGATCTATGGCTAGGCGGAAAAGTGCGGCCGATCGGTCCTATTCGCTGGTCATCGGCGGCATCGCGGCGCTGGCACTCGTCATCATCGTCGGGCCGGTCCTGATCGTGCTGCTGACCTCGCTGACCGAGAGCCGGTCGATCAAGTTTCCGCCCGACGGCTTGTCGCTGCGCTGGTACGCGGCGCTGTTCGATGCGACGCAATCGCGCCAGATTCACCGCGCCGCGGGCAACACGCTGCATGTGGCGGCGATGGCGACGCTGTTCGCCGCCATTCTCGGCACCATGGCGGCGCTCGCCCTGGCGCGCAGCCGGCGCGCCGCCGCGCGCGCCGCCGATACCTTCTTCATGTCGCCCATCGTGCTGCCGATGCTCGCCTACGGCTTGGCGGCGCTGATCTATTTTTCGGAACTCGGCTTCCGCGCGTCGCTCGAACTTCTCGTCATCGGCCATATGGTCGTGATCGCGCCCTTCGTGCTGCGGACGACGACGGCGAGCCTGTCGCAACTCGATCCGGCGCTGCTCGACAGCTCGCGGAGCCTCGGCGCCGGTGCGTTTTACACGTTCCGCCGCGTCACGCTGCCGTTGATCGCGCCCGGCATCGCGGCCGGCGCCTTCATCGCCTTCATGGCTTCGATCGACAACGTGCCGGTGTCGCTGTTTCTCGCCAGCGCGCGCACCGATATGCTGCCGATCCGCATGTGGGGCATGATGGAATCGACGCTCGACGTGCGCGTCGCCGCGGTGTCGGGCGTGCTGATCGCCGGCGTGCTGGCGCTGATGATCCTGATGGACCGCTTCGTGGGCCTCACGCGGCGGATGCGCGAATAGTCTGGACCGGAGATTGCCAATGGAACTCAAGGCTGAACCGCTGACCGCCGCCGCCTTCGCGCCCTTCGGCGAAGTGCTCGCGGCGCCCAATGAATCGGGCCGCAATTACTTCGACGCCAGCCTGGGCAATGCCCGGCCCGGCGCGCGGCCGAGCCTATCCTATGTCAACCGCGGCGCGGCCGCGACCTTGCCGCTCGAAGCGAAGCTGCTCGAGCGGCATGAGTTTTCGTCGCAAACCTTCGTGCCGTTCGATGTCGGACGCTGGCTCATCGTCGTGGCGCCGCATGCGCCGCAGGGCGGGCCCGACGTCGCCAAGGCGCGCGCGTTCATCGCCGGGCCCGATCAGGGCGTCACCTATCGCGTCAACACCTGGCATCACGGCCTCACGGTGCTCGACCGGCCGGGCCGCTTCGCCGTCTTCATGTGGCGCGACGGCGGCAGCGGCGACGAGGAATTCGTGCCGGTCGAGCCGTTCACGATCCGGGCAAACTAGAAGATCGGAGGAGGCAACAATGGCATTCGAAGTTCGCCGCGATTTCGTCGGTTACGGGGCCAATCCGCCCAATCCCAAATGGCCGGGCAAGGCGCGCCTCGCGATCAATTTCGTCATGAACTACGAGGAAGGTTCCGAGCCATCGGTGCAGGACGGCGAGGGCTTCACCGAACTCGGCCTGTCCGAAGCGCACGGACTCAACCAGGGAGTCAAGGGCCGCGATCTCGCCGGCGAAGGCATGTTCGAATATGGCAGCCGCGTCGGCTTCTGGCGCCTCATGCGCCTGTTCCAGGAGCGCAAGCTGCCGATGACGGTCTATGGCTGCGCGCTCGCGATCGAGCGCAATCCGGCGGCCGCCAAGGCGATCCGGGATTCGGGCTTCGACGTGTGCAGCCATGGCTGGCGCTGGATCAAGCATTTCGATCTGAGCGAGGCCGAGGAGCGCGAGCACATCCGCAAGGCGGTCGCGTCGCTGAAGCAAACCGTCGGCGAGCGCCCGCTCGGCTGGTACTGCCGCTACGGCCCCAGCGTCAACACGCGCCGCCTCGTCGTCGAGGAGGGCGGCTTTCTCTACGACTCGGATTATTACGGCGACGAGCTGCCGTTCTGGACCACGGTCGATGGCAAGCCGCATCTCGTCGTGCCCTATTCGCTCACCAACAACGACGGCAAATTCGCCGGCTGGGTCGGCACCGCCTCGCAGTGGTTCGAATACGTCAAGGACTGCGTCGACATGCTGTATCGCGAGGGCGCGAAGCATCCCAAGATGATGTCGGTGGGCCTGCACATGCGCCTGATCGGCCATCCTTCGCGCGCCGCCGGGCTCGAGCGCCTGCTCGACTACGTGATGAAGAAAAAGGGCATCTGGGTGGCGCCCCGCGTCGCGATCGCGCGGCACTGGGTCAAGACGCATCCCTATAAGGGGAAGGGGTTGAACGAGTAAGTCCGGGCGGCGGGCGACACGCGATGCGTCGTTGACGAAACTCCGTCTTTGACGTAGGAAGTGCCATGCGATGGAATTCGATTGGGACGAGGGCAAAGCGCGCCGCAACCTGTCGAAGCATGGCGTTTCGTTCGAATTTGCCGCCGGAATTTTCAGCGGCCCGGTCGTTGAACACGATGACCTGAAGCGCGACTACGGCGAAGACCGTATCGTTGCGAGCGGCGTAAACTTGGGGCGTGTTCTGACGGTCGTTTACGCCGATCGCGGCTCGATTCGGCGGATTGTCTCCGCTCGGAAAGCAACGAAGCAGGAAGCGCATGACTATTATACGGCGGTCGGGATACAACGCTAAGAGAGCGCGAAAATCGATGGATTTTCGCCGGCTCGATCGTATGACCGATGCCGATATCGAGCGTGCCGTGGCTTCCGATCCCGACGCGGCCCCGATCTTGACGCCCGAATCCATGAAGCGGCTGCGCCGGCGGCACCCGCCGGGGCGACTCGACGTTCGCCGCATCCGCCTTAACCAACGCATGACGCAAGAGGCGTTCGCGGCGCATTTCGGCTTTTCGCTGGGCAGCTTGCGCAATTGGGAGCAGGGGCACCGCCAGCCCACCGGCGCCGCGCGAATCCTCCTCGCCGTCATCGATCGCGCGCCGAAAGCCGTCGAAGCGGCGCTCCGGCCGGGCAAAAAGGCGGCATGACGGCCGCCGGCCTGGAGCGCCTGCTCGACTACGTGCCAAAGGAAAAAGGCATCTAGGCCGCGCCCTGCACAGCGGAGAAGAAGGTTCACAGGGAGGCGGGGAGGCGGGGAGGATTGTTTTGCTTATTGCGGATGAATCATGCCTCTTGACGATGCACTAACGGAAAAGATCATCGGCGCCGCGATCGAAGTGCATCGTATCTTGGGGCCGGGCCTGCTCGAGAGCGCATATGAGGAATGTTTGGCGCATGAGTTCGAATCGATCGGCATGTCCTTCCGGCGCCAGGTGGCGTTACCCGTGCACTACAAAGGAAAGCGTCTCGATTGCGGATATCGAATGGACTTTGTCGTCGAGGCCGGCGTCATCATCGAGATAAAAACGGTCGAGCGGCTTTTGCCGATCCATGAGGCTCAGTTGCTGACTTACCTCAAGCTATCGCAAATCGGTCGAGGCCTCCTGCTGAATTTTCAAACGGCCGCGATGCGCGACGGCATTCGCCGAATGACGCTCAAGCGCGAGGCGCAGCCATAACGCTCCCCGTCTCCCCGTCTCCCTGTAATTCGCTTCTTGCCGCACTCTCGGTGAATGCGGCAATGATGCCGCCATGAGCGGCGATAACGGCAATTCCTTCGGCGGGCGCGTGCGGCGTTATGCGCGGGTCGGGCGCGCGGTCGGCGGGCTCGCGGCGCGGGCGGCGGGCCAGCGCTATCTCGGACTGCAAGCTCGACCGCGCCAAGCACGCGGCCGATCTGCAAAGCCGCGCTCGGCGGGCTGAAAGGTCCGCTGATGAAAGTCGCGCAGCTCCTGTCCACCATTCCCGACGCGCTGCCGCGCGAATACGCCGCCGAGCTGGCCGCAGCTGCAGGCCAACGCGCCGGCGATGGGCTGGCCTTTCGTGCGCCGGCGCATGGCGAGCGAGTTGGGCGCCGGACTGGCAGGCGACGTTCAAGAGCTTCGAGCACGAGGCGGCGCACGCGGCGTCGCTCGGCCAGGTGCATCGCGCCACCGGCCGCGACGGCGCGAGCCTCGCCTGCAAGCTGCAATATCCCGACATGGCCTCGGCGGTCGAAGCCGATCTCAGCCAGCTCAAGCTCATCTTCCGTCTCTACGAGCGCTACGACCGCGCGATCTCGACCGAGAACATCCACGCCGAAATCAGCGACGCGGCTGCGCGAGGAGCTCGATTACGGGCGCGAAGCCAAGCACATGCGGCTCTATCGCCGCATGCTGAAGGACGAGGCCGGCGTCCACGTGCCCGTCGAGTTCGCCGCGCTGTCGCACCAATCGCCTGATCGACCATGAACTGGCTCGAGGGCAAGCCGCTGACCGAATTCGCCGAGGCGCCCGCAGGCGGAGCGCAACCGGATCGCGCTAAACCTGTTCCGCGCCTGGTACGTGCCGTTTTACGACTACGGCGTCATCCACGGCGATCCGCATCTCGGCAATTACACGGCGCGCGCCGGACCGCACGATCAACCTGCTCGATTTCGGCTGCATCCGCGTTTTCCCGCCGAGCTTCGTCAAGGGCGTGATCGAGCTCTATTTCGCGCTGCGCGACGACGAGCCCGAGCGCGCCGTCGCAGGCCTACGAGATCTGGGGCTTCGCGGATTTGCGCCCGGAAATCCTCGAAGTCCTGAACCTTTGGGCGCGCTTCGTCTATGCGCCGCTGATGGAGGACCGGACCGCAGACAATTCAGGAGCAAAACGACACGCGCTACGGCGCCAAGGTCGCGGGTCAGGTGCACGAGGCCCTGCGCCAGCCTCGGCGGCGTCAAGCCGCCGCGCGAATTCGTGCTGATGGATCGCGCCGCGATCGGCCTCGGCTCGGTCTTCATGCACCTCAAGGCCGAGATCAACTGGTACCGCCTGTTCCACGATCTGATCGGCGATTTCGATGTCGGCGCGCTCGCCAAGCGCCAGGCAAAGGCGCTGAAGGAAGCGGGTTTGGCGGGCGGCGATCCGCGCCGCGACTAATTCGCATTGGGCCCTTGCGTCGAAATCGGTTCCCCCGGCCGGATTCCGGGATAATATGCGATACGCTTAGGGCGCGGCGCGCCGGCCGGGGCAAGGCTTCCCGGTCCAGGAGACGGAAAAGATCTCCATCGGCGCGGCCTTGCCCGGTTGGGAGGGTTCGAAATGCCAGCTTCCGAAGTGCCGCGACTTGGCGGCTTCAAGACCAATGTCCTGCTCATCGCGTCGATCGTTGTGCTTGTTGCGAGCGGCAGTTTTTATGTCGGCCGGCTGCATCGCGCGGCCGATGAAAAAGAAGTCGCGCTCGATATGGCGCGCCACGACGCGGCGGCGGCGCGCCGCGCCGGCGAACAAGCCAATCGGAGCGCGGTCGAGGTCAAGCGCGAGCTCGATCAGGCCAATCGCGTCGTGATCGAAGTGCGCCGCGCGCTCGCCGAAGCGCAGGAAACCGTGGATGAGGCGCGGCGCATTGCCGATGCCGCCAAACGGGACGCGCAAGCGGCGAGGGATCGGGCTCGGGCCGAGACCGAGGCAGAAATCCGGGCCGCCGAGGCAGCGCGCGCGGAGATCGAAGCCAAGCTGCGCGCCGCCGAGCGGGCCAAAGCGGAGCTTGAGGCGAAACTAAGATTTTTGGCGGAACGTCCCAGTGGCGTGGCCAACTGAATCCCGATTGTGCCGGGGTGGGTAAACCGGTCCAGACCTGCTAGGCGAAGAAGAAGGCGCCGAACACCATCGCGATCGGCGCGCCGCAAATCATGGCCGCGGTGAACGCGAAAAATCCGAGGGCGTGGTCGGCGATGCGCGTGGCGATCGAAGCGTTGGCGAACATGGCAGCCCCCTTGGTCTGGATTTCGATAGTTGCCAGACTAGGCACCTTTGCCAAGTTCCGCAGTGACGGCCGTCACACCCTGGGCGATTTCTGAAGTTATCCACAGAAAACGCGCCACGCCGCCTTTCGTTTGAGTGCAAACGAAACCGCGGGCAACGCGCGCAGGAGAAAGTTCGGATCGAGGCCGGACTTGCGGTCGGCGGCGCGCGTGTTTGGCCTACTCGGCGACCGAGGTTTCCCGTTCGGCCACGCGCGGCGCCGGCTTACGTGCCGGCATGGCAACCGAGACCGAAACGGCGTCGATGACGATGCGCTTCTTGCTCTCGACAAGCAGCACATGGCCATCGAGGAACATGTATATGTGGCCGGCGGGAACCGCGATGCGTTCGATCAAATCGAGCGGCGCGGGACTTGCCGGAACGGATTGCGCCAGCGGCCTGCCAACCGTGAAGCGGCGGGCGGCCGTCATCGGAATGCAGGTGTTGTGGAAACGGCTGAGGCCGGGGGCACAGCGCCCATCTGTGTAATGTTGGGCGAAGAATTCGTGGATGGCGGTGCGCTCGGCCATCGTTATGGCGGCGCCGCGCTCATCGGCCGATGCCATTCCGATCGTCTGCGTCAGGCCGATCGTCTGCGCCAGGAACGTAGCGGCGAGGATCATCTTTCGCGTCATGCTGCAAAGTCCTCCATCGCACCCGCCCAAATTGGGATGCGGGCTCTCCCATGACGCAAGGAGAGCACGTCGCGCTTTAATGCCGACCGAAAGAAATAGGTAAGGAATTGGCGCGCAAAACTGCTTTACGCGCGGCAACCTTAGCGAATGTTAACCGAGATCGCGAAGGAATCGACGACAAGGCGCGTCGACAGCGACATCAATAGGACATGTCCGTCGAGATACACGTAGCTGTAGCCCGCGGGCGCGGCCACGCGCAATGCAAGGTCGGGCGGCAGGGCGCTGTAGACGACATAATGCGGCAAGGCTTGACCGATGACGAAGCGCTTTGCGTGCCCCGGCGGCAGGCAGCCATTGTCCTTCTTCGCCAGGCCCGGCGGGCAATGGCCGCGGGCATAATATGAGGTGTAGTAGTTGGTGAAAACCGAGCGATGCGGCGTCCCGATATTGACATAAACTTTCGCCGATCCTGGGCGATGGTTTCCAGGTTCGCGCTTGGAGTCGTGCTCGCCCCTATTGTGATGGCTTTCGCCTTCGTTCCACTTCGGTCCCTTGGCGTCGGCGGCAAAGGCCGGAGCGAGGCAAAGCATCAAGGAAATCGTCAACTTGCGCAGCATGGAAACTCACTCTTCATGGTTGTGCCGAACACGGCTATCTTGCCTGTCGAGCGGAAACTAGGGCCGCGGCCGGCCGAACACGCCGCGCCACGGAGACGCCGGCGACGGATCGCCGGCTGGCCGCGGGCCCTTGCGGTCCCCACTCCCAACCGAGCGCAACATCGCGCCAAAACCGCTAAGGACGGGTTAATGCCGGGCAGCCGGCACGGTATTTTACCCTCTTGTTCTTATTGCGGCCGATGAATGCCGATGGCGCGACCGGGAGCCGAACCGGAGAGCCGAGGCGCAATCGGCGGGTCGCTATGCGCCGCATCGGGTTGCGCTGGCGCGACGCCGGTCACATCATGGCCGGTTCGTCGCCGTCGCCACGCCGCAAACGAAATTGTCGCTCGCTCCCGCAAAATCTTTCGTCTCGCGCCTGCCGTTCTTCTACGGCTGGCTCGCTCGTCGCCGTCGTTTTCGTCACGATGGGCGTCGGCGTCAATGCGCGCACCGTCGTTCTCGCTGCTCTTCCCGCCGATCCTCGGCGAGTTCGGCTGGGATCGCGGCGTGACGGCGGGCGCGTTCTCGTTCGGCTTTTTGGTCTCGGCGGCGCTCAGCCCGATCGCTCGGCCGCGCTCATGGATCGTCGTGGCCCGCGCTTCGTGATGGAGACCGGCGTTGCGGCTGATGTGCGCCGGGCTGCTGCTGGCGACGTTCATCCAGCGAGCCCTGGCAGCTCTATGCAACGCTCGGCCTCTTGGTCGGCGGCGGCAGCATCTGCCTCGGCTACACGGGGCAATCGCTGTTCCTGCCGAACTGGTTCGTGCGCCGGCGCGGCCTTGCCATCAGCATCGCGTTCTCCGGCGTCGGCGTCGGCTCGATCGTCATCTGCCGTGGATGCAGGCGATGATCGACGCAATCGGGCTGGCGCGCCGCGTGCTGGACGCTCGGCCTCTTCGGCCTCGTGCTGCTGGCGCCGCTCAACCTTCTGCTGCGGCGCCGGCCGCGACAGACTCGGCCTCGATCCCGACGGCGATCCCGCGGCGAGTTCGGCCGCCGCGGCGCGCGCCACGCGCGCGGCGAACGTCGTCGATCCGGCCTGGGCGGCGGTCGACTGGACGCTCGGGCGCGCCGCGCGCACCGCGCGCTTCTGGTGGATCGCGCTGGCTATTCACCGGCGCCTCTTCGCCTGGTACGCGGTGCAGGTGCACCAGACGAAGTACCTCATCGAGATCGGCTTCAGCCCGGCGACGGCGGCTTGGGCGCTCGGCCTCGTGAGCCGATCGTCGCCATCCCCGGCCAGATCGCGCTCGGCCATGTCTCCGACCGCATCGGCCGCGAATGGGTGTGGACGCGTCGGCTGCGCTCGGCTTCGCGCTCTGCTACGTGGCGCTGCTGCTGCTGCGCGGCATGCCGACGCCCGCGCTCCTCTATACTGATGGTGGTCGCGCAGGGCCTGCTCGGCTACGGCCTCACCTCGGTCATGGCGGCAATCGTCGCCGAGATCTTCGAGGGCCGGCACTACGGCGCGATCTTCGGCACGCTGATGCTGGCGCTCGATCGCCGGCGGCGCGGTCGGTCCGTGGCTCACCGGCGCGCGTGCACGATGCAACCGGCAGCTACGCGCTCGCCTTCTGGATCGCGCTGGGCTTTTGCGCCCTCTCGGCGCTCGCCATCTGGCTCGCCGCCCCGCGCAAAGTCCGCGCCGTGGCCGGGCGGATCGGGCAAAGCGCGTAACAGCTCGGCAGCGCGGTGCTACGGCCGAGCGGCCATGCCGAGGCGCTTCCGGGCATCCGCGACGGTCGGGGCGTAAGTGACTCCTGGCCGGCGCATGCCGGCGGTCAGCAAGGTTCGCCGAACGCCGCGGCGCGCGCCGACGATGCAGATTTGCGTGCCGGCGCGGCGGAGTTTGCGCACGAAGGCCTCGAGCGCCTTCGCCGCCGTGGTGTCGACGATCGGCACGTCGGAAAAGTCGAACACGAAGGCGCGGGGATATTTTCCGATGCGGTCGAGCACCGTGCCGACGCTCGCCGTCGCGCCGAAAAAGAACGCGCCGCTGATCCTGTAAACCATGAATTCGGGATCGGACGCGGCTTGCGAGTCGTAGGCGGTGCGCACGCCGTCGTTGTCGGCGCGGTCCTCGCCGCTGGGCGCTTCGCCATGCCGCACTTCGACGGAATCGGCCATGCGGTGCAGGAACAGGAATGCGCCGAGCGTGACGCCGACGGCGATGCCGAGCGTCAAGTCCTCGAGCACCGTCAGAAAGAACGTTGCCAGCAGCACCGCGGCGTCGCCGCGCGACGCGCGCAGCAGCGCCGCGAATTCCTCTTTTTCCGCCATGTTCCATGCCACGATCGCCAGCACCGCGCCAAGCGAAGCGAGCGGGATGTGGGAGGCCAGCGGTGCGGCCACCAGCATGAAGAGCAGGATGTAGATCGCATGGAATATGCCAGCGACCGGCCCCCTGGCCCCGGAGCGGACGTTGGTGGCGGTGCGCGCGATGGTGCCCGTGACCGGCATGCCGCCGAACGCCGTCACGGCGATGTTCGCGGCACCCTGGGCCACGAGCTCGCAATTCGAGCGATGCCGCCGGCCGCTCATGCCGTCGGCGACCACGGCCGAGAGCAGCGATTCGATCGAGCCCAGCAAGGCGATCGCGAGCGCATCGGGCACAAGAGCGCGGAGCTTGGCGAAATCGATGTCGGGAATGGCCGGCACGGGCAGGCTTTGCGGCATGCCGCCGAAACGCGTGCCGATTGTCGCGACATCGAGATCGAGGAGCCCGGTCAGGGTCGCGCAAACGGCCACGGCAATCAGCATGCCGGGCCATTTCGGTCGCAGACGCCGGATGGCAAGAATCGTGGCCACGGCCAAAGCGGACAGGGCGACCGTGACCGCGCGCGTCGTCCCCAGCGCATCCCACAGCGCGGCGAGTTTCGGCAGCAGCGCGGCCGGCTCCTTGGCGACGTCGAGCCCCAGCAATTCCTTGAGCTGGCTTGCGAAAATAATGACGGCAATGCCCGCCGTGAACCCGACCGTCACGGGAAGCGGAATGAACTTGATGTGGGTTCCCCAGCGCAGGAAGCCGACGATCAGCATGATCGCGCCCGCCATTGCGGTCGCGAGCATCAAGCCGCTGTAACCGTGGCGTTCGACGATCGAGAAGATCAGGACAATGAATGCGCCGGCCGGGCCGCCGATCTGAAAGCGGCTTCCGCCCAAGGCGGACACCAAAAAGCCGCCGACGATCGCGGCATAAAGCCCGCGGTCCGGGCTCAAGCCGCAGGCGATCGCGATCGCCATCGACAGCGGGATCGCGACGATCGCGACGGTGAGGCCGGCGATGGCGTCCGCCCGAAGATCGCGCAGGCCATAGCCTTCGCGCAGAATGGTCACGAGCTTGGGAGTATACAACTCCGCGAAGGTCGGCCGCTGGATCTGACGCTTGCTCATGGCGCTCGCAATTCGAATTCCGTTTGCCGTCTAACCGACGCCCATTGCGATACTCTAAATGCGTTTCGGCCCGGCCTATTGCGCTCGGTCGAGTTCGTCGATGAAGCCTTCGATCACGCCGAGGCCCTTCTCCCAGAACGCCGGATCGCCGGCGTCGAGGCCGAAGGGCGCGAGCAATTCCTTGTGCCGCTTGGCTGCCGCCGGCGCGCGAGCATGTCGAGATATTTTGCCGGCGAAGCCGCGCTCGCCGCTTCTGATAGACCGCGTAGAGCGAGTTCACCAGGCAATCGCCGAACGCATAGGCATAGACATAGAACGGCGAATGGATGAAATGCGGGATGTAGGTCCAGAACGCCCGGTAGTCGGCGTCGAAATCGCAGCGCCGGCCCGAGGCTCTCGCGCTGCACCGCCATCCAAATTTCGCCGATGCTGTTCGGCAGTGAGTTCGCCGTCGCGGCGCTCGATCATGCAGGCGGCGCTCGAATTCGTAGAAGGCGATCTGCCGCACGACCGTGTTCAGCATGTCCTCGACCTTGCCGGCGAGCAGATGCGGCTGCGCCTGGCATCGGTCTCCGGCTTCGAGCAGGCCTGGAAGGTCAGCATCTCGCCGAACACCGACGCGGTCTCCGCCAGGGTCAGCGGCGTGTCCGACATCAGGGCTGCCCTGTCGGCGCCGCCAGCACCTGGTGCACGCCATGGCCGAGTTCATGGGCCGAGCGTCATCACGTCGCGCGTCCGGCCGTGGTAGTTCAGCAGCAGATAGGGATGGGCCTGACGGCACGGTCGGATGCGCGAAGGCGCCCGGCGCCTTGCCGGGCCGCACCGGCGCGTCGATCCAGGGCTTGTCGAAGAATCTGCCTGCCGATGCTCGCCGAGCTCGGGCGAGAAGGCGGCGATAGGCGTCTAGCACGATCTTCGTCGGCGTCGGTCCAGGCGATGGTGCGCTCCGGCATCGTCCGGCAGCGGCGCGTTGCGGTCCCAGTATTTCGAGCTTGTCGCCGCCGAACCACTTCGCCTTCATCTCGTAGTAGCGGTGCGAGAGGCGCGGGATAGGCCGCCGTCGACCGCCGCGACGAGCGCATCCACCACCTCGTCCTCGACGAGATTGGCGAGATTGCGCGACGACACCGGCCGCGCGAATTTGCGCCAGCTGGTCCTCGATCTCCTTGTCCTTGGCCAGCGTGTTGGTGATCAGCGCGAAAGCTCGCGACTTTTGCTCGGCCAAGACCGCGGCCGAGCGCCTTGCCGGCTGCCTCGCGCTGTCTTGCCATCGCGGTCGGCCGAGCAAGTGCAGCATCTCGCGCCTGGTCAGCGCCTTTGCCGTCCAGCGGGAAGCGCAGAACGCGCCATGCGTCTCGTCGAACAGCCGGATCCAGGCGGCGGCGGCCGGCCATCGACTTTTCATGCAGCATCTGCTCCATATCGTCGGAGAGCTGATGCGGCCGGAAGCGCGCACGTCGCGCAGCCAGGGCGCGTAGCGCTTCAGTTGGCGGGCGTCTCGCTTGGCGGCTTCGAGCTCGGCATCGTCCAGCTTGTTCGAGCTTCAGGATGAAGAACAGCAGGCCGCTGGAGATATCGGTCACCCGCTCCTGCGATCGTCTGGTAGAAGCTGGCCGATCTCCGGGTCCATCATGTTGCCGGCATGGACCAGCTGGGCATAGCTCATCATCGCGGCCCAGCACGTCCTGCATGCGCCTCATAGCGACCTTATCGCCCCGCCCAGCGCGGCGCCGTCGATACACGGCAAGCTTGCCGCTGCATTGCGCTGCTTGAACGCCTTCGCCTCCGCTTCGCCGCCCGCTTGAGATCGGCCGCCAATGCCGGCGCGTCGCGGCCGCCGATACAGATCCTCGCAGATCCCATTCACGGCATCGGGCCGATTTTTTCGGCTTCCCGCGGGCATCGCCATGCCGGCCGTATCTTGCGTTGCTCGCCTGGCCATATCCGCTCGTGACCTGAATGACATAAGCACATGCAAGCGATATATGGAGAAATCCTGAGCGGCGCCAAGCCGAGTCGGCCAAAATCGGCGCAGGGAGGGAGAGTACATGGCCGAGCCACGTATCCCGCGGAAATCGACGCATGCCGCAGCCTGCGTGCTGTTCGAGCCGCGGCGCGGCAGCTTGGCGACAGGCCGTTCCTGTGGGCCAAGCGCGACGGCGCCTGGCGCGGCACGAGCTATGGCCGAGGCGGCGCGACACCGTGGTCGATCGCTCGCCCGCGGCCTGGCGGGGCTGGGCGTCGGCCGGGCGACCGCGATCGCCCTGGCCTCGGAAAACCGGCCGGAATGGGTGCTCGCCGGACCATCGCGATCATGGCCGTCGGCGCGCTCACCGTGCCGGCTTATATCACGAACACCGCGGCGGACCATCAGCCTTATCCTCGACCAATAGCGGGCGCCAAGGCGTCATCGTGTCCACGGCGGCGCTGGCCGCAGCGGCTGCTGCCGGCGGCGATGCGAATCGCCTGAGCCTGCGAATTCGTCATCGCGATCGAGACCGACGGCGCGGCGCAGCAACGCCGGACCGGCAGTTCCATCTTGGGAGCGACGCTCTGCGCCAAGGCGCGGAACGCAGCCGACGATGTCATCGCGGCGCGGATCGCGCGGCAGCGGCGCGAGCGATGTCTGCTGCCGTGATCTACACCTCGGGCACCGGCGGCGCGCCGAAAGGCGTCATGCTCAGCCACGGCTCCATCCTGCACAACTGCCGCGGCGCCCATGATGTGCTGCAGCGCTCAGCCTGCGTATGACCGCGAGATGTTCCTCTGCTTTCTTGCCGCTGTCGCATGCCTATGAGCACACCGCCGGTCTGTTCGTTCCCGGTCTCGCTGGGCGCGCAGATCTACTTCGCCGAGAGCATCGACAAGCTTGACCGGCAACATGGCGGAGGTGCGAGCCGACGACTCATGACTGGCGGTGCCGCGGCTCTACGAAGTGATGCATCAGCGGATCGTCAGGGCGATGGAGAGGCATGCCGCCCATTCGCCGGAGGACCTGTTCGAGATGGCCCTGTCGCCATCGGCCGCAAGCGCTATGAGAGAGTCTGCGCTCTATCGCTCGGCGAGCGTCTGCTCGATCCGCTGCTCGACCTCCTGGTGCGCGCGCAAGGCGGCGCAGCGTTTCGGCGGGCGGCTCAAGTCCTTTGTTTCCGGCGGCGCGGCGCTCAACCACGAGATCGGCATGTTCTTCACGGCGCTCGGCGTCCGTCATCCTGCAGGGCTACGGCCAGACCGAAGCGGGGCCGGTGATCAGCGTCAATCCGCCGTCGAGGGCATGAAAATCCACACGCGTCGGCCCGCCGCTCAAGGGCGTCGAGGTCAAAATCGCCGAGGACGGCGAAATCCTGGTGCGCGGCGAGTTGGTGATGAAGGGCTATTGACGGCGATCCCGAAGGCACCGCCGCCGCGCATACGCGACGGCTGGCTGCATACCGGCGATATCGGCATGTCGACGAACGACGGCCATATCGCCAATCACCGACCGCAAGAAGGACATCATCGTGATCTCCGGCGGCGACAATGTTGCGCCGGCCCGCGTCGAGGGTTTCCTGCTGCTGCAGCCTGAAGATCGCCCAGGCGATGGTCGTTCGGCGACAAGCGGCCCCATCTGGTCGCGCTGCTCATTCCGATGCCCGATTTTGCCCGACGCATTGAAGCGCGGGGCCAAGGCCAACGGCAAGCCCGCCGAGTTTGAATCCCTGGCCCGCGACGCCCAGTTTCACGACCACATGAGCAAGGCGGTCGAACGGGTCAATCTTGGGCTGTCGCAGATCGAGCGCGTCCGCCGCTTCGTGCTGGCGCCCGAAGCGTTCACGACCGAAAACGCCATGCTGACGCCGTCGATGAAAATTCGCCGCCACGTCATCCGCAAGGCCTATGGCGAGGCGCTCGAAGCGCTCTATGCGCGGAAATAGCGCATTAATCCAATCGCTTTGGCCAGGTTCGATACGTTCAGCGATAATTAACCGCTTCGGCCGTATTCCATCCGGTTGATATGAGCCAAGCGGAGGAGCGATCGCTTTTCGTGCGGCATAGGGCATTCGATGCGGGACGCAAAAGTGCGCCGGCGATCTTCTATGAAAATCGGCGTTGGCGGCTTGGCGCGCGCTGTTGCGATGCTCTTGTTGCTGGGTGCGGGCGACGTTGGCCCCGCCGCCGCGCGGAAGCTTCAGCTGGGCGTCGTGTCCGACAATGTCAGCGAAGAAATCGAGCGCGCGCTGCCGTTTATCCGCCTGCTGGCCAAGTCGGTCGCGGCGGAAGGTTTCACCGCCGGCGGGGTGGTGGTTGCGCAGTCGGTCGAGACCATTGCCGACAAGATGCGCCAAGGCGAAGTCGATCTCGTCATCGACAGTCCGCTCGTCGCGCTCAATGTCGCCGAAAAGGCCGGAGGACAAATCCTTGCGCGCCGCTGGAAGCGGGGTCGGGCGGAATACCGCTCGGTCATTTTCGTGCGCAGCGAAGCGCCGATAGCGACCCTGGCCGACCTTCGCGGCAAGACCATTGCCTTCGAAGACCGGCAGTCGACGACCGCCTATATTCTGCCTCGTCTCCTGCTAGCGCAGGCCGGGGTCGAATTGATCGAGCTCAAGAGCAATTCGGAAGTTCCGCCGCCCGACAAGCTCGGTTTTGTCTTCAGTACGCGCGACGAAAACACCGTGGCCTGGGTCGCTCGCCAGCTTGTCGACGCAGGCGCCGGCAGCGACGAGAACATCGAGTCGCTGACGCCTGCAAATCGGGCTGAATTCAAGACCGTCATCCGCTCGGTCCCCATCCCGCGCAATATCGTTATTCACCGTCGCGACCTTGCGCCGTCGACGATCGCCAAGTTGCGGCAAGCGTTGTTCGATATGCACAACAGCGAAGACGGCCGCAAAGTTATGGCCATCTATGGCCGGACGACGCGCTTCGACGCCATACCGCCCGAGGGAATTGCGGCCATCGGGGAACTTGCCGCAGCCGTCAGGCGTCTTCCGTTGCCGCGATGAATCTGCGAACCAGGGTTCTGCTTTGGACCACGGCGACCGTGGTGGCGACCGTGGGCGCGGCGGCGGGGCTTACCTTGAATCAAGAACAGCGCTTGGCCCAGGAAGAGTTCGTCGCCGAGGCGCGCCGCTCGACGATGACGCTGGCGACCGCGGCGCGCGATCCACTTTACATGCTCAACGTCGCAGGCTTGCGCCGCTTGATAGCGGCCACATTTGTCGGTCGGCCGGTCCAGGCGGCGTTCGTGCTCGATGCGCGCGGCCAGCTTTTGAGCGACGGCGAGCGCTTCGGAACGAGCACGCGCCGCCCGCTGCCCGAGCTATTCGCCAGGCGGGTGATCGCCAATGGCGCGCAGCACGAGTTCGCGCAAGATCGATTCCTCGTTGGGAAGCCCGTTGTCATGCCCGACGATTCCATTATCGGCTATGTTGTCCTCGAGTTTTCCACGGATTCTCTTCGCGCGGCTTTGCACCGGCGGCTCGTTTCGATCGCTGTGATCGCCTTCATCGCGGCCGGGATCGGCGGCTTGGCGGCGTGGTTCGGCGCAACGAGCCTGACGCGGGATATTCGCAGCATGATGACGGTATTGCGTCGGATCGAGCGCGGCGATCTCGATGCCCGGATCGAGACTCGCGGCGGGGATGAGATTGCGATCTTGGCTCGATCGATGAATGAAATGGCGGCGAGCATGGCCAAGCGACTACGCGAGCTCGAAGCGACCCAACTCGATCTCCGGCGCGCCAAAGACGCGGCCGAAGCCGCCAGCCAGGCGAAAAGCCAGTTTCTCGCCAATATGAGCCATGAGCTGCGCACGCCGCTCAACGCCATAATCGGGTTCTCCGAGGCGCTCAACGCCGACGTTTTCGGCCCGATCGAGAATCCGCGGCACCGCGAATATATCGGCGATATCCGCACCAGCGCCGAGCTTCTCCTGTCGATCATTTCCGAAATCCTCGACATGGCACGGATCGAAGCCGGCCGGATCGAGCTCGACGAAGAGCCTTTCGATCTTTGCGAATTGAACGCCGAGTGTCAGCGCCTGCTATCGACACGGGCGAACGAATTCGGCGTGCGCTTCACCGCCGACGCGGCGCCCGACTTGCCGATGCTCAACGCCGATCGCCGGCTGGTCAAGCAGATCGCGCTCAATCTCGCCAACAACGCGATCAAGTTCACGCCCCGCGACGGGACGGTCGATCTTGTCGCCAAACTCGACGCGGAGGGCCGGATCGTGCTCGTCGTCCACGATACCGGCATCGGAATCGAAACGCAGCACGTCGCCAAAGTGATGGAACCTTTTTACCAGGTATCGGGCCCGCATTCCCGGCGCCATGCGGGCACCGGGCTCGGTTTGTCGCTCGTGCGCGCATTCGCCGAACTGCACGGCGCCAAGGTCGCCATCGTCAGCGCCCCAGCCCAGGGAACGACGGTCACGGTGACATTTCCCGCGACCCGGCGGGTGGAATCGGGCAAGGCGCCGGCGCGCCGCGAGCAAACCGCCGCTGCTTGAAACGCGGCCATGACGCGACGTGAGCAGAGACGAAAGAAAAAATCGCACGACAGGGCAGAAAATCTTTTCGTGGGGAAAACGATGATCTTCGGACATAAGCGCAACATCGCATGGGCGGTCGCTGCCATCGCCATCGCGATGCCGGCATACGGGGGCGAGATCGACCGGCTCCGCGAGGCGTTGCGCGACGCCCACGAAAGCGTGTCCCGGCTTGAGGCGGAGCGCGCGGCAAAGCGCAGGATCGCCGCCGCGGCCGCGGTGGAGGCCGGCGATCGGCCGCGGAGCTTGAAGCTGCCCGGCACCAATACCTCGATGCAAATCGGCGGTTTTGCCTTTTTGCACTTGCAGTGGGAGTTCAGCGGCAGCAGCGCCGGATCGGCAAGCGCAAATACCAACGCGCGGGGCGAGATCAATCCCTCGAACTTTACCAATCCCGGCAGCGCCGCCGACAATGCATTCAATGGCGGCGACTTCAAGCTGCGCGCCAATTATAGCCGCTTCTTCATCGGCACATGGACGCCGACCGATTGGGGCGATCTGCGCACCTATATCGAAACCGATTTCTTCAACGGCGCGGGGACCCTGTTGCGCCTTCGCCATGCCTGGGGCTCGCTCGGTCCCGTCCAAGCCGGCCAAACCGACTCGACATTCCGCAGCTCCTGGGCCGAGGCCGACAATTCCAATCCGGGTCTTCCCGTCAACACGCCGGCGGGCCGCGTCGCGCTGATCCGCTACAGTCACAATTTCGGCGGCGGGTTTGTTGCCACGATCGGCGTCGAAGATCCGTCCGATTCGCTGCTCCACATCAATTGCTCAGGCGCCGCGAATTGCGCGGCCAACGCGGCCGTCATCGCGGCCGGTCAACGGTGGCCGGAAATTGTCGGTTCGATCGAATATTCGGCGGCGTGGGGCCGTCTCAAGCTCGCCGGCTTGGTCAAGCAACTCGAGGCGGATACCGGCGGCGGCCCTTTCTCCGGTTCGGATCAAGCTTTCGGTTGGGGCATCAGCGCCGCGTTTCTATGGAACGTGACGCGCGAAATTCTCGTTGCCGGCACCGGCTTTCTCGGCGAAGGGATCGGGCGGCAATCGGCCAGTTCGGGGTTCAGCGATGCGATTTTCCTGCGCCGTCCGAACACGGTCGGGGGCGATCTCCGGGCGATCTGGTCGATCGGTGGGCAGGCCTGGGCCCAGTGGAAAGTCACTGACACGATTCGCCTGAACGGCGCCTACTCCTATGCGATCGCCGAGGCCGAGGACGAGCTGCGCGGCACGAAAGGTCAGCGCAAGTCGGCGCTCGCCGGCGTCAACCATTACCTGTGGATGGCGCTGGCCAACGCGATTTGGAGCCCGGCGCCGCAGGTCGATCTCGGCCTGGAGTACGCCTACACCTACGCGTCGCGCTACAATGTCGGACAAAATCCCTATAGCAGCACCGTCACCGCGAACGCTCGTTACCGCTTCTAGCGAGCCGGCGAAACCCTCCTCGCCAGACGGCAATCTTGGCCAACCGGCATGCCCGGTTGGCCTTTTTGCTGGCGCCTGCGGGATCGTTGCTTGCGATTTGGCCTGGTAATTTGACAAAGGCGTAGCCAGTGAAGAAGTTGCAAATATACAACAGGTTGGCAAAATTTAATCAATTTGGCTAAATTATCCCATCATTTCTAGGATATTAAGCCTT
This sequence comes from uncultured Alphaproteobacteria bacterium, assembly GCA_963754645.1. Taxonomy (GTDB): domain Bacteria; phylum Pseudomonadota; class Alphaproteobacteria; order Bin65; family Bin65; genus CAVWGP01. The sequence continues at coordinate 542,436 of CAVWGP010000012.1, read as the reverse complement.
GTTCGATTATTGCACTGGTAAGACTTAGCGACTATTGGTAGCCCACGAAAATTGTTGGGTAATACCGGCTGACGGCCATTTGAGCGGATGAGGGGTTGAGGGTATGGGGACACGGTTTAGGGCGTTAAGTTCGACAGGCGCGGCGGCATTGGCAATGCTGACGATCCCTTTCGCGGCTTCGGCGGAAGAGGATCTTTCCAAGCTGCAACAGCAGCTTCGGCAGCTCAAGGAGCGCGTCGAGGCGATCGATTCGGACAAGGCGCGGCGGGCAACGCCGGCAGCCGCGGTTGAAGTCGGCAATGGCCCGCGTTCGTGGAAGTTGCCGGGCACCAATACGTCGATGCAGATCGGCGGCTTCGCCCATCTGCACACCGTGTGGGATTTCAGCGGTGGTGGCGCCGGCCAGCAGCTTGTTTTGCCTGGCGCCGTTCCGTCGCCGGTCAACCCCGCGGCCTTCGCGATCTCGGGCACGCCGTTCGACAATCGTTTCAATGGCGGGCATGTCCGCCTCAATGCCGCTTTCTCGCGCGTCTTCATCACGACATCGACGCCCACCGATTGGGGTGAGCTGCGGACCTGGATCGAAACCGACTTCCTCGGCACGTCCAGTCAGATCCTGCGTCTGCGCGCCGCTTACGGTTCGCTGGGCCCGGTTGCGGCGGGACAAATGGACTCGCTGTTCCGCAACCCCTGGGCGGAAGCCGACACGATCGATCCGGGCGGAGTCCCGGGCACGCCGGGCGGTCGCGTTCCGTCGATCACCTATTCGCACAATTTCGGGTCGGGCTGGGTGGCCCATGTCGGCATCGAGGATCCGTTCGACGCCAACGATCACGCCAATTGTCCCGCCGCGGGCGGTGCCGCGGGCGCCTGCTCGTTCAACCCGGTCTTGAATGGCGCCGGTCAGCGTTTCCCGGAGCTCGTCATCGCTCTGGAGCACAATTGGGGCAACGGCCGCGCCAAAATCGCGGGCCTGTTCAAGCAGCTTGAGGCCGACACCGGCGGCATCGCGCCAGCCGGCGCCGACAAAACTTTCGGTTGGGGCGTCTCCGCCGCCGTCGCCATCAACGTGCGTGACAATGTTCTGGTCGCGCTCGATGGCTTCATCGGCGAGGGCGTCGGGCGGCAAGCCGCCAGCTCGGGCTTTTTCGATGCGGTTTTCGTCCGCGCGCCGGGCGTGACCGGCGGCAGCCTCCGCTCGATCTGGACCATGGGCGGATCGTTTTGGGTCCAATATCGCGCCACGCCGACAATTCGCTTTAACGCCGCCTATTCTTACGCCATCTCCGAGGCCGACAACGAGACGTTGGGTACCAAGGGCGAGCGCAAGGGGTCGCTTACCGGGATCAACCACTATGTGTGGTCGGCTTTCGGCAGTGCGATCTGGAGCCCGATACCGCTGGTCGATTTCGGACTCGAATATGCCTATCTTTTCGACGGCGTCTACAACAGCGCCAACGCCTATTCGAGCCGCGTCAGCTTGGGTTTCCGCTACCGCTTCTAAATTCATGCGGGCGCGGTGGCGCCCAAAAAATCTGGAAGCGGCCGGTCCGGAAGCGGGCCGGCCGTTTTCGTTTGCCTTTATGTCGCGCGCGCGGCGCTTGTTCGAAAAAGCGAAATCGGCATAGAATTTTTGCAATGCGGGGGATCCGTTTGCGGTCGGCGAAAGGCCGATAGGGGGCACGACGATGTCTCGCACGCACCCGCGTCCGAATTTTTCCAATGCCTTTCTGCGCAGTTTCGCGGCAGGCATCCTCGCGTTGCCGTTGTTGACGGAACCCACGCATGCCGCGCAGGAACTCGACAGCCTCAAGCGCGAACTTGTGCGTCTCCGGGAGCGCGCGGAAAAGATCGAGGCCAACACGGCGTCGAGGCGGAGTGCCAATCCCGCGGCCGCGGTCGAGGCGGGCGACAAGCCGCGCTCCTGGAAGCTGCCGGGCGCGAACACGTCGATGCAGATCGGCGGTTATGCCAAGCTCGATGCGATCTGGGATCTCGGCCCGAGCCAGGCCGGCGGCAACCTCGATACGGCGGCCGTGTTCAACGCGCCGCGCGCGGGCACGGCGGCCGACAATGGCTTTAACGGCGGCAATTGGCGCCTGCACGCGCGGCAAACGCGCTTTTGGCTCCGGACCTTCACGCCGACCGATTGGGGCGAGCTGCAGACGCATGTCGAAGGAGATTTCTTCGGCGCCGGCACCCTGATCCGGCTGCGTCACGCCTATGGCGCGCTTGGGCCGGTGCTTGCCGGCCAAACCGACACCACGTGGCGCCAATTTTTCGCCGAGCCGGAACTGATCGACTTCGCCGGCCCGGTCGGCGCGCCGTCGATCGTCCTGCAGCGCCAGGCGCTGATCAAGTACCACCACAATTTCGGTGGCGGCACGGTGCTCGAAGCCGCGTTCGAAGATCCGGGCGGCGACATCGTTGCGGGCGGACCGACCGCGGCGCAGCGCTTGCCCGATCTTGTACTGGCGTTGTCGCACAATTTCGCCGGCGGCCGGGTCCGCATCGCCGCCATGGTCCGCCAAATCGAGCACGACACCGGGGCAGGCTCGGCCGACAGCGCCTTTGCTTGGGGCGTGAGCGGCGGCGCGGTCTACACCGTCATTCCGCAGGTGACGATCGGCGCGAGCGGCTATATCGGCGAGGGCGTCGGCAAGTACAACAATATGCTCGACGCCGTCGTGTTCTCGGCCGATCGGATCGACACCGTCTTCCAATTTGCGGGCACCGTGTGGGCGCAATGGCGCGTCGCCGAAACCGTGCGCGTGACCGGTTCCTATTCCTACATTCGACAATTTGCCGAGGACGACGCGCCTGGTGCCAGCAAGGGCGCGCGCAAGGCTTTCCTGGCGGCGGCGGGGCTGAGCGCCGCGGCCGGACATTACCGGTGGTCGGCGCATGGCAACGTGCTGTGGAATCCCGTTCCCGCGGTCACGTTCGGTCTGGAGTATCTCTATGTTTTCGAAAGTCGCTACGCCGGTCCGAACGCCTATATCAGCCGCATCCAGGGCACCGCAATCTACAGATTCTAATACGGCATCCGGTCGGCTGCCGTGGTATCGCGCGCGCCTGAATCGCTTCTCCGTGCACCTGGTCCCCGGCTCGGTGGCCGGGGTGACAGTGTAATTTTTGATCGATTACCTGGAAAAAATACTGTCACCCCGGCCACCGAGCCGGGGTCCAGAATTCATGCGCCGAAGTTGCATAATAGGGCGCGCTGAAGCATTCAGTCGAATTCGGTATCAGAGGCGGTGGTATTCGCGGAACCAGGCGACGAAGCGGGGAACGCCTTCGCCGATCGCCGTATTGGGTTCGAAACCGAGGTCGCGCCGGCTCGATTCGATATCGGCGTAGGTCTCGCGCACGTCGCCCGGCTGGATCGGCTCGAGTTCGATCGCGGCCTTGCGGCCGGTCGCGCGCTCGATTTCGGCGATGAAGTCGCGGAGGTTCTCGCAGCGGCTGTTGCCGAGATTGTAAAGCCGATGCGGCGCGCCGGGACCTTGCGGAACGCGGTCGAGAGCCGCAAGGGTGCCGGCGACGATGTCGTCGATGTATGTATAATCGCGGCGCATGTCGCCGAAATTGAAGACGCGGATCGGCTGGCCCGCGAAGATGGCCTTGGCGAAGATGAAGGCCGACATGTCCGGCCGGCCCCAAGGACCGTAGACCGTGAAGAAACGCAATCCCGTCTGCGCGAGGCCGTAAAGCTCGCTGTAGCAATGACTCATCAGCTCGGCCGCCGCCTTGGTGGCGGCATAGAGCGACTTCGGCCGGTCGATCTTGTCGTCGATTGAGAACGGTAGTTTGGCGTTGGCGCCGTAGACCGATGAACTGCTGGCATAGACGAGGTGCTTGATGCCGCCGCGCAGGCGGCAGCCTTCAAGTATCGCGAAATGCCCTTCGACATTGGCATGGATATAGGCGGCCGGATTTTCCAGCGAATAGCGCACGCCGGCCTGGGCCGCGAGGTGAACGATGCGGTCGATACCGGGTTCCGATTCGAGCAGGCGCAAGACCGCGCCGCGGTCGGCGATATCGAGCTTCTGGAAGCGGAAATTCGGGCTCTTGGCCAGCTCCGCGACCCGCGCCTGCTTGAGCGTCACGTCGTAATAATCGTTGAGATTGTCGACTCCGACAACGGTGTCGCCGCGCGCGCCCAAAGCGCGCGCCACATGCATGCCGATAAAGCCGGCGGCACCGGTCAGCAACACGGTCATGGACGGTCAGCGGCTTCCGTGTGAGCGAGACGATCGCGCCATCAAACCAGGGCGCCGTGGCAGTGTTTGAACTTTTTGCCCGAGCCGCAGGGGCAGGCGGCATTGCGCGAAACCTTGCCCCAGGTCGAGGGATCGTTCGCGTCGATGCCATTGCCGCCGCGCGAGCGCGCCGGTCCGGCCGCGACGGTCCCGTTGCCCGTGGGGATATCCGGCAGGCCGCCCAGTCCGGCCGTCGCCGGATCGGGATGCGATTCGAACATCTGCTGATCGCGCTGCGGATGCGCCAGGGCGGCGGTTTCCGCCTCGTTTTCAACGCGAATTTCCAGATTGGCGAGCACGCCCGTGACCGTTTCGCGCAGGCCGCCCATCATGCGCTGGAACATGTCGAAGGCCTCGCGCTTGTATTCGTTGAGCGGGTCCTTCTGGCCGTAGGCGCGCAGATTGATCGCCTGGCGCAAGTAATCGAGGTGCAACAGGTGATCCTTCCACACCTGATCGAGCAATTGCAGCAGCAGGCTCTTTTCGGCCATGCGCATGATTTCGGCGCCGTAGGACGCGGCCTTCTTCGCCATGTGCTCGTCGGTCGCCTTTTGCAGGCGCTCGGTGATCTCCTGGTCGGCGATGCCCTCTTCGGCCGCCCAGTCCTTGACCGGATGCTCGACGCCGAAGACCTGCTTGATGCGCTCGGCTAAGCCGGCCGAATTCCACTGCTCGGCATAGCTGCCCTGCGGGATCGCCTCGGACACGAAGAGTTCGATGAGTTCGTGGCGCATCTGGCCGACGAGCTCGGACACATCTTCGCTGCGCATGATTTGGATGCGCTGGTCGTAGATGACCTTGCGCTGATCGTTCATCACGTCGTCGAAGCGCAGCAAATTCTTGCGGATCTCGAAATTGCGCTCCTCGACCTTGCGCTGGGCTTTCTCGAGCGCCTTGTTGATCCAGGGATGGATGATGGCCTCGCCCGGCTTCAAGCCGAGGCGTTGCAGCCAGACGTCGAGGCGCTGCGAGCCGAAGATGCGCATCAGGTCGTCTTGCAGCGAGATGAAGAATTTCGAGTTGCCCGGATCGCCCTGGCGGCCGGAGCGGCCGCGCAATTGATTGTCGATGCGGCGGCTCTCGTGCCGCTCGGTGCCGATGACGTAGAGGCCGCCCGCCTCGATGACTTTTTTCTTCGCGGCCTCGATTTCGCCCTTGATCTCGGCGCTCCGCCGCTCGCGCTCGGCCGGGTCCGTCACGTCGGCGAGATCGGCCTGGATGCGCATTTCGGCGTTGCCGCCAAGCTTGATGTCGGTGCCGCGGCCGGCCATGTTGGTCGCGATCGTCACGGCGCCGGGCGTGCCGGCCTGCGAGATGATGAAGGCCTCGCGCTCGTGGTGCCGCGCGTTGAGGACGTGATACGGCACCTTGCGCTCGTCGAGCTTCTGCGCCAGCGATTCCGACTTTTCGATGCTCACCGTGCCGACCAGGACCGGCTGGCCGCGCTTGTGGCAATCCGCGATCAGCTCGATGACGGAAGAGTCGCGCTCGGCGCCGGAGCGATAGACCTCGTCGTCCTCGTCGACGCGAGTCACCGGCATATGCGTCGGCACTTCGGCGACTTCGAGCTTGTAGATCTGCTGGAATTCGGCGGCTTCCGTCATCGCCGTGCCCGTCATGCCGGCGAGCTTCGGGTAGAGGCGGAAATAATTCTGGAAGGTGATCGAGGCCAGCGTCTGATTCTCGGGCTGGATCTTCGCGCCCTCTTTCGATTCGAGGGCCTGGTGCAAGCCTTCCGAATAGCGCCGCCCTTCCATCATGCGGCCGGTAAATTCGTCGATGATGATGACCTGATCGTTGCGCACGATGTAGTCCACGTCGCGCGCGAACAATTTATGCGCGCGCAGCGCCTGGTTGACGTGATGCACGACCGAGACGTGGTCGATGTCGTACATGTTGCCTTCCTTGACGATACCGGCCTCGCGCAGCAGATCTTCCATCGCCTGCTGGCCGGCCTCGGTCAGCGACACGTTGCGCTGCTTTTCGTCCTTGTCGTAGTGCTCGGGCTGCAATTTCGGAATGAGCAGGTTGATCGAGCGATAGAGGTCCGACGAATCCTCGGCCGGGCCCGAGATGATCAGCGGCGTGCGCGCCTCGTCGATCAGGATCGAATCGACTTCGTCGACGATCGCGAAATTGAACGGCCGCTGGACCATTTCCGCGATCGCATATTTCATGTTGTCGCGGAGATAATCGAAGCCGAATTCGTTGTTCGTCCCATAGGTGATGTCGCAGGCATAGGCCTGCCGGCGCTGGTCGTCGTCGAGCTCGTGCACGATGCAGCCGACCGAGAGGCCGAGGAACTTGTAGATCCGGCCCATCCACTCGGAATCGCGCTTGGCGAGGTAGTCGTTGACGGTGACGAGATGGACGCCCTTGCCTTCAAGCGAGTTGAGAAAGACCGGGAGCGTCGAGACCAGGGTCTTGCCTTCGCCGGTCTTCATTTCCGCGATCTGGCCGCGGTGCAGGATCATGCCGCCCAGAAGCTGCACGTCGTAGTGCCTCTCGCCGAGCACGCGTTTCGCCGTTTCGCGCACGGTCGCGAAGGCGTCGGGCAGCAGGTCGTCGAGCGTCTCGCCGTCGGCGAGGCGCTTTTTCAACCAAGCGGTACGTTCTTTGAGCTTTTCGTCCGTCAGCGCCGAAACGTCTTTTTCAAGCGTGTTGATGTGGGCGACGGTCGGTTCAAGGCGCTTCAAGAAACGTTGGTTGGCCGAGCCGAAAAACACCTGGGCAAGGCGGCCGATCATGCGGAGTCCTCGGAAGATATTGATGAATTCGGTTTGGACCTGAGCCGGTCCGTTCCTTGAGATAGGCGTAAGGGTCAAGCCTGTCAACGGAGCGGACGCGCACCGCCACGCGGCGGTTTCCGGCCATCGCTGGGCGGCTTGTTTGGGGGTCCAGGATATGCGAAACCCAAACCTTGCCCAACAAGGGTTCTATCATGATCGGCTCTGCCAGGTTTCGCAAACTTGCCGCCGCCGCGATTTTGGCCGGCACGCTCGGGCTCGGCCCGTCGCCGGCGACGGCTCAAACCGCCGATCCGCCGGATCCCGTCGTCGCCGTCGTCGACGGCCACAAGATTCAGCTCTCGGAAATCGTCGCCATCTATCGCGGCCTGCCCCAGCGCATGCAGCAGATGACCTTCGAGCAGCTCTATGTGCCGCTGGTCGATCACGCGATCTCGATCCGGCTCCTCGCCACCGAGGGCCGCAAGCAAAAGCTGCAGGACGGCGAGGCGGTCAAACGTCAGCTCGCGCGTTACGAGGACACGCTCGTCTATCAGGCCTATGCCGACAAGGTCGTCGGCGAAAAGGCGACGGATGACCGCCTCAAAGTCGCTTATGAGAAATTCGTCAAGGAGTTCAAGGGGGAGGAAGAAATCCGCGCGTCCCATATCCTGGTCAAGACCGAACAGGAAGCCAAGGACATCATCGTCCAGGTCGAAAAGGGCGGCGATTTCGAGAAAATCGCCAAGGAAAAGTCGATCGATCCAAGCAAGGCGCAGAATTCCGGCGATCTCGGCTATTTTTCCAAGGACCAGATGGTCAAGGAATTCGCCGAGGCCGCCTTTGCGATGAAAAAGGGCGATACCTCAAAATCCCCGGTCAAGACCCAGTTCGGCTGGCACGTGATCCGCGTCACCGACCGCCGCGCCAAGCCGGCGCCGGGCTTCGACGACGTGAGGGACCAACTCCGCCAGGAAATGTCCCAGGAAATCGCCGGCGAGGAAGTCAAGCGCCTGCGCGCCCTCGCCAAGGTCGAGCGCTTCGACGCCAAGGGCCAGCCGATGAAGGAAGAGGAGAAGAAGTAGCGGGCGGCTTGGCTCACGGGAATGACGATGAAATCGATCGACCCAACGTCGCGCGCGCTACTGCGGTGTCGGCAGAAAGCCGGTGCTGCATCCGCTGCGCTGCGCATCGAATTTTCGCTAGCGCGACGACGATAGCGATACATTTCTGCGCGAATCCCTTTCATCGCCGCGGCGCTTATGCGCCGTGCGCCATTGCAACGTTCAAATTCGGATACCCCCATGCCTCCCAAGCTCTCTCCGCTCGCGCCTGTGTCAATGCCCGCCATGCCGCCGATCGCCGGCGCCCGGCTCGGCGCCGTCGCTTCGGGCATTCGCTACAGCGGGCGCGCCGATCTCTGCCTGATCGCCTTCGATCCGGGAACCACCGTCGCCGGCGTGTTCACCAAGTCGCTGACCGCAGGGGCGCCGGTGCTGTGGTGCCGGCGCGCCCTGAAAGGCGGCAAGGCGCGCGCCTTCGTCGTCAATTCGGGCAACAGCAACGCCTTCACCGGCAAGGCCGGCGATCAGTCGGTGAAGCGCACGGCGGCGGCCGCGGCGCGGGTCCTCGGCTGCAAGGCCGGCGAAATATTCATCGCTTCGACCGGCGTCATCGGCGAGCCGTTGCCGGATCGCAAGATCACGGATGCGCTGCCCGGCCTCAACGGCGCGCTGCAGCCCGGCGCTTGGGTCGAGGCCGCCCGCGCCATCATGACGACCGACACGTTTGCGAAATACGCGACGCGCCAATGCACCATCGGCGAGACGGCGGTGCGCATCAACGGCATCGCCAAGGGCTCGGGCATGATCGCGCCCGACATGGCGACGATGCTCGCCTTCCTGGCGACCGACGCCGCGATCCCGGCGCCGATCCTGCAAACCCTGCTCGCCGCGGCGAACGAGAAAAGCTTCAACGCCATCACCGTCGATGGCGACACGTCGACAAGCGACACGCTGCTTCTCGCCGCGACCGGCAAGGCGGGCAACAAAAAACCGTTGAACGCCGCCGATCCGGCGCTCAAACCGTTCAAGGCGGCGCTTGAATCGCTGCTCATCGAGCTGGCCCAGCTCACGGTCAAGGACGGCGAAGGCGCCACGAAGTTCATCGAGATCGCCGTGACGGGTGCCGCCACTGCGCGGGCGGCGCGGCGCATCGCGCTCGCCGTCGCCAATTCGCCCCTGGTCAAGACCGCGATCGCCGGCGAAGACGCGAATTGGGGCCGCATCGTAATGGCGATCGGCAAATCCGGCGAGAAGGCGGATCGCGACGCGCTCGCGATCAAGATCGGCGGCACGCCGGTAACGGCAAAAGGCGCGCGGGTGCCGGACTATGACGAAGCGCCCGTGGTGCGCCACATCAAGGGCCAAGCCATCGTCATCGAAGCCGATGTCGGCGTCGGCAAGGGCCGCGCCACGGTCTGGACCTGCGACCTGACGCATGGCTACATCGATATCAACGGATCGTATCGCAGTTGAAGCCGCCGCGAGCGGGAATGGGAACAATGCCGCCAGCGGAAATTCCCGATTGCCCCGGCCCGCCGGCTTCGGCGGGCGATAAGCCGCTGCTGCTCGTCGCCGCCGTGGCGCTGGTCGACATCGACGGCCGCGTGCTGATCGCGCAGCGCCCGGCGGGCAAGGCGATGGCCGGGCTGTGGGAATTTCCCGGCGGCAAGGTGCAGGCGGGCGAAACGCCGGAGCGCGCGCTGGTGCGCGAGCTCAAGGAAGAACTCGGCATCGATACAAGCGAGAGCTGCCTCGGCGCCTTTACCTTCGCCTCGCACGCCTATGCGGATTTCCACCTGCTGATGCCGCTTTATCTCTGCCGCAAGTGGCTCGGCACGCCGGTGGCGCGCGAGCATCGGGCGCTCAAATGGGTGCGGCCGAACCAGCTCGCCGACTACGCCATGCCGCCCGCCGATGTGCCGCTGGTGGCGATGCTGCGAGACTTCCTATAGCCTCGGGCTGCCGGCGAGCCAGGAGCTTGGACATGGCAACGATCCGCTATCTCGTCTCGGATGTCGATCTGGCGATCGCATTCTACACCGAGCAGCTCGGCTTCACGCTGGCCAAGCGCTGGGGCCCGCCCTTCGCCGTGGTCGCGCGCGACGATTTGCGCCTGTGGCTCAGCGGCCCCGGCTCCTCGGCGGCCAAGGCAATGCCGGACGGCCGAGTGCCGCAACCGGGCGGCTGGAACCGCATCGTCATCGAAGTCGACAACATCGATGAATGGGCGGCGCGATTGACCAAGGCGGGCGTGCACTTTCGCAATGAGGCCACGCGCGGGCCGGGCGGCACGCAGATCCTGATCGAAGATCCGTCGGGCAATCCGGTCGAGTTGTTTCAACCGATGGCTGCGTCCTGAACGGAGGCGCCGCTAGGGCTTGGCCGCCTCGTCGGCGATCGCCGCGAGGGCGCCGGCCATGGTATTGAGGACGGCGTCGCGATCTTTGATGCCATGCGCAGCGCCAAGCGCGGCGGGGGCTTGATAGGCAAGCTGGACCGCGCCCGACGAATCCTGCCACACGAGAATCTTCATCGGCAGGTCAAGGCCGGCGGTCTGCGCGCTTTGCATCAGCGGCGTGCCGAGCTTGGGGTTGCCGAAGAGGACGACCACGGTCGGGCGCAGCTCGAGGCCATTGGCCTTGGCCGCCGCCGCGTGATCGACCTTGGCGACGATCGCGGCGCCCCGGCTCTTGATCGCCGCTTCCAGGCGCTCGACGGTTTTCGCCACGTCATGCGCGCTCTTCTTCGTTACCAAGCTTCCGGTTTGCGCGGCCGCCGGCGTGGCGATAAGGGCGAGAACGCAGAGCGCGGCTGCGGCGAAGGCGCGAAGCGGCATGGACATCTCCTGTTGCGGCTGAAATTCGGCGATGATTTTATCGAATTGGATGCCTTGCGCGATTCACAACGCCGTGTTCATTGCCGCGCCGCGGGCCGCGGGGACGGCCGGGTCGCGAGGAAGACCCCGCCCAGCAACAGCAGCGCGCCGGCAAGGTGATACCATTGCATTGTCTCGCCGAGCAGCGCCCAGCCATAGAACGCGGCGTAGAGCGGATTGAGATAAAGGATGATCCCGGCGCGGCTCGGGCCGAGGCGGCCGATGACGATGGCATAGGTGCCATAGGCCAGGATGCCCGCCGGGATCGCGGCCAGCGCCACGACGCCGAGGCTGCGCAGATCGGTCGGCATGACGTGGCCGGCAAGATTTTCGGCAATAACGAAGGGCAGCAGCGCCAAGGTGCCGCCAAGCGCCAAAACGCAAAACCGCGCCAAGGTGCCGAATTCGCTCGACCGCCGTTTCAGCGAAATCGAATAGATCGCCCAGCCGATGGCGGCGCCGACGATCCACAGATCGCCGGCCACGAAGCGCAGGCCGGCGAGAATCGCCGGATCGCCCTTGGCGATGATGACGACGACACCGACGAAGGCGAGACCGATGCCGACCCAACGCGGCGCCGACAGGCGCTCGCCGAACAGCGCCACGGAAAGAATGACGATCAAGACCGGCGACATCGTGTAGATCAGGCCGATGTTCATCGCCGTCGTGGTTTTGGCGCCGACATAGACGAAGGCGCTCGATACGCCCATGCCGATCGCGCCGAGCAGGAGAATGTCACGCCATTCGCGCCGGAAGGCGGCGCGCTTGCGCCAAAGTTCGGCGGCGACGAAGGGTGCCACCAGTGCCGCGGCCAGCAGCCAGCGCCAAAAGGTGAACGCGGCGGACGGCAGCGTTTCGGCGCCAAGCCGCGCCACCAATATATTCGTCGCGATGAAGGCCGGGACGACGAAAAGCAAGGCGAGGGCGCCGCGCTCGGCGCGGCTCGATTTGCGATGGGCGCGGGTCGCTGCGCTGTCATGCATGGCGTTGTCATAGAACTTGGCGGCATCTTGTGCAGTGCAAAATTCGACGCAGGGCCATGCCGGGCGCGGATTGCCGCCGAACAAATTTGCGTGAGGACGCATGCAGACTGCCGGCGGCCTGTTAGTCTCACATCGCCAACCAGGGGGAAATCCAATGTTGTTCAGATCGTCGCTCGCCGTGCTTGCCGCCGCTTTCGCGTTCGCCGCCCAGCCGGCGCTGGCGCAGACTCAGCCGCCGCTCTCGCCGCCAACGCCCAAACGCGAGATCGTCAAGATCGCGGGCGAGGTCTATCGCTTCCAGAACAACTTTCATTATTCGGTGTTCGCCGTAACGCCCGCCGGGGTGATCGTGACCGATCCGATCAATGCCGACGCGGCGAAGTGGCTCAAGGAGGAAATCAAGAAGCGCTTCAATCAGCCGATCAAATACGTCATCTACAGCCACGACCATTGGGACCATATTTCGGGCGGCGAAGTTTTCGCCGATACGGCCGTCGTCGTCGCGCACGAAAACGCCAAGGCCGCGATCGTCGGCGAGAAACGCGCGACGGCGGTTCCGCAGGTGACGTTCAGCAACCAGCTCACCATCGAACTCGGCGGCACCGTCGTCGAACTCTCCTATGTCGGCAAGAACCATTCCGACAATTCGATCGTCATGCGCTTTCCCAAGGAGGGCATCCTGTTCGCGGTCGATTTCATTCCGGTGAAATCGCTCGCCTGGCGCGTCTTCGCCGATGCCTACATGCCCGATTGGGTCGAGTCGCTGAACAAGGTCGAACAGATGGAGTTCACCATCCTGGCGCCCGGCCACGGCCCGCTCGGCGGCAAGGCGGATCTCGTCGCGTTCCGCCAATACCTCGCCGATCTGCACCGCGAAGTCCTGGCCGGCTTGCGCGCCAAGAAATCGGTCGACGACATGAAGAAGGAGATCACGCTCGCCAAATACGAGTCGTGGACGAACTATAAGGAATGGCGCGAGCTCAATATCGAAGGCATGGCGCGCATCATCGGCGGCACCCGCGTTCCGAACCCGCAATAGCGGCGCGGCGCAAGCGAAGGATGAAAGCCCCGGCGGTCGCGATCTGGTTCGCCACGATCGCGGCCGCCGGCTGCGCGCCGCAACCGGTCTGGGACAAGCCCGGCATCGATCAGGCCGAAAACCGGCGCGACCATTCGTGGTGCGCGTCCTATGCCCAGATGGAAGTCAACTATCTGCCGGACAATCTGCGCTTCACCGCGTGGTCGGTCGAGCGCGAAGCGTTCGAGACCTGCATGCGCGGCAAGGGCTACCGGACGGTGCCGCAATCGTGAGCGATCGAATGAGCGCATGATTTCGAAGCGTCGGATGTCGCCGGAATTACGTTGACAGTGCATTCATTCATATTTCGCCGGAATTAATCGCACTGTCCCCGCAATCGGAAATCAGGTGGACCACGGAGGCAAGGAGACACGGAGGAAGGCACAGAGGAGTCCATAGCCGCCCCCCGGGCGCGCATCCTTTTTTCCGTCTCCGTGCCTCCGTGGTGAATCTTGTTTTCTTTCGCGAATTTCGATGACGGTGCACTCAATCGACATCGCGTTCTGCACAAGCCGCCAAGCCATATGGTCAGCCTCGCTTTCGTCGCCGTCAGCGGCCGTCCGCACCGCAACAAATTGCAGCCCTCAGTCTTTGGTGCCAAAAGGCGGCCCGTTATTTTCCTGGCGAAGGGTATCCTCGATGGTGACCCAGGGTGCTTTCGACCCGACCATGTAGTGCATGTCGACGCGTATACCGGGGTCCGCATCCAACGATCCTAGACGGAGCCTCAGATCGTCCGGCGCTTCCTCACTTGCCTTGTAGATCGGTGACCCGCAACATGCAGCAAAGAACCTGCGGACGCCTGGACTTCGACTCCCAAAACGCTAGTCGATCTTGCCCGGTTGCAAGGACGAAGTCGGAGGACCTGACGCTCGCGGTGGTGCCAAGGCTCGAGCCAGATTGTTTTCGGCATCTCCAGCAGTGGCAGTAGTTGATCGGGCCAAAGAGTGCAGCTTTGATCACATAAGTGACACATCCGCACGCGCAAGAACCAGAAAGCATATTGCCCGTTCCTTTGAGAAATGAGGCCCAGGATGTGCCTCGATTTCAATATCGTCGGCTATCCGATGTGTGAGATGGAGATTTTTTTGGATACCAGAGTAGGGAGAACTGTCAAGAAGGAGGCGGCAAACGGCCTCACTGAGTGTCCAGAGACCGTAACGACCTGCCACCCGCCGCACGTCGCGCAATACGGGTTCATCGTGCGGCATCGCTGTATCCTACGATCCGTCGCGAGCGGAGCAAAGTCGTCGCCGTTCGTCCCCTCTCCCCCGGGCACCGGATCATCGAATTCGGCGTTCGGTGATTCGACCGCATCGCGGAAGGGGCGGCGGTTTTCGTGCGCTGGCGGCGTTCTCGGGTCGAGAAGCGGAGACATGCGCGGCGGCGGATATTCTTGTCCGCGCAAGATCGCTCCGCTGCGCACGACGCCCTGGCGTCGTGCTTCGGTCGGGATGACGGCGGCAATACAACCACGGCAGCAAGTCAAGCTGTCTCAATTGCGTCCCGAGGTTTTTCGCTCGATTGCCGCCGCCGGATGCAGCGACGCCGGCATCGGTCCCTGTGGTCGCTTCTTCGGTCATCCACGCCTCGATCGTAACCAGCATGTTGGCATCCATGGGGATCGACGATCACGGACCGAAATAGCGTCGCATGACGCCAAATTTAGTGCGCGAGGCCGGGCGCGAAAATGGGGCGAGAGCCTCGCTCGCGGCGCCGACCGTCACCCCGCCGGTGATCCTGCCGATCTTGACGCCCATAACCCGCTCGGTTCCAACCATGCGGGCCGAAGACCGCCAAGCGTCTCGAAGGCCGCCAAATGGCCGCATCGCACCCGCCCGCGGCGGCGGCGCTAAGTGCTTGATTCGACCGAAGGCCGCCAAATCGCGCGCTGGCAAGAACCGCGTGAGAACGGCGCGAACCGGGTCTAAGTGCTTGATAGTCTCGAAGACCGCCAAATTCCGGATTTTCCCAACACAAGAACTTGGCGGCCTTCGGGAAAATCGATGAGTTGGCGCGGCGCCAACCCGCCTCGCGCTCACCCCTTGGTCATGTGCTTGGGCACGGTTTGGCAGACATCGGTGCGTTTGCGGTTGGGTTCGACGGCGCGCAGCGGATCGGCAGGGCGCAGGGTCGCGTGCGAGACCTCGGCGAGGCGCTGGTAGTCGCGGGTGCCGGAGATTTTCCATTCGATGTCGGCGTCGGTCAGGTCGCGCATTTTCTTGGCCGGGATGCCGGCCCAGAGGGTGCGCGGCGGGATGATTTCGTTGGCCTTGACCAGCGCCATCGCGGCCACGATCGAATTGGCGCCGACCTCGCAATAATCGAGCAGCGTCGCCGCGATGCCGACCAGCGCGTTGCGGCGCACGATGGCGCCGTGGATGACGGCGTGATGGCCGACATGGCCGTCGCGCTCGATCACGGTGTCGCGGTCCGGGAAACCGTGCATGGTGCAATGGTCCTGGATGTTGGCGCCTTCCTCGATCACCAGCCGGCCGAAATCGCCGCGCAGGCTGACGTAGGGCGCCACGTAAACGCCCGGCCCGATAATGACGTTGCCGATCAGCGACGCCGTCGGGTGGACATAGGCGCTGCGGTGCACGACCGGCGTTATGCCCTGGAACGAATAGACCTGCATGGCAACCCCGCAATAGAAATGGACGCGCGGCGTTTCTTAGGACAGGTTGCCGCGATCGAGAAAGCGCCACTCAACCACAGCGACGCGATGACCGCCATGTCCCAGACGCCCGTCCTCTACGCCACGCGCGACGGCTACGCCGAGATCACGCTCAACCGGCCGGAACAGCTCAATGCCTTCACCGCCGAGCTGCATGCGGGCCTGCGCCAATCGCTCGAACGCGCCGCGAGCGACGGCAGCCGCGCCATCCTGATCACCGGCGCGGGCCGCGGCTTCTGCGCCGGGCAGGATCTGATGGAGCGCAAAATGCCCGAGCCGGGCGAGAAGCCCGATCTCCGCATTTTCCTGCACGAACGTTACAACCCGCTGATCCGCCGCATGCGCGCCCTGCCGCTGCCCATCGTCGTCGCCGTCAACGGCGTGGCGGCGGGAGCGGGGATGGGCTTGGCGCTGGCCGGCGATATCGTGCTGGCGGCGCGCTCGGCCAAGTTCATCCAGGCCTTCATCAAGATCGGCTTGGCGCCCGATGCCGGCAATTCCTATTGGCTGCCGCGCCTGGTCGGCCCGATGCGCGCCCGTGCCATGGCGATGACCGGCGAAGCGATCGCGGCCGAGCAGGCCGAGGCTTGGGGCCTGATCTGGAAATGTTTCGATGACGAGGCACTGCTGCCCGAAGCGCGCGCGCTCGCGACCCGGCTCGCCGCTTCGCCGACGGCGGCGCAGGGCCTGACCAAGCAGCTCCTGAATGCCTCGCACGACAACGATCTCGCCGCCCAGCTCGTCCTCGAACGCGACACGCAATTCCAGGCCGGGCACACCGAGGACTATCTCGAAGGCGTCCGCGCCTTCCGCGAAAAGCGCCCGGCGAAGTTCAATGGGACGTAAGCGCGCCGCGCGGGCCTTGGCGCGTTCGACCCGCCGGAATAGACTGCGCGCAGCCGGGTCCGCGATCGAGACACCGGATCGTCCATATGGGAGGCACGCATGACCACGCGACCGCACGATTCAGCGCCTTTTCGCGACAACGATCCTCGCCGCCGGCCTTGCCGCGTTGCCCGCCGCCGGCCATGCGCAGCAAGTGCAGGTCGCGCTCGGCGACGCGATTTCGGTCGAAACCCTGTCGATCGTCATCGCGCTGGAACGCGCCAAGGCGCGCGGCTTCGACTACAAGCTCACCGCCTTCGCCAAGGAAGACCTCGCGATCCAGGCGGTGGTCAACAGCCAGGCCGATGTTGGCGCGGCGACGCCCTATGCCGTGATGCAGAAAACCAAGGCGCCGCTGCGCGGCCTGTTCCAGCTCACGCATCTGGTATTTTTCCCGGTCGTGGAAAATTCCATCAAGAGTTGGAAAGACCTCAACGGCCAGCCCATGACCTTCCACGCGCGCGGCAGCGGCACCGAGGCGATCGGCAATATCCTGGCCAAGCGCAACGGCATCGCGTTCGGCCAGCGCAACTACGTTGCGGGCTCGGAGAACCGCGTCGTCGCCATGATGAACGGCCAGATCAAGGCGACGATCATCGATCTCGCCAATAAAAATATCCTGATGGCGAAAGCGGGCGACAAGTTCCACGTGCTGCCCGGCCTCGACAATCCGGCAAGCGACGAAATCCTGTTCGCGCGCGTCGATTGGATCGCGAAAAATCAGGGCAAGGTCGATATCCTGGTCGAGGAATTCCATCGCCTGTGGGCCGAGATCAACAAGAACCCGGCGATCGTCGAAACCGAACGCGTCCGGCTCGGCCTGCTCAAGGATCTGCCGAAAGAAGTGCTCGAGGGGGTGACGAAATTCCACGCCCAGGGCGTCAAGGAGGGCGTGTTCAGCAAGAACGGCGGCGGCACCGCGGCGGTCAAGGCGGATTTCGAATTCTATGTCGAGGCCGGCCATCTGCAAGGCCCGGTCGATGCGCTCAAGATCGAGGATTTCTGGGACTTGGCGCCGCTCGACCGCGCGCGCAAGAAGCACGGCGGCTAGTCATTTAGCCAGCGCGCCGCGATGCGGATGAGCGCCGCGGCGCAGCGCCTGCTCTCCGTCGCCGCCGGTCTTGCCGCCTGGGAATATGCCGGGCGCTTGCCGGTCAGCGTGGCGTTCCCGCCCTTGTCCGAAACCGCGGCGGCGGGTTGGGCCATGATCCTCGATCGCTCGCTGCCCGATGCGCTGCTCGTGACGCTGGGGCCGTTGGCGCTCGGCATCGCGGTGTCGGCCATTCTCGGCGTCGGCGCCGGCGTCGCGATGGGCTTGAGCCGGCGCGCCGAATGGCTCGGCGTGCCGCTCTTCATCGTGCTGCAGGCGGCGCCGCTGGCGGCGCTGATCCCGCTGCTCGTTCTCGCCTATGGCGTGGGCCTCGCCAGCAAGGTGCTCACGGTCTGCATCATGGCCTTGCCCGTGATCGTGCTGAATTCCTACAAGGCCGTGCGCCACACGCCGGCCTCGCTGATCGAGATGGCCGAGGCCTTTCTCGGCTCGCGCCGCCAGGTCATCGTCAAGATCATGCTGCCGGCGGCGAGCCCGGTGATTTTCGCCGGGCTGCGGCTCGGCTTGGCGGCGGGCTTCATCGGCGCGATTCTCGCCGAGCTGCTGATCAGCCCGACCGGGATCGGCGATCTCATCACCTTCCATCAATCGGTCGCCGATTATCCGAAAATGCTCGCCGCCATCGCCACGGTCATCCTGCTCTCGGTGTTTTTCATCGCCCTGCTGGAGCGCGTCGAAATCGGGTTCTTCCGCCCGGAGCGGCGCCGGCGATGACGGCGCCGCCGATTACGCGCCGCCGCCCGATAGCGCCGTCTCGGTGCGCGGCATCGCCAAAATCTACGATGGCGGCATCGAGGCGCTGTCGGGCGTCGATCTGGACTTCCCGCGCGGCAAGCTCACCACGCTGCTCGGCCCCTCGGGTTGCGGCAAGACGACGTTGTTGAAAATCATCGCCGGCCTGATCCCGGCGAGCGCGGGCGAAGTCCGTGTCGGCGGCAGGAAGGTCGAAGGGCCGGGGCCGGAGCGCGCCTTCGTGTTCCAGGATTTCGCCCTGCTGCCCTGGGCCGATGTGCTGCGCAACGTCGCTTTCGGCCTCGAGCTGCGCGGCGTGCCGCGCGCCGAGCGCGAGGCCATCGCCGTGCGCCACATTGCCGAAGTCGGCTTGAAGGGTTTCGAGCGGCGCTACCCGCAGGCGCTGTCGGGCGGCATGCGCCAGCGCGTCGGCTTGGCGCGCGCCCTCGCGGTCGATGCCGAGGTCGTCATGATGGACGAGCCGTTCTCCTCGGTCGACGAGCAGACACGGCGCAAATTCCAGGAAGACCTGCTCGCGCTCATCGCCAAACGGAACAAGACCTTCATCTTCGTCACCCACAGCATCGAGGAGGCGGTCTATGTATCGAACCGCATCGTGCTGCTGACGCGCCGGCCCGGCCGCGTCACCGCCATCGTCGAGCCGGACATTCCGCGCGACGCGGCGCCCGACCAAATCCGCCGCCACCCCGCCTATCTCGACACGGTCGAGACGATCTGGCAGGGCCTGAAACAATATCTCGATTGAGCCGGCAATGCGCGCTTTCGGCTTTCGCATTCCGATGTCGGCCTCGCTTCTGCTTTGGGCGCTGCTGTGGGAGGCGGCGGGGCGCGCCGGGCTCACCATCCTGATCCCGCCGCTCTCGCGCGTGTTCCTGCGCCTCGGCGAGATCGTTCCGACCGAGACTTTTCTCGACGCGCTCGCCCTCACCATGGCCGCCTTTGCCGCCGGCACGGGGTTCGCGATTGTCGTCGGCGTGCCCCTCGGCCTGCTGATGGGCCGCGTCGCGCTCGCCGACCGGCTGTTGCTGCCATGGGTCAATGTCTTCGTCAGCGCGCCGCTCTCGGCCCTGGTGCCGGTCATCATGGCCTTGTTCGGTTTCGGCGCAACGGCGATCGTCGTCACGGTGATTTTGTTCGCGCTCTGGATCGTCATCCTCGACGCCCGCGCCGGCGCGCGCGACATCGCCCCCTCGCTGATCGAGATGGCGCGAAGCTACGGCGCCGGCCGCCGGCAGATATTCGCCAAGATCCTGATCCGCGCCGCGCTGCCCGAAATCCTCACCGGCATCCGCCTGGGCATGGTGCGCGCGGTCAAGGGCGTCATCGTCGGCCAGCTCCTGATCTCGGTCATCGGCTTCGGCCATTTGTTCGAAATCTATTCCTCGAACTTCCTGATGGAGCACATGTGGGCGCTCCTCCTCGTCCTCTTCGCCATGGCCTTCGCGCTCGACGCGGCGATGGGCTATTGCGAAAGGCGGGTGGAGTATTACGCGGCGTCGCGGCACTGATCGGCGGCGAAAAAATCCAACAATTCGCGAAGATGATCAAATTCGGGAGTTGGGAAAATCCGCGAACTTGATCACCTTCGGCATTTTTCGCAACAGACTGTAATCCGTTGCGTTGGGCATACAATAGATTGAAAGGCCGGCCGTGGAAAAAATCCAATGATTCCCGAAGATGATCATTTTGGCCATGATCACCTTCGGGCGGAATCGAGCCGAAGATGATAATCGTGGGCGCCGGCGCTAGTCCGGCCCATGCGAAGGCTTCGTCCGTAGGAATTTCGTCGGGTCATACATTGTGTTTCGCGCACTACAGGTACTTTTGCTTGGAATTGCGAACGACCCGTCCGGAGCCGGAGTGCCAAAGATCAGAAGCTGATCGCCGGTCGCATAGGGGTTGTCGCAAAAATAATCTGGGCGGCTCTCATTGACCACAACGGTCAAATGAACACGTCCCTTCCAAACTTTTGTGAACGTCGACTTCGTGCTGAACGTCTTTCTCGCCGACGCTTGAACCAATCTGGCGAACAATGGTGCCAAGAAAGATTACCTTGGCGTGGGTGAATCGTTCGTCAAGCTCGGCATTCGTTGGAACCGGTGGCGAGTACTGGCGGCATATTGCCAAAACCGCATGTGGCGATCCGACGGCGGCGATTGCGATGACGGCAAAAAAGGCGAATCGCTGTATTCGTCTCGGCATGAATTGAAATCTTTGCTTCACTCCACCCTCCGGCTCGGCTTGCCCTTGAGATAGTCGCGAAATTCCGCTTGCCGGTCGATCATGCGGAAGCAATAGCTGGTGCCGAGTTCGCGGTCGGTGCTGCTCCAGGGGTCGGCGATGACGAGGGCGTCTTCGCCGGGCGTGTAGAAGATCAGCTCGCGCGCGGCGCGGTTGACGAAGGTGACGGTGGCGCCGGCGGTTCCCTTCCATAGGTCGCGCACTTGGACCGTCACTTGCTGGGCCACGACCATGGCGTTCGGCACGTTGCTATCGCGCAGCTCGGCCACGCTGACGACGCGCCCGGCGAATATCGCCCGCGCGGTGCGGAACAGCTCGTCGTAATGCACCGGCGAATGGAACATGCAATCGGTGGCGCGCGCGGGTTGCGCGGCGACGAGGAACGCCGATCCGACGAGCAGGCCGAGCGTGGAACGCGCGCGCATTACTGCACCGTTCGGCTAGGCTTGGTTTCGATAAAGGCGCGGAATTCGGGTTGATGGACGAGGTTGAATTGGCACGTCGCCGTGACAAGAGGCGTGTCCGATTGCTGCGGGCCGCGGTTGCCGGCGAAGAAGGCGATCTGGCCGTTCTCGTATTTCGGTCCGCCGAGAAACGGCACGGAACGAATAACGGTCCTGTTCGAAGCCTCGCCCTTGAACACGCGCCGGACCTCGAAGGTGACGATATCGCCGTTGTCGCGCGGCGTGACGGCGGCGACGCGGCCTTCGAATATCACGGCGGCGAATTGAAAGATCAATTCGGGCGTTTGCGCCAAGCAAGACAGTGCATGCGCGGATTGCGGCAATGCGCCGCCGAGCAGCAACGCGGCGGCGAATAGGCCCGCGGCTAGAGAATGTCGTCTCATGTCGGCCTCACCTCATCGAGTTGCCGATTATCCCTCAATTCCGGTTAAACGATGGCTTATGCGGCGGGCATGAAAGCCTTGTCGTTTGCCCGCCGCGCGCCTAAAGAAATGTGGCGAATCAAACGCCTGTCCGCGAGCCGCCATGTCCGCCTTACCGCGTTCCGCCACGATTGCCGTTATCGGCGCCGGCACCATGGGGGCCGGCATCGCCCAGGTGGCGGTGCAGGCCGGGCACACGGTGCTGCTCTACGACGTGGCGCCCGGCGCGGTCGATAAGGGCATGGACGTGGTGCGCGGCGGGCTCACGCGCCTGGTCGAGCGCCAGAAAATCACCCAGCGCGAGCGCGAAGATTTGGCCGCCCTGGTCAAGCCCGCGACCGCGCTCGAAACCTTGGCTGGGGCCGATCTGGTGATCGAGGCGGTGGTCGAAAAGCTCGACGCCAAGCGCCAGCTTTTCGCCGCGCTGGAAAAAATTCTCGGCGCCGAGGCGATCCTCGCAACAAACACCTCGTCGATCTCGATCACCGAAATCGCCGCCGGCATGGCGCGGCCCGAGCGCATCGTGGGCATGCATTTTTTCAATCCGGCGCCGGCGATGGCGCTGGTCGAGGTGATATCGGGCGTGGCGACGAGCGCGGCGGTGGCGCGCACCGTGTTCGAAACCGCCAAGGCTTGGGGCAAAGTCGCCGGTGATGGCGAAATCGACGCCCGGCTTCATCGCCAATCGCATCGCGCGGCCGTTTTACGGCGAGGCGCTGCGGCTGTTGGAGGAGGGGGCCGCCGACGCGGCGACGATCGACGGCATCGTGCGCGATTGCGGCGGCTTCCGCATGGGGCCGTTCGAGCTGATGGACCTGATCGGCATCGACGTGAACTTCCTCGTCACCAAATCCGTGTGGGAGGCCTTCTTCCACGATCCGCGATATGCGCCGAGCCTGCAGCAGCAGGCGATGGTCGCGGCCGGCCGGCACGGACGCAAGACCAAACGCGGCTGGTTCGACTATGGCGAGGGTGCCGCGAAGCCCAAGCCCGTCGATGCGCCGCCGGGCGTCAAGCCCAAGCGCGTCGTGCTGTCGCAAAATCCGGCCTATGCCGCGCAGCGCGGCGCCTTCGATCCGGTGGCCGATCTCGCCGAACTGGCGCGCGCCGCGGGCATCGAGGTCGCGTTCGACGAGACGCCGCGCGACATCGAGGATCTGGGCCTGCCCGGCGGCATTCAATATGCCTCGGCCGGCACGGGTTCGCTGAGCGGCGGGCAGGAATACGAACTCGGGCCGTTTTCGGTCGAGCAGCAATACGAACCGCTGGCCGAAACCGCGATCCGGCTCGACGGCGCCATTCTGCGCCTGACGCGCGGCGAAACCAGCCACGAGCCGGGCTGGCGCGAGCCTAGCGACATGCCCGTGGTGCATTACGATCTGGCGCTCGATTACCGCGCGGCGCCGCGCATCGCGATCGCGCCGCCGCCGGGCGCGGATCGCACCGTGACCCTGGCCGCCGCCGGCTTCTTCCAGGCGCTGGGCAAGAGCGTGTCGGTGGTCGAGGACGTGCCGGGTCTCGTGTGCATGCGCCTCGTCGCCATGCTCGCCAACGAGGCGGCCGATGCGGTCTACCGCGGCGTGTGCAGCGCCGAGGACGCCGATACGGCGATGCAGAAGGGCCTGAACTATCCCGCCGGCCCGATCGCCTGGGGCAAAAAGCTCGGCTGGTACCGCATTCACGATACGATGCGCGCGATAGCGGGCTACTACGGCGATCCGCGCTACCGGGTCTCGCCGCTGGTCAAGCGCTGGGACGCCGAGGCCGAGCGCAACATCGTGCGCCTCGGCCCGCGCTGAAACGCCGCCCGATGCGCGACGGCGACGGCGCAAATCCCGATCCGCAGGACGTTGCCGAACGCGCGGCGCGGCTGTTTCTCGAGCGCGACCGCGGCACGCCGATGCTGGGTTGCGCGCTGGTATCGATCGGGCCGGGCCGCGCCGTGGTGCGCCTCGTCATCGAGCCGCGCCATCTCAACTCGGCCGATGTGTGCCATGGCGGGATCGTTTTCGCGCTGGCCGGGTCGCCAATCAGCGCGGCGATACCGTCGCCCTGTTTCGCGGCATGACGCGCTCGCTCGGCCAGCCTGTGGGCGCCCCGATCAAGCCCAAGGCGGATTGACGCGTTGCGCGGCGGCGGGCCGCGTGCGAAATAGGCGGCATTGT
Organism: uncultured Alphaproteobacteria bacterium; assembly: GCA_963754645.1. Lineage (GTDB taxonomy): Bacteria > Pseudomonadota > Alphaproteobacteria > Bin65 > Bin65 > CAVWGP01. The sequence continues at coordinate 518,730 of CAVWGP010000012.1, read as the reverse complement.
CGGGGCATCGCGAACGAGGGCGACCATGGCTGAGGCATTCATTTGCGACGCGGTGCGCACGCCGATCGGGCGCTACGGCGGCGTGCTCTCGGCCATGCGCACCGACGATCTCGCGGCCCAGCCGATCAAGGCGCTCGTCAAGCGCAACCCGGATATCGATTGGGCCAAGGTCGACGACGTGCTCTACGGTTGCGCCAACCAGGCCGGCGAGGACAATCGCAATGTCGCGCGCATGGCGCTGCTGCTGGCGGGGTTGCCCAAGGAAGTGCCGGCGGCGACGGTCAACCGCCTGTGCGGCTCCGGGCTCAACGCGGTCGCGAACGCGGCCCAGGCGATCCGCAGCGGCGAGGCCGATCTCATTGTCGCCGGCGGCGTCGAAAGCATGTCGCGCGCGCCCTTTGTGATGGGCAAGGCCGAACAGGCATTCCAGCGCAGCACCGACATATTCGACACAACGATTGGCTGGCGCTTCGTCAATCCGGCGATGAAGGAACTGTACGGCATCGACTCGATGCCCGAGACGGCCGAGAACGTGGCCGAGGAATTCCAGATCAAGCGCGCCGACCAGGACGGCTTCGCCCTGCGCTCGCAGCTCCGCGCCGTGGCGGCGCAGAACAACGGCAAGCTTGCCGAGGAAATCGTGCCGGTCACGATCGCGCCGAAAAAGGGCGAGCCGCGCATTGTCGACAAGGACGAACATCCGCGCGGCGACACGACGATCGAGTCGCTCGCCAAGCTGCCGGCGCCGTTCCGCAAGGGCGGCACGGTTACCGCGGGCAATGCCTCGGGCGTCAACGACGGCGCCTGCGCCATGATCGTCGCTTCGGAAGCCGCAATGCGGCGCCATCAACTGAAGCCGTTGGCGCGCATCCTCGGTTCGGCGAGTTCCGGCGTGGCGCCGCGCGTCATGGGCATCGGCCCGGCGCCGGCCAGCGAGAAGCTCCTCGCCCGGCTCGGACTCAAGATCGGCCAGATGGACGTGATCGAACTCAACGAGGCCTTCGCCGCCCAGGCCCTGGCGGTGACGCGCATGCTCGGCCTGCCCGACGACGCCGAACACGTCAATCCGAATGGTGGCGCTATCGCGCTCGGTCATCCGCTCGGCATGAGCGGCGCGCGTCTCGCGGCGACGGCGGCGCGCGAACTGCGCCGGCGCGGCGGCCGCTACGCGCTCTGCACCATGTGCATCGGCGTCGGCCAAGGCATTGCGCTGGTCATCGAACGCGCCTGATCCGGCAGCAGCAAAACCTGTGGATAACTCCCAGGGTGTGACAGCCGTCACAGCCAGCTTAACCAAAGCCCTTTACTGAATTGGGCAGCCGAGCGATCGGCTATTCCCTATCCCTGCATTTCCAACACCTTAGCCCCGGTCGCAAGACCGGGGCATTTTTCTGCGCCGCCGGCGGAATTAATTGATCGAACTGTGAGCGCCGTCACAGCGCGGCGGGCGCGCCTGGCGTATGGTCTACGGGTGATTTGACGCATTTGCCTTCTCCCTCCCCTCCCTCCCTAAACTGCCCCGGCGCAATCCGGGGCATTTTTTTTGCCGATCCCCATCCAACTGTGATCTCCGTCACAGCGCGGGAGCGGCAAAGCGACTATGAACGCCAATGACTGACCCATTCAGTCATCTCTCTCTCCCCAAACGTCTCCACTGACGGCCCCGGTTCCACGACCGGGGCCGTTTTTTTTACGGTTGGACCGGCGCTTGATTTTCGGTCCCGGCACCGCTTCCATGGCCGCCGGCGCCAGGGGAGGGATCATGGCCGGAACAGCTTCAACGGTGCTCGCCAGCGAGCTTCGCCTGGCAGCGCCGGACGATTTCTATGCGGCGCTGACCGAATCCTATCAAGGCTTGAGCGAGGCCGACTGCGCGCTGTTCAACGCCCGGCTTATCCTGCTGTTGGCCAACCGGATCGGCGACCAGGCCGTGCTCGCCGCCGCGATCGGCGCGGCGCGCGCCGGGCTCACGCCGGCTGCTTGAAGTGCTTGCTGAGGCGCAGGCCCTGCGCCTGATAGGTCGAGCCGATCGCACTGCCGTAAAGCTGGGTCGGGATGGCGGTGAGGCGCTCATAGCTCAGGCGGCCGACGATCTGCCCGTCCTCGACCATGAAGGGGACCTCGTGCGGCCGCACTTCGAGCACGGCGCGGCTGCCCGTGCCGCCGGATTCGCGATGGCCGAAGCCGGGGTCGAAGAAGCCAGCGTAGTGCACGCGAAATTCACCGACCTCGGTATCGTAGGGCGCCATCTCGGCCGCATAGTGCGGCGGCACGGCGATCGCTTCTTTCGAAGCGAGAATATAAAAATCGTCGAGATTGAGGACGATGAAATTGTCCTTGCGCGCGTGGATCGGTTCCCAGAAATCGAGCGGGTCGTAATGATTGGGCAGATCGTAATCGATGATGCCGGCATCGCGCTTGGCCTTGTAGCCGACCAGGCCGGTCGCGCTGTCGCCGGCCAAGTCGATGCTGAGCAGGAGTTTGCCGCGTTCGATGCGCTCGCCGGATGCGCCATGATCGGTCAGCGGTTCGGCGCGATGCAGGATTTGCAGATCGGCGTTCGACGTTGTCGCTTCGCCGCGGCGAAGCCGTAGTTGCGACAATCGTGTTCCGGTTCGTACTTTGACGCTGAAGGTGCGGGGCGAAATCTCGGCGTAAAGGGGACCGGAATAGCCGGCCCGCACCCGGTCGAACTCGATCGTGCGGTCGGTTATGAGGCGGGTGAATATGTCGAGCCGGCCCGTCGAACTTTTTGGGTTGGCAAACCCTGATAAACTGATCGGTAAGTCTAATTTCTCCAAGAGAGGTACGATATAGACACAGCCGCGCTCAAGGACGGCGCCGACCGTTAAGTCGATTTCATAAAGCCCGTATTTTTCAATTTTGGTTGCGACGCTTGCTTCGCGTCCAGGCAGAAAACTGGCTCGCACGCGATAGGCCTTGGCACCAAGGCGAAGATCGAGGCTCGCGGGCTGCAATTGTGCAGGCGTCAAAGGGACCGCCGACCGTATCGCACCGCCGACCAACCCCGCGAGTTCTTGGACCGGGAGGACACCTGGGCGTTCAGCCGTCTCCAGGGGGGGATTCATGGCACTCATCCACAACGTCCCAAACGCACATCCACAAACTGTATTGAACAGAACTGTCTCAAATTTTTTTCGCCAAAAACCATATATTTACTTCACAATCTACGTCGTTCACGGGCCCAAACGGCGTGCCCGATCCGCGGGCCCGGCGCGGGTGCGGATTTCGGAGTTTTCCACAAATTTATCCACGGGGATAAGTCGTTGGAAAACTCGCTCACCTAGCCTTGCAGCGCCTTCCACATCGCCCGATCGCGCGAGGCTGTCCAAATCTCCGGGTGTTCGGCTCCTTTTGCTTCCTGAAAGGCGCGGGTGACATTGAATGGGATACAATGTTCGAAAATCGGCCAGTTGCCATATTTAGCCCGCATGTAGGTCGATGCACTTTCAAAGGCTTGCTTCAAGGAGGCCTTTCGGCGCGTTTGAGTACTGACTTGTCTGTATATATCGTGGACGAACGACCGTGTGGAACCGATGGCGGCGTTGACGGCTTTCGAGCCGATCAAAGCCGCACCGCGCCCCGGAACCAAAATCCTGGCGCCCAGCGCCTCGACCCGGTCGAGCGTCGCCGGCCAATCCTTGAGATAAGCGTCGCCGCAATAGACCGCGACCTCCTTCTCGACCAGGTCGCCGGCATAGAGCAACTTTTCCTTCGGCAGCCACACGACCGTATCGCCCTTCGTGTGCCCGCGCCCGAGATGCAGGATGCGGATTTCGCGCTTGCCGAAGCGCAGGGTCAGTTCGCTGTCGAATACGATCGAAGGCCGCGTCAGCCCGGTCACGGTTTCGACCCCGGAAAACAGGCGCGGGAAGCGCCCGACCTCGGACTTGAAATCCGCCGCTCCGCGCTCCTCGACGAGTTCGGCCGTGCCGCGGCTGGCGATGATGGCGGCGGGGCGGAAGGCGGCGGCGCCCAGCGCGCGCACCGCGTGGTAGTGGCTCATCACCATGTAGGCGATCGGCTTGTCGCTGCGCTTGCGGATTTCGCGCAGCAAGGTCTGCGCCAGGACCGGCGTCGCCAGCGCATCGACGATGAGAATCCCGTCCTCGCCCACGATGACGCCGGCATTGGGATCGCCGTCGGCGATATAGGCAAAAGCGCCCGGCGCCAACTCGGCGAAGGCTATCTTTTTTTCCGCCGTATCGGCGGTGGAGGCGAAGGACTTGGCCATCGGCGGCGTATCGTCTCGCGATCGTTGCGCAAGCGGCGAGATTAGGAGATAGAGACAGCGGGCGCAACAAACGGAGCGGAAATTGCTGATCGAAGGACAATTCGAGGTCGCGGCGCCGCGCGCGCGCGTCTGGCAGGCGATCCGCGAGCCCACGCTCATGGCCGGCTGCATTCCCGGCTGCGAGGCCATCGAGACGATCGATCCCACGCAGTACCGGGCGACCATCCTGGTCGAAGTCGGACCGATCAAGGCGCGCTTCAACCTCGTCGTCGCGGTGACGCGGGAAGTGCCGCTGGACAGTATCGACTCGACGACGCGCGGCGAGGAAGGGACCCGCGCCAGCATCCTCGGCGCCCGGAATCGAGTGAGCTTGCGCGAGATCGCGGCCGACCGCACCGAAGTCGCCTACAGTTCCGAAGTTTCGGTGACCGGCCGTCTCGGCAAGTTCGGCCTCGGCATCATGAAGAAAAAAGCCGAGACCCTGGGCCAGCAATTCGCCGAACGCTTCCGGCAAAAGATCGCCGAAACCGTGTCGCCGCCTTAGTCCTTGGCCAGCTTGAGCAGGCGCTGCGCCGGATCGGCAAGCACGCTGGGGTCGAAGGTTTTTCCGCTGTGCATCAGGCGCTGCGCCGGTTTCATCTCGCGGCCCTGATTGATCGTGTTCACGGCGATGACGCGGCTGGCCTTGAGATAGAAGGCCATGAAGGCGCCGCTCGCCGGATCGCCGCGCAACACGAGCCGGTCATAGAGGTCCGGTAGCCCTGTCATCTGTAGGTTGACGTTGTGCTGGTCCGACCAGACCCACAGCGAATCTTCGTAGGCTTGTTCGGCGCCGATCATGTTGCGCGCCGCCGCCATCGCCTGATCTTGCGCGTTCTGATAGCTCTCAAGGCGTACGCGGCGGCCGAGAAACGCATTGGGCTGATTGGCGCAATCGCCGGCGGCGTAGATCGCGGGATCGGAGGTGCGGCCGAATTCATCGACGACAATGCCGTTCTCGACCGCGAGGCCGGCGTCGCGCGCGATCTCGATATTCGGCACGATGCCGATGCCGATCACGACAAGGTCGGCCGGCAGCGCGGTAGCGCCGGCGACGCGCACGCGCTCGACCTTGTGTGCGCCTTCGATCGCCTCGATCTTGACGCCGAGCCGCACATCGACGCCGTGCCGGCGGTGCAGCGCGGCAAACCATTCGCCGATTTCCGGCGCCACCGCGCGGCCCATCAGCCGATCGGCCGCTTCAAGGACCGTCACCTCCGCGCCGCGCTTGCGCGCGCTCGCGGCAATTTCGAGACCGATAAATCCGCCGCCGATGACGACGGCGCGCCGGCCCGGCGCCAGCCGCGCGCGCACCGCCTGGGCGTCGCCGAAATCGCGGATGTAGAACACGCCGTCGAGCTCGGCGCCCGGCAACGCCAGTTTGCGCACGCGCGCGCCGGTCGTGAGCATGAGCTTGTCATAGGCGAGGCGGCGTCCGTCGGCGAGCGTCGCCGATTTCGCGGACCGGTCGATCGACACGGCCGCCACGCCGAGATTCAGTTCGATCTTGTTCTGCTCGTAATAGGCCGGGTCGTGCAGCCGCGCTTTTTCGAGTCCGGCATCGCTGACGATGAGTTCCTTCGACAAAGGCGGCCGCTCATAGGGCGGATACCGCTCGGCGCCGATCAGCACGACGCGCCCGGCGAAACCTGCCTGACGCAAGGCCTGCGCCGCGCGTCCGCCGGCGTGACCGGCACCGAGAATAAGGATCGTCTCGTCCGCGCTCATGCCGGGCCGTCAGCGCCAGTGGGAACGCCAATCGCGGATCTTGTCGGTGATGGCCAGCGCGGCGGCGAGCACCGGCCGGATATCCTCGGCCGAGACGCGCGGCTTCTTCCGCCGCCGCACCGCTTCGACGAAATCCTTGGCTTGGAGCAGCAACAGGTCGGATTGCGGAAACTGCTTGTCCTCGCCGGCGAGGCTGGGCAGCACGCCATTGCCGCCGCGCATCGGATGCAGGACGGTGAGCTTGTGCTCGGCCATGTCGGCGATGAAGTAGCGGTCGGGCTGGAATACGCGCAACCGGCGCGAAATCTTGCCGCCGACGCGGCTGGCGCCCACCGTCGCCACCACGCCGTTGGCGAAGCGAATGCGCGCATTGGCGATGTCCTCGCTCGGCGACAGCGCCGGCGCGCCGACGGCGTCGATCTCGGCGATCGGCGCCCGCGCAATGCGCATGACGTGGTCGAGGTCATGGATCATCATGTCGAGGATGACGGTGGTATCGACGCCGCGGCCGCGGAACGGCGAGGTGCGCTGGACCTCGATGTAGCGCGGGTTCTTGGCGTGCGCGATCAGCGCCTCGATCACCGGGCTGAAGCGTTCGAGATGGCCGACTTGAACAATGCGTTTCTTGCGCTTGGCGAGGCGGATCAGCGTGTCGGCCTCCGCGAGCGTCGGGCACATCGGCTTCTCGACCAGAATGTCCAGGCCGGCATCGAGGCATGCCTTGGCGACGGCGAAGTGCTCGACGGTCGGCACCGCGATCACCGCGGCGTCGGCGATATCGAGCACGCGCCGGTAGTCGGTGAGCGCCAGGGCGCCAGTGTCGGCGGCGGCGGCCTCGGCCTTCTCGTGATGATGGTCGCAGACCGCGACAAGATCGGCGCCGCGGATGCGCGCGAACTTCTCGGCGTGAAACGCTCCGAAATAGCCGACACCGATGACGGCGATCTTGATCTTGCTTTGGGGCAGAGGAATCTCCTTTGGGCCGGCGCGATCCGGCTATGCGCGGCGATAGGCGTAAAGAAACCACAGAAAGCCGAGGATTTCGAGCACGAGAAGTCCGCCAAATGCCGCATCGTACGCCGCCGCCGGATATTGACCCGACGCCGTGCGCGGATAGAAGTCGATGACCCAGCCGATCGCGTATTGCCCCAGGAACGCGCCGCCGAAGGAGGCGAAATTGAGCAGCGTGTTGACCCGGCCGCTGTACTCGACCGGCAGGCGCCCCACGAGCAGCGGATAGGCGAGGATAAGTCCGTTCGAGAAAATGCCGAACAGGATCCACGGCCAAGCCGACGCCACGTCGATGCGGGCAATGATTGCCGCCTGGCAGAGAAAAAACACAACAGTCGCGAGCGACGCGATCCGGGCCAGCGATATGCCGCGCCGGTTGGCCCAGTCGCCGACCATGCCGATCGCAACAAAGCCGATGGTCAGGCCGAGATTGAGCTGGAACAGGAACCACGCCGTCTGCCCGCGGTCGAACCCCGGCACGTCGCGCAACCACAGACCGGCCCACAGCGCGATGATGCCGAGATTGGCCGATTGCACGAAGATCGACATCGGCACCATCGACCAATAGGCCCGGCTGGCCAGCACGCGCTTCATGCCGCGCGCGACATCGGCGATGCGCTCTTGCGGCTTGTCGGAGCGGCGATCCGGCGCCACGAAAAAAATCAAGACGGCGGCGGCGAGCGTGGCCAATCCAAGGGCGAGAAAAAGCCCGCGCCAGTGGGTGAGCCGCAGCGCGGCCTCGATCGGCCCGGTGCCCGCCATCGCGCCCATGCCGCCGATCGCGAGCAAAATGCCGTTCAGCAGCGGCCAGCGCCGTTTCGGAAACCAATGGGTGATCGCCTGGAACGACGACATCAGGCAGCCCGATACGCCGAGGCCGATGACGCTGCGCGACAGCGCGAGCGTGTCGCGGTCGCGGGCGAAGGAAAACAGCACGGCGCCGAGCGCGGCGACACAGAGCAGCGTGGCATTGACGCGGCGCGGCCCGAAGCGATCGAGCAGGACTCCGAGCGGCACCTGGAACAGCGCGAAGGTAAAAAAATAAGCCGCCGTGAGCAGGCCGATATCCGCCGCGCCGAGGCCGATATCGGCGATCAAATACTTGCCGACCACGGCGTTGATGTTGCGGAACAAATACGACATGAAATAGCCGGCGCCGAACGGCACCAGCACGATCAAGATCAGCCGCGCGGCACCCGGAATGGGCGGCGCGGGCGGCGCGGGCGGAGCCGGTATTGTGGTCATGGGGCGGCGTTGGTCGGCGGGTGGATCGGCAATCCGTCTAGCAGCAAGAGGCGCGATTGTCCAAGCTGGGCGTCCGGCAACCCATTCCGACCGGTGCCGTTATCGGGCAATCTGCGATTTCCTTGAAATACAATTCGCGTGAACCCGGCCGACACTGCATTGACCCCGCCGCCGACAGTCGAACGCAAACCATGAGAATCGACGCCATGCCGATCCGCAAGCTCCGCTCTTCGTTCCCGGCGGCCCTCGCATTGCTCGCGGCTTTCGCGGGTCCCGCGCCGGCACAGGATCGCGCGCAGCTCTGGAACCAGTGCCAGGCGAAAGACGGCGCCGGACCGGATCGGCAAATCGCCGGCTGCACGGCTTTGATCGACTCCGGCAGCGAAACGCCGCCCAATCTCGCCACGGCCTATTACAATCGCGGGCTGGCCTTCGCGAACAAGGCGCAATACGACCGCGCCATCCAGGATTACGATCAGGCGCTCCGCATCAATCCGCAAAACGCCACCCCTTTGGTCGCCCGCGGGATCGCCCACTGGCACAAGGGCCAATACGATCGCGCGATCGAGGACTACGATCACGCGATCCGGCTCAATCCGCAGAACGCGCACGCATTCAGCAATCGCGGCGTCGCCTATGCGATGAAGGGCCAGCACGACCGCGCGATCCAGGACTACGACGAAGCGATCCGGCTCAACCCGCAGGACGCGCGCGCGTTCGACAATCGCGGCATCGCTTTCCATGCTATGGGCCGATACGACCGCGCGATCGAGGATTACGATCAAGCCATCCGGCTCAACCCGCAAAGCTCCGTGGCCCATAGAAATCGCGGCGCCGCCTATGCGCGCAAGGGCCAGCACGATCGCGCGATCCAGGACTACGATGAGGCGATCCGCCTCGACCCGCGCGACGCCGGCGCCTTCGGCAACCGCGGCATCGCCTATGCGAACAAAAATCAGCACGACCGCGCGATCCAGGACTACGATCAGGCGATCCGGCTCAATCCGCAGGACGCTGCCACATTTTACAATCGCGGCATTGCCCATGTGCGAAAGGGCCAGCACGACCGCGCTATTCAGGACTACAACGAGTTGATTCTGCTCAACCCGCGCTTCTTCATGGCGTTCTTCAGCCGGGCCAATGCCCACGCGATCACCGGACAAATCGACTTGGCGATCGTTGATTATGACCAAGCGATCCGCCTGAACCCGGGTCACGCCCATAGTCTCTACGGCCGCGGCATGGCCTTCCGCAAGACAGGCGACGCGGCGCGCGCCGAGACCGACATCGGCGCTGCGACGCGCATCGATCCGGGCATCGCCGAAAAAATGGCGGCGTTCGGGATCCGGTAGGGCGGCTTCGCCGTCGGTGCGTGAACGGCGCGCGCGGAGTGGGGCCGCATCGCATCGGTGCCCCGGCCTTTCGCGCCGAGGTGTCCGCACGCGTTCCGTCTCGAAATCGAAAGACTGCAACTATTCCGTCATTCGAAGCCGCGCGTCGCGCGCCGCCGGGCCACATTCTGGCCCCATTTCCTAAGCAGATTTTCCCAAGCAAATAGTCCCTGCAATGTCCAGGCGTTGGAGAGAAATTCATGGCGATCTCTTTCAGGCTCAACGGACGCGAGGTCTCGGTCGATGCGGCACCGGATATGCCGCTGCTCTGGGTGCTCCGCGAAACGCTTGATCTCACCGGAACGAAATTTGGCTGCGGCGCCGCGCAATGCGGTGCTTGCCTCGTTCATATCGACGGTGCCGCGACGCCGTCATGCCTGACCGGGGTCGGCGACGTTGCGAACAAGTCTGTCACGACCATCGAAGGCCTGTCCGGAAAAGTGGCCGAGACGGTGCAGGAGGCCTGGGTGCGGCTCGACGTGCCCCAATGCGGTTATTGCCAATCGGGCCAAGTCATGGCGGCGGTCGCGCTGCTCACCGCCAGCAAGACGCCGAGCGATGCCGAGATCGACGCGGCGATGAGCCCAGTGATTTGCCGCTGCGCCACCTATCACCGCATTCGCGGCGCCATCCACCAAGCCGCCAGGAATTTGTGAGGCTGCTATGTTCGCGAAATTCCAATCGAACCGCCCGCTCGCCCCGTCGCGCCGCGCATTCCTGGTCGGCACTGTCGCCACCGCCGGCGGCTTCGCCGTCGGCTACCGAGCGTTCAGTGGCGCCCGCTCGGCCGCCGCGCAAGCGGCGCGCCCGGCGCTCAATCCGTTTGCCGCCTATGTGCAGATCGGCGCGGACAATCGCGTCGTCGTGCTATCGGCGCATATGGAGATGGGGCAGGGCTGCTATAACGGCATCGCGACGCTTGTCGCGGAGGAACTCGACGCCGATTGGGGCCAGATCGACGCGATCGGCGCCGCCGGCAATCCGCAGGCCTACGGCAATATGACCTGGGGCGGCGCTATCCAGGGTACGGGCGGTTCGTCGGCCATGACCTCTTCCTTCGAGCGTTACCGACGGGCGGGCGCCACGGCGCGCGCGATGTTGGTCGCCGCGGCGGCTGCGGATTGGAAGTTGCCGGCGGCCGAGATCAAGGTCGAGAAGGGCGTGGTGAGCCACGCTTCGGGGCGGCGGGCGAGCTTCGGCGAGCTGGCCGCCAAGGCAGCGGCCATGCCGGTTCCGGCCACGGTCGCGCTCAAGGATGCCAAGGATTGGCGTCTGATCGGCAACGACAAGCTGCCGCGCTACGACAGCCGCGCGAAAGCGACCGGCAAGCAGGAATTCACGATCGATATTAAACTGCCCGGCATGCTGACGGCGGTCATGATCCATCCGCCGCTGTTCGGTGCCGCGCTGAAATCCTTCGAAGCGTCCCGCGCCAAGGCGGTCAAGGGCGTTGTCGATGTCGTGTCGATCCCGCGCGGCATCGCCGTGGTCGCCGATTCGATGTGGGCGGCGATGCAAGCCCGCGATCTGGTCAAGGCGGAGTGGGACGACGCCAAGGCCGAAAAGCGCGGCACCGCCGAGATCATGGCGGAATATCGCGAACTCGCGAAAAAGCCGGGTGCCGCGACCGCGCGCAACGACGGCAATGTGCAGCCGGCATTCGCGGGCGCCGCAAAGGTCATCGAGGCGACTTTCGAGTTTCCCTATCTCGCCCATGCCGCGCTCGAGCCGCTCAACGCGGTGGCGCGGCGCAATGCCGACGGCACGCTCGAAATCTGGGGCGGGCATCAAATGCCCGATCTCTATCAGGCTCTCGCCGCCAGCATTGCCGGGATCGCGCCCGACAAGGTCCGACTCCATGTCATGAAAACCGGCGGCGGCTTCGGCCGGCGGGCCGTGATCGACGCGGACATCATCGTCGAGGCGGTGGAGGTCGCCAAGGCGCTCGATTGGCGCGCGCCGATCAAGGTGCAATGGCTGCGCGACAACGACATGAAAGGCGGGCGCTACCGCCCTGCCTATGTCCACGCGCTGCGCGCCGGGCTCGATCGCGCCGGCAATCTCGTCGCTTGGCACAATCATATCGTCGGCCAGTCGATCCTCGGCGGCACGCCCTTCGAGGCCATGATGGTCAAGAACGGCGTCGATATGACGTCGGTCGAGGGCGCTTCGAACTTGCCCTATGCGATTCCGAATTTGCGCGTCGATCTGACGACGACGAAAATCGGCGTGCCGGTGTTGTGGTGGCGCGCGGTCGGCTCGACGCACACGGCCTACGCCGTCGAAGTCTTTCTCGACGAAATCGCCGAGGCCGCGGGCAAGGATCCGGTCGCGTTCCGCCTGGCCTTGTTGAAGGACCATCCGCGTCATCGGGCGACGTTGCGGCTCGCGGCCGAGAAGGCCGAATGGTCGAAGCCGCTGCCGGCCGGGCGCTTCCGCGGCGTGGCGCTGGCCGAGTCCTTCAACACGGTGGTGGCGCAGATCGCCGAGATTTCGCTGGGCGCGCGCGGCGCCATCAAGGTCGAGCGCGTGACTTGCGCCGTCGATTGCGGCACGGCGATCAACCCCGATCAGGTCCGCGCCCAAATGGAAGGCGGCATCGGTTTCGGCCTCGGCGCGATCTTGAAGTCCGAGATCACGCTCGCCGCCGGCGCGGTGCAGCAGGCGAATTTCGACGGCTACGAAGTGCTGCGCTTCGAGGACATGCCGAAGGTCGAGGTCCATATCGTGCCATCCTCGGCGCCGCCGACCGGCGCCGGCGAGCCGGGCGTGCCGCCGATCGGCCCCGCCGTGGCCAACGCGGTCTATGCCGCAACGAAAAAGCGCATCCGCGTTCTGCCTTTCGCCCGCGCGCTACGGACCTGAGCCGCCCAAGACTGCCAGGTGCGCCGGAGGCCGGCTCGGCCTAGAATTGCAACCGCCAGGCAAATTGCGCTCTGGCGTTCGCGGCCGGCAGGTTCTAGGACCGAGCTTCGTTCGGCTGAGGGCACGGACTAAGCGCGATGACGGCACGCATGGCGGAGCGGTTTCGGCGGCTCAAGGCGGAGCGGCGCTGCGGGCTCGTCGCCTATGTCACGGCGGGCGATCCGGCGCCGGCGTCGGACAATCCGGCGCTCTGGCTGCGATGGGCGCGGGCGGGCGCCGACGTGATCGAGATCGGCATTCCTTCGGACAATCCCAGCCTCGACGGCGCCGCGATCCAGGCCGCGCATCGCCGGGCGCGGGCGTGCGGCGTCGGGATCGAGCGCGTGCTCGGCATGGTGCGCGAGTTCCGCGCGCGCGACGGCGATACGCCGCTCATCCTCATGGGCTACGGCGAAACGCTCGCAAGCATCGGCATCGGGCGCTTTGCCGCGGACGCCAAGGCGGCGGGCGCCGACGGCATGATCTTCATCGAGAACGCGCCGCCGCTTGCGGCGCAGCTTGCGGAAACCGCCGTCGCCAACGGTCTCGCCGCAATTCCGATCCTGCATGGTTGGGACGAAGCCAATTGGCGGCGCCTGCTGCGCGCGGCGAGCGGCTTCGCCTATCTCGTCGCATCGTCGGGGCGCACCGGCGGCGGCGTGCCGGATACGGCGCTCGTCGCCGAGCGGCTGGGTCGCCTGCGCGCGATGACCGAGCTGCCGCTCGTCGCCGGCTTCGGCGTGCGCAGGCCCGAGATATTCGCCGCCCTCGCGCAACATGCCGACGCCATCGCCGTGGGCACGATTTTCGCCGAGACCGTCGCGGCGCATCTCGCCGCCGATGGCACCGCGAAACCGTCGCTCGCGGGCGCGCTCTGCGACACCGCCCGCCGCCTCGTTGCCGCCGGGCATCATCCAATTGAGCGGTTGACGCCGGTTTGAAAAGCTGCGTATACCCGCAACCAGTGTATCAATCAGGAGCGACCCGGTGAATTTCGCGGCCCGCATGGCCAGCACCAACCAAGCCCTCGCAGCCTCGCCTCGCCGGCGCGTGGTGGCGGTGGCGCGACCATAGGGGCCCGCCCGGTTTTTGCCGTGCCTAATTGGCACGTTCGATTCAGGTTCGATGGCCCGCCAACGCAAGTTCGGCGGGTTTTTTGTGTTTGAAATTCGGGAGATGCAGCGATGTTGACGGATGTTTTGGAGAAAGTGGCGCGGCGCGAGCACTTGTCGCACGATGAGATGGCGAGCGCGATCGGCACGGTGGTCGAGGCCGAGACTGCGCCGCACCAAGTGGCGGCATTCCTGATGGGCCTGCGCGTAAAAGGCGAGGCCGCCGACGAACTTTCCGGCGCCGCCGCGGCGCTGCGCCGGCGCGCGCTGCGCCCGCCGCTCGGCGAGCGACCCTTGCTCGACGTCGTCGGCACCGGCGGCGACGGCTCGGGATCGCTCAATCTCTCGACAGCGGCGGCGGTCATTGCCGCCGCCGCCGGCGTCACGGTGGCCAAGCACGGCAACCGTTCCGTGTCGTCGCGCTGCGGCAGCGCCGATCTCCTGGAAAATTTGGGGATCGCGATCGAGGCGCCGGCCGAAGAAACCGCCGCGCGTTATGCCGAGACCGGCTTCTGCTTTCCTGTTCGCGCCGCTCTACCACCCGGCGATGAAGGCGGTGGCACCGGTCCGCCGTGCGCTCAAGCTGCGCACGATCTTCAATATGCTCGGGCCGCTCACCAACCCGGCTGGCGTGAAATTTCAGCTGGTCGGCGTTTTCCATCCGTCGAAATGCGAACTGCTGGCGCGCGCGCTCGTTCCCTCGGGAGTCGAGCGCGCCATGGTGGTCTCGGCGGATTGCGGCCTCGACGAGATAGCGCCCGAAGGCGTGACGCACGTCTCCGAGCTGCGCTACGGCGGTGTGCGGAATTACACGATCACGCCGGCGGATTTCGGCCTTGCCGACACGAAGCTGGCCTCGATACGCGGCGGCGATCCTGCAACCAATGCGCGCATCTTGCGGGCCGTGCTGGCCGGCGAACCCCACCCGGCGCGCACCGGCGTTTTGCTCAATGCCGCCGCCGCGCTCTACGTCGCCGGCGCGGCGCGCAGCTTGCCCGACGGCGCCGGCCTGGCCGCGCGCCTGATCGACAGCGGCAAGGCGCTCGCCAAACTGACACAGGTTGCCGAGCCGGTTCGGAGGGCGGCATGAGCCGCCTCGATCCGATCCTGGCGTCGCGCAAGCGGGCGGTCGCTGCCTCCTCCCGGCGGCGGCCGCTCGTCGATCTCGAAGCCGAACTGCGCCGCGCGGCGCCGCTGGTGCGCGACGCAGCGGCGGCGCTTGCACGGCCCGGGCTTGGCATTGTCGCCGAGCTGAAGCGCCGCTCGCCCTCGGGCGGCGCGCTGAAGCCGGGCGCCGACGCGGCGGCGACGGCGCGGCTCTATCACGGCGCGGGCGCGTGCATGCTTTCGATCCTCACCGAGCCCGAGCATTTCGGCGGCTCGCTCGACGATTTGGCGGCGGCGCGCGCGGCGGTACCGCTGCCGCTGCTGCGCAAGGACTTCATCGTCGATGCCTATCAGATCGCCGAAAGCCGCCTTGCTGGCGCCGACGCGATCTTGCTCATCGTCGCCGCGCTCGGCAATCGGACCGGAGAGTTCTTGTTGCGCGCGGCGGCGGCGGGCCTGCATGTGCTGGTCGAAGTCCACGACGAAGCCGAACTCGATCTCGCGCTCGCCGCCGGCGCCGAAATTGTCGGCATCAACAATCGCAATCTGACCGATCTTTCGGTCGATCTTTCGACGACCGAACGGCTCGCGCCGCGCGTGCCCGAAGGCGTGCTGATCGTGGCCGAAAGCGGCGTGAGCTCCCGCGCCGATGCGCAACGCCTGAAAAACGCCGGCGCGGACGCGCTGCTGATCGGCACCGCGCTGATGCAAGCGCCCGATCCGGCGGCGCTGTTGCGCGATTTTGCGGCGTGATCGCGGGCGGCGTTAGATCGGCGCGCTCCACAACGCGTCGTTGAGCAGCGCGTCGGCAAGATCGGCGGAAATCGCTTCCAGCAGCTTCTCGCCCTTGGCCGCCGAGGCGGTGGCCGCATTGCCGATCACGCCGTTGGGCGAACGGCTCTGCAACTGGCGCCAGCGATAGACGCCCTCGTTCACCGTCGGGATCGCCGACAGGCCGGGGACCAGCGGCCCGTGCATTTGCGAGAGTATATCGGAATCGACGAGTTCGGGCGCCAGCGCCATGATCATCGAGGTTTCCGCCTCGCAGGCATGAAGCAGGGCTTCCTGCCGGTCGAGCAGCGGCTTGATGGATTTCGCCGCGATATCCCAATAGGTACCGGTGGCGAGCGGCAGGCGGTGTTTCACCGTCAGTTCGGTGACGATCGTACGCAGCGCCTCGGTGTTGCCGCCATGGCCGTTGAGCACGAAGATGCGCTTGAAGCCGTGGCGGATCGCCGAACTCGACGACGCAACCGATCACCGCCGCCATGGTCGCATAGTCGAGCGTGATCGTGCCGCTCAGCGACATGTGGTGTTCGGACATGCCGTAAGGAATCGTCGGGGCGACGAGGACCGGCTGGCGCGCGAACATGCGCCGCGCCGCGCGCTGGGCCACCTCCTGCGCCAGCCGGTGATCGACCATGCTGGGCAGGTGCGGCCCGTGCTGCTCGGTGGCGCCGATCGGCACGATGACGATGGCGTTGGCGCGCGCCCGCGCCGCGACCTCGGACGCCTTGAGCCGCGCCCAATCGACTTCGACGTTGCCCGCCATCGCTCTAGAGCGACCGCTTAGAGCGGCGGTATCGGCGCCATCGGCATGGCGAGCCACTTGCGATGCAGCTTGTCGAGCTCGCCGTTCATCGTGTTGAAGAAGATGAAGCTGTCGAGCCAGCGCACCAGCGTGTGTTCGCCCATGCGCACGCCCATATGGGCCGGGCTGCGGCGAATCGTGAACTTGAGCTCGAATTCCTTGTTCGGATTGCGCTTCATCAGGTCGGGGATGATGAGGCTGTTGGTGGCGATGAGATCGGCTTGGCCGGAAAGATAGGCCGCCGCCGCGGTCGCGTCGTCCTCGGTGCGCATCAGCGCGGCTTTCGGGTTCATCGCCGACAGCGCGAGTTCCTGCGTCGTGCCCTTGGCGGCGGCGACCTTGAAGGCGCCGAGTTCGTCGGCCGACGTAACCTTGGCGCTCTTGGGGCCGAACACGGCGAGCTGCGTGTCGGCATAAGGCGCCGTGAACATGATCTGCTTGGCGCGCTCGGGCGTCAGGCCCATCACCGAGATGACGATGTCGACCTTGTCGGTGAGCAGGAAGGGAATGCGGTTGGCGCCGGTGATCTGCTGCAGCTCGACTTTGACGCCGAGCGCCTTGCCGACCGCGTTGGCGAGATCGATGTCGAAGCCCTCGGGCTGGCGCTGGGCGTTGAGCGAGCCGAAGGGCGGCACGTCGAGCGGCACGCCGATGCGCACCACGCCCTTGCTGACAATGTCCTGGAACCGGTCGGCCCAAGCCTCGGCGGCGGCGAACAGCGACAATGCCGCCGCGAAGGCGGCGCCCAGAATGCGTTTCATGTTGTCTCTCCCCTGAAAATATGAATGCAGCGATGCTGCGCCGAATGACGGCGAGGCGTCAAGCGCCGGCGCTCAATGCAGCACGGCGCTCAGGAACACGTCGAGCTCTTTGGTCTTCGGCTTGGCCAGGACGTCCGCCGCCGGCCCGTCCTCCCAGATCTTGCCTTCGTGCATGAAGACGAGGCGCGAGCCGACGCGGCGGGCGAAGCCGATCTCGTGCGTCACCAGGATCATCGTCATGCCTTCGCGCGCCATGTCCTCCACGGTTTTCAACACCTCGCCGGTCAGCTCCGGATCGAGCGCCGAGGTGATCTCGTCGAACAGCATCAATTTGGGCGCCATGGCGAGCGAGCGGGCGATGGCGACGCGCTGCTGCTGGCCGCCCGAGAGCTGGTCGGGATAGGCCGCGATCTTTTCCTCGAGGCCGACGCGGCGCAAGACGGCGAGCGCGATCGCCTTCGCTTCGGCCGCCGTGGCGCCTTTGACGACGCGCGGCGCCAGCGTGATGTTGCGCTCGACCGTGAGATGCGGGAACAGGTTGAAGCTCTGGAACACGATGCCGACTTGCTGGCGCAGCTTCTTGAGATCGGTGCCCGGCGCGTTGACGACGGTGCCGTCGAACACGATGCGGCCGCCCTGGATCGGCTCGAGGCCGTTGATGCAACGCAGCAGCGTGCTCTTGCCCGAACCCGAGCGGCCGATCACGGCGAGTATCTCGCCGCGCTCGATCTTGAGCGACACATTTTGCAGCACCGTGTTGGCGCCGTAGCGCTTGACGATATCGGTCAGTTCAACGAGCGACATGCAGCTTGCGCTCCAATCGGCGGCTCAATTGCGACAGCGGGAAGCACAGCGCGAAATACAGCGCCGCGACGATGAGATAGACGGCGAAGGGCCGGAAGGTGACGCTGGTCGTGAGCTGGCCCTCGCGCGTCAGCTCGATGAAGCCGATGACGGCGGCCAGCGACGTGTTCTTGATGAGTTGCACGAGAAAGCCGACGGTCGGCGGGATCGCGATGCGCACCGCCTGGGGCACGATGATGTAGCGGATTTGCGCGCCGAAGCCCAAGCCGAGCGAGGCCGCCGCCTCCCATTGCGTGCGCGGGATCGCTTGCAGGCAGCCGCGCCAGATTTCGCCGAGAAAGGCGCCGGCATAGATCGCGAACGCCGCCATCGCCGCGATCCACGGCGATACGGTGATGCCGAAGATCGAGAAGCCGAAAAAGAAAACGAAGAGCCAGACCAGCAGCGGAATGCCCTGGACGATCTGGATGTAGCCGATGGCGAGCCAGCGTAGCGGACGAAACGGCGCGACCCGCAACAAGGTCATGCCGATGCCGACAAGGCCGCCGCCGAGAAACGCGATCGCCGTCAGCGCGATCGTCCAGCGCACCGCGGCGGCGAGGTAGTAAATGTCGATCCAACCCAGTTCGCGGATCATCGGCGCCGGAACAGCATGAGATGCAGGCCAGCGAACGCGGCGCGGAAGCCAAAGGCGAGGGCGAGATAGATCAAGGCGACGACGGCGTAGATCTCGAAATCGCGGAAGGTGCGCGATTGGATGATCGAAGCGACGTGGAACAGGTCGGCGGCCGCGATCTGCGACACCACGCTCGTTGCCAGCATCAGCAGCACGAATTGGCTGGTCAGCGCGGGATAGACGATCTTGAGCGCGGGCAGGAAGATGACGTAGCGGAATACTTGCAGGCCCGAAAGCCCGAGCGAATAGCCGGCCTCGATTTGCGAACGCGGGATCGCCTGCAGCCCGGCGCGCACGATCTCCGCCGTGTAGGCGCCGAGATTGATCGAGAGCGCGAGGAGCGCCGCCGTCGTGGCGTCGAATTTGACGCCCATGCCGGGCAGGCCGAAAAAGATGAGGAAGAGCTGAACCAGCAGCGGCGTGTTGCGGAAGACCTCGATATAGGCCGCGACGCCCACCGCGAGCGGACGCGGACCGTAGAGCCGCGCCGCGGCGGCAAGACAGCCGATCGCGAGCCCGGCCGCCATTGTCACACCGGACAGGAACAGCGTGAACAGCACACCGTCGGCCAGCGCCTCCCATTGCGCCCACACGTCGCGGAACTGGAACCGGTAGGTCATCGCGCCTCACTGCCCGGCGGCTAATCTGCCCCGGCAGGGCCGGCGATGCCAATCTCGAAGACGTCGGCGCTCGTCGAAATTTTCAGCGCCAAGCGCGGGCCAGAGGGGCTTGCGGCAGGGCCCGGCGGTCTCGAAACGACAGAAGGCGGGACGCGAAGGAGGCGCGCGCTAAGCCTCATGCAGGATCTTGCGCCGGCGGTCGTGCAGCTCATCGAGCGCTTCGCTGAGGCTCATTCCCTGGCGGATCGCCCCGCGCAAGCGCGTTTCGATTAGGGCGACTTCCTCCGCCAAGGTGAGAACTTGCTCTTCATGCGCAAGCGGGATCGCGACGACGCCGTCCGCGTCGCCGCGCAGGATGACGCCCGGTTTCACCTTCACGCCGCCGAGCACGATGGGACCTTCGATTTCCTCGATACGGAGGTAATTGCGGCCGGTGCGCATCGTGCAGCTGCTGCTGTACACCGGGTATGCAAGCGCTTGGCAATATTGCATATCGCGGCAAGCGCCGTGAATGACCGTGCCGACGACGCCGCGCTGAAGCGCCGCTTCGCTGCGGATGCCGCCCCACACCGCAAAGTTGTGGTGTCCGCCGCCGTCGATGGCGATCGCCGAGCCGCGCGGAACGTTATCGACGTAGCCGCCAAAATCGGCCGGCGACTGGCCGTTCAGCCCGTAACGGACCGTATAGGCGCGTCCCGTCATGCCAACCGTGGGATTGCGTGAGACGATTCCGATACACTGACCGGGAATGCCGAGATGGTCGAAAACGTCGCTGATCGCTGCGGTGCTGAGCTGCGATGCGCGGCCCACGTTAATGTTATGGCTGAGGCATGTATGTCGCTTTCGGCAGCAACCTACTAATACTTGTGGCGAAAAGCTATTGTCAAGCTACTCGTAGCGTATTGGGGCACGAGGCGCAGATTTTGTGGCGGGGCGCCACGACCTGGCGACGGATCGACTATTTTTCGTCCCAATCGGTGCCGAGGTGGAAAAGGCAGTCGCCGCGCTGGCTCAGAGCGGGGACGCGCTTGCAGACGACGACGCCGTCGCGCTCGAACTCGACGGTGACCGGCGGACGCCACGGCGTGTCGTGGAAGTGGATGCGGCCCGCGGGCTGGCCGTTGCGCACCGCGTCGCCAAGCTCGGCAAGCGGCTCGAATATGCCGGCATCCGGCGCGTAGACATAGTAGTCGTCGCCGCCGACTTGCATGAGGCGCGTCTTCGGCGCCGGCGGCACCGCGCCGCGATAGACGCCGATCTTGGCCAAGAGGCGACGCATGCCGTCCTCGGCAAGGCGCAGGATCGAAGGCGTCACTTGGCCGCCGCCGCCCAGCTCGGTCCCCATGCACAGCGCGCCCTGGCGCGCCGCCGCCGCCGATAGCGTGCGGTCGCGGCCCTGCAAGGCCGTGCCGAGATAGGATAGCGGCGCGCCGAAGGCTTCCATCAAGCCCACCAGCTCGGCGGTGCGCGCCGCATCCGCCGTGCGCGTGCCAAGCGCGCTGGGCAGATACATGAGCGAGCTGCCGCCCGAGTGGAAATCGAAGGCGTAGTTGCAGCCCGCCAGCATGACGTCCTCGATGAAGTAAGCGATCTGGCGCGTCACGCCGCCGTCCGGGTCGCCGGGAAAGCTGCGATTGAGATTGCCGCCGTCGATTGGCGAGGTGCGCGAGCCGGCCATGGCCGCGGGAAAATTGGCCGACGACATGATGACGACGCGGCCGCGGATATCGGCCGGGTCCAGTTCGCGGATCAGGCGGCCCAGCGCCAATTGGCCCTCCCACTCGTCGCCGTGATTGCCCGCGCTCAGCAGCACGCGCGGCCCGGCGCCGTTCTTGATGCAGGCGACGGGAATCGGAATCCAACCATAGGCCGAGCGATGCACCGAATGCGGCAGCCGCACGAAGCCCGTCTGCTTGCCGTCCTTTTCGAGATCGATCTTGAGCTCGAGCCGGCTGCGCGGCGCTTGGTCCATCGTCCTGTCCTCCCCGATCGTGGCGGCGCAGTTTAGGGAATGCGGCGGGAATGGAAAGCGCGAAGCGCCCGGCGCGGCCAGGACGCGGCGGCGAACCGGCGGCTTGGCACTGCTCGTTCGTGGCCCGACAAGGGCCTGCTTGACACGTTTCAATTCGGCACTGATGATAACTTTGATTGAATGTCCGCGGATGTTGTCTCAGACAAAGATAAGCGGCTTGGCGGCGGCCGCAGGGAGGCGTGTATGCAGAGTCTCATGCGGATTCTTTCGGCAGCGGCGCTCGCCGTCGCGCCGATGGTCGCGGGCGTTGCGGTGGCGCAGGACACGGTCCGCCACGGCATTCAGCGCGGCGCGCTCGCTTCGCTGCGCGTGGCGATGGCCGATGTCGAGGCCAAGCACAAGCTCAAATACGAATACAAGGAATTCAACGACAGCACCGCGGCCTTGCTGGCGCTTGAGCAAGGCGAGGTCGACGTGGCCAATACGACATTGCAGCACTTGGTGCGCGCGATGGACGAGGGCATTCCGGTCGTTTGGGTTGCCGGCTGGGGCGGCGGCTACAACGTCATCATCGCCGGGCCGGCGCTGGGCCTGAAATCGGGCGATTGGAAGGGTCTGGCCGAACTCGCCAAGAAGCGGAACGGCGAGGGCAAACCGCTCAAGATCGGCGTTCCGACCGGCTCGATGCAGCATTTGAAGCTGACGGTCGCCTTGAAAGCCGCCGGTCTCAATCCTGACAAGGACGTGAGCGTCGTCAACGTGCCGTTCCCGAACCATCCGCGCGCGATCGAAGGCGGCGAGGTCGACATGGCGATGACTTTGGCCGTGTTCGGCGCGCTGTCGATCAACAGCGGCAAGGGCGCGCTGTTCGATCATGTCTTCGGCAAGGATGCCGGCAAGCAGGAAATCGGTTTCATCGTGCGCCGCGACGCCATCGAAAAGCGCCGCGACTATGTGCAGCGCATCGTCGCGAGCCATCACGAAGCGATGAAGGGCTTCGTCGACGACGTGCCGAAGCAGATCCAGCTGGAGCTGAAGTTCCTGAAGCTGCCCGAGCCGGTGATCGCGATGGTGCAGCGCGATTTCCTGCGCCTTAGCTATCGCACCAATATGTCCGATATCGCGCTGATGGCGAAACAGATGCACGGTGTGGGCTGGGCAAAAAAGGATCAGTCGGGCGAAGTCGCGAAATTTCTCGATCTCTCCTTCCTCGAAAAAGCCAGCGGCGAAAAGGCGGCCGACTTGAATAAGTGGTAGGCGCCGCGAAAACCGGCGCGAATGGGCAGCGTCATGTCGCTTGAGTATCATGAGCCGGTGTCGTTGGAAGGCGCACTCAGATTGTTGGCGGAGGTCGACGGCGCGCGCTGCATCGCGGGCGGACAAACATTGGTTGCCATGCTCAGCGCGCGATTGCTCGAGCCGCCGGCCTTGGTGAGCCTGAGCCGCATCACGGAACTCGGCGGCATTGCGCGCACGCCCGATGGGGCGCTGCGCATCGGCGCCACGGCCACGCACGAGTCTGTCGCGGGCTCGGTTATCGTAACGGGCCAATTTCCGGCCATTGCCCGGGCCGCGCGCGCCATTGCGCATCCGGCGATCCGCAGCTTCGGCACGATCGGAGGCGCCGTCGCCCATGGCGATCCGAACGCCGATTATCCGGCGGCGCTGGTGGCATCCGACGCCGTTATCGAGATCGCCGGCCCGGGCGGGCGGCGAAAAATTCCGGCCGCCGAATTTTTTCAAGATTACCTCACGACGGCGCTCAAGCCGGGCGAGATCGTCACGGCCGTGTCGGTACCCGAACCGCCGGCGGGCGCGCGCGGCACCTTTCTAAAATTCGCCCGCGTCGACGGCGACTACGCAACGGTGTCCGTCGCCGCGATACTGGCGCGGCAAGCGGGGACATGCACATATGTCGCGGTGGCGTTGGGCGCGGTCGGGCCCAGACCGGTGCGCGATCGCGCGGCCGAGAAAAAACTGATTGGAAGACCGCTGCTAGAGGCGGGACTCGCGGAATTCGGCAAGGCGCTGGCGGCGGCGTGCGATCCGGTCGACGACGTGCGCGGCTCATCCGCCTATCGCCGCGGCTTGGTGCCGGGGCTGGTTGCGCGCGCGCTGCGCAGTCTCGAAAATTGAGGGCTGAACGGTGATCGCAGTCGAACTCGATGTGAACGGCGAGCGGCAATCGGTTTCGTTCGGCGCCGATGAAACGCTTCTCGACGTGCTGCGGACCCGGCTCGGTCTTGCCGGCACGAAGCTCGGCTGCAATCAGGGCGTGTGCGGCAGTTGCACGGTGCTGATCGACGGCACGCCGGCGCGCTCGTGTCTCACCTTGGCCGCCGGCTGCCGCGGTCGGGCGATTACGACGATCGAAGGCATTGCCGATGGCGCCAAGGCTTCGATCGTGCAGCAAGCCTTTATCGAATCCGGCGCGGTGCAATGCGGCTTTTGCACGCCCGGCATGATCCTGACGGCGGAGGCGCTGCTGCGCCGGCGCCAGAAGCCGAGCCTGCCGGAAATTCGCGAGGCGCTGTCGGGCAATCTGTGCCGCTGTTCCGGTTATGCCAAGATCGTGGATGCGGTGAAGCTCGCCGGCGAAAGGATGCCGGCATGAGCGCGGATACGGGCGCCGTCGGGCTCGGCCTGCCACGGCTCGAAGTGCGCGAAAAAGTTTTCGGCCAGGCGCAGTATGTCGACGATCTGGTGCGGCCGCGCATGCTGCATGGCGCGATCCTGGGCAGCCCGATCGCGCATGGCCGCATCAAGCGCTGGGACAAGGCGCGCGCGCTGGCCTTGCCCGGCGTGAAGGCCGTCATCGTCGGCCCCGAGCTGGCGCCGCATCATCTCGGCGCTTTCATCAAGGACGAGGTCGCGCTCGCGCGCGAGAAAGTGCGCTATGTCGGCGATCCCGTCGCGGCGGTGGCCGCCGTCGATATCGCGACGGCGCGCCAGGCGCTTGGCCTTATCGACGTCGAATACGAGGAACTTCCCGCGGTGTTCGACATGGAGGAAGCGCAGAAGCCGAACGCGCCGTTGCTGCACGAAAACTACGAAAAATACATCAAGGTATTTCCGGCCGAGTTTAGCGGCCGCAATGTCCTGTCGATCTCGACCATCACCGAGGGCGATGTCGATTCGGCCTGGGCCGGATGCGACGTGATCGTCGAAGGGGTCTACAAGAGCCCCGCCCAGGCGCATGCCTATCTCGAGACGACGGGCGCGCTGGCGGAGTTCGATGCCGCCGGCAAGGTCACGGTTTGGTCGTGCACGCAGAGCGTCTTCAAGGTGCAATCCGCCGTGTCGGAGGCGCTTGGCCTGCCCATGTCCAAGGTCCGCGCCATCGCGACGCGGATCGGCGGCGGCTTCGGCGGCAAGGCCGAGCCGGGCACGCAGATCGTCGCGGTGGCCCTCGCGCAGGCCACCGGCCGGCCGGTCAAGGTGATCCTTTCGCGAGACGAAGATTTCACCATGATGCGCGTTCGCCATCCCGCGACCGTGCGCGTCAAAACCGGCGCCAAGAAGGACGGCACGCTGGTCGCGCGCGAATTCGATGCGACCTACGATGCCGGCGCCTATGCCGACGACAGCCCTGGCGTCATGGGATTCGGCGTGTTGATGGCGCGCGGACCTTACCGCGTTCCGCACGTCAAATGCGTCGGCCGCGCGGTCTACACCAACAAGCTGCGCACCGGCGCCTTCCGCGGTTTCGGCAATCCGCAAACCGCGTTCGCGAGCGAGGCCAATCTCGACGATCTCGCCGACAAGCTCGGCTTGGATCCGATCGAGCTTCGTCTCAAGAACGCGATGCGGCCCGGCGATACTTGGGTCGGCGGACAAAAGGTCGATGCCTGCGGCCTCGTCGAGTGCCTGGAAAAGCTGCGCGATCGATCGAATTGGGGGAACCGGCGCAAGGCCCAGGCCGGCGCCAAGCCGCAAACGAAACGCGGTATCGGGCTCGCGTGCCTCGCCCATATCAGCGGCGTGCTCGCGACCAGCGCCATCGTGCGCCTGCTCGAAGACGGCAGCTTTTCGCTCAACACCGGCGCGGTCGATATCGGGCAAGGTTCCGATACGACCCTGGCGCAGATTTGCGCCGCGTCGCTCAAGGTTCCGATCGATCGCATCAACCTCGTCAATCCCGATACCGATGCCTCGCCGTATAATTGGGGCACGGGCGCCAGCCGCGTCACCTATACCGTCGGGCGCGCGGTCGCCGCGGCATCGGGTCTGGTCGCGGAGCAGATCAAGCAGCGCGCGGCGATCATCTTCGAATGCGCGCCCGGCGATCTCGAACTGCGCGAAGGCGGCATGGTCGGCGTGACCGGCGTCCCCGGCAAGGTCTTGCCTTATGGCGCGGTGGCCGGCTTTTCGCATTACGTCGTCGGCGGCCCGATTATCGGCACGACCGCGCTCATGTTCGACGGGCCGGGATTCGATCCCAAGCGCGCGCTGCTGCGCGGCGTCCCGTTTTCGAATTTGGGCGCCTATGTCTTTGGCGCGCAGGCGGTCGAAGTCGAGATCGACGAGGTCACCGGACAGGTCGAGGTGATCGAAGTGTGGTCGGCGCACGATGTCGGCAAGGCGATCAATCCGCAGTCCGTCGAAGGGCAGATCCAAGGCGGCGTCGTGCAGGGGATCGGCTATGCGCTGACCGAAACGGTCGAGTGGGATGGCGGAAAGATCGTCAACCCAAGCTTCATGGACTACAAAATCCCCGGCGCATTGGACGTGCCCTATGCCATCCATCCGATCATCGTCGAGCACCCCGAAGCCTCGGGTCCGTTCGGCGCCAAGGGTGTCGGCGAACCGGGCCTGATCGGGGTCGGTCCCGCGATCCGCAATGCCATAGCGCACGCCGTCGGCAAGCGGCTCGCCGTCATGCCGTTCACGCCCGAGCGCGTGTGGACCGCGCTGCACGGCGCGGCGCGCTGACGCCGGCTGTGCCCGGCGGTGCCGCGCTCGCGGAGAGCAAGCCGTTGACGGCGCAACCGGACTCAGCGCGCCGCGCCACCGCGCTCTTTCTTTACATTGCCTTCCCCGGCGCGGTGCTGATCCTCTGGCAGATCCTCGGCGTGGCGGGCCTTTACCGGCGCGCGATCCTGCCGCCGCCGAGCGATATTGCATTCGTTCTCTTCGATCTCTTGACCGGAACGACCGGCGAGGCCGGCCGCTATTCCGGCAGCTGGCTCGATCACACGCTTTCGAGCGTGTGGCGCGTCTTCGCCGGATTCGGCTGGGGTGGCGCGCTTGGCACCTTGCTCGGATTGCTGATCGGCCTTTCGCGCGTCGTCGAAAAATTGTTCGATCCCACGGTGCAAGTGTTGCGCAACGTGCCGGTCACGGCCTGGGTGCCGCTCGCGCTGATTTTCTTCGGTATCGGCAATCCGCCGGCGATTTTCCTCATCGGCCTGGGCGCCTTTTTCCCCGCCGTGCTCAATTCCACGCTCGGCGTGCGCCAGTTGAACAAGACGCTGCACAAGGCGGCGCAGATGATGGGCGCCAATCAGCGCGAAATGCTGCTCCGCGTCATCCTGCCGGCGGCGATGCCGGCGGTGATGACGGGCCTGCGCCTCAGCATGGGAATCGCCTGGGTGCTCGTCGTCGTCGCCGAAATTCTCGCGGTGCGCAGCGGCCTCGGCTATCTGCTCAACGATGCCTATCAATTCTATCGCAACGACGTGGTGATCGCCTCGATGCTGAGCATCGGCATCCTGGGCTTCCTCTCGGATCGGGCGATCGTTTTCGTGCGCGACCGGTTGCTCGAATGGAATCGGCTGGAGAGTTTCGATGGCTGAGGTCGTGCTCGGCGATGTGGGAAAAATATTCGAGTCGCGGGGCGGCCGCGTCACCGCCCTCGCCGGCGTCGATCTTCGCATCGCGCGCAACGAGTTCGTCGCCATCGTCGGCGCCAGCGGCTGCGGAAAATCGACGCTGCTGAACCTGGTCGCCGGCTTCGATCGCCCGACCAGCGGCCGGGTGCTTGTTGACGGCATCCCGGTCGCGCGGCCGGGGCCCGACCGCGGCGTCGTTTTCCAGCAAAGCGCGCTGTTCCCGTGGCTGACCGTGCGGCAGAATATCGCGTTCGGGCTGGGCCTCGCCGCCAACCGCGCGCGGCCGTTGCGCGGCCTCAGCGTCGATCGAATTCTCAAACGCGTCGGCCTTGCGGCCTTCGCCGGCCATTTTCCGTCGCAGCTATCGGGCGGCATGCGCCAGCGCGCGGCGATCGCGAGCGTGCTCATGATCGATCCGGGCGTTTTGCTGATGGACGAGCCGTTCGGCGCGCTCGACGCGCTGACCCGTTCGCTCATGCAGGATTTCCTGCTCGAGCTCTGGGAGGAAAACCGCAAGACCGTGCTCCTGGTGACGCACGACATCGCCGAAGCGGTTTATCTCGCGGATCGGCTGGTCATCATGGCGGGCCATCCCGGCCGCGTGCGCGAGATCGTGGCGGTCGATCTGCCGCGCCCGCGCCGTTATGCCTTGCAGGCCGAGCCGGGCTTTATCCGGCTGCGCGATCATGTTACGCGCGTGGTCCGCGAGGAAGCGGCAAAAGCGGCCGCGGCCGAATTGGCCGCCGCTTAGAACCAAAGCGAGGAATGGGCGCATGGAACTGCCGAAGGACACACCGGAATACGCCAAGACCTTCCTCGACGGGCTCAAGGAAGCGAATGTCTCGATCGTCGCGGCGCTGCCGGAATCGCTGCTCGGCAGCGTTTACCGCCTGCTGCGCCAGCAAAACGAAATTCGCTACGTCCAGGTCACCAACGAGTCCGAGCTGCCCGGCATTTGCGTCGGCGCCTATCTCGGCGGCAAGCGGGCGGTGATGATCATGGAGAATTCGGGCCTGCGCCAAGCCTGCGAGCCGATCGCGCGGTTTGCGCTCAGCCATCATCTGCCGGTGGTCATGATCATGGCGTTTCGCGGCGAACTCGGCGAGCGCAATTGGTGGGGCCACAACCACGCGCAGACGATGGAGCCGATCCTGAATGCGCTGCGCATTCCCTATCGTTTCGTGCGCGAGCTCGGCGAGATCAAGCCGGCGATCAAGCGCGCTCTGCTGCACGCCGATTTCGAGCCAATGGCCGGTGGCGCTCGCCTTTTCCGGCAACTGCGTGGAGGTTCCCGCCTATGCAAAGGATTGATCTCATCAAGGCGATCGCGCCCCTCGTCAAATCCGAGGATCTTTGCATCAGCTCGATCGGCGGGCTGTGGGACGATTGGTGGAACCACCGCCCGCCGGGCGACAACACCTTTTTCCCCGGCATCCTGGGCTCGATCACGACCACGGCGTTCGGCCTGTCCATGGCGCTTCCGCACCGGCGCATCGTCGCGTTCGAAACCGACGGCTCGGTGTTGATGAACACCGGCGCCATGTGCACGATCGGCTGCGAGCGGCCGGCCAATCTCACGGTGCTCGTGGTCGACAACGGCATCTACGAGAACATCGGCGGCCCGCCGACGCACACCTCGCGCAACACCGATCTCGCCAAAATGGCGGAAGGTGCCGGCTGCATCAACACGGTGACGGTGCGCGATGAGGCATCGGCGCTGCGCGAGTTCAAGCGCATGATCGAAGACCAGGAGATGGGCTACATCGTCGCCAAGATCGAGCCCGGCAAACATCCTTGGCCGTGGAAAGACCGCAAGCCCACCGACGGCGTCGAGGACAAGTACCGTTTCATGCGCCATGTCGAGAAGCTCGAAGGCATCGTCATCCACCAAGGCGCGCCGCAAAATTGATTTAGCGCGGCGGGACGAAGGGCTGCGCCAGCGCCGCGGGCAAGCGCGAACGGCGCGACAGGAAAACCAGCGCGCCGATGGCGAGCAGGTAAGGCATCATCACGAAGAATTGGTAGGGCACGTGGGGATTGAGCGCCTGCAAGCGAATTTGCGCGGCGTCGGCCGCGCCGAAGAACAGCGCGGCGAGGAGTATACCGAGCGGGTGCCAGCGCCCATATACGACGCAGGCGATGGCGATGAAGCCGCGTCCCGCGACCATGTCTTCGACGAAATTGCCGATCTGGGCGATCGAAAGATGGGCGCCGCCCGCGCCGGCCAGCGCGCCGCCCCATAGCACGCAGGCGAATCGCGTCCGAAACACGTCGATGCCCGCCGCATGCGCCGCGTGCGGATGTTCGCCGCAGGCGCGGATCGCGAGGCCCCAGCCGGTCCGATACATGAACCACCATTGCGCCACGGCCAGCGCGAGCGCGGCATAGACCAAGGCTTGGTGTTGAAACAGCGCCGGACCGAGCATCGGAACTTGGGCGACGCCGCCGAGATCGAGGCGGGCGAAACCGGGAATGGCGATCCCGCGATCGGCACCCAGCGTGAGCCGATAGCCAAAGCCCGACAGGCCGAGGCCGAGCATGGTGAGGGCGATCCCGGAGACGATCTGATCGACGTGGAAGCGCAAGCACAGCACCGCGTGGATTGCCGCCGTCAGGAGGCCGGCCGCAACCGCGATAACGACGCCGAGCCACGGCGATCCGGTTGCGACGGCGCCCCATGCGCCGGCAAAGGCGCCGACCAGCATGATGCCCTCGATCCCGACATTGAGCACGCCGGAACGTTGCGACACCGCCTCGCCGAGCGCCGCGAACAGAAGCGGCGTCGCCAATCGAAAGGCGGCGGCAATCAGTCCGACGAAAAAGATCTGGTCCATCGCCCACTCTCAAGCAGTGCCGGCGCCGCTGGCGCGCCCGCGCGCGAGGAGAAAGGCGAAGATCACCGCGGCCTCGATAATCCACAGCAAGGGGTAGGGCACGCCGAGGTCGCGCTGCAACGCGCCGGCGCCGACGGTCAAGACGCCGAACAGCAAGGCGGCGAGCGGTACCAACAGCGGATTGAGGCGTGCGAGCAGCGCAACGGCTATGCCGGTGACGCCCGATCCCGGCGCCATGTTTTCCTCAAGCCGGTGAAAGACGCCGGCAACTTCGGTGGCGCCGGCAAGGCCGCAGATCCCACCGCTTGCCGCCATGGCGAAAAAAATGACGCGGGCGCTGGCCATGCCGCCATAGTCGGCCGCGGCACGGCTCTCGCCCACGGCATCGAGCTGGTATCCGAACACGGTGCGGCGCATGACGACAAAGAGGAGGAGTGCGAGCCCGAGAGCCAGCAAGACTCCGGAGTGCCCCAAACCGATTGCCAATTCGTGGAGTTGCGCCGAGGACGGTATCGGATTGGAGCGCGGAATGATGCGCGCCGATTCCTGCAGCGGCCCGCGTATCAGCCAGGCGACGGTTTGAACCGCCACATAGTTGAGCATGATTGTGACGATGATTTCGTTGGCGTCGAAACGCGCGCGCAATGAGCCCGCAATGCCGCCATAGAGCGCGCCGCCGAGCGCGCCGGCCACAAGCAGCAAGGGCAAACTGAGCAGGCCGAGATCGCCCGTCGCTTGTAGCGCCGCGACCGCGACGGCGGCGCCGACAAGAAACTGGCCGTCGCCGCCGATGTTGTAAACATTGGCGCGAAACGCGACCGCGATTCCCAAACCGACGATCGCCAGCGGCACCGAGCGCAGCAAAACTTCGTGGAGGCCATCGACGGAGCCGAAGGCGCCTTGGATCAAAACCAGGATCGCGCGCAGCGGGTCCTTGCCGGCAATGAGCAGGAATACGGAGCAGGCGGCAAACGCGCCGAGCGCCGCGAGCACGCCGGGCCGCGCCGCTCGCCAATGCGGCAAGCGGTTCAGCCGCCCGATATCCAAGTGCCGACCTGATGCTGCGAGGTTGCGCTCACCGGCACGGGCCCGTGCAGACGGCCTTGCGCCAGGACCATCACCCGGTCGGCGATGTGCCAGATTTCGCCGAGGTCCGACGAGATCAGGAGGATCGCGAGGCCGGCGTTTCGCCGGGTTATCAGCGTTTCCTGTAGCGCCGCGACGGTCCGCAAATCGAGGCCGCGCGTGAGGTTCGCGGCGATCAACACGCGGCCATCGCCCCACAATTCGCGCCCCACAAGCAGCTTCTGCTGATTGCCGCCGGAAAGCGCATTGAGCGGCCCGGTCAGCGCGCCGCGAACGTCGAATGCCTTGACGATTTCCGTAGCCGCGGACCGGGCGTGGCGCCTGCGCAGCCAGGCGCGGCGGCTGAACGCGCGATCGAACCAATGCGCCAAGAGAAAATTGTCCGCCAGCGACTGCCGCGGCAATACGCCGTTGCGCGATCGATCGTGCGGCACGTGCCGAATACCAAGGGCGCGCCGCCGCCGCGCGCGCTTCGTCTCGCCGAGAATCCGTCCTTGGAATGCACACGTGCCGTTGGACGCGGGGCGGAGGCCGGTCAGCACCTCCGTCAGCTCCAACTGTCCGTTGCCTTCGACACCGGCCACCGCGAGAATTTCGCCGGCGCGCAGCTCGAACGAGACGCCGGCAAACGCGATCGCGCCATTGTCACGCCGGGCGGCAAGATCGCGCGCTTCGAGCATGGCGCGGCCCGGCGTTCCGGACTTGGCGGGCCCGGCGGGCCGGTCATCGCCGATCATCGCGCGGACCAAATCCGATGCGCTCCGTTCGGCGACGCTAGCCTGATCGACGACGCGCCCGCCGCGCAGGACAACGACCCGGTCGCAGGCGGCGAAAATGTCCTCAAGCTTGTGACTGATGAGGACGATGGCGACGCCGTCGCGCTTGAGCGCGCGAACGACGCCGTAAAGTTCGGCCCGCTCGCGCTCCGAGAGGACGGCGGTGGGCTCGTCGAGAATGAGAATGCGGGCTCCGCGGTAGAGCGCCTTGACGATCTCGACGCGCTGCCGGGCGCCGATCCCGAGATGCGCGACCGTCGCCTTAGGGTCGATCGGCATTCCGATGCGCGCGGCCAGGGCCGCTATGTCGCGGCCATGGCGCCCGAGATCGGGCCGCCACGGACGCGGGCGAGGATCGCCGAGCATGATGTTTTCAACGACGGTGAGGGTCGGCACCAGCAGGTCGTGCTGATGCACCATGCCGACGCCCGCCGCCGCGGCCGCGCGCGGGTTGGCGAAAGCGGCGCGGGCGCCGGCGATGCGGATTTCACCCAAGTCGGGGGCGAGCAGGCCCGACGCGATATTCATCAGCGTCGATTTGCCCGCGCCGTTTTCGCCGAGCACGCCGACCGCTTCGCCGGCGCCCGCCTGCAAATCGGCGCCGTCGAGCGCCACGAGATCGCCGAAGCGCTTGCCGATTCCGCGCAGCGCGAGCAGCGGCTCCATTCGTCTTCTTGCGGCGCGCCTAGCGGATCGGCGGCAAGTCGGCCACCTTGCCCGCCTTGATGTCCTCGATCAGCCGGGCGATCTTGGCTTTGCTTTCGGCCGGGATTTTGCTCTCGAAATTGCGATAGGCCGCGAGCCCCAGACCGTTCTCGTTAAAGCCCAACAAATAATTTTTGGGCTCGATCTTCTTGCCGGTCACGAGCCCGATCGCCATGTCGATATTCACGTCCATCCGGATGATCGCGGTGGTCACGATCGTGTCGGGCGCGAGCGCGGCGGAATCGAAGGCGGTTCCGATCGCCATGACGCCCTTTTCCTTCGCGGCCTGAATCGTGCCGACGACGTTCTCGTTGCCGGTCGCCGTGACCACGTCGGCGCCGCGCTCGATCAGCGACAGGGTGATCTCCTTGCCCTTGGCGATGTCGGAGAACGAGCCGACGAAGGCCGAGAGCACCTTGATATCGGGCCGGATTCGCTTGGCGCCGCGCTCGAAACCGTCTTGATATTCCTGGATCACCGGCACCGGGATGCCGCCGATATGGCCGATCGTGCCGGTTTTGCTGATCGTGGCCGCGACGGCGCCGGCCACGTATCCGGCATCGCCCCAGCGATTGTCGAAGGACGCGAGGTTGGGACCTTCGGCGACCTTGGCCGCATTGACGACGAACCAGGTCTTGGGAAAGTTCTTGTGAATCTTCTTGGCCGGCTCCGCGAATTGAAAACCGTGGCCGATGACGACGTCGTAGCCCTCGCGGGCATAGCGCGTCAGCGTGCTTTCGATCTGCGCGAACTGGGTGTTCTCCTGGATCGATACCTTGATCTTGTATTTCTTCTCGGCGGCCTGGATGCCCTGATGCGCGGCGGAATTGAACGTGCCGTCGCTGATCGGGCCGGGCAGGACCAGGGCGACCTTGAATTCCTGCTGTGCTGCGGCGGGCGCGGCAAAACCGATGGCGGCGGCGGCGAATGCACCGGATAGCGACACAAGAATGCGTTTCATGCTTCAGCCTCCTCCTCGTTGGACCGGCCCGATACCGGCGATGGGATCAGCGGTTCGGCTTCGCGTTCAAGACAGCGACGGCTTCGTCGCCGGTCATCACGTCGCCGAACTGCTGAATGAAAGTCTCGAGCGTGGCGCGATGCTCGTCGTCCGACAGCGCCGCCAGGCAATCGGAGACCATGACGACGCGAAAATCCATCATCATCGCATCGCGGCCCGTCGCCTCGCAGCACACATTGGTTTTGGTGCCGGCGACCAGCAGATTTTCGATGCCGAGGCCGCGCAGGATGCGT
This sequence comes from uncultured Alphaproteobacteria bacterium, assembly GCA_963754645.1. Lineage (GTDB taxonomy): Bacteria > Pseudomonadota > Alphaproteobacteria > Bin65 > Bin65 > CAVWGP01. Next base: position 485,028 of record CAVWGP010000012.1, on the reverse strand, counting down.
TCCAGGTTCGATGCGCCGGGGATCAGGGCGCTGTAGCGATTCTTCACGACGTGAATATCGCGCGGATCGACGCTCATCTCGCGCCAGACTTTTTGCCCGGGCGCGCTGGGCGCAAGGCTTTCGATGGTCCGCTGGCGGACGTCGGCGGCGACGAAGTTGTCGAAGAACATGCCCCAATCGCTGCCGGCGCGGGTATGGATATTGGCATGCGTTACCCAGATCACCGTTCCGCCGAGCGCGCGGATTTGGCCGGCGAGGCGATTGATGTTCGCGATAATGCCGCGCGCCGGCGGCACCTCGGCGGGCGAGCCCGGTTCGACGAATGCGCTTTGCATGTCGATGACGGCGAGCGCCGATTTCGCCGGATCGAGCGCGTCGAACAGATGATAGCGCCGCCGCCGCGCCAGCACGCGGTCGACGATTTCCCTGCGGATTTCCACATGATGCATGGCGCGTCGGCTTTCCTTAGAACGACAATCCGTCGGAGAACACCCATACGACCTCGGTACGGCCGCGCGCCGCGTTTTCCCAGCGATGCGGGCGGTCGCTCTTGAAGTGAATCGTGTCGCCGGCGGCCAATGTCCAACGTTCGTCGCCGACCTGGAATGCGATCGAACCTTTGACGACACAGCATATTTCGTCGCCGGGATGGGTCATCATCGCGCGGCCCGAATGCGCGCCGGCATTGAGAATGCCGTAGCGCGCTTCGAGCACGCCGGCGTTGAAGCGGCCGCTCAAATCATGGAGCGTCAATCCCATCTCGGGATATTCGAGGCGCTCGCGCCGATTGGCATAAACGATCGATATGCGCCGCGGTTCGGCGCGGTAGCGGTCGACGAGAAAACCGAGATTTTCGTTCAGCGCGGTGGCGAGGTTGATCGCATGGACCAGGCTTGGCTTCAGCAAACCGTTTTCGATCTTGCTGATCGTGCTGGCCGGGACGCGGGCGAGCTTCGCAAGACTGTTGATTGTCAGGTTGCGGCCAAGCCTGATCTTGCGCAGGCGCTCGCCGATTGTCTTGGCGACGCCTTGGGCCAAGCCCGAGCCGGTTCGTTGCCGCGCGGCGGCCTTGCGGTTCGTGGCTTGTGTCATGCACGCACGATGTCGTCGAGGAACGGCTCGCCCGGCAGGGCCATTTCGGTGTCGAGCAGGGCGCCGCATTTCGGGCAGCCGAATTGACGCAGCAACGCTTCCTGCGCGCCGGTATAGGCCTTGCCCCCGGCGCCGTTCATCGACATTTCGCGCAGCACGGCATGGCGCTTCCAGGGCTGGCCCGCCGGCGCCAGCGCATGGCCGCAGGATCGGCAAGCGATCCGGTCGCCGTCGGCGGTGGCGCGAATTTCGAGATTGGCGGCGATCGAGCGGCTCATTCCGCCGCTCTCCGGTCCATGCGGGTACCGCGAATCTCCTGCCGCAAGGCCTTCGTCGCCGCGAGATCGACCGCGCCGTTGCCGTCGGCGACGACGCCATAGACCTTGCGCGCGGTCTCGCGACTGACGCAACCGGCCGGTTATGTCGGCGCCGACTTGCTCGGGGACGCGCTCGAGCGGATCGCCGAAACCGCCGCCGCCGTTCCAGCGCACGTACAGCGCGTCCTTGCCCATCAGCGGAAACACGCCCCAGGAAATGTCCTCGTTGCGCCCGGGCATCTCCTCGATCGATTGCGCGAAGGACGGATCCATGTTGCGCTTGTCGCCGACCTCGTTGTTGTGGACCCAGACATAGCGGTTGGGCGCGCCCGGATAGCCGCCGCCGAGGCCTTCGCTCATCGGAAACTTGGCGCCCTTGCCCGAGACCACGTAATGCATGCCGCCATCGGGCGCGTCGTGCGGCGCGATCGCGATTTCGCCGCCGAGTGCCGCCGCGATAGCGGCCGGGACCGCCGGAGTCGACCAGGCGCCGGCGGAACAGGTAACGGATCGGAAAGATGCTCTCCATCGTCTCGACGTTCGCCATGCGCGAAATCGGATTGGGGATCTCGCCGCCGATATCGACGCCATCGGCGAAGGTGCGCGCGCCGCCGGCGCCGGCGAAGGTCTCGGTCAGGATGCCGATCGATTGGCCGCCGCGCTGGTTGGTGCCGAACATGAAGATCGCGAAATGGTTGGCGTGCCAAACCGCGGTCGCCTCCTTGCGCGTATTTCTCGCTCGCGGCGAGCATCTTGCCGATCGTCGCGCAGGCGGCGTTGTTGACCGACTGGATGGCACCGACGGTCGCGACCGACACCGGCGCCGGCCGCGCGCAGTTCACGATCGTGCCTTCCGGCGCGATCATCGTGATCGGCCGGATGACGCCTTCGTTCCAGGTGATGTCGTAGCACAGCAGCGGGAACAGCGGCGCGAACAGGCCGCCGAGCGACGCCCACTTCGTGCAGTTGACGCGCGTATTTCGATTGCGGCGCTGATCCGGTGAAATCGAACGTGAGCGTAGTCGCCCGCCTTGGTCATGGTCAGGCAGACCTTCGCCGATCTCGCCCTTCACGTCCATGTATTGGCGCGATTGCCATTGCCCGTCGGGCAGCTCGCGCAAGCCGCGCGCGCAGCAGCTTCTCCGATTGCTCGATCAGCGTCAGGCAGGCCTCGTCGACGGTCGCGTAGCCGTATTTCTCGATCAGCGCGAGCATCCGCTCGCTGCGCGACGTTGTTGCACGCGATCATCGAGCGCATGTCGAGCGCCACCATTTCCGGGCGAGCGCACCATGTTGAGCAACGTGTCGCAGCACGTCCTGGCGCAACTCGCCGCGGTCGACGAGCTTCAATGCCGGGCGAGCTGAAGCCTTCGGTGAAGATGTCCTGCGAGTCCGGGCTGAAGCCGCCGGGGTTCATCGCGCCGATGTCGTAGACGTGGACGAAGCACGCGCTCCAGGCGACGAGCTGTCCCGCGTGATGGATCGGCGATACCAGATAGATGTCCGAGGTGTGCAGCGCCGCGGTGTACGGGATCGTTCAGGAGATAGACGTCGCCTTCGTTGATCTGGCCCTCGAAGCGGCGGATGATCGCCTTGCAGGCCTCGGCGGCGCTGGTCAGATGGTGGAGGAAGCCGACCCCGCCCATCAGCAGCGAGCCGTCGGCGCGATAGAGCGAGACCATGAGGTCGTGGCCCTCATTGGTGATCGCGCTGCCGGACACGTGCTTCAGCGTGATGACCGCCTCGTCGACGACGCGAAACAGGCGATGGCGGATGATCGAAAAGGTGATCGGGTCCATGGCTGGCCTCAGCGTCGGCGAATTCGATCGACGACGTTGCGATAGGCGTCCATCCGGCCGGTCTGCTTCGCCTGCGAGCACGATGGTGGTGATCGGCGTGTGGATGACCGCCGGCCCGGGCACGGCATTGCCGGGCTCGAGCTCGCTGAAATCGTAGATGTCGGCCTCCGCCATGCCGTTGCGCGGCCTCGACGAAAATCGTGCGCCGCCCGATGCGGGCGCGGTCCGGCGAAGCGCCGCTCGAGCGGCAGCGGCTCGATGCTCGGCCGCGCCATCAGGCCGCGCGCGGTCAGCCGGAACGCCGTCATCTCGATGCCGGCCTCGCGACAGCGCCGAGCCCTTGCCGTATTTGCGCTCGTAGAGCGCCTCGAAATCGTCGACCAGTTGCGCTTGAACGCCGGCTTCGTCGAGCGGCGTCGCGGCCGCGCACCAGGGTCGTCACTTCGTGCACCTGGCGCGAATAGCGGAGATCGACCGACCAGTCGAGCTCCGATGCGATCGCCGTGAGAAGCCTTCGCCCGCGAGCTCGTTGCGCGCCCGCTCGATCATCGGCGCGATAGATCGCGTTGATTTCCGCCGGCCGGCGCGGGCACCGGCCAAGGTCTTCGTGGCCGAGTATTCATGCACGATGTCGGCCGACGACCAGGCCGAACGCGCAGTTGACCGAAGCGGTATAGGGCACGACGATGCGGCTGCACGTTGAGCTCCGGCGCCGAACATGCCGCACAGCATGCCGCAGCTGCCGCCGAATGCGTGCAGGACGAAGTCGCGCGGATCGAGGCCGCGCTCGACCGTGATCTCGTGGATCAGATCGGTGATCTGCGCGCACGCGACGCGATAGATGCCGAATGCGGCCTCCTCGACCGGCATGCCGAGCGGCTCGCGCGATCTTGTCGTCGAAGACCGGCGCGCGCCCGTCGCGATCGAGCTTCATCGTGCCGCCCAGGAAAATGTCGGGATCCATGTAGCCGATCAGCATGCAGCACGTCGGTGAGCGTGGGCTCGGCGCCGCCCTGGCCGTAGCAGATCGGGCCCGGCCGGGCGCCGGCGATGCGCGGACCGACGGCGGGCGTCTTCGTGCTTCCGGTCCAGCGAGACGATGCTGCCGCCGCCGGCGCCGATCGAGACGACTTCGATCTTCGGCGCCACGTAGTGAAAACGGTCGACCATCGGCTCGCGCGCGTACTCGATCTCGCCGTCCTGGATCACGCTCGACCTTGAACGTCGTGCCGCCCATGTCGGCGGCGATGACGTCGGTGTCGCCGAGCAGCTCGCCGAGGAACGCGGCTGCCGATCACGCCGGCCGCCGGACCGCATTCGAGCATGCCGACCGCGCGCTCGGCGGCCTCTTTCGCCGGCAGCAGAGCCGCCATAGCCCTGCATGACCATGACCGGGCCGGCATAGCCGTTGTCGGCCAGCAGGCTCTGCAAGCCGTGACAGATAGTTTCGCGTGATGCGGCCGGCATAGGCGTTGATCGACGGTCGTCGACGTGCGTTCGTATTCGCCCGGAACCGGCGCGATCTCGCTCGACAGCGTGACGTACACGTCCGGCGCGATGCGCTCGGAGTATGCTCGCGCACGCGGCGCTCGTGCGCCGGATTGTAGAACGACCAGAGGAAGCGAGACGGCGATCGCCTCGACGCCCTTTTCATCGACCAGGAATCGCATCGCCGCTTCGGCCGCCGCTTCGTCGAGGTCGCGAACCACGGCGCCCTTGTAGTCGACGCGCTCGGCGACGCCGACGAATCCAGTCGGCTCGGACCAGCGGCGCCGCGCGCTCGGTCTTCACCGGATGCTTGATGCGTCCTCGGGCAAGCCGCCCCAGCGGCCATAGGCGCCGCGCGTGACCAGAAGCGTATCCTCGAAGCCGGCGGTCGTGATCAGCCCCGTCCGCGGCGCCGTCGCGGGTCAGGATCGTGTTGTCGACGACGGTCGAGCCGTGCACGAAAAGATGCGTCTGCGCGAACAGCTCCGTCAGCGAAAGTCCCATCGTCTTGACCGCAGTCGCGCACCGAATCGATCACGCCGATCGGCGAATCGGGCGGCGTCGAGAGCGCCTTGCCGATGTGAACCGGCTCGCCCGCGGCGAACACGATCGTGTCGGTGCAGGTGCCGCCGACATCGGTGGCGACGACATAACGACGCTGCTTGCCGTTCATTGCCGCTCAGTGTCCCCGCTCGATCGTGCTTTCGATCCGGCCCTCGGCGCCGCCGTCCTTCACCCACAGGACGCGCGCGGCGCCGTCGCCGGTATTCGCGATGGCGCGCGGCGGCAGGTCGGCGATGTGAAACGAATCGCCGGCGGCCAGATCGCGCGTCGTGGCATCGCCCAGCGCGATGCGCAGCCGGCCCTCGATCACGAAGCCGAAATGCGCGCCCGCGTCGGCCTTGCGCGCCGTGAGCATGTCGGTCGCGGCGGGCAGGGCGACGATGCGCCCGCGAATATTGGGCCGGTAGATTTCGCTGAGCTGGCGTTGCAACGGCTCCGTGTGCTTCGCGGATGCGCGCGACACGAATACGGTTTTGCCGGCGCGCCGCGCCATGCCGACAAGTTCGTCGATCGAGACCCCGAGCACGTCGAGAATTGCGACCACGGTCAGCAGGCCGGAATTGGCGCGGCCCAATTCGATGTTGCGGATGCCAGTGACGCTCACGCCGCTCTGGCGCGCCAGCCGGTTGAGCGAAAGCCCGCGCCGCTCGCGCAGGATGCGGATCTGGCGGCCAAGGTCGCGCAATTGCGGGCGGGCAAAGGCGCCATCTTTTTTGGTCATCGCGGCCGTGCCGTTTCGTTCATGAAATTCGCGCTGTGCCGATCCCTTGGCCGGCATCTTTCGGGGTTGACGGAGGTGTGTCAAGCAGTGTTTCGTTGGCGTTGCATTTGAAACGTGCGTGGGCCGCGGCTGGCGAAGGTCTTCATCATGGCAAGCATCGTACGACAGGCCGGCGACATTCCCGTCATCGATTTGGCGCCGTTCCGCGCCGGGGCGCATGGCGCCAAGGCCGAAACGGCGCGGGCGATCGCGCTCGCGCTCGAAACGATCGGCTTTTTCGGCATCGCCAATCACGGCCTCGACGATGCCGCCGTCGATCGCGGCCTCGCGGCCGGGCGCGAGTTTTTCGCGCTCCCCATGGCGGAGAAGCTGGCGCTCAAGATCGGCCCGGCCCATCGCGGCTACATGCCGATGGGCGATCAGCATCGCGTCGAGGCCAAGCGTGCCAACCTCAGCGAATTGTTTCTGATCGGCAGCGATCTGGCACCCGACGATCCCGACGTTCTCATGCACAAGCCGCTGCACGGACCCAACCAATGGCCGGCGCGCCCGGCGTCGCTGCGTCCCGCGATGGGCGCGTACTACGCCGAGGCGGCGCAACTCGGCTTTCGACTGGTGGAGTTGTTCGAAGCCGCGCTCGATCTGCCCGACGGCCGGCTTGGCGCGTGCTTCAAGCGACCGATGGCGTTTATCCGCGCGCTGCATTATCCCCCGGCGCCGGAGCCGCGACCCGACGACGTTTACGGCGCGGCACCGCACAGCGATTTCGGATTTCTGACGATCGTGACGCAAGACGACGCCGGCGGGTTGCAAGTGCGGCGGCGCGACGGCCGCTGGATCGACGCTCCCCGCATGCCGGGAACCGCCGTGGTCAATGCCGGCGATATGCTGATGCGTTGGACCAACGACCGCTTCGTTTCGACCCAGCATCGCGTGCTCAATCCCAAGGGCCGCGACCGCTATTCGCTGGCATTCTTCTTCGATCCCGATTTCGACACCGTGGTGGAGTGCTTGCCGACGTGCCACGGGCCCGGCAATCCGCCGCGCTATCCGCGCGCGATCTGGGGCGACTACATCACCGCCCGCTTCGACGCCAATCACGCCTATCGCAAATCCGCGACCGCGTAGCGGCGCGGTTCAGCGGATCGGCGAGGGCACCAGCAGCAGCGTGATCGACGGAAACGCCGTCAGAATCGCCACCAGAATGAGCTCCGCCACGAGAAATGGGTAGAGGCCCTTGATGATCTCGCGCTCCGGAATGTCCGGGACCATGTTCGAGATGATCGAGTAGTTGAGTCCGACCGGCGGCGAGATCAGGCTGATCTCGGTCACGACGATGACGAGAATGCCGAACCAGATCGGGCTGAGGCCGAGCCCGGTCACGACCGGCAGGAAAATCGGCACCGTCAGCAGCACGATCGAGACGCCTTCGAGCGCGGTGCCGAGCAGCAGATAAATCAGGACGATGAGGCCGATCACCGCGAGCGGCGGCAGGTCGAGCGATGTGAGCCCTTTCGTGATCGCGGCGGAAAGTCCGGCGGCGTCGACGAAATTGGCGAGGATCATGGCGCCGATCAGCACGAAGAAAAGCGCCGACGAGGTGATCGCGGTCGCGGCCAGCGTGTCGCGGAGGCTGCGCCACGTCATGGTTCCCTTGGCCAGCGCGAACAGGAATCCGCCGAAAGCGCCGATGCCGGCCGCCTCGGTGGTGGTGAAAACGCCGAGATAGATTCCGCCCATGACCAGCGCGAACAGCACCAGCAGGCCCCAGACCTTCAACAGCGCGCGCAGCCGCTCGGGCCACGGCGCGCGCCGGTCGGCGGGGCCAAGCGCCGGATTGAAATAGGTCGCGAGCGCGATCGCCCCCAGCAGCAGCAGAACGGCGAGCAGGCCCGGAATGATGCTGGCGATGAAAAGGTGTCCGATATTCGTGTTGGTCATGATGCCGTAGAGCACCGTGACGGTGCCGGGCGGGATCAGATTGCCGAGCGTGCCCCCGGCCGCGACCGAGGCGGCGGCGAGCGAGGTGGCGTAGCCTTTCTTGCGCATCGCCGGCAGCGAGACGTTCACCATCGTCGCCGCGGTGGCGAGGCTCGAGCCGCAAACCGAGCTGAAGGCGCCGCAGGCGATGATCGTCGCCATCGCCAGCCCGCCGCGAAAATGGCCGACAAAGGCATGCGCGGCGTCGTAGAGTTCGAGCGCGAGACGCGAGCGGGCGACGAAATTGCCCATCAGGATAAACAGCGGAACCACCGAAAGCTCGGAAGTCAGCACGGTCTGGCGCGCGACCTGACCGACAAGTTCCAGCGCCGGACCGGGGCCGCGCGTCAAGACGAAGCCGCCGACCCCGACCACGGTCATCGCGAACGCGATCGGCACGCGCAGGAAGATCAGCGCGAGCAGAATGGCAAAGGCGATGAGGGCGGCGGTCACGCGCTAGGAAACCCGAAGCTCAGACAGGGTCCGAGGCGAAGACTATCCTGCGGCGGCGTCGGCCGGACGGCGCGGTAAAGCTCGACCAAGCCCGCCAGTCCGGCGAACAGGCTCATCACGTAAACGAACGGCGCCTGGGGCAGTTTCAGGTACTCGGTCACGTCTTTCGACAGTTGATTGCCATAGGCCCAAAGACGCCAGGCGATCACCGCCGAGCGTCGCCGCGCACAGCACGCGGATCGCGACGTCACGCAACGGGACGAACGCTTTCGGCGTAAGCGAGCCGAACAGATCGACCGAGATATGGGCGTTGCGCTGGCTGACCACGGGCAGACCCGCATAGATGAGCACCGCCATCATGATTTCGGTGATTTCCGAGCTGCCGGGCAGCGGACGGCTGAACGAAATAGCGGCCGACAACGTCGACCACGGCCACCATCATGATGCCGGCGAGCACCGCCCCGGCAAGGACGCTCAAGCCGGCGCTGGCCGCTGCGCCAGACTCTGCCACTCTGCCGGGCCGCGGCATCGGGCCCCGCGTCGGTGCGGGCTGCGCCATCCCGCGCTCAGCCGCCTGTCTTGATCTTGGCGATCTCGGATCGCAGCTCCTTGAGCGCCGCCGCCGGATCGGCGAGGCCGGCTTCCTTGGCGCGCTTGATCCAATCGAGTTCGATATCGGCGAGCTTGGTCTGCAGCTCGGCCGCGAGCGCCGCCGGCAACGGGCCGACGGTGTTTTTCGTCTTGGCCAACTCGTCGGCGCTGACCTTGTCGGCATCGTCCCAGGTCTTGCCCATGAGGACGGCCATCGGCTCGCCGGTCACCTTGCCCAGCGCCGCCTTGTGGGCCGGGCTCAAGCTGTCGAACTTCGCCTTGTTCATCACCACCGCGAAACTCGCCGTGTAGAGACCGCCAGGCACCGTGTAGTGGTACTTGACGACGTCGCCGAGCTTGAAGCTCGTGATCGTCTCGAGCGAGAAAAACACGCCGTCGGCGACGCCCTGGCTCAGGATCTCGTGCGCCTTGGTGGCCGGCGCCGAAACCGCGACGATATTGAGGCGCTTGGCAATTTCCGATTGCACGCCGCCGCCGGTGCGCACTTTCATGCCCTCGAAATCCTTGAGTGCCGCGATCGGTTTGCGCGAATGGACCATGCCGGGGCCGTGGGTGAACACGGTCAGCGCCTCGACGCCCTTGTATTCGTCGAGCTTGACGAAATGCTTGGCATGGACGCGCCAGAGCGCGCGCGACATCATGGCGCCGTTGCCGTCGACGTTGGGCAGCTCGACGATTTCCGGCAGCACAAAGCGCCCGGTCGTGTAACCATGCGTGATCCACGCCATGTCGGCGATGCCGCTGCGGACACGGTCGTAGAGCACGCGCGGATCGACCGGCGGATAGGACATCTCGAATTTCAGCGCGCCGCCGCTCGCGGCCTCGGCTTGCTTGATCCACTCGGGCCAGCCATGCGTGTTCATCGCGTGGCGCGGGCCGGCGTAGGTTTCGAGTTTTATCGTGACCGTTTGCGCTTGCGCCGTTGCGGCATTGCCGATTGCGAGCGCCGCGGCGATGGCTGAAAAAACGGCGATCCTGCTCATCTTTTTTCTCCCCCGTGAAGCCGCTCGCGGGCGGCTGCGCCGGACCCGTGGCGATACCCGCGACCGCGTGCTATTTTCAAACCATAACCCAGCCGGTTTTCAAGTGAAAGAGCGTTTCCGCCGCAAATCCAATCGCCGCGCGGGAATCGCCAACCAATAGGGGCGGCATGCAGAGCTTCGAAGACATCATCGTCGAAACGCGCGGTCCGGTGGCCGAAGTGCGGATCAACCGGCCCGAACGACTGAACGCGCTGCGCATGACGATCACCGATCGCGAAATCATTCGCGCCTTCGACGCGCTCGGCGCCGATGCCGGCATCCGCGCCATCGTGCTGACCGGAGCGGGCGAGCGCGCGTTTTGCACCGGCTGGGACATGGAAGAGATCGAGGACACGCCGCTCGACCGGCTCGAAGCCCTGGTGCGCGCGAACCTCGAACTTTTCTTCAAGATTTGGCATCAACGTCAACCGGTGATCGCGGCGCTGAACGGTTACGCCATTGGGACCGGTTCGGGCCTGGCGCTGGCCTGCGATCTGGCGCTGGCCGCCGATCATGCCCGCCTCGGCGAACCCGAAATCCGCCACGGCGCGCTGTCGCCGTTTCTGATGCTGCCGTTTCTCACGCACAGCCGCGCCGCGCACGAAATTTATTATACCGGCGATCTCGTCGACGCGGCGGAACTCTATCGCTTGGGCATCGTCAACCGGGTCGTTCCGGCGGCGGAGCTATCGGCGGCGGCTTGGACACTGGCCGAACGGCTGGCCAAGGTTCCGCCGCATGCGTTGCAAATGAAAAAGCGCAGCCTGCGCCTGGCTTACGATCTCATGGGCGCCGGCGCCGCGATCCGCCAGCACGCGTTGGCCGATACGCTGGCGATCGGCGCGAACACGCCCGAGCAGAAGCATTTGCTCGATATCCTGGCGAAGGACGGCATGCGCGCCTTCCTCAACGCGCGCGACGGTCCGTTCCGCGAATAGCGAGCGGAGCATGGACATCTCGATCGGCAGCTTCTTATCGAAGCGCGCATGGCTCGATGGCGGGCGGCGGGCGCTGATCGCCGGCGAGCGTCGCCTCGGCTTCGCGGAACTCGAAGCCGAAGCCGGCCGCGCGGCCGGTGTCCTGCGGTCGCACGGGGTCGGGCCGGGCGACCGCGTCGCCGTGCTGATGCGCAACGGCGTCGACTATGTCGCGCTTTATTACGGCGCCGCGAAGATCGGCGCCATTCTGTGCGGCATCAATTGGCGCCTCGCCGCACCCGAGGTCGCCTACATCCTCGGCGACAGCGAGCCGAAGCTGCTTGTCCACGACGCGGAATTTGCGCCGACCGTGGCGGCTATGGGTCAGTCCAATTTTCCGGTGCTGGCTACGGAAACCTATCGCGCGATTTTGCAACGCACGTCGCCGCTCACGCATGCCGAACCGGTGGATCCCGACGGCGCGCTGGTGCTGGTCTACACCTCCGGAACCACCGGCCGCCCCAAGGGCGCCGTGCTCACCCATCGGCAAATGTTCTGGGCTTCGGCGACGATGGCCGCCTCGCACGATTACAAGCAGGGCGATGTCAACCTCGTGCCGACGCCGCTGTTCCATGTCGGCGGCCTGTCCTTCGCGACGCTCTTCGTGCATATGGGCGCCACCTTGTTGCTCCCGCGCGCCTGGGAGCCGGGCGCGATTCTCGGCCTGATCGCGGCGGAGCGGGTCAATCACTTTTTCGCCGTCCCGGCGATGCTGCGATCTTTGGTCGACCATCCGGATTTTGACGCTGCCGATCTTTCAAGTTTGCGCTGGATCCTGTGCGGCGGCGCGCCGGTGCCCGCGGACCTTATCGCCGCGCTCGAACGGCGCGGCATTCCGGTGCAGCAGACCTATGGCGCAACCGAGACGGCGGGTCCGGCAACGCTCGTCGATCTTGCCCATGTCGCGACCAAAGCCGGTTCGGCGGGCTTGCCGTATTTTCATACCGATCTGCGCATCGTCGATCGGCATGGCGCGGAACTCCGGGCGGGCGAAATCGGCGAGGTGCAGGTCCGAGCCCCGCATGTCTTCGCCGGCTATTGGCGCAATCCCCAGGCGACCGGCGCCGCCTTCGCGGGCGATTGGCTCAAGACCGGCGATCTCGGCCGGCGCGACGAGGATGGCTATCTCTATATCGTCGATCGCGCCAAGGACGTCATTATTTCGGGTGGCGAGAATATCTATCCAGCGGAGATCGAGGCCGTGCTGCGCGAACACCCGGCGATATCCGAGATCGCCGTCATCGGCATGCCCGATCCCGAATGGGGCGAGGTGCCTTGCGCCGTCGTGGTGGCGAAGGCGAACGCGGCATTGACGCTCAAAGACTTGCGCGACCACTGCGGCGGGCGGATCGCGCGCTACAAGCAGCCGCGCCGGCTCGAATTGCGAACCGCAGCCTTGCCGCGCAATGCCAGCGGCAAAGTGCTGAAGCATGAATTGCGCGCCGCCTTGTCGCCGAGCGCGAGCGATGCCGATTCGCGAGTCTCAAACAATCCGGAATCCGTTTAGTCGCTGCGGAATTCGTTTATCAGGCCGGAGGGGCGGTTTCCGACATACCCCTGCGGCTGCGCGAATGAGTTGATAGGCAGCGTCAGCCCGAGGATGTCTGTGTTTACGTCCGGTTGCGCATGGCTTCGAGCTCGTCCAGGAACTCGGCGTCCTGTTGCAGCCAGGCATCGAAATCGGGGCTGCGCGCGAAGCGACCGGCATCGACCGTGTCCGCGACGCGCAAGTTGCGGTCGCCGTTCTTCTTGGCCATGCCGGAAAATTTGCGAGGAATTCGGAGGGTTGTCCAGGGCGGTCAAGAACCGCCGCGGCACTTGCCGGTTGTAAGTTTGAACAGGGAGGCACGGAGGCGGGGAGAAGTTAGATAGCAGATTTCGCGCGCGCTTTCGGCGCGCCGACTCGCTCCCTCGCCGCCTCCGTGCCTCCGTGTTCAAGCTTCCTTCCCTTCCGTCCCCATGTTTCGCGCGGGAGTTTATTGCGGCCAGGCTCAGGCGGCGGCTTGGAAAGGGGCCGGGGGCGACCTATATACCCCGACCGGACCGCGCTTCGCCGTCATCGCGCCGTGGCCGGCGACGGGCGGGCCCTGGGTAAAAATTCCCATAATCCGCCGAAGCTGTCCAAAACCGCGAAGATGTCCATGAAAAAAATTTGGACGCCTTCGGCGAGAATGGAGAGAATGGGGTGCCGAGCCGCGGTAACAGGCGCTCGCTCGCACTGGGGGAGACATGGCAACGCACGAGGCTCCATCCGCGCCGAAGCCAGCCGCGGTCCCGGATTGGCGCCTGGTCGGCGATTGGTGGGATTTGTGCAATTGCGCCATCGGCTGTCCCTGCGTCTTCTCCTCGCCGCCGACGCTGGGCTATTGCGAAGGCGTGCTGACCTGGCTCGTGCGCGAGGGCAATTACGGCGCGGTCGATCTCGGCGGCTTCGCCGTCGTGCTCGTCATTCACTTCAAGGGCACGGTGTTCGAAAAGAATCGCGAATTCGGATTCCTCATCGACGACCGCGCCAACGCAGCGCAACGCGATGCCCTGCGCAAGATTTTCACCGGCGAGGCGGGCGGGGCGTTCGAAGCATGGCGCGCCTTGACGCTGCGGCTCGACGGCGTCGAATTCGTGCCGATGACGGTCACGCAAGACGCGGAGAATTGGCGCGTCCACGTGCCGGGCCTGGTCGATGGGCTGGGCGCGCCGTTCCGCGAATTCATGGTGCCGGCGGGCGACACGTGCCGCATCTACAACGCGCCGCGCCCCGAAGTGACGCCGGGTTTTCTCACGCTCGGCAAGGCGCTCAAGAACATCGTCACCGGCGCCTTCGGCCGGCGCTTCGATTGGACGGGCCGCTCGTCGAAACACATCGCCTTCGACATGCGCGGCCCCGGCGCCTTCACCTGGCAAAAAGCGCTGGCCGCGCAGCGCTGAGGGCGGTTCATTTTGCCCAAAAGGCGGCGAGCGGCCACGCGTAACATATTATTATAGCATATAAAAAATAGGGCTTGCGCGCGGCGCCTTAATAAAGTCCTTACCGATGCCGGATTAAACAATCCTGTGAACTGGATCACAGCGGAGTTACTGGCGACTGGCTAGGGTCCGCATATTCCAACTGCGCCAAACGATGGAGATCTCAATGGCAAAGAAGTCGACAATCCAAGTGATCGAGCCGGAACGCATTTCCGACGAAGAAGCGAAGAAGATCAACGCCGGCCAGATCGCGCGCACCTTGCCGCCGGGCCCGATGGAAGAGAAGGAAGTCGAAGGCCAATATCCTTACTGGCAATATTATCGCTGCAATTGCGGCTCGGTGTTCCGGGTTCTGCTCGACACGGATTACTACAAGGCGTTCTATTGCGCCTGCGGCCGGTACGTGTACCGCGCCTAACGCGCCGAATTTCGGAGGACAGGGGCGGGGAGCCGAGAGGCTCCTCGCCTTTTCGTTTTTGGCGCGATAAGACGTGGACGGGCGCGAGGAGGCGGGGCGATGAATATCGGGGCGATGGCGGGGCCGATCGAGGTCGGGAGCGGCGAGCGCGTGCCCTATGGGCGGCTGGTGCGCTTCGCCTGGAAAATCGTCGCCGGCGCCATTCCGGCCTTGCTCGGCACGATCGCGATTTCCGTCCTCGTGCAATTGCTGACGCAATACAACAGCCAGGTGCTGAGCTCGGTCACCGGCATGCTCTCGGCCTCGGCCAGCGGCGCCGGCGCGAAAGCCGCGGGCGCGCCCGGCGGATTTCTCGATTGGCTGCTGCCGCAAAGCCTCACCGCCGCCGCGATCGTGTTCGCGGTCACGGCGCTCCTGCTCATCGCCGGTATTTTCATCGAACGCATCTACACCGCCTGGGCCGACAATCTGATCGCGACGCGGCTGCAGCAGCGCTTGCACGACAAGCTGCTGAATTTCGGCCCCGACTTCCACCGCAAGCACGATGTGTCCGAGACCACGCTCGTCGTGACGGCGTTCGCGCCCGGCTCGCAGCAGGTGGCGTGCGACCTGATCGCGTTTCCGATCGTGCGCGGCATCGGCTTCGCCACCGCCATCGCCTTTCTCCTGCACAATCTGCAGAACGTCACCGGCGCGCCGGGCTGGATGCAATGGGCGCTGATGGCGTCGCTCATCCTGTTGCCGCTCGGCGGCTGGCAGCTGTCGCGCGGCATCGTGCGCGCCTCGCGCGGCCTCGTCGACACGCACACCGCGCTCGCCAACGAGTTCCACAATTCGGCGGCCAATCCCGGCGAGATCCGCCTGATGGGCGCCGAGCGCCAGCGCTCGACGGCGTTCGGCCGCCGTCTCGCCGCCATGCGCCGCGCCGCCGTCAACGCCGCGATCCGGCGCGAGGTCGGCCTGCAATTCCAGGCCGCGATCCCGCGCATCCTCGCCGCCGTCTTTTTGCTCTACGGCATATTCTTCGCCTTGAAATCGGGCGATCCGGCCGCGGTCGGCGCCATCGTCGCGTTCGTGCTGTTCATCCCGCTCGCGGTCAATCCGATCAACGAGCTGATCACGTTTTTTATCGGCATCAGCGCGACCTGGCCGCAGATGGAAAAAGTCGTCGAGATCATCGAGGCGGCCGAGGAGCACGAGCCCGAGGGCGCCAAGCCGCTCGCCGCCGCCGGCGCCGGCGACGTGGATTTCGCCAAGGTCGACTTCGCCTATGCGCCGGGCGCCGCGCCGGTGCTCAACGGCCTGACGCACAATTTCGCCGACAAGCAGGCGAGCGCGATTATCGCTCGATCGGGCGCGGGCAAATCGACGATCCTCAATCTCATCGCCCGGCAATACCAGCCGCAAAGCGGCGCGATCGCGCTCGGCGGCGAGCCGATCGCCGACGCGACGACGGCGAGCCTGCGCGGCGCGGTCGTCAAGATTTCGCAGTTCCCGGTTTTCCTCGCCGACACGGTGCGCGAGAATTTCCGCCTCGCCAAGGCGGATGCGACCGACGCCGAAATCGAAGACGTATGCCGGCGCACCGGGCTGTGGCCGATCCTCGAGAAGTCCGCGCAAGGCCAGGGGCCCGGCATAGCGCCGCTCGATCTCGTGCTGCCGCGCAAGCTGGAAAATCTCCTGTCGGGCGGGCAGCAGAAATTGTTCGCCGTGACGCGCGGGCTGATCCGCAAGCCGCGCGTCCTGCTGATCGACGAGCCGACCACGGGCATCGACAATATCGGCATCGCCGAACTGGCGAAATTCCTGAAGCCGGCCTGCGCCGGCGTCACCGCGATCGTCGTCGACCACAAGATGGCGTTCGTCGGCCAATTTGCCGATCTGATCTGCTGCCTCGAGGACGGACGCTTCACCGATATCGGCCCGCCGGCCGCGCTCGACCGGCCCGGCACGCTCTACCATCAGTTGAAGGAACTCGAACGCCTCGAGCCCGAGGCCGGCGCGCCCGGCGCCGCGCACACCGCCGAGGCGATCGAACTTCCGCCCGGCATGGACATGCCGGGTCCGTTCCCCGGCGGCGCGGGCATGATGAAAAAGGACAAGAAAGACATGGGCGCGCCGCCGATGGCCTTCGAAGTCCCGCCCGGCGGATTTCCGCCCGGCATGATGCCCGGCGGACCGATGAAGAAAGGCGGCGCGGGACCGCTGCCGGCGGGTCCGCTGGAGCCGAAGCCCAAGCCGAAATCGGGTTGATCGGCCGCGCGGCCGACCGACTCGGCCTACTCGGAGCCCGATGTATTGCGGCGCGCGGCGGCCTTGGCTGCCTTGGCTTCGATGAGCGCCGCTTTCTCGGCGGCCTTGATATCGGCCGCCTGCTTATCCGCGGCTTCCTTGGCGAGGCGCAGCGCGCGCAGGCGGGCGGTTTTTTCCGCTTCGGCCTTTTGCATTTTGTCGAGGTGGGTGAGGGCTTTTTTCACATCGTCCTCGCGGCGCTTTATTTTTTGAAAACGCTCCTCGGCCCGGCGGCGGGCGTCTTCGGGTCGCGTTCCGGACGATCTGTCGTTCATGGCGTCGATACTCCGTTTCAGGTCGCGATTCGGCACAATGCCATTGAAGCGCGGCCGGTAAACCCAGCGAAACGAACGGAACGACGCCAATGCCCGGCCGAAGCAGGCCCTAAGCCAAGCGGGCGTCGAAACAAGGCCCGGACCGCGATCCAGACGACCGCCGGCGCCGGCGCGCGTGCATTTGTCGATCCGGCGATAGAAAATCAACCTGCGTCAGAACGAGCGCAATACGCAGTCACGCCCGATCCGGCGCCAAGGCCGTGAGCCGCAATCCAGTTTCGATTGAGGCAGGCAGAAATGAAGCGGGCGGCCGGGGCCGCCCCTTCGTCCTAGCCGATCATCTTGAGATTGCAGGCCGAAGCCTTGCCGCGATTCTCTTCGATATCGTAGCTCAGTTTCTGGCCTTCGCGGAGCGAATCGAGCCCCGCCCGTTCCACCGCCGAAATATGCACGAACACGTCGCGCGAAGCATCTTCAGGCTGGATAAATCCGTAACCTTTTTGCGAATTAAACCACTTAACGGTACCAATCGACATATCGATCCTGTTCACGAAAGAAATTGCCGCCGAGCGCAAGTGCGCGCGCCGGGCCAACTCGTGGCGAGTCAACAATCACCATATGGGGCCATAAGGGCCGGAAAGCAAGAGCGCGGGCGAAACTGTTCCCGGCGGCCCCGATCGACCGGCGGCCCCCTCCGGGCAGGGCGGCAGCAGCCTACTGCGCCGTCACCCTGCCCTCGATGCAGTAGGTACGCGACCCGGTCAACTGCCGGGCGGCCAGCGTCGCGCCTTCGCGATGGATCGAGAAGCACCCCTCGGATTTGTCGCCGAAGGAAGCGCTGGACACGCACAGGGCGCGATTGGCGATGCGCCACACCCCCACGTCGCGCGAGCCTTTGATCGCGGCCTTGTCGGAACCGATATCCACGCAAGGCTTCCATGGCCCGGTCTGTCCGCGGCCGACGGTGCAATTGTGCACGAGCGAACCGTCGGCGCGCAGCTCGCGCGTGGCGTTGATGAAAACGCCGGGCGAGCGGGTCGAAGCACGTATGTAGCCGAGCTTCTTGTCGGTAAAGGTTTCGCGAAGCTGCGCATCGCCGAGCCGGTTCGCGTCGGTCGCGGCGAACGGCATGTCGCCGTTGCGGCAGCGCGCGGCCGGATCGTTGCTCTCCGCGTGGGCCGGAGCGGCGAATGGCCAGGGCGGCTAGAATGAAGGCTGCGGCTCCATGTTTGAGCATCGGACAATTCCTCCTTATTGAAGGCAAGCTATTGTGCCGTCACGACTCCTTCGATGCAGTTCGTGCGCGGGCCGCTCAACTGCTTCGCGGCAAGCGCCGTGCCTCGGCGATGGATTGCCAAGCAAGTATCGGACCGCTCGCCGAACGAGGCGCTGGCGACGCAGAGCGAGCGGTTCGCAATCCGCCACACGCCGACATCGCGCGAGCCTTTCACGGAATTCTTGGCGGTGCTGATCTGCGGACAAGGCTTCCACGGGCCCGACGCGCCGCGGCCGGAATTGCAGGTGTGCACGGCCGAGCCGTCGGGGCGCAATTCGCGTGTCTGGTTGAGGTAGACGGCGGCATGCTGTGCGTGCTCGCGAACATAGCCGAGCTTCTTGCCGGCGAAGATTTCGCGCAACTGCGTATCGTCCAGCCGGTTTGCGTCGGTTGCCGCGAAGGGCAGGGCGCCCTTGCGGCAACGCGCGCCGGGATCGGCGTCTTCGGCCTGGGCCGGGGCGACGAGGGCGACGGCGGCGACGATGGCAAGACAGCGGCGGAACAATTGGCGCTCCCAATGGCTTTGTTTTTTGCATGCCGTAGTTTAGCTGGTTCGTAACGCCAAGGCCAACCCTCGACTTGGCGCGCGCCCGTACGCAACTTCGTCAGCGCAAATCCGCAAGCTTGCGCGCGCGCCGCGCGCCTTCGGCGATGCGGCTGAAATCGCCGGCGGCGATGTCCGCCTCCGGCACCATCCACGAGCCGCCGATGGCAACGACGTTGGGTTGCGCGAGATAATCGGCGGCCTTGGCCTCGCCGATGCCGCCGGTGGGACAGAAGCGGATATCGGGAAACGGACCGGCGAAGGATTTCAGCGCCGCGATCCCGCCGGCAGTCTCGGCCGGAAAGAATTTCAGCACGGTGAAGCCATGGCCGGCCGCGGTCATGAGCTCGGACGGCGTCGCGATGCCGGGCAGGAACGGCAATGGCCCCGCCGCCGCGGCGGCGAGCAGCTCGCGGGTCGCGCCGGGGCTCACCGCGAAACGCGCGCCGAGGCGTTGGGCGAGGGCGAGATCGGCCGGCGTCTGCACCGTGCCGATGCCGATCGCGGCGCCCGGCACCTCGCGCGCGATCGCCGCCGCCGCCTCGGCCGCGACCGGGCTGCGCAAAGCGATTTCCAAGACGGCAAGACCGCCTTCGACCAGCGCCCGGGCCAGCGGGATCGCGTCGGCAAGGCGCCGGATGGTGAGCACCGGAACGATTCGAGCCTGCGCGAGAATTGCGGCGAATTCGTTCGTGGCGGGGGCGTTGGACATTGCAGTCTTCTCCGGCTCCGTCAGCGGACGGCGAGGTCGGTCATTGCGGCGCGCGGAACAACAGCGCCGGGATGGCGGATCACGCGCGCGGCGAGCCGGTGGCCGGCGCGCGCGGCGGCCACCGGCGGTTCGCCCCGCAGGCGTGCCGCCAGATAGGCGGCATTGAAACTGTCGCCCGCCGCCGTGGTGTCGACAATGTCGGTCACGGTTTCGGCGGGTACCATGTCCTCGCGTTCGCCGGCGGCCACGAGGCAGCCGGGCGGCGTGAGCTTGAGCGCGATCTCGCCGATGCCGGCGGCGCGCAAATGCGCGACGATCGCGGCGGTGCCGCGCTCGCCGAACACGGCGCCGCAATCCTCGACGCTGGGCAAGGCAATGTCGGTGCGGCCCAGCATATCCATGAACGCGGCGCGGGCGGCGGCGGCGTCGCGCCAATTGCGCGGCCGGTAGTTGGTGTCGAAGGCGATGCGGGCGCCGCGCGCGCGGGCTTTGTCGAGCGCGGCAAACAGGACGGCGCGCCCCGCCTCGCCATAGAGCGAGAGCGTGATGCCGGAAAGATAAATCAGATCGTATTCGGCCAGGGCGGCGGCGATGCGCGGCGTCTCGGGCAATGCGAAAAGATCGCGCGCGGCGGCGCTGTCGCGCCAATAATAGAACCGGCGCTCGCCGGCCGCGTCGGTGCGAATCGCGTAGAGGCCGGGCATGCGCCCGGCGAGACGCGGCACGAGGCTGGTGCCGACGCCGTCCTCGGCCCAGGCCGCGAGCATGGCGTCGCTATAGGGATCGTCGCCCAATGCCGTCACGTAGTCGACGGCAATGCCGAGACGCGCGAGATAGATCGCGGTGTTCAGCGTGTCGCCGCCGAAGCCGAGCGCGAGCGCGCCGTCCGCGCGCCGCGACAGCTCCACCATGCATTCCCCGATCGCCGCCACCTTCATCGCTCGCCGCCCTATTTCGGATAGAAGAAATCGACGAGGCCGAGCCCGAAGGACGGGACGTAGGTGACCAGCATCAGGATGACGAACAGCACGCCGACGAAATAGACGTTGACCTTGGTCACCTCCCACATGTCCGCCTTGGCGATGGCGCAGGCGGTCATCAGCACGCTGGCCACCGGCGGGGTCTGCTGGCCGATGCCGAGATTGATGGTCACGATCAGGCCGAAATGCACCGGGTCGATGCCGACCGCCTTGACCAGCGGCATGACGACGGGAACGGTCAGAATGATCGCCGCCGCCGAATGCAGGAACAGGCCGAGGATCAGGAAGAGGACGTTGAGGATCGCGAGCACGACCCATTTGTCGCGCGTCAGGTCGAGGATGCCGGCGGCCAATTGCTGCGGCACCTGCGCCTCGGTGAGATAGACGCCGAGCAGCGCGCTGGAAGCCACGAGCAGCATGACCACCGCGGTCTGCACGCCGCCCTCGATCATCGCCTCCTTGAGCACGCGCCAGCTGAGCTCGCGATAGACGAGGACGCCGATCAGCAACGCCGCGACCACGGCGATCGCCGCGCCCTCGGTGGCGGTGACGATGCCGCCGAAGATCGTGCCGAGCACGATCACCGGCAGGAAAAATGCCCAGAACGCCTCCTTTGCCGTGCGCCGCACATTGGCGAAGCGGAAGCGTTCCTCGATGGGAAAGTTGTATTTGCGCGCGAACCAATACGCCATCGCCATCAGCCCGAAACCGCCGACGATGCCGGGCACGATCCCGGCGACGAACAGCTTGACCACCGAGGTCTCGGCCATCACCGCGTAGAGCACCATCGGGATCGAGGGCGGGATGATGACCGCGAGCGTCGCTGCCGAGGACATGACGGCCGCGGCGTATTCCTTGGAATAGCCTTTCTGCTTCATCGACGGGATGAGCACCGAGCCGAGCGCGGCCACGTCCGCCACCGCCGAGCCCGAGATCTCGGCGAAGAACATCGAGGCGCCGATCGAGACGATCGAGAGACCGCCGCGAATCCAGCCGAGCACGGCCGAGACGAAGGCGATGAGCCGGCGCGAGATGCTCGAACGCGTTCATGATCCCGCCGGCGAGGATGAACAAGGGAATCGCCAGCAGCGGGAAATTGGTCGCGCCGTTGTAGAGGATGATCGGGATATCGAGCAGCTTATCGGCGCCCTTGCTGAGCCACAGCGCGCCGACCGCGACGATGCCGAGCGCGACGGCGATCGGCACGTTGACCAGCACCAACAGCAGCACCGCGCCGAAGATATAGAGGATTTCCATTGGCGACCCCGGGGCGGCTCAGTGCAGCTTGTCGGCGAGATCGGCGGCACCCGGCGCCGCCGCGCGGCGCGCTTGCGCAAGCCGCTCGGGCAGCACGAGCGCTTCGGCGGCCATGAACAGGACCGCGCCGACCGGGATCACCGACTGGGTCCAGGCGACCGAAACGAAAGGCAAGCTCACCAGGCGGTCGGTGGCCAGGACTTCGATGACCACGGCGCCGTACCAGGCGACGATGGCGAAATATCCGAATACCAGAAGCTCAGCCGCAATCACCGCCGCCACGCGCCAGCGCGGCGCCATTCCGGCGACGAGGCCGGGAAATCCGATATGCGCCGTCTTGAGTGCGGCGAGGGCCGAGCCGTAGAAGGTCAGCCAGGCGAGGAGGATGACCGAAATTTCCTCGTACCAGGACAACGCGCGGCCGAGCGAGCGGAAGACGACGCCGAGCGTCACCTCCGCCGCCATGGCCATCATCAGCAGCGCGACGATCGCCTCAAGCACGCGCTCGTAGGCGCGCCGCAGCCGGCCGAGCATGATTGGCACGCGCCGGGCGCCGGCGTCGCTATTTGCCGAGCTCGATCGCGCGATCGATCAGGGCACGCGCGCCTTTCACCTCCTTGTCGAATTCGTCGTAGATCGTCTTGCTCGCGGCGATGAAGGCGTTCTTGTCGACCTCGTTTACCGCGACGCCGGAAGCCTTGATCTTGTCGAGCAATTCGCTGTCGCCCTTGGCGGCGATCTCGTAGACATGGCTTTGCATGGCTTTGGCGGTTTCCTCGAGCGATTTGCGCACCGGCTCCGGCAGGCTCGCCCATTTGCGCGCGCCGACGGCGACGTAAGCCGGGGTGTAGACATGGCCGGAGAGCGAGAGGAATTTTTGTGCTTCGTGCAGCTTGGCCGAATAAATCTGCGCCAAAGGATTTTCTTGCCCGTCCATCACCCCAGTTGTGAGCGCGGTGAACAGCTCGGAAAATTTCATCGGGGCGGGATTGGCGCCATACGACTGGAACATCTTGAGGCGCCAGACGCCCTCAGGCACGCGCAGCTTGATGCCCTTGAGGTCCGCCGGCGTCCTGACCGGGTGCCGGCTGTTGGTGATGTGGCGATAGCCGTTCTCCCACACCGCGAGGATCTTCAATCCTTTGGCCTCCGCTGCCGGCGCCAGAGCCGGCCAGAAAATCGCCTTTTCGATACGGCCCATATGTGCCCGGTCCTTGACTAGGTAAGGCAGCTCGAACAGGCCGAACAGTTCGGCTTCCGAGGACATCACGGTCGAGGGCAGCGCCATTTCGACCGTGCCAAGCTTGAGCTTCTGCAGCAGCTCCTTGTCGCCGCCCAGCTGGCTCGAGCCGAAGGTGACGATCTTCGCGGCCGCGCCGAGCTTTTCATTCGCGCGCTTGGCGAATTCGCGCGCCGAAGCGTCGAACAGCGAGTTCGGCTCGCCGACGTGGCCGAACTTGATTTCGATCTGGGCGAAAGCCGGGCCGGCGGCGAGCATCGCGATCGCGCCGAAAACGAGCAGGGTCTTGTGCATGAGGCCTCCCGTGACGATCGGTTTCTACTCGCCGATCGTCGCACAATTCGCCGGGGAAGTCAGGCGGCATCGGCCGCGGAATTGGGGTCGTGCCGGTCACCGGGCGATCGCTTCGACCGTAGCGATCTCGGCGCCGGCCGCTCGGTCACCCGCCGCCGGCCGAGCGGCCTAATTCTTGGCGAGGCTGCGCAATGCCGGCTCGATCATGGCCAGGACGACATCGGCGAAATAGTCGGCTTCGCCGGCATCGGCGGGGGCCTCGTATTCCGCGACTTCAAGCGCCACCAGGCGGCCGGTCGCGCCGAGGGCTTCGGCGAGGCGGCACATCGCCGCCGGATGCAGCCCATCGGGAACGCGGTATTCGGACGGCACGTGCAGCGGATCGAGTACGTCGCAATCGATGTGCAATACGATCGGCCGCCGGCCGGTCATGGCGACGATGCCGGCCACATCGAGTTGCTGTCCCGTGCCCGGGAACAGGGCAAGGCCGTCGCGGGCGATCGCCTCCGCCTCGGCGGGGTCGAGATCGCGGGCGCCGACCAGCGCGATGCGGTCCGGCGTGAGCCCGGCGCCGAAGCCGGTTTGCCAGCGGCCGCACAGGCCGGCGACGACCATGCCGCCGAGATAGTTCGTGGCGGTCGTTGCCGGCGTGTTGTAGTCGCCATGGGCGTCGCACCAAACAAGCACGGCGTCGGGATGGCGCTCGAAGATACGCGGCAACGTCGCAAGCGAGGTCGCGCAACGGTTGAGGAACATGGGCGGCGCGCCCGGATGCTGCGCGATTTGCGCCGACACCGCGGCGGCGACGTCGTTCAGGTAAGGTCTCGCCCGCTCCAAGGCTTCGTGCCACCGCAAATCGACAAGGGCGGCCGGCGTGCCGATCCGCTGCACGGCGTGGCCAAAGCGTTGGCCGAAGCGCTGCGCCAGCAGCGCCGCGCCGCGCATGCTGCCTTCGGTGCGGTCGCCGCACCAGCCGGCCAATGCGAGCACGGGCGCAACGGCGGCGGGCGCCGCGCCGATGTCGAGCGCTGCCGTGCGCGGCGGTTTGGGCGATTTGCCGTCGCGCGCCTTGCGCGAATGCGTCGAGCCCGCCGGGCATACTTCATCGAGCGCGTCGGCGAAAACGTCGACTCCGAGGCGGATTTCCTTTTCCGTGATGACGAGCGGCGGCGCGAAACGCAGCACCGTCTCGTGCGTCTCCTTGCTGAGCACGCCGCGGCGGACCATGGCTTCGCACACGCGGCGCGCGTCGGCGAGCGCGGGATCGAGCTCGACGCCCTGCCACAGTCCAAGGCCGCGAACCTCGCGAATGGCGCCATGCTTCACGTCCGTCAGGCATTGCGCGAGCATCGGGCCGAGACGGGCGCTGCGCTCGGCAAGTCGCTCGTCGACCAGCGTCTGCAACGCCTCGAGGCCGACCGCGGCCGCCAAGGGATAGCCGCCGAAGGTCGAGCCATGGCTGCCGGGCTCGAAAACGTCCATCAGCTCGCGCCGCGCCAGGAACGCCGATACCGGCACCAAGCCGCCGCCCAGCGCCTTGCCGACGGTGACGCCGTCCGGGCGGATGCCCTCGTGCTCGAAGCAGAACATGCGGCCGGTGCGGCCGAGACCGGATTGCACCTCGTCGAGAATGAGCAGGACGTCGTTGCGGTCGCAGATCTCGCGCAGCGCTTTCAAGTAGCCGGGAGGCGGGACGCGGATGCCGGCCTCGCCTTGGATCGGCTCGATCAGGATCGCGGCGGTGCGCGGGTTGATCGCCGCCGCCGCCGCGTCGGCATCGCCGAACGGAACGCTGACAAAGCCCGGCGTGAACGGGCCGAAGCCGGTGCGGTAACTCTCCTCCGAGGAAAAACTGACGATCGTCGTCGTGCGGCCATGGAAGTTGCCGTCGGCGACGATGATCTCGGCGCTGTTTTCCGGCATTTTGCGCGTGCGGTGGCCGAAGCGCCGCGCCGCCTTGATCGCGGTCTCGACCGCCTCGGCGCCGGTGTTCATGGGCAGCGCCTTGTCCATGCCGGACAGGCGGCAGAGCTCGGCGAGAAACGGTCCCATCACGTCGCTATGATAGGCGCGCGAGGTGATGCCGACGCGGTGGAGCTGGCGCATGGCGGCGGCGACGATGCGCGGATGGCGGTGGCCGTGGCTCACCGCGGAATAGGCGCTCATCATGTCGAGATAGCGCCGCCCGTCGGTGTCCCACAGCCAAACGCCGCGCCCGCGGGCGATGACGACGGGGAGAGGAGCATAATTCGACGCGGCGTAACGATGCTCCTCGCGGATCGCCTGGCCGGCCTCGCCGGATTTGAGGATATCGGCACCGACGGCGCCGCTTGCGGCTTCGTCGAAACGGGCTTTGATGTGGAGATTCATGGCGTCTCTCCCGAATGCGGCAGTGACGGCACCAGTCTAGGCGCGCACCGGCGCAACAGCGCCGCGTCTGTGGCCGGTCCGCCGCAGAAAGCGCGGCTTACAGGCCGGCAAGCGGGAGAAGTATCGGCGCCGATGGTTAATCGCGGGTTACGGCCGGCGCCGGGCCGGCGAGCGCGCCGATCGGAATACCGCCGAAGCGCTTCGCGGTTTTCAGCACGATATTGGTCTTGAGGCTGGCGATGGCGCCGGCCTTTTCGCTGAGCAGGTCGGCAATCCGGCGCCAAGCATCGACATCGCGCGTCACCACCTTGAGGATATAGTCGGCCGGTCCGCTGACCTGCGCCGCTTCGACGATCTCGGGGATTTGCGCGATGACGCGCTCGAACACGGCGAAATCCTCAAGCCGGTGCTGGGCCAGCGCCACTTCGGCATAGAGCGTGACCGCGGGTCCGACGGCCTCGAGGCGAATGTCGGCGAGGTAGCGCCGGATGACGCCGTGCTTCTCGAGTTCGCGCAGACGCGCCGAGCACGCGCTGGGCGACAGGCCGACCGAGGCGGCAAGCGCCTGGTTGGCCAGACGGCCCTGAAGCTGAAGCTGAGTCAGGATGCGAAGATCGGTGTCGTCGAGCTGTTTCACGAGATTGGCACCCGCGCGGATTGTGGCGTTCGCAGCGGCGCCCAGTCTACCCCATTCCGGCGCCTTTCCACGCGTGGCGAAATTGGCTTAGAGTGACGGGCTTCGGGGAGCAAAGATGGCCGTCCGCTACACAGAAACCGCCCGCCGCAGTTTGCTCGGGAAGCATTTTTTGCTGCGCGACGTGGATCAAAAAATTCTCGATGCGCTGATACAGCGTTCGGTGGTCGTGAATTACGCAAACCGGCAGCGCATCTTCGACAAGGGCGACGAGGGCGACCAATTGCTCGGCGTGCTGGGCGGCCAAGTCCGCATCTATGTGCTGTCGCCCGAGGGCCGCGAGCTGATCATGAACGTGCTCATGCCGGGCGACCTGTTCGGGGAAATTTCGCTCATCGACGGCAAGCCGCGCTCGGCCAGCGCGGTCGCGATCGGCAGCACCGATCTGCTGCAGATCCGGCGCGCCGATTTCATCGCGCTGTTGCGCAGCGACGTCGAACTCTGCCTGAAATTCATGACGACGCTGTGCGAGCGCGTGCGCTGGGCGAGCGACTTGCTCGAGGAGGCGACGCTCGACGATCTGACGACGCGGCTCGCCAAACGCCTGCTGCGCCTGGCCGACGGCATCGGCGACAAGATCGGCGCCGATATCCGCATTCGCGTCAAGCTCTCGCAGACCGATCTCGGCAACATGCTGGGCGTCACCCGCGAGGCGATCAACAAGCAGCTCCGCGAATGGACCAAGGACGGCGTGCTCGAAACCGAAGGCGGCCTCATCCTGATCCACGACCGCGCCGCGCTGGAACGCTTCGCCGAGGGTTGAGCCGGCGCGGGCGGCCGATCCGCCGTTACAATCGCAGGAAGGGATCGAACAACCGGCCGATCGCACCGGTGAGCCGGATCGGCGCTTCGAGCGCGACGAAACACAGGCATTCTTCGCCGGCATCGGCTTGCGGCCGGTGGTCCACGGTCTGATCGGTGACTTGCAAATCGCCGCGCGCGAAATGCGCGGCGCCATCCGTGTACGCGCCGCGCAGCACCAGGGTCATTTCGATTCCGCCATGCGTGTGCCGGGCAACGCGGCGCCCGCCCGGAACGCGCAGGAAAAAACCGTTGTCTGCCCGCCGTGCCGCGCAACGGCCGCGCCGTCGCGATGCCGCCGGCGATCTTCCGCCAGACGAGTTTGCCGAAATCGCCATCGACATAGGGCCAGAGCGGCGCGGGCAACAGGCGCCGCGTTGCTTCGGTGACCGACAAGGGGCGCGGCGCCGGCGCGTCGGCGTCGAGCGCGGCCAGGGCGCGATCGAGCGCCTGGCGGCCGACCGCGACCGGCGCAACGCCGTCGAGCAACGCGCCGCCGATGCGTTCGAGGCGACGGATCTCGCGCAGCGTTTCGGCCGACAGCGCGGCATGGGCGGCGATGGCCAGGCCGATATGTTCGGGCAACGCGCCCGCGGCATAGCTCAACAGCAGTTCCGTAGGCGGGCGATGGGCGATCATGGGGCGGCCTCCGCGACCAGGCTGCGCAGCCGGGTCAAGGCGAGCCGAATGCGTGACTTGACCGTGCCAAGCGGCAGCCTGAGTTGTTCGGCGATGGCGCCGTGCGATTTATCCTCGTAGAAGGCCAGGCGCACGATTTCGGCCTGCTCGGCGGGCAGTGCCGCGATCGAGCGCGCCAGCCGGACTTCATCCTCCCGGCTTTCGGCGGCATCGTCGCCGCGCACCGGCTCGGGCTGCATCGCGACATACTCGGCTTGGTCGAATTCGGGATGGCGCTGGCGGCGCAACCGGTCGATGCGCTTGTTGCGCGCGATGGCGAAAACCCAGGTCGAAGCGCCGGCGCGCGCCGGATCGTAGCTGTCGGCGCGGCGCCAGACTTGAATCATCGCCTCCTGCGCGATTTCCTCCGCCGCGTCCGCGTCGATCCCGCCTTTCATCATGAAGCCTTTGATGCGCGGGGCGAAATATTCGAACAGCTCGGCAAACGCCACGCGGTCGCGGCGCCCGGCGACCGCGGCGATCAGGGCGGCCTGCCGTTCGGCCGTCGGATCCGGCTCGATCATGCGCAACCAAGGCGCAGCCGCGCGCAGGGACGTGCGCCGCGCCAGGGCAAGGGCAACCGACATGCGGCCGGACTCCGTTCGAGTGTCGTGTCGTTCTCGCTCATCATACGACCAACGCGGCGTTTTGGATCACCGGCACGGCCGTCCCCTGCTTGCATGGGCTTCGCCCGGCAACAAATACGACCGAAGCCGCCGCCTGGATCAGGCGCGATCGCAAAAAACGATCGCGTCGGAGACTATTCGGCCGCGGCCTGCGCGGCGATGGCCTTTGCGCCGCGGCCGCGATCGGCGCGCTCGACCCGGGCGGCGCAATATTTGAATTCGGGAATCTTGCCCAAGGGGTCGAGCTGCGGGTGAGTGAGCCAATTGGCCGGCGCCTCGGCGAAGCAGAACGGAATGAAGATCATGCCCGGCGGCACGGCGTCGTCGCGCCGCGCCTTGATTTGAATCGTGCCGCGCCGCGTGGCGACGCGGACCATGTCGCCGGGCTTGACGCCCAGCGCGATCAGATCGGCCGGCGCCAGGGACGCCACGGGCTCGGGTTCGAGCGTGTCGAGCACGGAGGCGCGCCGCGTCATGGCGCCGCTGTGCCAATGTTCGAGCTGGCGTCCGGTGGTGAGCACCATCGGATAGTCGGCATCGGGCGATTCCACCGGCGGTTGCGGCACGGCGGGAACGATCTTGCCGCGGCGCGAGGCGGTGGGAAATCCGTCGCCGAAAACGATGTCGTGCCCGGGTTGGTCGGGCGCGGGGCAGGGATAGGTCACGACGCTTTCGTCGCTGAGGCGCTGCCACGTGATGTTGTCGAAGGACGGCATGACCTTGCCCATCTCGGCGAAAACCTCGGCGGGTCCGGCATAGCGCCAATCGAGGCCGAGGCGGCGCGCCAGTTCCTGGATGATCCACCAATCGTGCTTCGCCGCGCCGGGCAGCGGCAGCGCCTGGCGGCCCATCTGGACTTGTCGGTTCGTGTTGGTGACCGTGCCGTCTTTCTCCGGCCAGGCCGAGGCGGGCAGGATCACGTCGGCGTGGAACGCAGTTTCGGTCAGGAACAGATCCTGGACGACGAGATGCTCGAGCTTGGCGAGCGCCGCGCGCGCGTGCGCGGCGTCCGGGTCCGACATGGCCGGATTCTCGCCCATCACGTACATGCCGCGGATTTGCCCGGCCTCGATCGCGTTCATGATCTCGACCACGGTGAGGCCGCGCTTCGGATCGAGCGTGTCGGTGCCCCAGGCGGCGAAAAACTTCTTGCGGATATCCTCGTTCTCGACCGATTGATAATCCGGGAACACCATCGGGATGAGGCCGGCGTCCGACGCGCCCTGCACGTTGTTTTGGCCGCGCAGCGGATGGAGCCCGGAGCCGCGCCGGCCGACTTGGCCGGTGATGAGCGCGAGCGCGATCAGGCAGCGCGCATTGTCCGTGCCGTTGATGTGCTGCGAAATTCCCATGCCCCAGAAGATGATGGCGGCTTCGGCGCGGGCATAGGTGCGCGCGACGGTGCGCAAGGTTTCGGCCGGAACGCCGCAGATCGGCGACATCGCCTCGGGCGTGTAGCGCTCGATCGCCTTGGCGAAGTCGTCGAAGCCCTCGACATTGGCCGCGACGTATTGCCGGTCGTAGAGCTTTTCGCGGACGATGACGTTGAGCAGGGCGTTGAGCATCGCCACGTCGCTCGCCGGCTTGAATTGCAGCATGTGCGTCGCGTGGCGCTTCAAGGCCTGGCCGCGCGGATCCATGACGATGAGCGTGGCGCCGCGCTTCGCCGCCTGCTTGAAAAACGTCGCCGCCACCGGGTGGTTTTCCGTCGGATTGGCGCCGATGACGATGATGACGTTGGAATCCTTGCACGCCGTGAACGGCGCCGTGACCGCGGCCGAGCCGATGCCTTCCATCAGCGCCGCCACCGACGAGGCGTGACACAGGCGCGTGCAGTGGTCGACGTTGTTGGTGCCGAAGCCGGTGCGCACCAGCTTCTGAAACAGGTAGGCCTCCTCGTTCGATCCCTTGGCCGAGCCGAACCCGGCCAGCGCGCCGCCGCCATGTTGATCGCGGATGCGCGCGAAACCGGCGGCGGCGGCATCGAGCGCTTCTTCCCAGCTTGCCTCGCGGAAGTGATCGAGCGGGCGCGCGGGATTCAAATCCGCCAGCGCGTGCTTGGCCGTGCCCGGCTTGCGGATCAGCGGCTTGGTCAGGCGGTGCGGGTGCTGCACATAGTCGAAGCCGAAGCGGCCCTTGACGCAAAGACGGTTCTCGTTGGCGGGGCCGGCGCGGCCCTCGACCGCGACGATCGCGTCGTCTTTGATGTTGTACGTGATCTGGCAGCCGACGCCGCAATAGGGGCACACGCTGTCGACTTTCTTGTCGCCGAAAACCCGGCGCGTGCCGGCGCCGTCGAGCAGGTTTGCCGGCATCAGCGCGCCGGTCGGACAGGCCTGCACGCATTCGCCGCAGGCGACGCAGGTGCTGGCGCCCATCGGGTCGTCGAGATCGAACACGATCTTGGCGTGCGAGCCGCGATAGGCCATGCCGATCACGTCGTTGACCTGGACCTCGCGGCACGCTCGCACGCATAGGTTGCATTGAATGCAGGCATCGAGATTGACCGCCATCGCCGGATGGCTGGGGTCGGCGGCGGGCCGGGCGCGGCCCGGAAAACGGCTATCGGCAATGCCGACGCGGTCGGACCAGGCCCAGAATTTCGACTGCGGGTCGTGCGCCGTCGCCCGCGCCGGCTGGTCGGCGATCAGGAGTTCGAACATCATGCGGCGCGAGGCCTTGGCGCGTTCCGACGCGGTCTTGACCTTCAAGCCGGCGCTCGGCTTGCGCAGGCAGGACGCCGCCAGCGCGCCTTCGCCTTCGACTTCGACCATGCAGGCGCGGCAATTGCCGTCGGCGCGATAACCGGGCTCGGGCGAATAGCACAAGTGAGGAATTTCCGTGCCCATCCGGGTTGCGACTTGCCAGATGGTTTCGCCCTTTTGCGCTTCGACCGGCGTGCCATCGAGAATGAAACTGATCGTCTCGGCCATTGAATTTGTTGCCCTTTTTGCCCGGTAAAATGTTGATTTAACCGGATTTTCGCCGCGGGTCAAAGGCTCCCGCCGCAACGCACAAGCGGCGGGCTTGCTGAACGGGAGATGAAAGCGCGGCTCAGTTTCCGTTCACCCTCATTTTGCTAAAGCAGCGTCCGTCAGATCGAACGGTCGCCCCGCGCCAAACGCAATAACGGCAAAACAAAGCGGCGCCGCTCCGGCGGAAATACACCGACAAAGATGAGCACGACCATGAAACTCGCCACGCTCCTGATCGCCAGCTTCGCCGCCGCCTCGATCGCGCCGTTCGCCGCGAAAGCCGGCGCCGACACGATGGCCGGCATTTCCGCCGAATCCTGCAGCGCCGAAAGCTGCCGCCTGCCGCCGATCGAGCGGGACGCGAATGAGGCCGCCGCTTCCGGCCGCAAGAGCGCGCTGACCAACGCCGACAATATCCCGGTGCTGTTCTCGCTTTCGCTGCGGCGCAACGGCCTCGGCCGGATCGAGGTTTCGCTCACCGAATTCGTGAGCCGGAATGCCCGCGTCGGCGCCGACACTTGCATCGCTTTCAATGCCGCCGCCGCCAAGCTGCGCCTTGTCCGCGGCGACTGGACGATCGTCGATGGCCGGCATCGGATCAAGGGCTTCGGCAATAAGCCGCGCGACGCCCAAGACGCGCTCGATTTGATCCGCATCGCCCAGGCCGATCAGCTCTGCCTCGGAGGACGGCTATCGGTCGTTGCCGCCACCGCACGGCGTTGAACGGCCCGATGCATGCGTATAAGAGGCTGGAACGGCATCGCCATGCGTCGCCGCCGCTCTTAACAAAAACCGGAGGTTCGGAATGAAAGGCATATTTTTCGCAGCCTTGGCCGCCCTGGCCACGGCTTGCGGCGCGAATGGCGCCAGCGCCAATATCGGCCAATTCACCGGCCAGTGGGTCAACCTCAATCCGATGACCCAAGGCGTCACTCGGATTGTCATCAGCACGCCCGGCGGGCCGGTGCGCGTGCATGCTTTCGGGCAATGCTCGCCGACGGATTGCGACTGGGGCGCCGTCGATGGGCGGCCTTTCGGTCCGCATCCGGGCGCCAACGCGCTTGGCGCCACGCAGTCGATCATGGCTCGCATCAACGCCGGATTCGCCAACAAATTCCTGGTCATCGAGCGCATCGGACCCGACCGCCTGCAGGTCAAGGTGTTCACCGATTTCATCGACAACAGCGGCCGGCAAGATTATGTGCGCACGCACACCTTCCGCCGCGCCGCGGGTCCGGGACCGGGAATGCCGCCGGGCCCAGGAACGCCTCCGGGCCCAGGACCGGGTTCGCCGCCCGGCCCGGTCGCCGAAGATTGCGTCAGCTTCAATCCCATGACGGTCCAGGCGAACTTCATCAACGGCGATTGGAAGCTCGTCGACGGCTCGCATTGGATCAAGAGCTTCGGCAACAAGGCCGGCGAGGCCAACCGCGCGGCGCAGATCGTCAGGTCGTATCAGGCAACGCAACTGTGTTTCGTCGGCCGGCCCGGGCCGTCGATGGAGTATCTCAAGCGCGGCAACGGTGTCCCGGTCGGGCCGCGGCCGCTGGAAGACTGCGTCGGTTTCAATCCCAACGCGGCGTCGGTGCAACCGATGGGCGGCAATTTCCGCATCGTCGAGGGCAATCACGCCATCATGATGTTCCCGAATCAGGCCGAGGCTGAAAAGGGTTTGGCAGTCTTGCGCATGCACCAAGTGCGCTTCCAATGCTTCGTCGGACGGCCCAATCCGTCCTTCACTTATATGCGGCGCTAAGCGGCACGTGCACAATGGAATATCGACCCCGCCCTCAACCGAGGGCGGGGTTTTTCGTCCGGTATGGTGCCGGGGCGAGCGAGTATCGACCGAACTGAGCGGCCGGCTTTCTTGCGTTACCGCAGCGGCTCGATCCCGCTCCGCTTCACGACATGCAGCAACTTCAGCGCCGCGCCGCTCGGCCGCCGCTCGCCGCGCTCCCACTGGCTCACGGTGTTCACCGCCACGTTCAAAAACCCGGCCATGACTGCCTGGCTAACGCCCGCCAGCTCGCGCACTTTCGCGATCTCCGCCGGCGATAGCGTCTTCACCTTCGGTAGCGCGTTCCGGCCAAGCATTCTGAGCGTCGTCTTTTCCAGCTCGGCATCGCTGGCCGCTCCAATCTTGTGCAATCCGCGCATCGCCTCGACAATCTCCGCCCGCATCCGCGCCTTGCCTTTCAACTCGCCTTTTGCCCTCTTGCTCTTCGCCATACCCTATCTCCATCTCCGTCAATTCGTCCTCGGCGATCGCCGCCTCAATCCCGTCCTCGTCAAGCCCAAGATAGCGCCGGCCGACGCGCCGCCATTCGTCGAGTTCGCTAGCGTCGATGTTCGCCCGATCGTTTTTGGCGAAACCGTAGACGAATACCGCCCGCTCGCCGCGCCGGTAGGCGATCACGGTGCGAAAGCCGCGGCTCTTGCTTTGGCCGGGGCGCGCGACGCGCTGCTTGATCAGCCCGCCGCCGAGATCGGCATCAACAAGCCCACGTTCAGCTTCGCGGACGGCATAGGCAAGCGCTTCGTCGGCGATCCGTTCGCGGCGCTGGAACCGCCCGAACGCCTTGAGCTTATAGACCCGCATCGCTCCTACTCATTTGGTAACTATAGCTCACTGAGTGATAAAAAGCAATCCAGGCCGGGATCTTGGCAGGCCCGCAAGGTCGCCATCCGATCATGCATTCCGGCAGAAACCGATGAGTAGCGACGACTTTTCGTCCTGCGTTACAATGATCGTTGCGTGTGCGCGAAGCAGACGCAGTCTGCGGCCACGTTGAATTCCTTCCGTGCTTAGCCCTCCGCAAAGACTTGACGCGCGCGATACGGCGCGTCGCGCTTTGCTCGGATCAACTCACCTCGTCCTTGAAGTATCGCAGCACCGAGAATACCGGGTTCGCCGCCGCCTGGCCGAGGCCGCAGATCGAGGCGTCGGTCATGGCGCGGCCGAGTTCCTCGAGCAGCGGCGCGTCCCAGGTCCTGTTCGCCATCAAGGCCACTGCCTTCTCGGTGCCGACGCGGCACGGCGTGCACTGGCCGCAGCTCTCGTGCTCGAAGAAGCGCATGAGATTGAGCGCCGCTTCGCGTAGGTCGTCCTGGTCCGAGAGCACGACGACGGCGTGCGAGCCGACGAAGCAGCCATAGTCCTTGAGCGTGCCGAACTCGAGCGGCAGATCGGCGAGCGAGGCCGGCAGGATGCCGCCCGAGGCGCCGCCGGGCAGATAGGCCTTGAGTTTGTGACCCGGCGCCATGCCGCCGCAAAACTCGGCGACGAGTTGGTTGAGCGTGATGCCGGCGGGCGCCAACTTGACTCCGGGATTGCGCACGCGGCCGGACACGGAATAGGAGCGTAGCCCCTTGCCGCCGTTGCGCCCTTCGCCGGCAAACCAGGCCGCGCCGCGCCTGAGGATATCGGGCACCCAGAACAAGGTTTCGACGTTGTTGACCAGCGTGGGGCGGCCGAAAACGCCAACCTGCGCCACATAGGGCGGGCGATGGCGCGGCAGTCCGCGCTTGCCCTCGATGCTTTCGATCATCGCGGATTCTTCGCCGCAGATATAGGCGCCGGCGCCGCGGCGGAGATGCAGCCTGACGCGGCCGGCAAATCCGGCGCGCTCGGCGGCGGCGATTTCCGCGAGCAGGATTTCGCGGATATGGGGATATTCGTCGCGCAGATAGATGTAGGCGTCGTCCGCCTCGATCGCCCAGGCCGCGATGAGCACACCTTCGAGAAATTGATGCGGCGCGGTTTCGAGATAGTGGCGATCCTTGAACGTGCCGACTTCGCCCTCGTCGGCATTGACCGCGAGGATGCGCGGCTTGGCCTCGGCGCGCACGAAGCCCCATTTGCGCCCGGTCGGAAATCCGGCGCCGCCGAGGCCGCGCAGGCTGGCATCGCTCAGCGTCTTGATCACGTCGTCGACCTTGCGCTTGCCGCCAAGGCAATCGCCGAGCGCGCCGTAGCCGCCTTTCGCCTTGTAAGCATCGAGCGCTTGATAGGCGGGCAGGGCCGGCGCGAAGGCGCGTCCGTCGATGGCGCGGCGCACGCCGGCGGCATCGGCGGGCGCCACGTGATTTTGGCCGACCGCGGCCACCGGCGCCGCTTCGCAACGCCCCATGCACGGCGCCGCCATCACGCGAACTCCATCGCCGAGATTTTTTTTCAATGCCTCGATCAGCGCGCCGGCGCCGGCCATGGCGCAGCTCAGGCTGTCGCAGACGCGAACGGTGATCGAGGGCGGCGGCGTCTCGTCTTCGACGACAACGTCGAAATGCGCATAGAACGTCGCGACCTCGTAAACCTCGGCCTGCGCCATGCGCATGTCCTCGGCCAAGGCCGCGATGTGGCGCGCCGCGAGATGGCCGAAGCGGTCTTGGATCAGGTGCAGGAATTCGATCAGCAGGTCGCGCCGCCGCGGCCGGTCGCCGAGCAGGGCGCGGATTTCGACCAGCGCCGCCGGATCGACCTGCCGGCCTTTCGGAAAAGGCCGGGTTTCGCGCCGCCCGGCGCCGGGATGGCCGAAACGCCGGCCGCCGGTGACTTCGTTCTTATCTACCATTGCTCCCTCGGTTGCAGCGCCTGCGCGACGCTCTATAGAGAAGCGGAACCGTTTGGGTCAAATGCCGGGCAGGGGCGGATGTCAGCGATAAGCAAGCCGATCGTCCGCATGGCGACGCGGCGCGACCTCGCCGCGCTGCTTCGCCTGCGCCGCGAATACTGCCGTTTCGACGGCATCGCGTTCCGGCCGCTGGCCGCGCGGCGGGCACTGCTTGGGCTGATGGGGCGGGCGCGTCTCGGCCGCATCTTGATTTTGTCCGTCGCCGGCAGACCCGCCGGCTATGCCGCGCTGGGTTATTGCTACAGCCTGGAATTCGACGGCCGCGACGGCATCGTCGACGAATTGTATCTCGAACCCGGCTTGCGCGGCCGTGGCCATGGAACGCGGCTCTTGCGCGCGGCGCTCCGGGTCGCGCGGCGCGACGGCGCGCGCGCCATGCACCTCGAAACCGGCCGCGCGAACCGGCGCGCCCAGCGTTTCTATGCCAAGCACGGTTTTCGTCCGCGCAGCCGTTTCGTCCTGATGAGCCGCCTATTTGTCGTCTGACCGCGCCCAATCGGCGATCCAGCGCGACCAGCCGAAGAGCCGGTAATCGTCGTGCGCCTGACCCAGTGCCTGAACGCCGAACGGCAATTCGTCCACGGCCAAGAGCGGCAGCACGACGGCGGGCGTGCCGAGCGCGGCGGTCACGTCGCCATAGGCTGGATCGCCATTCTGCCCCGCGGGCGGCGGCGGGCCGACCTGAACCGGGGAAATGAAGACCGGCGCAATATCGCGGATGCCGGCAAAGTGAACGCGCAGTTCGTCGCGCCGGCGCAGCGCCTCGCGGTAAACGTCGAGCGGCGCGTGTTCGTAGGGCCGCAGATAGCCGACGATCTCGTCGTTGAGCAGGCCCTTGCCCAAATCGCGGTAGAACAGGCCGGGCCAGCGCGAATCGAGGCCGACGAGGGGTAGGATGATGTCGAGCATGCCCGAAAGGGCCTGCTCGAATGCCTCGATGCGCGGATCGTCGGCCCGGCCGATCACGGGCACGGCCTTGCCGAGCGCCGCCGCGAAGCGCTCGAATTCGGCTTTGCATCGCTCGTCGGTCGCGGCCCAAGCGGCGGTTTGCAATTTTACGATGCGGCCGGGCTTTTCGCTGGGTGCCAGCGCCGCTTCGCCGTAAAGGCCGGGGAAGCCTTTGTCGCCGCCGATCGTGTTCGCGACGTAGTGGCCCGTCTCCCACACATCGGCGAGCGAGCCGCCGATGAAGCCGAGCACGGTGTGGAACGCGATCATTGTATCCGACCCGCCCGAGTTGATCGCGCCCTGGGTCGGCTTGTGCGCATAGCAGGCATTGTAACCCGCCGGGCGCACGATCGAGCCGCGCCCCTGATTGCCCGAAGCGCAAGGCAGCATGCGCGCGCCGACGGCGGCGCAGGAGCCGGTCGATGAGCCGCCGGCGGACCGCGTCGTGTCATAGGGATTGCGCGTTTCCGGCTGGCCCGCGGTCGCGAACTGCGTCGTCGCGGTCTTGCCGAGGATGACGGCGCCGCCGCGGCGCAGCGCATAGACATGGGCGGCATCGACCTTGCCTTGCCAATCCTTGTAGATCGGGCTGTTTTTCTGCGTCGGCATATCGGCGGTTTCGAATATGTCCTTGATCCCGACCGGCATGCCGTCGACCGGCGACAGCGGCCGGCCGGCGCGATAACGCGCGGTCGGATAAGTCGGCGACGCGGCGCGCGCCCTCGATATTCATCACGACAAAGGCTTTCACGGCCGGTTCGCGCTCGGCGATCGTGGCCAGGCAGCGCTCAAGATAAGCGCGCGGCGTATCGGCGCCGTCGCCAAAGGCCGGGACCCGCGAGCGGAATTCGAGGAGTTTGTTGGTTCTGGGGTCGTAGGCGATGCGAGCTTGAGGCATTGTTCGACATCCGTCGTGCAATCGACAACGAAGCGGATGCTACCCGGTCGCCGGCGTCTTGAGCCAGCGACTTGCGGGCTCGCGCTATCTCATTGCGGCGGGGAGCGGCCCGCTAGCGCCAAAATCGGCGCTTTTGTCCGCCAAGCCAGGCTTTTACTGCCGGCAACGCCAGGTTCGCTCGCGCCTCGTTGTGCCCAGGATCGATGGCCAGGGCCTTGCGAAGCCAGGGAATGGCTTTTTCGACATCGCCCTGCGCAAGATAAATGTCGCCGATGTTGTTGTGGCTGTTCGCACTCTTGGGATCGATCGAGACCGACTTCGAATACCACTCCAAGGCAAGCGCGAACTTGCCCTGTTCTTGAAAGGCCAGTCCCAAATTGTGGTAGGCCCAGCAGTGCCGCGGTTCGATCCGTATCGCGTTCCGATAGCTTGCCTCGGCTTCGGTGAAACGTCCGAGTTTTCGCAATACGTTGCCGAGATTGTTGTGGCATTCGTAGTCGTTCGAGTTCGACGCGATGGCCTGCCGATAATGCTCTTCGGCAAGTCCCGGTTTCCCGAGCTGTTCGTATTGCATGCCAAGATTGACATGCCCCGGCGCGAAATCCGGCTTTTTGGCAATGGCCTGCTTGAATTCTTCGATCGCCTGATCCCGGCGGCCGAGGCGCAAGAGCGCGTCGCCGATATTGTTCAGGCAACTGATATTGCCCGGGTCCAAGTCGAACGCCTGCCGGTACGCCGCGATCGCGTCGTGCCAACGTCCTGCCTGATTGTAGGTGTAGCCCAGCCAGAAGCGGAAGGATGCGTCTTTGGGATCGAGCGCGACCGCCTGCTCCTGGGCCTTGACGGCGGCATGGATTTTGCCGCGCCGACGCAGCGCGTCGCTGAGCCATGCCCGGAGCATCGCATTGCCGGGCGAAGCACGGAGCGCCCGGCGGAAGTACTCTTCGGCCTTCCTGGGATCGCTCGCGAGGTGCATCGTTCCGAGAGCGATGTCGCTGACGCCGCCTGTCGAGTCTGATTTCATCCGCGTGCCGCCCGCAGAATCGGTTGGGGATCCCTTGCTAACGGCGAGCCGCTAACAAGGGATTAAGGGCGGCGATACGACGCTTGACGTCGCCCCGCGCGATCCGCAGTTTGCCCCGCGCCTCTCCGGCCGGCGAGCAGCTTCAGCGTGACAAGACCGAAAATCTTATGACAGCATCCGGCGCCCTTCGCCGCGATCCGGCGCTCGAACCCGAGCTGGTGCCGCCGCCGCCCGACGCAATTGTCGACATGACCATGGCCGATGGCGCGATCGTTCGCCTGCGCCGCCACGGCAATGCCGGCGGCCCGCGCTTGGTTCTCAGCCACGGCAACGGCCTCGCCATGCAGGCCTATTTTCCATTTTGGCGGCTCCTGCTCGCGCGCCATGACGTCATCCTGTTCGATCAGCGCAATCACGGCGAAAACCCGCTGCACGGGCCTGAGGGTCATACGTGGCCGAATTTTGCCGGCGACAATCGCGCCGTGTTCCAAGGCATCCAGCACCATTTCGGCGCCAAGCGCGCCGCCGGCCTGTTCCACTCCCTGTCCTCGATCGCGGCCGTGGCGACGACGCTGGCCGATGGGCCGGCTTGGGACCCGCTCGTGCTCATCGACCCGCCGATGTTTCCGCGCCCCGGCCATCCACTCGAGAACGTCGAGCTGGTCCACATGAGGGAAATGGCCGCGATCGCGCGCCGGCGGCCCGAACGCTACGCCGACCCGGCCATTCTCGCCGCGCAGCTCGCGGCCCGCGAAGTCTTCTCGCGCTGGGTGCCGGGCGCCCATTTGCTGCTTGCCCGCGCCACCCTGCGCCGCGATCCCGCGCGCGGCGATTGGGTTCTGCGCTGCCCGCGCGACATGGAAGCGTCGGTGTTCGAGAACAACATCGATCCCACGTTGTGGTCCCGGATGGGGCGCTGCCCGGTGCCGGTTTTGCTCGTCGGCGCCGATCCGGCTTTGGCCTATCCACAGCAAACGCCGGCCCGGCTCACCGCCGCCCTCGCGGCGGAACGGAGTTTGCCCTATGCCATGGTGCCGGATACGACGCATTTTCTCGCCATCGAGCGCCCGGAGCAGGTCTGGGCGCCGATCGAGCGGTTTCTGTCGGGCCACGGTCTTGGAGCGTCCTGATTTTTTTCACCGATTGGGGGTGCCCTGCGGCGAAGGCATCGGTTGAAGGATCGCGCGGGACAGGGTAATCATCGCGCCCGAACAAGTTCGTATTGTGCATTGCCCGAGGTCGGAACTTCAATGTCAGCCCTGCCAGGCGCGTCTCCGCGCAGCCTACGCGAGATTGCCGCGGCCATCGGCGCTGAATTCGTCGGCGATGGCGGCCTGTATGTCCGGGCCGTGGCGCACCCGGCAATGGCCCACGGTCCGGATGTGCTGGCACTGGCGATGGACGAGCCGTCGGAAAAAGCGCTGGCGACCACGAAGGCGGTTACCGCCGTCGTCGCCGAGGGCCGCGCCGAAGCGCTCAAAGCGATGAAGGGCGGCATCGTCGTCAAGCGTCCGCGCTATGCGCTTGCGCAAATTCTCGATCTGTTCGACTTGCCGCCTTCGATCGAGCCGGGCGTGCATGGCCAAGCGGCGGTGCATCCAACAGCGGTGCTGGGCGAGGACGTGGCGATCGGGCCCTTCGTCACGATCGGCGCGCGCGCCAAGATCGGTGCCGGAACGCGGATCCTGTCGAATTCGTCCGTGGGCGCCGACGCGGTGATCGGGCGCAATTGCCTGTTTCATGCCGGTGTTCGCATCGGCGAGCGTTGCATCGTCGGCGAGCGCGTCATCATCCAGCCCAACGCCGTGATCGGCGGCGACGGCTTCAGCTTCGTGACGCCGGAGAAGGGCAGCATCGAATTGGCCGAGGAAAGCGGCGGCCGCATCGAGGCGCAAAACACCGAGATCGTACGCATCAATTCGATCGGCAATGTCGTCATCGGCGACGATTGCGAGGTCGGCGCCGGCACCTGCATCGACCGCGGCACGCTCGGGCCGACGCGGATCGGGCGGAGCACGAAAATCGACAACCTGGTGCAGATCGGGCACAACTGCACCATCGGCGAGAAATGCCTCATTGCCGGCATGACCGGCCTTGCCGGCAGCGTGCGGCTGGGAAATCGCGTCGTGCTGGCGTCGTCGGTCGGAATCGCCGACCACCTTTCGATCGGCGACGACGCGATCGTGCTCGCGCGCGCGGCGGTCGGCGGTAACATTCCGCCGCGCGAGGTATGGGGCGGCTACCCGGCGATGCGTTGGACCGATTACAAATCATTGTACCGCAACGTCATGCGCTTGGAGCGCGTGGCGCGGGACGTTGGCCAGATCAAGTCGAAGATCGCGGCCATGAATGTGCCGACCGGCGGTGCGGCGAAGAATCAGGAGAAGTGAATGACGGACGAGGAAATCAAGAACAAGATATTCGATATCGTCGCCAAGGAGGCCCGGCTCGATCGCGGCGCGCTGACGCTCGACACGAAGCTCAGCGAGGTCAAGATCGAGTCGCTCGATATGGTGCAGATCTTGTTCGCGATCGAGGAGACATTTGAGGTCTTCGTCCCGCAGGACGATCCCAATTTCAAGCTCAGCACGATGCGCGAAGTGATCGAAGGCGTGAAGAATTTGATCGCTCAGAAACAGGCGGCATGAGCCCAGCCCCCCATCGCCGCGGGGTCGGCAAATCGAATGGCTGAGGCCGGGCTGGTTCGCGTCGCCGTCACCGGCATCGGGACGATCTCGTCGCTCGGCCACACCGTGGCCGAGGCATGGGGCTGTTTGAGCGCCGGAAAAAGCGGTATCGGCCCGGTCACGCTCGCGCCGATCGATCAGCTCAACATTAAGATCGCGGCCGAAGTGAAAGGCTACGACGAAACCAAGCGCTTCGACGAACGGCAGCTTCTCGTCTACGACCGTTTCACGCAATTCGCGCTCATTGCCGCGGAGGAAGCGGTGGCCGATTCCGGCATCGATTTTTCCAAGGGCGAACTCGGCCTCGAGACGGCAACGATCGTGGCCTCGGGCATCGGCGGCTGGGGCACGATCGACCAGGCCTTCTACTATCTTCACGCGCTGAAAAAGCCGCGCGCCCATCCGCTGACCATACCGCGCATGATGATCAACGCGGCGGCCAGCCAAGTGAGCATGCGATTCGGCTTGAAAGGGCCGGCTTTTTGCATCTCGTCGGCTTGCTCCTCGGCGAATCATGCGATGGGCGAGGCCTATTGGATGGTGCGCACCGGCCGGGCCCGCGCCGCGGTGTGCGGCGGCGCCGAAGCGGAGATTTCGCTCACCTCGCACCGGAGCTGGGAAAGCCTGCGCGTCATGGCGCCGGATACGTGCCGGCCCTTCAGCCTCGGGCGCCGCGGCATGGTGATCGGCGAGGGCGCCGGCATCGTCGTGCTCGAGCGCTGGGACGACGCCAAAAAACGCGGCGCCAAGATCTACGCCGAAATGGCTGGCTACGGGCTTTCCGCCGATGCCGGCGATCTCGTCGTCCCGGACGAATTCGGCGCGACCCGCGCGATCCGCCAAGCGCTCGAAACGGCCGGCCTCAATCCCGAAGACGTTGACTACATCAACGCCCATGGCACCGGCACGCAACTCAACGACGCGGTGGAAACCCGGGCGATCAAGACTGTGTTCGGCACTGCCGCCAAGCGCCTCATGGTGTCCTCGACCAAGTCGATGCACGGCCACGCGCTGGGCGCCGCCAGCGCCCTCGAAGCCGTCGCAACCCTGAAGGCGATAGAGCAGAAAGTCGTGCCGCCGACGGCGAACCACCAGGCACCCGATCCGGAATGCGATCTCGACTGCGTGCCCAACACGGCGCGTCAAGCGCCGATCCGCGCCGCGCTCAACAATTCGCTCGCCTTCGGCGGTCTCAACGCCGTGATCGCGTTCAAGGCGCCGTAGCGCCGCCGCCCGCGCGCGTCGCCGTCCACAAGCCGAGCACGACCATGGCCAATCCGGCGACGGCGAGGGCCGACAGCGTTTCGCCGAGCAGCAGCGCGCCGAGCAGCGCGGCCGTGACCGGGCTCAGCGCCAGAAAGATCGCGACGCGGGTCGGCGGCGCGTGATTGAGCGCCCAGAGCCATAGGTAGAAAAAAATGCCGCTCGAGACGCCGATAAAAACCACGGCCGCCCAGCCTGCCGGCGAAATTTGTGCCGGTGCCGTAAAAAATCCTTCGTTCGCCGCGAGCGCGCCGAGCACGACGATGGCGGCCAGCATCGCGAGCGCGCTGACCGGCAAAGTCGGATAGCGCCTGAGATAAGGCTGGT
The DNA here is from genome assembly GCA_963754645.1 of uncultured Alphaproteobacteria bacterium. GTDB lineage: Bacteria > Pseudomonadota > Alphaproteobacteria > Bin65 > Bin65 > CAVWGP01. The sequence continues at coordinate 441,829 of CAVWGP010000012.1, read as the reverse complement.
AGCAAACGCTGCAAACCGCGCCGCACGCCGCCGCGCCGAACACAGCGAGCGCGCCCAGCCACTCCGCGGCGCTGCCCTTGTCGGCAAACAGCCTTTCGCCAAGCGTGAGCGCCACCCCGAGAAAAGCCAAAGAAACGCCGAGGACCTTCGCGACCGTCATGCGCTCGCGCCCGATGGCGGCGCCGATCAGCATGGTGAGAAGCGGAAAAGTCATGAAAATGAGGGCGGCGCGCGCCGAGGTCACGTGCTTGAGGCCGAAATTCAGCAGCACGATCGAAATTCCGAACTGGAAAATGCCGAGGACGAAAATCGGCGCGAGATCGCGCCGCGCGATCGCCACCCGCGGCGCGCGGACGATGAAAGGCGCCAGGCAAAGGAGGGCCACGGTGTAGCGCATGAAGGCAAGGGCGCCCGGCGTGGTCTCGTCGATGACGAAGCGCGTCGCCACCATCGCGGCGCCGACCTGGATGCCGGTGCCGGCGCTAGCCGCCAGCGCCCAGCCGTAGCGCCCGGAACTCACAGTTCGAGTTCCCAATACTGCCCGATCAGGCGCTTGCCGAAGCTACGGTGCCGCTCGGAGCGGACCAGGCGGAAGCCGGCCGCGAGGTAGATGCGGCGCGCCGCGACCAGAATATCGTTCGTCCAAAGGACAATGCGCTTGTAGCCCTTGCGCCGCGCGAATCGGATGCACTCATCGACCAGCCGGCGGCCAAGTCCGAATCCGCGCGCGTTGCCATCGACGTAGAGCATCCGAAGCTGCGCGACGCGCGCGGATTTCTTCACCACGAAAACCGAGCCGACGATCGCGCCGTCGCGCTCGGCGATCCAGCAGCGCTCGCGCGCCGGATCGAAATATTCGATGAAACGCGCGACGATCCCGGCGACGAGCCCCTCGAATTCGCCGTTCCAGCCGTATTCGAGGGTGTACAGCGCGGCTTGGCGGCCTGCGACATAGGCGAGATCGCCGGGCTCGGGCGGCCGGAGGATAACCGGCGCGCGCGCCGCCGCGTCACCGGCCAAAAGCCGTTCGATCCGCGCCATCGCGGCGACAAGGGCTTGCTGCTCGGGCACGGCGAGGCGGGCGAGGAGCGCCGCCGCATCGTCGCGCGCGCCGCGGTCGAGGCGGGCGAAGACGGCGCGGCCGCGCCCGGTCAGCGCGAGCGGCCGCTGCCGCCCGTCCGCCGCCTTGCGCGCGGTCGCGACGAGGCCGCGCCGCGCGAAGGCGGCGAGGATGCGGCTCAGATAGCCGCGATCGAGGCCGAGCTCCGCGGCAAGGTCGCGGGCGATGGCGCCCTCGCGCTGCGCCAGCTCGTAGAGCACGCGCGTCTCCGCGAGCGAGAACGGGCTCGCGAGATAGCGCTCGTCGAGCGCGCCGATCTGCCGCGTATAGAACCGGTTGAAGCGCCGCATGGCGGCAATGCGGGGCGCGATAGTGTCGCCGGACATCCGGCATCTCCGATCGAGTCGCGATCCGAAATGTCAAATAAATGGTTGATTATGTCAACTATATCGGCAGCCTAGGCCGGATCGGTGCGCAAACCTATTTTGCGGCACGCACCGGTCAAGCTTTCACTTCGCTCTTGCGATAGCGGCTTGGGCGTGAAGCCGATATCCTTATTCGACACGCACGAACTTGCCGCCCCTTAACTGCGCCATCACCAGTCCGCGCGTGTCCTGGCCAATGTGATCGCCGGCGGCGAAATTGAGTGGGCCGTTGATGGCGGGGATCTCCTTCGCGCGCTCCATCGCGTCGCGCAGTCCCTGGCGCGAGGCGTCGGAATTGTTCACGGCCCATTCGGTCAGGATGCCCGTATCCCAGCCGAAGGTATGGAACAGGATCGCCGGCCGGCCAAGGGCCTGCGAGAGCTGCTCGAAGATGCGCGCCGTCGCGCCGCCCACTTCGGCGGCGAGCGCGCCCACCGAAATCACCGAGTAGAATCCCTCCGCCTCGGCCGGGCCGCCGATGGCCTGGAAGAACGACCGGTTGATGGCCGCCTGCGAGAGGATCATGGGCGTCTTGATATCGAGAAGTTTCACCTGCTTGAACACAAGGATCGCCGGGTTCGCCGTGGCGCCGTTGTAGATGAGATCGGGCTTGGCGTTGCGGATCTTGACCAGTTGCGGCGTGAAATTGGTATCGGCCAGGGCGAAGGTTTCCTGCGCGACCACCTCGATGCCGGCCTTGGCCGCGAATTCGGTAATCCATTGCTTGTCGGCCTGACCGATGGCGTCGGTCGCGTGCAGCGACGCGATACGCGCAAACTTCTTCGCCTTGGCGAATTGCACCGCCGCGGCAACGTAGTCAGAGCCGCCCGGCGCGATCTTGAAGAACCATGCCGACGGCGGCCGGCCGAGCGAGTCGACGCCGCCGCCGCTGATCACGGGAACCTTGAACTCGTCGGAAATAGCCTTGATCCCGAGCGCAGTCTGGCTTGCGAGCGCGATCCAGATAACGCTGGTGTCTGGCTTGCTCGCCAATCTGCGGAACGCATTGACCGCGTTCGCCGGCGTACTCTCGTCGTCGAGGAGTTCGAGCGTGGCCTTGCGGCCCTTGGCGCCGCCGCGCTCATTCCATGACTTCACGTAGGCTTGGAAGCCCTCGGCCCAATCCTTGCCGAATGCGGACGCGGGGCCGGAGAGCGAGGCGACGGCGCCGATTTTGAGATCATCGGCCGCATGCGCATGGCGCCCCGGAACAACCCATCCGGCAAGCGAAGCCGCACCAGCGCTAGCCAACAAGCGCCGACGGGAAAATGAATCTCCAGTGCTACGGATCATGAACGTCCTCCCTGATCTTGCTCGCGCGCTCACGGCGCGCTTCCCCACACCTCGTCGGCGACGCGCACGACGAGATCGAGCTTGCGGCGCTCGTCGTCGACGGTGAGCGGGTTGCCAATGAAATGGCTGGCGAAGCCGCATTGCGGGCTCAGCGCCAATTGTCCGATGGGCGCGTGCTTGGCCGCCTCGTCGATCCGGCGGCGGATATCGTCGGCCGATTCCAGTGTCGGCGACTTGCTGGTCACGAGGCCCAGCACCGCGGTCTTGCCCTTCGGCAGCAGCTTCAGCGGCGTGAAATCGCCGGCGCGCGGCGAATCGTACTCCATGAAGAACGCGTCGACGTTGACCGTGTTGAAAAGAACGTCGGAGATATAGTCGTAGCCGCCTTCGCCGAGCCAATGGCCGCGATTGTTTCCGCGGCAGAGATGCATCGCCACGACGAGGTCCTTGGGCCGGTCCTTGACCGATTCGTTGATAACCTTGGCGTAAGTGACGAGTAGTTTTTCGGGATCGTCGCCACGCCGCGCAAGCTGCGCGCGAAACTTCGGGTCGCACATCAGCGCGAAGATGCATTCGTCAATCTGAATGTAGGTGCAGCCGGCGGCGGCGAGGTCGGCGATCTCCTCGCGATAAGCGCGCGCGAGATCGGACCAGAATTCGCCCAGGTCGGGATAGACCTTGGGATCGATCGCGAGCCGTCCGCCGAAGAAATGCACGACCGGCGGCGAGGGCATGGTCACTTTCGGCGTGCCGCGGGTGTTGGCCTTGAGGAATTTGTAGCCGTCGAGGTTGTACGCGCGCGGGCGCCGGATCTTGCCGTCGACGTGAGCGACCGGTGCGGGCAATTTGTGGCCCTGGGGGTCGGTAAATTCGATCGCGAACTCGGCGAAATCGATGAAGGTGCCGTCGAGTTCGAGCACGAAATCCTGCCACCACGAGCGGCGGCGGAATTCGCCGTCCGTAATCGCCTTGAGTCCGACCGCTTCCTGAAGGCGGATGGCATCAAGGATCGCCTCGTTTTCGAGCGGTTCGAGTTCCATGAAGCGGCGGCTGCCGCGCACGCGTTTGTGGTGGTCGCCTTCGGCCTTTTCGCGCGCGGCTCTGAGCGCGGCTGGGCGCAGCAGGCTGCCGACGTGATCCGCGCGGAACGGCGGTTTGGAACGGGCGCCAGACGGAGCGTGCGAATGAGGGTGCGGGTGCATTCTTCTCGCCTCTGTCCTTGCGGATTTATACAGCAACCGGAAACGCCGTGAAGCCGCGATAGCGCGGATGCATGCGCGGGACCGGAGCGCCGTCCGGTCGCAGATCGGGAAAGACCGAGATCAGGGCGCGGAGCGCGACTTTGGCTTCCATGCGCGCGAGGTTGGCGCCGAGGCAGAGATGGATGCCGTGGCCGAATGCGAGATGACGATTGGGCTGTCGGCCGACGTCGAGTCCTTCGGCACCGGAAAATTGCTCCGAATTGCGATTGGCGGCGCCGTTCGAAATCCAGATGAAGGTATCGGCCGCAATCGTCACGCCATGGAACTCAATGTCTTTGATCGCCCGGCGGCCGCCGAGCTGGTTGGGACTGTCGTAGCGCAGGAATTCCTCGACGGCGGTGTCGAACAGTTCCGGATTCTTGCGCAGGCGCGCGAGTTGATCGGGAAAGCGGAAGAGCGCCGACAGCGCATTGCCGAGCAGGTTCATTGTCGTCTCATGGCCGGCATTGAGCAAGAAGGCCGCGTTGTGGATGAGGTCGAGTTCGTCGAGCGGCTCGCTGCCATCGTCCTGCACCAGCAGCGACATGAGATCGTCGCGCGGCTCCTTTCGCCGGCGCTCGGCGAGGGCGCGAAAATAGGCTTTGAATTCCTCGACGGCGGCATTGCCCTCCGCGATGACATCGGCGCCGGGGGAGGGGACCATCGGCTTGGTGACGCCGGTAGACCAGCGCCGGAACAGCAGCTGGTCCTCACGCGGCACGCCGAGCATCTTGGCGATGACGGCAATCGGGAGCAGGTAGGCGAAATCCGTGATGAGATCCATGCGCCGGTTCGCGAGCGCCTCGTCCAGCAACTCGCGCACCGCCCCCTCGACGAACAATTCCCAGGTCTTGAGCGCGCGCGGCGTGAAGGCGTGCGCCAGCCGCTTGCGGATGCGCGTGTGGCGCGGCGGATCGATGAAGACCATGAGATGGAGGTAGTGCTCGAGGATCGGCGTCTGGCCGTAAACCGGCGGCAATTCGCGCGTCTTGTCGGAACTCATGTTGGGCTCGCGCAACACGCGGGCCACGTCGTCGTATCGCGTCACGAGGTACGAACCGTCGGCGTTCCGGTGCACCGGGTCTTCGCGTCGGAGCTGCGCATAGGTGGCGTAAGGCGAGGCGAGGAAACGCCGATCGAGGTTGAAGATGTCGAAGGCCCGCGGGTCGGCCGCCCATTCCTCGGGTCTTCCGTTCGCAAGGACTGGTTCGTTCGGCATCATGACTCCTTCAGCGGATTGGACGCGGACGTCCGCGCCTGAATTGCTCGATCATGTTGGCTGGCGTTTCTCCGACGACGTAAAATTCAAGCATAGTGGTAGAAATTGCGACGTCCAGCGGCAAAGCCGACCGCGGCGGCCTAGGCGAGGAGCGCGGCGTAGTGCCGGATGGTGTCGGCGAGGCTATAAGCGGCGCGGAAGCCGAGGTCGCGCGCGGCGGCGCCGGCGTCCGACGGGGCCGGCCGCTCGAACGGGAATCCCGCGAAGCCGCCCTTGGGCCGCGCGGCTATGTCGGCGGCGAGCGCGGGATAGACCGTTTGCACGGCCGCGACCAATTCATCGAGCGTGTGCCAGGCGCCGGTTGCGATGTTGTAGACGGGTTGCGCCGGCTTCGCGGCATCGAGCGCCGCGAGATTGGCGCGCGCGCAATCCCGCGCATCGACGAATTCCTCGCGCCCGGCCCACAGGATGAACGGATCGTCGAGCACGGCGCGCCGCCCTGCGCGTCCCGCTTCGAGCAGCGTTTCGAACAGGCGGCCGGGAATGCTGGTGGCCCCGTCTTTCGACGCGCTCAGCACGGCCGCGTAGCGCAGCGAGACCGCATCGACGCCGTATTGCGCGCGGTAGATTTGCGCCAGATGCTCGCCCGCGACTTTCGCGGCGGCATAGAGGCTGGTCGGGCCCTGGCTCGCGATCCGCATCGCGAAATCCTCGGGGAAGGCGGCGCCGGAAAATCCCGCAAACGCGCTGTAGCCGACCGTGCTCGAGCTTGCCAGCACGACGCGGCCGAGCTTTTCAGCGCGCGCGACTTCGAGAATGTTCGCGGTGGCGGCTATGTTGGTCAGGTAGCCGTGCCGGGGATCGCGCCGGATCGCAGCCGACAGCAGCGCGGCGGTGTGGACGATGCGGCGCACGCGCTCGGCCTGCACGAGACGTTGCAAGGCGGCGAAATCGGTCGCGTCGCCGGTCACGATCTCGGGCGCGGCGGCGCCGAGAATGCCGGCGAGCGCCTCGCGCCGCGGCGCGATGTCGAACAATACGACGCGGTCGCCGCGCTCGGCGAGGAGCTTGGCGGTGAGCCCGCCGATCGTGCCGGCGCCGGTGACGAGAACCGTCATCGGACGCGGCGCCGATCGGCCGGCGTCGCGCCGCGCTCGGCGATTGACAGGACTTGCATGGGGCTCCTAGGGTCGCGGCGGATTGCGGGAACGGCACAATGAGCTTCGCGCTGGCGACGATCGAGCACAACGGAAAAACGACACCTTGCCTGGAGACCGGCGGCCGGCTCTATCCGCTGGCCGAGAGCGCCGCGGCGAGCGGCATTGCCGGATTGTCCGGCGGGCTCGTCGAACTCTTCGCCGATTGGCCGGGGAATTCGACCAAGCTCGCCGCCTTGGCCGCCGAGGCGCCGCAACACCTGGCCATCGGTGCCGCCGGCGCCGCGCGCCGCGCGCCGCTGCTCTATCCCGGCAAAGTGCTGTGCGCGGGCGCCAATTACTACGACCACATCGCCGAGATGGGCGTCACCGACACGCGCAAGGAAGCCCAGCGCCTGTTCTTTTTCTTCAAGCCGCCGCGCAATGCCGTGGTCGGTCCGGGCAAGACGGTGCGCATGCCGCTCGATACCAAATGCTTCGACTGGGAAGTCGAACTCGCCGCCGTGATCGGCAAGACGGCGCGGGCGGTGAGCGAGCGCGACGCGCTCGGCCATGTCGCGGCCTACACGGTCGCGATCGATTTCTCGGCGCGCGATCTCAACCGCGTGCCCGAGTCTTTCTTCAAGCTCGATTGGGTCGCCGGCAAGGCCAACGACACGTGCTGCCCGATGGGCCCGGCGCTGGTGCCCGCGTCCTTCATCGGCGATCCGCAGAATTTGCGCCTCAAGCTCACGGTCAACGGCGCGGTCAAGCAGGACGCGTCGAGTTCGGGCATGATCTTCTCGGTCGCCGAGCAGATCGCCAAGCTCTCGCGCATCATGACGCTCGATCCGGGCAACGTCATCCTGACCGGGACGCCGGCCGGCGTCGGCGCGCCCAAGCAGACCTTCCTCAAGATCGGCGACAAGGTCGAGGCGAGCATCGAGAAGATCGGCGCGCTCGCGGTCGAAATCACGGAATAACGCCGTCCGGACATCGCGACAGACATCGGGAGACCTCAATGACTGACATGACACTGCCTGCCCCAAGCCGCCGCGCCTTCGGCGCAATCTTGCTCGCGGCGAGCGCGCTCTGCTTTGCCGGCGCCGCGTCGGCGCAGGACAAGATCGTGCTGCGCTTCTCGACCGCGGCGCCGGGCCCGGATTTCCTGTCGCGCTCGACGGAGCGGTTCAAGAGCGAGCTCGATGCGGCAGCACCCAATCAATTCGATATCCGCCTGCATCCCGCGAGCAGCTTGTTCCGCCAAGGCACCGAGGTTCCCGCGATCCAGCGCGGCAATCTCGAAATGAACACGATGACGACCTTCGAAGTGGCGCAGCAGATGCCCGAATGGGGCTTTTTCAACCGCGCCTTCCTGTTCCGCGATTGGGACCACGTCGCCAAGGTCTTTGCCGGCCCGATCGGCGCGCGCTACCGCAAGGAAGTGGCCGAAAAGATGGGCATCGAGATTCTGGCGCCGACCTATCTCGGCACGCGCCAGGTCAATCTGCGCACGGCGCGCGCGGTCAAGGGGCCGCAGGATTTGGCCAGCGTCAAGATGCGCATGCCGAGCGGGCCGGAATGGATCCTGCTCGGCCAGTCGCTCGGCGTCGCGCCGACGCCGATGGCGATGCCGGAAATCTACCTGGCGCTCAGCACCGGCACGATCGACGGCCAGGAAAATCCGCTCACCATCATGAACGTCGCGAAGTTCCACGAAGTGACCAAGCAGGTCGTGCTCACCTCGCATCTGGTCCAGCCGGTGTTCTACGCGCTCGCCAAGCCGGTGTGGGACAAGCTCTCGGCGGAGCAGAAAGCGAAAGTCCAGGCCGCGGCCAACAGCGCCACGGCGTGGAATACCGAAACGCGGCTGGGCGACGAAAAGAGCGTCACCGAGCGGATCAAGGGCCTCGGCCTCGAAGTCTCGGCCATCGACTTGAAGCCCTTCCGCGACAATGCCGACAAGGTCTACGCCGCCTCGGACCTGGCCAAATCGTGGAACAAGGAACTGATGCAGCAGGTCATCGACACGAAATAGCCGCCCGAACTCACGGCTTCGGCATATACGCGGTCGCCTCGACTTCGATCAAAACCTCGCGGCTCGGCAGCAGGCCGGCGACCTCGACGACCGTCGACACCGGCGGATCGGCGGGGAAGAAGAGCTTGCGCACCCGGTTGTAGTACGGGTAGTGGCGCAGGTCGCGGAAATACTGCACCAGCTTGAACACGTCGGCCATCGTGCCGCCGGCGTCCTCGATCGTGCCGCGGATCTTGGCGAGCACGGTCCAGCTTTGCGCCAGGATCGGGCCTTCGAACGCGTCGACGGACATTTCCCCGCTCTCGCCCAGCGCGGCGCGCGCCTCCGCGGGAAGATCGGCAAAGCCGGCGACGACGCGGCGCGTGTCGGGGTCGACCGGGATGACGCCGGAGAGGAAAACGAAATCGCCCTTGCGCTTCCAGGCGGCGTAGCGCGCCAGCGGCTTGGCGCGGGCGGTGTCGATCGGCTTGGTCATGGCGCGATGGCTCCGAGGTTGCGTTCGACGCGATCGAGAAAGCGCGCGCGATCGGCGGCGCCGGCATTGTTCATGTTGTAGAGCTGGAGCCACGTCATCTTGCAGCGCCGGTGAAACACCGCGCGCAAGCCGCGCGTGAACAGGCGCCGGCCCGGATCGCCGATGAGCCAGAGCCACCAGCGCGGCGAGCCCGAGGTCGTGATGCAGACGCAGCGCCGGATATTGCCGAGCGCGCCGCGCGCCCGCGCCCCGCGATAGCGCGGAATTTCGAAGGCGGAACCCGGCAGCCAGGTGCGCTCGAACCAGCCTTTCAGCATGGCGGGCGGTCCGTAGTACCAGGTCGGATAGACGAAAATCAGGCCCTCGGCGCGTTTCAATTTCTCGACATGGCCGGCGACGCGCGCGAGGTTGCGCTCCGGCGCATCGAGATAGTCGCGCCGTTCTTCGGCCGAAAGCACCGGATCGAAGCGCTCGGCGTAAAGATCGACGATCTCGACCGCATGGCCGTTGCGCGCGAGCGCCATCTCGGCCCGCTGCCGGAGCGCGGCATTGTAGCTCTCGGGCAGCGGGTGGCAGTGAACCAGCAGGAAGCGCAAGCGCCGGGAATTGCTACTTTCCGAGCGCCTTCTTCACGTCGAGGCCGATGCCCTTGTTCACGAACTTGTCGGTCGCGACCTTGGCAACGTCGATGTCGCCGGCCTTGTAGATGCCGGCCTTGACCATCTTGTCGTGAAAATCCTTGACCCGCGCCGCGTTGAGCGCGCCGATGCCCTTGGTCAGCGCATCGCCGCTGTCGACGATGCCGAGCCGCGCCGCGGTCGCCACTTCCTCATCGATCTTCTCGTCGGTCATTTCCGGATTGGCCTTGCGGATCGCGGCCTTGGCCAATTTGCGGTCGCCGTAGAGGAAATTGTACCAGCCGATCATCGAGGCATCGACGAAGCGCTGCACATAGGCGGGATTCTTCTCGACCAGCTCGGTGCGCGTTTCGATCGTCGTGCTGTAGGTGTTCCAGCCATTGTCGGCGAGCAAGAAAATGTCCGGCTTGACGCCCGCCTTCTCGGCCGACGACGGCTCGGACGTGGCATAGCCCTGCTGCACGAGCGCCTTGTCGGCGAGCCAGGGGCCGAGATTGAAGTTGTAGGGCTTGATCTGCTCGTCCTTGAAGCCGTGTTCGGCCTTCATCCACAGCCAATAGCTGAATTGCCCGTCCTTGGAGACCAGGATGCCCTTCGCTTTCTTGAGATCGGCGAAGGTCTTGTATTGGCCGGGATGCGCCATCAGGACTTGCGGGTCCTTCTGGAAGATCGCGGCCACGACCGTGGTCGGGATCTTGTTCTTCACGTTTTCGAACGACAGCAGCAGATTGCCCGCCATCAGGAAATCGATGCGCCCGGCCGGCAGCAGCGGCCGGTTGTTGACCTGCGGCCCGCCCATCTCGATCGTCACGTCGAGGCCGAATTTTTTGTAGGTGCCGTCGGCGAGCGCTTGATAGAAGCCGCCATGCATGCCCTGGGCGCGCCAGTTGGTGGCGAACACGGCCTTGTCCTGGGCCAGGGCGGGCAGCGCCAGCGCCGCCGCGACACCGAGGGCGATCGTCGAGCTGAGAATTCTTGCGGTCATCGGAGTCCTCCTGCTGATTTCTAAGGGCGAGCTTAGGTAATCTGCGCCCGAAACGGAACCGCGATCACGCCCGCGCCATCTCTTTTTTCCAGCCGGTCGTCTTGCCCGGATTTATCAGGCCGTGCGGATCGGCCAGCTTCTTGAACTCGATCTGGGCGGCGTCGATCGTCTTCATGCCGCCTTCCTCGATCGTATAAACATGCGGATCGAACACGCTGCAGCCGTCGGCCTCGAGGCTGCGGATGATCTCGTACATGCGCGCCTTGGTGGTGAATTTCACCAGCGGCAGGCTCAGCGCGATATAGCCTTCGGCCGGCTTGGCGAATTCGTGGTGCATGAGCACCTCGCCCCCGAATCGCGCCATCTGCCGCGCGACGAGATCGATGTCGAACGGCTGCGGATACGCGAGCTGCAAATAGGTCCAGGAGCGGTCGAGCTTGAGCGCGTGCAGGGTCGTGTGATTGTAGGCGCATTCGTAGGCCGGCGGCACGCGGTTGGCGGCCAGGTTCGCCTCGGGCATCGCGAGCGAGCGGCGGCCGCCGAAGCGCGCGGCGAGCGCCTCGTATTCGGCGATCGAGCCGGGATCGACCATGGCGAACATCGCGTCGGCGCCGGGCGGAAAAAATTCGGCGATATGCATGTAGAACGGCTGGAACCGGCGCTCGACCGTGGTCAGCAAAAAAATATCGAGCTCCGGCGTGCAGGCGGCGACGCCGAATTTCAGCACCGCTTCGTAGCGATCGAACAGATGAATCGTGTGCACCCAATCGTGCGCGCGGTCGAGCCGGAGATCGAGTTCGACGATGATGCCGTTGGTGCCGTAAGCGTGATGCACCTTCTGGATGTCGGCGCCGGTCAACTCGATGAGTTGCGGCACTTCTTCGAGGGTTACGACCTTGATGCGCGAAATATTGCCGTGGTCGCGCAGCAGCCCGTGCCGCACCGAGCCGATGCCGGCGGAACCGCCCGAAATGAATCCGCCGATCGTCGCGATGCGCTTGGTCGAAGGGTACATGAGAATTTCCTGCCCGGTCGCGCGCACCGCGGTTTCGAGCGCGCCGATGCGGGCGCCGGCCTGGACGCGCACCGAGCCCGGCTGGATGGCGATCACCTTGTCGAGGTCGGTCACGTCCAGGATCACGCCGCCTTGCAGCGGCACGCATTGGCCGTAATTGCCGGTGCCGCCGCCGCGCACGGTGACGGGCAGCCGGTGCTTGGCGATCGCGGCCGCGGCGCGGATCAGTTCCGCCTCGTCCGCCGGCTGGACGACGAGATCGGCGCGGCAACGATCGAGCTGCTGCAACAGGATCGGGCTGTACCAGAAAAAATCGCGCGACTTGGTGCGCACGAGGTTCGGACGATCCTCGATCTTGATGCCGGCAATATCGCGCCGCAAGGCGGCCAGCTTGCGCTTGGTGGCGGCCGAAGTTTGCGTCATGGCGTTCCCCCCGAAACTGGCTCGCGCCAGCGCGCGAGTGCCAGCATCGCGCCGCCGGCGACGAGGCCCCAAAATGCTCCGCCGATGCCGAAGAAGGTAAGCCCGGACGCGCTCACGATGAAGGTGACGATGGCGGCCTCGCGGTCGCGCGGTTCGGCGATGGCGCCGAGCATGGCGGCGCCGAAAGCGCCCAGCAAGGCCAGTCCGGCGACGGCCTCGATCAAGATCGGCGGCGAGGCGCCGATGAAGGCCGTTGCCGCGCTGGCCAAAAGGCCGAACGCGGCATAGCCGGCGCCGGCGACGACGGCGGCCCAATAGCGCCGCGCCCGGTCGGGATGCGCGCTCTCGCCGGCGCACAGTGCGGCCGTGATCGCGGCGAGGTTGACGGCGTGCGCGCCGAACGGCGCCGAGGCGACGGTGAACAGTCCCGTCGTGCGCAGCAGCGGGCTCGGGTCGGGCCGGTAGCCGTTGACCGCGAGCACGGCAATGCCGGGAATATTCTGCGACGCCATAGTGACGATGAAGAGCGGCAAGGCCGTGCCGACGATCGCGGCGAAGGAAAAACTCGGCGTCACGAAAACCGGCTGCGGCCACAGCGCGTCGCCGCGCAGCGGCAGCAGGTCCACGGTCGCGACGATGAGCGCGACGGTGACGAGGACGGCGGCCGGCACCGCGTAGAGCTTGCGGAATTTCCCGACCGCGGCCCACACCAGGACGATGGGCAAACCGAGCAGCGGCGCCTCGGCGATGGCGCGGATCGGCGCCAGGCAGAGGCCGAGGAGAATGCCGGCCAGCATGGCGTTGGCCAGCGGCGCCGGAATCGCGGCGACCCAGCGGCCGAGCGGCCGCCAAAATCCCGCGAGCACGATCAAGGAGCCGGTCACCAGAAAGGCGCCGACCGCAGCCGGGAAACCGCCCTCGACGGCGCCCGATGCGGCGAGCAGCGCCGCGCCCGGCGTCGACCATGCGACACTGATCGGCATGCGAGTTTTGAGGCTGAGATAGATGCCGGCGAAGCCCATGGCGACCGATACCGCCATCAGCCCCGATGCGGCTTGGGCCGGCGATGCGCCGGCCGATGTGAGGCCTTTCACCACGACGGCAAAGGTGCTGGCAAAACCGACGAAGGCGGTGAGCAGTCCCGCGGTCAGCGCCTGAATCGAGAATCCGCCGGCCATGCGCCGCTCACGTAAAACTCTTCAGCATCGGATCGGATTCGGTTTCGACGATGTGCCGCACGGCGGCGAGCGCCTGTACGACCGCGCGCTCGACGAGCCGTTCGCCCGGCGCGGTTTCGAGCGCGCTAAGCAGCGGCCGGAATTCCCCGGTCATCGCCACGTCGATCGCGTTGACCGGCGGCCGGTGGATGTGGCGAAGCGCGACGCCGTCGCGATCCTCGCGGGTGAGCGGCGTCATGCCGGAGGCCGCGGTTAGCGCCGGCCTTTCTTGGCGGCTTTCGCCTTGGCTTTTGCCTTTGCTTTCGGCGGTTTCTTGCCGCGGATGTCGGGCGCGCGGCCGGCGGGCTTCGCCGCCGCGCCTTTCGCGGTCGCGCCCTTCGCGGCCAATTCCGTGCGCACGATCTCGGCGCCGCGCACCATCGCGACCATCTTGCCGTAGGCGACCTCGCGCGGCAGGTACTTCATGCCGCAATCGGGCGCCACGATCAGGCGCCTCGCCGGGCAGTTCGGCAGCGCGCGCCGGATGCGGTCGGCGACGGTTTCGGGCGATTCGACGGTCATGTCCTCGAGATCGATCGTGCCGAGGATGATTTGCTTGTCGGGCAATTTTTTCAGGATGGCGGTATCGAGATTGGACTGCGCGGTTTCGATCGAAACCTGATGCACCGCGCAATTCTGAAACTCGGGCAGGAAGGAATAGCCGCTCGGCCGCTCGTGAATGATCGCGGCATAGCCGAAGCAAATATGCACCGCCGTGGTGCCCTTGACGCCATCGAGCGCCGCCTGCAGCGCGGCGAGCCCGTATTCGCGCGCTTTTTCCGGGCGCGCTTGCATATAGGGCTCGTCGATCTGCACGATGTCGGCGCCGGCGGCGAACAAATCCTTGATCTCCTCGTTGACCGCTTTGGCGTAGTCCATCGCGGCGTCGGCGACGTGCTTGTAAAAATCGTTTTGCGCTTGCTGGCTCATGGTGAAGGGGCCGGGCACGGTCATTTTGATCATGCGGTCGGTGCTGCGGCGCAGGAACTCGGTGTCGCGCACCTCGACGGGATATTTGCGCCGGATCTTGCCGGCGATGCGCGGCACCGGATTGGCGTGGCCCGAGCGGTCGAGCGCCGTGCCCGGCTTGTCGATATCGATGCCTTCGAGCGCGGTCGCGAAGCGGTTCGAATAGCTCTCGCGCCGCATCTCGCCGTCGGTGACGATATCGATGCCGGCGCGCTCCTGGTCGCGGATCGCCAGCAGCGTGGCGTCGTCCTGCGCCTCCTCGATGAATTTCGGATCGACGCGCCACAGCTCCTTCGCCCGCACGCGGGGCGGAAACCGGCCGCGCAGATTGTCGCGATCGACCAGCCAGTCGGGCTGCGGATAAGAGCCGACCAGGCTGGTCGGCAAGAGCGTGTGCGGTGTCCAAGCCATGCGGCGAATGTCCCCGATTGAGTGAGACGCGATCCGTATTGAGCACGGCGCCGATTGCGCCGCAAGCCGGCCGGGAGCAAGCCTAGTCGCGCCACTGCATGCGGGCGATGAACATGCCTTCGTTCGGCGTCGGTTTCCACACGAGCTGTTTCGTCGTGCCGTAGACGACGGCTTGCTGATAGAGCGGGATGGTGGCGTGATCGCGGGCGATCAGCTGATAGACCTGCCGGTAGGCGGCGAGGCGCGCCGCCGGATCGAGCGTCGTGCGGCCGGCGTCGAGCAGCCTGTCCATCTCGGGATTGCGGTAGCGCGCCCAGATCGACGTGCTGCGGAACAGCGGCTCGAGGATGCCCTCAACGTCCTGGCAGGTGCAGGTCCAGCGCTCCATGGCCAGGTCGCCGGCGTCCTCGGGCTTGCCGGTGGCGCGCCGCATATAGGTCGCGGTGTCGAAGCTCGCGATCCGCACGCGCAGGCCGGCCTCGCCCAACATCTGCTGGATCGCCTGGACGATGCGTTGATCGAAGACCGGCGCGGTGTTGAACACCAGCTCGGGCACCGTGCCGACCTCTTGCACCAGCCGCTTGGCAAGCGCCGGATCGTAGCGCGGCCCTTCGATGCCCTCGACCCAGCCGAATGAGGCGGGCGAGCCGAAAATCGGCACGACACGGTCGAGGCCGCCAAGCAGCGAGCCGACGATGAGATCGCGATCGATGGCGTGCCAGATCGCGCGCCGCAGCCGGATATCGGCGAGCGGCCCGTTCAGCGTGTTGATGCGCAACACGGCGACGCGCTCGCTCAGCACCGAGACCACTTGCGCGCGGCTGTCGTTGCGCAGCGTCGCGATTTGGTCGGGATTGAGCGTCACGACCAGGTCGCTGCGGCCGGTGCGCAAATTGGCGACGCGCGTCGCCGCGTCGGGAATGGCGTTGAACTCGGCGCGCGGAAACGGTCCCTTGGCGCCCCAATAATCGGCATTGGCCGCGAGACTCACCCGCACGCCGCGCCGCCACTCGACGAAGCGGTAGGGCCCGCTGCCGACCGGGTTCTGCGAGAACGCCTCGCGCCCGGCGCGCTCGACCGCGGCGCGCGGCACGATCGACAAATTCACGAGCTGGGCGAGCAGGACGGGATAGACGCTCGCCGTGCGGATGCGGACCTTGTCGGCGCCGATGGCCGTGGCGCCGGTGATGCGGTTGAAGTTCGGCAATTGCGGGCTGCGCAGCTCGGGATTGACGATGCGCGTCACGCTGAACGCCACGTCGTCGGCGGTGAGCTTGCTGCCGTCATGGAACGTCACGCCCTGGCGGATGTCGAACTCGATCTCGGTGTCGGATATCTGCCGCCAGGCGGTGGCGATCTGCGGCGCGATGCGGCCGTCGTCGTCGCGCGTCAGCAGATTGTCGAAAATATTGCGGTAGACGACGAAGCTGTCGTGGTTCGCCTGCATGTGCGGGTCGAGCGTCGCCGGCTCGTTGACGAGATCGACGACGAGGTTGGCGCGGTCGGCGCGCGCGGCGCCGGCGGAAACCGCGAGGGCGATGGCGGCCAGCAGGCTCAGGCGGCCGAGGCCGGCGCGGCGTTTGTTTTCAAGCATGGCGGAACTCCCGGTTTTGCGACCGGACGAGAATGATCGCGAGCGCCGCGCGCCGCAAGGCCCGCGCCGGCTTGCCAAGAGCGGCGCCCGGGCCTATCACCGCCGAAAATAGCGTCGTGGCTGCTGGGGAGGCCCAATCATGAAATTCATATCGCTGGCTGCGCTTTCGATCGGCGCATGCATGGCCGCCGCGGCACCGCTGTCGGCGCAGCAGCTCGGCATCGGCACGATGGGGCAGGGCACGCTCGGCTACTCGATCGGCGCCGCGATCGCCAAGGTGCTGGCGGAAAAAGGCGGCGTGCGCGCCAGCGTGCAGCCGGCGGCGGGCACCAGCGCCTATCTGCCGCTGATCGACAACGGCGAAATCGATTTCGGCATCGCCAACGTCGTCGAGGCCAAGGAGGCGGCGGCCGGATCGGGGCCGTTCGCCGGCCGCAAGCAGGACAATCTGCGCGTCGTCGGCGTGCTGTTTCCGTTTCGCAACGGCTTCTTCGTGCGCAAGGATTCGAGCCTGAAAACCGTCGCCGATCTCAAGGGCAAGCGCATCACCTACGGCTACACCGCGCAAGTGACGATCAAGGGCATCGTCGATGCCTATCTCGCGAATGGCGGTTTGACGCCGGCGGACATCACGCCCGTCCTGGTGCCCAATGTCGTGCGCGGCGCGCAGGATTTCATCGCCGGCAAGGCCGATGCGGCGTTTTTCGCGCTCGGCGCGGGGCAGGTGCAGGAGGCGCACGCCTCGGTCGGCGGCATCCGTTTCCTCCAGATGTCGGACGCGCCCGCCGACATGGCGGCGATGAAAAAGCTGCTGCCCGAGGCCTATCTCATGACGGTCGAGCCGCGGCCCGGCCTCGCCGGCATCGAGACGACGACGCGGACCCTGGCCTATGATTACCTGCTGCTCGCCGGCAAGCACGTGAAGGACGAGGTCGTGGCGCAAGTGGTCGAGGTCATGCTCGACAACAAGGCGGCGCTCGCCGCCGGCATGCCGACCTTCGAGCTCTTCGATCCGGCGCAGATGGCCAAGCGCCAGCCGATGGCGCACCACGCCGGCGCCGTCGCCGCCTTCACCAAGCGAGGCCTATGGCCGAAATAGTCGCGCGGCCGCGCCGTCGTGAACGACAATTCGGAAGCCGCGCCGCGCCGGACGATCGCCGAAACCGCGCTTGGCCTGCTGCTGACGCTCATCGCCGTCGTCTGGGCGCTCGACTTGCCGCAGGCCGCCGGCTGGTCGCTCTATAACGAGCAGATCTGGACCGCCGGCCTCGCCGCCGCGCTGCCGCTCGCCTTTCTCGTGACTGCGTCGCGGCGCAGGAATGGGCGCGGCGCGGCGATCCACGATATCGTCATGGCCGCCTTGTCCTTCGCGCTGCTCGGCTACTTGACGGTGCGCTATCCGGTCGTGAGCAGCGCCTATCCCATGGCGACGACCGAAGGCGTCGTCGTTTGCGGCCTCATCCTGCTGCTCGTGCTCGAAGCAGCGCGGCGCTGCGCTGGCAAGGCGTTCCTCATCATCCTCCTCGTCTTCGTGGCCTATGCCTTGCTCGGCAACGCGCTCCCCGGCGTGTTTCAAGCGCGGCCGATCTCGCCCGAGCGGCTCGCGGTCTATCTCGGCGTCGACACCAACGGCGTCATCGGCAAGTCGCTCGAAGTCGCCGTCGAGGTCGTGGTGCCTTTCATTCTATTCGGCCAGATACTCTTGCGCGGCGGCGGCGCGGATTTCTTCAACGACCTGTCGCTGGCATTGTTCGGGAAAAGCCGCGGCGGCAGCGGCAAGATCGCCGTGGTCTCGTCGCTCATGTTCGGCTTCGTCTCGGGCAGCGCCGTCGCCAACGTCGTCGCGGGCGGCGTCATCACGATTCCGCTGATGAAGCGCTCGGGCATGAGCCCGCACCAGGCGGCGGCGGTCGAGGCCGTGTCCTCGACCGGCGGCCAGCTCGTGCCGCCGGTGATGGGCGCGTCGGCGTTTCTCATGGCCGAATTTCTCGGCATTACCTATGCCGAGGTGGCGCTGGCGGCGATCGCGCCGTCCTTGCTGTTCTATCTCGCGCTTTACGTGTGGTGCGATTTCGCCGCCGGAAGGCAGGGCCTGAAGCTGATCGATCCCAGCGAGCTGCCGCGCGCCCGCGACGTGATGCGCGACGGCTGGTATTTTCCGCTGCCGTTCCTGCTGATTTTCCTCGCCCTGTTCTGGTGGAACTGGTCGCCGCAAAAGGCGGCGCTGCTCGCCTGCGCCGTGCTGTATGTTTTCGCCGTCACCGTCGGCTATCGCGGCAAGCGCATGTCGCGCCGCGATTTCGCCTGGACGCTGACCTCGACCGGCCCGGCCTGCATCGAGGTCGTCGTCATCTGCGCCGCGGCCGGCATCGCGATCGGCGTGCTGCAATTGAGCGGCCTGTCCTTCGCGCTCACCCTCTATCTCATCCAGCTCGCGTCGTCGCACGTCTTGCTGCTGCTCGGCATGACGGCCGCGATCGGCATCGTGCTCGGCATGGGCATGCCGACCGTCGCGGTCTATGTCCTGCTCGCCGCGCTGATCGGCCCTGCGATGGTCGCGGCCAAGCTCGAGCCGGTCGCGGCGCACATGTTCCTGCTCTATTACGGCATGCTGTCGATGATCACGCCGCCGGTGGCGCTCGCCAGTTTCACCGCCGCCAGCATTGCCAAGGCCGATTTCTGGCGCACCGGGTGGGAGGGCATGCGCATCGGCTGGATTTGCTTCGTCATCCCCTTCGTCTTCGTGTTCCAGCCGAGCACGCTGTTTCGCGGCGATTGGCGGATCGGCCTCGCCGAGCTGGCCTTCGCGTCCTTCGGCGTCGTGCTCGGCACGGCCGCCATCGTCGGCTGGATGCGGCGGCCGCTAAGCTGGGCCTGGCGCGCGCTTGCGGTGCTGGCGGCGCTGTGCCTCTTCCTGCCGCTCGAGGTTTTCGGCAGCAGCCTGGCGCTCAACCTGATTGGTGCCGGGCTCGGCGCCGCAGTCATCTATTTCGATTGGCGGCAAAACGCGGCAGTTCCCGGATCGATCCCGCGCCGGTAAGAGCACGCGCCGCGTGCCCCTACGGTTGGGCGGCCGGCTACTTCAACAGCGCATCGATTTCGGCCATGCGCCGGTTCGGCTGCTCCAGGCTGGCGCGGCAGGTTTTGATATTGGCCGCGGTGGAGCACGATTTCGTGCCGCCGATCTTGCAGCCGGCGTCCGCGCATCGTTTGCGCGCCGCTTGCGTGTCCGGTCCGGTATAGGAGCACTGGCCGCACGGGCTGCCCGAGGTGCAGATGTAGCAGCCGTCGGCATAGGCGGCCGGCGCGGCGACGCCGCCCAACGCGGTGAGGGCGAAAGCGATGGCGAGGAATTTTTTCATCGAAGAACTCCGAAAATTTTCAATTCGGCAAAATTGGCGCGTGGCGGCAGGCGTTCCTATTATTCCCGTCAATTCTGAACATATTCCGAATGGAATCGCCTTGGCGCAATACCACGGCAAGGCTAGCTTGCATCGGCCATTTCGCCTCGCTGCCGGAGTATGCCGATGAGCGATCTGAAACTGACGATCCGCAGCATCGATGCCCGCGCCGTGAACGCGCCGCTGAAGCGCCCGGTGCGCACCGCCATGGGCACGATCCCGTCCGCGCCACTCGTCCTCGTCGATGCGGTGACGGAACAAGGCGCCGTTGGCCATGCGTATATTTTCGGCTACACGCTCCCGGCCTTGGCGCCGTTGGTGCGATTGGTCGGCGACATCGGCGCGGAGAGTTGCGGCAAGCCGGCCGCACCGGTGGCGCGGTTGCGCGAGTTGGACCGCCGTTTTCGGTTGCTCGGCTGGCAAGGCCTCGTTGGCATGGCAGTCGCGGGCATCGAGATGGCCTTGTGGGACGCGCTGGGCCGCGCGATGAATGCGCCCGTCGCATGCTTGCTCGGCGGCGTGCCGATGCCGCTCCCGGCCTATGACAGCTACGGCGCGATCGATCCCAAGACCGACGAGCGCGATATCGCCGCCTCGCTCGCCAAGGGCTTCAAGGCCATCAAGATCAAACTCGGCGACGGCGGTTTCGAGCGCGATATCGCTTCGGTGAAGGCGGTGCGGTCGATGATCGGGCCGCGCACCGCGCTCATGGTCGATTACAACCAGTCGCTCGACGCCGTCGAGGCTCGGCGCCGCATCGCGCGGCTCGCCGAGTTCGACATTCACTGGGTCGAGGAGCCGGTGCCGGCCGAGGACCTTGCCGGGCATGCCAAGGTCCGCGCCGGCTCGCCGATACCAATTCAGACCGGCGAGAATTGGTGGTTTCCGCGCGGCATGGCGGCGGCGGTCGCCGCCGGCGCCAGCGACTACGCCATGCTCGACATCATGAAGATCGGCGGCGTCACGGGCTGGCTCGGCGCCGCCGGCCAGGCCGAAGCGGCATCGCTGCCGGTTTCGAGCCATCTCTTCATCGAGGCGAGCGCCCATGTTCTCGCCGTCACGCCGACGGCGCATTGGCTCGAATATCTCGACATTGCCGGCGCCGTGCTCGCCGAGCCGAACGAAGTGCGCGACGGCATGGTCACGGCGAAAGGGCCGGGCTTCGGCATGGCCTGGGATGAGGCGGCGGTCGCGAAGTACAAGCTGTAGGCACGCCGATGCCATGGCTGGACGGGCCGCGGCGGGGCGCCTAGTTTGGCGGATCGTGTATGTCGCGAAGGAAACGCTCATGGCCTCGAAGACCCCGCTTGCCGTCAAACGGCGCCCCGATTCGCGCATCGACACGGCGATCGGCATCCTGAAGCAGCGCTTCGGCGACCGGCTCTCGATCGCCGAGGCGGTGCGCAACCAGCACGGCAAGGGCGAGGATCATTTCCCCGTCATGCCGCCCGACGCGGTGGTGTTCGCCGAAAGCACCGAGGAAGTGTCCGAGATCGTCAAGATTTGCGCCACGCACAAGGTGCCGATCATTCCCTTCGGCACCGGCACCTCGCTGGAAGGCCACATCGCGGCCATCCAGGGCGGCGTCTGCCTCGACGTGTCGCGCATGAACAAGGTGATCGAGGTCAATGCCGAGGATCTCGATTGCCGCGTCCAGGCCGGCGTCACGCGCAAGCAGCTCAACGAATATTTGCGCGACACCGGCCTGTTTTTCCCGATCGATCCCGGCGCCGACGCCTCGCTCGGCGGCATGGCGGCGACGCGCGCCTCGGGCACCAACGCCGTGCGCTACGGCACGATGCGCGAGAACGTGCTCAGCCTCACCGTCGTCCTCGCCGACGGCCGCATCATCAAAACTTCGCGGCGCTCGAAAAAAAGCGCGGCGGGCTACGATTTGACGCGCCTCTTCGTCGGCTCGGAAGGCACGCTCTGCGTCATCACCGAAGTGGCGCTCAGGCTCTACGGCATTCCCGAAGCGGTGACCTCGGCGGTGTGCCACTATCCGTCGCTCGAAGCCGCCGTCAACACGGTGATCGCGACGATCCAATCGGGCATTCCGATCGCGCGCATCGAGATCGTCGACGAAGTGCAGATCGACGCTTTCAACAAATATTCCGGCACCAAGTTCCCGGTCGAGCCGACCTTGTTCCTGGAATTCCACGGCACCGCGGCCTCGGCCAAGGAGCAGGCCGAGCGCGTCAAGGAAATCTCCGACGGTTTCGGCGGCGGCACCTTCAATTGGACGACGAGCCCCGAAGAGCGCAACAAGATGTGGCAAGCCCGGCACAACGCCGCCTATGCCGCCAAGGCGCTGAGGAAGGGCGCGCAGGTGTGGGCGACCGATGTCTGCGTGCCGATCTCGCGCCTCGCCGAATGCATCGTCGAGACCCAGAAGGACATCAAGGAATTCCGCCTGGTGGCGCCGATCGTCGGCCATGTCGGCGACGGCAATTTCCACGTCACGCTCATCGCCGACCAGAACGATCCCGAGGAGATGGCGCGCTCCTTCGAGTTCAGCGAGCGCCTGGTCATGCGCGCGCTGGCCATGGACGGCACCTGCACCGGCGAGCACGGCATCGGCCTGGGCAAGATGGATTTTCTCATCGCCGAGCACGGCGACGCGGTCTCGGTCATGCGCACGATCAAGACAGCGCTCGACCCGGAGAACATCATGAATCCGGGGAAGATTTTGCGGATGTAGGAGAAGACGATGAGCAAGCGGTTCGACCAAGCCGTGGCGAAGGCGAAACGGCTGCCCCCATCCGTGCAGGATCGGCTCGCCAGCCTATTGCAAGCCGAATTCGATCCTGGCAAGGCCGGAACATTGCTAAGCGACGCGCAAATCCGCGAGATCGAGAAGCGCCTTGCCAACCCCTGTGGGCGCCTGACCCTTGGCGACGTCGAGGCGTTGGTGAAGTCACGCGACAAATGAGGGTTGTTCCCAGCGAAGCTGCGGCGCACGATCAAGAAATCGCTCAGCTGGGCGAAAATCATGAATCCAGGAAAAATCTTGCGGGTGTAGGAGGCAAAGCGTGACGAAAAGGCTTCAACAGGCGATCGACAAGGCACGGCTCCTGCCGGCCCGGCGACAGGATGAGATTGCAGAGATCGTAGCTCAAATGGCCGACCAAGGTGGCGATGACCCTCTCACCGCCGATCAATGGGCGGAAGTGCGGCGGCGGCGCAAGTTGCCGCGCAGATACGCGTCCGATGCTGAGGTCAAAGCCGTCTTTCGCAATCGTCGCGGATGAGAGTTCGATTTCTTTCAGGTGCGGTAAACGATCTTGAGCAGATTCGGAGGTACATCGCGGCAGATAATCCGATAGCCGCGGAGCGCGTGGTCGCTCGAAATCAAGCAACAGATCGAGAAGCTGGCAAAGAATCCGTATTTGGGCGCGCCCGGGCGCGAACCAGGAACGCGACGTGTTGTCGTAACCGGGCTCCCGTACGTTGCGGTCTACGAAATAGAAGGCAAGGAAGTTCTAATCCTCGGAATTTTTCATGGCGCAAGAAACTGGAGCGCCAAACGGCGCTCTCAAAATTGAGGTTTTGCAGAAACGATGCCAACCCTCCGCCACATCCCGCTGACCCACGCCGTCTACGCCATCCTGCGCGCCTCGGGCAGCACCGGGCGCGAGGCGAAGACCGTCGCCGATCATCTCGTCACCGCCAATTTGAAGGGCCACGACAGCCACGGCGTCGGCATGGTGCCGCAATACATGCGCCATGCCGAGGCCGGCATGCTGCAGCTCAACCGGCACATCAAGCTGTTGCGCGACGACGGGCCGTTCCTGCTCGCCGACGGGCAGGGCGGGCATGGCCAGGTGGTCGCCAACGAACTCATCACGCGCGCCATCGCCCGCGCGCGCAAGCACGGCGTCGCCGTCGCCGGCCTGCATAATGCGCATCACATCGGGCGCGTCGGCGCCTATGGCGAACGCTGCGCGGCGGCGGGCTTCATCTCGCTGCATTTCGTCAACGTGGCGGGCCACGGCCCGACGGTGGCGCCCTTCGGCGGCAAGGCCGGGCGTTTCGGGACCAATCCGATCTGCATGACCGTGCCGGCGAGCGGCCGGCGCCCGGCGGTCATTCTCGATTTTGCCACCAGCAAGGTCGCGGTCGGCAAGATCCGCGTCGCGAAAAACAAGGGCGTGCGCGTCGCCGACGGTCTCTTGCTCGATGCGCGCGGCCGGCCGACGACCGACCCCAACGTGATCTTTCAGGAGCCCAAGGGCGCCGTGCTGACCTTCGGCGATCACAAGGGCTACGGTCTCGCGCTTTTTGCCGAACTGCTCGGCGCCGCGCTGACCGCGGGACACACGATCCCGCCGCACCAGCCGTGGAACCTCGGCATCCGCAACAGCATGCTCGCCATCGTCATCGATCCGAACCGGCTGTCGAGCCGCCGCCATCTCGCGCGCGAGGCGGATGCGATCTTGCGCTATTTCAAATCCGCGCCGCCGGCGAAACGCGGCCAGCCGGTGCTGGTCGCCGGCGAGCCCGAGATCGCGCACATGAAGCACCGGGCCAAGCACGGCATCGCGATCGACAGCACGACGTGGTCCGAACTCTGCGCCGCCGCCGATCAAGTGGGCCTCGGCCGGCGCGAATTCCTGCGGCTGGCGCGCGGGTGAGTAACGAACGACTCACGCCGGATTGAACCTATGTGACAGCGCGCTGCGCGGCGGCGGCGCTAATCTCGCGGCAGCAGAAGCATTCCGCTTCCGCCTCGATCCGGAGAACGTTCCATGCTTCGTCGTATTGCCAATATTGCGGCGCCGATCGCCATCGCTTTCGCGGTGCTCGGTCCCGCCGCCGTTCCTGCCCATGCCGAAAAGCCGGCCATCTATTCGAACCAAGGCGCGGCCATCAACGGCTACGATCCTGTCGCCTATCACACCGCCGGCGCGCCGACGAAAGGCAGTGCGCAATTCAGCCATCAATGGCGCGGCGCCACGTGGCATTTCGCCAGCGCGGCCAATCGCGCCGCCTTTGCCGCCAATCCGGAAAAATACGCGCCGCAATACGGCGGCTATTGCGCCTTCGGCACCGCCATGGGCTTCGCCGTCGAAACCGATCCCAATTCCTGGCGCATCGTCGACGGCAAGCTCTATCTCAACAAGGACAAGACGGTGCAGGCGCGCTGGTCGCAAAACATTCCCGGCTACATCGTCAACGCCAACGCCAATTGGCCCGCGGTACTCAAGAAATAGGGTGCCGGCGGGCGTGTTTTTTTCATAATCGCAAACCCCGGCCCGTGCAGGGATAGGACGGGCGCGGGCTTCGTAACTATAAACGGGTCATGGCCGGCGGATGCAATGGAAACCCATGGCATCGCGGCCGCTATGGCTTCTCCCCAAACTTGGGCTGCCCGGCCTTGCGCCCGGCGGCCCTATTTTTTTCGCCCGGCGATTTCTTTCAACACGAAAACGCGCAGGGCGCTGGCGAGCCCGCCGGTCTTTGCCGCGTCGAGGCGCGCGATGAGGCGCGGCACGGTTTCGCCGCGCGCCGCGGCAATGTCGTCGAGCGCAGCCCAAAATTCCGCCTCCAGCGCCACGCTGGTGCGATGCCCGGCGATCACGATCGAGCGCTTGCTCAGTCGGGGCATGAAAACTTTACCGGAAACGCCGTGGGAGCGGGCCTAATACGGCGTTCGGTCGATTGCTTCGCCACCGAGCGCGCCAAATACGTTTCCCCCTGCATCTGGTCTCCGGCTTTTCGCCGGGGTGACAGTGTATTTTTCGATCGACGACCTGGAAAAAATACTGTCACCCCGGCCACCGAGCCGGGGTCCAGAATTCATGCGCCGAAGTTGCATGGTAGGGCGCGCTGAAGCAATCAGCCGAATTCGGTATAGGATCCGCCCCTGCGAATTCGAATCACGTCGGCCCGATCATGTTTTCCGGCCGCACCCACTTCTTGAATTTTTCCTCGGTCAAGAGCCCCAGCGCCTTGCCGGCCTCGAGCAACGTGGTGCCGTCCTTGTGCGCGCGCTTGGCGATCTTGGCGGCGTTGTCATAGCCGATATGCGGATTGAGCGCGGTGACGAGCATGAGCGACTCGCTCATCAGCCGGTCGATGCGCTGCTCGTTGGCCTGGATGCCCGAAATGCATTTGTCGGCGAAGCTGCGCGCCGCGTCGGCGATCAGGCGCACCGATTGCAGCAGGTTCAAAATCATCACCGGCTTGAACACGTTGAGCTCGAAATGGCCGTTCGATCCGGCGATGGATATCGTTACGTTGTTGCCCATCGCCTGGCAGCACACCATGCTCAACGCCTCGCACTGCGTCGGATTGACCTTGCCGGGCATGATCGAGGAGCCCGGCTCGTTCTCCGGCAGCAAGAGTTCGCCCAGGCCGGAGCGCGGGCCCGAGCCGAGAAAGCGGATGTCGTTCGCGATCTTCATCAACGACACGGCGAGCACGTTGAGCGCGCCCGAGGTCTCGACGACGGCGTCGTGCGCGGCCAGCGCCTCGAACTTGTTGGGCGCGGGATCGAAGGCGTAGTTCGTGATCTTCGAAACCTTCTGGCAGAACAGGCGGTCGAAGCCCTTCCTGGCGTTGAGCCCGGTGCCGACGGCGGTGCCGCCTTGGGCGAGGAGCGCAAGGCGCGGCAGCGCGCCACGCACCCGCTCGATGCCGTAGGCGACCTGCTGCACATAGGCCGAGAATTCCTGGCCGAGCGTGAGCGGGACCGCGTCTTGCGTGTGCGTGCGCCCCATCTTGATGATGCGGGAAAATTTGCGCGACTTCTTGTTGAGTTCGTCGTGCAGGTGGCGCAGCGCCGGCAGCAGGCGCTGATTGATCTCGAGCACCGCCGCGATGTGCATCGCCGTCGGAAAGCAATCGTTCGAGGATTGGCCGCGGTTGACGTGATCGTTGGGATGAACGGGTTTTTTCGAACCCATGACGCCGCCCGATATTTCGATCGCGCGGTTCGAAATCACTTCGTTCACGTTCATATTGGTCTGCGTGCCCGAGCCGGTTTGCCAGACGACGAGCGGGAAATGGCCTTCGAGCTTGCCGTCCATCACTTCGGTGGCGGCGGCGACGATGAGCTTGCCCAACTTGGGATCGAGTTCGCCGAGCTGGATATTGGCCTCGGCGGCCGCGCGCTTGAGAATGCCGAAGGCGCGGATTAGCGGCTCGGGCATGCGCTCGCCGCCGATGTTGAAATTCTCGATCGAGCGCTGGGTCTGGGCGCCCCAGTAGCGATCCGCCGGCACCGGAACAGTGCCCATCGAATTGCTTTCTATGCGCGTCTTGGCCGCCGCGGACATCGGTAGTCTCCCCTGGGGAATTCGAGTGCGTCGCGGTCTTGTAGAGAGGGGCGCGCGGCTTGGGAAGGAAAAGTGGGTTAACCACGCCGCCGCACGGCCGCCTTGCGGCCGGCACGCTCGCGGCGAGGGCGTTGTCCTGCCGAGGTTTTTGCGGCCAGAGCCGCTGCCAGCGCTGTTTTTGCCCAGTCTGCGAGTTGCGGCGGTTCCTCTTGGATTTCGGCCGGTACAGCCCAGTAGGCGGCAATCGTGTTGCGGCCCTTTTTCGTTTCATAGGTGAATGGCCCCATGCCCGCCGCTTCGTAAGCCGGCCGATCGTTTGGAGCGGTTCTAAAGTAAAGCGCGTCTTCGGCGATCAGCCCAAACATGGCGCCGTCGCGGTACAGCCCAAAGCCGCCGAACATGCGCCGCGCGGTGACGGCGCCGAAAGGGCGGAGTTGGTCGAGGACGAATTCGACATATCGGCTGGAGGTGGCTTTCACCGCGCCATCTTGCACTGTTTGGCGCCTTCGGGCCATGATTCGAGCGAGGCATCGAGGACGCGACCGACGTGATCGCCCGATTTCGCAATGTATTCTTATGGGCGGCCATGCCGCTGGCTGTGCTCTGCGCGCCCACCGCGGCGCAAGCACGTTGGGGCGCGGTCGCCGTTGCGCCGGACGGCAACTTCGCCTCGGCGGTCGATCTGCCGACCCGCGCCGGCGCGATCGACGCCGCGCTGGCGCAGTGCGGGCCCAAATGCGAACGCAGCTTCGCTTTCAGCAACGGCTGTGGGGCCTATGTGGAAGGCCAGGCCGCGTTCGGCTGGGCGAACGCCGAGACCCGCGAGGAAACCATCGCCAATGCCATGGGCGAATGCCGCAAGCGCACGACAGGGTGCCGGCTGCGGGTTTGGCTGTGCACGGCACGGTAAGCGTAGGCTCGCGGAAATCCCGGGTCTCGGTGTGTAAAACAAAATCGAATCATCGCCTTGTTTTAACTATTCGGGAATTCGTTTAAGGTGGGGGAGCGCGGTTTTTGTGATCCAGTTCACTGTTTTTTTAACAAATCTTGCCTAAGACATGCCCGCATTCTTGCCGATGGAGAACTACATGCGTCGTTTGCGGAACTTGATTTCCGGCGCCATCCTGGCCGCCGGTGCGTTGTCGGTCGTGGCCGCCCCGGCCTCGGCTCATCATTTGTGGGGCGCCGTCGCTTACGGCAACGGCGGAGCCTGGGCTTATGCCTATGATTTCCCGACCCGCTACGCGGCGGAACAGGCGGCGCTGCAAAGATGCGGCGGCCGTTGCGCGCGCACCCTGACCTTCACCAATGGCTGCGGCGCTTACG
The DNA here is from genome assembly GCA_963754645.1 of uncultured Alphaproteobacteria bacterium. Classification (GTDB taxonomy): domain Bacteria; phylum Pseudomonadota; class Alphaproteobacteria; order Bin65; family Bin65; genus CAVWGP01. Next base: position 413,683 of record CAVWGP010000012.1, on the reverse strand, counting down.
CGGTCGCGGCCAACGGCGCCTACGGTTGGGGCACCGACTACAACAAGGATCCGGCGATCCAGCGTGCGATGTACGAGTGCGGCATCCGCGGCCCGAGCTGCCAGCTCCGCGTCTGGTCCTGCACCACGCGCCACTAAGAACTGCGTCCGCCATCGGTCGGCGCCGCCACTCGACAACGCCCGACCGCCTTGTTATAGACCGCGCCTCGCGCGCGTATTTCACGCGCGTCGGGCGATTAGCTCAGTTGGTAGAGCAGCTGACTCTCGATTGGGAGCCCGCGCCGGAAACGGCGCGGTGACAAGGCGTCAAATTCGGGGAACCCTTACGCCCAACGGCGTTGGCAATCCCGAGCCAAGCCCCAGTATGGGGAAGGTGTAGAGACCAGACGGCGCCCGCCTAACGCCCGGCAACGGGACAAGGCGATGGGATGGTCCGGGCCACAAACCCGAAAGGGGCGGCGAAAGCCGTAGTGGTGGAGTAATCAGCGGGTCGCAGGTTCGAGTCCTGCATCGCCCACCAATTCGAAAGGCCCCGGACATGCGCATCCGGGGCCTTTTTTCTTCCGCGCGCGCGGCTATTTCGCCATCGCCTTCATGTGGCAAGATGCGCAATCTTGATCTTCCAATGGCCAAATTCGTCCGGTCCGGCCCGCCGCTATTTTCCGTCTTCGGATGACCGCCGCGCTCGGGCGCATCGTTCACTTCGGCCCGCTCCCTTCGGCGAGGAACCGGCCGGCCGCCCAGCCCTTGATGCCGCGGTATTCCACTTGGCACCAGCGCCGCCTGGCGCCGGCCTCGCGCTCCGCGGGCGACGCTTTTTCCCATTCGACGATGTTGAGACCGCCCTGGCAGCCATGGTTGCGGATCCCGTTGCCGCCGGCGGGAATCTCGCCGACCTTCGGGTGATCGGCGCCGGCCCCCGAGCGGATATTCAGCACGTCGCCGGCGCGTACGCCGACGACGCGGAAGAATTCCGGCCCGTCGGAATCCGCCCGTGCGGGGGTGGCGAGGAGAAGGGCCGCGACAGCGGCGCTGAGGACGATCCTCTGGCACGAAGGTGCGATTCGGCCGCGCCATCCGCTTGTCGCTCGGTACGTTCGTGTCATGGGTTTGCTCCCGTCGCTGCAAGCTTTTGCCGGCGCGTCATTTCCCCATCGCCTTTAGCTTCCACAGCGCCCAGACGCGCCGCACATTGTCGGCGCTCGACGTCGTGCGCGCGTTGACCTTGGCCGCTTCCTCGGGCGCGATGAAATTGAGCGGGCCGCCGAGCATGATCGCCTGCAAATGCAACCGTGCGTTGACCTCGGTGTAGACGGCGCGGAAGGTCGCGAGTTGCACGCTGTCGGCGACGACGACGTTGCCGTGGCCGCGCATCAGCACCGCCGCGTTCTTGCCGAGCGCGGCGGCCAGCGCCCGGCCGAGCTTGCCGTCGCCGACGATCATGTCGGTCATGCCGCCGGCCTCGCGGATCTCGAACACCGGCACCGCGGGCGACAGGAACGAGCCGGTATGGAACACCGGACGCAGCGGCACCGTCGAAATGCTGAACGGAATGACGGTGGGCGAATGGCTATGGATGACGGCGCCCACATCGGGCCGCGCCTTGTAGACTTCGCCGTGAATGAAACGCTCGCGGAACATGGCGCGGCCGCGCGGATCGACCGGGACCGACTCCAGATCGTATTCCATGATATCGGCGGCGGTGACCAGGGCGGGCGCCACCGAGCGCGCCATCAAATAGCGCTCGGCATTGCCGGGATGGCGGATGCTGACATGGCCCAATCCGTCGAGCACGCCCTCGGCCGCGAGAATGCGGCTGGCCGCGACAAGGTCCTCGATCAGCGCCGCATCGACCGGGCCCGCCGAAGCCGGGGCCTGGGCACGCGCCGGCGCGGCGGCGGCGAGCGCGAGCCCAAGGGCGAGCGCCGCGGCGTGTAGCGACGCAAAACGAAATCGGCCAGTGCGCGGCATTTTCGGTCCTCCCGTAAATCGCAACGCCAAAATCGCTCGTTTGGGGGATTGGCTGCGGCTTGAAGAAAAGTCATGATATCACAACCAAGTCCAGCGTGACGACCCGCAACAACGGGTTGCGGTCCAGTGTCCCTCAAGCGCCGATTATCGAGGGAGGCATTCGATGTGGACGATCCGCGCGCTTCTTCGTGCCGCAATTTTTCTGCTGCCCACGGCGCCCTCCGCCTTTGCCGAGCAGCACTGCATACAAATCAAGATCGCGCCGGGCGAGAGCGAAACGACGATTTTCGGAATTGCGCCGGCCGAATCCCAGCTTTGCTACATGCTGGAAACCCAGGAAGGGCAGCGCACCTCGCTCAAGGTCACCAACGGCAAGAACATCATGTTCTCGATCGTCGGCATCACCGACGGGCAGGATGAATTCTCCTTCCTGCCGCGGCGCCGGACCTACCGGATCATGGTCGGCCAGCTCATGCGCTCGATCACCGAGCAGCCTTTCATTATCAAGGTCAGCGTCGCCGCGGCAGACAGGAACATAGGGCGCGCGCCCGCGCCGCCGCCCGGCCCGAGAACGGATCAAGGAACGGCCGAGACCGTCATGCTGCTCGGTCACGAATTTCCGGTAATCAGGTTCTCGCTTCCCGACTCCAATTGGACATGGGAGAAGGCGCGACCGAATTTGCCGGCAAGCCTGACATTGTCGGCGACGCCGATCGGCGAGCGGCGCGACGTGCCGGCGCATGTCGACAAGCTCTTGCGCGAGCGTTTGACGCAGTACGAAGCGTCGCTGAAGCGCCTCGTCGACCAGAGGATTCGAAGCGGCGAGCGGAGAAGCCGGGACGAGGTCGAACTCGAGCTCGCCCAAACTTTCATCGCCGGCGCGGGCGCCGGCCTCTCGCCTGAAACGCAGCGGCTCCACAATCAGTATGCGGCGCTGCTCTATCTCAGCGAAATGCTGAAGAAAAGCGCCACCGCGCCGCCGCCTGCGCCGCCGCCGCCTGCGCCGCCACCGCCCGGTGGCGGCCTCTCGCAGCGAACGATCGAAGTCATCGGCGAAATGGACGCCGCCGAACTGGCGTATATGCGCAAGGCAATGGAAGGGATTAGCGCCGCCGACTTGCAGCGGGCCCTTCAATCCTGCTGGCAACAATTCAAAGAGGCGATGTGGATAAGAGGCAGCAAGATGTATGTGCCGCTCGATCCGGAGTCGGCCCATTACGTCAACCGCAATCGCATTCACATCGTAACCGGCATGGTCGTCAACCGCCAAGCGACGGTCATCCTGTACACGACAGTCGGCGGCAAAACCCTTCAGGGCGCTCGCGCGACCTTTTGCCTGTCGTGTTCGGGGACCTGGTTCTACCCCGGTGGCCGGATTGGCAGCCGTTTCACCGCCGCGCCGGTTGCCGAAGGCAGGCCCTGCCCCGGCGGATGAAGCGCCATTCGATTCGCTGAGCGTTTCAATCAGCCCGGTGCCGAACGCAGCAGCCGCCACACTTTCTCCGCCGTGATCGGCATGTCGATATGCGTGAGGCCGGGCAGGCGGGCGCGCAGCGCATCGACGACGGCGGAGACGAGGACGGGCGGCGCGGCGACGGTGCCGGATTCGGCGGCGCCCGTGAGCCCCCAGCGGATTGCGCTTTTCGCCGGCATTGCGCTGGACCTTCTAAGTCGCGCCCACTTGGAGGCCCTCGTCCGATTGTCATTAGTAAAGGCGTTGCTGTGATCGCAGGTCGCGATAGTGGGCGGGCCGAGCGTGCTTCGAGAATGGAAAATGAATGCGCTTGACCGCGGTGGTGCGCAGCAACGCTCTATTTATCCTCGTCTGCGGAATGGCACTCCAAGGTCTTCGAGCACCGATAAAATGCCAGGGAAAGCTATCAAGCGGTAAAACGGTTCGAATGCCCAGCAGCGCTTTGCCACCGAGAGTCATCTGAATTCCATTGATCTTGCAGTCGCTTCTCCCACGAACGTGTGGGACGATGAGTGTCGATCGATTTGGGTCAATAGCCAACTCATCAGACCGGACCCGCCATTCTCGCTCCCATGAATAGTCCGCGCCGCCATTCGGCTCGTACCGGACATGGCGATATCGCAGCGGCTCGGGTAAAGCCTCAAACTCGCTATCTGGTTGATAGATGACGGGGCGCCCGCCTTGCTGGAAAAGCCAAGTCTTGGCAACCATTACGCCGAACGGCCGATAGCGAATGCCACTAGTTGGCGGAAGCGCGAGAATGCGTGACAACAATTCGATCGGTGCTTCGCTGAAGCAGACGCAATGGTAGCCGCCTCGAATATCCCGGTTGCTCCCGAGAAGCTTCCGTGACGACATGATGTTGAGAAATTTCTCAACAGCAGAGTTTGCGGACTAGCCCCTTGTCAAATGTATCAAGCGATTGCTGACGTCATGTCGCAATACAGCACTCGAAAATCCTGGCATTGGCCTATCGCTTCCTCACCTTTTCGCACTCGATACCCGAGGAACAAATCACAACCGGAAAGTGATTATCGAATTCGTCGACGCGCATTCTACTCCGGGGTGGCGACAGCGGAAAGCCCGCGAGATCGCGCAACATCCGCCACACTTTCTCCGCCGCGATCGGCATGTCGATATGCGTCAGCGCGGGCAGGCGCTGGCGCAGCGCGTCGACAACGGCGGAGACGAGGACGGGCGGCGCGGCGACGGTGCCGGATTCGGCGGCGCCCTTGAGTCCGAGCGGATTGTGCTTGGCCGGGATATTGTGCTGCGCCGTGGTGAAGTCGGGAAAATCGCCGGCGCGTGGCAGCGCATAGTCCATGAACGAGCCGGTCAGGAGCTGGCCGTTGCCGGCATCGTGCACGACCCGCTCGAACAGCGCCTGGCCGGCGCCGGCGGCGATGCTGCCGTGAACCTGGCCGTCGACGATGGGCGGATTGACGATGGCGCCGAAATCGTCGACCGCGACGTAGCGCGCGATACGCACCGTGCCCGTGTCCGGTTCGATCTCGACTTCGGCGATGTGGCAACCATTGGTGTAGGATTCGGCGGCGGGCGTGTAGCCGTGCGTGGCATCGAGGCTGCCGATCGAGGCGCGCCCCTCGCGCGCGGCGCGCGCCGCGTCGAACAGCGTCACGGCGAGATCGGTGCCGCGCACGCGGAACGCGCCTTTTTCGTATTCGATGTCGGCGGCATTGGCCTCGAGCAAATCGGCCGCCACCAGTTTGCCGCGGCGCTTGACCTCGTCGGCCGCACCCTGGATCGCGGCGCCGCCGATCGCCATGGCGCGCGAGCCGCCGGTGAGACCGTGCGCGACCTTGTCGCTGTCGCCCTGCGCCAGCACGATGCGATCGAAGCCGATGCCGAGCCAGGCGCCGAGCATCTGCCGATACGCGGTCTCGTGGCCCTGGCCGTTGCTCTGGTTGCCGATGCGGATTTCGACCTTGTCGCCGCCGGTGAAATGCAGGGTCGCGGTCTCGCCCGGCATGAAGGCGCTGCGCACGATGTAATTGGCGAGGCCGAGGCCGCGCAGCTTGCCGCGCGCGGCCGACGCGGACCGGCGCGCATCGAAACCGCGCCAATCGGCCAGCGTTTGCGCCTTGTCCATCGCGCCGGCGAAATCGCCGGTGTCGTGGACGCGCCCCATCGCGTTGGTGAAGGGCATGTCGCCCGCGCCGATGAAATTGCGCCGCCGCAGCTCGTCGCGCGCCACGCCCATTTCGAGCGCCGCGATCTCCATCATGCGCTCGACGATGTAGGCCGCCTCGGCGCGGCCGGTGCCGCGATAGGCGTCGATCGGAACCGTGTTGGTGACGACGCCGACGACGCGCAGCGCGCAGGCCGGAATTTTGTAGGCGCCCGCCATGGCGCCGGCGCCGACCAGGGTCGTGATCGACGGACCCGTGTTCGAAAGATAGGCGCCGAGATTGGCATGCGTCGTCACGCGCAAGGCGCGGCAATGGCCGTCGCGGTCGAGCGCCAGTTCGGCGTCGCTGACATGGTCGCGGGCGTGATTGTCGGCGAGGAAGCTCTCGCCGCGCTCCGCCGTCCAGCGCACGCCGCGGCGCAAGCGCCGCGCCGCCCACAGCGCCAGGCATTGCTCGGGATAGACGAAAATCTTCATGCCGAAGCCGCCGCCGACATCGCCGGTGACGACGCGGAGCTTGTCGCGCCCGATCTTGAACACATGGTCGGCGATGGTGTCGCGGATGAATACGACGCCTTGCGACGGCGTGGTCAAGGTCAGCCGATCGGCGGCGGCGTCGAATTCGGCCAGCGCCACGCGCGGCTCGATCGGGTTGACGACGACGCGGTTGTTGACCAGGCGCGCCTTGACGATGCGGCCGCCCGCGCGCTCGATCCCGGCGAATGCCGCGGCGACGGCGATCATGTCGCCCGCCGCCCAATCGAACACGGTGTTGCGCGGCATTTGGGGCCATAGTTGCGGCGCGCCCGGCATTGCCGCCAAGGCGGTGTCGGTGACGGCGGGCAGCTCGTCGTAATCGACGGCGATGCGCTCGGCGGCGTCGCGCGCTTGGCCCAGGCTGTCGGCGACGATAAAAGCCACGGGCTCGCCGGCATAGCGGACGATGCCCTTGGCCAGAACCGGCCGCGGCGCCTCGGCGCGCTCGTTGCCGTCGCTGCTCTTGAGCGCGATGACGCAGGGAATATCGCCGATGCCGCCGGCGGCGAGATCGTCGCCGGTGAGCACCAGGCGCACGCCTTCGGCCTTGCGCGCCGCGCCGGCTTCGAGCCGCGCGATGCGCGCATGGGCGTGCGGCGAGCGCAGCACGTAGCCGTGCAGGAAGCCGGCGCCCGGCACGTCGTCGGCAAAAGCGCCGCGCCCGCGCAGCAAGCGCCCATCCTCGACCCGCGGCACCGGATCGCCCGGCGCGCAAGTCATCGGGTGAAACTTTTCCGTGTCACGGGACATTCGGTCGATCGCCTCGGAACGAAGAGCTGCGAGGCTCTATTGTCATTTCTCTCGATTGCCATTTTTTCGTAGGGGCGGGTCTCCGACCCGCCCACTCCATGCCGCGCGCGACCGAACAACGGATTGACCGGCGGCACGAGGGCGTGCCGACGCGTCCGCCACCGGCGGCAGCGTCGGACCGAGACCCGCCCCTACGCAGCGACAACCGGATGCTCAGGCGATCGAGCGAATTTCCTAACACGAGTTTGCCGCAATGGCATCTGCATTCGAAAATTTTCGCGGGATCGAGCGCCCGATTCGCGCGTTCACGTCTTACGCGAGTCAAGTCCAATATTTGAGGCCCACTACATTGATTGTCATCCCGACCCCTCACGTCCGACGCTGCGCGTCGGCGCGCTCGGGAGCGCCGAAGGCGCGTAGCGGAGGGATATTGCACCTGCTGACGCAATATCCCTCCGCTACGCGAGCCGCCAGTGCGGCTTGCGTCCGACGCTGCCGCCGATGGCGGACCGCGTCGGCTCGGTCGGGATGACCACCAATGGGCGATGTTACACTTGACATACGCGGCAGCAAGGTCTAGTGTTCGGGCCTAAGAGTTAGCCATGGCCAAGTCCGTTCTAGACGCGCCGCACTTTCAGTCTGAGGCCGCCGCCTTCGAATACGTCGAAGCGCGCCTGTGGCTGGACGGCGCAAATTGCCCGCATTGTGAGGAAACGAAGCGGATCGCTCGCGTTGCCACGCAGCGGACCAAGCCGAGCAAACGTCATCCTGAAGGCAAGCTGGCTGTCGGCCTGTGGCGCTGTTATGCGTGCAAAAAGAGCTTCACGGCGCGTGTCGGCACGATCTTCGAGGATAGCCATGTTCCGTTGCACTTGTGGCTACAGGTCATCCACCTTATGTGCGCGAGCAAGAAAGGCATCGCGACGCGTCAAATTCAGCGGATGTTGCACTGTTCCATGAAAACGGCATGGCATCTCGGACACCGTATTCGTCTTGCTTTGACCCCTGTCGATCCGGGCAAGATCGGAGGCCCCGGCGTTACGGTTGAGGCCGACGAAACGGAGCTTGCGAAGTCCCGCAGGACCCGGAGACCTGAAGGCCACCGTCGCCGCGACAATCCAGTGGTGCTAAGCCTTGTGGAGCGTGGTGGCAACATTCGATCTATGCAGATCGCTCATCGTGGCGTGCGGCTGCATCTGTACCGCCATCTTCACGAGAAAAGTAGCCTCGTAACGGACAAGGCACAGCACTACGTCCACCCGCGCGCGGCTGAACACGAAAGCGTTGATCACTCCAAGTTTGAGTGGACGCGCGGCGACGCTCACACGAACACGCTGGAAGGCTTTTTCAGCGTCGTGAAGCGTGGCCTGATCGGCATATATCAGCGAGTCGAGCGGCATCATCTTGACCGCTACTTGAGCGAGTTTGATTTCAGAATGAACACGCGCGAGCGCCTTGGCATTGATGATACGCGGCGGGCCGAAATAGCGCTGCAGGGCGTAAAGGGCAAAAGGCTCATGTACCGGGACTCATTCGCAGGGTAGAGTCTCTGCAGCGTAGCTATCGGGTGAGGGTGTGGTTTATGGCCGAAGATGATCGGATCACGTTGATAATCGAGGGCTTGCCAGAAGATGAAGGGCAAGTGCGGTTAGGCGTGTTCATGTCTCAGCTTCAGAGTCTTAGTGCTACTATCACCAAATTGGATCGCGAAGCGAACCAGGGCAAACCGGCGACGGTCTTTCGTATTGCCGAGCTGTCTTACAGCAGCCCAATTAGGATTGTCTTAGAGCCTCAGCCTATTCCGGCACAGCCTTACGTTGGGCCAGCGATTGTCGCGAGCCTAGAGCGCGTCACTACTGCTCTAGCCAATGGAGACGACCTAAGTGGCCTGGACGCTGATCTATTGGAAGACATTCGCGGTTTGACTCGTCCAGTAGGTCGGACGGTCAAGAGTGCGGCCCTGGTCTTTCGAGGACATAGCTTCGATCTAACGCCAACGATTACTAGCAAGGTGGAGCGCGCCCTTGCGGTAGACGAAGAATGTGAAGGCTCCATCGAGGGAATGCTTGAGTGGATCAATCTGCACCATGGGGCTAACGTATTTCACATCTACCCAGAGGTCGGCCCCAAAAAGGTTACTTGCCGTTTCCCGGCGCGGTTGCACGACGACGCCATTGCGGCCGTTGGCCGCCGCGTCGAAATTTTCGGAACGCTCCATTTCCGGATTGGCGCGAGCTTTCCGCATCAAATAGCCGTTTCCCAGATTGAGGCTTTCCCGCCTAGACTCTGAATTGCCCGACTGGGACGATCTGCGCGGGCGTGCGCCGGATGCCACTGGCACTTTGAGTAGCGAAGCTTGGGTTCGGGAGCTTCGCGATGGCTGGCGCTGAGCCGATCTACTATTGGGACACTTGCCTGTTCCTTGCCTGGATCAAGGACGAGGAACGCCCGTCGGGTGAAATGGATGGCGTTCGCGAGTTGATCGCGCGCGCGAAACGACGCGACGTTAAAATCATAACGTCGGTCTTGACCATGGTAGAAGTTCTACAGAGCCGACTGCCGGTCGGAATGGATCGACTGTTCACCGACATGATGAAGCGTGTGAGCAAAATTGGCATTGATTCGAAGGTGGCTGCACTAGCCCACGACATTCGCGATTACTACATGCGCAACGCGGCAGCGCATGGCGGCAAGACGCTTTCCACGCCGGACGCAATCCACCTTGCTACGGCGATCTTGTACAGAGCAGACGAGTTCCACACCTTCGACGACGGCGGGAGCAGTTCCAAGTCGATTGGGCTTCTGGGGTTGTCGGACAACGTTGGGGGCCACAAGCTCACGATATGCAAACCAGTGGCAAAAAATCCCAGCCTCGATCTCCGAAGGCCGGGCAAACCCTAAACGACGCGGAACGTCGCAAGCGTTTCGTTGAGATGGCCCGCGAGGTCGAGGCCTCCGAAAATCCGCGTGATTTTGACCGGGCTTTCAAGAAGATCGCAAAGCCAAAGCCGCGCAGACGATAATGCGTTGATTTCGCTGTATCTGGCGTGTCCGTATGTCAAATGTAACGTCGCCACCAACGATGTCAGTATTTGAGGATAGACTTGATCCACGAACGACGCGTGTAGAGGATTTTCAAAGGCCGTGACGGGCCAGCATGGCGGCGACCTCGGCATCGGTGGCGAATTCGCCGCGGCGCGCCTCGGCAAGGGCGGACTCAAGATCGGCGCGCTCCGCCGGAAACAACCGATAGGGTGTTGCCGCCATTCGGTTCGTATGCTCCAGCACTTCGGCCGCGGCGTCTTGCCGTTCGGTGGGCCAAGCCTTGACCGATTCCAGCGCTTTTTCCAATCGCTTCGAGATCTCATTCATCGCATCACCTGCAGTGCCAAGGATGGCACAAACAGCGGCGAGCGCGCGAGACCGCTCTTGCGCTCGACATTGCGACCCTCGTGGCGGGTATTGGACTGCGTTAACCCTGTGTCCGCAAATATTGCCGCTGGAATTTCTCTGCGTGCCTTGGATTGAAGCGTTCGCGGTAGGCGGCGGGGCTGGTGCCGAGGCGGGCGCGAAAATGGTGCCGCATCGTGGCCGGCGCGCCGAAGCCGCAGGCGGCGGCGACATCGTCGAGCGTCGCGGTGCGGCTTTTCTCGAGCATGTCGCGCGCCGCGCGCAGCTTTTCGTTGACGATCCATTGTCCGGGCGCCACGCCCGTCGCCGCCTCGAACCGGCGCTGAAACGTGCGCGCGCTCATGCCGGCGCGCTTGGCCAGGCGCGCGATCGTCGGCGTTTCGTCGAGATGGTCCCGGATCCAATCGAGGATCGGGCTGAGCCGGCCGCTTTCGCGCTCGGCGGGAACCGGGGCCACGATGAACTGCGCCTGGCCGCCGTCGCGATGCGGCGGCACGACGAGGCGGCGCGCCACGCTGTTGGCCGCGGCGGCGCCGTGATCCTTGCGAATCATGTGCAGGCAAAGATCGATCCCGGCGGCGCTGCCGGCCGCGGTCATGATCCGGCCTTCGTCGACATAGAGGACGCCGGGTTCGAGCCTGATTCCGGGATAGCGCTCGGCCACGGCCGCGACATAGCGCCAATGCGTCGTCGCCCGCTTGCCGTCGAGCAGCCCGGCGGCGGCAAGCACGGCAATGCCCGAGCAGAACGAGACGATGCGCGCGCCGCGCCGGTGCGCGGCGGCGAGGCTCGCGATCAACTTGGGCGGCACCGGTTCGGCGATGCCGCGCCAGCCCGGCACGATGACGATGTCCGCCCGGCGCAGCAGCGCGAGCCCGCCTTGCACCGAAACGGTGAGGCCGCCCGCCGCGCGCAACGGGCCCGGTTCGATGCCGCATATGGCGAAGCGATACCAGTCCGCGCCCAGCTCCGGCCGGGGCAGGGCGAAAATCTCGACGGCGACGCCGAACTCGAAGGTGCACAGACCGTCATAGGCGAGGACGGCGACAAGCGGCCCGGCCGGCCGGGCGCCGGCATTGCGCGGTTTTGGCATGATCTTGACGCTCATTGGCATTGACGCCGCTTCCGCGCCTGGCATAGGCGAAGCAAGATCGTGCCGTCAACAGCGATGGGAGATGCCGCCATGCCGAGCCGGGTGACCGAAGTTGCCGCCGCGAGCGCCGCCGAGATCGCGGCGCATTACGCGCGCCGGCTTGCCTTCGAAACCGATTGTTCCGATGTCTGCGACGCCATGCGCGCCGGCGCGATGGATTTCGTCCTGCTCGACGTGCGCGGCGCCGCGGCCTATGAAAAGGCGCATGTGCCGGGCGCCGTCAACTTGCCCGCGCGCAAGCTGGGCCAGCAAAGCCTGGCCGAATTTCCGCCCGAAGCGCTGTTCGTCGTCTATTGCGCCGGTCCGCATTGCAACGGCGCCGACAAGGCCGCGCTGCGCCTCGCCCAACTCGGCCGCGCGGTCAAGGTCATGATCGGCGGCATGACCGGCTGGGCCGACGAAGGCTACGCCTTCGCCCACGGCACGGCGCCGGGCGAAGCGGCCAAGGCGGCATAAGCGGACGACTCGCCGTCGGTTTTACGCCGCCATCGCCCGGATCGTCGTGCGCAGCTCGAGCACTTCGAGCGGGCAATCGGGCCAGTTGTGCTCCCAGCACACGATCACGTCGCACTTCTCGGGATCGTGGCCGTGGCTGACGAAATTGCGGCTTTGAAATTCGAATTCGATGCGCACGCGCTGCCACTTGCCGTTCGCCACCCGGCGCGCGCCGCTGCAATCGGGGAAATAGCGCGTCAGAAAGCCATCGACCGCGTAGCCCAGTTCCGCCGCGACCACGCCGAAAAGAAAAATGACGCCCTGCTCGTTGGTGGGCGCGTGAATGAGGCTGCGGAACTTGATGAGATCGCCCATGTGGTGCCCCGGAACGGCCGGCCAATGCGGGCCCGACGGCGGGCCGGCGGAAGCGGCGAGGGCGGCGGGTTGCGGCGGCGGCGCATTCGCGCGGAGCGTGTTCTTTTCCGCCAACCGGCATGGACGCCCGCGCCGGTCGGGCGCCGTGACCGGCAGATGTCCGAGAAACGGAAAATCAGGCGCGTGCCGCAAAGCCCAGGCGCGGAAGGCGACGAGCGTCTCGGCCCAATTCATGTTGCGGTAGCGGAAGACCGGATGGCTGAAGCGGAAATGGCGTCTGAACCTGGCGAGCGAAACGATGCCGCCGGCGGAGATGAAGGCGTCGCGCATGGCGCCGAAAATTTCGCCGTCGCCGAGAATCTGGGCCGGACGCACCGGCTCGATGCCGGCCGCCGCGCACAGCTCGCGCCACGGGCCGAGGCGCCGCACGCGCCGCCGGGAAATTTTCGCGCGCCGGCAGAAATCTTCGACGGCGAGGCGCGTGCACCTGGAGGCGCGCGCCACCGCCTGGATGAGCTCGATCAAGGCCGCGCGCTCCTTGCCGGGAGCCGGTTGCGGCGCTTGCTTCGGCGTCTTGCGCCGGGCCGGCTTCGTTTCTGGGGGTTGCGACGGCATCGTGGCCCGCGCTCGGCTGCTAATGGGAAATATCCTAAGTTAGCGCCGGACCGGGTCCATGGCAAGGGGAAATTTGCCGCCGCGCGTTCGGGACATCGGCATCGGGACCGAACAAGGCCGGCGCGCCTTGTTCGGCGCGCCTGGACGCCGGCCTGCGCCGGGGTAACGATGACGAATTGGGATAATATGGGAAAAAACCAAACAGGGGTCTCTGCCAACCGACCGCCGGATCCGGGGCGCGGAGGACATCCGGTTCCGGTCGGTCGCCATCGATGGTCTCCGACCCGCCCTCGGGCAACTCGGGCGGTCGATCGCAGCGATGCGACGGCGCCGCCATTGCCGCACGACGGCAATAGGGCGGGTCGGCGACCCGCCCCTACGAGGCGACAAACGATATCCGAGGCGATCGATCGGATCGCGCGCGACGCGCGTTGCGCACCAAGGCGGCTCGCGCGCCGCCGCCGTCTCGGCTAGAATTACGCCGGCCATGACCCATCGCCCATGACGCACCGCATCGTGCCCATTGCCGAGGAGCACATCGCCGGCTTTCGCCTGGCGCTCGACAGCGTCGCGCGCGAGAAGCGCTATCTCGCTTTTCTTGAAGCGCCGCCCTACGAGACGACGCGCGATTTCGTGCTCGACAACATCAAGGCCGGGCAGACGCAGTTCGTCGCCATCGCCGACGGCAGGGTGGTGGGCTGGTGCGACGTGCTGCGCAAGCAGCGGCCCGCGTTGCGCCATTGCGGCATTCTCGGCCTCGGCATCGTCGCGCCCTATCGCCGCGGCGGCATCGGCACCGCGCTCATCGAAGCCGCGCTGGCCGACGCCAAGGCGAAAGGCCTGACGCGCATCGAGCTCGACGTGCGCGTCGACAACGAGCGCGCCAAGCGGCTCTATGAGCGTTTCGGCTTCGTCGTCGAAGGCCTGCGGCGGCGCCAGATGCGGATCGACGGAGCCTATATCGACGCCTATCAAATGGCCGTGCTGTACGACGATCCGGCGTAGCGCCCGGCGCGCCGCAAGCGAGCCTTAACCGCGCCTCGGCTATAATGCGCGATCGAAGCAACCGGGACTTGTCGTTGACATGAGCACCGCTCCGGCCGCCGTCACCCATGCCGATTTCGATCGCCTGTCGTGGCATGACGACACGATCTACGGGCTGCGCCTGGACACGGCCGATCCGGATCGCGGCTTGTGGCGCTCCGACCTCGTGCTCGACATCGACCACATCGTCGAATGGGTTTGCGGCATCGACAAGCGGCCGAAGTTTCGCGTCGCGCCCGCGACGCTGGTTTTCCACGACGTGACGGATTTGTCGCTGGCGATCGATTGGGGCGACACCGGCCATCGCACCGCGCTGCACGAAATGGCGATCGACGGCATCGCGCGCGCGCCGGTTGCGAACCAGCAAATCTGTCTCGACCGCGCCTATTATCGCTGGACCATCGCGCTCAATTGGCCCAAGGGCGGCGCGATCGCGTTCGGCGCCAGCGGCTTTACCCAAACGCTGCGCGCCGCGCCGGTTCTGTTGGACGAGCAGCAATTGCCGGTTGCCGATCGCATCCCGCTATGATGCGGGCGGAATGCCGCCGGCGCCGGCCGCGGGTGCCGCCGGCACGCGCCGGGCCAGCTTGGCGACCAGATTGTCGGCGACGCCCGGCCGGCTCCACGGGCAGACCGCGAGGCAGATGCCGCAGGTCTTGTTGTCGACGAAATAGGGTATGCATTTGTCGAAATCGACATACCATTTCTGCGTGCCGCGCACCGTCTGCTTCGCGCCGAAAATCGCGTCGGGCGGGCAGGCGTTCGAGCACACCTGGCAGTTCAGGCAAAACGCATCGACGCCGAAAACGTCCGGCGCGTCGGCCGTCAAAGGCAGGTCGGTCATCACCATCGCCAGGCGGAAATTCGCGCCCAGTTTGCGGTGGATCATCGAGCCGTGCTTGCCCAGTTCGCCCAGGCCCGCCGCGATCGCGGGCGGGATCATCAGCACGTCCTCGGTCATCGGCCCGGTTTTCGCCGCGGCGAAGTGGCCGCGGTCGCGGATCCAATTGGCCAAGTGCTTGGCCGTGCTGCCGGCCCGCTCGTATTGCGCCATCACATGGATATAGGCGTCGTCCGACGGCGCCGATTTCATGGCGGCGTAGTCCTGGCCGAACGCCAGCACGATCGCCCATTTGCCCTGGGGCGCCGGCCGGTCGGGGTAGGCCCAATCCGCTTGCCACGCGCAGATGCCGACATCGTCCGCCTTCAGCGCGCGGGCGGCGTCCTTGACCAGCGCGCTCCATTCCGCGGCGGAATGCTCGACCCGCGCCGCGGCGATTTCATGGGCCGGGATGGCCGCGGTCCGCTGGCGGTATTGGCGCGCGGCGGCGATCGCCGCGTTATTTTTGTCCTTCTCATAGAAGTAATACATGACCGGCGCATGCGGCGTTGAGCCGTCGGTGCGCCAGAATACCGGGCGCGGCGGACCCGGCGCCGTCTCGCCCAGGCCGTTGATCGTGTTGCCCGAAACCGCGGGCCACAATTTCACGATGGCGGGATTGGGCTGCCAAGCCGCGGAGCCGGCATCGTCTTTCGGGGCCATGGCACTGCCTCTTTCGCCGTTACGCGCGCAATCGGCCAGCAAGGTATCAGCCGAGCGGCGAAAGGCAAGGCCGCGACCGCGCGGCCCTTCACTTTTTCTTGATCGGCGGTCGCTTTTGCCGGCCATTGTGTTTGCTAAGGTGCCGGCGCGGCGGCGACCGTGATTGCAGCGCCGTTTTTTCAATCGAGGGGGACACCATGAAACGGCGAATTTCGATCGTGGCGATGCTGGCGGCGGCGGCGGCATTCGGAATGGGCGCGGCTTCGGCCGCGACGCTCGAAGACATCGCGAAGGCGATGGGCGCGGACAAGGTCCAGTCGATCCAATATTCGGGCAGCGGCAGTTTCTACGCCATGGGCCAAAGCAGTCGGCCGGGCGTGGCCTGGCCGCGCCTCAATCTCGCCAAGGCGTCGCGCCATTTCGACTATGCGAAGGGCATTTATGTCGGCGATGTCACCCTCACCCAAGGCGACAATCCGGTGCGCGGCGGCGGCGGGCAGCCGATGATCGGCGAGCAGCGCCGGCTCGCCGGCGTCGCCGGCGATAGCGCCTGGACCCTGGCCGGCGCCTTCAATCTCGCGGCACCCGGACTGGTTGCATCGCTGCAGCACGATCTGTGGACCTCGCCGCACGGCATCGTCAAGGCGGCGATGGCGGACAAGGCGCAGCCGGTCAAGACGGCGACCGGCAGCACGATCACGTTGATGCGCGCCGGCAAGTGGAAGGCCAAGGCGACGCTCGACGCCAAGAACCTCGTCGTCAAGGTCGAGTCGTGGGTCGACAATCCCGTGCTCGGCGACATGGCGGTGGTCACGACCTACGGCGATTACAAACCGGTGGACGGCGTCATGGTGCCGGGCACGATCGTGCAGACCGCGGGCGGCCACAAGGTGCTCGACCTGAAAGTGTCGGACGTCAAGATCAACGGCGGCAGCCCCGCCGTGCCGGCGGCGATCAATCCGCCGTCCGTCGCGCTTACGGTCGACAAGGCCGCCGACGGCGTGTGGTTCATCCACGGCGCATCGCATCACAGCGTCGCCATCGAGATGAAGGATCACATCGTCGTCGTCGAAGGCCCGCTCGGCGACGGCCGCTCGCGGCCCGTCATCGAGGCGGCGAAAAAGGCGATCCCGGGCAAGCCGATCAAATACGTCGTCAACACGCATCATCACTTCGATCATTCGGGCGGACTGCGCGCCTTCGTCGCCGAGGGGGCGACGATCGTCACGCACGCGATGAACGTGGCTTATTTCCAGCGGGCCTACGCGGCGCCGCGCACGCTCAATCCCGATGCCGCGGCCAAGGCGGGCAAGAAGCCGGCCTTCGTCGGCGTCGGCGCCAAGCACGTCCTGACCGACGGCGCGCGCCGCGTCGAGATCCATCTGCTCGCCGGCAACGTGCACAATGACGGGCTCATCGTCGTGCTGCTGCCGAAGGAGAAAATTCTCGTCGTCGCCGACGCCTTCAGCCCGCGCGAGCCGGTCACCAAGAAACCCGACGTGCTCAACCCGTTCACGACGAATCTGTGGAAGAACATCCAGGACAAGAAGCTCGACGTCGAAACCGTCCTGCCGATCCACGGCCGCATGGTGAAAACCGTCGAGCTGCGCCTGTCGGCCGGCGCGGAGCTGACGAACTAGGCCGACTTCATCGCTCGGCGGCGGCCCGGAGTTTCGCCCGGAATCCGTTGGCGGACAGCGGACGGACCGGGCCGGCATCGTCGGGCTGGACGTCCGCCACGGCCTCGATCAGCGTGGCGATGCGATCGAAACTCGCCGCGCGGTCGTCCGGCGCCGGCGGCCGATTGTCGATTGAGGCCGGATCGTCCGTGCGCTGCGCAACGCGGGAGGCGCGATCGTCGTCGCCGGCCATGGGCGACGTGTTCGGATAGAAGTATTTGCCGCGCCATGCGTTGGCATGTTCGATGACGTTGACCGTTATCGGCAACGCGGCGGCGGCGGAGTTCTTCGCGCCAGGCGCGTCGATGGCCGGCGGGACCGGCGGTGCTTGCCCAATGTCGCCCGCCGCGCGCGTCGAATTACCGTTTGCGCCAAGGAACTGCTTGATGACATTGAAATAGTGGGAGGTGTCATCGCGCGGCGCCTGGGCCACAGGCGGCCCCGGTTTGGGCGCGGTCGCGGAACTTGCGACGATCCAAGTGAACGTGTCGGTCGTCGTGGCGCCTTGGGCGTCGGTCGCGGTCACCGTGACCGTGTACGGACTGGCCGCCGAAGCGTTCGCGGGCAGCGTGCCGGTAATGACGCCGGCGCCGCTGATGCCGAGCCCGGCGGGCAATCCCGAGGCCGTGTAAGTCATGGCGTCGTCGTCGCCGAAGCTAGCGGCGATGTCGAGATCGATCGCGGCGCCGTCGCTGCTCGCTTGATCGGCGATGGGCGATACGCCCGGCGCCGGGTTGGTCACGGTCCAAGTGAAGGTGTCGGTCGTCGTGGCGCCTTGGGCGTCGGTCGCGGTCACCGTGACCGTGTACGGACTGGCCGCCGAAGCGTTCGCGGGCAGCGTGCCGGTAATAACGCCGGCGCCGCTGATGCCGAGCCCGGCGGGCAATCCCGAGGCCGTGTAAGTCATGGCGTCGTCGTCGGCGAAATTCGGCGCGACATTGATATTGATCGCGGCGTTGTCGCTATCGGCCTGATCCGCGATTGGTGTCACGCTCGGCGCCGGGTTGGTCACGGTCCAAGTGAAGGTGTCGGTCGTCGTGGCGCCTTGGGCGTCGGTCGCGGTGACGATGACCGTGTAGGGCCCGGCCGCCGAGGCGTTCGCTGGCAGCGTGCCGGTGATGACGCCGGCGCCGCTGATGCCGAGCCCGGCAGGCAAGCCAGAGGCCGTGTAAGTCATAGCGTCGTCGTCGCCGAAGCTGGCGGCGATGTCGAGATCGATCGCGGCGCCGTCGCTGCTCGATCGATCGGCGATTGGTGTCACGCCCGGCGCCGGATTGGTCACGGTCAAGACGAAATCGGATTCGACGTAGGCGCCGGCGCTATCCGTGGCGCGGACCGTGACCGTATAAGGCCCGCCGGCCGAGGCGCTTGCCGCCAATGTGCCGGCGATGACGCCGGCCGAATCGATCGATAGTCCGGCCGGAAGTCCGCTCGCCGTGAATGTCAGCGTGGCCGAATTCGACGTCGCTGAAAGACGAACCGACATCGAAATCGAAGGCCCGCGCATCGACGCCGCTATTGTCCGCGATCCCGGTCGTCGTTGGCGCCTGGTTGCCGGGCACGACCGCGATCGTCACGGTTGCGACGCTCGACGCGCCGCTCAGCGCATCGACGGCGCGATAGGTGAACGTGTCGGTGCCGGAGAAATTCGCATTCGGCATATATGAATACGTGCCGTCGCCGGCGAGCGTGAGCGTGCCGTTCGACGGGCCGCTCACCAAACTCGCTGTCAGCGGCATGTTTCCTTCGCCGGGCGCTCCGCCATGAGCATCGCTGTCGTTCGCGAGTACGCTCGATCCGCTGAGGGTCGTGTTGGCGTTGACCGAGGCGCTGTCGCTCGCGGCCACTGGTGCGTCGTTGATCGAATTGACCGTCACGTTGACGGTCGCGGTTTCCGCGGCGCCGCCCGAACTGACCGTATAGGTAAAGCTGTCGGAGCCGTTGAAGTTCGCATCGGGCGTATAGGTTACGTTGCCGCCGGCGCCGATGGCGACCGTCCCGTTCGCGCCCTGTGTGACGGCCGAAATGCCGGCACCGGAATTCTCGAAGCTGTCATTCGCCATCGCATCGAGCGTGACCGCATTGTCTTCGTTCGTCGCGATCGAATTGGCGGCGATATCGGCGACGGGACCGACCGTGACCGTCACTGTCCCGGTAAAGGCCGCGCCTTCGATGCTTGTGGCGCTGTATTGGAACGTGTCGGTGCCGTGGTAATCGGCGGTAGGCGTATAGCGGATCGAGCCGTTTGCCTGCACCGCGACCGTGCCATGGGCGGGGCCGGCGGCGATCGTCACCGAATTCGCGCCGAGCCTCGCGCTGTCGTTCGCAAGGACATCGATCGCAACGGCCGTGTCCTCGTTGGTGCTTGCCGTGTCATTGGCGACGAACGCGGGCGCGGAAGACGAGAGTATCACGTCCCTAAGCGCCGACGTGGACGAATGGCTTGCGAAAGTGACGGCATTGACCAGCCGCACGTCGTTGGCGGTCAGCACGATGCCCCGCGACGCGGCATCGGCGATAATTTCGCCGATATTGGCGGTGACCTGGAGCAGCGTGTCCTGGTCGGCCGCGTTGAACGGATTGACCGCCGGGCTGCCGAGGCTCGCCGTCGAGGTCGTTGCCAGCGCCGTCACCGTTCCGCTCAATCGGAATCCGGTCGAGTCGCCGGTGCCATGATAAAGCGAGAAGCGCGACAGCGAAAACGGATTGCCATCGACGGTCGCCAAATAGGCGTAGTTGGCATTGCCGTCGCCATCGGTATCAATGAGAAAACCGACGTGAACGGCCGAGCGGCCCGGATTGACGATGTTGTCGATCTGCGCCGCGAGCAGAACGGTTCCGGTCGCCGAGTTCGTGTAATCGGCCGAAACGGCGTTGATGTCGGCCCGATTCGGGCTGGTAAAGTCGTCGCCGCCGCCATCGTCGGCGATATACACATAGCCGCCGGTCAGGAGGCTGTCGTAGACGCCTTCGCCCGCAATGGTTGCCGATTCGATCGCGCCGGCCCGGCGCTCGAGATTCCAATCGCCGCCGAGGGCGCGCGCGCCGGTGTCGTCGTCGCTTGCGGCGACATCGGCGCCGGTCAGCGCCGCGAGCCGCTCGACGGCGGCTTGCCCCGCGTCGCCCGAGCCGAATGCACAACCGTAAACCAGAATATCCGCCGAATCGGACAGCGACGCGCCGATCCGCTGCAGCGTCAGCGCCTGTTGCGTCGTAAGACGATCGAATTCGATGTGGCTATTGCCCAAGGCGAGCATCGCGCCGCCGCCATGCGAAACGATGTGCAGGGCCTGCACATCGGCCCGGCCGCGCAGAAATTCGGCGATCTGGCCTAGGCCGTCGCGATCCGGCGACAGCACGTGGACTTCGGCGCCGGCCCGCAACATCGCGTCGCGCAAGCCCTCGAAGTCGCCGACCGCGCTATCGATGACGACGATGTTCGCGCCGCGCGGCGCATCGGCGGAATAGAGGCCGAGTTCCTTGTCGCCGCTGTCCGGCGCCGCGTTCGCGGCGAATAGGGATGGCGTTGCCACCGCCGCCGCCGCATTGCCAGCGTCCAGCAGGCTCCCGTTCGCGCCCGGCGCGGTTTCGGATTCGCCCGCTGCCGGCGCTCCGGGATCGAAGGCCGGCGGATCGATGGCCGACGCTTCGGCCCCGTCGAACACGAAACGCGGTTCAAGTGCCAGCAGCAGCGACGAACGGATCGGGCGCGCCGCTGCTAGGCGCGGCATGTTCCGCCGCGCAGGCTTCGCCTTGCGGCTTCCGAACATGAAGGTAATGGAAGATGCGGGAGATGCGGGAGATGCGATCAGCGAGCGCCCAGCGACGATGGCCCGCGCTTGGCGGCAGTCAGAATGCCGGCCAGAACATCGACATCGTCCGCCGTGCACGGCGGGTCGCCCAGCTCGGATGGCTGATGGATTTCGAACGCTTCAAGCAGCGACGCGAGATTGGGCGCCGGCATCCGCGCGTCGTCCGATTTCAATATTGCGTAGCTCATTAACATCCCCTTAAGAATCGAATCGCGCGCAGGTTGTGTCGCGAACGGAGGGACTATGCCGATAGCGAATCAGCGCATCGTTATCCGCAACGCAATCGCGGCGTAAAATCGCCGTCATTCGGCAATTCATAATGCATTAGTAAATCGATGCGCCACCGTCGAATTCCCGCAAAGTATTTCAATCGGCTTGCCGGAACCGTGCGCGCCGCGTCGTAGTTCGCGATCTCGTCGCCGGCGCGTTCACGCCGCCCGATCCGGTCAGCAGGAAACTCGACGTCGACACCGTCCCGCCGATCCACGGCCGCATGGTGAAAGTCAACGAGCTGATGATGGCGGCGGGCGCCACGCCGACCAACTGACGCCGGCAAGCAAGCGCCCGCGCCGGAGGCGGTGACCGTCCGCTACGGTCGCTGGGCTGCGTCTTGATCGCACGCGAGCGTGCGCTCGGAAGCGAGCGTGCGCTCGCGCGGCAGCTTCACGGTCACGCAGGTGCCGGCGTTCGGCACGCTCGCGATGTCGATGGTGCCGCCATGCAGCTCGACCATGGACTTGGCGAGCGGCAGGCCGAGGCCGGTGCCGTCGTATTTGCGGTTGAGGCCCGAATCTGCCTGCGCAAAGGGCTCGAACAGTCCGGCGATCTGGTCGGGTGCGATGCCGATGCCGGTGTCGCGGACGTCGATGACAAGCGCGCCTTCGGCATCGCAGCGAGCCTCGATGGAGACGCGGCCGCCCTCGGGCGTGAACTTGACCGCGTTCGAGAGCAGATTGGCGAGGACCTGCATGAGCTTGCGCCGGTCGCCGTGGGCGCGGAGCGGAGTGCCGCCGAGATTGGTCGCAAGCGTGATGTTGCGGCGCTCGGCCCGCTCGCGCACGAAGCGGATGCTCGCCAGGATCGCCTGGGTCACATCGACCGGCTCGGCATTGAGCACGAGCCGGCCGGACTCGATCTTGGCGAGGTCGAGGACGTCGATGATGATGCCGAGCAGATGCGTGCCGCTGTGATGGATGTCGTCGGCATATTGCCGGTAGCGCGCATTCTCGATCGGCCCCACCGCCTGATCGCGGATCATCTCCGAAAAGCCGATGATGGCATTGAGCGGCGTCCGCAGCTCGTGGCTCATATTGGCAAGGAACTCGGACTTCGCGCGGTTGGCGGCGGTGAGGGCGAGGTTGGCTTCCTTGATCTGCGTCGCGTCGAGGATCAAGCCGTTCCAGACGACGGACCCGTCCGCCCGCCGGTGCGGGCGGGCGCGGGCATGAGACCATTTGCGCGTCCCGTCACGGGCGATGACCGGCACCTCGACGTCCCAGATGCGCAGGTCGCGCCCGGCCGCGAGCAGGTTGCCGCGGAGCGAGGCGCGGTACTCGGCGCCGAGGCAGTTGAAGAGGTTGTTCGGGTCCTTCAGCACCTCGGCGGGCGAGACGCCGAAAAGCTCGCGCACGCCTTCGCTGACATAGGTGTAGTGGATGTCGCCCTCGGGCGAGACCACACGCTGATAGACGACGCCGGGCACGCTCGCGGTCAGCGCATCGAACCGCTCGTCGGCTTGGTGAAGCAGGAGCCGCCGGTGATCGTGCTCCAATGCGAGCTTGGCGACGGGCACGAAGAGATCGATCGCCGACTTGGTCTTGCCGGAGGCCCAACCGCTCTGGCGACGGAAAAGGGCAAGGACGCCCAAGGTGTCGCCGCCCGAGCCGAGGATCGGGATCGCCCAGGTCGCGCGGAGGTCGAGTTCCGCCATCGTCGCCGAAAACACTGGCCATCGGTGGTCGGCGAGCGCATTGTCGATGATGACCGGCGTGCGCCGGCGTGCCGCGAGGCCGAAGGGGTCTTCGATCGGCCGAATCGAGAGCCGGTCGAGCGCAATTTGCACCGACGATGGCGTCGTGGTGGCTGCGACCATGGTGACGCGGATGCCCTCGGAATTGAAGAGGAACATGACGCCATGGTCGATCCCGGCGCCGTCGACGAGCCAATCGAGCAACGGCGCCAGCGATTGCACGGGCGTGGCGCCGGTAGCAATCAGCTCGACGACGGCGTGATTTACCGCGAGGAAATCGCCATGCGACGATGCGCTCGCCGTGGGCTTGCGCCGCCGCGCCTTGCGCGCCCTTCGCGGGGCATCGCGCACCACTTTCGCGGGCAGGGGCAGGGCGAAATCCTGTTTTGGATGGATGATCGACATCGACCTTAATTTTTTGCTGACAACTGGTGGCGCTGCGCCAAGACAACGATAGAGCACCTGGCGTAAATTTTTGCTTTGCCGACATGATGAATTCGCAAATGGTTAAGATCGTCTTGCGCGCTGCGCCGGGGCATGCGAGAGGAGTCGTGGGCAGAGGGCGGGGCCATGGCCGGAAAGCGGATCTATCTCGAATTCGTCGAAGCGCGCGTGCGCGGCGCGTGCGATCTCTATTGGGACAACGCGCCCGTCACCTGCAAAACAATCTGGAACGCGCTCGCCAAGCCGATCCGCGTGACGGCTTTCCACGCCATGTTCGCCGGCCCCGAAGTGATGACCGGCTTGCCGCCGGCGGCGCAGAAGCGCTTCGCCGTCGATCCGCGCAAGATACCGGCGGAAAATCAAACTTGCTTTCCCGGCAAGGGCGAGCTGCTGTGGTTCTACCAGGGCAAGAACGTAATGAAGGGGCTGACCGACGAGCTGTGGGAGATCGGCATTTTCTACGACAATGGCGGCCGCACCTTCGGCCCCTTGGGCTGGACGCCGTGCAACATGTTTGGAATCATGACCAAGAATCTCGCGGCCTTCGCCGATTGCTGCCGCGACATCCGCATGACGGGCGCCAAGACGCTCGAATTCGGCCGCGTGTAACACGACAACGGGAGGATACCATGCAGAAAACATTCATCGCTTTGGCACTCGGCGCCGGCCTTGGCGCCTTGCCGGCCGCGGCGCAGCAGGAACTCGTCATCAATTCCTTCGGCGGCGCCTACGAAAAGTTGCATCGCGAGCTCGTCATCGAGCCGTTCGAGAAGCAATACAACGTCAAGATCAAGGTCGAGACCGCGTACTCCGCCGATATGCTGGCCAAGCTGCGGGCGCAGAAAGCCAATCCGCAATTCGACGTGGCGCATTTCTCGGGCGGGCTCGAAGCCTCGGCGGCGGCCGAAGGCCTGCTGGCGCCGATCAAGCCCGGCCAGCTCGCGAATTATTCGCAGATGTATCCCTTCGCCGTCGACGGCATCGAGAAAGGCCGCGGCCCGATTTATTCGATCGCCGTCATCGGCCTGGTCTACAACACTGAAAAGGTCAAGCCCGCGCCGACGAGCTGGAACGATCTCAAGAAGGCCGAATACAAGGGCCGCGTGCTGATTACCGATTCGCCGAGCAACACCTACGGCATGCTCGGCCTGCTCATGATGAACAAGGTCGCCGGCGGCTCGCTCGACAATATCGAGCCGGGGCTGAATTTCGTCAAAGCCCTGCTGCCCAACGCCACCGTCGTCAGCAAATCGCCCGAAATCCAGCAGCAATTCGCCCAAGGCAATGCCTGGATCGCGGCCTATGCGCAGGACTACGCCTATACGCTGATCAAGGCCGGGCTGCCGGTGAAGTTCGCGCTGCCGCAAGAGGGCGCGGCCTTCGCGCCGATCACGGTCAACGCGGTGGCCGGCCGCAAGAACACGGACCTCGCGATCAAGTTCGTCGATTTTTCGATCCGCGCCGAGGCTTCGCAAGGCTGGGCGGTCGGCCTGCGCTATTCGCCGACCAACAAAACCGCCAAGCTGCCGCCCGACGTCGCCGCCGACGTGATCTATGGCGAAGCCGCCGCCGCCAAGCTGGTGAGCTTCGACGCGATCAAGATCGGCCAGGCCAAGGCGAACTGGGACGAAGCCTGGAAGCGCGCGATCGCGAAGTAGGTTTTTTAGGGACGACAGGGACCCCAGAGACCGCAAGGACCGGATTGCTCTCGGTCGCTGTCGTCCCTGCTGTCCCTGAAGTCCCTCTCTCCATCGTGTCGCCGCAACCGGAAAAGACAACATCGGCCGCGGCGGCGCGGTTCCGTCGAGGGGAATCGAATGAACCGGCGGATGCTCATCGGACATTGCGGCAGCGCCTTGCTGGCCACGACGTTGCCGCGCCCGATCCGCGCGCAATCGGCCCGAACGCCCGTGCTCGGCATCCTAACGCCGCATCAGTCTCACGCGGGCTGGCCCACCTTCTTCCAAACGCTTCGCCGGCTCGGCTACGAGGACGGGCGCACGCTGAAGATTCTCATGCGCTCGGCGGACGGGAAGCTTGATCGCTTAACCGGTCTCGCGGCCGAGCTGGTGGCGATGCGCCCAGATCTCATCATGGCCGTTAACACGCCTGGTTCGCGCGCCGCCGCGGCGGCGACCAAGACGATACCGGTTCTGCTCGCCGATATCGGCGATCCCGTCGGCGAGAAGCTGGTCGCGAGCCTCGCGCGGCCGGGCGGCAACGTGACCGCCATTTCGAACCAGGGGGCGGAGTTCGCGTCCAAGCGGCTCGCTGTCATGAAGGCGCTGGTGCCGGCGGCTCGGCGCATCGCCCTCATCCTGCACCCGGACGACCCGGTGACCAAACCGCAAAAGCTTGATGCCGAGCGGGCGGCGCCGGCGCTCGCGATCGAGATCGGCTATTTCGAGGCGCGCAATGCCGGCGAGCTCGAGCCGGCCTTCGCGCGCATGGCCGCCTGGAAGGCCGACGCCGCCCTCTGGCTCGCGGGACAGACTGCGCCGATGCAGCCTCGCACCGCCGAGCTCGCCGCGGCGCTATCGCCTGCCGACGATGCTGATCGGGCGCGACTTCGTCGTCGCGGGCGGCTTGATCTCATACTGGATTGACCAGCATGATGTTTTTCGCCGCGCCGCGCACTACGTCGACAAGATCCTCAAAGGGGCGAAGCCGGCAGATCTGCCGGTCGAGCAGCCGACCAAGTTCGAGCTGGTGGTGAACCTCAACACCGCGAAAGCGCTCGGACTCGTCGTCCCGACTTCGATCCTCCTGCAGGCCGACGAGGTGATCGAATGAACCGGCGCCGGCTCATCGCCATTGCGACCACAGCGGCGGCTTGGCCGTTTGCGGCCCGGGCGCAGCAAACCGCGAAGATGCCGCGCATCGGTTGGCTTGTGACGGGCGCGCTCGATGCGGCCGAGACGCGGGCATTGCTCGACGCGTTCCGGCAAGGCCTCGCCGAGCACGGCTATTTCGAGGGGCGGAACATTACCTTTGAAATTCGGACGGCCGCGGGGCGGATCGAGCGTTTCCCGCCACTGGCGAAAGAAATCGTCGATCGCAAGGTCGATCTCATCGTCGTGGGCAATACGGCGGCCGCCCGCGCCGCGCGGCAAGCCTCCGCCACAATCCCGATCGTCGTTTCGGTGATGGGCGATCCGATCGGCGACGGGCTGGTCGCGAGCCTGGCGCGGCCGGGCGGCAACGTCACGGGCCTGACCTTTCTCGGCCCGGAGCTGACGCCGAAGCGCCTCGCGCTGCTCAAGGAAGCGCTGCCCAAGGTTTCCCGGGTCGCCGCCCTCTGGCACCCCGGCGCCTTCGGCGAACGCACGATGCGTGAGATGCTGCGGGAGACCGAGGTCGCCGCGCGCGCGCTCGGCGTGGCGCTGCGCTTCGTCGAAGTGCGGGGGCCCGACGAGATCGAGAGCGCCTTCGCGGCCATGGCGGCGGAGGGCCCGGACGCCCTCTTCATCTTTCCGAGCCCGATGCTCTTTAACGAGCGCCGTCGCATCGTCGAGCTTGCCACCCGGCACCGGCTGCCCTCGATGGCCTTGAACCGCGAATTCGTCGACCTCGGCGCTCTCATCTCATACGGCGCAAACATTTCCGACTTGTTCCGGCGCTCCGCTACTTACGTCGACAAAATCCTCAAGGGCGCCAAGCCCGGCGATCTGCCGATCGAGCAGCCGACCAAGTTCGAGCTGTTCGTCAACCTCAAGACCGCGAAGGCGCTCGGGCTTGCGATCCCGACGTCGATCCTCGTGCAAGCCGACGAGGTCATCGAATGAACCGGCGCAAGCTCATCGCGTTTGCGGGCGCGGCAGCGGCGTGGCCGGCGACATCGCGCGCGCAGCCGGCGCGGCAGCACCGGATCGGCTATCTCAGCCCGTCCTCGTTTGCCGCCCATGAACGGCTTGGTTTCATTCGCGCGATACAAGAGGGGCTGCGTCAGCGCGGCTACGTCGAAGGCAGCAACATCGCCTTTCACTCCCGCTGGGCCAATCTGCGCTACGAACGCCTTGCCGATCTGGCCGCCGAGCTGGTCGCGCTCAAGGTCGACGTCATTCTCACTCACGCGACGCCGGGCGCAAGTGCGGCCCAGGCCGCCACCGCGACGATACCCATCGTCGTGGTTGTCGCCGGCGATCTCGTGGCGAGCGGGCTGGTGGCGAGCCTCGCCCGGCCCGGCGGCAATCTCACAGGCCAGCACATCTTCACTGCCGAAGTGGCGGCGAAACGCCTCGAGCTCATCAAGGAGGCACTTCCCCGCGCGGCGCGGATCGCGGTGCTCGTCAATCCGGCCAATGTTGCGGTTGCGCCAACCCTCGGGGAGATGGAGCGGACGGCGTCCGCCTTGCGCGTCGAGCTTCTTCGTGTCGAGGCCCGTGCTGCGGACGAATTCGACCGCGCCTTCGCGACGATGGCGCAGAAGGGCGTCGACGCGCTGGTCCTGATCGAAGAGCCGGTTTTCACCGCCAATGCCGACCAGATCGCTGAGCGGGCAGCGCGGAGCCGGATTCCAACTGTCGCCCCGCCCGAAGCCAAGGCCGGCGCGCTGATCACATTCGGCGTCGATATCCGAGAACTCTTTTTCCGCGCCGCCTCCTTCGTCGATCGCATACTGAAAGGCGCGAAGCCCGGCGACCTGCCGATCGAACGCGCGACCAAGTTCGAGATCACGGTCAACCTGAAGCGCGCCAAGGCGCTCGGCCTCGCCCTGCCGCCGGCAATCTTGCTCCGCGCCGACGAGGTCATCGAGTGATGACCCGTCATCGAATGAGCGGCGGGCTTACGGCGCATATGCTCGATGCCGTGCACGGGGCGGGGGCGCCGGGCGTGCGGCTCGAACTGGCGCGAATCGATGGCGAGACGCGGCGCGTGCTGAAATCCGCCGTCACCGGCGCGAATGGGCGCGCCGAGCTGCTCGCCGCCGGCGACGTCGCGGCGGGGCAGTACGAGCTGCTGTTC
Source organism: uncultured Alphaproteobacteria bacterium (assembly GCA_963754645.1). Taxonomy (GTDB): domain Bacteria; phylum Pseudomonadota; class Alphaproteobacteria; order Bin65; family Bin65; genus CAVWGP01. The sequence continues at coordinate 385,358 of CAVWGP010000012.1, read as the reverse complement.
CATGTCGGCGACTATTTCCGCCGGCGCGGCATGGCGCTCGCCGATCCGCCTTTTCTCGACGAGATTCCGATCCGCTTCGCCGTCGCCGATCCCGCGGAGCACTACCACATTCCGCTCATCGCCTCGCCCTGGACCTATTCGACCTATCGCGGCGGCACGCCGCCGCCGAACCCGGCCTAGCCGGCGATGGCGGGGCTCAGCACGCATGTTCTCGATCTCGTCCATGGCGGTTCGGCGGCGGGCGTGCGCGTGGATCTCGCGCGCTTGGACGGCGGCGCCTATCGCACGCTGCGCTCGATCGTGACCAACGAATATGGGCGCAACGACGCGCCGTTGCTCGCTGCCGGCGAGATGGAAGAGGGCCGCTACGAACTCACCTTTCATGCCGGCGATTATTTCGCCGCGCGCGGAGTTGCCCTGCCGGCGCCGCGGTTTCTCGATCGCATTCCCGTGCGCTTCGCCATCGCCCGGCCCGGCGAGCATTACCACGTGCCGCTGCTGGTGGCGCCCTGGGGCTACACGACCTATCGCGGCAGCTGAACCGCGATGCGGGCGCGATCCGAGGCGGCATGGTTGGTGGCACCCGGCATCGCCGTGCTCGTGCTCGCTTTCTTCTGGCCGGTCGGCGAAGTTCTGGTGCTGAGCTTCGCCGAGCCGCCCGCGCCCGGCGCCGCGCTCGGCGCGCCGCGCACGGCGGGCTTCGGCCAATACGCCAAATTCTTCGTCGACAACTATTATCTGCTGATCGCCTGGCGTACCTTGCGCTTGGCGCTCGTCATCACGGCGATCGCGCTCCTGCTCGGCTTTCCGCTCGCCTATATCATGGCGCGGGCCCGGCCCGCCTGGCGCTTCTGGCTCATGGCGCTCACCGTATTGCCGCTGATGACGAGCGTCGTCATCCGCACCTTCGGCTGGCTCGTCATTCTCGGGCGCGGCGGCCTGGTCGATCGCGGCCTCGAAGCCTTCGGCCTCGGCGGCGCCGGGCTGCTGCACAGCGAGGCCGGCATCGTCATCGCCATGGTCCAGGTTCTGCTGCCCTTCATGGCGTTCACGATTCTCGGCGTCGTGGTGCGCGTCGATCCCAAACTCGAGGAGGCGTCGCGCGTCATGGGCGCCGGCTTTTTCGCCGTCATCGCCCGCGTCGTGCTGCCGTTGAGCCTGCCCGGCATCGTGGCCGGCAGCCTGCTCACCTTCGCGCTCGCGATCAGTTCCTTCATCACGCCGACCCTCGTCGGCGGCGTGCGCATTCCGGTGCTGGCGGGCAGCATCTATTCGCTCACCACCGGCACGCAGGACTGGCCTTTCGCCGCCGCGCTTTCCGCGCTCCTGCTCGCCGCGACCCTCGCCCTGATCGTGCCTTACGTCTTGCTGACGCGCCGGCGCTGGGCATGAAGTCAAGTTCACCACGGAGGCACGGAGGCACGGAGAAGGGAAATCTGCGCGCCTAAGGCGCGCGAAATTGCACTTCTCCGTGCCTCCGTGCCTCCGTGGTTCAACTTTCTTTCGGCGCGAGCCTGATGGCCGGCGGCGTTCCTTGGATCGCGCGCGTGCTCGGCTTCGTCCTGATCGGCGCGATCCTGCTCTACATGCTGGTGCCGCTCGCCGTCGTCATCGGCAGCAGCGTTTCGGCGAGCGAGTTCCTGGTGTTTCCGCCCAAGGGCCTGAGCTTGCGCTGGTACGGCGAAGTTCTCGGCTCGCAAAAATATCTCGCCGCCGGCTGGACCAGCCTGCAGCTTGCCTTCGTCGTCACGATTCTCGCCGTCGTCATCGGCACGCCGGCCGCGATCGCGATCTATCGCTTGAAATTCCGCGGCGCCGAAGCCCTGGGCGCGTTGTTTCTCTCGCCGCTGATCTTGCCGACGCTCATCTTCGCCATCGGCCTGCTCATGCTGTTCAGCATTCACGGCGGCGGCCCGTCCTTCGTTGCGCTCGCCATCGGCCATCTCGTCATCTGCCTGCCCTATGTCGTGCGCACGGTCGGCGCCGCGCTCGCCGCTTCGAGCCGCGACACCGAGGAGGCGGCGCGCGTCATGGGCGCCCGCCTGTGGCAGCGCTATTGGTTCGTCGTGCTGCCCGAATGCCGCGCCGGCATCGCGGCCGGCGCTTTCTTCGCCTTCAACATTTCGTTCGACGACGCCGTGGTCGCGCTGTTCCTGCGCGCGCCCGGCCTCGACACGCTGCCGCTGCGCATCTATGGCGAGCTCGAATTCAGCCCCGATCCCTCGGTCGCGGCGGTTTCGACGATCATGATCGGATTTACGATCCTGACGATATTCGCGATCGACCGCCTGTTCGGCCTCGACCGCGCGCGGGTTTGAGAAGGGAAGAAAGTAGATTGAACCACGGAGGCACGGAGACACGGAGAAGGAGGAATTTCGCGCGAAGGCGCGCGAAGTTTCTTCCTCCGTGTCTCCGCGCCTCCGTGGTTAAACTGTCAAGCGGTTGAGATGGCGGCAGTCGAGATCAGGGAAATCCGGAAGCGCTTCGGCGCGGTGACGGCGCTCGACGGCGTGAGCCTCGATATCGCCGACGGCGCGGTGACGGCCATTCTCGGGCCAAGCGGTTGCGGTAAGACGACTCTATTGCGCCTCATCGCCGGGCTCGAAATGCCCGATGCCGGCCGCATCGCGATCGGCGACCGCGATGTCACCGCCGATCCGCCGGAGCTGAGGCGGATCGGCATGATGTTCCAAAGCTACGCGCTGTTGCCGCACATGACGGTCGGCGAAAACCTGCGCTTCCCGCTGCGCATGCGCCGCATCGGTTCGCGCGCCAAGCAAGTGCGCGCGGTCGCCGACGCGCTGGCATTGGTCCGGCTCGAAGGCCACGCCCAGCGCTATCCGCGGCAATTGAGCGGCGGCCAGCAGCAGCGCGTGGCGCTCGCGCGCGCCATCGTCGGCGAGCCGAACGTGCTCCTGCTCGACGAGCCGCTGTCCAATCTCGACGCGCAATTGCGCAAGGACATGCAAGTCGAGCTGATCGAGCTGCACAAGCAGCTCCGCCTGACGACGGTCATCGTCACCCACGACCAAGAGGAGGCGCTGAGCCTCGCCGATCATGTCGTGCTGCTGCGCGAGGGCCGCATCGAACAGCAAGGCACGCCGCGCGACATCTATGCGCGCCCGGCCACGGCCTTCGCCGCGTCATTTCTCGGCGACGCCAATCTCCTGCCGGTGACGGTGCGGCGCGGCGACGCCGGTTGGCTGGCCGAGATCGAGGGCGGCATCGTGTTCGCGGTCGCGCCGCCACGCGGCGAAGGCGAGGGCACGGCGCCGAACGGCGGCGTCGCGCAAGGCGCACTGGACGGACGACGCGCCGGCCAGCTCATGCTGCGCCCCGAGGATTTGCGCCTGGCGCCGGCGCCCATCGGGGGTTGGGTGAACCTTCCCGTCGCCGTGCTCGAAACCGTGTTCCAAGGCGCCCAGAACCGCTGCGTCGTCGTGCTCGGTTCCGCCGGCGCGCATCGGCTCGCCGTCTTCACCGCGAAGGGCGAAGACCACCCACGCGGCGCCGCGCGCTTCCTCGCCTGGCCACCGGGCGTGGCGCTGGTGTTGTAATACGGAATTCGATTTACGGCGCGCGGTTGAAGATTGGTGCCGCGGCGCGTAAAGTTGGGATGCATCGTTGGCCAGGACGGCATGCGACCCTGAGTTCGAGCGAATGGAGACGATCATGGCCTTGAAGCAAGCTGCCGATTCCATCCTCAAGCGCGCCACCGACGCCGGCGACGTGCCGGGCGTCATTGCGCTCGCGACCGATCGCGATGGCTCGATCTACGAAGGTGCCTTTGGCCTGCGCGCGCTCGGGCAAAGCGCGCCGATGACAATGGACACCGTGGTGTGGATCGCGTCGATGACCAAGGCGGTGACCGGCCTCGCCGCGATGCAGCTCGTCGAGCGGGGCAAGCTCGATCTCGACGGCCCCGCGGGCAAAGTCGTGCCGGCGCTGGGCGCGGTCCAGGTGCTCGAGGGCTTCGATGGGGCAGGCCAGCCGCGCCTGCGCGCGCCGAAGCGGCCGGTGACCTTGCGCCATCTGCTGACCCACACCGCGGGCTTCAGCTACGAGATTTGGAGCGAGGCGATCGGACGCTACCAGCAGGCCAGGAACGTGCCGGGCATCATCTCCTGCGAGAACGCGGCCTTGACCACGCCGCTGCTGTTCGATCCCGGCGAGCGCTGGGAATATGGCATCAACATCGATTGGGCGGGCAAAATGGTCGAGGCGGCGAGCGGCATGACGCTCGGCGCCTATATGAAGGAGAACATTTTCGCGCCGCTCGGCATGAGCGAGACGGCATTCAAGATGACGCCCGCGATGCGCGCGCGCCTCGCCAAGATCCATCAGCGCGGCGAGGACGGCAAGCTGGCCGCGACCGATCTCGAAATACCCCAGGCGCCGCAATTCGAGATGGGCGGCGGCGGGCTTTATTCGACCGCCGGCGACTACGCGAAGTTCGTCCGCCTGATGCTGAACGGCGGCACGGCCGAGGGGCGCGCGATTGTCACGCCGGCGACGTTCGAAGCGATGACCAAGAACGCCATGGGCGCGAACGTGGTGACGAAGCTCAAAACCGCGGCGCCGCCGCTCTCGCACGATGCCGAGTTCTTCCCCGGCATGATCAAGAAGTGGGGCCTGTCGTTCCAGATCACGACCGAGCGCGCGCCGACCGGGCGCTCGCCCGGCAGCCTGTCCTGGGCGGGGCTCGCCAACACCTTCTTTTGGATCGACTTGGCGCGGGGCGTGGGCGGCGTCTATCTCAGCCAGGTCCTGCCCTTCGCCGATACGAGGTCGCTGCCGCTGTTCCTGGCGTTCGAGAGCGAGGTCTATCGCAGCCTGTAACGAAAGCGGCCCGCCGTTTCGGGCGGGCCGCTCTCCGTTCAATCGGATCGTCTCGATCGGCTAGTACCGGCAAACGTAGCCGTTCCACCACATCCCATACGGGCAGGTGCTGTAGTTGGGGTACGGGCGATACCCGTAATAGTTGTAGTAGCCGTAGTGCGGGTAGCCGTAGAAGCCGAAGTGGAAGCGGACGCCGGCCTGTTCGACCGAGCTCTCGACACCCTGGAGCGGGCTGATTTCGAGGCTGGCCGGTGCGGCCTGGGCCGAGGCGGTGCCGAGCGCGATGACGGCGGCGGCGGCGAGAAGCATGCTCTTCATGGCGGTTTCCTCAGTTGCGTTGCAGTGCGGGTAAGAATTTTGGCGAGGCCGGCGAATTCGCCGCGCGGCCTTGCGACCGATCGGAATATGACGAAAAGTCGAGTTCAGGCGCTGTGACCGCCATCACAGGCCGCGCTTTTTTCGTTGGATAGAGCACCGCAACCTTGGAGAGGCACGCACCATGTCGGGCAATCTTTCGCGCCAGCTTCGTTACGTGAAGGCGCCGCTGCGCGCCAAGGGCGGCGTCGTCGCCGCGCAGAACCAGAAGGCGGCCGATGCCGGCGCCGCGATCCTGGCTTCGGGCGGCAATGCGGTCGATGCCGCGATCGCCACCGCCTTCGCGCTCGCCGCCGCCGAGCCGTGGATGAGCGGCCTGGGCGGCATCGGCTTCATGCAAGTGTGGGACGCCAAGCAGCGCCGCGGCCACACGGTGGATTTCGGCCCGGTCAGCCCGCGCCGGCTCGATCCCGCCGACTACAAGCTCACCGGCCGGCAGGGCGCCGATCTGTTCGGCTGGCCCGAGGTCGAAGACAACCGCAACGTCACCGGCTATCACGCCATCGCCATCCCGTCCCAGCCCGAGGGCATGCGCGCGGCACATGAGCGCTTCGGCACCAAGCGCTGGGCCGAGCTGCTCGGCGCCGGCATCGGCATCGCCGAAGAGGGCGTCGAGGCCGATTGGTTCGCGACGCTCATCATCGCCTCGGCCGCCGCCGAGCTCGCGAAATTCCCGGCTTCGCGCGCCTGGTTCCTGCGCGACGGATTGCCGCCGATCGTCGATTGGACCGGCGTCATCCCGCGCTTGAAAAACGCGGCGCTCGGCGCAACCCTGAAACGCATGGCCAGCGCCGGCGCGCGCGATTTCTACGACGGCGCGCTGGCAAAATCGCTCGCCGCCGATCTCGCCAAGGGCGGCTCGAAAATCGCGGCCGAAGATCTCGCCGGCTGCCAAGCGCGTTTCGTCGAGCCGCTCGAAATCCGCCATGCCGGCAAACGGCTTCTGGTTCCGTCCGGCCTCACCGCCGGCCCGACGCTCAAGGCCGCGCTCGGGCGCGTCGCCGGCAAGCTCGGAAAACAGCCCGACGCGGCGTCGTTCCTCGCCTATGCCGACGCGTTGTCGCAATCCTACGAAGAGCGCCTCGCCTCAATGGGCGAGAGCGAGAAGGCCGATGGTTGCACCACGCATCTCTCGGTCATCGACCGCGACGGCAACATGGTGGCGCTGACGCAGACCTTGCTGTCGCTGTTCGGCTCGCGCGTCGTGCTGCCCGAGAGCGGCGTGCTGATGAACAACGGCATCAACTGGTTCGATCCGCGCCCGGGAAAGCCGAACTCGATCGCCGCCGGCAAGCGGCCGCTGACCAATATGCTGCCGACCTTGGGCCTGGCGGGTGCTGAGGGCGACAAGCCCTGGCTCGCCATCGGCGCCTCGGGCGGGCGGCGCATCCTGCCGGCGATTTTCCAGATGGTTTCGTTCCAAGCGGATTTCGGGCTGAGCCTCGAAGCCGCCTATCACCGGGCGCGCATCGATGTCAGCATCCCGGGCGAGGTCGCGGCCGATCCGCTGCTCGAAGCCGAGATCGCAACGCGCGCTCGCCCGGCGCTTCAAGGTCACGCCGCGCCGCCGCGATCCCTATCCGCTGGGCTTCGCCTGCCCGATCGCGGTCGCGATCGACCACGAGACCGGCGAACGGGTTGGGATGACGGAGATCGCGCAACCTTGGGCGGGGGCGGCGGCGGGGTAGGGCGGCGTTTTTTCGAAATGGGCCGCGGCACGGCAATATGTTCTGAAGCGCTTTAAGTTTGAACTTTGCGATTCCGCGCCATGACCGGCTCACTTGCGAAACCATTTTACTTCATGCGCCGCGCGCTTCGCTGCGCGGCCGTTGGCGTGGCGATTGTCTCGGCCGCCTGCTCGCCGCTCGATCCGCTAGAGCGCGTTCCACCGCTCTCCGCCGCGAGCGACGCACGGCGCTACGACCTTGCCGGCCTGCCGCTGACGCTCGGCGATCCGGCGATATTCGTCGCCGCCACGTTTTCGGGCGGCGGCAAGCGTCCGGCGGCGTTCTCCTATGGCGTGCTCAACGGCTTGCGCGAATTTCGTTTCGCCTCCGGCGGCAAGCAGCGCAATCTTCTCGGCGAGGTCCAGCTGATCTCGGCGGTGTCGGGCGGCGCTTTCACCGCGGCCTATTACGGCCTCCATCGCGATGCGATCTTCGAGCGCTATGTCGCGGATTTCCTCAAGCGCGATATCGAGGCTTAAATCTACGGCACCTATCTTTTGCCCTGGCGCTGGCGCTGGATGGTCGATCCTTACTACGGCACCAACGACAAGATGGCGGAGATCTACGACGAACTGCTGTTCCGCGGCGCGCGCTATGGCGATTTGCATGCCAAGGGCCGGCCGCTCATCGTCCTGAACGCGACGGATATCAGCCTCGGCACCGTTTTCAGCTTCCACCACGATTTCGCCGGCGCGATCTGCCTCGACCTGCTGGACTATCCGGTGGCCCGCGCCGTCGCCGCGTCAAACGGATTTCCGGTTCTGTTCACGCCGATCACGCTCAAGAACAATGCCGGCGCTTGCCCGCGCGATCCGCTGCTCGCCGGCAATTTGGCGCGACTCGGCGCGCAGACCGCCTTGTCGCGCGAGCGGGCCGCGATCGAGAGCCGGCTGCGTTATGCCGATCCCGCCAAGGTTCCCTATGTCCACCTCATGGATGGCGGCATTGCGGGTAATCTGGGCGTGCGCAGTTTGCTCGATTCGCTGATCGTCCTGCAGCGCGACACGCGGCTAATCGAGGGCCACGGTCTGTTGCGGCTGCGGCGCGTGGTTTTCATCGTCGCCGACGGTCAAGCCGTCAATCAGGGCGAACGCGCGCGCCGGCGCATCGTGACCGGCTTGTCGCAGATTGTCGGCGCCGTCTCGGATACTCAGATCGATCGCTACAACCTCGAAACCTTGTTGCTGGCGCGCAGCGAGCTCGACGCCTTTACCCGCTTGTTGCGCGCGCTGCGCTGCCGCAAGTCGCGGATCTTCGAGGGCCATCCCTGCGACGACGTTCAGGCTTATCTGGTGCATCTCTCGCTCGCCGATGTGCCCTACGCGGCAGCGCGCCAGCGACTGCAATCGATTCCGACCGGCTTGACCGTGGCCGAGGGCGATGTCGACCTCCTCGTTGCCGCCGGCCGCGCCGCGGTCGCGCGATCGGCCGAGCTCGACGCCTTCCGCAAGAGCCTCGATCGCGGGTTCAAGCCGGCGCGGCTGATCCGGGCCGTCAATACGCCGTGCCGTCCTTGTGCGCCGGATAGCGGCCGGCTTCGCTGCGGCACCACATCAGATCGTCGTCGGGATAAAATGCCATGTCGCCCGGGATGCGGGAGCCGACGACGAGGAAGCGCGCGGGCCCGGTCGAGCGATTGACCAGGTGATGGCCGTTCCTGTTGCCGGCGGGGAAGCCGATGCACATGCCGGGCGTCATCGCCGTCTCGCCGTCGTTATGGCGGAGGACCAACTCGCCTTCGAGCATGTAGACGAATTCGTCGGACAGATCGTGCCAATGGCGCAGCGCCGATTGCGCGCCGGGTGCCATTGTTTCGAGATTGACGCCGAATTGCTTCAATCCGAAAGCGTCGCCGAGCTGGCGCCATGCCGCTTCGCCCATGCGCGATTTGAACGGCGCGGGATAGGCCACGTTGGATTGCGCGGCGATCGTGTCGGCGATCAGCGGTCTCGCGGATGTCATGGGCGTTCTCCGGTTCCAGACTTCGGGCGCAGCCAGCGCCAGGCGAACATGATCGCCAGCGCCCAGACCAGGCTGTTGAGAAGGAGAGGAAGATAGCCGAGAACGCCGGGGAACAGCGCGTGCGTCCAGCGTCCGCCCCAATTGGCGAGCGGCGCAAAGAGCGGCCAGAGCAAGATCTCGGTCACGGCACCGAGGATGTGCGCGCCGGTCGTGACCGCGCGCTCGGGATCGCGCGAGTCGAAACGCGTCATGGCACGGCTGAACGATATCAGCAACAGCACCGATGAGAGCGCCGCATGAGCCAGCGTGAGCAGCCCGATCGCGCCGGCGCGTTTCCAATTCATCGTCGATCCATCGTCGCTGAGCTACCGCCTTTGCGCCGTGACTTTGACGCCCGCGGCCGAATCCGGCAATAGTCCGCGCCCGGTTGCGGGGCGGGGTCGAGGGCGGTATGGGCGTGGAAGCGGCGTTGACGCTCGCGGCGGGCGCGTTCTTCGCGGCCTTGGCGTCGGGCCTGGCCGGATTCGCCTTCGCGCTGATCGCATCCGGCGCGTTTCTTCTCGTGCTGGCGCCGCTCGACGCCGTCCCCGTCATCCTGGCGGCGAGCCTGTTTGCGCAATTTTTCACCCTGCGCCGCTTCCTGCCGCTGATCCGCTGGCCGCGGCTGTGGCCCTTCATTATGGGCGGGCTCGCGGGCATTCCGCTCGGCGTCGAGCTGCTGCGCCGCATCGATATCGCCAGCTTTCGCGTCGCGATCGGCGGATTTCTCATTCTCTACAGCCTCTATCTTCTGTTGCGCCCGCCGCCGCGCCCGCTCGCATTGCGCGGCGCCGGCGCCGCCGCGGCCGATGGCGCGGTCGGCTTCGTCGGCGGCGTGATGGGCGGCATGGCGGGGCTTTCGGGCGCGATCCCGACGCCGTGGTGCGGGTTGCGCGGCTGGAACAAGGACGAGCAGCGCGCGGTCTATCAGCCTTACATCCTGGTCATGCAGTTCGCGGCGCTGCTGGCGATCGGCGTCAGCGGCGAGATTACGCGCACGTCGCTGATCGCCTGCGCCGTCATTGCCGTGCCGTTCCTCGCCGGCATCGCCGTCGGCATGAAGCTCTATGCCCGGGTCAACGACGCCCAGTTCCGCCGCATCGTGCTCGTCCTGCTGCTGGCATCGGGCCTCATCCTGGTCGCCACGGCGCTGCGATAGAAGTAATACGGTTTCCGGTTGATCGCCTCGGTACGAATAGTTGGAAGGCTCCATCGCCGTTTTTTCCGTAGGGGCGGGTCTCCGACCCGTCCTCCGCGCGTCGCGCGGCACCGGTGGTGGCGCCACATTCGGCAAATTGATTGTCCGGCCGCACGAGGGCGGGTCGGAGACCCGCCCCTACGCAGCGACGGCCGAATTCCGAGGCGATCAACCGGATGCCGTATAATCCGACAGGGAGACGGAGCGACGGGGAGAAGGATGTTACGCCCGCGGCGCGCTGTCATTCTCCCCGCCTCCTCGCCTCCATGTAAAACTTTATTTCGCGCCGCTGGCATGACATGCTGGCGGGTGACGACAAGCCATCCTAGAGGAAGCGAGTTCATGCTCATCCGGTTTTGCGCTTTTGCTTCACTGAGCCTCGCCACCGCGCTTGGCGTGGCCGCTGCGCCCGCGGCGCGGGCCCAGATGCTCGATCAAATCAACCTCATGGCGCCGGCCGCGCCGGGCGGCGGCTGGGATACGACGGCGCGCACGATGCAAGAGGTCTTGCAGGCGGCGAAGATCGTCAAATCGGTGCAGGTCGAAAACGTCGCCGGCGCCGGCGGCACGATCGGCCTGGCGCAGTTCGTCAAGAAGCGCGGCGACGGCAAGGCGCTGATGGTCTCCGGCCTCGTCATGGTCGGCGCGATTCCTCGAACAAATCGCCGGTCGATCTCGCCGGCGTGACGCCGATCGCGCGGCTGACATCGGAATGGCAGGCGCTCGTCGTGCCGGTGAAATCGGACATCAAGACGCTCGCCGATCTGGTGGCCAAGCTCAAAGCCGCGCCCGGCTCGGTGTCGTGGGGCGGCGGCTCGGCGGGCGGCACCGATCACATGATGGCGGGCCTCGTCGCCAAGGCGGTGGGCGTCGATCCCGCCAAGGTCAACTACATCGCCCATTCCGGCGGCGGCCAGGCGATGGCCTCGATCCTGGGCGGCCACGTCACCGTGGGCGTTGCCAGCGTTTCGGAATTCGAGGCGCAGGTGAAGGCGGGGCAGCTGCGCTATCTCGCGGTATCCAGCCCGGCGCGCCTTGCCGGCGTCGATGCACCGACCTTGAAAGAGTTGGGGATCGATCTCGTGCTCGGCAATTGGCGCGGCGTCGTCGCGGCGCCGGGCCTGTCCGAGGCCGACAAGAAAGCGCTGCTCGATGCGATCGACAAGATGGCCAAGTCGCCGGAATGGAAGAAGAAGCTCGAAGAGAAGGGCTGGATCGACAATTACCTCGCCGGCGACGCTTTCGCCGCGTTCCTCAAGGAGGATGCGGCGCGCGCCACGGAAGTGCTGCGCGCCGTCGGCCTCGTGAAATAAACCGATGCGCGCGCCAACGGGGCGCGGCGAGGCCGTGTTCGGCGCCGCCATCGCCGCGGCCGGCATCTTCATCGGCGTCACGGCGCAAGATATCGCGGTGCAGCCCAACGCGCCGCTGCTTGGGCCGCGCCTGTTTCCGCTGCTATCGGCGGCGGGCTTGACGATCCTCGGGCTCGCGACCGTGGCGGCGGCTTTGCGCGCCGTGGCGCAGCGTGGCGTGGCAAGCGCCGGCGGCGAATTCGAGCGGCGTTCGTTCGGCCTCGTCTTGCTCGGACTTGCCGCATTCGGCGCTTTGGTCGAGCCGGCGGGCTTTGTCCCTGCCGCGGCCACGCTGTTCGCCGCCGTGGCGCGCGCCTTCGAGTCGCGCCGCCCGTGGCGCGACGGCGCCATCGGCCTCGTTCTCGCCGGCGCGATCTTCGTCGTGTTCAATGTCCTGCTCGGCCTGAACCTGCCCGCCGGCGACTGGCTCGCCCTGCTGCGGCGCGTCTAGGCGATGGATTTTCTCGTTAATCTCGCGACCGGCTTCGGCGTTGCGTTCACCCTCGGCAATCTCGCTTGGTCGCTGCTCGGGGTTACGCTCGGAACCTTGATCGGCATCCTGCCCGGAATCGGCCCGGCGCTCACCATCGCGCTGCTGCTGCCCGTCACCCACAAGCTCGATCCGACGGCGGCGTTCATCATTTTCGGCGGCATCTATTACGGCGCCATGTACGGCTCGTCGACGACGGCGATCCTCATCAACACGCCGGGCGAAACCGGTTCGCTCGTCACCACGATCGACGGCAACCGGATGGCGCGCGCCGGCCGCGGCGCCGCGGCGCTGGCGACGGCGGCGATCGGCTCTTTCGTCGCCGGCATACTCGGCACGCTGCTGCTGGCGGGATTAGCGCCGCAAGTGGTGCGACCTCGCGCTGATCTTCGGTTTCGCCGATTATTTCGCGCTCATGGTTCTGGCTTTTGTCTGCGTTTCGTCCTTGCTCGGCAATTCGCTGCGCCGCGGGCTGGTCAGCCTCTTCATCGGCATCGCGATCGGCCTGATCGGGCTCGATCAGCAATCGGGCCAGGCGCGGCTGGCGTTCGGCGTGTTGGAACTGCTCGACGGCGTCGGCGTCGTCATCGTCGCGGTCGGCCTGTTCGCGGTGGGCGAGGCGCTTTATCTCGCGTCGCGGCCGTCGCTGCGCGGCGAGGAGATCGTGCCGCTGCGCGGCGCCGCCTTCATGTCGCGCGAGGATTGGCGCCGCTCCTGGAAGCCGTGGCTGCGCGGCTCGGCGATCGGCTTTCCGATGGGCGCGCTGCCGGCGGGCGGCACCGAGCTGCCGACGTTTCTTTCGTACCGCGTCGAGAAATCCCTGTCGGCGAATCCGGAAGAATTCGGCAAGGGCGCGATCGAGGGCGTCGCCGGACCCGAGGCGGCAAACAACGCCGCCGTCGCCGGCGTGCTCGTGCCGCTGCTGACCTTCGGCCTGCCGACATCGTCGACGGCGGCGATCATGCTGGCGGCGTTCCAGCAATACGGCATTCAGCCCGGGCCGCTGCTGTTCGCCTCGAACTCGACCCTGGTCTGGGGCCTGATCGCCAGCCTCTTCATCGGCAACGTCATGCTGCTGGTGCTCAACCTGCCGCTCGCCGGACTGTGGGCGCGGTTGCTCTACATTCCGCAGCCTTGGCTTTACGGCGGCATCGTCGTCTTCGCCGTTCTCGGCGTCTACGGCATCAACCGCTCGCTCGTCGAGGTCGGATTGCTGATCGCCATCGGCTTGCTGGGGGCGACGCTGCGCCGTCTCGATTATCCCGCTGGCGCCCGTCGTCGTCGGCCTGATCCTGGGGCCGATGGCGGAAATCCAATTCCGCCGCGCGGTGCAAACCTCGGAGGGCGATCTGACGATTTTCGTCACCCGCCCGATCTCGGCGACGCTGCTGGCGATTGCGCTCGCCGTGCTTGTCGTGCCGCCGCTGCTGCGCTGGCGGCGCGCGCGATGGACCCGTCCTGCCGCGCGGAATTCGCGCTAACCCATTGATTCTCTCGAAGGCCGCCAATTTTGGGAGTTGGGATTCTTCGGGATTTGGCGGTCTTCGAGAAAATCAAGCACTTAGCCGCATTTCGTGCCGCCGATCCGCAACGCCCGCGTCGCATCGCTTGGCGGCCTTCGGCTGAATCAAGCGCTTATACCAACCGACCGAAATAATGACTCGTCAAACACTGCAGTACCATGGTGCGTCCTTCGAGGCCGCCTCCGGCGGCGCCTCAAGATGAGTGCGATGGGGATTGCACAAAGGATCGGACCTGTAGCCAAAAATCCACCTCATGCTGAGGCGCCGCCGCCCTTGCGGCGGCCTCGAAGCACGCACATCTCCTTATCTTGGATCGCGTCGGGAGAGGCATGCACGACCTCGCCCGGAATGAGGCCGTAGCGCGTGAAGGGGAAGCTTTCGATCCTGATCTCGGCCTCCTGCCCGGCGCGCACGAAGACCGCCAAAGGCCGCGATCGCGCCAGCCTGAATAGGGGGAGCTTATACCAACCGACATGAATAAATAGCGGTCGTCATCCCGAGCGTAGGTCGCGCGATGCGCGACTGAAGTCGAGGGACCTCGTGCGGACTAGTGTCCCGCCTTCACTCTGGCGTTCGCTCGTCCGCGCGAGGTCCCTCCGCTACGAGCGCTCGCGCGCGCTCCGGTCGGGATGACGCATGAATAATTTGGTCGGTTGGTATAATCCCTCCAAACTGTCAGGAAAAAGAACTCTGGACTAGAATTGACGTTCAAGTCGGTGACACCGCAAAATCACCAAAATTTACAAATATCACAGGCTCTTGCCCAAAATCGTCTCGTCAACAAGCGGACAGTAGTGGTTGCGTCCCCTTTATTTAAAACCTCGGGCGGGCAAGCATCAATGTGCCTTACAATCGGACGCTCGTCCGCACGAGTGGGCTGCTGCCGGTTCGGTTGACAGCAACCTAAGCTAACATTGCCTGCCTTTCGAACGCCACTGGGCTAACATAGCCCAGCGTCGAGTGCCTGCGTTTCGTATTGTAGTAGCGCTCGATGTAGTCGAACACGTCGGCTTTTGCCTCGTTGCGTGTGCGGTACGTCTTGCGCGCCGTCCGTTCCGTCTTCAGCGACGAGAAGAAGCTTTCCATCGCCGCGTTGTCCCAGACATTGCCCGCCCGGCTCATGGAACAGCTGACGCCGTGAGCGGCCATCAGCCGCTGGAACTGTTCGCTGGTGTACTGGCTGCCGCGATCGGAGTGATGCAGCAACGCATCGGGCTGGCCTCGGCGCCAGATCGCCATGATAAGGGCATCGGCGACCAGCGATGCCGTCATCGCCGCGCTCATCGACCAGCCCACCACGCGCCGGGAGAAGAGATCGAGCACGGCGGCGACATAGAGCCAGCCCTCGGCCGTCCAGATGTAGGTAAAATCCGCGACCCATTTGCGGTTGGGCGACGGCGCTTCGAAGGCCCGGTCCAGCCTGTTGGGAGCGACGGCGCTCGCCGGCCGCTCGCCCGCATCGGGTGGCAGGCGACGGCGCCGCGGCCGTGCTCTCAAGGCCTGGAGGCGCATCGACCGTTCGATGCGATGCAGGCCGCACGAGATCCCGTCCGCCAGCATATCGTGCCACACTCGCCTCGCGCCGTAGGTTCGATCGCTGGCGAGGAAGCTGGCCAGAACCTTGGCTGCCAGCGCTTCGTCGGCCCGCGCCCGCGCGCTCGGCGGACGCTTTAGCCAGGCATCGAACCCGCCGCGCGAGACACCGAGCGCCGCGCACAACCACGCCGCCGGCCAAAGCCCCCGGTGCGTCGCGACGAAGGCGAACTTCACGCCGATTCCTTCGCGAAGTAGGCCGCGGCTTTTTTTAGGATGTCGCGCTCGGCCTTGAGCTTGCTCACCTCGCGCCGCAGCCGCTCGATCTCCAGCTGCTCGGGCTTCATCCGACCCTGGCCGGGAAAGGATTGCTCGGGATCGGCCTCGAAATCCTTCACCCAGTTGCGCAAAACGTTCGGATGCAAGTCAAGATCGCGCGCCGCCTGGGCCATCGTCACCCCGCGCTCTCGCACCAGCCGTACCGCTTCAAGCTTGAACTCGCGCGTAAAACTCCGTCGTCCCATGACCCACCTCCGGTTCCGTGTTTACACCTAAACTCGGTGTCAACCGAACCGGCAGCAGCCCAGAGGTCCCTCGACGACCGCCGCCTTCGGCGGCGGCGCGCTCGGGATGACAATGATTATTTCGGTCTCCTGGTCTAAGGCCGCACGCCTCAGCCCCGCCTCAATGCGACAGCAGCACCGGCGCCGTCATGTGTTTCAGGATATCGTGGGTGGCGCCGCCGAGGATGAGTTCGCGGAAGCGCGAGTGGCCGTAGGCGCCCATGACGATGAGGTCGATCGAGAAATCGGCCGCCGTCGACAGCAGCACGTCGCCGATCTCGAGATCGCGGGTGCGCGCGACTTGGGTCTTCGCCGCGCAGCCGTGCAGCGCGAGATAGGCCTTGATGTCGGCCTCGATCCGCTCGCTGCCCTCGCCGGGATTGACCATCAGGACGGTGACCGTTTCGGCGCCGGCCATGTACGGCAGGGCGTCGTGCAGCGCGCGGGCCGATTCGCGGCTGTCCTTCCAGGCGATCAGGACGCGCTTGCCGCAGGTCGTGAAGGTGCCGGCATAGGGCACAACAAGGACCGGGCGGCCGAGCATCATCACCAGATCGGCGGGAAGATCGTAGTCCGTTGCGACATCGGTTTCCTCGGGCGAGGCCTGGCCGACGATCGCGAGATCGGCGTAGCGCGCATGGCGTTCCAGTATGTCCATCGTGCGCCCGTCTTCCTCGATATAGCCGGCGCCCGCCTTGACCTGGGACTTCACCGCTTCGACCGCGGCTTTGGCATCGGCCGCGCGCTTGCGGTAAATCTCCTCCTGCGCCTCGATGATTTGCGGCGTCAGGATGCCGTCGATCGACGCGGGGATATAGGCCGGAACGCGCGCGAACACGGCATCGAGCCGGGCGCCGAAGCGGTTGGCAACCGATACGGCGTAATCGAGGCAGCGGCGGTCGTATGGCCCGCCATCGACATGGACGGCGATTTTCTTGGGAGCGGTCATCGGGGAATCCTTTGGACCAGATGCGCGACGGTTCGGCGGGCGGGGCGCGACGGCGCCCCGCCGCGCGCCCAGTCTATGCCTTGGCGATCGGAATCGTGCGTTGCTTGCTCGGTGACGGCGCCGTCTTGGGCAGCGTGACCGACAGCACGCCCTTGTCGAATTTCGCCGCGATTTTATCGGCGGCGACGTTGTCGGGCAGGGTGAAGCTGCGCTGGAACGAGCCGTAGTTCCGCTCGCTCATGTAGTAATCTTTCTTCTTCTCTTCGCGCTCAGCCTTCTTTTCGCCGCTGATCATGAGCATGTCGGACTCGACCGCGACTTTCACGTCCTTCTCCTCGACGCCGGGCAGCTCGACCGTGACTTCGTAGGCCGTGTCGGTCTCGGCGGTTTCGACGCGCGGGGCGAAATCGAAATTGCCGGTGGCAATCGGCAGCGTGTCGCGCCAGCCGGTCAAGGACGGCCAGCCGCGCGCCATCGAATTGAACAGCTCGTCGAAGCGGTCGCGCAGCGAGAAGATCGAGGGAACGCCGCCGGTCTTGGCGGGGACTTGGCTGGTGGATTTCTCTGCCATCGTAGGCCTCCATTGCTGAACGGGATTGGATAGCGCTAAAATTCATCAATGCGCCGCGCTTCGGCATTGACGCAAGTCAATCGCCGGAAGGCCGCAATCCAGGGCAAACGATGACCAAGCGCCGATCGCCGCACGCCCGCCACCCGGTCGAATCCTATCGCCGCGAGGGCGAGTTGGTGCTGATCGAACTGCGCCTCAACGAGGTGGCGCAGCTCTACAACATGCTCGATCCCGCGCCGTTCCACGAAAAGGAACTCGACGCCGAGGCCGACCGCTATTTGTTCAGCGCCGCGCGCGAAATCGGCGCCGACAAGAATTTCAAGTTCGTCATCGAGCTGCCGCCGGCCGCCATCGATGCCTCGACGGAACGATCCATCGAAGCCGCGATCCGCAACCATTTCACCTATCGGTTGCAAACCCGGCGCCGCGATCTGCGCCACGAGTTGCAGCGCGGCCGCACCAGCCTGGTCATCGGTCTGGTGTTCCTTGTCGCCTGCATGGCGTTGCGCGAGCTGGCGCACTCCCTTGCCGCAACCGCGATCACGCGCATCCTGGGCGAGGGCCTGCTCATTCTCGGCTGGGTCGCGATGTGGGGGCCGCTCGATATTTTCCTATATGGCTGGTGGCCGATTGCCGGCGAATGCCGCCTGCTCGAACGGCTGGCCGTCATCGATGTCGCGGTCCGGCCGCACCGGGGATGAAATCCATGCGCCTCGGCGTCATCATGCTGCAAACCCGGTTTCCGCGCCCGCTCGGCGATATCGGCAATCCGGATACGTTTCGCGGCACGGCGATTTACGAGCGCGTCGAGGGCGCCGTGGTCAATCTCATCGTCCGCGCGGGCTCGCCCGATCCGGCCTTGCTGGCGCCGTTTCTCGCCGCGCGCGACCGGCTTGTCGCGCGCGGCGCCGATTTCGTCACCACGTCCTGCGGCTTTCTCGTCAAGTTTCAAGCCCAGCTTGAAAACGGTTGTCCCGTGCCGGTCGTGAGCTCAAGCCTGCTGGCGCTTCCCGAGTTGCAGGCCGCTGCGACGAAGCAGGGGCGGTCGGTGGGCATGATCACGATTCATGCCGGGCGGCTCACCGGCGACTATCTCGCCGCCGTGGGCGCCGCCGCCGATACGCCCATCGTCGGCACCGAAGCGGGCCGCGAGCTGACCCATCGCATCCTCGACGACGATACGACGCTCGACACGAAGCTCGCCGAGCAAGACGTGATCGAGGCCGGCGAAAGGCTGCGCGCGCGGGCTGCCCAAACTCGGCGCCGTGCTGCTCGAATGCACGAATATGGCGCCGTACCGGCGCGCCTTGTCGGCGCGGCTTGGCGTGCCGGTGCACGATATTTTGACCGTGCTCGCGAGCCGGGCGCCGGGCCTGCCGATCGCGCTATGACGCGGCGGCCTTGCCTGGACGGGCGCCGCCGCCGGTGCCATATTGCCGCGCCGCAAAATAGTTTTCCCATCGAGACGCCCCCGTCGAGACGCCATGACAATCGGCACCAGGCTCTACACCATGTTCAATGGCGCGTGCGTCGGCAGCGATGCCGAGGGCAATCGCTATTTCCAGGACAAGCGCGCGCCCAAGAGCGGGCGGCGCAAACGCTGGGTGCTGTACAAGGGCGAGGCCGAGGCGTCGCGCGTGCCGCCGGAATGGCATGCCTGGCTGCATCACACGACCGATCGCCTGCCGACGGAAAAGCCGCGGCCGGTCAGGCCCTGGCAGAAGCCGCATCAGCCCAACCGCACCGGCACCACCGCCGCCTATCAGCCGCCGGGCCACGACTATGCCGGCGGCCAGCGCGACCGCGCGACCGGCGACTACGTGCCCTGGCGGCCGCCCTCGTGACGATGCCGCGCGCGACGCTGGAAACCCTGGTCGGCGGCGCGATCTTCGCCGCCTTGGGACTCGCGCTCTTTGCCGCCTCGGCGGGCGGGCGCATGGCGATGGCCGGCGGCTACGAGCTGAGCGCGCGCTTCGAGCAAGTCGACGGCCTGACGGTGGGCGGCCCCGTGCTGCTCGCCGGCATGAAGATCGGCAGCGTGGCCCGCATCGATATCGACGCCGCGGCGCTGCGTCCGATCGTAACCTTGCGCATCCAGCGCGGCGTGCCGATTCCGGCCGATAGCGCCGCCATGATCATGAGCGACGGCGTGCTGGGCGAAAAGTTCATCCGCATCGAGCCCGGTTCCGAAAATCAAAACATGGCGCCGGGCGCGCGTTTCGCCACGGTGCAGAACGCGATCATCGTCGAGCAATTGCTCGAAAAAATCGTGCGCAGCGCCGAGGCGCGGCGCAAGCCCGCCGCCTCGCCCTAAGCCGGGGGCGCGTCATGGGAGGGCGTTTTGCTGAAACCGCGATCGGCGCGTTCGTCTTGGTCATCGCCGGCTGGTTCCTCTATTTCGCCTATACAAGCGCCGATTTGCGGCCGGTCGCGGGCGATCTGTTCGCGGCGAAGTTCAATTCCGTCGGCGGCCTGGCGCCGGGCAACGATGTGCGGATCGGCGGCGTCAAGGTCGGCAGCGTCATCGGCCAGCGCATCGATACCGCGGATTTCCGCGCCGTCGTCACTTTCACCGTTCGCGCCGAGATCAAGCTGCCCGACGACACCGTTGCGGCGATCACGAGCGACGGGCTGCTCGGCGGCAAATATCTCCGCCTCGAAGCTGGCCGCTCGGACAAGAAGCTGGCGCCGGGCGCGACCTTGACCCAGACGCGCGATGCGCTGGCGCTCGAGGATCTGCTCGGCAAGGCGATTTTCCTGCTGACCGATGAGCCCAAGGAAAAAAAATGAGTTCGTCCGCGCCGTCCACCATCGCCGCGCAGCATTGGGATCCGGCGCGCTACGCCCGCAACGCGCGCTTCGTGGCCGATCTCGGCCTGCCGGTCGTGGCGCTGTTGGCGCCGCAGCCGGGCGAGCGCATTCTCGATCTCGGTTGCGGCGACGGCGCGCTAACGGCGACGCTGCGCGATCTGGGCGCCCAAATCGTGGGCGTCGATGCCAGCGCCGAACTGGTTGCCGCCGCCCAGGCGCTCGGCCTCGATGCGCGTGTCATGGACGGCCAGCGCTTGGCGCTGCCGCCGGCTTTCGACGCCGTGTTCAGCAACGCGGCGCTGCATTGGATGAAAGACCCGGACGCCGCGATCGCCGGCGTGGCGCGCGCGCTGCGCCCCGGCGGCCGCTTTGTCGGCGAAATGGGCGGCGCCGGCAATGTCGCCAGCGTCGTCGCGGCGCTCACGGCGGCCTTGGCGAAACGCGGGATCGACGCGGCGCCGCGCAATCCCTGGTATTTTCCCACACCCGAAGACTACGCGGCGCGGCTCCGGCGCGCGGGGTTCCGCGTCACCCACATGGAGCTGTTCAAGCGGCCGACCCGGCTGCCCGGCCCGCTCGGGGACTGGCTCGATACATTCGCCGAAACCTTTCTCGCGGCGCTGCCGCCGGCCGAGCGCAACACGGTCAAGAACGAAGTCGAGGCCGCGGCCGCGCCCGCGCTGCGCAACGCCGAGGGAAAATGGGACGTCGATTATGTGCGCCTGCGCTTTGCCGCCGCGCTGGGCGGCGCATGACCGGCGGCCATATTTTCCCCTTGATCGGCGCTTAACCTATTGCCAAGCATCGGCCGCTAGCATGGGCCCATGACAAGGATAAACAGCGTGGCTCCTCGGATCGGCGATTGTTCGGCGGCACATTGGCTGCGGCGCGGCATGGCGATGGCCGGCGCCTTTGCCTGTGTGCTGGCCGCGGCGCCGGTGTTGGCGCAGCGTCCGCCGCAGGGCGAAACCCCGCCGCGCACCGAGGCCAAGCCGCCCGTCAAGCCGCCCGCCAAGCCGGAATCGAAGCCCGCGGCCAAACCAGGCACGAAGCCGGATGCCAAACCCGATCCCAAGACTGTCGCCAAGCCGGAAACGAAGCCGGCGGAGCCGCCCTTCGATCCGCTCGGCAAGGTCGCGGTTCTCCAGGGTCTCGACAAGGTGACGGCGCGGACCTCGCTGTTCGAAGGCAATGTCGGCGGAACGGTCAAATTCGGCTCGCTCGAGATCGTCATTCGGCGTTGCGAGAAAAGCCGCCCCGATCAAAAGCCGGAGCGCGCGGCCTTCATCGAGGTTTACGAGGCCACGCCGGGTGCTGGGGACAAGCAACGCAAATTCAGCGGCTGGATGTTTGCCTCGAACCCGGCGGTGTCGGCGCTCGAGCACCCGGTCTACGATGTCTGGATCAAGGACTGCAAATAAGCATCGACCCGTTCGGGCGGGAACTCGACGGGAAACGCCGCCGTGCCGTGGAGCGCCTCGATCAGCATCCGGTGATAGTCGCGGCGCGGCACTTCGACGGTGCCGAATTGCACCAAATGATCGGTGATGAATTGCGTATCGAGCAGCCTGTAGCCGCCGGCGACGAGGCGCGCGACAAGGTCGACGAGCGCCACTTTGCTGGCATCGGTGGCGCGGCTGAACATGCTCTCGCCGAAAAACGCGGCGCCGATCGAAACGCCGTATAGGCCGCCGACGAGTTCGCCCCCGCGCCAGGCTTCGACCGAATAGGCATGGCCGGTGGCGAAGAGCTCGCAATAGGAATCGACGATCTCGCTGGTGATCCACGTATCGTCGCGATCCGGGTTGGGCGCGGCGCATTCCTCGATCACGCGCCGAAACGCGAAGTTGCAGCGGATGTCGAAGGGCCGCTGCCGCACGGTGCGGCGCAGGCGGCGCGGCACGTGGAAACCTTCGAGCGGAATGATGCCGCGCCGTTCCGGATCGACCCAATAGAGGCGCTGGCGCAAGCGCGACTCGGCCATGGGAAACACGCCGGCGCGATAGGCGCGGAGCAGAATGTCCGCGGTCAGAATGCGCTGGCTCATCGCGCCTTGCCGGCGGTGCGGGCGACGAACCGTTCGAGCCAGCGAATGTCGTAGTCGCCGTTGATGAAATCGGGTTCGGCGACCAGGCGGGCATGGAGCGGGATCGTGGTCTCGATGCCGTCGATGACGAATTCGTCGAGCGCGCGGCGCAGGCGCATCAGGCACTCGTTGCGCGTGTTGCCGTGGACGACGAGCTTGGCGACCAGGCTGTCGTAATAGGGCGGCACGCGGGCGCCGGCATAGAGCGCCGAATCGACCCGCACGCCGAGCCCGCCCGGCGGATGGTAGTCGGTCACGGAACCCGGCGAGGGCTTGAACGTGTCCGGATTTTCCGCGTTGATCCGGCATTCGATGGCGTGGCCGTGAATGCGGATGTCGCTTTGCTTGAACGACAGCGGCGCGCCCGCGGCAACGCGGATCTGCTCGCGCACGATGTCGATGCCCGAGATCATTTCGGTCACCGGATGCTCGACCTGAAGCCGCGTGTTCATCTCGATGAAATAGAACTCGCCGTCCTGATAGAGGAATTCGATCGTGCCGGCATTGCGGTAACCGAGCTTCTTGATCGCGTCGCAGCCGATCTTGCCGATGCGCTCGCGCTCTTTCGTGTTCAGCGCGGGAGAGGGCGCTTCTTCGAGAATTTTCTGGTGGTTGCGCTGCAACGAGCAATCGCGCTCGCCGAGATGGACGACGTTGCCGTGGCTGTCGGCCAGGATCTGCAACTCGACGTGGCGCGGATGCGAAAGATATTTTTCGAGATAGACCGCGGCGTTGCCGAAATTCGTCGCGGCCTCGCGGCGGGCCAGGGTCAGCATGTCGCCCAGCGTCGCGCCCGATTCGGCGACCTTCATGCCCTTGCCGCCGCCGCCGCCCGCGGCCTTGATCAGCACCGGATAGCCGATGGCATCGGCGACCGCGCGCGCCGCATCGACATCGACGATCGCTTCCTCGGTGCCGGGAACAACGGGCACGCCGACCGACTTCGCCGCCTTCTTGGCTTCGACTTTGTCGCCCATCATTTTGATATGATCGGGCGAGGGGCCGATAAAGGTGATGCCGTGCGCCTCGACGATCTCGGCGAATTTCGCGTTTTCGGAGAGAAAGCCGTAGCCCGGATGAATCGCATCGGCACCGGTGATGATGGCGGCCGAAACGATCGAGGGAATGTTGAGGTAGGATTCGCGCGCCGGCGGCGGGCCGATGCACACGCTCTCGTCCGCGAGGCGGACATGCATGGCGCCTTCGTCGGCCGTCGAATGCACGGCGACTGTCTTGATCCCCATCTCGCGGCAGGCGCGATGGATTCGAAGCGCGATTTCGCCGCGATTGGCGATGAGGACTTTGTCGAACACCGCCGCGCGTCCGCTATTCGATGATCGCCAGCGCCTCGCCGAATTCGACGGGCTGCTGGTTCTTGACCAGGATGCGGCGGACGATGCCGGCGCGGCCCGATTTGATCTCGTTGAAGGTTTTCATCGCCTCGATCAGGAACAGCGTTTGCCCTTCGCGAACGGAATCGCCTTCGGACACGTAGTTCGGTGCGCCAGGCTCGGGCGCGATATAAACCGTGCCCACCATGGGCGATTTGACGGCGCCCAGATGTGTCGCATCGGCGGCCTTGGCGGCGGCAGGTGCTGGCACGGCGGCCGTAGCGGGTACAGCCGCCTGGGCACCACTGCCCGGGGGCGGAGCGCCATAGTTGACGGCCGCGGGCATACGCGCGACGCGGATTTTGAGCGCGTCGCTGGCATACTCGATCTCGGTGAGGCCGGTCTCGTCGAGAAGCGCGGCCAGCTTGCGGACCGCATCGGCATTGATTGCGTTGGACTTTGGCGCTGACATGGGCGGGGTTTCGGCGTCCCTTTTGCTTAAATCTTATTCAATCCGATATTGGCAAGCGATGCCAGGGCTGCAATCGATAGGCAATACTTGCCCACAGGCGGCCCAGGTCGTTGCGCATTGGGGCTTATAACAAGTACGCGGTTGGCCGCAAAGCAACTCCGGTGCGATGGCGCCTTAACGCGCCGTTAATCCGATCTTTAGGAAGCGCGCCTAAATTTCGCCAAGTTCATTCTCCGTTGCAGGTCTGTGCGTTGGGGGGATCACGCAGGAACGGGTGCCGGAGCGTGCACCACGAGTTGGGGAACCGCGATGGCAGACGCAGCAATTCTTTCCGGGCAAGGCCGTTTGATCGTTGGCTACCTCGATCGCCCAGCCTATGACCTAACGCTCATTGCCGGCACCTTGGTTCTGGGATTGCTGGCGGGCGGCGCGACCTGGGCGACGCCGGCGCTGTTCCTGCCCATCCTCATCGCCGATCTTTGGCTCCTGGGATATCACCACGTCATCGCCACCTATACGCGCCTGGGCTTCGACCGGCAGTGCCGGCGCGAGAATGCGTTCTTGATTTATCTGCTGCCGGTTCTCGTCTTGGCTGGCGTTTTCCTGATGATCGTCACGCTCGGCGCCTGGTCGGTGCCGACGCTGTATCTATACTGGCAATGGTTTCACTATACGCGGCAATCCTACGGCGTGGCGCAAGCCTACCGGCACAAGGCCAAGGTCAGCGATGACGGCCCGCGCTGGCTTCAGCTCGCAACGCTCTACATGGTTCCGCTTTGGGGGATTTTGAGCCGGTCGGCGCAGCAGCCCGACAAGTTTCTCGGCATGGAAATCTGGACCGTGCCGGTGCCGGTCTGGTTCGCGGACGGGGTCGGGATCGCGGCGCTCGGCCTGCTCGCTTATTGGCTCTTGGATCGCGCCCGCGCATGGCGCGAGGGCCGCCTTGCCGTGGCACACACCGCCTATCTCGCGAGCCATTTTACGATCTTTCTGGCGGGCTATGTCGTCATCCCGAACATCGATCACGGCTGGCTGGCGATCAACATCTGGCACAACGCGCAATACTTGCTATTCGTGTGGCTGTTCAACCGCAATCGGTTCAAGGGCGGCGTCGATCCGCAAGCCCGGTTTCTCTCGTGGATTGTGCAGCCGGGCCGCGCCTGGGCCTATTTCGGCTGGTGCCTGATTTGCACCGTCCTGCTTTACAGCGCCTTCAATCTGACGATCAGCGCCACGGCAGCGGCGACGGCGACCGCGCTGCCGCTGGCGCTCATCATCTACCAGACCGTGAACTTCCATCACTACATCGTCGATTCGATGATTTGGAAGATGCGCAAGGCGCCGCTGCGCAAGACGCTGGGTTTGGCCGGTTAGCGGGCGGCATGCGGTTGCAATGCGTCGCGGCAGCGCAGCACGTCTGGCGTGCAAGCTTCGATATAAGCGTAAAAACTCAGATGATGAAACGGCAGCGGAAAGCGTGCGAGCTTGACATCCGCGAAGAACCAGCGAACCAAGGCAATAATCTCGTCGGCCCGGGATAAGTGCTCATGCCGCATGACGACGCCATAGTCTAGTCCCGTGCGCAGCCGATAGCTCAAACCGGTGCTGCACCGCCACGCAGCGCCCCAAAGAAAGCCGCCTTCGCTGGGAATTCCAGCTTGGAATACGCCGCCTCCGGCCAGCAAGAGGCCGCTGCGTGCAAGAACCTCGGGGAGGTCGGGAATATGCTCGAGCGCGGCGATCGAGACGATGCGGGCATAGCGTTCGGACTCGGGAATATCGGCGATGTCCCGATAAATGTTGCGGAGACGGCGGCGATTGGCTGCCTCGGCATAGAGTTCGGTGAATGGCTCGACTGCATCGTAACGCCCTTGCCGGGGCTCGAACTCCAAGTGATTGAGCGTGCCCGCGCCAATCTCGAGGACTGGGTCGCCGGAGCGCGCGGCGATGCGCCGGTGCATCCAACCTTCGAGACGACGAGCGATGCCGCCGACGCCGCCGCGGCCTTCGCGATTTGCGCGGTAGTCGTCGACAAACCGGCCCCTGTATTCCTCCGGTAGCGGATTTCGCCGCCGCGGATACGTGGCGAGAAGGCGCTTTCTGTCCGTCAAAATGAGACGTCCTTTGCTCGATGCGGGGCTTGTGCCCGCGCACCGGCAACCCCGGACGAGCAAAGCGCACGTCGCGCGATAGTGACGCGCGAGTATTAACGAAAACTTTGCCGTTCCCAGGAATGATGGCAAACGAACGAAACGGACAGGAGGCGGTCCCGCCGGATCGGTGGAGCAGCCGCGTCGCGCCCCCGAAAAACGCGAAGGAGTTTGCAAGTGACGCCGGCGCCGCCCATCCTATCGGTCGTAATTCCGATCTTCCGCGAAGCCGAACACCTCGCGCGTAGCGTCGAGACGATTCGCGATCACCTCGCCGTGCTCGGCGTGCCCTTCGAGATCATCCTCGTCGACGACGGCTCGGCCGACGCGACCTGGCAACGCGCCGAGGAATTGGTATCGCGCTGGAAGGAGCTGGTCGCGATTTCGCTTGCGCGCAATTTCGGCAAGGAGGCGGCGATCTTCGCCGGACTGGATGCCGCGGAAGGGGACGCCGTGCTGGTCATGGACAGCGACCTCCAGCATCCGCCGCGCCTGATCCCAGAGCTGTTCGCATTGTGGCGCGACGGCGGCTACGACGTTGTCAATGCGGTCAAGCGGCGGCGGCAGCGCGAATCCGCGATCAAGCGTCTGCTCGCGAGAGTCTATTATCGCTTATTCGAGCGTCTTGCCGGAGTTGAGCTGAGCGGCGCCTCCGACTTCAAGCTGCTCGACCGGCGCGTCGTCGAAGTCTACCGCAACATGCCCGAGCGAAATCTTTTCTTTCGCGGCTTGGTGCGCTGGATGGGGTTCAAACATGTGTCGGTGCCGTTCGACGTCGATCCACGAACCGATGGCGGCTCGAAATGGTCGGCCGCGAAGCTGCTCCGTCTCGCGGTCGGATCAATCGTCTCGTTCAGCACGGTGCCGCTGCAATTCGTAACTTTCGCCGGCGCCGCTTTCTTATTTGTGGCAATGCTGCTCGGCGGCCATTCGCTTTATCTCAAATTTGCCGGCGGCGCGGTCGAAGGCTTCACCACCGTTATCCTGCTCGTGCTGTTCGCGAGCTCTTTGGTCATGATCGCGCTCGGCATTATCGGCCAGTACATCGCCAAGATATACGAGGAAGTGAAACGACGGCCGCGCTACGTTGTCAGCCGGCACGCGCGCGGCAGCCGCGAGCGGACGCCGGCGGAACCGCAATCGACAAGTAGACATCGAATCCGCCGACGCGTTCCAGATGTTTATAATTTGTCCTGACGCGTTCGAAGAAGGCGTTGCTGAGCGGCGTGTTGTATTTGTCCTCGCGGCGATGAACGAGGACGGCGGCTGGCGCTGCCGCCAAACGCTCGGCGGCTTTGTCCGCTTCAGCCTGTGTCTTCAAGCCGAGTGCAGTGCTATAGAAGCGCAAGGGCGCGGCGCGATCGGCGAGAAAGTTGATTTCGGGGTGCATCGGCACTGCTAGAACGGTCGTGCAAGGCGGTGCATGGGCCGTGACAAGCTCGACAAGGCGCGAATAGACGCGTTGGTCGTCCGATTCCATGGCAAGCCGGGCGTGCGGCAAGCCGGCGGGGGCGGTGAGCGCGCGGGTTTGGCTGCGGGCGATGTCACGCAAGGTTCGGCTCATCGGCTGCGCGGCCTGAAAAACCAGGCCAAAAATTGCCAAGAACAAGACAATGGCTAGGGCCGTGTAGCGCCCACGCGCGCTGTCGGCGAAGTTCCAGGCCAAGCCGGCGAGCACGGCTGCGGTCGAGAAGAAAAGATATATCGGTATTTCGTAATGCGCCGAGACCATGGCGAAAAAGCTGGCGACAATGGGCAACGGATGCCACTCGGGCGCCGGCCTGCGCGCCACGGCGCGCGCGAACGTCGAAAATCCAAGCACGACGGGCGCCGCGAGGAGCGCCAGCCAGAAAGCGGCGCTGCCGGCGCCGCGCAAGCCCGGCTCCTGAAGCAACGCGCCGATACTGAGCAGCGGAAGATAGGCATAGCTCGGCGCGCGCGGCGACAAAATCTCGGTGAGATGCAACGCGGTCAAGACCGTGTCCGAAAACCAACTTGCCAACGTGCCGAAATAGACATGATAGGCGAATAGCGGCGCCAGCGCGAGCGCGCCGCCGGCGGCAATGTTGGCGAGCAGCGCAAGCGTTGCGCGATCGGTCAGCACGGTCTGCCGCCACGCCAAGCCGAGAAGGAGCAGGGGCCATGCGCCGAATAAGATGAAGGAGGCGAGGCTGGCTTTGGCGAAAAAATAGAGCAGCACGCCGGCACCCATGATCCCGATGACCGCGCGAGCGAGACGTGGTGCCGAAGCGCCGGCGACCGGGAGCCCCGGCCGGGCCAGCAGCCACGTCAAGCATCCCATGGCGAGGATGACGCCGCTTGGATGCCGGATCAAAACCGCAAGACCGAGCAATGCACCGAGCGCGACCATGGACCAGCGCGACGTCGCAAACTTGCCGGCCAGCAGCGCGGCGCAGGCGAACATCAGGAACAGCGCGTACCAATTCGCCGATGGGTTGAGAAACTGCACGAACGACAAGGCGGCTGTCGCGATTGCGCCGGCCAGCGCCGCCGGCGCACCGCGCGGCGCCAGCACGCGCCAGACAAGGATCGTTTGCACCACGGTCAGCGCCGCGAGCGGATAGCGCAGGCTGAGAAGATCCTCGCCGAACAGCCGGAAGGCAAGCGCGTGGATGAAGTGAACCAGCCCGGCGTGCATGTCCTGCACGTCGCCGTTGAGCACGTCGCCGCGCAGGACGCGTTGCGCGACATAGGCATAGACGCCCTCGTCCGGCGGCCACCAGAAGCGATTGTGAAACCACGCGACGATGGCCAGGGCCACGACGGCTGTAAGCCCGCAGCCGAGCATCGATACGCGTTGCGTCATCGTCGAATCGGGTACGGCGTGGCCGTGCACTCAGCCTCTCCCGATAGCGGGGCGACGCCGGTGCAACAGGAACCATGCCGCCATTCCGAACAATGATTCGATGAGAAGGATTCCGATGAACAGCAGCGAGATCGAGACCGCCGCCGCGGCCGGTATGCCGGCACTCGACAAGATCTCGATCGCCGCAATCTCACGCAGGCCCCAGCCGCCGACCGAAATCGGCAGCATTCCCGCGAGCAGAACGCCCGGAAACAGTAGTAAGCCTTGGCTGAATTCGATGCGATGGCCAAGATCGTTGGCCAACAGCGTCATGGCAAGCGCCGATAGGATGTGGCAAACGCCGGCAAGCCCCAAACCAAAAAGCAAGAGCACATGCCGGCGCCCTCTCGCTGCCATTGCCTGCGCTATTCCAGCGGCCCAGTTTGGCGCCGTCAACCGGCCGCCGGAAATCCTTCGGCTGAGATAGACGAGAACCGCGAATGCCGCAATCGGCGTCAGCGCAACGGCCAGTACAACCGCCGGCACCGCGGGCGAAAGGCCGCGAGCGGAACCCAGTGAGAATCCAATCAGAACAAGGCAACCGAGTCCCGCTATGCCGAGGGCACGATCGATCACGACGCTGCCAAGCCCGACGCCATGGGCAATGCCGTTTCGCGCGCCAAGCGCCACGCGCAGCGCGTCCCCGGCCACGTTGAACGGCAGGACCAAATTGAAAAATGTTCCGACAACGGTAAGGCCGGCGGTCGTCGGATAATGCGGCGCCTCGCCGAAATACCGCATCACGACCTGCCAACGCAGCGCGATCAGGCCCAAAATGGCCAGATGCAGGAGCGCCACGGCCGACAATGTGACGATCGACGCGCCGCGCATCAGATCGGCAAGGTTGCGCAAATCGACGTAGGAGGCAACAAGCGCTATGCAGCCGATCGACAAGGCAACGCGTAGCGCCCAAAGGGCAGCCCGCACGGCTCCGCTAGAGCTACCGTGAGTTCGTCGCAATCGAAGCTCCCAATGTCAGGGGCGCCTAGCGCAATCCCGAAAAGGGGGAATTTCCTTCGAATTGCTCTAATTTTGGTTAATGAACGATTTCATCCGCCATGGTCGAATCATTTGGCACGCCAAGCGAGGTGGGATCGAATAAACTCATGAAAACAAGATCGAGCAACGAACTCTTAATATCTGTGTGGCAAAAGTATGGCGTTCGCGGGCCTTGTGTGCCGCATTTGAAAGGAGCACGGCGATGTTGCGGAGTTTCTTGAAGTGCGAGCGGGGCGCGACGGCGGTCGAATACGGCCTCATCATTGCGCTGGTTTTCCTGGCAATCATGGTTGCCGTCAATCAATTGGCGCAAGACATGAACGGCATGTACGGTTATATTGGATCGGCGCTGTCGAATTCTTTGACTCCGTAGGACAAATCCCGCTTTAGGTCCTGAAGTTCCCGCGTTGGAGCGTGGTCCAACGCAGCCGCCAACGCGTTTTCTTCGCCGCTTTTCAAGAGGGCGCGCCGATCCTCTGATCTGTCTGTGTTCACTCGGGCACGCAAGGTATCGGGGAGCGCAACAAGGCAGTCCGAGGCTTTGCCAATAGATCCCGGACTGCTTCGGCGCGGTTGCCGCGCCGCCCCATCAGCGCGTTGCAGTCTCGAAGGATTTCGTCGATCGATGGGTGGGAACGTCATACCGGCGGATGTCTCGAAGTCCGCCTCACAGACCCGCAGCTGGATCGTTGGGCCAACGGCCAAATCGCTCCTGCCCTCAAACGCGAAGTAGACCGAACATGAGCGCGCCACGTTGTTTGGGCCGCTTGGCCGCTACGGCCGACATCGAAACGAAGTACAACATAGAATCCATTTTATTGGTGGTCGATGTCGGGGTGGATGCGCCAGAATCGCCACGCCACATTTGATTGACCGGTCTTGTCCATCTTGTTCGAGCTCAGTGCTTCGAAGCATTGCCGGCCGTCCGCGGCCAATCTGCCAATCCCGATTTTCTTGCCCCAATTATTCGGTTAATTCGTGGAAACCATTTTTGCGTGTTTTGCTCGCCGGAATGCGCGGCACAAATGAGGCAATTTTACGAATTCTCAATAAATTTGTTGGAAAAAGGACACGTCGCGCAGCCATGGTGGCCTGCGTGAGAACTCGGAGGAGATCCAGCATGATCCGGAAATTCCTGAAGGACGAAAGCGGCGCAACGGCCATCGAATACGGCCTGATCGCGGCCCTCATCTCGGTCGCGTGTATCGTCACGCTGCAAATCGTCGGCACTGAGCTCAACGGCGTGTTCGCCACGGTCGGCACCGCGCTCAACAGCGCCACGCCGTAAACGACGAATACCCATCCGAACCGGAGCCCTTCTTTCGGCGGTTCCAGACACGGATAGTGGCAAGACAAAAAGGGCGGCAAACAGCCGCCCTTTTTTGTTTTGTGAAAATAGCCGTGGCTCGCATTCGTTGTTCGCGGATGGAATCGAGCTTCGGAGGCAGCTCAATGCGGCCCAAACATGATTGTCCTCACAGGTCTTGGTAACGACGGCAATCCAAAATTAAGCGCAATTTAATTTTTATCTGCAAGTTTACGACTTCGCCAAAGCAAGCGTTTTCCGATGCTTGCGCAACGAATGGCGATTGCGGCTCTCCGGCTGCAATATGTTGTGGTGGGCCGATCATGCTTCAGCAAAACGTCATCTGGTTCGCCGCCCTGGCAATCTATTGCGGATTGCTGCTCTGGTCGGCGATCAGCGATTTTCGGCGCTACCTGATTCCGAACCAAGCGACCCTCGGGGCGCTCGTCCTCTATCCTGTCTATGTGATTGCGGCGCCGCAGCCGGTCGCGTGGACGATGTCGCTGATCCTGGCGGCGGTATTTTTCGTGATTGGGTTCGTGCTTTATGCGACGCGAACGATGGGAGCAGGCGACGTCAAAATGCTGCCCGTGGTGCTGCTGTGGGTCGGGGCCACTCAGTTCAGCATTTTCATCGTTGCCTTTGCGCTGGCAACCGTATTGCTGGCGTTTGTGATCTGTTTGAAGGCATCGATCGCCTACACCCGCCAGGCGAGCGCTCCCGAAGGCGGAGCGGCCGCCATAGCGGGAACCATGACGCCCAGCGGATTGGGACGCGTCCGTCAAGTGCTCAGAAACCTGCGTCACATAAAGTTCCTGAAGCTGCAACTGCCCTATGGGGTGGCGATTGCCGCAGGTGGAATTGTTACCTCAGTTAACGCCGTCTTTACTGCGCTCCGGTAGCGTCAATGAAATTCACTAGGAAACACAGGTGACCCAATGAAACGTGGAGTTCTGATTTTCGCGCTTATCGCCATCATGCTGACGGGCGGTACCGTGTATTTCGTAAATCGCTGGTTGCAGCAAGAGCGCGCCCGAGTGGCCGACTTGGCAAAGACGCAAATCGTCAAGCCTGCGACGGTCGAGGCGAACACCTTTGTTCTCGTCGCCGCGCGGCCTATTCCGGCGGGCAATTTCGTGAGCGCCGGCGACCTGCGGTGGCAGTCCTGGCCCGATCAAGCCGTGGCACCTCAATATGTCGTGCGCAACGCTGGCAACGCCAACCAGTCCGAGCAGATGATGCGCAATTTCGTCGGCACGGTCGCGCGTCAAGGCGTGGCGGTTGGCCAGCCGGTGTCGCGCGAAATCGTCGTGCATCCGGGCGAGCGCGGCTTTCTCGCGGCGGTCCTCCGGCCCGGCACGCGGGCGATCACGGTCCGGACCGACGAGCAAAGCGGCATCGCCGGCTTGGTGTTCCCGGGCGACCGTGTCGACGTGATGTTGCTGCACAAAGTGAACGGAACCAATGTCGGCGAGACGATCATGACGGGCGTCCGCGTGATCGCCATCGATCAAATGCTCAACGATAGCAAAGGCGGCGTGAAGCCGGCGGGCACCAGCGGCGCGCCGGCCAATGCGACGGCCTCGGCGACCGGCCGCATCGCGAAGACGATGACGTTCGAGCTGACGCCGAAGCAGGCTGAAGTGATTGCGCTTGCGGCGAGGATGGGCGTGCTGACCTTGAGCTTGCAGAGCTTGGCTTGCGGCGAAGGCGTCAGCGAGTCGGCAAAGGACGGCAAGGACGACAGCCGAGGCAGCGTGCCCAATACGACCGCGGCCAATAGCTCAAACCCAAGCTGCGCCGAAACGCGCCGCGAAGGCGCCACGGCGACGGCGCTTCCCGACGAGAGCAATGCCGAACGCGGCAAGAGCTTCTCGACGGAAGCCGATGTGACCCGCGCGTCCGGCACGAGGCAGGACAAAAGCGACAATGCCTCGGTGACGATCATCCGCGGCACGAAAGAGACGGTCGCGAAGACCAGGTCGGCCAAGGGCGCCGACGACGAGAAGGGCGATGAAGGCAAGAAGGATAGCGACTCCAAGAAGGACGATAAGTCCGACGAGAAGTAGCGTCCAACCGGAATCCAAGAGTTCGACAATGGGGATGAACATGAAGACAATCCAGCTAATTGGCGCAGTGCGCCCTCGGTGCTTCGCGCCGATCCTTGCGGCGGCCGGCATTCTTTTGGGAGCCGGATCGGGCATGGTCGTCAAGCCGAACGTCGCCGTTGCACAGGATGCGGCGCGCCGGCATATCGCTCTCGAGACCAGCAAGGGCAGGCTGATCCGGATCGATTCGCCGGTGAAGACCGTGTTCATCGCCGACCCGAACATCGCCGATGTTCAGGTCAAGTCGCCGACGCTGATCTATCTCACCGGCAAAAAGGCCGGCGAGACAACGCTGATTGCGGTCGATGATCAGGACAAGGTCCTGATCAACGCCGGAATCACCGTGAACCACAATCTGAGCCGCCTCAAGCGGACGATCGACGCCGTCATCCCTGGCAATCGCATCAATGTGCGTTCCATCGACGGCGCCGTGGTGCTTACCGGCGATGCGGAAAGCCCGCAAGAAGTAAGCCAAGCGATGGATATCGCGGCCCGCTTCGTCGAAAAGCCGAGCGAATTGGTCAATAGCATTTCGGTCAAAGGTCCGAATATCGTCAACCTGCGCGTTCGCATCGTCGAGATGCAGCGCGACGTGACGCGCCAGATCGGCATCAACTGGGATGTGGCGGCGCGCGCGGGCACTTTTGCTTTCGGCTTGGCGACCGGTGCGGCTCCGTTGATTGCCGCATCCTCGATCGTCGGTCCGCAGCCGATCACCAGCGGCCTTTTCAACACCCGCCGCTCGGTCAACGCCAACACGGTCAACAATATCTACGGCCGTCATTCGGCCGGCGGCTTCGATCTGTCGGCGCTTGTCGATCTGCTTGAGCAGGACGGCTATGTGAAAACCCTGGCCCAGCCGAATCTTTCGACGATGTCGGGCAAATCGGCGGCGTTCCTCGCGGGCGGCGAATTCCCGATCCCGGTGGCGCAGCAGGACGGCGTGGTGACGATCGAATTCAAGAAATTCGGCGTCAGCCTGGCGTTCACCCCGACTATTCTCACGGGCAACCGAATCAACCTGCGCGTGGCGCCGGAAGTGAGCCAGCTCGCGGCAAGCACGGTCGTGTCCAGCTCCATCACCATTCCCGGCATCACGACGCGCCGGGCCGACACGATGGTCGAACTCGCTAGCGGACAAAGCTTCGCCATCGCGGGCTTGCTGCAAAATAACGTCGTCAAGAACAGCAACAAAGTGCCGTGGCTGAGCGATGTCCCTGTGTTGGGCAAGCTCTTCACCTCGGAAAGCTTCCAGCGCAACGAGACCGAGTTGGTCATCATCGTCACGCCCTACATCGTTGGCGGTTTGAAGGACACGCCCAATCCGGATCTGAAGGCGCCGGACAATCGCCCGGAACAGCCGCCGCGTGCGGATGCGCCGCCGGCGCGGAGCGCGACCACCAGCGCGCCGGTCAAGCCTAGCCGCTTTCAACTCGACTAAACCCGCGGGATGGAGAGTAAGATGTTCAAGAACAATGCAATGGGCCGTTTCCACGGCGCCAGGATTTTGACCCTCGGGATCGTCACGGTTGCGCTCTCGGCGTGCCAAAACATGCCGCCGGAAGTCGAGCGGGTTGATCGTTACGTCGATCAGGAGGTGATGGGCATCCCCGCCCGCGCCTATCCGCCGGATCGATTGGCGATCGTCGTGAGACGCTCCGACGTGAGCGACATGATACCGTTTCGCCCGCGTTCCGCGGTCCTGACCTCGGACTTCGCGCGACTCGGTGTCCGCCTTGGTAGCGCGTTCAGGCGCGCGTCCGGGCGATGTCGCCGTTGTCTCGACCAGCCCGGCATCGCCCGGCGGCGC
The DNA here is from genome assembly GCA_963754645.1 of uncultured Alphaproteobacteria bacterium. GTDB lineage: Bacteria > Pseudomonadota > Alphaproteobacteria > Bin65 > Bin65 > CAVWGP01. The sequence goes on along the minus strand of CAVWGP010000012.1, from coordinate 350,298 downwards.
GGCGTTGGCTGCGCGCCGGAACGCCTCGGTCGCCGCGTTGCTGCGGCGGCATGGCCTCGTTGTCGAGCGCAATCTTGCCGGACATCCCGGCGCCCCAGACACGGCGACCGTTACCATCAGCCGCACGCTGGCGTCCGTGCCCGGTTGCCCGGAATGGCATCGCCTGATGTCGACCGCGACGATGGATGAGTATCGCCCGCGCTTTGGTTGTATAACTGCATCGACCCTGGCCGCGTCGCTCGACCGGCCGCGCGATCTCGAAGGCGGCCGTCCGCTCGGCTCGGGCGAAGGCGCGGTCTACGATAAGGGTGTCCGCGACCTTCGCGACGGAAAGCTCGATCCGAAAATTGTGTTCCCAGGCGTCGGAACGGTTTCGTCAGCGGGCAAGTAAGTTGCCTGTTGCCGCTGCTTCAATTGGCTAGATGGGTAGTACTGTGGAACGTTTGCGTCCAAAAGTTGCAACAGGCACTCTAGCCGGCTCCGCGGCACCAGTTGCCGCGGAAGTCGAGGAGCCGCTGAACGCCCTGGCCGTGGTCAACGACACGGCCAGCGCCGAGTTGTTGGCTGCGATTTTCGAAACCGTCGGGGGCTGCTTGGTGCGGGTTGGCGACCTCAATCTGGCAGCGGAAATCATCGCTGGAGAGGCCGAATGCCCGCCGTTGTTGGTTCTCGATATTTCGGGCGCGGATGACCCGATCGGCCATTTGGAGCAGATCGCGCAGACCTGCCCGGCCGGAACCGGCGTTGTACTGGTGGGCGATTCGGACGACCCAATGCTCCATCACGAGCTGCAGGCGATGGGCGTTGCGCACTATCTTGTCAAGCCGGTGAACCACGATCATTTGCTTGAGGCGATTCGCCGGGCCGATCCGACCGGCCGATTCGACGGTGAATTCTCCGCAGACGCCGGCAATGCGGCGGTTGCCGAGACCTCGCCCGAGAATGACGAGCCTGTCGAAATCGTGTCGAACTATGTCGCCCGGCCAAAGCTGGCACCAGCGCCAGCACCGGCACCGCGCGCCGCCGCGTCAACTGCCGCGAGAAGCGGCGTCCGAATCGTATCCAACCAGCCAGCGCGCGAAACGAGCCAACGCTCCGTTGCCGCACCGGCGCCGGCACCAACTCTGGCGCCGGCTCCCGCTCCAGCGCCGGCGCCTGTTCGGGCAAGGGCCGGCCGTGCAGTCAGCGCTCAGCCGCCGGCCTCCGCGATGGCCGCCGGCGATTTGGATTCTCTCATTCAGAATGTGTCGAATCAGGAACCTGTCGCGCACGCGCCGGCCCCCGCACCGGCGCGACTGGCGCCTGTCCCTCTTGCCCAGATGGCGCCCGCGGCCGGTTCGGATCCCATTTCTCGCCGGGTTCTGCAGTCCTATGCGCCCGTGAATACGATGCAGGATAGCCATTCCGGCAAGCCAGCCCAGGCCATGCCCATGGATCTGCCGGTGGCGGATTTCGCATCCGTGGCGGCATTGCCGAATGTTGAGCCGTTGCCGCGCAACATCGACTTGATGGCGTTCCTGACGGATGAAACGTCGGCGTCCTTGGTCACGTCGTTGATTGCACCTTACGGAACCGAGGGTCGCGTGCTGCCCGGCAACCTCGAAACCGCGGTGACCATGCTGCGGGACATCATCTCGCCGAAATTGCTCATCGTCGACATATCCGGTATGGCGGAGCCGCTGCCGCTTCTCGACTCGCTTGCCGAAGTCTGCGCGCCGGGAACGTCGGTGGTCGTCGTCGGCGAAGCGAATGACGTAAGTCTGTACCGCTCGCTCAAGGGCGCGGGCGTCAGCGAATACGTCGTCAAGCCATTGGTCGCCGAGGCACTGACGGCAACCATTTTGAATTCGGTCTCGGGCGAGGCGGAGCAGGCGGCCGATCAGACAAAGCCGGTTCTGTTCGTCGTCGGCGCGCGCGGCGGCGCCGGATCGAGCACGCTTTCGATCAGCATCGGCGGCGAGCTCGTCAACCGCGGCAAACGCGTGGTGTTGGTCGATCTCGATCTGCAATATGGCAGCATCGCGCTTGCGCTTGACACCCAACCCGGCCAGGGCTTGCGTGAAGTGCTTGAATCGCCCGACCGTCTCGACAGCATGTTCCTCAACAGCATGACGGTCAAAGTCAGCGAAAACCTCTTCATCCTCGCGGGCGAAGAGGGCGTTGCCGAGACCATCGGCTTTCATCCGGAATCGCTAGGCAAACTGATTTCCGAGCTGACGCATCACTACGATGCGATCGTCGTGGACCTGCCGCGCAGCGTGATTTCTTCGAACTGGAACGTTCTCGCGCTCGCCCACTATGTCCTGATTCTTTCGGACCTTTCGCTTGTCGGCATTCGCGACACGAGCCGGCTCATCGCGGCCGCCAAGGGCTCGATCGACGGCTCGAAAATCAAGCTCGTTCTGAGCGGCGCGGGCAGCGACGGAGCCGCGAAGATCGATCGCAAGGAATTCGAGGCGGTGATCAAGACGAAAGTCGATTTCGTGCTGCCGCACGACAGCAAGGCCCTGATGGCGGCGCAGCAGGCGGCGCGGCCGGTCGTCAACGTCGCGTCGAGCTCGAAACTGGCCGATACGATAAGGAACATCTGCAACAATATATTCAGTGACACAAGCGCGGAGGTAGCTCGGTCCACCAAGCAGTCCTTCTGGCGCCGGCGGCGCGACAAATAGCAATAAATCGGGGAGATTGAGATATGTTCGGGCGCCGTAGCCCAGACGAAATATCGCGGATCGTCGCGCGGCCCACTGGGCCGCAAGGTGGCAATCAGCACAGCCACCGGTCTGGGCAGACGCGGATCATTCCCGGTACGCCCTCCAGCGGCGATCCGGCGTCGCGACGCATCGGCTCCGACGGAGCGTCGCGTGTCGTCGGCGATTCAGCTTCACGCCGCATCCAAGCCGGCAAGCAAGGCGCCGCCGCGCCAACCGGCATCGATGCTCTTCTGGCCGCCAGCGCCGAAGGCGCCAATGACGCCAAGCCCGCTGACCAGGCGGGGCAGCGCCGGGCAGCCGCGGCCGTTCAAGAGGCGGTCGTTGCCGCCAAGAACAAGGTTCAACCGGTCCTCCTGGAACGCATCGATATCGGCGCCGCGTGGAAACTGCCGCGCGCCGAGCTCGAGCGGCAGATTTCGGACATCGCCCGGGAAATTCTCGCCGAGCAGCAAATCCGGCTGAACCTGTCGGAGCAAAAAGATCTCGTGACCATGATGCTCAACGATATGTTGGGCTTTGGTCCGCTCGAACCGCTGCTCGCCGACGAAACAATAAACGACATCATGGTCAACAGCTCGGCCATGGTCTGGGTCGAGCGGCGCGGCAAGCTGGAGCTTTCCGACGTCAAATTCCGCGACGACGCCCATGTCATGAACATCGCAACCCGAATTGTGACGCGGATGGGACGCCGCATCGACGAATCGAGCCCCATGGTCGATGCCCGCCTGCCCGACGGCAGCCGCGTCAACATCATCATTCCGCCGCTGGCGATCGACGGACCGAGCATCTCGATCCGTAAGTTCTCGAAGAAGAAGATCACGCTCGACATCATGGTGTCGCAGAAGAACGTCTCCGCCGACATGGCGACGGTGCTCAAGATCGCGTCGCGGTGCCGGCTGAATATTCTGATATCCGGCGGTACCGGCTCGGGTAAGACGACGTTGCTCAACGCGCTGTCACAGCTCATCGACCCCGCCGAGCGTATTGTGACGGTCGAGGACGCGGCCGAGTTGCAACTTCAGCAGCCGCACGTGGTCCGGCTCGAGACGCGGCCCGCCAACATGGAAGGCCACGGCGAGGTCACGATCCGCGACCTGGTCAAAAACTGCCTGCGTATGCGCCCGGACCGGATCATCGTCGGCGAAATCCGCAGCGCCGAAGCCATGGACATGCTGCAAGCCATGAACACGGGCCATGACGGCTCGCTCGGCACCATCCACGCCAACCGGCCGCGCGAGGCCATCAGCCGCCTCGAAAACCTGATCGGCCTGGCCGGCGTCGAAATTCCCGCGTCCGCGCTGCGCCAGCAAATCGCGTCGGCGGTCAACATGATCGTGCAAATTCAGCGCATGCGCGACGGCGTGCGACGCCTCACCTATGTCACCGAAATCGTCGGCTGCGAAGGCGATATCATCACAACCCAGGACCTTTTCACCTACGCCTTCACGGGCGTGGACAAGAACGGCGGGCTCATCGGCGAGTTCAAATCCACGGGTTTGCGGCCGCGCTTCACCGAGCGGGCGGAATATTTCGGTCTCGATAAAGTTCTCCTGGCCTGCATGTAAGGAGCCGATTCAATGCGTGAATTTTTGCTAAGCCTGCCCCCTGAAGCGATGAACTACGCTCTGATCGGTGTTTTCGGAATCGGCTTCGTCGTGCTTGTCATTTTCTTCATACAGAGCCGCGGCAAGGGCTCGATCGTCGACCGCATGGAACGCGCCGCGGATGCGCAGCGCCGGGCGATGGATAAGGCCGAGAAAAGCGGCGGCGCGGTCAGCCTGCGCAAACGCGACAGCTCGTTCAAAGCGCTCGATGCCGCGATCAAAGACTATTTGCCGAATCCCGCGAAACTGCGCCTTCGGCTTGTGCGGTCCGGCAAGAGTATTCCGCTGGGCACCTATATCATGGGCTGCGTGGCGTTCGCATTCGGCGGCGTCGCGTTCGGTGCGTTGATGCTCGACATGAATCTGATCAAGTCGTTGGCGTTGGGCGCGGTTGCCGGATTGGTGCTGCCGCACGCCTACATCGGCTACATGATCGGGCGCCGCAAGAAGAAGTTCTTATCGTCGTTCCCCGATGCGCTCGACGTGCTGGTGCGCGGCCTCAAGGCCGGTTTGCCGGGCGCGGAGTCGATGCGGATCGTGGCGAACGAAATGAGCGGGCCGGTGGCCGAGGAATTCTCGCGGATAAACGACGGGTTAGCCATCGGCAGCGAATTCGAAGATGTCATGTGGCAGGCGGCGAAACGCATCGATCTCCGCGAGTTCGAATTCTTCGTCATCACCCTCTCGATCTCGCGCGAGACCGGCGGCAACCTCGGCGAAACTCTCGGCAATTTGTCCGACATGTTGCGCAAGCGCAAAATGGTCAAGGGCAAGGTCAGGGCGCTGTCTTCGGAAGCGAAAGCGAGCGCGATGATCATCGGCGCGCTGCCCTTCGTTCTCTTCGGCGTCCTCTACCTCCTCAATACCGAATACGTCATGACGTTGTTCACGCATAAGTCGGGGCCGGTTCTGCTTGGTATTGGCGGCGCATCGATGACGCTCGGCATCGGCGTGATGGTGAAGATGACGAAATTTGAAATCTAGAATTCTAGGGTAAGTAAAATGGGCGATATCGGAACAATGGATCTAGCAATTCTCCTCATGGCCGGCGGGGCCATGCTGGCGATTAGCTACGTCGTTTGGCGCGGATTCGTGTTCAAGGATCCGTACGAGTCGCGTATGAAGGCGATGGCCGATCGGCGCACAGCCTACAAGGCGGCGGCGCTCGGCACCGGGCAAGCGGCCGGGCCGGCGGGGTCGAAGGGTATGCTTCGCGGGCTGGCGAAGAAGCTGGCGAAATCCCGCGCGGGTGCCGGCCAGAAGACTTCGAATATCCGGATGCAGCTTGCGAAAGCGGGCATTCGCAACCAGGATGCGCCCGACCTGTTCCTTTTGGCGCAGGTTGTCATGCCGTTCGTGCTTGGCGGGCTCGCCGCGCTTTTTGTCGGCACGTCGCAGAAATTCAATCCCTCGCCCTTGCTCGCCGCCGTCATTTACGGCGGCGCCGCGGCCCTCGGCTATCTTTCGCCGAAGCTCTTCCTGCAAAACAAGAGCAAGAAGCGGCAGAACATGCTGCGCAAGCAGCTCCCGGACGCGCTGGATCTTCTGGTTGTTTGCGCCGAAGCCGGCCTTGGCCTCAACGCCGCCCTCGACCGGGTGGTTCGGGAAATGGCGCGTTCGGCGGATGAAATCGCGGATGAGCTCGGATTGCTGCTCGTGGAGCTCAATTTTCTCGACGAGCGCCGCAAGGCATTTCAGAATCTCGTCGAGCGCACCGATATGGCCGAATTCAAGTCGCTGGCCAATACCTTGATGCAGGCGGAGAAATACGGAACGCCGCTGGCCCAGGCGCTTCGTGTTCTTGGCCATGAGTACCGGTCCGAGCGGTTGACCCGGGCGGAAGAAAAGGCGGCGCGTCTGCCGGCGCTCATGACCGTGCCGATGATCCTCTTCATTCTTCCGGTGCTTTTCATCGTCATCATTGGCCCGGCCATTCTGAAGACAATGGACGCGTTCAAGAACTTCTAGTTGGGCCGTCGAAGGGAATGCGATCCGCTCCGATAAGGATGAATAGGCGCGCCCCGCTTTTTATCGAATGTTAATGCAAACACGCTAGCCTTGGCTCCGATATTGAACAGGTACGTCTTGAGGTTCGTCATGCCATTCGCCACGCGTCCATGGAATCTGTTGCTGGCGGGAAGTTGCGTCATCGCATTGGGGGCCTGTTCGCGCACCCAAGAGGTGTCGCTGCTGCCGCCCGACGACTCGCCGCGCATCGACGCGTCTAAGATCGATCCGAAGGCGACGTCGCTGAAGCTGGCCGACGGAACCTACGCGCGCGGCGACTACGGCATGGCGGCGCAGCTCTATTTCCGGGCCTCCGAGCTTGACCCGACCAATCCTGAAATCGCAACCAAGCTGGCCTTCGCGCTCTTCAAGACCGGCGGGGCCGCCGATGCGGAGAAGTTGTTTCGCGGCGTGCTGGAGCACCATCCGAACAACGCCGATGCCAAACGCGGCTTGGCCCACAGCCTGGTTCTTCAGAACAAGCCGGGCGAAGCAATTCCGATCTATCGGAAGGCGCTCGAAGATCCGGCGGGCAAGGCCGATGCGCGGCTTTACGCCGGCCTTGGCGCGGCCTTCGATTCGATCGGCAAGCACGCCGAAGCGCGCAGCGTTTACGAGGCGGGTCTCAGGATCAAGCCGGACGACGCCGGCCTCAAGAACAACCTCGCCATCTCGTTTGCCATGGCGGGCCAGCTCGACAAGGCGAAGAAGATCTTGGAAGACGCGCCCAACAGTCCGAATGGCGCGGACAAGATCAAGGAATCGCTTTCGTTCGTGAACACGCTCCTGGCGTCGGCCAACGGGCCGGCGGCGAAGAACGCCGAGAAGACCGAGCTTGCGGAAAATAACGATTCGGACGGCAAGGGCCGGGCGCCGGTCAAGAACATGGATCGGCCCGGAGCCGATGCCAATGACGAGGTCGTCGTCGTGACCGCGCCGCCATCCGCGGAGCCCGCGAAACGCCCGACAAAGGCCAATGCCGATCTCCCCTCGCGCTTTACCGCGAACAGCGAGGTCATTACGGTCAAGGCGCCGCGCAGCAGCCACGCCGAGCACGCCAAAGGCTCCATTGCCGACAACGAGGCGGTCAAAAGCGATATCGGCGCGGCAGCGTCGAGCGAGCGTACCGGCGAAGACTCGGCCGGCGAAATCATCCAGCTGATCGGCCTTTCCGAACGCGGCCCGCGCTTCGTCTGGCAGGAAGCCAACAAGTCCGAAACCGATTAGTCGCAGGACGGACAGTTTGCGAAAGGGCCGGGATCGTCGATCCCGGCCCGTTTCGTTTCTGGGCGCCGCGATTGTCAACACGTTTCCGTGAATCCGTTTGACTCGTCGAACGAATCGACTATATGCAGCGACTACCGCAGACCAACCCAACCGCTCGATCGCAGCGACGGGACCGAAGGCGAGCGGCGCACCGTTCAACCCTATTCGGTTGTTCCTGAGGTCCGGTCCAAATGAGTCGCAAGATCGCTCGGTACCTCGCCGAGCATAATGTGCAAACGCCCTGCCTAATCGTCGATCTCGACGTTATCGCGCAAAACTACCGGCGGCTGGCCAAGGCTCTGCCTTTGGCGCGGGTCTACTATGCGGTGAAGGCCAATCCGGCGGCACCCGTGCTCGGCGTGCTGCGCGATCTCGGCTCCAATTTCGACACGGCCAGCATCTACGAAGTCGATCACTGCCTGTCGAACGGGATCGCGCCCGATCGCCTATCCTTCGGGAACACGATCAAGAAGGAACGCGATATTGCCGACGCGTTCGCCCGCGGCGTGCGGCTCTTTGCGTTCGACAGCGAAGCGGAACTCATGAAGCTGGCGCGGGCCGCCCCCGGGGCGCAGGTTTTCTGCCGCATCTTCTTCGAAAGCGCCGGCGCCGAGTGGCCTTTGTCGAAAAAGTTCGGCTGCTCGCTCGAAATGGCGGCCGACCTCCTGGTCAAGGCGCGCGATGTCGGCCTCGATCCTTACGGCGTTTCATTTCATGTCGGCTCGCAGCAGACCGATCCGGCGCAATGGGACATCGCCCTCGGCAAGACCAAGATGCTGTTCAGCGCGCTGAACGAGCGCGGCATCGAGCTGCGCATGGTCAATCTCGGCGGCGGTTTTCCGGCGCGCTATCGCAAACGCGTACCGGCGGCCGAGACCTATGGCGACGCCATCATGAAGGCCATCACCAAGCATTTCGGCAACAAGATTCCGTCGCTCATCATCGAACCAGGCCGCGGCGTGGCCGGCGATGCGGGCGTCATCCAGACCGAAGTCGTCCTCATCTCGCAAAAGAACGCCGCCGACAAGATCCGCTGGGTTTATCTCGATATTGGCAAGTTCGGCGGCCTGCCCGAGACCATGGATGAGGCGATCAAGTATCGCATTGCAACGCCCCACGACGGCGGCCCGGCCGGCAAGGTCATTCTGGCGGGCCCGACTTGCGACGAGGTCGACGTGCTCTACGAAAAAGCCGGCTATGAACTGCCGTTGGCGCTGGCCGCCGGCGACATGATTCAGATCGCCGCCACCGGGGCCTATACCACGACGTATGCGTCGGTCGGTTTCAACGGATTTCCGCCGCTGCGCGAAGTCTACATCTAGCCGCGGCCAGGCATGGCCGAGCCGCGGCTCAAGACCGAGTTCTGGGCCGCGGCCCTGATGCGTCGCTGGAACAATGGCGCCGACGTGACAGCCATGCTGGTCAAGCGCGGCGATCGCGACGCCGGCGCCGTCGTCCTCAAGATCAGCCGGCTCGACGGCACGGCCTATGTTCTCGATCAAACGACGACGGCCGAGGGCAGGCGGGCCTGGCTGCGCGCGACCGGCGCCGGCGCGATCGCGGACACCGATGCCGAAGCTTACATCCGGCGCCAGCTCAAGCGCGACCCCGATCTCTGGGTGATCGAGATCGAAGACCGGCACGGTACGTTCCAGCCCGACGAGCCCGTCGTCTGAACAGCCGGGCTACGCTCCCGGCTTGATACGCTCTTTTTCGTGGCCGCGCACCGTTTCTCGGTACAGGATGAAAGCGCCGGCCGCGATGACGATCGCCGTCCCAACGAGCGCCGGCACGGTCGGGAACGATCCGAATATCGCCAGGCCGAGGAGCAGCGCCCAAACCATCGACACATAGTCGAAGGGCGAGATAATGGCCGGCGGCGCGAGGCGGTAGGCCTGGGTGAGCATGATTTGGGCGATCGCGCTCAACACGCCGATAACGCACAGCTTGAGCACGTCGGCGAGCGAGAGGGGCTGCCAGTCGAACGGCAGGCCGGCGACGCCGGACAAGCTCAGTCCGATGTAGAAATAAAAGGTCGTGGTGACGGCCTTTTCGGTTTTTCCCAGATTGCGCATCGCAATAATGACAAACCCATAGCCGAGCGCGCTCGCGATGCCGAGCCAGGCGCCGGGTCCCAGGCCCTCGCCGGTCGGCTGCGCGATCAGGACAACGCCGATGAAGCCGGCAAAGACCGCGAGCCAGCGCCGCCAACCGACGGCTTCGCCGAGAATTGGCACGGCGAGCGCCGTCGCGAAGACGGGGCCGGCGAAATTAATGGCGACGTAGTCGGCCAGCGGCATGTCGCGGATGGCATAAAGCCCGGCGAAGGTTGCCAGCACGCCGATCGACACGCGAAAAAAATGTGCGCCGGGCCGCCCGGTTTTGAGACCCGGCAGGCCGCCTTGCATGCGGAGATAGAACAGGATCGGGATCAAGCCGGGAACGCCGCGGAACATGACGAATTGCGACGCGCTCACATGGGAGGAGAGGCTTTTGGTGATCGCGCTGCCCACGGTAAACAAAACGCCGCTGGCCACGACAAAGGCGATGCCGAGCAGGATTTGCGAACGGGTGGATGGTGCGGCGGCGAGCATGGCGGTTGCGAACTATACGAGGGATATCGTGATATAGCCCCATGCGCGGCGCGCATCCGGGGCAAGCCATGCCGTCGCACGGACCCGGTTACTTGAGCGAAGTCGGCTTGATCGAGGGCCGGCGGATGCCGCGCACGGTTTCGCGGTAAATAATGTAGAGGCCGGAGCCGATCACGATCGCGGCGCCTACCAGCACGAGCGGCTCGGGAAACGTATCGAACAGCACAAAGCCGAGAATAAGCGCCCAGATAATCGACGTGTAGTCGAACGGAGCGACGATGGCCGGTGGCGCCAAGCGGTAGGCAGTGGTCATCCAAAGCTGGCCGATGCCGCTGGTCAGGCCGATGCCGATCAGGAGCAGCCATTCGCGCATCGTCGGCGTGCGCCACTCGAAGGGGAGGATCGCGGCGCTGAAGATGGCGCCGGCCAAGGTATAATAGAAAACCGTCGTTGCGCTGCTTTCGGTACGGCCGAGATTGCGCACCGCGATGATGGCCACGGCATAGATGAACGCCGTCAAGACGGCGAGCAGCGTCACGGTATCGAAGCTTTGCCCGCCCGGCCGCAACATGATCAGCACGCCGGCAAAGCCGACCGCGACCGCGCTCCAGCGGCGAATGCCGACCTTCTCGCCGAGGATAGGCACCGATAGCATGGTGGCAAACAGCGGCGCCGCATAGGTGAAGGCGAAATAGTCGGCCAGCGGCATCATCAGCAGGGTGTAGAATCCGAGAAAGAGCGCGGCGCCGCCGATAACGACGCGAAACAGATGCGCGCCGGGCCGGTCCGTCCGCAAGACGGTCCAGCCGCCGGCCCAGCGGATCGCAAAATAGATGGGAACGAAGGCGATCAGGCAACGGAAGAATACGATCTCGGCGATCGGGAATCCCGCGCCCAGCATTTTCGCCAGCGTGCTGCTCAGTGTGAACAGCGCGACCGCGGCGCACATGTGGAGGATGCCGCGGCGCATCAGCGTGCGGCGCTGGCCAAAGGGAACCGGCTCTGTCATCGGCGGGCGCTAGATCTTGTTCCTTGACGGATGGGAGGCGAATGGGCCTCGGGCGCCCGCGACTGTTGGATTTCTGGACGGCATCGACTACCAATGTAACATCAGGCGGCAACGCGAATTGTCGCGCGAAACGCGCGCGCATGCCAGTTAGGAAGTGCCCATGACGATGCCTGCACCGCCGGCGCAAGCCGCCGATCGCCCGACCAACCCGATGGGAACCGACGGCTTCGAATTCGTCGAGTACACGGCGCCCGACACCGCGCAGCTCGCGCGGCTATTCGAGCAGCTCGGCTTCACCGCCGTGGCGCGCCATCGCTCGAAAAGCGTAACGCTTTACAAGCAGGGCGACGTGAACTTCGTATTGAATTCGGAGCCCGACAGCTTCGCGCAATCCTTTGCCCGCGTGCATGGGCCATCGGTTTGCGCCATGGCGTTTCGCGTTGCCGACGCGGCGGCGGCCTACAAACGGGCGATCGCGCTCGGCGCCGAGCCGGGTCCGCTCCAGGCCGGGCCGATGGAGCTCAATATCCCGTCGATCCGCGGTATCGGCGGCAGCCTGATCTATCTCGTCGATCGCTACGGTTCGCGCGGCACGATCTACGACATCGACTTCGTGCCGACCGGCGATGCCGGGCCGGGCGTCGGCCTCGCGGCCATCGATCACCTGACGCACAACGTCCATCGCGGCCGCATGGACCCCTGGTCGCATTTCTATCGGCGGCTGTTCGATTTCCGCGAAATCAAATATTTCGACATCGAAGGCAAGCTCACCGGCCTCAAGAGCCGGGCGATGACCAGCCCGTGCGGCAAAATCCGGATTCCGATCAACGAAAGCACCGACGACAAGTCGCAAATCCAAGAATATCTCGCGGCCTATCGCGGCGAGGGCATCCAGCACATCGCGCTGTCGACCGCCGACATCTATGCGACGGTCGACCTGCTGCGCAACGGCGGCGTGGTTTTCCAGGACACGCCCGAAACCTATTTCGACCAGCTCGACAAGCGGCTGCCGGGCCATGGCGAGCCTGTTGCGCGGCTGCGCGAACGCCGCATCCTCATCGACGGCGCGCCGACCGAAGGCGGTGGCCTGCTGCTGCAGATTTTTACCAGCACCGTGATCGGGCCGATTTTCTTCGAAATCATCCAACGCAAGGGCAATGAGGGTTTCGGCGAAGGCAATTTCCAGGCGCTGTTCGAATCGATCGAACTCGACCAAATCCGCCGCGGAGTATTGAAGGCATGAAACTGGGCACGCTCAAGGCCGGCGGGCGCGACGGCACGCTCGTCGTCGTCGCGCGCGATCTATCCCGGGCGGCGAAGGCGGGCGCCGTCGCGCCGGCCTTGCAAGCCGCGCTCGACAATTGGCGCGAGGCCGAGGCGCCGCTGCGCGCGCTCTCCGATGCACTCGACGCCGGCAACGCGCCGGGCGCCTTCGCCTTCGATCCCACGGCGATGGCAGCGCCCCTGCCGCGCGCCTTTCAATGGGCCGATGGCAGCGCCTATCTCAATCACGTCGAACTGGTGCGCAAGGCGCGCGGCGCCGAGATGCCGCCAAGCTTTCTCGCGGACCCGCTGATGTATCAGGGCGGGTCGGACACGATGCTCGGCCCGTGCGACGATATTCCGGTCGCCGACGAGGCCGGCGGAATCGATTTCGAGGCCGAGATTGCCGTGATCGTCGGCGACGTGGCGATGGGCGCCGGCGAAACGGCCTGCGCGGCGGCGATACGGCTCGTCATGCTGGTCAACGATGTCAGTCTGCGCAATTTGATCCCGAACGAGCTCGCCAAGGGTTTCGGCTTTTTCCACGCCAAGCCATCGAGCGCGTTCTCGCCGGTCGCCGTTACGCCCGAGGAGCTGGGCGACGCCTGGCGCGGCGGCAAGTTGCATTTGCCGTTGATCAGCACGCTCAACGGCCGCGAATTCGGCCGGCCCAATGCGGGCGACGATATGAATTTCAGCCTGCCGCGCCTCGTCGCGCACGCCGCCAAGACCCGGGCGCTGTCCGCCGGGACGATTGTCGGCTCGGGCACGGTGTCGAACCGCGATGCCTCGCGCGGGTTCTCGTGCATCGCCGAGCTGCGCACGATCGAGACGATCCGCGACGGCAAGCCGAAAACGCCCTTCATGAAATTCGGCGACACGATCCGCATCGAGATGCGCGACGCGGCGGGGCGCTCGATCTTCGGCGCGATCGATCAGAAGGTCGTGCGGTATAGCCCGCGCCGATAAGCGCGGGCGCGATCAGCTGGTGGCGGCTTTCTTGCGCGCCGGCTTTTTCGGCGGCGTCGCCTTGTAGCGCGCGAAACGCGGCACGACGCCGGCGTCGAAGCGGCCCTTGTAACCGCAAAAATTCGCTTCCTTCTTCGCTGAGGCGTCGAGGTGGATGTGATTGCGGTGATAGCGGTCGTAATCGGGCGTCAGCGTGGTGGCGAAGGATTCGCAGGCGGCGCGGCTCGTCTCGTGCAGAAACTCCTTCGCGCCATCGGGCCCTTGCTGCCAATTCTTGAGGTAATGCGCTTCTTCGCCGTTGCTGAACTTGAAGCCGCCGATGTCGATGGCGTTGGCGAAAGCGTGTTCGCTCAAGCGGCCGAATTTGCGGCCGGCGAAACGGCGGCCGTAAATATTGCGGCAGCTATAGGTGCCGTAAACGTCGATCCCGGCGAGCTCGGTATTCATCGATTTCTTGGCTTGCGGTTCGAGCACGTCCTTGACCCAAACGGCGATGCGTTCGGCCATTTCCATTGTCAGCAGCGCTGGCCGGGTCAATTTGACTTTGCCGATCGCCGTTATCTCGACCGCGTCCTTGACCGAGCATCCACGGCGGTTGTCTTCGTCGGGCATGCGGCGAAACTGGACGCCCAAGGATGCCAGGCGCTCATCCGGCGTGTTGCCGGCGACCGGCGTTTTGGCGGGGCCGCCCTTGAGATCGCTATGCGAGGGGGATTTACCCGCATCGGCGCCGCCGAGTTCGATGGATGTACAGCTGCTCAAGGCAAGGCCTGCAGCAAGCGCGAGCGCCAGGCCATGGCGGTACGGGAGCGCGTTCGGAAAAAGCTTCATGCGGTCGTCCTATCGAGCGGCAAGCAAAACAAAAAACGCAGCGAGTCCGGCCCCAGTATGAGCGGACAGCCGCCCCGTATAATTGCCGGTGTCTTGGTTAACAAGGGCCTAACCGGCGTCGAATTTCGATCCGCCCAAGTGTCGCATATGACAGTTACGGAAGGAGAAATACCGGCGTGCCGTCGCGCACGGAGCGGAATATTTCGCGGATTTCGGCGTCGCTCACGGCAATGCAGCCATCCGTCCAATCGCGGCCGAGAAAGGCTGCTACCGCGGCGCCCATGCCATTGGGCAGGCCATGGATGTAGATGTCGCCGCCGGGATCGACGCCGTGCGCGGCGGCGCTTTGCCGGTCGCGCGCGTTCGGGTAGCTGATGCGCAGCGAAAGGTGGAAACGGCTCTGCGGGTTGCGGCCGTCGATGACATAGGCTCCCTCGGGCGTGCGCCGGTCGCCGCGCTGCTGCTTGTGGCCGATGGCATTGCCGCCGAGCGAAATGCGGTAGGAGCGAACGATCTCGCCCCGGTGCAGGAGAAGCATGTAGCGCTCGGCCTTGCGGATGACGATCTTGTCGACCGCGAGCGGCGACGTTTCCGCTTGGCTCCAGGCGGCGCCCGCCGCCATGGCCGCGATAAAGCCGCCGGCGAGCGGCGCTGCTCCCAATAGTCCGCGGCGGGTCAAGAGTTCGCCCGCGCTAGCGCTCGCGGCGCATCTCGCCGTCTTCGGTTCGAACCGTATTGTCGTCGACAAATTGGAACGTCTTGACGATCTTGCGTTCGATATTGACGGGCTGGCAGGAACCCGGCTTTTCGCAATACTGCTTCGGCGACCAATCGATCACATCGAATTCGATCTTGTCGGGCGCCGTAATGGCCCAAGTGGCACGAATGGTGAGCGTTGTGCCATTGGGATAGCGCGAGACTTGGTGGAAGCTGCGATCGGCGCCCATGGTAACGCGCAGCGAAACCCGCTGGCCGGCGTCCGTAATCGTGCCGGTCCAGGTTCCGACCAAGGCCCGGGTCGGTGCGGCGAGGCGGTCATCCTCGGCGTCGTTGCGCGGGACCGCGGGATTGGCCGCGCCCGAAGGCGGCGCCTGTTGCTGGGCCAAGGCCATGGCGGGAAGCGCGGCGGCGAGCCAGGCGGCGGCCATAAGGCGCGCCAGTCCGCGAACGGAAAATCGGTCTTGATCGAAGATCACGTCGGGATCCTTCTTTCCGGAATCGATTCGAATGCGGCAATTTCAATACGGTGCGAACCGGCAAGATATTACCCGCGCCCGAGCGCGGCGAGCAATTCGCGCCATTCGCGCGGCGACATGCCGGCGCCGTCGGCATCGATCTTTTCGCCGGCCAGCATGCGCTTGACCGCCGCCAGGCCCTTGGCCGAGAGCTGGACGCCGCCCAGGCGGTAATCCATGAAGGCCTCGTAGACGCTCGGGACCCAGCGCTTCACCGTTTCGATCATCGCATCGGCATAGACGCGGATTTCGTATTGCGCGTGCGCGTCGGCGCGCAGGCTGAGAAAATGCAGGAGATTGTGCAGGTCGGTCTTCCAGTACCATTGCGTATAGATATTGAGCGTGAGATTCATGCGCGCGAGTTCGCGCGCCAAGCCCTGTTTGCCCTCGTCGACGACCGAGCCGTCCTCGCGCTCGTTGAGCATTTCGGCGTAATGATCGTAGTTGCGCTGCGCGTCCTCGCGCAGCAAGTCGAGCACGCGCTGGGCTTCGGCGCCATCGAGCACGTCGCCGCGGCCCTGGCGGTTGCTGGCCGATTGCGCCGCAAGCTGTTCCGGCGCGGGGATGTAGAATTCGCGGTCGAGGATGGAATAGCGTGCCGAATATTCGTTCACGTTCGCGGTGCGGTGCCGGATCCATTGCCGGGCGACGAACACCGGCAGCTTCACGTGATACTTGATCTCGCACATCTCGAACGGCGTGGTGTGCCGGTGGCGCAGGAGATAGCGGATGAGGCCGGCGTCCTCGCGCAGCTTCTTGGTGCCGCGGCCGTAGGAGACGCGCGCGGCCTGCACGATCGCGGCATCGTCGCCCATATAGTCGATGACGCGGATCAGACCGTGATCGAGGACGGGCAGGGCGGTGTAAAGAATTTCCTCGAGCGCGGGCACGGTGGCACGCCGCGTGGTGTGCTGTTGGCTGCGCGCGGCTTCGATTTCGGCGAGTTGTTCGGCGGTGAGGGGCATGGTGGGCGGCGGGCCAAGATTGTCAAATAAAGCGCCGGAAGCTGCTTTAAAAATTAACGGAACGCCACTATATTCCGTGTGCCGGCTTGCCGGCTATGGCGATAAACGACCAGCGTAATAACCACTGCGGACCCGGGGGCGGTACCCGGCGCCTCCACCAATTTCCCCGCCCGGCGTTTCGGGCGGGGCTGCGGGGGCGAAATAGGATCGACGCGTGGGTAAAGGTTAACTCTTCGCCCGGCATGGTACCACCGTTATCGGGCTATCATTACAAATGCCAACGACAACGAAGTCTTGGCCCTCGCTGCCTAGTTCTACTAGGTAAGCGCGGCCCGGGGGGCGCCGGGCAACAGAAGCCCCCCACCTTTCCAACCGCACGGATTTCCCGCAGCGACAGCGACGGGCCTTGCCAGGGGCAATCCGGCGAGCGAAGCTGTTGGCGCAAGGCGAGGGACGACGTGGAACGGCAGGGACACGACGAGGGAATTTTGCGTTACGAGCGCATGGTGGAAGAAGCGCTGCGCGGTGTCGTGCGCGAAGCGATCACCCGCGTCGGGCAGCTCGGCCTGCCGGCCGGCCACAGCCTTTACATCACGTTCAAGACCAAGCATCCCGGAGTTGACATGGCCGACGTGCTGCGCGCGCAGCATCCCGAAACCATGACGATCGTGATCGAGCACCAATATTGGGATCTCGCCGCCGAAGGCGAATGTCTCGCGGTCACGCTCAGCTTTAAAGGCCGGCGCCAGCGCCTCACCGTGCCCTTTGCCGCGATCACGGCGTTCCACGATCCCGGCGCGCAATTCGGCCTGCGCTTCGATCAGGGCGCTGACGGCGATCCGTCACAGCCGAAGCCTGTCGAGCCTACAGCGCCGGCAACGGTTAACCCGCCAATCGCCGCGCCCACGCCCGGTCCGAAGGCGCTTCGGCCCGCGCCGGCATCGGCGGACCACGCCTCCAAAAGCGAGACACCGCCACGCACCGGCGAAGTGGTGAGCCTCGAAGCGTTTCGCAAAAAATAACCTTAACCCGCGGTTTCGCGCCGCCTCTTCAGGGACGATTTACCCTAACAAACGGTGAGTCGCCGCCGTGATATGCGATGTGCAGAAAATGCTGATTTATCCGATGCAAAATGGGTTTTCGGCAGATGCGAATACACGATTGATTAAATCGTAACGCTTAGTTTCCGGCTCGCAAAGCGGAATTGTCCGCACGAGGCCGGGCGTAATGCATCGATCGATTCTGGGACTTGTATTTCTTACAGCGGCGTGTTCGGCAACGGGACCGACAGGGAACAATTCCGGCTTTCTCACTGGGGTCAATTCCGAAACGATCTATACCAGCGCCGGCCGTCAATCGCCCGGCGCCGGCGAAGATGAGCGGATCGCCCGGGTCACGCGATCGGTCTTCTCCGCCGCGGCCGAACTCTGTGGCCAAGGCACGCTGGGAAACAGTGCCGCGCCCGCCGGCAAACCGATCGCCGGCGCCGTCTGCGCAATGCCGATCGTCGTCACGCAAAGCGGCAACATCGTCGCTTCGACAAATGGCGAGCGGGTTCGTATTTCGAAGGGCTTCATCGATCTGACGGGATCGGACGACGAACTCGCCTTCGTCATCGCCCACGAGATGGCGCACATTCTGCTCCGCCACAAGGTGAAACTTGGCGATGGCGACCGCCGCGCCCAGGAGCACGAGGCCGATACGCTTGCCCTCTATATCGCGATCCGCGCCGGCTATGACGGATCGACGTCCATCGGCATCCTGCCGCGTCTTGCCGGCTTCCTGCGTAACGATACGGTCGACAGCCGCCACCCGACCTTTTCCGACCGCCAGAGCCGCCTGACGGCGCAAGTCAGCCGCATATACAGCATTGCCGGCATGCCGGCCGCGGCGCGGCGCCAGATGGCGGCGAACGAGATCGTCGGCCGCTTCTACAGCGACGCGGCTCAATAATCTTAGCCGAAATCCGGGCCCACGGCGGCGCGCCAATCCAAGTTGCCTTGCGGTGAGCGCCGCGACGCGCTATTGCGCTTGAGCAATTCCGCCTCGCCAGCCTCAAGCAATGCCCAAACCCAACGCGCCGCCGCCATCCTGTAACACGACGATCATTCCGTTTGTCGGGCTCGCGTGCTTGCTCTTGGCGCTTCCGCTGATCGCGCGTCTCAAGCTGCCCGTCGTCGAAAAGGGCGTGCTGGTCATGGCCGCGACTCTGCTCCCTGTCATCGTGCTCGACATGATGTTTCGCGGCGTGCATCGCGCGCCCAGCACGGGTCTGATCTGGGATGAGCGTCGCGCGATCGCCTGGGGGCGCGTGGGGACCAAATTGCTCGGTGCGCTCGCGACCTATGCGGCTGTCGGCTTCGTCTATTGGCTGTTTCGCGAATATCAAGGCACTTTTTACCGGCCGTTCTGGCAGATGATCGTCAACTACATGCCCTTCATCGTCCTGCTGACGGTCCCATACTTCGTTTTCGTCGATGCGCGCATGCGCGAGCCCCACGACGCTTATTGGCAACTTGGGGCCGCGATCCTGGGCCGGCGCGGCGCCGTCCGCCGCGCCGACATGATCGAGCATGTGCGGCTGTGGATGATCAAAGGTTTCTTCATTCCGCTATTCTTCGTCTACCTGACCCAGAGCATCGGCGAGATGGATCGCGCCGGCGCCGCGCTGGAACGGGCGAATTTCGAGGCGGTCTACGTTTTTGCCTGGAATCTGATAGCGCTGATCGACCTCGCCTTCGCGACTGGGGCGCTGATACTCACGCTGCGGCTGATCGATGGCCATGCGAGGGCGACCGATGGCACGGCGCTCGGCTGGATCGCCTGCCTGGCTTGCTTCCAGCCGGCCTGGGCCTTTCTCTACACCCGTTTTCTTGCTTATGAAGGCAACATGGCCTGGGGCCAGTGGCTCGGCGGTTCGCCGGCGCTCTACACGATCTGGGGCTCGGCGATTCTGGTTCTGACGCTGATTTTTCTGTGGTCGACCATCGTGTTCGGATTCCGCTTCTCGCAACTGGCGCATCGCGGCATCGTCACCAACGGGCCCTATCGCTACACCAAGCATCCCGCCTACTTGGTCAAAAACATTTCGTGGTGGCTCATCAGCATTCCATGGCTGCCGACGCTCGGCGCGGCGGAAATGGTGCGCAATTGCGCGCTGCTGCTGATCGTCAATTACATTCACGTCCTGCGCGCGCGCGCCGAAGAGCGGCTGCTGTCGCAGGATCCGATCTATGTCGAATATGCGCTATGGATCGAGCGCCACGGCCTATTGCGCTGGGTCGGCCGGGCGCTCCCGTTTATGCGCTACACCCCGCCATCCAGCGCGACGGCAAACGCCATATCCTGAACCCGCTCTCGTGTGGAGAGCGGGCTTGGATTTCGCAATCGATACGGCCGAACGTGTTAGCGGCGGCCGCCGCCGCTGCTTCCCGCCTTGTTGCCCGGATTGCCCGGACCGGTGCCCGGCCCGTCATTGACCGGCGGATTGCCCGGCGGCTGCCCGTCCTCGCCATTGCCGACGCCGTTGTTGCCTTTCGGATTTCCGGTGGAGCTGCTGGACGAGCTACTGCCTGGCTTGCCCGAGGAGCTGTTGTTCGAATTGCCGGACGAGCTGTTGGTGGAGCTACCGTAGCTGCTCGAACCCTTGCTCGACGAATTGCCCGAGGAGCCGTGGCTCGAGCTGCCATAACTGCTAGAGCCTTTGCTGGTCGATCCATGGCTGGATGCTACCGTGAACTGTTCGAACCCGAGCTGTTCGAAGATGAACTGCTGGAGACGTACCTGTTGGTGGACGAGCTGTTCGAGGACGAACTGTTGGAGGACGAGCTGTTCGAGGACGAACTGTTCGAGGACGAGCTGCTCGACGATGATGTGCTCGCCGATGTGCTCGTCGTCGAGCCGCCGGACGACGAACCCGTGCTCGACGTGCTGCTTCGGTTGCCCGAAGTGCCGCCGCTCGAAGCGTTCTGCTCGAAACTTGGCTTGGCGGCGTAGAAGCAGATTTCCTTCTCAGGCTCGCAATCGACGAGCTGAATGCAGCTGGCCAGCAAAGCAATTGCGCCGGCGCTCGCGGAAGCCATTAATGTGTAGCGCAGTGCGCGCCTAACGCTTTGACGATTCATCGGAAAACTCCTGCTTTTTTTGACGGCGTCTTGGCAAACGCTATCGGCTTGCCGTGAGGCTCCAAGCATTTCCGAACCGTCGTTTCTTGCGCGTCGCGAGGCGGGCGTTGAGCGCCTGCTTCCGATCAAGTGTCATTCGACACTTGTTAGTTTTTTGTTATCCATAAATAGCATAAACAGGCGGCGAACGCAAGATCGACCGCGTAGACCGGCGAATGTTCAGCGCGAAGTCGCAATGGGGTCATTGCCCTGCGCAAGTCCTCGTTGCCGACGATCGATCAAGTGGCCAACCTACCAGCGGTAAAAGAAAATGGCCCGCTCTCTTGCGAGAACGGGCCAGTTTGCGACTTCTGCCGCGTGGTGATTTTATTATGTAACTTATGTTCTACCGGCTGCGGCCACCGCTGCTGCTGCTTGGCCCACCTTTGTTGCCCGGATTGCCGGGGCCCGTACCAGGCCCGTCATTGACTGGCGGATTGCCCGGCGGTTGCGGATCCAGGCCATTGCCGACGCCGTTGTTGCCCTTGGGCCCGCCGCTGCTCGATCCCTTGCTCGACGAATTGCCCGAGGAGCTGTTGTTCGAATTGCCGGACGAGCTGTTGGTCGAGCTACCGTAGCTGCTCGACCCCTTGCTCGACGAATTGCCCGAGGAGCTGTTGTTCGAATTGCCGGACGAGCTGTTGGTCGAGCTACCGTAGCTGCTCGACCCCTTGCTCGACGAATTGCCCGAGGAGCTGTTGTTCGAATTGCCGGACGAGCTGTTGGTCGAGCTACCGTAGCTGCTCGACCCCTTGCTCGTCGAACCATGGCTAGAACTGCCGTCGCTGGTCGAACCGTGGCTTGAGCTACCGTAGCTGCTCGAACCCTTGCTCGTCGAACCATTGCTCGTTGTCGAACCATTGCTCGTCGTCGAACCATTGCTCGTCGTCGAACCATTGCTCGTCGTCGAGCCATTGCTGGTTGTCGACGAGCTGTTCGTTGATGTGCTCGATGTCGAGCTGCTCGTGCTGGTGCTCGTGCTCGTCGAGCTGCTACGGTTGCCCGAGGTGCCGCCGCTCGAAGCGTTCTGTTCGAAGCTCGGCTTGACAGCGTAGAAGCAGATTTCCTTTTCCGGTTCGCAATCGACAAGCTGGACGCAGCTTGACAGCAACGCCACGGCGCCCGCGCTGACCGAAACCAGCAGGGCGTAGCGAAAAGCGCGGCTTACTCTCTGACTACTCATTTTGTTGCTCCTTTTTTATTCGATTAGTGAAAGCCTCCAGCTCGATTTGCTCTTGCTGGAGTCGCTGGTTACGGCAAATTCAATTCACTCCTTTGTGCGCCAAGCTCGACAGCTTCGGCTTGCGTTAACCATCACAAAACGTAAACATTCCGACTTTGCCTGCCCGTTCAACGATACCGATCAAAGACATGGCAGCGATCGAGGTCTGGAAATTCACAAGATCGGCGCAGTTCTCTTCGTGGATTTCCAGGCCTCGAATTTTCATTAACGATTCGTTCATCGGATGCGTTAGGAATTCGTTCACCGCAAATGACATTGAAGCCGCATAAGAGCAAGGCTAAATGTTCGTTAACGCTCGAAAATATTGCTTTACCATTAACAGATAATCTGGCGATGGTTTGATGGGAAAGCCACGCGAGAGCACGATCGATCGTCGAATGGTTAATTTGGCAAACCGCCTCAATTAGCACAACAATCTCAGCGTTAATACGCGCCTGACAATTCCGATTGCGCGCGCCGTCATGGCTTGTTAACCATTGGAATTCATTCTCGCCAAGCGACATCCATGGCCGTAGCGGTTTGTGCTGGGCGGCCGGGAGGATCGCTCGACTTTGCCCGTGACCTGTTCCATTGTTCGTTCGGACCAACCAAACAATGACACAAGCGAACACCCAGGAACCTGTCTCACGCGCAGCGCACAACGCGCCACGGGCGAACGCGGCCCGCGATTTGCCGCCGCCTTCGGTGAGCCATCAGATGACGGCGTTCGCGGGCCTGGCCTGCTACCTCGCCACGCTGCCCTTCATCTCCCGGCTCGGACTCCCGATCGTCGAGCAATCGGCCCTCGCCATGCTGGCGGCGATGCTGCCGATCGTCGCGCTCGATCTCGTCGTCAATCGGGTGCAGGAGCGGGCCAGCACCGGGCTGGTTTGGGACGGGACGCGCCGCATCGTGTGGGCGCGCGTCGGCGTCAAGTTCGTCGGCCTGATCGCGACCTTTCTCGCCATTGCGCTCGTCTATTGGCTATTCCGCGAGTATCACGACAAATACTACCAGGCCTTCTGGCTCCTATGCTTCAAGTTCGGCCCATTCGTGGTGGCGCTGAGCGTGCCCTATATCGCCTATGTCGATGCCCGCATGCGCGATCCGCACGACGCGTATTGGCATCTGGGCTGCTTCATGCTGGGGCGCTGGGAGGAGGTCGATCGGCGCGAAATCGGTGAGCATTTCCGCGGCTGGGCGGTGAAGGCGTTTTTCCTGCCGCTCATGTTCATCTTTCTGACCGGCAACACGGCGGCGGCGCAGCATTGGTTCGCCGACCTCGAGACCGGCTTCAGCTTCCTGAAGCTGTTCCATTTTCTGATCAACTTCCTGTACTCGGTCGATGTCGTGTTCGGGGCGGCGGGCTACGTGCTGACGCTGCGCGTCCTCGATTCGCACATCCGCTGGGCCGAGCCGACGGCGCTTGGCTGGTTCGTGGCTTTGCTGTGCTACCCGCCGTTCTGGTCGTTCACGGCGCAGAACTATCTCGAATACGGCACCGACAACAGCTGGAGCAAATGGCTCGCCGATACGCCGCTGATACAGGCCGTCTGGGGCTCGATCATCCTCGTGCTGACGACCTATTACGTGTGGGCCACGGTCATCTTCGGCTGCCGGTTCTCCAATCTGACGCACCGCGGAATCATTACCAACGGCCCGTACCGCTACACCAAGCATCCCGCCTATATTTCGAAAAACATCTCCTGGTGGCTGATGTACATCCCGTTCATTCCCTATGTTTCCGCGGCGGAAACGGTGCGCAACAGCTGCCTGCTGCTGCTGGTGAATGTCATCTACTTCATGCGCGCCAAGACCGAAGAGCGGCACCTGTCGGAAGATCCGACCTATGTCGCCTATGCCGCTTGGATGGAGCGGCACGGCGTTTTCCGCCATGTCGTGCGCGCCCTGCCGTTCTTGCGTTACCGTCCGCCGCCGCTCGAACGCGGCCGCGTCGCCTTGGCCTAAGGCGCGCGGCGCTTGCTTGCCGCTGGGCGCCGCGGAGGCTAGATTGCGCGCCAATCTAGTTGCTGCGGAGTGCATGATGAAGGCAATTCGACCGATCGCCCTCGCCGGGCTCGCCTTGGCCGTTCTGGCGTCGCCCGCGGCTGTCCTCGCCCAAGCCGCCTCGGCGCCGACGTTCAAGACCGGCTTTTGGATCGGCTCCGCCACGTTTTCCGGCGCCACGTTCAGCTATTGTACGATCAACGTCGGTTATACCGACAATGCGAATCTCTTCCTGCAGCTCAACGCGCAGATGAATTTTACGATCTACGGCACGCGCACCGATTTCAACATCGATCCGTCCAAGACCTACGACGTGACGATCGAAATCGACACGTCCTACAAAAAGAGCCATCGCGCCACCGGCCGGGCCGGACAGCGCAACGCTGTTTTGTTCAACCTCGGCAACGACGCCGATTTCCGCCAGGCGCTCGCCGCCGGCAAGCAGATGACGTGGGTCGACTCCGAGGGCAAACGCTATCCCTTCGACCTGACCAACATCGCCAATGCGATGCGCAAGCTCATCACCTGCGCGGCGCTCTACGGCGTCGATTAGCGGGCTTGGCGCCGCTGCTGCGATCGTAGCAACGTTCAGCGGGTGCGCACGCGGTTGTTGCGCGGCCCGTGCTCCAATTCGACATAGCCAAGCAATTCGAGAACCGGCGTGACATAGTTGGCGAACCGGCCGCGGTAGCCCTTGCGCAATCCGTAATATCCGCCCGCCGGATTGTCGGCCGCGCGGGCCCACGCCTCGACGGTATCCTTCTTGACCGGTTTGCCCTCGTCGGCGTTGCCGAGTTCGACCCAGTCGCCGCGCGCTTTCAGCATGGCGCGCAGGTCGTCGATGCAGCGCAATCGATAGGCGAGGCGGGTGGTTCCGACTTGCACGACCAGCGCCGGCGGCTTGGCGGCCGGGTCGCGCCAAGCCCGATAGGACGATGTTTGCGACGGAGTCTTGAGGAGCCAAGGATCGTCTGCCTCGCCGCTACCATGGGTCACCGTGCTCATGCGGGCCGGCCTTCGGAAAGCGCTTGCAAGCCGCGGGCGAATTTCGCGAAGGACGGATTGAGGTCGGGCATGGATTTCCAAATCAGCTTGACCAGCGGCCCGGAAAAGTCTTCGCGCATATGGAAGCTCACGCCGCCTTCGGATGGCGTGAGTTCGAACCCGCGCACGCCGCGGAACAGTCCGAGCGGCATGCCGCCTTCCCAAATCATGCGGCGGGCCGGTTCCCAAGCGGTCACGCGCAGCCGGAAGGCGCGTTTGGGCGCGGCTTCGGACCACAGCTTGATCGTCTCGCCGGGACCGATTCGGCCTTCGATCTTGAGCAATCCGAGCCCGCCCTCGACGATTTTTCTTGCGTCGACCAAGTTCGCCCAGACCCGTTCAGCCGGCGCGGCAATCGAGTGCCGGATTTCGTAAAAGTGCATGGTCACGCTCCCGGTGATTTGTTGCCGAGGCTTGTAGCGGACCTTATATGACATCTTCTGTCATATTTGGGCGACCGCTTTGCGCGCATCCCGCTTGCTTCGAATACTGTTGTTGCTTCAGAATCGCGGCCGGATGACGAGCGAGCAGCTCGCCGCCGAGCTGGAAGTCGCCCGGCGAACGATCCTGCGCGATGTCGATGCCCTGACCGAGGCCGGATTGCCGATCGTCGTCCATCAAGGCAACCAGGGCGGTATCGAGCTCGGCTTCAACTATCGCACCCGGTTGACCGGCCTTGCCGCCGACGAGGCCGAAGCGCTGGCCGTCATCCTGACGCAGCCGATGCCGGAACTGACCGCGCTGGGCATGCAGGATGCGGCGGACCGCGCCCGTGCCAAGATCGTCGAATCCTATCCCGATCAAGTGCGCGCCAAGATGGAAGCGACGCGGCGGCGCTTCCGCTTCGATCCGCCGGCCGCGGCGAGCTTCGATCCTCGGATCGCGGCATTTGCGGACGCGATCCGCAACGCGAATATCGTTCGCATTCACGCCAAGTCGCCGGCGCCGCGGGAGATTCATCCGGCCGCGCTCGTGCTGCGGCCCGGCGGCTGGCACGTGATCGATGCGCGCGCCGACATCGCGGCGTTTGCCATAGCCGAATGCGGCGATATCAATATCTCGGCGCGCAGCTTTCGCGCCAAACGGACATGATTCGTCACAGCGCCTTGTACATGATCGTCGTCGAATCGAACTTGTTCTCGAACGGGTCGCGGCAATAGCCGGGGATGACGCCCGAGGTCTTGTAGCCGAGCGCCGCGTAGAGCGGCTCGGCGGCGTCGCCGGTGCGCGTGTCGAGCGTGATCAGGCTGCGCTTGAGACGGCGCGCATGATTTTCGATGTCCGCCATCAGCGCCGTGGCGATGCCGCGGCGGCGGAAATCGGGATGCACCAGCAGCTTGCGGACTTCCGCCCGATGCGGCTGGTTGGGCGGCGTGTCGTGGTCGAGTTGAACCGATCCGGCCAGTCGCGCGCCGTGCCGCGCGATCGACAGCACGCGCGTGCCGCCGCGCACCGCCGGCAGCACGTTCTCGCGCCAGTACGCCTCGCTGTCGTCGGTCGCGAACGGCAGGATGAAGCCGATGCTGGCCCCGGCATGGACGCAGGCATGCAACAGGGCGCCAAGCTCGCGGATATGACGTTCGACGTACTCCGCCGGCACTTGCGAGATCGCGACCAGCCCGTCTCCGCTCATGCGGCCTCACACCATGAAAAGAATGTATTTGGCGGAACTCCGTTTCGGCGTCGCAAAGGCGCTCGGGCCGAAGAGCTGGTAACGCAGGCAATCGCCCGGCCGGAGTTCGTAGGTTCGCCCGTCGAGCGTCACCTCCAAGCGGCCGGCGATCAGCAGCAGATGGTGCTCCAGGCCTTGCCGTGGCGGGCGGTCGTAGGCGATGCGCGTGCCGGGCTTGAGCTCGCATTCGAGCGCCTCGCCGGCCAAGGTCCGCGCCGGCGGCGACACCGAACGCCGGCGAAAGCCGGTTTGCGGATCGATCCAAACCGGCTGCTCGCCGCGGCGCAGCAGGGGGGCGAATTCGTCCTCGACCATGCGCACCAAGCGCGACATCGTCATGCCGTAAGCCGCGCACAGCTTGCCCAAGACGCCGGCCGTGGCGCTCGCCTCGGCGTTTTCGAGGCGCGAGAGCGTGGCGCGGCTCACCGTGCTGCGCTTGGCAAGCGCGTCCAGCGACCAGGCCTTGTCCGACCGTAGCGCCTTCAAGCGCTGGGCGATTTGGCGGTCGATCGAACGGATATCGGCGCGGGGCACTCCCATAAACGGGAAATTATTCCGTATCGGAGAATTTATCAAGGCCGGCGCGGATCGCCGCCGAGGCGCTATAGTCGTCGGCCCGGGAGACCCGCGCATGATCCTCATCGGCCAGTACGACTCGCCCTTCGTCCGCCGCGTCGGCATCGCGCTGACGCTGTACGAGCTGCCGTTCGAACATCGGCCGTGGTCGGTGTTTGGCGATGCCGACAAGATCCGGCCCTACAACCCGCTCACCCGCGTGCCGACCCTGGTGCTCGACGACGGCGAGGTTCTGGTGGAAAGCCACGGCATCCTCGACTATCTCGACAGCCGCGTGCCGGCGGGCCGCGCGATGTTCCCGTCAACCGAGCCGGCGCGGCACCGGGCGTTGCAAGTCGCGGCGCTGGCAACGGGACTGGGCGAAAAAGCCGTCAGCCTGTTTTACGAGAAGCGGCTCCATCGCGACGTGTCGGAGCTTTGGGTCGAGCGGTGCCGCGCGCAGATCGCCGCCACGCTCGCCGCTCTCGAAGCCGACCGCGCCCGCCGCGCCGGCGACTATTGGTTCGACGGCCGCATCGGCCACGCCGATATCGCCGTCGCCGTCGTCCTGCGCTTCCTCAACGAAGCGCATCCCGGGTTGGCGGCGATGAAGGATTGTCCCGCGCTCGCCGCCCACGCGGCCCGGCTCGAGGCGCTGCCGGCGTTTCGCGCGATCGCGCAGCCGTTTATCCCGCCGGCGTGACGCGAACCAGCCTCAGGGCGCCGGCGCCTTACCCGCAGCCGTCGCCCAGGGCTTGATTTTCGCCAAGGCCCGCGCGAGCGCCGGCTTCGCCTTCTCGGTGTCGTAGTCGGCCTGCAAGCGCAGCCACCAGCCGTTCGTGAGCCCGAAAAAGCGGCACAAGCGCAGATCGGTATCGGCGGTGATGGCGCGCTTCCCGGCGAGGATATCGCCGATGCGTTGCGCCGGCACGCCGATCTCCTTCGCCAGCCGGTAGTTGCTCATGCCGAGCGGCTTCAGGAATTCCTCGGCCAGCATCTCGCCGGGGGATACGGGTTTCAGTTTTCGGGTCATGTCCGGTTCCGTCAATGATAGTCCACGATCTCAACATCTTCGGCGTCGCCGCCGGTCCAGCGAAAGCAATGCGGAATTGATCGTTCACGCGGATGCTCCAGTGGTCCGCGCGGTCGCCCTT
This sequence comes from uncultured Alphaproteobacteria bacterium, assembly GCA_963754645.1. Taxonomy (GTDB): domain Bacteria; phylum Pseudomonadota; class Alphaproteobacteria; order Bin65; family Bin65; genus CAVWGP01. The sequence continues at coordinate 322,024 of CAVWGP010000012.1, read as the reverse complement.
CAGCTTCTCAAGCCGGTTCGCCGGCGGGGCGCGCAGGTCGTCGATGCGCCGCGCCAAGTCGAGCTGCTTGAGCTTGCGCAGCGCCGGACGTTCGATATTCGCGAAGCGCGCGACGCGCTCGAGCCCGAACAGAGCTTTCGTATCGGCGCACCTGAATGTCTTGATCGCCACAACTCGTATAGTAACGCGACACGATAATAACGTCAAGAATCATTATGCGAGCTCACTCCCACTCGATCGTTCCCGGCGGCTTGCTGGTCACGTCGTAGACCACGCGATTGATGCCGCGCACCTCGTTGATGAGGCGGGTCGCGATGCGGCCGAGCACGTCGTGGGGGAATTGGAACCAGTCGGCGGTCATGCCGTCGGTCGAGGTCACGGCGCGCAGCGCCACCACCTGGTCGTAGGTGCGCGCGTCGCCCATGACGCCGACGCTGCGCACCGGCAGCAGCACGGCGAAGGCCTGCCAGATCGCGTCGTAGAGCCCGGCCTTGCGGATTTCGTCGATGAACACCGCGTCGGCGCGGCGCAGCAGGTCGCACTTTTCGCGCGTCACCTCGCCCGGGATGCGGATGGCGAGGCCGGGGCCGGGGAACGGATGGCGGCCGATCAACGCCTCGGGCAGGCCGCCGACATTGTGAGCAATGCTTGAACCTCGTTATTTCTCCTTCGGTGTCGCGGAGGAATTCATGATTGGAGCGCCACGGGCGGTCTCTTCAATGAGTCGCAATGCGTCGAAGGCGATTGGGATGTCAAGGCGAATTTCACCAATTTCATTCCGCGACCAGAACATGCCAAACTGCCAATAGATCCTTTCGACGTGGCGATTGTATTGATACAATTCATCGAGTGATTTCCATTGACCCCGACGGTCCCAATAACCGCGAAGGTCTGTCTCAAATGTCGTAAACCAGGCAAGCAAACCGGCCTTCTCAAGCGATGCTTTCACAATGCCTTCATCATCGAACGGAGAGCTGCGAAGGCCATTCGCGTGGCCCAGCAATTGGGCCGAGAAGCTCAAGATGTGCTCAACGAAGGGCCCGCCACGTCTATCAGCTTCGGAATGTCGCCGTGATAGCGATAAGCAAACGTGCCTCCGAAATCTTTTCCTGAGCGCTGGCGAGCGTCAAGACGATACAGCTCCTGATTGACGCGCATTATTTCATCGCAGTCGCCGAAACATGAGCTGACCCGCGAAGCGGCGTAGCTATCCAGCGCTATGTTAACTGATGCAAATAGCGGCCCCTCGTAGCTATCGGTGATCGGGTTCAAGATTACGCCCGGTAAAGCCTCATCGAACAACTGGATCATCGAAACTTGGGCAAACTCATGCACGAGCATGTGGAGCGCCCACTGCTGATCCCGGTCAGTTTCGCCGATCAATCCCAGGCCGATGCCGCCTGTCAGTACGATGTGACCTTTGATGAGGCCTTACGCTCGACCGGTAAAGTCATCGCTACTCCCACCCCAGTTTCGTTGCTGAAGGTCTTCGGGGCGGGAATGTCGGGTCTCCCGCGGTCAATAGAACCCAGCGCGGCAGGGTAGTCTGCCGCGAAAGTTATGCCGTCCAAGCGATCAAGCGGAATGACCCGAGCCAAGCCTGCTACGATATACTTCAATACCTCTGCGATGCGTCCGGCCAGCTCTTGGTCGCCGAAATCAAAACAGGAAACTTGGAAGCTGAAGTTACCGGAAGCGGGACCCTCCTCGAACTTCTCCTCGTCCGCCGACGCTACGTCGTGATACTCGGTCAACGTCGTCGGCTCGCACTTGAGCCGATATTCCTGAATGGCGCTGTTCAGGCCTTCTTCAATGTAGGCCGTCGCGACCATACCGATCTCACAAACCAAGGCGCTATGCGCATCAGTCGCTGCGAGAAAAAACTCATGGCTACATGCGGCAGCTGCGGCGTTGAGGGTGTGGAGCGATAGGTGAGGTCCGCCCTCTTTCGCGCCAACCAGCAGTTTGTCGGTCGAGAGCGGTAGGACGACCGCGCGAACCTCTTCGCTAGATGATCCGATGAACGGACGCGGAATGCCTCCCTCTAGCAAAGCGATAGCGACGCAATCGGGCAGGACTGCGCCCTCAGGCGGTGCGGCTTCTACCATCCACCGATAGGCGAACAAATCATCCCGCTTGTTGCCATCGAGGACCATTTTCGCGAGCGCCTTATTGTGCCCCTCGCGAGCCATGTTTGGCGCGTTCAGCGCCATGGATTCCAGCACGGCCTTCATCTGCGGGATTTGCTCATCGACGAACTGGCCGAAGTTTTCTTTCGCCAGCCGAAAGGCAACTTGTTCCAATACGGCGGGTGGCAGGCCAAGTTGGGCGAATAGCGAATCTGGTCCGAAATGTTCGGCAATATACCCTTGAAAACGAGCGGAGGGTTGGTCGGCGTCAAGCCCTAACAAAGCCGCTAGGTTGTATCTGTCGGTGAATGCCTCACGCGCTCTGTCGCTCAGGCCTGCCACGGCATGCGCGAATACTGAGCGCAGGTGAGACGTGCGCGGCGCCAGGTGAATGAGGACTTCCGCCGCAAGGGAGGAATCCACGACCGATCCTGCTGGCATCCTGCGAAGCGCGTTGACCTTCCGAGAAATGGGTGTCTCGATGTGGGTAATCCGATCATCTAGCGTTTTCGTTCTGTCATCGGATAACGGCGAGTAGAAGCTGTCCGCGGTCGCGGTGTGCTTTATTTTCGACAGTTCGGGCCTGGTGCCTTTTTGATACTTCCAAATCTCCTTCGGCTTTCCTGAGCGCTGTAAGCCGAATCCGCGTTGGAAGAATTGGGGGATGTGATGCTGGTTACGTCCTGCCATCGGTTTCAATCATAACGTTAAAGGCAATTGGCCTCACTCCCACTCGATCGTGCCCGGCGGCTTGCTCGTCACGTCGTACACCACGCGGTTGATGCCGCGCACTTCGTTGATGAGCCGCGTCGCGATGCGGCCGAGCACGTCGTGGGGGAACTGGAACCAATCGGCCGTCATGCCGTCGGTCGAGGTCACGGCGCGCAGGGCGACGACTTGGTCGTAGGTGCGCGCGTCGCCCATGACGCCGACGCTGCGCACCGGCAGCAGCACGGCGAAGGCCTGCCAGATCGCGTCGTAGAGCCCGGCCTTGCGGATTTCGTCGATGAACACCGCGTCGGCGCGGCGCAGCAGGTCGCATTTCTCGCGCGTCACCTCGCCCGGAATGCGGATGGCGAGGCCGGGGCCGGGGAAGGGGTGTCGGCCGATCAACGCCTCGGGCAGGCCCAACTCGCGGCCGAGCGCGCGCACCTCGTCCTTGAACAGCTCGCGCACCGGCTCAACGAGAGACATGCGCATGCGCTCGGGCAGGCCGCCGACATTGTGGTGCGACTTGATCGTGGCGCTGGGCCCGCCATGGACCGAGACCGATTCGATCACGTCGGGATAAAGCGTGCCTTGGGCGAGAAACGCGGCGCCGCCGATCTTCTTCGCCTCCTGCTCGAACACGTCGATGAAGGTGCCGCCGATCGCCTTGCGCTTGGCTTCGGGGTCGGTGACGCCGGCGAGCTTGCCGAGGAAGAGGTCCGCGGCATCGCGATGCACGAGCGGGATATTGTAATGCTCGCGGAACAGGTCGACGACCTGCTTCGCCTCGTCCTGCCGCAGCAGGCCGTGATCGACGAAAATGCAATTCAGCCGGTCGCCGATCGCTTCGTGCAGAAGGACGGCGACGACCGAGGAATCGACGCCGCCCGATAGGCCGCAGATGACGCGCTCGCGCCCGACCTGGGCGCGGATTTTCTCGATCGCCTCGGCGCGGAACGCCTTCATCGACCAATCGCCGCGGCAGCCCGCGATGCGGTGCGTGAAGTTGCGCAGCAGCGCCTTGCCGTCAGGCGTGTGGTGGACTTCGGGATGGAATTGCACGCCATAAAAATTTCGCCGCTCGTCGCAGATCGCGGCGAAGGGCGCGTTGGCGCTGGTGGCGACGGCGCGGAAACCCTGGGGCAGGGCGATGACGCGGTCGCCGTGGCTCATCCAAACCGGGTGCCGGCCGCCCTTTTTCCACAGACCCTCGAACAGCGGGCAGTCCGCCGCGATCTCGATTTCGGCGCGGCCGAATTCGCGATGATCGCCGGGCTCGACCTGGCCGCCGAGCACGTCGCACATGGTCTGCTCGCCATAGCAGATGCCGAGCACCGGCACGCCGAGTTCGAACACGGCCTGGGCGGCGCGCGGCGTGCCGGCTTCGTGCACCGAGGCCGGGCCGCCGGAAAGAATAATCCCCTTGGCGCCGAAGCCGCGAATTTTCGCGTCCGGGATATTGAACGGATGGATTTCGCAATACACCCCGTTCTCGCGCACCCGGCGGGCGATGAGCTGCGTGTATTGCGCGCCGAAATCGAGAATGAGGACGCGCTCGTGATGGGGAATGGTCATGGGTGTCCGGTGTCGTTCATGTGGGTTCGCGGCGGCAGGCGCCGCCATCGGCAAAGCATTTCGCCAGATCCGGCCAATGATAGCCGATTTGCGGCACGTCCATGCCCCATAAGCGCTCGACCTGCTCGAAGGCGCGCTGGCCGCCCATCGCCTCGTAGAAAAAGCGCGAGGGGTTGGCGGCCAGAACCCACAGCATGGCCGATTTGCAGCCGCGCTCGCGCAGGCCCTGAAACAGCGCGCAGATCAAGCCGCGGCCGAGGCCCTGGTTCTGCCAGTTCGGGCGGATATAGAGCGTGTAGATTTCGCCCTGCCGCGCGGCGCCGCTGCGCGCCGGGCCGGCGCTGCCGAAGCCAGCAATGGCGCCTTTGGCGCCGCCGATCGCGACCTGGACGAATTCACTCGGCCGGCGCGCCGAGAGCAGGCGCGCCCAATAGGTCGCTTGCGCCTCGTCCGACATGCGCACCAACACGCGATCGGGCAACATGCCGGGATAGGTGTCGCGCCAGGTTTCGACGAAAACGGCCGCGATGCCGGCGGCGTCTTCCACAATGCCGCGCCGTAAGGCGAAGCCGCGCGCCGCGATCATGCCGGCCGCTCCATAAGTGCCACGAAGAATCCGTCGGTGCCGGACCGGCGCGGCGTGAGTTGCAATGTCGTGCCGGCGAAAGGCGGCAGCGCGCCGATGCGGCGCTGCCAGACCGGCGCCAGCGGCATCGGGCGGAAGGCGGGATTGCGCGCCAGGAAATCGTGCACCGGTTTCCCGTTCTCGGATTGCAACATCGAGCAGGTCACGTAGATCAGCCGTCCGCCCGGGCGCACGAAATCGGCGGCAAGGTCGAGGCAATCGCGCTGCGCCGCGTGGAGCGTGGCGAGCCGCTCGGGCGTCAAGCGCCATTTGGCCTCGGGATGGCGACGCCACGCGCCCGATCCGCTGCACGGCGCATCGACCAGGACGCGATCGAAACCGGCGCGCGGCATTGCGGCAAGCTCCGGGGGCGATGCCGTGCGCACGATGGTCGCTCCGGCCCGCGCGGTGCGTGCCGCGATCGGCGCCAGGCGCTTGGGCGATGCATCGTGCGCGACGATCGCGCCCTTGTTCGCCATGTCGGCCGCGAGTGCCAGCGACTTGCCGCCGGCGCCGGCGCAATAATCGAGCACCGTCATGCCCGGCTCGGCTTCGACGAGGAGGGCGGCGAGCTGCGAACCTTCGTCCTGAACCTCGATCCGGCCTTCGCGAAACTCCGGCAATGGCAGCAGATTGACGCGGCCCTCGATCCGGATGCCAAGCGGCGAGTGCGGCGTCGCGGACACGGCAAGTCCGCGCCCGGCGAGGGATTGCAGCACGCCGGCGCGCATTGCGCGCAGCGTGTTGACGCGAATATCGAGCGGCGCCGCTTGGCTGAGCGCGGCGAATTCCGCCGCCGCGCCGTTGCCGAAACTTAGCCGCGCCTCGTCTTCGAGCCAGGCCGGGAAATTGCCGCGCACCGCCGGCGGCGGATTTTCGCGCGCCCCGTTCGCCAACGCCGCGAGCGCGCCGCGTTCGGCCGCGCTCAGCGGCGGCGCCGCGTAGCCGGCGCCATCGCAGGCACGATCGAGCGCCGGAACATCGAACGCGCCGTCGAGCGCGAGATGCGCCAACACCCGATGCCGATTACCGCCGCTGTCCGCGCCCCAATGCCAATCGAGCGCGGCGCGATTGCGCAAGACGGCGAAAACCATATCCGAGATCGCGCGCCGGTCCTTGGCGCCGGCAAAGCGCCGGCCGCGAAAATAGCCGTTGAGCACGATGTCGGCCGGGACGTCGTCGCGGCCCGGCGGCGGGTGTTCGATCATGTCGAGCAACTCGATCGCGGTCCTGATGCGGGCGCCCGGAGTCATGGCGGCGGGCGCGGTCCTCGATTAGAGGCGGCGGTAATTCGGCGCCTCGCGGGTGATGGTCACGTCGTGCACATGGCTCTCGCGCAGCCCGGCGCCGGTGATGCGCACAAATTTCGCGTTTTTCTGGAATTCGTCGAGGTTGCGCGAGCCGGTATAGCCCATCGCCGCGCGCAATCCGCCCACGAGCTGATGGACGACATTGGCGATCGGCCCCTTATAGGGCACCTGGCCCTCGATACCCTCGGGCACGAACTTCAGCGTGTCGGCCACTTCCTGCTGGAAGTAGCGGTCCGCCGAGCCGCGCGCCATGGCGCCAAGCGAGCCCATGCCGCGATAGGCCTTGTAGGAGCGGCCCTCGTGGAGAAACACTTCGCCGGGCGCTTCGTCGGTGCCGGCAAAAAGCGAGCCGATCATGGCGCAATTGGCGCCGGCCGCGATCGCCTTGGCGAGATCGCCGGAATATTTGATGCCGCCGTCGGCGATGACCGGCACGTTTTGCTTGCGGCAAACGGCGGCGCTTTCGAGGATGGCGCTGAATTGCGGCATGCCGACGCCGGCGACAACGCGCGTCGTGCAGATAGAGCCCGGGCCGATGCCGACCTTGACCGCATCGACGCCGGCGTCGATCAGCGCCTTGGCGCCGTCGCCGGTCGCCACATTGCCGGCCATGACTTGGGTATAATTGCTCAGCTTGCGGATGCGCTCGACCGCCTTGAGCACGCCTTCGGAATGGCCGTGCGCGGTATCGACGACGATGATGTCGACCCCGGCCTCGAACAGCGCCTCGGCCCGGCGCACGCCGTCATCGCCGACGCCGGTCGCGGCGCCGACGCGCAGGCGGCCTTGCTCGTCCTTGCAGGCATTGGGGTGGCGTTGCGCCTTCTCGATATCCTTGACCGTGATCAGGCCGACGCAGCGATAGTCGGCGTCGACGACGATGAGCTTTTCGATGCGGCGCTTGTGCAGCAGGCGCCGCGCCTCGGCCATGTCGACCCCCTCGCGCACGGTGACGAGGCTCTCCTTGGTCATCAGCTCGGAAATCGGCAATTGCGCATCGGTGGCGAAACGCACGTCGCGGTTGGTCAGGATGCCGACCAGCTTGCCGCTGCCGCGCTCGACCACGGGGATGCCGGAAATCTTGTGCTCGGCCATGAGCTGCAGCGCGTCGGCCAGGCGCTTTTCCGGCGCGATGGTGACCGGGTTGACGACCATGCCCGACTCGAACTTCTTGACCTTGCGGACTTCGTCGGCCTGCGCCTTGATCGCGAGGTTCTTGTGCACGATGCCGACGCCGCCGGCCTGGGCCATGGCGATGGCGAGCGCGCTCTCGGTCACCGTGTCCATCGCCGAGGAGATGAGCGGGATTTTCAGCTCGATGGCGCGGGTGACGCGCGTGCGCGTTTCGGTTTCGCCCGGCAGCACGGCGGAGCGCGCCGGCACCAACAGCACATCATCGAAGGTGAGGGCTTCGGGGAGATCCATGCCAACACTCATATGGGTTGGCGAGGCCTGATAGCATAGGGGGCCGCGGAAGCAAAGCGCCGCCGCTGCGGCGCTCGCATTTACGCCGGTTAATCCACAGGCCTGCCGCGCGGCTTCGGCTAAGTCTCCGCGTCCGGCTGGTTCTTCGGCTGGGCCTTGTCGAAGGCCGGGTGCTTCATGCAGGTCTCGTGGATGCGCCGGATATTCGGATAAGGCGCGAGATCGAGCTTGAAGCGGAAGGAATTGAAGACCTGGGGCACGAGGTAAATGTCGGCGAAGGTCGGCGTGTCGCCGTGGCAGTATTTGCCGGTTTTGGGATGGCCGGCGAGCATCGCCTCGAGGCCCTTGAAGCCGAGCGCGATCCAGTGATTGAACCAGTCCTCGAACTGGCCTTCGCTCACTTGCAGAACTTTTTGCAGATAGGTGAGGACACGCAAATTGTCGATCGGGTGGATATCGGAGCCGACGACCATGGCGAGCGCGCGCACCCGGGCGCGCTCCATCGGATCGCTCGGCAGCAGCGGCGGAAACGGGTGCGTCTCCTCGAGATATTCGAGGATCGCCGGCGACTGCACCAGCACGTCGCCGCGGTCGTTGACCAAGGTCGGGACCTGGTCTTGCGGATTGAGCTTGACGTAATCGGGCGCGAACTGCTCGCCCTTGCGCAAATGGATCGAGCGCTGCTCGTAGGGAATGGCCTTCAGGTTCAACGCGATGCGGGTGCGGAACGAGGCCGAGGAGCGGTGGAACGAATAGAGGATCATGGCGGAGTCCGGTTGCGGCGCCGCTCACAGTGACGCGCGCGCTCCCGGCAAGTCAAGCGCCCGCGTCACTTCCCGATCATCTGCTCCGGCAGGAACGTGACGATTTTGGGAAACACATAGATCAGCAGCACCGCCACGCACATCAGCACGAACATCGGCACCGCCGTGCGCGCGATGTAGGTGATTTGGCGCCCGGTCATGCCCTGGAGGACGAAGAGGTTGAAGCCGACCGGCGGCGTGATCTGCGCCATCTCGACGACCAGGACGATGAAAATGCCGAACCAGATGAGATCGATGCCGGCCTTCTGCACCGTCGGAAGAATGACGGCCATGGTCAGAACGACCATCGAGATGCCGTCGAGGAAGCAGCCGAGGACGATGTAGAAGGCGGTGAGCGCCAGGATGAGTTGAAACTGCGAAAGTCCCAAGCCCGCGATCCAGTCCGCGAGGGCCCGTGGCAAGCCGATATAGCCCATCGACAGCGTCAAGAACTGGGCGCCGGCCAGGATCAGGGCGATCATGCAATAGAGGCGCGTCGCGCCCATCAGGCTAGTGCCGAATGTGGCACGCGTCAGCGAGCCCTGCACCGCCGAGAGAAAGAGCGCGCCGACGACGCCGAACGCCGCCGCCTCGGTCGCCGTCGCCCAGCCGGCATAAATCGAGCCAAGCACGAAAAGGATAAGCAGGACCACCGGAATGAGATGGCGCGATGCGTAAACCCGTTGGCCGAATGAGATGCCGGTATCGGCCGGCGGCACCTTGTCCGGATTCATCAAGGCCCAAACGACGACGTAGCCCATGAACAGGAGCGACAGCATGATGCCGGGAACGACGCCGGCAATGAAAAGCTTGGCGATCGACACCTCGGCGGTGACGCCATAGACGATCATGATGATCGAGGGCGGAATCAAAAGACCGAGCGTGCCGGCGCCGGCGAGGGTGCCAATGACCATGCCGTCCGGATAGCCGCGCTTGCCGAGCTCGGGCAGCGTCATCTTGCCGATTGTGGCGCAGGTCGCTGCCGACGATCCCGACACGGCGGCGAAGATCGCGCAGCCGATGATATTGGTGTGCAGCAGCCGGCCGGGCAGCCATTGCAGCCAAGGCGACAGGCCCTTGAACATGTCCTCCGAGAGCCGCGTGCGGAACAGAATCTCGCCCATCCACACGAACAGCGGCAGCGCGGTGAGCGTCCACGACGAGGACGCGCCCCAGATCGTCACCGCCATGGCATCGCCTGCCGGCCGCGTCGAAAACAGCAGCATGCCGATCCACGCCACGCCCGCCAGTGACAAGCCGATCCACACGCCCGAGCCGAGCAGGGCGAACAAGACGACGATCAACAGAACGGTGACGAGAACGTCCAAGGCGCCCGCCTATTCGTTGTGCAGCGGCTCGCTGCCGCCCGCGGGTTTCTTGCGCTCGCCCCTGATCTCGAGCACCAGTTCGTCGATGAACGCGATCAACAGCACGATCGTGCCCGCCGCCATCGCGAGTTGGGGAATCCACAGCGGCGTCGCGTCGTTCGACGTCGAGATGTCGTCGAACAGATAGGATTGCCAGGCGAGCCGCGCGCTGTAGGCGGCGAACAGCCCGGCGAGCAGTGTCGTCGCGGCGAGCGACCAGATTTGCAGCGCGCGATTGGCCTTGGCGCCGACATGCTGCAGCAACAGTTCGACGCGGATGTGTTCGCCGCGCTTCAGCGTGTGGGCGAGGGCGAGGAAGCCGGACGCCGCCATCGCATAGCCGGCATAGGCATCGGTCCCGGGGACGTAAAAGCTCAAGGTGCGCCCGGCGATGCCGATGACGACCCAGATCAGGACGACGATCAAGAAAAACGCCGCCAGATAGCCGGCGGCGTTGTAGAGGCCGTCGAGCAGACGGCGCATCGAGTTACATTTTCCTGAACGCCTCGACGAGTTTCTTGCCATCGTCGCCGGCGCGCTTGATCCAATCCTCGGTCATCTGCTCGCCGATTTTCTTGAGGCCGCACGAAAGCTCCGCCGAAGGCTTGTGAATCGTCATGCCGTTGGCGCGCAGTTGATCGAGATACCAGCCGTTCTTCGATTCCGACAATTTCCAGCCCGCCGCCTCGGCATTGGCCGCGGCTTTGCCGACCGCGTCCTGCGTCGCTTTGTCGAGCGCGTCCCAAGCCTTCTTGTTGACGATCACGGCGTTCTTCGGCAGCCAGGCCTGGGTGTCGTACCAATTCTTGATGTGCTCGTAGGTTTTCGAATCGAAGCCGGTGGCGCCCGACGAAATGTAGGAGTCGATAACCCCGGTCGCCATCGCCTGCGACAGCTCCGCCGCCTGGATGGTGACCGGCTGGGCGCCGACGAGCTCGGCGATCTTCGCCGTCGCCGGGCTGTAGGCGCGCCATTTCAAGCCCTTCATATCGGCGATCGAGTTGAGCGGCTTTTTCGAGTAGATGCCCTGGGGCGGCCACGGCACCGCGAACAGAACGGCCATGCCCTGCTTTTCCAGCAGCGCCGCGATGAAGGGCTTCTGCGCCTTCCACAGCTTCAGGCCGTCGGCATAGCTGGCGGCGAGAAACGGCACGCCGTCGGCGCCGTAGAGCGCGTTCTCGTTCTCGAAATTGACCAGCAAGATTTCGCCGATCTGCGCCTGATTGCCTTGCACCGCGCGCTTGATCTCGGGAGCCTTGAACAGCGACGCGCCGGCGTGAATCGTGATCTTGAGCTTGCCGCCGCTCGTGGTGTCGACGGCCTTGGCGAATTCGGCGATGTTCTCGGTGTGGAAATTCTGCGCCGGATAGGCCGCCGGCAGATCCCACTTGGTCTGCGCGGAGGCGGCGCTCGCGGCGAGCGCGGCGAGGGCAGTGGCGGACGCGAGCAGCTTGAACATCGGTTCGAACTCCTTCCCGGCGACGATGGGCGCGGCTTATCGCCGCTTATCGTCAATACTGAGCGGGGCCGCCCCGACGGTCAAGGCGTCTCGCGCCTACTGCACCACGATGCGCGGCGAGACGCGCTTGGGCGCGCCAGGGTCAGCTTTCCGAGCGCGCAAACGTCATGGCGGGGTCGTAATTAGCCGCTGCATTTCCTCGACGAACTGTTGGGCTTGCATGATGGCGGCGGGAATGGCCGCGGCCGGCACCGTCAAAGACAACGAATAGTCGGCAATTTCCTTGTAGCTATAAAATTTCGCCAGAAGCGCCGTGCGATCGGGGCCGATACGGCGTTCGGCTTGCGCCAGCAGTCCGAAGCGCGCGCGCACGCCACTATGGGTTTTAGGTACGCTGCCTTCGCGATCGAATAGGGCGGCTTGGGCGGCGTGAAACATGGCCATGTAGCAGCAACGCGCGGCGGCATCTGAAAATCCGCCCGCTGCGTCGTGTCGGGCCTGCTGCAGAGCGAGGCGCGCCTTGGCAAACAATTGCTCGGCCTCAGGCGTCACAAGGCAACACCCTCTGCCCGTATGGCGTTCATCGGTAAGTTACGGTCGCCGCGGCTCGAAGCTGGAAACGGCAGGAACGAAACGATCGCGCCGGTTGCGCGTTGAATTTCCCAAGCCAACTCGGCTAATCGGGTCAATTCACGGTCGAGATCGCCGACAGTGTCGAGAAAAACCGCGACATCGTAGTCCGAATCCGGCCGGCAATCGCCGCGCGCGCGCGAGCCATAAAGAACCGTGCTGGTGAGTTCCTTGCCGTAAAGCCGGCGCACGCCATCGCGAATGGCGGCAACCACGACCTCATGGGCGTTGGCGTATCGTGGCGAGTCGGACATTCGAGCAAAATAGGCCAAGCTCGTTTCGGCGGCAACGCCGCTGCGAGGCGCAAAAATCGCCCTTGCCGTTACTGCACCACGATCCTTGGCGAGACGCGTTTCGGCTCGCCCAATGTCAGCTTGCCGAGCACGCGCTTGGCGATGGCGCGATAGGCTTCGGCGTGCGGGCTCTTGGGGTCCGAGACGACGATGGGCGTGCCGGCGTCGGAGGTTTCGCGGATCGCGATGTGCAGCGGGATCTCGCCGAGGAAATCGACGCCCAGGCGCTCGGCCTCCTTCCGCGCGCCGCCATGGGCGAAGATGTCGCTGCGGTGGCCGCAGTTCGGGCAATTGAAGTAGCTCATGTTCTCGACGATGCCGAGCACGGGCACATCGACCTTGCGGAACATGTTCAAGCCCTTGCGCGCGTCGAGCAGGGCGATGTCTTGCGGCGTCGAGACGATGACGGCGCCGGCCAGCGGCACTTGCTGCGCCAGGGTGAGCTGCGCGTCGCCGGTGCCGGGCGGCATATCGACGACGAGGATATCGAGCTCGCCCCAGTTCACGTCGCGCAGCATCTGCTGGATCGCGCTCATCACCATCGGGCCGCGCCAGATCATCGGCGTTTCCTCGTCGACCAGGAAACCCATCGACATGATCTTGATGCCGTAATTCTTCATCGGCTCCAGGATCTTGCCGTCGGGCGAGGTCGGTTTGCCGCGCACGCCCATCATGCGCGGCTGCGATGGGCCGTAGACATCGGCGTCGAGCAGGCCGACCATGGCGCCTTCGGCGGCGAGCGCCAGCGCGAGGTTCGCCGCTGTCGTGGATTTGCCGACGCCGCCCTTGCCCGAAGCGACGGCGATGATGGCGCGGATGCCCGGTGTCGGGGCCTTCTGCTGCGCCGGCGGATGGGCGTGGCCCTGCGCCTGGGCCGGGCGTGCCGCCGCCGCTTCGCGATGCGCCGTCAGGACCACGGTGACCGAGGTGACGCCCGGCAGGTTCTGCACGGCGCGCTCGGCCTGCTGGCGCAACGGTTCGAGCGCCGGGCCGCGCTTCGGATCGACTTCGATCGAAAACCCGACATTGCCGCCTTTGATGACCAAGCCGGTAACCATGCCGAGCGTGACGATATCTGAATTGCGTTGCGGATCGCGGACGCCGCGCAGCGCCTGCAATATATCGGCTTCGGTGATCCCGGCCATGCTCGTATGCTCCTGATTGCGATAAATTCGTTGAATGGGCTTGATTTAGGCGGGGGCGGACGACAAATCCAGACGGCAATCCCTGCGGCGCCTTCGTTGCGCCGGCTGCGTGCCTATCCTATAAGGCGCGTCAGCAGCCGCGAGCGCGGCAATTCAGCCTTTGGCTACTAAGGAATTAATCGGATGCCTTGGAAAAATTATAGCAGTTCCGGCGGGCCTTGGGGCAATCCGGGCGGCGACGGCGGCAAGCCGCGCGGGCCGCGCGGGCCCTGGGGCGGGCCGCCGAGCGGCAACAATGGCGGCAACAACAACGGCAGCGGCCGCGGGCCGTTTCAGCCGCCGAAGTTCGAGGACTTGCTACGTCGGGGTGGCGAACGTTTCAAGGGCATGATGCCGGGCGGCATCGGCTCGCCGCGCGGCATAGCGCTGGCCGGCCTCGCTGCCATCGTGATCTGGCTATTGACCGGTTTCTACACGGTGCGCACCAGCGAAGCCGGCGTCGAAACGATATTTGGGCGCATGACGGGGCTCACGGGTGAAGGCTTGCACTGGAATTGGCCGTCGCCGATCGGCTCGGTTTCCAAGCCCGAAGTAACCGGCGTGCGGCAGACTTCGATCGGCTTGACAGTCGCGCCCGGCACCGGCCGCGGACCGGTTCGCGCGGCCGATCGCGAGAGCCTGATGCTCACCGGCGACGAGAACATCATCGACGTTCAGGCCGTTGTGTCGTGGCGCGTCGATTGGGAAGCCCGGCCGCGGCAGGGCGGCTTGCCGCAGGCGTCCGAAGGCATCCGCATGTTCGTGTTCAATATCCGCAATGCCGTGAAAACCGTGGAAGATGTGTCGGAAAGCGCGCTGCGCGAAATCATCGGCCGGCGCGAATTCGAAAACATCCGCACGAAGGGCCGCGGCGAGATCGAGCAGGAGGCGGCGCGCCTCATCCAGCAGATGCTGGATCAATACGGCTCCGGCATTCGCGTGACCATCGTCCAATTGCAGAAAATCGATCCGCCGGCCAAGGCGCTCGATGCCTTCCGCGACGTGCAGGCGGCGCGCGCCGACAAGGATCGCGCGGTCAACAACGCACACGGCTATGCAAACCAAGTCACGCAGCGCGCGGAAGGCGAGGCGGAGAAAGTCTTGCGTGCCGCGGAAGCCTATCGGGCGGAAAGAATTGCCCGTGCCGAGGGCGAAGCGAGCCGGTTCCTCGCCTTGTACAAGGAATATGCCGGATCGAAGGACATCACCCGCCAGCGCATCTATCTCGATACGATGCGCGATCTGCTGAAGGGCATGGACAAAGTCTTGCTCGACAACCGGCAAGGCAGCAGCGGCGTCGTGCCATACCTGCCGCTCGATCAGTTGCGGACACCGCCGCGTCCGCCGGCCGCCAATCCGCCGCGTGCCGGCGAAACCCGCACGGGGGGAGAATGACCATGCCCCGCAAGATCATCGCCGCCGTCGTCCTGGTCGTCGTGCTCGGCATTGTCGGGCTGTCGTCGGTCTTCACGGTCTCGGAACAGCAGCAGGCGATCGTGCTGCAATTCAATGCCTATGTCCGCGACGCGAAAAACGCCGGACTTCATTTCAAGATCCCGTTCTTCCAGAGCGTGCAATATTACGACAAGCGCGTGCTCGATTACGAAGTCGATCTCGGCGAAATCCCGACGAGCGACCAAAAGCAATTGCTCGTCGACGCCTTCGTGCGCTACCGGATCGACGATCCGCTGAAGTTCTACAATACGGCACGGTCGACCCAGGCTTTCGAGGCAAGGGGGAGCGTACAAAAGGGTCTGCTGCCCGCCATCGTCGAAGCCGAAGTCCGCGCGGTCTTCGGCCGCGTCGATCTGGCGACGCTGCTGACCCCGGAGCGCGCCGAACTCATGAGCGAGATCGCCAGACGCGTTCGCACCCAGGCCGATTCCTGGGGAGTCAAAATGATCGACGTGCGCCTGAAGCGCCTCGATCTGCCGCGCCAGAACAGCAACGCCGTCATCGAGCGCATGGAAACCCAGCGCCGCCAGGAAGCGGTCAAGATCCGCGCCGAGGGCGACAAGGAATCCCAGCGCTATACCGCCGAAGCGGACAAAAAAGTGCGTATTATTCTGGCCGAGGCCGACAAGAAATCGCAAATCCTGCGCGGCGAGGGCGAGGGCAAGGCGCAGGAAATCTTCAACAAGGCGTTCGGCGCCGACCCGATTTTCTTCGAGTTCTGGCAATGCATGCAGTCGGTGCGCGAAGGTTTGGCTGACGGCACGCGCTATGTCGGCGCGCCCTCGGGCGAAATCCTGTTCCAATTCTGTATCGCGCCGAAAACCATGAGCGGCACGACGCGAAACTAAGTCCCGCACGGCCAGGCCTCGTACCATCGACCATGGAAGATTTCCTCACGGCTATGGCCTTGCTGTTCGTGATCGAAGGCGCGCTCTACGCCCTATTTCCCGAGGCGATGCGCCGGATGCTGGCGCAAATGCACGAGCTGCCCACCGAGCGCATGCGCCTGTTTGGCGTCATTTTCGCCGTCGCCGGCGTGCTCGGCGTTTGGCTGGTGCGGGCCTGATCGGCGGTGCCAATGTCGAAAAAAATCAAGATTTCGCAGGGGTTTGTTTACCATCTTGGACGACAGTCTGGCGGTCCGGGCCGAGCCGTCGGGGCTCGCTTATCCCGCCGCCGCCGATTTTCTTGTTCCGCCGTCAGTTTTCCTCAATTCGCAGGCTATAATCGAAATGTTCAAGGCTTCGCCCTCCCCATCGCGCGAACCGCGCCGTTAACGGAACGGGCGCAGGCCGCGTAACAGAGACACCGACCGGAGATTTTGCTCGTGACCAAGCTCAACCATTCCGCCTCGCCTCGCCGCTTCGTCCCGCTTGCCGTGGCTGGCGTGCTGCTGCTGGCGGCGGGTGCCAGCTGGACTTACGCCTTTCAGCCGAACGGCAAGCCGAACAGCGAAGCGCCGCCGCAAGCCTTGGCGCCGAGCGATGCCGGCACAGGCGCGATCCTGCCCGTCAAGGACGGCAGCGAGCCCGGCCTCGCCGATCTCGTTGAAAAACTGATGCCCTCCGTCGTCAACATCGCCACCGTGACCGGCGGTCCCACGACCGGCCGGCCGGACGCGAAGCCCGACGCGCCCTACGAGGAATATTTCCGCGAGTTTTTCGACCGCAATCAGGACCCGCGCCGCTCCGCCGCGGTCGGCTCCGGCTTCGTCATCGATACCGAGGGCCATGTCGTCACCAACCACCACGTCATCCAGAACTCGACCGAAGTGAAGGTCATCTTCTACGACGGCACGACCTATCCGGCGAAAGTCGTGGGCCGCGATCCGCGCGCCGATCTCGCCGTGCTCAAGATCGAGTCGCCGACCAAGTTCAAGCCGGTGGCGTGGGGCAAATCGACCGCGGTGCGGATCGGCGACAGCGTCGTCGCCATCGGCAATCCGTTTGGCCTGGGCGGCACCGTCACCACCGGCATCATCTCGGCGCTGCATCGCCACCTCAACAATTTCGGCGGCATTCCGGGGAGTTCCTTCGTCGACTTCCTGCAAACCGACGCCGCGATCAACAAGGGCAATTCCGGCGGCCCGCTGTTCAACATGAAAGGCGAGGTGATCGGCATCAACACGGCGATTTATTCGCGTCAGGGCACCAATGTCGGCATCGCCTTCGCCGTGCCGTCCGACCTGGCCGCTCCGATCATCGAACAGCTCAAAAAGCACGGCCGCACCAAGCGCGGCTGGCTCGGCGTCCAGATCAAGGACATCGACGACGAAGTCGCGAAAAAGATGGGCCTCAAGAGCAAGGCCGGCGCGCTCGTGGTCAACGCAATTGCCGGCGGCCCGGCGGCGGAAGCCGGCGTCCTCGCCAACGACGTCATCATCCGCTTCGACGGCCAGCTGGTGCCGAACGAGCGCCGCCTGCCGCAGATCGTGGCGGCGACCGAAGTCGGCCGCACCGTCGATCTCGTCGTCATCCGCAAGGGCTCGGAGATGACGCTCAAGATCAAGCTCGGCGAACTCGAAAAGGCGATGGAGACCGGCTCGGCCGATCCGAAGAAGGACGAAGAAACCAAGCCCGCCGACGGCACCGCCGTGCTCGGCATGAAGCTCGCCGAAATCACGCCGGAGCTGCGCCAGCGCTACAATCTGCGCGAAGGCGAGGGCGTCGTCGTCGTCGAAGTCGACGCCAAGAGCCAGGCCGGCGAAAAACAGGTCAAGGTGGGCGACGTGCTGGTCGAGATGGATTTGACCAAGATCACCAAACCCGCCGAAGTCCTCGACCTGCTCAAAAAGGCGGAACAGGGCCGCAAGACCTCGGTCCTCATGCTGGTGCAGCGCGGCGACGACCGCCGTTTCGTGGCGCTCCGCATCGGCGGCGATCCGGCGCCGAAGTAAGCGCCGGAACATCGATCGGCCGATCTCGAAATTCAAACACGCTTAAAGGTTAGGCCGATGCTGAACATCTTGGTTCTCGTATGCTATGTCGCGGCCACGATCGGGCTCTTCATCGATTGGCGAAAAATTCGCAGCGGATGGGTTGCGCCGAAATTCAAGGACAGGCCGGCGGAGTTCCTGGCGAGCAAGCATAAGGCATTCAAACTCGCCTTCGTCATGTTCGCGGTCTCGGCGCCGATCTGGCTGATCATGGGCTACTTGATCTTGCCGGAGCGCGGCGCGATCGAGCGCTTCGTGCTCGCCGGCATAGCCGCCGTTGCCGCTGTTAGCGCCTACGTGCTCCGATCGAAACTACCGGCGAAAATCGGCGGGTGAAATAAGCTAACGGCTAGGAATGATCGAAGTCGTGCCCCTACTTTGCATCGATCGGTCAAAACTCGGGTCCGCTGGAGTTAGTTTGAATTCGCGGCGAACTCCTCGCGCCGGAACCCCTGCACGTACAGCAGGGCCGTGAGATCGCCATGGTCGATGCGATGCGGCGTCGCGGCGCGCAGCATTTCCTTCGCGCGGAAGGCGACGCCGAGGCCGCCGGCCGCGGTCGCGGCCTGGATCATGTCGATGTCATTGGCGCCGTCGCCGACCGCGATGGCGGCGTCGAGGCCGATGCCGCGCTCGCGGGCGAGGGCTTCCAGGATTTCGCGCTTGGCTTCGCGCCCCAGGATCGGCTCGGCCATTTCGCCGGTCAGCACGCCGTCGCGGATCGCGAGGTCGTTGGCGTAATGCCGCTCGAAGCCGACGCGCGGCGCGACATGGCCGGTGAAAACGCGAAAGCCGCCCGAGACCAGCGCCGTATACGCGCCGTGCGCGCGCATCGTGCGCACCAGCGCGGCGGCGCCGGGCATGAAGGCAATGCGCTCGCAGCTTTCGTGCAAGGCGCGTTCCTCGAGCCCGCCGAGCAGCGCCACGCGCTCGCGCAACGCCTCGCGGAAGCGGATTTCGCCGTTCATGGCCCGGCGCGTGATCGCGGCCACCGCCTCGCCGACGCCGAGCAGGGCCGCGAGATCGTCGACCATCTCGTTGACGATGATCGTCGATTCCATATCGGCCACGAGCAGGCGCTTGCGGCGCCCGGCGGCGGGCTGTAGGACGGCGTCGATCGCGTGCCCGGCGATGGCGCGGGACGCGGTTTCGTGCCATCGCCGATCGAACGCCGCAGCGAGCGGGATGTTGCACGCAATGCGCGGCGCCAGCCAATCGACAGACCCGGGCGCCGCGCCGGCGCGTCAGGCGATGAAGGTGTTGAACCAGTCCAGTTGGTCCTTTGCCACGCCGTCGAGATCGGCGATGGCGACGTCGGCGAGCGTGCTGTGGCTGCCGCCGTTGACGGTGCCGTTGAAGTCGATCATGACCGTGGTGCCGAAGCCCGGCTCGCCCGCCGCGCCGTGCTGGACGAAATAGATGTAGCCCTCATAGAGCGCCTGAAACGCCGCGGTTGGGGCGTAACCCAGATAGCTGAAGCTCGATTCATTGGCGAGCAGGGACGATACGTCGATGAAATCGCGGTCCGCGCCCGACGTATCGAAGTCGGTGATGCGGTCGAAGACCGAGACCTTCAGCGAACCGACCTGGCCGTTGATCGTGAATGGGACCTGCGCCGTTTCGGTTTGCGTGAAGATGAAAACGTCGCTGTCGGCGCCGCCGGTCAGCGTATCGCTGCCGCGGCCGCCGACGATCGTGTCATGGCCGCTGCCGCCGTTGAGGATATCGTTGCCGCTGTCGCCGAACAGCGCGTCGTCATCCGCTCCGCCGAACAGGGTGTCGTTGTCGGCGCCGCCGCGAAGCGTGTCGCTGTTCGCCCCGCCCGAGAGATAGTCGGCGCCGCCGGCGCCGCTCAGGTGGTCGTCGCCGCTGCCGCCGTAAAGCCGATCGTCGCCCATGGCGCCGTAGAGCGTGTCATCGCCGCCCTCGCCGTGAATCGTGTCGTTGCCTGCCTCGCCGTAAATAATGTCGTGGCGCTGGCTGCCATTGACGGTGTCATCGCCGCCGCCGGCATAAATCTCGTAGCCGTCGATGCCCGAACCGATGGGGAAGAGCGAGATGTCGGAAAAGTCGATCGTGTCGTTGCCGCTGCCGTAAGTCCTGGGGATTTTTGCCATGGTCCGTCTCCTGTGATCCTGATGATGCCGAGGCCGCGGAAACGCGGTCCTCTCATGACGCGAAACTTAACCCACGATGAACGGGCGCGCTGTTCCCTCGGGAACACAGCGCTGTCAAACAGCGCCGTCACACTCGGGAAAACGCCTTATGCGCCGGGACAAAAGGGAGAAAATCCAACCGCGTCGGCGCGCGCGATATATGCGATGGAAAAAATGTTTGTCAGCACGACGCTCGGTCGGCCTTTTCGTGACGGTGCGCACAGCCGGAGCGTGCGCCGGGCTCGCGTCGACGCAAGAAGCCCCGCTGCGTGCCGCAGCGGGGCGCTTGTTCTCGTGATGGTTGCGTGCGCCGCGACGGCGCCGTGCGTCAGAGGACGATGAATTGGCTGGGGTTCAACTGATTGGCGGCGACGCCGTCGAGATCGGCGATGGCGACGTTGGCGAGCGTGCTGTGGCTGCCGCCGTTGACGGTGCCGTTGACGTCGATCATGACCTTGGTGCCGAAGCCCGGCTCGCCCGCCGTGCCGTGCTGGACGAAGTAGATGTAGCCGTCATTGATCGCCCGAGATGCCGCAACCGCCGCCGAGCCGGTGAAGTTCGGCAGGCTGAAGCTCGTTTCGTTGTCGAGCAGGGCCGATACGTCGATGAAATCGTGGTCCGTGCCCGCCGTATCGAAGTCAGTGATGCGGTCGAAGACCGAGACCTTCAACGAACCGACCTGGCCGTTGATCGTGAATGGGACCTGCGCCGTTTCGGTTTGCGTAAAGATGAAAACGTCGCTGTCCGTCCCGCCGGTCAGCTCATCGCTGCCGCGGCCGCCGACGATCGTGTCATGGCCGCTGCCGCCGAGGAGGATATCGTTGCCGCTGTCGCCGAAAAGTTCGTCGTCGTTCGCCCCGCCCTGCAGGCGGTCGTTGTCGGCGTTGCCGTGGAGAACGTCATTGCCGTTTCCGCCGTCGAGAAAATCATTGCCGTAAGCGCCGCTTAGGAAGTCCTCGCCGTCGTTGCCGAAAAGCAGATCGTCGCCCATGGCGCCATAGAGCGTGTCATTGTCTTCGCCGCCGCGAAGCGTGTCATTGCCGTCGCCGCCGGTGAGCTCGTCGTCGCCCTTGCCGCCGTTCAAGACATCGTTGCCCGCCTCGCCGTATATAATGTCGTTGCCGACGCTGCCGGTAATTCTGTCATCGCCGCCGCCGGCCCAGACCTCAAAGCCGTCGGCAACCGGACCGAGCTCCTCGGAGGAAAGGTCTAAGATATTATTCGAATTGTTAAGAATTCTAAGTATTTTCGCCATGGGAATTCTCCTGTGATCCTGGTGTTAGCGGAACCGCATGATTGCGATCCATTCATGGGCGCAAACTTAACCCAGGATGAACGGGCGCGTTGTTCCCCCGGGAACACATCGCCGTCACACATCGCCGTCACACTTGGGAAAACGCGCCGTAAGCGCCGGGATAAGCGGGAGAAAATCCTGCCGCGCCGGCGCGGCGCCAGGCTTGCCGCGAAAAATAATTTTATGGGCGCGACGCTCGGCCCGCCGCCATGGCTCGTCGCAATCCCATGCGCCGGCGATGCAAATCGCTTCAGGCAATGGCGCCGACGATTTCCTCCCGCCGATAGCCCTGCATGTAAAGCAGCGCCGTGAGATCGCCGTGGTCGATGCGGTGCGGCGTGGCGGCGCGCAAGAATTCCTTGGCGCGGAAGGCGACGCCGAGGCCGCCGGCCGCGCTCGCCGCCCGGATCATCGCGATATCGTTGGCGCCGTCGCCGACGGCGATGGCGGCGTCGAGGCCGATGCCGCGCTCGCGGGCGAGGGCTTGCAGGATTTCGCGCTTGGCTTCGCGCCCCAGGATCGGCTCGGCCATTTCGCCGGTCAGCACGCCGTCGCGGATCGCGAGGTCGTTGGCGTAGTGCCGCTCGAAGCCCACGCGCGGCGCGACATGGCCGGTGAAAACGCGAAAGCCGCCCGAGACCAGCGCCGTATACGCGCCGTGCGCGCGCATCGTGCGCACCAGCGCGGCGGCGCCGGGCATGAAGGCGATGCGCTCGCAGCTTTCGTGCAAGGCGCGTTCCTCGAGCCCGCCGAGCAGCGCCACGCGCTCGCGCAATGCCTCGCGGAAACGGATTTCGCCGTTCATGGCGCGGCGCGTGATTTCGGCCACCGCGTCGCCGACGCCGAGCAGGGCTGCGAGATCGTCGACCATCTCGTTGACGATGATCGTCGATTCCATGTCGGCGACGAGCAGGCGCTTGCGGCGCCCGGCGGCGGGCTGTAGGACGGCGTCGATGGCGCGCCCGGCGATGGCGCGGGAAGCGGTTTCGTGCCATCGCCGATCGAACGCCGCGGCGAGCGGGATGTCGCACGCAATACGCGGCGCCAGCCAATCGACCGGGCCGGGCGCGGCGCCGTCGCGGCGCAACGCCCCGGCAACGGCTTCGGCGAGTTCCGGCGCCAGTTTGGCTGTGGCCGGATCGGCGATGAGCGTGATCACCGAAGTCATGCGGTGCTGGGTCCAGGGGGCGGTTGATGGCGCGGCAAGCTAGAGAAGCGACGTGAGCGGAAGCAAGCCGCTCTTCGACACGGCGCGGGCGGACAAGGCCGTCATCTTCGCCGGGCCGACCGCGTGCGGCAAGTCCGCGGCGGCCCTCGCGGCGGCGCGGCGTTTCGGCGGCACGGTTATCAACGCCGACAGCATGCAGGTCTACCGCGAGCTGGCGATCCTCACCGCGCGGCCCGATGCCGAAGCAATGGCCGTCGCGCCACACCGGCTCTACGGCACTGTTGGCGCGGGCGAGCCCTATTCCGTCGCCCGCTGGCGCGACGCAGCGCTGGCCGAAATCGCGGCGGCGCGGGCCGTTGGAGGTTTGCCGATCCTGGCCGGCGGCACTGGCCTCTATCTGCGCGCCTTGATGAAGGGCTTGGCGCCGATGCCCGATATTCCCGAAGCGGTGCGCGCTGAGGGACGCGCAATCCTGGCCCGTGACGGCAAGGGGGCGCTCCATGCGCGCCTGGCGGCGCTCGATCCGGAGAGCGCCGGCAAGCTGCGCGCGTCCGATCGCCAGCGCGTGCTGCGCGCCTGGGAAGTCGCGACGGCGACGGGCATCGCGTTGCCGGAATGGCAGCGCCGCGCCGGCGATCCGGCCGATACCCCGCGGCTACTCTGTTTCGTCTTCCTGCCGCCGCGCGAAGCGCTCTACGACGCCTGCAACCGGCGCTTTGCCGAGATGATCGAACGCGGCGCAATCGACGAAGCGCGGGCGCTCCTGGCGCTTGGTCTCGATCCGGCGCTGCCGGCTATGAAAGCCCTGGGCTTGCGCGAAATCGCCGCCTTTCTCGGCGGCGAGATTGGGCGCGCGCGCATGATCGAGCTTGGCCAGCAATCGACGCGGCGTTATGCCAAGCGGCAATACACGTGGTTCCGCCATCAGCTTCCCAAGGCACACGCCCTATTCGCGCAATATTCGGAAAGTTTGTCGCACGAAATCTTTACGAAAATTGACGAATTTCTGTTGACGTGACCAAACCGAGCCCTTACCTGTTGATAAGATCGTGCGGCAATGGCCGTGGCGGTCGCGGGGTAATTTAGCCTGACCGGGAATCCGACCATGTCCAAGGAGCCACTCAGCGGCGCCCAAATCGTGTTGCGCGCGCTCGTCGACCAAGGCGTCGATTTGATCTTCGGCTATCCGGGCGGCGCCGTGCTGCCGATTTACGATGCGCTGTTCAAGCAGAATTCGATCTGCGCCACATCCTGGTGCGCCAAGAGCGGCGGCGCCGTGCACGCCGCCGAAGGCTATGCGCGCTCGACCGGCAAGGTCGGCGTCGTGCTGGTGACGTCCGGCCCCGGCGCCACCAATGCCGTGACCGGCCTGACCGACGCGCTGATGGATTCGATCCCCATCGTCTGCCTCACCGGCCAGGTGCCGACGCACCTGATCGGCAACGACGCGTTCCAGGAGGCCGACACGACCGGCATCACGCGGCCCTGCACCAAGCACAACTATCTGGTGAAGCGACGTCGACGATCTGGCGCGCGTCATGCACGAGGCCTTCTACGTCGCGCGCAGCGGGCGGCCCGGGCCCGGTCGTCGTCGACCTGCCCAAGGACGTGCTGTTCGCCAAGGCGCCGTATCGGCGCCGCGAAGACCGAGACGCACAAGAGCTACAAGCCGCAGCCTCAAGGGCGACAGCAAGAAGATCGAGCAGGCCGTCGATCTGATGGCCAAGGCCAAGCGGCCGCTGTTCTATTGCGGCGGCGGCGTGATCAATTCCGGCCCGACGCGCTTCGAAGCTGCTCGGCGCAGTTCGTGCACCTCACCGGCTTTCCCATCACCCTGACCTTGATGGGCCTCGGCGCGCTGCCCGGCCTCGGACAAGCAGTTCCTCGGCATGCTCGGCATGCACGGCACCTACGAAGCCAACCTCGCGATGCATGAATGCGACGTGATGATCAACATCGGCGCGCGCTTCGACGACCGCATCACCGGCCGGCTCGACGCCTTCTCGCCGAACTCGAAGAAGATCCACGTCGATATCGATCCGTCCTCGATCAACAAGAACGTGCGCGTCGACGTGCCGATCGTCGGCGATGCCGCCCACGTGCTCGAGGACATGATCAAGCTCTGGAAGGCCAGGCAGCCGCAGCCCGACCGCAAGGCGCTGGACGCGTGGTGGCGCCAGATCGACGACTGGCGCGCCCGCGACTGCCTGAACTACAAGCCGAGCGACGAAACGATCAAGCCGCAATACGCGCTGCGAGCGGCTGTTCCACCACATCAAGGACAAGGATTTCTACATCACGACCGAGGTCGGCCAGCACCAGATGTGGGCGGCGCAGTTCCTGAAGTTCGAGAAGCCCAACCGCTGGATGACCTCGGGCGGGCTCGGCACGATGGGCTATGGCTTGCCCGGCGGCGATCGGCGTGCAGATCGCGCATCCCGATGCGCTGGTCATCGACGTGGCCGGCGAGGCCTCGATCCTGATGAACATCCAGGAGATGATCGACGGCCGCGCAGTACCGCCTGCCGGTGAAGATCTTCATCCTCAACAACCAATACATGGGCATGGTGCGCCAGTGGCAGGAATTGCTGCATGGCGGCCGCTATTCCGAAAGCTACATGGATTCGCTGCCCGATTTCGTGAAGCTCGCCGAAGCCTTCGGCGCCGTCGGCCTGCGCGCCAGCAAGCCCGGGGAGGTCGACGGCCTGATCGAGGAAATGATCGAGGTCAATCGCGCCGGTGATCGTCGATGTCCGCGTCGACAAGACCGAGAACTGCTTCCCGATGATCCCCTCGGGCGCGGCGCATAACGAGATGCTCTGGCGTCGAAGCCGAGGCCGACGACAAGCGGGCAAGCAGAAGTTTCCGAGGAGGGCATGGTGCTGGTCTAGCGGCACCCGGCGCCCGGACATGAACCCGCAACCGCAAGTCGAGCGCCACACGCATCTCCGTCCTGGTCGACAACGAGCCCGGCGTGCTGGCGCGCGTCATCGGCCTGTTCTCGGGGCGCGGCTACAACATCGAGAGCCTGACCGTCGCCGAGGTCGATGCCGACGAGAGCCTGTCGCGCATCACCATCGTGACCGCGGGCACGCCGATGATCATCGAGCAGATCAAGCAACCAGCTCGACCGGCTGGTGCCGGTCCACGCGGTCACCGACCTCACCATCGAGGGCCCGCATCTCGAGCGCGAACTGGCGCTGGTCAAGGTGAAGGGCACGGGCGACGACCGCGTCGAGGCGCTGCGCATCGCCGATATTTTCCGCGCCCGGGTGGTCGACGCACAAGACCGAGTCCTTCGTCTTCGAAGTCACCGGATCGACCGACAAGGTCAACGCCTTCATCAACCTGATGCGCCCGCTGGGCCTCGTCGAAATGTCGCGCACCGGCGTCGCCGCCATCGGCCGCGGCGCCAAGGGGATGTGACGGGCGCTTGCGGCATAGGAGCACAACGATGCGACACGCGGGATCGGCCTTTGCCTACGTTCTACTCGCGTCCACCTTGGCGCCGCTCCCCGCCGCGGCCGAGCTTGTCAAGCTGCAGCCGCGCCCCGGCGTCGAGCTGCGCATCGCGATCGAACCGGCGCGCGGGCCGGCCGCCGCCTATGCGCTGATCTTCGCCGGCGGTCACGGCATGATCCGGCTCGACGAAGGCGGAACGCCGCGCGGCCTCGCCGGCAATTTCCTCATCCGCAGCCGCGCGCAACTGACGGCACGCGGGATCGGCATCGTCCTGGTCGATGCCGCCTCCGATCAGCAGGGCGCTGAAGGCTTGTGGGAGGTCCGTCTGGCGCCCGTGCACGCCGGCGATATCGGCGTCGTCGTGCGCCACATCCGCCAGCGCTTCGGCCGCCCGGTCTGGCTCGTCGGCACCAGCGCCGGATCGCTCTCGGTCGCCAATGGCGCCGCGCGCCTCGCCGGCGCCGACCGGCCCGACGGCGTCGTCTTCACCTCGTCGATCACGCAGCCGACGCGGCGGCGCAGTGTCACGGTTTTCAGCGCCGATCTCGCGCGCTACACGGGGCCGGCGCTGGTCGCATCGCACGATGCCGACACTTGCGTGGCAACGCCCGCCGCCGATGCGCCCCGCCTGCTCGCGGCGCTCGCCGCCGCGCGCCCCAAGCGCCTCCGCACATTCGCCGGCGGCTCGCCGCCGCGCAGCGATCCCTGCGAAGCCTTCGCCCCGCACGGCTTCCTCGGCATCGAAGCCGAAGTCATGGCCGCCATCGCCGACTTCATCCGCGCGCCGGGGAATTGACCCGCGCCAACGCGCCAACGCCTCGACTTCGCTCGAAGGCCGCCAAGTTTTGGTGTTGGGAAATTCCGGAATTTGGCGGTCTTCGAGAGAATCAAGCACTTAGCCGCGATTCGCGGTGCTTGCCGGCAAAATCGCCGCCGAGCGAATTGGCGGCCTTCGGCCGAATCAAGGACTTAGCCACCGGGTTCGAACGCGCGCGAGCAAGGCGTTTGGCGGCCTTCGCCGCCGGCGCTGCCGCGCCGTGAATGGGACCGGTTTGTCGCCGACGGGGCCAGTGCGTCATGCTCGCCGAACGGGGTCAAATTCTCGGCTTAGCCACTTTCGACGCCGGCGGCCCGGCATAGGCGCCATCCAGTTTGCGACGGTGCGCGACGATTCTCCATTCTTCGGCAACAAGGGATTGGGATTTGTTGCTTTCGTTCCACCGCTCCCGTATGGGCGAGTAATGATTTCCAGAAGATGGCCGTTCGGGTCATCGAAGTACAGGCCGCGGCCATCGTCATAGGTGTTGATTTTATCCGGCTCACGGCGAAAGGGGTCGGCCCAATACTGCAAGCGCCGCGCACGAATGCGTTCATAATATCAGATCGAATTCCGCTTCGCTCACGAGGAAGGCAAAGTGTCGCTGCTGTATGTCGCCGTCCGTTTCCACGAAGTCGAGCGAGGTATCGCCCACACGCACAACCGCGAAGCGACCCAGCCGTGTGGGTGGCGAAAGACCTAATATCTCCGCAAGGAACTCCGCCGATTTTACTTTGTCGCGCGCAACCACGATTGTGTGGTTTAGGCTGATCGACATTGTCCTGAATGTTCCGGCGCTCATAAATCTGAAATTCGGACACGACTGATTGTGCCGCATAAAAGCCATCGCGCATGCGGCCGATGATGCTCTCGACGTAGCCGTTCTGCATCGGCCATCGCCGGCGCGAGCATTTTCGTAGACAATATATACAGTATTCAATCGGAAATAAGTCACGGCGAGCCGCGCTAAGCGCGGGCCGCGCTTCGCGCGGCGCGCACTTCCAGCCGTACGCCCGCGCTGCGCTGGAGATAGGCGACGATCGCGAACAGGTTGCGCGCCTGCGGGTTGCCCCGGGCGCTGAACATGCGCATGAGGCTCTTCGGCGAGCGCCGTGTCGCCGTGCCCAGCTTTTCGAAGCCGACCGTCGCATTGATGTAGTCGCGCAGCACGGTTTTGCCGGTCTCGACGTCGCCGGCGAGAAGGCAGCCGATGCCTTCCTGGAGCAATGCCCGGCGGAACGCCGCGTCGCGCCGCACCCGCGCCAGGATCGTTTCCCTGAAGTCCCTGGTCAAAGCCATCGTCGATTCTCCCGGTGCCGATTTCTTCGTTTACGTCGGCGGAGGCGCTCTCCGCCGCAATGAACGAGCATTCCTTGGGGCGGTCGGTTTGAGGCCTCCCCGCGATGCGCGCCGCGCCCGATCCCGCGGCGCCGAACGCCCATTCTCCGAAGGTGATCATCCCACGCCGATTTCGCGCCGAAGGTGATCATCGGGCAAAATGATCATCTTCGGGAATCATTGGATATTTTTCTTGGGCTTTTTCCCCATAATCCGGGCCTGCGGCGGCTAAGCCATTGATTTGGCCGAAGGTGATCATTTCGGCCGTTTTTCCCAACACACAGAAATGATCATCTTCCGGAATTGTTGGGTTTTTTGCCGCTGTCCGCGCTACTCCGCCGCCGCCGGCCGCGTCCGCAGCGCGCGCTCGCCGGGCAGGAAGGAGACGAAGATCGCGGTGCAGGCGCTGATTGCGGCCATGGTCAGCAGCAGCGCGGCGAAGCCCGAAGCCTTGACCACCGGGCCCAGCAGATAGACCGCGAGCGAGCTGATGCCGAAGGAGACGGCGAGGCGGACGCCGGCGACGCGCGAGCGCAGGCGGTCGTCGATGTAGCGCACGATCATCGCGTCGGTGAACGGGATCGCGCCGAAGGCGGCGATCATGAAGCCGATGGCGAGGGCGAACAGGAGCCAGCCGTCGCTATAGGCGGCGAGGGCGAAGAGCGGCGCCTGGCACAGCACGATGCCGAGATAGAGCGGCTTCAAGGGCACCCGGTCGATGAGCTTGCCGACGGCGACCTGGGTGAAGGAGGCGACGGCGTAGACGATGGCGAGCAGGATGCCCAACGACGCCGGGTCCTCGATCGCGCCGCGGAAGCGCTCGCGCAGCAGCTCGCCATTGCCGTTGGTGGTGAAATTGAAAATCAAGCTGCCGCTGATCGCGGTCAGCGACATGACGGCGAAGATGCGCGCCATGACGCGCGGCGGCAGCGCCAGCGTGCGGCCGGCGCGTTGCGCCGGCGCCCTGGTTTCGCGCGGCGCGTAAACGAGAAAGGCGCAGCCCAACAGGATCGAAATCGCCCCCGGCACGATGAAGGCGGCGCGCCAGCCGATATACTTGACGAAGAAGCCGGTGAGCAGCGCCGCGATGGCGATGCCGAGATTGCCGGCCAGGCCGTTGACGCCGATGGCGAAGCCCGGATTGCGCGCGTTCTGCACCAGCATCGGAATGCCGACCGGGTGATAGATCGCGGCGAAGGCGCCGAGCAGGGTCAAGCCGAGCGCGAGCTGCCATTCGTTCCGCGCCAGTGCAACGAAGATGGCGGCGGCGCCGATGCCGAAGAAGAACACGACCATCATGGCGCGCCGGCCCCACAGGTCGCCGAGGTGGCCGGCCGGCAGCGAGCCAATGCCGAACATGACGAAGGCGCCGGTGGTGTAGGGCATCAGGTCTTCCCAGCGCGCGAAGCCGAATTCGAGCGCGATGGCCGAAACCGCCGTGGCGAAGATCAGCAGGAACAGGTGATCGAGCGCGTGGCCGAGATTGAGCAATAGCGCGGTCGGGCTGGTCAGGCGCATGGCCTGTGCTTGGTCTTGGCTCATGGCGCGGGCGTGGCGGCTCGTTCGCGAAAGGCGGCGCAACCATGGGTCGGGACGGCGCCGGGCGCAAGCCCAATGCGGCGCAATCCCGATTGCGGCGCAATCGGGCCTCGACACCATGCATACCGCCATGCCAGAAATCGCGCTTTCCCAATAGGAGAGCGCAGACATGCGGGTCTATTACGATCGCGACGCCGACGTGAATCTGATCAAGGGCAAGAAAATCGTCATCGTCGGCTATGGCAGCCAGGGCCACGCGCACGCAATGAACCTGCGCGATTCGGGCGTCAAGGACGTGCGCATCGCGTTGCGCCCCGGCTCGCCGACCGTGAAGAAAGCGGAGACCGCCGGCTTTCAAGTCATGTCGCCCGCCGAGTCGGCGAAATGGGCCGATATCGTCATGATGCTGACGCCCGACGAGCTGCAGGCCGACATCTACAACGCCGATCTCAAGGGCAACATGAAGCAGGGCGCGGCGCTCGCCTTCGCGCACGGCTTCAACATCCATTTCCGCCTGATCGAGCCGCGTTCGGACATGGATTGCTTCATGGTGGCGCCCAAGGGCCCGGGCCACACGGTGCGCTCGGAATATCAGCGCGGCGGCGGCGTGCCGTGCCTCTTGGCCGTGTCGCAAAATTCCAGCGGCAATGCGACCGAGATCGGCCTGTCCTACGCCTCGGCGATCGGCGGCGGCCGCGCCGGCGTGATCGAAACCAATTTCCGCGAGGAATGCGAAACCGATCTGTTCGGTGAGCAGGTCGTGTTATGCGGCGGGCTCGTCGAGCTCATCAAGGCGGGCTACGAAACTCTCGTCGATGCCGGCTACGCGCCGGAAATGGCCTATTTCGAGTGCCTGCACGAGGTCAAGCTCATCGTCGACCTGATCTACGAGGGCGGCATCGCCAATATGAACTATTCGATCTCGAACACGGCCGAGTTCGGCGAATACACCCGCGGGCCGCGCGTCATCACCGACGAAACCAAGGCCGAGATGAAGCGCATCCTCGCCGACATCCAATCCGGCCGCTTCGCCAAGGAATGGGTGCTGGAGAACAAGGCCGGCCAGGCCAGCTTCAAGGCCATCCGCCGCCAATTCGCCGAGCACCCGATCGAGCAGATCGGCGAAAAGCTCCGCGCCATGATGCCGTGGATCGCCAAGAACCGGCTGGTCGACAAGACGAAGAATTAGGCGCGGCGGGGTCGGCGCGATGACCCCCATCCTCATCGTCGGCGGCGGCCCGGTAGGTCTCGCTTTGGCGATCGATCTCGCTTGGCGCGGGGTGGCGTCGATGCTGGTCAATGACGGGCCGGACACGGCGAAGCATCCGCAGGGCAATACCCACAATTCGCGGACCATGGAGCACTACCGGCGGCTTGGCATCGCCGAGAAAGTGCGCCCGACGGGGCTGCCCCAGGATCACCCGACCGACGTCGCCTATTTCACCCGCATGAACGGCCACGAGCTGGCGCGGCTGCCGATGCCGACGCCGGCGGTGAAGCTGGCGGACCGGGCGGACAATCCGAACGCGCGCCTGACGCCCGAGCCGATCCATCGCGCGTCGCAATTCTATGTCGAGCCGGTGCTGAAGCAGCATGCCGAAACCTTGGGTGAGGTAACCTTGCGCTTCGGCTGGCGGCTGGAAGCATTCGCCGATCGCGGACCTCATGTCGAGGCCGAGATCGTCGAGGTCGCGAGCGGCAAGCGCGAGACGGTGCCATGCCGCTGGCTGGTCGGCTGCGACGGCGGCAACAGCTTCGTGCGCAAGACGCTGGGCATCCGCTACGAGGGCCACGCCTCGGCCGATCCGGTTTTCATGTCGGGCCGCATGCTGTCCTTCTACATGCGCTCGCCGGCGCTGGCGGATTTGTGCAAGCCGCGCCGCGCTTGGCAGAATTACACGATGAGCCCCAAGGCACGCTGCGGCTTCATCACACTCGACGGCATCGGCGATTACGCCGGCCTGGCGCGCCTGCCGCCCGGCGCCGACGAGGCGACGCACGATCTCATGCCGCTGATCAATGCCGCGATCGGCGCCGATCTGCCGGTCGAGATGATCTCGGTCAAGCCGTGGACGGCGGGCCTGGCGCTCGTGGCCGACAAATACCGCGTCGGCCGCGTGCTGATGGCCGGCGACGCGGTGCATCTGTTCACGCCGACCGGCGGCTTCGGCATGAACACGGGCATCGACGATGTCGCCAATCTCGCCTGGAAGCTCGCCGCGCTGGAGCAAGGCTGGGGCGGGCCGCATCTCATCGAGACATACGAAGCCGAACGCCGGCCGATCGGCAAGCGCAACACGGCGTGCTCGCGCTTTTTCCAGCAGGACATCGCCAAGCTCGAAATCCGGCCCGAGCTCGAGGACGAGACGCCCGCCGGCGCCGCGGCGCGCACCGCGTTGGGCCGCCATCTCGGCGGATTCACCGAGGAATTCGCCTCGCTCGGCATCCAACTCGGCGCGCGTTACGACGGCTCGCGCCTGATCGCGTCGGACGGCGCGGCGCCGCCCGCCGACGATCCGTTCCGCTACACGCCATCCTCGGTGCCCGGCGGCCGCGCGCCGCATGCCTGGCGCGCCGACGGCTCGGCGCTGATGGATGGCTTCGGCCGCGGCTTCACGCTGCTGCGCCTCGGGCCGAACGCAGCGAACGGCGACGCATTCGCAGGTGCCGCGAAACGGCTGGGCATTCCGTGGCAGACGCTGCATGCCGGCGAGCCGGCAATCGTCGAGCATTATGGCCGGTCCTTGGTCGTGATTCGCCCCGATCATCACGTCGCCTGGCGTGGCAATGCGATGCCCGAAGATGCTGAACAAGTGCTGCGCGACTTAACCGGTCATTAAAGTTAAACGACTAGTTTTCGCGAGCCGGTTCCAGTGCTTCGCTTATTGCACTCTCGATGTGGGAGCGGCGGCTCCATTGTGCAAAGCCGCCGATTTCAGTAATACTTGTGGCGCGGACTGGCGAAATTCTCTAACCAATTGGTTTCGCTAGGTTTTGAATTCATGGTGACGACGTGTCGTTGGCTTGCGGCCAGACTTGGGCAGATTGCGCCGGCATCGCATTTGGCGATCCGCGGCGTGCCGCCTATTGCCGCGGCATCGCGCGCCGTCCCGCTCTTGCCGTCGGGAGACTCCTTCGACTTAGCCGCCCCTGAATGGAATTCGCGACGCGGCATCGTGTCCGCGCGCAATCATTCAGGGGGCGTCCGCAAGTCTGGAAGGATCACCTGTAGCGTGCAAGGACCCGTATCATGACCTCATCCCAAGAAGCGAACCGAGTCATTATTTTCGACACGACATTGCGCGACGGCGAGCAATCGCCCGGCGCCGCGATGAACCGCGAGGAAAAAATCCGCATTGCCCAGATGCTCGACGACATGGGCGTCGATGTGATCGAAGCCGGATTTCCGATTTCGTCGATCGGCGATTTCGAAGCCGTCAAGGCGATCGCCGGGCTCGTTAAGAACGCACAGGTCGCGGCCCTGTCGCGCGCCGCCGACCGCGACGTCGATCGCGCCTGGGAAGCGCTGCGCGGCGCCAAGCGCCCGCGCATCCACACGTTCATTTCCACCAGCCCGCTGCACATGAAATACAAGCTGCAGATGGGGGCCAACGCCGTGCTCGAAGCCGTCGGCCACTCGGTGGCCCGGGCGCGCAATCTGTGCGACGACGTCGAGTGGTCGGCCGAGGACGGCAGCCGCACGGATCCCGATTTTCTCTGCCGCTGCGTCGAAAGCGCCATCCATCACGGCGCGCGCACGGTCAATATTCCGGACACCGTCGGTTACGCCGTGCCCGACGAATATGCCGAGCTGATCCGCATGCTGTTCAACCGCGTGCCCAATATCGACAAGGCGGTCGTCTCGGTGCATTGCCACAACGATCTCGGCTTGGCCGTCGCCAATTCGCTGGCAGCGCTCAAGGCCGGCGCCCGGCAGATCGAATGCACCATCAACGGTCTCGGCGAGCGCGCCGGCAATGCCGCGCTCGAGGAGATCGTCATGGCGCTGCGCACGCGCCAGAACACCATGCCCTACACGACGGGCGTAAAGACGGAACACATCGTGCGTGCCTCGCGCCTGGTCTCGTCGGTCACCGGATTTCCCGTGCAGCCCAACAAGGCCATCGTCGGCGCCAACGCCTTCGCGCATGAATCGGGCATTCACCAGGACGGCGTGCTGAAAAATGCCGCGACTTACGAAATCATGACGCCCGAAAGCGTCGGCCTGTCGAAATCGAATATCGTGCTCGGCAAGCTGTCCGGCCGGCACGCGTTCCGCGACAAGCTCAAGCACCTCGGCTTCGAGGTCAGCGACAGCGAATTGGGCGAGGCCTTCAAGCGCTTCAAGGATCTCGCCGACCGCAAGCGGCAAATTTTCGACGAAGACATCGTGGCCCTGGTCGATGGCGAAATCGGCCATGGCAGCGACCGCATCCGGGTCGTGTCGCTCAAGATCGTGTGCGGTTCGGAAGGCCCGCAGCGGGCGTGGCTCACGCTCGAGGTCGACGGCGAGAATAAATCGGTCGAGGCGACGGGCAACGGCCCGGTCGATGCGACCTTCAACGCCATCAAGCAGATTTTCCCGCATGAGGCGGGACTGCAGCTCTATCAGGTCCACGCCGTTACCGAGGGTACGGACGCGCAGGCGACCGTGACCGTGCGCCTGGCGGAGAGTGGAAAAACCGTTAACGGACAGGGTGCCGACGCCGACACCATGGTCGCTTCGTGCCGCGCTTATGTCCATGCGCTCAACAAGTTGCTCGTGAAGAGGGAGAAGGCGGCGCCGCCCGCATTAAACTTAGCGGCGCAATAAGACGGCGGGACCGGCGGCACCCCAGTGCCGCCACAATCCGCTGCGAGATTTGTTGCAACAAGGTTCAATGGCGCGGAACAGCGGTTCGGCGCCAGGCTACGGTCGCATTGTCCGGCGCATGCCGGCACGGCCGAAGGGGACGGGCAAAGATGGTCATGGGTTTTCTTGGATTATTGTCGAGCGATATCGCAATCGACCTCGGCACCGCCAATACGCTGGTCTACGTCAAGGGCCGCGGCATTGTGCTCAACGAGCCTTCGGTCGTGGTGCTGAAGGAAGTGCAGGGGCGGCGGCAAGTCATCGCCGTCGGCGATGACGCCAAGCTCATGCTCGGGCGAACGCCCGGCAACATTCACGCGATCCGGCCGCTGCGCGACGGCGTGATCGCCGATTTCGAGGTCGCGGAAGAAATGATCAAGCATTTCATCCGCAAGGTGCACAACCGGCGCAGCTTCGCCTCGCCGCAGATCATCGTCTGCGTGCCGTCGGGTTCGACCCCGGTCGAGCGCCGCGCGATTCACAATTCCTGCGCCTCGGCCGGAGCGCGCCGCGTGTTCCTGGTCGAGGAACCGATGGCCGCCGCGATCGGCGCCGGCCTGCCGGTCACCGAGCCGACCGGCTCAATGGTGGTCGATATCGGCGGCGGCACCACGGAGGTCGCCGTGCTCTCGCTGGGCGGCATCGTCTATTCGAAGTCGGTGCGCGTCGGCGGCGACAAGATGGACGAAGCCATCATCGCCTATATCCGGCGCAATCATAACGTGCTGATCGGCGAAACCAGCTCCGAGCGCATCAAGAAGGAAATCGGCAGCGCCTCGATGCCGAAGGAAGGCGAAGGCCGCCTGATGTCGGTCAAGGGCCGCGACCTGATGAACGGCGTGCCGAAGGAGCTGATCCTGTCGGAAGCCCAGATCGCCGAAGCCCTATCCGAGCCCGTTGCCGCCATCGTCGAAGCGGTCAAGACCGCGCTCGAACACACGGCGCCCGAGCTGGCCTCCGACATCGTCGACAAGGGCATCATGCTCACGGGCGGCGGCGCGCTGCTCGGCAATCTCGATCAGGTGCTGCGTCAATCGACCGGCTTGCCGGTTTCGATCGCCGACGATCCGCTCTCTTGCGTCGCGCTCGGCACCGGGCGCTGCCTCGAAGATCTGAAACATCTCAAGTCGGTGTTGATTACCGAAATCTGAGGCGGGAATTCTTTGGCGTTCACCGAGATGCGGCGCGGCTTCGGCGCCGCGGCACGGGTAACAGTTTCGTAGAGGGCGGCTAATCGTGGCGACGCGGGGCAGACCAATCAGCCGGTTCAAGGTTGTCCGGCTTTGGCTCCACCGCCTGGCCTTTTTCCTGCTGGCGGCGGCGTCGATCGGCTTGCTGGCGCTCAACCGCGTCGAGCAGCCCTGGGCCTCCCGGCTGCGCGCGGGCCTGATGGACGGGCTCGCGCCGATCGCGCAAGGCCTGTCGATGCCGGCGCGCGCCGTTTCCGACTGGTTCGGAACGGTCAAGGACACGACCCAGTTGCAACACGAAAACGCCGAACTCAAGGCCGAGATCGACAAGCTGCGGCTGAAGATCCAGTCGATGGACCAGGCGGCGCGCGACAATGCCGAGTTTCGCTCGCTGCTCAGCGTCAAGCTGCCCGACGAGGGCAAGCACATTGTCGGACGCGTCATCGCCGATCCGGGCGGACCCTATGTGCGTTCGCTCCTGATCCGCGTCGGCAGCCGCGACGGCGTGCGGCGCGGCCGGGCGGTGATCACGGCACAGGGCCTCATCGGCCGGATCACCGAAGTCGGCGACAACACGTCGCGCGTCATGCTGGTGACGGACGTCAATGCGCGGACCGCCGTCGTTATCGGCGACGCGGGCGAACGCGCCATCATGACCGGCGCCAATGCCGAACTGCCGCGGCTGCTGCACGTCTCGCGCGTCGCCAAGATCGCCAAGGGCGACAAAGTGTTCACCTCGGGCCATGACGGCGTGCTGCCGGCCGGTCTCCCGGTCGGCGAGATTGCCGAGATCGGCGACCGCGGCGTCCGCATCCGGCTCCATGTCAGCACGCAGAATTTCGGCTATGTCCGCGTTATCGATCACGAAATGCCGGGCTTGCTGCCGCCGCCGAGCGGCGACCGGCCGAACACGCGCGGCACACGGCGGCGGCAAAGCGCCGAGGAGCCGGCGCAATGATTCACGGCGAAGCCGCCAGCAACCAGGGTTTTTTCCGCGATGCGACGCCGATCGCGACGCTCGTCGGCGCGGCGTTGCTCGATTTGTTATGGCTGCCGATACCGGGGTTCAACACGATCTCGCCGGCTTTTCCGTGGGTCGTGGCGTTTTGCTGGACGGCGTGGCGGCCGCGGCTGTTGCCGTTCTTCGCGGTTTTCGTGGTGGGATTGTTCGAGGATTTCGTGCGCGGCACGCCGTTCGGCGCCGGTCCGATCGCCATGCTGGCGATCCAAGCCTTCGTGCGGCTGCAGCCGAGCCAAATGAATCGCCGCAATTTCGAATATTTGTGGCTCGGCTTCGCGATGGCCGGCTTGATCGCGGCGACGGTCAACTGGCTCGCATTGTCCTTCAGCTTCCGCGCGACGCTGTCGCCGTGGCCGGCCGTCCTGCAATATCTGGTCACGTTGGCCATTTTCCCCGTCATCGCTTGGCTGCTGGTCCGCGTCGATCGCGGCTTGGCGCCGCAGGCTTGAGACCGCCATGTTTCGCGCCCAACGCAGACGCCATCGCGACAAGAGGCAGGCCGAGAAAGAGGTCGATCAGCGCAAGGTCTTCACGCGCCGCTCCCTGATATTCGGCGGCGGGCAGATTGCCGTCGCCGCGGCGCTGACGGCGCGCATGTACCAGTTGCAAGTGCTCCAGGCCGAGGACTACGCGGTCCAGGCCGAGGAAAATCGCATCAACACGCGGCTGCTCATTCCCAATCGCGGCCGGCTGTTCGACCGCAACGGCGAGGTCGTCGTCGACAACCACGAAGACTATCGCGTCTACATCATCGCCGACCAAGCGCCCGATCTCGCCGGCACGCTCGACAAGCTCTCCGAGCTGTTGCCGATCCCGGACGATGTCAAGGCCAAGCTGCTGCGCGATATGCGCCGGCGCCGGCGCTGGATACCGACGCCGGTTTTCAGCAACTTGACGTGGGACCAGGTCGCCAAGGTCGAGGCCAACACGCCCGACCTGCCGGGCGTTTTCGTCGACCAAGGCGTCACGCGGTCCTATCCCGCGACCGATGCGACGGTGCACGTCACCGGCTATGTCGGTCCGCCGAGCGAGAACGATCAGGTCGCCGACGGCGATCCGCTGCTGTCGCTGCCGGAATTCCGCCTCGGCAAGCAAGGCATCGAAAAGGTGCTCGACAAGGAGCTGCGCGGCAACAGCGGCTACGCGCAGGTCGAGATCAATGCCGCGGGCAAGGTTCAGCGCGAGCTGAGCCGGCGCGAAGGCGCGCCGGGAACCAACGTCACGCTCACCATCGACCTCGAATTGCAGCGCTACGCCATGGATCTGCTCGGCAAGCAGGAGAGCGCGTCCGCCGTCGTCATGGACGTGCACAACGGCGAAGTCATCGTCCTCGCCTCGCACCCGGGCTACGATCCCAACGCCTTCGCCGGCGGCATCAACCCCGAGGTCTGGCGCTCGCTCAATGCCGACAAGCACACGCCCCTGGTCAACAAGTGCATCGCGGGTACCTACGCGCCCGGCTCGACGTTCAAGATGATGACGGCGATGGCCGGCCTCGACGCGGGAGTCATCAGCGAGAATCACGCGTTTTCGTGCAGCGGCTCGTATTCGCTCGGCACTGCCACGTTCCATTGCTGGAAGCGCGGCGGGCATGGCGGCCTGCGATTGCGCGATGCGCTGAAACAATCCTGCGACGTGTATTTCTATCAGACGGCTGTGGCCACCGGCGTCGAGCGCATGGCGGCGATGGGCCGTCGTCTCAGCTTCGGCACGCTCACTGGCATCGATTTGCCGAACGAGCGGCCGGCGCTGATGCCGGATACCAAATGGAAGCGCGACACGTTCAAGGACAAGTTCCATGCCGGCGAGCTGGCCATCATCGGTATCGGACAAGGCTACGTCATCGCGACGCCGCTGCAACTTGCGGTTTACACGGCGCGCCTTGTCAATGGCGGACACGCGGTGGTGCCGCGCGTGGTGCGGGCGCCCAAGGAATTCATCGGCAATGGGCCGAAAAGCCCGGACGGTCGCTTTCCGTCGCTCGGCCTCAACCAGAAGCACCTCAAATTCGTTGCCGATGCGATGTCGGGCGTCGTCAACGAGCCGGGCGGCACCGGGGGGCGCGCCAGGATCGAGGACAAGCTGCTGGCCATGGGCGGCAAGACGGGAACGTCGCAAGTGCGCCGCATCACCGCAGCCGAGCGCGCGCGTGGCGTGATCAAGAACGAAGACCTGCCCTGGGACAAACGCGACCACGCGCTCTTCGTCGCCTTCGCGCCGGTGCATGCGCCGCGTTTCGCGTGCGCGGTCGTCGTCGAGCACGGCGGCGGCGGCGGCGCGGTCGCGGCGCCGATCGCGCGCGATCTGCTGACGGCGGTGCAGAAAAAATTCATTCTCAAATTGAGCAGCCTTCCCGACAGCGGGCCCGGCGCACATCATGCCGACCACATCCGTTCGCGTTGAGGCCCCGTAATGACGTCGCTGACCTCGCACGCGCCGCCGCCCAACCTGTTCGACCGCGTCCGCGGCATTCACTGGGGACTGGCGCTCCTTGTGGTGGCGATCGCCGCGGTCGGCTGCGTGCTGCTCTATTCCGCCGGCGGCGGCAAGATGCAGCCCTGGGCCGACCGCCAAATCCAGCGTTTCGCGGTCGCCTTCGTGCTGATGCTGGCCGTGGCCCTGCTGCCGCTGCGCTTCTGGTTCAAGCAGGCTTACACGTTTTATTTGGGTGCCCTGGTGCTGCTGGTCTTCGTCGAATTCGCCGGCCGCCACGGCAAGGGAGCCACGCGCTGGATCGATCTTGGATTCATCAGCATCCAGCCCTCCGAGTTGGTGAAGATCGCGCTGGCGCTGGCGCTGGCGCGCTATTTTCAGCGGCTGAGTTTCGAGCAGATCGGCAAGCCCTGGCGCTTGATCGTGCCGATCCTGCTCGTCATGTTGCCGGCCGGACTGGTGCTGAAGCAGCCCGATCTCGGCACCGCCGCGATCCTGATCGGCATCGGCGGGCTGATGTTTTATTTGGCCGGCGTGCGGCTGTGGAAATTCGGCGTCGTCGCCGCCTTGGCCGCGATCGCGGCGCCCTTCGCCTATGTGCGGTTGCACGACTATCAGCGCCAGCGGTTGCTGACCTTTCTCGATCCCGAGCGCGATCCGCTCGGCACCGGCTATCACATCATCCAATCGAAAATCGCCTTCGGCTCCGGCGGAATGTTCGGCAAGGGCTTCCTCGGCGGCACGCAGATCCGGCTCAATTTCCTGCCCGAGTACCACACCGATTTCATTCTTTCGGTCCTGGCCGAGGAATTCGGCATGGTCGGCGGGCTCGTCCTGCTCGGCCTTTATCTCGCCTGCCTTTTCGTCCTCTTCACCATCGCCTGGCGCGCGCGCACGCAATTCGCGCGGCTGCTCGCCTCGGGCATGGCGGCGATTCTATTTCTGCACATCGGCGTCAACATGGCGATGGTCATGGGTGCGCTGCCCGTGGTCGGCGTGCCCCTGCCGCT
This sequence comes from uncultured Alphaproteobacteria bacterium, assembly GCA_963754645.1. Classification (GTDB taxonomy): domain Bacteria; phylum Pseudomonadota; class Alphaproteobacteria; order Bin65; family Bin65; genus CAVWGP01. The sequence goes on along the minus strand of CAVWGP010000012.1, from coordinate 281,846 downwards.
CGTCTCCTATGGCGGAACGGCAATGTTCACGCTCATGATGGGCTTCGGCATGGTGATGAGCGCGCATATTTATCGCAAGGAGCGACTGGGCGGTAAGCTCCTGGACGACGACTGACTTTCGATCCCAGGGGGCCCAGGCTCAATTCACCGTCGCCGCTGTCGCTTCGAAGCTTTCGCCATGCTGATCTGCATGATCCGGCCGCGTCGCCACATCCTTGGCGCCGCAATTCGAGCAGCGCAACCTGGCGCCGATCTCCGGCACCGGAAAGGCCGGCCCGAGCGCCAGGCTGAGCTGGCGGCTCTCCAGCCGCGCATGGTGGCTGCACCGGTTGCACCAGCAAAGAATGGCCAGGCCGCGCAGCGCGATCTCGCCGATGCGTTCCGGCCGGCGGCGCTGTTCTTGCAGGGCGATGATGCGATCTTTGAAGCGAGACATGGTTCCTACCCGAAAGAAGGGCAGGAACAAATAAGGAACATTAATGAGAGAAGTCAAGCACATCCTGAGGCTACAACACAGCCCCGCCGGATCTCGGCTTTAGCCAGACGAAGTCGCAAATGCGCTCAAGGGCGCGATCTGGCGGCCATCGGCCGTGAAATTGCGCGGATCGAGCCAGCGCTCGAACGCCGCTTTGCGCGACGGCCATTCGCGATCGAGCATCGCATACCACGCGGTGTCGCGATTCCGGCGCTTGACGATCATGTGCTGGCGAAACAGCCCCTCATAGGTGAAGCCGAGCCGGAGCGCTGCGCGCTTGGACGGCACGTTGAGGTCGTTGCATTTCCACTCGTAGCGCCGGTAGCCGAGCGTTTCGAACACATGGCGCGCGATGAGATATTGCGCCTCCGTCGCGGCCGGCGTCCGCTGCACCGCCGGCGTATAGAGGATCGAGCCGATTTCAATCACCCGATGCGTGCGATCGATGCGCATCAGCGACAGCCACCCCACCGCCCGATCCATCCGATCCGCGACGGCCCAGAAAATCGGATCGGCCTTGCCGGCCGCGATGGTTGCCACATAGGCGGCAAACGTTGCCCGGTCGGCATAGGGGCCGGTGAACAGATAGGCCCAGAGCGCCTCCGCCTCAGCACCATGGGACAAGGCGTAAAGGCCGTCGGTGTCGCGCGCGGGCTCGATCGGCCGCAGACGGCAATAGCGGCCGTCAATCACGACATGGGCCGGAGCCGGGGCCGGCGTGGGATCGACGGGCGGGCCGACTTCGAATGTCATGTCGCGGTCTCTCCCAAAGTCAAAGCGGCGCCGGCACGCCGACCGGCGTCATGCGCGCGGCGCGGGATTCAGATGTTCGAACAGACCAAGCGCGGCTTGCTATCGATCAAGCGCAACAATTCGGCGAGATTGTGCGCGCGCCGGACAATGGCGCGTCCGGAGGCCAGCAGGAACCGGCCCTTGTCGCGCCCGGTCGGCAATTTGACGATCGCGAAGAGCGGCGCTTCGGACGCGTGCCGGAATACCGAGAACGCTGCGGACTTCGCGCCGAAATCGATCGCATAGTCGCGCCACTCGCCGGCCATGACGCGCCGGCTATAGAAAGTGAGCAGTTGTTGCAATTCCCGTCTTTCGAAAAGCACTCGTCCGTCCGCGCCGGGATGCCGCGGACGGACCTGGCGAACACTATCGAAATCGATCAGATCGGCCATGCCGGATCAGCCTCCGCGTCGCGCCGGGTTGAATTTGGCGCCAGTCTTTCGCGAAAAACCGTCCTTGTCCAGCGGCTTGGACGGTATTCGTTAAGCGCGATTGGCGACGCAAAGTTCGAGCCGTTCGAGCGCCGCCCCGGTCGAGGTGAGCTTGAACGAATAGTTCTGCTGATTGTTGACGAGCGTGAGATTGAAGCGCCGTTGCAGCAGCACGCGGGTGCGCCGATCCAGGCCCAAATCGAGAAATATCGAGCTGGACAATCCCGGAAGAACGGTGCCTTGGGCCCGGCGAACATATTGGCCGTCGATAACGAGCGCCATGTTGTAGGACGCCGTGGAACTCATGGCCCATTCGCGCTTGCTCATGCCGACGAGCAGCCGGGCATCGGAAAGCTGGATGAATTGGAGCGTGATGCCGCTGTTGTAGTTCACGGTCATGCGGCACCCGAGAAACTGGCCGGTGGTGCCGTAATGCGGATTGCCGATCCAATTTCCGACCTGCCAGGCGGCGGCCGGCGGCGTGCTGACGAGCAGGCCGCCCAAGCTCAGCACGGCGAGGCCGATTGCGAGTTTGTATTTCGCCCGTGGTTTCATCATGATACGTCTCCTGTCTCATTCGGCATAATGCCGAAGCCGAATGTTCTTCGCGCGATCTGCCGGGGCACCCGGTCCGTTGCGCTCGATGCCTGCGCCGTCTATATCTTGGCAATGCATCGAGCAGTATAATCGATAGAGATAACACGTGATTAATAAGGACAAGAAAGCCGGCGGACCGCCCGCGAAGCTGCCCGACGATCCGCGCACGCGGGAAGAAGAGCAGTTTTTCCAGGAAGTTTCCGAGGAGTTAAAGCAGGACCGCTACGCGGAACTGTGGAAGACCTATGGCCGCTATTTCGTGGCCCTGGCGGTCGCGATCGTGGTTGGCGTCGGCGGCTACCAATATTGGCAGCAGCAGCAGCAGAAAGCGGCCGAGGCCGCGAGCGAGCGCTTTGCCGCCGCCGCGGCCTTGGCAAAAGACGGCAAGTCCAAGGAGGCGGCCGAGGCCTTCGGCGCCATCGCTCGCGGCGACGGCGGCGGCTTCGGCGCGCTCGCCCGTTTGCAACGCGCGACCTTGCTGCTGAAAGCCGGCGACAAGAGCGCGGCCTTCGGCGTCTATGAAACGCTGGCCAACGATCGCTCGGCCGATCAGCTCTTCCGCGACGTGGCCGTGCTGCAATGGGCCTATGCCGGGCTCGACGACGCGGATCCGGCCGCGATGCTAGCGCGGCTCAATCCGCTCACCCAAAAAGAGAGCCAATGGCGCTTCGTGGCCAAGGAACTTGCCGCGCTCTACACCGAACGCTCCGGCAAGCGCGCCGAGGCCATCCAAATGCTGACCGAACTGGAAAAATCCAGCGACGCACCGGCAAGTCTGCGAGCCCGGGCGCGCGAACTAATCGCCATTCTTGGAAAGTCCTGATGCCAATCGACCGGTTTTCCCGCCCGCCGCGCTTTCGCCGCTCCTTCGGCAAGGCTGCCCTCCTGGCCGCGCTTCTTGGCGCGCTCCCGGCCTGCAGCACGCTCGAAAGCCTCAATCCCTTCGAGGACAAGAAAGCGCCGCCTTTGCAGGGCACGCGCAAGGCGATCCTGGTCGGCGAAGAGCTGATCCGGCCCGATAGCGCCATAGGCCAGCGCACCGTCGAGCTGCCCAGGCCGCATGCCAATCGCGATTGGCCGCAGGCCGGCGGCTTTCCCGATCACGCCATGCATCATCTGACGCTCGGCGATCGCCCGGCGCGCGCCTGGTCGACGAACATCGGCGGCGGCACCAGCGTTGCCGGCTTCTTCCGCTTTATCGGTTTCGGCGCCGACCGGCGCTTGATCGCGCAGCCCGTCGTGGCCGATGGCCGCGTATTCTCTTTGAACAGCGTCGGCCGCGTCGTCGCCGTTGCCGCGGATACCGGTTCGTCGCTGTGGTCGACCTACGTCTTGCCGCGCGAGGAAGACGAAGGCGATGTCGGCGGCGGCGTCGGCTTTTCCGCCGGCGTGCTCTATGTCGCGACCGGCGCCGGCGAATTGCTGGCGCTCGATCCCGCAACCGGCACGATCACGTGGCGCGTCGCGACCGGCGCGCCGGTGCGCGGCGCTCCCACCATTTCCGGCGGCCGCGTCTTCGTCGTGACGACGGAGAACGAGCTGCAGGCCTATGAAACGAAGGCCGGCGCGCGCATCTGGAATTTCGCCGGCGTCTCCGAGCCGACCGCGATCTTGGGCGGCGCCAATGCGGCGGTGAGCAGCAACATCGTCGTCATGCCGCAAAGCTCGGGCGAGATCGTGGCGCTCCGGGTCGAGAACGGCCGCCAATTGTGGACCGAGCGCCTGGCCGCGACGCGCCAGATCAATCCCATCACCAACATCGCCGATATCACGGCGCGGCCGGTGATCGACCGCGGCGTCGTCTACGCCGTGAGCAACGCGGGCCGCCTCGCGGCCATCGATCTCAGGACCGGGCGGCGCATCTGGGACATCGACATCGGCGGCCTGCAAACTCCGTGGATCGCCGGGGATTGGGTTTTTGCCCTGAGCAACGAAGGCCAGCTCATCGCGGTCGATCGCCAAGGCGGGCGCATTCGCTGGTCGGTCCAATTGAATTCCTTCGCCACCGAACGCCAGCGCCGAGATCCGATCGTGTGGAACGGGCCGGTGCTCGCCGGCGACCGGCTGATCGTCGCCGGCTCGCACGGCGAGGCGCTGTCGATTTCGCCCTATACCGGGCAAGCCAATGGCCGCTTCGTGATCGGCCGCGGCGTCTATATCTCGCCCGTCGTCGCCAACAACACGATTTATATTCTCGACGATAGCGGCAACCTCCTGGCCTTGCGCTAGGTGGCATCGCGTGAGGCAGCCTTGCCGCCTAAAATCGCGATCGTCGGCCGTCCCAATGTCGGCAAATCGACGCTGTTCAACCGGCTGACGGGCCGGCGGGCGGCGCTGGTTCACGACAAGGCGGGCACGACCCGCGACCGCCGCCAGGGGGCGGCGAAACTGTTCGGCCTGGCGTTTCAAGTCACCGATACGGCCGGCCTCGAAGAACCGGGCCGCGGCACCATCGAAACGCGCATGGTCGCGCAGACCATGAAGGCCGTCGCCGAGGCCGATCTTATCCTGTTCATGGTCGATGGCCGCGAAGGCGTGACGCCGCTCGACCGCCACTTCGCCCAGCAATTGCGCAAGATCGGCAAGCCGATCGTGCTCGTGGTCAACAAATGCGAAAGCCGCGCTTCGACGCCCGGCGTCGCCGAGGCGCACGCGCTCGGCTTGGGCGATCCGATCGCGATCTCCGCCGAGCACGGCGAGGGGCTCGGCGATTTGCTGCATGGCCTGATCCCGCTTATGCCGGCGACCGAAGCGGCAACCGTGGCCGAGTCGTATGCGGAAATGCCGGACGCCGCCGGCGCGGACGAAACGCCGTCGCGTCCCCTCAGCCTCGCCATCGTCGGCCAGCCAAATGCCGGGAAATCGACGCTCATCAACCGCCTGTTGCGCGAAGAGCGCGTCATCACCGGACCCGAGCCCGGGATCACGCGCGATTCGATTTCCATCCCCTGGCATTGGAAACATCGCGCCATCAACCTGATCGACACCGCCGGACTGCGCCGCCGCGCGAAGGTCACCGGCGAGCTCGAAAAGCTCGCGGCCGTCGACGCGATGCGCGCCATCCAGTATGCCGAAATCGTCGTGCTGCTGATCGACGCCGTGACGGTGCAGGATTTCGGCAAGGGCATCGAAAAGCAGGATCTGCAGATCGCCGAACATGTCGGCAACGAAGGCCGCGGTCTCGTCGTCGCGGTCAACAAGTGGGACCTCGTCGAGAATCCCACGAAGCAGCGCAAATTGATCGAGGAGAGCCTCGCCGATTCGCTCGCCCAATTCCGCAAGATTTCGCTGGCCACGATTTCGGCCTTGGACGGCACGAATCTCGACCGCCTGATGAACGAGGTGCTGCGCGTCGAAACCATGTGGAACAAGCGCGTCACCACGGCGGCGCTCAATCGCTGGCTGGCCGGCGCCACCGAAGCCAATCCGCCGCCGATGACAAAGGGGCGACGGATCAAAATCCGGTTCATGACCCAGGCGCGGACGCGGCCGCCCACCTTCGCGCTGTTCGTCAATCAGCCGACGGCGCTGCCGGAGTCTTATCTCCGATATCTCGCCAACGGCCTGAGCCGCACCTTCGGCCTCGACGGCGTGCCGCTCCGTTTGCATATGCGCAAGGGCGAAAATCCCTTTGCCGGCCGCGAGCCGCCGCATCGGCGCGAGCAATCGCATCGCCGGCGCCAAGCGAAAAATTAGGCGCTCAGGATCTGCCCCGTCTTGCGGCACGCCGGTTCGGCAAGCTCGACGAATATTTCGGTCACCGCCTCGGGCGCCGGCACGGACATCGGGTCCTCGCCCGGAAACGCGGCGGCCCGCATCGTGGTGCGGACGCCGCCGGGATGGACGATATTGGCCTTGATGCCGAACTCGGCGACCTCGGCGGCGTAGGTTTTGACCATCGACTCGAGCGCGGCCTTGCTCGCCGCATAGGGTCCGAAATAAGGATGGACGCCGCGCGTGACGCCCGAGGAGACGAAGATGGCGCGGCCTGCATCGGAGCGGCGCAGCAGCGGATCGAAGCCGCGGATGAGCCGCCAATTGGCGTTGACGTTGACCGCCATCACCGCCTCCCAATCCGGCGGATCGATATGCGGAAGCGGCGAGAGCGGGCCGAGAATGGCGGCGTTGCCGACGAGAATATCGAGCTTGCCGAAGCGCTCGGCGATGCGCGCGCCGAGCTCGTCGATCTTGCCGCCGTCGCGCACATCGAGCGGCACCAAGGTCGCGGTGCCGCCCAAGGCGCGAATCGCGTCGTCGGCTTCCTCGAGCCCGCCCACGGTGCGCGCCGCCAGCACCACGTGCGCGCCCTCGGCGGCGTAACGCTTGGCAATGGCGGCGCCGATGCCGCGCGAGGCGCCGGTGACGAGCGCGACGCGCCCTTTGAGCCGTTCGGGCATCCGGCGCCTCAGACGACTTCTTCGAGCAGCGAAAGCTGGCGCGAGGCCGTGCCGCCGGCCTGATCGGTGAGCCGGGTCGGATACTCGCCGGTGAAGCAGGCGTCGCAAAATTGCGGCGCGTCGCGGTCGCGGCCGGGGAGGCCCATCGCGCGGTAGAGACCGTCGATCGAGATGAACGCCAGGCTGTCGACGCCGATGATGCGCGCCATTTCCGGCACGTTGTGGCGCGCCGCCAGCAGCTTCTCGCGCTGCGGCGTGTCGATGCCGTAGAAGCATGAGTGGCTGGTCGGCGGGCTCGAAATGCGCATGTGGACTTCGCGCGCGCCGGCATTGCGCACCATATCGACGATCTTGGTCGAGGTCGTGCCGCGCACGATGCTGTCGTCGACCAGAATGACGCGCTTGCCCTCGATCGCATTCCGGTTCGGGCTGTGTTTGAGCTTGACGCCAAGATGGCGGATGTTGTCGGTGGGTTCGATGAAGGTTCGTCCGACATAGTGATTGCGGATGATGCCGAGCTCGAACGGCAGCTTGGCGGCATCGGCATAGCCCATCGCCGCGGGCACGCCGGAATCGGGCACCGGCACCACGACGTCGGCCGGCACATGCGATTCGCGCGCCAGCTCGGCGCCGATGCGCTTGCGCGATTCGTACACGCTGCGGCCCTCGACCACGCTGTCCGGGCGCGCGAAGTAGATGTACTCGAAAATGCAAAAGCGCCGGCGCTGCTGGGGAAAAGGCTTGAGCGAAGTGAGCCCGTGCTCGTCGAGCACGATGAGCTCGCCCGGTTCGACATTGCGGAAGAACTTCGCGCCGATGATGTCGAGCGCGCAAGTCTCGGACGCAAGAATGTAATGGCCGTCGAGAATGCCGAGCACGAGCGGGCGCACGCCCAAGGGATCGCGCACGCCCATGACCTTCTTGCGGCTCAGCATGACGAAGCGAATAGGCGCCTTCGATGCGCAGCAGCGCATCGACGATGCGATCGATGAGGTTCGTCGCCTTGCTCATCGCGATCAGGTGGCTGAGGATTTCCGAATCGGTCGTCGATTGAAACAGGTGGCCGGCGCGCACCATGTCGCCGCGCAGGGAGATCGCGTTGGTGATATTGCCGTTGTGGGCGATGGCGAGGCCGCCGAAGGCGAAGTCCGCGACCAGCGGCTGGATGTTGCGCATGACGGAATTGCCCGTCGTCGAATAGCGGTTATGGCCGATCGCCATCGGGCCCTTGAGCTGGCTCATCGTGGCTTCGGAGCTGAAATTGTCGCCGACCAAGCCGAGCGCGCGATGAATGTGGAACATGCCGCCATCGAAGCTGACGATGCCGGCGGCTTCCTGGCCGCGATGCTGCAGGGCGTGGAGGCCGAGCGCGGTCAGCGCGGCGGCGTCGGGATGGCCGTAGATGCCGAAAACGCCGCACTCCTCGTGCAGCTTGTCGTCGTCGAAGGGGTTGGTCGACAGCATCCGGTCACGAAACCCTTTCTCGGCGAAGCCCGGCCGCGGGCGCGCCGTCCGTATAGAGCATTTGGTCCGCCGAGTCCCGCGCGTCAACCCGAGGCCCGCAGGCGCGGCAACATGCTCTGCGGCTCAGGGCGTCGTGCGTCCTGGCGCGCCTGGCTGGCCTGTCTTGGGCTCCTCTTTGCCGTCGGGCTTCTTGCCCTGGATGTCGTCGAGCGCCCGCTTGCCGCGTTCCAGCCAATCTTCCGGCGTGATGCGCTTGACGATGTTGGCGCCTTCTTCCCAGATCGGCCTGGTTTTGGCGTCGCGAATCCACGGCGGCATGTCGCCCTCCTTGAACGCGATCTGGGCCAAGAGATAGGCCAGGACGACAAGCAGCGCGCCGCGCAGGGCGCCAAAGACGAAGCCGAGCACGCGATCGATGAAGCCGAGCGAGCCGTCGCCGATCCGCTTCGTCAGCAATCCCGTCAGGAACGCCCAGACGATGAGAAAAACGAGGAAGATCGCGACGCCGGCGCCGATATCGGCAACGGTTTCGTTTCGTATGAGCTCGCGCGCGTGCGGCCGCAAATAAGGTAGGCCGAAGAACGTCGCCATCGCCGCGCCGACCCAGCCGACCAGGGCCAGGACTTCCTTGAGGAAGCCGCGCATCAGGGCCAGCAGCCCCGACACGGCGACAAGGCCAAACACCGAATAATCGAGCCAGTTCATCGCGCCGATCCTGTTTGCGGCCGACCGCCCTGCGTTGGCTGGAACATGGGAACAAGCTCGGAAAGATGCCGGATTTCCCGCAGCACGAGCGCCGGGTCACCAGCGGCGGCCGGTCGGCCCTTGCCTGGGCCATCGCTCTTGGCCGGTCGGCGCCGCGGCAGCACGGCCTCCTTGAAGCCCAGCTTGGCGGCTTCTTTCAAACGGCTTTCCATATGGCTCACAGGCCGTACCTCTCCCGACAGTCCGATCTCACCGAAAATAACAGCGCGGCCCGGAACCGGGCAACCCTCCAGTGACGATAACAAGGCGGCCGCGACCGCCAGATCCGCCGCCGGTTCTAGCACTTTCAGTCCTCCGGCTACGTTAAGATAAACGTCCTTTCCCGCCAGCGGCACGCCGCAACGCGCCTCGAGCACGGCGAGCACCATATGCAGCCGCGCGGCGTCCCAGCCGACGACGGCCCGGCGCGGCGTGCTGAACGCTGTCGGCGCCACCAGGGCTTGAATTTCGACCAAGAGCGGCCGCGTTCCCTCCATGCCGGCGAACACGGCGGCGCCGCTGACAGCATTGCCGTCGCGGTCGCTCAGAAACAAGGCGGAGGGATTGGAGACTTCCATCAGTCCGCGATCGGTCATTTCGAAGACGCCGATTTCGTCGGTCGGTCCGTAGCGGTTCTTGACCGTGCGCAGGATGCGGAATTGGTGGCCGCGCTCGCCCTCGAAATAGAGCACCGTATCGACCATATGTTCGAGCACGCGCGGGCCGGCGATGGTGCCTTCCTTGGTGACATGGCCGACGAGGAGGAGGGCGATGCCGCGGCGCTTGGCGACACGGATCAGTTCTTGCGCCGCCGCGCGGACCTGAGTCACGGTTCCCGGCGACGAATCGAGCGTATCGACATACATGGTTTGGATCGAATCGATCACCGCCACGGCGGGCGCGTGGCTGACATCGAGGCTGGCCACGATATCGCGCACCGCCGTTGCCGTGCCGAGCGCCACCGGCGCCGCCGCAATGCCCATGCGGCTCGCCCGCATGCGGACTTGATCGACGGCTTCCTCGCCCGACAGATAAACGGCCTGGCCGTGCTTCGAGAGCGCGGCAGCGACTTGCAGCAGCAAGGTCGATTTGCCGATCCCGGGATCGCCGCCGATCAGCGTCGCCGAACCGGGCACCAGGCCGCCGCCGGTGACGCGGTCGAATTCGCCGATGCCGGCCACCAGGCGCGCCTCCTCGGTCGAGGCGCCGGCCAGCGGCACGAGATCGAGCTTGCGCCCGCCGGATGCCACGCTCTTCGGCAGCTCGGCCGACACCGCCTCTTCGACGATGGTGTTGCGTTCGCCGCAGGCATCGCAGCGGCCGAACCACTTGGCATGGACGGCGCCGCAGGCTTGGCAGACGAAGCGCGAAGTCGCCTTGGCCATGGCTAGGACACGGCCTGCGTCGAGAGCGAAAGGCAAGCGCCCGGCCGGTGCAGCCAGCAGCTTTCGGCCTCGGCGTGCTCGTCGCGCCGGATCTGGGTCAACCTCGCGCTCGAGGCATCCCACATCCTTGCGGTCAGACGTTTGGCCAGTTCGGGTTCACGCGCGCCCGCGCACGGGTAAATGGCGATGTGTTGCCCCAAAGCCGGAGCGAAGTATCGGTTTCGCTTCCTGACGAACAAGACACGGCCAAAACCGGCCGCGCCTGTCAACGGCAAGACGAGCTCGCCGCCTTCGGCCAAACCGTCGAGCCACGCCGCGAGACAATGCGTTGCACCGGCAAAGACGATGATGGAATCGGCGGCACCGGCCGCCAGGCTCGCGCCGGTTTCGCCGATCACTGTGACGTTCGGCCAGGACGCAAGATTGCGAGCCGCCGATTGCGCAAGCGAAGGCTCGATCTCATAGGCAAATATCCGGCCTTCCGATCCAACGATCTCGGCAAGGATGGCGGTATAGTAACCGGCGCCGGCGCCGACCTGCACCACGGTCTGGCCCTGCTTGAGGGCGAGATGGTCGAAGATCCTTGCCCACAGCGAGGGCTGGCCATTGTTGATCCCTCGGCCGCGATCGAGCGCGACGAGCACGTCGTGATAGAGATGCCGAGGATCGTCGTCTTCGGTCTCCCAATATCCCGAGAGCGGATCGAAGAACTGCCACGGGCCCGCGCCGACGAAAGCCTCGCGCGGCACCGTCGCGAAGGCACGAATGACGTTGGCGCACCGGAGATTGCAGACGTGCCGCAGCTCGTCGGCAAACCAGGTGCGGGCGGTCGCAAGATCGGGCTTGTTCCCCGCCATGTCAGGCCCTCACTGCCATCTTGATCGGGCCCTCGGCGCGGCCGTGGATGAACTGGTCGACGAATTCATTGCCGCTCTTGTCGATCGCGGCGACAGGGCCCTGCCACACGATGCGGCCGGCATGGAGCATCGCGATGCGGTGGCCGATCTTGCGCGCGCTGGTCATGTCGTGCGTGATCGTCACGGCGGTGGCGCCGACATCGCGCACCGATTGCACGATGAGATCGTTGATCACGTCGCTCATGATCGGATCGAGGCCCGTGGTCGGTTCGTCGAAGAACAGGATTTCGGGATTGGCGGCGATGGCGCGCGCCAAGCCGACGCGCTTTTTCATCCCGCCCGATAAATCGGCGGGATAGAGCTCGGCGACATTGGCATCGAGGCCCACCGAGGCGAGGGCGCGCAGCGCCTGGACGCGCGCCTCGGGCCGCGCCATGCCCTTGCCCTGGATCAGTCCGAAGGCGACGTTCTCCCAAACGGCCAGCGAGTCGAACAGGGCGGCGCCTTGAAACAACATGCCGATGCGGGCGTTGACGGCTTCGCGTTCGCGCTCCGTCGGGCGCGTTACGTCTTGGCCGTCGAGCGCGATCGAGCCGGCGTCCGGTTCGAGCAGGCCGAGAATGCATTTCAGCGTGACCGATTTGCCGGTGCCGGAGCCGCCGATGATGACCAGCGATTCGCCGGCGGCGATTTCGAGATCGACGCCATCGAGCACGATCTTGTCGCCAAAGCGCTTCTTGACGCCGGCAAGGCGGATTTTCGGCGCCGCGCTCATGAGCCGAAAAACGCCGCGGTGATGAGGTAGTTGGCGGCGAGGATCAGGACCGAGGCCGAAACCACAGCGTTGGTTGTGGCCGCACCCACGCCTTGCGCGCCGCCGCGGCTGTAGAAGCCATGGTAGCAGCCCATCAGCGCGACGATGAATCCGAACACGGCGGCCTTGACCAAACCGGAAACAACATCAAGTGTTTCAAGATATTGCCACGTGAGCTTAATGTAGTTTGCGGGATTGAAATCGAGCCGGTAGATGCCCACGAGATAGCCGCCGAAGACGCCGATAATGTCAGCGACAAGGACGAGGAGCGGCATCGTGACCGTGGCCGCGACCAGGCGCGGGACGACGAGATATTTGTACGGATTGGTCGACAGCGTCGTCAGCGCATCGATCTGCTCGGTCACGCGCATGGTGCCGATCTCGGCGGCGATGGCGGCGCCAATGCGGCCGGCCACCATCAGGCCGGCCAGAACCGGGCCAAGCTCGCGCGTCACCGACAAGACGACGACCGTGGCGATCGCCGACTCGGCGTTGAAACGCGCGAAACCGCTATGGGATTGCAGCGCCAGCACCATGCCGGTGAAGATTGCCGTCAGGCCGACAACGGGAAGCGAGTAGTAGCCGATTTCGATCATTTGCCGGATGGCGAGGCGCAGATAGAAGGGCGGGCGGACGCAATTGAGCAGCGCCGTCGCGCCAAACAGCGCGAGGCGGCCGGCGATCGCAAATAGCGCAAGGACGACGCGCCCGATCGGCGCCAAGACCGGCACGCTTAGGCCTCTCCGCCGGATTCAACGTCGCCGATATAGGCTCGTTGGTAGCGCGCGCCGAGGCTCGTCAAGATTTCATAGCCATTGGTTCCGGCAAGCTCGGCAAGGTCGTCGATCGAACAATGGCCGCCCAGCAGCTCGACGAAATCGCCCACCTGGCAGGCTTCGCGCGGCACCGACGAGACATCGATCGTTATGAGATCCATGGACACCCGGCCGACGACGGGAACGGCATGCGCGCCGATCCAAACCTTGCCTCGGTTGCTGAGGCTGCGCAGGTAGCCGTCAGCATAGCCGGACGCGATCGTCGCGATGCGCGCGCCCTTGGCGACGCTCGCCGTGGCACCGTATCCGACGGCGCGCGGCGTGGCAATGTCGCGCACTTGCAGCACGCGCGCCAGCAATTGCACCGTGCGCTGCATGGGATTGGGCTGGCCCGGCGTGGGATTGCCGCCATAGAGCGCGTAGCCCGGCCGCGCCAAATCGAAGTGATAGTCGGCGCCCAGGAATATGCCCGATGAATTGGCGAAGCTCGCCTTGGCGAAGCCGAAGCGCTGGCGCAGCGATTTGAATTCGGCAAGTTGCGCCGCGTTGATCGGATTGTCGGGCTCCTCCGAGACGACAAGATGGCTCATCACCATCACATCGCTGAAATGGCTGAAGTAGCCTTGTTCGCCCGCCACAGCGAGCGCGTCGGCAACGTCGAGGCCGAGCCGCGTCATGCCGGTGTCGACATGGACGATGGCGATGCGCGCCGGATCGTTGGCGGCGCAATAGGCGGTCCAGGCATGGACCTGATCCGGATCGTTGAGCACCGGCACGATATCCTGGGCGGCGAAGTCTTCGGCGCTGCCCGGCATCAGGCCGGCGAGCACGGCAATCGTCGCGTCAGGCAGCAGCGGGCGGAGCGCCACCGCTTCCTCGGCCTGGGCGACGAAAAACACCCGGCAGCCCTCGGCATGGAGCCTGCGGGCGACTTGCGCCGCGCCGAGTCCGTAGCCGTTCGCTTTGACCACACCGGCGCAGGCGGTGCCGGGCGCCAGGCGCTGCTTGAGCCGGCGGTAATTCTCAGCCACGGCGTCGAGATCGACCGTCAGGATCGCGCCGGCAAGATCGGGCAGGGCATCGTTCATCGCCGTCGTCAGTAGCCGTCCCCGGCGGGCTGGTGCGTCGGGTCGAGATTCGAGAACCGCGTAAAGCGATCTTCGAAGTGCAGCTTTACCGTGTTGGTCGGCCCATGGCGCTGCTTGGCGATAATGAGTTCGGCGACGTTGTGTGCCCGTTCCATGTCTTGGCGCCATTTTTCGAATTTGGGATCGCCATCGGGCGGTTTTTTCGGCTTGAGGTAATATTCCTCGCGAAAAACGAACATGACGACATCGGCATCCTGTTCGATCGAGCCCGATTCACGCAGATCGGAGAGCAACGGCCGCTTATCCTCGCGTGACTCGACCTGACGGGAGAGCTGCGAAAGTGCCAAAACTGGAACGTTCAATTCTTTCGCTAAGTTTTTGATCGATCTAGTTATTTCAGATATTTCCTGAACTCTGTTCTCGAAGCGCTGCCCGGGCGCCGGCCGGAGCAGCTGAATATAATCGATCACGATGAGCGAGAGATTGTGCTGCCGCTTGAGGCGCCGGGCGCGGGCCCGAAGCTGCGTGATCGTCAGGCCGGCCGTGTCGTCGATGAAAAGCGGCAGATGGGAAAGCTGGTGCGTGACTTCGACCAGCTTGCCGAAATCGTCGTTCGACACGCGGCCCTGCCGGATGTCGTGCGACGACATTTGGGTTTGCTCGGCGATGATGCGCGTCGCCAATTGTTCGGCTGACATTTCCAGGGAAAAGAATCCGACAACGGCGCCATCCGCGACCTTGCGTTCGCCGGTTTCGCTGGCTTCCTCGCGGTAACGGCTTGCGGCATTGAAAGCGATGTTGGTTGCCAGCGCCGTCTTGCCCATGCCGGGGCGGCCGGCGAGGATCAGAAGATCGGACGGATGCAGGCCGCCCAGAAGATTGTCGAGATCGGTGAGGTGGGTCGCGACTCCGGCGAGATTGCCCTCGCGCTTGTGCGCCGCCTCGGCCAGCTCTAGCGCGACTTTGAGCGCCTTGTTGAAGGGCATGAAGTCGCTGTCGTAGGTGCCCTCGGTCGCCAATTCGTAGAGCGATTGCTCGGCCATTTCGATCTGGTCGCTGGCCGAACTGTCGATCGCGATCTCGTAGGCGCGATTGACGACATCTTCGCCGATCGCGATCAGATTGCGGCGCAAGGCGCGATCGTGGATCGTGCGGCCGTAATCGGCGCTGTTGATGATCGAAACCACCGAAGCCGCCAACCGCGCGAGATAACCGGGCCCGCCGACGCCCTCGAGCGTGCCGTCGGATTCGAAATATCCTTTGAGGGTGACGGCGTCGGCCTGCGCGCCCTTCTCGATCAGGCGGCCGATCGCTTCGTAGATGCCGCGATGACGCGGGTCGACGAAGTGATCCGGCCGCAGGAATTCCGCGACGCGATCGTAGGCGCGATTGTTGGCCAGGATCGCGCCGAGCAAGGCCATCTCGGCTTCGAAGCTGTGCGGCGGCGTTCGGAACAGCGAGCGCGCTTCGTTACCGGATGTGGTGCCTTCCATTGGATACTTGTCTCTCGTTGCCGCCCGCGCCACGCCTCATTGCGCGCGCGACGGCGACACTATCAGCAATAACGCGGCCCCGCATCGCCGCATCGCGCCGCCGCGCCGCGCCGGACCGCTCAATGGCGATTACCAACAAGTTTATGCCCAAAACTGTGGAAAAGATGGGGCGAGGTCGATGCGCCGCCAGCCACGCTCGCTCACGCCGCCATATTGGCGCGTTCCCAATCGACCATGTAGTCCCGCGTGATCGGCGCGGCATCGGGGCGCCGCGCCAATTGAATTTGGAACACGAATTGATCCAGTTCCCGAAACCCGATCTCGCATGACGTGAGATAGAAATCCCACATGCGGCAGAAGCGCTCGTCATAGAGCTCGGCGATGGCACCGCGGTTTTGCTGAAAGCGCCGGTTCCACTCCCGGAGCGTTTCGGCGTAGTGCAGCCGGAGGATCTCGATATCCGTGATCCACAGGCCTTCGCGCTCGATCGCGGCGATCGTCTCCGACAGGGCCGGGCTATAACCCCCAGGAAAAATGTATTTGCGCAGCCACGGGTTGGTCGATCCCGGCGGCGTCATGCGGCCGATCGAATGGAGCACGGCGACGCCGTCCTCCTTGAGCAATTTTTTCAGCTTGCGAAAAAACTCCCGATAGTGATTGGCGCCGACATGCTCGAACATGCCGACCGACACAATGCGGTCGTAGGTCTCCGTCGCGTTGCGGTAATCCTGCAGACGGAAGCGCACCTGCTGGCCGAGCCCAGCCGAATTCGCCCGGTCCGACGACACCTTGTGCTGCTCGGATGACAGCGTCACGCCCGTCACGTCGCATTGTCCGACGCGCGCGAGGTAGATGGCCAAACCACCCCAACCGGAGCCGATATCCAGCACTTTTTGGCCCGGCTGCAAAAACAACTTCGCGGCGAGGTGGCGTTTCTTGTCCGCCTGCGCCTCGCTCAGGCTCTTGTTGTTGTTGGTGAAATAGGCACAAGAATATTGCTGGTCGTCGTCGAGGAACAGCTCATAGAGCCGGCCGGAAAGATCGTAGTGGTGCGCCACATTGCGTTGGGAGCGGCGGACCGGGTTGTGCTGGTGAAACCAGCGGGTCCAGTTGCCGATTACGCCAAGAATGCGACCGATCGCCATATTTTCATAGACCTGGCAATTTCGGCACAAGATCTCGAGTAAGTCGTAGAGCGAGCCCTCCTCGATCGTCAGTGTTCCGTCCATGTAGGCTTCGCCAAAGGCGAGCTTCGGTCGCAACACGAGTTTCCAATGCAAGGCGGTATCGTGCAGACGAACCGTGACGCGTGGCGTACCCGTCGCCGGGCCGAATTCCCGGTTTCGTCCACCGGAATCGATTAGCGTGAGCCGTCCGGACTGAATCAGCGCACGCATAAATCGCGCGAGCAGCACAGGTCTCTCTCCCTTAGTCGCGTCAATTTTGGCTCCAAGTTCGGCGGTTGATCCCGCCGATACCCTGCTGGCGCCTCTCAAACGGCGTAAAGCCACCGCCAATTTCGTCTGCTGCCGCAACGCAAGTCATTGATGTGACTCAGTTGCGAAATGCGAAAATGGTGGCTTCACGCGCTTTCGGGGAAAATTCTATGGACTGCTTCGGAAAATGCAACAGCGCCCGTTGCCGGGCGCTGCTATAAAGAATAATCATTATTTTATAATATATTACGCCTTTTTTATCTTTTTTTCCTTCTTCTCCTTCTTGGCTGGCTTCGCGTCGCCAGCCTCGTCGTCGACGTTATCGCTGGCGGCTTTCTTGCCCTTGTCGGCTTTCTTCTTGCCCTCGGGCTTGATATCGCCCGCAGCCTTGGTATCGCCCTCGGCCTTGGCTTTGCCTTCGGCCTTATCGGTTTGCGGCGCTTCCGGCGGCGCTGCGTCGGCAGCGGTCACAGCTGCGGTCGCGGCATCGGTGTCGAGCACGACTGGTTGCTCGCCGCGATCGAAGCGCTCCTGTTGCAGCTTCGCTTCGTCTTCCGACTGGCCGACATTGACCAGAACGTTGATTGAAACCTCGGGGTGAAGAACGACGCGCACTGTGTGAATGCCGATCGACTTGATCGGCCGGTCGATCACAACTTGGCGTTTCTGAACCGTATAGCCGGCCGCCGTCAGGCCATCCGCGATATCCTTGGCAACCACGGAGCCGTAAAGCTGACCGGTTTCACCGGCTTGGCGGATGACGATGATGCGCGCGTCCTTCATTTTCGCGGCAACGGCTTCGGCCTCACTGCGGCGATTGAGATTGTCCGCCACAAGATGGCTCCGGCGGCTCTCGAAATAAGCGATGTTGCTCTTGGTCGCGCGCAACGCTTTCTTTTGCGGCAACAGGAAATTCCGCGCAAAGCCCAGCTTGACCTTGACCACGTCGCCCATCTGGCCAAGGCTCTCGATGCGTTCGAGCAGGATGACTTGCAATTGTGCCATGTGCGTCTCCGCCTATTTCACGACATAGGGCAGAAGCGCCATGAAGCGCGCGCGCTTGATTGCCTGGGTCAGCTCGCGCTGCTTCTTGGCCGAGACGGCCGTGATCCGGCTTGGCACGATCTTGCCGCGCTCGGACATGAAACGGAGCAAGAGCTTAACGTCCTTGTAGTCGATTTTCGGCGCGTCCTTGCGCGAAAACGGGCAGCTCTTGCGGCGGCGGAAGAACGGGCGCCGGCCGAAGCTGCCGCCGCTGCTGGCGCCGGCGGCGGCCGGGCGCCGGGTAAACTCGGGGGCGGCCATTAGGCGTTTCCTTTCGGTTCGCGATCTCGGCGGCCTTCGCCCTCGAAGCGGCGCGGACCGTCATTGTCGAAGCGGCGCGGTCCGTCGCTATCGCCGCGGCCCGGACCGTCGCCTTCGAAGCGGCGCGGACGCCGCTCGAAGCGATCGCCCCGTCCGGCGGCGGCGGCGGCGGCCGATTGCTCATCCCAGCCCGAACGGCCGCCTTCGCGGTCCCGCTCGCGGTCGCGCAGCATGATGGGCGAGGGATTGGGATCGAGTTCCTCGACGCGAACGCTCATATGGCGCAGCACGTCTTCGTTGATGCGCATGTTGCGCTCCATCTCGGCCACCGCCGTGTGCGGCGCCTCGATATTGAGCAGCATGTAATGTCCCTTGCGATTCTTTTTGATTCGGAAGGTGAGGTTGCGGAGGCCCCAATATTCCCGCTTGCTGACCTTGCCGTTGAGGCCGGTAATGATGGCGCTGAACTGATCGGCCAGCGCTTCGACCTGGGTCGCGGCAACGTCTTGGCGAGCGATAAACACGCTCTCGTAGAACGGCATCGAGCACTCCCTATGGCTGTTACGTGAACCGGAGCCCTGTTCCAGCCATCGCGGACGATGTGTCTGGGGCCAGCGGCCGGCCGGCTCTAGCCCCCGATTGACGGTTTCGCAAAGCGAACCGGGCTATCGAGGGCAAGGAGCTATGGAAGGCGCGGAATAAGCATATTTCAGAAGCCTATGCAACCCCGGCGGTGTCGCGCCCGAGGCCGCCGCTGCGAAACCTATGCTTTCGGTGGCGCCGCCGGCGCGCCGAAACCCCTTGCCTTGCCGGGCTCCTTGACGCCACAAGCGCGTGCGCTATCTGTCTGCGGCGACTTGGCGATAGGCCGCCGCCGCGCAACTCTTGCGAAAGGAACAGGCAATGCCGGTGCGCGCCTTCGTATTTCCAGGTCAAGGCAGCCAAGCGGTCGGCATGGGCCGCGACCTTGCCGCCGCGTTCGGCTCGGCGCGCGAAGTCTTCGAGGAAATCGACGACGCGCTGAAGCAGAAATTGTCGAAGCTCATGTTCGAAGGGCCGCTCGATCAATTGACCCTGACCGAGAATGCGCAGCCGGCGCTGCTTGCCGTCAGCCTTGCGGCGCTCCGGGTGCTCGAAACCGATTGTGCCTTCGACTTGCGCAAGCACGGCCGCTTTGTGGCTGGGCATTCGCTCGGGGAATATTCGGCGCTCGCCGCCGCCGGCGCGTTCACGCCCGCCGTCGCGGCGCGCTTGTTGAAGACGCGCGGTACGGCGATGCAGAAGGCGGTGCCGCTGGGAGAGGGCGCCATGTGCGCCCTGCTGGGCGCCGAGCTGCCAGTCGCGCTCGAAATTGCGAAGGCCGCGGCGGCGGGCGAGATTTGCGCGGTCGCCAACGACAATGGCGGCGGGCAGGTCGTGCTCTCGGGCCACGCGGCGGCGATCGACCGGGCCATCAAGATCGCGCCGGACAAGGACGTGCGCCGCGCCATGAAACTCAACGTCAGCGCGCCGTTTCACTGCCCACTGATGCAGCCCGCGGCGGACGCCATGGCGGAAGCGCTCGGCCAGATCGCGCTGGCGATGCCGCGGGTGCCGCTGGTCGCCAACGTAACGGCGTCCCAGGTCAGCGATGGTGCCACCATAAAATCGCAGTTGGTCGCGCAGGTCACGGCCATGGTTCGCTGGCGCGAATCCGTGCTCTACATGAAGCAGCAGGGCGTGGATACGTTGATCGAAATCGGCGCCGGCAAGGTGCTGACGGGACTGACGCCGCGCATCGACAAGGAACTCTCGGGCGCCGCGGTCGGTACGCCGGCGGACATCGAGGCTCTTGCCAAAACATTGTAAGCGGCGCATGGCGCTGTTGTTCCTGCAACAGGAGACGAGCGTGTTCGATCTGAGCGGTAAGAAGGCCTTGGTCACGGGTGCATCGGGCGGCATCGGCGGATCGATCGCGCGCGGCCTGCATCGCCAGGGCGCCACCGTGGCGCTCTCGGGAACGCGCATCGAGCCCCTCGAAGCGCTCGCCAAGGAGCTCGGCGGACGGGCCCACATTGTGCCCTGCGATCTGGGCAACCCAGCCGAAACCGCGGTGCTGATCGAAAATGCGGGCAAGGCCATGGGGCAGGTCGATATCCTGGTCAACAACGCGGGGCTTACCCGCGACATGCTGGCCCTGCGGATATCGGACGCGATGTGGCAGAAGGTGATCGACGTAAATTTGACCGCGGCGTTCCGGCTGACGCGCGAAGTGTTGAAGGAAATGATCCGGCGCCGCCAGGGCCGCATCGTCAATATCGCGTCGATTGTCGGCGTCACGGGCAACCCCGGCCAAGCCAACTACGCCGCATCGAAGGCCGGGTTGATCGGCATGACGAAATCGATCGCGGGCGAGGTTGCGGGGCGCAACATCACGGTCAATTGCATTGCGCCCGGCTTCATAAAATCGCCCATGACCGATGCGCTCAACGAGCAGCAAAAGACCAAGCTCATGGAGCGCATTCCGGCCGGACGGCTTGGCACGGGCGAGGATTGCGCCGCGGCCGTGATATTCCTCTGCAGCGATGAGGCCGGTTACGTCACTGGCCAAACCATCCACGTCAACGGCGGCATGGCCATGATCTAGAAACAGTTGCGCGACGCTAGACCGAGGCAATCCATTGTGTTACGAACCGCCAACTTTCTCGCCTATGCTCCGGTCGCCGTCGGTTTTGTTGGCGCGACGAAACGGCGCCAAGCGAAGCCAAGAGGCAGCAACGAGTCGGCATCCGGCAAAGCCCTGGTGCGGAGCCGCCATTCATCAACCAGTGAGAATTAGAGGAAGCAAATGAGCGATATCGCCGATCGGGTGAAGAAGATCGTGGTCGAACACCTCGGCGTCGAAGAGGTCAAGGTGACGGACGGCGCCAAGTTCATCGACGATCTCGGCGCTGATAGTTTGGACACCGTCGAACTCGTCATGGCGTTCGAGGAAGAGTTCGGCATCGAAATACCCGACGAAGCGGCGGAAAAGATCGTCACGGTCTCCGACGCCGTCAAGTTCATCGTCGATATGAAAAAGTAGTGCGGGTGGCTTTCTCAGCCACAGCGCGCGATATGGACGGCCGCGGCGACCGAGATTCAATCGATCGCGTCGTCAAAGCGGTTGAATGATGCGTCGCGTCGTTGTTACCGGATTTGGCGCGGTTACGCCGCTCGGCACGTCGATCGAGAGCACGTGGCGTCGCCTGATCGCCGGCGAGTCGGGCATTCGTCCCATCACGCGCTTCGACGTATCGGATCTGCCATGCCGTATTGCCGGCCAGGTTTGCCGAGTGGGCGAACCGCCGGCAAACGATATCGAGCTCTTCGATCCGGTGCGGTGGGTCGAGCACAAGGAACTCAAGAAAGTCGATTTTTTTATCGTTCTGGCGATGGCGGCAGCCCAGCAGGCGATCCAGCACTCGGGCTGGAGCCCGGACACGGATGAAGCGCGCGACCGGACGGGCGTCCTGATCGGCTCAGGCATTGGCGGCCTGCAGACGATCTACGATGCCTCCATCCTCCTGAAGGAGCGCGGCCCGCGCCGCATCTCGCCGTTTTTCATTCCTTCGGCGCTGATCAACCTCGCCTCGGGCCAGGTCTCGATCAAGTATGGCTTCAGGGGCCCGAACCATTCCGTGGTGACGGCGTGCTCGACGGGAGCGCATGCTCTTGGCGACGCCGCGCGGCTGATCGCCTTGGAAGATGCGGATGTCATGGTCGCCGGCGGCGCAGAGGCATCGATTTGCCGCCTGGGCGTCGCCGGGTTTGCCGCGTCGCGCGCGTTATCGACCAAATTTAACGACGCGCCCGCCCGGGCCTCCCGGCCTTGGGACCGGGAACGCGATGGTTTTGTCATGGGCGAAGGCGCCGGCATTGTCGTGCTCGAAGAGCTGAACCACGCCAAACGCCGGGGCGCGACGATCTACGCCGAACTCGTGGGTTACGGCCTGTCGGGCGACGCGCACCACATCACGGCGCCGGCCGAGGATGGCAGCGGCGGATACCGCGCCATGCGCAATGCGCTGAAGCGCGCCAATCTCGCGCTCGACCGGATCGACTACATCAACGCCCATGGCACCTCGACCCCATTGGGCGACGAAATCGAGCTCAATGCCGTTAAGCGTTTGTTTGCATCCCATGCCTACAAACTCAGCATGTCATCGACCAAATCGGCGATCGGCCATTTGCTCGGCGCCGCCGGCGCGGTTGAGGCGATTTTCTCAATCCTATCGATCCGCGATCAAATTGTGCCGCCCACGCTGAACCTCGACAATCCGTCCGAAGGCTGCGACATCGACATGGTGCCGCACAAGGCCAAGCAGCGGCCGGTGCGCCACGTGCTCTCGAACTCGTTCGGATTTGGCGGGACAAACGCGTCGCTGATCTTCGCGCCGCCGCCGTGACCGAAGCCGAACCCAAGCGTCGAAGCCATCCGGTCGTCCGAACGATAAAGTGGCTGTTCGCGCTTGTGTTCCTGCTCGGATTCGGTGCGCTGGGGGCGGCCGGCTACGGCTATCATCTTTTCGTCAAAGAAGGGCCGCTGCTCGAGGTCAAGCTCGTGCAGATACCGCGCGGCGCTACGCTCGATAGCATCGCCGAAACGCTCCACAAGGAAGGCGTTATCGAAAGCAAGTTCATTTTTGTCACCGGCGTCAAGGCTTTCGGCACCCAGGCGCGCCTGCGGTCCGGCGAGTATCGTTTCACCAAGCGGATCAGCGCCGATGGCGTCATGGGCCTGCTCACCGACGGGCGCCAGGTGCAGTACAAGATCACGATTCCCGAAGGCCTCACGACCTATCAGGTGCTGGAGCGCGTCGCCAAGGCCGAGGGGCTCGAAGGCGACATCACGGAGAGACCCGGCGAAGGCGAATTGCTGCCGGATACTTACCTTTTTTCGCGCGGCGAACCCCGCAATGCCGTTGTCTCGCGGATGAAAAAGGCGATGCAGGATGCGCTCGACGAAGCCTGGGTCCAGCGCACCAAGGACGTTGCGCTCAAGGACAAGCGCGAGCTTTTGATCATGGCCTCGATCGTCGAGAAAGAAACCGGCGAAGGCGCCGAACGGCCGATGGTGGCGGGGGTGTTCCTGAACCGCGTCAAGCGCAACATGCGCCTCGAAACCGATCCCACGGTCATCTATGGCATTACCGAGGGCAAGGGCGCCTTGGGGCGGCGGTTGCTGCGGTCGGATCTCGAGAATCCGCATCTTTACAATACCTACAAGCATGCCGGGCTGCCGCCGGGTCCGATCGCGAATCCCGGCCGCGCTGCCTTGCTCGCCACGGTGAAGCCGGCGACGCACAACTTCATCTATTTTGTCGCCGATGGCAGCGGCGGCCACGCCTTTGCCGAAACGCTTCAGGAGCACAACAAAAACGTCGAGCGCTGGCGCAAGCTGCGGCGCGAGCGGGAAGCGCGGCGCGACAACTAACCCGATCCGGCGCTGGGTCACAGGTCCCGGAAAGTTAGAATTCGTTAATTATATCGCACGAATATGGCGCTACCGAGCGCGGTCGGGGTTCGCGCGGGGCTGACGGGCGTTTTCGCCGGACATCAGGCGTGGCCGGATCGAGCCCAAGCGACTTTTGCGACGACAGGCAACGATCGGATTGAAGCGCGAAAGATGGAAGCAACGCAAGCCACAATCGTCGAATACGTGCTTCGCATGGCCGACAATCCATGGACCTACGCGCTTATCCTGGTCGTCGGGCTGGCTTATTTGGCATCGTTTTTTGTCCTATCCAATGGCTGGCTGCTTCGGCGCGTTCTGAACATGACGATCTTATTTGCCGTGGCGGGCGGTATCGGTTTGCTCACAACGAAGGGTGCCAGCAACAAAAGGACGAGCGGCACGTCGGAGACCGCGAGTCTCCCGGGCAGCGAACCGCGAGCGACGCCACGGCATGATCCCCTCAATATCACGATCGGCGGCAGCGAGGAGATGTTGCGAAACCTCCGATTGTGGCGCGCCGACAAGGCCGGCAATGCGGACGATGAAAATGCCGTCAGCCGCTGGTTCGACAACCGAATGGCGCGCCGCCAGCGCCGCTTCGCCGAAATACCGAAGATCGAAGGCTACGATCACTGGAAGCGCGGCCACGCGCTGCTCACGTCGCATCGCATCGAGCCCGCGCGGTTCAGTTTTCAGGCGGCACGCAACCACTTCGCCGAACGGGTGAAAACCCAACCGACGAATGAAAATCGCTACGGCGCCGCGATTTCGCTCGAAGGCATCGGCATTAGCGCGCAACGCCAAGGGCGGCACGATGAAGCCATCTTGCACCTGAACGCGGCGCGGGCCGAGCTGCAAGGGATCGACGATCCCGCGGCCAAGCGCGCGGTTGCCGCCGTATCGCTATCGCTCGCCGACGTGCGCAACGAACGGAACGAAGGCGAGTCCGCGCGTCAGCTCTTTCGCGAGGCCATCACGGTCTATGAAAGCCTGCAGGACACGATATCGGCGACGTGGCGCCGCGCGACCGGCCAAGCCTATTTGCGCTACGGCAAATTCGAGATCCAGCACGCGCAGCACAACGCCGCCGCGGATGCCCTGAGCAATGCCGGCCGGCATTTCTCGGCCGTGAACGCAAGCGACGAGAATGTGCTGGTTTTTCTCGCGCAGGCCGAGCTGGACCTCGCGAAGGGCCGCTTCGACGAGGCCCGGCATCGGGTTGAAACCGCGCGCCAGGCGAACAAGATGCTGCAGCGCTGGGACATCGAAATTTCCAGCATGCTGCTGCTGTCGCGCCTGCACGTCGCGGAAGGCAAGCTCGATCAGGCGGCGGCGAGCATCGATGCCGCGCGGCTCGTGCTGGCCGGGCTCGGCGACGACATCGAAGTCAAGTCGCGCCTGGCGAAGGCGAATATCGCCGCGTCGGAAATTCATTTTCGCCGCGGCCGTGCCGACATGGCGCGCCAGCTTTTCGAAGAAGCGCTGGTCACGCATCGTGCGATGTTCGATCATCGCGGCGAAGCCCAGGCCTTCAGCCGGCTCGCACAGTTCGAGGCGAGTTGGGGCGGCCCCGCGCAAGCGATCGCGGCCTACAATCAGGCCTTCCTGCTGTTGCGCCGATTGGGCGATCTGCGCGAATTGGCCTTGCTCGATGGCGATGCGCGGAATTTTTGCACCAGCCACGCCGGGACCGGGCGCGGATCCGCCGTCGTCCGGTTTTGCCGCGGCCGCGAAACCGCCTCTAGCCCTCCCCTGCCGCCTTCTTCGGCAATCGACGAAACAGCGGGTCCGTCGCGAAGGGTGGGAGGGCCGCAATAAACGAGACGAGCGCGTACATCGGCCAGGGAAACGCGATGCGCGCCTTGTTGCGCGCAAGCCCGCGGCGGATAACGCGGGCGGCGCGGTCGGTATCCATGAGGAATGGCATGGGAAATTCGTTCTTCGCCGTCATCCGGCTGCGCACATAGCCTGGGCAGATGACCGAGATGCCGATGTTCTGCTTGTGCAGTTCGCCGCGCAGCGCTTCGCCCCAGACCTTCACCGCGGCCTTGCTGGCGCAATAGGCGGGCGCGCCGGGAAAGCCGCGGAAGCCTGCGAGCGACGACATGATCGCGATCTGCCCGCGCCGTGCGTTGGGCATGTCGGATTTCGCGAGCATGCATTCGACGGCCGGCGTAACCGTGTTGACGACGCCATCGACATTGACGCTTAAAATCCGGCGCGCCTGTTCGCCATCTTCGGTTCGCCCGCCAGTGCCGCCAGAAATTCCGGCATTGGCAATGACGAGATCGAGCGGGTGCCGCGCATGAACGCGCGCGATGAAGTCCGCCATGGCCGGGCGGTCGACAGCGTCGACCGTCTCTGCCCATGCTTCGGCCCCACGTTCCCGGCACGCCGCGGCGACGGCATTCGCACGCGCACTGTCCCGGCCGGTCAGCGCTAAGGTTAGGCCGGGCGCGGCATATTCGAGCGCCAGCGCTTCGCCGATACCGCTGGTGGCGCCGGTGATAAGGACGCTTTTCGGGCTTTTCATGGTTTGCCTTTGCTTCCTGATGGCCAGCGGTGCCGGAATTGCTTGTTGGTAGGCCGCTGATCGGTGTATTCGAGCGGGCGCCGCTTGGCGGAATCATACGACGGCCACCACGCGCGGATCGACGGATGGGAGTACCATGGCCATTCATAGCATGACCGGATTTGCCCGGGCAGAAGGCGCGGATTCGGGCCATAGCTGGTCATGGGAGATCAAGAGCGTCAACGGCAAGAATCTCGATATGCGCTGCCGCCTGCCGCCGGGGATGGACTTACTTGAGGGGCAAGCGCGCGATCGAATCGCCGCCAAGCTCAAGCGCGGGTCGGTTTCGGCCAATCTGACGCTGACCAGGGCGGCCGCCGGCGAGCACATCGCCATCAACGAAGCGGCATTGGAGCAAGTGCTGGGCCTGCATGCCAAATATGCCGGCCGGGTCGACGCGCATCCGCCGCGGATCGAGAGTTTGCTGTTGGTGCGGGGTATCGTCGAATCAGTGGCCGTGGACGAAGGCGAGGAGGCCAAGTCGCACCGCCAAAAGGCAATACTTGCCACCCTGGAGACGGCGCTCGACCGGTTGGTGACGGCGCGGCGGGCCGAAGGCGAGCGGTTGCTGCAAGCGCTGTCGCAGCAGGTCGGCGAGCTGAGGACCTTGAGCGCCACGGCGCGCGGGCTTGCGGCGGCGCAACCCGAGCGCTTCCGGCAAAAGCTGCGGGAGCAGATCGCGCTGTTGCTGGAAGCGCGCCCGCCGGCGAGCGAAGAGCGGATGGCCCAGGAACTCGCGGTGCTCGCATTGCGCGGGGATGTGCGGGAGGAACTTGACCGGCTGCT
This sequence comes from uncultured Alphaproteobacteria bacterium, assembly GCA_963754645.1. Lineage (GTDB taxonomy): Bacteria > Pseudomonadota > Alphaproteobacteria > Bin65 > Bin65 > CAVWGP01. The sequence goes on along the minus strand of CAVWGP010000012.1, from coordinate 254,958 downwards.
CGCGCATTGCGAGTCGGCGGCGGAAGCACTGGCGCAGGGCGGCGCTGTCGGCCGCCGTCTCGATTTCTTGTCGCAGGAGTTCAACCGCGAGGCCAACACGCTGTGCTCGAAATCGAGCGACATCGAGTTGACGCGCGTCGGCCTGGCGCTCAAGGGCGTCATCGACCAATTCCGCGAACAAGTGCAAAATATCGAATGACCGAAACCGGCATCCATCGGCGCGGCCTGATGCTCGTGCTGTCGTCGCCATCCGGCGCCGGCAAGACGACGATTTCCCGCGCCCTGATGCGAACCGATCCCAACCTGTCGCTGTCGGTCTCGGTAACGACGCGCCCAATACGGCCGGGCGAGCGCGATGGCGTCGACTATTTTTTCATCGACTGGCCACGCTTCGACGCCATGGTCGCGGCCGGCGAGCTGCTCGAACACGCAACGGTTTTCGGCAATTCCTACGGCACACCGCGATCGGCCGTCGAAACTGCGCTCGCCGGCGGGCGCGATGTGATTTTCGACATCGACTGGCAGGGCACGCAGCAGCTCAGGCAACGGGCGCGCGGCGATCTCGTCAGCATTTTCGTGCTGCCACCGACGATCGAAGAACTTGAAATACGCCTGCGCAGCCGCAACCAAGACAGCGAAAGCGTCGTTCGCGGTCGCATGGCCAAAGCGGCCGGCGAGATGAGTCATTGGGCCGAGTACGATTACATCATCGTCAACCGTCAGGTCGATGCCAGCGTCGCCGAAGCGCGCGCGATCCTGGCGGCGGAACGGTTGCGCCGCGAACGGCAGATCGGGCTCGACGATTTCGTCCGCCGGTTAAGCGGCGGTTGAGGGTTTTTGCGCCGCATAGGCGCGGGCCAGCGCACAAAACTGCTCGACGCTGAGTTCCTCGGCACGCGCAGTTTCGACGACGCCGGCCCCTTCGATCAGGGCGCCCGTATCGACGGCAAGCGATTTCAGGCTCGACCGCAGCATCTTGCGGCGCTGGCCGAAGGCCGCGGCCACGACGCGCTCGAGATCGGCTGGCGACGCGGCCGCCAGCGGCGCCGGGCGCGGCACGAGGCGCAGCACGGCGGAATGAACCTTGGGCGGCGGCACGAAGGCGCCGGGCGGCAGGGTAAAAAGCCGATCGACGGTGCACAGCCACTGCGTCATGACCGAGAGCCTGCCGTAGATCTTCCCGCCAGGCTTGGCCGCGATGCGATCGGCGACTTCGCGCTGAAACATCAAGGTTAGACTTTCGAAGCGCCTGATATCGCGCAGCCAGGCGAGCAACAGCGCCGTCGCGACGTTGTAGGGCAGGTTGGCGGCAATACGAAGCGGGCGGGGCAAATCGTGCGTGGCCGCGGCTTGGGCAAGATCGATCGCCAGCGCGTCGCCCTCGATCACGCGCAGGCGACCCGGATAATGTTGCGCCAATTCTTCCAGGGCCGGAATGCAGCGCCGGTCGAGCTCGACGGCCAGGATGTGGGCGGCGCCGGCGGCGAGCAGGGCGCGCGTCAGCCCTCCGGGTCCGGGACCGATCTCGATCGTGGTCCCAAGCGCGAGATTGCCGACCGTCTTGGCGATGCGCGCGACGATATTGTCGTCGAGAAGAAAGTGCTGCCCGAGGCTGTGCCGCGCTCCCAGCTTGTGGTGCGCGATGATTTCGCGCAGCGGCGGAAGGTTAGGCACGTTGCAAGGCGGCACGCCGCGTCGCCGCCATCGCGCCGGCAAGCTTGAGCGCGGCGATGAGGCTGTTCGGGCTCGCGATCCCATTGCCGGCGATATCGAGTGCCGTGCCGTGATCGGGTGACGTGCGGACAAAGGGCAGGCCAAGCGTCACGTTGACGCCGCTTTCGAAGTCGATCGTCTTGAGCGGGATCAACGCTTGGTCGTGGTACATGCAGAGCGCGACATCATAGGTCTGGCGCGCCGCCGGATGAAACATCGCGTCGGGCGAGAGCGGGCCGCGGGCGTCGATGCCGGCGCCGCGCAGCTCGTCCACGGCTGGCGCAACGATCGTGTTGTCTTCCGTTCCCAGCGTGCCGCCCTCGCCGGCATGCGGATTGAGGCCGGCCACGGCGAGACGGGGACGAGCAATTCCGAAGTCGCGGCGCAGGGCTTCGGCTACGATGCGGCCGGCGCGAACGATCTCATGCCGGCTCAATCGGCCGGGGACTTCGGCCAACGGCACGTGGATTGTCACCGGAACGACCCGGAACTCGGCGGTCGCCAGCATCATGATGGGTGGCTCGCCGAGGCCTGCAAGGGCGCCAAGGAATTCCGTATGGCCGGGGTAAGGAAAACCGGCTTCATAGAGCGGCTTTTTTTGGATCGGGTTGGTGACGATGGCGCCAGCCTCGCCGGACTGTGCGAGCCGCACCGCCGCCTCGATCGAGCCGATCACGTCGGCCGCGGTGGCTGAACTGGGCCGGCCCAACGTAACTCTAGCCGCGATCGGACGCGCGAGGACAGGCAGCGCGGTACCGAACACGGCTGCTGCCTCGGCGATCGCCGATATGGCGCGAACCGGTGCCGCTATGCGGCATTGCTCGGCTATGGCGGCGAGCCGCGCTGGGTCGTCAAGAATAGCGAAGACAGGCACGCCCTCGCCGCGGCGGCACCAGGATTTCAGCGCGACTTCGCCGCCAATCCCGGCGGGCTCACCCATGGTGAGCGCCAAGGGCGCGGCATTGCGCTCAGACACGGATATCGACGAAGGCCGAGCGTCGGAGCTCCTTGAGATAGCGGTCGGCGAACGCGCGCAGGCGCTGCTGTTGCAAAGCGTCCCGAATTTCCTTGTCGCGCGGCGCACCGGTGCTGCGCAGGCTGTCGGGACAGCGCATGATGATCGTGATTTCGAGCGCGCCGGTGATCGCTCGCGTTATCTGGCTCTCTTTGAGCGGCCCGACCAACGCACGCATGGCGGGCGGCGCCCGCTCAAGCACGACATCGGGGACGATACGAGCCTCGGCGCCGGCCTCCTTGCTCAACTTGACGAAATCCTCGCACGACTTGGCGTTCGCCGCGACCTTGGTGGCTTTGTCCTGAGCCGCTTTGACTTCGGCGGGCGCGCGCGTTCGCGGGAGACCGAAAATAGCCTGCGCCAGGGCGATGACCTTCACGTCGGGGCTGGTGCCGCCGAAGGTCCGGCGATCCACCAGGCGGATCACGTAATAGCCGCCGACGCTGCGGATCGGCCCGGCGATCTGCCCGGATTTGAGCTGCTTGACCGTGCGTTCGATTTCGGGCTCGAGCTGGCCCTCGAACAGCCAGCCCATGTCGCCGCCCGAGCTTGCGGTGCCGGTCTGCGAAAACTGGCGCGCGACCGCTTCGAAATTGGCGCCGCCGCGCAGCAGCCCGAGGACCTGCTGCGCCGCCCGCTGGCCCTGCGCATCGAGTTCCGGGCGGTCGACGGGGAGAAAGATTTCCTGCACGCGATACTGCCAGCGATCCTGGTTGTCCTTGTAACGCTTGAGAACCTCGTCCACTTCGCTGTCGGAAACGCGGATTTGCGGCGCAACCGCGCGGCCGACGACCTTGCCCCAGGCCACCGACGCCCGGAGTTGATCTTCGAGCGACTTGGGATCGACTCCGCGTTGGCGCAGCGCGCGCAGCAGATCGCCGCGGCCCATGCGGGAGCGGCGCTCGATGTCGGCCCACTGTTCCTGAATTTCGGCGTCGGTCACTTCGAGATTGAGGCGCCGCGCCTCCTGAACCTGGAGGCGTTCGTTGATCATGGCGCGAAGCACTTCGTCCGTCAGCCGGCGCCGGGCATCGCCCGCGGCCGGCAGACGTGCGGCAAGGCCAAGAAGGCGAAATCGCTGTTCGAGGTCGTAAATCGAAATTGCGTCCCGATTGACCACGGCGGCGATTTTGGGTGTGCCGCGATCCGGCGGTTCGCCCTGGGCGATCGCCGGCCCAGCGGTGCAGAACATCGCGACGCCGGCAAACAGCGCCGCGCGAATGGCGCCAAAACTCGATAATCTCATTGAAAATCCGATGCTGTCGCTTCTATTCCGGCACTTATACGCGCCCCGCCGCCGCAAGCCAAGATGCGGCGTGGGCCGTCAGAATCCGCCGCGGACGGCGCCAAGATATTTGAAGTCGACGGTAACGACAAAGCGCGTCGTCGGCCTGGTGTCGTTGATGATATCGTAGCTGCGGCTGAATTGCCCGGCAATCGTACAACACTCGTTCTTGTATTCGGCCGTGGCCGTGAAGCTCTGCAATTGGCTGCGCGCTTCCACCAAGTTGATCACGGTGCCGCCGCGCACCGCCCAATTTTCCGTTATTTGCGACGACGCGCCGAAGCGGACCTGGCGGCGGTTGGTAAATTCGCCGGAACCGGTGCGGTCGGCAAAATCGAGATATCCGACATAGACCGAAATCGGCGCCGATCCCGCGCGGATCGTCACTTCGTGCCGGCGCGTCGAAAGCTCGCGCGCATCGATGCGGAAACGCCAGAGCACGTCGAGATATTGGCTGGGCGCGATGCGCACCCGGCCGACGAAATCCGATAGCGGGTCGCGCAAGCCCGAGTTCGGCAAGAAATTGCGTTCGCCGAAAATTCGCCAGCTTTGGCCGAAAAAGAACTCCGTCTTGCCGCCGCGATTGCCGTGAAAAACATTGTTCAGCCCATAGACGAAGCGCATGCCGTCGTCGATCCGGTCGCGGCCGGGATAGCGGTTGTCTTCGAATATATTGGTGTCGTCGAGTTCGAAGTCGACACTGTCCTCGTTCGGAATGCGCCAATTGTTCAAATTCGGCGGGGACGCGACCACGGCAAAGCGCGGCTCGACGATGTGCCGGACATTGCCAAGCTCGCGCACGAACGGATAGCGCCAATCGGCCTTGATCTGCGGATAAAGCCGCCCCTGCTCGCCGCTGAACGTGCCGAGTTGCGGTTGCTCGTTGCCGACGACCCAATAAAGATCGGTGTTGATCGACGCGGTGGTGGTCAGCGTCCAGCCCCAAGGATGCACATAGGGCACGCGCCAGCCGCCGGTAAACGAAACGCGCCGGCTTTCGCCGCCTTCGAGCCGGTTGATGGCCATGACGGACGCATCGACCTGCCAGCGTCCCCAGGCGCCCATCGGTTGGCCGAGCGCTTGATAATGGGCGAGCGGCAACACATAGGGGAGCGTGTCCTGGTCCTCGTTGATGCGCAGCGAGCGAAAATGAAACATCCGCACGCTGGCATAGTTGCGCTGCCAGAAGCCTTCGGCCCAAGCCATGGAATTCAGCGTATCGCCGGTAAAATAGCCGTAACGCTTGAGATAGGTCTTGTCCGAAGTCAGACCGGCATCGAAGCCGAAGCGCCACGCGGAATCGAGGTCGTAGCGTCCCTTGCCCATGAGATGGCCGCGCAGGCGATACCCGTCGATCTTGTTCTCGTTAACATCCGTGCGGCGGACATAGGTGACGCTGCCCTCGGTGTTGATGCCGCCGCCGGTGAAGCGCTGCCGGTACTGCCCGTGAATTCCGCTATAGGTGCCTCCGCTGTTGGTCGTGATCGTCGGCGTCAGCGTCATGTCCTTGTCGCGATCGATCACGATGAAATACGGAAACCGCGCGACATAGCCGAGGCGCGAATCGTGGCCGAAGATCGGCTGCAGGATGCCGCTGCGGCGATTGACCGTCGGATCCGGATGGCGGAACCACGGCGAATAAAACAACGGGAAACCGAATATTTCCATCACCGCATCGGTATAGGTGATATCGTTCGTGGTTTGATCGTGCACGACTTTCCGCGCCTTGATCTGCCAGAAAGGCGGGCGCGTGGGATCTTCGGCGCATAGCCGGCACGGCGAGAACACGACGCGCGACATCTCGAGCCGCGTGCCGTCCGTGCGCACGGCTCGGTTGGCCGCCATCTTGCTTTCGTCCGGAAACAGCATGCGGAATTGATCGAGGACGCCTTCCTTCATGTCGCGGGTGAGATCGGCGCGCGACGCGAAAATCGTGTTCCCGCCCGGCTCGAGAATTGCGACATTGCCGGTTGCGACGACGCGATTGGCGGTTTGATCGTAGACCACTTCGTCGGCGAGAACGACGCGATCGCCTTGAAAGATCATGACGCTGCCGCGCGCCGTGACCGTGGCGCGCTCGCGGTCGTAGATCAGCTCCTTGGCATTGACGACGACGGGCCGCTTCGATTCGACCGAGGCCGGCAGGCTCATGCGCGGGCCGACCGAAGTGCCGGCCGGAGTCTGCGCCGGCGCGACCGTGGCCGCGCCGGCGCAAGCGAGGCCCAGGCCGAGCGCCGCGAGAACGGCGCGGCTAGCCGTCTTCGACATGCATCAAGACCGCGAGGCCGATCATCGACGTCGCCAATGCGGGCGTCCAAGCGGCGAGCAAGGGCGGGAGCCGCGTCGAATGGGCGAGGGCGACCACGAGGTCGGAGAGGAAAAACAGGATGAAACCCGCGGCAACGCCGCCGGCGACGGCATACATCACGCCCTTTCGCCGCGTATGGCGCAGCGAAAATATTGCCGCGATCAGGATCATCGCGCAGTACAGGAACGGTTCGGCGATCAGGGAATGGAGGTGAAGGCGGTGGCTCAGGGCCGAGAATCCCGTCGCCTCGAGCGCCGCGGCAAAGGCAGGCAGGTCCCAGAACGACACGGTCGACGGCGACGAGAAGCTCTCCTGGATGCGAGCCAAGGTGAGGTCGGTCTTCAACCGGTATTCCTGCATGATGCGCGTCGTGCGGTCGGGTTCGGAAAACCGCACATTGTGAAGCTGCCAATATCCTGCCGCTAAAACGGCGCGGTCGGCGTCGATGCGGCCGGCATAATCGTCCTGGCCGCGCGAAAACAGCACCATGACGCGGCTGAGCTCGAGCGAATTGTTGTCGATGCGCGCTTGCTCGGCATGAATGACGGATTGCCCGTAGTCGTCGACCTGGCGCAGCCACACGCCGGCGGACGACGCCGCCATCAGGCTCGATCGGAGTTTCAGATATTTGTTTTCGAGCTGCTCGTAGCGCCCGATCAAGATCGCGCCCAAGGGATTTATGCTCGTGATCTTGACCGAGCCGAGGAGGAACGCGGAAATCAAAAGCGGCAAGAGGAACTGCCAAACCGAAACGCCCGAGGCGCGCAGCGCGACGAGCTCGCTGCCGCGATTGAGCCGCCAAAACGTGAACATGGCGCCGAACAGGATGGCGAAAGGCAGCGTCTTTTGCGCCGTTTGCGGTAGCTTGTAGAGGGCCATGCTGAGCACGATGCCGAAGGTTGCGTCCGGCTTGCCCGAGGCCCGGCGCAGCAGCTCGATAAGATCGATGAGGAAAATGACGCCGAGGAAAACCGCGAGCACGGCCAGGAACGCGAGCACGAATTGCCGCGCAAGATACACGGTCGCGATCCACGAAACGTGGACGCGAATCTCGCCGCTGGCCAGGCGATGAACCATCAGCCCCGCACTCCCGCCGCTGCAAGCCGCGGCGCGCGGCGATCGGGTCCGCGCGGCACGAGAACCCAAATCCCGATCGCGACGGGGATCAGGGCATTGGCGTACATGAGCCCGACCAAGGGCGGCAGCTTCGCCGCCAATTGCAATCCCCCGATCGCCAAGCCCTCGAGGCCCGCGGCAACCATGGTCGCGCCAACGAGGCGTATCATTTGACCGCGGCGGTTGAATTCGCCGGTCAGCAAGATCATGAGCGCAATGAAGGGCAAGGCGAGCGCCAAGAGCGGCGCCGCTATTCGATTGTGCCCCTCGGCAATGAGCTTGGTGCGATTGGCGCGATCGTCGGCGGTGTCCCCCGGCCACAGGAGTTCGGGCAGAAAGCGCTCGCTCGGATCGCGCCACGTGACTTTTTCCTCGCCGAACAAATTCACCTCGAAGCTGTATTGCGTGAAGTAGAGGATGGAGAGCTTGCCCGACTTGCGGTCGAGTTCCTGCCGGTTGCCGTCGCTCAGCAGCACGCGCGGTCCGTCGGGCGTCAATTCGACGACGCCGCGCTTCGCCATGATCGTCGCCGGTTGATCGGCCTTGCGGTTGTCGTGCACAAGTATGCCCGAGATCTCGTTTCCGTCGCGCGATCGGACGTAAATCGTCACTCCGATGCCGATCGAATTGAACGTGCCTTCGAGCAGAACGGCGGCCGAGAAACTCTCGCGGATGGCGACTTGCATCCGGCGGAATTCCTGGAACGTCAGCGGCATCAGATAAAGGCTGATCGAATAGCAAATAGCGACGCAGGCGAGGCCGAGCATGACGACCGGCCTGGCGATCTGCCAATGGCTGGCGCCCGCCGAACGCAGCACGATGAGCTCGCGATCGTTCGTCATGCGGTTGATCGTGAACAAGGTTCCGAAAAACAAGGAAATCGGCAGGGTAATCAGGACAAAAGACGGCAGCAGCAACGACGTTATGTAAAAAAACACGTCGAGCGCCAGGCCTTTATGGAGAATGATGCGAATGAAGCGGATCGCCTGCGTCAGCCAAATAACGGCGGTCAGCGTCACGACGATAAAGATCGTCGACACCCCGACTTGCCGGAAAATATAACGCTGCGCGCGATTCATTGTGTCGAGTGGAAGCCCAGCCGGTCTTATAGCGGTTCTGCCGGCCGCGCCTAAGCGAAATCGTCAAGTTTGGGGCGGCGGCGCGCCAAAGGTGCGTTCCAGGCCGAGCGCCAGATCGATGGGCGCGATGCCGAGCCGGTTCCGCATGTCGGCGGTGGCGAAGGCCTTGTCTTCGGCGAGGCGGCGCACTTCGTCGGGCCGGACGCGTGGCAGGAACCGCAATAGGCCGGTCGCTCGCGCAGCCAATATAGCGAGGGTCATGGGGATGCCGATCACCGTGATCGGCGTGCCGATCGCGCGGCCGATCGCGGCGACGAATTCGCGATAGGTGACCGCGTCCGGTCCGGCCACGACGATGGGCAGGCCGGGCGCAGCCGCGCGGTCGAGCGCCGCCACAACGCAGCGCGCGACGTCGTCCACGTGAATCGGTTGAATCAGGCTGCGCCCGCCCCGCGGCAGCGGGACAATGCCGAGGCGCCGGATGAGCATGGCGATGCGCTGCACGTTATTCTCGCCCGACGCGCCATAAATCATGGTCGGGTGAAGCATGACCGATGGCAGGCCCGACTGGATCAGCGCAGCTTCGGCAATGCGGACTTCGTCCGCCGCGGCATCGGGATATCGCGTGAATTTCCGCGTCGATCCAAGGACGACGATGCGTTCGATGTCGCGGGGAACCGCGGCCAGAATCGATGTCGCGTAGCGCGCGTGAACGCAGCAGGCGATGCGGCGTGCGTCGCTGAGCGCCGCTTTCAGCTCGCTGGGTTGCGTCAAATCGGTCCTGCGGATCTCGTGGCGGAAGCCGGGCGGCATGCGCTCGGGCCGCCGCACGACGGCGACGATCGTCTCGCCCTGCTCGGCCAATTGCGCCGCAACAAGCGTGCCGACCCGGCCGGTCGCACCGATAATGGTTGTGCACGCCATGTCAGCTTCGGTCCGATTTCACCGAGCAACCAATACAGGTTCTGTTAAGGAATCAAGTTGGAGCTCAGCCTCAACAATTGGCACTCGAGTTCCGGCCCGGCATGCGGACGCGGCGATTGCTTTGTGGCGGTTGCTGGAATAAACAAAGCGCCTCTTCCCAAGGGGATGGCGCCGCGTGTGCCGGCGATGGCCCCGGTCAGGAGCTTTGCATGAAGATCGACTTTCAAGAATTCGTCATTCCCAAGAATGGCGTCGTGATCAGCGGCGTCCTCGACGACAAGCAGCTGACGCCGGCGACGACCGAGCTAGATCGGCGCACCGGTGGCGCGATCTCGCGCGCGTTGAAGACGGCGAAATTCAAAGGCCGCAATGGCGACCGGCTCGATCTCGTTTCGCCCGGCGACGGCACCTATGAGCGCATCGTGCTGGCGGGTATCGGCAAGCCCAAGGATCGCGACGCGGCGAAGGCGCAGGATTTCGGCGGCAACATCGTCGCTCATCTCAATGCCGCCGGCGTCAGCAAGGCGTCGGTCTTGATCGAAGGATTTGCCGACTCGCCGCTCACGCCGGCAGCCGCTGCGGCGCGCATGGGCTATGGCGCAAATCTGCGCGCCTATCGCTTCGACAAGTATCGCACGAAGGAAAAAGAGGACCAAAAGCCCACGCTCGCCGAACTGACGCTGCTGGTCGACGGCGCCAAGGCGGCGAAGGAGGCCTATCTGCCGCTGAGCCGTGTCGCCGAGGCGGTGTATTTCGCGCGCGACCTGGTCTCGGAGCCGGCGAACGTCATCTATCCCGAAACTCTCGCCGAGCAAGCAAAGTTGCTCGCCGATCTCGCCGTCGAGGTCGAAATACTCGGCGTGCCTGAAATGACGAAGCTCGGCATGGGTTCGTTGCTCGGCGTCGGGCAGGGCAGCGTGCGCGAGCCGCGCCTGCTCGTGATGCAGTGGAAAGGGCTCGGCAAGAACGAGCAGCCGGTCGCCTTCATCGGCAAGGGCGTGACCTTCGACACCGGCGGCATTTCCATCAAGCCCGCGCAGGGCATGGAGGACATGAAGTGGGACATGGGCGGCGCGGCCGCCGTGATCGGCGTCATGAAGGCGCTCGCCGGCCGCAACGCCAAGGTCAATGCGGTGGGCGTCGCGGGATTGGTCGAAAACATGCCGTCGGGCAATGCGCAACGGCCGGGCGACGTGGTCAAATCGATGTCCGGCCAAACCATCGAAGTCATCAACACCGATGCGGAAGGCCGGCTGGTCCTCGCCGATGCGCTTTGGTACACGCAGGATCGCTTCAAGCCGCGCTTCATGATCAATCTCGCGACCTTGACGGGCGCCATCGTTATCGCGCTCGGCCACGAGAACGCCGGCGTATTTTCCAACAGCGACGAATTGGCCGAGCGCATCATGGCTGCCGGCAAGACGACGGGCGAACCGTGCTGGCGCATGCCGCTCGGTGAAGCCTACGACAAAGCGATCGCGTCCGACATTGCCGATATGAAAAATGTTGGCGATCGGGCCGGGGGCAGCATCACGGCAGCGCAGTTCTTGCAGCGCTTCGTCAACGACGTTCCTTGGGCCCATATCGACATTGCCGGCACGGCATGGTCGAAAAAAGACACCGCCACCTGCCCCAAGGGCGCCACCGCCTTTGGCGTGCAACTGCTCAATCAGCTCGTCCTGGAGCACTACGAAGGCAAATAGAATTAGCGCGCGGCGGCGACGCGGTCGAAGGCGAGCTTTACTCTTTCAATCGGCGCCGGCTCGGCCCCGGGCTGCCGTTGGACCGCGACAATCCGGCGCCGTCCGCCCGCGGTGCCATAGCACGCGGTCAGCGGACCGGCATTCACGTCGCGGTCGCGTCGCGGTTGGCGAATGACGCAGGTCGCGGTCGCGTATTGGCGTTGCACATAGGCGTACAAATTCGGTTCGCGGCCGGCTTGAATGCACGTAAGATCGCAATCCGCCGCGTTGCGCGGCGGGGCCGGCATTGCTTGTCCGTCGGCGCGCGTCCATTCGATGATGTCAACGGAATCGCCACTATCGGCATGATGATTGCACACCGTCCGCACGAATTCGCCGAGCCGATCTTGCAAGGCCGAGGCGCGTTGCAGCGTCAAGCCGAGCGCCGTCCCGATCTCCGTCACCGGCACGCGGCGGCAAATGTTCGGAACGCCGTCGGTCTGCGCCGGCGCGGTTCCAGCACCGCCGGCCAGCGACAAGGCCAGCGCGGCGGCGGCGAGCGCCGGTGTCCGCGACAGCCGTGGCTGGATTAGGATGGGAGCGTGCATCGAGCGTTCTCGGCGATGACGGATATCGGTTTCTATCATCTGCAGCGATCTTCGCTCGAACAAGCCCTGCCAAGGTTGCTCGAAAAGGTGCTGCAGAGCGGCAAGCGCGCGGTGGTCATGGCGGGCTCGGAAGACCGTGTCGAGGCCTTGAACACGCTGCTATGGACCTTCGATCCGAACGGCTTCCTGCCGCATGGCAGCAAGGCCGATGGCAATCCCGATCGGCAGCCGATTTGGTTCACCACCGAGGACGAAAATCCGAACGGCGCCACGATCCTGGTACTGACCGACGGCGCCACATCGTCGCGGGTCGGGCATTTCGAGCGCTGCCTCGACATGTTCGACGGCAGGGATCCTGAGCGTCTTGCCGAGGCGCGCGAGCGCTGGGCGGCCTACAAATCGGCTGGCCACTCGATCGCCTACTGGCAGCAAACCGAGAATGGCGGCTGGGAGAAGAAGGCCTAGGCTTGCGGCACCTGCGCACCTTGCCGCGATTTCGTCGCTCGTCTATATCCCGGCCTCTTCATCGGCCGGCCGACGGCACCGCCGCGGCGCAACCTAGAACCGGAGTTCGACATGGCGATCGAGCGGACTTTTTCTATTCTCAAGCCCGACGCGACGCGCCGCAATCTGACCGGGCGCGTCAACGCCATGATCGAAGAGGCTGGGCTGCGCATCGTCGCGCAAAAACGCATCCGGCTTTCGAAGGCGCAAGCCGAGGGCTTTTACGCCGTTCACAAGGAGCGGCCCTTCTTCAAGAGCCTGGTCGAATTCATGACCTCGGGCCCTGTGGTGGTTCAGGTGCTCGAAGGCGAAAACGTGGTTGCGCGCTATCGCGAGGTGATGGGCGCGACAAACCCCGCCAATGCGGCGCCGGGCACGATCCGCAAGGCGGTGGCCGAATCGGTCGAGGCCAATTCCGTGCATGGCTCGGATGCCGCCGAAACCGCCAAGGCCGAGATCGCCTTTTTCTTCAAGCCGGACGAAATCGTCGGTTGAACGAATTCGGCCGCCCTTTGGGCGGCCGACCGGATTTGCAAACGGTGCGCCGCTGCTAGAGCAGCAAGAGCGCCATGAAGATCAGCAACAGGATCACGAAGGCGCTGCAATAGGTCAGCAGCCGGGTGAAGTTGCCGTATGTTTGTTGGTATTGCCGCATATTGAAATCGTCCGCCATCTGACCTCCCTGAACCGCGCCCGCGCCGCGGCCACCCGATTTTCCGGCCCGTCTATAGCGAAACCGATCACGCCGCGCAATTCGCACGATGCGGCGTACGCGGTCATTCGCCGCCCGCGCGGTCGCCGGCGGGCGGGCTGATCAGCATCGCCTCGCGCTCGGACACGCGATCGAACACGACGCGGTCGTTTTCCACCGCGACCCGGCCCTCGGCGACAAGGCGAAGGGCGAAGGGATAGCAGCGATGTTCGACTGCCAAGACGCGCGCCGCCAACGTGTCCGCCGTATCGCCGGAAAGCACCGGCACGGCGCCCTGCACGACGATCGGACCGTCGTCGAGCGTGGGCCGCACATAGTGGACGGTGCAGCCATGAACCCGAACGCCGGCGGCGAGCGCGCGTTCGTGGGTGTGCAGGCCGGGAAACGCCGGTAGCAGCGAGGGGTGGATATTCAATAGCCGGTTCCACCAGTGCCGCACAAAACTTTCGGTGACGATCCGCATGAAGCCGGCCTGGCATACGAGCTCGACCTCGGCCGCTTCGAGCGCCGCGGTCAGCGCGGCTTCGAACGCAACGCGATCCTTGTTGAAGGCGCGGTGATCGATGGTTTTCGTGGCGATGCCGGCGGCGGCGGCGCGACCCAGTCCGGCGGCGGCGGGCTCGTTCGAGATCACAAGCACGGTCTCGGCCGGAAAGCCAGGCACGGCGCAGGCATCCAGCAAGGCCTGCATGTTCGAACCGCGCCCCGAAATCAGGATGCCGACTTTCAGCCGGGCCATGCTTCGGTCAACCCGACGAATTCGGCGCGCGCCGGTTCGGCGGGCGATGCCGCGGCAACGATCGTGCCGACCTCATGCACGCTCTCGCCGGCGCTCGAAAGCGTCCGCGCCACGGCCGCGGCGCGCGCCGGATCGGCGACGGCGATCATGCCGATCCCGCAATTGAACGTGCGCGTCATTTCGATGGCATCGACGCTGCCGGCGCGCTTGAGCCAGGCGAAGACCGGCGGAACCGGCCAAGCCCCGGCGTTCAAGCGCGCGATCGTGCCGGCGGGCAACACGCGCGGAATGTTTTCCAGCAGGCCGCCGCCGGTGATGTGGGCCAAGGCTTTGACGCCGCCGGCGCGAATCGCGGCGAGGCACGGCTTCACGTAAAGCCGTGTCGGCGTCAGCAGCGCTTCGCCCAAACGGCGCGCGGGATCGAAGGGCGCGGGCGCCTCGAAGCCGAGCCCGGCATCGGCGCAAATCCGGCGCACCAAGGAATATCCGTTGGAATGGACTCCGCTCGAGGCCAAACCCAAGACGATGTCGCCCGGCTTCACATCGGGCCGCGGCAGCACTTGGTCGCGCTCGACCGCGCCGACCGCGAAGCCGGCGAGATCGTAGTCGCCGTGGCTGTAGAGGCCGGGCATTTCTGCGGTTTCGCCGCCGATCAGCGCGCAGCCGGTTGCGCGGCAAGCGGCGGCAATGCCGTTGATGATGCGCGCCGCCTCGTCCACCTTGAGCGCGCCGGTCGCGTAGTAGTCGAGGAAGAACAGCGGCTCCGCGCCTTGCACGACGAGGTCGTTGACGCACATGGCGACCAGATCCTGGCCGATCGTATCGTGCAACCCGGTTTCGATCGCGATCTTGAGCTTGGTGCCGACGCCGTCGGTGGTCGCCACCAGGAGCGGATCGCGGTAGCCGGCCGCCTTGAGATCGAACAGGGCGCCGAAGCCGCCGAGCGACGCCGTCGTGCCGGCCCGCGCCGAGGCCTTGGCCGCCGGCTTGATCGCCTCGACCAGCGCGTTGCCGGCATCGATATCCACACCAGCTTGCCTATATCTTTCGCTGGAAATGATTTTAACTCCCGTTGTCGCGCTCCCAAGTCACGGTTATAGCCGCAGCGCTCGAAGGATTGGAACCGATGTTAGCGAAACGCCGCCGCGCCGCCGCCGCGCTCGTTGCCGCGGCACTTAGCTCCGCGATCGTGCTGCCGAATAGGGCCACCGCCGATCCCTATGCGGTTTCGGGCATCAAGGTTCAGGCAACGGCGCCGCGCGCCGATCTCGCCCGGGCCAAGGCCGTCGCCGAGGGCGAGTTGCAGGCTTTTCAGCGCTTGATCCGCCGCATCACGCTGCCGGAGGATCACGCCAAGCTGCCGCGCCCGAACGCCGAAACCGTGCGCGCCAGTTTGCGGAATTTCTCGATCGAGGCGGAAAACGACCGCGGCGGCCGCTATGCCGCCACCGTCATCTACCGCTTCGACCGCGCCGCCGTGAGCGGCCTCTTGACCGGAGCGGGGCTGGTGGTCGCCGACGAGGCGGAGCGCGCTGTCGTCTTGGTCCCGGTCTGGATGCAGGGCGACAAGCCGGTTCTGTGGGACGACCCCAATCCCTGGCGCGAGGCCTGGGGACAAGTCGAGCACGAGGACTTGCTCGTGACGTTTCCCCGGGCTCGGGGCGAACTTGCCGACTTGACGGCGATGTCGGCCGCCGACGCCGCGGCGGCAAATCGCGACGCGGCCGAACGTCTCGCCGAGATCTACAAGGCCGACGCGGTCGCATTCGCGACCGCGCGCCTCGACAAAGGCCGCCGGCAGATCGCCGTTCAGATTTACGACCGGATGGCGGGGCGAATGGCCAGCCTCGGCGTGTTTCAAGCCAACGATGACCCAGCCGCGCTGCAACGGGCCGCCGCCGATATCGCGCGCACCATCGATGGGGCCATCAAGCGCCAAAGCCTGGCCGCCGACAAGAGCGCGGAGACACTGCGCGTCCGCGTGCCGCTCAAAGATTTCGAACAATGGGCGGCGATACGACGCAAGCTGGAGCAGACGCCGCGGTTGCGGTCCTTATCGACGCTCTCGATCGGCGCCGGTGAAGCACTGATCGAACTGCGCTATGCCGGTTCGGCGGACGAACTGCGCCGCGTCTTGGCCGGCGGCGGACTGGTGCTGGAACGCGATGCGGCGGCAAAAGACGGCGCCGCTTGGATCTTGCGCGCGCAGGAAAAGCCGAAAGAACCTGAAAAACCGTCGCCCGACGCGCCGCAAACCGAGGACACGACAAAGCCGCGCGGCGTCGATCAGCCGGAGAGGCCGCGGCGCCCGTGAACGCACCCAATTTCATTTCCTTGTTGCGCTTGGCCGCCGTTCCCTTCGTCGTGTGGCTCATCCTGACGGGGCGCAACAATGTCGCCCTTTGGGTGTTCCTCGCGGCCGGCCTAAGCGATGCGCTCGACGGCTATCTCGCCCGACTGCTCAATGCGCGGACTCTGCTCGGGACCTATCTCGACCCGCTCGCCGATAAGATGCTGCTAGTCTGCGTATTCGTCGTGCTCGGCTATGTCGGCAAGATCGAGACTTGGCTGGCCATCCTCGTCGTGTCGCGCGACGTGATGATTGTCGGCGGCTTGCTGCTGCTCTCGATGCTGGGGCAAAAACCCGTCGTGCAACCGACCTGGAGCAGCAAGGTCAACACGACGGTGCAAATCGCCTTTGCCGTGCTGGTCTTGGCGCGCATCGGCCTGCCGTTGCAAGGCGATATTTGGCTGAAACTCGTCGATGTGGGCGAATTGCTGGTCGGCGGCACCACGGCGATTTCGGGCGCGATCTATGTTTGGGTCGGCATTCGGCACATGGCCCTCATCGACGGCGATGACCGGCCGGCCAAGCCCTGACCTCATGCCGATCCAGCCCCGCCAACTCGTGCTCGATCTCAGCCTCCGTCCGGCTCAGGGGCGGGGCGATTTCGTTGTCGCGCCCTGCAACGAGGCGGCCGTCGCCTGGATCGATCGCTGGCCGGAGTGGCCCGGGCCGGGCCTGGTCATCCATGGGCCGCCGGCGAGCGGCAAGAGCCACCTGGCCGCCGTTTGGCAGGCGCGCGCGGACGCGGCATGCGTGAGCGTCGCGGCTGTTGCCGAAGGCAAGATTCCGGCGGCAACGCGCCTCGCTATCGAGGGCACGGAAGAAGCGTTGAACGATGCCGCCGCCGCCGAGGCATTGTTCCATTGCTACAACCGGCTTTTCGCTCGCCGTCTGCATATGTTGTTTCTTGCCAAAACGCCGCCCGCCCGTTGGTCCATCACTTTGCCGGACCTGCGTTCGCGCCTACTGGCGCTGCCGGCTGTCGCGATCGGCGCCCCCGACGATGCCATGCTGTCTCGCCTGTTCGTCAAGCTTTTCGCCGAGCGCCAGATGACGGTCTCGGCGGATATCATTGCTTATATGGTGCGCCGCCTCGAACGGTCCTGCGCCGCCGTCCGGCAGGCTGTCGAAACCATCGACAGGGCATCCTTGGCCGAGCGCCGGGCGATAACCGTGCCGTTCCTGCGCGACGTCTTGGGCCTGGACGGCGAGCCCTAATCGACCAGGCCACGCCGCAGAGAAAAGGCAGTAATTTCTAAACGATTCTAAGATAATTGTATGTCGGTCGAAAGGATGCTACAAGATATGGTAAGTTGAGGCGGAATGCTGGGGCCGATGGGGATCATTCGTGCCTTCGGCGGCTTTTCCGTTTCTTTGCTCAACCGTAGTATCGCTTGTCGGCGTCTAGCCAAGTCTAGCAACTTTGGAGAGTTCGAATGGGAGACTTTCTCGCGTTTCGCAAGTTTATGACCCCGGTCTTTATCCAAATCATATTTTGGATCGGCGTCGCCGCTATCATCATTCTGAGCTTTGTTGCGCTTATCTCCGGCGTTTCGGGCGGCGGCGCGCTTCAGGGTGTGCTGTTCTTTTTCATCGGCATGCCGATCATGCTGGTCCTGTGGCGGGTCTATTGCGAAATATTGATGGTCTTCTTCCGCATGCTCGACCGCCTCGAATCGATCGACAGCAAAACGCGCTAATAACTCAGTGAAATTCGCGGCCGAGGGCGATGCCCTCGGCCCGTCGCTACATCATTTCTTAACCACGATGGCCTAGGTTGGGGTGACTTTAGGTCGGTGGTTTCAACTTTGAGAGGGGGTTCGACTATGAATGCTTCGCAGATCAAGATGGTGGGAATGTCGGCGTGGGCCTATCTCGCGATGATCGTCGTTACGATCGTCGCCGGCGTGATTTTCGCGGCGCAAGCCGTAAGCGACATTCGCGCTGGGCAGGCAGCTGTGGGATCGTCAATGCCCCTATTGATCGTCGGGCTGGCAAACTACGCTGTCGCCGCATGGATGTACTGGAATGTCGGCAATTTCTTGGAGTCTTCATCGCAAGGTCGGCGGTGCCAAGATGATCGGAATGATTGTCGCGGCGCTGGTCGTTGTCCAGGCAGTCTTGTCCATTGTCGGCGGCCAAACGCCAAGCTTTTCGCTTAGCGGAGCCGGCATTGTCGGAATTATTACTCTGGTCGCTTGGATTGCCAGCGGTGTGATGGTGCTCTTGCTTGGCGTAAAGTCTCTCGGTGCCGGCACCGGGATCATGAAGGCATTTGGGATTCTACTGATCATCGCGGGCGCCTGCACCGCAGTCATCGTTTTGTTTTTCATTAGCCCGTTCGTGATGATCGCCGCCGCGATCGTTCTCGGTATCGCGATGATGGGCGAGGCCAAGAAAGCCACAGCCTAGTCGTTCCGCCGCCACTGAATGCCGAACAGCCGCATGGGACACCATGCGGCTGTTTGCATTTCCAGCCAGACCGGCGCCCTAGACAAGCTCCTTGGGCGTGACGTAGCGCACCAAGGCGCCGGCACGGGGCGCCAAATCGGCCCAGTGTGCGAGCGTCAGCGCTATGACGGCGAGGGCTGCGGTCGGGAAGCGCTCGGCGAGGCGTTTGCGCAGCGCGCGATCGCCGTCGCCGGCAAGCTGGCGCGCGAATTCATCGACACCGCCTTCATGGCCGATGAAGAGGATCGTTCGCGCGCCATCGTCGATCGCCCGCGCGCGCTTGAACAGCGTGTCGGGCGTCGCCAGATATAATTTGCTTTCGTGCTGGACTTTCGCCGGCCGTGCGAGGATTTGCGCCAAGCCGGTCCAGGTTTCCCGTGCCCGGAGCGCCGTCGAACACAAGACCAGATCGGGCGCCAGATCCTCGTCGCGCAAATAGACGCCGATCGCCGCCGTGGCGCGCCGGCCGCGCGGCGCCAGCGGCCGGTCGATGTCATCCACGCCCGGCTTGTCCCAGGCGGATTTGGCGTGGCGCAGGAGAATCATTCGGCGTTGGTGCATTCGGCAGGCCATCTGCGAGCCGGGAAATATTCACATCGCTATCGAGAGATGTCGATTAAATCTTTGTAACAAATATGTAATATTTCGGCCCATAAATCGCTGTTGCCGCTTGCCACATGCCAAGCAGCGGCAATTTGATCTATAGTAGACTTTCGTTTCAATCTGGCACTTGAAGCTCGCTAGCCTGACCGGAGCATGATTTTGAACGAGGCGATTGCCCCGCCCAAGCGGCTGACCGACCTCAAATCCCCCGATCGCTTCATCAATCGGGAGCTGTCGTGGCTTGCGTTCAACGAGCGCGTGCTCGAAGAGGCGACCAACGTCAACTATCCACTGCTGGAGCGGCTGCGTTTCCTGTCCATCTCGGCGAGCAACCTCGACGAGTTTTATATGGTGCGCGTCGCCGGATTGAAGGCCCAAGTGGCGGCGCAAGTTCAGGCGACGACGCCCGAGGGCATGACGCCGGAACAGCAGCTCGCCGCCATCCAGGACCGCGCCATCCGCTTGATGAAAACCCAGAACCGCATCTGGCGCGAGTTGCGGGTCTTGCTGGCGGGCGAAGGCATCAAGCTGGAAGAACCGGACGAGATTGGGCCGGAGGACCGTGCCTGGCTCGAACGTCATTTCCTCGACAACATATTTCCCGTGTTGACGCCGCTGGCCATCGACCCGGCCCATCCGTTTCCGTTCATCCCCAATCTCGGCCTGACCATTGCCATGGAGTTGCTGCCGGCTGGCACAAGCGAAGTCATGCGGGCCCTGATCAGGTTGCCGCACCAAATCGGCCGTTTCGTTCGCTTGCCCGGCGATGGACAGCGATTCGCGACGCTTGAGGCCGTGGTGGGAATGTTCGTCAACCACCTCTTCCCGGACTGCAAAGTCTTGGCCAAAGGCTGCTTTCGGGTCGTCCGCGATAGCGAGCTTGAGGTCGAAGAAGAGGCCGAGGACTTGGTTCGCGTTTTCGAGTCGGCGCTGAAACGGCGGCGGCGCGGGATCGTCATCCGGCTCAAAATCGAGGCCGGAATGCCGGCGGGATTGCGCGATTTTGTCGTCGAGAATATCGAAGTCTTGCCGGCCGACACGATCGCGGTCGATGGACTGCTCGGCCTCGGCGATATTTCCGGGCTGATCGTCGCCGACCGGCCGAAATTGCTGTTTCCGCCCTACGACCCGCGCCAGCCCGAGCGGGTCGGCGAATATGGCGGCGATTGTTTCGCGGCGATCCGGGCAAAGGACATCCTGGTTCATCACCCCTATGAGAGCTTCGACGTGGTCGTTCAGTTCCTGCGCCAGGCGGCCCAGGATCCGGCCGTCGTCGCGATCAAGCAAACGCTGTATCGCACAAGCACGGACTCGCCCATCGTCAGCGCGTTGATCGAGGCGGCCGAGGCGGGCAAATCGGTGACCGCCCTGGTCGAGCTGAAGGCGCGATTCGACGAAGAAGCGAATATTCGTTGGGCGCGCGATTTGGAACGCGCCGGCGCCCAAGTCGTCTACGGCTTCCTCAAGCTCAAGACTCACGCCAAGGTCTCGCTCGTGGTGCGGCGCGAAGCCGGCGAACTGCGCAGCTTCGCGCATTACGGCACCGGCAACTACCATCCGATCACCGCCCGCATCTACACCGATCTATCGTTCTTCACCTGCGACCCGGTGCTGTGCCGCGATGCCGCGCATCTGTTCAACTACATGACCGGATACGCAAAGCCCGAGCCGATGCAGAAGCTCTCCGTGGCACCGCTCGATTTGCGCTCGACCTTGATGGAACTGGTCGAAACGGAAATCGCCCACGCCAAAGCCGGCAAGCCGGCGCAAATCTGGGCCAAGATCAACTCGCTGGTCGACGCCGGAATCATCGATGCGCTGTATCGCGCGTCGCAGGCGGGCGTGCAGATCGATCTGATCGTGCGCGGCATGTGCTGCCTCAGGCCCGGCTTGCCCGGCCTGTCCGAGTCCATCAGGGTCAAGAGCATCATCGGCCGTTTCCTCGAGCACGGCCGCATCGTGGCATTCGCCAATGGAAAGCGGCTGCCCCATCCCGATGCCAAGCTTTACATCTCGTCGGCCGATTGGATGCCGCGCAATCTCGACCGGCGCGTCGAGTGCCTGGTGCCGATCGAGAATGCCACGGTCCATCAGCAAGTCCTCGACCAAATTATGATGGCGCAGCTCAAGGACGAGGCGCAGAGTTGGCAAATGAAGCCGGACGGCACCTACCAGCGCGTCAACCCCGAGGGCAAAGGCTTTTCGTGCCACCACTATTTCATGACCAATCCAAGCTTGTCCGGCCGCGGTAGCGCGCTCAAGAAGTCGCGGCCGCGGCCGCGGCCCGCCGTGGCGGATGACGACGCATGACGCCGCCGAACCTGCACGATCCGGCATCGCGTTTGCACGCCGAGAACGGCGACCGGCGGCGCATCGCCGTCATCGATATCGGCTCGAATTCGATCCGCCTCGTCGTCTTCAGCGGCGCGGAACGCTCGCCGATGCCGATCTTCAACGAGAAAGTGCTGTGCGGCATGGGCCGCCGGCTGCATTCGACCGGCCGGCTCGATCCCGACGGCGTCGAACTCGCGCTCGGCAATCTTCCGCGTTTTGCGGCCGTGGCGAAGGCGCTCGATGTCAAGCGGATGCGCATCGTCGCGACGGCGGCGATCCGCGATGCCGCGGACGGCGCCGATTTTATCGCCCGCGCCCGCAAACGTGCCGGCCTCGAAATCGAGACGATCTCCGGCGAAGTCGAAGCGCAGCTTTCCGCACTTGGTGTCATTTCGGCAATTCCCACGGCCGACGGCGCGATGGGCGATCTCGGCGGCGGCAGCCTCGAGCTTGTGCGCCTCGACCGCGGCGCCCTAGGGCCGCAAAAAACCTTGCCGCTCGGCCCGTTGCGGCTCAACGAAGCGGAGCGCGCCGGAGAAGATATCGGCAAGACGATCAAGGAATCGATCCGCGCCCTGCCTTGGCTCGAGACGGCGGCCGGCCGGACGTTCTATGCCATCGGCGGCGCCTGGCGCGCGCTCGCGCGCATTCATATGGCGCATACCGGGTACCGCCTACGCGTGATCGACGGCTACCGCGTCGATGCCGAGCAATTTCGCGATTTCGCGCGGCTGATCGCGAAGCAAAGCGATGCAGCGCTGCGGCAAACGCCCGAAGTTCCCATCAAGCGACTGGAAACCTTGCGCCCGGCGGCGCGCATCATGCGTCACATCGTCGATTTTGCGCGGCCGAAGCACATCATGTTCAGCGCGCAAGGCCTGCGCGAGGGCATCGTCTTTCAGGACTTGCCCGAAGCGCGCCGGCAGGAAGATCCGTTGCTCGCGGCGGCATCGGACGTGGCCAAGCTGTTCGGACGCTTCGCCGCGCTCGGGCCGCCGCTGGCGCGCTGGACCCAATCGGTGGCGAGTCTCGGCGGCAGCGCATTCGGCCGTATCGGTCATGCCGCCGCGCTGCTCAGCGATATCGGCTGGGTCGATCATCCGGATTATCGGGCGCGCCTGGTCTTCGACCGTGTCCTAACGATGCCGCTCCCCGGTCTCGATCACCCGGCGCGCGCCTTCCTGGCCCATGCCCTGCACGCACGTCACGAGGAAGACGCCGGCGCTAAGCTGCTCAAGACCGCGACCGCGATCGGCCTGGGGAACGATATTGTGGTGCGCGCCCGCGCCCTCGGGCAGGCGTTGCGCCTCGGCTACACGATCGCGACCGGCAATGCCGAAGCGCTCACGCAGACTTCGCTCGGCATCGGCGAAAAAATGGTCCAGCTCACCGTGCCCGAACTCGACGGCACTTACGCCGGCGAAAGCGTTGAAAAGCGCCTCTCGGAGCTGGCCGAAACGCTCGGCCTGGCGTCGCGCATCGTCACCTCGCGCGCCGGCCGCGACGCGGCCTAGGCCCAGCGCGTCAAGCCTTCGGTTCGCGCGGGATCGCCTGAACCCGTCCGCCGCCGACCGCCAATGCCACGCGGCCGTGCTTCAAGGCGATGGCGTCGGCGCCGAAGATATCCCGCCGCCAACCCCGCAGCGCAGGAACATCGGCGTCGTCGTCGAGCGCGATGCGATCGAGATCGTCGCTGGTCGCGATCAGCTTGGAGGCGACGCCGTGCTCGTCGGCCCGCATGCGGAGCAGCACCTTCAGCAATTCGACGACGGCGCCGCTGGTGCGCGTGGTGTCCGGCCGGTCGTCGAGGCGCGGGCATTCGGCGTCCGGCACCGCGAGGCCGAGTTCGACGGCGGCCAATATCTCCTGCCCCAATCGGCCGCGCGCCAGCCCGTCCGAGAGGCCGCGGGTGCGCGCCAGATCGTCCGCCGTTCGCGGCATATTGGCGGCGATTTCCGTCAAGGCCTCGTCGCGCAGCATGCGGTTGCGCGGGATATCGCGCTGCTGGGCGGCCAGCTCGCGCCACGCCGCCAATTCGCGCAGCACGGCCAATTGGCGCGGCTTCGGCGAGCGCAGCTTGAAACGGCGCCACATCTGGCGCGGATCGGGCCGGTAGGTGGCGACATCCGACAGGATTTTCATCTCGCTTTCGAGCCAATGAAGTCGCGCATTGGCTTCGAGCTTGGCGCGGAGCTTGAGATAGACCGTGCGCAAATGCGTCACGTCCGACAGAGCGTAGGTCAACTGCTTTTCGGTCAAGGGCCGCAGCGCCCAATCGGTGAAGCGCGAGGATTTGTCGATCGTCGCCTTGGCCAAGGATTGGACGAGGGTTTCGTAGCCCGCCTGCTCGCCGAAGCCGCACACCATCGCGGCGACCTGCGTGTCGAACATCGGCGCCGGCACGGCTCCGGTGCGGTAGACGAATATTTCGACGTCCTGCCGTGCGGCGTGAAAGACCTTGATGACGCCGGGGTTCCGCAGGAGTTCGTAGAGCGGCGTCAGATCGATGCCATCCGCCAGCGGGTCGATAACGGCCGCGTCGCGCGCGCCCGCGAGCTGCACCAGGCAAAGCTGGGGAAAATAGGTCTTCTCGCGAATGAATTCGGTATCGATGGTGACGAATTCTTCTTGGGAGAATTGGCCGCACAAAGCAGCCAGCCGTTCGGTGTCTCGGACAATCAGCATGAACGCGGTATATACTACGGGCCGCGTGGAGCAAGAGGATGGGCTGGCCCACTGTCCCCGTGCCATGCTGAAATGCAGGGCCTGGAATTGGATACGGCATGAAGCTCTGGATCGTCGCTTGCACGCTCTTGGCCGTCGCCGGCGGCGCAAACGCCAATGAAATCCGGCCGCGCCTGTCCGGACCGTGGCCGGACGCGCATTCGCTCGATGCGATCCAGGGCGAGGCCGTGACCTATCCGAGCCGCAGCCCATTCAGCCCGGCCGATCTCGGTCCGAGCGGGGAAGCGCCTGGCGCGACCGCAAGGGCGACAATCTTCCGGCCGGCCGGCCGGCACAAGCCGCGCTCCGTGCCCGCCGTCATCATGTTGCACGGCTCGGGCGGCGTGCTGTGGGCACGGGAAATGGCCTATGGCAAACAACTCGCGGCGATGGGAGTCGCCGCGCTCGTCGTCGACGCCTTCGCCGCGCGCGCCGAAATGGGCAGCGGATTCATCGACCGGCTGCTCAATATCACCGAGACCATGATGCTCGCCGATGCGTTTGCCGGCCTGCATTTTTTGGACCGCCATCCCGAAATCGATCCCGACCGCGTGGCGCTGATCGGATTTTCCTACGGCGCGATGGCGTCGATGTACGCGATGAACGCGCGGGTCGCCGAACAGCTCGGCAACGGCCGCCGCTTTGCCGCGCATGTCGCGTTCTACGGTCCCTGCATCGCGCGTTTCGCCGACAAGCGGACGACGGGCGCGCCGCTCCTCATGCTCTACGGCACGGCGGATATTCTGATCGACCGGCGCCGCTGCGACGAGGTTGCGGACGACATGCGCCGCGGCGGCAGCGCGGTGGACATCATCGGCTACGAAGGCGCGCCCCATCAATGGGACGGCGGCTGGGGCCGGCGCCATATCGGGCGCAACCTGGCGCCCTGCCGGATCGAAGTGGAGCGCGACGGCACGGCGCGGGACCAGCGCACCTTGCTGCCGATGAGCGGTCCGGCGTTGCGCCGAATCATCTTGGGACTTTGCGTCGAGAACAAACCTTACTTGATCGGCGCGGACGACGAGGTGCGGGCGCGATCGAATCGAGACCTGGGCGATTTTCTAGTGCGCGCGCTTCGGCTGGAACGTCGTTAACGCCGTTCTCGGCAATTTTTTTTGCGGCCAGGCATTGAACTTCTTGACGGAAGGTCTATGGTAATTGTTACGGCAGCGTCTCGGTTGCCGTCGTTGCGGTCAACAATCGTGGAGGTGCGAATGACTCCACCGGACATAGTATCTGGGCCTCGCGACATGACGGGGCCCGCGGCTCGCTGACCCGCAGCCCGAGGGCTGTGCGAAGGCCTTTGGTCGACGCGACCGTATTCAATAAATCAACTTGAGGTTGCACGCCGAGGCAAGTTGGCCACAAGCCGGAGCGTGATCGATATCCGACACATTGATGTTGGATCCCTAACGGGAAAAGAGCCCCGCCTGACGCTTGAATGCGCGGCGGGGCTCGCCGTTTGGGCGTACTACGCGTCCTGCCGCAAAGGAACTTGGGCCGCGGCGGCGGGTGCAAGACCATAGATGCGAACCGTCGCTTGGCGTCCGCGAACAGCGGCAGTGCCAAGCAGGCGCAGCCCCAGCGCAGCGGGATCGGCGATGCTGGCGGCCTGCAGCAGCTCCGCGCTGACGATCAATGGCGCTGAATGCTCGCGCGTCAGCGCTTCGAGCCGGCTCGCGACATTGACCGTGTCGCCGATGACGGCGAATTCCAGCCGCCGCTCGTCGCCGATATCGCCCAGCACGACCGGGCCATAGTGAATTCCGATTCCGATCTGAATTGTCTCCTCGGATCGCGACGATCGCGCTTTATTCCAGTTGGCGATGCGTTCGAGAATGGAGCGCGCGCATTCCAGCGCATTGTGGGCGTCGCGCGGGCCGGGCGTCGGCGTACCGAAGGTCGCCATGATCGCGTCGCCAATGTATTTATCGACCGTGCCATCGCACCGAAACACCTCCGACGCCATCATGCCGTGAATTTCGCGCAGCAAGGCCATCGTCCGCTCGGCGCCGATCCGCTCCGATAGGGCGGAGAATCCGACAACGTCGGCGAACAGGATGGCGCAGGATTGCTTGCGCGGCGCGCCCAGCGGGCGGTCGCGCCGCGCCAGAACGTCGACCATGCTGGGCGAAAAATAGCGCGCGAGGTTGGCGCGCTCGCGTTCGCCGACCATCTGCCGGAACGCGATCGCGCGGGCGCGGCCGACGCCGATCGAAAGCACGACGGCCGTCACCAGCATGAGGACGCAATCCTGAATCACGCCGTCGACATTGACGAAGGTCGGTTGCAGCTGGAAGGCGAGCCGCTCCGCGCCGGATCCGAAACTTGTCGGACCGGAAAAATCGGACATGGTCTTCGTCTCGGGTAGGCGCAGGATGAACCATGCGCCGGCCGCCCAGCAGGCTGCGTTCGCGAAACCGGAAAACAGGACCAGTTGCGGGGAGAACGACAACGCCATCAGCGCCAGGACGACGTAGTAGTAAGTGAAGTTGAACGACCGCAGCAGCATCTGCGCCGGCCACGGCTCGGCAATGAAGGGCGATGGCTGGAGCAAGGCGTAGGTCAATATTACCGACATCGTGGCGGCAAAGAAATATTTGTGCCAGCCGCGATAGTAGCGCGAGCGGACGACGAAGTAGTGCGCCGTGCCGGTCAAGGCGATGAGCGCCGCGAGCCCGATCCAATACAGCCCGGAATTGTCGGGCGAGAGGTACAGGATCCAAGCCGCGATCAGCGCGAGCGCAACGTAGAACATCTGCGCGCGCAATTTGACCGCCGCGAGTTCGACGTCGCGGAACGCGCGCTGGAATTGGTCGCGCTGGCGGGCCGCCAGGCTGCGCACCGCGCCTTGGCCGTCGAGAGCCTGCGCGCCGCCACTTGACAAACTCGCGCCCGGCGTGCGTTGTCCCGCATCGGCGCGGCCGGCCAAGCCGCGCCGGGCGCTTTGCCAAAGCAACTTCAACGGATTGTCCGTCATCCCCTATGCATCCCTACCGCACGCATAATTGCGGCCAATTGCGCCTGCTCAATGCGGGGCAAACTGTCCGGCTCTCGGGCTGGGTCCACCGCAAACGAGACCACGGCAATCTCCTGTTCATCGATCTCCGCGACCATCATGGCATTACCCAGATCGTGGCGGAAATCGATAGCGCCGTGTTCAAGGTTCTTGAACAGGCGAAGCTGGAGAGCGTCTTGACGGCGACCGGCTCGGTCGTCAAGCGCGTCGCGGACAAGGACAATGCGAATATCCCGACCGGCGAAGTCGAAGTCCGCGTGACCGAGGCCGCGATCGAGAGCCCGGCGGATACGCTGCCGCTCCAGGTCAACAGCGAAGTCGACTACGGCGAGGAAACGCGGTTGCGCTACCGCTTTCTCGATCTGCGCCGCGAGAAGATGCAGCGCAACATCGTGCTGCGCTCGCGCGTCATTTCCAGCATCCGCCGGCGCATGATCGACCAGGGGTTCATGGAATTCCAAACGCCGATCCTGACCGCGAGCTCGCCCGAGGGTGCGCGCGACTACCTGGTGCCGTCGCGGGTCCATCCGGGCACCTTCTATGCGCTGCCGCAAGCGCCGCAAATGTTCAAGCAATTGCTCATGGTGTCGGGCTTCGACCGCTATTTTCAGATCGCGCCCTGCTTCCGCGACGAGGACGGCCGCGCCGACCGCAGCCCGGGCGAGTTCTACCAGCTCGATTTCGAGATGAGCTTCGTGACGCAGGACGACGTTTTTGCCGCGATCGAGCCGGTGCTGGCTGGCGTATTCGAGGAATTCGCCGGCGGCCGCGGCGTAACCAAGGCGCCGTTCCCGCGCATCGCGTTCGGCGATGCCATGCTGCATTACGGGTCGGACAAGCCCGATCTGCGCAACCCGATCCGCATTGCCGATGTCACCGAGGTGTGGCGCGGCACCGGCTTCAAGATTTTCGCCGGGGCGATCGAGAAGGGCGCCATCGTGCGCGCCATACCGGCGCCCGGCGGCGCGGCGCAGCCCCGCTCCTGGTTCGACAAGCTCAACGAGTGGGCGCGCGCCGAAGGGCAGGGCGGGCTCGGCTATATCGTGTTCGAGGGCGGGGCGGGCAAGGGGCCGATCGCGAAATTCCTCGACGAGGCGCGCATGGCGACGCTCAAATCCGCGGTCGGCGCCAGGGACGGCGACGCCGTTTTTTTCGCCTGCGATCAAAAGGACAAGGCGATCAAGTTTGCCGGCGAGGCGCGCAATCGCATCGGGCGCGAACTCGATCTTTACGAGAAGGATATCTTCAAGTTCTGCTGGATCGTCGATTTCCCGATGTTCGAAATCAACGACAAGACCGGGCGGGTCGATTTCAGCCACAATCCGTTTTCGATGCCGCAGGGCGGCCTCGAGGCTTTGACCACGAAGGATCCGCTGACGATCAAGGCGTTCCAGTACGACATCGTGTGCAACGGCATCGAGCTCTCGTCGGGCGCCATCCGCAACCATCGTCCCGACATCATGTACAAGGCGTTCGAAATCGCCGGCTATTCGCGCGAGCAGCTCGAAGCGCAGTTCAGCGGGCTGCTCAACGCGTTCAAATACGGCGCACCACCGCATGGCGGCTCGGCGCCCGGTATCGACCGCATCGTCATGCTGCTCGCCGACGAGCCGAATATCCGCGAGGTCATCGCCTTCCCGATGACCCAGGCGGCGCAGGATATTCTGATGGGCGCGCCGGCGCCGGTGCCCGAGGAGCGCTTGCGCGAATTGCATATCCGCGTCGCATTGCCGGCCAAGAAGGCCTAAGCGGGCGATGGCGGAAGTTCCGGCCGGCTTCGCGCCGCTCAATCGCAATTCGCCCTATATCGAAGCGATGGGGCCATTCTTCGTGAAAGCGGCGGACGGGGCGCGGATCATCGGTTTTCGCGTTCAAAACAAGCATCTGAACACGCGCGGCGTGGCGCAGGGCGGTTTTCTTGCCAGCGTCGCCGACATCGCGCTCGGCTACAATCTCGCCTTTTCCAGCGATCCTCCCCTGCCGCTGGTGACGGCGAGCATGTCGATCGATTTTGCCGGCAGCGCAAAACTCGGCGATTGGCTCGATGCGCGCGTCGACGTGCAGCGGGTCGGCGGCCGCATCGCTTTCGCCAATTGCTACATCTGCCGGGGCGAGGAGCGCCTGCTGCGCGCAAGCGGCGTTTTCGCGCGCAGCGAGAAGGTCGCGGCCATGCCCGGCCAAGCCCCATGACCGATGGCTTGCGCCTTGTTTCCGCCGCGGTTGCAGCGCAATAGTAAGCGCATGAAAGCGAAAATTCTTGCCTATGTCTTGGCCGCTGCCGGCGTCGCGGTCGTGCCGTGTGCGGTCGGCGCGCAATCAATCGACCCGGCGTCGTTCGTTGCCAAGTTGCAGCCGCACAGAGCCATTTATTCGTTGCGCGTCTCGAATATCGGCGCCACGTCCGGCGTGGTCGACGCCCGCGGCGCCATCGGCTACGAATTTGCCGAAGCATGCGATGGCTGGAACACGAAGCACACGTTCCGCCTCGGCATCACGCGCAACGAGGGCGCCGAAAAAATCGTGCAGACCGAGTATTCGAGCTGGGAATTGAAGGACGGGCTGAGCTTCAATTTTTCGACGAAAACGCGCACCGACGGCCAGGAGACCGAGAACCGGACCGGACGCGCGACTTTGGAACGGCCCGGCGCCGGCGGCCGCGCCATCGTCGAGAGCAAGGGACAGCGCAAGGACATCTCCCTGCCGGCGGGAACCACGTTTCCCAACTGGCACACGCTCATCGTGCTGGCGTCCGCCAAGAACGGCGAAACGGCCGTCTGGCGGACGCTGTTCGATGGCTCGGGCGACGGCAAGATCAGCGGCGTTCACGTCAATGTCTATGGCTCGGTGGCGCCGGCCGGCGGCGAGCCCGCGACCCTCATGGCGCATACCGGCTGGCGCTTCCATGCCGCCTACTACGATCCGCCGGGGCCGGATAAGGACCGCCCGTCCTATCGCGTCGTTATGACCGTCAACGAGGCCGGCGTGACGACGGCGATGCAGCTCGATTACGAGGATTTCGTTCTCGACGCCAAGATCGAGCGGATCGAGGCGTTGCCGAAGCCGACCTGCCGTTAGGCAGGCGTTACAGGACCTGATCCAGAAACGCGCGCGTCCGCGCCTCCTTGGGGTTGGCCAAGATTGCCGCCGGCGGTCCGTGCTCGACGATGACGCCGTGATCGGTGAAATAGATCTGGTCCGCCGCTTCGCGCGCGAAACTCATTTCGTGGGTCACGATGATGCACGTCATGCCCTCGGCGGCCAGCTCGCGGATGGTGACCAGCACCTCCTTTTTCGTTTCGGGATCGAGTGCCGCGGTTACTTCGTCGAACAGCATGACCGAGGGATTCATCGCCAGCGACCGGGCGATCGCGACGCGCTGCTGCTGGCCGCCCGAGAGTTCGCCGGGATAGGCGTTCTCCTTGCCCTCGAGCCGGACTTTTTTCATCAGCCGTCGCGCCCGCTCCTCGACTTCGGGGCGCGTCCTGCCTGAGCACGTGAATCGGCGCCATCATGATATTTTGCAGCGCCGAGCGGTGCGGAAACAAATTGTACTGCTGGAAAACCATGCCGACCTTGCGGCGCAGCGCGAGCTTGTCGAGCCCAGGCGCGTGAACATCCATGCCATCAACGTTGATCGTGCCGCGCGAGATCGGCACCAGGGCGTTGATGCAGCGCAGCAGCGTGGATTTGCCCGATCCCGAGGGCCCGATCACGCAAATCGTTTCGCCCTTGGCGACGGTGAGGGAGAAATCGCGCAACACCACGGTGCCGCCGAAGCGCTTTTCGACATTGCGGATCGTGACGATCGGATCGCCGGAGGTCACGGTTGCTCTACCGGACGTTGAAGCGGCGTTCGAGCGCCTGGGTCCAGCGCGCGATCGGGTAGCAATAGAGAAAGAACCACAGCAACAGCATCAGATACATCGGGATGAACAGATCGAGCCGCTGCTCGGCGACGAGCGCGGCGCGGACCATCGTCATGCCGTCCTGGATGCCGACAATGGAAATCAGCGTCGTCGCCATGGTCAGGATGGCGTAGAGATTCATCCAGGGCGGCAGCATGCGCTTGACGCATTGCGGCAGGATGATCATCCACAGTGTTTGCCGCCGCGTGAAGGCGAGGGCCTCCGCGCATTCCCACTGCGCCGACGGGATCGACCGCACGCCGCCGCGCACGACTTCGGACACGTTGGCCATCACCGGCAAGGCGAGGCCGACCACGGCCTTGGCCCAGGCCGGAAGCGGAATCGTGGCGCCGAACAGCGTCATCTCGAAGGGCAGGAGGAACATGCAATAGAACAACAAGACGAGCCACGGCGCGTTGCGGAAAAACTGCGTGACCAACCAGGATGATTTGCGCACCGGCCAGAGCAGCGAAATCTGCGCAAGGCCGAGCGCGACGCCGGCGACCGTTCCGAGCGCCATGGCCAAGACGCTCACCAGAAGATTGAACAGAAACCCGCTGAACACCAGCGGCGCCCATTTCCACAACGTGCCGGCGATGCCGGCGCGCGCCGGACCGGCCTGGGCTTGGGCCTCGCCGATCGCGACGGCTGCCGCGAACAAGAGCACGAGGCCGGCCAGGGTGCCCGGGGCGAACATGCGCTGGGAGAATCCGATCGCACGCCCATCCACGGCCGGCCGCGCCAAGGCGGCGCCGGGCGGCAAGAGAACGGCAAGTTTACCGCGCTCCGCTGTCATGCGCTGTACCCGGGAATGCGCGTCGCCCGTTCCCAGCGGCCCATGCCCCAAACCAGAATGGCGACCAGCCCGATGTAAAAGACGAGCAGGACATTCATCATCTCGCGGACATTGAGGACTTCGGACCAGATCTGCGCCGCCGCGTAGAGCAGTTCGGGCACCGCGATCGCATAGGCCAGGGTCGTCGTCTTGATCAGGTTGACCAAATTGTTGTTGAGCGCCGGCAGGCTGATGCGAAAGGCGAGCGGCAGGACGATGTGGATATAGGCCTTCAACCGGCTGTAGCCGAGCAATTCGGCGGCCTCGATCGTGGTGCGCGGCACGGCTTCGATTCCGGCGCGGAAAATTTCGACGTTGAAGGCGCCGGCGAAAAGCGAGAATGAAATAACCGCCCAACTGAAATTTCCGACCGGCGGGACCAATTGTCCGGCTTCCTCGGTTCGCGGCAAAACGGCGCCAAGCGCGTAGTAGAAGAAGGCAAGCTGTACGAGCGGCGGCGTGTTGCGGAAGAATTGAATGTAGGCTTGTACCACGCGCCGCGTGAGGGCCAAGCGCGCGCCCTGCAGCCAGGCGCCGACAACGCCGATGGCGATACTGAGCCCAAGGCAAATCAGCGAGAGCTTGATCGTCGTCCACAGGCCAAGCAGGAACCGGCCGCGGTCGAACGCGTCGTACATGATCGAAAAATTGACCTTGTCGATATCGGCGAGGCATTTGAAATACGCCTCGACCGCGCCAAGCGTCGCCCGCGCATCGGCGAGGCAGGCCGTGAAAGCGTCAGCCACCGATCGTCAGCGGGAGTAGAGAAACAAGCGCGGCGGCGCCGGTTTGCCCGGCGCCGTCCGCCGCAATGTTATGGATTCTTATGCTTGCCGTGCATTTCCGCCAGATACGGGTTGGCCTTGATGCCCCATTTCTTCTCGAGCTCGAGAAGCTTGCCGGTCCGATGCCAGTCGACGCTCAGCTTCTTCAAGAACTCGCCGAACGGCGCGTTGAGATCGGCCAAACGCACGCCCATGGCCCACAGCTGCGGGTCTTCCGACACCAACGGCATTTCGTAGCCGGCCCATTTGGCGTCGCCGCCGGAGAGCGTCGAATTCGATCAAGGTATTGTCGAACAGGAAGGCGACGCAATTGCCGCCATTCAGCGAGTTGAGCGCATCGGGCACCGCCGGCAGCACGACGAGATCGGGCTTGTAGAGCTGCGTGACGCGCCGATTGTAGTAGGCGCCCTGTACGGCGCAGACCTTCTTGCCCTGGAGATCGGCCCAGTTTTTCAAATTCGCCGTTTTCGGCGCCAGCACATTGGTGCCGCCGGCGTAATAGTTCGGCTCGATCATGCCGACGACCTTGCGGCGGTCAGTCGTGTCGCCCATCGTCGCCAGGATGATGTCGATCCGGCCCTGGTTGAGGAACTCCATCCGGTTGGCGGCAATGACCGGCAGCAACTCGGTTTTGACGCCGAGCTTCGCCGCGATATCGGCGACGAGATCGGTCTCCATGCCCACGATCTTGCCCGAGGGATCGAGATAGCCCCAAGGCTTGTAATCGTTCTTGACGCCGACCGCGATGACGCCTTTTTCCTTGATTTTCGCCAGCGTGTCCTGGGCCTGCGCGCCGCCCGCGGCCATGCCAGCAAGCACCGCGACAGCGAGCGAAAACTTCACCAACCACTTCGACATTGAATTCCTCCTACGGATTTCGATTTTCAGCGACGACCGACATCCCGTCTGCGAGTGTACGACAAATGGCGCGTCGGGCCACGGCAATGTTCAACGAGCAATACTATCCATAATGAGCGAGTGGCGGCAATCGCGCTTCGGCGGCGCACTTATGGCTTGATGCCGCGGCCGATTTTTATCGCGTCGCGGCCGAGCTTGGCCCGCACCTGATCGATGGCGCGTTCGATCTTGGCGCGCCGGCCGCCGCCGGGGTCGAACAGATCGGGCTGATCGGCGAGCGCGGCCGCGGCAAGGTCCGAAACGCCAATGCCGATGAGGCGAAAGAACGTGCCGTCGCAGGAGGCCTTGAGCAGCGGTTCGGCGGCGTGAAAGATTGTGTCGGCAAGCTGCGTCGGCCGGTCGAGCCGATGGGCGCGGGTGATCGACTTGAAGCTCGATGTTTTGAGCTTGAGCGTGATGCCGTGGCCCGCGAGTTCGGCCGCCTTGAGCCGGGCCGACACTTTTTCGCACAGCGGCCACAGCGTTCGTCTCAATTCGGCAAATTCGGCGCGGTCGGCATCGAAGGTCGTTTCGGCCGAGATGCTTTTGGCGTCGTGCTCGGGCTCGACGGTACGGTCGTCCTCGCCGCGCGCGAAGTGAAAAAGGCGGCGGCCGATCGCGCCGTAGCGCGCCACCAGCGCGCCTTCGCTCCTTTGCTGAAGTTGCGCAATGTGGGTAATGCCATCGGCCTTGAGCCGTTCGGCGAACTTGGCGCCGACGCCCCAGATCAAGCGGACAGGCTGGGCCGCGAGAAAGCCGCGCGCCTCGCCCCGCCCGATAACGGCGAAGCCGCGCGGCTTGTCGAGTTCGGACGCGATCTTGGCGAGGAACTTGCAGTAGCTAAGGCCGATCGACGCCGTAACGCCGATCTCGGCCTCGATGCGGCGCACGAGCCGCGCCAGCGTGATCGCTGGCGCGGCCTTGTGCAACCGTGCCGTGCCGGTTAGATCCAAAAAAGCCTCGTCGATCGAAATCGGTTCGACCGCGGGCGTCACCGACAGCATGAGTGCGCGAACCTCGCGCCCGACTTCGTCGTATTTGCGCATATTGGGCCGGATGACGACGGCGTCGGGGCAGAGCTTCAGCGCCTTGAACATCGGCATCGCCGACCGAATGCCGAAACGGCGCGCGATGTAGCACGCCGCGGAGACGACGCCGCGCTTGCCGCCGCCGACGATGACGGGCTTGTCCGTCAGGCTCGCATCGTCGCGCTTCTCGACGCTGGCGTAGAAGGCGTCGCAATCGATGTGGGCGATCGCCAGGTCGGGCAGCTCGGCATGGTGCAACAGGCGTGGGCTGCCGCACTTGGCGCAGCGCTTTGACGCTGGCGGCGCGTCTGCAATGCGGCAGCAGTCGCGGCACAGCGTCGCCATATCATCCGGCGCCGGGCTTCGGCCACAGCCACGCCGCGCCGCGCACGCCGCTCGAATCGCCATGCATGTTTTTTGCAAGCTTGGTCACGATTCGATCGGAAAACACCGGTCCGTTCCAACGGGCCGGGACGCCACCGTACAGCGCGTCGATGTTGGACAAGCCGCCGCCCAACACGATGATATGGGGATCGAGCACGTTGATTATGCCGGCCAAGGCTCGCGCGAGCCGGTCCATATAGCGCCGCAGCGCCTCGCTGGCCGCGTCCTCGCCGGCCAGCGCACGTTCCGCCACGGCGTGCCCTTCGAGATGCTGGCCGCTGAACGACAAATAGTCTTTCGCCAGCGCCGGGCCGGATAGATAACTTTCAATGCAGCCCCGGCGCCCGCACCAACAGGTTCTGACTGGGCCATCTTCCGCATCGAGGCCGGGTAGCGGTGTGTGTCCCCACTCACCGGCAATTGCGTTCGCCCCGACGATGGTCTTGCCGTCGACCACGATGCCGCCGCCCACGCCAGTGCCCAATATCGCACCAAAGACGATGGGCTGCCCGGCGCCAGCACCGTCGGTGGCTTCGGACAGGGCAAAGCAATTGGCATCGTTTTCAAGCCGAATGGGTCGTTGCAGCCGCTTTTCCAGATCACGCTTCAGCGGCGTGCCGTTGATCCAGGTCGAGTTGGCATTGCGCGCCAAACCCGAGACTGGGGAGAGGCTGCCGGGAATCCCGATGCCGACCGTGCCCGTTGCGCCGAGCGTGGCTTCCGCCTCATCAACCAGGCCCGCAATCGTGTCCAGCAAGCTCGAATAATTGTTCCGTGGCGTGGGCCTTCGAATACGAAGTAAATGCTCACTATCATTTCCGAGCGCGAGAATTTCGATTTTCGTCCCACCCAGATCAATTCCAATGCGAAATGGGGCGGTTGCTGCTAGCTTGCCCATGTCGAAGCTACTAACGATTCCTTAACTCTAGGTTGAGTATAAGCGGGAGGAAATGAATCGCCTAAATGGTCTTCCGCGAGTAAGGGCGAAACAGAACCTAGGTCGCAATGACCACGCGAGCACCTGTTCCAGCCATAGGCCAACTCAATCATCGTGACCGGGAAGTTCAGATGCCCAAAAAAGTTCTCATCGTCGAAGACAACGAACTTAACATGAAGTTGTTTCGCGACCTGCTTGAGGCGCACGGTTACAAGACTGTCGAATCGCGGGATGGGGTCGATGCGCTCAAGATGGCGCGGCAGGAGTTGCCGGACCTGATCCTGATGGATATCCAGCTGCCGGAAATTTCCGGCCTTGAAGTTGCCAAGTGGATCAAGGAGGACGAAAAGCTAAAACACATCCCGATCATTGCCGTCACCGCTTTCGCCATGAAAGGCGACAAGGAAAAAATTCGCGAGGGCGGGTGCGAAGGTTACCTCGCCAAGCCGATATCGCTCGCCAGTTTTATCGAAACGATCGAGCGGCACCTGCAATATTCCAAGGCCGCCTAGGCCGGCCCACGCCGCAAATAGCGCCGCCAGGTCGATCCCGCGCGGCGCAATGCAAAGCGGTGCGCCCGCGCTCCGAATTTACTTGATCTTCAACTCTTTGAACGCGACGTGCTTACGCGCGACCGGATCGTATTTCTTTTTTGTCATCTTTTCCGTAAGGTTGCGCGGATTTTTGAAGGCGACATAGAAGTAGCCGGTGTCGGCCGTGCTGACCAGTTTGATCTGAACTGAATTCGGGCGCTTGGGCATCGATCCATCTTCAAGAGCCGCTGCCATACGCTAATCGTTCGTTGGCCCGGCTCGATTGATTGTTTTAGAGAGGGGCGGAGAATACAAGCCGCTGCTGTTCTGTCAAGGCAACGGCTATTGTTCGTCGGGGTCGGCAAAATCACGCTGGCCGGGCTGCCGGAAGGCCGATTGCGCCGACTGGCCGACGGCGAGAGCGCGCTGGAACAGGGCGGGCTCAAGTAGTATGCCGCGCGCGACTTCCATATCGAGCGCATTGCGCGCGGCGTCGTTTGCGTCGGATTCGCAATTTGCGCGGAGCGTTTTGGCCCGTACCGGATTGGGCAAGGTCACCGTGCGCCATTGGCGGAAAACCAGCGAGATCTTCTGATCGGGGGCGGCGACCGTCTTCAAGACAGCCTTCGCATTGTTGCCCTTCTTGGCCGTGCAAAGGTTCGGAAACACGCCTAGATTTTCCAGCGCATAGCCCGACGGCGCGTGGAATCGCGACCACGTCAATACCAGCTCGCCGTCATTGGGGAGCGTGAAGACGGTCTGCACCGTGCCTTTGCCGTAGCTCGCGCTGCCGACGACGATGGCGCGGCCATTGTCCTGCAAGGCGGCGGCCACGATTTCGGACGACGATGCGGTCCGGCCATTGACGAGCACAACGATCGGAATGCCGGCCGCAATATCGCCGGGTCGTGCTTCGTAGCTTTGCTGGCTCTCCCGATGGCGGCCCAAGGTCGATACGATTCGGCCATGCTGGAGGAAGAGATCGGCGACGGCGATGCCTTGATCGAGCAGTCCGCCCGGATCGTCGCGCAGATCGAGAATGATGCCGGCCATCTTCGGCCCGATTTCACGCTTGGCCTGCGCCACGGCTTGGGTCAATTGCCGAGCCGTGCCATGGATAAATCGTGAAATCTGGATATGGGCGATATTGCCGTCGCGCCGGTAAACGGCCGCAACCGGAAGGATATGCCGGCGCACGACGGACACTTCGATGAGCTGGCTGTTTCCCGCGCGCAGCAGGCTCAGCGACACGCGGCTGCCTTCCGGCCCGCGCAATTGCTGGACGATATCGCGAAGCTCCTGTCCCGCCGCCGGCTTGCCTGCGATATTGACGATCGTGTCGTCGGCGCGGACGCCCGAGGATTCGGCCGGCGTACCCGGCATGACCGAGATTACCTTAAGCTCGGCTTGCACCATCTGAACGGTGATACCGATGCCACCATAGCCGTTGCGCATGGCGCGGCTGTCGCGCGCATCGCTTGGCGGAACGTAGCGCGAAAACGCGTCCAACGAATTCAGGGCCGAGGTGATGACGGCCTGATGCACGCGCTCGGGGCCGGCCTTGCGCAGCGTGGCCGATGGCGCCGCCGCCGCTTTGATCGCCGCCGCCGTCAGTTCGCCCCATTTTTCGTGGTCCTGCGGCGCCGGCGTCGTCAGGACCGCGAGTTTGCGTCCGGCATGCAGCACTGTGATGGCGTTGCCTGCCGCGACCACCGAAATCTCGCCGTCGAGCAGCGTCAGCCCCTTCAATCCGGCAATGGCAACGTCGCGCACAACCACGGCGCGGACATAGCGATCGCGGATATAGCGAAAGCTTTCGCGAAATACGTCGATTGCGCCGGCATCGGTAATGCCATGATCCGGCGTCTCGGCTTGCTCTCCAGGTTTGGCGCAAGCGCCGCTCAAGGCGAGCACAAGGACAAACGAAGCCGCCAGCGAGCGTCGCGCCATATCGATCGCCTTTCTCCAACACATCTTAGGCCTAGGAAAAATCGCAAGTGGCATCGTCATGGCATCACAAAGCATTGAAAAAATTGCCAAAATTGTGCGCACTCGACCGCGCCCAAATACCGGAGCACGTGGGGGGAAAGGCGTGATCGGTGCCAAAGGCAAGCTACTCCGAATTTATTGCTAGTTCCAAGTCAAAGATTGGTCCGCGCGAAAAAATGAAGCAACGCAGTTAATCGTTGATTTGGTTAACAATTGCTTATCGAGTACGGCGGCGTTGGTGCTTTTGTGCCTTGGCCGCCCGCTGTGGCGGCTTAAATGGCGAGGTATGGCCGATCAGATCGAAGGACAGGCTCGCTGTCGCCGTTTCGATCTCGGCCAGGCGAACGGTCACCGGGTCGCCAAGCCGAAATATTTTTCGCGTCGCTTGACCGACCAAACAATGCCGTTCCGGATCGTGACGATAGTAATCCTGCGCCAGTCGCGCCATGGGAATGAGGCCTTCCGCGCCGGTCTCGCTGAGGCTGATGAACAGTCCGAAACGCGCGACGCCGCTGATCGTCGCGCCGAATTCGGCGCCGACACGGTCGGCCAGGAACGCGGCGACATAGCGGCTGAAGGCTTCGCGTTCGGCCGCCATGCCGCGACGCTCGGCGGTCGAGACCTGATCGGCGATCGAGTTCCAATCGACATCGTGGCGCTGGCGCGCTTCGCCGGCGCTATATTCGCCCAACAGGCTGCGATGGACCGCGAGATCCGAATAGCGCCGGATCGGCGAGGTGAAATGGGCATAGTGCCGAAGCCCGAGGCCGAAATGGCCGCGATTGACCGGGCTGTAGCGCGCCTGAGCCTGGGTGCGCAGCACCATGTCGTTGACCAGCCGCTCGTGCGGCGTGCCGCGCACTTGGCGCAGGATGCGGTTGAAATCCGCGGCGCCGAAGCCGCTGGGCGGCACGGCGATGCCAAGCTCGCGCAGGACGGGCCGCAGCGCCGCGAGCTTTGCCTGGTCGGGCGCTTCATGGATGCGATAGAGGCAAGGCCGGCGCTGCGCGTCGAGCGTTTCCGCCGCCGCGACATTGGCGAGGATCATAAGCTCTTCGATCAAGCGATGGCTGTCGAGCCGCGTTTGTGGATGGACGCCGCAGACGCGGCCCTCCTGGTCGAAGGCGATCTTCCGTTCGGGCAGGTCGAGTTCGATCGTCTGGCGCCGCCGCCGCGCCGCGTCGAGCACGCGGAACGCGCCATAGAGCGGACGGAGGACGGGTTCTAGCAGCGGTTGCGTGACCGCGTCCGGCGCGCCGTCCTGGGCGCGCTGCACTTGTTCGTAGGTGAGCCGCGCCACGGATCGCATCAGGCCGCGCTCGAAACGCTGCTCCAGGAGCGCGCCTTCGGCGTCGATCGTGAGATGTGCCGCGAGGCAGGCGCGGTCTTCGGCCGGCTTCAGCGAGCAAAGCTCGTTCGACAATTCCTCGGGCAGCATCGGCACGACGCGATCGGGAAAATACACCGAATTGCCGCGCTCGAGCGCCGTCAGGTCGAGCGCGCCGCCGGGCTGGACGTAATGCGCGACATCGGCGATGGCGACGACGATGGTCCAGCCGCCGGCATTGTCCGCGCTTGTGTCGGCGGCGGCAAAGACCGCGTCGTCGAAATCGCGCGCATCGGCGCCGTCGATCGTGACAAGCGACAAGGCCCGCAGATCGGCGCGGCCGTCGAGAGCGGCCGGGCGCGCGGCGCGCGCTTCGGCCACGGCGGCGGCGCTGAACGTGAACGGGACGCCGTGCTGGTGCAGCGCGATGAGGCTGACAGCCTTCGCCGCATCGGGCCGGCCGAGCCGCTCGATGATTCGGTAACGCGGCATCGCCAAGGCCGGATCGCCCGCAAGCTCCGCCAACACCAATTCGCCCGTAACCGCGCCGCCAAGGTCGCTCGCGCGCACGGCCGGGGAATGCTTCAGGCGCCGGTCGACCGGTTGCAGCGTGCCGCCGCGCGCGTCGCCCGCGAATATGCCAACGATGCGTTGCGGCGTTTTCGGCAGCACGCGCAACACTTCCGCGACGGGATTGCGCCGGTCGCTGGCGCGCAGGCGGCAGAGCACGCGGTCGCCGACCGAAGGCGCATGCCGCCCGGTCATCAAGCGGATTTCCTTGCCGGCGTGCGGCCCGGTTGCCATCGTCGCATGCAAATCGCCGCCGCGGCCCAGCCGCACGACTTCGAACACCGCGATTTCGGGTTCGCTCTCGCGCGCGACGAAGCGGTGGCCCGAGACTTCGCCGATTTTTCCCGCCGCAACGAGCTCGCGCAGCATTTGCATGAGCGGCCGCCGCATCGCGCTGCCGAGACCGAACGCGCGGATGATGTCGCGTGCGTCGAGCGGCGATCGGCTGACGCGGACGAAATCGAGGATGGCGTCGCGGTCGAAATCGCCGCTGGCAGGTTCCGCGCCATTCGCGTCGTCGCTTTCGGACGAAGGGCGCTCTTTCTTCACGGCGACGGTTTCTTCTTCCCTTTCGGCTTGCCGTCGGCCGCCGGCGGCTTGGCGCCGGACTTGGCCGGTTTCGCGGCCTTGGCCGCCGGTTTCTCGTCCGGTGCGGCGGGCTTTGCCTTGGCTTTCGAATTTTTCTTCGCCGGTGCCGGCGCTTCCGCGTTCGCGCCGGAAGCCGATTTCGCGTTCGCCGCACGCTCGATCTTGGCGGCAATCAAGGCAACGGCGTCGTCGAGCGTGACGCTATCAGGCGCCTGATCTTTTTTGAGCGATGCGTAGACCTTGCCGGCGCGGACATAGGGGCCGAAGCGACCGGCGCCGGACTTGATGACTTCGCCCGTCGTCGGATGCTTGCCGATCTCGCGCTCGGGAACGCTCACGCGAGCGCCGCGCTTCGGCGGCTCGGCGAGAATGGCGACGGCGTGGTTGATGCCGATCGTCAGCACGTCGCCCGGCGTCGGCAGGCTGCGGAACACCGTGCCGTTCTGCAGATAGGGCCCGTAGCGCCCGATGGCGACCTTGATCGGCGTGCCGGTTTCGGGATGCAAGCCGATTTCGCGCGGCAGCGCGAGAAGCTTAAGCGCGGTGTCGAAATCGATCGTCGTCGGATCGAAACCCTTCGGCACCGAGACGCGCTTCGGCTTCTCGCCCTTCTCGCCTTTCGCGAGTTTCTCGCCGAGCTGGACGTAAGGGCCATACGGACCGGCCTTGACGCTCACCGGCAAGGCGGTGGCGGGGTCGGCTCCAAGCATGCGCGTTTCGCCCGGATTGAGCATCGGCTCGTCGCCGTTCTTGGTCGCGATCGCGAGCTGCCTTGTGTATTTGCACTCCGGATAGTTCGAACAGCCGATGAAGCCGCCGAACTTGCCGACCTTGAGCCCCAAGCGGCCGTTGCCGCAAGTCGGGCACTTGCGCGGATCGACGCCGCCCGGATCGGCCGGGAAAAAATGCGGGCCCAGCGCCGCATCGAGCGCGTCGATGACCTCCGAAACGCGCAGCTTGTGGGTTTCCTTGATCGACGCGTCGAAGGCCTTCCAGAAGTCCCTTAGCACCTTGAGGTACGGGATCTTGCCGTCCGATATCTCGTCGAGCTGGTTCTCGAGATCGGCGGTGAAATCGTATTCCACGTAGCGCTGGAAATATTCGTTGAGAAAGGAGGTGACGACGCGGCCGCGGTCCTCGGGGTAGAAGCGCCGCTTTTCGATGCGGACATAGCCGCGATCCTGCAGCGTGCCGAGGATTTGCGCATAGGTCGAAGGCCGGCCGATGCCGAGTTCCTCCAGCTTTTTGACCATGCTCGCTTCGGAATAGCGCGGCGGCGGCTGGGTAAAATGCTGCTCGGGCCGGATCGCTTCGCGCTTGACCGCCTCGTCCTTGTTCATTTGCGGCAGG
Source organism: uncultured Alphaproteobacteria bacterium (assembly GCA_963754645.1). Lineage (GTDB taxonomy): Bacteria > Pseudomonadota > Alphaproteobacteria > Bin65 > Bin65 > CAVWGP01. Next base: position 212,667 of record CAVWGP010000012.1, on the reverse strand, counting down.
AGGCGCGAATCTTCCTCGTCGTCCTCGGTCGGGTCGTCGCGATCTTCCTTGTACAGCTTGAGGAAGCCGTCGAACTTGATCACCGAGCCGGTGGCCCGGAGCTTGGTCAGGCGGTTCTGGCTCGCGAGATCGACCGCGACCTGGTCGAGCACGGCGCTCGCCATTTCGGAGGCGACGGTGCGTTTCCAAATCAGCTCGTAGAGTTTGCGCTGGTCGTCGTCGAGGTGGCGCGCGACATCCTCGGGCTTCAGGTTGAAATCGGTCGGCCGGATCGCTTCGTGCGCCTCTTGCGCATTCTTGGCCTTGGTTTTGTAGATGCGCGGCTGATCCGGCACGTAGTTGGCGCCGTAGTGCCCGGCGATCATCGCGCGCGTGGCGGCGATCGAGTCCTTCGACAGCGTCACGCTGTCGGTGCGCATATAGGTGATCAGGCCGATGCTTTCGTCGCCGATCGTCACGCCTTCATAAAGGCGCTGCGCTGTCCGCATCGTGCGATTGGCGCCGAAGCCGATCTTGCGCGAAGCCTCCTGCTGCAGCGACGACGTGTTGAACGGCGGCGGCGGATTGCGGCGAAGCTCGCGGCGCTCGATCTCGGCGACGCTGAACGACGAAATTTCGATCGCCTTGACCGCCGCGTCGGCCGCGGCCTTGCCGGCGATCGTGAGTTTGTCGAGGCGCTCGCCGTCGAGGTGGGTGAGCCGCGCCGCGAAGCGCTCGTTGCGCGGCGTGAGGAAATCGGCCTCGATCGACCAGTATTCGACCGCCTTGAACAGCTCGATCTCGGCTTCGCGCTCGCAGATCAAGCGCAGCGCCACGGATTGCACGCGGCCCGCCGAGCGCGCGCCGGGCAGCTTGCGCCACAGCACCGGCGACAGCGTGAAGCCGACCAGGTAATCGAGCGCGCGGCGCGCCAGATAGGCGTCGACGAGATTGCCGTCGATATTGCGCGGGTGCTTCATCGCCTCGAGCACGGCATTGCGCGTGATCTCGTTGAACGTTACGCGCTGCACGTCGAGGCCCTTGAGCGCGCCGCGCGCTTTCAAGACCTCGCGCACGTGCCACGAAATCGCTTCGCCCTCGCGGTCGGGATCGGTCGCGAGAATGAGCCGCTTGGCCTTCTTGAGGCTGTTGACGATTTCGCCAAGCGTGTCGCGCTTGTCGCGCAGCTCCCACTTCATGGCGAAGTCGGCGGTGGGGTCGACCGAGCCGTCTTTCTGCACCAGATCGCGCACATGGCCGTAGCTCGCCAGCACTTTGTAGCCGCTGCCGAGGTACTTATTGATCGTTTGCGCTTTCGCCGGCAATTCGACGATGACCACGTCCATGACGTTCCGCTCTCCGGAAACCCGTGAGCGGCGGGTCAAACACCCTTCCGGACCCTCTTGTCAAGTTGCGAGGAGGGCGGCGCGGTTGCCGGGATGGCGTTCGGCGCGGCCGGCGAGCTCCAATTCGAGCAGTGCCGAGGCGATCAAGGCGGGCGGCATTCCGGTCTCGCGCACGATGTCGTCGATCGCGGTCGGAGCCGGCGAAAGCCGGCTTAAGAGCAGTTCGCGCGCCCGTTCGACGTCGCTTTCCGCCACGGCGGCGATGGGCTCCGCTTCGGGTTCGGCGACCGAAAAAACGCGGTTCGGCGCGGCGGGGCCGCTGTTGCGCAGCACGTCGTCGGCGCTCTCCGTCAGCACCGCGCCTTGGCGGATCAAATTATTGGTACCCTGGCAGCGCGGGTCGAGCGGCGAGCCGGGCACGGCGAAAACGTCGCGGCCCTGTTCGAGCGCGAGACGCGCCGTGATGAGCGAACCGGACCGCAAGGCGGCTTCGACGACGACGACGCCGGTCGAGACGCCGGAGATGATGCGATTGCGGCGCGGAAAGTGCCGGCCGAGCGGCTCGGTGCCGGGCGGCTGCTCGGCAACAAGCACGCCGCGCTCGGCCATGAGATCGTAGAGCTTGCGGTTTTCGGGCGGATAGCAAATGTCGATACCGCCCGCGAAGGCGGCAATCGTGCCGGTGTCGAACGCGCCGCGATGCGCCGCCGTGTCGATGCCGCGCGCGAAGCCCGACGCGACGACGCGGCCGGCTTCGCCCAGCGCGCGCGCCAAAGTCTCGGCGAATTTGCAACCGTTGGTCGAAGCGTTGCGCGCGCCGACGACGGCGACGATCGGCCGCTCGAGCAGGGCAAGGTCGCCGCGCACCGCAACGAGCGGCGGCGCGTCCTCGATCTCGGCGAGGTAGGTCGGATATTCGGGCTCAAGCCACGCGAGCGAGCGGGCGCCGCTGCGCCGCAGCGCTTCCAGTTCCCGCTCGGCCTCGGCCACGGTGCACAGGCGATGCTTGGCGCGTCCGGATCGCCGGGCCAGCTCGGGCAGGGCCACCAGCGCCTTGGCCGCCGATCCGTAATAGCGAATCAGGTGAAAAAAGGTGATCGGCCCGACATTTTCGCTGCGGATCAGACGCAGCCATTCGAGCCGTTCCTGATCGCTGAGCTTGCGAGGCGCGCGCGGCATACGTTCTTTATATGTTCTATCGCGCGTCTTGACAAGGCTCAGCCCGGCTTGGTTTCGGACCTTTGGCCGATCTTGGGCTCAGTGCCAGACAGAATTCGTTTGATGTTTGCGCCGTGGCGCAGCCAAACCAACACGGCGATGAGCGCTGCGAGTGCCGAAGTATGAACATAAACGATCGGGCTGCCGAGCGCGGGCATCGAGGCGCGATCGAAGAGCCAGGCATAGACCGGCGCCAAGGCCAGTGCCGCGAGCGCGGCGAGCGACGAAATTCGGAACAACCCAGCGACGACAAGCCAGGTTGCGCAGGCCAGCGCACCGATCGGCCATGCGGCGGCCAAGAGCGTGCCGAGCGCGGTCGCCACACCCTTGCCGCCCCTGAATTTGAGCCAGATGGGAAAGACATGTCCGAGCATGGCGCCCATGCCGGCGGCGAGCGCCATATCGGGCCCGAAGCGCCAATAGACGAGCAACAGCGCGACGGCGCCCTTGCCGCCATCGAGCAGCAAGGTTGCCAAGGCGAGGCTCTTACGCCCGGTGCGCAACACGTTGGTGGCGCCGATATTGCCCGAGCCGATCTTGCGGATATCGCCGAGCCCGGCAAGGCGCGTCAGCAACAGCCCGAACGGAATCGAGCCCAAGAGATAGCCGAAGGCGAAGGCCCCCGCGAGATAGGGTAAGGTGAAAGACCAGAAAAAGGGATTGGGCATCGCCGTGTCCCGAGCCGCGCCCGCTCAAACGCGCCGCGGTATCATGCTTCGGCGACATCGTAAAGCGTTCGGCCCGCCACGACGGTGCGCTGGACCTGGCCTTGAACCGGCATGTCGTCGAACGGCGAGTTTTTCGATTTGCTGCGCAGCGCCTTGGCCTTGACGACCCATGGCTTGTCCGGATCGAGCAGCACCAGATCGGCGGCGGCGCCCTTGGCCAGGCGGCCGAGCGGCAGGCGCAGGATCGCGGCGGGCGCCGAGGTCAGCTTGCGCAACACCTCGAGCAGCGCAACCTTGCCTTTGTGGTGAAGCGCGAGCGCCAGCGGCAGCAAGGTTTCGAGGCCGATCATGCCCGGCTCGGCCTGGGCGAAGGGCACGCGCTTGGTGTCTTGATCCTGTGGCGTGTGATCGCTGGCGATGGCGTCGATCGTGCCGTCGGCGAGGCCGGCGACGATCGCGTCGCGGTCGCGTTCGGCGCGCAGCGGCGGCGAGACTTTGCAAAACGTGCGGTAGTCGCCGATGTCGCTTTCGGTGAGCGTGAAATAGGGCGGCGCGGTGTCGCATGTCACGGCGATGCCGCGCGCCTTGGCCCGGCGCAAGACATCGACGCCTTCGGCGGTGGACACATGCATGACGTGCAACCGGGCGCCGGTCAGTTCGACCAGCCGCAAATCGCGCTCGATCATCATGACTTCGGCCACCGCCGGAATTCCGGCCAGGCCGAGTCGCATGGAAATTTCGCCCTCGTTCATCGCGCCGCCGCGCGCCAGCGCCGGTTCTTCCGGATGCTGCAGGATCACCGTATCGAAGGCGCGCGAATAGGACAGGGCGCGCCGCATCAACTGCGCATCGGCGACCGTCTTCGTCCCGTCGGTAAAGCCGACCGCGCCCATCTCGGACAGCAAGCCGATTTCGGCAAGCTCGCGTCCCTCGGTGCCTTGCGACACGGCGGCGTAGCAGAAAACCTTGGTGGCGCGCACCTCGCGGGCGCGGCGCGCGATGAATTCGACGCCGGACACGTCGTCGATCACCGGATCGGTGTTCGGCAGGCACACCATGGCCGTCACGCCGCCGGCGGACGCAGCGCGGCACGCGGACGCGATCGTTTCCTTGTGTTCCTGGCCCGGCTCACCGAGCTGGACGCGCATGTCGACGAGGCCGGGGCACAGGATCTTGCCGCCGCAATCGACGACGTTGACGCCGATCGGAATCCCGTCGCCGAACAGGCGCGGGCCGAAATCGCGGATCGTTCCGCCCTCGGTCACGAGCGCGCCCTTGATATCGGTTCCGCTCGCCGGATCGATCAGCCGCGCGTTGACATAGGCGACCATGCCCGATTGCGCCATCAGACGGCATTCTCCGCGGCTGGAGCGTTTGAGCGCAGCCCGCGCGTCAGAATATCGAGGCACGCCATGCGCACCGCGACGCCCATCTCGACCTGCTCCTGGATCAGGCTGCGGCCGTAATCGTCGGCGACTTCGGAATCGATTTCGACGCCGCGATTCATCGGCCCGGGATGCATGATCAGCGCATCGGGCTTGGCGGCTTCGAGCTTTTGGTAATCGAGGCCGTAGAAGCGGAAATATTCGCGGACCGAGGGCACGTAGCGGCCCTGCATGCGCTCGTGCTGCAAGCGCAGCATCATGACGATGTCGGCCTCGGCGAGGCCGCTCTTCATGTCGGTGAAGGCTTCGACGCCGAGCCGCTCGATGGCGGCGGGCAGCAGCGTCGGCGGCGCCACGACGCGGACGCGCGCGCCCATGATGTTCAGAAGATGGATGTTCGAGCGCGCGACGCGGCTGTGCAGCACGTCGCCGCAAATCGTCACGGTGAGGCCCTTGAGCCGCCCCAGGCGGCGGCGGATCGCGAGCGCGTCGAGCAGCGCCTGGGTCGGATGTTCGTGCTGGCCGTCGCCGCCGTTCATCACGATGCAGTTGACCTTGTCCGACAGCAGCTTGACGGCGCCGCTCTCGGGATGCCGGACGACGAGCACGTCGATGTGCATCGCATTCAGCGTGATCGCCGTGTCGAGCAGCGTCTCGCCTTTTTTGACCGAGCTGCCGTCGGCCGACATGTTGATGACGTTGATGCCGAGGCGCTTGCCGGCAAGTTCGAAGCTGGTGCGCGTCCGCGTCGAGCTTTCGAAGAACAAATTGACCATGGTCCGGCCGCGCATCAGCGAGGACTTGTTGCCGCCGCGACGGTTGAACTCGACGTGGCGATCGGCGAGGTCGAGGATTTCGGTGATTTCGTCCGCCATGAGCCCTTCAATACCCAGAAGGTGACGGTGCCGAAACGGCACCGCGGAAGGGGCGGGCGGGGAATGGGGTTCGACGCGCGTGACGGCGGACATCGAGCGGATTGTATAAGGGCGAGTTCGCATCGGGGAGCAAGCCGCGCGGCTGACTTGTCCCCGGACTTTTGGGCGCTCAGCCGGCGGCCCGCCGGCGCGCCTTCAGCAGCACGCGCTCGCGATAGGAGATGTAGATTCCCGACGCGGCAACGATGCCGGCGCCCAGGAATGTATAGAGATCGGGAATATGGTTGAACACCGCCCAGCCGAAAATCGTGGCGAGTGCCACGTTGAAATAGAAGAACGGCGAAACCAGCGAGGCCTCGCTGCGCGTGAAGGCGACGATCATCAGCAAATGGGCCAAGCCGCCCAGGATGCCGGGCAGGGACAGGATGACAAGATCGAAAAACGTCGGCGGCTGCCAGAAGAACGGCGCCAGCGCCCCGGTTACGATCAGTCCCACGACGGGCGTGAACAGGAACGTCGTCATGGCGTGGTCGTTGGCCGAGATCGCGCGGGTCAGGATTTGATAGGCCGTGTACAGGAAAGCGCATCCGAGCGGCAGCAGCATGGCCCAGGTGAAGCCGAAGCCAGGCCGCATGATGACGAGCACGCCGACGAAGCCGATGGCCGCCGCCGTCCAACGCCGCGGCCCGACTTTCTCGCCCATGAAAAGGGCGGAAAACGCCACGACCAACAGGGGCGAGGCGGCGGAAATCGCAACAGTATCGGCCAGCGGAAGCACGCTGAGCGCGGTGAAAAAAATGAGCGTCGTCGCCGCGAGAACCGCGGACCGCGACAATTGACCCTTCCAGCGGCGCGGCACCAACTGCGGGCGCAATCGCGGAACGAGGCACATGACGCCAAGGGCCAGAATTTGGTGCGAAGCGAAGCGGACCGCCGATATCTGAACCACCGAATAGGTTTCGGCCAGATACTTCACGAGCGTGTCCATCGAAACGAACAGGACGATGGCGACCAGCAGGATCGGGATTCCACCATAACCCGAGTGCCGCTCCGGGAGAGCGGGCGCGGTGCTGGATGGCTCGGGATCGGCTGGGGCGCGAGGCGCGGCGCTATCGGTCAAATGCTCGTGGCCGGATGGAATAAACAATTGCGTTAACGATTTGTGTGTCATAACAACCCAGGCGCATGGGAACAAGGAAGTAAGCCAAGCTTGGTCGATGGGTGTGGCATGCGTCGGCGCGCTTGCATTCTTGACCGTTTCCGCGCCGGAACCGCCCATGTATACTGCGATGGCGTGGCATGAAGGTACGGTGCGGAATTAGCTCAGGTGCGGCTCAAACTCGAAACTCGCCCGCTTGGATGCAGGACCGGTAGCAATGTCCGTCTACAAGATTGGGCGTAGTCCGCGATCGGACATCGTGCTCACCGACCCGTCGGTGTCGCGCGAGCATGCCGAGATGAACGACACCAAGGACGGGCAATTCTCGGTCATCGATCTGGGTTCGAGCTTCGGCACGTTCATCATGCGCGAAGGCGAGTGGCGCAAGATCAAGCAATCGGTCGTCGGCCCCGACGACCCGGTGATGTTCGGCAAGTACCGCACGACTCCGGCCGAGATGGTCAAGAAACGCGGCCAGCCGCTCGGCCCGCCGACGCCGGTCGTCATCAAGCGCGCCGACATCAGCGGCGCCCGCCGCCTGGCGGCGATCCTGGCCGCCGACGTCGTCGGCTACAGCCGCATGATGGGCGAAGACGAGGGCGCCACCCTGGCCGCGCTCAAAAGCTGCCGGCGCGATCTGTTCGATCCGCTGGTCCAGCGCTATCGCGGACGCATTTTCAAGGTCATCGGCGACGGCATTCTGGCCGAGTTCGCCAGCATCGTGGACGCGGTGCGCTGCGCCGTCGACATCCAGGCCTCGATCGTCGGCCGTTCCTTCGGGCCGAGCGACAAGCGCATCACCTTTCGCATGGGCATCAATATCGGCGACGTCATTGCCGACGGCGACGATCTTTACGGCGACGGCGTCAATATCGCCGCGCGGCTCGAAACCCTGTCGCCGCCCGGCGGTCTTTGCATCTCGGGCCCGGTCTACGATCAGATCAAGAACAAGCTGCAGCTCGATTACGAGGATCTCGGCGAACAGACGGTCAAGAACATCGCCGAGCCGCTGCGCGTGTACCGCATCCAATCCAGCGAATCGGGCCGCCGGCTCACTTAGGCGCGGCACGAAGGGCTTGTTGCCGCGCGCCGCGCGTCGGATAGTGTCGCCGCATCAGAGCACAAGAGCAGCATGGCGGGAACCCAAGACACGGCTGTAGATCACGCATCCGCCCCGGAAATCTCACCGTGGCCGGTCGCCGAAACGCTGTGCCCGGTGATCAAGAACGATTGGATCAACGACAGCTACAAGCACCTCGTGCTCGACGCCAGCGACGGCGCGTCCAAGGCCGAGCCCGGACAATTCTTTCATCTGCTGTGTCCCGTTGTCGGGTCGCACGCGCCCTTCTTGCGCCGGCCGATGAGCATCTATCGTATCGACCGGCCCGCCGGCCGCATCGAGTTTCTCTACAAGATCGTCGGCGCGGGAACCACGACGCTGGCCGGCCTGAGGAAGGGCGATAGCCTCAACATGTTCGGGCCGTTGGGCCGGCGGTTCAATTTCGATCCCAAATTGCGCCACGTCATCCAGGTCGCGCGCGGCGTCGGCTTGGCGACGCTGGCGCCGGTGGCCGAGGCGGCCAATCGGCGCGGATTGCGGACCACGGCGATCCTCAGCGCGCGCAGCCCGCAACATTTGATGGCGGTCGACTATCTCCGCTCGGTGGGCGCCGATGTCATCGCCGTGACGGACAGCGAGGGCACCAGCGCGATCGAAAATGTCGAACGCCTGCTGCGCGGCCTGATCGAGAAAGACGGCGGCGATTTTCTCATCACCTGCGGCTCCAACCGCCTGCTGATGCTGCTGCAGCGTCTCGGCAAGGAATACGGCATCGCGGGCGAGGTCGCGCTCGAACAGCGCATGGGCTGCGGCATCGGCATGTGTTTCGCGTGCGTGCGCGAATTTCGCACGCCCAGCGGCGCCTTGACCTATCGGCGGGTGTGCTGGGAAGGTCCGGTGTTCGGAATTCAGGAGGCGGTGTCATGGTAGACATGGCGGTCGATATCGGCGGATTGCGGTTCCGCAATCCGGTCATGCCGGGCTCCGGGACCTTCGCCGAGGGCATGGACAAGGTCATGGACCTGAACCGGCTCGGCGCCATCCTGACCAAGACGATCACGCCGGATAAGCGCGAGGGCTGCCCGCCGCCGCGCGTCGTCGAATACAAGGATGCGACGCTGATGGCGATCGGCATCCCGTGCAAGGGGCCGGAGCACTATGTCAACGAGCTCGTCCCGTTCTACCGCCGCTTCGACACGCCGCTCATCGCCAGCGTTTCGGCGCCGTCGATCGAGGCGTTCGGAAAGCTAACGGCCTATGTCAGCGTGCCGGGCGTGCGCGCGATCGAGGCGAATGTCTCCTGTCCGAACCTCGCGGAAGACGGCCGCGCCTTCTCGATGGATGCCGAGGCGACGCGCCGCGTCATCCGGCGCATGAAAAACTCGACCGATCGGCCGATCTGGGCCAAGCTCACGCCCAACGTCACCGACATCGCCGCCATTGCGCAAGCCGCGGAAGCCGGCGGCGCCGACGCGGTGACGGTGGCCAACGGCCTGCTCGGCATGGCGGTCGATATCGACAATTTCCGGCCCGCGCTCGGCAACATCACCGGCGGCATGACGGGGCCCGCCTTGAAGCCGGTCTTGCTGCGCATGGCGTGGCAGGTGGCGCGCGCGGTGCGCATTCCGGTCATCGGCTGCGGCGGCATTTCCAATGCGTCCGATGCGATCGAATATATGATGGTGGGCTGCGCGGCGGTGCAGGTCGGCACGATCAGCTTCGTGCATCCCACCGCCATGCTCGATATCATCGACGGAATCGAGGCGTTCTGCCGCCGCAAGGGCCTGGCCCGGGCGCGCGATCTCACCGGCGCGATGCGCGCGCGCGAGAATATTCCCAACGTGCAAGTCGCGTAACGCTCAAGACGATGACCGGATTTCGCAAGGACACGCCGCGCAAGGCGGAGGCCGGGGGCTCGCCGGGCGGACAACCGGGGCGCCGCGCCGCCAAGCCGCAAGCGCGCAATCTGCGCGTCGCGGTCGATGTCGGCGGCACCTTCACCGATATCGTGCTGACGGATCGCGGCGGCCGGCGGCTGGTGGCCGTCAAAGTCAACACGACGCCGTCGAACCGGGCCGACGGGGTGATGAACGGCATACACGCCGTGGCCAAGGCGGCGGGCGTTCCGCCCGAGGCGATCGAGGAAGTCGTGCATGGGTCGACGACGGGGACCAATGCCCTGATCGAGCGCACCGGCGCCAAGGTCGGATTCCTCACCACGCGCGGGCTTTCGCGACGTGCTCGAGATCGGCCGCGTCATGCGCCCGCATGAGGGCCTCTACGATTTCACCGTCGATCGGCCGCCGCCGCTGGTGCCGCGCCATTTGTGTCTTGAAGCCACCGAGCGAATCGACGCCGGCGGCCAAATCCTGGCTCCGCTCGACGAGGCCACGGTGCGCGCCGCCGCGGAACTCTTCGCGCGCGAGGGCATCGAAGCCGTCGCGATTTGCTTCCTGTTTTCGTTCCTGAACCCGGCGCACGAGCGGCGCGCGGCGGCGATCCTGGCCGAGCGCTTCCCCGATCTGCCGATCAGCATTTCCAGCGACGTCAGTCCCGAATACCGCGAATATGAGCGCGCCGATACGACGGTGATGAATTCCTACCTGGCGCCCGTGATGCGCAAATATTTGGCGCGGCTGGAGGAGCGCATCCGCGGCGAGCTTGGCGCGGCGCGCCTCTCCGTCATTCAGGCCAATGGCGGTTCGACCTCGGTCGCGCACGCCAAGCGCCTCGCCGTCACCACCGTGAATTCCGGGCCGGCGGGCGGCGTCGTCGCGGCCGCGTTCTACGGCCGGCGCAACAAGCGGCCGCGCATCGTCTCGGTCGATATGGGCGGCACGTCCTTCGATATCGGGCTGGTCGAGGGCGGCGTCTCGCGCGTCACCACCGAGGGCGCGTTCCAGGGCTTGCCGGTCAAGATTCCGATTATCGATCTGCACATCATCGGCGCCGGCGGCGGCTCGATCGCGTGGATCGACCGCGGCGGCGCGCTCAATGTCGGCCCGCATTCGGCCGGCGCCGAGCCGGGGCCGGCCTGCTACGGGCGCGGCGGCGCCGAGGCGACGGTGACGGACGCCAATGTCGTGCTCGGCCGGCTCAATCCCGCGAATTTCAACGCCGGCCAGATGACGCTCGATGCCGAGGCGGCACGCCGCGCCGTGGCGCCGTTGGCGCGGCAGATGCGCCTCTCGGTCGAGGACGCCGCGCTCGGCATCGTGCGCGTCGTCAACGCCAACATGATCAAGGGCATCGCGACGGTGACGATCCAGCGCGGCATCGATCCGCGCGATTTCGCCTTGCTCTCGTTCGGCGGCGCCGGCGGCGTGCATGCCGTCGATATCGCGCAAGAACTCGGCATGGCCGAGGCGGTGATCCCGCCGCTGCCCGGCACGTTCTCGGCCATCGGCCTGCTGGTCACCGAGATGCGCCACGATTACGTCTCGGCGGTCGGCGGCGCGGTGGCGGACAAGGCCGATCTTGGCGATCTTGAAGCGCGTTACCGGGCGATGGAGGAGGCGGGCCGGCGCGAACTCGCGGCGCAGGGCTACGACGCCAAGCGCATCCGCCTGACGCGCCTCGCCGATCTGAAAGTGCTCGGCCAGACCTACGAATTGCTGCTGCCGCTGCCCGTGCAAGACCGCGCGCTGGACCGCGCCGGCCTGAAGGCCTTGCTCGCGGCCTTCGGCAAGCTCTACCGCTCGCGCTACGCGTTTTTCTACGAGGGCGAGGCGATCGAGATCGTCAATCTTCGGGTCAGCGCCGAGGGTCTCAACGCGCCGGTCGCGCTGCCGACGACGGGCCGCGCCGGCCGCGATCCCAAGCCGGCGCGTATCGGCACCCGGCCGGTCTATTTCGCCGAACGCGGCTTCGTCGCGTCCGCGATTTATCAGCGCGAGAGGCTGAAATACGGCATGGCCGTGCGCGGCCCGGCGGTGATCGAGGAAGCGACTTCGGCGACCCTGATTCCGCCCGGCTTTGCCGCCGCGGTCGGGCGCGATCTCGGCCTCTTCGTGCCGTTGAAGGCCGCGCAACGGAGCAAGCCATGAGCGATCTCGTCACCATGCAAGTCATGCGCTACGCGCTCGAACAGATCGCCGACGAAATGGGCTACACGCTCGTGCGTACCGGCCGCTCGACCATCATCACCGAGATCAAGGACATTTCCTGCGTGATCACGGACGCCAAGGGCCAAACCGTGGCCCAGGCGCATCACACGCCGAGCCTGCTCGCCGGCTTCGAAATCACGATGAAAGAACTGGTCAAGCAATACCGGCCGAAGGACTTGTTTCCAGGCGACGTGATCATCACCAACGATCCCTACACCGGCGGCCAGCACATCATGGACCTCTACGCCATCGCGCCGGCGTTCCATCAAGGCAAGCTGATCGGCTTCGTCGGCAACATCACGCACCATTCCGATCTCGGCGGCGTGGCGGCGGGCGGCGTCGCCGGCGGCATCCGCGAAATCTATCTCGAAGGCCTGCGCCTGCCCTTCGTGAAACTCCTCAAGCGCGGCGTCGAGGACCGCGAGATCGTCGGCATCATCGCCAACCAGATACGGCTGCCCGACAAGACATTGGGCGACATCCGCGCCCAGGTCAGCTCGCTGATGGTCGGCACCGACCGCTTGGCGCGGCTCTACCGCCGCTACGGCGCCAAGACGGTGCGGCGCGCGTGCACGGATTTGCTCAACTATTCCGAGCGGCGCATGCGCCAGGGCTTGCGGGACCTGCCCGACGGCACCTACGAGGCCGAGGATTTCATCGACGAGGACGGCATCGGCGACCGGCCGATCCGCATCCACGTCAAGCTGACGATCGAGGGCGACCGCGCCATCGTCGATCTCACCGGCAGCGATCCGCAGGCCGAGGGCAACACGAATTCGACGATCGCCAACACCCACGCGGCGGTCTATTACGTCATGATCGCGGTCGTCGATCCGCACGTGCCGCCGAATTCGGGCTGCTACCGGCCGATCGAGGTCGTCACCAAGCCGGGCAGCATCGTCAATCCGCTGCCGCCCGGCGCCGTCGCCGCGCGCACCAACGCCTCGACCAAGATCGCCGAGGCGATGTTCTTCGCGCTGTCGAACATCGTGCCCCAGCGGGTGACGGCGGGCTCGCACGGGCAAATCACCACCTGCGGTTTCGGCGGCATCGATCCCAAAAGCGGCAAGCAGTTTATTTTCACCGACATCCAGGGCGGCGGAAACGGCGGCCGGCCGCTGCAAGACGGCAATGACGGCCAGGACAGCCACCTGCCGCGCTTCATGAATACGCCGGTCGAGGCGGTCGAGCTGCGCTATCCGATCCGCATCGATTGCTACGAATTTATTCCCGATTCGGGCGGCGCCGGCAAGTTCCGCGGCAGCCTCGCGCTGCGCCGCGACATCCGACTGCTGGCCGACCGCGTCAGTTTCGCGCGTTATTCGGACCGCCACAAATTCGCGCCGCAGGGCCTGTTCGGCGGCAAGCCGGGCGGCAAGGGCTCGATCGTGCTCAATCCCGGCACGCCGGGCGCGCGGCGCATGAAGGCAAAAGGTCTCGACACGATCGCCAAAGGCGACGTCGTGCGCCTCGAATTGCCCGGCGCCGGCGGCTACGGCGACCCGCGCGAGCGCGATTTCGCCGCCATCGACCGCGACCTCAAGGACGGCAAGGTCACGCCCGAGCGCGCCGAGGCCGACTACGGCATCGTCATCGATGCCAAGACGCTGACGGTCGATCGGGCGGAGACGCCGCGGTTGCGCGGCAAGCGGCAGGCGGCGGAATAAGCCTCCTCCGGGACTACACCACGCCGCGGCCGCGCAACTCGGCCACCTGGCTCTTGCCCATTCCAAGCAGCTCGCCCAACACGTCGTCGGTGTGCTCGCCCACCATGGGCGCGGCGCGGCGGTATTCGACCGGCGTTTTCGACATCTTGATCGGGCTCGCGATGTAGCGCTCAGGCTTGCCCGTTGCCGTGTGCGGAATTTCGACGACCATGTTGCGCGCCTTGACCTGCGGATCGGCAAAAACCTTGTCGATGGTGTTGACCGGGCCGCAGGGCACTGCAATGCGCGACAGGCCTTCGATCCAGTATTCGCTCGGATGTTTGGCCGTCAGCGCCATGACGCGCTCGACGCAGGCGGCGCGGTTCTTGACGCGCAGCGAGTTGGTCAGAAACCGCGCGTCCTCGGCCAAATCGGGCGCGCCGGCGAATTCGCAGAAGGCGCGGAACTGCCGGTCGTTGCCGACGGCGAGGATGAAATGCCCATCCGTCGTCGGAAACGCTTGATAGGGCACGATCGTCGCGTGCGCCGTGCCCCAGGCCTTCGGCACCTTGCCGGTGTGCAGGTAATTCATGCCTTCGTTGATGAGCCAGCCGACCTGGCAATCGAGCAGCGCCATGTCGAGCTGCTGGCCTTCGCCGGTGAGATCGCGATGCCGCAACGCGGCCAGGATCGCGACGTTCGAATACATGCCGGTCATCACGTCGGCGATGCCGATGCCGACCTTGTTGGGCACGCCGCCGTCCTCGCCGGTGATGCTCATGATGCCGCCTATCGCCTGGATCACCAGATCGAAGCCGGCGCGTTCGGCATAGGGCCCGGTTTGGCCGTAGCCGGTGAGCGAGCAATAGATCAGGCGCGGGAATTCGTCCTTGAGTTGCGCATAGGCCAACCCGTATTTGGCGAGATCGCCGACCTTGTAATTCTCGAACAGCACGTCGCTCGTGGCGATCAGGCGCTTGGCCAAGGCTTGGCCCTCGGCCGAAGCGAGGTTGAGCGTCACCGAGCGTTTGTTGCGGTTGGCGCAATTGTAATAGACGCTCTCTTTCGTATCCGCCCCGTCCTTGGTCTTGAGAAAGGGCGGGCCCCAGGCGCGCACGTCGTCGCCGGTGCCGGGCCGCTCGATCTTGATCACGTCGGCGCCGAGATCGGCGAGGATCTGGGTCGCCGTCGGACCGGCCAGGATCCGGGTGATGTCGAAGATGCGTATTCCGGCGAGCGGTCCCGGCATGGTCTGAAATCCTTTGCGGCTGAAAGCGCGGGCTTATAGTGAAGGGGCGGCGGCGCTGCAAGCGAGGGACGGAATCGGGCGCTGGCAGCGTAAGACCAACAATGCATAGGTGCCGTTTTGGGAGACCCGCCATGCCCCGCCGCATCATCGTAACATTGTCGGCGCTCGTTTTGTTGGCGCAAATCGCGCCGGGCCGAGCCGCGGCCGAGACGCGAAACATCGCGTTCGGCGGCACGGCGCGGAGCTACGTGGTTTACGTGGCCGACACCGCCCGGCGCGCGCCCGCGCCCTTGCTCGTTGTCCTGCACGGCGGCGGCGGCTGGGCCGAACAGATGCGGCGCTACACGCGCTTCGACGCGATTGCCGCGCGCGAAGGCTTCGTCGTCGTCTATCCGCAAGGGCTCGATCGCAGTTGGAACGACGGACGGGAATTCTCCGGCCGGCGCACCGACACCGACGATGTCGGCTTCATTCGCGCCGTCATCGACGATGTCCGGGGCAAAGGCATTTCGATCGACGAGCGGCGCATCTTCGCGGCCGGCATTTCGAACGGCGGCTTCATGGCCCAGCGCCTCGCCTGCGAGGCATCGCGCGTTTTCGCCGGCGTCGCCTCGGTCACGGCCACGATGCCGGCGGCGACCGGCGAGCGCTGCAAACCCGAGCAACCGGTTTCGGTCCTTATTGTCAACGGCACCGCCGATCCGCTGGTGCCCTATCAGGGCGGCCAGGTGACCGGTCCCTTCCGCATGGCGACGCGCGGCGCCGTCTGGTCGACCGATGCGACGGACGCGTTCTGGGCCAAGCACAATCAATGCGGCGCGGCGCGGCGCGAAGCGCTGCCCGATCGGGACAAAGACGATCGATCCAGCGTGCTTCGCTACGATCGCGCCGGTTGCCGCGGCGCGCAAGTCACGCTGCTGCGCATCGAGGGCGGCGGCCACACCTGGCCCGGCGCGGCGCAATACTTGCCGGCAAGCGTGATCGGCCCGGTCAATCGCGATATCGACGGCAGCGAGACGATCTGGTCGTTCTTCAAGTCGGCGCCGCGGCGCCCGTGAGTTTCTTCCACGCCGCGGCAAAGATCGCGTAATCCTCGGGCTGGGTTTCGTAGATCGGCATGCCCGAAGGAATCTGCACCCAAGCCTGCTTGCTCTTGGTCCACAAATGCGCGACCGGATAGAGCCACGAGGTGTCGTCGAGCGTGCCGGCCTTGAGGTTGCTGATGGCCGTATTGCGCGCCGGATTGTGCGCCAGGCGCGTGCCGCAATGGCCGCAGAACAGGCACATGACCTCACGCCCGCTGTCGCTGACGCGGCGCCATTCCTTGGGCATGCCCTTGACGAAACGCAGCGCCGCGCGCGGCACCGACAGCGAAATGCCGAAAGCGCTCGCCGATTGGCGCTGGCACTCGGTGCAATGGCAGGCGTAGCACGTCACCGGCTCGGCCGCGATTTCGTAGCGGATCGAACCGCATTGGCAGCCGCCGGTGAGGATTTTCGGAACGGGATGGCGCATCGACATGGTTGCTCACCTCTTGCAGGCGTGGTGCGGGCCGTTCAGGTGAAACGGCTCGTGAGCGAAATCCAGAAGGGCAGGGTGGCAGCGGCGAGAAGCGTCTGGATCGTGATAATTGCGGCCATGAGCTTATAGTCGCCGCCCATTTGCCGCGCCAGAATATAGGACGAGGCCGAGGCCGGCGCCGCCGCGAACAGCATCATCACGCCGGCTTCGGTTCCCGAGAACTTGGCGGCCCAGAAGCCCAGCAGCAGGAAGCCCGGCAGAATCAGGAATTTCGCCACCGAGGCGGCGATGATGGCCTTGAGCGAGCGGAACAAGCCGCCGAAGGCGAAGCCGGCGCCGACCGCGATCAGGCCGAGCGGCAACGCTGCGCGGGCCAGGATTTCCAGCATCTGATCGGCGACGGCCGGCAGGCCACGATCGTAGACGTTGATCGCGACGCCGGCGGCGCAGGCCAGAATAAGCGGATTGAGCACGACATGGCGCAGCAACGCCTTGCCGCCCGCGCCGCGCCCAAAGCGTGCGAGGGTCCAAACGCTGACCAGGTTGACCATCGGTATGAAGGCGGCGACGGCAAGGGCGATGGCGGGCAGGCCCTCTTCGCCATAGGTCGCGAGCGCGGCGGCGAGGGTGATATAGATATTGGGCCGGATCGCGCCCTGAACCGTGGAACCGAACGCCGCGTTGCTGAAGCCGAGCGGCCCACGCACGACGTGGAGCAACCCGGTCACCGCCAGGATCGCGCCGCTAGCCAGAAGGACGGCGCTGAACACGGGCAGGCCCGAAAGGTCGGCCGTCGCCAGGCCGCGGCACAGCAGCGCCGGCAGGAAAACGTAATAGGTGATGCGGTCGGCGCCGGCCCAGAATTTTTCGTCGCCGAGCGCGACGCGCCTGAGGGCGAAGCCCAGCGCGATCAGGAAAAAGATCGACAGGACCGAGGGCAGGGCCGTGTTCATGCGCCGCCGCCCTGGCTGGCATAGTGCAACGGCAGCGCGGTGGTGAACTTGATCTGTTCGAGCGCGAAACTCGAACTCACGTCGTCGAGTTCGATCGCCGAGATCAATTTCTTATAGACGGCGTCGTAGCCGGCAATGTCGGGGACCACGATGCGCAGCAGATAGTCGATGTCGCCGCTCATGCGGTAGAATTCGACGATCTCGGGGATCGCCGCCACAGCTTTCGAGAAGCGGCGAAGCCATTCGATGTTGTGCTGGCTCGTCTTGATGCGCACGAAAACGGTGACGCCGACCCCGAGCCGCTTCGGGTCGAGCAAGGTCACGCGCCGGCGGATGATGCCGGCGCGTTCGAGCTTCCGGATGCGCCGCCAGCATGGCGTCGCCGACAAGTAAATCTTCGCCGCGATCTCGTTCACGGTCAGCGTCGCGTCTTCCTGGACAAGGGCGAGAATTTTAAGGTCGAAGGCATCCATGGAAAAATATTATCATAAATCATTAAAAAAGGGCAATATCTTCTCAAAATGTGCCGATCGGTGAAAATATTCGCAAGATCATTTCCGGCCGCGCCCGCGATCCTGGCTTCATCCCTTGGAGGCCCGCGACCGATGCGCCCGCTCGATCCCTTCACCCGCCATCCCGCAACCGTCGGCGAGACCTACGGCGAGCATTTCGCCAGCGCCGGCGGCTTCGCGCTGCGCCTGTTCGGCGCCGGCGCCGCCTGTCTCGTGCACGCGGTATTGCCGTTCCTGTTCGTGAAGACCGGTAGTGCTGCGGTGAAACACCTGCACGATTTGATGGTTGCGCACCGCCAGCGCGGCGCGGCCCCGATCGCCGCGCCGGAGCGGACGAAACCGGCGGGCGCCTCGCTGGCTTAGCTGCTTTCACCCTGGCCGCGCCGCTTGCGCGACAGGTCGGCTTCGCCGATCGGCACACGGTTGGCCGCGGCAGTGGATAGGCGTTCGTCCCGGAAAGCATAGGGCAAGGCGCAATGCCGCGCGAATTCGCGCGCGTTCCCGTGTGTCCACACGCCGCTCAATCTCCATGCAAAGCGCCGCCGGGGGCCGGTGCGGTGTTTTCCGGCATCCCTTCAGAATAAATCCAGGCTTTCTCCAGGATCGGTCCAAGCACGGATTGGCGCGACCCGGTATCAATCGGGCGGTCGGAAACAGCCAACCGACCGAAAAAGGAGCAGCCCGATGACCAGCCTTGCCGCGATCCAACAGCCGGCGACCGAAGACACCGCCTTCGTCCGCTTCTGGAACGAAGTCCTCGCGCCGAAATTCATCCGGTTCAAGCATATCCTGGTCGATGGGCTGTCCCGCCACAGCGAGGCCGTCTTCCCCGCGCTGCCGGTGCGCAAGGGCGATCGGGTGCTCGATGTCGGGTGCGGCTTCGGCGACACGGCGCTCAAGCTCGCCGCGCTGGTGGGGCCAAGCGGGAGCGTCGTCGGCATCGATTGCTGCGATGTGTTCCTCGATCACGCCCGGGCCGAGGCCCGCGCCCGCAACCTGACCAATGTCGCGTTTGCGCGCGGCGACGCGGAAATCGCGCTGCCGATCGACCAGTTCGATTTCGTGTTCGCGCGCTTCGGCACGATGTTCTTCGCCAGTCCGGTCGCGGGGCTGCGCAACATGCGCCGGGCGCTCAAGCCGGGCGGGCGCATGGTCCACATCGTCTGGCGCGACCGCGCGGACAACCCGTGGCTCTCGATGGCCAAGGAGATTGTATTGCGCTTCCTGCCGCCGCCGGGCGCCGACGCCCAGACCTGCGGGCCCGGCCCGTTCTCAATGGCGGACGAGGCCACCGTTCGCATGATGATGCGGATCGCCGGCTACGAGGCCGTCGAGTTCCGCCGCGTCGATGCGCCAGTGCTTGTCGGCAAGGATGTCAAGGACGCGATCGCCTTCCAGCTTGCGATCGGGCCGGCCGGCGAGGTGTTCCGCGAGGCGGGCGTCGAAGCCGAGCGCCGGCGCGACGAAATCGAGGCGGCGCTCGCCGAGGCGATCAACCGGCAGAAGATCGGCGCCGACGGCATCGTCATGGAAAGCTCGTCCTGGGTGATCAGCGCGGTCAACCCCGCGGATCGGGCGGCGTGACAATGAGTGATCGCCACGCGGCGCAATTGCTGCTCGACAAGCCCGGCCGCGGCCGGGTCTATGGCAACGTTCTCGAGACGATCGGCAATACGCCGCTCGTGCGGATCGGCCGATTCGCGCAAGAGTCCGAGTGCCAGGCCGAGGTCTTGGCCAAGCTCGAGTTCTTCAATCCCGCATCGAGCGTCAAGGACCGCATCGCGGTCTCGATGCTGGAGGCGATGGAGAGCGACGGCACGATCGGCCCCGGCAGCGTCATCGTCGAACCCACCTCGGGCAATACCGGCATCGGCCTCGCCTTCGCCTGCGCCGTGAAGGGCTATCGCTGCATCTTGACGATGCCCGACAGTTTCTCGGTCGAGCGCCGCCGGCTCATGCGCTTTCTCGGCGCCGAGCTCGCGCTGACGCCGCGCGAGAAGGGGATCGGCGGCGCCATCGAGAAGGCGAAGGAGATCGTCGCCGCGACCGAAAAGGCGGCGATGCCCTGGCAGTTCGGCCATCCGGCCAATCCCGAAATCCACCGGCGCACGACGGCCGAGGAGATTTGGCGCGACACCAACGGCGTCGTCGACGTCGTCGTCCTCGGAGTCGGCACAGGCGGCACGCTGACCGGAGTAGCGGAGGTGCTGAAGGCGCGCAATTGCGCCATCCGCATCGTTGCGGTCGAACCCGAGGACAGCCCGGTGCTGTCGGGCGGCAAGCACTCGCCGCACGTGATCCAAGGCATCGGTGCGGGCTTCGTGCCCGAGGTGCTCGACACGAAGCTCATCGACGAGGTGCTGCTTGTCGGCAATCAGGAGGCGCTCGAGACGACGCGCCGGCTGGCGCTGCTCGATGGCATTGCCGCCGGAATTTCCTCGGGCGCGGCGCTGGCCGCCGCTATGCGCGTCGCCAAGCGCGCGGAAATGAAGGGCCTGACGGTGGTCACCGTCTTGCCCGACAGCGCCGAGCGCTACCTTTCGACCGCGCTTTTCGACGGCTGCGGCGATCCCTGAACCACGGCCAGCCGGCCCACGCTTCCGTCCGGCCGATAGTTCTATTCCCTGATCGCGCGCACACCGGCACGACGCCGGGGACGCAAATATTCCGAAATCAACCGAAGGAGTGTCTGATATGACGCGAACCGCACGGACTTGGGCTGCGCTTTCGTTCCTCTTGATGGCATCGCCGGCGAGCGCCGGCGAGCCCGGCGACATGTTTTGGGTCCGCAACAGCGACAAGGCGCCCGAGCAGGTCGTGGCCGCGATCAAGAGCTATGCGGACGCCAGGAAGTGGCTTTATCTTGCCGATTTCAAGATCAAGGGCGGCGAAGTTACCGCGGTGAAAATTTGCTATCCGGCGATCGGCAAGGACATATTCGCCGCCGGCATGCACGTGGCCGCGATGATGCCTTGCGGCAACATCGCGATCTATGTCGAGGGTGGCAAGACGCAAATCGCGATGCTCCACCCAAAATTCATGACCGCGCTCTATCCGGACAAGAATCTCGAGAACGCGGTGCGCACGGTCACGCCGTTGTTCGAAGAGATGCTGGGCGAGGTCGCCCGCTAAGGCGAAATTCGAATCCGCAGGCCGCTGGCGGGCGCCGAATACCCGACCGGGCAGCCCCGGTCTTGGCGGGCAAAGCTTGCCAGGCGTCGTGCGGTACAAATACTGTTGCCGCACGAACGCAGCCGCTCCGCCGCGCCGGACCGCCGGGCGTTTGGCTCGCTCCAGACGCATGCCGCAAAGACGAAACTGCGCGAAGTCGACACCGAGAGAGGCCATGGATCGAAAGCTAACGACGATCGTCACGATGGACGTTGTCGGCTACAGCCGCTCGATGGAGCTCGACGAGAGAGGGACGCTCGAGCGCCTCAAAGACGTCCGTTCGACGATCGTCGATCCGGCCGTCCTCCGCCATGCCGGCCGGACGGTGAAGCTGATGGGCGACGGGGCGCTGCTCGAGTTTTCGAGCGTGGTGGGCGCCCTCCAATGCGCCGTCGAAATCCAGCGCGAGGTCGCCAAGCGGAACGGCTCGGCGGGGCCGAAGCGCGGCCTGCATCTGCGCATCGGCATTCACCTCGGCGACGTCATCGTCGAGGGCGGCGACATCTACGGCGACGGGGTTAACGTTGCCGCGCGGCTCGAAAGCCTCGCCCAGCCGGGCGGGATCGTGCTGTCGAAGCAGGTCCACGACCACATCGGCGCCAACGTGCCCGTCCGGTTCGTCTCGCTCGGCGAACAGATGGTCAAGAATATCAGCCGGCCGATCCACGCCTATCGCGTCGACATGTCGGCCGAGGCCGTGCCCGCGCATGTGATCCGGTTCCGCGATTTCGAGCTGGATACGGCGCTGTTCGAGCTACGGCAAGCGGGAGAGCGGGTGCCGCTCGAACCGCAGGCTTTCGACCTGCTGGCGTTCCTCGTGCGCAACCGCCATCGAACCGCGACCAAGGAAGAGATCTTCGCCGAGATCTGGGGCAACAGGATCGTCTCGGACGCGGCGCTGAGCAGCCAGATCAAGGCGGTGCGCAAGGCAGTGGGCGACGACGGCGCGTCGCAGCACGCGATTGCGACGATGCACGGACGAGGCTTCCGCTTCATTGCGCCGATCGACGGCGGCGCGCCGGGCGCGGACGCGGAAGAGAAGGGCGAGGACCGCGCACCGCCGACCGTGGCCAAGAAACCGTCCGTCGCCGTGTTGCCGTTCGCGAACCTCAACCAGGATCCGAGCGAAGATTTCTTCGCGGACGGCATCGCCGAGGACATCACGACCGCGCTCGCCAAGAACCGCTGGTTGACCGTCATCGCCCGCAATCCGGCGTTCGCCTTCCGCGGCTCCAAGGAAGGCATCCGCGCCATCGGCCAGAAGCTCAATGCGCATTATCTCGTCACCGGAAGCGTGCGCAAGGCCGGCACGCGCTTTCGCATCACCGTTCAGGTCGCCGACGCCGAGACCGAGCAGAGCGTCTGGTCGGAGCGGTTCGATCGCGACAAGGTCGACATTTTCGATCTGCAGGACGATATCTCCGAGCTCGTCGCCGCTCGCATCGAGTCGGAGCTGGGCTTGAGCGAGCAGAAAAAGGCCGAACGGCGCCCGCGCAAGAACCTCGGAGCCTGGGACCTCTACCAGCTCGGCACGTCCGAGTTCTACAAGTTCACGCCGCAAAGCAATATCAGGTGCCAGGAGTTCATGCGCCAGGCGATCGCGCTCGACCCCGGGCTTGCCCGCGCGCATTCGCGGCTCGCCTATGCGATCGTGCTCAGCATGGTCTATTTCGATTCGCCGCCGGACCGGACGAAGATGGACGAAGCGCTGCGCGCAGCCGAACGCGCCATCGAACTCGATGACCAGGACGCGAATGGCTACTTCACGATGGGCCGCGTGCGGCTCGCCCGCTGCGAGTACGACCGCGCGATCGATGCGCTCGAATATGCCCTTGAGCTCAATCCGTGCCTTGCCGTGACCTATTGCGGCCTCGGCAACTCGCTCGCGTATGAGGGCCGGCTCGATCAAGCGATCGAGCAGTTCGAGATGGCCATCCGCTTGAGCCCGCACGACCCGTTCCGCTGGGCCTTTTTCTCCTATCGCTCGCTCGCGCACCTGTTCAGGAGCGAATTCGAGGAGGCCGCGTCGTGGGCCCGCAGGGCCGTGCAGATTCCCAATGCGCAATATTGGGCGTGGGCACATCTCGTTGCCGCCCTCGGTCACCTCGGCGACGAGATGGCGGCGGGAAGCGCGGTCAAGGATCTGCTTCGGGTGAAGCCCGAATTCACCTGCGCCTTTGCGAAAGAACACCTCTTTTACATCAAGCGAGCCGAGCAGATGCAAACCTACATCGAAGGGCTGCGGAAGGCAGGTGTCACCTAACGGCCCGGCTTTCGACCGCGCCGCGCCGCGATGAAATCGAGCGCACCTTGCAAGATATAGGCGGCGGCGGCGCGGTCGACGACTTCGGCGCGCCGCTTGCGCGACAGGTCGGCTTCGCCGATCAGCACGCGATTGACCGCGGCGGTGGACAGGCGTTCGTCCCAGAAGGCAAAGGGCAAGGCGCAATGCCGCGCGAACTCGCGGGCGAATTCGCGAGTTGCCTGGCAGCGCGGGCCCTCGGAGCCGTCCATGTTGCGCGGCAGTCCGTAGACCAGCGCGCCGACCTGGCGCGCGGCGGCGATCTGCGCCAAGGCTTCGGCGTCAGACTTGAATTTCTTGCGGGCGATGGTTTCGAGCGGCGTGGCGACGGTGAGCGTCGCATCGGACAAGGCAAGGCCGATCGTCTTGCTTCCGAGGTCGATGCCGAGCACGCGGTGTCCGGTCTTGAGTGTTTGCGGGAGAGTCTCCAGCGCCTGTTCCATGCGCCGCGTCGGGCCAGGCGCCGAATTCGATCCGTCGAAGTTACTGTTTGCCGGCCGCGTCGCTCGGCGCCGCGACCATGATTTCTTCTTCCGGTCGCTTGGCGCCGGGCAGGCCGGGCAGGCCTTCCTGCGGCTTGACGCGGCGGGACAGGCTTTCAAGCGTGCGAACGATTTCCTGTTCGAGCACGCCGGCAGCTTGGCGATCGCGATCCTCGAACTGCGAAATCATTCAGCTTCTCCTTTGGCTCGCGTGGCCATCGATCAGGGTTTAAATGGTTCTGATGACACTGTTTATATATCAAGTTGCGCCTGAATACGACATGAATGCGCGGTTGCGCAGTGATTGGCGTCACTCAAATGTGGGAAATTAGGGGTGAACCGGCTCTTAGCCTTGCGCGGACGGCTATACTTGCGAGCCTGGCCGCCGCGAGATAGGGTCCGCCCGCCGCGCAATGGCATTGAAACATCAAGCGATTCAACGACAATTCGAGGAACCATGGCTCTCGACAGCAAGACCGTCCGGCGCATCGCCCGGCTCGCCCGAATGGCCGTGGCCGAGGAAGAATTGACGCCCCTGGCCGGCGAGCTGACCGGTATTTTGGCCTGGGTCGAGCAGCTCAACGCGGTCGATACCGGCGGCGTCGAGCCGATGACGAGCGTCGTCGAGGTTAATTTGCCGATGCGCGCGGATGAAATCACCGATGGCGGCATCCGCGACAAAATCTTGGCCAATGCGCCACAGACCGTGCAGGGCTTCTTCGCCGTCCCGAAGGTCGTGGAGTAGCCGCCATGACCGCGCTTAACCATCTGACCATCGCCGAGGCCCGCGACGGATTGGCCAAGCGCCGGTTTTCGGCGCGCGAACTGGCCGCCGCCCATATCAAGGCCGTGGAACAGGCGCGCCCGCTCAACGCGCTGCTGACCGAGACGCCGGAGCGCGCCCTCGCCATGGCCGAGGCCGCCGACGAGCGCCTGAAGCGTGGCGCCGCCGGCACGATGGAAGGCATCCCGATCGCGGTGAAAGACTTGTTCTGCACCGAGGGCACGCGGACCACGGCCGGCTCCAAGATTCTGGGCAATTTCATCCCGCCCTACGAATCGACCGTTACCGCGAATTTGTGGAAGGCCGGCGCCGTCATGCTGGGCAAGGCGAACCTCGACGAATTCGCCATGGGCTCGTCGAACATGACCAGCGCCTTCGGCCCGGTGGAAAATCCCTGGCGGCGCAAGGGCGACAACCGCAAGCTCGTGCCCGGCGGCTCCTCGGGCGGCTCGGCGGCCATTGTCGCGGCGCGCGCCGCCCTGGCCGCAACAGGCACCGACACCGGCGGCTCGATCCGCCAGCCCGCGGCGTTCACCGGCATTGTCGGCTTGAAGCCGACCTATGGGCGCTGTTCGCGCTGGGGCATCGTCGCCTTCGCCTCGTCGCTCGACCAGGCCGGGCCGATGACGCGCACCGTGCGCGACAGCGCCATCATGCTGCGCGCCATGGCCGGCCACGATCCCAAGGATTCGACCTCGGTGCCGCGTCCGGTGCCCGATTACGAGGCGGCGCTGACCGGCAACGTCAAAGGTCTCAAGGTCGGCATTCCCAAGGAATACCGCGTCGATGGCATGCCGGCCGAGATCGAGGCGCTGTGGCAGAAGGGCATCGAGTGGCTCAAGGCGGCCGGCGCCGAAATCCGCGACGTGACGCCTGCCGCACACCAAGCTCGCGCTGCCGGCCTATTACATCGTCGCCCCGGCCGAGGCGTCGTCGAACCTCGCGCGCTACGACGGCGTGCGCTACGGCTTGCGCGTCGATGGCGAAAACCTCATCGACATGTACGAGAAATCGCGCGGCGCCGGCTTCGGCCGCGAGGTGCGCCGCCGCGTGCTGATCGGCACTTACGTGCTCTCGGCCGGCTATTACGACGCCTATTACCTGAAGGCGCAGAAAGTGCGCGCGCTGATCGCCAACGACTTCACGCGGCCTTCAAGGATGTCGACGTGTTGCTGACCCCGACCGCGCCCAACGCCGCTTTCGCCATCGGCGAAAACATGGACGACCCCATCGCCATGTATCTCAACGACGTGTTCACGGTGCCGGTCAATCTCGCCGGCCTGCCCGGCATCTCGATCCCGGCGGGCTTGAACGCCGACGGCTTGCCGCTCGGCCTCCAGCTCATCGGCCGCGCCTTCGACGAAGAAACCCTGCTGCGCGCGGCCGCGGCGGTGGAAGACGCGGCGGCCTTCAAGGCGCTGCCGGGGACGATGGCGGGCTGAGGCGTTCGGCGCTCTGCGCGGAAATTGAAAGCTTCGTTGGAATCGGATAGAATTATTCGATGATCGAAATCGTTCGTATCGCGCGCGCCCGAAATCATGGGCGGGCAATTGGTGTTCGCCGGGACCCGTGTGCCCGTGGCAACGCTGTTCGACTACCTCAAGGCCGGCAAATCGATCGAAGATTTCCTCACCGGATTTCGCACCGTTAGCCGCGACCAAGTGATCGGTTTGCTCAACGAACTTGAGCAAGGGGTTGAGGACCGGCGCGCGGCGTGACAATCCGCCTCGACGAATGCCTCGATTGGCGCTTTGGGCGCCATTTGGCGGGGCATGATGTGGAAAGCGCCCAAGCGAAACCTTGGCGCGGTCTCCCGGACGGTGAATTGCTCCGGCGTGCCGCGCAGCGCTTTGACGCATTTGTCGCGGCCGACCGAAATTTGGCATTTCAGCAACCGATCGAGAAGCTGGCGATCGCGATCGCCGTATTGAAGGCGCGGTCCAATGACCTCGATGGGCTATTGCCGCTGGTTCCAGCAATGCTGAAAGCCTTGGAAACCGCAAAGCCCGGTGAGGTTTGCTGGATTGAAGCCGCCTGGGAGCGTCTAGCGAATGCGTTGCGGCAATCATTCGCCAACGCGCTTGCCGGTTTCCACGGCGCCGGTCTGACCCTGGGCGACACCAGGTCTGCGGTTCAGCCTTCGGCCAGGAATGCTTGCCGCGCGCGGCTTCGGTGCTGGATGACGCGGCGGCCTTCAAGGCGCTGCTGGGGGCGTAGCGGCGTCCGGGCGTATCTTGCAGTCGCGAAGAGCGGCCTTCCGTGCCGACACCGCGGCCCAGCGCGGCGGATGGGGCCGGTTCCAGCCGGCATGAACCTGGCGTCATGGGGGTGTTGACGCTGTCCGCCAAAGCTCGCATTTTAGGTTGCGTGCGTGTTCCGCCCATAGCACGGCCTGTTCTTGCGCTCGCGCGATCGCGGCGGGACTCGCCCACTCGCTCGCGATCGATGGAATGCGCGGCCGCCCGAAGTCGCGTGAACTCCGCCTGAACCGCAGCTTCAGCGCCTGTTCAGCCGGCATTTGCTACACGACAGAAGCCGGACGGGCGCCAGCCGGACATTCTCGCGGAACCAACCCAAGCAAACGGCGCAATGAGGAGACACCCATGCCTACCGTCACCATCGACCGCCGCAGCGCCCGCGCTTCGGCCTGCTTTATCGCGTCCCGCGCCGACCGGGGCGCCGCTCCCGCCGGCTTCAAGCTCTCGCTTTATTCGGCGCTCGCGGTCGTCGCGGCCGCCGTTGCGAGCCTCGCGGCCTCGACCCAATCCGCCGAAGCCGCCTGGGTCAATTGCGCGAGCGAGACGAATCGCTGCACCAATCTCGCCAAGGATACGGTCGTGCGCTTCCGATCGACCACGGACAACAAGAAGTTCATCGAGAAGAAGGTCACGGGCTCGATCACCTGCGACCGCCCGGAATTCGGCGGCGATCCGCATCCCTATGCCAAGAAGGAGTGCGTGCGCTGGCAGGCGGCGCGCGTCGATTGCGCCGCGGAGTCGAATATCTGCAGGGTCATCGGGTCGAAAAATGCGAGCGTCAACGTGATCTTCGCCGCGTCGGTCGCCGAGTTCCGCCAGGGCAAGCACATCATGAAGCGTATCCAGGGCGGCGAAAGCATCGTTTGCGCGCGCAAGGAATTCGGCGGCGATCCGGCGCCATACAAGAAGAAGTACTGCTTCTACTACACCTCGCCCGAACTGAACGGCTGACGAGGCGCGCCGCGCCGCGTCCTGTCGCCCGTGAGAATCCTAAAGCCGTGCTTTAGGATTCTCACTCGTCCGGGCGAACGAAGCGGCAAGGCCGCATTGCCCCGACCGTGCCCAACGCCGCCTTCGCCTTGCATCGTGTGCCCCGCAATTCTCAATGGCGAGCGCAACTTGCGGAACCAGGGCAGCCGCCGGCTGCCCCTACGCCGTGTCGTCGCCGCGTAGGGGCACGCGGCGCGTGCCCTCGTTGCCAAGGTCAACGATCGCCGCCCAAATATTCGAGGCGGCATCGACCCGCGCGGCCTATCCATGAGAAATCCGGGCTCGTTGCTGTTGCTCGACGCCAAGGTGCTCAAGATGCTCAAGCCGATCTTGAGCATCTTCGGGAAATCATTGGGTTTTTTGTCGCCAGACTGGCGCGACAATGCGATCGAGAATCGCCTATTCGCCGGTGCGGCCGATCTCGGCGATCCAGGTTTGGATCGAGCGTTTGTAGCCGTCCGGCATGGCGAGGCCGGCGATCTCGGCGGCGGAGAATAGACCCAGCGCGTTGTGCTCGTGGCTGTGGCGCGCGGCGGCGGCGGCGAGGCTGCGGCAACCGTAGGTCACGATCAGGACTTCGCGATCCGGGCGCACGCAATAGAGCCACGAGTTCGAGCGCGCGCAGCGGCTCGACGTCGATGGCCAGCTCCTCGCGGATTTCGCGCGCGACGCAATCGATCGGCTGTTCGCCCGCTTCGAGCCGGCCCCCGGGCAGTTCCCATTCGTGGCGCTCGTTGCGCAGCAGCGGCACGCGGCCGCCGATCACGACGACGCCCTTGATCGAAACCGGAAACGCCACGACCGCGCCGTTCGCTCAGCGAAACGCCTGCGGGCCGCCGAAATCGCCGATGACGGCCATGTGGCTGACGAGGCCGGCGCCCGCGCGCCAAAGATGCAAATGGAACCCGGGCGGCTCCATCACGAAGGCGCCGCGGCTGTTGGCGCGAATGTCGAGCGCGACCTGATGCGCGGTCGAAGGCGCGGTCGAAGCCACGGTGCCGGCCCAGCGCATTTGGATCGAGCGATGGAGATGGCCGCAGATCGCGCGTTCGACTTGCGGATGCCGGCGCACGACGTCGGCGAGGTTGGCGGCATCGTCGAGGCCCATCGCGTCCATGTGCTCGATGCCGGTGGCGAAGGGCGGGTGATGCATGAAGATCACCGTCGGCCGCTCGGGCTGTTCCGCGAGCGTGCGGTCGAGCCACGCGCAGCGATCCAGGCTGGCGTGGCCGCCAGGCTTGCCCTCGACGACGGTGTCGAACGACACCAGGCGCACCGGCCAATCTTCCAAGGTGTAATGGACATAGGCGCCGTCGCGCGGCAAGTAGCGATGCGCGGTGAAAGCCTCGGCCATGCCGCGGCGGCTGTCGTGATTGCCCGGGATCAAGTAAAGCGGTGCGCGCAACGGTTGCACGATATCGCCGAGCAAGCCGTATTCCGCCGCCGTGCCGCGATCGACCAGATCGCCGGTGGCGAGCACGACATCGGGCCGCGGATCGAGCGCGTTGAGGCGATGCACGGCGGCGTCGAGAAATGCCGCGGTATCGACCAGGCCCATCGCTTTCTGGCCGGGCGGGGCGATATGGAAATCGGTGATCTGGGCGATCAGCATATTTATTTTCTCGATTTGCGTCGCTTCGGCGCCTTGAGCGCGGTTATTTCGATCTCGACCTTGCACGCCGGCACGGCGAGCGGCGCGCACACGGTCGTGTTGGCGGGCCGCGCCTTGCCGAGATGGCGCTTGACCACGGCCGAGACGGCGGCGACGTCGGCGGGATCGGGCACATAGACGCGGGCCCGCACCACGTCGGCGAAAGACGCGCCCGCTTCGGCGAGCGCGGCGCTGATCGTCTTGAAGGCCTGCTCGGCCTGGCCCGCCGCGTCGGGCGCGAGAAATCCGGTTTTGAAATCGTAACCCACCGTGCCCGAGACGAAGACGAAATCGCCCTGCGCCACGGCGCGCGAATAGCCCGCCATGGCCTCGTATTTCGATCCCGATGAGATGAGTTTTCGCCCGCGCGCCATGATCGTCCATCCGTCGTTGCGCCGCATCATAGCCGGAGGGCGAAAGCCGGGGCCAGCCGAACTTTGCCCCTGCGCTATCGCCACGCGCCGGCAAACATCGTAGTCTCCGCGCAACCGATCTGCGGGAGGTCTCGATGTTCAAGCGCGTGAAACTGCTGCTCGCCGCCGCCGTTGCGGCGTTGTTCGTTCAAGCCCCTGCCCGGGCCAACGAAATTTCGGTGACCCATTGGGGCGCGCTCATGTACGGCGTGCCCTATGCGGTGGCGATGGAGAAGGGCCTGTTCGAAAAGGCCGGGCTCAAGATCACCGGCATCCTGACCTCGAAGGGCGGCGGCACCACGGTGCGGAACGTGCTCGCCGGCGGCCTGCCCTATGGCGAGGTCTCGCTCGCGGCGGCGATCGCGGCGATCAACCAGGGCCTCGACATCAAGCTGGTCAATGGCGGCGTGCGCTCGGTCGCCGACGCCATGTGGGTCGTCATGCCCAATTCGGCATTGAAGGATCCGAAGGATCTCAAGGGCAAGAAGATGGCGATCACGAGCCCCAAGGCCGTGACCGACATGCTCTCGATCATGGCGCTCGAAAAGCTCGGCATGAAGACCGCCGATGTCGAGCGGCCCGCGCTCGGCAGCGTCAGCGCCGGCCTCGCCGCGCTCGAAACCGGCGGCGTCGACACCGCCTTCATCTCCGAGCCGATTTACGCGGCGCGCAAGGACAAGTACCGCGTGCTGTTCAAGGTCGCCGATATTTTGCCGCCGATGATGCAAACCGTCGGCATCACGACGAGCGAGTTCGCCGCCAAGGAACCGGCGAAATTGCGCGCCATCATCGCCGGCCGGCGCGCCGGCGTCGATGCGGTCTACGCCGATCCGAAATTCGCCGCCGCGACGCTGGCCAAGGTTTACAGCATCGACATCAAGGTCGCCGAGGCGGCGGTGGGCACGGCCATCGAAGCGAAATATTGGGGGCCGGGCAATTTCGAACTCGCGGCGATGAACGAAATGGTGCGCGGCTTGAAGATCATCGGCGAGGTCAAGGACGACATCGCCTGGGACAAGATCATCGACCGCTCGTTCCTGCCCGAGGATCTGAGGAAATAGCGGCGATGCGGCCCAGGATCGCGCGCGCGGCGGCGGCGGTGGCGTTGAAACGCAAGCGGCCTAGGTCTTCTTCGTCTTGAGATCCTCGGGCAGATA
Source organism: uncultured Alphaproteobacteria bacterium (assembly GCA_963754645.1). GTDB lineage: Bacteria > Pseudomonadota > Alphaproteobacteria > Bin65 > Bin65 > CAVWGP01. The sequence goes on along the minus strand of CAVWGP010000012.1, from coordinate 181,782 downwards.
GGACTCGTCCACCAGCTTCGCCCAGTCGATCGGGCCGGGTTCGATGTCGCCGACGAGCTGCAGGCCCTTCACCATGCGGTCCATCGCGGCGTAGTCGAAGCGGCCGTCGGACCAGAAATTGGAGGCGAGCTGGTTGCGCGTCGCGGTTTCCGCCAGGGCCGGCTCGATGCGGTAATGCTTGGCGAGGATGAGCGCCGATTGCTTGGGCTCGGCACGGAGAAAATCGACGCCCTTGCGCCGCGCCGCGATCAGGCCGCGCACGATCGCCGGATTCTTTTTCAAATAGTCGCCCTCGACGATGCACACCGATTGCGCCGCCGGCGGCAGCACGTCCTTGACGTAGAACAGCGGCCGGTAATTGTCCTTCAGGCGCGACCACACCGGCTCGACGATGGGCGCCGTGTCCACCGCGCCGCCGTTCAGCGCCGTCAAGCCCGGCGTGAGCCCGTTGGTCGATACGCGCTCGACCTTGTCGAGCGGCACGCCCGCGGCATCGAGCGCTAGGCGCAGCAGCATGTCGGTGGTCGATTTCGGCTGGGTGTAGCCCGCTTTCTTGCCGGCCAGGTCCTTGATCGTCTGGAGCGGCGAATCCTTTTTGACGACCCACAGGATGTCATTGGCATTGCCGACCGTCATGGCGACGATCTTGATATTCATCCCCTGCCGCGCGGCGTGGACGGCGGCCGAAAGCGCGCTGTCGCCGAACGGGATTTCGTTGGCCAGCGTGTTGCGCACCGAGGTGCCGCCGCCGGTCGAGGTGATGATGCCGGTGATGTCGATGCCGGCTTCCTTGAAGAATCCCTTGTCCATCGCCACGGCATAGGGCACGCCGTACATGAGATTGCCCCAATGGGCGACGACGATTTCCTTGGCGGCGGCGAGGCGCGGAAACGCGACCAGGGCCGCGCCGCCCGCGGCGGCGGCGGCGAAATTGCGGCGGGATAGGCGCATGGAAACCTCTCTCTTCGGCGATGGACGTTAAAACTTATAGCGCGCTTCGATCGCTTGCAGCGCCGGCAGGCCGGTTACGGTCTTGAGGTCGCCGAGTTCGGCGAGCGGGACATTGGAACGGTGCGCCGGATCCTTCATGCCCTTCAGCGCATCGCGCAGCGCCGCGATCGTTGCCAAGATCAGCGGATGATAGACCACGATGCCGAAGCCGAGCGCGTCGAGCGTTTCGCGCGGCAGCAGCGGCGTCTTGCCGCCCGGCACCATGTTGGCCATGGTCGGCGCCTTCACCGCCTGGCAGAACTTGCGCATTTCCTCCTCGGAGGTCGGCGCTTCCATGAAGATGATGTCAGCGCCTTCGTCCTCGAACATCTTGCAGCGGTCGATGGCGGCTTGCAGGCCTTCGACGGCGCGGGCGTCGGTGCGGGCGAGAATGAGGATATCGCCTTCTTTCTTGGCCTCGGCGGCGGCGCGGATTTTCATGCGCGCTTCGTCGAAGGCGACGATCTGCTTGCCCTCGAAATGCCCGCAGCGCTTCGGGCTGACTTGATCCTCGATCATGACCGAAGCGGCGCCGGCGCGCGCGAACTCGGTCACCGTGCGGCGCACGTTCATGGCGTTGCCATAGCCCGTGTCGCCGTCGGCGAGCACCGGATAGCCCGGCACCGCCGAGCAAATGTTGCGTACCTGATCGAGGACTTCGCCGAACGAGATGAGCCCGATATCGGGCACGCCAAGCCGCGTCGCCGCGACCGCGGCGCCGCTCACGAACGTCATCGGCAGGCCGGCATCGCGCGTCATGCGCGCGGTCAGGCCGTCATGGCACGCGGGAATGTGATAGGTCGCCTTGCGCGCCAGCATGTCGCGGAGTTTTTGCGCCGTGCTCATGGCTTCAAACCCGATTCGTAGACCCAGGGCCGCGCCGCGCGGTCGCGCTGCTGAAATCCCGCGATCGCGGCTTCGTGGCGCAGGGTGAGGCCGATCTCGTCGAGCCCTTGCAACAGGATTTCCTTGCGCTCGGCATTGATTTCGAACGCCACGCTTTCGCCCGAGGGCGCGGCGATCGTTTGCTTGGGCAGGTCGACGGTAAAATTTTTCATGCCGGCGGCCTTGTCCGCCTCGGCGGCGAAGCGCGCGACGATTTCGGCCGGCAGCACGACCGGCAGGAACTCGCTCTTGAAGCAGTTGTTGAAGAAAATTTCGCCGAAGCTCGGCGCGATGACGCAGCGGAAGCCGAATTCATGCAGCGCCCACACCGCCATTTCGCGCGAACTGCCGCAGCCGAAATTGGTGCCGCCAATCAGCACCTTGGCTTTGCGATAGGCCGGCCGGTTGAGAATGAAATCGGGCCGCTCCTCGAAATCGCGCACATAGCGCCAATTGCCGAACAGGCCCTTGCCGTAGTTCGGCCGCATCGCGGAAATCATGTAAGGCACCGGGATGATCGCGTCGGTATCGATATTGTCCCGCAGCATGGCGACCGCGGGACCGGTGACGATCGAGTATTTTTCCATGGCTCAGCCTCCGATGCCGCGCGCGTCGGCGATGCGGCCGGCGATGGCCGAGGCGGCGGCGGTGAGCGGGCTCGCCAAATGGGTGCGGCTGCCCGGCCCCTGGCGGCCCTCGAAATTGCGGTTCGAGGTGGCAACGCAGCGCTCGCCCGGCGCCACGCGGTCGCTGTTGATCGCCGCGCACATCGAGCAGCCGGATTCGTGCCACTCGAAGCCGGCGTCCTTGAAGATACGGTCGAGGCCTTCCGCCTCGGCCTCGCGCTTGACCGTCGTCGATCCCGGCACGGCCATGGCGCGCACGCCCGGCGCAACCTTGCGGCCCTTGACGACCGCGGCCGCGGCGCGCAGGTCGCTGAGCCGGCTGTTGGTGCAGGAACCGATGAAGACATTCTTGATCGGCAGGCCGGCAAGTTTCATGCCCGGCTTCAAATCCATATAGGCGAAGGCGCGCTCCATGCCGGATCGCCGGTTGGCCGGCTGGGTCGCCGGGTCGGGGATCGCCTCGTCGATGCCGAGCGCGAATTGCGGGCTGTTGCCCCAGGTAACCTGCGGCGCCAGCGAGCCGGCATCGAAATTCAGCACCTTGTCGTAAACCGCGCCGGCATCGCTCGGCAGGCCGCGCCAATGCGCCAAGGCGCGGTCCCACATCGCGCCCTTGGGCGCGAAGCGGCGGTTCGAGAGATATTGGTAGGTCGTGTCGTCCGGCGCCACGAAACCCATCCGGGCGCTCATTTCGATCGACATATTGCAGATCGTCAAACGCTGCTCGATGCCCAGCGCGCGCACCGCGGCGCCGGCATATTCCACCGCGTAGCCGATGCCGGTATCGGCGCCGAATTTGGCGATGGTGCCGAGGATGATGTCTTTCGCGGTGACGCCGGCGCCGAGCTTGCCGTCGATATCGATTCGCAGGCGCTTCGGCTTGCGCGCCACCAGGCACTGGCTCGCCATCACGTGCTCGCACTCGGTCGAGCCGATGCCGAAGGCGATCGCGCCGACCGCGCCCACCGTGCAGGTGTGGCTGTCGCCGCACACCAAGGTCATGCCCGGCAGCACGATGCCGAGCTCGGGCGCGATGACGTGGGCGATGCCTTGCTCCGGGTCGCCGATGTCGAAATTGCGCACGCCCGCGCCCTTGGTGTTCTCGCGCAGGGCGACGAGCCATTCGGCGGCGGGCGGATGCGTGTCGTCGCGCCGGCCCGGCGTCGTCGCCAGGATGTGATCGGCGGTCGCGACATTGAGTTCGGGATTGCGCAAGCGGCGCCCGGCTTTGCGCAGGCCGTCGAAGCCGTAGGGCGAGCTCAAATCGTGGATGACGTGGCGGTCGATGTGGAGCAATTGCGTGCCGTCGGCATAGTTGTGCACGACGTGCATGTCCCACATCTTGTCGAATAGGGTCGCTGTGGCCATGATCGTTCTCCCTTAATGGCGCATCATGCCAGAGCCAGTCGCTCCGGCAAGCCCCGCCTGCGCATTGCGCGGGCGCGGCGCGTGCACTAGTTTCGCGGCGCTGGGGAGGACACAATAATAATGTCGAACCAAGGCCAAGCGCACGCGACGATGTCGCGGGTGACGCGAATATTTCCCGCCAGCAGCGGGCAGGGACAAGTGCATGCGCTGGGCCCGGTCGATTTGCAATTGGCCAAGGGCGAATTTTTCGCCGTCGTCGGCCCCTCGGGCTGCGGAAAGTCGACCTTGCTCGAATTGCTTGCCGGCTTGCAGCCGCCGACCGCGGGCGCGGTCGAATTCGAGGGCAAGAAGGTTTCCGGACAAGTGCCCGACGGCATCGGCGTCGTGTTCCAGGAGGACGCAAGCTTTCCCTGGCTCACCGTGTGGGACAATGTCGCCTTCGGCCTGCGCCGCAGCGGCCTCGCCGCGGCCGAAATCGAAAAGCGCGTCCGCGACGCCATCGCCTTCATGGGGCTCAAGGATTTCGCCAAGGCCTATCCGGCGCAGCTTTCGGGCGGCATGCGCCAGCGCGTCTGCATCTCGCGCACCCTGGTGATGCAGCCGCGCCTCATCCTGCTCGACGAGCCCTTCGGCGCGCTCGATCAGCAGACGCGCTTGCTGATGGGCGACGAGCTGCTGCGCCTATGGCGCGAAACCCGCGCCACGATCCTGCTCATCACCCACGCGCTCGACGAGGCCGCGATGCTGTCGGACAGGGTCGGCGTCATGTCGGCGCGGCCGGGCTGCTTCATCGACCTGGTTGAAACCAAATGGCCGCGCGAGCGCGACAGCCGCATCGTCGCCGAAACTTCGTTCGGCGTCGTCACCGCGCGCCTGTGGAACGCGCTGCGCGCCGAATTGATCAAGGCCCTGGGCCACGAGCGCGTGGCGGGATAGGCGGCGGCGGTTGGTTAGGACCGGCCGCTGTATTTCCCTTTCGAAAATCCCAAGCTACCCAATCCCGTCATCCCGACCGTAGCGCGCGCGAGCGCGCGAAGCGGCGGATCGCATAGCGATCCGCGGGACCTCGGGCGGACTGGCGTGGCGCTGTCATGCGCGACTGTGCAAGTTCAGCCGAGGTCCCTCTGCTGCGCAGTGCTTCGCACCGCTCCGGTCGGGATGACGGCTTTGTGTTGCGCGCATCAAGGTCGCATTCCGCGCTAATACCGGCTGCGCAATTTGCGATCGGCCCGCAGCAGGGCGACGCCGACCGAGGCCGAGATCGCGATCAGCAGCAAGGTCAGCGCCATGATCGTCGGCACGTCGTGGCGCTCGATGCCGCGGATGAGCATGAAGCCCAGGCCGCTATCGGCGGCGAACAGTTCGGCGATCAGCGTGCCGAGCAAGGTCAGCGAGAAGCCGATGCGGAAGCCGGAAAAAATTTCCGGCAGCGCCGCCGGCAGCATGATGCGGCCCATCGTTTGGCCCGGCGTCATGCGCAACACGCGCGCGGTTTTCAGGACCGACGGCCGGATGTTGTTGACGCCGTTCATGGTGAAGATGATGACCGGAAAAATTCCGTGCAGGGCGCCGAACGCGACCTTGGCCGAGAGCGTCAGCCCGAAGATCAACAGGATGACGGGATAGAGCGTGATTTTCGGAATCGAATAAACCGCGCCGACAATGGGCTCGAAGACTTCGCCGGCGAGCTTGAAGAAGCCGAGCAGCAGGCCGATCGCGAGGCCGCCGAACAGGGCAACGCCGAGCGCGAAGGCGAAGGCCTTGCCGCTAGCGGCGGCGTGGCCCCAGAACGCCTTGGTCGCGAGCAATTCCGCGGTGTGGCGGATGGTGACGCGCGGCGAGGAAATGCCGTCGGCGCCGACCCACTCGTGCAGCGCTTGCCATAGCGCGGCGGCGGCCAGCGCGAACAGGGCAATGTCGAGCGGCCGCGCCTTCTTCATGCGGCGCCGCGCCGCCGGGCCAGGCGCGCCTCCCAGCCGCGCACCGCGAAATAGACCGTGACGACGACGGTCACGATCAGGACCAGCAGCGCGTACATCGTCGGCGTTTCGAAATCGTTGTAGGAAATCGCGATGCGGCGGCCGAGCCCGGCCACCGAGAGAATGAATTCGCCGGCGATGACGCCGATGAAGGAATAGGTGATGGCGAGCTTGAAGCCGGTGAAAAAATACGGCGCCGCCGCCGGAACCTTGATGCGCCACACCGTCGCGGCCCGCGACAAGCCGTGGGCGCGCGCCGCCTTGAGGTAGACGCGCGGAATCCGGTCGAGCCCGTCCATCGTGTTGATGACCATCGCGACGACGCCGAACATGGCGCCGATGACGACGAGCGGCCACCGGTTGACGCCGAGCAGGACGATCAGGATCGGATAGAAAACGAAAGTCGGCACGGCGTAGTAGGAGCCGAAGATCGGATCGAGCACGGCGCGCAGCCGCGGCAGCGCGTGGACGGCGACGCCGATCGCGCCGCCCGCTGCGACCGCGAGCGCGGTCGCCGCCGCGATATTGGTGAAGGTGAACAGGATATCGTCGGTGTGGCGGCCGGCGGCCATGAGCTGGAAGAGCGCCGCCACCATTTCGCTCGGCGGCACCATGGTGATCCGCGCGATCCGGCCCGTGCGGCAGAGATATTCGAGAATGGCAACGAAGGCGACGAGAAACAGCAGGCGGAGGAGCGCCGCCGTCCGGCGCCGCGACAGGCGCATCGGCTTAGTTCTTGAGGTCGTCCGGCAGGAAACGGCGATCCGGCAGCGTCGCGGCATCCGCGGGCGTGTCGATCTCGCCGACCAGCAGCATGCCATCGAGCATCGCCTGCAAGCCCTTCATGTTGAAATCGCCGCGCGACCAGAATTTCATCGCGTAGAATTTCGGCAGCAGCCGGGCGGCGACGTCTTCCTTGATGTTCCAATATTTGGCGTAGATTTTCGCCGTCTCGGCGGGATTGGCGTAGATGAAATCGACCGCCTTGCGCCGGGCGCGGATGAGCGCGCGGATTTTTTCCGGCTGCTCCTCGGCGAATTTCGCCGTGGTCACGCCGACCGCCCAGCTCAGATCGGGGATATAATCGATGACGCGGAAAATCAGCTGGTATTTGTCGGCATCGACGGTGACGTGCGGGTCGACGATCGGCGCCGCGTCGATGCCGCCATTGTTGAGCAGGGTGAGGGCCGGGCCCATGCCGCCCGCGGGCAGCGTCGTCACCTTGTCGAGAATGCCCTCTTTCTTGAGGATCGATTTCAGCAGCGATTCGGTGGTCGAGCGCGGCGCCGAGTAGGCGGCTTTCTTGCCGGCGAGATCCTTGATCGTCTTGATGCCGCTGTCCTTGCGCGCGACCCAGGCCAGCTCGCCGATCGAATTGACCGAGTTGTACACGATGCGCAGGTCGAGGCCGGATTTCCTGGCGGCGACGGCGGCGGGCACGGCGACATCGGCAAACGGCAGGTCGGTCGCCAGCATGTTGCGCACCGTGGTGCCGCCGCCGGTGCTGCCGACGATGCCGTCGATCGACAGGCCCTCGGCCTTGAACATGTCCTTCTCGAGCGCGACCGCCCACGGCAGGGTCGAGAGCACGATGCCGTATTGGCTAACGGCGAATTTTTCGGCCGAGGCCGGCACCGCGGCGGTCAATGCAAGCGCCGCCGCCCCGATAAGGCGGGCTACGATCGAACGTGGCATGGCAAATCCTCCCGTGAGGATCGACTATGCGTCAAACGCCGGCTGTCGGCAATTGCAACGCGTTCGCCCGCTCGGCTACAATGAGCCAGTATAGAGCAGCAGGAGAGCGAGATCATGCGAGTTGTTCGTGGGGCCGAAGTCGAATTCGAGGATCGAGTTGAGAAGCCGCGCCAGGGCCGCTTCCGCTTCAAGCGCCTGCTCGAAGGCCAGCCCGGCTCGCCCGACAATTTCCTGCTCCAGCTCGTCGAGACCTTCGACGATTTCTTCTCGCCGCGCCACCGGCACAATTTCGACCAATACCGCTTCCAGATCCGGGGCGATTTCGATTTCGACCGCGATGGCGTCATGTCGCCCGGCGTCGTCGGTTATTTTCCCGAAGGCACGCGCTACGGACCGCAGACGTCGTCGGTCGATTCGCTCACCCTCGTGCTGCAATTCGGCGGCGCCAGCGGCAGCGGCTATATGTCCGAGCGGCAAATGTCGGCGTCGATCGCCGAACTCAAGAAAGTCGGCACGTTCAAGGACGGCGTGTTCTTCCCCAACGAAGGCACCGGCCGCAAGAACCAGGACGGCTACGAAGCGGCGTGGGAGAACCACAACAAGCGCAAGCTGGAATATCCGGCCCAGCTCTATCAGGCGCCAATCTTCATGAACTCGGCGAATTTCCGCTGGCACCAATTGCCCGGCGAGCCGGGCGTGGCGGAAAAGGCGCTCGGCAATTTCGCCGAGCGGCGCACGGGCATCGATTTTCTCAAGATCGACGCCGGCGCGCGGCATCGCGGCCGCGGTCACTTTATCTATTATGCGCTGTCCGGCGCCGGGACGATCGGCGGCCAGGCCTGGACCAAGGACGACGTGCTCTACACGGATTACGACGAAGCGCACGACATCGTCGCGGGCGAGGGCGCCGAGTTCTACGTCATGATGCTGGCGCAGGCCCGGCCGGCGGCATTGTCGCTGGCCGCCTAGCCGCGCGCGCGGCCGGGCCCGGCGCCGCGCGGACAAGACCCGGGCGATGAGCCGCGTCGGCTGGTTGCGCCTGCTGCTGTTGGCGGGCGCTCTTCGCGCTCGTCGAGGGCCTGTGCCGCGGCGGCATCGTCAACCGCACGACGATGATCGCGCCGACCGAGATGGTGGGCGGGATGATCGAGCTGCTGGCCTCGGCCAAGACGCGGGCGGATATTTACGAAACGCTGAGCAAGGTCGTCTTCGCCCTCATCGCCTCGGTCGTCTTCGGCTTCGCCGCCGGCGTGGGAATTCACGCGGTGCCGCGCTTGCGCCGGGCGCTCGATCCGTTCTTCGCCACCTATTACGCGGTGCCGTTCTTCGTCTTCTACCCGGTGCTGATCTCCTTGCTCGGGCTCAATCAGCGGCCCGTCATCGTCATCGCGTTTCTGTTCGCCGTCGTGGCCATGGTCATCAACACCTTGAACGGCATCGATCGCATCCCGCGCGTGCTGACCAAGGTCTCGCGCGTGCACCGCATGGGCTGGCTCGCGACCGCGGCGCGGCTCAAGCTGCCGGCGGCGGCGCCGCATTTGTTCACCGGCATCAAGCTCGCCGTCGCCTACGCCTTCATCGGCGTCATTGCCAGCGAGTTCATCATGGCGACCTCGGGCCTCGGCTACGAGATTTCCTACGCCTACAACAATTTCGAGAACCGCAAGATGTACGGCCTCATGCTGTTCGTGCTGACGCTGGTGACCACGGTCAATATGCTGCTGTTCGTCTGGGAGCGGCGCATCCTGCGGCGGCGGCGGAGCGCGGCATGAAATCCCTGATCCGCGCTTTCGACCTGTCGCTCGTCGTCCTGGTCATTCTTGCCGGCTGGCAAGCGGTGCATTGGTATGCCGGCGACGTTGCCATCGCGAGCCCGGCGAAGACTGTCAGCCACGCCGTCATCATGCTCGGCGAGGAACGCTTCTGGCCGCATTTCTGGGCCTCGGTCTATGCCTTCGCCTATGCGCTGATCATCGCCTGGGCGGGCGGCGTCGGCATCGGCGTGCTGCTCGGCGGCCACCGGCTTTCGGGCGAGGTCGCCGAGCCGATCCTGATCGCGCTCTATTCGCTGCCCAAGGTCACGCTTTATCCGCTGATCCTGCTCATCTTCGGCCTCGGGCTTTCGGCCAAGGTCGCGTTCGGCGCCATTCACGGCATCGTGCCGGTGGCGATTTTCGCCATGAACGCGGTGCGCAACATCCGGCCGGTCTACGTCAAGGCGGCGCGCTCGATGAAGCTCGATGCGCCCGGCACCGCGCTGCGCATATTGATTCCGGCGGCGCTGCCCGAGGTCGTCACCGGCCTGCGCGTCGGCTTCTCGCTGACCTTGCTCGGCGTCCTGATCGGCGAAATGTTCGCTTCCTCGGCCGGCTTGGGTTTCCTCATCATCAACGCCATCGGCCTCAACGACACCAAGCAGATGATGGCCGTTGTGTTGATGCTGTTCCTGTTCGCCGTGAGCGCGAGCTCGATATTGCTCTGGCTCGACCACAGGCTGCACAAGAGGGTTTAGGCGGTCGCGCAGCGGCGGCTTAGCGAAAGTGGGCTCGCGCCCATGGGAAAAACGCGGGCCGTGGCCGAGGGCGGCCAGGCGATAGGTCGCCGCCTTGACCGCGCCGGGCTCGTTGGCGCGGCCCTCGCCGACGGCACGAAGTGCCGCTGGCGCTTTCGAGCGGCGCGCCGCCGTCGCCGTGGATGAAGGCGCCGCCGCGGAAGCCGGCGGCCATCTCGTTAAGCAGAACCTGGGTCGCCGAGCCGGGCTTCACGTCGCCGGTCGGGTCGAGGCCGTTGCGGCGCTGAACCTCCTTGACGCCTTCGTTCAACTCATCGGTGTAGTAGGGCGGTGCCGCGCCGGCGGCGACGTCCAGATAGCCCTGCTGTTGCAGAAGCGAACCGAGGTCGGCGAGTTCGTCCTCGTCGTTTTCCTGCTGGTAGCCGAAATCGCCATGAAAATAGGGGCTGTATGCCATGATCCGACCGCGTGTTCGGTTTGAGGGTCGGCACGGTGCTCCGCCGGCGCATGACGCGCCGCCGGCACTTGCGTGTCGCTCAATCCCTGGGTCGGTATGTCGTGGCCCGGCGCGCTCCGGTTTCTCCCACCTCGCGCGCGGTCCCGGTGTGTCCCGCGAGCGGCGGGGCCGGGTCCTAACCATGGCGAGGCAGGGCCGGGCGGCTATGGGCAATGGGCCGCCGTGAGGCTTGCTGAGAACATAATAGCAACATTCTCGGAGAACGCAAGCACAAAATTTTCGCGCGAGGGGGCCGCGCTATGGCTGGCGCGCGGCGGCGGCCGTATTGGCGGCGTTGCCGCTTCCTGTCATAAGTGCGGCCGCAACATCGAACGCCGAGCCACGTACTATGTCCGCCAACCTCATCGACGGCCGCACCGGCCAGTGGGAGATCGTCATCGGCCTGGAAGTCCATGCCCAGGTGACGTCGAAATCCAAGCTGTTCTCGGGGGCGGCGACCGAATTCGGCGCCGAGCCGAACACGCAAGTGTCGCTGGTCGATGCCGCCATGCCGGGCATGCTGCCGGTGATCAACGGCGTCTGCGTCGAGCAGGCGGTGCGCACCGGGCTGGGCTTGAAGGCCAAGATCAATCTCCACTCGGTGTTCGACCGCAAGAATTATTTCTACGCCGATCTGCCGCCCGGCTATCAGATCTCGCAGTACAAGCAGCCGGTGGTGGGCGAAGGCGCGCTCGTCATCGACTTCAAGGACGGTTCGTCCAAGACGATCGGCATCGAGCGCCTGCATTTGGAGCAGGACGCGGGCAAAAGCCTGCACGACCAGGACCCGCGGCGCAGCTTCGTCGATCTCAACCGCGCCGGCGTGGCGCTGATGGAGATCGTGTCGCGCCCCGATTTGCGCAGCGCCGACGAGGCCGGGCTCTATGTCACCAAGCTGCGCACCATCCTGCGCTATCTCGGTTCGTGCGACGGCGACATGGAGAAGGGCAGCATGCGCGCCGACGTCAACGTCTCGGTGCGCCGCGCCGGCAGCGCCGAACTCGGCACGCGCTGCGAGATCAAGAACGTGAATTCCGTGCGCTTCATCAAGCAGGCGGTTGAGTACGAGGCGCGGCGCCAGGTCGAAATCCTCGAGGACGGCGGCAAGATCGCCCAGGAAACCCGCCTGTTCGATTCGCAGAAGGGCGAAACCCGGCCGATGCGCTCCAAGGAAGAGGCGCATGATTACCGCTATTTCCCCGATCCCGATCTGCTGCCGTTGAAGCTCGATCCCGCCTGGGTCGAGCGCATCAAGGCCGGCCTGCCCGAACTGCCCGACGAGAAGAAGGAGCGCTTCATGGCGCAATACGGCATCGGCAATTACGATGCCGGCGTGCTCGTCGCCGAGCGCGAAACGGCGGCTTTCTACGAGGCCTCAGCCAAGGGCCGCGACGGCAAGATGGTGGCCAATTGGCTGTCGACCGAGCTGTTCGGCCGGCTCAACAAGGCGGGCAAGGAGATCGGCCAGTCGCCGGTTTCGGCCGCCGCCCTCGGCAAGCTCATCGACCTGATTTCGGACCAGACGATCTCGGGCCGCACCGCCAAGGACGTGTTCGACGACATGTTCGAGACCGGCAAGGACCCGGCCGCCATCGTTTCCGCCAAGGGCCTGACCCAGATCACCGACACCGCGGCGATCGAACAGGCGATCGACGCCGCGATCGCGTCCAATCCGGGCCAGGCGGAACAATACAAGGTCAATCCCAAAGTCGCCGGCTGGTTCGTCGGCCAGGTGATGAAAGCCACCGGCGGCAAGGCCAACCCGCAAATCGTCAACCAGATATTGGCGAAAAAGCTGGCGCCGTGACGTTGTCCGATGTGGTTCGAACCGGTTGGCAACATCGAGCGCGGCAAGACCATTGCGCGCGGTCGTGGCATTCGCGACCTCGCTCGCTTGTGCAAACTCTACGGAGAGGGCCGCTGGCAATATTTATTTCGCCGAAGTTCATTGGTATGAAGCGCACGGAATTGGCCGCAAGGAGCAGAAGATCAAGGAGATACTCGATGTCGAATAGCAGAAAAGCGAAGCTTGCGGATCGGCGTGTCCGCCTCTGCATTCGCAACGACGGCTATCCGGCATCGCTGGAGCGGCACAAGATCTATGAGATCGTTCCGGATGCGGCCGCGGCAAAGCTCGGATTGCTGCGCGTCATCGATGAATTGGGTGAGGATTATCTCTACCCGCGCGAGTTTTTCACGACCGTCCGGCTTGAGCCCGAGGTAAAGGCCGAGCTTCTCGCCGCCTAGCGCGCCGCGCCGTGAAATTCTAATTTCGGAAGTGACAGTGCATTAAATCAGCCGCTCCGGCGCGGGATGGATTGTGCGCGGCTTGGGGCCGCGCTTGGCCGGTTGCAGGGTGCGGCCGAACCGTTTCTCGAGTTGCGCGATGAACGGCTCGCCGCCGAGCGGCCGGCCGATCGTCTCGGCGGCCCTGAGCCGCTGGAGCGCGTCCGGGTCCGGCGCTGCCGCGAGAAACGCCCGGAACGGCGCAAAGCGCTCCAGCACCGCCCGGCGCGCGGTAATTCCGTCATCGCGGTCGGCGAGGTGCGCGCGCACGCTCGACCAGCGCCAGTCCTCGGCCCGCGCGACCAGCCGGGCGCGCACCGGATTCAGCGACACATAACGCATTGCGGTCGCCAGATGCGCTTCGTCCAGCACGACCGAGCCGAACCGCCCCTGCCAGAAATGGCCGCTGCGCCGCCGGCGCGCCTGGACGATGCCGGCATAGCGCCGGTGCGTCGCCGCCAGCGCGCGGCGCAACCCATCGCGACCGGCGGGAACCAGGATGAGGTGCACGTGATTTGGCATCTGGCACCACGCCCACACCGCGACCGCGGCGGCGGCGCAAGACTCGGCCAGGAGATCGCGATAGAGCGCGTAGTCGCCGTCGTCGAAGAAGGTCCGCGCGCGGCCGTTGCCGCGCTGGGTGACATGATGCGGCAGGCCGGGAACAACGAGGCGCGCCAAACGGGCCATGTGCCACGCGACCCCGCCAGCCCCGGCGCGTCAATTGAATGCACTGTCACCGTAATTCCAGCACTGCCGTCCCGGAACGTGTCCAGCTCCGGCGCCTGCCGGAGAAATTTTCCGTGCATGGGCGCGCGGTTGCGAGGTGCCGCCGGTGAAACATTCCCGCGACAATAGAGGGCAATGCTGACACGGAAGCAAACAACGAGCGCCGGACTCGCGCAAATGGCAATGGACAATGTTCTCTAATTGTTCTAGTTTGGGGTTTTGAGGCTGAGCGCGGTGGGGCAAGGCGGGACCGGACTGGACACTCTTATTGCCGCGACGCCGCGGCGTTGCCGCCGATCGACCGAAGGCGGCCAACTCGACGGCCTCAACCCAGTGCAAAAAAACTTGGACATCTTCGCGAGAATGGAAATATCAAGGACTTAGCGACCCCCCATGCGTTGCTGCCAAAGCGACAATTTCGACACTAAATCAAAGACTTGGTCCCAAGATGTCCAAGCGCGGGCGCCATTCGCCAGCTTGGACATCTTCGAGACTATCAATGAGTTACGCCAGGCGACCGAAAGGCTGGCGCGCCGCGCGCAGCCGTTTACAGCGGGCGCCGAAAGCTCAATCCGCGAGCTTCTCGAAATAGACCACGAGCTTCGAATTGCCCTGGCCGTCGATCTTGCCGTAGAGATGACCCTCCTTGTCGGCGAGGTCGCCGTAGATCGTGATGCGGTAGGAGTTGATGTCGCCGAAGACCGAGCGGGCGGCGGGGTCGTGGCGCCGGATTTCGAACGCGATGCGCAGATAGGTGCCGCGCCTGAGCTCGACCTTGCCGAGATAGCAATAACCGTCGCCGCCGCCCAGCGCGCGGTCGCCGAGCAGCGCCACATAGCCTTCGCCCGCTATGCGTTCCTTCGATGCGAACTTGATCTTGTAGAGCCCGTCGAGCATGGTTTCCGTGCGCCGACCGTTGCGCGATATTCAGCGGATCGGCGCGGGGATGCAACCCTCGCCTTTAGCGAAAATTTACCGAAACTTGTCATATAGACGCTGCGGGCGAGGCAGCGCGCGAATCGGCGCCGCACTTCGATTCCGCAAGGATATCGGCTTGAACGATGGATGATGGGCAAGGCCACACGGGCAGAGCAATGACAGTCGAGCCAGGCATAACCGCAGACGTGGCGGTGCCGCCGGCGTTGGACATCGTGTCGCTGCTCGCCGTCAGCGGCTGCGGTAGCTTTCAGGTTACGGCCGCGGGACAGATACTCCATATCAGCGACCGGCTCGCGGCGCTGATCGGCATTGCGTCATCGGACGCGAAGCGCTCGGCGGGTAAACGCGACGGGTGGGACAAACTGATTCCGCCGGCGCGTTTGAGCGAATTTCTCGGCCGCCTGCGCCAGGCCGGGCAGATCGCCGGCTTCGAGATCGAGGCGCCGGTGCCGGCCGGCGGCGTGCAATGTTGGCTCAGCATCGATGCCTGGTCGGTGCGCGATGGCGCGGGCGCGATCGTGCGCTACGAAGGCCTGGTGCGCGACGTGTCGGCCGAGAAGCGGATGGCCGGCGAGCTGGAGCGCAGCGAGGCGCGCTTTCGCGATCTCTGCACCACGAGCAACGACAGCTATTGGGAGACCGGTCCCGACCATCGCCTGACGCTCGTCGCAGCGAACGGGGCGGAACGCGGCGACGGCGCCGATCCCATCGGGAGAGCGCGTTGGGACCTATCGGCCGATACGGCCGCCGAGGCGCGCAAGTGGCGCGATTTCCGACGCCTGCTCGAGCGCCGCGAGCCGTTTGCCGATTTTCGCTATCGCCTGGCGGCCCCGGCCGGAGCCCGCGTCGTTTCAGTGTCCGGCGTGCCGGTCTTCGGCGCGGACCGGACTTTTCTCGGCTATCGCGGATCGGCGCGCAATATGACCGAAATCGAATGCCTGCGCGCCGCGCACGAGGACGGCCAGCGTCGCTTGCGGAATTTTTCGGCGGCCGCCTCGGATTTCTTCTGGGAGACCGACGAGCAACATCGCTTTGTCGCGATTCCCGACTTGGGCACCGCCGGCGCCGGGCCGCCCACGCCGTTGGTCGGGAAAACGCGCTGGGAGATCGCCGACGATCTCGCGGAAGATGCCGCGAAATGGGCCGCGCACCGCGCGGCGCTGGAGCGGCGCGAGCCGTTCCGCAACTTCGTCTTTCGCTTCCGCGCCAGCAACGGCGAGCGCCATTGGGCCAGCACGTCGGGCATTCCCGTTCTGGCCCCCGACGGCGCCTTCCGCGGCTATCGCGGCGCTTCGCGGCTGATCACGGAGGAGATACGCCACGCCGAGCAACTGCGCGCCGCCAAGGCGCAGGCCGACGCGGCAGGCAAGAGCAAGTCCGCCATTCTCTCGCGCATGAGCCACGATATTCGCACATCGCTCAATGCCATCATCGGCTTCTCGGACATCATGGGCCGGGAAATGTTCGGCAAGATCGGAACGCTGCGTTACGCCGAATACGTCGGCGATATCCGCGACAGCGCGCGCGGGCTGCTGAAGTTGGTCGACAACATCGCCGACCTGAACGACGCCGTCGCCGGCCGCATTGTGCTCGAAGACATGGAGCTCGACCTCAGCGCGGCTCTGCGCTCCGCCGTTCTCATGCTGCGCGAACCGGCCAAGCGGCGGCTGGTTCAAGTTTCGGAATCGGTCGCCCCCGACCTGCCGATGCTGAAGGGCGATCGCCGGCGCGTTCGCCAAATCTTGCTGGCGCTCCTGTCGAATGCGATTCGTCTCTCGCCGCGGTCCGGCAAGGTCACGATCGGCGCCGGCAGCACCGCCGATGGATGCATATTCCTGCGGCTCGGCGGAACCGGCGACAATGTCGGCGCTGCCGATCCCGTTCGTGCCATCGAACGGTTTGGCGAATTGGATACCGCGTTGCAGGTGGGCGATGACGATTCCGGGTTGAGCTTCGCGCTGTGCAAGGAATTGGTCGAACTGCACGGCGGCACGTTGCGCATCGGCAAGGGCGCCGATCACGGGTTTTTTGTCGAGATACTGTTTCCGCGCGTGCGCTCCATCGCGCGGCCTGCCGGTCGGGTCCGCGATGGCGGCAAGGCACGGGGAAAAACGGCGCGCGACGCGGCCGACGTGCCGGCCTGACCGCGCGGCCAGCGGCAACATCGCCCTTGTCCGCCCGGCGCCACGGACATAGCTTCGGCGAGGTATCGGGAGCGGCCGCGTGATCGATTTATATACTTGGACGACGCCCAATGGGCGCAAGGCCTCGATCATGATCGAGGAATGCGGGCTGCCCTATGCCGTCCACCCGATCAATATCGGCAAGAACGAGCAGTTTTCGCCCGATTACATCAAGATCAATCCAAACAGCAAGATTCCGGCCATCGTCGACAGCGACGGCCCGGCGGGCAAGCCGGTCGCGGTGTTCGAATCGGGCGCCATTCTTTGGTACTTGGCCGAAAAGTGCGGGAAATTCCTGCCCGCCGATCCGCGCGGACGGATCGCGGCGATGCAATGGCTGATGTTTCAGATGGGCGGCGTCGGACCGATGTTCGGCCAAGCGCATCATTTCATTCGCTTCGCGCCGGAACGGATTCCTTATGCGATCGATCGCTTCAGCAAGGAAGCGCGGCGGCTCTACGCCGTGCTGAACGCGCGGCTCGGCGAAGCGCCCTACCTCGCCGGCGAATATTCGGTGGCCGATATCGCGACCTTTCCCTGGGTCGCGCGCCACGAATGGCACCTCGTCGACCTCAAGGATTTCGCCAACGTCAAACGCTGGTACGACGCGATCGCGGCGCGTGCCGCGGTGCAGCGCGGTATGCTCGTGCCGCCACCCCAAACCTAGGGCCGGCGGCGCGTTGTTCGATTAGGCGGCGAGCGCGAGGGCGGTTGCGTCAATATCCGCCGCGCGGCGGCCGATCGCCGACAGCTCCTTTACGCACGCTTCCAACTCGCGCAGCGCGCGGCGGTCGTCGCGGTCGAAGATTTCCAGCGAACCGAGCTTGATTTCGACCAAGTCGATCAGCAGTTCGACACTCTTTTTTGACAGCATATTCAGCCCTCCAGCATTAACCCGATTGAAGATTGAATTTTCTTGCTTAACCCCGTTGAGCGCGAGAATGCACGAATGCGGTTGAGAACCGGTTAAGGCATCGCGAGACCCTTAAGTACGAGGTGCGGAGGGTTGGGGATAAATCTGGAAGCGCGCGGCAAAGCCGACAGCGGCGGGCGCCGCGGCGCGCAGCCCGATCGGTCAAAGCCGGCGCAATTGACAGTCCCGCGAGCCCGCCCTTATTAGACAGCGTCGGTCTCGGCGCCGCTCAACCGCCGCCGGGTTCGCGTGCGGAGGGTTAGCCAAGTGGTTACGGCAACGGTTTGCTAAACCGTGAACCTCAAAAGGGTTCCGTGGGTTCGATTCCCACACCCTCCGCCATTCTCATTCGCGGCCTCGGTCGGACTTAAGACTTGGCGGAACGCCGAACGCGCGCGCCAGGTCGCGGCGGACGCTGCGGCCGGCTTGGAGCGACCAGCAATTGACGATGGCGAGGCGGAAGCCGCCGGGCGGCATGGCGTGCTGGCGCGCCGGCCGATCTTCGTGAAAGGTGAATTGCAGGCTGGAAATATGCCGCCGCTTTGACATCGCGGCGGCGAGACCGGCCGGTGGATGGCGAAAACGCCTTCCATGCGGGCCGAACAAGATGACGCTGTAGCCTTCGCGCCGGTCGCGGTCGTCGAAGCGCCAAGTGCCGTCGGCATAAAGGCGGATCATCGCTTCGACCCAGCCCGCGCCATACAGATCCGGCCATTGATCGGCAAAGCGCAAGTGCACTTCGATGATGCGCCCGCCGATGGTCTCGATATTGATCATTCCGCAATAGCCGCGCAGATGCTTGGCGATCCACGCGCCGGCGTAGTCTTCGAGTTCGGGGCGCGGCGACGCTTCCACGATCCAGCGATCGAACGTGCCGCGCGCGGCCGGAATGCCCACCGCATGACGCCACCAAACGGCGCGGCCATCGACCAGCGCGGCATCCGAGCTGACATGCTCGCCGGTGAGAAGCGCCATCCACATGTGACCCGGCTGCTGATAGCGCCGGTATTCCTGTTCGTTATGCAGGATGCGACCGCCGGTGCCCATGCCGCGCAGGTTGATAATCGGCTTGCTGAACACAGGGTAAGAGCTTGGCGTCATTCCATGCGGACCTGTCGGCAAGCCCTGGCTCTCGGCGATCGCGATTTTGTCATACACCCAGCGATGCGCCGGAAACCAGCGATACGCGTCGGCGTCCTCGGTCGGAATATTAACTCCGGCGGGGCAGGGAATGCCGTCGAAATATTGCCGCCGCCAGGGATCGGCCTCGCAGACTGCCATGGCCTAGGTCGTCAGGATGATCTTGCCGATATGTTGGCTCGTTTCCATGCGCGCATGGGCATCGGCGGCTTTGGCCAAAGGCATGATCGAATCGATGACGGGCTTGACCGTGCCCGCGGCAAGGAGAGGCCACACATGCTCGCGCAGCCGCGCCGCAATCGCGCCCTTCTCGGCCACTGTCCGCGCGCGCAAGACCGATCCCGTGATCGTCAGCCGCTTGCGCAGCACTTGGCCGATGTTGATCGCGGCCTCGCTGCCGCCGAGCAAGGCGATGATCGACAAACGTCCTTCCAGCGCCAGCGCGCCGAGATTCTTCTCGAGATATTTGGCCGCGACCATGTCAAGAACGACGTTGACTCCGCGCCCACCCGTTTCCGCCTTAATGACGGCAGCGAAATCCTCGGTCTTGTAGTTGATCGCGCGATCGGCGCCGAGCTTGCGGCAGGCCGCACCTTTCTCGTCGGACCCCGCCGTGGTGAAAATACGCGCCGCGCCGAAGGCCTTGGCGAGTTGGATCGCCGTTGTGCCGATGCCGCTCGATCCGCCGTGAATCAGCACAGTTTCGCCGGCCTTGAAGCGCGCGCGGTCGAACAAATTCTGCCACACGGTGAAGAATGTTTCGGGCAATCCGGCCGCGGCTGGAAAATCAAGGCCGGCGGGGACCGGAAGGCATTGCGCGACAGGCGCGGAGCAGAATTCGGCATAGCCGCCGCCCGCGACCAAGGCACACACGCGATCGCCAATGGCATAGCCCGCGGCGCCCGGTCCGAGCGCGGCGACAGTGCCGGATATTTCCAATCCCGGAATGTCCGAAGCGCCTGGCGGCGGCGGATAGGTTCCCTTGCGCTGCTCCACATCGGGACGGTTGACGCCCGCCGCGGCAACTCTAATCAGGATTTCTTGGTGGCCTGGCAGCGGCTCGGGCCGTTCGACAAGGCGCAAGACGTTCGGCCCTCCAGGTTCGGATATTTCGATCGCTTTCATGGAGCGCGGCGGTTCCTTTGTAGAAGATGCAACTCGACCAAGGTGCTAACCCGAATGGGTGCCCCACACCTATAAGCCATTCATGGTTGTCTGGCACGCGTCGATCGGGCCGCTGATACCGGCGCGGGAGCGCATTGCAAAATAATCCACAGGCAAATTCTCGAATCGGCGATCGATTCGCGGGTGGCGCCGGCCTTGGAAGAATTACTTATCTTCCTTGCTACCCAATCGCATCTTGCAGTCTTCGATAGCGCTTTGAAACAAATAGAAACATTTCAAAACGCGGTTTTGGGCGGCGGGTGGAGAGCAAATCTCCGATTGAGAAACACTTGCGTACTTGTAAAAAAATAATGTAATACAGAAGATTGTTTTGAATTTTATTCGAAAACATTGTTATATGTAAATATAGAATTGAATATAGATTTTTTCTATTTGAATTTTTAAGGATTTTTTTACTTATGGAGCAAGTGCCGGCACGTAGTTGCCACAGTTTTTCCTTGATTTACTGAATCTTTTCTGTTGCTTGGCATAGAAGGCTTTGCTAAGGCCATTCGACAATCGTTAAGAACAGGGGGCTTGGATGCAGGATGTGCTTGGCCACATCGTAATGCGGCTGCGCGGCAAGCTTCAACTCTTGGCCGATAATTTTCCCGATCGGGAATTCCACTACCGGGCCCAGGGACGAGTTCGCTACTTCGTCGTATCGAGCCGCGCGCAAATGTGGCTCTGCGCGATTTTTGCCTTGGCCGTTTCTTGGTCGATCTTTGCCACGTTCTATGTCGTCAATTTCGACGGCGTTCTCCGCGAAAAAAACACCGAATTGGCCCGGGTCAAGAACGGCGAGCGCCAGCTCTTGCATGAAGTTTCGGCGTTCAACGCCCGGTTTCGCGACCTGACCGAAACTATCGCGCGCCATCGCACGGAACTGATGAAGATCGCCGATCGCGAGCCGGCAGAAGCCGGCCCCGAGCGGGATCGCGCCAGCAAATCCGGCACGACCGCGACCAACAGCGACGCCATCAAGTCGCAGATGCGCGCATTAACCGAAAGCTGGCAAGACCTCAACGCCAAGAGCAGCCGGCTCGAAGCCGAACTGATGTCGCTGGGCCGCGAAATGGAAGCGACGCTGGGCGAGCAGGCCCGGTTGAAGCGCGAGCGCGAAGCCCAGCAGGCTTTCATCAAGGAACAGCGCGAGCAGCTTGCCGCCGCCCGCGCCGCCAACGAAAGGCTGATGACCGATATCGAGCAAGGCAAGTATTTCAAGAAAGAGCGCGACCAGTTCAGCGGACGCATTCGTGTTCTTGAAGCCGAACTCAACACCGCCCGCGGCGCCAATGTCCGGCTCAAGGAAACTGCCGACGACAATGTCGCGGTGCGGCGCGAGCGCGGCGCGCTCGCCGATCGGGTGCGCACGCTTGAGGACGAGCTGACCGCCATGCGCTCCTCGCAAGAGCGGCTGGTCGAGAATCTGTTCGACCGTTCTAAGAAAGGCGTCGTCGATCTTGAACGGGTCGTGACGATGACGGGTCTCGACATCGACCGCATGGTCGGCGCGAATCGCGCCGATGCCCGCGGCGGTCCGGTCGTCGAGGCCAAATACACGGACGACGAGACATTGAATGCGCGTGTCACGGAGCTGCGGCGTCGAATTGAACGTTGGCAGACACTAAAAATCGCGGTGAACAGCTTGCCTCTGATAACACCGCTCGAATCTGTTCCGGATTACGAGCGGATATGGCGGGCGCCGGGATCCGTTTACAGGGAACTGGGCCGCGCATAACGGGCTCGACTTGCAAAACGCGATGGGAACTCCTGTGCTGGCAACAGGCCCTGGCGCCGTGGCATTCACGGGATGGCAGGGCGGTTACGGCTGGTCGGTCGAAATCGACCATGGCATGGGCGTCCGAACGCGGTATGCGCATCTGCAGAGCATCACGGTTGAAAAAGGCCAAAAGGTCGACAGCCGCGATAAAGTCGGATTGCTTGGCTGCTCGGGCCGCTGCAGCGGGGCCCATCTGCACTATGAAATCTTGATCGACGGAAAAGCCGTCGACCCCTCCAACTTCCTTTCGGCAGGCCGCTATGTTCAACAGAGATAAACCGAAACCCTCAAACTCAATCTCAGAGATGGCAACGAAACTCATGGATATTCCTCCTCCCAAACCGCGTAATGGCGGCAACAAATCGAGCATGCCTTCGATCGTCAGCGAAGGCCTCCACATCTCCGGCAACCTCTTCAGCGACGGCGACGTTCAGATCGACGGCCGCATCGAGGGCGATATCCAAGGCCGGAATGTCACTGTCGGCGCCGCCGGCGCGGTCATCGGTAAGCTGAACGCCGACGAGGCGAATATCAGCGGCTCGGTGACTGGCGAGATCATTGCGCGTGCGGTGACACTGGCCCGCACGGCCAAGGTCCAATGCGACATCGTGCAGGAAACGCTCGTGATCGAGGCCGGCGCCATGTTCGAAGGCAATTGCAAGCGCACCGGCACCGCCCCGGCCAAGGGTGCGAATGGCACCTTGGGCAAATCGAGCGAGCTCTTGCTATCGTCTTCCGCCGAAGTCGCGACAGCCCGCGCGCACGACTAGGCCTCGGGCCTGGTTTGCACCGATTCGGTCGCTAGGCCGCGCTGCAGCGCGGCCTAGGCGGTCATGTTTTGCGCGTGCCGATGCAAGGTCTCGGCGAATAGACCCGGATCGGCGTTTCCGCCCGAGCAGACGACCACGGCGGTTCGCCCGCGCAGGTCGAACAAGCCTGCCAACACGGCCGCCAGGGCGATCGCGCCGCCGGGCTCGACGGCGAGCTTGAAATGCTCGAACGCGACGGCCATCGCGTTCCGCACGCTTTTCTCGTTTACGACGAGAGCACCGGATAGCAGGGTCCGGTTGAGGGCGAAGGTCAGCTCGCCGGGCATGGGCGACATCAGGGCGTCGCAAATCGAAGGTTTGGTGGCATCGACGGCAAGTCGCTTGCCGGCGGCAAGGGACCGGGCCGTATCGTCGTAATCCTCCGGCTCGCAGGCAAAAATCGCGGTCTCCGGCAGCTTGTGCCGCAAGGCGAGGGACGAGCCCGATATCAAGCCGCCGCCGCCGCAGGGAATAAGAACCGCGTCGGGCGCAATCGCCAGATCGCGGCATTGGTCGGCGATCTCGTTGCCGAC
Organism: uncultured Alphaproteobacteria bacterium; assembly: GCA_963754645.1. Classification (GTDB taxonomy): domain Bacteria; phylum Pseudomonadota; class Alphaproteobacteria; order Bin65; family Bin65; genus CAVWGP01. The sequence continues at coordinate 158,752 of CAVWGP010000012.1, read as the reverse complement.
GGTGCCCTGGCCGGCGATGATGAAAGGGTCGTCGAACGGCTTGACCAGCACCATCGGGCGCTGGCGCAGGATGCCCTCGACGACCGCCTCGCGCTGCTCGCGATAGCGATCGTAGAGCACGACCTCGGCGCCGAATGCCTTGGTGCGCGCGATCTTGAGCGCCGGCGCGTCCTTGGGCATGACGATGAGCGACGGACAGCCGATTTCGCGCGCCGCCGCCGCCACGCCTTGCGCATGATTGCCCGACGAATAGGCGATCACGCCGCGCCGCTTTTCCTCGTCGTTTATCCGGGAAATGCGGTTGAACGCGCCGCGGAACTTGAACGACCCGGTCTTCTGCAGCGGCTCCGCCTTGACGAAGAGCCGGCCGCCGAGTTTTTCATCGAGCAGCGGCGCGTTGAGCAGCGGCGTGACGATGGCCCGGCCCGCAAGGCGCCGGGCCGCGTCGACGACATCGGCATAGGTCGGCAACGGCGCGGTCATGCCGGCGCGCTGGCGACCGCGACCGCATCGGCGATATCGGCGAGCGAATTTCGCTCGATCGCGATCGGACCGGGAATTCTCTCGCGCTTCTGGCCGGCGCGGTTGACCCAGACGGTTTGGAAGCCGAAATGCGCGCCGCCATGCGCGTCCCACGCGTTCGACGAAAAGAACGCGATGCGGTTCGCCGGCTGCTTGAAATGCTCGGTTGCGAGCTGGTAGACGCGCCGGTCCGGCTTGAAGATGCCGACCGAGTGCACCGACAGCGACGCTTCAAGGACCTTGTCGAGGCCGCTCGATTTCGCCGCCGCGGCCAGCATGTCGGGCGAACCGTTCGACAGGATCGCGAGGCGGATGCCTTTTTTCTTGAGCGCCGCGAGCGCCGCCGATATCTCGGGAAACGTGTCGAGTTCGAGCCAGGCATTCATTAGGCGCGCGCGCACCGATTGATCGTCGATGGCGAGGGTTTCGAGCGAATAGTCGAGCGCGTCGGCTGTCAGCTGCCAAAACGGGACATAGGTTCCCATCAGCGAACGCAGCCAAGTGTATTGCAGCTGCTTCTGGCGCCACAAATCGGCCAGCGGCGCCGCCTTGGCGCCCAAAGCGTCGCGGCATTTGGCGGCGGCGGAATTGAAATCGTACAGCGTGCCGTAAGCGTCGAAAACGCAGGCGGCGATATTGCTCAGGATCGGCGATGCCACGTCCCAGCTCCCCGGAATTGCGTGCCGCGCACGCTAGCATTCCGGCCGGGCGGCGCAAGCCGTTAGCAGGCGGGCGAACCTGCCCGGTTGTCCGGCTTGTCCTTGCGCAACATTTTGATTTCGGCGGCCTCGGCGCCGTTCGGCGCCCTCCCAAGCGGGGCGTGATTGCGCGCCACGTCGTGATCGACTGCGGCCGCGCTCTTGGCGCCGCCATGGCTGGTTCCGCTGCTATTCGCGGCGCCGGAACCGCTGCTATCGATCGCCGCCGGCGATACGATGGTGACGCGGGCGAAAATCAGCTTGCACGCCTCGCCATCGGATTTCGGCGCCTGCCAGGAGGCCGAGAGTTTCGGCACGTCGAGCTTGTCGCCGAGCCGGAGGCGGTAAACGGCGAGATTTTCGAGCACGAATTTCGTGTAGGAGCGCGTCTCCTCGTAGGCGATCAGCTCGATCCAATCGACCCACTCGGTCTTGCCGCGGCGCGGATCGCCGTGCTGGGCGAGCCAGCGCTGCGCGCGCTCGGTGCCCGCGTTGTAAGCGGCGATCATGAGCGGGTAGGAGCCTTGATGGAGCGCAGACAGGCGCTGCAGATGCACCGTGCCAAGCCGCAGATTGTACGGCGGATCGGTCGTGAGCCGCGCCAAGACATAGGGCATGTGATTGTCGGCGGCTTCCATTTTGGCCGTCATCGGCATGAGTTGCATGAGGCCGCGCGCGCCGGCGTGGCTGACCGCCGCGGCCTGGAACTCGCTCTCCTGACGGGTGACGGCGTAGACCAGCGCCGGCTCCACTGTGTTGGCTTCGGGCAAGTCGATGATCGGATAGCCGTAAGCCGGAATGGCGGCGCCGTCGCGGGCCGCGAGCTTGGCCATGCGCAAGGCGGTGACATCGCGCGCGCCCGGCTGCGTCATGTCCAAGACGAATTTCGCGAGATAGGCGTGCTGCGCCGTGCTCCAGCCGCCATTGAGGGCGGCGCGGATGACGAATTGCCGAGCGGTGCGCGCATCGCCCGCGCCACGCAGCAGGTGCGCCGCGCGCACGATCTCGTCCTTGGCGAATTTCTCGGCCGCCGCTTTGTCGGCCGCGGCCGGCTCGACATCGAGCTTCGGCAGTGCCAAGCGTTCGGCGGCGATCAGGCCGTAGAATGTCGAGGCCGCGGCGGCGGCGAGCGTCAAACGCTGCTGCGCGCGCGCCTTGTCGCCCTTGAGCTCGGCGATGCGCGCCAGCCAATAATTCGTGCGCGCCGCTTCCCAGCCGAGCTGGCCGCGCGCTTCGATCGCGGCGAAATGCTTTTCCGCCAGATCCGGCTTGTTGAGCAGGCGCAGGGCGATGAAGCCCGCCAGGAACTCGGCTTCGTTGAAGCTTTCGCCACCGCTTTGGCGATGCTGGCGCGCCAGATCGTAGGCGGCGGTGTGATGGCCGGCGCCGATGGCGCTGCGCACCACGACATCGATTTCCTTCCACCACCGCTCGCCATCGTCGAGCTTGGCCGGCAGGCTCACCAGGATCGCGCCGCCGTCGGCGTGGCGATTGGCGCGGCGCGTCCACCGCCAATAATCGTAGGCGAAATCTTCCTGCTGTCGCGCCGCCGCCGGCACCTTGGCGACAAGCGCCTGGACGCGCGTTGCGTCGTAACGCAGGGCTTCGTCGCGCAGCGCGAGCCGCGTTTCGGCGATGGCGCGCGCCTCGGCATCGAGCGTCACCTGCTGGAACAGACGATGGGCGGCCGGCTTCTTGCCGTGGCTGGCGAGATAACCGATGCGCGCCGCGTGATCTTCGCCGCGCAGTGCCGCGCCGAAGCGCGCGATGATTTCGCTTTCCTCGGCGTCGCTCAATTTGGCGCGCGCCCAGCCGCGGCGCAGCAGGGCGTCGGCCTCGGCCGCCTTGCCTTGGGTTTTCAATGCTTCATGCGCGGCTTTCAGTCCGGCCGCCGTGCGCGGCGGGGCGGTGGCAAACCACGCCAGGATCGCGTCTGCCGGCGTGTTCGCCGTGATCGCGCGCTCGGCGGTCTCGGCCAGAACTTCCGGGTTCGGCCAATGCGGGTTGCCCTTGAGAAACTTTGTCACGTCGGCGAAATCGCCGGACGCGTCGCGGCGGCTATAGGCGTACCATGTGACCAGTTTGCGTGCCGTCTCGTCGCGCAGGGCGCCGCGCAGCGTCAAGGCGCCGCCGATATTGCCGGCATTCGCCGCGGCGATGGCTTGTGCAACCATGGCGCTTTCGCCGGGCGGAAAAGGTAGCACCGTCTGCGCCGCGCCCGGCTGGACGAACGCTACGCCGTATGCAGCGAACGACACTGCAAGCAAGACGCGGCCGCGCCTTGCGAAAAAGCCTGTCCCCGTCATAACGGCACGTCCCCGAAACTAGCTTTGGCCAAATCGCCAAGCCATATTGCGCAACTTGCCTGAAAGAAATGAAAATTAAACGGTAAAATATGGTTAAGGCAACGGGGGCGGTTCGATCGGCGCGGTTAACGCTTCGGCGGATACGGGCCGCCACAGCGCCAAGGGCGGATTGCCCAAGGCGCGCAGGCCGCTGCGTTGCCGATAGACCGCGAGATTCTCCAGAACGCGGTGCACGTAGTTGCGCGTTTCATCGAACGGAATCGTCTCGATCCAATCGATGAGGTCGATCTTGTCCTTGCGCGGATCGCCATACTTCGCGAGCCACTGGCCGACCCGGCCGGGCCCGGCGTTGTAGGCCGCCGCCGCGAGGGCGAACGATCCGTCGTAGCGCTCGACCATGCGATCGAGGAAATAGGTGCCGAGGCGGAGATTGTAGGCCGGGTCGGCGGTCAGGCGATCGAGGTCGTAGGGCATCTTGATTTGGCCGGCGACTTGCTTCGCCGTCGCCGGCATGAGCTGCATCAAGCCGCGCGCGCCGCTCGGGCTCTTGGCGCCGATGTGGAATTCGCTTTCCTGGCGCGTCAGCGAGAAGACGAATGCCGGTTCAAGTCGATTTTCCGCGGGCAGATCGAGCGTCGGATAGCCGAGCGCGAACAACGGCACGTTGAAGCGCGCGCCGCGCCGCACGGCGCGGACGGTGACCTCGCGGCGCTCAATGCCGGCGGAGGATGCGAAATCGGCGATCAGCGCATAGTCCTCGGTCGTCTCGGCTTCCATGGCGAGATGCATGAGCGCGCTGCGCGCCGGCTCGACATGGCCGATGGCGAGAAAGAAACCCGCGACGCGCGGCAGTTCTTGCTCGGCAAAACGTTTGCGCGCCAAATCGCTGGGCGCGAGATCGGCGGGCAACACCAAATTCGCGCGGCCCAGCTCGGCAATCGAGAGTTGACCGTAAAACGTGTGCGGATAGCCGGCGCCGTGCCCATACCAGCGTGCCGCGTCTTCGGCCTTGCCCGCCTTGGCGGAAGCGCGGCCCGCCCAATAGGCGGCACGCGACTTGCTGAGGGCCGCCGTCGTCAGGCGATCGATCGTCTGGAAATGCTTGAGGGCGTCATCGGGCCTGCCGAGATTGCGCAGCGCGATCCAGCCGGCGAGAAACTCCATCGTCGCCAAGCCTTCGCCGGCGGCCTGCTTGTGCCCTTTGGCGGCGCGATAGGCTTCGTCGGGTTTGCCGGCTGCGAGCAGCTCGCGCACGACGCGATTGCCCTCGGTCCACCAGCGCGCCGCGTTGGCCTCGTCCGCCGGCGCATCGGCCAGGATGGCGCCGGCCGCCTCGTAGCGTTCGGCGCGGCGGTGCCACAGCATCTCGTCGAAGCGCAAATCGGCGGCGTTGCGCAGCGCCTCGGGCAGTTTCGCGAGCTGGGCTTCGATCTGATCCGGCGCGGCGGCGTTGCGCGCCTGCATCAATAGGCGCACCGTCGCGGCTTCGCGCTCGTCGCTCGGCAGCGCGGCGCGGTTGAGCAGGCGCTGGACATCGGCCTCGCGCCGCGCGCGCAGCAGCATGGCCAGACGAACCCGGTCGTCGTCCGGCTTCAAGCTGCGGAAATGCTGCTTCAGGAAAAAGCTCTCCTCGTCGGCGGACAGCGGCACGGTGCGCCAGAGCTGGGTGATCGCCCGATCCGCGGCCGCATCGTCGCCGCGCTTCGACAGTGCCGCGACATAGGCGATCCAGCCCTGCGCCGTGCGCGGCGGCGACGCGGCGAACCAGCCGACGATCGCGTTGGGGCTTTCGCTCGCGCCGATCGACTCTTCGGCCCGTTCGGCGAGCCGCGCCAGGTTGGGCCAGCCCGGCATCGACTTGAGCAGCGCCACGATCTCGGTGAAACGCGCGCCGCTCTCCTTGGCCTGATAGACTTGCCAGGCCAGCGCCTTTTTTTGCAGCGGCTCGCGCACCTCATCGAGCAGGCGCCGCGCCTTGCCGTACTCCTTTTTTTCGAGGGCCGTCATGACGTCCTTGGCGGCGCCGTAGCTCTCGATCTGCGCGCGCGCCGCGTCGACCGGCAGCGCGAGTGCAACAGCGATCAGGGCGCTACCGACGAAGCCGCGCGCCGGGCGTCGCGCGGGCCTGGCGTGCCGGTCGGGGATGAGGCGGGTCATTGTGCCATCGCGCTGTCCGCTTTGCCGCGCGCACCCTTGTCGGTCGCGCACGCGGTCACTATGCTAAACCATTAATAATGTAGTCTCTACCCGAGGCAGTGCCATGTTCAAAGGCTCGTTTGTCGCCCTCATCACGCCATTCAAGAACGGCGCCGTCGACCGCGAGGCGTTCCAGCGCCTGGTCGATTGGCAAATCAAGCAAGGGACCCATGGCCTTGTCCCCTGCGGCACGACCGGCGAGTTGCCGACTCTGTCGCATGACGAGCACAAGCTCGTCGTCGAACTCTGCATCGAGGCGACGGCGAAGCGCGTCCCGGTGATCGCCGGCACCGGTTCGAACAACACCGCGCATTGCATCGAACTGGCGCGCCACGCCAAGAAGGCCGGCGCCACCGCCCAGCTTGTCGTCACGCCCTATTACAACAAGCCGACTCAAGAGGGCCTGTTCCAACACTATAAAGCGCTGCACGACGCCGTCGACCTGCCGATCATAATTTACAATATTCCGCCGCGCAGCGTCGTCGACATGTCGGTCGATACCATGGCGCGGTTGGCGAAGCTGCCCAACATCGTCGGCGTCAAGGATGCGACGATGGATCTCGCGCGGCCGCTGCGCACGCGCCTGACCTGCGGCGACAATTTTTCGATCCTGTCCGGCGAAGACGCCACGGCGCTGGCCCTGCTGGCGCAAAGCGGCGACGGCTGCATCTCGGTCACCGCCAACGTGGCGCCGCGGCATTGCGCGGACCTGCACGAGGCCTGGCAGAAGGGCGATTTCGCCAAGGCGCGGGCCGTCAACGAATTGCTCATGCCGCTGCACGATGCGCTGTTCTGCGAAACCAGTCCGGCGCCGGTCAAATACGCGGCGAGCCTGTTGGGGCTGTCAACGCCGGATATTCGTTTGCCGCTGGTTGCGGCTTCGGAAAACGCCCGCGCGCGCGTCAGCCAGGCGATGGCGCATGTCGGCTTGCTCAAGGCTGCCGGAGCGCGCGCCGCCGAATGATCCGCTCCGCGCGTTGACGGGCCATGGCCAAACCCACGGCACCGCCGCACCGGCCCGCCGCGCAGAACCGCAAGGCGCGGCACGACTACACGATCGAGGACAAGTTCGAGGCCGGCATCATGCTGCACGGCACCGAAGTGAAGGCGTTGCGCGCCGGCAAGGGCAATATCATCGACGCGCATGCCGGCGAGCACAAAGACGAGCTTTGGCTCTACAACGCCAATATTCCGGAATATACGTCGCGCGGTTACGCGCACCACGAACCGAAACGGCCGCGCAAGCTGCTCATGCACCGGCGCGAGATGAACAAGCTGATCGGCGCCATCCAGCGCGACGGCATCACGCTGGTGCCGCTGTCGATCTATTTCAACAAGCGCGGCATCGCCAAGGTCGAGCTCGGCTTGGCGCGCGGCAAGAAGCAATACGACAAGCGCGCGGCGGACAAGGCGCGCGATTGGGATCGTCAGCGCGGGCGCTTGCTTCGGGATCGCGGCTAGTATTTGTTCGGTTCGGAGACCCAGGAACACGGCGATGAGCGAAGCCGATATTGCCGCCAAACGCGATCAGATGATCGAAACGATCGCCGCGCACGCCAAGCTGAGCGGCGCGCGGTTGGATCAGCGCGTCCTGGCGGCCATGGAGGATGTGCCGCGCCACGAATTCGTGCCGGCCGAGCTGCGGGAATACGCCTACCTCGACACGCCGCTCCCCATCGGCAGCGACAAGACGATCTCGCAACCCTTCATCGTCGCCCTGATGCTCAGCCTGCTGCAGATCCGTCCGGGCGATACCGTGCTCGAAATCGGCACCGGCCTCGGCTACGGCGCGGCGGTGTTGGGCAAGCTCGCCGCGAAAGTCTACAGCGTCGAGATCATCCAGGAACTGGCGACGGCGGCGCGGCAAAGGCTGGCGGCAATCGGCGCCGGCAATGTCGTGGTCCGCACCGGCGACGGGTCGCGCGGCCTGCCCGAGCACGCGCCTTACGACCGCATCGTTGCGACGGCGGCGCCGGAGTTGATTCCGCCGGCGCTGCTCGCAGCGCTGAAGCCGGGCTGCCGCATGGTGCTGCCTGTCGGTCTCAGCGAGGCACAGCAGCTTCTTTTGGTCGAGAAAGACAAGGCGGGCAAGATCGCCAGCCGCGCCATCCTGCCGGTGCGTTTTTCGGCGATGGTGAGCGACCACAAATTCGGGCCCCGGCCGCAATAGCGACCGGCGCGATTTGCTTCTCTACGGGTTCCAGGCCGGCGCGATCGTCCGGCGCTTGCCGTCGTCGGAGCGTTTGACGCCGGGCTCGTCCAGTGCGGCGCGGTCCCACAGCTTGCACGTGACCATCTTGTGCTTCTGGTCGAGGCCTTCGCAGTAATTCGTGTATTCGCAAACCCGGAGTTCGGCGCCGCGGCCGAGGCGGAGCTTCAGGAAGAAATCGGGATCGGCGAGGGTTTGGCGCGCGGCGCCGATCAGATCGGCTTCGCCGCGTTGGAGAATTCCTTCGGCCTGGGCGAAGCCGTGAATGCCGCCGGTGACGACGATGGGCGTCGTGGCGCCGGCCTCGCGCACGGCTTTCCTGATCGAAGCGCCCGGCGCCACGTTGCGTCCGAACGGCCCGAATTTGTCCGATAGGAAGGCCGGCATGCATTCGTAGCCGCTGCGTCCCGTGTAGGGATAGGCAGCCTCGCCGATATTGGGCTGTTTGGCGTCGTCGAACTTGCCGCCGCGCGACAGCGAAACGAAATCCATGCCGGCGCGCGCGAACTCGACCGCGTAAAAGCGCGCGTCTTCCACCGTGCTGCCGCCGTCGATGCATTCGTCGCTGAGATAGCGGCAGCCGACCGGATAATCCGCGCCCACCGCTTCGCGCACGCGGCGGAACACTTCGAGCGGAAGCCGCGCGCGATGTTCCGGCGTGCCGCCGTAGCCGTCGGCGCGATCGTTGGTGCGCGAGAGAAACGAGGCCATGGTATAGGCGTGGGCATAGTGCAGCTCGACGCCGTCGATGCCGGCCTGCTGCGCGCGCCGCGCCGCGGCGGCGAACAGATCGGGCAAGACCTTCGGCAAGTCGCGGATATGCGGCAGATCGACATCGGTCACGCGCTCGCGATAGCCCCTGCGCAGCGCCTCGAGCTCGCGCGGATCGAGGACGGCGTCGAGCTCGGCGTCGGGCAGGGCCGCGAGCCGGGCGCGGATCTCGGCCTCGGGCAGGTTTCCGCCGCGAGATTCTCGCGGTGGCGGTCGGTGATGCGGAGAAAGCGCTGAAAAAATTTATCGCGCTCGGGCCGGCGGCGGATCGCGAGGAAGTCGATGCACTGGATGAAAAGCTTGGTCTCGCCGCCGCTGGCGCGGCGCACCGTGTCGGCGAGTTCCTTGAGACCGGGAATGAAGCGGTCGTGGCCGATGCGCATCAGCGGCCCGCTCGGAATGTCGCGGATGCCGGTGGCCTCGATGACGAGCCCGCCCGGGCGGCCCTTGGCGAAGCGCTCGTACCAGTCCAGCACGTTGTCGGTGACCAAGCCGTCGTCGGTCGCGCGCCACGGCACCATCGCCGGCACCCAGGTGCGATGCTTGAGCGTCAGCGGTCCGATCTTGACCGGGCTGAACAGCATCGATTGCGCCGCCTCGGCCGCGCTCGGGGCGCGGCCCGGATCGGGCGCGTGCTTGATGCGCTCGGGCGGTTTCCACATTGGCGAGCCTGATGCTTTAGGTCTAAATATTTTAATTCTAAAACATATCACCGGCCCGGATGCGCGGCAAGGTAGCGGCGCGCATCGGATGACGGCTATATGACGGCAAGATGCGGGAAGACGCGATGAAAAAAACTCGGCCGACCGGTCACGGCGAATTCGATCCCGAGCGCTGGGCGCTGCCGCTGCCGGCGAACCAGAAGGCGATCGACGACATTCAGCGCCGGCGCAAGCGCCGGCCATCGCGGCGGCGAGCAGTCGCCGCTGCTGCGCCGGCGCGTCGAAGCGATCGATCTCCAGCAAGCTCGACGACCCCGAGGAGTGGCGCAAAATTCCGGTGCTGACCAAGGACGAGTTGCGCAAGCTCTCGACCAAGCAATTCTACGAGGATTTCTGCATCGCCGGCTTCGACAAGGCGGTGGAATTCTGGCGCTCGGGCGGGGCCACGGGCAAGCCGCTGTTCTATCCGCGCTCGGCGACCGACATGAAATACATGCTGGGCGTCGCCTTCCGCCGCACCTGGGCCTGCATCGGCGCCACCCACACGGATCGGTTGCATGTCGCGTTTCCGATGGGCATCCATCCGGTCGGCCAGCTTACGCCGCGCTCGGCGGAAATGGAGGGGCTTGCCACGCTGTGGGCCGGCGCGGGAACGACGACGCCGACGCCGCTGCAGATCGAGCTGATCCAGAGCCTGCGCCCGACGATTTTCGCCGCCATGCCGAGCTACGCGCTGCACGTCGCCAATGTCGCCGAGGCTGAGGGCGTCGATCTCGCCGGCCTCGGCGTCAAGAAACTGCTGGTCAGCGCCGAGCCGCTCACCGAAGCGAAACGCGCCAAGCTGGAACGGAGCTGGGGCGCGAAAGTCTATAACAGCTTCGGCATGACCGAAGGCGCCATGACGGCGATCGAGCGCGACGGAATGGGCGCGATGGTGGCGTGGACCGATCTGTTCTTTCTCGAAGTCATCGACAGCGCCACCGGCAAGCCGGTGCCCGAGGGCGAGGCGGGCGCCTTGGTGATGACGCCGCTGTGGTCGAACACGATCACGCCGTTCCTGCGCTGGCTTACCGGCGACATCGTGCGCATGAAGCGCCAGAAGCGCGGCAAGGATCCGTTCTCGGTGTTTCCTCTATTCGAGCACGCGCTGCGCACCGAGGGTTTCTTCAAGGTCCGCGGCGTCAACGTCAATCACGGCGATCTCGAGGATTTCATGTTCGTCCAGCCGAGCGTGCTGGATTTCAAGGCCGAGGCGATCACGGCGGCGGACGGGCTCGACCGGCTGCGCATCCTCGTCGAACTGCGGCGCGGCGCCGAGCCCGGCGCGGTGTTGCGCGATCTCGCATCGGCGCTCAAACGGATTTTCGAACAAACCTGCGATGTCGAAGCGCTGCCGGCGGGGACCTTGGCCGCCGAATTCGAAAAAGCGGTCAAGGCGCCGCGCTTCGTCGACAAACGCTAAACAGGAGAACGAAAACAATGGCGACCAGCCCCATTTGCCGCGCCGACCATATCGGCAGCCTGCTGCGCCCGCGCGCGCTGAAGGACGGCTACAAGGCGCTCGCCGCCGGCACGATCGACAAAGCGGCCTTCGCGCGCATCCAGGACGAGGCGATCCGCGGCGCCGTCGCGATGCAGGAGGCCGCCGGCCTGGGCGCCGTCACCGACGGCGAATTCCGCCGACGCTCGTGGTTCGCCGGTTTCGTCGACGCGGTGGACGGCCTCGTCCACAAGGACACCGAATTCGATTTCATGAACGAGAAGGAAGCGGGCGTCTCAGTGCCGGTGCCGCACGCCGAAGCGCCGATCCGGCGCAGCGCGGGCATCGCCACGGGCGAATTCGAATTCATGCGCAAGATCGCGCAACCGCCCGGTCAAGATCACGCTGCCGTCGCCGGCGGTGATCCATTTCTTTCGCGGCCCCGAGGGCATCGACCGCAGCGTTTATCCCGACGACGAAAAATTCTGGGCCGATCTCGTCGCCGTCTACCGCGCCGAAATCGCCGAGCTCGGCCGCCTGGGCCTGACCTATCTGCAACTCGACGAAGTGCCGATGGCGTTGCTGTGCGATCCCGCGATCCAGGACCGCGTCGCGCGCTGGGGTTGGGATTGGCGCCAGCTGCTCGACCGCTACATCGCCGTCGCCAATGCCGCGATCGCGGGGCGGCCGGCGGGCATGACGGTCGGCATGCATCTGTGCCGCGGCAATTTTCGCGGCCACTGGATCGGCAGCGGCAGCTACGAGCCGGCGGCGGAGAAATTGTTCGGCGGCGTCGCGGCCGACGTGTTCCTGCTCGAATACGATTCCGAGCGCGCCGGCAGTTTCGCGCCGCTGCGCCACCTGCCGAAAAGCAAATGCGTCGTCCTCGGCCTGGTCAGCAGCAAGACGGCGCAATTGGAGGATCGCGGCGCGATCAAGCGGCGCATCGAGGAAGCGACGAAATTCATTCCCGCGGAGCGCCTCGCGGTGAGCCCGCAATGCGGCTTCGGCACCACGGTGGGCGGCGCGCCGATGGGCGAGGACGACCAGAAGCGCAAGCTGGAACTTGTTGGCACGGTGGCGCGCGAGGTCTGGGGATAGAGCGGGACGCGGCGGCAAAAAACCCAATGATTCGCGAAGGTGCTCAAGATGCTCATGTTTGTGCATCAGGAAAATTCGCCGAAATGAGCATCTTCGGGCGAATCAATGGCTTAACTGCGCCGGGACCCGGATTATGAAAAAAGCCGCGCGAAAAAAAATCCAATGATTCCCGAAGGTGCTCGAATGACCGGATGAGCATCTTGAGCATCTTGAGCATCTTCGGGTGGCGGCCGGGCGGATAGGCGCGCTGACCCGGAAATCTCACAGATCGACCGCGCGGGTCGATGCATCTCCGAATTTCCTCCCGACGATCATCGGCCTTTGTCCCGAGGGCACGCGCCGCGTGCCCCTACGCCGCGACGACATCGCGTAGGGGCAGCCTGCGGCTGCCCTGGTTCTGCAAGTTGCGATCACGCTTGAGAAACGCAAGGCGCAAGATGCAAGGCGATCGCGTGCCGTGAGAAATCTGCGCTACCCCCGCCCGATCGCGTCCCGGACGCCGCGGAACACCGCTTCGAACATCGCCTCGGTCAGCACGCCGGTGTTCGTGTTGTAGCGCGAGCAATGGTAGGAATCGGCGAGGGCGGGGCCGCGCGGCAGGGCGTGAATGGCGCCGTGCCGGAACGGCCATGCCGCTTGGCGCTCCGCGAGGGTCGCGAGCACGGCCTTGTGGGCGATGTGCCCGAGGGCGAGGACGATGCGAAGGCGCGGCATCGCGGCGATCTCGCCGGCCAGAAAGCTCCGGCACGCCGCCGCCTCGGCCGGCGTCGGCTTGTTCTCCGGCGGCACGCAGCGCACGGCGTTGGTGACGCGCGCATCGCGCAGAGCCAAGCCGTCATCGCGGCGCTTGTCGTAGGCGCCTTGCGCAAAGCCGAACTTGCCGAGCGTGGCGTAGAGCAAATCGCCGGCATAGTCGCCGGTGAAGGGCCGCCCCGTGCGGTTCGCGCCCTTGAGGCCGGGCGCCAGGCCGACGATGAGCAAACGGGCCTCAAGCGGGCCGAAGGGCGGCACCGGCGCGTTGAAAAAATCCGGAAAGAGGCCGCGATTGGCGCGGCGGAACCCGGCGAGCCGCGGACACAGCGCGCAATCGGAGGCCGGCTCCGCCGGCGCGCTCGCTCGCGGCACGCCTAGTAGCGCTGATCGTCCGGGCCCGCCAGGGCCGGCTCGCGCGGCCCGCCGGATTGGCGATTGGGCGAATTGGCGCGCGAGATAAACGGCGCCAAATCGGTCAGGTCGACGAAGATGTCGGCCTGGCGCCGCAACTCGTCGGCGACCATGGGCGGCTGGGTCTTGATCGAGCTGACCACCGTCACGCGGACGCCGCGGCGCTGCACCGCCTCGACCAAGCGGCGAAAATCGCCATCGCCCGAGAACAGCACGATGTGATCGACATGGCCCGATGTTTCCATGACATCGACCGCGAGCTCGACGTCCATGTTGCCCTTCACCTTGCGCCGCCCGGCGGCGTCGGTGAATTCCTTGGCCGGCTTGGTGACCAGCGAATAGCCGTTGTAATCGAGCCAATCGACCAGCGGCCGGAGCGGCGAATAATCCTGGTCCTCGATGATGGCGGTGTAATAAAACGCACGCAGCACGCGGGCGCGGTCCGCGAAAAATTCGAGCAGCTTGCGATAGTCGATGTCGAAACCGAGCGTGCGCGCCGCATTGTAGAGATTGGCGCCGTCGATGAAGATTGCGAGCTTTTCGTCCTTGTAAAGCTTGTGGGCGTTCGCCATGGAGGGCTCCGTTAAAATTCTCTCATGCAATATGCTGGTGCCGAAGCGATCAAATGCCCAGCTGCGCTTCCCGCGATGGGTTGGTCTTAGTTGCGTTTTTCGCGGGCCGCAAGCCGGTAGGTGGGGGAGGCCGCGCCGCCCATGACGATCTACATCGCATTGGGCGCGAATTTGGCGAGCAAGGCCGGGGCGCCCGCCGATACCTTGAGCGCCGCGATCCTGGCGCTCCAGGCCGTGGGCATCGACGTGCGGCGCCGATCGCGCTTTTACCGCTCGCCGGCTTGGCCCGACCCCGCCGAGCCGGAATACGTCAACGCCGTGGCCGAAATCGAAACGGCCCTCGCGCCCGGCGACCTTCTGGCCGCGCTGCATCGGATCGAGGCCGAATTCGGGCGTAGCCGCCGCTTGGTCAATGCTCCGAGGACCTTGGATATCGACCTGCTCGATTTCGACGGCCGGATCGCGGCCGATCCGTCCGGCCCCATCCTGCCGCACCCTCGCCTGGCCGAGCGGGCCTTCGTGCTCTTGCCGCTGGCCGAAATCGCCCCGGATTGGCGGCACCCGGCAAGCGGCCGGCCGGTCGCCGAACTCATCGCCGCCCTGCCCAAAACCGCCTTGGCCGAGCCTCTGGACGGGTGAGAGCCCGATTGCGGCCAAGGTTGCTTTTTTCCGCCATGGTGCCTATATAGACGGTTCTCTAGAAACCTTCTTGAAACCGGTTGGAGCGAGCGTTCAATGGCGCGCGTCACTGTCGAAGATTGCATCACCAAGATACCGAATCGATTTGAACTGGTCATGATTGCAGCCCAACGGGCGCGCGACATCGCGTCGGGTGCGCCGGAAACCCTCGACCGCGACAACGACAAGAACCCCGTCATCGCGCTGCGCGAAATCGCCGAAGAAACGTTGAAGCTGAGCGAGCTGCGCGAAAAGCTCGTGCTCGGCTTGCAAAAAGAGAAGCCGCAGGAAGATCTGGAAGAAGACGTCGAGGCGATCGACGCGCTCAAGGAAGAGTCGGCGATCCTGGCCACGGTCGAGTCGATGCAGCAGGCCGCGCGCGAAACCAAGGAAAGCCGCGAAGAGGCCGAGGCCGAAGTCGACGAAGCCGTCGCGGAAGACACCGTCGAAGAATGAGCACGCGCGGCACGAGCGCCGGTTGCGGCCCGCGCTGGTTCCGCCATCGACGCGTTGGATTGTGCCTGGTGCGGCGCCGCACGGCGGCCCGCCGCAGGGCGCCCCGCCGCACGGCGGCCCGCTCGGCAGGGCGGGCCGGGTGAGCCGCCATGCTGCGCCAGTATGAGCTGATCGAGAAGGTCAAGGCCTACGATCCCGACGCCGACGAAGACCTGATCAATCGCGCCTACGTATTTTCGATCAAGGCGCACGGCACGCAAACCCGGGCGAGCGGTGATCCCTATTTCGCGCATCCGCTCGAAGTCGCCGGCATCCTCACCCGATACCGTCTCGACACCGCAACCATCGTGACGGCGCTGCTGCACGACACCGTCGAGGACACCGCGGCGACGTTGGCGCAGATCGAGCAAAGCTTCGGCGCCGAGGTGGCGAAGCTCGTCGACGGCGTGACCAAGCTGTCGCGCATCGAGCTGCAATCGCGCGAGGAAACCCAGGCCGAGAATTTCCGCAAGTTCCTGCTGGCGATGTCGGCCGACCTCAGGGTCCTGCTCATCAAGCTCGCCGACCGGCTGCACAACATGCGCACGCTGCGCTACATCAAGAACGAGGACAAGCGCCGGCGCATCGCGCGCGAGACGCTGGAAATCTACGCGCCGCTGGCCGAGCGCATCGGCATGCGCGACTTCCAGGAGGAGCTGCAGGACCTGGCGTTCGCCGAGATCAATCCCGACGGCCGCGATTCGGTCGTCAAGCGCCTCGATTTCCTCACCGAGCGCGGCGGCGATTTCGTGCCGCGCATCATCGCCGCGCTCGAAGAGCTGGTGAAGGAAGGCGGCGTCGAAGCCAAGATTTCGGGCCGCAGCAAGACGCCCTATTCGATCTGGCGCAAGATGCAGCAGAAAGCCGTCGAGTTCGAGCAATTGTCGGACATCATGGCGTTTCGCGTCGTGGTCAAGAGCTTGGCGGACTGCTACCACGCGCTCGGCATCATTCACGGCAAATACCGCGTCGTGCCCGGCCGCTTCAAGGATTTCATCAGCCTGCCGAAGCAGAACGGCTACCGCTCGCTGCACACCGGCATCTTCGGCCCGGGCGGCCATCGCATCGAAGTGCAAATCCGCACCGAGGAGATGCATCAATTCGCCGAAGTCGGCCTCGCCGCGCATTGGCAATACAAGCAGAACATGGCGGGCGCCGACAGCGACCAATATCGCTGGCTGCGCGGCCTGCTCGACATTCTCGAGCAAGGCGCCGATCCCGAGGAGTTTCTCGAGCACACGCGGCTCGAGATGTTCCAGGACAAGGTGTTCTGCTTCACGCCGCATGGCGATCTGTTCGAACTGCCGCGCGGCTCGACGCCGGTCGATTTCGCCTACGCCGTGCATTCGCAGATCGGCGACACTTGCGTCGGCGCCAAGATCAACGGCCGCATGGTGCCGTTGCGCACCGCGCTCAAGAACGGCGACCAGGTCGAGATCGTCACCTCGAAGGCGCAGACCCCGTCGCCGGAATGGGAGCGCTTCGTCGTCACCGGCAAGGCGCGCGCGCGCATCCGCCGCTTCATCCGCCAGCGCCAGCGCCACGAATATCTCGATCTCGGCAAGGCGATGATCGAGAAGGCCTTCCAGCAGCGCGGCGAGACCTTTGCGATGAAGTCGCTCGAACCGGCGCTACGCCAGTTCAGCGCGCCGACGCCCGACGATCTCGCCGCCATGGTGGGCGAGGGCAATATTTCGGCGCGCGACGTGGCGCAGGCGATCTTCCCCAATGCCACCGTGGCGCGCGATACCTTGTCGCGCAAGCGGGCCGATCCGGCCAAGCGTCCGCGCAAGCCGGCCAAGGGCAAGGGTGCCATCCAGCTCAAGGGCCTGATCCCGGGCATGGCGGTGCATTTCGCCGGCTGCTGCCACCCGCTGCCGGGCGAGCGCATCGTCGGCATCGTGACGACGGGCAAGGGCGTCACGGTGCACACGATCGATTGCGAATCGCTCGAAGCCCTGGTCGAGCAGCCCGAACGCTGGCTCAACGTCGCATGGCCCGAGGAGCCGGGCGACATGGGCTATGTCGGGCGCCTGCACCTGACGGTGAACAACGAGCCGGGCGCGCTCGGCGCCATCACCACGCTGATCGGCAAGAGCGAGGGCAATATCAGCAACCTGCGTTTCACCAGCCGCGACACCGATTTTTTCGATATGCTGATCGACGTTCAGGTGCGCGACCTGAAGCATCTGACGACCATCATCGCTGCGCTGCGCAGCCAGAAGGTTGTCGCCGTCGTCGAACGGCCGCGCGGCTAGGAGATTGCGACCATGAAGGCAGGCAAACCGAGGCTCGGCGTCAACATCGATCACGTGGCGACGATCCGCAACGCGCGCGGCGGCCGGCACCCCGATCCGGTGCGCGCCGCGATCGCCGCCGCCGCGGCCGGCGCCGACGGCATCACGGCCCACCTGCGCGAGGACCGGCGGCACATCACCGACAGCGACATCGATCGCCTGACCCGCGAGATCGACCGCCCGCTCAATCTCGAAATCGCGGCGACGCCCGAAATGCTCGCCATCGCCCTCAAGCACAAGCCGCACGCCGCCTGTCTCGTGCCCGAAAAGCGCGAGGAGCGGACGACCGAGGGCGGCCTCGACGTGCTGCGCGGCCACAAGCATCTGTCTTATTACGTGCGCGAATTGAGCGGCGCCGGGATCAGGGTCTCGCTCTTCATCGAGCCGGCGCGCGCCGCGCTCGAAACGGCCAAGGCGCTCGGCGCGCCGGTGGTGGAACTGCACACGGGTTCTTATTGCGACGCCTGCAACCTCGCGCCGCACGGACCGGAAGTCCGCCGCGAGCTCGAACGCATCGTCGAAGCGGCGGCGATCGCCAAGGAGCTCGGCCTTGAATGCCACGCCGGCCATGGCTTGAATTTCGATTCGGTCGGGCCGGTGGCGGCGATCACGAGCATCGTCGAGCTCAATATCGGCCATTTCCTGATCGGCGAGGCGATCTTCGGCGGCCTCGATAGCGCCATCAAGCGCATGCGGGCCTTGATGGAAAAGGCGCGGGCCGACGCGGCCGGCGCCCGCTCGGCCTGAGACGGAGCGCCCGATGATCATCGGTCTCGGCAACGACATCGTCGATATCCGGCGCATCGAGCGCTCGCTCGCGCGCTGGGGCGAACGCTTCACCGACCGGCTCTTCACCGAGACGGAGCGCAAACGCAGCGAGGGCCGGCGCGACCGGGCGGCGAGCTACGCCAAGCGCTTCGCCGCCAAGGAGGCCTGCGCCAAGGCGCTGGGCACCGGATTTCGCCGCGGCGTGTTCTGGCGCGACATCGGCGTGGTCAATCTGCCTGGCGGCAAGCCCGGCATCGCGCTGACCGGTGCGGCGGCGAAACGCTTGGCCGAGATCACGCCCCCTGGTATGACGGCGCAAATCGATATCTCGATCACCGACGAGCCGCCGCTCGCCCAAGTGATCGTCATCATCTCCGCCATTCCCGCCGCGCCGGGTTGAACGCGGGGACATCGACCGAAGGACTGGCTTGAACGGCACGGGCGCCGCCATCGGCGCCCGCAACCCGAATGCGAGAAGGACGAAGCAAAACGTGGCACGCGAGACCAAGAAATCCGCTATCGGGAAAAAGGGCGAAAAGGGCGGCGAGAGCTGGGCCGAGACGTTCAAGACGGTGTTCTGGGCCGTCGCCATCGCCGTCGTCGTGCGGACCTTCGCCTACGAGCCGTTCAGCATTCCGTCGGGCTCGATGCTGCCCGGACTGTTGGTCGGCGACTATCTCTTCGTCTCGAAATTTTCCTACGGCTACAGCCGCTATTCGTTTCCGTGGAGTCCGCCGATCATCGCCGACCGTCTCATCGGTTCCGAGCCGAAGCGCGGCGACGTCGCCGTCTTCCGGCTGCCGAGCGATCCGACGAAGGACTACATCAAACGCGTGATCGGCTTGCCCGGCGACCGCATCCAGGTGCGCGATGGCCGGCTCCACATCAACGGCAAGATGACCGAGCGCCGTGCCTTGCGCAAAGAGGAAGTGCATCGCCTCGATCCGCGCTCCGGCGAGGAGGGCGAGCGCCAGCTCTATATCGAGACCCTGCCCGACGGCCGCTCCTATCGCATTTTCGAGCGCAGCGACAAGGAAGACGGCAGCGACAACACTCCCGAGTATACCGTTCCCGCCGGGCACTACTTTTTCATGGGCGACAATCGCGACAATTCCTGCGATAGCCGCTTCAACAGCAGCTACAATCCGGGGCGCAAGTGTTTCGAAACGGTCGGCTTCGTGCCGGCGCGCAATCTGATCGGCCGCGCCGATTTCCTGTTCTTCTCGACGGACGGATCGGCCGAGCTGTGGGAAATCTGGCGTTGGCCCGGCGCGATCCGGTTCTCGCGCTTGTTGTCGGGCGTAAAATAGGCGGGTCCGCCGCCGGCGCCGAATGAGCGCTTCGGGACCCCTGGGGCTGCTGCGCGGCGCCGTGCGCTGGCTGTACGATACCGCCCTCACGGCGATCTGGGCGATCGCGATCGCCCTTGTGCTGCGCACCTTCGCCTTCGAGCCGTTTCACATCCCGTCGGCGTCGATGTATCCCGGCCTGCTCGTCGGCGACCATCTGTTCGTCGCGAAATATTCCTATGGCTACAGCCGCTATTCGTTTCCGTTCGCCACGTCCGAATCGGCTTGGAATCCGTTCCGCTTTTCCGGCCGCATTCTCGGCGGCGCGCCGGAGCGGGGCGACGTTGTCGTTTTTCGCCTGCCGCGCGACGCGAGCGAGGATTACATCAAGCGCGTGATCGGCCTGCCGGGCGATCGCATTCAGGTCAAGGCCGGGGTGCTGCACATCAACGGCAAGGCGGTCGGCCGCAGCTACGTCAAACGCGAGTCCGAAACCGAGATCGAAAGCGGCGATCCGCAGGTTCCGCGGCCCGAGGGCAACGTCGAGCGGTACCGCGAAACGCTGCCCGGCGGCCGGGCCTATTCGGTCTGGATGCGCCCTGGCACGAGCGAAGCGCCGCACAACAACACCGAAGAATACGTCGTGCCGCCCGGGCACTATTTCATGATGGGCGACAATCGCGACAATTCGACCGATAGCCGGTCGCACCATGTCGGATTCGTGCCCGCCGACAATCTGATCGGCCGGGCCCAATTCCTGTTCTTTTCGACCCAGCAGGGCGCTTCGATCGGCGATCCGCTGCGCTGGATCGCGGCGATCCGGTGGCGCCGCCTGCTGCGGGCGATCGATTGAGCGCGGCGGCCCGTCCTTCCATTTTGCCCGCGCCGAACGCACATTAGCCGCCATGCCCGAATTCGACGCGCTGTCCCCGCGATTGCTGCACCGGTTTGCCGATGTTCGGCTGCTCGCCGAAGCCCTGACCCATGCCAGCGCCGCCGGCCCGCGCGGCGATGCGGCGGGCCGCGACTATGAGCGGATGGAGTTTCTCGGCGATCGCGTTCTCGGCTTGGTCGTGGCTGCGCTGCTGCTGGACCGGTTTCCCGATGAGCCGGTCGGCGGCCTGGCGCGCCGCTTGGCGGCGTTGGTTCAGGAATCCTGCCTGGTCGAAGTCGCGCGCGACGTGGGCCTCGGTCCGCATATTCGACTGTCGCCCGGAGAAGAGCAGGCGGGGACCGGCGGCAATGCCGCCATTCTCGCCGATTGCTGCGAGGCGGTGATCGCCGCGCTCTATTATGACGGCGGGCTGCCGGCGGCCGAGCGCTTCATCTATCGCTATTGGATGCCGTTGCTCGAACGCGACTTGCAGCCGCCCAAGGACGCCAAGACGGCGCTGCAGGAATGGGCGCTGGGCCTTGGCTTGGCGCTGCCACGCTATGCGACGGTCGACGTCGCCGGGCCCGAGCACAAGCCGACCTTCACGGCCGAAGCCGAAGTCGAAGGCTATCCCAGCGTGCGCGGGACCGGTGCTACAAAACGCAGCGCCGAGCAATCCGCCGCCCGGCTGCTCCTGGACCGGGTCGCCGGCGGCGCCGAGGAAAACCGATGAGCGAAGCGATGCAGAAAGACCCGAACACGGCCGCCGGATTCATCGCCCTCATCGGCGCGCCCAATGCCGGGAAATCGACGCTGCTCAATATCTTGGTCGGCGCCAAGGTGTCGATCGTTTCGCCCAAGGTGCAGACGACGCGGGCGCGCGTGCTTGGGATTTGCATCGAGGGCAAGGCGCAGCTTATTTTCGTCGACACGCCGGGCATTTTCGCGCCGCGCAAGCGGCTCGACCGCGCCATGGTCGCGGCGGCGTGGAAGGGCGCCGAAGACGCCGATATCTTCGCGCTTTTGGCCGACGCGAGCAAATTCGGGACGCTGGGCGATGCCGAGACGCTCGACATCGTCGCCCGCCTCAAGCAGGCCGGCCGCAAGGGCGTGCTGATTCTCAACAAAGTCGATCTGGTCGACGCGCCACGTCTGCTCGTGATGGCGGACAAGCTGAACAAGGAAGGCATCTTCACCGATATCTTCATGATTTCCGCCCTGACCGGCGACGGCGTCGGCGATCTGCGGCGCCATTTCGCCAAAACGGTGCCGGCCGGGCCCTGGCTGTTTCCCGAGGACCAGCTTTCCGACATGCCGGACCGCCTGCTCGCCGCCGAGATCACGCGCGAGCAACTGTTCCTCAAGCTCCACCAGGAGCTGCCTTATGCCCTGACGGTCGAGACCGAAACCTGGGAAGCGCGGCGCGACGGCAGCGTCAAGATCGAGCAGACGATCTATGTCCAGCGCGACGGCCACAAGGCGATCGTGCTCGGACAGGGCGG
Organism: uncultured Alphaproteobacteria bacterium; assembly: GCA_963754645.1. Taxonomy (GTDB): domain Bacteria; phylum Pseudomonadota; class Alphaproteobacteria; order Bin65; family Bin65; genus CAVWGP01. The sequence goes on along the minus strand of CAVWGP010000012.1, from coordinate 137,168 downwards.
CGCGATGATCAAATCGGTCGGCGCCGAGGCGCGCCGGGAACTGGAAAAATTGCTCGATCGCCGCGTTCACCTGTTCCTGTTCGTCAAGGTGCGCGAGAAATGGCAGGACGACCCGGAGCGCTATCGCGTCTGGGGCCTGGATTTCGGGCCGTGAGCGCGTTGCGAATTTCGCGATGGATTGGACCGACCGCGGCATAGTTCTTTCGGTGCGCAAACACGGCGAAACGTCGCTCATCGTGCAACTCATGACCGAGCACCATGGCCGCCACGGCGGCTTGGTGCGCGGCGGGACCGGCGCGCGCGTGCGCGGCCTCTACCAGCCCGGCAATGTCGTGGCCGCATCGTGGCGCGCGCGCCTGTCCGAACATCTCGGACATCTCCAAGGCGAGATGCTGCGCGGCACCGCGGCGCGGCTGTTGCGCGATCCGGGCCGGTTGGCGGCGTTGGCCGCCGCTGTGACGATCGTCGAAGCCGCGCTGCCCGAACGCGAGCCGCATGGCGACATTTTCGCCGCCCTGCTCGACCTGATGGAGCGCCTGGACGAAGCGGCCTGGCCCGCCGCCTATGTGCGTTGGGAACTCGGCCTACTCGCCGCGCTCGGCTTCGGCCTGGACCTCAAATCCTGCGCCGCGACCGGACGGCCCGACACGTTGGTTTACGTTTCGCCGAAAACCGGCCGCGCCGTTTCGGCCGTGGCCGGCGAGCCCTATCGCGACCGGCTGCTTGCCCTGCCGCCGTTTCTCTTGGGCGCCGGCCACCCCAGCGCCGACGATCTGCGGGCCGGCTTGCGCCTGACCGGCCATTTCCTCGCCGACCATGTCTTCGCGCCGCAGGGCCAGCGTCTGCCGCCGGCACGCGACCGTTTGGCGGCACAAATCAACGCAATGCCTCCACAACCTATTGACGACTGACGCCCCATTGCCCCTATAAGCGGGGTATGGAAACGATCCCATGACCGAAGAAGCCTTTGCCGCCGAAGTGCGCGAGGAGCCGCTCGACAAGGCGCTTGGCGAGCGCTACCTCGCCTATGCCCTGTCGACCATCATGTCGCGCTCGCTGCCCGATCTGCGCGACGGCCTGAAGCCGGTGCATCGCCGGCTGCTCTTCGCCATGCGCGAACTCAAGCTCGATCCCCATACGGCGTTCAAGAAATGCGCCCGCATCGTCGGCGACGTGATGGGCAAGTATCATCCGCACGGCAACGATTCGATCTACGACGCCATGGTGCGCCTGGCGCAGGATTTCGCCGTGCGCTATCCGCTGGTCGACGGCCAGGGCAATTTCGGCAATATCGACGGCGATAACCCGGCGGCCATGCGCTACACCGAAGCGCGCATGACCGAGGTGGCGACGCGCCTGCTCGACGGCATCGACGAGAACGCGGTCGACTTCCGGCCGACCTATGACGGCGAAGGGCAGGAGCCGATCGTCCTGCCCTCGAACTTTCCCAATCTCTTGGCCAATGGCGCCGCCGGCATCGCCGTCGGCATGGCGACGAGCATTCCGCCGCACAACGTCGCCGAGATCTGCGACGCGCTCGATCGCCTGGTCGAAAAAGAGAAACTCAAGGACGAGAATGTCTCGATCCGCGAACTTGTTAACCGCATGCCGGGCCCGGATTTCCCGACCGGGGGCGAATTGGTCGAGCCCTTCGACGCCATCGTTGAGGCCTACAAGACCGGGCGGGGCAGCTTCCGCGTGCGCGCGCGCTGGAGCGCCGAGAAGACCAAGGGCGGCGGTTACGTCATCGTCGTCACCGAGATACCCTATCAGGTGCCGAAGTCGCGCCTCATCGAGCGCATCGCGCAGCTCATGCAGGAGAAGAAACTGCCGCTGCTGGGCGACGTGCACGACGAATCGGCCGAGGATATCCGCGTCGTGCTCGAGCCCAAGAGCCGCAACGTCGAGCCCGCCGTTCTGATGGAGCAGATGTTCCGCGCCACCGAGCTCGAGGCGCGCGTGCCGCTCAACATGAACGTGCTCGACAAAGATCGCTCGCCGCGCGTCATGAACCTTGCCGAGGTGCTGCGCGGCTATCTCGACCACCGGCAGGAAGTCCTCGTCCGCCGCAGCCGCTTCCGCCTCGGCAAAATCGCCGAGCGCCTGGAAATCCTGCGCGGCTATCTCATCGTTTATCTCAACATCGACGCCGTGATAAAAATCATCCGCGCCGAGGACGAGCCCAAGCCGGCGATGATCAAGCGGTGGAAGCTCTCCGACGCGCAGGCCGAGGCGATCCTCAACATGCGCCTGCGCTCGCTGCGCAAGCTCGAGGAAATCGAGATCAAGCGCGAGATCAAGGATCTCGGCGCCGAGCAGGATGCGCTCAAGGCGCTCGTCGCCAGCGAGAAAAAGCAATGGCAGACGGTGCGCGACCAGCTCGCCGATCTCAAGAAAGCCTTCGGCAAGGATACGCCCCTGGGCAAGCGCCGCACGACGCGCGGCGAAGTGCCCGAGGTCGAAATCGCCGACGTCGCCGCCGCCGCGGTCGAGAAGGAGCCGATCACCGTGATCTGCTCCGAAAAGGGCTGGATCCGCGCGATGGGCGGCCATCTTGAAAGCGGCGATGCGCTGCAATTCAAGGAAGGCGACGCGCTGCGTTACCTGCTGCACGCCCAGAGCACCGACAAGCTTTTGTTGTTCGCCACCGACGGCAAGTTCTACATGCTGGGCGCCGACAAGCTGACGCGCGGGCGCGGCCATGGCGAGCCGGTGCGGCTTGTCGATCGATCTCGGCAACGAGCACGACATCGTGTCGCTTACGGTGCACGATCCCGAGCGCAAATTGCTGATCGCTTCATCGGACGGGCGCGGCTTCGTCGTGCCGGAAAAAGAGGTGGCGGCGCAAACCCGCGCCGGCAAGCAGGCGCTCAATCTCGCCGAGGGCGCCGTCGCGCGCGTCTGCGTTCCGGTCGTGGGCGATCACGTCGCCTGCCTCGGCGAGAACCGCAAGCTCATCGTTTTCCCGTTGGCCGAATTGCCCGAGATGAACCGCGGGCGCGGCAACACGCTGCAGAAATACAAGCAAGGCGGCTTGAGCGACGTGAAATGCTTCGCGCTCGACCGGGGCTTGGACGTGCAAACCGGCAGCAAGACCCGGCTTTATACGAAAGCCGACCTCAAAGGCTGGCTCGGCCAGCGCGCCCAAGCCGGGCGTTTGCCGCCCGCGGGCTTCCCGCGCAGCACGAAATTCTAGGCCGCGCCGGCCCTTGCGTTGCGCGATGCCGGTTTTTACAGTGCCGGATCGGGAAATTTCCCGGGCCTTAGGACGAAATCAGGCCTAAACCATTATGGGAGTCTTCGCTCAATGAAACGCCGCAATTTCATCCGTAGCGCAACGGCCGCCGGTTCGGCCGCCGCCGCGGCCGCCATCGCCTCGACTTTTCCGAAGCCCGCCATCGCCCAATCCATGCCCGACGTGAAGTGGCGCATGACGTCGAGCTTCCCCAAGAGCTTGGATACGCTCTATGGCGGCGCCGAGGTCATCGCCAAGCGCGTCGCCGAGGCGACCGACAACAAGTTCCAGATCAGGGTCTTCGCCGCCGGTGAGATCGTGCCGCCACTCGCCGTGCTGGACGCGGTTCAGGCCAATACCGTCGAGATGGGCCACACCGCGTCCTACTACTATTTCGGCAAGGACGAGACCTTCGCGTTTGCCACTGCGATCCCGTTCGGCCTCAACACCCGCATGATGAACGCCTGGATGTATCATGGCGGCGGCAACGATCTGCTCAACGAGTTCTACAAGTCCTATAACGTCTATCACCTTCCGGGCGGCCACACCGGCGCGCAGATGGGCGGCTGGTATCGCAAGGAAATCAAGACGCCGGACGATATGAAGGGCCTCAAGATGCGCATCGGCGGCTTCGCCGGCCGTGTCATGTCCAAAATCGGCGTCGTGCCGCAGCAAATCGCCGGCGGCGACATTTATCCGGCGCTGGAAAAAGGCACGATCGACGCCGCCGAATGGGTCGGCCCCTATGACGACGAGAAGCTCGGCTTCCACAAAGTCGCTAAGTTCTACTACTATCCGGGATGGTGGGAAGGCTGCGCCATGCTGTCGACGATGATGAACATCGGCGAGTGGAACAAGCTGCCGAAAACCTATCAGAACATTCTCGCGGCGGCGTGCGCCGAGGCGACCAACTGGATGACGGCCAAGTACGATGCCGGCAACCCGCCGGCGCTCCGGCGCCTGGTCGCGGGCGGCGCCGAGCTGCGCGCCTTCCCGACGCCCGTGCTCGATGCGTGCTACAACGCCGCGCAGGAACTCTTCAAGGAAACCAACGCCAGGAATGCGAATTTCAAGAAGGTTTACGATCAACTACACCGCGTTTCAGAAGGACCAGAATCTCTGGTTCCAGTTTTCCGAAAATACGTTCGACCGCTTTATGTTCTCGAAATCTCGCGGCTAATATCGGCGGGGTTGCCCGAACCGACCTATTCGTAGCTACGTCATCCCGACCGTAGCGGCGGATCGCACAGCGATCCGCGGGACCTCGGGTGGACTGGCGCGATCCCGCCTGGCAAGTCCACGCTCGTCCGCGCGAGGTCCCTCCGCTCCGCGCGCTTGCGCGCGCTCCAGTCGGGATTACGATCGTTTGCGGCAGGCGGCTTATTTCAATTTCGGCGGGCCGCCATCGTCGTCGAACGTCGGTCCCGTCGGCAATTCGATCTTGATCTTGCTCGGGTCGACCGTGGGGCCAGATTCGAGGAAATAGGTCACCATCGACGGCATGAGGATGACCCAGAACGTCAGGATGAGCTGCAGGAACACCCACGGCACCGCGCCCCAATAGATATCCGAGCTCTTGATTTGGGGCGGGGCGATGCCGCGCAAGTAGAAGAGCGCGAAGCCGAAAGGCGGGTGCATGAACGAGGTCTGCATGTTGACGCAGAGCATGACGCCGAACCAGATCAGCGCCGCGTCGGCGCCGACCACGGGCGTCAGCACCTTGAGCGCCACCGGCGCCAGCAGCGGGACGATGATGAAGGCGATCTCGAAGAAATCGAGGAAGAACGCCAGGAAAAATACGAACAAGTTGATGAAGATCAGGAAACCGACGACGCCGCCGGGCAGGCCGTGGAGCATGCCCTCGATCCACAATCCGCCATCGACGCCCTGAAATACCAGGCTGAAAACCGTCGAGCCGATCAGGATGAAAACGACCATCGCCGTGATCCGCATGGTCATTTCGAATGCTTGCTTGATCAGCCCGCGCAGCGCCGTGATGCGCACGGCCTCGAACAGCAGCAAGGCGACGGCGAGGTAGAGGCCGATGTAGATCGGCATGTCGTTGGCGTCGAGATATTTACCGAGATTGTGCAGGGCGCCGGCCGGATTGGTCAGCTTCATCAGCCAGATTGCCGCGATGGCGCCGAACATGGCGGCGCCGACCTTGACGGCCAGGCGCCCGAGCCACGTCATGCCCGGATTGTTGAACACCGCGAGGACGATGGCGCCGACCGCGCCCATGGCGCCGGCCTCGGTCGGCGTCGCGAGGCCCATGAAGATCGTGCCGAGCACGAGGAAAATCAGCACCAGCGAAGGCACCATGCCGCGCAGCACGCGCCGGTAGAGCGGCCAGCCGCGCAAAGTGCGCGCTTCTTCGGGCAGCGGCGGCATGTATTTCGGCCGCAGCAGCGACAGGGCGGCGATGTAGAGCATGAACAGCCCGGTCTGCGCGATCGAGGGGCCGATGGCGCCGCGATACATGTCGCCGACCGATTTGCCGAGTTGGTCCGCGAGGACGACAAGCACCAGCGACGGCGGGATGAGCTGGGTGATGGTCCCGGACGCGGCGATAACGCCGGTCGCGAGGCGCATGTTGTAGCCGTAGCGCATCATGACCGGCAGCGAGATGACGCCCATCGCGATCACCGAGGCCGCCACCGTGCCGGTGATGGCGCCGAGAATGGCGCCGACCACGATCACGGCATAGGCAAGGCCGCCCGGCGCCGAGCCGAACAATTGGCCCGTGCCCTCGAGCAGGTCCTCGGCCAAGCCGCAGCGTTCGAGGATCGCGCCCATAAAGGTGAAGAACGGGATCGCCAGCAGCAAATCGTTGCGCATGATGGCGAAAATGCGCAGCGACAAATTGTTCATGTATTGGGGCGGAAAGTAAGCCGCGTCGATACTGATCAGCGCGAAGAAAAAACCCACCGCCGCCAGCGAGAAGGCCACGGGGTATCCGATCAGCATGAAGACGACGAGGCCCGCGAACATCAGCGGCGCCATCCATTCGAGCGGAATCATCGTGGCACCCCAGTTTCGCGCTGGCGGCTACTGCAGCGGCTTTTCATATTTAGTCTCGACCGTGTAGAGGCCGGCCAGCGCCGCGATGCGCTTGATCAGCTCGGACAGGCCTTGCAGCGTCAGCAGAAAAAACCCGATCGGCATCAGAATCTTGACCGGCCAGCGGATGATGCCGCCGGCCATGTCGGAGTGCTCCCACCCAGCCGGATGCAAAAAACCGGACAGAGTTGCCGATACGCTTGGGACGGTCGCGCCCTCCGGCGCCTTGACGACCGAATTGGCGAACAGCGGCCACGTCATCCAGGTGAGAATGGCGACAGCCGGCAGCATGAAAAGCAGCGTGCCCAGGCAGTCGATCCACAAGCGCGTACGGTCCGAGACGATGGCGTAGACGATATCGACGCGAACATGCTCGTTGACCTTGAAGGTGTAGGAGGCGCCGAGCAGGAAAATGCCGGAGAACATGTACCACTGAATTTCGAGCCACGCGTTCGAGCTCGAATTCATGCCATAGCGGATCATCGCATTGGCGGCGCTGATCAGGCAGGCGAGCAGCACCAGCCAAGCGGCCAGCTTGCCGACTTTGGCATTGAGCGCGTCAACGCCATGGCTGAACGCAAGGAACGGTTTCACAAGCGCGTCTCTCGAAACGTGACCACCCGGGCCGATCGCGCCGCGTTCTTCTTGCCTGATTTCCGTACGCCGCGCCGACGCATAGACGGGGCGGCTCGTCACAGATATCACGCTCGACGCAATATCGATCGCCTACCGTAGCTTGCGGTGATGGGGGCCGTGTCTGTCAACAGGCTTTTTGCCGGCTCGCAGGATCGGCCCGTCGCGGCCGTCGTTGTCGCCTAGGGCAGCACGGTCCAGCCGCGCGACGAAAGCCCTTCCAGCGGGCGGAATTTCGCCTTGTAGGCCATTTTCCGGCTGCCGGAGATCCAATAGCCCAAGTATAAATAGGGCAAGCGGTTGCGCCGGCTGTTCTCGATCAGGCGCAGGATCATGTAAGAGCCAAGGCTGCGCTCCGGCAGGCTGGGCTCGAAAAAACTGTAGACGGCCGACAGGCCATCGGTGAGTTGATCGATGAGACAGGCGGCAACGAGATTGCCGGCCCGATCGCGATACTCGGCGATGCCGGTGCTGAGCGGGCTGTCCTCGACCATGGCGACATAGTCGGCATAGGTCATGCCGGCCATTTCGCCGTCGGCGTGGCGCGCCGACAGGTAGCGCGAAAACAGGCCGTATTGCTCGGCCGAGGCGCGCGAGTGGACGATCTCTTCGGTGAGGTCGGCATTCGCTTTGAGGATGCGTTGTTGCGAGCGGCTGGGCGCAAACTGCGCGCTCACGACGCGCACCGGCACGCAAGCCTGGCAGCCTGGGCACGAGGGCCGGTAAGCGACGTTGTGCGAGCGGCGGAATCCGGCCTGGGTCAGCGCGTCGTAGAGCTGAATCGTCGTTGGCCCGTTGAGCTCGGTGAATATGTTCTGCTCGGTGCGGCCCTGCAGGTAGGGGCAGGGACGCGGCGGCATGCGATAAAAAAACCTCGGTAGCCTGGCGGTCTGCGTCGTCATGGCAACCCTTCTTTTGACTTAAGTTCATTTTTTTCTTTAGGGTCTGCAGCGCCGCCATTTCAACGTGGCGTTTCACCAGTCCCCGACATGCGAGTTGCCGCATTCTTATCAACAGGGGGCCTCGGCGCAAGTATTAAAAGAAGTTTAAACGAAAGATTAACGCATTAATTATAACCGGTTGCAGCTTGCTGTTGCGACGATGGCGCATTTTGGGGTGATTGCATGTCAGGTCGGCCGAACGATTCCGCGCATACGCGACCGCCGCAAGGGGCGATGCCGCTGTGGCTGCCGCGCGCGATCTTTGCCGCCGAGCACGAGCAATTTCGCGCGACCGTGAGCCGCTTCATCGAAGCCGAAATATTGCCCGATTACGCGAAGTGGGAAGACGCCGGCATGGCGCCGCGCGCCATCTGGCGCCGGGCCGGCGCGGTCGGTCTGTTGGGAACCAGCATACCGGAGGCCCATGGCGGCGCGGGCGGTGATTTTTTTTACGATTCGGTCGTGCTGGAGGAGCTCGGCCGAGCCGGCGTGTCCGGGCCGGCCTTCGACTTGCACGCCTACATCGTGGCGCCGTTCCTGATCAAATTCGGCACCGAAGAGCAAAAACGCCGCTGGCTGCCCGGTATGGCCTCGGGCGACATCATCGCCTCGATTGCCATGACCGAGCCTGACTCGGGCAGCGATCTGCAGGCGATCCGCACCAGCGCCGTCCGCCGCGGCAACAGCTACATCGTCAACGGCTCGAAAACGTTCATCACCAACGGCATCGTCGGCGATCTGACGCTGCTGGTGGCCAAGACGGATACGGCGCGGGGTGCCAAGGGCGTCTCGCTGTTCCTGGTCGACACCAAGACGAAGGGCTACGCGAAGGGGAAAAATCTCAAGAAAATCGGCAACAAGGCACAAGACACGGCGATCCTGCATTTCGACGACATGGACGTGCCGGCCGAGAACCTGCTGGGCGGCGAGAACGAAGGCTGGCGCTTGTTGATGTCGGGCTTGGTGCAGGAGCGGCTCATCGTGGCGGTCCGCGCGGTTGCCACTTGCGAGGCGGCGCTGGAGGAAACCATTGCCTACACCAAGGGCCGCAAGGCGTTCCAACAGCGCGTGATCGACTTCCAGAACACGCGCTTTACCCTCGCCGATCTCGTCACCGACGTGCAGGTCGCGCGCACCTTCATGGACCGCTGCATCGCGCTGCACGCGGCCGGCGAATGCGATATGCGCGCCGCCGCCATGGCGAAGCTCGCCACGACCGAGCTGCAGCAGAAGGTGCTCGATGCCTGCCTGCAACTCCATGGCGGCAGCGGTTATATGTGGGAAAGCCGGATCGCGCGCATGTGGGCCGATGCCCGAGTGCACCGCATCTATGCCGGCACCAACGAAATCATGCGCGAAATCATCGGACGGACGCTTTAGCTCCGGCCCGCTGCAAGCCGCTCATGCGCCCACGCCATGTCTTAGGGCTTTGACCCTGCGTGCGACTTCGCGCTAAGCCATTCCCCGAGGAGGACCCGACGCCGCATGGCCATCGACCCACGCGAATTCCGTAACGCCTTGGGTACCTTCGCGACCGGCGTCACGATCGTGACGACGATGTCGGCTGAGGGCAAGCCGGTGGGGCTGACCGCCAATTCGTTCACCTCGGTTTCGCTCGATCCGCCGCTGGTTCTGTTCTGCCTCGACCGCAAGGCTTATTCCTTCGCCCATTTCGAGCGCGCCGCGCACTTTGCCGTGAATGTCTTGTCCGCCGCCCAAATGGACGTTTCAAGCCATTTCGCCAGGCCATCCGAGGACAAGTGGAAGGACATGACGCTCGACCTATGCGGCGTCGGCTGTCCCGCTTTCAAGCAATCGATCGCAATATTCGAATGCGAGACGCACAATGTCCATGACGGCGGCGATCACGTGATCATCGTCGGCAAGGTCCTGTCGTTCCAGTACAATCCCGACGGCTCGCCGCTGCTCTACTACCGGGGCAAGTACGGCGCGATTTTGCCCGCGGCGTAGTGTTCGGCCGGCGCTTTTGCTAAAATCGCCGCCTCACAAGCGCGGGTGGCGCCATGAACCGGCATTTCATCGAGCAGATGGCGATGTACACGGCCTATCATCGCGATGGGCGCAACAAGGCGACGCATTTCGTCGGCGTGCCGGCGATTGCGTTTTCGCTGCTTGTCCCCATGGCGATGCTGCGCTTCGGCGACGTCGGCGGGTATGCGATTTCCCTGGCGACGCTCTTCGCGGCGGCGGTCATGATCTATTGGATCGTGATGGATCAGCCCTTCGGTTTCGCGACCGCGCTCATTTTCGTGCCGGCCTGCTGGCTCGCCGATTGGACGGTGCGCCAGGGCGGCACCGCGGCCTGGACCGTGTTCGGCATCGCCTTCGCCGGCGGCTGGATCGTGCAACTCGTCGGCCACGCCTTCGAAGGCCGCAAGCCGGCCTTGGCCGACAATCTCCTGCAAATCTTCATCGCGCCGGTGTTCCTCGTCGCCGAGGCGGCCTTCGCGCTGGGCTTGCGCAAGCAACTCCGCGACGTGGTCGAGAGCCGGTGGCGCGATTATGCGCCGAAGCCGGCGTCCGTTCAGGCGGCTTGAAGCGCCGAGTCGAGATCGGCGATCAGGTCGTCGCAATCCTCGATGCCGACCGAGAGCCGCACCAAGCCGTCGCCGATGCCGAGCTGGGCGCGGACCTCTTGCGGCACCGAGGCGTGGGTCATGATCGCGGGATGCTCGATCAGGCTTTCGACGCCGCCCAGCGATTCGGCCAGCGCGAACAGCTTGGTGCGTTCGAGAAAGCGCTTTGAGGGGTCGAGCCCGCCCTTGATGTCCGCCGAAATCATGCCGCCGAAGCCGCGCATCTGGCGCTTGGCGAGCGCGTGCTGCGGGTGGCTGACGAGGCCGGGATAGTAGACGCGCGCGATCTTGGGATGTTTCTCCAGCCAGGCGGCGATGCGCGCCGCGCTGGCGCAGTGGCGCTCCATGCGCAGCGCCAGAGTTTTCAAACCGCGCAGCGCCATGAACGCATCGAACGGGCCGGCCACCGCGCCGATCGAGTTTTGCAGGAACGCCATCTTCTCGCGCAGCGCCGCGTCGTCGCCGATCACCGCCACGCCGTTGACGACATCGGAATGGCCGTTGAGATACTTCGTCGCCGAGTGCATCACGATGTCGATGTCGAGTTCGAGCGGGCGCTGCACCAGGGGCGAAGCGAAGGTGTTGTCGACGACGGTGAGAATGCCGCGCGCGCGGCCGAGCTTGCCGATTTCCGCGATATCGACCAACCGAAGCAGCGGATTGGTCGGGGTTTCGACCCAGATCATGCGCGTCGCCGGCTTGACCGCCTTGGCGAGCGCGCCGGGCGATGAGAGATCGGCGTAGGTGACATCGAGCCCCGCCGTGCGTTGCCGCACGCGGGCAAACAGGCGGCGCGTGCCGCCGTAGAGATCGTCCATCGCGACGATGTGGCTGCCGGCGTCGAGCAGTTCGAGGATCGTCGCCGTCGCCGCCATGCCCGAAGCGAAGGCGAAGCCGTGCGCGCCGCTTTCGAGGCTCGCGATGCAGCGCTCATAGGCGAAGCGTGTCGGATTGTGAGTGCGCGAATATTCGTAGCCCTTGTGGACGCCGGGCGAGTCCTGCACGTAGGTCGACGTCGCGTAGATCGGCGGCATGATCGCGCCCGTCGTCGGATCGGGCGCCTGGCCGGCGTGGATGCAGCGGGTCGCGAAGGCGAGATTGTCGGACTTGGCCGTCATTTGATTTTCCGCCGCAAGTAGTTGAGCAAGTCGATGCGCGTGATCAGGCCGAGAAAGCGCTCGCCGTCGATGACGATCGCGACGTGGTCGCGGGCGAAGATGCGCAGCAGGCGGTCGAGCGGCGCATCCGGCGCGATCGTCTCGATGCGCGTACTCATCGCGCCGCGCACCGGTTCGGAAAAGCGCCGTTCGTTCTCCGACACCGCCAACAGAATGTCGGACTCGTCGAGAATGCCGACGACGCGCTCGTTCTCCATCACCGGGAGCTGCGAGACATCGGACATTTTCATGCGCGTGAAGGCGGCGGCCAGCGGCTCGTTGGGGCCCGCGGTCACGACGGTGCGGTCGGCGAAGCGGCGCGAAATCAGATCGGAAAGATCGCCGCGGTTCGGCCGCTCGATGAAGCCCTGATCGGCCATCCAGCCGTCATTGTACATTTTCGAGAGATATTTGTTGCCGCTGTCGCACACGAAGGTGACGACGCGCTCGGGCGCGGTGCGCGAGCGGCAATAGCGCAGCGCGGCGGCGATCAGCGTCCCGGTCGAAGAGCCGGCGAAAATGCCTTCCTCCCTCAACAAGCGGCGCGCCGTCGCGAAGCTTTCCGCGTCGGGGATCGAATAGGCCTCGCTGACGCGGCTGACATCGCACACCGGCGGAATGAAATCCTCGCCGATGCCCTCGACGAGCCACGAGCCGACTTCGCGCTTGATTTCCTTGGTCTTGACGTAGTGCGTCACGATCGAGCCTTCGGGATCGGCGAGCACGATCTTGGTCGCCGGCGACACGCGCTCGAAAAAGCGGGCGAGGCCGGAGATGGTTCCGCCCGAGCCGACGCCGGCGACGACGGCGTCGACCTTGCCGAACATCTGCGTCCAGATTTCCGGGCCGGTGGTTTTTTCGTGCGCGAGGGCGTTCGCCGGATTGCCGAATTGATTGGCCCACCAGGCGCCGGGCATTTCGCGGCCGAGGCGCTCGGCGATGTCTTGATAATATTCCGGGTGACCCTTGCCGACATCGGAGCGGGTCAGGCGCACCTCGGCGCCGAGCGCGCGAAGGTGCTGGATCTTCTCCTGGCTCATTTTGTCGGGGATGACGAGGACGATCTTGTAACCCTTCTGCGCGCCGACGAAGGCAAGGGCGAGGCCGGTATTGCCCGCCGTGGCCTCGACGATCGTGCCGCCGGGCTTGAGGCTGCCGTCGCGCTCCGCCGCCTCGATCATCGAAAGGCCGATGCGGTCCTTGATCGAGCCGCCGGGATTCTGGCTCTCGAGCTTGAGGAACAGCCGGCACGGCCCGGCATCGAGCTTGGTGACCTCGATAATCGGCGTGTTGCCGATCAGGGCGAGGGAAGACCGGGCCTCGGGCGTCCCGGTCATGGCGGAGAGCTTGTTCATCGGCCGAAGATAGCCCGCCGCCGCGAAAAGGCGAAGGGCCGACATCGGCCGTCCCGCGCGTCGCGGACCGACGGGCCGGCTTGATCCGAACCAATCGGCGTGTCCATCCGCACGCGACGAAACATGGCGATTGCCGCCGCTTACCAGATGCGATCGAACAAGTTTCCAAGCAGGTGAATCGGATAGGCGATTGCCGCGAACAGGACCGGCAGTCCGAAAAGTATCAGGAAAATGATGAACACGTTCGACACGAAATCCTCGATGATCTCCATGGCGCCGAATAGCACCGACCGGATGCCGCTGACCTTCACCTCCGCTTCGACACGCTCGCGGCGGGCAATCTGCGCGCGAAAGTTTTCCACGTGACAGTAGCTGCAAAGGCTGGCGATTTTTCCGGTTTCATATTCGATCGCGCCGCCGCAAGCTTGGCAATTCGCCGTCTCGCGCGCGCGGGCCGCGCTCTTGAACACCGGGACAGCGGGCAGTTTCCGGCGCAGACCCTTGCTCAATCCGGCCAGGAGAATGAACAGAATCATCCAGATGACGAAGCCGACCAGGGCCAACATCCCGACAATCAGTTCGCCGTTCTTGCCGAGCGCCCGCAGCAGCGTGTCGATGGGCGTTCCCGCCTTGGAGAATTCGTCACTCCCGACCAGGACGGCGCCGAACAGCAATGGTTCGCCGAATATCAGCGCCGTGAAAATCCATCGCAGGGCGGGGAACGACAGGATATTCGCCGCGCGCCAATTGCGCTGGGCGCTTGCCGTCAGCGGTTTCAGTTTCGAATTGAGCGATGCCGCTTTGGCGTAGTCCTCGGGCAACGGACCGCGCGTCCCGCAACTCGGGCAGAGTGTCGCGTCGGTCCGCAACAGCACACCGGAGCCGCAGCCGGCGCAATTGAGCGGCTTGAAGCGGGGAAGGGCGCCGATAAGGGCGTTGATGCTTCCGGCGGCGGATTTTTTTCCGCCTTCATCCTGTTTCATGTCCGCGCGGAGCCCGGCGGCCCGCCTCGAATGCCGCCACAGGAACAGGCCCGAGGCGACCAGGATCAGCGGCATCGCCAGGCCCTGACCGAAGAAAATGAAGACGGCGGCCAGGTAAAGACCGTAGGTCATGGAACCGCACCGGGAGGAAATGAGGAAATCGGCATGGCGAGGGGCGCGGCGCTCACTCAGGCCTTGAATTTCGGATCGAGCCAATCGCGCAGCGCGTCGCCGAACAGGTTGAAGGCGAAGACCGCGAGGCTGATGGCGAGACCGGGAAACAATATCAGCCACGGCGCCTCGCGGAAAAAGTCGGCGGCGTTGCCCGACAGCATCAGGCCCCAAGCCGGAGTTGGCTCGGTGACGCCGAGACCGAGGAACGAGAGCGAGGCCTCAAGGAGGATGGCCTGGGCGATATAGGCCGTCAGCATGATGAGGTAGGGCGCGGTCAAATTCGGCGCCATGTGACGCAGGACGATGCGGCGATGCGAATAACCCGCGGCGCGCGCCGCGTCGATATAGGGCATGGCGCGCACCGACAGCGCCGCCGCGCGCACGACGCGCGCGACCTTGGGCACGATCGGGATCGCGATGGCGACCACGAGATTCATGTCGATGCCGAGGAGCAAGAACTTTCCGAGCACGGCGACGACGACGAGGGCCAAGACGATGATCGGGAAGGCGAGCAGAATGTCGACGAGGCGCTGGATCGCGCTATCGATGCGGCCGCCGAAATAGGCCGAGGTCGCGCCGAGCGCGGCGCCCAGGGTCGAACCGATGAACGACGACAGAAAGCCGATGACGAGCGCCGTCCGCGCACCATAGACGAGGCGCGAGAAGATATCGCGGCCGAAGGCGTCGGTGCCGGCCCAGTGCTGCCAGCTTGGCGCCGCGAGGATGGCGCCGAAATCGATCTGTAGCGGATCGTAGGGCGCGAGGCGCTCGCAGAAAATTCCCGCCAACAGCATGACGAGAATGACGGCGAGGCTCACGGCGCCCAGCGGCTGCTGCCGGCAGAATTCGACAAGGACCGGGCGCGGGCGGCGGATCGTCGGGGCGGCGGCGGACGTTGTCATGGCGGCGGCTCAACGATAGCGGATGCGCGGATCGAGCGCGGCATAGAGCAGGTCGACGCCGAGATTGACCAGCACATAAATCAGGGCGATCAGCATCACCATGCCTTGGATCAGCGTGAAATCATTGCGCGATACGCTCTGGACGAAAAGTTTGCCGATACCGTTGAGATTGAAAACCTGTTCGGTGACGACGAGGCCGCCGATGAGAAAGGCGAATTCGAGGCCGATGACGGTGATCGCCGGCAACAGCGCGTTGCGCAGGGCGTGGCGCGAGACCACGATTTTCTCGTAAACGCCCTTGGCGCGCGCCGTGCGGATAAAATCCTCGCTCAGCACTTCGAGCAGCGACGAACGCACCATGCGCGCGACCACGGCGGCGTAGCGGTAGCCGACGGCGGCCGCGGGCCATACGAGCTGGGTGAGGTTGGCGACAGGATCGCGGTAGATCGGCGTGTAAGTGATCGGCGGCAACCAATTGAAAAACGTCAGCAGCCCGATCATGATCAGCATGCCGAGCCAGAACGACGGCACGGCGAGGCCGGCGATGGTCACGAGGCGAACGACATAGTCGACCCAGGTATCGCGCCACAACGCCGCAACAGTGCCGAGCGGTATCGCGATCAAGACGGCGACGATCGTCGCCATGATCGCGACTTGCATCGAAAGTTCGAGGCGCGCGCCGATTTCGCTGACCACCGGCCGCTCGGTCCACATCGAGCGGCCCAGGTCGAGCGTCGCCAAGCCCACCATCCATTGGCCGAATTGCACGTGCAGCGGCTTGTCGAGGCCGAGCCGCTTGCGCTCCATCTCGATGGTTTCCTGCGAAACCGAGCCGCCGTCGCCGCGCAGCTTGACCTCGACCACGTCGCCGGGCACGACGCGGAGCATGAAGAATACCAGGACGGCGACCCCGATCAGGGTCGGAATCATCAGCAGCACGCGGTGGATCGTGTAACGCAGCATTACGCCGCGCCGCGTTCGCTCACTGATTGAGCCAAATCTCGCCGAGGTCCTGGCCGAGATTGTGGCTGGGCGACATTTTCCAGCCCATGACGGCCTTGTGCGTCGGCACGATGCGGTGCCACCACAGCAGCGGCACTTGATAGGCCTGCTCGAACAGGCGCTTTTCGAAGGCTTGGATGTGCACGATGCGCTTGGCGCGGTCGAGCTCGCGAACCTGAAGATCGAACAGCCGGTCGAGTTCCCGGTCCTCGGCGCGCGAGCGGTTTTCGGGCGCGCGGCTGGCCGAAACGAACTTGGCGAGGCCCAGGCTCGGTTCGTCCATGAATAGATTCGAGAAGTCGATGGCGACGTTGAAACTGCCGCTCGACATGCCGGCGAGATAGGGCGAGGTCTCGAATTGCTTGTGTTCGGCGGCGACGCCGATCTGGCGCCATTGATCGACGACGAAAATGCCGGCCGGCGTGTAGGGCATCGCGAGGGTGCGATTGTGCAGCACGAGCTTGAGGTCCGGCACGCCGGCCTC
The DNA here is from genome assembly GCA_963754645.1 of uncultured Alphaproteobacteria bacterium. GTDB lineage: Bacteria > Pseudomonadota > Alphaproteobacteria > Bin65 > Bin65 > CAVWGP01. Next base: position 120,645 of record CAVWGP010000012.1, on the reverse strand, counting down.
GCGCAGCAATTTCCGCGCCTCCTCGCGCGACGCTTGGATGTTCTTCGAAAAGCCCGGCAATTTGACCAGCTCCGCCTCGGGCGTCGCATAAGGCGAGCCGGGGCGGATGACGCCGCCGACGGCGCGCAAGGTCGAGGTTCGCGCCAGGCCCTGGCTGCCGCCCCACCGGTCGATCGCGAGGGTGAGCGCGCGCCGCACGCGCACGTCGTCGAACGGCTTTTTCTGCGTGTTGAAGACGATGAGGAGATTGAGCGTCCAGCTCGATTCCTCGGTGCGCAGCTTGTCGCCCATCGCTTGGGTCAGCCGGTCGCGTTCCGCCGGCGAGATGCCGCGGAACTCGGCCAGGACTTGGGCGCCCTGCAAGGCGTTCAGCATCGCCGCCGCCTGCAGCATGAAGACGCCCTTGAAGCCGTCGAGATAGGGCAGGCCCGGGCGGAAATATTTGGCGTTGCGCTTGCCGGTGACGTGGCTGCCCTTGCTGTGCTCGACGAACTCGAACGGCCCGGTGCCGAGGATCGAGGTTTTCGGCGCGTTCGGGTCCTGGGCAAGTTTCTTGGCCGAGTAGACGCAGTTCCACGGGCTCGCGAAATGCTCGATCATCGCGGCGTTGACGGCCTTCATCTTGAAAACGACGGTCTGCGCGTCGGGCGTCTCGATCGTGTCGACGTTGTTGAACGTCGCCTTGCGGGTCGAAACGACGCCGGCGGGCGGATTGCGCAGGCGTTCGTAGGTCGCCTTGACGTCCTCGGAGGTCAGCGCCGAGCCGTCGTGGAACAACACATTGCGATGCAGCTTGAAGGTGTAGGTCTTGAGATCGGGCGAAACGGTCCAGGTTTCGGCGAGATCGCCCATCACCTCGGGATACTTTTCGAGGTTGAACTTGAGCAGGGTCGAATGGAACGGCGCCGCGAAATGCAAGGTCGCGTAGGTGTCGCTGCCGTGGCAATCGTAGTGCGGCGTTTCGGCGCTGATCGCGAAAACCAACTCGCCGCCGCGTTTCGGCGATTGAGCGGCGGCCGGGACCGAAGCCAGGCCGGCCGACAAGGCGAGAGAAACGAATGCAACTCGCAGCATGGAGCATTCTCCCTTAATCGTTTTATGGGCCTTACGCCTTGAGGCAGGCCACTTTATGCCCAAGCCGCGTTTCGCGCAGCGCGGGTACCTCGTGACGGCATTCGGGGCCGGCGATCGGGCACCGCGTATGGAACACGCATCCGGCGGGCGGCGCAAGCGGGCTTGGCAGCTCGCCTTGAATCAGTTGCGGGGTGCGGCGTTTCTCGACGGTCGGGTCCGGCACCGGCGCGGCGTCGAGCAAAAGCTTGGTGTAGGGATGCAGCGGTTCGCGATAGAGCGTGTCGCGATCCGCGATCTCCATGACGCGGCCGAGATACATCACGACGACGCGCATCGCAATGTGGCGCACGACGGCGAGATCGTGCGCGATGAACAGATAGGCGAGGCCATGGCGCTTCTGCAAGTCTTCGAGCAGGTTGATGATCTGGCCCTGGATCGAAACATCGAGCGCGGAAACCGCTTCGTCGCAAACGATGAAGTCAGGCTCCATCGCCAGGGCGCGCGCGATGCCGATGCGTTGCCGCTGACCGCCCGACAATTGATGCGGATAGCGCTCGGCCGATCTCCGGCGCGAGCCCGACCTGGCCGAGCAGCTCGCGGACCCGGCGCTTGGCGGCGGCCGCATCGGGCACGATGCGATAGACTTGGAGCGGTTCGCCCACGATCTGCGCCACCGTCATGCGCGGATTGAGCGAGCTGTATGGATCCTGAAAGATCACCTGGATCTTGCGCCGCAGCGTCTTCAGCTCGGCCGCCGAGGCGCCGAGCAAATCGCGCTCTTCGAACCGAATCGTGCCCGAAGTCGGCGCCTCCAGGCGCAGAATGAGCCGGCCGACCGTGGTCTTGCCGCAGCCTGACTCGCCCACTAGGCCGACCGTCTCGCCGGCGGCGATATCGAAGCTCACATCCTCGACCGCGCGCACCGCGGCGCGACCGCCGCGCAGCCCGAGACGCACCGGAAAGTGCTTGGTGAGATTGCGCACCGATAGAAGCGGAACGGCCGCTTGCGCGACGCGCGCTACGTCGTTCGCGGCTTCGGCGGACCAGGCGAGCTTGCCGGCGGCGATATCGGCCGTTCTTATGCAAGCCGAAGAACCGCCGGTGTCGCTGGGCAGCAACGCGGGCTCGGTGGCGCAGGCGTCGATCCGGTGCGGGCAGCGGGGGGCGAAGCGGCATCCTGCGGGCAGCGCGGCGAGGTTCGGCGGCAGACCTTCGATGGTCGCGAGCTTGGCGACGCGCGCCCGATCGAGCCGCGGCACCGAGCGCAGCAGGCCCATCGTGTAGGGGTGCCGCGGGCGGTGGAAGATCGCGTCGGCCGGTCCCTGCTCGGCGACGCGCCCCGCATACATGACGATGACGCGATCGGCGTAGCGCGCGACGATGCCGAGATTGTGCGTGATGAGGATCAGGGCGATGTTGAGGCGGCGCGTCAGGTCTTTCATCAATTCCAGGATTTGCGCCTGAATCGTCACGTCGAGTGCCGTCGTCGGCTCGTCGGCGATGAGGAGCTTGGGGTTGCAGGCAAGGCCGATGGCGATCATCACGCGCTGCCGCATGCCGCCCGAGAATTGGTGCGGATATTGCCTCAGCCGCCGCTCCGCGTCGGAAATACCGACCAGGCGCAGCAGATCGAGCGCGCGTTGCCGCGCGGCCTCGTCGTCCATGCCGAGATGAATTTGCAGCGGCTCGGCGATCTGCCGCCCGATCGTCATGATCGGGTTGAGCGACGTCATGGGCTCCTGAAAAATCATCGCTATATCGCGGCCGCGAATTTCGCGCATCGCTTCGTCGTCGAGATCGAGAAGATTGCGGCCTTCGAACGCGATGCGGCCGCGCGCGATCCGCCCGGTCGCCCGCGGCAGCAGGCGCATGATCGATAGCGCCGTGACCGATTTTCCCGAGCCCGATTCGCCGACCACGGCGACGACCTCGCCCGGCTCGACGGCGAAACTCACGCCCTCGACGGCGCGCAAGGTGCCCGATGGACGGACAAATTCGACATGGAGGTCGTCGACGGCGAGCAGCGTGGCGCCGGTGCCGATTGCGAACTCGCGTCGCGCCGCGACACCCGGACCGATTTCAGCTGGCGCGCTCAAATCGGCGGCTTGCGCTGCGGGCCGTCTTCACAAGGCATGCTGTCTGCGCCGCGTGGCGCTTCAGCACAAAGTCTCTTGATTGGCTTTGCAGGCTTCCCGGGCGGCGCCGATGCGCTGCTTGAATTCGTCGGCGCCGATCGCACCCGGCACGATCTCGTTGCCGATGATGAAGGCGGGCGTGCCGCGGATGCCGAGCATTTCGGCCACCTTGTGCGAGCGCTCGACGACATCTTTGACCGACGGGTCGTTCATGTCCTGCTTGAGCTTGGCGACATCGATCCCGACCTGCCGCGCCAGGGTGAATATCACGTCGTCGGTGAGGTTGTTGGGGAATATCATCATCGCATTGTGGAAGGTCAGATATTTGCCCTGCTTGTGGGCGGCGATGGCGGCCAGCGAGGCTGTGCGCGAGGCCGGGCCGAGTATCGGAAACTCCTTGTAAACGACGCGGATATTGCCGTCGGCCTTGATCACTTCGTCGAAGGTCGGCTTGACGGATTTGCAATAGCCGCAGCGATAGTCGAAAAATTCGACGACGGTGACATTGCCGTTGGGATTGCCGGCAACCGGCAGGTCCTTGGCGCCCTGCAATTGGTCGCGCTGCGACTTGAGCGCCTCCTGCGCCTGCTTGGCCGCTTGCTCCTCTTGCTTGCGGCGGAGGTTCTGAATCGCCTCAAGCAAGACCTCGGGATTGGCGAGGATATAGTCCTTCATCATCTGCTTGATGCGGGCTTCTTGCTCCGGCGTGAACGGTGCTTTATCGCCTTGGGCAAGAGCGGGGCCGGCGGCGATGGCGAGGCTGGCGGCGACAAAAATTGCGATGAATGACTTGCGCATTGTGCGGCGTTCCCGATGGCTATGATGAACAGCTTATAGCGGATTAGCGGCGGCGCCGCTCTTCAAGAATTTGTGCGACTTGGACTTTCATGTCCTGCAACCGCTGCCACGACGGCGTCCCGGCCGGCAGGTAGCGCTCGGCGCGCATAAGCGAGGCCCGCAGGCCGGGGAGATCCTGCACGAGATACGACAATTCGGCCTGCGCCAGGGCGGCGTTGCCCTGGTCGCCGAGGCGGCCATGCGCCACCGACAGCAGGCGCCAAGTCAATGGATAGGTGTCGTCGCGGCGCACCGCTTCGTTCAGGTGATTGAGCGCCATGCGGTCGATGCGCGGATCGTTGAGTTCGAGCTGGGCCTGAGCCAGGCCGGTGCGGATCAGGCCTTCCTGGGGCGCCAGCCGCACGGCCGCCTCGAACGACGTCACGGCCTCGCGCACCCGGCCGCTTTTGAACAGGATTTCGCCGCGCAGCTCCTGGAAATAAGCGTCCCTGGGATGTTCCTTGATCAAGCCATCGATGAAGCCGAGGCTGCGGTCGAGCCGGCCGTCTTGGAAATAGGCGACGGCCAGGGCGTAGCGCGCCTCTAATGTGTTCTCCTTGCCGCGGAAGTGCTGGATGACCTGGTCGGGCGGGCGGATGAAGCCGATCAGCTTTGCCCGCATGCGCGCGTGCATGATTTCGAAGTTTCGCGGCGCCGGGGTGTTGGTATGGGGCGAACGCGCCATGTGCTGCTTCACGTCGTCGACCCGCTGGCTGGTGATCGGATGGGTGCGCAGATAGGGGTCTTGGCGCGCCGCGTAGAGCGCCTCCTGCTCGCGCAGGATGACGAGGAAATCCGAAAGCCCGCGCGCCGACATGCCGACGCGATCGAGGATCGTCATGGCGAATTGATCGGCCGCGCTTTCCTGCGCGCGCGTGAATTTGAATAGTTCGGCTTCGGCGATGCGCGTTCCCAGCCCGAGGCCGGCGAAGACCGCGCGCGAATCGCGCGCCGCCACCGCCGCGCCGGCGCTGAGGATGAGCGCGATGAGCTGCTTGATCTGCGCGTCGCGGATTTCGCGCTGCAGCCGAACCAGGTGCCCGCCGACCATGTGGCCGGTTTCGTGCGCGATCACGCCGATCACCTGGCCCGGGCTGTCGGCGCGCATCAGGGTTCCGGTGAACAGGAACATGTGCCGGCCGCCGGCGACGAAGGCGTTGAGGCGCGAAGTCGTTGACGATATGGACTTTGATGTTGTTGGCGGGCAGCCCGGCGGCGCTGAAGATTGGCGCCGAATAGGCGCGGATGGTAGCTTCGATCTCGGCATCGCGGATCAAATGCATGGATTCGCCGCTTTGCGCCGCGGCCGGGCTGGCGGCGGCGATCAAGCCGGCGAAGACGATCGAGGCAGCGATTTTCATGGATGGATCGAGCGCCTTGGACGTTCCCATTGACCGGTCCGCGCGCGCCCAAGCCTCGGCCGGGGTGCCCGCGTTCGCGGCAGGAAAGAGCAAGAGAATTACGGCCATTCCGGGGCAAAAGGAAAGGCCAAGGAGCATGCATGGTAAAGCTGAAGCGCGCCAATCGCGGCCTCATCCCGCCCTTCATCGTCATGGACGTGATGCGCGCCGCCAATGAACGCGAACGCGCCAAGGGCGACGTGTTGCACCTCGAGGTCGGCCAGCCGAGCACGCCGGCGCCGCAGGGCGTGCTCGCAGCGGCGGAGCGCGCGTTGCGCGGCGACAAGCTCGGCTATACCGACGCTTTCGGCATTCCCGAACTGCGCCGGCGCATTCGGGATCATTATCGCCAGTGGTACGGCGTCGACGTTTCCTATGAACGCATTGTCGTAACCACCGGATCGTCCGGCGCGTTCCTGCTGTCGTTTCTTGCCGCTTTCGATGCCGGCGACCGCGTCGCGCTCGTCGAGCCGGGCTATCCTTGCTACAAGAACATCCTGCATGCGCTCGGCATCGAGGCGGTGGGTCTGCCAGGGGCGACAGAAACGCGATTTCAGCCGACGCCCGAACTTCTCGAACGGCATGGCGGCCGGCTCGACGGACTCATCGTCGCCAGTCCGTCCAATCCGACAGGCACGATGCTGGGGCCGGGCGAGATGGCGGCGCTTGCGGATTATTGCCGCCGGCGCGGCATCCGGCTGGTGTCCGACGAGATCTATCACGGCATCGTCTATGGCGCCGTTCGCCAATCCAGCGCTGCCGCGATCGAGCCCGAGGCCGTCGTGATCAACAGCTTCTCGAAATATTTTTCGATGACGGGCTGGCGGCTCGGCTGGATGATCCTGCCCGAGGACCTCGTGCGCCCGGTCGAATGCCTGGCCCAAAATTTCTTCATTTCGCCGCCCAGCCTGTCGCAACATGCCGCGGTCGCCGCCTTCGATTGCCACGCCGAACTGGAAGGCAACGTGGCGCGCTATGCGCGCAACCGGGCGCATCTCCTCGCCGAACTGCCGAAGGCGGGCTTCGACCGTTTGGCGCCGTCCGACGGCGCATTTTACATCTATGCCGATATCGGGCATCTTGCCAACGACAGCGAGTCATTCTGCCGCCGGATGCTCGAAGAAACCGGCGTCGCGGCGACGCCGGGCGTCGATTTCGATCCGGCGCGCGGCGCCCATACCATGCGCTTCTCGTTCGCCGGCTCCGAAGCCGATATGGCCGCCGCCGTCGATCGCCTCAAGGCGTGGCGGCGCTGACGCTCACGGCTCAAGCGCCTCGAATAGCCGATCGCCGTCGCGCACGAACTTGCGCCACGGCGCCTTGAGCGCGGCCCGCAAGCCGTCGCGCCGCGCCGAACTCCAACCGGTAACCAAGCCAGCACCGCGGGCAAGCGCGGCATCGTCGTTCTCGGCCGCCAAAGAATCCACCAGGCGCGGCGCGCTCGCGGCATCGTTCAGCGCGCCGAGATGATCCTGTAATTCGACCGTGGCCCGGCGAAAATCGGCGTAGCGGCGCGTCGGCAGGACCACGGCGAAACAATCGTAGAGATAACGCAGGGTGCGCAGCCGGATGCGCAGGCGATGCAGCCGGGCGTCATCGAGCTCGCCGATCTTGCGCGCCATCTTGCGCAGCTTGCGATAGCGCTGGCGCAACAATTTTGCGGCGAAAGCGTCGAACGGCTGTTGCATCGTCTCGCGGGCGCCGTCATCGAACAATGCGGCGAGGCGCGATACGAAGTGCCGGCATCGCTCGCTGTCGACGCCGGCGATCAGGGCCGCCAGCTCCGGGCCACGCCGGCGTTCGGCCGCCACGACCAAGGCGTCGATCGCGCCGTCGTTCGGCAAGGCGCCGCGCAGCAATGGCACCACGTCGATCGTCAGGACGTCGAGATCGCGCACGGCGCCCAAGCTCCGCCGCAGCCATCGCATGTCGGATTTGAGCGCGCCGAGTTCCGCTTGCGAAACGAACGGGCGGGTCGCCCGCAGCAACGCCCCAAGCCGGCGCAAGGCGACGCGCGCATCATGGACGGCGGCGACGCCGTCGCCGGCCGGGAGCTTCTTCAGGTTGTGGCGAAGTTGCTGCAGCGGCCGCGCCGCGGCCAACCGCAGGCCGTCAGCGACGGTCAACGCGGCCTTGGCCACGGCGCGGCGCGCCTAGTTGCGCCGCAAACTCCACCAGCCACGCCGTGCCGGCTTGCCCGGAGCATCCTCGGCGGCAACGATGGATTCGGCCGGTGCGGGAAGGGCGGCGGTCGATGCCGCATGCGCCGGTTCCGGCCGAGCGAACGGAGCGGCATCTTCCGGCATTGCGGGAGCTTCGATGCGGCGCGGCGCGGCAGCCGGCGGCTGAGGAGCGGCGATGTGGGCCTCGTTCGCATCGCTTTCATGCCGGCGCGTATGTCGGCTCGTTGCGGTGCGGCGTGGTTGGTGCCGTTCGACTTCGCGATCGACTTCGACCGGCGGCGGCGACTCAGCCGGTGGCGAATCGAATGGCGCCGTCGATGCAATGCGATCGCCCGCCACCGACGGCTCGTCGCCTTGGGATGGCGGTGCGGCGACCGTCGCTTCGCCGTGCTCACTCACGGAAACTTCGTCGCCGGCGACTTCGCCACCGACGGCTTCCGGCCCGGCGGTATCGCCGCCGGCGCTATCGCCGCCGGCGCTATCGCCGCGTTGCCGCCCGCGCCGGCGGCGTCCGCCGCGGCGTCCGCGGCGCCGTCCGCGCCGGTCGTCGCCCTCGCGCTTCTCGCCATCGCCGTCGCGCCCGCGCCCGCGGCTTTCCCGTTCCGCTGGCTCCGCGCCGGCTTCGTCGGCCGAGACGTCGTCGACAAGGCGTTCGGCGCGATGCTCGGACAGCGGCTGGCCTTCGGCCGGCGCGTCATGGCCGGGCAATCTTTCGCCGCGTTCGCGGGTTTCGGTTGGCTCGGCGACGTCGGCTTCCGCGGCTCGCACGGGGCGTGGCTCGCTGGCGCGTTCGGCTTGCTGGCGGGCTTCGGCGGCCTTCGCGACCGAGCGGGCGATGCGGAAGCTCGCCAATGTGATCGTGTCGTCCGGCTGCAAGACAATGCGGAAGCCGTGCCGCGCTTCGATTTCCGCCATGGCCGCGCGCTTGTGATTGAAAATGTAGAGCGCAACGGTGGTCGGCAGGGCAACCGTGATCTCGGCGCTGCGCTGGCGCAGGCCTTCTTCCTCGATGGCGCGCAGCACGGTGAGCGCCATGCTTTCCGTGGAGCGCACATGCCCGGCGCCGCCGCAGTGCGGGCAGCTCATCATGCTGGCCTCCACCAGGCTCGGGCGAATCCGTTGGCGGGACATTTCGAGCAGGCCGAAGGCGCTGATGCGCCCCACCTGAATGCGCGCGCGGTCCTGCTTCAGCGCATCCTTGAGGCGCCGCTCGACATTATGCCGGTAACGGCCTTCTTCCATGTCGATGAAATCGATGACGATCAGGCCGGCGAGATCCCGCAGACGAAGCTGGCGGGCAATCTCGTCGGCAGCCTCGAGGTTGGTCCGGTAGGCGGTTTCCTCGACGTTCCGTTCGCGCGTCGAACGCCCGGAATTGACGTCGATCGCGACCAGCGCCTCGGTGGGATTGAGAACGACGTAGCCGCCCGAGCGAAGCTGCACAGTGGGGCTGTGCATGTTGTCGATCTGGCTTTCCACCTGAAAGCGGTGAAACAACGGGATCGGCTTCTCGGTATACTCGGCAACCTTTTTGGCGTGGCTCGGCATCATCAGCGACATGTAGTTCTTTGCCGCCACGAAGCCTTCGTGCCCATCGACCAGGATATCGTCGATATCCTGGGCGTAGAGATCGCGAATCGAGCGCTTGATGAGATTGGCTTCTTCGTAGATCAGCGCCGGCGCGGTCGAGGTCAGCGCCTTTTCGCGGATGTCGCTCCATGTCTTGAGCAGAAAATCGAGATCGCGCTTCAGCTCGACTTGCGAGCGCTCCATGCCCGCCGTGCGCACGATGACCGCCATGCCCTCCGGCAGATCGAACTCGGCGAGCATTTCCTTGAGCCGCCGCCGATCGCTTTGATTGGTGATCTTGCGGGATATTCCGCCGCCGCGCGGCGTATTGGGCATCAGGACGCAATAGCGGCCGGCCAGCGAAATGTAGGTCGTCAGCGCGGCGCCCTTGTTGCCGCGTTCTTCTTTGGCGACCTGCACCAGCAGGATCTGCCGCTTGCGGATGACTTCCTGGATCTTGTAGCGGCGCTGCCAGACGCGATGGCGCCGCCGAATATCCTCGACGTCGTCGCCGCCCATGGTCTCGACCGGTTCCGGTGCCGGCGTGCCGCTCCTGGAATTATCGCCGTTGCCGGACTTGCCCTGATCGGGCTCGGCTTCGCCGGAGGCCGGGTCGATCTCGGCCGGCGCCTCGTCGCCGCGCGTGTTCAAGGATTGGCCGTCATCGCTCGGTTGGCGGGCATAGCCGTCGTCGTTGGCGCCAGACGCGCCATCCGGACCGGCCGCCGGATCGGCCGGCGCCGCGTGGTCGCCCGCGGCGAAGTCGGATTGCGTTGCGCGTTCGGCGCGGGCTTCGAGCGGGGCCGCCCCCGAATCGTCGGGTCCGAAGTTTTCCGGCGCTGCCGGCCTTCGTTCCGACGCGCTCAATTCGCGCTCGTAGTCTCCGGCGCTTTCGTCTTCGCCGCGCAGTTCGGCGCGATCTTCAGCGGTTGGCGGCGGAGCCGCGTCGACGTAGTCGTCGCCGTCCTGTTCGGCAACGGCTTCGGCGACAAGCCGATTGAGCGCCTCGCGATCTGCGATCGGAACCCGATAGTAGTCGGGGTGAATTTCGCCAAAGGCGAGAAAGCCATGGCGATTGCCGCCATACTCGACAAAGGCCGCCTGTAACGACGGCTCGACCCGGGTTACTTTTGCGAGATAGATATTTCCCTTAATCTGCTTCTTGCGCGAACTTTCAAAGTCGAATTCTTCGAGCCGATTTCCGGTTACGACGGCCACCCGTGTCTCTTCGGCGTGGGTCGCGTCGATCAGCATTCTTCTCGCCATGCCATCTTTCTCCGGGGCGCCGCCTGCGGCAACAAGCACGCCGCGCCCACATTGCACGAAGTCGAGGCACAGGATCGGTATGGTGCTTTGGCACCGCCGCGGCGGAAGGCCAATCAAGCAGCATCGCTGGATCTAGCAGCAGACCCGGCGGCAATCAGCGCTTTGGCAGCCAAACGGAGGGCCGCCGAACAAGGTGTCTTGAGCGCAGATGGCGATATGGACGAATCCTGTGGTGACGACTGCGTAAGTTTTGTCGATAGTCGCAGTTTGACGTTGCCCACCCAAATGGCGCCTGGAACCCAAGGATTCCGGCTGCCGTGCCTGAGACGGCAACGCGACTTCGCCCGTCCACCGGAACGAAATCAACCGTGACTTCCGTTAGCATATAGACCTTCGGGGCCGTTGCGTAAACAAACAAAGCAGCGGTCGGCCCCTGGCTTGTCCAAGGCTGGGGCCGCATGCGAAGATCGTAGAACGATGAGCGGCTTCGATTGGGGGTAAGGAGGAGAGGTGTTGCATTGGCGGTTCGTATAGTAAATAATTGTCAATGGATTCAAATAAAAATGGCGTCAGTTCTAAAGTAATGAATCAGGTGAATGGCGACGACGGGAAGTATTCGGGATGGTCGTGGCCCGGTGCCTTGGCGATCTTGGCGTTGCTCGCGGCTGCGCCCAGCATGCCCTTTTCCGCCGCCTGCGCCGAGCAGCCGATCGCGTCGCGGCTTGAGGTCGAGCAGCGCCCGCGCGCCACTCGGATCGTGATCGAACTGAATAAATCGATCGATTACAAGGCATTTGTCCTGGGAAATCCTTATCGGCTGGTCGTCGATTTGCCGGACCTGAATTGGCGCGGCGGCGTCGCACCCGGACGCGCGACCGGCCCGATCACGGCGTGGCGATACGGCAAGTTCACCAACAGCAGGGCCCGGCTGGTGTTTGATCTCGATCAGCCCATGCTTGTCGCCCGCGCCGAACTTGACGCCTCGTCAAACACGTCTCATCGCTTGATCATCGACTTGGAAACCGCAACCAAGAAAGAGTTTGCCCGCCGAGCCGAGGCGGACGACAGCGCGGTTCCGAATTACACCAGCCCGAGCGACGACAATCGCCGCGTGGCGGACGACACCAATAATTTGCCGCTGATCGTGCTCGACCCAGGCCATGGCGGGATCGATCCCGGCTCGACGGGGCCGGGCGGGGTTCACGAAAAAGACCTAATATTGTTGTTTGCCAAAGATTTAAGAGACATATTGGCGCACAGCGGACGTTATCGGGTGATGCTGACCCGCAATGGCGACTATTACATCGCATTGCGCCAGCGTTACGAGATGGCGCGCGCCGCGCAAGCGACACTGTTCGTATCCCTGCATGTCGATGCTAGCCCCTTCCGCGCCGACCGCGGCATCTCGGTCTATACCTTGTCCAACAAGGCCTCCGACGGTTTCGCCGCCGAATTGGCAAAACGCGAGAACCGTTCGGACGCCGTTGCCGGCGTCAATTTGGCGGACAGCAATGAACGGGTCGTGGGCATACTCGTTGACTTGGCGCAGCGCCAATCGATGCTGCAGGCCGTGCGGCTGGCCGGCAGATTGTTGCCGGAACTCAAGCGGGTCGGCGTTCTGGTTCCGGGCCAAGCCCATCGTTCGGCTGGCTTCGCCGTCTTGAAAGCGCCGGATATACCGTCGGTCCTCATCGAAGTCGGCCACCTGAGCAACCCCAAGGAAGAAAAGCAACTTCAAGAACCTGCTTATCGGATTAAGCTCTCGGCCAGTATCATGCGAGGTATTGATTTATACCTGTCCGAGCGTGACAGGGCCTCGCGGCCGCGAGAGGCAAAGTCGGCGGAACGATAGACTTTGTGGATAGTTAGCCGCAATTCGGCCACACCGGGGTCGTTAAGAAATTGCTGACGCGGACAGGGTAAAAGGGTAGACACGGCTCGTGTGCACCCGGGCTCGACGATGCTCGTATGTAGAACGTCGGCCCCGGCAAGCCATTTCTGCGCCGCCACCGGTACCAAGGTCAGAGGTTTGAATTGATTCGCTTTTTCGCGCGCTCGATCGTCAACCTACTCAGCGCCGGCTTTCTGCTGGGCGTGGTTGGGCTGTTCGTGGTGTTTTTCGGCGCCTGGTATTATGGGCGCGACTTGCCCGACTACGAGAAGCTGGCAAAATACGAGCCGCCGATCGTCTCGCGCGTTTACTCGGCCGATGGCCGTCTGATCGGCGAATTCGCATCCGAAAAGCGTATCTTCGTCCCCTATACCGCGATCCCCAAACGGGTCGTGGATGCCTTTGTCGCGGCCGAGGACCAGCGATTTTTCAACCACCCCGGCGTCGATGTGTTCGGCATCTTTCGCGCGGCGCGGAACTTCATCGAAACGCGCGGCAAGAGCAAGCAGGGCGGATCGACGATTACCCAACAGGTGGCGAAGAATTTCTTCCTGTCGCCGGAAAAAAGCTTGGAGCGCAAGGCGCGCGAAACGCTGCTCGCATTCCGTATCGAACGGGCCTTCGACAAGAAGAAGATTCTCGAGCTTTATCTCAACCAGATTTTCCTCGGCCGCCAGGCCTATGGCGTCGCCGCGGCGGCGCAAATCTATTTCAACAAATCGCTGGAGCAACTGACGGTCGCGGAGGTGGCATTCTTGGCGGCGTTGCCGCAGGCGCCGTCGCGCAATTCGGCGGTGTTGGTCAATCGTCGCAACTACGTCGTCGGGCGCATGTTGCTCGACGGCTACATCACGCCGGACGAGGCCGACGCGGCCAAGTCGGCGCCGCTCGGCATCCAGCCCCCGCAGCCCTATGTCAGCATCGGCGCGGAATATTTCGTCGAAGAAGTGCGCCGCGATTTGCTGTCCAAGTACGGCGACGACAAGATGAAGGCGGGCGGTTTCGTCATTCGCTCGACCCTGGAGCCGCGCCTGCAGGAATTCGCCGATCAAGCGCTGCGCCGCGGTCTCGTCGCCTATGACCGGCGCCATGGCTGGCGTGGCCCCGTCGCCAATTTGAAAGAGGGTAAGGGCGAGCGCTGGGCCGACAATTGGCGCAACCGGCTGAAAAAAGAAGTGACCGCGCCTGCCGGCCATGGCGATTGGCCGCTGGCGCTTGTGCTGGACGTTCAAGACAGCGGCGTCGATATCGGCATGGCCGATGGACGGCGCGGCCGTATTCCGCTTTCGGAATTGGCGTGGGCGCGAAAGCAGGGCGACATCGTCGTCGAGGCTGGCAAACCGCCGTTCAAGACCGGAACCGGCCCGGCCATCGCCAAGGCTGGCCAAGTGCTCCAGCAGGGCGATGTCGTCCTGGTCGAGGCCGTGGCGGCATCGAGCGACGAAAAGAAAACGCCGTATCCGAGCGGCACTTACACGCTGCGCCAGATACCCGAAGCCAATGGCGCGCTGGTGGCGATGGATCCGCACACCGGCCGCATCCTGGCGATGAGCGGCGGCTTCAGCTTCTGGCTGTCGCAATTCAACAATGCGACGCAAGCGTGGCGCCAGCCCGGCTCGTCCTTCAAAAGCTACGTCTATCTCGCGGCGCTGCACGAAGGGTTCACGCCGGCGACGATCATTCTCGACGCGCCGATCGTGGTCAAAATCGGCACCACGACCTACCGCCCGCGCAATTCGTCCGGCAAGTTCTATGGGCCGTCGGCGATGCGCGTCGGGCTTGAGCAGTCGCGGAACCTGATGACGGTGCGCCTGGCCGAGGCGACCGGGCTCGAAAAAGTCGTCGATTTGGCCGCCAAGCTCGGGCTGTCCGACAAGCTCGAGCCCAATATGGCGATGGCGCTGGGCTCCTATGAAACCACCGTGCTGCGCCAGGCGACGGCCTATTCGATGATCGTCAATGGCGGCAAGAAAATCGTGCCGACTATGGTCGACCGCATCCAGGATCGCTACGGCAAGACGATCTACCGGCACGACACGCGCGTCTGCGGCAATTGCGAGCAAGTCAATTGGAACGGGCAATCCATGCCGTCGTTCGAAGACAAGCGCGAGCAGGTCATCGACGAAAGCAACGCATTCCAAATCGTCTCGATGCTGCAGGGCGCGGTGCAACGCGGCACCGGCACCGCCGTCAATGTCCTGAAGCGGCCGGTCGCCGGCAAGACGGGGACGACGAACGAAGTTCTCGACACGTGGTTCGTCGGGTTCACGCCGGATTTGACCGTCGCCGTCTGGGTCGGATTCGACAAGCCGCGAACCCTTGGGCCGCGCGAGCAGGGCGCCGTCACCGCGGCGCCGATCTTCCGCGATTTCATGCGCGACGCGCTCGGCAATTCGCCGAGCCGCAATTTCCCGATGCCGAAGGGCATCGTCGTGGTCAATGGCGAGCACTTCAAGCGCGGCACCGAGCCGGGCACCGGCAACGGCCGCGGCATCGACACCGACACGTCCGGCGAAACCGCCGACGGCGTCAAGAAGGGCAAGGGACCGGGTTCGAGCGTCGACGAAACCTATTGAATTGAAGGCGCCGGCGGCTTACCTCCAGTCGCCCGCCGCCCTTGTTTCGAAGATCCGCGAGAAGCGTCAGCCATGAAGCCCGAAATTCAAGTCATCGTCAGCGAAATCGAGCAGTCGCTTGCGCTCGTCCGGAGGCATCTTTGACCCCGAGGCGCTGGAACGCTCGCTCGCCGCGCTGAACGCAAAAGCCGAAGACTCGAATCTCTGGAACGACCCCAAGGCCGCGCAGAAAGTGATGCGCGACCGCACCGCGCTGGAAAAGCGGCTCGCCGATTTTCGCGCTTTGGAACGCGGCCTCACCGAAAACCGCGAACTGCTGGCGATGGCCGAGGCCGATGGCGAGGCCGGATTGATCGCCGAAGCCGAGGCCGGGTTGCGCGCCGCCGCCGCCGCCGCCCGCAAGGCGCAGATCGCGACCCTGCTCTCGGGCGAGGCCGACGCCAACGATGCTTATCTCGAAGTCCATGCCGGCGCCGGCGGCACCGAGTCGCAGGATTGGGCCGAGATGCTGGCGCGCATGTATATGCGCTGGGCCGAGCAGCACGGTTACGAGGTCGAATGGCTCGAAGAAAGCGCCGGCGAAGAAGCCGGGCTCAAATCCGCCACCGTGCAGATCAAGGGTCACAACGCCTATGGCTGGTTGCGCACCGAATCGGGCGTGCATCGCCTCGTGCGCATCTCGCCCTTCGACGCCAATGCGCGGCGCCACACCAGCTTCGCCTCGGTCTGGGTCTATCCCGTGGTCGATGACAGCATCAACATCGAGATTCTCGAAAAAGATCTGCGCGTCGATACCTACCGCGCCTCGGGCGCCGGCGGCCAGCACGTCAACAAGACCGAAAGCGCGGTGCGCCTGACGCATATTCCCACCGGCATCGTCGCGGCCTGCCAAAGCGAGCGCTCGCAGCATCAAAATCGCGGCACGGCGATGAAGATGTTGAAGGCGCGGCTCTACGAGGTTGAGCTGCAAAAACAGCTCGCGGTGACCCAGGCGGCGCATGACGCAAAAACCGATATCGGCTGGGGCCACCAGATCCGGTCCTACGTTCTGCAGCCCTATCAGATCGTAAAGGACGTGCGAACCGGCGTGGAAAAGGGCAACGCCCAGGCGGTGCTGGACGGCGATCTCGACGAATTTCTCGAAGGGGCGCTGTCGCGCGATATCGGTGGCGCCAAGGCGGCACAAAAAAACGGCGCCAAACCAGAGGGTTAGGCGCCGCTGTTTTTCTGGACGGAAGCCCGTCCGGCGACTACTTCAGATTGAGAATCGCCTTGGCCTTGGTCAGCGCTTCCATCGACGCGGCATGGTTGCCGGCCTTGTGGGCGACGTCGCCGTCGGCGCGAAGCTTCTTGACTTCCGTCATCTTCGCGGCGTCAAGCTTGGCGGCCGGAAGCGCGGCGTCGATATCCGCCATGTGCTTCGGGCACGAACCGGCGAACGCCGGCGAGGTCAAAGCGACGAAGGCCGTGGCGAGAAGAATGCGTTTCATATGAGATCTCCTTTGGGTTTCCAAGTTAGCCCAGATACCATCGCGCCCGGACTGCGAAGCTGGCCGACAGCTCATCGGAACTGATGATATATACACTTTCTTGATCGTTTCATTCCAGCGGAAAATTGCCATGGCGAAAGCGGAAACACTCATCATAATCGGGGCGGGAGTAGGGTTAAGCGCCTCGCTGGCCCGGCTTGCCGCGCGGCAGAACATGGCGGTCGCCTTGGCGGCGCGCGACACGAAAAAGTTGCAGGCGCTGGCCCGCGAAACCGGGGCGCGGGTCTATCCCTGCGACGCCAGCAACGGTCCCGATGTCGATAGGCTGTTCGAGCAAGTGTCCCGCGATGTGGGCGATCCGGCTTGGGTGGTTTTCAATCCAAGCTACCGGGTGCGCGGGCCGGTGGCCGAACTCGACGACGAGGAAGTGCGCAAAGCCCTCATGGTCTCGTGCTACGGCGGCTATCTCGTCGGCAAGCGGGCGGCGGCGCGCATGCTG
This sequence comes from uncultured Alphaproteobacteria bacterium, assembly GCA_963754645.1. GTDB lineage: Bacteria > Pseudomonadota > Alphaproteobacteria > Bin65 > Bin65 > CAVWGP01. The sequence continues at coordinate 103,725 of CAVWGP010000012.1, read as the reverse complement.
AAGCGCGGCGGCGGCTCGATCTTCTTCACCGGCGCCTCGGCCAGCGTCAAGGGCTATGCCCAATCGGCGCCCTTCGCCATGGGCAAGTTCGGGCTGCGCGGCTTGGCGCAGAGCATGGCGCGCGAGCTGGCGCCGCAGAACATTCACGTCGCGCACTTCATCATCGATGGCGGCATCCGCCGCCCGGCGGGCGATCCGCGCCAGGCCGATCGCGGCGTGGACGGCATGCTCGATCCCGACCACATCGCCGAGGCCTATTTGCAACTTCACCGCCAGCACCGCAGCGCCTGGACCTGGGAAATCGAGCTGCGGCCCTGGGTGGAAAAATTTTAGCGCGCGATCGGCAAATAATATGCGGCATCGAAACCGGCCATGAGCCGCGCGGCTTCGTTGAAGGGCGGCTTCAAGTGTCCGCGAAAATGCGCGCGCACGAGATTTTGCCAGGTCGCGACCGGCTCGCAGCCGCGACGTTCGGCGAGCCACGCGAACCAGCGCAGGCCGGTGGCGACATGGCCGATCTCGTCCTGGTAGATGATTCGAAGCACGGCGGCGCTCTCGGTGTCGCCGAACCGGTCGAGGCGCTCGATCAGCGCCGGCGTCACGTCGAGGCCGCGGGCTTCGAGCACCAGGGGGACGATGGCGAGGCGGGCCAGCAGATCGTGGCGCGTCGCCGCCGCCGCTTGCCACAGGCCGTCATGCGCCGGCAGGTCGCCATAGGCCGCGCCGAGCGCACCGAGGCGGTCGCGGAGCAAGAGAAAATGCTTGGCCTCGTCATCCGCGACCGCAATCCAATCCTGGTAAAATTTGCGCGGCGGATCTTCGGCGGCAAAGCGGGCGGCAATGTCCCAAGCGAGATCGATGGCGTTGAGTTCGATATGGGCGAGCGCGTGCAACAGCGCAATCCGGCTCTGCGGCGATCCGGCGGCGCGCCGTTTCGGCATGGCGCGCGGCAGCAGCAATTCGGGCCGCGCCGGCCGCGCGGGGCGGTCGGGCGGCGTGCCTGTGCCGATCGCGGCGATAGCGCCGCCGCGCCAGGCGGCGGCGCTCCGGCGGCTCGCCAGGGCTTTCTCCGCCGCATCGCCGCACGCCAGAACGCCGATGGCGGCCTCGATCAATGTCGTGGGCGGCGCGCCCGGCGGCATGCTAAGCTGACGTCATCGCGCGCCATGACGTATCGAACCGCCGGCGCGCCTGGAGGTGGTGATGAAATACGTCGTCCTCGGCAGCATCAGTCCGCAATGGGCCGCCCGGCAGGATCGCCGCACCAAGTTGGCGCGCGCGATGGCAAAGCGGCTCGGCATCAAGATCGAGAGCGTCAACTACACCCAAGGCGATCACGACTTCGTCGATATCGTCGAGTTGCCAACGGCCGAAGCCATGCTCGCCTTTTCCGTGTGGTATGCGAATTGCGGTCTCGGCCGCATGCGCAGCATGCCCGCGTTCAGCGAAAAGGCGTTCGCGGCGGCGAGCGGGCGGGCGCGCAAGAAATAGCCGCGCCACGGTCATAGCGCCTTGACCGCGTCGAGCATGTCCTCGACGTGGCCGGGGACCTTGACCTTGCGCCAGATGCCGCGCACGACGCCTTTTTCGTCGATGAGATAGGTCGCCCGCTCCATGCCCATGTATTTGCGGCCGTACATGCTTTTTTCGACCCAGGTGCCGTAGGCCGCCGAGACGGCGCCCGCCGTGTCCGAGCCGAGCGCAAAATCGAGCCCGTGCTTGGCCTTGAATTTGTCGTGCGCGGCGACGCTGTCGCGCGAGACGCCGATGATAACGGCTTTGAGCTTCTTGAAGTCCGCCGCGGCATCGCGAAAGCCGCAGGCTTCCGTGGTGCAGCCCGAGGTATCGTCCTTGGGATAGAAATAAAGCACGACGCGCTTGCCGGCGAACGCCCTGAGGCTGACGTTGCCACCGCCATCGCTCGGGATATTGAAGTCCGGTGCTTTGTCGCCGATTTCGACCGCCATCGCGTTCGCTCCCTCATTCCTTCAGGTCGATTGGGCCGATGATGTCCTCGTAGCACGCGCGCACGGTGCTGGCCGTGGCCGCGAGCCGCTCCTTGAGCGCCGTGAATTCGCCGACTCCCGCCGCCCGCGTCAACGCCGTTTTCAAGCCGGGCGATGCGGCCGTCTCGTCGAAATTCTCTTCGACCGTCAGCCGCAGCATGGCCTGCACCTGCTGGAGGAAATGGGCGGCGGCGGCCATGACGGCGGCCCGTTCCGGCGCCAGGATGCCGGCGCGGCCCAGCCGGCCGAAGGCATCGCTCGTATTGGCGGAAAGAATCTCGGGATGCGCCGCCGCGTGGCGAAGCTGCAAATATTGCGCGATGAATTCGGCATCGACCAAGCCGCCGCGCAGGTGTTTGACCTGCCACGGCGAGCCGGCGCCGTGCTGGCTCGCCATGCGCCGGCGCATATCCGCCACATCGGCGAGGAGCTTGTCGGCGTCGCGCGGCTGGACGAGGATGTCGTGCACGAGGCGCATGAGGCGCGCGCCCAGCTCCCGGTCGCCGGCGACGAAGCGCGCGCGCGTCAGCGCCATGTGCTCCCAGGTCCACGCGTCCTTGGCCTGGTATTGCAGGAAAGCGTCCAAGCTCGAGGCCAGCGGCCCTTTGTTGCCGGCGGGGCGCAGCCGCAGATCGACTTCGTAGAGCGTGCCGTCGGCGGTCGGCGCGGTGAGGGCGTTGAGATAGCGCGGCGCGAAGCGCGCGTAGTAGTGGCTGAGCGCCAAGGGCCGCGGACCGTTCGATTGCTCCGCATTCGCCGGCGCGTCGTAGACGAAGACGAGATCGAGATCTGATGTCGCCGACAGCTCGCGCCCGCCAAGCTTGCCGAGCGCGAGCACGGCAAAGGCCGCGCCGGGAATGTGTCCGTGCTGCTGGGCGAATTCGGCGACGGCACGCGGCAGCAGCGTGGCGACGGCGGTATCGGCAATATCCGAAAGCGCGAGGCCGGCCGCCGCCCCGTCGATGGCGCCGCGCAGGAATTGAACGCCGACCTGGAACTGCCGGTCCTGTGCCCAGCGCCGCGCGGCGCCGAGCGAATCCTCGTAGCTTTCGCTGCGATCGAGCGCGTCGGTCAGCTCGGCCGCGAGCGGCGCCGGGCCGGGCAGGGGCGCGAAGAAACCTTGGGTGAGCACGCTGTCGAACAGCGCCGGCTTGCGGGCGAGATGGTCGGCAAGGCGCGGCGCGCTGCCCATGATGTCGGACAATAGGTCGAGCAGGCCGCGATTGGCTTGCAGGAGCGCGAAGAACTGCGCGCCGGCCGGTAGCTGAGAGAGGAACGTATCGAAGCGCCGGAACGCTTCGTCGGGGTTGGCGCTCTTGGCCATGGCCGCGAGGAAGGCGGGCACCAGCTCGGTGAGCAATTCGCGCGCCCGCGCGCTGCGCATCGCGCGCGCCCGGCCGTGATGCCAGCCGCGGATTAGCGCCGAAACCGTTTCGGGATCGCGGTAGCCCATCTTGGCGATCGTCGCGAGCGTATCGGGATCGTGGTCGGCGCCGGTAAAAACGAGGTTCCCCGGCCCGGACAGGCTCGGCGAATTCGGCGAACAGGCGCGCGTAGTGCTGCTCGACCCGGCGCAGATGCTTCAGAGCGAGCTCGGAAAATTCATCGGCATCGGCAAAGCCGGCGAAGCGCGCGACCCGATCGAGTTCCGCGCCGCGCCCGGGCAGGGTTTGCGTTTGCTGATCGTCGATCATCTGCAGCCGATGTTCGATGACGCGGAGGAAGCGGTAGGATTCGATCAGTTCCTCGGCAATGGTTTCGGCGGTGCGGCCGGCGGCGGCCAGGGCGCGCAGCGCCGCGCAGGTGCCGCGAACGCGCAATGTCGGGTCCCGCCCGCCGAAGATGAGCTGCTGGGTTTGGGCGAAAAATTCGATCTCGCGGATGCCGCCGCGGCCGAGCTTGACGTTGTGGCCGGGCACGGCGATCGCGCTGTCGCCGCGCAGCGCGTTGATCTGGCGCTTGATCGAGTGAATGTCCTGGATCGCGTTGAAATCGAGGTTGCGGCGCCAGATGAACGGACGCAGCGTCGTCATGAACGCGTCGCCGGCGTCGCGGTCCGCGGCAATGGGCCGCGCTTTTATCATCGCCGCGCGTTCCCAATTCTGTCCCATGCTTTCGTAATACGCCTCCGCGGCAAGGATCGAGACCGCGGGCGGGGTCGCGCCCGGATCGGGGCGCAAACGCAAATCGGTGCGGAAAACATAGCCGTCGGCGGTGCGCTGGCTCAGCGTGCCCATCACCGACTGCGTTAACCTTACCATGGTTTTCCCCAGCCGGTCCTTGTCCCGCGCCGGAACCTTTAACGGATCGTACAGAACGATGAGGTCAATATCGCTCGAGTAGTTGAGTTCATAGGCGCCGAGCTTACCCATGCCGAGGATGACAATGCCGCTTCGGATGAGAGGAAAGTTTTCGGGCAGTGCTTCGAACGCGCCTTGGCGCGCGAGCAAGCGCGCGTGGCCGGTGACTGCGATGTCGGCCGCCCGATCGGCAAATTCGCTCAGCACGCGCGTCACCGTCTCGACCGGCCAGGTGCCGCCGAGATCGGCCAAGGCCGCGATCAAGGATACCCGGCGTTTGGCGATGCGAAGAGCGCGTTCCAATGCCGCCATGTTCGCATCGGCGCCGCGGTTCCCTTCCGCATCCAGCCAAGCGAGTGTGTCCGCCAGGGCTGCATCGGGTCCGGCACGAAAATACTCGACGGCAACAGCCATTTCCGCCAGCAGGCTTTCGGTCAAGAAGGGGCTGCAGCCGAAGATACCGTTAAGCAATGCGCCCGTACCGGGCGCTGCCAGCAGATCGTTTGCTGCGGCGCCGATCGCCCGATCGGTTGCCGCCGCTTGCTCGCGCCAGCGCTCGGCCCCAACCCGGGCCAGATCGCCGCGCCCCGGCCGCGGGGCCCAACGCCATGATTTGGCTATAATTGTGGGCATAGGTGAAATGTCATATCCGTATTATTCGAGTAAGGTAGTTTGGCGAAGTCGGCAATGCGAAGCATTGTCCGAGTGAGGGGTAGGATTCGCGTTTGATTAAGACCAGCCTCAATTTGGCCCGAACGCTGCGGCGCATCGTCGGCGGCACCGTGGCGCTCGTCGTCGTCGTCGTCGCGGTCATCGCCCTGCGGCTGTCGCAGGGCCCCATCGATATCGACAGTCTCGGTCCCGATATCGAAAGCGCGCTGCAGCCGGCGGACGGCTCGTACAAGCTTGCGATCGGCAAGACGCAGATCGCCTGGGAAGGCTGGCGCGACGGCCTGCGGGTTCGCGCCAGCCAAGTCATCCTCACAAAGCCCGACGGCACCGGCATCGCGTCGCTGCCGGTCATCACCGCCCGCGTCGGGATCGGCGGCCTGATCCGCGGCGAGATCGCCCTTAAAGAGCTGACGCTGCGCAACCCGCAGCTCCGCCTGGCGCGGCGCGACGACGGCCGGATCGAGCTTGGCCTCGAGCAAAAGGAGCGCGATAGCGCCCCGATCATGCCCGGATTGCTGTCCGCGCTCGCCCGCGACCGCCGCGCGCAGGGGCCGCTTGCCGAACTCGAGATGGTCCGCATCGATGGCGGCGACCTCGTCATCGACGATGTCGACCTCGGCCGCGGCTGGCAGGCGCAAAATGTCAGCGGGCGCATTTTCCGCGATACGCACGGCATCGAAGCGCGCTTGAGCTTCGAACTTACGGTCGACCAGCGGACTGTCCGTTTTTCCGCCGAAGCGCATCATCGCCGCGCCGACGGCACGATCGATGTGAGCCTGGAGTTTCGCGATCTGGCGCCGAGCATGTTTGCCACGGTGCGCGGACCGATGCGCGCGCTGGCCTGGTTCGACACCCCGTTCGGCGGCCGCATCGAACTCGCCATGCGCGGCACGGGGCGCATCGAGCGGGCGAAATTCGACATCAAGGGAACGCGCGGCAGCCTGACGGTTCCCGGCTACTACAATACCCCGTTGGCGATCGCCGAGTTCGGCCTCGCCGGGAGCGTCAGCGAGCAGGGCCGCAAGCTGGAAATCGCGTCGTTTCGCGTCAAGACGGACGGGCCGACGATCGAAACCAGCGGCACCTTCGTCGGCGACGAGGTGACGTGGTTCTACGCAGGCGACTACTCGCTATCGGCCTTTCCGGCGTCCGACATCAAAAAATATTGGCCCGAGGGCCTGAAACCGCACGCGCGCGAATGGGTCGTGTCGAATATCACCGACGGCAGCGTCGAGCATCTCGGCCTGCGCATTTCGCTGCGCAAGCGGGCCGACAAAGCGGAGCCGCTGGTGCTCGAAGCGGCGCGCGGCGATTTTCGCTTCAAGGGCCTGTCGATCCGCTACCTGAAGCAACTCCCGCCGGTGACGCTTGTCGATGGCAGCGCCACCTTCGACGACCGCGATCTCAAGTTCAAGCTCGACTCCGGCCAGACCGAAGGCATTCGCATCACCGGCGGGCGCGTCGACATCCTCGGCTTCGAGAAGCCGAAGGAGGACATGGAGATCATCGCCGGCATCGAAGGCAAGCTCGGCGACATTCTCAAGCTTCTCGACCGCAAGCCGTTGGGCTTCGCCTCCGCGCTCGGCGTCAATCCCGCGGTCGTCAGCGCCGATGCCAAGGGCACGGTCGGCGTGCGCTTCAAGCTGAGCAACGACATCGCTATGGACAACATCGACGTCCAGGCGGAAGCCGAGCTCAGCCGCTTCAATTGGCGCAAGGGCATTTTCGGCCTCGACGTCAGCGACGGCCGCTTCAAGCTGACCGTCAACAAGAGCGGGCTGGTGCTGTGGGGCGAGAGCCGGCTGGGCGATCAGGCGGCGGCGATCAAGTGGGGCGAAACCTTCGGCCCGACCGAAGGCGCGCGCCGCACGCTCGAGATCAAGACGCGCTTCGACGCCAATACGCTTGCCGCGATCGGCCTCGATGTCCGCGCCAACTTGAACGGCGTGTTCGGCGCCGATCTCAAGATCACGGGCGTCGATAGCGGGCGCACCACGATCGAGGGCGCCTACGATTTTCGCGATGCAACCTTCGTGACGCCGGGCATTGCGATCACCAAGCCCGCGGCCATGGCGGCGACGGGGCGGTCGGTCATCGTGCTGCAGAACCAGCGCATCGTCGCGGTGCCGCGTTTCGAGATCGAATTGCCGGCGATCAGCGCGTCCGGCAACGTCACGTTCTTTCCCGATGGCGTCACCGTCCGCAGCATGGAATTTACGCGCCTCGTCGCCGGCAAGACGAACCTGCGCGCCAAGATCGAGGGCGACCGCGACGGCACCAAGACGGCGCGCATCGAGGGCGAGGCATTCGATCTCGGCCCGGTTCTCGGCAACCGGACCGAGGGTGGCGATGCGAAGCTCCCGGCCTTCCGCGTCACCGCGCGCCTCGGCCGCTTGTATTTCGCCGCCGACCGCTACATCAGCGATTTTGCCGGCGAGGCGGCCCATGACGGCCGGCGCTGGCGCAGCGCCAATCTGCAAGCGAAGGTGGCGCGCGGCGCGCCGCTCACGCTATCGCTGCAGCAAGCCGGACCCGAACGGGTGTTGAGCGTCGCCACCGGCGACGCCGGCGCGGCGCTCAAGGCGATGGACATCGGCGATACCGTCGTCGGCGGCACGCTCGACATCAAAGCGAAGATCGACGACCGGAAACCGGACGATTGGTTTGCCGGAACCGGCCAGTTGCAGAATTTCCGTGTCGTGCGCGCCCCGGTCATGGCGCGGCTGATGGCGCTGGCATCGTTCGAGGGCCTGGGCAATTTGCTGGCAACCGATCAGGGCATCGAATTTTCCGACGTGCAACTGCCGTTCCGCTTTCGCGACGGCGTGGTCGATATCCGCGACGGCCGCGCCGAGGGATCGCAGATCGGCATCACCGTCGCCGGCCGGCTCGACATCCGCAAGGACACGGCCGATCTCAACGGCACGATCGTGCCGCTTTTTCTGCTCAACAGCATTGTCGGGCAAATTCCGCTCCTCGGCAAACTCATCGTCGGCGAGAAGGGCGGCGGTTTGATCGCCGTGCGTTTCAGGGTCGCGGGCGAACTCGCCAAGGCTCAGATCTCGGTCAATCCGCTCTCGATCCTGACGCCCGGTCCGTTTCGCCGCCTGTTCGACCGTAACGAGCCGCCGGAAAACAATGCGCTGCTGGAGAATCAATCCGAACGAGGAGCGAACCCAGGCAATCGCGCTCCGCCAAGCGCGCGCCCAAATGGCGCCCCGCCGTCAGCCGCGCCGAGCAACCGTTACGACCACATGGGCGAATCGCGTTAGCGCGGCCGCACCAAAACGTGCCGCTTCTTGCCGGCCGATAGCTTGATCGTGCCGGCGCCGTCCGCGTCGGCGAGCGTCACCGGCCGCATATCGTCGTCGATCGCCTTGTCGTTGACGCGCGCGCCGCCGCCCTTCACCAGGCGCCGCGCCTCGCCGCCGCTTGCCGCCAGGCCGGCGCGGTGCAGCAGCTTGAACAGCGGCATGCCCGCCGCCAGCTCGTCGCGCGCGATCTCGATCACCGGCAGATCGCCGCCAAGCGCGCCTTCCTCGAACGTCTTGCGCGCCGACTCGGCGGCCGATTCCGCGGCCGCGGCGCCGTGCGCCAGGCTCGTGACGGCGGTCGCGAGAACTTTCTTGGCTTCGTTGATCTCCGCACCCTGCAGCGCTTCCAGCCGCGCGATCTCTCCCAGCGGCATTTCGGTGAAGATGCGCAACATCTTGCCGACATCGGAATCTTCCGTGTTGCGCCAATACTGCCAGAAATCGTAAGGCGACAGCCGCTCGGCATTGAGCCAGACAGCGCCCTGCGCCGTCTTGCCCATTTTGGCGCCCGACGCCGTGGTCAACAGCGGCGAGGTGAGGGCAAACAATTCCCGCTGCTCGACGCGGCGGCCGAGCTCGACGCCGTTGATGATGTTGCCCCACTGGTCCGAGCCGCCGATTTGCAGGATGCAGCCATGCCGGCGCGCCAGTTCCAGGAAATCATAGGCCTGGAGAATCATGTAGTTGAATTCGAGGAAGGTCAGCGGCTGTTCGCGGTCGAGTCGCAGCTTGACGCTGTCGAAGGACAGCATGCGGTTGATCGTGAAATGCCGGCCGTATTCGCGCAGAAAAGGAATATAGGCGAGCTTGTCGAGCCAATCGGCGTTGTTGGCCATGATGGCGCCGGTCGGGCCGCCGCTGAAATCGAGATAGGTATCGAACACGGCCTTGATGCCGGCCGTGTTGCGCGCAATGTCTTCATCGGTGAGGAGTTTGCGCGCTTCGTCCTTGCCCGAGGGATCACCGATCTTGGTCGTGCCGCCGCCCATCAGCACGATCGGCCGATGGCCGGTGCGCTGCAACCAGCGCAACAACATGATCTGCATGAGGCTGCCGACGTGCAGGCTGTCGGCGGTGCAGTCGAAGCCGATATAGGCGGTGACGACGCCGCTCTTGAGCTTTGCATCGAGCAGCTCCGGCTCCGACACTTGATGCAGGAAGCCGCGCTCTTGCAACGTGTTGAGGTAGTCGGATTTGAACGCGCTCATGGTTCGCCCGTCCCGGGCCGTCTGCCTTAAGCCGATTCCTTGACTTCGCGCGAGCGTCCGCCGCGCCGCCGGTTGGTGTGGAACGCCTTGTCGAGATATTGCTGGACGTTCTCGGCGAGTTCGTCGATGTGCGCGGTGAAGAAGTGATCGGCCTTGTCGATCGTGCGATGGTCGATCTTGATGCCCTTCTGGTGATTGAGCTTGGTCACCAGCTTCTGCACCGATTCGAGCGGCACGATGCGATCCGCGGAACCCTGGATGATCATGCCCGAGGACGGGCAGGGCGCCAGAAAGCCGAAATCGTAAATATTCGCCGGCGGCGCCACCGAAATGAACGAATTGATTTCCGGCCGGCGCATGAGCAATTGCATGCCGATCCAGGCGCCGAACGAAAAGCCGGAGATCCAGCAATGCGACGCGGCGATGTTTTGCGCTTGCAGCCAGTCGAGCGCCGAGGCGGCGTCGCTCAACTCGCCTTCGCCGCGATCGTAGCTGCCTTGCGACTTGCCGACGCCGCGAAAATTGAAGCGCAGGGTCGAGAACCCGCGCCGGGCGAAGACGTGGTAAAGCTGGTAGACGATCTTGTTGTTCATCGTCCCGCCGTGTTGCGGGTGCGGGTGCAACAACAGGGCGATCGGCGCGTTGGGCTGCCGGCTATGGTGATAGCGGCCTTCAAGTCGCCCTTCGGGCCCCGGAATGATGATATCGGGCATGCAATTGTTCCGATCGATATTAGGATTTATTATCGAGAAATATCAAGACATTGACCAAAAAATCGAACCCCGCCGCGCGCGGCCGCTTCCTTGACCTTCAAGCCCCCTTCATTATATCGCTTGAGCGGCAACGGCAAGAATTCCGTCATCCCTCCGCCATAGTCCAATTGCCGCTGGCCGGTTGCGGTGCGTGTGGCTCGTGAGAATATCGGAGCGGGAGCGCCCATGTTCAATAGGCTGATCGAAGACTTGGATGCGATGCGGGCCCGCGACCCGGCGGCGCGCTCCCGGATCGAGATCGTCCTGGCCTATCCGGGCTTCCATGCGCTGGTGTTCCATCGCATGGCGTCATGGCTGTGGCGCCATAAGTTCTACTTGCTTGGGCGCTGGCTATCGCATCTTGGCCGGTGGTTCTCGGGCATCGAAATTCATCCCGGGGCAACGATCGGCCGGCGCCTGTTCATCGATCACGGCATGGGGGTCGTGATCGGCGAAACCGCCGAAATCGGCGACGACGTGACGCTCTACCACGGGGTCACCCTGGGCGGCACCTCGCCGGCGGAGAATTCGGAAAAGCAGCGCAACCAGAAGCGCCACCCCACGCTGTTGCGCGGCGTCATCGTCGGCTCCGGCGCGCAAATTCTCGGCCCGATCGTTGTCGGCGAGGATGCGCGGATCGGCGCCAACGCCGTCGTCACCCGGGACGTGCCCGATGGCTGCACGGCGATCGGCATCCCGGCCCGGCTCATCGCCTGTAAGGATGGCGAAACGCAGCGCGCCTTCGTTGCCTACGGCACGCCGGGCGATCTGCCCGACCCGGTGCAGCGCGCGCTCGATGGCATGCGCGCCCAGGTCACGGCGCTGGCGGCGCGGGTCGAGGAACTCGAATCCGAGCTAGCGCGGCGCGATGGCGCCGGCAAAGACGCCGACAAGAGCGCCGAACGCGACCGCCGCCCGCTCGACGCCTGAGCGGCTTCGGGCAACGTGGCGGTCTATCTCGACTACAACGCGACGGTGCCCGTCCGGCCCGAGGCGGCGGCGGCCATGGCCGAAGCGCTGGGTGCGGTCGGCAATCCATCGTCAGTGCACGGATTTGGGCGCGCGGCGCGCAAATGCATGGAAGATGCGCGCGAGGCCGTCGCCACATTTATCGGGGCCAAGCCGGCCGAAATCGTGTTTACCGGCAGCGGCACCGAGGCGAATGCGCTGGCGATCAAGGGCGCCGGCCGCATGCGAATCCTGGCAACGGCGATCGAGCACAATTCGGTTTTGGCGGCGGCGCGCGACGCCGCGCCCGAAGCGCCACCGATCCCGGTAACCCGCGATGGCGCTGCCGATCTCACGGCGCTCGATGCGCTGCTGGCGCGCGCCGGCGCGGCGACGCTGATCTCGGTCATGCTGGCAAACAACGAAACCGGAGTCATACAGCCGGTTGCCGAAATCGCGCGCCGCGCCCATGCGGCGGGCGCGCTGGTCCATACCGATGCCGTGCAAATGGCCGGCAAGGCGCCGATCGACGTGACGAGTTTCGGCGTCGATCTGCTGACTTTGTCGGCGCACAAGCTGGGCGGACCGCAGGGCGTCGGCGCGCTCTTCGTGTCGGACCGCATTGCGCTCGCGGCGCAGCTTCGCGGCGGCGGGCAAGAACGCGGCCGGCGCGCGGGGACGGAAAATGTTCCGGGCATCGCAGGCTTCGGCGCGGTGGCGATCGCGGCGCGCGCCGCGATTGCGGACGGCGAGCGGCTCGCGGCGCTGCGCGACGATCTCGAAGCCAAGGTTCTGGCGCTCCATCCCAAGGCTCGGCTGTTCGGCGCGGGCGTGCCGCGCCTGCCCAATACCAGCTGCATCGCGTTGCCCGGTCTCGCGAGCGAAACGCAGGTCATGGCGCTCGATCTCGCCGGCATCGCGGTCAGCGCCGGCTCGGCCTGTTCTTCGGGCAAAGTCCGGCCGTCGCATGTGTTGACGGCGATGGGCGCGTCGCCCGACCTAGCCGGCAGCGCCATCCGCGTCAGCCTCGGCTGGCAAACCGTGCCCGCGGATATCGCGGCGTTTCTCGCGGCTTGGGGAAAGCTGGCGACCCGGCAACGCGCGGCCGCGTAGCGTCGCGGGCAGGGCAGCCGGGTTCGCTTTGCCGCTTTGGCTGGGCATGGTGCGGCCAGCAAACCAGCGGAGCCCGCCATGAACGGAATTGTGCGAAAGCCTCGTGTCGCGTCACCGCGCGACGCGCTTCGCCCACCACGCGCGAGCCAGCGGCCGAGCAAAGAGGCGGCCGATCCATGGGCGCTCGGCTACCCGCGTTTGACGACGGCGATGGCCGGCTACAATGAAATCGTCACCAGCATCGCGCCGTTCCGCACGACGCTGACGCGGCTCAACAGCGACGAGATTGCGCTCGCAACCGCCGAGACCGAAGGGCAAATTTTTTAGGGCGCCCGCCTACCAGCAGCGCGCCGCCGCCGGAAACACTTCGCCCTTGGCGCCGCGCGGATCGGCGCCGGCTTCGAGCATGCCGCCCGGATGGCGCTCGGCGGCGAGCACGTAGCCCTCGGTCCAATCCGGCGCCACGTTCGATGTCGTGGCCGCGCCGCTTGAGCTCGGCCCGAACGGCGGCGTCGATGCGCGGCTCGATCCGCACCCGGTTGCGGAAAAAATCGTGCGGCGCGAAGAAGCCGGGAAAATGCTCGCTCGAGAGCTTGGGAGCTTCGATCGCGTGCTGCAGCGGCATGTCGAAGACGATGCGATTGAGCAGGAATTGGAGCTGCCACTGATCCTGCTGGTCGCCGCCCATGCTGCCGCAAGCGATCCAGGCGCGCCCGCGCTTTTGCACCAAGGTCGGGCTGATCGTGGTGCGCGGCCGTTTGCGCGGGGCGACGATGTTCGGATGTTGGGCCGGCGTCAGATAGAACGTCATCATCCGGCACGACAGCGGAAAGCCCAGCGCCGGAATGACCTCGTTGTTGCGCAGCCAGGCTCCGCTCGGCGTGGCGGCGACGCAATTGCCGTGGTTGTCGATGATATCGACATGCACCGTGCCGGGGCCCCAGGCGCGGCCCCCCATGCGTTCCGCGATCGGCAGCACCGCGCGGCCGCGGCGCGGATCCCCCGGGCAGACTTCGCCTAAAACTTTTTGCGGATCGATCAGCGCGCGGCGCATCGCGCCGTAGCGATCGGACAGCAGTTTCGCCAGCGGCACTTCGATCTGGCTCGGATCGCCGTAATATTGCTCGCGGTCGGCGAAGGCGAGCTTGATCGCCTCGATGACGCGGTGAAGATAATCGGCGCTGTTGTGGCCGAGCGAATTGAGGTCGTAGCCTTTGAGGATCGAGAGCGCCTGGAGCAGCACGGGGCCCTGATTCCACGGCCCGCATTTCAACACCTTGCAATCGCCGAAGCGCAGCGACGCGGGCGCTTCGAGCTCGGTCGTGAAGCCGGCGAGGTCGGCGCGCTCAAGCAGGCCGTCGCGCTTCTTCGAGAAAGCGACGATCTCGGCGGCGATGTCGCCCCGATAAAAAGCCTCGATCGCCGCGCCGATCCTGCCGGCGCGCGGCTTGCGGCTGCGTTTCTCGGCGCGAATCAAATATTCGAACGTGGCGGCCAGCGCCGGGTTCTTGATCGTGTCGCCGTCGCGCGGTATTCGGCCGCGCGGCAGATAGACTTTCGCCGAGCCCGGCCATTGTGCGCGAAATGTATCGGCCAACGCGGTGAGGCCGAACTTGTCTTGGCGCAGCAGGCCGGCATGGGCGGGAAATCCGTCGCGCGCCAGCGCCAGCGCGGGCGCCGCCACGTCGGCAAAGGGCATGGTGCCGAAGCGCTGCAAGGCCGTGGCGATGGCGCCCAGGGCGGCCGGCACGCCGGCGGCCAGAATGCCGAATTCGGGAACCTCCGCCAGGCCGCGGCGGCGGAATTCATCCGGCGTGGCGCGGCCGGGCGCCATCATGTTGCCGTTGACGACGACGGCGCGCCCGCCCGCCATCTGCAGGATGATCGGGCACTCGCCGCCGATCGTGTGCATGTTGGGATCGACGACGCCTTCGACCAGAACGGCGGCGGCCATGGCGTCGATCGCGTTGCCGCCGGCCTTGAGAATATCGGCGCCGGCATCGGCGGCGAGATAGTGTTCGGCGGCGACCGCGCCGTTGCGGCCGAATTTGCGCGGATAGATCGTCGTATGATCGGTCGGCGAGGTGCGAAAGCTGCGCGTGCTCATGGTTCTTACTGCCGGGACGGTTGACGAAGCGGGGAGACTATGGTGAAGCGGAGCGCGATGAAAGCCGATCGATGTTCTGGCATGGCGCCAAGTTGGCGCAGCCTCGCCGCAGCCGCGGCGCTGCTGGCGGGCGGCTGCGCCGGCGGCGAGCGCGCATCGGTGCCGGATTTCCGCACCATCGCGCCCGATCATTCGCGCCCGGCCCCGATCGTCCGTCCGCGCGCCGGCAGCTTCCAGGAACGCGTCGTCAATGCCGCCTTCGTCGAATGGCGTTATTGGGGCGAACAATTCAATCATCGCCGAGGGCCGAAGGAGACCGATCGCGCCTATGCGGCGCGCATCGCCGATTATTGGCGCATCGGCACCGGCCAATCGGTGTCCAACCCGCGCATCGGCTGGTCGGGCGCTTTCGTTTCCTTCGTGCTCAAGAGCGCGGGCGCCGGCGAGCGCTGGCCCGCCACGGGCTCGCACGCGCACTACATAAAATGGGCGACCGAGAATCGCGAGCGCGGCAGCGGCGCCTTTTGGGCGCATCGCCTCGCCGATTATGCGCCGCAGCCCGGCGACCTGGTGTGCAACGCGCTGGAACGCGGCATCGACTACGACAGGCAGCCCAACCGCAACTATTGGTCGCATTGCGACATCGTCGTCGAGGTGCGGCGCGGCTCGATCGACGTGATCGGCGGCAATCTCAGCAACGCGGTGGCGCGCCGCACGCTCGCCACCGACGGCAACGGCCGCCTGCAAAACCCCCAACCGCGCGCCATCGATCCGGCGGTTAAGAATTGGTTCGCCGTGATCCAGAACCGGCTTTGAGCCAACGGCCGTTAACGCTTTTTCCGTTCGCAAACCCGCCGCAATCGGGCCATCGAAGCGCCCCGTTCGCGTATAAGGATGATGGCGGCAACGGATTCGGAGCGATTGGGCATGACAAAGTGGTCGAGTTTGCGAAGCGCGTTCGCGGCGCTGGCGCTGGCCGCCGGCATGGCCCCGGCTTCGGCGTTGACGCTGCGCGACGTCGAAGTGACCTGCCCGATCGACGGGCAGAAATTCATGCACAAGGCGATCAACAGCTACACGCAGTTCGGCGTGCGGCTCGATATGCGGCCGCATGGCGCGCTGATGGCGCCGGCGCCGCTGCCGGTGTGCCCGGGCAATCGCTTCGTCGTCTACCGAACCGACTTCGCCGAGGCGGAGATCGCGGCTCTCAAGGCTTACGTGGCAACGGCCGAATATAAGGCGCAGCGCACCGCGCACACGGATTATTATATTTGGGCCAAGTTGGAAGAACGCTTCGAAAAACCAGCGCCGTGGAAGCTCGCGCAAATCTATCTGCGGGCCGCTTGGCAAGCGGAGAACGGCGACGTGGCGCGCCACCAATCCTATCTGGCGCTGGCGCGAGATAAGTTCGACGCGGCGCTGCCGTCTTTGGAACACGGAACGGCAAACTGGCTCACCGCCAAATTGCTCGCGGCCGAGTTGGACCGCCAACTTGGCCGCTTCGCCGAGGCCGAGGCTCGTTTGGCGGAATTGGCGCCGATGACGTTCCCCGATAAGCCGCCTTTGAAGAGCGTCCACGCACAAATCGGCCGCGCCGTCGCCGAGCGCGATTCGAAGCCTCGGAACATGACCAAGGACTGAGGCGATCGGGCCGCCAAAGGCCAATTCGAACTAAATCGGTCTTGATTTTTCCCTGAATCCGGCTATGTCAATCGGACGAATTCGGTCCTGATTGAATTGCGCCCTGGCGGCGCCGGGCATGGTCACTAGTATGTTGAAATTAAACAGAATTACCGATTACGCCGTGGTGGCGCTGTCGATGATGGCGCGCGAGCCGGACAAAATGGTGACGGCGCAGCAGCTTGCGAGCGAAACTGCCGTGCCCCTGCCGACCGTGGCGAAAGTCCTGAAAGAGCTGGCGCAGGGCGGCGTGCTGACCTCGCATCGCGGCGCCTCGGGGGGCTACGTGTTGGCGCGGCTGCCGGACGAGATCACGGTGCTCGAAATCATTCGCGCGCTCGAAGGACCGGTGTCGCTCACCGCCTGCGTCGATGGCACGGAAGGCAATTGCGAAGTCGAAACCCTGTGCCCGATGCGCGGCAATTGGGACAAGGTCAATGCCGCGATCCGCGCCGCGCTGGCCAGCGTCACGTTGAAAGATATGGCGATCGCGCCGATGAGCTTCATCGCCGCGCCGGCGCGCCCGCGCCAGCCCGCGGTCGCTTGAGCGGAGACGAAGGCCATGGCCGCCACCGAAGCGATCGCGCAGCACATCAAGACCCAGGAAAAATACAAGTACGGCTTCGTCACCGACATCGAGATGGAGACGGCGCCCAAGGGCTTGAGCGAGGACACCGTCCGTTTCATTTCCGGCAAAAAGAACGAACCGGCTTGGATGTTGGAATGGCGCCTCAAGGCCTATCGCCATTGGCTGACGATGGCGGAGCCCAAATGGGCCAAGGTCCGGTATCCGCCGATCGATTTCCAGGATTCCTATTACTACGCGGCGCCGAAAGAAGATAAGGATCGGCCCAAGAGCCTCGACGAAATCGATCCGCAGATCCGCGAAACCTACAAGAAGCTCGGCATCCCGCTCGACGAGCAGGAACGCTTGGCCGGCGTCGCGGTCGATGCGGTGTTCGATTCGGTCTCGGTCGCCACGACCTACAAGGGCAAGCTCGAGGCGATGGGCATCGTGTTCTGCTCGATTTCCGAGGCGATGCAGAAACATCCCGAATTGGTGCGGCAATATATCGGCTCGGTTGTGCCCTATACCGACAATTTCTACGCCACGCTCAATTCGGCGGTGTTCAGCGACGGCTCCTTCGTGTTCGTGCCGAAAGGCGTGCGCTGCCCGATGGAGCTGTCGACTTATTTCCGCATCAACGCCTCCGAAACCGGGCAATTCGAGCGCACGCTCATCGTCGTCGAGGACGGCGCTTACGTCAGCTATCTCGAGGGCTGCACGGCGCCGATGCGCGACGAGAATCAACTTCACGCCGCCGTGGTCGAACTGGTCGCGCTCGACGACGCCGAGATCAAATATTCGACGGTGCAAAACTGGTATCCCGGCGACGCCAACGGCAAGGGTGGAATTTACAATTTCGTTACCAAGCGCGGCGCCTGCCGTGGGCGAAATTCGAAGATTTCCTGGACCCAGGTCGAGACCGGCTCGGCAATCACCTGGAAATATCCGTCGTGCATCCTGATCGGCGACAATTCCTCGGGCGAATTCTATTCGGTCGCGATCGCCAACAATTGCCAGCAGGCCGACACCGGCACCAAGATGATCCATATCGGCAAGAACACGCGCTCGCGCATCGTCTCGAAGGGCATTTCGGCGGGCCGGGCGGACAACACCTATCGCGGCCTAGTGCGCATCGGCCCCAAGGCCGAGGGCGCCCGCAACTACACGCAATGCGACTCGCTCTTGATCGGGGACAAATGCGGCGCGCACACCGTGCCCTATATCGAGAGCAAGAACCGCAGCGCGCGGGTTGAGCACGAGGCGACGACGTCGAAAATCGGCGAGGATCAGTTGTTCTATTGCCGCCAGCGCGGACTTTCCGAGGAGGAAGCGCGGGCGCTCATCGTCAACGGCTTCTGCCGCGAAGTGCTGCAGCAATTGCCCATGGAATTCGCCGTCGAAGCGCAGAAGCTCGTCGGCATCAGCCTCGAAGGCAGTATCGGTTAACGAACGGAACGCGGGATATGCTTGAAATCAAAAATCTGCACGCCACGGTCGACGGCAAGGAAATCCTGCGCGGCCTGACTTTGTCGATCGGCGCCGGCGAAGTGCACGCGATCATGGGGCCGAACGGATCGGGCAAGAGCACATTGTCCTATGTGCTCGCGGGGCGCGAAGGCTATGTCGTCACCGCGGGCGAGGTGCTGTATCGCGGCAAGAATCTCCTGGAGCTGGAACCCGAGGCGCGCGCGGCCGAAGGCGTCTTCCTCGCCTTCCAATATCCGGTCGAAATTCCCGGCGTCACCAACACGGTCTTTCTCAAGCACGCGCTCAACGCCATCCGCAAGCATCGCGGCGAAAGCGAGCTCGACGCGATGCAGTTCGTCAAGCTCGTCCGCGAGCGCACCAAGCGCCTGGGCATCGGCGACGACATGCTGAAGCGCGCGGTCAATGTCGGATTTTCGGGCGGCGAGAAGAAGCGCAACGAAGTGCTGCAAATGGCCGTTCTCGAGCCGAGCCTCGCGATCCTCGACGAGACCGATAGCGGCCTCGACATCGACGCGCTCAAGATCGTCGCCGATGGCGTCAACGCGCTGCGCGGTCCCGGGCGCGCCATGCTGGTCATCACCCATTACCAAAGATTGCTCGACCATATCGTGCCGGACCGCGTCCACGTCCTGGCCAAGGGCCGCATCGTGCGCTCCGGCGACAAATCCCTCGCCCTCGATCTCGAGCGCAACGGCTATGCCGAATACGCGGCGGCGGCGTGAGTTGACGTCATGTCACTGATGACCAAGCCGGACCACCACGCGGATTATCTCCGGCGCTACGCGGGCGCGCGGGCGCGCCTGCCGGGCGCGGAGCCGCCACCGCTCGCGGCGCTGCGTAAAGCCGGCGCCGCCGCCTTCGGCTCCGCGGGATTTCCCACGCCGAGGGTCGAAAGCTGGCGCTACACCAATCTCGCACCCCTGCTGAGCATGGAGTTTGCGGCCGATGCGGCACCGATGCCGGTCGATCGCGCGCGCTTGCCGGCGCTGTTGCAGGGCCGCGAGGCGCAGCACCGCCTCGTCTTCGTCAACGGAGAATTGCGGGCCGATCTGTCGACGCCCGGTGCATTGCCCAGGGGCGTTACGCTGACCAGCCTGACAGGGGCGTCGGCGCACGATCCCGGCGCGATCGACGCCGGCATCGCCGGCGACGGAAACTTCGCCGCCAAGCCCCTGGCTGCGCTCAATGCCGCCATGCTCGGCGACGGCTACATCCTCCGGCTTGCCGACGGCGTCATTCTCGATGCGCCGCTGGAAATTCTCTGGATCGGCACCGGCGCCGCGCGCCCGCCGATCTATCATCCGCGCAACGCAATCATGCTCGGCGCCGGCGCGCACGCCACCGTCATCGAACATCATCTCGGCCTGTGCATCGGCAGCTATTTCTCGAACTCGGTAACCGAGATCGCGTTAGGCGACGGCGCCGTGCTGCGCCACTGCAAGGTGCAGGAGGAGGCGCGCGAGGCGTTCCACATCGCGCACACCGAGGCGACGCTCGCCGCCGGCGCGAATTTCGACAGTTTCGTCTTCTCGCTGGGCGGCAGGCTCGCGCGCAACGAGATTGCCGTGCGCCTCGCCGGCGCGCGCGCGCATTGCCGCTTGAACGGCGTCTATCTCGGCCAGGGCGACCAGCATCTCGATCACACGACTGTCGTCGAGCACGACGCCCCCGAAACCACGAGCAAGGAATTGTACAAAGGCGTGCTCGACGGCAAGGCGCGCGGCGTGTTCCAGGGCAAAATCGCGGTTCGGCGCGGCGCGCAGAAGACCGACGGGCAACAGCTCAATCGCGCGCTGCTGCTCTCCGACAAGGCCGAGATCGATTCGAAGCCGGAACTTGAAATCCTGGCGGACGACGTGAAATGCAGCCATGGCGCCACGGCCGGCGAGCTCGACGCCGCGGCGTTGTTCTATCTGCGCTCGCGCGGCATTCCCGAAGCCGAGGCGCGGCGCATGCTGATCGAGGCGTTTTTGGCCGAGGTGATTGGCTCGGTCGCGCTCTCGGGCATGCGCATGACGCTGGAACGCGCCGTCGAACGCTGGATGGGAGGCGCGCGATGACCGAGCGGCGAACCTTCGGCAAAAAACCGGACAAAGGGCAAGAGCCCGATGCGCCGTCAGGCCCTGTCGCTGCGCCGGTTGCCGAGCCGATCGAAAGCGCTCTGGCGAAATCGCTGGCTTCGGCGAAAGCCGCGGCGGCGGCCCTGGCGGCACGGCCCGCGCCCGCCGCGACTCCGGCGCGTCCGCGCGGCTTTGCGCCGGCACCGCGCCGCGCGGCCAATATCACCTACGACGTCCAGGCCGTCCGGCGCGATTTTCCGATCATGGCGCGCCTGATCAACGGCAAACCGCTGGTCTTTCTCGATAGCGGCGCCAGCGCCCAGAAGCCCAAGGTCGTGATCGAAGCGATCCGCGATGTCTACGAGGCCGGCTACGCCAATATTCATCGCGGCGTCTATTTCTTAAGCCAGCAGGTCACCGAACGCTTCGAAGCGGTGCGCGGCACCGTCGCGCGGTTCATCAATGCCGCGTCGCCCAACGAGATCGTGTTCACCCGCAACGCGACCGAAGCGATCAACCTCGTGGCCCAGAGTTTTGCGCGCGCGAATTTCGAACCCGGCGACGAGATCGTGATTTCTGAAATGGAGCATCACGCCAACATCGTGCCCTGGCAGATGCTCGGCCAACAGGCGGGCATTGTGCTCAAGGTGGCGCCGATCGACGACAACGGCGAGCTGATTCTCGAGGAATACGAGGCGCTGCTCGGCCCCAAGGTCCGCCTCGTCGCCATGACGCATTGCTCGAACGTGCTTGGCACAATCAATCCGGTCACCGAGATCGTCAGCCTCGCGCACGACCGCGGCATTCCCGTGCTGCTCGACGGCTCGCAGGCCGTCGTGCACCGCAAGGTCGACGTGCAGCACCTCGATGCGGATTTCTACGTTTTCACCGGCCACAAGCTCTATGGGCCAAGCGGAACCGGCGTGCTTTATGCCAAGGCGGAACTGCTCGCCGATATGCCGCCCTATCAGGGTGGCGGCGACATGATCGCCTCGGTCTCGTTCGAGGGCACGACGTTCCGCGATCCGCCGCATCGCTTCGAGGCCGGCACGCCGGCGATCGCAGAAGTGATCGGCCTCGGCGCGGCGATCGACTATATGACGAAGATCGGCCTCGATCAGATCGGCGCTTGGGAGCAGCAATTGCTCGAATACGCGACCTTGCGGCTGCAGGAAGTTCCCGGCCTGACGATTTACGGCCATGCGCCGGAAAAAGCGGCGATCGTTTCGTTCACGCTCGAATGCGCGCACGCGCACGATATCGGCACGGTGGCCGACAGCATGGGCATCGCGATCCGCGCCGGTCATCATTGCGCCGAGCCGCTCATGGCGCGCCTCGGTGTCGCCGCGACCGGCCGGGCCTCGATGGCGATGTACAACACCACCGACGAGATCGACGCCCTCGTCGATGCGCTGCGCAAAGCCTGGGAGATGTTCGCATGAGCGATCTGCGCGACCTCTACCAGGAGGTCATACTCGATCACGGCAAACGGCCGCGGAACTTCCGCGCCATGCCGGGCGCCGATCGCGCAGCCAAGGGCGACAATCCGCTGTGCGGCGACAAGGTGACGGTGTTCCTCAAGCTCGCCGACGGCGGCGCGATTGCGGACGTGGCGTTCCAGGGCCGCGGCTGCGCGATCTCGACCGCGTCGGCGTCGCTGATGACCGAGCTGCTCAAGGGCAAGGGCGTGGCCGAGGCGGAAGCGCTGTTCGGCGCGTTTCACCAGATGTGCACCCAGGACGAGCCGCCGTCGATCGCCGCCGCGCTGCAGGACGATTTCGACCGGCTTCAGGTTCTGTCCGGCGTCCGCAACTACCCGATGCGCGTCAAATGCGCGACGCTGGCCTGGCACACGATGAAGGCGGCGCTCGAAGGCCAAAACGCGGCGAGCACCGAATGAGCGGCCAGCATGGCGAGTTCAAGGATTTCATGCCGGCGGGCGGCGCTGCCGAAGCGCTGGCGCGCGCCGGGCATGCTTTGCCGCCAGGCGCGTCCGCCGCGTCGGAGGAAGCGATCATCGACGGCATCAAAACGGTCTACGATCCCGAAATACCGGTCAATCTCTACGATCTCGGCCTCATCTACCGCATCGACCGGTCGGACAACGGCGATGTCGCCATCGAGATGAGCCTGACGGCGCCGGCCTGCCCGGTGGCCGGCACCATGCCGGGCAAGGTCGCCGAGGCGGTGGCCGCCGTCCCCGGCGTGGGCGAAGTCGCGGTCAAGCTGGTGTGGGAGCCGCCGTGGACCAAGGAGCGCATGTCCGAAGACGCTAGGATGGCGCTCGGCTTCGATTGAAGCCGCCGGCTTCGATTGAGACTGGAATTTAACGAATCCAAGGATTATCTAACGTCAACAACCAGCATCCCGAAAAATCGCCATGCGCCAGGTCCTCACCGTCACCGAATCCGCCGTCGAGCGGGTCAAGCATATTCTGTCCAAGGCCGTCGAGCCGGTGCTGGGCATCCGGGTCGGGATCAAGAATCGCGGCTGCTCGGGCATGTCCTACGTCGTCGAATACGCCAAGGAAGCGAAAAAGTTCGAGGACGTGGTCGAGGTTCAGGGCGTGCGCATCTTCATCGACCCCGCCGCGACCATGTTCCTGATCGGCAGCGAGATGGACTATGTCGAGGACAAATTCCAAACCGGATTCACCTTCCGCAATCCGAACGAAAAGGCACGCTGCGGTTGCGGCGAGTCGTTCACCGTCTGACGCGCGCCCGGCCGCATGCCGAGGCTGATTTTCATCGAACGCGACGGTCGGCGGCGCGAAATCGCCGTGCCGGTCGGCAAGTCGGTGATGGAAGCGGCGCGCGACAACGACGTCGATATCGAGGGCGCCTGCGAAGGCGCGCTGGCCTGCGCCACCTGCCACGTCCTTGTCGATCCCGAGTGGTTCGCCCGGCTGTCGCCCGCCAAGGATGACGAAAAAGATATGCTCGATCTCGCTTTCGGCGTTGCGAAACACTCGCGCCTCGGCTGCCAGATCGTCATGACCGACGCGCTCGACGGCTTGACCGTGCGGCTGCCGAAAGTCGTGCGCAACCTGCTCGAAGCCTAATTCCGGCCCTCACAATTTCGCATCGAGGTCGACGCGTTCGGCGTCGTTGATGGTGACGAGGCGCGCTTTCGCTTCCTTGACGACGGCGTCGCCCAGCGCCACCGAACGGCCGCTGTCGAGGCTCGCCTGCACCGCGGTGCATTCGCTGGCGGCGACAAGCTGGTTGGTTTCGAAATCCAACAGCCGGTGCTGGAACCGCAAATGCTTCTCCCCGACGGCGATGAAGCCGCTGCGGATCACGACAAGCTCCCAGCCGCGCAGCTCGCGCAGAAACTGGAAGGATTGGCGCAGCACGGCGATGCGCAAGCCGCGCTCGCGCACCTTGCGCGGCGTCAGGCCGATCGCCGCCAGCAGGAACCACGTCGCCTGGTCGAAGCGCGAGACATAGGACTGCGTGTTCATGTGCGCGTTGGGATCGTATTCCGACGCGTGAATGACGCCCTTGAAGGTCTCGATCCAATCGGCCATGGCCATGACTTCCTTTGCAGCCTGCGACGCGCAAGCTCATGAAAGCCGAGCTTGGCGGCGCAAGCAAGCCATGCTTGCCGCCGATTGCGCTTTGCAGGGCGGCCCTGGGGGCGCACAATAAAAGTGCGCGGGCGCGCGAGACCAACAGTTGAGGGCGGCATGAAGACGAGCGGCGAACAAATCCTGACGACGCATACCGGCGCCTTGCACCGTCCGCCGGACCTCGAAGAAATGTTCAGGAAGAAGCTCGCGGGCGAACCGCTCGACATGGCGGCGTTCGAGGCCCGGTTGCGCAGCGGCGTGGCCGAAATCGTCCGCAAGCAATTGGATATCGGCATCGACATCGTCGACGACGGCGAGTTCAGCAAGGTCGATTTCTTCAGCTACGCCAAATACCGGATGGAAGGCATCGAGCAGCGCCCGGTGAGCGCCGGCGCAACCGGGCCAAGCGGCGCCGGCCAACAAATTCCTGCATCCGGCGATGCAATCGGTAATGTCGTCGCGGGCGCTGCGCGAGCGTTTCGCGGAATTCTACGCCGACACCGAGCCGCCGGGCGGCGTCACGAACCTGCCGAGCGTGATCCAGATGTACATGCCGGTCGGAACCGCGGTCGAGCGCCCGGCGATCTATGCCGTTGTCGGCGCGCTCAAGTACAAGCCGCAGGAGGTCGCGCGCGACATCGCGAACTTCAAGTCGGCGCTCGCCGGAACCGCGCCGGTCGAGGCCTTCATGCCGGTGGTGGCGCCCGCCATGTTCGCGACGCGGCACATCAACGAGTTCTACAAGACCGAGGAAGAATATTATTTCGCCATCGCCGACGTGCTGAACGAGGAATATCGCGCCGTCGTCGATGCCGGGTTCCTCATTCAGATCGACGACGTATCGCTGCCGGGGCGCTATCGCATCCAGGTGCCGCAAGAGGGCATGGCGGCGTTCAAGCGCTGGACCGGCCTCGCGGTCGACGCGATGAATCACGCCCTCAAGGGCATTGCGGCGGAAAAAGTGCGCTATCACATGTGCTGGTCGTCGCAGAACACGCCGCACACCGACGATGCGCCGCTCGCCGATCTGGTCGACGCCATCGTGCGGATCAAGGCGCAAGGCTATCAGCTCGAAGCCGCCAATGTGCGGCATGGGCACGAATGGCGGGTTTGGCGGGACGCCAAGCTCGCGGACGACAAGATCCTCATGCCCGGCATGATCTGCCACGCCACGAACGTCATCGAGCATCCGGACTATATCGCGGAAGTCGATCGAGAAATACGCCTCCGTCGTCGGGCGCGAGCGCGTCATCGCGGCCACCGATTGCGGCTTTCGCTGGCGCGTCCACCCGCAGATCGCCTGGGCGAAGCTGGAGACGCTGGTCGAGGGTGCGAAGGTCGCGAGCCGGCGGCTGTGGCGGCGCTGAGCCTCGCCGGTCAGTGGCGGTTCTGCTCCGGGCATTCCTGCCAATAGGGATCCTTGCTGCCTTTCACGATCGTACCGCGCGTGACCATGTGCGCCTTGCCGTCGGCGCCGCGCGCGATTTCGGTTTTGTAGAAATCGATGATCGGCAGACCGTTGACGTTGTACGGGAAATAGCCGCGCGTCGAGGGATAGGGCGTGCGGCGCATGGCTTTCACCAGCGCGATCGGATCGTCGAATTTTCCGCCGGTCTTGGCGAGCGCGGCGGCGATCAAGCGCGGCCCGTCATAGGCCTGCGATGCGAACAAGGACGGAATGTGGCCGTATTTGGCGACGTAGTCCTTGACGAATTTCTGGTTGGTCTCGGCGGCGCTGTCCATCGGATAGCTGCTGACCTGGAACGACCCGATCGCTTCCTCGCCGACGACGGGCAGCGTGATCCCGTCGATGAGAAAATGCGTGTAGAGCTTGATGTCCTTGCCGGCGCCGGACGCGCTCCATTGTTTCATGAAGGCGATGCCCATCGCGCCGGGCCCGAAATAGAACACGGCCTGCGGCTTCTCGGCGCGCAATTTGGAGATTTCGGCTTGGAAGTCGGTCTCGCCCATCTTGAACAGGGTTTGGCCGATGACCTTGCCCTTGTAGGTGCTGGTGACGCCGGCGACGATATCCTTGCCGCCTTGGTAGTTGGGAACCATCACGTAGAGCGACGAAACGCCGTCGCCATTCAAGAGATCGCCGGCGGCTTGCGCGGTCTGCTCGCCGGTCCAAGAGGTCGAGACGAAGTAGGGCGTGCATTCCTTGCCCGCCATGACCGACGGGCCCGCCACCGTGCTGAGGATGATCTTGCCGCTATCGATCAGCGGCTTGCGCACCGCCAGCAGGATGTTCGTCCACATGAAGCCGGCGGCCAAGTGGATGCGTTCGGCCGAAATCAGCCGCTCGACTTCCTTCACCGCCACGTCGGGCCGGAATTGGTCGTCGGCATAGAACATGCGCAGCGGCACGCCGGCGATCTTGTCGCCATCCTTGGTCCAGCCTTCGTGCTCGAGGCCGAGCTTCCAGCCGTTGATCGCGTGCTGGCCGATGATGGCGGAGCCGCCGGTTTGGGTCGCCATGAAGCCGATGCGCAAGTCCTGCGCATCGGCGGCGGGCGAGAGCGCGAGGACGGCGGCGGCGACGGCAAGGCGATGTTTCATTGTGTTCTCCAGGAATATATTCGGCGTTCGCAGCCGCGTTCAGCGTCGTTCGGCAACCTCGCGATGCAGCGCCAGGATGCGTGGAATGTCGGCCGGATTGCGCCGGCCGAGGCCGCAGGATGCCGCGATGCCGAAATCGGCGCGATGGTGTTCCGCGGCGGCGATGCGCCGGCGCGCGCCTTCGACGCCGTCGGTCAGGTGCACGAGCCCCAAATAGATTTTGGTTTCGGGCGCCAGCCGGAAGTCGCGAAGTTTTTCGAAGCGGGTGGGCTCGATCCAGTGCCGCGGTATCGGCATGTGGACGTAATCGAGCGGGCGGCGCAGCTTGGCCACGACGGCATTGGTGAACGCCGCCATCAGGCCGAGATCCGGTTCCTTCCAATGCTTGTGCGAGATGTCGCCGTAACAGAGATGCAATCCCAACTCGGCGCCCGCCGGAACCCGCGCCATGAGCTCGACCAGCTTGTCGACGATTTGCTCGCGCGGCCGTTCCACGAAAACCGTATTGTGGTTTTCCCAGACGGCGATTTCTTCTGGCACGTCGAATTGAACGGCCAATTTGCGGCTCGGAATGCCGGCGGCAATCCGATCGATATCCTCGATCAGGCGCCGGCGATAGGCCGGTTCGGCGATGCGCTGCCCGTCGGGTTCCATGAAAACCGCGATGACGCCCAGCGCCGTCGGCAAGCCCACCTGGAACCGCGTCTCCTGACCGATGCGGCCTTCGGCCTTGAGACGCGCGAAGATGCGGTGCGATTGCAGCGCGGCCTCGGCATAGCCGGTCGGCGGAAAAACGGCGGGGCCGGCGGCGCCCGGTTTCAATTTGAGGATCCGGGGCGGGAACTCGCCGTTCGGGCCCCATTCGGATTGCGGACCCAGCGGCAGCAGGTCGAACATGCCGGATTGCGCGAGCACGGGCGCTTGCCAGGTGATGAATTTCGAACGCGGCCCGGTTTCGCCGTCGGGAATGCGGCGCACGGCATCGCCGAGATGCTGCGAAACCGCGGACATGACGGCGCCCGCATCGGCAAGCGCCACGCTGCCGACAAGCAGGATATCGCGCGTGGCGGTCGTATTCGCTACCGGCATGGGCAGTCCCGGACATGCACCGAACACGCGCCAGTGACGAAGCCGCGCGGTCGCGTCCGGCGCATGACGACATGAATTGAAGACCGGGTCAATCGGCCTGGCAGGCCGGTTCGCCTTGGAATTCCCGGATCGGCGCCTATCTATTTGGGGCTCGGATGCGCAGCGCGATGGAGCTCGCCGTTGACGATACGATTGACGAAACGGGCCGGAAAATCGCCGGCGCGGACCCAGCGCGGCAGCCGGCTGGCGGGTCCGCTGGGCTGGGGCCTCGCCAATTGGCTGTTCGACCGGCCGGCGCTGTGGGGCGTGCTCGAATGGTGGCTGCCGGTGTCGCGCCTGTGGGCGGCGGCCATGGTCGCCGAGGGCGATATCGATCGCTTCATCGCGGAAGTGCCGTTGAAGGCCAAGCCGGCCTTTGGCGTCGGACGGGCGCTGCGCCTCGTGCGCGACCGCAAGCGGCGTTATGACGACAGCGTCGAGGAATGGGAACACGCTTTTTTCGGCGGCGCCGATTTCGGCGCCAGCCGGCTCGCATTGATCGAGCGCCGCCGCAGCCGCAGCGCGCTCTGGCTCAACGCGCAACGCATGCGCTTCGCCGCCATGCGCTTCGGCCGCGCGGTGCCGCCGGTCAAGTTCGCCATCGCCGGCCGCGGCGAAGCCGAAAAAATCTACGATCCGGCGATGCGCGATGTCTGGCGCCTCTATCGGCCGCCCAAATCCTTGCCGCCGGTGACCGAGTCGCGGCGCTTTCCCGGCTTCTTCGGCGGCATCGCGGGCGTGGACTATTGGCTGCGCTTCCCGTCGCCGTCGGCGCGGCTCAACGACACGGCTTGGGCGCGGGTCCATGAACCGCGCGGCGTCGCCGATCCGCCGACGCTGATCTTCGGCAACGGCATCTTCATCGAGTTCGATCACTACGGCCGCTTCGCCGGCGACGTCCAGCTCTTGGTGCGGCGCGGCTTTCGCATCGTCGAATTCGAATTGCCCTGGCACGGCCGCCGTCGGCCGCCCGGCACTTATGGCGGCGAGCGATTTTTCGCCACGGCGCCGCTCGGGCCGGTCGACCTGTTCACCGCCCAGGCGCGGGAACTCGCCGTCATCGTCGATTGGTCGCGGCGCACCAGCACGGGTGCTGTGGCGCTGGCCGGCGCCAGCATGGGCGCGCTCGCCGCGGCCCTGGCGGCGACACATTCGGTGCATTGGCCGGAACGGCTGCGGCCCGATGCGCTGGCGCTCCTCACCGCGGCCGACGAGATTGCCGATCTGGCTTACGAGAGCGCCTTGGCGACGCGCACCGGCCTGCCCCACGCGGTCGAGGCGGCGGGCTGGACGGCGCCGGATGTCGATCGCTGGCGCCCGCTCACGGCAATGGGCGAAACCGCGCCGCTGCCGCCCGAGCGCATCGTCATGGTGCTCGGCGAGGGCGACAACATCCTGCCCTATGCGATGGGGCGACGGCTCGCCGAGCGCTGGAAAATACCGCGCGACAATCTTTTCATCGGCGGCGGCGGCCATTTCGCCACGCAGCTCAGCGCGGCGTGGGATCAGCGGCCATTGGCGCGGCTCGCGGAAATTATGAAGGCTGGGGCGCGCTAAAGCCGTCTTGCCGGTCACCGGCGGGACCTTATAGTCGCGCCATGCATGACGTGGCCGATATTCGCGCGCCCGTGACCGGCCGGCGCGACATCGCAAAGCTGGAGGAACGGCCCTACGACGAGGCCGTGCCCGTCACCGGCCCCTACGCCATTATCGAGCGCGCGGCGCGGCTATGGCCCGAGCGCAACGCCATCGCCTATCTGGCGAGCGGCGATCCCGCGGCGCCGCCGCTTTACTACGATTATCGCGCGCTGCGCGAGCGCGTGGTCCAAGCGGCCAACTTGTTTCGCAGCTTGGGCGTCGGCGCCGCCGATGCCGTGGCGCTGCTGGTGCCGAACATACCGGCGTCGCACTTCGCGCTGTGGGGCGCCGAGCTGGCCGGCCGCGTCTGCCCGATCAATTTCATGCTGCAGCCGGCGCACATCGCCGAATTGCTGCGTGCCTCGGGCGCCAAGGTCCTGGTCGCCCTCGGGCCCAACCGCGATCTCGCGATCTGGGACAAGGTCGCCGAGTTGCGCCGCGCGGTGCCGAGCCTCGCCGCCGTGCTGTATCTCGACGCCGACGAAGCGCCCGGCGACGGCGCATTGTCGTTCGAGGCGGAGCTGGCCAAGCAGCCGACGACCCTGAGCTTCGAGCGCAAGATCGCGCGCGGCGATATCGCCGCCTATTTCCACACCGGCGGCACGACGGGAGCGCCCAAGCTGGCGCGGCACACGCACGGCAATCAGGCGCACACCGGCTGGACCTCGGGCCTGTTCTACGATCTCGGCCCCAACGACGTTCTGATCAACGGCTTTCCGCTGTTCCACGTCGCCGGCACCTTCGTGTTCGCGCTGTCGGTGTTCGCCGCCGGCGGGCAGATCGTGCTGCCGACGCGGCTCGGCCTGCGCAATGCCGACTTCGTCCGCAACTATTGGCGCTTCGTCGAGCATTACCGCGTCACCATGCTCGCGGCGGTGCCGACCTTCATCGCCACGCTGCTCAACACCGATCCGGCCGGCGCCGATCTCGCCTCGGTGCGCGCGCTGCTCACCGGCGGCTCGCCGCTGCCCGCCGAACTCGCCGCCGCCTTCGAGCGCCGCTACGCCAAGCCGGTGCGCAATATTCTCGGCATGACGGAGTGCGCCGGCATCGTTTCGATCGAGCCGCTGCGCGCGCCGCGCGTGCCGGGCTCGGTCGGCCTGCCGCTGCCCTTCACCGAGGTGCGCGCCCTGCGCTTCGGCGCCGAGGGTGCCAAGCTCGGCGAGATTTGCGCGCCGGGCGAAACCGGCATCGTGGCGCTGCGCGGCCCGCATGTCGGCCCGGGCTACACCGATGCCGCGCGCAATCCCGGCATGTTCGAGCAAGGCTGGCTGATCAGCGGCGATCTCGGCCATGTCGACGACGAGGGCCGCGTCTTCATCACCGGCCGCTCGAAGGACCTGATTATCCGCGGCGGCCACAATATCGATCCGGCGATGATCGAGGAGGCGGCGGCGCTGCATCCGGCGGTTGAGTTGGCGGCCGCGGTCGGCGCGCCCGATGCCTATGCCGGCGAGCTGCCGGTGCTGTTCGTGACGCTCAAGCCCGGCGCCGCCGCCGGCGAACGCGATCTTCTCGCGCATCTGGAACGACACATCGCCGAGCGGCCGGCGCTGCCCAAGCGCGTCACCGTCCTGCCGGCGCTGCCGGTCACGGCGATCGGCAAGATTTACAAACCCGCGCTGCGCCTGCGCGCCATCGAGACGGCCTTCGCCGCGCAGCTCGCGCCGGCCGAAACGGGCACGACGACGATCCGCATCGAAGGCATCGAGAACGGCGCCAGGCTCGCCGCCCGCGTGCATGTCAGCGGCGCCAACGATTGCAAGGGCAGCGAAGCCGAAATCGCCGGCCTGCTGCGCGATTTCGCGATCGAGTGGAGCATCGTGTGGCATTGACGCCGGCTCAACGCGCGCGCCCCCACTGGCGCCACGCCGCACCGGCCAGCGCCGCCACGGTGGCGGCAATCAGCAGCGGGTAGGCGATCAGGAGATCCAAGCGGATATTGCACTCGCCGGTGCACGTGATGCGGAAATACTGCAGATACTCGTAAATGCCGTAGGCCGCCCACAGCAGCGCCGCGCCGGCGCTGAGGCGCGTGCGCAGGGCGGCGAACAGCGCGCCGAGAAAAGCCGCGACGGCGAAGGCCAGCCACGGCCATTCGATCAGGATCGCCATCCATTGCAGCACGATCATCGCTTGCGCGCCCGGTTTGGCTCGCGGCCACTATTGCATGCTGGCGCATGCGTCTACCAGCCGCCGCTGGCCAGCCACCGGTCGAGCAATTCGAGCTTTTCCGTGCCCCAGAACGGCTCGCCATCGACGATGAAAAAGGGCGAGCCGAAAACGCCAAGGCCGAGCGAGGCGGCGACGCTGTTGCGCAACAGGTCGCGCGCTTCGTCGCCGGCAATGCCGGCGGCAACGGCGCCGCGCTCGAGGCCGTGGCGCTGGGCGATGTCGAGGATCGCGCCGGCTTGCGAAATGTCGGCCGCGTCGCGCCAATAGGCGGCGTAGAGATCGCGCGCGATCGCCTTGTGGCGCTCGGGATGATGCGCCTTGAACCAGTGGAACGCGCGCGCCGCCGCGAGCGGATTCATCGGCTTGTCTTCGAGCGGGCGCGCGAGCGTGAGGCCGTGATGCCGCGCATAGCGCCGCGCGTCGCGGTGGAGATAGGGGCCTTTCAGCGGCGTCTCGGCCACCGGCTTCAAGCCCATCGTCTTGAGCACGCTGACGCCCAACAGCATGGCGTGCCATTCGGCGGCGCGGCCGTGGCGCGCCGCGAGATCGTCGATGCGCAAAGCCGCGAAATAGCCGAAGGGCGAAATGAAATCGAAGTAGAAGTGGATCGGGCCCGGCATGCGGATCACGCCGCCGGCCGCTGGGCGACGATGTGGAAAATATGCCAGTGCTTGGCGCCGCCGCGCGGCGTTATCGCCTCGGTCTCTTCTTCCTCGATCGTCTCGACGGCGAGGCCGGCGAGAAGCGCTTCGACCTGGCGCCGGTCGTGGATCGCGAGCGGCGCCTTGCCCGGCTTGGGCGCGGCCCAGCTATCGCGCGGACCGAAGAGCTGGCCGGCGAAACGGCCGCCCGGCTTGAGCGCGGCGCGGATGCGCCGCCAGAGCGCATCGAACGCCGCCGCGCCCACGAGCGGCAGGGCGAAGCTGCTGTTGATCAGGTCGGCTGCTGGCAACGCGATCGTCTCGATGCCGGCGACCCTGGTTTCGAGCCGGTCCGCGAGCGGGGCCGCAAGCGCCGGATCGGCGGCGGCGCGGCGGCGCAGCTCGGCGATCGCGCCGGCGTCGGCATCGACGGCGACGACGCGCCAGCCGCGCCGCAGCAACGCCAATGTGTCGCGCCCGGTGCCGCAGCCGAGGTCGAGCGCGGTTCGCGCCGCCGCCGAGGGCGGAAACGCGGCCAATGCGGCGAGCAGGGTCGGGCGCGGCGCGCCGTCCGCCGTGGCGGCGTGGTAGCCTTGGAATCCGCTCGCGGCTGCGCGCGTCATGCCGGTCAGATCACGAACATCGGCATCACGGCGGCCGCCGCCGCCAGGCCAAGTGTCGCCGTGTGCGCGGCGCGATACCAGCGCCGCCGCCCGGCGATCTGGTCGGTTACGAGAAAGCCGATGCGCAGCGGAAACAGCATCGCCAGATAGGCGAGGGCGACCAGCGACGCCTGGAGAAACAGCTGCACCGCGTCGCCGGCCAGGCTCGCGGCCACGGTTCGCCCGATCAGCACGTGCCAAGCGGCGACATGGGCGCAGCCGGCCAGCGCCAGGATGACGGCGTCGGCGAGCGCGATATGCCAACCCGGCTCGTCGCCGGTGCGTTCGGGCGGCACGATGATGAGATAGAGAATGTACATCTCGCGCAGGACGATGAGCGTGGCGGCGGCGACGAAGATGAGCGTGTGGCGGCGCGGCCCGAGATCGAAGCCCTGCAGCGCCACCAGGATGAGGCCGGCGGCGAGAACGAGATGGCAAATCCACGCCAGGACGAGGATGTTGCTGCTGCGTCCCGCCGCCGCGTCGCGGTCGCTGAGCGGCCCGCCATAGACGCCGTGCAGCGTATCGCGGATTTTGACGCGCAGCGCGAAAGGCTCGGCGACGAGCAGCAGCAGAATAAGAACGCCGAAAAACGCATTGCGCGTGCCGGGCTCGTAGCGCTCGATGATCGCCGGGATGAGCCAGCGGTTGAGCGCGAAGGCCAGCAGCGCAAAGGCGACATTGAAGATCAGCCCTTGAAACGGTAAGAGTCGGATATACCAAAGCATGGGGAACGAGTGCTCGCTAAGCGCCGGACGTTATCGGCCCGGCGGCGGCGGCACAATGCGGCGCGGCGCGCGCAAGCGGGAGAACGACATCGTGTTCGATTGGCTGCCGCCGGCGAAACCGCTCGGCGCCGGAGCAATATTACGAAGATTTCGCGCTCGGCGACCGCTTTCGCGGCCGGCCGGTGACGCTCAGCGAAGCCGCCATCGTCGAATTCGCGCGCCGCTACGACGGCCAGGCCTTTCACCTCGATCCCAAGGCGGCGGCGGCGACGCATTTCGGCGGCCTGATCGCCAGCGGCTTGCAAGTCATGGGCGAGACATTCTCCGAGCTGATCCGCGCCGGATTTCTCAAGGGCGGCGGCATGGGCTCGCCCGGTCTCGACACGGTGCGCTGGCACCATCCGGTCCGGCCCGGCGACAGCATCGTGATGCAGGCCGCCGTCACGGCGACGAAACTCTCATCGACGCGCGGCGACCGCGGCTATGTCACGCTGCGCTTCGAGGTCTTCAACCAGAAGCGCGACTGCGTCATGTCCTACGATTGCGTCGAGATCGTCAAGCGGCGCGGCGGCTAGCGCGGCATTGGGCGCGTTGACCGAGGACGCGCCCGCGCCTAAAGCTCAAGCGTCAACCCGCGCGAGACCTCGATTTGACCGCAAGCGCAACCGCATCCGCAGAGCCGGCGCCGGATTGGCGCTGGGCGCACGAGGGCCGCATCCGCCTCGGCTCGGACGAGCACAAGCAGCTCTTCTGCCGCTTGCTGCTCGACACCTACGATCCCTACAAGCCCGCCGTCATCGCCTGGCCGAAGCTGGCGCCCGACGCCCTGGCGCGGCTCGCGGCGTTGCCGTTCTGGGACATCGCGGTCGAAACCGAGCTGCACACCTCGAAGAACATGCAGGCGATCGCCGATACGCGCCGCGATCCGCTGATCCGCGAGGCGCTGGCGCTCAACGCCTTCGAGGAACGCCGGCACAAGGACGTGCTGGAAAACATGATCCGCTTCTACGGCATCGACATCGAGCCCGACGAGAGCTTCACGCCGCCGCCCGATCCGGAATGGGCCTATCTCTGCACCGGCTACGGCGAGTGCTTCGACTCGTTCTTCGCTTTCGGCCTTTACCGGCTGGCGCGGGAGAGCGGCTATTTTCCGCCCGAGCTGATCGAAGTGTTCGAGCCCGTCATCCAGGAAGAGGCGCGGCACATTCTTTTCTTCGTCAATTGGGCGGTGCACGCCCAGCGCCAGCGCAACATCTTCGTCCGCCCCGCTTTCATGGCGCGGCGCTTCCGGGCGCTGGCGACGCGCGCCTGGCGCCGGGCGAAATTCGCCAAGGGCGGCGTCGGGCCCAAACCCGGCGCCGGATCGGCCGGGGGCAAGAACAACAGCGCCATGACGATCGAGGGCCGCAATTCCGTCGCCGGCGGCGGCGAGAAACTCACCCTCGCGCGCTTCATGCGCCTGTGCCTCGCCGAGAACGACCGCCGCATGGCGCGCTACGACGCGCGCCTGGTGCGCCCGCTGGCCATGCCGCGGTTGATCCGCCTGGCGCTGCCGTTCCTGCGCTTGGCGGGGTGAGGCGGCGGCGCTACTTGCGGTTCGCCGCGTTGAACGCGGCGCGGGTGGCGGAATTTTGCTCGGTGGCTTTGTTCACCACGTTGCCGGCGAGCGCGCCCATGTCGCGATAGATGTTGAGATTGACAATCTTGCCCTTGATCAGCCCGGCGCTGGTGACGCCGACGATGTGTTTGTCCTTGCCGTCGGGCAGGCGTATGGCGAGCAGGGAGCCGAAATAAATCGCGCGCCCGTCGCTCTTGATGACGCCGAGCATCTTGTTCTCGTCGAGCTTCAGGCCTTCGACCGCGGATTCGAGGCGCCGCTTGGAGTTGGCCGCGTTCGCCGACCACGCCGCCACGCCCTGCTTGCGGAAATAGCGGCGCATTTCGGCGATAAAGCCGGCGTCGGTCAACTTCACGAGCTTGTCTTGTTCGCTCACCGGCGTCATATACTGGCCGAAATTGTCGAGCGACGTGCGCTTGCCTTCGCGCGCCTCGGCGAGCTGCTGGCAATCGGCGAAGGCCATCAGCAGGCGGTTTTGGCCCGCAATGCTGCGTTCGACATTCTCGATCAATTGCCGGTCGAGCGGAATGTTGCGGTCCTTGACGCAATGGCCCTCGGGCGGGACGAGCGCGATCTTGACGCCGCCGATATCGACGGTGAGCTGGGACGGGCCGCTCTGAACCTGAGCCGCGACCGGCGCGGCGCCGGCGGCGATCGACAGGGCGATGACGAACGCGAGGCGGCGCATGGCGGTCGGTTCGCGGCGCGGCCGGCGCTATGGATTCGCCGCGTTGAGCCCGATGCGCGTCGCCGCGTTCTGGTCGGTCGTCGCGTCGACGACGGCGGCGCCGAGCTCGTCCATGTCGCGGTAGACGTTGACGCTGATCATCTTGCCCCTGATCAGGCCGGTGCTGACGACGCCGAGCAGGCGCTTGTCGCTGCCGTCGGGCAGGCGCACACCGAGCACGACGCCGATATAGACCGCGCGCTCGTCGCTCCGCAGCACGCCCAACATTTTGGTTTGCCCGAGCTTCAAGCCCTCGACCGAGGATTCGAGCCGCTGCTTCACATTGCCTTCCTGCGACGACCACAGCGCCATGCCCTGTTCGCGGAACATCTTGGTCATCATGGCGACATAGGCCGAGGGCGTCATGGTCAAGACTTGGCGCTCGTGGCTCAGCGGCGTCATGTACTGGCCGAAATTGTCGAGCGACGTGCGCTTGCCGTCGCGCAGCTCGGCGAGTTGCCCGCACTCGGCGAAGCCGATCAGCAGGCGATTCTGCCCGGCGACGGCGCGCTCGACGTTTTCGAGCAGTTCGCGATCCTGCGGGATGTTGCGGTCCTTGATGCAATGCCCGGCCGGCGCCGTGAGCGCGACCTTGACGCCGCCGATTTCGACCGTGACCGAGGCCGACGGCCCGGCCAGGCCCTGCGCGGTGGCGGGCGCGGCGGCGAGGAGCAAGGCGAAGACGAACGGCAAGCGGCGCATGGCGATCCTCATCGGTGGCCCATGAAGATTACGCAGGAAGATTGAAAAATGTTCAAGAGGCGGCGGAAACCGAATTGCGGCCGGTGCCGATCGCGTGCCGGCGCGACCGTGCTTTGACCGGCGCGCCGCTAATACCGCTCCATGCCCGGCTCGATTTGCTCGGCCCAGGCGTGGATGCCGCCGGCGATGTTGGTGGCGTTCGGATAACCGTTGCGGCGCAGCCATTGCGTCGCCTGCATCGAGCGGCCGCCGTGGTGGCAATAGACGTAGACCGGCAGGTCGCGGTCGAGCGTCTTGGCGTGGCTCGCGAAGGCGCCGAGCGGCATCAAGTCGCCGCCCGCGATGCGGCAGATATCGGCTTCCCATTTTTCGCGCACATCGACGAGGCGCGCCGCGCGGTTCTCGAACGCGCCCTTGTCGATCAGGGCCTTCAGTTCGTGGACCGATATTTCGAGCGGCTGCTCCATCGGCGCCGCGTTAGGCGCCGACCAGATCGGCCGGGCGATCGACGGCGCCGGCGAGCGCGGACTTCATTTTGGCGAGCGCGCGCGCCTCGATCTGGCGGATGCGCTCCTTGCTGACGCCGAACTTGTCGCCGATATCGGCCAGCGTGTCCTTGCGCTCGTCGAGGAAGCGGCGGACGATGATCTGGCGTTCGCGCGGCGTCAGCGCGTCGAGCGCGATTCGCACCGAGGCCTTCTGCGCCCGGCGCACGCTGATGTCGTCGGCGAGTTCTTCCGGCGAGGGCGCGGTATCGGCGATGAAATCCTGCAGTTCGGCGGTTTCGTCGACGCCGACGGTGAGATTGAGC
Organism: uncultured Alphaproteobacteria bacterium; assembly: GCA_963754645.1. GTDB lineage: Bacteria > Pseudomonadota > Alphaproteobacteria > Bin65 > Bin65 > CAVWGP01. Next base: position 66,546 of record CAVWGP010000012.1, on the reverse strand, counting down.
GAGCGGTCCGGGCGCGCGAGATGGGCTTCCATGCGCTCGACCTCGCCGACCGCGACGCCGAGCCGCGCCGCCAAGGCTTCGCGCTCCTCGCCCGACAGCGCGCCGTCGGTGCCGCGCCCGACCTTGCCGCGCAGGCGGCGGATTTGAAAAAACAGGCGGCGCTGCTTGGGCGTCGTCGCGGCGCGCACGATCGACGCGTTCTTGAGGATGTAGCTCTGGATCGCGGCCATGATCCACCAGCTCGCATAGGTGGAGAAGCGCACGTCGCGCGTCGGATCGAAGCGCTCGGCGGCTTCGAGCAGGCCGATATTGCCTTCCTGGATCAGGTCGGCGAGCGGCAAGCCGCTGGCACGGAAACCGACGGCGACGCGCACGACCAGGCGGCCATGGGCCTCGACCAGTTCGTGCATCGCGGCCACGTCGCGCTTCTTGAGCCAGCGCTTGGCCAGCTTGACCTCGTGGCCGCGCTCGAGCAGCGGCGTTTCCATCGTCGTCGCGATATAGCGGCGCTCGCTCTTTTCGTTTTCGTTGCGGCGGATTGCGGTGGCCATGGTCGAAGTTTCCCGGGTCGAGTTTCGTTTGCGCTTGCCTTGTATCGAGTCGATATTAGTTAGTCAGGACAGTGTTTTCAAGATGCTATCGAGTCGAAACATTATCGAGTCGAAAGCAGCATAATGCTGCGTCGCAACATAAGCCAGTCAAAAACCCGCGAGCAGGCGTGAATGAGGGAATTGTGCCGGATAAAATAGCAAATGTTATCAATCGTTTGGGGAGAACGCTGCATTGCCTGCAGTTCGCCCAGGGGCTCAATCCGGCGCAGTGGGAGGCGCTGCGCTATCTCGGCCAGGCCAACCGCTTTTCGCGCACGCCCACCGCGCTGGCCGAATATCTGCGCACCACCAAGGGCACCGCATCACAAACCCTGAAAGCGCTCGAAGCCAAGGGCTACGTCAAGCGCGTGGGCGTGCCCAAGGACCGGCGCGCCGTGCGCCTCGAAATCACCGATAACGGCCACGCCGTGCTGCGCCGCGATCCGCTGCATGAGTTCGAATCCGCCGCGTCGCGCCTCGGCGCCGCCGAGCTGGCGGCGGCCAATGCCGTGCTGGCGCAGATGGCGGTCACGATCGAGACCCGCACCAGCCAAAAGGGCTTCGGCCTGTGCCGGGACTGCACTCATTTCTGCAAGAACGCGGCCACCGCCGCGGCCGACGGCCCGCATCACTGCCGCCTTGAGAAAGAAGCGCTCTCGGCCCAGGACGCGATCAAGATCTGCGTCAATCACCAGGCGGGCTGAAAGCCGCCGGCGCTATTCGAGCGGCGCCTGGAGCCGCCTTAACTGGGCCGCCGCGTCCGGGTAGCCGAGGCGGTGCGCCTGGCGGTAGTCGCGGATGGCGGCGATGCGGTCCTGCAATTTCTCGTGGACGGTGGCGCGGTTGAAATAAGCATGACCGGATTTCGGTTCGAGCTGGATCGCTTTGTCGAAATCGCGCAAGGCGGCGTTCGATTGTCCAGCCAGCGAGTAAGCGGTGCCGCGATTGATGTAGGCGTTGAGATGCCGCGGGTCGATCTCGATCGTCTTGCTGAAGTCCGCGATCGCCTGCGGATATTGCTGCAGATCGAGGTGGACGAGGCCGCGATTGTGGATGAAGACGGCGTTGCGGCCGCTGATTTCGATGGCCTTGTTCATGTCGGCGACGGCCTTGATGAGTTGGCGCTGTTCCTGGTGGACGAGGCCCCGGTTGTAATAGGCGTTGGCGTGGCGCGGGTCGAGCGCGATGGCCGTGTCGAAATCGCGGATCGCATCCGAGTAGAGCCGCAGTTTCAAGAACGCGGCCCCGCGGCCGTTAAAGGCGGCGGGGCTGTCCGGACTGAATTCGATCGCCTTGGTGTAGTCGGCGATCGCGTCTTGATGCCGCCCGTTCGTATATTTGGCGTAGGCCCGGTTGTGGTAGAGCGCGCCCAGCGATGGGCCGGCGTGGTTGCCGGATTCGATGAGCCGGGTGCAAGCCGCCACGTCCTGCTGCGCTGTCCCGCATTTCTCCAAGTCGGCTTGTTCGTCCGATTTTCGCTGGCGCTCGCGCTCGGCTTCGGCATTGCGCCTGCGCGTTTCCTCCTCGGCCGCGATCCGCTGGCGCTCGCGCTCGGCCTTGCGGGCCTCCTCCGCGGCGCGCTCGGCTTCGGCATTGCGCCTCCGCGTTTCCTCCTCGGCCGCGATCCGCGCACGCTCGCGCTCGGCGCGGATCGTGCTGACGGCGGCGATTCCGCCGCCGCCGAGCACCAGCGCGGCGACGACGGCGGCGATGACCCAGCGCACCGCGCGTTGCCGTTTTCGCGTCTCCGGACGTTCGGTCTTGCCGCGCCATGCCTTCTCGGGTTCGGCGCGCCGCACGATCTCGACATCCGCCACGAGCGTGTCCCCGGCGTCACGATCCGCTGCCGGCGCCGGCTTCGCCAGGAGCGCGCGAAATTCGGAGATGCTTTGCGGGCGCTTGTCCGCGTCGACCGCCAGCGCGCGATCGATCGCCGCCAGCAATTCCGGGCGAAACGGTCCTTTCGCCAAGGCGCGGCACGACAGCGGCGTCGTTTCGCGCATCCGCTCCGGCGCTTCCGGCGGCCGCTCGCCGGTGACGCAGCGGTACAGCGTGGCGCCGAGCGCGTAGATGTCGCTCCACGGCCCTTGCTCGCCCTTGCGGAAATATTGCTCGAACGGCGCGTAGCCCGGGGCCACGATCTCGGTCAGGCTGGTCTTGCGTTCCTGCCCCAGCGCCTGGCGCGCGGCGCCGAAATCGAGCAGCACCGGCGAGCCGTCGGCGGTGCGGATATAGATGTTCGAGGGCGTGATATCGCGGTGCAGGAAGTCGCGCGCGTGCACCGCTTCGATGCCGTCGAGCAGCGGCGGCAAGACCTCGTCGATTTCGGCTTCGGACATCGTCGCGCCGCCGGCCAGGATCGCGGCGAGGCTCTTGCCGTCCTCGTACTTCATCGCGATGTAGGCGGTGCCGTTCAGCTCGATATAGCGCTCGACCTTGACCACGTTCGGATGGCGCAGCGCGGTCAGGATCCGCGCCTCGGCCTCGAACCGCGCCAGCAATTTTTTGAAGTCCTGCTCTTTCTGGCCGCTCGACGGATGCACCGACGCCTCGCCGGGCTGGCGCACGGCGAGTCCGTTCGGGAAATACTCCTTGATCGCGACCCGCTCGCTCGGATAGAGCGCGTCGGCCGCGAGATAGGTGATGCCGAAGCCGCCGCGGCCCAGCACGGGGCCGATGATATACCCCGCAAGCTTCGTACCCTCGGGCAGGGCATCTCGTGGCCTATCCATCGCGGCGCGATCCTCGAATCCCGGTTCGCAGCCGATTATCCACGAATCTCCGGCCGCTGAAAAGCGACCGCGACCGCCGGTTGCGCCGCGAAGCCGGCCCGCGCCATTGCGGCCTGGAACAAGAAGCGCTCTCGGCCCAGGACGCGATCGAGATCTGCGTCAACCGCCGGGCCGGCTGAGGGCGGCGCGCTGCGCTAGGATTCGCGAAAGAGGACGGGCTCGCATACGGCGGCATGCTGCGCGTGGCCATGCCGTTGCACTGGTGGGGTTCGTAAGCCGCAAGTCCTTTCCGAGTTCGATCAAACGCGAAAGGGCGGGTCCCAGGGTCCGCCCTTTTTGTCTGTTGCCGGAAAAATCCCCCTCATCCCGAGGCGCCGCCGTCCTTGCGGCGGCCCCCAAGGACGCACGCCGACGGTGCGGTGGGCCGCGCTGCGGACAAAATCCGCGCTATATCAAATGTTTCCAAGGGGCCTGACCCCTCATTTCGATTCTGTACCATTGGCTTTATCCTGTACGGTGCAGAATCGAATGAAATGTGCTTTAGCCTGGCCGGTCGGGGCGCTGCCTTGGCGGCGTGCCGGGCGCGGTCCCGGTTCCGGATCGGGATACGAACATGTCGAACGAAAAAAGGTCGGATGGCGCCGAGGCCATCGTCAAGGGTTTGGGCGGGCGCTGGCGGGGCTGGGGCGGGCTTGTGCCGGTGCCCGGCGCATGACGACCGGGCGCCGTCGCTGTCGGTGGCGGCGGGCCGCGACGGGCGCCTGCTGCTGCATTGCTTCGCCGGCTGCCGCTACGCCGAGATCGTGGCGGCGCTGACGCGCTTGAAGCTGTGGCCGCCCGCCGGCGCGGCTTGCGGCGCCGGGCCGGAGCGCAACGATTACCAGGCCGAGGTGCTGCGATTGTGGCGCCGGGCGGTGCCCGCCGCGGGCACGCTCGCCGAGCGCTATCTGCGCGCGCGCGGCCTGACGCTCGCGCCGCCGCCGACCCTGCGCTTTCTGCCGTCCGCCTTGCACCGGCCGAGCGGGACGCGCGCGCCGGCGCTGATCGCGGCGGTGACGCGGCATGGCCGGCGCGGCCTCGCCGCCGTGCAGCGCACTTACCTTGCAACCGAAGGTTGCGGCAAGGCCGCGCTCGATCCGGCGCGCATGACGCTCGGGCGCTGCCTCGGCGGCGCGGTCAGGCTCGGCCCGGCGGCGCCCGTGCTCATCGTCGCCGAGGGCGTCGAGACGGCGCTGACGGCGATGCAGGCCACGGGCATCGCCGCCTGGGCCGCGCTCGGCACGGCGGGCCTGCGCAACCTGATCCTGCCGCCGCCGCCCTTGGCGCGCCGCGTCATCGTCGCCGCCGACAATGACGCCAGCGGCGCCGGCCTCGCCGCCGCCGATGCCGCCGCCCGGCGCTGGCGCGCCGAGGGCCGCGAGGTCCGCATCGCGCATCCGCCCCGGCCGGGCACCGATTTCAACGACGTGCTGATGAACAAAACGGCAACGAATTCGAAGGAGGTTTCCCATGAGCAAACCCGATAGCGCCATCCGCGACACCCTGTTGCACGCGCCCGCCGCTGCGGCCGGCCCGGCCGCGCGCCGTGGCCCGGCGCTGGAGCTGCTCGACGCCGACAAGGTCGAGCGCCGGGCGATCGACTGGCTGTGGCCCGAGCGTTTCGCCTTGGGCGCCTTGAGCGTCGTCGCCGGCGATCCGGGCCTCGGCAAGTCGCAGCTCACCATGGACATGGCCGCGCGCGTCTCAACCGGCAGTTGTTGGCCCGACGGCACCGCCTGTCCGCTCGGCAGCGTACTGGCGATCTCGGCCGAGGACGCGCCCGACACCACCATCGTGCCGCGCCTGATGGCGGCGGGCGCCGATTGCCGCAAGATCAAGATCCTGGCGCGCGTCAACGCCACCGCCGCCGACGGCCGCCCGTTCGGCCGCATGCTGTCGCTGGCCGAGGACGTGCCGGCGATGCGCGCCGCGCTCGACGCGCTCGGCGACGCGCGCCTCGTCGTCATCGATCCGATCTCGGCCTATCTCGCCGGCGTCGAGACGCACCGCAACGCCGACGTGCGCGCCGTGCTGGCGCCGCTCGCCGATCTCGCCGCCGCCCTCAACGTCGCCGTCGTCGCGGTCACGCATCTCAACAAGGGCAGCGGCGGCAAGGCGCTCTATCGCCTGACCGGCTCGCTCGCCTTCGCCGCCGCGGCGCGCGCCGTCTATGTCGTGGCCGAGCAGGCGGCGCCGGCGGGCGAGGCCGATGGCGGCGCCCCTCGGCGGCGCCTGTTTCTCCAGAGCAAGAACAATCTCGGCAGATGGCCGAACGGCAGCGGCCACGCCTTCACTATCGCCGCGTCGCCGGGCGAGGCGCCGCGCCTGGCCTGGGAGAGCGAGCCGGTCAGCGCCGATCTCGATGCCGCTTTGGGCGAGGGCGGTGCGGCGTGCGAGAACGGCGGCAAGCTGGCCGAGGCTGTTGCCTGGCTCCGGGCGGCGCTGAGCGCGGGGCCCGCCCCGGCGGTGAAGTTGGAGGAGGCCGCGGCCGAGGCCGGGATCAGCTCGATCACGCTGCAGCGGGCGCGCAAGGCGGCGGGCGCGATCAAGGCGAAATCCGGCTTCAAGAGCGCCTGGACCTGGTCGCTGCCGCCGAACTTCATCAACGGCGCCGAACTTCATCAAGCCCAAACGATGATGAAGTTCGGCGCGGATGATGAACTTCGCCAGGACGGCGCCGCTCCGCCCGCCCCGGGCTATGCGAGGATCACGCTATGACGATCTCGACTGCGCACCCTGATGATGGCCGACGAGCTGGTCCGGCGGGCGGAATCGGCGGGCCTGCGCTTTCGGCTGCAGGGCTGCTTCATCGTCCTCGACGCGCCCTATGGCGCGCCGCCGGGGTTGATCGAGCGGCTGCGCGCCGAACGAAGGGCGGTGGAAATCATCTTGCGCCGCCGGGCGGGCATCGCCGCCGAAGTTCATCATCGTTTGGGCATGATGAAGTTCGGCGCGGATGATGAAGTTCGGCGCTCCCCCGGCCTCGCCGATTGTCAACCCGCCGAGCGCGGCGCTCCCACGCGCTGCGCCCAGTGCGGCGGCGCGCCCGCCTCGGGCAACGTCATGTTGCCGTTGGGCGTGGCGCCGGCGGGCCCGGCCGGCGTGCCCGACACCTCGCACCTCGTCTGGGTCCACGACCGCTGCCGCGCCGCCTTCTACGAAGCGCGGCGAAGCGGACGTTGAACGCCAAAAGCCTTCGCGCCACCCGCCTATGAACAGCGGATGGCGGAAGGTTTTTTCGTTCGGGCGAAAGATCGGCTAGCCGAACAGGCCGCCGAGCACCTTGCCGACTTTCTTGGCGACGCCGGCGACGACCTTCTTCGCCACCTTGACGCCGAGGCCGACATTGATCGTCACCTTGGCCTTGCCGGCGAGCAGCTTCTTCACCGCCTTGACCCCGGCGCCGACATTGACCGTGACCTTGATGCCGCCGGTGCGGTGGTCGCGCACGATGGGCGCTTTCGGCGTGCGGTGGTCGCGCACGACCGGGGTTTCGGGCGTGCGGTGGTCGCGCACCACGGCGGCGCCGGCCGAGGCGGTGCCGGCCAAAGTAAGGGCGGCGATTGCAATCATAAGTTGAAACATTTTCGACATGGGGGCAGTCCTTTTCCTGATGGTTTGGGTTGGGTCGGGTTGGCGCGGCCTAGCGGACCGCACGCTTGATGAAATGCTTGGCGGCCTTGTAGCCTTGGATGACGCCGTTGATCGGCGGGAATTTCGGCACGTACTTGACCGCCGCGCGCGCGACGACCTTGGCCGCGCGCTTGACCGCGCCGCCGACTTTCTTGGCCGCACTCTTGACCGAGCTCCAAATGCCGGTCTTGGCGATGTGTTGTTCGGCATTGCCGAGGCTCGGCGTGCCGAGATCGGCCGGGATCACGTCCGAGGCCGGGCGGAATTCGCCGGCGAGGGCCGCGACCGGCGCGGTTGCGGCGCGATCGTGGCTGGTTGGGCTGGCTTGCGCCGGCGCGCCGGCGCAAGCGAGCGCGGCGAGGGCGGCGAGGAGGCAGAGAGTCTTCGACATGGATTGATTCCTTTGGGCTGGGTTGGGATCGGGGAGGGGCGCGGCGCCGCCCGGACGGTGTGCGTCCCGGGCGGCGCCGGCCTGGCGTGGCTGTGCGGTGGTTGTGCTACTTCTTGCCGTAGAACTTCTTGACGGCGCGCACGATCGTCTTGACGCCCTTGACCGCGTTCTTCGCCGCGGTGCCGAGCGGCGACTTGGCGATCGCTTTGCCGATCTTGACCGCGACGTTCTTGTAGCCGGCGCCGATGCGCTTCGCGCCGGTGGCAACCGCGCCGCCGACTTTCTTTGCCGCAGCTCTTGACCGCGCTGCCGACCTTCTTGGCCGCTTTCTTGATCGAGCTGAACAGGCCGGTCTTGGCGATGTGCTGCTCGCCATTGCCGGCGCTCGGCGTGCCGAGGTCGGACGGGATCACGTCCGAGGCCGGGCGGAGGTCGCCGGCCAGCGCCGCGAGCGGCGCGCCGCTTGCGAGGACCGGGGAATTGTCGCGCTGGCTGGCGCCGGCCGACGAGGCACCAGCGATAGCGAGGGCGGCGATTGCAATCAGTAGTTGAACTTTCTTCGACATGGTGGCGTTCCTTTCTGAGTGGGTTGGGTTGAGGTTTGTTTGGTGGCGACCGTCCGTGGTCTTTGCCACCGACGCGCGAAATATAGCAGATTGTGATCTGGTTCGCAGTGACGGCGGTGTGTGACGGCGCGCTGTGACCGCGCGCCGTGCGCGCCATCACTGCAATCTATGAGGGTAAATCGTCCGATCTGAAATGAACGGAAACGGCTCGGTCGGGATGATGACCTTGGTCGGCGGGTCGCAAGTGTCAGACCCGAACCAGACGCGGCGCGCCGAGATCGGCGGGGACGCTGTCCTATGCCGGGCGAGAATTGCCGAGGCCGGCGGCCGCGGCGAGGGCGGCGGCGATCGGCGTACCGGCGGAAAGGCAGGCGGCGTAGCTTAGCGGATCGGCGCCGGCGGTGGCGGCACCCGCGCACGCAATGGCGGCGACGACGAGGATGAATAGAATTTTCTTCGGCATTGCGGCGGCTCGCTTGCGAGGGTTGCGATGAAGGGGGCGTGGCAAATCTGGAGCGAGCGGCGGCGGCGCGGGCGTTGCGCCGCCGCCGCGCGCGGCTAGAGGACACCGCCGGTCGGATTGCAGGTCGGGGACTGCCAGACGAATTTGAGTTTTTTGCATACCGTGCCGGCGACCTTCTTCGCCACGGCCTTGGCCGCGCCGCCGACTTTCTTGGCGCCACTGGCGACTTCTTCGCCGCACTCTTGACCGCGCCACCGACCTTCTTGGCCGCCTTCTTGATCGAGCTGAAGATGCCGGTCTTGGCGATGTGCTGCTCGCCGTCGCCGTACTTCGGCGCGCCGAGGCTCGGCGTGCCGAGATCGGACGGGATCACGTCCGAGGCCGGGCGGAATTCGCCGGCCAGCGCCGCGATCGGCGCAACGCCCGGCTGGGCGACGGCATTGTCGCGCTGGCTGGCGCCCGCGCTCGAGGCGCCGGCGAGGGCGAGGGCGGCGATGGCAATCAAAAGTTGAATTTTCTTGGACATGGTGGTGTTCCTTTCCAAGTGGGTTGGGTTGAGGTTTGCTGGGTGGCGACCGTCCGTGGTCTTGGCCACCGACGCGCGAACTATAGCCGATTGTGAGCTGGTTCGCAGTGACGGCGATGTGTGACGGCGCGCCGTGACCGCGCGCCGTGCGCGCCGTCGGTGCAATCTATGCGGGTAGATGGCCGAACGAGAATGAGCGGAATCGCGGCGCGGGTGGCCGCGCGCCAAAAGTTTTCGTCATCCCGATCGAGCCGACGCCGCCGCCGGTGACGGCCGGCGCCGGTTCGGTCGGAATGCGGAACCATGGCGGCGGCGCGTCCGGCTTCGAGTGCCCGGGCGCGCCGCCGCGCGCGGTTAGATGCGGCCGGGGCGCTTCGGCTTGCAGGACAAGGGGACGAGGTTGCACTTCGTGGTCGTCACCGCCTTCTTGATCGGGCCGGCGATCTTCTTGGCCACGGTCTTGGCGGCACCGGCGACCTTCTTCGCCACCTTCTTGGCCGCGTTCTTGATCGAGCTGAACAGGCCGGTCTTGGCGATGTGCTGCTCGCCATTGCCGGCGCTCGGCGTGCCGAGATCGGACGGGATCACGTCCGAGGCCGGGCGGAATTCGCCGGCCAGCGCCGCGATCGGCGCAACGCCCGGCTGGACGATGGCATTGTCGCGCTGGCTGGCGCCGGCCGAGGAGGCCGAGGCAAAAGCGAGGGCGGCGATGGCAAGCAAAAATTGAACTTTCTTCGACATGGTAATGTTCCTTTCCGAGGGGGTTGAGTTGTTTGGTGGCGACCGTCCGTGGTCTTGGCCACCGACCTGCGAAATATAGCCGATTGTGAGCTGGTTCGCAGTGACGGCGGTGTGTGACGGCGCGTTGTGACGGGGCGCGGTGCGCGCCGCCGCTGCAATCGGTACGTGCAAGACTGGCGATCGGTGGCGGGCCATGGCGCGGCGCCGAAACGGCGTCCGGCCGCATGGGCAGCGCGACGCATGAGGGCGCAGAAAACGCGGCGGCGTCGATCGAGCGCGTTCCGAAAAGAGGCAGCGAACGAACTTGCGGCGAGCGCGCCCGTCCGCGCCGCCCGTCGCCGCGATCGTCTCCCCCCGCGCAAGAGCGCGCGGGGAGAGGACGAAATCGCCGGATGATGCGACCCGATCGAAATACGCTCTAGCGGCGCGGGGTCGGTATCGTCGGGCCGGGGCCCGGGCCGGTGGGCGGCTTGGGCAGTTTCGCGACGATCTTGATGATTTTCTTGATGACCGGCCAAGCCTTCTTGGCCGCGGTCTTGACCGCGCCGCCGATTTTCTTGGCGACGGTCTTGGCCGCGCCGCCGACTTTCTTCGCCGCGCTCTTGACCGCGCCGCCGACCTTCTTGGCCGCGTTCTTGATCGAGCTGAACAGGCCGGTCTTGGCGACGTGTTGCTCGCCATTGCCGAGTGCTCGGCGTTCCGAGATCGGACGGGATCACGTCCGCGGCCGGGCGAATGTCGCCGGCGAGGGCCGCGACCGGCGCAAGGGCGGAGAATGCGATGGAGTCGCCGCGCTGACTGGCGCCAGCTGCGCCGGTGCCGGCAAGAACGAAAAGGGCGATGGCGATCAGGCTACGGTTTGCTTTCGACATGGCGGGCCTCGTGAAAAGGGAGCTTGTGGGGGCGGGGCATAGGGCGGCGGCACGTCCGACGTTGCGTGTCGGACCGTGCCGCCGCCGTACCGTTAGAGGACGACGCGCGTCGGTTTGCAGGACAGCGGCTTGTGCAGGACTTTGATCTTGCACGCCGCGCTGGCGACTTTCTTCGCCACGGTCTTGGCCACGCCGGCGACCGTCTTCGCCACGGTCTTGGCCGCGCCGGCGACTTTCTTGGCGACGGTCTTGGCCGCGCCGCCGACTTTCTTCGCGGCACTCTTGACCGCGCCGCCGACCTTCTTGGCCGCCTTCTTGATCGAGCTGAACAGGCCGGTCTTGGCGACGTGCTGTTCGCCATTGCCGGCGCTCGGCGTGCCGAGATCGGACGGGATCACGTCCGAAGCCGGGCGGAGGTCGCCGGCCAGCGCCGCGATCGGCGCAACACTCAGTTGGACGATGGCATTGTCGCGCTGGCTGGCGCCGGCCGACGAGGTCGAGGCGAAAGCGAGGGCGGCGATTGCAATTAAAAGTTGAGTTTTCTTCGACATGGTGGCATTCCTTTTCGGGAGGGTTAATGGCGGTTGCTGGGGTTGAAGCTGGTTGGGTGGCGGCCGTCCGTGGTCCTGCCCACCGACACGCGAAATATAACCGATTGTGACCTGGTTCGCAGTGACGGCGCGCTGTGACCGTGCGCTGTGCGCGGCGTCACAGGCCGCGCGCCGGGCCGCCGATCGAAAAAAAGGGGCGGGTCCTCGACCCGCCCCATCTGTGCCGTACTGAAAATGCGAGTGCAGCGCCTTACACGATCCGTCCCGACAGGACCCGCCGCAGGATCTTGTTCTTGGCAATCTTCATAACAACTTTGCCGGCCGCGCTGGCGACCTTCTTCGCCGCGGTCTTGACCGCGCCGGCGACTTTCTTGGCGCCGCTGGCGACCTTCTTGGCGGCCGTCTTGACCGCGCCGCCAACCTTCTTGACGGCGTTCTTGATCGAGCTGAACAAGCCGGTCTTGGCGATGTGCTGCTCGCCATTGCCGGCGCTCGGCGTGCCGAGATCGCCGGGAACGATGTCCGAGGCCGGGCGGATGTCGCCGGCCAGCGCCGCGATCGGCGCAACGCTCAGTTGGACGATGGAATTGTCGCGCTGGGTGGCGCCGGCCGACGAGGCCGAGGCGACGGCAAGCGCGGCGAATGCAATCAAAAGTTGAATTTTCTTCGACATGGTGGCGTTCCTTTCCAAGAGGGTGAATGGCGGTTGCTGGGGTTGAAGCTGGTTGGGTGGCGGCCGTCCGTGGTCCTGTCCACCGACACGCGAAATCTACCCGATTGTGATCTGGTTCGCAGTGACGGCCGCCTGTGACGGCGCGTTGTGCGCGGCGTCACGGCGGGGCATGACAGGGTACCGACGCAAGGCGGGCGCGCGGCGCCGGGGCAGCACCGAAACGGCGCGCGCCCTCCGCGTCCCGCCGAGACCAAGACGGGATGCAAGAGGGCGCGGATCGGGAGACTGGGTGCGGGCGATTGTCTGCTCGGGCACCCTTGCTTGTGGAAACAATAAATTCTTTTGACAATTTTTTTGACGATCGGGGCGGCCGCCCTGGCCACGGCCTTGGCCGCGCCGGCGATTTTCCTGGCGACGGTCTTGGCCGCGCCGCCGACTTTCTTCGCGGCGCTCTTGAGCGCGCCGCCGACCTTCTTGGCCGTGTTCTTGATCGAGCCCCACAGGCCGGTTTTGGCAACGTGCTGTTCGCCATTGGCGGCGCTCGGCGCCGCCGGGACGATGTGCGTTCCGGGCGGCGCCGGCCAGGCGTGGCGGTGGGGGGTGCGCTACTTCTTGCCGTAGAACTTCTTGACGGCGCCCACGATCGTCTTGACGTCCTTGACCGTGTTCTTCGCCACAGTGCCGAGCGGCGACTTGGTGATCGCCTTGCCGATCTTGATCGCGAACTCGCTTTGGATTGTAGGCGATGTGCTTCACGCTGGCGGCTACCGCGCCGTCGACGGCTTTCGCCCGGCGCTTGACCGCGCCTTAGAGAGTTCGAGATTGATTACTTTTATAGTCGTGCCCTTGACGTAGCGCTCATACTTATTGCTCTTTGCGATCTTTGAAACAACTTTGCCCACCGCGCCCCCGACTTTCTTGTCCGCGTTCTTGATCGAGCTGAACAAGCCGGTCTTGGCGATGGGTTGCTCGGCATTGCCGAGGCTCGGCGTGCCGAGATCGCCCGGAACGATGTCCGAGGCCGGGCGAATGTCGCCGGCCAGCGCCGCGATCGGCGCAACGCTCAGTTGAGCGATGGCATTGTCGCGCTGGCTGGCGCCGGCCGACGAGGCTGAGGCGAAAGCGAGGGCGGCGATTGCAATTAAAAGTTGAATTTTCGCCGACATGGCGGCGTTCCTTTCCAAGAAAGGGAATTGGGGTTGCTGGCGTTTGGGATGGTTGGGTGGCGGCGAGATCGGTTTCGGGCGCGCCGCAAGAGAGCGTCGGGGCGGTCCTGAGAACCGCCCCGACGGCGCCGTCGCCTTGCGCGCTTAGAGGCCGCTTTGCTTCGGCTTGCAGCCGGCAACCTTGCAGATGCCGCGATTGATTGCGTCCACGCCGCGGACCAGCGTGACCTTGACCTTGCCCAGCCCGGCGCGGACCGCGCCGGCGCCCGTCTTGATCGCGCCGCCGACTTTCTTGGCTGCGCTGGCGACCTTCTTGGCCGCCGTCTTGACCGCGCCGCCGACCTTCTTGGCCGCTTTCTTGACCGAGCTCCACAGGCCGGTCTTGGCGACGTGCTGTTCGCCATTGCCGACGCTCGGCATGCCGAGGTCGGACGGGATCACGTCCGAAGCCGGTCGGAGGTCGCCGGCGAGGGCCGCGATCGACGCGACGCTGGAGATGGCGAGGGTCTGGCTCTGCTGGCCGGCGCCGGCCGAGGAGGCACCGGCGAGGGCGAGGGCGGCGATTGCAATCAAAAGGTGAGTTTTCTTCGACATGGTGGCGTTCCTTTCCGAGAGGGTTAAACGGGTTGGGTTGGGATTGGGTGGCGGCCGTCCGTGGTCCTGCCCACCGACACGCGAAATATAAGCGATTGTGACCTGGTTCGCAGTGACGGCGGTGTGTGACGGCGCGCTGTGACGGAGCGCCGTGCGCGGCGTCACAGCGCGCCGTCACTGCGCCGCCGCGCGAACGCGCCTATTGTGCGCCCGTTGGTGGCCGGCATCGGCGCCGAGCCGCGTCACCCGATCTTCGCCCCGTCGATTCGAACCCTAAGATAAAAAAAGGAGTCCCGCCATGTCGAAACTTTCCCTCGCCACCGCCGCCATCGCCGTTCTCATGCTTGGCCTCGGCGCCGCGGCACCGGCCGGCGCCAAGACCGCCGGCACGACGATCAATTCGGACGCGACGTCGACCAACGTCGCCTATCCGCCGAAGTGCTGGTACAAAGGCCACCCGTTCCCGCGCCCCTGTAAGCGGTGGTAATTCTTGGCGAAGAGCGCGCGCTGCCGAGAAACGGCGGCGCGCGCCAAATTTGCGCCGCGCGGCGGTTGCGCAATCGCCCTTGATGCGCGACATTGGCCGATGCAGCGACAGCGCAACTCCGAGCATGCCAGCAAATTGAGGCTGCCTTTGCGAATTCCGATTGAAGAACAGTTCCCGAATTTGCGGAATGCGCCGATTGTCGAGGCTGCGATTGAAATCAAAGCAAGGGCGGTCGGCTACGTGGAGCGATGAGGCGAGCCGCGATCGGCTCCTTCCCTTGCTCCCGGATTATGGCTCGATCGACCTGCTCGTGCCGGCAGATACGCGGCAAGACGGGATCGCCAATGTTTACTCAAGTTCTTATCGGCAATCCTTTGGCGGCCTCCTGCTTGAAGGCGGCAACCGACTGCATGTGGCGAAAATGGAGCCGTTTCGGCTTTCACGTTCAGCCGGCTGAAACCTTATTTGAATTGGGAACAATTGTTGACCGAATCGATGCGGCTTTGGCGCGTCTACCAAGATATCGCGGCACCCGCGGAAATCGAGCGCATCAGTCTGCGCTACATCAATCGCATTTCGCTGCCATATGGACCGGTCGAAATGGACGAATATTTGATTGTTGGACCGCGGGCGCCCGCCGCCTTGCCTGTCGAGTTCGCCGGATTCATGTACCAGGATTGGTTCGAATTACCCGGCCAACCCTACTTGGCGAGAGTGATTAAGACGATCCAACCAGGTTCATCGGAAAAAGCGAATTTTCCGAGTTTGCTTGTCGATATAGACGTTTCAACGGCGCATCCGATGCCGGTGGATCGAGAACTCGCTGCCGCAGCGCCTGGTCAAAATGCGATGGCCGAAAAACAAAATTTTCTTCGGTAGTATGACGGCGCAGGCGTTGGAAACCTTCAAATGAATCCCTCGACAATGGCAATGAGAATGAATGCGCCGGCGCCGCCAGTGCTCGGCGCAAGCGCAGAAGCTCTGTTTATTGCCGACGAAAACGCGAAATGCGTCGATCACTTGCGCCGTTCCCACGCATTCGGCGCCGGCCTCGACAAAGCCCATGCCGAACTCGCCGCGGTCGCGGCCGAGTGCCGGACGGCGAATTGGGACGGCTACGATGCGCGTCCGGTCGCTGGCGAGACTGTCGCGATCGCCCGCCATTTGCTCGATGTTCTGCCGCTTGGCGCGCCCGCGCCCTCCATCAGCGCCGACCCCGACGGGCAGGTGACGCTGGAATGGCATGCCGGACCGCGCCGCGTCCTGTCGGTGAGCGCCGACCCGGCGGGCGATCTCCATTACGCCGCGTTGATTGGCCCGCGGAACCCGCACGCGACGGAGCCGTTTTTCGGCGAGTTTCCGGCGGCGATCTTCGATCTGATCAAGCGGGTCTACGCGGCGTGACTGGGAACGGAGCGCCATCGCCGGTCGCCGACGATGAGGCGCTGGCGCGGTTTGTTCTGTACAGCAGACATTTTCGCTCCGAAAGCGGCACGGTCAGGCCCGAGGCCTTCATGCCGCCGCCGAACCTGGCGCTGTCGGTCACGCGGCACCTGGCTCTGTCGCCGACCGATCTCTGGGCGATGGGACAAGACGTGGCCGATCGTCGGCCAGCAACGCTCTACGGCCGCGCCGATCTTGCCGCTGTCGCCGCGCGGCGGCGCAAGCTTGAGATCGAGCCGTCCGAGCCGCCGCGGAATCACGCCAATATTGTCGGTTGGCCTGAAAGAAAGCCGGACCAGAAGGAAATTGCTTGCAATTGGCCGCGGACGCGGCGTTCGTAGCCAAACCGAGGCCATGATGCCGCGGCACCGGCCGCTTAAGTTGCGCTGCGACACATCGCCCGGCGCCGAACCCCGGCGAATGGCGCTTTCCATTTGGAATCCGCCGATTTAGCTGCTTGACGGCTCGGCTTCTCTTCACTAATTTCCAGTCCTCAACAGGACTCCAGCACGTGAGCCGACGCTGCGCCTTCTGGCGGCGCTTCGGTCTACGGCCGGTCTTGTGGCTGTTTTTAGATCCGTGTCACACGCCCCATCGTTCCGTGCCCGCTCTTTCGATCGTTCGAAAGAGCACCGCTCGCAAGAGCGCGGCGCAAACCGGGCGGCGCTGCACCGGCCGAGGTCGCCGAAGTCCGGCATCTCGGTCGGAATTTTTTTGCAGCCATGGCGGCGCGGATCGGATGGCGAAGGCAAAACTAGACCGACCACCGGAAACCGGACCAGCGAGACGGGCAGGGCACTCGATGCCGACAATCAACCAACTGATTCGCAAATCGCGCTCCTCCAAGGGCACGCGCAACAAGGCGCCGGCGCTCGCCGAATCGCCGCAGAAGCGCGGCGTCTGCACGCGCGTCTACACCACCACGCCCAAGAAGCCGAACTCGGCCTTGCGCAAGGTGGCCAAGGTGCGGCTGACCAACGGCTTCGAGGTGGTGAGCTACATCCCGGGCGAGGGCCACAATCTGCAGGAGCATTCGGTCGTCATGATCCGCGGCGGCCGCGTCAAGGACCTGCCGGGCGTGCGTTACCACATCGTGCGCGGCACGCTCGACACGCAAGGGCTCGAGAAGCGCCGCCAACGCCGTTCGAAATACGGCGCCAAGCGCCCGAAGTAAGGAGACCGAAGCATGGCCCGCCGCCGTTCCGCCGAAAAACGCGAATTCCTGCCCGACGCCAAGTATGGCGATTTCATCCTTGCCAAGTTCATGAGCGCGGTGATGACGCGGGGCAAGAAATCGGTCGCCGAGAACATCATCTACGGCTCGTTCGACATCATCGAGAAGAAGCTCAAGAAGAGCCCGCTCGACGTGTTCCACGCCGCGGTCAACAACACCAAGCCGTCGATCGAAGTGCGCTCGCGGCGCGTCGGCGGCGCCACCTACCAGGTGCCGGTCGAGGTGCGCTCCGAGCGCTCCCAGGCCCTGGCGCTGCGCTGGCTCATCGCCGCCGCGCGCGCCCGCGCCGAGCGCACCATGGCCCAGCGCCTGTCGGTCGAGCTGATGGAAGCGGCCGAGAACCGCGGCACCGCCGTCAAGAAGCGGGAAGACACGCACAAGATGGCCGACGCCAACCGCGCCTTCGCGCATTACCGCTGGTAGATCGCAAGGAACATCGCCATGGCCCGCACCCATCCGCTCGAGCGCTACCGCAATATCGGCATCATGGCCCACATCGATGCCGGCAAGACCACGACCACCGAGCGCATTCTCTATTATACCGGCAAGTCGCATAAAATCGGCGAGGTGCACGACGGCACCGCGACGATGGATTGGATGGAGCAGGAGCAGGAACGCGGCATCACCATCACCTCGGCGGCGACCACGTGCGAGTGGCGCGATCACCGCGTCAACATCATCGACACGCCGGGCCATGTCGATTTCACCATCGAAGTCGAGCGCTCGCTGCGCGTGCTCGACGGCGCGGTCACGGTGTTCGACTCGGTCGCCGGCGTCGAGCCGCAATCCGAAACCGTGTGGCGCCAGGCCGACAAATACGGCGTGCCGCGCATCTGCTTCGTCAACAAGATGGACCGCACCGGCGCCGACTATCCGCGCTGCGTCGAGATGATGAAATCGCGCCTCGGCACCCGGCCGCTGGTGCTGCATCTTCCGGTCGGCTTCGAAGCCGGCTTCAAGGGCGTCGTCGACCTGGTGCGCATGAAGGCCGTGATCTGGAACGGCGAAGAGCTCGGCGCCAAGTTCGACATCATCGACATACCCGCCGACATGGCCGACGCCGCCGCCGACGCGCGCAAGGAAATGGTCGAGATCGCGCTCGAAATGGACGACACGGCCCTCGAAGCCTATCTCAACGGCACCGATCCCGACGCCGACACGCTCAACGCCTGTATCCGCAAGGGCACGATCAACTACAAGTTCGTGCCGGTGATCTGCGGCTCGGCGTTCAAGAACAAGGGCGTGCAGCTGCTGCTCGACGCCGTCGTCGATTTCCTGCCGGCGCCGATCGACCTCGCCGACGTCAAGGGCACCAAGCCGGGCAGCGACGAGCCGATGGTGCGCCGCCGCTCCGACGACGATCCGTTCGCCGCCCTCGCCTTCAAGATCATGAGCGATCCCTTCGTCGGCACGCTGACCTTCGCCCGCGTCTATTCCGGCGTGATCGAGACCGGCGTCGGCATCGTCAATTCGACGCGCAACAACAATCGCGAGCGCGTCGGCCGCATGCTGCTGATGCATGCCAACAACCGCGAAGACATCAAGGAAGCGCGCGCCGGCGACATCGTCGCCTTCGCCGGCATGAAGGACGTGCGCACCGGCGACACCCTCTGCGACGCCGCCAAGCCGATCGTGCTCGAAAAGATGATCTTCCCCGAGCCCGTCATCTCGGTCGCCGTCGAGCCCAAGACCAAGGCCGACTACGACAAGATGGGCGTGGCGCTGCAGCGCCTGGCCGCCGAGGATCCGTCGTTCCGCGTGCGCTCCGATCTCGAGAGCGGCGAGACGATCATCGCCGGCATGGGCGAGCTGCATCTCGAAATCATCGTCGACCGCATGAAGCGCGAATATAAGGTCGAGGCCAATGTCGGTCCGCCGCAGGTCGCCTACCGCGAAACCATCTCGCGCGCCGCCGACATCGACTACATCCACAAGAAGCAGACCGGCGGCGCCGGGCAATATGCCCGCGTCAAGATCCGCTTCGAGCCGCTGCCGCCGGGCTCGGGCTTCGTGTTCGAGAACGACGTGACCGGCGGCAACGTGCCGCGCGAGTTCATTCCGTCGGTCGAAAAGGGCCTGAAGACGCAAAAGGAAAGCGGCGTGCTCGCCGGCTTCCCGTGCATCGACTTCAAGGCCTCGCTCTACGACGGCGCCTATCACGACGTCGATTCGAACGCGCTCACCTTCGAGATCGCGGCCCGCGCCGCGTTCCGCGAAGGCATCCCGAAATGCGGCCCCCGGCTGCTTGAGCCGATCATGCGCGTCGAGGCGGTCTGCCCGCAGGATTATTTCGGCGTGGTGCAGGGCGATCTCGTCAGCCGGCGCGGCCACCTCACCGGCACCGAGATGCGCGGCAACGCGCAGGTCATCAGCGCCATGGTGCCGCTGGCCAACATGTTCGGCTACGTCAACAACCTGCGCTCGATGACGCAAGGCCGCGCCAGCTACACGATGCATTTCGACCACTACGCGCCGGTGCCGCAGTCGATCATGGAAGAAGTGCGCAAGAAAATCATGGCCTAGCGCCGTCGCGGCGCCGGCAAACGAACGAACTTGACGTCAGGGAAAGAGGACGACGATGGCTAAGGAAAAATTCGCACGGACCAAGCCGCACTGCAACATCGGCACGATCGGCCACGTCGATCACGGCAAGACGACGCTGACGGCGGCGATCACGAAGGTGCTGTCGGAGTCGGGCGGTGCGACGTTCATGGCCTACGACCAGATCGACAAGGCGCCGGAGGAGAAGGCGCGCGGCATCACGATCAACACGGCGCATGTCGAATACCAGACGGAGAAGCGGCATTACGCGCATGTCGATTGCCCGGGCCACGCGGATTACATCAAGAACATGATCACGGGTGCGGCGCAGATGGACGGCGCGATCCTGGTGGTGAGTGCCGCGGACGGGCCGATGCCGCAGACGCGCGAGCACATCCTGCTGGCGCGCCAGGTCGGGGTGCCGGCGCTGGTGGTGTTCATGAACAAGGTGGACATGGTGGACGACCCGGAGCTTCTGGAGCTGGTCGAGCTCGAGGTTCGCGAGCTGTTGTCGAAGTACGAGTTTCCGGGCGACAAGATCCCGATCGTCAAGGGCTCGGCGCTGGCGGCGCTGGAAGGGCGCGACCCGAAGGTGGGCAAGGAAGCGATCCTGGCGCTGATGGCGGCGGTGGACAGCTTCATCCCGCAGCCGGACCGTCCGAAGGACAAGCCGTTCCTGATGCCGATCGAGGACGTGTTCACGATTTCGGGCCGCGGCACGGTGGTGACGGGGCGGATTGAGCGCGGCATCGTGAAGGTGGGGGACGACATCGAGATCGTGGGCCTGAAGGCGACGCTGAAGACGACGTGCACGGGCGTCGAGATGTTCCGCAAATTGCTGGATGAGGGTTTCGCGGGGGACAATGTGGGGGTGCTGCTGCGCGGCACGAAGCGCGAGGAAGTGGAGCGCGGCCAGGTCTTGGCCAAGCCGGGCTCGATCACGCCGCACACGAACTTCCAATGCGAGGCGTATATCCTGACCAAGGACGAGGGCGGCCGTCACACGGCGTTCCTGAGCAATTACCGGCCGCAGTTTTATTTCCGGACGACGGACGTGACGGGTTCGGTGAAGCTGCCGGAGGGCACCGAGATGGTGATGCCGGGGGACAACATCCGGATGGAGATCGAGCTCATCCAGCCGATCGCCATGGATGAAGGCCTGCGCTTCGCCATCCGCGAAGGCGGCCGCACCGTCGGCGCCGGCGTCGTGACCAAGATCATCAAATAGAAAACCGGCAATGCCGGCACTTGCGCCGGCATTTCGATTGGGTGCGTGAATGGAAAATCAAACCATCAGGATCCGGCTGAAAGCCTACGATCATCGCCTGCTCGACCAGTCGACGGGCGAAATCGTGAGCACGGCCAAGCGGACCGGCGCGCAGGTGCGCGGCCCAATTCCGCTGCCGACGCGGATACAGAAATACACCGTGCTGCGCTCGCCGCACGTCGATAAGAAGTCGCGCGAGCAGTTCGAGATGCGCACCCACAAGCGCCTGATCGACATCGTCGATCCGACGCCGCAAACCGTGGACGCGCTGGGCAAGCTCGATCTGTCGCCCGGCGTCCACGTCGACATCAAGCTCCGCGCCAAGGAAGAACGCTGATGCGCACCGGAGTCCTCGCGAAGAAACTCGGTATGTCGCGCGTGTTCACGGACAAGGGCGTCCACGTGCCGGTCACCGTGCTGGCGCTCGACGGCTGCCAGGTCGTCGGCCAGCGCACCAAGGAAAAGGACGGCTACACCGCCGTGCGCATGGGAATCGGCAAGGCCAAGGTCAAGAACGTCGTCAAGCCGCTGCGCGGCGAATATGCCAAGGTCAAGATCGAGCCCAAGGCGCGCATCCGCGAGTTCCGCGTCAGCGACGACGCGCTGCTGCCGATCGGCGCCGAGCTCGGCGCCAATCACTTCGTCGTCGGCCAAATGGTCGATGTGCGCGGCATCACGGTCGGCCGCGGCTTCGCCGGCGCGATGAAGCGGCACCATTTCAAGGGCCTGCGCGCCTCGCACGGCGTCTCGGTGTCGCATCGCTCGCACGGCTCGACCGGTCACCGCCAGGATCCGGGCCGCGTCTTCAAAGGCAAAAAAATGGCGGGCCACATGGGCGCGCGCTTGCGCACCCAGCAGAATCTCACCATCGTCGGCACCGATCCCGAGCGCGGCCTGATCCTGGTCGGCGGCTCGGTGCCCGGTCCCGAGGGAATTTTCGTCACCATCACGGACGCGATGAAGCGGCCGGTGCACAAGGACGCGCCGCGGCCCGCGGGCCTGCGCGGCGCCGCGCCGGCCACGCCCGCCGCGCCGGCCAAACCCGCCGGGGAAGGAAAATCGGCATGACGATCAAGGCGAAAATCGTCGATCTCGACAACCAGCCCAAGGGCGAGATCGATCTCAACGAAGCCGTATTCGGCGTTCCGGTACGCAAGGACATCCTGGCGCGCGTCATCAACTGGCAGCTCGCCAAGCGCCGCGCCGGCACGGCCAGCACCAAGGAAATCGGCGACATCCGCGGCCGCTCGAAGAAGCCCTACGCGCAAAAAGGCACGGGCAATGCGCGGCAAGGCTCGCTGCGCTCGCCGCAGTTCCGCGGCGGCGCCGTGATCTTCGGCCCCAAGCCGCGCGACTACGGCTTCAAGCTGCCGAAGAAAGTGCGCGCGCTCGGCTTGAAGACGGCGCTCTCGACCAAGCAATCCGAGGGCAAGCTCATCGTCCTCGACGCCGCCGTGCTCGCGGCCGGCAAACCGAAAACGCCGGCGAAGAAGGGCGGCGGGATCGGCGCCACCAGCGCGCTCCGGGCGAAGCTCGCCGGTCTCGGCGCCAACAACGCGCTCATCATCGGCGGCGCCACCATCGACGGCGCCTTCGCGCGCGCGGCGCGCAACATTCCGAATTTGGACGTGATCCCGATTCAAGGCGCCAACGTCTACGACATCATCCGGCGCGACACGCTCGTCCTCACCCAGGACGCGGTCAAGGCGCTGGAAGCGAGGCTGGCATGAACGAAAAAACGCCGAAAAAAGGCCTGATCCTCAGCAAGGCGCGCATGTACGAAGTGGTGCAAAGGCCGGTGATCACCGAAAAAGCGACGCGCGGCTCGGAGCACGGCCAAGTGACGTTCCGCGTGGCCATCGACGCGACCAAGCCCGAGATCAAGGCGGCGGTCGAGGGCATCTTCGGCGTCAAGGTGGCGGCGGTGAACACGCTGCGCACCATGGGCAAGAAAAAGTTGACGCTCGGCCGGCGCGGCAAGCGCTCGGATTACAAGAAAGCGATCATCACGCTCGAAAAGGGCCAAATCATCGACGTGACGACAGGGGTGTAGGCGATGGCGCTGAAATCACTCAATCCCGTAACCCCCGGCACGCGCGGCGTCATCCTCGTCGACCGCTCGGAGCTGTGGAAGGGCAAGCCGGTCAAATACCTGACCTCGGGCGCCGGCGGCGCCAGCACCGGCGGGCGCAACAATCACGGCCACATCACCTCGCGCCACAAGGGCGGCGGCCACAAGCAGCGCTATCGCGTGATCGATTTCAAGCGCCGCAAGCTCGGCAAGGCGACGGTCGAGCGCATCGAATACGATCCCAACCGCTCTGCCTTCATCGCGCTGATCAAGTACGAGGACGGCACGCTCGCCTACATCCTGGCCCCGCAGCGGCTCAATGCCGGCGACAGCGTCGAAGCCGGACCCAAGGCGGATATCAAGCCGGGCAATGCGCTGCCGCTCGCCAATATCCCGATCGGCACGATCGTCCACAATGTCGAGCTCAAGATCGGCGGCGGCGGGCAGTTGTCGCGCTCGGCGGGCGCCTATGTGCAAATCGTCGGCCGCGATCAGGGCAACGCCCAGCTTCGCCTGAACTCGGGCGAAATGCGCGTCGTGCGCGCCGATTGCTGGGCGACGATCGGCGCGGTGTCGAATGCCGATCATCAGAACCGGCAGATCGGCAAGGCCGGCCGCAACCGCTGGCGCGGCATCCGCCCGCAGAGCCGCGGCGAAGTGATGAACCCGGTCGATCATCCGCACGGCGGCCGCACCCGCGGCAACCGCCATCCGGTGACGCCCTGGGGCGTGCCGACCAAGGGTTACAAGACCCGCAAAAACAAGCGCACGGATAAGTTCATTATCCGGCGCCGCAACGTGAAATAGGGAGTGGAGCGATGGCTCGCTCGGTATGGAAAGGGCCGTTCGTCGACGGCTATCTGATGAAGAAGGCGGAGAAGTCGCGCGCCTCGGGCCGCAACGAGGTGATCAAGATATGGTCGCGCCGTTCGACGATCCTGCCGCAATTCGTCGGGCTCACCTTCGGCGTGCACAACGGGCAGAAATTCATTCCCGTGCTCGTCACCGAGAACATGATCGGCCACAAGTTCGGCGAGTTCTCGCCGACGCGCAATTTCCACGGCCACTCCGCCGACAAGAAGGCGGTCTCGACGCCGAAAAGGGACTAGCCATGGGCAAACCCAAATTCAAACGGCGCCTGTCGGATACCGAGGCGCAGGCCAAGGCCAACCGGGTGCGCATCAGTTGGCAGAAGCTCAATCTCGTCGCCGGCATGATTCGCGGCAAGAAGGCGGACCAGGCGGTCGACCTGCTGCGCTTTTCGCCCAAGCGCATCGCGCGCAACGTGCAGAAGCTGCTCGAATCGGCGATCGCCAACGCCGAGAACAATCACGGCCTCGATGTCGACAAGCTCTACGTCAAGGAAGCCTATGTCGGCCCGAACATGACCCTGAAGCGCTGGCAGCCCAAGTCCAAGGGCCGCGCCGGTCGCATCATCAAGCCCTTCGCCAATATCACGATCATCGTCGCCCAGCGCGAGCCAGCGCCGGCCAAAGGGGCCCCGGCGCCCAAGCCCGAACAGAAGCAGGAGGCCGCATAAGATGGGCCAGAAAGTCAATCCGATCGGACTCCGCGTCGGCATCAATCGCACCTGGGATTCGCGCTGGTTCGCCGGCCGCGAATACGCCAACCTTCTGGCGCAGGATCTGAAGCTGCGGACTTTCCTCAAGAAGAAGTTGTCGCAGGCCGGGGTCAGCCGCGTCGTAATCGAGCGCTTGGCGCGCAAGGCCAAGGTCACGATCCACACCGCGCGGCCCGGCGTCGTCATCGGCAAGAAGGGCGCCGACATCGAAGCGTTGCGCAAGGAAGTCGAGAAGCACGCCGGCACCGAAGTCAGCCTCAACATCCTCGAAATCCGCAAGCCCGAGATCGAGGCCCAGCTCGTCGCCGAGAATATCGCCCAGCAGCTCGAGCGCCGCGTCGCCTTCAGGCGCGCGATGAAGCGTTCGGTGCAATCGGCGATGCGCCTGGGCGCGCTCGGCATCCGCATCAACTGCTCGGGCCGCCTGGGCGGGGCCGAAATCGCGCGCACCGAGTGGTATCGCGAGGGCCGCGTGCCGCTGCACACGCTGCGCGCCGATATCGATTTCGGCGAAGCGACCGCGCACACGACCTACGGTACCTGCGGCGTCAAGGTTTGGGTGTTTCGCGGCGAGATCATGGAACACGATCCGATGGGCCATGAGAAGCGCATGTTCGAAAGCCATATGGCGCCGGCGCGCAGCTAATCGGAAATCGGGAGTAGAGACGACGCCATGCTTGCACCCAAACGAACCAAATACCGCAAGGCCCATAAGGGCCGCATTCACGGCGCGGCCTCGGCCGGCGTGTCGCTCAATTTCGGCGCCTTCGGCATGAAGGCCGTCGAGCCCGCGCGCCTGTCGTCGCGCCAGATCGAAGTCGGCGCGCCGCACCATCACGCGGCACATGAAGCGCGCGGGCCGCTTGTGGATCCGCGTGTTTCCCGACGTGCCCGTCTCGGCCAAGCCGGCCGAAGTCCGCATGGGCAGCGGCAAGGGCGCGCCCGAATGGTGGGCCTGCCGCGTCAACCCAGGCAAGATCCTGTTCGAGCTCGACGGCGTCACGGAAGAACTGGCGCGCCAGGCCTTCAAGCTCGCCGGCGCCAAGCTGCCGATCCGCACCCGATTCGTCCAGCGCGTCGGCGAGGTATAGGCCATGACCGACATCTCCGATTTTCGCGCCAAGACCGAGTCGCAGCTCGCCGAGGAAGTCCAGGCGCTGCGCAAGGAGGCGTTCAACCTGCGCTTCCAGAAGGCGAACGGCCAGCTCGAGAATTCGGCGCGCGTCCGCATCGTGCGCCGCGACATCGCGCGCATCATGCTGCTGCTGGAAAAGAAGCCGGCGAAGCTCGACAACGACCGCAAGCGGCTGCGGCGCCAAGTGCGCCGGCGGCGCGTCAACAAGCAAAGAAAAGCGAGCTAGGAGCGAGCCATGCCGAAGCGCGTGCTGCAGGGAACCGTCGTGAGCGACAAGATGGACAAGACCGTCGTGGTCCTGGTCGAGCGCCGCGTCATGCATCCCGTCTACAAGAAGATCATCCGCCGCTCGAAGAAATTCGCGGCGCATGACGAGACCAACAAGTACAAGATCGGCGACGAAGTGCGCATTCAGGAATGTCGGCCGATTTCGAAGCGCAAGTGCTGGATCGTCATGGACGACGAGCCCGGCGCCGCCGCGCCGCAAGCGGCATAGAGCCGGTGACAACGGGATAGGGGTACAGCGTCATGATCCAACAAGAGACGCATCTCGAGGTCGCCGACAATTCCGGCGCGCGCAAGGTGATGTGCATCAAGGTGCTCGGCGGCTCGAAGCGGCGCGTCGCCGGGATCGGCGACATCATCGTCGTCTCGGTCAAGGACGCGATTCCGCGCGGCCGGGTCAAGAAGGGCGAGGTGCACAAGGCCGTCATCGTGCGCACGTCGTTCCCGCTGCGCCGCGACGACGGCTCGATCATCCGTTTCGACCGCAACGCGGCAGTGCTGATCGACAAGGAAGGCGAGCCGATCGGCACGCGCATCTTCGGCCCGGTCACGCGCGAGCTGCGCGGCCGGCAATTCATGAAAATCATCTCGCTGGCACCGGAAGTGCTGTGAGCGGAGCAGGGTCATGGCCGTCAAATTGAAAATCAAAACCAAGGACAAAGTCGTCGTCTTGCGCGGCAAGCACAAGGGCGCGCGCGGCGAGGTGATCAAGATCGTCAAGGGCGAGCGGCCCGGCGATCACCGCGTCATCGTCGGCGGCGTCAACAAGGTCAAGCGTCACATGAAGCCGTCGCAGCAGAATCCGCAGGGCGGCATCGTCGAGAAAGAGGCGCCGATCCACATTTCGAACGTCGCGATCGTCGATCCCAAGGAGAACAAGCCGACCAAAGTCGGCTTCGTCGACCTCGAGGACGGCCGCAAGGTCCGCTTCGCCCGCCGTTCCGGCGAAATTCTCGACCGATAGGGGCAGCAGGCATGGCACGACTTTACGATCACTACAAAACGGTCATCCGCGACAAGCTCAAGCAGGAGTTTGGCTACAAGAACGTGATGCAGATCCCGCGCCTGCAGAAAATCGTCATCAACATGGGCGTCGGCGAAGCGGCGAACGACAAGAAGAAGATGGACGCGGCGGTGAGCGACATGACGCTGATCTCGGGCCAGAAGCCCGTGGTCATCAAGGCGCGCAGGGCCGAGGCCAACTTCAAGCTGCGCGAGGGCGTTCCGATCGGCGTCAAGGTCACGCTGCGCCGCCAGCGCATGTACGAGTTCCTCGACCGCCTGGTCACGATCGCGCTGCCGCGCGTGCGCGATTTCCGCGGCCTCAACGCGCGCAGCTTCGACGGCCGCGGCAACTACGCGCTCGGCCTCAAGGAGCAGATCGTGTTTCCCGAAATCGACTACGACAAGACCGACGCGATCCGCGGCATGGATATCGTCATCGTCACCAGCGCCAAAACCAACAAGGAAGCGATGGCGCTCTTGAAGGGCTTCGACCTGCCCTTCCAAACGAACTGAGCCGATTCACCGGAGACCCCGCCGATGGCGAAACGTTCCTCGATCGAAAAGAACAACCGGCGCCGCAAGCTGGTCGCGAAATACGCGGCCAAGCGCGCCGCGCTCAAAAAAATTACGCGCGACCTCGACCTGCCGCCCGAGGAACGCATGAAGGCGGTGCAGAGCCTGGCGACCCTGCCGCGCAACAGCGCGCGGGTGCGCATCCGCAACCGCTGCAACCTGACCGGCCGCGCGCGCGGCAATTACCGCAAGTTCGGAATTTCGCGCATCAAGCTCAGGGAGCTCGCCTCGAAGGGCCAGGTTCCCGGCGTCGTCAAGTCGAGCTGGTAGGAGAAACGCAATGTCCATGAGCGATCCGCTGGCCGACATGCTGACCCGCATCCGCAACGGCCAAAAGGCCAAGCGGCAGCAAATTACGGTCATGCCGGCGAAACTGCACCAATCGGTGCTGGCCGTGTTGAAGGACGAGGGCTATATCCGCGGCTTCGCCGGCCGCGAGATCCGCAAGGGGATCAACGAGATCGTCGTCGACCTTAAATATTACGAGGGCGCGCCGGCGATCCGCGTCATCGAGCGCGTGTCGAAGCCGGGGCGCCGGATTTATTCCGAGGCCAAGCTGCTGCGCAAGGAGCGCGGCGGCCTGGGTATTTCGATCGTGTCGACGCCGCTCGGCGTCATGTCGGACAGCGACGCGCGCAACAAGAACGTGGGCGGCGAAATCATCGCCCGCGTCTATTAGGCAAACGGGAGAACGGGACCAAGCCATGTCGCGGATCGGCAAAAATCCGGTGACGGTGCCCCAGGGCGTCGAGGTCAAGATCGACGCCGGGTCGCTGCGCGCCAAAGGCAAGCTCGGCGAGCTCGCGATGTCCCTCGACAAGGACATTGCGGTGACGCGCGAGGGCGACAAGATCTCGGTGAAGCCGTCGGTCGAATCGAAGCGCGCGCGCATGATGTGGGGCACGACGCGGGCGCTGATCAACAACATGTTGCGCGGCGTTTCGCAGGGCTACCAGGTCGATCTCGATATCGTCGGCGTCGGCTACCGCGCGGCGGTGCAGGGCAAGGTGCTGCAGCTTCAGCTCGGCCTCAGCCACGACGTGGCGATGCCGATCCCCGAAGGTGTCACGGTCGCGGTCGAAAAAAACACGCAGCTCACCGTCAAGGGCGCCGACCGCACGGTTCTCGGCCAGTTTTGCGCCGTGGTGCGCGGCATGAAGCCGCCGGAGCCCTACAAGGGCAAGGGAATCAAGTACAAGAAAGAGAAGATTCTGCGCAAAGAAGGCAAGAAGAAGTAAATTCGGCGCGGCTCAGAGACAGGAAGACGGCAATGGCAGTCAAGGCGAATCGAACCTGGCAGCGGCGCAAGCGGCGCAACCGCCACGCGCTCAAGCAGAAATCGCGCGGCCGCGTGCGGCTCAGCGTGTTCCGCTCGAGCAAGCACATCTACGCCCAGATCATCGACGACCGGAAGGGCTTGACCCTGGCATCGGCGTCGACGCTGGATGAGGGGCTCAAGGCCGGCATCAAGACGACGAGCGACCGCGATGCGGCCAAGGCGGTCGGCAAGCTGATCGCCGAGCGCGCCAAGACGAAAAACGTCACCGAGGTCGTGTTCGACCGCGGCAAGTATCTTTATCACGGCCGCGTCAAGGCGCTGGCCGACGGGGCGCGCGAAGGCGGCTTGTCGTTCTGAGCGGAACTATCGGTTGAAGGATCGAAAATATGGCACGTGAACACAGGCGCGACCGCGGCGACCAGGGCAGCCGGGAGGACAGCGAACTCCTCGAAAAGCTGGTCGGCATCAACCGCGTCGCCAAGGTCGTCAAGGGCGGCAAGCGCTTCGGCTTCGCGGCGATCGTCATCGTCGGCGACCAGAAGGGCAAGGTCGGCTATGGCAGCGGCAAGGCGCGCGAAGTTCCCGAGGCGATCCGCAAGGCGACCGACCACGCCAAGCGCAACATGTCGCGCATTCCGCTGCGCGAGGGCCGCACGCTGCACCACGATCAAAACGGCCATTACGGCGCCGGTCGCGTCGTCATTCGCTCGGCGCCGCCGGGCACCGGCGTCATCGCCGGCGGCCCGATGCGCGCGATCTTCGAATGCCTCGGCGTGCACGACGTTGTCGCCAAGTCGGTCGGCACCTCGAACCCGCACAACATGATCAAGGCCACCTTCGATGCGCTGAAGCGCATCCAGTCGCCGCGCGAGATCGCGGCGCGGCGCGGCAAGAAAGTCGCCGACATCATCGGCCGCCGCACCCAGGCCGTCGAAGCCAAACAAGCCGTCGAAGCCAAGGAGTAGGGCATGGCCAGCAAGGACAAGAAAGGCCGCATCAAGGTCACGCAAATCGGCAGCGCCATCGGCCGCCGCCACGACCAGCGCGAGACCTTGATCGGACTCGGGCTCAACAAGATGCGGCGCAGCCGCGTGCTCGAGGACACGCCCGCGGTGCGCGGCATGGTCGAAAAGGTCAAGCATCTGGTAAAGGTCGAGGCGGCGTCCTAAGTGTACGCCGGTCGCCGCCGTCATTTTGCGGCCGGCCGCGGGGCGCACCTCGGGTAGAAGGATCGAACAATGAAGCTCAACGAAATTCGCGACAATCCCGGCGCCCACACCAAGCGCACGCGCCTGGGCCGCGGCATCGGCTCGGGCAAGGGCAAGACCGCGGGCCGCGGCCAAAAGGGCCAGAAGGCGCGCACCGGCGTCCGCATCGACGGCTACGAAGGCGGCCAGATGCCGCTGTTCCGCCGCCTGCCGAAGCGCGGCTTCGCCAATATTTTCCGGCTGCGCTACGCCGAGGTGAATATCGGCCGGCTGCAGGCCGCCATCGACGGCGGCCGGCTCGATGCCAAGCAGCCGATCGACGTCGAGGTTCTGATGAAGGCCGGCTTGGTCGGCCATCCGCGCGACGGCGTGGCGCTGCTCGGCGACGGCGAAATCAAATCCCCGGTCAAGATCACCGTGGCGCGCGCCTCCCAGAGCGCGATCGAGGCGGTCGCCAATGCCGGCGGCGCGGTCTCCGTCATTCCGAAAAAGCCCAAGCCCGAAGGCAAGTTGAAGCCCAAGGCCAAGCGCGCCGCGGCCTAAGGCACATCGAACACGGAGAGCGCGCATGGCTACCGCTGACCGCGTCGCGGCAAATCTAAGCCTCTCCGCCTTTTCGAAGGCGTCCGATCTCAAGAAGCGGTTGTGGTTCACGCTCGGCTGCCTGCTGGTCTACCGGCTCGGCACCTTCATCCCGATACCCGGCATCGACCAGCAAGCCTTCGCCGATCTTTTCGCCCAGCAGAGCGGCGGCCTGCTCAGCCTGATCAACGTGTTTTCCGGCGGCGCCGTCGAGCGCATGACGATCCTGGCGCTCAACATCATGCCGTATATTTCCGCCTCGATCATCATGCAGCTGCTCACCGCGGTTTCGCCGCGCATGGAGCAGCTCCGCAAGGAAGGCGAGGCGGGGCGCAAGAAGATCAACCAATACACGCGTTACGGCACCGTTCTGCTCGCCGCCGTGCAGGCCTACGGCATCGCCATCGGCCTCGAGGGCACGAGCAGCACGCGCGGTTCGGTGGTGTCCGATCCCGGCACATTCTTCCGCGCCACGGTCGTCAT
Source organism: uncultured Alphaproteobacteria bacterium (assembly GCA_963754645.1). Lineage (GTDB taxonomy): Bacteria > Pseudomonadota > Alphaproteobacteria > Bin65 > Bin65 > CAVWGP01. The sequence goes on along the minus strand of CAVWGP010000012.1, from coordinate 35,834 downwards.
CACCTTGGTCGGCGGCACCGTGTTCCTGATGTGGCTCGGCGAGCAGATCACGGCGCGCGGCGTCGGCAACGGCATTTCGCTCATCATTTTCGCCGGCATCGTCGCGACGCTGCCGGTCTCGATCGCGCAGATGTTCGAGCAAGCGCGGCGCAGCGGCGATTTCCTGACGCCGATCCTGTTCGTGGTTTTTGCCGCAGCGGTGGTCGCCGGCGTCGTCTACGTCGAACGCGCGCAGCGACGAATCTCGGTGCAATATCCCAAGCGGCAAGTCGGCGCCAACCGGACGACGGCGGGCGAAACCTCGTTCATCCCGCTGAAGCTCAACACGTCGGGCGTCATTCCGCCGATCTTCGCCAGTTCGCTGCTGCTGTTGCCCGCCACCTTTTCGGGCTTCTCGGGCCAGAACGCGCCCGAATGGATCGATATCCTCAACGTCTATCTCGGGCGCGGTTCGGTCGGCTTCATCGCGCTGTACGTCGCCATGATCGTGTTCTTCGCGTTTTTCTACACGGCGATCGTATTCAATCCGCAGGACACGGCGGAAAATCTGCGCAAATACGGCGGCTTCGTGCCCGGCATCCGGCCCGGCACGCCGACGGCGGATTATTTCGATTACGTGCTGACCCGAATTACGTGCGTCGGCGCGCTCTACCTCGCCGTCGTCTGCGCCTTGCCCGAAGTTCTCAGCGCGCGTTTCGCCATCCCGTTTTACTTCGGCGGCACGTCGCTGCTCATCGCCGTCTCGGTCACGATGGATACGGTGGCGCAAATTCAGGGCCATCTGCTGGCCCATCAATATGAGGGCCTCATCAAGAAACAGCGCCTCAAAGGGGCGAAGAAATGAACGTCATTTTGCTGGGCCCGCCGGGCTGCGGCAAAGGCACGCAGGCAGCGCGGCTCAAGGATAAATTCGGGCTCCTGCCGCTTTCGACCGGCGATATGCTGCGCGCCGCCGTGGCCGCCGGCACCGATGTCGGCAAAAAGGCGAAGTCGCTGATGGACGCCGGCCAGTTGGTGCCGGACGATATCGTGGTCGGCGTCATCGCCGATCGCATCGCGTCCACCGACGTGCAGCGCGCGGGTTTTGTCCTGGACGGTTTCCCGCGCACGGTCGCGCAGGCCAAGTCCCTGGACGAAATGATGAAAATTCGCGGCTGGAAAATCGACTACGTGATCGAGCTGAAAGTCGATGAGAAGGCCCTGTTCGCGCGCATCGATAAGCGGGCACGCGAGACCAAGGCAGCGGGCGAGGCGGTGCGTGCCGACGACAATCCGGAGACATTGAAGAAGCGGATTCTGGTCTACAAGGAACAAACGGCGCCGATTCTGCCTTACTACGCGGCGGCCGGGCGGCTCAAAAAGGTCGATGGCATGGCGAGCATCGACAATGTCGCGATGCAATTGGAAGACATCCTGAACGGTCGCTAGCGGCAAATGATTGACAGCTTGCCATCGGTCCCTATAATCCGCCCGCTCTTGGAGCAGGTCTCCCGGGGCCGGTTTGCCTTTGCAGATTAAGGAATTAGGGTCCGGCCGACGGCGGCGCCTTCCAACGGCGATCTCGACAGAACAGAAGCAAAAATCAAAGAGGAGTGCGCAATTTGGCGCGAATTGCAGGCGTCAATATTCCCACGGCCAAACGGGTCGTCATCGCCCTTCAATATATCCACGGTATCGGCGAAACCTTCGCCAAGGATATCATGGTGAAGGTCGGGTTGCCGATGACCAAGCGCGTGCATCAGCTCACCGAGGAAGAGGTGGGCCGCATCCGCGAGGTGATCGACCGGGATTATCGGGTGGAGGGCGAGTTGCGCCGCTCCGTCGCAATGAACATCAAGCGATTGATGGATTTGGGCTGTTATCGCGGCCTGCGCCATCGCAAGGGATTGCCGGTCCGCGGCCAGCGCACGCATACCAATGCGCGCACCCGCAAGGGCAAGGCGCGTCCGGTCGCCGGCAAGAAAATCGCCACCAAAAAATAACAATTTCCGTCAAGGCAAGCAAACGGGCGCATCAACCCGCGAGGATCAATGGCCGAAAAACCGACAGCACCAGCAGCAGCGGCGGGCGCGGAACCCAAAGTACGCACTCGCCGCCGCGAGCGCAAAAACATTACCGCCGGCATCGCGCACGTCAATGCCAGCTTCAACAATACGATCATCACGATCACCGACGCCCAAGGCAACGCGGTGTGTTGGTCGTCGGCCGGATCGCAAGGCTTCAAGGGCTCGCGCAAATCGACGCCCTTCGCGGCCCAGGTCGCGGCCGAGGACGCCGGCAAGAAGGCGGTCGAGCACGGCGTCAAAACGCTCGAAGTGCTGGTGAGCGGGCCGGGCGCGGGGCGCGAGTCGGCGCTGCGCGCTTTGCAATCCGTGGGTTTCAACATTACGTCGATCAAGGATGTGACGCCGATTCCGCACAATGGTTGCCGGCCGAGGAAACGCCGGCGCGTCTAGGCGTGCCGGCCCGACTTCATCCGATGCATTGAGCTGCGCCCGGGCTCTCCCGCCGGGCCGTTGAGACGAGGTCCCTACGTGATTCAAAAAAACTGGAATGCGCTCATCAAGCCCAAGGGCTTGGTTACCGAGCCGGGCGCCGATCCGAAGCGCCACGCCACCATCATCATTCAGCCGCTCGAGCGCGGCTTCGGCATGACGCTCGGCAACGCCGTCCGCCGCGTGCTGCTGTCGTCGCTGCAGGGCGCCGCGATCACCTCGATGCAGATCGAGGGCGTGCTGCACGAATTTTCCTCGATCCCGGGCGTGATCGAGGACGTGACCGACGTCATCCTCAACCTCAAGCAGCTGGCGCTTCGCCTGCACGGCGACGGCCCGAAAAAAATGAGCCTGCGCGCCAAGGGCGGCGGCACGGTCAAAGCGAGCCAGATCGAACTGCCGCACGACATCGAGCTGCTCAATCCCGAATTGGTGATATTCCACGCCGACCGCGCCGCCGACATCCGCATGGAAATGACGGTCGAAACCGGCAAGGGCTATGTCCCCGCCGGCATCAGCCGCCCGGCCGATGCGCCGATCGGCCAGATTCCGGTCGACGCGATCTTCAGCCCGGTGCGCAAGGTCTCGTACAAGGTCGACAATGCGCGCGTCGGCCAGCAGACCGATCTCGACCGGCTCTCGATCACGATCGAAACCAACGGCACGGTCACGCCCGAGGATTCGCTGGCCTATGCCGCGCGCATCCTGCAGGACCAATTGCAGATGTTCATCAACTTCGAAGAGCCGCGCGAGATCGCGGCCGAGAAGAAGGATGGCGATCTGCCGTTCAACCGCAACTTGCTGCGCAAGGTCGACGAGCTCGAACTTTCCGTGCGCTCGGCGAACTGCCTCAAGAACGACAACATCATCTACATCGGCGACCTGGTGCAGAAGACCGAGCAGGAAATGCTGCGCACGCCGAATTTCGGCCGCAAGTCGCTGAACGAAATCAAGGAGGTGCTGTCCACGATGGGGCTGCATCTCGGCATGGAAATCCCCGGCTGGCCGCCCGAGAATATCGAGGACTTGGCCAAGCGGATCGAAGAGCCGTACTAAAGCCGGCAGCCACGCAAGCGAGAGGAAAACAATCCATGCGTCACCGTATGCGCGGCCGCAAGCTCAACCGCACCAAGGAACATCGCAAGGCCCTGTTCAGCAACATGGCCCAGGCGCTCATCAAGCACGAGCAGATCTCGACGACCTTGCCGAAGGCAAAGGATCTGCGGCCGATCGTCGAGCGCCTGATCACGCTCGGCAAGCGCGGCGGGCTGCATGCGCGGCGCCAGGCGCTGGCGGCGATCAAGGACGCCAAGCTCACCGAGAAACTTTTCACCACGCTCGCGGAGCGCTACAAGTCGCGCAAGGGCGGCTATATCCGGATCATGAAATCCGGCTTCCGCTTCGGCGACGCGGCGCCGACGGCGATTATCGAGTTCGTGGATCGCGACCCCGCCGCCAAGGGCCTCGATTCGGGCCCGACCGTGGAGACCAAGGCGTCGCCCGAGGCCGTTCCCGCCGCGGCCTAGCAGCCGCCGCGCGACCGTCCGGTCTTTGCGAAATCTTGAAAGGCGGCCACGGTTTGGCCGCCTTTTCGTTGTGTTGGCGCCACGCTTTCGGCATTGAGTGCGGGCCTCTATATTGCGTCCGTGGATTGCGGACTTTGCTGGAGATTGGACCATGCCCCTTCGTACCGGATCGCTCCTAACCCTGGTGCTGTGCGCCGCGCTGGCAGCGCCCTTGGCGCCGCTGGCGCAGACAACGGCCGTGCCCGAGAATCGCGAGCAAGTGCGCCTGAGCTTCGCGCCCGTCGTCAAGCGCGTGGCACCGGCGGTGGTCAATATCCGCACGCGCTCGCAGCAGGGCGGCCTGTATGGCGATCCGTTCTATCGCCGCTTTTTCGGCGACGAGGATGCGCGCCAGGAACGCCGCTCGGTCGGTTCGGGCGTCATCATGAGCGCCGACGGCATCGTGCTGACCAACCACCACGTCATCAAGGACGCCACCGGGATCGAGGTCATCCTGGCCGACAAGCGCACCTACGAGGCGCGCGTCCTGGTGTCCGACCAGCGCACCGACCTGGCCGTCCTGCGCATCGATACCAAGGGCGCGAAGCTGCCTTTCCTCGAAGTGCGCAATTCCGACGAGATCGAGGTCGGCGACTTCGTGCTCGCCATCGGCAATCCCTTCGGCGTCGGGCAGACCGTCACCTCCGGCATCATCTCGGCGATCGCGCGCACCACGGTCGAGCTCACCGATTTCCGTTCCTTCATCCAGACCGACGCGGCGATCAATCCGGGCAATTCGGGCGGCGCGCTGATCACGCTCGACGGCAAGCTCGTCGGCATCAACACCGCGATCGTCAGCCGCGGCGGCGGCAATGTCGGCATCGGCTTTGCCATTCCCTCGAACATGGTCGCGGCCGTGATGCGCGCCGCGGTCGAAGGCGGCGGCGTGATCCGCCGACCCTCGCTCGGCATCGGCGGCCAGGACGTGACCGCCGAGATCGCCAAGGCCCTGGGCCTGTCCAAGATCGGCGGCGTCATCATCAAGCAGATCACGCCCGGCGGGCCGGCCGATATCGGCGGCCTCAAGGTCAACGATATCATCCTGAAGATCGACGGGCGCGAAATCGCCGATGTCCAGGACCTGCGTTTCCGCCTCGCGACCTACACCGTCGGCGGCTCGATCAAGCTGACGATGTTGCGCGACAAGCGCGAGTTCGAGGTCAGCGTGCCGCTGCGCGGCGCGGCGGAGACGACCAACGCCGATACGACGGTGCGCGGCCAGAGCCCGTTCAGCGGCGCGCAAGTGGCGCAGCTCAACCAGGCGCTCGCCGAGGAACTCAACATCCGCGATACGAGCGGCGTCGTGATCGTGCGCGTCCAGCCCAACACGCCGGCGAACCGCTACGCCTTTCGCGCCGGCGACGTCATCCTGCAAATCAACGGCGCGGATATCCGCACGCTGGCCGATCTGCAGCAGGCGACGGGCCAGCCGCAGACCGTGTGGCAGATCGCGCTGAAGCGCCAAGGCCGTATTATCGCCGCCACGATCCGCTAGCGCGGCCGCGCGTTTGTGAAGAAGGCGGCGGCACCGGGCCTGTTCGAAGCGACCGCGCCCAAGCCGCTCGCCGACCGGTTGCGCCCGCAAAGCCTGGCCGAGGTGGTGGGGCAGGATCATCTGCTCGGCCCCGACGGCCCGCTCGGCAAGATGGTGGCCTCGCGACGCCTGTCGTCGATCGTTTTCTGGGGCCCGCCCGGCACCGGCAAGACGACGATCGCGCGCCTCCTGGCGGCGGTAACCGACCTCGCCTTCGAGCCGCTCTCGGCCGTATTCTCGGGCGTCGCCGATCTGCGCAGGGTATTCGAAGCCGCGCGCGAGCGCCGCGCCGCCGGCCGCGGCACGCTGCTGTTCGTCGACGAAATCCACCGCTTCAACAAGGCGCAGCAAGACGCCTTCCTGCCCGTGGTCGAGGACGGCACGGTGACGCTGATCGGCGCCACCACCGAGAACCCGTCCTTCGAGCTCAACGGCGCCTTGCTGTCGCGCTGCCGCGTTCTGGTGCTCAACCGGCTCGATGCCGCGGCGTTGGAGAAATTGCTCGCCCGCGCCGAAACCGCCGAGAACAGGCCGCTGCCGGTCAATGCCGAAGCGCGCGCCACCTTGATCGCCCTGGCCGATGGCGACGGGCGCTATCTGCTCAATCTCGCCGAGGCGCTGTACGAGGCGAAGCCGCGCGCGCCGCTCGACAGCGCCGCCCTCGTCGCCCTTATCCAGCGCCGCGCGCCGCTCTATGATAAAGGCGAAGAAAGCCACTATAACCTCATCAGCGCATTGCATAAATCCATGCGCGGTTCGGATGCGGATGCGGCGCTATATTGGCTCGCCCGCATGCTCGCCGGCGGCGAGGACCCGAACTATATCGCCCGCCGCATCACGCGCTTCGCGGTCGAGGATATCGGCCTCGCCGATCCGCAGGCGCTGGTGCAGTGCGTCGCGGCCTGGCAGACCTATGAGCGCTTGGGCTCGCCCGAGGGCGAACTCGCCATCGCCCATGCCGTGCTCTATCTCGCCACCGCGCCGAAATCGAACGCCAACTATGTCGCTTTCGGCGCAGCCAAGCGCTGGGCGCGCGACACCGGCTCGCTCATGCCGCCCAAGCATATTCTCAACGCGCCGACCAAGATGATGGAGGACATGGGCTACGGCAAAGGCTACGCCTACGACCACGACACCGATGAAGGTTTTTCCGGCCAGAACTATTTTCCCGACGGCATGGCGCGGCAGGAATTCTACCGCCCGGCGGAGCGCGGCTTCGAGCGCGAGATCAAGAAGCGCCTCGATTATTGGGCCAAGCTGCGCCGCGAGCGCGGCGGCGGCCCCGCAAGCGGGGACGCATGAATTCGATCCTGGCGGTGGCGCTCGGCGGCGCGCTCGGCTCGGTGCTGCGGCACGGCATCAATTTCGCCGCTGCGCGCTGGATCGGCATCGGCTTTCCCTGGGGCACGCTGATCGTCAATCTCGCCGGCTGCGGCCTGATGGGCGTCGCGGCGACGATCTTCGCCCACAAGGCACACCTCGGGCCGGAATGGCGTGCCTTTTTCGCCACCGGCGTGCTCGGCGGTTTCACCACCTTTTCGGCCTTCTCGCTAGATTTCGCGCAACTTATGGAGCGCGGCGCGGTCGCCTCCGCCGCGTTCTATCTTTTCGGCTCGGTCGCCTTTGCGATATTTGGCTTTTATATCGGCACCGCGATCACTAGGTTCTGGCTGGCGTAGCGCCGCCGCAAAAATGACGCTGCCGCAACGCATTGGCCCAAATTTCATGACCGCCGTCGAAACCCTCAAGATTGCCGAAGACGAAGCCGAGCTGCGCCTCGACCGCTGGTTCAAGCGCCATTATCCGGCGCTCGGCCATAGCCGCCTCGAAAAGCTGCTGCGCACCGGGCAGGTCCGGCTCGACGGCAAGCGCGCCAAGGCCGGCGACCGCGTCAAGCCGGGCCAGGCCGTGCGCGTGCCGCCGCTGCACATCGAAGGCAAAGCGCCGCCGCGCAAATCGACGATCGAGGTCAGCGCCGGCGATATCGACGATCTGGACAAGACCGTCCTGTTCCGCGACCGCAGCGTCTTGGTGCTCAACAAGCCGCCGGGCCTGCCGGTGCAGGGCGGCTTCAAGAGCGAGCGCAATGTCGACGTCATTCTCGCGGCGGCGGCGGACCGTTACGGCGGCCGGCCGCTGCTCGTCCACCGGCTCGACCGCGACACCAGCGGCGTGCTCATCCTCGCGCTCAGCCCCGCGGCGGCGCAGAAGCTGACCGAGGCCTTCCGCCTGCGCACGGCGCGCAAGCTCTATTGGGCCGTCATCGTCGGCCAATTGCCGCGCCGCGACGGCACGATCGACATGCCGCTGATGAAGCGCATGGGAGCCGCCGGCGAGCGCGTCGTTGCCGTCGAGCTCGGCGAAGACCAGACCGCCAAGGATATCGGCGCGCGCCGCGCCACGACGCGCTTCGGCGTCATCGACAATGCCGGGCCGACCGCGAGCTGGATCAAGCTCGAACCCATGACCGGGCGCACGCACCAGCTCCGCGTCCATCTCGCCGCCATCGGCACGCCGATCCTGGGCGACGGAAAATACGGCGGCACCGGCGCCTTCCTGCGCATGGAAGGCTTGGCGCGCCAAGTGCATCTGCACGCGCGGCGGCTCGTCATCCCGCATCCCGAGCGCGGCGTCATCGACGTGACGGCGCCGCCGCCGGCCTATTTCGCCGCCACGCTCAAAACCATCGGCCTCGACGGCGACGGCGCCGACGAGCTGCTCGATGACTAGAACGGCAGTCCGCCTCGCGGTGTTCGATTGCGACGGCACGCTGGTCGACAGCCAGGCTACAATCGTCGGTTGCATGGCCGCGGCCTTCGCCGCCGATGGACGCGCGGCGCCGTCGGGCGCCGGCGTGCGGCAATTCATCGGCCTGCCCTTGATCGAGGTCGTGGCCGGCTTGGCGCCGGACGCCGGTGCCGCCGCGCACGCGCGGCTGACCTCGTTGTATCGACAGGTGTTTCGCGAGCAACATGGGCGCGGCGAGGTCGTCGAGCCGGTGTTTCCCGGCATCGTCGAAGCGCTCGATCGGCTCGAAGCGGCCGGCGTCCTGCTCGGCGTCGCGACCGGCAAGGGCCGGCGCGGCTTGACGATGACCTTGGAGCGCCACGGCTTGCTCGGCCGCTTCGCGACGCTGCAAACCGCCGATGTCGCCGCCGGCAAGCCGCATCCCGAAATGCTCGAACGCGCCATGGCCGAAACCGGCGCCGCGCCGGCGGGCACGGTCATGATCGGCGACACGACCTTCGATATGCAAATGGCGCGCAATGCGCGAACCGCCGCGCTCGGCGTCGCCTGGGGCTATCATCCGCCGGGCGACTTGCACGGCGCCGGCGCCGACGAGGTGGTGGCGGCGGCGGCCGAGATCGGCGCCGCCGTGGCGCGGCTGCGCCCGGCCTAGCGCGGCGAAGCCGTGCGCCGGTTCTACAAGGAGGTCGCCGTCGAAACGCGCGAAGCGGGCTGGGCGATCGTGCTCGACGGCAAGCCGATCGCGACGCCGGCCAAGGCGCCGCTCGCGGCGCCGAGCGCGGCGCTCGCCCAGCGCATCGCCGCGGAATGGCGCAACCAAAGCGAGAAAATCGCCGCGTCCTCCATGCCGCTGACGCAACTCCTCTACACCGCGCTCGACCGCGTGCCGGCGCGGCGGCGCGACCTTGTCGGCGAGATCGCGGCCTACGGCGCCAGCGATCTGCTGTGCTACCGCGCCACCCATCCGGCGGCGCTGGTCGAGCGGCAGAGCAAGAGCTGGGACGGATTGCTCGATTGGCTCGCCGAGCGCCACGGCGCGCGGCTTGCGGTCATGTCGGAGATCGGCATCGTCGCCCAGGATCCGGCGGCGCTGGCGCGCATCGCGGCGGCCGTCGCCGCGTTCGACGATTGCCGCCTCGCCGGCCTGCACCTTGCCACCGGCGCGCTGGGCTCGGTCGTTTTGGCGCTCGCCCTGGCCGAGCGCCGCATCGATGCCGGAACCGCCTGGGCCGCGTCGCTGGTCGATGAGCTGTTTCAGGCCGAAAAATGGGGCGGCGATGCCGAAACGAGCGCGCGCTTCGCTGCCATCCGCGCCGATATCGAGGCGGCTTCCTCGTTCATGGACCTGTGCCGGTCCGCTTAGCTCTGGCCTTGCGCCGCGCGCTTTGGTAACTCCGTCGAACGCCGTGGAGCCAAGCCATGCATGAAAATCTGCTCGAACTCGAAAAGAAGCGCGCCCAGGCCCGCGAGGGCGGCGGCGCCAAGCGCATCGCCGCGCAGCACGCCAAGGGCAAGCTGACCGCGCGCGAGCGGCTCGAAGTCCTGCTCGATCCCGGCACCTTCGAGGAATACGACATGTTCGTCGAGCATCGCTGCCTGGATTTCGGCATGGCGGAGCAGAAGATTCCCGGCGACGGCGTCGTTACCGGCTGGGGCACGATCAACGGACGCCTGGTTTTCGTTTTCAGCCAGGATTTCACCGTGTTCGGCGGCGCGCTTTCCGAGGCCCATGCCGAGAAGATTTGCAAGGTCATGGACCAGGCGATGAAGGTCGGCGCGCCAGTGATCGGCCTCAACGATTCGGGCGGCGCGCGCATCCAGGAAGGCGTTGCCTCGCTCGCCGGCTACGCCGAAGTGTTCCAGCGCAACGTCATGGCCTCGGGCGTCATTCCGCAAATCTCCTGCATCATGGGCCCCTGCGCCGGCGGCGCGGTTTACTCGCCGGCCATGACCGACTTCATCTTCATGGTCAAAGATTCGTCCTACATGTTCGTGACCGGCCCGGACGTCGTCAAAACCGTCACCCACGAGGACGTCAGCGCCGAGCAGCTCGGCGGCGCCGTCACCCATTCGACGAAATCGGGCGTCGCCGATCTGGCGTTCGACAACGACGTGGACGCGCTGCTGGAACTCCGGCGCTTCATGGATTTCCTGCCCGGCTCGAATCGCGACAAGCCGCCGGTGCGGCCGACCGACGATGCCGCCGACCGCGCCGAACCCTCGCTCGACACGCTGATCCCGAGCAGCCCGAACAAGCCCTACGACATCAAGGAACTGATCGTGAAGGTCGTCGATGACGGCGACTTTTTCGAGCTGCAGCCCGGCTATGCCGGCAACATCGTGATCGGCTTGGCGCGGCTCGAAGGCTCGACGATCGGCGTTGTCGCCAACCAGCCGATGGTGCTGGCGGGCTGCCTCGATATCAACTCGTCGCGCAAGGCGGGGCGCTTCGTGCGCTTCTGCGACGCATTCAACATCCCGCTGCTGACCTTCGTCGACGTGCCGGGTTTCTTCCGGGCACGGCGCAGGAATATGGCGGCATCATCACCCACGGCGCCAAGCTGCTCTATGCCTTCGCCGAGGCGACGGTGCCGAAGGTCACCGTCATCACGCGCAAGGCCTATGGCGGCGCCTACGACGTCATGTCGTCCAAGCACCTGCGCGGCGATACGAATTTTGCCTGGCCGCAAGCGGAAATCGCCGTGATGGGCCCCAAGGGCGCGGTCGAGATCATCTTCCGTGACGATCGCAAGGATCCGGCGAAAATCGAAGCGCGAACAGAGGAGTATCGTAAGAAGTTCGCGAACCCCTTCGTCGCCGGCCACCGCGGTTTCATCGACGACGTGATCATGCCGCGCAACACGCGGCTGCGCGTCTGCCGCGCCTTCGCCATGTTGCGCGACAAGAAACTGGCGAACCCGTGGAAGAAGCACGGGAACATACCGCTTTAGTCGGCAATGAAATTCAAGGAACTGCCCGCCATGAACGATCGCGTATTTCGCCAATCCGCGTTCGCTCCGCCGCCCATCGCCGAACGGCGGCCGCATCGTCATGCCGACGGGCGCGACGACGACTATCACTGGCTGCGCGATCCGGCCTATCCCAAGCTCGAAAGCGCCGCGATCCTCGACTATCTGAAAGCCGAGAATGCCTATGTCGAATCCGTGCTCGGCGGCGTGGGCGATCCGCGGCCGGCCTTGTTCGATGAATTCAAGGCGCTGGTGATCGAGGACGACGCGCCGCCGCCGGGCTGGCGCCACGGGCGCTGGTACGGTCATCGCTTCGCCAAGGGCTGGGAACATCCGGTTTGGTACCGCAAGGACACGCTCGCGGCGCCCGAGGCGATTTTTCTCGACATCAACCGCGAAGCGGAGGGTCACTCTTACTACGCTCAATACGGTTGGGCGGTTTCGCCCGATCACCGCTGGCTCGCGTTCCTTGACGACCGCGACGGCTCGGAGCGCTTGCGGCTGCGCGTCCGCGATCTCGACAGCGGCGCCGATGTGCGCAGCTTCGATGTGCCGTGTGCGCCCGGTCTGTGCTGGTCGGCGGATTCGCAACGTTTGTTTTATATCCGGCAGGATGACGAGCACCGGCCGCGCTGGCTGCATCGCCACCGCTTGGGCAACTCGGGCGCCGATCCGGTGGTTTACGAAGAAACCGACCCGGCATTTTTCATGGGCATCGACGAGAGCGCTTCGGGCCGCTTCCTCGTTGTCCATTCGGCGGCCAAGAACAGCAGCGAGACCCGGCTCGTGGCGTTGGCGGCGCCGGACAGCGCTCCGATCCTGATCCTGCCGCGCCGCGCCGGACACGAATACGGGGTGGCCGATCGTGGCGACGAGCTGCTGATATTGACCAACGACCGGCATCCCAATTTTCGCCTGGTCCGCGCGCCGCTCGCCGACCCGCGCGAGGCGAACTGGTCGGAAGTCGTGGCGCCCAGCGCGGACGTTTTCCTCGAAAGCTTCGGAGTGGCGCGCGATTTCTGGTGGCTGGTCGAGCGCGCGGACGGCATGAAGCGCGCCCGCGTCGTCGCCGGGCCGCATCGCGACGCCACGGCGGGAAAGCCGATCGAGTTCCCCGATCCCGCCTATACGATCAACGTCGTGGGCGGACGGCAATGGGACCGTGAGACGCTGCGCATTGTCTATGCGTCGCCGGCCCGGCCGCAGAGCTGGTTCGATTACAACGTGGCGGCGGCGCGCCTCGATCTTATTCAAGAAACGCGCGTGCCGGGCCACAATCCGGCGGACGTCGTCGTCGAACGGCAATGGGCAGCAGGCAAGGACGGCGCGCGAATTCCCGTCACGCTGGTGCGCCACAAGGCGACGCCGGCCTTGTCCGGCGCGCCGCTGTTGCTCTATGGCTATGGCGCTTACGGCGCGTCCATGGATGCGGGTTTCGGCGCGAACCGTATACCGTTCCTGCGCCGCGGCGTGATCTGGGCCATCGCCCACGTGCGCGGCGGGCAGGAGTTGGGCCGCGCTTGGTACGACAACGGCAAGCTGCTCAAGAAACGGAACACGTTCGACGACTTTATCGCCGTCGCGGAGCATCTGGTCGCGGCCGGCGTTACCGCGCCCGGCCGCATCGCCGCGCTCGGCGGCAGCGCCGGCGGCTTGCTGATGGGTGCCGTGGCCAACCGGCGCCCGGATCTGTTCGGCGCCATCCTGGCGATGGTGCCCTTCGTCGACGTGCTGTCGACCATGCTCGATCCGAGCCTGCCTTTGACGCCGCCCGAATATGCCGAGTGGGGCAATCCGGCGGAGAAAGAATTCTACGACTATATTCGCAGCTACAGCCCTTACGACAACGTGACGCCCCAAGCCTATCCGGCCATATACGTGTCCGCCGGCATCAGCGATCCGCGCGTGACCTATTGGGAACCGGCGAAATGGGTGGCGAAACTACGCGCCGCCAAAACGAGCGATACCGTGCTATTGTTGCGCACGGAAATGGAGTCCGGCCATGGCGGTGCTTCGGGACGCTACAAGTCGCTCAAGGATGCGGCCGAACGACTGGCGTTCGTTATCCGCGCGCTCGGCTTGCCGGAACAGCCGATAGGATAAGCGCGCATGAGCACGATTTCGAACGACGCAGCGAAACGCCGCATCCGGCGGCTCCTGCTGCTGAGCGGCGGCGGCGATCTGGCCCTTGCGGTATTTATCTATTACTTCGGTCAATCGGTGCTTGGGCTTGAACGCTTTGCCGTGCTCGTCGCTTCGATCGGCCTGGCTGCCTTTGGCATGGCTTCGGGCGTCATCGCGATGACGATATTTCGTCCCCCGCCGGCGCCGAGGGGCGGCGAACGCGGCGGCAAGATCGTCGAGCGCGGCTGATCGGGGCTTCGACATGGCGCAATCGACCGACCCGCGTTACCGGCTCCTGCACAAATCCATCGTCGGCGGCGTCTTCACTTGCGCGATCGGATTTTTCCTGGTGGCCGACGGCATGGCGCTGCTCGCCGGGGTCGATCCCTTGTTTGCGCAATTTCGCAATTTCGGCTCTTGGATCGGCTGGTTCTTTGTCGCCATCGGCGCATTCAACATCGCGAAATCGGTTGCCGGCTTGTTCAAGCTCGATCGGGACAATCGATCGTCGCGGAAAGCCGCTGGCAAGCAGGCCGAGGCGCTGGAAACGCCGGCCGAAATTCCCGGCGATGCGCCGGTCATCCGCGGCTTCGGGCTGTTCTTCGTCGGCGTCCTTCTGCTCTTCGGCGCTCACAACTTATTCGGCTTATTCGGTTTCAGCCGAGACGTGCTGGCGAAATATGCCGCGCTGATTCACGCGGCCGGTTGGCTGCTGGTGGCGCTCGCGCTCCTCGTCAATCGCAGGCTGATATTCGGTTGGATCAAGGCCGTCATGGCCTTGCTTCGAGATACGTCGCCACCGGGGACGATCGACCAGCCTCGAGTCAAGGACGTGCCGCCGCCAACACCACCAGCGCCGGCAGTGCCGGGCGCGCCGAAGGAAAAACCAAAGCACGAACGCCGCCCGATCATCGAGCGGCGGCGCTGAGCGCAATATTTTCGCGGCGTTCAGGCGTTACCAAATGGCGCGCGGCAGCGCGGTGACAAGATCGGGGACGAGGACGGCGCCGACGATCAACGCCAGCAGCACCAAGATCGCCGACCAGCCGAGCGCGCGCGGCAGTTTGCCGGATTCGAGGCCCTCCTTGTGCCCGGTGCCGTCGTCTTGCCAGGCAGTGCTGCGGATCAACAGGCCGGCAAGGCACGCCATGGCGATGACGGCGCCGACGCGGAGCGACTCGACTTGGGCGATGGGCAATCCAGCGCCGAGCAAGGCGATGGCCGGCAGGGCCGCGAGCGGCGTGAGGAGGGCCGACAACATGATGACGATCAGCGCGCAGGCGCCGAGCGCCGCGCCTGGATCAAGGCCGTTTACGATGCCGGAACCGGCTTCGGCGATGCCGTGGATGCCGGCGGCGATGTGGACGATCGCCGCTGCCGCGAAACACGCGATGACGGCAAGGATTTCGCCGCCGGCAACGCGCAACAGCGGCACGACCGTGCTGCGGGCCAGGACGAGGCGCAGCGGCACCGCGACGGTGCCTGCAAAAAACGACACGACAGCCACGGCTTCGCCCGGCGTTGCCACGCCGGAGGCGACAATCGGGCTCAGCAGGAGAATTGCGCCGATGCCGATCAACCAAGGGACCGCGGCGCGGGCGGCAAATGCGAGGCCGATCAGGAACGGAAGGGCAAGAATGGAAAGCGGCAAGGCAAGGGCGGTCAGCGTTGCCCCGATCGATTGCGACAGGGTGAGCGCCGTCAGCCATGCCAAACCGAGCGGCGCGGCGGCGGTCGCGACGCGCCGCGGCGGATCGGCGCCGGCCAAAAATCCAACAAGGGCAATGCCGGGCAGGAGGCCAAGGACGCTTAAATTGTCTAGCGCCGCGCCAAGCCACCATCGTCAGTGCCGTCATCGCCGCAGGCATTTGAAAACCGGCGACGGCGCCGAACGCCACGAGCGTCAAGAGCAGCGCCGCAAGCACGCCGGGGAAGACCGCCAAAGGCGTTCTTTGAACGTGAATACCGCTTTTTGGATTGCGCTGGAAACCCGCGGCCAGCAAGTAGGGAATGCCGGGGACGAGCGCGGCGACAAGCATGAGCCGCGCGACCGCGAAAGCGGATTCTTCGAGATGGATGTTCGCCCGCAAGGAAAACAAACGCAGAACGACGCCGTAAAACACGCTCAGCATGACCGTGAGCGCCGCAAGTACGGCGGGGATGGCGGCGGCGATGCCGAGCGCGAGAACGGTGCGATGCATGGACGGGATCCTCGCGCTGTTTCACCCGGACGCCGCCTTGGGCGCGAACAGCTCGATCGGCGCGGCCACGCCGCGGACCGCATGGGCGCCGAGCGGCTCCCAGTCCCGCGGCAATGCATCGGCAAAGGATTTGCTGACGAGGAAATTCCGTTTCAGCGTCTTGGTCAATTCTTCCATGCCGCGCCACCTGATTGACGCTCGAACCAATGACCGAAAAGGACAGCCGCTCAGGAATGCCGATATTGCCGAACATGACGTTGCCGATGTGGAGCGCGAGGCCGAAGCTGAGTTCGGGCAGTCCCTGTCCCTTGCGCCCCAGGTTCGTCGCCGTTATGCGCCGGAACGCATCCTGCGCGCCGGCAAAGGCGCGCGCCGCGGCCGGCTTCGCCCCGTTCGGGCGATCCGCGAGCGGAAAGATCGCGAGAACGGCGTCGCCGATGAAGTTGAGAATTTCGCCGCCCGCCTCGGTCACGGCGCGGCCGATGCATTCGAAGTAGCAATTCAGCACGTTCGTGTAGTCGTCGCGCCCCAGCCGCTCGGCCATCGCGGTCGAGCCGCGCAGATCGCTGTACCAGATGACGGCGGGTATGGTCTCGCCGTCGCCGCGCTTGATCTGGCCGGCGAGCACGCGGCGGCCGGCATTGGGGCCGAGATAGGTCGTCACCACGTTCTCGGCGACCTGGCCGCGGATCATCATGCGGCAGGCGACGGCGAGGCGCCGCTCGATGCGCATCAGCGCGGCGATTTCGGCGCTGCTGAACCCGCCGCGCCGGTCGGTGACCCAGGAGCCGACCAAGCCGTCGTTCGATTGGCCGAAGGGGACGACAAAGGCGAAATAATCCGTCGCACCCAGCTTGCGCAGATCCTCCAGCAACGGAAAATCGAGCAGCGCCTCGGGGCCTTGCAAGTGCCGCCGCAGGCTGAAGAGGCGTTTGTCGATCATGTGCTTGAGCGGGCTGGCCAACCATTGTGGCGCCGGATTGTCGACGGTGCGCGCATAGGTTTCGACTTCGAGCGGCTGGCCGCGTTTCCAGGTGATGCCCATGCCGTGATAGAGCGGGTGCAGGACGTTGAACGCGGTGTGGAAGCGGAGGATGGGGATGCCGGCGGCGTGGACGCGGGCGATGGCGCCTTCGACCAGTTGAGGCAGGGGCGTGAAGCCGAGCGCTTCGCCCATCAGCCAATCGCTGATCTGGTCGATGAGGACATTCGCCGCGCTGGCGCCGCGTTGCATGGCTGCCATCCATTGTAGCAAGCCTGAGTCCTATCGCCGTGGCCGGCAAAAGCAAATGCCTATCGGCCGGGCCGCCCAACCGCAACGCGGCGCCGCGTTGCCAAGATGGCGACGCAAGGCTTACAAACCGGGTGACGTGGTTGGGGCGGGTAGGGGGCCGATGTTCAAGAAGATTCTGATCGCCAATCGCGGCGAGATCGCCTGCCGCGTGATCAAGACGGCGCGCCGCATGGGGATCGCGACCGTCGCGGTCTATTCCGAGGCCGATGCCGACGCGCTGCATGTGCAGATGGCCGACGAGGCGGTGGCGATCGGTCCGGCGCCGTCGGCGCAGTCCTATCTCGTCGTCGACAAGATCGTCGAAGCCTGCAAGCGGACGGGCGCCGAGGCGGTGCATCCGGGCTATGGCTTCCTGTCCGAGAACGAAGCCTTCGCCGATGCGCTGAAGAAAGCCGGCATCGTCTTCATCGGCCCGCCGCCCTCGGCCGTGGCGGCGATGGGCGACAAGATCGCATCGAAAAAACTCGCCAAGGCCGCGGGCGTCAGCACCGTGCCGGGCTATCTCGGCGTCATCGCCGACGCCGGGGAAGCGGCCCGCATCGCCCGCGACATCGGCTACCCGGTGATGGTCAAGGCCTCGGCCGGCGGCGGCGGCAAGGGCCTGCGCATCGCGTGGAACGACAAGGAGGCCGAGGACGGCTTCCGCTCGGCCACGGCGGAAGCCAAGAACGCCTTTGCCGACGATCGCGTCTTCGTCGAAAAATACATTGAGGAGCCGCGCCACATCGAGATTCAGGTCATCGCCGACAATGACGGCACGACGCTCTATCTCGGCGAGCGCGAATGCTCGATCCAGCGCCGCCACCAGAAGGTGATCGAGGAGGCGCCGAGCCCGTTCCTCGACGCCAAGACGCGCCAGGCGATGGGCGAGCAGGCCGTGTCGCTCGCCAAAGCGGTCGGCTACCGCTCGGCCGGAACCGTCGAGTTCATCGTCGACCGCGAGCGCAAATTCTATTTTCTCGAGATGAACACGCGGCTCCAGGTCGAGCATCCGGTGACGGAAATGGTCACCGGCCTCGATCTCGTCGAACTGATGATCCGGATCGCCAATGGCGAGAAATTGCCGCTGGCGCAAAAAGACGTGGCGCTCGAAGGTTGGGCGATCGAAGCGCGTGTCTATGCCGAAGACCCGCTGCGCGGCTTCATGCCGTCGATCGGGCGTCTGGTGCGCTACCGGCCGCCGGCCGAAACGAAGCATGTGCGGGTCGATACCGGGGTCTATGAAGGCGCCGAGATCGGTATCTACTACGATCCGATGATCGCGAAACTTGTTACGCACGGACATGACCGCGCCGACGCCGTCGCGCGCATGGCCGAGGCGCTCGATGCGTTCTACATCCGCGGCCTCAACCATAATATCGCGTTCCTGACGGCGATCATGCACGAAGCACGTTTTCGCGAAGGCCGGATCACGACCGATTTTATCGCCGAGCAATTTCCGGACGGCTTCAAGGGCACGGCGCTGCGTCCGGAACTGGCGACGGTCTTTGTTGCCGTGGCCGGCGCGGCCCATCGCAGCTTGCGGCAGCGCGAGCTTGCCATTTCGGGCCGGCGCAACGGCGCGCTCGTCGCCACCGAGCCCGAATGGCATGTGCGCATCGGCCCGGAAGGCTGGGACATGGTCGTCGAAGGCGAAGCGGGCGATTGCAACGTGACCTTCCGGCGCGGCGGCGAGGTGCGTTCGGCCCGCGTCGTCAGCCAATGGAAAATCGGCGCGCCGCTGTTCCGGGGCACGGTCGACGGCAAGCCGGTCACGGTGCAGATCGAGCGCCGCGGCATTGCGTGGCGCATGGTCCATGGCGGCGCCGAAGTCGCGGTCGAAGTGATGACCCGGCGCGCGGCCGAGCTTGCCGGTCAAATGCCGGAAAAACCCGCCGCCGATACCTCGAAATTCCTGCTGTCGCCGATGCCGGGCTTGCTGGTGTCGGTTGCCGTCAAGCCGGGGCAGGCGGTGCGTGCCGGCGAGGAGCTCGCCGTCATCGAGGCGATGAAGATGCAGAATATCCTACGGGCTCAGCAGGACGGCGCGGTGAAAGCGGTCCACGCCAAGCCGGGTGAAAGTCTCGCGGTCGATCAGGCAATCATCGAATTCAGCTAGCCCGTGAGCCGTTCGGCGCCGGCGCCGCGCCGCCGCTTCGTCAGTCGAGCGGAAACGTAACGCCGACGACGAAGCCGTAGCTCACCTTGTCGTCGAAGAAAATCCTCGCGGGAGCGCTCACTAGCGCGGCCCCGCCGGCCGGAACGCGCGCGCCCGGCGCGCGGGCATTGTAGGAAACAAGGCCATGCGCCGAGATGCGCGCGAACGACATAACGTCATAGCTGGCGCCCGCCATGGCGCCGAAACGAAACGCCGTGTTTTGCCGCGAGCTTTGAGCCGATGTGGCGAATAACCCGGCATCGCAGAACGCGGCCGGTGTCGCCTGGATGGTGCCGGCGCAGTCGCTGGCGCGCAGCCGCACGCTCTGATGGAGCAGCGCGACCGCAACGCCACCATGGACATGCCAACCCGGCGCCGGACGCCAGGCGCCTTCGGCGCCGAGCTCGCCGCCGATAAAGTCGCTGTGGATGCGAGTGGTAATCGAGTTGGCGCCGAAGCCGCCGCCGACGAACGACTCGATGCCGGCCTCCTTGTAGCTTGTACGGTTGGTGCCGACGACGAGCCCAAGCGACGGCGTGAAGGTCAGCGTTGGCGTGACGGCAAACTCCACCTTGAAGCGTATGGCTCCGTCGTAGCTCGAATACCGGGTGCGTAACGAATTCGCCGAGGTGCCGTTGGTGCCCTGAGCGCCGACGATTTGGCCATCAACGCTGCTAAAGGTATCGGTGGCAAGGAAACTGTAATTGAAGCCCTTTCGGCTCGATCCTTCCAGCAGGCTGAAGCCGGCCTCGATTCGGCTGCGACCGCCGAATAGTGCCATTTCAATCGGGATATTGAACTGGGCGACAAATCCAGCCGCCGTAACCGTGGGCTCGCGCGTCAACCGCGGCGCGCCGCTTGTGCCGACACCGACATGCGAGTTGAACGCCGGCAGATCGACGAAGCGAAGCTGCCCGCCGGCCGCGACGACCCCGTTGGGCGCTATGAACGGAACGAATTCGTCGGCCGCTGCGGTGCCGGCTAAGACGATCGTTAACGCGACTCCGATTGTCGTTCGACACGGCGTTGACACGCGCATTGGATTTTCCCCTGAGTTGCATTCCATTAAGCGCTATGCGGCGCGCCATGCGATGTCAATTTCCAGGCAGCGCCACGCCAGCCATTTCACGCCAGGGCAATTGTTCATGAGAAATATCAATCAGGCGATTATCGGGTTCAGCCAAGGCAGCGCATACGGCCGCGCCAAGCAAAGGCGCGCCGCCACTTAATTTTTCTTGCACCATGTTTGGCAATACCGGCGTAACCATGCGCCAATTCAGTCGGCGTCGAAAAGCGCTGCAAACACTACGTTTCTTTCTTGAAAGACAATCCGATCAAGCGCGTGGCAGCAGCGTGGTAAAGCGCATGCCCGATTGTCTTTAGCTTCTTCTTGATAGTTATGGCGGAAGATGGCCGCAAGCAATTGCTTATGCAGAGGCGCCCGACCGCATCGGATCGTCGGCGTGCTTTGAGCGTACGGCGTAAATTTGAACAGCATAGTTTCGTATCGAGGGCGCAATGGACGGTGGCAACAATCAACCAAAGGGAAAGCGCGAGGCGCGCACTGCGGGCGCAACTCGCTTGGTTCGCGCTTCGCTGTTGCTCGCCCTCGAGCCACGCTTCGTCTTCGACGGCGCGGACCCGATCGCCTTCAACCCGGGCGACACCGGCGATGCCGCTAGCCAGGCGCAAGGCGGCGGCGACGCGGGCAACAACGTCGCGCCGGCCGCGCCACTGCCGGCCGCGCCGCCGGCAGGCTCGATCTTCGCCTCGAGCTGGGACAGCGGCATCGCGGCCGGCGACGCCGACAAGGGCGCCGCCATCGTCGTCATCGACAGCGCCGTCCCGAATTACGAATTGCTCCGCGAATCGGCCATGCGCGCGGGTGCCGAAGTCTACGTGCTCTCGTCCGAGCGCGACGGCCTTGCGCAGATCGCCGACATCCTCCAGGGCCGCGTCGATATAGCGTCGCTGCATATCGTTTCGCACGGCATGTCGACCGCCCTGTCGTTGGGCAATAGCGGCATCGATTTCGACACGCTTTCGGCGCAGCAGGGCTTGCTGTTTCAGAAAATCGGCGCCTCGCTCGCGGATAGCGCCGATATTTTCGTCTATGGCTGCGATTTCGGCGCCGGCGAAGCGGGACGGGCCGCGGTCGGCCGCCTGGCGTCGCTGACCGGCGCCGACGTCGCCGCAAGCAGCGACGATACGGGCCACGCGGTGCTGGGCGGCGATTGGGATCTCGAGGTTCGCTCGGGCACCATCGACAGCGACGTCGTGATCGACGATCTGGCGCAGGATCAGTGGCAAGAATTGCTGACGCCGCAACAGCTCAACTGGGACACGCTGACTTGGACCGCCGGGTCGTTGAGCAACACCTATTCGATCGGCGGCGACAATGTCAGCTTCACCGTCGTTGGCGACACGGGTAGTTTTCTCGCCGGCTACCCCCAGTTGAGCACGGCGAACGATGGCGGCCTATCGCCGGCGCAGAATTCACTCCGCTATTTCATGGACTTCTCGAACGGGACGCAACAGATCACGACGACGATTGCGTTCGCGCATCCCGGAGGTGTTTCGGGCGCAAGCTTTTCGATCTTCGACATCGATACCGGCGGCTTCGTCGACGAAATTACGATCACGGCCACGACGATCGGCGGTGGGACCGTCGATCCGTCATCCATTACCATTCCGCCGGGTGGAACCGTCAACATCTTCGATACGAACACCGTCCGAGGCACCGCGGCGGTCGGCAGCGGCAACGCCGGCAACGCGATGTTCACGTTCAATCAGACGATCACGTCGATCACGATCGTCTACAAGCACGATCCCAGCTCCGGCATCGCCGATCCCTCGGGCCAGGCGATCTCAATCCACGATATCAGCTTCGATACCAACGATGCGCCGGTCAACACGCTTCCGGCCACGCAAACCGTGGCGACCAATGGAACGCTCATCCTGTCGAGCGGCAACGGCAATCTGATCAGCGTCAGCGACTCCGACACGACGAGCCTCAGCGTAACCCTGACGGCGCCGAACGGCAGCCTGACGCTGGCCTCGACCAGCGGCCTCACGGTGTCCGGAAACGGCACCGGTTCCGTGACGCTTTCGGGCACGCAGGCCAACATCAACACGGCGCTGAACGGCCTGAGTTTCCAGCCGACAACGGGATTTGACGGTACGACGACGATCCAAGTGGCGACCAGCGACGGCTATCTCAGCGATACCGACACGCTCACGATCGGCGTCGGCGTGAACGACGCGCCGGTCAATACGATACCGGGCGCGCAGGGCACGGCGCTCAACACTGATCTCGTCTTTTCGGCCGGCAACGGTAACGCGATTTCGATTTCGGATGTCGACATCGGCGGCGCCAACGCCACCGTGACGCTCACGGTGACGAATGGCACGCTCACGCTGTCGGGCATATCGGGTCTCGCCTTCACGACCGGCGACGGAACGGCCGACACGACGATGACCTTCACAGGCACGGTGGCAGCCGTGAATGCGGCCCTGAGCGGCCTGCGTTACGCGCCGACATCGGCCTTTTCCGGCTCATCGACTCTGACAATCACCACGAACGACAACGGCAATGCCGGAAGCGGCGGGGCCCAGTCCGACTCGGACCCCGTGTCGATCACCGTCGGCCGGCCGCCGACGGTCGATCTCGATTCGACGACGGCGGCTCAATCGGCCGACGATGCATTCGCCGCCATCAGTTATGCGGGCGGCACCGGCGCGATCGCTTGGTCCGCGAACTGGGTCGAAAGCGATGGCGCGCAAAACGCCGCCGCCGGCAACGTGCGCGTCGTCGCCAATGCCGGCGACAACGAGATACGCCTCAATCAGGCGAATTCGACGATTCGGCGTTCCGTCGATCTGTCCGGCCACATCAACCCCACGCTGTCGTTCATTTACCGGACATCGGCCAATCTGGAAGCCGCGGACACGGTCGTCGTCGAATATTCCATCAACGGCGGCACAACGTGGCTTACGTTGCAAACGATTGCCGGCGGTCAAACGACCGACACGGCATACAATCTGGCTCTGGGCGAAGTCGGTTCGGCCAACACCGTCATCCGCTTTCGCACAACCGGGGGTAGCTTCACCGGCAATGCCGGTACGGAGTTTGCGTTTATCGACAATGTCTCGCTGTCGGCCCAGCCGACCGGCCACGCCGCCGCGTTTGTCGAAGACGGCCCGGCCGTCGCCATTGCCAGCGCGAACACCGGGATTGCCGACGCCGATAGCGCGGATCTGAATCGAGCCACGATCACGGTTTCGAATGCGCAGGCGAGCGATCTTCTTTCGATCGCGGGCGCGCTGCCGGCCGGCATCACGCTCGATCCTTCATCAACGTTGACGACGATCGTCTTGGTTGGAACGGCGAGCCGCGCCAGCTACGAAACGGCGATCGAGCAGATTCGCTTCAGCAACTCGAGCGATACGCCGAACACGACGCCGCGAATCGTCACCGTATCGGTCCGCGACACGGGCAATGTATCGAGCAATGTCGCGCGTTCGACGATCGGCGTCACCGCCGCCAACGATCCGCCGTCGGCGACCGACAATGCCGCGAGCGTTACCGAAGACGGCGCGCTAACCGACACCGGCAACGCGATCAGCGACGACGACGGATCCGGCGCCGATTCCGATCCCGAGGGAAACTCGCTGACTGTCAGCGCCGTCAACGGCGCCGGCGGCAATGTCGGCGTCAGCGTCGCGGGCACTTACGGCTCGGTGCAAATCGGCGGCACCGGCGCCTACACCTATACGTTGAACAATGCCTCACCCGCCGTGCAGGCCCTGGCCCAGGGTCAAACGGTTACCGACAGCTTCACCTATACGATCAGCGACGGAAACGGCGGAACCAGCACGGCGACGCTGACGGTCACGATTACCGGCACGAACGATGCGCCCACGGTTGCCGCTGCGATCGCCGACCAAGCCGACGCCGACACGAACGCGATCAACCTCAACGTTGCCGGCAATTTCGCGGACGTCGACAACGCGTCGCTGAGTTTTACGGCCAGCGGCCTGCCGGCGGGTTTGTCGATCAGTGCCGCCGGCGCAATCACCGGCACGCTCGCGGCGAACGCGTCGGCGACGAGCCCCTACACGGTGACGGTCACGGCGACCGATGCCCAGGGCGCGACGACGACGGACACCTTCACGTGGACGGTTTCGAATCCGGCGCCCAGCCGTGTCGCCGGTCGCGGATCAGACGAGCAGCGACGGCGCGATTGTCAGCCTCGACGTGGCGGCGAGCTTCAGCGACGATGACTTGATCGGCTACACGGCGTCCGGATTGCCGAGCGGTTTGAGCATCAGCGCCGCCGGCACGATCAGCGGCACCCTGCCGGCCAACGCGTCGGCGACGAGTCCCTATACGGTGACGGTGACGGCCACCGACGCCCAGGGTGCGACGACGACGGATACCTTCACCTGGACGGTGAGCAATCCGGCGCCCGCCGTGTCGCCGGTTGCGGACCAGACGAGCAGCGACGGCGCGATTTCAGCCTCGACGTGGCGCCGAGCTTCAGCGACGACGACAGCATCGGCTACACGGCGTCGGGTCTCCCGGCGGGTTTGAGCATCAGCGCGGCCGGCACGATCACGCGGCACCTTGCCGTCCAACGCCTCGGCGACGAGTCCCTACACCGTGACAGTGACGGCCACGGATGCCCAGGGTGCGACAACGACGGATACCTTCACGTGGACGGTCAACAATCCGGCACCGACGGTGTCGCCGGTCGCGGATCAATCGAGCAGCGACGGCGCGGCCATCAGCCTCGACGTGGCGCCGAGCTTCAGCGACGACGACAGCATCGGCTACACGGCCTCAGGTCTGCCGAGCGGTTTGAGCATCAGCGCCGCCGGCACGATCACGCGGCACCTTGCCGGCGAACGCCTCGGCGACCAGTCCCTACACGGTGACGGTGACAGCGACCGACGCCCAGGGTGCAACCACGACCGACACGTTTACCTGGACCGTGAGCAATCCGGCGCCCGCCGTGTCGCCGGTTGCGGATCAATCGAGCGCCGACGGCGCGATTGTCAGCCTCGACGTGGCGACGAGTTTCAGCTGACGACGACAGCATCGGCTACACGGCCTCAGGTCTCCCGAGCGGTTTGAGCATCAGCGCCGCCGGCACGATCACCGGCACCTTGCCGGCCAACGCCTCGGCGACCAGCCCCTATACGGTGACGGTCACCGCGACCGACGCGCAGGGCGCGACGACGACGGACACCTTCACCTGGACGGTGAGCAATCCGGCGCCGAGCGTGTCGCCGGTCGCCGACCAGACGAGCAGCGACGGCGCGATCGTCAGCCTCGACGTGGCGACGAGCTTCACCGACGACGACAGCATCGGCTACACGGCGTCAGGTCTGCCCGAGCGGTTTGAGCATCAGCGCCGCCGGCACGATCACGGGCACCTTGCCGGCGAACGCCTCGGCGACGAGTCCCTACACGGTGACAGTGACGGCGACCGACGCCCAGGGCGCGACGACGACGGACACTTTCACCTGGACGGTGAGCAATCCGGCGCCGCCGTGTCGCCGGTCGCCGACCAGACGAGCAGCGACGGCGCGATTGTCAGCCTCGACGTGGCGACGAGTTTCACTGACGACGACAGCATCGGCTACACGGCGTCCGGATTGCCCAGCGGTTTGAGCATCAGCGCCGCCGGCACGATCACGGGCACGCTTGCCGGCGAACGCCTCGGCGACCAGTCCCTACACGGTGACCGTGACGGCGACCGACGCCCAGGGTGCGACGACGACGGATACTTTTACCTGGACGGTGAGCAATCCGGCGCCCGCCGTGTCGCCGGTCGCCGACCAAACGAGCAGCGACGGCGCCGCGATCAGCCTCGACGTGGCGCCGAGCTTCAGCGACGACGACAGCATCGGCTACACGGCGTCGGGTCTCCCGGCGGGTTTGAGCATCAGCGCCGCCGGCACGATCACGGGCACCTTGCCGTCCAACGCCTCGGCGACGAGTCCCTACACCGTGACGGTGACGGCCACGGATGCCCAGGGTGCGACGACGACGGACACCTTCACCTGGACGGTTTTGAATCCGGCGCCGAGCGTGTCGCCGGTCGCCGACCAGACGAGCAGCCGACGGCGCGATTGTCAGCCTCGACGTGGCGACGAGCTTCAGCGACGACGATTCGATCGGCTACACGGCGTCCGGTCTGCCGAGCGGTTTGAGCATCAGCGCCGCCGGCACGATCACGGGCACCTTGCCGGCGAACGCCTCGGCGACGAGTCCCTACACGGTGACCGTGACGGCGACCGACGCCCAGGGTGCGACGACGACGGACACATTCACCTGGACGGTTAGCAATCCGGCGCCCACCGTGTCGCCGGTCGCGGATCAGACGAGCGCCGACGGCGCGATTGTCAGCCTCGACGTGGCGCCGAGCTTCAGCGACGACGACAGCATCGGCTACACGGCGTCGGGTCTCCCGGCGGGTTTGAGCATCAGCGCGGCCGGCACGATCACGGGCACCTTGCCGTCCAACGCCTCGGCGACGAGTCCCTACACCGTGACAGTGACGGCCACGGATGCCCAGGGTGCGACAACGACGGATACTTTCACCTGGACGGTGAGCAATCCGGCGCCGAGCGTGTCGCCGGTCGCCGACCAGACGAGCAGCGACGGCGCCGCGATCAGCCTCGACGTGGCGACGAGCTTCAGCGACGACGACAGCATCGGCTACACGGCGTCTGGTCTGCCCAGCGGTTTGAGCATCAGCGCCGCCGGCACGATCACGGGCACCTTGCCGTCCAACGCCTCGGCGACGAGTCCCTACACGGTGACCGTGACAGCGACCGACGCCCAGGGTGCAACCACAACCGACACCTTTACCTGGACCGTGAGCAATCCGGCGCCCGCCGTGTCGCCGGTCGCGGATCAGATCGAGCGCCGACGGCGCGATTGTCAGCCTCGACGTGGCGCCGAGCTTCAGCGACGACGACAGCATCGGCTACACGGCGTCGGGTCTCCCGGCGGGTTTGAGCATCAGCGCCGCCGGCACGATCACGGGCACCTTGCCGGCCAACGCCTCGGCGACGAGTCCCTACACGGTGACGGTCACCGCGACCGACGCCCAGGGCGCGACGACGACGGATACCTTCACGTGGACGGTTTCGAATCCGGCGCCGAGCGTGTCGCCGGTCGCGGATCAGACGAGCGCCGACGGCGCGGTCGTCAGCCTCGACGTGGCGGCGAGCTTCAGCGACGACGACTGCATCGGCTACACGGCGTCCGGATTGCCCAGCGGCCTCAGCATCAGCGCCGCCGGCACGATCAGCGGCACCTTGCCGGCCAACGCGTCGGCGACGAGTCCCTACACGGTGACAGTGACCGCGACCGACGCCCAGGGTGCGACGACGACGGACACATTCACGTGGACGGTGTGCAATCCGGCGCCGACGCGTGTCGCCGGTCGCCGACCAGACGAGCAGCGACGGCGCGGCTGATCAGCCTCGACGTGGCGGCGAGCTTCAGCGACGATGACTGCATCGGCTACACGGCGTCGGGTCTCCCGGCGGGTTTGAGCATCAGCGCCGCCGGCACGATCAGCGGCACCCTGCCGGCCAACGCGTCGGCGACCAGCCCCTACACGGTGACGGTGACGGCCACGGATGCCCAGGGTGCGACGACGACGGATACCTTCACGTGGACGGTCAACAATCCGGCACCGACGCGTGTCGCCGGTCGCGGATCAATCGAGCAGCGACGGCGCGGCCATCAGCCTCGACGTGGCGCCGAGCTTCAGCGACGACGACAGCATCGGCTACACGGCGTCGGGTCTCCCGGCGGGTTTGAGCATCAGCGCGGCCGGCACGATCACGGGCACCTTGCCGTCCAACGCCTCGGCGACGAGTCCCTACACCGTGACAGTGACGGCCACGGATGCCCAGGGTGCGACGACGACGGATACCTTCACGTGGACGGTCAACAATCCGGCGCCGAGCGTGTCGCCGGTCGCGGATCAATCGAGCAGCGACGGCGCGGCCATCAGCCTCGACGTGGCGCCGAGCTTCAGCGACGACGACAGCATCGGCTACACGGCGTCGGGTCTCCCGGCGGGTTTGAGCATCAGCGCCGCCGGCACGATCAGCGGCACCTTGCCGGCCAACGCGTCGGCGACCAGCCCCTACACGGTGACGGTGACGGCCACGGATGCCCAGGGTGCAACCACAACCGACACCTTCACCTGGACCGTGAGCAATCCGGCGCCCGCCGTGTCGCCGGTTGCGGATCAGACGAGCGCTGACGGCGCCGCGATCAGCCTCGACGTGGCGACGAGTTTCACTGACGACGACAGCATCGGCTACACGGCCTCAGGTCTGCCGAGCGGTTTGAGCATCAGCGCCGCCGGCACGATCACCGGCACCTTGCCGGCCAACGCCTCGGCGACGAGTCCCTATACGGTGACGGTCACCGCGACCGACGCGCAGGGCGCGACGACGACGGATACATTCACGTGGACGGTTTCGAATCCGGCGCCGAGCGTGTCTCCGGTCGCGGATCAATCGAGCAGCGACGGCGCGATTGTCAGCCTCGACGTGGCGCCGAGCTTCACTGACGACGACAGCATCGGCTACACGGCCTCAGGTCTGCCGAGCGGTTTGAGCATCAGCGCCGCCGGCACGATCACCGGCACCTTGCCGGCCAACGCCTCGGCGACGAGTCCCTATACGGTGACGGTCACCGCGACCGACGCGCAGGGCGCGACGACGACGGACACCTTCACCTGGACCGTGAGCAATCCGGCGCCGAGCCGTGTCGCCGGTTGCGGATCAGATCGAGCGCCGACGGCGCGGCCATCAGCCTCGACGTGGCGCCGAGCTTCAGCGACGACGACAGCATCGGCTACACGGCGTCGGGTCTCCCGGCGGGTTTGAGCATCAGCGCCGCCGGCACGATCACGGGCACCTTGCCGTCCAACGCCTCGGCGACGAGTCCCTACACCGTGACAGTGACGGCCACGGATGCCCAGGGTGCGACAACGACGGATACCTTCGCGTGGACGGTTTCGAATCCGGCGCCCGCCGTGTCGCCGGTCGCCGACCAGACGAGCAGCGACGGCGCCGCGATCAGCCTCGACGTGGCGACGAGTTTCACTGACGACGATTCGATCGGCTACACGGCGTCGGGTCTCCCGGCGGGTTTGAGCATCAGCGCCGCCGGCACGATCACGGGCACCTTGCCGTCCAACGCCTCGGCGACGAGTCCCTATACGGTGACGGTCACCGCGACCGACGCCCAGGGTGCGACGACGACGGACACATTCACCTGGACGGTCAGCAATCCGGCGCCGAGCGTGTCGCCGGTCGCCGACCAGACGAGCAGCGACGGCGCCGCGATCAGCCTCGACGTGGCGGCGAGCTTCAGCGACGACGACAGCATCGGCTACACGGCGTCCGGATTGCCCAGCGGCCTCAGCATCAGCGCCGCCGGCACGATCACGGGCACCTTGCCGTCCAACGCCTCGGCGACGAGTCCCTACACGGTGACGGTGACGGCCACGGATGCCCAGGGTGCGACGACGACGGATACCTTCACGTGGACGGTTTCGAATCCGGCGCCGACGTGTCGCCGGTCGCCGACCAGACGAGCAGCGACGGCGCCGCGATTGTCAGCCTCGACGTGGCGCCGAGCTTCAGCGACGACAACAGCATCGGCTACACGGCGTCGGGTCTCCCGGCGGGTTTGAGCATCAGCGCCGCCGGCACGATCACGGGCACCTTGCCGGCGAACGCCTCGGCGACGAGTCCCTACACGGTGACCGTGACGGCGACCGACGCCCAGGGTGCAACCACAACCGACACGTTTACCTGGACCGTGAGCAATCCGGCGCCCGCCGTGTCGCCGGTTGCGGATCAATCGAGCGCTGACGGCGCGGCCATCAGCCTCAACGTGGCGCCGAGCTTCAGCGACGACGACAGCATCGGCTACACGGCGTCGGGTCTCCCGGCGGGTTTGAGCATCAGCGCCGCCGGCACGATCACGGGCACCTTGCCGTCCAACGCCTCGGCGACGAGTCCCTACACCGTGACAGTGACGGCCACGGATGCCCAGGGTGCGACAACGACGGACACTTTCACGTGGACCGTGAGCAATCCGGCACCGAGCGTGTCGCCGGTCGCCGACCAGACGAGCAGCGACGGCGCCGCGATCAGCCTCGACGTGGCGGCGAGCTTCAGCGACGACGACAGCATCGGCTACACGGCGTCGGGTCTCCCGGCGGGTTTGAGCATCAGCGCGGCCGGCACGATCACGGGCACCTTGCCGGCGAACGCCTCGGCGACGAGTCCCTACACCGTGACAGTGACGGCCACGGATGCTCAGGGTGCGACCACAACCGACACGTTTACCTGGACCGTGAGCAATCCGGCACCGAGCGTGTCGCCGGTCGCCGACCAGACGAGCAGCGACGGCGCCGTCGTCGGCCTCAATGTCGCGACGAGTTTCACTGACGACGATAGCATCGGCTACACGGCCTCAGGTCTGCCGAGCGGTTTGAGCATCAGCGCCGCCGGCACGATCACCGGCACCTTGCCGGCCAACGCCTCGGCGACGAGTCCCTATACGGTGACGGTCACCGCGACCGACGCGCAGGGCGCGACGACGACGGACACTTTCACCTGGACCGTGAGCAATCCGGCACCGAGCGTGTCGCCGGTCGCCGACCAGACGAGCAGCGACGGCGCCGCGATCAGCCTCGACGTGGCGGCGAGCTTCAGCGACGACGACAGCATCGGCTACACGGCGTCCGGATTGCCCAGCGGCCTCAGCATCAGCGCCGCTGGCACGATCACCGGCACCTTGCTGGCCAACGCCTCGGCGACGAGCCCCTACACGGTGACGGTCACCGCGACCGACGCGCAGGGTGCGACGACGACGGACACCTTCACGTGGACGGTTTCGAATCCGGCGCCGAGCGTGTCGCCGGTTGCGGATCAGACGAGCGCCGACGGCGCGATTGTCAGCCTAG
Source organism: uncultured Alphaproteobacteria bacterium (assembly GCA_963754645.1). Classification (GTDB taxonomy): domain Bacteria; phylum Pseudomonadota; class Alphaproteobacteria; order Bin65; family Bin65; genus CAVWGP01. Next base: position 4,750 of record CAVWGP010000012.1, on the reverse strand, counting down.
ACGTGGCGCCGAGCTTCAGCGACGACGACAGCATCGGATACACGGCGTCGGGTCTCCCGGCGGGTTTGAGCATCAGCGCCGCCGGCACGATCAGCGGCACCCTGCCGGCCAACGCGTCGGCGACGAGTCCCTATACGGTGACCGTCACCGCGACCGACGCCCAGGGCGCGACGACGACCGATACCTTCACCTGGACGGTCTCGAATCCGGCGCCGACGGTGTCGCCGGTCGCGGATCAATCGAGCGCCGACGGCGCGGCGATCAGCCTCAACGTCGCGCCGAGCTTCAGCGACGACGATTCGATCGGCTACACGGCGTCAGGATTGCCCTCGGGCCTCAGCATCAGCGCGGCAGGAACGATCAGCGGCACCTTGCCGGCGAACGCCTCGGCGACGAGTCCCTACACCGTGACGGTGACGGCCACGGATGCCCAGGGTGCGACGACGACGGATACCTTCACGTGGACGGTTTCGAATCCGGCACCGACGGTGTCGCCGGTCGCGGATCAATCGAGCAGCGACGGCGCGGCCATCAGCCTCAACGTGGCGGCGAGCTTCAGCGACGATGACCGATCGGCTACACGGCCTCAGGTCTGCCGAGCGGTTTGAGCATCAGCGCCGCCGGCACGATCAGCGGCACCCTGCCGGCTAACGCGTCGGCGACCAGCCCATACACGGTGACCGTGACAGCGACCGACGCCCAGGGTGCAACCACAACGGACACCTTCACGTGGACGGTGAGCAATCCGGCACCGACGGTGTCGCCGGTGGCGGACCAATCGAGCAGCGACGGCGCGGCCATCAGCCTCAACGTGGCGGCGAGCTTCAGCGACGACGACAGCATCGGCTACACGGCGTCGGGTCTCCCGGCGGGTTTGAGCATCAGCGCGGCCGGCACGATCACGGGCACCTTGCCGTCCAACGCCTCGGCGACGAGTCCCTACACCGTGACAGTGACGGCCACGGATGCCCAGGGTGCGACAACGACGGACACTTTCACCTGGACCGTGAGCAATCCGGCACCGAGCGTGTCGCCGGTCGCCGACCAGACGAGCAGCGACGGCGCGATTGTCAGCCTCGACGTGGCGCCGAGCTTCAGCGACGACGACAGCATCGGCTACACGGCCTCAGGTCTCCCGAGCGGTTTGAGCATCAGCGCCGCCGGCACGATCACCGGCACCTTGCCGGCCAACGCCTCGGCGACGAGTCCCTATACGGTGACCGTCACAGCGACCGACGCCCAGGGTGCGACGACGACCGACACGTTTACCTGGACCGTGAGCAATCCGGCGCCGAGGTGTCGCCGGTCGCGGATCAATCGAGCAGCGACGGCGCGGCCACCAGCCTCAACGTGGCGCCGAGCTTCAGCGACGACGACAGCATCGGCTACACGGCGTCCGGATTGCCCAGCGGCCTCAGCATCAGCGCCGCCGGCACGATCAGCGGCACCTTGCCGGCGAACGCCTCGGCGACCAGCCCCTACACGGTGACGGTGACGGCCACGGATGCCCAGGGTGCGACGACGACGGATACCTTCACGTGGACGGTTTCGAATCCGGCGCCGAGCGTGTCGCCGGTTGCGGATCAGACGAGCGCCGACGGCGCGATTGTCAGCCTAGACGTGGCGCCGAGCTTCAGCGACGATGACTCGATCGGCTACACGGCGTCCGGATTGCCGAGCGGTTTGAGCATCAGCGCCGCCGGCACGATCAGCGGCACCCTGCCGGCCAACGCGTCGGCGACGAGTCCCTATACGGTGACCGTCACCGCGACCGACGCCCAGGGCGCGACGACGACCGATACCTTCACCTGGACGGTCTCGAATCCGGCGCCGACGGTGTCGCCGGTCGCGGATCAATCGAGCGCCGACGGCGCGGCGATCAGCCTCAACGTCGCGCCGAGCTTCAGCGACGACGATTCGATCGGCTACACGGCGTCAGGATTGCCCTCGGGCCTCAGCATCAGCGCGGCAGGAACGATCAGCGGCACCTTGCCGGCGAACGCCTCGGCGACGAGTCCCTACACCGTGACGGTGACGGCCACGGATGCCCAGGGTGCGACGACGACGGACACCTTCACCTGGACCGTGAGCAATCCGGCGCCGACGGTGTCGCCGGTCGCGGATCAATCGAGCAGCGACGGCGCGGCCACCAGCCTCAACGTGGCGCCGAGCTTCAGCGACGACGACAGCATCGGCTACACGGCGTCGGGTCTCCCGGCGGGTTTGAGCATCAGCGCCGCCGGCACGATCAGCGGCACCCTGCCGGCTAACGCGTCGGCGACCAGCCCCTACACCGTGACGGTGACGGCCACGGATGCCCAGGGTGCGACAACGACGGATACCTTCACGTGGACGGTCAACAATCCGGCACCGACGGTGTCGCCGGTCGCGGATCAATCGAGCAGCGACGGCGCGGCCATCAGCCTCAACGTGGCGCCGAGCTTCAGCGACGACGACAGCATCGGCTACACGGCGTCGGGTCTCCCGGCGGGTTTGAGCATCAGCGCGGCCGGCACGATCACGGGCACCTTGCCGTCCAACGCCTCGGCGACGAGTCCCTACACGGTGACCGTGACGGCGACCGACGCCCAGGGTGCGACAACGACGGACACTTTCACCTGGACCGTGAGCAATCCGGCACCGAGCGTGTCGCCGGTCGCCGACCAGACGAGCAGCGACGGCGCCGCGATCAGCCTCGACGTGGCGGCGAGCTTCAGCGACGACGACAGCATCGGCTACACGGCGTCCGGATTGCCCAGCGGCCTCAGCATCAGCGCCGCCGGCACGATCAGCGGCACCTTGCCGGCGAACGCCTCGGCGACGAGTCCCTACACCGTGACGGTGACGGCCACGGATGCTCAGGGTGCGACGACGACGGATACCTTCACGTGGACGGTGTCGAATCCGGCGCCGACCGTGTCGCCGGTCGCGGATCAATCGAGCAGCGACGGCGCGATTGTCAGCCTCGACGTGGCGCCGAGCTTCAGCGACGACGACAGCATCGGCTACACGGCCTCAGGTCTGCCGAGCGGTTTGAGCATCAGCGCCGCCGGCACGATCACCGGCACCTTGCCGGCCAACGCGTCGGCGACGAGTCCCTATACGGTGACGGTCACCGCGACCGACGCGCAGGGTGCGACGACGACGGATACTTTCACCTGGACCGTGAGCAATCCGGCGCCGAGCGTGTCGCCGGTCGCCGACCAGACGAGCAGCGACGGCGCCGCGATCAGCCTCGACGTGGCGGCGAGCTTCAGCGACGACGACAGCATCGGCTACACGGCCTCAGGTCTGCCGAGCGGTTTGAGCATCAGCGCCGCCGGCACGATCACGGGCACGTTGCCGGCGAACGCCTCGGCGACCAGCCCCTACACGGTGACGGTGACGGCCACCGATGCCCAGGGTGCGACGACGACGGATACCTTCACGTGGACGGTCACCAATCCGGCGCCGAGCGTGTCGCCGGTCTCCGACCAGACAAGCAGCGACGGCGCGCTTGTCAGCCTCGACGTGGCGGCGAGCTTCAGCGACGACGACAGCATCGGCTACACGGCGTCCGGATTGCCCAGCGGCCTCAGCATCAGCGCCGCCGGCACGATCAGCGGCACCCTGCCGGCCAACGCGTCGGCGACGAGTCCCTATACGGTGACCGTCACCGCGACCGACGCCCAGGGCGCGACGACGACCGATACCTTCACCTGGACGGTCTCGAATCCGGCGCCGACGGTGTCGCCGGTCGCGGATCAATCGAGCGCCGACGGCGCGGCGATCAGCCTCAACGTCGCGCCGAGCTTCAGCGACGATCAGCTATGAACTGAAGCCCATGGGCGACGGGGTTGAATTGACGCTACGGGTGCTGGGCGCGCTGCCGGGCACCCCGACCGCCAAGAGCATGGCTGGGGGCGGCACACGCATCCTCAGCCACGCTCAAAGCGATCTGCGAGACCGGCCGGCCGCCGAGGGCCACGCGGTTGTTGTACTGGCTGTTCGACCACATGGAGGTCGTGCTGCCGGCGCGCACAAAGAGCGAACACTGGCCTTTGAAGGGCCGCTGAATCAAAGACGACGGGGCGGACCATGGCCGACCCCGCAGCTGCGACGATCACGCAACGCAAGAATATCCAGGCTCGCACCGGCAAGACCGTCGCCGAATTTCGGGCGGCGGGCCGCCAGCGGCGCAGTCAAGCACGGCGAACAGCGCAGCTGGCTGATGGAACACTTCAAGCTGGGCTACGGCGACGCCAACGCGGTTGCGTTTTTTTCGGCAAGCCGTTGCCTGACCTGGGCGGCGCACCAGCGACCGCCGCGGCAGCTGCTGCGGATGGCGGTCCGCTGACGCCACTACACCGGCGCCAAGGCGGCGCTGCGTCCGCTGCATGAAGCGGTGATGTCGCAGGTCAGAACCTTGGGATCATTTGAAGAGGCGCCGAAGAAGTCCTACATCAGCCTGCGTCGAAAGAAGCAGTTCGCGATGGTGGGGCCGGCCACCAAGGACAGCGTCGAGATCGGCCTGAATGCCAAGGACCTGCCGACCCACGCCAGGCTGAAGTTGCAGCCGCCAGGCAGCATGTGCAGCGCCACCACGCGCATCACGAGCACTGCGGAGGTCGATACGCTGCTACAGGGCTGGCTCCGGAAGGCCTACGAAGCCGCCGGATGAGCGGCAGCAAAGGCCTTCAGCCAAACACACGCAGAGAAGAGGCGCTAGTTTCCGCAAGCTGAGCCCGAACGGGTTCACGCGACCACCATC
>CAVWGP010000011.1:1630000-1733921 GCA_963754645.1 uncultured Alphaproteobacteria bacterium | reverse complement strand
AAAGATAAGTGAGGCCGAAGCGGCGCTGCAGGTCGACCATCAGGTTGAGGATCTGCGCCTGCACCGAGACGTCGAGCGCCGAGGTCGGCTCGTCGCACACCAGGAACTCCGGCTCGGCGACAGCGCGCGGGCGATCGAGATGCGCTGGCGCTGGCCGCCCGAGAATTCGTGCGGAAACTTGCCGCCGTCGGCCGGCGTCAGCCGACCTGGCGCAGCAGATCGCCGACCTCGGCGCGGATTCGGCCTTGTCCCTAGCAGGCCGAAGGCGCGGATCGGCTCGGCGATGATGTCGAACACGCGCCAGCGCGGATTGAGGCTGGCGAACGGATCCTGGAAGATCATCTGCATGCGCCGGCGGAGCGCCGCATGTCGGCCCGGCTGTGCCGCGGCGGCCATGTCGTTGCCGTCGAACTCGATCGCGCCCGCGGTCGGCGGATAGAGCCCGACCACCAGGCGCGCCACCGTCGACTTGCCGCAGCCCGACTCGCCCACCAGCGAGAAGGTCTCGCCCTTGGCGATCTCGATGTCGATGCCGTCGACCGCCTGCACGATCTGCGCGGCCGCCCTCGAGCATGCGCACCAGCCACGGCGCCGAGACGTCGAAGTAGCGCTTCAGGCCTTCGATCGGACGAACTGCGTCGTGCCGAGCTCGACGTCGCCCTCAGGCTTGAACTTTTTCCCACGCCGCCGCGATCGTGCAGCCAGCAGGCGGCGCGGTGCGTCGCCGGCCGGCATCAGGTCGGGCCGCTCGACCAGGCAGCGCTCGCGCACTGGTGCAGCGCGGGTTGAAGGCGCAGCCCTTCGGCACGACTCGGTGAGCCGCGGCATGGCGCCGTCGATCTGGGTCAGCCTCTCGGTGCGCACGCCCAGCTCGGGATCGAGCCCATCAGCCCCTTGGTGTAGGGATGCTTGGCGTGCTTGACCACGTCGCGCACCGGCCCGATCTCGGCGATGCGGCCGGCATACATCACCGCGACGCGATCGGCGGTCTCGGCGATCACGCCCATGTCGTGGGTCACCAGCATCACCGCCGTGCCGTGCTCGCGGCAGAGCCGCTTCAGCAAGCGCGATGATCTGCGCCTGGATCGAAACGTCGAGCGCCGTCGTCGGCTCGTCGGCCACGATCAGGCGCGGCCCGGCGCAGAGCGCCAGCGCGATCACCACCCGCTGGCGCATGCCGCCCGAGAACTGGTGCGGATAATGGCCGATGCGGCTCTCGGCCGCCGGGATGCCGACCTCCTTCAGGAGATCGAGCGCGCGCCTCGCGCGCGGCGCGGCGAACGGCAGATGGGTCTGGATGGTTTCGACGAGCTGGCGGCCGACCGAATAGAGCGGATTGAGGCTGGTCAGCGGGTCCTGGAAGATGGCGCCGATGCGCGCGCCGCGCACCTTGCGCATCTCCTCGTAGGGCAGTTGTCGATGCGCCTGCCTTCGAGCACGGATCTCGCCGCCGGCGATGCGGCCCGGCGGCTCGAGCAGGCCGATGATGGCATTGCCGGTCAGCGACTTGCCGGCGCCCGACTCGCCCACCACGCCCAGCACCTCGCCCGGCGCGATGTCGAACGACACGTCGTCGACGGCGGCAGCATGCCGCGGCGCGTCGGGAATTCGACCCGCAGGTTTTTCACCTCGAGCAGCGGCGGTTGTTGGAGGCGGTTACCATTAGGGACCCCTGGGTCTCCAGGGACAGCAGGGACTTCAGGGACTTCAGCGACACGAAGCAGGCACGATTGTGCCCTCGATTGCTAGCGACGCGTTTACCGTCCCTGAGGTCCCTGTTGTCCCTGATGTCCTTCACGCCATCATCGCAATTTCGGATTCAGAGCGTCGCGCAGCCAGTCGCCCAGCAGGTTCACGGCCAGCACCAGGGCGGCGAGCGTGATGCCGGGAAAGACCGTGATCCACCAGTCGCCCGACTGCAGCACCTCGTTGCCGAGGCGGATCAGCGTGCCCAGCGAGGGCTGGGTCGACGGCAGGCCGACGCCGAGGAACGACAGCGTCGCCTCGGTGATGATGGCGAGGCCGAGATTGATGGTGGCGATCACCAGCACCGGCCCGGTGACGTTGGGCAGCACGTGGCGGACCATGATGAGCAGGCGACAGGCCGATCACGCGCGCCGCCTGCGACGTATTCCTTGTTCCTCTCGACCAGCACCGAGCCGCGCACGGTGCGGGCGTATTGCAGCCAGAACGACAGGCCATCGCGCCGACGATGACGTAGATCGCGATCTCGTCGTGGCGCTTCGACCGAGATGATGCCGCGCACGACGCCGTCGATCAGCAGCGCCACCAGGATGGCCGGGAAGGTGAGCTGGACGTCGGCGATGCGCATGATCACCGCATCGACCGCGCCGCCGACATAGCCGCTGACCAGGCCGAGCGCGATGCCGAGCACCATGGCGACGACCACCGAGGCGAAGCCGACCACCAGCGACAGCCGCGTGCCGTACATGATCGACGAGAGCATGTCCCGGCCCTGGTCGTCGGTGCCGAGCGGAAAGCCCCACTCGCCGTCGCCGACAACAGCGGCGGCTTCAGCCCATCGGTGAGGCTGAGCGTCGCCGGATCGAACGGCGTGTGCGGCGCGAGCAGCGGCGACAGGAACGCGACGGCGACGATCAGCAACGTCACGATGGCGGCGCCCACCGTCATCGGCGAGGACTTGAAGCTCCACCAGATTCGCTGTCGGCGGCGCGCCGCCACGCTGCGCGATGGGCGAGCCGCCGCCATGTCAGCCGCCCGGCGCGCCGCCTGCGCCGTGCGCAGGCGCGGATCGACGACGAAATAGAGCAGATCGACCGTGAGATTGATCAGCACGAAAACCAAGCCCGATCAGCAGCAGATAGGCCGCCATCACCGGGATGTCGGCGCGAAACCGACTGGATGAAGAGCTGGCCGACGCCCGGCCAGGCGAACACCGTTTCGGTGACCAAGGCGAAGGCGATCAGTTTGCCCGAGCTGCAGGCCGGTGACGGTGATGACCGGCACCAGCGTGTTCTTGAGCGCATGGCCGAAATTGATGGCGCGATCGGTCAGGCCGCGGGCGCGCGCGAACTTGATGTAGTCGGTGCGCATCACCTCGAGCATCTCCGAGCGCACCAGGCGCATGATCAGGGTGAGCTGGAACAGGCCGAGCGTGACGCCGGGCAGGATCAGCGCCTCGAGGCCCTTGGCCGTGAGGAAGTTGGTCGTCCACCAGCCGAGCTTGACACGTCGCCGCGGCCGAACGACGGCAGCAGTTCCAGGCGACGGCGAACATCAGGATCAGCAGGATGCCGATCAGGAAGGTCGGCAGCGAGACGCCGACGATCGACACCGCCTGCAGGACCCGGCTGAACCAATGGCGCGGATACAGGCCGGTATAGACGCCCATCGGAATGCCGATGACGAGCGCGAACAGGATCGCCACGAGCGAGAGTTCGAGCGTCGCCGGCAGCCGCTCGACGATCATGCGCCCGACAGGCTCGGAGGTGCGGTAGGACAGGCCGAACTTGCCCTGTGCGCGCGGCCGATGAAGCGCAGGAACTGCATCGGCGCCGGATCGTTGAGGCCGAGCTGGTCGCGCAGCTCGGCGCGGTCCTGCATCGACGTGTCCTGCCCGACCATGGCGTTGATCGGATCGCCGACGTAGCGGAACATGACGAACGAGAACAGCGCGACCGCGAGCATGACGATCGCGGCCTGCACCATTCGTTTCAAGATGAAGGAAATCATCGCCCGCGGGCGCCTGTCCGATTAGCGGCCCCTCCCGATCGCCGCCCCATGAACAGGCGAGATCGGAGAGGAGCCGGTAACGCGGTCTAACGGCCTATTTCACCTTCACCCAGCGCAGGGCAAAGGAATTGTCGGCGGTCTGCACGAGGTCGATGTTCTTGCGCGCCGCCCAAACCACGGCCTGCTGGTGCAGCGGAATATAGGCGTAATCCTCGACATAGATCTTGGTCGCCTGGGCGATCATGGCGTTGCGCTTGGCCTTGTCGGTTTCGACCTGGACCTTGTCGGCCAGTTCGTCGAACGCGGCGTTCGACCAGCCGCCGGTGTTGAACGCGCCTTTCTTGGTTTTTTCGTTATAGGTCTGGATCAAGTTGATGAACACGTCGTGCACGTCGTAGGTCGCGGCCGGCGACCAGCCGAGCATGTAGAAGCTGGTCTCGGATTTGGGCCGCAGGATCTTGCGCGAAGTATTTCAACCTGGTCTGCGCCCGGAGATCGACCTTGATGCCGATGCGCGCCAGCATGCCGACCACGGCCTGGCAGATTTTCTCGTCGTTGACGTAGCGGTCGTTCGGGCAATCCATGGTGACTTCGAAGCCGTTCGGATAACCGGCGTCGGCGAGCAGCTTCTTGGCGTCGTCGGCGGCGAGCATGGCCGGCCGCTTGTCGAGCTCCTTGATGTAGCCGCCGATGCCGGGCGCGACCATGAGCGCGGTCGGGAAGGATTGGCCGCGCATCACCGTGCGCTTGATCGCCTCGACGTCGATCGAGCGATGGAACGCCTCGCGCACGCGCCGGTCCTTGAACGGGTTCTTGCCCTTGACGTTGGAATGCAGCAGCTCGGCACGCTCCTGGTCGAAGCCGAGATAGACGACGCGCGTCTCGGGACCCTCGATCACCTTGGTGTTGGGGTCCTTGGCGAGCGTCTCGGTGTCCTGCGGCGGAACGTTGTACGTCATGTCGATCTCGCCGGCGCGCAAGGCGGCGATACGCGTGGCCGCGTTGGCGACGCGGCTGAACTCGACCGTGCCGATATTGTGCTCGACTTTCTTGTCCCACCAATTTTCGTTGCGGACGAGCACGGTCTTCTCGTCGGGCTCGCGCTCCTTGACGACGAACGGCCCGCTGCCGTTGGCGTTGCGGGTGGCGAAATTCTCCTCGTTCTTGGTCAGGTCGGAGACTTCGAGCGCCTTGTTCTTCTCGGCCCAAGCCTTCGACATGATGAAGATCGGCGCCCATTTCGAGGCGAGCAGCGGATCGGGAACGTTGGTCTCGATTTCGACCCGGTAGTCGTTGACCTTGACGATCTCCTTCATCGTCGAGAAATAAGTCAGCATGTTCGAGCCCTTGCCGTTGGCCCGATTGATCGAGAACACCACGTCGTCGGCGTTGAACGGCGAGCCGTCGTGGAACTTCACGTCGCGGCGCAGGTCGAAGAACCAGCGCGTCGGCGACACTTGGCCCCATTTCTCGGCCAGCGCCGGCTCGAGCTGCAGCTCCTTGTTGCGGCGCGCCAGCGGCTCGTAGATGTTTTGCAGGAAGGCGAGCAGGAAGGTCTCGTTGCGCGCATAGGGATCGAGCGAATTGACGTCGCCGTCATTCGCCCAGCGGAAGGTCTTCCACTCGCCGCCCTGGGCCAGCGCCTCGGGCGCGGGCGACGCGGCGAACAGCACCGTGAGCGCCGCGAGCGCGGCCCCGGCGAGAAATTTGCGTCGGATCGGAGATGGCATCGGTGAGGCTCCCTCGTTCGTGTTTTGGCGGAGGCCGTCGTTCGCGGCCCAAGCGCCGGATTTTAGAGCGCACGCCGATCGGGCCTGCGCTGTCTTGGGCTCAATTACACCCGCGCAAGCGGCCCCGAGTCAATCGGCTGCGGCCGGTGCGCAATGCCGCGCAGGCCGCCCTCCCGCCGGCTATGGCGCGGTCGCCGGTTCCTTTTTCGCCTCGGCGAGCAGCCAGGCGACGAAATCGACGACCTCGGGCTTGCCGGCGCCCAGGGGCGTAACCAGTACATAGTAGCCGCGCGGCGACGATACGGCCTTCTTGAACGGCGCCACCAGCCGCCGCTCCGCCAACAGCTCGCGCACCAGCGGCAGCCGGCCGAGCGCCACGCCCTGCCCCGCCACCGCCGCCTGGATGAGCTGGTCGTAGTGGCTGAAATGCAGCGTCGAAGCCGGCTTGAGCTCGGCGATGCCGAGCGCGTGCAGCCAGAGCGGCCATTCGAGCGGCACCGCCATGGCGCCCGCGATGTGCAGCAGCGTGTGGCGCGCGAGATCGGCGGGCACGCGCAACGGCCGCGCCTTGTCGCGCGCCAGCGCCGGGCTGCACACCGGCAAGACCTCTTCGTCGAACAGGCGCGGCGCCGTACCGGCGGTTTCGGACACCATGTAGCGCAGGGCGAGATCGATCGATCCGCGCTCGAGATCGGCCTTCTCGTAGGTCGTCGAGATGCGGACATCGACGCCGGGATGGGCGCGGGTGAAACCAGCCAGGCGCGGAATGAGCCACAGCGCGGCGAAGCCCGGCGTCGTGGTCAGCGTCACCATGCGCGCCGCGGCCGAGCCGCGCAGCTTGCGCGTGGCGCCGTCGAGCATGGTCAACGCCGCCTCGGCGACGCGCAGGAATTCGCGCCCGCTCTCGGTCAGCGCCAGGGCTCGCGTCTTGCGCTCGAACAGCGCGGCGCCCAGCGCGACCTCGACCGCCTGGATCTGCCGGCTCACCGCCGATTGCGTAAGGCCGAGCTCGTCGCCCGCTTTCGTGAACGACAAATGCCGCGCCGCCGCCTCGAAGGCGGGCAGCAGATCGAGCGGCGGGAGCTGGTGGCGGCAGCTATGCATTCTGTTTTTTCATCTATCGGATACCGAATGACCGTTTGTCGGCAGCGTTTTGATTAACGATATTAACGATAGCACGCCCGGCAAGGCGCTGCAAGCGGGGCCCTATGAATGCGAATTTTGCATATATGAAGGAGACCGCCATGTTGTTGGATGCAACCCCAATCGACACGCTCGTTCCGCGCGGCCGCGTGCTGGCGCTCGCCCACGGCGCCGGCCGCCGTGTCGCGTGCCTCGCCGGCGCGCTGTGGGTGACCCAGGATTGCGACACGCGCGACATCGTGCTCGAAGCCGGCGAGAGCTTCGTGCTCGACCGGCCGGGCACCGCCGCCCTCCAGGCGTTAGGCGGACCGGCGCGCCTCAGCATCGGCCCCGCGCCGGCCGCGGCGCGGCAAGGGCGCGCGCCATCCCGAGAACGGCCGTGCGCCCCGGCATTCGCCCGCTAAGGCCGGACGACGCCGGCCGGCTGCAGGCGTTCGTGCGCGCGCTGTCGCCCCAGGCGCGCTATCTGCGTTTTCACACCGGCTTGAACGAGTTGTCGCCGGCGCTGCTCGCGGCGATGACGCGCCTCGACGCGCGGCGCCAACGCGCGCACGTCGCCGTGGCGCTCGGCGATGGCGGCGAAATCATCGTCGGCGACGCGCGCTACGGCGCGGCGCAAGGCGATCCGGCGAGCGCCGAGATCGGCATCGTCGTCGCCGAGGCCTGGCGCCGGATCGGTGTGGGCAGCGCCTTGTTGCACGCGCTCCTCGACGACGCGCGCGCCGCCGGCATCGCGACGGTCTATGGCGAGGTCTTGGCCGAAAATCTCGCGACGCTCAGCTTCGCGCGCAATGCGGGCTTCAGCCTGCGGCCGGATACGGACGATCGCCGCCTCATGCGGATCGAGGCGGCGCTGCCCTTGCGTTCGATGGAAACGGCCCGCGACGCGGGCCGGCCGGTTCAGGACCAGCGGCCGCCGATCCAGATGTAGCCGCGCGGACCGCGCGACCAATAGCCGTGCGAATAACGCGCGCGGCCATGCGGACGCATATGGTAACGGCCGCCGACCCAGACATAGCGGCCGCCATACCACGACCAGGCGCCGGGAGCCCATACATAAAGCGGTCCCGGCGCAACAGGGACGACTTCATATTGCGGCGGCGGCGGCGCGTAGGGCGCCTCGACCGTGACCGTCGCGGTTGCCGACGGCGGCGGGCCCGCCGGCGGCGCAGGCGCTGCCGCATAGTATCCCGGTGCCGGCGCCACGACGCAGGCCGCGGTGGACGCCGCAACCGCCGCCAGCGCGGCCATGCCGAAAATCTTTCTCATCGCTCCATCCTCTTGCAATATTGACCGAAGCCGCTTCGCTTCGATGACCATAGGGCGCGATTGGTTGTGAAGACGTTAACGCAGGATTGCGCGCCCGCCGCCCTTACCTATATCTACCGCGCCAGCACCGAACCCGTGCCCGCGACATCGCCGAGAAAACCGCCCGATTGGCGCAGCCACAGCTTGGCGTAATGGCCATCGGCGGCGAGCAGATCGGCATGCGTGCCGTCCTCGACGATGCGGCCGCGGTCGAGCACGATCAGCCGGTCCATGCGCGCGATGGTCGAGAGCCGATGGGCGATGGCGATCACCGTTTTTCCGGCGATCAGCGCGCCGAGGCTGGCCTGGATCGCGGCCTCGACCTCGGAATCGAGCGCCGAGGTCGCCTCGTCGAGCACGAGGATCGGCGCGTCCTTGAGGATGACGCGGGCGATGGCGACGCGCTGGCGCTGCCCGCCCGAGAGCTTGACGCCGCGCTCGCCGACCGTGGCCTCGTAGCCGCGCCGCCCGGCGAGATCGGAGAGCTCGAGGATGAAGTCGTGCGCCTCGGCCTTGCGCGCCGCGGCGGCGACCTCGTCGTCGCCGGCGCTGGGCCGGCCGTAGACGATGTTGTCGCGGATCGAGCGGTGCAGCAGCGAGGTGTCCTGCGTCACGATCGAGATCTGCGCGCGCAGGCTTTCCTGCGTGACCCCGGCGATGTCCTGCCCGTCGATCACGATGCGCCCGCCCTCGAGATCGAAGAAGCGCACCAGCAGGTTGACGAGCGTCGATTTGCCGGCGCCCGAGCGGCCGACCAGGCCGATCTTCTCGCCCGGCCGCACATGCAGGGTCAGCCCCTCGATCACGGCGAGCTCGCGGCCGTAGCCGAAGCGCACGTCCTCGAAGCGCACCTCGCCATGTTTTACAATCAAGGGTTGCGCGCCGGCGCGGTCGGTGAGCGCCAGCGGGCGCGCGATGGTGCCGATGCCTTCCTGCACGACGCCGATATTCTCGAAGATCGCCGTGACCTGGAACGCGACCCAGCCCGACATGCTGACGATCTGCCAGGTGAGCGGCAAAACCATCGCCACCGCGTCGGCGCCGATGGCGCCCGCCGTCACCAGCCAGATGGCGAGCGCGGCCGTGGCCACGACCAGCGTGGCATTGACCACGCTCAGCAGCGCCACCAGCCGGGTGATGAGGCGCACCTGGCTGCGGAATTTCAGCGTGTGTTCGTCGATCGCCTGCCGCACATAGGCGTCTTCCTCGCGCGCCCGGGCGAACAGCTTGACGGTGAGGATATTGGTGTAGCTGTCGACGATGCGGCCGGTGAGCGTCGAGCGCGCCTCGGACATGATGCGCGCCCGGTCGCGCAGGCGCGGCACGAAATAGCGCAGCAGGCCGAGATAGAGCGCGAACCAGGCGGCGAGCGGCAGGGCGAGGCGCCAATCGACGGCGGCCAGGATGACGAGCGCGCTGGTGCCGTAGACGGCGATGTACCACACGGCGTCGAGCGTCATCACAACCGTTTCGCGCAGCGACGGCCCGGTCTGCATGATGCGGTTGGCGATGCGGCCGGCGAAATCGTTTTGGAAGAACGCCCAGGATTGGCGCACCACGTGCCAATGGGTTTGCCAGCGGATCAGGTTCGTCATGCCGGGCGCGATCGCCTGGTTGGCGATCAGGCTGCGCGACAGGATGGCGAGCGGGCGCCCCACCAGCAGGATCGCGGCCATGACGGCGAAGAGCGGCCACGCCTCGGCGACGAGATCGCCGGGCGCGTGCGTGCCGACCAGCTTGACGAGGCGGCCGATGAAAACCGGGATCGCCGCGTCGAGCAGCGCGATCGTCAGCCCGGCGACGAGCAGCGCCACGAACAGCCACTTGGCCTGGCGCACGAAATGCCAATAGAAGCGCAGCAAGCCCGGCGGCGGCTCGGGGCTCTCCGGCGTCCGGGTCGGCGCGATGATCTGCTCGAAGGCGCGGAAGAGCATGGGGGGATCCGGGGGAGCTTGCGAACGTCGGAGCGCGCAATGGCGCGGAGCAGGGATTAGTTTTGTTCGAAGTTTAGCGTATTGACTATATATTTGATATATCATATATAGCTTACATGAGCCAAGAAATCGCCGATCCCGCCGCCCTCCGCGCCCTCCGTACCAAGCTCAACCTAAGCCAAGAGCAGCTTGCGGAAAGGCTGGACGTTTCCTTTGCCACTGTCAATCGTTGGGAATCCGGCAAGACCAAACCACAGCGTGCGCAGGTTGAGACGCTGCAAAAGCTCATCGCGGAGTCCCAAGAAATCGAGCCCGCCGCAGCACCGCGCCGCCGCCGCGGCGTCGCCAAGAGCGCCGTGCTCGGCACCAAGAGCATGGAGCAGATGCTGTGGGACGCGGCCTGCGCCATTCGCGGCGAGAAGGATGCGCCGAAATTCAAGGACTACATCCTGCCGCTGTTGTTCTTGAAGCGCCTCTCCGACGTGTTCGAGGATGAACTCAAGCGCCTCGCCGAAGAATATGGCGACGCCCAACGCCGCCGAAATCGCCGAAGCGCGATCATAGCGTCGTGCGCTTTTATGTTCCGCCGGAAGCGCGCTGGCCCGTCATCGCCGGCCGCCAAGCTTTCGATTGGCCCGACGGAAAAGCGCCGAAGCTCGGCGAACATCTGACGCGCGCGACCCGCGCCATCGTCGCCACACAACCCGACGCTCGAAGGCGTGCTCAACGTCGTCGATTTCGCCACCGAGCACAACGGCGAGCGCGAAGTCAGCGACGCCGCCTTGAAGGGCATCGTCGAAATCTTCTCCGATCCGCGCTACCGCCTCGGCCTCGTCGACGTCGAGCCCGATTTCCTCGGCCGCTGCTACGAATATCTGCTGCGCAAGTTCGCCGAAGGCTCGGGCCAGAGCGCCGGCGAATTCTTCACCCCGCGCGAGGTCGGCTTCCTGATGGCGCGCATCCTGCGCCCGCGGCCCGGCGAGGAATGCCACGACTATGCCTGCGGCTCGGCCGGCCTGCTCATCAAGCTCCAGCTCGTCGGCCGCGAGCTCGATCCCTTGAGCCGCATGCCGTTGAAGCTCTACGGCCAGGAATTGCAGCGCGAGAGCTACGCCGTCTCCTGGATGAATACCATCGTCCACGACATGCAGGCCGAGATCGTCGCGCGGCAATTCGATGCTCAATCCCAAATTCAAGACCGCCGACGGCGCCTTGCGCAAGTTCGACATCGTCATCGCCAATCCGATGTGGAACCAGGACTTCGAGCCCGATGTTTTCGAGACCGACCAGTTCGAGCGCTTCAAGGAGCAAGGCGGCACCACGACCGGCAAAGGCGATTGGGCCTGGCTCCAGCACACCGCCGGCCTGCCTGAAGGACGACGGCCGCGCCGCAATCGTCCTCGACACCGGCGCCGTCACCCGCGGCTCCGGCTCCAAGAACGAGGATCGCGAGCGCAACATCCGCAAATGGTTCGTCGAGCGCGACTGGATCGAAGGCGTCATCCTGCTGCCCGACAATCTCTTCTACAACACCACCGCCGCCGGCGTGATCGTCGTGCTGAACAAGCGCAAGTCGCGCGACCGGCAAGGGCAAGATCGTGCTGGTCAATGCCAGCCGGAATTTCAGGAAGGGCAGCCCGAAGAACTACATTCCCGAGGAGCGGAGGTCGCGCAGCTTGCCGAGTTGTTCATAAGGGCGAAGCCGGTCGATGGCGCTATCAAGATCATCACTACGGCGGAAGCGGAGAAGACTACGATTTCAATCTGTCGCCGGCGAGGTATGTTCGAACGAACGGTCTATGCGACTTCAAAGAAGCCTTCGGCATACACTGCGCATTTCGAAGCCGTTTGCGCCAATGAGCGGGAAGTGGACGAGGCTGCTTCATGCCGCATTTTAGCAAGGCTAAAGGCTCTGGCGATCGAGTGATTAGAGCATCATCGGCCAAAACGAAATTCGCGCGATCTTTGTGATTTGATCTCCGAACAGGTCGATCCGGCGTCTCCGCCTGATGCGACGTATCTGAGCCTCGAACACATCGATAGTGGCCGGCTAGCCCAGGCGCTCCGGCGACCGTGCCGTGATCGACGTCAAGCCGAATTTTGCCTTCACAGAAAATCGACGCCTCTTTACGGGAAGACTTCGGCCTTATTTGGACAAAGCGGCTCCTCGCCGACTTCGGATGGGCGTCTGCACGACGTGAATCCCTTGGTCTTACGCGCCAACGACCGCAAATCGATCCGCATTTTCTATTGGATCTCGATGCATTCTCCAGATTTTGTCGATCATGCGGTTTATGCTGGCACGACCGGCGCGAATCAACGCGTACTTCTTGGCACCGGCTAATGAATTCTGCTTCGACCTGCCGTTCCGGTGTTTGATCCGAGATCGCGAGTCGCTACGCGCTCCACGTCGGGAGCGATCGATCGCAGAAACCATTCGATCCACAACACGCCGAACTGAAGCATGCGCAGTCCTACACGCTCTTCACCCATGGCCTGCGCGGCGAGGCGCAGAAGGAAACCGAAATCGGCCCGCTGCCCGAAAGCTGGGAGGTTGTGCCGCTGGGCAACTCGGGTTCCTCCAGATTGGGTTACCAAGGGACGAAAATGCTATGAAGACATATCATGTTCTATCTGAGTGCTTCGCATTCCGTCAATATTGTTCCTGATCAACGGAAATGAATAAAATTCGAATTCCGGTACGCTGAGATCGCGGCCAATTATCGCCTGGCGCCGGGTGACCTCATTTTCATTCGTACGACGGCGACTTCGAAGCAGTTGCGAGGATGCGTCTGTGTCGATGGCCAACCTGCAGACGCACTTCTCAGCGTCACATATTTGCATTCGAGCGCGTCTCAAGACAAAAGCTCTCATGCCAGAATTCGCTTCGTACTACGTCAACTGCTCATCAGCCTGGTCCTATTTTCTGCGCCGCCGGACACAAAACAACAAATTTGGACAATAAATTCGAAGAAGATCAATGTCTTTCCTTGTTTCCATTCCGCCCTCGACGAACAGCAGCGAAATCGTCGCCATCCTCGACACCATCGACCGCAAGATCGAGTTGCACCGCAAGAAGCGCGCCGTGCTCGATGAACTGTTCCGCACCCTCCTCCACAAGCTGATGACCGGCGAAATCCGCGTCGCCGATCTCGATCTCGGCGCGCTGCCGTTGCCGCCGACGCGCGGGTGCCACGCAGGAGGCTCGGCCATGAAAAAAGAGCTGATCGTCGCCTTGCACGGCCGCTTCGAGGACCGCGCGCATCAGCGACGGCGAGGTCGAATTCTGGCTCGCGCGCGAACTGCAGGAGCTGCTCGGCTACGCCGAATGGCGGAACTTTCACGCAGGTGATCGACAAGGCCAAGACCGCCTGCGCCAATGCCGGCGTCGACGGTCGCCGATCATTTTGTTGAGGTCAACAAAATGATCGACCTCGGCAAGGGCGCGCAGCGCGAGATCGACGATCTACGCCCTCACCCGCTACGCCTGCTACCTCATCGCCCAGAACGGCGACCCGAAGAAGGACGCGATCGCCTTCGCCATGACCTATTTCGCGGTGCAGACGCGCAGCGCCGAGGTGATCGAGCAGCGCCTGGCGGATTGGGAGCGGGTCCATGCGCGCGAGAAGCTGATCGCTTTCGGAGAAGGAGCTGTCCGGCCTCATCTACGAGCGCGGCGTCGACGACAAGGGCTTCGCCCGCATCCGCAGCAAGGGCGACAGCGCGCTCTTCGGCGGCTGGAGCACCCAGGGCATGAAGGACAAGCTCGGCGTGCCGCCGGGCCGCCCGCTCGCCGATTTCCTGCCCACCGTCACCATCAAGGCCAAGGACTTCGCGGCCGAGATCACGAATTTCCAGGTGCGCCAGCAGAATCTCGGCGGCGAGGAAGCTGTTGCCCGCGAGCACGTCAAGAACAATGCCGATGTGCGCCAGGTGCTGACCAAGCGCGGCATCGTGCCCGAGAGCCTGCCCGCCGCGCGAAGACGTGAGGAAGATCGAGCGTCGCCTGAAAAGCGAGGAAAAGACGCTGCCGAAGCAGGTACCGCGGCTCGGCCGCGGCAAGGGCGACGCAAAAAAATGATGTCGGCCTAGGCGAACGATGTCTGAACTCGCCATCAGCGAAGCCGGCACCGTCCAGTTTCCGATGGTCGAGCACGCGCGCGCGATCGGCTGGGCGCCGATCTCGCCCGAGCGCGCCCGGCAGAAGCGCGGCGGCGAGGCCGGACAGTTCTTCTACGACGAGCTCGAAGCCGCGCTGTTGAAGCTCAATCCCGGCGTCGTCACGCCCGCGAATGTCGAGGCCGTGATCGCAAAGCTCGACGCGCTGGCCCCCACCATCGAAGGCAACCGCGACTTGCTCGAATGGCTGCGCGGCAACAAAGCGATCTACGTCCCCGTCGATAAGCGCGAACCGATCGGTCCGCTGATCGATTTCGACGCCATCGACAACAATGTATTTCAAGTGAGCTGGGAATGGACGATGAAGCCGCCGGCGCGCAAGGCGAACCGCGCCGATGTGGTGTTCCTGGTCAACGGCGTGCCGGTCTGCCATCGTCGAGCACAAGAACCCCAAGAAACGCGACGCGCTCGAACGCGCCATCGTGCAACTGCGCCGCTACCAGATCGAAACGCCGGAACTGCTCGCCACCCCAGGTGTTCAACGTCACGCACCTCATCGACTATTGGTACGGCGCCACCTGGAACACCAATTCCAAGGACATCGTGCGCTGGAAGCAGACAGCCGGACGAGACCTATCGCTTCGCCGTCGAAGCGTTTTTCGAGCGCGTCGATTTCCTCCGCATGTTGCGGCACTGGATCCTGTTCTACGTCAAGGACGACGAGCTCAAGAAGACCGTGCTGCGCCAGCACCAGACCCGCGCCATCGAAAAGGTGCTGGCGCGCTGCGCCGACGCCAAGCGCAAGCGCGGCCTGGTCTGGCACACCCAGGGCTCGGGCAAGACCTTCACGCTGCTGACCGCCGCGCGCCTGCTGCTCGAGGACACCCGGCGCTTTCGCGGCGCCACGGTGCTGCTGATCGTCGACCGGCTCGAATTGGAAGGCCAGCTCAGCGGCTGGGTCGAGAGCGTCATCAAGAAATGCGGTCGGCGGCGATCACGGTCGAGAAGGCCTATAGCCGGGCGCGCTTGCAGGAACTTTTCGCCGCCGATTTTCGCGGCCTCGATCGTTTCGATGATCCACAAGTTCGACGACGTGCCGAAAAGACCTCTGCACGCGCGACAATGTCTTCGTGCTGATCGACGAGGCGCACCGCACCACCGGCGGCACGCTCGGCAACTACCTGATGGCGGCGCTGCCGCAAGCGACGTTCATCGGCTTCACCGGCACGCCGATCGACAAGACCGCCCACGGCAAGGGCACGTTCAAGATTTTCAGCCAGGACGATGCCGAGGGCTATCTCGACAAATACTCCATCGCCGAATCGATCGAGGACGGCACGACCCTGCCGATCAAGCACCAGTTCGCGCCGAGCACGATCACGGTGCCGGCGGAGCGGCTCGACAAGGAGTTTTTCGCCCTCGCCGAAGCCGAGGGCGTCACCGACATCGAGGATCTCAACCGGGTCCTCGACCGGGCCGTCCGCCTCAAGAACTTTCTCAAGGCCGATGACCGGGTCGAGAAGGTCGCGGCCTTCGTCGCCGAGCATTTCCGCGACAATGTCGATGCCGCTCGGCTTGAAGGCGTTCCTCGTCGCCGTCGACCGCGAAGCCTGCGCCAAATACAAGCGCGCGCTCGACAAGCACCTGCCGCCCGACTGGTCCGAGGTCGTCTACACGCCCAATCAAAACGACATCGTCGAGCGGCCGCTGGTCCATGAGCTGCAATTGACCGAGCAGCGCGAAAAGGACGTCCGCGAGCTCTTCAAGAAGCCGGACCAGCTGCCCAAAATCCTGATCGTGACCGACAAGCTCCTGACCGGCTACGACGCGCCCGTGCTCTACGCGATGTATCTCGACAAGCCGATGCGCGACCACGTGCTGCTGCAGGCCATCGCGCGCGTCAACCGGCCATATACTGACACGGCCGGCAAGAAAAAGAGGGTCGGCCTGATCGTCGATTTCGTCGGCGTGCTGCGCGAGCTCAACAAGGCGCTCAAATTCGATTCCGCCGATATCAGCGGCGTCATCGAAGACCTCGATTTGCTGATGGCCGATTTCAAGCGCGAGATGGACAGCAACGGGCGCGCCTATATCGAGGCCGGCGCCGGCGCCGCAGACGAGAAGTTGGAACGCCTTGCGCTTGGCCGTTTCGCCGATCCCGAGGAACGGCAGGCGTTCTACGATTTCTACCGCAAGATCGAGGATTTGTGGGAAATCCTCTCGCCGTCCGCCGAACTGCGCGACTATATCAAGACCTATGAGCGGCTTGGCGGGCTCTATGCGACGCTGCGCAATCAGTACGATATAAAGGGCAGCGGCGCGTTTCTTGCCGACCTTGCGCACAAGACACGCCGGCTCGTCGAGGGCAGCGCCGAACAGCACGGGCTGGGGCGGCTAACCCGCACCGTCACTTTCGACGCCGAAACCCTGGCGGCGCTGAAAAGCCAGATCGAAAACCTGCCCGGCAAGATCAACAACCTCGTCCGCGGCTTGGCGGAAGAGGCCGCGGCGCGCGCCGACGAGGCGCCCTATCTTGTGACGCTCAGGGAGCGCGCCGAGCAAATCGTCGAGGCCTTGGAAGAACGCAATGCCACGGGCTTGCAGGCCGTCGCGATGCTCGCCGCGATCGCCGAGGAAAAAGCCGCCGCCGACGCGGCACGGATCGAGACCGGCTTGGCGCCCAAGCCCTTCGCCGCCTATTGGATGCTGCGCGGCCATCCCGACGCCAAGGCGGCGAAGCTCGATCCGCTCGCCGCCGCGCGCGCCATCGACGCGCTGGCGGCGCGCTATCCGCATCACGCGGTCAATCCCGAGGAGCAACGCCGCTTCCGCGCCGCACTGCACAAGCCGCTGGCGCCGATCGCGGCGGCCTGGCGCGTGCCCATCATCGACGAAATTCTCGGGATTTTCGGCGCATGAAGCGGCGCAAGAGGCGGCCGCGCGCAACACGGCAGGCGCAATTCAAATTGCGCGTCGCCGCTTGGGCCGCGCGCGTCCGGGTCCGGCCGACGCAAATCCGCATCCAGAACATGCGCCGCAAATGGGCGTCGTGCTCGACGCTCGGCTGGGTGACCTTTGCGGCCGATCTCGTCCGCCAGCCGCGCGGCTTCCAGGATTACGTCATCCTGCACGAGCTGCTGCATTTGCGCGTGCCGAATCACGGGCGCCTGTTCCGCGCCCTGATCGCGCATCACATGCCGGATTGGCGGCGCCATGAAAAAGAAGCGCCGGCGGCGCGAACCTCCGCCCCATCGCAACTTTCGGTTGAGGGCGTCGCGGAGCGAGTAGCGCGCCGCCGCCGCCTGCCCTACCGCAACTTGGGGTTGAGCGCGTCCCTGAGCCAGTCGCCGAGCAGGTTGACGGCGAGCGACAGGATGACGAGCGCCATGGCCGGGAACAGCGTGATCCACCACTCGCCCGAGAACAGGAAATCGTTGCCGATGCGGATCAGGGTGCCCAACGAGGGCGAGGTCGGCGGCAGGCCGACGCCGAGGAACGAGAGGGTCGCCTCGGTGATGATGGCCAAGGCCAGGCCGATCGTCGCGATCACCAGCACCGGGCTCAGCACGTTGGGCAGGATGTGGCGCAGCATGATGGCGAAGCTCGGCACGCCGATGACGCGCGCGGCGGCGACGTAGTCCTTCGATTTCTCGACCAGGGTCGCGCTGCGCACGACGCGCGCGTATTGCGGCCACGAGGCGAGGCCGATCGCGACGATGAGCACGAGATAGGCGAAGCGGTCCTTGAGCTCGGGCGGCAGCGAGGCGCGCGCCACGCCGTCGATCAGCAAGGCGAGCAGGATCGCGGGGATGGTGAGCTGCACGTCGGCGATGCGCATCACGCCGGCCTCGAACCAGCCGCCGATATAGCCCGCGGTCAAGCCGAGCAGGACGCCCAGGAAGACCGCGAGCAGGACGGCGGCGAAGCCGACCAGCAGCGAGATGCGGCTGCCGTACATGATCGTCGACAGCATGTCGCGGCCCTGGTTGTCGGTGCCGAGCGCGAAGGACCAGACGCCGTCGCGCTTCCACACCGGCGGCTTGAACGCGTCCATGATCTGCACGCTCGCCGGATCGAACGGCGTGTGCGGCGCCAGGATCGGCGCGAACAGCGCGGCGGCGAGAAAGACGAGCGTGACCAGCGCCGCCAGCATGGTCATGGGCGAGCGCACGAAGCTGTGCGCGATGTCGCTGTCGATGAGGCGCCTCACGCCTTGCTCTCCGCCCGGAGGCGCGGATCGATCGCCGCGTAGAGCAGGTCGACGACGAAATTCACCAGCACGAAAATCGCCGCCGCGACCACAAGGTAAGCCGTCATCACCGGCACATCGGCAAATTGCACCGCCGCAATAAAAAGTTGCCCAAGCCCGGGCCATTGGAAGACGCTTTCGGTTACGGTACTGAAGGCGATCAGGGTGCCGATTTGGATGCCGGCGACGGTGATGACGGGAACCAGCGTGTTCTTGAGCGCGTGGCCGTAGTGGACGGCGCGCGCGGTCAGGCCGCGGGCGCGGGCGAATTTGATGTAGTCGGTGCGCAGCACTTCGAGCATGCCGGAGCGCACCAGGCGCAGAATCAACGCCAGGTTGAAGAGGCCGAGCGTGACCGCCGGCAGCACGAGATGCGCCCAGCCGTCGCGCGTCAGGAAATTCGACTTGTAGCCGAAAATCTCGCCGAGCTTGTCGCCGCGCCCGAACGACGGCAGCCAGCCGAGATCGACCGCGAAGGTGAAGATCAGCAAAATGCCGATCACGAAGGTCGGCAGCGACACGCCGACCAGCGACACGGTCATGATGATGCGCGACGAAATCGCGTTGCGCCGCAAGCCGGTATAGACCCCGAGCAAAATCCCCAGCGCCATGGCGAAAACGGCCGCGACCGCCACCAGCTCGAGCGTCGCCGGCGTGCGCTCGACGATGAGGTCCGACACCTTGCGCCGGAACTGATACGAGACGCCGAAATTGCCGCGCATCATGTCGCCGACGAAGCGCGCGAAGCGCAGCGGCACCGGATCGTCGAGCCCGAGATCGAGCCGCGCCTGGGCGCGCTCCTCGTGCGTCGCCTCGAGCCCGAGCAAATTCGCCACCGGGTCGCCGACCTCGTTGGCGATATAGAACGCCGCCAGCGCCACGACGAGCATGACGCCGACGGCCTGCAGGATGCGGTTGACGATGAAGGCGAGCATGGCGCCAACTCATAAAGGAAAACGCGGGCGTTGGCTATCGGCCGCGGCACGAATTGCGGCGCGAAAAGGCAACCGGCGCGCGCTGCGCGCGGCGATATTGAAATTACTCGCGTCCGACGGGGACTTCGATCGCATGAAGGGAGTTCCGCAATGCATCGACCGCTCGACGCCTTGCCGGAGGGAATTCGAACTCGCGGGATATGTGGTCGGCCGCGTGCTGGGACGCGGCGGCATCGGCATCACCTATCTCGCCCGGCAGGCCGACACCGGGCGCGAGGCCGTTATCAAGGAATTCCTGCCGCGCTTGATCGCGGAGCGCCGCGACACCGATCGCACGGTCCACCCGCGCGGCGAAGCCGAGCGCGAAATTTACCGCCGGGGCCTCGATCGTTTCCGCCTGGAGGCGCAAGCCCTCGGCGAGATCCGCCATCCCAACGTCGCCCGGACCCAACAGGTCTTCGCCGCGAACGGGACCGCATATCTCGCGACGGACTATGTCGAAGGCGCGAGCCTGTCCGAAATCCTGGCAAGCGGTGGAACGCTGGCCGAAGGCGCAGTCCGCGAAATCCTCGACCCGCTGCTCGACGGCCTCGCCGCTGTCCATGCGGCAGGGCTCCTGCATCTCGACATCAACCCAAACAACATAGTCGTTCGAAAGGCGGATGGACAGCCGGTGTTGATCGATTTCGGCGCCGCGCGCATGGAACTGATGTTCGAGTTGATGTCTCGGACGCTGGAAGCCGAACTGAATATGGATTATTCCGGCCCGGAGAATTATGACGGCAGCGCGCACAAGACGGCAGCGACGGACATCCATGCGCTGGGCGCCACGCTGTACCGCTGCGTGGCGGGCGAAATACCGGCCCGCGCTATCGATCGCATGAGAGCGGTCATGGCGGGAGAACCCGATCCGCTCGCGCCGGCGGCGCGGGCGGCGCGCGGCCCCTATTCGCACGAATTGCTCGCGGCGATCGATGCCTGCCTGCGCTTCAGCGCCAGCGAGCGCCCACAAAGCGCGGCCGCGTTGAAGACTCTGCTCGCGGAAAATGCCGCAACGAATGACGGTGGAGCGGCCATTGTGCGGCATGTCGTGCTGGCGGGCATCGCCATCGGCACGTTCAGCCTGCTCCGCGAGGAGGGAACTGTCATCGCCCTATCGATCGCTATAGTGACGGCGATCGTCGTCGGAGCGATCTGGCATGGCTTGCAGGGCGGCGGCGACGGCCGGTGAGGTTGTCGGAGCATTCGACAGGAAATTCGGCGGCAGGGAATTCGGAGAACAGCCGCTCGGCCTCGCTTCGGCCTTTGTCGGTGAAGGCGACGGATTTGGTTTTACTCACCGGGTCCGAGATGAAGCCATTTTCGTGCAAGCGGTTCATCGCTTGCCAGTCGAAGCCTTTCCAGGCGCGCACCGGCTCGCCGTTGCGCCCGTGCGAGCCGAGCCAAAGCAGCGCCAGCACCGCTTCGTCGATGCGCTCGGTGTCGACCGCGCGCGCCGCGCCTTTGCCCTTTTCTTTGCCGCCGATCCCGCCCATCGGTTGCTGCCTCCCGCCGCAACTGCATCGCAAATGCCGGCCGAGCCTAGCACGCCGTCGCCGCCGGCCGCCATCGGCGGCGGCGCCGGACGCTCGTCCGCACGAGGTCCCTCAACGTCCGACGCTTTCAGCGTCGGCGCGCTCGGGATGACTGGACTGGGACATGCGAAACAATGCCGGGCGTTGTGTGAATGCCTCAGGGATGCCGGCGTCGTCGCGTGAAATTCGAGATCGAAGCGAGCCAGTGCCACCACCGGCATGGCGCCGTTCAGGCGGGGCGCTTGCCGATTTGCGCCGTGGCGGCCGGCGCCGGCTTGGCGGACGCCGGCCGCGTCCCCGCGCGGCTGCGCCACAGCGCGATGAGGTGCAGGGTCTCGCCGACGATGCCGCGGCGGAAGGTCAGGACGCACAGCGTGAAGATGATGCCCTGGATGATGATGACCCACGAGCCGGCCTCGGCGAGATAGTTTTCCATCGCGACGATGACGAACGCGCCCACGACCGGCCCGAGCTTGGTCCCGATGCCGCCGACGATCGCCATCAGCACGACGAGGCCCGAGATCGACCAATGCACGTCGGTCAGCGACGCGAGTTGGAATACCAGCGCCTTGGTGCCGCCGGCGACACCCGAGAGCGCCGCCGACAAAATGAAAACGATGAGCTTGTAGCGATTGGCATGATAGCCGAGCGAGATCGCGCGCGGCTCGTTCGCGCGCAGCGCCTTCATGATCTGGCCGAAAGGCGAGTGAATGACGCGATGGATCGCGGCGTAGCCGAGCAGGAAAACGGCGAGCACGAAATAATACAGGTTGATGGTGGGGCCGAGATCGATCAGGCCGAAGAGGTGGCCGCGCGGCACCGCCTGGATGCCGTCCTCGCCCTCGGTCCACGGCGTCTGCACGGCGTAGAAATAGACGACCATCGCCAGCGAGAACGTAATCATCGTAAAATACATGCCCTGGCGGCGGATCGCGAGCCAGCCGACAACCAAGCCGAGCAGCGCCGAGACGCCGCCGCCGGCGAGAATGCCGAGTTCGGGCGTGAACCCCCACATCTTCACCGTATAGGCGGTCACATAGGCGGCGCTGCCGAAGAACGCGGCGTGGCCGAACGACATGAGCCCGGCATAGCCGATCAGCAGGCCCAGGGCGCGCGGCGAACAGCGCATAACACAGCGCCTTCATCAGGAAAATCGGGTAGAGGAGAAACGGCGCGACCAGCGCCAGCGCGAGCAGGATGGCCGCGGTCCACAGCGCGACCTTTCGCGGCGTCGGCGGTATGATGATTCCGTGGCCCGACGCCGCCTGCAGCGCGGTGCCGAACAGGCCCGCCGGCCGCAGCAGCAGGATGATGCCCATGATGACGAAAATGATCGTGCTCGATGCCTCGGGATAGAAAACCTTGGTCAGGCCCTCGATCGTGCCCAGCATGAAGCCGGCGACGATCGCGCCGCGGATCGAGCTCATGCCGCCGACGACGACGACGGCGAAAACAATGCCGATGATGCTCGTGCCCATCAAGGAACTGACTTGATAGATCGGCGCGACCATGACGCCGGCGATGCCCGCGAGCGCCACGCCGAAGCCGTAAGTGAGCGTGATCATGAGCGGCACGTTGATGCCGAAAGCCTGGACCAGCGCCGAGTTCTCGGTGGCGGCGCGCAGATTGGCGCCGATTCGCGTGCGCTCGATCAGCAGCCATGTCGCGAGGCATAGCGCCAGCGACATGCCGATGACCCAGATGCGGTAATAGGGCAGAAAGATGAAGCCCAGCTCGAAGCCGCCGCGAAGTTCCTCCGGAATGCCGTAGGGCTGGCCCGAGGTGCCGTAGACCTGACGGAATGCGCCTTCGATGATGAGCGTCAGGCCGTAGGTCAGCAGGAAGCCGTAGATGTGATCGAGCTTGTAGATGCGCTTGAGGAACGCGCGTTCGATCGCGATGCCGCTCAGGCCGACGACGATCGGCGCGATCACCAGCGAAGGCCAATAGCCGATGCCGGCATAGTTGAGCAGCATCCAGGCGCAGAACGCGCCCAACATATATTGGGCGCCGTGGGTGAAATTGATGATGTTCAGCAGGCCGAAGATGACGGCGAGCCCGAGGCTCAGCATGGCGTAGCAGGCGCCGTTGATCAGCCCGATCAAAAGCTGGCCAGCGAGCATCGCAGGCGAAATGCCTAGAAGTTCGGCCATCGGCGCGCGCTATCGATGTCGCGGCCGGGCCGGAACGTGCCGCACGATGACCCGGCTATTTTACCAGGAAGCAGCTTTTGTCCAGCGGTCCGAAAGCCTGCTCGCCGGGCAGCGTCGCGATCAGCTTGAAATAATCCCACTCGCCTTTCGATTCGGCCGGCGTCTTCACCTGCAGCAGATAGATCGGGTGAATGACGCTGCCATCGACGCGGATGTAGCCCTTGCCGTGCAGCGGATCGTCGGTCGGCATTTCCTTCATCTTGGCGACCACGGCGCGTCCGTCCTTGGCGCTGCCGAGCGCCTTGACCGCCTTGAGATAGTGAAACACCGAACCGTAAACGCCGGCGGTGAATTCGTTGACGTAGATTTTGCGCGGATGCCGCGGATTGAACCGGTTCGCGAAGCCGCGCGTGCTGTCGTTGAGATCCCAGTAGAACGACGTCGCGGTGAACAGGCCTTGGGTGAGATTGAGACCGGCGGCGCGCACGTTGTTCGACGACAGCACGAAGCCGGCCAATCGCGGCCCGCCGGCCTTGATGAGGCCGAACTCGCCGGCCTGTTTCAGGAAGTTGTTGAGATCGGCGCTGTAGGTCGCGAGGCCGATGACGTTGGCGTTCGAGGCCTTGGCCTGGACGACGAAGGACGAGAAGTCGGCGATGCCGACCGGATGGGCAACGGTGCCGACGACGCGGCCGCCGAGCTCGGCCACCGCCTTGGTCGCGTTCTGCGTCAGGTCGCGGCCATAGGTGTTGTCGGTGTGGAGGAAGAACCAAGTCTTGTTCGCGCCGCCGGTGATCAGCGCGCGCGGCAGGGTGTGCGAAGTGACGAAGGTGTCGATCGTCCAGCGAACCGTGTTCGGCGAGCATTGCGGGCCGGTGAGCTGCATGGTTTGCGAGCTTGAGGGCATGAACACCTTGTTGGCGTCGCGCGCGAGCTTGTTGACCGCGAGGCCGATCGACGAATTCGGCACGTCGACGATGGCATCGACGCCTTCCTCATCGATCCAGCGCCGCGCCACGGAAACGCCGACATCGGGCTTCTGCTGATGATCGCCGATCAGGATCTCGATTTTCATGCCGGCAATCGTTCCGCCCGCATCTTCGGCCGCGATCCGCGCCGCGAGCACGGAGCCGGGTCCCATTTCGTCGACCGCGACGCTCGACATATCCGTGAGCACGCCGATCTTGATGACCTTGTCGGATTGGGCGGCGGCGATTTGCGAAAAGCCGACGGCGAATAGGGCGCCGCAGATCGCGGCGGCCAGCGATTTCATGGTCATGGTTCCCCCCTGCGATTGCAGCGCTTGGCGCCATGCGCCAAGCGCGCATCGATTCATTTGCCTTATCAAGCTATGTTGGCGCTGATTTGCCGGAGTCGTCAATCGGAAAACGACGCCATGTCCCGCCGTTCCGGCCTGGCCGCCGGAGCAATCCCGCCGCCGCGTCCGGTGAACGTCACAAATATCGTTTCTCGATCGGCAACGAACCGAGCTATACAAGGGATTGCCTATGAAAGGGCCTGCGCGCGCAGGCGCGGTGAGATGACAAAGCAACCGCTGCTCTTCGGATGGATGATGGGCGCGGTCGGCGCCGATGGCGACTCCGATCTGGCGCTCTACCGCGAGATGCTCGCCGATGCCGAGCTCGGCCATGCGCTCGGCTACGATGCGGCCTGGGTCATCGAGCATCATTTTTCGGATTACTATCCGACGCCGAGCCCGCTGATGGTGCTGTCGAACATCGCCGCGCGTTGCCCCGGCTTCGGTCTCGGCACCGCCGTCATCGTGACGCCCTGGCACCATCCGCTGCGCATCGCCGAGGAGATCGCGATGCTGACGCTGCTCTCGGATGGGCCGTTGCGCATCGGCCTCGGCCGCGGCAACGCGCCGCTCGAATACGAGGCCTTCGGCCTGTCGATGGCCGAAGCCAAGGACCGCTTCCAGGAATGCTGGGAGATCGTGCAGCTCGCGCTGAAGGGCAAGCCCTTCACCTACAAGGGCGCGTTCCTGTCGGTGCCGCGCGAAGTCACGCTGCGGCCGGCGCCGCGCCTCGAAAACGTCACCTTCTTCGGCGCCATCGGCCAGCCGAGCAGCGCCGAGAAGCTCGCCGATCTCGGCCTGCCGCCGATGCTTACCGGCCACACGCCGATCGACGCGCAGCGCAAGGTGCTCGAAAGCTGGGACGCGGCGACGCTGCGGCGCGGCGGCTCGA
The DNA here is from genome assembly GCA_963754645.1 of uncultured Alphaproteobacteria bacterium. GTDB lineage: Bacteria > Pseudomonadota > Alphaproteobacteria > Bin65 > Bin65 > CAVWGP01. Next base: position 1,708,852 of record CAVWGP010000011.1, on the reverse strand, counting down.
CCGATGCGCCCAAGCTGTGCTCGCCGATCACAATTATCGCCGATACCGATCGCGAGGCGATCGAGCTTACGCGGCGTTACGTGCCGCGCTGGTACGAGTTGCAGGTCAAGCACTACGCGTTCGATGCCGCGCGCTACGCCGACGTGCCGGGCTACGGCTCGTTCGCGGAAACCCACAAGCGCCGCCTCGTCTATTGCGATCCGGACAATCTCGGCCCGCTGATCGAATCGTCGCTGATCGGCAGCGCCGCGACGGTGCGCGCGCAGCTTCAGCGCTTCCTCGACGCCGGCTACAACTACGTCATGGTCAATCCGTCGCTGCCCGGCCTGCCGCATCGCCTGCGCCAGGATTGGCTGACGCGTTTCGCGCGCGACGTGATGCCCCATTTCGGCGCCGGCCGGGAAAGCGCGCCGCGCGCCGCGGCCCAATAGCGCGATGGCGAATGCGCTCCTCGAGACGACCGTTGTCGGCAGCTATCCGCAGCCGATCTGGCTGATCGACCGCGAGGCGCTCGCCAAGCATGTGCCGCGCATCCGGGCCCGCGCCCTGTGGCGCATTCCCGAGCCCTTGCTGGAGCAGGCGCAGGACGACGCGACGCTGCTGGCGATCCGCGACATGGAGCGCGCCGGCATCGACGTGATCACCGACGGCGAGATTCGGCGCGAAAGCTATTCGAACCGCTTCGCGACCGCGCTCGACGGCATCGATCCCGACCGGCCGGGCGAAACCGTGGGCCGGACCGGCGTCAAGGTCGCGGTGCCGCGCGTCGTCGGGCCGATCCGCCGGCGCCACGCGGTCGAGGTGCGCGACGTCGAGTTCCTGCGCCGCAACACCGGGCGCAAGATCAAGATCACGCTGCCCGGCCCGTTCACCATGGCGCAGCAAGTGCAAGACGATTTCTACAAGGACGAAGAGGAATTGGCCCTCGCCTATGCCGCGGCGGTCAATGCCGAGGCCCGCGATCTCAAAGCCGCGGGCGCCGACATCATCCAACTCGACGAGCCCTGGCTTCAAGCGCGGCCCGAGCGCGCGCAGCGCTATGGCATCAAGGCGATCGACCGCGCGCTCAAGGACATTCCCGGCCCGACCGCGATTCATCTCTGCTTCGGCTACGCGCACACGGTGAAGGACAAACCGAGCGGCTATTCTTTTCTCGCCGAACTCGGCAATTGCAGCGCCGGCCAGATCTCGATCGAAGCCGCGCAGCCCCGGATCGATCTCGGCGTGCTGCGCGACCTGGCGCCGAAAACCATCGTGCTCGGCGTTCTCGACCTCGCCCGCCCGGAAGCGGAAAGCGCCGAAGACGTGGCTTTGCGCATCCGCGCCTGCCTGCCCTTCGTCGCCGCCGAGCGCCTCAGCCCGGCGCCCGATTGCGGCATGAAATACATTGCGCGCGACCTCGCCTTCGCCAAGCTCAAGGCGCTGGCCGATGGCGCCGCGATCGTGCGCCGGACGCTGAACTAAGGTCGGTGCTTGGCGAGCCGGCAAGCTCGATTTGCCGAAGATTTATGTCGAATTCGGACAATCGCCGCTCAGGGGGCGAGCCCGAGCCCTCACCCCACCCTCCCCCGTAGAGGGGGAGGGCTTACTGTCGGTTGCCGATCTTCCTTCCCCTCTCCCATCTCGGGGGAGGGGGAAGTGAGGGAGTGCGGCTCGGTGCTCTACTTGCTCATCACCGCGTAGCGGAACTGCGCCTGGTCGTTCATCGAGATCGGCAGGTTGACCTTTTTCGACATGCCCCAGGCGAGCAATTGGTGGTGCAGGGCGACATAGGCCTGGTCGTCGACGACAATCTTCCACGCTTCGGCGAGGATGGCGTCGCGCTTCTTCAAGTCGGTCTCGCCCGCCATCGCCACGGTCAGCGCGTCGACTTTGGGGTTGTTGTAGCTGCCGGCGTTCCACGTGCCCTTCGAGCTGAACAGGAAGTTGAACACGTAGTGGCTGTCGAAGGTCGGCACGCCCCAGCCCAGCAGGTAGAAGTCGCTCTCGCGCTTCTGCAACTTAGGCGTGTGGAGCGCCATGGCCTGGGCGTCGAGCTTGATCTTGATGCCGATGCGCGCCAGCATGCCGACGAGGGCGATGCAGATCTGCTCGTCGTTGATGTAGCGGTTGTTCGGGCAATCGAGCTTGACCTCGAAGCCGTTGGCATAGCCGGCCGCGGCGAGCAGCTTCTTGGCGCCCTCGACATCGGCCTTGGGCGGCGTGTCGAGCGCCTTGTCGTAGCCGTGGATGGCGGGTGCGGTGATGATGTTGGCCGGGGCCGAGAAGCCGCGCATGGTCACGCGCCGGATCGCGTCGCGGTCGATCGCCATGTTGACCGCCTTCCGCACGCGCGCGTCGGCGAAGGGGTTCTTGCCCTTGACGTCGGAGCTGCGCAGCTCGTTGCGGCTCTGCTCCATGCCGAGGAAGATGGTGCGGTCTTGCGCGATCTCGAGCACCTTGAGCTTGGGATCGTTCTTGATGCGCTCCAAATCCTGGATCGAAGGATCGAGCAGAAAGTCGATTTCGCCCGACAGCAGCGCCGCGACGCGCGTGGCCGCGTTGCCGACCGGCTTGTAGACGATCTCGTCGACATTGCCCGGCCCCGCCGCCGTCTTCCAGCCCCACCATTTTTCGTTGCGCGCCAGCACGGTTTCGACGCCGGGATCGCGCTTGACCAGGCGGAACGAGCCGGTGCCGTTGGCGTTGCGCACGGCGTGGGTCTCTTCCTTGTTCTTGAAGTCCTGCGGCTTCTCGACCTTGTTCTTCTCGGCCCAGGCCTTCGACATGATGCCGATCTGGTTGAGCGTGATCGGCACGATCGGGTTCGGCGCCTTGGTCACGATGTGGACGGTCAAATTGTCGATTTTCTTGACCTCGGCGATATAGTCGATCGAGTTGCGCATGTCGGAGGTTGGCAGCAGCGCGCGGTTGAGCGTGAACACGACGTCGTCGGCGGTGAACGCGCCGCCGTCATGGAACACGACATTGGGCCGCAGCTTGAATTCCCAGGTCGTCGGATTGACGACGCGCCACGACAGCGCCAGGCCCGGCTCCATTTTCATGTCCTTGTCGAGGCGCACCAGCGGATCGTGGATCTGCAGGTTCATCGAGTTGGTCGGGCCGTGATTTTGCGCGTGCGGGTCGATGGTGAGGGCATCGCCCTGGCTCGCCCAGCGCAGCGTGTGTTTGCCTTGCGCGAAGACGGCGCCGGCGGCGAGGCTCAGGGCCAGGGTCGAAGCAGCCGCAAACAGAGTTGCGGACGCGGCGGTCGAAATCCAGCGGTTCATCGTGTCGCTCCCATGACATGGTGTTATGGCCGGGCGGGTCCCGGCCGTTGGGGATGTTTTATAAGAAAAGACCGGGTTTGGCTATCGGGTGCGGAGGGCGGCCTTTGGCCATGCGCGCGACGCGCTCCCTTTGCGGCACGGCACGGCGGTTCAAGCCTGGTTCAGCCGGCGGCTGCTATTTTGCGCGGATCGGTGCCGGCAATTCCGCCGGCAACGCCCATGTGCAACCGTCAAGGAAACCCATCGCCATGCTCCGCCTCGCAACCATCGCCTTGTGCTTCGCCGCTTTCGCCGCGGCGACGGCACCCGCCAATGCCCTCAACCCCCAACCGCTGCCGCCCGGCCCGCCGCCGTGCAAGCAGTGCGGCCCCTCCCTGTCGGCGTATTTGAAGTACCGTTTGCAAATGCGCATCCTCATCGCCAAGCAGCTGCTCGTGAAACAGCAGTTCTTGAAGCAGCGCCTCGCGCTCGTGCGCTAGGCTCGGCCGCGATCGATGCCAATATCGGGGCCGCTCCTGCCACGGAGCGGCCCCGGCTATTTTTGCCGGTTCGCATTGCGCTGGCCGGCGCGCTATTTGCCGGCGCTTTATTTGATCGTCACCGTCGCATCGTAGCTCGCGTTGCCGCGCGTGCCGCCGATGACGAGAAGGTAGCGGCCGTTCGCCGGAAGTCGGCCGGACCAGCGCGTGGCGTCGTTGCTTTCGCCGGCGCCGGGCAAGGCGGTGCCGCGAAATTGCCAAATGCCGCCGCGGTCCTTCGCCGCCGACCAGCCCGGGACGTAGAGCTGGAACACGGCATTGCGCTCCAGGGCGGCGATCGTGACGGTCATGGTTTGCCCGGCCCGCGCCGCGATGCCGTAGCAGTCGAGTTCGCCACGGATGACGCCGCCCGAAACCTTGCCGCTGCCGGCGCCGGGCGCGAAGGTGATGGGCTTGGGCGAAGCGCAATTCTGCGCCAGCGCCGGCGCCGACCAGAACAGCGCGGCGGGCGCGGTCGCGGCGAGGCAAACCGTGGCGGCGAACGCATGGCGATTTATCGTGAAACTCCCGGACGGCCGAGGATCGACCCTAGCACCGGTCGCGCGCCCGCTCCAGCGCGCCCGCCTTCGGATATGGGCGTCCCGCCTATGCGCGTCCGCCGCCGCCTTGGACCAGGGGGCGGCTGTCGCGGATCCGGTAATGCGACCGGCGCCGCGGCATCGGGATCGAGGCGTGAATGCCCTGCGCAGCGTAGCGCTCCTGCTCGACGCGGCGCAGCACATCCTGCATGCGCGCCGCGGCGCTGCGGCCGCTATGCGCCTGCCACGAACAGGTGGCGCATTTGCCGGCGATGTCGAGCGGCCACAGGACGATTTCGTTGGAGCCGCAATAGCGGCAGCTGTCTTCGGCGGCGGTGCAAGTCTTCATAACGGCCTCGTTGCGTTTGACCATGCACTCTTTACGTGCGAGCACGGCATGGCGTGGACGGATCCGACATGCGCCGCCGGTGTTCTTTTCGCCCGAGAGCGGGCGCCGAACCGGCGTTCACGATTCATTAGGTTGAAGATTCCCTGTATCGTCCCCGCGGTCAACGGCGCAACCCGCAGTCCTATGGTTGCGCGCGGCGTTTACCACTTTTTGTTGTGGTATATAATGGCTTAACGCGCCGCCAGCGCCGGCCCCACCAGCGCCGACGACGTTGCGTGCATCTCGTAATAGCCGTGGCCGAGCGCGGCGGCTTCGAGCTCGACGATGCGCGCATAGCGCTGCAGGGGCAGCGGGCTCGCGTCTTCGAGCAGGAGCGCGGCTTTCGCCGGCGCCGCGTCCGGATCGGCGAGCGCCGCCGCGATCGCTTGGCGCAGGCGCTCGATCAGCGCCGGATCGGCGCCGATCGAGGTGACGAGCGGCGGCGTGGGCACGGGCGCGGTGCGGCACAGAATGCGGGTTCCGGCCAGGGCCCGCGGCCGGTACATCGCCAGCAGCGCGTGCAGCACGCAATCCATCGCCATGACATCGGCGTCGCCGGCGCTGAGCAGCGCGAGGCTGGCAAGATGGCCGCCGCTCGCCTTCACCGCGCGGAAGAACCGCCCGCCGCGGCTCAGCGGCGCCACCAGATGGCGCAGCGAATTCGTGCCGGAATGCGAGGCGAAGCCGTTGACGGCGCAGATGCCGCCGCCGAGATCGGCAAGATCGCGCGCCGCCGACGCATCGCGCACCAGGACGAAGCTGCAAGAATCGGCGCCGTCGCAGCCGGGTGCCGTGTAGCGCGGCGTCGCGACCAGGGCGAGGCTGCTGGAGAAACCGTAGACAATGTCGTAGCCGCAGCATTGGCTGAGCAGCAGCGCGGGATTGGCCAAGACGCTGTGGACCGGCCGTCCGCGGCTGAGGCGCCGGGGCACGCCGCCGACGCCGTTGCGGCGCAGATGCCGGGCGAGCACGGACCACAGCGCATCCTGCGCCGCCTCGGTCTCGGGCAGCGCATACCAAGGCAGGCTGGCGATAGCCAATGCCGCTTCCTCTTCGCCGTTGCGGCGGCGAGCCTAGCATGGCGCGGGCGCGCTATCCCATGGCGCCGCGGCCAAGATTGCATTGCAGGCACAAGGTTGCGAGGTTCGCCTTCTCCGTCTTGCCGCCATGAGCGCGCGGAACCTTGTGGTCGAGCGTCAGGATCACGCTTCCGTCGGCGGCCGGATTGGCGCCGCACGCGGTGCAGCGGAAGCGGTCGCGCTTCAGCACGTCGTAGCGCAATTGCAGCGGAATGCTGGCCTCGGCGTCGCTTTGCGATGCGCGGCGGCGGACGATGAGGGCGGCGCGCGCGGCGCGGCCGGCAGACAGCGCGCGCTGGCGCTTGCCGCGGCGCGTGCCCGGCATGGGCCAGGCTTTCTCGTCGCCGGCTTGATAGGCGGCATAGGCGGCCAAGGCGTTGCGCCAGGTGGCGAAGCGGTGGAGATAGGTGCCGGCCCCGATGCGCGAAGGCGGCGCGTTCATCTCGTAGCGCAACGGCGCGCGCGCCAACAGGCGCACCATGCGGTCGAGATTCTGGAAGCATTCTTCCCACGTGTGCTTGGCGCCCATGGCGCGCGGCGCCAGGCGCCGCGCCAGGCCGGCGGCGAGCAAGGCGGCGCGCCAATTGCCGAAGCGCTTGTAAATCGGCGTGCAGCTCAATGCCGATTGCGCCAGGAACTTGGTCAGCGAGAAATGGCCGCGCACGCGCCCGGCGACGCGGCGGATCTCGGCCAGGATTTCGCTCTCGGTGTAGGGCGTGCCCTTGCCGGGCGCCCTGCCGAGGCGCGCCGCCCTGGCATGGGCGCGGCGGCGCGGCGGGGTCTTGCGGTAGCCGGATCGCGCGGCGGGATAGGGGATGGTCATCGGGCGCCTCCTTCGGTTTGGCAGCGCCCTAATAGCATATTTCCCATGTTTGGGAAATATCCTTTTTGAGCCCAAAAGCGACGCGGCGCCTCCTTGCGGAAGCGCCGCGTTTCGCGGTGACGGGATCGGGCGTTAGGCGGTGAAGGAGAACTTCGGCTTCGCCTTGCCGCAGCCATTGTCGTAGCAGGCGCGCACCGAGAAGGTGTGCAAATTGCCGGCGCTGGCGGTCAGGCCATTGAGGATGCCGACCGTGCCGTCCTTCGAGAAGACCTTGCGGGTGACGAGCTTGCCGGTCACGTCGTCCTGGAAGCTGACGAGGAAGAACTTGACGGCGTTCGGGCTGGTATCTTCGAGCTTGATGCGCACGTAGCCGTAGTCGCCGCGGACTTTCACGCAGATGACGCCTTTGCATTCGTCGAGGACCTTGCCGTACTTGGCGTTCTCGTCCTTACCGGAGGGGAGGAAATTCTTCGACAAGGCGGAGGCGTTGCTGGCGATGCCGGCGAGCGCGAGGACGCTGAGCGCGGCGAAGAGGGTACGGGTGATGTTCATGGTAGCGGTTCCATTGATGATGGGTTGATATTCGGTTTCGGGTTCATCTTGTTTCGAAGACGCTCAGGCTATAGCTCACGCGCGCTGAACCGAGTGTGAACCGATGTGATCGCCGACGCCGGCGGCGAAAAATTTTCGCGCGCGATCAACAACCCGCGGTTCACGCGCGGTTCAGCCGCCGTGAAGTAGGGTGCGCCCGTCGATCCCGACATTCAAACCCGGACAGGAACCACGCCCATGAAACGCACTCTGCTCTCGCTCGCCGTCGCCGCCATCGCCGCGGCCGCGCCCTTCCTCGCGCCCGCCCAGGCCGACGCCGCCATTCCGCAATACGTCAAGCTCTGCGCGGGCGGCGTGTGCTTCTACAAGCGCGATCACCTTTATCGCGACGGCGGCAAGCAATACTATTTCCTGCGCTTCTACGGCAGCGCGATCACGCACTACAACGTGCGCTACACCGCGCCCGGCGGCCGGACGACGCAGATCGAAGTCGGCGCGGTCAGCGGATCGAACGAAAGCGGCCACAATATTTTTCGCAACCTGACGCCGGGCGGGAAGTACACGGTCAGCGTCCAGGCCTGCAATCGCGGCGGCTTCTTGCAGAGCTCCAAATGCACGGGGTGGATGACCTTTACTTTCTACGGCGGCCAATATTACGGCGCGAACTAAGCGGCATCCGCAGCCGCGGTCTGAAAGATGAAGGGCGGGAGCGATCCCGCCCTTCGCTTTTTCGCGTTCCGGGCGGTCGCGGCTCCCATTTGGCGGCGCTCGGCGGCGGTTCAGCCTGGGTTCAGTGGCGCGGGCTTAGACTGTCGTTTGTCAATCCCGACATCTCAGCCCTTCCAGGACAGGAACCACGACCATGAAACGTCCACTTCTCTCCCTTGCCGTCGCGGCCTTCGCCGCGGCGTCGCCGCTTCTCTCCGCCGGCACCGCCGAGGCGCGCGGCTGCGCCAGGGGCATTTGCGCCGAAAGCACCGATGACGGCCGCACCGTGCGCGTCCAGATCGACACCAGCAATCGCCCGATGACGCATTTCAACGTGCGCCGCAACGGCCAGCAGGTCGAGCTCAGCAGCGGCCGCAACGGCCTCATGAACAAGGTGAGCTGGTCGTTTGCCGGCCGGCCCGGCTTCAAGCTCAAGTACCATGTGCAAGTGTGCAACCGCGGTGGGTTCCTCCAGAGTTCGAGCTGCACCGGCTGGGTGACCTTCGTCCACACGATGTAGCTTTTTCGCGGCGGCCTGTGATCGCCATCACAGCCCGCCGCGCCGATCTCGGCTAGGATGCTTGGCTTCCGTTGGGACGCCGAGCGTCCGAGCCCTCGTTTTTCTTCCATAGGAGCAATCCCATGACGATTTCGACGCCGCGCGCCTTGCGCGCTTCGTTCGCCGCCGCATTGCTGGCGCTCGCCCTCGCCGCGCCCGCCGCAGCCAAGAGCCCGTCGCCCGATCCGGCGAAATACCCTGCCGGCCCGGCCTATACCGGCAAGACGGCGCCGGTCGATCTCAACAGCGAAAAGGACGCGCGTCAGTTCAAGACGCGGCTGCTCGACGCCGCCAAGGGCAAGCCCAATTTCGCCGGTCATGTGATCGTGACGATGTGGGGCTGCGGCACCTCGTGCCAGACGATCGCGCTGATCGACACGCGCACCGGCAAGGTGAGCTTCGGCCCGCAAGCGACCGTGGGCGCCAAATATGACGTCAGGAGCCGCCTCCTGATCGTCAACCCGCCCAAGGAACTGGCCGATCTGCCGAAGGACATGCGCGCCTCGGTACGCACCGAATATTATCTCTGGGACAAGGGCACGCTGCGCAAGATCGGCTAGCGCGCGTCCGCGGCGGCGGTTAAAACGCCCCGAGCGCGCGCCGCACGAGGCGGCGCTCGGGAGGCTGCGTGGCACAGGCATCGATCGAAATCCACCCTTTGGCCGGCGCGCTCGGCGCCGAGATCGCCGGCGTCGATCTTGCCCGGACGCTCGACGACGCCACGGTCGCCGCGATCCGCCGGGCGTGGCTCGATCATCTGGTTATATTTTTCCGCGGCCAGGATTTGCCGCCCGCCGGCTTTCTCGCCTTCGCGCGCCGCCTCGGAACGCCGATGGACTATCCCTTCCTCAAGGGACTGCCCGATTTCCCCGCGATCACGCCGGTCGTCAAGCTCGAGCACGAGACGGTGAATTTCGGCGGCCTGTGGCACAGCGACACCGCCTATCTCGAACAGCCGCCGATGGCGACGATGCTGATCGCGCGCGAGATCCCGCCGGTCGGCGGCGACACGCTGTTCGCCAACATGTATCTCGCCTACGAAACGCTCTCACCCGGCCTGAAGCGCCTGCTCGATCCGCTCGTCGCCGTCAACAGCTCGGCCAAGGCCGATGTCAGCAAGACGCGCGAGGACCGGCTGCGCGACGGCGCCAAGCCCGGGGCGCCGGACATTGTTCGCGGCGGAGCATCCCGTTGTCCGCACCCATCCCGAAACCGGCCGCAAGGCGCTCTACGTCAACGGCGCGCACACCGAGCGTTTCAAGGATATGAGCGTGGCGGAAAGCGCGCCGCTGCTCGATTTCCTGGTCGCCCACCTCGCGCGCCCGGAATTCACCTGCCGCTTCCGCTGGCAAACCGGCTCGCTCGCGTTGTGGGACAATCGCTGCGCCCAGCACAACCCGATCAACGACTATCACGGCCACCGCCGCGTCATGCACCGCGTGACGCTGGCCGGCGACAGGCCGCGCTGAGCGGCCGAGCCTATTCGGCCGCGACCGCCGCGCGCGCCGGCGCCGGCGTCGCATCCGGTTGGGCGACGATATCGCGGCTCAACATCCGGAGATGATAGCCCATCAGCAACAGCGCGATGGCGAGCCCGATGGCATTACGCCCGCGCAGCGCGGCAAAGCCGACCAGCTTCCAGAAATGGCGCCGCGCTTCGTCGCGTACGCCCAAGCGCCAGAGCGCGCGGAACAAGGTGCCGAGCTCGCGCTTGCCGAACGGAAACACGGCGAGCGCGGGCGGGATGCGACGCGCGATGGTCCGGCGGGCGCGGCGGTAGAACACCGGCGGCTCGAATATGCGGCCGACCACGCGCTTATAGCCCGCGACGAGGCTCTGGCGATCCATGCACGGCACAAAATTGAGGCCGCTCGCATCGACGAAGCCGCTGTTGAAGCGAACCAGGAGCCGGCCTTCCGCCTTCAATCGGTCATGGAGCCGCGTGTGCGGAATGGCCGTCATCAGCGAAACGGTCGCGAGGGCGATGCCGGTCTCGGCGATGAACGCCGTCTGCTCGTCGAAGGTCGCCTCGGTATCGCAATCGAAGCCGACGACGAAGCCGCCCCAGACGATGATTCCGCGATCGTGGATCGCGGCGAGCGCCCGCGCCATGTTGCGTTTCAGGTTCTGCACTTTGCGGCATTCGGCGAGCGCGGCGGGCGAGACGCTTTCAAGCCCGATGAACACCGCCGCAAAACCGGCGCGCACCATCAGGTCGAGCAGGCCCGCATCGTCGGCCATGTTGAGGCTGGCCTGGGTCGAAAACACGAAGGGCCGGCCACGCGCATCGCGCCACTCGATCATCGCGTCGAGCAGCGCGCGGCAGCGCTTCTTGTTGCCGTAGAAATTGTCGTCGGCGACGAAGACGCTGCGCCGCCAGCCCGCGTCGCGCAGCGCTTGGAGCTCGGCATGCACCTGCTCGCGGCGCTTGACGCGCGGCTTGCGGCCGTTCAGGACGATGATGTCGCAGAATTCGCAATCGAACGGGCAGCCGCGCGAAAATTGCACCGCCATCGAATCGTAGTCGTCGAGCCGGATCAGGTTCCACGCCGGCACCGGCGTCGTGCTCACATCCGGAAAGCCGCTCGGCCGGTAGATCGGCTTGGCCCGCCCGGCTTCGAGATCGGCGCACAGGTCGTCGATCACGTCCTCGGCTTCGCCGAGCACGAAATGATCCACGCCCGCGATCTCGGCGTGATAGTGATAAAAATGCGGGCCGCCGGCGACGATGCGCTTGTTTTTGGCGCGGCAGCGCGCGATCACCGTTTCGACCGACGCCTGCTGCACCGTCATCGCGCTGATGAAGACGACGTCGGCCCAGTCGAGATCGTTGTCGCCGAGCGGCCGCACGTTGAGATCGACCAGGCGCCGCTCCCAGGCGCGCGGCAGCATTGCGGCGACGGTCAAGAGACCGAGCGGCGGCAATACGGCCTTGGCACCGGTGAGCGGCAGCGCGTATTGAAAGCCCATATAGGTGACCGGATAGAGCGGATAGACGAGAAGGACCTTCATACGAAATCCGAATGATCGTCTCGGTGCGAATAAATGTAAGGCTCCACCGCCATTGACCCGTCGGGGCGGGTCTCAGACCCGCCCTCTGCGTGTCGCGCGGCACCGACAGTGCCGCCGTTTTCGGGCAATCGATCGCCTGTTTGCACGCGGGCGGGTCCGGGACGCGCCCCGACGCGGCAACAGCGGAAGACCGAGCCGATCATCCGGATTCCGAATCAGATGTTGGATTTCATCCGCTAGCTCACCGGCTTCTTGCAGCGCTGCCAGAGTTGCGGCGCGCCGGCGCCGACGCGCAAATTCATCGCCTCCTCGCTCAGCAATTGCATGGCGATGTTCTGGCCGGCCGAGGGTTCGGGCGCGGGCACGACGTAGGAGAAATCGTGGCGGCCGTAATTTCCCGTCATGCGCTTGCCGCCGGGCGTCACGATCGAGGCGCCGTCGATCGACAGGCGGCGCCCGTCGGGGTGGCACCAATCGCCGTCGATCGCATCGGCGCGCGCCGCTGAAATGGTCAGCGCCAGGGACGCGCCGAGAATCGACAACGAAAGATACGCGGCTTTTCGCATGTGACGCCTCTTTGCCGTGAGCCAACGCGGGCGATACTGCGCCGGGATGCCAATACTCGCAACCCCGGCGCGGTATCGCGGGCTATTTCAGCAAGCCTTCGGCCTTGAGCGCCTCCTGCACCTTGGGGCGCGCCGCGACGCGGGCCATGTAGGCGCTGAGATTGGCATAGGGCTTCAAGTCGAGGTTGAGGAAATTCGCCCAATTGACGATGGTGAAACAGTAGGCATCGGGCGCGGTGAATTTGTCGCCCATCAAATATTGTTTGCCGGCGAGGTGCTTGTCGAGCTCGGCGAAGCGCGTCGCGAGCTTGGTCTTGGTGATCTCCTTGCCGGCGTCGGGCATCTGCTTGTTCCACAGATTGCTGAAGGTCTTGTGCAGCTCGGTGGCGATGAAGCCGATCCATTCCTGCTGCTTCAAGCGATCGAGCGAGCCGGCGGCGGCGATGAGGCCCGCGCCGGGCTTTTGGTCGGCGAGATATTGCGTGACGACGGCGGCCTCGCGCAGCACGGTGCCGCCGTCGATTTCGAGCGCCGGGACGTAGCCGCGCGGGTTGATGGCGTAGAAATCCCCGCCGTCGGCGGTCTTGTGCGCGGCGAGATCGACCTTGACGAGATCGACGGTGACGCCGGCCTCGCGGGCGACGATGTGCGGGGCCAGCGAACAGGCGCCGGATGCGTAATAGAGCTTCATGCGTTTTCTCCAGGTTGAGGGACGATGACGGGGGTGGTTCGGTGCCGATTGAGGTAAGGCCGGCGGCGGCGGGCGGGAAGGCCCCGCCGCAACAAAATCGCCGGGCCGGCATTGCATGCACGTGCATTGACTTTTGATGCAAATGCATTTACCGGTCAACGACCCGCGCAACACAGTTTCGTGAGCCGCCATGACCAAGCCGCCGTCCGATGCCGCCGTCCGCGCCTGGACCCGCCTGGTGCGCGCCCAGCTGGCGGCGATGGCGGCGGTCGAGGCGCGGCTCAAGCAAGCCGGCCTGCCGCCGCTCGCCTGGTACGATGTGTTGCTCGCGGTCGAGCGCGCCGGCGCGCCGGGCTTGCGGCCCTTCGCGCTCGAACAGGCGATGCTGCTGGAGCAATACAATCTCTCACGCCTGGTCGGCCGGCTCGCCGCAAAGGGCTATGTCGAGCGCCGCCGCTGCCCCGCGGACAAGCGCGGCCAGTACCTCGTCATCACCCGCGCCGGCCTGGCGCTGCGGAAAAAAATGTGGCGCGTCTACGGCCCGGCGATCCGCGACGCCGTCGGCGCGCGGCTCAGCGACCGCGAGGCCGCGACCTTGGCCGCGCTGCTCGAACGGCTCGCGGCGCCGGCGCTCGCGGATCCCGCGCTCGACGCCCCGATCGATACCGCGCTCGCCCGGGATATCGGCCGCGGCGATATCGCGTCGCGGCTCGCGATACCGGCGCACGCGGCGATGGCAGCGGGCGGCGACGTCGTCGGCGCGCTGCCCGAAGCACTGATCCGCGACGAGCGCGCCGAGCGCGCGATCACCGAGCTGATTCTGGACGACACTCTGAACGCACGCAAAACCATGATGTCGCAATTCGCCGATTGCTTCGCCGCGCTGCCCGGCGGACTCGGCACGCTCGACGAGATCGTCACCGAAATGCTCAAAGTCGATCTTGGGCAAACCGACAAGCCGGTTTACCTCGTCGATATCGACGGCTACTGGCAACGCTTCTTGCGCCCGATCGAGCATTTCGACGCCAACCGCATGCTGCGCCCGCGCGCGCGGACCGGGTTGATGATCGTGCCTTCGGTGGACGCGTTCTTCGCCGCGATCGCGCCTGAGTTCAAACCGGCCTTGGCTCCCGCTTGGCGGTCGCTTCGCCTTATGCTATCAAGTATGATAGCAAGGAAGGTCCTGGCCATGGGTCAATTGTTGGTCCGCAATCTCGACGACGCCGTAATCGAGCGGCTGAAGCGCCAAGCCGAAGCGCGCCGGATTTCGCTTGAGCAACTTCTGCGCGAGCTTTTGTCCGAGGCGGCGGGGCCGACGCGGCAGGCGCTCGTCGCCGAGATGGACCGGATCCGGGCGATGACGCCCAAGAAACTTACGACCGATAGCGCCGACATTATCCGCGACGCACGGGATCGACGGTGAACCGCGTCGTCGATGCCAGCGTGGCCTGCAAATGGTACCTTGATGAACCATTGTCCGACGCGGCACGACGGGTCGCCGCCGAGGACGGGCTGCTCATTGCGCCCGATCTCATTTTGGCGGAAGTGGGAAATGTGCTCTGGCAGCGACGGGTGAAAAACGAAATCACCCGGGCACAGGCCGACGAGATCGTCCGTCACTTGCCGGGCGCCCTGCTGCTCATCGCGTCGAAGGAACTGCTTGCCCGCGCACTTGAGATCGCCGAGCGGATCGGCCATCCGATCTACGATTGCTTCTATGCGGCCACTGCAGAGCGCTGGGAGGCCCCGCTGATAACCGCCGACAAGCGCTTTTTCGAGGCGATGCGCAAGGGCAAGTCGGAAGCGAAGGTGAAGTATCTCGCGACGCTCGCATAGCGGGCGCTCGCGCAATATCGGCCGTCGCGCCGCCGCGCCCTGCCTATCCCAGCAGCCGCGTGCGCCGCATCGCGAAATGCGTGTTGCGGCCGGTGAATTTCGGGAAGCGCTTGAAGTCGTCGCGCAGCTCGTGGCGGACGTCCGATTTGAGCGAAGCATTGAGCCCGTCGATCGAATCGAACACGACCTCGTTGCCGAGCATGTAATCGGAATGCGCGATCGGCGTCGGATCCTGCCACGCGATCGGCAGGTAGCACATCACGTTGCGGATGTTGGGGAACTTGCCGAGCAGCGCCGGATGGTGATCGACGTAGAATTTCACGAAGGCCGTTTCGTCCTCGGCCGGGCGGTGATAGCGCACGACGTAGGAGCACGTGGCGGTGAGCGGCGCCGGCTTGGACTCGCCCTTGACCGGATAGAAGTGCCACGCCATGGCCTCGTGCGTGGCGCGCACCTTGTCGGGCGGCGCCGGCGACGGCGCCACGATCGCGGCGCGGAACTCGGCGCTCGCCAGCACGTCCTCGACATCGGCCGGCGTCTTGAACGCGGCCTGCAGCGTGGCCAGCGGCGGCGCGCCGTCGTCGAGATAGGGATCGTGCGCCGGCTTTTCCGGCACGTAGAGATCGATCGACTCGATGCCCTTGGCTTTCTTGAACAACGCGACCGGCGCGCCCATGATCCAGGCGCGCAGCGCATCGCCGGCGGCACCCGGCCCGGTGTAGGTCAGCAGATAGGCGATCGTCATCCTTGGCTCCTCGGCTTGTCGCGCGCAGCCTAACGCCTTCGCGGGCGCGAGGCGAGCGCCGGGCGGATCAACTATTCCGGCGCCGGTCCCTTGGGCAAAGTCAAGCCGCAGCAGAAGATAACCGACCACCGCCGACAGCAGCGAGCCGCCGAGCACGCCGAGCCGGATCGCGGCGTCGTATTTCGGGTCGCTGAACGCCAAGGTGCCGATGAAAAGGCTCATGGTGAAGCCGATGCCGCAGACGATGGCGACGGCATAGATCTGCGGCCAGGTGGCGCCCTCGGGCTTGACGCAAAGACGCAGCTTCACCGCGAGAAATGTCGCGCCAAAAATTCCGATCTGCTTGCCGGCGAAGAGTCCGAGCGCAATGCCGAGGGTCAGCGGCTCGAGAAATTTCGCCAGCGTGAGCCCGGCCAGCGACACGCCGGCATTGGCGAAGGCGAACAGCGGCAGGATGCCGTAGGCGACCGAACCGTGCAGCGATTCCTCAAGCTCCTTGAGCGGCGAGCGCGCCGCGTCCGCCGCGGCGCGCATCGGGATGGCGAGGGCCACGACGACGCCGGCAAGCGTCGCATGCACGCCGGATTTGAGCACACAGACCCACACGACGATGCCGATCAAGATATAGGGCGCCGGCTTGTCGACGCCGCGCCAATTGAGGGCGACGAGGGCAAGAATACCGGCCAGCGCCGCCGCCAAGGATACGAGCGAGAGCTGCGCGGTGTAAAAAATCGCGATGACGACAATGGCGCCCAAATCGTCGAGCACGGCGACGGCGAGCAGGAACACCTTCAAGGCGAACGGCACGCGATTGCCGAGCAGCGCCAGCACGGCGAGCGAGAAGGCGATGTCCGTCGCCGAGGGTATCGCCCAGCCGCGCAGCGCCGCCGCGTCGCCCAGGTTGAACGCGGCGAAGATCGCCGCCGGCACCGCCATGCCGCCAAGCGCAGCGACGGCGGGCAACAGCGCGCGGCGCGGCGACGACAGCTCGCCTTCGACCATCTCGCGCTTGATCTCCAAGCCGACGAGCAAGAAGAAAATCGCCATCAGCCCGTCGTTGATCCAGAGCAGGATCGGCTTGTCGAGCGCGAAGACCTCGCCGACCTTGATCGTGATTTTCACGGTTTCGAGCAGATCGTAATAAGGCGCCCACGGGCTGTTCGCCACGATCAGCGCCAATGCGGCGGTCGCGACCAAGAGCGCGCCGCCGAAGGCCTCGTGGCGGACGAAATTGCGGATGGCGGAGAGCGGCATCGGCGGGCTCTTTTAGCGTTGGAGCGGCTTGCCGCCGCGCGCGGGCCGGCGGACTTTCGCGCCCGCTTGCATCATTGCCGGAACGCCGCGTCGCGCGCGCGGCGCAGCTGGGGCAAGGCCACCATGACGACAAGGCCGGCGGCGATCAGCAGCAGCACCAGCGAAATCGGGCGCTCGACGAAGATCGCCGGATCGCCGCGCGACAGCGTCATCGAGCGGCGCATGTTCTCCTCCATCAGCGGCCCGAGCAGGAAGCCGAGCACGAACGGCGCCGGCTCGCAGCCGAATTTGAGCATGGCATAGCCCAGGCCGGCGAAAAACACCGTGAGCAGAATATCGGTCGTGCTCGCATTCACGCTGTAAATGCCGATCATGCAGAACACGAGTATGCACGGATAGAGCAGCCGGTAAGGCACGCGCAGCAGGCGCACCCAGAGCCCGATCAGCGGCAGGTTGATGACCAGCAGCATGACGTTGCCGATCAGCATGCTGGCGACGATGCCCCAGAACAGATCGGGCCGCTTGTCGATCACCGCCGAACCGGGCGCAATCCCTTGAATGATGAGCGCGCCCATGATCAGCGCCATCACGACATTGGACGGTATGCCGAGCGTGAGCAGCGGAATGAACGAGGTTTGCGCCGCGGCGTTGTTGGCGGATTCGGGGCCGGCAACGCCTTCGATGGCGCCCTTGCCGAAACGCTGCGGATCGCGCGCGGCTTTTTTCTCCATCGCATAGCTGGCGAAGGACGCGAGCACGGCGCCGCCGCCGGGCAAAATTCCGAGCAGCGATCCGAGACCCGTGCCGCGCAGCACCGCGGGCCAGGCTTCGCGGAAATCCTGCCGCGTCGGCCACAGATGCCCGATCTTCATGTTCGCCACCTGGCGCTCGCCGCGGCGCTCGAGATTGGCCATGATCTCGTTGATGCCGAACAGGCCCATGACCAGCGGCAAGAACGGGATGCCCTCGAACAGCGAACCGAGGCCGAAGGTAAAGCGCGCGGTGCCGGATTGAACGTCGGTGCCGGACAGGCCGAACAGCAGGCCGGCGAAGATCATGGCGATCGCCTTGACGATCGAGCCCTGGGCCATGACCACGGCCGACAGCAGGCCGAGCACCATGAGCGAGAAAAATTCCACCGACGAAATTTTTTCGGTGAACGCGGCGAGCAGCGGCGCGAAGCAGGCGATGAGCAGCGTGCCGACGATGCCGGCGAACAGCGAGCCCAGCGCCGCGATCGCCAGCGCCGGGCCGGCGCGCCCCTGTTGCGCCATCCGGTATCCGTCGAGGCAGGTCACGACCGAGGACGACTCGCCCGGCATGTTGACGAGAATGGCCGTCGTCGAGCCGCCATATTGCGCGCCGTAGTAGATGCCGGACAGCATGACCAGCGCGGTCAGGGGCGACAGGCCGTAGGTCGCCGGCAGCAGCATCGCGATGGCGGCGACCGGCCCGATCCCGGGCAGCACGCCGATCAGCGTGCCGAGCAGGCAGCCTATGAAGCAGAACAGCAGATTCTGCAGCGTCAATGCGCCGGCGAAACCCGACAACAATTGGCCGAAAATATCCACCCTAGCGCGCCCCGAACGGCGGCATGGCCTGCTTCAGCCCGTAATAGAAAACCGCGACGCAGAGCGCCGCCAACCCCAGCGCCAGCGGCGCCGCTTCGCGCCAGCGCGTTTCGCGCGAGCCCAAGGCGGCGAGCGCGAAGGCGGCGACGATCGCGGGCGCCGATCCCGCCATCCGTATCAGCGCCGCGAAAGCAAGAACGGCCGCCAGGATCGACAAGGCCGAGCGCGCATCGACGCGCCCGATGGCAACGCTTTCCACCGTCAGCGCGCGCAATCCGATCACGGCCGCGAAACCGAGCAGGCCGAGGCTCAGCAGCATCGGCATGTAGCCCGGTCCCATCGCCGATGCGGTGCCGGTCTCATAGCCGCGGCCGAACCACAGGCCGGCGGCGCCAAGCAGCGCGCACAGCATGGCGGCGCCGAAATCGCGCGCGCTCTTGATACGAATCATCGCCCGATTGCCGCGCGCTCCGGCGGCGCGGCTCGCCCGCGGCGGGCGCGCGCCGCCACGGCGGCTTATTGCGGCTCGATGCCGGCCAGTTTGACGTAGTCGCCCCAATTCTTGATGTCGGAGGCGAGCAGTTCGGCGAGGCTGCGGCCGTTGCCGGGAAACGGCTCGGAGCCGAATTGGCCGAGAAACGTCTTGGTTTCGGGCGACGCCGCGATCTGGTTGAACCAGGCTTCGAGCTTGGCGACGACGGGCTGCGGCGTGCCGGCCGGAACGAACACGGCCCACCAGGCGATGATCTGGCCGAAATCCGGATAGCCCGCTTCCTTGAACGTCGGCACATCGGGCAGGGCCGCCATGCGCTGGCCCGAGGTGACCGCGAGGACGCGGATTTTGCCGGCCTTGACTTGCTCGACCGCCCACACCGGATCGCCGAAGGCGAAATCGAGCTTGTCGGCGTACATGTCGTTCATCAGGGTCTGCATTTCGCGATACTGAACCTTGGTCGCCTTGACGCCCGCGACCTTTTTATAGAGCTCGGCCGAGACCAGGCCGGTATTGGCCGCGATGCCGAAATTCGCCTTGTCGCCCTTCGCCTTCAAATGCGCGTTGAGATCGGCCACGGTCTTGATCGGCGATTTCGCGTCGACCGCGAGGACGAAGCCGAGCCGCGCCAAGGTCGTCACCGGCGTGAAATCCTTGACCGGATCGAAGGGCAGCTTCTTGAACACGTGGACCGCGGCCGCCATGGTCGAGCTGCCGGGCACGATCAGGATCGTGTAGCCATCGGGCTTGGAACGCGCCGCCGCCTCGGTTCCGATATTGCCGAGCGCGCCGCCGCGATTTTCGACGATGACGGGCTTGCCGGCGAGCGCGCTAAGCTTGGCGCTGAAATAGCGCACGAACACGTCGCCGCCCGTGCCGGCGGGAAAATTGCAGATCGCGCGGATATCTTGCGCGGGATAGTCCTGGGCCTGCGCCGGCAGCGCGGCGAACCCCGCCACGGCCAATGCCAACGCAAAGGCGCGGCGGATCGGATTCGAGATCGTCATTTTTTCCCTCCCAATTCGCGAAACTTCGGCCGCCGTCGCATCGGCGGCGGCGCGTGCCAAGCGTGCAACATAGACCGATTCGCCCGCCCCATGCCAATAGCCCGCGACGCCGCGCGCGGCTCAGCTTTTCGCCGCCAGCCACCCCTTGTAGCGCACGATGAGGCCGATGAGCGGCAGGGCGATCTCGACATGGAAATGGAAACGCCCGCCCTCCTCGTACTCATAGGTGTGGCCCGTCGCCAACAGGAAGCGCGGCATCGGAATGCAAAATAGGCTCCAACGGCGCGGCACGAGATACAGCCGGTCATCGCGGATGACGACGGCGAGGCCGAAGCGCAACGGGCCGAAGCGCTCGACAATGAGATGCTCGGTTCGCCCGCGGCCTTGGGTTTGCACGCTGGTGAAAACGCGGCCGGCAAAATCGCGCTCCCAGATCTCGCCGCCGTCGCGCAGGCGGAACGTCACGGCGACGGGCACGTCGTTGCCGGCGCGGGGAAAGCGGAACATCGCCGCGGCGGCGCGCGCCAATGGATGGCGCCCGCGCTCGATCGCGGCGCGGCCTTCGGCGGTAAAATCGCCTGAGGGACTGTGCATTCGGCGCAAAGCCTCCGGCAGCCTCGGCCACGCCTCGCCGAGTATTCTGCGATAGAGCGGGCCGCTGGCCGCCGGCGCCACTTCGCGGATGCCGGTGGCGATGGCGCGAGACGCAAAGAGCGCCTCGTAATCGGCGAGTTCTACATCCGCCGCCGCGCAGCGCGCGCCGGCATGCGGCCTGCGGCCGGCGAGGCAATGGCGGAGGATCGCGTGAAGCGCCATGACCGGAATGAACGGCCCATCTTCGCCCTCGGCAATGAGATGCCAGGCGCGCTCGACGGCGCCGCCGTCGCGCCCCGTGCCGCGCACGGTCACGAACATGCCGCTGCGGTGTTCGCCCCAGCGCAGCGTGTTGCCGGTCCAATGAAACAAGCGGGCAAGGGGCGTCAGCGACGGCAGCAGCCGGAGGCGGACCAGCCAGGCCAGCGCCGTCAACCCGCGATGCAGGACCTCCGGCACCGAACCCGCGCCCAGCCACACGCCGCGCAGTTCTGGCCAAAGTTTCGGCAGGATCTTGAGGTCCGGCACATCGACGAGCGTGAACCGCCGGTTGTACAACGGCACGCAGCCCGGCGGCGCAATGGTGAAGCGCCGGCTATCGATCGAAGCATGGGCCGTTTCCGGCACGCCATTGCGCCGCAGCGCAATCGGCCGGCCGGAATAGCCGGCGACGGCGCGAATCACGCTCGGCCCGAGCCCGGCAAAGGGCGACGTTGCTAGGCCGCCGCCGATCGTACCGATGCCCGCCATGCCCTCGCCCAGCCGGCGAACCACGGCGGCGGTCAGAGTAGGAAAGGTGCTGGCGCCGGCGAGCGCGAACACGCCGCGCGCCTTGGCTTCGGCATCGAACGCGCCGATCCCGCTCACGAAATCCGCGCCGTCGGCGAGATCGAGATAGTCGATGCCGAGGGCGATCGCGGCCTTGACGACGCGATAGGGATCGTCGCCATAGGCTTGAAACGGCCCGCTGGCGTCGATGACGAGATCGGGGGCGAAGGCGCGCAATTGGCGCTCGACATCGCCGTCGCGGTCGAACGCCGCCGGTTCGCAACGAGCGCCTGCCGGCAGCGTGGCGCAAAACGCCGAGGCGGCGGCCGGCGATCGTCCGGCGACAACGAGCGTCAATCCGGCTTCCGCGGCCAGCAATCGCGCCGCCCGGCCGCCGAACGTGCCGTAGCCGCCGAGAATTAGAACACGCTTCGGTTGCGCGCTCACGTTCCGTCGGCGCGGCGCGCCAAGCCGTTGACGATCGCATCGGGCGTTGCGGAGGAAAAAATGCCGGTCTTCAATCCGCACATGGTTCGCACCATCTCGCGCCGGAAATAGGGGACGAACTGCATGCGGCGGAACGCGAGATCCCGAACCGCCGCCGCGGCGCGGGAATCCGATTGGAAAAACGGCGTCAGCAGCGCGCCGGCAAGCTGATAGAAGCGGATGTGCCGCCGCCGCGTCGCGGCATAGCTCGCCAAGGCCCCGGCGATGTCGCGCGCATGCGCCAGCGCATCGGCGAGAACGACGGCGTCGATCAGGCCCTGGTTGGCGCCCTGGCCGAGCTGCGGCGAAGTCGAATGCGCGGCGTCGCCCGCCAGCACGACATTGAGCCGCGCCACCCGCTTGGCGGTGAATTGGGCGTAGCTGGCGAGCGTGAGATCGTCGGGGCCCGCGAATGTCTCAACCACCGGCTGCAGCGCCGGCCACAGCGCCGCGACCTCGACGCGCCACTCGGAAAAGCGCTGGCGCCAGGCGGCGTGTTCGCCGGGCTTGAGGCTCCAGAAAAATCCCGCCAGCGCCGGCCCGCCCGCTTCGGACCGGCCGAGCGGCAGATAGCCGAGCATGACGCGCGCCGCGACGAAGCGCTGCGCCAAGGTGGCCGGGCCGATGCCGAGATCGGGCACCGTCGCCCACACCGCGCCGTAGCGAAACGGCCGCGGCGCCGCGCTTTCGACGGCGGCGCGCAACGGCGAGCGCGCGCCCGAGGCATCGACGATCAGGTCGGCACTCGCCAGCGCGCGCCCGGTGTCGTCGATCGCCGCGGCGCGGCCGTCGGATTTGGCTTCGATCGCGGCGACGGTGCAGCCGGTTTCCAAGCTGGCGCCCGAGGCTTCGAAGCCGCGCCACAGAACGCGATGCAGCGCGGCGCGATGCACGCCCAGGCTGAAAAGCGCGGGATCGACCGCGCCATAGGCGAGATCGAACACCGTCGTGCCTTTGTCGGTGATGCCGTGGAGGCGATCGAGCTTGCAGCCGAGCGCCTCGATCGCGCCGCGCAGGCCCATGCGGTCCATGGCCGCGAGGCCCGTCACCTGCAGCATCAAGCCCGAGCCGACCGGGCGCGATTCGTCGAAGCGCTCGAAGACGGCGACGCGATGGCCGCTTTGGCGCAGCATGATCGCGGCGGCGAGGCCGGTCACGCCGGCGCCGACGATGGCAATGTCGAGCGGTTGGACCATGGGCCGACAATCGCGCGCAATCTTCAAAAAAGCGTCAAGCCAAAGGTCGCAGCCCGGCGCTGTCCAGGCCCGCGCTTTCGCGGCATACTGGGGCGCGAACCGATGGAGAGTTCGCCATGCTCGAAACCTCGATTGCCGGCAGCCTGCCGAAACCCCTGTGGCTCGCCGAGCCCGAGCGCTTGTGGCCGCCCTGGCGCCTCGCCGGCGACGCGCTCGAACAGGGCAAGCTCGACGCGACCATCCTCGCCATCAAGCTGCAGGAAGACGCCGGCATCGACATCGTCACCGACGGCGAGCAGGCGCGCAACCATTTCGTGCATGGCTTCCTCGCCAATCTCGACGGCATCGATTTCGCCAAGAAGACGGTGATCGGCATCCGCAACGACCGCTATAAGGCCGAAGTGCCGACCGTGACCGGCCCGATCCGGCGCAAGGGGCCGGTGCACCGCGCCGAGGCGCGGACCGCGCGCAACCACACGGCGCAAAAATTGAAATTCACCCTGCCCGGCCCGATGACCTTGGTCGACACCATCGCCGACGAGCATTATCGCCGCCGGCCCGATCTCGCGCACGCCTTCGCCGCCGCGCTCAACGAGGAGGCGCGCGAGCTCCAGGCGCTCGGCATCGATGTCGTTCAATTCGACGAGCCGGCGTTCAACGTCTACATGCGCGACGTCGCCGAGTGGGGCATCGCGGCGCTCGAACGCGCGGCGGAGGGCCTGACCTGCGCCACGGCGGTACACATCTGCTACGGCTACGGCATCAAGGCCAATGTCGATTGGAAAGGCACGCTCGGCAATGAGTGGCGGCAATATGCCGAGACGTTTCCGCTGCTGGCGCGCAGCAAGATCGGGCAAGTCTCGCTCGAATGCCACAACTCGCGCGTGCCCTTGGAGCTGATCGGCCTGCTCAAGGGCAAGGACGTTTTGGTCGGCGCCATCGACGTCGCGACCGACAAAATCGAGACTCCGGCGGAAGTCGCGGCGACGATCCGCGCCGCGCTCGCCTTCGTGCCGGCGGAAAGGCTCCTGCCCTGCACCAATTGCGGCATGGCGCCGATGCGGCGCGACGTGGCGCTGGCCAAGCTCTCGGCCCTGTCGGCCGGCGCCGACATCATGCGCCGCGAGCTGCGCCGCTAGATCGCCGGCAGGAAACGCGGCGATTTCCGAAGATGCTCCGATTGCGGATATCGAGCATCTTCGGCGCGGCGGCGGCGCGCGCTATTTGGCGGCCACGCTCGACGTGATCGAAGCGACGACGGCGGAGGCCATGGCGAATTCCTTGTCGCGCGTCTTGATCCCGTGGCGCGCGGCGATCCAGGTGAAATCGGTGTAGACGGCCCAGACCTGCCCAGCGTCATCCTGCGTGACGAGCAGGCGGACCGGCCAATCGATTCCGGCATCGGCATTGGCGGTGACGAAATGCGCACCCAGGCCGGGATTGCCGAAAATCAGCAAGGTCGAGGGACGCAGCTTGATGTCGGCGCCGCCGGCGAGCTTCGACTGATCGACTTCGAGGAAAAACGTGATGCCCTTGGCGGCGATATCGGCTTTGACGCGCGCGATCGTCTCGGCCATGCCGTAGGCGCTCTTGACCCGGACGATGCCGTTGGCGGCAACGCCGGGCGCCGGCTTCAGTCCCTCGGCGGCCGGCTCGATGGCGGGCGATAGGGCAAGGCCGGCGGCGAGCAGCGCGGCCGAACAAAATCCGATAAGACGCGACGACATGGGAAATCCTTTTATGGTTCGTGTTGACGATCGATCGCGCCGCGGCGCGCGGCGGACCGGCTTCGCGAGCGTCGTGGCCGCGCCGCGGGGGCGATGGGTGCGGCCGACGGTCTCGCGAAGCCGGGTAAGTTCGCTATCCACGACCTCACGCCGGCACCATGGCGGAGGCGGCGCGCGAGCGGAAATGCCGATACGATATCGAGTTGATAAGAGCGCGCTATCGGGCTAGGCTGGCGCCATGCGCCATCGCTCCGGACTTGCGCGGCTGTTCTTCCCTGCATTGTGCTGGCTCGCCGCGCCGGGCTGGCCGTCGCTCGCCGCGCCGCCCTTTTCGGCGATTCGCGATGCGGGTATGCTTCGCGCGCGGAAGCCGAAGGTCCCGTCCGAATGAAAGAACAGCGCCGCCTCGCCGCCATCGTGTCGGCCGATGTCGCCGGCTACGCCAAGCTCATGGGCCGGGACGAGAGCGGCACGCTGGCGGCGCTGAAATCGTTGCGTCGCGATTTGATCGATCCCGCGATCGAGCGGGAGGGCGGCCGCATCGTCAAGACGACGGGCGACGGCCTGCTCCTCGAGTTCGCCAGCGTCGTGGACGCAGTCCGCTGCGTCGTAGAAGTTCAGTCGGCGATAGCAGCCCGCAACGCCGAGGTGCCCGAGGATCGCCGGATCGAGTTCCGCGTCGGCGTCAACCTCGGCGACATCATCATCGACGGCGAGGACATATTCGGCGATGGGGTCAACGTCGCCGCGCGCCTGCAGGCGATCGCCGAGCCGGGTGGCGTAACGGTTTCGAGCCACGTCTTCGACGACGTCCGCGACCGGCTCGACGCGCGCTTCGCCGACGCGGGCGAGCAGGTGCTCAAGAACATCGCCCGGCCGGTGCGCGTCTATCGCTGGCTTCGGCCGGGTGAAAATATTGCAGCAGCGCGCGAACCCGTTCCGGTCAAAAAGACACCCTTATGGCTCGGCAGGCTGGCCGCGGGGGTCCTGTCGCTCGCGCTCGGTGCGGTCGTTCTGTGGTGGCTCCCCGAGCTCGCGGCGATCGTCGATCCTCGGCAACCCAAGACGATGACGAGGCCCGTTCCTGTATCGTCGCGCCCGAGCATCGCCGTCTTGCCCTTCGTCAACCAGAGCGGCAACCCGGCGCAGGATTATTTCAGCGACGGCATCACCGAGGACGTGATCTCCGCCCTCGGCCGCTTTCCCTCGCTCACCGTCATGTCGCGCAATGCGGTGTTCCCATTCAAGGGCAAGAACGCCAAGCCCGCCGAGATCGGCCGCGAGCTGGACGTGCGCTACATCGTCGAGGGCAGCGTGCGGCGCGCCGGCGAGCGCATACGGGTCAGCGCGCAACTCACCGAGGCGATGACCGGCACGCTGCTCTGGTCGCAACAATACGACGAGGCGATGAAGGACGTGTTCGCGGTCCAGGATTTGGTGACCCGCCAGGTCGCGGGAGCGCTCGAAGCCGGCCTGACTCGCATCGAGCAGCAGCGCGTCTTGGCCAAGCCAACCGAGAGCCTCGATGCCTACGACCTCGTGTTGCGCGGGCGCGAGCGACTTGCACGCAGCACGCGGGCGGCGAATTGCGAAGCCCGCGAATTCTTCGATCAGGCCGTCCGGCTCGATCCCAATTACGCCGCCGCCTACGCTTGGAACGGCCGGGCCCATCTCGACCTCGCGAGCTTTGGCTGGACGGAAGACCCGGTCGAGGCGGCCGATCGCGCCATGGAACTGGGCAAGAAGGCGCTGGCGCTCGACGCCGACAGCTTGGAAGGGCTCGCTGTCGTCGGTTCCGCCCATACCCTACGATCCGAATACGACTTGGCGCTGGCCGCCAGCGATCGCATGTTGGCCATAAACCCGAACGACGCGGCAAACCTGCTGGGTCGCGCCGGCATTTTGCTTTGGCTCGGCAGGATCGACGAGGCTATTACGACCAACGAAATGGCCTTTCGCTTCGATCCGAATCCGAGAGCGCCCTCGGTCTTTGCGTATGGGCTCGCCCTCTACCAGGCGCGCCGACATGAAGATGCGGTGCGTGTGCTCGAACGTGGGGCGTTGCGCTTTCCCGACGCTCCCTTTATCTACTTCACTCTCGCGGCCAGCTACGCCCAGCTGGGCCGCATGCAGGAGGCGGCGCAGGCGATGCAGGCATTTCGCCGCCTCAACCCCTTTTTCGATGTTGCGACCCTCGGCTCGCGCTTCCAGAACAAGGCGCACCAAGCCTACCTGCTCGAGGGGATCGCCAAGATCGGGGTCAAATGAGCCGCGGCGTTATTGCGTTTTCTCTGCGGTCTTCCAGTGTTCGCGCGCCGCGTCGATCAGCTCCGCAGGCTCGGCTTGCACCGCGTCGAAGGCCCTGGTGCCAGCGAAGACATAGAGCTTGCCGTCGATGATGCGCCAAATCTCCGGATTGGCCTCGACTTTCATGCCGCGCGACATGGCACCCGTGCAGAATCCGGCGAATTGCGGCGCGAACTTGTCGGGATCGGCCTTGAAGCGGGCCATGTTCGCGGCCGAGGCGAAGCGATAGCGCGTCCGGTCGAACACGGTCTCGAACTCGGGCTTGCCTTGAGTCGGCTTGCCCTCGGTGAAATAGGCGACCGGATCGTAGCCCTTGAGCGCCAGACGCGGCTCCGATCGGGCGGTCGACGGCGACGGCGCCATCGCGAGCAGCAACGGGGCGAACGCGAGAATGAGAGCGATGGCACGACGGGTCATGGCAGGCTCCGTGACAATAAACTCCAGTGTAACGCAAGTTCGCGATCGTAGGAAGGATGAAGGCGCGGCGGCGGCGCGCGCTATTTCGCGGCCACGCTCGACGTGATCGAGGCGACGACGGCGGAGGCCATGGCGAATTCCTTGTCGCGCGTCGCGATGCCGTGGCGCGCGGCGATCCAGGTGAAATCGGTGTAGACGGCCCAGACCTGCCCAGCGTCATCCTGCGTGACGAGCAGGCGGACCGGCCAATCGATTCCGGCATCGGCATTGGCGGTGACGAAATGCGCACCCAGGCCGGGATTGCCGAAAATCAGCAAGGTCGAGGGACGCAGCTTGATGTCGGCGCCGCCGGCGAGCTTCGACTGATCGACTTCAAGGAAAAACGTGATGCCCTTGGCGGCGATATCGGCTTTGACGCGCGCGATCGTCTCGGCCATGCCGTAGGCGCTCTTGACCCGGACGATGCCGTTGGCGGCAACGCCGGGCGCCGGCTTCAGGCCCTCGGCGGCCAGGTCGACGGCGGGCGATAGGGCAAGGCCGGCGGCGAGCAGCGCGGCCGAACAAAATCCGATAAGACGCGACGACATGGGAAATCCTTTCATGGTTCGTGTTGACGATCGATCGCGCCGCGGCGCGCGGCGGACCGGCTTCGCGAGCGTCGTGGCCGCGCCGCGGGGGCGATGGGCACGGCGGACGGTCTCGCGAAGCCAGGTAAGTTCGCTTTCCACGACCTCACGCCCGCACCATGGCGGACGCGTCGCCGGAGCGGAAATGCCGATGCGATATGGAGTCGATAAGGGCGCGCTATCGGGCTAGGCTGGGACCATGTTCGATCGCTCCGGATTCGCGCGGCTGTTCATCCCGGCATTGTGCTGGCTCGCCGCGCTGAGCTGGCCGGCACTCGCCGCCGCCAACGACGCGGTGTGGGATGCATTGCGACGCGGCGGCCAGGTGGCGCTGGTGCGTCACGGCCTGACCACGCCCGGCGTCGGCGACCCGGACGGCTTCCGCCTTGAAGATTGCGCGACGCAGCGCAACTTGATCGAGATTGGTCGCGACGAAGCCCGTGCGCTCGGCGCCGCGTTCCGTGCCCGCAATATCGCCATTGCGCGCGTGCTGTCGAGCCCATGGTGCCGCTGTCTCGAAACCGCGCGCATCGCTTTCGGCGGCGCGGATATTTCGCTGCCGCTCAGCAATCTCTTCGGCCGCCCGGAAAATCGCGACGCGCAGGTTCAAGCGCTGCGCGCGTTGGTCGGCGAGCGCCGCAGCGGCGGCAACCTGGTGCTCGTCTCGCACGGCTCGACGATCCTGGCGCTCACCGGCGTCAGCCTCGGCACGGCGGAGATGGTCGTCGTCACGCCAGGTGGCGAGGGGCAATTTGCGGTCGTCGGCCGGGTGAAGGTGCGGTAATTTCGGTCGCCACAAACAATGACCGTCATCCCGACCGAAGCGCCGAAGGCGCGAAGCGGAGGGACCTCGCGCGGACGAGCACATGCCCGCGCGAAGCCAACGCGCAAGTCCGCACGAGGTCCCTCGACTGCTGTTGCGCTTCGCGCAACCTGCGCTCGGGATGACGATTTTTTTAAGTCGGCTAGCTTTATCTGAAAATTCACCGCGCGCCGCTTCGGAACCTTGCCGCATTCCAGCTTGCAAGCGCTGATCGTCAGGCAGAGCCGGCGGCGAGCCGGTGCGCTGCCGCTTCCTCGACCTTGCGCCCGATCAAGAACCATGTCCGCATCGCGCCCTTGCCGCGCACCTCGATGACGCCGCGCTCGGCGAGTTCGAACCGGTCCCTGAGCCGCTCATGGGTTTCGGGCGCGACTTGGATTTTCCCGGGCTCGCCGGTCTATTCCATGCGCGACGGCGATGTTCACCGCGTCGCCCCACACGTCGTAGAAGAACTTCTTCGCGCCGACGACGCCGGCGACGACCGGGCCCGAGGCGATGCCGATGCGCACCGGCACTTCGCGGCCCTTGGGATCGACGAGCCCGGCCAAGGCGTCGCGCATGTCGAGCGCCAGCGCGGCCAGCGCCTCGGCATGATCCGGCCGCGGCTCGGGCACGCCGCTCACCACCATATAGGCGTCGCCCGTGGTCTTGATCTTCTCGAGCCCGTGGCGCTCGACCAGCGCGTCGAGCCTGGTGAAGACCTGGTTGAGGAAGCGCACGAGATCGACCGGCGCCGTGTCGCTCGCCCGCGCGGTGAACCCGGCCATGTCGGCGAACAGCACCGAGGCTTCGGGATAGGCGTCGGCGATCTCGGTGCGCTCCTTCAGGCGCGCGGCAATGCGCGGCGGCAGGATATTGGCAAGCAGCGCCTCGGAGCGCGCGAACTCGCGCTCCGCCGCAGCCTCGGCCCGCACGACTTGTCGCATCGCATAGTGCACGATCGCAAACAGGATCGCGGCGCTGGCCGCCACATTGGTGACGAAGATCACGAAAACCTGAATCGCCGGCGGCACGAACCCTGTATCGGGTGCCACGATCACGTGCTCGGCGACGAGCAAGGCGACCGCGAGGACGCTGATCGCCGCAGCGAGAAGCGTACGTTCGGTGCCAACAAAGAGGATGGCGAGCGCTGCGGCCAGCAAGTAGTAGAAGTAGCTGCCGCCGCCGGTGCCCACCAGATTGGCGACCCGGAATTGATACGCGCAGCCGATGGCAATGAAGGCGAGCGGCGCGGCCAAAGGGCCGAAGCGGTGCAGAAGCGGAAGGACCGCGAACACCATTGCGACGGCCGCGATCTCCGCCGCGATTCTCCACCGCCCCGAAACTGGACCGATCAATGTTACGACCGCGAAGAACGCAAGAACGCTGGCGGCGGTCCAGGTTGCGATATTGACCGCCCTCAGCCGCCGCGCCACCTTTTCCGGGTAGCGCTCGGTGCCGTAGCGGATGTTGGGAAGGAGTCGCACAGGCCGGCCCGCAATTTCATGGCTGACGCCCAGGATCGGGCGCAGGGCCGGGCGCGGTCAAGGGCGCGAGCGGAGCGGCTTCTGCGACAGCAGGGACGACAGGGACGTCAAGGACAACAGGGACTCAAATCAAGGGACAGGTCCGTCGCTGTCGTCCCTGAGGTCCCTGTCGTCCCTGATGTCCCTGTTGTCCCTACTTCGCCAGCGGATCGCGGCCGCAACTGGAAATGCACGGCCAGCGGCTTCGAGCCTTTGCCGCCTTCCATCAGCCACGGCGTGCGGTCGCCGCTCGCGGTCCACAAGCCCGCGGCCCTTCCAGCCGGCCGTTCGCGTCGTCGATGCGGCCGTCGAAGCCCTTGGCGTAGAAGCCCAGCGGATAGGGCACGCGCAGGACGATCATCTTGCCGTCCTTGAGCGCGATCAGGCCGTCGTTGAGATTGCCGGTCGACATCGGCACGTCCTCGCCGAGGCCGAACGTGTTGTGCTGATCGACCCAGGTGTAGTAGCTCGACTCGGCGCTGTTCTCGTCCGATGCCCGTCGAAGCCCGGGCCCGGGATATTGGTGGAAGCGTCCAGCCTTCGGGGCAATGATCGCCGGTCGCCTTCGGGCCGTTGAGCGGGCCTTTGCACTTGCGGCGATCGAAGCTGCCGAGATGGCCGCTCGCCAGCGACACCCAGACGACGCCCTTGCTGTCGATGTCGCCGCCGCGCACGCCGAAGCCCGGCAGCGGCACGTTGTAGATTTCCGCGAGCGCCGTCTGCCGGCGGATTGGCGCCCGGCGCCAGGCGCACGACCGCGCCCGGAAACGTGCGCGCCGAGCCCCAGATCGAGCCGTCGACCGGATTCGGCATCACGGCGTAGAAGCCGGCGACGATGCGCTTGTCCTTGGCCGGATCGACCGGCTGGTTCGGCTCGACGTAGTCGTCGCGCTTGCCGTTGCCGTTGGTGTCGAGGACGAGCGCCGTCCAGCCCTGCGATTTCGCCGCGTCGCCGGTCTCGTCGAACATCTTGGTGTTGAGCCAGCCGACCACGGGGCCGCCGCCGCTGGTCCACAGCGTGTCGTTGGCGTCGTAGGCGAACTGCAGATGATGGGTCTGGAAGCAGGTGTCGACGAACGTGTACTTGCCCGTCTTGGGATCGAGCATCGACAGCTGGCGGTTCGCCGCGATCGAGCGGGAACACCTTGGCCGAGGGATGATCCGAGCCGCGTCTTGCAGAAGGCGGGATTGGCCGCGCCGCGCACCGCTGGCCGCGAACCACACGCGCCCTTGCTTGTCGAACATGGCGTTGTGGTTGTTCGCCTTGGTGTCCCAGATCCGCTCGTTGCCCCAATAGGGCGACGGCTGCAGCGGATCGGGGCCGCGGCGTGGCCCGGCCCGAGCGCCATCGGCGTGTCGGCGTCGCGCACCGGCGCGGTGAAATTCGTCACGGTATTCTTGACCGGATCGAGGATCGGGACGATGTCGGTGCTGTATTCCGCCGAGCCGTAGAGCGGGCCGTAGGCATTGACCGTCGGATTGCGCCGGTCGCGTGGCGATCAGGTCGTGCAGGTATTGCTTCTCGGTCGAGCCAGTCGCGCATGGTGACGACGATGTTGCGCTCGACGCCTTGCGGCCGCTCGGGCTTGGTTTGCGGCAGCTCGCCCTTGGCGACGCGGTCGGTCCAATCGGCGAAGTAGCTGCAACGGCACGCCGCCGAGATCGCGCGCCAGCTGGTTGACCATGAGTTCGCCCGACTTGGCCGGACTGCACGCGGCGCACCCACGCCTCCTCCGAGGTCTTGAACTTGCCGAGCGACTTCGGGAATCGTGCGCGTCGCGAGCTTGCCGAGCTGATGGCAGCCGATGCAGCCATTGTTCTTCATCGCATCGAGCCAGTCGATGCTGGGTGACGTTCTCGGGAATGTCGCCCTTGCCGCCGAACTCGCCGGCGGCCGGAATCTTCAGCATCGAATACCAGTAGATCGCGGGATAGTACTGCGCGGCGGCGGCGGCATTGGGCG
Organism: uncultured Alphaproteobacteria bacterium; assembly: GCA_963754645.1. GTDB lineage: Bacteria > Pseudomonadota > Alphaproteobacteria > Bin65 > Bin65 > CAVWGP01. The sequence continues at coordinate 1,676,830 of CAVWGP010000011.1, read as the reverse complement.
CCGCGCGCGCCGTGAGATCGACGATCCTGCCCGGCTCGGCCGTCGACCTTCGTCGGAATCGACCAGGCCGTAGCCGCGCACCCAAAGGCTGTAGTTCGCCTTGGGCAGATCGGGCACGACGTAGCGGCCCTGATCGTCGGTGACGACGATCTTGATATAGCGGACCGCGAGATCGCGCGTTTCGGCGATCACCCAAACGCCGGCCTCGGGGCCGTTCGGCCCGCGCACCGTGCCGCCGATATCGTCGGCGTCGATCGCCACCGTTTGCGCGATGGCCGGCGCGCCCGCCACGAGCATGAGCGCCGCGAAATGGCCGATCTTCATGGGAGCCTCCGGTGGGAATTTCGGGAGATTATCATGGCATGACGGAATTGGGGACAACAGGGACAGCAGGGACAGCAGGGACTTCAACGACATTGCCGTCCCTGAGGTCTCTGAGGTCCCTGAGGTCCCTTGGGTCCCTGAGGTCCCTGATGTACCTGTTGTCCCTGATGTCCCTGATGTCCCTGAGGTCCCTGTCGTCCCTAAAGTCCCTTCAGGCCTTCCGCCGAGCTTCAATCCTGGCGCGCGTCATTCGTTCGCGAAGGCCGCCTTGCTCAAGAAAAACCCCTTCCTGCTGCCTGATTTGCCGCTCCAAGAGAACGCTCGCCACTCGGATCAGGCCGATAATGACATTCGCGGCGATGGCGGGATCCGGGTTCTCGATCCCTTTCTTGAAGGTATCGTATCCGGCATCCGGGACGCGCACGAGTTCGCGGAGCCGGCGCGCATAGGCATGATCCTTGGTCCATTCGTCGAGGCCGCGCGTGCGCAGGAAATCGCGATAGTCGGTCAGCAATTCTTCGAGGCTCGCGCGCGCCACGTTGGTCAATTTTATTTCCGATTCGGTCGAGGTCGCCGCCGCCATGCTGCCTTCGACGATGTTCTGCTTTCCGGAGTGCGCCGCCTGGATCATCTGATCGTGCGTGCGGCTCCGCCGGTCGATGAAGCGGTCGCAGAAATGCACCGTCGCGTCATAGACGATCTCGGCTTTCCGGTAGGACAGCAGCTTGCGATAGCCGCCATGCGGCGGAATGAATCCGGTGGCCATATTGTCGTCCCTGCCGTCCCTGCCGTCCCTGTTGTCCCTGCCGCCCCTCATCTCCCCCGCTAGCCCAAAATCTCGTAATGCACGTCCATCGGCTTGCCGGCGTTGATCGGCAGGATGTCCTGCGGGCAGCACGACAGCACGACGATGCAATCCATTTCGGCGCGCAGCACGACGTGGTCGCCGGGCTTCGAGAGCGGCTCGCCCCAGGTCGTGCGGCCTTCGGCATCGACGGGGATGTTCATCCATAGGTTGAGCGGGCTCGGCGTCTCGCCCGCCTTGAGGCCGAGGCGGCGCAGCGCGGCATGGAGATTGTCGGTGCAATTGTCGTGATATTCCTTGCAGCCGAGCAGGCCGTAGCGGTAGTCGTCGCAGGCCGCGATCAGCGTGTCGTGGACGCCGGGCGAGGTATCCTCGGCGAAATGCAGGATCGGCCGGCGCCGGTTGGTGACGAGATCGTCGCCGGCGCGCGGGAAAATCCGCGTCAGGCTGGCGCGCAGATGCTCCATCGACAGGAACTCGATCATGTCGCTGGCATTGAACGCCCAGGTGTCGACGACCTGATGGCCGTGCGTGTTGACGATCCTGATCGATTGGCCGCGCGCCAGGCGCGCCGCCACGCTCTTGCGCGCCGGAACCCGAAGGAGTTTGCCGCTTGCGCCGGGGTTTGCCATCGCCGTGACCGCCAATCAAAGCCGCCCGTGAATCCTGAGGCTGAATTCCGGCATACGGGAAGCGCCACGCGGACGGCCGTCGCGAGAATATACGTTGCCAAAATCGCCCGAGCGCGGGACAGTGGCGATCCCCGGCTCCGAGTCGGCCCAACCTATACGGGAGGAAGACATGAACAAGCGGACTTGCTCGATCGTCGTCGCGTCGGCGACGCTGCTTGCGCTCGGCATCGCGCCTGGCGCCCAGGCGCAGCAGAACCCGATGACGTTCTTCATCACCAGCGCCGGGCCGGGCAAGGGCGCCGAACTCGGCGGCCTCGCCGGCGCCGACGCGCATTGCCAACGCCTGGCCCAGGCCGCGGGCGCCGGCAATCGCACGTGGCGCGCCTATCTCAGCGCCAGCGCCGCGGGCGGAACGCCCGCCGTCAACGCGCGCGACCGTATCGGCGTTGGGCCATGGCAGAACGCCAAGGGCGTCGTCATCGCCAAGTCCGTCGACGAATTGCACGGCGCCAACAATCTCACCAAGGCGACCGGCCTCAATGAAAAAGGCGAGGTCGTGAGCGGGCGCGGCGACACGCCGAACCGGCACGACATTCTCACCGGTTCGTCCGCCGACGGCCGCGCCATCGCCGGCGACAAGGACACGACCTGCGGCAACTGGACCAAGAGCGGCGAAGGCAATGCCATCGTCGGCCATCACGACCGCATGGGCCTGAACGAAAGCGCCGAGATGAAATCGTGGAACTCGTCGCATCCGTCGCGGGCGTGCAGCCAGGACGCCCTGCGCGGCACCGGCGGCGACGGATTGTTCTACTGCTTCGCGGCGAACTAACGCCGTTCGCGTCACCCGACCACGATCAGTTCGCGGCTCGCGCGCGACAGCGGCTCGGCGCCGGCCTCGGTCACCAGCACGTTGTCGATGAGGCGCGCGCCGAGGCGTTCCTCGCCGATGAAGACCGGCGGCTCGACCGTCACCACCATGCCGGCCTTGAGCACGTAGTTGCTGCCGCCGAGCATGTGCATCGGCTCGCCCCAACTCGGCGGAAAGCCGGGTGCCAGACCGTAGCCCGTCGTGTGCACGCGGGCGCGGTCGAGCCCGGCCGCGGCGATGACGCGCTTCGCCGCTTCGTGCGGCACTGTCGCCGGGACGCCGTCGCGGATCGCGGCGATGGCGGCATCGGCGGCGCGGCGCACGAGATCGGTGAGTTCGCGCATGCGCGCGGTGGGCGGGCCGATGCTGAACTGGCGGCCGATCGTCGCCGTGTAGCGCCGATACGCCGCGCCGTATTCGACGCTGCCGAAATCGCCGGCCCGCAGCACGCGCTCGGTCGGCGCGCCGTGGCTGAAACACGAGCGCTCGCCCGAGACGAGATTGATGGGGCTCGCGGCGATGCCGCTGCCGGCGGCTAGCAGCGCCTCGTAGACTTTCCCCGCCACCGCCAGCTCGCTGCGGCCCGGCGCCAGCGCGGCGGACAAAGGCCGTCCATCGCCGTGTCGGCGATGCGGCTTGCGGCGCGGATATAGGCGAGCTCGTTCGCCGATTTCACCAGCTTCAAATCGTGGATCAGATTCGTCGGCTCGGCGACGAGGGCGGCGCCGAGCAGCCGCTTGATCGCGACATAGTGGTGCGGATGCAGATAATAGGCGGGCACTTCCATGCCGACGCGGGCGCGATGCAGGCCGAGCGAGCCGCCGAGCTTGTCGAATGCCGCGATCGGGTCCTCGGGCTCGCCGCCGCCCCAGCCGACGATGTCATCGACCAGCGCGTCGTCGCGGAACTCGTTGCATTCGCCGGCGCGCGTCAACATCGACGACCGGCACCGGCCTTGCCGAGATCAGCAGGCACTGGAATTCCTGATAGCTCTTGGCGTCCGAGCCCGTCAGCCAATGGATCGACACCGGATGGAAGACGACGAGCCAATCGAGTTCCGCTTCGGCGAGCGCGGCGCGCACGCGCGCGCGGCGGGCGGCGAATTCCTCGGCGGGAAAATCGTGCTTGGACATGCGCTGCGCCTATCGAGCGGAATGGGTTCCGGATATAATCCGACAGCGGCGCCGGCGTTGGAAGGGAAATTCGGCGCCCATCGCGCCGTTTCGTGCGGCAACAGAGGGAGGAAAATCGTGCTGCAACGTTTCGCCAAGTTTCTTGTTCTCGTCGCCCTGGCTTCGACCGTGTCGGCGCCGGCTCCGGCGGATGTCTTCGGCAATGTCATCTCGAAGGGCGTGGTGCGTATCGCGGTCTTCGCCGATGTGCCGCCCTTCGGCTCGCCCAACGCCAATCGTGAGCTTGAAGGCTTCGACATCGATATGGCCAACATGGTGGCGAAGGCGCTCGGCGTGAAACTGGAGCTGGTTCCGGTGACGGCGGCGAACCGCATACCCTATCTCCTGACCGACAAGGTCGACGTCAACATCGCGCTCATGTCGGTCACGCCGGAACGCTCGCGCCAGATCATGTTCACCGCGCCCTACGTCAATACCTACCTGGCGGTCTATGGGCCCAAGAGCCTGGCCGTAAGTTCGGCTGCCGAACTCGGCAGCTACAGGGTCGCCGCCGCCAAGGGCACGACCGAGGAGCTTGAGCTGACGGCGCTCAACCCCAGGGCCGACATCATGCGACTGGAGGACAATGCCGGCGCGGTGCAGGCTTATCTGTCCGGCCAGTCGCAATTGTGGGCCGGCAACAGCCTGATCGCCGTCGAGCTGGCCAAGAAAAATCCGAACAAGGAGTTCGACCGCAAATTCACCATCCGCCGCGCCCCAGGCCACATGGCGGTGAAGATGGGCGAGTTCGCCATGCTTCGCTGGCTCGACACCTTCGTATTCTTCAATACGCTGAACGGCGAACTCGACAAGCTGCATAAGAAATGGCTCGGCATGGCCATGGAACCACTGCCGACGCTTTAAGCGTCGACGATTGCATCGCAGCCCGATTGCATCGGGGGCGATTTCGCACCACTATGCATGCGCAAGGCGGGTTGAATCGAATACGGGCCGCGCCCTGGCACCCATTCTCACAGGAGACGACCATGGCCAAAGGCCAACAACGCAGCAGCCGCGAAAAGAAAAAGCCGAAGAAAGAGGCCCCCAAGCCCATCGCCGGCAAGAAGTAGATTTTCGCGGACGATGGGGCGGCTCCCGCGTTTGCCGGGAGCCGCTTCGTTTCGGTTAGGCCACGCGGTTCTTGCCCGACGAACCGGCGATGGCGATCTTGGTATTCGCCATCCCCGCGCGCTCGACGAGGTCGAACAGCGTCTTGGCATTGGCCGGCGCGAGCCGGATGCAGCCGTGCGAGGCCGGGCGGCCGAGCATGCGGACCGCGGTGGTCCCGTGGATCGCGTGGCCGTTGTTGGTGAAAAAGATCGAGTGCGGCATCGGTGCGTTGTCGTATTTGCGCGAATAGTGCATTTCCTCCAGGCGCAGGGCGCGGAAGCCGCCGGCCGGAGTCTCATGGCCGGCTTTGCCGGTCGACACCGGCCAGGAATATTTCCGCACACCATCGACCGAGACGATCATGCGCTGGGCCGCTTTGTCGATTTCGATGCTGACGCCCAAGCCGTTGTTGCGCGACGTAACCGACGGCGCGGCGCGGACCGCACCGGCGCCCAGCGACAGGGCCGCCAGAGCGAGCGGGAAAAGGGCGAGAAATTGGCGGCGCTGGGTCATGGGGAGGATCGACTCGCTGTTAACCGTAACCGGCGGAATTGCCGGCGATTTCCAGCAGTTTACCCTGCCACCCGGCTGGCCGCAGTGACGGCCGTCACAGCGATGCAACGGCGCCGCGCTTAGACGATGCGAAATTCGCCGAATGGCACGATTTTATTGTCGCTATCGTGGCCGATATCGGCGCGGCCGAGATAGGCAATGCCGGCGACGCGGCACCAATGCTCGACGACGGCGACCTCGTCCTGGCCGAATTCGGGATCGTTGGGCGGGATCGCGCTGCAGCGGCCGAGCCGGATCCCGACCACCCGGCGGACCGCGTCGTTGCTCGTTATGTGAAACATCGCGCGGTCGATGCGGTAAATCTGCTCGGAAACCTCCTCGAGCATCAGGACGTGGCCGGTTAGATCGGGCTGCAGGGGCGTTCCGATCGATTGGCTCAGGATCGTCAAATTCAGCGCGATGTATTTGCCAGCTGGCGCGATCGAAGCCTCCAGGGCTTCGGGCGCGCGACGCGCCGAGATAGTCGAGCGCCCGCGACACCGCCGTGGCGCCGCCCTCGCGCGCTGATATCGGCCGGCATCGGGCCGTGCGCGAGGTTGGGAAAACCCTGGGCGTAGAGCCCGGCGAGCAGCGCGCCGGCATCGCTATAGCCGAGATAGGTCTTGCGCCGCGCCGCCTCGTTCAACTTGGGCAGCGCCGTTCCGGCGATGCGGCACGAGCCGTAGCCGCCGCGGCCGAACCACACCGCGTCGAACGCGGGATCGTTGGCGATGTCGACGAACGAAGCGGCGCGCGCCGCGTCGTCGCCGGCGAAATGGCCCGATGACAAATAGCATTGCGGATGAAAAAAGAGTTCGACGGTCGGGGTGGCGCTCGGCCGCCAGCGCCGTCACGGCGCCGGCCAGTTCCGGCGTGAGCCGCGACGCCGTTGCAACGACGCCGATGCGGATTTTTCGCTCCATTCGCTCCTCGCCCATTTACCGCCGCCGTGCGCCGTGCGATCAGTGCGCATGGCTTCGGCGCTGGATCGGAGGCGACCTTATTTCTTCTGCGGAATCGGCGGTAGCGGAATGTTGCCGCTGGCGCTCATCCTGCGCGCGCAAGGTTTCGCCGTCGAGGGCTCGGACCGCTCGCTCGACCAGGGACGGCTCGCCGCGAAATTCGAATTCCTGCGCGCGCGCGGCATTCCGCTCCATGCCCAGGACGGCAGCGGCCTGACGCGCCCGGAACAGATTTTGGTGACATCGGCCGCGGTCGAGGACACCGTGCCCGACGTGCAAGCGGCGCGGCGGCTCGGCGCGCCGACGATGCGGCGCGCGGAACTGCTTGCCGAGCTGTTCAACGCGGCGCCCGCGAGCATCGCCGTCGGCGGGACCAGCGGCAAATCGACGACGACGGGCATGATCGGCTGGATCCTGCATCGCGCCGGCCGCGATCCCACGATCATGAACGGCGCGGTGATGAAGAATTTCATGACCCCGCAGATCCCGTTTGCCGGCGCCGTCGTCGGGCGCGGCGACGCCTTCGTCAGCGAGGTCGACGAAAGCGACGGCTCGATCGCGCTGTTCGATCCGAAGATCGCCGTCGTCAACAATATTTCGCTCGATCATAAATCGATGGACGAGTTGCGCGCCCTGTTCCGCGCCTTCGTCGCCAAGGCCGAAACCGCGGTGCTCAATCTCGACAATGACGAAACGCGGGCATTGGCGCGGTCGCTGCCGCCCGACGCCGTGTCGAGCTACAGCTTGACCGATCCGGCGCGCACGCTTGCTGGCGAGCGGCCTTGCGCCCGCGCCCGACGGCATCGCGTTCGACGTTTACGATCGCGGCGCGGGCGCGCGCGCGGCGGTTCGCTTGCCGATGCCCGGCACGCACAACGTATCGAACGCGCTGGCCGCCCTGTGCGTGGCGCGCGCTTGCGGCGTGGCACTCGGCGACGCGGCGGAGGCGCTCGGCCATTTCAGCGGCATCAAGCGGCGCTTCGAGCGCGTCGGCGCCGCGAAGGGCGTGACGGTGATCGACGATTTCGCGCACAACCCGGACAAGATCGCGGCGACCCTGGCGACCTTGCACGCCTTCCCCGGCCGGCTGCTCGTCCTGTTTCAGCCGCACGGCTTCGGCCCGCTGAAGCTGATGAAAAACGAGATCATCGCGTGCTTCGCGCAGAACTTGCGCGACGGCGACGTGCTCGTCATGCCCGAGCCGGTCTATTTCGGCGGCACGGCCGACCGCGCCGTGACCAGCGCCGACATCGCCCGCGAAATCGCCGCCCGGGGCCGCGCCGCCTTCGCCTTCCCCGACCGCAAGGCGTGCGGCGACAAGCTCGTCGCCCTCGCCCGCCCCGGCGACCGCATCGCCGTCATGGGCGCGCGCGACGACACGCTTGTCGGAATTCGCGGCGGAGCTGGTGCGGCGGCTGGCGTAGCCGATGAAGAAAACGATGGCCAAATGCCGCGGGGCCTTTACTCTGGCCGGCACAATCCGCGCCACGGGAGAGGCTTGCGATGATCGATCCGCATTGTCACACCAGCAGCATTGAGGTCGCGGTTGCCGCCGAGGCCGCCTTCGCGATCATGGCCGACGGCATCCGGCAGGGCGAATGGGCCTGGGGCAGCGCCGCGCGGCGCGAAGTGGCGCCGGGCTTGTTCGCCGGCACGTCGATTTTCGACGGCAAGGAGACCTGGGTTCGCCTGCACGCCGACAAGGCGCGGCTGACGGTCGATTACGACGTCGGCCGCAGCCGCGAAACCATGCAATTCCGCAACGCGGCGCGCGTTGTGCCGGGACCGGTGCTCGGCCGCGGGGCGAACACGTCCGTGGTCACGCTGATGAGCTGGCGGCTCGCCTCGCAATCCGAGCAGGCGTGGCAGCAGCTGTGCACCGTCCACGAAGCCGAAATGTTCATGATCAAGGGCCTGCTCGAGCGGGCACCCCAGAAATAGGAGAGGCACCATGCCGGGCCGTTGGGTCGATGTCGCGAGTGCCGATGGCGGCACTTTCAAGTCCTATCTCGCCGTGCCCGCGTCGGGCTCCGGCCCCGGCATCGTGCTGCTGCAGGAAATCTTCGGCGTCAACCGCCACATGCGCGATGTCGCCGACGACTATGCCGAAGAAGGCTATGTCGTCATCGCGCCGGATTTGTTTTGGCGCCTGGCGCCGCGCATCGATCTCGGCTACGGCGAGGCCGACCGCGCCAAGGCCTTCGACTTTTACAAGCGCTTCGACACCGACCTCGCGATCAAGGACTCGATCGCCGCGCTCAAGGCGTTGCGCGGCATGCGCGAATGCACCGGCAAGGCCGGCGCGCTCGGCTTTTGCCTCGGCGGCAAGCTCGCCTATCTGCTGGCGGCGCGCTCCAACATCGATTGCGCGGTGAGCTATTACGGCGTCGGCATCGAAACCCTGCTGGGCGAGGCCGCGTCGATCGAATGCCCGGTGCAATTCCATTTCGCGGAGGCCGACAGCTTCGTGCCCGAGGCGGCGCGCGCGGCGATCGCCGCCGCCTTCGCCAAAAAGGCCGGCAGCGAAAACTTTCTCTATCCCGGCTGCGATCACGCGTTCAATTCGCCGGAGCGGCCGAGCTTCGACAAGCCGGCTTCGCTGATGGCGCATTCGCGCTCCATCGCCCTGTTCCGCCGGGTGATGGGCCCGCACTACGATCTTTCGAAGCTGTGGGAGCAGCACACCAATTTGGAGTTCGGCGCCCGCGACGCCAAGGCGACGATGACGACGATGGTGCCGGAACCCTACGTCAATCACGTCCCGACCATGACCGGCGGCGTCGGCTATCGCGACCTGCTGCGCTTCTACGCCAATCACTTCATCCCGAAGACGCCGAAGGACACCAAGCTCATTCCGATCAGCCGCACGATCGGCTCCGACCGGGTCGTCGACGAAATGCTTTTTTGCTTCACGCACGACATCGAAATCGATTGGATGCTGCCCGGCCTCGCGCCGACCGGAAAATATGTCGAGATCCCGCTCGTCGCCATCGTCGGCTTCCGCGGCGACAAGCTCTATCACGAGCACATTTATTGGGATCAGGCCTCGGTGCTGGTGCAGATCGGCAAGCTCGATCCCAAGGGCCTGCCGGTCGCGGGGGTTGCGACGGCCAAAAAGCTGGTCGATGAAAAATTGCCGTCCAACACGCTGATGGCGCGCTGGCGCGAATCGGCGCCCGGGAGCGGCGCATGATCCGCCTCGACGGCAAGGCCGCCATCGTCACCGGCGCCACCGGCAGCATCGGCGAATATATCGCCCGCGGGCTGCACGCGGCGGGCGCGGCCGTGATGGTGACCGGAATCGAAGACGCGAAAGGGACGGCCGTCGCCGCGTCGCTGGGCGAGCGCGCCGTCTATCGCCGCACCGACGTTTCGAGCGACGCCGACATCGAGGCGTGCCTTGCCGAAACGAAAACGCGCTTCGGCCGGCTCGATTTTTTGGTCAACTGCGCGTGCTCCTATCTCGATTCTGGCCTGGCGACGCCGCGCGCCGATTGGCTCGCGGCGATGAACGTCAATATCGTCGGGCCCGCGATCTTCGTGCAAAAGGCCGTGCCCTATCTGCCGCAGCCGGGCGGCGTCGTGGTCAATATCGGCAGCGTCAGCGGCAAATTCGGCAACGGCACGCGCGGGCCCTATTCGGCGGGCAAGGCGGCGCTCATGCATTTCACGCGCTGCGCGGCCGTGGCGCTGGCGCCGCAAGGCATCCGCGTCGTCACCGTGTCGCCGGGCTGGACCTGGTCGCCGCCGATGGCGGCGATGTCGAGCAATAGCCGCGATATCGCCGACCGCGCCGGCGCGCACACCCACCCGCTCGGCCGCGTCGGGCGCATGGAAGAAGTCGCCAACGTCGTGGTTTTCGCCTGCTCCGAGGAAGCCTCGTGGGTCAATGGCTGCGACTTGCCGGCGGATGGCGGCTTCTCCGCCCTCGGCCCGGACCAGGGCCGCGGCGTGCGCTTTTGGGTGGACGCGGGTTAGGCGCCGCGCAACGCGCCGCACAGCGGCGCCAGCGCCGGCGCGCGGTCGAGGCTTTCGAGCGAATCCCACAACCGCGCCGTGTCCGGCGCGGCGATGACGCCGGCGGCGCATTCGGCGAATTTGCGCGCGCGGTCGCCGTCGGACATCGGCTTGCGCGGATCGCCCGACGGCACTGTTACGGTGCGGCGATGCTCGCGCCCGCCGCGCAGCGTAACTGTGACCTCCGCCGGCACGCCGTCGGCCGAGGGCAATTGCGCGAGATTGGCGCGTTGCTCGAAGGCGATGCGCGGCAGCAAGGATTGAACGCGCCGGTCGCCGATCCACGCCGCGCTGAAATGCTTGAGGGCGGGCGCGCCGTCGATGGCGGCGACGGCCAGGCAATATTGCATGCTGAACTTGCCTTCGAGCCCGGTGGTGGGGCGCGCATAGAGCAGCACCTTGCCGGCGAGCGGATGGCTCGCGCAGCTTACCGATTCGATATCGCCGGCGCCGAAGCGCGCTTCGTTGCGGATTTCGAGCATCGCGTCGATGGCGCAATGGGTCGCGGCGCAGGCCGGATAGAGCTTGAGGGCAATGCCGGGCTCCTCGACCTCCCAGGGCTTGCCGAGCGCGGCATCGAGCTCGGCCGGCGGCGGCACGGCGCGGCCGCTCAGCGTTTCGAACCAGCCGAAGCGGCCGTCGAGCGCGGTCGCATCCGCGGTAAATCCGGCTTCGGCAAGTTGCGCGGCGATGACGCCGGCGCGCGCCGCGTTGCCGGCGTGAAACGGCTTGGTCATGGTGCCGAAATTTCGCCGCACGCCCGCCGCCTCGGATGCCGCGATGCCGAGCGCCATGACGATGCGGTGCTCGTCGAGATCGAGCAGGCGCGCCGCCGCCGCGGCGGCGCCGAGCACGCCGATCGTCGCCGTCGAATGCCAGCCGTGCTCGTAATGCGCCGGATTGGCCCAGCGGCCGATCTTGCCCGCGACTTCGACGCCGATCATGTAGGCGGCGACGAGATCGCGCCCGCTCCGCCCCTTCGCCTCGGCGACGGCGAGCGCCGCCGGCAGGATCGCGACCGTCGGATGGCCGTACATGGTCCACATCACGTCGTCGTAGTCGAGCGCGTGGCCGGCGACGCCGTTGGCGAAAGCGGCATCGGGCATCGACGCCGTGCCGCCGCCGCCGATCAGGCTTGCCGGCCCGCCCTGCCCGTTGGCGCGGAGCACGCGGCGCAGGATCGCCGCCGCATCCTCGCGGGCGCCCGCCAAGGCGCAGGCGATGGCATCGTTGATGGCGCCGCGCGCCGCCGCCACGGCCGAGGCCGGCAATCGCGCCGCATCGGCGGTGCGGATGAAGCGGGCCAGGGTTGCTGCGACACTCATGCGTTCGAATTCCTGCTCGGCAAAAATCCGGGGCCGCAAGCATGACATGCATCTTGCGCGCGGCCCGCGACTATATCCGTTCGTTGACAGCGCGGCGAGGCCGTCGCTACGGTCGCGGCGTCGCGGGCCAGCACGAGAACGGACGCCATGATCAAGCCGGGAACCTACGAATATTTCCGTATCGAGCGCGTGCATTTCGGCAAGCCGCTCGCCCAGGCCCTCGCCGACGAGCTGACGCGCCACGACGCGACGCGCATCTTCGTGCTCGCGACGCGCACCCTGAACCGCAAGACCGACGTCGTCGCCGCGTTGCGCAAGCAGCTCGGCAACCGCTTCGCCGGCATTTTCGACGACATCGAATCGCACGTGCCGCGCCACGTTGCGTTGAAGGCGGCGGAGAAAGCGCGCGAGGCCGATCCCGATCTGCTGATTTCGATCGGCGGCGGCTCGGCGATCGACACGGCGAAGATGGTGCAGATCATCCTCGCCGAGGGCATTTCGAACACGCGCGAACTCGACCGGCTCGCGGTTTCGACCGATGACGCGGGCAAAACCGTGGTGCCCAAGATCAAGCCGCCGGCGCTGCGCCAGATCGCGATTCCGACGACGCTCTCGGGCGCCGAATGGAGCCACACCACGGGCTCTACCGACACCGAGACGCATTTCAAGCACATCTATATCCAGCCCGATCTCGCCGCACCCGGCGTCATTCTCGATCCGGCGATCACGGTGCACACGCCCGAATGGGTGTGGCTGTCGAGCGGCATGCGCGCCGTCGATCACGCCATCGGCTCGCTGTGCTCGAAGAACGCTCACCCGTTCACCGACAGCACCACGGCCGAGGCGCTCGGCATGCTGAACCGCGCGCTGCGCGCGGTGCGCAAAGAGCCGAACAACATGGAGATCCGGCTCGAAGGCCTTGTCGGCGTCTGGCTCGCGTCCACCGGCATGATGCGCATGCAATACGGCGCGAGCCACGGCTTGAGCTGGCACCTCGCCGCCGTCGCCGACGTGCCGCACGGCCATTGCTCCTGCGTGCTGCTGCCGAGCGTCTTGCGCTACAGCAAGAGCCACAACGGCGCGCAGCAGAAGCGGGTCAGCGAAATCATGGGCCGGCCCGATCTCGACGCCGCCGACGCCGTCCTCGATCTCATCAAGGCGCTCGACCTGCCCCATCGCCTGCGCGATGTCGGCATCAAGCGCGAGCATTTCGGCAAGATCGCGACCGACGCGATGCACAACCTGTTGGTGCGCAACAATCCGCGCCCGATCGACCGGCCGGCCGACGTGCTCGAAATCCTGGACATGGCTTGGTGAAGCCGCGCCCGCCAGGGCGGCCATGAGCCAACCGCGCGCCGAGCCCGCGCCGCCGGCCTTGCCGGTTCTCATCGGCACGATCTTCCTGCCCTTCGCCTGCGGCTATTATCTGTCCTTCTTCTACCGCTCGGTGAACGCCGTCATCGCGCCGCGCATCGTCGAGGAATTGAGTCTCGGCGCCGGCATTCTCGGCTTGTTGACGGCCGCCTATTTCCTTGCCTTCGGCCTGTTCCAGCTGCCGCTCGGCATCCTGCTCGACCGTTACGGCCCGCGCCGGGTGCAATCGCTGCTGCTGCTCGTGGCCTGCGCCGGCGCCGTCTATGTTCGCATTGGGCCGCGACAGCGCCACGCTCGCCGTCGCGCGCGGCATGATCGGCATCGGCGTTTCGGGCTGCCTCGTCTCGGCGATGACGGCGTTCTTGCGCTGGCTGCCCGCGCCCATGCTGCACAAGACCAACGCTTGGTTCCTCGTCTTCGGCGGGCTTGGCTTGCTCACGGCGACCCAGCCGCTCGAATGGCTGCTGGCGCTGGTGCCGTGGCGCACGCTGTTTTTCATGCTGTCGGGCGCCACGGCCCTGACCGCGCTCGTCATCTTCCTGGTGGCGCCCGAACGAGGCGGCGGCGGCGGCGGCAAGTCGCTCGGCGGCCAACTGCGCCAGCTCGGCCTGATCTATCGCGACGGCTTGTTCTGGCGCGCGGCGCCGATTTGCGGCGTCCAAGTCGGCGCCGTGTTCGGCATTCAGGGCCTGTGGGCGACGCCGTGGCTGCGCGATGTCGAAGGCCTCGCGCAAGCCGACGTGGTGCGGCACCTCGTGCTCATGGCCCTGAGCTTCATCGCCGGCACCATCGCCGTCGGCTATGTCGGCGATTGGTTTCAGCGCCGCCAGGTTCGCGCGGCGACCGTCATGGCCTGGGGCCTCGTCGCTTTTCTCGCGGTCGAGGCGCTTTTGGTGTTCCGCGCGCCGATCCCGTCCTATGCCATCTGGCCGGCCTTCACCCTGTTCGGGAATCTCACCGCGCTCGCCTATGCCATGGTGCCGGTGCGCTATCCGAAAGCGTTTGCCGGGCGCGCCCTGACCGCGCTCAACATCGTGACATTGGCGAGCGCGTTCGGCTTGCAATGGCTGATCGGCGTCGTCGTCGATTTATGGCCGAGCCGGGCCGGCGCCTACCCCGCCATCGCCTATGAAGTCGCCTTCGGCGCCGTGTTCGCGGTCCATGCGGCGGCCTTGGCCTGGTATCTTTGGCCCGGGCGCAATTGGTGGTCGGCGGCCGCCGATCAGGCGCCGCCGGTAAGGAACGCCTCGAACGCGCCGACAGCGTCTTCGAAATAGGCGGGATCGTCGTAGCGCGGCAAAACGCGAACCGCGGCGCCGGGAATGAGCGCCGCAACCCGTTCGAGCTCGGGAAAGAACAGATCGGCGCGCGACGACGCGACGAGAGTCGGGATCGCGACCTGCGGCAGGCGCTTGGGCTTGTCGTAAACGAAAGAGGCGCGATAGGCCAAGTGATAGGACCCGAGGCCCTTGAGCACGTCGACGACATCGCGGTGCAGGGTTTCCGCGTCGGGCAGGCCGAGGCCGCGCGAGCGCTCGGCGGCGCGGCGGAACCACGGCCAGAACAGATATTGATCGCGAATGAAGTGCCACGCCTTCATCAGATGCGTGCCGTCGAGATCGGGCCGGATATCGCGAGCGTAATTCGCCAGCAGATCGTCGCGCATGGCCGGCGTGTAGAGCGCGATGCCGTCGAGGATCATGCGGCCGGCCTGGTGCCGCCGCGTGATGGCGAGTTCGGCGGCGAGATTGGCGCCGGTATGCGTGCCGTAGAGATCGAAGCGCGCGATGCCGAGCACGTCGAGGGTTTCGCCGATCGCGGCGGCGTAGTCGGCGATGGCGGGCGCGGCCATGGGCAGCGGCGTCGAATTGCCGAGGCCCGGCGTGTCGGGCGCCACGATGCGGCGGCGGGCGCCGAGGCGCCGCATCAGCGGCTCGAGCGAGCGCGACGAGGTCGGGTTGGTGTGCAGCATGACGAGCGCCGGCGCCGCCGGGGGCCCGGCTTCGCGGTAATGGACCTGACCGTGCTTAACGTCGGCGAAGCGGCGGCGAATGGCGCTCATGCGTTTCCTGCGGTGCTGGCAAAGGACCGATTGACCGCCATTTTAGCCACACTTAGTGTGCTGCGAAGCCAGCGGAATGGAGGAGACGGGCATGTCCGGCGCGCATCTGGCGCTCGAAGGCATCGTCGTGATCGAAATCGGTCACAGCGTCGCCGCGCCGTTCGCCGGGCAGATCCTCGCGGCGCTGGGCGCCAAGGTCATCAAGGTCGAGAACCCGGACGGCGGCGACGATGCGCGCAAATGGGGACCGCCTTTCTGGAACGGCGCCTCGGCGACGTTTCAAAGCCTCAACCGCGACAAGCTCGGCATCGTCGTCGATCTCAAGAACGAGGCGGACCGCGCGAAATTACGCCGCCTGATCGACAGCCAGGCCGACATCGTGTTCCAGAACATGCGGCCCGGCCAGCTCAAGCGCTTCGGTCTCGACGCCGCGACGCTGATGAAGGCCAATCCGCGCCTGATCTATTGCAATGTCGGCGCGTTCGGCGCCAAGGGGCCGCTCAAGGACAAGCCGGGCTACGATCCGCTGATGCAGGCCTTCGGCAGCCTGATGACCGTGACCGGCGAGGAAGGCCGCCCGCCGGTGCGCGTCGGCCCGTCGATCATCGACATGGGCACCGGCATGTGGAGCGTGATCGGCATTCTGACCGCGCTGCACAACCGCCACAAAACCGGGCGCGGCTGCGAGGTCGATGCCTCGCTGTTCGAAACCGCCATGGCGTGGATGACGGTGCACACCGCGCTCTACGCCGCCTCGGGCAAAAAACCGAAACGCACCGGCACCGAGGCCGCGATGCTGGCGCCCTACAAGGCCTACCGCGCGAGCGACGATTACATCGTGATCGCGGCCGGCAACGAATTGCTGTTCCGCCGCCTGTGCGAAGTGCTCGGCCATGCCGAATGGGCCGGCGACGCGCGCTTCAAGGTCAATGCCGATCGCGTCGCCAACCGCGTCGCGCTCAACGACATGATCGAGGCCGTTATCGGCACCGAGCCGCGCGCCTATTGGGCGGACAAGCTCGACGCCGTCGGCGTGCCTTGCGCGCCGCTGCAATCGATCGACGAAATGCTGGCGCATCCGCAAACCAAAGCGCTCGGCATGTATCAACAATCGCCCGACGGACGGTTCGAGATCATGGGCCTGCCGCTGAGCTTCGACGGCGCGCGGCCGCCCTTCCGCCTGTCGCCGCCCGAACTTGGCGAACATACCGATGCGATTTTCGGCGCGCGCAAGGCGGCGGAGGTGCGATGAAGCAGGATTTCCAGACGCTCAAGCTCGAAACGCCGAAGCCGGGCCTGCTGCTCATCACGCTCGACCGCCCGGAGGTGCGCAACGCGCTCAACACCCAGATGGGCCGCGAGCTGCGCGAGATTTTCGTGCCGATGCGATTCACGCCGGGCGATTGGCGCTGCATCGTCATCACCGGCGCGGGCGACAAGGCGTTCTGCGCCGGCGGCGACCTCAAGGAACGCAACGGCATGACCGACGAAACCTGGCGCCTGCAGCACGCCATTTTCGAGGAAGCCTATTACGCGGTGATGGATTGCCCGGTTCCGGTGATCGCCGCGGTGAACGGCGCCGCCTTCGCCGGCGGCTGCGAGCTGGCGCTGGCCTGCGATTTCATCTACGCCGCCAAGACGGCGCGCTTCGCGCTGACGGAAGTCAGCCTCGGCATTATGCCGGGCGGCGGCGGCACGCAGAATTTGGCGCGCGCGGTCGGCGAGCGGCGGGCGAAGGAGCTGATCCTCAGCGCGCGCCCGTTTTCGGCCGCGGAAGCGCTCGCTTGGGGCATGGTCAACGAGCTCGCCGAGCCGGCCGAACTGATGCCGCGCGTGTTCGAGATCGCCGAGCGGATTTGCGGCAATGCGCCGGTCTCCGTGCGCCAGGCGAAGAAATCGATACACTACGGCATGCAGATGGATCTGCGCTCGGGCCTCGTTTTCGAAGTCCAGGCTTACGACCGCATGATTTCGACCGAGGACCGGCGCGAGGGCATGCGGGCCTTCAACGAAAAGCGCAAGCCGAAATACACCGGCAAGTAGTCAGGCTCGAAGGAGAGCGAACGTGGCCAAAATCGATGTCCATCTCCGGGAAGTCGGCATGCGCGACGGCCTGCAGAGCATCAAGAGCTTCATGCCGACCGCGGTGAAGAAGGACTGGCTGGTGCGCGAAGCCGCCGCCGGCATGCCCGAGATCGAAGTCACGTCCTTCGTGCCGCCCAAGCTCATACCGCAATTCATCGACGCGGCCGAGATGGTCCGGCACGCCTTGACGGTGAAGGGCCTCACGGTCACGGCGCTGGTGCCCAATTTGAAAGGCGCCGAGCGCGCCATTGCCGAGGGCGCGCACAAGATCAACTTCGTGCTCTCGGTGAGCGAGGGTCACAATCGCGCCAATGTGCGGCGCAGCGTGCAGGACTCGCTCGACGACCTGGCGCGCATCGTGGCGCTGGTGAAAAGCCTGCCGGCGGATAAGCGCCCGCTGGTGGCGGGCGGCCTCGCCACCTGCTTCGGCTGCACGATCGAGGGCGCCGTTTCCGAGACCCGCGTGCGCGACCTTGCCAACCAGGTGGCGGCGCTCGGCGTCGATGAACTGTTGCTTGCCGACACGGTGGGCTACGGCAATCCGGCGGCGATCAAGCGCGTGTTCAAAGCCGCGCTCGGCGATGCCGGAAAAATTCCCGTCGGCGCGCATTTCCACGACACGCGCGGCTTGGGCTTGGCCAACGTCGTCGGCGCGCTGGAAGCGGGGGTGACGCGCTTCGATGCGTCGTTGGGCGGCTTCGGCGGCTGCCCCTATGCGCCGGGCGCCACGGGCAATGTCGATATGGAAGACCTGGTTTTCATGCTCGAGACGATGGGCCTCGGCACCGGCGTCGATCTCGCGGCGCTGATCGCCGTCCGCAAATTCGTCGAAAGCGCCCTGCCCGAGGACAAGTTCGCCGGCGCCGTCGCCATCGCGGGCCTGCCGAAGAATTACCGGCCCGCGGCCGGCCTCGCCGCCTGAAAGGAATAGGTCCGCCATGCCCGACAGCGCCACGATCGCTCCCGACGAGCTGCCGAGCGTTCCGCTCGGCGAGGACTATGCCGAAATCCGCGCCTCGGTGCGCGCGATCTGCAAGAAATATCCCGGCAAATATTGGCGCGACCTCGAGGACAAGGAGGACTATCCGGAAGACTTCGTCCAGGAGCTGACGCGCTCGGGCTATCTCGGCGCGCTCATTCCCGAGGAATACGGCGGCGCCGGCCTGCCGCTGCGCGCGGCCGCGGTCGTGCTCGAGGAAATCCATGCCAGCGGCTGCAATGCCGGCGCCGCGCCACGCGCAGATGTACATCATGGGCACGCTGCTGCGGCACGGCAGCGAGGCGCAGAAGCGCCAGTTCCTGCCCGGCATCGCCTCGGGCAAGCTGCGCCTGCAGGCCTTCGGCGTCACCGAGCCGACGACGGGCTCCGACACGACCCAGCTCAAGACCCGCGCCGTGCGCGACGGCAACGACTACGTCGTCAACGGCCAGAAAGTCTGGACTTCGCGGGCGCTCAAATCCGACCTGATGCTGCTGCTGGCGCGCACCACGCCCGCCGACCAGGTGAAGAAGCGCAGCGAGGGGCTTTCGGTATTCCTCGTCGACATCAAGGCCAATCTCGGCAAGGGCCTGACGATCCGCAAGCTCGACGCGATGATCAATCACCACACCACCGAAGTGTTCTTCGACAATGTCCGCGTGCCGGCGGCGAACCTGATCGGCAAGCAGGATCAAGGCTTCCGCTACATCCTCGACGGCATGAACGCCGAGCGCATCCTGGTCGCGGCGGAATGCCTGGGCGATGCGCGCTACTTCACCGCAGCGCGCCTCGGACTATGCCAAGGAGCGCATCGTGTTCGGCCGGCCGATCGGCCAGAACCAGGGCATCCAGTTCCCGATCGCGCGCGCCTACGCGCAATACCGCGCCGCCGACCTGATGAACCGCGCGGCGGCGTCGCTGTTCGACGCCGGCAAACCCTGCGGCGCCGAAGCCAACATGGCGAAGCTGCTGGCCTCGGAAGCGTCGTGGGCGGCGGGCGAAGCCGCGATGCAGACTTTCGGCGGGTATTCGCTACGCGCGCGAATACGACATCGAGCGCAAATGGCGCGAAACGCGCATCTTCCAGATCGCGCCGATCTCGACCAACCTCATCCTGAGCTATCTCGGCGAACACGTGCTCGGCATGCCGCGCTCGTATTGACGGCGGCCTAGCCGAGATAGGCGCGGAACACCTGGTCTTCGGTGCTGAGCGATTTCGCGTCCGATTCCATCACGATGGTGCCGCCGCGGATGACATAGACGCGGCTCGCGACCTGCAGCGCCATGCGGACGTTCTGCTCGACGAGGAGGATCGTCTGCCCGCCCGTGTGCAGCTCGCGGACGATGCGCGTCAATTCCTGGACGATGATCGGCGCGAGGCCCGTCGTCGGCTCGTCCATCAGCAGGACCGAGGGACGCGACATCAAGGCGCGGCCGGTGGCGAGCATTTGCTGCTCGCCGCCCGAGAGCGTGGCGGCGCGCTGCGTTGCGCGTTCGCGCAGGCGCGGGAAGCGCTGAAAGATGTCCGCCATGCGCGTCGCGAGATCGGCCGTATCGACGCCGTGCGAGAGCGCGCCGAGTTCGAGATTTTCCGTCACCGACATTTCCGGGAACAGCTCGCGGCCCTGCGGCACCAATGCCATGCCGCGGCGCACGATGCGGTGCGAGCTCTCCCGTTGAATTTGGCTGCCGTTGAGCGTCACCGTGCCGCCGCTCGCCGGCACCAGGCCCATGATCGATTTCATCGTCGTCGTCTTGCCGGCGCCGTTGCCGCCGAGCAGCGCCACGACTTCACCCTTGGGCACCGTGAAGCTCAAGCCGCGCAGGACCTTGAGCGAGCCATAGCCGGCTTCAAGGCCCTTGACCTCAAGCATGCTGCTCCTCCCCGAGATAGGCGGCCTTGACCTTGGGATCGGCGGACACTTCATGCGGCTTGCCGGTCGAGATCACGCGCCCGTTGTCGAGCACGGTGATATGATCGGAGACGTCGAGCACGAGCGAGAGTACGTGCTCGACGAGCAGGATGGTTGTGCCCCATTCGGCGCGCACCTTGCGCAGCATGGTGTTGATTGCCGCGACTTCGGTCGGGCTCAAGCCGGCGGCGGGCTCGTCGAGCATCAGCAGGCGCGGCTTGGAAACCAGCGCGCGTGCGATTTCGGCGAAGCGCTGCTCGGCGAAGGTGAGTTGCTGCGGGCGGCGGAACAGCGTGTCCTCGATGCCGAGAAAGCGCAGCACTTCGATGACGCGCTCCTGCGCCGCTTCCTCGGCGCGGCTGCGCCCGCTCAGGCTGAAAATCCACGTCAGCGGATTGTCGCGGCTTTCATTGTGCAAGCCGATGAGCACGTTTTCCAGCACGGTGAATTGCGGGATGAGCTGCACCGATTGGAAGGTGCGCCGCATGCCGCGGCTGGCGCGCGCCGGCGGCGAGAGTCCGGCGATCGGCTGCCCGGCGAATTCGATCGAGCCGCCGCCGATGGCGACGAGACCGGTGATGGCGTTGAAGAACGTCGTCTTGCCGGCGCCGTTCGGCCCGATCACGCCGTAGATGGCACCCTTCGGCAGGCGGAGCGACACGTCATTGACCGCAACCAGGCCGCCGAAGCGGACGCTGATGCCGCGCACATCGAGCAGGGCGTCGCTCATTTTTCGCGATCCCGTCTCGCATCGTGCCGCGCCTTGAGCGCGCGCCAGTTGCGCGCCAGGATTTCATCGGGCAGCCAGCCGGCGCGCTTGCCCAAGCCGGCGATGCCTTGCGGCATGAAGATGATGAAAACCATCAGCAATACGCCGTAGATGATTTCCTGCAAGGCCTGAAAGCCGCGCAGCAATTCGGGCAGCGTGGTCAGGATCAGTGCGCCGATGATGGAACCGAACATCGAGATCAGGCCGCCGATGACGACGATGGAAAAATGGATCACGAGCTGGAACAGGCCGAAGCCGACCGGCTCGACGAAGCCCAAGGTCAACGCGAACATGGCGCCGCCCATGCCGGCGTAGAACGCGCTCAGTCCGAAGACGACGGCCTTGGTCCAGGGAATGCTGATGCCGTTGCATTGCGCCACGATCTCGTTCTCGCGGATGGCGACGAAGGCGCGGCCGATGCGGGATTCGACGATGCGCTTGGCGACCGCGTAGTGCGCGAGGGTCAGGACCAAGAGCAGGTAATAGGCGTTGTGATCGCTCTTGAACGACACGCCGAACAGCGTCGGCGCGGTCACCTTGATTCCGTCGGTGCCGAGCGTGACCTGTTTCCATTCGACGAAAATCCACTGGATCAGCTCGGCGATGGCGAGCGTGACCAGCGCGAGATAGACACGCTTCATGCGCAACGCCGGCAACGCGCCGACCAAGCCGACCGCCGTCGTGACGAGACCCGCCGCCGGCAGCGCGATCCAGAACGAAACGCCGAGCCGGTAGGTCAGCAGCGCCACCGTGTAGGCGCCGATGCCCATCAGCGCCGCATGGGCGAAGGCGAACTGCCCGGCATAGCCGAGCAGGAAGTTCAGGCCGATCGCGATAACGGCATAGACCAGGATCAGATTGACGATGTATTGCGAATACTTGTCGGTCGCGAGCGGCAGCAGCAGCAACAGCGCCAGGAAGACCGGGGCGAACCAACGGTGCGCGGCGGACAGCGCCATCGCTCAGACTCGATGGATCGGCTTGCGGCCGAACAGCCCGTGCGGCTTGACGAACATGACCAGGATGATGATGCAAAGCCCCGAGATGTGCTGGAAGGAGGTCGACACATAGCCGCCGAACAGCATTTCGATAATGCCGACGAGCAGGCCGCCGACGATGGCGCCCGGAATGCTTTCGAAGCCGCCGAGCACCGCCGCGGCGAAACCTTTCAACAGGAAATTCGTGCCCATGTCGGGGTAGAGCAGCGAGACGGGACCCGCGAGCACGCCGGCGGCGCCGCCGATGGCGGCGGCCAGCGCCCAGGTGGTCGAAAATATGCGGCCGGTGTTGATGCCGATGATGCGCGCGCCGGTCAAGTTCTGCTGCGTCGCCCGCATCTGCTTGCCCATCGTCGTCGATTTGAAAAACGCGAAGAGCAGCACGGTCAGCACGAGCCCGACCGCGATCGTGACCAGGGTTTGCGGCGAGATCACGGTGCTGCCGAGCAGGATCGGCTTGGCGTCCTTGAACAGCGGGGGAAACGTATAAATGTCCGCGCCGAACGGAATGCGCGCCGCCCCCTTGATCGCGAAGGACAGGCCGACCGTGACCATCGCCAGGGTGATGTGATGGTGATGCGCCACCGGGCGGAAGGCCAGGCGCTCGATCGCCGCGCCGATCACGCCGCACAGAACGACGGCGACGAGGAGCGAAACCGGATAGGCCCAGCCCAGGGTTTGATAGACGGTGAAGCCGATGAAGGCGCCGAGCATCAGAATTTCGCCATGGGCGAAATTCACCACGTCTTGCGTCTTGTAGATCAGGACGAGGCCG
This sequence comes from uncultured Alphaproteobacteria bacterium, assembly GCA_963754645.1. GTDB lineage: Bacteria > Pseudomonadota > Alphaproteobacteria > Bin65 > Bin65 > CAVWGP01. The sequence goes on along the minus strand of CAVWGP010000011.1, from coordinate 1,654,105 downwards.
AGTGCGACGAGCGCGTAGAGGCTGCCATTGGCGAGCCCCGCCAGGATCAGGGTGAAAAAATCCATGCGGCACGGGCGCGAACGGCGCGGCCAGATCGCCCGGCCGCGCCGCCGCCGATGAAGCCTAGTTCGTCGCTTTCCAGGCCGGACCGATATTGACGATCTGGTCGCCGACCAGGCGCCACATCGTTCCGTCGAGGCAGCCCTGCCGGCGTTGCGCCGAGAAATTGACCTTGCAATAGGCCGGGCCGGCGTCGCCGTCCCGCACCGCTTCGAGCGCGGCGAGATATTTATCGCGCGTGAGGTCCTTGCCGGCGCGCTTGAGCGCGTCGACGACGGTGAGCGCGCCCGACATGCCGTAGAACGACAGCGACTGGACTTTGTCGTTCGGGAAATGCTTGCGATAAAGCTCGGTGTAAGACGCAAGCTCCTTGCTACCGATCGGTCCGCGCAGGAAGGCGCTGACATAGACGTCCTTCACCGCCTCCTTGCTGCCGGCGCGCTCGGCGAGATCGAGAATGTCCATCACCGCGTTGGTGCCGAGATAAGGGCCTTTGAGCCCGTATTTCTGCGCGTCGCGCAGGAACACGGCGGATTCGGCCGGGTAGAGCGCGAACACGATGAAATCGGGGTTCGCCTGCTTGATCTTGAGCACCTGCGCCGTCGCGTCGGTGGCGCGGCGGTCGAGCACGGCTTCGGCGACGAGTTCGATGCCCGCTTCCTTGTATTTGGCGACGATGGTCGAGACCTTGGCGTCCGCCCACTCGTCCGTGTGCTTGATCATCGCCATTTTCTTGGCGCCCGGGATCGACTTGGCGAAGTTCAGGATGACGCCGCCGTCGCCGCTTGCCGGCAAAGTCGTCGTGAACACGTATTTGTTCGCCGGCTCGCTGATCTTGTCGACCGTGGCCGCCATCACCATGAAGGGAATCTTGTTCTCGACGAACTCGTCGCGCGAGGCGACGACGGCGGCGCTGCAGCTTCCGCCATGCACGGCGAAAACCTTGTCGCTGTGGATCAACTTCTTGACCGCGGCGCGGGTCTTGGCCGGATCGCACGCGCCGTCCTCGTGCACGATGTCGATCGTGCGGCCGTGGATGCCGCCCTGCGCGTTCACTTCCTTGTAGACGGCAATCGCGCCGTTGTTGATCGGGTAGCCGAATATGCTGACTGGTCCGGTCAGCGGGCCGAACATGCCGAGCTTGATCGACTTGTCCGTGACGCCGTCCTCGGCCGCCGCCGGCGCCACGAGCACGGCCAGCGCCGCGCCGAACAATCCTGCGATTTTCCTACGATCCATGTAGTCCTCCCTTGGCCGAGCGGGGACCGCCCCCGCAACGTTTCCGTAAATCTATGCCGGCGGCATCGCCGGCCCTGTCTTGGGCGCCGGATTGCGCCGTCCGGGCCGTTTTGCGCCTTGGCCGATCTTCGCGCGCCGCCGCCCTTTGCGCAACCTCTCCGTCGCCGCCCGATCCACGGCAAAGCGCCTGGGATCGATGACGACGCCGTAATCCCGCTTGGCGCCCGCGATGCTGACGAAGCCGTTGAGCACGTCGCGCAGGACGGCCCCGGCATCGCGCCGCATGGCTTCGCCGTAGCCGCCGGCGCCCGAGGTGCTCCAGCTCACCAGATCGTCCTTGCCGAGCCGATAGACGCCTTTCGAATGCAGCTTTTTTGCGCGCGGCGTCCCCGGATTGAGCCAGGTGATGCCAAGCTGGCCGGCGGCGCCGCCGAACAAGCCGTAGGGCGCGTACACGGCGCGGTCGCCGAGATTGTACAGCATGGCGCTTTCGGCCAGGAGCCGCAAATCCTTGCGGATGCCGGTGCCGCCGCGATACCGGCCGGCGCCCGCCGAATCGGCAATGAGCCCGACGCGTTCGATCAGCACGGGATTGCGGCTCTCCTGGATCTCGACCGGAACATTGGTGCCGTTCCAGGGCGAGGATGTGGCCTCGACGCCGTCCTTGTTGGCGCGCGAGCCGATGCCGCCGATGATCGATTCCCAGCAGATGAATTGCCGCCCGGTGCGCGGATCGGTGCCGCCGATATTGGGATTGTAGAAATGCGCCGTGGCGGCGATGGCGCGATCCGGGATCGCCTTGGCCAAGGCGCCCATCACGACCTCGTAAATGCGGTGCGAGACCACGGCGCGACCGCCGCAGGCCGCCGGCCGGCGCGGATTGAAGAACGAGCCCAAGGGCGCGGTTACCTCGATGGTGCGGATCATGCCGTCGTTCTGCGGCGCGCCGGGCAGCGTGACGCTTTTCACCGCCGCGATCGAATAGGCCGAGGTGTAGTGCAGGTAGCTGTTGCAGCCGGCTTCGCGCTGCGGGCTGCTGCCGGTCCAATCGACCGTCACCTTGCCGCCGCCGATCGTCACGGCGACGCGGGCGATGACCGGGTCCGTATCGGGCCCCGTGTCGTCCATGCGGTCTTCGAAGCGATAGGTGCCGGGCTTGAGGCGATCGATCGCCGCGCGCATTTCGGTTTCGCTGCGCGCGATCAGCTCGCCCATGGCGGTGCGCAGCCGTGCCGGCCCATAGAGCCGCGCCAATTCCTCCATGCGGCGCGCGCCGGTCATATTGGCCGAATATTGCGCGCGGATATCGCCCAGCACTTCGGGCACGCGCACATTCGCCTCGAGCACGCGGAATATGTCCGTCACCGGCGCGCCGTTGAGATAGCAGCGCGTCGGCAGGAAGCGGATGCCTTCCTGATAATTGTCCTGGATGCCGGCGATCGTCTGGCCGCCGGCGCCCGAGCCGCCGATATCGATCTGGTGGCCGATATTGACGGCGAAACCGAGCAGCACGTCGCCGAGATAGACCGGGCTGACCATGTAGACATCGGGCAAATGGCCCGAGCCGATGCCCGGATCGTTGCAGATGATGGCGTCGCCCGGGTGGAGCGCTTCGACCGGATAATCCTGCAGCATCCGGCGCACGGCGAAAGCCATCGATCCCAGATGACCCGGGCTGTAATCGCCCTGCGCCACCATGCGGCCGTCGGGATCGAAAATGCCGGTGGAGAAATCCGAGCCTTCGCGCACGGCCACGGAATAGGCGGTGCGCGCCAGGGTGACGCCCATCTCGGCCGCCGCCGAGATCAGTCCGCCCCAAATGACCGAGAAGGTGACGGGATCGACCTCGTCGTGTCCCATCGCGGCGCTCCTAGGAGACATGCACCGGCCGCCGCCGCGCCGCCTTGGCCTTTGCGGCGCCGTTCTTGGGACCGCGCGATTTGCGCATCTGCCGGCGCGCCGCCTCGGTCGCGGGTCCGTCGACGTTCGAAGGTCCTGGCGTCGATGACGACGCCGTAGTCGCGCCGCGCGGCGGCTGCGGTCGTCATGCCCGCCATGACATCGCGCTGGACCCGGGAAATCGCGCGCTCCAGCGGATCGCCATAGCCGCCGGCGCCGCAGGTGCGGAACGACACCACGTCGTTCTTCTTGAGGCGATAGGTGCCCTTGGAATGCAGCACGCGCTTGCGCTTGGTGTCGTCATTGAGCAGCGTCACCGCCTTTCGCCCCGGCGCGCCGCCCTGCAAACCGTAGGGCGCATAAGCGGCGCGGTCGCCGAGATTGTAAAAATTGACGCCGTCGCTGAGCACGCGCACATCCTTGCGGATGCCGTTGCCGCCGCGGAACTTGCCCGGCCCCGCCGAATCCGCGATCAAGCCGAAATGCTCGACGACGATCGGGCACATGGTTTCCTGGATCTCGATCGGAATGTTCGCGGCGTTCCACGGCGAGGATATCGCCTCCTCGCCGTCCTTCGCCGGACGGCCGCCGATGCCGCCGATGATGAGCTCGTAGCACACGAATTGCCGCCCGGTGCGCGGATCGATGCCGCCCATGTTGGGATTGTAGAAATGCGAATTCGCCGCCATGACGCGCTCGGGCACCGCCTTGGCCAGGGCGCCGAGGACGACTTCGTAAATGCGGTGCGAGATCGTCGCCCGTCCGCCGCACGGCGCCGGGCGCTTCGGATTGAAGAAGCAGCCCTCCGGCGCGGTGATTTCGATCGTGCGGATCACGCCGTCGTTCTGCGGCGCCGTCGGCAGGGTGACGCTCTTGATCGCCGCGAGCGTGTAGGCATAGGTGTAATGCAAATAGGAATTGAGCCCCGCCTCGCGCTGCGGGCCGCTGCCGGTCCAATCGGCGGCGATCGTGCCGTCCTTGACCGTGACCGTGACCTTGGCCAGCACCGGCTCGGTGCCGGGGCCGACATCGTCCATCCGGTCCTCGAAACTGTAGACGCCGTCGGGAATCGCGCGGATCGCGGCGCGCATCTGCTGCTCGCTGCGCGCAATGACTTCGCGCATCGCGGTTTCGAGCGCATCGACGCCGTGCAGGCGCGCAAGCTCGGCCAAGCGGCGCGCGCCGGTGGTGTTGGCGTTGACCTGAGCGCGCAGGTCGCCGATCACCTTTTCCGGCTGGCGCACATTGGCGGCGACGACGCGGAAAATATCGGCCTCGGGCTCGCCGGCGCGATAGCAGCGCGTCGGCAGGAAGCGGATGCCTTCCTGATAATTGTCGAACACGCCTTCGATCGTTTGCGATCCGGCGCCCGCGCCGCCGACATCGACGTGATGCGCGCAATTGACCGCGAAGCCGATCAGGCGCTCGCCGAGATGGATCGGCGAGATCATGAAAAAATCCGGCAGATGGCCCGAGCCGATGCCGGGATCGTTGAGCAGGATCGCGTCGCCCGGCCGCATCGTGTCCTTGGGATAGTCCTTCAGCACGCGGCGCACGGTGAAGGCCATCGAGCCGAGATGGCCGGGGCTGTAGTCGCCTTGCGCCACCATGTTGCCGTCGGCGTCGAACAGGCCGGTCGAGTAGTCCAGCCCTTCGCGCACGGCGGAGGAATAGGCGGTGCGCGACAGCGTGACGCCCATTTCGGCGGCGGCCGAGATCAGCCCGCCCCACAGCACCGAAAACGTGACCGGATCGATCGTGCTCATGCGCCCAGCTCGACGACGATGTTGCCGGCGCCATCGACCTTGGCGCTGCTCTCGGGAATGATCACGACGGTCGATTCGCGCTCCTCGACGATCGCCGGGCCGGCAAAAGCGTCACCCGCGCGCAGCTGGTAGCGATCGTAGACTGGGCAATCGACGAAGCCCTTGGTCTCCGGGAAATAAACTTTGCGCAAGCCCTTCAACGCCGCGCTGCCGTCGTTGCCGCCGGCGGCGGCCCGGCTCTTGCTCATGGCGCCGATCGGGCTCGATGCGGCGAGGCGGAAATGCACGATCTCGACCGGATCGGCGCGCTCGAAGGCGCGGTCGCCGTAGGACGCGCCATAGGCTTCGAAGAACGCGCGTTTGAGCGCATCGAGGCTGGATTTTTCGTAAGGCCCGCCCGGCAGCGTGACGCTGATCTCGTAGCCCTGGCCGACGAAGCGCATTTCGGCGACGCGCAGGAAATTCGCTTGCGTCATGCCGCAGGCCGCGAGCTGGGCGCGGCCCTCCGCTTCGAGTTCGGCGTAGATGCGATTGATCTCCGCCAAATTCGCGGCTTCGAGAACCGTGATGCGGGTGCGCGCCAGATCGAAGGCGGGCTCGGCCATGAGCAGGCCGATCGCCGATTCGACGCCGGCATCGTGCGGGAAGACGATGCGCGGGCAGCCCAGCATCCGCGCCAGCCTCGCGCCGTGCACGGGGCCGGCGCCGCCGAACGGGATGAACGCGAAATGGCGCGGGTCCTTGCCCTTGCCGACCGAGACGACGCGCGCCGCCTGAGCCATTTGGCTGGTGACGACTTCGTGGATGCCCCAGGCTGCCGCGGTAACGTCGAGGCCGAGCGGCTTGGCGACTTGCCGCTCGATGCCGCGCTTGGCGCCGGCGAGATCGAGCCGCATCTGGCCGCCGAGGAAATAATCGGCGTTGAGATAGCCCAGCACGAGATCGGCATCGGTCACGGTCGGCTCGGCGCCGCCGCGGCCGTAGCAGATCGGGCCCGGCACCGAGCCGGCGCTGTCCGGGCCGACGGCGATGGCGCCCATTTCGGCGCGCGCGATGCTGCCGCCGCCGGCGCCGATCTCGACCAGGTCGATCGCCGGGATGTTGACCGGCAGGCCGCTGTTCTTTTTGAGGTGGATCATGTCCACCTCGAATTGGCTGGTGAAGGACGGGCGGCCGTCCTCGATCAAGCACAGCTTCGCCGTGGTGCCGCCCATGTCGAAGGAGATCAGGTTTTTGGTGCCGGCCGATCCCGCGTAATGCGTCGCGGTCAGCACGCCCGCCGCCGGGCCGCTCTCGATGATGCGGATCGGGTAGCGCGCCACGATATCGGGCGTCGCCACGCCGCCATTGGATTGCATGATGAACAGCTTGTGCTTGAACTTGCGCTCGGCCAGGCCGCTGGCGAGGCCGCGCACATAGGCGCCGACCGCGGGCATCACATAGGCGTTCAACGTCGTCGTGCTGGTGCGCTCGTATTCGCGGTAGATCGGCGACACGTCGCAGGACAGCGACACCGGCAAGCCGGGCGCTTCCTCGGCGATGATGGCGCCGGCGCGGCGTTCGTGCTCGGGATTGGCATAGGAATGCAGGAAGCAGACGGCGACGGCCTTGATGCCCGCCTTCTTCATGGCGCGCGCCGCCTTGCGCACGTCTTTCTCGTCGAGCTTCGTTCGCACCGATCCGTCGTAGAGGATGCGCTCGCGCGCTTCCCAGATGTGCTGGCGCGGCACCACGGGCACGGGCTTGTCGATCGAATTGTCGTAAAGCTCCCAGCGCTTCTGCCGCGCGATGATGAGCACGTCGCGGAAGCCCGCGGTGGTGAGCAAGGCGCAGAGCGGCCCGGTGCGGGTGATGACCGTGTTGGTTGCGATCGTCGTGGCGTGGATCGCCTCGCCGAGCGCGTCGAAGCCGACGCCGGCGCGCGCCATCAGATCGTCGAGGCCGCGCAGCACGGCGATCGAGGGATCCTCGGGCGTCGTCAGCACCTTGCCGAGATGAAGTTTATCCGCTTGGTCGTCGTAGAGCGCGAAATCCGTGAACGTTCCGCCGACGTCGATGCCGACCCGGTAGCTCATGTCCCCCCAATCGATCGGATGCGCCTGAATTCGCCGGGCCCAAAGCCAGCGAAAATCATGTTGGATGATTCAATTTCGCCTGTCAACGCATCGCGCTCCGCGATAGTTTTCCTGCGTAGCGCGTTCGCGAAAGGCGCGGCCAGGACTCGATCAGACCAATGCATCCCGCGTCGACCGCCCCCGATGCCGCCCTGCGCCGGGCCGCGCTCCTTGTCCTTGCCGGCACCGCGATTTTCGTCGCGATGGACGCGCTCGGCAAGGAACTCGTGAAACACTATTCGACCATCGAGATCGCCTGGGCGCGTTATTTGTTCAACCTCGCCGCCTTCGTCGCGATCGTTGCCGCGGGCCAGCCGATGTCCGGCATCCTGCGCACGCGGCGCCTCGGCCTGCAGCTCGTGCGCGCGCTGCTGATGCTGGTCACGACCTATGTGTTCTTCGCGGCGCTGCGCCATCTCCGGCTCGCCGAGGTGACGGCGCTGGCGTTTCTCTCGCCGCTCGTCATGACCGCCCTCTCGGTGCCGCTGCTCAAGGAGCGCGTGTCGCCGCAACGCTGGCTCGCTGTCGGCGTCGGCTTTCTCGGCGCGTTGCTCATCATCCGGCCGGGCTTCGGCGATTTCCACTGGGCCATGCTGCTGGCCCTGACCTGCGCTGTGACGCGCGCGCTTTACATGATCGTCACCCGCGCGCTCGGCGCCCATGACGGCCCGTTCACGACGCTGTTCTACAGCTCGCTGATCGGCACCGCCCTGACCAGCCTCGTCGTTCCCTTCGATTGGCGCGCGCCCGACGCCGTCGGCTGGGCGATGCTCGCGGCGCTCGGCCTGCTCGGCGCCGTCGGCCACTACATGCTGATCCGCGCCTTCACCCTGGCGCCAAGCTCGGCGCTCGCCCCCTTCGGCTATACCGAGATGATCTGGTCCTTGCTGTTCGGCTTGGTCTTGTTCGGCGAGTTCCCGCCGACGATCACGCTGATCGGCGCGGCCATCATCGCCGGCGCCGGGCTTTATTCGCTCAGGACCGGCGGCCGGCCGGCGCGGAAGTCGAGCGAACCCCGCCGCAACGCGATTCAGCCTTAGTTTGTAAATCGCTTCCGCCGGAGGTAAAGCCTACGGTCCCTGGTGCATGGCATATAGATTTCGCGCGCTGTCATCGGATAGCGTCCCTCAAGAGGAATCCGCATGGAACGTAAGCTCGCGGCGGTACTGGCCGCCGATATGGCCGGCTACAGCCGGCTTATGGAGGCCGACGAGCAAGGCACGCTGGCGCGGATGAGCACGCACCGCATCGAGCTGATCGACCCGGCCATCGCCAAAAATCAGGGCCGGCTTATCAAGACGACGGGCGACGGGATGCTGGTCGAATTCCACAGCGTCGCAAATGCGGTCAAATGCGCCGTCGAGGTGCAGGATCGCATGCGCCGCCGCAATGCCGACGTGCCCGAAGAGCGACGCATCCAATTCCGCATCGGCATCAATCTCGGCGACATCATCTTCCAAGACGGCGACATTTTCGGCGACGGGGTGAACATCGCCGCCCGGGTCGAGCAGCTTGCCGAGATCGGCGGCGTGTGCGTGACGGGGCCGGTTTACGATCAGGTGGAGGGCCGGCTGGACATCGCCTTTGAGGACCTCGGCGAGAAATCCTTGAAGAACATCACCCGCCCGGTGCGGGTCTATCGCGCCGTCATCGACGCTCCGGAGCCGAACGCCGCGCCCGGCAAGAGCCAGTCCGCCCAGTCGCACGCCGTGGTCAAGCCCACGGTCGCGGTGTTGCCCTTCGCCAACATGAGCGGCGACCCGGAGCAGGAATTCTTCGTCGACGGCCTGACCGAGGACATCCTGACCGAGCTCAGCCGCCGCCGCGAGCTGTTCGTGATCTCGCGCACTTCGACCTTCGTCTACAAGGGCCAGGCAGTGAACCTGCGCGAGGTGGCACAAAAACTGGGCGCGCAATACCTGGTGGAAGGCAGCGTGCGCAAGGCGGGCGACCGGTTGCGGGTCACGGTCCAGCTCATCGACACCGCGAGCGACGCCCATATCTGGGCCGAACGCTACGACCGCAAGCTCGACGACATCTTCGCCATCCAGGACGAGGTGACGGCGGCGATCGTCGCGACATTGCCCGGCCGGCTCGAGGCGGCGCAGCACGACCAGCTGGCGCGCAAGAAGCCCTCCAGCATGGCGGCCTATGAATGCGTGCTGACGGCCAAGGTGCTGCACCACCGCAGCACGCGGCAGGACAATGCCGAAGCGCTAAAGCTCATCGACCGGGCGGTGGAGCTCGACCCCGAATACGCTCATGCCCATGCCTGGCGTGGCTGCATACTGGGTCAGGCCTGGAGCTATGGCTGGTGCGCGGACAAGGACGCCTACTTCGCGGCGATCACGGCCGCGCTCGAAAAGGCGCTTTCCCTCGACGACAACGACGCCGACGTCCACCGTATCCTCGCCGCAGGCAGCATCATTCGCAAGGACCTGAGCCGCGCGCGCTATCACCAGGAGCGGGCGCTGGCGCTGAACCCGAATTATGACCTGGTCGTGGTCCAGATGGGCGAGCTGCTGACCTGGCTGGGCCGCCCGGAAGAGGGAATCGATTGGATCCGGAAGGCGATGCGACTGAATCCGCACCATCCGGCGCGGTTCTGGAGCCATCTCGGCAAGGCGCATTTCAGCGCCCGGCAATATGCCCAGGCGAACGAAGCCTTCATGCATCTATCGACGATGGACGCGCAACAGCACGCCTTCGTCGCCGCCTGCCATGGCTGGCTCGGCGATCGCACCGCGGCGGCGGCCCACGTCAATCGAATCCGGGAACTCGATCCGGGCTTCGATCCCCAGCAATTTCTTTCGACCATGCACTACGCGAACGAAGCGGACCTGCAGCACCTGCGCGACGGATTGGCGAAGGCGGGAATATAATACGAACGGCCCCATAGCATGAACAGGGCGCACGGCGGTGCGCCCCTACGTAAGAAACATCGGGTATTGCTTGGGGCCGTCGGTATGAGACGCAGGCTTCCCACCGCTCCCCGCGCCCGCCAGGCGCGAGGTTCCTCGCGCTCAATGCCGACATCACCCGACCAGCAGGCCGCCGTTCACGTCGAGAATTTCGCCGGTGATCGCCGCCGCGTCGTCCGAGGCGAGGAACAGGATCGCGGCGGCGACTTCCTCGGGCGCCGTCATGCGCCCGATCGGGATCAACTGTTTGAGCGCCTCGGGGAAGCTCTTGGTCATCCGCGTCGTGACCGGCCCGGGCGCGACGCAATTGACCGTCACGCCATCGGCGGCGAGGTCTTTGGCGAGAACCATCGTCAAGGCGTGGACGCCGGCTTTCGCCGCGGCATAGGCGGCGTTGCCGGCGCCTTCGAGTTCGGCGCGATCGATCCAGGGCCGCGCATTGCCGCCGTGCTTGGCGACGATCGAGCCGATGGTGACGATGCGGCCCGAGCGCTGGCGGCGCATCGGCGCCATCGCGGCCTGGCACCACAGCCACGTGCCCTTGAGATTGACGGCGATGACGCGATCCCACTCGGCTTCGGCGAGCGTTTCATTGGGGCCGATGCAGGTGATGCCGGCGCCGGGCACCAGCACATCGAGGCGGCCGAAGCGCGCCAGCGCGGTTTCGATCGCCCGCTTGGCCAGCGCGGGATCGGCCACGTCGCCGGTCAACGCCACGGCCTCGGCGCCGAGCGCGCGCGCCGCGGCCACGGCCTCGTCGCACGGCTCGCGATCGACCAGCACCAGGCGCGCGCCTTCGCGCGCAAAGGCCAGCGCGGCGGCGCCGGCAATGCTGCCCGCGGCACCGGTGACCAGCGCGACCCTATTCTTGAAGCGCATGCCGTTCATCCCCGCCGCGCGACATAGCGACCGAGGCCTTGCGCGCCGAGGATCTTGTGATCGCGCATCACCGTGGTCCCGCGCAGGATCGTCCGCACCGGCCAGCCCGTGAACGACCAGCCTTCGTAAAGGCTGTAATCCGAAAACGAGCCGAGCTCGGCGGGATCGACCTTGCGCGTGCGCGCAAGATCGACGAGCGTGAAATCCGCGTCGGCGCCGACGGCGAGCCGCCCTTTTTCCGGCTGCAGGCCGAAGATGCGCGCCGGTTCCGAGCAATAGATTTGCGCGATGCGCCGCAAGCTCAGGCGGCCCTTGTGGTATCCCTCGCTCAGCAGGATCGGCAGGATCGTCGCCGTGCCGGGGAAACCTTGCGAGGCGGTCCAGATGCCCTTCTCTTTCGTCGCGCGCTTGCGCGGCACGTGGTCCGACGCCATGACCTGGATCGTGCCGTCGGCCAGCGCCTGCCACAGCGCCTCGGCATCGTCCTTCGTGCGGAACGGCGGGTTCGCCTTGCCGAGGCTGCCGATATCGCTGTCGAGCGTGTGCGTCAGGTAATGCGGGCAGGTTTCGAGATAGACGCGGTTGTAGCGCGGCCGCCAGCGCCGGTATTCCTCGATGGCGAGCGCCGTGCTGACATGGGGGATGTAGATTTGCGCGCCGGTGCGCTCGGCGAAATACATGGCGCGCACCAAGGATTCGGCTTCGGTGATGGCGGGCTTCGACAGGCACCAATCGCGCAGCGTCGCCTTGCCCGCCACCTGGAACTGGCGGCGGATGCGGTTGACCATCTCGATATTCTCGGTGTGGCAGACGATGAGCGGCGACTTGAGCCGGCCGGCGGCGCTCAGCAGGTCCCACAAGAAACCGTCATCGGTACCGTCGAGGCCGAGATAGCGGCCCTCCTCGCCCTTGAAGTTCATGAAGTACTTGAACGAGGTGACGCCGTGCTCGCGCACATAGTCGGCCATTTCCGCGAGATGCGCCTCGGTCGCGGTGCTGAAATGGAAGGCGAAATCGATATGGGCGCGCGCTTCCGCCGCCGCCTTTTCCTTGGCGAAGATCGATTTGTAGGAATTGTTGCTGAGGAAATAGCCGACGATGGACGTGACCCCGCCCTGGGCGGCATAGACGGTTTCGGTGACGTATTCGGCCGGCGATTCGGCAAAGCCGAAATGGACATGGGCATCGATGAAGCCGGGGAAAACATGCAGGCCCTTGGCATCGATCGTTTCGCGCGCCGCGCCGGCGGGCTGGCCCGGCGCCAGGATGGCCGCGATCTTGCCGCCGGCGACGCCGAAATCGGCCGGCGCCGTCGCCGCGTCGGGGAACACGGCGGTGCCGTTGCGGATGAGGAGATCGAAATCCATGCGTGGCCTTTTGCCAGTTACTCGGCGGCGTCGGCGAAGGATAAAGGCCGCGGCGTGCCGGGCGGAAGGGCGAATATTTTCAGCGTGTCGGTGAGCCGCGCGGCTTCGATATCCCGGGCGATGACGACGAGGCGGCCGCGGCGGTCGGGATAGGGCCACGCGGCGAGACGCTGCGGCGGCGCGAAAGTCTTATGCACGCCGTGCAGCGCCACGGCCGCCGCCGCTTCCTCGATCCAGAAAATTCCCTTGGCGCGCAGCAAATCCTCGCCGTGCTCCTCGGCCATCAGCGCGCACCACGCCGCGAGCCCGGCCCAGCTCACCGGCGCCGCGACGAGAAAGCCATGCGCCCGGATGCGCGCATCGTGGCGGTTGACGTCGGGCGCCGCGCGATCGTGCCCGGCATGAAAAGCTTCGGCCGCCAGCCAGGCCGCGATGTCGCGCTCGCGCTCGCGCGCCGCATTGGCGATGCCGCCGGCGATCAGCGCCGAAGGCTCGATCGCGCCCAGGACAGCCTCGGCGATGGGCGCGGCCGGATTGCGCTCCGCGAGTTCGCGGCGCAGGCGCGCGACATCCGCCGGCGGCGCGAGATCGGTTTTGGTGACGATCAGGCGATCCGCCACGGCGACCTGGATGCGCGCCTCGTTCTGCTCGGCCAATTGCCGCGCGGCATGGATCGCATCGACGCAGCACACGACGCCGTCGAGGCAATAGTGATCGAGCACCAGGCGATCGGCCGTGAGCACGGCGAGGATCGGCAGCGGGTCGGCGAGCCCGGTGGTTTCGATAATCACGCGCTGGAAGGGCGGCAGCTCGCCGCGCGTGCGCCGCATCTGGAGATCGGCCAGGGTTTCGCGCAGCGAATTGACGATGGTGCAGCACAGGCAGCCGGCATCGAGCAGGACGACATTGTCCTCGGCCGCCTCGATCAGATGATGGTCGAGCCCGATAGCGCCGAATTCGTTGACGATGACGGCCGTATTGGCCAGTTCGGGCCGGCGCAGCAGCGCGTTGAGCAGCGTCGTCTTGCCGCTGCCGAGAAATCCGGTGAGAACGGTGACCGGCAGTTTCTGGGTCACGGTGCGACGGCTTAAGACGCTGCGCGGCGCGAAGCGGGCAAGGCTTCGATCAGGCGCATCACGTCGGCGATGGGCCGGACATCGGCGTATTTCGACGCCATGTCGAACAGATTGACGGCGTGCGAAGTCGGGCTCCGGTCGTAGACGCATTCCTCCGGCACGATGACCTTGAAATTATAGGCGAAGCCATCGACGACGGTGCCGCGCACGCAGCCGCTCGTGGTGCAACCGGTGACGACGAGCGTGTCGGCACCGGCATCGATCAGATAGCTCGCCAGCGGCGTGCCGAAAAAGGCGCTCGGATGTTTCTTCGGCAGCAGGATGTCGTTCGCGGCGGGCGCAATCTCGGCGACGAAGTCGTAGCCCTTGGCCGCGATGTTCATGATCGCCGGCACTTTCTCGCCGAGGCGGCCGGCATCGTAGCTCTGCTTGGGCGAAACATAGGGGTAGAGGACCGGAAGGCCGCGCTGGCGGAACAGGCGCAGCAGCGGCGCGATGCGGTCCACCGCCGACCAGCCGGCATCGCCGCAGCTCGTCTTGAATTCCTCGATCGCCTGCCAGAACGGCAGCCGCTTCGTGCCGACCGTGCGGTATTGCACGTCGATGATGAGAAGCGCCGGGCGCGCGCCGATGCCCGAAGGCCGCCCGAAGCCCGCCGCCTCGTAACGCTTTTGCTCGTCGTCGGCGACGATGCCATCCCATGGACGCGCCATGATTCCCCCGCCGGGCTCGGCTCGGCCCGCGCGCCATCTTCGAAGCTCGCGCGCCGATAATCAAGCCGCGGCGCTCATTCCCGCCATGCGCATTTCGCCGGCACGCGGCGCTTGATCGGCGCGCCGGTTCGCTCGACGATGCCGCCGCAAGGGAGGGCCGGCCATGAAACGCGGCTATGCCGATACGCCTCGCGGGCAGATCCACTATACAATCGCCGGCGCCGGCGAGACGCTGCTGCTGCTGCATCAAACGCCGCGCTCCGGCACGGCCTTCGCGCGCATGTTGCCGCTGCTCGCCAAGCGCTTTCGCTGCATCGCGGCCGACACGCTGGGTTTCGGCAATTCCGATCCCTTGCCGCGCGGCGCGCGAATGGAGGATTTGGCCGAGAGCATGGTGCATCTGCTCGATCGGCTGAAGATCGCGCGCGCCCACGTGTTCGGCCTGCACACGGGCAACAAAATCGGCGCCGCGCTGGCGGCCGGCTGGCCGAAGCGCGTAAGCCGGGTCGTGCTGGCCGGGCAGACCCACAGCCTGATCGACGACAAGAAAAAGCGCGATGCCGCGATTCTCGATATCGTGCGCGGCTACATGGCCCGGCACGGCAAAGCCCCCGACGGCGCGCACCTCGTGCGGCCCTGGGCGGCCATCTACGGCCATCTCGCCGAGGCGTGGTGGGACCCGGCGGTGCATGGCAAGGACAGGCTCGGCGAAGACGATCTGCGCTATCTCGCGGACCGCGCCATCGATCTCATCCGCTGCCGGCGCGATATCGCGGCGATCTACAAGATGAATTTCGCCTTCGATCTCGGCGGCGCGCTGCGCCACATCGCGGCGCCGACCCTCATCGTCGAGCTGTGCACGCCCGAGGAAGAACACCTCAAGCGGCAGGGCCCCGGGCTCGTCCGCGTCATGCGCGCCGCGCGGCTGGTGACGCTCGAAAACGCCAATGGCGAAGCGCTCGAATTCCGCGCCCGCGACTTGACGCGCGCGACGAGTGCGTTCTTGAAGCGGCGCGGGTGACGGCCATGAATCTCGCCCTCGTCATCGGCGCCGCGACGCCGCCGGGCCGGCTTGCGGCCGCCGTTCATTGGCTTGGCGACGAAGTTCGCAAGGCAAAGACGCCCGCCAGTGTTTCGCTGCTGGACCTCCATGCCACGGCGCTCGATATTTGCGACGGTCGCGCGCTCGACCGCTATGGCGCGCCGACGCGGCAAGCCGTGGAGATCGTGACGGGGGCCAACGCGGTGATCCTGACCGCGCCGATCTATCGCGCCTCCTACCCGGGCGTGCTGAAGAATCTGCTCGATCTGCTGCCGGTCGAGAGCTTGCGCGACAAGCCGGTCGGCATCGTCGGCATGGGCGGCTCGCCGCATCATTTCCTGGCGCTCGACGGCCAGCTTCGCCCGGTCCTCGCGTGGTTCGGCGCGCTCAGCACGCCCAACGCCGTGTATCTCACGGGCAAGGATTTCGCCGACGGCAAGCTCGCCTCGGATCAGGCGAAGACCGACTTGACCGCGCTCGCCGAAAGCTGCATCGCCCTGGCGGCCGCGCTCCAGGGCCGCGCCCTCGGGCCGGTGCCGCTGGCGGCGCGGTACACGACATAGTGCGGCGAGAGCGACGGTGACAGGGCCGAAGCGGCTCGACTATGGTTTGACCGCGCAACGGAGAGGGCCGCAATGAAATCCATCCGCCGGCAATTCGTCGACGTTGCCGAAGGCCAAGTGCTCTATCGCCAATGCGGCGATCCGGCGAAACCGCCGCTGGTGATGCTGCACGGCTCGCCCGGCTCGGGCTACAGCCTGGTGCCGCTCATGCGGCACTTGGCCGAGCGCCGCTGCGTCTATGCGCTCGACACGCTCGGCAACGGCGACTCGTCGCCCGCCGCCGCCGACCAGCCCAGCATCGAGGATCTGGCGGACGGGCATTGGCGCGCCATTCGCGGCATCGGCCTCGGCCGCTTCGATCTCTACGGCTACCACACCGGCGCCGGCATCGCGTGCGAGCTTTCGATCCGCCACGGCGACAGCATCGGCCGCATCGTCATGGACGGCGTGTCGGTGTTCGATCCGAACGCGCGCGCCGATCTGCTCGACAACGATCACGCGCCGGACATCCCGGTCGATCTCGACGGCACGCAGTTCGTCAAGGTTTGGAGCATGGTTCGCGACGCGCATATTTTCTGGCCGTGGTGGAATCGCGGCGCGGGCAACCGCCGGCCGCTCGGCCTGCCCGATGCCGATGACCTGCACGGCGAAGTGCTGGAAGTGCTCAAGGCGTGCCGCAGCTACAACCGCTCGTATCGCGCCGCGCTCGACTATCCGAAACGCACCAAGCTGCCGCAGGTCCGCAACGGCGTTGTCGTGACCGCGTGTCCCTCGGATCAGCTCTACGGCCACTTGGACGCGGCGGTGAAATTGATTCCGGGCGCGCTCAAGGCGGTGACGCCGGAACGCAGCCACGACAGCGATCTCGCCGCGACCGCGATGCTGATGCTCGATTTCCTCGACACCGGCCGCATTTGAGTTCGCGCCGATGAGCGGCCTCCGCCCCAATTTGCTGCACGGGCCGAACAAGTTCCGGCTCGGCATATTCTCGGCCAATTGCGACGGCGGCTTGTCGATGAGCATGGCGCCCGAGCGCTGGCCGGCGAAGTGGGACGAAATTCTCGAACTTGCCAAGGTGAGCGACCGGGCCGGGTTCGATTTCATCCTGCCGGTTGCGAAATGGCACGGCTATTCCGGCCAGGCGAACAATTACGGGCGCTCCTACGAAACCATGACCCACGGCGCCGCGCTCGCCGCCGTCACCGAGCGCATCGCGATTTTCGTCACCGCCCATATCGTGCTGATCACGCCGGCCTTCGCCGCCAAGGCGCTGGCGACCATCGACCACATCAGCCACGGCCGCGCCGGTCTCAATATCGTGTGCGGCTGGAACCAGGACGAGTTTTCGATGCACGGCGTCACCATCGACAACGAGCGGCGCTACGATCAAGGCCTCGAATGGTTCCGCATCTTCGCCAAGGCGCTCGAAGGCGGCGCGCCGTTCGATTGGAAGGGCGAGTTCTACGATCTGCTCAAGGTCGAGACCAATCCGCTGACCTTGCAGCGGCCGCGGCCGCCGGTGATGTCCGCCGGCTTCTCGCCCAAGGGCCGCGATTTCGCGGCGCAGGCCGCCGACGTGCTGTTCACCAACATGACCGAACTCGAGCAGGGCCCAAAGCTGGTCGAAAACGTCCACGCCCACGCCGCGCGCTTCGGGCGCAAGATCGGCGTCTACACCATGGCGCATATCGTGTGCCGGCCGACGCGCAAGGAGGCGGAGGATTTCTACTATTATTTCGCCGAGGAAATGGCCGACCGCGAATTGCTCGACTATTACCGCCGGCAGAAGGGCATCGCGTCCAAGAGCGACCCGCGCTATGTCGACCGGCCGATGATGACGCGCTTCACCCGCGGCACGGGCAAGAGCTATTCCGGCTCCTATCCCGGCGCGCTGCCGCTGGTCGGCACGCCCGACGACGTGGCCGAGGAAATGACCAAGCTGCACGCCATGGGCCTGTCGGGCGCGGCCATCGCCTTCCTCCATTATCTCAACGAAATTCCCTATTTCATCCAGGAAGTGATGCCGCGCCTCGCCAGGGCCGGCTTGCGCGTGGCCGAGGCCAGGCAAACAGCGGGAGCCCATCGATGAGCGCAGCGAGTTCCAATCCCGGCCGCGTGTTGCGGGAAAAATTGGCGGAGAAACGCGGCCTGCTCGTGCCCGGCGCCGCCAACGCGCTGGCGGCGCGCGTCATCGCCGGGCTCGGCTTCGAGGCGGTCTATGTCACCGGCGCCGGGCTCACCAACACCTACTTCGGCATACCCGATCTCGGTTTCATGGGCCTCACCGATTTGGCGCAGCACACCGCCGCGATGCGCGACGCGGTCGAGCTGCCGCTCATCGTCGATGCCGATACCGGCTTCGGCAATGCCGTGAACGTTTATCGCACCGTGCGCGTGCTGGAGCGCGCCGGGGCCAACGCCGATCCAGCTCGAGGACCAGGTTTCGCCCAAGCGCTGCGGGCATTTTTCCGGCAAGGACGTTGTCCCGGCGGCGGAGATGGTGGGCAAGATCAAGGCCGCGGTCGATGCGCGCAGCGGGCCGGACTTTCTCGTCATCGGCCGCACCGACGCGCGCGCCGTCGAAGGCTTCGACGCGGCGATCGAGCGCGCCGAGCGCTACATTGCCGCCGGCGCCGACGTGACCTTCGTCGAGGCGCCCGAAAGCATCGACGAAATCCGGCGCATCCCCGAGCGCCTCGCCGTGCCGCAGATCGTCAACATCGTGATCGGCGGCAAGACGCCGGTGCTGGCGCAGACGGAGCTGGCGGCGATGCGCTTCGGCATGATCGTTTACGCCAACGCCGCCTTGCAGGCGGCGCTGGCCGGCATGCAAGCCACTCTGGCCGCGCTCAAGCGGAACGGCCGGCTTGACGAAGGCGGCGGCGTCGCCGGTTTCGCCGAGCGCCAGCGCCTGGTGCAAAAGCCGCTCTACGACGCGCTCGAAAAAAAATATGCCGAGTGAGCGCGGCGGCGCGCGATGAACGTCCTGCTCCTCCTCGCCCATCCCGAGCCCGCCTCGTTTTGCGGTGCGCTGTTCCGCACCGCCGCGGACCGGCTCGCCAAGGCCGGCCATCGCGTGCGCGCGCACGATCTCTATGCCGAGCATTTCGATCCGGTCGGCGGACGGCAGGATTTCGCGACGGTCAAGAACCCGGATTTCTTCAAATACCAGGCCGAGCAGAATTTCGCGACCGAGCAGCGCGGCTTCGCCGCCGACGTGGCGACGGAGCAGGAAAAGCTGCTGTGGTGCGATCTCGTCATCTTCCACTTTCCGTTGTGGTGGTTCACGGTGCCGGCGATCCTCAAGGGCTGGTTCGACCGCGTGCTGGCACAGGGCTTCGCCTATGGCGGCGGCCGCTGGTACGAGACGGGTCCGCTGGCACCACGCCGCGCCATGCTGGCGATGACGGCCGGGGCGCCGCGCGAACGCTACGCCGAGGGCGCCATCTTCGGCGGTATCGAGCGCGTGCTGTATCCGATCCATGTCGGCACGCTCAACCTCGTCGGCCTCGCCGTCCACGAGCCTTTCATCGCCTGGGCCGCGGCCCGGGTCGGCGACGGCGCGCGGCAGGACTATCTCGCCGCCTTCGCCCGCCGGCTCGACGGCATCGAGCGCGAGGCGCCGCTGAAGTTCCACACCATCGCCGATCACCCGGATCCTTACGCCAAGATCTTTCGCTGAGGCGGGCGGACGACGCCCGAAGCCCCGCCGGGGCATTTCACAAAAAAACCCTCTAACGGCCCGGCATAGGCTCGCCAAGCACCAATGGAAGATCAGGAAGCGGGACGCTTCCCTGCCTGACGGAACCGCTTGATATTATGCCTGATCGAGCATATATTGCCGAGAGGTTCGAGGCATGGTGAAGTCGGCAAGCGAAGATCAACCCAAGCCGGTGCGCTGGATCGGCAGCAGCAAGGAGGGCCTGAGCGGCTTCCCGGAGGACGTGCGGCGACGGGTCGGCGGCGCGCTGTGGGAGGCGCAGATCGGCCGCAAGGCACCCTATGCGAAGCCGCTCAAGGGAATAGGCGATGCCGGCGTGTTGGAGATCGTGGACGACTTCGACGGCGACACGTTCCGCGCCGTCTATGCCGTACGCTTTGCCAAGGCCGTCTATGTGCTGCACGCCTTCCAGAAGAAATCGAGGCGCGGCGGCGCCACGCCCAAGGCCGAACTGGACCTGATCGACCAACGGCTCAAGCGAGCCAAAGAGGATTACGCGCAATGGTCAAAAAGCGAAAAGCCGACATCAAGGTGACAGCGAGCAGCGGCAACGTGTTCGCCGATATGGGATTGGCGGAACCCGAGGAAGAGCTGACCAAGGCCCAGCTTACGAGCCACATCCGGCAGATCATCAGGCGCCAGCGCTTGACCCAGGTCGCTGCGGCGGCACTCATGGGCATCGATCAGCCGAAGGTGTCGGCGCTCCTCAATGGACGCCTCGCGAACTTTTCCAGCGAGCGCCTGATGCGCCTGCTGACCGCACTCGGCCAGGATGTGGACATCACGGTCAGGACGAAGCCGCGCAATCGGGCGCATGGCCGCATCCGCGTCATCGGCGAAGCGCATGCGTGACGATACACGCCAACGAATATTCTTAGCTCCGCCGATCGTGGCCGGCGCCGCGACGACGTGGGTTCCATCCCCCTATGTCGCGCCCCACTACGCTGTAGCCGACCGATAGAATTGATATATTGCCATTGGCCGCGCGCTGCCTCAGGCCCACGTCCGACTCTCGACCGGTATTGCCTTGGACAAGGTCCGGCCATGATCGAGACGCCGCGGCCGAGTTCCCTGGGAGCAGCCGATCGAATTGGTTGATTGCGGGGCCGGGCCTCGGTCGAGGCGGCTTTTCTTGTTTCGGGCGCATCGCCGCCGGCGCCGAGTTTCTCACGGCGCCGCGAACAGCTCTTGCACCTGAAGCTCGAGGCCGGGGGGATCGAGGGATAGCGCGCCATCGTTGACGATCGCGGTGGCGATCGTGCCGCCGGCGCTGCGGCGGTGGTGCACGACAAGCCGCCGCTCAGGATCGACGATGAGGTAGTGCGCGACGCTCGGCAGCTTGAAGTAGCCGGCAAGCTTGACGCCGGCATCGATCGCGCGCGTGCCGGGCGAGGCGATCTCGACGACGATGGCGGGGTCCGGGACGATGACGCTGTCGTCGGCGATCGGCGCGCCGCAATGAACGAGGGCGTCGGGCTCATAGGCCGTGTGCTCGTCGATGGCGACGGTCATGCCGTCGGGAAATGCGGTGCAGCGGAGGCCGGCGCGGCGGATCGCGGCGACGAGGGCCATCGCGACCGCGAGCTTGGTTCGGGCGTGGCGTGCGCGTTCGGGCGCCATCGCGACGGGCGCTCCATCGACGAGCTCGAAGCGGCCCGCGGCGCCGGGGCGGCCGGTCCAGGCAACAAACTCGGGCACGGTCATGCGCTTCTGCGCTGCGCTGCTCATACGCCAAATTTAGCAGAGCGAGCCGCCCGATCCAATGCCGAGAATTGGCGGCGCGTTGCGGATCCGCCGGCCCGGCCGCTGCATTCCAGTTGCAGAATGACCGCTGAAGGCGTTTCCTGGAATGCGGGAAAAGCCGCTCATCGCGGGCGGGCCGGAACCCGAGAGCCGGGGAGGAGTTCCATGTTGCCATTGTCCGTCAACGGATCGCGTCGCGCCTTGCTCCGGTCGCTGGGCGGCGGCGCGATAACGGCGCTTGGCGCCGCGCTGGCCGGCCGGGCCGCCCATGCGCAAACCACTCCGCCGGCGGGCTCCCCGCCGATCCTCATGGACGGCCACGTTCACATCACGAGCCGCGTTTATTGGGAAAAACTCGACCCGTGGAAGCCGCAGGCGACGGGCTGGGACTATGCCCGCGCCCGCGCCGCCGGCGTCAATGTCGTGATCGAGAATCTCGGGACCTACAGCTACTGGGGCTACAACCAGACGCCGAAGCAGATGCTGCGGCTGATCGAGACCTTTCACCGCGTCGCCGAAGCGAACAAGGACAAGATGGAATTGGCGCTGACCTCCGCCGATGCGCGCCGCATCGTCGCCAGCGGACGGATGGCGGTCTTCATGGGCGTCGAATCCGGCTGGGACCATGAAGGCGACCTCGACGTGCTGCGCGCGCTCTTTCGCCTCGGCCTGCGCTCGGTGCAGTTTTCGACGCAATCGGGCTTCAATGCCTTCTCGGATACGGCGCTATCGCCGCTGACCAGCGGCCAGCCGCCGGACCATTACAAAGGCATCAACGAGCGCGGGCGCGCGCTGATCAAGGAGATGAACCGCCTCGGCATTCTCATCGACATCGCGCATGCCACCGAGGCGGCGCAGGCGCAGATCATCGAGGCGAGCCAGGCGCCCGTGGTCGACAGCCACGACGGACTGCGCGCCATCACCGGCGGCCCCGGCCTCTCCGACGAGCTGCTCAAGAAAATGGCGGCCAAAGGCGGGATGATCGGCATTCACGCCTGGGCTGCATTGCTGAGCAAGCGCTACGTCGGCTGGATCGCCGCCAACCGCGAGAAGTTCGCCCGCGTGGCGAAGCCGTTCTTCGATTTCGGCGGATACCGGCCGTCGTTCGAACGGCCGCCGGGCGACCGCGGCGAATACGCCGAGCGCCACGATGCCGAAGCGGGCCAGCGTTTCCGCAACGTGTTTGCGCCCTGGACCGACGATCCCGAAGCCGCGGCGCTCGTGCCCACCGCCGACGAATGGGCGGCGAGCGTGGCGCACGTCGTCAATACTGTCGGCGCCGACCATGTCGGCATCGGGCTCGACTTGACCGGCGGCCGCAGCAACGTGCCGAAGGATCCGAGCGGCTATCCCGCCCTCGTCGCGGCCCTCAACCGGATCGCCACACCCGAAAATGTGCGCAAGATCTGCGGCGAGAACTGGCTGCGCGTCCTCGACAAGGCGAAAGTGGGATAGCGGCGGCCGGCGGGGACGGCGCCGCCGGCGTCGCGGCGGGCGAGTGAGAAGGGCGCGTGAGCGGCGCCACCTTTATCCCTCTCCTCTTCGGGGTCGAGGCCGAAGGGCCTCGACGGACGGAGGGTTCGGGGTTCGCGCCGCGACTGAAGCGCCAGTGTTCATTCGACACCGAACAACAGTCGCGTCTGTGCACCCCCCACCCTGATCGACAAGATCCCCGATGAGAGCGTCGATCTTGTTGCCGGCTGAGCTTTCCGCGTATATATGACTACTCTGGTCATATGCTGGGTGTCATGCGCAAGATTCAATTGAAGGATGCCAAGGCAAACCTGTCGGCGGTGGTAAACCGGGCGACGCGGGGCAAGCCATCGCTCATCACGCGGCACGGCAAGGCCGAGGCGGTCGTGCTCGGCTTCGCCGATTGGGAGCGGCTCTCGCGCGTGCCGTCCTTCGGCCGTCTCTTGATGTCGGCGCCGCTCGGGCCGGGAGACCTGCCGAAGCGCGGCCGGGCGCCGATGCGTAACACCGGACTGTGACGCGTTATCTGGTCGATACCAACGTCGTCTCGGCCGCCGCGCCGACGGCGGCCGTGCGCCGCCCCGAGCTCGTCGCCTGGATGGACAGGCACTCGGCCGATCTTTTCCTCTCGGCGGTCACTGTTGCCGAGATCGCCGACGGCATCGCGAAGGCGAGGCGCGAGGGTGCAAGGCGCAAGGCCGTCACCCTCTCGGCCTGGCTCCGCACCGTGCTGCATCTTTACGGCGATCGCGTCCTCGCCTTCGACAGTCCAGCCGCGGAGATTGCCGGCGCCCTCTCCGACTTCGCGCGGAGCCGCGGCCACGCTCCGGGCTTCGCCGATATCGCCATCGCGGCAACGGCCCGCCGGCACGACCTGACGATCCTCACGCGCAACGAGCGCCATTTCGCGCCGATGGAGATGGAGACGATCGATCCGTTCCAGACGCTGCCCGCGGGGAATTGAGAGCGGCGCGGCGGCGACGCTGGCGTTCAAGGCCCGCCGATCATTTCCGCGATATTCCTTCCCGTTCGCGCGCTTCCTTGTACTGCCGGAGAACGGCGTTGATGAGCGTTTGGTAGCGGCGGGCGTGCCGCCGGTACCAGTCGAGCACGTCGCGGTCGACGCGGATCGAAATCATCGCCTTCTCGGCCGGCAGCGCGACGCTCGCCTTTGCCCAGAATGCCGCATCGGTCTTCTCAATGTCGGAGTAATCGATATCCGCGTCCGGCTTCCGGCGCAACCGGCCGATTTCAGCGTCCAGGGCCTTCCGGGCCGAAGGCTTTCTCGTGGGCTTTCGTTTCATTCCGATTGGCCTTCCGTGCCGAGATGATGCGCACCTTGTCGGAGCGCACTGTGAAAGCGATCGCGACGACGATGTCCTCGATCCGTCCAAGGCCGATTCGTCTTTCTTCGCCGTAGTCTCGACGATCGTCGATCCGGATCAGCATCGGCCCAAGAAACGCCCGGCGCGCGTTTTCGAAACTCAATCCGTGCTTGGCGACGTTGGCCGCGTTCTTCCCGGCATCCC
>CAVWGP010000011.1:0-1622500 GCA_963754645.1 uncultured Alphaproteobacteria bacterium | reverse complement strand
AGATGGTGCGGCTTGCGCCGGGCGACATCGGCGCGGCGCGCATCGGCCATTTCGGCGCTTTTCGCCGCGCCTTCGAGCCGACCCTGTGGCGGCGATACTTGCTGCCGGAGCTGGCGCCCGATGCGGAAACAGCAGCGGCCCGTCGCTGGGACGGGCCGCCGCCGGAAATTCGCTAGTTGGCGACTGGATTCGGGCCGCGCCGCCGAAACCAGCGCGGCCCGGCGACTATTGGTTCACGTCCTGAGAGTCGCATGCGAGCTTTTTCTTGCCGATCTTGAGCGTGCCTTGCTCTCCGATGAAGTGCACGTCCCAGACGAGTTTGTCCTTCTTGCTGATGAAGATGCCACCGCGCGCGGTCTCTTTTTTGGCGACAAGCTTGTAGTATTTGCCGGCCCAACGCATTCCCGCGGCATGCCCGATTTTCTTGGCGTCTTCTTTGAAATAGGTGACGACAACGAGCTTGCCGTTGGCGCACTTGTATTTCGTCGTGATGTGGTCGTTCTTGGCCGCGCCGGCGGCCGAGGCGGACTGCGATCCGGCTGCCAGCGCGAGCACCATGCCGGCGGCGAGTGTCATGATATTGCGGGTCATCGGTCGTTTCCTTGTTGCTTGCGAGTTGGGTTGTTGGCGCGCGGAGCGTTGCTCGCCATTTCAATTTGTTGTGATGTTCTACCACTCGGCGGCTGAACCGTTGCTGAAGCCAGACTTGAAACGCCCGCAATCGCGTGGTTCTGAAATCTTCAATGGCCCGCAAAGCAAAACGGCCCGCTGCAAGAGCGGGCCGTCGCCGGATTGTCGTCGATCGTCGGCTAAAACGCTAGCAGACCCTGTAGTAACGCGCGGTCGCGGCATCCCAGCGAATGCAGCCATAGGCGGGATTTTGTTCCTGGCTGGTGGGCGTGCCGTAGAAGCCGTAATGGAAGCGGACATTGGCTTGGGCCGTGCCGGCGAAGGCGAGCGAAGCAAGGGCGGCGGCGATCAGCAATTTCGTTTTCATGGCGGTTCCTCCGGTTGGTTGTGGCGCGGCCTGTTTCGGCAGGGCCGCTTGGACATTCATCATGAAGCGAGCGTGCCAGGATGCGCCGTCGGGCGCAGTGACGGCCGTCACAGCGGCGGTGTGACGGCCATCACAGCAAAGCAAGAGGCCCGATCTTGCGACCGGGCCTCTCGATTGCGCAGAGCTTGCGGGCTTTTCGGCGCCGCCGGCTCAGACCGGACTACGAGACTTTTTTGGCGAAGAACGGAAAGCCGAACGAACGATGGAACTTGTAGTAGCTGTACACCTTGATTTTCGCGCAGAAGTAGCCGATGCGGACCTTCTTGTAGACATCGACGCGATCCCAGTGCGAGCGCCAGATCAAACCGAGATGCGTGACCTTGGTCACGTAACCGTAGCAATAGCCCGGATAGATCAGGCTGGTGGCGCCCGACGGCGACGCTTGCGCGGTGCCGGTGGCGGTGATGGCGGCCACGGCGATTGCCGCGGCGGCGAGGACAGTGCGAAGTGACTTCATGGACGTGTTTCCTTTGATGAGGTTGGACGAGGTTGAGGGACGGGTTCCGGAATTGGCGACCCGCTCGCTTCATCCTTGGCCGATTTATAACAAAGCGCCGCTGACACGAGCCTGAAGCGCCGGTTCATGTCGCGTTCAAGCCCGTCGGGCGGCAACGCGCGCCGGCACAGTGTTTCGGCCGAAAGCGGCCTGACGCAGGAAGGCCAATTCAAACGCGTTATGGGTCCGGCAAAGCGCTGAAATCGCTGCGGAGGGCGTCGTCGCTATCAATTCATTAACCTAACCGGCCTAGGCTTGCCCCAGAGTATGCGGTCGCCAATTCGCGATCCCGCTGGAGCGCAATGGAGCAGAACTACCTCATCTATCCGAGCGGCAACGCGCCGCCGGACGACGGTGCGACGGCGACGAATGCGAATTCGCGTGCCGTCGTTTCCGGTCCCGCATTGGCCAAGCTCGCCGCCAAAGCGATCAGCGTTTCCGAGGCCCTGCGCCTGCGAATCGATTGGGCGGCACTGGCGCCCGCGGCGCCCGCCGAATCGCGAGCCTCGGGTTCGGCCGCGCCGTTTGCACCCGCGCCGCCGCTGGTGCCATTGCGGCCCAAACTCAAAATTGCGCTGGCGGCGCGGAGCGCGCCCGCTGCGGTCGGATTTGCCGGCGGCCAGCCCGACCGGCCGACCGGGCCGACCGAACCGATGCAACGCCATTCACGCGGCTTCTCCGGCGCAAAACACCGTTCGAGTTACAGCGCCGGCCGGTGCGGCGCGGCCGTTCCGACCGCCATCGCGTTCAACATCGCGGCGCGCCGTCTTCGCGCGCGGTCGAAATCGCCGTTCGTGCGCGGCTGGCGCGCCATCGACACGCATGGCACCGCGGCGGCCCGCGCCCTCGCAGCCCATGGCGCCGCGGCTGCCCGAGCGATCGCCGCGATTTGCAGCCGAACCGATTTCCGCGCCGAGTGGCGCGCGATGTCGGCGGTCGTGCTCGCGGTCGGCGCCATCGGGTATTATTTCGCCGCCGAGCATGGCCGGTTCGAGCGCGCGTTGCGCGATGCGACGGCGACGCTCGACCGCGCGGCGCTGCGCCGGCACTTTTTCTCGGATATGGCCGGCGCGTTCGCGCCCGAGCCGCCGGCGGCGCTGCCGCCCAACGACGGCGAGATCGTCGAGCCGCCGCCCAAGGATTATGCCCTCGCCGTCCCGGCGCTCGACCCCGCCGTGGCGCTGTGGCTCGCATCGCTCGAACACGAAGTTCAGCCGGCGCGCTTTCAGCGCATCGTCCGCACGCTGCGCGGCGAAAGCTTTTTCGTCATGCTGATGCGCGCCGGCGTGCCCGGCGCCGAGGCGCAACCGGCGGCGCAGGAATTGGTGCGCGTCGCCAACGCCAGCAAGCTGCGCCAGGGCCAGATCGTCACCCTGGATTTCGGCCTGATCGGCGAAACCCACCAGCGCCTGATGGGCGCGCGCTTCGATCCGAGCTACGACCGCACCGTCACGCTGCGCCGCCAGCCGCAAGGCCATTTCCGCGCCGGCGAGATCAAGAAGGAAATCGTCATCGAGGTGATGCGCGCCAACGGCACGATCGACCAGAGCGTGTTTCAGGCGGGTCTGCGCGCCGGCCTGCCGCCCGAGCCCGTCGTGCGCATGATCAACCTGTTCGCCTTCGACATCGATTTCCAGCGCGACCTGCAGAGCGGCGACAATTTCGAGGTGCTGCTCGAAATCCATCGCGACGACAAGGGCGACATCCTGCGCTACGGCGAAATCCTTTATGCCGCGATGACCGTGCGCGGCACGCCGGTCAAGCTCTATCGCTGGCACAACGACGAGGACGCGATCGAGTATTACAACGAACGCGGCGACAACGTGAAGAAGACGCTGATGCGCTCGCCGATCGACGGCGCCCGCCTGTCGTCGGGCTTCGGCCTGCGCAAGCATCCGATCCTCGGCTTCACCCGGCTGCATCAAGGCATCGATTTCGCGGCCCCGACCGGCACGCCGATCTTCGCTTCGGGCCACGGCACGATCGAAAAATCCGGCTGGCGCGGCGGCCTGGGCAACGCCGTCACCGTCCGCCATGGCAAGGAATATTCGACGGTTTACGGCCACATGAACAGCATCGCGCCCAGCATGGAGCCGGGCCAGCGCGTGCGCCAGGGCGACGTGATCGGCTATGTCGGCTCGACCGGGCTTTCGACCGGCCCGCACCTTCACTACGAGGTCCACGTCAACGACAAGGCGGTCGATCCGCTGAGCCTCAAGCTGCAATCGAGCGAGCGCCTGCTCGACGAGGAACTCGAGCGCTTCCTCGCCCGCGTGCGCTCGATCGATGGAGCCTACCGCGCGCTGGCGAAAAGCGGCACCTCCAGCGGCAGCCTCGGCGCGGTGGGGAACTGACGCCGTTCGGCTAGGTCTTTTTTACCACGATCTCGACGCGCCGGTTCTTTTGCCGGCCTTCGGGATCGTCGCGGCCATCGGGCTTGGTGTTGGAGACGGCGGGCTTTTTCATGCCGAAGCCGCGCGTCGCGACGCGCCGGGCCTCGATGCCGCCGTTCTTGACCAGCCAATCCTTGACCGACGCGGCGCGCCGCTCGGAGAGCTTCTGGTTGTAGGCTTCCTTGCCCTTGCCGTCGGTGTGGCCCTCGATGGTGATGGCGCCGCGCATCGCCTTCAAGATCGTCACGACCTTGGTCAGCGCGTCGTGCGCGTCGCGCCTGATGGTGGCCTTGTCGAAATCGAACAGCACGTCGGCCGAAAGCTCGATGCGGATCTCGGTGTCGGTTTCCTTGGCCTTGAGATCGCGCTTGGCGGCATTGAGGTCGTCGACCCGGCCGGCGACATCGCGGCCGAGACCGACGATGTCGAGGATCTTCGCATGCAGGTCCAGCGCCTTGGCGCCGGGCAGCGCCGCGCGCGCTGCTGCATGCACTTCGGGCGCGTCGGGGTCGCTGAATTCGCGCGAAGGCCGGCGCCGGGCCAAGCGAGCGCGATGAAAGCGCGGCCAGCAAGTGGAACGCGCCACGACCATGGCGGCGCGCTCAATCCGCTATCGGAATATCGTCGAAAGGCGGCGTGATCGTTGCGTGAAGAAATTGACTTTCTTCACGTCGGCCGGCGGCGCCGGATAGCGCGCCCACCAAGTGTAGGAGCCGCCCTTCGGCACGCTGAAGCTGAGAGATCGTGCCACGCCGATTCAGGCGACGCCAAAGCGGCTTTTCCTCCGAGTCCTGGAGCACGAAGTATTTCTTGTTGCCGGCGGTCACGTAGAACGTGTCGTAGCGACTTCGGGTCGACATACACATCGACATCCTTATCCGAGCTGTTGCGCAGGCGCATGCGAAGATCGAGCACGCCCTCGCGGCGCCGCGCCTGCACGATCTCGGCGACGAGCCCGGAAATGGTCGAATCCTGGCTTTGGATGACCGTGCCTTGCGCCCAGGCCGGCGCAGCGGCCAAGGCGCCGCCGGCGGCGACGAGCAGAAGTGCTTTGCGGCGCGAAACAAGTTCGATCATATCGGCCTCCCATTGCATGCGCGATGAAACGAGAACCCGGCTAGCCACCGCTCCCTTCTGGCGCAAAACGGCCGGATAGCTGGTGCAATAAGTTAGCTTAGCATTTTCGAAACAAGCTTGGCAGGGGTATCGCCTGCCCGTTGGCGCGCCGCCGCCCGCTCAGTGCGTCTTGGCCGACCAGCTCAGCCGCCCGTCGGCGGCGATGGTGATGCCGGCTTCGGGGAAATCCCGGGCGGTCAGCTCGGCGATGGCGCGGGCCGCGGCGTGCGAGGGATCGAGCTGCGGTCCGCCGGGGTGCTCCTGGCGCGCCGAAATGATGCGCGCCGCCACGAGCTTGCCGGTCTTGTCGACCTCGACCTCGGCGACCGGCGCCAGCGCCTGCCCGCCCTTGAGATTGAAGCGCCCATAAGTCCAGAAATTGCCCAGGCTGTAGGCGATGAAGCGATTCTTGTAGACCTCGACCGCGCGCACGACATGCGGGCCGTGGCACAGCACCACGTCGCCGCCGGCATCGATCGCCGTGTGCGCAAAGCGGTACACGTCGCCGCGATTCTCGCCCAGGAAGTTTTCGACCTTGCGTGGCACGCCGGTGGCATTGCCGCCCTCGGCGCCGGCGTGGCACGAGACGATGACGATATTCGTCTGCTTCTTCAGCTCGCGCACGACGCTGGCGACGCGCGCCAAATCCCACACCGTGAGAATGCCCGGATTGTGGCCGAAGGCGGCGAGGCCGACTTTGGTTCCGTCCTTCAGGGTTTGGATGCCGGTGCGCATGCCGTCGGCGTCGGTGCCGGCCGAGACGATGCCGGCGCGCGTCAGGTTCTTGTAGGTCTCCGTGCGCCCGCCGACGCCGAAATCGCCGGCGTGGTTGTTGGCTTGGGACATGATCGAGAAGCCGAGCCGCTTGAGCACGTCGGCGTGCCAGGGCGGGCTGCGGAAGGTGTAGCAGGTGCGCGGGTTCTTGCAGTGCTTGGCATCGACATTCGAGGAATGCAGCGTGCCTTCCATGTTGCCGAAGGTCACGTCGGCCTCGGCGAGAATTTTGGCGAGCGGCGCGCCGATCATCGAAGCCGGCGCCGCGTTCTGCGTCACGCGCGGGTCCATGACCGGATCGGGATAGTCGCTGCCCATCATGATGTCGCCGACGCCGATGATCTTGTACGGCTTGGTCTGCGCGCCAGCGGGCGCGGCCGCGCCAAACGCCAGAATGAGCGAAGAAGCGATCAATGGCAGCGCAGTACGGCGGTCAAGCATCACAGTCGAACCCCAGTTTGCGAAACGATTGCCAGGACTATGGCGAAGCGGGATTCTCGGGGCAAGACCGTTAAGGCCAGGCTAAGGCGCAGGCGATTGCCGGGATCAATGGAACTCGGCGCGGTGGACGCGGCCGAAGCGAAACAGAACGTGCTTAAGCTCGCGCACATGGGCCCTGTCGCCGCAGGTTCGAGCGGCCCTAAGGTCGCCGACAATCATGCGCCGGATCGCGCGCACGCCCCGGCTCGTGCGCAAGAGATTGCAACCGAGTTCCGCCGCGACAATGTCCGTTACACGCTCGTGCTCGGCGATCGCCCGCACTTCGGCTTCGGTGAGGCCCGAGAACGCAATACAATCTTCGAATGTCAGCATGGCGCGCGCTCCATCCCGTCCGCAGCGAGGAAAGGCCAGCCAGCAGCAACATTCTACGCCGCGCAGGAGTGAACGAGGAGGACCATGTGGCGGCGCTTATCAACAGGCGGTGGAAAAAGGGGCGTGGACGCTATTGAAGGCTTCGCGGGCGCCGCCGATCAATCGATGCAAGGCGCCTTTGCCGTGACCGCGTCGATGCCGAGCGACTTGGCGGCATCGTGGATAAGCTGCGCGCTGGCAGCGTAAAGACGCGTGCCGGTCGCGAGCGAATCGGCGAGGACGGAGATGCCCACAGCTTCGCCGCACGTATTGACGAGCGGTCCGCCATTGGTGCTGGGTCGCGGTACCGCGTCGTAGCGATGGAAAGCGCCCGGTGGGGCGTCGCGATCGCCGAACGGGCTCGACAGACCCCATTCCAAAATTGCACCCGGCGACAACGCCATGACCTGGCGGGGCCATTTGCCTTCGACGGTGCGCGGGTAGCTCGCCGCCGACACCAACATCGGTCCGACCAAAGGCCGGAGCTGGAGCGGCAGCGCTGCTGCCCGAAGACTTGGTGCGTGCAACACGACGATGTTCGACGGTCGATCGATGGCCAGGACGCGGCCGGGCTCGCCCGGGTTCGTTCCGTCTGTCGGCAGGTCCGGCGCGAAGATCCGGAGATTGGCCCGGCGCCACATGCCGATCTCCGGTGCGGTCACGACATGGCCGGCGGCGCTTATGACAAAGCCCGTGCTGGACGCCTGGACGCGGCCATCGATCAGGACGAAGATGCGAACAACGCTACGTTCGATCCGCGAACGATCCTGCGGCGCGGCACTGTCCGCCGAAGCGAGTCCAGCCGCCCCTATTGCGGCGCCGAACAGCCACGACCGTACCATCATGGGACCCGTGCACCAATCGAACGCGACGGCCGAACCAATTCACGGCCCTTGCTGAATTATGGCACAGAGCCCCGGTGCCGGGCAATTCAGCCCTTTCGCAACGCCGCCGGCGTATCGACCGCGGCGACGCGGAATGGGCGCGCGACGCCGTCGTGCTCGGTCACCGAGACATATTCGCCCGCGATGAAGGCGTGCCGGTCGAAGCGGAAGATCGGCTCGTCGTCCGCATCGCCCGCTTCGTAGGAGAACACCCATTTGCCGTCCTTGCGGTGGATGAGGGTGCCGTGCTCGTCCTCGCTGTCGCCCCAGAAGCGGCGAACCGTGCAGGCGGCTTTGAATTGCTTCCACCCGGCGGGATCGAGATGGCCGTCAGCGTCGAGCGGCGCCGTGAACGCATAGCCGTGCTGGGCGCTGCCGTCCGGAAACTCCTTGGTGCGCGCCAGTTCGAGCCGGATCGATTTCAATGACATGGATCCCATTCCTTTCATTGCATGAGCGCGGCGAAGATGCGGGCGGCGGCGCGCGCCTGCCTTGATCCGCGTCAAGCGGGAAGGGCAGGCGGAAATTCGCGGGACAACGGAGACAACAGGGACTTCAGCGACTTCAGGGACTGCAACGACGCGCGCTTGCGGCGGGCTGCTCTTTTTCCCTGATGTCCCTGATGTCCCTGATGTCCCTGTCGTCCCTGTCGTCCTCTATTTTTCCGCCCGCAAGGCAATGCCTGCCGCAATCAGCGCATGGGCGATTTCATTTGCCGCCGCCGCCGCTTCGCCGCCGGCGTCGATCCGGCGCCAAGTGACGGACGCGGGATTGGGCTCGGCCTGGCGGCGGACGACGGCGACATCGGCGTCGGACGCGTCGCCCTTGCGCCCACCGACCCGCGCCACGCGGACGGCGCCGGGCGCTGCGAGCCAGAAGCCGGCGAAGCCCGCGCCCGCCGCCATGGCAACCGCTTCGATCGCGGCGCGCTGCTCGGCCCGGCCCGACACCGCATCGACGATGACGCTATGGCCGGCGCGGAGCACGGTTCCGGCGCGGTTCAGCAGTTCGCCATAGACGCGTTCGGTCCAATCCGGCGCATAGAATTCCGGGGCGAGCCGCGTCGTCGGCGCCGCGCCGGCCAGCTCTTTGCGGATCGCGTCGCTGCGCAGCACCAGGGCGCCGGGCAGCGCGCCCAAACCCGGCGCGATCGCTTGCGACTGCAGCGATTTGCCGGTGCCTGACAACCCGCCGATCGCGAGCAGCACCGGCGGCGGCGGCGCCAGCGCGGCTTCGGCGAGCGCGATGTAGGACGCAGCCTCGCCGTAGCGCGCCGCTTCATCGGCATGGCCGGGCGCCAGGGTCGCGGCGATGTGGCCGCGGATCGTGGCGCGCATCGCCAGAAACAGCGGCAAGGCCGCCAGCCCGGCGAAATCGCGCGCCGCGCCCGCGTAGATATTGAGCGCGCGATTGGCGTGCCGCGCCAGGCCGCGATGCAGCAGGTCCATCAGCAGAAAGGCGAAATCGTAATAGACATCGATGCGGCGCAGTTCGGGATCGAACTCGATGGCGTCGAACAGCGCGGGCCGGCCCGCGATCTTGCAGATGTTGCGCAGGTGCAGATCGCCGTGGCAATCGCGCACATGGCCCTCGGCGGCGCGCCGGTCGAGCAACGGCGCAAGCGCCGCGAGGCGCGCGCGGCAGCCGGCGGCCAGCGCTTCGGCGCGCTCGCGCGTCAGCGGGCGCGGCACGGCGGCGCGCAGCACCGAGTTGTGATTCACCTCGATGGTGCGCGCGACCGGCGCGGCGCCGCCCGGGGCCCGTGCCGCGCCCTGGTGAAAGCGCAAGATTTCGTCAGTCACCGCCGCAACGTCGTCTTCGGTCAGCGCGCCACGCGCCGCGAGGCGATCGAACAAGGTCGCCTGATCGAAACGGCGCATGACGACGAGCCAGTCGATAGCCGCCGCCGCCTCGGCCATGCCGCCGATGGCGAAGCCGGCGCCGCGCCGCAGCACGGGCGCGAGACCGAGATAGATTTCGGGCGCCGTGCGGCGGTTGACGGCGAGTTCGGCCTCGGCCGCGGCGCGGCGTTTTTCCACGGTCGAGAAATCGACATAGGAATACTTGACCGCTCGTTTCAGCTTGTAGGCGCGTTCGCCGGCGAGGAAGACGAAGGAAATATGGGTTTCGACGCGCTCGACCGGGCCCGGCACGCCATGGGTTTCCGGCCGGCCGAGCCATTCGATCAAGGCAGCTTGCTCGTCGCGCAATGCGGTCACGCGCGGCAGCGTCCTGCTATCGCGGGCGGCGCGACATGATTTCGATCAAGCGGCGGCGCCCTCGTAGCCCTCGGGATCCTGGTGGATGATGACCTCGGCATTGTGGAAAGCCTGGTGCAGCGCGATTTCGATCTCGTCGGAAATTTCGTGCGAGCGCAGCAACGTGATCCCCGGATCGAGCTCGAGATGGAACTGGATGAAGGTCCAGACGCCAGCGCGCCGCGTGCGCAGATCGTGCACGGCGCGCGCCTCCTTGTGGCCCTTGACGATGGCGACGATGCGTTCGCGCTCGGCCTCGTCGAGCTCGCGGTCCATGAGCTGATCGAGCGCCAGGCGCCCGATCCGCCACGCGCTCCACAGGATATAGGCGACGATGAGGATGGCGAAAACCGCGTCGACGTATTTCCAGCCGAGCACGGCGTGCAGCATGAGGGCGACGATGACGCTGGCATTGGTGAGCAGGTCGCCCTTGTAATGCAGCGCGTCGCCGCCGATGGCGAGCGAGCCGGTGCGGCGCACGACGCTGGCCTGAAACAGGACGAGGCACAGCGTGAGCGCGATCGAGAACAGCATGATGCCGATGCCGACATATTCCTGCGCGATCGGCTTGGGCTCGGCCAGGCGGCGCACCGCCTCGAACAGCAGCAGGAAGCCCGAGCCGGCGACGAAGGCCGCCTGCCCCATGCTCGCCAGCGCCTCGGCCTTGCCATGGCCGAAGCGGTGCTCGTCATCGGCCGGCAGCACCGCGTGGCGCACGGCGAAATAGGTCAGCACCGAGGCGCCGGCATCGAGCAGCGAATCGACCAGCGACGACAGCACGGCAACCGAATCGGTGAACCACCACGCGCCGGCCTTGGCCAGGATGAGCACGGCCGCCACCGAAACCGAGGCGCCGGTGGCAAGCCGCATCAGCCGCGCCGACTCGGCGTTGCCGTTCGCTGGGGCGGTGACTCGATCGGACATGGCTCGCACGGCCCCGGACGCCGTCGCTCGGACAATGGGCGCGGAATTCATCGCCCCTGAATACAGACAACCGGGAATACAGACAACCGGGCCGCGGCGCATCAAGGTTTTTTGAGAGCGTTTCGCAATTCGTCGAGGCTAATGCTCTGCTCCGGATTTCCCGGACTGCCTTCGGTTATGTGGCCGCGGATGCGGCCATTCTCCACCCGCAACCAATAGGCGCCGCAGCCATTGATGGAATAATCGCCCGGCGCGCTGCCCGGATCGCCTTTCGTGCTCGCCAGCGGAGCGATGGCAAAGATCCATTCCGTGCCGCGGGCAAAACCGCTGACATAGGGACGGCACAGCGCGCCGTTGTCGCCCCAGATGCGTATCCGTCTTCGCTTTAGCCTCGCCGCGCAGGACTTCAACAATCTCGACATCCATCGCGAGGTCGACCTTGCGATTGCGCCCATGATAGTCGAGCACGCGGACATGGACGATGAGCGGCGCGTTCGGCGCCACCTTGAGAAACCCGCCCATCCACATGCAGGTGCAGGCGCCGCTTTCGCCCGGCGCGGCCAAGACCAGAGCGAGCGGCAACAACGCCCGTATCATTCGCCAAATTCGCATGGTTAAGTCTCCTCGTTCCCGGTCAAGACTTTCGCGCGACATCGTGGCGGAATTGCATCGATCGCCGGAGCTGGCACGGCGGCTTCTGGCTCTTGCGAGAACGCCGCAATCCGTGAAATTGTATCGGCCAAGGAAGGGACGCAACACCCTGCCCCTTCGCAACCCAGGGAGAGAGCATCATGAAATCGCTAAAATTGCTCGGTATCGGCCTCGCCGTCGCCATGCTGGCCGGCGGCGCCGCGGCGCAGAACAAGTGGGCCAAGATCACGATCGCGACCGAGGGCGCCTACGCGCCGTGGAACTTCGTCGAGGCGGGCAAGATCGTCGGCTTCGAGATCGACCTCGCCAACGACCTGTGCAAGCGGATGAAATCCGAATGCACGATCATCGCGCAGGATTGGGACGGCATCATCCCGGCGCTCACCGCGCGCAAATACGACGTGATCATGGCCGGCATGAACATCACCGACAAGCGCCTCGAAGTCCTCAACTTCACCCGGCCCTATGCCGCCGGCCCGCACGGTTTCGCCGTGATGAAGGGCGGCGCGCTCGAAAAGCTCGCCGGCGCGGGCCAGAAATTCAGCATGACGGCCCAGGCCGCCGAATCGAAGAAGATCATCGACGAATGGCGCGCGGCCCTCAAGGGCAAGACGATCGGCGTCCAGGTTTCGACCACGAACTCGGCCTTCCTCGAGAAATATTTCAAGGATGTGGCGACGATCCGCGAATACAAGACGACCGAGCAGCACGATCTCGATCTCGCCGCCGGCCGCGTCGATGCGATTTTCGCGGCGCATTCGGCCTTCGTCGCGACCATGGCGCAGCCGCAGTTCAAGAACATGACGATCGCCGGCGCCGGGCTCAGCGGCGACGTGCTCGGCCGCGGCGTCGCGGTCGGCCTGCGCAAGGCTGACGAAGACCTGCACAAAATGTTCGACGAAGCCGTCGCCGCCGCCTGCAAGGACGGCACGATCAAGGGCCTGTCGATGAAGTGGTTCAAGACCGACTTGTCGCCGCAGACCTGCTAGGCGGGTGACACGGTCGGCACCGGTAGGGGCGGGTCTTAGACCCGCCCCTGCGCTGTCGGCGGCGCGCCATGGGCTTCTACGAGATCATGATCGAGCGCGGCTGGGGCTGGCCGCTGATTTCGGCGGCGGGGATGACGGTCGCGGTGTCGCTCGCGGCCTTCGCCGTCGGCATGATGCTCGGCACGCTCATCGCCTGGGCCAAGATCGGCGGCGGGCGCTTCGCGCGCGGCTTTGCCGACGGCTACACCACGGTGCTGCGCGGCATTCCCGACCTGCTCGTCATCTATCTGTTCTATTTCGGCGGCAGCGCGGTGCTCTCCGCGATCGGCCGCGGTTTCGGCGATGATGGCTTCATCGGCATGCCGGCCTTTCTCACCGGCGCGCTCGCCGTCGGCATCGTCTCGGCGGCCTATCAGGCCGAAGTCTATCGCGGCGCTTTCGGCGCCGTGGCGCAGGGCGAGATCGAAGCGGCGCGCGCGGTGGGCATGGGGCGCCTGTTGCTGTTCCGCCGCGTCGTCGGCCCGCAGGTCCTGCGCTTCGCGCTGCCGGGCTTGGGCAATTGCTGGCAATTGGTGCTCAAGGAATCGGCGCTGATTTCGATCACCGGCCTGGTCGAGCTGTTGCGCCAGGCCCAGGTCGGCGCCGGCTCGACCCGCTCGCCGTTCTATTTCTATCTCACCGCCGCCGCGCTCTATTTGCTGCTGACGACGATATCGACCTGGCTCTTCGACAAGGCCGAGTTCCGCACCCAGCTCGGCGTGCGGCGAACCTAGGGCGATGGATCCGGTCTTCATCTACGAGAGTTTCGTCAAGCTGCTCGCCGGCGTGCCGCTGCTGTTCCAACTGGCGCTGATCTCGATCGGCTTGGGCCTGGTCTTCGCCGCGCTGCTCGCCTGGATGCGGCAATCGCGCATCGCGCCGCTCGATTGGCTGGCGCGCGCCTTTGTCTATGTGTTCCGCGGCACGCCGCTGCTGATCCAAATCTTCCTCATCTATTACGGGCTCGGCCAGTTCGCCGACGTGCGCGCCAGCTTCCTGTGGACGTTCCTGCGCGAGCCGTTTTGGTGCGCGATCCTGGCGCTCATGCTCAACACCGCGGCCTACGGTTCGGAGATCATCCGCGGCGGGCTGCAATCGGTCCCCGCCGGCCAGATCGACGCGGCCCGCGCCGCCGGCATGTCGCGCCTTTTGCTGTTCCGCCGCATCGTGTTCCCGATCGCGCTGCGCCAGGCGCTGCCCGGCTACGGCAACGAGATCATCCTGATGATCAAGGCGACGTCGCTCGCCTCGATCATCACGCTGATGGAAGTGAGCGGCATCGCCCACAAGCTGATTTCGGAAACCTTCCGCGCGATCGAAATTTTCATCGCCGCCGCGGCGATCTACCTGATCGTCAATTTCGCGATCACGCGCGCCGTCCACGCGCTCGAACATTGGCTGTCGCCGCATCTGCGCGGCGCCACGGCACCGCTCAAGCCGGAGCTGATCCATTGAGCGCCGGGTCCCCCCGCGCGCGCAAACCCGTGCTCAGCATCCGCGGCCTGTGCAAGAGTTTCGGCGCGCTCGAAGTGCTCAAGGACATCGACCTCGACGCCCATGAGGGCGACGTGATCGCCATTCTCGGCGCCTCGGGCTCGGGCAAGTCCACGCTGCTGCGCTGCATCAACATGCTCGAGACGCCGAACGCCGGCTCGGTCTCGGTCTCGGGCGAGACGATCACGGTCAGGCGCGGGCGCGGCGGCCGGATGGAGCCCGGCGACCGCGCCCAGGTCGACCGCATCCGCGCGCGCATCGGCTTCGTGTTCCAGAACTTCAACCTGTGGTCGCACATGACCGTGATCGAGAACGTGATCGAGGCGCCGGTTCACGTGCAGAAACGGCCGCGCGCCGAAGCCGTCGCCGAGGCCGAGGCGCTGCTCGACAAGGTCGGCATCCGCGACAAGCGCGATCAATATCCGGCGTTTCTCTCGGGCGGCCAGCAGCAGCGCGCCGCCATCGCCCGCGCGCTCGCCATGCGGCCCAAGGTTCTGCTGTTCGACGAGCCGACCTCGGCGCTCGATCCCGAGCTGGTCGGCGAAGTCCTGCGCGTCATCCGCGCGCTCGCCGAAGAGCGCCGCACCATGCTCGTCGTCACCCACGAAATGGGCTTCGCCCGCGATGTCGCGAGCCAGGTCTGGTTCATGGACCAAGGCCAGATCGTCGAACGCGCCAAGCCGGCGGATTTTTTCACCGAGCCCAAGCACCCGAGAGCGCGGAAATTTCTCACCGAGTTCCTGGCCAAGCGCTCGGGCAGCGGCTGATCCGCGTCCCCGCCGGCTTACTTTCGTTCTGTCAAGATTGTTTCTTTCCGCGCCTGGCCTCATATTGGCAGGATGCGGAAGAATCGGTCAGTTCCTTTGGAGACGCTGAAAGACATCAAGGGCCTCGACGACCCTGGTGGCCGGCGTTGCGACGCGCCCGAATGCGGCGCCGCGGGCGAGCATCGCGCGCCCAAATCGCGCAAGAAGCTCAAGGACTATTACTGGTTCTGCCGCAAGCATGTCGAAGCCTACAACAAGGCGTGGAACTATCACGCCGGCATGACGCCCGAGGAAATCGAGCGCCAAATGCAAGCCGCGATGCTCGGCGAACGGCCGCTATGGCCGCTCGGCGACCGCGGCCTGCACGGCGCCGCGCCTACCGCGCGCGCGCGCGCCGGCGCCTTCGATCCTTTCGAGTTCATGGCGCGCGAGGCAAAGCGCGAAGCCGACGCGGCGGCCGGCGCCGGCCGGCGCGAATACCGCAACGGCGCCTATTCCGGCACCGCCGCCGAAGTCTCGCCCTACGTCACGCTCGGCATCGCGCCAACCGCGAGCCTCGATGCGATCAAGAAGCAATACAAGAAACTCGCCAAGCGCTACCACCCCGACGCCAATGGCGGCGACAAATCCGCCGAGGAACGCTTGAAGTGCATCAATGCGGCGTATTCGGAGTTGAAGAAGCTGCATGTGCGATAGGGCGGGCGCTATTTTAGGGACTTCAGGGACAGCAGCGACAACAGGGACTCCAGCGACGGCATTCCGCACTGTCATTGCCGTCCCTGCTGTCCCTGCTGTCCCTGAAGTCCCTCAATCGGTATAACCCGGCGTCTTTTCGGCATAAAGCGCGCGGCAATATTGCATGGCGCTCAGCGCCGGTTCGCGCAGCTTGGATTGCAGGAAAAAGCGCGTTTCGTGCCGCTTGATCTCCTTGGCCAGCGCCTCGTAGCCGACGTGGCTGGCGACGCGGTCCAGGGTGCATTGGCACACGGCGGCGGTTTCGCGCTCGCCGCAGGTGTCGCGGAAGACCGCGGCATATTCGGGCCAGTATTCCTGCGACTGGGGCGCGGCCGGCGACGGCAGCAGGAGTGCGAGTGCGAGACAGGCCGGGGCGAGCGATTTCATGGTGTCCTCCTGTTTGGCGGCGACGCCATGGCTAAAGCACGCCGCGCGGTGCCGCGCGTGGCGCGCGTCACGCCGGCGGAATTTTCGGCGTGAGCCGGTTCACACGGCGGAAATCCCGTTTGCGGCGGCGGAACGCGGCGGCTAGGGTTGCGGCCAGCGGAGAGATTTGGGGACGCGATGACGGTCGCCGGTGGAGTGCGGAGCGCTGGGCGCGGCGACGAAGTGCGCTATGTCGACCGGCGCGAGATTTTCGCCGGGCATTGGCTGTTCCAAGGCTTGGCGCCGGACGCGATCGCGGCGCTGGTGGCGCGGACGCGGCTGCAGCGCGCGCGGCGCGGCAAGACGATTTTCCGCAAGGGCTCGGAGGGCACGGCGATGATGGCCGTGCTGCAGGGCAGCGTGAAAATCTGCGTCGCCTCGGCCAAGGGCCGCGAGGCCGTGCTCAACATCATCGGCGCCGGCCAGGTGTTCGGCGAGATCGCCTTGCTCGACGGCGGGCCGCGCACCGCCGACGCGGTGGCGCAGACCGATTGCGACCTGCTCGTGCTCGAGCGCCGCGACCTTCTCCCCGTGTTGCGCGCCAATCCCGACATGGCGCTGCGCATCATGGCGGTGCTGTGCCGCCGCCTGCGCCGCACCAGCGAGCAGGTCGAGGACGCGTTTTTTCTCGACCTGCCCCAGCGCCTCGCCAAGACGCTGCTGCGCCTCGCGGCGGAAAGCGCGCAGGAGGGCGGCGCGCCGGACGACGACGACGGCCGCGATCGCGATCACCCAACGCCAGCTCGGCGAAATCACCGGCGCCTCGCGCGAGAGCGTCAACAAACAGATGAAGGCCTGGGAAGCGGCGGGGCTCATTCGATTGGCCAAAGCGCATGTCGAGGTGGTCGATCCGGCCGCGCTGCGGCGAGTCGCTTCCAGCGACGGCGACAACGGCAAAATTTAGGCAAGCCAAATTTCGAGCCGTTGCCCGATCGCCTATTGATTTCGCGTGAGGGCGAAGGCCATTCTGTCTGCGCGAAACATTGGCAACGGGATCGAGGCGAGCTGGGGGCGATCGATGGCGCCACCGCATGCCCGGTGAACATCGTGCGTGGAGATCGAATTCATGATCGCTCGGGCGGCCAATCGCAAGCTCGCCGCCGTTTTGGCGGCCGACGTGGTTGGCTATAGCCGGTTGATGGAAGGCGATGAGGAGGGTACTCATGCCCGCCTCATGCGGCTGCGCACCGAAATACTTGACCCGAAGATCGGCGCCCATCGCGGGCAGGTGATCAAAAATACCGGCGACGGCCTTCTTGCCATGTTCGACAGCGCGAACGACGCCACACAATGCGCCCTCGAAATACAAAAGTCGGCGAGCTCGCCGGCCGGCGATACAAGAGGCCTGCCGCCGATCAGCTTTCGGATCGGCGTGCACGTTGCCGATGTCATCGTCGAGAAGGACGACATCTACGGCGACGGCGTGAACATCGCCGCGCGGCTTCAGACCTATGCCGAACCGGGCGGCGTCGTGGCCTCGGGCGCCGTCGCCGAGCAGATCGGCGGCGGACCGGGCATTCGCGTCGTCGACCTCGGCGAATTGCATATGCGCAACATGGCGCGCCCGGTGCGGGCCTACAGCGTGCACGTCATGGGATCGGCGGGCGAATCGCTCGGCAAATTGTTGTCGGGCGCGGAAGGCCGGCCGTCGATCGTCGTTCTGCCCTTTCGCGAACTCAATGCCGAGCCGACTGAAACCTATTTTGCCGAAGGCATCGCGGACAACATCATCCTGGTGCTCGGCGGCCTGCGCGAGCTCTTCGTCATAGCGCGCGGCTCGACGCTGGGTTACCGCGGCGCCGTCGATGTCCATGCCGTCGGCCGCGAGCTGCAGGTGCGATACGTGCTGCATGGTAGCGTGCAGAGATCCGGCCGGCGGCTCAGAATCGCCACCAAGCTCGACGACGCGGAAACCGGCACGGTCGTCTTCTCCGATCAATACGAAGGCGAAATGGCCGATCTGTTCAAGCTCCAGGACGAAATCGCCATTCGGGTCGTGACCACGATCGCGCCCTATGTCCGCGAGCGCGAAAGGATGCGCGCGATGCGCAAGCATCCGCAGAACATGACGGGTTACGATCTTGTCCTGCAGGCGCTGGCCTTGATGTACCGAATGGATTACGAAGCGTTCTCGCGCGCCGGAACCTTGCTTCAGCAGGCGATCGCGCATGACCCAAGCTACGCACCGGCGTACTCCTATTCCGCCTTATGGCGCATGTTTCGCATCGCTCAAGGTTGGTCGCCCGACCCGGCCGCCGACAATGCGGAGGCGACCCGGACAGCGGTGGCGGCGATCGAACGCGACGGTAACGATGCCCTGGCTCTCGCGATCCACGGCCACGTTTGCTCATTCGCATTGAAAGAATACGAAATGGCCGCCCAGATCTTCGACAGGGCGCTCGCGGTCGGACCGAACTGTGCAATGGCCTGGACCTTCAGCAGCGCAACCTGCGGTTATCTCGGGGAAGGCCCCACGGCCGTGTTGCGCGCCGAGCACGGCCTGCAACTGTCGCCGCGCGATTCGTATGTATACCTTTCCGAGCACATGCTGTCGCAGGCGCACTACGTTAACGGCAACTATGACGAGGCCATTCGTTGGGCGACCAAGGCGGCGCAGCACAACGAAAGGCTGACCGCCAATCTTCGCGTCCTTGCTGCAAGCTTGGTCGCGATTGATCGAAATCGACCGGGCGCGCCGGATCGCCGGTCAACTGCTCGCAATCGAGCCGAAATTCGGGCTGAAAGCCTTCGCCGCGCGCACGCCGCTGCGCGGCGCTATCCTGGAAAAGTTCGTCGATCGGTTGCGATTGGCAGGCTTACCGGACTAGATGCATGGGTCAAACGAACTTGAAGTGTTGAAATCTGCGTACTGCGGGAGGGAAAAATGGTCGGAAACGTCGGCAATGTCGGGAATGTCGGCAATGTGGGAAATGTCGGAAATGTAGGAAACGTCGGGAACACCGGCAGCGTCGCCGGCGCCTGGGCGTTCGCCGACCGGGTGGATTTGCCGTTCGCATTCGAGGCCGGCAATGAGAGCCACCGAACGACGCTGGCCGCAAACGGCTTTTCGCCGCGTGCCTGGGGCGTCGAATGGCGCGCTTGGCTGACGTTGATCGATTTCACCGCAACCGACTGGCGCGCCAGCATCCAGCTCGCGACCGCGATTCCGGCCGATCCCCAGAGTGAAATTACATCGCTCATCGTCGCGGCGAAGGACGAACGCGCCGACGCGCTCGGCGAAATCACGGCGCAGAGCGACGAGTTTCTCACTTATTTCATGGCCCTGCTCGGCATGACGCCGGCCTCGCATCCGGCCACGTGCCGGTTGCTGCACATCGCAAACCTGACGGCGCTGTTCACGGTCATGTATTTCAAGGGCAGGTACAACCGGCCCCGCCCCTCGCATATTTGCCCGGCCCTGATGCCGCCGATACCGGTTCCCGGCCATGCTTCGTTTCCGAGCGGCCACGCGACCCAGGCCAAGCTCGTCGCCGAATGCGCCAAGCTTGCCCTGCCGGCGGCCAACAATGTCCACGCGGCGATGTCGAATTCCCTGGTCGTCCTGGCGCGGCGCATCGCGCGCAATCGCGAAATCGCCGGACTGCATTATGCAAGCAACTCGGCCGCCGGAGTCGAGCTCGCCGGCAAGATCCTTGCGATCCTCAAGGACGACGCGAAGATGCCGCCGGAAGTCGCACCGGCGCCCGGGCAGCCGGCAGGGGGACCTTCGCGATTTTCCAACACCGTCAATCGCGCCAAGGAGGAATGGGCATGACGGATGAGCCGGTTTTCGGAACGCCGGAATGGTTCAAGTGGCTCATCGCCAAGCTCAAGGACGAACTCGGCACCCGCCTTCGCGACAACGACAAATTTGACAGGCCGCCCCAAGGCTTTCGCGCGTTGCGGGCGACGGCCGGCGAGTTGGAACGCTACGGCCTGCCGCCACGGCCCGACCCCGAAACCGAGCGCGATGCCTACGGGGCTTGGCAAAGACTGTTCGGGCCCGAGCCCGACGGCATGCTGAATTATCTCGAATTCCAGCCGCCCGCGCTCGACGACAATTGGGCAGAGAACAGTTACCGACTGGCGCGCGGCAGCGCC
This sequence comes from uncultured Alphaproteobacteria bacterium, assembly GCA_963754645.1. Taxonomy (GTDB): domain Bacteria; phylum Pseudomonadota; class Alphaproteobacteria; order Bin65; family Bin65; genus CAVWGP01. The sequence continues at coordinate 1,602,544 of CAVWGP010000011.1, read as the reverse complement.
TTGCGCGCCGTGGGCCGCGTCGAGAACAGCCGCAATTGGTCGGGCGCCGTGGCCGCGGTCGCCGCCGACAGCCAATTCAAGCAGATTTTCGGTTCGTGGCGCGTGCCCAAAGTCAAGCGGCCCGCCGGGGGCGCCGATGGCGACTATCGCTGCTCGGTGTGGATCGGGCTGGACGGGCATCGGCGTCATTTGAAATCGCTCGCCCAGCTTGGAACGACGCAGCGTGTCAGGACCGAGAACGGCATCGACTTGGTGAAATGCGAAGCTTGGTATCAGTGGTGGCTGCGCGACCAAAAATTCCCGCCAATACCGTTCGCGAATTTTCCGGTCGAATCGGATGACGAGATCGGTTGCTGCCTCACCGTGCTGTCGCCCAAGCTCGTGCGGTTTTTTATCGTCAATCTCACCCGCATGGCAGCGGCCCGGGTGCAATCGGCCATGCCGACGCCGCAGGGCGACGGCGCGGATTTCGGCCTGCGCAGCGTGTCCGCCGCGTGGGTCGCCGAGCGGCCGACCAGGCGCGACAGTCACGAGCTGCATCCGTTGCCCGATTACGGCTCGGTCACGATCGGCGATTGCGTTGCCACGATGAACAATGGCCACGCGCCGCGCGGCCTCACGGTGTCCAAGCGCATGCGCATGATTGCCGAACGCGCCAATCCACCGCGAAGCGCGGTGATATCAAGCGCGGCGAAACTCGACGATCTGAGCGTGCAAACCGCGTTTCGCGCCTAGCGCGGCGGCTATCAAAGCGAAGATTCGCGCCGCGATCGCCGAGCGCGCGGGCGAAGCACCCGGCCCCGTCGTCATTAATTTCAGCTACGGCACGATCGCGGGCCCGCACGACGGAACCTCGAAATTGGAGCAAGCGATCCACGAAATCGTGACGAGCCATTTGGCGGCCCATGGCGTCGCGGTCGAGGTCGTGCTGCCGGCGGGCAACAATTGCTTGTCGCGTTGCCATGCGCGGATCGCGTTGCCGCCGGGCCGGAGCGAGGTTCTGCCCTGGCGCGTCCTGCCCGACGACCGCACGCCGAGCGAGCTGCAAATCTGGCTGCCGTTCCGCCCCGGCGGCGCCGGCGGCAAGCTCGATGTCGCGATCGCCTCGCCCGGCGGCGTCACGCGCCGCATCGGCGAGACGCATGGTGCCTTGCGGTGCTGGACGTCGGACGCCGGTGTCTATGCCCGCGCCTTTTACGTGCACCGCCCCGCGCCGACCGAACGCGGCATGTTCGGCCTCGTGCTGCGGCCGACCGCGCGCCATCGCCGCGGCGCCGCGCTCGCGCCTTGCGGCACATGGACGATCACGCTCACCAATGTCGGATCCGCGCCGCTCGACGCGGTCGATGCCTGGGTGCAGCGCGACGACGCGCTATACGGCTACCCGCGCCGCGGCCGGCAATCCCATTTCGACCGCAAGGACTATGCGCGCTTCGACCATGCCGGGCGACCGGTCGAGGACGACGGCGTTGCGTCGTGCCCGGTGCGCCGCGCGGGATCAATCAACGCGATGGCGACCGGGCGCAAGACGATGATCGGCGTCACAAAGGTGCAGACGATCGCGATCGGCGGCTATCGCCGGCGCGACGGCGCCATCGCCGCCTATTCCGCCGGCGGGCCGACCGTGGCGCCGGCGGGATCGGCGCTGCCCAATCGACCCGGCCCCGACGCGCTGGCGCCGAGCGAAGATTCGATCGTGCATCGCGGCGTGCTCGCCGCCGGATCGCTGAGCGGCTCGGTCGCGGCGATGAACGGAACCAGCGTCGCGGCGCCGCGCGTCGCGCGCTGGATCGCGGACGAGCTCGCGGCGGGCCGGCGCGGCGACGGCGACGCCGTCAAGTCGCGCGCCAAGGACGACGAGCAGCGCTGCGCCCGCCGCGCCCCCCGCCCGCCGCCCGCGCGCGGCGGCGCGGGGCGCATGGCGCTCGATGCGATCGTCGCTGTGCGGCGATGCACGACATAGGCGCGGCGCGCAAAAAATCGCATACAAGCGCCGCTGGGCGCGCTATCATCGGCGGCGCACCCTCTCCCTCCGAGCGAGCCGGCATGAAACTCTCCAACGCTGCGGCGGCCGAAAGCGGCTTGCCCGATATCAAGATTTCCGTCCGCCAGACCTTCGGCTTCGATGTCGATTGGGAGGTGCCCGCGTTCAGCCAGGCGAGCGAACACGTGCCCGATCTCGATCCGGCCTATCACCTCGACCGCGACACGACCTTGGCGATCATCGCCGGGCTCGCGCATGACCGGCGCGTGCTGATCCAAGGCTATCACGGCACCGGCAAGTCGACGCACATCGAGCAGGTCGCCGCGCGCTTGAACTGGCCGTGCATCCGCATCAATCTCGATTCGCACATCTCGCGCATCGATCTCGTCGGCAAGGACGCGATCGTGCTGCGCGACGGCAAGCAGGTGACCGAGTTCCGCGAAGGCATCCTGCCCTGGGCCCTGCAGCGCCCCATCGCCCTCGTCTTCGACGAGTACGACGCCGGCCGCGCGGACGTGATGTTTGTTATTCAAAGGGTTTTGGAGCGCGCGGGGCGGCTGACGCTGCTGGATCAGAGCCGGGTGATCAAGCCGCATCCGGCGTTTCGCCTGATGGCGACGTCGAACACGGTCGGGCTCGGCGACACGACCGGGCTCTATCACGGCACGCAGCAGATCAATCAGGGCCAGATGGATCGCTGGAACATCGTCGTCACGCTCAACTATTTGCCGCACGACGACGAGATGAAAATCGTCCTCGCCAAGGCGCCGTCCTTCGACAGCGAGGAGGGCCGCAAGCTGATCTCGGCCATGGTCTCGGTCGCCGACCTGACGCGCGCCGGCTTCATGGCGGGCGACATTTCGACCGTGATGTCGCCGCGCACGGTCATCACCTGGGCCGAGAATTTCCGCATCTTCGCCGACCTCGGCCTCGCCTTCAAGCTCACCTTCTTGAACAAATGCGACGAGGTCGAGCGCGCGACGATCGCGGAATATTACCAGCGCTGCATGGGCGGCGAGCTCGCCGAATCGGCGCCGAAGGGAAAACGCAACTGATGGTTGAGATGGGCGCGCACCGGACCGGCCCTCACCCCGGCCCTCTCCCCCAAGGGGAGAGGGGACTCTAGTGGCCAAGCCGGATCATCCGATCGAGGCGTTCCGCCAGCTCACCGCGGCGGCGACGCGCGCCATCGCGAAGCGGCCGGGCTTGAGCGTCGCCTTCTCGCCCGAGCCGCCGGGCGTGTTCGGCGACGAGGTGCGCCTGCCGATGCCGTCGCGCGAGCTCAATGCGCGCGAGGTCGCGGCCTTGCGCGGCCAGGCCGACAGCGCCGCGCTCAATTTGCGCTTCCACAACCCAAGATTGCACAAGAAGCGCCTGCCCGCCGGCACGATGGCGCGCCAGGTGTTCGACGCCGTCGAGCGCGCGCGCTGCGACGCGATCGGCGCGCGCCGCATGGCGGGCGTGCGCGGCAACATCGCCGCCGCGCTCGAGGCCCATGCCCGCGAGGAAGGTTTCGACCAGGTCGGCGAGCGCGACGACGCGCTGCTCGCGGAGGTTGTGGGGCTGCTGGCGCGCGAATCCTTCACCGGCGACCCGCCGCCGCCCGCCGCCAAGCGCATGGTCGACGCCTTCCGCCCCGCCTTCGACGCCGCGGTGACGCGCGACCTGCTCGCCCTCGGCAAGCTGATCCAGAACCAGGACGCCTTCGCCCGCACCCTGCGCCAGCTCATCAAGGACCTGCATCTGGACGACAAGGACGCGGACTCTGGCGACCAGGACGATCAACCGCAGGATGAAGAAGAGCAAAAGGGCCAGGGCGACGGCGACAGCGACCAGGGCGACGACCAGGAGGGTGCCGCCGAGGCCGCCGCCGCCGAGATGATGGACGCCGAGGCCGGCGAGGACAGCGAGGGCCAGCTCGAGGGCCAGGACGCCGAAATGCTGGCCGAGGACGGCGAGGACGAGCCCGCCGGCCCGTCAAAAATCCGCGCCCCGATTGGGGCAAGAACCGCGACGACAAGGACGCCTATCGCGCGTTCACGAAAACATTCGACGAAGAGGTCGACGCCGCCGATTTGTGCGACGCCGACGAGCTGACGCGCCTCCGGCAGAATCTCGACCAGCAGTTGTCGCACTTGCAGGGCATGATCGCGCGCCTCGCCAACCGGTTGCAGCGCCGGCTGATGGCGAAGCAGAACCGGTCGTGGGAATTCGACCTCGAGGAGGGCCTGCTCGACACGGCGCGGCTCGACCGCGTCGTCGTCAACCCGATGGACCCGCTCTCCTTCAAGCAGGAGAAGGACACGGATTTTCGCGATACGGTTGTCTCGCTGCTGATCGATAATTCCGGCTCGATGCGGGGCCGCCCGATATCCGTCGCGGCGATGAGCGCCGACATCCTGGCGCGCACGCTCGAGCGCTGCGCGGTCAAGGTCGAGATCCTGGGCTTCACGACGCGCGCCTGGAAGGGCGGGCAGAGCCGCGAGCGCTGGCTCGCCGCCGGCAAGCCGGCCAATCCCGGGCGGCTCAACGATCTGCGCCACATCGTCTACAAGCCCGCCGAGGCGCCGTGGCGGAGGGCGCGCAAGTCGCTGGGCCTGATGCTGCGCGAGGGCATCCTCAAGGAGAACATCGACGGCGAGGCGCTGCTGTGGGCGGCCGAGCGGCTGCTGGCGCGCCAGGAGCAGCGGCGCATTCTGATGGTGATCAGCGACGGCGCGCCGGTGGACGATTCGACGCTCTCGGTCAATCCCGGCAACTATTTGGAGAAACACCTGCGCGAGGTCATCGACTGGGTGGAGACCGCGACGCCGATCGAGCTGCTCGCCATCGGCATCGGCCACGACGTGACGCGCTACTACCGCCGCGCGGTCACCATCGTCGACGCGGAGCAGCTCGGCGGCACGATGATGGAGAAGCTGGCGGAGCTGTTCGACGAGAAGGAGCAGGGGCGCGGGCAAGGGCGGGGGCGCGGGCGCGGGCGCGGGCGACGGCGGGCGGCGTAAACAGTGCCCGCTCCGCGTCATCCCGAGCAAGCGCGCGCGAGCGCGCGCCGTCGAGGGATATTGTCGCCATCGGCCTCGATGAGGAATGCGACGCATGCACCGCTATCACATTAACATCTTCTGGTCCGATGAGGACGGATGCTGGATCGCCGAGGTGCCCGATCTGTGGCCGTGCTCGGCCCATGGCGACACGCCCCAGCAAGCGCTCGCTGCCGCGGAGGACGCGATTGCCGGCTGGCTCGAAGTGGCGCGCGAGCACAACAATCCGATCCCCGAGCCGCGTTATCGCCCCACGTCGCGCACCGCGGCGGAGTGATGCGCGGTCAAGGTCGAGATCCCGTTCACCACCCGCGCCTGGAAGGGCGGGCAGAGCCGCGAGCGCGGCGCGGCGGCGCTGGCCCTCGAAGGACTCACAGCGCTATTGCCGTCAGCGACGAGCGACGATTTCGGTCGATCGGCATATGTCGACGACGTGAGACGGGGCGCCCAGAACCCAATCGCTTTTCCGGCCAGCTTCGCTATGATGGTCGGGCTGACGCCAGCCCCGGGTCGAGTTCCCGCAGGCACGTCTTGGCAATTATCGGAAAATGAAATCGAGAGAAGACTGTCGCCGATCCGGATTTCAACGTTCATTCATCACGTGGAGGCCGCAATGACCAGCAAGCTCAAGGACGCCATCGTCGCGATGCAAGCCCAGCTGCGCGCCGATCCGGCCACGGCGAACGCGATGTTCTCGGCCGATTCGCGACAGGTCGAAGGGCTTCGCAGCGAGACCAAGATCCGGCAGTTCACCTTGACCGTGGACGAGCCCGAAATCCTGGGCGGAACCGACACCGGCCCCAACCCGGTCGAGCTGGTGCTCGGCGCGCTCGCGACCTGCCAGGAGATCACCTACAAGGCCTACGCCGTGGCGCTGGGCATCCCGTTGGACTCGGTGTCGGTGAAGATCGAAGGCAATCTGGATCTGCGCGGCTTCTTTGCCGTCAAGGAAGGGGTGCGCGCGGGCTTCCAGGACATCCGCGGGACCGTGCACCTGAAGAGCAGCGCCAGCGATGCGGACCTGGCGCGGCTGAAGGAAATCGTCGATGCGCATTGCCCGGTGCTGGATATCCTGCGCGCGCCGGTGCCGGTGACGCTTGATCTCTCGACCGCCCGCGCGCCGGCGGTGGCCGGCTTAACGAGGCCGCCCGCCGGCGGCAGCGAGGTCCACGAGTCGCCGCTCGCGGTTAAGCGCGGCGTACCATATCGGAGCAGGACGCGTCGCGAGGCGATGCGTCGAAGTCGAGGGATATTGTGGCCATCTGCCTTCATGTAGAATGGAACGCATGAACCGCTACCACATAAACATCTTCTGGTCCGATACCGACCGATGCTGGATCACCGACGTGCCCGATCTCAGGACGTGTTCGGCGTTCGGCGACACGCGCGAAGAGGCCCTTGCGGAAGTCGAAAAGGTGATGGCGGTGTGGCTCGAGGTTGCACGTGAAGAAGGGCATCCGATTCCGACAGCCACCTATCGTCAAGCCATCTATTCGTCGCGTGGAACCGGTTCCTTCCATATTGCCCGATCCGCTATGAGCAGTCTATTTGCACTCCCAAAAGATCGTAAGGCCTCAAACACGCATAGCGCGATCGTGACAGCCTGCGAGGAGGCCAAGCAGCGGGCGTAAGGCCCGCAGATAATTAACACAATCGAATTTCTTCTTTGATCCCAACGCCTATGATCTCCATTGAATTCACACCGCCAGAAAACAAAGTTTTTTGTACACTTTCTATGGTGCTAAGAATTTGTTGCAAAAATGTCCCCTTTCCCGACATCGCAAGTATACAAACAAGAACTCCTTTCTCTTGTTTCTGGCGGCACTATTATTTACGACCCCGCCGAATTGCGCAGTCAGATTTACGCACAATATCACCATCGCCATTCGATTATCTATAGTTATCCAATCGACAGATGGCATTTTTCGTTGTGCAATTTCATTGTCAGAACACCGCAAAACGCATATTCAGATAGTGAATTTAATATTGCTAAGGATGAGATCATTCCATTAATTAGATCCGACGGATTTATTCAACCATTGCGCGATGCCTTGCGCAATCTCTCAGGCAAGTTTTTGATAAAGAGATTATTTTTTGACAGATCAAAGGCGATTTCCAAATCGATTGCGTTAAATGTCTTTCCCGAAAATAATGATTTGGCAGAATTAGTCGCCGGCCTACATTCAAATCAAAAGAAAATAATGTCATCTATGAACATTCCAACAAACGATTCTTCACTAAAGATTTACTATCGAAATGGGAATAAAGAGCCATATTTTGCCCTAAATATTCTAAGGTTTATTCATAACGAAACGAGGCAAATTGAACAGAATAAGAACTTTACAATCGCAATCGAGGATTCAAATAACAAACTTGATATGAATCCAATAATATTTGATCTGGAGAAAAACTCGACGATCGTTGTATCTGACCCTTATCTTCGCCAAAACTAATCCGGGATTACGCCGATCGAGTTGAAAAAATTATTTGGGTCAGAGTGCAAATCCGTTTGCGGCTGCGCTCTCGCGAATCCGCTTGCGCGGCGGCGCGGTCGCATGAGCGCGGCGCGCGCTCTCACGGTTTCGTCCCCCACTTCCACGCCTCCCGCCGCATCGCATCGCGCACTCTCGACGATCCGTCGGTTCTTCGCGAGTACTCGTTGTGCCATTCCCAGATCGCATACCCGCTCGCCGCGGTATGCGATCGTCCAGCCGCGCCTCTGCTTTCGTCGGGTCGCGCCGTGCGCTCGGCTTCCCGTTGCTCCCAGGCGCGGTGCCGCTCGAGCAGGCGCCGCCATTTGCCTGAGCGCCGCCGGGAGACGGTCCGCGCCTCGCCCGCCTTTTGGCGAACGGCCTTCTGTTCGACCGTGCCGTCGCCGCGGATCGTCAGCGTCAAGCCGCCATGCAGCCCGTGCAGGTCGTCATAGGTGAGCGCGAAGGGCGCCCAATCGCCCTCGCCGGTGGCGAGCCTCGCGAGCGCGGCGGCGATCCGCCCAGCGGCGGCCCGCACGGCGGCGGGATCACCGGCGCGTGTTTGCGCCTCGGCACGCGGCGGGGTCGCGCCGGCAACGCCGGCGGCGAGGATGAAGGCGCTGAACAAGATTGCCGGCCGCATGCGTGCTGCTCCGAAACGCGATCCATGCCGCCCGCCCATTGACCGGACGGCGCCGGACATTGGGACCGGGCGATGGTCGGGTCTACGTTGAACCAGACCGGTCGGGGCTTTGCCGCCGTGCGGCGCCGAGTTCATGTCCTGCCGCTCGCGCCGTCACGGCTTCCCGATTCCCATCAGCGCCTCGCGCCGTTCCACATGATCTGGATGCCGATGCAGAGCAGGATGAAGGCCGAGAGCCGCACCAGGACGTTGGCGCCGCGCGCGCCCAAGGCGGCGATGATGCGCTCGGCGTAGCGGTAGCTGACATAGATCGTGGCCGCGACGGCGACGAGGCCGGCGAGCGGAGTTCGAGGCGTGATTGCCTCGCGAGAATGCAGCGCGAGGGATATACTGGCTCGCGATGGCAGGCAGAGAATGAAGCAGTATCACATCAATGTGTTTTGGTCCGATGCCGACCGCTGTTGGGTCGCCGATGTGCCCGATCTCAAGACTTGCTCGGCTTTCGGGAACACGCGCGAAGAGGCCGTTGCCGAGGTCGAGAAGGCCATGGCGGCGTGGCTCGAAGTCGCGCGCGAGGAAGGGCATCCGATGCCGGCCGCGGCAATTCCACTCTGACCCCGCAATCCTGCTACGGCCCGAAGCGAATTCGGAGGCCGATGGTGGCAGCATGCGCGCGCATCCTGGCCTGCAGCGGATCGACGAGGATGATATCGAGACCGGCCTGCGGGAAGCTGAGGGTCTTCGGGAAGCGAAAGCGGCCGAGGTCGAGATAGGCGTATCCAACGTCGAGGCTGACGTTCGATAGCAATGCGATCTCCGTGCCGGCGGCGGCCTTCCACGCGAAGCTGACATTTTCCCGCGATCCGGCGGTCAAGATCGAGCCGTCGCTTTGTGCGACGTTGCCGTAGGGAATGCGAGTCCAGGCAAAGCCGACGCCGCCGCCGACATAGGGTGTGAACGGACGCCAGTCCCAGGCGAGTGCCGTCGGAATGTCGAGATAGGCCGAGAAATAAGTCGCGACATTCTGCACGGGGGCGGTGACTCGGCCCGACACAGCGGCATTCGCGAACAGGATGGCGATCTCGCGCCTCCAGTATCCCGACGATGCCTCGACCCGGAAATAGTCCGTGACGTAGAAGCCGAGGCCGGCGCCGAATCGCGTGGCGGTGCGGCTTTCGGCACGGAGCTGGGTCGTCACCGGATTGCCCGGAAATTGGATCACGTCGCTGACAACGGTATCCTTCCAGGCGGAGAGCGACATCACGTCGATATTGCCCTGGATGTAGACGCTGCCGGCGCGCCGCTCTTCGGCAAGAGCCGGAGAAACGACCCGCACCGCCGCGAGGGCCAGGATGGCGATGGCGGCGTGACAGTGATGTGCGGTGTATTTTACCAAAGCGACCTCCATCGCCGGATCGAGAAGCGGGCGAGCCTAGCCAAAGCAGTGCTATTTCTTGCCAAGACCGGGGCCCATTCCTGTTCGTGGTCGACCATCGGCTTGGCGGCGCCGTCGTTTGCAACCTTAGGTTCGCGATTTCTATAGATGATTAATTTCGCGCGCCTTTGCCGCGATTGACGAATGTTTGACGATCATTTGACGGAAAGAAGCAAACTATTGGGGTCAGAGTGCAAATCCGTTTGCGGCTGCGCTTGCGCGAACCCGCCGGCGCGGCGGCGGCGGCCCGAATCGCGGGTCGGGGTGACCGGTGAGGACGAAGGGGAACGCCAGGATTCGCGTTTGCCGGCGACGGCGGTCAGGCGGGCGGCGCGGTTACGTCGCGCGGCGGCGCCGGTCACGGCTTCGGCAACTCTTTCCAAGCCGCGCGCTTCATCGCTTCGCGGATTTCGATGAGGCGCCGGTTCTTCGCGAGATCGTTGTGCCATTCCCAGATCGAGACCTGGTCGCCGCGGTATGCGATCGTCAGCCGCGCCTTGCTTTCGTCGGGTCGCGCCGGGCGCTCGGCTTCCCGTTGCTCCCAGGCCCGGTGCTGCTCCAGCAGCGCCGCCAATTGCCGGAGCGCCGCCGGGGAGACGGTCCGCGCCTCGCCCGCCTTTTGGCGCACGGCCTTCTGTTCGACCGTGCCGTCGCCGCGGATCGTCAGCGTCAAGCCGCCATGCAGCGAATGCAGGTCGTCATAGGTGAGCGCGAAGGGCGCCCAATCGCCCTCGCCCGTGGCGAGCCTCGCGAGCGCGGCGGCGATCCGCTCGGCGGCGGCGCGCTCGGCGGCGGGATCACCGGCGCGTGTTTGCGCCTCGGCACGCGGCGGGGTCGCGCCGGCAACGCCGGCGGCGAGGATGAAGGCGCTGAACAAGATTGCCGGCCGCATGCGTGCTGCTCCGAAACGCGATCGATGCCGCCCGCCCATTGACCGGACGGCGCCGGACATTGGGACTGGGCGATGGTCGGGTCAACGTCGAACCAGACCGGTCGGGGCTTTGCCGCCGCGCGGCGCCGAGTCCATGTCCTGCCGCTCGCGCCGTCACGGCTTCCCGATTCCCATCAGCGCGCTCGCGCCGTTCCACATGATCTGGATGCCGATGCACAGCAGGATGAAGGCCGAGAGCCGCACCAGGACGTTGGCGCCGCGCGCGCCCAAGGCGGCGATGATGCGCTCGGCGTAGCGGTAGCTGACGTAGATCGTCGCCGCGACGGCGAGAAGGCCGGCGAGCGCCGCGGCGCCGAGCACGCCAATCTCGGCAAGCTCGTGCGCGCCGTGCGGGCGCTGGCTGCCGAGAGCGATCGCGACCGAAATCGAGCCGGGGCCGACGGTCAAGGGCATGGTCAAGGGATAGAAGGAGTCGGTCGGCGCCCGGGCCGGGCCGGCCGCGTCGGCCGCGCGTTCGTCCATCAATTCATGCGCCGAATGAAGCAGGCGCCAGCCCAGCGCCGTCACCACCAAGCCGCCGGCGATACGCACCACGGGCAAGGTGATGCCGAAGAATTCGAGCACGTGCGAGCCGATGAAGAGCGAGCCGAGCAGCAAGAGAAGGCCGTTGAGCGCCACCCGGCCGGCCAGGGCGTGGCGCTCCGGCTTCGGTGCAATGGCGCGTCAGGCCGAGAAAGATCGGCGCATTGCCGACCGGGTTCACGATCGGGAACAGGCCGGCGAACACCAGCAGGAACGCGTTGGCGAACTCGTTCATCGGCCCGACGCTAGAGCATGTTGCGCCGCATTGGAAACGGCGGCGCCCGCGGCGCCGGCGCGCCGGCGCGCCGACGTGACGGACGCAACCAGGCCGCCACGCGGCCGGACATGAACCCGCGATGAAGCGCGGCTTCAGCCTCGGTTCAGCGCCGCTCCGCTACAAAGAGCACCGGATGATGAGCGCGGGTCGATTCATTCCGAACCCGCACTGCAACATCCAATCAGGTAGCACCCCCATGAAGACCCTCCGCTCTGTCCTCGCCGTCGCCGTTCTCGCGGCCGCGGCCCTCGCCAGCTCCGCCGAAGCCAAGCCGACGCTCAATCTCGAAGCCAGCAAGCTCATCCGCCCGGCCCATTGCCTGCCCTACATTATCAAGAAGGTGACGCATCTCGGCCGGTTGTGGCACTCGCATTGGGACCGCATCGACATCTACAAGAACGTCCGGATCGGCCATTTCTGCGTCAAGATCAAAATCAAGACCTACTATCAGTACCACCGCGTGCCGCACTTCCCGTACCACAGCGCCAAGGCCGCCTAACGGCGCCCACCGCGCGCGACACCGCTCCCGTCGCCGCCATCGATTCGCCGCATGACGCCCAGAAGGCCCGGCCGCAAGGCCGGGCCTTCGCCGTTGCGGGATCGCGCCCCGGCCCGCCGGCCCGCCGGAATCGTCGCCAAGATGTGATGGGACGCGGGCCGCGGATCGGCGTATGCTTCGCGGCATGGCGGGTTGCGGCTTTCCCGCGGCCGGCGTCCCCTGCGGGGCGTCACGCCACGACCGGCCCGTTGCGCGCGAAACCTTCATCTGGGAGAAGCGGCCATGGCCCATGAAAACCATATCCGAAATCCGATCGAATGGGGCTGGTCGCTGCTCAAGCGCGCGCGCACCGCCGCGGGATCGGCCGGGCACTCGATACCGGGCAGCGCCGAGGCGCGCTACGGCGCGCGCCCGGCGGTGAACCGGATCGGCGCCGCCGACCTGCGCGACGCGCTCGCCAAGGGCTTCGCCGATTTCGCCGCGTACCGGACCGACATCGTATTCTTCTGCCTGATCTATCCCATTGTCGGCCTGGTCCTGTCGCGCCTCGCCTTCGGCCAGGACATGCTGCCGCTGATCTTCCCGCTCGCCTCGGGCTTCGCGCTGATCGGCCCGGTCGCGGCCATCGGGCTCTACGAGCTGAGCCGGCGGCGCGAGCAGGGCCTGGCGACGTCCTGGGCCGATGCCTTCGGCGTGGTCAAGGCGCCCGCCATCGGCGCCATCCTGGCGCTCGGCCTGGTGCTGCTGGCGATCTTCGTGCTGTGGATCTTCGCCGCCCACGCCATCTACCAGGCCACGCTCGGCCCCGCGCCGCCGGCCTCGCTCGAGGCTTTCGCCAGCGACGTGCTCACCACCGGCGCGGGCTGGGCGATGATCGGCCTCGGCGTCGGCGCCGGCTTCGTCTTCGCCGTGCTGGTGCTGACGATCAGCGTGGTGTCGTTCCCGCTGCTGCTCGACCGCGATGTCGGCCTCGCCGCCGCGGTCGCGACCTCGATCCGCGCCGTGCGCGCCAACCCGCGCCCGATGGCGCTGTGGGGCCTGATCGTCGCCGGCGGCCTGGTTGCGGGCTCGATCCCGCTGCTGCTCGGCCTCGCCATCGTCATGCCCGTGCTCGGGCACGCGACCTGGCACCTCTACCGCAAGGTGGTGCCGCGCTGAGCGGGAGGATTCCTGAAATAATCTTGCGTCGCGCGGGCCTTCGGAGCAATCGAATTCCGTACCATGGGATTTATCCTGTACGGTGCAGGAAAAATTGTTTTTGCGATAATCGGCGCGAGACAACGAACCGAGGATCGCAAAGATGGAGTTGCAGGGAAGCGCCGGGCGGCGGCACGCGCCGCCTTACACGCGCGAGGCATTGATTGCCGAGCTCAAGCGCGTCGCGGCCGTCGTGCGCGGGCATTATTCGCAGAGCGAATTCCGGCGCGCTTCGCCGGTATCGCTGGTCACGGTGCTGCGCCAGTTCGGCTCGTGGCCGGCGGCGCTCAAGGCGGCGGGGCTTGCGGCGGCGCGCGCTGCCGCGCGCCATCGGCGGGAAATATACCTGGCGGCAATGCTACGACAATCTCGACAAGCTCTATCGCCGGTTGCAGCGGGCGCCGCGGCGCTTTGAAATGGATTGCCCGCCCTCGACGATCGGCTCGATGGCCTATATCGCGCGCTTCGGCGCCTGGCGACTGGCGCTCGCCGCCTACGAGGCGCATCGCGCCGGCGACGACGCGGCGTGGCCCATGCCGGCGGAGGATCGCGCCGGACACGGCCAGGGCGCCTATGCCCATGGCCGCGCGGCGCGCGCGCGCCGCGACGCGCGGGCGCCGGCCAAGATCGAGCTGGCGCTGCGCCACAAGGTCCTGACGCGCGACAATTTCAAATGCGTCGCCTGCGGCGCCTCGCCCGCGAACGATCCCAAGGTCCGGCTCCATATCGATCACGCCACCCCGCGCGCGCTCGGCGGCAAGACGGACTACGACAATCTGCAGACCCTGTGCGCGCCGTGCAATTTGCGCAAGGCGACGCTGGAGGAGGTGGTTTAGGGGAAGGGATTCACAGGAGACGGGGAGCACGGGGAGAAGGAAGGGATAGGGTGCGGGCCGTTGGCCCGCGAAAAAATTTCTCCCCGGCTCCCCGGCTCCTGTTAAACCTTCGCTTCGGCAACGCGGGGACACGGCGATGGGCTTCAAGGCGATTTTGCTCGAGGAGAAGGACGGCAAGGTAACGGGCGCGGTGACGGCGCTCGACGATGCGCGGCTGCCCGAGGGCGACGTGACCGTGAATGTCGCCTATTCGACGCTCAACTATAAGGATGGGCTGATCCTCAAGGGATTGGCGCGGCTGGTGCGCGCCTATCCGCATGTGCCGGGGATCGATTTGGCAGGCACTGTTGCGGCCTCGTCCAACCCCGCCTTCAAGCCGGGCGACGCGGTGGTGCTCAACGGCTGGGGCGTCGGCGAGCGGCATTGGGGCGGCATGGCCGAGCGCGCGCGCGTCAAGGGCGCGTGGCTGGTCAAGCTGCCGGCCGCGATCTCGCCGCTGCGCGCCATGGCGATCGGCACCGCGGGCTACACGGCGATGCTGTGCGTCATGGCGCTCGAAGATCACGGGCTGAAAAAAGACGCGCCGGTGCTGGTGACGGGGGCGGCGGGCGGCGTCGGCGGCGTGGCGGTTGCGATCCTGGCCAAGCTCGGCTATCGCGTGGCGGCCGCGACCGGGCGGCCGGCGGAGGCGGACTATTTGCGCGCGCTGGGCGCCGCCGAGATCGTCGAGCGCGCGGCGCTGGCCGGCGGTCCGGCGAAGCCGCTCGATGCCGGCAAATGGGCGGGCTGCGTCGATACGGCGGGCGGCAAGGTGTTGGCGGCGGCGCTGTCGCAGATGAATTACGCGGCGCCGGTCGCGGCGTGCGGCAATGCGGCGGGTCTCGATGTGCCGGCGACGGTCCTGCCTTTCATCCTGCGCGCGGTGAACTTGCTCGGCATCGATTCGGTCATGTGCCCGATGGCGCGGCGCGAAGCCGCCTGGGCGCGCCTCGCCCGCGACCTGCCGCTCGACAAGCTCGACGCCATGACGCGCGTCGTGCCGCTCGCCGAGGCGCTGCCGCTGGCCGACGCGATCCTCAAAGGCCAGGTGCGCGGGCGGACGGTGATCGACGTGAGTAAGTAAGGAAGGACGTTCGACAGGAGACGGGGAGACGGGGAGAAAAATCCATGCGGGCCTGCGGCCCGCGATCCTTATCGAATATCTCCCCGGCTCCCCGACTCCTGTCGTTTTCCTTCCCTGCCCTACCCGCGCCGCTTCAGCGACCAGATTTTGAGCGAGCCGTCGGCGGCGGCGGTGACGAGGCGCTCGCCGGCGGGATCGAAGGACGCGGCGTAGACGACGCTGCCGTTGTGCGCGCGGCGCTGCTCGAGCGGCGCGCCGGTGGCGGCGTTCCACAACCGCAGCGTGCCGTCGTGCCCGGCGCTGGCGACGACGCGCCCGGCGCGGTCGAAGGCGGCGCTGTAGACCGCGCCGGCATGGCCGCGCATGTCGATGTCGCGCGCCGCACCGGCGGGATCGAGGATGGCGACGCGGCCGTCGTGCTCGCCGACCAAGCAGGCGGGTGCCGGCGGCGTTGTATTCGAGCGAATGGGGCCGGCCCTCGCCGCGCGTCAGCGGGCGCAGTTGCAGGCCGGTGGCGGCGTTCCACAGGCGCACCGGGCCGTCTTCGCCGCCGGTCGCGAGTTCGCTGCCGGCCGGGTTGAAGGCGACGATGCGCATCGCGCCGGGATGGCGCAGGATGCGCCCGGCGCCGCCGGCGAGCGGCCAGATGCGCACCGTGCCGTCGCCCGAGGCCGAGGCGGCGAGCGTCTCGTCGGGGCTCAGCACCGCGTAATTGACCCAGTTGGTGTGCCCGGAAAAATTGTAACGCTCGGCGCCGCTGGCCGCGTCGTAGACGCGCACCGAGCGGTCGCGCCCGGCGGCGACGATGTATTTGCCGCCGCGCCCGACCGTGGCCGCGAACACCTTGTCGCTCAGCGCCGCGACGACGCGCTGGATGCGCCCGGTCGCGGCATCGACGAAGCGGATGCGGCCGTCCTCGCAGGCGGTGACGATGCGGCGCCCGTCGCGGCTGAATTCGGCGGTGAAGATCTTGTCGGGGTGGCGTTCGCCGTCGAGCAGCAATTCGAGCTCGGGCTTGGCGCGGCGCGCCTCGATCTCGCGGATGCGCGCCGCGGCGTCGCGCACGCCGAGCGTGTCGGCTTTGCGGTACCAGCCGAGCGCCGTGTCGTCGTTGGCGTCGGCGCCCAGCCCCTGCTCGTCCATGATGCCGAGATGGTAGCACGCGTCGC
Organism: uncultured Alphaproteobacteria bacterium; assembly: GCA_963754645.1. Lineage (GTDB taxonomy): Bacteria > Pseudomonadota > Alphaproteobacteria > Bin65 > Bin65 > CAVWGP01. The sequence goes on along the minus strand of CAVWGP010000011.1, from coordinate 1,586,392 downwards.
CGTGCTCGAGCGCCGCCGCGCGCGCCAGCAATTGCCGCGCCGCGCGGTAATCGCGCGCCACGCCGGCGCCGTAGAAATACATCAGCGCCATTTCGTGGATCGCGAGCTTGTGGTTCTGGCGCGCCGCGCGCTCGTACCAGGTCAGCGCCTCGGCCGGCGCGGGCGCATCGGCGAGCCCGCGCTGCAGGATCGCGGCGAGGCGGTATTGCGCCTCGGCCAAGCCGGCCTCCGCCGGGCGCTTGTAGCGCGCGAGCGCGGTCTTGAAATCGCCGGCGGCGAAGGCGTCTTGCGCGGCGGCAAATTCGCGCGCCATCAGCCAGTGCTCGATCGGCCCCGACACGAGATAGCCGGCGGCGGCAATGGCGGCGACGCCGAGCCCCGCCGCCAGCGCGCGCCGGCGCGCCGTGCCGCGCGGCGCGGGCGCGGCTCGCGGGCCGGACCGGTTCCGCGTCCGCACGTCGTCGCTGGCGCCGTCCAGCAGGGCACGGAACTCGGCGACGGTTTGCGGCCGCGCCGTTTCGATCATGCGCAGCGCGGCATCGACCGCGGCGACGAGGCCGGGCGAAAAATTTCCCGCCGCGATTTCGGCGAGCGGCCGCAGCGGATCGGGCGTCTTGTCGAGCACGGATTTGGCGCGCCGGTCCGCGGGCGGCGGCACCGTGCCGGTGAGGCAGCGATAGGCGGTGGCGCCGACGGCGTAGAGATCGGACCACGGGCCGAGCTGGCCGTCGGCGTCGTATTGCTCCCACGGCGAATAACCCGGCGTCACGATCTTCTCGGTCGAGCGCGTGAGGCGCGCGAGATCGGATTTGGCGGCGCCGAAATCGATCAGCTTGGGCGCGCCGTCGGGCAGCACCAGGATGTTCGAGGGCTTGATGTCGCGATGCAGGACATTGGCGCGATGCACGGCGTCGAGCCCGTCGAGCAGCGCCGCCAGCAGCGGGCGCAGCGCCGCTTCGACGAGCGGCCCGCCGGCGAGGCGCTGCGCCAGCGACGTGCCGTGCTCGTATTCCATCACGTAATAGGCGGTGGCATTGGCCTCGAAGACGCGCAGCACGCGCACGACGCCGGGATGGTTGAGCCGCGCGATGATGCGCGCCTCGTCGATGAACTTGGCGCGGCCGGCGCGGAAGCCGGGCTCGAGCTGGCTGCTGATCGGGCGCACCGTGGCGCTGGCGCCGATCCGGGCAACGATGTCGCCGGGGAAATATTCCTTGATCGCGACCGGGCGGCCGCTGAGCTTCTCCTCGGCGCGGTAGGTGATGCCGAAGCCGCCGCGCCCCAGCACGTCGCCGAACACGTAGCCGTCGAGTTCGATGCCCTCGGGCAGGGCGTTGATCGGGCGGTCGGTCATGCGATGGGCGCGCGCTCGGGCTTGATGCGGATCACGGCGGCCCAGCGCCGCCGCCCGCGATTATGCCGCCGAACGGTCGGCGAAAACCAGCGTTACATGGATTTGGGCGAGCGATGCGCAAACGACCTGTGCCCAGCGCGGAGGGGGTCCGGGCGCGGCTGACTTCGGGCGTTTTGATCCCGCCGCCCGAGGCACACGCCGATAGCACGTACCGACCGATTGAAATGTTATCGCAGGGCCGAATCGATCGATCTGCCATTGCCTAACTCGCCTGCGCGGCGGCGGCAGGTATCGGGCAATGATCGTCTCTGGACATGTCGGAGGTTCATTGCCTAGCCCCGAGTTCCTCGCGCTGCGAATTCAATCATCTCATTTGCCGCGGCGATCAAATCCTCGATTTTCCGACAGCGCTTTTGCATCAGCGGCGCCTCCCAATTGGAACCACGAACGAGCTGGACCGTGAACGCTCCCTCCACGTTAAATTCCGGATACCAGCCCATGTCGATGATCGTACCATCGGCGAACTCGATCTGGCCGAGATCCTCCTTCAAGTGCCGTGCCTGTTCTGCCAAGGATTTGTTTGGGTCAATCGCGGTCAGATCCCAATGGACAATGCGGCCTGACCGCAGATTTAGGATGCCCGGTTCCATTGTCCCTGACCTGCCGCCGAACTTTCATCCAATAGCGATTCGAGTCCGGGCAGTTGATACGCCATATGGCGCAAGTGGCGCAAATAGCCCGCGCGGACCGTGTCCGGCACGATCCTTGGTCATGCACGCGGCGGCCTTTTGGTATTTGAGCCGCGGGTTTCGCTAATGACATCGACCGCGGCCTCGGGCAGTGCGTTGATCGGGCGATCGGTCATGCGATGGGCGTGCGCTCGGGCTTGATGCGGATCACGGCGGCACAGCGCCGTAGCACCCGATTATGCCGCCGAACGATTGACGAAAACCAGCATTACCTATTTGGGGGCGAGCGATGCGCAAACGAGATGTGCCCAGCGCCGAGACGGTTCAGGCGCGGCTGACGGGCGGGGTTCTCGTGCTGCCCGCGGGCGCGCGCGCCGGCGAGGCCAAGGCGGCGCTGGCGCGCGCCCGGCCGGATTTCGCCGATGCGGTCTTTATCGCCGACGCGGCGGGGCGGCTGGCCGGCCAGGTCGCGACTCCGGCCCTGTTCGCGCTCGCCGACGCGGCGCCGCTCGCCGGCGCGATGACGCCGGCGCTCACCCTGCCGCCCGAAGCGGACCAGGAGATTGCGGCCGAGATTGCCTATCGTCACGGCGCGGGTTTCGTCGCCGTCGTCGGTGCGGACGGCGCGCTGCGCGGCGTGCTGACGCCGGCGACCTTGATCGACATCCTGCATCACGAGCACGAGGAAGATATCCGCCGCCTCGCCGGCATCGGCGGGCACCGCCCGCGCGCGGCGCGGCCCGACAAGCACGGCCGAAGGCTCGACGGCGGCCCGCCGCTTGACGGCGGCCCGTTACGCCGCGCGCGCCAGCGCCTGCCCTGGCTCCTGGTCGGCCTCGCCGGCAGTTTCGCCGCCGCCGGCATTCTTGCGCGTTTCGAGGCGACGCTGGCGGCCCATGTCGCCATCGCCTTCTTCATTCCCGCCATCGTCTATCTCGCCGACGCCATCGGCACGCAGACCGAGGCTGTGGTCGTCCGCGGCCTGTCGCGCGGCCATATGCCGCTCGGCCATATTCTCGCCGGCGAGCTTGCGGTTGGCGCCTTGATCGGCGGCGCCCTCGCCGTCCTCGCCCTGCCGCTGGCCTATTGGATGTTCGGCAGCGCGCCGCTCGCGCTCGCGGTCAGCCTGGCGATTTTCGCCGCCGGCAGCGTCGCCACCACGGTCGGCCTCGTGTTGCCGTGGCTGCTCTCGCATCGCGGATTGGACCCCGCCTATGGCAGCGGCCCGCTCGCCACCATCGTCCAAGACGTGCTCAGCGTCGCGATCTATCTCGGCATCGTCGCGGCGCTGATGTGAGCGGCAGGAAAAGATAAGGTTACCACGGAGGCACGGAGACACGGAGAAGAATGAAAATGTTGCGGGCCCTTGGCCCGCGAAGAATAGAATATTGTCTTTGTGATACGGAATCCGGATGATCGCCTCGGTATTCGGTTGTTGCCGCGTAGGGGCGGGTCTCAGACCCGCCCTTGTGCAACCAAGCGATCCTTTGCCCGAAAACGGCGGCAATGCCGGTGCCACGCGACATGCAGAGGGCGTGCCGACGCGGTCCGCCACCGGCGGCAGCGTCGGACTGAGAACCCGCCCCTACGGGTCAATGGCGGTGGAGCCTTACCGCGATTCGCACCGAGGCGATCATTCGGATTCCGCATGACTTCTCCGTGCCTCCGTGGTTCAACGATTTTCGCGCCCCGCTACTTTGCGCCCAGCCGCTTCGCATCCGCCGCGGCTTGGATGGTCGTGAGCTGGTATTTCGGGCAGCGGGCGGCGACGGCGGCGAGGCGCTCGGCGGCGGGGGCGCGCTCGTTTTTGATCAGCGCGGCTTGGCCGGCATAATAATCGGCGAGGCACAGGCGCTGCGCCTCGGTGCCGGGATCGTCGTGCTTGGCGGCGGCGGCGAGTTGTTCCAGCGACATGTTGCCGAGCAGATAGGTGAGGATCGGCGCCGGCCACTCGCTGGACGCGATGCGCGCCACCGCCTTGGCGAGATCGCCCCAGCCCTTCTCGCCGGCGCGCTCGCGGAACACGAACAGGTCGGCGGCGGCGAGCGCGGTCTGCGCGATGCTCTCGGCGCGCCGCAGGTCGAGCGCGGCCGGGGCGAAATCGCCGCGCGCCGCGTGCGCGTAGCCGCGCCCGGTGTAGAACGTGCTCCAGTTCGGGCGCAGGCGCGCGCCCTCGGTGTTGGTCGCGATCGCGGCGTCGTGCCGGCCGAGCGCCAGTTCGACATCGGCGCGGCGGCGCAGCGCGTTCGGCTCGCCCGGCAGGCGGACAACCAGGCGTTGCGCCTCGGCCAAGGCCTCGCCGGCGCGATCGAGTTCGAGCAGCCCGTCGATGCGGTAATATTGCGGCCAATAGGATTTCGCATCGAGCTGCTGCGCCCGGTCGAAATCGACCAGGGCCGTTTCGTGGCGCCGCAACAGGCGATGGGCGAAGCCGCGATTGAGATAATAGTCGGCGCTGTCGGGCTTGAGCGAAATCGCCCGGTCGTAATGCGGCAGCGCGCGCTCGACATGGCCGGCCTCGCGCAGCGCCTGGGCGCGCGCGAAGTGGAGCGCCGGATCGTTGGGCTTGAGCTCGGATGCGCGGGCGAAATCGGCGTCCGCCTCCTCGACGCGGCCGAGCTGGAGCAGGCCGCGGCCGCGGCTCATGAACACGGCGCCGTCGGCGGCATCGAGCTCGATCGCCTTGCCGTAATCGGCGACGGCGCGCTGGTATTGGCGCAGCGAGCGATAGGAATCGCCGCGATGGATATACGCGGCGCGGTTGCCCGGCTCGAGTTCGATCCACTTGCCGTAGTCGGCGACGGCCTTGTCGTAGTGCCCGAGATTGTGCTGCGCCGCGCCGCGCGTGCCGTAGGCGCCGCCGTTCCGCGGATCGATGCCGACCGCCTTGTCGAGATCGGCGATCGCATCGGCGTAGCGTTCGGCGGCGAAATGCAGGCCGGCGCGGCTGCGCAGCGCCGAGCCATTGGCCGGATCGAAGCGCAACGCCGCGTTGCAATCCGCCATTGCGTCGGCGGCGCGATTGTCTTGCTGGGCATAGATGCAGCGATTGCTCAGCGCGACGGCGAGGTTGCGCACCGTGACCTGCGACACGCCGGGCTTGTTTTCCGCCGTCAGCAGTTCGACCGCCTTCTTGTTGTCGGCAATGGCGGCCTCGCGCTGGCCTTGGCGGCCTTGCACGACGCCGCGATTGAGATAGGCGATGCCCAAGCTCGCATCGACCGAAATGGCCCGGTCGCAATCGATCTTGGCGAGCGCCAGCTGCGACTTGCGGATGTAGCCCGAACAGCGATTGGCGTGGGCGATGGCCAGGTTGCGGCCGCGCAGCTGACCCGAATCGATGGCGCGGGTCGTCAGCTGAATGCTGGTATCGTAATCGCCTTGCTCCAGCGCGCGGAAGCCGGCGTCGAGATCGGCATTGGCCGAACCGCGCTGCTGCGCCAAGGCCGGCGACGCGGCAAGGCACGCGAGAACGAGAACAGCTCCGGCGCTGCGCATCTCCGCCTCCTATTTCCCAGCACCGAGGCGCGCCAGTTCGGCCTTGGCCCATTGCGCTTCCGGCGCCGAAGACGCGCAGGTCTCGCCGGCGCGTTGCAGCGCGGCGCGCGCCGCGGCGCCGTCGCCGCCGATCGCCGCCGCCATGCCGATGTGGAAATCCGCCGCGCAGCGCCGCTCGCGCGCGATCGCGGAATCCTCGTGCCGCGCCGCCTCGGCCAGCTCATCGGCGCGCAGGTTGCCGAGCAGGAAATGGACGATCGGGCTCGGCCATTGCTTGAGGTCGAGTTTCTCGGTGGCGCGCGCCAGATCGCGCCACGCCCACTGCCCGGCGCGTTCGCGCACGAGATAAAGCCCGATCGCGCAGCCATGGCGATGCGGCGCGGCGGCGGCGCAGCGCTCGAAATCCCTGGACGCCTCGGCGTAACTGCCGCGCATGGCGTGGACCCGCCCGCGACCGGCCAGCGCGGCGCTGTCGCCCGGCTGCTTGTCCAGCACTTTCGAATAATCGGCAATGGCGGCATCGAGCCGGCCGGCTTGCGCCGCGAGCTGGGCGCGTTCGCCGAGCGCGCCGGCATGCGCCGCGTCGGCCTGCAAGGCCTTGGCAAGATCGGCCTCCGCCTCGGCGGCGCGGTCGGAGCGGCGCAGCAATCCGGCGCGCGCCGCGAGACTATCCGCCAGCTCGCGCTTGTCGGCGAATTTGATCGCCTCGGTCCAATCGGCCACGGCGCCGGCGGCGTCGCCGGCCGCGTCGCGCAGGCGCGCCCGCGCGGCGAAACCCGCGCTCATCCGCGGATTGAGTTTGAGCGCCTGATCGACATCGGCGCGCGCCGCCTCGCGCTGGCCGAGTTCGGCGAGCGCTCCGGCGCGCAATGCCAGCGCCGCAGCATCCGCCGGCCGCGCCTTCAAGACTTCGTCGAGATCGGCCTTGGCGTCGGCGGAGCGCCCGGACTTGGCCAGCGCCGCGCCGCGCGCCGCCAGCGCCGCGATGCGCGTCGCGGCGTCGAGCTTGCCCGATTTGATCGCGGCGTCGAGATTGGCGATCGCCGCCTTGGCGTCGCCGCGGTCCAGCGCCTGTTTGCCGGCGGCATAGGCCAGCATCGGATTGGCCGGCGGCGGCGGCGCCTCGCCGGTTTTCGCCGGATCGGCGGGCGCGGCGGCGACGAGCTTGATCGTGCCGCCGACATAGCCGGTGATCTTCGTCGTGCTGGTCGCCTTTTCCGCCATTAGGCATTCGCGCTCCGGCTTGCCCGCTGTCGTGGGCGAGCGCGTCATCCAGACGCCGCATTTGGGATTGGCGAGGCACGCGGCCCGGCATTGCGCCGGCGACGCGACGGGGCCTTTCAAATAAATGTAAGTGTTGGCGTAGAACGCCAGATCGGGCTCCCAGCTCGACACGCGCTGCAGGGTCGGCGCTTGCGCGAAAGCGGGCGCGAGGGTGACGCAAGCAACCGCGGCGCCGAGGATCGTTGCGCGGATCGACATGGTGCGGGACTCTCCTTTCGCCGGTTGATGTTCCGGTGTTTTCGCTAATTTTCGGTTATGGGCGCCGCGAATGCGTTATGCCAATAGCTCAAAGTCTTGACTCGTTCTTGCAACCGTAGGGGCGCACAGCCGTGCGCCCTGTTCATGCAAGGCACTAAGCGCCGCGCATGAATATTCCAGGGCGCACGGCAGTGCGCCCCTACACCGGGAGCATCGGTCAAACTTTGGCGCCATCGGGATTACTCCTCCGCGCGTTTCGGCGGCGGCGCCGCTTCGTCTTCGTCCGGCGCCTCGTTGGTCGGCACGCGGTAGACGCCGCCGAGCCAGCGGTGCAGGTCGACTTGGCGGCAGCGCTCGGAGCAGAACGGCTTGTGCTCCGCAACCAGTGGTTTACGGCAGATCGGGCAGGGTGCTGCCGGCGACCGCCCCGGCCCGCCGCCGCCCGGCTCGCGCGATCCGTCATAGGGGCTCATCGACCGTCTCCTTCGTCATCGCCGCGCCGCCGCCCGCTCAGCGCGAACGCAAAGGCCGCGAGCGCCAGCGCCGACAGCGCGATCATCGCCCAAATCACCGCGCCGTAGCCGCCGAAACCCGCCCAGATCATGGCGGCCACGACCGGCGCCGCGGCGCGCGCGACATTGGCCGCGGTCGCGATCGCGCCCGAAACCGCGCCGATGCCCTCGCGGCCGATCAGTTCCGGCACCGCCGTGCCGCGTACGATCGACATGATGCCGTTGCCGGCGCCGTAGAGCAACGCGAAAACCCCGATCAGCCACGAGCCCGGCTCGAGCGCGAACAGCAGCGCCGCGCCGGCGAGGCTGAGCGCGAGCGCGGCGCCGCCGACCGGGCCCGCCGCCGCCCCCCGCCCGGCCGCGGCACGATACTCGAAAGCGACCACGACGATGCGGCCCGCGACTTGCATCGGCCCGAGCAGCGAGGCGGCGAGCACGGCGCCGGCCGCGCCGAAGCCGCGCTCGATGAGCAGCGGGATGAGATGGAACAACGTCACGGCGAAGACCGCGATGTTGAGACTCTGGGCGAGCAGCAGGCCCCAAAAGGCGCGATACCGGACGGCCGAGCGCAACGGCGCGGCGCGGCGCGGCCCGGCTCGGCGCGACGCCGGCGCTTGTCGCCGCGCGGGTGCCGCGCCGCGCAGCAGGACGAAATGCGCCGTGCCGCAGCCCACGAGATTGAGCGCCGCCAAGGCGAGCAGCGCGTGGCGCCAGCCGAGCGTTTCAATCAACAGTTGCGACAGCGGAAAGAACACCGAGCTGGCGAAGCCGGCGACCAAAGTCATCGCCATGATGGCGCGGCGCGCGCGGACGCCGAGCACCGTGTTGAGCACGGCGAAGGCGGGATCGTAGAGCGTCATCGCCAGCACGACGCCGAGCCCCAGATAAAGCGCGTAGAACGCCGGCAGCGACGATGTTTGCGACCAGGCCGCGAGCAGCGCCGCGCCGGCGAGCGAGCCGCCGGTCATCACCCAGCGCGCCCAGCCGCGATCGATCGCGATGCCGACCGGCAGCGCCGCCGCGGCGGCGGTGAGCAGGCCGAGCGAGAGCGCGCCGGTCATCTCGGTCATGCTCCAGCCGAGCTCGCGGCTCATCGGCGTGAGAAACACCGACACGGCATAGTAGAGCGAGCCCCAGGACACGAGCTGCGCCGCCGACAGGCCCCAGACGAAGCCCCAGCCCGGCGTCCGCGAGTCGCGCGGCCGCGTCGCGCCGGATGCGGCGATCATGCGCGCCCCAGCATGGCGGCCAAGGTCGGCCGCTCGCGCCGGCGGATCAGCTCGACGAGGCCGAGCTCGCTCGGCGCCGCGATCTCGACCGCCATCGGATCGCCGGCGACGGCGCGGCGCAGCGCGCGCACCGCGCCGGCAAGATCGCTCCTGGCGCCGCGCCCGGCGCCAAGGCCGGCGAAATCGATCGCGATCCGGCCGCCGAGATTGCGCAAGCGGATCTGGCGCGCGATGGCGAGCGCGGCTTCGCGATTGACCGCGGCGAAGGTCGTGGCGCCGGCGAAGCCGCCGATATGGCGGTCGGTGTCGACGTCGATCGCGGTCAGCGCGGCGGCTTCGTCGATCGCGAGCGCGCCGCCGCCGGGCAGGGCCACTTCGCGCTCCAGCGCCATGTCCAATTGCTCGGCGATTTCGGCGCCCTCGATGCGCGCGCGGCCGATCGGTTCGCGTTCGACGCGGCCCTGCCATTCCGGCGCCCAGGCGGCGAGCCAGGCGCGCGCGGCGCCGGCCAGCGCTTCGCTATCGACCGCGATGCGCGCCACGCGCTCATCGAGGAAAAGCCGCAGCAGATCGATAACGGCGTCGGGCGGCGGCACCAAGACCGCCGGCGCGTCGCCCGCCGCCAGATCGCCCCCCGGCTCCGGCCACGCGGCGCGCAGCCGTTCCGCCTCGTGGCGCAGCATCGCCTCGGTCGCGCCGGGCGCGCGCTGCAAGGCGAGGAAGTGGCCCGGCGCGCCGGGTTTGGCGAAGCCCGCCAGCAGCGCGCCGAGCCGGGTGCGCGCCGCCGCCTCGGCGATGCGGTGCGACAAGGCCGCGCGCTTGGCCGTGGGCATGAAGGCGAGAAAGCGCCCGGCGATGGCGGGCGCCAGCGTGGCGCGCGGCCGTTTGCCGGCCCAGCCTTCCTGCAGCACTTGCAGCGTGACCGCCGCTCCCTCGGCGACGTTGCCGCCGGCGCGCGCCAGATCGAGCCACGCCTCGCCGCCCGGAATGGCGACGACGGCGCCGCCCAATCCGGCGAGCAATTTCACGATCCGGCCGCGATAAAGTCCGCCGGCCAGCCCCGGCTGCGCGGCGCGCGCCACGCGATAATCGGTGAGCACGCCATCGGCCACGACCGCGCCCCGGCTCCCGCCATCGTCGCGCGCCAGGAGAATCTCGGCGCTCATGGCCGCTTGAGGCCGAGCCCCGCGAGCAAATGATAGGTTTCGTACAAGGGCAGGCCGACGATGTTGCTGTACGAGCCCGATACGAAGCGGACGAAGATCGCGGCGCGGCCCTGGATGGCGTAGCCGCCGGCCTTGCCGCGCCATTCGCCGGCGCTGAGGTAATTGGCGGCCTCGTCGTCGCCGAGGCGCTTGAAGGCGACGACGCTTTCGACCAGGCGGACGCTTTCGTTGCCGCCGGGCGCGATGGCGCACACCGCGCCGATCACGCGATGCCGCCGTCCGCCAAGCATGTCGAGGCAGCGCCGCGCCGTGGCTTCGTCCTCGGCCTTGGGCAGGATGCGGCGGCCGAGCGCGACCACGGTGTCGGCGGCGAGGATGAAGGCGCCGCGATGCAGCGGCGCCACGGCGCGCGCCTTGGCCACGGCGAGGCGGCGCGCATGGGCGGCGGGCAGCTCGCCCTCGTGCGGCGTCTCGTCGATATCGGCGGGCGCCACCGCGTCGGGCTTGAGGCCGATCTGGGCGAGCAGATCGAGCCGGCGCGGCGAGGCCGAGGCGAGGATGAGCGTGGCGGCCGCGGCTGCGGCGTCGGTCGGCATGCAATTCTTATATAGGCGGCCCGGGATCATTACCAACGAACCCGCGCCGCGGCCGGCATCGTTAACGGCGGCGGCAGGGGGGCAGCCTAGGCCGGCGAATTCGTATATATTTCGGGTGCGAAGCGAGGGCCGGGCCATGCGCTACGATGCGTTCATCTCCTACAGCCACGGCGCCGACATGCGGCTGGCCGCGGCGCTGCAGCGCGCGCTGCATCGTTTCGCCAAGCCGTGGTATCGGCGCCGCGCCGTCGAGATTTTCCGCGACGAAACCTCGCTCGCCCTCGCCCATTCCCTGCCCGACACGCTGACCGCGGCACTCAATGCCTCGCAATATTTCCTGCTGATGGCGTCGCCGGGCGCGGCGCAATCGAAATGGGTGGCGAGCGAATGCGCCTGGTGGGCGGCGCACAAGGCGACGACGCGCATGGTCGTCGTGCTGACCGAGGGCACGATCGAATGGGACAGCGCCGCCGGCGATTTCAACTGGCCGCGCACCACGGCGCTGCCCGCGGCACTCGCCGGCGCCTTCAAGAACGAGCCGTTCTATCTCGATCTCGGCTGGGCCAAGACGAGCGCGCATTTCTCCGAGCGCGATCCGCGTTTCCTCGACGCGGTGGCGCGCATCGCGGCGCTGCTGCGCGGCGTCAGCCTCGATGCCATCGCCGGCGAGGAAGTGCGCCAGCACCGCCGCACCAAGCGCCTCGCCGCCGCCGCCGTCTCGGCCATCGCCCTGCTCGCCGCCGGCGCCTCGACCGGCGCCTGGATCGCGACCGAGCGCAGCCACGAAGCCGAGCGCCAGCGCGAAGCCGCCGACACCCAACGCCGCGCCGCCGAGGAACAGCGTGCCGAGGCGGAGCGCCAGCGGAGCGAGGCCGAGGCGCAGCGCGCCGAAGCCGTGCGCCAGCGGAGCGAAGCCGAGGCGCAGCGCGCGGAAGCCGTGCGGCAGCGCGGCGAGGCGGAGCGCCAGCGCGCGGAGGCCGACAAGCAGCGCGGCGAAGCGGAGGCGCAGCGCGACCGGGCGCGGCAAAATCTCGAGAATGCGGTCAGTGCCGCCGACACGCTCGCCATCAGCATTGCCGCCGGCATGCGCGATTTCGCCGGCGTTCCGATCGAGCGCAGGCGCGAGCTGCTCGAGAAGGCGCTGCGGATTTTCGAGCGCCTCGGCCAGGCGGGCGACGATCCGGTCGTGCGCTTCCGCCAAGCGACGGCGCAGCTCGCGTTCGCCGATGCGCTCATGTCGCTCGGCGATCTCACCGCGGCCCTGGCCCGCGCGCGCGAGGCGCGCGCGACGCTCGGCGCGCTCGCCGAGGCCGATCCCGCCAATATCCCCGTCGCGCGCGACCTGGCCACGGCGAGCCTGCTGATCGGCGACGCGCTCCGGGCGCAAGACCAGTTCGACGCCGCCCTCGCCGCCTACGAAGAAGGCCGCGCCGTCGCCGAGCGCAACGCCAACGCGCGTCCCGACAACGTCAACCTGCAAAACGACCTGGCCCTGGCTTACGAGCGGCTGGGATTCGTCATGTCGAGCTTGAATAGAAATCGGGAGGCGCTGCTTCGCTTCCGGTCATCCCATGCGATCATGGACCGCCTCGCCGCGCGTGCGCCCGACGATCGGAACGCGCAGGCCAACGCGGCGATCATCCGTCATCATATCGGCGGCATCCTGCATATCACGCGCGATCCAAAGGGCGCGCTCGCCGAATTCGAAGCCGCGCACGCCGTCCTCCGCAAGCTCGCCGCCGCCGATCCCGGCAATACCCGTTTCCGTAGCCGGCTCGCGGAAGGCCATCTTGCCATGGGCAGGCTTCGCCGCGAACTCGGCGATCATGCCGGCGCCCTCGCGCTGCTGCGCGACGGCCTGGCGGTCGCATCGGCGCTGGCGGAGCTCGATCGCGGCAATGCGAAATGGCAGGTCAGCGTCGCGCATTTCCATAGAGAAATCGGCTGGAGTTTTGGCTTCGTCAACAATCTCGCCGCCGAACTTGAGAGTATTCGCGCGGCGCTGCCGATTGCCGAACGGGCTGCGGCGCTCGACCCGAGCAATATCGAGCTGCTGGAATTCGTCGCATCGATCCAAAACACAATCGGCAACATCCTCAAGCAGCAGGGCGACCCGGACGGCGCGAGCGCGGCGCACAAGGCCGCCGCCGCATGGCGCAAATTGGCCGATGCCAAGCCGCGCGACTCGCTCCGGCCCGGCCTCGCGAGGGCGGAGCCGCAGATCGAACTTGGCGAAGCGCTGATCGAGGCGGGCGATTTTGCCGGCGCGCTCGCCGCCTTTCGCACCGGGCTCGCGGCGGCGGAAGCGCTGCTGCCCGTCGATCCCGCGAATCCGGCGGCGACGTCAAGGGCGGTCGCGTACTTTCAATGGAAGATCGGCGATACGCTCCGCCGCATGAACGAGCTCGATGCCGCCATCGCCCCGCTGCGGGCCGCGATCGCGGCCGCCGAAGCGCTCGCCGCCGCCGGCACCGACGAAAAGCCGATGCTGCAGCTCGCCGCCAAAGCGCGCGGCGACCTCGGCGCCGTCCTGCGCCAGAAGAAGGAATTCGCCGCCGCCGGGCAATCCTTCCAAGCCGCGATCGAGATTTATCGCAAGCTCGTGGCCGACGCGCCCGCCGATGCCAGCCAGCAATACGATCTGGCGACGATGCTGAACCGCTATGGCCTCCTGTTGCAGGACCGGAACGATCACCGCGCCATGATCGCCGCCTACGCGGAGGCGCTTGCCATCGCCGACAGGCTGCACCGGGCCGACCCCGCCAATGCCAGTTACATGAGCAAGCTCGCCGATGCGCACCAGTATCTCGGCGTCGGACGGCGCAACATGCGCGATTTCGCCGGCGCCGCGGAAAGCTTACAAACCGCGATCGGGCTCGGCGAGACACTGGCAGCGCGGAACCCGAGGGAGCCGCAATACCGCAGCAATCTCGCCGCCAATCATTTATTCCTCGCCGACACGCGGCGCCTGCAAGGCCAGCGCGACGCGGCCCTCGCCAGCTTCGCGGCCGGCCTCGCGCTCTCCGAAACACTCGTCGAGCGACATCCCGCCGACCGGCGCTGGCAAAGCCGGCTAACGACCGGCCTCAGCCTGCTCGGCACGCTGATGAAGGATTACGGCGACGGCCACTCGCCGGTGGACGCCTACCGCTTGCAGCACAGCGGCGCCGCGCGGCTCCTGGCGGCCAATCCCGGCGACGCGGCCTTGCGCCAGCGCGTGCTGGCGGCGAGTTACGCTTATGGCAACGCCCTTTACCGCGACCGCGACGAAGCCGGCGCGCTCCCGGTTTTTCGCGCCGCCATTGCGCTCGGCAACGATCTGTCGGCGACCGCGCCGCCGGGGCATGTCGCGCATTCTTATCTCCATTGGTCGCAACGGCGCAGCGGGCAGATCCTGCTCCGGCAGGGCGACGCCGCCGGCGCGCTGGCCGCGTTACGCGCGGCATTCGAAATCGCCGAACGGCAGGAGGCGCAGGGCGACATTTGGGAGCGCAACGCGTTGACGAGCCTTGACCTTGTTGCCTCGGCCCTGCACGAGCGCGGCGATCATGCCGGCGCCGTGGCCGCGTTGCGCGCCGCACTCGCCCGCGCCGAGACGCGCGCCGCGCGCAACCCGCCGCCGGCGCGCGCGGCGAGCGACTTGTCGAACGCGAAATTGCAGCTCGGCGGCGGCCTGCGCCTCATGGGCGACCTCGCCGGTTCGTTTGCCGTCCTGCGTGCCGGCCTGCCGGCGGCCGAAGCCGAAGCCGCGCGCGATCCGCGCTCGATCGGCTGGCAGCGCTTGCTGTTCGACTATCAGGATAGCATCGGCACGACGCTGTTTGCGCGCCAGGACTGGCGCGGCGCGTTGGCCGCGTTCGGCGCCGCGCAAGCGACCGCCGAACGCCTCGCGGCGCTGCAGCCGGACAGCCACGAGTGGCGCCACAACGCCGCGCTCCAGGCCGGCAATATCGGCGCGGCCCATGCCCGAATGGGCAACAGCGCCCTCGCCCGCCAGCATCTCGAGCGCGCCCGCGCCTCGCTGAAAGCGCTCGGCGAGCGCGCGCCCGACAAGGCGCAATGGCGCAAGGATTCTCGAAGTCATCGACGCCGAGCTGAAGGCGCTCGGCCCGGCGGGGCGGTGAGGCGCGGCGATACAGCCTTTGGTTGATCGCCATGCATCCGTAGGGGCGGGTCGGAAACCCGCCCCTACGTCGCGACGGCCGAATACCGAGGCGATCAAGCGGATTTCGTATTATACCAGGAGACCGAAATAATCATCGTCATCCCGAGCGTGCCGACGCTGAAAGCGTCGGACGTTCGAGGGACCTCGTGCGGACGAGCGTCCGATTGCAAGCACGTTGTTGCTAGTCCGTCCGAGGTTCCTCCACTCCGCGCCTTCGGCGCTCCGGTCGGAATGACGAGTTATTATTTCGGTCGGCTGGTATTATACAAATACTCGGTATTCGTGACCGATTTCGAATTGGAAGCGCGTTGTGCGTGCGCGAACCGTGTTCGCCGAGGCTCGCGGCTTCGCCGCTCGCATCGCAGCATGAGTATTTTCTTTGTGCCACAAAAACTTACCTCATCCTGAGGTGCGAGGCCCGAAGGGCCAGAGCAGCCGTACGGCTGCTCCGAAGGACGCACGCTGGTTGTGCAGCGGTCGACGAGTTGCGAATTCTGTCGGCTGGCATTACTCCGCCCTGGGCCCCCGCGGGAATCTCGCTTCGATGCGCTTGACGATCGCGTCGCGCACGTCGCGGTAGGCGTCGAGCTTGCGCTCGCGGTCGCCTTCCATCCCGGTGGCGTCGAAGGTCGGCCAGTATTCGACCTCGGTCGCGGTCAGGCGCACCCATTCGAGGGCGTGGTGGTGCGCTTCGGGCGAGAGGGTGACGATGAGGTCGTAGCTGGTGCCTTCGAGATCGTCGAAGGTTTTCGCCTTGTGCTTCTTCAGGTCGAGGCCGAGCTCGTCCATGACCGCGATGGCGAAGCCGTCGATCTCGCCGCGCCGGATGCCGACCGAATTGACGAAGACGTGCTTGCCGTAGAGATATTTCATATAGGCCTCGGCCATCGGCGAGCGCACGGCGTTCATGGTGCAGGCGAAGAGCACGCTGCCCGGACGCGCGATCACGGCCGGTCACCCACGCCGGTCAGCCACGGATATGCAGGACGCAGAGCAGCGTGAACAGGCGGCGCGCCGTGTCGTGATCGATCTCGATGCGGCCGGCGAGCTGCTCTTGCAGCAGGCGCGAGCCTTCGTCGTGCAGGCCGCGCCGGCCCATGTCGATCGCCTCGATGCGCGACGGCGTCGCGGTTTTGATCGCCTCGTAATAGGCCTCGCAGACCTTGAAATAGTCGCGCACCGTGCCGCGCATCGGCTGCAGCGCCAGCGGCACGCGCGCGAGCTCGGCGTCCGCCGCGTCGCGGATGTCGAAGACGAGGCGCGTTTCCTCGATGCCGAGGCGCAGGCGGAACGGACCGGGATGCTCCAGCGCCGGCGCGAAATGGTTTTCCTCGATCAGGTCGAAGATCGCGACCCGGCGCTCGTGCTCGATATCGGCGCTGCGTCGCGTCACGTGCCGCTCGACGAAAGCGATATCGACGATGCGGGTCTGGCGCGGCGGCGCCGGCGGCGGCCGGTCGCTCATTTTCCCTTGAGCCGCAGCGCGATCGAGAGCGCGTGGGCGTCGAGGCCCTCGGCACGCGCCAGCGTGACAGCCGCCGGGCCGATCGCCGCCAGGCCTTCCGCGCCGCAACCGATGAGCGAGGTGCGCTTCATGAAATCCTGCGGGCCGAGTCCCGAGGAAAAACGCGCGCTCTGCGAGGTCGGCAGCACGTGGTTGGGGCCGGCGACGTAATCGCCGACGGCCTCGGGCGCGTGGCGGCCGAGAAAGATCGCGCCGGCATGGCGAATGCGCGCCGCCAGGCGCTCGGGATCGGCGACCGACAATTCGAGATGCTCGGGCGCCAGACGATCGACCAGGGCCGCCGCGTCGTCGAGCTTGGCGACGACGAGGATGGCGCCGTGCTGGTTCCAGCTTTGGCGCGCGATCGAGGCGCGCGGCAAATGGGCGAGCAGGGCTTCGACCGCCGCCGCCGCCTTGTCGGCGAAACCGGCGCTGTCGGTGATGAGCACGGCCTGCGACGCTTCGTCGTGCTCGGCTTGCGACATGAGATCGGCCGCGATCCATTCGGGATCGCTCGCGGCGTCGGCGACGACCAGGATTTCCGACGGGCCGGCGATGAGATCGATGCCGACCGCGCCGAACACCAGCTTCTTCGCCGCCGCGACATAGGCGTTGCCGGGCCCCACGATCTTGTCGACCTTGGGCACCTGCTTGGTGCCGTAGGCGAGCGCCGCCACCGCCTGGGCGCCGCCGAAGCGGAAGATTTCGTCGACCCCGGCGATCGCCGCCGCCGCCAGCACCAGATCGCTGACGAAGCCGTTCGGCATCGGCACGGCCATGACGAGCCTGCCCACCCCCGCAACCTTGGCGGGAATCGCGTTCATCAGCACCGAGCTGGGATAGGCCGCCTTGCCGCCGGGCACGTAGAGGCCAACACTGTCGAGCGGCGTCCAGCGCGCGCCGAGGCGAATCCCGGCGGCATCGACATAGTCGAGGTCCGCCGGCAGGAGGCGGCGGTGATAATCGGCGATGCGCCCGGCCGCCAGCTTGAGCGCCGCCGTTGCCGCTGCCGGCGCGCGGGCGGCGGCGGCGGCGATCTCGGCCGGCGCGATGCGCATCGTCGCCGGCGTCAGCGTCACGCCGTCGAAACGCTGGGTGTATTCGATCACCGCCGCGTCGCCGCGCTGGCGCACGTCGGCGACGATGCCGGCCGCGGCGGCCGCGACGCCGGCCTCGGCCTCGCGCTGCCGCGAGACGAAGGCGTCGAAGGCGGCGTGGAAATTCAAGTCCGAGGTTTTCAGTCTAAGCGGCACGGGTCTGGGCCTCCACGGCGGCGCGGAACGCCTCGATCCAGCGCGCGATCTCGACCGGGCGGGTTTTGAACGCGGCGCGGTTGACGATCAGGCGCGAGGTGACTTCGGCGATGGTTTCGATTTCGACCAGGCCGTTGGCCTTGAGCGTTTGCCCGCTCGAGACCAGATCGACGATGCGCCGGCACAGGCCGAGCCTGGGCGCCAGTTCGAGCGCGCCGTTGAGCTTGATGCATTCGGCCTGGACGCCGCGCGCCGCGAAGTGACGCCGCGCGATCTCGGGATATTTCGTGGCGACGCGGACATGGCTCCAGCGCCTTGGATCGTCGCGCCCGGCGAGTTCGGCGGGTTCGGCGACGGCGATGCGGCAGCGCCCGACCTTGAGATCGAGCGGCGCGTAAATCTCGGGAAAGCCGAATTCCATCAGCACATCGTTGCCGGCAATGCCGAGCTGCGCCGCGCCGAAGGCGACGAAGCTCGCGACATCGAAGCTGCGCACGCGGACGATCGAAAGCTGCGGCAGGTTGGTGGCGAATTGGAGCTGGCGCGACTCCTCTTCGGCGAAGGCGGGCTCGGGCACGATGCCGGCATGGGCGATGAGCGGCATCACATCCCTGAGGATGCGGCCCTTCGGCACGGCCAGGACGATGGGCTCATGGGCGGAGGACATGACGGTCTCGGTTCGCGCGGCGGCGACGGCGCGGGTTCAATTGCCTTCGACGCCCGGATGGCTCGGCCGCCACTGGGTCGGCCACGGCTCGTCGATATCGGCGGCGTGCACGAGCAGGGTTTCGGTTTCGAGCCGGATGGCGGCGCCGCCCGCGAACACCAGCTCGACGGCCTTGCCCTCGGGCTTGATGGCGAGGAGTTCGAGCAGGCCGGCCTTGTCGGTCCGGTCGATGCCGCGCATTTTCACCTTCGAAACCGCCTCGAACGTGACTCCGCAATGGACGCGGAAATAGACGTCGCGCGGCGCCGCGCTCGCCGGCAAGGTGACATCGACGCATTTCTCCCACACGAAGCGGTTGGCGACGAACACGAAACGCTTTTCCTCGGCCAGGAAAACGATATCGCCGAGCGCGACCAAGGCATCCTGCAGGATGCTCGACAGCACCGTCACGTCTTCGGCGTCGAGCGCCTTGATCTTGAGTTTTTCGCCCACGCCGGCACGCCTAGGCGCGTCCCTTGACGCGCTCGATCTGGGCGCCGCAGGCGGAGAGCTTGGCCTCAAGCTGCTCATAGCCGCGGTCGAGATGATAAACGCGGTTGATCACGGTTTCGCCCTCGGCGGCGAGGCCGGCCAAGACGAGCGACGACGAGGCGCGCAAATCGGTCGCCATGACTTCGGCGCCGATGAGCTTGTCGACGCCGCGGATCATGGCCGAGGAGCCGTGGATCGTGACATTGGCGCCCATGCGCGCCAATTCGGGCACGTGCATGTAGCGGTTCTCGAAAATCGTTTCGGTGATCATCGCCGCCCCCTTGGCGACCGCCATCAGCGTCATGATTTGCGCTTGCAGATCGGTGGGGAAACCGGGGAACGGCTCGGTCATCACGTCGGTGCCGGCGATCGGCTGGCCGCCGCCCGAGATCCGGAGACCGCCCGCAACCGGCTCGACCTTGATGCCGGATTTGCGCAGCACCTCGATCAGCGACGACAGATGCTCGGCGCGCGCGCCTTCGAGGACGATGTCGCCGCCGGTGATCGCCGCCGCGATGGCGTAGGTTCCGGCTTCGATGCGGTCGGCGACGACGGGATGCGTGGCGCCGCTCAGCTTGTCGACGCCCTGGACCGTGATGCGCGACGTGCCGACGCCGTCGATCTTGGCGCCCATGGCGATCAGGCAATGGGCGAGATCGTCGATCTCGGGTTCGCGCGCGGCGTTTTCCAGCACGGTTTCGCCCTTGGCAAGCGCCGCCGCCATCAGAACGTTCTCGGTGGCGCCGACCGAGACCTTGGCGAACACGACCTTGCCGCCCTTCAAGCCCTTGGGCGCGTCGGCGTGAATGTAGCCGCGGCCGATGTGAATCTTGGCGCCCATCTTTTCGAGCGCGTCGAGGTGCAGATCGATCGGCCGCGAGCCGATGGCGCAGCCGCCCGGCATCGAAACCACGGCATTGCCGAAACGCGCCAGCAGCGGCCCCAGGACGAGCACCGAAGCGCGCATCCGGCGCACGATGTCGTAGGGTGCCACCGTGTTGGGAATTTCCGCGGCCTCCAGCGTGATGCTGTGGTCGCCGGTGCCGATTTTAACGCCGTGCTGCTCGAGCAGCATGGCCAAGGTCTTGATATCGGCGAGATTCGGCAGGTTTGTCAGGGTCAGCGGCTGGTCGCTGAGCAAGCACGCGGCCATCAGCGGCAGCGCCGCATTCTTGGCGCCCGAAATGGGGATGCGGCCCTTCAGGGCTTTGCCGCCGACTATCTTGATTTGATCCATCGCCCGCTGCTCCATGTCCCGAATCGCGCGCTGTCGATCGCGCGGCGGCGCCTTCGACCGGCGCCGAAATCTTATAGTCGATATGAATGTGGGAGTCTTGCCCCCGGCGACAAGCGGCCAAGCCGGGGCTGCGACAGCGCGTAGCGCCGGCGGCGCCGGTCCGACAAAGGACAGGCACCGCCGGTCGGTAACATGACGCGGCTAGCGGCGGAGCGCTTTCGGCGGCAGCGGTTGCGGGTTGAGCGCGACCTTGTTCAACCTGTATTGGCCGAAACGGATCGCCGGATTGATCACCAAGCTACCCGGCTTGGCGAACTTGCCGCAACGGAAGCACGGATAGGGCCCGTTGTCGTCGGGATTTGGCGTGTAGGCGCTGGCCGGGATGGCGAGCGTGGCGCCGATGGCGGCGACGCCGATTGCGAGAAGTATGCGCTTCATGGTCGTTTCCTTTCGAGCGTGGAACGACCCCGGACACCCGCGGGCAGAATGCCATCGCCAGCCTGAACTCGGCCTGAACGCCCCGCGCCGCCCCCTGTGAGCGCCGTCACACCACCATCTGCGTCTGGGTGACCAGGGCCACGAGCTTGCCCTCGGCGTTGGTCACGCGGGTTTGCCAAACCATGGTGCGCTTGCCGCGGTGGACGGGCGTGCATTCCGCGGTGACCACGGTTCCCTCCGGCGCCGGCGCCGTGAAATTCGTCTTGCTCTCGATCGTCGTCGTCCACTTGCCCGCCGGCAGATTGAGAATGGTCGCGGCGGCACCGAGATTGTCGGCCAGCGCCATGATGGCGCCGCCATGCAGGACCGCGGGCACCGTGCACAGTTCGGCGCGCACTGTCATGCGCGCCACGACTTTCTCCGGCCGGGCCTCGACGATGTCAAAGCCGAGCAGTTTGCCGAAAGGCGGCATCTTCTCGCGGATCAGGGCGAGGGCGTCCATGGGCTAGTCCTCCAATCCATATTCGAAATCTTCGATTTGCACCCGGTCGTCGTGCCCTGGTTGGGGGCATGGCCGCCATCAGTCGGGCCCATGCGGCGAAGCAGGCTGTTAATCTTCCGTCAAGCATACACCACTATGATTTCGAAATTGCCGTGGCAACGGCAAGGAGAAATCAATGCAAACCCTCGTGCAAACGCTGCAAGGCGCCATCGATCAACTGGGCCGCCTCGGCATTTCCAGCCTTGTGCTGTTTTTTATCTTCATTGCGCTCTATGTCGTAACCGCGACCGTTGTCTTGTTTTCGAAACGCGCAATATCGCGGATCGCCTGCTTCTTGCTCAATCAGATTTTGACCGCCGCGGTTGTGCTGCTGGCCTTGAAAGACGCTTTGCCGGATACGTTTCCCTGGAAAGAAGCGCTGGGCATGGCGGCGATAAGCGCCTGCGCCGCGTTCGCGTTGATGCACTTGTTGC
The DNA here is from genome assembly GCA_963754645.1 of uncultured Alphaproteobacteria bacterium. Taxonomy (GTDB): domain Bacteria; phylum Pseudomonadota; class Alphaproteobacteria; order Bin65; family Bin65; genus CAVWGP01. The sequence goes on along the minus strand of CAVWGP010000011.1, from coordinate 1,565,096 downwards.
ACCGGCGCTCCAGCCGCGCCGCGCACCCGTCTTCGTCGCAAAATGGCATCTCGCGACGGGCGCGGAAACTTGCCGAAGCGTCGGAGAAGGCGGCCGCCATGGCGGCAGCCGCCCCCGCGCCGCAGCCCATCAGTCAAATCGAGCTGGTCGCCCCGACAGCGTCGGACATCAGCCGCCGTATCGAATTGCATTCGCGCAAGAAGACGCCGATCATCAAGTCGGCGGTGCAGAGCGGCTTCGGGCGCCGCTAGCCGAACAGGATTCGCGCCAACAGCCGGTCCGGCGCCAAGGCCGCGGGCAGCGCGGCCCCGACAAGGCCAAGATAAGTTCCGAGCATGAAGCGGCGATGCGCGCGCACACGGCCGATGCGGATCGACCAGATGGCGGCGCTAAGCATCAGAAGCGTCAATACCGAAAGCCCATGAATTCAACTATAGGCGCCGTCGCTGCCGGTGATCCAGAATGAGCTGATCGCCGTGACCAGCAAGGCGACGGCAAAACTCCGCCCCGCCGCGCGGTGCGCCCAAGTCCCTTTCGGCATCGACAACACATAGGCACCGAGCGCCAAGCCGCCGATGGCGGCGACAATGTGAAGCTGAATCACGGCCGAGGCCGATCCGAACAGCGCAAAGTTCATTGGGACGCTCCTGAACCGAAAGCGATCGCGGCGGCGGTTGACCTCAAGCGGCCCCTCGCCTAATGTTGTCATTGGCTACATTGATAAAGCAAAAAGTTGCCAGTGTCAACATTAAAAATCCGACCGACACCCATACGCGCGCCCAAGCGCGAGTATCACCACGGCGACTTGCGCAAGTCGCTGGTTGCCGCGGCGCGCGCCCATATCGAGGCGCATGGGCCGGAAGGCTTGAGCTTGCGCGAGATCGCGCGGACAATCGGCGTTTCGCACAATGCGCCGTACCGGCATTTCGCCGACCGCGAAGCGCTGCTCGCCGCCGTCATGACCGACGTATTCCGCGATTTCGGCCGCCATTTGCACGATGCGGCGGTCGAGGCGAAAACGCCGCAAGCGCGCTTCACGGCGCGCGGCCGCGCCTATGTCATGTTCGCGGTCGCCAATCCCGGCGTTTTCGCGCTGATGTTTTCGCGCGCGATCGACAAGGCGGCGCATCCCGAGCTCGCCGCGGCGGCGCGCGAAGCCTATGGCGGGCTCGAAGCCTCGATCGGCACGCTTGTCCCCGGCGCGCGCGTACCGGCGACGGCGCTGGCCGCGTGGGCGTTTGTGCATGGGCTTGCGACGCTCATCCTGGATGGCGCGCTAGGGGGTGCCGCCGCGAACCCCGGCGAAGTCGAAAGGCTTTTCGCCGCGGCGGGCGAGGTTCTCGGAGCGGGGATCAAGGCGCTGGCCGAAGGCCGGGGGGACAAGGGCGACAGCAGGGACGGCAGGGACAGCAGGGACATCAAGGACGAATCACGCCGGTGTCCCTGAAGTCCCTGGGGTCTCTGATGTCCCTGGAGTCCGTGGAGTCCGTGGAGTCTCCCGCTGTCCCTGAAGTCCCAAGCAAAAACCCGCTCGATCCCGCCTAGCGCGGGCGCAAGACATGCGCGTCGATGCGGTGCCGGACCGTGAAGCTCTCGCCCGCGATCTCGCGCAGCAGCGCATCATGTGCCGCGTCGAAGCGCGCGACCTCGGTTTCGCTCAAGGTCGCGCCGATGCCGCGGCACGCGCGCATCCGGCCGCGCCAGGATGCGCGGGTGAAGGCGATGTCCTCATCGTACCAAAACATGGCCGCGAGGACGAAATCCGCCTCCGCCCAGCGCGGCATGGGCGGGATGATGCCCGGCCAATTCGCCCCGCCCCATTGCGGATTGAATTGCAGCACCAATTCTTCCGAGCGCCGGGCGATCGAACCGGGATCCGGCAGCCAGCTAAAATGCGACGTCACCAACGCACCGCCGGGCGCCAGGAGACGCTTGACTTCGGCGATGGCGCGCGGCGCATCGAAGTAAATCCAGCATTGCATTGCCGTGATCGCGTCGAAGGCGCCGGCGGCCATGCCGGTCTGCTCGGCCGGCGCCACGGCAAATTCGGCCGCGACGCCGTCCTCGGCGGCAAGCGCCCTTGCCGCCGCGATTTGTCCGGGCGAAATATCGATGCCCATGGCCTTGGCACCCTGATGCGCGAACTGCCGCGCCAAGAGGCCGGTGCCGGTACCGAGATCGAGGATGCGCTGGTCGGGCAATCCCACGCCGAGCGCGGCGAGACGCGCATAGAAACTCGATGGCGGGCCCGGGCGGTGCGCGGCATAGTCGGCCGAGGTCTTGCCCCAATCGATGGCGCGGCCAGGATCGGCCGGCTTGAGCCCGTGCATGCGGCGGCGCTCGCCTAATACATGTGCTGGCCGCCATTGATCGACAGCGTCGAGCCGGTGATGAAGTCGGCGTCGTCGGCGACGAGGAACAGGACGCCGCGGGCGATGTCCTCGGCGCGGCCGAGCCGGCGCATCGGGATGCGGGCGACGATCTTTTCGAGCACGTCTTTCGGCACGGCGCGCACCATGTCGGTATCGACGTAACCGGGGGCGATGGCGTTGACCGTGATGCCGCTCGACGCCCCTTCCTGGGCCAGCGCCTTGGTGAAGCCGTGAATGCCCGATTTGGCGGCGGCGTAGTTGACCTGGCCGTATTGACCGGCCTGGCCGTTGATCGAGCCGATATTGACGATGCGGCCGAACTTGCGCGCCCGCATGCCGTCGATGACGCAACGGCAAACATTGAAGCACGAACTGAGATTGGTGCGGATCACCGCCTCCCAACTGTCCGGCGCCATTTTTTGCAGCGTGCCGTCGCGCGTGATGCCGGCATTGTTGACGACAACGTCGATCGGGCCGACTTCCTTTTCGATCTTTTCGATCGCGGCCTTGACCGCGGCGAAGTCGCCGACATCGAATTTGTAGGCGGGAATGCCGGTCGCTTGGCTGAACTTGCGCGCCGCCTCGTCATTGCCGCCATAGTTGGCGACGACTTTGTAGCCCGCCTTCTTGAGCCCGGCGGAAATCGCCTCGCCGATGCCCCTGGTACCGCCGGTTACCAACGCCACACGTGCCATGGATTTCGATCCTTTTCACCGGATTGGCGCAGCCGGACAGCGCTCGGCCGCGCGGTTGCCTCTCTCGAACCATTCCTTGAAATTACCGTCCTTGCAACCATAAAGTCGGCGCCAACCGGCGTGTTTCATTTTGTTTGCACTGCCTTCTTTAACCGTTCCGCGCCATATCATTTCGCCGCGATCGGCCGGCCGACCGGCCGCCGCGACAAACAGGTGATTCCATGACATCCGACGAACGCAACAAGCCGCCTGGGCAGCAGACGCCGATCGTGCAGCGCCGCGCGAACCACCCCAGCCAAGCGCCCGGCGCGGCGCCGATCATGGGCGGCGCGATGGCGCGTCGGTTGGCGGGAATGCGCGGCGACCATGTTCCGCCGCCGGCGCCGCCCGGCCAAGACCGGCCGTCCGAAACGCCGTCCGCGGGCGCGCCGCGCGACAAGCTCGTCGAGGATCTGCGCTTCGGCGAGATTTTCGTGCTGTTCATCGTCAACATCGCGCTCGGCATCGTCACGCTCGGCTTCTATCGCTTCTGGGGCAAGACGCGGATCCGCAAATATGTCTGGAGCCACATCGGCTTCCGCGGCGAGCGCTTCGAATATTCCGGCACCGGGCTCGAGATGTTCCTCGGCTTCCTCATCGCCTTTCTCATCTTCGGCGTGCCGATCATCGCGCTGCAATATTGGCTGATTTACGACCTGCCCAAGACACCGCCGAACAACCCCGAGCAATTCATGGAGTATTTCGGCCCGCTGTTCGGTTTCATCGTCCTGGCATCGATCCTGCTCTCCTTCCTCGTGCATGTCGCCGCCTTTGCATCGCACCGTTACCGCGTGACCCGCACCTATTGGCGCGGCATCCGCGGCTCGGTGTCGGGCTCGGCCTGGACCTATGGCCTGCTCGGCTTCGGCCTCAGCTTGCTCAACGGCATGACCGCGTATTGGACCAAGCCTTGGGCCGACACGGTGCTGATGCGCTACCGCCTTGAGCGCACGACCATCGGCTCGGTGCCGGTGACGACGACGCTCACGGCGGAGGGCCTTTACGGCCCGTTCACCGGCGCATGGTGTCTGATATTTTTCGGTTCGATCGGCATTGCGATCGTCGGAGGAGTCATTATCGGCGTCGGCGCACGCGGGGGATCCGTCGACATGATGCCGATGCTTATTGTCGGCTTCTTGTTGATTTATATCTTGCTGCCGCTTCTCTTCCTTCTCGCCTTCAATATCTATCTGGCGGCTTATATCCGAAAAGTAGCGGCCACGACGCGATTGCAGGGCGTGAAGGCCGAGTTTCCGGTCCGCGCCTGGCAGATGTTCGGCTTCAACCTGGCCAATTTTCTCTTGCTGCTCGTCACGCTCGGCCTCGCCACGCCCTGGATCATCATGCGCTATGTCCGCTTCATGGCGCGCAATCTCACGGTCGAGGGCGAATTCGATTACCGGGCGATGGCGCAATCCGACGCCCGCGCCCCGCGCATCGGCGAAGGCTTGGCCGAATTCCTCGGCGTCGGTATCATCTAGCCATGAGCGAGTTCAAAGGCTTTCTCTCCGACGGCAGGACGGCCGAACAGACGCGGGTCAGTGTCACGCTCGATCGCGGCGGCTTGAAGATCCGCGACGAACGCGGCGGCGCGGTTGCCGATTGGCCCTATCCCGTGCTGCGCCTGATCGAGGAAGTCTATGCCGGCCAGCCCGTCCGCCTGCGCTCGACCGAGGCGGGCAATGCCAGGCTCGTGGTGCGCGAAGGCGGATTTCTCGACGCGCTTGGCGAGCACGCGCGCCATTTGCGCGCCCACAACATGCGCAAGAGCCGCGCCGTGCCCCGCGCCATCATTTGGAGCGCGGCGACGATCGGCTCGCTGGCGGCGATCTATTTCGGCCTGCCGCTCGCCGCCGAGCCCGTTGCATCGATCGTGCCGCTATCCTGGGAAGAGCGGCTTGGCCAATCGGTCCGCACCCAGGCGCTCACCCTGTTCGCGTCCAGCGCCAAGGAATGCGCGGCGCCCGAGGGCCGCCGCGCCATCGAGCGCCTGACCCAGCGTCTCGCCGAGGCCGCGCCAAGCCGCTACACCTTCCGCGTCCAGGTCATCGACAGCCCGGTGGTCAATGCCTTTGCCGCGCCCGGCGGCTATATCGTGTTCTTCCGCGGTCTCATCGATAAAGCGGATTCGGCGGAGGAAGTCGCCGGCGTCTTGGGACACGAAATGGGCCACGTCATCGAACGCCACGGCACCGAGGCCATGATCCGCGAGATCGGCACGCAAATCCTGCTGAGCGCCATGGTCGGCGATACGTCGGGCTTGGCTTCGATGGCATCGCAGGTCGCCGCGTTGTCCTACAGCCGGAACAATGAACGCGAGGCCGACCGCATCGGCGTCGCCATGCTCAACAAGCTCAACATTCGCGGCGCCGGGCTTTCCAGCTTCTTCCGCCGCCTGGGCAAGGACGACTCGAACTTGGACAAGCGCGTCTTGCGCTATATGTCGACCCATCCGCTCAGCGAAGAGCGCGCCAGCACCATCGACGGCAGCGCGACCGGGCGCGGCGAAGCCATGAGCGCCGCCGAATGGCAAGCCCTGCGCTCGATCTGCTCGGTGAAACGCTAGGCGCGGCGCCGGCAACGGATCGCGGCGATACTGGCGCATGGAATGCACGCGCCGCCGTCGCGTGTGTCGCAGCCGGCCCGGTTGACAGCGGCAAAGGCCTGCCGCTACATCCGCAATAATATTGCATGGTTCAGCGTCCCGGCCGCTATGGAGCGGCGCCGGAGGCGTTGCAGCGAGGAGCTCGATGCCCGCCGAATACAATCAACAGACTTTCGAAGCCGTCGCGGACATCATCTGCGAGGTGAGTTCCATCGAGCGCGCGCAAATCACGCCCGAGGCCCATACGATCAACGATCTCGGGATCGACAGCCTCGATTTTCTCGACGTCACCTTCGCGATCGACAAGAAATTCGCGATCAAGATGCCGGTCGAAAAGTGGATGGAGGACGTGAACGAAGGCCGCGCCAAGGCCGAGGAATTTTTCGTCATGAAAAACCTCATCCGCCGCATCGACGAGCTGGTGGCGGCGAAGGCCGCCGCCTAGCCGAACCGCAGGGCGCGGCCGAAGCCGCCATTGCATGCGCCTCGAATATTTTCAGATGATCGACGCGGTCGAAGCGCTCGATCGCGCCGCCGGAACGATTCGCTGCCGCGCCGCGGTGCCGGCCGCGTCCACGATCTTCGACGGGCATTTTCCCGACCACCCGCTGCTGCCCGGCACGCTGATGGTCGAGACCATCGCCCAGGCGGCGGGTCTGCTGGTTCTCGCCAAACAGGATTTCGCCCGCATACCGCTGCTGGTTCGGATCGACAAAGCCAAGATTCGCGGCACGGTTGCGCCCAGCGCCACGCTTGCGGCGGAAAGCCGGCTGGTGCAAGAAGGCTCGATCTATGTCGTCGCGGCGGGGCGTCTTTTGAACGCCGGCAAGGCGGTTGCGGAGGCCGAAATCCGGCTCAGCATGATGCCCTTCCCGACCGAGAGCTTGCGCCAACGGATGCGCGACTTCGCCCGCTCGCTCGGGATCGACTGACGCGCCGCACGGTGTAAGGCACGATAGAAATGGCACGCGAAGTTTGGATCACCGGCTACGGACTGCTCTCGCCGATCGGCGAGGCGCCCGAGCAATGGTGGCGGGCGCTGGCCAAGCCGGGCGCGTGGATGGGCACGGTCGACACCGCGTCGCAGGCGCCCTTTGTCATTCATCCGATCGGACACTATGCGCTCGAAAAGCAAGTGCCCAAGCCCGGCGACCAGCGCGCCATGGGTCCGCTCATGCAATATGGCTGCTATGCCGCGGGCCTGGCGCTCGAGATGGCGGGCGTCAAAGGCAATGCCGATCTGCTGCAGGAAACCCATCTCGTGGCGGCGGCCGGCGGCGGCGAGCGCGATTGGGAACTCGATCGCCAGATCCTCGCCAAGATCGAGCAGGCCAACGACCGCGGCGCGTTTCTCAACCAAACGCTGTCCGACGGATTGCGGCCGACCTTGTTCCTGTCGCAATTGCCGAATCTTTTTGCCGGCAATATTTCGATCATCTTCGGCGTGGCGGGATCGAGCCGCACTTTCATGGGCGAGGAAGCGGCCGGCGTCGACGCGGTGCGCATCGCCTTTCGCCGCATCGCGGCCGGCCAGGGCGATATTTTCCTGGTCGGCGGCGGTTACAGCGCGGCGCGGCCCGACCTGCAGCTCGCCTACCACGCGGGCAATCTGCTGCTGACCGGCCAATGGCAGCCGCTGTGGCAGCGGCCCGATGCCGGGATCGCGCTCGGCAGCGCCGGCGCCTTTCTCGTTCTGGAAGCGCGCGAGCGGGCGGAAAAGCGCGGCGTCAAGCCGCGCGCGCGGCTGGTGGCGCTCGACAGCCAGCGTTGTACGCGCGAGCCCGGCCGCGCGGCGGCGGTGGCCGGACGCCGAGATGAAGCGCCTGGCGCCGGCGATCCGCGCCAATCCGCTCGGCGTGCTGAGCGGCGCCTCGGGCCGCGGCGCGATCACGCGCGAGGAACGCGAGTTCCTGGCCGGTCTCGTCAAGCAAGGCCTGCCGCTCGCCGTGCGCGGCACCGGCGCCGCGCTCGGCCATTCGATGGAGAGCGCGTTCCTGCAAAATCTCGTCCTGGCCACCGCCTGCCTGGAAGAGCGCCGCTTCATCCCGCCGCTCGATGCCAACGAGCCGCTTGAAACCGCGGTCGCGGCGACCGATCTCAAGCAAATACTGGTGACGAGCTGGGGCCATCTCAAGGGCGAGGGGCTGGCTTTGCTGGAGGCGATCGATGGCTAGCGCGGTTTCGGACAAGCGGGTGGCGATCACCGGGCTCGGCATGGTGACGTCGCTCGGCCGCGGCATCGCCGAGAATTGGCGCCGCCTGCTGGCCGGCGCTTCGGGCATTCATCGCATCACGCGCTTTCCGATCGACGGCCTGCGCACGACGATTGCGGGCTCGGTCGATTTCATCAGCGATCCGCCGATCTCGAACCCGACGCACAGCGCGGCGATGGCCGATGCCGCGATCGCCGAGGCGCTCGGCGCGGCGGGCCTGGCGGGCGCCGATTTTCCCGGCGAATTGTTTCTCGCGGCACCGCCGATGGAGCAGGACTGGGAGTCGCGCATCGCCGCGAGCCACGCGGTCGGCATCGGCGAGAGCCACCCCTACAGCGAGGGCCGCAAGCTGACGCCGCCGACGCCGGAGACTTTCCGATATTACGAGGATTTCATCAACGGCACGCTGGCCGAGCGGCTGGCACGGCGCTATCGCGTGCTGGGCTCGCCGATCACGCTGACCACGGCCTGCGCTTCGGGCGCCACGACGATCCAGCTCGGCGTCGAGGCGATCCGGCGCGGCGAGGCGGTGGCCGCGCTCGCGGTCGGCACCGACGGTTCGATCAACGCGGAAGCGCTGATCCGTTTTTCGCTGCTTTCGGCGCTGTCGTCGAAGAACGACGAGCCAGCCAAGGCGTCGCGGCCGTTTTCCAAGAACCGCGACGGCTTCGTGATGGCGGAGGGCGCGGCGGCGCTCGTGCTCGAGGACGCGGCGCACGCCGAGGCGCGCGGCGCCGCGATCCTGGCCTATGTCGCCGGCATCGGCGAGGCGGCGGATACGTTCCACCGCACGCGCAGCCATCCCAACGGCCAGGCCATCATGCGCAGCATGAAAAGCGCGCTCGACGACGCCGGCCTGCAGCCGGCCGATATCGGCTACATCAACGCCCACGGCACCGGCACGCCCGAGAACGACAAGATGGAGTGCTTCGGCATCAAGAGCGTATTCGGCGATCACGCCGAAAAACTCGCCGTCAGCTCGAACAAATCGATGATCGGCCACACGCTGACCGCCGCCGGCGCGGTCGAAGCCGCATTCACGGCGCTGACCTTGCGCGACGGCATTCTGCCGCCGACGATCAATTACGAAATTCCCGACCCGGCGATACCGCTCGACGTCGTGCCCAACACGGCGCGCCGGCAGCGCGTCGAATTCGCCCTGTCCAATTCCTTCGGCTTCGGCGGGCAGAATGTGAGCCTGGTCCTGGCGGCGGCCTAATATCCGCATGCGCGCCCTTCGACTCGTCAAGGAAGAACAGCTTGAGTTCGGCGACGTTCCGGCGCCGGCGGCACCTGGGCCCGGCGAAGTTCTGGTGCGGGTGCGCGCGGTATCGCTCAATCATATCGACCTGTTCGGCATGCGCGGCATGGCCTTCGCCAAGCGCACGCTGCCGCTCGTGGTCGGCGTGGAATGCGCGGCCAGCGTCGAAAGCGCCGGCGCCGGCGTGGCCGGCCTCAAGCCGGGCGACGCCGTCATCGTCTATCCCGGCTCGTTCTGCGGCGCGTGCAAGCCGTGCCGCGCCGGGCGCGAGAATTTGTGCGAGAACATCGCCGGCATCATGGGCTTTCACATCGACGGCATGGCGCGCGAGATGCTCGTGGCGCCGGCCAACCGCATCATCCCGGTGCCGCGCGGCGTCGATTTCGTCGAGGCGGCGTGCACGACGGTGACCTTCGCCACCGTCCAGCACATGCTGTTCGACAACGCCAAGCTCGAAGCCGGCGAGACGATCCTCGTCCATGCCGGCGGCAGCGGTATCGGAACCGCCGCGATCAAGATGGCGAAGGCGATCGGCGCCCAAGTCATCGCGACGGTGGGCAGCGACGACAAGGCCGCCAAGGCCAAGGCGATCGGCGCCGATCACGTCATCAATTACCGCACCGACCGCTTCGAAGGCGCGGTGCGCCGGCTCACCGGCAAGAAGGGCGTCGATGTCGTGTTCGAGCATGTCGGGCCGGACACCTGGGAAGGCAGCCTATTGTCGCTGAAGCGCGGCGGCCGGCTCGTCACCTGCGGCTCGACCAGCGGCATGGCGGCGAAGACCAATCTCTACTCGCTGTTCCAGCAGCAGCTGCGCATTTTCGGCTCGTTCGGATCGAGCGTTGCCAATTGCCGCGACTCGCTCGCCAAAATGGCGGCCGGCATCAAGCCCGTGATCGACACGGTGATCCGCATCGAGGAGTTTCCCAAGGCGATCGAACGGCTGCGCAGCCGCGACGTGTTCGGCAAGATCGTTGCCCGGCTCGATTGAGGGCGCGATGGCGGTCGAGATCCCCTTCAATCGCACGCTCGATTTCGAATACGGCAAGCTCGAAACCGTGTCGCCGCTGATCCGGCGCGTGATCGCGCGCAATCCGAGTGCCTTCACCTTTCACGGCACGGGGACCTATGTCGTCGGCCGCGGCAAGGTCGCCGTCATCGACCCCGGGCCGGCGATCGATGCGCATCTCGACGCCATCGCCGGCGCGCTGGCCGGCGAAACCATCACCCACATCGTCGTCACCCACACGCATGTCGATCACTCGCCGCTGGCCCGGCCGCTGAAGACAGCTGTGCGGCGCGCCGATGTACGGCTTCGGCCCGCACGGCGCCGGCCGGCACGAGCAGGGCGCCAAGGTCGAGGAAGGCGGCGACCGCGATTTCGCGCCCGATATCCGGATCGCGCATGGCGACACGATCGAAGGCGACGGCTGGACGCTCGAAGCCGTGCACACGCCGGGCCACACCTCCAATCATCTCTGCTTCGCCTTGCGCGAGGCGAACGCGCTGTTTTCGGGCGATCACGTCATGGGCTGGTCGACGAGCGTAATCTCGCCGCCCGACGGCGACATGCGCGCCTATATGGCAAGCCTGCGCTTGTTGCTGGAACGCGACGACGCGGTCTATTGGCCGACCCACGGCGCGCCGATCCGCGCGCCGCAATCCTTCGTCGGCGCCTTCATCGCGCATCGGCTGGACCGCGAGCGCCAGATCGTCGCCTGCCTCAAGGACGGCGTCGGCGCGATCCGCGCCATGGTGCCGCGAATTTACGGCACGACGATTCCGCCACAGCTCTATCCGGCGGCGGCGCGCTCGGTCTTCGCGCACATCATCGACCTGGTCGAGCGCGGCGCGGCGGCGAGCGACGGCGAACTCGCGATCGACGGCGCGTATCGCCTGGCGCGCTGAAGGCGATTCCATCGTCCCGTGAGATCGAATCGTGTTTGCAAACGTAGGGGCGCACAGCAGTGCGCCCTGGGTTTGCAATGCGCGATCGACCTGCCCTGCATGAACAGGGCGCACTGCTGTGCGCCCCTACATTGCGATACTGAGCATCGAATCTCTCAACTTTCGATTGCGCTACTTGTCCCAGCGCAGAAACGGCGCGCCGTCGCGATAGGCGAAGAGCGGCGTTCGGCCGCCCAGGCCGTGCGGATCGGCGCGCCAGGCAAGCACGCGGTTGAGCATGAACTCGGTCACGTCGACGACGGGCAGCATGCCGAGCGCGTCCCGGATCGGATAGAAATCGAGCTGCGACAGCTCGCCGGAGCCGCCGAGCACGCCACGGCACGCATCGGCGCGGGCGAGAAAAAACCGCGCATGAAAACGGATCGGGCTGAGCGGCGAGGTGATGGCGCGGCCGAAGTAACGCAGCGCGCGGAGATCGGGCGCCAGACCCTGGGCGCGCCATGGCGCCCATTCTTCATGCGCGGCCGCGCCGACATCGCCGTCGATGGCGAGCATGAGGCCGGTTTCCTCGAAGGTTTCGCGCACGGCGGCCACGGCGAGCGCCGCGGCAAAATCGGCATTGCCGCGCACGCCCATGCGGCGCGGCGCATCCTCGGCGAGCGGGGTTCCGGCGCGCGCCTCGCGATCCGCCGGATCGAGCCGGCCGCCGGGAAAAACATAGAAATCGGGCACGAAGGCGGCGCGCTTCGAGCGCCGGCCCATCAGCACTTCGGGCCCGTCGCGTCCGTCGCGCCAGACGATGAGCGTCGCCGCGTCGCGCGGCTTGACCGGCCCGTCCTCCGATTTGGCGATGGCGTGGCCGAGCGGCCGGCGCTGCCGATCGTTCCGGCTCGGCGGCGCCACCTAGATCGCCTCGAAATCGCCGCCGCGGCCCTTGCCGGCGGCAAAGCGCGCGGCACCCTTGCGCGCTTCTTCGAGCAGCGGCGGCAAGCCTTCGCGGCCCTCGCGCTTGAGCGCGGCCGATAGCTCCAAGTCCCACTGGCGATAGGCGCTGAGCCGGTCGGTGAGCATGCAAAGCTCGGGGAAGCGCGCGATTTCTTTGCCCATCCGCACCGCCGCGTCGCGCGCCGTGCCCGCCGGAACAAGCCGATTGGCGAGGCCCCAGGCATGGGCCTCTTTCGCATCGACGGCGCGGCCGGTGAGAATCATATCGAGCGCGCGCGCCATGCCGACGATGCGCGGCAGGCGCACCGTGCCGCCATCGACCAAGGGCACGCCCCAGCGCCGGCAGAACACGCCGAACACCGCCGTTTCCGACGCCACGCGCAGATCGCACCACAGCGCCAGCTCGAGCCCGCCCGCGACCGCGTGACCTTCGACCGCGGCGATGACGGGTTTCTTCAACAGCCGGCGCGACGGCCCCATCGGTCCATCGCCTTCGGGCTCGTAGACATCCTCGATGCCGCGCCCGGCGAGGCTTTTCAAATCGTAGCCGGCGCAAAACGTGCCGTTGGCGCCGGCCAGCACCGCGATCTTCACGGTGTCGTCGCGCTCGAACGCGTCGAAAGCGTCGCGCAAGCGCTCGGCTTGTTCGGGGTCGACCGCGTTCTTGGCTTTCGGCCGGTCCATCGTGACGACGCGAACCGGACCGTCGGTTTCGATGTGGAGGGACATGGCTCTATCCTCGGTCGCTCGGCAATGGAATTAGCGAATAGCTCGGGTCGGGCCGGCTGAAACGCACCAGGGGCTCGGCCAGAATGCTGAGGCTGAGACCGGTGTATAGCACCATGAGCGCCGTCATCGGCAGCATCGCGCGCAAGGCGAGACGCGGGGACGCGAACCGCGCGAGCGCGACGCGGTGCGCGAGAAAGACCGACACGACGTGGCCGCCGGTGATCGCGACCAGCGCGATCAGCCAGGTCGCGCGCGCGTCGATGACGCCGATATCGGGCTCGAAGCCCGCGGTGCCGAACAGATTCCAGCCGCGTCCGAAGGGATCCGACGCGTGCCGGAAGATGGCCTGGCCCTGCACCAGGAGGTAGGAGAGATTGTGCGCGACGTGGTAGCCGATGGCGATCGGCAGCAGAGTGAGCGCGAACCGCTGGCCGAGGGCGGCGCCGTTTTCTCCGTCGCCGGTCAATCGCGCCGCCGCCCACACGGCGGCGCGATAGGCCGACAAGAAAACCAGCCAAAGCCCGGCCAGGCAGAGCGACGCGGCGATGAAGCCGTGCCGGTCGAAATTGAGCGGCAGGCGCTGCGCCGCCCAGCGCTCGATCGTGCGCCACAAGCCGGTGCCGAGGAAGCCGTCGAACAGCGCCGCCGCCAGCATCAGCAGAAGAAAGGCGACGAGCGCGCCGGCGATCGGCCGTGGCCGCGCGAGATCGCCGCCCCACCAGCGGAGGCGCAGCCCGCGTCCTTCGGCGCTGAGCGACAGCGGCGCGAAGCGGCCGAGCAAATCGAAATAGACCGAGAACATTTCGCCGTGGCGCAGCCAGGTGTCGCGGCCGTAGACCGCCATCCCGAGCCACGTGATCGCCGAATAAGCGATCGCGGCGCCGGCGAGCCAGCGCGGATCCGAGGCGAAGGGCGAAATCAGCTCGAACCATGAAAAGGTGGCGAGCAGGACGAAGGACGGCCAATGCCGCCAACGCCGGGGATACGGTCGCAACGGCGCGAAACGGCGCGCCGCAATCCGCTCCGCGCCGGCGAACAGCAAGCGCCACGGATCGATCCAGGGCCAGAAATTTCCGACGAAGGCCGCGACGAAGGCGAAGCCGACCCACCAGACGACCCAAACGAATGTCGGCGCGATGTTGCGCCCGGGATGGGCATTGCCGAACAAGCCGGCGGCGATCGCGAGCGCGAACAAGGCGACGGCGATGGCGCCGAGTGCCAGCCGCAGCCAAGGCCAGAACGCGCCGGCAAGTTCGATCGGCGCGCGTCGCGTCGCACCGGCGCTTGCGGACGACCGTTCCGGTTTCCACAACAGTCCGATCGCCGCGAACGACAGGGCCACGACGGCGCCCGCGCCGGCGACATAGTAGTCCAGCGGCAGCGGGAGATCGTAGCGCTCGGCGGCGCCGTGTGCCGCGGCGGGCAGCGGCGCGAGGAGCGCGGCGAGCGCGATTGGGCCGAGGCGCTTCACCGCGGATGGATTTCGAGGAACGCATAGGGCTCGCCGTGCCGGCCGCGTTCCGCTTCGCCTTCCGCGTGGACGTGGATCGGGAACCGGCCGGTGGCGCGCGCGGTGAAGCGCCAAGCCGCCGGCCGCTCCGGCGCGACCGCGGCCGACAAGCCGTAGCCATGCAGATGCACGGCCACCGGCCGATCGCTGGCAAGCGCCATCGTCACGGCTTCGTCCTTGCGGGCACGGAACACGATCGGCGCGGGTTTGGCTTGCTTCTCGACCGTCAGAACGAAATCGGCCGCGGCGCCGCGGCTTGGGCCGGACAGCGCGGCGAGCGCGGCAAGCAGCGCAATTGCGCCGCCGCGCGCCCGCCGGCGCCTTGCTCTCACTTGCCGGGAACTTCGTATGCCGAAGAGTCCTTGAGGATCGACAGGACGAAGTCCTTCGCCGCCTCGGGCTTAAAGCCGGATTTCTGATACACTTCGTAGATGCGGAAATCGGAAACCCGCGACAACACGAACCAGCCGAGCACATTGGCCTCGCGCGACCCGGACTTGAATCCGAGATCGGCGGCAACGGCATCGACGGCTTCGAGCGCCACCGGCGCGGCGATGTAATGCGAGTAGGACCACGAGCCGTCCGTATAGGTCGAGAACCACCACTCGGCCATTTGCCGGCGCGACTGGACGACGATGGCGGGCTTATTGGCGATTTTCGCGGCTTCGGCAAGGGCGGGATTGAGTCCCTCGCCTTCCTTGTCGAGATCCCAATGCGGATCGAAATGGCTCGCCGCCGTGGCGACGACGAGATCGTCGGCGGCGCCGCGCACCATCATTTCGGCATAGGCGACGGCGCCGTGCTCGCCCATCCATTTCCATTTCGCCTTGCCGCGATCGCCGCCCCAGGCTTGCGGGAACCAGGCGGGCCGCTTCACCGTCGCCGTGGCCGGATCCCATTCGTACCAGACCTTGGCCCAATCGTGCAGCACCAGCGCCGCGATCACCATGTCGCGGTTGATCTTCTGCACCTTGTAGATGCGTTCATAGGCATCGGCCCAGGCCATGGCGACCTCGATCCATTCGAGCACATGGACCGGCAAGCCGCCGGGATAATAATGATGTCCGCGCCCGCCCGCCGCCGGCGAAGCGAGGAAGGACTGCGTTGCCTTGGCGTTGAAGGCTTTCGATTCGGGCCGCAGCACCATGTCGAGAACGAGGTCGCGCGTCGCCTTGTCCTGGATGCCGTAGATATGCGCCATCATCCGGTCATAGGCGGATTTGGTCCAGGCGCCGGTTTCGGCCATGTGTTGCGGCGTCATGGCGAGAATGGTTTTGATGCGCGCCTCGGGCACCGATTGCGCCGGCGCGGGCACGGCGCCGCCGATTGCCGCTCCGGCGAGCGCGACGAGAAAAGCAAAGCGGTGAAGCGTGGCTCTCAGCATTGTGTCCCCCTGGTTGCAGCGATTGTCTTTTTGGGCCGCAAAACTATGAGGGCCCGGCCGCGGCCTGTCCAGATGCGGCGCTGGAATATCGCGACGGCTTCGTCACACGAATGCAACCGCGCGCCGCCAATGTCCTTCCCCCGAAGCCGGCGAGCCCGGAGCGCGCGCGACATCGTCGCAAACCAGCCACATTTCGCAATCATGTTCGGCGCACTCGACGAGCTCAACTCCGATCACCCGCCCGCTCCCCTTCGGAGCGCGCGCAAATTCCGTGGTGAGGCCGCATGTCGCAAGTATTCATCCGCTGCCCCGAGACCGGTCGCCCGGTTTACACCGGCTTCAATTTCGAATGGCCGACCTTCGAGACGATCGAGCTCGAAAAACAGTCGCTCGATTGCCCGTGCTGCGGCAGCCGGCACGAATGGCGCAAGGACGACGCCTATCTGCGCACCGACGGCGGCGGGGATTAACCAGGGCGAACCGACGATTATTCGTCATCCCGACCGAAGCGCGCGAAAGCGCGCGTAGCGGCGGGACCTCGGGCGGACTGGCGTCGGCAGGCCATGCAGAAACATGCTCGTCCACCCGAGGTCCCGCCACTACGCGCCTGCGGCGCTTCGGTCGGGATGACGCGATTAAGGAAGGGTCAAATCAGCCGATTTGCTTGCGCATATAAACGCGGCTGTATCCCGCTTCTTCCCCGCGATGGGTTTCCTCGAAGCCGAGATGCGTATAGAGCGCGACGTTCTCGGTCATGACGACGTTGGTATAAAGGCGCAGCTCGGCGAAGCCGCGCCGCGCGCACTCTTGTTCCGCGAAGGCGACGAGGCGCTTGCCGTGGCCCCGGCCCTGATATTTCGGCGCGATCGCGATGTTGTCGAGCAAGAGATGATCGCGCTTGTCGATCAGCACCAAGATGCCGGCGACGGCGCCGTCTTCGTCCAGGATAGTCGACGAGACCGTCGTCCACGAGCTGGCGATAATCGTCGAGCATCGGTCCGGGCGGCTTGCCGAGGCGCGGAACGTACATGGCGTAGGCCTCGCGCACGACGGCTTCGATGGCGGACACGTCGTCGGGCCGGGCCTTGCGGATCGAAACGGCGGCGCGGCCGGAACTCGCCACTATGCCGCCGCTTTGCGCTGGCGCCGGATCAATCCGAGTACCTCGCGCGCGGCGGCGGGGATGTTCGTGCCGGGACCGTAGATCGCGGCGACGCCGGCTTTGGTCAGCATGTCGTAGTCGCCGGGCGGGATGACGCCGCCGCAGACGACGAGGATGTCGCCGGCACCCTGCTGCTTCAGCGCGGCGATGAGCTGCGGCACCAGCGTCTTATGCCCGGCAGCCTGCGACGAAACCCCGACGACGTGGACGTCGTTCTCGACCGCCTGCCGCGCCGCTTCCTCGGGCGTCGAGAACAGCGGGCCGATATCGACGTCGAAGCCGATATCGGCGAAGGCGGTGGCGATGACCTTGGCGCCGCGGTCGTGCCCGTCCTGGCCCATCTTCACGACGAGGAGCCGCGGCCGCCTGCCTTCCTCGCGCGCAAACGCCTCGACGTCGCGCTGGATCGCCTGGAATTCGCCGTCATTGTCGAAGCCCGCGCCGTAGACGCCGGCGATCGAGCGGATTTCGGCGCGATGGCGGCCGAAGATCTTTTCCATCGCGTCGGACATTTCGCCCACCGTGGCGCGGGCGCGCGCCGCCGCGATGCAGGCGGCGAGCAGATTGCCGGATGTCGCTTCCGCGACCTTGGTCACGCCGTCGAGCGCGGCGCGGCATTGGGCGTCGTCCCGCGCGGCGCGCACGGATTTCAGGCGCTCGATCTGCTGCTGGCGCACCTTGCCGTTGTCAATGTCGAGAATTTCGACGCGCTCGCCGATCTCGGGCCGGTACTTGTTGACGCCGACGATGGCGTCCTCGCCGCGGTCGATGCGCGCCTGGCGCCGCGCCGCCGATTCCTCGATGCGCAGCTTGGGCAGGCCGGCGGCGACCGCCTTGGTCATGCCGCCCATCGCCTCGACTTCTTCGATCAATTTCCACGCCTCGGCGGCGACGCTCGCGGTCAGCGCCTCGACATAGTACGAGCCGCCGAGCGGATCGACGACGCGCGGAATGCCGGTTTCCTCGGCGATGATGAGCTGGGTGTTGCGCGCGACCCGCGCCGAGAACGGCGTCGGCAGGGCGAGCGCCTCGTCGAAGCTGTTGGTGTGCAGCGATTGCGTGCCGCCGAGCACGCCCGCCATCGCCTCGATCGTGGTGCGCACGATGTTGTTGTAGGGATCCTGCTCGGTGAGCGACACGCCCGAGGTTTGGCAATGGGTGCGCAGCGCCAGCGAGCGCTCGTCCTTGGGATCGAATTTCTTGACGATGCGCGACCACAAGAGACGCGCGGCGCGCAGCTTGGCGATTTCCATGAAAAAATTCATGCCGAGGCAGAAGAAGAACGACAGCCGCCCGGCGAATTCGTCGATGGCGAGGCCCTTGCCGCGCGCGGCGCGGATATAGTCCCAGCCGTCGGCCAGCGTGTAGGCCAGTTCCTGCACGCAGGTCGCCCCCGCTTCCTGCATGTGATAGCCGCTGATCGAAATCGAATTGAAGCGCGGCATGTGTTTCGCCGTGTATTCGATGATGTCGGCGACGATGCGCATCGAAGGCTCGGGCGGATAGATGTAGGTATTGCGGACCATGAACTCCTTGAGGATGTCGTTCTGGATGGTGCCGCTGAGGTGGGCTTGCTTGGCGCCCTGCTCTTCCGCCGCCACGATGTAACTGGCCAACACCGGCAGCACGGCGCCGTTCATCGTCATCGAGACCGACATTTTGTCGAGCGGAATGCCGGCGAAGAGGATTTTCATGTCCTCGACCGAATCGATCGCGACTCCGGCCTTGCCGACATCGCCGACGACGCGCGGGTGATCCGAATCGTAGCCGCGATGGGTCGCGAGATCGAAGGCGACCGAGAGGCCCATTTGCCCGCCGGCCAGCGCCTTGCGGTAAAACGCGTTCGAGTCCTCGGCGGTCGAGAAGCCGGCATATTGCCGGATCGTCCACGGCTTGACCGCGTACATCGTGGCGCGCGGCCCGCGCAGATAGGGCGGGAAGCCGGGCAGCGTGCCGAGATGATCGAGCGCTTCGAGATCCGCCGCCGTGTAGAGCGGCTTGACGGCGATGCCCTCGGGCGTTTGCCAGGCCAGCGTTTCGACCGGCTTTCCGGCCAGATCTTTCCGCGCCTCCGCCGCCCAATCCTGCGCCGTTTTCTTGCCGAATTCGCTCATTGCCGACACGCCCTTGCGATCGATCGCCTTGTCAAGCCGATGCCATCATATGGCACCCGGAACCCGATCACAAAAGGGCGCGGCACCGCCTGGCCCGAACATTTGACATTGCCGCCCGATGTTATAACTTTCGTAAAACAACGCGACGGGACCGCCATGCTGCAAATCAAGCTTCGCAAGATCGGCAATTCGCTCGGCCTCTGCCTGCCGAAAGAGGTCACGGCCAACCTGCGCTCGCAGGCCGGCGACGTGCTTACGCTGGTACGCACCAAGGACGGCTATTTGCTGACGCCGTACGATCCGGATTTCGCGGAGACGATGAAGGTATTCGAGCGCGGTCGCAAAAAATACCGCAACGCCTTGCGCGAGCTGGCAAAGTGAAGGAGCCGCGCTGGCTCGGCGAGGCTGCGGTCAAAGCGATACACGAGGAACTCATCGGCGAACATGGCGGCCTCGGCGGCCTGCGCGACGAAGGCCTTCTGCAATCCGCCCTGGCGCGCCCTCGAAATGTCCTTGCCCATCGCAAATCGTCGATCGCCGAATTGGCGGCGGCGCTGGCCCATGGTATCGCCCGGAACCATCCTTTCGTCGACGGCAACAAACGCGTTTCGTTCATGGCCGCCTATGTTTTCCTGGCCTTGAACGGCCGTGAACTCGATGTGCCGGAAACCGATGCGGTTGCAATATTCGTCGATCTCGCGGCGGGGCGGCTGTCGGAAGCGGACTTGGCGATCTGGCTCGACAAGAATTCGCGAAAGTCCTAACGAATTGCCATGAACACGCCGGCATGACCCCCGCCCGCAACCAGCCCGATATCGGCACCGGCCTGTTTTTCATCGGCTTCGGCGTGCTCACCGTCGTCCTGGCGCGGCGCTATGCGCTGGGAACGGCGTCGTCGATGGGGCCCGGATATTTTCCGACCCTGCTGGGCGGGCTCTTGGCCCTGGTCGGCGTCATCGTGCTGATCAAGGGCCTGCGCGGCCCCGGCGAAAAACTCGAGCGGGCCCATTGGCGGCCCTACATCGTGCTTGGGTTGGCCATTGCCGCGTTCGGCGCACTCATTCAAGGCGCCGGGCTGGCGCTCGCCGTCGCCGCCACGGCGGTGATTTCAGCCTTCGCCGGACAGCGTGCGCGCATCGCCGAAACCCTGATCTTGGCCGTGTGCCTGAGCGCGATCTCGGTGCTGGTTTTCATCGTCGCGCTCAAACTTTCGTTGCGGCTCTGGCCCTAGCGCCGCCATGGACATTCTCGCGCAACTCTCGCTCGGCTTCGGCGTCGCCCTCACGCCGGCCAATCTTTTCTACTGCTTCCTCGGCGTCGCCTTCGGAACGCTGATCGGCGTGCTGCCGGGGCTGGGCCCGGTCGCCACCATCGCGATGCTGCTGCCGCTCACGTTCAAATTGGAGCCGGTCGCGGCGCTCATCATGCTCGCAGGCATCTATTACGGCGCGCAATATGGCGGATCGACCACGGCGATCCTGGTCAATCTGCCGGGCGAACCATCGTCGATCGTCACCGCGATGGACGGCTATCGGATGGCGCGCATCGGGCGCGCCGGGACGGCTTTGTCGGCCGCCGCGCTCGCGTCGTTTTTCGCCGGAACGGTGGCGACGGTGCTGCTCGTCGTCGCCGCGCCTTTGTTGTCGGCCATCGCCTTCAAGTTCGGGGCGGCCGAGATATTTTCGCTCATGGTTCTGGGCCTGGTCGGCGCCACCGTGCTGGCGCACGGTTCGCTGATCAAGGCCATCGGCATGACCATGGTCGGACTGATCCTCGGCCTGATCGGGGTCGACACCAACAGCGGAACCGAGCGCTTCGCCTACGGGTTTCCGCAACTGGTCGACGGCTTGAATTTCGTCGTCGTCGCCATGGGATTTTTCGGCATCGCCGACATCATCGCCAATCTCGAACAGCAGCGCCGGACGCAACGCGAGATCGTCATGGCCAAGATCGGCCGGCTCTATCCGAACCGCGCCGAGCTTAAGTCCATGGTGCGGCCGATTTTGCGCGGCACCGGGTTGGGCGCGCTGTTCGGCGTGCTGCCCGGCGGCGGCCCGGTCTTGGCCGCGTTCAGCTCCTATGCGCTCGAGAAGAAACTGGCGGCGGATCCGTCGCGCTTCGGCAAGGGTGCCATCGAAGGCGTGGCTGCGCCCGAAGCGGCGAACAATGCCGCGGCGCAAACCTCGTTCATTCCCCTGCTCACGCTCGGCATACCGCCCAACGCGGTGATGGCGCTCATGGTCGGCGCCATGCTGATTCACGGCATCCAGCCCGGCCCCAGCGTCATGACCGTGCGGCCCGAGCTGTTCTGGGGCCTGATCGCCAGCATGTGGATCGGCAATCTCATGCTCGTGATCCTCAATCTCCCGCTGGTCGGCCTCTGGGTCCAGCTCTTGAAGCTGCCCTATCGCTTCTTGTTCCCCTCGATCGTCGTCTTTTGCTGCATCGGCGCCTACACGCTGTCATTCGCGCGGTTCGACGTATTCTTGATGGGCCTGCTCGGCATCGTCGGCTGCCTGTTGGCCAAGCTGCGCTGCGAGCCGATCGCGCTCATGCTCGGCTACGTGCTCGGGCCGATGATGGAGGAAAACTTTCGCCGCGCGCTGGAGATCGGGCGCGGCGATTGGTCGGTGTTTGTCACTCGCCCGATCAGCCTTGGCTTGCTCTTGCTTGCCGTGCTTTGGATCGGCATGCTGGTGGTGCCGGCCATTCGCCGCCGCCGCGGCGAAGTCTTCGCCGAAGACCGTTAGCGCCAAGAAAATACTCGAAATCGGGAGGATCGATCGATGTTACGCCGCACCCTCAGCGCCGCCCTTCTGGCTCTTGCCGCGTTCGCCGCCGCCGGCCCGGCTTCGGCGCAGAGCGACCAGCCGCTGCGCATCATCGTCGGCTTCGCGCCAGGCGGCTCGGTCGATATCACGGCGCGGCTGCTCGCCGAGCGCATGCGCGAAACGCTGAAGCGCCCGGTCATCGTCGAAAACAAGGCCGGCGCCGGCGGCCGCATCGCGCCCGAAACGCTCAAGACCGCGGCACCCGACGGCAACACGATCATGATCACGACGATTGGGCAGATGTCGGTGCAGCCGAATATTTTCAGCGATTTGCGCTACGACCCGGTCAATGACTTCACGCCCATCGGCCTCGTCGTGACCTCCGATCTCGGGCTCTTCGTCGGGCCGGCCACGCCGGCGAAGTCGGTGCCCGAGTTCGTCGCCTGGGCGAAGGCCAATCCAGACAAGGCGAACTACGCCACTCCCGGTGCTGGCACCTTGCTGCATTTCCTCGGCCTCCTCTTCACGAAGCAGGCGGGTATCGAGATGAAGCACATCACTTATCGCGGCGGGGCGCCGGCGCTCAACGACCTCGTCGGCGGCCAAGTGCCCGCGATGTTCGACTCGATCGTCGACGTGATGGAGATGCACAAGGCCGGGCGGATCAAGATCATCGCCACGAGCGGCGCCAAACGCTCGCCGCTGACGCCCGACGTGCCGACCTTCAAGGAATCCGGCTTCGATATCGCGACCGGCGCCTGGTTCGGCGCCTACGGTCCGGCCAAGCTTCCGGCCGAACACGTCGCGCGCATCGGCGCCGCCATCCGCGATGCGCTCAAGGCGCCGGACGTCGTCGCGCGCTTCCAGGCGCTCGGCCTCATCGCGCTCGGCTCGTCGCCCGAGGAATTGGTGGCCACCCAGAAGGCGGATTTCGACCGCTGGGGGCCAATTATTAAGGCGTCGGGCTTCAAGCCGAACTAACGGCGCCGCGGCTGAAGCCGGCTGCAAAATTAACTATTTGAAGTACATGATAAAAATCCCCGAACACGGCTTGTGCTAGAAGCTGCGGACAGTCGTCCGTCGATTAACGATAAATAAGTTATTGCTAGCGATAACTTGCAGCCAATAGCGAAGAGAGTGAAGCCGCATGGGTGTGCCGCTCAAGATTCGAAAGTTCGGCGATAGCCTCGGCCTCGTGCTGAGCAAAGAATTGTTGGCCGAACTCAATGTCGGCGAAGGCGATGTGCTGATGCCGGTGAAAACGGCGTACGGCTTTGTCCTCATGCCGCATGACAGCGAGTTCGACGCCCTCCTCGAAACCAACCGCGACTACATGCGCCGGCATAGCGCAGCGCTCAAGGACATGGGGTAGCCATGAAGGCGACCAAATGGCTCACGAAGCGGATGGTGATGGCGCTGCATGACGAGGCCGTCGCGACGTTTGGCGGCAATCAAGGCCTGCGCGACGAGATCGTGCTCGATACGGTCCTCGAACACTCGAAAAATTTGCTGGCCTACGGCGACAATCCCACAACCTACGATCTGGCCGCGTCGTTGTGCCTCGGTATCGCGCAGAAGCAGCCGTTCATGGACGGCAACAATCGCACGGCACTCTTGGTCACGCGCGCCTTTCTCAATTTCAACGGCATCGTTTTCGAACCGCTCGAGGAAGATGAAATCAACGGCATGAAGGCGGTGGCCGGCAACACCATCGAATCGCCCGTCCTGGCCGAATGGTTCCAAAGCTTTTCGACCGAGCTGCCGGCCTAATTCCCGGCGTCGCCGCGTCACGATCCTCGCGCTAGACTGGCGCATTCCCCGCCGGCATCCGGCAGGGCCGACCCAGGAGGATGACATGCGTGGCATCGAATCGATGATGCGATTTCTCTCGTTGATCGCGCTCTGGCTGATCGCCGGAATGATCTATGTGCAGCATTTCCACCGGGGCGGGCTCGGCTCGGGCAAGCCGCCCGAGGTGAAGGTCGAGTTTCCGCAGCGCCTGGCCGTCGTCAACGCCGACGGCGCCCCGCTGAAAGTGTCGGGCGAAGTGACGCTGGCCAATCCTGCCGCGCCCGCCGCAAGACTGAAGATGGCTTGCAAGTTCACGGGCGTTGTGACAACGCACAAGCCCATTGCGCGGCTGTTCGGCGGCGCGGAGTGGAAGCCCGAACGCGAATGGCCGGTCGAAGCGCGGCTCGAATGCGAAACGGCGGAGCGCAGCCCATGAAATTCTACGATTGCAAGCCGGCGCCGTCGCCGCGCCGCGCGCGGATCTTCATCGCCGAGAAGGGCTTGAACATTCCGACCGTGCAAGTCGATTTGCGCAATGGCGAGCACTTGAAGCCGGAATTCCGCGCCATCAATCCGCACTGCACCGTGCCGGTGCTGGAACTCGACGACGGCACGCGGCTTCTGACGACGGCCGCGATCTGGCGTTATCTCGAGGAAACCCATCCCAACCCGCCGCTGATGGGCACGACGGCGAAGGAAAAGGCGCAGATCGCCGACGCGCAATGGCGCATCGAAACCGAAGGCATGCTGGCCGTGGCCGAGGCGCTGCGCAATTCGTCGCCCGGCATGAAGGATCGGGCGGTCACGGGGCCCGACAATTACGCCCAAATCCCCGAGCTCGCGGAACGCGGGCGCAAGCGCACGACCGGTTTCCTCGGCCGGCTCGATGCCATGATCGGCGGCAAGCCGTTCTTGTTCGGCGATCGTTTCTCGATCGCCGATATCGACGTCTTGGTCGTCGTCGATTTCGCCAAATGGCTTAAGATTGAGTTACCGCCCGGCGCCGTCCAGGCCCGGCGCTGGTATGAGGCCGTCGCCGCCCGGCCGAGCGCCAAAGCCTGATTTCGGGCGCAATTCCGCGCGACATAGGTTGCCTTGCGCGGAATCTGCGGCTATTCTCCGGCCCCTTCAAACCATTTAGGAGGTCTAACTAATGATTCGCGCCCTTTCTATTGCAGCGACCTTGAGCTTGACCCTGGCGCTCAGCGCCTGCGGCGGTTCTTCGATGAGCGTCCCCGGCCAGCCCGGGCAATCCGCGAACGTGCCCGATCAAGGCGCGCGTGCGGCGGCCCGGCCAGTCGATCCGAACTCGCTCTATGCCCGCCTTGGCGGCCGGGATTCGATCGCGGCCGTGATGGACGATTTCGTCAACCGGATGGCCAAGGATCGCCGCATCGGCAAGCGTTTCGCCAAGACCGACGCGCCGGCGCTCAAGGCCAAGCTGACCGACCAGCTCTGCGAAGCGAGCGGCGGGCCGTGCAAATACGCCGGCAAAGACATGAGGGCCTCCCATGCCGGCATGAAGATCACGAATGCCGAATGGAATGCGACGGGCAATCACATGATCGCCGCAATGCGCGCCAAGGGCGTCAAGCCCAAGGAGCAGCAGGAAGTCATGGCCGCGCTCGGCGGCATGAAAGGCGATATCGTCGGCCACTAGGCCGCGTTAAAGTCGATCAGGCGGGGCTGCGACCAGCCCCGCCTTTTTTGCGCCCGGAGGAGATCGCGCCATGCCCGCCAAGAGCAATCCGCTGAAGCTCAACCCCTTGCAGCTTCGAACCCTCGT
The DNA here is from genome assembly GCA_963754645.1 of uncultured Alphaproteobacteria bacterium. GTDB lineage: Bacteria > Pseudomonadota > Alphaproteobacteria > Bin65 > Bin65 > CAVWGP01. The sequence continues at coordinate 1,539,811 of CAVWGP010000011.1, read as the reverse complement.
TCTCTTGCAAGAACTGGCGCGCGACCCGGCCCACGCGCTGCCGCCGGATGCGGCGGGCACCGTCGCCATCACCAATCTGCCGCACGCGCATGGCGACCATTTCCATGTCGGCGAATTCATGGTTTCGGGGCGCGATGCAACGGGACTGCGCAACGAAGCCGTGTGGCAGGCGCTCGACCGCAAAGGGCTTGTCCGTGCCGCGTTCCCGCAAGTGATCGCGCTGACTGCCGCGGGTCTCGCCTACGACACCGGTATCCGGCACGAGATCCTGCATGGCGGCGGGCATCACTGATACTGCGTTCGGTCGATTGCTGCGCCACCGCGCGCGCCAAATGCGTTTCCCCCTGCACCTGGTCCCCGGCTCGGTGGCCGGGGCGACAGTGTAATTTTCGATCGATGACCTGGAAAAAATATTGTCACCCCGGCCACCGAACCGGGGTCCAGAATTCATGCGCCGAAGTTGCATAATAGGGCGCGCTGAAGCAATCAGCCGAATTCGCTATGACGCGAGCGGACGGCGCGCCTCGCCTACCACTTGAACGCGGCGGCCGCCGCGGTCGGCCACTGTCCGGCGGCGGCACAGAGCGCCGCGAGCCGGGCCGCGTCGGGCTCGGCGAAGTCCGCGATGCCGAGCGCTTCGGCATGAATTCCGCCCGTCACGAACAAAGTGTCGATGCCATAAGCACGCGCGCCGGCGATATCGGTGCGCAGCGAATCGCCGACCGCGAGGATGCGGCGCCGGTCGGCCATGCCGAGGCGAGCGAGGCTTGCATCGTAAATTGGCGCGTGCGGCTTGCCGTGCTGATAGAACGTCGCCGCCGATCGCCGCGTAGCGCTCGGCGATGGCGCCGGCGCAGATTTCGCGCGTCGGTCCGCGCAGCACTTCACGATCCGGATTGGCGCACATCATCGGCAGGCGCCGCGCCAGCGCCTCGGCCAGCACTTTTTCGTAATCGGCAACCGTGTCGCCGCGGCGAAACGCGCCGATCGCGAGAATGAAATCGGCGCCGGCCAGTTCGGCGGCGCGCGTCACGCTTTGGCCTTCGAGCACCGAGGCGTCGTCCGGCGGGCCGAGCAGATAGCAGCGCTTGCCGAGCTTCGCATGCCAGTCGTCGCGGCGCGCCAGCAGCGCGTCATGGGCGGCCTCGCCGCTCGACAGGACGGCGTCGTAAAGACCGGGCGCGATGCCGATTTCGGTCATGCGCGAGATCACGGCGTGCGAGCGGCGCGGCGCGTTCGAGAGAACAAGCAGCCGTTTGCCGCGGCGCTTCAAGGCATCGAGACATTCGACGGCGCCGGGTAGCGGTCGGTATCCGTCGTGGATCGTGCCCCACAAATCGAGAATGAATCCGTCGTAGCGCTCGGCCAGAACCGACAAGCCGGCGGCGATCGAAATGCGTTCGGTCATAGATCGGAGGCGATGGAAGAAATTTCGCGCAATAGAAGGCAGCGCCGCAACCCGTCATCGGATGCGGTTAGGTCGTCGACCTGAGCAGTGCTTTTGCGACCCGGCCACTTGGCCGGAACTAGAAGCCTTCGCGTTCCAGACGCTTGCGCGCCAACTTGCGCGCTCGGCGTACCGCTTCCGCCTTTTCCCGGGCCTTGCGCTCGGACGGCTTCTCGTAACTGCGGCGGAGTTTCATTTCGCGAAACAACCCTTCGCGCTGCATTTTTTTCTTGAGCGCCTTGAGGGCCTGATCGACATTGTTGTCTCGGACGATGACCTGAACGATGGTTCGCACTCCTCGGTTTGGCCACGCGGCCGGATGGCCGGTCGGGGCAGGTCCATAAAAAATGGCCGGCGCGGGACACCCCGCGCCGGAGGGACGATTGCATAGCACAATTGCCTTGATGAGGGAAGCGGCTACCGTCGGTGCCCTGCCCTCGCCTACTATCCCGTTGTTCCAGCGTTAATATTTTTTGAAGGTGGCGTCATGGACCGGACCGCGATCGAAACTGCGCAGCGCGCTATCCTGGCCGCCGCGCTGCCGCATGTCGCCTTCGATGGCTGGGTCGAAAGGGCGCTCGCCGCCGGCGCCCGCGAGGCGGGCTTTGATGCGGCGGAGGTCGCGCGGTTTTTTCCGCGCGGCCCGCTCGATGCGGTTCGGCTGATGAGCGAAGATGCCGACCGCGCCATGGCCGATGCGATGGCCGCGGCCATCGCAGCCGCGGATCCGCCGCTTGGGCTCAGCGCGAAAATCGCGACCGGCGTGCGCGCCCGGCTCGAGGCCGCGGCGGCGCACAAGGAAGCGGTGCGGCGCGCGCTTATCCTGCTCGCACTGCCGCAAAACGCGCCGCTCAGTCTGCGCTTGCTCTACCGCACGATCGACACGCTCTGGCACGCGGCGGGCGATACCAGCACCGATTTCAATTTCTACAGCAAGCGCGCCATCCTGGCCGCGATCTATTCGGCAACGGTGATATTTTGGCTGAACGATCGGAGCCCGGGCGCGGCCGAAACTTGGGCGTTCCTCGATCGGCGCCTAGCCGATCATCTGCGCTTGCACAAGGCAATGGGCCGCATGCGCGAGCGTGCCGGAAAATTGCCAAACCCGCTCGCCGCGTTCGATCGGCTGCGGCGCGGCACGGGCCGGCAGCGGCGCGGCCGGCTCTAGCGGCTCAAGGGCATCAAGCGCGTCACATGGCCCATCTTGCGGCCGGGGCGAATTTCGTTCTTGCCGTAGAGATGCAGGCGCGCGCCCGGCTCGGCCAGATAGCGCGCCCAATCGCGTACATCGTGGCCGATCAGATTGGTCATGACCGCGTCGCTGTGCCGATCGGGCGCGGCCAAAGGCAAGCCGCATACGGCGCGCACGAGTTGCTCGAACTGGCTGCACAAGCAGGCGTCGACGGTCCAATGGCCGGAATTGTGCGGCCGCGGCGCGATCTCGTTGACCAGCAAGCCGCCGTCGCGCGCCACGAACATTTCCACCGCGAGCAGGCCGACCACGTCGAGCCCGGCGGCCAGCTTGATGGCGAGCGCCTCGGCGGCGCGCGCCTGGGCCGGCGCGATCGCGGCCGGCGCGATCGTTTCGGCGAGGATATGATGGCGATGGCGATTTTCGACCGGAACGTAGGCGCGCGCCGCGCCATCCACGCCGCGAGCGACGATGACCGATATTTCGTGGCTGAAATCGACGAAGCCTTCGAGAATTGACGGTTGCCGGCCGATCGCGGTCCAGGCGGCGGCGGCATCGGCGGCGCCATCGATCATTGTTTGGCCGCGCCCATCGTAGCCCATGCGGCGCGTCTTCAGCACGGCAGGCCGCCCGATCTCGCCGAGCGCGCGGGTTAAATCCGCCAAGCTGTCGACTTGACGATAAGGCGCGGTGGCGCCGCCGGCGGCGACGGCGAAATCCTTCTCCGCGATGCGGTCCTGCGCCACGGACAGGACGCGCGGGCCCGGCCGCACCGGCCGGCCCATGGCCGCCAGGAATTCAACGGCCGCGACCGGCACGTTTTCGAATTCGAGCGTGACGACATCGGCGGCGCGGGCGAATTTGGCCAGCGCCGCCTCGTCCTCGTAGCCGCCGTTGATCGTCAGCGATGCCACCTGCGACGCCGGCGCGTCCGCCTCGGGCGTGAACACGGCCGTGCGATAGCCGAGGACGGCGGCGGCCAGCGCGATCATGCGGCCGAGCTGGCCGCCGCCGAGAATGCCCAGCGTGGCGCCGGGTGCTACGATCGCGGGCTCGTTCATCGCGTCACTGTTTCAGCCGGGGCGCTCGGCCACTTCCGCGGTGCGCGCCCGGCGCCAGGCCGCGAGCCGCGCAGCAAGGCGCTTGTCGCCGAGCGCAAGGATGCTGGCGGCCAGGATCGCGGCGTTGCGCGCCCCGGCCTTGCCGATGGCGAGCGTGCCGACCGGGACGCCACCCGGCATCTGGACGATGGAGAGCAGCGAATCGAGGCCCTTCAGCGCTTTGCTTTCGACCGGCACGCCGAGCACCGGCAAGGTCGTGAGCGACGCGATCATGCCCGGAAGGTGCGCGGCGCCGCCGGCGCCGGCGACGATGACGCGGAAGCCCGCAGCCTGGGCGCGCTCGGCGAACGCATAAAGACGCTTCGGCGTGCGATGCGCCGAGACGATGCGCGCATCGTAGGCCACGCCCAGCTCATCGAGCACGGCGGCGGCTTCGCGCATGGTGTCCCAATCCGATTGGCTGCCCATTGCGATCGCGACGGGCGGAACGGCCTTCTTCATATGAGCCCTCCGCGCCGCCACCGGGCGGCGCCAGAAAGCGCCGCACTATAGGGCAGAGCCGCGCACCCGCAAGGCCGCCGGGCGCCGCGTCTCAGGCGATGATATCGGGCAGCAGCATGCTCTCGATACGCGCAATCTCGTCGCGCAACATGAGCTTGCGCTTTTTGAGGCGCTGGATGTGGATTTGATCGAACGGCGTCTCCGCTGCGATTTGCGCGATGACCTCGTCGAGATCGCGATGCTCCGACTTGAGCTCGTCGAGCTTGCTCTGCAACAATTTGGCTTGTTCGTCGCTTAGTTTCACGGCACCCGGTCCAAACCATCCACCACTGCTTCTTCACGCAGCTTGTGCTATGCAAATAAACCTTTCCGCGAGTGTCGTCACCCCTTCCGATGGCCGCCGAGTTCCCGCCCAGCCCGTTTTGGGACTTTTCGCTGGCGCTCTATGCCAAGCCCGGCGTCGCGCCTGCCTGCCTCGGTCTGCAGGAGCGGCACGGCGCCGACGTCAATTTTCTGATGTTTTGCCTGTGGCACGCGGCGGCGGGCCGCGGCCGGATCGACGATGCGGCCATGACGCGAACCACCGGGGCCGTGGCGGAATGGCATTCGGCCGTCGTCGTCGGCCTTCGCGCCGTTCGCAAGCGCCTCAAAACGCCCATCGGCACGGCCGATGCCGCCTTGGCCCAGGCGCTGCGGGCCCGCTTGCAGAAGATCGAGATCGACGCCGAGCACATCGAGCAGCTTATGCTGGCCGCGACGGCCACGCAGGCGGACGGTCCGCCATCGCTGACCGACGGGGCGGCCAACCTCGCGCGATACTATGCCCGGTTCGGCGCGCCGCCGGGCGAAACCGATTTGAAAGACATGGCGATCATACTTGCCCAGGCCTTCGGCGTTGACGATTCCGCCGCCGCCACGGCCCTGGACGCCGCCTTGCCCTGACCGTTTGGAGCAAACCGCCATGTCGAAATTCCGCGCCGGCGCCGTCTTCGCGCTCGTTTTCTCTGTCCTGATCGGCCTGGCGAACGGCGGCAACGCGCAAACCACGACGCGCCTCACCTTCCTTCACTTCAACGACGTGTACCAGATTTCGCCGCGGCGCGGCGTCGGCGGCTTCGGGCCTCTGGCGGCGCTGGTCAAGCAGGAGCGCGCCAAGGCGCAGCACAGCATCGTGACCTTCGGTGGCGATCTTATTTCACCCTCGCTGCTGTCGGGCATCACCAAAGGCGCGCACATGATCGAGCTGATGAACGCGCTGGGCGCCGATCTCGCCGTGCTCGGCAATCACGAGTTCGATTTCGGCGTCGAGATCGCCGCGGCGCGCATCGGCGAAGCGAAATTTCCCTGGCTCGCGACCAATGTTTTCGACCGCGACGGCAAGCCCTTCGGCGGTGCCGTGGCTGCCCGGATGATGGCATTCGGCCCGCTCAAGGTTGGTTTCATCGGCGTGCTCACGCCGGAAGCGCGGCTTTTCGTGCGCGAGCGTACGCCGGTCACCTTCGCCGCTGCCGTGCCGCACGCGACCGAGGCGGTCAACCGTTTGCGGCGCGACGGCGCGCACATCATCGTCGCCCTCACGCACATGAACCTGCTGGAAGACCGCGAATTGGCCCAGCACGTGCCTGGAATCAGCTTGGTGCTCGGCGGCCACGAACATACGCCGATCACGTTTTTCGAGCGCGGCGTGCTGATTCTGAAAGCCGGCGCCGATGCCGATTTCCTCGGCGTCGTCGAACTCGACGTGCAGCTCGACGGTGCCGCGGTCACGGTCCATCCGCCCGCTTGGCGGCTCGTGCCGGTGCGCGGCATCGCGGCGGACCCGGATGTGCAGGCGATCGTGCGCAAGCACGAGCTCACGCTCGACCGTGAATTCGCCCAGCCCATCGGCAAGACCGAAACCGCGATGGACAGCCGCGCCACGGCGGTGCGCCTGCGCGAAGCCGCGATCGGCAACCTCATCGCCGACGCGATCCGCGCCGCAACCAACGCCGATGTCGGGCTGATCAACGGCGGCGGCATCCGCGCCAACAAGCAATATCCCGCCGGCTCGACGATTACGCGGCGCGATATTTTTTCCGAAATGCCGTTCGGCAACACGGTCATGCTGCTCGAAGTCACCGGCGCGGACCTGGCGGCGCTGCTCGAGCACGGGCTGTCCCGCGCCGGCGAGGAAACCGGCAGCTTTCCGCAAGTCTCCGGCCTGCGCGTCGTGTTCGATCCGGCCAATCCCGCGGGCGCGCGCGTGCTCGGCATAACGGTCGGCGATGCGCCGCTCGACCGAAGCCGCGTCTATCGCCTCGCGACCAACGATTTTCTCGCCGGCGGCGGCGACGGTTACGGCCTGCTCGCCAACAAGCGCCGCCTGATCGATTCCAATGCCGGCCCGCTCATGGCCGAGATCGTGATGGAATACATCCGCCAGCGCGGCACCGTGGCGCCGAGAGTGGAAGGGCGGATCGCCGAGCGGCGGTAGCGGCGTTCAAGAAATTATCGTCATCCCGACCGGAGCGGCGCAAAGCGCCGCGCAGCGGCGGATCGCTCAGCGATCCGCGGGACCTCGCGACAATTGGCGTGGTTCCGCATTGCAAATATTCGCTCGTCCGCGCGAGGTCCCTCCGCTCCGGTCGGGATGACGGATTTTTTTTGAACGCCGCCGTCACCGCAAACAAAAAGGGCGGCTCGTGGGAGCCGCCCTTTTGTCGTGGCAATTGCGCGAGCGCTTACGAGGCGCCGTTGGCCTTGAGCCAAGCGAGCGCCTTGGCCCAGCCATCCTTGGCGTCGGCTTCGCGATAGGACGGCCGGTAATCGGCGTGGAAGCCGTGCGGCGCGTCCTTGTACATATTGATCGACGATTTGCCGTTGGCCTTCTTGATCTCGGCCTGCATCATTTCGACGGTGTCGTTCGGAATGCCCTGGTCCTTGTCGCCATAGAGGCCGAGGACCGCGCCCTTGATGTCCTTGGCGATGTCGATCGGGTTCTTCGGCTGCAAAGCATTGGCCGTGCCGACGATGCGGCCGTACCAGGCGACGCCCGCTTTGATGTTCGGATTGTGCGCCGCATAGAGCCACACGATGCGCCCGCCCCAGCAGAAGCCGGTGATCGAGAGCTTGGCCGTGTCGCCCTTGCCGCTTGCCTTGGCCCAGGCCGCCGAGGCGTCGAGATCGGCCATGACCTGCGCGTCCGGCACTTTCGAGACAATTTCGGCGACGAGCTTCTGCACCTCGGCCATGGTGTATTTCGAGGCATCGCCCTGGCGATAATAGAGCTCGGGAGCCACGGCCATGAAGCCGGCCTTGGCGAAGCGCCGTGCCGTGTCCTTGATGTATTCATGCACGCCGAACACTTCCTGCACGACCAGGATCACCGGGAACGGTCCGCCCGTTGCTGGCATGGCGACATAGGCCGGCATGGCGCCGATCTTCACTTCCTTGGCGTCGAGGCCGGCGGTGTCGGTCTTGACGACGGTCTGCGCTGAGACCGGACCGGCCGCGGCGGAAAAGCCGGTGATGAGCGACGTCATGACGAAGCCGCGGCGGCTCAGATCGATCTTCGGAACAAGGCTGATGATATCGGCGTTGGTTGACATGGATATTCTCTCTCCCAGTTGCATGAAAGTCTCGCATCGCGACGCACATGAAATGCTCGCTCAACGGCGAGTTCGAGCGCCGTGCTCGCGTCGGTCGCGCACAATGCCGCCCCAATGCCGCCGTGACTAGGGCATCACGAACAATATATTCCGCGCAACCGGCACGGATGAACTTGCTCACTCGGGTGTGTTACGCGATCCGGCCGCGAATTGGCGTCGGTTCGCGGCGTCAGGCCGCCTTGGCCGCGCGGTTCTCTTTCGCCTTTTCGATCCGGCGCTTGATGCGGCGCGCTGCGACGCTGAGATTGCTGTCCGGCGTTTCGAGCAGGAAGGCGTCGAGGCCGCCATTGTGCTCGACGGTGCGGATGCCGCTGGTCGAAACCCGCAGCTTCACCGGCAGGTTGAGGCTCTCGCTCCAAAACGACGAGACTTGCAGATTGGGCAGGTAGCGGCGCTTGGTCTTTGCATTGGAGTGGCTCACATTGTGGCCCACCAGCACGCCCTTGCCCGTGATCAAACAGCGACGAGCCATGATCGCATTCCTCTATTCTATTGAAAACGCATGAAAATTGGGGGCCGGCCACCATCGCGCCCAGCCCGCGGCGGTTATTTAGGGCAAGCCCGCCGGCCGCGTCAAGCAGTGCTGACTGCGCTCAATCCTCGCGGAAGGCGTGGCGGAAGCTGCGGATGATCGGGGCGGCGAGATAGCCGAGCAAAGTTCGTTCGCCGGTGACGATGATGACTTCGGCCGGCATGCCTTGATAGAGCTTGATCGACGGGTCGACATTCTGCGGCTTATCGTCGAGCGCCACGCGCGCCGTGTAATAGCTCGCCTTGCTATTCGGATCGGTGAAGCGATCCGCCGAAACCGAAATCACTTTGCCCTTCAACGGCGGCACGTAGCGCATGTTGTAGGGCGTGAGGCGGACATGGGCGAGCAAGCCGGGCCGCACCACGTCGATGTCGTTCAAGTCGATTTGCGCTTCGATGACAAGCGGATCGTCCTTGGGCACTATCATCATCAGCGTATCGCCGGCCCTGATGACGCCGCCGGCGGTGTGGACTTTCAAATCGACGACGGTGCCGGCGAGCGGTGATTTCAAATCGGCCCGGGCGATGGCGTCTTCGGCAACCTTGAGCTGGGTCTTGTTGTCGGCGATTTCGCCGTCGAGCTCGGCTTTCTTGCGCTGGAGCGCCAGGAGGCGCGGGCGCGTTGTATTGCCCTTCTTCAGCAACTCCTCGACCGTCGTCAGTTCCTCGACGACGGTTTTGAGTTGGTTTGCCAGCGAGGCGAGCCGGTTGCGGTGCAAGTCGGCCTTGCCGCGGGTCTGCGTCGTGTCGAGCGTGAGCAGGATCTGGCCGGCCGCGACCTGCTGCCCATCCTTGACCAAGATCTTGGCGACGATGCCGCCTTCGAGATGCTGCACCGATTTCTTGTTGGAATTGACGCTGACCGTGCCGACCGCGATGGCGGCGCTTTCGATCGGCGCGAGGCTGCTCCACGCCACGAGACCGCCGACGAAAAACAGCAGCCCGAACACGCCGGCGCGAAGCCAGCGCCGCGCCGGCGGACGTTCGGCGATTTCCTCGACGACGACGGTGAACGGCTCGGATCGCTGGCTAGCCATGGGTCGCTCCCGGCTTGGGCACGGTTTGCAAACGCGAGATGCTTTGCTGCTGCTGCGCCAGGCGCGACATGACTTCGGCGCGCGGGCCGAACATCAAGACCTTGCCGTCGCGCAGGATGAGAATCTTGTCGACCGCCTCGATCACGTTCGGCCGGTGCGTGATGACGGCAACCGTGACGGCGCGTTTCTTGAGCTCGCGGATCGTCTCGCTCAGCGCCGCCTCGCCTTGCTGGTCGAGATTGGCGTTGGGCTCGTCCATGACCACGAATTTCGGATCGCCATAAAGCGCGCGCGCCATGCCGATCTTCTGGCGCTGCCCGCCCGAGAGGCCGAGGCCGCCCTCGCCGATCTCGGTCTTGTAGCCGTTCGGCATGGCCTGGATCAGCTCGTGGGCGCGCGCCAGCTCGGCGGCGGCCACGACTTTCTCCGGATCGGGCACGCGCAGGCGCGCGATATTGTCCTCGATCGTGCCGCGAAACAGCTCGACGGTTTGCGGCAAATAGCCCGTATGGCTGCCGCGGTCTTCCGGATTCCACGCGGCGATATCGACGCCGTCGAGCCGCGCGGCGCCGGCATTGGCGCGCACGGCGCCGGCCAACACGCGCGACAATGTCGTTTTGCCCGAGCCCGAGGGACCCATGATGGCCAGGCTCTCGCCCGGCTCGAGCGCGAAGCTCACGCCTTTGAGCGTCGGCTCCTTGGTGTTGGGATGAACGTAGATAACGTCCTCGACCGTGAGTTTGCCCTTGGCGCGGAACAGCACCGCCTGGGGCGGCTGGGCCTCGACCTGGTCGATATAGGCGCCGATGCGCTGATAGGCCTGGCGCGCCGCCACCGCCTGGCGCAACGCGCCGACCGCCATTTCGACCGGCGCCAGCGCGCGGCCGACCAGGATCGAACTCGCGATCAGCGCGCCGCCGCTGACCTCGCCTTTCAGCGTGAGCCAGGCACCGACGCCGAGCATCGCGATCTGCAGCATCTGGCGCACCAGGCGCGACAGCGAGGAGAGAATATTGGAGCGCAGCCCGGCGTGGCGCGTATAGCCGAGGGCCAGCGAATTGCGCGTTTTCCAGCGCGCGGCGATCATCGACATCAGCCCCATGGCGCGGATCGAATTGACGTTGCGCACCGCGGTCTCGGCGTCGTAAAGGCCTTCGCCGTTGAGCACCGCCGCGCGCTCGGTCGCCTTCTTGGTCCAAAGGTCGCCGGCGATGGCGAGCAGAACCAGCAGCACGGCGCCGCCCAAGGCGATGGCGCCGAGGAATGGATGCAGCGCGAACAGCATCAGCAGCATGACCGGCGCCCAGGGCGCGTCCATCACCGGAAACAGGTTGGGGCCGACGAGAAAATTGCGCATCAGGATGAGATCGCGCAGCGGTTGCGACGCGTTGGGCCCCGGCGCCACCGGACCGGTGCCGGCCACGGTTCCCGCCATCAGCCGCGGACCGACGCGCTCGTCGAACCAGGTGCCGACCGAGGACATCACCTGGGCGCGCGCCAGGTCGAGGAACCACAGAAAGACGAGCGCCAGCACCGCCAGGATCGAAAGATAGATCAAGGTGCTGATGCTGCGGCTGCTCAGCACGCGGTCGAAAACCTGCAGCGAATAGAGCGAGCCGGTCAGCATCAAGAGATTGATGAAAAAGCTGAAAACGCTGGCGCCGATGAACGCGCCACGGCACCGCCGCATGGTCTGGCGCAGGAACGAGGCGCCCTTGCGCGCCGAGCCGCGTGCCGGCACGTCGAGTTGCGGCGCCGCGCGCGGCGGAACCGGACCGGGCGCATGTGAGGAGTCGCGCTCGTTCATCGTCGAATACCGGGTCGAATACGGGCGTTGCCGTTCATCGGTCCGGGCAGTGTGCGGAATCCGCGCCGGCTTGTCCATCGGCCCGGCGGCGGCAAAACCGCGGCACCCCGCCGCCAAGGTCGGCGGGGTGCCGTGTGCCGTTCGGCGTTCCGGTTCGGGCGCGTCAGACGATGAAGTGGCTGGCGTTCAATTGGTTTGCCCCGACGCCAATGACATCGGCGATGGCGATGTCATTGAGCCCATGATGACTTCCGCCGTTGACGGTGCCGTTCAGGTCGATCATCACCAGCATGCCGGTGCCGGCCGCGTTCGCGACGAAATAGATGTAGCCCTGATCGATCGCCTGCTGCGCCGTGGTTCCGGCGAACGTGGTTTCCTGATCGAGCAGGTAGCCGACATCGATGCGGTCCTGCGCCGATCCCGACAACGTGAAATCGTTGATGCGGTCGAAGACATCGACGGGAAATTGAACGAAATTGCCGAATTGGTCGGTGAAAGTTTGCAGCACCGTCTCGGTTGCTTCGAACCGGAAGATGTCGGAGGCCAAGCCGCCCGTCAGGAAGTCGGCGCCGCTGCCGCCGACGAGGGTATCGGCATTGCCGCCGCCCGAGAGCACGTCCACGCCGCTGCCGCCCCTGAGAAAATCGAGGCCGCTGCCGCCGTTGAGCGTGTCGTCGTCCGCGCCGCCGTTGAGCTCGTCGTTGCCCGACCCGCCGTTGAGCTCGTCGTTGCCCTGTTGGCCGAACAGCAGATCGTTGTGCGCGTCGCCGTTGAGCTCATCCCCGTCGAGGCCGCCATAGAGGATGTCGTCCTGGTCGCCGCCGTGGAGCTCGTCCGTGCCCGAGCCGCCTTCAAGCCTGTCTTCGCCGCCGTCGCCGAAGAGAATATCGAGGTCGGCGCCGCCTTCGAGCCTGTCGTTGCCCGAGCGCTCCGGCCATGACGTTGATGCCGCCATTGCCGAGCAGCAGATTGTCCTCGGCATTGCCGATCACGGTATCGTCGCCCTGGCTGCCGATGACGTTCTCGATATTGAACACGGTCGCGATATCGTGCGAGAAAGTCTCGCCGGTCGGCGCATAGATCGTATTGGCGGCTATGAAGTACTCTTCGAGATCGACGGTGAGGCCAGTAAGAATTTCGGCCGACAGTCCGGTCAGGTTGGCTTCGACGAGACTGAGCCGCGATAGGTCGAGCGTGTCGACGCCGTCGTTGACGCCGTATTGCACGGAGCCGAAGCCGTTCTTCAAGCTGCCGTCAGTGTCGACGAGACCGACATCGTCGCCATGTATCGCGGCGAGGTCGTTCCGCTCCCATGGAAAAAGCGGACTGTCCACCGGAATCATGCGATCCAAGAGCGTGAAAATATCGTTGCCCGCGCCGCCCGATACGATCTGATTCAGGTCGGGCGTGATGAAGAACGTATCGTTGTCCGCGCCGCCGAAGGCGATGACCTTCGAATTGCCGATGGCGATGGTGTCGTTTCCCGTGCCGCCCTGGACCTCGTCGTAAAAGAATAGCTCGCCGCGGCCGCCATCGACGACGATCGTATCGTTGCCGGCGCCGCCGAGAATTCTATCGAAGCCTGAGGTGTCCTCGATCACGTCGTCGCCCGAGCCGCCCGACATATAGTCGTCGCCTTCGCCGCCGTTCAGCTCATCCGCGCCCGAGCCGCCGTAGAGATCGTCGTTTCCCGCCGCGCCGAAAAGCTCGTCATCGCCGCCATAGCCGTAGATACTTTGGTCGGTGCCGTCGCCGTGAAGGATATTGTCCAAGTTATTTCCGTATTTGTTTGCCATGGTCCGTCTCCTGTGATCCGGTTGTGCCCGCGGCCGCGGAAATGCGGTCCGTCCATGAGCGCAAACTTAACCCAGGATGAACCGGCGCGTTGTTCCCCCGGGAACACATCGCCATCGCGGGGCGAATTATTCGTTCGCCTATTGCGTGTCGAGCGGAATGTCGCCGCCGCCGCAACGGCAGAGACCCCGCCGCGCGGAGCGGCGGGGTTGCTCGATTCAATGCCGTCGGCCGCGATCGGCGCCTCACACGATGAAGTGGCTGGCGCCGAGCTGGTTTTGCGTGACGCCGTCGAGGAAGGCGACGGCGCAGGTCGTTGACGGCATCGGCGTTGTCGCCGTTGAAGTCGATCATGACCGTGGTGCCGGTGCCCGCCGCGTTGTCGATGAAGTAGATGTAGTGGTTGCTGAGCGCCGCGGCCGCCGAGATTCCGTCGATCGCGGTCTGGCTGTCGAAGATGCCGCTCAGGTCGAGCCTGTCGGTGTTGTAGGCCCGACGTTGTGATTTCTGATAGTTGAACGTATGGAAATCCAAGATTTGGTCGATAAGCCGGACGCGGCGAAGTCGAGCACGAAAATGTCGGCGCCGGTTCCACCCAAGCAGCGTGTCGCTGCCGCCGCCGCCTTTGAGGATGTCGTTCCCGCTGCCGCCCGAAAGCATGTCGAGGCCGCTGTTGCCGCGGAGATCGTCGCGCCGGTGCCGCCGACAAGCTCGTCGTCGCCTGATCCGCCGACAAGCTCGTCGTCCCCGCTCTCGCCGAACAACCGATCGTTTCCGGTGCCCCCCGAAAGCTCGTCGGCGTCGGCGCCGCCGTACAGGATTTCGGCCTCGGAGCCGCCGCTCAGAGTATCGATGCCGTCGCCGCCATACAGCGTGTCCTCGTTCGCGCCGCCATAGAGCGTGTCCGCCCCCGATCCGCCGTTCAGCGAATCGTCGCCCTCTTCGCCGTACAGCGTGTCATCATTATTCCCCCCGTGAAGCGTATCGTTGCCGGCATTACCATATAAGTGTCATTGCCGTCGCCACCGGAAAGATCGTTGTGCTCCTCGTCACCGCGCAGAATATCGTGGAACGCGCTGCCCTCGACGTTCTCGAAGCCGAAGATTAGGTCCTCGAGTTCGACTGCCGCTTCGCCCGGCACGTTCGCCTTCCGCCAAGTCTTCTCGACCAGGAGATTGACCTCCACCGCGTGGTCGGCGAAGGAATAGTCGATCGTATCGATCCCAAAGTCCTGTCCCTCGACCAATTGAAAGGTCGGCGCAAGCCGAACGAACTCGCCGCCAGCATACCTGTCGGTACCATCGCCCGTCTTTGCCATGACTCGGTCGTTGCCTATGCCGCCGGAGACGTAATCGTCGCCGGTTCCGCCGCTCAGGATATCGTCGCCATCCTCGCCGTAAACCAAGTCGTTTCCGGCATTGCCGTAGAGATAATCGTTCTCCGAACCGCCCTGGAGTTCGTCCGCGCCGTCGCCGCCGTGCAGGTTGTCGCTGCCCGATCCGCCGTCGAGCCAGTCGTCGCCCGAGCCGCCGTCGAGATTGTCGTCGCCCGATCCGCCATAGAGATGGTCGCGGCCGTCGCCGCCGAAAAGTTCGTCTGCACCGCCATAGCCATAGAGATAGTCGTCGCCGCCATAGCCGAAAATGCTTTGATCGGATCCGTCACCGTAAAGAGTATTGTTCGAGTTGTTCCCATACTTGTTCGCCATGGTTCGTCTCCTGTGATCCGGTTGTGCCCGCGGCCGCGGAAATGCGGCCTGTCCATGGCGCGAAACTTAACCCAGGATGAACGGGCACGTTGTTCCCCCGGGAACACATCGCCGTCACACATCGCCGTCACAGATCCAGGAACGCGCGATAAATGGCGGAAATAGCGAGATAAGTCGGCGAGCGCCGCGACGACGGCAAATCCATCGCGGCAAAAAAAATTCCTGTCGCAATGTCCGGCCTGCAGTTTGCGCGACGATGCCAGTGACGGCGCGCACAGGCCGGCTAGCCCGGCGCGATCGATGCGGTGCCGGCGCCGCGCGCGAAGATTTCGACCGAGGCGGCGCGGAACAATTCCGCGAACCGGCGGATTTCGGCCTCGATGAACGCGCGCGCCTCGTCGGCATCGTCGGCGGGATGGTAGGCGCGCGCCAGGTCCTCGTCGATCGCGAGATGGCTCGGCCCGGCATGCTCGCGGAGATGCGCCTCGCCCCAGGCGAAGCGTCCGTCGGCGAACAGGCGCGTGAACGGCGCTGCCGCGCACAGCCGGCGCGAAAGCTCCTCGGCGATATACTCGGTCGCCGCGAGCCGGCAGAAAAAGGTGCAAGGATCGTCCGCGTAGGCGCCCCGGACCAATGCGTCGACGCCCGGCGCCACGGTCCATCCGAGGTTCGAGATCGCCAAGCGAGAACTGTCGCGGCGCCACAGCTCGGCGTGCGAGCCTTCTTCCGCCTTCATCTCGCGAACCGCGCGGTTGGCCGATCGCATGTAGGCGCAAATCGCGGCCCGGCCGTAGCGCGCCATGAGCGGCTTCACCGGCAAGGCGAGCGCCATCCGGTCGATGGCGCGCTCGAATTCGAAGACGAAAGGCCAAAAGCCCGTGAGCAGCGCGCATGCCGCTTCCCTGTCGCCCGCGGCCGCCGCGGTGAGCAGGGGAGAGTCGTAGACCTGGTCGCGCGCATGCGCCCGCATTGCGGCCTGGTCGACCACCGCATCGTCATGCAACAGGGTGTGGGTTAAGTCGGGTTTTGCCACGGTTATGCTCCTGTGATCCTGGTGAAACCGGGACCGCGGGAGCGCGGCCCTCTCATGGCGCCAAGATTAACCCAGGATGAACCGGCGCGCGCTGACGGCGGTCACAGGGCGGATCATTATTTCTACCTTTGCGTGTAGAATGACCGATCGCCGCCGCCGCAACGGCCGCAACCCCGCCGCGCGGAGCGGCGGGGTTGCCTGTCAAGTTGCCGTCGGTCGCGAGCGGCGTGTCAGACGATGAAGTGGCTGGCGTTGTCGAGCTGCGCCACGGTGACGTTGTCGACGATCGCGATGACGACGTTGAGCGACGTATCTGGCGCGTTGCCGTTGGTGTCGATCACGATCTTGGTGCCGGTCGTGCCGTTGGCGACGAAGCGGAGATAACCGTCGCTCCGCGCCTCTTGAAACGTGGTGCCGGTGAAGCCGACGCTGTCGAGCAGCGCCGAAATGTCGATGTAATCCATATTGGCGCCCGACAGGTCGAAGTCGGTGATGCGGTCGGTGACCGAGTTCGTCAAGGTAATGGGCTGACCGTTGAACGTGGTTTGGACCTGCGTCGTCTCGGCCTGCGTGAAGATGAAGAAGTCGCTGTCCGCGCCGCCGGTCAGCGTGTCGGCGCCGCGGCCGCCGACGATCCAGTCGTAGCCGCTGCCGCCGATCAAGATGTCGTTGCCGTTGTCGCCGAAAAGCTCGTCGTCGCCGGTTCCGCCCTGCATGTAATCATTGTCGTTGTTGCCGTGGAGCGTGTCGTTGTCCGCGCCGCCGAAGAGTTGATCGTCGCCGTAACCGCCGCTCAGAAAATCGTCGCCGGTGCCGCCGTCGAGCTGGTCGCTGCCCATGGCGCCATAGAGCGTGTCATTTCCCTCGTCGCCGAACAGCTCGTCGTAATCGTCACCGCCCGTGATCTCGTCATTGCCGCGTCCGCCGTGCAAGACATCTTGGCCGGCCTCGCCGTAAATGATGTCATCCTTGTAGCTGCCGGTTACGGTGTCATTGCCGCCGCCGGCATAAATTTCATAGCCGTCGTAGCCGCCCAAGAATACACGGAACGACACTTCAGAGAGGTCGATGGTATCATTCGCTGCGTAACGGTTGAGGACGATTTTCGCCATGGGAGTTCTCCTGTGATCCTGGTTATAGCGGGACCGCGGGAGCGCGGCCCTCTGATGGCGCGAAACTTAACCCAGGATGAACCGGCGCGTTGTTCCCCAGGGAACACATCGCCGTCACACATCGCCGTCACACGTTTAAAAAAAAGCGTTTTGTGCCGGAAAAATAGCGAGAAAATGCGCAACGCCGGCGTGGCGCGGGATTTCTCGTGGCGAAAATATTTTTCTGCGCGCCGCGCGAGCCGCTTTCCAGTGACGGCGCGCACAACCGAGGCGTGCGCGCCGTCACTGCGCGAATCTGAACGCGCGATTAACATGCTTCGCGTGTGGCCGGCATTCCGCCGGCCGAATTCACGGGGATCGCAACCATGGCAAAGCAGAAATTCTTCGGCACCGCCGGCAACGACACGATCGACCTCACCGGCCGGGAGCGCGCGCTCGGCGCCGGCTTCGACGGCTTCGAGGTCTTCGCCGGCGACGGCGCCGACCGCGTCATCGGCAGCGCACTGCACGACATTCTGCGCGGCGAAGCCGGCGACGACATTCTCGAAGGCGGCAAGGGCAACGACATTCTTCTGGGCGGCGCCGGGAACGACACGCTCGACGGCGGCGAAGGCATCGACACCGTTTCCTATGCGGGCCAGGCCGGCTTTGTCGCGGTCGATCTCGCCGCCGGCACCGGCACGATCGCGAGCTTCCTTCCGAGCATTCTGCCCGGCGAGCGGGACACGATTGAGAACGTCGAGAACGCGACCGCGGGCGACGGCGGCAGCCGGCTCGCCGGTAACGCGTTCAACAATATATTGACCGGCGGCTTGGGCAGCGATTTGCTCATCGGCGGCGGCGGCAACGACATGCTGATCGGCGGCGCCGGCGTCGACACCGCCTCCTATGCCGGGCAGACGATGTTCGTCGATGTGAATCTCGCCAACGGCACCGGCAAGGTTGTCTCGGCCGCGAACCTCGTCGTCGAGCAGGACACGCTCTCGGGCATCGAGAACGCCGTCGCCGGCAACGGCGGCAGCCGCCTCATAGGCGACGGCGCCGACAATCGCCTCATCGGCGGGGCGGGACGCGACAATCTTCAGGGTGCCGCCGGCCGGGACACGCTGATCGGCGGCGCCGATCGCGACACGCTCGACGGCGGCGAAAACGACGACGTGCTTTTGGGCGGCCTCGGCAGCGACGCGATCATAGGCGGCGGCGGCTCCGATACCGTGTCCTATGCCGGGCAAAGCGGCTTCGCCAACGTCGATCTTGCGACCGGCTCCGGGCGAATCATGCTCGGCATCGCGCACACCGAACTCGACACGCTGACCGGCATCGAAAACGCCACGGCCGGCGACGACGGCAGCCGCCTCCAAGGCAATGCCGAACGCAATGTCCTGACCGGCGGCCGCGGCGCCGATTTGCTCATCGGCGGCGGCGGCGGCGACACGCTGATCGGCGGCGACGGAGTAGACACGGTGTCATATGCCGGACAGCAATTTTTCGTCGACGTGAATCTCGCGACAGGAATCGGCAAGATCGTGTCGTCCGCCGGCCTTGTCGTCGAGCAAGACACGCTCGCGGGCATCGAGAACCTCATCGCCGGCGATGCCGGCAGCCGCCTCGTCGGCAACGCGGCCGACAACGTTTTCACCAGCGGCGCCGGCAACGATGCGCTCGACGGCGCCGAAGGCAGCGACACGGTCTCCTATGCCGGTCGCGGCTTTTTCGTCGAAGTCGATCTCACCGCCGGCACTGGCAGCGTCATCGCCCCCAACAACCTGCTGCTCGACAAGGACGCGCTGTCGCGCATCGAAAACGTTGTCGCCGGCGACGCCGGAAGCCGCATCCTCGGCGACGGCGCGGACAATATCCTCGTCGGCGGCAAGAAAACCGACGATCTCCGGGGCGGCAGCGGCCGGGATACGCTCGACGGCGGTTTCGGCAACGACACGCTCGACGGCGGCCAGGGAATCGACACCCTCTCCTATGCCGGGCGCACCGCCTATGTCCAAGTCGATCTCAATATCAGCGAAACCAACGTCACCGACGACTTCATCTTCGTCGAGCACGACCATATCAGCGGCTTCGAGAATGTCGTGGCCGGCGATGGCGGAAGCCTGGTCATCGGCGACGCCAACGCCAACGTGCTGACCGGCGGCGCCGGCAGCGATCTCCTGATCGGCGACATACCCGCGCAGCAAGGCGCCGCCGGCAATGCGGATACGCTGATCGGCAACGGCGGCGCCGACATGCTGCGGGGCGGCTATGGCGACGACATCCTAACCGGCGGCCAAGGCGCCGATACTTTCGCCTACGGCCACAACTCCTTCGACTATTCGCCGCTGCTCGGTACTGACCGGATCACCGATTTCGCGGTCGCGGGACCCGATCGCGACGTGATGGCGTTGATCCATCCGGTTTACACGGGCGCTGATTTCAGCGGCACCGTGGCCGACGCCATCGCCCAGGGCTACATCTACTGGGCGGCGTCCGAGTTGGGCACCGGCACGACGGTCTTCGTCGACTACGACGGCGGCGGGCAGGACGGCGTTGCCGTTTTCGAGCTCGACGGCGTCGCGGCCGATCAACTGAGCGCCCTGCACTTCACGTTCCAGTAACAGCGTCCGATGCGTTGATCCATCGGCGCGTGGCGCATCGCGAGGGTTCGAATGCGAGCGCCGATCGAAGGGTTTCGTCCGCCTTTGCAGCGCCGAAAACATGACGCGGCTCTGTGCGCCGAAGGCCGCCAAGCACCACCGCCGCGCCGGTCCGAACGGGGGTGCTAAGGCCTTGATTCCAGCGAAGGCCGCCAAATCGCCGGTTGGCGGCCTTCGATCAAAAGGGGCCCGAATTGCGGCTAAGTACTTGATCTTTTCGAAGACCGCCAAACTCCCGATTTTCCCAATACCTGAATCTGGCGGCCTTCGAGGAAATCAATAAGTTAGCGCGGATGGCCTTGGGTGGCGGAGCGGAGGACAGTGTCGAAACCGATCGCATCCAATTTCATCCCGCTCTACCGCTTCTTCGCGCTGCCGAGGAACGTTTCGATCGCGCGGTCGGCGGCGGCGCCGGGTGCCACGCGGCCTTCGACGACGGATTTTTCCAGCGCGCGGATTTCGCTGCGCGCGCCGTCGTGCTCGCGCAGCAGGGCGAGCAGGCCCTCGGAAATTTCGCTCCACATCCAGGCGCGCGCCTGCTCGGCGCGGCGCCGGGCGATGGCGCCGGCGGGACCGAGCGCGGCGCGATATTGCCCGACGATGCGCCACAGCTCGGCGATGCCGGTCCCCGCGACCGCCGAGCTGGTGACGACGCGCGGCGTCCAATGCGGCGTCGCCGGGCGAATCATGCGCAACCCGTGCTGATACTCGCTTTGCGTGCGCGAGGCGGCGGCGGCAAGTTCGCCGTCGGCCTTGGTCACGACCATAAGATCGGCGAGCTCGACGATGCCGCGCTTGATGCCCTGCAGCTCGTCGCCGCCCGAGGGCACCAGCAGGAGAAGGAACATATCGACCATGTCGGCGACGGCGGTTTCCGATTGGCCGACGCCGACGGTTTCGACGATGACGACGTTGAAGCCCGCCGCCTCGGCGACGAGCATGGCCTCGCGCGTGCGCCGGGCCACGCCACCCAAAGTCGTGCCGGCGGGCGACGGACGGATGAAGGCGGCCTCGTTGCGCGCCAGCATTTCCATCCGCGTCTTGTCGCCGAGGATCGAGCCGCCGCCGCACTTGGAGCTGGGATCGATGGCGAGCACGGCCAAGCGGTGGCCCTGGCCTATGACGTGCAGGCCGAAGGCTTCGATGAGCGTCGATTTGCCGACGCCGGGCACGCCGGTGATGCCGAGCCGGATCGACTTGCCGGTGTGCGGCAGCAGCGCCGAGAGCAGGCGATTGGCCTCGTCGCGATGATCGGCGCGAGTTGATTCGACCAGGGTGATGGCGCGGGCCAGCGCGCGCCGGTCGCCGCCGCGCACGCCGTCGGCCAGCGCCTGCAGCTTCGGCGGCAATGCCGCCGGCTTCATCGGCGGCTCCGGAAATAGGGGATGACCTCGCGCCCCATCAGGCGGATCGCTTCCTCGGGGTCGGGGCCGAGCGGGCCGCCGAGATTGACCTCGTCGATGCCGAGTTCGGCCAAGCGCTCGATCTGCCGGATCACGTCGCGCGGCGCGCCGACGAGGCCGAGGCGCAGCATCCCATCGCTGACCAGGGCTTTCGCCTCCGCATAGCGGTTTCGGTCGATCAGCGCCTTGATCGGCGCGAAATCCCGGTGATCGACGCCGGCGGCGGCGAGCGCGTCGGGCTCCATGTAGGGGCCGAAATAGGCCACCATGTCGCGCAAGGTATCGGACGCGGCCTGGCGCTCGGCCGACAGCGACAGCCAGCCGCAACCGGAAATCACATAGGTCTTGGGATCGCGCTTCGCCTTGGCAAGGCCGCGGCGGATCGGCGGCACCATGACGCTCGCCGACTCGGGCGGCGTGATCATGGGCAGCGCGCCGTCGCCGATCTCGCCGGCGAGTTCGAGATAGTCCGGCCCGAAGGCGCCGACATAGATCGGGATATCGGCGCGGCGCGGCTTGAAGCGCAGATAGCACTGATCGGTCCAGCGGAACGCTTGGCCGCGATAGGCCACGGTTTCGCCGCGCCACAGGGCGCGCACGATCTCGACCGCTTCGCGCGTGCGCTGGATATAGTCGGCGGCGTCGATGCCCGTCCACCGCACCATGTCGGCGGTGTGGACGCCGAGGCCGAGGATGCAGCGGCCGCCGGACAGCTCATCGAGCGTCGCCGCATAGGTCGCGATCTCGCTGGGATCGGTGGTGTAGGGATTGATGCCGACGCCGGCCACGGCAATGCGCGTCGTCTGCATCGCCACGGCCGTGGTGAGCACCCAGGTGTTGCGCATGAAGATATCGTGCGGGAACCAGATCGAATTCGAAGCCCGCGGCCTCGCCCGCTACGGCGAGGCGCACGAGATCGCGGCTGGTGCCGAGAAACTGGATCAGGCGGAGGCCGAACTTCATTGCCGGTCCAGCCATGCGAGGCAGCGTTGCATTTCGGCGCGCATCCTATCGGGCGGGAAATGACAGCGCCAGCCATGGCCCGGCAGGATCCAGGCGAACTCGCGTTCGGCGAGACGCCGCATCGAGCGCGTCAACGCGGCCCAATCGTGCCAGCACGCGCCGCGGAAGGCATGCACCTGCTTCAGCCCCGGACTCCACGCGACGTGATCGCCGGAAAACAAATACGTGTCGTCGACCAGCAAGCAGCACGAACCGGCGGTGTGGCCCGGCACCGGCAGGATGACGGCGCCCGGCACGAGCTCGACCGGTGCATCGCCCTCGATCGATCGCTCGACGCCGCGCGTTCCATGCGCTTGGTCGCGCCGGTGCAGGATGCGCTCGCAGCCGAAACGCGCGCGCCAGCGCGCGTGGTCGGCAACGTCGTCGCAATGGGTGAGAAACAAGTAACGCGCGCCGCCGAGAGCCGCGATCCGGCCGGCGAGCGCCTCCGTGTAGCGCGGCGAATTGACCAGGATGTTGCCGCCCTCGCGCAGCACGAGATAGCTCGCGGCGCCGAAACTCGCTTCCGCGTGATAGCCGCAATGATAGACCGGCCCGTCGATGCGCTCGGGGAAGGCGGCGCGGGCGGCGGCGAGATCGTGCTTGGCCTCGGTGCCGATCGCGCCGACCGGACAAGCAAGAACGGCCATCTCGGCGCGCAAACGCTCGGCCGCATCGCGCGGCTGGCGATAGACGCGCGAAACGGTGCCGAGGCCGGGCTCATTCGTTTCGCCGAAGCTCGCCGGCGCCAGCCAATTGCAGGTCTCGCAATCGATGCAGGTGCGATCGACGAAAAAATCGCCGGCGGCGTTGCTCGCTATGCGTTTCGCGGCGGCAGCCATCGCGGCTCGATCTCAGAGATCCGTGGTGCGCGATTTCCAGGCGCGCTCCCACTTGCTGCCGTGATCCGCGTCGAAGATCAGCGCGGGATCGGCGGGCACGACGACCCAGCCCTTGCCGGCGATTTCGCGGTCGAGCTGGCCCGGGCTCCAACCCGCATAGCCGAGGCAGACGATGCTGTGGCGCGGCCCCTTACCCGCCGCCATGTCGCCGAGGATCGTGGGATCCATCGTGATCGCCAAGCCGCCGCCCAAGGCTCGGGTCTGCGCGCGCTGATGATCGTCGGAATGAAGCACAAAGCCGCTCTCCGGCTGCACCGGCCCGCCAATGTGCAGATCGATCGGATCGCGCGTCGCCGCTTCCGGCATGTCGGGGGGCGGCGCGAGGCCGAGTGACGCCAGCAGCGCTGCGAGCGTGCGGCGCGTGCCGACGCGGTTGACGATCAGGCCGAAGGCGCCCTCGGGCGAGTGATCGACCATATAGATGACGGTGCGGGCGAAGCGCGGATCGGGCATGTCGGGCGTCGCGACCAGGAACTTGCCCTTGGCGGAGACGACGTTGCCGGAATCCTGCGCCAGGGCCGCCGTCTGCAAGTGAAGAAAACCGGCCAACAGGATTGCGGCGTATCGGGCAAGGCCGCGTACAAATCGATCGGACGCTTTGCGTGCCATTCATACCTTCTCCTTGGCACCCGGCCCCAGAGGCTGGCCGTAACTGAATTCCACGATGTTGCCGTCCGGATCGCGCACGCCGCAATAGTAACCGACGGGATACGGCTCGTCGCGCGCCGGCCAGGCGAGGTTGCCCGCTTGTCGCGCCCGCGCCGCCACGGCGTCGACCGCCGCGCGGCTGTCGAGCGCGTAGCCCAAATGGCTGAAATCGCTTTCGGCCTGCGTCCGCCCGGGGCCGCCGCTGATGAGCACGAGAATGAATTCGGTTTCGCGTCCCGGCTCGGCGAGCCATGTCACCGCGTGGCCGGTGACGGCATCGCGCCGCTCATGCACCGTGTCGAGGCGGCAATATTCGCGGTAAAAGGCAAGGCTCTTGTCGAAGTCGCGGGCATGCAAGGCGATGTGCGTCAGCGTTGCGGACATGGCTGCCTGGCTCCTTCGCGGTCACTCCCCGGCCCGGTCACTCCCCGGCCCGGTCACTCCCCGGCCCGGTCACTCCCCGGCGGCCACGGCCGCCAATTGATCCGGCCGGGCCAGCGGATCGGGCTCGCCGCGCAGCGCCGCTTCCTGCTGCCGCCGCCACAAGGCGGCGTAGACGCCGCTCTTCTCGAGCAACGCGCCATGGCGGCCGCGCTCGACGATATGGCCGTTTTCGAGCACGATGATTTCATCGGCATCGATCACGGTCGATAGCCGGTGGGCGATGACGAGCGTGGTGCGGTTCTCCGACACCGAACGCAGGCTGGCCTGGATATCCTTCTCGGTGTGGGTATCGAGCGCCGAGGTCGCCTCGTCGAACAGCATGATGCCCGGACGTTTCAAGATCGTGCGCGCGATGGCGACGCGCTGCTTCTCGCCGCCCGAAAGTTTCAGTCCGCGCTCGCCCACCATGCTGTTGTAGCCGTCGGGCATCGAGCGGACGAAATCGTGCAGACGCGCGAGGCGCGCCGCTTCCTCGACTTCCTCGCGCGTGGCGCCCGGCCGGCCATAGGCGATGTTGTAATAGAGCGTGTCGTTGAACAGCACCGTGTCCTGCGGAACGATGCCGATGGCGGCGCGCAGGCTCGCCTGCGTTACGTCGCGGATATCCTGGCCGTCGATCAGCACCTTGCCGCCCTCGACGTTGTAGAAGCGGAACAAGATGCGCGAGATCGTCGATTTCCCCGCGCCGCTCGAACCCACGAGCGCGACCGTTTTGCCCGCCGGAACGGTGAAGGAAATATCGTGGATGATCGAGCGCCGTTCCTCGTAGCGGAACTTGACGTTCTCGAACGCGATTTCGCCGCCGGCGAGCTTGAGATCGGGCGCGCCGGGCTTGTCCTGGATTTCGCGCTCGACGCGCAACAGCCGGAACATCGATTCCATGTCGACCAGCGCCTGCTTGACCTCGCGATAGACCATGCCGAGGAAATTGAGCGGCTGATAGAGCTGCAGCATATAGGCGTTGACGAGGACGAAGTCGCCGATCGTCATCGTGCCTTCCATCACGCCCTTGCCGGCGAGATACATGACCAAAGTCAGGCCGGCCGCGATGATGAAGCCCTGGCCGACATTGAGCAGCGACAGGCTCTGGTCGCTCAGCACCGAGGCGCGCTCGTAGCGCCGCATCGCCTTGTCGTAGCGCTTGGCCTCGTGCTCCTCGTTGCCGAAATACTTGACGGTTTCGTAATTGAGCAGGCTGTCGATCGCCTTGGTGCTGGCTTCGCTGTCGGTCTCGTTCAATTGGCGGCGGTACTTGATGCGCCATTCCGAGACCGTGAATGTGTAAACGATGTAGATCGCGACCGTGACCAGCGTGACCAGCGCGAACCAGCCCGAGAGCAGCACCCACATCAGCGCGCACACCATGCCGACCTCGATGAAGGTCGGGATGATCGAGAACAGCATGTAGGACAGGAGATTCTCGATGCCCTTGGTGCCGCGTTCGATGGCGCGCGACAGGCCGCCGGTTTGGCGCTCGAGATGGTAGCGCAGCGACAGCGCGTGGAGATGGCGGAAGGTGGCGAGCGCGACCAAGCGCATGGCGCGATGGCCGACCTTGGCGAAAATCGCGTCGCGCAACTCACCGAGGGCGATGCCGAGGACGCGCGCCGTGCCGTAGGCGATCAGGACGGCGATCGGCACCGCGACCGCCGCCGCGGCAGCGCCCTTGATCGACAGCGCGTCGACCGCCTCCTTGAACAGGACCGGCACGTAAACGACGGCGAGCTTCGCCGCCACCAGCGCGACCAGCGCCAGCACGACGCGCGCGCGCAGTTCGAGCCAGTTCTCGGCCGGCGGTCGCGGCCAGAGATAAGGCAGCAAGGCGGCGAGCGCGCGCCGGCCATAGCCAGTCGGAAGCTGATTTGGAGCTTTTTGCGGTGGGGGCGTCATCCTGCCCGGTAAATTAGCGCCAATTCGGCGCGGAACAAGGGCGCCGTCCGGTGACGGCGGTCACACGCCCTGCGGGCCGTCACATCGAATCCGCGATTCCGGACGGTATTTTCGCGGGATTAATCGTTTCCGGTGCGCCCCGTCACTGAGCCGCGCGGCGGACGGGCGTATGATCCGCCACACAAATCGAGTTCAACCCCGGCGCCGCGGCGCTTAACTCTTCAGGAGATCGCAGCCATGAACACGCTCAGCAAGTCCATCATTGTCCGCATCCGTTTCGCCGCCGTGGCGCTCATCGGCCTCGGCCTCGGCGCCTCGTTTGCTATCGCCGCGCCGAACGGCACCGTCGTCGACGCGCCGAGCTGCGCCGGCGGCTCCGTGGCGGTCTGCAAGAAGCACGTCGTCGACGGCCTCAAGATCGTCGGCTGCGCGGAATACCGCTGCGAAATGCCCAAGACCAAGCTGCGGCAGTCCATCGCCCCGCGCTATAACCGCCCCACCTCGATGGCGCGCTAGGCCGAGCCGATCGCGGCGTTCATTCTCATATCGCGTTGACGGATCGGGGCGCCGCGCATAGCGGCGCCCCGTTTCGTGTGCGGCAAAGCGACTTCGAATGGACGGATCGTTTACCATCGCCGCCAAGCGCTTTTCTTGCAGCGAAAAGCACAAGCAACTGATAGACTGGCAAGCTCTGGTGCGGTCGCAACGATGGGAGCTTGAAATGCCGGCAGATTCGATACGGCGCCGGATGCACGCCGCGATCCTTGCGATCGCGGGATCGCTGCTGACGCAAACGCCCGCCTTGGCCGAAGCGAAAGCCGCCCGCGCGGTCGAGGCGCACTACGTCGTCACCTGGCTCGGCTTTCCGGTTTATTCGGCGCGGCTGCACGGCAGCGTCGGCGGCGCGCTATACGCCGTCAAATTCGCCGCCCAGGGCGAAGGCATCTTGCGCGTGAGCGGCAGCACGACCATCGCTTGGGAGACGACAGGCAAGGTGACCAAGGACGGCTTGATGCCGGCGCGCTTCGTGCAGGCCAACACGTGGCGCAAGCAAACGCGGAACATCACGATGAGCTTCAACGGCAAGGGCGCGCCGGCGGTGACCGTCGAGCCGCCCGAAAGCCCGGGCAAGCGCCCGGCCGTGCCCGAGGCGATGAAGCTCGGCTCGGTCGATCCGCTGACCGCCGTGCTCGCCGCCCTCGCCCAGCCGACGACCAATCGCGACTGCCGGTTCGATGCCAAGGTGTTCGAGGGCCTGCGCCGGACCGACATCCGGTTCGAACTCGTGCGCGTCGAGCCGACGCCGGCCAAGGGCGTTGCCGGGCTCTCGGCCGAGTCGGGCCTGTGCCTGCTCCACGCCAAGCGCATCGCCGGCTACGAGGATCGCAGCTTCAAGCAGGCGCCGGATCCGCTGCCGCCGGCCTCGATCTGGGTCGCCTATTACGCCGCCGGCGGCCTGTGGATGCCGGTGCAGCTCAAATTCGAATCGCGCTACGGCCCGATCTATGCGCGGCTGACGCGGATTTCCGCGCCCGCCGCCGGCGGAAAACCGCAATGAATTTGTGCGCCGCATGAGTTGTCACAGGAGCCGGGGAGGCGGGGAGATAAGATTTCTTGCGACTTTGACGCAACATTCACCCTCCCCGACTCCCCACTCCTGTGAAATAACCTTATCTCGCCCATTCGAGGCGAAAGCCGCGAAAGGCGCTTGGGAAATCGATCGATGATCTCGCCCGACTATGCGCGCGCCATGGCGCGCTACAACCGGTGGATGAACGGCAATGTCTACGCCGCCTCGGCGCGCCTCTCCGATGCCGAGCGCAAGCGCGATCTCAAGGCGTTCTTCAAATCGCTGCACGGCACGCTCAACCACATCCTGCTCGGCGACCGCGCGTGGATGGGACGCTTTACCGGCAACGCCTTCGCGGCGCGCTCGCTCGACCAGGAACTCTACGCCGATTTTGCCGAGATGACGCGCGAGCGCGGCAAGACCGACGACGCGATCGACGCCATGGCGGCGGCGCTGACGCTCGATCGGATTGCCGAGACGCTCACCTATCGCCGCATGCGCGACGCGCGCGAGGTGACCATGCCGTTTGCCCTGGCGCTCGCGCATTTTTTCAACCATCAGACGCATCATCGCGGCCAGGCGACGACGCTGCTGATGCAGCTCGGCATCGATCCCGGCATGACGGATTTGATTGCCCTCCCCCCGGCGTGAGCGCTTGTCCGTGACGGAAACCGCCGCCCGCCCGGAACGCCTGAGCCAGCGCACCCAGCTACGCCAGCCGAGCCAGCCGGTCGCCGGCATCATCGAACACGGCCTGCCGAAAGCGGCGAAACCGGCGCGCGTCATAGTGCTCGGCGCCGGCATGGCGGGCCTCGTCGCCGCCTACGAGCTGCTGCGCGCCGGGCACGAACCGGTGGTGCTGGAAGCGCAGCAGCGCGTCGGCGGCCGCATCTACACGCTGCGCGATCCGTTCCTGCACGGACTGCACGCCGAAGTCGGCGCCATGCGGATCCCGTCGGCGCACGGCCTCACCATGGCCTATGTCCAGGCCTTCAAGCTCGCAACCGTGCCGTTCACCATGGGCAATCCCAAGGGCTACTATCACCTTGGCGGCGTCAAGCACCGCATCGAGGAGGTGGAGCGCGATCCGGCGCGGCTCGGCTTCGAGCTGGCCGCGCATGAGCGCGGCCAAAGCCACGAGCAAATGTGGCGCGCCGCGCTCGCGCCGCTGCTGGAGCGGCTGTCATCCGAAGGCCCGCGCGCCTGGAACTGGGTCGTCGAGACCTATGACGATTTCTCGACCCGCGAGTTTCTCGAACATTGCGGCTGGTCCGAGGGCGCCATCGAACGCTTCGGCCTGTTCTCCAACCAGGAAGCGCTGATGAATTCGTCCTTCCTCGAATTGCTGCGCGAGGAGGCGGGCGATTTCTACGAAGCGATGTGCCAGATCGCGGGCGGCATGGACCGGCTGCCCAACGCCTTCCTGCCCGCGCTGCGCGGCCATATCCGTTTCGGCGCGCGCGTCACCGCGATCGAGCAGGACGCGAGCGGCGTCGCAGTGCATTACCGCACCCTCGCCCAGCGCGCGACAGTGCGCGGCGACTATGCGATCGTGACGCTGCCCTTCCCGGTGCTGCGCCATGTCGACATGGTTCCGCACGTCTCGCGGCCCAAGCAGCGCGCCATCCGGCAACTCACTTACGACGCGTCGGCGAAAATCCTGCTGCAATGCCGGCGCCGCTTTTGGGAGGAAGACGAGGGCATTTTCGGCGGCGGCACGGTTACCGACCTGCCGATCCGCAACGTCTTCTATCCCGAGCAGGGGCGCGAGACCGGGCGCGGCATTATCCTCGCCTCGTATACGTGGTCCGAAGACGCCCAGCGCTGGGGCTCGCTCTCGCCGCAAGACCGCGTGTCCGAAGCGGTCGAGCAATTGTCGCTCATTCACCCGCAGATCCTGACCGAGTTCGAGGCCGGCGCCTCCTATATGTGGCACGAAGATCAGTTCGCCGGCGGCGCCTTCGCGCTGTTCGATCCCGGCCAGCAGACCCTCCTGCACGAGGCGATCGTGGCGCCCGAGGGCAGGCTGCATTTCGCCGGCGAGCACGCTTCGCTGGCCCATGCCTGGATTCAGGGTGCGGTCGAATTGGGTCTGCGCGCCGCGCGCGAAATCGCCGAACGCAAGGATTGACGCCGCCGCCGCTCGCCGCAAAGATTGCCGGCATGAAGCAAATTGAACCACAGAGGCACAGAGGCACAGAGAAGAAAGCATTGCGCCATCGGCGCAATTGGCACTTCTCCGTGCCTCTGTATCTCTGTGGTTCCTTTCTTGCCTTTTCAGTTCCGGCGAAAGCGCAAGAGGCGGCGGATGCGGAGCGCGGCGCGGAATTGTGGGCGAAATGCCGGGCCTGCCACACGCTCGAAAAGAACGGCCGCCACATCGTCGGCCCGCGGCTCGCCGGCCTGTTCGGGCGCAAGGCGGGAACCCAGCCCGGCTATACATACTCCGACGCCATGCGCGCCGCCGCCATCGTCTGGACCGAGGTCACGCTCGACGAATATCTCGCCAAGACGGTCGATTACATTCCCGGCACGAAAATGTATGGCGGCATCAGCGACAAGCAGGACCGCGTCGACCTCATCGCCTGGCTGAAGAAGGCGACGGCGGATTGAGTTCGGTTTCTCCCGCCGCCGGCGCGCCAAAATGAAAGCGGGACTGCAACGCTCGAACACGTGGCGGCGACCCAATTGACCGCGAGCAATTTCTGCATCGATCTGTATTGATCCCGCGCGCGGCGAATCTTCGCGCGCGAAAATTTCGGGTTCGGAAAAAGGCAGCCGGCAAATTATTCCGTGCCGCCTGTTGTCCAATTTTCGATTGTTCGATTGGCGAGTAGAAGCGCCCAATTTCGCTCCCATCAGCGTTCATGCGGGCGAAAGCGCGCCGCATCGTGCCTCGATATCCAACCAGCGACATGTCTATCCATCCAACGCCAAAAAAAGAGATGCTCAACCAGTCCGTGTGACGATCATCACAGCAAGCGCCGCGATGTCCAGCTATGATCCAATTCACAGTGAAGTCGCGACCGCGTCGGCACTGATCGGCGGGCAACCACGGCCATGCATCGGCCAAACACAGTTGGAGCACACCATGGCCACCCGTTTCGGCACCAATCTCAACGACGTCATCGACCATCGCGGCGAGCCATTCGCCTGGACGATCGACGCCCTCGAAGGCGATGACATTGTCTATGGCAGCAAGTTCGGCGACACGATCTTCGGCCGCGAAGGCAATGACCTACTTTACGGTTTTGACGGGAACGACACGATCTGGGGCGGCGAGGGCCATGACATCGTCTTCGGCGGGGCCGGCGACGACCGCATTCGGGGCGATGCCGGCTCCTACTATTCCTCTTCGCTCGGCGAGGCCGATCTCCTCTACGGCGGCCTCGGCAACGACTTTATTGACGGCGAAGGCGGCGACGACGCGCTGTTCGGCGAGGCGGGCGACGATTTTCTGCTCGGCGGCTACGGCAACGATTTGCTGCTCGGAGGCGATGGCGCGGATCGAATGATCGGCGGTCGAGGGAATGACGACATTCAGGGCGGCGCCGGAAACGACCGGCTCGAAGGTTTCGAGGGCGCGGATCGGCTGACCGGCGGCGCGGGCGCCGACCGCTTCGAATACTCGGCCGAGGATTTCTACGAGATCGGGATCAATTTTCTCGGCAGGCCGAGGACGGTGAACCGCTTCGAGATGGACACGATCGCGGATTTCGCCGGCGCCGCCGGCGACCGGATCGATGTCAGCGCGCTGTTCTTCACGGCGAGCGGCTTTACCGGCACGGCGGCCGATGCCGTGGCGCAGAACTACATCTATTGGGTGCAGCAAGGCTCTGGCACCACGGTGTACATCGACCTGAACGGCGGCGCACACACCGCAATCGACAACCTGCTCGGCAACAATTTCGCCCTTGCCCATCTCGAGGGCGTCGCGCCCAACCAGCTTAGCGCAAACGACTTCATCGTCTGAAGCGCGAGGTCGTTTACATCAACGCTTTGGCCGGGCGGCGCAGTATTCGAATCGCCGCCCGCCGCAACCTAAAGGAGCAAATCCATGCCCGTTCGGAATGGCACGACCAACTCGGACACCATCGATCTCTCGGACGAATTCTTCGGCCAGGAGGTCCACGCCCTCGCCGGCCACGACATCGTCTATGGCGGCCACGGAAACGACATCGTCTATGCCGACGAGGGTGCCGACGATGTTTTCGGCAATGACGGCGACGACTTTATTTTCGGCGGCACCGGCGACGACGAGCTTTACGGCGGCCGCGGCACCGACGAAGTTTACGGCGGAGCCGGCCAAGACTACCTCGAAGGGAACGGCGACAACGATATCCTCTTCGGCGATTCGGGAGACGATACCATTTACGGCGACAACAATCGCCTCAGCAAAAACACAGGCGGCCGCACCGAAGGGCACGACCAGCTCTTCGGCGGCAGTGGCAACGACACGATGAACGGCCAAGGCGGCAACGATTATCTCGATGGCGGGCGCGGCCGCGACGCGCTCACCGGCGGCAGCGGCGCCGACACCTTCTATTTCGCCGGCGCCGACTACAATGCGTCGATGTTCCTCATTCCGCAGATGGACACGATCACCGACTACGAGCGTGGCATCGACAAGATCGATCTCCGAACGGTGATGGACCTGACCTATTTCACCGGCAGCTCGGCGGCCGACGCCATCGCCCAAGGCTACATCTACTTCGTCCAGCATGGCACGCCCAACACGGCGGATTTCGGCACCCGCGTGATGGTCGACAAGGACGGCGGCGCGCATTCGCAGGTGCAAGTGCTCGGCGTTTTCGACCAGGAAGCGATCGTCGACTTGAAAGGCGTCGCCGCCAACCAGATCATCGCCGGCGACTTCATCGTTTGACGCATGGTGGACGATTCAATCGCCGATCGAGGTGGGCGCGGGAAACCGCGCCGATCTCCCTTGCGATGGTCGGGCAACGACTTTATCGGCGCCGTCGGCCAGCCCGGCTTCGGAACGACCGTTCCGATTGACCTGAACGGCGGCGCGGTTCCGCCGCCAGGTTCGCTGCCCCGCAGCAAAATCGGCGCGACGGCATTGCTGTTTTGCACGCTTTCGCCTAGTCTCCTTGCCGTGAGACTTCGCCCAGTGGCGGGCGCAATCGGAGGCCGGAATGAAAGCCTTTATCGCGAGCATCGTGGCCCTGGTCGTGATCACGGTCGCGGCCGGCGTGATACTCAGTGGCATCGATAAGACCGCCGAAACGGCCTATACGACCACCGGCGCGCGGCCGAAATAGCGCGGATCGCGCAACATCGTTGCGGTCAAGGCCGGCCAATCGCCGGCCTTTTTCGTTACGGTGCCGCGACCGGATGGCCGGTTTCGACGTCCCACAGCTTGATGACGGTATCGAAGCCGCCCGAAACGAAGCGCTTGCCGTCGGGCATGAACGCGACGGTGAAGATGCCCTTCTCATGCCCGATAAAACGGCGCAGCAGCCGGCGCTCAGCCACCGACCAGAGCACGGCGCTGCGATCGCCCGAGCCCGAGAGCAGGGTTTTGCCGTCAGGCGAAAAGGCGAGTGCGGCGATGAAGCCGCGATGGCCGTCATCGATCGCGCCCAAAGGCTCGGCCTTGGCCGCGTCCCAAAAGCGGATCTGGCCGTCGACGCTGGCCGAGGCGATAAGGGCCTCATCGGGCGAGACGGCGACGGCGTTGACGCTGCCTTCATGTCCCTTGAGAATCGCGGCCTCGCGCTGTTCCGCCGTTTCCCACACGCGCAAGGTGAGATCGTAGGCGCTCGAGACGAGGCGCTCGCCGTCGGCGCTGAGGAACGCGACCTGCATGATGTTTTGCGTATGGCCCTTGAGCTCGGCGATCGTTCGGCCGCCGGCGACATCCCACACGCGCAGCGTGCGGTCCCAACTCGCCGAGGCCAGGCGCTTGCCGTCGCGCGACAGGGCGAGGCCGGCCACGCTGTTGACGTGGCCCTCAAGCCGCCGCAGCGGCTTGCCGGTGGCGAGGTCCCATTGGATGATCTTCTGGTCCCAGCTTCCCGAATAGGCCGTTGCGCCATCGGGCGAAAAGACCACGGCGTTGACGCTCGCCGTATGGCCTTCGAAGGTGCGGATTTCCGCGTGTTTGCCGATATCCCAGAGCTTGACCGTGTAGTCCCAGCTCGCCGACAGCAACCGGCGCCCATCCGGCGACACCGCGAGGCTGTTGATCGTGGCGCCATGGCCGCTGAAATCGGCGCTCGCCGGAACCGCGGCGCCGGCGGCGAGTGCCGCCGCAATCAGAAGACGAAGCATGGCCGCCTGGGCGGCGAAAGCTACTCGGCGGCGGCGCCCGATTTTTTGCCCTGGACCTCTTCGACCCACTGGCTGTGGTGCTCTTTGGCCCAGTTGAGATCGACCTGGCCGGTGCCCATGGCATCGAAGGCGCCTTCCATACCGATCGAGCCGATATAGATATGCGCCAGGATCACGCCGACCAGGATGATGCCGAGGATCGAATGCAGGAAAATCGTGCTCTGCATCGCGGCCTGGGGCACGACGCCGCCGTCGAACAGCAATTCGATGCCGGTCCAAGCCAGCGCCACGCCGACCCCGATCACGGCCCAGAAAATCACCTTCTGCCCGGCGTTGAACTTGCCCGCCGGCGGATGCACGCCCTTTTTGAAAATTCCGCCGCCCTGGGCGATCCATTCGGCGTCGGCCTTGGCCGGAAAATTATGCCGGATCCAAATCAGGATCATCAGCGCCAGGCCCAGCATGAAGGCGAAGCTGGTGAAATTGTGCAGGATCTTGCCCTGCTGCGAAACCCAGGCGAAGGCGCTGTCGCCCAAGATCGGGTGCAGCACGGAGCGGCCGAAGCGGATGTTGAGGCCGGTCAAGCCGAGAACGATGAAGCTCGACGCGGTGAGCCAATGGGTGAAGCGTTCGAAGCCGGTAAAGCGCTCGATCGTCTGGCCCGACATGCCTTTCTCGATCTTCACCTTGCCGCGCACCATGTAGAACAGGCCGAGCAGGACGACGACGGCGACGAGGAACCAGCCGCCCCAGCGCTTGACCGAGCCTTCCATGCGCTCTTGCCAGGCGCGGCCTTGGGTTTGCACCAGTGTCGCCGATTTCGCGTCGGGGATCGAAACCCGGCCGTCGCACACCTGGCCCGGCGGGCACTTCTTGAGATATTCGAGCAGCGCTTTTTCGTCCACGGGCGGCGGCGCAGTTTGCGCCGCGACCGGCGCCGCCGCGAAGCTCAACGCGACCACGACCGCGAGGGCGCGGAAAATCTCTGCAAGCGCTCGATGCATGTTCACTCTCCCAGACAGTCAGCGCTGGGCAAGGATTGTGCCTTGCCCGATGCTGCCGATATTGTCGTTCCTTGGCCTCAACCCTTTTTGTCAGGCGCGCCGGTGCCGGCTTGCAGGCCGGTCTTGTAGGCGGTCTGCCAGCCCCAGGCGCCCGAACCGTAGCCGCGCTTGACCACGCGCTCCTGATAGATCGAGGCGATCACGTCGCCGTCGCCGGCCAACAGCGACTTGGTCGAGCACATCTCCGCGCACAACGGGAGCTTGCCTTCGGCCAGGCGATTGGTGCCGTATTTTTCGAATTCTTCCTTGCTGCCATCGGCTTCGGGACCGCCGGCGCAGAAGGTGCACTTGTCCATCTTGCCGCGGCTGCCGAAATTGCCGAC
The DNA here is from genome assembly GCA_963754645.1 of uncultured Alphaproteobacteria bacterium. Lineage (GTDB taxonomy): Bacteria > Pseudomonadota > Alphaproteobacteria > Bin65 > Bin65 > CAVWGP01. Next base: position 1,504,756 of record CAVWGP010000011.1, on the reverse strand, counting down.
CTGCTTGTATTGCGGCGCGCCGAACGGGCACGCGTAGAAGCAATAGCCGCAGCCGATGCACAGATCCTTCGAGTGCAGCACGACGCCGTCGTCGGTTTTATAGAAGCAATCGACCGGGCACACGGCCGCGCAGGGCGCGTCGGTGCAGTGCATGCACGCCATCGAAATCGAGCGTTCGCCCGGCTTGCCGTCGTTGATCGTCACCACGCGGCGGCGGTTGATGCCCCACGGCACTTCGTGCTCGTTCTTGCACGCGGTGACGCAGGCGTTGCATTCGATGCAGCGATCCGAGTCGCAAAGGAATTTCATGCGGGCCATGGCCGGATCCCCTCCCCTTACACTTTGGCAATCTGACAGAGCGTGCACTTGGTCTCTTGCATGTGCGTCACCGCGTCGTAGCCATAAGTCGTTAACTGGTTGACCGATTCGCCGAGCACGATCGGATCGGCGCCTTTCGGATATTTCGAGCGCTGATCGGCGCCCTGCCACCAGCCGCCGAAATGGAAGGGCATCCAGGCGACGCCCTTTCCGACCCGTTCGGTGACCAACGCCTTCATGCGCGCCTTCGAGCCGCTTTCGGCGCCGGTGACCCACACCCAATCGCCGTCCCTGATGCGGCGCTCGGCCGCGTCCTGGACGTTGATTTCGACGAACATGTCCTGCTGCAACTCGGCGAGCCATTTGTTCGACCGGGTTTCCTCGCCGCCGCCTTCGTATTCGACGAGGCGGCCCGAACTGAGGATGATCGGGAATTTCTTGTGCGCCTCGTTGGCGATGGCGCGGTCCTGCACGCTCTTGCCGAGATGCGGCAAGCGGAAGGCGCGCCGGTCGGCGAGCGCCGGATATTTGGCCACGAGATCGTGCCGCGCCGTGTAGATCGGCTCGCGGTGAATCGGCACCGGATCCGGCAGGCCGAAGGCGAAGACACGGGCCTTCGAGTTGCCCATTGCCTGGCAACCATGCTCCATCGCCACGCGGATGATGCCGAAGGAGAGATCGGTCGCCCAGCTCGCATTGCCGAGCCGGTCGTTGACCTCGCGCTCGGCCGGCGTGAGATCGCGATCCCAGCCGAGCCGCTTCAGCACTTGGTAGTTGAATTCCGGGTAGCCGTCCTTTAGTTCCGAACCCTTGGAATAGGAACCTTCGGCGAGCAGGTTCCGGCCCTGATATTCGACGCCGAAACGCGCCCGGAAATTGCCGCCGCCCTCTTTGACGTGCAGGCTTGTGTTGTAGAGGATGTGCGTGCCCGGGTGCTTCATGTCGGCCGAGCCCCAGCACGGCCACGGCAGGCCGTAGTACTCGCCCTTGAGCGGGCCGGAGCCGGCGAGCAGCGTCGTTTTGTCGAACAGCGATTGGTCCGCCATATGCGCCTTCAGGCGCTCCGGCGACTGGCCGCTGTAGCCGGTCGACAGCGCACCCGTGTTCATCTCGCGCAGCACCGATTCGGCTTCGGGCCCATTGTCCGTGACCTTGATGTTCTTGAACATCTCATCGGCGAAACCGAGTTTTTTCGCCAGGCGATAGATAATCTCGTAGTCGTTCTTCGATTCGAAGATCGGCTTGCTGATCTGCTCGCCCCATTGCAGCGAACGGTTGGATGCCGTGCGCGAACCGTCCATCTCGTAGGACGTGCAGGCCGGCAGCAGATAAACGCCGTTCTTGCGGTCGGTGAGCGCCGCGGTCGTCGTCGGATGCGGATCGACGACGACGAGCAGCTGAAGCTTGGCCTCGTCGTCCAGCACCTTCTTGACCTCGGGCATGCGGACGATCGTGTTGCCGCCATGGCCCCAGAAGAACATCGCCTTGACGTTGTCCTTCTGGTCGATGTCCTTCTTGTCGACCGAGACCGCGTCGAACCAGCGCGTCGAGGGAATGCCGGCGACATGCATTTGCGTGGTGTTGTTGTGCACGTCGAACCGCGCCTTCATCCAGTCGAAATCGACCTTCCAGACGCGGCACCAGTGGCGCCATGCGCCTTCGACCAAGCCGTAATAATGCGGCAGCGTCGTGTTATCGAGGCCGATGTCGGTGGCGCCCTGGACGTTGGTGTGGCCGCGGAAAATATTGAGGCCACCGCCGGACACGCCGACATTGCCGAGCGCCAGTTGCAGGGTCGAAAGCGCGCGGACATTGGCGGTGCCGACGGTGTGCTGCGTCACGCCCATGCACCAGATCAGCGTGCTGGGCTTGTTCTTCGCCATCAGCTCGGCGACCCGCTTCATCTGGTCTTCCTTGACGCCGACGACGTTCTCGACCTCCTTCGGCTCCCACTTCTCGACTTCCTTCCTGACTTCCTCCATGCCGAAGACGCGCTGGCGGATATATTCCTTGTCTTCCCAATTGTTCCTGAAGACATGCCAGAGCAGGCCCCAAATGAACGGAATGTCGGTGCCGGGGCGGATGCGCACATATTCGGTGGAATGCGCCGCCGTGCGGGTGAAACGCGGATCGACGACGATGACCGGCGCGCGATTGAGCTCCTTGCCGCGCAGCACGTGCTGCAGCGACACCGGATGCGCCTCGGCCGGATTGCCGCCCATGATCATGATGCATTTCGAATTCGCGATGTCGTTGTAGCTGTTCGTCATCGCGCCGAAGCCGACGGTATTGGCGACGCCGGCAACGGTGGTCGAATGGCAGATGCGCGCCTGATGGTCGACGTGGTTCGTGCCCCAGAAGGCGGCGAACTTGCGGAAGAGATAGGAAGCTTCGTTGGTGAACTTGGCCGAACCCAGGAGATAGACCGAATCGGCGCCCGACTGCTGGCGCAGCTGGAGCATCTTGTCGCCGATTTCGGCGATCGCCTGATCCCACGAAATCTTCGTCCATTGGCCGCCGACGAGCTTGAGCGGATAGCGCACCCGGCGGTCGCCGTGCACGAGTTCGCGCGTGGCCGCACCCTTGGCGCAATGGGTGCCGAGATTGATCGGGCTATCCCAGGCCGGCTCCTGGCCGAACCAAACGCCGTTCTGCACTTCGCCGATCACGGTGCAACCGACCGAGCAATGGGTACACACGTTCTTCTTGAGCGAGATCGGGCCGTTGCCCGGCGGTGCGGCGGCCTCGGCCTTCTGCACCAGCGAAAACGGCAGCGCCGAAACGGCGGCAATGCCGCCGACCGCGAGGCCGGAGCGCTTGAGGAATCCGCGCCGATCCATGCCGGCGCCGGCAACGGCGGCCATGCCGTTCGTCAGGCGGGTTTTGGCGGAGTTGCCGCTGCTTTTCTTGATCAACATGGGTGCCGGCCTCCCGAACTAATAGCGATTGGTCTGGTAGAAGCGCTTGACGTGCTCCGTTTCCTTGTAGCGGACCTTCTTGCGATCCGCCTTGGATTCGGTCGCGGCCGCGCGCTTGGGCGCGCCGACGGCAATGGCGGCGGCGGCCACTAGAACCGCGCCGGTCGTCACGCCGCGCAGGAAATTGCGCCGTGCTTCATTGGCCTTGCCAGTTTTCTCGCTCATGGACCCTTCCTTCCTAGAACTCCGCGCCTGGTCTCGCGCCAGCGCTGCGGCACCAATACCCGATAACAAGTTCTCACGACGCCAAGGCGAAGGCCTCGGCTTCGATCGCCAGAAACAGCCGGCCGATCCGGCCGACCGCTTTATAGAATTTCGCATAGTCCGCCTTCTCGAGATCGGCGAAGAAGCGCGGTCCCCAGGATGCGACATGCGCGGCGAAAAAATCGTGCTGCGCCGGCAGCGGCGCGGGCGCGCCGAACGCGCCCAGTGCCAGCGCCGCCATGCTTTCGCACAGCGAGGCCATATGGTCTTCCGGTTCGGACACGTGTTCGGCCTGGGCGATACCGAGCGCGGCCATTGCCGCGCGAACGCGCGCCAGCGGCTGCTCGTACAGAAAGCCGGTGAGATAGTAAGAGGCGTAGGGCAGCAATTCGCCGCGCGCCATGCCGATGAAGAGATCGTGGTATTCGCGTTCGACCGAGTTGAGATCGGCTTGGCGCGCCGCCGCGGCCAATCCGTCGATCGCCGCGCCGAACTCGCCCTCGCCGCCCAGCATGCGGCCCACGGCGTCGAGCGCGTCGCGATCCGGCGGCGCCATCAACAGGCGCGACAGCAGCCGGTAACATTCGGCGCGCGCGCGGTCCTCCTCGGCAATAGCGGCATTCATGTGCGAAGTCGCGGCAGCGCGGTCGCGCGGAAAAATATCCGGGCGCAGATCGTGGCGCGATACGCGCCCGCCGGTCGCGGATTCGATCGGCAATACATATTCAGCCGGCACGCGGTCCGATTTGTTGAGCCAGTGCCAGACATTGGGCTGCGAAACGCCAAGCAGGCGCGCCAAACTTGATTGGCCGCCGACGATCGCCACCGCCGCTTCGAGCGCATTTCCCACCATAAGTCGATCATAAGTTCGTTTATGACTGGGTCAATCGGATTTGGTTGACCCGATCGTCAAGTATTGACGCCTGTTATCACTTTGCTGCGTCGCAACATGGACGTTTGTTTTGAAGTGTAGCGCTATTCCGGCAAAGCGCCGCCATGACGACGGCGTTGCAATATCGGCGCCGCCGACTTGGGCGCTATCATTTCGCGATTCAGCGCCGCGCCGGCTTGGCCCGGCAGCGTCGCCGGCCGCGATGGCACGCGCGTTGCGTCGGGCGGCGGAACCGGCGGAGCGGCCGCCTCGATCGGTACCGTGGCCGGTTCGGCCGGTGGCGATTGGTCAAGCGCGGGATTGGCCGGCTGCGGCGGCCCCAGGAGTTCGTCGACCATCTTGACGACGTCGTCGGTGGGCCGCAACGCGCCATAGCCTGGCGCGTTGAAATCCCAATCGTAATCCGCCGGCGTGCGGAAATTGCGAATGATCGGATCCAGGACCCAGACTTTGCGCAAGGCGGCGAGGCGCAGCGCTTCGGGCACGCCCTTCTTCAGGAACACTGTGAAGTCGCTATCCGGCCCGAGGCTTTCGATCGGCGGCAAAGTGGCGGGATCGAATTCCGCCTCGGCTTCGCCCGGTTTCGGCGCGGCCGCGTTCTTGGCTTCGTCCGGCGTTTTGCCGACCGGTTCTTGTTTGAGGCGCGACCAGCGCTTCAAGAAACCGTCGGGCTTATTCATGGCCGGTCCCCTTGCTTGACGATTTCCTGGCGACGACGCCATCGGCAACATCCGTGCCGCGCTTGCGCTTGTGGCGCGGCCGTTCGACGTAGTGCTTGGCGACGAATTCGGCCAGCCAATCCTCAAGCTCGGGCGGCAGCGGCACGGATTCGACGATGTCGCTGCCCGCGTCGGTCAGCGCCTCGGCCTCGCCCGCGCTGAGCGTGGCGCCGATGAGTTCGACCGCGCGATCTCCGGCGGCGCCCTCGATCGCGCGCAATATCACCCACGCCAAGGCTTCCCGCCCTTCCAGATTGTATTTATAATTCTCGCATTCCATCGGCACCAATTCCAGCGTCGCCGGCCCGATATAGAAACGCGCCGCGTCGGGCGTGCGCGCCAACTCGGTCCACGGCGCCGCAGCCGGAAGCTCCGAAAAGATCGCGGCCGGGTGCCAGCGATACTCCGCCCATTGGCTCTTGAGCGTCCGGCGCTCGACCGCGACACCGATCTCCCGGCGCTCGACGATGGGATAGTCCCAGCTCACTCTGTCCGTCCCTCAGCTCAAGGCAATCTCGCCTTTGATCGCGACATCCAAGCCCGCGCCGCCCAATGTGATGCGCGCCTCGGCGTTGAGGCTTTCCGTGCCTTTTAGCTTACCCTCGGCCAGCGCCTTGCGCACTGCCAATTCGATCTCGCGCTGCGCGGTGACGCCCACGGTCTTGAGGAATTTCCGGATGCTCATATTGAAGGCTTCTTCGTTCATGGCGAATTCCTTTCGCTAGGCGCCGGCGGCGATCGGCAAGTTGACGAGTAGGTTTTGCGGCTTGAGCTTCAGCTCGCCGTCCTCGGTCATCGCCATCGCGAGATAAACCGGCCGGCCCTTGACGCGCGCCAGCATGAGCGAGGGATCGCGGAACTCGAGCCGGAACAGCGACAGGACGCGGCGCATCCGCGCCTCGTCGACCGCGACGCCGTTGTACATGTCGTTGAGGATCGCCGTCGCCTCGCCGTCGAGGCCGACATGCCAGACCCAACGCTCGTCGCCGATCGATTGCACCGGCTGAATCGAAACCTCGGCCTTGAGGAAATGCCCGACCCACGCTTCGAGCACGCGGCACAGCGCATCGAGACCCGGCCGCGCGAAGGAAAGATCGAGCACCATGTCGTGCTGGTCGCTGCGCTCCCAATAAAGCGCGGCATTGTCGGGCGTCATCACGTCGAGTTCGACCGCGGCCGGCTTGGCGCCCGCTTCGACGACGAGCTTGCCCAAGTTCCCGAAACCGCCGCTTTCCGCGAACACTTCGACCGTTTCCTCGTCCGCGGCCATGATCTGCCCATCGCTGATCGAGATGCGCTGCGGCCGATAGAACAGCTCGGCGGCGCGCACGCGCATCGGGTCTTCGCAATCGCCGAGCAGGCCGCGCAGAATGACGGCAACCATGTGATCGATGAACAGGCGCGGGATGGCGATTTCGCCGGTCTGGAACAAGGTGATGTAGGCCGCCTCGATCGTCCGCTTGCGCAGCAGCCAATCGCGGTGGTTGAGAAAAATCTGGTAGTTGGCCCGCGTGTCCTTGTCCTTGATCGCGACCAGATGAACCGGCGGCACCGCGGCGCGCGGTTCCTGCAGCAGCGTCCGGTGCAGCGCGCGCTCGTTGGCGCAGGATTCGGCGGTGGGCATCATCTCGGGCCGCGCGAGATAGGCCGCCAGAAACGCATCGGTCACCGCGAGCAGGCCATCGCCGCGGCGGTCGAGCAGATCGTAGCCCGAGGCGCGCCAGAATTCAGCCATGCGGCGCTCCCTTGTCGGACAAGGCTTCGGCCGCGTCCCAAACCTTCGCGTGATCGCGCTCGCGCGCCGGCGTCACGATGCGGTAGCGCTCGCGCACGCCCTCTTCACTGAGCTCGCGCTCGACCGCGATGACGGTGTTGACTGGGTGATCGCACAGCCCGGCGGCGTGCGCGATTTCATCGCGCGCGGCGCTGCGCGCGGTTTCGATATCGGGCGCGCCGAACTCGGCGAAGAAACGATGGGCGAGCAGCGCTTCGGCCGCGGCGCAATCGGCGTCGCTGACCTCGGCAACGCAGGCGAAGCTCGACCAGCCGAAGCTGGCAAGGCCGAGAAAACCGTGGCGCAAGGCCTGGCGCTGCTTGCCGGTGAGATCCTCCGGTTCGGCATCGGCGAACAGGAAAGCGCCCGAAATCGCGATCTCGTCGGGCGCCGCGGCGCGCTCGAAGACGCGCTCGTCGCTGGCATCGAAGCGGATCGTGCGCGGCAGCCGCATCGCCTAGCCTCCCCGCAACGCGGCGATCTCGGCGCGATAGGCGCCGAAGCGGTCCGGCAGCCACCAGCTCCGCGCCTTGATGCCTTGCTCGATGGTGAGAATGCGCCGGACATTGTCGCGCCGCAGCGTCGCGGTGCCGTCGTCGTCGATCGCCTCGACGCGGAAAAAGTGCCGCCGGCCGATTTCCTTCTCGTGATGCCCCAGCGCGCGCTCGAGCCAGGCCCGGCGCACCGGCGCGAAACCCTCGTTCTGCCAGCGATCGATCCAATACAGGAAATGGCTGGCATAAGATTTCGAGCAGATCGGCCGGCGAAAAATCCTCGCCATAGGCGAATTCGTCGCCCAACGTCGTCACTTCGGGATGGCGGCCCGGCTCGTCCTCGGGATCGGGCTCGATCGCGAGCAAGAGGCCGACGACGATCCAGGCCGGCGCCGCGGCCGGATCGGCCGTGGGCGCCGCCGCGACTTGCAAGCCGCCGATGCAACCGTCGTTGACCAGCACGCGATCCGGCCACTCGAAGGCGACCGGCGCTTGCTCGGGCAAAATGCCGCCGAGCGCGTCGCCGATCGCGACCATGGCCGCATAGGCCGCGAGCAGCGGCCGTTTGGCGTCGCCGTCGGGTTCCAGCACGATGGCGCAATCGATCGCGTCGGCGCGCTCCGCCCAAAACAGCGTGGCGGCCCCGGCGCCGGATTGCGCGGCGCGTACAGCGGCGTCGAAGGCGTCCGGCGCCAGGCAGCGAACCGGCTGAAAGACGGGTGGAAATTTCGGGCTGCGGTCCATGGCTGTGGGGCTACGACACTCGCTTTGGGTTGCGCTCTATATAAGATGAAGCGTCAAACCAAGAAAGCCAGTGCGAACATGACGGACGGGCGGTTAACGACGTTCAGGAGCCTGCGGCCGCTGCTATCGCCCTACGCGCGCTGGAGCCGCGCGATTTCGAATTTGGCCGGGCGCTACGAGCTGGTTGGGCGCAAGCCGGCGGTGGTCGCGGGACGCGGCCGGCCCCATATTTACTTTGCCGGAATTATCGTCCGCGCCAGTTATGTCGGATTCTATTTCATGCCGATTTATAGCGACCGAAGCGCTTTCAGCCTGTCGCCTCGACTCGCCAAATTGCTCAAGGGCAAGGGTTGTTTTCACATCAAGGAAGCCGACGCCGGTTTGCGCCGCGAGCTTGCCGCGGTGTTGAAGCGCGGCGCCGCGCTCTATCATGCGCGCGGCTGGCTCTAGGGCGGCAACCGGGCGAGCCAGCGCCGGTTGCCAACGGCCTTTACCGCAAGCGGCGCCGGTCCTAGCTTCGCCGGCATGAAAGATACGATGACCGTCGGCGGCAAACGCGTGCTGATCTGCGATTGCGAAGGCACCATGCCGCTCGACGGCAAGGCGCTCGCCAAGGCGTGCGGCGGCGCGCCGGACCGGCTGGCGACGCAGCTTTGCGGCACCGAGCTGGGCCGCTTCGTCGCCGCGCTCAATGACGGGACGCCGCTCATCGTCGCCTGCACGCAGGAAGCGCCGCGCTTCGAGGAGCAGCGCGAGGCGGCGAAATCCGCGACACCGATCAGCTATGTCGATATCCGCGCCGCCGCCGGCTGGTCGGCGGAGGCGCGCGATGCCACGCCCAAGATCGCGGCGCTGTTGCGCCTCGCCGCCGAGGACTTCGCGCCGACCCCGACGCTGACCATGCGGTCGCGCGGCGTAACCTTGATTTACGGCAAGGATCAACTGGCGATCGACGCCGCGCTGCGGCTCAAGGACACGCTCGACGTGACCGTGGTCCTGCAGCCCGGCGCCGCCGCGCTGCCGGCGCGGGTGACGGAAATTCCCGTCGTCCAGGGCCGCGTCCGCGCCGTGAAAGGCCATCTCGGCGCCTTCGAGCTCGTGGTCGACGATTACGCGGTCGCGGCACCGTCGTCGCGCACCGGCTTCGTTTTCGGCGCGAGCCGCGACGGCGCGCGTTCGAAATGCGATCTCATCCTCGACCTCACCGGAGGCACGCCCTTGTTCACGGCGCACGAGACGCGCGACGGCTATCGCCGGCCCGATCCCGGCAGCGCCGCCGCTCTCGACGCCGCGATCGACGCGCTCGCCGGCCTGGTCGGCGAATTCGAAAAGCCGCGCTACGTCGATTACCATGCCGAGATCTGCGCCCATTCGCGCTCGCGCAAGACCGGCTGCACGCGCTGCATCGATATTTGCCCGACCGGCGCGATTGCGTCGGCGGGCGACAAGGTCGCGATCGATCCCTTTGTTTGCGCCGGCTGCGGCAGTTGTGCCGCCGTGTGCCCGACCGGCGCCGCCGCCTATGCCGTGCCCGCCGCCGCCGCGCTGGCCGAGCGGGCGCGCGTTTTGGTCGAGGCGTTTCTCGCCGCCGGCGGCAAGGGCGCCACGCTGCTGGTGCACGACACGCGCCACGGCACGCCGCTGATCGACATGGCGGCGCGCGGCGGGCGCGGCTTGCCGGCGCGCGTGCTGCCCTTCGCGGTCAACGAGGTTACGCAAGCCGGCCTGGATTTTTTCGCGGCTGTCTTTGCCTTCGGCGCCGCCGGCATTCGCCTCTTGCTGCCGGCCAAGCCGAAGCACGATCTCGCGGGGCTGGCGCAGCAAATGGGCCTCACGGAGGCGCTGCTGACCGGGCTCGGCTTCGGCGCCGGTCGCATCGGCCTGATCGAGACCGACGATCCCGACGCGCTCTCCGATGCGCTTTACGCGCTCGACCTCGCGGCGCCTGGCACGGCGCGCCCGTTCTTGCCGATGGGCGACAAGCGCGGCCTGCTCCGCCTGGCGCTCGCCAAGCTGCACGAGGCGGCGCCGGCGCCGGTGGATGTTCTCGCCTTGCCCAAGGGCGCGCCCTTCGGCGGACTCAAGGTCGAAGTCGCGGGCTGCACGCTGTGCCTCGCCTGCGTTTCGGCCTGCCCGACCGGCGCCTTGGCCGACAACCCCGAGCGCCCGATGCTGCGCTTCACCGAGGACGCTTGCGTGCAATGCGGGTTGTGCAAGAACACGTGCCCGGAAAAAGTCATCGACCTCGTGCCGCGCATCGATTTCCGCGTCGCCGCGCGGGCGCCGGTCACGATCAAGGAAGAGGAGCCCGCGCATTGCATCCGCTGCGGCAAGGCCTTCGGCACCAAGAGCACGGTCGAGCGCGTGATCGCCAAGCTGGCGGGCTCGCATTGGATGTATAGCGACGGTGCCATGGCCGACCGCATGCGCATGTGCGGCGATTGCCGCATCGTCGCGCAAACCGAATCGAAGCTCGATCCCTATGCCGGCACGCCGCGCCCATTCCCGCGCACGACCGACGAAGCCGAAGCCTTGCAAGATCTGCCGCCCGGCGGCAAGAAACCGAACTGAGGGAACCGCCATGTACAAACTTTATTGGGCGCCGGGAACCGCCGCGATGGCGCCGCAGGCCGTGTTGGAAGAAGTCGGCGCCGCGTACGAGCCGATCCTCCTCGACACTGCCGCCAAACGGCACCACGCGCCCGAGTATAAGAAACTCAACCCCAACGGGCGCATTCCGACGCTCGTCGATGGCGACACCGTGCTGTTCGAGACCGCCGCGATCTGCCTCTATATCGCGGACAAGCACCCCGGCGCCGGCGTGGCGCCGCCGCCGGGCACGCCCGAGCGCGGGCGTTTCTACCAATGGTTGGTCTACCTCACCAACACGGTGCAGGAATGCGCCCTGCATTGGCACCACCCCGATTGGTTCGCCGACAACGACGCCGGCCGCGCCGAGCTCAAAGCCGTGAGCGAGCGGCGCATGGCCGCGATGTGGGACATCCTGGATCGCGCGCTGGCGGCGACGCCCTATCTCGCCGGCGAGCGCTTCAGCTTGGCCGATATCTATCTGACCATGCTGGCGCGCTGGAGCCGCACCATGCCGAAGCCCGCCTGGCACTGGCCGCACATCAAGCGCCTCGCCGACGCCGTGCGGCAGCGGCCGGCGTTCCAGCGCATGATGGGGAAACAGGGCATCGCGTGGCCCGATAACTGGCCGAAATAGGTCGCGCCGTAATGCCGCTTATTCGCGCTGGCGCGCGTCGATGACGACCAGGCCGACCTGGCGCTCGCCGCCCGGCGCCAGCTTGAAGCGCGCCGCCTCGGTGGCGAAACGGATCCAGCGCTGCTGGCCCTTGGGCCGCACGACCAAGTAGTAGTTCGCCGCCGGAATGTCGCGGAAGACGAACTTGCCGTCGGCGGCGCTGCGCGATTTCGCGGCCAGCGGTTTGTCGTCGCACGGGCCCTTGTTGGCGCCGAAATCATAGGCGCGCACGCCGCAGATGTGGATGTCCGCCTCGGCCATCGGCTTGGAGTCGGACCACAGCAGCGTGCCGGCAAGCATTCCCTTCGCCTTGGCGCCGCCCGCGGGCGGGGCCGCGCCCTCGCCGAGAACGACGATCGAGCGCAGATCGTTGTCGGGCAGATCGGAATTGTGCATCTGCCAAGACTGCCACTTGTTGTCGGCGAAGCGGCCGAGGCCGAATTCCGTCGCCGTCCACACGGCGCCGGCGCTGTCGACCGCGAGTTCGCGGATGTTCTGCTCGGCGTCGAAGGCGCGCGTCCGTCCGCCGTCGACGACGGCGATGCGCGCGCCCGATGTGAGCCAGAGCCGGTTGCTTTTGTCTTCGACGATGTGGTGCGCCGACGCGATGGTGCGCAGCGATTCCCAGCGCTCGCCCTTGAACGTATAGAGGCCCTGCGCGTAGGGCAGCCAAGCCTGACCTTTGCTATCGACGAGGATGGGTCCGAAGCGATGGCTGTCGCGGAAGCCCTGGCCCTGGCGATGCACGGTCCAAACGCGCCCGTTGAAATGCGCCGCGATGCCGTCGGGCATGGTGAGCCACACGGTTCCTTTCGGCCCGGCGGCGAGGCCGGCGACATAGGGGCGGCGCGTGCCCGCGGGCGCGATCGCGCGCAGCTCGTGATGGCGCCAGGTGCTGCCGTCCCAGCTCGACACGGTGCTTTGGCTCGCCGCCCAGAGCCGGCCCTCGTCGTCGCAACTGATGTTGCCGACCAATCCGCGGCCGACGGCATTGGGCGGGCCGACCAGCGCGCCGTCGTAGCTCAGAATGGCCTCTTCCACGGCGAAGATGACCTTGCCGTCGCAGACCACGAGATCCGATATGCGGTCGCCAGGGATCGAGCCGTTCCGGCGATTGAGATGTTTGATGCCGCCGGCATCGATGCAGATCAGCCCGTCGCCGGACGTTCCGGCGCAGACCATGTCCAGCGCGCGGGCCCGTGGCGCCGGGAACATTGCGCCGCACGCGACGGCGGCAAGAAGGATTGAAACGCGAAATCGCAAAATCGGTCACACCTCGGCAGAGAGCGATGAGACGACTGACCGGCCCCGCGGCGCCAATGACAAACGCGAATGCCGACGATGCCAGTCACAGCATCGCAATATGACGCTAGTAAGGCCCCCGTCAGCTTGAGTCGGCGGCCTCGATCAAGGTCGCGGCGGCGGCGCGGGCACGGCGGGCGGCGCTGCGATCGCCCGTTGCCGTCGCGGCGGTGATGGCGCCCTCCATCAGCAGGAACAGCTCGGCCGCGAGACGCAGCGGATCGAGCGCGCCGGTTTCGGCCGCCGCGCGGCGCACCTCGCCGAACAGCCAGGATTTGTGCGCGAGAACGATCTTGCGCGCCGGATGGTCCTTGTCGCCGAATTCGCCCGCCGCCTTGTCGAACAGCGAGCCGCGAAAATCCGGCTCGCGAATCCATCCGTCGAGCGCGTCGAACATCGTCAGCAGGCGATCGCGCGGCGCGGCCGCGGGGCCGTTGAGCCGTGCCGCCAGCGCGTCGCGAAACGCGGCGTCGCGCCGCTCGAGCACGGCGACGATGAGCGCGTCCTTGGAGGAAAAATGGTGGTAGAGCGTCATCTTCGCGACGCCGGCCTCGGCCAGGATGCGGTCGATGCCGACGCCGTGAAAGCTGTGGCGCTCGAACAACCGGAGCGCCGTATCCACGAGTCCCACGCGGGCGCTCCCGCGTTTCGTCCCTCGCGCCGCCATCGCCCTTAGTGCAATTGCGCCGAGGGCATTTCGGCTTCGTCGTGCGGCATCTGCGACAGCGGGCTGGCTTGATGATGGATCAATTTCCAGCCGCCGGCCTCGCGCGCGAACATGTTGGTGGCCGCGAGCACGCCGGCATCGAGCACCTCATGGCACACGACGAAGGCGATATCGCCGATCACGAAGGGCTTCTCGTTGCGGCAGGCGACCGTCGGCGCGCTCGGATTTTCGAGAATCTGCCGCCAGCTGCGCAGCACCGCGGCGCGATCGATGATCGCGTCCCAACCGGGATGGATGCAGGCCACGAAGGCGCGCGACGACCACATCCGTTCCATGGCGCCGACGTCGCGCGCCGAGAATGCCCGATAGAATTCCCTGTTGGCGGCAATGACGGCGGTCGATTCGTTCGACATCGCGCAGACCTCTCGCGTCGCTGGGCGAATCCGCATGGTGCGGAATTCGAATGCAAAGTCTGCGCTACGCGTCGCCCGGCTGACAAGTGGGTCTGTGGACTATTTCGGGACGATCGCCGTCGTCTCGATTTCGATTTTCGCGTCGGGTTCCATCAGCCCTTTGATCTCGATCGCGGCCATGCAGGGAAAATTCCGGCCGACAATGTCGCGATAGGCATCGCCGACGCCTTTCAGGCTGGCAAGATATTCCTGCTTGTCGGTGACGTACCACGTCATGCGCACGATGTGCTCGGGCTTGGCGCCGCCCTCGGCGAGAATCGCGACGATGTTCTTGAGCGCTTGCCGGAACTGGCCGACGAAATCCGTCGCCTCGAATTTTTCCGTCAGCGGATTCCAGCCGACTTCGCCGGCGACGAACACGAAGCGGCCCTCGGCCGCGATGCCGTTCGAGTATCCTTTGGGGCGCGGCCAGCCCGGCGGCAGCAGCATGCGCATGCGCTCGTCCTTTCCTGCGGCGTGCGGCAATGTTGCGCCGACGCGGGGTTGAAACTTTAGACCTATATATTTTAGACTTAAAGTAATTCCCCTGGCCGAGGCAAGCTCCCGCATGACGCAAGCGTCGCCATTTTCGCCCGCCGCGGCACAGCCGGCGGCCAAGCCGTTCACCGGCCAGCATGCCGTCGTCACCGGCGGCGGGCGCGGCATCGGCTACGCCATCGCCGAGCATCTGGCGGCGCGCGGCGCGGCGTTGACGCTGATCGGCCGCAGCCAAGCCACGCTCGACGAAGCCAAGGCACGCCTCAACCGAACGCATGCCGTGCCCGTTGCCGCGGCGAGCGCCGACGTGACCAAGCCCGACGAAGTCGCCGCCGCCTTCGCCAAGGCGCGCGCCGCGTTCGGCGCGCCGGCGATTCTCGTCAACAATGCCGGCCGCGGCGAAAGCGCCCCGTTCCTGCGCACCGATCTCGCTTTCCTGCGCAAGATGCTCGATCTCAATTTGATCGGCAGCTTCCTCTGCACCCAGCAAGCGCTGCCGGCGATGACCGAGGCGAAATACGGGCGCATCGTCAACGTGGCCTCGACGGCGGGCCTGATCGGCTATCGCTACGTTTCCGCCTATGTCGCCTCGAAACACGCGGTGATCGGCATGACGCGCGCCTTGGCGCTCGAAACCGCGAAGAGCGGCGTGACGGTCAATGCCGTGTGCCCGTCTTATGTCGAGACCGAGATGACGCGCGACACGGTTGCGAACATTGTCGCCAAGACCGGCCGCAGCGAATCCGAAGCGCGCGCCGATCTGGCCAAGGCCAATCCGCAAGGCAGGCTCATCGCGCCCGCCGAAGTGGCCGAGGCCGTGGGCTGGCTCGCGCTGCCGCAATCCTCGTCGATCACCGGCCAGGCCATCGCCATCGCCGGCGGCGAGGTGATGTGACATGCCGGCGCCGAGCGCGCTTCAGCGTTTGCCGGACGATGCGCGCGACCGCGAAACCGCGCTGACCAAGGACGACCGGCTCGATCTCCGCGTCTGGTTCCGCTTGCTGACTTGCGCGACCTTGATCGAGCGCGACGTGCGCCAAGGCTTGCGCGGCGAATTCGGCATTACCCTGCCGCGGTTCGATTTGCTCGCCCTGCTCGACCGCGCCAAGCATGGCCTCACCATGGGCGAACTGTCGCGCGGGCTCATGGTCACCAACGGCAATATCACCGGGCTGATCGAACGCCTGATGCAAGAAGGCCTCGTCGACCGCCAGCCTTCGCCGCGCGACCGGCGCGCCCATGTCGTGCGCTTGACCGCGGCCGGCAAGGCGGCGTTCGATGCCATGATCCCGAAGCACCAGGATTTCATCGCCGACCGCTTTCAAGGCTTGGCGCGCGGCGATCTCGCCGAGTTGCATCGCCTGCTCGGCAAGCTCAAAGCTTCCTTCGAGGCCCGCGCCGAGGGCGACGGCAAGACAAAAAAGGACAATGCCAAATGACGAAACAAGGACGCATGTTCGGCCAGATGCTCAAGGACACGGCGCCGCGCCGCGCCGCCGATTTCAAGCCGCAGCATTTCGGTTGGGAGGTCAGCGGCAAGGTCGCGACGCTGACGCTCAACCGGCCCGAGCGCAAGAACCCGATCACCTTCCAATCCTACGCCGAGATGCGCGACACCTTCCGCGCGCTCGGCTATGTCGAGGACGTGAAAGCCGTGATCGTCACCGGCGCCGGCGGCAATTTCTGCTCGGGCGGCGACGTGAACGAGATCATCGGCCCGCTGCTCGAACTCGATATGACGGGGTTGATGAATTTCACGCGCATGACGGGCGATCTCATCAAGGCGATGCGCAATTGCCCGCAAACCATCGTGGCCGCGATCGACGGCATCTGCGCCGGCGCCGGCGCCTGCGTCGCCATGGCCTCGGACATCCGCTTCGGCACGCCGCGCTCGACGGTCGCCTTTCTGTTCAATCGCGTCGGCCTCGCCGGCTGCGACATGGGCGCTTGCGCCATGCTGCCGCGCATTATCGGCCAGGGCCGCGCCTCGGAATTGCTGTTCACCGGCCGCGCGATGAAGGCCGACGAAGCCGACCGCTGGGGCTTCTACAATCGCCTGGTCGAGCCCGAGCAATTGCTCAGCGAAGCGCGCACCCTCGCCCAGCGCATCGCCGACGGCCCGACCTTCGCCAATGCCATGACCAAGACCATGCTCGACAAGGAATGGAACATGGGCATCGATCAATTCATCGAAGCCGAGGCGCAAGCCCAGGCGATCTGCATGCAGACCGAGGACTTCCGCCGCGCCTACAACGCCTTCGTCAAGAAGGAACGGCCCGTGTTCGAGGGGAACTGAGCCGCGATGGCCGACGCAACCTTCCTCGATTGGCCGTTCTTCGAGGCGCGGCACAAGCAGCTGGCGCGCGATCTCCGCGCCTGGGCGGAAAAGGAAGTGCCGTCGCTGGTCGGCGACGATCACGGGCGCGCCGCGATCGACGCTGCCTGCAAACGCTTGGTCGCCGCCATGGGCAAAAGCGGCTGGCTGAAATACGCCGTGCCGGCGCCGCATGGCGGGCATTTTCCCGAGCTCGACGTGCGCTCGCTCGCGATTATTCGCGAGATGCTCGCATATTATGCGGGACTCGCCGATTTTTCGTTTGCCATGCAGGGCCTCGGCAGCGGCTCGATCGGCTTGTTCGGCAGCCCGGAGCAGAAGGCTCATTATCTGCCCAAGGTTGCGGCCGGCGCGCAGATCGCGGCCTTCGCGCTCTCCGAGCCCGAAGGCGGCTCGGACGTGGCGGCGATGCGCTGCGCGGCGCGGCGCGACGGCAATCATTTCGTCATCGACGGGCGCAAGACCTGGATTTCCAATGGCGGCATCGCCGATCACTATGTGCTGTTCGCGCGCACCGGCGAGGCGCCGGGCGCCAAGGGCATCTCCGCCTTCGTCGTCGACAGCGACTCGCCGGGGCTTTCGATCGCCGAGCGCATCGACACGATCGCGCCGCATCCGCTCGCCACGCTCGAATTCAAACAGTGCCGCCTGCCCGCCTCGGCCTTGCTCGGCGCGCCGGGCGAAGGTTTCAAGATCGCGATGGCGACGCTCGATATTTTTCGCACCACGGTGGGCGCCGCCGCGCTCGGCCTTGCCCGCCGCGCGCTCGACGAGGCGATCGGCTTCGCGCAAAAGCGCGAGGCCTTCGGCAAGAAACTCGCCGAGTTCCAGCTCATCCAGGCCAAGATCGCCGACATGGCGGTCAAGATCGACGCCGCCGCGCTGCTCGTCTACCGCTCGGCCTGGACGAAGGACGTCGTCAAATCGCGCGTCACGCGCGAATCGGCGATGGCCAAGCTCTACGCCACCGACACGGCGCAAGAAGTGATCGACGAGGCGGTGCAGATTTTCGGCGGCCAGGGCGTCGTGTCGGGCAACAAGGTCGAGGAGCTTTATCGCGAGATCCGCGCGCTGCGCATCTACGAAGGCACCAGCGAAATCCAGAAGCTCGTCATCGCGGGGCAGACCGTGGCGGCATTCGAAGCGAAGGGTTGACCGGCATGAACAAGAAACCCTTTCTTCCCGGCGACGGCCGCACCGCGCATATCGACACTTTCGCGCGCGACAACCTGCCGCCGCGCGAGCTGTGGCCGGCGATGGATTATTCGCCGCTGCCCGAGATCGCCGCCTATCCGGATCGCTTCAACGCCGCCGTCGAATTGCTCGACAAGGCGGTGGCGCGCGGTTGGGGCGCGCGCACCGCGTTCCATTACGGCGACGCGCGCTGGAGCTATGCCGATCTCAAGGCCAAGGCCGACGCCATCGCGCGCGTGCTGGTTGAGGACATGGGCATCGTGCCGGGCAATCGCGTGCTGCTGCGCGGACCCAACAATCCGATGATGGCGGCGGCGTGGCTCGCCATTCTCAAGGCCGGCGCCGTTTGCGTCGCGACCATGCCGCTGCTGCGCGCGCGCGAGCTGGTTTACATGATCGACAAGGCGCGCATCGATCATTGCCTGTGCGATTTGGCACTCGCCGACGAAGTGAAGAAGGCGGCCGAGCAGGCGCCGCGCCTGACGAAAATCGCCTATTTCAGCGCGCTCGGCGACGCCGGTGCGTCGCTCGACCAGGCGATGGCGAAGAAGCCCGCCGGCTTCGCCAATGTCGACACCGCCGCCGACGACATGGCGCTCATCGCCTTCACCTCGGGCACGACCGGGCAGCCCAAGGGCACGATGCATTTCCACCGCGACATTCTCGCGATGTGCGATTGCTTCCCGCGCTACGTCTACACGCCGCACGCCGACGACGTTTACACCGGCTCGCCGCCGCTCGCCTTCACCTTCGGCCTCGGCGCGCAGCTCTGCTTCCCGTTGCGCTTCGGCTCCAGCATCGTCTATTACCCGGGCCCGCCCTCGCCCGATCGCCTGCTCGAGAATATCGCAAAGTACAAAGTGACGACGCTCTACACCGCGCCGACCATGTTCCGCGTCCTCGCCGACATGATCGCCACCGGCAAGCACGACATCGCGAGCCTCAAGCAATGCGTTTCGGCCGGCGAGACGCTGCCGCTGCCGGTGTTCGAGGCCTTCCACAAGGCGACGGGCATCAAGATCATCGACGGCCTCGGCTCGACCGAAATGATTCACATCTTCGTCTCCGCGGCCGGCGACAAGATCCGCCCCGGCGCCACCGGCAAGGCGATCCCGGGCTACGAAGCCTGCATCATGGACGAGGACGGAAAAATCCTGGCGCCGCCGGCCGAAGGCCTGCTCGCCGTGCGCGGCCCCACCGGGTGCCGCTACCTCGACAACGTCGAACGCCAGAAATCCTACGTGAAGCACGGCTGGAACCTGCCCGGCGACCGCTATCGCCAGGACGCCGACGGCTTCTTCCGGTACGTGGCGCGCGCCGACGACATGATCATTTCGGCCGGATACAATATCGGCGGGCCCGAGGTCGAGGCCGTATTGCTCGATCATCCCAAGGTCAAGGAATGCGCCGTGATCGGCGCGCCCGACCAGGAGCGCGGCCGCATCGTCAAGGCCTTCGTCATGCTGCGCGATCCCGCGGACGCGAGCGCGGCCACCACCAAGGAGCTGCAGGATTTCGTCAAGGCGCAAATCGCGCCGTTCAAATATCCGCGCGCCATCGAATTCGTCGCCGAACTGCCGCGCACCGAAACCGGCAAGGTGCAGCGCTTCAAGCTCCGGCAAATGGAAGAAGACAAGGCGCGCGCCCTGGGCGTTCGCATCACGCACTGAGCACGGCGGGGATCGCCACAACGAGCGAGACGAGCGAACGAGATGAAAATCAATTGCATCGGCGGCGGACCGGCGAGCCTGTTCTTCGCCACCCTGATGAAGAAGACCTATCCCACGGCCGCGATCACGGTCGTCGAGCAGAACCGCTTCGACGACACCTTCGGCTTCGGCGTCGTGTTCTCCGACCGGACGATGGACAATTTCCGCGCCGCCGACGCCGAGACGCATGACCGCATCACCGGCGCCTTCGAGCATTGGGACGACATCGACATCCATTTCAAGGGTCAAGTTCTGACTTCGACCGGGCACGGCTTCGCCGGCATGTCGCGCCAGGAAATGCTGCTCATCATGCAGGAGCGCGCCAAGGAGCTCGGCGTCAAGATCGAGTTCCAGCGCCGCATCGCCGATCCCGACGAGCTGCGCGACGCCGATCTCGTCTTCGCCGCCGACGGCGTCAACAGCGTGGTGCGCGACGCCTACAAGGCGCAGTTCAAGCCGACGATCGATTTCCGCCCCAACCGTTTCGTCTGGCTCGGCACCGATTTCAATTTCCCCGCCTTCACGTTTCATTTCGTGAAAAACCGACACGGCCTGTGGCGCACCCATTGCTATCGCTACACCGAGGGCATGGCGACGCTGATCCTCGAATGCACCGAGGAGACCTTCCGCAGGTCCGGCCTCGTGGTCGAGGACGACGCGGCGACCGCGACTTATGTCGCCGAATTGCTGAAGGACTACATCCCCGGCGCCAAGATCATCGTCAACCGCTCGTATTGGCGCCAGTTCCCCATCATCAGTTGCGAAAACTGGGTGCACGAAAATCTCGTGCTCGCCGGCGACGCGGTGCACACGGCGCATTTTTCCATCGGCTCGGGCACCAAGCTGGCGATGGAGGATTCGATCGCGCTGCACGAAGCCATCGCGCGCAGCGGCGGCGACATCAAGGCCGGGCTCAAGGCCTACGAAGCGGAGCGCAAGCCGCTGGTCGCCTCGACCCAACGCGCGGCGCTCACCTCGCTGCGCTGGTTCGAGGAAACCGAGCGCTATCACGACAAGCTCGAGCCGATCCAGTTCGGCTTCTCGCTGCTGACGCGCAGCCTGCGCATCAGCCACGGCAATCTGCGGTTGCGCGACAAGGCCTATGTCGGGAAGGTCGACGCCTGGTACGCGGCCGAAGCGGCGAACCAGAGCGGGCGCAATGTCCGCCTGGATCCGGCGCCGCCGCCGATGTTCACGCCGTTCCGCCTGCGCGATCTGGTGCTGCCGAACCGCGTCGTCGTCTCGCCGATGTGCCAATATTGCGCCGAGGACGGCACGGTGGACGATTGGCACCTCGTCCATCTCGGCTCGCGCGCCATGGGCGGCGCCGGCCTCGTCATCGCCGAGATGAGCGATGTCAGCCGCGACGGCCGCATCTCGCCGGGCTGCGCCGGGATCTACAAGCCCGAGCATGTCGGCGCCTGGAAGCGCATCGCCGATTTCGTGCACAAGCACACCGAGGCGAAGATCGCGCTCCAGCTCGGCCATGCCGGGCGCAAGGGCTCGACGCGGATTTTGTGGGAGGGCTACGACGAGCCGCTCAAGAGCGGCAATTGGCCGATCATGTCGGCCTCGCCGCTGCCCTACAAGCCGGCGAGCCAGGTCCCGCGCGCGATGAACCGCGCCGACATGGACGCCGTCGTCGCCGATTTCGTGCGCGCCACGCACATGGCCGAAGCGGCCGGCTTCGACATGCTCGAAATCCACATGGCGCACGGCTATCTGCTCAACGCCTTCCTCTCGCCGCTCACCAACCGGCGCACGGACGAATACGGCGGCGCGCTCGCCAATCGCATGCGCTTCCCGCTCGACGTGTTCCGCGCCGTGCGCAAGGCCTGGCCCGAGGGCAAGCCGATCTCGGCGCGCATCTCGGCGCATGATTGGCAGGACGGCGGCACCGAGCCCGCCGACGCGGTCGAGATCGCCGCGATCCTCAAGCACGCCGGCGTCGATATCGTCGATGTCTCCTCGGGCCAGGTCGTGTCCGACGAAAAGCCGCAATACGGCCGCCTGTTCCAGACGCCGTTCGCCGACCGCATCCGGCTCGAAGTCGGGATGCCGACCATGGCGGTGGGCGCGATCTCGTCCTACGAGGACGTGAACTCGATCCTCGCCGCCGGCCGCGCCGATCTCTGCGTCATCGCCCGCGCCCATCTGTTCGACCCCTACTGGACGCGCCACGCCGCCTACGAACTCGGCTGGATCGGCAGCGACAAGCTCGCCTGGCCGAAGCAATACGACACGCTCAACCGCAACTACATCTGGCGCTTCGACACCGCCGAAAAATAACCCGGCGGGCGGGAAATTCTTCAACGATTCCCGAAGATGCTCATTTGTGTGTGTTGGGAAAATCGCCCGATTTGAGCATCTTCGACCGAATCAAGGACTTAGCCGCGCCGAGCGGGCGATTACGGCGAATCAATGCCAAAAAAAATCCAATGATTCCGGAAGATGCTCATTTCGGCGGATGAGCATCTTCGGGCGGGACTTGAGCATCTTTGGCGCGCGATGAGCATCTTCGGCGGCGCGCCCATTCGCGCACGCCATCGACCGCAACATGGATTGTTGCGGCGGACATCCGGCTTGGCGGCCTTCATCGCCAAGTCCTTGACAATCCCGAAGGCCGCCAAGTCTTGGGCTTGGGAAATTGGCGTCCTTCGCGCGATAAGGCATTGATATGATTGAAATTCGACAATTTCAGTTTGCGGAAACTTGGCGGCCTTCGGCAAAATCAATGGCTTGGCGGTCGTCGGAAAAGGGGACGCGACCCTGGACTGCACCCTTCGGGTCAGACAAGAAGGGTTCGGTCCACATGCGTCCCCTATTTGAAAGACGTGCCGCGGATGAAACTCCCGAATTTCAACCAAGCGACGATTGAGCCGGCAAAAATACGAGACCATTTGCTATCGATGCCCCATCCTGTCGGGCGGTTCAAGGCCGCTTACTTTCTCTCGCTCGGTTACACGGCGGGCCGCTGGGAGCGGCTTCGCCACGACATTCTCGCGCTTTGCCGCCAAGCCGACGCCGCGGTTCGTCACCGCGTTTCCGAGGTAAATCATGTTCAAGCTGCTGGATACGGTGGTGCTGGACCGCGATATTCCGAAAAGCGGCCTGCGGCGCGGCGACCTCGGCGCGATCGTCGCGATCGCAGATGGTGGCGCATTCGAAGTCGAGTTCGTCGCCGCCTCCGGCCGAACCCAGGCGCTCGTCAGCTTGACCGCCGGCGACATTCGGCCGGTCGGCGACCGCGATATCGTTTCCGTCCGCGCCATCGAGGACGCCGCGGAGTGAGTTTGGAAAACGGAAAAAATTGAGACGCAACGACGTTCCTATCGCCGCGTCCGCCTCACCTTGCGGATTGCGCCAGAAACCGGTCCACCACGGCGAACACCTCCTGGTTGCGGCCGGCCCAGACATGGCCGCCCGTATCGAACGCGACGAGCCTAGCGCCGGGAACGGTGGCGGCGATGTGGCGGGCGGCGGCCAGGGTTTCGAAGCGGTCGTCCGCGAGCGACAGGGCCAGGGTCGGCGCGCGGATGCGATGCAGCGGCATCGGCGCCGGCGTGTAGGCGAGCTGCGCATCGTTCGCGAGGCCGCGCGCGCGTTCGCTCACCGGCAGGATGTTGCCGAGGATCGCGCGCACGCGGGCGCGCTCGGCGGGCTCGGCGCGCTTGACGAGTGCGGGATCGGTTGCGAGCAGCGCGCCGATCATCGCGTCCTCGCCTAGCGTCATGCCCGACCAGAAAAGAAAATCCGAACGCAGGGCATGGTCGATGATCGCGCGCGCCAGGGCATCGGGCGGCTCCACCGGCGGCCGGCCCGGCGCATAGGCCGCGGGCACCAGCGCCACAAGCGCGCTGCAGCGCGCGGGATGGCGGATGGCGAATTGCATGGCGGAGAGCGCGCCGGCCGATCCGCCGACAATCGCCGCGCGCTCGATGCGCAATTCGTCGAGCAGGTCGGCGAAGGCATCGGCCTGATTCTCCGAGGACGGATCGGCGGGAAACGCCGAGCGCAGATAGCCGAAGCGCGAGGGCGCGACGATGCGCCATTTGGCGCTCAAGGGTTGCGCGAAATCGAGCCCTTGATCGAACCCGCCGCCGGTGCCGTGGATCATCAAGAGCGGCGGCCCCGCGCCCGCAACGGCATATTCCATGGCGCCGAACCGGCATTGAAATACCGCGCTCCGTCCGCGCAGGCGCGCCCGGGCGCGCGCCAAGTCGACGGAATAGGCGCGCCATGTGCCGCCGCCGGCGATGAGCGCCGCCAAGCCCGCGAGTCCGAACCACAAGAACCGCCGCCTTAGCATGGTTCCTCCGTATGCGCGCCACCTTGGAAATATATCGTCATCCTGAGCGAGCCGCCGCCAACGGCGGCGGACGTCGAAGGACCTCGCGCCGATGAACGTGGCGCGGTCAGGCGGGGCCGCGCTTGGCCGCGCGAGGTGCCTCCGCTCCGCGCGCAAGCGCGCGCTCCGGTCGGGATGACGGCTCCGCTATGCGGCCACTCGCCGCTACTTCTTCTCCTCCCCCAGCCCCAGCGCGGCGATGCGTTTTTGCAGCAGGTCGCGGATCGGGGCGTCGGCGGGGAGGCGGGCGAGGAGTTTGCGCCAGAGCGCGGCGGCGGCTGCCTTGTTGCCGGCCTCGGCTTCGGCGATGCCGAGATAGAACAGCGCCAGCGGGTTGTTCTCGTCCTTGGCGATGAGCTGGCGCAGCACGGCGACGATGTCGGGCGTCGGCGGCTTGCCTTCGGGCAGGCCGCGGATGAGGGCCGCCGCGTAGTCCCCGAGCAGCGCCGCGTCGCCCGGCGCCAGGGCCGCGGCGCGGCGATAGGCTTCGGCGGATTTGGCGTGCTCGCCCGAGACGGCGAAGGAGCGCGCCAGGCGCTTCCAGCCTTCGAGATCGTTGGGATTGTCCTTGAGGCGCGCTTCGAGATTTGCAACCATGCCGCGAATCATGTTCAGGCGATCCTCGGGCGGCATCTTGTCGGCGTCCTCGATGTCGCGCGCGCTCGGCCCGCGAGGCGCCGCCGGGCCGCGCTCGCCGATCCCCAATTCGCGGCGCAGCGCCGCCAGGTCGATCTCGGCGTCCTTGGCGACGCGCGCGATCTCCTGGCGCAGCAGCGGCAGCCAAGCGGCATCGGCCGCCGATCCGGCTTCGAGCCGGAGCCAGCGCGCCAGCGCCGCGCGCGACTTGCCGGCCTGGGCATCGGCCAGGCCGAGGAAATAGATCGCGCGCACATCGGCGGGATCGCGCGCCAGCGCGCGCTCGAAGGCCTTGCGCGCTTCCTCGCCGACATGGCCGCCGCCGGCGCGCGTCAGCGCCTCGCCGAACAGCGAGACGATATCGGGCCGGCCGCCCGACAGCGCCGCGGCGATGCGATAGGATTTGGCGGCGGAGCGGAAGCGCCGCTTCTCGAAATGGAAATCGGCCAGCGCCAGGCGGTCTTCGAGCCCGGTTGGATTGAGCTTCGCCTTGGCTTCGAGCGCCGCCAGCGTTTTGATTTCGGCGGCATCGCTGGGCGGCGCATCGCGGCCAAGCGACACGCTCGGCAGGCCGGGCTGGCCGAGCGCGAGATAGAGCGCGCCGGCGGCGAAGGGGATGCCCAGGCAAATCGCCAGCACGCCGGCGACGGCCGGATGTTTCGCGCCGCCCGGGCTTGGGGCAGCGGCGCTCGCCGCCTCGGCCGCGAGCATGCGGCGCTGAATTTCGATGCGCGCCGCCCGCGCCTCCTCGGCGCCGATGACGCCGCGCGCCGCGTCGCGCTCAAGCTCGGCGAGCTGGTCCTTGTAGATTTCCAGATCGTAGGCGCCGCGCGCCGCGACCTCGCCGGCGCCGGCGCGCCACAGCGGCCGCGCCAGCATCAGCACGACGAGGAGCGTGAGGCCGCCGCCGGCCAGCCACAGGATCATGCCGGCGGGCCCTTGTTGCCGCCGAGCAGGGACGCGATGCGCGCCTCCTCCTCGGCGCTGAGCGGCACCGGCGCCGGCGCGGTGACGCCGCGCGAGCGGCGCGCGCGCCACCACAGAAATCCGCCGCCGCCGGCGAGCAAGAGCGCGGGGCCGAACCACAGGATCCAGGTCGCGGGCTTGACCGGCGGGCGCAGCAGGGCGAAATCGCCGTAGCGCGCCACGACGAAATCGAGGACTTGGTCGTCGCTGTCGCCGGCCTTGATGCGTTCGCGCACCAGGCGGCGTAGATCGCGCGCCAGCGGCGCGCTGGAATTGTCGATCGACTGGTTCTGGCAGACCAGGCAGCGCAAGACCTTGGTGATGCCGCGGGCGCGCGCTTCGAGCTTGGGATCGGCGAGCAGCTCATCGGGCTCGATCGCCGCCGGGGCCGGATTGGCCGCCAGCAAAAAGGCGAGGATCAGGGCGAGGCGGCGGATCATTGCCGCAGTTTCGCCAGGAGCGGCAGGATTTCGTCGCGCAGCACGGTTTCGGTGATCGCGCTGACATGGCGGTAGCGGATCACGCCCGCCTTGTCGACGATGAAGGTTTCGGGCACGCCGTAAACGCCCCATTCGATGCCGCCGCGCCCGTCGCGATCCGCGCCGATGCGGGCGAAGGGATTGCCGTGCTCCTTGAGCCAGGCTTGGGCTTTGTCGTCCTTGTCCTTGTAGTTGATGCCGACGAGCTGAATGCCCTGCTCCTTCGCCAGGCGCATGAGCTGCGGATGCTCGGCGAGGCAGGGCGCGCACCATTGCGCGAAAACATTTACGACCGAAACCTTGCCCGCGAGATCGGCGGTGGCGAAACCGTTTTCGGCGCCGGCCAGCGGCGGCAAGGAAATTTTCGGCGCTGGTTTGCCGATCAGGGTCGAGGGCAGCGGCGCATTGGGGCCGCGCTTGCCGCCGTCAATGCCGGTCAGCGCCAGCGCGAGGCCGATGGCGAGCGCGGCGAAGACCACGGCCGGCAGCAGGAAGCGGAGCGAGTTTCGCATGCGCGGCGCCTATTCCGCCGCCGCCGGCCGCAACGGCTGTGCCGCCGCCGGGCTCTGTCGCGCCGGCGCGCCGACGCGGTGGCGGCGATCGGTGAGCGAAACCAGGCCGCCGAAGAACATGAGAATGCAACCGCCCCAAATCCACGGCACCAGCGGATTGTGATAGAGCCGCACCGCCCAGCCGCCGCGCCCATCGGCATCGCCCAGCACGGCGTAGAGATCGGCGACGAAGGTCGTGTGAATCGCCGCTTCCGTCGTCGACGTGCCTTCGATCGGATAGCGGCGCTTTTCGGGATAGAGCACGGTCACCGGCGAGCCCCGGCGCTCGACGCGGAAAATGCCTTGCTCGGCGATGTAGTTCGAGCCGCGCAGCTCGCGCACGCCGTCGAAGGCGAGGGTGTAGCCCGCGATCTCGGCCTTGGCGCCCGGGCGCATATATTGGATCGACTCGCTCTGCCACGCCGCCGAGGCCGTGATGCCGAGCACGACGATGCCGAGCGCGGCATGGGCGATCGTCATGCCGTGCGCGGCGCGCGGCAGGCCGGCGGCGCGGCGCAGGCTCTGCAGCAAGGGCACGCGGAACAGCAGGATCCGCTCGGCCCATTCGATGGCGGCCGCGAGTATGACCCAGATGCCGAGCCCGATGCCGAGCGCGGCCAGCGCCTGGCGCCAATCGACGAGCCACAGCGCGCCCAGCGTGCCGGCAACCGAAATCGCAAAGGCCGCTTTGAGCCGCGCGAAACCGGCGCCGAGATCGCCGCGCTTCCAGGCAAGCTGCGGGCCGAGGGCCACGGCGGCGAGCAGCGGCAGCATCAGCGGCACGAAGGTGAGGTTGAAAAAAGGCGCGCCCACCGAAATGCTGCCGCCGAACATGGAATAGAACAGCGGAAACAGCGTGCCGATGAAGACCGTGGCCGTCGCCACGGTGAGCAGGAGATTGTTGAGCACGATCGCGCCCTCGCGGCTGACCGGCTTGAACTGGCCGTGCGAGCGCAGGCTGGGCGCGCGGATCGCGTAGAGCGCGAGCGAGCCGCCGATGGCGGCGACGAGCAGCAGCAGGATGAAAATGCCGCGCTCGGGATCGCTGGCGAAGGTATGCACCGAGGTCAGCACGCCCGAGCGCACCAGGAACGTGCCGAGCAGGCTCAGGCCGAAAGTGAGGATGGCGAGCAGGATCGTCCAGCTTTTCAGCGCGTCGCGCTTCTCGACGACGATGGCCGAGTGCAGCAAGGCGGTGCCGACCAGCCAGGGCATGAAGCTCGCATTCTCGACCGGGTCCCAGAACCACCAGCCGCCCCAGCCGAGTTCGTAATAGGCCCACCACGAGCCGAGCGCGATGCCGACCGTGAGAAAGCCCCAGGCGGCGAGCGTCCAGGGCCTGACCCAGCGCGCCCAGGCGGCGTCGACGCGGCCCTCGATCAGCGCCGCCACGGCGAAGGAAAACGCCATCGAGAAGCCGACATAGCCGAGATAGAGAAAGGGCGGATGAAAGGCGAGGCCGGGATCCTGCAGCAGCGGATTGAGCCCGCGCCCATCGGGCGGCGCCGGATCGGCGCGCAGGAACGGGTTCGAGGTGAACAGCATGAAGGCGATAAAGCCCAGGCCGATCATGCCCTGAATCGAAATCACGCGGGCGCGCAGCCCCGGCGGCAGATTGGCGCCGAAGCTGGCGACGGCGGCGCCGAACAGCGCCAGGATCAGCGCCCACAGCAGCAGCGAGCCCTCGTGGTTGCCCCAAACGCCGGAAATTTTGTAGAGCAGCGGCTTGGCGCTGTGCGAATTGGCGACGACGTTGGCGACCGAGAAATCCGAGGTGACGAAGGCATAGGTGAGCGCCGCGAAAGCGGCCGTCACCAGGACGAACTGGCCCTGCGCGGCCGGCACGGCGAGCGCCATCAGGCGCCCATCGCCGCGCTGCGCGCCGATCAGCGGCACGACGCTCTGAACCGCGGCGACGACGAAGGCCAGCACCAGCGCGTAATGACCGAGTTCGGGAATCATTTTTTGGCGCCGCCGTCCGAGTGTTTCCAGAGGCCCTGCTTCTTCATCTCGTCGACGACTTCCTTGGGCACGTAGCGCTCGTCGTGCTTGGCCAGCACGGTGGCGGCGGTGAAGACGCCGTCGGGCTGCAGCGCGCCCTGGGCGACGACGCCCTGCCCTTCGCGGAACAGATCCGGCAGCACGCCTTTGTAACGCACGGTCAGCGACTTGGCCCGGTCGGTGACCTTGAATTCGACGGTGACGCCGTCATCGAGCTTGCGGACGCTTTTCTCCTCGACCAGGCCGCCGAGGCGCATGCGCTGGCCGGGCGGAACCTTTTTTTCGGCGACCTGGCTCGGCGTGTAGAAAAACGTCACGCTGTCCTCGAGCGCCACCAGCACGAGCATGAGCGCGGCGCCGAGCAGGCCGAGGCCGACGACGACGAAGGACAGGCGTTTATGCTTGGCTCTCATCGCGCTTTTCGTCCTTTGTTAAAGCTTCGAGTTCGGCCAATTTCGCCTCGCCGTGGCGCGCCGCCCGCAGGCTCACGACGAACAAAACGCCCATCGTGAGCGCGGTCAGCCCCAGGGCCGGCCAAACATAGGCGGCATAGCCACCCATCGCCAGGAATTTGCCAAGCCCGTCCATGATCGACCGCAATTGTCCTACTGCCTATTGTCTAACACGGCGCCCGCCGACTTCGTCCGGCGCCTTAGGCCGCCATGGCGCGAAGCCGCAGCGCCCTTAGGCGGATTTCGGCGAGTTCGGCCCGGGCGCGCAGCATCCAGACCGCCAAGAAGTAGAAGGTGAAGCCCAGGATCGTCAGCAAGAGCGGCCAAAGCATGGCGGCGTAAATCTTCGGCCCTGAGGCGCTGATGATGCTGGCCGGCTGGTGCAGCGTGTTCCACCAATCGACCGAAAACTTGATGATCGGCAGGTTGACGACACCGACGATGGCCAGGATCGCCGCCGACCTGGAGCCCCGGCCGGGGTCGTCGAAGGCGTTCGCCAGGGCGATGTAGCCGAGATAGAGGAAGAGGAGGATGAGGACCGAGGTCAGGCGCGCGTCCCACACCCACCAGGCCCCCCACATCGGCTTGCCCCACAGCGAGCCCGTGACCAACGCCAAGGCGGTAAAGCAAGCGCCGATCGGCGCCGCCGCCCGGGCCAGGACATGGCCCAGCGGCTGGCGCCAGATCAGGGCCGCCGCACTCGTTGCCGCCATGCAGCCATAGATAAAGAGCGCCATCCACGCCGCGGGTACGTGTACGTAGATTATTCGTACGCTATCGCCCTGTTGATAATCGGCTGGCGCGTACACCAGGCCCCACAATATTCCTATTGAAAGACAAAGCGTTGCGGCGACAATGGTCCAAGGAAGTACAACGCGTACAAGCCGCAGGAAGCGTGCGGGGTTTGCAAGTACATGAAAACGTATGGCCATTGTGACTCCAACCAATCCTATTCGGCCGCCTGGCGCAGGGCGAGCGCGGCGACCAGGGGTGCCGCCGCCAGCGAACCGAGCAACATGGCGCCCAGCAGCAAGAGGTGGGGCCGCGACGGCATGCCCGTTGCCACAGCCTCGACGGTCGCGACGCCGAAGATCAAGACCGGAATGTAGAGCGGCAGCACCAAGAGCGAAAGGAGCACACCGCCGCGCCTGGCGCCCAGGATCAAGGCGGCGCCGACGGCGCCGATGAGCGTCAGCACCGGCGTGCCGAGGGCGAGGGAAAGCGGAAGGATCGCGAGCGCGCGCGGATCGAGCCCCATCAGCAGGCCAAGCAAGGGCGACAGCAGGACCAGGGGCAGGCCCGTGGTCAGCCAGTGGGCGAGGCATTTGGCGAGCACGAGCAGGCTGGGCGCGAGCGGCGCCAGAAGCAGGCAATCGAGCGCGCCATCTTCGTAATCGGCCTGGAACAGCCGATCGAGCGACAGCAGTGCCGCGAGCAGCGCCGCCACCCAGACAACGCCGCCGGCGATCTTGGCCAAGGTTTCGTGCTCCGGCCCGACGCCGAAGGGGAACAACGATACGGCGATGACAAAAAACGCCAAGACCGTGGCCGTGTCGCTGCCATGGCGCAGGGCCAAGCGGAGGTCGCGCCGCAGCACGGCAAGGAATCCGCTCATGCCGCAGCGCCAAGCTCCAAGCCAAGCGACCCCGGCAGCGCCAGCGCGGCATGGGTCGAAACAACGGCCATGCCGCCGCCCTTACAGTGCTCGGCGATCAGGCTTTCGACAACGCCGACACTGGCATCGTCGAGCGCCGTCGTCGGCTCATCGAGCAGCCAGAGCAGCGCCGGGATCGCGGCCAGCCGGGCCAGCGCCAAACGCCGCCTCTGCCCGGCCGAAAGATAGCGCGCGGGCGCCGCGGCATGGGCGCCGAGGCCCAAACGTGCCAATGCCGGCGCAACAGATGCGGCCACCGCAGCGCCGTTCAGCGCTGCCCAAAAGGCCAGGTTCTCGCCCACCGTGAGCCACGGCTTTACCGCGTCCTGATGGCCGAGATAAAGCAAGCCGCGCTCCCGGCCGCCCCAAGCGCCGAGCTCGATATCGGCGCCGTTCCAGCGCAACGTGCCGGCGGCTGGCCGGCCGAAGCCGGCGATGAGGCGGAGCAGGCTCGATTTGCCGCTGCCATTGGGTCCGGTGAGACGCAGCGCTTCGCCGCCGGCGACGGAGAACTCGACATCGCGAAAAACCAGGCGCTCGCCGCGGATGCATGCCAATCCGCGCGCCGCGAGATTTTCGCCGGCGGACGCGGTCATGCGCGCCGCCTGGCGCTATCGGCGCAAAAAAATATGGCGGTCAACAGGAGGGCATCCGTTGACCGCCAATTCTCCAGCCCGGGGAGGCCGGAGGAGGCTCGGGGAAGCCTCAATTTGGAGGGGAGATCTACTGTGCTCATTATTTCCCAGAAAATGGCGCGACTATGCTGGCAATATGGCTAATTCGTGATTTTTTGGCCACAGAGCCAAACGATCGTTTGCTTTGCTACCCCATCTTGCGGACGTCTTCGATCACCTTGCCATCGTTCGGCAGGCTGCCCACCGGCACGATTTCGATCATGGCGCGGACTTTGCAGACCGCTTGAAACGTCTTCTCGATCGTGCGGATAAAGAATCCCGTCGTCTCATTCGCTTCGCAGCGCAGGACCGGCATATCGAACCCGTCGCGCATATCGACGACGAAGCGGGCGCGCTTGATGTCCGGATGGCGTTTCATCACTTCCGCGATCTGCTCGGGATGCACGAACATGCCGCGCACCTTGGTCGTCTGGTCGGCGCGGCCGAGCCAGCCTTTGATCCGCATGTTGGTGCGCCCGCAGCGCGAAATGCCCGGCAGGATCGCGGTGAGATCGCCGGTCGCGAAACGGATCAGCGGCGCGTCGGGATTGAGCGTGGTGACGACAAGCTCGCCGACTTGATCGTCGCCCGTCACCGGGTCGCCGGTGCCCGGCACCAGCACCTCGACGATCTTGTCCTCGGCAACGATGAGGCCTTCGAAGGAATTCGATTCATAGGCGATGTTGCCAAGCTCGGCGGTGGCGAAGGTTTGGAACACGGCGATGCCGCGCCGGTGGTAAAAATCGCGGAGCTGCGGGAACAACGGCCCGCCGCCGACCAGCGCGCGCTTGATCGAACCGAGGTCGAAGCCGAGCTTCTCGCCGGTTTCGATCAAGACTTTCAGGAAATCGGGCGTGCCGGCATAGCCGATGGGCCGGATCTGGGCGATGACTTGCGCCTGCTGCTCGGTGTTGCCGACGCCGCCCGGGATCACCGGGCAACCGAGGCCGCGCGCCGCCGAGTGAATGATCCAGGCGCCGGGCGTCAGGTGATAGGAAAAGGAATTGTGGATGATGTCGCCCTTGCGGAAGCCGGCGGCGTGGATGGCGCGCGCGGCGCCGTAAAAATCCGGCCGGTCGGTCGCCAATTCGTAGATCGGCCCGGGCGAGGTGAAAAACAACGCCGCTTCGGCAAGCGGCACGGCATTGAGCCCGCCCAGGGGCGGCTCGTCTTTCATCTGCTTGATCAGGCCGTGCTTGCGCGTGACCGGCAGCTTCGCCAGCGCGGCGCGGCTGACGATCGAACCGGCATCGACATCGGCGAGCAGCTTGGCGTACCAGGACGATTTCTCCTTGGCGCGCGCGACCTGGGCGGCGAGCGCGGCCATGACGGCCGCTTCGCGCTGCGCGGGCTCGCGGGTTTCGAGCGCGTCGTAATACTCGCCGTCGGCCATTCTTAGTCTTCCCCAAGTGTCGGATCGATATCCGCGGCGGCGACAAGGCTCGCCGGCGCACCGGCGATTTACCCGGCGCCGGGCCCGGCGCGCAAGGCGCTACCTTGCCTCATCCGGCCGCCGGCGCGGCCCGCTCAGGCGAGCCAGCGCTTGCGCCGCTTGTAGTGCTTGACCTCACGATAGCTTTTGCGCCCGCCCGCCGAAAGGCCGAGATAGAATTCCTTCACGTCCTGGTTTTCCGCCAGGGTTTTCGCGGCGCCGTCCATGACCACGCGGCCGTTCTCGAGAATATAGCCGTAGGTCGCGTAGCGCAGCGCCATGTTGGTGTTCTGCTCGGCCAGCAGGATGCTGACTTTTTCCTTTTCGTTGAGCGATTTCACGATTTCGAAAATTTCCTCGACGAGCTGCGGCGCCAGGCCCATCGAGGGCTCGTCGAGCAGGATCATTTTCGGCTTCGACATCAGCGCGCGGCCGATCGCCGTCATCTGCTGCTCGCCGCCCGAAATATAGCCGGCAAGCGAGCCGCGGCGCTGCTTCAGGCGCGGGAAATAAGTGTAGACCTTTTCGAGATCGGCTGCGCTGCTGTCGTGGCGCGTGTAAGCGCCGGTCTGCAAATTTTCCTCGACGGTGAGATGCGGAAAACAGTGGCGGCCTTCCATGACCTGGATGACGCCGCGCTTGACGAGATCGGCCGGGGTCAGCCCGTCGATGCGCACGCCCTTGTAGGCGATGCTGCCCTTGGTAACCTCGCCGCGTTCGGCGCGGAGCAGGTTGGAAATGCTCTTTAGCGTCGTGCTCTTGCCGGCGCCGTTGGCCCCGAGGAGGGCCACGATGCCGCCCTCGGGAACCTCGAGCGAGACGCCCTTGAGCACCAGAATCACGTGGTCGTAAATGACCTCGATGTTCCGGACCTGCAGCAGCGCCTCGCCCATATCGGCATGGCTTTTCGTCGTGCGCCCTACTTGCAGTCGGCGCGCGCCTTGATGTTCTTCTCCTGGGCGTACTTGGCCGCCGACTCTTCGATCATCGGGCGGACCAGATCGCGCATCGGCTCGAACCAGTTGGAGATGATCTTCCATTCCTTGCCGTCCCATTGCTGGAAGATCACCGGGCCGTTGCCTTCGTGATCGGCGCAAGTGGTCTTGATCGACTTGGTGAAACCCTCAAGGCCGAGTTCCTTCCAGCGCGCATCCGTGATGTTGAGGTTTTCCATGCCCCAACGGACCTGCTCACCGGTCACGACTTTGGTCTTGTACTCGGCCTGGGCGACGCGCACCGCTTCAGTGGCGATGAGCGCGTTCAGCATGCCGCGGTTCCACAGGACTTGGCCGATCTCTTCCTTTTTGCCGGTGCCTTTGCCCTTGTCGTAGACGTGCTTCACCATGTCCTCGTGGAGCTTGAACTTGGCACCGGGCGCATGCAACGTGGCCCCGATATAGCCCTTGGCGCCGTCGCCCGCCGGCACAACATCCGGCTCGGCGCTCGACCACCAATTGCCGATCAGGCGGTCCATCTTGAAGCCAGTCGCGGCGGCTTCCTTGATCGAGACTTGGGACATGACGCCCCAACCGCGCAGGAAGATCCAGTCAGGCTTGATCTGGCGGACTTTGAGCCAAGTCGCCTTCTGTTCCTGGCCGGGATGGTCGACCGCGAGCAATTCGAGCTTGTAGCCGTGCTTCGCGGCCAAAGCTTCCATCGTCGGGATCGCTTCCTTGCCATAGGGGCTATTGTGGTAAACGACCGCGATAGTTTTGCCCTTGAGCTTATCCAACCCGCCTTCCTTTTCGGCAATGAAGCGCACGACGGCCGAAGCCTGGCTCCAATAGGTCGTCGGGGTCGTGAAGGTCCACGGAAAGATGCGACCGTCCGAAGCGTCGGTGCGTCCGTAGCCCATCGACAGGATCGGGATTTTGTCGACCGGCGCCTTCTCGATCAGGGCGTAGGTGATGCCGGTCGAATAGGGAAAGACGATGACCGGATTCTTCGACTTCAAGCGCTCATAGCACTCGACGCCGAGCTTGGTGTCGTATTGCGTTTCGCATTCTTCCCAAGCCAGCTTGACGCCGTTGATGCCGCCATCGCGTTCGTTGAGCAGCTTGTAGTAATCGACGATGCCGTTGGCGGCTGGAATTCCGGTGGGAGCGTAGGCGCCCGTGCGATAGACCAGAACGGGAAAGAAGATGCTGTCCTGCGCCGCGGCAGGCGCCGGAGCGAGCGCGCCGAGCGTGCCGGCGCCGACCAGTAAAGTGACCGAGAGCTTGTGAAGGTTCATACCTTCCTCCCATGAATGGTTGGATTATTGGGTTCCGCCAGGCCATCGAGCCAACGGAGCTAGCCCGCAAAACCGTAGCATGCCGCTCCCAGCCTTGCAAAGCGCGCAATGCCGTCCCGCGTCCGCGACATAGCCGCGTCGGCTTGGACTCGTGATCAGTGCGGGAACGGCCACAGGCGCAATTTTTCCTTTGCCAATTGCCAGAGACGGGCAAAGCCGTGCGGTTCGACGATGAGGAAGAAAATCATCATGCCGCCGAACAGCATTTGCTCGATGTGCTTGCGCGTCGCGACATCGATCGTCCACACCGACGGCCGGCAGCGCATTGACTAGAAAAATCGGCACCAGGACGATGAACCCCGTGCCCAGGAAAGAGCCGAGGATGCTGCCGAGGCCGCCGATGATGACCATGAACAGCACATTGAAAGATTCGTTGATGCTGAAGGCCGAGGTTTCGGCGGCGTCGAGATAGAGGCACAGCATCATGGCGCCGGCGACGCCGCAATAGAACGACGAGGTGGCGAAGGCGCTCAACTTGGTGTGCAGCGGCCGGATGCCGATGAGCTGCGCGGCAATGTCCATGTCGCGGATCGCCATCCACTGCCGGCCGACGCGGCCGCGCACGAGGTTCTTTGCCAGCAACGCAAAAACGACGACAAGGCCCAACGCAAAGAGGTACTTGTTCTCGGCGGCGGCCCGCGGGCTCGACAACAGGGGGTTGAGGAACGACAAGAAATCGAGCGTGCCGCCGGGCTCGGCGAATTTGCCGAGCAATGTGCGGGGCACGCCTTCGATCGTCCCGTTCGGCGTGTTGTTCGAGAACCAGCCGACCTTGTTGAACAGCCATTGCAGGAAAAATTGCGCGGCCAGCGTCGCGACCGCCAGGTAGAACCCTTTGATGCGCAGCGAGGGCAAGCCGAAGAAGACGCCGACCAGGGCGGCGAGCGCGCCCGACATCAGGAAAATGAAGAGTAAGCCGAGATCGGGAAAAACCACCGTCGTCAGCTTGTAGGTGCTGTAGGCGCCGACCGCCATGAAGGCGCCGGTGCCGAGCGAAATCTGGCCGCAATAGCCGACCAGGATATTCAAGCCGAGCGCCGCCATGGCGTAGATCAGGAACGGCAGCAAGACCGCCTTGAACGCGTAGGACATGAACGTCGGATAGGCCTGCGCGAGCAGCGGTGGAACGATGAAGGCGGCCGCGACGAACAGCAGAACGGCGACACGATCCTGCGCGATCGGAAAGATCGCCTGATCCGCGCTGTAGGAACTTTTGAATTGCCCGGCCTCGCGATAAAACATCGGCTATACCCGTTCGATGATTTTTTCGCCGAACAGGCCCTGCGGCCGGAACAGCAAAAAGGCGAGCGCCAGGACGTAGGCGAACCAGTTTTCGATCGCGTCGATGCCGATGGCGAGGCCCCAATAGACTTCGGCCAGCTTTTCGCCGACGCCGATGATGAGGCCGCCGATGATGGCGCCGGGCACCGAGGTGAAGCCGCCGAGGATCAGGACCGGCAGCGCCTTGAGCGCGATCAGCGACAGCGAAAACTGCACGCCGCTCTTGCCGCCCCAAATGATTCCGGCGGCCAGGGCCACGATTCCGGCCACCGTCCAAACGATGACCCAGATGCCGCGCAGCGAAATGCCGACCGAGAGCGCCGCGGCGTGATCGTCCGCCACCGCGCGCAAGGCGCGGCCGACGGCGGTCTTCTGAAAGAAAAGGGCCAAGGTGACGACGAGAATCGCCGCCATCACCGCCGCGAAGGCCTCGAACAAGTTGACCTGGATGCCCGACCGCACGGCCCAGGCAAGTCCGACGACGATGGCGACGGCGCCGGCTGCGCCGAGCGCAATGAACCAGCCATAGTGCAGCGGCGGGACGTCTTTGCCGCGGTCGGCCGCGCCCAGGCGGCGCCCTTCGATCCGCGCCCAACGGAGTATCGCCGTCGCGGCGAAGACCAGCAAGCCGAGCGCGAGCGCGCTCCACAGGAACGTCCGCGTCGCATCGGCCTTGCCCTTGATGAAGGTGCCGCCGACGGACAAGCCGATCGCCGCCAGGACGATGAATGCGGCGCCGGCCGCAAGAAAGGCCAGCTCGCGCGTGCCCAGCGGCTTGCCCTGTCCGGGCCGGCTGACGGTCAGTGTCCGGCGCACCGCGTGGATGCGCCACCGGTAAAGCAAATAGGCCGAAGCCGACGTCGCGAGAGCGAACAGGGCCGCCAGCGCCGTTGCCCCGATGGCGATCGACTTGGCGTCGATCGCCCGATCGGGAATGCCGATATCGAGCTTCTTGACGTTCGACCCCCACAGCGTCTCGCCGAAACCCTCGAGAAAAAACGTGAGGCCGATGGTGGCCATGAACAGAATGATCTGCTCCTGGTTGACCATGTGCTTCAAAATCACGCGCTCGATGGCGAAGGCGAGCAGGAGCATGACGAGCATGGTTAGCGGGATCGCGAAACCGAGCGGGATGCCGCGCTCCATCAGGCCGACCAGCGTCAGCGCGGCGAACAGGACCATCACGCCCTGGGCGAAATTGAACACGCCCGATGCCTTGTAGATGAGCACGAAACCAAGCGCCACGAGCGAGTACATGACGCCCGCCAGGAGCCCGCCGATCACGACTTCGCCGAGGAACAGCGGGTCGGTCATCATGTTGATCCAGGGATCGAGCAACAGCTTGTAGAGAAATTCCATCGCGGCGCTCCGCCCCTGCCTTCTAGTGGCTCACGCCGAGATAGGCCTTGATGACGTCGGCGTTGCCGCGCACCTCGTCGGGCTTGCCGTCGGCGATCTTGCGGCCGTAATCGAGCACGACGACGCGGTCGGAAATGTCCATGACGACGCCCATGTCGTGCTCGATCAGCGCGATCGTCGTGCCGAATTCGTCGTTCACGTCGAGAATGAAGCGGCACATGTCTTCCTTTTCCTCGACGTTCATGCCCGCCATCGGCTCGTCGAGCAGCAGGAGTTCCGGCTCCATCGCCAGTGCGCGCCCGAGTTCGACGCGCTTTTGCAAGCCGTAGGGCAAGCGCCCAACCGGCACTTTGCGGATCGCCTGGATTTCGAGGAAATCGATGACGCGCTCGACATGCGCGCGCTGGCGGATTTCCTCGCGCTGGGCCGGGCCGTAGAACAGCGCGTCGAGGAAAAAATTGCCTTTCTGCTTCAACAGCCGACCGGTCATGATGTTGTCGAGCGTCGTCATGCCCTTGAACAGCGCGACGTTCTGGAAGGTGCGCGCGATGCCGGATTTGGCGGCTTCGTAGGGCCGCATCTGCTTGCGGACATTGCCCTTGTAGGTGATCGTGCCGTCCTGCGGGTGATAGAAGCCGTTGATGACGTTGAGCATCGAGGTCTTGCCGGCGCCGTTCGGGCCGATGATCGAAAAGATTTCGCCCTGGCGGATCTCGAAGCTGACATCGGCGATGGCGCGCACGCCGCCGAAACGCAGGCTGATGCCCTCGACCTTGAGCAGCGCGCCGCCGAACTTGCGCTCGCGCGCCGCGCTCATGCGGCGCGGCGCCCGGCGCCGGCGGACGGCGCGCCGGCGGGTACCGTTGCCGCCTCGTTGATGGCGAGATCGGCATCGATCGTGCCGCTGCGGCCGTCCTCGTAGGTCACCTTGGCTTCGACATGCACCTTGCCCGCGCCGGCATAGAGCGCCTCGACGATGGTGGCGTATTTTTCCGCGATGAAGCGCCGGCGCACCTTGCGGGTGCGGGTCAGCTCGCCGTCGTCGGCATCGAGCTCCTTGTGCAGCAGCACGAAGCGCTTGATTTGCGAGCCTGCCAGTTCCTTGTCCTTGGCGAGATCGCGATTGACCTGCTCGACCGCCGCGCGGATCAGCTCGTTGACCTCAGGCTTGGCGGCCAGTTCCTGATAGCTCGAATAGGGCAAGCCGCGCTTCTCCGCCCAATTGCCCACCGCGTCGAGATCGATCGAGATCATGGCGGTGACGCAATCGCGGTCGAGTCCGAAGGCGACGGCCTCCTTGATGGTCGGAAAGAACTTGAGCTTGTTCTCGATATATTTCGGCGCGTACAGCGTGCCGTTCTTGAGCTTGCCGACATCCTTGGCGCGGTCGATGATGCGCAGGTGGCCTTCCTTGTCGACGAAACCGGCGTCGCCGGTGTGGACCCAGCCGTCCGGCGTCTTGGTTTCCGCCGTGGCTTGCGGATTTTTGAAATATTCCTTGAACACGCCGGGGCTGCGATAGAGCACTTCGCCGTTCTCGGCCAGCTTGAGCTCGACGCCGGGGCAGGCGACGCCGACGGTATCGAGCCGGACCTGGTCGCTGGGCTGGACCGTGACATAGACCGAGGCTTCGGTTTGCCCGTAGAGCTGCTTCATCGGCACGCCGATGGCGCGGTAAAAATTGAAGATGTCGGCGCCGATCGCCTCGCCCGCCGTATAGACCAGGCGCATGCGGGTGAAGCCGAGCGAATTCTTGAGCGGCCCGAACACCAACAGCTCGCCGAGCGCGCGCGCCAGACGTCCCGTGGCGCCGAAATAGGCGACGGTGCCGATGGCGCCAAGAACGAGCGCGCCCAACGCAAGCCGGACCGGTGAGATCGCCGCGGTGCCGGTGCCGAACACGAGCAGCACGCCCGCAGCCGCCGCGAACAGGGTCGCGCTTGCCAGCAGCCAGCCTCCGATCAGGTTGGCCGGCACTTGCGCGCCGCCGCCCTGCGATTTGCGCCGCGCCACGCCGAGGAAATGGTGGAACAGCTTGCGCTTGAGCCAGCTTGCATCCTCGATGCGGATCATCACCTGGGTGAGCAGGTTCTCGAAGATGCGCGGCGGCGCGAAAAAATAGGTCGGGCCGATATCGCGCAAATCCTGCATCACCGTGGCGCCGCTCTCGGGGCAATTGATGC
Source organism: uncultured Alphaproteobacteria bacterium (assembly GCA_963754645.1). Lineage (GTDB taxonomy): Bacteria > Pseudomonadota > Alphaproteobacteria > Bin65 > Bin65 > CAVWGP01. Next base: position 1,464,902 of record CAVWGP010000011.1, on the reverse strand, counting down.
AGAAACCGGCGGTGTAGCTTTGCCCGAGCGAAAACATATTGTCGCCGACCCACGCCATCGGCAGATAGGCGAGTGTCTCCTCGGTCTCGGTGAGGCCTTCGAGCTCGACCGACATGCGGCCGGTCTTGATGAGATTGTCGAAGGACAGCACGACGCCCTTGGGCACGCCGGTGGTGCCCGAAGTGTAAAGGATGATCGCGGCGTCGGCGCCTTTGGCCAGCGCCATTTCGCGGTCGTAGAATCCGGGATTTATCGCCGCGAACTTCTTGCCCTTGGCGGCGGCCGATTCGAAGCTGTGCAGAAAGGATTGCGCGTAGTGCCGCATGCCGCGCGCGTCGCGGTACACGATGGCGCCGAGCAGCGGCGCGCCCGCCTTGATTTCGAGCAGCTTGTCGATCTGCTCCTGGTCCTCGACCACGGCCATGCGGATTTCGGCGTGTTCGAGCACGTATTTCATCTCGCTGGCGCCGGCATCCTGATAGACCGGCACCGGCACGGCGCCCAGCGCCTGCGCCGCCACCATCGACCAATAAAGCTGCGGGCGGTTGTCGCCGATGACGGCGATCTTGTCGCCGCGTTTCAAGCCGAGCGCGGCCAAGCCGCAAGCCAGCCTGCGCACTTCGTCGCGCACCTGGCGCCAGGTCCAACTTTGCCAGATGCCGAGATCCTTCTCGCGGATCGCCGGGCGGCCGCCGCGGATGCGGGCGTTTTCCTCCAGCAAGGCGGGAAACGTGTCGCCGCGGACGGTCATGCTTCGCCCCTGCGCGCGAGACGCCGCGCAGGCTCGCGCGGGCGCGACGGCGCCCGATCCGGACACACAATAAGTTTCGGTGACGAACGCGACGGCGTCGCCCTCAGCACGGCGTTTCTCCCAGATGCTGCCAGTTAGCCCCTTGGTATCCGAGGCTTTTCGCGCATCCCTGAGCGTGAGCTAAGCGGAACCCGGCCAGCGAATCAAGGCTCGCCCCCCGCCCTCACATCACCGCGCCGATCTGCCAGGGCACGAATTCGTCGGTGCCGAAGCCTTGGGCTTCGGATTTGCTTTTTTCGCCCGAGGCTGTGCGGAGGACGAGGTCGAAGATTTCCTGGCCCAACTGTTGCACGGTTTTTTCGCCGTCGACGATGCTGCCGCAATTGATGTCCATGTCGTCGGTCATGTGGCGGTAGATGCGCGTGTTGGTGGCGAGCTTCAAGGACGGCGCGGGTTTGCAACCGTAGACCGAGCCGCGCCCGGTGGTGAAGCAGATGAGATTGGCGCCGCCCGCCACCTGCCCCGTGGCCGAGACCGGATCGTAGCCGGGCGTGTCCATATAGACGAAACCGCGCTTGGCAACAGGCTCGGCGTATTCGTAAACATCGACGAGGTTCGTCGTGCCGCCCTTGGCGACGGCGCCGAGCGATTTTTCGAGGATCGTGGTCAGGCCGCCGGCCTTGTTGCCGGGTGAGGGATTGTTGTTCATCTCGCCCTTGTTGCGCGCGGTGTAATCCTCCCACCATTTGATGCGCGCGATCAGCTTTTCGCCGACCTCGCGCGACACGGCGCGGCGGGTGAGCAAATGCTCGGCGCCGTAGATTTCCGGCGTTTCGGAGAGGATCGCGGTGCCGCCGTGGCGCACCAGCAGATCGACCGCGGCGCCGAGCGCGGGATTGGCCGTGATGCCCGAAAGCCCGTCCGAGCCGCCGCATTGCAAGCCGATGGTGATATGTCTCGCGGGCACGGATTCGCGTTTCACGTTGTTGGCGAAAGGCAGGATCTTGCGCACCGCGTCGATGCCGGCGGCGACGGTTTTCGCCGTGCCGCCCTGCTGCTGGATGATGAGCGGCTTCAGCAGATCGGCTTCCGTGAGATTCTGCGTGAAGAACAGCGCGTCCATCTGGTTGGCTTCGCAGCCAAGGCCGATGACCAACACGCCGCCGAAATTCGCGTGCTTGGCGTAGCCGGCGATGGTGCGGCGGAGCACGTCGATGCCCTCGCCGGTCGAGGCCATGCCGCAGCCGGTTTGATGGGTAAGCGGCACGATGCCGTCGATATTGGGATAGCGCTTGAGCTCGTCGCCCTTGAACGCCTCGGCTACCCATTTCGAAACCGCGGCCGAGCAATTCACCGTCGAGATCACGCCGACATAGTTGCGCGTCGCGACCCGGCCGTCGGCGCGCTTGATGCCCAGGAAGTTCGCCGGCGGCACCGCCGGCACGGTCGGCTTGGCTTCGGCGCCGAAGGCGTAGTCGCGGGCGAAATCGCGCATCTCGATGTTGTGGACGTGGACATGGGCGCCGGGCGCGATCGGCGCGCTGGCGAAGCCGATGATCTGATCGTAGCGCCTGACCGGCTCGCCCACCGCCTTGGCGCGCGTCGCCATCTTGTGCCCGGCGGGAATTTTTTCCGCCGCCGTCGCGCGCTCGTCGCCGAGCACGGTGCCGGCGGCAATGTCGCGGATCGCGATCACGACGTCGTCGTTCGGGTTGAGGCGCAGGTAGAGCGGCGTTTTCGGCGCGTCATAGGGCATGGCGGATCACTTCGGATAAAGCTGGTTGGGCAGCCACATGACCATCTGGGGCCAGTACGTGACCACGGCAAGGGTGACGAGCAGCGGAATCAGGAACGGCGCGCAAGCCCGGGTCGCGCGCTCGAAGGAAATGTTCGAAACCCGCGCCAGGATGTAGAGCACCATGCCGACCGGCGGCGTCAACAGCCCGATCATCAGATTGAGCACCATGATCAATCCGAAATGCACCGGATCGACGCCGATTTTGTTCATCAGCGGCAGCAGCACCGGGACCAGGATCGTGATCGCGGCGATGGTTTCCATGAAGCAGCCGACGATGAGCAGGAAAATATTGACCAGCAGCAGCACGGCCCAGGGCTCGGACGTGATCGACAGCACCAGCGTGGCGACGTGATCGGTGACCTGGGTCGTGGTGATGAGGTAACCGAAGATCGAGGCGCCGCCGACGATGAACAGGATGATGGCCGTGGTTTCGACCGTCTCCATGCTGACGCGGATGAAGCTGTTCCAGCTCAGCGTGCGGTAGACGGCGAAGCCGAGGAACAGCGCATAGGCCGAGGCGGCGACGGCGGCCTCGGTCGGCGTGAACGCGCCGCTCGCCATGCCGCCGATCAGGATGACGGGCGTCATCAGGGCCATGTAGGCGCGGAGCTTGAGCACGTGGTTGATGAAGAAGGCGAAGCCGACGACGAGGACGAACGCGCGCCACCTCGGCAAATATTCGAATAACGAGTCCGCCACGAGGACCGTGAAGAAGATCGCGACGACCTCCAGCACGGCGCCGCCGAAGATGGGCCACGTGAAGTTAAGGTCGCGTCCGAACTTTCGTCGATAGGCGTAGAAGGCGACCATGACCATCAGCGTCCCGGCCATCAAGAGACCGGGAATAAACCCGGCGGCGAACAGCTTGCCGATCGAAGCGTTGGCCATCACGCCGTAGATGACCATCGGCAGCGACGGCGGAATGATCGGCCCGATCGTCGCCGAGGCGCCGGTGATGCCGACGGCGAACTCGACGTCGTAGCCGTGGTCGCGCATCGCCTTGATTTCGATATTGCCGAGGCCGCCGGCATCGGCCACCGCCGTGCCCGACATGCCGGCGAAGATCACCGAGCCCACCACGTTGACGTGGCCCAAGCCGCCCTTGAGCCAGCCGACCAGCGCCAGCGCGAAATCGTAAATGCGCTGGGTGATGCCGGCCGAGTTCATGATGCTCCCGGCCATGATGAAAAAAGGAATGGCGAGCAGCGGGAAGCTGTCGATGCCGGCGACCATGCGGTGGACGACGACGAGATGCGGCCCGGCATCGGCGAACATGACATAGAGCAGCGAGGCGCCGGCCAGCGCGATGCCGACCGGAACGCCGGCCAAGAGCAGGACGAGAAATCCGACCAGCAGAATGGCGACGCTCATTGGTGCCGCCCCTCGTCATGCACGGCGATGAGCGGGCTGGTCCCGCTCGTCCAATTGCGCGCCGTCACCTGGATCGCCCGCAACGTCATGACGAAAAGCCCGAGCGTGCAGACGCCGAACACGATGCTCATCGGCCAAGTGTCGCGCACGACCATGAAAGAGCCATGCATGATGTCGGTGACCAACACGCCGAGATACGTCGCATAGGCGAAGAACGCGATGCGGACGACGTCGACGGCGCAGGACAATATCCACGCAATACCGCGCGGCAGATAGACGAACAGAAACTCGACATGGATGTGGCTGAACTTGCGCACCGCCATGCCGCCGCCGAGATAGGCGACCATGGCCAGGAGATAGCGCGCGATCTCCTCGGTCCAGGCCGGCGAATCGTTGATGACGTAGCGGCCGAAGAATTGCAGGAAGACGACGAGCGCGAGGCCCCAGAAAATCGCGAAAGCGAGCCAATCCTCGATGCCGTAGTCCTTGAGGTTGACGGGTGGATCGGCGGGCGAGTCGATGGGCCCTGCGCCCACGCCTTCGGTCGTCTTTTCAGTAGCCACGCCGCTCCCCGAACCTTGTGTTTCGGCTGTAATCGCGGGGCGGTGACCTGGATGCAAGCTTTATCGGCAAACGATGAAATTTGATATGATCTAACTAAATAATATATATTGACAAAATCAGAAATATTTATTATGTAGTTAGATCATGACCAAAGAGGCGCCCATGTCTGCAAGCATTTCGCCCAATGAACAGAAGCAGATGAACGGACTGACGCAACATCTGCGCACCAAATCCGACAAAATTCGTGCCTTGGACAAGGCCGGCTACAAGCGGCAGCGCATCGCCGATTTTCTCGGCATCCGCTACCAGCATGTGCGCAATGTCTTGGTTCAACCGGCGCCCTTGCGGGCGCGCGCGGCCGCGGCGAAGGCCGCGGCGCCTTCACCCCCGACGAGCGCCGCGGCGGTCGATCTCGCGATGGGCGGAAGGTTAGCCATCGATGCGGCGGGCGGCATTGCCCTGCCGCCCGAGCTGCTGGCCTTGCTCAAGGCATCGCCCGGCGACGAAATTCCCTGGTGGGTCGACGGCGATATTCTGCACATTGCGAGTTGGGCTGTCTCGATTCGACGGGTCCAGGCGGAGCTACGCTCGCTTTTCCCACCGGGCGTCGATCCAGTCGAGGAGTTCCTGGCGGAGAAACGCGCGCAAGCCGAAATAGAAAACAAGAAGCCATGGTGACGCCGCGATCGATCTTGGACACCTCTGCCTTGGCCGCGTTTGTTTTTGGCGAAGCCGGCTCGGACAAGGTGGAAGCGGCTCTTCCCGGCGCGGTTTCCGCCTTATGCTATAGCCGAACTCGCTGCGCTGCTCCTGATGCGCGGCAAGCCGGCGCGGGACGTTCGCAGTTTCATTTCCGGCTTGCCGATCGACGTCGTCAGCTTCGACATGGAGCGCGCGCTGGCCGCGGCACGCCTGCGGCCGATGACCCAGCATCTCGGCCTTTCGCTCGCCGACCGTGCGTGCCTGGCGCTCGGCATTGAGTTGCGCTTGCCGGTTTTTACGGCCGACCGCGCTTGGCTTGCCGTTAAGAATGCCGGCGAAATCCGGCGGATCCGCTGATCGCGACGGCCGCGGGGACCCGCTCCTACTTGATCGCCTGCAGCCGGTCGTATTGCGCCTTGGTCCAGCCGGCGCCGGCGGCCGGGTCGTTGTGCAGCGGCGCCGCGGCCTTGCGGAAGGCTTCGAGGTTCGGCGTCACCACCGTTTTGCCCTGGGCCTTGAACCAGTCGGGCAGCTTCTGCTCGGAATCGCGGATCGCGGCCGAGGCGCGGGTGGCGGCGTCGGCGAAGATCGCCTCGAAGGTTTTCTTCTCGGCGTCGTTGAGCTTGGCCCAGAGCGGCGCGCCGATCACGGTCACCAGGCTTTCATAGATGTGGCCGGTCAGGTTGATGTGGGTCTGCACTTCGTAGAACTTTTTCGCCTGAATCGTCGGCAGCGGATTTTCCTGGCCGTCGACAGTTTTGTTTTGCAGCGCCAAATAGACTTCGGCGAAGGCGATCGGCGTCGCGTTGGCGCCCGCCGCCTTGGCATACATGAGATAAAGCGGCGCCTGCGGCACGCGCAGTTTCATGCCGGCCATGTCGGCGGGCGTGTTGATGGCCTTGTTCGCCGTGGTGTGCCGCGCGCCGTAATAGGTGAGCGCGACGATCTTGTGCTTGGTCGCCTGGAAATAGCCTTCGGCCATCTCCTTGAAGAGATCGCTTTTGCCGTAGGCGGCCCAATGCGCATAGTCGCGGAACATGTAGGGCGCGTTGGAAATCGCGATCGGCTTGAAGGCCGCGCCGGCGAAGGCGACGCCGGTATAGATGATGTCGATGGTCGCCAGCGGCAGCGCCTGGTTGATCTGCTGCTCGTTGCCCAGCGCCGAGGCGGGGAAGACCTGCATTTCGTATTTGCCGGCCGTGCGCTTCTTGACTTCCTCGGCGGCCCACAGCGCCTCGAGGTGATAGGGCTCGCTGACTTCGTAGACATGGGCGAATTTGAGCTTGGTTTGCGCCTGCGCCGGCATTGCGGCGGCGAGGGCCACGGCGGCGGCGGTTGCGAGCAGCTTCAACATCGAGCGTCCTCCCGGGTTTTGTTGTGCGGCGGCAAGGCGATTGGCAGTGCCCCCGCTCCGGCGCAGATTAGCGCCGCCACGGAACGCAAACAAGAACAGGGGAGCCACTATGGCCAAGATCGCGCGCGTCGAGATTTGCCAGGTCGATCTGGTGCCGCCGGTGGTGCGCACCGATGCGATCCAGTCCTTCACCAAGCAGGAAACGCCGCTCGTCCGCATCGTCGCCGACGACGGCGCGGCCGGCACCGGCTACAGCTACACCATCGGCCAGGGCGGCTCCGCCGTCGTCGCCATGCTGCGCGACGATCTCGCACCCTGGCTCATCGGCCGCGATCCGGCGATGGTCGAAGAGCTGTGGACCGGCATGCTGTTCCGCATCCACGCCAACACGGTGGGCGCCACCGCCGCCCTCGCCATGGCCGCGATCGACACGGCGCTGTGGGACCTGCGCTGCCGGCGCGCCGGGTTGCCGCTGCACGTCATGGCCGGCGGCGCGCGCGACCGGATTCAAGTTTACACCACCGAAGGCGGCTGGCTGCATATCGAGCCGCAAAAGCTGATCGACGAAACCTTGGCGGCGAAGGCGCGGGGCTTTCGCGGCGCCAAGATCAAGGTCGGCAAACCCACCGGCGCCGAGGATGCGCGGCGGCTCGCGGCGGTGCGCCAGGCGGTGGGGCCGGATTTCGCGCTCATGGTCGATGCCAATCAGCGCTTCACCGCCGCCGAGGCGGTGCGCCGGGCGCGCCTATGGGACGGGATCGATCTCGACTGGTTCGAGGAGCCGCTGCCGGCCGACGACATCGACGGCCATGTCCGCGTCGTCGAGGGCACGCCGATCCCGATCGCGATCGGCGAATCGCTCTACAGCCCCGGCCATTTCGCCGAATATCTGAAGCGCCGCGCCTGCGGCATCGTCCAGGCCGACGTGGCGCGCATCGGCGGGATCACGCCCTGGCTCAAGGTCGCGCACATGGCCGAGGCGTGCAACGTCGCGATCTGCCCGCATTTCCTGATGGAGCTGCATATCGGCCTGGTCTGCGCCGTGCCCAATGCGCTGTGGCTCGAATATATCCCGCAGCTCGACCCGATCGCGGCCTCGCGCCTCAAGATCGAAAACGGCCTCGCCCATGCCAGCGCGGCGCCGGGCCTCGGCATCGAATGGGATTGGAACGCGATCGAGCGGATGGCGGCGGCGGGGTCGAAGGCGGTCGTGAAATAAAAGAAGCGCCGGCGCCTTATGGCGCGCCGGCGCTTCCGGTCTCGAGCAGGGCGAGCAGTCCGCGCAGCAACTGGATGGGATCGGGCGGGCAGCCGCGGATGCGGAGGGCGACCGGGACGACATTCTCGACCGCGCCGGCGCAAGCATAGGAACCGGCGAACAGACCGCCATCGACGGCGCAATCGCCGGCGGCCACCACCCATTTGGGATCGGGCGTGGCGCGATAGGTCCGTTCCAACGCCTCGCGCATGTTGTGCGTGAGCGGGCCGGTGACGAGCAGGACATCGGCGTGGCGCGGCGAGGCGACGAATTTGAAGCCGAAACGTTCCAGATCGTAGAAGGCGTTGTTGAGCGCGTGAATTTCGAGCTCGCATCCGTTGCAGCTACCGGCGTCGACCTGGCGAATGGCGAGGCTGCGCCCGAGACGCCGGCGCGCCAGCGCATCGGCCTGGCGCGCGAGATCCGCCATGTGCGCCGCGTCGGCGGCGGGTCCGGTCTCGGTCACCGGTCCGCGGAGCAGGTTTTGCAGCAGGATATTGCGCATGGCTCAGAGATCGTGACCCGAATAGGAGCAGTTGAACGATTTGTTGCAAAGCGGGAAATCGGCGACGATGTTGCCTTCGATCGCGGCTTCGAGCAGCGGCCATTGAAACCACGACGCGTCGCGGAGATGGCAGCGTTCGATGCCGCCGCCGGCGCCGATGCGGAGCCAGATCAGGACATCGCCGCGGAACGCTTCGGCCAGCGCGATGCCTTCGGCCGCGCCGGCCGGCGGCGGCGGCGCGCGCAGGATTTCGCCCGGCGGCATAGCGCGCAGAATTTGCGCGACGAGCTTGATGCTCTGCTCGATTTCGCGAATCCGAATCCAGACCCGCGCATTGACATCGCCTTCGCTCAGCACCGGCACGTCGAACGCGAGCTGGTCATAGGGCGCATAGGCGAGCTGCCGCCGCGTATCGAAGGCGCGGCCGCTCGCGCGGCCGACATGGCCGCCCGCGGCCCATTGCTTCGCCAATGCCGGTTTCACGATGCCGGTCGAAACCGTGCGATCCTGCAGCGACGCCGTGTCGTCGTAGAGCGCCACGAGCCCGGGCAGGCGCCGGCTGATTTCGCTCATCGCCGCTTCGATCGCATCGCGGCCGGGCGCGGCAAGCTCGCCCGCGACGCCGCCGGGCACGACGCGATCACGCATCAGCCGATGCCCGAAGGCCGCCGCGGCGGCGCGCAGCACGCGCTCGCGCAGGATGCCGCATTGCGCATGCAGGATGACGAAAGAGGCATCGTTGCAGATCGCGCCGAAATCGCCGAGATGGTTTGCAATGCGCTCGAGTTCGGCCATGAGCGCGCGCAGCCATTGGGCGCGCGGCGGCGCCTCGATGCCGAGCGCGGCTTCGGCGGCGCGAGCGAACGCGATGCCGTAGGCGACGACGCTGTCGCCGGACGTGCGCTGCGCCAGCTGACCGGCGCGTTCGAGCGTGGCGCCCGCCATGAGCGATTCGATGCCTTTGTGGACATAGCCCAGGCGCTGTTCGAGCCGCGCCACCGCCTCGCCATTGGCAGTGAAGCGGAAGTGCCCCGGCTCGATGATGCCGGCATGCACCGGTCCCACCGGTATCCGGTGCAGGCCCTCGCCCTCGACGGCAAGGAAATCGTAGGCGGTGCCGGGCCGCCGTGCGGCCGGCGCGCGGTCGCCCAGGGGATGCGCGATGCCCCATTGCCCGTGATCGAGCCACGGCCGCCGGTCGGGCGCGCCGTCCGGCACCAAGCCATGCAGATCGGCGATCGCGCGCTCCAGCCGGATCGCGGGCGGGTGCGCGCGGCCGACCGAGGGGAAGCGGCCGCCGGCGCAACGCAGGCTGAGCACGGCGCCGCGCCAATCCATTTCGTCGAGCACCGCCATATGCACCATGCCGGAATCGCCCCATAAGCCGAGCAATGCCAGGTGCCCCTCGCCGAGCCGGCGCGCGGCTTCGGACCATGCGTCCGCCGCGACGACGGCGCGCGGCCAAGGACGGTGCGCCGCGATGCGCTCGCCCGTCGCCAAGAGATCGTCGAAAATACGGTTCGCCATGGCTAGCCCAGGAGCCGGGATACGTTCTGAAACCAGGCGACCAGCGGCGCCGGCAGATAGAGGCCGGCGCCAAGCACGAGCGCAAAATGCGCGAACATCGGCGCATAAGACGCCGTGGCCGGCGCCGTGCTGCCGGCGGGTTCGCCGAACGCAATCCCGTTGAGATGAAGGAATAGCGCGCCGAACGAGATCAACAGGCCCACGACGAGGAGAATCGCCAGCGGCGGATCGCGGGCAAAGGTCGAGCTTACGAGCAGGAACTCGCTCATGAAGATGCCGAGCGGCGGCAATCCGGCGATCGCCGCGACGCCGAGCACCAGCCCCCAGCCGAGCAGCGGATGGGTGACGGTCAAGCCCCGGATCTCGGCGATCTGCTGCGTGCCCTTGATCTGGGCGATGTGGCCGACGCAGAAGAAGATCGCGGATTTCGTCAAGCTGTGCATGGTCATGTGCAACAGCCCGGCAAAATTGGCGAGCGCGCCGCCCATGCCGAAGGCGAAGGTTATGAGGCCCATGTGCTCGATGGAGGAATAGGCGAACAGGCGCTTGATGTCGCGCCGCCGGTAGAGCATGAAGGCGGCGAAGATCAGCGACACCAGGCCCATCGTGATCATCATCGGCCCCGGCGCCAGCACGCCGGCATTGGTCGCCATCAGCATCTTGAAGCGCAACACGGCGTGGAGCGCGACGTTGAGCAGCAGGCCCGAGAGCACGGCGGAGATCGGCGTCGGGCCTTCGGCATGCGCGTCGGGCAGCCAGGCATGAAGCGGCGCGAGCCCGACCTTGGTGCCGTAGCCGAGCAACAGGAAGACGAAGGCGAGGTTGAGCAGCGCGGGGTCGAAAGACCCGCCGCGGGCGACCAGGTTGGTCCACGCCATCGCATCGAGGCCCGGCCCGATCACCGGCTGCGCCGCGACATAGATGATGATCGTGCCGAACAGCGCCAGCGCGATCCCGACCGAGCCCAGGATGAAATACTTCCACGCCGCCTCCAGCGCCACGGGGGTGCGATAGATGCCGACCATCATCACCGTGGTCAGCGTCGCGACCTCGATCGCGACCCACATCAGGCCGATATTGTTCGCCAGCAGCGCGAGGTTCATCGCGAACATCAAGACCTGGTACATCGCGTGATAGAAGCGGAGATAGGGCGGCGTGATCCGCCCGGTCTCGATCTCATGGCCGATATAGCTCGCGCTGAAGACACTCGTGGTAAAGCCGACAAAGGCATTGAGCAGCACGAAGACGACGTTGAGATCGTCGACCAGAAGAAATTGGCCCGGCTCCGGCCGGTTGAAGACGAGCGCGATCGCCGCCGTCAGGGTCGCGCCGCTCGCGGCGACATTGGCCCACGCGGCCCTTCGATAGCCCGGCAAGAGGGCGAGCAGCGCCGCCGCCAGCGCCGGCGCCGCCAGGACGAAGCCCGCCGCGTGGCCGAGCAGCCAGCTCACGGCCGCTCGCCGCGCGCGCGATCGAGCGCCCTGATATCCACGGTGTCGAAGCGCTCGCGGATGCGGAACAGAAATATTCCGACGACGATAAAGGCGATGAGGATCGAAAAAGCGATGCTGATCTCGACCACGAGCGGCATGCCCTTGGCGCCGGTGGCGGCGATGATCAAGCCGTTCTCGATCGACATGAAGCCGACCACCTGGCCGACGGCGTTGCGTCGCGAAATCATCATCAATAGGCCGAGAAGCACGACCGCGAGCGCGAAGGCGAGGTCTTCGCGCGCGAGCGGATCGGAGGCCGCGGTCAGCGGCAGGATGACGACGAGCGACAAGCCGATGAGGCCGATGCCGGCAAGCATCGTCAGGCCGATGCCCACCACGGGCTCGATCTCGCGGTGGATCCCGAGGCGCACGACGATGCGATGGAGCGCCACCGGAATGACGATGGCCTTGAACGCCAGGGCGATGAGCGCGGTGACATAGAGTTCGGGTTTGCCTTGGACATGGGCTTGCCACGCCACGGCGAGCGACAGCACGACGGCGTGGACGGCGAACAGGCGCAGCAGCGCGAACATGCGGTCTTGATAGAGCAACAGCAGGCTGGCCAGCACCAGGCCGCCGGCGAGCAAATGCGCGATGTCGAATTCCAGCCGGCCCATCACATGCTCTTCGAGACGAAGACCAGGAGGGTTCCGAGCAGGCCGAGCATCAGCGCCGCGCCGAGAAAATCGGCATAGCGGAAAACCCGCATCTTGGCGATCACGGTCTCGAACAGCGCCAGCAAGATCCCGCCGGCGAAAAGCTTTGCCAGGTAAGTCGCGAAACCGAGAGCGTGGGCGCCGAAACCGGCGCCCGCGGGCGCCATCCCCCAGGGCACGAAGACGCAGGCGGCGAGCGAGACATACAGCACCAGCTTGAGCGACGCCGCGAACTCGATCATGGCGAGGTGGCGGCCCGAATATTCCAGCACCATGGCTTCGTGCACCATGGTGAGCTCGAGATGCGTCGCCGGGTTGTCGATCGGAATGCGGCCGTTTTCCGCGATGGCGACCATCAGCATGGCGACCAGCGCCAGGCCGAGCGACACGCGCAAGCCGACCTCGCCGCCGCGCATGTATTCCGCGACCGAGGAGAGCTGGGTCGAGCCGGCGACCAGGGCGACGACGAAAACGACCATGATCATCGCCGGCTCGGCGAGCGAGGCGATCATCATTTCGCGGCTCGAGCCGATGCCGCCAAAGCTGGTCCCGACGTTGAGCGCGGCGAGCGCGAGAAAGAACCGCGCGCTGCCGAGCAGCGCGATGATGGCGATAAAATCGGCGCTCCCGCTGAATGTCAGGCCGGTGGCGAAGGTCGGCACCAGCGCCGCCGCAACCCAAGTTCCCGCGAAGACCAAATAGGGCGCCGCGCGAAACAGCCACGACGCGCTGTCGGCGACGACCGCCTCCTTGCGAACCAGCCGAAGCAACTCGCGGTAGGGCTGGAGAACGGGCGGTCCGCGCTTTCCGATCGCCCGTGCTTTCACCTTGCGCACGAAACCGGTCAGCAGCGGCGCCACCAGCAACACCAGCGCCATCTGCAGGCCTTGCACCAGCAGCTCGACGATTATCGCCATATCGCCAGCACCGCGAGCAGGATGATGAGCGAGAAGAACACCAGCGTGAGGTAGCGGCGGATGGTCAGGAACTGCAGCCAGTTGAGCCGCCGCGCGACGTCCTCGACGGCAACGGCGACCGGCGCGTATAGCCAGTCCCAGATCAAATCGCGCAGGCGCGCCTCGAACTTCGCCGGGCGCATGTCGCCGGGCGCCGGCATATCGACCGCATCGTGCGCGGCGAACACATGAGAGCCGAACACGCGCCGGATCGGCTGGGCGAAGCTGCTGGCCGTGTATTGCGTCGCCGGGCTCGGATCCGGGAAGCCGCAATCCCAAGCCGGCGCGCGCCGCAGCCGGCGCGAGGCCAGCCGATGGATGAGGACAGCGGCAAATCCGCCCGCTAGCGCGCAGAACAGGAAGACGAGCAGCCCGTTATACGAGCTTCGGCTCTCCGCGATCGGCACGATCGACCACCACCGGACCTCGGCCTGCACCGGCATGCGCGCGCCGGCCAGCGCTTGCACCGCCGGCGACAACGCGTCGATGACGAGGCCGGGCAGTATTCCGAATAGCACGCAGAGCGCGGCGAGGGCGGCCATGGCGCCGAGCGACCAGCGGTCGACCTCGCGGGCCGCGGCCGCCGCCGGGCTCCTCGGCCGGCCGAGAAAGGTGATGCCGAAGGCCTTGACGAAGCAAGTCGCCGCCAGCGCCGCCGAGAGCGCCAGCATCGCGCCGACCGCGGGGACAAGGAACTTCAGGACCCATTGCGGCAGTTGCGGGCTCATCAGGATCGCTTGGAAGGTGAGCCATTCCGAGGCAAATCCGTTCAAGGGCGGCAGCGCCGAAATCGCCGCGCAGCCGATCAGGAAGGTCAACGCCGTCTTGGGCATGCGGTGAATGAGGCCGCCGAGGCGCTCCATGTCGCGCTCGCCGGTCGCGGCCAGCACGGCGCCGGCGCCGAAGAACAGCAGGCTCTTGAACAACATATGGTTGAGGACGTGGAACAGCGCCGCGGTCAGCGCCAGCGCCGCGGCCAACGGCATCGCGCTGGCGCGGAACGCCAGCGCCAGCCCGAGACCGATGAAGATGATGCCGATGTTCTCGACCGTGTGATAGGCGAGCAGGCGCTTCAGATCGTGCTCCATCAGCGCGTAGAGAACGCCGAGCACCGTGGTGACGCCCGCCAAAGTCAGCACGACGATGCTCCACCACCAATCGGGCGGGCCCAGCAGGTCGAAGACGATGCGGATGAAACCGTAGACCGCGACCTTGGTCATGACGCCGCTCATCAGCGCCGAGACGTGGCTCGGTGCCGCCGGATGGGCGAGCGGCAGCCAGGCATGAACCGGCACCAGCCCGGCCTTCGAACCGGCGCCGACCAGGACCAGGGCCAAGACCATGGCATTCAGCAACGGCGTGCGCGTTGCGCCGCGGATCGCGTCGAAGGCATAGTCGCCGTTGGCGCCGGCGAGGAGACCGAAGGCGAGCAGCAACGCAAGCGTGCCGAAGCTCGCCATCACGATATAGACGTATCCGGCATAGGTATTGGCGCGCGCGCGGTGGTGCGCGAGCACCAAGGCCCACGACGACAACGACATGAATTCCCACGACAACAGGAAGGCGAACGCGTCGTTGGCCAGGATCACCAGATTCATGCCGGCCACGAAGGCGGCGTAAAAGGGCAAGACGCGGCCCGGCTCTGACTCGCGGCGGCCATGGCCCGTTCCGTAGATGCTCGCCGCCAAGCCGCCGAGATTCGCGACGACAAGGAAGAACGCCGAGATCGCGTCGAGCCGGAAATTGGCGCCGAGCCAGGGCAAGCCGAGCGGCAAGGTGGCCGACTCGGGTGCGGCGGCGCCGAGCAGGAACCTCGAGCCGATCGCGAGCAAGGCGAGATTGGCGGCACTCACGCCGCCGTAAACGATTGCCCGCCCGGCGTCGAACCGATGCACCCCGATCGCGACGATCGCCGTTGCCAGCATCGCCGCAATCGACAACAAGGCGAGTTCAATCGGCGCCAAGGCAGCCTCGCGCTTCGCCCGGCGCCGCGCTTTCGCCGCGCCTCCGGGCCGGTCGACGCCGGTCAATGGCAAGCTTGGCGCGCGTGGTGCACGACGGTATCGCGGTGTTCATGTCGCCGGCTTCGTTTCTGTCCGCGTCGATGTTATAGGCGCCATTCGCGGCGCGTGTATCATGTTCGTTGCGCTGAACGGCGATATTCCGCGCAACGCGCGCGCGGGGCAAGATGCAGAATTCGCGCCCGGACCGCCATGCCGGGCACGCCGCCGATCGGCGAAAGCGGCGCGATTTGCCCGCTATTCCTGATGGACCTGCATATCGGCCTGGTCTGCGCCGTGCCCAATGCGCTGTGGCTCGAATACATTCCGCAGCTCGACCCGATCGCGGCCTCGCGCCTCAAGATCGAAAACGGCCTCGCCCACGCCAGCGCGGCGCCAGGGTCGGCGTCGATCGTGAAATAGAACCCGCGATTACGATATTTGGTTCGTCATCCTGAGCGAGCCACCGCCTAAGGCGGTGGACGTCGAAGGACCTCGGGAAAACGAGCGCGGTGCGCTCACGCGCGCCGTCGCCAGTCCGGACGCGGTCCCGCGGATCGCTATGCGATCCGCCGCTGCGCGCCTTTGGCGCTGCCCCGAGCGAGCCGCCGCCGAAGGCGGCGGACGTCGAGGGGTCGGGATGACGACTTAAGAAGCAATTGGATTGGTCCGCAACTGCCGGTACAGCAGCTTGACGTCACTGACGTCCGCCTACCCCGCCGTGAACCGCACCACGCCGTCGGCGCCAATGTCGCGCTGGGCTTCGCCGCGCCCCAGCATGCAATGGAGATGCGCGATGGTTTCGCCGATGGCGAAGCCGATCTGCATGATGTCGAGTTCGCGCGAAAACAGCACCGGCACGAGATCGACCGCGGTCCGGCCGGTGCCGTCGAGCACGCCGCGCAGGCGGGCGAAGCGCGATTCGTGGTGCGCCGCGAGCTGCTCCAGCCGGAGATGCAGGCCGAGAAAGGGAAAGCCGTGCGAGGGCAGCACCAGCGTATCCTCGCGCAGCCTCTGGAAGCGCAGCAGCGAATCGAGATAGTCGTGCAAGGGATCGGCGAGAGGCTCGGTCGCCCAGACGCCGACATTGGGCGTGATCTTGGGCAGAATCTGGTCGCCGGCGATCAGCACTTTCAGCGCCGGGCAATAGAGGCAGGCGTGTTCGGGCGCGTGGCCGAGGCCGATGACGACCTCCCATTCGCGGCCGTCGATCGTCAGCGTGTCGCCGCCACGGATGCGGCGGAAGGATTTCGGCGGCTCGCCGACCACCATGCGATAGCCATTGCCGCGCGCGAAAACTTTCTCGGTGCGCTCGGCATCGAGGCCGTGGCGCGAATAATGCCGGGCGAATTCTTTCTGCCCGTCGCCGGCCGCGTCGGACCACACCATGCGGCCGAAGGTCCACTCGGCCAGCGTCGTCCATAGTTCGGCGCCAAGTTCCTGCGCGAGCCAGCCGGCCAGGCCCATGTGATCGGGATGGAAATGCGTGCAGATGAGGCGCTTGACCGGCGCGCCGGCCGCGCCGCCGATGGCGATGCCCTTGCTCGCGAAAATCGTCTGCCAGAGTTGCTTGGTCTCCTCGCTGTTGAGGCCGGTATCGACGACGACCCAGCCGTCGCCGTCCTTGAGCAGCCAGAGATTGATGTGGTTGAGCTGATAGGGCAGCGGCATGCGCAGCCAATGCACGCCGGGCGCCATTTCCATGGTAGTGCCCGGCGGCGGCAGGCCGTCGCCGATCTCGTGAAACGGGAACACGAGCGCGTTCATGCCGATGCCTCGGCGTTGCGCGGCGCTTGCGTTGTCGCGCGCAATCTAGGCGTAGATTTCATCGAGATGTTGCCTCGCGGCTTTCGACCAGACACGCTTCAAAGGCCATATTTCCGGTAGAGGGTCTGGGCCTCATCGTCCGACAGAAAATCGCGTGCCGATATCGATCTGCCGACTTCGGCCGCTTGTGCCTCCGTCAGGCGCGGCGCGGCCTCGGCTTCGATCAGGGGTAGCAGCGTCAATGCCACATCGTCCTGGCGATCGGGCGCGAGTTTCTTGGCTTCGGCGATGGCGCATTCGAGCAATCTGGTCATCAATCGTTATCCCATAGGATCGGCGCCGGGAAAATGGCCGCGACTCGCGCCTTGCAGCTTGCCGCTCAACGCCGCCTCATGCCGAAACCCTTATGCGCGCGAGGTGGCGCTTGATGGCGGCGAGCGTGGCTTCGCGCTGGTCGCGGTGCGGCGAGTGGCCGCAATTGGGCAGCAGCGCAAGCTCGGCCTTGCCGCCGGAATGCGTCTTGATCGATTCGAGCTGCTTGGGCGTGCCGTATTCGTCGCCCTCGCCCTGGATGACCAGGATCGGGCAGCGGATATCGGCGATTTCCGTTTCGATGTTCCAATCGGCGAAGGCCGGCAGCAGCCAGGCCGTGTTCCAGCCATAGAAGGCGCTGTCGACATCGTCGTGGAACTTGGCGAGCTTGCTGCGCAGATCGGTTTCCTCGTAAGCGACGCGCGCCTTGGCGATGCTGATCGTCGAAACGCGCTCGACGAAAACATGGGGCGCCATGGCGATGACGGCAAGCGGTTCGGGCGCGATGTGGCGCGCGGCATAAAGCAGCGCGATCGAGCCGCCGTCGCTGTGGCCGAACAGGATCGGCTTGGCGATGCCGAGCTTGCGCAGCAGGTCGGGCAACGCCTCGAGCGCTTCGCGATGCATGTAGTCGGTGCCGTGCGGGAAGGTCGTGATCGGCTCGGACTTGCCGTAGCCCCAGCGGCTGTAGACGAGCACGCGCAGGCCCGTCGCCTCGTTCACCGCCCCGGGAAAATCGCGCCACAACGCAACCGAGCCGAGGCCCTCATGCAGCATGACGATCGCCGGCGCATCGGCGGCGCCGAGACCGATCGTTTCATATTCGAGGCGGTGCCCGCCGGCTTGGACGAAAGGCATGAAGGAAGCCGCGGCAACCGGCCGCTGATCGGCCAAGACCAACCTTATTGCACCGCAAAATGCAAGAGGGCGACACGCATGGTGTGCCCCGGACGCGAAGGAGACAAGCACTAAGTCATTGGCAATACGTCAAATTATCTACGGAGCCTTGCTGCAGGTCGCTTCAAATCGACGGCGTCCGGCGTTGTCAAATCCGCGCAAGATTCCGCTTCGGGTCAGCTCGAAGACGCCATAGACACGTTCCGGTGTGCGCTCCCGGGCCAGCGTAAAGCGCCGCACAGTGCCGGCGATGCGCTCGTCGGCCAAAACATAGGCGCGCGTCGTATCGTCGCCGAGCGCCGACAGGGCTCGCTTGGCGGCGAAGTCGATCGTGACGGGCCGGTTTCGGTCTGCCTCCGTCGCCGCCCGGGTGGTGCATTCGTTTTTCGCGTCGCAGCGCGTGACGCTGTCAGGCCTGCAGACGATTCGGTCGATTGTAAAGAAATCGGCATCGTCGGCGCGCGTTGGCGGCACCGACTCGCAGGTCGCCTCGAAGCTGTTGCCGCCCTCGGTATTCGTGCCGCTGAGCTTGCCGTTTCGCGTAAGCACCATTCTGCCGACGCGCGAACCCTGGTCCGACGGTCGCGTCCAGGCGATGATAAACCGGCGCTCTCCGTCCACCATTTTGTCTTCGGTGATGTCGCCCACCGGTCGCGCCTTATCGCCGCGCTGAACCACGAATGTTCGCGCGGCAAAATCGACAACCAACGCTTCATTCTTGTCTGCTTCGGTCGCCTCGATCACCCGGCACCCGCCGTTTCGATCGCAGCGCGTCACGCGCTCCGGCCGGCACGTGATTTTCTCGGCATTAAGAAAATCGACGCCTTGGGCCCTGGCGGGCGCCGCCGCCGCCGTCAGCGCAAGGATCGCCAATGCCGAGAATATTCGCCAACGCATGACCGGCCCCGTTTTCATGCCGAAGGGCGTGATGTTACGGCGGAACCTGAAATAGCACCACACCCGCGAGGTGACCGGTCGCCGGTTCCGCGACAATGGCCAATTGCCACCCGCATAGATCTGGTTCAGGCCCCTACGAAGGCCGCTCGAAACCGACCGCACCTCAACCAGTGCCGGGCCCGGCCTTGCAGAGGGCTTCCGATTTCAGCCGTCCGTCCTGCTCGGTAAAGGTCAATGTGCCCGACCGGTCCAAGGTGAAATTCCGCTTTTGGCCATCGGCGCCGCCCTGGCGGATCGTGACGCGCCGCACATCGCCTTCGACCGTATCGCTGTCGACGACGGCGAACTTCTTGTCCTTGCCCTGGTCGCGCAGCAACACGTCCTTGCTGCGGAAATCCACGGTCAGGACTTCCAGCTTGTCGCGCGCGTTCGCCGGTGTGACCTTGCAGTCGCCGGCCGCCTTGCATTCGGTCACGCGCTCGGGCGTGCACACGATGCGCGACGCGGTGCGGAAATCGGTGCCTTGGGCGGCAACGGCGCCGGCCAAGAGCGTCAGGGTCGCGGCGAAAACGCCCGATCGAATCATCCGATAAACCTCATGCGCTATGGCTTTGTCCTCAATGTACGGCAAGCCGGCGCCGCGCGTTACCCCGCCGAGCGGATTTTCGCGCCGGCGGCTTCGCCTTTACTTGCCGCCAATTCGGGGGAATAGTCGCGGCAACCGACGGCGGCAACGCACCGCGCGTCACCATCTCTTGGAGGCAACACCATGCAATCACGACGCGAACTCATGCTGACCTCGGCCGCCGCCCTGGCCGCCGCCCCGCTCGCCGCCGCGACCCGCGCCCACGCGCAAACGCCGCGCGACACGGTCGTCATGGCCTCGCAGATCGACGACATCATCTCGCTCGATCCGGCCGAGACGTTCGAATTTTCCGGCGGCGAGGTGACCGGCAATGTCTACGACAAGCTCGTCGGCTTCGATTTCGCCGATCCCTCGAAAATGCACGGCGAGCTGGCGCAAAGCTGGACGATTTCGCCCGACGGCATGACCTACACGTTCCAGTTGAAGCCGGGCATCAAGTTCCACTCGGGCAATCCGCTCACCGCCGCCGACGTGGTCTATTCCTTCCAGCGCGCCGTCACGCTCAACAAGACGCCGGGATTCATCCTGACCCAGTTCGGCCTCAACAAGGACACGGTTCTTGCGCGCGTCAAGGCGACGGGCGAACTTGCCGTCGCGATCACAGTCGATAAGGCCTACGCGCCGACCTTTTTCCTCAACTGCCTCACCGCGCAGATCGGCAGCATCGTCGACGCGAAAACCGTCCAGGCCAACGTCAAGGACGGCGATTTCGGCAACGATTGGATGAAACGCAATTCGGCCGGCTCGGGCGCCTACATCCTGCGCGCCTGGCGCGCCAACGAGCAATACACGCTCGAAGCCAATCCGGCCTGGTTCCGCGGCGCGCCCAAGACCCGGCGCATTATCATGCGCCACGTGCCCGAGCCCGCCTCGCAGCGCCTGCTGCTGGAAAAGGGCGACATCGACATGGCGCGGAAATTGACGCGCGACCAGCTCGCCGCGGTCCGCGCCAATCCGGCGATCGAAATCCAGGTCGGCGACAAGGGCTATATCCTCTATCTCGGACTCAACCAGAAAAATCCCAACCTCGCCAAGCCCGAAGTGCGCGAGGCGCTGAAATGGCTGGTCGATTACGACGCGATCGAGCGCAACATCGTCGCCGGCACTTTCAAGCCGCATCAGACCTTCCTGCCCAAGGGTTTCCTCGGCGCGATCGAGGACCGGCCCTACAAATTCGATCTCGCCAAGGGCAAGGAGCTGTTGGCCAAGGCCGGGCTGCCGAACGGCTTTTCGGTGACCATGGACGTGCGCAACACGGCGCCGATCCCCGACATTGCCCAGGCGATCCAGGCAACCTGGGCGCAGGCCGGCATCAAGCTCGAACTGCTGCCCGGCGACGGGCGGGCGACGCTGACCAAATACCGCGCCCGCACCCACGATATTTATATCGGCCAGTGGGGCCCGGACTATCAGGACCCGCACACCAACGCCGAAACTTTCGCCATCAACGAAAACAATGCCGACGACGCGCGCTCGAAAACCCTCGCCTGGCGCAATTCCTGGGCCATTCCCGAAATGACCAAGGCGACGGCGGCGGCCGTGTTCGAGAAGGACGGCGCCAAGCGCAAGGCGACTTACGAGGCGATCCAGCGCGAGCACCAGAAAACCTCGCCGTTCGTCATGCTGTTCCAGCAGGTGGAAGTGGCGGCGATCCGCAAGGACGTGAAGGGCCTGATTATCGGCCCGGGCTCCGCCTCGACGCTGTATTACGGCCTGACCAAAGCCTGATCCGATCGGCGGCGCCGGGCGCGAACGTCCGGCGCCGCGCGATTGGCCACGCGCGATGATCGCCCGAATGAGACGCACGGCAACGGCGGCCGGCCGCGAGACGGCGACCGTCATCGTCACCATGCTCGGCCTGTTGCTGGTCACCTTCCTGATCGGCCGCGTCATGCCGATCGACCCGGTGCTCGCCGTGGTCGGCGACAACGCGCCGGCCGATGTCTACGACAAGGCGCGCATCGAGCTCGGGCTCGACAAGCCGCTGTGGCGCCAATTCGCGCTCTACGTTTCCAAGGTTCTGCAGGGCGATTTCGGCACGTCGATTCTCACCGCCAACAAAGTGCTCGTCGATATCGCCAATGTCTTTCCGGCGACGCTCGAACTCGCGACGCTCGGCACCCTGATCGGCGTGGTGCTGGGCATTCCGCTGGGCGTGACGGCGGCGGTCAACGAAGGCCGCTGGCAGGATCAAGTCGCGCGCGTGCTGGGCCTGCTCGGCTATTCGATCCCGGTTTTCTGGCTCGGCCTCATGGCGCTGCTGGTGTTCTACGCCAATCTCGGCTGGACCGCCGGGCCCGGGCGCATCGGCGTCGCCTATCAGGATTTCGTGCGGCCGGTCACCGGCGTCATCCTGCTCGATTCGGCGCTGCAGGGCGAATGGGACGCGTTCCGCAATGCGCTCCGCCACCTCATCCTGCCGGCTTCGGTGCTGGGGCTGTTCAGCCTCGCCTATATCAGCCGCATGACGCGCAGCTTCATGATCGCCGAGTTGCAGCAGCACTATGTCATCGCCGCGCGCGTCAAGGGCCTGTCGGAGCGCCGCGTCATCTGGCGCCACGCGCTGCGCAACGCGATGGTGCCGCTGATCACCGTGGTCGCCCTCTCCTACGCCAATCTGCTCGAAGGCTCGGTTTTGACCGAGACCGTCTTCGCCTGGCCCGGCTTGGGGCGCTACATCACCAACTCGCTGCTCAATGCCGACATGAACGCGGTTCTCGGCGGCACTGTCGTCGTCGGCGCGATTTTCATCGGCATCAATCTCCTGGCCGACGTGCTCGCGCGCCTGGTCGATCCGCGGGCCGCGCTGATGCGGCCTGGCGCGACTATCTCACCAGCGACCGGCCGGCCTCGCGCAACCAGGCGCGGCTGGGCCAGCTCTGGCGGCAATGGCTCACCCTGCGCCGCAACCGACTCGCCATGCTGGGCCTCGCCATCATCGTGGCGCTGCTCGCTGCTCGCCGCCTTCGCGCCGTGGATCGCGCCGCACGATCCGATCGCGCAGACGCTCGACCGGCGCCTGCTGCCGCCCTCGGCCGCGCATTGGTTCGGCACCGACGCGCTCGGCCGCGACATCTGCAGCCGCATCATCCACGGCGACGCGCGTCACGCTCTTCATCGTCCTGCTCGTCGTCGTCACGGTCGGCCCGCTCGGCCTTCTGATCGGCACCGTCGCCGGCTATCTCGGCGGCTGGGTCGATGTCGTGCTGATGCGCGTCACCGACGTATTCCTCGCCTTTCCCCGGCTCGTGCTGGCGCTTGCCTTCGTCGCCGCGCTCGGGCCGGGCATGGAGAACGCCGTCATCGCCATCGCGCTCACCGCCTGGCCGCCCTATGCGCGCGTCGCCCGCGCCGAAACCACTGGTCATCCGCAAGGCCGACTACATCGCCGCGATCCGCCTGCAAGGCGCCTCGCAGACGCGCATCGTGCTGAGGCACATCGTGCCGCTGTGCACGCCGTCGCTGATCGTCCGCACCACGCTCGACATGGCCGGCATCATCCTGACCGCGGCCGGCCTCGGCTTTCTCGGCCTCGGCGCCCAGCCGCCCATGCCGGAATGGGGCGCCATGATCGCCGCCGGGCGCGACCAGATCTTCGACCAATGGTGGGTCGCGACCTATCCCGGCCTCGCCATCTGCATCGTCGCCCTCGGCTTCAATCTGCTGGGCGACGGCCTGCGCGACGTGCTCGACGCGCGAAATAGACGCGCATGGCCGAGCCGCCGCTGATCGAAATCGAAAACCTGCGCGTCCGCTTCCGCACGCCGACCGGGATCGTCGAGGCGGTGCGCGGCTTGTCGCTTCACGCTCGGCCGCGAGCGGCTCGGCATCGTCGGCGAATCCGGCTCGGGCAAGTCGATGACCGGCCGCGCCATCCTCGATCTCGTGCCGCCGCCCGGCGAAGTCGAAGCCGGCCGACTCGCCTTCAAGGGCCAGCGATTGCTGCGCCATGCCGCGCGCGGCGCGGCGCGCGCTGCGCGGGCGGCACATCTCGATGGTGATGCAGGATCCGAAATTCTCGCTCAATCCGGTGATGACTGTCGGCCGGCAGATCGCCGAGGCCTATCGCGCGCACCGCGGCGTGTCGCGCGCCGAGGCGCGGGAGCGCGCGCTCGCCATGCTCGAGGCGGTGCACATCCGCGATCCGGCGCGCGTCTACCGCCTCTATCCGCACGAGGTCTCGGGCGGCATGGGCCAGCGCGTGATGATCGCCATGATGCTGATCGGCGAGCCCGATCTCCTGATCGCCGACGAGCCGACCTCGGCGCTCGACGTCACCGTGCAGACTGCAGGTGCTGGCGATCCTCGACGACCTGGTCGCCGAGCGCGGCATGGGCCTGATCTTCATCAGCCACGATCTCCAGCTGGTCGCGCTCGTTCTGCGACCGCGTGATCGTCATGTATGCGCGGCCGGTCGATGGAGACCCTGCCGGCGCGCGATCTTGCCGCCGCGGCGCGGCACCCCTATACGCAAGGCCTGCTGGGCTGCCTGCCCGATCTCGACCGCGCCCGCGACCGGCTCACGACGCTGGCGCGCGATCCGGCCTGGCTCGCCGCATGAGCGCGCCGCCACGAATCGGCCGTCGACGTGAAGCGCCTCGATGTCCGCTTCGGCGCCGCCGCACGCGGTGCGCAGACGTGTCCTTCGCCGTCGCGCGCGGCGAGAATTTCGGCATTGTCGGCGAATCGGGCTCGCGGCAAATCGACGATCCTGCGCGTGCTGGCCGGCCTCAATCCGGATCTGGGACTGGCGACATCGCCATGCTCGGCAAGCCGCAGCGCCAAGCGGCCGGAGCGCGGCTTCCACCGTTCGGCGCAGATGGTGTTCCAGGACCCCTTCGGCAGCCTGCATCCGAAGCATGACCGTCGACTCGGCGCTTGGCCGAGCCGCTCGCCATCCACGGCATCGGCGGCGCGGAACGGCGCATCGCAGCGCGCGCTCGACGATGTCGGACTCGACGGCGGCTTTCGCTTCCGCTATCCGCACCAGCTCTCGGGCGGCCAGCGCCAGCGCGTCGCCATCGCCCGCGCGCTCATCCTGGAGCCGCCGATCCTGCTGCTCGACGAGCCGACCTCGGCGCTCGACGTCTCGATCCAGGCGGAAATCCTCAACCTGCTGCAAGACCTGGGGCAGCGGCGCGAGCTGACCATGATCCTGGTGAGCCACAACCTCGCGGTGGTGGCGCATCTTTGCCGGCGCGTCGCGGTGATGACCGAGGGCGCCATCGTCGAGGAAACGACGGCCGCGGCGCTACGCACGGGCTCGGTTAGCGAGGCCTATACCGCGGACTTGCTGCGCGCCAGCCGGGGCTATGCGCGGGCGCCGCTCGCTTAGCGAAAAATCAATAACAATTTGACATTTTCGCCGCCCACGCCACAAATCGCCGAGCCATTCGAACGATTGCCGAACAGGAGCCATTGATGAAGCCGAAAACGATCGCCGCCGCGACGATTGCGCTTGCGTTGGCCGCGCCCGCGTCCGCATACGCCGAGAAGTGGACCGTTTCCTGCGGGTCCGCGTCGCTCGCCGCCCAGGAAAAGAACGCCAAGGACCCCTACGAGCTGCTCGAAGTGAAGCACTTCGTGCTCAAGGTCGATGTCGAAGCCAAGAGCTGCACGGTCGAAGCGGCGGAAGCCGTGTTCCGCAAGGGCAAGTCCGATCCCGTCGCCATGAAGGCCGACGCTGGCGCGAAATGCACGCTGCGCGTCACCGACAAGGGCCGCGTCTTCATGGACGGCCGCGCCGATCTCAAAGGCGACAAGGCGCTGACCTCGCCGATCCTGACGATCAACTACGAAGTGCGCAAGGAACCGCCCGCCGCCGGCTCGCCCGAACTCGATGGGCCAGTATTTCATCATTAGCGGATTCCCGATGCAGAAGGCCAAGGACGCGAAAATCGACAGCCGCGTCAAATCCGCCTGCATCCAGGCCAAATCGGCGTCGTAACGGCAAGTCCGGCCGCCGCCCCCGTCGCGATGGGGCGCGGCGGCCGATCGCGCGCTACATCGGCTTGCAGGTCGCCTCGAAACGCTGGCGGCCGCGGCGAGATTCGCCGGTGAGCTTGCCTTTGCCGTCGAGCTTGGCGCTCATCACAGGCGGGGCGTCGGCATCGGCTTTTTCGCGGCGCACGACGACGGTACGCACATCGCCCGCGGTGGCGTCCTCGGCGATGATGCCGATTTCGCGGTCTTCGCTCTTATCGCCGTCGACGCGGCGCTCGATCGCCTTCTTGGCGGCGAAATCGAAAATCAAGGGCCGGCCGCGGTCGCGCGCGCTGGCGTCGGTCGTCTCGCACTTGTTCTGTTCGTCGCAACGCGTCAGCTTTTCCGGCGTGCAGATCACCTTGCTCGCCTTGTGCACCTCGGTCCCCTGGGCAACCGAGGGCGGGGCGACGGTTGTCGCGAGCAGCATGGCGGTGAAAAGAGTGACAGCGTGTTTCATGAAAATCTCCCAGGATTGCGGCGCCGATATAGCACGAAATTCCTTATTTCGCGTTAGCGCGCCGGCACCGGGCGAAGCCCGGTGCAGGCGGCCGCGAATTTGCGCGAGCCGTCGCGTGCCTCGCCCACGAGCTTGCCGTCGGGCGCGAGGGTGAGCGCCAGCGATGGCGGGCGCTTTTCGTCGCCCTCGCGGATCGAAAAGCGGCGCAGCCCGCCCTCGATCCTGTCGTCGAGGACGGGGCCGATTTCCGCGTCCCTGCCATTTTCGCGAATGAGCGCCAGCTTGCGCGCGAAATCGATCGTCATCGGCATCGCCTTCTCGGTTTCAAACGCGGGGCGCGTTTCGCACGTCGGCGCCGGTTTTGCAATTCGACACGCTGACCGGCACGCAGACGATGCGCGGCGCGGCCAAGATGTCCGCAGGTTGCGCCCACGCTCCCGAAGCAGCGAGGCAAACAATCGCAATTCTCGAAATCAAATATGTCATTACCCTCGATGCTCGCTAATATGCTCCGATGATCAAGCTGCCAGAGATTGCTCGCGAATTCAAAGGCGACACAGGACACAAGAAGAGGAACCGGCGCGGCGTTGCCGCCAAGCCGGCAAGGCAACATCTCGTTCGCGCGGGAGAATTCGCCTATGCGGCGCTGTTCGAAACGGTCGAGGAAGGCGGCTACGTGGCGAAGTTTCCGGCATTCGGCAACTTGGGGACGCAGGGCCACAATTTGGCCGCTGCGCGCGCCATGGCGGCCGACTGTCTCGCGGGCGTGATCGCGTGCATGCTGGATGAAGGCAAAGAGCTTCCCCCAGCGACGTGGCCACGGGATTGCCGCGGATAGAAGTGATTAGGGTCAAACCGAAGGCGGCATGAGCCGTCTTCCGATCCTCAATTGCCGTAAGGTCATCGCCGCGCTTTGCATCCGTCTGTCGTTCGCGCAATATTGAAACAGGCGAAGCTGACGGTGGAAGAATTCAACGAATTGCTTTGAGCCGCGCCGCCGCGGGCCTCATACGGCGTTCGGTCGATTGCATTGCCACCGAGCGCGCCAAATTCGTTTCCCCCTGCACCTGGTCCCCGGCCGCGGCCCGGCCAAGCCGGGGTGACAGTGTAATTTTCGATCGATGACCTGGAAAAAATACTGTCACCCCGGCCACCGAGCCGGGGTCCAGAATTCATGCGCCGAAATTACATAATAGGGCGCGCTGAAGCAATCAGCCGAATTCGGTCTCACACACCTATTTCAGCCGCGCCCGCCGCCAGGGCCGCGATGCGCGTCTTGTTGCCTTGCACGGCGAGGCGCTGGTGGTAGAAGCGCAGGCCGCGCAGGCCGCCCAATTCCTCGCCGCCGCCGGCGCGGCCCGGGCCGCCATGGACGCACATCGGCATGACGATGCCGTGGCCGGTCGAGAGCTTGCCCACCGCGTCGTCGACGATGAGGACGCGGCCATGGCTGGCGCCGAGGCCGAGCGCGGCTTGGCCTGCGAAAGCATCGTCCGCCGTGAACACCGAGGCTACGAGCGAGCCGCCGCCGCGCGCCGCCAGCGCGAAGGCCTGTTCGGCCGAATCGTAGGGCATCAGCGTGGCGACCGGGCCGAACACTTCGACCTCGTGCAGCGCCCTGGCTTCGCCGGGCGCGTCGCAGCGCAGCAGCGTCGGCGGCACGAAACACGCTTTCGCCGGATCGGCATCGAGCGGCGCGAACGCGCCGTCGCCGGCGACGATCTTGGCTTCGCGCTTCAGCGCCGCGATGCCGTCGAACACGTTCTTCTGCTGGACCTTGTCGACGATGGGCCCCATGCGCACGGTTTCGTTGCGCGGATTGCCGGTGACGATTTTGGCGAGCGCGGCCTTGAGGGCGTCGGTCACGGCGTCGGCGACGGCGCGCGGCACGAAGGCCCGGCGGATCGCGGTGCATTTCTGCCCGGCCTTGACCGTCATCTCGCGCGCCACTTCGCGCACATAGAGATCGAATTCCGGCGCGCCGGGCTTGGCGTCGGGGCCGAGCAGCGAACAATTGAGGCTGTCGGCCTCGGCGTTGAAGCGGATGGCGTGGCGGACGAGGTTGGGATGGCTCTTGAGCTTGATCGCGGTTTCGGCCGAGCCGGTGAAGGCGACGGCGTCGCGCCGGTCGAGGTGGTCGAGCAGGTCGCCGGCACCGCCGCAGATCAGCGACAGCGCGCCCTCGGGCACGATGCCGGCCTTGACGACGTCCTCAACCATGGCGTGCGACAGCAGCGCCGTCGCCGTGGCCGGCTTGACGAGCGCGGGAACGCCGGCGAGCAAGGCGACGGCGACCTTCTCCCACATGCCCCAAGACGGGAAGTTGAAGGCGTTGATGTGCACGGCCACGCCCTCGATCGGCACGCGGATGTGCACGGCCTGGAAGGTGTCGTCCTTGCCGAAGCGCTCGAAGCCGCCGTCGCGGAGATACTTCGCGGCCCCCAGGCCCTTGCCGATGGCGCCGTAATATTTGAGCGTGCCCGAGCCGCCGTCGATGTCGATCGCGGCATCGAGTTTGGTGTTGCCCGAATTGGCCTGGGCCAGCTGCTCGTATTTCGCGCGGTTGGCAACGAGGACGTCGGCGATCTTGCCGAGCAGCGCCGCGCGTTCGGCGAAAGCGAGCGCGCGCAGCGCCGGGCCGCCATTGGCGCGGGCATGATCGAGCGCGGATTTCATGTCGACGCCGTCGGTGCCGGCCCGGGCGAGCTCTTCGCCGGTGGTCGGATCGGCGAGGGCCACGCCCGCGCCCTTGCTCTCGAGCCACTGGCCGGCGACGTAATTCTTGAGCTTCATGGACGTGTCCTCTGTAACTTTAAGTTGTTGCTTCCGCCGCGGCGCCGGCCGCGAGCCCGGCCCAGTCCTTGACCCATTTGACGCCTTCGTCCTCGGGCACCGTGCCGGCGCTGGCGTCGTGGGTCGATACCGCGCCGATCCGCGCGGCGCCGCATTCGGCCAGGATCGCGTCGAATTTCTTGCCGCCGAAATTGAAGGTCTCGGCATAGGTGCGGTCGCCGAGCGAGAAGACGCCGTAGCGCACCGTGGCGAGGTTCGGCTTCTTGGCGACGAGATCGTTGTAAAGATTCATCGCATTGTCGGGCACGTCGCCCTGGCCGTAGGTCGCGGTGACGATGAGGAACAGGCCGCCCGGCGCGAAGATTTGCACATCGAGCCCGTCCATCGGCTTGACCGTCACGTCGATCCCCGCATCGCCGAGCGCGTCGCTCATTTCTTCGGCGACCATCTCCGCGGTCCCCGTCATCGTTCCGACCAAAATCGTCAAACTTTCCGCCACGCGTCCTTCTCCCTGCCGTCCCGAGGTGCCACACCCCGGCGCCGCTGTCCACGCCGCGCTTTGCCACCGTTCCAAGCGGCCAAAATCCACATTACGAATTATATTGCGTTAAGGCAATATAGTTCGTAATGTGGATCGAAGCGGTAAGACGTGGGGCGGCGGACGGAGCGATGGCGCGGAAAAAATCGGCGGCGACGGGCGCGGGGCGGCAGGCGGCTTATCTCGGCGCGCTGGGCGCGCGCGTCAAGGCGGAGCGGCTGAAACGCGGCATGGCGCGCAAATTGCTGGCGCGCCACGCGCAGCTGTCGGAGCGTTTTCTCGTCCAGCTCGAAACCGGCCGCGGCAATATTTCGATCGCGCGGCTGCGCCAGATCGCGGCGGCGCTCGGCCTGCCGCTCGCCGAGCTGGTGCGCGAGGGCGGCACGCGCCCGCTCGAACTCGCCGCGATCGAGCGGCGCCTGCTCCAGCTCGACGCCGCCGAGCTCGCCGAGGCCGCGGCCCTGCTGAACGGGCGCTTCGGCCCGGGCCGCGCGCCGCAACGCCCGGCGCGCATCGCGCTGATCGGCCTGCGCGGCGCCGGCAAAAGCACGCTCGGCCGCAAACTCGCCGCCGCCCTCAACCGCCCGTTTTTCGAAATGGCGGGCGAGATCGCCGCCGTCGCCGGCATGCAGCTCGATCAAATCTTCGACCTGTCCGGCCAGGCCGGTTACCGGCGCTACGAACAGCGCGCGCTCGACCGCGTGCTCGAACGCGACGGCGGCTTCGTACTCGCCACCGGCGGCAGCCTGGTCGCCGAATCCGCGACCTACGAGCGGCTGCTGGCGCAGTGCTGCACGATCTGGATCAAGGCGACGCCCGAGCAGCACATGGCGCGCGTCATCGCCCAAGGCGACACGCGCCCGATGGCGGGCAACACCGAAGCGATGGACGATCTGCGCCAGATTCTCGCCGGCCGCGAAGCGCTCTATGCGCGCGCCGACGCCGTGCTCGACACCGCGGGCCAATCGGTCGACGCGGCCTTCGCCGAACTCGAGCGCATCGTCGCGCGCCTCGACACCGGCTCCGCGCCGCCGGCGCCGAAGCCGCAACTTTCCTCTTCCCCTTTTCAGCTCGGCCAGTGACGATAGAAACGCAAAACCCGGGAGGCGCATCATGCCCACGATGGAAAACATCCTGACCTTCGACGTCGACCCCAACCGCTACAAGCATTGGAAGGTCGGCCACGACGGCGCCGTGGCGCGCGTGGCGCTCGACGTGAAGGAGGACGGCGGCATCCGCCCGGGCTACAAGCTCAAGCTCAACTCCTACGATCTCGGCGTCGATATCGAGCTGCACGACATTTTGCAGCGCTTGCGCTTCGAGCATCCCGAGACGCGCGTCGTCGTCGTCACCTCGGCCAAGGAGCGGATTTTCTGCGCCGGCGCCAATATCAACATGCTCGCCGCCTCGTCGCACGGCTGGAAAGTGAATTTCTGCAAGTTCACCAACGAGACGCGCAACGGCATCGAGGAGATGAGCCGCCATTCCGGCATCAAATCGATCGCGGCGGTGAACGGCGCCTGCGCCGGCGGCGGCTACGAGCTCGCGCTCGCCTGCGACGAAATCCTGATGGTCAACGACCGCTCCTCGACGGTGAGCCTGCCCGAAGTGCCGCTGCTGGGCGTGCTCCCCGGCACCGGCGGCCTGACCCGCGTCACCGACAAGCGCAAGGTGCGGCGCGACCATGCCGACGTGTTCTGCACGACGTCCGAGGGCGTGCGCGCCGAACGCGCCAAGGAGTGGAAGCTGATCGACGACTACGCTTCGCCGCAAGAATTCGAGGCGCTGATCAAGCGCCGCGCCGAGGCCCTGGCCAAATCCTCGCATCGCCCGGCCGGCGCCAAGGGCATCAAGCTGCCGCCGCTCGAACGCAAGATGGACGACAGCGGCTATCATTATAAGTTCGTCGATGCCGTGCTCGATTCGGCGGCGCGCACCGCGACGCTCACGGTCAAGGCGCCGGCGCAAGACGAGCCCGCCGACGCCGCCGCGATCGAGGCCAAGGGCGCCGACTGGTGGGCGCTGCGCATGACGCGCGAACTCGACGACGCCATTCTCATGCTGCGCGCCAACAACGGCTCGGTCGGCACCCTGCTGCTCAAGACTTCGGGCGACGCGGCGAAAGTCGCTCGCGGTCGGCCAGGTTCTCGTGCAGAACCAGAAGAATTGGTTCGTGCGCGAAACGACGAATTTCCTGCGCCGCACGCTGCAGCGGCTCGATGTTTCGGCCAAGAGCCTGTTCGCCATCATCGACAACGGCTCGTGCTTCGCCGGCCCCTTGGCCGAGCTGTTTCTCGCCGCCGACCGCGCCTATATGAAGGACGATCAAGAAAACGCGGCGAGCTCGCCGAGAATCGCGCTCGACGAAACCAATTTCGGCTTGTTCGAAATGCCGAACGGCCAATCCCGCCTTGCCAACCGTTTCCAGGGCGACGAGGCCGCACTCGACAAGGCCAAGGGCCGCATCGGCGACATGCTCGACGCCAAGGCGGCGCGCGAGATCGGCCTCGTCACTTTCACGCCCGACGAGCTCGATTGGGAGGAAGAGGTGCGCATCGCGGTCGAGGAACGCGCCAGCCTTTCGCCCGACGCGCTCACCGGCATGGAAGCGAGCCTGCGCTTCGGCGGCGGCGAGACCATGGCGACCAAGGTCTTCGGCCGCCTCACCGCCTGGCAGAACTGGATCTTCATCCGCCCCAACGCCGTGGGCGAGCAAGGCGCGTTGAAACTCTACGGCACCGGCACCAAGCCGAACTTCAATTGGGAGCGGGTGTGAGGAAAAATAATTGAACCACGGAGGCACGGAGACACGGAGGAGAAACTTGGCGCGCCTTTGGCGCGAAGAAATACTTCTCCGTGCCTCCGTGGTTCAACTTCCTTTAGAATAAAAATTCTCGCAGGAGCAGACGACATGGCCATCGATTACGCCGAGAAGATTCCCAACAACGTCCATCTCGCGGACGACAAGCAATTGCAGCGCGCGCTGGAAAAGTGGCAGCCCGCCTTCCTGAAATGGTGGCACGATCTCGGGCCCGAGGGTTTTCAGGAGAAAGACGTCTATCTCCGCACCGCGACCTCGGTCGATGCCAAGGGCTGGGCGAGCTACGGCACGGTCAAGATGCCCGATTACCGCTGGGGCATCTTCCTCGCCGACCAAGTGCCCGACCGCAAGATCGGCTTCGGCGACTTTTTCGGCAAGCCGGCCTGGCAGCAAGTGCCGGGCGAATACCGCTCCGACCTGCGCCGGCTCATCGTGACGCAAGGCGACACCGAGCCCGCCTCGGTCGAACAGCAGCGCCGGCTCGGCCAGACCTGTCCGTCGCTCTACGATCTGCGCAACCTGTTTCAGGTCAATGTCGAAGAGGGCCGGCATCTCTGGGCCATGGTCTATCTGCTGCACGCGCATTTCGGCCGCGACGGGCGCGAGGAAGCGGAGGAAATGTTGCAGCGCCATTCCGGCGACCGCAACAAGCCGCGCATCCTGTCGACCTTCAACGAGCCGATCGACGATTGGCTGTCGTTCTTCTGCTTCACCTATTTCACCGACCGCGACGGCAAGTATCAGTTGAAGATGCTGGCCGAATTGGGCTTCGATCCCTTGTCGCGCACCTGCCGCTTCATGCTCACCGAGGAAGCGCATCACATGTTCGTCGGCGAAACCGGGCTCGGCCGCGTCATCAAGCGCGCGCTCGAAATCATGGCGGAAAAGAAGACCGACGATCCCAAGGCGGTGCGCGCCGCCGGCGCCATCGACCTGCCGCTGATGCAGAAATATATCAATTTCTGGTATTCCTCGGCGCTCGATCTGTTCGGCTCGGACCAATCGACCAACGCCGCCAATTATTTCGCCAACGGCCTGAAGGGCCGGCCCGACGAGGACCAGTTCGAGGACCACGTCGCCAAAAAGGCGACCTACGAGCTCGAAGAGGTGCTCGAAGACGGCAATGTCAAGAAAATCGACGTGCCGCTGCGCAACGCGATGAACGCGGTCGCGCGCCGCGCCTATTCCAAGGATTGCGATATCGGCGTGCAGCGTTGGAACAGGATCATCAAGAAGGCGGGCGTCGATTTCGCGATCCAGCTTCCGAGCGAGCGCTTCCGCCGCACCGTCGGCGCCTATGCCGGCCACGCCTTCACGCCCGAGGGCAAGCCGATCGCGGCGCACGAGTTCGAGGCGCGGAAATACGACTGGATCCCCTCCCCCGACGACCGCGCCTACGTCAAGTCGCTGATGCAGCGCGTCGTCGCCCCCGGCAAGATGGCCGGCTGGATCGCGGCGCCGGACCGCGGGATCAACAATCTGCCGGTGGAGTATGAGTATGTGAGGTTGTAGGGGGCAGGACTATTAGGGGGTCTTGAACGCAGCGAAACGCGCCGCCTCGCGACCTTCAATGTGGCGAGCGTATTGGCAGGACGTTTGACGAGGTAGTTTCGATCCAGCTTCAACGTAAGTTGTCGCAGATTCCGGAGACAACCAGTCGAATGTCAATATCGAACAAGACATGTGTCATTGGGAGGCGGAAATCGGCGCAAGAGTTCATGCTTGCGGCGATCAGTATTTTATGACGTTCAGTCTGCCTCCGCCCGAATATCGAAACGGCACTTCGAATGCCCCATTCTTAACCGAGCCGGCAACATTTGTTAGGCGCGGCCACCACCGGACAAGGCACCAAGCCTGATCCCAAGCCTTGTGGCTGGACCATTATTTCGTAAAAATAAATACGAGCATTCCCGTGCGCTTGAGCGCTTCGCGCTCCGCCGGATTTCGCGTGAGGCGATCCTTGGTTACGACGGCCCAATTTCCTTCGTCCCCCAGCTTGCCGATCCATTCCGTGTCGGAGCAATCTTTGGCGAATTTTTCGTCGTGGTGAATTACTTCGATTCCCTCCGGCTTCGACAATTCTCGAATCGCACTTGCCAAATACTTCGACCAATTTCGATCGAAGAAAAACTTCACGCCGCCAGGCTCCGTTCGAATTCAATCGCCGCGCCCACAGCGCGCTTTGAAATATCGTACCAGCGGGAAACACCATCGAAATCGTCGTCGTTCGCCTCGACCGCCGCAGCGATCGTTTCGGTCGGAATCCCCTCGCGCGCGAGGACCGGCCGTCCGAATGCAATCGACGGGTCAATCACAACGGCTTTGCTGCCGGAAACCGGAAACCATCGGGCCATCACATCGCCCTCGTATTCGATTCCATGAAACAGCGAAGGTTCGATGATCTCGTGAAAGACCCAAGCCCTCCCAGCAAGGTCTAGCAATTTGACCGTCTCGCGCTCTTTCACCTCCTGAAAAATCCGAACTCCATCGGTTCGAAATCGCCGTCGCGTGAATGGGTGGTTGTCCTCGACGATTTCGCACGCCACCAAGGCAGCTTCGCGAATGACTGGCCAAGCAACGCCGTGCGCACGAAAAGCTCGAATGAAGCGGATCTCCATCAGGTCGAGAAACGACAGTGAGATGTGGCCATCGATGCGCTCGATATCGGCCCGCCACACCGGTGGCTGCATTCGTTTTTCGCGCGTGTATGAATAGTCGTAGCCGCGAACCCAACGCCGGATCGCCGACGGATGTGCACCGCTTAACCTACTCGCCTCTTTGATCGTGTAGAGGCCCACCCCGATCAGTGATGGCACGCTCATATCCATGTCCCGGATGCCTCGGTCTATTCGGTAGATTCTACAATATCATACGCTGACGACAATCGATCTTTCCACGGCCTCGTGCGCAACTTAAAAAAATTCGCACTGCGCCGTACCGTATTGCCGAAGTATTATGCTGTATGCCGCTTCGACCGCACGAACACCACCGTTTCGTCGGACGTCATGCACCCGGTCCGCAGCGGCGCCGTGCCGTATTTTATTATAACAGCAAATTTGAACAAAACAAGAACGAATAACTGTTTGTGTAAATGGAAGATTGCGACATCGGCGTGCAGCGCTGGAACAGGATCGTCAAGAAGGCGGGCGTCGATTTCGCGATCCAGCTTCCGAGCGAGCGCTTCCGCCGCACCGCCGGCGCCTATGCCGGCCGCAGCTTCACGCCCGAGGGCAAGCCGATCGCGGCGCACGAATTCGAGGCGCGGAAATACGACTGGATCCCCTCCCCCGACGACCGCGCCTTCGTCAAGTCGCTGATGCAGCGCGTCGTCGCCCCCGGCAAGATGGCCGGCTGGATCGCGGCGCCGGACCGCGGGATCAACAACCTGCCGGTGGAGTATGAGTATGTGAGATTGTAGTCAGGCGAGCGGCCGGATTGCGCGCCTTGAGCCGGGATGAATTGTCGATCCTGGCGCGGCAAATGACGCGAACGGCCGCGATAACCCGACCGGTGCCGCTGTCCTTGTGGCCGGCGACAAATCCGGCGGCAGCGAGAAGCGCATTTACCGGCAATTGATCGCCAAAGCCGACCGGCGATATTCCGCACATTTGGCGCGACTGGCAGCGGCGCCCGCGAAACGAGGACTGTAACATGGGCAGGACACTCGACGACATCATTGCCAGCCTCGCCCCGGCGCGCCGCCGGCGCATTGGGGCGCGCTATCGGGTGCTGAAGGATGAGGTCGAGAGCCTCGGCGCGCTGCGGCGGCTCGCCGGCAAGCTCGAACTGCCGCTCGTTCCGGCTGGCGCCGGACGTGGCCTTGCGCTTGCGGCGCTTGGGCAAGGCAACTTCGTCTGCCGCGAAGCCTGCGCGGAAGCGCCGCCCGTCCGGCAAAAATCGAAACCTCGCTTAAAGGGAGTTTCGCCCGGAGGCGATCCCCAAGCCGCGGGCTCGATAACGGCCTTAACCGACAAGCCGATCGCGGCGCACGAGTTCGAGGCGCGGAAATACGACTGGATCCCGTCGCCCGGCAACCGCGCCCATGCGATACCGAATTCGGCTGATTGCTTCAGCGCGCCCTATTCTGCAACTTCGGCGCATGAATTATGGACCCCGGCTCGGTGGCCGGGGTGACAGGACAAGGCATGTTTTACTTGCCCGGCAAATGACGCTGTCACCCCGGCCAACGTGCAGCAGCCGCGAGGTCCTATACAGCGAGCGACGAAGCGATAATCCGAATTCTGTATGATACGGTTTCCGGTCGATCGCCTCGGTACAACTCGTTGGAAGGCTCCATCGCCATTTTTTCCGCCGGGGCGGGTCGCCGGCAAGGGCTGTCACCCGATCAAGCACAAAATCTGCGCCGCGCCAACAGCAGGAGAGCCCGGTCAGGGACCGGGCTCTTCGCCGGCGTCAAACTTAGTCGGCGCCATAAGCCGCGCGTATCGGCGGCGGGATGGGCAAACGCGGTCGCCTCAGACACGAATGCGCGGTGCGATGCGCTCCGGATCCGGACCCGGCCACGGCGGCCGCACCGGCACCATCAGGGTCGGGATGCAGATAAAGCCAACGCCGATCAGGCGCAGGCCGACGCCGCGAACATAGGTCCATTTGAGGCGCGGATAGCAGAACTTGCCGGCGACAGCTTCGACCGCCGGGTCGGACCCGGCGTCGAGCGGGGCCGATAGCGATGCGTTAGGCATCGCCGACGCCGTGCCGGCGAGGCCGGCGAGCGCGAGCGCTGCGGCGGCGAGGGTGGTACGCAGAGGGGGCAACATAGGCAGGTCTCCTTCGGTAACGTCCCACCGCCCGATGGACGAAATGTCCGCGGTCTTCTTACGCCACATTCGCTGAACCGAGACTGAATGCAGTTTCCGGCGTCTTTGCCGGCGGGCCGGCGGAAGCGCGGCCGAGCGCGCGTCGGCGGCTCCTCTCCGGCGGCGTTCCGGAGAACGCGCTCACGCCCCGCGCCACTCCGTCCAGAAGTCGGCGGCGGCGTGGCGGTGGCGGAGCATGTCGCGGCTCACGATCTCGAACTCGTTCCGTGTCGATGTCTTGCGCCGCTACAACGCGAAAGGCCCGGGTTTGCGGCCCGGGCCTTCCGAATTCACGATGGAGTTTGCGGCTACGACGCGCGCGCCAGCAGATGGCGGTGCAGATGAAACACGCGATGGATGCGGACGATCTTCTTCTGGCAGAAGCGGTTCACGTAATAGACGATCACGAGATCGTAGTTCGTTTTCCAGAGATGGATGCGCCTGGTCTCGTAATGCGGGATGCAGAGCTTGATCTTGACCTTGAGGTTCAGGTTCGGATTGACGATGAGCGGCTTGGCGTTGGCGGCGCCGGTGAGACCGGCGAGGGCGACGGCGGCGGCGATGGCGATGGTGCGGAGCGGGGACATGGCTTGGGTTTCCTTGCGGTTGGAGCGACGACGGGCGGATGAATTGACCCGCGTACTTCATCCGGGGCGCACATTAGCAAAGCGCCGCTGTCGCGATGCTGAATGCTCCGTTCATCGGGCGTTCGGATTTCACATAGTCGGGCGGCATTCGGCGACCGCGACGGGCCGCATTGGCTCGGTTCGAGCGATCGGGTAAGCTGGGCGCACCCGACCGGAGGAATCGACCATGAAGGCAATCTGGCGCGGCCAAACGATCGCGGACAGCGAGCGCACGCTCGAGGTTCACGGCTACCGCTATTTCCCGCGCGACGCGGTGCGCATGGACTTGCTGCGGCTCGCGCCCAAGAACGAAAGCGATCTCGCCTGCCCGCATGGCGTGCAGTTTTACGATGTCGGCACGGACGGAGCGGAGAGCAAGCGCGCGGCATGGTCCTACGAGGCGCCGCGCCCGGCCATGAAGCGAGTCGATCGTTGGATCGGCTTCTGGGACGACGTGACGATCGCCTGACGCCCGGGCCCGGCTAGCCGTCCCAGTAGCGTTCGGCGGCGATCTTGCGGACTTCCTTGCTGAGATCGAGCACTTCGAGCCGGCATTCAGCCCAATCGTGGTCCCAGCACACAATGAGGTCGCAGCCGGCGGCATTGTGCCGGTGCGCGACGAAATTGCTGCTGCGGTATTCGAATTCGATACGCACCGGCGACCAGCGCCCGGGCGCGACGCGGCGCCGGCCGAAGCAATCGGGAAAACCGCGGCCGACCAACTCGACGACATAGCCCAGCTCCTGCGCCAGCATGCCGAACAGGAAAATGACGCCGTTCTCGTTCACCGGCGCATAGGCAAAACAACGGAAGCCGAGGAAATTGCCCGCCTCGGGCAAGCCGCTCTTCGGCCAAACCTTCGGCGCGGCGCGGCGTTGCCTTTCCCGCGGGTGCGAAGGCGGTGGCGGTGGCGGTGTAACAGGGCTTGGGTTTTTCGCGCTCATGGCTGCCTTGACGCTTGGGGGCCGGCTCAACCCGGTCCCGACAAGCGCCAATATGGGCACGCCGGAGTTTTCGTCCACCGTACAGGATAAAGCGAGCGGTACGGAATTCGCCCCGCATTTTTACCGTCACCGTACAGAATTTTGCCTTCGGTACCGAAGCCACCGTACAGAATAAGGCGGACGGTACGGAATCCGCCGCCCGGAATCGAAACGGCCCGGTCTTTCGACCGGGCCGTGTCTGGGCACGTTGAACGCGCTCGGTGGCAGGGCGCCGGCGGGCGTCCTAGGCCGCCTTCGCGACGTTCCGGAAGATAACGATGCCGCGGTGCAACTTGTAGTACACGCGGATGACGCGCTTCTGGCAGTAGCGGTTCACATAGATGACCGTGACGCGGTCGAGATGCGTGCGGAAGATGGAGCCGAGATGCGTCACTTTGGTCTCGACATGCGGAACGCAGAACCGGAAGGCAATCTTGTTGACGTTGAGGTTGGGATTGAACGGCGCGGCGCTGGCGGTCGAGGCGATGCCGGCGACGGCGACGGCCGCGACGGCGAGGACATTGCGAAGGGTTTTCATGGCGAGGATTCCTTGGGTTGATGGTTGGCGGGCGGATGAGACGCCCACACGCATCATCCTGGGGAGGTTTTTATCAGATCGCCGATGACGGGACGCTGAACGCCGTATTCATCGAAGCTTTGGCTGGAGCGAAATCCCGGTCCCGTGCGCTCGGACGCGCTGTTGCGTCGCTCCGTTGACGCAGATCAACGTCGCCGCGCTGGCGCGGCGGCGATAGTGCTGCCGCTGCCGCGGATTTCCGCCTGGCGCAATCGGAGGCGACCATGATCGCCAATATCCTTGTTCCCATCGACGGATCGAGCCACGCCAACGCGGCGGTGGATTGGGCCGGCGAGCTGGCGGCGCGCTACGGCGCGCGCCTTGTCTTGCTCCATGTCATGGCCGAGCGCGGGTCGGGCCTGGTGCCGGAGGAGCTCGAACCGCTGGTGCGCGTCGAGCATGTCGCCATCACCGAGGCCGATGTGCTGCAATCGGTCGCCAACCGCATTCTCGCCGACGGCGAGCAGCGGGCGCGGCAGCGCGGCGCCGGCAAGGTCGAAACCGCTTCCGAGATCGGCCATCCCGCGCGCGCCATCCTCGACAAGGCAAGAAAGATCAATGCCGAGCTGATCGTGATGGGCCGCCGCGGCCTGGGCGGATTGTCCGGCATGATTCTCGGCAGCGTATCGAGCAAGGTGCTGCATCTCGCCGATTGCGCCTGCCTCACGGTCAAGTAGCCCAGCCGTTACGCCGCGTCGCGCTCGGGCGCGCGGCCGTCGCGGCGGAGATGGCGAATCTCGCCGCTGCACGTATTGCGATAGTGGCGCCCCTCGGGAAAGAACACGTCGTAACAGAAACGATAGGGCGAGGCCGCCGCCGGCGCGTCTTGCGCGCGCCGTTCGGGCGCGCCGCTCGAACTCATACGCGGCAACGGGACCGGCCGTGAACAGCATCACGGCCGCAAAGGCTAACGACAATTTGGCACTCACGGGCATGATCCTTTCGTTTTGGCATGCCCGCCACTCGACCGACCGACATTCGCATTCTAGCAAAGCGCCGCTGAACCGGCCGTGAGTGCGCCGTTCACCCCGCGTTGCCGGTGGATGCCCGGAAACGCAAACGGCCGGAGCTCTCGCTCCGGCCGCTGCTGGTTCGTTCGGTGCTTTGGCGACTTAGTAGCCGTAACCGTAGTTGTTGTTGCCGTAACCGTACTGGTTCCAGCGGCACCGCCACTTGATCATGCGCGCCTGATGGAAGCCGTACCACATCGCGAGCTGGTGGAACGAATAGTAGCAGAGGGAGTTGTTGCCGTAGCCGCCGAAGTGCGAGGCTTGTTCGACCGAGATGCCGGTCGTGCTCTGGATGGCGATATCGGCATTCAGCGCCGGCGCGGCGACGGCCGAACTGGTGGCGGCCGCGAAGGCGAGCGCCGAAGCCGCGAAAATCGTGCGAAGGTTGGTCATGGGCGTATCCTTTCGGTTGGGGTTGCGCCTAGTTGTGATCGTCGTGGGACCAATCTACGCGATCGTCGCTGAACCGACCCTGAGCCCGCCGTTCACCTGGCATTCAGGAAACGAAGGGCTGGGCCGCGCGCGCTGGAACTACGGAAAAACCTCGATATACGCAGCAAAACGCAAACGGCCGGAGCATGGCTCCGGCCGTCGCGGTTTTGCACAATGGTTGGGCGATTTAGTAGCCGTAGCCGTTGTTGTAGCCGTAGTTGTTGTAGCCGTAGCCGTACTGGTTCCAGCGGCAGCGCTGCTTGATCATGCGGGCCTGCCAGAAGCCGAATTTCTGGGCGAGCACGAAGAACGGCACGTAGCACAGGCGGCCGTAGCCGAAGCCGCCGAAGTGCGAGGCTTGCTCGACCGAGATGCCGGTCGTGCTGTCGATGGCGACGTTGGCGTTCAGCGCCGGCGCGGCGACGGCCGAACCGGTGGCGGCCGCGATGGCGATCGCCGAAGCTGCGATGAGAGTGCGGAGGTTGGTCATGGGCGTTTCCTTTGAGTTGGGGTGAGGGTGCGTTTTGTTTTCGTAGTGGCGCCAATATACGCCCGCCCCCCTGAACCGGCCCTGAGCCCGCCGTTCATCCGATTCTCAGGAATGCGGGTGCCGCGCGCCGCATGCCAAACGCACAAATGCAAACGGCCGGGGAATGTCCCCGGCCGTTGCATTTCATTCGATGGTTGGGCGATTTAGTAGCCGTAGCCGTTGTTGTAGCCGTAGTTGTTGTAGCCGTAGCCGTACTGGTTCCAACGGCAGCGGTGCTTGATCATGCGGGCCTGCCAGAAGCCGTAATACTGGACGAGCTGGTAGAACGGCATGTAGCACAGGCGGCCGTAGCCGAAGCCGCCGAAGTGCGAGGCTTGCTCGACCGAGATGCCGGTCGTGCTGTCGATGGCGACGTTGGCGTTCAGCGCCGGCGCGGCGACGGCCGAACCGGTGGCGGCCGCGATGGCGATCGCCGAAGCTGCGATGAGGGTGCGGAGGTTGGTCATTGTGAGGTTCCTTGGGTTGCGGGGTTGAGTGGAACTGCAGTTCGTAATGCCCGCGATTATACGCACCGGCCCTGAACCGGCCCTGAGCGCCCCGTTCATCCGGAATTCAGCCGCCGGGCGGCCGGCGGCTAGATGTGCAGTGCGCGCCCGGCAACCGCGAGCGCCGCTTCCTTCACCGCCTCGTTGTAGGTCGGATGGGCGTGGAAACTGCGCGCCAAGTCCTCGGCGGAGCCGCCGAATTCCATCACGTTGACGACGGAATGGATGAGATTGCCCGCCTCGGGGCCGAGGATGTGAGCGCCGAGAATGCGGTCCGTCGTCGCGTCGGCGAAAATCTTGACGAAGCCGTCGCGTTCGCCGTTGCACACGGCGCGGCTGTTGGCCGTGAACGGGAATTTGCCCGGCGCGGTAGGCAATGCCCGCCTCCTTGAGTTGCTCCTCGGTTTTGCCGACCGAGGCGACTTCGGGCCATGTGTAGACGATGCCGGGCACGGTTTCGTAATTCACATGCCCGGCCTGCCCCGCGAGCATCTCGGCGAGGGCGACGCCCTCCTCTTGCGCCTTGTGCGCGAGCATCGGGCCGGGAATCGCGTCGCCGATCGCGTAGATGCCGGCAACGTTCGTGGCGAAATGCGCATCGACCGCGATGAAGCCGCGCTTGTCGCGCGCGACGCCGAGCGCGTCGAGACCGAGATTTTCGGTGTAGGGCCGGCGGCCGATCGCGACCAGGACGATGTCGGCTTCCAGCGTTTCGGCGGCGCCGCTCTTTGCCGGCTCGATCGCGACCGCGATGCCGGATTTACCCGGCCGCGCCGCGGTAACCTTGGTCCCGAGACGGAAGACGAGGCCCTGGCGCTCCAGCGTGCGCATGAAATGCCGCGCGATTTCGCCGTCCATGCCGGGCACGATGCGGTCGAAGTATTCGATCACGGTAACCTTGGCGCCGAGCCGGCTCCATACCGAGCCCATTTCGAGGCCGATATAGCCGGCGCCGATGACGATCATGGTTCGCGGCACTTTGGCGAGGGCAAGCGCGCCGGTCGAGCTGACGATGCGCGCCTCGTCGATCTCGACGCCGGGCAGCGGCATGGCGTCCGAGCCGGTGGCGATGACGATGCGTTTGGCTTCGAGCACGGCGCCGCCGGCCTCGACCTTGCCCGGCGCCACGATCGTGCCATGCGCCTGGATGTGGTCGATCTTGTGCTTGCGAAACAGGAAGGCCACGCCCTTGGTGAGCTGATCGACCACGCCGTCCTTGCGGGCCTGCATGGCGGCGAGATCGAGCTTGAGGCCGCTGATGTCGATGCCGTGCTTGCCCAGCGTATGCGCCGCTTCGCGGTATTTCTCGGAACTCTGCAGCAGCGCCTTCGAGGGAATGCAGCCGACATTGACGCAAGTGCCGCCCAGCGTCGGCCGCTTCTCGACCACGCCGACCTTCATGCCGAGCTGCGCCGCGCGCAAGGCGCAGACATAGCCGCCCGGCCCGCCGCCGATGATGAGGAGATCGTAAACCAGCTTTTCCGCCATCGCTCATGCCCAAAAAAATTTCGCCGCCCGGCAATAGTCCATTCGCCAGCCTTTGTAACTAGCGCCGGCACTCCCTAATATCCAGCGTTGCAATCGGGGGAGACGCATGGACGCGGTTATACAGAGTCTTATCAGCGGCGTGCCGGTTCTGGCGCTGCATCTCGTCACCGCCTTCGCCATCCTCATTGGCGGGATGGGCCTGCACATGTGGATGACGCCCTATAACGACGTGAAGCTGGTGCGCGAAGGCAATAGCGCCGCGTCGCTCGCCCTGGGCGGCGCTTTTCTCGGCATGGCGGTGCCGCTCGCCGCCAGCCTCGCCGGCAGCGTGACGACGCTCGATATCCTGATTTGGGGCATCGTGACCGTCGTCATCCAGCTCGTTTCGTTCAAGGTCGTGGATGTGGTCCTGCGCGGCCTGCCGAAGCGCATCGCGGACGGCGAGTTGAGCGCCGCGATTTTCCTCGCCTTCGTCAAGGTGTCGGTGGGCGTTATCACGGCCGCCGCGATTCGCTGAACCGGAAACCCGTTCATGTCATCGCACACGCTGATCGGACTCATCGTCATCGCCTTGGTGGCGATCGGCCTGATCGGCAGCTTCAGCGAGAAGGAGAAGCCGCAGACCCCGCGTTTCCGCCCGGCGCCCGAGCGCGAGGCGCAGCCGCGGCGGCCTTCGATTCCGGAGCGCCGGGCGCCCGAGCAACGCCAACCGGAGGCACGGGCACCGGATACCCGCCCTCCGGATACGCGCGCGCCGGATACGCGCCCTCCCGATACGCGCGCGCCCGATACGCGGCCTCCCGAAGGCAGCCGCCGCCTGGCACCGCCCGCGCCCGGCGATCCGATGATCGAAGTCCCGGTCAGCGACGAGAAGCGCAATTCGACCGGCACCGCCTTCTCGCTCGATGCGCGCGGCGTGTGGATGACGGCGCGCCACGTCGCCGACGGTTGCGACCGGATGTTCGTGCTAAGCGGCCCGCGCGAGGGCTATCGCGTGCGCTCGGTTTACATTCACGCCAGCGCCGATATCGCCATCTTGCGCACCGACCGCGGCGCGCCCCATGTCGCCCTCACCACCGAGGCGCCGCGAACCGAGCAGACCGGCTATCATTTCGGCTATCCCAAGGGCGAGCCGGGGGCCGTGCAATCGACGCTGATCGGCCGCGCCACCATGCGCGCCCGCGGCCGCTACAATACCAGCGAGCCGGTGCTGGTATGGGCCGACCGCGTTCGCGTGCCCGAAAGCGAGGACCATCTCGGCGGCATCAGCGGCGGACCGGCTTTCGACTCCACCGGCCGCGTTAACGGCGTCACCGTTGCCGGCAGCACGCGGCGCGGCCGCGTCTTCACCGCCGATATGAGCTCGGTCCGCGCGGCGATGACGCGCGCCAATGTGACGCCCAGCGGTGAAAGCGGCGCCGAACGCCCGCGCCTGTCCTCGTCGAGCTGGGTGCAAGACGGCGCCGATCTGCGCCGCAAGCTGTCGGTGGCGAAAGTCGTTTGTTTGGTCGAAAGCCCAGGCAATTTCCGCGGGCGGACGTTTTAGCCCGCGCGCGGCGATCGTTGCTTCGCCAAAGGATAAAGATTTCCGCGGCGGGCGTTGACGCACTCACTTTGCATCCCGTTTTTATTGAGGCATCCTGATATGGACTTTGCGGAGGCATCGATGACCGATAAGCAAACTGAAAAACCCGAAGACCTGAAGCTCTACCGGACAACCGGCATGGCGCTGATGGATGCCCTGAATGCGCAGTACCAATTCGCCGACGAGCTGACAACCGCGCTTGTCGCGTCCGGCGCGCTTTCGCGTGAAGCGGCAGCGGAACTCCTGCAAAAAACCGCCCGCCGAATCGAAAGGTCAATCGTGAAGCCGAAGACTGAGGCGGCAGCGAAATCGGCTTACCGCGGCCTGGTTGTCGAGCGGAACGTCGATCATGCGAAAAAGTTGAGCGAACTGGGCGG
This sequence comes from uncultured Alphaproteobacteria bacterium, assembly GCA_963754645.1. Classification (GTDB taxonomy): domain Bacteria; phylum Pseudomonadota; class Alphaproteobacteria; order Bin65; family Bin65; genus CAVWGP01. Next base: position 1,419,924 of record CAVWGP010000011.1, on the reverse strand, counting down.
GAAGATAAAGAAAAGCCCTTCCTGAATGGCATCCGGTCCAATATCGCCCGCTACCGCGGCGCCGCGTTCTTCCGCCAATCGTGTTTCTTGCCCGGCATCAGCCAATCGAGCATGGGCACGAGCGGGGTCAGGATGAACAGCGCCCAGACCAGCCCGTGCGGTTTGAACAAGAAATATTGCCAGGCAAAGGCGAGGGCGGCGACCAGGAAGGCATAGAGAAAGCGCATGGCGCGGCGATTGGGCGTCGTCATCGGGTCGCTGATCATGAAAAAGGTGAACAGCAGCAAGGCGCCGCTGCTGAGCTGATTGACCAGCACCGCCTCGCTTTGGCCGAGGATCGTCACGCGCAACACGAGCAGGCCGGCATAGAGTGCGAGAAAGGCCCAGGCGATATCGAAGCGCTTGGCGCTGGTCGTGACCGTGACGCCGAGGGCGACGAACCACAGCCCGATCAGCACCTCGTTGCCCCATTGCCCGGGTGAGGCCCAGGTGCCGGGAAAGGCGACGATGGCGAGAATGACGCCGAGATTGGCAGGGTTGTAGAGATGCTTGCCGCGAAACCGGATGACGAATTTCGACGACATCGCCAAAAACGCGATCAGCGGATGCGCCCACAAGGAATTCGGCGCGGCATAGCACGCTCAAGCCGATGCAAGTGACGATCGCGCTGAGATAGCCGGCCTGCTTCACGCCAAGCGCGCGCAGCCAGAACGCTTGCGTGGCGATTCCGGCGGCGAAGGTGAGCGCGACCTGCTCCCATGCGAGCGCGAAATCGCGCGCCGCCGCGCCGAAAACCAGGAGCGAGCCGACGAAGCCGATCTGGAGATATCGCGCATCGAGGCGGCGGAGCCAGGCAAGCGCGCGCCGGCCGGCGCCGGCGATCTCCGCAATCCGCGCCGACGAGGAAGAAACGGCGGCGCCGCTTACGACTGTTGCGGACATCGGCGCCACCTACCAAACCGACGGGATCGGCGTCATGCGGCGCTGGATTCCGGCCTTGTCCCAGCCGGTGAGCGTGGCCAAGAAATCGGCCTCGCGCTCCTGGCGTTGGCGGACTTGGTTGAAATAAGCCCGCGACTGATCGCACTGCATGCGCTCGAACCAATTCGCCTGCCACGCATGGCGGATGACGTAGCGCATCTGGAAATTCGCGCGGTCGCCGGTTTCCTGGAACGCCAAGTCCTCGGGGAAGCTTTCCTTGGTGTAACGCACATGGAGCCGCGTCAGCACCACCGGCACGGCGCCGGGGCCCTTGCCGCGCGTGCCGTCACCCACCCAGGAAACGCCCGCCTCCTTGAGTTCGGCGACCGAGAGCGGATCGGCGGCACAAGGATCGCACCAGCCCATGTCCCAAACGTATTCGGTGAACACCACGCGGTAGTTCTCGCGCTTCGCGTGCTGGTCGAACATGGCCTTGTAGAACTTGCCGAACTCGCCGGGCGATTTGAGCCAGGTCGGCAGATCCATGTTCGCCGGCAATTTCACCGTGCGGTAATTGGTCGATTTCGACCCGGCCCTTGCGCGTGAGCGCATAGACGATGAGGTCTTGCGGCCCGTTTGCGTTGATCATGCCGAGGCGCATCGGCAGCATGAACTTCTCGCTATCGAAGGAGAATTGCAGCGGGCGAAGGAACGAGGCGCCGGTTTTGGATTGCTCCTTGAGGTTCACGCGGGCGACGAAGAACTTCATGTTCTGCATGATGTAGGGGCGCAGCGCGGCACTGGCACCCTTGGGAATCCGGTAGCCGTTTTGCGTCAGCCAGGTTTCGAGCCCGTCGGATTGCGCCGCCGAGAGAATGACAATGTCGTACTCGCCGACCGTGTATTGCGCCTCGACGGTGACGCCGTGGGCTTTGTCGGCCTTGACCGAATCGCCCGAGCGTGGCGCAGACCCGGCTACCGATTTCTCGTCCATCCGGTATCGGCGCCTGTCGCACGGGTTGCCGTCGAAATACTCCGCCAGCCGCGGCGAGGAATAGGCATCGATCCTTTCGAAGATCTTTTTGTCCGCGACGCGAATGTCGTTCTGCTTCAAGACCACGGGCACCGGCACGACGAGGGCGAATTCCGTCAACTCGCCCTTGTAATCGTTGAGCATGGTGAGCACGGTGCGGTTGCCGTCGCGCACCATGATGACCTGCGAGGCTTCGTTGAACAGCGTGGCATCGGCCTTGCCGGCATAGAAACCGCAAAAGGCGTGGGCGGCTTGCGGCGCCGCGGCCGCGAGCAGCGATGCAATCAGAATGGCACGCATGAAAACTCCTCTGTCTCCGTTGATCCCCAGCCGATCAAGGTCTGCCATCGCGGCGCGGCCAAGGCGCGGATGCGGCGGAAGCGCGGCGTTTCGGCTGCAAATTTTCAGCGGACAATTTGCCGCTACTTCAGTTAAGGTACGCGGCAAGGGCGATTAACCGATGAGATTGCCTTGGGAGCCGGCGCATTATGGCGAGTGCGATGCAATTTGCGCGTGTTGCGCGAAACCTTCTGCGGGCGGCGGCGCTGCTTGCCGTTGGCGCGCTGATCGTTTTCGGCGGCGCGGCACGGGCGCAAGAAGCGCCGGCCACGGTCGCCCTGCTCGACTCGGTGTTTCGCGGCTGGCTGCTGCGCCACGGCATGGCGCGCGGCTCGCTCGCGGTCGCGTGGCAGAACCGGCTGGTATTCGTCGCCGGCCATGGCGGCGACGACCCGGCGGCGCCGCGCCCGGTCATGAGCCTGTCCAAGGCGGTGACCGCCGCCTGCGTGGCGCAACTGGTCCAATCCGGCGCGCTGCGCTGGACGGACACGCTGGGCGGCACCCTCGACCTCTTCTTTCGCGCGAATGGCGAGCCGGCCGATCCGCGTTTCCGCGCCATTACCATCGAACAGCTCGTCACCCATCGCGCCGGCTTCGGGCGCATTTTCGGCGATCCGGCGATGGGCGATTTTCTTGTCGAGCACCTGCATTTCTTCCCGGTGGAAGAAACCCGCATGGCCGAGCAGCTCGCGCGCATGCTGCCTTATCCGCTGGCGACGGCGCCGGGCGCGGCCTATGCCTACACCAACACCGCCTATCTCGCGCTCGGCGTCGCGATCGAAAGCGTCACGCGGCGCCCCTATGCCGAGCATTGCGCGGCCACCGTGCTGCGCCCGCTCGGCATTGCCAATGCCCGGCTTGACCGGCGTTATGCGACGCTCGCCGCGTATGGAGGCTGGGCGCTGTCGGGTCCGGACTATCTCGCCTTTTTGCGCATCTACGACGCCGACGGGCCGGTGCTCGACGGCGCCACGCGGCGCTGGATGAGCGACGCCACCGGCAAGCGGCTGGCCGGCGGCTCCGCGCACTACGCGCTCGGCATGCTGATGCAGAGCGGCGCGCGCGGCGAACGGTTTTGGCACGACGGCGCCTGGTTCAATGCCAGCGGCTATCTCAGCCAGCGCGGCTACCGGCTCGCCGGCGATCTCGGCGCCTATGCCTACAAGGAAACCGGCGGCCTTGCCTATTTCGTGTCCTACGAGCCGCACCCGCCCGTGGCGCGCTTCGATGCGATCATGCGCGAGTTGCAGCGCGCGATCGAGGCGGTGGGCGATTGGCCGGCGGCCGACCTGTTCCCGTATTACGTGCGGCGGTAGGGTGCCGCGCTAAACCTCGAACAGCAGCCGCTGCGGCTCTTCCAGCATTTCCTTGACCCGAACCAGGAACGTGACCGCCTCGCGGCCGTCGATCACGCGGTGATCGTAGGACAGGGCGAGATACATCATCGGCCGGATCTCGATCTTGTCGCCGATGGCGACCGGGCGCGGCTGGGTCTTGTGCATGCCGAGGATGCCCGATTGCGGCGGGTTCAGGATCGGCGTCGACATGAGCGAGCCGTAGACGCCGCCGTTCGAGATGGTGAAGGTGCCGCCGGTCAGGTCCTCGATGGCGAGCTTGCCGTCGCGCGCCTTCTTGCCCAGTTCGCCGATTTTTTTCTCGATCTCGGCGAAGCTCAGCTTGTCGGCGTCGCGCACCACGGGCACGACGAGGCCCTGCTCGGTGCCCACCGCCACGCCGATATCGTAGTAATTCTTGTAGACGATGTCGTCGCCGTCGATTTCGGCGTTGACGGCGGGAATTTCCTTGAGCGCGGCGATGCTGGCTTTGACGAAAAAGGCCATGAATCCGAGGCGCACGCCGTGCTTTTTCTCGAACGCGTCCTTGAATTGCTCGCGAAATTTCAGGATCGCGCTCATGTCGCATTCGTTGAAGGTGGTGAGCATGGCGGCGGTGTTCTGCGCCGTCTTCAGGCGCTCGGCGATGCGCTTGCGCAGCCGCGACATGCGCACGCGCTGTTCGCGGCCGCCCTCGGGGCGGGCGCCGCCCGGACTCGGGACGGCGGGCGCGGGGGCCGGCGGCGGAGCCGGGTGCGCGGCGGCATGGGCAACGACATCGGCCTTGGTGAGACGCCCGGCCTTGCCGGTCGCGGCGATGGCGGCGGGATCGGCTTGGGTTTCCGCGACGAGCTTGCGCACCGCCGGCGACAGCGGCGCCGCCGCGGCCGGCTTGGTGTAGCCGCTCGGCTTCACCGCCGGCGCCGCCTTGGCGGCCGAGATGGCGGCGGCGGCGCCTTCGGCGATCACCGCGAGAATTTCGCCGATCTTGACGTTGCTGCCTTGCGCCGCGCGGATCTCGCGCAGCGTGCCGGCGGCGGGCGCGTTGATTTCGAGCGTGACCTTGTCGGTTTCGAGTTCGCACAACGGCTCATCGGCGGCAACCGCGTCGCCGACCTGCTTCATCCACTTCGCCACCGTCGCCTCGGTGACCGATTTGCCGAGTGCCGGAACTTTGATTTCGATCATGTCCGTCCTTGCCGATGCCGAATTTTAGAGAGCCAGTGCTTCGTCGATGATTTTCGCCTGTTCCTTGGCGTGGCGGCTGGCAAGCCCGGTCGCCGGCGACGCGGCGGCGGGGCGGCCGACATAGGCGAGCCGGCCCTTGATGCCGAGCTTGTCCATGGTTTCTTCGATATTGGGCGCGACTGAGGTCCAGGCACCCATGTTCTTTGGTTCTTCCTGGCACCAGACCACCTTGGCCTGGGTGAAGCGGCCGAGATCGTCGGCGAGCGATTGCGCCGGAAACGGATAGAGCTGTTCCAGCCGGACGACGACGATATCGCCATTGAGGCCGCGGCGGTCGCGCGCTTCGGCGAGATCGTAGTAGACCTTGCCCGAGCACAGCACGACGCGCTTGATCTTGGCGTCGGGGCCGATGCCGCTGCCGTCGAACAGCACGCGATGGAAGCCCGAGCCGGGACCGAAATCGGCGAGGCGCGAGACGGCGACCTTATGGCGCAGCAGCGATTTCGGCGTCATCACGATCAGCGGCTTGCGCACCTTGCGCCGCACTTGCCGGCGCAGCACGTGGAAATAATTCGCCGGCGTCGTGCAATTGACGACCTGCATGTTGTCCTCGGCGCAGAGCTGCAAATAGCGTTCGAGCTTGGCCGAGCTGTGCTCCGGCCCCTGGCCTTCGTAGCCGTGCGGCAGCAGCATGACGAGGCCCGACATGCGCAGCCATTTCGATTCGCTGGCGGCGATGAATTGATCGACGATGACCTGGGCGCCGTTGGCGAAGTCGCCGAATTGCGCTTCCCACATGACGAGGCAATGCGGCTCGGCGAGCGAATAGCCGTATTCGAAGCCCGAGCACCGACGCTTCGGACAGCGGCGAATCGATGACCTCGACCGTTGCCTGCCCCGGCTTGAGATTGGCGAGCGGCAGATATTTCTGCTCGTTTTCCTGGTCGATCAGCACGGCGTGGCGATGCGAAAATGTGCCGCGGCCGCAATCCTGGCCGGAGAGGCGCACCGGCGTGCCTTCGGCGAGCAGCGAGCCGAAGGCCAAGGCCTCGGCGGTTCCCCAATCGATGCCCTCGCCGCTCGCGATCGTCGCGCGCTTCTGCTCGAGCTGACGCGCGATCTTGCGGTTGAGATTGAAGCCGGCGGGAACGCCGGTGAGTTTGTTGCCGATCTCGACCAGCGTTTCGAGCGGGACCGCGGTTTCGCCGCGGATATTCTCGCCGCGCGCCGCCTCGAGCCCGGTCCACGAACCTTCGAGCCAATCCGCCTTGTTGGGCCGGAACGCCTGCGCCGCCTCGAAATCCTGCTCCAGGGTTTTTTCGAAGGAAGCGGCGATCGCGTCGATCTCGCCCTGCGCCACGATGCGCTCATCGGCGAGGCGCTTGGCGTAGATCGAGCGCGTCGTCGGATGCGCCGCGATTTCGCGATACATCAGCGGCTGGGTGAAGGCCGGCTCGTCGCTCTCGTTGTGGCCGTGGCGCCGGTAACACCACATGTCGATCACGACATCTTTCTGGAATTCGTGGCGGAACTCGGTCGCGACGCGCGCGACATGGACGACGGCCTCGGGATCGTCGCCGTTGACGTGGAAAATCGGCGCCTGCACCACTTTGGCGACGTCGGTGCAATAGGGCCCGGGCCGCGAATAGGACGGATTGGTGGTGAAGCCGATCTGGTTGTTGACGATGAAATGGATCGTGCCGCCGGTGCGGTAGCCCTTGAGTTCGGACAGCAGCAGCGTTTCGGGCACCAGGCCCTGGCCGGCGAAGGCGGCGTCGCCGTGCAGCAGCAGGCCCATCACCTGCTTGCGGCCTTTTTCGAGATCGCCGCGCTGCATCTGCTTGGCCCGCACCTTGCCGACGACGACCGGGTTGACGGCCTCGAGATGCGACGGATTGGCGGTCAGCGACAGATGCACGACGTTGCCGTCGAAATCCCGGTCCGACGACGTGCCGAGATGGTATTTCACGTCGCCCGAACCCTGCACGTCTTCGGGGTTGGCCGAAGTGCCTTGGAATTCGGAAAAGATCGCGCGGAACGGCTTGCCCATCATGTTGGCCAGCACGTTCAAGCGGCCGCGATGCGGCATGCCGACGACGATTTCGCCGACGCCGAGCTGGCCGCCGCGCTTGATGATCTGCTCGAGCGCGGGGATCGTCGCTTCGGCGCCTTCGAGGCCGAAGCGCTTGGTGCCGATGTATTTCTTGTCGAGAAAACGCTCGAAACTTTCGGCCGCGGTGAGCCGTTCGAGAATCGCGCGCTTGCCGTTGACCGAGAATTCGGTGCGGTTCTCGATGCCCTCGATACGCTCCTGAATCCAGGCGCGATGCGCCGGCTCCTGGATGTAGCATGATATTCGACGCCGATCTTGCCGCAATAGGTGTGCTGCAGGCGTTCGAGAAGCTGGCGCAGCGTCGCGGTCTCGAAACCGAGTGCGCCGTTGACGAAGATCGGCCGGTCGAGATCGGCTTCGGCGAAGCCGTAGGATTTGTAATCGAGGTCCTTGTGGTAGCGGCGCTCGGTGAGCCCGAGCGGATCGAGATCGGCGATCAGATGGCCGCGCGAGCGATAGGTGCGGATCAGCATCATGGCGCGGATCGAATTCGAGCGCCGCCGCGCGCAGTTCCTCGGCCGTGGGCGCGGCGCCGCCGGCCTTGGGCCGGGCCGGCGTTGCGGCCGGATCGGCAAGGCCGATGACGCGCGTCCGGCGCGGCGCCCAGGCGGCGCCCGCCATCTCGGCCAGGGCCACGCGCTCGTCGTCGCCGAGGCCGCCGAAAAACGCGCGCCACGACGGATCGACCGCGTTGGCGTCCGTGGCGAAGCGCCGATACAGCTCGGCGATGAAGGCCTCGTTGCCGGCATAGAGAAACGAATCGCGGCGTCGTTCGGCCGCTACGCCGCCTTGCGCACCGTCCATTGGGCGTTACTCCTCGTGCTGATATCCAAAAATTACCCCCGCCGCGGATATTAGCGCTTCATTAGTTTCAACATGGTTTCGCCGAGGGCGGCCGGCGAATCGGCCACCGTGACCCCGGCACCGCGCATCGCGTCCATCTTGTCCTTCGCCGTTCCCTTGCCGCCCGAGATGATGGCGCCGGCATGGCCCATGCGCCGGCCCGGCGGCGCCGTGACGCCGGCGATGAAGCCGACCATGGGCTTCTTGACCTTGGAGCGCTTGAGGAATTCGGCTGCCTCTTCCTCGGCGCTGCCGCCGATTTCGCCGATCATGATGATGCCTTCGGTCTCGGGATCGGCCAGGAACAGCTCCAGGCACTCGATGAAATTGGTTCCGTTGACCGGATCGCCGCCGATACCGATGCAGGTCGTCTGCCCGAGGCCGGCGGCCGTCGTCTGCGCCACCGCTTCGTAGGTGAGCGTGCCCGAGCGCGAGACGATGCCGATCTTGCCGCGGCGATGGATATGGCCGGGCATGATGCCGATCTTGCATTCGCCGGGCGTGATGATGCCCGGGCAATTGGGACCGATCAGGCGCGATTTCGAGCCTTGCAGCGCGCGCTTGACGCGCACCATGTCGAGCACGGGAATGCCCTCGGTGATGCACACGATGAGCGGCATTTCGGCGTCGATCGACTTCGAGGATCGCGTCGGCCGCGAAGGGCGGCGGCACGTAGATCGCGCTCGCCGTGGCCCCCGTCGTCGCCACCGCCTCGCGCACCGTGTCGAAGACCGGAAGATCGAGGTGCTTGCCGCCGCCTTTGCCCGGCGTGACGCCGCCGACCATCTTGGTGCCGTAGGCGATCGCCTGTTCGGAATGGAACGTGCCCTGCGCGCCGGTGAAGCCCTGGCAGATGACTTTCGTATTCTTGCCGACCAGGACCGACATCAGGCGGCCTCCTTCACGGCTTTGACGACGCGCTGCGCGGCGTCGGCGAGATTGTCGGCCGAGACGATCGGCAGGCCCGATTCGGCGAGGATTTTCTTGCCGAGCTCGACATTGGTGCCCTCGAGCCGGACGACGAGCGGCACGTGCAAGCTGACCTCGCGCGCCGCGGCGACGACGCCCTCGGCGATCACGTCGCAACGCATGATGCCGCCGAAGATGTTGACCAGGATGCCCTCCACGTTCGGATCGGACAGGATGATCTTGAACGCCGCCGTGACGCGCTCTTTCGTTGCGCCGCCGCCGACGTCGAGGAAATTCGCCGGCGAGCCGCCATAGAGCTTGATGATGTCCATCGTCGCCATGGCGAGGCCGGCGCCGTTGACCATGCAGCCGATGCTGCCGTCGAGCTTGACGTAATTCAGCGAGTGCTTGTTGGCCTCGCGCTCCGCCGGATCTTCCTCGTCGATATCGCGCAATTGTTCGATGCCGGGCTGGCGATACAGCGCGTTGTCGTCGAAGTTCATCTTGGCGTCGAGGGCGATGACCTCGCCCTTGCCGGTCACGATAAGCGGATTGATCTCGACCATGCTGGCGTCGAGTTCGGTAAAGGCCTTGTAGACGAGCGTGAGCAGCTGGGCCGCCGATTTGACCTGGTCGCCGGCGAGGCCGAGGCCGTAGGCGACGGTGCGGCAATGATGGCCCTGGATGCCGGTGGCCGGCTCGATCGCCACCTTGAGAATTTTTTCCGGATGCTTGGCCGCGACCTCCTCGATGTCCATGCCGCCCTCGGTCGAGGCGACGATCGTGATCCGGCTGGTGGCGCGATCGACGAGCATCGAAAGATAAAGCTCGCGCTTGATGTCGGCGCCTTCCTCGATATAGACGCGCTTGACTTCCTTGCCGGCCGGCCCGGTCTGCTTGGTGACCAGGATGTGGCCGAGCATCGCGGCGGCGTTTCTTCTGACCTCGTCGATCGACTTGACGACGCGCACGCCGCCCTTGCCGTTGGCATCGTCCTTGAAGCGGCCCGCGCCGCGCCCGCCGGCGTGGATTTGCGACTTCACGACCCAAATCGGGCCTCCCAGATCTTTCGCCGCCGCTTCGGCCTCGGCGGCCGTATAGGCGACCTTGCCGCGCGGCACGGCGACGCCGAATTTGCGCAACAGTTCTTTCGCCTGATATTCGTGGATATTCATCCCCGGCGCCCTTTTCCGACGCGGCCTAGGCCGCCGCCATTTTCTTGGTGAGTTCGACCAGGCCGCGCACGGCGCCGACCGAGTGATCGAACATCTTCTTTTCGTCGGCATTGAGTTCGATCTCGACGATCTTCTCGACGCCGCCGGCGCCGATGACGACGGGCACGCCGACATAGAGCCCGTTCACGCCGTATTGGCCGGTGAGATAGGCGGCGCAGGGCAAGAGGCGCTTCTTGTCGCGCAGGAAGGATTCCGCCATGGCGATCGCCGACGAGGCCGGCGCATAGAAGGCCGAGCCGGTTTTGAGCAGATTGACGATCTCGGCGCCGCCGTCGCGCGTGCGCTGCACGATCTTGTCGAGCCGCTCCTTCGTCGTCCAGCCCATCTTGATGAGGTCGGGCAGCGGAATGCCCGCGACGGTTGAGTAGCGGATTAGCGGCACCATGGTGTCGCCGTGGCCGCCCAGCACGAAGCCGGTCACGTCCTCGACCGAAACCTTGAATTCATCGGCCAGGAACAAACGGAAGCGCGCCGAATCGAGCACGCCGGCCATGCCGACGACCATGTTGGGCTTGAAGCCCGTGACCTCGCGCATCAAGCCGACCATGGCATCGAGCGGGTTGGTGATCACGATGACGAAGGCGCCCGGCGCGTTTTCCTTGATCCCCTTGCCGACCGCCTGGATGACCTTGGTGTTGATGGCGACGAGATCGTCGCGGCTCATGCCCGGCTTGCGCGGCACGCCGGCGGTGACGATGCAAACATCGGCGCCCTTGATGTCGGCGTAATTCGATGTGCCGCGATAGGCGGCATCGAAGCCCTCGACCGGCGCTGCCTGCGCGATATCCAGCGCCTTGCCCTTGGCGACGCCTTCGGCATCGGGAATATCCAGCAGGGTCACGTCGCCGAGATCCTTCATGCCGGCCAGGAGAGCCAAGGTGCCGCCGATCTGGCCGGCACCGATGAGGGCGATTTTCTTGCGAGACATCGATCTGTTCCTTGAACCTGTGGCTGACGGCGACGGAAAGGGCATCGCTGCGGCGCGGCGAAAACCGGCGCCGTTCGCGTATCGTTGCCCCCGCGCGGCTGTGAATGCGCCGGATGAGTGGTGTCGGCGCCCGCCGGATTTAGCGTGAATCGCCCGGGGCAAGCAAGCCGAAGCGGCGTTGCCGGGACCACACGATGGCGCGACCAATGGGCGCGCACGGTGGACAAGTTTCCGCGTCTTATCAATAGCCTCGCTCGGGGAGGACGCGGTTGGCGAGCGGCTCGCCGCGGACCGCGCGGCGCAGGTTGTCGACGATTTGGCGCGCTGCTGTCGCGGGATTGGTGAGGCCCGCATTGTGCGGCGTGATGCGGACCTTGGGGTGGGCCCAATAGGCGTGATCGGCCGGCGGCGGCTCCTGGCGGAACACGTCGAGCTGCGCGCCGGCGAGATGGCCCTTATCGAGCGCCGCCAGCAGATCGGCATCGACGACGTGGCCGCCGCGCCCGGCATTGATGACATAGGCGCCCCTGGGCAGGGCGGCGAAGGCGCGCGCATCGAGGATGCCGTCCGTTGCCGGCGTCAGCGGCAGCACGCAGATGAGATATTCGCTGCGTTGCAGGAACGGAACGAAGCCGTCGGCCCCGTGAAACGCCGTGACGCTGTCGATCGATTTTTTCGTGCGGCTCCAGCCGGCGAGCTGAAAGCCGAAGATTTTGAGCTTGGCCGCCACATCGCGCCCGATTTCGCCCAGCCCCATGATGCCGACGCGGCGGCCCGAAGCGTGCGGCTCCCACACCGCGTCCCAGCGCCTGGCGCGCTGATCGGCCTCGTAGCGGTCGGTGTTGCGATGATAGCGCAGCACGGCGAGCGCGCAATATTCGCTCATGCGCTCAACCAGTTCGGGATCGACCAGGCGCGCGACAGGCACGTGCTTCGGCAGGAGCGGGTCGGCGAAAACATGATCGACGCCCATGCCGAGCGAGAGAACGGCCTTGAGATTGGGCAACTTCGCCAGCATGCCGGCCGGCGGCTTCCACACCAGGGCGGCGTCGATCTCGGCCAGATTGCCGGCGCCGTCGGGCCAAACGCGGAGTTCGATCGCCGGCTCAAGCTCGGCAAGGCGCTTCTGCCACAACGCCGCGCGATCGGCGTTGGAGTAGAACAGCAGGCACATTTTTTCGGTCATTTGGCGGCGAGCTTGATGAGATAGTCGGCGATGGCGGCGGCATTGACCTTGACCGCCTTCAGTTGCTGCCCGGCCATGGTTTGCGCGAGATACAGCGCGTTCTCGACATTGGCGGGCTTGACCTTGACGGCGCCCTTCAAGCCCTTGAGGCCGGGATAATAGGCCGGGTCGGCCAAACGTTCCTTGGCGCCGATGCGCTGGAGCGCGGTCGCCTCGTCGAGCCCTTCCACCGCCAGCTCCTTCACCAGCTTCCAATCGACATGGCCGCCGGCTTTGGCGGCGATGAGCGCCTGGACCGCCGCGTCGGCGTCGTCATCCGCCACGCCGACCTTGTAGACATGCTTGGTCAGCCCGACATCGGAGCCCCATTCCTCCAGCGTCTCGCTCTTGGCAACGTAGATCGTGGGCATGGTTTCGACTCTTTCGGTGGCCGGCAGCTCGGCGCGTGAATTCGGATCGCTACACCACGGCGTGCGTCCAGTGTCAACCGGCAGGTTGCGGGCGACAGCACTGGAGTCTTGGAATTCGGCATGGCCGATCTTGACGTTTTAACGTTTCGTCAGTAATTCTCGCGCCATGGAACAGGTCAAGCGCGCCACGATTTATCTGAACGGCGACTTGCACCGCGCCCTGCGCTTGCGGGCGGCGGCGACGGATCGCACGATTTCCGAAATGGTCAACGAAGCCGTGAAGCTCGCGCTTGCCGAGGATGCCGAGGATTTGAGCGACATCGCCGCGCGCAAGGCGGAACGCGGCGTAAGCTTCGAGCGCTTCGTGCAGGGCCTGCGCCGCCGTGGACGTCTATAGGCTGCTCGTCAAGCCTTCGGCGATCAAGGAAATCGACGCCGTGGGAACGAAGCCGGATCGTCGCCGCATCGTCAGCCGCATTGCCGCGCTGGCCGGAAATCCGCGCCCGCACGGCGCGGAAAAACTCGCGGGCCCGGGCGACTTTTATCGCGTGCGCCAGGGCCGCTACAGGATCGTCTATTTGATAAACGACGAGCGGCGCGAAATCACCGTCTTCAAGATCGGCCAGCGCAAGGACGGTTACCGGTAGGCGCCGCGCTACATCCTGACCACGCCGCTCTCGTCCGCCTTGAAGTCGAAGGCCGCGGCCATCAGCGCCTTGGTGTAGGGCTGGCTTGGGCGGTCGAGGATGTCGGCGGCGGGGCCTTGCTCCACGACCTTGCCGTCCCGCATGACGACGACGTGGTGGCTCATGGCGCGGATCACCGAAAGATCGTGGCTGATGAAGATATAGGCCAAGTCGTGATCGCGCTGCAGCTTGCGCAGCAGTTCGATGACCTGGACCTGGACCGAGCGGTCGAGCGCCGAGGTCGGCTCGTCGAGGACGATGAGCTTGGGCTTGAGGACGAGCGCGCGCGCGATCGCGATGCGCTGGCGCTGGCCGCCCGAGAATTCGTGCGGATAGCGGTGCCGCGTTTCCGGATCGAGGCCGACTTCCTCGAGCGCGGCGACGACGATCGCGTCGCGCGCCTCCTCGGTGCCGCCGACGCCGTGAATCTTGAGCCCCTCGGCGACGATCTCGCCGACGGAGAGGCGCGGGCTCAGGCTGCCGAAGGGATCCTGGAACACGATCTGCATCTCGCGGCGCAGCGGGCGCAGCGCTTTGTGCCGGATCGGCTGGATATCGCGGCCGAGAAAGACGATGGGCCCCTTGCTGTCGACCAATTTCAAGACGCCGAAGCCGAACGACGATTTGCCCGAGCCGCTCTCGCCGACGATGCCGACGGTTTCGCCGGCGCGGACACGGACGCCGACCTCGTCCACCGCCTTGATGTGATCGACGACGCGCCGGAACACGCCGGCCTTGACCGGATACCAGACGCGGAACTTGTCGGTCTTGAGAATTTCCGCCGCGCTCGCCGGAACCGGCTCAGGCCCGCCCTGCGGCTCCGAGGCGATCAGGCGCTTGGTGTAAACGTGCTGCGGCGCGCGGAACACGTCGCGCACCGGCCCGGTCTCGACGATCTTGCCGAGCTGCATGACCGCGACGCGGTCGCAAATATGCTGCACCAGACCGAGATCGTGCGTGATGAACAGCAGGCCCATGCCGAAGCGCGCCTGCAGTTCCTTCAGCAGCTTGAGGATTTGCGCCTGGATGGTGACATCGACCGCCGTGGTCGGTTCGTCGGCAATGAGCAGCTCGGGATCGTTGGCGAGCGCCATGGCGATCATCACGCGCTGGCGCTGGCCGCCGGACAGCTCGTGCGGATAGGCGCCGAGGCGGCTCGCGGCGTTGCGAATGCCCACGAGATCGAGCAGTTCCAGCGTGCGGATGCGCGCGTCGGTCTTGCTCATGCCGCGATGCACGATGAGCATTTCGTTGATCTGCTTTTCGATCGTGTGCAGCGGATTGAGCGCGGTCAGCGGCTCCTGGAAGATCATGGCGATGCGGTTGCCGCGCAGATCGCGCAACCGCGCCTCCGCGGCGCCCATCAGCTCCTCGCCCTTGAATTGCACGCTGCCCGAAGGATGGCGCGCGGCCGGATAGGGCAGGAGCTGCAGGATCGAGAGCGCCGAGACCGATTTGCCCGATCCGCTCTCGCCGACAAGGGCCAAGGTTTCGCCCTTGCTGACCGCGAAGGACACGCCCTTGACCGCCTCGACCTCGCGACCGCCGCTGCCGCCGCCGCGAAAATTGACGCGCAGATCGCGCACCTCGAGCAGCGGCGCGCCGGCGCCGTTCCCGGCGCTCATGCGCGCGCTCCGGCCGAAGCCGGCGCGGCGCCCGGCTCGGGCTCGGGCGCCGTCGGCGTGCTGGCGGCCAAGGTCTTGCGCGGATCGAACGCATCGCGCACCGCTTCGCCGATGAAAACCAGCAAACTCAGCAGCACCGAAATCACGACGAAGCCCGTGATGCCGAGCCACGGCGCGTGCAGATTGGACTTGCCTTGCTTTAGGATTTCGCCGAGCGAGGCGGAGCCCGGCGGCAGGCCGAAGCCGAGAAAATCGAGCGCCGTCAGCGCCACGATCGAGCCCGAGAGAATGAACGGAACGAAGGTGATCGTCGCCACCATGGCATTGGGCAGCACGTGCCGGAACATGATGACCGAATCCGGCGCGCCAAGCGCGCGCGCCGCGCGCACGTAGTCGAAATTGCGCGCGCGCAGGAACTCGGCGCGCACGACGTCGACCAGGCCCATCCAAGAAAACAGCAACATCAGGATCAGCAGCCACCAGAAATTCGGTTCGATGATCGCCGACAGGATGATGAGGAGGAACAGCTGCGGCAACGATCCCCAGATTTCGATGAAGCGCTGGAAATAGAGATCGGTCCGTCCGCCGAAATAGCCCTGAATCGCGCCGGCGGCGACGCCGACAATGCTGCTGGCAATAGTGAGGACGACGCCGAACAGGACCGAGATGCGGAAACCGTAGATCGTGCGCGCCAGCACGTCGCGCGCCTGATCGTCGGTGCCGAGCAGGTTGCCCCACGACGGCGGCGTCGGCGACGGTTGGGCGAGGCCGATGACTTGCGTGTCGAATCGGTAGGGGATGAGCGGCCAGATCGCCCAGCCTTTTTCGCGGATCTTCTTTTGCACGTATCGATCGGTATAGGCGGCCTCGGTTTCGAATTCGCCGCCGAAGGTCTTCTCGGAATAGCGGTTGACCGCCGGCAAATAGAGGCCGCCATCGTACCAGACGACGATCGGCCGGTCATTGGCGATGAATTCGGCGCCGAGCGTGGCGAAGAAGAGAACCAGGAAAACCCACATCGACCAATAGCCGCGCCGGTTGGCGCGGAAATTTCCGATGCGCCGCTGCGTCAGCGGCGTGATCTTCCACCAAAGGAGGCGCGGCGCCGCGATGGTTCCAGCCATGGCCCTAGCCTCCCCGCCCTTCGAAATCGATCCGCGGATCGACCGCGACATAGACCAGATCGCTGATGAGGCGGATGACGAGGCCGAGCAGCGAGAAAAAATACAACGTCGCGAAGACCACGGGATAGTCTCTCCCGAGCAGCGATTCGACGCCGAGCAGGCCGAGCCCGTCGAGCGAGAAGATCACCTCGATGAGGACTGAGCCGGAAAACAGGATGCCGATGAAGGCGCCGGGGAAGCCGGCGATGACGACCAGCATCGCGTTGCGGAAGACGTGGCCGTAGAGCACGCGGCTCTCGCTCAAGCCCTTGGCGCGCGCGGTGACGACGTATTGCTTGCGGATTTCCTCGAGAAAATTGTTCTTCGTAAAAAACGTCAAGGTCGCGAAGCCGCCGATCACCATGGCGACGATCGGCAGCGTCATGTGCCAAGCGTAATCGACGACTTTGTCGAAGAACGGCATCTGGGCGATGTTGTCGGACCACAATCCGCGAAGCGGGAACCATTTCACGAAATTGCCGGTCGCGAACAGGATGATGAGCAGCAAGGCGAAGAGAAAGCTCGGGATCGCGTAGCCGACGACGATGACGCCGCTCGACCAGACATCGAAGCGCGAGCCGTCGCGCGTCGCCTTGGCGATGCCGAGGGGGATGCACAAAAGATAGGTGATGAGCGTCGTCCACAGGCCGATCGAGATCGAGACCGGCAGCTTTTCGATGACGAGATCGATAACGCGGCGGCCCTTGAAGAAGCTCTCGCCGAAATCGAAGGTGATGTAGTTCTTCATCATCAGCAGGAAGCGCTCGCCCATCGGCTTGTCGAGATGGAGCTGGGCGCGCAGCTTGGCGAGCAGTTCCGGATCGATGCCGCGTCCGGCGCGCGACTGCTCGCCGCGCTCGGCGCCGCTCGGCTCGCGCGGGCCGCCGACCTCGCGGCTCTCGCCCGAGCCCATGCGATCGGTGATGCCGCCGCTCTCGCCGCGCAGATTGGCGATGAGTTGCTCGATCGGCCCGCCCGGCGCCACATTGATGATCGCAAAATTGACGATCATGATCCCGACGAGCGTCGGAATCATCAACAGGAGGCGGCGGATTATGTAGGAAAACATGGCTCGCTCACTTGGCCGCCGTCTGGAGGCTGCGCACCCGGCCTTTGATGCGCTCGGCCTTGGCGGCATCGTGCCACCAATAGAGAAACGACGTGCCGCGTCGCGACGGCGCCGGCAGCCCGAACTTGTCCCACCACAGGATGCGCTGCGAGCTGATGTGCCAATTGGGCACGACCAAATGGTGGTGCAGCAACACGCGATCGAGCGCGCGGGTGCGGGCCACCAGGCTTTCGCGGTCGCAGGCATTGATGAGCAGTTCGACCAATTCGTCGATCGCCTTGTCCTTGATGCCGGTATAGTTGGTGCTGGCCTCGGCGTCGGCGGCGGCGCTGCCCCAATAGTCGCGCTGCTCGTTGCCCGGCGATTCCGAGGCGCCCCAACCCGACAGGATCACGTCGAAATCGAATTTTTGCACGCGCTTGACGAGCTGCGAGGCGTCGATGATGCGCACGCGGGCGTCGATGCCGAGCCGCCGGAGATTGCGCACATAGGGCAGGATTATGCGCTCGAATTGCGGGGAACCGGTCAGAATCTCAAACCTCAATTGCGCGCCGCTCTTTTCGTTGACCAGCTTGAATTCGCGCACGGTCCAGCCGGCCTCGGCGAGCAGCGCGAAGGCGCGCCCCAGGCCCTCGCGAATATCGCCCTCCCCGTCAAACACCGGCAATTCGTAGGGCTCGGTGAACACGCGATCCGGTATCCGGCCGCGGAATTGCTCGAGCACGCGCAATTCTTCGCCTTGCGGCAGCCCCGTCGCCGCCATCTCGGAATTGGCGAAATAGCTCTTGGTTCTCACATACTGGCCGAAGAAAATGTTGCGGTTGGTCCATTCGAAATCGAAGACAAAGCCCAGGGCGCGCCGCACCCGCCAATCCTTGAAAACGGAACGGCGCGTGTTGAAGATGAAGCCCTGCATGCCGGACGGCAATTCGTGCTTGATTTCGCGCTTGTTCAGCAGCCCCTGCCGCACCGCCTCGATTTCATAAGACGTGGCCCAGCCGGTTGCCTGATTTTCCAGGTGATAGTCGTATTCGCCGGCCTTGAACGCTTCGCGCGCCACCCCGGCATCACGATAATATTCAAGGCGGATGGTGTCGAAGTTGTTGTAGCCGCGGTTGCTTGGCAGATCGGCCGCCCAGTAGTCCTTGACGCGCTCGAAGCTGATGCTGCGGCCGGGCGAAACATTGCCGATGCGATAAGGCCCGCTGCCGAGCGGCGGATCGAGCGTCGCGCGCTCGAAATCGCGCGTCTCCCAATAGGCGCGCGGCAGGATCGGCAGATCGCCGGCGATGATGAGCGGCAATTCGCGGTTGTCGCCGCCGCGAAAGCCGAAGCGCACCTTGCGCGGCCCGGTTTGCTCGACCTTGGCCACGTCGCGGAAATAGTTGCGGTAGAACGGCCGGCCCTTGGCGCGCAGCGTGTTGAACGAAAAAACGATGTCGGCGACGGTGATCGGCGAGCCGTCGTGAAAGCGGGCGCGCTCATCGAGCTCGAATTCCGCCCACGTCCGGTCGCCGGGCACGGCGATGCTCTTGGCGACCAGCGCATAGTAGCTGAAGGGCTCGTCTTCGGCCCGTTTCATCAGCCGGTCGAACGCGAACAGCACGACTCCGCCCGCCGGCGTGCCGCGGATGATGAAGGGATTGAGATTGTCGAAGGTCGAGCCGCCCGCGCCCAGGAAAAGCGAGCCGCCCTTCGGCGCGCCGGGATTGAGGTAGTCGAAATGGCGGAAATTTTCCGGGTATTTCGGCTTGCCATGCAAGGCGATGCCGTGCCCGCCGGTGACGGCGCCGTCGGCGACGCCGCACTGGGTCGCGGCGCGACCGGTCACGGGCGATAGGGCAGCCGCGGCGCCGGCGGCCTTGAGCAGGCGGCGGCGGGGAATCACGGGGCACGGCATCGGAATGGCGGGCGATTCATTTTCCTCACACTAGAGCAATTGCGCGGATCGCGGAATCCCTTCCGCGCGGCCGCGCCAACCTTGGTCATGGTCATCCCAGGCTGCGAATCCGCCCCTTGAGCCGCGCCGCCTTGGCCGGATCGTGCCACCAGCTCGTCACCGGAATGCCGCCGAAGGCGGAGCCCGGCGGCAGGCCGAATTTATCCCAGAATGCGGTTCGCGAGTGCGGCAGATGCCAGCCGGGGACGACATAGTGCTCGGCGAGCAAGACGCGATCGAGCGCCCGCGCATGCGCGATCAGGCATTCGCGATCCGGCGCGCCGATCAGGCGTTCGACCAGCTCGTCGACCACGGCGTTCTTGACCCCGGCATAGTTCGAGCTGTCTTCCTTGTCCGCCGCGGCGCTCGTCCAATTGTCGCGCTGCTCGTTGCCCGGCGACAGCGACTGCCCCCAGCCCGAATAAATAACGTCGTAATCGAATTTCTGCACCCGCTTCACATATTGCGAATCGTCGACCAGGCGCAGGCGCGCTTCGATGCCAAGGCGCTTCAAGTTGCGGATATAGGGCAGGATCGGCCGCTCGAACGATGTTTCGTTGATGAGAATTTCGAAGCGCAGCGGCTGGCCGGTTTTCTTTTCCACCAGTTCGAAATCGCGCACTTCCCAGCCGGTTTGCGCGAGAAGTTCGAAAGCCTGGCGCAGTCCGGCGCGGATATCGCCCGAGCCGTCATAGACCGGCAGCGCATAGCGTTCGGTGAAGACGCGGTCCGGTATCTTGCCGCGATAGGCTTCGAGGATCTTGCGTTCTTCGCCCGCCGGCAGATCGCGGGCGGCGAGTTCGGTCCGCTCGAAATAGGACAAGGTGCGCTTATAGGCGCCGTAAAAAATATTGCGGTTCGTCCATTCGAAATCGAAGGCATAGGCCAGGGCGCGGCGGAGGCGCCAATCCTTGAACATCGGCCGGCGCGTATTAAAGATGAATCCGACAAGCTCGCCGCTGTTCGAACTCGGGATCTCGCGCCGCTGCATCGAGCCCGAGCGCATATCGGCGGTGTCGAAACTCGTGGCCCAATGGCTGGCAACCAATTCGTCCCAGTGATCGAATTCGCCGCCCTTGAACGCCTCGCGCGCGATGGTGAGGTCGCGGAAATAATCGTAGCGGATGACGTTGAAATTGTTCCAGCCGCGATTGACCGGGAGATCGGCCGCCCAATGATCCTTGACGCGATCGAGCACGATCGTGCGCCCGGCCACGATTTCGCGAATTTTGTACGGACCGGACCCGAGCGGGATATCGAGCGACGCGCGCTCGAAGTCGCGCTTCTCCCAATAGTGTTTCGGCAGGATCGGCAGATCGCCCGCGATGATGACGGGCAATTCGCGGTTGATCGCGCCCGGCTTGAAGCGGAAACGCACGGTGTGCCGGCCGGCTGCTTCGGCCTTGTCGACATTGCCGAAATATTGGCGATAGGTCGGGCGGCCCTTTTCCCGCAGGATATTGAGCGAGAACACGACGTCCTCGGCCGTGATCGGCTCGCCATCGTGGAAGCGCGCCCGGGGATCGAGCTCAAAGACCACCCAGGACCGATCGCCCGGCGTTTCGATCGATCTGGCGAGGTGCGCGTAAACCGACGCCGCTTCGTCGTCGGCCGGCCGCATCAAGCGGATGCCGGTATAGCCCGCGACATTGGCCGGCGTTCCCTTGATGATGTGCGGATTGAGGCTGTCGAATGTCCCGATGGCGGCCTGATACAGCACGCCGCCCTTCGGCGCGTTCGGGTTGACCGTGGCGAAATGCGTGAAGGCCGCCGGATATTTCGGTGTGCCGTGGATCGCGATGGCGTGCCCGCGCACCGCGGCGTCGTTGGCCGCGCCCCCGCAATCGGCGGCCGCGCGCCGCGCCGATCCAACGGCCGCGAAGCCGGTCGCCGCCGTGGCCAAGGTCGCGGAAAGCATGTCGCGGCGTCGCATCGGGCCGGCCCCAAGGTTTCGATGGCGCGGACAATAGTCGCGCCGGACGGAAACCGGAAGGGCCCGCCTCAGCCGCGCAGCAGCGCCAGGGCGCCTTCGTGCAGCTCGGTCGAGGCCGAGGCGAGGAAGGTTTCGCCGGAGTTTATGGTGAGCGGCGCGCCGGACCAGTCGCTAACCGTGCCGCCGGCCTCCTCAATGACCGGAACGAGGGCGAGGAAGTCATAGGGCTTGAGGCTGGCTTCGACCATGAAATCGACGCTGCCATTGGCCAGCATGCCGGCGGCATAGCAATCGACGCCCCAGCGCACGAACGAGACCTTGGCGGCAAGCCGGGCATGGCGCGGGCCCTTGGCGCCCGCGAACATGGCCGGCGTCGTCGAGCACAGCATGGCGTCGGCGAGCGCAACGCCGCGTCTGGTCTTGATCGCTTTGCCGTTGAGCGTGGCGCCGCGGCCCTTGATGCCGATCCAGCGTTCGCGCGAGATCGGCTGGTCGATGACGCCGAGGATCGGCTTGCCGTCCTCGCACAGCGCGATCAGCGTGCCGAACAGGGGAATGCCGACGAGGAACGCCTTGGTCCCGTCGATCGGGTCGATGACCCATTGGTAGCGCGCCGCTTCGCGCTCGCGGCCGTGCTCCTCGCCATAGATGCCGTGCTCGGGATAGGCGGCGGCGACGCGGCTGCGGATCGCGGCTTCGGTTTCGCGGTCGGCGCGCGTCACCGGGCTGCCGTCGCCCTTGGCGACAACCGAGACTCCGGAGCGGAAATAGGGCCGGATCACCGCGCCGCTCGCATCCGCCAGTGTGTTGGCAAAGGCGGCGAGCGCGTCGAGATCGGGCTGGCTCATGGCGCGGGCCCCCTGGGCTGCGCCGGCGCGCGGCCTATTGCTTGGCCGGCAGCGGCTTCGGGCTTTCGCTCAGAGTTTGCAAATAGCGGATGATGGCCGCGCGGCGGTCTTGATTGGGCGTCGCCAGCGTCATCGGGCTGTCCTTGATGAATGCGCCGGGGTTCGCCAAGTATTTGTCGAGGTCATCGAACGACCAGTCGCCCGGCGTGCTCAGCAAACTGACGGAGTATTTAAAGCCCGCGACCGAGCCCTTCTTGCGGCCGACGATGTCCCACAGATTCGGGCCGACGCCGTTCCGGCCGCCCTTCGCGAAGGTGTGACAAGAAACGCAGGCCTGGCCCCGGCGTTCGCCGTCTTCGACCGTCGCCGCCGCCAGGCGCTCCGGCAGCGGCTTCAAGGCTTCCGCCGGCGGCGTCGGGTCCGTCGGCGTCTTCGCGCCCGGTTTGTCTTCCTTGGGTTGGAACTGCGGCACCAGCGTATTGCCGATTTTCCCGATACCCATCATCACCAGCAGGGTGACCAGGATGGCGCCCGCGATCTTGTTGAATTCCATTTGTGCCGGTTCCGTGTTTTCGGAGTGAGCCGAAGCCCGTTTCGCTTTCGCGCTGAAGCTTATATGGTCCGCCACGAGCAGCGTCATCCATCATGCCCATGCACCAATCCGGCAATTCACGTGGCAAAGTGTCGCATAAATTTCGCGAACCCGCGCAGGCACTTGGCGCGCGGGTGAGGCGCTTGCGATGACGCTCAATCCGATCGTTTTAATTCCCGCCCGGCTGGCAGCGACGCGGCTGCCGAACAAGCCGCTCGCCGACATCCACGGCCGGCCGATGATCGCCCATGTTGCCGAGCGCGCGCTCGCGGCGCGGGCCGGCGCGGTGTGGATCGCCGCCGGGGACCGGGCGATCGTCGATGCCGCGAAGGCGCGCGGACTGAATGCCGTGCTCACCGATCCGGCCTTGCCCTCGGGCTCGGATCGCGTCCATGCCGCGCTCGCGGCGATCGATCCGCAGGGCAAGCACGACGTGGCGATCAATCTCCAGGGCGATTTTCCGATGATCGAACCGGATTTGATCCGCGCCGTGCTCGAACCTTTGGCCGACCCCGCGGTCGATATCGCGACCCTCGCCATCGCGACGGACGACGCCGAGGAGCGCGCCAACCCCAATGTCGTGAAAGCCGTCGTCGCCTATGCGCCGGGCCAGCGCATCGGCCGCGCGCTTTATTTCACCCGCGCGGCGGCGCCGGCCGGCGACGGACCGGTTTATCACCACATCGGCATCTACGCCTATCGGCGCGCGGCACTCGACCGCTTCGTCGCCCTGCCCCAGGGCATACTCGAGAAGCGCGAAAAGCTCGAACAGTTGCGCGCGCTCGAAGCCGGGATGCGCATCGACGTGGCGCTCGTTGACACGCTTCTGTTCGGTGTCGATACTGCCGCCGACCTCGAACGCGCCCGCGCCTTGTTGGCGCCGCGTTGAGGCCGCCGCCGGCATTCCGCCCCATTTCCGCAACACCAGATCAAGGACCGGCCGTCATGCCGACGCCCGCGAATCGCATCGCTTTCCAGGGATTTCCCGGCGCCTATTCGAACCTCGCCTGCCGCGGCGCGTTTCCCAGGATGACGCCGCTGCCCTGCGCCTCGTTCGAGGACGCCTTCGCCGCCGCGCGCTACGGCCAGGCGCGGCTTGCCATGATCCCGATCGACAATTCGATCGCCGGCCGGGTCGCCGACATCCACCACATCCTGCCCGGCTCGGGCCTGCACATCATCGGCGAGCATTTCCAGCGCGTCGAGCATTGCCTGCTCGGCGTCGAGGGCGCGACCCTCGATACGATCGAGGAGGTGCACAGCCACGTGCACGCGCTCGGCCAATGCCGCAAGGCGATCAAGAAGCTCGGCTTGAAGGCCATCGTCCATGCCGACACGGCGGGCGCCGCCAGGGACATCGCGGCGTGGAACGACCGCGGCAAGGCGGCGATTTCGTCGAGCCTCGCCGCCGAGATCTACGGCCTCAAAATCTTGAAGCGCAACATCGAGGATTTCGCCCACAACACCACGCGCTTCATCGTGATGAGCCGCAAGCCCAGGCGGCCCAAGCCGGGCAACGGGCCGTGCATCACGTCGTTCGTGTTCCAGGTGCGCAGCGTGCCCGCCGCGCTCTACAAAGCGCTCGGCGGTTTCGCGACCAACAAGGTCAACATCACCAAGCTCGAAAGCTATATTCTCGACGGCTCGTTCACCGTGGCGCAATTTTACGCCGATGTGGACGGCCATATCGACGAGCAGCCGATGCGCTTCGCGTTCGAGGAGCTGAAATTCTTCTCCTCCGAGGTCACCGTGCTCGGCGTCTATCCCGCCCACCCGTTCCGCGCCAAGGGGCGCGCATAGCGGCGTTGCGCCGCGCGCGGCGGCCCGACCTTGCCATTGGCGCGGCGAACCCTAGCTTAACTCGAAATTCCTTTCCGACCGGAGGCGACGATGATCGATGTCCATTACTGGCCCACGCCGAACGGGCACAAGGTGACGATTTTTCTCGAAGAGGCCGCGTTGCCCTACAAACTCATCGCGGTCAATATTGGCAAGGGCGAGCAATTCAAGCCGGGATTTCTCAGCATCTCGCCGAACAACCGCATGCCGGCCATCGTCGATCACGAGCCCAAGGGCGGCGGCGCGCCGATCTCGGTGTTCGAGTCGGGCGCGATCCTGCTCTATCTCGCCGAGAAAACCGGTAAGTTCATGCCGAGCGAAAGCCGCGCCCGCGTCCAGGTTCAGGAATGGCTCATGTGGCAGATGGGCGGCCTCGGCCCAATGTCGGGGCAATGCGGCCACTTCCTCAACTACGCGCCGGTCGACATTCCCTACGGCAAGACGCGCTACGGCGACGAGGTCAACCGCCTGTACGGCGTGATGAACAAGCGACTCGCCGACCGCCCGTTCCTCGCCGGCGACTATTCGATCGCCGACATGGCCTCCTATCCCTGGGTCGCGATCTACAAGCGCCTGAACCAGAGCCTTGACGAGTTCAAGCACCTCACCCGCTGGTTCGAGGCGATCAAGCAGCGCCCCGCCGTCGACCGTGCCTACCAGAAAGGCCACGAAATCTCGCCGCCGCGCGTCGGCGGCATGAGCGAGGAGGAGAAAAAGATCCTGTTCGGGCAAACCGCCGCGACCATCGAGAAAGCCGCGGCGGCGACGCGATAAGCGGGGCGTTTGCCGCGCCCTCACGGTGCGATTGCGCCGAGCCTCGTCGAAGCGATATAGTCAATTGGCTATAACGCTCCCGCGGGCATGGCGGCAATGGACGGCATTCCATCGAACTTGGGCAGGATCGGCGCCGCGCGGTTTGTGACGCGGCGCTGCATTCTCGCCGGCGCGCTGGCCGCGTGGCCGGCGCTTGCCGCCGCCCGCGTCGTCCGCATTCTCCGCGTCGCCGCCGCCTCGGATCTGCAACCCGCGCTCGACGAGATCGCGGCGAATTACCGGGCAGCCGACCGGCCGCGCGTCGAAATCACCTACGGCTCCTCCGGCACTCTCGCGCGCCAGATCGCCCAAGGCGCGCCCTTCGGCGTGTTTTTTTCGGCCGACGAAGCGCTCGTGCTCGATCTCGCGCGGCAAGGGCATACGGTCGATGAGGGTTTCGTCTATGCGATCGGCGGCCTGGTGCTCGCCGTGCCGCCCGCTTCGCCGCTCAAGCCGGACGGCACGCTTGCCGATTTGCGCGCCGCGCTCGCGGACGGGCGCGTGAAGCGCTTCGCCATCGCCAATCCCGAGCACGCGCCCTATGGCAAGGCGGCCGAAGCCGCGCTGCGTCACGCCGGCCTTTGGGACGCGATCAAGCCCAAGCTCGTGCTCGGCGAGCATGTGGCGCAGGCGGCGCAATTCGCGCTCTCGGGATCGGCCGAGGGCGGCATCGTTGCGCTCTCCTTGTCGCTTGCGCCGGCGATCGCGGCGCGTGGCCGCTTCGCGCCGATCGACCCGGCCTGGCATCCGCCGTTGCGCCAGCGCGTGGCGCTAACGAAAATGCGCATGAACGAGGGCGCCGACTTCCTGCGCCACGTCCTCTCGCCGGCCTCGGCGGCCGTGCTGGAGCGCTACGGCTTCGTCCGGCCCGCCGGGTAAACGCGACCGATGGACAGCGCGGCCCTCGCACTTTCGCTTCGCCTCGCCGCGTGGACGGTCGTCATTCTCGTGCCGCTCGCGCTGTTGATCGCGCGCGCGCTGGCGTGGCGGCGCTTTCCCGGCCGCAGCTTCGTCGAGGCGCTGATCGCCCTGCCGCTGGTTCTGCCGCCGACCGTGCTCGGCTACTACATGCTGGTCGCGGCCGGCCGCGCCTCGCCGCTCGGCCAAGCCTTCGAGAGCGTGTTCGGCCAGCCGCTCGTTTTCACGTTCGAGGGCCTGCTCGTCGCCTCGCTGATCGCGAATTTGCCCTTCGCCGTGCAGCCCTTGCAGCGCGCCTTCGAAGCCGTGCCGCACAGCTTGCGCGAGGCGGCGTGGTGCGGCGGCCTGTCGCGCGCGGCGACGTTCCGGCGCATCGAACTGCCGCTCGCCTGGCCCGGCTTGGCCTCGGCCATCGCCCTCACCTTCGCGCACACGCTGGGCGAATTCGGCGTCGTGCTCATGGTCGGCGGCAATATTCCGGGCGAAACGCGCACGCTTTCGATCGCCATCTACGACCGCGTCCAGGCGTTTCAGCTCGATGCGGCGGGCACCATGGCGCTGACCCTGCTGGCGCTCGCCTTCGTCGCCATCGGCATCGTCTATGCGCTCGGCCAGCGCGGCCGCGCGGCGCCGCGATGACGGCGACGGCCGGCGGCTTCGAGCTGCGCGTCAAGCAGGCGGCGCCGATACCGCTCGATGCCGAGTTGCGCTGCGCCGATGGCGAGCTCTTGGCCCTGGTCGGCCCGTCGGGCGCCGGCAAGACGACGATCCTGCGCGCCATCGCCGGCCTGCTCCGCCCGCGCGAAGGCCGCATCGCGTGCGCCGGCGCCACCTGGTTCGACAGCGCCGCCGGCATTCACGCACCGGTGCAAGCGCGCCGCGTCGGCTTCGTGTTCCAGGAATACGCCTTGTTCCCGCATCTCTCGGCGCGCGGCAATGTGCTGGCGGCACTCGGCCATGTGCCGCGATCCGAGCGCGCGCGCCGCGCCGGCGAGCTGCTCGGCCTCGTCCATCTCGCCGGCCTCGAAGACCGGCGCCCGGATGCGCTGTCGGGCGGCCAGCGCCAGCGCGTCGCGCTCGCCCGCGCGTTGGCGCGCGAGCCCGCGGTGCTCCTGCTCGACGAACCCTTCGCCGCCGTCGACCAAGTGACGCGCAAAAAGCTGCAGCACGAACTCGCCATCCTGCGCCGCGCCATCAAATGCCCGACCGTTCTGGTGACGCACGATCTCAACGAAGCCGCCGCCCTCGCCGACCGCATGAGCGTCGTGCATCGCGGCACCACGCTGCAGCACGGCACGCCCGGCGACCTCGTGTCCCGGCCTGCTTCGCCGCTGGTTGCCCGCCTGATGGATCAGCCCAATGTTTTCGCCGGGCGCGTCGCGGAACGCGACTCCGCGCGCGGGTTGCTGCGGGTCGCCTGGCGCGACACAATGCTGGAGGCCGCCGATGACGGCCGCTTCGCGCCCGGCGCCGCCGTGTCGTGGATGATCCCGGCGGGCTCGGTCATCATGCACCGGCGCGAGCGGCCGTCGCGCGGCGAGCGGGAAAATCCGATTTCCGGCAGCATCGCCGATCTGCTGTTTCTGGGCGACACTGCCGAGATTCGGCTGCGCATCGGCGACGGCGCGGATATTATGGTTTTCACCGTTTCCGCGCACACGGCGCGGCGCAACGAGCTGGCGCCGGGCCGCGCGGCGACGGTGTCGCTGCTCGCCGCCGACATTCACTTGATGGCGCCGCAATGACCGGCGATCATGCGCCGCCCGATCCGAGGACCGCCGTGACCGATCTGCCCTTCCAGCCGCGCCGCAGCTTGATCTTCGCGCCCGGCGACAAGCCCGACATGTTTCCCAAGGCGCTCAAGGCCGGCGCCGATATCGTCACCGTCGATGTCGAGGACGCGGTGGCGCCGCAGCACAAGGCGGCGGCGCGCGAGCGCGCCTTCGCGCTGTTCGCCACGCCCGAAGGCCGCAACCGCGACGACGGCATCGAGCGCGTCGTGCGCATCAATTCGCTGCGCTCGGCCGACGGGCTCAAGGACGTGGCGGCTTTCCTCGCCAGCCCGCACCGCCCGCCGGCGCTGATGCTGACCAAAGTGCGCTCGCCCGACGAGGTGACGCTGCTCGACGACGTGCTGTCCGAGGCGGCGCTGCCGACGCGGCTGCATGTCATCATCGAATCGAACGACGGGCTCGACCGGGCCTATGCCATCGCCCGCGCCAGTCCGCGCATCGCGACGCTCCTGTTCGGCGCCGTCGATCTCTCCGCCGAGCTGCGCACGGTCAATAGCTGGGACACGTTGCTCTATGCGCGTTCGCGCGTCGTCCACGCCGCGGCCGGCGCCGGCCTCGATCTCATCGACGTGCCGTGGCTCGATCTGCGGGACATGGACGGCCTGCGGCGCGAGGCCGAGAAAAGCGCGCTGCTCGGCTTCACCGGCAAGGCGGCGATCCACCCCAAGCAAATCGCGGCGATCAACGAGGTGTTCAGTCCCGCCGCGGCGCAGGTCGACCGCGCGCGGCGCATCATGGCCGCGTTCGCCGAAAGCGACACCGGCCTCGTCGTGATCGAAGGCAAGCTCATCGAGCGCCCGGTGCTGCGATCGATGCAGCGCCTCGTGGCCTTGGCCGACAACATCGCGCGGCGCTAACGCCGCCGCATAATACCAGCCGACCCAATTTCTGACTCTGCCGCTCGCTGCATTCACTTCGTGCGTCCTTCTTCGAGGCTCGCCTGCGGCGAGCGCCTCAGGATGAGTTCGGATTTGTATGGCAGTTAAGATTTAACTCATGCTGAGGTGCCCGCCGAAGTCGGGCCTCGAACACGCACATCGAAAATCCAGCGCGCTACGGATTAAGATACATGTCGGTTAGTATAACAGGGAACATTCTCAATGTGGTCCGCCTTTCGCCAAATTCCGCTGCTCGGCATAGCCGCCGGCCTCTATCTCATCGTGGCGCTCGCGGGCGGCACGTCCTTGACCGATGCGATCACGGCGATCGCGCTGCCCTCGACGGCGCATTGGGCCGTGTCCCTGAGCGACATTCTCGTCGGACTCGGCCTGCTGCTGCTCTACATCGAAATCTTGAAATCGACGCGCACCAGCCAGGCGGCGGTGCTCGATCACGTGCTCTCGCTCGCCGTTTTCATCGCCTGCCTCTTGGCCTTTATTCTGTTGCCGCGCGCCGGCACCACGGGCTTCGCGCTCCTCACGCTGATGTCGCTCATCGACGTTGTTGCCGGCTTCACGGTGACGATCAGCGCGGCGCGGCGCGATATCGAATACGACCGCCGCGCCTGACTCTAACGCGCCACGCCGAGCAGCGCCGCGCCGGCGAATATCGCGCCGCCGGCGGCGAGGCGCCGCGGGCCGAGCGGCTCGCCGAGCAGGAAATGGCCGATCAAGACGGCGAACAGGACGCTGGTTTCGCGCAGCGCCGAAACGACGCCGAGCGGGGCCAGCGTCATCGCCCACAGCACGGTGCCGTAACCGGCGACCGACACGATGCCGGCGGCGGCCGCGCGCACCGTTTCCTTCGCGCCGATCGGCCAGCGCGGCCCGCGCCGCGCCAGATAGTAGAAAACCGTGGGCCACGCGCTGCAAAATTCCAGCCATGCGATATAGGACAAGGCATCGCCCGAACGCCGCGCGCCGGTGCCGTCGACCAGCGAATAGCAGGCGATCGTCAGGCCGATGCCGATCGCCGTTGCCACGGTCGCGGCGGCCAAGCGCTTCGGACCGAAGCGGCTCATGGCAAGAATGCCGGCGGAGACCAGCGCGATGCCGGCCAGGGCCAGCGGCTTCGGCCATTCGTCGGCCAGCGCAACGGCGCCGAGCGTGACCAGCATCGGCGCGCTGCCGCGGCCGATGGCGTAGATCTGCCCGAGATCGCCGCGGCGATAGCCCTCGATCAGCAGCAGGCGGTAGCAGGCATGCAAAACCACGCCCCCGGCCAGCCAAGGCCAAGCGGCCGGCGGCGGCGTGGGCAGCAGGAGCAAAGCCGGAAACATCGCGACGATGATGACGCCGTTCATCGCCGTCATCGTGGTCAGGCCGTCGGTTCCGCTTTTTAGCAGCGCGTTCCATCCGGCATGCAGCAAGGCCGCCAGCAGAACCAGGAGCAGGGCGAGATCGGGCATGCGGCTTCGGCTTTGGCGGGCGCGTATGCGCGGTGGCGACACTGTCACGGATCGGATCGCGCCAGCAATGCCGCGCGACAGGCGAGCCGCCCGCATGCTATGCGTGCCGGATACGAAAACTCCTTCGAACGGATCACGACCATGACGCTCGCCGAATTCCGCCGCCGCTTTCGCCCGAAACGCATCGTCGCCGGCGGCCTCGCCTGGCACGTCATCGACGTGAAGGCCAAACCGGCCGCGCCGACGCTGCTGCTATTGCCCGGCACGCTCGGCACGGCGGAAATCTGGTGGAACCAGATCGCGGCCTTGAAGGGCCGCGTGCGCTTGATAGCCGTGACCTATCCGGCTTGCGCCGACATCGAGCGGCTCGCCGATTCGCTGGCGCTGCTAACACGCCGGCTCGGCATCGCGCGGGCGAGCGTGGTCGGCTCGTCGCTCGGCGGCTACCTCGCGCAGATTTTCGCGGCGCGGCACCCGGCGCTGATCGCCACGCTCTTCATCGGCAATTCGCTGTCCGATCCGACCGGCCCGCATCCTTCGGCCATGAACGCGCCAGAGCTGGCGAAGCAGCCGGGCGCGTTCCATCGCAAGATGGTGCTGGGCTCGGTCGCGCGCTGGCCCGAGCCCACCGCCGCGCACAAGCGCCTCAAGGCATTGCTGACCGACAGCGGCACGCGCTTGATTTCGACCGTGGCGCTCAAGGCGCGGGTGCTCGCCGTGCGCGCCGGCTCCGTCGTGCCCAAGCTCGCCATCCCAGACGGCAACATCGTCGTCATCGATTGCGCCGACGATCCGCTCTTGCCGCGCGCGGTGCAGGACGATGTGCGCCGGCGCTATCCGCGCGCCAGCGCCTATCGGCTCGAATTCGGCGGCCACTATCCCTATGTCATGGACCCGCCCGCCTACACGGCGATCCTGGCGCGCCACATCGGCTTGGGCAAAAAATAAAGCGGCGGCGGCGCCGCAGCGCCCCCGCCGCTTCTCGAGGCAAAAGCCTACTTCACGACGACGAAGCGCAGATGGAAGAAATTGTCCGCACTCTGGACAAGATCGATGTTTTGCTTCGCCGCCCAGACGATCGCCTGCTGGTGGATCGGGATCAGCGCCACCTCGTCGCGCACGATGGTGAGCCCTTCGCGCAGCATGGCATTGCGCTTGGCGGTGTCGAGCTCGGCGCCTGATTTGGTCACCAGATCGTCGAGCTTGTCGCTGGCAAAGCCGCCGACATTGAAGATGCCGCGCGACAGCTCGCGATTGCGCGAGGCCGCGAGGTTGAACAGCGCGTCGTGCGCGTCGTAGGTGGCGGGCAGCCAGCCGACCAAGGCGATGCTCGTCTCGTAGGGCGGCGACAGGAGCCGCACGAGCTGGGTGAACGGCATGACTTTGAGTTTGATCTTGATGCCGATGCGCGCCAGCATCGCCACGGTCGAGACGCAGATCTGCTCGTCGTTGACGTAGCGGTCGTTCGAGCAATCCATGCCGACCTCGAAGCCGTCGGCATAGCCGGCGTCGGCCATCAGCTTCTTGGCCGCTTCGATATTGCGCGCGGGCGGCGTGTTGAGCGCGGCATCGAAGCCGTTCACGCCGGCGCCGACCACGAGATAGTTCGGCACCGAGAAGCCGCGCATGACCTGGCGCTGCATCGCCTCGGCGTCGAGCGCCATGGCCATCGCGCGGCGCACCCGCACGTCCTTCAAGGGGTTCTTGCCCTTGATGTTGCTGTCGAGCAGCTCGGCGCGGGCCTGATCGAGCACGAAGAACATGGTGCGCAGTTCGGCCTTTTCGAAGACCTTGAGCGCCGGCGTGTCGCGCACGCGCTGGATCGCCGTGATCGGCACGGTGTGCACCATGTCGACCTCGCCCGACAGCAGCGCGGCGCTGCGCGTCGCCGGATTGCCGATCGGCGTGAAGATGATTTCGGTGAGATTGTGCTCCGCCTTGTCCCACCAGCCTTTGTTGGGCGCGAGTTCGATGCGGCCATCAGGCGCGCGGCTCTTCAGGCTGAACGGCCCGGTCCCCATCGCGTTGTTGGTCGCGAAGGAGATTTCCTGCTTGGTGAGATCGGTCGACTTGACGGCGTTGTTCTTCTCCGCCCAGGCCTTCGACATCATGAGCCAGGATGTGAGCTGGTCGGGGAAGGTCGGCGACGGCCCGATCATCTCGAATTCGACCGTGAAGGCGTCGATTTTCTTGATCGACTTGCTGCCGCGCACCGTCGTGGAGAGCAGCGAGCCGGGGCCTTTGACGCGCTCGTAGCTGAACACGACGTCGTCGGCGGTAAACGCGCCGCCGTCCTGGAACTTGACGCCTTGACGCAAGGTGAAGCGCCAGGTGGTCGGCGAGGTCGCCTCCCATTTCGTCGCCAGCGCCGGCTCGAGCTTCAAATCCTTGGCGCGCCGGATCAGCGGCTCGTAGATGTTGGACAGCATAGAGAGCGTCGAGGCGACGTTCCGGTTGTAGGGGTCCATCGAGCCCGGATCGCTGTCCGCCGCCCATTTGAAGGTTTTCGCGGCGGCCGGCCCGGCCAGCGCCAATGCCAGCGCGATCGCGCCGGCGGTCAACAGATGCTTCATCGTCGTCCTCCCTGTGGCACCGGCTGGTCGTGGTTTCAATTGGCGGCGCGCCGGCACTCTTCGGCCAATCGATCGAGAAAGCGGTCGCAGGCGGCGAGCTGATCGAGCGCGATGAATTCGTCGGGCTTGTGCGCCTGCTCGATATGGCCCGGGCCGCAAACGACCGTGGGTATTCCCAGGCCCTGAAAATAGCCCGCTTCGGTGCCAAAGGCGACAGCCTCGGTGCGGTTGCGGGCGGCCAGGCGGAGGGCGAGGGTTTCGGCCTCCGAGCCCGGCTCGGGCAGCAGGCCGGGGATGCGCGCGGTCACCGCGAGATCGATCCCGGTTTCGGGCGAAACGGCGCGCATGCGCGGCAACAGCTTTTCCTCGCCGAAGCGCCGCAGGCGGTTCGGGATCGCCTCGAGATCGGTGCCCGGCAGGGCGCGATGCTCCCAGACGAAGCTGCATTCGTGCGGCACGACATTGCCGTTGGCGCCGCCGTGAAACACGTTGACCTGCAGGCTCGAATAGGGCGGATCGAATGCCGGGTTGCGCGCCGCCGCCTTGAGCTCCTCGCCGAGCTCGGCGGCGTGCGCGACCATCTCCGCCGCGTACATCACGGCATTGACCGTGCGATGCACCTGCGAGGAGTGCCCGGCGACGCCGCGCACCGTGCAGGTGCCGACGATGCCGCCCTTGTGGCTGGTGACGACCTGCATCTCGGTCGGCTCGCCGACGATGACGGCGCGCGGCCGCAGTGCCCGTCTTGCGCAGATGATCGATCAGGCTCGCGACGCCGGTGCAGCCGACTTCCTCGTCGAAGGAGAGCGCGAAGTGCAGCGGGCGCTTCAGTTCCGCCTTGCTCCAGGCCGGCACATTGGCCAGCGCCGAGGCGATAAAGCCCTTCATGTCGGTGGTGCCGCGGCCGAACACTTGCGCGCCGCGCTCGGTCAGGGTCCACGGATCGCTGGTCCAGGGCTGGCCGTCGACCGGCACCACGTCGGTGTGGCCCGAGAGCACGACGCCGCCGTCGATCGCCGGGCCCACGGTCGCGAACAGATGCGCCTTGCTGCGCTCGCCGTTGTGGATCAGATCGGCGCGGATGCCGTGGCGCCCCAGATACTCCGCGACCCATTCGATGAGCGCGAGGTTGGAATTGCGGCTCGTCGTATCGAAGCCGACCAGCCGGGCGAGCATGGTCTTGGTGTCGAAGTCCATCGCGTTCACGCCTCCTCGCGCACGGCCTTGGGATGGCCGGCGATGCGGTGCACGCCGGGATAATCGTGCCGCTCGCGGCGCAGGAATTCGCCGCGGCCCGGCTTGGCCTTGAGCGCGCCGCCGTCGCACACGATTTCGCCGCGCGACAGCACCGTGACCGGCCAGCCCGTGACCTCGCGGCCCTCATAGGGCGTGTAGTCGAGCGCGCCGTGCAGATCGCCGTGATGGATTTTCGCTTTGCGCCCGGTGTCCCAGATCGCGAGATCGGCGTCGCTGCCGACCGCGATCGTGCCCTTCCTCGGCCACAGCCCGAAAATCTTCGCCGGCCCGGCCGAGGTCACCTCGACGAATTGGTGGATCGAGATGCGGCCCTTGCCGACACCTTCCGAGAACAACAGCGGCAGGCGCGTTTCGATGCCGGGCACGCCCATCGGGATCCGGTTGAACGGCACATCGGTGCCGAAAATCTTCTTGCCGTTCGGATCGTCGAAGCGGAACGGCGAATGATCCGACGACACCGACTTGAACACGCCGGTGGCGATGCCGAGCCACATCGCTTCCTGATGGGCCTCGTCGCGCGGCGGCGGGCTGCAGCAATATTTGGCGCCGTCGAAGCCGGGCCGGTCGAGATCGCGCCCGGTGAGAAACAGATATTGCGGGCAAGTCTCGGCCTCGATGCGCAGGCCGCGCGATTGCGCCCAGGCGATCTGCTCCATCGCCGTGCTGTTCGAGACATGGACGATGTAGATCGGAATATCGACGGCCTCGGCATAGGAAATCGCGCGGTGCGTGGCCTCGCGCTCGGCAATCGCCGGCCGCGCGATGGGGTGGTATTTCGGCGCCGTTTTGCCTTGGTCGATCAGGCGCTCGGTGATCCAGGCGATGAGATCGTGGCTCTCGGCATGGATCATCGCCGTCGCCCCCTCGCGCCGCGCCACGGCGAGCACGTCGATGAGCTGCCGGTCGTTGAGCCGGATCGCGTCGTAGGTCATGTAGATCTTGAGCGACGTGTAGCCGTCGCGGATCAGCGCCGGCAGTTCCTGACCCAACACCTGGGCGGTCGGGTCGGTGACGATGAGGTGGAAGCCGTAATCGATCACCGGCTTGCCCTCGGCGGCGGCGTGATAATCCTGCACCGCCTGGCGCAGCGATCGGCCGCGCTGCTGGGCGGCAAAGGGAATGATCGTCGTGGTGCCGCCGAACGCGGCCGAGACCGTGCCCGAATGAAAATCGTCCGCCGTCTTGAGGCCCGACGAAACGACCTGATCGATATGGCAATGCACGTCGATGCCGCCGGGCATGACGAGCTTGCCGCCGGCATCGAAATCTTGCCGCGCCGGGCCGAGCTTGCGGCCGAGCGCCGCGATCTTGCCGCCGGCGATGCCAATGTCGCCCTCCCAGGCGTCGCTCGCGGTCGCGACCTTGGCGTTGCGGATGACGAGATCGAGCGTGTCGCTCATGTTTTTCCCCTAGCCGATCAAACCAAAATTTTTTCCAGGAAGCGCTGGGTGCGCTCCTCGCGCGGGCGTCCGAACAAATCTTCGGGCGCGCCGGTTTCGACGACGCGGCCCCGGTCCATGAAGATCACGCGGTGCGCGACCTTGCGCGCGAAGCCCATTTCGTGCGTCGCCACCAGCATCGTCATGCCTTCGCGCGCGACCCGCTCCATGACGGCGAGGACTTCGCCGACAAGCTCGGGATCGAGCGCCGAGGTCGGCTCGTCGAACAGCATGACCTTGGGCTCCATCGCCAAGGCGCGCGCGATGGCGACGCGCTGGCGCTGCCCGCCCGACAAATGCTCGGGATAGGCCAGCATGCGGTCGGTGAGGCCGACCTTGTCGAGCATCGCCTTGGCGCGCTCGGCGGCGGCGCGCACCTTCATGCCGCGCACCTCGGTCAAGCCGAGAATGACGTTCTCCAGCGCCGTGATATGCGGCCACAGATAGAAGAGCTGGAACACCATGCCGATCTCGGCGCGCAGCGCGGCAATTTCGCGCCCCGCCATGCGGCGCGCGGCGCCGCCGGCCTCGCGATAGCCGACGCGTTTGCCGCCGACATGGACCGCGCCGCCGCTCGGCTCCTCGAGGAAGTTGATGCAGCGCAGCAGCGTGCTCTTGCCCGAGCCGCTCGGCCCGATGACGCAGACGACCTCGCCCGCCGCGACGCTGAGCGAGACGCCGTCGAGCGCGCGCACCGCGCCGAAATTCTTGCTGAGATCGCGCACCTCGATCATCGGCGCCATCATGCGGCGAGCCCGAAGCGGCGGCGCTTGGCGGCGCTCATTTCGCGCTTCTCATAGGCCGTGCGCCGCTCGAAATAGAGCTGCAGCCCGGTGAGCAAACTGGTGAGCGCGAGATAGAGCACGCCGGCCGCGGTCAGCAGCTCGATGTAGCGATAGGTCGTGTTGGCGAGCGATTGGGCCGTGAGCATGATTTCCGGCACCGCCACGACCGAGGCGAGCGACGAATTTTTCGTGTGGCTGATGACGTTGCTCATATAGGGCGGCACGATGATGCGCACCGCCTGCGGCACCACGATGCGGCGCAGGATTTTGGCGAAGGTCAGGCCGATGGCGCGCGCCGCCTCGATCTGGCCGTGATGCACCGCCTGCAGCCCGGCGCGCAGGATTTCGCAATTGTAGGCGCTGGCGCTCAGGGTCATGGCGACGATCG
This sequence comes from uncultured Alphaproteobacteria bacterium, assembly GCA_963754645.1. Lineage (GTDB taxonomy): Bacteria > Pseudomonadota > Alphaproteobacteria > Bin65 > Bin65 > CAVWGP01. The sequence goes on along the minus strand of CAVWGP010000011.1, from coordinate 1,383,478 downwards.
CGGCTGGAATCGGATCGAGCCGGATGCCGATCAGCGGCCCCGCATAATAGACGAAAGCCAGATGCAGCAGCATCGGCGTGCCGCGGAAAATCCAGACATAGGTCCAGACGATGCCGCGCAGCCATGAAGGTCCCGACACGCGCCCGACCGCGAGCGCGAAGCCGATCGTCGTGCCGAGAAACTTGCTCGCGACCGTGAGCAGGATCGTATAGAGCGACGCTTCGAGCAGAAACGGCGCGTATTTCAGCGCAATGCCGAAATCGAGATTCATGCTGGGGCCGCGCGACTTCGCCGCGCGGAGGCTGGACCCCGGCCCGGAGGCCGGGGTGACAATATTTTTTTACCTGGAGAATGTGCCCATAAATAGATTGTCACCCCGGCGAAAGCCGGGGTCCATCTGGCGTGCGCAGCGAATCGGGCCGGCATGATCCCGATGCACAGGTTCAAGCGACGTCGCGCCTAGGGCACCTTGTCGACGAGTTGCTTCGAGAAGCCGGCGATACCGAAGAATTGCTGGGCCAGCTTGTCGAGCGTGCCGTCGGTGCGCGCCTTGTTGATCGCGGCATCGACCGCGGCCTTGAGTTCGGGCGAACCCTTGGTCATCGGCAGGCCGACATAGCGGACCTGATAGGGCTCGCCTGCGAAGCTTGCCTCGCCGGGGAATTTCTTGATGTAATCGGCGGCGGCGAGATCGGGCGCGATGATGGCGTCGAGCCGGCCGGCGCGCATGTCGGTGAACATTTCGGCGTAGCCAGGATAACCCTTGAACGAGGCAAAGGCGCCGAATTCCTTTTCGATGGCGCGCGCCGGGATTTCGCCGTCATTGCCGCCGGTGATGGCGCCGACATTCTTGCCCTTGAGATCCTTGAAGCTGGCGATGTTGGTGACGCCCTTGCGGATCACGGGCACGACGGCGGCGCGCGAATAGGGTATCGAGTAATCGAAGATGCCCTTGCGCTCCTCGGTGATGTTGACGTTGGAGCAGGCCATATGGAAGCGGCCGGTCTGCACGCCGGGCAGCACGCCCTTCCAATCGAGCCGCTCGAAGGCGATCTTGACGCCGATCGCCTTGGCGATGTGGCGGCAGACCTCGATGTCGTAGCCGGTGAGCTCGTTCTTCTCGTTCATGTAGGTGTTGGGCGGCAGGTTGCCGCTGGTCGCGGCGATCAGTTCGCCGCTCTTCTTGATGTCGGCGAGATCGGCCGCGGCGGGGCCGGCAAAGGCAAACGCCGCGATCGCGGCGAACAAAATCTGGCTGCGCATGTGGAACCTCCCTATTGTGTTTGCAGTCGGCGAAAATGCTAGCAGAAACGCTTTGGCGCGGAAATGAGGGCAGTATTGATTTCAGCGCCGGCGCGCCGCGCGCTCGATGCCCGCCATCACCAGCTTGCCCGCCTCCTTGACGCCGACCCATTTCGACACCCGGCTCCAGCGCTTGTCGTCGAGATCCTTATAGTGCTTGAAGAAGTGCCCGAGCTGTTCGACCAACGCCGTCGGCAGGTCGCGGTAGGTGCGCACGCCCTTGTAGAACGGATTGAGCCGATCGACGGGCACGGCGATGATTTTTTCGTCCGGCCCCTTCTCGTCCGCCATGATGATGGCGCCGACCGGACGGCAGCGAATGACGGCGCCCGGCACGACGGCGACTTGCGCCAGCACGAGCACGTCCACCGGATCGCCGTCCTCGGCCAAAGTGTGCGGGATGAAGCCGTAATTGGCCGGGTAATACATCGCCGTGTGGCGGAAGCGATCGACGAACAAGACGCCCGAATCCTTGTCCATCTCGTATTTCACCGGCGCGCCGCCCTGGGGAATTTCGATCACGCCGTAAATGTCGAAGGGCGGCTTCGGGCCGGTGGAAATCTTGGACAGGTCCATCGTTCGCGTTCCTTGCTGGTTGCGCCGCTTGCGGGGCGCGGCGATTTACGATACGCGGAAAGTCCGCGCCGCACCACCCGAACGGGAAATCTTCACCGCGCCATGCCGGACATCGAGCTCGATCGCGTCAGCAAAGTCTGGACCGGGCGGCCCGCGGTCGACGACGTGAGCATCATGGCGGCGAGCGAGCGGCTTGTCGTCCTGCTCGGTCCGTCGGGCTGCGGAAAATCGACCTTGCTCCGGCTCATCGCCGGACTCGAAGCGCCGAGCCGGGGCCGCATATCGATCGGCGGGCACGACGTGACCGGCGTGCCGCCCTCGCGCCGCCGCATCGCCATGGTGTTTCAATCCTATGCGCTGTTTCCGCATTTGACGGTGGCGGAAAACATCGTGTTCGGGCTGAAGGCGCGCGGCGTCGCCAAGGCGGAGCGCGATGCGCGGCTCGCGCGCGCGGCGGAGCTTGTCGGCCTCGGGCAATTGCTGGAACGCAAGCCGTCGCAGCTTTCGGGCGGGCAGCGCCAGCGCGTGGCGCTCGGCCGCGCCATCATCGCCGAGGCGCCCGTCTGCCTGATGGACGAGCCGCTGTCCAACCTCGACGCCCAGTTGCGCCACGAAATGCGCGGCGAAATCCGCGGCCTGCAGCAGCGGCTCAAGATGACGATGGTCTACGTCACGCACGACCAGCACGAGGCGATGAGCATGGCCGACCGCATCGTGCTGATGCGCGACGGCCGCATCGAGCAGGCGGCAAGCCCGGCGGAGCTCTACGAAACGCCGGCGACCGCCTTCGCCGCGCGCTTTATCGGCACGCCGCCGATGAACCTCATTCCCGCCGCCGCCATCGATCTGGCGCGGGCCGTGGGGCGCACCAACCTTATGGCGGCCGGCGCCGGCACGCTGATCGGCATCCGCCCCGAGCATATCGCGATTTCGGCCGACGGCGGCGGCCAGCCGGCCGCCTTGTCGTCGGTCGAATATCTCGGCGCCGAAAGCGTGGTTCTGTGCAAGGCGGGCGATGCCGAGATCGCCGTGCGCGTGCCCGGCCGCATTGCGGCCGGCCAAGGCGCGCCGCTCGGCCTCACTTGGCCAGCCGCACAAACCCACTTGTTCGCCGCCGCCGACGGACGCAGGATCGGCGGGCTTATCGCATCGAATGCCAAGCAATAGGGCAACGACAACAGGGAGGATCCATCGTGTTCGCCAAGCTGACATCGACCATCGCCGCCGGCGCTATCGCGCTCGCCGCCGCCGCCACGGGCGCCGCCGCGCAGGTGCAGATCACCTTCTACTATCCGGTCGCCGTGGGCGGGCCGGTGACCAAGCTGATCGATGCGCTGGCCGCCGATTTCGAGAAGGAAAACTCCAGCATCAAGGTCAAGCCGATCTATTCCGGCTCCTATCAGGACACCATCACCAAGGTGATCACGGCGATCAAGGGCGGCGACGCGCCGCAACTTTCGGTCATCCTGTCGACCGACATGTTCACGCTGATCGACGAAGACGCCATCGTGCCCTTCGACGATATCGTGAAAAGCGACGACGACAAGAAGTGGCTGGCAGGCTTCTATCCCGGCTTCATGTTCAACAGCCGGTCCGGCGGCAAGACGTGGGGCATTCCGTTCCAGCGCTCGACCGTCGTCATGTATTGGAACAAGGAGCTGTTCAAGGACGCGGGGCTCGATCCCGAGACGCCGCCGCGGAATTGGACCGAGCTCGTCGCCATGGGCCAGAAGCTCACCAAGCGCGACGCCGCCGGCAACGTGACGCAATGGGGCGTGCAGATTCCGTCCTCGGGCTTTCCCTATTGGCTGTTCCAGGGCCTGACGACGCAGAACGGCGCCATCCTGATGAACGAGGCCGGCACTGAAACCTATTTCGACAAGAAGGAAGTGATCGACGCGCTGCAATTCTGGGTCGAGCTCAGCCGTTCGCACAAAGTCCATCCGCCCGGCATCGTCGAATGGGGCACCACGCCCAAGGATTTCTTCGAGCGCAAGGTCGCGATGGTCTGGACCACGACCGGCAACCTCACCAATATCCGCGCCAACGCCAAGTTTCCGTTCGGCGTCGCCATGCTGCCGGCCGGCAAGCAGCGCGGCACGCCCACCGGCGGCGGCAATTTCTACGTGTTCAAAAAGGCCACGCCGCAGCAGCGCGAGGCGGCGCTGACCTTCGTCAAATGGGTGACGGCGCCGAAGCGCGCCGCCGAGTGGGCGATCGCCACCGGCTATGTCGCGGTGACGCCCGCCGCCTGGGAGACGGCCGAGATGAAGAAATATCTCGCCGAATTCCCGGCGCCGACCGTGGCGCGCGATCAATTGCAGTTCGCCGTGGCCGAGCTTTCGACCCACGACAACCAGCGCGTGACCAAGGCGTTCAATGACGGGCTGCAAGCGGCGCTGACCGGCGCCAAGACTGCCGAGCAGGCGATGAAGGACGCCCAGCGCGAGGCCGAGCGCATCCTGCGGCCGTACAAGAAGTAGGCGAAGCCCGGCGCGCGCCGCCCGGCCTGCGCGCGCCGCTCGCCGCGATGCACGGCTTCCGCCTCCACATTCACGGCTGGCTGCTGCTGTTGCCGGCGGCGGCCATGCTCGTCGCGTTCACGCATTATCCGGCGGTGGCGACGCTGTTCCACAGCTTCTTCGCCACGCCCAAGGGCGGGCGCCCGGCACCCTTTGTCGGTCTCGACAATTACCGGCTGATGCTCGACGACCCGATCTTTTGGAAAGCGCTCGGCAACAACGCGATCTTCGCCATCGGCACCATCCCGGTCTCGATCGCGCTCGCCATCCTGATGGCGCTCTGGGTCAACAAGCGCATCGCCGGGCGCGGCCTGCTGCGCCTCGCCTATTTCACGCCGACCGTTTTGCCGATGATCGCGGTCGCCAATATCTGGCTGTTTTTCTACACGCCCGATTACGGCCTGCTCGACCAGTTCCGCAAGTTGTTCGGTTTCGCCGCGGTCAATTGGCTGGGCTCGCGCGACACGGCGCTGTGGTGCGTCATCGTCGTCGCGATCTGGAAGGAAGCCGGCTTCTTCATGATCTTCTATCTCGCGGCGCTGCAGCAGATCCCGCCCGAACTCGGCGAGGCGGCGGCGCTCGAAGGATCGAGCCGCTGGAACTTCTTCCGCCGCGTCACATTCCCGCTGCTCATGCCGACGACGCTGTTCGTGCTCGTCAACGCCGTGATCAATTCGTTCCGCCTCATCGACCACATCGTGGTGATGACGCGCGGCGGGCCCGACAATGCCACCTCGCTGCTGCTGTTCTACATCTACGAGGTCGGCTTCAAATATTGGGACCAGGGCCTCGCCGCGGCGCTGACCATGGTGCTGCTGCTGTTTCTTGCCCTGGTCGCGATCGGCCAATTCCTCTATCTCGACCGCAAGGTCCATTATCAATGATCGCCGCCCAGCGCCCCGACCCCGTCGTGCTCACCCTCGAAACCGCCGGCGCCTGGCTGCTCGGCATTCTCTGGCTGCTGCCCCTGCTCTATGCGGTGTGGACCGCGTTCCATCCGCAGGAATATTCGGCGCGCTTCGCGCTGCTGGCGCCGCTGACGCTCGACAATTTCGCCGCCGCCTGGAACGCCGCGCCGTTCCCGCGCTATTTTCTCAATTCATTCTTGCTGGTCAGCGGCATTCTGGCGGGCCAACTCGTGCTCTGCACCCTGGCCGCCTACGCCTTCGCGCGCTTCCGATTTTTCGGCCGCGACGCCGCCTTCCTGCTCGTGCTCGTGCAGCTCATGATCATGCCCGACGTGCTCATCGTCGAGAACTACCGCACCATGCACCAGCTCGGGCTCGGCGACACGGTGACGGCGATGGCGCTGCCCTACATGGCCTCGGCCTTCGGTATTTTCTTGCTGCGCCAGGCCTTCAAGACCGTGCCCAAGGAATTGGAGGACGCGGCGCGCATCGAGGGCTGCACCGCGCTCGGCATTTTGTGGAAAGTCTATATCCCGCTCGCCAAGCCGATCTACGTCGCCTACGGCCTGGTCTCGGTCAGCTACCATTGGAACAATTTCCTGTGGCCGCTGATCGTCGCCAATTCGGTCGGCACGCGGCCGATGACCGTCGGCCTCTCGGTCTTCGCCTCGACCGACCAGGGCATCGACTGGTCGATCATCTGCGCCGCGACGCTGCTGAGCGTGGCCCCGCTCCTGCTCGCATTCCTGCTGTTTCAGCGCCAGTTCGTGCAATCCTTCATGCGCGCGGGGATAAAGTAGGAAGATTGCGTTTGGACCGAAAAAAATTATATTCGGTCCAAGCTGCAAGGAGCGCCTACGATGAAGTACTCGACCCAGATCAAGCCGGTGAGCTATCTCAAGGCCCATGCGGGCGAGATCATTCGCGAGCTGGCCGCGAGCCGCAAGCCGATGATCATCACCCAGTTCGGCGAGGCCAAGGCGGTTCTTCAGGACGTCGCGACCTACGAGGAAACTCAGGAGACGCTGGCGCTGCTGAAAATTCTTGCACTCGGCAACCGGCAGATCGCGGCGGGCAAGGTTCATCCCATCGCCACCGTTGCGGCAAAGATTCGCGCGGGGCGGGCGCGACGGTGACGCATTTCGACGTACAACTGACCGACGGCGCCAAGCTGGACCTCCAGGAAATCTACAACTTCATCGCGGAGCGTCATTCGATTGCGTGAGCCGATCACGTTCTCGATCGCGTCTTGGCTCTGGTCGGCGGGTTGTCGAGCTTCCCTGCCAGGGGTTCCTATCCCCGCGAGCTGCTGGCTTTTGGTATTCGCGAATACCGCGAGCGATTGTTCAAACCGTATCGCGTCATCTACCGCATTGGCGGCCGTCAGGTCGATGTCTACGTGATCGCTGACGGCCGCCGCGATATGCAGACACTGCTCGCGCCGGCTGCTCGGCGCCTAACCGTGCCGGATCGCCACGGTTTTCAGCGCGGTCAGCGCCTTAAAGCCTTCGATGCCTTTCTCGCGGCCGAAGCCCGAGCGTTTCATGCCGCCGAAGGGCAGCTCGACGCCGCCGCCGGCGCCGTAATTGTTGACGAAGACCTGGCCGGCGCGGATCGCGCGGGCGAGGCGGAGCTGGCGCGCGCCGTCGCGCGTCCACAGGCCGGCCACAAGGCCGTAGGGCGTGCCGTTGGCGAAGCGCACCGCCTCGGCCTCGTCCTTGAAGCGCGTCGCCGCCAGCACCGGGCCGAACACTTCCTGCTGCGCCACTTCGTGTTCGGGCGGCACGTCGCCGAGCAGGGTCGGCACGACGAAAAAGCCGCCGGCGGCGACGTTGGGCGCGACGCTGCCGCGCGCCAGCGCAGGAATACCGGCGGCGCCGGCGCGGGCGAGGAAGCCGTTGACCTTCTCGTGCTGGCGCCGGTTGATGACCGGGCCGCAATCGAGATCCATGTCGTAGGCGCCGACGCGCAGCGCCGCGAAGCGCTCGCCGAGCCGGCCGACGAATTCATCGTAGGCGCGGTCCTCGACCAGCAAGCGGCTGCCGGCCGAGCAGGTCTGCCCGGCGTTCTGGACGATCGCGTTGGCGACGAAGGGCAGTGCCGCCTCGAAATCGGCATCGGCGAAAACCAGTTGCGGCGACTTGCCGCCGAGCTCCATCGACACCGGCACGTTGTTGTCCGCCGCCAGCTTCTGCACCAGCGCGCCGGTCGCGCCCGAGCCGGTGAAGGACAGGTGATCGAGCCCGGCATGCGCCGCCAGCGCCGCGCCGGCCTCGGCGCCGTAGCCGGTGACGATGTTGAGCGCGCCTTCGGGCACGCCGGCTTCGAGCGCGATCTTGGCGAATTCGAGCACGCTCAAGCACGCATCCTCGGCCGGCTTGACGACCGCGGCATTGCCCGCCGCCAGCGCCGCCGCGATGTTGCGCGCGCCGATCTGCGCCGGATAATTCCACGGAATGATGTGGCCAGTGACGCCCAAGGGCTCGCGCAACACCAGCACCGTGTAGCCGTCGAGATATGGCAGGGTTTCGCCAGGCACCTTGTCGGCGGCGCCGCCGTAGAATTCGAAATAGCGCGCGGCGGCGGCGATGTCGGCATGCGCTTGTTTCATCGGCTTGCCGGTGTCGCGCGCTTCGAGCCGGGCCAGCTCGTCCTTGCGCGCCAGGATGCGCTCGCCGATCTTGAGCAGCAGCCGGCCGCGCTCGGTCGCCGGCATGCGGCCCCAGGCGCCCTCGGCCGCGCGCCGCGCCGCGGCGACGGCGGCATCGACGTCGCCCTTGGCGCCCCGCGCCAGCGCCGCGAAAGCCGCGCCGTCGCTGGGATCGATCACCGCGATCGTCGCCCCCGACAGCGCCGGCGCGATCCGGCCGCCGATGACGAGACCCTGTTCCATGCCCGCGCTCATTCTTGCCTCCACCGCATTGCCGAACGATTGACGTTCTACCACGGAGGCACGGAGACACAGAGAAGGCACGGAGAAAAATTGCGCGCCGCGGCCCAATCCAATCTCCGTGACTCCTCCGTGTCTCCGTGCCTCTGTGTTGAATACTTCGACGTGCAGGGCAAAACGCGCGCCGCTATGCGATCCGCGCTTCCAAATCGTAATCGCCCGCCTTGGTCACGACCACCGCGGCGATATCGCCGGGTTTGAGCTTGCCCGCCGGCTTGACGAACACCGTGCCGTCGATCTCGGGCGCGTCGGCCTTGGAGCGGCATGCGGCGCGGTCGTGCTCGATCGTGTCGACGATGACGTTGATCGTGGCGCCGATCTTGCGCTTGAGCTTCGCGCGGCTGATCTTCTGCTGCGCCTGCATGAAGCGGTGCCAGCGCTCTTCCTTGACCGCTTCGGGCACGGCGCCGGGCAGCGCGTTCGCCGCGGCACCCGCGACCGGCTCGAACTTGAAACAGCCGACGCGATCGAGCCGCGCCTCGCCGAGCCAATCGAGCAGCAGCGTGAAATCCGCCTCGCTCTCGCCGGGGAAGCCGACGATGAAGGTGGAGCGGATGGCGATCTCGGGCGCGATCCGGCGCCAGGCGGCGATGCGCTCCAGCGTCTTGGCCTGATTGGCCGGGCGCCGCATCGCCTTCAGCACCGTGGGGCTCGCATGCTGGAACGGGATGTCGAGATAGGGAAGAATTTTCCCCTCCGCCATCAGCGGGATCACTTCGTCGACATGGGGATAGGGATAGACATAGTGCAGGCGCACCCAGAGGCCGAGCTCGCCGAGCCCGCGCGCGAGATCGGTCAGATGCGCGCGCCGCTTCCGGCCGCGCCAGGTTCCCTCGGCGTGCTTCAAGTCGACGCCATAGGCGCTGGTGTCCTGCGAGATCACGAGCAATTCCTTGACGCCCGCCGCGGCGAGGCGCTCGGCCTCGCCGAGCACGGCGGCGACCGGGCGGCTCGCGAGATCGCCGCGCATGCTGGGGATGATGCAGAAGCTGCAGCGGTGATTGCAGCCCTCGGAAATCTTGAGATAGGCGTAGTGGCGCGGCGTGAGCTTGATGCCTTGCGGCGGCACAAGATCGACGAAGGCATCGGGCAGCGGCGGCAGCGCCTCGTGCACGGCGGCGACGACGGCCTCGTATTGCTGCGGCCCGGTGACGGCGAGGACGCGCGGATGCTTTTCGCGGATCAGCGCCGGCGACGCGCCCAGGCAGCCGGTGACGATGACGCGCCCGTTCTCGGCCAAGGCCTCGCCGATCGCGGCCAGCGATTCGTCGCGCGCGCTGTCGAGAAAGCCGCAGGTGTTGACGAGCACGAGGTCGGCGCCGGCATAGCTGCCCGAGATCGCATAGCCCTCGGCGCGCAGCCGCGTGAGGATGCGCTCGGAATCGACCAGCGCCTTGGGACAGCCCAGGCTGACGATGCCGATCTTCGGCGCGCGGGCGGCGCCCGGGGCGCGGGTGGCGGGGGATGTGCGGGTCATGGCGTTTGGCAACAAGTAAGCGCCGGAACGCGGCTTGGCAACAAGAAGGCCGCGCTCCCGGAGGAACGCGGCCCGACTTGTAACAGGCCGAAGCGGCGCGGCTGGACTTAGAAGTCCATGCCGCCCATGCCGCCCATGCCGCCCATGTCGCCGCCTGGCGCGCCGCCGGCCGGGGATTTCTTTTCCGGACGCTCGGCGACCATCGCTTCGGTGGTGATGAGCAGGCCGGCGACCGAGGCGCCGTTCTGCAGCGCGCAACGCAGCACCTTCGTCGGGTCGATGATGCCCTTCTTGACCATGTCGACGTAGTTGCCGGTCTGCGCGTCGTAGCCGAAATTGTAGTCGGCGTTTTCGAGAATCTTGCCGACAACGACCGAACCGTCGGCGCCGGCATTGAGCGCGATTTGCCGCGCCGGCGACGATAGGGCGCGCCGCACGATATCGACGCCCACGCGCTGGTCGTCGTTATCCGGCTTGATCCTGTCGAGCGCCTTGGCGGCGCGCAGCAAGGCGACCCCGCCGCCCGGAACGATGCCTTCCTCGACCGCGGCGCGGGTCGCGTGCATCGCGTCGTCGACGCGATCCTTGCGCTCCTTCACTTCGGTCTCGGTGACGCCGCCGACGCGGATGATGGCGACGCCGCCGGCCAGCTTGGCCACCCGCTCCTGCAGCTTTTCCTTGTCGTAGTCCGAGGTGGTTTCCTCGATCTGCTGGCGGATCTGATTGCAGCGCGCCTCGATGTCCTTCTTGACGCCGGCGCCATCGACGATCGTGGTGTTTTCCTTATCGATAAGCACCCGCTTGGCGCGCCCCATCATCTCGAGCGTGACGTTTTCGAGCTTGATGCCGAGGTCTTCGCTGACCGCCTGGCCCTTGGTCAAAATCGCGATATCCTCGAGCATGGCCTTGCGCCGGTCGCCGAAGCCGGGCGACTTGACCGCCGCGACCTTCAATCCGCCGCGCAGCTTGTTGACGACCAAGGTCGCCAAGGCTTCGCCTTCGACATCCTCGGCGATGATGAGCAGCGGTTTGCCCGACTGCACCACCGCTTCGAGCAGCGGCAGCAAGGGCTGCAGGCTCGCCAGTTTCTTCTCGCTGATGAAAATGTAGGGGTCTTCGAGGACGACATTCATCTTGTCGGCGTTGGTCACGAAATAGGGCGAGATGTAGCCGCGGTCGAATTGCATGCCCTCGACGATTTCGAGCTCGGTCTCGATCGACTTGGCTTCCTCGACCGTGATCACGCCCTCGTTGCCGACCTTTTCCATCGCCTTGGCGATCATCTGGCCGATTTCGGTTTCGCCATTGGCCGAGATGGTGCCGACCTGCGCCACTTCGGAATTGGTCGTGACCTTCTTGGTTTTCTTCTTGAGGTCCTCGACGACGGCTTCGACCGCCAAGTCGATGCCGCGTTTGAGGTCCATCGGGTTCATGCCCGCGGCCACGGCGCGGGCGCCTTCCTTGACGATGGCGTGGGCGAGCACCGTCGCCGTCGTCGTGCCGTCGCCGGCGATGTCGGAGGTCTTGGACGCGACCTCGCGCACCATTTGCGCGCCCATGTTCTCGAACTTGTCGGCCAGCTCGATTTCCTTCGCGACCGTCACGCCGTCCTTGGTGATGCGCGGCGCGCCGTAGGATTTGTCGAGCACGACATTGCGGCCCTTGGGGCCGAGGGTGATCCTGACCGTATCGGCCAGAATATCGATGCCGCGCAACATGCGGCCGCGCGCATCGGCGCCGAATTTAACGTCTTTGCCTGCCATTGTTGATTGAAGTCCTTATAAAATTGAAAGGGGAGAATGCCGGCGTCGGCGGTTCAAGCGGCCTTCTTGAGCTTGGCCTTGGTTTCGATGACGCCCATGACGTCGCTTTCCTTCATGATCATCAGCTCTTCGCCGTCGATCTTGACCTCGGTGCCCGACCACTTGCCGAACAACACGCGGTCGCCGACCTTGAGATCCATCGGAATAAGGCTGCCGCCTTCGTCGCGCGCGCCGGGTCCGACGGCGACGATTTCGCCTTCCTGCGGCTTCTCCTTGGCGGTATCCGGAATGATGATGCCCCCGGCGGTTTTCGTTTCGCCTTCGATGGCGCGAACCACGACGCGGTCATGCAATGGACGGAATTTCATGTCCTCTCCTGTAACTGGTTGAATTGTTTGTGTTTGGATGGGCTTTGGCACTCATTGACGGCGAGTGCTAGCAGCCTGAACAGGACATGGCATGGCGCGGGCGCCAGTGCAAGGGATTGAGGGAAGTTTATTTGCGGGGTGACGGGCGGACTGATACGGCGTGCCAAGTATGGACCCCGGCCCATTGGCCCGGGTGACAGTGTCATTTGCCGGGCAAATCAAGCATGCCTTGTCCTGTCACCCCGGCCAACGGGCCGGGGTCCATATGCAAGGGGAAACAATTCAGGCGTGCTCATGCGCCATGCCGGGGCGTCAAGCGCCGCGCATGAGCTTCATGATCTCGTCGGTCGAGAGCCGGACCGTGCCCCGGCCGCGGAGGCGCGCGACCAAGCGCTGGCCCCGGCTCGGGCACCCCTTCGGCCGCGCGCGCAGGATGCGCACGGTCTTGCCGTCGAACCGGAACTCCACTTCGGTGTTGGGCAGCAGCCCGGCCTTCTCGCGGATCGCGACCGGAATCGTCACCTGGCCCTTCGACGTGATGCGCATGCCCGACTTCTAATTCTTACAGGTAAGAGTAAGAAATCCGGCGCCACGGCGCAAGACCGGCGAACGAAAGCGTGACGACCGGGCGCGAAGAGGCGGCCGGCTTGGGACACATGCATTTCACGCGTGGGCGCGGGTCCCGGACGCGCTCGCTTTTGGCGGCCCGCGCCCGATCTCGAAATCGATTCAACTCTGGGCTCGCCCACACATGACCCCGTAAACGCCTTTCTTTCTGCCCACGAAGCTCCTGAACCGTGGGCGGATATCGTCATAAAATCATCAAATAACCGTCAAATGATGGGCGTGTGTTGCGGGCACTTTAGGGCGGATGGAAATCGCCGCGCGGCAATTCCAAGGGCACTATACCCAATTACCGTGCCGCGGCCGCAAGTTAAGCGTTGCGGCCACGAAACTCGGATTTTCTTGCCTCAACGAAAAGTAGTGGCGCGCTCCATGCGGCGGCCGGCGGCCGCCGCTCGATCGTGGCATGGCGCGCGAAGAATTCGAACGATTTCGCGCGGCCGGATGCGCAAAATTAATCATCTCTAGATATGGCTAACCTAAAGTTGCAATCGAAGACACCGTCAAACCATCGATCAACATCGAACGCGAAAAGGCATGCCGTGCGCAAAATCATTTCGAGTTGCCTCACGATCTCGCTCCTCGCCGGCGTCGCCGGCATCGCGCGAGCGCAAACGCCGGAAACCCGCCTCGCCTTCTATGCCGACACGCCCGGCTGGTACGGCGTGGCCGGGTTCCGCTATCAGTCGAACAACCTGCCGCGCTTCGATACGCCGGTTTTCCATCCGGCGGACAACAGCCCGCTCAACCGCCTCTCGTTGCGCATCGACACGTTCGGGCCGATGGCGGGTTTCGGCTACGTTTTCGCGCCCGGCGCCTTGCCGGCCTGGATCGGCGCGAACCCGCGGCTCGAGCTCACCGGCTGGTGGCTCGCCGGCGAGGGCAGCCAGCGCCAGACCAACGCGCGCGACGACGCGGCGGTGACCAGCCTCGCCGGCTTCTTCAGCGGCAATGCCGGGCAGACGATCATCCAGGACGTGCGGGTGCGCGCGACCCAGGACCTGTTCCGGCTCAATCTCCGGGCAGCGTCCGACTTCAGTCTCGGCTGGGGCTTCACGGCGTCGCCTTCATTCGGCGTCTTCGGCGGCCAAAACGTCACCGATTACAAGATGCGGTCGCAGATCTATGTCGTCGCGCAGGTGCCGCCGTTCTTCATCAATCAGGAGAATGAGCGGCTCCGGACGAGCGAAGTCGGCGGCAATCTCGGCCTGCGCCTCGCCTATGAGGCGACGCCCTGGCTCTCGGTCTTTGCCCGCGGCCAGGCGGGTTTCGCGCACAAGCGCGTGAGCTATCGCGGCGACGATTGTTTCTCCATCACGCCCAACATCGACGAAGCCGCGGCCTGCGACGGCAGCTTCTTCGTCTCGTCGGTGTCGGGCCGGCGCCAGACAGTCGCCTTTGTCGGCGGCTGGGAGGGTGGCATCGAGCTCCACCATTTCGGGCCGGTCGCCTTGCAGCTTGCCGGCGGCGCCGAATACGACTCGCGCGTGCCCTCGATCCGGAAACCCAATCTCGCCGATCTCAGCCCGGCCAGCATCCGCTTCAGCGCCACGGTGAACTATCACGCGACGCTGATCGCGCGCATTCGGTTCTAGCCTGAACTCGTAATTCTAGCCAGGAATGGACGGATAGCCGAAGAGCACGTTGTTTACGGATTTTGTGAAATTAGGATATCCGCGCTTGCTGCCTTCGAGGACGAGGACTTCGTGGTTGCGACGGCGTTGGCTCGCGGTCTCCCGCGACACGCCCGGTACTTTCGCAAACGCTGTGCGAGACGCTCAATCTCGGCAACAGCATGGCGTGAAGCGTCCGCGATCGTTGTGCGCCTCGCGGCCGCGTGCGACAGTGCCGGCCGCAAAGCGAAGGACGGCAGGATGACGGATGGCGTGCGCTCGACGATGACGGTCGACGGCTGCAAGATCGCGCTGCAGCGCGGCGGCAAGGGCGAGACGATGCTCTATTTGCATGGCGCCAACGGGGCGGGGACCTGGGCGCCGTTCATGGCGCAGCTCGCCGAGCGGTTCGACCTCATCGTGCCCGAACATCCCGGCTTCGGCGCCTCGGACATGCCGGACTGGCTCGATACGGCGGGCGATCTCGCCTATTTCTATCTCGACTTCATCAAGGCGCTGGGCTTGCGGCGAGTGCATCTCGTCGGCGCCTCGCTCGGCGGCTGGATCGCGGCCGAACTCGCGGTGCGCAGCACGCACGATCTGGCGAGCCTGACGGCGATCGCGCCGGCCGGCTTGCACCTGCCCGGCGTGCCGCTGGGCGATCCTTTCATGTGGTCGCCCGAGGAGGCGGTCCGCAATTTGATATTCGACCAGGCCTTGGCCGAGCACATGCTCGCCGTGGCGCCGAGCGCGGCCGACGAGGAGACGCAGATGAAAAACCGCTTCGCCACCGCGCGCCTCGCCTGGCAGCCGCGCCTGTTCAATCCCCATCTCGCCAAATGGTTGCATCGGATCGGCGTGCCGGCGCACATCGTCTGGGGCCGCGAGGACCGGCTCATTCCCGTCGCCTACGCAGCGGCGTGGGGCGAACGCGTTCCCGGCGCGCGCGTCACCGTCCTGCCCGAGTGCGGCCACCTGCCCCATGTCGAAAAACCCGCGGCGCTCGCCGCCGCCGTCGCCGGATTTTGCCAGGGAGCCACGCGATGAAGTTCTATTTTTTCCACCTCATGCCCTATGCGGATCTCGATCTCAATTTTTCCGCGAAACACCCCACGACCTGGGTCACCCTGCCGAATACCTACTACGACCGCGACAAGGGCCACGAACTTTACACCCGCTACATCGACGAGCTCGCCTCCGCCGACGCCCTCGGCTTCGACGGCATCGGCGTCAACGAGCACCACCAGACCGCTTACGGAATGATGCCGTCACCGGTGGTGATCGCTTCGGCGCTGACGCAGCGGACGGCGCGGGCGAAGATTTTGATTCTGGGCAGCGCCATTCCGCTGCGCGAGAATCCGCTGCTGCTCGCCGAGGAGCACGCGATGATCGACACCATCACCAAGGGCCGCCTGATCACCGGATTCGTGCGCGGCATCGGCTGCGAGTATCACACGATGGGCGCCAACCCGACCTATTCGCACGAGCGCTTCCACGAGGCGCACGACCTCATCATCCGCGCCTGGACCGAGCCCGGCCCGTTCGCCTTCAGCGGCAAGCACTACAACTTTTCGTATGTCAACGTCTGGCCGCGCCCCTACCAGCAGCCGCACCCGCCGATCTGGATTCCGTCGCAGGGCAGCAAGGAAACCATCGAGTGGGCGGCGCATCCGAGCCGGCGCTACACCTACCTGCAGACCTTCAGCCCCGCCGCCGCCGTCGCGCGCTACCTGAAAATGTACCGCGACACCGCCGAGCGCTACGGCTACGAGGCCGGCGCCGACCAGCTCGGCTGGGCGGTCCCGGTCTATGTCGGCGACACGGACGAAGCCGCGCAGCGCGAGGCACGCCCGCACATCGAGGCGTTCCGCAACAAATTCTCGAAAATGCCGATGGAGATGCTGCTGCCGCCGGGCTACCTGTCCTTCGCCTCGATGAAGGGCGTGTTGGCGGCGAAATCGCACATGGCCAAGGACATTTCGCTGGAAGCGCTGATCGAGGGCGGCATGTTCATCTGCGGCGGCGCCGAGACGGTGCGCCAGCGCCTGGCCGAAGCGCAGCAGCTCATCGGCTTCAACCACCTCATCCCGCTGCTGCAATTCGGCACGCTCGGCCGCGAGCACACGGCGAAAAACATCAAGCTGTTCGCCGAAAAAATCATGCCCAAGCTGCGCCCGCTCGGCGAAAAGAAAATGAGCGCCGCCGCGGAGTAGCGCGCCATCGGCGCGGCGCGCGCGAAGCATGTCGGGGCGTGAGAGGGATTACGCCGCCTCTTGATAGAGATACTTCTGGAAGCCGGCGAACACCCTGCCGATCTCCTCGGGCTTGCCGAGGTCGGCCACGGCGTCGGCGATGGAGTTGTGGTACTTCAGCCGGAGCAGCGGCGTCAGCTTCTCCTGGTCGAGTTCCTCCACGCCGACGCTCACGTAGTGCGACAGCACGAAATCGAGGAAGACCTGCTGCTTGGTGTTGAAGTGCGGATGATCACGACCTTGGCCTTGGCGGCCCGCTCCTCGCGGGTCAGCGGCGGCAGGGCGTAGGCGACGTGGGCCAGCACGTCGAACAGGTCGCTCTTCTCGGCGTCGATGATCTTCTGCATCTCGGCCAGTTGCTCGCGGCCGAAGCCCTTCTCGGCCAGTCCCTGCAAGCAGCTTCTTGCCGCGTGTCCGGGGCGCTCCAGAGGGCGCGCAGTTCGGCCTCGTCCTTGAAGAACTCGGGCAGCTTGCCGAACAGCATTTCCATGAACTGCTGCGCCGACATCGGCGTGCCGTCGGGATGCCAGAAGGTCGTGCACATCATGTGCTGGATGGTGCGCGCCTTGCCGTCGGCGAGTTTCACCTTGATCTTCTGCGGCGTCTGGCGTGTATTCGGTCCGGGTCTTCGCGGCACGCCGGGCGGCTCGGCGGCTCGCTGGCACCGGAACGCGAGGCTCGCGGCTCCTGTCGGCTCCGGCTCCATCGGCTCGCCGTCCCATTCCGGATCGCTGAAATGATGATGCGCCTTCACGAAGTCGTAGATCGTGAAGTAGTCCTTGCCGTCGTAGAGCCGCGTGCCGCGGCCGATGATCTGCTTGAACTCGATCATCGAGTTGATCGGGCGCATCAGCACGATGTTGCGGATGTTGCGGGCATCCACGCCGGTCGAGAGTTTTTGCGAGGTGGTCAGGATCGTCGGGATGGTCTTCTCGTTGTCCTGAAAGTCGCGCAGGTGCTGCTCGCCGAGCGCGCCGTCGTTGGCGGTGACCCGCTGGCAGTAGTTCGGGTCGTTGCTCGTCTTCATCTGGTTGATGAGGTCGCGCACGGCCAGCGCGTGATCCTGCGTGGCGCAGAAGACCAGCGTCTTCTCGTTCTGGTCGATCTGCTCCATGAACATCTTCACGCGGTGCGCTTCGCGCTCCTTGATCTCGATGATCTTGTTGAAGTCGGTTTCCGTGTAGCGCTTGCCGGCCTCGATCTCGCCTTCGATCAGCTTGTCGTCGGGCGTGTAGACATACTCGTCGAGCGTCGTGGAAATCTGCTTCACCTTGAACGGCGTCAGGAAGCCGTCGTTGATGCCTTCCTTGAGCGAGTAGATGTAGACCGGCTCGCCGAAGTAGGCGTAGGTGTCCACGTTGTCCTTGCGCTTGGGCGTGGCGGTCAGGCCGAGCTGCACGGCGGGGGCGAAGTATTCGAGGATGCCGCGCCAGTTGCTCTCGTCGTTCGCGCCGCCGCGATGGCACTCGTCGATGACGATGAAGTCGAAGAAGTCCGGCGGATACTCGCCGAAGTAGGGCGACGGCTTGCCGTCCTTCGGCGGCCCGCTCATGAAGGTCTGGAAGATGGTGAAGAACAGGCTGCCGTTCTTCGGCACCTTGCCCTTCTTGCGGATGTCGTCCGGCTCGATGCGCACCAGCGCGTCCTCGGGGAAGGCGGAGAAGGCGTTGTAGGCCTGGTTGGCGAGGATGTTGCGGTCGGCGAGGAACAGGATGCGCGGGCGGCGCGACGGCTCGCGGCTCAGGTTCCAGCGGCTGTGGAACAGCTTCCACGCGATCTGAAAGGCGATGAAGGTCTTGCCCGTGCCGGTGGCGAGCGTCAGCAGGATGCGCTGCCGGCTCGTCGGCGATGGCCTCCATCACCCGCTCGACGGCGATGTCCTGATAGTAGCGGCTGGGATGCGAGCCGCCCTTGTCCTCGAACGGCACGGCGGCGAAGCGGTCGCGCCAGGCGTTCGGCTTCGGCGAAGGTCAGCGTCCCAGAGTTCGTCCGGCGTCGGGATAGCGCGGCGACTTCGCCTTCCGTGCCGGTCTGCATGTCGATGCCGTAGATGCCCTGCCCGTTGGTGGCGTAGGTGAAGCGGACGGCCAGCTTGCCGGCGTAGTTCTTGGCCTGCGCCACGCCTTCGGTCAGCTGCTTCGTCCCACGCCTTGGCCTCGATGACGGCCAGCTTGGTGTTGCGATACACCAGCACGTAATCGGCGGTGAGCGCCTTGCCGCGCCGGCCGTGGCCTTCGATGCGGCCCAGCGTGATCGGATACTCGCGCCGGATGCGGCTGCCCTCGACGACGCCCCAGCCCGCCGCCTTCAGCGCGGGATCGATGTGCTCGGCTCGGGTTTCGGCTTCGTTCATCGTTCCTGCGATTTCGACCAGCTTTGCCACGTCGGCGATCAAGCTCCGCAACCAGACTGCACAGCTCCGCGATGGTGGATTCTTCTACGTCCAGACTACCTTCGTATTCGGCCAGATTCCGTTTCCGGTGGGCCGCATCCAGCACGCGCCAGCGGGGCGCGGGCCAATGCAGCGTGTGCGTGAGGCATTGAAACACGGCGTAGCGGTTTTCGCTGCGATAACCATGCCATCGCAGGGCGGACAAGGCGGCCGCGTGCGCGGCGTTGTAAGCGCTCGTGAAGCGGCCTTCCGGCGAGACGCTGGCCAATCTGGCGTCCGCGAGACGGGTGCGCGCCATTGCCAGCATGCGGCGGATCTCGGCTTCGTTGCGCGGCTCGGCCTTGAGTTGGCCGATGCGCACCAGATTATCGAGCGCGGGCAAGCTCAACGGGCATCTCCGATCAAGCGGAATGGCTGGGCTGCGCCAGAACGCGATTGACGAACGAATCGGGCTCGGCGCGGCGGCGCTCGAACTCGGCGGGCGTGTAGCAGGTCGGGTTGATCTTTCGCCCCAGTTGTGCTTCCAGCGGCACCAGCAATTCCAGCAATCTTGCCCAGCAGCAGGTTCTTGCCGACCAGCATCACGTCGATGTCGCTTTGCGCCGTGTCGGTCTGTTTTGCCACGGAACCGTAAATCCACGCGGCTTGCAGGTCGGGGACGAGGGGCCGCAATGCTTCGCGCAACATGGGCTCAATCCCCAGTGTCTTGCGCGTCAGGCTGACCAGCTCAGCTGTAAACCGGGCTTTGCGGGTTGGCCTGGAAGCGGCGCAAGTTGCCGACTGCGCTCCGAGCGCACCAGGCCCGCTTCGGCCAACCGGTTCAGTTCCCGTTGCAGGGAAGCGCTTCCCAGGCCGGTGAGGCGGCGCAATTCGCTCAGGTGATAACTGCGCTCGGGCTGTCCGAACAGCCAGCGGAAGATGCGGGACTGGCTGTCGGAGAAAAAGGCGGCGGCGATTGACATAGCCAGATATTAGCATGATCGTGCTATTCTTTTGCATGAATTTACAGGAGGTGAGAAATTCATTTAATATGTTGATTTTATTTAATTTTATCAAAAACCCAGCGCGTGCTCCGACGACCCGCGCGCCCACCTGGCGAACTTGTAAGCAATCCTTACAAGTTGCCGCCTCGGACAGCGCACCCTCGGCGAAGATGGTCTTCAGGTGCTTGGTCAAGTTCGGCGGCGGGTCGTCGTTCATGGGGTGGGAGGCTGGTTCACGCGGAGGCGCGGAGACGCGGAGGAGTTGAGGTTGTTGACCACGCGGTGCAGGCCTTCCTTGAGCGTGGCTGCGCCGAAGTTGATGAGCAGGCCGACCGGCAGATTCGTCAGCCGGAGATAGGTCAGCAGTTGTTTGCTGTGAACGGCGGCAAGCTTCTCCACGGACTTAAGTTCCACGATGACGCGCCCCTCCACCAGCAAATCGGTGCGGAAGCCTTCTTCGAAAACCATGCCGTCGTATTCAAAGCGGATGACCTTTTGCCTCTCCGCGTGGAACCCCCTTCGCTCCAGCGCCCGGGCCAGCACGGCCTCATAGACCGATTCCAGCAGTCCGGGGCCAAGCCCAATGTGAATTTTCATAGCCGCATCCACGACCGCGCCGGTGATGTCGTCGAGCGGTTTCATGATCGGCATGTCACGCGGCGGCACGGAGATTGAAGATGAATCTCTTTCCCCTCCTCCGCGTTCTCCGCGTCTCCGCGTGAGTTTTGTGGTTTTGCTTTCGTGGATCACAGCTCTCCGGTGAAGGCTTGGTGCAGCAGCGACTTCTTCAATGCCTCCAGCGCGGCGAGCTTGCGCTCGTAGAGGCGGGCGAGGCGTTGTGATTTTTCGCTAGAGGGAGTCGAGCAGACCGACGATCCGTTGCTGTTCGGCCAGCGGGGGGAGAACGACTGGGAATTCCGTTATTGTCGCGTTGGTAGAGGTGCGGTGTCGTAGCCCCGTTGAGCCGTGAATTGACGATCTGCTGGAAGTACGGACTGGACAGGCAGCGATAAAGAAACTTGGGGAGAATCTCTTTCCCGCTTCGGATGAGCAGGAGCGAAGAGTTAATCGTGGCTCGATCTGGAAGCTCACCGACTATTCCGACCTTTCCTATTCCTGCTCCGTCTTTGCAGATGAGCACATCGTCCTTTTGCAGCATGATTTCTGGATTCTCAATGTACCGCTCCTCGCTGATGTGAAATGCGTCCCGGAAGTCCACATAGTCGCCGTTATTGAGTGAGTGAACGGACAAGAACAGCGGGCCACTCTTTGTGTATTCCTTGGCAGTCAGGCCAGCGCCAGCCTATGCGCCCTTTCAATCTCGGCCAACTCGCAAAGCTTTTTTTCCTGCCACCCCTTCTTCATAGCAGCGCCCTGATCTTCCCCAGCACTTCCGCGCTCTCGGCGTCCAGCGCGGCGATTTCGGCCATGATCTCCTGCGGGCTGCGGTGCGCGATTTCCTCGCCGCCGTTCGGGTTCTTCACGGAGAGGTCGAAGGTCGTCTTGTCGATGGTCTTGGCGTCCACGCTCCAGCTCTTGGGCGAGTCGGCGAAGGTCTTTTGCAGCGCCACGAACTCGGCGAGGTCGGCGTCGTTGAGCGGGTTGGTCTTGCCCAAGTTGCGGCCGGGATCGAGCTGGTAGAACCAGACGCTTGCGCGTGGGGCGGCCTTTCTCAAAAAACAGCACCACCGTTTTCACGCCCGCGCCCTGGAACGTGCCGCCGGGGCAATCGAGCACGGTGTGCAGGTTGCAGCTTTCCAGCAGCAGCTTGCGCAGGCTGACCGAGGCGTTGTCGGTGTTGGACAGGAACGTGTTCTTGATGACCACGCCGCCGCGCCCGCCGGCCTTGAGCATCTTGATGAAGTGCTGGAGGAAGAGGAACGCGGTTTCGCCGGTGCGGATGGGGAAGTTTTGCTGGACCTCGGCGCGCTCCTTGCCGCCGAAGGGCGGATTGGCCAGCACCACGTCGAAGCGGTCCTTGTCCTGGATGTCGGCGAGATTTTCGCTGAGCGTGTTGGTGTGGACGATATTCGGCGCGTCGATGCCGTGCAGGATCATGTTCATGATCCCGATGACGTAGGCGAGCGACTTCTTCTCTTTCCCGTAGAACGTCCGGGTCTTGCAGCGCGGCCAGGTCCTTGGTGGTGAGGTCGCCCTTGGATTTCAGGAAGTCGAACGACTCGCACAAGAAACCCGCCGAGCCGCAGGCGCCGTCGTAGATTTTCTCGCCGAGCTTCGGCCGCACCGCTTGCACGATGGCGCGGATGAGCGGGCGCGGCGTGTAATACTCGCCGCCGTTGCGCCCGGCATTGCCCATGTTCCTGATCTTGGCTTCGTAGAGGTGCGAAAGCTCGTGCTTCTCGGCCTGGGAGCGGAAGCGCAGCTCGTCGATATGGTCGATGATCTCGCGCAAATTGTAGCCGCTCGGAGATCTTGTTTTTGATCTCGCCGAAGATTTCGCCGATCTTGTATTCGATCGTGTTCGGGCCGCTGGCGCGTTCCTTGAACTTGTGCAGGTAGGGGAAGAGCTTGCCGTTGACGAAATCGCGCAGGTCGTCGCCGGTGAGGGCCTTGTTGTGGTCGAGCTTGCCATCCTTGCCCTTGGGCGCGGCCCAGGCTTCCCAGCGATACGGTTTGTCGAGGATGTGGGCGTATGTCTTGCCGTCGAGCGCGGCTTCGTCGGCCCTGTCCTTTTCGAGCCCATCGAGATATTTCAGGAACAGCAGCCACGAGGTTTGCTCGGTGTAGTCCAGCTCGGTGGTGCAGCCGGCCTCTTTGCGCAGCACGTCGTCGATGTTCTTGAAGGCTTGTTCGAACACGGGGCTATCCTGACGGCTGAGAGATTGGCGATATTCGTCTTCTACCATGAACCGAGGCCCATGGCGCCAGCGCGTCGCGGCCGCACTCGTGTGACGGGCGTCACTGCCTGTTCGCGGCATTTCCGATAAAAAGCGGCCGGATTTATCGCACCCGCATAACCCGCCATCGAGAGGTCGCCCCATGTCCGGCATGCCGAACCGCACTTCCCTTATCTTGGCCGCGTTTTTTCTGTTGCTCGGAATTCTCGCCGCCGTGTTCCTGGCGATCGGGATGACCAAGACGGGCAACGTATTTTCCGACGCGCTTATGATCGCCATTCCCGTCGGGCTCGGTTGCATCGCCGCCGTGGACGCCAGGAAAAAGCGAAGCAAGAACAGTTAAGAAGATATTTTCTTGGGGCGTTCGCATTCGGCGCAAATTCCCCCGCTGCTCGACTTCGGGACCGCCGCGCCCTTTGATTCACTCTATCGCCGATATATCGTTTTCGCCGGCAAACGCTTCCGGGGGCCACACCGTTGCACGATCGATGGCGCGTTCTCGCCGTGCTCGCCTTGGCGCGCACCGCGATCGGATTCCAATTGCAGGCCGTCGGCTCGACCTCGGGCGAGCTGCGCCAGGCGATGGGTCTCGACAGCGCCCAGATCGGCTTGCTGATCGGGATCTTTCTTCTCCCCGGCATCGCCGTGGCGCTGCCCAGCGGCATGATCGGCAACCGCTTCGGCGATCGGCGCGTCGTCTTGGCCGGGCTCGCCGCGATGGCGATCGGCGGCGCCATCGCCGCGGCCGCGGCGGACTACGGGCAGGCCGTTCTCGGCCGTCTGCTGGCGGGCACCGGCGCGGTGCTGCTGAACGTGTTGCTCACCAAAATTCTCACCGATCGCTTCGCCAACAAGGAAATCGTTCTGGCGATGGCCATCATGCTCAACACGTTTACCGTTGGAATCGCGCTTGGGCAGTTCGCCTTTCCCTTGCTGGCGCAGGGCTGGGGCTGGCCCGCGGCGCATTGGTGCGCGGCGGCGGCGGCGGCCGGCGCCTTTCTTCTTGTCTTCTCGCTCTATCGCGAGCCGCCGCCGGCCTGGGGCAAGGCGGCGCCGGCAAGCTTCGGCCTCGCCAATCTCAGCCGGGCGGAATGGGTGCCGATTTGCCTGATCGGCCTGGCCTGGGCCACGCTCAATGGCGCGCTGGTCGCGAATGCCGGCTTCGCGCCCGAGTTGCTGCGCGGCGCGGGCTACTCAAGCGCCGGCGCCGGATTCTGGCTCGGATCGGCCACGGTTCTCCTGGTCGTCTCGATTCAGCTCGGCGGCTCGCTCGGTCAACGCTATGTCGCCCCCGGGCGCTTGGCATGGCTCGGCTCGGTTCTCTTCGGCAGCGGGCTTTGTCTCGCAGCTCTCCCGGGCCTCGAGATCGCCGGCTTGGTCGCCGCCCACATGCTGGGCGGCGTCGGCGCCGGCGCGGTTTATGCGACGGTGGGCGGCCATATGCGCGCCGAGAACCGCGCGGTTGGCTTCGGCTTGTTCCTCACCTGGCTCTATTTCGGCCTCGCGCTCATTCCGATGGCGGCCGGACTGGCCGCGCGCGTCGCTGGCTCGCCGGCGGCGGCGACGTTTTTTCTCGGCGCGCTGACGATCGCCAGCGCCGTTCCCGTGCTGTTGCTGCGGCCGGTTAAAACGCAATCTTCAGCGCCTCGGCGCGAGTAGAGACGAGGCATGATCGCCCTTTAATTGTAGGGGCGGGTCGGAGACCCGCCCTCGCGAATCCGGACGATCCGTTGCGCCGATGCGCCGGCACCGCTGTTGCCGCACGACGCGCACAGGGCGTGCCGACGAGTGGCGTCGGACGGAGACCCGCCCCTACGGAAAATGCGGGCACGCCTCCAGCCTATTCGCGCCTCCGCCCGCGTTTGCGCCTTGACTCGCCCTTGGCCGGCAGCCGACACTTTTGGCCTTCGGCTGGTCAAGGCCGGGCGGACGGCGCGGCGCGGGGCCGCGCGAACTTCGGGAGGATCACCATGAAGCGGCAATGGATGGCGGCCGGTGGGCTGCTGGCGGCACTGGCGTTGTCGGCTCTCGCGCCCGCCGTCGCGGCGCAGGAAGTGACGCTGCGCGCGTTGGCGACCTGGCCGTCGCAGATGAGCTACGTCCAGAGCTTCCTGAAATACGTCGCCAAGGTCAACGCGAAGGGCAAGGGCGTCATCCAGATCAACCATGTCGGCGGCCCGGAAGTGACGCCGCAGCCGCAGCAAGGCTTGGCGCTCAAGAACGGCGTGTTCGACATGCATTACGGCCCCGGCGGCATTTATCAAAACCTGGTGCCCGAGGGCGACGCGATCTTCGGCGGCAATATTTCGCCGATGCAGGCGCGGGCCAATGGCGGCCTCGCGATCCTCGACGAGATTTGGCAGAAGAAGCTGAACGCCAAGATGCTGGCGCAGTTCGACGGCGGCGCGCGCTTCCACCTGTTCTTCCGCGAAGAGCCCAAGCGCGCGGCCGACGGCAGCATCGATTTCAAGGGACTGCGCATCCGCTCCTCGCCGGCATGGCGCGAGTTCATCGTGTCGCTCGGCGGCAATCCGGTGATCCTGACGCCGGGCGACACCTACGGCGCGCTGGAACGCGGCGTGGTCGAGGGCACGGGTTGGACGGTCCAGGGCCTGATGGATCTCGGCTGGGACAAATTCATCAAGTACCAGCTCAATCCCGGTTTCATGACGACCGACATCGTCGTCGTCGTCAATCTCGACAAATGGAAAACCCTGTCGGCCAAGGCGCAGGAAATCCTGACCGAGGTCGCGATCCAGCACGAAAAAGAATCCTACGAAGCGACGCTCGAATTGACCAAGCGCGAGCAGGCCGAGCTGCAAAAACGCGGCATCAAGATCGTGACGCTCGAAGGCAAGGCGTCGAAGGACTTTCTCGCCGGCGCCTACAAAGTGCCGTGGGAGCGCCTGAAATCGCGCGACGCGGCCTATTACGACCGGCTGTACGCGAAATTCTATCAGGAGCAATAGGCGGCGTCGGGCGCCCGGCGGGCGCCCGGGCTTCGCGATGAACGCCATTCTCCGCATCACGGGCTCGATCTCCCGCGCCATGGCGGTGGCCGGCATCCTCCTGCTCGCCGCCGTCCTGCTCGCCATCGTCTACGACGTGACCATGCGCAGTTTCCGCTTCGCGACGCCGAGCTGGACGGTGGCGGCCAGCGAATATTCGCTGCACTACGTCGCCATGCTGGGCGGGCCCTATCTGGTGCGCACCAAGGGCCACATCCTGGTCGAATCGCTGATGCTCAATATCGGGCCGAAGCTTCGGCGCGCGATCGAAACATTCGGTTGCGCGCTGTGCATCGTCGTGTGCGTGTTCCTGGCCTGGATTTCGCTCGGCTCGACGATCGAGGCGTACCAGACCAAGGACATGGATTTGCGCGCCTTCGACATGCCGCGCTGGCTGTTGCTGGCGGCGATGCCGCTGTGCTTCGGGCTGATGGCGGTCGAGTTCGTCCCCTACCTTCTCGGCCGCGAC
Organism: uncultured Alphaproteobacteria bacterium; assembly: GCA_963754645.1. GTDB lineage: Bacteria > Pseudomonadota > Alphaproteobacteria > Bin65 > Bin65 > CAVWGP01. The sequence goes on along the minus strand of CAVWGP010000011.1, from coordinate 1,357,413 downwards.
ACGCTCATCGTCGATCCGGCCAAGATGGAGAATTTCTAGCGCATGGATTGGGCGACCGCCGGCGCCATCCTGATGGGCCTTCTGCTCGTGCTCATGGCGCTCGGCATTCCGATCGCGCTGGCGTTTCTCGCCACCAACATCGTCGGCGTGTTCCTGTTCATGGGCTTCAAGGCGGGCATGCCGCAGCTCATCGCCAATGCCAGCGACTCGGTGACGGTGTTCTCGCTGGTGCCGGTGCCGATGTTCCTGATCATGGGCGGCTTGCTGTTTCACACCGGATTGGCGGTGCGCGTGTTCGACGCGCTCGACAAGCTGATCGGCCGCGTGCCCGGGCGCCTGTCCTATCTCACGGTCGCGGGCGGCACCATGTTTGCGGCACTCTCGGGATCGAGCATGGCGAACACCGGGATGATGGGCACGCTCATGGTGCCCGAGATGATCAAGCGCGGCTACAAGCGGCACATGGCGCTGGGTCCCATTCTCGGCTCGGGCGGCCTCGCCGTCATCATCCCGCCCTCGGGCCTGGCGGTGCTGCTCGGCAGCCTGGCGCGCATCGATGTCGGCGCGCTGCTGATCGCCGGCTTCGTGCCCGGCCTGCTCCTGGCGCTGCTCTATGTCGGCCTGATCACCGTGCAGATCAAGATCGATCCCTCGGCGGCGCCGCAATATCCGGTGCCGCGCGCCAGCGGCTACGAAAAGCTGCGCGCCGTCGTCGTCAATATCCTGCCGATGAGCCTGGTGGTTTTCATGGTCGTCGGCTTCATCGTGATCGGCATCGCGACGCCGTCGGAATCGGCGGCATTCGGCGCCGTGGCCGCGCTCATTCTCGCGACGCTCTACCGCTCGCTGACCTGGACGGCGATCTGGAAATCGCTCGAAGACGCGTTCCGCGTCACGGCGATGAGCTTCATCCTCATCGTCGGCTCATCGACCTTCGCCCAGCTTCTCGCCTATACCGGCGCCGCCAAGGGCATGGTCGAATGGTCGACCGGCTTCCAGCTGGCGCCGCTCGTCATCCTGCTTTGCATGTTCGCCGTGCTGCTCGTGCTCGGCATGTTCATGGATCAGCTTTCGATGATGCTGATCACCCTGCCGATTTTCATGCCGATCGCGATCGCGCTGAAATTCGATTTGATCTGGTTCGGCCTCATCGTCCTGCTCGGCCTCGAAATCGGTTTCACCACGCCGCCCTTCGGCCTGCTGCTTTTCGTCATGCTCGGCGTGGCTCCCAAGGGGACCACGCTGATGCAAGTGGCGCGCGCGGCCATGCCCTATATCGGCTGCCACTTCATCCTGCTGGCGCTCATCATCGCGGTGCCGGGCGTGGTCACGTTCCTGCCGGAATTGATGAAATAACGCCGGGCCGGCCGCGCCGCGCCGCCTTGATTGCGGCGACGTCGATCTTCTTCATGGTCATCATCGCATCAAACGCGCGCTTTGCTTCATCGCCGCCGGCCGCCATCGCTTCGGTCAGCACACGCGGCGTGATTTGCCACGACACGCCCCACTTGTCTTTGCACCAGCCGCACGCGCTCTCCTGGCCGCCATTGCCGACGATGGCGTTCCAATAGCGGTCGGTCTCGGATTGATCGTCAGTGGCGATCTGGAACGAGAAGGCTTCGCTGTGTTTGAACGCGGGACCGCCGTTGAGGCCGATACAAGAGACGCCGGCAACTTTGAATTCGACTGTCAGCACATCTCCCTTCTTGCCGGATGGGTAGTCACTGGGTGCACGGTGGATGGCGCCCACCGTGCTGTCGGGAAAGGTCTCGGCATAAAAGCGAGCAGCGGCCTCGGCATCCTTATCGTACCAGAGACAAATCGTGTTCTTTGCCATTTCATGTCCTCCGCTTTGAGCTATCGCCGACGGTCAAGCCGGTCCAGAGCAAGCTAACCGGGTCTGTGGCAGTGCATCGGCAGCGCCCACGGCGCGAATTCTGTGGGGTCGCGAATGTGCCCAGGGCCGTCGTTCCTAATAAGGTCGATCGAAAGCAGCGCTTCTGGTTCGACTGGAAATCCTACATGCAGCGCCACCGCATCGAGAATGCCTTCTGTCGTCTCACGGACTTCCGGCATATCGCAACACGCTACGACAGGCTCGCTAGAAATTTCCTCGCTTCCGTCTGTCTCGTCGCTGATATCGTGCGGTGGACTTCATAAGTCCGAACCCTAGCTCGCTTCGAAAGCGCGATAGCGCTGAATTTGTAATGTACATTCCGAAAATGGCGGGCCGGAACATGGAAGGCGGATGATCCCCCCGCTGCGCCATGGGCGAGACCACGGCACGTCACGCGTGCTCGATCGGCTGCAAGGTGGTCAAGATGCTCATGCCGATTTGAGCATCTTGGCAAAAACGGCGGCTACACCCACTACATTTAGACGGCCTTCCCGATAAAACCGCAAAATTTCGTATTTACCGCGGATTCCAGCGCACAAACTTGAGCACCTTGAGCACCTTGAGCACCTTGAGCATCTTCGGGAATCATTGGGTTTTTTTGCCGTGCCAAGGCACGCGAACCGAGGACCACCGGCGATGTTATGCCGAATCCGCATCACCGCCCCGGCGCGCCCCGCACCGAAGCAGTCGACCGGAAACCGTATCAGCCGCGGAATTTCTCGCCGAGATAGTCCGCGAGATCGATGGTTTCGAAGCCCGGCAGGCGGCGGCGGCGGAAATTGTCTTTCATCGCGACGGGATAGGTGGCGTCGAGCGCGAGCTTGCCGCGGTGCAGGCCGGCCACGTCGGAGCGCGGGAAGCCGGGCACGCCGACGAGGCGCAGGATGCCGGTGTCGGGCGTGAAGCGCGTGTGGATCGCCCACAGCACCTCGGTGGCGTCGTGCGGATCGACGTCGGCGTCGACGACGACGACGAATTTCATCCAGGGATGCGCTTCGAGCGCGGCGCGCATTACGGCGGCGACCTCCTCGTCGTTGCGCTTTTCGATGCCGACGACGCAGCCGAGGATTTGCGCCGGCATGCCGATATCGCGCACGCGCGCCAGCGGCGACACGCGCTGCCACACCTCCATGCGCAGCATGAGGCTCAGCAGGCTCAGATCCTCGGTGCCGCCGGCATGGATGACGTGATAGATCGCGTCGCGCCGCCGCGTGATCGCGCCCACGCGGAACACGTGGTTGCGGCCGGCCTCGACATAGGCGTCCATGAACTCGCCGAACGGGCCTTCTTCTTCGCGCAGCCCGGCGAGCACCTCGCCTTCGACAATCATTTCCGCGTCGGCGGGCACCAGCAGCGGCACGGTTTTCGCCGGCACGACGCGGAGCGGCGCGCCCTGCCACGCGCCGGCGACGGCGAGCTCGTCGGCGTCGTAGGGAATCTTCGAGGCGGCGGCGAGCATGAGCGCGGGCGGCGCGCCGATGACGATGGCGGCCGGCAGCGCCTGGCCTTGCGCTTCGGCCGCCGCCTGATATTGCCCGAGATGCTGCGGCGGCATCATGCGCACCCGCGTGCGGTCGCCGCCGACGAGCTGGGTGCGGTTGTACGACGCGTTGTAGATTCCGGTTTCGGGATGGCGCGCGAGAAAGATGCCGGCGGTGATATAGGCGCCGGCGTCGCGCTCGCTGTGCACGACCTGCGGAATATCCCGTGCCACATCGAGCTCGCCGTGGCGCAGCACGATCTCTTGCACCGGCGCATTGGTTACGATTTCGGGCGCCAAAGCCTGGCCCGCGCGCGCCGCCAGCTCGGGCAGCAACCGGTCGGGTGCCACGCCGAGCGCGGCGGCGAGCGTGTCGCTGCGCGACAGAATGTTGCTCGCGACCGGCATCGGGCTGCCCGTCACCGCTTCGAAGACCAGGCCGATATTGGGCCCCAGCTGCGTCTTGCGCAGCACGGCCACGAGTTCGTGCGCCGGATCGACCGGGCGGCGGACGCGGGCCAGCCGGCCCTGCCCTTCGAGCCACGCGATCAGGTCGCGAAACGAATGGATTGCCATGGCTATGCCGTTTTATCCGCCGCGGACGAGAAAAGTCGCGATACCGGGAAAAAACGCCAGCAGCAAGGTCATGCCCGCCATGATGAACAAATACGGCAAGGCGGCGATCGAGACTTCGCCGAGGCTGGCTTTGGAAAGACCCTGGATGACGAACAAATTCATGCCGACCGGCGGCGTGATCTGGGCCAGCTCGGCGGCGACGACGAGAAAAATGCCGAACCAGATCGGATCGTAGCCCGCCGCCACGACCAGCGGCAGCGTGATCGGAATCGTCATCACGATCATGGAAATGCCGTCGAGAAAGCAGCCGAGCACGAGATAGATCGCGAGCAGGCACAGAATGAGCCCGATGCGGCCGAGCTCCAGCCCCGTCATCGCGTTGGCGACATATTTCGGAATGCCGAGAAAGGCCATGACGACGCCGAGAAACGCCGCGCCGGCGAGAATGAGCCCGATCATGGCGCTGGTTCGGATCGTGGCGTCGAGCGCGTCGCGCAAGGCGCTCAGCGTGAGGCAGCGTTGCAACGCGGCGATCGCGAGCGAGCCGAGCACGCCGACGATGGCGGCCTCGTTGGGACTCGCGATGCCGGCATAGAGGCTGCCGACGATCGCGGCGACGAGAAGCAGGATCGGCGAAATTTCGATGAAGGCGCGGCGCTTGGACACGGTTGCGCCGTCATTGTCGCCCGGCACCACCGAGGGATCGTAGAGGCTGTGCGCCGCGATCCAGCCCATGAACAGCCCGGCCAGCATGAAGTCCGGGCACGATGCCGGCGATGAAGAGCTTGAGGATCGAAACCTCGGCGAGCACGCCGTAGACGATCATGACGATGCTGGGCGGAATCAGGAAACCGAGCGTGCCCGCGCCGGCGAGCGAACCCATCGCCATGCGCCGGCTGTAGCCGCGCCGTTCGAGTTCGGCGAGCGTGATGCGCCCGATCGTCGCCGCCGTCGCCGCCGACGAACCCGAGACGGCGGCGAACAGCGTGCAGCCCAGCACGTTGACGTGCAGCAGCCGGCCCGGCAGATAGGCCGCGAAGGGCGCGAGACCGGCGAAAAGCTGCGCCGAGACCCGCGTGCGATGCAGGATTTCCGCCATCAGCACGAACAGCGGCAGCGAGATCAGTTCCGCCGTCGTCGCCGTGTTCCAGAAAATCTGCCCGACCAGCGCATGGATCGGCGCCGAATGGAACAGCAGCAGGCCGATGGCGCCGACCGACATCAGCGTGAGGCCGATCCACAGCCCGGCGCCGAGCAGCAGAAACAGCGCGCCGAGCAAGGTCAGGCTGGCGGCGATCATGCTTCGTGAATTCCGCCGCTGCCGGGCACCGCCGCCGTCGGCGCGCCGGCCGCCGCCAGCCAAACGCGCAGCAGCAATTGCAGGAACAGGAGGAAGACCGACGCGGCCAGCGCCAGTTGCGGGACGAACAGCGGCGTCTGATCCGTGGTGAAGGAGCGCGAATCGCCGGCATAGGATGCAAGCGCCATGCGCGCCAGCGAGAACACCAGGACGCCGACCATCGCCGCGCCGATCAGCGACATCGCCGCTTCGAGCGCGCGCCGCCCCGCCGGCGACAACAGCGGATCGAGCATGCGCACGCGAATGTGGCTATCGGTGCGCAACGCATAGCCCGTGCCGCCGAACAGCACGACGGCGAGCAAATAGGTGCAATAGACCCAGGCGACGGAGAAACTGTGGCCGGTGACGGCCCGGGTGACGATCTCGGCGGTCAGCAGCAGAACGATCAGCACCAGCGCCCCGCCCGCCGCCGCGGCGCCGGCCTTGGCCAGAAAATCGACGGCGCGCGTGACGGAAGGAAGGATCGTTGCGCGCCGCACGATTGTGTTACCGGCCGACCTTCTTCAAATACGCCTCGACCGTTTCCTTCGAAGGGCCGCCGACGCGGGCGATGAAATCGTCGGTCATTTTCTTGGTCAAGGCCGCCATTTCGGCGCGCATCTCCTTGCTCACGCGCTCGATCTTGAGGCCGCGCTCGCTCAAGGTTTTCTGGCCTTGCGTGTCGGCGGCTTCGGCATTGGCCCAGAATTTCGGCTCCAGCTCGCGCGCCGTGTCTTCGACCAGCTTGCGTTGGCCGGCATCGAGCTTGTTCCAAGCGGCGAGATTAACCGTCGCCATGTTCGACGACCAGAGATGATTGGTCTGGAAGGCGTGCGTCATGAACTCCCAGAATTTCGCATCGACGCCGGTCGGCGCCGAGGTCGCGACCGCGTTCACTGCGCCCGAGGCGAGCGCCGGGATCAAGTCCGAGAACGGCATCTGCACCGGCGACATGCCGAATATCTGCGACATATCCGAGCTGTTCTTGTCGGTGGTGCGGATCTTGAGGCCCTTGAGATCGGCGACAGCGGCGATCGGTTTCTTGGTGTAGATCATCTGGCTCGGCCAGGGCACGACATAGAGCAGCTTCTGGCCGTTGCGGGCGAGGATTTCTTCGACCTTGGGCCGGAAGAATTCGTGGAATGTCCGGAGTTCGGCATAGTCCTGGATCAGGAACGGCAGGGTTTCGAGGCCGAGGAACGGCGCGTCGCCGACCTGCTGCGCCATGTTCATCTCGGCGATCGGCACGATGCCGTCGCGCACCGCGCGCAGCGTCTCCGGCCCCTTGAGGCCGAGGCTGCCGCCGGGATGGACCACGATATTGAGCGCGTCCTTGCTGCGCTCCTTGATCGCGGCGGCCAGCGCCATGGCGTTTTGCGTGTGGAAATTGCCCGGCGGCCAGGCGATCGAAAAATCCCACTTGGTCTGCGCCGCGGCCGGCGCCGCGGACATCGAAAACGCGGCCAGGGCCAGGCCCGCCGCAATCGTTAAGCGCATCATCGTGTCATCCTCCGCTATTATTTTTCGACGGGCGGCGTCCGGCGGATCGAGCCGTCGCGCGCAACGGCGACACCATACACGCTCTTGGCCGCGTCCGCACCCACCAGTCCGCTGGCAAGATCGGCCGCCACCGCCTCGGCCGGGCGGCGATGCGGATCGCCATAGCCGGCACCGCCGGGCAGATCGACGATCAGGCGGCGCCCGGCCGGCACGATCTGCTTGCCCTTGGCGTTGAGCTTGGTGCCGTCGTCGAGCCGCACGCTGCCGCGCGCGCCCGCGCCGCCGCCCGCGCGGCCGCGCGCCGCGTGATCGACCCGGTCGAACATGGCGAACACGGCGAAGGCGGCGCCATCGGCGGAGCCGACTTCGACGCGCTGGCCCAAGCCGCCGCGCCGCGCGCCGCCGCCGCCGCTATCGGCCAGCAATTCCTTGCGCCACACCACGATCGGCGCCACTTGCTCGACCGCCTCGATCGGCAGCGCGCGGATGCCGCTGGGAAAGGCCGTGGCCGACAAACCGTCAAGCGTGGGCCGCGCGCCGGAGCCGCCGCAATTGAAGAACAACACGTCGTAGCGTGGCGGCGGCGCGTTGTGTTGACGCTCGTCCGAAGCGCCGCCGATTTCGGGTCCGCCGCGCAGCTGCAAGCCCCACACGCAAGAAGCGCCCTCGGCCGGCACGCGGCCGGGCATGAGCTGCGCCAGGCAGCCCAGGACCAGATCGGGCAGGAACATGCCGATGATGTGCCGCGCGCAGACCGGCCACGGCCGCTCGACATTGAGGATCGAGCCGACCGGCGCCGATATGCGGATCGGCGCCAGCGAGCCGGCATTGTTGGGCACCTCGGGCGCCACGGCGCAGCGCACGCCGAAGGCGGAATAGGCCTTGGTGTAGTTGAGCACGAGATTGATGCCGTAACGGCTGGCGGGCGAGCTGCCGGCGAAATCGACATCGATGCCGTCGGCGCCGACGGTGAGCGCCACGGCGAGTTCGACCGGCGCGTCGTAGCCGTCGATCGTCATGCGATTGGCGACGGTGCCGCGCGGCAGGGCGCGGATCGCTTCGAGCATGGCGGCGCGCGAGCGCTCGAAAACGAATCCGGCCAGCCGCTCGAGCGGGATTTCCGGATATTCGTCGAGCAGGCCGGCGAGCCGACGCGCGCCGAGATCGTTGCACGTCATGTAGGAGCGGATGTCGCCCTCGACCTCGTCGGGCTGGCGCACATTGGCGCGGATCATCTCGAACAGATCGTCGTTGACCGCGCCGGCCCGCGCCAGGCGCATCAGCGGAATGAACAGCCCTTCCTCGTAGATCGATTTCGCATCCGGCCCCTGGCCGAGCCCGCCGATATCGACCTGGTGGCAGGTGCAGGCGAACAGCGCCACGGCGCGGGTTTTGTGGAAGGCCGGGGTCACGACCGTCACGTCGTGCAGATGGCCCGAGGACAGCCACGGATCGTTGGTGATGAAATGATCGCCCGGCCGCATCGACGCGACCGGGAACTTGGCGACGAAATGCTTCACCGCCTCGGCCATCGAATTGACGTGGCCGGGCGTGCCGGTCACGGCCTGCGCGATCATGCGGCCTTCGGTGTCGAAGACGCCGGCCGAGAGATCGCCCGCCTCGCTCACCGTGGCGCTGAACGCGGTGCGGATCAGCGAGCGCGCCTGCTCCTCGACGACGGCGATGAGCCGCGTCCACATGACTTGCAGGCGAATGGTGTCGCGTCCGTCCGTATCGCTCATGCGGCGTTTCCCGTGTTGCGATCGAGCACAATGCAGCCCGCCGCATTGACCGACGCCTCGAAGCCGGGCGGAACGACCGTCGAGGTTTGCGCCTCGACGATAATGGCGGGGCCGGCGAAGCGCATGCCCGGGGCCAGCGCGGCGCGGCGATAGAGCGCGGCCTCGACTGCGTCGCCCGAGGCGGGATCGAGCAGGCGGCGCCGGCCGAAGGGCGGCGGCGCGGCCACAGCAGGGGCTTTCGGCAATGCGCTGCGGCGGCCGTTCTTCGGTCGCGACCGAGACCGACCAGCTCACCGCCTCGATGGCGAGGCGCGGCATGATGGCGCCGAAATGTTCGCGATAGGCCGCGTCGAAGGCGGCGCGCAGCGTCGGCACGGTCGCCGGATGCGATGGTTTCGCGCGCCAGCGGCACCGGGATTTCGTGCCGCTGCCCGACATAGCGCATGAAACCGCCGAAGCGCCGAACGACCGGCGCATCGGTCACGCGGCGGACGAAGCTCTCGGCCCGGGCCAGCAATTCGCCAAGCAGGCGATCGACCGCCGCGAGATCGCCGTCGGCGAGCTTTCGCGGCAGGCTTTGCACGATTTCGAAGGCGATCGGCGCGCGCAGGAAACCGATGGCCGAGCCGACACCGGCGCCGGGCGGCACGATGACGCGCGTCATGCCGAGCTTTTCGGCGAGGCGCGCGGCATGGAGCGGCGCCGATCCGCCGAAGGCGATGAGCGCGCGGCCTTCGAGCGCCTTGCCGTTTTCCACCGCGTGTTCGCGCGCCGCGTTCGCCATCGCCTCGTCGACCATCTCGACGATGCCGAGCGCGCCCATTTCGGGCGTCAACGATAGAGGCGCCGCGACATGGCGCGTAACGGCGGCGCGCGCGGCCGCTTCATCGAGTGCGATGGCGCCGCCGGCGAAAGCGGACGGCTCGATCCGCCCGGCCACGAGATTGGCATCGGTCACGGCGGCGCCCGTGCCGCCCCTGCCGTAGCAGGCCGGGCCGGGCTCCGAGCCGGCGCTGTCCGGCCCGACGCGAATCATGCCGAGCTTGTCGATCCGCGCCAGCGAGCCGCCGCCCGCGCCGATCTCGACCATGTCGATCGCCGGAATGCGCAGCGGCAGGCCGCTGCCGCGCTTGAAGCGATGGGCGCGCGCCGTTTCGAACTCCCGCGCCATGCGCGGCGCCGCGCGATCGAGCAGGCAAAACTTCGCCGTCGTGCCGCCCATGTCGAAGGCGACGGCCTCGGCGAAGCCGCATTCGGCCGCGATGCGGCTCGCCAAAATCGCGCCGCCCGCCGGCCCCGATTCGACAAGGCGGACCGGATAGCGGCAGGCGGTTTCGAGATCCGTCAGGCCGCCGTTCGATTGCACCAGCAGCAAGGCGGCAATGGCGCCGCGCGCCCGCAGCGCGGCGTCGAGGCCTTGGAGATAGCGGCGCATCAGCGGCTGGACATAGGCATTGGCCGCCGCCGTCGAGAAGCGCTCGTATTCGCGCACCTCGGGCGAAACCTCCGAGGACAGGCTGATATCGAGGCTGGGATAGGCCGCGCGCAGGATATCGCCGGCGCGGCGCTCATGCGCCGGGCTGGCATAGGAATGCAGGAAGGCGACGGCCACGCTCTCGACGCCGGCGAGTTGCGGCAACACCGCGTGCAATGCCGCTTCGTCGAGCGCGCGCAGCACCCGGCCGTCGGCGCCGATGCGTTCCGGGATCGCGAAACGGCGGTCGCGCGGCACGAGCGGCGCCGGCTTTTCGAGATCGAGATCGTATTGCTCGAAGCGGCTCTCGGTGCCGATTTCCAATACGTCGCGAAATCCTTCGGTGGTCAGCAGCGCGGTGACCGCGCCCTTGCGCTCGATCAGCGCATTGGTCGCGAGCGTGGTGCCGTGGATGACGACGGCAATGTCGCCGAAGCCGATGCCGGCTTGGCGCGCCACCGCCTCGATCGCGGCGATGACGCCTTGTTCCGGCGCCGACGCCGTGGTGAGAACCTTGATCGAGAATTGCGCGCCGGGCCGTTCAAGAACGGCATCGGTGAAGGTGCCGCCAATATCGACACCGAGGCGCCAAGCCGATTTATCCTGCACCTAAGCAGCCCGCCGCGCCGACCGGGTGTTAGCCGCCGCGCGCTCGACCCGCGCCATCAGGCGTTCGAGTTCGCGCTCGTCCTCGGCGCTCAAGGACGGCGCCGGCGCGCGCGCCCGGGGGCTGGCGATGGCGCCGCGCCGGAACAGCACTTCCTTGCGCAGCGCCAGGCCGATGCCGGGCTGCTGTTCGTGCCGCACCAGCGGCAGATAGGCGTCGAACAAATCCTCGGCGCCGTCGGCGTCGCCCGCGGCGTGCCGGGCGTAAACCTCGACCAGCATCTCGGGATAGGCGAAGCCCGTCATCGCGCCGTCGGCGCCGCGTTGCAGCTCCTGCGGGAAATAGAGCCCGCCATTGCCGACCAGGATGCTGACGCGCCGGCGCTGGTCGCGCGCGGCGTCGGCGCGGATGCGGCTGAGTTTGCCGAGTCCGGGGCAATCCTCGTGCTTGAGCATGACGAGCTTGGGGAAGGCATCGACGAGGCGATTGAAGCAGGCGGCGGTCAAATGCACGCCGGTGGTTTGCGGATAATCCTGATAGATGACGGGCGTCGCGGCATCGAGCGCGCGGAACACCTGTTCGAAATAATGGACGATTCCGTCATCGCCCTTGAGCCCCGGCATCGGCGCGACCATGACGCCGGCGGCGCCGGCATCCATCGCATCCTTGGCGAGCGCCGCGAGGTTGCCCAGCCCGGCATGGCTGACGCCGGCGACAACGGGCACGCGGCCGCCGGCCCGCGCGATCACGCGCCGCACCACGGCGCGCGCCTCGGCGCCGTCGAGCTTCTGCGCCTCGCCCATCATGCCGAGCAGCGTGATGCCGTGCACGCCATGGCCGAGATAGAAATCGGTCAAGCGGTCGAGGCTGGCGAGATCGAGGGCGCCGTCCTCGGCAAAGGGCGTGGCGGAAATGATGAAAACGCCCCTGGCGGTTTCGTTCAGCAGAGTCATGGCCGCACCAATTCCAAATCCCCTTGCGCCGTTGCACCGCTAGGCTAACTTATGTCGCACGCAAGAATAAGCCCCGTTCTCGCCAGTCGGCTATGCTCGGATTTCGGCGAATGCGATTGCTCTACCTCCATAACGGACCGCGCCGCAATTCGGTGGCGCAGCTCGAACAGCGCTTCGCCGAAGCCGGCTTCGCCGTCGAGTCGAAATGGGCCTATGGCGGCGAATTTCCGGCGAGCCTCGACGGCTATGCCGCGTGCTTCCTCTCCGGCAGCCCGCACGGCGCCTATGACGACGTGCCCTGGATTCACCGCGAGCACGAACTGGTTGCCGAGCTGGCCGAGCGGGCGATTCCCACGCTCGGCATCTGCTTCGGCAGCCAGATCATGGGCTCGGCGCTGTGCGGGCGCGACGAGGTATTCCGCCGCGAAAGTTGCGACGTGGGCTATACGTGGCTCGATCTGACGGCGGCGGCCACGACCGATCCGCTCACCGCCGGCCTCGGCGCCCGCGTTTCGATGTTCGTCTGGCACAACGACGAAGTGCGCGCCGCGCATCGCCACATGACTGTTCTCGCCGGCACCGCCGAATGCCCCAACCACATCTGGCGCTACAAGGATCTGCCGATGTGGGGCATCCAGGGCCACCCCGAAGTGAATGCCGAGCAGGCGCGGCAATGGTTCGAGGACGTGCGCAAGCGCCTCGAAGCCGACGGCGCCGATGTCGATCGCCTGAAGCGCGACGCGGACGATGCGCTCGACGCCAAGACAATGCTGCGGAATTTCATGGCATACCCGCTGCGAACGCGCGCCAAATATGCAAATGCCAAATAATCGGAGGACGAAGCATGTCGATCAGTCGGCGTAATCTTGCAGTTGGATCCGTTGCGGCCTCGGCCATCGGCCCGGCGCTCCTGGGCCGCGCGGCCCTGGCGCAATCTCAGGAACTGGTTTTCACCAGCTGGGGCGGCGCCTACCAGGAGGCGATCCGCAAGGCTTGGCTCGAACCTTTCGCAAAATCCTCGGGCGTCCGCGTCAAGGAGGATACCAATCCCGAAATCGCCCGCATCAAGGCCATGGTCGATACCAACACCGTGACCTGGGACGTGGTGACCGGCGGCGGCGCCACGCTGATGCAAGGCGTCGATGCCGGCCTGTTCGAGCCGATCCCGGCGGACAAGGTCGATCAAAGCCACGTGTTTCCCGGCACGCGCTACGCGTTCGGCGTGCCCTCGGAAATCTTCTCGACCGTCTTCGCCTATTCGACCAAGACCTATCCCGACGGCAAGCCGCAGCCGCAAAGCTGGGCCGATTTTTTCGACGCGCAGAAATTCCCCGGCAAGCGCTCGATGTACGGCCGGCCGCAAAGCGCGATCGAGGCGGCGCTGCTCGCCGACGGCGTGGCGCCGGCCAACGTCTACAAAGTGCTATCGACCAAAGACGGCGTGGATCGTGCTTTCAAAAAGCTGGCGGCGATCAAGCCGCACGCCATGCAATGGTGGACGAACGGCGCCCACCCCGTGCAGGTGCTGGGCAGCGGCGACGCGGTCATGTCGATGGGCTGGAACGGCCGCTATCAGGCCGGCATCAACGAAGGCCTGCCGCTCAAGATGATTTTCGCCGGGCAGGTGGCGCAGCTCGGGTTTTTCATGATCGTCAAGGGCGCCAAAAACAAGGAGAACGCCTACAAGTTTCTCAATTGGATGGTCTCCGCCAAGGCGCAGGCGGAATTCCACAAACACATCATGTACGGACCGGTGACCGCCAAGGCTTACGAGAGCATCCCGAAGGACAAATGGGCCAATCTGCCGGGCTCGCCCGACGCCAAGATCGATTTGTTCCTCGACATCGCTTGGTGGAAGAAAAACGGGCAGGCGATGGTCGAGCGCTACCAGGCCTTCATCCAGAGCTAAGCGGCGGATGGCGACGGACGCCTGGTTTCCGCGCGCGGACTATCTCGAACGTGTCGGCAAAGTGCAGGCCGCGCTCAAGCAGCGCGGTCTCGACGCGCTGCTCGCTTTCCAGCCCGAGAGCGTGACCTGGCTGACGGGGTTTTTCACGCGCGGCTATTCCACGTTCCAGTTCGCCGCGATCCCGGCCGAGGGCGAGCCCGGCGTCTTCTGCCGTGACGTCGCCGAATATTATCTCGATCGGACCTGCGTCTTCGCCGATCGCGCCTTGTGGGCGGACGGCGAGGACCGGCTCGCCGGAGCCTTGGCGTTCCTGCGGCGCAAGCTCGGCGCGCGCGCGCGCTGCGCGATCGAGAAATCCGCCTGGCAATTGACCGCCGAACGCTGGGACGCGCTCAAGGAGCGCATGACCGGCTTTGAATTGGTCGATGCCGGCGATCTTGTCGGGCGCTTGCGTTTGGTCAAATCGCCGGCCGAGATCGCCTATCAGCGCCGCGCCGGGAAGGCCGCCGAGGCCGGCATGGAAGCGGGCATCGCCGCCGCCAAACCGGGCGCGAGCGAGCGCGACATGGCCGCCGAGATCGCGGCCGCCATGATCCGCGCCGGCAGCGACGTGCCGGGCCCCGGCCCGCTCGCCTCGGGCGAACGCGCCTCTCATTTGCACGGCGGCTATTCCGACCGCGTGCTCGCCCAGGGCGACACCATCCAGCTCGAATGCACGCCGGCGGTGCGCCATTACCACGCGCGCTTTTGGCGCACGCTCAAGGTCGGGGCCGCAACGCCGGCGGAATACGCCAAGGCCGCGGCGCTGCTCGCGATTCAAGATCGCGCGCTCAGGGAAGTGGCGCCCGGCGTCGCTGCGACGGTGCCCGACGCAATATATCGCGACGGCGTCGTCGGCGCCGGCCTGCGCAAGAGCTACACGAACAAGACCTTCTATTCGATCGGCCTGATGCTGCCGCCGACCGGCGGCGAGGCGCTGGAAGCGGCGCCCGGCGCCGACTGGCATTTCGCGCCCGGCATGGTGTTTCACACCTATATATTCGCCGACAGCTTCGGCTTTTCCGAGACCATCGCGATCACCGACAGCGGATACGATCGGCTGACGAATTTCCGCCGCGAGCTTATCGTGACATGAGCGGCGCCGCGGCGCGCCGCCAGCGGGCAGGATGGGCGGCGGCGGCGCCCGCGCTGCTGCTGATCGCGATCCTGCTGCTCGGCCCGATTCTATACGTCTTCGTTCTCAGCTTCGCCAAGGACGGGATCTCGTTCGAGCTTTACGGCCGCATCCTGACGAGCCCGGCCTATCGCGTGCCGATCCTCAATACTTTCGTCATAGCGACGCTGGTGACGCTGGGCTGCATCGCCGCCGCCTATCCGCTGGCCTACATGATGGCGACGCTGGGGCCGAACGCGGCGCGCATCATCGCCTTTGTCGTGCTGCTGCCGTTCTGGACGTCGGCCCTGGTGCGCACGACGGCGTGGATCATCCTGCTGCAAAAGCAAGGCTTGCTGAACACGATCTTGACCTCGACCGGCCTGGTCGATGAGCCGGTGCAGTTCATCTTCAATTTGTCGGGCGTCTTGATCGGCATGATTCACGTGCTCATGCCCTTCGTCGTCCTGCCGCTCTACGCCGCGTTCCGCACCGTCGACCGCAATCTGCTGCTCGCGGCCGAAAGCCTGGGCGCGCCGCCCGGCGCGGTGTTTCGGCGCGTCATCGCGCCGCTCACGGCGCCCGGCGTCATCGCCGGCGCGATCATCGTCTTCATGCACGCGATCGGCTACTACATCACGCCCGCGCTGCTCGGCGGCCCGAAGCAGACGATGATCGCGATGATGATCCAGTATCACCTGTCGGAGCGGCTCGATTGGGGCATGGCGGCGGCGCTCTCGATCACGCTGCTGGCGATCACGCTGGTCATGTTCTGGCAATTCCAGCGCCGCTTCGGGCTCGACCGGCTATGGGGCGGCATGGAGGGCGCGGGCAGCGGCGACAATCTGGGCGCGGCCGGCGGCAAAGCCTATCGCCGCGGCGCCGCCGGCCGCCTCGTCGTCGGCGCCGGAACGCTGGTTGCGCTGTTCCTGCTCGCGCCGATCGTCATGGTTTTTCCGATGAGCCTCAGCCGATCGCCGTTCCTGGTGTTTCCGCCGCCCGCCTATAGCTGGCGCTGGTACGAAAATTTGTTTGCGACCGACAAATGGGCCGATGCGTTTCTGAGTTCGCTCGAAGTGGCGGCCATTGCCGTGCCGCTGGCGACCGTCGCCGGCACGGCGGCGGCGCTCGGCGCCGGCATGCTGGCGCCGCGCCGCCAGCGGCAGATCGAGACGCTGCTGGTGCTGCCGATGATCGTGCCCACCATCGTGGTCGCGGTGGCGCTGTATTATCTCTACGCGCCGCTGCGCGTCACCGGAACCAAGCTCGGACTTGCCATGGGCCACGCGCTGCTTGCCCTGCCCTTCGCCTTCGTCACCGTGCGGGCCTCGCTCCGTAGCTTCGACAACGCGCAGGCGCTGGCGGCCTACAGCCTCGGCGCGAGTTGGCCGGCCATGTTCCGGCGCGTGCAATTGCCGCATATTCTGCCGGGCATCGTGGCCGGCGCCGTTTTCGCCTTCGTCACCTCGTTCGACGAGGTCATTCTCGCGATCTTCCTCACCGATATCGAATCGCGTACCTTGCCGAAGCTGATGTACGAAGGCGTCGCGCACGATATCGATCCGACGATTACGGCGGTCGCGGCGCTGCTCATTCTCGCTTCGATCGGCATTCTGGTCGTGTCGCTGTCGATCCGGAGACGGCGGTGAGCGGCGCGAACGGCAAGAGCGTGGCGCTTGCCGGCGCCACAAAGCGCTTCGGCGCGGTGACGGCCGCCGACCGCGTGACGCTCGACGTGGCGCCGGGCGAATTTTGCACGCTGCTCGGCCCATCCGGCTCCGGCAAGACGACGCTGCTCAAGCTGATCGCGGGATTTGAAGAGCCCGACGAGGGCCGCGTGACGATCGCCGGCCGCGACATGGCCGGCATCCCCGCCGCGCGCCGCAATATCGGCGTGGTGTTTCAGAACTACGCGCTGTTTCCGCACATGTCGGTGGAGCGGAACATCGCGTTTCCGCTCGACATGCGGCGCCACGCCACGGCGGCGAAGGCCGAGGCCGTGGCGCGCGTGCTGGCGCTGGTCGATCTCGCCGGAATGGGCGAGCGCTATCCGCGCCAATTGTCGGGCGGGCAGCAGCAGCGCGTGGCCCTGGCCCGCGCCTTGGTTTTCAATCCGGACATCTTGCTGATGGACGAGCCGCTCGGCGCGCTCGACAAGAATTTGCGGCAAAACATCCAGCTCGAGCTCAAGGCACTGCACCGCAAGCTCGGCGTCACCGTCGTCTATGTCACGCACGATCAGGAAGAAGCGATCTTTCTCTCCGACCGCGTCGTGGTGATGCGCGACGGGCGGATCGCGCAGGCCGGCTCGGCGGCGGAGGTCTACGAGTGCCCGAAGTCGCGCTTCGTCGCGACGTTCCTGGGCGACTGCAATTTGTTCGAGGGACGCGTGTCAGCCATCGCCCCCGATAGGCTCGCGATCGACCTCGACGGCGGCGGCGGCGCCAAAATCGATCTGCCCGCGCCCGGCCATGCGATATCGGTCGGCAGCCGGATCACGCTCGGCTGCCGGCCCGAGCGGCTGCGGCTCGGCGCCGCCGATCGCGCCGATGGCATACCGGCCACGGTGGTCGATGCGATCTATCTCGGCGCGACGCGCAAGCTGGTGCTCGACGCGGGCGGCAGGCGGGTTCTTGCCTTGACCGACGCATCCGCGGCCAGCGCGGCGCCGGGCGAGGCGGTGCGCCTCGTTCTCGATCCCGCGCGCACGGTCATCCTGGCCGATTGAGCTCGGCGATTTAATTGTCCAGGAACTTCTCGAGCACCGCCGCAATGTCGGGCGTGCCGCCGTCCACCCAGCCGATGGCGCCGCGCCGCGCGCTTGCCGCCATCGTCTCCACGTCGCGCGACCAGCCGTCGCCGCGCCGCCCGATCACCAGCAGCGGCGGCACAAGCCGCTCGATCCTTTGCTGCGCCGGCCAATCGATCCAATTGCGGTTGGCGTGGGCATAGCCCGGGCCGCAGCGCAGCGCATCGAAGACCCGGGCGTGAATCGCCGCGGCTTCGGCGCTGGGCTCGATTTGGCGGATGAAAGATTTTTTCTGCTTGAACCAGGGCCAGAAATATTCCCGCGCCAGAATTTGATTCCACAATGCCAGGAGGTGCGTACCGTCCCAGACCGGCTCGATCGGCGGCGCGTAGGAGGAAAAGAATTCGGCGCGCTCCTCGGCGCCGAGCAGCGGCTGATCGACGATCGCAAGATGCGCGGCACGGTGCGGCTCGGCAAGCGCCAGTTCGACGGCGATCGCGGCGCCAAGCCCGCGACCGAAAAAATCGACTTCGGCGAGATCGAAGCCATCGAGCGCCTCGGCCAATGCGGCCGCGAGGAAACGCGGCACGAAGCCTTCGAGAATGCGGTCGCTTTCGCCATGGCCCGGGAGATCGAAGGCGATGACCCGCCGCGATTGCGCCAGACGTTTGCGCAAGTCGTCGAAGACGAGGCTCGATTCGCCGGCCCCGTGCAGCAGCACCACGGGCCGGCCGCCGCCCTCGCCCGCGCTGCGCGCAAGCAAGTTCACGCTTCCGCTCCGGATGGCCACGAGCGACTCGCGCATCGGCGCGGCGTTGGCGTCGAGCGACCGCGGCTCATAGCTGCGCGCAGTGGTGAACGACAGCAGAAACTCCGCGATGCTCTCGACAGCGGCGTCGCTCTCGCCGGGCCGCAATCGCTCGATCCGCACATTGTCCGCCGGAACAGCCGAGGCGTGCGCCAAGAGCGCGTCACCATCGGCGCAAAAGACGGCCATCGGCACCGTCAACTCTCGGATGGCACCAGCCACATCGTAATCGAGCGCGGCGCCGAGCATCCGCCGCACCGCGGCGGACGAGCGCAACATCTCCATGAAACAATCCTCATGGAGCGACTGCGGCGCCGGCATGTCGGCGAGCCGGCGCGTCGCGGCCGACCGGGCGGCGCCGGGATTGTACATATGTTCGTCGCGCAGCCGGGCCCAAGCGGCAATCAGGTGACTGCCGTCGGCGTTTGGCACGCAATCGTGGGCGAAGCGCTTGAGCCGCTCGGCGCCGTTCGCTTCGCCCGCATCGTGCACGCGATCGAGCGCGGCTGCCGCGATCCGATCCGCATGTCGCCGGCAGAATTCGAGCGCGATCGGGATCCCGATTTGCCGCGCGACCAAGACAGCCTTCTCGATGCCGAGCGCGTCGAGGGTCTCGGCAAGCGCGCCGGCAAGATCGGCGATGGTCGGCGCTTCCTGCGTCAGGGGGTCGGACAAACCGAAGCCCGGCAGATCGATGACGAATACGGTGAAGTGGGGCGCCAGTCGGCGCATGAGCTGATCGAGCGACGCGGAATTTTGCGGCAATTGATTCCACAGGATCGCCGGCGGGCCCACCCCGGCTCGGCGATAATGTACTTGCCGGGCGCCGCAGGCGACGAATTCACGCCGCACGATCAGCTCGGCGGGACGGTTGACGGAGGCGAGCGCGGCTCTCAACATTTCGGATTCGTCTCAGGGTTTGTCTCGGAGCGGCGTTCTATTCGAGCATTGCGTGGCGGCACGGGATTTCGCGCGCCAAACGAAAAAATCGGGTGTCGTCAACGTGCGTTAAAATTATTGACTGAGAATACATAACCATTCGTTAGGAGTGGAAGTTGCAGAGAAAATTCCCGGGGTTTCCAAAACTAGATAAGCCCCAAGCAGCACGTTGCTCGACGGCGCCCGTTCTCGCGCATTAACCACGGCAAGTGCTGATTGGCCGCAATATTTCGCCGATTTTTACAACAACGGCGGCGGCGTCTTCGATTAAGCTTAATTCTCGATCAACCACGCCGAGCTTCGTGACGGCGGGTATGTCAGCTCGAATTTGGAATTGGCCCGCCGCTCGCGGCCGCCAGCCAGTCGCGGGCAAATCGCGCCAGGCTGCGATCGATCCAAAGCTCGAACAGGTTCTCGGCGCTGTCGCGGCGGCGCACGATCGCGGGCGCGCCGAAAAAATCGGTGCCGCTCGCCATGTCGTCCGGAAACGCGCCCGGCGCGAGATCGAGCGGCGTGCCTTGACCGAGAATTTCGCGGGCGTCGCGGCCGGACACTTCGAAACCGGCCAGCATGTCGGAGATCGAGGCCGCGGCGAGCAGCGGCTCCGCCGCCGCATGGCGCTCGAGCGCGCCGCCGATTTCAGCCTCGCGCGCCTGCGCGGCCATGACGATCCAGCGCCGCGGCCCGAGCCAGGCGATCTCGGTTTCCGCGTCGTTGCGCAAATAGGTGTTGGGCCGCCGCGGCAATGTCAGGCCGAGCTGGCGCGCCACGCGTTGCGCCGCGCCCGGATCGCCGCGCAGCTCGACGATGCAGCGCGCGGCGATGGGCGAGATTTTCGCGTCGTAGCGCATGGCTCAGCCCTTGACCCGCGCGCGGTCGCGGTCGTGGAACATCGGCTCGACGACGCGCAAACGGATCGGCCCCGCCGGCTCGCGCGCCATGACCGTTTCGCCGAGGCGCGCGCGCCCGTTTTGCAGCAACCCGAGCGCGATCGTGCGTTTCAGCGCCGGGCTCATCGTGCAGGCCGTGACCAGCCCCTCGCTGTCGGCGCGGACGCCGCCCGGCGTGATCGGGCAACCTTCGGGCACGAGCCGCGAGGGGTCTTCGGGCAGAAAACCGACAAGCTCGCGCCGAACCGGCTCGGCGCGGCGGCGCATCGCCATGGCGCGCTTGCCGATGAAGTCGGGTTTCGTTTTCGACACCATCCAGCCGAGCCCGAGATCGAACACGTCCGCCGTGCCGTCGGCTTCGTGCCCGGTCGAGATGTAGCCGGCTTCGATCCGCAGCACGTGGCTCGCCTCGGAGCCGACCGGCGCGATGCCGTATTCCTTTCCGGCGGCGAGAATGCTCTCCCACAATTGCAGGCCGTACCGCGCCGGCGTGTTCAACTCGATGCTGAGTTCGCCGGTCCAGCTGACGCGCGCGGCGCGCACCGGTATGCCGGCGACATGGCCCTCGCGCAGCGTCATGAAGGGGAACGCGTCCTTGGCGATCGGGATATCGGTGTGCGCGGCGCGGATCACTTCGCGCGTGCGCGGGCCGCATACGGTGACGTTCGCCCATTGCGACGTGACCGGAATCGCGGCCACGCGCAGATCGGGATAGTGATATTGCAGCAATTGCTCGATATGGAGATAAACCCGGTCGGCGCCGCCGGTCGAACTGTGCAAGAGATAGGTGTTCTCGGCGAGGCAGAAGGTGACGCCATCGTCGACAATGAGCCCATCGTCGCTCAGCATCACGCCGTAGCGGCCGTGGCCCGGTTTCAGCGAGGCCCAGGAATTGACGTAGAGCAGGTCGAGCAGCTTGACCGCATCGGGCCCTTTGACGAGGAACTTGCCGAGCGTGCTCGCGTCGTAGACACCGGCGGATTCGCGCACCGCGCGGGCCTCGCGCATGGTCGCGGCCTCGATCGTTTCGTCCGGCTTGGGATAGTAGCCCGGCCGCTGCCAGCGCAAGCCGGCTTCGTACATCACGGCGCCGGCGGCCTCGTGCCACGGCGCAATCGGCGTGCGCCGCATCGGCGTCAGGCGTTGGCCGGCGCGGTGCCCGGCGATGGCGCCGAATTCGACGGGCGCATAAGGCTGCCGGAACGTCGTCGTGCCGATCTCCTGCGGCGGCTTGCCCTTGAGCGCCGCGACGACGGCGATGGCGGTGACGTTGCCGGTCTTGCCCTGGTCGATGCCCATGCCGGCGGTCGTGTAGCGCTTGACGTGCTCCATGTGCTCGTAGCCTTCGCGCAGAGCCAGGGCGAGATCGGCGACGGTCACGTCGTTGACGAGATCGACGAAGATTTTGGCGCGCCGCGATTTGGGCGGCACGTACCAGAGCGGATCGATTTCGCAACCGGGTTCCGGCCCGACGGCGGGCAAGGCGCCCGGCTCGGCATCGAAACCGGCGGCGCGCGCCGCCGCGGCACCGGCGGCGGCACCTCCGCGCAAACATTCCGCCGTGCCGAAGGTGCCGCGCGCTGCGCCCGCGATGTGGAAGCGGCGCGACGCTGTTTCGGGAACGAAGGTCGCAAGATTTTCCCGCCAAACGGCGCGGGCTTCGCGGCTTTGCGAGGCGAGATGAAAGGCCGGATTCCACCCGCCCGAAGTGCACACCAGGTCGAAATTCAAATCCGACAATTTGCCGCCCGACCGGCGATTGAAAACCGAAACGCCCTCAACGCCGGGATAGCCCCAAGCCGCATCGAGGACGGCGCCCGATATGACGTTGAGATCATGCGCCGCCCGGAGCCGTTGCGCGAATTCGGAAAGCGCGTCGCGCGCGTCGACCATGGTGACCGCGGCGCCGGCGCGCTGCATTTCCGCCGCCGCCTCATAGGCGCTGTCGTTGTTCGTAAACACGGCAATGCGCCGCCCCGGCAGCACGCCGTAGCGATTGAGATAGGCGCGCGCCGCCGAGGCCAGCATGATGCCGGGCCGGTCGCTCCCGGCAAACGGGATCGGCCGTTCGAAAGCGCCTGTTGCAATCACCACTTGCTTGGCGCGAATTCGCCAATGGCGCTGCAGCAGGCCCGGAATTTCGGGCTTGCGCTCGACCATGGCGAGATAATTATGTTCGAGATAGGCCCACACGGTTGCGTCGCGAAAAACCCGGACATTCGGCATCGACCGCAATTCGCCAATGACATTGGCGATCCATTTGCCGGGCTCCGCGCCATCGAGGCCGCGCGCATCCGCCGTCAAGCGGCCGCCCGGCGCCAATCCGTCGTCGGCGAGGAAAACCCGCGCGCCGGAACGCGCCGCCGTGAGCGCCGCCATCAGGCCGGCCGGGCCAGCGCCGACCACGAGCACGTCGCAATGGCCGTAGCGGTTTTCGAAAGCGTCGTCGCCGACCGAGCTTTTCGGCGCGCGCCCGAGGCCGGCGGCGCGGCGGATCGCCGGCTCATAGAGATGCCAATCGGGCCATTGGAACGTCTTGTAGTAGAAGCCCGCGGGCAGCAGCGGCGCCGCGAGCTGCATCAGCGCTCCGATATCGAGGCGCAGGCCGGGCCAGCAATTGACGCTGCGCGCTTCGAGGCCGTCATAGAGTTCGGTGCAAGCGGCCAGCGCGTTGGGGCGATCTTCGCGGCCCATGAGCTGGACGATGCCGCCCGTGTCCTCGTAGCCCGCGCCGACGATGCCGCGCGGCCGGTGATATTTGAAACTGCGGCCGACGAAGTGCACGCCATTGGCGAGCAAGGCCGAGGCCAGCGTGTCGCCGGCATAGCCCTGGTAGCGCACGCCGTTGAAGCGGAAGGCCAGCGGCTTAGCGCGATCGATGCCGCCGCCTGTTTCGAGCCGATGGCTGTTGGCCGGCATCAGCGCTCGATCTCGTGGGTGAGCGTGTCGCGGCTGAGGACGAACCACGTACCGCAGCCTTTGACGTGCCACCACAATTCCTCATGCGGGCCGCGGCGATTGTCGCGGAACATGAGCCAATCGCGCCACGCCCCATCTTCCGCCAAGGCGGCGCCTTCGCCGCGCGGCGGCGTGCGCTCGCCGACATTGGTGAATTCCGCCGCGTGCCGCTCGCCGCACCAGGGACAGGGGATCATCTGCACGGCCCGCGCCTCGCCTTAGCGCTGCGCGACGGTGCCGGCTTCGATGACGAAGCCCAGGCGGTCGAAGCGGCTCAGGGTGAAATCGGCGGCGAGCGGATGCGGCTCGTCGCGCGCGATCAGATGCGCGAAGGTGCGGCCGCCGATCGGGATCGACTTGAATCCGCCATACCATCCGCACGTGATATAGAGCCCCGGGATCGCGGTCTTCGAAACGATCGGGCTCGCATCGTGGGCGAAATCGAGCGCGCCGCCCCAATGGCGCATCAGCTTCAAGCGGCGGAAAATCGGAAACATGTCGAGCATGGCGGCCACGACATCCTCGAACACGGCGAGATTGCCGCCGTGCCGGTAGGAATTTTCCGGATCGGTGCCGCCGCCGATAATGAGCTCGCCCTTGTCCGATTGACTGACATAGACGCCGATATCGGGGCAGTTCACCTGGATATCGATGACGGGCTTGATCGGCTCCGACACCCAGGCTTGCAGATTGCGCGTCTGCAGCGGCAGGCGCAGCCCGGCGAGCGCCGCCGTGTGGCTGGAATTGCCCGCCGTGGCGATCGCGATTTTGTTCGCGCGCACCGTGCCGCGCGCGGTTTCGACGCCGACGATGGCGCCGCCGGCGCCGCTGAGAAAGCCGGTGACTTCGGCGTGTTGGTGAATTTCAACGCCGCGCGCATCGAGGGCGCGGGAGTAGCCCCAGGCGATGGCGTCGTGGCGCGCGATGCCGGCGCGTTTCTGGCGATAGCCGCCCAAAATCGGCAGCCGCATCCTGCCGGCATCGCCGATGACGGGAACGGCGCGGCGGATTTCCTCGGGCGAGACGAATTCGTAATCCGCGCCGTGCAGGTCCATGTGCAGCGCGCGGCGGCGCAGGTCGCGGAGCTTGGCATAAGTTTGCACGATGTCGATCTGGCTGCGCTGGCTGAACATGATGTTGAAGTTCAGCTCGCGGCCGAGCGCCTCGTAGAGCTTGAGCGAGGCGTCGTTGAACTTGATGCTCTGTTCGCGCACGTAGTTCGAGCGGATGGTCGAGGTGTTGCGCCCCATATTGCCGAGGCCGATCAGCCCGCGCTCGAGCACGGCGACATTCGTAATGCCGTGATCCTTGGCGAGGTAATAGGCCGTCGCCAAACCGTGCCCGCCGGCGCCGACGACGACGACGTCGTAATGCGGTTTCAACTCCGGGCTGCGCCAGGCGCGCTCCCAGCCCTCGTGGTGGGAGAACGCGTTCCGCAGCAGCGAGAAGATCGAGTATCGCTGCATCGCGCGGCACGCTATCCCGTGACGCCGAGATGGCGCGGCGTGCCGATCAGACATTCGGCGCCCTTGTCGCGCACCACCATGAAATCGGAATACATCACGCCGACGTCGCATTTCCAGCGCGGGTTGAAGAGATCGATGTTGTTGCCGAAGCACATGCCCTCTTCGAGCACGAAATCGCCGATGCGGTGGCCGTTGAGCGCGTTGCTGCCGAAGCCTTCCTTGTAGATCACGGTGGGGAACTCCGGCGAGCCCAGGCCCATGGCGTGGAAACCCAGCTCGACAAAATCGAGCCCGGCGCGTTCCGCCGGTTTGCGCACCGCCTCCCAGACCTGGCGCAGCGTGTTGCCGGTCTTGAACACCGTCTTGCTCACGTCGAGGCATTCGACCGCGACCTTGAAAATATCGAGCAATGGCTTGGGCGGCTTCTTGCCGACATAGACGGTGTATTCCGTGTGGCAGAGATAGCCGCCGTATTTCGTGTGCCACTCGGCGACGATGATGTCGTTGGCGGCGAGCGGGCGCATCGAGGGCACCTGCGGCTGATCGAGGCCGTGCAACAGGTGCCACAGCTCCCGCGCCGGATGATCGATCGGGCCCGAGGCGAAGAGATTGAAGATGTTCGGCTCGCCGCCATTGGCGATCTGGGTGCGGATCATCTCGGCGAAAACTTCGGCCTCGGTGACGCCGGGCCGCGCGGTTTCGACCAGGGCGTCGATCACCTTGCGCGCGATCTTTCCCGCCTTGCGCAGCTGGCCGATTTCCTCCTCGCTCTTGACCATGCGCATCTGCTCGAGGATCCAGCTCGCATCGAAGAAGTCGGCATTGGGCAGCTCGCGCTTCAGAGCCATGACCTCGCCGTGCAGCAGCGTCGGCACGGTCTGGATCGTCGACGAGAAGCCCACCATGCCGATGCGGCTCTTGGCGTAACTGAGCGACGCGATCTCGGCGCAGATTTCCGGCAAGCCGCGAAACGTGCGGATATCGCCGATCCAATCCTGCATCGACAGCAGGAAATTGTAGGGCCGATTCATGTGCGCGACCGAGTTCCACATGATCGGATCGCGGTCGATGAAGAACAACCCGTAGCTCGATATCTTGCTGCCGGCATTGAAGACATAGCGCATGTTGGCGATGCCCATGTCCCAATAGATGTCGTTGCCCAGGAAGAACAAGACATCGGTGCCGGCCATCAGCATGCGTTTGCGCAGCGCGTCCCAGCGCCGGTCGCGCTCGCCGAGCGAAAGCTGCGGCAGATATTTCCGCGGCACCTGGGTGGGCTTGGCGCCTTTCGGGATCTTGTGCGGCGGAAAGGGCGGGTTGAGCTTCAAGGTCATGTCGTGCTCCAAATCACAGCGCCGCGGCGCGCGGCATCACCTGCTCGGCGAACAGGCGCATCGAGCGTTTCGAATCCTCGATCGGCATCGCGGCCGGCGACAGCAGCAGCGAAGCCGTGTCGAAGCCGCCGACCTTGCGGTGATAGTCGAACAGCATGGCCGCGATATCGTCGGGCGTGCCGACCCAGCACAGGCCTTTCTCGACCTGGTTTTCGAAGGTTTCGGCGCGAATTTGCGCAATCATCTTGTCGTAGCCCGGATAATCCTTGGTGCTCGCCCCTGCGAGCCAGCCCGCGGCGGCGGCGACCAGGCCCTGCAAATGCGCGCTCATCGGGACGCGCGCCGCCGCCATGGCTTGCTCGCGCGCCGGCGCCGCGCACATCATAAAGGAGTTCATGATCCGGCCGTTGCCCGGATGCCCGGCCGAGCGCCACGCCTCGCGGTAAATGCCGAACAATTCCGCCATGCGCGTGGCGTCGATCGGGATCGCCATCAAGCCGTAGCCCTTGCGGCCGGCCTCGGCGAAGGATTGCGGCGTGCCGATCGCGGCGACGAAAAACGGCGGACGCGGGCGCTGCGCCGGGCGCGGCAGCGAGGTGACGTTGTCGAAGCTGCGGAATTCGCCGCTATGCGAGGCCTTGTCGTTCTCCAGCAAAAGGCGCACCTGCTCGACGCCCTCGTCGAAACGCCGCCGGCTTTCGTCGAGGCTGACGCCCAGGCGCTCGAATTCGTGCGGCAGGAAGGCGCGGGCGAAGCCGACATCGAGCCGGCCGCCGGAAATGCCGTCGAGCATGCCGATCTCGCCCGCCAGCTTCAGCGGATTGTTGAACGCCGGCAGCACGGCGCCGGTGACCAGCCGCGCCTTTTGCGTCTTGAGCGCCGCGGCGGCAAGGAAGACGATGGGATTGGGGCTATAGCCGCCATAAGGCTCGAAATAATGCTCGACCTGGCGGACATGGCTGTAGCCGAGCTTGTCGCACAGCCCGATCAGTTCCAGCGCCTCGCTGAAATATTGCGTGCCGGATTTCTCCGCCGGCGACAGGCACGGAAAAAAGTTCAACCCGAATTGCATGATAGCGCCGCCCCTCCCCCGCCACGCCGCGCTTCTTCCGGCCGGCGCCGCTGCCGCCCTTCATAGCAAAACAACGGCGATACCGCAGCGAAATCCGCCCCCCACCAAGGCATGGCGGGCACGAAAAAACGCGGATACAATCGCCGGCCGCGAAAGGCTATGAGACGGTGCCGGATCGGGCCCCGCCAGGGGCCGCCGCGCCTAGACGGAGACACCATGTCGGCGACCACGATGACCAAGACCCTGGATCGGCTTTCCGCCCGCTATCGGATCGGCTTCGATATCGGCGGCACCTTCACCGATTTCGTCCTGCTCGATTCGAAAAGCGGCCAGCTCCGGCTGCACAAGAGCCTGACGACGCCGGCCGATCCCTCGGTGGGCGCGCTCCAAGGTCTCGACGAATTGGTCGCCGCCGAAGGCATCAAGCTCGCCGATGTCGGAGAACTTCTGCACGGCACCACGCTGGTCACCAACGCCATCATCGAACGCAGGGGCGCCAAGGTCGGCCTGCTCACGACCGCGGGCTTCCGCGACATCCTCGAAATGGGCATCGAACAGCGCTACGACATTTACGACCTCTTCCTCCGCTTCCCGACCCCGTTGGCCGACCGGCGCCACATCGTCGAGATCGGCGAGCGCGTCGCCTATGACGGGCGGGTGATCAAGGCGCTCGATCCCGCCGAAATCCGCCGCGCCGCCCAGGCGCTGGTTGCCGACGGCGTCGAGGCGATCGCCGTTTGCTTCCTGCATTGCTATGCCAACGCGGCCCACGAACAGGCGGCGGGCAAGCTGCTGCGCGCGGAATTCCCCAAGCTCGGAGTCTCGCTCTCGTCGGAGGTCGTTCCCGAGATGCGCGAATACGAGCGCGCGACGACGACGACGGCGAACGCCTATGTCCAGCCGTTGTTCAACTCCTATGTCGGCCGGCTCGAAAGCGAATTGCACGGCCGGGGATTCACGGGCGCGCTCTATCTTATGCAATCCTCGGGCGGCCTTGCGGCGCCGGATTTGGCGCGGCGCTTCCCGATCCGGCTGTTGGAGTCCGGCCCGGCCGGCGGCGGCCTGGCGACGGTCCTGTTCGGCGAGCGCGCCGGCAAGCGCGACGTCATCTCCTTCGACATGGGCGGCACCACGGCCAAGACCTGCCTGGTGCAGAACGGCACGATCGACATTGCCGCGCGCATGGAAGCGGCCCGCGTCCATCGCTTCAAGAAGGGCAGCGGCCTGCCGATCAAGGCGCCGGTCATCGACATGATCGAAATCGGCGCCGGCGGCGGCTCGATCGCCAGCATCGACGAGGTCGGCTTGCTCAAGGTCGGCCCGCACAGCGCCGGGGCCGATCCCGGCCCGGCCTGCTACGGCAAGGGCGGCGCTTTGCCAACAGTGACCGACGCCAATCTCATGCTCGGCTATCTCGACCCGAATTTCTTCCTTGGCGGACGCATGAAGCTCGACCGCGCCGCGGCCGAGCGCGCGATGCTCAAGGTCGCGGAACCGCTCGGCCTGACGCCGATCGCGGCGGCGGCCGGCATCTTCAAGATCGTGTCCGAAAGCATGGCGGGCTCGGCGCGCGTTCACCTGATCGAGAAAGGCCGCGATCCGCGGCGCTATTCGCTGGTCGGCTTCGGCGGCGCCGGGCCGGCCCATGCCGCGTCCGTGGCGCGCAATCTCGGCATCGGCGAAATCATCGTGCCGCCGGCCTCGGGTGCCGCGGCCGCGCTCGGCTTTCTCGCGGCGCCGCTCAGCATCGAGCTGTCGCGCTCGGCGACGGCGGTGCTCAACGCCCAATCGGACTACGGCGCGATCAACGGCATCCTCGGCGAACTCGAAACCGAAGCGCGCCGGCGCCTTGTCGAATCGGGCGTGCCGGCCAACGAAATCAAAGTCAGCCGCTTCGCCGAAATGCGCCTGCTCGGCCAGATGCACGAGATCACCGTGCCGGTGCCGGACGGCGCGCTCGGCGGCGCCCGCTTCGGCGAAATCCGCGCCGCCTTCGTCGATACCTACGCCAAGCATTACACCCACGTGTTCAGCGGCGCCGAGATCGAATTCGATCGGCTGGCGCGTGCGCATCGAAGGCGCGGCGCCGCACGTTGCGCTCAAGCTGGTCACAACGTCGTCCAACATCGTGAACCGCGAGAAGGGCTCGCGCCCGGCCTATTTCGACGGCGCGTTCCGCGACACGCCGGTGTACGACCGCTACGCGCTGCGCCCGGGCGACCGCATCGCCGGCCCCGCCATCGTCGAGGAGCACGAAGCCACGACCGTCGTGCCGCCGGGCGATTCGCTCCTGGTCGACGACACGCTCAACCTGCGCATTCAGATCGGCGCGCCCAAGGCGCCGGCGCTGCGCATCACGGCCGACATGCCGCGCGCCGAGGCGATCGAGCGCATCGAGTCGGATTCCGTCGGCCTCGAAATCATGTGGGCGCGGCTCGTCACCGTAGTCGAGGAAATGTGGCAGACCGTGTGCCGCACCGCCTTTTCCCTCGTCATCAGCGAAGCGCAGGATTTCGCCTGCGAGCTGCTCGACGCCAATGGCGAGCCGCTGGCGCACAGCCCGCGCGCCATGCCGGTGTTCAATCTCTGCCTGCCCAAGGCGGTCAAGGCCGTGCTGGCGAAATTCCCGCCGCAGAGCCTCAAGCCGGGCGACGTGCTCGTCACCAACGATCCCTGGCTCTGCGCCGGCCATCTCTACGACATCGCCATCGTCACGCCGGTGTTCCGCGGCGAGCGGCTGGTGGGCATGGTCGGCACCGTCGGCCATGTCAGCGACATCGGCGGCACGCGCGACACGTTGCGGGCGCGCGAGATTTACGAGGAAGGCTTCCAGATTCCGCCGATGAAGCTCTATCGCGCGGGCCAAGCGTCCGAAGACTTCTTTACGCTGTTCGCCGAGAACGTGCGCAACCCGCAGCAAGTGCTCGGCGACCTGCATGCGCTCATCACCGCGAACGCGATCGGCGCGCAGCGCCTGCTCGAGTTCATGTCCGATTACGGCCTCGACGATCTCACCGCGCTGGCCGCGATCGTGCAAAGCAAATCCGAGAAGGCGATGCGCGACGCGATCCGCGCCATCCCGGACGGCGTCTACGAAAGCTATGTTTCGAACCGCCCGTTCAGCGCCGAATTCACCTACCGCATCCGCATCGAGGTGAAGGGCGACGAGATCAAGGTCGATTTCCCCGAGGCGCCGGCCCAGGTGCCGCAGGGCGGCATCAATTGCACGCTCAACTACACCCAGGCGCACGTCACCTATCCGCTGAAATGCATGCTGACGCCGAACGTGCGCGGCAATGCCGGCTGCTACCGGCCCTTCACCGTGACCGCGCCGGCCGGCAGCATCCTCAATTGCGACAAGCCACGGGCGGTCAACTACCGCACGCGCACCGGCTGGTATATCAGCCCCAACCTGTTCAAGGCCCTGGCGCCGGCGGCGCCAAAGGCCGTGCAAGCTTATACCGGCTTGCCCGTGGCGATGTATTTCTACGGCACCGACAAGGCGGGGCGGCTTTATTCCGATCACCTGTTCACCGGCGGCGGCCAAGGCGCCTCGGCCGGACAGGACGGCAAATCGGCCCTGCTCTATCCGACCTCGGCCGCCAACACCTCGATCGAATTGTTCGAGGCGCGCTGCCCGATCCTTGTCGTCGAGAAATCTTTCGTCCGAGATTCGGGCGGCGCCGGCGCGCAACGCGGCGGCCTCGGCCAAGTCGTTCGCGTCGCCAAGCTCGACGACGACGGGCTGCCGGCGCTGGTGACTGTCTATCCCGAGGGCTTCGGCGTCGACCAAACCGGCCTGTTCGGCGGCGCCGCCGGCGGCGCCGTGCACGGGGCGCGGCTCGACCGCGGCGGCGCGGTGATCGAGGATCTCGGCAGCGGCAACATCGTTACGGTCGACAAGACCGACGAAATGATCGAGCTCTATCTCGGCGGCGGTTCGGGCTACGGCAATCCGCTGGAGCGGCCGATCGCGGCGATCGCCAACGATGTCGACCAGGGCTATGTGTCGGGCGACGCGGCGCGCGAGGCCTATGGCTGCGTCATCGACGCCACCGGCCGCATCGACGCCGCGGCCTCGGCCAAGCGCCGCGCGGCGTTGAAGCAAGCGGCGGAGTAAGCCTGCCGCGCCGTCGGGAGCATCGGCACGCGGCCGTGCTTGCCGCCGTATTATGCCTATGCCGGAGATCGCCTGGATGCCGCACCTGACCTTGCAGCGCGATGGCGCCATCGCCATCGTGACCTTCAGCAATCCGCCGCATGGCTTTATGGATGGCCAGACCGAAGCGGAGCTGCCGGCGATTCTCGACACGATCGAGAAGGACCCGGCGATCCGCTGCGCCGTCATCACCGGCGCGCAGGCGGGCGTTTTCATCCGCCACTTTTCCGTGCATGAACTCGAGAAGCGCGCCAAAACGATGAAGGCGCGCGGCCTCGCCTTCGACACGGCGCGCCCCGTGCCCGCGACCAGCCTGCATGCGAGCTTTCGGCGCATCGAGGCGATCGGCAAACCCTTCATCGCTGCGATCAACGGCATCGCCATGGGCGGCGGCTTCGAGCTGGCGCTGTGTTGCGATATCCGGATTGCCAAGGCCGGGCTCTATTCGCTGGGCCTGCCCGAGATCAATATCGGCTTGCTGCCCGGCGCCGGCGGAACCCAGACGCTGACGCGCCTGATCGGCCAGGCGCGCGCGCTTGAATTGATGCTGCTCGGCAAGACCGTGTCGCCGCGCCGCGCGCTCGCTTATGGGATCGTGGCGGAATGCACCACCGGCCCCGTTCTGCCGCGCGCGCTCGAAATCGCGCGCAAGCTGGCGGCGAAATCGCCCCAGGCCCTGGCCCACATCAAGCGCTTGGCGCGCCAGGCCGGCCAAGGCGACGTCGCCAAGAACTTCGCCGACGAACGCACCCTGTTCTGCGACCTGATGGTGAGCGACGACGCGCTTCGCCTCATGGGCGAAATGAACGAAGGCAAGCGCGATATCCGGGACCGGTAGCACGCGGTCCAAGCGCGAGCCGCCGCCGATATGGCCGTTGCGGGCAAACCACAGTAGCCATCCGCCGGGCACCTGTTTTATCTTGGCCGCCGCATGTCCAAACCCGCTCCGCGCTTCGATCATCAAGATCCGGCCTTCGTCGCCGATCCTTATCCGGTGCTGCGCCGGCTGCAGGACGAGGCGCCGGTGTTTTGGAGCGCGGCGATGTCGGCGTGGATCGTCACGCGCTACGACGATGTGCGCCAGGGCCTGCGCGATCCGCGCCTCTCCGCCGACCGCATCCGGCCCTTCGTCGGCACGCTGAAAAGCCCGCTCAAGGAACTGGTGCTGCCGCTGGCCGCCAATCTGCAGACTTGGGCCGTGTTCAACGACCCGCCGCAGCACACGCGGCTGCGCGCCCTGATGAACAAGGCCTTCACCAGCCGCGCCGTCGAGGGCATGCGGCCGCGCATCGAGCGCATCGTCGACGACTTGCTCGACCTGATCGCCGCGGGCGGCGCGCGCGAATTCGATTTCCACAAGCTCTTCGCCTATCCGCTGCCCGCCTCGGTCATCGCCGACATGCTCGGCGTGCCGCGCGCCGATGTCGGCAAGCTCAAGCAATGGTCCGACGACCTCGCCCAATTCGTGCTCACCTCGCGCGCCAATCCCGACAAATACCGCCGTGCCGCCGAGGGCATGGCGGAGATGACCGAGTATTTCAGCGATTTTATCCGGCGGCGCGAACGCGACGGCGGCGGCGACGACGTAACTGCCGCCATGCTCAATGCCCGCGAGCGCGCCGAAAGACAGTCGGACGACAAGCTGTCGCACGACGAAATCGTCGGCAGCGCGCTACTTCTCCTATTCGCCGGCCACGAAACGACGACGCAACTTCTGGCCAACGGCCTGCTCGCCCTGCTGCGCCATCCCGCTCAGCTCGCCGATCTCCGGCGCAATCTCGACGACGCGGCCCTGGTGCGCAACGCGGTCGAGGAGCTGATGCGCTATGACGGCCCGTCGCTCAGCATGGTGCGCGTCGCCGGCCAGGACTTCGACTGGCACGGCGCCGCGATCCGCAAAGGCGACCGCATTTTCCTGTTCATCAGCGGCGCTAACCACGACCGCCGCGCGTTTCCCCGGCCCGAAGCGCTCGACATCCGCCGCGCCGAAGCCAAGAACCAGATCGGCTTTGGCTTCGGCATCCATTTCTGCCTCGGCGCCCCGCTGGCGCGGCTCGAAGCCGAGATCGCGTTTCCGAAAATCCTCCGCCGCTTTCCCCACCTCGCCCTCGCCGACCCGCACCCGCCCTGGTCCGAACTCGATCCTGACCCGCGGCATGCTGGGGATGCGCGTCGGCGTGTGACACGGCGCGGCGCAACCTATAAAGCATCGTTGAAGGGGAACGGGTTTCGGCCGCGTAACCGAGGGCGAGAAATGACGGATTCAAAGGAGCGCGACGCGGCGCGTCGCGGGTCGCTGCTTTTCACATTGCACGGCATCGCGACCGATCTCGGCTATCTGCTGGCCGGCCTGGCGCTGTGCGCAATGGGCGTCTTCTACTGCATGGAAGTCGTCGTCCGCTATTTTTTCAACGCGCCGACGCGCTGGAGCCTCGAGACGATCACGTTCCTGATGCTGGCGATGACGTTTCTCGCCCTGCCCCATGCGGTGCGCGCCGGCATGCATATCGCGGTGACGCTGCTGGCCGATCTCTATCCGCGCCACGCCAAGCGCATCCTGTTCGTCATCGATCTCGTGGGCTTGGCGCTGTGCGGATTTATCGCCTATATCGCGATCGGCGAAAATCTGCGGCAGTATCGGCAGTCGATCGAGACCAGCGGCAATATCGCCATCCCGAAATGGTGGCTCTCGATCTTCATCAGCTACGGTTTCGCCAATTCGGCGCTGTGGTACATACGCCTGCTGCTCAACGGCGGCGCGCCGATCGGGCCCGTCATCGGCCTGGTGCCCTCGGCGCCAACCACCGGATCGCAGCCGTGACGACGATTCTCTATCTCGCGCTCGGGCTCGGCGTCCTCGTCGCGCTTTTTCTCACCGGCCTGCCGGTCTATCTCTGCTTCATTCTTCTGGTCGGCGGCAGCGTGATCGCGATTTTCGGCCAGGCCGGTTTCGGCATGATCTCGAACAGCGTCTATGCCGTGACCACGACCGAGGCGCTGACGACGATTCCCCTGTTCGTCCTGATGGGCGAAATCCTGATGCGTTCCGGCTCGATCGACGTGCTGTTCGCCTCGATCGACAAGCTCATCGGCCGGGTGCGCGGGCGGCAATATCATCTGGCGCTGACCTTGTCCGCCGTTCTCGGCGCGCCGGCGGGTTCGGGCATCGCGGTCGCCGCCATGCTCGGCCGCTCGGTCATGCAGCCGATGATCAAGCGCGGCTACAATCCCGAGCTGACCGCCGGCGTGATGATGGCGGGCGCGTTGCTGGCGCCGATCATTCCGCCCTCGGTGCTCGCCATCGTCATCGGCACGCTGGTCAACACCGTGTCGATCGCCGATCTGCTGATCGCCGGCATCGTGCCGGGCATCGTGCTGACCTTCATCTATGTCGGCGTCGTCGCCTGGAAAGTGGCGCGCGATCCGTCGCTGGCCCCCAAGGAAGACTATGTTGCGCCGGGCGCGCGCGCGAAGCTCGCGGCGCTGGCGCGGCTGATTCCGTTCACGCTGATCATCGTGCTCAGCGTGGGCTTGATCATGTTTTCGTCGGTCACGCCGTCGGAAGCGGCGGCGCTCGGCACGCTCGCGGCGCTCGTCGAATCCTTTTATTACGGCCGCATGAACTGGCGCGCCTATGTCCATGCGGCCTGCGAATCGGCCGCGCTTTCGGCGGTCATCCTGGTGATCATGGCGAGCGCGATGCTGTTCGGGCAAATCTTGAGCTACACGGGCGCCGTCCAGGAACTCGGCCAAGCGGTCGCCCAGATGAAGGAGAATCGCTGGCTGATTTTCTTTTTCATGATGCTCTTGCCCTTCATCATGTGCATGTTCGTCGATCAAATCGGGCTCATGATGGTTCTCATTCCGATCTACGATCCGCTGCTCAAGACGCTCGGCTTCGATCCGACCTGGTTCTGGATGCAATTTCTCATCAACATGGTCATCGGCGCGATCACGCCGCCGTTCGGCTACGTCATTTTCGCGCTCAAGGCCGCGGTGCCGCAAATGACGCTGCCGCAGCTCTACCGCCCAGCCTGGCTGTTCACCTGGGCCTCGGTGGGCGGCATGGTCGTATTGACAATTTTTCCCGATCTGGTGACGTTCCTGCCGCAACTGCTGAAATAAGCCGGCCGCCATCGCCCGCGGGTCCGTCATTCTTGAGCCATTAATCTTAATGCGACCGACCGGCGCAATAATGCCGGTAATTTAACGATGCGAAGAAACACCTCCTTAAAGGCGCAATACTAGACTCCCGCTCAATTGTGGAAATCGAGCGCAAGGTGAAATTGCGGGCTCGTTTTGCCGATTGAGGGAGGTCTCTCCATGCGAAGCGTCCGAGCAAATATGCCCCGAATGTT
This sequence comes from uncultured Alphaproteobacteria bacterium, assembly GCA_963754645.1. GTDB lineage: Bacteria > Pseudomonadota > Alphaproteobacteria > Bin65 > Bin65 > CAVWGP01. The sequence goes on along the minus strand of CAVWGP010000011.1, from coordinate 1,322,050 downwards.
CTTGCCCCAAATCGGACACCGGTTCATCCGCGGCCGCGACGGCGCGGCGATGCTCGAATTCGCCCTCGTCGCGCCGGTCATGGTCGGATTTGTCTTCCTCATCATCGACCTGTGCCTCATGTTCTTCATCGTGGCTTCGGTCGAGGGCGGCCTGCGCGAAGCGACGCGCTATGCCATCACCGGCGCGGCCTTTGGCGGCCTCACCCGCGAACAGCGCATCGCGAAAATGGTGAAAGACAGCACCTACGGGCTTGTGGCCGCCAGCGATATCGTCATCACCTATAAGATCTATCCCAGCTTCGGCGACGTCGGAAAGCCCGAGCCCTACACGGACAGCAACAGCAACGGCCAGCACGACTCCGGCGAACCGTTCACCGATGTGAATGGCAACGGCATATGGGACGCCGATATGGGCAAGGACGGGACGGGCTCCTCCGGCGAGATCGTCAACTACACCGTCGACTACAAGCACCGGCTGCTGACGCCCTTTGTCACAAATTTTTGGGGCAGCGACCATGTCAGCCTGCGGGCGGTCGCGGCCGTGCGAAACGAACCGTATTAAAACACGCCAGGCAGGAGACCCGACATGCCAAACAGCCAACGGAAATCGTTTCGGAATCGCTTGGCCCGCTTTGCCCGACGCGAACGCGGCGCAATCGCGGTCGAGTTCGCCTTTCTCGCCCCGGTCTTCACGGTCGCCCTCCTGGCGGGCGTCGAGCTGACCCGCTTTGCGATCGCGCACCAGAAGATGGACCGCGTCGCCGCCGCATCCGGCAACCTCGCGGGACAGTCGGACGGAACGATTTCGTGCACCGACTTCGACAACATATTCAAGTCGGCCGAGAATGTCGCCAAGCCATTCCAGCTCGGCAGCAAGGGCGTCGTCATCATCTCCTACATCGAAGCGGAAACGGCCACGAACTACCGCATCAAGTGGCAGCGCCGCGGCGCCGGCACGCGGAGCGACGCCAGCAAGCTGGGCACGGTCAACGCGCTTGCGACATTTCCGCCCGGCTTCACCATGCTCGTCGGCGATACCGCGGTCGTCGCGGAAGTGTTCAGCGAATACGATCCGTTGGTTTTTCCCGCCGCCGTGGCAAGCCAGGTGGTCTATCAAAGCGCTTACGATCGCCCGCGCTTCGTGAATATCATCACGACCGACTTGCCGACCTGCCCGTAGCGCAAAATCCGATCGAGCGCCGCGCGCTGCCAAGACGGCCATCCGATTCCGGATGGCCGAAAGCGCATGTGCCGGGCGCATCCGAAGAGCCTTTGAGCGCCTGATGCGGCACGGCTCGCCTGTCGCGAGGTCAGCGCCAGGTTGCACCGGATGAGGGTGGGTCGTGGAGACTGCCCCGACGGATAATACCAGCCGACCGAAATAATGACTCGTCATTCCGACCGGAGCGCCGAAGGCGCGGAGTGGAGGAACCTCGGGCGGACTAGCAACAACGTGCCTTGCAATCAGACGGCGCGTCCGCACGAGGTCCCTCGACTTCGGTCGCGCGATGCGCGACCTACGCTCGGGATGACGATGATTATTTCGGTCTCTTGGTATAAGAGACGCTCAAGCCTCGTCTCGATTCTCTCCGATGCATTCAACCGGATGCCATAGCTTACAGCTTTCGGCCGAACTGCTCGGCACGAATCGTTGCAAGTTTCCATCGCCATTCTTCGGTAGAAGCGGGTCGCGCGGCACTGGTGGTGCCGCCACATTCGGGCAATCGATTGTCCGGCTGCACGAGGGCGTGCCGACACGGTCCGCCACCGGCGGCAGCGTCGGACGGAGACCCGCCCGTACGCGGCGACGGCCGAATTCCGAGGCGATCAATCGGATGCCGTATCGGCTAACCTGTCAGCTCGTTTGCGACGGTATCGGGCGCGTCATCCGCTCGAAGGCCGGGGATGACGTGGCGCCGGAACGATGGCTCTCCGCTTTCGCCACGCTTGCTGGCGAACTCAAATCTTAAGCCAGCGGCTTCGCCGCGCCCGGACCGGAGCCACCCTTCGAGGACGGCGATCGATGCGGTGCGTCCGGTGCATGGGCGAACCGGCGCGATGTCGTTGTACGGCCAAGCGCTCGTACCGCTGCGAAGCCCCGCGATCGCGATCGTCCAAAAGAAAGCCGCCCCGAACCAGGGGTTCGGGGCGGCTTGCGGATCGGCGTTGTGGACTATCGCGTCAGGCGCAGCTTTGTCAGATGGGCGGCGATTTCGGCAAAGGCCGTTTGCAACGCGGCCCCCGTGGGCGCGTATTGGTAGTAAGGCGCGCCCGTGCCGCTGGCGATCTGCTTCATTTGCGCCACGAGCGGCCCGGTGTTGAACTCGAACTGGATCGCATAAATGATCACGCCCGTGGCCTTGATTGCGGTGGCGACGGCGAGCGCGCGGGCGTCCATTTCGGCGGCGGTGAGTTTGCCGTTGTAGGCATCGGACGTTGTGGACGTGTTCTCGCCGTCCGTCATCACCACCAGGGCGCGAACAAGTTCTTCGCCCGGCGGCGGCGTCGGCGTGCCGTCGCCCTGGAACGGACTGCCGGTTTGGCCGAGCAGGCGCCAGGCCATGCCGAGGCCCATCGCCATGTTGGTGTTACCCGTCGGGCTGGTGAGCTGGTCGACGGCGGCCTGGATGGTCGCCTTGGTGTTGGTCAGGCGCCGAATGCCTTGGTTGGTGCATTGGAAGCCTGTCGATAGCGGGATGTATCCCTGCCACGTCTTGGTTCCGGCCGTCCCGGCGCCGAGGATCGTATCGCCGTCGTCCGGCGCATTGTTGTCGATGAGGCGCTCGAGCACGCAACCTCTCCAGCCCGCCGGCGCCGGCTTCATCAGCGGAATCGGAACGCCATGGTAGAAATAATGGGTCGTGATCGTCGTCGGCATGCCGGTGTAAGGGTTGGTGCAGCTGCCGCAGGAGGTGTAGCTTGGCCAAGCCGCGCCGTTCCAATAGGGATTGGGATAGGCCGTCACGGCTTGGGTCGTCTGCGTCGCGGCGCTGTAGGCCGTGCCGATCGGCAGGATGCGGGCATTGCCGCTCCAGGTGATGAGGCCCATTTTCAGCAGCGGCTTGACCGCATCCGCGCCGAACATCGAGTTGACCATCACAGTCGCGGCTTGGCGCGCCGAGTTGATTTTCGGAACACCGCCGATCGCCGTGCTCATCGATCCCGACACGTCCGCGGAAATGACGATATCCGTCCAAACGGTTTTCTTGGCGACTTCGGCAAAGCCCGCCATGGCGAATTCGTTGATGCCCAGGAACCGGCCGAGATAGGTCGGAACCTTGACGGTCGCCGAGACCTGGACCCAGCCGGCCGCTTGATTGAAGGTTACCGTTGGTCCGGAAATGACGGACGATTCCATATAGCCATTCGGTAGGTTGACGTTGAAATATTTGATCGCGTCCGCCGTGGCGACGGTTTCATCCGCCATCACCTTGCCGGCGGCAAGCGCGGCGGAGTCGATCGCCTGCGACAAGCGCGCCTTGACGAGATAGCCGCGCGACGTATCCATCGCCAGCCCGACAAAGCCCAGCATCGGGATCAGCAGGAAGCCGCCCCAGGCCAGCAAACTGCCGCGTTGATCGCGGGCGAATGAACGAAGCGGCGATTTTTGTGGGCGCTTGGGCGAGTTCGAGTTTGGGTGTGACGACATCGGATCCTCCGCAAAAGAGCGATCGGAAAAAATCGTTTTCCGCAACGGCCTTAGAAACTTCTCTTCGACCCAACCAATAACGTCTCAACGCGCAGTCAGGCGTGTTGGCGGAATTTAGCTTCGGGTTCTTTAACGCCTCATAAATCGAAAGGCTTAACATCGCCCGGGAAAGAGCGCATCGCCGTTCAAATGTCATTAATCGGTGCATTGGCGGCGCGTTGACTAACTTAAATCCTCATTCACCATGCTGGAATTTCGCTTCGGCGGCCGGCGAGCCGAAAGCGCGGCGACGGCAATGAGGCACAAACCAACGGCGGCACCGGCAAGGATCGCGCGCAGCGGCCCAAGCAATTCCGCGAGCAGGCCGATGGCCATTGCGCCCAGCGGGCCGGTGCCGATGCAGACGGTCACGATGCCCAATAGCCGGGAGCGCAACTCGGCCGGCGCATCGGTGAGAATCGCCGCCGATTGCGCGACAGCGAAAGCGGCAATGCCGAGGCCGGCGGCAGCCAAGGCCGCGAATACGACGGCGTAGCTCGGCGCGAAACCGACGACGATGAGCGCCGCGAAGAAAAACAACGAGCCGCCGCGCAACAACGCGACATCCCGCATTCGCAGCCGCACGCCCGCCAGTAAGAGGCCGCCGACCAGCGCGCCCAACGGTTCCGCCGCCGCCAGCACGCCGACCCAAAACGGCGAAACGCCGAACTCGCCGCGCCCGATCGGCGCGACCATGGCGGTAAACGGCAGTCCGAGCGCGTTGACGACGATCGTCGTCAGCAACACGGCGCGGATTCCCGGAAAGTGCTTGACCTGACGAAGCCCGGATAGGATTTCACTGGGAATCCCATCCAGGCGCAGCGGCTTCATTTCTTGTTGGTACTTGTGGCCCAATGCGAGAAGAAAGCAGAAAGCCAGCGCCAGCGCAGCGAGCAGGAAGGTCCAAGCCAATCCGATCGTCGCATAGGCGATGCCGCCCAAGACGGGGCCGACCATGCGCGTGGCGGCGCTGGTCAAAGTATCGAAAGCAATGGCGCGCTGGACCAAGGCGGGGCCGGCAATTTCGCCAACCATGCGCCGCCGCGTCGGCATTTCGCTGGCCCAGACCGTGCCGCTGACGAAGCTGCATAGGCCGATGAGCCACGGATCGGCCGTTCCGAGAGCGGCCAAGACGCCAACAAGCGCCGCCATGATGGCGCTGACCGCGAGATAGACGACGAGTATGTGCTTCCGGTTGAGCGCCTCGGCCACGGCGCCGGCAAAGGCGCCAAACAACAACAGCGGCAGCGTGCGCGCCGCCGTGACCGCGGCCACCGCCGAGGCCGAGCGCGTCACCTCATAGGTAAACAGCGCCGCGGTCAGCAGCTCGATCCAGCGCACCGCATTGGCAATGCCGCCGATGAACCAGAGCCGCCAGAAGCCGCGCGCCGCGAACAGCGTGCGGAGCCCGGACTGCATCTCCGCGCGGGACGTCGTCGGTCAGCGTACCTTGTAGCCCTTGCTTTCCAGAAAAGCGCGGAACGCCTTGACCTGCTCGCCCGAGGCCTTGGATGCCTCGGCCGTGTCCCACACGCCCTTGACGATGGCGGCGAAGCCGGCCTGGACCTTGGCGGGATCGAGCATAATCTCTTTCGTGCCCTTGACCTTGAGTTCCGCGAATTCCCTATCCTGGAGCCGGGTCATTTCCTCCATGCCGGATATTTCGATCGCCTTGCCGGCATCGAGCAACGCCTTTTGCTCGGCCGCGCTCAGCTTCGAAAAGCGCTCGCGGTTCGCCAGGATGAAATAATAGCCGTAGCCGAAGGTCGGCCGCGTCATGTAGGGCGCGACTTCGTACCATTTGAAATCGAGCGAACCGATGCCGGACCAGAACGCGCCGTCGACGACGCCGCGCTGCAGGCCGGAATAGATTTCGCCCGGCGGCATCGTCACCATGGCGCCGCCGAACAGATCGACGAAGGGCTTATAATAAGGATTGCCGCGAATTCGCTTGCCCTTGAAATCCTCGCCCGCCGCCAACGGCTGTTTCATCAGCGCGTGGAAAATGCCGACGCCGGGTTTGGACTGCGACACGATGGCGATCAGCTTGACGCCGTGGCGGCTGTATTCCTTGTCGAGAAAATCCCACACCCCGTCAGCGCGCCATTTTTCCGGCGCCGGTTCGAGCGCCCACAGGCCGAAGGACACGGCCGTGGTGCCGAGATGATAGGGCTGCACGGTGAACAACAGATCGAAAGCGCCGGCCGACAGCGGCTGGAACTGCTCGAAGGGCGGCACCACGTCGGCGCCGTGAACGGTGAAGCCGATCGAATTGTTCGTCGCCTTCTTGACCGCTTCGGTAAAGCCGCCGACCACGACGACTTGCGGCGTGAAGCGCGGATCGAAGCCGGTGAGCAGGCGCAGATTGGTTTGGGCCGTGGCAAAGGCGGGCAGGCATGCGAGCAGCCCGATCGCGGCGGCGAGCCGGATTTTCATAATGTCCTCCCTCTCTCTTGAATCACCGCGTGCCGCGGTGCTCAATGCGCCGCGAGGCTAGATCAATCGTCGTCGCCGCTCAAGCCGCGGCAAGGGACGGACCATGCCGCATCTGACGCTCAGGACCGGCGACACCTTATATTATGAGACGACCGGCGCCGGGCCGCCGCTCGCCCTGGTGCCCGGCATCCTCGGCATGGCGTCGTTTTGGAACCAGTTCGTTCCCGCCCTCGCCGAGCGCTTCACGCTGATCCTGCACGATCACCGCGGTTGCGGCCGAAGCGCGCGCGCCGACATCGATTATTCGATCGACCAGATGACGGCGGATGTGGTCGAATTGCTCGACGGTTTGGGCCTGGCGCGCGTCAGCCTTGTCGGCCATTCGGCCGGCGGCGCCATCGGCCAGACCATGGCGATCGAACATCCGGAGCGGCTCGACCGCCTCGTTATCGGCGGCGCCTGGGCCGGGCCGGATTTCTACGTGCGCCGGGTCTGCGCGGTGCGCCTGCGCGCGCTCGCCGATGGCGGGCCGCGGGCGATGGCGGAACTTACGACGCTGTTCATGAAATCGCCCCGGTGGCTGACGGCGCACGCCGCCGAACTCGAAGCCGCCGAAGCCGCCGCCGAGCGGCTCGACGCGGCGACGCTCAACATCATGCGCCGGCGCACCGAGGCGATCCCGCGCTTCGACCGCCGCGCCGACCTGCATCGCATCAAGTCGCCCACCCTCGTGCTCGGCGCGCGCGACGATTTCGCCATGCCGGCCTATCTCTCGGAAGAACTGGGCCGCTTGATCCCGGGCGCCGAAACCGTTCTCTTCCCCGAGGGCGGCCACTTCTTCCCGCAGGTCTTTCCGGAGGAGTATCTTCGCCTGGTCACGGACTTCCTTTGCCGCGCTTGACACACGCGGCAAAATCGAAGAAGGCAGCCCGGCAAACAACGCAATCGGTCGGGAGAGCGGCAACAATGGCACAAAGTGCGGCGCCTATCCGGGTCCTGATCGCGAAAGTGGGCCTGGACGGACACGATCGCGGCGTCAAGATCGTCGCGCGCTGCCTGCGCGACGCGGGCATGGACGTGATCTATACCGGACTCCACCGTTCGCCGGCCGAGGTGGTGACGGCCGCCGTCCAGGAAGACGTGGACGTGCTCGGCATCAGCATCCTGTCCGGCGCGCATATGACGATTTTTCCCGAAGTGCTGCGCCTGCTGAAGGAAAGCAAGGCGGACGACATCATCGTCATCGGCGGCGGCGTGATGCCGGATGAAGACGTGGCGACGCTCAAGTCGATGGGCATCAAGGAAATCATGGGCCAAGACACGCCGCCCGACGACATCGTCGCCATGGTGCGGAGCCAGGTCGAACTGCGCGGGCCGCGGTAAGGGCCGATGTCCGGCGAGCCGGTTCCGACGGCGAGCTTCGTTGCCGGCGTCGCCGCCGGCGACCGCCGCGCGATCGCGCGCATGATCTCGCGCTTCGAGGCGGGCCCCGACGAAAGCGCCGCAGCCTATGGCGCGATCTATCGCATGACCGGCAAGGCGCACATCGTCGGCATCACCGGCGTGCCGGGCAGCGGCAAATCGACCTTGGTCAAGACCCTGGCCCAGCATTTGCGGAACTCGGGCAAGACCGTCGGCATCGTCGCGATCGACCCGAGCAGCCCGTTTTCGGGCGGCAGCATTCTCGGCGACCGCATCCGCATGAACGAAATCGCGGCCGATCCCGGCATCTTCATCCGCTCGATGGCGACGCGCGGCGCGCTTGGCGGCCTCGCCAGTTCCACGCTCGACGTCGTCGACGTGCTCGACGCCGCCGGCTACGACATGGTCGTCATCGAGACGGTCGGAGTCGGCCAGGACGAGGTCGATATCGTGCGCGTCGCGCACACCACCGTCGTCGTCTCGGCGCCCGGCCTCGGCGACGACATTCAGGCGATCAAGGCGGGCATCCTCGAAATCGCCGATATCCACGTCGTCAGCAAGGCCGACCGGCCCGACGCCAATCGCACGGTGCGCGAACTCAAGACGATGCTGACGCAAGACGCGATGCGGCATGAGGCGCGCGGCTGGTTTCCGCCGGTGCTGGCGACGAGCTCGGAGACCGGCGAGGGCATCGCGGCGCTACACGACACGATCCGCCAGCATTACGAAGCGATGGGCGCGAGCGGCGAGATCGAGCGCCGCCGGCAACGCATCGCCGAGGCGCGCATCATGCGCCGGCTCGAAGATCTGGTGCGCCGGCGCTTTGCCGGGGCGAACGCCGCGGCATTGAAAATTTTGGCCGAGAAAGTCGCCGCGCGCGCCAGCGATCCGCACGCGGCGGCGACCGAGTTGCTGAACTTCAAGCAGCCATGAGCGGCGCGCCGCATATCTTGATCGCCGGCGCCGGATTGGGCGGGCTGACGGCGGCGCTCGCGCTGCTGCGCGCCGGCTGCGACGTGACCGTGTTCGAACAGGCGCTCGCATTGGGCGAGGTCGGCGCCGGCGTGCAAATCAGCGCCAACGGCACGCGCATTCTCGCGGCGCTCGGACTCGCCGACGCCATGGCGCGCATCGCCTGGGAGCCCAAGGGCAAGGAAGTGCGCTTGTGGAACACCGGCGAAACCTGGCCGCTGTTCGACCTCGGCATCGGCTCGGTGCGCCGCTACGGCTTCCCCTATTACATGTTCCATCGCGCCGATCTGCACGAGCTTCTCGCCGCCGGCCTGCGCCGCGCCAAGCGCGACGCGATCCGCCTCGGCGCGAAAGCAATCGGCTTCGAACAGGACGGGCGCGGCGTTTCGCTGCGCCTCGCCGACGGAAGGCGGATACGCGGCGACGCGCTGATCGGCGCCGACGGCGTGCATTCCGCCATCCGCGGCGCGCTGTTCGGCGAAGACAAGCCCGAATTCACCGGCATCGTCGCCTGGCGCGGCGTCATTTCCTCGGAGCTGCTATCGCACGATCTCATGCGGCCTGTCGGCGCCAATTGGATCGGCCCCGGCGGCCATGTGATCCACTACCTGCTGCGCCGCGGCGAGCTGCTCAATTTCGTGGCGGTGCGCGAGCGGCGCGACTGGCAGGTCGAATCCTGGAGCACCGAAGGCTCGGTCGACGAATGCCTGGCCGATTTCGCCGGCTGGCACGACGACGTGCTGCGGCTGATCCGCGCCATCGATCGCCCCTACAAATGGGCGCTGATGAGCCGGCCGCCGATGCCGCGCTGGAGCATCGGCCGCGTCAGCCTGTTGGGCGATGCCTGTCACCCGACCCTGCCCTTTCTTGCCCAAGGCGCGGTGATGGCGATCGAGGATGGTTACATTTTGGCCCGTTGCCTGGCGGCGGCGCCACGGGATCCGGCTTCGGCGCTGGCGCGCTACGAAGCGGCGCGCCTCGAGCGCACCGCGAAAATCGTGCGCGGCTCGGCCGAGAACGCCAAGCGCTTTCACAACCCGCTGCTCGCCGACCGCGACTACGCCGCGCGCTACGTCGCCGAGCAATGGCACCCGGACCGCGTCGCCGAGCGCTACGAGTGGCTGTTCACCTACGACGCGCTGAGCGTGGCGATCTAGCGAAGCGCGGCGAAACGAAAATTTCCGTCATCCCGAGCCCCTCGACGTCCGCCGCCTGCGGCGGACGTCGAGGGGTCGGGATGACGAGACTTCGATAATGTCGGTTGATATCATGCACTGCCGCGCAACAGCCCGCCGAGGAGACAGACCATGCCGCAAGCGATCGATTTTCCCCGCTGGCTCGCGGAAAACGCCGCGAAGCTCAAGCCGCCGGTCAACAATGCGCAGGTTTGGAAAGACAGCGACCTGATCGTCACCGTGGTCGGCGGCCCGAACCAGCGCACCGATTTTCACGACGATCCGTTCGAGGAATTTTTCTGGCAATTCAAGGGCAATGCCCATGTGCTGATTCACGACCGCGGCAAGATCGAGACGCTTCAGCTCAAGGAGGGCGCCGTATTTCTGATGGCGCCGCATATGCGCCATTCGCCGCAGCGCCCCGAAGCCGGCAGCCTGTGCCTCGTCGTCGAGCGCGCGCGGCCCATGGGCGAGCTCGACGCCTTCGAATTCTACTGCGCCAAATGCGCGACGCGCATTTTCCGCACCGAGGTTCAGCTCGCCGATATCACCAAGGATCTGCCGGTCGCGTTCGAAAAATTCTATGTCGGCGACGAAGCGGCGCGGCGCTGCCCGCAATGCCGCACGATCCATCCCGGTCGCGACGCCAAGGCCTGGCACGCGATCCGCGGCTAAACGCCGAAGATGCGCGCCAGCGCCGGCGACAGGCCGGTGGTGCCGACCGGCGGGAGCGACGCGGGAGAGCGCTTGGACGATTGCCGTGCCGCTTCGTGGATCGCGTCGATGCCCGTCGCGACCGAGCACAAGACCGGCACCGGCACGCGATGCGCGATCCGTTCGGCGAGCCCGACCAAGCCGGCGCCGCCGAGGATGACGCAATCGGCGCCGTCGCCCTCGGCGCAATCGCGGCATGAGGCGGCCAGCATGGCGAGCGCGGCCTCGGGGTCGGCCGCGATTTCGGCCCCGGTCGGCGCCACGGTTCGCACCGAGGCGAGCTGCGCCGACCAGCCGCGCGCGGCGACGAATTCCGCCAGCATCGGGCCCCAGCGTTCGCCGCCGGTTACGATGCTGAATTCGCTTGCCGAGACGCAGCGCGGCGACGCACGAGGCTTCCGCAAGGCCGAGCACAGGAACCGGCGTGATTTCTTTCAGCGCATCCAATCCCGGATCGCCGAAACAGGCCAGCAAAACCGCGTCGCAACCCGCGCCGTGCTCGGCATAGGCATCGAGCGCGGCGTGGCCGGCGATGGCGGCGGCGGCCCGGCTCGCGATGTAGCGCGCGCCGAAACGGCCGGTCGCGCCGAGCACGGCGACGCCGGCCGGCAGAAGCTGGCGCGCGGCAGCGACCATGCGATCGGTCATCGCCGATGTTGTGTTCGGATTGATGAGAAGGATTTTCATGTTTGCCTACAGCCCGAGCACGTAGCGAGTATTTTCGCAGCCGCGCGATCTTTGCAAAGCCGGGGAAACGCGGCGACGGTCGATAAGCAGCCAGTAACATCGCATATCACGTCGGCCCGATATTGGGCGCGCGGCGCACCCCGACGCGGCGAAAAACCGCGCTACCGCCCGCCATCCACCGGCAAGATCTGGCCCGTGATCCAGCCGGCCTGTTCCGATGCCAGGAACAGCACGGCGTTGGCGATGTCCTCGGGCTGGCCGAGCCGGCGCAGGGCGATGCGCTGCACGAGCTGCTTCTGCCCCTCGGGCCCGTAGCTCTGCCACTGCTTTTCGCTCGACGGATTGGAGCGGATGAAGCCGGGTGCCACGCTGTTCACCGTGATGCCGAATTGGCCAAGCTCGTGGCCGAGCTGGCGCGTCAGGCCGACCAGCGCGTGCTTTGCCGATGCATAGGCCTGGATGCCGGTGAGGCTCGGCTGCAACCCGGCGCCGCTCGATATGTTGACGATGCGGCCATGCTTCGCCGCCTTCATGATCGGTGCCACGGCTTGCGAGAAGTAAAAAGCGCCGGTGACATTGATGTCGAACAGCTTCTGCCACTCGGCGGCGGTGACGGTTTCGAACGGCCGGCCGACCTGGCCCGCGACGCCGCCGGCATTGTTGACGAGAATATCGACGCGGCCGGTCGCCTTGTGCGCGGCATCGGCGAAGGCGAAGACCGCATCGTGCTTGGCGACGTCGACGACGCGCGTCTGCATGCGGCCGCCAGAGGTTTCGTTGAGGTCGTTCAGATCGAGGTCGCAGATCCAGACATTGGCCTTGGCATCGGCGAAGGCGCGGGCGATGGCGCGGCCGATCCCGTGGCCGGCGCCGGTGACGATCACGGTGCGGCGGGGAAATTCGATCAGCATTGCGCCACCTCCGCGGCCAGGGCATCGAGCGTCTCCCAGGCCAGGGGCCGTTTGCCGTCCTCGATGTCGTGGATGAGCTGTACAAGCTGCTCGATGGCCGGCGCCTTGAGTCCGACATTTTTGGCCTCGACCGCGACGGCAGCGACTTGCGCATCGACCTCGGTCTTGCGCTTGCGCACGGCGAGATCGCGCCAGATGCCGCTGTGGCTCTTGGCGGATTTTCGATTGTGCGCGACCATTTCGCCGATCGAGCGTTCGGTCGCCTCGCGCGGCGCGCCGGGCATGAAGGCGGCCGGATCGAAGCCGTTGAAGCCCTCGCATTTGAATCCGCGCTTGGCCGCAACCTGCATCACTTCTTCGCCAATCCGGCGATAGAGCTGAAAATGGCGCTTCGAGGCGAGCGCGTCGGCGATCGATTCGTTGGTCAGCGCGGTCGCGAACAGCAGCGCGCCATAGCCGAGCTTGCCCCAGAGGTAGCCCCAGATATTCGCGGTTTGAATCGCATTGGGCTCGAATATCTTGAGCAGGCGGTGCATATCGCGCACGCGCTCGGTGTCCGCGCCGTCGATTTCGCCGACGACGACGGCGCCGCGCCCGCCGAACATGATGACGCCCGGCTCGTGATAGTCGGCGCCGAAATTGACGAAGCAGCCCATGGTGCGCTTGTCGCCCACGATCTTGGCGATCGCGATCTCGTTGAGCCCGTTCTGCGCCGAAAGCACGTAGCCGTCGGCGGCAAGATGGGGCAGCAGCGCGCGCGTCGCCGCCTCGGTGTGGTGCGCCTTGACCGCGAGCACGATGCGCTTGAATTGCCCGCGCAGCCCGCCCGGCATCGCCGCCTTGGCCTTGACGGTGAATTCCTCGATCGGGCCGGTGATGCGCAGGCCGCGCGCATCGATCGCGGCGACATGCTCGGGAACGATGTCGCACAGCAGCACGTCGATGCCGGCGCGCGCCCAATAGGCGCCGATCGTGCCGCCGATGGCGCCCGCGCCCCAGATCAGGATCGGCTCGCTCATGACCAGGGCCCCTCAAGCACGGCGCGGGTTTCGTTCACGGCGACCTCCCACAAAGCGAGAACCTCTTCATCCGGGCGCCGATAGTAGCCGCCATAATTGCCGTCGCCGAGATAGGCTTTGACCTGGGCCGGGTTCATCGCCTTGAGGCGGTCGAGATCGATCATCGGCTTGCGCTCGGCGGGCTGGGCGATATTGGGCAGGCGCGTCCACGGGAAATTCTCCAGCCACGAGGCGTGGCTGGCGACCGGGTCGATTTCCATCGCCTTGGCCCAGGTCTTGGGCGCGTTCCACCAATTGTGGAATTTGACCGCGACGCCGGCATTGTCCGCCATCCATTCCTGGGCGAAGCCGCCCACCGGATTGTTGCCGCCATGGCCGTTGACGATCAGGATGCGGCGGAAGCCCGAGCGCTTGATGCTGTCGAGCACGTCGCGCGCGAGGGCCAGCGCGGTCGCGATGCGCAAGCTAATCGTACCGGGATAGGCGCCGAAATAGGGCGTGATGCCGTAGCTTTGCACCGGAAACACCGGAATGCCGGTGGGCTCGGCCGCATCGACCGCGACCTTCTCGGCCAGGATAGCATCGACGCCGAGGCTCAGTTGCGCATGCTGCTCGACGCTGCCGATGGGCAAGAGACAGCGGTCGTCGCCCTTCAAATAGGTTTCGACTTGCTGCCAGTTCATATCGAGTATCCGCATCCGTGCCACTTCCTTCCATTTCGCGCATCGTTGGAGCGGATGCGGGTGCGCGTCAAGGATTGAACGCGCCGGGTGCGACTTGCAAACTGTAACGCCTTGAGCGTCGAATACGAGGACTACCACTGAGAGACTGCGATGAAAATGCATCATCCACCCCATCCCGGCGAGGTGCTGCGCGAGCTATGCCTTGAGCCGCTCGGATTGAGCGTTACCAAGGCGGCGCAGGCTCTCGGTGTCAGCCGCGAAGACCCTCTCGGCCATCCTAAACGGCCGCGCCGGCATTAGCCCGGAAATGGCGATACGCCTTTCGATCGCGTTCGACACCTCGGCGGAGAGCTGGCTCAATCAGCAGACACAACACGATTTGTGGTCCGCCGAGAAAGGGCGAAAGCGGCTTCGCGTCGTGCGCCTGGCGGCGGCGTGATCGGAAAGTGCGCCGCCGATTTCGGATTCGGCGTCCCAATCTTACCCGAGAATTCGCCTCACATGAAGCGGTCGCCCGGTTAGGGACCTAACGCCGCGTTGCATCATGGATGGAACTTCGGCGCGCGCGCGTCAGGCGGGCAAACGATGGCGGAATGGGCGGGCGCGGACGGCGGAAAAACGCATCGCACAAATAATTCCTGCCAGTCCGGCTGTCGTCGGCTGGCCATTGAATTTGTATCCCAATTGTGCTACAGAATGGCGACAGGAGTTCAAACGATGCCGAAAACCGCCATGATCCGCGCCCGAATGGAACCTGGCCTCAAGGACGAAGCGGAACTGATTTTGGCGAAAGTCGGGCTGACTCCGACCGAAGCGATACGCCTGTTCTACCGTCAAATATCGCTGCAAGGTGGGCTGCCCTTCGATGTCCGCCTACCCAATGCCGCGACGCGCGCCGCGATTGCCGAAGCGCGCTCCGGCAAAAAGCTAGAGACCTTCAGGAATGCGGCTGCCGTCGTTCGTGCGACCGATGCGTGAAAGAGGTCAGGGTCACGAACCAGTTCCTGCGGGATCTGAAGCTCGCGGGTAAACGGGGCAAAGATCTCACGAAGATCGAGTCCGTTATCGGCGCGCTCGTACAAGGCGCCAAGCTGCGCCCCTTTGCGCCGACCCGGCCGGGCCGGCGGCGCCGAAGACCGCCAAGCGCCGCGAAGGCCGCCAAACGCCTTATTTGGCGGCCTTCGGGAATATCAAGCACTTGGCCGGCGGCCTGCCCGGCATTTTGCGGGCAATTTTCCTCATAATCCGGGTCTCGCCCTGCCTAAGCCCTTGATTCGGTCGAAGACCGCCAAAATCGCGAAAATTCCCAATACCTGAACTTGGCGGCCTTCGAGACTTTCAAGCACTTAGCCCAAAGCCCGCTCGTCTCGACAAGCGGTTGCGGGCCGTGTCAATGTTGGGCCAGGAAAAAAGGGCGCATAAGCGCCGGCTCGACAACAGGAGGCACACGATGACGCTCAAATCGCTATTTCTGGCTACGGCATTCGCGGCGGCGCTCGGCGCGAGCCCGCTCGGCGCGCAGACGCTGACGCTCGGCGTGCGCGGCGGGCCCGAAGGGCTCGATCCGATGTTCTCGGCGCTCGGCACCCATGCCGAGGCAATGAAGCACGTCTACGACACGCTGGTCTGGTCCAACGACAAGATTCAGATCGAGCCCGGCCTCGCCGAGTCGTGGAAGGCGATCGACGCGACCACGTGGGAGTTCAAGCTGCGCCGCGGCGTCAAGTTCCACGACGGCTCGGACTTCACCGCCGAGGACGTAAAGTTTTCGATGGAGCGCGTGCCCGGCGTCAGCGGCCCGACGACGACGACGATCTATGTCCGCCGCGTCGCGGCGATCGAGATCGTCGATCCCTACACCATCCGCATGAAGACCGACGGGCCGGCGGCGACGCTGCCCTATGATTTCATCCGCGTGTTCATCGTCTCGTCGAAAACGGCAAAGGGGGCCACGACCAAGGAGACTTCGGCCGAGCTGTTCCAGCCCGGCAAGCCGGCGGTCAACGGCACCGGGCCGTACAAGCTCGTGTCGTGGACGCCGAAGGGCGATTTCGTGCTCGATCGCCATGACGCATATTGGCGCGGCAAGTCGCATTGGGCGCGCGTCGTGCGCAAGGAAATCGGCAACGACGCGGCGCGCCTCGCCGCGCTCAAATCGGGCCAGGTCGATCTCGTCAACTACGTCTCGTCGGCGGATTACAAGGCGCTGGCGCGCGACCAGAAGATCAAGGTCATCCGGGGCGATTCGGTCTATGTCATGCTGCTGCAACCCGATCTGCGCGAGAAGTCGCCGAAGATCTTCGACAATGACGGCAAGGCGATGGAGAAAAACCCGTTCCGCGACGTGCGGGTGCGCGAGGCGATGGATCTGGCGATCGACCGCAACGCGATGGTCGAGGTCGTCCTTGAAGGCCTCGGCACGCCGGCCAATCAATTGATGCCCGCCGGCTTCTTCGGTGCGAGCCCGCGGATTCCGGCCAAGGCTTTCGATCCCGAGAAGGCCAAGAAGCTGCTGGCCGACGCGGGCTATCCGAACGGCTTCCGCGTCGATCTCCATTGCACCAACGACCGGCTTCCCGGCGACGGCTCGATCTGCGCCGCGCTCGGCCCGATGATGGCGCGCATCGGCATCAAGGCGAACGTCAACGCGATCAGCCGCACGGTCTATTTCCCGGCCCAGGCGCGGCTCGATTACAGCCTGTCGATGAACGGCTGGGGCTCGCTCACCGGCGAAGGCTCCTACACCACCGGCTCGCTGGTCCACACCAACGATCCCGCCGTCAAGCTCGGCGCCTTCAACCGCAACACCTATTCGAACAAGGAAGTCGATCAGGCGATGCAGGAAGGCATGCGGACCCAGGACGACGCGAAGCGGCGCGCCATGTTCGAGAAGGCGATGGAAATTTCCATGGCCGAGCGCGCCTTGATCCCGCTCGTGACGCTGCAAGTCGTCTGGGCGGCGGCGGCGGACAAGGTCGACATGCCGCCGCGCACCGACGAGGACACGCTCGCCTATTTCGTCATCCCGGCGAAAAAGTAAGCCCGCCGAGTATTCCTAGGCCGGCGCCCGCCTCGCGCGGGCGCCGCGCCGTTTTTCGAGCCGCGCCATGCTGGCCTTCGTCATTCAGCGGCTGATGCAAGCCGCCCTCGTGATGGCGGCCATGTCGGTCATCGTCTATCTCGGCATATTCGCGATCGGCAACCCGATCGACGTGCTGATCCCGCCGAGCGCCGATCAAGTGACGCGCGCCAATCTCATCCGCGAATACGGGCTCGATCAGCCGTTTTGGCGGCAATATTTGGCCTTCGTCGGCAATTTGCTCGCGGGCGATTTCGGCCGCTCGTTCGTCTATAACGTCTCGCCCCTGGCACTCATCGTCCATCATCTGCCGGCGACCTTGGAGCTGGCGATCACGGCGGTGCTGATCGGCACGCTGCTCGGCATTCCGCTCGGCATGTATGCCGGCTACCGCCCGAACTCCGCCGGCGCGCGCATCGTCATGGGCGTGTCGATCCTGGGTTTCAGCGTACCGACCTTCTGGGTCGGCCTGATCCTGATGATGATATTCGCGGTCGAACTGGGCTGGCTGCCCGCCGGCGGGCGCGGGCCGACGATCGAAATTCTCGGCATCCAGCTCAGCGTTTTTTCGGCCGAAGGCTGGCGCCACATCGCGCTGCCGGCGTTCAATCTCGCGCTGTTCAAGCTCGGCCTGCTGATCCGCCTGTCGCGCGCCGGCACGCGCGAGGCGATGCTGTCCGACTACGTCAAGTTCGCCCGCGCCACCGGCCAGCGCGAAGCGACCGTGCTGCGGCGCCACGTGCTCAAGAACATTTCGATTCCGATCGTCACCGTGTTCGGCCTCGAACTCGGCTCGACCATCGCCTTCGCGGTCGTGACCGAAACGATATTTTCGTGGCCCGGCATGGGCAAGCTCATCATCGATTCGATCGGCGCGCTCGACCGGCCGGTGATGGTCGCCTATCTGATTTTCATCGTGTTCCTGTTCATCCTGATCAATCTCACGGTCGATCTGGTTTACGCCGTGCTCGATCCGCGCCAGCGGCGGACAGCCGCGGCATGACGGCCGAGGCCGCCGCGGCGCCCGCCGTTGCAAGCCGCGAGCGTTCGCGCTTCGCGCGCTTCTGGGCGGAGTTCGCGGAAAACAAGATCGCCGTCGCCGCCATCGTCATCGTCGCGATATTTCTGTCGATGGCGCTATTCGCGCCCTGGATCGCGCCGCAGGATCCCTACGACCAGGCCAAGCTCAGCCTATCGGACGCGCGCAAGCCGCCGGGCACGGTGGGCACCGGCGGCTATTCGCACATCCTCGGCACCGACGCCCAGGGCCGCGACCTGTTCAGCGCGATCCTCTACGGCCTGCGCATCAGCATCCAGATGGGCCTATTCGCCGGCGCCTTCGCGCTCCTGCTCGGCGCCACGCTCGGCATCGTCGCCGCCTATCGCGGCGGCCTGACCGAGACGATCATCATGCGCGTGATCGATTTGCAGTTGAGCTTTCCGGCGATTTTGCTGGCGCTCATTCTCGTGGCGCTGATGGGCCCCGGCCGCATCCAGCTCATCGTGGCGCTGACCGCGGCGCAATACGCCTATTTCGCGCGCACCGCGCACGGCGCCGCCTCGGCCGAACGGCGCAAGGACTATATCGAGGCGGCGCGCGCGACGCCGCTGCCGGGCTGGCGCATCGTGTTCCGCCACCTGCTGCCCAATTGCCTGCCGCCGCTCATCGTCGTCGCCACGGTGCAGATCGCCAACTCGATTTCGCTCGAGGCGACGCTGTCCTTCCTCGGCGTCGGCCTGCCGATCACCGAACCCTCGCTCGGCATGCTGATTTCGAACGGCGTGCAGTATCTCATCAACGGACGCTATTGGATCAGCGTCAATCCGGGCATCGCGCTCATGATCCTCATCGTCGCGATCAATCTGGTCGGCGATCAAATCCGCGACCAGTTCAATCCGAGACTGAAGCGATGAGCGCGCCCTTGCTCGAGGTGCGCGGACTGAAGACGCATTTTCTGACGCGCGCCGGCGTCGTCAAGGCCGTCGACGGCGTCGATTTCACCCTGGAGCGCGGGCGCATACTCGGCCTGGTCGGCGAATCCGGATCGGGCAAGACCGTGACCGGCTTTTCCGTGCTCGGGTTGATCGATCCGCCGGGCCGCATCGTCGCCGGCTCGGTCCGCCTCGACGGCCGCGAACTCGTCGGCGTGGAGCAGGAAGAACTCCGGCGCATGCGCGGCCGGCGCGTCGCCATGGTTTTCCAAGACCCGATGATGACGCTCAATCCGGTGCTCCGCATCGGGACGCAAATGACGCTCGCCCTGCGCGCCCATGAGCGGGTCGGCGAGGCCGAAGCGCGGGCGCGGGCGCGCGACACGCTGGGCCGCGTCGGCATTCCGCATCCCGAGGAGCGGCTCGACGCCTATCCGCATGAATTTTCCGGCGGCATGCGCCAGCGCGTCGCGATCGCGACCGCGCTGCTGCACGGCCCCGATATCATCATCGCCGACGAGCCGACCACGGCGCTCGACGTTTCGATCCAGAGCCAGATCCTGCACGAGATCAGCCGTCTGGCGCGCGACTCCGGCCTCGCCTTGCTGTGGATCACCCACGATCTCGCGGTGATCTCGGCGCTGGCCGACGAAATCTGCGTCATGTATGCGGGCCGCATCGTCGAGCGCGGGCCGGCCGAGGCGGTGCTGTCGCGGCCGTTGCATCCTTACACGCGCGGGTTGCTGGATTCGGTGCCGGGCGATGCGCGGCCCGGCGGTTCGCTGCCGCAAATTCCGGGGCAGACGCCGTCGCTGCTGCGCCTGCCGGCGGGCTGCGCCTTTCGCGCGCGCTGCACGCGCGCCAGCAGCGCCTGCGCCGCGGCACCCGAAATGGTTGCGCGGACCGATGCGCGCGGCGTGCGCTGCGTCCACCCCCACGAGGCGGCGGCATGAGCGGCGCGCTGCTCGAAATGTCCGGCGTGTCGAAGCGCTTCGCGCGGCGGGTGACGCTGAGCGAGCGCATCGCGGCTCGCCTGGGCGCCAAGATCGAGAAACGCGCCGTGCACGCGGTCGACCGGGTCGATCTCGCCGTGGTTAAAAACGAGACCGTGGCCCTGGTCGGCGAATCCGGTTGCGGCAAAACGACTCTCGGCCGCATCGCCGCCGGCATCCTGACGCCGAGCGCGGGGCAAGTCCGGCTCGGCGGTAATCCGGTCGCCGCGCCCGGCCCCAACGGCCGGAAGCTCACGACGAAAATCCAAACCGTGTTCCAAGACCCGTTCGCCTCGCTCAATCCCCGGCTTCGCATCGGCGACATTATTTCCGAAGGGCCGCGCGCGCACGGCTTGATCCCCGGCGGCGACCGCAAATCCTACGCGGCGCAATGGCTTGCCCGCGTCGGCCTAGACGCGGATTTCGCCGAGCGCTATCCGCATCAATTTTCGGGCGGGCAGCGCCAGCGCGTCGCCATCGCGCGCGCCCTGGCCATGCAGCCGGAAGTATTGATCTGCGACGAGCCAGTCGCCTCGCTCGACGTCTCGATCCAGGCGCAAATTCTCAACCTTTTTCTCGAGCTGCGCCGCGGCCTGGGCCTGACGTGCCTGTTCATCAGCCACGATCTCGGCGTCGTGCGCCACGTCAGCGACCGCATCGCCATCATGTATCTCGGGCGCATCGTCGAGCTGGGGCCGACCGAGCGAGTGTTCCGCGCGCCCCAGCATCCTTACACGCGCGCGCTGCTCGACGCCGTGCCGCGCTTGGCGCGCGGCGGCGGCGGACGCGCGTCGTTCCGGCCGATCGTGGGCGAACTGCCCTCGCCCCTGGCACCGCCGCCGGGCTGCGCTTTTCATCCGCGCTGCCCGATCGCGGTGGCGCGCTGCCGCGGCGAGGCGCCGGCCCTTGCGCGCCTCGATGCCGCGACCGAAGTTGCCTGCCACCTGGCCCACGCCGCAAACCAACCGGGAAAAGCCGCATGATCAAATTCGCCCTTGCCATCCATGGCGGTTGCGGCGTGCTGCCGCGCCGGGAAATGTCTCCCGACTTGGAGCGCGATTTCCGCCGCGCCCTGCGCGAATCGCTGCGCGCCGGCCAAGCCGTTCTCGCGCGCAGCGGCGAGGCGATCGACGCGGTTCAGGCCGCCGTCGTCGCGATGGAAGACTCGCCGCTGTTCAACGCCGGCCACGGCGCCGTGTTCAACGCCGACGGCGGGCACGAACTCGACGCTTCGATCATGGACGGGCAAACGCTGCTCGCCGGCGCGGTGGCGGCGGCGCGCCATATCCGCAACCCGATCGTGGCGGCGCGGCTGATCATGGAAAAGAGCGATCATCTGCTGCTCGCCGGCGAGGGCGCCGACCGCTTCGCGGAGCGGAACGGCCTCGCGCCGGTGCCGCAATCCTATTTCGACACGGAATGGCGCCGGCGCGCGCTGGCCGAGGTCAAGCAAATGACGCGCGCCGCCTTGCCCGACGTGAAGCTGAGCGAGGCGCACAAGCACGGCACCGTCGGCGCGGTCGCGCGGGACAAGTTCGGCAATCTCGCCGCGGCGACCTCGACCGGCGGCTACACCAACAAGGAGCTGGGCCGCGTCGGCGACACGCCAATCATCGGCGCCGGCACCTATGCCAACAACGCGACCTGCGCCGTTTCAGCGACAGGCAAGGGCGAATATTTCATCCGCAAGGTCTTGGCGCACGAGATCTCGGCGCGCATGGCCTATCGCGGCGACAGCCTCGAACTCGCGGCCACATCGATGGTGCAAAACGAATTGCCGAGCTTCGGTTCCGGCGCCGGCCTGGTCGCGGTAGATCGCGACGGCGCCATCGTCATGCCCTATAACACCGAAGGCATGTATCGCGGCTCGGTTGCCGAAGACGGCGCTTGGCAGGTCGGCATCTACGACGATCTAGCCCCGCCGCCGGCCGAATAGCGGAGAGCGACATTGCGCGAGGTTTACGTCATCGGCATCGGCATGACGCGGCTGGGCAAGTTTCCGGACCGCTCGGTCAAGGATCTGACCCGCGACGCCGTCGGCGCCGCGCTCGCCGATGCCGGCGCCGCCCAGCGCGATATCGAGGCGGCGTGGTTCTCGAACACGCGGCAGGGCCTGCTCGAAGGCCAGAACACGATTCGCGGCCAATGCGCGCTGCGCGCCATGGGATTTTCCGGCATCCCGATCGTCAATGTCGAGAATGCCTGCGCCAGCTCCACGACGGGGCTCAACCAAGCGGCGGCGTCGCTCAAGGCGGGCCTCGCCGATATCGCCCTCGTCGCCGGCGCCGAAAAAATGTTCTTCCCGGACAAGCGGCGCGAAATGTTCCAGGCCTTCATCGGCGGCACCGACGTTCACCTGATGGACGAAACCTTGGCGCGGCTGGCGAGCTTGGGCGCGGGCGTGGCGCCGCCGGCGGGCAGCAAGGACACCGATCCCGCCGAGCGCAGCTTTTTTATGGATATCTATGCCGGTTTCGCGCGCCAGCACATGAAGGCCTTCGGCACCACGGCGCGCCACATCGCGGCGGCGGCGGCGAAGAATCATCGCCACTCGACGCTCAACCCGTTGTCGCAATACCGGCGGGACATGAGCGTGGACGAAGTGCTGGCCGACAAGCCGATCGTGTGGCCGCTCACCCGCGCCATGTGTGCGCCGATGAGCGACGGCGCGGCGGCGCTTGTGCTGTGCAGCGGCGACGCGCTCAAGCGCTTCGGCGCCAAGCGCGCGGTCAAGCTGCGCGCCTCGGTCTTGGTCAGCAGCAGCGATCGCGCACCCGACGACTACGACCGCCACGCCTCGCGCCTCGCCGCGCTCAAGGCCTATGAGCAGGCCGGCGTGGCGCCCGGCGACATCGATGTCGCCGAAGTCCACGACGCCACTTCGTTCGCCGAGCTATTGCAGATCGAGAATCTCGGTTTCTGCGAGCGCGGCCAAGGCGGCTGGTGCGTCGAGCGCGGCGAAACGGCGCTGGGCGGCCGCATTCCGATTAACACATCGGGCGGGCTGGTTTCCAAGGGCCACCCCATCGGCGCGACCGGTGCCGCGATGGTGCACGAAATCGTCGCGCAACTCCGCCACGAAGCCGGCGCGCGGCAAGTCGCGGAGGCGCGGCTCGGCCTGGTCGAAAACGGCGGCGGATTTTGGGGCGTCGAGGAAGCGGCGACGACGGTGACGATTCTCGAACGCGCTCAGGTGGCGTAGTCGGGCTCTTCCTTGTCGAGAATGCGGCGCCAGGCATCGAGGTGCATGCGGGCATCGACCTTGTCGCCCCACGGGCCGGTGTAACGCCGCCTTGCGTGCTCCGGCAGCTGCTTCAAGGGCATGCCGGTTTGCATCGCCGTCATCTGGTACATGCAGGTGCGCTCGGCGGCATAAAGTTCGTCGAAAGCCTCATGCACGGTGAGGCCGACGACGGTGATGCCGTGATTGTTCATCACCATGATCGTCTTGTCGCCGAGCAGGCGCGCGATGCGGTCGCCCTCCTCGTTGTCGGCAACCGGCGCCTCGGCCCAATCGTCGTAAACCACGCGGTCGTTGAGCAGCAGATTGTTGTGATGCGAGAGCGCGAAACGGCCGCGATCGATCATCGACAGCGCCGTGAGATATTGCGGATGGACGTGCAGGACGCATTTCGCGTTGGCGCTGCCGAGATGGATGCGCGCATGGATGTGGAACGCGACCTTGCGCAGCTCGCCGGTGCCGCGCAAAACCTTGCCGTCGAGATCGCAGACGATGAGCGAACTCGCGGTCAGCTCGCGGAACAAATAGCCGCGCGGGTTGATGAGGAAGAGCGGCTTGTCGCCCGGGATCATGACGCTGTTGTGGTTGCCGATCTGCTCGTTCCAGCCGAGCCGCGCCGAAATTCGGAACACGGCGGCCATGTCGACGCGGAGCTTCCATTCGGCCTCGTCGGCGGCGGAACTTTGCAACTGGCGGATGACGGCGCTCATGGTGGGCTCCCGATCTAGCGACGGAACAAGTGCATTTACAGGTCTTGCGCGATCACGGCAACCGGGTCGCCGGCCTGGGCGCGGCCCTCGCCGCGCGTGCACCAGAGTATGCCCGACGCCTTGTATTTGAGCTCGATCGCACGGCGGCGCGGATCGTCGATGAAGTGCAGCCAGCCCGCCGGCTTGCCGGCCTTGACCTTGGCGCCGACGCTGTTGGCGGGCTCGAAAATGCCGGCTTCGGGCAGGAAGACGTAGCAGCGGAAGTCCGGCACGGTCATCAGACGCGACGCCCCGTAGGGTGCCGCTTCCGGCTTGCCGGCGAGGATGCCGACATGCTTCAGCACGTTGCGCACGCCGCGCTCGGTGATCTTGACATTGTCGATATTGACCCGCGCCACGCCGCCCAGCTCGGAAGAAAGGGCCACGATGTTGCGGCGTTCGGCCTGGGCGAGCAGCGTGGGCCCGGCATTGACTTCCTTCAGCACCAAGGTCACCGGCGCGTTGAAGGCATTGGCCATGGCCAGCGATTTATTCAGCATCGCCGGGTCGTCGAGACGGTGCGCGACGGTGGCCGGGAAAATATCCATCGAATGGCCGCCCGAATGCAGGTCCATCTGGTAATCGCAGAGCGGCAGCAAGTGGCTGTCGATATAATGCGCCAGCACTTCGGCGAAGGTGCCGCGCGGATTGCCGGGAAAGCTGCGGTTGAAATCGCGGCCGTCGATCGGCGAAAGCCGCGTGCCGTTCGCCGCCGCGGGGAAATGCATGGCCGGGATCACGATGACGCGGCCGCTTATTCGTTTGGGATCGAGCTCCTTGGCCAGCCGCAGCAGCGTCACCTGGCCTTCGTATTCGTCGCCATGATTGCCGGCGGTGAACAGGATCGTCGGTCCCGCGCCGTTTTTCGCCACCACGACCGGGATCGCGATCGTGCCCCAGCCCGAAATCGTTGCGCGATTGCGGCACGCGCAGCCGGCCGAAGCGCTTGCCGTCCTTGTCGAAGTCGATTTCGGGGATAACCGGGCTTGCGGCCGGCGCGGTATTGTCGAACATTGCTTCGGTCTCCGATGGCGGCCGAATGGTTGGCAACGCCGGCCCGGATTGTCAATCGGCGCCCATCGGCTATTATCGGCGCGGCAAAATCCGCTACAAGCGCTTCAACAACAGGATAAGGGAGGGACCGATGTTTTCACGCCGTCAGTTCAATCGAGGTTTGTCCGCCACCGTCGGCGCCGCGGCGCTGAGCCATGTGGCGCCGCCGGCCTTCGCGCAGAAGAAGGGCGGCGACGCGGTGATGGCGCAACAGGCGCAGCCGCCGACCCTCGACGCCATGACGACGACGGCGCAGGCGTCGCGCAACATCAATTTGCACATGTGGGAAACCCTGTTCGCGCGCGACGAGGCGGCCAATCCCAAGCCCGATCTCGCCACCGGCGTCGAGATCGCGCCCGACGGCCTCGCCTACACATTCAAGCTGCGCCAGGGCGTGCGCTTCCACAATGGCAAGGAAATGAGCTCGGCCGACGTCAAGGCTTCGCTCGAGCGCTACGCCAAGATCGGCGGCAGCGCCTTCATCATGCGCCCGGTCGACCGGATCGAGACGCCGGACAAGAGCACGGTCGTGTGCAAGATGAAATCGGTCTACCCCGGCTTCATCGAAGGCCTCTCAAGCCCGCGCGCGCCGGCGGTCATCATGCCCGAGGAAGAATGCGCCAAGGAGGCGAACAAGATCACGCCGATCGGCACCGGGCCCTACGAGTTCGTCGAATACAAACCGGATAGCCACGTCAAGCTGAAGCGCTTCGCGAATTATTCGCAGAACGCCGCGTATACGCAGCGCGACGGCTTCGCCGGCAAGAAGACGGCGTATTTCGACACGATCACGATCCGCTTCATGCCCGAGGCGGGCGCGCGCACCGCCGCGCTACAGGCGGGCGAAGTGCAGTTCCTCGAAGCCCTCGCCGTTCCCGCCGCCAACCGGCTCAAGGACAACAAGGACATCCGCACCTACGAAATGATGCCCTGGGCGTTCCAGACGCTGATGATGAACAACGTCGTGCCGCCGACCGACAACGTCATGGTGCGGCGCGCGATCCAGGCCGCGCTCGACATGGAAGAGATCATGGCGATCTCGACCGACGGGCTGTTCCGCCTCACCCATGGCTGGCAGCACCCGGGCACGGCGCATTTCGCCGGCGATATCGGCAAGCAGCTCTACAACATGAAGGACGCGGCGCGCGCCAAGAAGCTGCTGCAGGATGGCGGCTACAAGGGCGAGGAGATCGTCATCCTCGCCGATTCGAGCTTCTCGAACCACAAGGCGACGGGCGAAGTCGCGGCCCAGCAGCTCGGCCGGATCGGCTTGAAGGTCAAGCTCAACATCGTCGATTGGCCGACGGCGATGACCCTGCGCACGCGCAAGGAGGGCTGGAACCTTTGGTGCCTCATGCTCGGCATCGAGCCCTATGAGGGGCCCTATGGCGTCGTCGGCTTCTTCTCCGGCGCGGCCCCGGTGCAGCTCGGCCAGGATCCGGAAATCGAGAAGGCACAGGCGCAGCTCACCAACTCGCTCAAGCTCGAGGACCGCGTGACAGCGATGCGCAATTTCCAGCAGCGCATGTACGATCAGGCGATCTCGATCAAGTGCGGCGATGTCGGCATCGTGCAGGCGACGCGGGCCAATGTGCAGAACTACAAGCCCTATCGCATTCCGCGCATGTGGGATTGTTCTTTCGCCTAAGCCCGGTCCGATGCCGCGCCTGAAAAATGGGAACGGGCTCCCCGCGCGCCCGGACCCGGGGCGCTGCCCGTGATCCGCTACGTCGCGACGCGGCTGCTCGCCGCGATCCCGGTCCTGTTCGTCGTCTCGCTGCTGACCTTCGGCCTGATTTACATCGTGCCGGGCGACATGGCGTCGGAAATGGCCAGCCCCGGCGCCACCGCCGAGGAGGTCGCGCGCATCCGCAGCCAGCTCGGGCTCGACAAGCCGTTCTTGGAGCGCCTCGTGTCCTGGTACGCGGCGTTGGCCCGGGGCGATCTCGGCGAATCGGTTTTGCTCCGCCGCGGCGTGGCCGACGCGATCCTCGAACGGCTGCCGGTGACGCTGTCGCTCACTTTCTGCGCGCTGCTGCTCACGCTTGTGATCGGCATCGCCGCCGGCATCGTCGCCGCGCTGCGCGCCAATAGCTGGACCGATCAATCGGTCATGACGGTGGCGCTGGTCGGCCTGTCGCTGCCGGATTTCTGGCTCGGGCTGGTGCTGATCTACGTTTTCACCCTCCAGCTCGGCTGGCTGCCGTCGGGCGGCTATGTGGCGCCGGGCCAGGATTTTCTCGGCTGGCTCCGCTCGCTCGCCATGCCGGCGCTGGTGCTGGCGCTGACCCAAGTCGGCCTGCTCGCGCGCATGACGCGCTCCAGCATGCTCGACGTGCTGCGCCAGGATTTCGTGCGCACCGCCTGGGCCAAGGGCCTGCCGGGCTACGTCGTGATCTGCAAACACGCCTTTGCGAATGTCCTGGTCCAGGTCATCACGGTGATCGGCATCAGCGTCGGCATTTTGCTGTCGAGCGCCGTGGTGATCGAGCAGGTGTTTTCGCTCCCCGGCGTCGGCCGGCTGGTGATCGGCGCGATCCAGCGGCGCGATTATCCGGTGATCCAGGGCGGATTGTTGCTGACGACCTGCATTTTCGTGTTCGTCAATCTGCTGGTCGATCTGCTCTATGCCGCGGTCGATCCAAGGGTGCGCTATGGCCGCTGACGCAGCGCCCGCGATGCTGAGCGCGCGCGGCTCCCTGTGGCGGCGCCTGCGGCGCCATCGCTCCTTCATGGTCGGCCTGGCGCTGGCGGGCTCGATTATCGCCATTGCCGCGCTCGCCGACCTGATCGCGCCGCACGATCCGCTGCGCAATAATTTCCGCTACCGCCTGGGCGCGCCCAACGACAGTTTCTGGCTCGGCACCGACCGCTCGGGGCGCGACGTGCTGAGCCGCATCTTCCACGGCACGCGGGTTTCGCTCGGCATCGGCCTCATGGTCGTGCTTGTCACCGGCTTCGCGGGCACGCTGGTCGGTGCGCTGGCCGGTTATTTCCGCCGCGTCGACGACGTACTGATGCGCGTGATGGACGGGCTGATGGCGTTCCCCGGCATCTTGCTCGCGATCTCGATCGCCGCCGCGCTCGGGCCCTCGGCGCTCAACGCCGCGATCGCGCTGTCGATCGCCTATACGCCGCGCACCGCGCGCATCGTGCGCGCCCAGGTCCTGGTCGTGCGCGAGATGGTCTATATCGAGGCGGCGCGCGCCACCGGCGCCGGCCATGGCTGGATCCTGTGGAAGCATATTTTGCCCAACAGCCTGACGCCGCTCATCGTGCAGTTGACCTTCATTTTCGCGCTCGCCGTGCTCGCCGAGGCGGTGCTGAGCTTTATCGGCGTCGGCGCGCCGCCGCCCACGCCCTCGCTCGGCAACATCATCGCCGACGGCCGCGATTATTTCCTCGAAGCGCCGTGGATTTCGCTGTTCCCCGGCATCGCCATCGCCATTCTCGTGCTCGGCCTCAATCTGATGGGCGATGGCCTCCGCGACGCGCTCGACCCGCGCATGAAGGTCGATATAAGATGAGCTTCCTCGCCGTCACCGGCTTGACGATCCGTTTCGGTGCCAGCGCCGTCGTCGACGATATGAGCTTCGCGCTCGATGCCGGCGAAGTGCTCGGCATCGTCGGCGAATCGGGCTGCGGCAAGAGCATGACGGCGCTGGCGCTGATGCGCCTGATTCCGGCGCCCGGCCGCATCGCGGGCGGCATCGTCCATTTCGACGGCCGCGACATTCTCACGTTGCCGGAAGCCGAAATGCGCGCGCTGCGCGGCGCCGCGATCTCGATGATCTTCCAGGAGCCGATGACGTCGCTCAATCCGGTCTTCACCATCGGCGACCAGATCGGCGAAGTGCTGGTTTATCATCAGCGGATGTCGCGCGCCGATGCGCGCCGGCGCGCGCTCGAATTGCTGAAGCGCGTCGAAATACCGGCGGCGGAGAAGCGCATCGACGATTATCCGCACCAGCTTTCGGGCGGCATGCGCCAGCGCGTCATGATCGCCATCGCCCTCGCGTGCCGGCCGCGCCTGCTGATCGCCGACGAGCCGACGACGGCGCTCGATGCCACCATCCAGGCGCAAATCCTCGATCTGCTGCGCGGCCTGATCCGCGAGCTCGGCATGGCGGTGATCCTTATCACCCACGATCTCGGAATCGTCGCCGATTTCGCCGACCGCGTCGCCGTGATGTATGCCGGGCGCATCGTCGAAACGGCGCCGGCGGCGACGCTGTTTCGCCGGCCGCTGCATCCCTACACCGAGGGCTTGCTGGCTTCGATCCCGCGCCTGAGCGGGGAATTGAAGCCGCTCGTGGCGATCCCAGGCCAGGTGCCGAGCCCGATGGCGCTGCCCAAGGGCTGCCGCTTCGCGCCGCGCTGCCGCTATGTTGCCCCGGGCTGCGAAGCGGCATTGCCGCCGCTCGTCTTCGTCGAACCGGCGCATGCGGCGGCGTGCATTCGGCAGGGCGAAATTTTTTCCGGAGCCGCGCCATGAGCGCGCCGCTTACAAGCGGCCCGCTCATCGGTGGCCCGCTGCTGAGCGCCACCGGCCTCGTCAAGCATTTCGCGCCGCGCGCGTCGCTGTTCGGCGGCGGCAGCCCGATCCGCGCCGTCGACGGCATCGACCTGACGATCGACGCCGGCGAAACCTTGGGCCTGGTCGGCGAATCGGGTTGCGGCAAATCGACGGCGGCGCGCCTGATCCTGCGCCTCGTCGAACCCACCGCCGGCGCGATCCAGTTCAACGGCGGCGATTTCCTGCGGCTCGACGGCCGCGCGCTGCGCGCGGCGCGGCGCCAGATGCAGATTATTTTCCAAGACCCGTTCGGCGCGCTCGATCCGCGCATGACCGTGGCCGAGATCGTCGGCGAACCGCTCGCCGTGCACGGCGTCGGCGACGCGGCGGCGCGCCGGCTCCGCGTCGCGCGCCTGCTCGACATGGTCGGGCTCGCGGCCGAGCACGCCGGGCGCCACCCGCACGAATTCTCGGGCGGGCAGCGCCAGCGCATCGGCATCGCGCGCGCCTTGGCGCTCGAACCCAAGCTCATCGTGTGCGACGAGCCGGTTTCGGCGCTCGACGTTTCGATCCAGGCGCAGATCCTCAATCTCATGCGCGAGCTGCAACGCGACTTGGGCCTGAGCTATCTCTTCGTTTCGCACAGCCTCGCCGTGGTGCGTTACATGGCGCAGCGCGTGGCCGTGATGTATCTCGGCAAGATCGTCGAGATCGCCGACCGCGACCGGCTTTTCGCGTCGCCGCTGCATCCCTACACCCAGGCGCTGCTCTCCGCCGTTCTCGACCCGACGCCCGAGCGCAAGCCGACGCGCATCGTGCCGCGGGGCGACGTGCCGAGCCCGTCCGATATTCCGTCGGGCTGCCGCTTCCGCACGCGCTGCCCCAAGGCGAGCGACATCTGCGCCCGGATCGAACCCGCCCTCGAAGCGCAAGACTCGCGCCACCGCGTCGCATGCCATATGGTAACGCCAGCAAAATCCGGAACCGCATGATCACGCTCGCCGACATCGAAAATGCCCATGCGCGCATCCGCGACGCCGTTCGCCGCACGCCCTTCATCGAGGCGGCGCCGACATTGTCACCCTTGGCGCCGGGCGCCAGCGTGTTTCTCAAGCTCGAAAGCCTGCAAGTCACCGGCTCGTTCAAGGCGCGCGGCGCTTTCAACAAGCTGCGCACGCTGCCCAAAGCGGAGATCGAGCGCGGCATCGTCACCGCTTCGGGCGGCAATCACGGCATCGCCGTGGCCTATGTCGGCCGCGCCGCCGGCGTGCCCGTCAGCATCTATGTGCCGAGCGGCGTTTCGCCCGCCAAGGCGGAAAAGATCAAGCGCTACGGCGCCCAGTTGCAAATCGTCGGCGCGGTGTGGGACGAGGCCAATCGCGCGGCGCTGGCCGAAGCCGAGCGCGGGCGGACTTATTTCCATCCCTTCGCCGACGCGGCGGTGATGGCGGGGCAAGGTACCGTGGCGCTCGAAATGCTGGACGAGGTTCCGAACCTCGATACGCTCTTGGTCGCGATCGGCGGCGGCGGCTTGATCGCCGGCATTGCCGTTGCCGCGAAAGCGTTGAAGCCCGATATTCGCATCGTCGGCATCGAGCCCACCGGCGCGCCGACGATGAAGGCCTCGCTCGACGCCGGGCGCATCGTCGAGCTGCCGGCGATTACGACCAAGGTTCCGACCATGGCGGCGAAAATGACCGCGCCGCCGAATTTCGAAATCGCCCGGCGCTTTGTCGAAAGCGTGATCTTGATCGAGGATTCCGAGATGCAGACGGCGAGCGAATGGCTGTGGCGCGAAATGGGCCTGGCGGCGGATTTGAGCGGCGCGGCCAGCGTCGCCGCCCTCCTGTCCGGGCGCTACAAGGCGCGGGCGGGCGAGCGCATCGGCGCGCTGGTGTGCGGCGCCGGCGCGGAGGGAACCGGGCCATGACGGCGCTCGATTTCCACGCGGTCGAAAAGGCCGCGCTGTCGATGCGCTCGGCGGTGCTGGAAACGCCGGTGCTCGAATCGCCCGCGCTCAATGCCGCAGCCGGGCGGCGCGTTCTGGTCAAGGCCGAGTCGCTGCAGCGCACGGGTTCGTTCAAGTTCCGCGGCGCCTATTTTCGCTTGTCGCAACTCAGCGACAAGGAGCGCGCGCGCGGCGTCGTCGCCTTCTCGTCCGGCAATTTCGCGCAGGCCCTGGCCCACGCCGGGACGCTCGCGCGTATCAGGGTCACGATCGTCATGCCGGATGACGCGCCCGCCTCGAAGCGCGACGCGACCGCGGGCTACGGCGCCGAGGTCGTGCTGTCGCATCACGGCGCGCGCAACCGCGAGGAAGCGGCCAACGATCTCGCCATGGAGATCGCGGAGGCCGAGGGCTTCACCAAGCTGCATCCCTTCGACGATCCGTTCGTCGTCGCCGGGCAAGGCTCGTGCGGGCTCGAATTCATGCGGCAGATGGAGCGCATCGGCCTGACGCTCGACGCGCTGGCGACGCCGGTTGGCGGCGGCGGGCTGCTCGCCGGCATCGCGCTTGCGGTCAAGTCGATGAGCGCCGCCACCAAAGTGTACGGCGTCGAGCCCGACGGCTTCGACGACATGGCGCGCTCGCTCGCCAGCGGCGAACGCGAGCGCGTGCGCGACCATGCGCGCTCGCTGTGCGACGCGCTGCAGGCGGCGATGCCGGGCAAGGTGCCGTTCGCCGTCGCGCGCGAGATCGTCGATGGCGGCATCGCGGTGAGCGACGATGAAGTGGCGCGCGCCATGGCACGGGCCTTTCGCGACTTGAAATTGGTCGCCGAACCTTCGGGCGCCGCCGCGCTCGCCGCCGTGCTGGCGCGCAAGATTCCGGGCAGCGGCCCGGTCGGCGTCGTGCTTTCGGGCGGCAATATCGCGATCGAGGAATTCCGCCGCATCACGGCAACGGTTCAATAAAACGCCAACGGGAGGACCTTATGAGCTTCGCGAGAACGAGTGTCTTGGCCTTGGCCGCGTCCCTGGCCATCGGCAGCGCCGACGCGCAGGAACTGCGCATCGGCTATCTCACGACCATGTCGGGCGGTGCCGCGATCATCGGCAAGCACGTCGTCAGCGGCTGGCAGCTCGGCCTCGCCCATGAAGGCTGGGAGAAAGACGGCGACAAGCTCGGCGGCGTGCCGCTGCGCATGTTCTACGCCGACGATCAGGTCAAGCCCGATGTCGGCCTCAAAGAGGCCGAACGCATGATCAAGAGCGACAAGGTCCACATGATCGCCGGCCATATGTGGTCGAACGTCATGCTCGCCGTGCGGAATCTGATGATCGAGAACAAGGTCATCCTGATGTCGAACGTCGCCGGCGCGTCGCAATTCGCCGGCAAGGAATGCACGCCCTATTTCATCTCGACCTCGTGGAACAACGACCAGACGGCGCAGGTCAGCGGCACGCTCTTGAACGACGACAAGATCAAGACCGTCCACGTCATGGCGCCCAATTATCAGGCCGGCAAGGACGTCGTTGCCGGTTTCCAGAGCGAATACAAAGGCAAAGTCACCGGCCAGACGCTGTTCAAGCTCGGCGAAACCGACTATCAGGCCGATATTTCGAAAATTCGCGCCGAGAGGCCCGAGGCGGTGTTCGTCTTCGCGCCGGGCGCCATGGGCATCTCGTTCATGAAGCAATGGTCGGCGTCGGGCGTCGGCAAAGATGTCAAGCTCTACTCGCTCTTCGTCGTCGATTGGATATCCCTGGCGGCGATCGGCGACGCCGCGCTCGGCACGTTTCACACCAATCAGTGGGACATCGACAGCACGAATGAGGTCAATCAAAAGTTCATCAAGGATTATCTGGCGAAGTTCGGCCATATGCCGTCGCATTTCGCCCAGCAGGCCTATGACGGACCGCGCCTGATCGCCGCCGCGTTGAAGGCGACGGGCGGCAAATTCGACGACCCGCTGGCCTTCATGCGCGCGATGCGCAAGACGCCATATCCATCGGTGCGCGGCCCCTACACTTACAACGTCAACGGCATGCCGATTCAGAATTTCTACAAGCGCGAAGTGGTGCATGGCGGCGACGGCAAGCCGCGCATCGCGACCCGCGGCGTGGTGTTCAAGAACCACAAGGACCCGCTGTGGCAGGATTGCCCGGAGGCGGGCCGGCTGTAGAATTCCACGAGCGGCGAGGAAGTTTGGAATGGCCGAGCCGGTCTTCATCCTGGGCGGGCACCAGACCGATTTCGCCAAAGTCTGGTCGCGCGAAGGCCAGGATATTTCCGACATGATCCGAGAAGCCGCCCTCGGCGCGCTGGCGAATTGCGAACTCGATGCGGCCGCGATCGAGACGATCCATGTCGGCAACGCCTTCGCCGAGCTGCAGCGCAATCAGGCGCATCTCGGTTCGATGGTGGCGCAAGTCGTGCCGGAACTCTGGGGCGTGCCGGCGATGCGGCATGAGGGCGCCTGCGCCTCCAGCTCGCTCGCGGCCTTGGCGGCGATGGCCGAGATCGAGGCCGGCCGCTACGACTGCGCGCTTGTCATCGGCGCCGAGGAACTCAAGAACACGCATGGCGACGTCGCCTCGCAAAACCAGAACGCGGCGGCGTGGCAGGGTCGCGAGGGCATCGATTGCAAATTCATGTGGCCCGCCGTGTTCGGGCGCCTCGCCGGCGAATACGAGCGGCGCTACGGGCTCGACCGCAAGCACCTCAACCGCATCGCCGAGCTGAACTACGCCAACGCCAAGCGCAATCCGAACGCACAAACCAGGCGTTGGAATTTCAAGCCGGAAAGTTTCACCGACGACGACGCGGTCAATCCCGTCATCGAGCCCGGCACGCGGCGCCAGGATTGCGGCCAGATCACCGACGGCGCCGCCGCCATCGTGCTCGCCTCGGCGCGCTTCGCCGCCGCGCACGCCAGCAAGCGCGGCGGCCGCGTCGAGGACTTGCCGCGCATCCTCGGCTGGGGCCATCGCAACGGCAGCCTGCGTTTTCTCGACAAGGTCGAGCGCAGCAAGAACGAGGCGCTGGTGTTCCCCCATGTGCGGCAAGCCATCACGGACGCCTGGCGCCGCGCCGGCGTCGCCGGGCCGGACGCGTTCGACGGCATCGAGACGCATGATTGCTTCACGGCGACGGAATATATGGCGATCGACCATTTCGGCCTGACGCCGCCCGGCCAGAGCTGGCGCGCGATCGAAGCCGGCGATATCGAGCTCGGCGGCAAGATCCCGATCAATCCCTCGGGCGGGCTGATCGGCGCCGGGCACCCGGTGGGCGCCACCGGCGCGCGCATGCTGTTCGATGCCGGCAGGCAAGTGACCGGCATGGCCGGCGACTATCAGGTCGAAGGCGCTAAAACTTTCGCCACGCTCAATATCGGCGGCTCCTGCGCCACGATCGTGAGTTTCGTCGTGGGCGTGCGAGAATAATGCGGGACCCCATGGAGGCGGGTCTCAGGCGGCGTTCGGTCGATTGCTTCGGCACCGAACGCGCCAAATGCGATTCCCCTTGCACCTGGTCCCCGGCCTCGGCCCGGCCTCAGAGCCGGGCCAAGCCGGGGTGACAGAGTAATTATTGATTGGTTATCTGGAAAAAATACTGTCACCCCGGCCACCGAGCCGGGGTCCAGAATTCACGCGCCGAAGTTGTACGATAGGGCGCGCTAAAGCAATCAGCCGAATTCGGTCTCAGCCCCGCCCCAACAGCGCCAATGCTATTTCTTCAGCGGCGCCAGCGCCGGGCTTACCGCCGTCCATACGCCGTTCTTCACCTGCTCGATCTGGGTCGTTTCGGGATCGATGTGGCCGTCCTTGAAGCGCTTGGCGTCGTAATAGATCGGATTGCTGTGCCGCAGGCCTTGCAGCGCTTGCACCATCTTCTCGGGCGTGAGATCGCGCCCGGCCGCATCCAGGCCTTTCACGAACCAATCGGTGAAGGCATAGGACAGCATGGCGTTCTCGTCGGCGTCGAGGTTGAAGCGCTTCTTGTAGCTCGCCATCCACGCTTTCGTATCGGCGGATTCGCTGCCCGGGGCGAAGATGCGCCAGCCGCCCACGCCATAGAGGCCTTCGACCGCGGCTTTACCCAGCAGCACGACGATGCCGGTGCGGCCCGGCGCCGCGGTTAGAACCTTCACGTCGTTCCAGCCGATTTTTTTGACTTCGTTCATCACGCCGACGGTTTCGCGCGTGATCGTCGCCGCCATGATGATTTCGACGCCCGCGGCCTTCATGCGCGCGACTTGCGAGGAGAAATCGAGATCGCCCGCCTTGTAGCCGGCCTCGGCGGCGAGCTTCATGCCCTTGGCGGCCAGCGCCACGTTGACGCCCTCGCGCACCAGCTCGCCGAACGGCCCTTCCTGATAGATGAAACCGATCTTCGTTGCCTTGAATTGATCGATCATCCAGACCAGCGCCGGCCCGACCGTCGTGTCGTAATTCGGCGTTGTGGTAAACAAATAGGGGCTGTTGCCGGAAACCTTGCGCAGGATGGCCGAGGCGCCCCAGGGCGAGAAATATACCACCTTGGCATCGGCCGCGCGCTTGACCACGGCGGCGTTCGGCCCGGAGCCGAAGGGATTGACGATGGCGAAGACCTCGTCGTTCTTGATCAGCTTGTCCGCGGCGCGCACCGCGAGCTGCGGCTGGCTGCCATTGTCCTCGACGATGAGCTTGATTTTGCGGCCATGCACACCGCCGGCTTCGTTGGCTTCGTCGAAGCGCATCTGCATGCCATTGCGGAGCTGCGGCATGCCCGCCGCCACCGGACCGGAAAGGTCCATGTGCGTGCCGAGCACCAATTCCTTGTCGCCCACCGCCGCCATGGCGCCGGCTGCCGTGCAGCGCCATCGCCGCGAGGATCGTAAATGTCAGTCTCGTCATGTCGCTCTCTCCCAGGATTGGCGTTGCCGGTTACGGGCCGCCAGCATACATCGATTCGATGAGCGGGGCATAGCGCCGGGCGACGACCTTGCGCTTGAGCTTCATTGTGGGCGTCAGTTCCTCGTCCTCGGCCGTCAGCAATTGCTCGATGATGCGGAAGTCCTTTATCTGCTCGACGCGCGCCAGCTTGGCGTTGGCGGCTTCGACGGATTCGCGGATCAAGCCCTGCACCTCGGCGGTGCGCGCCAGGCTTTGGAAATCGGTGAACGGCACCTGCCGGTCCTGGGCGTATTTCGCGACATTGTCCTGATCGAGCATGACGAGGCAGGTCAGATATTTCCGCCCGTCGCCGATGACGACGGCGTCGGAAATATAGGGACTGAACTTGAGCAGATTTTCGATGGCGCTCGGACCGACATTTTTGCCGCCCGAGGTGATGATGATGTCCTTGATGCGATCCGTGATCTTGAGGTAGCCGTCCGCGTCGATCTCGCCGCAATCGCCGGTATGGAGCCAGCCTTCGGCGTCGATCGACTCGGCGGTTTTCTCCGGCAGGTTCCAATAGCCGGCGAACACATTGGCGCCGCGCACCAGGATTTCGCCGTCGGCGCCGAGCGCGATCTCGGTGTCCCTGGCGCGGATGCCGGCATAGCCGATTTTGATGCGCTCGGGCGGCGTCGCGGTGCAGAAGCCGGCGGTTTCGGTCATGCCGAAGGCTTCGAGAAGATCGATGCCGATCGCCATGTACCATTTGAGCAGATCGGGCGGCACCGGCGCGGCGCCGGTGAGCGCGCATTTCACGTTCTGCAGGCCGAGAAACTTGCGCACGTTCGACAGCGCCAGCAGCCGCAGAATTCGGAAGCGCCAGGCGCGTAGCCGCGAAATCGGCCGGCCCGCAAGCCGTGCCTCGGCCAACGCCCTGCCCTCGGCGAAGGCCCAGGCGTAGAGCCGCCGCGCCGGCAAGATCGCGTCCTGGATGAACAACTCGATCTGCGCATGGAGCTTTTCCCAGAAGCGCGGCGGGCCGAACAGGAGATGCGGCGCGACCTCGCGCATATCGTTGAAGACGGTGCCCGCGTTCTCGGGAAAATGCACGGTTTGGCCGATGGCGAGCGGATTGAACGCCGTGCTCATGCGCTCGGCGATGTGGCAGAGCGGGAGGAAAGACAGCGTCTTGTCGCCTTTCGCGATGCTGAGATATTGCGGCGCCGAGGCGATCTGGAACATCAGGTTCCGGTTGGCGATCATCGCCCCTTTGGGCGGACCGGTGGTGCCGGAGGTGTAAACCAGGAAGGCGACGCTTTCGGCGCGGCCTTGGTCGATCGCGCGCTCGAAATCGCCGGCCCGCGCCTTGGCGAGCTCGTGCCCGCGCGCAATCAGATCGGCGAAGGACATGACCGCCGGATCGCGGAAGCTCCGCAATCCCGCGAGGTCCATCACGACGATGCGTTGCAAATTCGGGCAACGGTCGCGCACGGCGAGAACCTTATCGAGCTGCTCGTCGTCCTCGACGAACAAAATCTTGGTTCCCGAATTCGCCAGGACATAGTCGACCTGCTCGGGCGACGATGTCGGGTAGATGCCGTTGCCGATCATGCCCATCGCCTGGGCGCCGAGATCGGCATAGAGCCATTCCGGCCGGTTTTCCGCCAGCACGGTGACGACATCGCCCGGCACGCAACCGGCATCGGCGAGCGCGAGTCCGATCGCGCGCACATTGGCGTAGTATTCGTCCCAGCTCACCGAAACCCAAATGCCTTTCTGCTTGCGGCGCAGGGCCGGCGCGCCGTGCCATTCGCGGCAGCGCGCGCGGAACAGCTTCAGCGGCGTATCGTGGCCGAGGACCGTCACCGGCGGCAGGGCGTTCATTCGTCAGCGCCAGGTTTTGCGCCGTTTCCAGCGCGGCTTGCGGCCCTCGGTCTTGGCGCCGGCGGCGCCGAGATAGAACTCCTTCACGTCCTGTTTCCGCATCAGGTCGTGCGTCGCGCCGTCGGCGACGATGCGCCCCAACTCCATGATGTAACCGTGCCCCGCCGTCTTGAGCGCGATGGCGGCGTTTTGCTCGACGACGAGGATGGTCGTGCCCGCTTCCTCGTTGATGCGCGTGACGATGCGGAAAATCTCGATCGTCAGGATCGGCGACAAGCCCAGCGACGGCTCGTCGAGCAGCAACAGGCGCGGCTCGGACATGAAAGCGCGCCCGATGGCGAGCATCTGCTGCTCGCCGCCCGACAGCAACCCGGCCTGCTGCCGCCCGCGCTCGGCGAGACGCGGGAACCAGGCCAGCACGCGATCGAGATCGCGCTGCTTGGTGCCGCCGTTGCGCCGCGCGAATGCGCCCATCATGAGATTCTCGCGCACGGACAGGAACGGGAACACCTGCCGCCCCTCCGGCACGAGCACGACGCCGCGCCGCGCCACTGCATCGGGATCGAGCCGGTAAATCGCTTCGCCGGCGAATTCGACGGCGCCCTTGAACGGTTCGATCACGCCGGCGATGGTTTTGAGCAGCGTCGACTTGCCCGCGCCATTGGCGCCGAGCACGGTCACGATGGCGCCTTCGGCCACTTCGAGGCTGACGCCCTTGATGGCGTTGACCGGGCCGTACCAGGCCTCGAGATTGCGGACCTTGAGCAAGGGCGCGGTCATGTTCCGATATAGGCGGCGATAACGCCTTCGTTCGCTTGCACCTCGGCGGGCGTGCCGAGCGCGAGCGACTCGCCCATGTTCATGCACAACACCCGGTCGGCGGCTTCGGCGACCAGCGACATGTCGTGCTCGACCATGATGACCGTGACGCCGAGATCGCCGCGAATATCGTCGATCCAGAAGGCGAGATCGCGCGTCTCCTCGGGATTGAGGCCGGAGGCGGGCTCGTCGAGCAGCAGCAGTTCGGGCTCGGTTGCCAGCGCGCGCGCCAACTCGACGACCTTGCGCACGCCATAGGGCAGGCCGGCGACCGCGCTATTGCGGTACGGCGCCAGATCGAGCCGGTCGATGATGTCCTCGACCCGGGCGCGCGACTCCGCCTCGGCCCGGCGCACCGCGTGCGTCCACAGCACTTGCGCCGCGATGCCGCCATGCGGAAAGCGATGGCGCCCGAGCAGGAGATTCTGAATCACGGTGGCGCCTTCGAACAATTCGATGTTCTGGAAGGTGCGCGCGATGCGGTGGCGCACGATGCGGTGCCGCTTCGTGGCGGTGATGTCCGCGCCGCGGAAAACGATCCGCCCGGCATCGGGATCGAAGACGCGGGTGATGACGTTGAGGACCGAGGTTTTACCGGCGCCGTTCGGCCCGATGATGGCGAAGACCTCGCCCGCCTCGACCGAAAAGCTCAAATCGCGGATCGCGCGCACGCCGCCGAAGCTGAGCGAAAGTTTCTCGACCGCGAAGAAGCTCACCGGTGGCGCTCCGAGCGCATATAGGTTCGCCCGCGCCGGAATGTGGCGCGGCGATAGAGCGGAAAACTTTCGGCGAGATTTTTGAGCTTGAGCCAGCGTCCGTTGAGGCCGGCCGGCTCGAACAGGACGAAGACCGCCAGAATGAGACCGAACATGAAGATTTCAAGCCCGAACTGCCCGGCGACGCTTTGCGGCAGCAGCGGTTTGAGCTTCGAGATCAGCGTCGGCAGCAGGCCGATGAGCACGGCGCCGAAAATCGCGCCGCGCAGCGAGCCGAGCCCGCCGATGACGACCATGAGCACGAGTTCGAGCGAGAGAATGAGGCCGAAGCCGTCTGGCGTGAGATATTGCACGCGATGGGCGAGCAAGGCGCCGGCGACGCCGGTCACGGCGGCCGAGATGACGAAGGCGAGCACCTTGTAGCCGGGAACCCAGATGCCAAGACCGTAAGCGGCGGCCTCCGAATCGCGCAGGCCGACAAAGGCGCGGCCGATCTTGCCGCGCATGAGATTGATCAGCGCCAACAACAGCGCCAGCAGGATCGCGAGGCAGAGAAAATAAAAGCGCGGCTGCGCGCCGAGATCGAAGCCGGCGGCGGTCGGCGCCGGCACGTCGAGGCCGGAATGGCCGCCGGTGACGGTTTTCCAGCGCCCGATGGCGTGCTCGATCACGATGGCGAAAGCGAGCGTGACCATGGCGAGATAGAGGCCCGAAACGCGGATCGCCGGCAGGCCGATGGCGAATCCGACGGCGCCGGCGAGCGCGCCGGCGGCCAGGATCGCCGCGGGAAACGGCACGCCGCGGCCGAGCAGCCAAGCCTCGGCATAGGCGCCAATCGCGAGAAACGCGGCGTGGCCGAGCGATACTTGGCCGGTATAGCCGGTAAGCACCATGAGCCCGAGGCTCGCGATGCTGACGATGAACAGATAGGTCACCTCGCCGACATAGTAATTCGGCAGCAGCCAGGGCGCCGCGGCCAGGACGGCGAGCAACGCGCCATAGGCGAGCCAATCGGCGCGGTAACGCAGCAGGCGCTGGGCATCGCGATAGCTCGTGTCGTAGTGAAAGCGCATCGCGCGCCGGTCAGACGCGGCGGCCGTGCGCTTCGCCGAGGATTCCGCGCGGCCGCAGAATCAAAACGGCGATGAGCACGAGATAGGCGGCGATGTCCTTGACGCCATCGGGCAGATAGACGCCGGAGAATTGTTCGATCAGGCCGATCAGCAGGCCGCCGGCGATGGCGCCCGGCGCGCTGCCGAAGCCGCCCAGCACCGCGGCCGCCAGCGCCTTCAGCACGACGAACCAGAGGTTGATATCGACCTGGGCGATCGGCGCCAGCAGCAGCCCACACAACGCCGCGACCGCGCCGGCCAGCGCCCACACCACCGAGTTGAGGCGCTTGACCCGGATGCCGCAGAGATAGGCGGCAAGCTGGTTCTGCGAGCTCGCCTGCACCGCGATGCCGAGCGGCGTATGGCGCAGAAAAAGAAAAAGCAGGAGCGTGACCGCGAGCGCCGCCGCGACGATGGCGAGATTGAGATCGGCGACGACGACGGGGCCGAAATGCGTCGTCCGATCGGTCCAGGGCGTATCGTAGGATCGCGAGGTCGGCCCGAAGATCATGCTCACCAGGCCGCGAATCATGAAGGCGAGCGCGATCGTCAGCATGACGCCGGCGAATTGCGGCTGACCGGCGATGATGCGGACGATGCGGGCTTCGATCAGATAGGCGAGGCTCGCGGCGATCGCCATCGTCGCGACGACGCTCGGCCAAAACGGCAGGCCGACGACGGCGATCAGGCTCCAGCCGATGAAGGCCGACGCCATCAAGAGATCGCCATGGGCGAAGTTGAGCACTTCGGTCGCCTTGTAGGTCATGACGAGGCCGAGGGCCACCAGCGCGTAGATCGAGCCGATCGACGCGCCGTTGAGCGCGAGCTGGAAAATTTGCGCGAGCTGCGGATCCATCGCCGGCGCCGCCGCGCCGCCGCGCCGTCAGCGCCAGAATTGGCGCGACGCGATCCGCGCGCCTTCGGCCATCGCCGCCATCTTGGCCCAGACCACGCCGGCATCGACCGCCGCCTGGCCGACCCAGGTGCCGTAGCCGCAATCCGATCCGGCGATCATGTTCTCGCGCCCGACCAGCTTGGCGTAGCGCCCGAGGCGCTGCGCAACAAGCTCGGGATGCTCGATGAAATTGGTTTTGGATTCGAGCACGCCGGGAATCAGCACCTTGCCGGGCGGAAGTTTCACGGTTTCGAAAATCGCCCATTCATGCGCGTGGCGCGGATTGGCGGCTTCGAAGGAGATGCCGTCGGCCTTGGCCTTGAAGGCGATGTCGATGATGTCGGCGAGCGGCACGTCGCAATGATGCGGCCCCTCGTAATTGCCCCAGCAGACATGCAGGCGCACGCGGTCCGACGGCACGTTCGCCAGCGCGTGATTGAGCGCTTCGATGTTGAGCTGCGCCTGCTTGCGGAAATCGGCGAGGCTCAGATCGGCGAATTGAATATGCCGGCCCATGGCAAGATCGGGACAATCGATCTGCAGCACGAAGCCGGACTTGACCACGGTTTCGTATTCGTGCCGCATCGCCTCGGCGATCGCCTGCACATAGGCCTCGCGCGTGGGGTAATGATCGTTGCGGAAGAACAAGGCGATGACGCCGGGCGAGGCCGCACTCATGAATCCCTCCGCCGCTTTCACGGCCCCGATCGCGGCTTTGAGATTGGCGGCATCGGCTTCGGCCGCCGCCGGATCGGCGAGCTTGATCGCCGCGTTGCAGCCCGGCGTCTTGCGCCGGGCGCGGCCCGGATCGCCGAAGACTTTCTTGGCCAGCTCGGGAAATGCCACGAGGTCTTGATAGGTGAGCGGCTGGCTCGTGCCGCCGAAGCCGGTGAGGCGGTCCTTGATATAGGTCGCATAGCTCGGCTTGCTGAGCTCGCCGTCATTGACGATATCGACGCCGGCATCGGCCTGTTTTTTGACGGCTTCGGCCACGGCGGAGCGGATGCGCGCGGCGAGCGCCGCGCGGTCGACCGGCACGCCCTCTTCCTTCGCGAACATCATGCGGATCAAATCATCGGGCCGCGGCAGGCTGCCGGTGTGCGTCGTCAGGAACCGCTCGGTGCTGCGTTTCATGCTTCTCTCCGTTCAAGCGTCGAATGGCCGCAACTATAGGCGAAGCGAAACCGCGAGGCGAGTTGGAACCCGCGCTATCGCTTCCCGGGGCGCATCCACGCGGCCATGTCGCGCAGGCCCGCCACCATGTCGAAGGCCGGCGCGTAGCCGAGGATCGACTTGGCGCGGCCGATATTGGAAAAGGTTTTCATATCGGGCAGCGACACCGCCGTGGCGCTCGGCGTCTCGATTCGCGTGCGCGCGCCGGGCGCCACCGCCTCGATCGCGGCGACGAGGCCGTCCGGCTTGGTGATCGAGCCCATGGTGATATTGAAAATGCCGGAGCCGAGGCTCGTGGCCTTGAGCGCCAAAACCGTGCCCATCGCCGCATCCTTGGAATAGACCCATTCGATGGCCCCGGCGGGCACCACGGCCTCTTCGCCGGCGAGCGCGCGGCGCAGCGCTTCGCGCATCGTGTTGCTCGGACCGCCGCCGCCAAGGCCGCTCCACGGCCCGAACACGGCGCCGTAGCGCATGCCGGCGAATTCGATCCCGCACCAGCGCGCATAATTGAGCCCGAGGCTTTCGACCGCCTGCTTGCTGGCGGCATAGAACGTCGTCGGGCGCGGAAAGCCCTCCTCGTCGCCCTTGTCGCCGGAGCCCGGCCCGTCGCCGCCGGCGAGGAAATGGCCGAGCACGTTCGAGCTCGACACGACGACGCGCTTGATGCCGCGGATGCGCGCCGCTTCGAGCACGTTCATCGTGCCCATGATGTTGAGCTGCACGGCGGAATAGGGATCGCGCTGGGCGCCGAGCGTGAGCATCGGATTGGCCGCCGTGTGGACGATGGCGCTGACCCCGTGATCGGCGATCGTTTTCATCAGCGAGAATGGCTTGAGGATATCGCCTTCGATCAGGGTCACGCGCGCGAGATCGACGATTTCGCCGAGCGCCTGGGGCTGCGCGGCATAGTCCATGAGCACCGGCTTTTCGCCGCGCTCGGCCAGGATGCGCGCGATCTGCGAGCCGATCAGGCCGGCGCCGATGATGAGCGTC
This sequence comes from uncultured Alphaproteobacteria bacterium, assembly GCA_963754645.1. Classification (GTDB taxonomy): domain Bacteria; phylum Pseudomonadota; class Alphaproteobacteria; order Bin65; family Bin65; genus CAVWGP01. Next base: position 1,278,358 of record CAVWGP010000011.1, on the reverse strand, counting down.
GTCATTCGTTTGTCCCCATGCGATCGAGCCGGCGAGGCGTCGTCTTACCTCGGGCGGCGCGCCACGCTATCGTCGGCATTTTCCGGCTGTCAATCGCCGCGGCGGAGGATGGGCCGCGCGCGCAACGACGGCCGGCGCCGCAAACAACCTGCAAATGTCCAAGACATGAAAGACCTGAAAGACAAATTCGCCCTCGTCACCGGCGCCGCCTCGGGCATCGGCCTCGGCATCGCGCGCGCCCTCGCCAAGGCGGGGACCCACATAGCGTTGTCGGACATTCGCGCCGAACCGCTCGAAGCCGCGCGGCGCGAGATCGAAGCGCTCGGCGTGCGCGCCATCGGCCTGGCACTCGATGTCTCGGACCGCGAGGCCGTGCGCGCCGCGGCGCGGCGGGTCGAGGCCGAATTCGGCAAGCTGCATATCCTCTGCAACAACGCCGGCGTCGCCTTCGCCGGAACGGCGGTGGACGAGGCCACGGACCGCGATTGGGATTGGGTGATCGGCGTCAATCTCTACGGCCCGATCAACTTCATCCAGGCCTTCGTTCCGCTCATCAAGCGGCACGGCGAGGGCGGCCACGTCGTCAACACCGCGTCGATCGCCGGCTTCCAGATCCGCCGGGATTCCGCAGCGGCGTTTACGGCACGTCGAAATACGCCGTGGTGGCGCTATCGGAAGCGCTGGAACTGGATCTGGCGCCGCACGGCATCGGCGTTTCGGTGCTGGCGCCTCAAGCGGTGAACACGGAAATCTATGCCTCGTCGCGCGTCCGCCCGGCGCGCTTCGGCGGCGCCTTCGCCAAGCCCGAGGGCGAGTTCATGCACGAACTTCTGAAAAAGGGCATGGCGCCGGACGATGTCGGACGGCGCGTCGTCGATGCGATTCGCGACGGCGAATTTTTCATCTTCACCCATCCCGAAACGCGCGCCTGGATCGAGGCGCGGCATCGGCGCATGATGGACGCCTTCGACGCCGCCGAACGGCGGCAGCATTGACACGATATCCGGTCGATTGCTTCGGTCCGCCCAACCATGCAACATCGGCGCGTGAAGCCTGGACCCCGGCCCGGAGGCCGGGGTGACAGTATCTTTGCTACGAGCCGGCCAACAAATGAATTGTCGCCCCGGCGAAAGCCGGGGACCAGATGCAGCGCACGACGATGTGCGGTTCGATCGCTGCCGATGAAACAATTCCAATTCCGAATGACGCAGACACGAAATATTTGAGGGAGAGCCACGATGCAAAAACGGCGATTGGGCAAGAGCGGGCTCGAAGTTTCGGCCATCGGCTTGGGCTGCATGGGGATGTCGGAGTTCTACAGCGGGCGCGACGACGCCGAGTCGGTCGCGACGGTTCACCGCGCCATCGAGCTCGGCGCGAATTTTCTCGACACCGCCGACATGTACGGCTGGGGCGCGAACGAAGAGCTGCTCGCCAAGGCGCTGCGCGGCCGGCGCGACAAGGTCGTGCTCGCCACCAAATTCGGCAATGTGCGCGGCCCCAAGGGCGAATTTCTCGGCATCGACGGCAAGCCCAGCTATGTGCGCGGCGCGTGCGAGGCGAGCCTGAAACGCCTCGGCGTCGAGGTCATCGATCTCTACTACCAGCACCGCGTCGATCCCAAGACGCCGATCGAGGACACCGTCGGCGCCATGGCCGAGTTGGTGCGCCAGGGCAAGGTGCGCTATCTCGGCTTGTCCGAGGCCGGGCCGGCCACGATCCGGCGCGCGCACAAGGTGCATCCGATCGCGGCGCTGCAAACCGAATATTCGCTGTGGTCGCGCGATGCCGAAGCCGAAATCCTGCCGGCGGTGCAGGAACTCGGCATCGGCTATGTCGCTTACAGCCCGCTCGGCCGCGGCTTTCTCACCGGCGCCTTCAAGAAGCCCGAGGACATTGCCGCCGACGACGTGCGCCGAAATGCGCCGCGCTTCCAGGCCGAGAACATGCAGCGCAATCTCGCCCTCGTCGCCGAAGTCGAGGCTCATGGCCAAGGCGAAACATTGCACGCCCGCCCAGCTCGCTTTGGCCTGGGTGCTGGCACGGCCGGGCGGCATCGTGCCGATTCCCGGCACCAAGCGTCGGCGCTATCTCGAGGAAAATGTGGCGGCGCTCGACGTGCGCCTCACCGCCGACGACCTCGCCCGCATCGACCGCAACCTGCCGCCCGGCAAAGCCGCTGGAATGCGCTATCCCGAGGCGGCGATGAAGGCGCTGAGTCTTTAGCCGGTTTCGCTCACGATCAAGCTGCCGCTCTTGTGCACCTCGGCGGTTTGCGCGGGCAGGATCAGCGTCGTCGCGTCGAGCTGGGTGACGATGGCGGGGCCGGCCAAGCGCGCGCCGGCGCCGAGCTTGGCGCGGTCGTAGATCGGCGCCTCCACCTCGCCGCCGGCGAGCGCGATGCGCTGCCGGCCGGCGATGGCCGACGCCGGATCGCCGCCCGGCGGCAAATCCACCAGGCGCGGCTGTTGCAGCGCGCCGACGGCGTCGACGCGCAGGGTGACGATTTCGACCGGCGTGTCTTCCTGGGCGAAGGTGTAGAGCGCGCGGTGCAGCTCGTGGAAGCGCACGACGGTGGCGGCGACGGCTTCGTCGCTGGCCGAGGAACCGGCCCACGGCACGGTGAGCTCGAAGCCCTGATGCTCGTAGCGCAGGCTGGCGAGCCATTCGATGCGTTGCGCCGCGCGCGGCACGTTCTCGCGCGCCAGCCAGGCCTCGGCCTCGGCCTGCAGCGCCGCATAAGTCGAGGCGAGGCGCGCCAGATCGTAACGCCGCGCCGGCTGCAGGCAGGTGCGCGAGAACTCGGCCTTCAGGTTCGAGACCAGCAGGCCGAGCGCCGAGAGCACGCCGGGCGCCGGCGGAATCGAGCTGCTTGCGGATGCCGAGCAGGCGCGCCAGCGCGCCGCCGTGCAGCGGCCCGGCGCCGCCGAACGGCAGCAGGACGAAATCGCGCGGATCGTGGCCGCGCTCGACGGTCACGACGCGGATGGCGCCGACCATGTGGCTGTCGACGATTTCGAGAATGCCGCGCGCCGCGGCGCGCGGATCGAGGCCGAGCGGCTCGGCGATCTTGGTCGCGATGGCGCGCTCGGCGGCCGCGCGGTCGAGCGTGAATCGCCCATCGAGCAGATAGGGCGGCAAATGGCCGAGCACGAGATGAGCATCCGTCACGGTCGGCTCGCTGCCGCCGCGCCCGTAGCACACCGGGCCGGGATCGGCGCCCGCCGATTGCGGGCCGACGCTGAGCCCGCCCAGGCGCGAGACGCGCGCGATCGAGCCGCCGCCGGCGCCGATAGTGACGATATCGACCATCGGCAAGCCCAAGGGCCAAGTGCCGACGCGGCCCGCGACGGTGAGGCTCGGGCGGCCATGCTGGATCAGCGAGATATCGGCCGAAGTACCGCCGATATCGATGCCGATGAGATTGGGCATATCGGCCGCGGCGCCGGCAAAGGCCGCGCCGACCGCGCCCGCCGCCGGGCCCGACAGCGCGGTTTCGACCGGCGCCTTGCGGATCGAGTCGATGCCGGCGACGCCGCCGCTCGATTTCATCAGCAGCAGGGGCGCCGCGATGTTCTTTTCCGCCAGCCGCGCCTCGAGCCGCGCCACGTAGGTTCCGACCACGGGCATGACGTAGACGTTGAGGATCGTCGCCATGCTGCGCTCGTATTCGCGGAACACGGGCAAGACTTCGCTCGACAGTGAAACCAGCGCGGCGGGATGCTCGGCGCGCAAAATCGCGGCGGCGCGCTTTTCATGGGCGTCGCTCGCGTAGGAATGCAGGAAGCACAACGGCGATCGCGTTGACGCCCGCCGCCTTGAGTTCGCGCGCGGCATGGATGACGGCCGCCTCGTCGAGCGGCGCGCTTTCGGCGCCGTCGGGCCCGAGCCTGCCGCCGACTTCGTAGATGCGCTCCGGCGGCACCGGCCGCTTGCGGCTTCTGCCAGCCGAACATGTTGGAACGGCGCGGAATGTCCTGGCGGCCGATTTCGAGCACGTAGCGGAAACCCGCCGTCGTCAGCAGCCCGGCCACGGCGCCCTTGCCTTCGAGAATGAGATTGGTCGCGACCGTGGTGCCGTGCAGCACGCGCGCGATCGCCCCAGGTGCGGCACCCGCGACCTGGCACGCCTCCTCGATGCCGGCGACGAAGCTCAGCGACGGATCGGCCGGCGTCGACGCCGTTTTCGCCGTGCAAATCCGGCCGGTGGCGGCATCGAAGAGCGCGATGTCGGTAAACGTGCCCCCGGTATCGACGCCGATCAGGACGCGGCGTTCGGTCTGTTTTGTTGCGTTCATGGTGTCCGGGGATCAGTCGAGCTTATCCGCGTATTCCTTGCGGTGGAACATTTTTGCCGGCGCGCGTTGGGCGCGGCGGCGGTCGGTGGCGGCGCGGTCGATGGCGCGGCCGTCGGCGCCGAGGACGACGCCGTAATCTTCGGCGGCGCGCGCCGGCGTCACGAAGCCGGCGCGGACATCGGCCAGCACGCGCTCGGGTTCGCGATCGAAGGGATGGCCCCAGCCGCCGCCGCCGCCGGTCTCGATGCGGATCGACGTCGCCGCGCTTGACCATGGTGCCGTCGCTGATCGGCGGCACCACGCGCTCATCGGCGCGGCCCGGATTGATCACGCAGCGCCCAGTGCCCGCGCTTTTGCCGCCGGCTGACGCCCCAGGGCGGATTGACCGACGGCGTCGATGCGCATCGAGACGACGGCTTCGGGCGCCAGGCACCTCGATCTCGCGCACAATGCCGCAGCCGCCGCGCCAGCGCCCGGGTCCGCCGGTATCGGGATTGATCGCATAGCGGCGGAGACGCACCGGATAGGCGGCGTCGAGAAACTCCGCCGGAAAATTCTCCTGCGCCACGAGATAGACCGCGTCGATGCCGTCGGCGATCGGCCGCGCGCCATAGCCGACGCCGACGCCGTCCGACATGCAGAAACAGCTCGCCCTCGTCGTTGCGGCCGCGGATGTACCAGATGACGTAGGCGCTGTGCGATGCCGGCGCCTGGCCGCCGGTCGCGACATTGAGCAGGCCGAGACAGGCCGCGATGCTGCGCATCATGCGTGACGCCGCGCATGCCGAGCGGCGCGGGAAATTTCGGCTGCAGGAAAGAGCCGGGCCGGAGCTTGACCTCGTCGATGACGCGCAAAGCGCCGGCGTTGACCAGGTATTCGGCATTGCCGCCCAGCAGATAGGAGCTGAGGATCGTCGCCGGCACGGCGGGGTGCATGAGGAAATTGACCGGGCCCTTGGTTTGGTCGTCGCTGTCGCGGGCATCGAAGATGACACCGTTATCGCCAACATCGAGCGTGAAGCGCAGGCGCAGCGGGCCGTTGCCCTGGCCGTCGGAATCGACGATGTCGGTGAAGCTGTAGGTGCCGGGCGGGATCAGGGCGCGGAGCTTTTCGCGCACCGCCGCGGCGCTGCGGGCGATGAGCTGGCGGAACGCATCGAGCATGCGTGCCTTGCCGAAGCGCTCGAACAGCTCGACGAGACGCCGCTCGCCCAGCCGCATCGCCGCCACCGTGGCGCGCATGTCGCCCTGCACCATCTCCGGGAAGCGCGAATTGCGGCAGAAGATGCGCATCGCCTCGATGTTGAACGCGCCGTCGCGCGCCAGGCGGATCGGCGGCACGATGATGCCTTCCTGGAAAATATCGGTGCAATCGGGCGACAGGGAGCCGGGCCGCATGCCGCCGACATCGTTGAAATGCGCCCAGGAATGGGTGAAGGCGACCAACTCGCCCTCGGCATAGACCGGTGCCACGAACACCTGATCCGGCGTGTGCGAAACGGCGCCTTTGGAGCCGTAGCAATCGTTGAACCAGTAGAGATCGCCGGGCTGCATCGTGGCGAGCGGGATATCTCGGCGAGGATCGGCGCCACGATATCGCCGAAAGCCGGCAGCTCGGAGCCGACGACGAGGCGACCGCCGGCGTCGAACAGCGCGGCGAAGAAATCCTTCTTCTCGCGGATGAAGGGCGACATGGCGGTGCGCTCGATCAGCGCCTCCATCTCGCTCTGCGCCGCGCGCAACGCGCCGCGCACGATTTCGAGCGTCACCGGATCGCACACGGCGCGCGGCAGGTCTGGCGTTCGGGAGTCGGGCATGGCTCGCTTTGTCGCTCGGTTCGGCGCATCGTGCCGCAGTCGGGCCGCAACGGTCAATTGTAAGCGGCAATTCTATTTGTTAACGTCGTAACAATGCATACGACGCCGGCGACACGACTGGCGCAACCCTGGAGGAAACCGACATGACCTTGCTGACAAGGCGTGCCTTTGTTGCATCGAGCGCCGCGGCAGCCGCTGCCGGCCTCAAGCTTTCGCCGGCCTCGGCTCAGGCCGCCTATCCATCGCGCCCGATCACCATGGTCTGCCCCTGGGGCGCCGGGGGCGGCACCGATGCGACGGCGCGCATCGTCGCGTCGATCCTCGAAAAAGATATGGGCCAGCCAGTCAATGTCGTGAACCGCACCGGCGGCAGCGGCGTTGTCGGCCACAGCGCCATCGCTTCGGCGGCGCCGGATGGCTACGGCATCGGCATCATCACCGTCGAAATCGCCATGATGCATTGGCAAGGCCTGACCGAACTCAATCCGCGCAGCTACACGCCGCTTTCGCTGATGAACGAAGACCCGCCCGGCGTTCAGGTCAACGTGGATTCGCCGTATAAGACGGTGAAGGAGCTTGCCGATGCGATCAAGGCGAGCGCGCCTGGCAAGTTCAAGGCCTCGGGCACCGGCCAGGGCGGCATCTGGCATCTCGCGCTCATCGGCTGGCTGCAGGCGATGGGCCTCAAGCCCAATCACGTCGCCTGGGTGCCTTCGAACGGCGCGGCGCCGGCGATGCTCGACCTCGCCGCCGGCGGCCTCGACATCGTGACCTGCTCGGTGCCGGAAGCGCGCGCCATGATCGACGCCAAGAAGGCGCGCAGCCTCGCCATCATGGCGCCGGAACGCAATCCGATCTTCCCGGCCGTGCCCACGCTCAACGAGTCGCTGGGCATCAAATACTCGACCGGCGCCTGGCGCGGCTTTGCCGGGCCGAAGGGGCTGCCGGCGGATATCCAAGCCAAGCTGACCGCGGCGCTTAAGAAAGCGTATGAGTCCAAGGATTACGTGGATTTCATGAACAATCGCGGCTTCGGCGTGAAATGGGCCGATGCCGCCGGCTTCGCCCAATTCATGGACGTGTCGGACAAGGCCATGGGCGATGCCATGAAGGCGGCCGGGCTGGCAAAAGGCTGACGCGGATCGCGCGGCGCCGGCTTTCGCGCCGGGCCGCGCGCATCGCGCTTGCCGCCTTTTTGGGGATCGTTGCCCGTGCAAGTGTCGGATCGCGTCACCGGCTTCGCGCTCGTCGTCCTCGGCTTGGCCGCCGCCTATGGCGGCTCGCGGCTGCCGCCGGTTCGCGGCCAGCAGATCGGGCCCGATGTTTTCCCGATGGTGGTCGGCATCGGCCTTGCGCTGTGCGGCGTCATGGTCGCGTTCGGCATCGGCCGCCGGTTCGAGGAACCGGCGGAAGCCGATATCGTGGCCCCCGCCAGCGACGCCGGGGCGAAAGCGAATTGGCCATGGCGCGCGCTGCTCGGGCTTCGCATCCTGCTGCCGCCGGCTCTGCTGATGTTCTACGTCGCCGCCGCCGACCGGCTCGGTTTCATCGTGACGGCGGCGGCGATCGTGCTCGCCGCCGCGCTCGCTTTCGGCGGCGCGCTGCGCCTCGCGCTTCCGCTGGCGGCGTTGGCGCCGTTCGGCGTTCATCTGCTCTTCGCCAAGCTGCTGCGTGTTCCGCTCCCCGAGGGACTGCTGCGGGCGCCGTGGTGACGGCGTGAACGACATCCTCGACGCCTTCCGCCTCGTGGCGACGCAGGACGTGCTCATCGCCGTCCTCGCCGCGTCGGTTTACGGCCTCGTCGTCGGTTCGCTGCCCGGACTGTCGGCAACCATGGCGACGGCCCTGCTCGTTCCCGTGACGTTCTACTTGTCGCCGATCGCGGCGATTGCGACGATCATCGCCGCCTCCGCGATGGCGATCTTCGCTGGCGACATACCGGGCGCGCTGCTGCGCATTCCGGGCACGCCCGCCTCCGCCGCCTACACCGACGAAGCCTATGCGATGACGCGCAAGGGCCAGGCCGAATTGGCGCTCGGCATCGGCCTGTGGTTCAGCGCCATCGGCGGCATTGCCGGCACCTTGTCGCTGATGATCCTGGCGCCGGCCCTGGCCGAGATGGCGCTGAGCTTTTCGACCTTCGAATATTTCTGGCTCGCCTTCCTCGGCCTGATGTGCGCGACCTTGGTCGCGCGTTCGTCGCCGGTGAAGGCGATCGCCAGCATGCTGCTCGGATTGCTCATCGCCTGCGTCGGCATCGAGAACCCGGCCGGCACGCCGCGCTTCACCTTCGGCATCACCGACCTGCTGGGCGGCATCGAGCCGGTGCCGGCGCTGGTCGGGGTTTTCGCCGTGGCGCAATTGATGCGCGCGATCGCGCAGCCCGAGCCGCCGCCGCTGCCGCGCCGGCGCTATGGCAGCATTCTCGCGGGCCAGGTGAAGCTCACCGGCAAATATTGGAAGCAGATGACGCGCGGCAACTTCGTCGGCATCATCATCGGCGTGCTGCCGGGTGCGGGCGCCGACATGGCGGCCTGGATCAGCTACGCGATGTCGAAGCGCTTCTCGAAGCAGCCCGAGAAATTCGGCACCGGCCACCCCGAGGGCCTGGTCGAAGCCGGCGCCAGCAACAATGCCAGCCTCGCCAGCGGCTGGGTGCCCTCGCTGCTGTTCGGCATTCCGGGGGACACGATCACGGCGATCGCGATCGGCGTGCTTTACATGAAGGGCCTCAATCCCGGCCCGACGCTGTTCACCGAGCGCGCCTCCAGCATGTATGCGCTCTATTTTATTTTCATTCTCGCCAACATTCTCATGATCCCGCTTGGCATCGCGATGATCCGGATGGCCGGCTTCGTGCTGCGCGCGCCGCGCGCGGCGGTGATGCCGGTCATCCTGCTGTGCGCGGCGGTCGGCGCCTTCGCCACCGGCAACAATATGTTCGCCGTCGCCACGGTGGCGGGTTTCGGCGTGCTCGGCTATGTCATGGAGGCGAACGGCTATCCGGTCGCGGCACTGGTGCTCGGCATCGTCATGGGCGCCATGGTCGAGCAGAATTTCGTCACCTCGCTGATCAAATCCGACGGCAGCCTGCTGCCCTTCTTCAGCCGCCCGGTCTCCGCCATCCTCGCGGCCCTGACCATCGCCGCGCTGGCCTGGCCGATTTTCGTCTGGCTGCTGCGCAAGATCGCGCGCCCCGCCTGATCGCTTCCGTGCTACAGTCGGTTCGACAACGGCAATCCCAATCCGGAGATTTCTTATGAGCCGCGAAAAGGCCATCGACCGCGCGACGCGCTATTACGACGACGGCTCCTTCATCGCCGATCTCGAGCGCCGCGTGGCTTTCAAGACCGAGAGCCAGATCCCGGAATCGCATCCCTTTCTCATGTCGTATCTCACCGACGAGATCGGCCCATGCTTCGCCAGCATGGGCTATTACAACGAGATCATCGACAATCCGGCCAAAGGCGGCGGGCCGTTCCTGGTCGCGCGCCGGATCGAGGACAACGCGCTGCCCACCGTGCTCAGCTACGGCCATGGCGACGTCATTCGCGGCCTCGAGAATCAATGGAAGCCGGGCCTCGATCCCTGGGTGCTGAAAAAGGACGGCAACCGTTATTACGGCCGCGGCACGGCCGACAATAAATCGCAGCATTCGATCAACATGACAGCGCTCGACATGGTGCTGAAGGAGCGCGGCCGGCTCGGCTTCAACTCAGTGTTCATGATCGACACCAGCGAGGAAATCGGCTCGCCCGGCTTGCATGAATTCGCGGCGAAGTATGGCGAGATGCTCAAAGCCGATCTGCTGATCGGCTCGGACGGTCCGCGCCTCTCGCCCGACACGCCGACGATCTACATGGGCACGCGCGGCGCGCTCAATTTCGATCTCGCCGTCGACCTGCGCGAAGGCGGCCATCATTCCGGCAACTGGGGCGGCTTGCTCGCCAATCCGGCCGTGATCCTATGCCACGCCATCGCCTCGATCATCGACGTCAAGGGCCACGTCCAGGCGCGCGACATCATGCCGAACCACATTCCGAATTCGGTGCGCGCCGCGCTCGCCGATCTCGTTATCGATCCGGGCAAGGACGGGCCGACGATCGACGCCTGGTGGGGCGAGCGCGGCTTCAGCCCGGCGGAGAAGGTGTTCGGCTGGAACACCTTCGAGGTGCTGGCGATGGTCACGGGCAATCCGGACCGCCCGGTCAACGCCGTGCCGCCGCGCGCCAAGGCGCATTGCCAGATCCGCTTCACAGTGGACAAGGATCCCAAGACATTCTTGCCGGCGCTGCGGCGCTTCCTCGAAGCCAAAGGCTTCGGCGCGGTCCAGGTCTCGGAGCCGAGCCACGAGGTTATGAACGCGACGCGGCTCGATCCCGGTCATCCGACGGTGCAATGGGCCGTCGCCTCGGTGACGAAGACCATGGGCAGCAAGCCCGCCGTCATTCCCAATCTCGGCGGCTCATTGCCCAACGACGTGTTCGCCGACGTGCTCGGCCTGCCGACGATCTGGGTCCCACATTCCTACGCGAGCTGTTCGCAGCACGCGCCCAACGAACACGTGCTGGAACACATCATGCGCGAAGGCCTGCAGATCATGACCGGCCTGTTTTGGGACATGGGCGAAACGCCGCCGGCGCGGCACTAAGCGCGGCCCTCACCCGATCTCGACGACGATATTCCCGATCATGCCGCCGCTTTCCATCAGCTCGTGGGCGCGGGCGATGTCGGCGAAGGGGACGCGCGCGCCGATCGGATGGCGCAATCGGCCGCTTGCGGACCAGCGCGCGATATCGTCGATCGCGGCGCGGCGGGCTGCGGGCGGCAGGTTGAAGCCTTGCACCAGTCGGACCGTGACGCCCTTGAACGCCAGCGGATAATAGGGAAACACCGGCTCGGGCACGGCGGTCGAGGAATACGACGCGATAATGCCGTTCGGTTTGATAAGCGGCACGTCGATGGCGAGATTGGCGCCGAAATCGACTTCGACGATGCGCTCGACGCCGGCGCCGCCGGTGAGTTCCATGACCCGCGCGACGACCTCCTCGCGCTTGCGGTCGACAATGGCATCGGCGCCGCCGGCCTTGGCATGGGCGGCCTTGGCCTCCGAGCTAACCGTGGCGATGACGCGGGCGCCGCCGAGCTTGGCGAATTGCACCGCATAGTGGCCGACGGCGCCGGCGCCGCCCTGGACCAGGATCGTCTGCCCCGCCACCGGCCCATCGGCGAACACCGCGCGATGCCCGGTGCAGGCTGGGATGCCGAGGCAAGCGCCGATGGCGAAATCGAGTTCACCAGGTAAATCAATCGCTTGTTCCGAAGGCAGGGCGCAGAGTTCGGCCGCCGTGCCGAAGGCGCGGCTCGCATTGTAAAGGTTGACGGCGTTGTAGAGCCAAACCCGCTGGCCGATGCGCGCGCGATCGACCCCGGCGCCGGCGGCGACGATCTCGCCGGCGCCATCGCCATGCGGGATGACGCGCGGGAACGGCATTTTCATGCCGCGCCAGCCGCCGCGGCTCTTGACGTCGGTCGGATTCACGCCCGAGGCGCGGATGCGGACCAGCACCTCGCCGCCAGCCGGGGCCGGATCGGCCATGTCCCGGACCAAGAGCACCTCGCGCGCCGGTCCTGTCTTCTTCATAATAAGCTGCCCGCATCCCGATGTCCCTGCCCGCGGCGTGTCCGAGAGCCGTTGACTCTCGGGCCCGTGCCATAAAATATCGAGAATCGAAGGCTTGCCGCCTCGCCTGCCCGTTTTCTAACTTGGGCCGGGATGGAGCGCAAAATCAAGCCGCGCCAATATTGTCAGCGCAGCCGCTCGCAAGGCTGCAACTTCATAGGGAGGACTCCATGCTGAAAAATCTGCCGCGTCGCACCGTTTTGACCATGTCGGTGTCCGCGCTCGCACTTGCCGCCGGCGCGCCAGCGGCGTTTGCCCAGCAAGCGGGCGACCGCATTCGCAAGATCATCCTAATCTCCTGGCCGCAGGGCCAGAACCCGCAGGCCTACCAGGCCGGGCAGCTCATCGCCCAAGAGTGGCGCAAGCTCGGCCTCGAGATCGAGATCCGCTCGCTACCCTGGCAACAGCACGTCCAGGTTGTATGGAACGAGCGCGAGAAGTGGGACATGACCATGTGGCGCATGGTCGGCCGCCCCGAGCGCAGCGATCCCGACGAGCTCGTCTTCAATCTCTATCATTCGTCGACCGCGGCCAAGGGCTTCAACTTCATCGGCTACAACAATCCTGCCTATGACAAGATCGCGGAAGCGCAGCGTCAGGCGACCGACGTGGAGAAGCGCCGAGACCTGGTGCGCCAGGCGCAGATGCTCATCGACCAGGACCAGGCGCAGGCTTTCCTGGTGCATCCGACGCACGTCAAGGCCTTCAACAAGGCGGTGTGGGACGAAGCCACGATCGTCAATCAGAGCGGCATCGGCCTGCGCAATTTCTGGACCTTCATCCAAGCGGCGCCGAAAGGCGACGTGAAGCAGATGGTGCTCAATGCCGCCGAACCGGTGCTGGCGATCAACCCGCTGTTCATCGCCGGCGGCACCAGTTCGTGGGTGACCGAGCTGATCTGGGATCGCCTCGCCCGCGTCGGCGCCGACGGCCTGCCGCGGAATTGGTCCGCGGAGAAGCTCGAATGGGTCAACCCGACCACGCTCGACGCCACGATCCGCGCAGGCATGACGTGGCACGATGGCAAGCCGGTGACGCCCGAGGACATCATGTATTCCTTCGAGGCGCCGGGAATTGAAGACGAGAAAGACGGCAAGAAGACGCCCAAGGTGCCGATGTACCGGCCCTTCGTCGCCGACATCGCCAAGATGGAAAAGACCGGCGAGCGCACGGTGCGCTTCACCTTGAAGCAGCCGAACGCCGCCTTCGTCACCGCCTCGCTCGCGAAGATCAATCTCATCCCGAAACATATTTGGGAACCGGTGATGAAGGATCTCGATGGGCAAGCCCGAGAATGCCGAGGCCCTGACCAATCCGTCGGCGGTCGGTTCCGGGCCGTTCAAACTGGTGCGCTCGCGCGGCCAGGAAGAGGTCGTCCTCGACCGCAACCCGACGCACTTCTCGCCGCCGAAGATGGAGCGCTGGGTGCTGCGCATCGTGCCCAATCCCGAAGCCACGATCGGCATGCTGCGCCGCGGCGAAATCAACTTCCTGGCCGATTACGGCGGCGACGCCGAAGTGCTGGAAAAGATGGCGAAGGAAACGCCGAACATCGTGGTCAAGGCCGAGGTCGATCTTGGCTTCGAGTACACGGCCTTCAACCTGCGGCGCGCACCGTTCAACGATCCGAATTTCCGCAAGGCGCTGTCGCTCGCCATCGACCGCAAGGTTATGGTGGACGCGGCCTGGAACGGCTATGCCGTGGCGGCCAATTCGCACGTGTCGCCGGCGCTCAAGTTCTGGCACGCGAGCGAGGTCGACAATATGAAAACCGGCTTCCAGATGGCCAAGGACCTGCTGGAAAAGTCCGGCTATCGCATGGTCGGCGGCAAGCTCCACTATCCGTCCGGCGTCAAGGAAACGCTGAGCCCCAACTAAACCGCGGCGCGCCGATTTTCGGCGCGGGCGCGGGCGGCGGGAACCGACATGCGCTTCATCGGGCAACGGCTGCTGCACAGCCTTTTCGTGCTGTGGGCCGTCGTCACCTTGTTGTTCCTCATGTTCCGGCTCATGCCGGGCGATCCGCTTGCCGCCTATATCAGCGAAGCGCTGACCGAGGACTGCCCAACGGGCGATCCGGGCCCAATTCGGGCTCGATCGTCCGTTGTGGCAGCAATATTTCATCTATCTCGGCAATCTGCTGCAGGGCGAACTCGGGGTTTCGTTCTTTCAAAAACAGCCGGTGCTCGGCATCATCGCCGCGCGCGTTCCCGAACACGATCGCGCTGACGCTGACGGGTCTGGTCATCGCCTATGTGTTCGGCATCGTCGTTGGCGCCTGGCATCGCCTGGAATCGCGGCAGCGTGTTCGAGGGCATCGCCATCCCGATCGTGCTGGGCACGCGCGCGGCGCCGGAATTCTGGCTCGGCATGGTGCTGCTGTCGATCTTCGCTTTCAATCTCGGCTGGTTCCCCTCGGGCGGCGCCAACAGTCCGGGATCGTTCTACCCGAGCGAGTGGGCACCGCATGACTGTCGCTCGACTTCCTGCGGCATCTGGCGCTGCCGGCGCTGACGCTGGCGCTTTATCTGCAGGGCCTGCCGCTGTTGCTCATGCGCTCGAACATGCTCGACGTCATGCAGCGAGGACTTCATCACCATGGCGCGGATGAAGGGGCTGACGGAGCGGCGCATCGTGCTGCACCACGCCGCGCGCAACGCGCTGCTGCCGGTGGTCACGGCCTTCGCGCTCGGCTTCGGCGCCTCTGATCGGCGGCAACGTCGTGGTCGAGATCGTGTTTAGCTGGCCCGGACTCGGGCGCATGCTGGTCAGCGCCGTGTCGTCGAGCGACTATCCGCTGGCGCAGGGCGCGTTTCTCCTGGTCGCCGTGCGCCCTCGTCGTCATGAATTTCGTCGCCGATCTGCTCTATGTCGCTCTCGATCCGCGGGTGTCCCATGGTCGCGCCGCCTGATCGCGCCGAAGCCTATGCCGCCGATCCGCCGCCGGTCGTCCCGGTCATCGCGGCGCCGGCGGCCAAGCGCCGGCTGGCGCGCCTTCTCGCCATGCCGCGCCGCGATCCCTTTGCGTTCGTCGGGATTCTGATCTATGCCGTGTTCGTGTTCGTCGCGATTTTCGCCGACCAGCTGGCGACGCACGATCCGCTCGAAATCCTCTACCGCGCCAACGGCCGCGTCGCCACCAACATGCCGGCCGACAGCCGCTTCCTGCTCGGCACGACCAATCTCGGCCGCGACATCTTCTCCCAGCTCGTCTTCGGCACGCGCAGCGGCGCTGATCGTCGGGCTTGAGCGCCGCCGTCGTCGTCGTGGCGCTCGGCACGCTGGTCGGGCTGCTGTCGGGCTATTTCGGCGGCTGGGTCGATTCGCTGCTGATGCGGGTCGGCGATATCGCGCTCGGCATCCCGTTCCTGCCCTTCATCATCGTGCTCGCCGGTTTTCTCGAGCCGAACACGTGGAACATCGTCATGGCGGTCGCCCTGCTGCTGTGGCCGAATACCGGCGCGCGTCATGCGCAGCCAGGTGCTGACGGTGCGCGAGCGCGCCTTGTCGAGGCGGCGCGCGTCACCGGCGCCACGATATGGCGCATCCTGTTCGTCCACGTGGCGCCCAACATCCTGCCGCTGTCGTTTCTCTACGGCTCGATCGCGGTCGGCTGGGCGATCCTCACCGAGGCGAGCGTCGAGCTTCCTCGGCTTCGGCCCCTCGGACGCGGTGTCGTGGGGCTACATGCTGCAGGACGCCTTCGTGTCCCAGGCCCTGTCGCGCGGCGACTACAACTGGTTCGTGCCGCCCGGCATCTGCATCGTGCTCGTCGTCGTCGGCGGGTTCTTCATCAGCCGCGGCTACGAGGAGCTCCTGTTTCCGAAGCTCAAGGATTAGCGGCGTGGCGCTCCTCGCGGTCGAACAGCTTCACGTTCGACTACAAGACGCCGCGCGGCACGGTGCGCGCGGTGGACGGCGCCAGCTTCGCCGTGCCCGAGGGCGAGGTTGTCGGCCTGGTCGGCGAATCGGGCTGCGGCAAGACCACGCTCGCGCGCGCCATCACCGGCGTCATGGCGCGCAACGCCTCGATCCCGGCGGGCGCCATCCATTTCGACGGGCGCGACCTCCTGAAACTGTCGCCGCGCGCCGATACCGCCATGCGCTGGCGCGATTTCGCCTTCGTGCCGCAGAGCGCCATGAACTCGCTCGATCCGGTCTACCGCGTCGGCAGCCAGATCGAGGAAGTCCTGGTCGAGCGCGGCGGCGCCAACCGCGGCGCCGCGCGCAAGCGCTCGGCCGAACTGTTCGACCTCGTCGGCATCGACGCCAAGCGGCTCAACGACTATCCGCATCAATTTTCGGGCGGCATGCGCCAGCGCGCGGCGATCGCCCTGGCCCTGGCCTTGGAGCCGAAGCTCGTGATCGCCGACGAGCCGGTGACGGCGCTCGACGTGATCGTGCAGCGCCAGGTCCTCGATGTGGTGCGCGATTTGCAGCAGCGCCTGGGCCTTTCGATGATCCTCGTCACCCACGATATCAGCGTCGTCGCCTATGTGTGCGACCGCATCGTCGTGATGTATGCCGGCGAGGTCGTCGAAGCGGGCTCGACGGCGACGGTGCTGGAGCGCCCCGGCCATCCCTACACGATGGGCCTGACCAACGCCTTTCCCGATCTCGAACGCGCGGCGGCGCGTTGGTGCCGATCGAGGGCGATCCGCCCGATCTGCGTCGATCCGCCGAAGGGCTGCCGCTTCGCCCCGCGCTGCCCGTTCGCCATCGAGCGCTGCCGCGCGGAAACGCCGCCGACCGAAGCGGCGGGCACCGATCACACCGCCGCGTGCTGGCGCCTGGCCGAGGCGCCGGCGTTGCGCGAGCGCGCCGGAAAGGTCGAGACGTGGCTGCGCTCGTAGAAACCAGCGGGTTGACCAAGCATTTCCGCGCCGCGCGCGGCATCGCCGAGGTGATGCGCGGCGCGCGGCCCGTGGTGCGCGCGGTGGACGGCGTCGAGCTTGCCATCGAGCGCGGCGAAATCGGTGGGCCTGCTCGGCGAATCGGGCTGCGGCAAGACGACGACGGGCCGGCTCCTGCTCAATCTCGTGAAGCCGACGGCGGGCACGATCCGCTTCGACGGCCAGGACCTCGGCAGCCACGATGCCGAACAGCGCCGCGCGTTTCGCCGCCGCGCGCAATTGGTGTTCCAGAACCCGTTCGACGCGCTCAACCCGCGCTTCACCATCCGGCGCGCGATCGCCGAGCCGCTGGTCAACGCCAAGGTTCCCGAACCCGAGCACGAAGCGCGCATCGCGCGCGCCGTCGAGCGCGTGCGCCTGCCGCCGCTGGCGCGCTACGGCGACACGTACCCGCATCAGCTTTCGGGCGGCCAATTGCAGCGCGTCGTGCTGGCGCGCGCGCTGGTTCTCGAGCCGGAATTTCTCGTCGCCGACGAGCCGGTGTCGATGCTCGATGTCAGCGTGCGCGCCGGCGTGCTCAACGTGCTGCGCGACGTGCGCGACAAGCTCGGCCTCGCGGCGCTCTACATTTCGCACGATCTCGCGCTGGTGCGCTACATCTGCGCCCGCACGCTGGTGATGTATCTCGGCACCGTCGTCGAAGACGGGCCGACCGAGGCCGTGGTGCGCGAGCCGCTGCATCCCTACACGCGGGCGTTGGTCAAGGCCGTGCCGGTGCCGCGCGTCGACCAATCGCACGAGCCGCTGCCGATCACGGGCAATGTGCCCGATGCGCGCAACCCGCCCTCGGGTTGCCGCTTCCGCGACCGCTGCCCGATCGCGGCGCCGCGCTGTGCCGAGGAGATTCCCGCGCTGCGCCCGGTCGGCCCCGGCCGGCGCGTCGCATGCCATTTCGTTTGACGCTTGCACCGGAGGAAACGACCATGACCGACAATCTCGACACCGTGCTCGGCGACGTGACGCTCGATGCGCCGTGGGAACTGACCGAAAAATTCTCCGCCTTCCCGCGTTGGAAGCCGGCCGACGTGAACGCCGCCGGCGACATGATCGTCGAGCGCTTGAAGCGCCACGGCGTGCCGGCGACGGTGCTGGAGCCCGAGATTTATCTCAGCGTCCCGTTCGAGGCCGCGGTGCGCGCCGAGGGCAAGACCTATCGCGCCAAGCCTCCGGCCTATTCGGTGAGCCTGCCCAACGGGCTCGAAGGCGAACTGGTCTATGTGCCCGCCGCCTATTCCAAATCGGTATCGACCTTGTTCGCGAAGAACCAGGATCCGGCGCTGTCGGCGCCCGATCGGCTGCGCGGCAAGATCGTGATTTCCGAGGGCTTCGCGTTTCCGCAGAAGATGCAGGAATTCGAGCAGAAGGGCGCGATCGGCGTGATCGCGGTCAATCCCGGCGTCGATATTCATTGGGGCATCTGCACCTCGATCTGGGGCACGCCCGATCTCGACGATTTGCCGCGGAAGCCCGGCATTCCGGTGGCCGCGGTCAACAATCCCGACGGCAAGGCGCTGATCGCGCTCGCCGAGCGCGGCGGCCGCGCGACGATCGTCACCAAGCTCGAGGAAGGCTGGTACCGCCAGAAACTGCCCGTCGTCGATATTCGCGGCTCGGAGCAGCCGGAAAAATTCGTCCTGCTGCACGGCCATTACGATTCCTGGGATGTCGGCGTCGGCGACAACGCCACGGGCGACGCGACCTTGCTGGAAATCGCCCGCGTGCTGTGGAAGCACCGCGCCAAGCTCAAGCGCTCGGTGCGCATCGCCTGGTGGCCGGGACATTCGACCGGCCGCTACGCCGGCACGACCTGGTTCGCCGACGAGTTCGCCATCGACCTCGACGAGAACTGCGTGGCGCAGATCAATTGCGATTCGCCCGGCTGCCGCTGGGCGACCGAGTTCAAGGACATTTCCTGGATGAAGGAGACCGAGGCCTTCGCCCAATCGGTGATCCGCGAGGTCGCCGGGCAAGCCGGCGCAAGGCGAGCGGCCGCACCGCGCCGGCGACTACTCCTTCAACAATATCGGCATTTCGAGCCTGATCATGCTGTAGCTCGACCATGCCGGACGAGCAGCGCGCGGAAGAAGGGCTACTACGCGGTCGGCGGCTGCGGCGGCAACATCGCCTGGCACACCGAGAACGACACGCTCGAGATCGCCGACCGCGACATCCTGCTGCGCGACATCAAGGTCTATCTCGGCCGTCGTGCTGCGCATCGCCAACGCCGACATCCTGCCGTTCGATTGGCGCGCCATCGCCGCGGAATTCGCTCGAGACCATCGACGAATACCAGAAGGCGGCGGGCAACGCCTTCGATCTCGGCGCCTCGCGCAACGCGGCCGAGGAGCTCGAAAGCCGCGCTCGAACGCTTCTACGCCGCCGTGGCCGGCTAAGATCAGTGCCGGCTCGCGCGCCAACGCGCTGATCGCCGATCTCGCGCGCATCCTCGTGCCGATCAACTACACGCGCGATGTCGCGCTTCCGCCACGACCCCGCGGTGCCGATGCCGCCCCTGCCCGCGATCGCGGCGGCGGCCGACCTCGGCCCCATGTCCGAATCCCAGCGCGGCTTCGCCGTCAACCACCTGCGCCGCGGCCAGAACCGGCTGGTGGCCGCGCTGCGCGAGGCCAAGCGCAAGGCGGAGGCGGCGGCGGGATAGCGCGGCGCGGCGGCTATTTGGGCAGAATTGAGCGCGCCGTCATGGCGTAGGGGCGCGCGGCGCGCGCCCTCGGAATGCCATGCGCTGATGCCTTGCCCGTCATGAAGCCGGGCGCGCGCCGCGCGCCCCTACGACGCCAGACCGAGCTTGCTTTGTTGGGAGCATGATGGTTTCACCCCCGGCGACAATCGCGGAGCCGCCATGCGCCGCGTGGCTGGCCAAGCGCCGCCGCGCCGCGTATCTTGCCGCCGCGCAAGCGCGCTTCACCCGCAACTTGAACCCAGGGCCGAGACCATGAACGACATCGCGCACGCGACGAAACCGAAAACCTGCGATCCCGTCACGCTTGAGATCGTTAAGGGCAGCCTGCGCGCGGCGCAGCTCGAGATGGAAACGCTGCTGGAACGCACCGCCGTTTCGCCCGTGATCCGCGAGAAGAAGGATTTCTTCGCCGGCTATTTCGATCCGCAAGGCGCCCTCATCACCGGCACCAACCTGCCGATCTTCGGCCACATCATCCAGCCGCTGTTCGATTACTACCCGAGCCAGGAGATGCGGCCCGGCGATCTCTATTGGTACAATGATTGCTACGCCTCGAAGGGCGGCGTTTCGCATTCGCCCGATCAGGTGTTCGCGGCGCCGGTCTACTACCAGGGGCGCCTCGTCGGCTTCTCGCAGAGCTGGGCGCATTTCAACGATATCGGCGGCGCCTGGCCGGGCTCGATGTCGCCGACCGCGACCGACATTTTCCAGGAAGGTATCATGATCCCGCCGGTGCGGCTCTACCGCGAGGGCGTCATCAACGAGGAAATCTACCGCATCTTCCTGCGCAACAGCCGCTTCCCCGAGGAGCTCAAGGGCGACATCCGCGCCATGATCGCCGCCGTGCGCCTGGGCGACAAGCGCTTCATCGAGCTGTTCGAGCGCTTCGGCGCCGATATGGTGGAAGACGCGTTCCGCAAGCTCAACCGCCAGACGCGCGACGGCATGGTCAGGCAATTGCGCGAAACCTTCCGCCCCGGCCGCTACGATTTCGCCGACGCCATCGACGGCGACGGCCAGGGCAACGGCCCGTTCAAGATCCGCATGACGCTCGACGTGACGCCCGATAAAATTTCGATCGACACGACGCGCACCGACGACCAGGCGCCGGGCCCGGTCAATTTCCTGATGAACCCCGCCGTGCCGCGCATGGTGTTCGGCATCTACGCCATGGCGCGCGATCCCTCGCTGCTCATCAACGAGGGCGCCATGCACGCGGTCGACGAAGTCAAGGTGCGCGAGGGCAGCCTGGTGCAGCCGAAATTCCCGGCGCCGCTCAACCAGCGCGGCCTGACCATGATCCGGGTGCAGAACGTCTGCGCCGGGCTGATGAACGTCGCCTCGGGCGGGGAGTCGGTGGCGGCGAGCGCGGCCTATTCGATCTTTTTCCTGCGCGGCCACGACAAGGCGACCGGCCAGCCCTTCCTGATCGCCGACGGCGTCGGCGTCGGCCACGGCGCGCGGCCGTTCGCCGACGGCCATGACGGCGTCTATTACGTGGCGCAGGAAAACAATCCCGCCGAATTTCTCGACCAGATGTATCCCGCTGCGCCTGCTGCGCTACGAGATGCGATTGGATTCGGCCGGTCCGGGGCGTTGGCGCGGCGGCGCGGGCGTGGTCCGCGAGGTGCTGTGGCTCGGGCCCGAAGCCATGCTCGCGATCCGCATCGACGGCATCGTCAATCCGGCCTGGGGCGTCAAGGGCGGCCAAGCCGGCCGCGCCGGCCGCTGCATCGTCAATCCCGGCACCGAGCGCGCGATAGCGGTGCCGCCGCTCTCGGACAGCGTCATCGTCAAGAATGGCGACATCATCCGCATGGAAACCTGCGGCGGCGGCGGCTGGGGCCATCCCTTCGACCGCGAGGCAGCGCGCGTGCTCGCCGACGTGCGCGCCGGCTATGTCAGCGCCGACAGTGCGCGCGCCGATTACGGCGTGGCGGCGGTCGCGCGCGACGATTTCGAACTCGACGCGGCCGAAACCGCCCGCCTCCGGCGCGAGGCGCGCTACGGCACCGAGCTGTTCCACAATGGCGGCTACGTCGCGGCGATGGTCTAGCCATGCCCGATGCCTCGCGTCACCCGTCCGATACCGCCGCCATCGCGGTCGATATCGGCGGCACCTTCACCGACATCGTCGCCTTCGACCGGGCCGGAAAAAGACTTTGGAACGCGAAGGTGCCCTCGACTCCGTCCGATCAATCCTTGGGCTTCGACGCCGGCGTGATGGCCGCGCTGCAGGCGGCGGGCCTCGCCGGGCGCGACGTGGGCCAGCTCTTCCACGGCACCACGGTTGCGACCAATCTCATCCTCGAAGGCAAGGGCGCCGCCGCCGCGCTGCTGACCACCAAGGGCTTCCGACACGTGCTGGAAATCGGCCGGCACGACATTCCGCGCAAATCCAATCTCTATGCCTGGGTGCGCGCGCCGCGCCCGGTGCCGCCCGAGCGCATTTTCGAGATCGCCGGCCGGCACGGCCCGATGGGCGAGGAAATCGACGCGCTCGACGACGCCGCCATCGCCGCCGCCGCGCGGCGCATCAAGGCGCTGGGCATCCGCGCCGTCGCGATCTGCTTCATCCATTCCTACGCCAATCCGGCGCATGAGCGCCGCGCCCGCGACATCGTCCAGGCCGAATATCCCGAGGCGCAGATTTCGCTCTCCGCCGAGGTGCTGCCCGTGTTCCGCGAGTACGAGCGCAGCATGGTCACGATCCTCAACAGCGTCGTCATGCCGGCGGTTTCGACCTATGTCGGCCGGCTCGAGGAGCGCATGGCGGCGCGCGGCGTTTCGGCGCCGCTGTTGCTGATGAAATCCTCGGGCGGCGTCACCGGCGCCGCCGCGATCCGGCGCGCGCCGGTGCTGACCGCGCTCTCCGGACCGGCGGCGGGCGCGATCGGCGCCAACTTCATCGGCGCCGCGGCCGGCTATCGCAATCTCATCACCATCGATATCGGCGGCACCTCGGCCGATATCTGCCTGATCAAGGACGGCGTGCCCGGCACCACAACCGGCGCGCGCATCGGCGAATGGCCGATGCCGCTGCCGATGATCGACATCCACACCATCGGCGCCGGCGGCGGCTCGATCGCCTCGATCTCGCCGTCGAGCGGGCTCACGGTGGGGCCGCGCAGCGCCGGCGCCGAGCCCGGGCCCGTCGCCTACGGACGCGGCGGCACCGAGCCGACCGTGACCGACGCGCACCTCACGCTCGGCCATTTGCCGGCGCACTTGCTCGATGGCAGGCTCGCGCTCGACCGCGAGGCGGCGGCCAAGGCCGTCAACGACAAGGTGGCGAAGCCGCTCGGCCTCGGGCTCGAAGCGGCGGCGCGCGGCATCCTCGCCGTCATCGACAACAACATGGTCGGCGCGATCCGCGTCGTCTCGGTCGAGCGCGGCCACGATCCGCGCGATTTCGTGCTGGTGCCGTTCGGCGGCGCCGGCCCGCTGCATGGCGGCGCGCTGGCGCGCCTGCTCGGCATCAAGACGATCCTGATCCCGCCGGCGCCGGGCGTGCTCTCGGCGCTCGGCCTCTTGGCCTCGAACCTCAAATCCGATTACGCCCGCACCTGCCTGCAGCGCCCGCCGCGACTACGATCACGCGGCGATGGAAAGCGTGTTCGGCGCCATGGAGGCGGAGGCCGAGGCTTGGTTCGAGCACGAGCGCCTGCCCAAAGCCGCGCGCCGCATCGAGCGCCATGCCAGCATGCGCTATGCCGGCCAGGGCTTCGAGCTCATCGTGCCGTGGACCGGCGGCGCGGCCAGCCCGGCTTCGACGGCGGCGGCGCTCACGGCGTTCCACGATTTGCACCGCCAGCTCTACACCTTCGCCCAGGAAGACACGCCGGTGGAGATCGTCACGCTGCGCGTCACCGCCATCGGCCAGCTCGCCGCCCCCGACCTGCCCGTCCTCGCCGCCAACGGCGACACGCGCGCGGCGCGCGCCGGCACGCAGCGCGTTTCGTTTGCCGAGGGCGCGCGCGACTGCCCGATCTACGACCGCGCCAAGCTTGGCGCCGGCGGCGTTATCGCCGGCCCCGCCATCGCGACGCAACTCGACGCGACGACGCTGATCCTGCCCGGCCAGCGCGCCACCGTCGATCCCTACGGCTCGCTCATCGTCGAGGAAAACGCGGGGCGGTGAGTGCTGCGCCGGCGCCTCAGGGGCTGGTCGGCTGCATGAGGTTTTGCACGGTCAGCCGGCCGATCTTGCGGCCCATATCCTGTCCGACGCGGGTGGAGAATCGGTAGTGGAACCCGGCATAGATGCGCGCCAGCGCCACTTCGTCCGCATAGGCCCACACATTGGTCCAGCGGCGCGTCACGCCCGGCGCGGTCGCGCTCGTCAGGACGATTTCCGGTACCTCCGCGCTCCCCAACACGGTCTCGATAACCGTCGCAATGGCGGCGCTTGTGATGCAATGCGCGCACGGATATTCCGGATGCATCGGCGTGTTGTCGATCGGCTGCCAGGTCGCGTCGCGCTCGGTCGCCGGATTGTCGTCGATGTCGCCGTTGCGTATGGCGGTGATCGGCCGCCAGAAATCGTAGTGGTACTTGGCCTCGAACACCGCGATATAGGCGTCGGCGGCGGCAACCGAGGCGAGCGCCATGAAGCGCGCGCCGTCGATCAAGTTCATTTTCTTCGCCACAACCATTTGGCGCACGATCGGGTGATAGGTCCTTGCGCCCGTGAGCAGCCAGAAGCGGGCGTCTTCGGTCTGCCGCGCGCTTCGCTTGGCGCTGTTCCGGCCGCCGAGGGCAAAGATCTCGTTGTAGTCGGCCGCCCATTGCTCGGTCTTGAGCGCAATCGGAGGTTCCGGCCGAAACTGCGAGGGGCTCGTCATGGCAAACGGCTTTACATTCGGCCACATCGAGGAAGCCGTGATGGGCGTGGGAACGTAAACCCCGGGCTTGGCCTTGGGGCGATAGGCGTCAGCGGCGTTCGACCCGTCATTGGCGCGCGCGGCAACGATTCTTGCCGCCACGGCCTCGCCGAGCTTGATGCCGTCCGCCTTTGCCGCACTGTCCGGCATCTGCGCCAGATAGGCGGCCATGGTAGCTTTTAGCTCGGCCGCCGCGTCCGGAAATAGGTTCAGGAGAACGGCACCCGCGGCAGCCGTGGCGGCGGCGTCCTTCGATGTTTCCTTGGGCGCGGGAAGCTGCAGCAGATAGGGCCGGTAGCGGCGTTCGATCGAATTGACGGCGTCGAACATCGCGACATGGACCATGGCGACCACCCGCTCCGCTTGCGGCGGCAGCATCGCCCTCGTTGTCACGAAGGCGATCGTTTTTTCATTCCAGTCGGTGATCGTGTCGGCGGAAACCGGGACCGTCCAGCCGGCCAGGACGATGACCGGCGCCATCCAGCGAAGATTCAACGACACGGCAATCCTCCTTCATTTGCACGGGAAGCGGCGCCGTCGTGGGCCGGAGCTTGCGACGCGGCGCCGCGATTTCGGGATATTCGCCCGGTGACGGCGATATTGGCCGCTTTCTACCGATGGATAAATGACGGCCTATGTAATTGACTACTTCAAATTATGAAGCAATAGTCGGGCTCATGGACAAGGTCCGCGCCATGAAAACCTTCGTGCGGATCGTCGAGGCGGGCAGCTTGACGGCGGCCGCGGACACGCTCGACACCTCGTTGCCGACCGTGGTGCGGACGCTGGCGTCGCTGGAGCGGCATCTCGGCGTCTCGCTGTTGCAGCGCACGACCCGCCGCTTCCACCTCACTGAGGAGGGCGCGCAATATCTGGGCCACTGTCGCCTCGTCCTGTCCGCCATGCAGGAGGCGGAGGACATTCTGGTCGCGCGCCGCACCGAGCCAGCGGGCCTGCTCAGGCTCACCGCATCGGTGTTGTTCGGCCGGCGCTATGTCGCTCCGATCCTTTACGACTTCCTGCGGCGCCATCCGAAAGTCGATGGCGAGATGCTGCTCGTCGATCGCACGGTGAACCTCATCGAGGAAGGCGTCGATGTCGGGGTGCGGATCGCGCAGCTCAAGGATTCATCCCTGTTGGCGACCCGGGTCGGCCGGGTGCGGCGCGTCGTGTGCGCCAGCGAGCGCTACCTCCGCCGCCACGGCGTTCCGCGGATGCCGGACGATATCCGCAACCATCGCTGCGTCAGGCATGTCGGCTTGGCGCCGCGCAGCGAGTGGCGCTTTCGGGTCGGCAATCGGCCGGCGACCGTCCCGATCGCCAGCGTCGTAACCTGCAACGATATCGACAGCGCCCTGGACGCGTGCCGGAACGGCCTCGGCCTGGGCATGTTCCTCTCCTACATGGTCGCGCCGAACAGCAAGGGCGGCACGCTCAGATATGTCTTGGAAGAATTCGAAACCGAGCCGCTTCCGGTCCAGGTGGTTTATCCCCAATCGAAGCTGCTATCGAACAAGGTGCGAGCTTTCATCGACGAATGCGTCGGCAAGCTGCGGCGCATTGAATATCATTGACATGCACGGCGGCGCGGCTAAGGCGCCCGCTCGACGATCGTCGTCCGCTTGAGAATCCGCCGCTCGGCGAGCGGCACGTCGATGGCGCGGTGCAGGGTGCAGCGATTGTCCCAGATGACGACGTCGCCGTCGCGCCAGCGATGGGTGTAGACGCGCTCGGGCCGCGTGCACCAGGCGATCAGATCCTCGGCCAGGCGCCGCCCGTCCGCGACCGCCATGCCGTGGATGCGCTCGATATGGCCGCTCACGTAAAGCGTGGTCTCGCCGGACGGCGCGTGGCGCTTGACCAGCGGATGGGTCGCGGGCGGCGCCAGCTCGGCGGCGCCGACGCCGGCATCGCCGTAATGGCTCATCGAATAGGCGTAGTCGTGCGCGGCGCCGAGCCCGGCGGCGCGCGTCCGCATCGCCTCGGGCAGCGCGGCATAGCCGGCGCGCATCGAGGCGAAGGCGGTTTCGCCGCCATGGGCCGGCGCCGCGCGCGCCGCGAGCATGGACGCAATCGGCGGCTGCGCCTCGTAGGAGCCGTCGGTGTGCCAACGCGAATTGACCAGCAGGAATTTGCGCCGCGCCGAGTCGGGCGCCAGGAAATTGCCCTCGGCATCGACATTGGAAAGGTCGGAGACATAGGGATGCGCGCCCACCATCTTGAAGCTGGTGCGCCGCACCGCGCCGAAGACGCGGCTGAACGCGACCTGGGCCGCGTCGTCCAAGGGCTGATCGGGCAAATGCAGCACGGAATACCGCGCGAACGCCGCGCGCAATTCCGCCGCCGCATCGGGCGCCACCGGCCGGCGCAAATCGATCCCCGCGACGCGCGCGCCGAACAGCGGATGCAGCGGAGTGACGGTCAGCATTCGTTAAGCTTCGCGGTGAAAATAATTCGACACCGACCCCGAATTGTCCCGCCGAAGACAGTCGGCTTCGCCGCGCCGGCCCGTCGCCGCCAGGATCAGAACCGATACATCATCATGCCGAGGACGCGGCTGATCACCGCGTTGCGGTCGTTGGCGAAAAGATAGAACGGATGCTCGCCGTGGAAGCGGTTGACGAAGAGGTGGATGTATTCGACGCCGAAATCGACCTGCGGCACCGGGCTCCAGATCACGTTGGCGTTGACCGACCACATGTAGTGCACGTTGCCGACGAGGAAGCTCTTGCGCTCGCCCTTGTTGGCGAAGGTGATGAGCCCGCCGGCGGCGCGCGGCAGCGCATCCTCGAGCTGTTGCGAAGCATAGCCGAAGGCGAGGTTGGTTCGCATCGTGTCGGTGAACTGATAGCGCGACCAGACAAATCCGCCGTAGGAAAGAATGGTGCGGATCTCGCCCGGCCCGACGACGAGCGCGTCGTGGAACGCCGAGAGCGGTGCGGAAATCGCGCCGCCGCAGACCGTGGCGGCGCCAAAGCCGATGCCGCAGGTGCCGCCGACGACGCGGCTGAGGAAAGCGGCGCTGGCGCCGGCATTGTCGCCCTGGCTGCCTGAGTAGGAGCCGATGCCGCGGCCGACGAAGCCGTGGCCGCCGACCGAGAAGCGCGGCGTCAGATCGTAAACGCCGGCCACGGCGACGCCCCAGCCGATCTTTCGATCGGCGCCGGCGCGCGTGTCGCCATTGGCGACGCCGATGAACGAGGTCGGCTCGCCGCCGGTGTCGTGTTCGATCAGGCGCACCATGCCGGCGATCCAGATTTGGCCGTTGGTGAAGCGGTGCGAGAAGGCGCCGACGATATCCGGCATGCGCTGCGCCGATTGGCGCACGGCGGTACCGGCGATGTTCAGCTCGCGCGAGAACGGAATGTCGGCGTCGCCGATCGAATCGCCCGGATCCTCGATGGCGATGGCCAGGTTCGTGGTCGCGCTGAAATTGTGGGTGTAGCGGATTTGCGCCTTGCGCACGGCGGCGTAGCCAACAGTGCCGCCGAAATCGAGCGTTTCGGATTCGGCGAACGTCGGACGGAAAACCGATTCGAGGAATCCGGCCGTGAGCGGACCGAGCTGGCCGTAGGCTTGGCGCAGCCGCAAGATGCCGCCTTGCGAATTGGTCGAATTCAAGAAGTCGGCGGCGATCTGGGTATAGAGTTCGCCGATATCGGTCGGCGTCCAGCTCTTGAACCAGAAGCGCGACAGGCGCGCGTGCAACCGGACATTGCCGCCATTGAACCGGTTGTCGAACCGCGACGCCGCGGGTTGGCACAGGAACGCGGCCAAGCCGGCGCAGCCGAACCCGGCGCCGATGGCGTTCAAGGCCGGATCGTAGGTGCCGAGACCGGTGCCGCCGAGCACCAAGGCGGCATTGGCCACGTCGAGGCCCGGCCCATGGCCGCTGGTATCCCAGATCGCGTCAAGGCGGACGAAGCCGCCGACCTGGAACGAGGTGTTGGTGCCCGGAATCTTGATCGAGGTCGGCTTGTCGCCGGGCTCGACGGCGGCAGCGGGCGCCGCGGTGCGCCGCGTCACGGCGCGGCCTCGGTTTTGCGTGTCGGATTCGAGCTTCGATGCGCGCTCGTGCAACGCATCGAGTTGCCGGCGCAGATCGGTCAGCGTCTCGGCGGCTGCGTAAGTGACAGGAACCGACAATCCCAAAAGAGCAAGCGCCGCTCCCACGGCACTGTATTGAGCGCGCGATACCATGACTTTATCTCCCCGGTTTTCCCTCGCAGCACGTCGCCAGCGTCGATGGCAAGTCTCACTTTTGGGCGATGTTATCAAGTATCATCCGCCGCCGAAAGAGGCCATCGCGGGATTTACTCTATGACGAGAGCTCGCGTCACGCGACCAGCCACCGAGAACGGGTCGTGAAGTCAGCAAGAAATCATTCGGCGCCCGTTGGCTGTGTATGACGGCGAAGCATTGCGGCTGTCCGTACGCGTTCCAGGCCCGCGATCACGACGTCCCGGCGCGGTGTCCGGAGCATGCTTGGCTGGCGCGCATCGAGGCGAAGGCGGTTTCGCCGCCATGGGCCGGCGCAAACCAAGTGTCCGATGTGTGCAAACCATGTGGCGCGCTACATCCCCGACGGGGCGGCCCCCCGGGCGATTGGCCCAGCCACGCATGGCCTCAGCCCAATGCGATTTGAATGCACATCGTCATGAAAAATTGTGCTTGACTTTGACGCTGCGTCAATCTTGCACAACTCCATTCCCGAGATCATGGGGAGCCACGAAACGATGACGATGGCGGTTCAGCCAACTCTCGAACGCGATAGTCTCTTGAGCAAGCGGCTTGCGAGGTGAGGTGATTTGAATGTTTCAGATCGGAGAATTCGCGCAGATCGCGCAAGTTTCAGGGCGTTTGCTACGTTTTTACGATCAGCAAGGGTTGCTGGCGCCCGAATGGACCGACCCTGCGACCGGCTATCGCTATTACGGCATCCGCCAGTTACCCCGGCTGAACCGAATCCTCGCGCTCAAGGAACTGGGCCTGACGCTCGACCAGATACGCCGCTATCTCGAAGACGAGATTTCGGTGAGTGAGCTACGCGGAATGCTGGCGATGAAGCGCGCGCAGCTCGAACAAGCGTTAGCGGAAGAAGAGGCGCGACTGCGGAACGTCGAATCCCGCCTGGCGCAGATCGACCGTGATGGCGCGATAGGCGACTATGAGTTCGTTATAAAATCGCTTCCCCAAACTTCCGTGCTCGCAACGTCGGGCCGGTTCGCCGAATTTTCCGAAGCATTTCCCGTCGTCGGCAGCGTCGCGATCGAAGGAGCCCGCGCCATTCCGCTCGCCCGACGCGGCAACTTTATCGTCATTGCCGACAACCGCGCGGAGGGCGATGCATTGTCGCTCGACATCGGGTTTGCAATGCGACGCGACGCCCAACGCGACGTGGCGCTCGGCAATGGGCTGACGTTGCGGCCCATGCTGTTGCCCGCCGTCGAAACGATGCTGACGCTGGTGCGTGAGGGACCGGGCGAAGACGCGCATATGGCGTTCGGAGCGATCGGCCACTGGCTGGAAGTCAACCGATACCGGATTGCTGGTCCGTGTCGCGAGGTCTTCCTGGAAGCGATCCGCGCTCCTCCGGTGCTCAACACCACGCTGGTCGAGATCCAGTTCCCTGTAACGCCAGCACACTGATTCCCAATCGTCGATCGGGCCGTTGCGCGGGAAGCATGCACGATTCCGGCGATGGAGAGGTGCGCCCTGAATTTACGCCTCCGAACGCAGGAGAACGACAATGTTTGGAATTTTCAGAAAGAGGAAAACGACAATGATCAAGATTTACGGCCTGCCACTCTCGGTCCACGTTCGCAAAACACTGGTGACCGCAATCCACAAGAACATCGCGCATGAGAATGTGCCAGTCTTCCCGTTTGAGCCACCAGCGGGATGGCGCGATCTCAGCCCTACGGGCCTCATCCCAGCGATGAGCGACGGCGATTTTATTCTCGCCGATTTAACCGCGATCACGCATTATCTCGATACCAGCCGCCCGGGCCCCCGGATCGTACCCGAAGAGCCCAAGGCGATGGCGACGGCGATGTTCTTCGACGCCTATGCCGGCCAAACGCTGTTCCGCAATGCGATCCACATTCTCTTCTTTCAGCACAAGCTTGCGCCCGCTGTACTCAAGCAACCGACCGATCAGGCTGTAGTCGACGGTGTTTTGAACGGCCCGTTGCCGCAGTTTCTGGGTTTTTTGAACGGTGCGCTGAAGGGCGATTTCTTTGTCGGCCGCGCGCCGACAATCGCCGACATCGCGATCGCCTCCAATCTCGTCAACTACAGCTATCTTGGCTACCGCGTCGATGCGGTGGCCTATCCGGCGCTCGCGACGTTTTTCGATCGCATGGTCGGCTGGGCGCCGCTTGCCGAAGCCCTGACACGCGAGGCGCCGTTCGCCGAGAAGATGGCGCTCGATCGCGGCTTTCTGCGTGAATGAAGCTAACGCACGGCGCGAAAGCCAGGCGCCACTCGCTCTCAGCAGAGTGCTTTCGGGGTCAGAGTGAGATTCCCCGGTGGATTCCAAAGCTCACTCGCCAAAACCTCATGCGACAAACCGCGGACGCGGGCGCACCTCGCGCTCGATTGCACCGAGGGTTGCGCATTCGGCAGTTTCGAGGTCGTAGGCGCTTTGCAGGTTGAGCCAGAAGCGCGCGGAGGTTCCGAAATAGCGGCCGATACTGCGCTTGCCGTTGACGATCGGATCGATCCGACGGATCGATCCGCTTCGCCGATCCGGCCCGGCGGAACCCGCTTTTTTCGCGCCCTGTTCGGTTCCTCGCCGGTCCGGAATCCGTTCGATCCCATCGCAATTCGTTCTTCGCGACATCGTGGCCGGAAGCAAGGAAAGCAAGTCTCGCCACGGAGGCACGGAGACACGGAGACCGGAGAAGAAAGAAAAGAAGGGAATGCCCCTGCGCGCGCGAAGAAGTTCCTCCGTGACTTCCGCTGTGCCTCCGTGACTCCGTGGTTCACTTGAACTTCCACCCAGCCTCCGAAGGTGCTCATCCTGGGCCGAATACCCGCCGATGATCATCTTCGACCAGATCAAGCACTTAGCGCGAAATTCGCGCCATAATATTTGGCTAAGCCCTTGATTCGGTCGAAGATGATCAAAATCGCGATTGTCTCGGGCGCGAAAGCGGCCGCAGCCCGATTTATCAAGCACTTATTGCGAAACGACTAGAATTTATAGCGACGGGCATTGCCCATAATCGCGGCGTCGGTCGAGCTAAGCCCTTGATATTCTCGAAGATGATCAACGCCCCCGTTTTTCCCAACACACACAGATGAGCATCTTCGAATAGATCAAGCACTTAGCCGGAAACCGATGAGCACCTTCGGCGATGGCGCCGGAAGCGGGCGGCGTGCTAGGACGCAGCCTCATGTCGCTGGGGAGGAGAATGCGATGAAAGACGCGAAGTGTTTGTACGTCGTGCGCTGGTGGGTCGATCCCAAGGCGGAGGCGAAGGTGCTGGGCTGGATGACGGGCGGCCACATGGCCGAGGTCGCCGAACACGCCGGCGCCTATTGGGCGCGCTGCGTCAAGCTCGAGGACAAGGACGACAAGGGCTGGCAGGCCTATCTCAACATCTACGGCGTCGCCTCGCGCGACGGGCTCGAGGCCTATTTCAAGCACCCCATCACGGCGAAGATCGGCGCCGAGATCAAGGCGTTCGGCGACGCGATCCGGGTTCAGCGCGGCATCGGCGCCGTCGCCTTCGCGCTCGACCGCTAGACCCTTGGACTTCGGCGTCTTCGATCATCTCGATACCAGTGGTGCTGGGCTCGCCGATTTCTACGAGCAGCGCCTGGTCCTCGCCGCGCATTACGACCGGCTCGGCTTTTACGGCTATCACATCGCCGAACACCACGCGACGCCGCTCGGCCTGGCGCCGAGCCCGGGCCTGTTCCTCGCCGCGGTGGCGCAGCGCACCCGGCGCCTGCGCTTCGGCCCGCTGATCTACATCCTGCCGCTCTATCATCCGCTGCGCCTGATCGAGGAAATCTGCATGCTCGACCAGATGAGCCGCGGCCGGCTCCTGCTCGGCGTCGGGCGCGGCATCTCGCCCTACGAGGTCGCGTTCTACGGCGTCGATCCCAAGGAAACCCAGGCGCGCTATGTCGAGGCGCTCGATCTCATCCGCCAGGGCCTGGCGAGCGAGGTCCTCGATTTTCGCGGGACATATTACACGATCGACAAAGTGCCGATGATCCTGCGCCCGGCCCAGGCGCCGCATCCGCCGCTGTGGTACGGCGCGATCAATCCCGAGGCGGCGCCGTGGCTGGCGCGCAACAAGATCAACACGGTGAGCCACGTCAACCCGGCGCTGATGCGCGAGATCGTGCGCCGCTACCGCGCGGAATGGGACGCCGCCGGCCATGGCGCCCTGCCCTTGCCCAGGCTCGGCCTCGGCCGCCACATCGTCGTGGCGCCGACGCGCGGCGAAGCGCTGGCGATCGGCCGCCGCGCCTATGCGCGCTGGCACGACTCGTTCACCTGGCTGTGGCGCCGCTTCGGCTCCAAGCCGATTTCGGTCACCTACACGGCGAGCTTCGACGAGATGATCGAGGCCGGCATCGCCATCGCCGGCGCGCCCGCCGAGGTGCGCGACGCGGTGCTCGACCATATCCGCGTCAGCGGTTGCAATTATTGGATCTCGCGCTTCGCCTTCGGCGACATGACGCTGGCAGAGGCCGAGCGCTCG
This sequence comes from uncultured Alphaproteobacteria bacterium, assembly GCA_963754645.1. Taxonomy (GTDB): domain Bacteria; phylum Pseudomonadota; class Alphaproteobacteria; order Bin65; family Bin65; genus CAVWGP01. The sequence goes on along the minus strand of CAVWGP010000011.1, from coordinate 1,245,340 downwards.
ATAACGCTGTTCGCCGAACACGTCATGCCCGCCGCGAAAGATAGTTGAACCACAGAGGCACAGAGGCACAGAGAAGATTTTTTCGCGGGCCTTCGGCCCGCATTGTTTCCTTCTTCCCTACTCAGTGCCTCTGTGTCTCTGTGGTGAACTTCCCTGTTTTTGCCGGAGTTTCGCATGCCGCACTCGCCCAAAACCGCCGCCGCGCTCGATGAGCTCGTCATCGCCAACCGCATCCTGGCGCATGAAGGCGTGATCGACGCCTTCGGCCATATCAGCATCCGCCACCCCGAGCGCGCCGACCGTTATTTCATGGCGCGCTCGCGCAGCCCCGAGCTTGTCGAGCTCGGCGACATCGTCGAATTCGATCTCGAGAGCAACGCGGTGGGCGACGAGAAGCGCGCGCTCTATTCCGAGCGGCCGATTCACGGCTGCCTCTACCAGGCGCGGCCCGATCTCATGTCGGTGTGCCACAACCACGCGCATTCGCTGGTGCCGTTCGGCGTCACTTCGAGCGTCGTCAAGCCGATCTGGCACATGGCGGCCGGCATCGGCACCGAGGTGCCGATCTGGGACATCCGCGACGATTTCGGCGACACCAACATGCTGGTGACCAAGAACGAGATGGGCCGCTCGCTGGCCAAGGCGGTGGCCAAGGGCCGCGTTGCGCTGATGCGCGGCCACGGCGCCGTGATCGCGACGCACGATCTCAAGGCCACGGTCTTCGTCGCGATCTATCTGATGATCAACGCCGCGCTCCTGAAGGACGCGCGCGAAATGGGCCAGGTCACCTATCTCAGCGACGGCGAAATCAAGCTCACCGCCGACACGCTGTTCAAGCCGCTGTCGCAAGCCCGCGCCTGGGAATACTGGGTGCGCCGCGCGGGGTTCAAGACGAACGTGAACGATTGATGGCGGCGTACGCCGATTGCGCCCGGTCACATGGGCCGAGAGATGACACGAAGTTGGCGATCCTGATAAACCGCGACGATCTTGTCGCGCAGCTCGGCGAAGACGTCTTCGGGCAGAAACCCATAATCGAATCGATCGGGCTCGCTGCGTGAGACGGGCCGAAGATCTGGCCCGGGCCAGACAAATTGGTTGACCTCGTCGGCAACGATCCAGGAAGCCTCCCGATCGAGGCCAAGATGCCGCTTTACTTTCGGCGCGAGGGCGACGGCCGCCTTCGGATCGTTCGGCGCCCGATGCGTTATCGGCGCAACGGTGACGATGAGGTCGCCCTTCCGGGACATGGTCGCGAGAACGACCGCGCAGGGCCGGTCCTTAACGCCTTCGATCCGTCCCTGGCGATGCTCGTGGCGCCAAAGATTAGCATAACGGATGACCAAGCCGGGTTGCCGGACGCGGCAGCGGCATCGCCGGATTTTCATAGGGCGCCGCTGCGATAGCGCCGCCGCTTCGGAATGCGCGCGGCCTTGATGGCCGCGATATCGGACTTGCTCAATTCGGCGACCGCGAGCGACCGCCGGTCGAGCTTCCTGAGGCGGGCGTATTCCGACGCCGACAAGATTACGACCGACGGTCTGCCGTATTTTGTCACCGTAACGGGCGCGACCAAGGCCTTGTCCTGATAAACGCCAAAGCTTTTCTGGACTTCGGCCGCCGCAACCGGCTTGCGCATGAATGTGCCTCCAGCGTCGTCAAGAGATATACGTAACATACGTAATATTTTCCGCGAAACAAGGCGGGCGCCCGTCGAATATTCGCCCTACCCTTCCCTGAATTCCGGCGCCCAGCGCAGGACGCGGCGTTCGAGCAGGCGGAAGATCATCACCAGGACGACGCCGACGATGCAGAGCACGGTCAAGGCGGCGAACATGTCGGCGGAATTGAGCGTCGCCAGCGCGAGCGTGATGAGGTAGCCCATGCCGCGCGTCGAGCCGACGAATTCCGACAGCACGACGCCGATCAGCGAGAAGCTCACCGCATTGGGCAGCGCGGTGAAAGTCCAGGCGAGCGCATTGGGGATGCGCACGGTGCGCGTGATCTGGCGCTCGCTGGCGCCGAGCGTGCGGCAGAAATCCATCAGCTCGCGCTCGATGCTGAGCGCGCCCTTGAAGGTGTTGAAAAATACCAGGAAGAAAACGATGAACCACGCGGTCACGACCTTGGAGGCGACGCCGAGGCCGAAAATCATGGTGATCAGCGGCACGAAGGCGATGCGCGGCAGCGAATTGAGCGCCACGATGAACGGCGACAGCACCGCGGCGAGCTTGCGCCGCTGGCTGAACAGCAGGCCGACGGCGAAGCCGGAGCTGACCGCGACGATGAGGCCGAGAAAGGTTGCGCCCAAGGTCGAAAACAGGTTCGGCCACAAATAGCCGGCCTTGGCGCCGAGCGTCCAATCGTAGAGCTTCAGCGCCACCAGCGACGGGCGGCTGACGAAAAACGGATCGAAGACATTGATGTTTTGCGCCAGCCACGGAATCCGCGTGGCGAATTCCCACACCGCGAGGAATGCCAGCAGCAGCGAGACTTGCCAAACCAGAATGACGCGGCGCGCGCGTTGCGCCTCGCGCGCGATCTCGCGCAGGCGCTGGGCGCGGTCGATGCCGTGCGGTTGCGGCGCGTTCATGAGCGCACTGCTTCGGGCGAGAGTTCCTCGGCGGCGCCGGTGCGGAACTGTTCGCCAAGGACCTTCCAAATCGCCTGGAAATGATGGGCGAAGGCCGCCGTCTCGCGCACCGTGAACACGTCGCGCGGATGCGCGATGTCGATGCGGCAATCGAGCAGGATGCGGCTCGGCGGCGCGGACAGCACGATAACCCGATCCGACAGCGTGACCGCTTCGTCGAGATTGTGCGTCACCAGCACCACGGTCTGGCGCATCTTGCGCCAGATTTCGATCAGCTCCTTGTGGAGCAGCGTTTTGGTATGCGTGTCGAGCGCGCCGAAGGGTTCGTCGAGCAGCAGAATGGTCGGATCGCAGGCCAGCGTCATCAGCAAGGCGACGCGCCGGCGCATGCCGCCCGAAAGCTGATGCGGATAGACGTCGCCGAAGCCCTCGAGATGGCCGAGCGTCAGCAGCGCCGCGACCTTCGCCTTGATTTCACCTTCCGGCGTGCCGCGATAGCGCAGGCCAAGCGCGATATTGTCGCGCACGCGGTACCAGGGCAGCACCGTGTCTTTCTGAAAAATATAACCGAGATTCGGCGGAATTTTCCGATCGACCTTGGCGCCGGCGACGCGCACCGAGCCCGTGGTCGGCGCGGTGAAGCCGGCGATGATGTTGAGCAGCGTGCTCTTGCCGCAGCCGCTGGGGCCGACGATCGACACGAACTCGCCGGCCCCGATCGTCGCGCTGATCTCGCCGATCGCCCAGATTTCGCGGGTCTTGGTCAGATAGACCTGGCCGACGCGATCGATCTCGATCATGCGCGCGCTCGGGCGGGCGCCGCGCGTCGGCCCACGGCCGCGATATCTCGGCTAGAGTTTGCGCGCCTTGCGCACGAAGCTCATGTCGACCGATTTATCGTAAGGCACGGCCTTGAGTTCGTCGTTGCTGAACTGCCGCCCGTCGCCCATGATCGCAATCAGGCGGTCGTAGGTCTCCTTCGACAAAACGTTGGTGTAATTCCACAGACTGCTCTTGTAGGCATTGATCGCGCGGATCACGGCCTCGCGCGGGAAGCCGCTGAGAAAATCCTGGTATATCAGGCTGACGATCGCCTCGGTCGAATTCGACTTGACCCAATCCTGGCCTTTTACCACGGCGTTGACGAAGGCTTGGATCGCCGGGCCGCGCTTGGCGATGTTTTCCGTCAGCACGTAGCAGCCGACGCCGGGCACGTCGCCGCCGAAAGTTTCGTTCCAGGTTTTCTCGTCGGTGACGTCGAACAGCGGCACGCCCCAGCCTTCCTGCTTCGCGGCGTCGATCATCGAAATCGTGGCGATGGTGGCTTCGACTTGTTTGCTCTTCACCGCGCCGAGCATGGTGACGAAATCGCCGAGGCCGCGCACCGTGACCTTGTCCTTGATCCCGGCGCGGTCGGCGATGTAGATCGCCATCAGCCAGGTCGCGGCCTGCGGTTGCGTCACGGCGATCGACTTGCCGGCCAGGTCTTTCACCGATTGAATTTTGCCGGGTCCGAAATTGTCCTTGTGCACGAGAAGATTGGCGAAGGGCACGCGGCGGTCGAGGCTCAACACCACGGTCGAGGATTTGCCGGCGAGGCTGAGCGCCACCGAATCGTTGACGCCGGTCGTGGTGATGAACAATTGGCCGGCTGCCAGCATTTGTTTCGAGCGCGGGCCGCTTTGCGAATTCATGTAGTTGACATCGAGGCCCTCGGCCGCGAAGTGGCCCTGCTTGATGGTCACGTAAATCGCCGAGTAGAGCGAATCGATGCTGGCCACGCCGTATTCCATGCCGCCGTGGCGCGCCGCCTGCGCCCAAAGCGGCGCCGCCGGAATTGTTATGAGCGCCGTGCCGCCGGCGGCGATCGAAATGAACGAACGGCGATCGATATTGCGCGTTGAGTCGTCGCGATTCATGGTCCTCTCCTCCCTGGATGCATCCGCGCGGCCTGGCCGGACGGTGGCGCAATAGTACGGCAAGCCGGATTGAAGTCCACTCGCCCCGCGCTCATAATTGGGTTGGGCAGACGGCCGTGCGGCCGGCAATCCCGGAGATCGAAGCCAGAGGCGAGGATAGCGAACATGGCCCAAGCAGCCCGGAAAATCGCGCATGCACCGCGGCGCCAGCCGAAAGTGCAACCGACGATCGGCGGATCGACCTATGTCCGGCCCCAGGACATGGCATGGTCGACGACGCAGTTCGAGAAGGTTTGGATCAAGGTCCTGTACGAAGACAAGGCCAAGGGCGAGATGACGTGCCTCATCAAGCTCGAGCCCGGCGCCCGCTTACCGATGCACAAGCATCCCGAGCTGGAGCAGGCCTTCGTGCTTGAGGGCTCGATGGCGGATCATGACGGGAATTGCGGCGCCGGCGAATATGTCTGGCGCAAGGCGGGGTCGTTCCACGAGAACGCCAGCGAAACCGGCGCCGTGATTTTGGGAATCTACCGCAAGCCGAACATGTTCGTCGGCCTCGACGGCGTGAAGTCGGGCTACGATATCGACAAGCCGGCGAAGCCGAAGCTACGCGCGGTCAAGAACAAGTAACGCTTAGCGCCGCCAGTTGCCGTCGCGGCGCGGCGGCTCGGTTTCGCTGCGCACGACTTCGTAATTGCCTTCGATGACGATGCCGCCATTGGGCCGGCGCGGCGTTCGCGCCAGCGACGACCAGACGCGGTAGCCGAGATAGGCAAGCACCGAGATCGGGATTGCGATCAGCAGGACGCCGGCAGCCACGATCGTCGCCGCGACACCGATGGCGGATGCGACGGCGAGCAAAAGCCAAAGCTGCCAGGATGGCGGCCGGACGAGCCGGAATTGACGGCCTTCGAACAACGTATTGCGCTGCATCGGCATTGCTCGCTTTCCCAGCTGCCCATGCAGCGGTGTGAAAAGTTATTTAAGCAGGAATTGTGGCGGCACAAGGATGCCGCTTTGCCGCGCCTATTGCCTTAAATCGGCGGGCGTTTCGACAGCTGAGCGGGGCTCCCTGAGGACAACGGACCTAATTTCCATTAGCCATATTCAGGCAAATCAACGGCGACGGAACTGTTTATTATGCCCGTAATAGTTCATAGACCCGCGCGCCACGCGGCGAATGCGGCGTTCCACAGCATTTGGAGAGATCAATGCGGACTATTATGATGCGTGCATCGGCCATCGCGCTCACCGTTCTCGCGGCGGCGGCGGCGAGCGGGCCTATCGGTCTCGCCTTGACCGATCCGGCCGCGGCGCAAACCACGCCGCCCCCCGGCGGCGACCGGCGCCAGGACCGTGTTTCGCCCGAAGTCCGCGCGCGCTTGTTGGAAGGCCGGCTGGCCATGATCAAGACCGCACTCGCGATCAAGCCCGGCGACCAGGAGCGGCATTGGGCCGGCTTCGAAAAAATCCTGCGCGAGAGCTTCGCCGAGCGCCAGCGCCTGCGCGCCGAGCGCGAACGCCAGGCCGAGGTGACCAACCCGGTCACGCGCCTCGAACAGCGCGCGCAAGATATGGAGCGCGCGGCGGCGCGCATGAAGCAGCTCGCGGCGGCGGCCAAGCCGCTTTACGACAGCCTCGACGACGGCCAAAAGGCCGTTGCCCAGGCGATGATGCGCGGCGGCTTCGGCATGGGCGATCAGCGCGGCATGGGCGAGCGGCGCCGCATGGGGCCGATGCGCGAACGCATGGGCCAGCCGGGCGACCGCGGAAGGCAATAATACCCAGCTGCACCCGCATTGCAGCGGCTGAGAAAGAAAGTTGAACCACGGAGGCACGGAGACACGGAGAAGTTTGTTCGCGGGCCTATCGTCCGCAGCAATTCCGTTTTCCCTGCTCCGCGTCTCCGTGCCTCCGTGGTGAAAATTTCTTCCTATATTCCAGCTGGGAATCAGCTCGACATTTCGTTGAATTCTTATCGGCGCCTTGCTATCGACGTCCGGCGGCGGCGAGCAGCGCCAGGGAAAAATCGCGCATGGTGCGCCCGAAGAAGGCTTGCGGCAGCGAGGCCGGGCGATAGCGCCGCGCCGTTTCGGCGGCGGTGACGCAGGCCTCGATCGCGCCGTGCAGCGCCTGGAACGTCGCGCTCTTGTCCCAGCTTTCGAGGAAGCAGCGGTCGTAGACCGTCAGCGTTTCGCGGAACGAGCAGCCGAAGGAGCTGCGGTCGGCGCGCGCCGCGGTGAGGACGATGCGGTTGCGGCGGACGACGGGCGCGCGGAGAAACGTGCCGGAATGGCACGCCGAGACGACGAGGATCGTCGGCCGCGCGCCGCAAATTTTGTCGATCAGCGCATCGATCGCGGCCGGCGCCACGACTTGGCCTTCGGACGCCATCGCGATGCCGCCGATTTCGCCATGGCTGGTGAAGTAGAACAGGCAGGCATCGTTGGGCGCGATGCGGCGCTGTTCGGCCGCCATGCGGATATCGAGCAACGTCGCCGTGCGGGCGCCGGGCAGCGGCCGGGCCCGCGCGCTGAAACGCTCCGCCTTGATGCCGTAGCGCTCTTCGAAATGGCGCGCGAGCCGGGCCACGGCATTGTCGAATACCGGCTCGGCGCGATCGGCCGCGATCAGAAATACGTGCCACGCGCCGGGCCGAAACGCCGTGACCGGCACCGAAGGCCGCGCCAGATTGTAGCCGTTCGGGCCGGCCTGGGCGCCCGCGCCGTGCGGAATGCCGGCGGGCGGCGGCTCGACGCCGAATGCCGGCGCCGCCGCCAGCAGCGCCGCCATCAAGCCAAATCCCGCAAGCCATTTGCCCATGGTGCCGCCCCGTCCGATCGCATGAACCGCCACGCGATTGAACCACAGCGGCTTTCGCGCTCACAGGGGAAATTCGGCGGACCCGCGGCGCGGCGAGCCTCCGGACCCGCCGCGCCGATATTTTTGGCTAGGAGCGACCGTCCTTGCCGGGCGCCGCTCCGTCGAGCGCGACATTGAGCACGTAGGGCGCTTTGTCGGCGTCTTTCGACATTGCGACCTCGATCATCACGCGGCCGCTCGCCGGCACCTTGCCTTGCCACTTCATCACCTTGTCGCCGTCGGCGAGCACGGCGCCCCATTTCGGCATCTTCCCGTCGCCTTCGTCGATGCGGATCGTCAACTGGCCGTTCTCCGACTCGAGCTTGGCCGTCGCCAATTGATCCGGCTTGCCGGTCAGCAACCAGCGATGCTTGTAACTCAAATCCTGCATGAGTTGGTCGCGCACTTCGACCGCGTTGCTGCCCGGTGCGAACGAAAGGCTGCGCGTGCGCACCGGCGGCGGGCCGCCGCAAGCAAGGGCGGGCGCCGCGCAAGCGGCGACAATGGCGGTGGAGCCGGCGAGGCGAAGCAGATGGCGGCGATTCATTGGGTGACCTCTTTTGCTGTATGTCGGCGAACCTAGCGGTAGCGGCGGCAATCGACTGTGATCCAGTTCACAAGCGCGCCAGCGTTAACCGTGAATGCGGGCATTGGATCAGCGTGACGCCGAGGACATAATCGTCCTTGCCGGCGCCGGTCGAAACCTCGATCGGCAACGTCAAAGCCTTGCGGCCGGTAAAGCGGTTCGCTTTGGGCGCCCGAATGGCCTTGAGCCCTGTCGGAGGCGCGGACTAAGGTAAGCGGTGAACTCGATCGGGCTTAAGGCTCAATCAGGGAGGAATTTATGAAAAAAATCATGCGCGCCTTGCTGTCGATATCCGTTGCCGGCTTGGTGCCGATGGCGCCGGCACTGGCCGATTTCAACGACAAGAAGCCGATCACCGCCACGGTGACCGGCGCCACGCCGACCGGCTATCCGCGGCAAATGGTCGAAGGCCTGAACGCCATCGTGCGCGAGGCCTATCCGGACTCGGCCGTGTCCTTCAAGCCGAACTCGCCGGGCGGCGGCGTGGTCGCGATCTCGGGCGGCGAAGCCGATTTTACCGCCACGGCCACCGGCACGGAAATTCGCCTCGCGAACGAAGGCAAGACGCCGTTCCAGGCAGCCGCTCAAAGGCAAGTTCAAATACGCCATGTTGCTCTACGACGTGCAGTTCATGCACCTCATCATGACCAAGTCTTGGTCCGAGGCCAACGGCATCAAGAGCTGGCAGGACATTGCGGCGAAGAAGCCCAAGATGCGGCTCGCCATCAACCGCATCGACAACCCGCAGACCACGATCGGCGCGCCCTATGAGATCATGAAGGCGCACGGCTTCACCTACGAAGACATCCAAAAGTGGGGCGGCAGCTATGTGCTGGGCAACAGCTCCATCGGCCTCGACGCGATCCTCGACGGCAAGGCCGACGTTTTTCTGAACGTGCGCAATCTCGGCGACCCGCTGCTCAAGGACATCGCCGGCAAGCGCGAATTGCTGTGGATCGACGGCGACCGCGCGACGATCCAGAAGGCGGCCGACACTTTCAGCTTCAAGGCCGCCATGGTGCCGAAGGGAACCTATTCCTTCATGGACAAGGACTATCCGACGATCCAGCAATGGGTGTCGCTGCTCGCCGGCACGCATGTTTCCGAGGAAATCGTCTACAAGTTCGTCAAGGCAATCTCCGAGGGCGAGGAAAAAGTGCGCAAGATCGGCGGCTCGGTGAGCAACTTCAAGGCATCCGAGATGGCAATCAATCCCGCCAATCTGGAACTTCATCCCGGCGCGCTACGCTACTACAAGGAAAAAGGCTTGGTGAAATAGCCAGCGCCGGCGGCGCGCGTCAAGGAACGCCGGAATGGAAGCGGCGGGAGCGCCGCCCGGCGCGGCGGCGCCGCGGCGCGGCATCGGCGAGTGGCTGCGCGAAGGCAGCCGGCATCAGCCGGGCGGCCACTGGCATGTGCTGATCGCCATCGGCTCGGTGGCGGCGGCGGTCTATGTCGTGTGGATCGGCGCGCTCGCCGTGGTCAGCGGCGATATAGCCGGCTGGATCGCGTTGCGTCTCAAGAACGCGGGCCTCGCCTATGGCTGGATCGACGCATTTTCCGGCTGGGCGCGCGCCTTTTCGGCCAAATACCATCTCGATATTTCGATCTTCATCGCGATCACGTTTCCGATCGCCTTTTTAACGACCACGGCGCGGCGCTCGCGCAAAAAGCTCGCCTGGACCGATGTCGCGCTCGCGCTGGTGGCGTTCGCGGTCGCGCTGTACTACATCGTTTTATACGAGCGCTTCCTGAACTGGAATTTCGGCATGACGCCGCCGACCCTGTGGGACGGCATCGTCGGTTTCACGCTGATCGGCCTCGTCGTCGAACTGTGCCGGCGCTGCACCGGCTGGGGCCTGACCAGCCTCGTCGTCGTGCTGCTGCTTTACGCGTTCTTCGGCCACCTTCTGCCGGGATCGCTCGGGCATCAGAGCTATACGTTCAATTATTTTCTCGAAATGACGACCGTGAAGGAGGCCGGCATCTTCGGTTCGCCGCTCGAAGTGGCGTCGAGCTACGTTTTCCTGTTCGTGCTGTTCGGCGGCTTCTATCATCAGGCGGGCGGCGGCAAGCTGTTCTACGATCTTGCCAGCGCCGTCACCGGCCGCATGCGAGGCGGTGCGGCGAAGGCCTGCATTTCGGCTAGCGCGCTCTACGGCTCGGTTTCGGGCAGCCCGACCGCCGACGTCGCGACCACGGGACCGCTCACCATCCCGATCATGAAAAAAACCGGCGTCAGCCCGGTGCGCGCCGGCGCGATCGAGGCGACGGCTTCGACCGGCGGCGCGATCCTGCCGCCGGTGATGGGCGCCGTCGCGTTCATCATGTCCGACATCACGCAAATTCCTTATGACAAAATCGCCTGGGCGGCGACGCTGCCCTCGATCCTCTACTACGTCTCGCTCTACCTTTTGGTGCATATCGACGCGATCCGCTACAACGAGGGCCGAATTCCCGAGTCGGATATCGTTTCGCTATGGACGGCGCTGGCGCGCGGCTGGGTCTTTTTCCTGCCGCTCATCGCCATGATCGTCCTGCTCGTGATGGGCTTCACGCCGACCTATGTCGCGGCCGGTTCGACCCTCGCCGTCATCGTGCTGAGCTGGCTCACGCCGCAATACGCGATCGGGCCGCGCCGCTTCCTCGCCGCCTGCGTCGAAACCATGCACCAGCTCGTGCCGCTGGTCGGCGCCGTCGCCGGCGCCGGCCTCATCTATGGCTGCCTCGAGCTGACCGGGCTTTCGGGCAAGTTCTCGATTCTGCTGTTCAGCCTCTCCTTCGGCGAACTGATACCGACTCTGGTGTTGTCCGGCGTATTTCTCATCGTCCTCGGCATGGGCATGCCGACGGTCGCGGTTTACACGCTCGGAGTCGCTCTGCTGGCGCGGATATTGATCGACAAGTTCGGCCTGCAATTGATGGCCGTGCACATGTTCCTGATATTTTACGCCTCGCTCTCGGCGATCACGCCGCCGGTGGCCGTCGCCAATTTCGCCGCCGCCGCCATCGCCGGCGCCAACCCGATGGCGCTCGGGCCTTATGCCTGCAAGCTCACGGTCGGCGGATTTATGGTGCCGTTTTTCTTTTTGTTCAACCATGGCGTGTTGATGCAGGGCGGCGCCGGCCTGATCGTGCTGCATTTCATCGTCGGCGGCTTGATGGTGGCGGCGGCATCGCTGGCGCTGCACGGCTGGTGGGGCAAAGTGCCGATCCCCTGGCCGGCGCGCGCCGTTCTCGCCGCCGCGTCGCTCGCCATGATCGATCCCGCAATCTTCGTGCAATTGCCCGCCGCCGCGATCGCCATCGGCCTGATGGCGATCTTGTGGCACATCCTGATCGCGCCGCGCTCGGAAGCGAACCGGCTATAGGCGATCGGCCCAAATGCGCTTGCCGCTCGCGGCGTCGAACAGATGGACGTGTGCGGGTTCGACGGAAAGGCGGAGCGTTTCGCCCGCTTTGTAGCGCACGCCGCCGTCGCAGCGGACGGTGATCGCCTCGCCGTCGCCGTCGATCCGGGCATAGAGCAGCGTATCGGCGCCGAGCTTTTCAACAAGCTCGATCGTCGCGTTCAAAGTTCCGGCGGCGGCCACAAAAAGGTGCTCGGGGCGCAGCCCGACGCTGACCGGGCGTTCGCCCAGATCACCTACCGCGGGATAGATGGGCAGCACCGCGCCATTCGGCATTGCGACCGCGCGGCCATCGGGCGCCAGCGTCGCCGCGAGGAGGTTCATCGACGGCGAGCCGATGAATTGCGCGACGAAGACCGAGGCCGGCCGGACATAGACTTCGTCGGGCGTGCCGATCTGCTCGGCGACGCCGGCGTTCATCACCACGAGCCGGTCGGCCAGCGTCATCGCCTCGACCTGATCGTGGGTGACGTAGAGGCTCGTGGTGGCGAGGCGCTGCTGCAATCGCTTGATCTCGACGCGCACCTGGACGCGCAGCTTGGCATCGAGATTGGACAAGGGTTCGTCGAACAGGAACGCCTTGGGCTCGCGCACGATGGCGCGGCCCATGGCGACGCGCTGGCGCTGCCCGCCCGAAAGCTGGCGCGGCCGGCGCTGCAACAGCGTGCCGAGACCGAGGGTCTCCGCTGCGGCGCGCACGCGCTTCTCGATTTCGGGCGCCGGCATTCGCCGGTTGCGCAGTCCGTAGGCCATGTTGTCGTAGACGCTCATATGCGGATAGAGCGCGTAGTTCTGGAACACCATGGCGATGTCGCGCGCCGCCGGCTCGATCTCGTTGACGCGCCGGCCGCCGATCTTGAGCTCGCCCTCCGAAATGGTTTCGAGCCCGGCCACCATGCGCAGCAGGGTCGACTTGCCGCAGCCCGACGGGCCGACGATGACGATGAGTTCGCCGTCGCGCACTTCGAGATCGAGCCCGTGCACGGCGGCGAAGCCGTTGGGATAGGTTTTCTTGACGCCGTGGAGCGAGATTTCCGCCATGTCACTTCTCGGTTTCGACCAGGCCCTTGATGAACAGCCGTTGCATCACGGCGATGACGATGGCCGGCGGCAGCAGCGCGGCGACCGTGATCGCCATGATGTGGTGCCATTGCGGCTGCGAATTGGCGGCGGCGCTCAGGCGGCTGATTTTCATCACCACCGTCTCGAAGCCTTGCTCGGTCGTGATCAGCAACGGCCAGAGATACTGGTTCCAACCGTAGACGAACAGGATGACGAACAGCGCCGCGATGTTGGTGCGCGACAGCGGCAACAAGATGTCCTTGAAGAATTGGATCGGCCCGGCGCCGTCGATGCGCGCCGCCTCGAGCAGTTCGTTGGGCACGGTCATGAAAAACTGCCGGAACAGGAAGGTCGCCGTGGCGCTGGCAATCAGCGGCACGGTGAGGCCGGCATAGGAGTTGAGCATGCCGAGATCGGCCACGACCTTGAAGCTCGGCACGATGCGGACTTCGACCGGCAGCATCAGGGTGATGAAAATCAGCCAAAACACGACCATGCGCCCGGCGAAACGGAAATAGACGATGGCATAGGCCGAAAGGATCGAGATCGCGATCTTGCCGCAGGCGATGACGAGGGCGGAGATCAGGCTGTTGAGCATCGCGTTGCCGAGCGGAATGCCGCCCGTCATCTTGTTGCCGCGCAGGAGAATATCGCCCCAGTTCTCCGCCATCAGCGGCCCCGGCCAGAGCGGCAGCGGCGGCTTGACGAGCGTATCGAGCGAATGCGTCGAGGCGACGAAGGCGATCCAGATCGGAAGCGCCACCAGCGCCACGCCCAACAGGAGCACGGCGTGCGCGAGAACGGTCATCCACGGGCGATTTTCGACCATCGCCGCCTCAGTAATGCACGCGGCGCTCGACGTAGCGGAACTGGATCACGCTCAAGCCGATGACGATCAGCATGAGGATGACGCTCTGCGCCGAGGACGAGCCCAGATCGGTGCCGATGAAGCCGTCGTTGAACACCTTGAAGACGAGATTTTCCGTGGCGCGGTGCGGCCCGCCATAGGTCGTCGCGTGAATGACGCCGAAGGTATCGAAAAAAGCGTAGACGACGTTGACGACGACGAGGAAGAACGTCGTCGGCGACAACAGCGGGAACACGATGGTCCGGAAGCGCTTGGCCGGCCCGGCGCCGTCGATCGCCGCCGCCTCGATGAGCGAGCGCGGGATCGATTGCAGGCCGGCGAGGAAAAAGATGAAATTGTAGCTGATCTGCTTCCACGCCGCCGCGATGACGACGAGGGCGATGGCGTCGTTGCCGACGAGCTTGTGGTTCCATCCGTAACCGAGGCTTTTCAGCACATAGGCGATGACGCCGACGGTGGGATCGAACAGGAAAAACCACAGCACGCCGGCGACCGCGGGCGCCACCGCATAGGGCCAGATGAGCAGCGTCTTATAGCCGGTGGCGCCGCGCACGACGCGATCGGCCATGACCGCGAACAGCAGCGCCGGCACCATCGCCAGCACCGCGACGGCGAGGCTGTAGACGAACGTGAATTGTATCGTCTCGTAATAATGCGCGTCGCCGAGCAGGCGGGTGAAATTGTCGAAGCCGACGAATTTCGTCCGGCCGCCGAACGCGTCTTCGAGCAGCGCGCTCTGGCGCAGCGCCTGCAGCGCCGGCCAAACGAAGAAAACCAGCGTCACCAGAACCTGCGGCAGCACCAGGACATAGGGCAGCCACGGGTTGCGAAAGGTGACGCGGTTTTCCATCGCCTGGCGATGGTGTTTCGCCGTCTACTTGTTCGCGTCCTCGAACCGGCGCAGCAGATCGTTGCCGCGCTTAACGGCGCTGTCGAGCGCGACCTTCGCGGTTTTCTTGCCGGCGAAAGCGGCTTCGAGTTCTTCGTCGAATATGTCGCGGATCTGCACGAAATTGCCGAAGCGCAGGCCCTTGGAATTCGCCGTGGGCGGATTGAGGTTGAGCTGAAGGATCGACGTATCGGTGCCCGGATTCTTGTCGTAGAAGCCCTGCTTTTTCGAAAGCTCGTAGGCGGCGAGCGTGACCGGCAAATAGCCGGTTTCCTGATGCCACTTCGCCTGAACCTCGGCGCGGCTCATGTAGGAGAATAGTTTGGCGATGCCCTTATATTCGGCCGGGCTCTTCTTCGAGAGCACCCAGAGCGTGGCACCGCCGATGATCGAATTTTGCGGCGCGCCCTGCACCTCGGGCCAATAGGGCAGCATGGCGATGCCCCAGGCGAATTTGCTGTTGGTGCTGACATCGGCATAGGCCGCCGACGAGTTCATGTACATGGCGCATTCGCCGCTATAGAACTTCGGCGCGCTATCCGAACGCCGCCCGCCATAGTCGAACACTTTCGACTTCTGCCACTCGGCCAGCATGCCGACATGCTTGACGTGCAGCGGCGAATTGATGCGGAACTCGGTATCGAGCCCCTCGAAGCCGTTCGACTTGGTGCCGATCGGCACGTTGTGCAGCGAACTCAGGTTTTCGATATGCAGCCACGATGGCCAGGCCGTGGTGAAGCCGCATTTGGCGCCGCCGGCCGCGAGGATCTTCTTCGCCGCGGCTTCGAGCTCGGGCCAAGTGCGCGGCGGCTTGGCGGGATCGAGTCCCGCTTTCTGGAATGCGTCCTTGTTGTAGTACATGACCGGCGTCGAGCTGTTGAACGGCATCGACAGCATCTTGCCGTCCGGCGTCGTGTAGTAGCCGGTGACCGCGGCGAGATAATTTTTGGGCTCGAACGGTTCCTTGGCGTCGGCCATGAGCTGGTACACGGGATAGACCGCGCCCTTGGCCGACATCATCGTCGCCGTGCCGACTTCGAACACCTGGATGATGTGCGGATGCTGGTTGGCGCGGAACGCGGCGATAGCGCCGGTCATCAGTTCGGTGTAATTGCCCTTGAACACCGCGGTGACCTTGTAATCGCGCTGGCTCTTGTTGAAGCCTTCGAACAGCTCGACGGTGCGCTCGCCGAGCTTGCCGCCCATGGCGTGCCAAAGCTGGATATCGGTTTGCGCCAGGGCCGGCGTTGCGGCGGCCACGGCGATGGCGGCGGCGCACATCAGCGATCTGTTCATGCTGGACCTCCCAATATCACGAGACGAACTTGCGGACAGGAAACGGCCGGCCGGCCGCTCTTTCGGCGGCGACGGCGATATGCTGGCACCTTATCGGCCGTTTGTGAAGCGCGTGTGACGGGCCAGCGGCCTTACGCGATCGCGGCCGCGCGCCGGATGCTGGCGATCATCGAGGTGCCGAGCACGAATTCGTAATGCCGCTTGGGATCGGCGCAGATGGCGCGCATCTCGTCGCGGTTTTTCTGGCGCACCGCGGGCTCGCGCTCGAGCAGGCGCTTCAGATTGTTGGTCGACATGGTCTGGACGATTTCGTTGGCGATGGTGCGGCGCTGGCGGTCGTAGCGGTCGAGCAGGCTATCGTCGGCTTCGCCGCGCCAGATCTTGGCGAGCTTTTCCGCGAGGTTGCCGCCGTCCTGCACGCCGCTGTTCATGCCGAGCGCGCCGATCGGGTTGTTGATGTGCGCCGCGTCGCCGGCCAGCAGCACGCGGCCGATGCGGAACCGGTCGACGACGCGTTGATGGACGCGGTAGGTCGATTTATAGGCGAAGCGGTATTCGTGCGGCAATTTCTGGAAGCGCTGCATGGCGGTGTCGGCCGCTTCCTGGGTGAGCACCGCTTCGTCGGCAAGCTCGGGATTGGCGCCGTAGGCGAAGCGCCACAGCTCGGGCTCGCCCTTGAAGCCCGGCATCTTGAACACGCCGCACCAATGATCGGGATCGGCGATATAGGCGTTTTCGGTGAAGCCGTTCTGTGTGAAATCGTGATGCGTCGAGACGACGACGAACAGCTCGTCCCAGGTGAAGCCCTCGAAGCTGGCGCCCATCAGCTTGCGCACCGCCGAGCGCCCGCCGTCGCAGCCCACCAGCCAACGCCCGCCGATTTGCGTTTCGCCGGACGGTGTCTTGCACGTGACCGTGACCTTGTCGGCGTCCTGCGCGACGCCGACAACCTCGTGCGACATGCGGAACTCGATGCCCGGCCGCTGGCGCAGGATTTCGTAGCCGTGCTTGGTGAGCTTCCATTGTTCCATATGCAGGCGGAACGGATAGGGCGTGTCGTTGCGCAGCAAGCCGAGATCGAATTCGGCGACGACGCCTTGGTGCAGGTCGCGAAATTGCCAGCGCGGCACCTTGATGCCGTTGGCGAGCAGATAGTCGGTGAGGCCGGTCGGCTTCATGAGTTCGAGCGACGGCGGATGAAAGGTGCCGGCGCGCAAATCCATCGGCGGCTCGGGCTCGCGCTCGAGGATCGTGACCGGAACGCCTTCGAGCTGCAGCAGCGCCGCCGTCACCTGCCCGACCGGGCCGGCGCCGGCGATCAATACGCGATCAATCTCGGCCATGCGGGCCCGACTCCCAAGCGAATGCCGGCAAGCGGCCTATCGCACTCAAGCCGACTCCGCAAGCGGCGTTTCGCCCGCCCGCCAATAGCGCTGAAGCGCGCGGAACAGAATAAGCAGCAGCGCGGTGAGCGCGACCATGGAAATGCCGAAATAGATCGGCGCCGCGGGATTGCCGGTCACGTCGCGCGTCCAGCCGGCAACCCAGGGCAGCAGCGCGAACCCGACATACCACCAAGTATAGAAGAGACCGAGACCGAAAGCCCGATTGCTGCCGCCCAGCACTTCGAGCGGCAGAACCGCCAGCACGCCCGCGCCGACCAGCGAAAAAAAGCCGGCGATCGCGAGCCAAAGCATGTAGCTCGACCCGTTGATGAAGAATATTCCGCCAAGCGCGCCGAGCAGAACGCCGATGACGGCGAGCGTGACCGGCCGGCGGAAGCGCGCCGTGATCCAGCCGCCCGCCACCACGCCGACGACGACGGCCCACATGTTGAAGCTGACGATCAAGCCGGCCTCGACCGTGTCGATGCCGCGCGCTTGGAGAAAGCTGGTTGCGAAACTGATGATGGCGATGTGCCCGCCATTGACGGTGCCCCAGGCGAGACCGGCGACGGTCACGAGCGTCACGGCGCGGATTGTCAGGCGTCCGTCGCCTTCGGCCTGCGCTTCGGTTGCGGCCGCGGGCGGATGGCGGAAAATACCCAGCACCGCGGCAAATCCGGCACCGCACAGCATCGCGCTGGTCAGAAAAATCCAGTGCCACGAAACACTGGAGCCGATGACGGGCTGCGCCACGAGCGCCACGCCCATGCCGATCGGCCAGCCGTTTAGAAACACGGCCATCGCGAAAAAACGCTCGCCGCCGGCAAACCAATCGCCGACCGCCTTGGTCATGACGACGAACAAAAAGACGACGCCGCACGCGCTCACCGCCCGGCCGGCATAGACGACGTTGAAATCGGCGGCGAAGCCCGACACGAGACCGCCGGCGGTCATCAAGGCAAGGCCGCCCAGCAACAGCCGTTTCTCGCCGACAAAGCGGGCGATGTAACCGCCCGGCAGCGACACGAGGATGCCGGGCAGCGTGTAGAAGCCGATCAGGCTGCCCAGAGTTCGCATAATCGATCTTGAATTCGGCAATCAGCCACGGCCCGGCTCCGGCCGCCGCTTGGAACTGATACCCCATGGCGACCCGGACGGCGACCATGAGCCAAAGAATCAGCCAGCGGCCGTTCAGGGGGGCGCTTGAATTCATCGCCGTCGGTCTTACAACCCTAGGGTAGCCCTGTCGATTTACAATCGGCGCACCGAGCGACATGGGCGATGCGGAGATTGCCCGAAAAAAGCCAGGGCCCCTTGCGCCGCGCGCCGCGCCACGCGACAAGTCGGCAATGATCGACGATCTCGTTTTCTACTATGTTGCCGTCCCGGCGGTGATCCTGACCGGAATCTCGAAAGGCGGCTTCGCCGGCGGCGTGGGCATCATGACGGTGCCGATGCTGGCGCTCGTCTCCTCGCCGGCCCAGGCGGCGGCGATCATGCTGCCGATCCTGTGCGTCATGGACATTGTCGGCCTATGGGCCTATCGCGGCCGGGGCGACCGCAAGAACCTGCAATTGCTGCTCGCCGCCGCCATGCTCGGCATCGCGCTCGGCATCCTCACCTTCCGCTTTCTCACCGCCGATGCGTTGCGGCTGATTCTCGGCGTGACGGCGATCGGTTTCGCCCTGCGCTGGTATTGGCAGCAGTTCCAGGCACGGCGTACCGGGATCGAGACGCCGGCCTCGCCCCGCCATGCGATCAAGGGCACGTTCTGGGGCACGCTTTCGGGCTATACGAGCTTCATCGCCCATGCCGGCGGGCCGCCGCTGTCGGTCTATCTGTTGCCGCAGCGCCTCGACAAAACGGTGCTGCAGGCGACGACGGTGGTGTTTTTCGCGGTCGTCAATTACGTCAAGCTCGTGCCCTATGCGCTGCTCGACATGTTCCCGGCGGTCAATCTCGCGACTTCGGCGGCGCTGATGCCGATCGCGGTGGCGGGAACTTTTCTCGGCGTCTGGCTCCATCGCCGCGTCTCGGACCGCTGGTTTTATCGCCTGTGCTACGTGTTCGTACTGCTGACGGGATCGAAGCTGCTGCATGACGGCGTGCGCGGCATGCTCGGCGTTTGACTGGACGGGTCCGGCGCCGAACCATAAAGTCGCGATCGTCCGCCGCCTGCGAGGATGCCATGCCGAACGCCGCCGAACGCAAAGCCAGCATCGCCGAAACCGTCGCCGCGATTCGCGCCATCGAGCGCCGCGACGGCGCAACCCGCGCAAGCCTCGACGAAATGAAGGCGCGGCTCATGGCGCTGGCGGCGCGCACCGATCTGTTCGGCACGGCGGACTTTCCGCCGCCCGCGCCCGGCAGCAAGCGCAATTCCTGCCTCTATCGCGTTTCCGAGGATGACGACCGCCGTTTCGCGCTCTACGTCAACGTCGCGACCGGCGGTATCGGCACGCCGGCGCACAATCACACGACCTGGGCCGTCATCGTCGGCATCACGGGCGACGAGCTCAACCGCTTCTACGAACGCACGCCCGACGGCGGCGTGCGCGAAACCGGGCAGCACATGGTGCGCCAAGGCAGCGGCGTCGCCTTCCTGCCCGACGATCTTCATTCGATCCATATCGACGCGCCGCTGATGAATTTTCACATGTACGGGCTGGGGCTCGAACAGCTCCACCGCCGCGAATACTACAAGGCCGAGGAAAAGCGCTGGCACGTGTTCCCGGCGCACAGCGATATCCGCGAAGCGCGCGGCGCATGAATTCGATCGCGGCGGCGGAACTGCAACGCCGCCTTTTGGACGGCGGCGAGCTGGCGCTGCTCGATGTGCGCGAGCAAGGCGTGCATTATCGCGGCCATCCTTTCTTCGCTGCTTCGCTGCCGCTCTCGCGTCTTGAGCTATTGGCCGCCGATCTGGTGCCGCGCCGCGCTGCGCCGATCGTGCTGTTCGACGGAGGCGGCGAGGGCCTCGCCGAAACCGCGGCCGAGCGGCTCGCCCGATTCGGCTACGGCGACATCGCCATTCTCGAGCGCGGCATGGCCGGATGGCGCGACGCGGGTTTCGAAGTGTTCAGCGGCGTCAATGTGCCGTCCAAGGCGTTCGGCGAATTCGTCGAGCACCGCTACGACACGCCGCGCATTTCCGCCGCCGAGCTCGATGCGCTGAAACGCAGGGGCGCTGATCTCGTCATCCTCGATTCGCGCCCGTTCGACGAATTCCAGCGCATGAGCATTCCCGGCGGCATCGACACGCCGGGGGCCGAGCTCGTGTTCCGCGTTCGCGACATGGCGCCCAAGCCCGAGACGCTCGTCGTCGTCAATTGCGCCGGGCGCACGCGCAGCATCATCGGCGCGCAGTCGCTGATCAATGCCGGGATCCCCAACAAGGTCGTCGCGCTCAAGGACGGCACCATGGGCTGGGAACTTGCCGGCCTGCGCTGCACGCGCGGCGAAAACCGCGTGGCACCCCTGCCTTCGCCCGCCGGCGAGGCGGTGGCGCGCGAAGCCGCGCTGCGGGTCGCCCAGCGTTTCGGCGTGAAATCCATAACGCGCGCCGCGGCCCAGGCGTGGCTCCGCGACCCCACGCGCACGACCTATCTCCTCGACGTACGCTCGCCGCAGGAATTCGAGGCCGGCCACATCGCGGGCGCGCGGCAGGCGCCGGGTGGCCAGCTCGTGCAAGCGACCGACGAATATTGCGGCGTCCGCGGCGCGCGGCTCGTGCTCGCCGATCCCAAGCGCGTGCGCGCGATCATGACCGCCTCCTGGCTCATTCAGCTCGGCTGGCGCGAGGTTCGCGTGCTGGAGCCCGAAGGCGCCGACGGTTTTGCCGGTTGGCCGGTGGCGCGCGGCGAGCACCGGGCCGCGATTTTCGGACTTGCGGACTGCCGCTCGATTGCGCCGGCGGCGCTGCTGCCGCGCGTCGGCGCGCCGGGCCTCGTCCTGGTCGACTTTTCCACCAGCCTGCGTTACCGCGACCGTCACATTCCGGGCGCCTGGTGGGCCGTCCGCGCGCGGCTGGCGGACGCCAAGACCAAGTTCGAGAATCCGGCACACTTGGTTTTGACCAGCAGCGACGGCGTGCTCGCGCAGCTTGCGGCGCCGGAAGCGACGACCTTGTGGCCGGAAGCGACAATCGAGGTGTTGGCGGGCGGCAACCGCGCCTGGTTCGCCGCCGACCTCCCGACCGCTACGGGGCTGGAACGGACAACGACCGTTAACGACGATGTTTGGTACAAGCCTTACGATTTTAGCGAGAACGTAACCACCCATATGCAGGATTATCTCACTTGGGAACTCGGCTTGGTCGAACAGATCAAGCGCGATCCGACGATAGCGTTTCACGCCTTCGAGTGAGGTAGCCCATGAGGGTATTGCGTATCGCGGCGGCGCTCATCGCATTGAGTTCTCGCGGCGCCTCAGGCATTCGCGGCAATTGGCGACATTGCGGCCGGCGACGCCGCCTTCGACCAAAACCGCTACGACGAGGCGCTTCGGCTCTACACCAAGGCGATCGACGATGGCGGCCTCGAAAAAGCGCAGCTTGCCGAAGCCTATTACAGCCGCGGCAACGCTTTCCGGCGCTTGAACAGAAACCGCGACGCCATCGCCGACTATCGCCAGGCGCTCCGGCACAAGCCGGAATATTGGGAGCCGCAATACAATCTCGGCAATGCGCTGCGCGACAGCGGCGACGTAACCGGCGCCATCGCGGCCTTCACCCGCGCCATCGCGCTCCGGCCCGACGGATATCAGGCCTATGTCAATCGCGGCACCATCAGCCTGCGCCAAAAACACTTGAAGGAAGCGCTCGCCGATTTCGATCGCGCCATCGAAATCAAGCCGGACTTCGCAATCGCCTGGTACAATCGCGGCGTCGTCTTCGAAGGGCTGCGCGACCGCGAAGCGGCGATCCGCAACTATCGCCGCGCCGCCGAGCTCGATCCGAACTACGACAAGCCGAAGAAGGCCCTCGCCGACCTGGGCGTCAACTAAAGCCTAGACGAAGCCCAGCCCCGGCAGTCGCCCGGCGGCGGCGCGCAGCGAGCCGAGCATCGAGCCCAGCATATCGTTGCCCGAGACGCCGGTCGCCGGCTGCTCGTTGAAGGTCGCGATGCGCGAGCCGTCGGCGCCCACCGCCTCGACCACGGCATAGGCCTTGTCGAGTTTCGGATCGGCGATCAGCACGGCGCGGCAGCGGTCGAGCCCGATCGTGGCGACGGCGCACGTGATCATCGTGTTGATGTTGCGCGGGAACAGCGGCGCGATGCCGCGTGCCGGCCCATCGTAAAGCACGGTTGCCGATTGGATGCCGGCGGGATCGATGCCGCTCTCGGTGAAATCGAGGTTGGCCGGATTCTTGCGAAACGTGATGGTGACGCTGGACCAGCGCTGGCGCTGTTCGTGCAGCGCATCGAGCCCGACCAGCGCGCCGTGCGGTACGAGCAGGCGCCGGCGGCTGTGCTGCGCCGTCGCGGTGAGGCTCTCGCGCAACGCATCGTCGGCCAGTGCGGTGACCGACGTCAGCAGATAATCGGCATGTTGCAGGAATTCCGCGCCGTGCAGGCGTGTGACCGAAGGATGCGCCACTTCGAGAATGAGATCGGCCCGCCTTTCGGCAAAATGCGCGAGGTCGCCGAGGATCAGGCCGAGCGGCACGTTCGTCATCTTGCCGCGCGAGCGGTTCCAGACGAATGCGACGGACACACCCGGCTCGGCGCCGGACATGATGCGTTGATAAAGATGCCGGCCGATGAAGCCGTAGCCGATAATGCCGATGCGCATGGACAGCCCGATAGCGTTGCCTTAGGAGAACGCGCAGTCATACGCCGTTTTCCGCGAGCGCCCAAACCTCATTGTCATGGCCGATACCCCGCCGCCAACGCCGATACCGTCCGCCGCCGTCATCCTGCTGCGCGAAGCGGCGGGCGGCTTCGAGGTGCTGCTGCAGCAGCGGCGCGAGCAGGCGACGGCTTTCGCCGGCGTCCTGGCTTTTCCCGGCGGCAAGCTGGCGCCAATCGATCACGATCCGGCGTTTCGCGCCGCTTCGGACATCGCCGGCGACGAGCCCTATGGCGCGCCGCGCCGCCTCGCCGCGTTGCGCGAGTTGTTCGAGGAAGCCGGAATTCTATTGGCGCGGGCGGCGGCATCGCCGGGCTATGCGCCGCGCGACGCGCTCCTCGCCGAACGCGAGCGTCTCGACAATGAGCCGGCGGCGTGGCCGCGGCTGCTCGCCGAACACGGGCTGCGCTTGGCGGGCGAGGCGCTGGTTCCTTGGGCGCGCTGGATCACGCCCGTGATTTCGCCGCGCCGCTTCGATTCGACAATGTTCGTCGCCGAAGCGCCGCTCGGGCAAAGCGCCCTGCCCGGCCGCGAAGCCGACGAATACGTGTGGGCGCGGCCCGCCGATCTCGCCGCCGAGGCCGAGCGCGGCGCGCGCTCGATCGTGTTCGTCACGCGCCTGAACCTGCTGCGCCTCGCGCAATATTCGAGCATCGCGGCGGTGCTCGATGCCGCGCTTCGCGGGCCGCACGACGCGATTAGCCCGCAGCGCATCGAGACCGCGTCGGGCGCGGTGATGCGCATCCCGGACAGCGCGCCCTATCCGGTGCGCGAGCTGCCCTTCTCGGCTTCGTCGGTCGCCATCGAGGCCGAGCGGCGCCGGCGCGCGGCGGAAAAAGCCAAGAACAACGCGGGCTGACGCGCTCAATAGACCCAGAACCCGCCGTCGATCAGGATGCTGTCGCCGGTGTGATAGGCGCTGGCCTCGCTGGCGAGATAAACCGCGATGCCGCCGAAATCCGCCGGCTTGCCCCAGCGCCGCGAGCGGGATGCGCGGCAAGACGTTGTCGCGGAATTTGGGATTGGCGAATTCGTCCGCCGCCATTTCGGTTTCGATCCAGCCGGGCAAGATCGAATTGGCCGTGATGCCGTGGCGCGCCAGTTCGACCGCCATGGCGCGGACCACGGCGACGATGCCGCCCTTGGTCGCCGCGTAATCCTCGTGCCGCGCAGCACCCGAGAGCGAGGCCAAGCTCGACGTGGCGACGAGCCGGCCGCCTTTATCGCCGTTCTCGGCGCGCTCGACCATGTGCTTGGCGGCGGCGCGCAAAGTCCAGAACGCGCCATCGAGATTGACCGCCAGCGTCTTGCGCCATTCGGCCTCGCTCAGCGCCAGCACGCTCTTGTTCTCGCGCCGCCGCACCCCGGCATTGGCAAAGCACGCATCGACGCGGCCCAGGCGGCGCACGGTTTCGGCCATCGCCGCCTCGACCGCCGCGCGCTCGGCCACGTCGCAAAGCAGCGTTTCCACCTTGCCGCCATGGGCTGCAAGCCGGGCGCGGGCCGCGTCGTTCTTCGCCTCGCTCGTGCCCCAGATACAGAGCGCCGCGCCCGCCATCGCGAGCGCTTCGGCCATGCCGAGACCGATGCCGCCATTTCCGCCCGTGACCACGGCGACCTTGCCGGCGAGATCGAAAGCTTTGTACATGGTGCCTCGCATGTTTGTGCGCTTCGTGGAACATTGTGGGGGCGGCCGTTCAAGGCGGCTATGCGCCGCCGCGACTTTACACGATGGCACCGCGCCGGCTGATATGGCGGCGTAGAAAATAGACAAATCCGGGAGAGCCGAAATGCCTGAAACTCGGAAATACGAAGTCGCCCCCGACTGGGTGCATATTCAATTCGCCGAGAAATCGACCTTCACCGAGACTTACGGCTTCTCCGGCAGCCAGGGCATGATCAACCTCGAGGGCCTGCGCTTCACACCGAAGGGCCGGCCGTCGAAGACGCTGCTCGTTTTCATGCATCCGGCCACGACCTTGCAACTCCTGCCGATGCCGCGGGCGATCGCGGCGCGCGGCGTGCATGTGCTGTGCGCCGCCAGCCGCTACATGAAGAACGACACGCCGTTGATCTTCGAAAAGGTGATTTGCGATCTCGGCGCTTATATCCGCCACGCCAAGGAGGTTTGGGGCTACGAAAAAATCATCCTCGGCGGCTGGAGCGGCGGCGGCTCGCTGGCGCTGTTCTACCAGTCCCAGGCCGAAAACCCGACCGTGACCGAGACGCCGGCGGGCGACCCCATCGACATCAAGGCGGCCGGCCTGATTCCGGCGGACGCCATGGTGTTCCAGGCGGCGCATGTTTCGCGCGCGCAGATGCTGGTCGATTCGATCGACCCCTCGGTCAAGAACGAACACGAACCCGACGACCGCATCGCCGACCTCGACATTTACGACCAGCGCAATCCGAACCAGCCGCCCTATTCCGCCGAGTTCATCCGCATCTATCGCGGCGCGCAGCTCGCGCGCATCCGGCGCATCACGACGCGGGCGCGCGAGACGCTCGACATGCTGAAGAAGCGCGGCGGCGGCGAGGTCGAGCGCGCCATGATCGTTCACCGCACCCTGGCCGAGCCGCGCTATCTCGATCCCGCGCTCGATCCCAACGACCGCAAGCCTCGCTGGTGCTATCTCGGCAATCCCGAGACGGTGAACACCGGCCCGGTCGGGCTCGGCCGTTTCTCGACCATGCGCGCCTGGCTCTCGCAATGGTCGATCGACGACACGCGCGCCCACGGCGTCAAGAGCGCGGCGCACATCAAAGTGCCCTTTCTCGCGATCGAGAACAGCGCCGACGACGCCGTGCCGCAGCCGCACACCGGCATGATCTTCAACGCCGCCGCCGCCAAGGATAAAACAATGAAGGTCATCAAGGGCGCCACGCATTACTATCTCGGCCAGCCCGAGCTGCTCAACGAAGCGGTCGAGAGCGTGATGGGCTGGCTGCGCGAGCGCAAACTGCTGGAAGCCTGAGCCGTGACCGCGACCCCGACACGCCACTACGACGGCATCGTCATCGGCGCCGGCCATCACGGCCTGATCCTCGGCACCTATCTGGCGAAGGCGGGGCTTAGAATCCTTCTTGTCGAGCGGCGCCTGATGTATGGCGGCGGTCTTAACACCGTCGAGGCGACGCTGCCCGGCTTCTACCACAACAGCCATTCGATCAATCATTTTCACATCACGCACACGCCGTGGTTCCGGGATCTGCGGCTCGGCGAAAAAGTCGCTTATGTCACGCCGCATTACGAATTCGGCCAGCCGCACCCGGACGGCACCGCGCTCGTCTTCAGCCGCGATCTCGAAACCACGCTCAAGAGCGTGGCGCATTTTTCCAAAAAGGACGCCGCGACGTTTCGCGACTGGAACCGGCGCGGCGAGGCGATCACGCGCGACATCCTGCTCGCCGAGCGTTTCTCCGAGCCGCTGCCGGCGGCGGAGCGCGAGGCGCTGCTGGCGCGCACGCCGCTCGGGCGCGATTTTCTCGCCGTGACGAAGCGCGAGCCGTTCGCGCTGGTCAACGAGCTGTTCGAACACGAATGGATCAAGCTGCTGTTCCTGTTCAAGGTCTCGCTGTTCGGCACTTGGCTGGTCGACGCGCTCAACAAGACCAGCCCGACCGGTTCGGTGATCCGCGCCTTCGATCTCGAAACCGGCTATCAGCTTTGCAAGGGCGGCAGCTTCAATCTGGCGCGCGGCCTGATGGAGCGCTTCATCGAGTCCGGCGGCAATTTTCTCAACCACGCCCATGTCGAGCGCATAATCGTCGAGGGCGGCAAGGCGACGGGCATCGAGCTCGGCGGCGGCGAAACGATTCGCGCCGGCAAGTTCGTCGCCAGCACGGTCGATGTGCATCAGACCTTCGAAAGCATGATCGGGCGCGCGCAGATGCCCGAGGCGTACCGCAATAAGCTCGACGCGTTCAAATACACCGCTTGGACGCTGTTCGGCGTGCATTTCGCGCTTAAGGAATCGCCGAAGTTCAAGGCCGCGGCCTTCGATCCCAATCTCAATGCCGCGCTGAAATGGAATGTCGGCGCCGAATCGATCGCCGATCTGCTGTCGGCGCACGATGACGTGCGCAACGGGCGCGTGCCGCGCATCGTGCAATTCGGCTCGGGCGCGCTTTCGGCCAACGATCCGGCCCAGGCGCCGCGCGGCCAGCACACGACCTATGCCTGGCACGTGATGCCGTTGAAGCCCGATATCGGCGGCAAGAGCGAGGAAGAATTCGAGCGCGAATTTACCGAGCGCATCGTCGAGCGCTTCGCGCGCTACGCGCCCAATATGACGCGCGGCAATATTCTCAAGACTTCGACCTACACGGCGCGGCACTACACGCAGGAACTCATCAATATGCGCGGCGGCGATATTTTCATGGGCACGCTCAGCGCCGATCAGGTGATGGACAAGCATTGGGGCTACCGCACGCCGATCGAGCGGCTCTACGTCGCGGGCTCGGCGGCGCATCCGGGCGGCGCGATCTCGGGCGGCGCCGGCTATATCGCTGCCGGCATCGTCGCCCGCGATCTCGGCCTTAAAACCTGGTGGACGCCGGTCGACGCGCGGCGGGCGCTGGAAGCGGTGAAGGCCGCGTGATGTATTTCGAAGTTTGATAATCGAGGGGAGCAAAAATCGACATGACCGACTTTGGCGATAGCCTCAAGGACCGCATCGTGATCGTCACTGGCGCCGGCCAGGGCATCGGACGGCGCATGGCGCACCGCTTTGCCGAGGCCGGCGCGGTGCCGGTGATCGCCGAGCGCAACGCCGAGAAGGGCCGCGCCGTCGCCAAGGAGATCGGCGACAATCGCTCGCTCTTCGTCGAAACCGACGTTGCCGATCCTGCCTCGGTGGAACGCATGGCTAAGACGGTGACCGAGCGCTACGGCCGCATCGACTGCCTGATCAACAGCGCGGCGCTGTTCTCGGCGCTGGAAATGCGGCCGTTCTGGCAGATTCCGCTCGAGGAATGGGA
This sequence comes from uncultured Alphaproteobacteria bacterium, assembly GCA_963754645.1. Lineage (GTDB taxonomy): Bacteria > Pseudomonadota > Alphaproteobacteria > Bin65 > Bin65 > CAVWGP01. The sequence continues at coordinate 1,217,640 of CAVWGP010000011.1, read as the reverse complement.
GCAGGTGATGAAAGTCAACGTCACCGGCTCGTTCCTGGCGACACGCGCCGTGCTGCCGGCGATGATGAAGGCGAAGTGGGGCCGCATCGTGCATTTTTCGTCGGCGGCGGTGGCTATGGGCCGGCCCAATTATTTGCATTACGTCGCCTCGAAATCGGCGATGATCGGCATCACCCATTCGATGGCGCATGAGCTGGGCGGCTACGGCATCAACGTCAACGCCATCATGCCGGGCGCGACCTTCACCGAGATCGAGCGCAAGACCGTGACGCCGGAGCAAAAGGCGGCGATGATCACCGGCCAGAGCCTGCATCGCGCCGCCGAGCCCGACGATATCGCCGGCGCCGCGCTGTTCCTGTGCTCCGATTCCGCGAAATGGATTACAGGGCAATGCCTGACTGTCGATGGCGGCCTCACCCACCGTTGAACCGGCCATGAGCGAGCGCGCGAAATTCTGGTTCTTCTGGCCGTACCGCGTGCCCTACCGCGAAATCGACGCGCAGGGCGTGGCGTTCAACGGACATTATCTCGGCTGGTTCGATACGGCGATCAACGAATATCTCCGCGCCCTGCCCTACGACTACCAGCTCGGCGGCGATCCCGCGACCGGTACCGACTTTCACATCGTCAAGGGCACGGTCGAATACAAGGCGCCGATCCGCTTCGACGACGAAATCGAGATTTCCGTGCGCACGACGCGGCTCGGCGGCAGCAGCATCGCCTTCGCGCTGGCGATTTTTCCCAAGGGCGGCGACAGGGTCCGGAGCACGGGCGAGATCATCTGGGTCAACACCGACATGAAGGCGCACAAGAGCTCGCCCCTGCCGAAAGCCCTGATTGAAGCGGTGACGAAGCGCGAGGGTGCCCGCTAGCAGGCATCAGCCGCCGAACGCCGCGCGCAGCGCCGAAGCCGCGTCGCCGAGCGCGGTGCGGGCGGCTTTGGCGTAACCGGCGAGCTGCAGATAGCCGTGGACAAGGCCCGGATAGTGCCTGTGCTCGACGGCGACGCCGGCCGCGGCGAGCGCTTCGGCGTAAGCAATACCTTCGTCTTGAATCGGATCGTACCCGGCAGTCTGGATGTGCGCCGGCGGCAAGCCGCGAAATTCGCCGAAGCGCAGCGGCGATGCGCGCGGATCGGCGCGCTCGGATTTGCTGCCGAGATAGTGCCGGCCGAACCAATCGCGCAAATCGCGCGTCAACAGATAGCCTTCGCCGAAGCGGCCGTGCGACGGGTAATCGCGGCTCATGTCGGTCGAGGGATAGATGAGCACCTGCAGGCGCGGCGCCGGCGCGCCGGCGCGTTTTGCCAGGTGGCACACGGCGGCGGTAAGGCTGCCGCCGGCGCTATCGCCGCCGATGGCGATGCGGCGCTCATCGGCGCCCCAGGCCGCCGCGTCGCCGGCGATGGCGCGCCATGCCGCGAAGGCGTCATCGACCGCGGCCGGGAACGGATGCTCGGGTGCCAAGCGATACTCCACCGAAGCGACGCGGCACGCCGCCTGCGCCGCCAAGGCCCGGCATGTGCGATCGTGCGTTTCGATGCTGCCGATAACCCAGCCGCCGCCGTGGAAAAAGACCAGCAGCGGCTCGGGCACGCCGGTCGCCGGGGGACTGTAGAGCCGGATCGAGATCGGCCCGGCTGGCCCAGGCACGGCGCGCATCTCGATCGACGCCATGGGTGCCGGCGGCAAATCGAGCACGGCGGCGTTGCGCGCGTAGAGCCGCCGCGCTTCAGCCGGCGACAGGGTTTCGAGCGGCGGCTGACCGGACTTGGCCACGCGGTCGAGCACCCAGGCGATTTCGGGATCGAGCGTCATCGACCGTATATGAGCATAGCGCGCTTCGTGGCGCGACCTTCGAATGCGCGCGTCAACGCCGCACAACAATCGGGTCGACGCGGCGCGGGCGGCCGGGTTAAACACGCGGCTCGGATTGGATCCATGTCCATCGTCACGCGATTTGCGCCGAGCCCCACCGGCCACATCCATCTCGGCAGCGCCTATTCGGCGCTGTTTGCCGCGCAATGCGCCCGCGCGGCGGGCGGGCGCTTTCTGTTGCGCATCGAAGACATCGACATCGAGCGCTGCCGGCCAGAATACGCGGCGGCAATACTCGAGGATCTCGCTTGGCTCGGCCTGACGTGGGAAGAACCGGTGCGCCGGCAATCGGAGCACTTCGAAGACTATCGCGCGGCGCTTGCGAGGCTCGATGCCATGGGCGTGCTCTATCCGTGTTTCTGCACCCGGAGCGAAATCGCGGCCGAGATCGCCGCCGCCGGCGCCGCGCCGCATGGCGCGGATGGCCCGCCCTATCCCGGCATCTGCCGGCGCCTCGACCCCCGCGAGCGCCGCGAGCGGGTGGCGCGCGGCGACGCTCATGCGCTCCGCCTCGACAGTGCCCGGGCCGCGGCGCTATGCGGACCGCTCGAATTCCACGACCGCGAGCGCGGACGCCGGCGCGTCCAGTCCGAGCTGCTCGGCGATGTCGTGCTGGAGCGGCGGGACACGCCAGCGAGCTATCACCTAGCCGTTACCGTCGACGATCACATTCAGGGCGTCACCCTCGTTACCCGCGGCGCGGATTTGCTGGAAGCGACGCACGTCCATCGGACGCTTCAGGCGCTGCTCGGTTTCGCCGTGCCGGACTTTCACCATCACCGCCTGCTCACCGACGCTGCCGGCCGGCGCTTTGCCAAGCGCGACCGCGCCATGACGCTGCGCGCCATGCGCGAAAGCGGCCAAAGCGCGGCCGCGGTTCGCGCGCTGGCGGGGTGGCCTACTTAACGCGCACCGCCCCTACTTGGTTCGGGTTTCTGCCACAAATCCGCCGGATATCGCGAGAAGAACGAGCTCGACGACATTGCGGGTCCTGGTCTTGTTCATGATATTGCCGCGGTGGATGTCGACAGTCCGCACGCTGATGCCGAGCGCTTGGCCGATCTCCTTGCTGGTGAGGCCCTGCAGGACATGGGACAAAATTTGCCGTTCGCGCCATGTCAGCGCGGCGAGCGCGTCTGGCTCCGCCGGGTCGCGTGCCGGCTCGCGCGCTCTGCGATTGGTTGCTTGCGCCTCAGCGATCGCCGATAGCAAGGCCGCCTCATCGAACGGCTTTTGCAGAAATTCGCGCGCGCCCGCCTTCATCGCGCGGACGGCAAGCTCGATGTCGCCGTGGCCGGTGATGAACACGATGGGCTCGGTCCGCCCGCGGCGATTGAGCTCGTCCTGCAATTCCAGGCCGGACATGCCCGGCATTCGAATATCGAGCAGGACGCAGCCGCGCGGCAGAAGTTCGATTCCGGCGAGATAATCCCGCGCGTTCTCGAATTGCCGCGCCGCATAGCCGTGCAGCGACAGCAACGCCGCGATGCTGTCGCGTACCGCCGCGTCATCGTCGACGATGTATACGACGTCCCGCGACATGCCTACGCCTCCGCCGCTTTAAGGGTGAACACGAAGCGGTGCCGGCCGGCGCCCGCAAGGGCCGCCGGCTCGTATCGAATGACGCCGCCCTGCGCTTCGACCAAGCTGCGCGAAATGGCGAGACCGAGCCCCATGCCATGTGCCCTGGTGGTGAAGAATGAATCGAAAATTCGGTCGCGCGCCTCGGCGGAAACGCCGGGACCGTTGTCGTAGACGGCGACCTCCACGACGGGGCCTTTTCGGCGCGCCGCAATTTCGACGATGCCCGGCACCGCGCCGGCCGCCGCAATCGAATCGAACGCATTGCTCATGAGATTGGCGAGGATTTGCATCACGTGCACCCGGTCGGCAAGGACCGCGGCAATCGGCGGCTCGATATCGACCCTTATCGCGATATCGCGCGGCTTCACCGCCGAATTCAGCATTTGCACGGTTTCCTCGATAACTGGCGCGATCTCGAACCTGGAGAGCGTCAGCGCGCCGCCGCGCAAAAAGCCGCGCAGGCGCAGAATGGTTTCGGCGGCGCGCAAGCCTTGCGCCTCGGCCTTGACGATCGGATCGAGCGCGGCCCCGGCCTCGCCGCGTTCGAGTTGGGCACGCCCGACGCGGACATAGTTCAACAATGCCGTCAACGGCTGATTGAGCTCGTGGGCGAGCCCGGTCGCGATTTCGCCGCTGAGGCTGAGGCGCGCCAAATGGCGCATTTGTTCGCGCATCCGCTCGCGCCCCTCCTCGCGCACGCGGCGCTCATCGACGAGAACGCCGGTGAACATCGCGGTGATCGCCAAAATCATCAGGAGCATCTGAAGCTCGATCACGACCGCGGCTTCGAGATTGTCCTGCACGGCATCGAGGATGAGGCCGACTTGCACCGCGAAACACGCGATGGCCGCCCCGCTCAGCCCCTGCCGCACGGCGAGCCAAATAACCGGCAAAAACAGGATGTGAAAAAATTTGAGCTGTTCGCTCATTTTGCCCATGGCGATGAACCAGAGACAGGCGGCGAGGACCACGAATTGCACGACGATCTCGACCGGCCGCACCGGAAATTGGCGCATGTCGCGCAGCCGCAGAAGCAGCGGCGCCGTGACCAGGATGCCGATCGCGTCGCCAACCCAGTAGCGCAGGACGGCTTCCGCGAATCCCGCTTCCGGCAACATGCCGAAGCCGACATAGACGCCGACGAAAACCAGCGCGATCGCCGCCGAAGGGAGGAACGTCGCGCCGAGCATGATCGTAAGGTCGCGCAACGAGGCGAGCGTCGTCTTGAAGCCGAGCCGGCGTTCCATCAGCCATGCGGCCGCGGCATAGCCGACGGTCTGCGCAAGGCCCGCGAGCAGCGAGACGTGCAGAGGAACCGGCGAGCCCCGGATGACGATGTCGCCGACGATGGCGGCGACGAGAACCAGCGGCGCAAAGCGCAAGCCGAAGATGAGCAGCGTCGCCAAGGCGAGGCCGCTCGGCGGATTCCAGGGCGAAATATTATAGTCCCGGATCGCAAACACCCAGCTGCCCCATTCGAGCAGCAGAGACGCCGCCAAATAAGGAATCGATATTTTTCCGTAGCGTAGCGCTGCTGCGGCATTGAAGGATGGCACGGCCAGCCGGGACTCAGCCGCCGGGGCGACGAGGTCCGTCATTTTGCCGGCAATTCCCCTCGCGTCGCCATCAGCCGCCATGTTGGGCGCTCCGCCGATCGCCCCGTTCACGTCGCCGCCGGCGGCAAGTCCCAAGCATGCGCCTGCTCATAGGCACAAGCGGCGCGCAGCACCAGCGCATCCTCGTCATGCCGGCCGGCGATTTGCGAGCCCACCGGCAGGCCTCGGTCATGAATGCAGCCCCTGGACGATGGCGACGTAATCCGGCTCGTCGGGCGCGATCAGCCCGTGACGGACCAGGAAATCGATGATCACGAGATTGCAATTGAACTTGAATTGCTGCGTGTCGCGGACGAGGTCCGCGACGTCGGCGATCCGCATCAACATGAAATTCTCGATCTCGTCGTCGTGCGGCCGCGGCACGAAGTCCTCCGGCAGTTCGAGATCGTAGCAGAATTGCACATCGGGACGGAGCCCTTCGTGGGTTTCGGCGCAATAGGTGATGGCGCCGACCGGGATCGCGCGCGCCGCGAGGCCGGGCGGAATGCCGGCTTCCTCCTGGCATTCCTTGACCAGATTCGCCAGCGGCGAAAGCCCGTAAGGCTGGCCGCCGGCCACGACATTGTCGAGCAGCCCGGGATAGGTCGGCTTATGCTTCGAGCGGCGCGCGATCCACATATGCAGGCCATCGGGCTTGCGAACGAAGCCGTTCATATGGACGCCATAGGCGCGTACGCCGAACAGCGGCACGGCGGCGCGCTCCATAAGCAGAAGCGGCGGCGCCGAAAAAGATGTCGTGACTGGAAACAGCTCGCCGCGCCAGGTGGTCATCAATCCGTTGCCCGCGAGGCCGCGCAGGACGCGATCGACCGCCGTATTGCGCGCGGCGAAATCGCGAAGCGCCGGCGCCAGTGTCACGCTGTCCGGCGTCACGGCAAACACGTCGCCATGTGGTGCCAATGCCGCCGCCATGTCGTCCCGCACCCGGCCGACCTGCGCGCCGGCGACGAAAAAGGCGCGGTAGCGCGTCATGTCGCGCCGGTTGCACTCGCGGATGCGATCGAGAAAGCTCATCGCGTGGCATATCCCAGGCTGTGCGGCAACCACAAGGCAATCTCCGGAAACGCAATTAGAAGAAGAATTCCGGCCCACAGCATGAGCATATAGGGCGTCGCCGCGCGGTTGATCTCGCTGAGCGGCGCCTTGGTGATGCTTTTGATAACGACGAGATTGAGCGCCACCGGCGGCGAGATCAGCGCCAGCTCGAGATTGATCGTCAGCAGCACGCCGTACCAGACCTTGTCGATCCCAAGATGCGCCAGCACCGGCAGGACGACGGGCGTCGTGATCAGAATGATGGCAACCGATTCGAGAACCAGGCCCAGTGCGAACAAGACGACGCTCATGCCGAGAAGAAAACCGAATTTGGAAATTTTTTGATCGATCACCATGCGGACGAGCTCGTCGGGAATGCCGAGCTTCGTCAGCATATAGCCGAACAAACCGGCGCCGATAATGATGAGGAATAGCATCGCCGTCGTGCGCGCCGCCTCCTCGCCGGCGGACCACACATCCTTGGCGCCGAGGCCGCGATAGACGACGACGGCGATGATGAGCGCCCAGAGCGCGCCGGTGCCGGCCGCCTCGGTGGCGGTGAAAATGCCGAAATAGATGCCGAGCAGGACGAAGGGCGGCAGCGTGAGCGCCCAAAAGGACTTGCGCAGCGCCGCCAGCATTTCGCCCAAGCTGGCGCGTTTCGGGCGTTGCCGGCGCGTGCCGAGCCGCTTCTCGCGGCGCAGCTCGATCGCCATGCAGTAGACCGCGAAGATCAGCGCCAGCATCAGCCCGGGCACGATGCCGGCCATGAACAGCGCGCCGACCGAAGCGTCCGCGGCGAACGCATAGAGCACCATCGGCGCCGAGGGCGGAATGAGAATGCCGAGCGTGCCGCCGCCGGCCACCGCGCCATAGGCGCTGCGCGGATCGTAGCCGTATTTCAGCATTTGCGGGATCGCGACCATGCCGATGGTGAGCGCGGTCGCGACCGAGGAGCCCGAGATCGACGCGAAGATCGTGCAGGCCGCGATCGTCGCGACGCCGAGCCCGCCCGGCAAATGGCGCACGAAAACATAGGCGGCGGCGTAGAGATCGTCGACGACCTTGCCGCGAATCATGAAGCGCGCCATCAGCATGAAGAGCGGCAGCGAAACCAGCAGATAGACGTTGAGCTTGCCGAAAACGAATTCGCCCAGGCTCGCGATATTGCCTTCCGCAAGCCACAGGACGGCGAGCGAGAACAGAAACATGCCGGCGAACATCGGCAAGCCGAGATAGAGCAGCAGGATGAGCCCGCCGAGCAAAAGGGCAAAAGTCATTCGTGCCCGATCATTCGAGGCGGCCGCTCATTCGAGCGGACCGGCTTTGATGGCCGGCGTTTCATCGGCGTCCGCCGCGTCTTTGCCCTGCGCGAGGCGCCAGAATTGCAGGAACGCCACGAGGAGAAGCAGGGCGAAGCCGATCGGGACCAGGGCTTGCACCCACCACATCGGCACGGCGCTGATGTTCGACGCCATCCCGACCATGCGCGAGAAGGCGACCATCGCCAAGCCTTCGTAAATCAGTATCCCGGCGGTGGCGGCGACGGTGGCGACGCCGAACAGCGCGAGAGCCGCGCGCCAGCGGCCGGTGAGCCGCACGGTGACGCTGTCGACCGCGACATGCTCGCCGCGGCGCTGCGCCTCGGGCATGGCGAGCATGACCGTCGCGACCATGAGCCAGGCGACGATCTCGTCGGCCCAGGGTTGCGGCCGGCCGAAAAAATAGCGCAGCACCACCGAGTAGCAGATGACGCCGAGACAGCCAAGGCACGCGGCGGCGGCGAACTGCAGCGACAGGCGCGCGATGCCGGCGACGAGCCGCTCGACCATCGCGCGCCTGCCGCGCGATCGGCCTAAAGCTTCTTCAGCAATTCGAGAATCTTCGCGCCGCCGTCGGGCGTGATTTTCAGGAATGCGTCGATCACCGGCTGCTGCATCTTCGCCTTCCAGGCTTCGATTTCGGCGGGCGGCAGCATGTGGATTTCCATGCCCTTCTCGCGCAATTGGCCGATCGCGGCGTTGGCGGTTTCTTCGGTGACGCCGATCGCGTCCTGCTCCGCCTTGGCCGCCGCCGCCTCGATCGCCGCGCGGTGCTCGGGTTTCAGGCCGTCCCACCATTTCGGATTGGCGAACAGATGAAAATAAACCGCGAAGTAGGGCAGCACGGTGCCGTATTTCTGCACTTCGTAGAAGCGTCGCGAATAGGCGGCGGACAGGTCGGTGAGGCCGGCATCGAGCACGCCCGATTCGAGGCCCTGATACACTTCCGAGCCCGGCATCGCCGAGGGCGCCGCCCCCGCCGCCTTCAAACCATTGTCGGTCAGCGCGTTGAGGCCGCGGATTTTCAGCCCGTCGAAATCGGCCAGCGTCTTGATCGGCTTCTTCTTGGAGGTGATGATCGATTGGCGCGTGATGTAAAGCCAGGCGACCGACTTCAAGCCCTTCTCGGCCAGCTTCTGATCGAGGAACTTGCGCGCCTCGGAGCCCGGGAATTTCTTGATCTTCTCAAGATCGGCGAAGAAAAACGGGATCGTCGGCGCGTTCATCTCGGGGATCGTATTGCCCCATTGGAAATTGACGCTGAGCGCCGCCTCGATCGCGCCGCGCGCCACGGCGGGATAATTCTCGCCCGCCTTGTGGATCTGCTCCGAGGGAAAGACTTTGACCTCGACGGCGCCGCCGGTCCGCGCCTTCACGTCGTCGCCGAACTGCACGACCAGCTTGTGCATATGGTGCGCCGTCGGCACCTGATGGCTGATGCGCATGGTGACGGGCGAGGTTTGCGCATGCGCGGCAGATGCCGCAAGGCAGACAGCGAAAAACGTTACGAACCGCATTGGGGAACTCCATCGGCGAGATGCGGCATCTTCCCCGGTGGCGAGGCGGGCTGCAAGCCCGAACGGAAACAAGGGGACTTCAAGGACGACAGGGACAGCAATACGCCGCTGCCCGGTCCCTGTTGTCCCTAGTGTCTCTGTCGTCCCTGTCAGCCAAGCCTACTTCTTCTCCATGCCCTCGATTTCGAGCATCAGCGTGATCTCGTCGCCGAGCGCCGGGACGGCGAATTTCATGCCCCAGTCCGAGCGCTTGATCTTGCCGCGCAGCGAGAAGCCGACGGTCCAGACCTTATTGTAGGCCGGCAAAGGATGAGGCGCCGCCTTGTTGAAGGTGACGTTGAGCGTCACCGGCTTGGTTTGGCCCAGGATCGTCAGATTGCCGTGCAGCTTGCCGGTCTTGCCGTCGGCACTCTCGACCTTCGTGCTTTCGAAGGTCATGGTCGGGAATTCCTTGGTGTTGAAGAAATCCGGATTGCGCAGATGCTCGTCGCGGCTGCGCGCGCCGTCGGCGCGCTTCTGGTCGTTGGTGTCGACGCTGTCGGTCTTGATCGTGAGCTTGACCTTCGCTGACGCCGGGACTTTCTCGTCGAAGGTGAACTCGCCTTCGAAATCGCGAAACAGGCCGAACACGTTCGAGTAGCCCAGATGGTTGACGTTGAAATACAGGCTCGAATGGAACCGGTCGACGGAGAAATTTTTGGCTTGCGCGAACACCGGACCAATACTGGCGGCGGCGAACAGAATACCGGCGGCGAGTCCCGTCAATGTTTTTGCGATCATCGTTCTTTGCTCCTGGTTGCGGTTGGTGGATCGACGGTGGATTTCGGTTCCGCTCGAGATTGCAATCGTTCCCGACCGGCACCTTGGACGGCGGCGCTAACCCGGCCGCTGCCCGAGGATCAGATAGGCGTAAGCGACGGCCAGCGCCGCCGGCACGGCGACGAGGGCAAGGTAGAAAAAAGGCTGAGCAATGCGCGCGGCCATGCCGTCGCCGAGCTTGGCGCCAAGCGCGATCGGCCGCGCGGCTATATCGGCGACGAAAACAAGAAGCAAGACGGCGAGCGCGACACGGCTGGCGCCCTCGTTGAACAACACGATGACATAGCCGATCGCCAGCAGCGCGCCGGCAATGCCGAAGGCGCCGGTGGCGTCGAAGCGAAACGGCGCGCGGCCGCCGAGATAAAACAGGCCGCTTACCGCCAGATAGCCGCCGGCCGATGCGGCCAGGGCAATCGACATGGCCGAGAGCCCGGCCGAGGCGCCCATCACGGCAAGTATGCCAAGGCCCGAGGCCGCGACCAAAACCTGGATCGCTGGAAACAGGCCGGCCGCGTGATTGACGGTTTCCGCCGAACCGCGCGCGGCCGCCGCGACGCGCCAATAGATCAGGATCGAGGCGGCGAACGAGACCGCGAGATTGGCGAAAAAACCGGGCGACATTGCGCCGCCCAGCCGGCGCTCAGCCAGCCACGCCAGCGCCGCAAGCGGAATCACGAACGCCAAAGCGTGCCCGGCCTTGCGCGTGGCGCCCAAGAGATCGACGGCAAGGCCGATCGCGCCGCCGATCGCCACGATGTAGAAGATCTTCGGCACCGAGGCCGGCGGCGGGAAGGCCTGAATACCCTGCATATTGGCGACGGCGGCGAGAAAGCCCAACACCGCGCCGGCCACCGCCAAGCGCGCGCCCAGCGCGGCCCCAAACGCCAGCCGAATGGCAAGCGTCAGGATCGCGGCCGCGAGAAACGGCGTCGCGACCGCTTGTCCCAACGGATCGTCGAGAAAAAATCGCATTGCTCGATTGCGCCTTGCCCCACTCGCGGTCGCTCGATCGAAACCGCGCCCGCCGCCCAAGTCCACCCTGGATTAAGTAGAACGCGCCGGCCCGATGGGCGAGATTGCCGTTCTCACGATTGCGTGAGCGTGGCCTTGCCTGAACCTGCCGCGCCTTCAACCACCGCGACAATATCGCCGACGATGGCCGTGAGGTCGAAGTCCTTCGGCGTGTAGATCGCGGCGATGCCCTTTTCCCTCAGCGCCGCCGCATCGGCCGGCGGAATGATACCGCCGACGACGACCGGGATATCGTCGGCGCCGGCGGCGCGAAGTCCTTCGATGACCGCGGCCGCGAGCGGAATGTGCGAGCCCGACAGAATGGAGAGGCCGACGACGTGCACGTCTTCGTCGACCGCGGCGCGCACGATCTGCGCCGGCGTCAGCCGGATGCCTTCGTAGACGACCTCGAAGCCGGCATCGCGGGCGCGCAAGGCGATTTGCTCGGCGCCGTTGGAATGGCCGTCGAGGCCCGGCTTGCCGACGAGGATTTTGAGCCGCCGGCCGAGTTTCGCCGATACGCCGGCGACCTTGGCGCGCAAGGCTTGGATCGCCGCGCCGTCGCCCGCCCCTAGACTCGCGGCGCCGACGCCGGTCGGCGCGCGCCAGGCGCCATGGACGCGGCGCAGCGCCTCGCCCCATTCGCCGGTGGTGACGTCCTGCATGGGCGCAAGCGATCGACGCTTCCATGATATTGCCGCCGTCGCGCGCAACCTGTTCCAATCGGGCGAGCGCCGCGTGCGCTTTGGCATTGTCGCGCGATTTGCGCCACGCTTCGAGCGCCGCCACCTGCTTGGCTTCGGCGGCGGGATCGACACTGAGATAGGCCGCCTCCGCGTCGCCGGACAAGAGCGGCGACGGCGCGCTCTCGGTAAACGCGTTGACGCCGACGACGGTTTGCGCGCCGGTTTCGATCGCCTTCAAGCGGCGCGCATTCGATTCGACGAGGCGTTGTTTCATGTAGCTCTGTTCGACCGCGGCGACGGCGCCGCCAATTCGCTCGATCTCGGCCAGCTCGGCGCGCGCGGCGGCGCACAGCTCCACGACTTTCGCCTCGATCACCGGCGAGCCGGTGAAAATATCGTCGAACTCGAGCAAATCGGTTTCGTGCGCCACGATCTGCTGCAGGCGCAGCGACCATTGCTGATCCCACGGCCGCGGCAGGCCGAGCGCTTCGTTCCAGGCCGGCAATTGCACGGCGCGGGCGCGCGCATCCTTGCTCAGCACCACCGCCAGCATTTCGAGCAGGATGCGGTAGACGTTGTTCTCCGGCTGCTGTTCCGTGAGCCCCAGGGAATTGACCTGAACGCCATAGCGGAAGCGGCGCAGCTTTTCGTCGGCGACGCCGTAGCGCTCGCGGCAAATTTCGTCCCACAACCGGCCGAAGGCGCGCAGCTTGCACATCTCGGTGACGAAGCGCAGGCCCGCATTCACGAAAAAACTCATGCGCCCGACCACGGCGGGGAAATCCCCCGCCGGCACCTGGCCCGAGGCGCGCACGCGATCGAGAATCGCGATCGCGTTGGCGAGCGCGAAGGCGAGCTCCTGCACCGGCGTGGCACCCGCTTCCTGCAAATGATAGGAGCAGACATTGACCGGGTTCCACTTCGGCAGCTCGCGATAAGTGAAAGCGATCGTGTCCGTGGTGAGCTTCAGCGATGGCTCGGGCGGGAAAATATAGGTCCCGCGCGAGAGATATTCCTTGATGATGTCGTTCTGCGTCGTGCCGGCGAGTTCGCGCCGGGCGGCACCCTGCTTTTCCGCGACCGCGATGTAGAGCGCCAAGCAACCATGGCGCGGTGGCATTGATCGTCATCGAGGTATTCATCTTGGCGAGCGGAATGCCCGCGAACAGCGCCGCCATGTCGCCGATATGGCCGATGGGCACGCCGACCTTGCCGACTTCGCCTTGGGCGAGCGGATGATCCGAATCGTAGCCGGTCTGAGTCGGCAGGTCGAAGGCGACCGACAGGCCGGTCTGTCCTTTGGCGAGATTCTGGCGATAGAGCGCGTTCGATTCCGCGGCCGAGGAATGGCCGGAATAAGTGCGGATCAGCCAGGGTGCTTCGCGGGGCATGGCGGCGGATTAGGGCTCGCTCGCGGATACGGCGCGCGGCGCGGCGTGCGGCTTGGCACTCGGCGCGGCGCGCTGGAAGTGCTTCTTGTTGAGCCAGTAGATGCCGGCGAAGGCATTGGCTTCTTCGGGAAATGGAATTTCGCCGCCCGCCGCGACTTCGGCGGATCGGAGCCAGGCGACATGGTCGTCGAGGGCGCGCCCGCGCGCGTCGCCTTGCCCGCGCTCGGCCAAGCGGATCATGGCGCGCTCGACCTCGTCGAAACGATGCACCCAGATCGTGGCCCAGGCTTCGTTCTGCAGCGCATATTGGCGGATCCAGAATTCCGCGGCGTCGTTCGGATTCTGCGTTTGCATGACGCTGTGGCGCAGGACGCGGAATTGCTCGGTCAGCCGCGCCGGATCGATGTCCCAGGCGCGGCGATAGGCCGGGTCGGCAAGAAACCGGTCGGCGTAAATCGGATGCGAAAACGCCTTGGCGCGCAGGCCGGGCAGCGCGAAATAGACCGCGATTTCGGTACACACGCTGGCTTCGAGTTCGTTGCGCTGCATTTTGGCGGCGAAAGACTGGAATTGCAGCCCGGTCGCATAGGGCATGGCGCCGCGGTGATACATCTCGTGCAAATAGTAGAGATCGTGGATCGCCGCATTGTCGTAGACCGCTTCGCGGAGCTGGATGCCGCCCCACCAGCTCGAAAAATGTGCCGTCTCGATCGGCGGATGGGACAGCTCGAAAAAAAACGCTGGCACTGCGGCAAATGCATCGAACGTCGCGGCGGACGAAGCCGCCGGCCTCGTCGTGCGAGCGGCGAAACTCGTCGGTGCGCCACAGCGCGCGGACAAAGCGGTGCGCGGCGTCCGGACTTGCAAGGAGGGTCGGATTCTTCATGGCTGCGGCCGCTTCGGCATCGATCACGCAGTTCCGATCAAGTGCGCCATGGCCGGCGTGACGCAAACCCGCACGCGCGCGTCATCCCCTTCGCCGCGCAGCAAATATCGCTCCACTACGCCAGGCACGGCACTCGGGCGCGCGGTCGCCAACAGATAGACATCGCAAGGCGCGAGCGTGACGCCGAGCTTCGCGCCCACGTCGCGCGCCGCCTGTTCTTGCACAGGCCGGTATTTTTCCGCCAGCGCGCGCACGGAATTGCGATTCATGAACTCGATCCCAAGCCGCAGCGACAGCAAATTCTTGAACCACATATTGCCGAACAACCCCGAGTGCTCGCGCCGCGCGAGGCAGCCGCCGATGCGATGATAATAGGCGCCCGCCGGCTTGCTGAGGCTGAAAAAAATCATCGGCACATTGGGATAGTCGGCCTTGAGCCGGTAAGGGCGAGCGACGCAGCCGACATAGGTGAGATCGAGCATCAGCTCGGCCGTGGGCTGCGCGATGGCCAGTGCCTGCGCGAACGCGTCGAATGACGGCCAGATCGCGCCGTCGATCGCCGAAGGCTGGCTGATGTAAAATTGATCGCGTGGGCCGATGCGCGACGGCACCGCGCGCCAATCCTGCCTGCGGTGCCGCACCAGCGGAATGCGCGCGGCTTCGGCGTATGCGCCGAAGCCCTCGTACTCGCCGGCGAAAACATGGATCGACGGCGCGAAAGCCTCGGCGCGCGCGCGATTGCCGTAGGCGTCGATGGCGGCGCGCAAGCCTTCGCTGGCGCCGGCGGTCGGATAGCAAAACGGAAAAGCCGCCGCATCGAGATCGAGGACCGGCGCGGTCCAGGCACGCCAGCGCTCGAAAAAGGCGACGTGATCCGCATCTTGCCGCTGCGTCCAAGCCGCGCGGTACATGTCGCGGAACGGCTCGCGCGCGGTATCGAGCGCCGCGACCACGGTGTCGGCGGCGTTCGCGTTGCTTCCGCGACGCTCCGCGCCCGCGAGCGCGCCGGCGATCGTGTCTTCGCGCGATCCCCCGTCGACAACGGCGGCGAGGGCCGCCTCGGTCTCCGGCATGACGAGCGCATAGATCGTCTTCGACCCGCCGGCCACGCCGAGAATTCCGCGCAATTCCTGCTCTGCCGATGTCACACCGCCGCCCTCTCGCTTGCAAGTGGCGCACCTTGCAATGGAGCGAAGCGCAAATTCAAGTTCATATAGCGGCCGCATTCGATTTCGGGCACACTCGCGCGGGGCGGCGCTTCCGGCGGACGATCGACATCGTCAACGCGGCCGGTTGGCGCGACATTGGGCCGGGGCGCGGCGCATTGAGCAACGGACTATGAGCACCGAATTGCCTCCGGGCCTGGCCGTCGCCACACCGTCCGCTCAGGGCGGCGAATTTCGCGATGGATCGGCGGCAGCGAATCCGACCCCGGCCGCCTGCGCCGGTCCCGCCCATCGCATCGCCTTCGACGCGCGATTCGACGAATTTTTTGCGCTGTTCATGCGCAATCTGCTGCTCTCGCTCGCGACCCTCAGCTTCTATCGCTTCTGGGGCCGCACGAAAATCCGGCGTTATCTGTGGAGCCGCGCCGCGCTTGGCGGCGACGCTTTCGAATATGCCGGCACGGGGCTCGAATTGTTTCGCGGCTTCGTGCTGGCCTTCGCCGTCGTCGGCGTGCCGCTCATCGCATTCGGCTTGTACTCGGAACTTCCGGAAGAGCTCATTTTCGCGATTGTCTTCATCGTGCTTTGGCTGTTGCGTCATTTCGCCAAGTTCGGCGCGCACCGCTTTCGCCTCAGCCGCACGCATTGGCGCGGCATCGCCGGCACGGTCGACGGTTCGGCCTTCAAATACGGCTTGCTCGGAATCGCGCTCGATCTTCTGCTCATTCTCTCGCTCGGCTGGACGAAGCCATGGTCGGACACGGTGTTGCTCAAATACCGGCTCCGGCGAAGTTGGGCTGGCACGATTCCGCTGCGCTGCGGGCTCGGCGTCGGCGGATTGTATCCGCGCTACGCCTTGTCGTGGCTGATCGTCTCAGCCGGCTTCGGCTACATCTCGTACGTCATTGCCGCCAATGTCGAGGCCGTTGCGACTTACGATATCCTGCTGCTGGAGACCGTGCTGCTTTATCTGGTGCTGCCGGTGATCTGGACCTTGGGCATGAGCACCTACAACATCGCCCTGCTACGCAACATGGTGCGCGCCACCACCTTGGCCGACCTGGATTTCGCTTTTCCCGTCACCGGCTGGCAACTCGCGAAATTTCGGCTGGTCAACTATTTTATCCTGATCGGCACGGTTGGACTCGGCCTGCCCTGGGTCGTGCTGCGCCAGGCGCGCTTTGCCGCGCGTCATCTTGAGATCGCCGGGCCGGTCGAGAGCTTTGCCGTCGATCAGCGCGCCGGACGGCGCATCCGCGGCGAAGGCTTGGCGCAATATCTCAGCTTGGACAATTTCTGATGCGCGAATGGCACGGACGATTTTTCGATGGACTCGTGTCGGCGCCGGTGCCCGCCGCCGTCACGCTCGGCGACCGTAGCCTCGCGATTGCCACGCCGAATGGAACGCGGGAATGGCCCTATGGCGAGCTCCGCCTGCTCGAAGAGGTCTATGTCGGGCGGCCGGCGCGATTTCGTTCGCTCGCCGGCGGCGATAGCCGGCTCGTGGTGGAGGACGCCGCTATTCTCTCCGCCCTGGCGGCGCGGGCACCGCGGCTCCGCGGCCGTGATCTTCGCGCACAGCGCAGCGCGTGGGCGGCGGCGGGCTGGACTGCCGGCGTGGCGGCGGCGATTGCCGCGATCTATGTCGGCGTTCCGCTGCTGGCCGAGCCCGTCGCCGCCGTGATGCCGCTTTCCTGGGAAGAAAAGCTCGGCGCCAGCACGCGTTCGAGCCTCTTGATTTAATTGGGCTCCGGCGCGCACCTATGCGCGGAACCGGCCGGCGTCGCGGCGCTCGAACGCCTGACCGCGCGTCTCGCCGCGACGACGCCGAGCCGATATACGTGGCGCGTGACTGTGGTCGACCACGAGATGAACAATGCCGTCAATCTTCCTGGCGGTTACGTCGTCTTTCTGCGCGGCCTCGTCGAGGATGCCAAAGCGCCCGAGGAAGTCGCCGGCGTGCTCGCCCACGAGATGGGCCATGGTATCTCCCGCCACGGCATGAAAGGCGCGCTTGGTTCGCTCGCGATCAGCGCGCTGCTGACGGTTTTTGCCGGCGACAGCGCGCGCTGGGCCGCAATCGCGGGCGATCTGGCCATGCGCTCGCATTCGCGCAGCAACGAGAGCGAGGCCGACAAAATCGGCGTCGACATGTTGAACCGAGCCGGTATTCGAGCCTCCGGATTCGCCGCGTGGTTCCGCCGCCTCGCGGCCGAAACGGACAAGAACGCGGCCAACAACTACATTTCGACGCACCCAACCTCCGCCGGGCGCGCCAACGCGGTGGAGGCACGCGGCACCGGCAAGGGCGACGCGATGAGCGCCGAAGACTGGCGGGCGCTGCGCGGGATTTGTTCGGCCAAGGGGTAGACTGAAGCGACCGGCGGCTGGAAAATTCGATCATACGCTTGCCCGCTGGCGGCCATGATTTTTCCCCGGAGTTGTACCAACGGTCAGAAATCTTGACCTGTCAAAACACTGGATTTCCGTCGTGCGTGCTTCGAGGCCCGCCTGCGGCGGGCCCTCAGCATGAGTTAAATTATTGATACCATTAAGAATCGACCTCATCCTGAGGCGCCGGCCGAAGGCCGGCCTCGAAGGACGCACGATGCGAATGCAGCGGCTAAAGGGTCACCAATATTGCCGGTTGGCATTAGACCGCCCGCAATGCCTGCGCGAGATCGGCCTCGAGATCGGCGACATCTTCCAGGCCGACCGAGAGGCGCACCAGGCCGTCGGGGATGCCTTGCGCGAGGCGCGCCGCCGGCGTCAATCGCTGATGCGTCGTCGTCGCCGGATGGGTGGCGAGACTTTTCGAATCGCCGAGATTGTTCGAGATCAGCACGAGATCGAGCGCGTTCATGAAGCGGAAGGCACCGGCTTTGCCGCCGGCGATCTCGAAGGCGATGACCGTGCCGCCGGCGCTCATCTGGCGCTGGACGAGCGCGTGCTGCGGATGGCTCGGCAGGCCGGGATAGAGCACGGACTGGACCTTGTCCCCCGCTTGCAGGAATTTCGCGATGCGCTCGGCGCCGCGGCATTGCTCGGCGAGGCGGAGATCGAGGGTTTCGAGGCCCTTCAGCAGCAGCCAGGCATTCATCGGCGACAATGCCGGTCCGGTGTGGCGCAGGAAGGGTTGCAGCGTTTCGACGATGAATTTTTCGGCGCCGAGCACGATGCCGCCCAAGGTGCGGCCCTGGCCGTCGATGTGCTTGGTGGCGGAATAGACGACGATGTCGGCGCCGAATTCGAGCGGTTTTTGCAGCAGCGGCGTCGCGAACACGTTATCGACCACGACGCGGGCGCCCGCGGCATGGGCGAGATCGCACACGGGTTTGAGATCGACCAGCCGCAGGCTGGGGTTCGACGGCGATTCCAGGAACACCGCCGCCGTTTTTTTCGCCAGCGCGCGCTGCCATTGTTCAAGATCGCGGCCGTCGACCAGCACGCTCTCGATGCCGAAGCGCGGCAATATTTCCGTGAGGATATAGTGGCACGAGCCGAACAGCGCGTCGGACGAAACCACGCGGTCGCCGGCTTTGAGCTGGCACATGAGCGCGGCGAAGACGGCGGCCATGCCGCTGGCCGTGGCGCGCGCCGATGCGGCACCTTCGATTTCCGCCATGCGGGTTTCGAACATCTGCACGGTGGGGTTGCCGAAGCGCGAATATTGATAGCGCGGGCGCGTGTTGTTGAACGCGGCTTCGGCATCTTCCGCCGTTTCGTAGACGAAGCCCGAGGTGAGAAAAATCGCCTCGCAGGTTTCGTCGAACTGCGAACGCGCCGTGCCGCCATGCACCAGGCGGGTGCGCGGCCGCAGCGCGGATTTCGATGAATTCGTTTCCTTCTTCGGCATGCGCCGATCCCTCTTGCCAAACCGCGCGCGCCGCGCGCGCAAAAAAACCGCCCACAGCGGAAAGGAGCTGGGGCGGTCGTCGCCTCAGCGCTTTAGCTGCATTTGTTGCGCGCCCGCAAGCTGCTGCTCAAATCGGCGCGTTGTCGGGGCGAGTATTTCACGCTCGCTCCGCCTGTCAAGGGACGACGGCGTCGCGCGAAGAAGAACATCTCCCGGCGCCACGGCGATACGGCGGGGGCCCGAAGCCCGCGGAGCCGCACCACGGTTGCCCAAGCTTGCGCCCGGGCCGGCGCCGGAAGATGCCTTGGTCGGTTACCAAACCAGAAGCCGATTTGAACGGCAAATCGGTCCGATGCAGACGGATCGCCGGCGGACTGCCGGCGCCGTGCCTTACGACCAAAGCCTATGCGCTTGTTCCGGCGGCCTCCGTCACGGCGGGCGGATCGCCGCCGCCGAGAGATTTGCCGGAAAAATCCAACACGATGCTGGGCGAACCTTTTTGCGCGCGTTCGATCGCCTGCAGGGCGCGGAGCTTGAAAATATCGGGATTGTCGCGCATCACGCGCGCGGCGTTGGCGAGCGCCCGCAGCGCTGCGGTTTCGGCCCGCGCGCGCTCGAGCTGCGCCTCGGCGTCGAGCTTGGCCACGATCAGCCCGGTATAGGCCGAGCGCAACGGGCCGGCGAGGGTGATGTCGCGCAAGGCGAGAAGTTCGAGCGCGATGCCCATGCCGGCGAGCGTTGTCTCGGCCGCCTTGCGTATCTCGGCTTCGAGCGCCGCGCGATCGGCCAGTGCCTCGGCGAGCGTGCGCGCGGCCACCGCCCCGCGGATCGCGAGCTGGACCAGGATATGAGCGGCGTTGTCGCGCCCGGCATTGCCTGAGGCGTCGTCGCGCACGCTTTTCAGCAGCAATTGCGGATCGGCGGTGCGATAGCGCGCGACGACGCTGATGCGGAGCGTCAGATTGTCCTTGGTCAGCACGTCCTGCCCCGGCACGACGTGCAGGGCCGGACGCAGATCGAAGATGAAGCAGCCAAAGGCTGGGCTACGCAAAATATGGTGGCCAGGTTCGAGCACACGCCAAAATTTCCCGTGCCGATAGGCGATGCCGGTCTCCCAATCGCGGACGCGCCAGCGATACCAGCGCGGCGCAAGGCGATAGACCAAAATGCCGAGCGCAGCAAAACCACCGAGGACGGCGACGGCAAGAATGAATTCAATGAACTTCATCGGCTCCATCGGGTGCAGATTGCGTGCGCGTGCACCAACGACATTCGTGTAACCGCCCTTGGCTTTCAGAATCGCTAACAATCGCGAATGCTGCATTGCAGCATATGATTGAGGGCGCCAAAAGAATTTCTTCAAAATAGTAATTAAATTACTTTTTTTTATTTATAATTGGCATTTTAATGCCAAAAATGTTGATATACGGCAATTAGCGCACTTGTATGGCTTTCGCCAGGCTGTTAGCGAATGCAAATTACAGGCGCTGCGAAGGCGCCGGTTGGCGCTACCAGGGTGCCGCCGGGGGCGCTATCGTCGGCACAAATTGAGCGAGACGCCAATGTCACAAGCAAACCTTGCCGCAAACGCGATGGCGGCCACGCTGCCGTCCGACGAGAAAAAGGACCTTTACGAGGTCGGCGAAATTCCGCCGCTCGGCCATGTGCCGGCGAAAATGTACGGTTGGGCGATCCGGCGCGAACGCCACGGCGAGCCGGACAAGGCGATGCAAGTCGAAGTCGTCGAGACGCCGAAACTCGACAGCCACGACGTGCTCGTCATGGTGATGGCCGCCGGGGTCAATTACAACGGCGTCTGGGCCGCGCTCGGCAAGCCGCTCTCGCCCTTCGACGTGCACAAGGCGCCGTTCCACATCGCCGGGTCGGACGCCGCCGGCGTGGTTTGGGCCATCGGCGACAAGGTCAAGCGCTTCAAGGTCGGCGACGAGGTCGTCATCCACTGCAACCAGGACGACGGCGACGACGAGGAATGCAATGGCGGCGACCCGATGTTCTCGCCCTCCCAGCGCATCTGGGGCTACGAGACGCCGGACGGCTCTTTCGCGCAATTTTGCCGGGTGCAGGATCGCCAGCTCATGCCGCGACCGCTGCATCTCACCTGGGAAGAAAGCGCCTGTTACACGCTGACGCTCGCCACCGCCTACCGCATGCTGTTCGGCCATCGCCCGCATATTCTGCGGCCGGGGCACAATGTGCTGGTGTGGGGCGCTTCGGGCGGGCTCGGCTCGATGGCGGTGCAGCTTTGCGCCACCGCCGGCGCCAACGCCATCGGCGTGATCTCCGACGACGGCAAGCGCGATTTCGTGCTCTCGCTCGGCGCCAAGGGCGTGATCAACCGCAACGAATTCAAATGTTGGGGCCGCCTGCCCGATGTCGGCGGGCCGGATTTCGGCGCCTACATGAAAGAGTGCCGCAAATTCGGCGCCGCGATCTGGGCGCATACCGGCAAGGGCAACGACGTCGATTTCGTCTTCGAGCATCCGGGCGAGGCGACCTTCCCGGTCTCGTGCTTCGTCGTCAAGCGCGGCGGCATGGTCGTGTTCTGCGCCGGCACCACGGGCTACAACATCACCTTCGACGCGCGTTTCGTCTGGATGCGGCAAAAGCGCATCCAGGGTAGCCATTTCGCCAATCTTTTGCAGGCCAGCCAGGCCAACCGCCTGGTCATCGAGCGCCGCATCGATCCTTGCATGTCCGAGGTCTTCGCCTGGCACGACATCCCCGCCGCGCACACCAAGATGATGAAGAACCAGCACAAGCCCGGCAACATGGCGGTCCTCGTCCAAGCCAAGCGGCCGGGGCTACGCACGATCGAGGACGCGCGGGAAGGCTGAGCACCGATGCCGGGCGGATGATTGTTCGGCGGACTCCGTTCGTATAGAAGTGGCGCCTTCGAAGCACCCGGCGACGGCACCATCTTTTGTTAAGAGAGTCCGATGAAAATCGCACCGATCCTGTCTACGTTTCTTGCGTTCATCCTGATCTCGACGGTTGATGCCGATGCTCAATCCCGCACCAAACCCAAGCCCGGTTCCGACAAGCCCGTGACCTCGCCCGCCGCCATCAGCTTCAAGTCTTGCGCCGAGCCCGCCAAGACGCTGACCGTCGCCGCCATGGGCGACGTGCTGCTGCACGATATGGTGCAAAAATGGGGCGCGCAGCAGAAAGACGGTTATGCCGGCCTGTTCCGCCCGGTCGAGGACATCGTCAAGGCGGCGGATATCGCTTTCGCCAATCTCGAAGGCCCGGCCGCCGAGGGCGTGGCGTCCAACGGCAAGGAGGTGCGCCCGCCCGCGACGCTCTACGACAAGAGCGTCTACAAGGGCTATCCGATGTTCAACTATCACCCGTCGATCGTGACCGACCTCAAGAACGCCGGCTTCGATATTTTGCAAACCGCGAACAATCACTCGCTCGACCGCCATCAGCTCGGCGCCGACCGCACGATCGACGCGATCAAGAAGGCCGGGCTCGCCTTCACCGGCACGCGGCACCGCGAGAACATGAACGCGCCGTGGCACACGGTGACGCCGGTCAAGGCGGCGGGCGGAAGCTTCAACATTGCCTGGCTCGGCTGCGCCTACGGCACGAACGAAATTCCCGACCGCGCCAATCAGGTGCTGAACTGCTACGCGCACAGCCAGCAGATCGTGGCGATGGTCAAGGACCTCGCGGCCAAGCCCGACATCCACGCCGTGATCTTCGTGCCGCATTGGGGCGCGGAATATCAGCACAAACCCGATGCCAGGCAGACGGCGCTGGCGCGCGAGGTGCTCGATGCCGGCGGCACCGCCGTGATCGGCACGCATCCGCACGTCATCCAGCCTTTCGAGAAGTACACGACCAAGGACGGGCGCGAGACGCTGATCGCCTATTCGCTGGGCAATTTCGTTTCGAACCAGATCGGCCTGCCGCGCCGCTCGACGGCGATCCTCTTGCTCGGCCTCGTGCCCGGCAGCAGCGGCAAGCTCGCGATCGCCAATCTCGGCTGGGTCCCGCTCTGGATGCAGGTGCGCGGCGGCTTCTACGCCGAGGCCATCGAGCGTTCGAAGGACCCGGTTTCGAAAGAGCACCGCGCGCATCTGTTGAGGTTGCTGCCCGAAGGCAACCTCCACCCGGCAACGACGAAGTTTTGGCAGCACGCCGCCTGCCGGAGCTAGGGATGCCGGGATCGCGGCGGTGATCCGGCCGGACCTTGTCGCCCTGTGCCGCGACGCGGCGGGCGCCGCGGACCGGCTGACGGCGGCGGCGCGGCGCGGCGTTGCCGCGCTCACGACCAGCGGCAGCAAGCTCGACGCCGCCAAGCTCGAACGCGAGCAATTCGCCGCCCATGGCTATGCCTGGCTCGCGACCTATGCCGGCGCGCTCCGGCAAATGCTGGCTTGGGCCGAGCGGCTCGATGGCGAAGGCGCCTTCGGCGAGCGCGAGCGGCTCATGCTGCAGGCCTGCTTCGGCGAATATCTCGGCCAGATGCGGGGCGGCATCGCGATCTCGCAGGTCGAAATCGTGCGCCCCGGCGACATGAACGTCGCCGATGCCGAGCTGGCCGCGTTTGCGACGCCGGCCGTGCAAGACTTGATCGCCCATGGCAATACGAATGCCGTGCGCCTGCGTTTGGCCGAGCTGATCGCGGAGGGCGAATTCGGCGCCGCAGCGTTGGGCGACGACACGTTGGCGATGATTCGCGATCAGTTCCGCCGTTTCGCCGAGGAGAAAGTGCGGCCCTTCGCCCATGATTGGCACCGGCGCGACGTTTACATCCCGATGGACATCGTCGGCGAACTGGCGGGCCTCGGGGTCTTCGGACTCACGATCCCGGAGAAATTCGGCGGCCTCGGCCTGGGCAAAGTGGCGATGTGCGTCGTCACCGAAGAGCTGTCGCGCGCCTATATCGGCGTGGGCTCGCTCGGCACGCGCTCGGAGATCGCGGGCGAGCTCATCCGACTCGGCGGCACCGAGGCGCAGAAAGCGCATTGGCTGCCCAAGATCGCCTCGGGTGAAATCCTGCCGACGGCGGTGTTCACCGAACCCAACACCGGCTCGGACTTGGCCTCGCTCAAGACGCGCGCGGTGCGCGACGGCGCGGTCTATCGCATCCATGGCAGCAAGACCTGGATCACCCACGCGGCGCGCGCCGACTTGATGACCTTGCTTGCGCGCAGCAATGCGAACGAGCCGGGCTACAAGGGCCTGACCATGTTCCTCGCCGAGAAGCCGCGCGGCAGCGACGAAAATCCATTTCCGGCGCCGGGCATGAGCGGCAGCGAGATCAAGGTGCTCGGCTACCGCGGCATGAAGGAATACGAGATCGGCTTCGACGGCTTCGAAGTGAAGGCCGCGAACGTGCTCGGCGGGGCCGAGGGCGAGGGCTTCAAGCAGCTCATGGCGACCTTCGAGTCGGCGCGCATCCAAACCGCGGCGCGCGCCGTGGGCGTGGCGCAGAACGCGCTCGAACTCGGCCTCGCCTATGCCAAGCAGCGCGTCCAATTCGGCAAGCCGATCCTCGCCTTCCCGCGCGTCGCCGGCAAGCTCGCCTGGATGGCGGTCGAAACCATGATGGCGCGCCAGCTCGCCTATTTCGCCGCGCGCGAGAAGGACCAGGAGCGGCGCTGCGATATCGAGGCCGGCATGGCCAAGCTGCTCGCCGCCCGCGTCGCCTGGGCCAACGCCGACAACGCGCTGCAGATCCACGGCGGCAACGGCTACGCCGAGGAATACGAAATCAGCCGCGTCCTTTGCGACGCGCGTATCCTGAACATTTTCGAAGGCGCCGCGGAAATCCAGGCCCAGGTGATCGCGCGGGGATTGTTGGAGCGAAGGAATTAGCGAAGTCTATCTTCCGCCGCCGACATCGAGCATCGCGCCGTGGACGAAGGACGCCTTCGCCGTGCACAGCCACACCGCGGCTTCGGCGATTTCGTCGGGTTTTCCGGCGCGGCCCAGCGAGATCGTCGCTTTCGCGGTTTCGACGAAATTCTTGCCGCCGATCTGCTCCAGCATGTCGGTCTCGGTCGGCCCCGGCCGCACGCCGACGACGCGGATGCCTTCGGGCCCCCATTCCTTGGCGGCGTTGGATACGAAGCAATCGACCGCCGCCTTGCTCACGGCATAAATGCCCCAGCCCGGCACGCCGCCGAAACGCGCGGCGGTCGATGAAATGCACACGATGGCGCCGCCCTTGCCGCCCTGGGATTTCGCCATGCGCTTCGCTGCCTCGGCCGCGCACCACACCGTGCCCTCGAAGTTGGTCGTCATCACGTCGCGCAGCAGCGCCGGATCGGGGCTGAGCCAGTCGCACCTCCGCCCGACGATACCGGCATTGGCGATGAGCGCCGCGACCGGGCCCAATTCGCGGTCCACCTGCTGAAACATGCGCGCGACCGCGGCGCGGTCGCCGACATCGGCCTGGATCGCGACTGCCTTGCCGCCGCCGCGCTCGATCTCGTCCGCGACGGCGCGCGCGCCTTCGATATTGTGCACGGCGTTGACGCAAACCGCGAAGCCCTCGCGCGCGGCGATCCTGGCGCAGGCCGCGCCGATGCCGCGCGACGCACCCGTGACGATCATTGTTCCCGACATGGCTCGATCCCCTGGTTGACCGTATCCACACCCTGTTTCGCAGCCGGCCGGATTGCGATCAAGCCCGGTTCGCGCGGCTGCCGGCGATCTGCTAGTGTGCCGCGCCTCGGGAGAAGCGCCGCATGCTCGTCACGCAACAGAAAATCCTGCGCCGGTTCTGGTACGGTTGCCTACCGCTCGACGCGCTCAAGAACGGGCCGAAGCCGTTCACGCTTCTGGGCGAGAAAATCGTGTTGTGGCTCGATGCCGAAGGCAAGCCGGCGGCGGCGCAAGACCGCTGCTGCCACCGCACGGCGCCGCTCAGCCTCGGCACGGTCGAGAACGGCGCCATCGTTTGCCCCTATCATGGCTGGACCTTCAACCGCGACGGCCGCTGCATCCGCATTCCGCAGCTGGCGACGGTGGGGCCGCGCATCCGCGTCCCCGCCTATCGTTGCGAAGAGCGCTACAACTACGTCTGGATCTGCCTCGACGAGCCGCTGACCGGCATTCCCGAGGTGCGCGAATTCGGCGACCCGGCCTATCGCCAGATCCACGAATTCGCCGTGAACTGGGACGTGAGCGTCATGCGCCTCATCGAGAACGCCTTCGACAACGCGCATTTCGCCTATATCCACGCCGCCAGCTTCGGCAATCAGGCGCAGCCCGAGCCGGCCTCGCTCAAGATCACGCCCAACGAATGGGGATTCGTGATGGACACGGTGGTGCCGGTGCGCAACACCGACAACCTCAAGGCGACGCTGCGCCTCGACGAGGGCGAGACGCTGCGCACCTACCGCAAGACCTGGTGGATGCCGTTTTCGGTGATGATGCGCCTGTCCTACCCCAACGGCCTCGTGCAAGTGATCGTGGCGATGATCACGCCGATCGACGATCGGAACCTCCACTTCAGTCAGTTCGTGATGCGCAACGACACGGAAGAACAAGTGCCGGCGGCCAAGGTGATTGCCTGGGACACGCAGGTGACCAACGAGGACCGCCGCGTGCTGAGCCGATGCGATTGGGACGTGCCGCTCGATCTGCGCAGCGGCGAGGAGTTTCACATGCCGTCCGATCAGCCCAGCCTCGAAGTGCGGCGCCGGCTGCTGGAGCTGCTGCACAAATACGGCGAGCGCGAGATGCGGCGCGACGGCCCGGTCGAGCGCGCGCACGCGGCGGAGTAAGAGAACGGCATGAAGATCAAATTCCTAGCCGCCGCACTGCTCGCTGCGGCGTACCTCGCTCCGCCCGCCTTCGCCGCCGATATGTGCGGCAGCAAGGTGGAAGTGCCAGAGGCCGAGGCCAAGGCGCTGAAAGCCTTTGCCGAGCGCGCGCGGTTGCGTCACGTGCAAGCCGCAATCGGCACGATGAGCCATGTGCACGCAACGGGCCGCCTGCCCGATTGCTATCTCACCAAGCGCGCGGCCGAGGCCAAGGGCTGGCATCCCGGCGCCGATCTGTGGCGCAGCGCGCCCGGCCATTCGATCGGCGGCGACAATTTCGGCAATCGCGAAGGCAATCTGCCGCGCGGCAACCGCTATGTCGAAGCCGATCTCGATTATGCCGGCGGCCGGCGCGGCGCCGCGCGCCTGGTTTTCGTGCGCGACAGCAAGGGCCGTTGGGAACAATGGGTCACCACCGATCACTACAAGAGCTTCGACAAGGTGCCGGCGCCGCGATGAAAAAGAAAATCCCCACGCGACCGCCGAAGACGCGCGCCGCGGCGCCGGTCCGCCGCGCCGTTATCCCGGCAAACTGCCGCTCGCTCGACGCGGCCTACGATATTCTCGCCCGCGACCTCGGATTTCCGGCGCGTTTCGGGCGCAATCTCGATGCGCTGTGGGATTGCCTGACGGCGGACGTGCCGGGGCCCTACGCAATCGTGGTCGAGAACGCGGCGGCGCTCAAGCGTGCGCTCGGCGTCAAGGGCCCGGCGCTTTTGGCACTGCTCAAGGACGTGCGCCGCGCGCGCAGCGATGCCCGCATAACGCTGCGCGGCGCGGGCTAGCCCTTCCCGGCCGCGGTCTTTTCCCCCTTGCGCGGATAGGCGAAGCCGCGCAACCATGGGCGACGACATTGACCGGCGCGCGGGCGCGCCAGGTCCGCTCCGGTCGATCGAATCGGCGGCGGGCCGCGATCGGGTCGTCCGCGTTCCGGGACAAGAAAATCTCGGGAGACAAACGTGGCTAGCAAATCTCGGTGCGCGGCCCTTGTTGGGCCCTATCTCAGCGGCAAGACGACGTTGTTCGAAAGCCTGCTGTTCGTGACCGGCCGTATTCAGCGCAAGGGCACGGCGGCCGAGAAAAATACGGTCGGCGATGCCTCGCCCAAATCGCGCGCGCGCGGCATGAGCACGGAAGTAACCGTCGCCACCACCGAGTTTCTCGGCGACCCGTGGACCCTCCTCGATTGCCCCGGCTCGATCGAATTCCAGCAAGATGCGCGCAACGCGCTGCTTGTCGCCGACACTGTCGTCATCGTCGCCGAGCCGAACCCGGACCGGGCGCTCGCTTTGGCGCCGCTGTTCAAATATCTCGACGACCACGCGATCCCGCACTGCCTGTTCGTCAACAAGATCGATCAGGCGCGCGGCATGCTAATGCGCGATCTTCTCTCGGCGCTGCAAGATGCGTCAGAGCGCCCGTTGGTGTTGCGCCAGGTGCCGATCCGCGACGGCGACGCGATCTCCGGCTATGTCGATCTCGTCAGCGAGCGCGCCTACAAATACAAGCCGGGCCAGGCCTCGGACCTCATCCAAATACCGGCGCAAACCCAGGAGCGCGAGAAGGAAGCGCGCCAGGCGATGCTCGAGAAGCTCGCCGATTTCGACGACAAGCTGCTCGAGCAATTGCTCGAGGAAGCGGTGCCGCCCAAGCAGGAAATCTACAAGCACCTGACGAACTCGGTGCAGCACGACCGTATCGTGCCGGTGTTTCTCGGCTCGGCCACGAACGACGGCGGCGTGCGCCGGCTGATGAAGGCGCTGCGCCACGAAACCGCGGGCCCCGAGGCCGCCGCCGCGCGCCTCGGCCTCAAGCCCTCGGGCGCGCCGCTCGCCACCGTGTTCAAGACCTATCACTTGGCCCATTCCGGCAAGCTTTCGGTGGCGCGCGTTTGGAGCGGCACGATCGGCGACGGCATGCAGCTTTCGGGCAATCGCGTCGGAGGCCTGTTCCGCATGCTGGGCCACCAGCCGCAAAAGATCCCGCAGGCCGCGGCCGGCGACGTTGTCGCGCTGGGCCGCCTCGATCCGGTCAAAACCGGCCAAACGCTCACCGGCGCCAACGGCAATGCGGCCGACGTGGCGTGGCCCAAGCCGATGAAACCGTTGATTGCCCTGGCGATCGAAGCCGAGAAGCGCGAAGACGAGGTCAAGATCACCGGCGCGATCGCCAAGATGATCGAAGAGGATCCGTCCATCGCGCTCGAGCAAAACGCCGAGACCCGGGAATTGCTGATCTGGGGCCAGGGCGAGATGCACATGCGCGTCGTCGTCGAAAAGCTCAAGAACCGCTACAACATCGCGGTGAAATCGCACGCGCCGCAGGTCTCGTATCGCGAAACCATCCGCCACGGCATCAAGCAGCATGCGCGGCACAAACGGCAAACCGGCGGCCACGGCCAGTTCGGCAACGTCCATGTCGAAATCAAGCCGCTGCAGCGCGGCGGCGGCTTCGAGTTCATCGACAACATCGTCGGCGGCCGAGTTCCGCGGCAATTCATTCCGGCGGTCGAGGAAGGCATCCGTGACTACCTAAATCGCGGGCCGCTCGGCTTCCCCGTCGTCGACGTGCAAGTGTCGCTTTACGACGGGCAGTACCACACGGTCGATTCGTCCGACATGGCGTTCAAGACGGCGGGCGCCCTGGCGATGCGCGAAGGCATGCCGAAATGCGATCCCATTCTGCTCGAACCGATCTACAAGGTCGTGCTCTCCGCGCCCAACGCGTTCACCGCCAATATCCAAAGCCTGATTAGCGGACGGCGCGGGCAAATTCTCGGTTTCGAAGCCAAGGAAGGCTGGCGCGGCTGGGACGAGACCGCCTGCCATTTGCCGCAATCGGAGATTCAAGATCTGGTCATCGAACTGCGCTCGCTCACGCAGGGCGTCGGCACCTTCGAGTTCAACTTCGATCATCTGCAGGAGATAACCGGGCGCATCGCCGACCAAGTGGTGCAAAAGCGCCAGCAGCAGCTCGGTCACACCGCCCCCGCCTCCGCGCACGCCTAGGCGCCGCCAAATCAACGCCGGCGCGTCGCGCGGCCGAGAACCATTGTGCCGACCAAGCCGCCGCGCGAATCCGGCGAAGCCAACTCGGCCGCTGCGCTCCGGGCCGTGCGGGAACGCCGCGCGGCGGCGCTCGATGGCGAAAGGACGGCGATCGTCGAGAAGCGGCACGCGCAGGGCCGGCTGACGGCGCGCGAAAATATCGACGCGTTTCTCGATCCCGATTCGTTTGTCGAATATGGCCGCGTCGCGAAGCCGGCGCGCGACGACATGGCGGGCGCGGCCGATGGCGTCGTCATCGGCCATGGCCTCGCGCACGGTCGCCCGGTCGCCGTGCTGGCCTATGATTACACGGTGCACGCCGGAACCCAGGGCTTCGTCAACCACCTCAAGACCGACCGGATCGCGGCGCTCGCCGCCGCGCAGCGCTGGCCGCTGATCGCATGGCTCGAAGGCGGCGGCGCGCGGCCGCACGATTTCGCGGTCTCGATGCGCGGCGACACCCGCACCTTCGTGAATTTCGCGCGGCTCTCCGGCCTGGTGCCGACGATCGGCATCGTCGCCGGGCGCTGCTTTGCCGGCAACGCGAATCTTGCCGGCCTGTGCGATATTCTGATCGCGACAGAGTCGGCGGTGATGGGCATGGCGGGGCCCGCGCTCGTCCAGCAAGCGCTCGGCTTCACGCCGAAACCGGAGGAAATCGGTCCGCTGAACGTGCATATCGAATCGGGCGCGGTCGATGTCGATGTCGCGGACGAGCGCGCCGCGGCGGCGCTGGCGCGCCGGGCGATCGGCTATTTTTTCGGCCGCGGCGCCCCGGGCCGCGCGCCCGACACGACGCGCCTGCGCGCCATCGTGCCCGCCGATCCGATGCAGGCCTACAACGTCCGGCGCGTGCTGGAGCACCTCGCCGATCTCGATTCGATCCTCGAACTCCGGCCGCGCTTCGGCGGCGCCGCGGTGACGGCGCTGGCGCGACTCGGCGGCACGCCGGTCGGTATCGTCGCCAGCCAGCCGGCCTTTCTCGGCGGCGCGATCGACAGTCCGACCTCGGACAAGATCGCGCGCTTCATTCAGCTTTGCGACGCGCACGATCTGCCGATGGTGCTGCTGGTCGACACGCCCGGCCTCATGGTCGGCCCCGCGGTCGAAAAGACGGCGCTCGTCCGTCACAGCGCGCGCATTCTGGTGGCGCTCGCCAATGCCGGCGTGCCGTTTCTCACGGTCGTCATGCGGAAGGCTTACGGCCTCGGCTATTACGTGCTGGGATCGAAGGCGCTCGATCCCGCGCTCTTGATCGCCTGGCCGACGGCGGAATTCGGCGGCATGGGCTTGGAAGGCGCCGCCGCGATTATCTGGAAAAAGGAAATCGAGGCGCTGGCCGACGCGGGCGAGCGCAAGCGCCTGCTGCGCGAGAAGACCGAGCATCTCACACGCAAGAACTCGGCGCTCGAAGTGGGCGGCCGGTTCGAGTACGACGACGTTGTCGATCCCGCCGAAACGCGCGACTGCCTCATCAAGACCCTGCGCGCGCTCCCGCCGCCGCGGCCGCGCGACGGGCGCAAACGCATCGTGGATTGCTGGTAGGCGCCGGTTACTTGGCGACGTTCGCCTTCGGCAGCGCCTCTTTCAGCTTGGCGATACCGGCGTCGGTCACGCGGTTTGTCGAGCGATCGCACCAGCGATTTGAGTTCCGCGGCGCTGACCTTGGTTCCGTCGAGATAAAGCGTGTTGAGATTGGGCAATGTCGCGATCGCGGCCATTGTTGCGTCGCCGATGCTCGGTATTCCACAGATAGGTCGATCGCGGCGACCTCGATAGCCCGCCAGTTCGGCGACGCCGGCATCGGTCACGGCCGATCTTGGCGCTCATATGCTGGCCAGCGACTTGATCTTGGCATCGCGGCAAGCGCTGTCGTCGATCTTGGGGCCGATCGGCTCCTTGGACACGATGTTGAGCGAGCGAAGTTTCGGCATCGCGCCGAGCGCGGCCCAACCCTTGGCCGAAATGGCCGGCGCGCGGCCATAGGTGAGGCTCGAAAGTTCTGCCGTGGGCACCGGCGGCAGTTTGGCGACATCGGCCATCGCCGCATCGGTCACTTTCGAACTGTGCACGCCGAGGTCGGTGAGGCCCGGTGCCGCCTTGATCGCCTCGGTAACGATAGCGTCCGTGCCGAAGGGATAGAGGTTCAGGTTCTGCAGCTTCGGCATTGCCTTGAGCCGGGCATTCAGCGAGATCAGCCAATCGGCCGCCTCCTGCGCACTTTGGGCCAGAACAGGTGACGCGACGCTCATCGCACAGGCGAGGGCGACGGCCGAGACTGGAAATCTTGCCGATCGGCGCATGGATAATCCTGTTGCTTGTCGGTGGGACGGTGCGGCTATCTTGGTTAGGCTGGAAGCATCGAAATTGAGTAAACGAGAAGTTCCATGACACCAACCGCCATCGATCAAGCCGTCGGCCTCTTGCTTGCCGCGCGCGGCGATTTCCGCCGGCTGGCGCGCTTTCCCGAAACTTGCACGCCGCAATCGGCGGATGACGGTTATGCGATCCAAGAAGCGTTCGCCAAGGTCTGGGGCCTCGAAGTCGTCGGCTACAAGATCGGCTGCACATCGCTTGAAGCTCAGCAATTGCTCGGCTCGCCCGGCCCGTTTCCCGGCCGCATTTTCGCGCCTTACAAACTCGACAGCCCGGCGACGATTTCGGCCAGCGCGTTTCAGCGCGTCGGAATCGAATCCGAATTTGCCTTCACGCTGGCGCGGGATTTGCCGCCGCGGAACAAGCCGTATGGCAGCGACGAGGTCGCCGACGCGGTGGCGGCGCTGCATCCGGCGATCGAGATCATCGATCCGCGCTGGGCCGATTGGCTTAAAGTCGGCGTGCCCAGCATCATCGCCGACAACGGCGCCATTGGCGCGATGGTGCTCGGCCCGCCGCTGAAGGATTGGCGGCGCCTCGATCTGCCGAGCCACAAGGCAACGCTCTATTTCGACGGCGCGGTGAAGGCGACGGGAACCGGCGCCGCGGTTCTCGGCAATCCGCTCGATGCGCTCACCTGGCTCGCCAACGATCTCGCCCGGCGCGGCTTCGGGCTCAAGCGCGGCGATGCGGTGACGACGGGGACTTGCACCGGCGTCGAAGATGCCAGAGCGGGCATGAAGGTCGTCGTCGACATGGGCGCGCTCGGCAAGGCGGAGTTGGCGGTCGAGGCCTAGCCGCGAGGGTTGGCATTCGGCAACGAACGAGGGGGCGCCGCTGCCGCCCCCTCACTCGCCTCAGTGCACCACGCGCAGGCTCGGCTTGGCCGGGCGATCGAGATCGATACGTTCGCCGTCGATGGTGAGCGTGCCGGATTGGACGCCGACCGTGACAGTGTCGCCGTCCTTGATCTCGCCCGAGAGGATACGGCCGGCCAGCGGATCCTGCAGGTTTTTCTGGATCACGCGCTTCAGCGGCCGTGCGCCGTAGGCGGGATCGTAGCCGGTGTTGGCGAGCCACGTCATCGCCGTCTCGTCGACCTTCAACTCGATCTTTCGGTCGGCCAGCAGCTTGCGCAGGTGGCGGAGCTGGATCTCGACGATCTTGGCCATTTCGGCGCGCGACAGGCGGTTGAACAGCAAGATTTCGTCGAGGCGGTTGAGGAATTCCGGACGGAAGGCCCGGCGCACCACCTCCATCACCTCGCCGCGCACGGCCTCGCTGGCCTGGCCCTCTTTGAGAGCGACCAAGAATTCGCTGCCGAGATTCGAAGTCAGGATGATGAGCGTGTTCTTGAAATCGACGGTACGGCCCTGGCCGTCGGTCAGGCGGCCGTCATCGAGCACTTGCAGCAGCACGTTGAAGACATCGGGATGCGCCTTTTCGACTTCGTCGAACAGCAACACCTGATAGGGCCGGCGCCGCACCGCCTCGGTCAGCGCCCCGCCCTCGTCGTAACCGACATAGCCCGGCGGCGCGCCGATCAGGCGCGAGACCGCGTGCTTCTCCATGTATTCCGACATGTCGATGCGCACCATGGCCTGCTCGTCGTCGAACAGGAAATGCGCGAGCGCCTTCGTCAGCTCGGTTTTGCCGACGCCGGTCGGGCCGAGAAACAGGAACGAGCCGATCGGCCGGTTGGGATCCTGCAAGCCGGCGCGGGCGCGGCGCACGGCGTTCGAGACCGCGCGCATGGCTTCGTCTTGCCCGACGACGCGCCGGGCAAGGCTCTCTTCCATGTGCAGCAATTTCTCGCGCTCGCCTTCGAGCATCTTGTCGACCGGCACGCCGGTCCAGCGCGAGACGACGCCGGCGATGTCCTCGGCCGTCACCTCCTCGTTGAGCATGCGGTTCTTGCCGGCGGTCTCGGCCTCGGCGAGCTTTTTCTTGAGGCCCGGGATGCGGCCGTATTCGAGCTCGCTCGCCTTGCCCCAATCGGTGCGGCGCTTGGCCTGGTCGAGTTCGACCTGGGCGTGATCGAGCTCCTCCTTGATTTTCTGGGCGCCGGCGAGCTTTTCCTTTTCCGCCCGCCATTGGGCCGTGAGCGTGGCGGAATTCTGCTCCAGCTCGCCGAGTTCCTTCTCGATCTTCGCGAGCCGGTCCTTCGACGCCGCGTCGCTCTCGCGCTTCAAGGCTTCCTGTTCGATCTTGAGCTGGATGATGCGGCGGTCGAGTTCGTCGATTTCCTCGGGCTTGGAATCGACTTCCATGCGCAAGCGCGAGGCCGCTTCATCGACGAGGTCGATCGCCTTGTCGGGCAGGAAGCGGTCGGTGATGTAGCGGTTCGACAGCGTGGCGGCGGCGACGATGGCGCTGTCGGTGATGCGCACGCCATGATGCATCTCGTATTTTTCCTTCAAGCCGCGCAAGATCGAAATCGTGTCCTCGACGCTCGGCTCGCCGACGAAAACCGGCTGGAAGCGCCGCGCCAAGGCCGCGTCCTTTTCGACATGCTTGCGGTATTCGTCGAGCGTGGTGGCGCCGATGCAATGCAGCTCGCCGCGCGCCAGCGCCGGCTTGAGCATGTTCGAGGCATCCATGGCGCCCTCGGCCTTGCCGGCGCCGATCAGCGTGTGCATTTCGTCGATGAACAGGATGATCTCGCCGGCGGCGGCGGTCATTTCCTGGAGCACGGCCTTCAGCCGTTCCTCGAATTCGCCGCGGAATTTGGCGCCGGCGACCATGGCGCCGAGATCGAGGCCGAGGATGCGCTTGTTCTTGAGGCTTTCCGGCACGTCGCCGCGCACGATGCGATGCGCGAGGCCCTCGACGATCGCCGTCTTGCCGACGCCGGGCTCGCCGATCAGCACCGGATTGTTTTTGGTGCGCCGCGCCAGCACCTGCACGGTGCGGCGGATTTCCTCGTCGCGCCCGATTACCGGATCGAGCTTGCCTTGCTTGGCCGCGTCGGTGAGATCGCGGGCGTATTTCTTGAGCGCATCGTAGCCCGATTCGGCGGAGGCGCTATCGGCGGTGCGGCCCTTGCGAATTTCGTTGATCGCCTGGTTGAGACTCTGGGGCGTGACGCCCGCGCGCTTCAAGGCATCGGCCGAGGCGCTGCTCGAGGCCATGGCAAGCGCCAACAGCAAGCGCTCCACCGTGACGAACGAGTCGCCGGCCTTCTTGGCGATCTGCTGCGCGTTGTCGAACAGGCGCGCCAGTTCGGGCGTCACCATCGGCTGGGCGTTGGCGCCGCTGACCTTGGGCAATTTGGCCAGCGCTTGATCGACCGCGGCGCTCGCCGCGGCGGCATTGCCGCCGGCAGCGCCGATTAAATTCGAGCATAGGCCCTCCTCGTCTTCGAGGAGCGCCTTCAGCATGTGTTCCGGGGTGAATTGCTGGTGGCTGTGGCGCAGCGCCAAGTTTTGCGCGGCCTGCACGAATCCGCGCGCGCGTTCGGTGTAGTTTTCGAAATTCATCTCAACCCTCTCTGGTGTCCCGATCTAGGCGTGGCGACACAGGATCGCGGACCCGCCGTCGCGGCATCCGCAGCACATATGGGAGGCACAGGCGCCCAGCACAAGGCGATTTGCATGTGGAAAATTGGCGAATGACGGCACTTGATTCTTGCGGATTATCAAGTTAGCTAATCGGTTAGCTAAGTTAGGAGCCGGCCATGGCCGTGGTCAATATCCACGAAGCAAAATCCCAGCTTTCCAAGCTCTTAAAACGGGCTCAAGCGGGCGAAGAGGTGATCATCGCCAAGGCCGGCAAGCCGGTGGTTCGACTTGTCCTGGTCGAACAACCCGTCAATCGTGGGCGCGGCATCGCGAAGGGAGAATTCGCGCTCACCGACGCGTTCTTCGATCCGCTGCCCGAAGACGAGTTGGCCGCATGGGAAAAGTGAAGCTCCTGCTCGACACGCATGCGCTGCTGTGGTGGCTCGAAGACAATCCGCGACTTGCCAAGAGCGCGCACGCCGCGATCGATGCCGCGGCGGGCGATGTCTGGGTCAGCGCAGCGTCCGCATGGGAAATAGCGACCAAGGACCGGCTTGGCAAATTGCCTTTGGCGCCCCATCTCCGGCGCGATTTCATCGGCTATGTCGATCGCACGGGCTTCGGCAAGCTGACCGTCACGTTCGAGCACGCCCTCCGCGCCGGCGCCCTGCCGGCCGCGCACCGCGATCCGTTCGATCGGCTGATCGCGGCGCAGGCCGAGATCGAAGGCATGACGATCGTCACGCTCGATACGGCGCTGCGTGCCTTCGACGTGCCGACATTGTGGTGAGCGAAACGAACATGCAGCTCTATCTTCGCATCGCCGGCCGCAACAAGCGGATCAAGGGCGGCGCGGCCGATCTCGAATCGAGCCTGGCGCAATTGCCGGCAACCGGCCGCGCCGCCGCGATTCTCGTCGACGGCGACAACACGCTCTTGGCGCGGCGCAACGGCGCCGGACAGTGGCGCTTCCAATCGGTCGAACGCTTGCGCGAAAACAGCGTCACCAATCGCTGGAGCCGGCGCAGCGATTTCGATCTTGCGGCGACACGCGCGTTGCTCGCCGCCTTTGCGAAGCGCGATGGGAATTGGCGCGATACGATCGAATGGAAGCGCGGCATCTTCGGCCAATCGACGCTCGTGCTCATTCCCGCGACCTTGATGGTTTGCGTCGCCATCGCCTTTGTCGTGGCCGGCTTGACCGGCGGGCTCAAGGGCTGGTCGTGGCGCTACTTGCCGAACCTCATTGTCGGCCTCGTCCTGGTGAGCGGCATGGGCGTCTACACCGAGATTTTCTTCGGCCGTTTGCGCCCGCACATCGCGCGCCGGATCGGCGCCCTGCTCGGCCTGCGCATCGTCGAAGCCCAGCAAATGGGCTTTTTCACGCGCCCTGGCATGTGGGAAAGTGCGGATGGCCGCGTCGTTTCCGAGCTCAAGGTGATCGTGGTCGATCTTTTGGTCCTTTTTCTCGGATACATGCTGCCGATTGCGCTGTTCGCCGTGGCGCTGATTTTTGCCGCCCGGCCGATCATGGCGTAAAATGAAGCATGCCTGAAACCCAACTCCTACCCGCGGCAGCCGGCCGATCCGCGCTCGTGACCGGGGCCGCCGGCGGCATCGGCCGCGCGATCGTGGCACTGTTCCGCGCGGCGGGCATGAACGTCGCCGCCGCCGATCTTGGCAAGCTCGATCCACCCGCGCCGGATTACCTGCCCATCGTCATGGACGCAACCGACGAAGACGCGGTGCGCGCCGAAGTCGGGGCGGCAGCGGCGCGGTTCGGCAAGCTCGACGCCGTCGTGCACGCCGTCGGCAAGGTCGGCGTCGGCACGCTGCAAACGCAAAGCCTCGCCGATTGGCGCCGGGTGATGGACGTCAACCTCACCTCCGCCTTCCTCGTCGCGCGCGAGGCCTATCCGCATTTCACGCGGCCCGGCGGCTCGCTCATTCTGTTCTCGTCGAGCAACGGGCTGAACGGCGGCAACGTGTTCTCCGGCCCCGCCTATGCCGTGGCCAAGGCTGGCATCGTCAATCTCGTGCGCTTTCTCGCCAAGGACTGGGCGCCGGAAAAGCTGCGCGTCAATTGCCTCGCGCCCGGCCCGGTGGCGACGCCGATGCTCGACCGCCTCACCCCCGCCGAACACGCGGCGCTGAAGTCGCGCATTCCGCTCGACCGCTATGCCGAGGCCGCCGAGATCGCGGCCACGGTCGCATTCCTCGCCTCGCCCCACGCCGCCTCGATCAGCGGCGCTTGCCTGAATGTCTCGGGCGCGCAAGTGCTGGATTGACACCGGCGCCCTTGACGAGCGGGCGCCGACGGGTGGACGCTCGCGCGGCACGACCGGTAGGAGCCGACCCGACAGGAGCCAACGATGGCCAAGCTGCGCCACATCGCGATGCAAGTGCCCGATCTCGAAAAGGCCGCCCGCTTTTACGAGGGCGTGTTCGAGATGCAGCGCGTCCACCGGGCCGAAAGCCCGATCGGCAACGCCATCATGCTGTCGGACGGCACGATGAACCTGACTCTGCTGCATTTTCCTGACGGCAAGGGCGGCCAGATCAACGGGCCGGATTGGGCCGGGCTGCATCACATGGGTTTCGTCGTCGACAATATCGGCGAAGCCCAACAACGCATCGAGGCGCTCGGCGGGAAATTCTTCATGAAGCTCCCCGCCTATCCCGGCGTCGACGCCGAAACCAAGTTCAAAGACTGTCACGGCGTCGTCTTCGACGTGACGGAACATGATTGGCATCAAGCGAGGCAAGCATGACGACTCCCGGCAAGCTTCTCGATGAAATCGTCATTCCGGCGCGCCATGGGCGCGCCTGCGTCGTCAAGCGCGGGCAGGTCCTGCGCATCCACCAGATCGAGGGCCTCCAGGTCGGCGATTGCGTGTTCTACAACGCCAACGACTACAAGGAATGGTTCCATGTCGGCCAGAGCTGGGCGACCAACGTCATCCTCGGCACCGGCACGGCGCGGCGCTTCCAGTATTTCTACTCCAAGCCGCCGCGCGAGAACGTGATGCTGACGACGATCGCCGATACTTACGGCAATCATTTCGGCAACAACGGCGGCCGCTGCTCGATCAAGCTCTACGAGCGCCGCGACAAGATTCCGCACGGCCACCGCTCGTGCCAGGAAAACCTGGCGGAAGCCGTGGCGCCTTACGGTCTGACCGGCGACGACGTGTTCGATGTTTTCAACGTCTTCATGAATGTCGATCTGTCGCCCGATGGCGGCTTCAAGATATTGCCGACGCGCGTTGCCAAGGACGACTACATCGACTTGCGCGCCGAGATGGACGTTCTCGCGGCGGTCTCGGCCTGTCCCTCGGACGTTTCGCCGGTCAATGGCGGAACGACGAAGTCGCTGGGGATGAAGATCTTCGCGGGCTAAGCGCCGCGACCGTGCGCATCGTCGAGATCCGCGAGGTCACGGTGCCGCTCGGCGCCGCGATGCGCAATGCAGATATCCGCTTCGACACGATGACGGCCAGCGCGCTTGCCGTGATCACCGATGCGCGCCGCGACGGCGAGCCTGTCGTGGGCTTTGGCTTCGATTCGTTCGGCCGATACGGCCATGGCGGGCTCGCCCGCGAGCGTTTCATTCCCCGCATCCTGGCGGCGGCGCCGCAAGATTATGCCGACACGGCGACGGGCGGCATCGATCCGCTGAAGATTTCGGCGATCGCCATGCGGAACGAGAAGCTCGGCGGCCATGGCGAGCGCGCCGGCGCCATCGGGCTGATCGATTCCGCCTGCTGGGACGCCGCCGCGAAATTCGTGGGCAAGCCGCTGTGGCGCGTGCTGGCCGATCGCTTCAACGGCGGCGCGGCTTTGGAGCGCGTGCCGGTCTATGCCAGCGGCGGACATTACCGCGACGGCGACGAGCTGCCCGCGCTGCGCGCCGAACTCGCCGCCTATCGCGATCTCGGCTACCGGCATTTCAAGATCAAGGTCGGCGGCGCGCCGCTCGCCCGCGACCTGGCGCG
Organism: uncultured Alphaproteobacteria bacterium; assembly: GCA_963754645.1. Classification (GTDB taxonomy): domain Bacteria; phylum Pseudomonadota; class Alphaproteobacteria; order Bin65; family Bin65; genus CAVWGP01. Next base: position 1,178,154 of record CAVWGP010000011.1, on the reverse strand, counting down.
CATCGAAGCCGCGCTGGCCGTTGTCGGCACGGGCAGCGCGCTCGCGATCGATGCCAATACGGGTTTCGACCTGCCCGCGGCGCTGCGTTTCGTTTCGGCCATCGCGCCCTACAAACTCGCTTGGCTCGAAGAGCCGCTCGATCCGCTCGACTACGCCGCGCACCGCGCGCTCTCGCAAGCCACGGCTGTTCCGCTCGCCACCGGCGAGAATATTTTCTCCGCCGCCGATGCGCGCAATATGCTGCGCCATGGCGGCCTCGATCCTGAACGCGACTATCTTCAGATCGATATCGCCCTCGCCTATGGCGTGCCCGAATACCTCAAGGCCCTGGCGTTTGCCGCGGCGGAAGGCTGGGGGCGCGGTCGCTTCCTGCCCCATGCCGGGCACATATTCTCTTTCCACGTCGTCGCCGGCCTGGGCCTGGGCCGGCACGAAGCGGCGCCGGACGCGGCGGCGCTGTTCGGCGGCTACCCCGCCGGCGTCGCCGTCGAGGACGGCGCGGTCCGGCCCTGGGACATGCCGGGCGTGGGTTTCGAAGCCAAGGCCAATCTGCACGCGATTTTTCGCAACCTCGCGAACAAGGAATGACCATGACGGCCATTGAACGGAGCGCCTAGCACCGCTATTTGAGGATTCCAGAGATTGGGGATCCGGCAATGACAGCGCCGCGCAAGACGGTAGCCGAGGCGGCGGCGCGGCTCGATGCCGTAATCGACACCGCCGTCGACGCCATCGTCATCATCGACGCGAATGGATTTGTGCAGACCTTCAACGGCGCCGCCGAACGCCTGTTCGGCCATGCGGCGGCGGATGTTATCGGACGCAATGTCAAAATGCTCATGCCCGCGCCTTATCGCGACGAGCACGATGGCTACCTCGCCAACTACAAGCGCACGGGCGAACGCAAGATCATCGGCATCGGCCGCGAGGTCACGGGACAGCGCAAGGACGGCTCGACCTTTCCGATGAACCTTGCCGTGAGCGAGGTTAAGCGCGGCGGCGACCACGCATTCGTCGGCTTCATTCGCGATCTCACCGAGCAAAAACGCGCCGAAGCCGCGATCGTGAACGAAAGCGAGCGGCTGCGCACGGTTTTCGACACCTCGCCAGAGGGCATCGTCGTCATCGACGAAGCGGGCCGCATCGAAGGCTTCAGCACGGCGGCGCAGCGCATCTTCGGCTTTACGCGCGACGAAGTTGTCGGCCGCAACGTCAGTATGTTGATGCCCTCGCCCGACAGCGAGAATCACGATTCCTACATCCAGCGCTATCTCACGACCGGCGAGAAACGCATCATCGGGATCGGCCGCATCGTGACCGGCCGGCGCAAGGACGGCACGGACTTTCCCATGGAGCTGGCGATCGGGGAAGCCAGGATCGGCGCGCGGCGCATCTTCACCGGTTTCGTGCGCGACATCACCGAGCGGCGCGACCGCGAGCGGCGCATTCAGGAGCTGCAGGCGGAACTCACGCACATGTCGCGCATCAGCGAAGTCAGCGCGATGGCGTCGGCTTTCGCGCACGAGCTCAATCAGCCCTTGGCGGCGGCATCGAACTACCTCAATGCGGTGCGGCGCTGGGTCGCCGAACAGGCCGGGACCGGCGCCCAGCGCATGGCCGAGGGCATGGAACGCGCCCTCGCCGAGATCGCGCGCACCGGACAAATCATCCGCCGCCTGCGCGATTTCATCGAGAAGCGCGAGAGCGAGCGCAAGATCGAGCCGATCGGCCAGGTCGTCGAGGAGGCCGTTGCCCTCGCCCAGGTCGGCGCCGAGACTCGGGCCCTCGATATTCGTCTCGATTTCGCGCCGAATTTGCCGCCGGCGGCGATCGACCGCGTGCAAATCCAGCAAGTCGTCTTGAACCTCGTGCGCAATGCCATGGATGCGATGGCCGTTTCGCGCGAGCGCCGCCTGATCGTCGCCGTCAAGCCGGCGGCCGACGGCGGCATCGAGATCGCGATATCCGATACCGGGCCCGGGCTCGCGCCCGAGGTTGCGGCGAATCTGTTCAAGCCCTTCGTGACCACGAAACGGGGTGGGATGGGCATCGGGCTTTCGATCTGCAAGACGATCGTCGAGGCCCATGGCGGCAGAATCGGCGCCGAGTCGGTTCCGGGCAAAGGCACGGCCTTTCGCTTCACCCTGCCCGCCGCGAAGCGCTAGGCTCGCGCCATGCCCGCGAAAAAGGACACGGCCGGCGCCACGATCTTCGTCGTCGATGACGATCCAGGGATGCGCGATTCGCTGCGCTTCCTGCTCGAAGGCGAGAATTTCGCCGTCGAGGCCTATGCTTCGCCGCGCGCCTTTCTCGAGGCCAACGCGCACCGGCGCCCCGGCTGCCTCCTGGCCGATGTGCGCATGCCCGACATGACCGGGCTCGAACTGCAAGAACATCTCGGTCGAAACGGCTCGACGATGCCGGTCGTCATCATGACCGGCGAGGCCGATGTGAGCATGGCGGTCCAGGCCATGAAGGCCGGCGCGGTCGATTTTCTGGAGAAGCCGTTTAGCGACGAAGCCCTGCTGGAAAGCGTGCGGCGCGCACTCGGGCGCCAAGCCGCGCCAGAGACGCCGGCGCCCGCGCGCGCCGACCCGGCCTTGCGGGAACGCCTGACGCGCCTGACGCCGCGCGAGCGCGAGGTCCTCGACCATCTCGTTCTCGGCAACCCGCACAAGGTGATCGCGCACGAACTTGGCATCAGCCCGCGCACGGTGGAAGTGCACCGCGCGCATGTCATGCAAAAGCTCGAAGCAAAGAACCACGCCCATCTTATCCGCATGATGCTGACCCGCGAATGAGGGCAGCCGCCTACGGGCTAGCCCGAATAGTCAGAGCCGGGTGAAATCCGCGAGTATATCGACAGCTCCTAACCCAGCTCTTTTTTAAGGGCTGAAAAGCGCTGCGATGAAGATTGAAAACCGCCGAAGCATAGTCGTCGTCGACGACGACGACGGATTCCGCGCCTCGCTGCGGTTTCTGCTCGAAACCATGACCCTGACGCCGCTCGACTACGGCGCGCCGAGCGAGCTGATGCTTGCGCTGGAGCAAGGGCTGGCGGCGGATTGCCTGATGCTCGACATCAATCTACCCGAACAGAACGGCTTCGAATTGCACGACGCCTTGCGGCGCCAAGGGCACGATGTGCCGGTCATCTTCATGACCGCTGAATACTCGTCCGCCGTCGAGCGGCGCGCTGGCGAAGCGGGCGCGATCGCGGTATTGGCCAAGCCGTTTTCCGACGACGCGCTCGCCGCCGCATTGCAGAAGGCTTTGGGCTGAGCCCGGCCGGCCTACGGGCTTGCCCCTAGGGTGTTAACCGAATTACCGCCCGCCGCCGCGCCCGCTAGCGTCCGTCCATCGAAGCTCGGTTTCATAGGACAGGATGGGATTTGCCATGGTGATGTCTTACTCGGCTCAGACGACAACCAATCGCGCCTATTTCCCTCCGGTCGGCAGCGGCCACAGGCCTGCGACCTCGGCCAAGACGGCCTCGACCCGCGGCGATCTCGGCCCGCTTGAGAAAATCGCGCGCCGCGTTTCCTATCGCCCCGATCAGGCCGTGTGCCGCGAAGGCGACCAGGCGGTCCATTGCTTCAGGGTTATCTCCGGCACCATCCGTCTGTGCAAAACGACCGAGGACGGCCGGCGCCAGATCGCGGCCTTTCTCAGCGACGGCGATATGTTCGGCTGGGACGAAAATGCCGCCTACCGCTACACGGCCGAAGCCGTAACCCACGCCGACATCGCGACGATCGCGCGCGCCAAGGTCGAAGATGCGGTCACCGCCTATCCCGCGCTGGGGCGGACCCTACTCGGCGCCACCGCCAATCAGCTCGCCGCCGCGCAGGAGCATCTGCTGTTGCTCGGCCGCAAATCGGCCGGCGAACGCATCGCGACCTTCTTCCGTTCGCTCGCCCTGCGCGCCAAGGCGCGCACCGGCGACGGCAACATCGTGATGCTGCCGATGACGCGCGTCGACATCGCGGATTATCTCGGCCTCACGGTCGAAACCGTGAGCCGCATGATCACCTGGCTCAGGGGCGAGAAAATCGTCACGCTGCTCGAAACCGACATCGTGCGCATCGACGACCGCGCCACGCTCGACGCGCTCGCCGGCGCATCTTAGGGCGCGCCGCAACGGGGTTTTCCGCCGCCTTCCTCCTCCCTCGGGCAAATTCGGCGGAGTAACGCGGGCCAAGCAGCCATGCTTGGCCCGTACCTTTTCGCCCCAGGGGCTTCGGTTGCCCCGCGCGACGAACCGGGCTAGAGTTTTGCCGCTGAAAATCCGCCCAATTCGTGGCTCGGATCGCAGCAAGATCAGGGAGGATCGATGAAATACCTGCTTTCGTTCGGCGTGGCGCTGGCCCTCGTTGCCGGTGCCGCCACCTCTTCGCCGGCCCAGGAAGCCAAGCTGCGCGCCGCGAATTTCCTGCCCTCGAACCAGAGTTTCGGCATTCCGTTCAAGCGCTGGGTCGACGAGGTCAACAGCCGCGGCAAGGGCATCCTGCAGATCGACGTTGTCGGCCCCGAGGCGGTTCCCACGCCCGAGCAGCACAACGCGGTGAAAACCGGCGTCGTCGACATGCATCACGGGCCCGGCACGTTCTATCGCGGCGCGCTGATCGAGGGCGAAGTCTATAGCCTTGTCGAAGTCACCATCCCCGAGATGAAGAAAAACGGCTCGTGGGACTATCTCGACAAGCTGCACGCCGAAAAATTGAACGTGAAGATGCTGTCCGGCATCGGCTACGGCATGCGCTTCCATGTGTACACGAACCGCCCGGTGGACCCCGCGAAGAAGGACAAGCCGCTCGACGGCTTCACGCTGCGCGTCCAGCCCATCTACAAGGCGTTCTTCGAATCGATCGGCGCCAAAACGATCGTCATCGCGCCGACCGAGGTCTATTCGGCGCTCGAGCGCAACATGGTCAACGGCTATGGCTGGCCGCTGGTGGGCCTCAAGGATATGGGCTGGCTCGCCCACACCAAGCACAGGATCGAGCCGGGTTTCTTCAATGTCGCGACTCAGATCATGATCAACCTCGACCGCTGGAAAAAGCTCGACAAGAAACAGCAGGATTTCCTGATCCAGATGTCGGACTGGCTCGACCAGGAGTGGCCGAAGTGGCGCGATCAGCTCGAAGCGGCGGAAGCCAAGATCCAGAACGACGGGGGCGTGAAGGTCATCGAGATGGGCCCGGCATGGCGCAAGCTCGCCCATGACGCGTTTTGGGGCGAGCTTGAAAAAGCTAGCCCGCAGCACGTGCCGCACCTGCGCAAGCTGGTGACGAAACCGTAACCGGCAATCGGCGGCGGGCTCGAATGCGCCGGCCGGGCCCGCCGATCGCCGGATGAAGCGGCTCGCCCAATTCTACGCGCGCGCCGCCGAAGCCAGCGGGCGCGCCGCCGCGCTCGTCGTATTGGCGATGACGGGCATGATCACGCTCGACGTTGTCTTGCGCAATGCCGGGATCGGAACGATTCCCGGCGACATCGAAATGTCCGAATACGCCATGCTGCTGATCACGGCGCTGACGGCGCCGTGGCTGCTGAAGCGCGGGCAGCATGTGCGCATCGACCTCATGCTGCATTTGTGGCCGCCGCGCATCGGCTGGCTGTGCGAGATCGCCTGCGACTTGATCGGCCTCGCGCTGTCGCTGCTGATGACTTTCTACTGCGCGCGCGTCGCCCTGGTCAGCGCGGCGGACGGCACCAAGGTCGTCAAGGATTTCACCATTCCGGAATGGTGCGTGCTGGCGCCGCTGCCGGTGATGTTCGCGCTGCTGAGCATCGGCTTTGTGTTGCGCTTGCGGAACATCCTGACGGCGCAGCGCCGCGCGCGGCGCGAAGGCGCGCAGCTCTAGACGCGGGACCGGACGCAATGGATTGGCCGCTGACCCTTGCCCTGCTGATCGGCGGCACCTTGCTGCTGATGGCGCTCGGCCTGCCGGTGGCGCTCGCCTTCATCGCGGTCAACGTGGCCGGCGCTTATTTCATTCTCGGCGGCGACCGCGGCTTGGCGCAGCTCGCGCGCAACATGACCTCCTCGGTCACCGCCTTCGCCTTCACGCCGATCCCGCTATTCGTGCTGATGGGCGAGCTGCTGTTTCACACCGGCCTGGCGATTGCCGCGATCGACGCCATCAGCAAATTGATTCACCGCGTGCCCGGGCGATTGGCGGTGATCGCGCTGGTGGCGGGCACGATTTTCTCGGCGATTTCCGGCTCGACGATCGCGACCACGGCCATGCTCGGCACGCTGCTGCTGCCCGAGATGCTGCGCCGCGGCTACGACAAGAAGCTGGCGATGGGGCCGATCATGGCGATCGGCGGCGTCGATATGCTGATCCCGCCTTCGGGCCTCGCGGTCCTGCTCGGCGGCCTGGCCGGCATTTCGATTTCCGATCTGCTGATCGCCGGCATCGTGCCGGGCCTGATCCTGAGCGCGGTCTTTATCGGCTACATCGTGGTGCTGGCGATCGTCGATCCGAAACTGGCGCCGGCCGACGACACGCCGCGCGCGCATGGCTGGGCGCGCTGGGGGCCGCTGATCAAGCACGTGCTGCCGCTCGGCTTGATCGTCGCGGCCGTGATCGGCGGCATGGTGATGGGCTGGGCGACGCCGACCGAGAGCGCCGCCATCGGCTGCGCCGCCACCGCGCTCGTCGCCGCCGGCTACCGCCAGATGACGTGGAAATCGCTGATCAACTCGCTGCACGGCACCGCCGCCGTGACCGGGATGATCATGTTCATCATCCTCGGCGCCACCACATTTTCGCAGATCATGGCGTTCTCGGGCGCCAGCTCGGGCCTGGTGCGGCTGGTGAGCGAGGCCGGGCTGTCGCAGCTCGCCGTCATCGTCGGGATGATTCTCGTGCTGCTGTTTCTCGGCCTGTTCATCGATCAGGCCAGCATCATGATGCTGACGATTCCGATATTCATGCCGCTGGTGAAGGGGCTCGGCATCGATCCGATCTGGTTCGGGATACTTTTTCTCATGTGCATGCAGATCGGCCTCCTCTCGCCGCCCTTCGGCCTGCTGCTGTTCACGATGAAGGGCGTGGCGCCGCCGGAGGTGACGATGGGCGACGTGATCCGCGCCGCCGTGCCTTATACGCTTTTCGGCCTGGCGCTGACCGCCGTCATCCTGTTCGTGCCCGCCATCGCCACCTGCCTGCCGAAGCTGCTGAGCCCAACGCAATCGTGCTTTTGAGCTGACGGGATGAAGGCCCCGGATTTCGACTATGTGCGCCCCGAAAGCCTCGCCGACGCGGTGGCGGCCTTGGCCGACGGCGGCGACGACGCTCAGATCCTCGCCGGCGGCCAGAGCCTGATGCCGACGCTCAATCTGCGCCTGTCACAGCCGAGCCGCCTGATCGACATCAACCGCATCGCGGCGCTGCGCGGCATCGAGCGGCGCGGCGATTTCGTGCGCATCGGCGCGCTCGCGCGCCACGCCGAAGTCCTGGCGTCGCCGGTCGTGCGCTGCGATCTGCCGCTCGTCGCCGCGGCCCTGCCGCATGTGGCGCATCCGGCGATCCGCAATCGCGGCACGCTCGGCGGCAGCGTGGCGCTCGCCGATCCCGCCGCCGAGCTGCCCGCCTGCTGCGTCGCCCTCGATGCCGAGATCGCGCTGGCCGGGCCGGGCGGCGAACGACGGATCGAGGCCGGCGATTTCTTTCGCGGCCTGTACGATACGGCGCGCCGCCCCGACGAGATCGTGACCGAAATCCGCTTTCCCGCCGCAAGACCGGGCGAGGTCTTCGCCTTCGACGAAATCGCGCGGCGCCATGGGGATTTCGCCGTCGTCGGCCTTGCAATCCGGGCCGAACTGGTTGAGCGGCGCATCAAGCGGCTGCGCATGGTCGCGTTCGGCAGCGAATTGCATCCGTCGCTGTCGCGAGCCGCGGCCGAGGCGGGCGAAGGCCGCATTCTCGACGCGGCTTCGGCGGCGGCGATTGCCGGCGCTTTCGCCGCCGGCCTGCAGCCGCTCGACAATCTGCACGGCGGCGCGCCGTACAAGCGCCACATCGCGCGCGTTCTCGCCGAGCGCCTGCTGCGCAAGCTCGCGCCATGAATCGCGCGCGCAACATCGAGCTGACCGTCAACGGCGAAACCGTGCGCCGTCGCGTCGCGCCGCGGTTGCACCTCGCCGATTTTCTGCGCCACGAGCTTGGCCTCACCGGCACGCATCTCGGCTGCGAGCACGGCGTGTGCGGCGCCTGCACGGTGCGGGTGGACGGCGCGATTGTGCGCGGCTGCCTCATGCTCGCGGTGCAGGCCGACGGCGCCCGGGTCGAAACCATCGAGGGCGTCAGCGCCACGGGCGAGGCCGCCGACCTTCAGGCCGCCTTCGTCGCGCATAACGCGCTGCAATGCGGCTTCTGCACGCCGGGCATGGTGCTGACGGCGGCCGAAATCGTGGCGCGCGGCGGCGCGCCGTCGCGCGACGAAATCCGCGCCCATCTCGCGGGCAATTACTGCCGCTGCACGGGCTATCATTCGATCGTCGATGCCGTCGAAGCCACGCTCGCCCAGCGCCGCAAGGTCCGCAGCCGATGAGCGCCGGGCCGCACCCCGCTTTCGAATTCGCCGATTCCGTCGGCCGCTCGCAGCCACGATCCGACGCGCGCCGCCGCGTCGCCGGCCGCGGGCGCTACACCGACGATATCGCTTTGCCGCGCATGGTCCACGCCGCCTTCCTGCGCAGCCCGCACGCCCATGCCCGCATCCTGTCGATCGACACGCGCGCGGCGGCGGCGATGCCGGGCGTCGTCCGCGTCGTCACGGCGAACGAGATCGACGCGCTGTGCAAGCCGCTGCACACGGTGCTCGCGCACGCGCCCGACCATGTTTCGCCGCCGCAGCCGCCGCTGGCCGGCGGCTTCGCGCATTGGCTCGGCGAGGCAATCGCCGCCGTCGTCGCCGCGAGCCGCGGCGAGGCCGAGGACGCGGTCGAGCGGATCGACGTCGAATGGCAGGCGCTGCCCGCCGCCGCCGCCGGCGCGGCCGATCTCGCGCCGGGCGCGCCGCTCGTCCATGCCGCGCTCGGGCACAATCGCCTGTTCGAGCGCGTCATCGGCCGGAGCGATATCGACGCGGCCTTCGCCGGCGCCGATTGCGTCGTCGCGCGCGCGTTCGCCTTCGGCCGGCACACCGGCGTGCCGCTCGAAGCGCGCTGCATCCTCGCCGATTACAACCCGGCGGAAGACAGCCTCACGGTTTACCAATCGGGCCAGGTCCCGCATCAGATGCAGGACCTGTTCGCGCGCCATTTCGGCATCGCCGAACATCGCGTGCGCGTGATTTGCCCCGATGTCGGCGGCGCCTTCGGCATCAAGATGCACGGCTATCCCGACGAATTCGCGACCGTGGCGCTCAGCAAACTTCTCGGCCGCCCGGTCAAATTCACCTGCGACCGCGCCGAAGCCTTTCTCACCGACAATCACGCGCGGGATTTCCACGTATCGGCGCGACTCGCGGCAAAGCGCGACGGAACGATTTCGGCGATCGACGCGGACGTCATCTACACCGCCGGCGCCTACTCGATCTATCCGCGCGGCAGCATCAGCGACGGCATGCAGACGATCGCGCTCAACGGCGCGGTTTATCGCACCGAAGCGCTGCGCGGGCGGTTGCGCGTCGTTCTGCAAAACAAAGTGCCCGTCGGCCAATATCGCGGCGTCGGCCAGCCGATCGCCATGGCCGTGACCGAGCAATTGATCGACGACGCGGCGGCGAAGCTCGCGATCGATCCCGTCGAATTCCGCCGCCGCGCGCTGCATCGCGCGGACTCATTGCCGCTGACGACGCCCGGCGGCATCCGGCTCGAAGCGCTGTCGCTCGCCGGCGGCCTGGATCGCATCGTCGAACTCATGGCCTATCCGCGCCTGCGCGCCGAACAGGCCGAGCTGCGCCAGCGCGGCGTTTGGCGCGGCATCGGCGTGGCACCCTTCATCGAACTCACGGCGATCGGGCCGTGGAGCTACGGCCATGCCGGCGTGCGCGTCAGCGCCCAGGACGGCGCCACGGTCAAGTTCGAACCCTCGGGCGCGATACGCTGCGCCGTCGGCTGCACCGATCAGGGCCAGGGGACCGCGACCGGAATCGCGCAGATCGTCGCCGACGCCATCGGCGTTCCGTTCGACGCCGTTGCGGTCGAAAGCGGCGACAGCGCCGGGCCTTACGGCGGCGGCGCCTGGGCCTCGCGCGGGCTTTCGATCGGCGGCGAAGCGGCGTATCGGGCGGCGCAAAAGCTGCGCGCCCAGCTTCTCGCGGTGGCGGCGGCGCTGCTGCAGGCGCGCGCGGATACGCTCACCATTCGCGGCGGCAATATCCTGGATCGCGCCGGCGGCACGCATCGCATGACGCTCGCCGAGCTTGGCACCGTGGCGCATTTCCGCCCCGACCAATTGCCGCCCGGCATCGAGCCGCAACTTTCCGCGACGCACCACTACGCGCCGCGCGACGTGCCCTACTTCGTCGCCAACGGCGCGCAGGCTTCATACCTTGAAGTCGATGCCGACACGGGCGTCATCAAGCTGCTCGGCCATTGGGTGGTCGACGATTGCGGCCGCGCGATCAATCCGATGCTGGTGGACGAGCAGATTCGCGGCGGCGTCGTGCAGGGCATCGGCGCGGTCTTGTTCGAGGAATGCCTCTACGACGACGCCGGCCAGCTCTTGACCGGAACGCTCGCCGACTATCTCGTGCCGATGGCGGCGGAAATGCCGGACATCGCCATCGCTCATCTCGAAACGCCGCAGCCGGGAACCGCGCTCGGCGTCAAGGGCGTGGGCGAGGCCGGAACCGTCGGCGCCTCGGCCGCGCTGTGGTGCGCCGTCAACGACGCGCTGCGCCCGCTGGGCGCCACCATGACGCGCCAGCCCTTCACGCCGGAACGGGTGCTGACGGCGCTGGGAAAAATCTAGCCCGGCATTGCGGCGACGCGATCCTGCGGCTAATCGTTAGGGCCGACATTCTCGCTTGAGGGAACCGCCATGGGCGTCATGCCGCGCAAAGATGCCGACTCCAGCCTCAAGGACCTGATCCGGCCTGATCGCGTACATCGCTCGGTCTATATCGACCGGGACGTCTTCGAACTCGAAATCGAGCGCCTGTTCGGACAGGCTTGGCTCTTCGTCGGCCATGAAAGCCAAGTGGCGAAGCCGGGCGATTTCTATTGCACGCGGCTCGGCCGCCAGCCGGTGATCATGGTGCGCGGCGCCGACGGCGCGGTGCGCGTGTTGCACAATCGCTGCGCCCATCGCGGCCTGATGGTGTGCGCCGAGGAAAGCGGCTCGGCGAAGCATTTCCGCTGCGCCTATCACGGCTGGACCTACGCCACCGACGGACGGCTGATTTCGGTGCCGCTCAAGGAGGGCTATGCCGGCGGCTTCGAAAAGGAGATGCCCGAGCTCGGATTGCGGCCGGTACCGCGCGTCGAGGCCTATCGCGGTTTCGTGTTCGCCGGCCTTTCCGCGAGCGGCCCCGCGCTGCTCGATTGGCTCGGCCCGGTGAAAACCTCCTTCGACGACATGGTCGATCGCGCGCCCGACGGCGAGATCGAAGTGGCTGGCGGCATCTTCAAGCACTTCTACGACGGCAACTGGAAGCTCTACATCGAGAACGTCAACGACTTGCTGCATCCGCGCTACGTGCACGAATCCTCGATCGAGAGCGCGGCGCGGCAGGACGTGAACGCGCCGCACGACAATGCCGGCGACATCGCGCGCCGGCAGATGATCCAGAACGGCGTGCTGGCGCAAATCTGGGACAAGGTGAATGTGTGGACCTTTCCCAACGGCCACAGCTTCATGGGCGATTATCACGACGACAAGCGCCTGCTCGGCGACAACAAGGATCCGGTGTTCGCCGAATACCGCGCCGCGCTTGAGGCGCGCCACGGCGCGGAGCGAACGCGGCAGATCCTCTCGGTCAGCCGCTTCAACACCATCGTTTATCCCAATTTGACCTTCATGTCGCAATTCCGGCAATTGCGCGTCATTCACCCGATCGCGCCGGGGCGGACCGAGGTGCATATCTTTTCGTTCCGCCTCAAGGGCGCGCCGGAGCGCATGTTCCGCGACACGGTCCATTTCGCCAACGCTATCAACTCGCCGGCCTCGGCTATTCTCACCGACGATCTCGAAGTCTATCGCCGCGCGCAATCGGGCCTGCTCAACCAGGGGCCCGAATGGCTCCATATCGGGCGCGGCGCCGGGCGCGACCGGCGCGACGATGTCGGCGAGCGCGGCGATCACGGGACGAGCGAGATTCACATCCGCAATCAGTTCAAGGCGTGGCTCGCCTTGATGGCCGGTTGAGGGCGGCGCCATGACCGTCGACGCCGCGACCCGCGACGCGATCGAGGCCTTCGTCAACCGCGAGGCAGCACTGCTCGACGGACAGCGCTACGAGGAATGGCTCGGCCTCTACGCGCCGGACGCCCACTATTGGGTACCGCGCCGGCGCGAACAGACGAGCTGGCAGGACGAAGTTTCGATCTTCTACGACGACCGCATGCTGATGGAAACGCGCGTCCGCCGACTGGCCGCCGCCGTCGCCCATGCCGAAAGCCCCCGCGCGCGCACGCAGCGCGTTGTCGGGCGCGTCGAAGCCGTGGAAGGCGACCAGCCCGGCATCGCGTTCCTGACTTCGGCGAGCTTCGTCATGCTCGAATACCGGCTGCAGACGCAGCGCCTTTACGGCGGCACCTATCGCCACGCATTGGTGCGCGCGGGCGAAAGTTTCCGCATCGCCTGGAAGCGCGTCGACCTGGTCAACGCGGACGCGGCGCATGAGGCGATGTCGGTGCCTTTTTAGAGGGTGAAGGGACAGCAGGGACAGCAGGGACTTCAGTGACGGCGCTTTGTCCCTGAAGTCCCTGGAGTCCCTGTTGTCCCTGCTGTCCCTGAAATCCCCCGCCTACTGCACGAACTCGTTCGTAAACAAATCCTCGATCTTCGACTTGGCGTCGATGATCTTTTCCTTCGCGTAGAATTCCTGCACCGCGGCAACGCGCTCCGCGTCGAAGGCGCCGAGCTTGGCCTGGCCGGGATAAACCAGCGTCGCGTAATATTTGAAGATGCTGATGACTTGCGCGTCCTTGCCGTTCCATTCGGGAACGAAGCCGGCATATTCCTTGGCCGATTTTTCCGGATCGTCCATGATGTCTTTCATGCCCCTGAGCACGGCGCGCACGAATTTGCGCACCATTTCGGGCTTTTCCTTGATGACTTTGTCGCTGGCCAGAATCGCCTGGGCCATGCCGGGGAAATAATCGTAGGATTGGATGACCCTGATCTTCACCCCGGCGCCCTCGATCGCCGGGATCCAATCGGGCACGCAGGCGCAGCCCACCGTCTTGCCGGTGGCGACGAGCTGCCAAACGCCGGTCGGCCCGGCGGCCTGGGCGTTGAGGTCCTTCACCGAGAGACCGACCTTGGCGAGCATGCCCTGCAACGCGTAGTAGGTCGTGTCCTGATAGGCCATGACGCTCACGTCCTTGCCCTTCAAGTCTTTCGGATCGACGATGCCCGAATCCTCGCGCACGACGAGCTGCATGAAGCCGCGCCCGCCCATCAGCGCCACGGCCTTGACCGGAATTCCCTGCGGCCGCACCAGAATCGGCCCGTCGCCGAGCCCGCCGCCAAGCGGCGCGTTGCCGGCACCGACTTGCTTCGCCACGTCGACGCCGCCCTTGCCGACCTGGAAATCCACGTCGAGACCCTCGGCCTTGAAATAGCCCTTGCTCTGCGCCAGGCGGATCGGGCCGAACGCGGGCAGCATGGGCGGCGCGGGGAATAGATAGGTGACTTTTTCTTGTGCCGCCGAAGGCGAGCCGCCGGTGCCCGCGGCAACGGCGATCAAGCAGGCGGCGAAGGCCTGGGCTTTTCGGAACATGGACGGACTCCGTGATGGGCGCGTTGCAACGCGCGAACTTTAAGTCCCGCCAAGGGCAATAACAAGCGCGGCGACCCGCGCCGGAACGCGCCGCGCTAGGCGGCGGCCGGAGACTCGCCCCTAACGTCCGTCGTACGGCCCAATGTGCGTTCGGATGGAAAGGTCACGACGACCGAGGTGCCTCGTTGCGGCCGGCTGCGCAGACGCAACGTGCCGCCATGCCGCTCCGCCAGCGCCTTGGCGATCGATAGACCGAGGCCGGTGCCGTGGCAGCGGCGCGTCAGGTAATTGTCGATCTGGCCGAATGGCTGCAATGCTGTCGGCAAGTCCTCGCGATGCATGCCGATGCCGCTATCGGCGACGGCGAACTGCATTCGTCCGCGCCAATCCAAGCGCGCGCGCAGACGCACCTTGCCGCCGGCCGGGGTGAATTTGATCGCGTTTGCCATGAGGTTGATCAAGATCTGCTTCATGGCCCGCTCGTCGGCGAAGATCGGCGGCAATATTCCGGCGACATCGACCCGCAGCGTCAGCAAAGCCGTCTCGTCGCGTCCGGCGACAAGGTGGCGCACCGCGTCCAACAACGCTTGAATCGCGATCGGCTCTTCCAGCAATTCCCACTTGCCGGCCACGATCTTGCTCAAGTCGAGCACGTCGTTGATCAGCCCCAACAGGTGCCGCGCGGCCGCGAGAATGTCGCCATTGTAATCGCGGTAGCGCTCGTTCGCGATGGCGCCGAACAACCCGGCATCCATGACCTCGGCGAATCCGATGATCGCGTTGAGCGGCGTGCGTAGCTCGTGGCTCATATTGGCGAGAAAGCTCGACTTGGCCGCATTGCCCGCATCGGCCGCGTCGCGCGCTTGCGCCAGTTCCGTGTTGAGCGTCCGGAGTTCGTCGCGCTGCGCTTCGGCCCGGCGCTGCATCGACTCCAATTCCTCGATACGCCGGGCGAGTTCTTGCTGGTTCTCGCGCAGCGCTTGCTCGCGCGTGACTTCGGCCGTCACGTCCGTGCGAACGCCGACAATGCCGCCTTCCGCCGTTCGGCGTTCGGCGAGCCGGAGCCAACGCCCGCCCTTGAACGAATGGATCGCCGGCGCGCCGGGATTGCGGCGCTCCGCCAGCCGCTCTCGCTTGTACGCATCCTCCCGCCCGAGGGCCGCCGGAATCGCGCCGTGCCGCAAGCCTGTGTCCATGATTTCGGAAAAGCGCTTGCCGACGGCGACCGAGTCCGGAATGCCCTCGAACATTTTGGCATAGGCGCTGTTGTGTATCGCCAGCCGGTCTTCGGCGTCCCACAGCACAAAACCGTCCGACATGCTTTCAATCGCATCGGCGAGCCGCGCTTTGGCGCGCTCGAGCGCCGTGACGTCGGAGAAGACATTGACGCTGCTGCCGTCGGCGAGTTTGCGTTCCTGAATCAAGACGGATCGGCCGTTAGCGAGGCGGCGCTTGACTGTCCGATCCAGCGGCTTGGCGAACTGGACCAACCGCTCCTGAAGCCAAGCCTCGGGATCGCGCAGCGCCTCGGCTTCGCGGAAATAGCCTTTGGCGAGCGCGATGCGGCCAAGTTCTTCGAAACCAAGGCCCACGATCGACGGGATGCCTTTATAGCATTCGTACAGATCGATGAACCGCCGATTGTGCAGCACGACGCGGCCCGCCGCATCGTACAGAACGAAGCCGTCGCCGATGCTTTCGATCGCGTCGGCAAGCCGTTTTTCGGCAAGCGACGCGGCGGTGATGTCGGTCAGGATTTGCGCCCGCCCGCCATCGGGCATCCGCTTCAGCCGCGCCAAGATGACTTGGCCGCTTGAGAAATGGAAACGCGTGGGTTCAAGCGGCGCGGCGCGCAGCCGGGCGATGCGCCGTTCGATCCATGTTGCCGGATCGGCCGCGGCACTCTTGTCCCAATCGTAGAAATTGGCAGCCACGCCGGCTTGCACCAGCTCGGCATAACCGCGGCCGATAATCGCTGGGAACGCGCGAAGGTGCGGACAGAGCTCGAGATAGCGTGAATTGTGCAATACGACATTCAGCGCCGCGTCGTAGATGACGAGCCCGTCGCCAACCGCTTCGCAACTTTCGTGCAGGCGCTCCTCGGCCGTCCGCGCGCGCTCGCCCGCCGTCGCCATGTCATGAAACGATTCGTAGCCGACGCGCAGCAGGCCGGCCAGCGCAACGATGTAGACGAGCGCGAGAATGCCCAACACGACCGACACGCGCGTGCCCTGCGCCAGGAATTGTACCGCGAGCGGCACGAGGACGGGGAGCATGAAGGAAACTGCGGCCGGCGGCGTGGCGGCTCCGGCCGCAATGACGCCCGACGCCATTCCAGCCAACACCAAAGCCAGAAAAAGCTGCAGCTCCGCCTGCTCGGGCGAAAAAAAGATCAGCGCGCTTGCACCCCACGCGGCGCCGGCGACGGACGAGCCGAACACGGCACGGTGCATGAAACGCGGCCCCGGCGGCCGATGTGCCGATCGCGTCCGGGAGGCGCGCGCCCTGATCCACGCGCGCGCCGATATCAGCCAGATCGCGCCCACCCATCCGGCGATCGCCCACGACGGCGCATGGTCCCAAAAGACGAATCCGACGAGCGCCGCGTTGAAGACCATGATGGCGGCAAGAATCGGCGAATAGCGTATGACCGCCGCGCGCTGACAGGTGCGAAACCATTCCACGGAGCCGCCCGGCGCACGATAGATTGCGCGCCAAAGGCTCGCCGCTCGGCGACCAAATGGCGTCGGCCGCACGATCGCCGGATCGATGGGAGCATGCATCCAAAATCCTGCCGGAGCCGTTCAGTACCGCCAAATGCTAATTCGGAATGGTTAGTGAATTGTGAATACCCTCGGTATCCGGACCCGGCGCGAAAAATAGCTTGACATTCGCCGCCGCCGAATTTAACTGACGGACATTCGCGCCGATTTGAGCTTCAGCTTGCGGGCGCGTTACAAATGCAGCTAAAGCGTTGCGGCGATCCCCGCCCCAGCCCTTGTCAGCTGCGGCGGGTTTTTTGTTTTCGCCGTCTCGCGGCAGCGACGCGGCGAAAAGAACCTCCCGCATTCGTTTCAACCGCCGCCGGGCAAGCGCGCCCGGCGCAACGAAGGAGTGCGACTATGATTTGGACTCGCCGTTCCATTATCGCCGCGGCCGCATTGGCCGCCGTCGCGGGCGCCGCCGCCGCCGAGGCGCCGAAGCGCATCACGCTCGATTGGGCCTATTACAATCCGGTCAGCCTGATCCTCAAGGACAAGGGCTGGCTCGAGAAGGAGTTCGCGGCCGACGGCATCGAGATCCGCTGGGTGCAAAGCCACGGCTCGAACAAGGCGCTCGAATTCCTCAATGCCAACGCCATCGATTTCGGTTCGAGCGCGGGGGCGGCGGCGCTGCTCGCACGCATCAACGGCAACCCGATCCAGTCGATCTACGTCTATTCCAAGCCGGAGTGGACGGCGCTGGTGACGCGGCCGGGCAGCGGCATCGCGCGCGTCGCCGATCTCAAGGGCAAGCGCGTCGCCGTGACGCGCGGCACCGATCCCTACATCTTCCTGCTGCGCGCGCTCGCCGAGGCCGGGTTGAGCGAACGCGACATCAAGCCGATTCTGGTGCAGCACGCCGATGGGCGCACGGCGCTGGAACGCGGCGACGTTGATGCCTGGGCCGGTCTCGATCCGATGATGGCCGAAACCGAAATCGAAAAAGGCTCGCTGCTATTCCATCGCAACGCCGATCTCAACACTTACGGCGTGCTCAACGTCCGCGAAGCCTTCGCGAAGGCCAATCCGGAGCTGGTGATCCGCGTCCTCCGGCAATATGAGCGCGGGCGGGCATACGCGCTCGCCAATCCCAAGGAGCTGCGCGACACATTGGCGCGCGCCGCCAAGCTTTCGGACGCGGTCGCCGTCCGGCAGCTCGAGCGCACCGGCTTCGCCGATTCGCGCGTCGGCGCCAAGCCGCATGCCGCGATCCTCGCCGCCGGCGAAGCGTTGCAAAAGTCCGGCGTCATCGACGCGAAGGTCGACGTGAAAGCCGTCACGGCGGCGCTGCTCAACGACGCTTTCGCGGCCGAGACCGCGAAGCGCGATCAAGCGGCAGTAAAGCGCTAGGCGAACGCGCGCCCGGCGCGGCGGCCATCGATCCGCCGCGCCGGCGAATTTTCGGAGAACAACGCGATGCTTGCCAACGATCGGGGCATCCCCCTGCGCCGGGCCGGAAGCGCAACGGCCGCCGTCGCGGCGGAGCGTTTCCGCTGGCGCGGCGCGGCGCCGATCGGGCTCATCCTGCCCGCGGCCGTGCTCGTTCTCTGGGAGGTGGCGGCGCGCCTCGCGTTGCTGCCGGCGAACTTGCTGCCGCCGCCCTCGGCGATCACCGCGACGCTGCTGCAGCTCGCCGAACGCGGCGAGCTCGCCGAGCACGTGCTGACGACGTCGGGCCGCGTCGCCGCCGGATTTCTCGCCGGCGCTTTGGCGGCGACCCTGCTCGGCGCGGCGTGCGGCGCGATTCCGCTGCTGCACCGCCTGCTCGATCCGACCGTCCAGGCGCTGAAAAGCGTGCCGTCGCTCGCCTGGGTGCCGCTTTTCATCCTGTGGTTCGGCATTTTCGAAACCTCCAAGATCGTCTTGATCGCGGTCGGCGTCTTCTTCCCGGTTTACCTGGCGCTCGCCGCGGGAATCCCCAATGTCGACCGCAAGCTGGTCGAAGTCGCGCGCGTCTACCGATTTTCCACCGTCCGGCTGATACGCCGCGTGCTGCTGCCCGCGGTGTTGCCGACCTATTTCATCGGCCTGCGCGCCGGGCTCGGCCTCGGCTGGATGTTCGTCGTCGCCGCCGAGCTGATGGGCGCCAGCGCCGGGCTCGGCTACCTCCTGATCGACGGCCAACAGACCGGCAAGCCCGCGCTCATCATCGCGAGCATCGTGCTGTTCGCCGTGCTCGGCAAAGCGACCGACCTGCTGCTTGCCGTCGCCGCGCAAAGGGCGCTGCGCTGGCAGGATGCTTTCAAATCCTCCGACAAACGGGTGTGAATATCATGCTGCTGATGAACGACGTCGCCAAGATTTACGACAATGGCTATCTCGCGCTCGAAGGCGCCTCGCTCGCGATCGGCGAGGGCGAGATCGTCGCCATGGTCGGCGCCTCGGGCTGCGGCAAGAGCACGCTGCTCCGCCTGCTCGCCGGCCTCGAGCGGCCGAGCGCCGGCTCGATCCGGTTCGACGGCGCGCCGCTGACCGGTCCGCGCAGGGAGATCGGCGTCATTTTCCAGGAGCCGCGGCTGATGCCATGGCTCAGCGTCGCGAACAACATAGCCTTCGGCCTCGGCGCGTTGCCCAAGGCCGAGCGCGCCGCGCGCGTCGCGGAAATGCTGGAGCGCGTGGGCTTGGCGCCGTTCGCCGGCGCGTGGCCGCGCGAGCTTTCGGGCGGCATGGCGCAGCGCGCGGCGATCGCGCGCGCGCTCGCGGCGCGGCCCCAGGTGCTGCTGCTCGACGAGCCGTTCAGCGCGCTCGACGCCTTCACGCGCCAGGCGCTGCAGGAGCACTTGCTGGCGCTGTGGTCCTACGACCGGCCGACGCTCGTCCTCGTCACGCACGATATCGACGAGGCCTTGGCGCTTGCCGACCGCGTCGTGCTGATGCGCGGCAATCCGGGGCGGCTGCATCGCACCTTCGCCTTCGACCTGGCCCGCCCGCGCGGCACCGGCACGCCGCGCTTCCTCGCCGCCAAGAAGGATATCTTGCGCGAATTGCATGTCACCGCCGCGCATGGTGGAATGATCGGTAAACTAGCGCTGGCGCCCGCGCCGCGTCTTGTCCGCGAACCGATCCTAGCCGGAGCAACCCGATGAAAGCCGAAACATTGCGCGCCGTTCAGGCGCCGCTCAAGGAAAAATACAAAGCCGAGCCGGCGAGCGCGCTGATCACGCTCAAAGCCGAGGGCGCGCTCGACGCGCTCGGAATCGCGTGCAAGGTCGATACCGGGCGCGCCATCGTCGAAGCCGGTTTGCATCCCGCCACCGGCGGCGACGGTAGCCAGGCCTGCTCCGGCGACATGCTGCTGGAAGCGCTCGTCGCCTGCGCCGGCGTCACGCTCAAGGCGGTCGCGACCGCGCTCGGCATTGCGATCCGCGGGGGCCGCGTGCGGGCCGAAGGCGATCTCGATTTCCGCGGCACGCTCGGCGTCGCCAAGGACGCGCCGGTCGGTTTCCGCGATATCCGCCTGACCTTCGACATCGACAGCGACGCGACACCGGAGCAACGCGACACGCTGGTGCGCCTGACCGAGCGCTACTGCGTCGTCTTGCAAACGCTGAGGAGGCCGCCGGCAATCGAAACCCGGATGGTCCGCTGACCTCGACCGTCCACCGCTTCCGCTATTCGGCGGCCTGGCTCGCGGCGCCACCGATTGTATCGCGATAGCTGCCAGCGGTGCGCTCCGCCGGGAGCGTAACGACAACCGTCGTTCCCTTGCCGTTGGCGCTGCGCAGTCGCAACAATCCGCCATGTTGTTCGACCAGCGATTTCGCGATCGACAAGCCGAGCCCCGTGCCCTGATAGCGACGGGTCAGGTGACTTTCGACCTGGCCGAAGGGCGCAATGGCCTTCGCCCAATCAACACGCTTGATGCCGATCCCCGAATCGCTGACCGTGACCCTCACGCGACCGCGTCCGTCCAACCGAGCTCGGATCCGGATCGTGCCCCCTTGCGGCGTAAACTTAACCGCATTCGACAGAAGATTAAGCAAGACCTGCTGCAGCGCCCGATTGTCTGCCCGGATCTTGGGCAAGATTCGAGGAATGTCGACCTTGATCGCGTGTCGCGGGACATCGTCCCGCCCGTCGACCAATCGCCGTGCCGCCTCGACGACCTGAGCAATGTCGACCAGCTCCTCCCTGAGTTCCCATCGGCCCGCCTCGATTTTCGAGATGTCGAGAATGTCGTTGATCAACCCCAACAGATGCTGCGCGGCGGTCACGATATCGCCCGAATAGGTCGTGTATTTTTCGTTGCCGAGCGGCCCGAAGAGACCGGTTTGCATGATCTGTGAGAACCCGATAATGGCGTTGAGCGGCGTGCGCAGCTCGTGACTCATGTTGGCGAGAAATGCCGATTTGGCGTCGTTTGCCGCATTGGCTTCATCGCGCGCGAGAGTCACGGCGCGATATAGGATTTTGAGTTCGTCGCGTTGCTCTTTGAGCTGGGCCTGCGCCTCTTCGAGTTGACGCACGCGTTCGGCGAGCTCGCGCTGCCGGTCCTGAAGGTCCCGCTGGTAAGTGATCGTCTCGGTGACGTTGCTGCGCAGGCCGACGATGCCGCCATCCGCCGTCCGCCGCTCCGACACGCGATGCCATTTGCCGTTCTTCATCGGCAGGATGAAAGGCGCGACGGGATCGCGGTGGCTGGCGAGTCGCTCCGCGATGAACGCTTCTTCGCGTCCCGCGCTGGACGGGAAGACGTTGGATTTAAGTCCGGCTTTGAGGAAATCGGTGAACGTCATGCCCACCTTGATCGCACCGGGGAGATCAGCGTAGTTGCGTTCCGCCGCACTGTTATAAAGAACAAGCCGGTCCTCCGCGTCCCACAACATGAATGCATCCGACATGCTTTCAATGGCGTCCTTGAGTCGTTCTTCAGCGCGGCGCAGCGCCGTGATGTCGGTCGTAATGGTTACCAGGCCACCGTCCGAAGTCGGCTGGGCTCGAACAAGAAGAACTTGCCCATCGGGCGTACGACGCTCGAACGGCGCCCCGTTTGAAGCGCGGGTCAGCGCCATCTGCCGGTCGGCCCATTCTTCGGCGCCTCCGCCGCCTTGCTCAGGAATAAACGCGCCGGCCCTATGGCCATCAACCAGGATATCGCGACGCGAAAGCCCCGTCAGCGATGGATACGACTTCAAGCGCGGATAAAGCTCCAAATGCTGGCGGTTGTGCAGCACCACGCGATCATCCGCGTCGAATAGGATAAAGCCGTCCCGAAGGTTTTCGACGGCGTCCTTCAATCGGGCTTCGGCGCGTTTTAGGGCAGTGATGTCGGTGTAGACGCCTACGACCTTGCCATCGGCAAGCTTGCGCTCGTGGCGCAAGATGGTACGGCCGCCCGGCAGCATTCTTGCGACGGGCGCCGGCGGCGGATTCCAAAACTGCTCGAGGCGAAGATTGATCCACGCCTCGCGATCGCTTTTCGCCGAGGACTCCTGATAATCACCCGCGTCGTAGCCGAGACGTATCAGTTCTTCCACTGATTTGCCGATTAAGGACGGAAGTCCGCGGTAGACATCGAACAGTTCGAGAAAACGGCGATTGAACAATACGACACGGCCGGCGGCATTGTAGACGATCAATCCATCGCCGACATTTTCGATCGCATCGGAGAACAGCCGTAGTGCCGATTGCTCGGGCGTCACGTTGGTGAGAACGGCGATGCAGTGGTCGTTTTGAAGCGGATGCAATCGGGCAAACATAATTCTGCCGTCGGGAAGAATAAGCTCGGTTGCATCGGGTATTGCCAGTTTCATTGCTCGTTCGCGCTTGGCAATCCATGCTTGCGGATTTGCCATGACAGCGGAGTCGTGGTCGTAGAATCCGGCCTGCAATCCCGCTTCAGCAAGCTCGGCGAACGATCGGCCGAGGAGCGACGGAAACGCCTTCAGATGGGCATTGAATTCGAGAAATCGTTGGTTGTGGTGAACAACGCGTCGGTGCCGGTCATAGACGACAAAACCGTCGCCGACGGCCTCGGTGCCGGCATGCAGAATCTGTTCCGCGGTCAGCGCCCGTGCCCGGCTGCGAATGACTTCGCACTGGCCGCGGTAGTTTGTCCGGAGGAATACGAACAGCGCGCCGAAGCAAAGTATGCAGAGCGCGGCCATCGTGCTTGAGTAGCGCGTGCCGAGCAAGGCGAGCTGCACGGTGAGCGGCACAATGGCCGGAACCGCGTAGGCGATGACGGCGATCGGCAGGACCGCCATTGCCGTGACCGTGCCGATCGAGAGAAGCGCAAGCACGACGCCGAGAAAGATTTGCGATTCAGGCAGCCCCGGCAAGAAAAAGACGAAGGGGATCGAGCCCCAGAGGATCCCGGCGAACAAGTACCACAGGACGACGCGACGCTGGAACCCGCCGGCCGACAAATCAATCCTTTCGATGCGCGTCGAGCGGAACACGTGCATGATGGCGCACGTCCCCATCGCGCAATTGACCAGGCACCATAGCGCGATGAGCGCAGGCGCGACCTGCCCCCAAAATGCAATGCCGAGCAAGACCGTCGCGGACATGACGATCACGACGGTCATTGGCGTGTTTTCGATGATCGCCCGGCGCTGCAAGCTTCTCAGTTCCGCCGAGATATCGTCGGGGACGGGAAACATATGCGACCAAGCTGCCCGCACCCAGCCAAGCATTCGCCGGCTTGAATCGGGGCCTTTCGATATCTGGTCGGGCAATGATAGCGGTTTCATGCTCGTCCGGGCGACGTGCGGCGCCGGCAAAGGGCGTTTTGCCGGATCGCTTGGCTCCTCTTTCTAGAGCAGACATGCTAGGAATTCGTTATTAGCGTTAAGAATGTTTACCGCGCTTGCTGGCCAAGGGGCTGGCACGGACCGAGATCGACCTCGGGCGCCTTAACCATTCCCTAACGTGTATCGGCCGGCAGACCAGCCTATTTGCCACAATGGCGAATTCGTTTCGACCAAATCATGAGAAATCGCCTCAGAGCGGCTTCGATTCATAAAGCCGGCCGAGGATGCAGATATCGTCGAGATCGTGGCCGCGCGCGGTCAGCATGCGCATCATCGACAGGGCCTGGTTCAGCATCGGCGCCGGCGTTTTCACCTGGCGCGCGACATCGGCCGCCGCGTCGAGGTCTTTGACCATGGTGTAAAGCTCGCCCAGCTTGGGTTCGAGCTGGCCCCGGGCGAAGCGCGGACCGAAGAGTTGCAGCGGAATCGAATCGCCGAAGCCGCCCTTGAGCGCTTCGGGCAGGCGCGTGGCATCGACGCCGGCCTTGGCGGCGAAGGCGAAGGCCTCGGCCATCGTCACCAGCCCGGTGCCGACGATGATCTGGTTGACCAGCTTCGTGGTCTGTCCGGCGCCGCTTGGGCCCATATGGGTGAAGCGCTGGCAAAGATTCATCACCACTGGTTTGACGGCGGCGAAATCCTCGGCCGTGCCGCCGCCCAGGATCGCGAGCGTGCCCTTTTCCGCGCCCGGCACGCCGCCCGAAACCGGCGCGTCGACCCAGCCCATGCCGTTCTTGGCGCGCAGCTCGCCCGACCATTCCTGCGTCAGATCGGGCCGCATCGAGGAGAAATCGACGAGATATTTGCCGCGCCCGGGCGCTTCGGCGACGCCCTTGGCGCCGAACACGACCTCGCGCACCGCGGGCGCCGCGGTGAGGCACATCATCACGATGTCCGACGCTTCGGCCACGCCGCGCGGCGACGCGGCGGCGGCGGCACCGCGCTCGATCAGCGGCTTCATCTTCGCGGCGCTGCGGTTCCAGATCGTGACGCGATGGCCGGCGTCGAGCAGGCGGCGCGTCATCGGCGCGCCCATCAGGCCGATGCCGATATAACCGAGCGTGGGTTTGCCTGACGTCATCGCGCGATCACTCCTCGCCGGTCCAGTTGACATTGCCCGAATGGGTCACAGCGCCGAGATTGGCCGGCCCCACCAGCGCCGCGTATTTTTCCAGCGCGCCGCCCAGCGCGGCGCGCGCCGGCGGCCGCCAAGCCGCGCGCCGGCGCTGCAATTCCTCGGCCGAAAGCTCGACATCGATGCGCCGCGTTTTGCAATCGATCGCGATCGTGTCGCCGTCGCGGATCAAGGCGAGCGGACCGCCGAGCGCGGCTTCGGGGCTGGCATAGCCGATGCACATGCCGCGCGTGGCGCCCGAAAAGCGCCCGTCGGTGAGCAGCGCCACTTTCTCGCCCATGCCCTGGCCGTAGATGAGCGCCGTGGTGCCGAGCATTTCGCGCATCCCCGGCCCGCCTTTCGGCCCTTCGTGGCGGATGACGATGACCGAGCCCGCCGGATAGTCGCGCGCCTGGACGCGCTTGTTGCAGCTTTCCTCGTCGTCGAACACCAGCGCCGGGCCGCGGAATTGCAGCGCCTGCAAGCCCGCGACCTTGATCAGCGCGCCGTCGGGACAAAGATTACCCTTGAGCACGACGAGGCCGCCGTCTTCGGTGATCGGGTTGCCCGGCGCGCGGACGATCTGGCCGTCGGCATCGGGAACGGCCTTGAGCGCCTCGGCCATGGTTTCGCCGCTGAGCGTCAGCGTATCGCCGTGCAGCTTGCCGGCGCGCAGCAATTCCTTGAGCACCACCGGCGCGCCGCCGATGCCGTGCACGTCCTTGGCGAGAAACTTTCCGCCCGGCTGCAGATCGGCGATCAGCGGCGTGCGGTCGAAGATTTTCGCGACATCGTCCATGCTGAAGCGGATGCCGGCTTCGTGGGCGATGGCGGGAATGTGCATCGCGGCGTTGGTCGAGCCGCCGGTGGCGGAGACGACGGCGGCGGCGTTTTCGAGGCTCTTGCGCGTGACCAGCTCGCGCGGCAGCGGCCCGCCCCGTTCCAGCATGCGCATCAAGAGCTGGCCGGCGCGGCGCGCCACCGCCTTGCGCTCGGCGAACACGGCGGGGATCATCGACGAGCCGAGCGGCGCCAACCCGAGCGCTTCGGATACCATGCCCATGGTGTTCGCCGTGAACTGGCCCGGACAGGCGCCGATGGTGGGCGCGCAGAACCGTTCGAGCTCGGCGAGCTCGGACTCTTTCATCGTGCCGGCGAGAACTTTTCCGATTCCCTCATACGCCGTGAGCAGCGTCACGTCCTGGCCGCGCCAGCGGCCGGGCAGCTTCGAGCCGCCGTAGATGAAGATCGACGGCACGTTGAGCCGCGCCATGGCCATCATCAATCCCGGCAAGGTTTTGTCGCAGCCGCCGAAGCCGATCAGGGCGTCGTAGACATGGCCGCGCATCACGGCCTCGACCGAATCGGCGATCAGCTCGCGCGAGACCAGCGAGAACTTCATGCCCTGATGATTCATCGAGATGCCGTCGGAGACCGAGATCGTGGTGAATTCGCGCGGCGTGCCGCCGGCTTCGGCGATGCCGTGCTTGGCCTCGGCGGCTTGGTCGCGGAGGCCCATGTTGCACGGCGTCATCTCGCCGTCCGTCGTGACGACGCCGATCATCGGCTTGGCGATGGCCGCGTCGTCGAGGCCCATGGCGCGCATGAAGCCGCGATGCGGCGTGCGGTCCATGCCGTCGGTCGTGATGCGCGAGCGCCATTGGGCGCGGTTTTTGCGGCTGTTCTCGGTCGCCATCGCCTTCTCCGGACTGTCGGAGCGCGACATTAGGCGCCGGATCGGCCAGCGGCAACCGCGCAAACCAAAAGCGCCGGAGCGTTGCCGCTCCGGCGCGTTCGAAGTTGCGTGCGGCGCGTGTTAGCGCGGGCCGGAGCGGATCAATTTCAGCTCGGCGACGCCGAAGGCCAGGTTCCAGCCCGTGGTGTTCTCGACGCTGACGGACTGCAGCATGACCGAATTTTTGTTGCCGCCGACCAGCGCATTGATGGCGCCGCCCGCGGCCGGCGTCGCCGCGCCCGCGGTGGTTCCGGCATAGGTGCCGGTCAGCGTATCGGGCATCAGCTTGGCTTGGCCGGCGGCCACCGACCACATCATCGTCGCGGCGTTGGTGAAGCCGAGATCGACGCCGTAGCGCGAGATTTCGCCGATATAGCGCTGGGTCGTTCCGTCATTGGCCGTGAAGACGCAGTTCAGCTCGCGCGTCGAGCCGAAGACGAAGCTCTTGCCGGGCGCCACGCTGCAGGTGAGCATGCCGGCCTTGACGCGGGCGGCTTGGGCATTGGCGGCGCCGGCGGCCGCTGCGAGCGCCGCCGCCGCGACCAGCGAAAATGTCAGTGATTTTGCGATGTTCATTGGATTTTCCTCATGGGATTGGATTGTGCCGACCGGTAGTCTTTCAGCATAGCATGCTCTTTCCTAACGCGGCCTTGCGGCAGGTCAATGGCAAAGTCATGGCCATCTGACGATGCCGCGCGGGCGAACCGCTCCCAACACCGGCGGCGCTTGACAAACGATTTACCCTGACAAATAGCTAACCGCTGGAATCCGCACGATAGATGCGGAGCTTCGGGCCCGCGGCAATGCAGCCGCGCCGCAGAGGGGGCGAACCGAATGGGGAAAAGGCACATGCGCGGCCGGCGCAGATCGCCCGGCATACCGGAGCGATGACGGGGGCCGGCCATAGCGGCGAGGCGGCGCTGTTTCCAAGCTTGGCCGGGCGCTGGGCACACCGCGTCTTGACCGCGGGAACGGCGGCGGTTTTGTTCGCGATGATGGTCCTGACCTTCGCCGACGTGTTCGGGCGCAAGTTCCTCGCCAACCCGGTCCCGGGCGCCTACGAGGTTTCGTCGCTGCTCATGGGCATGCTGATATTCACGGCGCTGCCCCTGGTCACCGCGCGCGAAGATCATGTGACCATCGACGTCTTCGACAATCTGATTCCCTATTTGTGGCGCCGCTGGCAGCGGACGATCGTTGCCGCGATTTGCGCGGTCACGCTTGGCGGCATCGCCTGGCGGTTTTGGCTGTTGGCGATCGATCATGCGAAAAACAACGAGGTGACGGCGACGCTCTATATCCGGCATGCGCCGTTCACGTATTTGTTTTCCATCATGGCCGCGCTCTCGGCGGTCGCCTGCCTGGTCCATTGCTGGGAATATCTTAGCGGGCGCCGCGTGATCCGGATCGGCCCCACGATCGAAAGCGCCGGATGACCGAGACCCTGATCGGTTTCGCCGCGGTGATGATTCTCGCCTTTTTGAGGGTACCGATCTCCTTCGCCATGTTGCTTGTCGGCGTGGTCGGCTTCGCCGCGCTGCGCGGCATCGAGCAGGCGCTCGGGCAAGTGCCGGCGACCGCTTTCAACGCCGGGATCAATTACGAGTTGTCGGTCATCCCGCTTTTCATCTTGATGGGAAATTTCGTCTCGCGCGCCGGCATGGCGAAAGAGCTGTTCCACGCGGCCTATACCTTCATCGGCCATTGGCGCGGCGGCCTGGCGATGGCGACGATCTGCGCCTGCGCCGGTTTCGGTGCGATCTGCGGCTCGTCGGTCGCGACCGCGGCCACCATGGCCCGCGTCGCCTATCCGCCGATGAAGGCGCTCGGCTATTCCGACAAGCTCGCCGCAAGCTGCATCGCCGCCGGCGGCACGCTCGGCATCTTGATTCCGCCTTCGACGATCATGGTCATCTACGGCATCATGACCGAGACCAACATCGGCAAGCTGTTCGCCGCCGGCGTGCTGCCCGGAATCCTGGCGACGCTGCTGCTGTGCGTCGCGGTGCGCTATGTCGTGTGGCGCGACCCCAAGGCCGGGCCGCGCGGCGAACGGTCGTCGTGGAGCGCGCGCAAGGCGGCGCTCAAGGATATCTGGCGCGTCGTCTTGCTGTTCGGCGTTTCGATGGGCGGCATCTACGGCGGCATCTTCACCGCAACCGAAGGCGCGGGCATCGGCGCATTCGGCGCTTTCGTGCTCGCCCTGGAGCGCCGCGCGCTCACCTGGCAATCGCTGCGCGACATTCTCGCCGAGTCGGCGCGCACCACGGCGATGCTGTTCGTCATCCTGATCGGCGCGCTGGTTTTCTCCGACTTCATCAACTACACGAGCATGCCCGGCGATCTCCGGAAATTCGTCGCGCAGTTTCCGCCGATCATGGTCATCGTCGCGATCTGCGCGATCTACGTCCTCCTCGGCACCGCGATGGAAGAGCTGTCGATGATCCTCCTGACCGTGCCGCTGTTTTTCCCGCTCG
This sequence comes from uncultured Alphaproteobacteria bacterium, assembly GCA_963754645.1. Lineage (GTDB taxonomy): Bacteria > Pseudomonadota > Alphaproteobacteria > Bin65 > Bin65 > CAVWGP01. The sequence continues at coordinate 1,149,402 of CAVWGP010000011.1, read as the reverse complement.
TCGTCGGCCTCGGATTCGATCCGGTGTGGTTCGGCATTCTCATCGTCGTCGTCGTCGAGATCGGCCTCATCAGCCCGCCGGTCGGCATGAATTTGTTCGTGCTCAATTCCCTGCTGCCGCATGTTTCGACCGGAACCCTGTTCCGCGGCGTGACGCCCTTCGTCATCGCCGACGTTATCCGCCTCGGCATCCTGGTGGCGTTCCCGGCCATCGCCTTGTGGCTGCCGTCGGTGCTCAATATCGCGGGCAAATAAAAACCGGCGGCGAAGGGGCTTCGGCCCTTCCGCCGCCGGCGCGACTTTGTCGATTGGATCGTTAGTTGCCGGCCGCGACCTTGGCAACTTCCTCGCGGAACTCCTTGATCACCTGCTTGCCCGGCAAGCCGAGCTTGTCGAGCTTCGCGGCGTAGTCGGCCTCAAGCTTCCCGCTGACGTCGCGCAGCGCGGCCGCCATGGCGGGCGAGGCTTCCTTGAAGGTGTTGCCGTTGGCTTTCATCAGGTCGAGGCCTTCCTTGTCGGCCTTGTCCCAACCGGCGCCGGCAATGCGCGCGAATTTCTCGCCGCCGAGATCGTCGATCGCCTTCTTCGCCGCCGGATCGAGCTTGTTGTAGGCGTCCTTGTTCATGGCGAACCAGAACGACGACGAATATGTGCCGCCTTTGACATAGGTGGTGTGCGGCACGAGCTTGACGATGTTGAAGCTCTTGAGCGACTCGGTGGGGAAGAAGATGCCGTCGGCGATGCCGCCCGACAGGATTTCATAGGATTTCGGCGCCGGCTGCGTGATGACGACGCCGCCCATCGCCTCGACGATCGCCTTCGGCACATCGCCGCCGACGCGGAACTTTTGGCCCTTGAAATCGGCCGGCTCCATCATCGGCTTCTTCGAATGATGCATGAAGCCCGGACCGTGCGTCATCACGCCGAGGAGCTGCACGTCCTTATGAATTCCCGACTTCTCGATGAATTTCTTGTGGATGCGCCACAACGCCACCGAGGTGTGCACCGCCGTGTCGCCGAGCTGCGGCAGTTCGGCGATGAGATAGGGCATGAAGCGCTCGGGCTGATAACCGTAGGTTGCATAGGCGGTATCGACCTGGCCCTTGACCACCGCATCGTAGTGCTGGTTCGGCGCCGCGATCGGCTTGGGCAGGATGCGGAACTTGACCTTGCCGCCCGACGCGGCTTCGACCTGCTTGAACCACGGCTCGAAAATATAGACGTTGATCGGGTGCTGCAGTGGCACCCAGGTGGAGAACGCGAGTTCGGTCTGCGCCTGGGCGGGCGCGCCGGCAACGGCGATCGCCAGGACCGCCGATGTCATCAGTAATTTTTTCATAAGGCCTCCCGTGATGGGTCGAAGTTTCAAGATGGCATTTGGCAACACGTATTTCGATAGCATAGCGGAGGGCCCACCCAGCGACAATGCGTCAGGGCACCCTGTGACATGCGACCGCTGTTCCGCCCGGCTTGGGTACCAGCGGCGGGGCTTCTTTTCGGCAGCGCGCTTCGGCCACGGGGCAGCGCGTTTGAAAGGCGCAGCCCGGCGGCGGCTTGGCGGGGCTGGGAATTTCGCCCGGTAATAGAATGCGTTTGCGTCGCATCTGCGCCTCGGGATCGGGCACCGGAATGGCGCTGATGAGGGCCTGGGTATACGGATGTTGCGGCGCAGCAAAAAGCGCGTCGCGGGCCGCCAGCTCGACGATCTTGCCGAGATACATGACGGCAATGCGGTCCGAGATGTGGCGGACGACGGAAAGGTCGTGGCTGATGAACAGAAAGGCCGTGCCCGACGCTCGCTGCAGATCGAGCAAAAGATTGAGAATCTGGCTGCGCACCGAGACATCGAGCGCCGAGACCGGCTCGTCGCAAATGATGAGATCGGGATCGAGCGCCAAGGCCCGGGCGATGACGATGCGCTGGCGCTGGCCGCCCGAAAATTGATGCGGATAGCGGCCGATGTGTTCGGGCCGGAGCCCGACCCGTTGCAAGAGTTCGCCGACGCGCCGGCGCAATTCGGCGCCGCGGGCGACGCCGTGGACCAGCAGCGGCTCGCCGATGCTCTCGCCGATCGGCAATTTGGGATCGAGCGAAGAAAACGGGTCTTGGAAGATCATCTGGATGCGCCGGCGCACCTGGCGCAGGCCGGGCCGGTCGAGCTTTGCGATATCGCCGCCGCGAAACGAAATCGTGCCGCCGGTCGGCTCGACCACGCGCAGGATCGAATTTCCCAGGGTCGACTTGCCGCAGCCCGATTCGCCGACCAGGCCGATGGTTTCGCCCGGCGCGATATCGAGCGAAACGCCGTCCACCGCCTTGATCGCGCCGGCCGCGCCGAACAGGCTGCGCCGGAACGGGAAATGGACCTTGAGGTCGCGGATCGAAACGAGCGCCTCGCTCATGCGGCGGGCCGCATGGTTTCGATCTTGTCGTGATGCCAGCACGCCGCCGCGCGCCCATCGGCAAGATCGGCCAGCGGCGGCGCCTCGGCGCGGCAGCGCTCGGATGCCAGCGGGCAGCGCGCGGCGAAGCGGCAGCCGGCGCCGAATTTATCGTGCGACGGCACGCTGCCTTCGATGACGGCGAGCTTGCGCTTGGGCGCATCGTCGAGCCGCGAGACGCTGCGCAGCAGCAGGTGCGAATAGGGATGGAACTGGCGCCGGAACAGCGCGCCGGCCGGCGCCAGCTCGACGATGCGCCCGGCATACATGACGGCGACGCGATCCGCCATTTCGGCGACGACGCCCATATCGTGGGTGATGAGCAGCATCGCGGTGCCGGTTTCGCGCTGCAGGCGCTTCATCAGATCGAGAATCTGCGCCTGGATCGTCACGTCGAGCGCCGTCGTCGGCTCGTCGGCGAGCAGCACGGCGGGCCGCGGCGCCAGCGCCTGGGCGATCATCACGCGCTGGCACATGCCGCCCGAAAGCTCGAACGGATATTGCCGCAGCCGCCGCTCCGGCTCGGAAATGCCGACGGCGCGCAGCATGGCGAGGGCCTCGCCGCGCGCCTCGGCGCGCGAAATATCGCGATGCGCGCGGATGCCTTCGACGAGATAAGATTCGACCGTGGCCAGCGGATCGAGCGCGCTGACCGGTTCTTGAAAAATAATCGACATGCGGTTGCCGCGAATGGCGCGCATGCGGCTTTCGCCGAGCGGCAGCAGATCGTCGCCTTCGAGCGTGACGGCGCCGCCGGCGGCGCGCGCCGCCTTGGGCAGAAGCCGCAGCACGCCGAGCGCCGTGATCGACTTGCCGCAGCCGCTTTCGCCGACCAGGGCGAGGATTTCGCCGCGCGCCAGATCGAACGACACGCGATCGACCACCGGCACCTTGCCGATGGCGATGGTGAGATCGCGGACCGAAAGAACCGGCGGCGCCATGCGGATCAGGCCGGCTTGCGCGGATCGTCTTGCTTGAGCGGGCCGGGTTCGTAGGTGCCGATCGAATTGCCGCCATCGACGCTGAGCACGGCGCCGGTGATGAACGAGGCTCGATCCGAGCACAGATAGAGGATGGCCGCCGGCGCGTCGGCGGGGCCGCTGGTGCGGCGCAGGGGAATGCGCGATTTCATGCGCTCGACATAGTCGTCGGACAGCAGCGAAACCGCGCTGCCCGGCGCGAAACCCGGTTCCACCACGTTGACGCGGATGCCGTGCTCGGCCAATTCGAGCGCCAAGCCCTTCGACAGCCGCTCGATGGCGGTTTTCGACGTGCAGTAGGGCACCGAGCCGTTGCGCATCTGGCGCGCGGCGCCCGAGGAGATATTGACGATCGAGCCTTTGACCCCGCCGGCGATCATCAGCTTCGCCATTTCGCGCGACACCAGGAAGGGCGCGCGCAGATTGACATTCATGATGCGATCCCACTCCGCCGCCGCGATATCGAGCAGCAGGCCGCGCGGATAGACGCCGGCATTGTTGACCACGATATCGGGCGCGCTCCATTTTTCGTGCAGCACGCGGGCGAGATCGAGGATCGAGGCCTCGTCGGCGAGCTCGGTGGCGTGCTGGAGAATCTCCTGGGCGCCGGCGAGCGTGTCCGCGACCTTGGCGAGATCGGCGCCGCGCCGGTCCGAGAGGCAGAGGCGCGCGCCCTCGCGGGCGAAGGCGGCGGCGATCCAGGCGCCGAAGACGCCGGCGGCGCCGGTGACGAGGACGCGTTTTCCGCTGAACGACATGGCTTACTCCCGTTGCGTGGCCGAGCGCGGATCGAACCGATCGCGCAGATGATCGCCGAACAGATTGACCGACAAGACAAGCAGAAACAGGCAAAGCCCGGGGAAGGTGACGATCCACCAGGCCGTGTCGGTGTAGTTGCGCCCGACGCTCATGATCGAGCCCCAGCTCGGCGTCGGCGGCTGGATGCCGAGCCCGAGAAAGGACAGGCCGGCTTCGAACAAGACCATCAACCCGAATTCGAGCGTGGCGACGACAATCATCGGCGCCAGAATATTGGGCAGCACGTGGCGCAGCAGGATGCGGCGGTCGCCGGCACCGGCGACGCGGCTCGCGGTGATGAAGGACAGGTTCGCGACGCTCAGAGTCTGCGCGTAGGCGACACGCGTGTAGCGCGGCCAGCGCGTGAGGCCGAGAACCAGGACGAGATTGAGAAAGCCCGCCCCGAGCACGGCGACGGTGATGATCGCCAGCAGGATTGCCGGGATCGACAGCATGATGTCGACGGCGCGCATGATCGCGACCTCGGCCCAGCCGCGGTAATAGCCGGCGACGAGGCCGAGCAGCGTGCCGAGCAGGCTCGATACCACGACCGAGAGGGCCGCCACGGCAAGCGAGGCGCGTGCGCCGTAGATGATGCGGCTCAGCAGGTCGCGGCCCAGCTCGTCGGTGCCGAGCAGAAAAGTGAGGCCGCCCGCGACGGTGCCGGGCGGCTTCAAGCGGGCCAGCAACGATTGCTTGGCGGGATCGGCCGGCGCAATGAGCGGCGCCGCGATCGCGGCCAGCACGAACACGATCAGGATCACGGCGAACGGCGCCATCGCCGCGGCTTGCGGATGGCGGAAGAAGCCGCCGACGGCGCGCGCCGCGGCGCTCATCGTTTCGCGGCCCCGAGCTTGATGCGCGGATCGATCACGCTGTAGAGCACGTCGGCGGCGAAATTGAGCCCGATATAGGTGATCGAGGCGAGCAGCACGAGCGCCTGGACGATGAGGAAATCGCGCGCCTGGATCGAATTGATCGCGAGCTGGCCGAGGCCCGGCCAGGCGAAGACGGTTTCGACGATGGCGGCGCCGGCCAGGAGATTGGCGATCTCGATCGCGGCCACGGTGACGATCGGGATCGAGGCGTTGCGCAGCACGTGGCGCAGCAGCACGGCGGCGGCGCCCACGCCCTTGGCGCGGGTGGCGCGCACATAGTCCTTGCCGAGTTCCTCGATCACGGCCGTGCGCGTGATGCGCGCGAAGGTCGCCATGGAGAGGCCGCCCAGCGCGATCGCCGGCATGATGACGGCACGCCATTCGTCGGCGCCCGAGGACGGCAGCCAGCGCAGCGTGACCGCGAACAGCATGATGAGCAGGATGCCGGACCAGAAAGTCGGCATGCTCTGGCCGATGAGCACGATGGGCATCAGCGCGCGCTCGACCCAGGTGCCGCGGCCGATGCCGGTGGCGAGGCCGACGGCGAGGCCGAGGAGCAGCGAAAACGCCAGCGCCGCCGCGGCAAGCCACAGCGTGTAGGGCAGATGCGCGCCGACGATCGTGGCGACGGGCACGCGCTGGACGACCGATTGGCCGAGATCGAGTTGGCCGAGCGTCCAAAGATATTTCGCGTATTGCTCCCAGATCGGCCGGTCGAAGCCGAGCGCCTTGCGCAATTGCTCGATATCTTCGCGGCTGGCGCCTTCGGGCACCAGCAGCAGCGTGGGATCGCCCGAAAGCCGCATGATGACGAAGACGATCGTCAGCACGCCGAACATCGAAACCAGCGCCTGCGCCGAACGGCTGAGGAGAAAGCGCGTCATGCGAGCCGACCCAAATATTGGTTCGTCATCCCGACCGGAGCGCCGCAGGCGCGAAGCGGCGGATCGCGAGCGATCCGCGGGACCTCGGCTGGACTAGAGCACGTTTCGATTGCATCGCGTCTTGCGCCATTTTCTTCCTCTCCCCCATTTGCTTCGCAAACGGGGGAGAGGATGAAGGATCCAGCCGATTCCAGCCAACCCGACCGTGCTCCAGCGCATTCCGCCACGACGGCATCGCGCTCGTCCGCGCAAGGTCCTTCGACTTCGGCCGCGCGGCGAACACGGTTCGCCCGCGCGGCCTGCGCTCAGGATGACGAAATTTATGCGCGGTCGCGGATATGAACCATGCCACTACAGCACGAACGCCCGCGCTATGGCTTCCACTTCATCTCGAAAACGAAGAACGCCTCGTTCGCCGTCGGCTTCCATTCGAGTTCCTTGCGCGCGGCGTAGATCGCGTAATCCTGATAGAGCCCGATGCCGGGCACGTCCTCGCGCAGGATTTCGAACGCCTTGCGGTAATGGGCGAGCCGTTCTTTTTCGTCGAGCGTGGCGCGCGCCGCGTCGACGGCGACGTCGTAGGCCGGATTGGCGTATTTCGCCCACAGGCTCTTGGAGTGGAAGATCGGGTGGATGACGCCGTCCGCATCCTGGCAGGCGCAGGACCAGCGGCCGAGCGCGATGTGGCCCGAATCCTCGGGCTTGCCCTGGCGGCGGCGCAGGAAGGTCGGCTGGTCCATGTTCTCGATCTTCACCTTGAAACCGACGTCCTGCAGCATCTGCTGGATCGCCTGGACGAGGCGCGAATCGTAGGCCGGCGACGTGAGGAAGCTGAGCTCGGCGCCTTCCGCCCCCGCTTCCTTGAGCAACGCCTTGGCGCGCGCCGCATCGAAGCCGTGGCCCTTGATGTCGGCGATGAAGCCGAAATTCGCCGGCGTCAGCACGATATCGACGGGATCGCCGTAGCCCGAGAGCAGCGCCTTGATGATGAGATCGCGGTCGATCGCATGGGCGACGGCGCGGCGCACGCGCACGTCCTTGGTCGGGCCGAACAGCGCGTTGATGAACATATAGCCGACGCGCTCGGTGGGTGCCGCGAGAATTTTCACGTTGCGGTCGTTCTTCAGCGAATTCGCCGTGTCGGGATTGAGGTTGCGCACGATATCGGCCTTGCCGGTGCGCAGATTGGCGACGCGCGTGGCGATATCGGGCACATGATTGAAATGGACGGTCTTGAACGGCGCCGCGCCGCGCCAGTAATTCTCGTTGGCCGCGAGCGTGATGCGCACGCCGCGCTGCCAGCTCACGAATTTGTACGGCCCGCTGCCCATCGGCTCGAGATTGAATTTCTCGTCGCCGGCCTTTTCGACATAGGCCTTGGGCACGATCGAAAGCTTGACGAGCTGCGCCAGGAGCGCGGGATAGGCCACCGAGGTCTTGAGCACGAGCTTGTCTTTGCCCTCGGCCGCGGCCTCGACGATGCTGTTGAACTGGCTGAGCTGCGGGCTCTTGAAGGCCGGGTTGATGATGCGCTTGACGCTGAACACCACGTCGTCGATGGTCAGCGGCGAGCCGTCGTGGAACTTCACGTCGGTGCGGATGGTGAACTCGATCTCGGTGCCCGAGCGGTATTTCCATCCCGTCGCGATCTGCGGCACGATCTTGCCCGTCGCGTCGCGCGTCAGAAGATTGTCGAACATATTGCGGTAGACGGTGTAGCTGTCGGTGTCCCACTGGACATGGGGATCGAGCGTCGCCGGCTGGCCCGGCAGATCGACGGCGAGCGTGTCCTTGGTCTGGGCCAAGGCGGCCGCGGCCATGAACAGGGCCGCCGTGCCGGCGGCCAATGTCGTTGCGAAATTCATTGTCGTCTCCTCCCGTGTGATTGCGATTGCGCGCCGCTCAAGCCGGCGCGTTGGCCTTGCAATATTCGGCGATCTCGCGATGCGTCGCGAACCACACGCCGGCATGGCCGCGGATGTGTCCGATCAGTTCCTCGAGAATCTGGATGCGCGAGCGGTGGCCGCTGATATGCGGATGCATGGTGAGCAGGAACAACCCGTTCTCCTGGTAGGCGCCGTCGAACTCGCGCCTGAAAATTTCCAGCACCCCCGAGGGCGGCGTGTAGGGCCGGATGGCGCCGAAGCGCACCATGTTGAAATAGGGCGCGTCGTCCTTGATCCACTCCACCGGCAGCTCGACGATGCCGGTGGGCACGCCGTCCTCCAGCAGCTCATAGGGCTCGTCGTCGGCCATGAGCGAGGAATCGTAGAGCAGGCCCATCTCGCGCGTGATCGAAAGCGTGTACGGGCTGAAATCCCACGACGGCGTGCGGATGCCGACCGGGCGCGCGCCGGCGATTTTTTCCAGCACGTCGGCCGAGCGCATCTGCAGCTCGCGCTCGGCGGCGTGCGGCAGCAGGCTGTTGCGCTCGTGGATCCAGCCATGAATGCCGATCTCGTGGCCCTCGGCGACGACGCGGCGCTGCTCGTCGGGATAGAGCTGCGCCACCACGGCGGGCACGAAGAAGCTGCCCTTGATGCCGTAGCGCTCGAACAGTTTCAGGATGCGCGGCATGGCGGCGCGGGCGCCGTATTCGCCCTGCGAGAGCGGGCTCGGCGAGGTGATGCCCTCGCGCAGCGGAATGCTGTCGTGGTCGCTGTCGAAGGACAGGGCCACGGCGCAGCGCGCGCCGTTTTTCCACTGCTTGGGCTTGAGCGAACGGCCGGCGCGCACCTTGTTGACATGGCCGCGCCACGTCGCCTCGGGCCATTGCCAGGGCTCGAGCTTGGGCGCGTGGGCTTTCGGATCGTCCGGCATGGTTCCTCCAAGCGGCGTTTGTCGCCGTCATTCGCGCAAAGCTTAGAGGAGGCGGAGGCAGGCGGCAACGCGGCTTCGGCGGGCAGATAATAGTTGACCGTCATCCCGACCGGAGCGCGCGTTTGCGCGCGGAGTGGAGGGACCTCGCGCGGACTAGCGATATCCCGCGTCGCGGCAACACGCTCGTCCGCCCGAGGTCCCTCGACGACGCGCGCTGACGCGCGCTTGCTCGGGATGACGACCGTTATTTGGGTTCGTTTCCCTCAAACCTTCAAGAACTCCATGATCCGCTCGCGTCCCGCCTCCGCCATCGGCGCCGCGAACACCGCGCGGCCCTGGTCCATGACCAGAACGTGATCGGCAATGGCTTCGGCGAAGCCGATATTCTGCTCGACGACGATGAAGCCCGTGCCGGCGGATTTGCGCGCCGCGATCAGCGCCTGCATGCGCTCGATGTTTTCCTGCTGCACGCCTTCGGTGGGCTCGTCGAGCAGCACCAGCGCCGTGTCCTCGGCCAAGGCGCGCACCAGCGACAGGATTTTGCGCTCGCCGCCCGACAGCGTGCCGGCGCGCTGGCTCAAGCGCTGGCCCAGCACCGGGAATTGCGCGAAATAGGGCGCGAAGGCCTCGACGGCGCGCGACTTGCGCATCAGCGTGAGATTTTCGCGCACCGTCAGGTCGTCGAACACGATGCGTTCCTGCGGCGCATAGCTCAAGCCGCGGGCGCGTAGCGCTTCGGGTGCCGCGCCGGTCGCGTCGGCGCCGCGCCAGCGCACGCGCCCGTCCGCCAGCGGCAGATAGCCGAACAAGAGCTTCAACAGCGTGGTCTTGCCGACGCCGTTGCGGCCGGTGACGCACAGCGCCCGCCCGGCCGCGACCGCGCCCGAAACGCCGCGCACCACGACGCTGCCGCCGTAGCCGCCGGCGATGTTGTCGAACTCGAACAGCGCCGCGCTCATTTGCGCCCGCCGGCGTAGACGCGCTGCACCTCGGCATTGGCGCGGATCTCGGCGACGCTGCCCTCGGCGAGCAGCCGGCCCTGATGCAACACATAAACGTGGTCGGCGAGCGCCTCGACCAGCGCCATGTCGTGCTCGATGATGACGATGCGCAGCGGCAGGCGCGCGGCGGCCCAGCGGATCGCGGCGATCACCTCGCTCGTCTCGTCATGCGAGAGCCCGGCGCAGGGCTCGTCGAGCAGCAGCAGGCGCGGCTCGCCCGCGAGCGCCATGGCGAGCTCCAAGAGCTGGCGCTGGCCGTGCGACAGCGCGCCGGCGCGCCGCGATCCGTCGGCGAGAAAGGGAAAACGCTGGCGCAACTCGTCGAGCATCGGCGTCGACCAGCGGCGCAGGCGCGGCCGGAACAGATCGCGCAGGCGCGTGCGCCCGCCCCACAGGGCGGCGCCGAGATTGTCGTCGATCGGCAAATCGGGGAAGACGCTGGGGATCTGGAACTTGCGGCCGATGCCGGCGCGCGTCATGCGGTCGGGCCGGCGCCGCAGGTCGCGGTGGCCGGCGACGGCGACGGTGCCGCGCCGGACCGCGAGCTCGCCGGTGAGGGCGTTGAACAGCGAGGTTTTGCCGGCGCCGTTCGGGCCGATCAGGCACAGGATTCCGGGCCGGGCGAATTCGACGCTGAGCGCGTCGAGAATCCGCACCTCGCCGATGGCGGCCGAAACATCGTGCAAGGCAACGCCAAGCGGCTCCGGCGGCAATGCCCGCGGCGGCGCCGCGACGGCGGCGCCGCGCCGCCGGTTCGGCAGCAAGCGCGCGAGCGGCGCCGCCAGCCCGACCAAGCCGCCCCGCATATAGAGGACGACGGCGATGAAGACGACGGCGAGAACGATCTCCCAATAAGCGAAACGATCCTTCAGTTGCGCCGCAAGTATGCCCACCAAGACGCTGCCCAGGATCGGCCCCAGCACCGTGGCGCGCCCGCCGACCGCGGCCCAGATGACGAGATCGGCCGACAGGAGAAATCCGCAAAGTTCCGGCGTGACCAGGCCTTGCTGCGGCGCGTAGAGCACGCCGGCGAGGCCGCCGAGCAGGCCGCTGGCGGCGAAGCAAACGGTTTTGAGCCGCGCCGTGTCGAAGCCGAGGAACGAAACCCGCCGCTCGTTTTGCGCCAGCGCGCGCCACAGCACGCCGATCGGCGCTTCGATCAGCCAGCCGGCGAACAGCATGGCGGCAACAAGCGCCGCGGCGGCGGCGTAGTAGCCGTCCATGATGTCGCCCAGGCCGGGCAAGGTGGGAATGTTCTTGAGGCCGTTATAGCCGCCGGTGACGGCGTTCCAGCTATTGGCGATCTGGAAGGCGAGCAGTGCCAGGGCGAGCGTGATGAGCGCGAAATAAGGCCCGCTTTCGGTGCGGCCGCGGAACACGGCGGAGCCGATGCCGAAGGCGAGCGCGCCCGGCGCCAGCATCGCGCCGGCCAGCGCCGGCAGCAGCCAGGGCGTGCCCTTGAAATGGATCAGCGCGAAACCCGCGAGATAGGCGCCGAGCCCCATGAACAGCGCCTGTCCCAGCGGCAGGAATCCCGCCTGCCCCCAGCACAGGCCGATCCCGAGCGCGACGATGGCATAAAGAAAATACAGGCTGAGCTGAAACGCCAGATACTCGCCGAGGGCGAACGGCAGGACGAGCAGGAGCGCGGCCAGCGCCGCGCTACGGGCGAGCGAAAATGCCACGGGGCCGGAGCCACAAGAACAAGATCACGACGAGCAGGACGACCGAATAGCCGTAGGTTCGATCGAACGCGGCGGACACGGCGCTTTGCACGCCGCCGACGATGGCCGCGCCGCCGATCAGGCCGATGACGCTGCCGAGCCCGCCGACGACGAGAACGAAAAACGCTTCGAGAATGTAGTCGAGGCCGAGATAGGGCTGGATCGAGACCAGCGGCGCCACCATGACGCCGGCAAGGCCGCCGAGGCAGATGCCGGAGACGAAAGCGTTGCGCGCCAGGCGCGTCGCATCGATGCCGACCGCGCGCGCCAGATCGGGATTGGCCACCATGGCGCGGATCCGGATGCCCGTGGCGCTGCGCGTGTACCACAGGATGAGCGCCAGGATGACGAGCAGCGAAATGACGATGAGCAGGGAATGATAGGCCGGGAACGGCACGCCGGCGAGGACGACCGATCCGGTGACCGGCATGGGCACGTTCTTGTAGCCGCCGCCGAAGACGATCTCGACCGATTTGCGCAGCAGCAGCGACAGGCCCCAAGTCGCGAGCAGCGTGTCGAACGGCCGGTAATAAAGCGGCCGGATCAGCCCGCGCTCGACGGCGTGGCCGACAATGCCGCACGCCGCGATGGTCAGCGGCACCGCCGCGAGATAGGGCAGGCCCTGGGCGTGGCACAATACCGTGATATAGGCGCCGATGGTGATGAACTCGCCATGCGCGAGATTCATCACCCCGAGAAAGCCGAAGACGATGGCGAGGCCCAGCACGACGACGACGAGCGTCGTGACCCCGAAGACGAGGTTGAAACCCTGGGCGATCGCCACGTCCATCGGCGGCGCCGCGCGGCGGCGGCGATCAGGCGCAGGTTTGGCCGGACGGCACGTTGGCGAAGGTTTCGACGACGTGGAACTCGGTGCCGCGGCATTCGGCCAGGAACATGTTCTTGTCGACATGGCGCTTGCGCATCGTCATCGGCCCCGATGCCGTATCGAATGTCAGCCCTTCGACGATGGCGCTGACCTTGGCCGGCTCGGCGCCGCCGGCTTTCTTGACCGCGGCTTCGATGAACTTGACGCCGGCGTAGCAATCGACGCCGATCAGGCCGAGGATCGGCGCCTTGTCGCCGAATTTCTTCTTGTATTGCTCCTTGAAGGCCGCGTTCTCTTTCGTCGGATTGCTGCCGTAGTAGGACATGCAACCGTAGAGATTGGCCGAGTTCTCGGCGCCGATGCCGAGCAGCGTGTTCTCCTCGAGCAGCGACGACATGCGCCAAATATCCTTGGCCAGACCGAAGCCGGCGAAGGTGCGGTTGAAATTGACGTTGTCGCCGCCGACCAGCGTGACCAGGACCAGGCTGGGCTTGCGGTCCTTGATGCGGGTTACGGCTTCCTCGAACTTGTTGGGCGCGCCGAGCGGGGCATAGTCCTCGCCGACGACCTGGCCGCCGAGGCCGGCGACGATGCGCTTGGCGTGATCGTTGGTGACGCGCGGCCACACGTAATCGTTGCCGATGAGATAGACCGATTTGATCGGCTGCTTCTTGTGGAGCCAGGGCAGCGTGGTTTCCATCTGCTGCTGCGGCGTGTCGGCGATGACATAGGTGTGCGGCGCGCATTCGCCGCCTTCGTAGATCGGCGTGTAGACATAGGGGACGCGGCCGCGGATCGTCGCCACCAGCGCCTCGCGCACCGCGCTATTGTGCGAGCCCATGAAAAAATCGACCTTCTCGCTCAGCATCAGGCGCGTCGCCGATTGCGTCGCCTCGGCGACCGCGCCGTCGCCATTGGCGAAGAACAGCTCGACCTTGCGGCCGAGGACGCCGCCCGCCGCGTTGATCTGTTCGGCCGCGAGCTCGGCCGAGGCTTTCTGCGTCGGCCCGAACAAGGCCGAGGCCGGCCCCGCCGCGGCGTAGAACACGCCGATCTTGAACGGCGCCGAGGATTGCGCGCCCGCGACGCGCGTCAATCCCGGCGCCGCGATGGCGGCCGAAGCGGCGGCGGCGCCCGCCAGGACATTGCGCCGGCTCAGGCGAGTGTGTTTGCGCATGGTTCGATCCTCCCGTTGAAGTTGTATTGGCGTAAGTGATGCGTTCTTGTGGAATGCAATAAAGGAACGTCATCCCGAGCGAGCCGCCGCCGAAGGCGGCGGACGTCGTCGGATCGCAACGCGATCCGCGGGACCTCGACCGGACTAGCGCAGGGCCGCATGGCGACACGACGCTTGTCCGCCCGAGGTCCCTCCGCTTCGCGCCTTCGGCGCTGCCCCGAGCGTGCCGACGCGCAGCGTCGGACGCCGAGGGGTCGGGATGACGGTCATTGCTTCGTATCATCGCCATCAAAACGGCGGCGGCAACGTTTCGATCGCCGCCTGGATGGCGAGGCCGATCGCGAGCACGCGGTGGTCGCTGCCCGCCGGCCCGTCGATCTCCATGCCGACCGGCAGGCGTTGCGGCGTGAGCGCCGCGGGAATGCTCAGGCCCGGCAGGCCGGCATTGCTGCCCGGATCGGTGTTGCGGATGTAAGTGAAGAAGGTCGGCACCTGCTTGCCGGCGACCTCGACCGTTTCGTCCTGGCCGATCGGGCGCGCCGGCATCGGCGTGGTGGGAAACACGATGCCGGCGAGGTCGTGGCGCTTGAAATAATCGGCGAGCGTCGCTTGCAGCGCGGGGCGGTGCTTGGCGAGCGCTTCGCGATAGACGGGTTCGGGAATGGCGCCGGCGCCGAGCAGGCTGGTGAGAATCCCTTTCACGTCGGGACTTGCGGTTTGCTCGAACAATTCCTTGACGCCGAAGCCGAGGCCATGGTCGCGGAGATAGTCGGTGAGCGTCGTGATCGTCTCGTAGAGCGCCACGGGGAAGCCGGTGGCGCCGTTGTGCTCGGCCAGTTGCGGCACTTCGGCTTCGACGAGGACGACGCCGAACCGGCGCAGCGTGTCGAGAAATTTTTCGGCAATTGCGCCGACGGCGGGATCGAGATCGGCATAGAAATAACCGCGCGGCACGCCGAGGCGCAGGCCCTGCAAATTCGCCGGCGCCAATGCGGTGGGGCCGCCGGTGACGATGCCGTCGATGAGCACGCAATCCTCGACCGAGCGGGCGAGCGGCCCGGCCGTGTCGCGCGTGTGCGAGATCGGCACGATGCCGGCTTGGGAATAGCGCTTCGTGGTCGGGCGGAAACCGTAGCAGCCGCACAGCGCCGCCGGGACGCGCACCGAGCCGCCGGTGTCGGAGCCGAGACCGGCCGGCGCCATGCGCGCCGCCACTGCGACGCCGGTGCCGCCGCTGCTGCCGCCGGGGATCAGTTTCGGATCGTAAGGATTGCGCGCCGGGCCGAAAGCGCCGTTGTTGTTGGTCACGCCATAGGCCAGCTCGTGCAGCGAAACCTTGCCGAGCAGGATCGCGCCCGCCTTGAACAACGCCTCGGCGACCGGCGCGTTTTTCTTGGGGCGATTGGATTTCAACCCCGGCGTGCCGCCCGTGGTCGGCAGCGCGACCGTGTCGATATTGTCCTTGAGCACGATCGGAACGCCGTGCAGCGGGCCGCGCTCGTCGCCGGCGGCGCGCTCCGCATCGGCTTGGCGCGCCGCCTTGCGCACCGCGTCCTCGTCTTGCGCGATGAAGGCGTTGAGGCTCGCATGCTTGCGGCATTGCGCCAGCAAGGCGTCGGCATAGGCCGATGCCGACATCGCGCCGTCGCGGATCGCGGCACCGGCGCCGCTCGCCGTCAGGGACAATGGTTCCATTGCTCCTCCCCACGCCGGCGATTGCTTCGCCGGTCCGCGCAGATTTCGATGCGAATAAGTGTAGGGCCGGAGGCCGGCAGCGACAAGCGATGGAAAGCGGCTTGATTGCGTGCCCGCTTCCATTCGATCATGCGCCCGGCGGGGGCTCGGTTTGTTTCACCCCGATCGGAGACGCCGATGGGGATTTGTTCGCTCAAGCAAGGATTCGCTTCAATCGCGGTTGCCGATTTGCCTCGGAAATTTCAATTTGACGCCGTTTTTCTCTCCCCCGCGCTGAATGGCGCATCAACAACCAAGACTTAAGTCGCCATTCGTTGAAGACTCAGTCGCAGGTCATTGTTGGGCAAATAATCGTGGCGCTCGAAATAAAAATGTGTTGCGACACAATTCAGACACGATGTTATGGTCCGCTGAACAAGTAATTTGAATGATAATCGTTCAAGTTATTCTTCACTCATACTTTGGAGTTTTTTCATGAATGCTACTTCAGCCGTCAACACGGCCCCCGAGGCCAAGCAGCTTCTATTGAAGGATATTCAGACCAAGTGGGCCAAGTTTTCCGAGCCGGAAGTTGCGGCGCTCAAGAACCGCGATGAGCTCGTGACCCAGATCCAGTCGAGGTACAGCCTGGACATGGCGCAGGCCGGCCGCGAGGTCGATAGCGTCCTCAAAGGCCGCTCGTTCTAATCGCCATTCCGCCCAGCATGGCAGCGAGGGGGTCGCGTATTGCGGCCCCTTCGCGATCGTGATTTGGAACCGGTCCGTCGCGCCCGCGCGGGATCGTCATTTTTTTCGAGGCAGAGCACAATGCCGAACACCGCCCAGACGTCGATCCGGCCGGGCAATTCCGTGCCCCGCTCGCGAAAACGGAACTGGCAAGCGAAGGACTATATCGTTCCGCCGATCGTCGTTCCCCTGGCGCTCGCGCTGATCTTGCTAGCCTTTGTGCTCATCCGCGGGCCGATGTGATGGCGCGGGCCGCGCGGCACCGATGGATTGGAGCGCGGCGATGACACGAACCACGAGCAGAATTCTTAGATTCGCGCACCCCTTCGTGCTGTCCGGGGTCGACGGCGTGCAGCCGCCCGGATCCTACGACGTGGAAATCGACGAGGAGCCTTTTTCGGGCCTGTCCTTTCCCGTCTATCGCCGCATCGAAACCCGCATCCTCCTTCCTTGGCAAACGATCGGCATGAAGGGCCATCAGACGGTTTGCATCGCTTTCGCGGATCTCGAAGCGGCCTTAGCACGAGACACGGCCGCCGAGCCGCGAACTTGAGCGGCACGCGCGAGCGGCTCGCTTTCGAAGTCATTCAACTCATCGCGAATTAAGCCAGGGCAAAATTACTGGTCCCGACGCGACGAGGAGCTGAGCGCCCGGCAATTCGACGCGCCTGCCCGGAGCGGGTCATCGCGCCTCAGAGCCGATCGATGAAATCGATGCCCCGAACCGTCACCCACACGGTCGCCGCCGCGATCGAGAGGGAGACAAGGGCGGCGGCCAGGGCGATGCACAGCGCGACGCCGTCTTCCTCGAGATACGCGAAGGACAGCAGCATGATGACGAACGCTGGAATGACGTGACTGAACGGTATCGGCGCCAGCAGCGTGAGGCCGAGCAGGAGGACGATTAAGCCGACGACCCGCTTCGTCACCTCGAAAGGCGTGCGCCAACGCGGCCGAATGATCCGCTCCATCCGGCGCAACGCCGGCGCGACGCGGCCAACCAGATGCTTGAGCCGGCGCGTCGGCAATTGGCGCCCGCCGATGAAGCGTGGAAATCGCGGGGCCTTGTGCGCCAGGATCATTTGGATCGCCGGCACCGCCAGCATGACGCCGATGACAGGCGACGCGCCGGGGACCAGAGCAACCAATCCCATCAGCAGCATGACGATGCCGAATGAGCGCTCGCTAAGGTTTTCGATGAGCCAGGCGAGCGTCACATGGTCGTCCGTGGCGCTGCCCAGCAATTTCTCGAGCAAATCGGAAGTCGGCGAACGCGGCTGCATCCCGCTATTCTCTGTTATTTTCGGCTCGGTTCGTTACTTCTCGGCTGCCGTTCGATGTACGCGTTCGATCGCGCAAGGCAATCGCGACGCCATTTCCGTCGCATAGCGCAGAGTTGATTGATTTTGGTCGTTAAACTTCGTCAGGATGATGCATCTTGCTGGCCCTGTGCATACCGAATTTCGGACCGGGTGCAATATGAGCGGGCAAGCCTCGCCAAAGCCAAGGGTCGCTGGGCGTATGCCTACGTCTCCAAGACCTCAAATCGAGTTGCATTTATCCGCCGATTTGCGCGAAATTCGATGCGGTTAAGTGTAGTGCCGGGAGCCGATAGCGACAAGCGACGGAAAACGCCTTGATTGCGTGCCCGCTTCCATTCGATCATGCGCCCGGCGGGGGCTCGGTTTGTTTCACCCCGATCGGAGGCGCCGATGGGGTTTCGTTCGATCGAGCAAGGTTTCGCTTCGGCCGCGGTTGCGGTCTTGCTCGCGGCCTGCTCGAGCGCGGTCGCGACCAAGGACCCGGAGCTTGCAATTACCTATAAGGAGAGCGCGGCCTATCGCGGCCCGGATCGCAACCCCGTCATCGTCATTCCCGGCCTGCTCGGCACGCGGCTACGCGATCCGATCTCGGGCCAACTCGTGTGGGGCGCTTTCGACGGGACGGCGGCGAACCCGTCCGATCCACGCCAGTTGCGCCAGATCGCGCTGCCGATCGGACGCGGCGACGAAGCGCTTCTCAAGCTTTCCGACGACGTGGTGCCGGCCGGCGTTCTCGACCGCGCCCGGGTGACCTTCATCGGACTGCCGGTCGAGCTCAAGATCTACGCCGGCATTCTCCAGACCTTGGGCGTCGGCGGCTATGTCGATGAAAGTCTCGGCCGCAGCGGCGCGATCGATTACGGCACGGATCATTACACCTGCTTCCAATATCCCTACGATTGGCGGCGCGACAATGTCGATGGCGCGCAGGCGCTCGCCACCTTCATCGAGCTGCGCACCAAGTCGGTCAGGGACGAACGCGCGAAGCGTTTCGGCATCAAGAACGCGCCGGTTCGTTTCGACATCGTGGCGCATTCGATGGGCGGCCTGATCGCGCGCTACTTCCTGATGTATGGCACGCAGGATTTGCCCGAGGACGGCTCGCTGCCGAAAGTCACTTGGGAGGGCGCGCGCTATGTCGATAAGGTCGTCATCGTCGCGACGCCGAATGCCGGTTCGGTGCTGGCGCTGCAAAACCTCGTCGAGGGCCGGCAATTCGCGCCGCTGATGCCGCATTATCCCGCCGCCTTGCTCGGAACCTTTCCGTCGCTGGCGCAATTGCTGCCGCGCTCGCGGCACAAGCTCGTTGTCTGGGACGGCGACAGGAACCGCCCGGTCGAGGATTTGCTCGATCCCGCGCTGTGGCAAAAGCTCGGCTGGGGCCTGGCCGCGCCGGATCAGGACAAGGTGCTCGAACAATTGCTGCCCGACGCCAAGGATCCTGGCGAGCGGCGGCGCCGCGCGCTGGCCTTGCAAGCCCGCATCCTCAAACGCGCCAAGCAATTCATGGCCGCGCTCGACCGGCCGGCGCCGCCGCCCCCGGCACATCTCAAAATCTATCTCGTCGCCGGCGACGCCGAGCGCACGGCGATGACCCTGAGCGTCGATTCGAAAACCGGCAAGCTGCGCATCCTCGATTACGGCAAGGGCGATAGCGTCGTGCTGCGCGCCAGCACGCTGCTCGACGAACGCCTCAACCAGGCCTGGGTACCGCGCGTGCGCACGCCGTTCCGGCCGCAGGTCACGCTGTTCCTGCCCAACGAGCATGTCGAGCTGACGACCAACATCACCTTCCGCGACAACCTGCTCTATTGGCTGCTCGAAGAGCCACGCTGACTTCGCAGGGCTGCCGAAGGCCGCCAAAGCCCCTTTGGCGAAGGGGCTGCTAAGTCCTTGATTCGGTCGAAGACCGCCAACGGCACCATGCGAGGTTCATGAATTATGGGAAAAATCATTCGCTAAGTGTTTGATTTTTTCGAAGACCGCCAAATGTCGAATATTCCCAACTCCCAAACTTGGCGGCCTTCGGGAAAATCAATGGGTTAGCGCCATTCACGCGCCGGCGACCAGGTGCGCAGGCTGGCAAAACGAGTTTGCAGGATTATGCAAAAACCGGCAAAAAATACCGCTCCGCGACACCGGACGAATTTGCAGCGATGAGAGTTTTTGCAGGATCGGGATGGGCGAGAACACGAACGCGTTCGCGGCGGCGCTGGGGCTGATCGGCGGCGGCGACGCGGCGCTGGTCGGCATCGTGCAATTGTCGCTGGCGGTGAGTTTCGCGGCGGTGGCGCTCGCCGCCGCGATCGGGCTGCCGCTGGGTGCGGCGCTTGCCGTGTTCCGCTTTCCCGGGCGGCGCGCGCTGGTCACCATCCTCAACGCCTTCATGGGACTGCCACCGGTGGTTGTGGGGCTCGCGGTTTACCTGATGCTGTCGCGCGCCGGTCCGTTGGGCGCGCTCGGACTTCTGTTCACGCCGGCGGCCATGATCGTGGCGCAAGCGATCCTGGTCGTGCCGATCGTGGCGGCGCTGGCGCGCCAGACGGCGGAAGACGCGTGGCACGATTACGAGGAGCAGCTCCGCTCGCTCGGCGCCAGGCCGGCGGGCGCGGTCGCGACCTTGCTGTGGGACACGCGCTTCGCGCTCGTCACCGCCGTCCTCGCCGGCTTCGGCCGCGCCATCGCCGAGGTCGGCGCCGTGATGATCGTCGGCGGCAATATCGACGGCGTCACGCGCACCATGACGACAGCGATCGCGCTCGAAACCAGCAAGGGCGACCTGCCGCTGGCCTTGGGCCTCGGCCTCGTGCTCGTCGCCCTGGTTCTCGCCGTCAACGCCCTCGCCTTCGCGATGAAAGAATGGGCGCAGCGCCGCAATGGCTGAAACCGCGTCGCCCCTGCCGCTGCGCCTGACCGATGTCGGCTACCGCGCCGGCGCCACGCCGATCCTCGACGGCATCGATTTCGAGCTCGCCGCCGGCCCGCGCACCATCGTGCTCGGCGCCAACGGCGCGGGCAAAAGCGTGCTGCTGCGGCTGTGTCACGGGCTCTTGCAGCCGACCGCGGGCCGCATCGCGTGGCACGGCGCGGCCGCCAACGGCCGGCGCCGCCACGCCATGGTGTTCCAGCGCCCGATCATGCTGCGCCGCTCGACGCTCGCGAACGTGGCCTACGGCTTGAAGCTGGCCGGCATCGCCAAGCGCGCGCGCGAGGCGAGCGCGCTGGCGAAGCTCGACGCCGTCGGACTCGCCGCGCTCGCGGATCGGCCGGCGCGGCGCCTGTCGGGCGGCGAGCAGCAGCGCGTCGCCCTGGCCCGCGCCTGGGCGCTCGAGCCCGCCGTGCTGTTCCTCGACGAGCCCACCGCCAATCTCGATCCCGCCGCGACCCGGCTGGTGGAAAAAATCGTCCTCGCCATCCACGCGGCGGGCACCAAGATCGTCATGACGACGCACGATCTCGGCCAGGCGCGCCGCCTCGCCGACGAGATCGTGTTTCTCGACCGCGGCAGGCTCGCCGAGATGACGCCGGCCGCGCAATTCTTCGCCGCCCCGCGCTCCGCCGCGGGCGCGGCTTTCCTTCATGGGGAGCTGCCGCCACAATGACCATGCCGCGCCGAATTTTTCTCGCCTTCCTTCGCCGTTCTTCCGCTGGCGCCGGCGCTGGCGCAAGACCGCTTCATCACCGTCGCCTCGACGACGTCGACCGAGCAATCGGGCCTATTCCAGCATCTGCATCCGCGTTTCACGCAAGCGACCGGCATCGCCGTGCGCGTTGTGGCGCTGGGCACCGGCCAGGCGCTCGATGCCGGGCGACGCGGCGACGCCGATGTCGTCTTCGTGCACGACAAGCCGGCCGAGGAAAAATTCGCCGCCGACGGTTTCGGCGTGGCGCGCCGCGAGGTCATGTACAATGATTTCGTGCTGATCGGCCCCAAAGCCGATCCGGCGCGCGCGGCCGGCAAGGACATTGCCGAGGCGCTGCGCCGCATCCGCGCCGCGCAAGCAGCCTTCGTCTCGCGCGCCGACAAGAGCGGCACGCACGCCGCCGAACTGCGCTATTGGAGCGCCGCCGGCATCGACATCGCGAAAGACAAGGGCGCCTGGTACCGCGAAACCGGCTCGGGCATGGGACCGGCGCTCAACACCGCCGCCGGCCTCGACGCCTATATCCTCGCCGACCGCGGCACCTGGCTCGCCTTCAAGAACCGGCTCGGCCTCGCCCTCGTCGTCGAAGGCGATGCGCGGCTGTTCAACCAATACGGCATCATGCTGGTCAATCCGGCGAAGCACCCGCACGTCAAGCAGGAGCTCGGCCAAGCCTATATCGATTGGCTCTTGTCGGTCGACGGGCAAGCCGCGATCGCCAGCTACGCGATCGGCGGCGAGCCGCTGTTCTTTCCGAACGCCAAGAAATAGGGGCGCGGCGCTGCAACTCCGCCTCAGCGCCCGTTCCACACGATGCGGCCGAGGCCGGAAATATCGTAGCCGCCGAGCGACGCGGCTTTGTTCGTGAAGCCGCGCGTGCGCGCATAGGCGAGCAGCGCCTGCATCGGCGGCTCGAAATAGTGCCGGCGCCGGATGGCGAGATCGACGCGCTCTTCGATCAGCGGAATGAAGTGCAGGCCGAACTGCCGCGCCACCGCCTCGATGCCGAGGCCGGCATCGGCCCGCTCCTCGGCAATGGCCAGCGCCAGGGAGGTTTCGGAATTTTCCACCGGGTAGACAAGGCGAAGATCGTCGAGCGACAAGCCGCGCTCGGCGAGCAGTTGCAGCAGCAGCGCGTGGCTGCCCGAAGCGGCCTGGCGCAGCGCGACATTCGCCTCCTTGCGCTTGAGATCGACCAGGAGCTTGAGCTTCCGCGGATTGCGTGAGGCCGCGATGATGCCCTGCTGGCGCCGCGCCCATTCCACCAGGACAAAGTCGCGCAGGCCCGCGTCGTCGCGCAGCAGATGGGTGTTGAATTCGCCGGTTGCCTGGTCGCGGACGTGCAGGGCCGCCAACGTCGCTTCGCCGGTCGCGAGCCGGCGCAAGCCGTCGAGGCTGCCGAGCGGCGACTGGCTCAGGCCGCATTCGCACCGGCGGACGGCGAAATCGAGCAGCGGATCGTGGCTGCCCGCGACGATCGGCGCCGGCGGGCGCAAGGTGAAATCGAGCGCGGCATAGTCGGTGTTCTCGGCCACCCACTGATCGATGAGGTGCTTGGGGAACAGCCACTTGCCGGTCACGCGCGCCGTCGGAATCTCGCCCGCCTTGACCAGCGCATAGACCTTGCGCAGGCGGATGCTCAGATAGTCCGCGACTTCGCGCGTGTTCATCAGCTCGCGGGACAATGGCGATGCTCCGGGTGGGTTGCGCCGTGCCGACGCGGTTAATAAGGCCGTCATCCCGACCGGAGCGCCAAAGGCGCGAAGCGGAGGGACCTCGGGCGGACTAGCGTGCTTCGGCCACGCGGGTCTGCGCTAGTCCACCCGAGGTCCCGCGGATCGCTCGCGATCCGCCGCTTCGCGCGCGTCCGACGCAGCCGCCGGTGGCGGACCGCGTCGGCTCGCGCGCTCCGGTCGGGATGACGAAGATATTACGATGCCACCGGCATTGCCCGGATGTTGTCGCGCGCCCGCGCCGCCGCTGTCAACGCGCGCCCATGCCATCATCGCGATTCCGCCGGCGCGCGTTTGCCGCTACAGTCCGCCGCCGCAACACAGGGGAGACGACCGACCATGGCCAAGCCGGAACTCGCGATGATGGGGCCGATGATGCCGCGCGTGCTCGAAATCGTCGGGCCGCATTTCACCGTGCACAAGCTGTGGGAGGCGCCGGACCGCGACGCCATGCTGGCGCGGATCGGCCCCACGGTCGGCGCCATGGCGACCGACGGATTTCGCGGCGCCTCGCGCGAGGTGATGGCGAAAATGCCCAAGCTCGCCATCGTCAGCGTGCTCGGCGTCGGCTACGACGCGGTCGATTCGCGCTACGCGAAAGAGCGCGGCATCGTAGTGACCAACACGCCCGACGTGCTCAACGACGACGTGGCCGATCTCACCATGGCGCTGCTGCTCGCCGCGGTGCGCCAGATCCCGCGCGGCGACGCCTATGCGCGCAGCGGCGAATGGCTCAAGGCGCCGATGCCGCTGACCGCGACCTTGCGCAACAAGACCGTGGGCATGGTCGGCTTCGGCCGCATCGGCAAGACGATCGCCAAGCGCCTCGCCGCCTTCGATGTCGGCATCGTCTATCATTCGCGGCACCGGCAGGCGGACCAGCCCTTCCGCCACTACCCCGATCTCGTCGCGATGGCGCGCGACGTGGATATTCTCGTCGTCATCGTGCCGGGCGGGCCGGCGACGGCGAAGCTCATCAACGCGGAGGTGATCGAGGCGCTCGGTCCCGAGGGCCTGCTGGTCAACGTGGCGCGCGGCTCGGTCGTCGACGAAGCGGCGATGGTGGCGGCGCTGCAATCCGGCAAGCTCGGCGGCGCCGCGCTCGACGTATTCGAGCACGAACCCAAGGTGCCGGAGGCCCTGCTCGCCATGCGCCACATCGTGCTCGCGCCGCACCAAGGTTCGGCGACGCATCACACGCGCAACGCCATGGCCGAACTCGTCGCCAATAATCTCGTCGCCTGGGCGCAAGGCCGGCCGCCGCTGACGCCGATTCCTTAAGATCGCCAAGCGGCTGGTTAACGCCGCCGACGCGATGCGGCGCAGCGGCGTTAACTCTTTTTCTGGCGCAAAATGCTGATTATTCCTTGTATTTTAACCATATGGATGCTCGGAATTGGTTGCATTGCGCGGGCGATTTCAATCTATTGCGGGTAATTATTTCCTAACGGAGCGACGCGGCGTAAAGTTTTGACGGGCGAAATCGGTTCCATTTCTTAACGGCCGAACCGCCCGGCACGGACGCCGCGATAAAGAAAATAGTCAGGAGGTTACCATGCAAAGCTGCCGCTCGTTTGGCGAACCTTGCCGCTATTGCGGATCCGAAGAGATCATTATCAAGCCTTCGCAATATGCCGGCAAATGCGCGACCTGCTCCTGGGAGGCTTTCGAGGGCCGCACCTTCATCGAGCGCATGGTCGCGGCGGCGCGGCGCAGCGCGGCGCAGCGGACCGAGGGGGCGAGCGGCAAATCCGTGCCGCGCGCGAAAGTGACGCCGGTGGTCAAAGGCGGAAATTTCGCGTTCCCGTCTTTGTTCGGCGAAAAGCGCCGCATCAACCTGCCGAAGCCGCTGGCGCCCTTGCCGCCAGTGGCGGGCGCGAAACAAGCGGCGCCCGAAAAGCCGCTGCCCATGATCGAGACCTTGCCGACGCGGCAGCCCTTCAACCCGCGCATCATCTCCTCGCGCGGATAGCCAAGCGGCACCAGCGCATATTTTCGTGGGGGCGGGTCGAATATCGGCGGCCCTAAAAATTCACCGAGGCTTGTGCCGTAGGGGCACGCGGCGCGTGCCCTGGTCATGCAACGCAGAACTTTCGTGCCCTCCAGAAACAGGGCACGCGCCGCGTGCCCCTGCGGCGCATCGATCCGTCATTCCTTGGGGCCGTTGGTCTGAGACCGTCCCTACCAAGCGGCAGCCGGGCTTCGTTCGCTGGACAGGCGGCGAACGATCGGCCCATGCGGGCGGTTAGGATCCAGGCCGATTGCGGTCGGCTGGCTGGGACGAATTTCCCGGCGCCGAAAAGTCAAGCACCCGAAGACTTGCGCTTGATTGCCTTGAGGAAGGCCGTCATCTCGGCGGGCGACTTCAGGTGGTGGACCTGCTTTGAGGCCGCCGCGTCGGCGACGAGCTGCCTATATCGGGGCGTCAGCCCGCGATGGCAACGCCAAATCACTTTGTAGCTATTGAGGGTGCTGCGCCACAACGGACTGTTCGGCGGCCAACCTTCCGGCGTTACGAAGTGGCCTTTGATCAGACGCCTCGTCACCCACCAGTGGTGCGTGACGAGAGGTAGATCGATGTAGACGAGCGTGTCGGCTTTGGCGAAGCGCTCCCAGGCCGAAGCGACGCCGCCGAATCCGTCGATGATCCACTCGTCCTGGCGCAGCAGGTCCGCATGCGCCTTCAAGAATTCTTCGCGCGGAACTTCGCCGCCGCCGGCGCGGTATTGGATCATGTCCAGCACGTACAATGGTAGCTGCGTTCGTTCGGCCAATCGTTTGGCAAGCGTCGATTTTCCACCGCCGGTATTTCCGAACACCGCAACCCTTTTCACTTGGCACGCTCTTTCGACATGGCCCGACGGCGCGGCCTCCGGGCCAGAAAGGAGAAACCTCACCGGGAACATAAGACGTCCGCAATCGGGTGCAAGGCGATCGGAATGTTGCGCTCGGCCGCAGGCGAGCGGATCGCCGGTCGTCTCCATCGCAAAAATTTTTCTCCGTGGCAACGAATTTCGTTCGCTAGACAGGCGGCGAACGATCGGCTTATGTCAGCGGTCAGGATCCGGGCGAAACAGCATGCAGGCCCACGCCTCCGCCACCGCAGCCCAGACTGGGCCGGCCTCGCCGCCGGCCTCGGCGGTCCGTTTTTATCTCAATGGCGCGCTCAAGACTCTGTCGCGGGTTTCGCCGACCGAGACGGTCCTCGATTATATCCGCCTTGAGGCGCGCCTGACCGGCACGAAGGAAGGCTGCGGCGAGGGCGATTGCGGCGCGTGCAGCGTTGTCGTGTGCCGGCTCGACGATGCCGGCGCTCTCGCCGTGCGCGCGATCAATAGCTGCCTCGCCTTCCTGCCCTCGCTCGACGGCGCCGCCGTGTTGACGGTCGAAGGCCTCGGCGCGGGCGAGGCGCTTTATCCGGTGCAGGAAAGCTTCGTCGCCCTGCACGCCAGCCAATGCGGCTTCTGCACGCCCGGATTCATTACGGCGCTCGCCGCCTTCGCAGCCGGCGGCGAGGCGCCGGACGACGCGATCTTGCACGACGCGCTCGCCGGCAATCTTTGCCGCTGCACCGGCTACCGGCCGATCCTCGACGCGGCGCGCGGCGCCCATGCGGCGGCGGCCGCGTGGTGGTCGGCGCGGTCCGATGCGATCCGCGCGCAATTGAATGCGCTGCAACGCGAGGCCGCGCTGGCGACCGGCGATCGAGACGCGCTCTATTTCGCGCCGCGCAGCGCGGGCGAAGCGGCGGCACTGCTCGCGCGCCACCCCGAAGCGCGGCTGGTGGCCGGCGGCACGGATATCGGCCTGCCGGTCGCCAAGGACAATCTGAAATTGCCGATCGTCATCTCGCTTGCCGCGGCGCCCGATCTCCGCCGCATCGAAATCGGCGCGGACGGCATCCGGCTCGGCGCGGCGGCGACGCACAGCGACGCGCTGGCGGCGCTCGACGCGCATTATCCCAGCCTCGGCACGCTGATCCGCCGCTTCGGTTCGCGGCAAATCCGCAACCTCGGCACCATTGGCGGCAATCTCGCGACGGCGTCGCCGATCGGCGATCTGCCGCCGGCGCTGCTGGCTCTCGATGCCGCGCTCGAGCTGCAATCCCAGCGCGGCCTGCGCACCGTTTCGATCGGCGATTTTTTCACCGGCTATCGCAAAACGGCCTTGGTGCGCGACGAGTTCATCGCCGCCGTCACCCTGCCGCACCTCAAGCCTGGCGAGCATTTCCGCACCTACAAGATTTCGAAGCGCTACGACCAGGACATCGCGACCGTGTGCGGCGCGTTCTGGATCGCCGTCGAGTCGGGCAAAATCCGAGCGGCGCGCCTTGCCTATGGCGGCATGGCGGCGACGCCGAAACGCGCCGCCGGCGCCGAACGCGCGCTGACCGGCCAGGCTTTCGCGCCGGCCACGATCGAAGCAGCGCTACCCGCGCTCGCGGCGGATTTCGCGCCGCTCAGCGATTTTCGCGGCAGCGCGGAATACCGCCAGCGTATCGCGGCCAACTTGCTGCGCCGTTTCGCGATCGACGCGGGCGGCGGCGGCGAGCGTTTCGAGGTCGCCGATCTATGAACGAAATGCTGCCCCGGGACACGCCCTCGCCCATCGGCCTTGCGCTGGCGCATGACAGCGCGCGCAAGCACACGACCGGCGAGGCGATCTATATCGACGATATTGCGGATTTTCCCCACGCGCTGCACGCCTGCCTCGTCGTAAGCCCGCATGCTCATGCGCGCATCCGCGCGATCCGCGCCGGCGCCGCAGCGGCGTTGCCGGGATTCGTCGCGCTGTTCACCGCCAGGGACATTCCGGGCCGCAACGATGTCGGCCCGGTTTTTCCCGAGCCGTGCCTGGCGGATGGCGTCGCCGACTACGTCGGCTGCCCCGTCGCCGTCGCCGTGGCCACGAGCTTTCGCGCGGCGCAAATCGCGGCGGAGACGGTCGAGGTCGACTACGAAATCCTGCCGGCGATTCTCTCGATCGAAGCCGCACTCGCGGCCAAGAGCTTCATCGGCGAGCCGATGGCGATGAAACGCGGCGATGCCGCCGCCGCGCTCGCCGCTTCCCCGCACCGCATCGCGGGCGAACTCGCCATCGGCGGCCAGGATCATTTCTATCTCGAAACCCACATCACCCTCGCCGTGCCGCGCGAAGCCGGCGAGCTTTTGCTCTATTGCTCGACGCAGCACCCCAACGAAGCGCAGCGCAAGACGGCGGGCGTGCTTGGCATTCCCGCCGCCATGGTCGATGTCGAGGTCCGGCGCATGGGCGGCGGCTTCGGCGGCAAGGAGAGCCAGCCGACGATCTTCGCCGCCATCGCCGGCCTGTGCGCTTCGAAGCTGCGCCAGCCGGTGAAGCTGCGCCTGAGCCGCGACGCCGACATGACGATCACGGGCAAGCGCCACGATTTCGCGGTGCGCTACGATGTGGGCTTCGACGGCGAAGGCCGCCTGCTTGGGCTCGACATCGCGCTCGCGGCGCGCGCCGGCTGCGTCGCCGATCTTTCGCCGGCGGTGATGACGCGCGCGCTGTGCCATATCGATAACTGCTATTATTTGCCGGCCGTTTCGGCGACGGGCTTTCTGTGCAAGACCCACACGGTGTCGAACACGGCGTTCCGCGGCTTCGGCGGTCCGCAGGGCATGGTCGCGATCGAGGCTGTTCTCGACCGCATCGCGCGCCAGCTCGGCCTGCCGCTCGAAGACGTGCAGCGGCGCAATTTCTACGGTGCTACGCCGCGCGACGTGACGCCCTACGGCCAAATCGTCGAGGATAATATCGCGCCGCTGTTGATGGAGCGGCTGCTGCGCACGGCGGATGTGGCGCGGCGGCGCGCCGAGATCGCGGAGTTCAACCGCGCCAACCGCATCGTCAAGAAGGGCCTCGCCGTGATGCCGGTGAAATTCGGCATCGCGTTCAACAATCCGATTCTCAACCAGGCCGGCGCGCTGGTGCACGTCTATACCGACGGCAGCGTGCATCTCAATCACGGCGGCACCGAGATGGGCCAGGGCCTGTTCGTCAAAGTGGCGCAGGTGGCGGCGGGCGTGTTCGGCGTCGGCACGCAGCATGTGCGCATCAGCGCCACGCGCACCGACAAAGTGCCCAACACTTCGGCGACGGCGGCCTCGACCGGCTCGGACGTGAACGGCATGGCGGCCTACCTGGCGGCGAGCGAAATCCGCACCCGCATGGCGGAGGTGTTCGCCGAGCGCTTCGGCGCGCCGCGCGACGAGGTGACCTTCGCCGACAACATGGTGCGTCACGGCAACAATGCGCTCACCTTCCCCGAACTGGCGCAGCTGTGCTGGCAGCGCCGCGTGTCGCTCTCGGCGACGGGCTTCTACCGGATTCCGAAAATCCATTGGGACCAGCGCAGCCTGACCGGACGGCCGTTTTTCTATTTCGCCTATGGCGCCGCGGCGAGCGAAGTCGCGATCGACCTGCTCACCGGCGAAACGCGCGTGCTGCGCGCCGATCTCATTCACGATTGCGGCGCGTCGCTCAATCCCGCCGTCGATCTCGGCCAGATCGAGGGCGCTTTCGCCCAAGGCCTGGGCTGGCTCACCTGCGAGGAGCTGTGGTGGGCGCCCGACGGCACGCTCAAGACGGTGGGACCATCGACCTACAAGATTCCCGGCAGCCGCGACATGCCGCCGGTGTTCAACGTGCATATTCTCGAGGACGCGCCCAATCGCGAAGCCACGATCTTCCGCTCGAAGGCGGTGGGCGAGCCGCCGCTCATGCTCGCGATCTCGGCCTGGCTCGCGATCCGCGACGCGATCGGCGCCGTCGGCCCCAAGCATCTGCCGGTCGAGCTCGACGCGCCGGCCACGCCCGAGCGAATTCTCAGCGCCGTCGAACAGCGCCTGCGCGCCGCCGGCAAAGCCAGCGGCGCCGATCCGGCGGCGGCCTGGCGCGGCCTCGCCGGCTGAGCGCGCGGGTCGATTTTTCATGCGCGCGATCCGGGGCGCCGCCCTCACTTTCCATGACGACCCTTTCGCGGTCGGCGACGATGCCGCCGCTCGCTATGAGAGCGATGCGCTGATCCTGCTCGACGGCGGCAAGATCGCGGCTTTCGGCAACCACGACGCCGTGCTGCGCGACATGCCGCCCGGCACGCCGGTGACGCATTACCGCGACAGCCTGATCCTGCCCGGCTTCATCGATTGCCACGCGCATTATCCGCAAGTGCAAGTGATGGCCTCGTTCGGCAAGAATCTGTTGGATTGGCTCGAGACCTACACGTTCCCGCACGAAGCGCGTTTCGCCGACGCGGCGCTGTGCCGGGCCACCGCCAAGCTGTTTCTCGACCAGACGATCCGGCACGGCACCACAACGGCGGCGGTCTATTGCACGGTGCATGCCGAATCCGTCGATGCGTTTTTCGCGGAAGCGCTGGCCCGCAAGCAGCGCATGATTGCGGGCAAGGTGCTCATGGACCGCAACGCGCCCGCGAACCTGGTCGAGGACGCGGCGGCGGGCTACGCCAATTCGAAGCGGCTTTACGAGCGCTGGCACGGAAAGGGCCGCTGCCTCTACGCCCTCACGCCGCGCTTCGCGCCGACAAGCACGCCTGAGCAGCTCGAAATGACCGGCGCCCTGTGGCGCGAAGCCAAGGGCGCCTATCTGCAATCCCACCTCGCCGAGATGAAAGAGGAGATCGCCTGGGTCGCGAAGCTGTTTCCGGATTGCGCCTCCTATCTCGGCGTCTATGACCGCTTCGGCCTGCTCGGCGAACGCGCGATTTACGGCCACGGCATTTATCTCGACGAAACGGATTTCCGCCGCTTGCACGAGACCGGCACGGCGTTGGCCCATTGCCCGACCTCCAACAGTTTTCTCGGCAGCGGCTTGTTCGACATTGCCCGCGCCACCGAGCGCGCGCGGCCGGTTTCCGTCGGCCTCGCCAGCGATGTCGGCGGCGGCTTCTCGTTTTCGATGCTCGCCACCATGGCCGAGGCCTACAAGATCGCGCGCTTCGCCGGCCGCACGCTGACCCCGGCGCAGGCGCTCTATCTCGCGACGCGCGGCGCCGCCGCATCGCTCAGGCTCGCGGACAAGATCGGCAGCATCGCGCCCGGCCACGAAGCCGATCTCGCCGTCCTCGACCTCAAATCGACGCCGCTGATCGCCGAGCGGATGAAAGCGGCGCCGGATATCTGGCAAACCGCTGTTCATCCAGATGATGCTCGGCCCGGAGCGCGCCGTGCGCGCGGCCTATATCGCCGGCGAGATCGCCTACGACCGCGACGCGGCGGCTTGACCGCGGACGGAAAATCGGAAAAGGCTGTGCATCGCATTTCAACCGGAGACCAGCATGAAAGTCCGCGCCGCCGTCGCCTTTGAAGCGGGCAAGCCGCTTGTCATCGAAACGCTCGATCTCGAAGGGCCCAAGCAAGGCGAAGTCCTGGTCGAGATCAAGGCGACGGGCATCTGCCACACCGACGAATTCACCCGCTCGGGCGCCGATCCCGAAGGCCTGTTCCCGGCGGTCCTGGGCCATGAGGGCGCGGGCGTCGTCGTCGAGGTCGGCCCGGGCGTGAGTTCGCTCGCCAAGGGCGATCACGTCATCCCGCTCTACACGCCGGAATGCCGCGTGTGCAAATCCTGCCTGTCGCGCAAGACCAATCTCTGCACCTCGATCCGCGCCACCCAAGGCAAGGGCCTGATGCCCGACGGCACCAGCCGCTTCTCGCTCAAGGGCAAGCCGGTGTTCCACTACATGGGCTGCTCGACCTTCGCCAATTTCACCGTGCTGCCGGAAATCGCGCTCGCCAAAATCCGCAAGGACGCGCCCTTCGACAAGGTCTGCTACATCGGCTGCGGCGTCACCACCGGCATCGGCGCGGTGATCAACACCGCCAAGGTCGAGGCCGGCGCCAACGTTGTCGTCTTCGGCTTGGGCGGCATCGGGCTCAACGTCGTGCAGGGCGCGCGCATGGTCGGCGCCAACATGATCGTCGGCGTCGATCTCAATCCCAAGCGCGAGGCGCTGGCGCGCAAGTTCGGCCTGACGCATTTCGTCAACCCGAAGGACGTGAAGGGCGACCTCGTCGGCCATCTCGTCGAACTCACCGGCGGCGGCGCCGATTACAGTTTCGAATGCGTCGGCAATGTCGATCTGATGCGCCAGGCGCTGGAATGCTGCCATCGCGGCTGGGGCGTTTCGGTCATCATCGGCGTCGCCGGCGCGGGGCAGGAAATCAAGACGCGGCCGTTCCAGCTCGTCACCG
The DNA here is from genome assembly GCA_963754645.1 of uncultured Alphaproteobacteria bacterium. Lineage (GTDB taxonomy): Bacteria > Pseudomonadota > Alphaproteobacteria > Bin65 > Bin65 > CAVWGP01. Next base: position 1,117,512 of record CAVWGP010000011.1, on the reverse strand, counting down.
GCCGGGTGTGGAAAGGCACGGCCTTCGGCGGCGCGCGCGGCCGCAGCGACGTGCCCAAGATCGTCGATTGGTACATGGACAAGAAGATCGCTATCGACGATCTCATCACCCACGTGCTGCCGCATCAGCGCATCAACGAGGCCTTCGACCTGATGCACGAAGGCGAGTCGATCAGGACGGTGGTGACATACTGATGTCGGCGGCTTTGACTTTCGATCGTCATCCCGAGCGAGCCGACGCCAAAGGCGTCGGACGCGCGCGCAAGCGCGCGTAGCCGAGGGATCTCGAGCGGACTAGCGTCGGTCCGCGTGACGGCACAACGCTCGTCCACCCGAGGTCCCGCGGATCGCTCTGCGATCCGCCGCTTCGCGCCTTCGGCGCTTCGGTCGGGATGACGGCTATTGCTTGGGTTCGCCGCGCCGGGCGCGGTACCACGCGGCGATTTCGGCGCGTTCCTCGTCGGTGATGAAGGAGAGGTTGTTGGGCGGCATGGCGTGGGTGAGCGCCGATTGCTCGTAGATGAGCCGCGCCTGGCGCCGCGCGTCGCCGGCGTTTTCGAGCCGGATATGATTGGGCGGCAGCGCCATGCCGGGCCATAGCGGCTTTTGCGCGTGGCACATGATGCAGCGGGTTTGCAGGATCTCGACGATGCGCGCCTCGCTGGCCGGTTTGGCCGCGGCCGCGCCGCGCGCGCCGGGCGCGCCGGCATAGCTCAGCCACACCATGCCGGCGAAGAGGAGTGCCGCGACGCCCCAAGTCCACCACGGGCTCGGCGCGCCCTGGTGCCGCCGGTTGAAGAAATGCCGGATCACGCCGCCCATCGCGATCACGAGCGCGAGGATCAGCCAATTCCATTCGGTCGCGAAGCTCAGCGGATAATGCCCGCTGATCATCACGAAGACGACCGGCAGGGTGAGATAATTGTTGTGCAGCGAGCGCTGCTTGGCGATGCGGCCGTAGTCCGGATCGGGCGTGCGCCCGGCCTTCAAATCCGCTACGACGATTTTCTGGTTCGGGATGATGACGAAGAACACGTTGCCGACCATGATCGAGCCGATCAAGGCGCCGACATGGACATAGGCGCCGCGCCCGCTCAGGAACTTGGTGAGCAGCCAGCCGACGGCGACGATGAAGACGAAGCCGAGCGCCGCGAGCAGCGCCGTGTTGCGCCCGAGCGGCGAGCGGCACAGCAGATCGTAGGCCAGCCAGCCGAGCGCCAGCGACGCGAGACCGATGGCGATGGCGGCCCAGGGTGCGAGCTCGCGCACGGCGCTGTCGACGAGATACATCTCGGCGCCCGCGTAGTAGACGATGACGAGCAGGAAGAAGCCGCTCAACCAGGTGGTGTAGGCCTCCCACTTGAACCAGGTGAGCTGCTCGGGCATGCGCGACGGCGCCACCAGGAACTTGACCATGTTGTAGAAGCCGCCGCCATGCACCTGCCAGGCTTCGCCGCCGGCGCCCGGCGGCAGGCCGTCGCGCTTCTGCAGCGAAAGATCGAGGGCGATGAAATAGAACGAGCTGCCGATCCAGGCGATGCCGGCAATGACGTGCAGCCAGCGGACCGCGAAGCTCAGCCAGTCCCAGAGAATGCTTTCGAGCATCGGCGATGCCTCAGCTTTCGATCACCATGACCTGCAGGCGAAAGCGCGCAATCTCGCACACTTGCCTGAGCGCGGTTTCGATCTCGATGTCGCGGTCGAGCGCGAGCCGGCGCTCGAATTCGTCGAGAATGATCTGTTTCGTCGCCCGCCGCACCGCGACGATGAAGGGAAAGCCGAATTTCTCGCGATAGGCGTCGTTGAAGCCGTGGAACAGCTCGAACTCGTCGTCGCTCAATGCATCGAGTCCGGCGCCGGCTTGCTCGCTCCGCGAATGGTCGGTGAGATTGCCGGCGCGCGCCGCCTTGCCCGCAAGATCGGGATGCGCGCGCAGCAGGGCGAGCTTTTGTTCCTCGCTCGCCGCCATCACCGCGTCCGCCATGGCGCGGTGCAACGCCGCCGCATCGGCAAAAGGCCGCGCCGCCCAGCTCGCTTCGGCGACCCAGGGCGAATGCTCGAAGATGGCACCCAGCGCCGCTGCGAAGCCGGCGCGGTCGATCGCGTTCAAGACCGAAAGCCGGACCGGCTTCGCGCCGGCGGCCGCAGGCGGCACGGGCGACGGTGAGGCTTTTTCCATGCTGCGAAAGCGCCTATGAATTGGTGCCCGCCTCTATACACCAATGCCCGCCCCAGCCAACAGACCGGACGCCATGCCCAGTTCCTATCCGCGCGACATGATCGGCTACGGCGCCTCGCCGCCTTTCGCCAATTGGCCGGGCGGCGCGCGCGTGGCCGTCCAATTCGTCATCAACTACGAAGAAGGCGGCGAGAACTGCATCCTGCATGGCGACGCCGCGTCGGAGGCCTTCCTGTCCGAAATCGTCGGCGCCCAGCCGCTCACCGGCGCGCGCCACATGAGCATGGAGTCGATCTACGAATATGGCAGCCGCGCCGGATTTTGGCGCCTGCACCGGCTATTCGTCGAGCGCGGCTTGCCGGTGACGGTCTATGCCGTGGCCATGGCGCTGGAGCGAAACCGCGCCGCCGCCGACGCCATGCTCAGGGCGGGCTGGGAGATCGCGACCCATGGCTATCGCTGGATCGACTACCAGAATTTGCCCGAAGCGACCGAACGCGCGCACATGGCCGAGGCGATCGCCATTCACACCCGCGTCACCGGCAGCCGGCCGCTCGGCTGGTATCTCGGCCGCTGCAGCCCGAACACGCGCCGCCTCGTCGTCGAAGAGGGCGGCTTCGTCTACGATGCGGATTCCTATGCCGACGACCTGCCCTATTGGGACGCGAGCCATGGCCGGCCGCAACTCATCGTGCCCTACACGCTCGACGCCAACGACATGCGCTTCGCCACCGCCCAAGGCTTCAACAGCGGCGAGCAGTTCTTCGCCTATCTCAAGGATTCGTTCGACGTGCTTTACGCCGAGGGCGCGACGCGGCCGGCGATGATGTCGGTGGGCCTGCATTGCCGCCTCGCCGGCCGGCCGGGCCGCGCCGCCGCGCTCGCGCGCTTTCTCGACTATGTTCTCAAGCACGACAAGGCGTGGGTGCCGCGCCGGATCGACATCGCGCGGCACTGGATCGCCGCCCACCCTTACCGCGGATAGCGCCATGAAACTCGGCGAAACGCTGCTGGCACAATCGGACGAGCTTGCGGAGCACAGCGTCGAGAAAGGCAAGCTCACGCGCCTGTTCCTGACGCCCGAGCTGCGCGCCGCCAGCGAGCTGGTGCTGCGCTGGATGCGCGAGGCCGGCATGACGGCGCGCATCGATCCGATCGGCAACGTCGTGGGCCGCTTGGAAGGCGCGCGCGCCGGGCTTGCCGGCGCTGATCCTCGGCTCGCATCTCGATACGGTGCGCAACGCCGGCAAATATGACGGCATGCTCGGCGTGCTCACGGCGATCGCCTGCGTCAAGCAGATCCACCGGCAGGGTCAGCGCCTGCCCTTCGCCATCGAAGTGATCGGCTTCGGCGACGAAGAGGGCGTGCGCTTCGGCGCCACGCTGATGGGCAGCCGCGCCATCGCCGGCAAATTCGATCCGGCCTGGCTCGATTTGAAGGATAGCGCCGGCGTGACCTTGGCCGCGGCGCTGCGCGTTTACGGCCTCGATCCCGGCGCCATCGGCACGGCGGCGCGGCGGCCCGAGGACGTGCTCGCCTATGCCGAACTCCATATCGAGCAGGGGCCGGTGCTGGAAGCGAAGTCGCTGCCGGCCGGCGTCGTGACCGCGATCGCCGGAGTCTATCGCGGCGAGGTCACGCTCACGGGCATGGCGGGCCACGCCGGCACCGTGCCGATGGGCGGGCGGCGCGACGCGCTCGCCGCGGCGGCGGATTGCGTCCTTGCCGTCGAGCGCCTGTGCAGCGCGCGCAGCAGCGAAGGCGTCGTCGGCACGGTGGGCCGCATCGAGGCCCTGCCCGGCGCGGTCAACGTGATTCCCGGCGCGGCGCGTTTCAGCATCGATATCCGCGCGCCCGAGGACGGGCTTCGAGCCGCCGCCTATCAGGCCGTGCGCACGCGCATCGACGCGATCGCGGCGCATCGCAACATCAAGGCCGAGTGGCGCACGCTGCTCGAAGCCGACGCCGCGCGCTGCGCGCCCTGGCTCATGGACCGCATCGCCGCCGCGATTCGCGCCGAGGGCGTGGCCGAGTTCCGCCTGGTGAGCGGCGCCGGCCATGACGGCATGGCGCTGACCGGCCTGTGCGACATCGGCATGATTTTCGTGCGCTGCAAGGGCGGCATCAGCCACAATCCCGCCGAGGCCATCACCGCCGCCGACGCCGAGCTTGGCGCCAAAGTCCTGCTCCGCTTCATCCGCGATTTCGAGCCCAAGAAGAAAACGCCATGACCGAGCCAAACAGCGAACCGATCAAGCGCTGGATCGACGAGCATTTCGCCGAGGCGACGAGCTTCCTCGCCGAGCTGGTGAAGGTGCCGTCGGACAATCCGCCCGGCGATTGCAAAGCCCATGCCGAGCGCGCCGCCGCCTTGATCGAGGGCTTCGGCTGGGGCTGGACGGTGGAGCGCCATCCGGTGCCCGAAGCGCTGTGCAAGGCGATCGGGATGATTTCGGCGACCAATCTCGTCGTCCGCCGCAAGTTCGGCGCGGGCGGGCCGACCATCGCGCTGAACGCCCATGGCGACGTGGTGCCGCCCGGCGAAGGCTGGACCCATCCGCCCTACGGCGCCGAAATCCGCGACGGCGTCATGTACGGCCGCGGCGTCGCGGTTTCGAAATCCGATTTCGCGACCTATGCCTTCGCGGTGCGCGCGCTCGAAGCCGCCGGCGCCGCGCTGAATGGCGCGGCCGAGCTGCATTTCACCTATGACGAGGAAGCCGGCGGCGCGATCGGCCCGCAATGGCTGCTCGAGAGCGGGCTGACCAAGCCCGATTTCGCGCTCAGCGCCGGCTTCTCCTACAACATCGTGACCGCGCACAACGGCTGCCTGCATCTTGAAGTCGAAGTGCGCGGGCGCTCGGCGCACGCGGCGCGGCCCGATACCGGCAACGACGCGCTCGAAGCCGCGACCAAGATTCTCGCCGGCCTCTATGCCTCGCGGGCGCGGCTCAAGACGATCCAATCCAGCGTGCCCGGCATCGACCATCCGACGCTCGTCGTCGGCCTGATCCAGGGCGGCATCAACACCAATGTCGTGCCCGACCGCGTCACCTTCCGCATCGACCGCCGCATGATCCCCGAGGAAAATCCCGAAACCGTCGAGCGCGAGCTGACGACGCAGCTATTGACCGCGGCGCGCGGCATTCCCGGCATCGTGGTGACGACGCGGCGCATTCTCCTCGCGCGCCCCTTCACCCCGCGGCCCGGGCAGGAGAAACTCGTCGCCGCGATCCAGGCGCCGGCCGCCGCGATCCTGGGCGAGACGATCGCCACCGGCGGCGTGCCGCTCTACACCGACGCGCGCCACTACAGCGCCGCCGGCATCCCGACCGTGCTCTACGGCGCCGGCCCGCGCACCCTGCTCGAAGCCAACGGCCACCGCGCCGACGAAAAGCTCAAGCTCGACGATCTGCGAAAGGCGACGGAGATCGTGGCGCTGGCGCTGGCGGCGATGATGAAGGCGTAAGACGCGGCGTGAATTGCTAGAGCAAGCGCGACGCGACCAGGACCATGCCGATCACCGACACGAACCAAACGCCGGTGCGCACCCACGGCACGCCGACGATATAGATCGCGGCATAGGCGACGCGCCCCCAGAAAAACAGCTGGACGCCGAGCGCCGAGGTGGCATTGGCCTTTTGCAGCACATGCACCAGCAGCACGAGCACGGCAAAGAGCACCAGGCTCTCCAGCATGTTGCGATGGGCGCGCTGGGCGCGTCCGGCCCAACCGGTGATCTCGGGCAGTTTATCGCGATTGCCGGCGAGAATGGGCAGGCCGACTTGCAGGGTCGCGCCGCTAACCGCGACCAGCATCTGCACGAAGGTCAGCACCGCCGACCAAAAAAGCAAGGTTAGCTCGGGCGTCATGATTCTCTCCCCTTGATTGGTGCCCCCGGGGAGAGTCGAACTCCCACGCCATTGCTGACAACAGATTTTGAGTCTGCCGCGTCTACCGGTTCCGCCACAGGGGCTTGCTGTGCCTTGAGCGGCGGCGTGAAACAGGCCGACGCCGCGCTGGCGGCCCGCATCATAGTGGCAGTCCCCCGGGGGTCAATGCGACGCGCCGGCCGGTTGCCCGGCGGCGGCTCGGCTGCTAGAGCATGGCGGCTTCAACAGAGAATGCTCCGCCGATGCTGCGCCGGCTTTACGATTGGACGATCGCCCTCGCCTCCAAGCCGCACGCGCTTTGGGCGCTCGCCATCGTATCGTTCACCGAGAGCTCGTTCTTTCCGATTCCGCCCGACGCGCTGCTGATCCCGATGGTGCTGGCGCGGCCCGACCGCGGCTGGAAGATCGGCTTGGTCTGCACCGTGACCTCGGTGATCGGCGGCTTGTTCGGCTACGCGATCGGATATTTTCTCTACGAAACCGCCGGCCGCTGGATCATCGAATTCTACGGCTATGAAAACGGCTACGCGGCGTTCAAGGATGCCTACGACAAATGGGGCCTGTGGATCATTCTCATCAAGGGCCTGACGCCGATCCCCTACAAGCTGGTGACGATCGCGAGCGGGGCCGCGCAATTCGACTTCACGGTTTTCATCCTGGCCTCGATCGCGACGCGCGGCGCGCGCTTCTTCATCGAGGTCGCCCTGCTGCGCGTCTTCGGCCAGCCGATCCGCCGCTTCGTCGAGAAATACCTGACCGCGGTCACGACCGGCTTGGTCTTGATCGTCGTCGGCGGCTTCATCGTGGCGGGACGGCTGCTGTGAGCCGCCGGCGCTAGCGGCGATCCGCATCCTGGCCGAAGCGGCCGGCGGGGACTATAGTCGATGCCGATGAACCAGCTTGCCCTCGCCGACCGCGCGCTGCGCAACGCGCCTCTCCTGCTGCTCGCGGGCAGCGGCGGCTTGGTGCTGGGCGCGTTGTTCTTCCAATACGCGCTCGGCATGAAGCCGTGCCCGCTCTGCCACTGGCAGCGCTATCCGCATTTCGTCGCGATCGGCCTCGCCTTCGTCGCGCTGGCGAGCGCCGGCGGATTTCGCGTTGCGCCCTTTTGCGCTGATCGGCCTCGCCTTGCTGACGACGGCGGGCCTCGGCGGTTTTCATGTCGGCGTCGAGCAGAAATGGTGGGCGGGCTTGGCGGCTTGCGAAGGCGGCTTCGACGGCACGCTTCCCGATCTGAAAAAGCTGCTTCAGGGCAACGCGCCGCCGCCGCCGCCGCGTTGCGACGAGATCGCGTGGTCGCTGCTGGGCATTTCGATGGCGGGATGGAACATGCTGATGTCGCTCGCCCTCGGCGCTTTCGCCATCCACAGCGCGTTGCAATTGCGGCGGCGCGGCGCATGAGCGGCGCAGCCGAACGCGAGCGCAAGACGCTCGATTCAGCTATGGCCCGGCGACCCCGATCGCGCCGGCACGGTCGCGCGCATGATCCGGGTCGATCAGGCCGGCGAATTCGGCGCAGCGCGCATCTATGCCGGGCAACTCGCCGTGCTCGGTCACGGCGCGGCCGCGCCGGCGATCAAGAAGATGGCCGAACAGGAACAGCGCCATCTCGACGCGTTCAACAAGCTGCTGGTCGAGCGCCGCGTGCGCCCGACCGCGCTGCAGCCGCTGTGGCACGTCGCCGGCTTCGCGCTCGGCGCCGCCACCGCGCTGCTCGGCGAGAAGGCTGCGATGGCGTGCACCGTCGCCGTCGAAGATGTGATCGACGAGCACTATCGCCGGCAATCCGAGATGCTGGGCGGCGACGAGCCGGCGCTGAAAGCCACGATCGACGAGTTCCGCGCCGACGAGATCGAGCATCGCGACACGGCGCTGGCGATGCAGGCGCGCGAGGCGCCGCTCTATGAGCCGCTCACCGCGGGCATCAGAGCCGCCTCGCGCCTGGCGATCTGGCTCAGCGAACGGATTTGAATTTCGGCGAACCGCGCCGGGCTGCGCCGGATGCAGCCCGCTATCCCTGCAATTCGCTATCCCAATAAAGGAAATCCGCCCAGCTTTCGTGCAGGTAGTTGGGCGGGAACAGGCGGCCATGCTCCTGCAGGATCGCCGTGCTCGGCTGGTAGGGCGTACGCCGCGGATGCATGCCGCATTCGCGCGGCAAACGGCTGCCCTTGCGCAGATTGCAGGCGCCGCAGGCGGTGACGACATTCGTCCAGCACGTGCGCCCGCCGCGCGAGCGCGGCACCATATGATCGAAGGTGAGATGCTCGGCCGAACGGTGCGCCCCGCAATATTGGCAGGTGAAGCGGTCGCGCAGGAATACGTTGAACCGGGTAAACGCCGGGCGCCGCGCTTGCGGCACATATTCCTTCAGCGCGATGACGCTGGGCAACCGCACGGCGACGGAGGGCGAGCGCACCACGCGCTCATATTCCGACAGCACCGTGACCCGGTCCAAGAACACGGCCTTGATCGTGTGCTGCCAGGACCAAACCGAAAGCGGGAAATAGGAAAGCGGGCGAAAATCCGCGTTGAGGACCAGGGCTGGGCAATTGTCGGGTGCCACGGTGCCGCCTCCGCCCTAGCGCGCGCGTGGCCTCAGGCGGACGCGATTCGGTGCCGCGTCCGTCACACATTGCTCATGAAATCCAATGTGTTCGTCATTCGCCATGCGTGTCATATAGCAGCTTCGGCTTAAAAAATCGAGAGCAAATCACTATCCAATGGTAGCAACTGGCTCGAATCGCTAAGGAATTCGTCAATGATTCGGCGGCGCCGGTTTGCCAGCCGGTCGCCAAATCGTGACCCGCGATCCGACGGATTTGCGCTAAGACGCGATAGCGAAATTCAATTTCGTCGAGGAGTGGTTTCATGAACGAAAAATTCGACGCCGGCGCCGCCCTGCCCGAACTCACTTTGCCTAAGGCCGGCGGCGGGACGGTCAAGCTCGGCGGCGCGCGGGAGGGCTGGCAACTCGTCGTCGTCTATCGCGGCAAACATTGTCCTTTGTGCAAAAAATACCTGACCGGCCTGGGCGAGCTGGCGCCCGGTTTTGCCGCCGCGAAAACCGAAATCGTCGCGGTGTCGGGCGACCCCAAGGAAAAGGCCGAGGCATTGTCCGGCGAGATCGGCGCGAAATTCCCCGTCGGCTTCGATCTCGCGGTCGCCGATATGCGCCGCCTCGGACTCTATGTTTCCAACCCGCGCTCGCCCCAGGAAACCGACCGTCCGTTTCCCCGAACCCGCCTTGTTCGTGCTCAATCCGCAGGGCCAGGCGCAGATCATCGATATTTCGAACGCGCCGTTCTCGCGGCCCGATCTTGGCGCTATCCTCAACGGCATCAAGCTGATCCAGGAACGCGCCTATCCGATCCGCGGCACCGCTTGAACAATCGCGACGACGGGAGAGAGCCCATGCATATCGTTCACTGGATTTTCCAGGTTCCGGCCGGCACGACCAAGGCCGACCTCGACGCCACGATCAAGGCGACGGCGCACACTTATCAAGGCATTCCGGGCCTGATCCGCAAATATTACGGCATCGCCGAGGACGGCAAGACGCTGGCCGGAATCTATCTTTGGGAATCGAAAGCGGCGGCGGCCAAGCTCTATACGCCCGAATGGGTCGCGCTCGTCACCAAGCGCTGGGGCGCCCCGCCCGAACGCCGCGACTGGGAATGCCCGATGGTGGTCGAAAGCGCAGAGCGGCGGCTGGTGGCGGCGGCGTAGCGCGGCAACTTCACTTGCTCGCGGCGCATCATTCGATCACCTCGTCGGCGCGCACCAGGATCGACGGCGGAAACGTGAGGCCGAGCGCCTTGGCGGTCTTGAGGTTGATGACCAGCTCGAACCTGGTCGGCTGCTGGATCGGAAGATCGCCGGGATTGGCGCCTTTCAGGATTAGATCGACATAGCCGGCGGCGCGGCGAAACATGTCGGTAACGTCGAACGCGTAGGCCATGAGCCCACCGGCCTCGATGGATTCTCGAAATTGATAAATCGCCGGCAGCCTTGCCTCGGCAGCGAGCTCGGCGATGAGCCGCCGATGTCTTAAGTTCTCGGGGCTTGCGCCGACGATCAACGAATCTACCCCTTGTTGCGACATCGCGGCAAAGGCGCGGCGATATTCCGCCTCGTCGATGGGATCGTTAAGCGGCGCGCCGATCAGGGTCACTCTTGCGCGCTGAGCCGCCTCGCGCATGATCCCGCCGACGTTGCCCTCCCAAACCGCGCGCGGCGTATAGGTATGCCATTCTGCGGCCGGCGGGCATGACCTCGCGCAGAAGCTCCAGTCGCTTGCCGATAATCTCGATGCCGGCATCGATGCTGACCCCGGTGAAGTTCCCGCCCGGCCGCGCCAGGCCGGCGGCAAGCCCCAAGGCGACCGGGTCGCCGACAATCCCGACGATCGGGATCGTGCTCGTCGCGGATTTGATTGCTTCCACCGGATTATTCGCAACGCCGAAGATGACATCGGGCCGGAGCCGGACGACCTCTTCGGCAATTGCGGCCAAGCGCGCCCTATGGCCTTCGGCCGAGCGCCGCTCGACGTGAAGGTTGCGGCCCTCGGAATAGCCCAGCCGCCGCAGCTCCTGAAAGAACGCCCGGTAATACGGATTTCCCGTTTCCGCCATCTCCGCGGTGGGCGTCGATGGATGCACGAGCGCGAGCCGGTAGACCTTGCCCGGCTGCTGCGCGCGCGGCCGCGCGCGGCGCGGCAATGGCGCCGCCCGCGCGGCGAATCGGCGGCGATTGAAGCGCGCGGCGGCTTCATTCGATCACCTCGTCGGCGCGCACCAGGATCGACGGCGGGAAGGTGAGGCCGAGCGCCTTCGCGGTCTTGAGGTTGACGACCAGCTCGAACCTGGTCGGCTGCTGGATCGGAAGATCGCCGGGATTGGCGCCTTTCAGGATTCAGATCGACATAGCCGGCGGCGCGGCGATACAGGTCGGTAACGTCGAACGCGTAGGCCATGAGCCCGCCGGCCTCGACGGATTCACGGTATTGATAAATCGCCGGCAGCCTTGCCTCGGCAGCGAGCTCGGCAATGAGCCGCCGATGCCTTAAGTTCTCGGGGTTTGCGCCGACGATCAAGGAATCCACCCCTTGTTGCGACATCGCGGCAAAGGCGCGGCGATATTCCGCCTCATCGATGGGATCGTTAAGCGGCGCGCCGATCAGGGTCACTCTTGCGCGCTGAGCCCCCTCGCGTATGATCCCGCCGACGTTGCCCTCCCAAGCCGCGCGCGGGAATAGGTATGCTATTCTGCGGCCGGCGGGCATGACCTCGCGCAGAAGCTCCAGTTGCTTGCCGATAATCTCGATGCCGCCATCGATGCTGACCCCGGTGAAGTTCCCGCCCGGCCGCGCCAGGCTGGCGGCAAGCCCCAAGGCGACCGGGTCGCCGACAATCCCGACGATCGGGATCGTGCTCGTCGCGGATTTGATTGCTTCCACCGGATTATTCGCAACGCCGAAGATGACATCGGGCCGGAGCCGGACGACCTCTTCGGCAATGGCGGCCAAGCGCGCCCTATGGCCCTCGGCCGAGCGCCGCTCGACGTGAAGGTTGCGGCCTTCGGAGTAGCCCAGCCGCCGCAGCTCCTGAAAGAACGCCCGGTAATACGGACTTCCCGTTTCCGCCATCTCCGCGGCGGGCGTCGACGGATGCACGAGCGCGAGCCGGTAGACCTTGCCCGGCTGCTGCGCGCGCGGCCGCGCCCGGCGCGGCGAGCGCGCCGGCGGCGGCGGCGATGAAGCGGCGGCGGTTCATTCGATCACCTCGTCGGCGCGCGGCAGGAGCGCGGGCGGGAATTTGATGCCGAGCGCCGCCGCCGTCTTGAGGTTGAGAATCAGCTCGAACCTGGTCGGCTGCTGGAACGGCAGCTCGGCCGGACTGGCGCCCTTGAGAATGCGAGCGATGTAGTCGGCAGCGCCGCGATAGATGGCGCCGAAGTCGATGCCGTAGGCCATGAGGCCGCCGGCCTCCGCGTGCGCGCGATTTCCGTAGATCGCCGGCAACCTCGTTTCGGCGGCGAGTTCCGCAATTAGGCTTCGCTGTTCAAAGTTTTCCGGCGCAGCGACGACAAGGAGCGAATCGACGCGATCCCGGACCATGGCCGCGAAGACGCGTCGGTACTCGGCCTGCGTCCGCCGGAGGTTCCAAGACCGCGGCCGCCAGTCATGATTCCGGCGCGCTCGGCCGCCTCGCGAAAGAAACTTGCGAACTTGCTTTCCCAAAACCACCGCGAAGCCAGGCAGGCCATCCGCGACGCCGCCGGAACGACCTCCTTCAGCAACGCGAAGTATTTGCCAATCGATTTCCGCGCCAACATCGATGCTGAACCCGGTAATATTGCCGCCGGGCCGTGGCAGGCTCGCCGCGAACCCGGAGCCGATGGGATCGGCCACGATCGCGACGATCGGGACGGTCGCGTTCGCTGCTTTGAACGCCGCGTCGACCGGTTGGACAACGCAAAGATTACATCCGGCTTGAGCCCGACCAGTTCGCGGGCAAGCGCGAGACGACGCGCCGTAACGCCCTCGGCCGAGCGCCGCTCGACCGCGAGATTCCGTCCCTCGACATAGCCGAGGCGTTGCAGGTCCTCGAAGAAAACCTTCCAGTTCACGTTCCGGTTCGTCGTCATGTCGGCAACAGGGCCTACGGTCTGCAGCATCGCCAAGCGATACACCTTGCCCGGCTGCTGCGCCTGGGCCGCGCGCAGCGCGGCCATGCGCGCCGGCGGCGGCGGCGAAAAATAGACGACGGTTCATTCGATCACCTCGTCGGCGCGCAGCAGGAGCGCGGGCGGGAATTTGATGCCGAGCGCCTTGGCGGTCTTGAGGTTGATGACCAGCTCGAACCGCGTCGGCTGCTGGATTGGAAGATCGCCGGGGTTCGCCCCTTTCAGTATTAGATCGACATAGCCGGCGGCGCGGCGATAAATGTCGGCGATGTCCGATCCGTAGGCCATGAGCCCCCCAGCCTCCGCGTACTCGCGGAACGCGTAGATCGCCGGCAGCTTCGCCGCGGCGGCGAGTTCGGCAACGAGCCGCCGATGCGTGAAGTTCTCGGCGTACTCGCCGACGATCAAGGATTCCACCCCTTGTTGCGACATCGCGGCAAAGACGCGGCGATATTCCGCCTCGTCGATGGGATCGTCGAGCGGCGCACCGATCAGGGTCACTTTCGCGCGCTGAGCCGCCTCCCGCGTGACGCCGGCGTAGTTGCTTTCCCAAACCGCGCGCGGCGTAAGGTATGCCATTACGCGGCCGGCGGGCATGACCTCGCGCAGAAGCTCCAGTCGCTTGCCGAGAATCTCGACGCCGGCATCAATGCTGAATCCGGTGAAGTTCCCGCCCGGCCGCGCCAGGCTGGCGGCAAGCCCTAAGCCGACCGGGTCGGCGACTAGGCCGACGATCGGGATCATTCCCGTCGAGGATTTGATCGCCCCCAACAGTCGATTCGAGGAGCCGAAGATGACATCGGGCCGGAGCCGGACGACCTCTTCGGCAATGGCGGCCAAGCGCGCCGCATGGCCTTCGGCCGAGCGCCGCTCGACGCGAAGGTTGCGGCCCTCGGAATAGCCCAGCCGCCGCAGCCCCTGAAAGAACGCCCGGTAATTCGGATTTCCCGATTCCGCCATTTCCGCGGTGGGGGCCGACGGATGCACGATCGCGAGCCGGTGCATCTTGCCCGGCTGCTGCGCGCCGGCCGCGCGCGGCGCGGCGAGCGCGCCGGCGGCGGCGGAAATGAATCGGCGGCGGTTCATTCGCCCACGCTGCATCATTCGATCACCTCATCCGCTTGCACGAGAATCGAAGCCGGTATCGCGATGCCGAGCGCCTTCGCCGTCTTGAGGTTGACGACGAGCTCGAACCTGGTCGGCTGCTCGACCGGGAGATCGGCCGGCTTGGCGCCCTTGAGGATCTTGTCGACATAGCCGGCCGAGCGCCGGAACTGGTCCGCGAAGTTCGCCCCGTAAGCGCGAGAGGCCGCCCAAGTTCGGCGAACTCCCGCGCCATGCCTATCAGACGGCATCCGGTGCCGGCCGGCGAGATCGACGATGCGCCGGCGCTCGGCAAACAGCATCGGGCTCGGGAACACGATAAGGGCTTCGGCGCGGTTCCGCGCCATGGCCGCGAACGCGCTTTCGATGTCGCCGGGATCGCGAACGCCGACGCGATCGAGTTGCACGCCGAGCGCGCGTGCCGCGGCCTCCATCCGCTGCAGCATGTCGCTCATCGTTCGTTCGCCATAGGCGCCGGGGTGCCACAGCGCCGCGACTCGCGACAGCTTCGGCAGGATTTCCTTGAGCAGCTCAAGGCGTTTCGGCGTCAATTCGGGACCGAGGAATGTCAGCCCCGTGACGTTTCCGCCCGGCCGGGCGAGGCTGGCCACGAGCCCGTCGCCGACAGGGTCGCCCATGACCGGCACGACGATGGGAATCGAGCCGGTCGCCTGCCGCGCGGCCCGGGCCGCCGGCGTGTTCGAGGCGACGATGAGATCGACCTTGAGGCCGACGAGTTCGCGCGCGAGCGCGGGGAACCGCTCGATATTGCCCTCGGCGCCGCGAAATTCGATGACGATATCGCGGCCCTCGACATAGCCGCGCTCGCGCAGCGCTTGCCGGAAGGCATCGAAATTGGCGCGATGCTCGGGCGATCCGAGCGAGCCGGTCGCGAGGAAGCCGATCCGCGCGGCTCTTGCCGGCTGCTGCGCCCGCGCGGCGAGCGGCCACGCGAGCGCCGCGCCGACGGCGGCGGCGATGAACCCGCGTCGCCGCATCCGCTCGCCCGCCGGCCCATGGACGGGGGCCGCGCCCGGCGGCACGGAAAGAATGCCGCTGCGCGAAATGTCTCGCCCGAATCCAGCCCGTCATTCCACCACCTCAATCAACATGCGCGCCGAGCTTGACGATACGCCCGGCCCCGGCCGAGCCGCAACCGCCGTCCGGCGGGGCGTAGCCGCAGAATCCGGATTGATCTCGCCGCGCCGGTTATGTATAGTCATTGTGTATCCAAACGGGAGCGAATTTCGATGCGGACGCAGGTGACGCGCTGGGGCAACAGTTTGGCGGTGCGCCTGCCGCGCGCTTATGCGGCGCAGCTCGGCGTCAGCGAAGGATCGGCGATCGAAATCGTCGCGCGTGGCGACGCCCTCGTGCTGCACAAGCCCAGATATGTGCTCGATGAACTCTTGGCCGGGGTGACACCGGGCAATCTTCACGGCGAAACGAGGACCGGCGGGGCGGTTGGCCGCGAGGAGTGGTAAGCCGCAAACCCTATACGCCCGATCGCGGTGACCTGATCTGGCTTAGCTTCGATCCGCAAGCGGGCCAAGAACAGGCCGGACGCCGTCCAGCTCTCGTATTGTCCCCCAAAGCCTACAACGAAAAGACGGGGTTGGCGCTGTTGTGCCCGATCACTGCAAGATCAAGGGCTTTCTCGTTCGCGGCGCCCTTGCCGGCCGCGCTCAAGGTCCGCGGGCGTTGTGCTTCGCGGGACCACGTCAAGATCTTGCGATGGGCGCCGTGGCGCGAAAGGCGACGTTCGCCGGCCGCGCGCCCGGCCTCGGTGCCTGGCGGAGGTCCGGGGCAAATTGCAGGCGCTGCTGTAGCGGCGTCTTGGCCTGTGCTTCGTCGGGCCCGCCCGGTCAAGCCCCCAGCGCGCGCTTGAGGAATTGGGCGCCGGCGGCGACGCCCTCCTGGTCGATGCCGTGGCCGAGGCCGGGGCGGAACTTCGCCTCGACGGCGAAGCCCGCCGCCTTGAATTGCTCGGCGGCGCGGCGCGACGACGCGGCGGGCAGCACCTCGTCGTCCTCGCCGTGAATCAGCAGGATCTCGGGCTTCGACTTGGCTTCCTCGCCGAGGCGGTCGCCGCCGATCATGCGCCCGGAATAGCCGAGGATGGCGCGCGGACCCTTGTCGCGGCGCGGGCCGACGAAGAGTGCCACCATCGTGCCCTGCGAGAAGCCGACGAGCGCCAGCTTGTCGGCGCCGAGCTTGCGCGCCGCGAGTTCCGCGTCGATATAGGCGTTGACGATCGGCGCCACCGCCTCGACCCGCGCGCGCATCACGTCGTCGCGCAAGCCGCCCTGCGGCGACAGGTCGCCCAACGAATACCATTGCCGGCCGAAGCCGCCGTCATGCGCATAGGGCGCGTGCGGCGAGAGGAATTCCGCGTTGGGCAAGAGTCGCGCCCAATGCGGCGCCAGGCCGATCAGGTCGTTGCCGTCCGCGCCCCAGCCGTGCAGCAGGATGACGAGCTGGCGCGGCGCGCCGCCGGCGGCGGGGCCGAATTTCGGGCCTTCGAGCGAGAGCGTGAAACTCATCCGGTTCCTTTGCGTTTCGAGTTCGCGCGCGGCGGCTTGGCAACGCGCGCCTCGTCCGTCGTCTTGTGAAAATAGTGCCAGAGCAGATGCGCGGCGGCGCTGCGCCGGGGCCGCCATGGCTCGGCGAGCGCCACCATGCGCTTGGGCTTGGGCCGGCCGCGCAAATTCTTGAGCCGCTGCATGCCGACGATGAGGCCGAGATCGTCGGCGGGAAAAATATCGCGCCGGCCGAGGGCGAAGAGCAGATAGACTTCGGCCGTCCAGCGCCCGATGCCCTTGATCTTGACCAGGGCCGCAACAGCGTCCGCGTCGGGCATCGTCGCGATTTCGCCGAGCGGCACCTCGCCGCTGTGGACGAGTTCGGCGAGGCTGCGCGAATACGTCACCTTCTGGCGCGACAGGCCGCAGCCGCGCAGCGCCTCGTCGCTGGCGGCGCGATAGACCGCGGGCGTCAGCGGCACGATGGCGGCTTCGACGCGGCGCCAGATCGAGGCCGCGGCGCCGGTCGAGATCTGCTGGCCGACGATGACGCGCAGCAGCGCCTCGAAGCCGGGCGGGCGGCGGCGCAGCTCGGGATAGCCGAAGCGCTCGAGCGCCGCCGCGACGACGGCGTCCTCGGCGGCGAGCGCGTCGAGATCCGATTTGAGCGTGCGCTCGGTGAGCGGGCCGCCATCAGGCGATCGCCTTCGCGGCGCGCAAGGCCGCGATCTCGCCGGCAGCGAAACCCCAGGCGGCGAGCGCGCGCTCGGTATCGGCGCCGCGCGCCGCGGGCGGCGATCGGATGGCGCCTGGCGTGCGGCTGAAGCGCGGCGCCGGCGCCGGCTGCACGACGCCGCCGATCTCGACGAAAGTTCCGCGCGCGACATTGTGCGGATGGCGCGGCGCCTCGGCGAGCGACAGGACCGGCGCGAAACAGCCGTCGCTGCCTTCGAGCAGCGCGCACCATTCGTCGCGCGTCTTGGTCTTGAGCGCCGCCGCGATCTTCGCCTTGAGCTCGGGCCAGCGCGCGCGGTCGTTCTGCTTGGGCAGCGCCGCCGGATCGAGACCGATCCTGGCGATGAACTCGGCGAAGAATTTGGCCTCGATCGGCGCCACCGAGACGTGCCGCCCGTCCTTGGTTTCATAGGTGTCGTAATAGGGCGCGGCACCGTCGAGGATGTTCGTGCCGCGCTCGTCGCGCCACAGGCCCTGGCCGACCAGGCCGTACATGAGCGTCATCAGCGAGGCGGCGCCGTCGGTCATCGCGGCATCGACGACCTGGCCCTGGCCCGAGCGCGCGGTTTCGAACAATGCCGCCATGATGCCGAAGGCGAGATAGAGCGCGCCGCCGCCGAAATCGCCGACCAGGTTGAGCGGCGGCACCGGGCGCTCGCCCGGCCGGCCGATGGCGTGCAAGGCGCCGATCAGGGCGATGTAGTTCATGTCGTGGCCGGCGGCCTGGGCGAGCGGCCCGCTCTGGCCCCAGCCCGTCATGCGGCCGTAAACGAGTTTCGGATTGCGCGCGAAACAAACCTCCGGGCCGAGGCCCATGCGCTCCATCACGCCCGGGCGGAAGCCTTCGATCGAGCACATCGGCGGCGGCAACCAGGCGCAGTGCTGTGGCGACGCCGTCCTTCGACTTGAGATCGATCGCGGCCGAGGGCCGGCTGCGGCTCAACAGATCGAAGCGCGGATCGCTTTTGACGCCGAGGCCGGACTCTTCGGTGCGATCGAGCCGCAGCACCGTGGCGCCGAGATCGGCCAACAGCATGGCGCACATCGGCGCCGGGCCGATGCCGGCGAACTCGACGATCTTGAGGCCGGCGAGCGGGCCTTGGCCCGGATCATAGTCCGGGCCTTGGGCGGATTGAGACATGACCGTGTCCGATAAAATGCGGCCCAATCGGGCCGCGGCGCTAACGCCTTACCACGGCCACGGGCTGACGCGGAATATGTGAAGATGCCCGCCCAGCACGATGGCGAAGAGGGCGAGGCCGAGCGCCGGGCGCCACCAGCCGATGCCGCGCCAGTCGATCGCCACGCGGCCCTGGACCGCCGCCAGAAACGGCAAAGCCGAGGTGCGCGCGAGATAGGTTTGGTACGCGTCGCCTCGCTCCGCCGCCTTGCGCCGGTCGAGCAGCCACATGCCGATCAGCGCCAGCAGCGCGATGCAGCCGAAGAACAGGATCGAAGCGCGGTCGCCCTTCACGAGCAGATGCGCCACGCCCCACAGCGCGAAGCCGCAAAACATCGGATGGCGCGTCACCGTCAAGAACCCGCGCGCCGCATTGGCGGGATCGACGCGCCGTTCCATGCCGGCGGTCGCGGGGTTGCCGACGGTGAGGCCGCCGACGAAAAACACGAAGGCGAAGGGCATGACGACGAGCGCGAGCCAGCGCGTCCAGCCGGCGCGCGGCCACAGCGGCTCGACCGGCGCCGCCGCATAGGCGAGGATGAGCCAGGCCAGCGCCAGGGCGCTTATGAGCGAGAACAAGCCGCGATAGGCGCCAGCGCCGAGCGCGCGCACCAACACGGCGCGCAATTTCGTGCTCGGCACGATATGAATGCCGAGAAAGACCATCGCCGCAATCAGCACATGCTCGACGCCGCCGCGCATGATCCTATACTGCGCGAATTCGCCGCCGCCGTCGAGGGACCGCCATGTATTTGCCCGCCCATTTCAACGAGAGCCGCATCGACGTGCTGCACGGCGCGATGCGCGATATCGGTTTCGCGACTCTGGTCACGAGTAAAGCCGGCGCGATGACCGCGACGCATCTCCCGCTCCTCGTCGATGCCGAGCCCGGCCCCAATGGTGCGCTGATCGGCCACGTCGCCCGCGCCAATCCGCAATGGCGCGATTTCGGCAACGGCACGGACTCGCTCGCCATCTTCCTCGGCCCGCAAAGTTACATTTCGCCCAATTGGTATCCGTCGAAGCGCGAGCACGCCAAGGTCGTGCCGACCTGGAACTACATCGCCATCCACGCCTACGGCCCGCTGGAAATCGTCGAGGATCGTGCCGCGCTGTTGGGCATCGTCACCCGCTTGACAGAGCGTTATGAAGCGAGCTCGGCCGTGCCCTGGAAAGTCAGCGACGCGCCCAAGGACTTTCTCGACCAGATGGTGAAAGCCATCGTCGGCCTGCGCCTGCCGATCGCGCGTATCGAAGGCAAATGGAAGCTCAGCCAAAACCGCGCGGCGCCGGACCGGCTCGGCACCATCGCCGGCCTCGAAGGGAAGGGCGAACCCGCCGCCATGGCGCTGGCGGCGGCGATGCGGGCGCGGGAAAAATAAGCCGCGGTGGCGAAGAACGAAGCGAGGTGCAGTGGCGTAGGGGCGCATTGCATGCGCCCTCGCGCTGACATGCGCGGCTGCTTATGCTCGGCTATCTTCGCCAGGATTGAGTGAACATGCGGCGAGCGCGCCCGTCCGCACGACCCCTCACCACGATCCTCTCCCCACGCGCAAGAGCGCGCGGGGCGAGGAGGAACAAAGAATTACAGGTACACAATACTTAATTGACGCGTCGCTGTGCGATCGTATTGCTTGCCTGGGGCAAGCGGCGGCGTGAATATAGATATTGTGTACCCGTAATATCGCGAAGAAGACCTTCTGCCGCCGGTTGCCGCGCTGCGTCACATGATGCGGCACACCCGGCGCCACCGCTCGTGCCAGCCGCGCCATGCCGTCACGCTGCGCCGCGGGCGGCAGGGCGTCAATTTTGTATTGTGTCCCTGAAATTGCGGATTTACGCATTTCGCGACATCGCCGCACCATTCCCAATCCCGTCATCCCGACCGGAGCGGCGCACAGCGCCGCGCAGCGGAGCGACCTCGCCCGCACTAGCCAAACCGCGCGTGGCGGCAAGGCGCCAGTCCGCCCGAGGTCCCTCGACGGCGCGCGCTGACGCGCGCTTGCTCGGGATGACGCCGTTGAAATTACGGGGGCATAAAGGCACGGAGGCACGGAGAAGGAAGTTGGGAATTCGCGTGGCGCGCAAATGGAATCCTCCGTGACTTCCTCTGTGTCTCTGTGGCTCCGTGGTTCACCTAAAACTTCCACCGGACCGCCACCGGGAATGTGTGATGAATACGACATCACAGCCCCGGCCGCCCGAAGGTGCTCATCCCGCGCCGAAAACGCGAAATTTCGGCCTGATGATCATCTTCGAGAAGATCAAGCACTTAGCTTGAAATTCGCGCCATAATATTCTGCTAAGCCGTTGATTCGGTCGAAGATGATCAAAATCCCGATTTTCCCGAAAACGAAATCGGCCATCGTTCGATTTATCAAGCGCTTAAGTGTGGAGATACAAGAATTCCTAGCGGCGTTTTCTCCCATAATCTTGGCAACCCAACCGCTAACCCATTGATACTCCCGAAGATGCTCAACTCCCCCGCTTTTCCCAACACACGCAAATGAGCATCTTCGAATTGATCAAGCACTTAGCCGGAAACCGATGATCACCTTCGGGCAGCGCATGCCCCGGTTTGGGCATACTAATTCCTCACCATACCGGCGTAGAATGGCGCTTGCATCCGGCACGCCGCCCAACATCCAGCCCGCCATGAACAAGCACATAAGATTGACATCGCATCCCGGCAGAAGCGGTGGCAAGCCGCCGTCTATCCGCTGGGGTGCGCCGACCGCCGCCGAGCGCGGGCCGCTGGTGGCGACGCCGGGCGATGCGGCGCGGCGCAACGTGATCGGCGCCCATGCCGGGGCCTATGCGGTCTATCGCGCGCTCGCCATCGCGGCGGGGCGGCTCGATCCCAAGCACATCGCCGATTTGACCGACACCGTCCCGGCCTCCGCCTTCGGCCCCTATGTGCAGTGGGGCGACGCTTCCAAAATCGTGTCGCTCGATCCCTGGGGCCACCTCGTCGCCGACGCCTTCGCTTCGCAGATCAAGGCGGGCTGGAACATCCGCCCCACCATCGCGATCACGCGCGCGCATATCCACATGCCGGAAATCGCCGGCGCCATGGGCCACAACCGTTTGCGCGCCGATGGCGACATCCTGCTCAAGGACGGCTCGGCGCGCGTGACCAAGGTCGCGATCGAGCCGGTGTGGCACCTGCCCGGCATCGCCCAGCGCTTCGGCGTGGAGGAAAGCGAGCTGCGCCGCACGCTGTTCCAAGAAACCGGCGGCATGTTTCCCGAGCTGGTGACGCGGCCCGATTTGCACGTGTTCCTGCCGCCGATCGGCGGCATCACGGTTTATATTTTCGGCGAGGCCGACGCGATCCCCGATCCCAAGCGCAGCGTCGCCTGCCGGGTACACGACGAATGCAGCGGCTCGGACGTGTTCGGCTCCGATATCTGCACCTGCCGGCCCTATCTCACCCACGGCATCGAGGTCTGCATCCGCGCGGCGCAAGACGGCGGCACCGGCATCGTCGTCTACAACCGCAAGGAAGGCCGCGCGCTCGGCGAGGTCACCAAGTTCCTGGTCTACAATGCGCGGAAGCGCCAGGCCGGCGGCGACCGGGCCGAGACGTATTTCGCGCGCACCGAATGCGTCGCCGGCGTGCAGGACATGCGCTTCCAGGAGCTGATGCCCGACGTGCTCCATTGGCTCGGCGTGACGCGCATCGACCGATTCGTGTCGATGAGCGACATGAAATACGCGCCGCTGGTGCAAGCCGGCATCGAGATCGCCGAACGCGTCGAGCTGCCCGAGGACATGATCCCCGGCGACGCGCGGGTCGAGATGGACGCGAAAAAATCCGCCGGCTATTTCACCAGCCGCAAGCCGCCGAAGGACGACTTGAAGAATGCCAAGGGCCGCAAGCTCGAAGACTAGGCGATGGTAATTCCCGAGCGGACGCCGGCCGAGCGCCTGCTCTCGGCCGCCGCCGTGCGCGAACGCTGCGGCGTCATGGTGGCACTGGCCGAGAACGGCGCCACGGCGCATTTCCGCCTGCATCCCGAACGGCTCGACGCGGCGGCGGATTACGTGATCGCGACGATGCGCGCCAATTATCCCACGCTTGAGATTCCGTTTCACAGCCGCTGGCGCCATTTCACCGCCGGCGGCCGCGACCGCTGGCGTGAATTGCGCGCGGCGCTGGCCGGCGATGCGCCGGGCAACGCGGCGCCGGACGAGATCGCGCGCGTCGCCATCGAACTCGCCATCGTCTCGGTCCTGCTCGATGCCGGCGCCGGCGCCGCTTGGCGCTATCGCGAAGCAGGCGGTGCCGCGATCGGGCGCTCCGAGGGACTCGCGGTCGCGAGCATCGCGCTCTACCGGCGCGGCGGCTTCGCGAGCGAGCGCGGCGCCTTGCGCGCCGACGCGGCGCGGCTCGGCGATGTCTCGGAAGTCGACCTGGCCGCGGCGTTTCAAGCCGGCGCGGACAATCCGCTCGCCGGGCTCGCGGGCCGCGCCGCTCTGATGCGCAATCTCGGCGCCGCCGTCGCGGCGCAGCCGGAAACATTCGGCGCCGAGGCGCGGCTCGGCAATCTGTTCGACGCGATCCGGCGGCAAGCGATCGACGGCGCCATCGCCGCCGCGGCGCTGCTCGAAATCGTCCTCCGCGCCTTCAACCGCATCTGGCCGGGCCGCATCGTGCTCGACGGCGTGCCGCTCGGCGATGTGTGGCGCCATCGCGCGTTCCGCACCGGCGATGCCACCGCCGAGCTCGTGCCGTTTCACAAGCTCGCGCAATGGCTCGCCTATTCCCTGATCGAGCCGCTGCAAGAGGCCGGCCTGCGCGTGACCGCGATCGACGGATTGACCGGCCTCGCCGAATATCGCAACGGCGGGTTGTTTCTCGATCTCGGCGTCATCGCGCCGATCGATCCCGATCTCGCGCGCCGCGCGCTCAAACCGGGCGACGAGGCCGTCGTCGAGTGGCGCGCGCTCACCGTGGGCTTGCTCGATCGGCTGGCGGGAAAAATCCGCGCCAAGCTCGGCGCCGACCGCGACACGCTGCCGCTCGCCAAGATTTCTCGAAGGCGGCACTTGGTCGGCGGGGCGGCGCATCGCGCTGGAAATGCGCCCCGGCGGCGGCCCGCCGCTTGCGATCGAGAGCGACGGCACCGTATTCTGACACGCGCAATCGAGGATGGAACGGCAATGCCGCAAGACGTGACGGTTCTCGAACACCCGCTGGTGCGGCACAAGCTCTCGATGCTGCGGCGCAAGTCGAATTCGACGAGCGAGTTCCGCCAATTGGTGCGCGAGCTGGCGGCGCTGTTCGTCTACGAAGTGACGCGCGACCTGCCGGTGACCGACACCGAGATCGAAACGCCGCTGATGAAAATGCAGGCGCCGATCCTGGCCGGCAAAAAGCTGTGCCTGCTGCCGATTCTGCGCGCCGGCCTCGGCTTGCTCGACGGCATGCTCGATCTCCTGCCCTCGGCGCGCGTCGGCCATATCGGCCTTTATCGCGATCCCGCGACGCTGGCCGCGGTCGAATATTATCTCAAGGTGCCCGAGGACGTGGCGTCGCGCCTCGTCATCATTCTCGATCCGATGCTGGCGACGGGCAATTCGGCGGTGGCGGCGGTGACGCGCATGAAGGAAATGGGCGTCGAAAGCATGCGCTTCGTGTGCCTGCTCGCCGCCCCCGAAGGCGTGCACGCGCTGCGCGCGGCGCATCCCGACGTGCCGATCTACACCGCGTCGATCGACAGCCATCTGAACGACCACGCCTACATCGTCCCCGGCCTCGGCGACGCCGGCGACCGCTTGTTCGGGACGAAGTAGTCAGCGGCGCGTCAGCTGCCGGTTGCGCACCAGGATTTCGCCATCGACCAGCACGTCGCGCACCGCGCGGGCATCCATCGCGTTGTCGCCGACTGCGCGGCCGCTCGCGCGACCGGCAGCGTCGAGTGGACTGGACACTTAATGCCGGATTCACGAAGATTGTGCTCTTTGCGACCAACCTCGCCGCGGGAACGCAAATGAGCCAATCGGTTATCATCGTCGGCGCCGGGCCGGCCGGGGCCTTGCTCGCGTACCTGCTGGCGAGCCGTGGCGTCGCCACCACTCTCGTCGAGCGCCAGTCCGATTTCGCCCGGGAGTTTCGCGGCGAAGGACTGATGCCGGGCGGCCAGCTCATGTTCCGCGAGGCCGGCCTGTGGGACGCCTTCGAAGCCCTGCCGCACACCAAGCTGGAAAGTGCCGAGCTGTACGTTAAAGGACGCCGGTTCGCGTCGCTTGACTTCGCGCGTTCCGTCGGTGCTGCGCCGCGCTGGGTTGCCCAGCCGGCGATGCTCGAGATGCTGGTCGAAAAGGCCGCGGCCTTTCCCAACTTCGTCTTCCGGCGCGGCGACCGCGTCATCCGGCCGATCATGGGCGATGGCCGCGCGATCGGGATCGAGCTCGCCGGGGCGAACGGCGAAGAGCGTCTCGAAGCGGACTATCTATTCGCCTGCGACGGCCGCTTTTCGTCGCTGCGCAAGGCGGCCGGGCTCGATCAGCCGCGCAATCCCGAATTCTTCGACATCGTCTGGTGCAAGCTCCCGTTGCCGGGGTTCTACGGCAAGCGGCCGCCGCCGGTCCGCGGCTATATCGGCAATGGCCAGCTCGGCCTTTTCATCCCCGCCTATGACGGCCTGTTGCAGATCGGCTGGGTCATTCGCAAGGGCGGCTACAAGGATCTCCGGGACAAGGGGATCGAGCACTGGCTCGAGCGGATGGCGCGCCATGTCTCGGAGGACATGGCAGCGCACCTGCGCACTCATGCCGGCGACGCGCTCCATCCTTTCCTGCTCGACGTGGTGTGCGACTGCTACGACCGCTGGTCGGTGCCCGGCATGGCGCTGGTCGGCGACGCGGCGCACCCGATGTCGCCGGTCGGCGCCCAAGGCATCAACATCGCGCTCCGCGACGCGGTGGTCGCCGCCAATCGCTTCGTGCCGCTGCTTCGCGCGGGCGCTAGCCCTGCCGCGCTCGACGACGCCGCGGCTTCATTCCGCGCCGAACGGATCCGTGAGGTCGCGCAGATTCAGGCGCTGCAGCGCCGCGGCCCCCGCATCCTGTTTCACAACCCCCTTCTTCTTGTGGTCATCGTCTGGCTCGTGCGCGGCCTGCTTCGCCTCGGCATCGCCGGATGGCTTGCGGCCCGGTTCAATATCGGGCCCACGGCCTTCGTTCACGGCGTCACCGAGGTCAAGCTGACAGTCTGATGCGAAATCCGATCGATTCGCCCGAACCGGTCAACCGGATTCCCTATCGTTTGGTTTCAAGCCTTATTGGGTCGGCCTCATCGAAGCGAGTCAGCCGCCGGTTCCTCACCAAGATTTCGCCATCGACCAGCACGTCGCGCACCGCGCGCGCGTCCATCGAATAGAGCAGATTGGCGGCGAGGTCGTGGCGCGGATTGGCGCCGGGTGCCGCGAGATCGAGGACCACGAGATCGGCGCGCTTGCCCGCTTCGATGCTGCCGACGGCGCCGTCGAGCCCGAGCACGCGGGCGCCGTCGATCGTCATCATGCGCAGCATCGCCGCGACCGGGAGCGCCACGGGATCGTCCGCGAGTTGCTTCCCCACCAGGGCCGCCAGGCGCGCCTCGAAAAACATGTCCATGGCGTTGTCGCTCACCGCCCAATCGGTGCCGAGGCCGATCGCGTTGCCGCGCCCGATCAGGCGCGCGACCGGCAAGGTGCGCGCCTCGATCTTGAGATTGCTTGCCGGGCAATGGGCGATCGAAATCCGCG
Source organism: uncultured Alphaproteobacteria bacterium (assembly GCA_963754645.1). Taxonomy (GTDB): domain Bacteria; phylum Pseudomonadota; class Alphaproteobacteria; order Bin65; family Bin65; genus CAVWGP01. The sequence continues at coordinate 1,091,458 of CAVWGP010000011.1, read as the reverse complement.
TCGCCGGCAATTCCGCGATCTCGCCCGGCGCGAGATAGATGCAATGCGCGGCGACGATGTGCGGGCCGACGAGGCCATTGGCTTTCAAGCAAGCGAGCGCGCCCGAATAGCCACGCGCCTTGAGCCGCGTCACTTCAATTTCCGATTGCGCCACATGAACGAAAAGCCGCGCACCGTGCTTCTCCGCGCGCGCTACGCATTGGCGCAGCAGCGCGTCGGAACACGTATCGAGCGCGTGCGGTGCCACGCCGGCGCTGATGCGGCTCACGGGCGACGTGCCCCAGCGCTCGAACACGGCATCGGCGGTTTTCCAATCGGCGGCGCCTTTGTTGTCGGACAGGGTCGGGCCCAGGATGGCGCGAATGCCGCTCGCCTCGATCGCGGCGCCGATGCGGTCCATCATGGCGAAGCGGTCGGCGATGCAGGTGATGCCGTTCAGCAGCATTTCGTCGCAAGCGGCGCGCGCGCCCGCGACGTGATCCTCGACGCTGAAATCCTCCTGCCCGGGCACGGCGTAATTGCCGGCCCAATAGGCGCGCGGCACGTCTTCGACGCGGCCGCGGAACAGCCAGGCGCAGGCATGGGTGTGGACATTGACGAAGCCGGGCACGATCAGCGTGTCGCGGCAATCGACGATCTCGTCGCCCGGGCCGCGCCCGGCGCCCGGCGGCTCGATCGCGGCGATGGCGCCATCGGCGATGCGGATATCCGCCGCGGCGCGGAACGGGTCCGCCGGATTCATGGTTAGCACGGACGCGCCTGCGAGGATTCGGGCCATTGCGCACACCTGTGACGGGCGCCGGAGCGCCGCAAATGCCGCCGGAACCGCCTTGCCGGTGGTGCCGCGAGCGTATAGGAATTGATGGGAATTCGCATGCCTTTGGCTGGCACCGATCCTGGGAGGTTCGAATGAACAAATCACGCAAATCGCGCCGCAATTTCCTCAAGCTTAGCGCCGCCGCCGGCGCGGCGATTTCGGCGCCGACGCTCATGTCCATTCCGCTGCGCGCCCAAGCGGGAACGCAGACGGTGAAATTCCAGCTCGGCTGGCTCGCGAGCGGCAACCAGATCGGCGAGGTCTGCGCCAAGCACCTCGGCTATTACGAGCAGGAGAAGATCAAGCTCGAAATCCATCCCGGCGGCCCATCGATCGACGGCATCGCCGTGGTCGCGGCCGGGCGCATGGATATCGGCCAGGTGTCGTCGAGCCCGTCGCTCATGCTCGCCGCGTCGCAGGACCTGCCGGTCAAATGCTTCGCCGCCGGCGCGCAGCAGCATCCCTTCACCTATTTCTCGCTCAAGAAAGCGCCGATCAAGTCGCCGCAAGACATGATCGGCAAGAAGATCGCGACCCAGGCGACGGCGCAGATTCTGCTGCGCGCGCTGCTCGCCAAGCACAAGATCGACCCGAAGCAGGTCGAGGTCATCGTCATGGGCGCGGATATGACGCCGCTCATGACCGGCCAGGTCCACGCGGTGACGGGCTGGCAAACCAACACCACCGCGCTTCGCGTTCTCGGCGACCAGCGGGTCGATTTCCGCCTGTGGGACGGCGGCGTGCAGCTCTATGCGCTGCCGTTCTATGCGCAGCCCAGCACGCTCGAAAAGAAGGCCGAGATGGTCAACGGCTTCATCCGAGCCACCGCCAAGGGCTGGGCCTATGCCGCCGCCAACAAGGCGAAGGCGGTCGATCTGCTGGTCAAGGAATATCCCAACTTCAATCTGAAGGACGAGCTTGAGGGTGCCGACGTGATGCTCGCCTACGCCTTCAACGAAAACACCAAGAAGAACGGCTGGGGCGCGATGGATTCGGCGGTGTGGGACAGCCAGATCAAGCTCTATTCCGAACTCGGCCAATTCTCCAAGCGCACGCCGGCGCTCAACGAGGTGATGACGCTCGACAATCTGAAGGCGACCGACGCGGCGCGTCCGCGCATCGGCTGAGCGGTCTTGAGCGCGGCGCTCGCGGCGCAACGCGCTCCGGCGGCGGCCGAGGCTTCGGCCCGGCCGCCGGCGATCGACTGCGACAAGGTCACGGTCCGCTTCATCAGCGAGCGGCGCTCGCTTACGGCGCTCGAAAACCTGTCGCTGACCTTGGCCGAGGGCAGTTTCCTCACGCTGGTGGGGCCGTCGGGCTGCGGCAAGTCCACGCTGCTGCGCGTCATCGCCGATCTGCTCACGCCCGGCTCGGGCACGGTGCGCGTGCTCGGCAAGAGCGCGGCCGAGGCGCGGCGCGAGCGCGCCATCGGCTTCGTGTTCCAAGACGCGGCGCTGCTGCCCTGGCGCAACGCGCTCGACAACGTATCGCTGCCCCATGAAGTCGGCGGCGCGCGCACGCGGCCGGCCAAATCGCGCTCGCCCAAGGAGCTGCTCGAACTTGTCGGCCTCGCCGGCTGGGAGAAGGCGCTGCCGCACGAGCTTTCGGGCGGCATGCGCCAGCGCGTTTCGATCGCCCGCGCGCTCGCCAGCGATCCGAAAATCCTGCTGATGGACGAACCGTTCGGCGCGCTCGACGAAATCACCCGCGACCGGCTCAACGAAGAGCTGCTGCGCATCTGGGAGGAAACCAGGACGACGATCGTGTTCGTGACCCACAGCATCTACGAGGCCGCTTTCCTGAGCCAGCAAGTGCTGATGCTGGCCGCCAATCCGGGCCGCGTGCGCGAGCTGATCGCCGACGATCTGCCGATGCCGCGCCGCCTGGCGATGCGCGAGGCGCCGGAATTCGTGGCGCTCGCCGGCCGTCTGCGCCGCGTGCTGGAGACCTGCTGATGGCCGGCAGCGCGACCCTCGCCGCCCCGCGCCGCGCCGATGCCGCGCTCGACGCCGCCGAAGCGCAATTCTTCGCCGAGCGGCGCGCCCGCGCCCGGCGCCGCCGCCTGATGCCGGCGGTCGGCGCGCTGACCTTGCTCGCGATCTGGTTCGCGCTGGTCGAATTGCTCGAAGTGAAGCCCTTCATCGCGCCCTCGCCGATCGCGGTCGTCAACATGCTGATCGCGAAATTCGGCATGCTGATGGAAAACCTGTTGCCCACCGCGATCGAGGCGATCTCGGGCTTCCTGCTCGGCAATTGCACCGCCATCGTCGTCGCCACGGTTTTCGTGCACAACAAATCGGCGGAAGAAGCTTTTTTCCCGATGGTCGTTCTGATCAACACGATTCCCGTCGTCGCCAAGGCGCCGATCCTGGTCCTGCTGCTCGGCAACGGCATCGAGCCCAAGATCGCGATCGCGGCGCTGATCTGCTTTTTCCCGACGCTGGTCAACATGGTGCGCGGCCTCGAATTGGTGAACCCGCAGACCATGGAGCTGATGCGCGTGCTCTCGGCCAGCAAGCGCGAAGTGTTCTTCAAGCTCCGGGTCTACAATTCGCTGCCCTATCTGTTCTCGGCGCTCAAGATCGCGTCGAGCACGGCCGTCATCGGCGCCATCGTCGGCGAGTGGATCGGCACCAATTACGGCATCGGCGCGCTCATCGTGCAGGCGATGTATGCGTTCGATTCGGCCTTGCTTTACGCCACCGTCGTCGTCGGCTCGGCGTTTTCGGTCACATTTTTCCTGGTCATCACGCTGATCGAGCGCATGGTCATCAAATGGCAGCCCAATGTCGGCCATTGAGCGTTTTCGGCCGTTGCCACGTAGGGGCGGGTCTCCGACCCGCCCTCGCGCCGCCGCGCAATTGTTGCCCGGTCGCGCGAGCGGCACGAGCCGGGCGGGTCGGAGACCCGCCCCTACGCAGCGACAATCGAACGATAAATCGCACCGGTGCCGGCCATTGAGCCGGCCGGAACAGGAGTGAACCCATGACCGCGCACCCGCAATCCATCCGGGAATCGGCGCGCGACGCGCGCGTCGTCGCGAAATCCGACGTCGTCGTTGTTGGCGGCGGCCCGGCCGGCGTCGCCGCCGCGGTGGCGGCGCGGCGCAACGGCGCCAGCGTGACCCTGCTCGAACGCTATCCCTATCTCGGCGGCCTCGCCTCGGGCGGCATGGTGTTGGTGCTCGACGACATGTGCAACGGGCGCGAGATCACCGTCACCGGCCTGTGCATGGAGATGATCGAGCGCATGGCGCGCCTCGGCCTCGCCGTCTATCCGCCGGAAGCCGAGCGCATCCAGGACCAGGCGATGTGGCAGAAATGGTCGCGCTGGGGCTCGTTCGATTTTCACAGCCACTTGAAGCCGCACCCGATCTGCTTCGCCGTCGCCTTCGATCCCGACGGCTGGAAGCGCGTGTCCAACGATCTGGTCAAGGAAGCGGGCGTCGATGCGCGCTTCCATAGCTGGTTCTCCAGCGCCATCGTCGAAGGCGGGCGCATCAAGGGCGTCGTTTCCGAATCCAAGGCCGGGCGCGAGGCCGTGCTCGGCGACGTCGTCATCGACGCGACCGGCGATCTCGACGTCGCCGCCGCGGCCGGCGCGCCGTTCGCGCACGGCGCCTATATCGTCACCACCGTGTTCCGCCTCGGCGGCGTCGACACCGACGCGGCGGAGAAATTCCAATACGGCCAGCCCGAGGCCTTCCACGCGCTCGACATCCAGGCCAAGCGCATCATGGGCGGCTCGTGGGCCTATTGGTGGCTGAAAACGCCGCTGCCCGGAGTCGTGTGGTGCAATTGCCCGCACATGACGGGCTATGACGGCATCAAGGTGGAAGATCTGACGCGCGCCGATTTCGAGGGCCGCACGCGCATCTACGCGCTGCTCGATTTCGCGCGCAAGAACATGCCGGGTTTCGCCAACGCCTATGTCGTCGACGTGGCGCCGCAGACCGGCATCCGGCAAACGCGCCTGCTCGAAGGCGAATATGTCGTGACCAAGGAAGACATCGCCGAGCGCGTGCATTTCTCCGACAGCGTGGCGCGCGGGCGCGATTATTACACGCCCTATCGCGCGCTGCTGCCGAAGCATGTCGATCAATTGCTCGTCGCCGGCCGGCACTATTCGGCCACCTCCTCGGCGCAGAAGATTTCGCGCGAAATCCCGCCCTGCATGGCGATGGGCGAAGCGGCCGGCGTCGCGGCCTATCTCGCGCTCGACGGCGCGACGACGGTGCGCAATGTCGATGCGCGGCGCATCCAGAAATTGGTCCGCGAACAGGGCGGCGATCCGGGCGATATTCCTTCGGCCAACGCCAAGGTTTTGGAGAAAGCCGCATGAGCCTGCCGCTCGACGGCATCCGGGTGATCGATTTCACCCAGGTGATGATGGGGCCCTGCGCCACGCAGATGCTGGGCGACTACGGCGCCGACGTGATCAAGATCGAGCGGCCGGGCACGGGCGATCTTTCGCGCACCTCCTATCCCGATCCCGCGGGCTTGCAGAACCCGATCTACTGCGCCCTCAACCGCAACAAGCGCAGCGTCGTGCTCGATCTGCGCGACGCGGCGAGCAAGGCGGCGCTGCGCAAGCTCATCGACGGCGCCGACGTCGTCGCCAACAATTTCCGCGCCGGCGTGATGGAGCGCATGGGTTTCGGCTATGCCGAGCTGAGCCGCACCAATCCGCGCCTGATCTACGCCGTCGGCACCGGCTACGGCCCGCAAGGCCCCTATGCCCACAAGGGCGGGCAGGACGTGCTGGCCCAGGCCATGTCGGGCGTGATGTGGCGCAAATCCAATCCCGATCTGCCGGTTTCGGTCTATGCCACGGCGCTGGCCGATTTTTCCTGCGGCATGCATCTCGTCCAGGGCGTGCTGCTGGCGCTGCTGCAGCGCCAGAAGACGGGGCGCGGCCAGGCGGTGAGCGTTTCACTTTACGATTCGATGCTCGCCATGCAGATGCAGGAAGGCGCCATGAGCCTGATGCGCGACCACGATCTCAATTGGGGCGCCATGCCGCTCTCGGGCGTGTACGAGACCAGGGACGGCGCCGTCGTCATCGTCGGCGCGTTCAAGACGCATCCGCTGCGCGATATTTCCGCGGCATTGGAAATCGCGGACCTCTCGCTGGAAGCCCGCTTCGCCGATCACGCGGCGCAAGTCGCCAACCGCCGGGACTTGCACGCCATCTTCCGCGCGCGCTTCGCCTCGAACACGACGGCGCATTGGATCGCGCGGCTCGAGGAACAAGATCTGCTATGCGCGCCGGTCAAGACGCTGAAGCGCGCGCTCGCCGATCCGCAGACGCATGTCAACGGCATGGTGCTGACCGGCACCGGCGCCGACGGCGAGGCCTTGCAGCTCATCGCCTCGCCGATCCACATGTCCGATGCGCCGGTGACGCTGCGGATTCCGCCGCCCAAGCTCGGCCAGCACACCGAGGCCGTCATGGCCGAAGTTTCGGCCACGGCGCGCGGAGCGGCGGCGTGAGCGTCCGTTTCGAGATCAAGGACCGCGTCGCGCGCGTCACGATCGACCGGCCCGAGGCGCTCAATGCCATGGATGACGCCAGCGAGGCGCGGCTGCGGCAGATCTGGAGCGAGATCGAAGCCGATCGCGAAGTGCGCGTCGCGGTCTTGACCGGCGCCGGCGACCGCGCCTTTTGCGCCGGCGCCGACATGCGCAATCCCGGCAAGGAGGGCCTGGAATATTGGGCGCAGAACCGGCCCGGCGGTTTCGGCGGCATTTCGTTGCGCACCACGCTCGACATTCCCGTGCTCGCGCGCGTCAACGGCCACGCGCTCGGCGGCGGCTTCGAAATGGTATTGGGCTGCGACCTCGTCATCGCCTGCCCCGAAGCGACCTTCGGCCTGCCCGAGCCGCGCGTCGGCCGATTGCCGCTCGATGGCGGCATGCTCATGCTGTCGCGGCAAATCCCGCGCAAGCTCGCCATGGGCATGCTGCTCACCGGCCGGAGGGTCAAGGCCGAGGAGGGCCTGCGCCTGGGCTTCATCAACGAAGTGGTGCCGCGCGCCGAGCTCGACGCCGCCGTCGAACGCTGGCTCGGCGACATCCTCGCCTGCGCCCCGCTCTCGCTGCGCGCCATCAAGCAGATCGTCAATGCGACGAGCCAGATGACGCTCGCCGAAGCGCAATCGCAACGCCTGCCCGCGCTGATCGAATCGCTGCAGAGCGAAGACGGCATCGAAGGCGTCCGCGCGTTTCAGGAAAAGCGCAAGCCGAACTTTAAGGGAAAGTAGCGAGTATTCGCTCGTCATCCCGACCGGAGCGCGCGTCAGCGCGCGTAGCGGAGGGACCTCGGGTGGCTTAGCGTTGTGCCGTCGCGCAAGCCCCGCTAGTCCGGCCGAGGTCCCTCCGCTGCGCGCCGCTTCGCGGCGCTCTGGTCGGGATGACGAGCTTGTGCATTTTCACCGCCCTCGTACACCCGCTCCGGCTTGCCGCGCGCCACGCTTGGATCCGGCGGCGCGTAGACCGGCGCGTCGCTCGGCGGCAGAGGCGCGCGGCCCAGGATCATGTCGGCGGCTTTTTCGGCGAGCATGATGGTGGGCGCGTTGAGGTTGCCGCTGACGATGCTGGGCATGACCGAGGCATCGACGACGCGCAATCCTTCGAGCCCGCGAACGTGCAGCTCGCCATCGACAACGGCCCCGTCGTCGAGGCCCATGCGGCAGGTGCAGGACGGGTGATAGGCGCTGTCCGCCTTGCGGCGCACGAAGGCGTCGATCTCGGCATCGCTTCGCGCCGCGCGGCCCGGCGCCAATTCCTCTCCGCGATAGGGATCGAAAGCGCGCTGGGCGAAGATTTCGCGCGCCAGCCTTACTGCGTCGCGCATCTCGACGCGGTCCTGCTCGGTCGCGAGGTAATTGGGCTCGATGAGCGGATGGGCGCGGGGATCGGCCGAGCGTAGCGCGAGCGTGCCGGTGCTTGTTGCGCGCATCGGGCCGACATGGACCTGGAAGCCGTGCCGGTCCGGCGGCTTGCGCCCGTGGTCGTAAACCAGCGACGGCAGGAAATGGAATTGCACATCGGGATGCTCGACGCCGGCGTTGCGGCGGATGAAGGCGCCGGCTTCGAGATGGGCCGAGGCGCCCCAGCCGGAATGGAACAAGAACCACTCGACACCGACGCGCAGTTTCACCAGCGGATTTTCGACGGCGTAGAGCGTGATCGGCCGGCGCGACTCATATTGCACGTAAAGTTCCAGATGATCCTGCAAATTCGCGCCGACGCCCGGCAGATCGTGCCGGACGGCGATGCCATGCCGGCCCAGCGTGCCGGCGGGGCCGACGCCGGACAGCATCAGCAATTGCGGCGAGTTGATCGCGCCGCCCGACACCACGACCTCGCGCTCCGCCCGGACGCGCAGGATCTTGCGACCCGAACCGTATTCGACGCCGACGGCGCGCCGGCCCTCGAACAGAATTCGCGTGCACAGCGCGCCGGTGACGACGCGCAAATTCCGCCGCCCGCGCGCCGGCTTGAGATAGGCGGTGGCGGCACTCCAGCGCCGGCCGCGGTGGATCGTCATGTCCATGCGGCCGAAGCCTTCCTGCTGGAAGCCGTTCATGTCGGGCGTCAGCGGATAGCCGGCCTGGCGCCCGGCTTCGATGAAGGCGGCGAACAGCGGATTGCGCGCTTCTCCGGTCGACACATGGAGCGGGCCGCCAGCGCCGCGATAGGCGTCGCCGCCCAGGGCGCGCGTCTCGGCCTTGCGAAAATAGGGCAGCACATGGGCGTAGGACCAATGTTCCAGCCCGTTGCTGCGCGCCCAGCGGTCGTAGTCCTTGGCGTGGCCGCGCACATAGACCATGGCGTTGAGCGACGACGAACCGCCCAGCACCCGGCCGCGCGGCCAGTACAGCCGCCGGTTGTCCAAGTGCGGCTGCGGCTCGGTTTCGTAGAACCAATTGAACTTGTCGTCGGCGAGATGATAGGTGAGCGCCGCCGGCATGTGGACTTTCCAGCCGCGATCCGCCGGCCCGGCTTCGAGCACGCAGACTTTGAGCGCGGGATCGGCGGACAGGCGGTTGGCCAGCACGCAGCCCGCCGAACCGGCGCCGACGATGACGTAATCATAGGCCGCGTCGAATTGCATCGTTACCCGTAGGGCGAGGCGATCTTGCCGAGTTCGACATAGACGGTTTTCAATTGCGTGTAGTGCTCGATGGCGGCAAGGCCGTTCTCGCGCCCGATGCCCGATTGCTTGTTGCCGCCGAACGGCACTTCGACCGGCGTCACGTTGTAGTTGTTGATCCAGCAGACGCCGGCTTCGAGCCGGGCCGCGACGCGGTGGCCGCGCGCCAGGTCGCGGGTGAAGAGTCCGGCGGCGAGGCCGAATTCGCTGGCGTTGGCGCGGGCGACGGCCTCGTCCTCACTGTCGAACGGCAGCACGCACATGACCGGGCCGAAAATTTCCTCGCGCACGATGGCCATGTCGTCGGTGCAAGCGGCGAAAATCGCCGGCTCGACATAGTGGCCGCGCGCCAGCGCCGGATCGCGCGGCTTGCCGCCGCCGCACAGCAGCCGCGCCCCCGCGCGCTTGCCGGCGCGGATATAGGCGAGGACTTTGGCTTGATGCCGCTTCGAGATCAGCGCGCCGATTTGGGTTCGGCGGTCGAGCGGATCGCCGAGCTTGAGGCGGCGCGTTCGCGCCACCAGGCGGTCGAGAAATTCGTCCATGACCGGCGCTTGCACGAAGACGCGCGTGCCGTTCGAGCAAATCTCGCCCTGGGTGTAGAAATTGCCCAGCATGGCGGCGGCAACCGCTTCGTCGAGATCGGCGTCGGCGAATACGATGAGCGGCGACTTGCCGCCGAGTTCGAGCGTGACCTTTTTCAGCGTCGGCGCCGCCGCGGCCATGACGCGCCGGCCGGTCGCGACCGAGCCGGTGAGCGAGATTTTCGCGATCTTCGGATGCGCGGCGAGCAGCCGCCCGGTCGCGGCACCGCCGGTCACGACGTTGAACGCGCCCGGCGGCAGGCCGGCCTCGCGGAAGATCGCGGCGAGGCGCAGCGCGGTGAGCGGCGTTTCCTCCGCCGGCTTGAAGATCATGGCGTTGCCGCAGGCCAGCGCCGGCGCCGCCTTCCAGCACGCGATCTGGAGCGGATAGTTCCAGGCGCCGATGCCGGCGCAGATGCCGAGCGGCTCGCGCCGCGTATAGGCAAAGGCGTTCTTGAGTTCGATATGCTGGCCCGCGATGCTCGCCGCGATGCCGCCGAAAAAATCCAGGCAATCGGCGCCGCTCAGCACATCGACCGCTTCGGCTTCTTGCAGCGGCTTGCCGGTATCGAGCGTTTCGAGCCGCGCCAACGCGCGGTTGCGCCGGCGCAACAAAGCGGCGGCGCGCTGCAAGACGCGCCCGCGCTCGGCGCCCGTCATCGCCGACCAGGTGCCGAAACCGGCCTCGGCCGCCGCTGCCGCGCGCTCGATATCGGCGGCGCCGGCGATGGATATTTCGGCCAAGGCCTCGCCGGTCGCGGGATTGCGGTCGATGTAATGCGCGTCGCTCAGCGCCGCCACGCGCTTGCCGCCGATGTGGAATCCCTCGCGCCGCGGCGCCGGCCCGGTCATGCGAATTCCCTTCGCCCGCGGCGCCGATCGGCCCTATGGTGCCGCCGCGCAAGATCGAGGCCGCAACCACCATGGCGCGCATCGCCGCCGGCGGAAAAATCTACGAGCTCGACATGGCCGTCTTCGACAAGGACGGCACGCTGATCGATTTTTTCCATCTCTGGGGCCACAAGGCGCGGCGCGCGGTCGACGCGGTGGCGGCGCATTTCGGCGGCGACGCGGCGCTGGCGGCCAGCCTCGCGCGCAGCATCGGCTTCGATCCCGCGACCGGCCGCGCCGTGCCGAATTCGCCGCTCGCCGTCACCTCGATGCCCAAGATCGACACGATCTGCGCCGCCGTGCTGTTTCAGCATGGCCTCACTTGGACCGAAGCTGAGCGCGTCGCCGCGAATATTTTTTCGCCGCAGCTCGGCGCCATGCCGCGGCGCGAACTGATCCGGCCGTCGGGCGACGTTGTCGGGCTGTTCACGCAACTCGCCGCCGCCGGCGTCAAGATCGGCGTGGTGACGAGCGACAATCGCGGCGCCTCGCTCGAAACCCTGCGCCTGCTCGGTGTAGCGGATCTGGTCGCGGGCCTGGTGTGCGGCGACGATCCGGTGCCGAACAAGCCGGCGCCCGACGCGCTCCACGAATTGAGCCGCAAGCTCGGCGTGCCGCTGGCGCGCACCATGATGGTGGGCGATAGTCTCGCCGACATGGCGTGCGGCGCCGGCGCCAAGACGCTGTGCAACATCGCCGTGCTCGGCGGCACCGGCACGGCGGACGAACTCGCCGCCGCCGCCGACGCCGTGCTCGCCTCGCTCGACGAGATCAGCGTTCTCGGCTGAGGCGATCATTCCGCCGCGTCCATGCGCAGCCGCGCATTGCCGGGATCGTAGGGGCTCTCGGCCACGACGCGCGCCGGATAATGCTTGTCCAGCATCTTGATCGCGAGCGTGTGGCCGCGCTCGGCGAAATCCGGCCGCACGAAGGCGAGCGCGATCTGCTGCTTGAAATGCACCGAATAGCCGCCGCCCGAGGCGCGGCCCACGACCTTGTCGCCGGCCCAGATCGATTCGACGCCCCACGGATCGGCGTCGGCGGGTCCGTCGATCAGCAGCGTGACCAGGCGCCAGGCGAGCGCGCCCTTCGCTTTCTGCTCCTGCAGCGCGGCGCGGCCGATGAAATCCGCCTGTTTGTCGAGCCGGACGAAACGGTCGATGCCGCTTTCGAACGCCGTCACCTCCTTGGAGAGCTCGCTGCCCCAGCCGCGATAGGTCTTCTCAAGCCGGAGCCAATTCATCGCCCGAATGCCGGCGAGCTTCATGCCATGCGGCCGGCCCGCCTCTTCGAGCAGATCGAACAGGTGATTGTGATACTCGATCGGATGATGGATTTCCCAGCCCAGCTCGCCGACATAGTTGACGCGCAGCAGGCGCACCGGCGCCATGCCCAAGGTGCAAGCGCGCCCGGTGAGCCACGGAAAGGCGGCATTCGACAACGCCGTTCCATCGGCCAGCGGCGCCAGCACCGCGCGCGCCTTGGGCCCGGCGACGACGAAAACGCCGATCTGGTTGGTGATCTTCTGCAATTGCACCGAGCCGTCCTGGGGCATGGTGCGCGTGAGGTAATCCCAATCGTAGGTCTCGGCGGCGCCGGCGCCGACCATATAAAATGCGTCGTCGGCTTCGCGCAGGATGGTGAATTCCGAGCGCACGCCGCCGCGCTTGGTGCAGGCATGGGTGAGCTGGATGCGGCCCGGCTTTTGCGGCAGGCGGTTGGCGACGAGGCGATCGAGCCAGGCCTCGGCGCCGGGCCCGCGCGCAAGGTATTTGGCGAAGGTCGAGGCTTCGATCAGCCCGACATTGCCGCGAATCGCCTCGGCCTCGTCCCTGACATAGGGCCACCAATTGCCGCGCCGGAACGACCACTGCTCGCGGAAGTCCGGATCGTCCGCCGGTTTCGGACCGTAGAAATTCGCGCGCTCCCAGCCGAAGCGCTGGCCGAACACGGCGCCGCGCGCCTTCAAGCGATCGTAGGACGGCGCCGTCCGCAACGGCCGCGCCGCCGGGCGCTCCTCGTCGGGATAATGCGTGACGAAAATGTGCTCATAGGCTTCTTCGTTCTTGCGCTTGGCATAGGGCCGCGTCGCATAGGCGCCGAAGCGGCGCGGATCGACGGCGAGCATGTCGATCTCGGCCTCGCCCTCGGTCATGAGCTGCACGAGATATTTCGCGGCGCCGCCCGCCGCCGTGATGCCGAACGAAAATCCCTCGGCGAAATAAAAATTCTCCAGGCCGGGCGCGCGGCCGATCAGCGGATTGCCGTCCGGCGTGTAGCAGATCGGGCCGTTATAGACGGTTTTCACGCCGCCCTGCGCGAAGCACGGCATGCGGTGGAAAGCTTCCTGGATGTGCCATTCCAGCCGATCGAGATCGGGCGGCAGCAGATCGGCCTTGAAATGCGCCGGCACGCCATCGACCGCCCAGGCCGGCGCGCCTTTCTCGTAGGGGCCGAGGATGAGGCCGCCGCGTTCCTCGCGCATGTACCAGCGCGCATCGGCATCGCGCAGGATCGGATGCTCGGGATGGCCGGCCTTGCGCCACTCGACGATCTCGGGAATTTCCGCGGTGACGATGTATTGGTGTTCGACCGGAATCGCGGGAATACAAAGACCGGCCATTGCCGCCGTGCGCTGGGCGTGATTGCCGCTCGCGGTCACGATTTTTTGGCACAGGATATCGCCCTTCTCGGTCTTGACCCGCCAAGCGCCGCCCGGCGCGCGCTCGATCGCCCGCACGTCCGTTTTGCGATAGATCTCGGCGCCGTTCTTGCGCGCCGCGTCGGCGAGCAGCATGGTGATATCGGCGGGATTGATATAGCCGTCGCCAGGATGGAACAGCGCGCCTTCCAATCCCTCGACATTGACCAGCGGAAAACGCTCCTTGATCCGCGCCGGCGTCCACCATTCGTAGGCGACGCCGATCGTGTCCGCCGTGGTCGCGTAGGTGCGGAACTCGTCCATGCGGTCGCGGGTCCGCGCCATGCGCAGATTGCCGACGCGCCGGAAGCCGACATCGCGCCCCCACTCGGCCGCCAGCCGCGTGTAGAGATCGATCGAATATTTGTGCATCTGCCCGGTGGCGTAGGACATGTTGAACAACGGCAGCAACCCGGCGGCGTGCCAGGTCGAACCCGCGGTCAGCTCGTCGCGCTCGATCAGAACCGCGTCGCGAATGCCCGCCTCGGTCAAATGATAGAGGATCGAGCAGCCGACGACGCCGCCGCCGATCACGACAACGTCCGCTTGGGTTTTCACCGGCGTCTCCTTGGGCGCGGGATTGGGGATTGCGGCTCGCGAATCGAATCCGCGATCGCGGCGTAGGGGCGCGCTGCGCGCGCCCTCGTCATGCCGGGCACGAACGTTTGCCGGTGGCAGACCCAGGGCGCGCGCAGCGCGCCCCTACTTGGTTCCATGCAATTCGACATCTACACATTCGAATCGGGAAACGACGCCTTGCGCCGCGCGATGTGGTCGAGCAGCGCTTCGTCGATCGCCGGATCGAGCGGCGGCGGCTGGTATTCGGCGAGGGCTTTTTTCCACGCGGCATTGGCGCGCTGGGCGATGTCCAGCTTGCCCTCGGCCTCCCATTGCTCGACGCTGTTGTTGTCGGCGAGCGGCGAGCGGTAGAAGGCGCTTTCGAAATTGGCCTGGGTGTGGGCGCAGCCGAGGAAGTGCTTGCCCGGCCCCACTTCGCGCAGCGCGTCGAGCGCCTGGCCGTTCTCGCTCAAATCGATGCCGGCGAGAAACGTGTGCATCATGCCGGCCTGATCGGCGTCGATCATGAATTTCTCGTAGCCCATGGCGAGCCCGCCTTCGAGCCAGCCGGCGACATGGAGCACGAAATTGACACCCGCCAGGCAGGTCGGCAGCAGCGTGTTGCTCGATTCATGCGCCGCCTGGGCATCGGCGATTTTCGACGCGCACAGCGAGCCGCCGGAGCGAAACGGCACGCCGAGCCGCCGCGCCAGCGCCGCCATGGTGAACAGCATCAAGGCGGGCTCGGGCGTGCCGAAGGTGGGCGCGCCGGATTGCATCGACAGCGACGAGGCGAAACTGCCGAAGATCACGGGGCAGCCGGGATTGATCAGCTGCACCAGCGCCATGCCGGCGAGCGCTTCGGCGAAGGTCTGCGCGCCGACGCCGGCCACGGTGACCGGCGACATGGCGCCGGCGAGGATGAAGGGCGTCACCAGCACGGCTTGGTTGTTGCGCGCATAGACCTTGAGCGCGCCGAGCATGGTTTGATCGTAGACCAGCGGCGAATTGACGTTGATGAGGCTCGTCGTGAACGTCCTTGGCCGCCCCGTCGCCGCGTCGATATAGGCGTCGCCGAACAGCAGCCTGACGAGATCGACCGTGTCCTGCGCGCGCTGCGGATGGGTCACCGAGCCCATGAACGGCTTGTCGCTGTATTTCATGTGGCTGTAGACCATGTCGAAATGCCGCTTGTTGACCGGCAGATCGACCGGCTCGCACACCGTGCCGCCCGAATGATGCAGATAGGGCGAGGCATAGGCGAGCTTCACGAAATTGCGGAAATCCTCGATCGTGCCGTAGCGCCGCCCGCCGTCGAGATCGCGCACGAAGGGCGAGCCGTAGGCCGGTGCGAACACCGTGTTGCCGCCGCCGATGACGACGCTGCGCTCGGGATTGCGCGCATGCTGGACGAATTCGCCGGGCGCGCTCTTTTGCACGATGGCGCGGGCCAGGCCGCGCGGAAAGCGCACGCGCTGCCCGTCGATATCGGCGCCGGCGTTCTTGAAGAGGGCGAGCGATTCGCCGTCGTCGTCGCGGAAATCGATGCCGATCTCGGCCAGGATCGTTTCGGCGTTGCGCTCGATCAGCGCCAGGCCTTCCTCGTTCAGTACGTCGTAGACCGGAATGTTGCGCTTGATATAGGGCACCGCGACGACGGTGCGCGCGATGCGCGCCGCCCGCTTCGCCTCGCGCGCCCCGCCGCTGCTGCGCCGCGGCCGCGCCGCCGCCGCTGCATCGCTAGTCATCGCCCGCCTCCCTGTTCTTCCGGCGACCCTTATAGCCCGTTCGTCATCCCGACCGAAGCGCCGAAGGCGCGCAGCGGAGGGACCTCGGGCGGACGAGCGTCGCGCGGTCACGCGGGTCCGCGCTAGTCCGGGCGAGGTCCCTCCGCTGCGCGGCGCTTTGCGCCGCTCCGGTCGGGATGACGACTTTTTTCTGCCCTCCCCGCTAAGTCGCCGTTGCGCGCCGGCGGCCTTGCCGGCGGCCGCGCCCTTCGTTCGCCCGCGCCTCAGGCAAGGCCACGGCGCGGCGCAACTGGGGATAGGGCGCGATGCGGTGCGGGATCGCCATCGCGTCGACGAAATGCTCCTGGAAGCGCGGCTCGACGGCGGTCTCGATCTTCTCGACGCGGCGCACCAGCTGCTCGATGGCGCGCCGGCTCTTGCGGTCGAGCAGGGCGACGCGGGCGCCGGTGCCGGCGGCGTTGCCGGCCGAGCCGACGGCGGCGAGATCGCAATCCGGCAGCATGCCGAGGATCATGGCGTATTTCACATCGATGTGGCTGCCGAACGCGCCGGCGAGGCGGATGCGATCGACGCCCGCGATGCCCATGCGCTCGACCAGCAGTTGGATGCCGGCATAGAGCGCGGCCTTGGCGAGCTGGATGGCGCGCACGTCGTTCTGCGTGACGCGGATCGGCACCGCGCCGTCGTGCAGCGCATAGGCGAAGGTGGGCCCATCGGCGCGCACGCGCGGCGAGCGGGCGGCGGCGGCGCCGTCGATCGTGCCGTCGCCGAGAAGAATTCCGGCGAGAAACATTTCGGCCAGCACTTCGATGATGCCCGAGCCGCAAATGCCGGTGACGCCGATTTTTTTGGCGGCGTCGGCGAAGCCCGGATCGTCGGACCACAGATCGCTGCCGATGACCTTGAAGCGCGGCTCCAAGGTCGCGGGATCGATGCGCACGCGTTCGATGGCGCCGGGCGCCGCGCGCTGGCCGCAGCTCACTTGCGCGCCCTCGAAAGCGGGGCCGGTCGGGCTCGAACAGGCGAGAATGCGCTGCCGGTTGCCCAGCACGATCTCGGCATTGGTGCCGACATCGACCAGGACGGTCATCGCGTCGCCTTGATCGGGCCGCTCGGCCAGCAGCATGGCGGCGGCATCGGCGCCGACATGGCCGGCGATGCAGGGCAGCACATAGACGCGCGCGCCGGGATTGAAATCGAGGCCGATCTCGCCGGCGCGCAGGTCCAGCGCGTCGTTGACCGCGAGCGCGAAGGGCGCGCCGCCGAGCTCGGTCGGATCGAGGCCGAGCAGCAGATGATGCATCACCGGATTGCCGACGAAGACCGCGTCGAGAATGTCGCCGGTCTCGGCGCCGGCTTCGCGCGCTGCGCTGGCGGCCAGCTCGTCGATCTTGCCGCGCACCGCCGCGGTCAGCTCGGCCTCGCTGCCCGGATGCATCATCACGTGCGACACGCGGCTCATCAGGTCTTCGCCGAAGCGGATTTGCGGATTCATCGCGCCCACCGAGGCGACGACCTCGCCGCTGGCCAGATCGCAAAGATGCGCCGCGATCGTCGTCGAGCCGACATCGACCGCGAGGCCCAGGGCGCGATCGTGGAAACCCGGCCAGGCGGCGACGATGGTGCGCTCGTCGTGCACGGCGACGGTGATGCGCCACGCGCCCTTGCGCAGCGTGCGCTGCAAATGGCGCAAGACGTGCAGGTCGCAGCCCAGATCCTTGAGGTCCCATTCGCGCGCCAGGGCTTGGCCGAGGCGCTGCAAATCGCCCGACGGCGCCGCAAGATCGGGCTCGGCGACTTCGACATAGTGCAGGCGGATCGCGGGATCGAGCTCGATGGCAAAGGCCTCGACGCCCTTGCGCACGATTTGCCGGTGGACCTGGCTTTCCGCCGGCACGTCGATGACGGCATCGCCGGCGAGGCGCGCGGCGCAGCCGAGGCGGCG
This sequence comes from uncultured Alphaproteobacteria bacterium, assembly GCA_963754645.1. Classification (GTDB taxonomy): domain Bacteria; phylum Pseudomonadota; class Alphaproteobacteria; order Bin65; family Bin65; genus CAVWGP01. The sequence goes on along the minus strand of CAVWGP010000011.1, from coordinate 1,074,057 downwards.
ATCGGCGCCCAGCGGCTTGCGCTTGGCATAGGCCGCTTCGGTTTCGCCCTTGGGCGAAAGATGCGCGGCGCGCGATTGGATGCCATGCTTGGCGAAATCGCCTTCGGCCAGCGTCGACCTGGCAGCGCCCGCAAATGCCGCGCCCGCCGCACACCGAATCGAGATCGACGCCGAGCGCGCGCGCCGCGCTCAGCACCGTCGTGCCCCGCGCGAACTGCCCGCGCCGGCCCGAGGGCGTGAAGACGATGCGCGCCTCGTCAGCCACGGCGGCGATTTTCCCGCCGCGCGCGGCCCGGCGCGCCGTCGGCCCCGGCCACCGGCGCGGCGCGGAAGCGGCGAATCCAGTTCCGGCAATTCGGATCCTGGCCCATCATGATATCGGCCGCCATCACGGCGCGGAGCATTTCGAGATGCATCGGGCTGGTGATCGCCGAAGTCATGCCGGCGCCGATCGCCATGGCAAGGAAAGCGGCGTTGATGCCGTGCCGCTCCGGCAGGCCGAAGCTGATGTTCGAGGCGCCGCAGGTCGTGTTGACCTTGAGTTCCTCGCGCAGGCGGCGGATGAGCTGGAACACCTGGGCGCCGGCGCGCTCGATCGCGCCCGCCGGCATGACCAGCGGATCGACGACGATATCGGCGCGCGCGATGCCGAAATCGGCGGCGCGCTCGACGATTTTCTTGGCAACGGCGAAGCGCACGTCGGGATCAGGCGAAATGCCGGTCTCGTCGTTCGAGATCGCGATCACCGCCGCGCCGTGCTTCTTGACCAAGGGCAGCACGCTTTCGAGCCGCTCCTCCTCGCCGGTGACCGAATTGACCAGGGCCTTGCCCTTGTAGACGGCGAGCCCGGCTTCGAGCGCCGCGACGATCGAGGAATCGATCGACAGCGGCACGTCGGTGACCGACTGCACGATCTGGATCGCCTTTGCCAGGATCGCGGGCTCGTCGGCGAGCGGGATGCCGGCATTGACATCGAGCATGTGGGCGCCGGCCTCGGCCTGCTCGACCGCCTCCTTGGCGACGCGGCTGTAATCGCCGGCGCTCATCTCGGCGGCGAGCAGCTTGCGCCCGGTCGGATTGATGCGCTCGCCGATGATGACGAAGGGCCGGCCGAATCCGATCGCGACCTCCTTGGTGGCGGAACTGAGGATGGTATCGGTCATGCGGGGATCCTGGGTTGCGTGGCGGCCTTGTCGCGGCCGGGAAACCACGGCGTCCGCCCGGCGAGAGCGCCCGAGCGTTCGATGACCTCGGCGGCGCTTTCCTCCTGTCGATACGCCATGAGGTGTATGCCGGCAACGCCTTTGATCGCGCGGATTTCCCGGATGAGCTCGACGCAGATGGCGCGCCCCTCGGCCTTGGCATCGGCGGCGCCCGCAAGCCGCCGCACGACGGCATCGGGAATGTGCACGCCGGGCACGTGACGGCGCATCCACTCCGCGGTTCGCGCCGAAGGCAGCGGGCCGACTCCGACCAGGATGAAGACCTTGCCGATGAGCCCGAGCGCATCGACGCCGGTCATGAAATGCCGCAAGCGTTCGATGTCGAAGCAATATTGCGTTTGCACGAACTCAGCGCCGGCCGCGACTTTCTTCGCCAGCCGGAAAGGCCGGTAATCCTCGGGCGGCGCAAACGGGTTTTCGACCGCGCCGATGAAAACCCGCGGCGCGCTGCTGAGCTTGCGACCGCTTTCGAACCTTGCGTCGTCGCGCAGGCGGCGGGCGGTGGCGAGCAGCGAGATGCCGTCGAGATCGAAGACCGGCTTGGCTTGCGGATGATCGCCGACCTGAACGCCGTCGCCGGTGAGACACAGGATGTTGGCGACGCCCATGGCGGCGGCACCAAGTATGTCGCCTTGGATGGCGATGCGGTTGCGGTCGCGGCACGAAATCTGCATGACCGGCGAATAGCCGACGCGCGTGAGCAGAGCGCACACCGCGACGCTCGACATGTGGCAATTGGCGCCGCTGCCGTCGGTTGCATTGATCGCGTCGGCATAGCCGTCGAAAATGCGGGCGCGCGCGTAAACATCCTCGGCCGAGGCCGAGTCCGGCGGCGCCAGCTCGGCCGTGACCGCAAAGGCGCCGGCGCGCAAGACCCGTTCCAGCCGTCCCGGCGAGGAGTGGCCAGGGCGGATCGGCAGCGGCAGGCCTGGCGCCGGCTCATCGTCAAAGATCATCGCGGCGACCCAGCTTTTCGCGCGCGGCGCGCAGCCACGAAGAACGACCGGCGCCGCGCTGATCGAGCGGCGGTTGGATTTCGGCGATCGCGGCAACGCCGTTGCGCAGGCGCCGGCTGCCTTCCCAGGCCTCGACCCAGACGCAACGCATCGCCGGCTCGACCTCGCAGCCGCCATCGGCGCGCACGCCGCCGCACGGACCGTTGCGCAGGCTTTTGGGGCAGTTCATCGGGCACGACATGCCGGTGGCACCGAGAATGCAGCGGCCGCACATGCGGCAATCGAACAGCGGCCCTTTGACGACGCGCTCGATGGCGGCGACGATACGATCCGATCTTTGCCGGCCGAGCAGGCGCCACAGCGGATCGAGCGCGATCATCGCCCGCTCGACGCCGCGATAGACCGTGTCCATGCTGCGGGCACGACGGGTTGCCCAGCGGCGCAGCGCATACATGCCGCTAAGCGCCCGCTGGCGGCACAGCACCGGCCGCCAGGCGCAATCCGCTTTCCAGATCGCCATACCCGGTATGGCGGTGAACGAACGCCAATCCCAGCCGCGCCGCCGCCGCGCGCGCCTCGGCCAGCCGTTGCGGCGGATCGGTTTGCGCGAGATAGACCAGGCGCTTGTAATTGCCGAAATAGACCGGCTTGAGCTCGGGATGGCGATCGATGCCGAGCCCTTCGATTACCAGCCGCTCGAAATGCCAGGCGAGGAAGTCGGTGAGATAGAAGGTGCCGATCTCCTCATCCTGCAGCTTGGCGAAGTCGGGGCTGCGGGCGAAGAACTCGTAGCAATGCGCGCCGGGCAGCCGTTCGACGCCCTCGGCGGCGAGCACCTCGTCGAGCTTGCCGCCGGTGCCGCAATCGGCATAGGCGACGTAGACATGACGATAGGCGGCGCGCAGCTCGCGGATCTTGTCCCGCACCGCGCCCGGGATTTCGCCCGGGCGATTGTGCAATTCGGCCGGCAGGCATTGCACATCCATGTGCGGCCATCGATTGGCTTCCTTGAGCGCCACGATCTCGTGCGCCAGGGCGCCGCAGGCGATGACCAGCAGCGGCGCGCGTCCATCGCCGGAAGCGCCTTTGCGCGCAACACCGCTGACTGCTTGGTCCGCCATGCAACTTGTCTTTTCCCGTTCGTCATCCCGACCGAAGCGCCGAAGGCGCGAAGTGGAGGGACCTCGGGCGGACGAGAGACATCTCGCGTCACGGCGCGACGCTTATCCAGCCGAGGTCCCTCGACTTCGTCTGCGCTTCGCGCAGACTACGCTCGGGATGACGATGATTATATAGTGCGGTTGGCACAATGCGCGCCCAACCCAAAATTTGGCGCATTTTTGGCGACAATGGCTGGAACCTGGCCTCGAGGCGATAGTTCCCATAATCCGTCGAAGATGTCCAAATCGGCGAAGGTGTCCATCAAAAATATTTGGACGCCTTCGGCAAGAATGGGTTCGCGCTTGCAAACCGGGTGAAATCGGGGAAGCTTCGGCGCAATGAAATTCTCGCTTTTCTCCCTCGCGCGCAACGCGCTTTCGGGCCACGCCCACTGGCCGCGGCAATGGCGCGCGCCGGAACCCAAGCCGGCCTACGACGCCGTCATCGTCGGCGGCGGCGGCCACGGCCTCGCCACCGCCTATTACCTGGCAAAAGAGCACGGCATGCGGAACATCGCCGTGCTCGAAAAGGGCTGGATCGGCGGCGGCAATACCGGGCGCAACACGACGATCATCCGCTCGAACTATCTCTACGAGGAAAGCGCCGCGATCTACGAGCACGCGCTCAAGCTGTGGGAAGGGCTGTGCCGCGAGCTCAACTACAACGTCATGTATTCGCCGCGCGGCGTGATGATGCTGGCGCACAACGTGCACGACGCGCAAAGCCTGAAGCGCCATATCTCATGCCAACCGCCTTTGCGGCATCGACAACGAATGGCTGACGCCGGCGCAGGCCAAGGCCTTCTGCCCGCCGCTCAATATTTCGCCCGCGATCCGCTATCCCGTGATCGGCGCCGCGCTGCAGCGGCGCGGCGGCGTGGCGCGGCACGACGCCGTCGCCTGGGGCTATGCCCGCGCCGCCGACGCGCTCGGCGTCGACATCATTCAGAACTGCGAAGTGCTGGCGATCCGGCGCGATGCGGGCGGCGCCGTGTCCGGCGTCGAGACCGGCCGGGGCGCGATCGCGACGCAAGAAAATCGGCGTCGTCGCGGCCGGGCATACCAGCGTCGTCATGGCGCGCGCCGGGCTGCGCATGCCGCTGGAAAGTTTTCCGCTGCAGGCGCTGGTCTCGGAACCGGTCAAGCCGGTGTTTCCCTGCGTCGTCATGTCGAACACGATCCACGCCTATATCAGTCAATCGGACAAGGGCGAGCTCGTGATCGGCGCCGGCACCGATCAATACGTGTCCTACAGCCAGCAGGGCGGCCTGCACGTCACCACCCACACGCTCGATGCGATCTGCGAATTGTTCCCGCAATTCCGCCGCTTGCGCATGCTGCGCAACTGGGGCGGCATCGTCGATTGCACGGCGGATCGCTCGCCCATCATCGGCAAGACGCCGATACCGGGCCTGTTCGTCAATTGCGGTTGGGGCACCGGCGGGTTCAAGGCGACGCCGGGCTCGGGCCATGTCTTCGCCGCCACGGTCGCCACCGGCGAGCCGCATCCGATCGCGGCACCCTTCACGCTCGATCGCTTCCGCACCGGCCGGCTGATCGACGAGGCGGCCGCCGCGGCCGTGGCCCATTGAGCGCGCCATGCTGCTGATCGACTGCCCCCATTGCGGGCCGCGCCCCGAGATCGAATTCCGCTGCGGCGGCGAAGCGCATATCGCGCGCCCGGCCGATCCGGCCGCGCTCGACGATGCGGCCTGGGCCGAATTCCTGTTCTACCGCGCGAATGCCAAGGGCGTGCATGCCGAGCGCTGGAATCACGCGCATGGCTGCCAGCGCTGGTTCAACGCGCTGCGCGACACCGTGAGCGACCGGATCGTCGCCACCTATCGCGCCGGCGAGACGCGGCCGGGATGATCCCCTCGTTCCGCCTCGCCGCCGGCGGCCGCATCGACCGCGCCCGGCCGATCGAATTTCGTTTCAACGGCAAGCCGGTGTCGGCGTTCGAAGGCGATACGGCGGCCTCGGCGCTGCTGGCGAACGGCATCCATCTCGCCGGGCGCTCGTTCAAATATCACCGGCCGCGCGGCATCGTTGCGCATGGCGCCGAGGAGCCGAACGCGCTGCTCGCGGTCGATCGCGGCGGCGGGCGCCAGGAGCCGAACAACCGCGCGACGACCATCGAGGCGTTTCACGATCTCGCCGTCGCGACGCAGAACCACTGGCCGTCGCTCGCCTTCGACCTCGGCGCGCTCAACGACCGGCTGTCGCCGCTGTTCGCCGCCGGCTTCTACTACAAGACGTTCATGTGGCCGCGCGCGCTGTGGAAGCGGCTCTACGAGCCGGCGATCCGCGCGCATGGCGGGCCTCGGCCGCGCGCCGGCGGCGCCCGATCCCGAGCGCTATCCGCACCGCCACGCGCATTGCGACGTGCTTGTTGTCGGCGCCGGACCGGCCGGCCTCGCGGCCGCGCTCGCCGCGTCGGACATTCGCGACGCGCGCGTGATGCTCGTCGACGAGCAGGCGAGTTCGGCGGAACGCTTGCTGCACGAAATCGCCGCCGAGATCGACGGCAGTTCCGGCGCGGCGCTGGCTCGCCGAGGCGCTCGATATCGCTGCGTAGCCGCGAGCAACGTCACGCTGCTGCCGCGCACGACGGCGTTCGGCTACTACAATCACAACCACCTGGCGCTCGCCGAGCGCGTCACCGATCATCTGCGCCAGCCGCCGCCGGGCTTGCCGCGCGAGCGGCTGTGGCAGGTCCGCGCGGCGCAGGTCGTGCTCGCCACCGGCGCGCATGAGCGGCCGCTGGTGTTCGCCAACAACGACCGGCCCGGCATCATGCTGGCCGAGAGCCTGCGCACCTATGTCAACCGCTATGCCGTGGCGCCGGGCCGGCGCATCGTGATCGCGACGCGCGGCGCCTCGGCCTATACGCGCCGCGCTCGATCTCGCCGCCGCCGGGCTTGCCGTGACGCTGGTCGACGAGCGCTTCGAGAGCGAATGCGGCGCCGAGCTCGCCGCCGTTCGCGCCAAGGGCATCGACGTGCGAACGGGCCATACCGTCATCGCGGCGCGCGGCCGCAAGCGCGTGCACCGGCCTCATCGTCGCGCCGATCGACGAATTCGGCAGGCTCGGCCGCGGCGTCGATCTCGCCTGCGACTGCGTCGGCATGTCGGGCGGCTGGACGCCGGCGGTGCATCTGTTCTCGCAATCGCGCGGCAAGCTCGCCTTCGACGCGGCGCGCGACGCGTTCGTGCCCGGCCTCGCCCAACAAGCGGTGCGCAACGCCGGCGCCTGCGACGGCGCCTTCGGCCTCGCCGAATGCCTGGCGCAAGGCCATGTCGCCGGCGCCGCCGCCGCCGGAATACCCGGCACGAGACTCGTTCGCGGCAACGCCGACTTTCACCCTCGCCAAGCCGCCGCGCGCCGCCGCCAGCTTCCGGCAAGGGCAAGGCGCTTCGTCGATTTCCAGAACGACGTGACCGCCAAGGACATCGCCCTCGCGGTGCGCGAAGGTTTCGACTCGATCGAGCACGTGAAGCGCTACACGACCGCGGGCATGGCGACGGACCAAGGCAAGACGTCGAGCATGAACGCGCTCGATCTCGTGGCCGGCGCCCTTGGCCAGCCGGCGCACGCGATCGGCACGACGACGTTCCGCCCGCCCTACACGCCCGTCACCTTCGGCGCGCTGGCCGGCGCCAATCGCGATGCGCTGTTCGATCCGGTGCGCACCACGCCGATGCACGATTGGGCGGAAGCCAACGGCGCCGTCTTCGAAGATGTCGGCCAATGGAAGCGCGCCTGGTATTTTCCGCGCCGGCAAGGACATGCACGCGCGCCGTCGCGCGCGAATGCAAGGCGGTGCGCGGCGGCGTCGGCCTGTTCGATGCCTCCACGCTCGGCAAGATCGAAGTCGCCGGGCCCGACGCCGCCGAATTCCTGAACCGCATCTACACGAACGCCTGGAGCAATCTGGCGCCGGGCCGCTGCCGCTACGGCCTGATGCTCAAGGAAGACGGCTACATCTTCGACGACGGCGTCGTGGCGCGGCTCGCGCCCGACCGCTTTCACGTCACGACGACGACCGGCGGGGCCGCGCGCGTGCTCGCGCACATGGAAGACTACCTGCAGACCGAATGGCCGCATCTCAAAGTCTATTTGGCCTCGATCACCGAGCAATGGGCGGTCGTCGCCGTGCAAGGCCCGCAGCGCGCGCGAGGTGCTCGCGCCGCTGGTCGAGGACATCGATCTCGCCGACGCGGCGTTCCCGCACATGGCGGTGCGCGCCGGCCGCTTTGGCGGCGTGCCGTGCCGCCTGTTCCGCGTTTCCTTCACCGGCGAGCTCGGCTACGAGATCAACGTGCCGGCGGACTACGGCCGCGCGGCCTGGGAAGCCGTGCATCGAGGCGCGGGCGCCGTTTCGATATCGTGCCTTACGGCACCGAGGCCATGCACGTGCTGCGCGCCGAGAAGGGCTACATCATCGTCGGCCAGGAAACCGACGGCACGATGACGCCGGACGATGTCGGCCTCGGCGGCCTGGTCGGCAAATCGAAGCCCGATTTCGTCGGCAAGCGCTCGCTGCAGCGGCCCGATCTCGTGGCGCCGGAGCGCAAGCAGCTGGTCGGCCTGCTGACGTCGAGCGCCAACGAAGTGCTCGACGAGGGCGCGCAGATCGTCGCCGATCCGCAACAAGCGCCGCCGATGACGATCCTCGGGCACGTCACCTCGTCCTATTGGAGCGCCAATTGCAACCGCTCGATCGCGCTTGCCGCGATTTCGGGCGGCCGCGCCCGCATCGGCCAGCGCCTGGCCGCGACCACGGCCAAAGGCTTCACCGCCGTGACCGTAGCGGCACCGGTGTTCTTCGATCCGAGCGGGAAACGCATCCATGGCTGAGGGCCGCGCGGCGATGAAGCGGCGCGGCGCGCTCGACGCGGCCGGTCTATGCGCGCAAATCCGCTCGCCGGCGATCGCGATGCGCGTGCTGCCGCCGCAGCGCAGGTTCGTTCTGCGGCTCGACGAAGCCGCGACGGCGCGCGTTTTCTTCGCCGCCGGTTTCACTCTCCGGCTGCCGATCAACCGCTTCGCGGTTGCCGGCGAAAATGTTTCGGCGCGGCTCGGTCCGGACGAGTGGCTGCTGTGGGCGCCCGAGACCGAGGAACGCGATGTCGCGGCGGCGGTTTCCGCCGCCCTCGCCCGCTTTCAATCATGCGCTGATCGATATCGGCCATCGCAGTGCCGGCTTCGAGATTTCCGGCGCGCGCGCCGCCGATGCGCTCAACGCCGGCTGCCCGCTCGATCTTTCGGCGCGCGCCTTTCCCACCGGCACGGCGACGCGCACGCTGCTCGGCAAGGCCGAGATCGTTCTGCTGCGCACCGACGACGCGCCGGCCTACCGCCTCGAATGCGCCCGCTCCTTCGCGCGCTATGTCGATGCGTTCCTCGCCGACGCGGCGCGGGAGTTTGTTGGGCGATAGGATCGGGATGACGACTAGAGATTTGCCGCGCCCGCAACCTCGCCCTGCAACGCGAGCGCCCGCGCGATCAGGCGGTCGGTTTCGGCGCTTTGAATCTCGTCGAGCGGCGGGACCGGCGGCCGGCAATGCTCGCTGGCGAAAATGCCCTCGACGAAGCGCAGCCGCTTCAAGAATCGGATGCTGACATCGATGTGCTGATTGGTGAAAGCGAGGACCGGCAGCAGGCGCTCGAACAAGGCGCGCGCGGCATCGGCCCGGCCGGCGCGGTGCGCCCGGTAAATCGCGACATAGACCGGGTCGAGCGCGGTCGGCATGAAGGCGTGCACGCCGCGCGCCAGCGCTTCGGGCATTTGCGTCACCGCCCAGCCGCCGCTGACGTGCAGGCGCCCGGCGGTCGCGGCGATAACGCGCGAATATTTCGAACCGGCCGGAACGGTTTCGACCTTGAGGCATTGGAATTGCGGAATCGTTTCGAACAGCCGCACGATCGTGTCGAGCGCGAGGCCGGGGCCGCCCCAATCGAGATCCTGGATCATCAGCAAATCCGGCCCGGCATCGGCGATGCGCGCGAAGGCGTCGCGCAATCCGGCGTCGCCGAGGCCGGCGGGCGCTTGGCAGCAGATGCCGTCGGCGCCGGCGGCGCGGGCCAGTTTCGCGAGCGCGGCGCTCTCCGCGGGATCGGGCGATGTCACGCTGACGATGACGGGCACGCGGCGCGCGGCGGCGGCGACGGTTTTGCGCGCGATGCGCTCTTTCTCGGCGCGGCTCAAGCTGCCCTGCTCGCCCGCCACGGCGAGAGCGAGCAAGCCCGCGACGCCCGCGCCGATCGAGGCTTCGACCAGGCGCGCAACCGCGGCTTCGTCGATCGCGCCGTCGCGATCGAACGGCGTGTTGAGGCTCGGCACAATGCCGCGCATGGCGACGGGACACGGATCGCTTTGCGGCTCCATCGCGCGCGCCGTTTATTTGTAACCGAAATAATGCGGCAGCCACAGCACGGTGGCGGGCCACAGCGTCATCAGCAGCAAGACCCCGGCCAAGCCGAGGAGGAACCACCAGCTCTCGGCGATGATCTCGCGCAGCGGAATTCCCGTGATGCCGTTGAGCACGAACAGCAGCACGCCATAGGGCGGCGTGATCAGGCCGATCATCATATTGACGATCGCGACGACGCCGAAATGCACGAAATCGACGCCCAGCAGCTTGGCCGCCGGCAGCAGCAGCGGCACGATGACGAGCAGCATGACCGACGTGTCGAGGAAACAGCCGAGGATGAGAAACATCACGTTGATCAGCAGCAGGAATTGCAATTGCGACAGCTTGAAGCCGTCGATCAGCGCCGCGATCCGCATCGGAATCTGCTCGGCGGTGAAGGCATAGGAAATCAGGAATGCGCCGGCGATGATGAGCGTGACCACGGCGCTCGAACGCAACGATTCGAGGAACACGGCGTAAAGCGTGCGCGGCCCGATCGCGCGGTAGATGAAGGCGGCGATCAGCATGGCATAGGCGGCGCCGATCGCCGCCGCCTCGGTGGGCGTGAAGACTCCGGAATAGATGCCGCCGAGCAGGACCACGGGCAGCGACAGGGGCAGCAGCGCCCGGAAGATGATGCCGGGCCATTCGCCGAGCGGGACCGCCGCATCGATGGGAAACTTGCGCCGCCGCGCCGTGAAGTAGGCGACGATCGTCATCGAAGCCGCCATCAGCAAGCCGGGAATGACGCCGCCGAGAAACAGCGCGCCGACCGAGGCGCCCGAGATCAGCGCATAAAGCACCATCGGGATCGACGGCGGAATGATCGGCCCCACCGTCGCCGAAGCGGCGACGACCGCGGCGGCGAAGCCGCGCGGGTAGCCGGCCTTTTCCATCGCGCGGATCGTCATCAGGCCCGGTCCGGCGGCGTCGGCGATGGCGCTGCCGCTCATGCTGGCGAAAATGACGCTGACCAAAATGTCGACTTGCGCGAGGCCGCCGCGCATGCGGCCGACGAGCAGATGGCAGAACGAAAAAATCCGGTCGCTAATCGTGCTCGCGTTCATCACGTTGGCGGCCAGAATGAACATCGGCACCGCGAGCAGGACATAATTGTTCAGCATGCTGTTCATCGTCTGCTCGGCAGCGAGGCCGAGATCGTGGCCGCCGGCCAGCAGATAGGCGATGCCGCCGGCGATCATGCCGAAAGCGACCGGCAGGCCGATCGCGGCCGTCAAAAAGAAAACGGCGACCAGCGAAAGGAAGGCGAGGCTCATGCGGCGGCGCTACAGATGATCGCGCCAGCGCCGGCCGGCGAGGCGCCATATTCTGACGGCGAACAGGAACACCATCGCCGCCAGGAAAATGGCGAAGCAGGCAAACACGTAGTGATACGGCATGCCCAGCACGGGCGTCCGCTCGCGACGCATGAACCACGTGTAGTCGAACGTGCCGGGCAGCGCGGCCGCGAACAGCCCCACCGCGATGCAAGCGGCGATGAGCGCCAGAACCCGCCGCGCGCGCGGCGCCGCGGCCTGATAGACGATGTCGAACGCGACGTGATTCTTGAGCGGCACCAGAAAGGCGCATGCCCAGAAGATCGCCCAGGGATAAAGCAGCAGCGCCGCCTCGTCGCTCCAGCCGAGCGGCCGGTTGACGATGTAGCGCATGAAAACCTGCAGCAGGAACACGACGAAGAGCGCGGCAAAGAGCGCGACGCCGACACGTTCGGCATTCGCGCGCAAAGACGCGAGTAGCGCCGCGCCGGAGCGTTCGGCGCCGTTCGGCACCGGCTGGTTCATCGATCGGAACGCGGCTGCTATTTCACCGCGTTGACGCGCTCCAGCATGCCCGGCGGCCAGGTTTTCGAGAATTCCGAGGCGAGATACTGCTTCTGCACTTCGCCGCGGAACGCATCGAGATTCGGCGTCGTGACGGTGAGGCCTTCCTTCTTGAAGAATTCGAGCAGCTCGGCCTCGTCCTTGATGCGGTTCTCATTGTTGTACTTCGCGCCGGCGAGCGCCGCTTGCTTGACCTTGGCCTGCTCGGCGGCGCCGAGCGCGGCATAAGTTTTGCTGGCGATCGACGAGATACACGCCGTCGACCAAATGGCCGGTGAGCACGATTTGCTTGGTGACTTCGTAGAATTTCGCCGATTTGACCGTGGGCAGCGGATTGTCCTGGCCGTCGACCGTGCCGGTCTTGAGCGCGAGATAGACTTCGTTGAAGGCCAGCGGCGTGGGATTGGCGCCGAGCGCCTGGCCGAGAAAGAGCCACTCCTTCGAGCCCGGCATGCGCAGCTTCAAGCCCTTGAGATCGGCCGGCGTCTTCACGTCCTTGGCGTCGCGCAGATTGACCTGGCGCGTGCCGAGATAGGCGACGGTGAGGATTTGAATTTCCATCGCCTCGGCGACTTTCTTGTAGATTTCGGCGCCGATCGCGCCGTTGAACACCTTTTGCTGGTGGTCCGGATCGCGGATCAGGTAGCCGGCGGTGAACAGCGAATATTCGGGAATCTGCTTGGCGATGTCCTGCATCGAGATCATCGCCATTTCGAGATTGCCGCGCGCCATGGCGGCGGGCTCGGTGCCCTGCTTGAACAGCGTGCCGGAATGGTGAATCTGCACGTCGTATTTGCCGGGCGAGAGTTTTTCCAGTTCGTCCTTGAACACGGAGAGCATCTTGGTGTGCCAATCGTCGGGCACGGCCGGGGTCGAGATGCGCAGCGTCGTCTTGCCTTGCGCCGGGGCCGGCGCCGCGCCCAGCGCCAGGGCCGCGCCGGCGATCAGGCCGGCGGCCAAGAAACGCATTCTTGCCGAATTTGCCATGTCATATCCTCCCATCGGGTGTTTCGTTGGTCTTGTTGGCTCCATGATGCATTTGTGCCGCGGCACCGCAAGGGCGAATTGGCGTTCACGCCGCCCAGGCGTTCGTCTAGCATCCGGCGCCAGCAGAGCCACCGGGGACAGGAAGACATGACCGACCTATCGCGCTTCGCGGATTTCGGCATCAGCGCCGCGCTTGCCACGGCCTTCGACGACGCCGGCAAGATCGACGCGGCGCGCACCGCCGCCTTGGCGCGGCGGCTGACCGATGCCGGCCTGCACGGCGTCACGCTGTTCGGCACCACGGGCGAAGGACCCTCGATCGGCCTCGCCGAGCGCGGCGCGCTCATCGCCGCCGTGGCAAAAGCGGGCATCGCGCCGGCGCGGATCGCCTGCGGCGTGATCGTGAGCGCGGCGGGCGACGCGCTCGAGCAATGGCGCGTGGCCGCCGATGCCGGTTGCGCGCGCATTCTGCTGGCGCCGCCGGTCTATTTCAAAGGCCCGCCGGAAGAGGGCGTGTATCGCTGGTTCGCCGGCTTGTTCGAGGCGATGGGCGCGCGGGCGCGCGGCGTGCTGCTTTACCACATCCCGTCGCTGACCCAGGTGCCGCTGCCGATCGCGCTGATCGAGCGCTTGAAGCGGGCGTTTCCGAGCGTCATCGACGGGGTCAAGGACAGTTCGGGCGATTGGCCCTACACGCAATCCCTGCTGGCCGCGCATCGCGACCGGCTCATCCTGGTCGGCCACGAAGGCCACCTCGCCGAGGCGATGCGGCTGGGCGGCGCCGGCGCCATCACCGGCCTCGCCAATCTCATGCCGCGCGACATCCTTCGCCTCGCTTCCACGGCGACGCACGATCCGCGCCTCGACCAGCTGATTCCGGCGCTCGAAGCCCACGGCGTGGTTCCGTCGATCAAGGCGCTCATCGCGCACGGGCTCAAGGACGCGGCCTGGGCGCGCATGCGGCCGCCGTTGCTCGCACTTTCGGCCGAGGCACAGAAGTGCCTCGCCCGCGAGTTCGACGGGCTTTTCGCGGCGGCGCCCGCTTGAACGCGGCGGCGACGATCGACGGCCGCGCCGTTCCCGCGGCGCTGATCGGCGCGCTCCAGCCGGTCACCGGCGCCGATGGCCGGCGAGATCTTGCGGATCGTGGCTATGCGCTGCTGCGCGGCGCGTTGGATCGCGATGCCGTGCTGGCGGCGCGCGACGAGATCCTGGCGCGGCTCCATTCGGTCGGCGAAATCGCCGCGCCGGCGCGCGACGCCATCGCCACCGGAACCAGCCGGCGCGCCGAGCTGCATCCCGATCTCGGCGCGTTCTGGCGCGCGGTGAGCGAGGGCGCGGCGCTGCGGCGGGTGACGCACGGCGCCGCGCTGCGCGAACGCATGAGCGGCCTCTTGGGCGCGCCGGCGGCGGCGTTCGATTTCGTCTGGCTGCGCGTCATGGCGTCCGGGCGGGCCAGCCCGTTGCATCTCGATCACCCCTACATGAATCGCGGCTCGGCGCGGGTGCTGACGATCTGGATTCCGCTCGGGCCGGCGGCGCTCGAAGACGGGCCGATTTTCATCGTCGAGAATTCGCACCGCTTCGACGACGTCATCGCGGACTATGCCGGCCGCGATGTCGACCGCGATCCGGCTCGGCCCGGCCACATCGCCGGCGACGCGATCGATTTCGCCGCCCGGCGCGGCGCCCGCCTGCTGACCGCCGATTTCGCGCCGGGCGATTGCCTGATCTTCGGCCTGTTCGCGATTCACGGCTCGTTCGACAATCGCGCGCCGACGCGCCGGGTGCGGATATCGAGCGACATCCGCTATCAGCCCGCCGCCGATCCGATGGACGAGCGCTTCGCCGGCCCCGACCCGCCGGCCCATGGCGGCAAGGGCTATGGCTGCCTTTCCGCGGCGCAGCCATTGACCGCGCCGCCGATCAAGCGATGATGCGCGCTCCATCACGGAGGACAGCCGCCATGAAATATCTTGCCGCATCCGCATTCGGCCTTGCCATAGCCGCGATCGCCGGCCCGGCGCTCGCCGCCGAGATCACGATTCGCTGGGGCGACGTGGTGGGCGGCACGCATCCCTCGGTCCAGATGATCGGCCGCGTCGCCGACGAGGTAAAGCAGAAATCGAACGGCCGCATCGAGATTCAGTCGTTTCCCGGCGGCCAGCTCGGCGGCTCGCGCGACATGATCGAGGCAGTGGCGAACGGCGCGCAGCACATCGTCACCGAGGGTGCCGCGAATTTCGGCCAGTGGGTGCCGGCCATGTCGGTGCTCGAAGCGCCGTTCCTGTGGCGCGACGCCGCGCACCTCGCCACGGCGATGGCGAGCCCGATCGGCGAGGAGTTCAACCAGGCACTGATCAAGGGCCGCGGCATGCGCATCGTCGGCACCACCTATTACGGCGCCCGGCACGTGACGACGTCGAACAAGGCGATCGCCAGCGCCAAGGACATGGCGGGCTTGAAGCTGCGCGTACCGGAGAACGACGTGTTCAAGGCGATGGCCGAATCCTGGGGCGCCAAGCCGACGCCGATGAATTTCAACGAGCTCTATCTCGCGCTCAAGCAGAACGTCGTCGACGGCCAGGAAAATCCGCTGCCGACGATCAAGAGCGCCAAGTTCGACGAAGTGCAGAAATATCTGATCCTGACCGCCCACATCATCACGCCGCGCCTCGTCGTCATCAACGAGGCGTTCTGGCAGCGGCTCAAGGACGACGACCGCAAGATCGTCAAGGCCGCGATCGACAACGGCATCGCTTGGCAGGACCGGCAGATACTCGCCGCCGAGAAATCGCTGCTCGACGAGCTGCGCAAAAGCGGCATGACGGTCATCGAGCCCGACCGCAAGAGCTTCCAGGACGCCGTGCTGGCCTCGGTGCCGCAGAAATTCGAGGCGCGCTGGGGCAAGGGCACGTTCGAGAAGATCATGGCGGTGCGCTGAGCCGCAGGCGCCCGCGCCTGCGCCGCCGCCAGCGCGGATGCCGGCTCTGAGGCGATTGCGCCGCGCGCTCGAGCGCGCCATCGATGCGCTCGCGATCGCGCTGTTCGCGCTCATGTTCGCCGTCGTGCTGGCGCAGGTCGCCTTCCGCTACGGCCTCGACCGGCCGCTCGTCTGGTCCGAGGAATTGTCGCGCTATCTGTTCATTTGGATCTGCTTCCTCGGCTGGACGATCGCGACGCGCCGGCGCACGCATATCGCGGTTTCGAGCCTGGTCGATCGCCTGCCGGGTGCTGTGCGGCGCGCGCTGCAACTCGCCGTCCACGCCCTGTCGCTGTTCTTCGCCGCCTTGCTTCTGCGCTACGGCGCGGCGATCACGCTGCGCAACGCCGATGTCGACACGATCACGCTCCATGTCAGCTTCGCCGTGGTCTACGCGATCGTCCCGCTATCGGCGCTGCTGATCGCGGGCTATGCGGCGGCCGAGATCGCGCGGACCTTGCGCGGCGAAGACACCAGCGGCGAAAGCGCGGCGCCATGACCGAGACCATGCTCGTCATCCTGGCGCTTTGGTTCGCGTCGTTGTTTTTCGGCGTGCCGATTTTCCTGTCGATGGCGCTCGCCGCGGCGGCGTTTCTTGCCATCCACGACGTGGCGCTCGTCATCCTGCCGCAGAAGATCGCGATGGCGGCAAATTCGTTTCCGCTGCTGGCGGCACCGCTGTTCATCCTCATGGGCAGCATCATGAACGCGGCCGGCATCACCCAGCGCGTTTTCGCCTTCGCCACGGTCTGCGTCGGCTGGATGAAGGGCGGGCTGTGCCAGGCCAACATCGTCGCCAGCGTCATCTTCGCCGGCATGAGCGGATCGGCGGTGGCCGACGCGGCCGGGCTCGGCACGGTCGAGATCAAGGCGATGAAAGACGCCGGCTACGACGCCGAAACCGCGGGCGCGATCACCGCCGCATCGGCGACGATCGGGCCGATCATTCCGCCGAGCCTGCCGATGATCATCTATGGCGTCACGGCGGAAGCCTCGATCGGCGCGCTGTTCATCGCCGGCATCGTCCCGGGCCTGCTGATGGCGGTGGCGCTGATGCTCATGGTGCGCGCGATCGCGGTGCGGAAAAAATTGCCGGCGCATCCCTTTCCGAGCGTCAGCGATCTGGCGCTGGCCGCCTATCGCGCCTTCTGGGCGCTGATGGCGCCGCTGCTGCTGATCGGCGGCATGTTGTGGGGCGTTTTCACGCCCACCGAATGCGCCGCGGTCGCGGCGCTTTACGCGCTCGTGCTCGGGCTTTTCGTCTATCGCGAGTTCAGCCTCGGCGCGCTGCCGCGCCTCCTGCTGCAAACCGTCGAGACCACGGGCGTCGTCATGGCCCTGGTGATGACCGCGTCGCTGTTCAGCTATTGCCTGTCGATCGCGCGCATTCCGCACGACGCCGGCGACTTCCTGCGCGGTTTCTCCGCCGATCCGCTGGTGTTCTTGCTGTTGGTCAACCTGCTCCTGCTGCTTGTTGGCTGCTTCATGGAAGCCATTGCCGCGATGCTGATCCTGATCCCGATCCTGGTGCCAGTGGCGCTCGCGCTCGGCATCGATCCGGTGCAATTCGGCGTCGTCGTCGTGCTCAATCTCATGATCGGCACGCTCACCCCGCCGGTCGGCATCGTGCTGTTCGTGACCGCGCGGGTCGCCGAGGTTCCGTTCGACCGTATGTGCCGCGCGGTGGCGCCGTTCCTGATTCCGCTGATCGCCGTTCTTATCCTGATTACCGTTTGGCCGCCCCTGACGACTTGGCTTCCCAAGCAATTCGGTTGAGATTGCGGCCGGAGTTCACCCGCGAGCGCTTGCCATGGAAATTTCACCCGCCGAATGCCTGCCCGACGACGCCGCGCGCGCCGTGCTTGTCGGCCGCGCCTGGATTCCCGGCGCCGTCGCCGGCCCGAGCCCGATCCGCGTCCGCGACGGGCGCGTTTTCGATCTCGCGCGCCGCTTCCCGACGCTCAGCGATCTGCTCGAAGCGCGCGATCCCGTTGCCGCCGTAGCACCCGGGCCGGACACGCCCGAAATCGGCGCCGTCGAGGACATCATGCGCAACAGCGCGGCCGGCATGGCGAGACCCGCGCAACGCCACCTGCTGGCGCCGGCCGATCTGCAGGCGATCAAGGCGAGCGGCGTCACCTTCGCCGCCAGCCTGCTCGAGCGGCTCATCGAGGAGCACGCGCGCGGCGATTTCGGCCGCGCCGAGGAAATCCGCGCGCAGATCCACGCGACGCTCGGCGCCGCCGTCACCGCCGTCAAGCCCGGCTCGCGCGAGGCGCTCAAGCTGCGCGACACGCTCAAGCAACAGGGCTTATGGTCGCAATATCTCGAAGTCGGCTTGGGCGAGGACGCCGAGATTTTCACCAAGTGCCAGCCCATGTCCGCCATCGGCTTCGGCGGCGATATCGGCATTCTCGCGCGTTCGAGCTGGAACAATCCAGAGCCCGAGATCGTGCTCGCCGTCAACAGCCGGCAGACAATCGTCGGCGCCACGCTCGGCAACGACGTGAACCTGCGCGATTTCGAGGGCCGCAGCGCGCTTCTGCTCGGCCGCGCCAAGGACAACAACGCCTCCTGCGCCATCGGCCCGTTCATCCGCTTGTTCGACGCCGGCTATACGCTCGACGACGTGCGCCAGGCGGACGTGTCGCTGACGGTGAACGGCCCCGAGGGCTACACGCTGACCGGCGGCAGCTCGCTCAGCATGATCAGCCGCGATCCGGCCGAACTCGTGCGCCATGCCGCCGGCGCCGAGCATCAATATCCCGACGGATTCCTGCTGTTTCTCGGCACCATGTTCGCGCCGATCGCGGATCGCGGCGAGAAGGGCCGCGGCTTCACCCACAAGCTCGGCGACATCGTCACCGTCGCCACGCCCAGGCTCGGCCGCCTGGTCAACCGCGTGAGCCACAGCGAACGCATCGCCCCCTGGACCTTCGGCCTCTCCGCCCTGATGCGCAACCTCGCGGCGCGCGGGCTGCTGCGGGCGTAGCCGAAAAAAATATTGTTGCTTCGTAGGGGCGGGTCTCCGACCCGCCCTCGTGCAACACGACAATCGATTGCGCCGACGCGGCGGCACTGCTGTTGCCGCACGACACGCAAAAGGGCGGGTCGGAGACCCGCCCCTACGCGGTGACGTTGGCGCGCGGAGCAATTAACGGTTGTGGCGCCGGAATTTCGCCAGCTCGCGCCGCGTCGGCATCGACGGCGCCGCGCCGGGACGTTGCACGGAGATCGCAGCGGCGTCATTGGCGAGGGCAATGGCCGCGGCGAGCGTTTCGCCAGACGCCAGCGCCGCCGCGAGCGCGCCGGCGAAGCAATCGCCGGCGCCGGTGGTGTCGACGGCTTTGACCCGGCGCGCCGGAACGCTGAGCGTTCTACCTTCGATCAGCGCCACGACGCCGCGCGCGCCGAGCGTGACGACGATCGCCTGATCCGGCCGACAGCGCAGGCGCGCGGCGGCGGCAGCGATGTCACGGGCCGATGTCGCCGGGCCGACGCGCCGGCGCGACAGCAGGGCGAGCTCGGTTTCGTTGACCACGAGAATATCGGCGAGGGCGAGAAAATCGCGGCCGACGCGCCGCGCCGGCGCCGGATTGAGGATGGTGACGGCGCCGCGCGCCTTGCCGCGCGCGAGAAAGGCGCGGACGGTGGCGAGCGGGATTTCGAACTGGCTCAGTAGTACATCGCCGGCTTCGACCGGCACGGCGGCAAGATCGCGCGGCGTCACCAGGCCGTTGGCGCCGGGAATGACCGTGATCGCGTTGTCGGCGCCGGCGAGCACGATGAGGGCGACGCCGGTCGCGGCACCCCGCGTCACCGCGAGCGCGCCGAGATCGATCCGCTGCTTGCGCAGGAACGCGTGCAATTGCCGCCCGAACCGGTC
The DNA here is from genome assembly GCA_963754645.1 of uncultured Alphaproteobacteria bacterium. Lineage (GTDB taxonomy): Bacteria > Pseudomonadota > Alphaproteobacteria > Bin65 > Bin65 > CAVWGP01. The sequence goes on along the minus strand of CAVWGP010000011.1, from coordinate 1,054,604 downwards.
GTCGCCGATACGGCCGATGAAACAAGTGCGCGCGCCGAGTTTCGCGGCCGCGACCGCCTGGTTGGCGCCCTTGCCGCCCGGAAAATAGGCGACGCTGCTGCCCGCCACCGTTTCGCCCAAGGCCGGATAGCGCGCGGCGCGGCCGACAATGTCCATGTTGACGCTGCCGGCGACGACGACCTTTTTCTTGCGCGCCATCGCCCGCCGCTCAGCGGTGCTTGAAGCTCGGCTTGCGCTTTTCCATGAAGGCATTCATGCCTTCCTTTTGGTCGGCCGTGGCGAAGGTGGCGTGGAACAGGCGGCGCTCCAGCCGGATGCCGTCGGCGAGCGGCACTTCTTCGGCGGCGTTGACGGCCTCCTTCGCCATCATCGCGATCGGGCGCGACAGCGACGCGATTTTGTCGGCGACCGCCATGGTCTCTTCCATCAGGCGCTCGGGCGCGACGATGCGGCTCACGAGGCCGAGTCGCTCGGCCTCGGCCGCGTTCATGAAGCGCCCGGTGAGGCACAAATCCATCGCCTTGGCGCGGCCGATGCGGCGCGGCAACCGTTGCGTGCCGCCGCCGCCCGGGATCGTGCCGATGGTGATTTCGGGCTGGCCGAAAACCGCATTCTCCGCCGCGACGACGATGTCGCATTGCAGCGCCAGCTCGCAGCCGCCGCCCAGCGCATAGCCGGCGACCGCGGCGATCGTCGGAATGCGGCAAGCCGCGATGCGCTCCCAGCGGCCCGGCACGCCGTCGCCGAGATAGACATCGGCGAAACCGTATTGCGACATCTGCTTGATATCGCCGCCCGCGGCGAAAACCTTGTCGCCGCCGGTGACGACGATGCACAGCACGCCCGCATCGGCTTCGAATGCGTCGAGCGCGGCGGCCAGCTCGTCGACGAGCTGGCGCGACAGCGCGTTGCGCACCGCCGGCCGATTGAACGTGACGATGCCGACCGGCCCGCGCCGCTCGGCGAGAATGGTTTCGTAGCTTGCCATATCGAATGCGCTCCGACGCTGACGGACTTTGCCGGGGCAGCCTAGTCGCGCGGCGGACGGCGCTCAAGCGCCGCGCGCGATTTCCCGCCTTGCGCCGCGCGCGATTGCGCTATGCGCGAATTCGGCGCAAACAAACGGCCATGACGACCGACGCCGCGCCGTCGCCGAGCTCGCTGCTCCGCCACCGGCCTTTCACCCTTTATTGGACCGCCCGTTCGCTCACCACGATTGCATTCCAGATGCAGTCGGTCGCGGTTGGCTGGCAGGTTTACGACCTGACGGGCCGCGCTCTCGATCTCGGCCTGGTCGGCCTCATCATGTTCGCGCCGGTGATCCTGTTCGTGCTCGTCGCCGGCCATGTCGCCGACCGCTACGACCGGCGCCTCGTGCTCGCGCTGTGCCTGGGCGCCGAAGCCTTGGCGCTCGCGACACTCGCCGCCGGCACGGCGGGCGGCTGGCTCAGCCGCGAGGTCATTTTCGCCGTCGTCTTCGTCATCGGAACGACGCGCGCTTTCGAGATGCCCGCCGTGCAATCGCTGCTGCCGGCGCTGCTGCCGCCTGCGCTGTTTCCGCGCGCCGTCGCCTGGTCGGCTTCGGCGCATCAGGCCGCCGCGATCGTGGGGCCGGCGATCGGCGGCTTGGTGTTCGCGTTGAGCGCCAGCGCGGTTTACGGCGCGAGCGGCGCCTTTCTGCTTGCCGCCATCGGCTTGATCGCCGTCATTCCCGTGCCGCGATCGACCGCGCCGCGCGAAGCGATCCGGCTCGGCACGCTGTTTGCCGGCTTCGCCTATATCCGGCGCCAGCCGATCATCCTCGGCGCGATCTCGCTCGACCTATTCGCCGTGCTGCTGAGCGGCGCCACCGCGCTGTTGCCGATCTACGCCAAGGATATTCTTCACGCGGGGCCCTGGGGCTTGGGCCTGTTGCGCGCCGCCCCCGGCGTCGGCGCCTTGTTGGTGGCGCTCTATCTCGCCCGCCTGCCGCTGAGGCGGCGCGTCGGCCATGTCATGTTCGCCGCGGTCGCGGTTTTCGGGCTCGCGACGATCGGCTTTTCGCTGTCGACGAATTTCGCGCTCTCGTTTTTCGCGCTCGCCGTGCTCGGCGGCGCCGACATGGTGAGCGTCGTGATCCGCCTCTCGCTCGTTCAGCTCGGCACGCCCGATGCGATGCGCGGCCGGGTCAGCGCGGTCAATTCGATGTTCATCGGCGCGTCGAACCGATTGGGCGAGTTCGTGGCCGGCGCCATGGCCGCCGGCATCGGCGCCGTGCCGGCCGTGCTGCTGGGCGGCATCGGCACCCTGCTTGTCGCCGCGATCTGGATGCGCGCCTTCCCGGACTTGACGCGCGCCGACCGGCTCGACGCGCCGCCGCGGCGAACGGCGTAAGTCCAAAGGCCCGAAAGATTGACCGATGTTTTTGCGGTAGGGGCGCACCGCTGTGCGCCCTGGATTTGCCAGTTGCGGCGCTTCGTGCCCTGCATCAACAGGGCGCACTGCTGTGCGCCCCTACGTTTGCTAGAGCGAGTCAGCGTGCGGGGAATGGGTAAACGGTATCAACGCGGCAGGTCGCTGCGGCCCATCAGGAACTCGTCGATGGCGCGGGCGCATTGGCGGCCTTCGCGGATCGCCCAGACGACCAGCGATTGGCCGCGCCGCATGTCGCCGGCGGCGAAGACCTTTGCGATCGAGGTCCGATAGTCGATCGGTGCCGGCCTTGACGTTGCCGCGCGGATCGAATTCGACGCCCGCCTGCTCGATCATGCCCGTTTTGACCGGGCCGAGAAAACCCATGGCCAGCAGCACCAGATCGGCCTTGAGCTGGAATGCGCTGCCCGGCGATCTCCTGCATTTCCATGCGGCCGTCGTCGCCCTTGACCCATTCGACGCGCACGCATTCGAGCGCCGCGACCCGGCCGTCGTCGCCGACCGCGCGCTTGGTCAGCACCGACCAATCGCGCTCGCAGCCTTCTTCCTGCGACGACGAGGTGCGCAGCTTGAGCGGCCAATCCGGCCAGGTCAGCGCCTTGTCCTCGCGCTCCGGCGGCTGCGGCATGATTTCGAGTTGCGTGACCGAGGCCGCGCCCTGGCGGATCGAGGTGCCGATGCAGTCCGAGCCGGTGTCGCCGCCGCCGATGACGACGACGTGCTTGCCCTTGGCCGTGATCGTGCCGCTCGGCGCGGCGCGCGCCTCGTTGTCGCCGGCGACGCGCTTGTTCTGCTGGATCAGGAAATCCATGGCGAAATGGATGCCGGTCGAGCTCGCGGCCCGGAACTTCAAGATCGCGCGGCAGCTCGGCGCCGCCGGTCAGCGCCACCGCGTCGTAGCCTTCCAGCAGCGAATTGAACGGCAGCGTCGACGCCGACCTCGACGCCGGTGCGGAATTTCGACGCCTTCCGCCTCCATCTGGCGCATGCGCCGGTCGATCGAGCTGCTTTTCCATCTTGAAATCGGGAATGCCGTAGCGCAGCAGGCCGCCGACGCGGTCGGGCTTTTCGAACAACGTGACGCCGTGGCCGGCGCGCGCGAGCTGCTGCGCGCAGGCCATGCCGGCCGGCCCGGAGCCCACGACGGCGATGCTCTTGCCGGTGCGGCGCGCGGGGATCTGCGGCAGGATCCAGCCTTCCTCCCAGCCGCGATCGACGATCGCGCATTCGATCGTCTTGATCGTGACCGGATTGTCTTCGATGTTGAGCGTGCAGGCCGCCTCGCACGGCGCCGGGCAGATGCGGCCGGTGAATTCCGGGAAATTGTTGGTCGAATGCAGCGTTTCGAGCGCGGCTTGCCACTGGTCGCGATAGACCAGGTTGTTCCAGTCCGGGATCAGATTGTTGACCGGGCAGCCCGAGTGGCAGAACGGAATGCCGCAATCCATGCAGCGCGCGGCCTGCGTGCGAGACCTCGCCCGGCGGCAGCGGCTTGACGAATTCTTTCCAGCTCTTCTTGCGCGCCTCGACCTTCTCGTAGGGCCGATCGTGGCGCTCGATCTCGAGAAAGCCAGTCGGCTTGCCCATGGCGGTTGCTCCAATTCCAATGCCTGGTTCTTATTCGGCGGCGACGCGCGCCGAGGCGTGCACAGCCTTCATTTCGAGCAACGCGCGGCGGTAATCCTTCGGCATCACCTTGACGAAACGGCCGCGCGCGGCCGTCCCAATTGTCGAGAATCCAGCGCGCCCGCGCGCTGCCGGTGTGCAGATGATGACGCTCGATCAGGATGCGCAGCCGCTCGGCGTCGAAGCGCAGCATGTCGCCCATGCCGCTATCCTCGACGCTGAGCGAGCGCTGGCGCGGCCGGTCCGCATCGTCGGCGGGGCCCGCTTCCTCGGGCCCGGCCGGCTCCAGATCGACCATCGCCGGATTGCACAAATCCTTGAACGCGCGTTTTTCGGGTCGTAGACATAGGCGATGCCGCCCGACATGCCGGCGGCGAAGTTGCGGCCGGTTTCGCCGAGCACGACGACGACGCCGCCGGTCATGTATTCGCAGCCGTGATCGCCGGTGCCCTCGACGACGGCGACGGCGCCCGAATTGCGCACCGCGAAGCGCTCGCCCGCGACGCCCTCGAAATAGGCTTCGCCGGCGATGGCGCCGTAGAGCACGGTGTTGCCGACGATGATGTTCTCGAGCGGATCGCGCTTGCGATTCGGGCGGCTGGACGACGACGATGCGCCCGCCCGACAGTCCCTTGCCGACATAGTCGTTGGCGTCGCCGGTGAGCTCGAGCGAAACGCCGCGCGCCAGGAAGGCGCCGAAGCTCTGCCCGGCGGTGCCGCGGAAGCGCACGGAGATCGTGTCCTCGGGCAGCCCGGCATGGCCGTAGCGCCGCGCCACCTCGCCCGACAGCATGGCGCCGACGGTGCGATGGACGTTGCGCAGCTCGCGCTCGATGCGCACCGGTTCGCCGCGCTCCAGCGCCGGGCCGGCGCGCGCGATCAGCTCGTGATCGATCGCCTTTTCGAGATGGTGGTTCTGCGCCTCGCAATTGTGGATCGCGACGCCCTGCTTGGCCGGCACCTGATAGAGAATCTTCGACAGATCGACGCCCTTGGCTTTCCAGTGATCGATCGCCTGGCGCATGTCGAGCCGGTCGACGCGCCCGATCATCTCGCTCGAAGCGTGCGGAAGCCGAGCTTGGCCATGAGCTCGCGCACTTCCTCGGCGACGAAGAAGAAATAATTGATGACGTGCTCGGGCGTGCCGGTGAATTGCTTGCGCAGCACCGGATCCTGCGTCGCGATGCCGACCGGGCAGGTGTTGAGATGGCATTTGCGCATCATGATGCAGCCGGCGGCGATCAGCGGCGCGGTCGAGAAGCCGAACTCGTCGGCGCCCAGCATCGCGCCGACGACGACGTCGCGCCCGGTGCGCAGCCCGCCATCGACCTGGACCGCGATGCGGCCGCGCAGCGCGTTGAGCACCAGCGTCTGCTGCGTCTCGGCGAGGCCGATCTCCCAGGGCGAGCCGGCATGGGTGAGCGAGGTGAGCGGGCTGGCGCCGGTGCCGCCTTCGAAGCCCGAGATCGTCACATGATCGGCGCGCGCCTTGCTGACGCCGGCGGCGACGGTGCCGACGCCGACCTCGGACACGAGCTTGACCGAAATGCGCGCCTGGGAATTGGCGTTCTTCAGATCGTGGATGAGCTGCGCCAAATCCTCGATCGAATAGATGTCGTGGTGCGGCGGCGGCGAGATCAGGCCGACGCCGGGCGTCGAGTGCCGCACGCGGGCGATGATTCTTGTCGACCTTGTGGCCGGGCAATTGGCCGCCCTCGCCGGGCTTGGCGCCCTGCGCCATCTTGATCTGGATGTCGTCGGCGTTGACCAGATATTCGGTGGTGACGCCGAAACGGCCGGAGGCGACCTGCTTGATCGCCGAGCGCATCGAATCGCCGTTCGGCAACGGCTTGAAGCGGTCGGCTTCCTCGCCGCCTTCGCCGGTGTTCGACTTGCCGCCGATGCGGTTCATGGCGATGGCGAGCGTGGTGTGCGCCTCGCGGCTGATCGAGCCGAAGCTCATGGCGCCGGTGGCGAAGCGCTTGACGATGTCCTTGGCCGGCTCGACCTCGTCGAGCGGCACCGGCTTTTCGGCCGGCTTGAATTCCATCAGGCCGCGGATCGTCAGCAGCCGCTCGCTCTGGTCGTTGATCTGGCGCGCGAACTCGCGATAGTTCTCGCGCGAATTGCCGCGCACCGCGTGCTGCAGGGCGGCGATCGATTCGGGCGTCCAGGCGTGGTCCTCGCCGCGCAGGCGAAAGGCATAGTCGCCGCCGACATCGAGCATGGCGCGGTAGATCGGATTGTCGCCATAGGCGTCGCGGTGGCGCTGCAGCGCCTCCTCGGCGATTTCGCACAAGCCGGCGCCTTCGATCGTCGTCGCCGTGCCGGTGAAATATTTTTCGACGAAGGCCGAAACCAGTCCCACCGCGTCGAAGATCTGCGCGCCGCAATAGGACTGGTAGGTCGAGATGCCCATCTTGGACATGACCTTCAAGATGCCCTTGCCGAGCGCCTTGATGTAATTCTTCTGCACCTCGTAGGGCTTCTGCGCGAGCGCGTATCTGCGCGCGGATTTGCTCCAGCGTTTCGAAGGCGAGATAGGGATTGATCGCCTCGGCGCCGTATCCGGCGAGCATGCAGAAATGATGCACTTCGCGCGCTTCGCCGGTTTCGATCACCAGACCGGTGCGGGTGCGCAGGCCCTGGCGGATCAGGTGATGATGCACCGCCGCCGTCGCCAGCAAGGCCGGGATCGGCACGCGCTCCATCGAAACCGCGCGGTCCGACAGGATGAGAATGTTGTTGCCGGCGAGCACCGCTTCGGTCGCCTCGCTGCAAATGCGATCGAGCGCGCGGCCAAGCCCGTCGGCGCCCTCGGTCACCGGCCAGGTGGCGTCGATCGTCGAGGTGCGGAACGCGCCGCTGACCAGGGTTTCGATGGCGCGGATCTTTTCGAGATCGGCGTTGGTCAGGATCGGCTGGGCGACTTCGAGGCGGTAATGCGTGCCGGCGTCGTGGCCGAGCAGGTTGGGCCGCGGCCCGATCATCGAGACCAGCGACATCACCAGCTCTTCGCGGATCGGATCGATCGGCGGATTCGTGACCTGGGCGAAGTTCTGCTTGAAATAATTGTAGAGCAGCTTCGGCTTCTTCGAGAGCACGGCGATCGGCGTGTCGGTGCCCATCGAGCCGACCGGATCGTCGCCGTCCTTCGCCATCGGTTCGAGGTAGAATTGCAAGTCTTCCTGCGTGTAGCCGAAGGCCTGCTGGCGGTTGAGCAGCGTGGCGGGGTCGTTGGCCAGCGCCGGCGCCGCCGCATCGGGCGCCTCCGGCAAGGTTTCGAGCTTGAACTGCGTCGCCTTCAGCCATTCCTCGTAAGGGTTTTCGGCGGCGAGCGTGCGCTTGATTTCCTCGTCGTCGATGATGCGGCCCTGCTCGACGTCGATCAGCAGCATCTTGCCGGGCTGCAGCCGCCACTTCTTGACGATGCGCTCCTCCGGGATCGGCAGCACGCCCACTTCCGACGCCATGATGACGTGATCGTCGTCGGTGATGACGTAGCGCGCCGGGCGCAGTCCGTTGCGGTCGAGCGTGGCGCCGATCTGGCGCCCGTCGGTGAAGGCGATCGAGGCCGGACCGTCCCACGGCTCCATCAGCGCCGCGTGGTATTCGTAAAAGGCGCGGCGCTGCGGGTCCATCGAGGTGGTTGCCCGACCAGGCCTCGGGGATCAGCATCATCATGGCATGGGCGAGCGAATAGCCGCCGGCGACGAGGAGTTCGAGCGCGTTGTCGATGCAGGCCGTGTCGGACTGCCCGTGCGGGATCAGCGGCCACATCTTGTCGAGATCGGGCCCGATCAGCTCCGACGACATCGAACCGCGGCGCGCATACATCCAATTGACGTTGCCGCGCACCGTGTTGATTTCGCCGTTATGCGCCAGGAAACGATAGGGATGCGCCAGCCGCCACGACGGAAACGTGTTGGTCGAAAAACGCTGATGCACCAGCGCCAGCGCCGTCTCGGTCAACGGATTGCGCAGGTCGGCGTAAAAGCTTTCGACCTGATGCGCCAGCAACAGGCCCTTGTACACGACCGTGCGCGTCGAGAACGACGGCATGTAGAGATCGCGCAGGCCCTTGCGCCCCTGCTTGCTGGGGAATTCGCGCACGCTGTTGAGCGTCTGCTTGCGGATCGCCAGGATCTTGCGCTCGAAGGCGTCCTGATCGGCGATCGACGGGTTGCGGACGACGATGGCCTGGCGGATCGTCGGCATGGTTTCGATGACGCGGGCGCCGAGGCCGCGCGTGTCGGTTGGCACGTCGCGCCAGCCGAGCATCGTCTGGCCTTCGATTTTCACGAAGCGCTCGAAATGCTGGATGGCGATGGCCTGCGCCTTTTCCTCGCGCGGCAGGAAACACATGGCGACGGCATAATGCCCGGGCGCCGGCAAGACCTTGCTCTGCTTCGCCGCCCAATCGCGCAGCAGCGCGTGCGGAATCTGAATCAAACAGCCGGCGCCGTCGCCGACCAGGGGATCGGCGCCGACCGCGCCGCGATGATCCAGGTTGAGCAGGATCTGCAGGCCGCGGCGGACGATGTCGTGCGACTTTCGGCCCTTGATGTTCACGACGAAGCCGACGCCGCAAGCGTCGTGCTCGTTGCGGGGGTCGTAAAGTCCCTGTCTCTCCGGCAAGCTCATCGCACTCATCCCGAATTCAACCGTCCCTGCCCTGGCCGTTTCGGCGCAAGGCAAGGGGCGGACCGACCACTATAGTCCGTCCACCACGTCTAGTTTAATACCGAACTTAGATGACTAAGGCCCGCCCTGCCAAGCGCGCCGAGCCGTTCGAAAATCTAGCAAATCGCCGCGCGGCGGGCCATTCGGTTAATGTCGCAGGCAGCGGCGTTCGACAAAAGCCGGCGGCGGGTTATAAATCCGCACCGGGCCGGTCCGGCCGCGCAATGAAAGGGCGAATCCCATGCTTTCCGAAGCCGACCGAAAAAAGGCCGCCGACCTGCTGATGAGCGCCGAAAAAGAGCGCAAACCGGTGCTGCAATTGTCGAAAACCTGGCCGGATATCCAGATCGAGGATTCCTATGCGATCCAGGCCGAAGTCATCAAGCGCAAGGTGGCGGCCGGCGCCAAGGTGATCGGCCACAAGATCGGCCTGACCTCGAAGGCGATGCAGCAATCCTCGCAAATCGACGAGCCGGATTACGGCCATCTGCTCGACCACATGATGGTCGCCGACGGCGCCAAAGTGCCGCACGCCAATTATTGCATCCCGCGCGTCGAAATCGAGCTCGCCTTCGTGCTCGGCAAGCCGCTCAAGGGCCCGGGCGTCGGCCTGCTCGACGTGCTGCGCGCCACCGAATATATCGTGCCCGCGATCGAGATTATCGATGCCCGGGTGCAAAACCCGCGCAAGATCACCGACACCGTCGCCGACAACGCCGCCGCCGCCGGCATCGTGATCGGCGGACGGCCGGTGGGGCCGAACGATGTCGATCTGCGCTGGGTGGGCGGCGCCATGTACCGCAATTCCGAGATCGAGGAGACCGGCCTCGCCTCGGGCGTGCTCGGCCATCCCGCGCTCGGCATCGCGTGGCTCGCCAACAAGGTGGGGCCGTTCGGCACCGTGCTCCAGCCCGGCCACATCATGCTCGCCGGCTCGTTCACGCGCCCGGTCTGGGCCAACAAGGGCGACACGCTGCACGCCGATTTCGGCCCGCTCGGCAGTATCGCCGTGCAGTTCGTTTAATCCCATGGAATTGCCGCGCAACGCATTCAAGCACGCCCTGGCCGCCGGAAGGCTGCAGATTGGCTTGTGGAGCAGCCTGTGCAGCAACATCGTCGCCGACATCGTCGGCGATAGCGGCTTCGATTGGATCCTGCTCGACACCGAGCATTCGCCCAACGAGCTGCCTGGGCTGCTGCAGCAGCTCCAGGCCGTTGCGCGCGGCACGGCGACGCCGATCGTGCGCCCGGCTTGGAACGACCCGGTATTGTTCAAGCGCATTCTCGATATCGGCGCGCAATCGCTGCTCGTGCCGTTCGTCCAAAATGCCGAAGAAGCACGCCGCGCGGTGGCGGCGACGCGCTATCCGCCGAAGGGCATTCGCGGCATCACGGCCACCGGACGCGCCAGCCGCTACGGCCGCGTCGCCGACTATTTGAAAAAGGCGGACAGCGAAATCTGCCTGCTGGTGCAAGTCGAAACCCGCGCCGCGCTCGACCAGCTCGAAGCCATTGCCCAGGTCGAAGGCGTCGACGGCGTCTTCATCGGCCCGGCCGATCTCGCGGCCTCGCTCGGCCAGATCGGCAATTCCGCCCATCCCGACGTACAGAAGGCGATCGAGGACGCGGCGCGGCGCCTAAAGGCGATCGGCAAGCCATCGGGCATCTTGACGCCCAACGAGGACGAAGCGCGGCGCTATATCGACTGGGGCTTCGGCTTCGTCGCCGTCGGCGCCGATCTCGGCCTGCTCGCGAAAGGCGCCGACGCGCTGGCCAAACGATTCAAGGGCTGATCGGCGCGCGGCGGCTCGGCGACGGGGACACCGCAATGCACAAGCCCGCCGTTCTCGCCTTCGCCCTGCTCGCTTTTGCCGCCGCCGCCCGGGCGCAGGACGTGCCGCTGCGCACCGAGTGGCAGGATGTGTTTAGGCCACGAATCATGGGCTTCCGGCCTGGCTCGAACACCGTGCTGCTTGCCATCGAAGCGTCCGGGAACCCGGTTGTCATCGACATGGCCGATCCGGACCGGCCGCTTCTCCTCCTGCGCTTGCCGGCAGCGACCGCCGCCACGTTCGCCGGACCGGATCGCGTCGCCACTGGACATAGGGACGGCGCTATCCGCTTGTGGTCGCTCGGCGGCCGCGCGGCGGGAACGCCTTTGCCGCCGGGCGGCGGGCCAATCGCATCGCTGACCCCGTCGCCATCGGGCCGCACGATCGCAAGCCTCGACGACAAGCACGCGCTCACGCTTTGGCCGGCCGATTTTTCCAGGCGCATCGGACCCTTGGCGGACAAGCGCACCTGCGGCGACGGCGAGGCCGAGCCGCGGCGATCCGTCGTCGCCTTTTCGCCCGACGAAAAGCTGATCGCGGCGATAACGCCGTGCAGCGATGTCGGCGTGTGGACGGCGGATGGGCGCGCCGTGCCGGTGCCCAAGCGGCCGGAACCCCTCGGCACGACCTATGCGCTCGCCTTCGCGCGGGACGGCTCGACGCTCGCCGTGCAATCCAAAGGCCAGCCCGGCGATTTCGCGCATTATTGGCCGGTGACCAACGGCCGGCTCGGCCCGGCGCTGAAGTTTCCGCCGGACTTGTTCAACGCATACATCTCCAGCCTCATCGCCGGCGTCGGCGCCGACAGCTTGATCGCGGCGACGGGCGAGCACATTCGATTCCTGTCGGCGCGAGGCGTCCCGCGCGCGGTCATCGCGTTTGCGAGCGCAAATTCCCTGGCGGTCGCGTCCGACGCCAAGCGGCTCGCCGCGTCGAGCGATTATCGCATCGCCCTTTGGGATGCCGCGCGCCGGCCCGCGTCCACGATGCCGTTTCACGATCTCGGCGATCCTGCCGCCGTTGCGATCTCGCCGGATGGACGGCTGCTCGCCGCGGTGAACACTGACTGGCTGCGGTTGTGGCGCGTCGACGGCTCGCCGATCGGCCCGCCGATTGCGCTGGCGCCGATGCCCGGCAACGCATACGCGCAGCCACAGCTTGTCTTCGCCGACGACGGTAAGACGCTGTGGCTGGTCGATTCCAAGGGCTATGTGCGCGGCTTCTCGAGCGCCGGCAGGCCGCTCGGCCCGGCCTGGCGGCCGCCCGGCTACGACGACGAGATCGGGCAGGGCCCGGTCTTGGCCGGCGGTCGGATTCTGGCCTTGGACCGCGAACGCAAGCACCTCGTCGCCTATGACCTGCAAGGCCGGCGCCGGGATCCGCCGATCCTCCCCGTGGCCCGGCCTCAACTCGTTTTCGGCGCGACGGTCGATGGCCGGCACGTCGCCATCGCCTACAGCTATCTCGCCGACCGAACCATCGTTCAGGTTCACGCTGGCGACACCGGCGCACGGATTGCCACCCTCAATGCCAGGCTCGCGGACGGCATCACGGGCCTGAAATTCTCGCCCGACGGCGCGCTGTTGGCGGCGGCGCGGCCCCGCGATCGCACAACCGTGCTGCGCTGGACCGAGCGCGATGCCGCGCCCATTCACATCGGTGGCGTCGTTCGCTTCGCCAACAATGGCGAAATCCTCGTGGAAGCCGACGGCCAAATCCGCCGTCTACGCCCCGATGGCAGCACCCTGCGTACGGCTTGGATCGGCGTCGATTCGCGGGTGCTGGCGATCACGGGTGACGGCATGCGCGCCTTGATCGACGATGGGCGCGGCGCCATATGGCGCGTTCTCGATGGCGCCGCCGAGGCGCCGCAAGGGTTCTTCCGCACGGCCGAGCTTCGAACCGCGCAGTTCGGCCCGAACGGCGCGATCTTCGCGCATTTCAGCGATGGCCGCTTCGCAACCGTGGCGGCCGACGGAACCGCGCGGTGGAACCGAATTGCGTTCCGCGAGTACTATACAAGTCCCACCGGGCGGATTTCGCCCGATGGCCGGCATATGGCGTTTCCGGCCGGCGACGACACGGTGGTGATCGCGACGGAGGACGGCGCCGCGGCCATGACGGTGCGTGGCCGCTTGATCGGCTTCGGCCCCGACGGCGACACGGTTCTGACCGTTCAAGTGCCAACTATTTCCCAGAGCGAGCGCGGCGCGCGCACCCTTTTCCTGCGCCATCGGCGCGACGGCACTCCGCTTGGCGAGAGTGCCCTGCCGCCCGGCAGCGGCCACGAATTCGCCGTCGCCGACAATGACGGCGCCATCGCCGTGACGGTGACGAATGCCATCGTGCTCCTCGACGCGAGCGGCGCGGCATCGCCGGCAAATTTCGCGCCGGCACCCGACCTGCTGACCCGCGTGATCTTCGCGCCGGGCGGTGCCTGGCTCGCCGCCGTTGACGTCAAAGGCCGGCTGCACCGCTGGCGGCGCGACGGCGCCGTCATCGGCACGCCGCCGGCCGCGAGCGACATCCGCGAGGTCCGCATCGCCCTCGACGGCCGGCACGTGCTGGCGCACACCGACAACGACAAGCTGCTGCTGTGGCGGCTCGACGGCGAGGCGCTAGCGCCGGCCGGCGAAGCAGCGACACCCTCGATCGAGCGGTATGGCTTCGGTTTCGGCGACGGAGCGGTGTGGCATCTCGATCGCGAGGAGGCACTCGTGATCCGCGACCGCGCGCTCCGCCCGGTGCTTCGCTTGCTGCTGCGCAGCGACGGCTATGTCGCGCAGTTGCCCGACGGGCGTTATTGCGGGGCGGGGCCGATCTTCGAGACGCGCACAGTCTATCGCGGCGCGGCGCCGGCGACGCCGGCCGAGCGCGACGGGCTTGTGGATTGCGCCGCGGTGCGCGCCGCGTGGCCGGGCCCGCGCTGATTTGGAATTGCGCGCCGATTGACGCAATGCCATGCTGGCGATTGCTCGGCGGCACGAAGCTTGCTTAACTCTCCACGCTAGGAGACGCGTTCATGGCATTGCCGCAACAGCAGCAGCCGCTGATTTTCGAGGATTATGTCAACGCCGCTTCGCTCGAAGCCGCGCTGCGGGCGCTGGCCGACGGGAAGGGCACGCCGGTGGCCGGCGGCACCGATCTTTGGGTGCAGAAAGACCTCGGCGCCAAGCGCTTCGGCGCGCGGCTGGTCAATATCCGCCGCGTCGCCGACCTGGCCGGCATCGCCGAACGCGGCGAACGCATCCGCCTCGGCGCCCTCGCCACCGTCACGGATATTCTCGACAGCACGCTGCTGCGCGCGGCGGCGCCGGTTTTGCCGGCGACGGCGGATCGCTTCGCCAGCGTGCAAATCCGCAACGCGGCGACGATCGGCGGCAATGTCGCCAACGGTTCGCCGGCGGCGGACATGGTCATTCCGCTGCTCTGCCTCGACGCCGAGGTCGAACTGGCGTCGTGGCAAAATGGCGCGGCCGCGACGCGGCGGGTGAAACTCCGCGACATGTTCCTCGGCCCAGGCAAGACTCAACGGTCCCCAACCGAGCTGATTACTTCGGTCTGGTTCGACCGGCCGCCGGCCGGGTTCCATGCCAGCTTCAGCAAGACCGGGCCGCGCCCGGCCTTGGAGATCGCGCGCGTCGCCCTCTGCCTCGCCGGCAAGCGCGACGGCCGCAAGCTGACCGATGTGCGCGTCGCCTATGGCGCCGTGGCGGCGACGCCGATCCGTTCGCCCGCCGTCGAACGCCTTATCGAGGGCGCCACGCTCGACGATGCCGCGATCGGGCGCATTCTCGACGCCGCCGACAAAGCGATCGACCCGATCGACGATGTGCGCGCCACGGCTTGGTATCGCCGCCACTTGGCCCGCGCCTTCTTGCGCCAGGAGCTCGTCAATGTCGCGAACGGCTGACATCGCTCTCACGCTCAACGGCCGCGCCACGCGCCTCTCCGTGCCGCTCGAAGCCAGCGCGCTCACCGTGTTGCGCGAGCAGCTCGATCTCAAGGGCGCCAAGCTCGCCTGCGGCGAGGGCGAATGCGGCGCCTGCACCATCATCGTTGACGGCGTTTCGCTCAATTCCTGCCTGATGCCCGCCATCGACCTCGACGGCCGCGCGGTCGTCACGATCGAAGGCTTGTGGACCGAGGCCGGCCTTGCCCCGATCCAGCGCGCCTTCATCGACAAGGGCGCGGTGCAATGCGGCTTCTGCACGCCGGGCGTGGTGGTGCAGATCCACTATCTCCTCGCCAAGAATCCGGGCATCGGCGAAGCCGAGTTGCGGCGCGGCATCGAGGGCAATATCTGCCGCTGCACCGGCTACGCCAAGATCGTCGAAGCAGCGCTCGCCGCGGCCCACGCCCCGGCCCGCGCCGGAGGCACGCCATGAGCAACAAAGTCATCGCGAAAGAGACCATCATCGGCAAGCGCGTCACCAAGCTCGACGCGCCGGACAAGGCCACGGGCCGCACGCGCTATGTCAACGACATGGTGCTGCCGCGCATGCTGGTCGCCAAAATCCTGCGCACCGACCGCGTCCACGCCAAGATTCTGCGCATCGACACCGCGAAAGCCAAGGCGCTGCCCGGCGTCCATGCCGTCATCACGGCGGAAGACACGCCGGAAATCCGCATCGGCGTGATCAAGGACAATCCGCCGCTCAAACGCGACAAGGTGCGCTCGATCCGCGACGAACTGGCCGCCGTCGCCGCCGACAGCGAAGCGATCTGCGACGAAGCGCTGCGCCTGATCGCGGTCGAATACGAGGATTTGCCGCCGGTGTTCGATTGCACCGAGGCCCTGAAGCCTGGCGCGCCGGTCATCCACGCCGAGCGGCCCGACAACATCGCCATGGCGCACGAATTCAATCACGGCGATATCGCCGCCGCCGAACGCGAATCGGACCACGTCGTCGAGGGCGCCTACAACGTCCACTACGTCACCCATTGCAACATGGGCGTTTCCTGCTGCGTCGCCGATGTCGAGGTCGACGGCAAAGTCTCGCTCTACTCGCAAACCCAATACCCCTTCATCATGCGCATGGACATAGCGCCCTCGCTCGGCATCCATCCCGGCGACGTGCGCATTTTCCAGCCGCCGGTGGGCGGCGCCTTCGGCTCGAAGCTCGATGTCTATCCCTACGAGCCGATCTGCGTCTTCCTCGCCCAGAAAACCCGCCGGCCGGTCAAGCTCATCTTTTCGCGCGAGGAGGAGTTCATCGCCTCGCCGACGCGGCAGCCGGTCGAATTCAAAATTCGCGCCGGCATGAAAAAAGACGGCACGCTCACCTTCCGCGACATCGACACGCTGCTCAACAATGGCGGCTATACGTCGTGGGGCGCGACCACGCCCTATGTCACGATGCGCACGTGCTCGTCGCATTACCGCGTGCCGCACGTGAAATACCGCGCCCGCGCGGTTTACACCAACAATCCCTATGCCGGCTCGTTCCGCGGCTACGGCAACGTGCAAGCGACCTGGGCGATCGAAACCCACATGGACAAGATGGCCGAGATCGCCGGACTCGACCCGATCGCCTTCCGCCTCAAGAACGCGAACGAGCCGGGCGACGTGACGCCGCAAGGCTCGAAGCTCGCCAACATCGATTTGAAAGGCTGCCTGCGCATCGCGGCGGAGAAATCCGATTTCCTGAACAAATGGGCGCGCCACAAGGCGGGCTGGAACGGGCCGGAGCGCTACAAGCGCGGCATCGGCATCGCGGCCTCGCTGCACAATGCCGGCGGCGCCAAAATCCACAAGAGCGACGGCTGCGGCACGATCCTGAAACTCGACGATTACGCGCGCGTGACGGTCATCACCGGCGCCTCCGAGATCGGCCAGGGCATCGACACGGTGATCGCCCAATTCGTCGCCGAGGAGTTGGGCGTGCCGATGCGCGACGTGACCGTGATCGCCAACGACACCGCGACCGGGCCTTGGGACGTCGGCGTCCATGCCAGCCGCACGACCTACATCGCCGGCAAATCGGCGCAGCGCGCGGCCAAGAAGGCGCGCGACATCATCCTCGAGGAAGCGGCCAAGCAGGCCAATGTTGCCGCCGAATATCTCGATCTGCGGCGCGGCCACGTGGTGCAGGCGGATAACGGCGTCGTCATCGTTCCGCTCGACAAGCTGCTGCGGCAGATGCATTTCGCCGGCGCGGACGCGAAGCTCGTCATGGTCACCGACTACTACGAGCCGCCCTCCGAGCCCGAAGACAAGAACCACGTCGGCGACATGTCGGCGGCCTATTCGCACGCCGCGCACGTCGCCGAGATCGCCGTCGACACCTGGACCGGCGAGATCGTCGTCGAAAAAATCTGGTCGGTGCAGGATGTCGGCCGCATCGTCAACCCGGTCGGGCTCGAAGGCCAGATCGAGGGCGGCATCGCCATCGGCCTCGGCTATGGGCTTTCGGAAGAGCTCAAGATCGAGCGCGGCATCGTCAAGAACCCGATGTTCCGCGACTATCACGTGTTCACCGCGCCGCAAATGCCGCCGATCGACATGACCTTCATCGAAACCGGCGACAGCGAAGGCCCGGCCGGCGCCAAGGGCATCGCCGAACTGCCGACCATCGTGATCGCGCCCGCCATCGGCAACGCGCTTTACAACGCGACCGGCATCCGCATCGATCACCCGCCGCTGACGCCCGAGACGGTGGCGCGGGCGATCGTTGCGAGGGCGGGGAAAAAATAAGGGACTTCAGGGACGACAGAGACAGCAGGGACTTCAGGGACGAAGTTTCTCTGTCTCTGATGTCCCTGTTGTCCCTGAAGTCCCTGCAGTCCCCCTAATCTCCCAACCCTCCCTTGCTCACCACAAACTGCGCGATTTCCGCGACACCCTTCCCTTCCTTGAGGTTGGTGAACAGGAACGGCCGCGTGCCGCGCATTTTCTTGGCGTCGCGGTCCATCACGTCGAGGCTGGCGCCGACCAGGGGCGCGAGATCGATCTTGTTGATGACCAGGAGATCGGAGCGCGTGATGCCCGGCCCGCCCTTCCGCGGGATCTTGTCGCCCGCCGCCACGTCGATGACGTAGATGGTGAGATCGGCCAGCTCGGGGCTGAACGTCGCGGCGAGATTGTCGCCGCCCGATTCGACGAAGATGATCTCCAGGTCCTTGAAGCGCGCCTGCAGGTCGAACACGGCGGCGAGATTGATCGAGGCGTCCTCGCGGATCGCGGTGTGCGGGCAGCCGCCGGTTTCGACGCCGACGATGCGCTCCGCCGCGAGCGCGCCCGAGCGCGTCAGGAATTCGGCGTCCTCCTTGGTGTAGATGTCGTTGGTGACGACGGCGATGTTCCAGCGCTCGCGCATGTGCTTGCACAGCCGATCGACCAGCGCGGTCTTGCCGGAGCCGACCGGGCCGCCGACGCCGACGCGCAAGGGGCCGTGGGGCGATGCGCTCATGAGCGGAACAGCCTCGTATATTGGGTTTCGTGCCGCATCGAGGTCCAATCGACGGCGGGCGCCGCGGTGCCGAGATCGTCGAGCGCCGTTGCCGCGGCCGCTGAGCGCCGCCGCTTCGACGATGGGCAAGAGCGCCGCCAGCGCGCGCTGGCCGTCGGTCTGCCCGAGCGGGATCAGGCGCACGCCGGCGGAAATCAGATTGGCGCCGAAGGCATGGAGATAGGCCGCGATGGCGATGGGCTTGGGCGCATGCCGCGACGCGGCGATGCCGAAGGCGACCGGCAGCGGCGTCGGCGAGACGCCGCGCCGCTCGGCGAAGCGATCGAGCAGCGCATCGGGCCAGGCGGCGCGCGTCGCCGACAGGAACGAGCCGCCTTGCTGCGCGCTCTCCAGCGCGGTTTCCGCCGTGCCGCGCAGCGCGGCGGCAAGATCGGCGATCTCGTCGAGACGCGGCCAATCCTCCGCGACGGCGGCGTCCATCGCGTGGCCCGCGAGCACCGCGTCGGCAAAGCCCGCGCCGCGCGCCACGATGTGCCCGGCCCAGTCGGCGAGGCTCGCGCGATCGCGCAACAAGCCCGCCTCGACCGCGTATTCGATGCCGTGGCTGTAGCTGTAAGCGCCGATCGGATAGGACGGCGACAGCCACGCCATCAGGCGATAGAGGCCGTCAGTGCGAATGGTCATGGTCGTGGCTATGCGGGTGCGCGTGCGGATGCCGGTGGTCGTGGTTGTGCTGTCCATAAGCGCCGCCCTCGGGATTGAACGGGGCGCGCACCGCGCGCGTCACGGCGCCGAGGCCTTTCAGCATATCGACGATGACGTGGTCGTCGCGAATGAGAATGCGGTCGCGCCCGATTTCGGCCGGCAGATGGCGGTTGCCGATATGCCAGGCGAGGCGCGCCAGCGCGCCCGGCGCCGGCGCCGTGATCTCGATCAGATTTTCATCCGCCGCGCGCACCAGCACGATTGCGCCGTCGCCGAGCTCGAGCCCGTCGCCGGCGCGCAACACGACGGCCTCGGACAGATCGAGCAGAAACGCCAGGCCGCCATCCGCCACGAGCTTGATGCGGCGGCGAAAGCGGTCGTCGAAGGCGAGCGTGATCGTGTCGCGCGCAACCGCCTCGTTCCAGCTTCCCGCCGGCTTGATTTTCGTCGCGTGCAGCATGACCGCGCCTCAGAACAGAAAATAACGCTGCGCCATCGGCAACACCTTCGCCGGCTCGCAGGTCAGGAGCTTGCCGTCGGCGCGCACCTCGTAGGTTTCGGGATCGATCTCCATTTTCGGCGTCGCGTCGTTGTGGATCATGCTTTTCTTCGAGATGCCGCCGCGCGTGTTCTCGACCGCGAGCAGCGGGCGCGACAGGCCGTAGCGCTTGGCGATACCGCCGGCGGCGGCGGCCTTGCTGACGAACAGGACGCTGCTTTCGATCCGGCTGCGGCCGAAGCTGGCGAACATCGGGCGGTAATGCACCGGCTGCGGCGTCGGGATCGAGGCATTGGGATCGCCCATCGGCGCCGCCGCGATGGCGCCGGATTTCAGCACCATCTCGGGCTTGACGCCGAAGAAGGCGGGCGACCACAGCACGAGATCGGCGAGCTTGCCGGCCTCGACCGAGCCGACCCAGCGCGCGATGCCCTGGGCGATCGCCGGATTGATCGTGTATTTCGCGATGTAGCGCTTGGCGCGGAAATTGTCGTTGCCCGGCCCGTCCCCCGGCAGCGCGCCGCGTTGCTTCTTCATCTTGTCGGCGGTTTGCCAGGTGCGAATGACGACCTCGCCGACCCGGCCCATCGCCTGGCTGTCCGATGACATCATCGAGAAGGCGCCGAGATCGTGCAGCACGTCCTCGGCCGCGATCGTCTCCTTGCGGATGCGGCTTTCGGCGAAAGCCACGTCTTCCGGAATGCGCGCGTCGAGGTGATGGCAGACCATGAGCATGTCGAGATGCTCGTCGACCGTGTTGACCGTGTAGGGCATGGTGGGATTGGTCGAGGCCGGCAGCACGTGCAACTCGCCGCAGACTTTCATGATGTCGGGCGCGTGGCCGCCGCCGGCGCCTTCGGTGTGGAAGGCGTGAATGGTGCGGCCCTTGAAGGCGGCGATGGATGTTTCGACGAAACCCGATTCGTTGAGCGTGTCGGTGTGGATCGCGACTTGAATGTCGTGGCGGTCGGCGACGGCGAGGCAATTGTCGATCGCGGCCGGCGTCGTGCCCCAATCCTCGTGCAGCTTGAGGGCGCAGGCGCCGGCCTCGATCTGCTCGATCAGGCCATCGGGCTTCGAGGCATTGCCCTTGCCATAGAAGCCGAGATTCATCGGGAAGGCCTCGGCCGCCTGCAGCATGCGCATCATGTGCCATGGGCCGGGCGTCGCCGTGGTGGCGCTGGTTCCCGCCGCCGGGCCGGTGCCGCCGCCCATCATCGTGGTGACGCCCGACATCAGCGCCTCCTCGATCTGCTGCGGGCTGATGAAATGGATGTGCGTATCGACGCCGCCGGCGGTGACGATGCGGTTTTCGCCGGCGATGATGTCGGTGCCGGGGCCGATGACGATATCGACATTGGGCTGGATATCGGGATTGCCCGCCTTGCCGATCGCCGCGATGCGCCCGTCCTTCAAGCCGATATCGGCTTTGACGATGCCCCAGTGATCGAGGATGAGCGCATTGGTGATGACGGTATCGGCGGCGCCGGCGCGATTCGCCGTCTGGCTTTGGCCCATGCCGTCGCGGATGACCTTGCCGCCGCCGAACTTCACTTCCTCGCCGTAAGTCGTGCGGTCGGCCTCGACTTCGATGAACAGATCGGTGTCGGCAAGCCGCACCTTGTCGCCGACCGTCGGCCCGTACATGCCGGCATAGGCGGCGCGGGAAATGCGCGTGGGCATCACAGCGCTCCGTCGATCTGGCCGAGAAAGCCGTAGACGTGCCGCCGCCCGGCATAGGCGACGAGCGTCACCGGCCGCGTTTGCCCGGGCTCGAAGCGCACGGCCGTTCCAGCCGGAATGTCGAGCCGGAAGCCGCGCGTTTTGGCGCGATCGAAGCTGAGGGCCGCGTTGGTCTCGAAGAAATGATAATGGCTGCCGACCTGGATCGGCCGGTCGCCGGTGTTGGCGACATCGAGCGTGACCGTTTGCCGGCCTTGGTTGAGCACGATATCGCCGGATCGGACGATGGTTTCGCCGGGCTTCATGCGCCGCCTCACCGGATTGGATTGTGGACGGTCACGAGCTTGGTGCCGTCGGGGAAGGTCGCTTCGACCTGGATGTCGTGAATCATCTCGGCGATGCCGTCCATGACGTTGGCGCGCGTCAACACCGTGGCGCCGTCGCGCATCAGCTCGGCGACGGTTTTGCCGTCGCGCGCGCCTTCGACGACGAAATCGGCGATCAGCGCGATCGCCTCGGGATGGTTGAGCTTGACGCCGCGCTCGCGGCGCCGGCGCGCGACCATGGCGGCCATGGCGATCAGCAGCTTGTCTTTTTCGCGCGGCGTGAGGTTCATGCGTGTCCTTTCAGCAGCGCCAGACGCGCGGCACGCGCGCCGGCAAGCCGCCGATGGCGTGGCGCAATCCGCTCCAATAGCGCATCGCGTCGCGCCGCACGCCATCCGCGTCGCCGATGAAGCGCGCGACGAGCACGCCGTTGACGGCGGTTGCGCCCGAGCGCGCGGCGCCATCTTTGAGGAATCCGCGCGCCGTGTCGAGCCAGCGCGGCGCGTCGTCGGCGCAATAGAGGAACATGGCGTGCGCGCCGGCGCCGGCGAAACCGGCGGGATGCGCCAGCGCGCGGGCGCAATCGCCGTCGAGGCGCAGGCGTTCGGCCCAGGCGAGCTTGCCGCCGCGCCGCACCGTCCACGAATTGTGCAGAAATCCGTCGGCGAAACGCTCGCCCATCGCCACCCGGCCGAACACGACGATCTCGCCGGCGAGCAGCCGCGCGCCGGTCGCGATATCGATCGACCGTATTGCGCCGCAGCCGGGCGCGATCGAACAGGATGGTTTCCTGCGGCACCCATTCGAGCCAGCTCGACGGCGCCGCCGCTATGTCGACCGCGATCGCCGTTTCGTCGCCGAGCGAGCGATAGAGCTTCTCGGCGGCCTGGGTGGTGACGACCGCGCGGGTGCCCTCGCCCATGGCGATGCTGAGCGCGATCCGGTCGCCGCCGGTCAACCCGCCGCTGGTGGTGAGCAGCACGGCGCCGAAGGCATCGTCCGGCTCGGGCTCGGGGAACAGAAGCCTGCTCGGCGCGCGCTGATAGAGATGGGCGAGCCGCGTCACGCCGGCGCGCGCCGCCAAGCCAAGCTCGGCGGCGCCGTCGCTGCGCTGCAGGCGCGGCGCGCTCGGCGCTAGTCCATGCATGCATCACACAGTCATGTGGCGGCGGACATCGGCCTCCACCATATCCTCGCGCCGCCCGGAAAGCACGACCTCGCCGCGCTCCATCACCAGATACGCATCGGCCAAGGCGCGGGCGAAATCGAAATATTGCTCGACCAGCAAAATCGCCATGTCGCCGCGCGCCGCCAGCTTGCGGATCACGCGCTCGATGTCCTTGATGACCGAAGGCTGGATGCCCTCGGTCGGCTCGTCGAGCACGAGAAGGCGCGGCCGCGTCACCAGGGCGCGCGCAATGGCGAGCTGCTGCTGCTGGCCGCCGGACAGATCGCCGCCGCGGCGATGCAGCATGTCTTTCAGCACGGGAAACAGCTCGTAGATATCGCCGGGGATCGAGCGCTGCGCGCGCGGCAGGGGGGCAAAGCCGGTTTCGAGGTTTTCCCTGACGGTGAGGCGTGGAAATATCTCGCGGCCCTGCGGCACCAGCGCCAGGCCGTGGCGGGCGCGGTCGTAGGGCCGGAGCGCGGTCAAGTCACGCTCTTCCCAGGCGATGCGCCCGCGCTTGATCGGCTGCAGGCCGAAGATGGCGCGCAGCAGGCTGGTTTTGCCGACGCCGTTGCGGCCGAGCACGCAAGTGACCTCGCCCTTCTTGGCCGCGAGGCCGACGCGGCGCAGCGCGTGGCTGGCGCCGTAGTAGAGATCGACGTTTTCGACAGCGAGCACGGCTCAGCGCCCGAGATAGACTTCGATGACGCGCGGGTCGTTCTGCACGCGGTCGATCGAGCCTTCGGAGAGCACGCTGCCCTCGTGCAAAACGGTGACGCGGGCGCCGAGGCTCTTGACGAATTCCATGTCGTGCTCGACGACGAGGAGCGTGCGCTTGCCGCGCAGGCCGAGGATGAGTTCGGCGGTTTTCGCAGTTTCCTCGTCGGTCATGCCGGCGACGGGCTCGTCGAGCAGCAGAACCTGCTGGTCCTGCACCAGCAGCATGCCGATTTCGAGCCACTGCTTCTGCCCGTGGCTGAGATTGGCGGCCAGGTCGGCGCGGCGCTCGGCGAGGCCGATGGTTGCCAGGGTTTCGGCGATGCTGTCGCGCTGCTCGCCGGCCAGCACGGCGCGCAGCAGATCGAAGACGCGGCGCGAGGTTTTCAGGGCCAGTTCGAGATTTTCAAATACGCTGAGATTTTCGAACACGGTCGGGCGCTGGAACTTGCGGCCGATGCCGAGATTGGCGATCGCGGTTTCGTCGAGCTTGGTCAGATCGATGCGGCTGTCGAACAGGACGGTGCCTTTGTCCGGTTTTGTCTTGCCGGTGACGACGTCCATCATCGTCGTCTTGCCGGCGCCGTTGGGGCCGATGATCGAGCGCAACTCACCGCGGTCGAGGATGAGCGAGAGCCCGTTAAGCGCCTTGAAGCCGTCGAAGCTGACCGTGACGTTGTCGAGATAGAGGATGCCCTGCTGCGCCGTCGGGCCGGCGAGCGGCGGCGGCGCCGCGGCGCGCGGGCGTGCGAATATTGGCCATGGCGCGATTCACGGCGTTCATGTTGCCTGCCGCGCCGGATTTGTCCATGGCCGCCACGCCGCGATCTGCCGCCGCAGGCCGACGAGGCCCTTGGGCAGCGCCAAGGTGACGAGAATGAACAACGCGCCAAGGAAGAAAAGCCACACTTCCGGCGCCGCCCCGGTGAGCCATGTCTTGGCGCCGTTGACCGCGCCGGCGCCGAGGATCGGGCCGATCAGCGTGCCGCGTCCGCCGACCGCGACCCAGATGGCGACCTCGATCGAATTGGCCGGCGAGAACTCGCTGGGATTGATGATGCCGACTTGCGGCACGTAGAGCGCGCCGGCCAGGCCGGCGAGCGCCGCCGACACGGTGAAGGCGAAGAGCTTGATGTGCGTCGGCGAGTAGCCGAGGAAGCGGATGCGGCTTTCGGCATCGCGCAGCGCCAGCATGGCGCGGCCGAGCTTGGACGACACGATCGCACGGCAGACGAAATAGGCCAGCGCCAGCCCGCCGACCGACGCGATGTAGAGGCCGAGCTTGGTGCGCGGCGATTTGAGATCGTGGCCGAGCAGGTCCTTGAAATCGGTCAGGCCGTTATTGCCGCCGAAGCCCATGTCGTTGCGGAAAAACGCCAGCATCAGGGCGAAGGTCAGCGCCTGCGTGATGATCGAGAGATAGACGCCGGTGACGCGCGAGCGGAAGGCGAACCAGCCGAAGGCGAGCGCCAGCACGCCCGGCACGAGCACGATCATGGCGAGCGCGAAGGCGAAATTGTCGAAGCCGAACCAATACCAGGGCAGCTCCTTCCAATTGAGGAAGACCATGAAATCGGGCAGCTCGGCGTTGCCGTAGACGCCGCGCGCGCCGATCTGGCGCATCAGGTGCATACCCATGCAATAGCCGCCGAGCGCGAAGAAGGCGCCGTGGCCGAGGCTCAATATGCCGGCATAGCCCCAAACCAGATCGAGGCTGATTGCGAGCATGGCGTAGCACACATATTTGCCGAGCAGCGGCACGACATAGTCCGGCAGGTGGAAGTACGAGCCGGGCCGCGGCACCAGGTTGAGCAGCGGCACCAGCAACAGCAGCGCGAAGGCGCCGAGCAGCAGCACGCGATGGCGGGCGGAATGCCGGCCACCTCAGGCCTCCAGCCAGCGGCCCTTGAGCGCGAACAGGCCGCGCGGCCGTTTTTGTATGAAGAGAATGATGGCGAGCAGCACGACGACCTTGCCGAGCACGGCGCCGGCCAGCGGTTCCAGCAGCTTGTTGACGATGCCGAGCGACAGCGCTCCGACCAGGGTGCCGGCAAGATTGCCGACGCCGCCGAACACGACGACCATGAAACTGTCGACGATGTAGATCGTGCCGAGATTGGGCGAGACGTTGCCGACCTGGCTCAGCGCCACGCCGGCGATGCCGGCCAGCGCCGAGCCGAGGCCGAAGGACAGCGCGTCGATGCGCGCGGTGCGAATGCCCATGGCCGCCGCCATGTCGCGGTTTTGCGTCACCGCGCGCATATGCAGGCCGAACGGCGTCCGCCGCATCAGCCAGACGACGAGCGCCGAGCACGGCGAAGGCGAAGACGATGATGTAGAGCCGGTTGTAGGTGACGATGAAGCCGCCGATCGCCTCGAAACCGCCGGTCATCCAATCGGGATTGGCGACCTCCTTGTTCGGCGCGCCGAACACCGAGCGCACCGCCTGCTGCAGGATCAAGCTGATGCCCCAGGTCGCGAGCAAGGTTTCAAGCGCGCGGCCGTAGAGAAAGCGGATGACGCTGCGCTCGAGCGCGATGCCGACCAGGCCGGCAACGCAAAAGGCGACGGGCAGCGAAACCAGAATATAGGCGCCGAAAAATCCCGGCGGCAGCACGGCGCGAAAAATTTCCTGGACGACATAGGCGGAATAGGCGCCAATCATGATCATTTCGCCATGCGCCATGTTGATGACGCCGAGCACGCCGAAGCTGATGGCGAGGCCGATGGCGGCGAGCAGCAAGACGCTGCCGAGGCTGATGCCCTGGAAAATATTCTCGCCGATTTCGATCCAGCGCCGGCGCGATTCGAGATCGGCAAGGGCGGCATCGGCCGCCTTGCGCACATCGGCATCGACGTCGGTGCCGGCGCGCAATCGCTCGAGCAGGGCGCGCACCTGCGGATCGTTCGAGCCCGCCAGATCCGCGATCGCCTTGATGCGCTCGGCCTTGCTGCCGACGGCGACGCGCAGGCCGAGCAGGCTGTAGCGCAGCGCGGCGGCGACCTCGGCGTCTTTTTCCTGCGCCAGCGCCTTTTCCAGCAGCGGCACGGCGTCGGCGCTGCCGAGCTTGAAGGCGTCGCGCGCGGCGGTGAGGCGATCGGCCTTGTCCGGACTGAACAGCATGAGGCGGCTCAACGCCGCGGTGATGGCGCCGCGCAGCCGGTTGTTGACCGGAATTTTCTCAAGCCGGTCCGCCTTCGCTTCGCCCAGCTTTTCGCCGCCGATGGCATCGCGGATGGCGACGGGATCGCTATCGCCCTCGGCGATGACGAGCTTGCCGTTGAGCGTGAAAAGCCGGCCGTCATGCAGCGCCTTCAACGCCGGCACCGCCTTGCCGTTGCCGAGCGCGCCCAAGGCTTCGATCGCCGCGAGCCGGGCGGCAAAGCCTTCGGCCGCGAGCTTCTGCATCGCGGCCGCAAAACCGTCGGCGGCATGGGCCGCGCTCCATGGCAGGAACAGCAGCAGCAGCAGCGATCCGAGAACGCGGCCCATGACGGTCATTCGTTCGTCCCGGTCCGGGCTGCCCGCGAACGGGCGGCCCGGACGCCGGGTGTTACTCCGCGAATTTCGGCTTTTCGCAGTTGCCGCAAACCCACGGGTAAGACCAATCCGCCGTCAGCTTGGCGCTTTCGGGGATGTGCTTGGACCACGCATCGGCCTTGACCGCGTCCTTGGTCTGCCAGACGACTTCGAATTGGCCGTTGGCTTGGATTTCGCCGATCATGACCGGTTTCGAGAGGTGATGATTCGTGTTCATCACCGCCATTTGGCCCGATGGCGCCCTGACCTTTTGCCCGTACATCGCCTGGCGCACGGCATTGACATCCGTCGTCCCGGCCTGGCGCACCGCGTTGGCCCACATTTGGAAGCCGATATAGGTGGCTTCCATCGGGTCGTTGGTCACGCGCTTCGTGTCCTTGATGAAGCCGTGCCATTGCCGGATGAAGGTGGCATTGGCCGAGGATTTGACCGACATGAAATAGTTCCAGGCGGCGAGATGGCCGACCAGGTTCTTGCGGTCGATGCCGGCGAGTTCTTCTTCGCCGACCGAGAAGGCGATGACGGGAATGTCGGACGCCTTGATGCCCTGGTTCGCCAGCTCCTTGTAGAACGGCACATTGGCGTCGCCGTTGATGGTCGAGATCACCGCGGTTTTTTTGCCGGCCGCGGCGAATTTCTTGATGTCGGCGACGATCGTCTGCCAATCGGCATGACCGAAGGGCGTGTAGCTGATCATGATGTCCGACGCGGCGACGCCCTTGGACTTGAGAAACGCCTCGAGGATCTTGTTGGTCGTGCGCGGATAGACGTAGTCGGTGCCGGCCAGGACCCAGCGCTTCACCTCGCCGCCATCCTTGCTCATCATGTATTCGACGGCGGGAATCGCCTGCTGGTTGGGCGCTGCGCCGGTGTAGAACACGTTGCGCGAGCTTTCCTCGCCTTCGTACTGCACCGGATAAAACAGCATGCCGTTGAGCTGTTCGAAGACCGGCAGTACCGATTTGCGCGACACCGAGGTCCAGCAGCCGAACACGGCGGCGACCTTGTGCTTCTCGATCAATTCGCGCGCCTTTTCGGCGAACAGCGGCCAATTCGACGCCGGATCGACGACGACGGCCTCGACCTTCTTGCCGAGCAGGCCGCCCTGCTTGTTGATGTCGTCGACCATCATCAGCACCGTGTCTTTCAGCGTCGTTTCGCTGATCGCCATGGTGCCCGAAAGCGAATGAAGCACGCCGATCTTGATCGTATCTTGCGCCGACGCCCCGGAAGCGGCGGTGGCGAGGACCAGGGCCGAAACCCCGATCAGCGCCGACCTGCGATTGATGAACTGCATAGAATGACCTCCTGACTGTTTTTTGAATTCGAATCTGCCCGACGCCTTGTTGCGCCGCAATAAAACAAAGCAAATTTCGTGCCAATTATAAGAATTAGGGCCGTGCCGTTCCAAAGAACAGTTTAAAATATTGAAAATAATACATTTTTAGAGAATTTTTATTAGCGCAATTCCGCGCCTGCAGATCGCCTGCATTTTTTAGCACGGCGTTCAACGGCCCAATTCCTTGCTATGACAGCCAACTGAGCAAAATATAAGCAAATCGAATTGCCTATATCAAAGGCAAAATTCGCATTTCAATCCAGGGGTGAAGGGGAGCAGCGGCAAGGCCGGTCTTTGCCCATGGCTGGCAATCGGCACGCCGCCGAACCCTGAATGCGCTGGCGTTGTCCGGCGCCCCTCGGATAGGTTTCGGCCCATTCGGGAGGAACACATGAATCATAAGAGCGAAATCAAGGACGGCATGCGCATCGATTGGGATGTGCCGATCACGATGGACGACGGCATCGTCCTGCGCTGCGATATTTTCCGTCCGGTCAAGGACGGGCGCTATCCCGTGCTGATGAATTACGGCCCCTACGGCAAGGGCCTGCCCTTCCAGGCCGGGTACGCGCAGCAATGGAATTGGCTGGCGGAATTTCAGCCGACCGTGACCGAAGGATCGACCAACAAATATCAAGTCTGGGAGGCCTGCGATCCCGAGCGCTGGGTGCCGGACGGTTATGTCTGCATTCGCGTCGATTCGCGCGGCGCCGGCCGCTCGCCGGGCAAGGTCGATTGCTTTTCCGAGCGCGAGACCCAGGACTACTACCAGTGCATCGAATGGGCCGCCATGCAGCCTTGGTGCAACGGCAAGGTAGGGCTATCGGGCGTCTCCTATTATGCGATGAACCAGTGGCAGGTGGCGGCCAAGCGCCCGCCGCACCTCGCCGCGATCTGCCCCTTCGAGGGTGCGGCCGATTTCTACCGCGACGCGGTGCGCCATGGCGGCATTCTCAGCACGTTTTGGATCCGCTGGTATCCGAACCAGGTGACCAATGTGCAATACGGCGTCGGCACGCGCGGCCGCGTCAGTCCCAACACCGGCGAGCTCGTCGCCGGCCCCGAGACTTTGCCCGACGAAGTCCTGGCGCGAAACCGCTCCGACCTGCCGGGCCAGCAGCGCGCCAACACGCTCGACAAGGACTACTTCGCCGGCCGCTCGGCGCATCTGCCGGATATTCAGGTGCCGCTCCTGTCCTGCGCCAATATCGGCGGCCAGGGCCTGCATTTGCGCGGCAATATCGAAGGTTACGTGCGGTCCGGCTCGCAGCAGAAATGGCTGGAAATCCACGGCCTCGAACATTGGACCGAGTACTACACGAAATACGGCCGCGAACTGCAGAAGCGGTTCTACGATCATTTCCTGAAAGGCGAGCAGAACGGCTGGGACAAGGAACCGCGCGTCCAGCTCCATGTCCGCCACATCGACCGCTTCGAGAAGCGCGCCGAGAACGAATGGCCCTTGGCGCGGACGCAATGGACCAAGCTCCGTCTCGATACCGGCGCGAAAAAACTCGGCGCGGCCGCGGACGTTTCCGCCGGCGAAGCCAAGTTCCGCGGACTCTCCGAGTTCGATCACCTTCTGGGCGGATCCGGTGAAGCAGGAAACCGAGTTTACCGGCCCGGTCGCGGCCAAGCTCTTCGTCAGCTCGACGACGAACGACGCGGATATTTTCGTCACCCTGCGCGCCTATGGCCCGAACGGCCGCGAGGTTCTGTTCGCCGGCGCGGTCGATCCCAACACGCCGCTCTCGCATGGCTGGCTGCGCGCCTCGCACCGCAAGCTCGATGCCAAGCTTTCGACCGAGTACCGGCCCTATCACAGCCACGACGAGGCGCAGCCGCTCAAGCCCGGCGAGATCTACGAACTCGATATCGAGATTTGGCCGACCTCGGTCGTCTTGCCCAAGGGCTATCGCCTGGCTCTCACCGTCCAGGGCAAGGACTACGATCACGGCCTGCCCGAACCGCTGCCCGCGCTCTATGGCCGGTCGATGCGCGGCTGCTCGGTGTTCCTGCACGACGACCCGGGCGACCGCGATCCCAAGATTTTCGACGGCACGACGACGATCCACACCGGCGGAACGCGGAATTCCTACGTGCTGATGCCGCTCATTCCGAAGAAATAGCGGCGCAATCTCGATTTCGGCGCGGCCCGGCGACGCGGCCGCGGGGGAGGAATAGGCTTGCCGCTCGGCTCTCGCGACGGCGCCATGGCGCTGCCCGGCGGTCCGGCTTGGACCGCGGGCGCGTGGCTGCGCAAGGCATGGCGCGGTCAAGCGCTGCCCATTGTCCTTGCCGCCCTGCTGTTCGCGCTCACCGTGATTCCGTTCTTGACCGTGCTGGTTGCGAGTTTCCGCCCCAGCGGATTGCCGTTGGATCAAGGCTGGACCGGCGCGCACTACGCGGCGGTGTGGAACGCCGCCTACACCTACAAGTTGCTGCTCAACACGATCGTCTTCGCCGGCGGCAGCACGATCGTCGGGATTGCCGTCGCCGGCGTGCTCGCCTGGACGGTCGAACGCACCGACGTGCCGGGCCGCGAAATCTTCCGCGCCGGCATCCTCATGCCGATGGCGACGCCGCCGCTGCTGCTGGCGATCGGCTGGGTGCTGCTGCTCAGCCCCAAGATCGGCCTGCTGCCGGCGCTGCTCGAACCGGTTTTCGGCCCCGTTGTGCGCTCCTTCGACATTTACGGCATGGGCGGCATGATCTTCGTCCAGGGCATCGCCTATGTGCCGACCTGCTTCCTCATCCTGGCGCCCGCGATGCGCAACATGGACCCGGCCTTCGAGGAAGCGGCGCGCATGTCGGGCGCACGTTTCTATCAGACGATCCGCCGGGTTTCGCTGCCTTTCCTCACGCCGGCGCTGCTCTCGGTCGCCATGCTGCTGATGATCGTCGGCATGCTGACCTTCGACGTGCCCGCCGTGATCGGGCTGCGCGGCAACATCAACGTGCTGAGCTCGGAAATTTTCACGCTGATGAACCCGTCCTCCGGCCTGCCGCCCTATGGCGAGATCGCGGCGCTCAACGGCTCGCTCTTCGTTCTGTTGGCGCTCGGCCTTTATATCTACTACCGCGCGACGCGGCAGAGCGAGCGCTTCGCCACCATCGGCGGCAAGGCCTACCGCGCCGCGCGCTTCAAGCTCGGCCGCTGGCGCCCGGTCGCGGCGGGCTTCGTGGCATTTTATTTTCTCATCGCCGTCGTCCTGCCGTTCCTGGCCCTGCTGTGGGCGAGCTGCGTGCCCTATTTCTCGGGCTTCAAGCTCGAACTGATCGACAAGCTGTCGTTCAACGCCTATCGCGCCCTCGCCAATCAGCCGCGCGTGTGGGACAGCGCGGCGAACTCGATCGTCATCGCCGCGACCGCCTCGATCGCGACGACGGCGCTGGCCATCCTCGTCGCCTGGGCCGTGGTGCGCGCCAAACGGCGCTGGGTGCGCGTGCTCGACGCGATGGCGATGCTGCCGATCAGCGTGCCCTATCTGATGATGGGCGTGGCGCTGATTTTCATTTTCTTCACCTTCCGCGCGCTGCCGATCTACGGCACGATTTGGATCATCGCGCTCGGCCATCTCATCGTCTTTTTGCCCCTGGCCGTGCGCATGATGCAGGCGGCGGTGCTGCAGGTGCATCGCGAACTCGAGGAAGCGGCTTCGACGGCCGGCGCCACGCTCGGCCAAAATCTGCGCCGCATCGTGCTGCCGCTGGTGCGCCCGGCGACCGTGGCGCTGATGATCTGGCTCATCGTCCATTCGTTGCGCGAATTTTCCATCGCCGTGATTTTGACGTCGCGCAAGAACGAGGTGCTGTCGACGATCCTGTTCAGCCTGTGGGAAACCGGCGAACCCGGCCAGGCGGCGGCGATCGCGGTGACGCTCATGCTGCTGCTGGGCGGCCTGGTCGCGAGCCTTACCTTCCTCAACCGGCGCGCGCAGCAGGCCTGAGCGCGATGCTGACCGTCAGCGATCTGCGCAAGAACTTCGCCGTCCAGGACGGCCGCGCCCTCGCGGCGCTCGACGGCGTCGGCTTCGCGATCGAGGCCGGCAAGTTCTATACGCTGCTCGGCCCCTCGGGCTGCGGCAAGACGACGACGCTGCGCAGCATCGCGGGGCTCGAACAGCCCGACAGCGGCCGCATCGCGATCGGCGGCGTGCCGGTGTTCGACGCCGCGCGCGGCATCCTGGTGCCGCCGCACAAGCGGCAGATCGGCATGGTGTTCCAATCCTACGCCATCTGGCCGCATATGGACGTTTACGAGAACGTGGCGTTTCCGCTGCGGGTCGCGCCCGAACGGCGGAGCGAGAGCGAGGTCGCGGACCGCGTCGCGCGCGCGCTCGCCGCGGTGCGCATGGCGGGCTACGAGCGCCGGCCGGCGACGCGGCTCAGCGGCGGCCAGCAGCAGCGTCTCGCGCTCGCCCGCGCCCTCGTCATGGAGCCGCGCCTGCTGCTGCTCGACGAACCCTTGAGCAATCTCGACGCCAAGCTGCGTGAATCGATGCGCGTCGAGCTAAGGCGCTTGCAGCGCGAGCTCGGCATCACGACGGTTTACGTCACCCACGACCAGACCGAGGCGCTGGCCCTGTCGGACACCGTCGCGGTGATGGAAAACGGCCGCATCGTGCAGGAGGGCGCGCCGCGCGACATCTACCGGCGGCCGGCGACGCGCTTCGTTGCCGAATTCATCGGCTCGACGAATATCTTGCCCGGCGTCGCGCGCGGCGCCGGCATTGTCGAAACCGCGAGCGGCGCCATCCGCTGCCGATGGCCCGACGGCGCGCAGGCCGGCTCGCGCGTGCTGCTTTCGATCCGGCCCGAGGACATCCGCATCCTGCCCGCGAACGCGCCGCCGCCCGCCGATGGCGCGGGCCGCATCGCGGGCCGCGTCGTCGAACACATGTTCCTCGGCAGCATCAGCGACTATCTCGTGGCCGTTGCCGGCGCCGAGCTGCGCGTGTGGTCGCACCCCGGCAATCCGTGGGCGCCGGACAGCGACGTGGTGCTCGAAATCGACGCCGACAATTGCACGACGATGCTCGATCCCTCGCCCGCTTGAAACGAAAGGCCCGGTCACAGCCATGGCGCTGCTCATCGATCAACATCACCTCGCCGCCCTGCACCAGCGCGGCGCGCTCACGATGCGCGACTATGTCGACGGCATCGAGCGCGCCTATCGCGAGCAGGGTCTTGGACGGCTGCAACTTCTGCCGCGCCAGAATCTCTGGCTGCCCGGCGCCAATGCCACGAATCGCGGCAAGTCGTTCAAGATCGCGGGCGCCGTTCTCTCCGGCATCGGCTATGCCGGCATTCCGCTGTACGGCGCGGGCTTCGCGCCCGGCGCCATCGATCTGTGGATCGCGCTGTTCAGCACCGAGAACGGCACGATGCTCGCCATGCTGCACGGCCAGGCCTTGAGCCATTGGAAAACCGGCGCCACCGCCGCCGTCGCGGCGCGCCACATGGCGCGCGCAGACGCCGCCGTCGTCGGCATGATCGGCACCGGCTTCTACGCGCGCACCCAGATCACCGGCCTCGCCGCGGTGCGGCCGATCCGCGAGCTGCGCTGCTACAGCCGCGGCCGCGCGGGCCGCGAGGGTTTCGCCGCCTGGGTGCGCCTGGAACTGCCCGACCTAAAGGTGCGCGCCGTCGAAACGCCGCATGAAGCCGCCGCCGATGTCGATATTCTCGTCACCGTCACCGTGTCGCGCCAGCCGGTGTTCGAGGGCGCGTCGCTTTCGCCCGGCACGCATTGCAACTTTGTCGGCATGCATTACCCCGAAGCGCGCGAGGCCGACACGGTGGCGATCCAGCGCAGCCGCGTCGTCGTCGACGATTGCGACCAGGCCTGGGGCGAGAAGGGCGAGCTGATGATGCCGCTCGCCAAGGGCGAAATTCAGCGCGGCCACGTGGTGGGCGATCTCGGCTCGGTTGTCGCCGGCAAGATCGCGGGCCGCGCGCGTCCCGACGAGATCACCGCCTTTTGCTCGGGCGGCACGGCGCTGGAATATGTCGGCGCCTGCGCCATAGTCTATGAAAAGGCCAAGGCGGCGGGCATCGGGCAGGAGCTCGATCTGCGCGCGCCGGTGCCGGTCTAGGGCGCGAGCGCGCGCGCGCGCCGGTTGCCAACCGGCGGCAAAAGTCGGACGATGCGGCGTCGCGGCACTAGCTTGAGGGAGACGATGGCCATGATCGGGCGATTGGGATTCACGGCGGCGGCGTTGGCCGGCGCGCTGGCCTTGGCGGCGCAAGGTGCGGCGCAAACGCTGGACGAGATCAAGGCGGCGGCGGGCAAGGAAGGCAAGGTGCTGTGGTACGACAGCATGCCGCGCAATCAGGGCGACGCGATCCTGGCCGAATTCGTCAAGGCCTATCCGATGATCAAGCAGGCGGACTATCTCGAAGTCGGCGGCGCCCAGAAGACGGCGCGCCTGATGCAGGAAAGCACCGCCGGCGGGCCGACCGGCGACGTCGTGCTCGACGCCGGCTCTACGGCGATGGCACTCAACGACAAGGGCTTTCTGCTGCCGGTCGATTGGAAAGCGCTTGGAGTCGAAATGACGCCGGAGCGCACGCCGAGCCCCTATCTCATCGCGGTGACGGCGCCGCTGTTCGGCGTGCTCTACAACACGGCGAAGATCAAGGACGACGAAGTTCCGAAAACCTACGAGCAAATGCTCGATCCGAAATGGACCGGCCGCATCGGCACCTGGTCGCGCAGCATCGGCCTCGCGACCTTGGCCGCGTCGTGGGGCGAGGACAAGACGGTCGATTACATCACCAAGTTTTCCGCGCTCAAGCCCAAGCTCTATCGCAGCACCTACGCGGCGGCGGAATCGGTCGGCGCTGGCGAGGTCGATCTCGCCTATATCATCCATCACACCGCGCTGCCGACGATCGAGAAAGGCGCGCCGGTCAAATGGATTTTCCTGGAGCCGATCCCGCTTTCGCCGCTTTACGGCACGCTGATGAAGCATGGGCGCAATCCGAACGCCGGCAAACTGCTGTTGAAATGGCTCGGCTCGACCGAAGGCGCGCTGGCCTATGAGCGCGTGGCGCGGCGCGGCAATCCCTTCGTGCCCGAAACCGAAACTTCGAAAATGCTCAAGGGCAAAACGGTGGCCATGTTCGGCGCCAAGGACGAAATCGAGAAAGCGGCTTGGTTCAATGCGCTGGAAACGCGCCTGTCGCGCGTTCTGAGCGGCCGCTGAAACGCCTATCCGACTCCGAGGGAGACCGCCCGCATGTTTCCGACCAAGGTTGCCGACATTCTCCGCTCCAAAACCTCCCGCGGCTTGCCGCGGCCGGTCGAAATTCCGCCCGCCGGCACCGCCGACTATCACATGGGCGTCGACAATTTTCACAAGGTGTTCGCGATCAAATCCGGCGATCACGTCGTGATGCTGACCGATCCGCACATCGACCCGCGCATCCTGCAAGCGGTCTACGGCCTGTGCCGGGCGCGCGGCGCCACCTTCGCATCCTATATGGGCCGCTCGCCGCAAACCATGGAAGTGCCCGAGGAAGCGAAGCCCGTGCTCGACCGCGCGACCTTCGTCGTCTCGACCTGGTTCGCCTCGGTGATCGATCCCTATTGCATCGCGCTGCGCGCCAAAAAGGGCCAGCGCTGGGTCAAGATCACCTTCTTCCGCAATTACGACCTGCTGCACACGCCGCAGGCGCGCTTCCCGCTCGACGTGCTCGGCGAGATCGTCCGCGCCACCGCGCGCCTGTTCCCGTCCTCGGGCGATTTCGACATGCGCTTCAGCGACGAGCGCGGCACGCATTTCGAGATCAAATACACCGAGGCGATGCGCAACCGGCTGCTCAAGCACAATCGCTGGCGCGGCCACAACGTCGCCGACGAGCCGGGCTGCTACATTCATTTCATTCCGACGCACGGCCCCAATCTCTACGAGCCCTATTGCCTCGGCGATGGCGGCAAGGCGGGGCCGGTCAACGGCATCGTCTACCCGCAATGGGCGACCGGCTTCGAGAAACCGTTCGAGGAAAAGATCGGCGTCGAGTTCAAGGACGAACGCGTCGCCGCCGTGCACGGGCGGAGCTGGGAGGCCGGCGTGCTGCGCGATCTCTGCGTCGGCGGTAAGCTCGAGGAGCTCGGCTGCGGCCACAATCCCAAGGCGCCGCGCTTCGACATCTATCCCGCCGGGCCGAATTCGCCGGGCGGGCTGCATTTCGGCATCAACGGCCTGAAAGCGTCGGACTATATCCGCCGCGTCATGCCGAATTGGGAAGAGCCGCCGGTGCACATGGATCTGGTGACCTTTGACTCGACGGTGACGGCGGGCAACCAGGTCGTCATCGACGAAGGCTTCTTGAAATCGCTGCGCGATCCCGAAGTCGTCAAGGCCGCCGAACGCTATGGCGATCCGATCGACCTGCTGGAAGCGTTTCCGGTGTAGATCGGGGCGCCGCCCGTATCGGCAGCCGTCATTCATTTTTGCGTCATCCTGAGCGAAGCTCGCGCGCAGCGCGAGCGCAGTCGAAGGACCTCGGGCGGACGAGCGCATTGCCGTCACGCTCGATTGCGCTCGTCCAGCCGAGGTCCCTCCGCTCCGCGCGCAAGCGCGCGCTCCGGTCGGGATGACGTTGATTACAGCGGCTTCACCCGGACATTGAGGACCGCGGCCTTGCCGGCGTCGACGGCGGCGAGGCAGCGATCGATGGCGGATGAAAGCTCGCCGGGCTCCTTGACCGTTTCGCCGTAAGCGCCGAAGGCGCGCGCCACCTCGTCGAAGCGGCGCACCATGCCTTGCTCGCGGCCGTCGAGGCGCGACTGGAAGGAATCGCCCGCCTTGGCCGCACCCTCGGGATAAACGCGCAGCACCGACTCCTTCACCGCCTGCCAGCCGCGATTGTCGAGCACGAGCGTAAAAATCGGCAGCTTGTATTGCTGCGCCACCGCGTAGACCGCGTCGGGCGACGAGAAATGAAACACGCCGTCGCCCACGATTTGCACCACGCGGCGCTCCGGGCGCGCCAGCTTCAAGCCGAGCGCGGCGCCGCCGCTGAAGCCCAGGCCGCCGCCGGCCGAGCCGAAATAGGTGTGCGGCAGCATGCGCGGGATCTGCGCCATCGCGACCGGCGCGTTGCGCACCGCTTCGTTGACGAGGATATCGGTCTCGCCCAGCTTGCGGCTCAGCACGGCGCAAACATGCGCCGGCGACAGCGCGTCGAAACCGCCCGGATCGGCCGCCGCCGCGGCGCGGCTTTTCAGCGCCGCCGCGCGCAACGTCAGCCCAGCCGGCGACGCGGCGCGCGATCTTGGCGCGATAGGCGTCGTTCGACTTGGCCGGACGATCTCGATCACCTGCCGCAGCACCGCGGCGCAATCGCCCTGGATGCGCAGATCGGCGGGGAAACCCCACATCGGGAAATCCTGCTTGACCGGATCGACATCGACCTGCAGCCAGCGGATCGCCTCGGCGCGCGGCGCGAATTTCGGGATCCACGGCACATCGACATCGAGCAGCAAGCCGAGATCGGCCGTCGCCATCGCCGCCACCGGATCGAAGCCGGCGAAGCACGGCGAGTCGCGCCGGATGTTGAGATGGACCGGCGTGTATTCGACGACGCGGATGCCCGCCGCCAGCGCCAGGGCTTCGAGCAGCGCCGGCGCCTCGGGCTTGCGGCCGAGATAGGACGTAATCGCGATCGGATGGTCCGCCGCCATCAGCGCATCGGCAACGGCTTCGGCGCGCGCCGGATCGATGCCGCCCGCCGCCACCGCGCCGTAGCGCGCCGCCGGGAAGGACTTGATCGCCGCTTCGTCCCATTCCTCGGCCAAGGTCTCGCGCGGCAAAGTCATATAGACCGGGCCGGGCGGATCGCTCTGCATCATGGCATGGGCGCGGCGCAGCGCTTCCTTGACCACGACGCCGGACGGCAAATTGTATTCCCACTTCACATAGGGCCGCACCAGGCTCGCGATATCGAACGGGTCTTGCACGAAGTGAATATAGGAATCGCGCGAGCCGGGCAGCTCGCCGCGCATCGTGTGCGGCGCCTTGCCGGCGACGAGCAGCACCGGCAGCCGGTTGCGGGCGAGATTGTGCAAGCCCATCGCCGAATTCGCCGTGCCGGCATCGACATGGACCACGACGGCCTGGCCCTTGCCGGTCGCCAGCGCATAGCCGCCCGCCATGTGCACGGCGACGTTCTCGTGCGGGCACAGCACGACCTTGGGCGCCTTGCGCCCGTCGCGCTCCCAGCGCGCCAGCTCTTCGACCAGCGTGATGTGATCGGTGCCGAGATTGGCGAAAATATAATCAAGATCGAGATCGACAAGTCCTTCGAGAAAATAGTGTCCGGCGCTGCGTTTCGGCATAAAGTCCCTGCTTCGTTTTCGGGGGCTCGGAATGAAATTCGGCATATTCTCGAACGGGCTTAGGCGCAATGCCAGCGCCGCGGACAGCTACGACGCGGATCTCGCCGAGATCGTCGCCGCCGACCGGCTGGGCTTCGACGAAGCCTGGGTCAGCGAGCATTTCGGCGCCTGGCTGCCCGACGCCGTGCCGTTTGCCGAGCTGCTGATCGCCAAGGCGGCGGGCATGACCAAGCGCATCCGCCTGGCGCCCGCCGTGCGCCTGCTGCCGCTGTTTCACCCGCTCGATGTCGCGACCTCGGCGGCGATGTGCGACCACCTGCTGCGCGGGCGCTACATTTTCGGCCTCGGCTCGGGCGTGCCCTTTCTCGGCAACATGGAGCGGCGCGGCTACGGCAACGAGCAGCGCCACCCGATGATGGCCGAGGCGATCGACTACATCCTGAAATGCTGGACCGCGGCCGAGCCGTTCGATTGGGGCGGCGATTATTGGCCGGGGAAAAATATCCGCCTGGTGCCGCGCTGCTACCAGCAGCCGCATCCCGCCCTCGCGGTCGCCACCGGCCAGGACGCGATGGTGAAACGCGCGGGCGAAAGCGGCTGGACGCTCATGGTCGGCCAGTTCGACACGGCGCCGACGCTCGGCGCCCGCACCCAGGCCTATGTCGCCGCGGCCAAGGCGGCGCGCCAAAAGCCGGACCGCAACAAGATCACGCTGTCGCGCCAGATTCACGTCAGCGATTCGATCGCCAAGGCGCGCGCCGAAATCCGCGCCGATGTCGAATCCTCGATCGCGGAATGGAAGCGCGTCGATCCCGGCCGGTTCCGCGGCTTCCTGCCGCCGGGCACGAAGGTCGAGGATTTCGACTACGATCTCGCCTTCGAAACCGGGTTGTTCATCGGCGGCGACCCCGGCTACGTGGCGCGGCGGCTGCGCGATCTCTACGATTCCTCGGGCGGCTTCGGCACGCTCCTCATCGTCATGGGCAAGGATTGGGGCATGCCCGCGATGCGCAAGCGCTCGCTGAAACTCTTCATGCGCGAAGTGGCGCCGTCGCTGGCCGGCCTCGACGCCAACAGCGTGCCGCTGCCCAGGGAGGCCAAAGCGGACGCGCCCGGCGATGCGTCGCTCACGGCGGCGGCTTATTGATTGCGGCGGCGCCAGTCGTTGCGAAGCTCGATCGCCATTCGCCCGTAGGGGCGGGTCTCCGACCCGCCCTCGTGCCGCCGCTCAATCGTTTACCCAGTTGCGCATGCGGCACGAATTGGGCGGGTCGGAGACCCGCCCCTACGCGGCAACAGCCTGATTTCGAGGCAATCAGCGCAGTCCCGCCACCTGCCGCGCCGCGGCTTCGCCGGCGAAGCGGCCGAGATTGACCGCCATGAGCAGGCCGGAGCCCGAGAGGTAGCCCCAATCGGCCGGGCCCGAGAGGCCGCGCGCGGCGCCGCCGCCGGCGAAGAGATTGGGAAACGGCGTGCCGTCGCGCTTGAGCACGCGCGCCTCCTTGTTCACTTCGAGCCCGCCCTGGGTGTGGAACAGCGCGCCGGTGATTTTCGCGGCGCAATAGGGCGGTGCCAGCGGCGGAAATTTTCCGAAGTCGCGGCCGAAGGGACAGCGCGTCTCGCCGCGCGCGATCGCGGCAACCTCGTCGATCGTCTTGCGCAGCGCCGCAGCGCCGCAGCCGATGAAGCGCGCGATCGCCTCGACATCGTCGAACTTGCGGATGGCGCCCGCCTTTCCGGCTTCGCCGTGGCTGTGCATCTTGCCGGCGACGCTTTCGCAGCGCGCGTCCCAGATCGTCCAGGCGACGCGGCCGGGCTGGCGCAGCACGTTGAGCGCCTGCTCGGAATAGCCGGCATTTTCGTTCGAGAAGCGCGCGCCGCCGGCGTTGACCTGGAAGCCGCCCTCGGTGAGGCACGCCCAGCCGAGATGGATGTTGTGTGGCGTGCACACGGCGCCGTGGCCCTGGAACGCGCCCATGTCCTTGATCGAGGCGCCGAGCGCCTCGCCCCACAGCACCGCGTCGCCCTGGTTGCCGTCGTGCCCGTGATAATGCGCGGCGGCGATCTCGGGGATGTATTTTTCCAGCAGCGCCTTGCTGCCGCCATAGCCGTTGCAGGCGAGGATCAGCGCGCTGGCAGCCGATATCCTCGTGCTTGCCGTCGGGCCGCGTGACGCGCACGCCATGAACGCGCCCGGAGGCATCGGCAAAGAGATCGCTGACCCGCGCCGAGGCGACGAGATCGATCCCGGCATTGGCGACGGCTTGCAGGAACACGGCCAGCAGCTCGGCGCCGAACCGGCTGGGCGAAGCGTGCATGTGAAATTGCGAATGCCCGGCATAGCGGAAATCGGTGAGGCAGGAGAGCGGCAATTTGTGGCGCTCATGCAGCCAATCGACGGTGCGAGCCGATTGGTCGGCGACGTGCCGCGCCAGCGCGATATCGCATTGGCCCTTGGCCTTGGCGACGATGTCGTTGAACAGGATTTCCGGCGCATCGGCGATGCCGGCGGCTTCTTGCAGCTTGGTGCCCGCCGCCGGAATCTGCCCGCCCGACAGCGAGGTGTTGCCGCGCGGCGTGGCGTCGCGTTCGAGAATCATCGACCTCGGCGCCGCCCTCCCGCGCCGCCAGCGCCGCCGTGCAGCCGCAAGCCCCCGCGCCGATCACGAGCACGGGAACGGCGAGATCGAATTTCCGGTCGGCGGCGTCGAGGATGGGCATGGCGGGCGGACTCCTCTGATGCGGTCGTGGAGCGAGTTCAAACATTGACGGCAAATAAATTAAGTTCGTCATCCCGACCCCTCGACTGCGCTCGGGGCAGCGCCGAAGGCGCGTAGCGGAGGGACCTCGATCGGACTGGCGTAAACCCGTTTGCGGCAAGACGCTCGTCCGCCCGAGGTCCCTCGGCGTCCACCGCCTTCGGCGGTGGCTCGCTCGGGATGACGCTTCAATTTTGTGCTCGCAACTTTCGGTTGCGATCCCCTATTCCCCCACCTTCACCGGCCCCGTTCCCAAATTGCGTTCGAACCAGCGCGCCGTGCCGAGCAGGCAGGGCTCGTTGCCCCAGAGCGAGACGAGCTGCACGCCCAAGGGCAAGCCGCGCGGGCCTTTGCCGGTCGGCACGGTGAGGCAGCCGGCGTGCAGCAAGGTCCACAGCCGGTTGAACGCCGCGTTGCCGGTCGAGGCGAGGCCGATGGGCGCCTCGCCGGCGGCGCTCGGCGTCAGCACGAGCTCGTCGGGCGCGATTGCGGCCATGAACCAGCGCTTCGAAATTTCGACCGTGCGCCACGCCGCGGCGATATCGGCCTCGCCCAGCGCCAGGCCCTTTTCGATATAGGCGGCGATCTCGGGGCTGAGCCCGGCGCGCCGGTCGCGCCACTCGGCAGTAAAGGAGCGCGCGACTTCCGCCGACATGATGACGCGATGGGCGTCGTTGAGCGGGCCGAACAGCGGCGGCGAGCCGAGGCTGCGCACGGCAAAGCCCGCCGCCGCGACCCGGGCCGCGACATCGTCGAGAGACGCAACCGCCGCCGGCTCGGCCTCGCCGATATTGGGCGGCCGGAACAGGACGAGGCGTGGTGCGGCTTCGCGTACCGGCGCCGCGGGCGCCGCCGCAAGAACCGCGGAGATCAGCGCAATATCGTCGAGCGAGCGCGTCATCAGCCCGATCGTGTCGAGCGAGGGTGCGAGATATTTGATGCCGCGCGTGTCCCACAGATCGAACGCCGGCTTGTAGCCGTAGACGCCGCAAAACGCCGCGGGCCGGATGGTCGAGCCGCCGGTCTGCGTGCCGAGCGCGGCCGGCACCATGCGATCCGCCACCGCCGCGCCCGACCCGCTCGACGAGCCGCCCGGCGTGCAGGCAAGATCGTGCGGATTGCAAGTCGGCCCCGGTTTGAGATAGGCGAACTCGGTCGTCACCGTCTTGCCGAACACGATCGCGCCCGCCGCCCGGAGCCGCGCGACGGCCACCGCATCGGCGCCGGGCCGGTGCTCGCGATAGAGCGGCGAATTGTATTCCGTCCGCTGATCCGCCGTGTCTATCACGTCCTTGATGCCGATGGGCACGCCATGCAACGGCCCGCGCCCGCCCGCCCGATCGCACGAAGCCGCCGCCGCCCTGACGAGCGCATCATCGAGATGCGCCCAAGCCCGCACCGAAGCCTCGCGCGCGCGAGTGCGGGCCAACAACGCCTCCGCCAGCGCCGCCGCCGTCAGCCGCTTCTCGGCGATCAGGCGCGCGACGTCCGATGCCGACAGCGTCGTCAAATCGCCGGAAACCGCCTCAGCCATGTCGTGCCTCCCGCAGGCCCCCACCCGGCCTCCCCCTGAACGGGGGAGGTGAAGAAAACAAAAGTAAGCGCAATCTCGCCCAGCCTTCCTTCCCCTCCCCCAATTCGGGGGAGGCCGGGTAGGGGCTCGCGCCGCCGCTAAAGTTGATCCCGCCGAAGATGCTCATTTCGCGCGATTTTCCCAACATACACAGATGAGCATCTTCGCGAATCATTGGATTTTTCCCCGCCGCAGTTGCGCGGTCTCCGCCGCATCGACCGCGCGGCCGCCGCCGTCGATGGCGACGGCGTAGATATCGCGCGCCGCCGCCAGGGTGACGTGACCTTCGACGTAGTCGCGCAGCACCAACGCCGGATCGCGCTGCTTGGGGTCGCCGTAGCCGCCGCTGTTGGGGCCGACGACTTGGATCACGTCGCCGCGCGCGATCTTGCGGCCCGAGGATTTCGACGGCCAGGTCGCCTCGCCCGCGGCGCGCGGGTTGCAGCGCACTTCGGCGGCGAGGCCGTCATGGCCGCCGAACAGGCCCTTGGGCGCTTCGAGGGTGCGGTCGCCGTTGCACGAGAAGAAGCCGTCGGCGAGGAAGCGCACCTCGCGCACCGCGCCGATGCCGCCGCGCCAGCGCCCGGCGCCGGGCGGATCGGCTCGCAGCTCGTAGCGCTCGACGCGCAGCGGATAATGCATCTCGATTTCCTCGCACGGCACGTTGCGCGTGTTG
The DNA here is from genome assembly GCA_963754645.1 of uncultured Alphaproteobacteria bacterium. Lineage (GTDB taxonomy): Bacteria > Pseudomonadota > Alphaproteobacteria > Bin65 > Bin65 > CAVWGP01. Next base: position 1,011,305 of record CAVWGP010000011.1, on the reverse strand, counting down.
GCCATGAGATTGTCGACCGAGTTCGGGTCCGTCGCGGCCGCGCCGCCCGCCGTAGCTGCCTTCGTTGACCTCGACGCAGACCCAATATTGCCGCCGCGCCGTATCGTAGCCGCTGTAGGACACGCTCATCACGTGCGCCGAATTGCCGGCGGTGACGCGCTCGGGGATGACGGGGGCGAGCGCGCGGATGACGCAATCGAGCACGCGCTGGATCTGCGCCATGCGCGCGAAGCAGGCGCGCGGAAAATTCGGATTGAAGATGCTGCCCTTCGGCGCCTCGACCGTGACCGGGCGGAACATGCCCTGGTTCTGCGGGATGAATTCGCCGGTCGCGACCTCGTCGAGCATGAGGGTGCGCACGATGTAGAAGCACGCGACTTGCAGCGAGCCCTCGAAGGGCACGTTGTAGCCGGTTTCGACTTCGGGCGACGAGCCGGCGAGATCGATGGTGACGCCGTCGCCGCGCTTTTTCACCGTGACCGCGACCTTGAGCGGCTTGCCCCAGTTGCGGCCGTCGTCGTCGAGCCAGCTTTCGGCGCGGTAGTCGCCGTCGGGAATTTTCGCCAGCTCGGCGCGCAGGCGGCGCTCGGAATAGTCCATCCAATAATAGCCGGCGCCCAGCACCGTATCGGCGCCGTAGCGCGCGATCAGCTTGAGATAGCGCTCGCGGCCGAGGCGGACGGCGGCGATCATGGCTTCGATGTCGGCGGCGTTCATGTCGGGCGTGCGCACGCTGTCGCGCAGGATCGACCACACCTGCTCGTTGCGGACGCCGCGCTCGAACAGCTTGATGCCGTTGTAGAGCGTGCCCTCGGCGAACACGTCGATGAGATCGACGTTGAGGCCGGGCGCGGCGGCGCCGGTATCGATGAGGTGCGCCGTCGCCGCCGAGAAGCCGATGAGGCGGCCCTCGTGGAAAATCGGCAAGGCGACGCCGAGATCGGGCGTGTGCGAGGCGCCGTGATAGGGGTGGTTGTGGATGACGATGTCGCCCTCGTCGACCTTGCCGCCGAGCTTGGTCATGAAGCCTTTGATGTAGAACGGCAGCGAGCCGATATGCATTGGCGAGCTTTCGCTTTCGGCGATCTCGCGCCCGGCCGCGTCGAACAACCCGCAGCCCAAATCCTCGGACTCGCGGATGATGCTCGAATTCGACATGCGATAGAGCACTTGCGCCATTTCGCGCGCGATCGCCTGGAAGGCGCCGCCGAGCACGCGCAGCGTGACCGGGTCGATGTTGCGATAGTCCCAGGCGATGGGCGCGAGCGGATCGATGGCGAAGGTCATGGCCGCTTCATCCTCGGCCGAGCGCGATGACGAGATTGCCGAACTCGTCGACCCGCGCCGCGAGGCCGGGCGGGATCGCCGTCGTCGTGTCCATTTGTTCGACGATAGCCGGTCCCGCAATAACGTTGCCGGATTTGAGCGCTGCGCGATCGTAAATCGCGGTCGCGAAGCGGCGCGCGCGGCCTTCGGAGTCGAACACGACTTCGCGCGTGCCGCGCCGGCTCGCCGCATCGGGCTCGGCGCCGCCCGCCGCGATCCGGCTCGGCTGCAATCGCGGAATGCGCCCGAGGCCGACGACGCGGGCGTTGACGAGCTGCACCGGCTTCGCCGGCATATCGACGCCGTATTGCCGGCGATGCGCGGCGTGGAACGAAGCGACCAAGGCCGCCGCGAACTTCGCATCGATGGCGCCCGCCGGCGCCGCGCAGCGCAGCTCATAGCCCTGCCCGGCATAGCGGCAATCGGCGCTGCGCACGAACGCGATCGCGCCGGCGGCGAAACCGTCGCGTTCGAGCTGGTCGCGCGCGCGGGCTTCGAGCGCACCGAAGGCTTCGGCGAGGCGCGCCAGATCGGGATCGGCGAGCGGCATCATCAGCGTGCGGCTGAAATCATAGGCGATGTCGGAGGTCAGCAGGCCGAGCGCCGAGGTCAGGCCGGGCCAGGCCGGCACCACGACATTGGGGATGGCGAGTTCGCGCGCGATATCGCAGGCGAACAGCGGCCCCGCGCCGCCGAACGCGACGAGGGCGAAATCGCGCGGATCGTAGCCGCGCCGCACGCTGTTGACCTCGATCGCCTGGACCATCGAATGGGTGAGAATGCGCAGCGCGCCCAGCGCCGCCTCCTCGACCGGCATATCGAGCGGCTTGGCGAGCTTCGTCTCGATCGCGCGTTGCGCCAAAGCGGGATCGAGCTTCAACCGCCCGCCGAGAAAATTGCCCGGATTGACGCGGCCGAGCACGACTTGGCAATCGGTCGCCGCCGGCTCGGTGCCGCCCTTGCCGTAGCAGGCCGGGCCGGGCTCGGCGCCGGCGCTGCGCGGCCCGACCTGGAATTGCCCGCCGCTATCGACATAGGCGATCGAGCCGCCGCCGGCGCCGATCGAATCGACCTCGGCCATCGGCACCATGGCGTGATAATCGCCGATCCGCGTATCGAGCAGGTGCTTGAACTGCATCTCGCCGTTGGGCGCCACGCCGATATCGGCCGATGTGCCGCCGACATCGAGGCTGATGACGTTCGCGAAGCCCGCCGTGGCCCCGGCCCAGATGCCGCCGAGCAAACCGCCGACCGGGCCCGACATGAGCAGCGTGACCGGGCGCGCGACGGCGCCTTCCAATGTGGCGCAGCCGCCGCTCGATTGCATGAGATGCAGGCCCGAGCCCAGGCCGTTGGCGCGCAGTTCGGAATCGAGGCGCTGCAAATAGCGCGCCGTCTTGGGCCCGACAAAGGCATTGAGGCACGTCGTCGAGAAGCGTTCGTATTCGCGGTATTGCGGGATGACCTCGTGGCTCACCGACACGAACACGCCCGGCGCCTCGGCGGCGACGATGTCGCGCGCGCGGCGCTCATGCTCCGGATTGAGGAACGACATGAGAAAGCAGATGGCGATCGCCTCGACGCCCTCGGCGACGAGCGCGCGCGCCGCGTCGCGCACCGCGTCTTCGTCGAGCGGCGCCAGCACGGCGCCGTCCGGGCCCGCGATGCGCTCGCGCACCGTGGCGCGGTGATTGCGCCGCACCAGCGGATGCTTTTGCCAGGGCAGTTCGAGCTGGAGCGAGAAATTATGCGGCCGTTTGTGGCGCGCGATATGCAGGATGTCGCGGAAGCCTTCGGTCGTGATCAGGCCGGTTTTGGCGCCGTTGTGTTCGAGCACGATGTTGGTCGCGATCGTCGTGCCGTGCATGAAATAGCCGACATCGGCCAGCGTGGCACCCGTATCGGCGGCAAGTTCGGCCAGCGCCGCGAGCGCGCCTTGCGACGGATCGCGCGTCGTCGTCGCCACCTTGTGGACCGCAACAGCGCCTGTGGCATCGTCGATCAGCACGAGATCGGTATGCGTGCCGCCGACATCGACTCCGACTCGTATCATCGCCGGCTCAGAACAGATTGCCCATCGCGGCGACGCCGCCATCGACCGTCAGGATCACGCCGGAAATGTAGCTGGCGCGCGCGGACCCGGCGAAGACGCAAAGATCGGCCACTTCCTCGGGCGTGGCGGCGCGCCCCATGGGCAGGGGCTTGGCGAGATCGGCCCAGCGCGCCTCGTCGCCGGTGCGGTCCTTGGATTTCTTTTTCATCAGCAGCACGAGGCGGTCGGTCGCCGTCGGCCCGGGGTTGACGCCGAGCACGCGCACGCCCTTGCGCGGGCTCACCGAGCCCAGCGCCTTGGTGAAGCCCATGAGGCCGGTGTTGGTGACGGTGGCGACGATGATTTCGGGATCGGGCCGCTCGCCGCAATTGCCGATGACGTTGACGATGACGCCGCTGCCGCGCTTGGTCATCGCCTGATAAATTTCGCGGGTCAGCATGACGGTGGCCAGGACCTTGAGCTCGAAGCCCTCGCGCCACTTCGCCTCGGTCGCCTCTTCGATCGGCCCGGTCGGCGTGGCGCCGGCATTGTTGTAGAGAATATCGACATCCTTGCAGCGCCGCGCCAATTCGGCCACGTCCTTGGGCTGCAGCAGATCGAGCGCGTGAATTTCGACCGGCACGTTGTAGCGCGCGCGGATCGCCTTGCGCGTCGCTTCGAGTTCGCTTATCGAACGCGCGCTGAGATGTAGGTTGCAACCCGCTTCCGCGAGTTTTTGCGCGATCGCGGCGCCGATGCCTTTCGATCCGCCGGTGACCAATGCCGTCCGGCCGGACAATCCGAGATCCACGACCAGGCTCCTCCCCAAGGTCCGGCTCCTGCGCGCCGGCGCCGCGATCATACACCGGCGCAGGAGCTTGGCCAGGGGTGCCGGCAAAATGTCGCCGCTCGGGATTGCCGGCCTTGGCCGCTGTGTTAACATCGCGCCAGGCCGGCGCGAAATCCACCTCGTCGCCAGGCCCGCAAATCAAATAGGGAGGGACTCATGACCAAGCGAATTCCCGGCACTGCGGTTTCGCGCCGCGCGGTTTTCGCCGGCGCCGCCGGCACGGCCGCGCTCATCGCGGCCCCGGCGATCCTTCGCGCCCAGCAGGCGCGCCGCTTCATCCGCCCGATCGTCGCCGGGCTCAACGCCAAGGCCGGCGACCCGACCTACGAGTCGATCGCGCGCATTTCGAAGATCATGAAGGAAAAGCACAACGTCGAGATGGACATCCAGGTCCATCCGAGTTCGGTGCTCGGCACCGACCTGTCGCAGCTCGAAGCGGTGCAAACCGGCTTCATCGATATCACGAGCAACGCGACGTCGCAGTTTTCGACGTTTTCCGACGCTTTCGTTTTCGTCGACCTGCCCTATTCGATTTCGAGCTGGGACCAGGGATTGAAGCTGTTCAAATCCGATCTGTGGAAGGAGCAAGCGGCCAAATACGAAGCCAAGGTGCCGATGAAAGTCCTGCCGCCCGTGGGCGGCGGCGGCTTCCGCTTGTTGTGGAACAACAAGCGCCCCATCAAGTCGCCGGACGACGCCAAGGGCTTGAAGTTCCGCACCACGAATTCCACCGTCGAGATCGAGCTGTTCCGCAAATGGGGCTCGAATCCGACGCCGCTGGCCTGGACCGAAACCTACAACGCCCTCAGCAGCGGCGTGGTCGAGGGCATGCACGTGCAGCCGATCTGGACCTACAATTTCAAGATGCACGAAGTCTTGAAGCACGCGACCGAGATCGACGCGATTTTCGCCGTGCAGTTCCAGGTGATGAACATGAACACCTGGAAATCGATGCCGAAGCCGATCCAGGACGCGTTCTGGGCGGCGGCGCAGGAAGCGGCGGACCAAGCGAACGCGATGGACCGGGCCGCGGAAGGCGACTTCAAGAAAAAACTGGCCGCCGCGAAAATGGAAATCTACACGCCGACGGCGGCGGAAAAGGAAAAATGGACCGCGAGCGGGCGCGACATCTGGGCGACGGCGGGCAAGAACGTCGACCGCGCCGTGCTCGACCGCCTCGTCAAGCTCTAGGCGGCGAGCGAGCCGCTCGTTTCGAAACCGAGCCCGCGGACGCCCGGCGTCCGCGGGTTTCGATTGCGATCGGATCAGCCCGTGAACGCGATCACCAAGTTCCTCGACGGCCTCGACGCCCTGATCCGCTGGCTGTCGATCGGCCTCGCCGCCGCGATCATTCTCATCCTGACGGCGCAGATTTACTTCCGCTACGTGCTGAACGATTCGATCGTCTGGTCGGAGGAAGTTTCGACCTGGTGCATGGTCTGGCTGGTCTTCGTCGGCTCGGCCGCGATCATGCATCGCTGGGATCACGTTCATGTGCCGCTGGCGCTGCAAGCGCTGCCGGTGAAGCCGCGTGCCTATTTCGTCATCCTGGCCAAGCTGCTGACCTTCGTTTCGGTCTGCGTCGTCGCCTATTACGGGGTCGCGCTGTTCCAGGGCACGTTCCACATCAGCTCGCAGACGACCGGCGTTTCGACGCGCTGGATCAAACTTTCGATTCCCGTCGGCATGGCGCTGATGGCGGTTTTCGCCTTGCATTGCGTCAGCATCGACATCCGGCGCGTGCTCACCGGCGATCTCGGCTATTTCGAAACCTATGGCGACGTGTCGTCGATCGGCGACCCGCCCAAGCTCGACGCCAAGCAGTAAGCGGGCGCCGAAGATGGACATTGTCGGCCTATACTTGTTTCTGCCGTTCCTGGCGTTCCTCACGCTCGGCGTGCCGATCGCGTTCAGCCTGTCGCTGGCCTGCACCGTTTTCCTGCTGTTTTCCGGCACGCGGATTCCCGACATCATCATGGCGACGGAACTCTATGTCGCGGTCGACACCGTCACGCTGCTGGCGCTGCCCACCTTCGTGCTCGCCGGCGAGCTGCTCAATCGCTGCGAGCTGACCGACAAGCTCATCCGTCTCGCGCAAAATCTTGTCGGCTGGATCCGCGGCGGGCTCGCCCAGGTCACGGTGGTCGGCAGCATGTTCTTCGCCGGCATCAACGGCTCGGCCCTGGCCGATGCGGCCGCGATCGGGCCGATCATGATTCCCAGCATGATCAAGGAAAAATACCCGGCGAGCTTCGCGGGTGCCGTGACCGCGGCGGCGGCCATCATCGGGCCGATCATTCCGCCGAGCATTCCGCTCGTCATCGTCGGCGGCCAGCTCGGCATTTCGATCGGCGGATTGCTGATCGGCGGAATCCTTCCGGGTATCGTCATCGGGCTTTCGCTCATGGCCACGGCCTATGCGATGGCGCGCATCGGCGGCTATGGCGCGGTCATCAAGTTCCCGGGCCTGACGACGCTCTTCCGCTCGACCTTCGAGGCGGGCCCCGCGCTCGCGATCCCGTTCCTGATCCTCGGCGGATTGTTGTTCGGCATTTTCTCGCCGACCGAGGCCGGCACGGTGACGGTGTTGTACACGCTGCTGATCGGCGCGCTGTTCTACCGCACGCTGACCTGGCGCAAGCTGATCGATTCGCTGCATTCGACCGTCGTCGTGACGGCATCGGCGCTGATCATCGTCGCCACCGCCGTGCTGTTCGGCCGCATCCTGACCTATCACCAAGTGCCGCAGGGCCTGCTCAAATTGCTCACCGCGATTTCGAGCGACAAGACCGTGCTGCTGCTCCTGATCATCCTGCTGTTCGTCGTCGCCGGCATGTTCATGGACGCGGTGGCAAACATGGTCATTCTCGGGCCGCTGCTCTATCCGATCTGCGTGCAGGGACTCGGCATGGATCCGATCCAGTTCGGCATGTTCCTCATGGTCGGGCTGCTGCTGGGCGTGCTGACGCCGCCGGTCGGCCTTGTGCTGTTCGTGATCGCGCCGATCGCGCGAATACCGCTGGAACGGCTGTCCTTCGCCGTGCTGCCGTTCCTCGCGGTCGAGCTGGCCTTGCTGTTCCTGATCGCGGTGTGGCCCGATCTCACGCTGTGGCTGCCGCGCATGGCGGGACTTGCCAAGTGAGCGGGCGCGCCGGCGGACTGGCCGCGCTCGAAGCCCGCGTGCGGCACGACCTCGAAATCCTCGATTACCCCGGCGGCGATTGGCTCACGCCGGCGCGCGATCCGGCGGGCCGGCCCATTTTCGATGTCGCCATCGTCGGCGCCGGGCAGGCGGGATTGGCGCTCTCCTTCGCGCTGCGCCGCGAGCGCGTGACCAACGTCGTCGTGTTCGACCGCCGGCCCGCCGGCCAAGAGGGTCCGTGGCTTGCTTATGCCCGCATGCCGCATTTGCGCACGCCGAAATACCTGACCGGTCCCGACCTCGGCATTCCGAGCCTTGCCTTCCGCGCCTGGTTCGAAGCCCAGCCGCGGCTCGGCGCCTGGGACGAACTCGTCCGCATCCCGCGCGAACAGTGGATGGACTATCTCGATTGGTACCGGCGCGTCCTCGCCATCGCGGTCGAGAACGGCAACGACGTTCTCGGCGTCGGCCCGAGCCGCGACGGCGCTCTTGCGCTGACGGTGGAACGCGCGGGACAGCGCCGGGACGTGCTTGCCCGCAAGGCCGTGTTCGCCAACGGCATGGAGGGCGGCGGCGAATGGTGGATCCCCGAGGAATTCAGCGCCGCGCTGCCGCGCCATGCCTATTGCCACAGCGCCGACGCGATCGATTTCGCGGCGCTCAAAGGCAAGCGCATCGCCATTCTCGGCATCGGCGCCTCGGCGGCGGACAATGCCGCCGTGGCACTTCAACAGGGTGCCGCGCGGGTCGACCTGTTCTGCCGGCGCGCCGCGCTGCCCAAGATCGAGGCGCGCGCCTGGATCGAGCAGGCCGGCTTCCTGCGCCATTTCTTCGAGCTCGACGACGCGCGCAAATGGCGCATCATGCGCCGCTTCTGGGACGCCGGCGCGCCGGCGCCGCCCTGGAGCCTGGAACTCGCCGCAGCACTGCCGGGATTCCACCTCCATGTCGGCGCGCCCTGGAACACGCTCGCGTGGACCGGCGGCGAAATCGCGGTGACGACGCCGCAAGGCGAGTTCCGCTTCGACTATGCGATTTTCGCCACCGGCCTCATCGTCGATCTGAAGCGCCGGCCGGAATTCGCCGGCATCGCCGGCGATATCGCGACTTGGGGCGACAAATACGCGCCGCCGCCGGGCGAGGAGAGCCCCGCGCTGGCCGCCTGCCCCTATCTCGGCCGCGGCTACGAATTCATCGAGCGCGCGGCGGGCAGCGCGCCCTATCTCAAGAACATCCACCTGTTCAACTGGTCGGCGACACCGAGCAACGGCATCAGCGCCTCCTCGATCACCGGCATGAAATTCGGCATTCCGCGCCTGGTTTCGGCGCTGACACGCGATCTGTATTTTGCCATGGCCGACGAGCACGCCGCCGCGTTTCCGGCGCACGGCTCGCGAACGGAGTAGACCAGCATGGACGCCACGACCCGCCGCATCGTCGATTTCGCCCGCGCGCTGCAATACGAGCACCTGCCGGCCAAGGCCGTGCACGCCGCCAAGGCGCGCCTGCTCGATTCGATCGGCGTCGGCCTCGCCGCCTATATGGCGCCGCCGGTGCGCATCGCGCGCCGCGTGGCGCCCAATGTCGCCGACGCGTGGAGCGCGCGCATCTGGGGCAGCGGCGCGCGCACGACGCCGGACATGGCCGCCTTCGTCAACGGCACCATGGTGCGCTATCTCGATCTCAACGACGCATACCGCACGCTCGACGCCTCGCACCCGTCGGACAATCTGCCCGGGCTGCTGGCGGTGTGCGAGGCGCGCGGGCTTTCCGGCCGCGATCTCATTCTCGCGCTCGCCGTCTCGTTCGAAATCCAGTGCCGCTTCACCGACACCGTGCCGTTCAACGAGGCCGGCTGGGACCAGCCCGTCGTCGGCGCGATGGCGGCGGCGCTCGGCGCCGGGCGCATCATGGGGCTCGATGTTGAGCAGATGGGCCATGCGCTGGCGCTCGCCGCGATCCCGCACCTCGCGACCTATCAAACCCGCGCCGGCGAACTTTCGATGTGGAAAGGCTGCGCCGGGCCGAACGGCGCGCGCCACGGCGTTTTCGCCGCGCGCCTCGCCGAGGAAGGCATGACCGGGCCCTACAACGCCTTCGAAGGCGTGTTCGGCATCTGGCAGCAAACGCTGGGCAAGCCCGGTAGTTTCACGCTTCCCGAGCCCGGCAAGGCCGCGTCCTACGGCATCATGCAGACCAACATCAAGCGCTACGCGGTGCGCGATTCGTGCCAATTGCCGATCGACACCGCCTTGGAGCTGCGCGCCAAAACCGACGTGGCCCGCATCCGCAAGTTGCAGGTCGATACCTACAAGTCGGCGCATGCCGGCGCCGTCGCCGATCCCGAGCTGTGGCGGCCCGAAACGCGCGAGACCGCCGACCACTCGATGCCGTTCTCGATCGCGGCGGCGCTGGCCGATGGCGACGTGACGCCCGAGAGTTTCGAGCACGGCCGCTTCAAGGACGCCGACGTGCTCAAGCTCATCGGCATGATGGCGATCGAGATCGATGCCGGCTTTTCCAAGGCGACGCCCGGCATCCGCAATTGCCGCATCACGGCGACGCTCGACGACGGCAAGACCGCGGTCGCGCACCGCAAGGTGACGATGGCCGAGATCGAGCAGGGCACGCCCGACGACGTGCTGGAGCGCAAATTCGAGCGCCTGTTGCGCAACTTCCTGCCGGCCGATGCGCGCCGGCGCCTGATCGACGCGTGCTGGTCGCTCGACCGCCTGCCCCAGGCCGCATCCGTCATCGATCATACGTTGCTATAGGGTTCGCTGGAGCGCACGCATGACGCACGACACCGAAAAAGACGCCGACCGCTTGATCGAGACCGTCGCCGGCGGCGGCATCGCCGTGTTCCCGGTCGATGTCGGCTACGCCATCGTGGCGAACCGGGAAGCCGCGATCGAGCGCATCTTCCAGGCCAAGCAGCGCAGCTACGACAAGCCCTGCGGCATGTTCAGCAATTGGGCGATGTTTCTCGACATCGCCGCGGTCGGCCAGCGCGAGCGCGACATGGTCGACACGGTCATCCACCGCCATAAGCTGCCGCTCTCCGTCGTGGTGCCGTACAAGACCGATCATGCGCATTTCGCCGGCTTGACGCCGCGCACGCGCGCGATCTCGTCGCGCGCCGGCACCATCGACATGCTGCTCAACGCCGGCACGCTGCACGACGCCATCGCCAAGCGCAGCTTCGCGCAACGGCTTCCGGTGCTCGGCTCTTCCGCCAACATGTCGCTCACCGGCAGCAAGTACCGCCTCGCCGATGTCGAGGAGCCGGTGCGCAAGGCCGCGTCGCTCGTGCTCGATTACGGCGACACGAAATACAACCACCCCGCCGGCATGGGCAGCTCGATCATCGAACTGCCGGGCGGCAAGCCGCTGCGCAAGGGCATCGTTTATGACGAGATTTGCGAGATCCTGGCGCGCAAGTTCGGCGTCGATCCGCGGAAGCTGGGCTAGACGATCGCCTCGGGCCTCGGTTGTCGCTGCGTAGGGGCGGGTCTCCGACCCGCCCTTCGCGTGTCGCGCGGCAACAGCGGCGGCGCCGCGTCGGCGCAATCGATCGTCCGGTTGCGCGAGGGCGGGTCGGGGACCCGCCCCTACGAAACGAATGGCGGTCGGGACGACTGAATTGTTGACACCTCAAGCGTTGGCTTCGATCCGCTAAATCGCCAGCCGATCGACGATGGCGGCGACGTTCGGCGCTTCGTCGATGCGCCACAGCGCCTGCAGCAGGTCGCGCCGCTTGCTCTCGGCGAGCACATCGCGGGTGAGCTTCAAGAATTTTTCCTCGACCTCGGCATCCGACAAGCCGCGCGCGATATCGGCCTGGGTCCAGGCGAGGTGTGCCGCGTGGCTTTTTCCGTCGCGGCCGGTGGCGGTGAGCCGGCAATGGCGCACGCCCGGCGCCGCCTTGGTGAATTCGTCGCTGACCTCGACTTTGGTGCGGCCGATCAGATCGAGCACGTCGGCGGCCTTGAAGCGCTCGCCGTTGAAGCTCTCGGGGCCGATCGCGCCGTCGATCAGCATCAGCGCGATCGTGACCGGCATCGAGTGATCGGCGGTTTCGCGGGTTTTCGGCGCCCACAGCTCGGGATCCTCGACGGCACCCTTATAGGCCGAGCGATAGGTTTCGACGCGCAGTGCCACGATGTCGCCGGCCGCGATCTTGGCGCGCAGCGCCTTGGCCGTGTCGCCCGGCAATTGGCACGAATCGCGCACCGGATATTTCTTGAGATTGGTTTGCGCGATGCCGAACGCGAGTCCGTTGGCCGGCGTCGCGAAGGGCTTGATGTCGTAGGGCTTGCCCATGGTTTGCCGCCATAGGCCGAAGACGCCGTCGAACGCCTCGTAGGGCCCGGTCATGCCCTCGGCCGCGAGCATGGCGGCGAAAACGCCCTGGCGCGCGCCGTTCGCGGCGGCGCAGCCTTTCCACATCGACAGCTCGCCGGCGCGCGTCTGGTAGGTCGAAAGATTGGGGATGATGGCGAGCGCAAGCGCTTGCTGCATTTGCGCGCGCGACAAGCCGAGCAAGCGCCCCACCGCCAGCGCGCAGGCCATGACCCCCGGCACCGGCTGATCCCAGCCCGCGTCGTTGAACGGCACCGAATTCGACGAAGCGGCATTGCAGCTCGTAGGAAATCGCCAGCGCTTCGAGCAACGCTTTGCCGCCGGCGCCCAGCGCCTCGGCGACGGCGAGAATGCCGCCGAGATTGTCCGACGGGTGCGAGCCGTCCACCGTGCGATGCGTGTCGTTGATATCGAGATAGCGCAACATGCAGCCATTGGCGAAAGCCGCGAGCTCGGGCGAGGTGCGCACGAGGCTGCCCCAGACACGCGCGTTCGGGCCGCCCGCGACCGGCACGGCGAGCTTGCGCGCGATCTGCACCGGGGGCGCTGTGAAGGCGGCGAGCGCGCCGCCGATCGTGTCGATGACCCGGCGCTTCGCCTGATGCACGACGGCGGAAGGCAGATCGGCGAAGTTCAGCGACAAAGCGTAATCGACCATGCGGTCTTCGAGCGCGCCCACGGCTTGTCCTCTCCCGGTCTCAGCGTTGCGGCGGTGGTGCCGGCGGCAGCTCGACGCCGAACCAGCGCCGCAGCACGTCTTGAATGAGCTCGAAGCACGAACCGTAGCGCACGACCTCCATGGTTTCGATATCGAGCAGCGTCGATGACGCCTTATAGAGATGATATTTGCGCAAGCCGTAATCGATGACGATATCGGCGATGGCTTTGATTTCGGGCTCGATGTCCTCGACGCGGAACTTGGTGCCGGTCAAGGTCTTGTTCGCCGACGAGCCGAACAGCGGATGGGATTTCGGCCAGGCTCAGGCGGCAGATTTCCTCATGGAACGGCCCGGCATTGAGCAGCATGCACACCGTGCCCGCGCGGGTGCTGCGGTCCCAGGCGTCGCGGTCGAGCTTGCGCAACAGCGGATGTTCGGCATCGACGGCCGCGATCAGGCCGAGCGGCAGATCGTGATCGAGGGTGATGGCGCGCACCATGTCGCGCTGGCGCGGCGTGACGCGGTGGACCGCGCGATGCACATCGTCGTTGCCGAGCATGGCGTTGAGTTTCGTCGGCGCGCGCTGCTTGGTTTCGAATATTTTCCTCAGCGCCGCGCTCGAGCCGCCGATCAGCGAATAGCCGACATCGTTCGGGCAGGATCGCGATGCCGCCCGCTTTCAACACCGCGAAGGCGCGGCGCGCGTCGCCGGCGATGTCGATCGGATTGTTGCTTTCCGGCGCCATTTTTGCCCTCTCCGCCCGATCGCCGACAAGTGGATCGAGGTTATACTTTTCAGGCCAACAACAACAATTCGTCATCCCGACCGAGCCGACGCCAAGGGCGTCGGACGCGCGCGTGAGCGCGCGGAGCGGAGCGACTGTCTTGGTTGTCAAGCGCTTTGCCATGGCCGTTGATCTCGTACAATGGCGTTGAGGATCGTTAGGAGTTTGCGTGCGGCGGCGATGAGGGCGAGTTTCTTGGCTTTGCCGGCGGCGACGAGCCGGCGGTAGTAATCGCGGATGACCGTGTTGTGAACGCTGCCAACCAATGTTGCCATATAGATCGCGTTGCGAACCGACTTGCGACCGCCGCCGATCATACGTTTGCCGCGGAAAGTGCCGCTGTCGCGGCTGATGGGCGCGAGCCCCGCCAGATGCGCGATCTGGCGCCGCGTGAGCGTGCCAAGCTCGGGGAGTTCGGCGATCAAGACCCGCGCGGTCTTGTCGCCGACGCCGGGGACGGATGTCAGCAGGTCTTCGTTGGCGCGCCACAGCGGCGAGTTGCGCATCGTGTCGTCGAGCTCGCGTTCGAGCTCGGTGACTTCCTTTTGCAACGCGGCCTGGATGCGCTGCGCGCCGCGGATCAAACGCGGCTGGCTCAAGTGCTCCATCCGGTTGTTCTCGGCGACGATGATCTCGATCAGCTGCCGCCGCCGGGCGACAAGCTCGGCGAAGGCGCGGCGCGCCGCGTCGGGCAACGCGCGCGGCTCCGGCCGAACAACGTCGGCGAAGTGCGCGATGACCTCGGCGTCAAGCCGGTCGGTTTTGGCCGCGCGGCCGCTGGCGCGCGCAAAATCGCGGATCTGGCGCGGATTGACCACCGCCAAGGGCAATGCCTCGGCGGCGATCGCCGCGGCCACAACCTGCTCGTACCCGCCGGTGGCTTCGAGCACAATCAACCGCGGCTGCAATCGACGCAACCGCTCGACCAGCTCGACCAAACCGGCGCTGTCGCGCGTGACGGAAAAGGTCTCGCCCCGCGGTCGGACGTGCACCACCAATTCGCGTTTCGCGACATCGATGCCAACAAAGATTTCCTGTTCCATGACCCATCCTTGCAAATCCGGGCTCGCCAGGCGGCCCAAGCGACTGTCCGGGTTCTGAGGAACAACGGGCGGGGCGCCACGCTCCACTTCGGGCTTATTGGCCCCAGGGACCTTCGGGCTCCCGCCCGCCACCGCGGGCCTTACTTTACCCGCAATCCGACCAACGCACACCGCGTCCGCAGGTGGGATGGCGGGCCTACGCCTGACTCGCGAACGGTCGCTTCGGCCCGCCATCCCACCTGCTCTCAATCTTGCCTCGCACGAACAGATACAAGGGACCTCGACCGGACTGGCGTAAACCCGTTTGCGGCGAGACGCTCGTTCGCCCGAGGTCCCTCCGCTGCGCGCCTTCGGCGCTGCCCCTCGGTCGGGATGACGATTTAAAGTTGTTGGTCTCAAAAGTTGGACTTGATCCACCAAGTCGCTTTCATACCGCTCTTCGCCCGCCCGGTCCATCGCCGAGGCCGAAAGCCTGCGCCAGCAGCTCATAGCTGCGCAGCCGCGCGGCGAAATCGAAGCAGATCGAAACGATGACGAACTCATCGACGCCGTAATCCGCGCCGAGCGCGAGGATGCGCGCCTTGACTTGCTCGGGCGCGCCGACGATCTGGCGCCGGCGGTTGAACGCGACGCGCTGCTCCTCGATCGGCGACAGCTTGAGCAAGGCGGCCTCGGAGTCTTCAACCGGCGGGATCGGCGCGATCTGGCCGCGATCGAGCCTGAGGCGCCAGATATCGCGGCTCGCCGCCAGGCGCCGCGCCGCCGCCTCGCTGTCGGCGCACAAAACGAAGACGCCGATGCTGGCGCGCGGCGCGGCGAAGCCGGCGCGCGGCACGGCGGAGGGCTTGAAGCTTTCCTTGTAGGCGCGCATCGCCTCGACGCCGCCCTGGTCGGTGATGAAATGGGCGAAGGAAAAGGCGCAGCCGAAATGCGCGGCGACGGCGGCGCTGTATTCGCTCGAGCCGAGCAGCCACAGCTCGGGCACGGTTTCGCCCATCGGCTGCGCCGCGATGCGCGCGAAGGGATGGCCCTCGGGCAAGGCGCCGGTGAGCCAGCCCATGATGTCGCGGATCTGCTGCGGGAAATATTGCGCGGCGCTGATCTGGTTGTTGGGGATGCCGGACCACTGCTGGAGTGCCAGCGCCGTCATCTGGTCGCTGCCCGGCGCGCGGCCGAGGCCGAGATCGATGCGGCCCGGATAGAGCGCTTCGAGCACGCGGAAATTCTCCGCCACCTTGAGCGCGCTGTAATGCGGCAGCATGACGCCGCCCGAGCCGACGCGCATGGTCGAAGTCGCCGCGGCGACGCGCGCGATCAAAACCTCGGGCGCGGTGCCGGCAAGCCCGGCGGCATTGTGATGCTCGGCGAGCCAATAGCGATGATAGCCCCAGCCCTCGCACGCCGCCGCCAGCGCCACGGTCTCGCGCAACGCATCGCCCGCCGTCCCGCCCTCGCGGATCGGGGATTGGTCGAGGACGGAGAGCAGGGGCATGGCGGGGCTCGGGGTGGAAGGGGATTATTTGGAATACTGGCATGGAGTTGATCTGAAAGCTTGACGATTGGCGAACCCGTCTGCCCGCACCCGGAAATTTCGGCAGAATTACGGATGAACCAGCCGCCTTCGCCGCGCTGCGCTTGATCGCTTGCGCCCCAACGACGACGGAGCGGAGAGAAGGGCACTGAATCCAAAATCGACCAAACTGCCGTCGCCTAACTCGCCTGCCCGGGCGGCGGCGATTGTCAGGTAATTACCGTCTCCGTACAGCCAGGTGATTGCGGTCTCTGTACACTTCTGTACTGTCAGAAGAGAGACGAAATGTTTTTAGATCCGAACCAATGATCTACCGTTTGCATGGCACTAGCTGAAAGGTGCTGTGTGAACAGAAGCGCGAGCCGCTTCTTAGGTCGGGAACAGCATACATAGAAGAGATTTCTATTGTCTTCGAACACTTTCTTTTCCTTGTCGTTGAGTTGATCTTTTTTGGGTGCGTTTTCAAGCATCTTGCCAAAATCATATCGGTTCCAGCCACGACCCAATACTACTAAAACATTCTCAAACTCGGCGCCTTTTACACCATGTTTTGTCTCGAACGGTGAATGGCCGTCCAGATAGTCGGCAACTGCAACAATTTCCCGGTACGGAACGCAATGCAAGCCGCCTAGCTCCTTCAATGCTCTTGGCATTTCTTCGTCGCCCTTTGGATCGAATTGCTCAAATCTTCGCTCCAGCTTCTCCGCACCTTCCGAAAGTGGAGGAAGTTGGGTCTTGCGCAAATTCGCCACTATGTCCCCTACGGTGCCGCTATCCCGAATGGCGATAAGCTGCTTGAACGACTCTGCCCAGCGCTTCTTGTCCGCTGCTCGGAGAATGTATCTCTCGTTCGTGCCGAGCGCCGCGAACATTTCGCCATAGTGTTTGATCGCAAATGCTCGGCAAGCAGGTTCCAAGTGATCGACAAAAAAGGCGATGTGAGGGTGCTCCTTCTTCGTGAACGTATAATTGTCCCGAAAGACCGTAGGTAGGCTGGCGTATCCTTGCTGCTTCCCCAGTGCGCGGTGCGTGAGCATCAGGATCTTTGTCGCTCCGGGCGAGAACTCCCATTCTGCCTTGCTTAGTCGTTCCATTACCTCGGCCAAGGCAGCAAAGGCCTCTTGGTCAGGCAAGTCGCCGCCATAGTGCGGGCCCGTCGAGCGCTTGCCAATCCACGCATTGGTGTGAAAAACATGGACCTCGCCGGACGCGGCGGGATCGACAACAAACTGCTGGAGTTCCGGTCTCATTCGGTTGAGGCAATCCACGATCGCTGGGACAGAACGGAAATTGGCCTCCACTCCGATTTCCTCCACCGCTGGATCGGTGATTGTTCCACAGCCGTTTCCGTAAATTTTTTGCCAGTGATCGCCAAAAAAACCGAATAGCGGTGGTCCATCCTTTCCAAAGTATGATGTCTTAATCGTGTCCACCCAATCGGCATCCGTGTCCTGGTACTCATCAATGAGAATGATCGGATAGTTAAATCTCAGGATATTGCGGAATTTCTCGTGCCCGAGCAGCCTGATGGTTAGTGGCAAAACATCGTTGTGGTGAATTGAAATCGTATCATCGGTAATTCCGCGGACGCCAAGGGCATATTCGATAGTCCGTTTACCGGCGCCTCCGGCCTCGGCAAGTCGCTCGGCCCAGGGATCGCCCGCCCATCCATCGAGCGTGGGTACCAACGCGCGCAACTGTGACTGGAAACCTGAAATAATGGACCAGCAAAAAGCGTGGATCGTATCGCAATGTATCAAAGGGGTGCGGTCAGTCCGCGCCTCAATCTCTTTCTTCGCCACATTGGTGAAGGTGATACACGCGATCCGCTGGTTGAGGCGTCGCAGCCGATTTCCATCGCGCTCAATCAAAAACTGGAGAGCCTTGACCAAGGAGTATGTTTTCCCGGCGCCCGCGCCGGCTTCAATCTTGAAGTTCCTACCGCGCTCTATGGCATGACGCACCTTTGCCAGGGCTCGTTCGCTTGCCATTTGGGCCGGTGAAAGTGCGGCAGCTTCAGCCATTTCCCGCAACCTCCACCACCTTCTCCAGTTTGGCGCCGGGAACCTCCGGCGCGACGCGCACGGCTTGGGGATTCGGTCCTAAAGCCAGCCAATTTAGCCCGTCTGTGATGTAGGCTGGTGTAATCCAAACGACATCGTCGATGGCGTGTTTCAAGGCAAACTCGGATTTCTTCAAGGCCTCGGCCTTCTTGCGGGCATCTTCAGCCAGCGCGGCGGCGGTGCCCCCTGTGACTGCGAATTTAGCAGCGTTGGCAATCAGGAATGCATCCTCGAATGTGCGTCCGCATGGTCCGCCCGTCGTCTCGCGGCATTGATGGGCAAGCCGAATGCTATCCTTGATACGCTCGGCCTCAGGTTTGTCGATGAGTTCATTCGGGACGCACGGCCCCCCGCCAAACCATGAATTGATGCAGGCATTGCTCGTCGCCTTCGCTTCGTAAACCAGGCATTTCTTTCCGCCTGGCACCTCGACAGGATCTAAATCGGTAATGACCAGGCTCCGCAGCTCTAGGAAGCGCAGCAGATCGAAAAACTTGTGTGCGTATGCTCCCCCAACCTCCATGATTGTGATGTATTGGCTTCTTAGCCCTATGGAGTCAGCGTTCGCCGTATCGCGCTTCTCCATCATGACGGGCAACATCAACCGCTCACTTGTACCTTCGACCAGGACAGCCTTGTCGGCGAAAAATAGGTCGCACCGTGTCAGCGTCAGATACTGTTGAAGAAAATCCCTATCAATCTTGGGGGTTGCGGAAAGCCCTTGACGCAAATCCTTGATCTTCGTTTTCCAAACCCCTTTCTTTTCGTCGCCCAGGGATGGAAGAAAATACCGAATGGCTTCAAAACGCGCCTCGTTGGCTATATGTGAGGAGTGTGTGGAAACCAGAAACTGCACAGGCCATTTCGGATCTTTCTCATGCTCCTTGTTGAGCTTTTCAACTATCTTGCCCAATTGTCGGATGAACACTTCCTGCATCTGCGGATGAAGATGGGCCTCGGGCTCTTCGATAAACACAAGATGCACGCCGGGCGCTTGGTCTTTCGCACGAAACTCGCGGTAGAAGCTGATGACCTGGAGAAGAATAAGGATAAGGTTGCGCATGCCGAGACCGTTATATGACTCGGGCAGCAGGATGCCGCTGTGGCCTTCATAGCGTACCTTCGTATGATTGGTCAGCAGTCTCTGGACATCAAGCGTGGTCTCGGTTGTTAGTTCAGAACCACCGAGGCCGGGATACCCGAGCGTTTGCAATTTTGGCAATAGTCGTTTCAGCTGGCTTTGGAAGTCACTATCAATGCTTTCCTGAATTGTACGTACCGCCTCCTTGAGCTGCTTCGCAATCTCACGTTCCTTTTCATCCGCTGTTTCGAGCGATGCCGTCTTGAAGAGACCATCAAGTAACTTGGCCAGAACGTCGCTCTCTCTTGTGGTGACATCATCGAGGCCGCGCTGGGCATTAATGAATCCGATCTTCACCAAAGCTCTGACCGCCTGCTGCGTGCTGTCTTTGCGGTTCGTAGGATCATTTGGATCCTCGGCCCAGACCTTGACGGTGTATAGCCTTGGAACGCGTTCGGCCATCTCTCGGAAAAACAGCCCGCGCGCATCGTCCTTGAGTTCTTCTGGTGAAAGACCATCGAATAATAGGTCAATTGCACCGTCGCCTGCCTCGAACCGCATGACTACGAGTGCCTCATCGCACTCCATATCTATATCGACGACAAACTCTGCTAATGGCCCTAGTTGTGGCTGGTTGGGATCGTAGCGGAAATACATTCTGAGCTCGATATAAGGCAGCAGCTCTCGAATTTGCGGTTCCTCCTTGCCCTCCAAATTTGCGGTAAAGGCGCTGCAAAAGCCGTCATAGCAATCGATCGAGAAATCCTGAATTTGAAAGCTGGCATTTTTGTCGGTTGCAAAACGGCGAATGACTTCGGAAAGAGATGTTTTGCCACTATTGTTGCGTCCGACAATAACGGTTGTCGCATCTTCAAGGACAAGCTCGACATCGCGCAAGAGGCGAAAATTCTTGATCTTGGCACGGCTGAGTTTCATGGCGCCTCAGTCTATCAGAGACAGAGAATATTTTTGAACCTTGAGTGTATTGAGACCTTAATTATCTGCCGCCGCCGACCTGTCGAGTCGTAGGGCGTCGATTAACGGAAGCGCCAATCGCTACTCGTCGCGCGCCGGCCGAATACGGAACGTTGCGCAGCCGGTTCCCGGCAATCCTGCGCCCGCTTTGCGGCGGCCGGATCGGCCGGCATCGTTCCTTGGCCGCCCGCCCTTGCCAACCCTTTGCCCCTCACGCTGAAGGTGATCATCGCGCCCGATTCCGCTCCGAAGGTGATCATGCCCGGAAATGATCATCTTCCGGAATCATTGGATTTTTTTCGCGGCCCTATTCCCCATAATCTGTGCTTCGGCCCGGTTAAGCCCTTGATTCGGCCGAAGGTGATCATTTCTGCCGTTTTTCCCAACACACACAGATGATCATCTTCGGGAATCGTTGGATTTTTTGCCCGCCGGCCCGACAAGCGGCAGCGGCAATCGCGGGCTGCGACGCCAGCCGAAAGCCGCTGCCCGAAGGCCGCCAAGCTCGAAGCCCGAAATTTGGCGGCCTTCGGCGAAATCGACCGTTTGGCGGCCGATCGACCCACAAGATACCGGGTGGATGGGCGTGCTCGCCACAATATCTGGCGGATTGCGAAGGCCGCCAACTTCCAACACCGAAACTTGGCGGCCTTCGGCGACCGGGCCGCGCAACCCACCGCCTGCCCTACGGCAAAAACTGCGTATCCCCGCACACCTGCAGCGCCTGGCCCGACACATTCGCGCCGCGCGGCGAGGCCAGGAACAGGCACATGTTGGCGATGTCTTGCGGATCGATCAGGCGCTTCAGCGAGGCCGGCTCGAGCGCCTGGCGCACGACCTCCTCGACCGCGAGATTTTTCGCCCGCGCCTTGTTGGCGAACACGGCGTCGATGCGCGGGCCGGCGACGCTGCCCGGGCAGATCGCGTTGGCGCGCACGCCGAAGGGGCCGAGCTCCATCGCCAAGGTTTTGGTGAAGCCGATCACGGCCCATTTCGAGGCGGCGTAGGGCGAGCGCATCGGGAAGCCGCGCACGCCCGCCATCGAGGACAGGTTGACGATGCTGGGATTCTGGCTGCGGCGGAGATGCGGCACCGCAAGTTGCGTGCAATTGAACTGGCCGCCGATGTTGACGGCGAAGGTGCGGTCCCATTCGGCGGGATCGACCTCCTCGACCCGCGCCGTCGGCCCCGCGATGCCGGCATTGTTGACCAGGCAATCCAACCCGCCGAGAAAGCCGATGGCGTCCTCGAACAGGCGCTTGACCTGCGCGCGGTTCGCAACGTCGCAGAGCGAGCGCCCGGCCGACGGATTTTCGTCGCCGAACTTGGCCAGCGCGGTGGCGTCGGCGTCCGAGACATGGACCTTGGCGCCCTCGGCGAGAAAGCCGCGCGCGATGGCGCGGCCGATGCCGCTGGCGCCGGCGGTGATCATGATGTTCAAGCCCTTGATGCCGAGGTCCATTCGCGATCTCCGTTGCCGCCGGCGAGGCTGGACTCGCCGGAACGCGTTTGACAATATCCGGGCAAAGCTCACACAAATCGGGAGGAAGCAATGCACGAAATCCGCATGCCCATCACGCGACGCCACGCCATCGCCGGCGCCGCGGCGGCGACCAGCCTGATCGGCGCGCCCGCGATCCTCAAGGCGCAATCGAACGCCGTCAAGATCGGCCATTTGACGCCGCTCACCGGATTCCTGGGCGCGCTCGGCGAATATGCGGCGCTGGCGATGAAAATGGCGGTCGACGAGGTCAACGCCGCCGGCGGCCTGCTCGGCAAGAAGATCGAGCTGATCTCCGAGGACAGCGTCAATCCGCAAACCGCGTCGGCCAAGGCCGAGCGCTATGTCGAGCGCGAGAAGGTCGACATCATCATCGGCGAGATTTCCTCGGCCTCGGGCCTCGCCATCGCCCAGGTCGCCAAGCGGACGCAGAAGATTTTCATGAACACGGGCTGCAACTCCGACGAGCTGCGCGGCAAGGCGTGCAACAAATTCATGTTCCACGTCGAGGCGGCGAACTCGATGTATGTCCGCGCCGTCGGCCGCGCGCTGCTGCGCGACAACATGGTCAAGGGCAAGAAATGGTATTCGCTGACCGCCGATTACGCTTTCGGCCACGATCTGCTGCGCGTCGCCAAGCGCTTCATGGAGCAGAACGGCGGCAGCTTCGCCGCCGACGAGCTGGTGCCGACCGACGCCACCGATTTCAGCCCCTATCTGCTGAAGATCCGCCAGGCGCGGCCCGACATCGTCGTCTCCAATTTGGCCGGCGCGCAGATCACCAACTTCGTCAAGCAATACACCGAATTCGGCCTGCAGTTCCCGATCTGGGGCTTCGCCTTCGACACGGCGGTGGCCTGGGGCGCGGGCAAGGGCAATTTCGGCGGCACCTGGCCGGTGATCTGGCACCACGATCTCGCCACGCCCAAGTCGAAGGCGTGGGTCGATGCATTCGTCAAGCGGCATGGCAAGCCGCCGGAGAATCAGGCCTGGGGCGAATACAACGCGCTGAAAATCTACGCCCAGGCGGTGGCCGAGACCAAATCGACCGATTCGGCGAAGCTCATCGACTATTTCGAGAAGGGCGCCAAGTTCGACACGATGAAGTCGCGGGAAAATTATTTCCGCGCCTGGGACCACCAGCTCCTGACCGAAATGTACACGATGACGGCCAAACCCACGGCCGAGATCAAGGACCGCTGGGACATCGTCAAGCTCGGCGGTGCGGTGCCGGGCGCGAGCGAGCCGCTCGAAATCCTGGCGCCCAGCAAGGAAGAAAACGCCTGCACCCTGGCATAGCCGCCCGAGCGCGGCGGCGCCGCACAAAGCGCCGCCGCCGCGTATCGTAGCGCGCCCGTGCAGCTCGTCTTCATTCTCGAGCAGGTGCTGAACGGCCTGCTCGCCGGCGCCAACTACTTGATGATCGCGCTGGGGCTGTCGCTGATTTTCAGCCTCGGCGGCATCGTCAATCTCGCGCACGGCGCCTTCTATGCCTTCGGCGCCTATTTCGCCGTCATCCTCGCCGACCGCATCGGCTATGGCGGCGCCGCGCTCGCGTCGCCCGCCTTGGTCGGCCTGCTCGGGATCGCGACCGAGGCGCTGCTGTTCCGCCGCTTCTACAAATCCGATCCGATCCTCACCCTGCTGCTGACCTTCGGCCTGGCCATGGTCGGCGAGCAGGCGCTGCGCATGATCTGGGGGGCGACGCCGCTGCCGTTCTCGATTCCGCCCGAGCTGCGCGGCCAGGTCTTCGTCGGCGAGTTCATCTATTCCCGTTACCGGCTGATGGTTTTGGCGGTCGCCATCGTCAGCGTCGCCGGGATCTGGTTTCTGCTGCATCGGACGCCGTTCGGCCGCGTGGTGCGCGCCGGCGTGCAGAACCCCGACATGGTCGGCGCGCTCGGCATTTCGCTGCGCCCCTATATGACGACCGTGGCGGCGCTCGGCATCGGCCTCGCCGGGCTGTCCGGCGTGCTGCAAGCGCCGCTCGCCGGCGTGCATCCGGCGATGGGCAGCGAAGTCATCACGGCGGCCTTCGTCGTCGTCGTGATCGGCGGCCTCGGCTCGTTCTGGGGCGTTGTTGCCGCCGCCGCGCTTGTTGGAGTCGCGCGCGGCATCACGGTTCAATACCTGCCCTCGGCCGCCGAGGCTTCGATGTATCTGCTGATGGCGCTGGTGTTGATCTTGCGGCCGCGCGGGTTGTTCGGCGAGCGCATCCAGAAATTCGAGTAGCGGGCGATGCGCGAAACCTGGCGCACCGTGCTTGTTGCGGCGCTCGCGGCGCTGGCCATCCCGTTCGTCCTGCGCGGCCTGGGCCTGACGCTGACCAATGCCACCGACCTGGTGATTTTTTCCATCGCCGTGCTCGGCCTCAACGTCCTGGTCGGCCATACCGGCCTGGTCTCGTTCGGGCACGGCGCGTGGTTCGGGCTCGGCGCCTACGGCGCGGCGCTGGTGCAGCGCCACTGGCTGCCCGGCGAGTTCGTGCTGCCGCTGCTCGCCGGCTTCGTCTTCGTCGGCCTGGTCAGCGTTCCGGCGGGCGCCCTGATCCTGCGCCGGCGCGGCGTTTATTTCTCGCTGCTCACGCTGGCGCTGACCGCCCTGCTCTTCGCCATCGCGTACCGCTGGACCTCGTTCACCGGCGGCGAAAGCGGCTTGGGCGGCGTTACGCGGCCGAAGCTGCTCGGCGTCGATCTCGGCGTATCGTGGATTTACTACGCGCTGGTTTCGGCCATCGCCGTCGGCGTGATCTACGCGCTTAAGCGCTTTCATTTGTCGCCGGTGGGCAGCGTGCTGATCGCGATCCGCGAAAACCAGCAGCGCGCGACGTTTCAGGGCTACGCGACCGACCGCTACAAGCTCATCGCCTTCGTCGTCTCGGCGTCGATCACCGGCCTTGCCGGCGCGCTTTCGGTGTTCAATCACCGCTTCGCCTCGGCCGATCCGATCGGCGTCGCCTTTTCCGGCGAGCTGCTGGCCATGGTCGTGATCGGCGGCATGCGCAGCTTCTACGGCCCGGCGATCGGCGCGCTGTTTTTCATCCTGTTCCGCGAGGCGCTGTCGATCTGGACGGCGAACTGGCTGTTCTATTTCGGCCTGCTGTTCGTCGGCTTCGTCGTATTTTCGCCGACCGGCCTGGTCGGCGTGTACGAAAGATTGCGCGCGCCGTTCCGCAAGAAAACCGTGCTCGCCGCGGCCATGGCGGAGCGCAAATCGGCGGCGGGAACCGCGCTGCCGGAATTCCTGAAGCCGCCGCATGCCGGCGGCGGTCCGATCCTCGCGGTCAACAGTGTCGCCAAGAGTTTCGGCGGCATTCGCGCGGTGCGCGGCGCGTCGTTCGCCGTGGCCGACCGCAGCCTGCACGCGCTGATCGGCCCGAACGGCGCCGGCAAGACGACGGCGTTCAACCTGATCTCCGGCCTTTTCGCGCCCGACAGCGGCACGGTGCGGATCGCGGGCGAACCCATCGGCGGCCTGTCCGCCGACGCGATCAACCGGCGCGGCTTGGCGCGCTCGTTCCAGATCACCAATCTCTATCCG
This sequence comes from uncultured Alphaproteobacteria bacterium, assembly GCA_963754645.1. Taxonomy (GTDB): domain Bacteria; phylum Pseudomonadota; class Alphaproteobacteria; order Bin65; family Bin65; genus CAVWGP01. The sequence goes on along the minus strand of CAVWGP010000011.1, from coordinate 986,415 downwards.
TCGCTGACGGTGGAAGAAACCTTGCGCCTCGGCCTGCAGGCCCAGCACGCCAAGCGCTTCGATGCCTGGAACGAGGCGCGCGCCATCGCCGATATCGAAGAACAGACCCGCGAACTCGTTCGCTTTCTCGGCCTCGAAGGCATGGAACAGGCCGAGGCCGCCGCGCTCTCCTATGGCGGGCAGCGCCTGGTCGATCTCGGCGCCGCCCTCGCCTCGCGCCCGCGCCTGCTGCTGCTCGACGAGCCGCTCGCCGGCCTCGCCGCCGCCGAACGCGAGCGCGTATCGCAGCTCATCAAATCGATCTCGCGCGACATTCCCGTGCTGCTGGTCGAGCACGATATCGATCGCGTGTTCGAGCTCGCCGACCGGGTCACGGTGATGAACGAAGGCGAAATCCTGGTCGATGGCGGAGTCGAGGACGCGCGTTCGGACAAGCGCGTGCAGGAGGTCTATATCGGTTCGGGGGCCGCGGCGCTGGTGGCGAAGGCGACGACGTCGGCCGCGCGCAGCGAACTCATGCTGCGCATCGCGGGCGTCAACACGTTCTACGGCAAAAGCCACATCCTCAACGACGTCGGCCTCGACCTGCACGCCGGCGAAATCGTCGCCCTGCTCGGCCGCAACGGCGCGGGAAAATCGACCCTTCTCAAATCGATCATCGGCATAGCGCCGCCGGCCTCGGGCACGATCGCGCTCGAGGGCCGCGCCATCGCGGGCGCGCCGCCGGCTCAGATCGCGCGCGGCGGCATCGGCTACGTGCCGCAGGGCCGCGCGCTGTTCGCCGGCATGTCGGTCGCCGACAATCTCGAATTGGGCCGCATGCGGCGGCGGAGCGGGCAAGGCTCGGGCTGGAGCGACGAGAAAATCTTCGCCTTCTTTCCGCGCATCCGCGAACGGCTCGATACGCCGGCGGATTATCTTTCGGGCGGCGAGCAGCAGATGGTCGCGGTGGCGCGCGCGCTCGCCGGCGACGTGAAAGTCCTGCTGCTCGACGAGCCGTTCGAAGGCCTGTCGCCCGCCATCACCGAAGATTTGTTCCACGCCTTCGACAAGCTCCGCCACGAGGTCGCCGTCGTCATCGTCGAGCACAATCTCGATCTGGTGCTGGCGCTGGCCGACCGCGCCTATGTCCTGGAGCGCGGCCGGGTGGTACATCAGGGACCGGCGCAAGACCTCGCGAAAAACCTCGATCTGCGCCGCCGCGTGCTCTGGCTCTGACGGGAGGATGGATTGCAAAACATTGCGTTGATTGGGGCCGGCCTGATCGGCCGGGCCTGGGCCATGGTGTTCGCCCGCGCCGGCAAAAATGTCGCGATCTGCGACGCGACGCCGGCGATTCTGGACCGCGCCATGGGCCTCATTCGCGAAGGCCTCGACGACCTGGCGCGGCACGGCCTTGCCGCCGATCCGAAAGCGGCCTTGGCCCGCATCCGGCCGGTCCCGACGATCGAGGAGGCCTTGGCGGGCGCCGATTTCGTCCAGGAGAATTTGCCCGAAGTGCTCGAAACCAAGCGCGCGGTTTACGCGCGGCTCGATCGCGCGACGCCGGCGAACGTCATTCTCGCGTCCTCGACCTCGGCGATACCGGCTTCGCAATTCACCGAAAACCTCGCCGGGCGCGCGCGCTGCGTCGTGGCGCACCCGGTCAACCCGCCGCATCTCGTTCCGCTGGTCGAGCTGTGCGGCGCGCCGTGGACCTCGCCCGAGACTGTTGCGCGCGCCAAGGCGCTGTTCGAAGAGGTGGGCCAGGTGCCCATCGTCGTGCGCCGCGAGATCGAGGGCTTCATCCTGAACCGGCTGCAGGGCGCGCTGCTCGCCGAAGCGCTGCGCCTGATCGGCGAAGGCTATGTGTCGCCCGACGATCTCGACAAAACAGTGCGCGACGGGCTCGGCTTGCGCTGGTCGTTCATCGGCCCGATCGAGACCATCGAACTCAACGCGCCCGCGGGCATCCCCGATTATTGGCAGCGCTACGCGCCGCTCTATCGCCGCCTGGCCGCGAAACCGGCGGATGCCGGCGCCTGGGACGAACGCAATCGCGATGCGATCCAGCGCGAGCGCGGCCCGACGCCGCCGGCCGAGGTGCTCGACCGCAAGCAGGCGTGGCGCGACCGGCGCCTGATGGCGCTTGTCGCCCACAAGCGCGGCCAGCCGAAATTCTCCTAGCCCAGCAAACGGAGCACGGACCATGGCCCGCATTGCCTATGCCGACGCCCATGCCGGCACCGAAACCGCGAAACTGGCGGATCGCATTCGAGCTGAGCGCGGCGGCAAGCTGCTGAACCTCTACCGCATGCTGCTGGTCAGCCCGCCGGTGGCCGAAGGCTGGTTGAGCTTCCTCACCGCAATCCGGCAAAAATGCACCTTGCCCGGCGGCCCGCGTGAATTGGCGATCCTGCGGGTCGCGATCCTCAACCGCGCGCCCTACGAATACGCCGCCCATGTGCCGTTCGCGCTCAAAGACGGGATCGGCCAGGCGCAGATCGACGCGCTCGAAGATTGGCGCGCCTCGACGCTGTTCAGCGGCGCCCAGCGCGCCCTGCTGGCCTATACCGATTCGATGACGAAGGAAATTCACGTGCCCGACGCGGTTTTCGACGCGCTGCGGCCGCATTATTCCGAGCGCGAGATCGTCGAGCTGACGGCGACGATCGCGGCCTACAATCTGGTTTCGCGTTTTCTCGAAGCGATGAAAATCGATCCCGAAACGGCGCGCTAAGCCGGCGGATACACGTCGCCGCGCTCATACTGCTTGTCGTGCAACGCCGGATCGCAGTGCTGGATTTCCCACCAGTTCGAATCGCGATCTTGGAGATAGAACGAATAGACCCCGTGCTGATCGCCCGGCTTGGTGATCGATTTGATTTCGAATTCGTCTTTCAACTCTATCGCCTTCGCGTAAGCCTCGTCGACCTCCGCGCGCGCCGCGACGTCCACGCCCCAGTGATTCATGATGTGCTGCGGATGCACACCGTCGCCGACCTCGATGCACACGACGCACCAATAGCCGCCCTTGCGGATCAGCATCGCCGGCTTGTTGTGGCGCACGCAATCGAGGCCGAGGAATTCCTCGTAGAATTTGCGCGAGCGCGCCAGATCGCGCACTTCGAGCGTGCCGTGCGAAAGCCGGAATGGCTTGACGGCGGATTGCTTCGCCCGCTGGCGGGCCGACAAGGCGGTTTCGGTCATGCGTCCCGCTCCCGTTGCAGTGCGAATGCTAGGACGCCGTGACCGAGACCTCAAGCACGCCGATGCGTTCGATTTCGGCGCGAATACGGTCGCCGACCTTGAGGAAATTGCCGCTCTCGAAACCGGTTCCCGCGGGCGTGCCCGTCATGATCACGTCGCCGGGCTCGAGCGTGACGATGCGCGAGCACGCGGCCACGAGCTGCTTGACCGAGTAGACCATGCCGGATGTCGAGCCGTCTTGTTTCAGCTCGTCGTTGACCCAGAGGCGCAGGCGCATGGCTTGCGGATCGCCGGCGTATTTCGCCGGCGTAATGACGGGCCCGAGCGGCGCGCCCGTGTCGTGGCCCTTGCCGGCGAAGGCGTCGAAGCGGAACAGCGAGTTCGGCACGAAGTGCAGGTCGCGCGCCGACATGTCGAGGCCGACCGTGTAGCCGGCGACGGCGCCCAGCGCGTCGTTTTCCGAGATGCAGCGCGCGCGGCGGCCGATCACGACGGAGAGCTCGATCTCCCAATCGAATTGCTTGCAATCGACCGGCATGCGCACCGTGGCGCCCGGCCCGACCACGGCGGTGGAGGCGGGCTTGAAAAAGAAGACCGGCCGGTTGTGCTTTCCGGTGGGCAGCGGAATGCCCATTTTTTCCAGATGCGGCAGGGCGCGCGCCACGTGGTCGGCGTAATTGGCACCGACGCCGATAACCTTGCGCGGATATTGTATCGGCGCCTCGACCGCGGCGGACTCGGCCGCGATGCGCAGATTGCGATCGAGCCGGCCCGCGAGCGCGCCATCGGCGAGGCGATCGAGCTGGGCCGTCATGCGCTCCCAATCGGCGATGATGTCGAAGACGCTGTCGGGCAATTCGGTGCCGAGGCTGGCCTTGGCGGCCGGGCGCACCGGCCAGTAGAAATCGCCGACGCGTATCGCGGCGCAGGAGCGCTTGTTGTAGGCGATGGTTGCCAAGCCGTATTCAGCCATGTCGTTCGTCCTCGGAGCCGGATGGTTATTTCGCGTAGCGTCGCGCCAGCGGTTCTAGCACAAGCTTATCGCCGGCCACGAAGACAAGGACAATGGCGAAACACGCGGCGAAGACCAAGGCCGCATCGGCCTTGACCTGGGCCTGCTGCATGAGATAGGCGACGCCGCGCTCGGCGCCGAACAGCTCGGCCACGACCGCGACTTTCCAGGCCACGCCATAGCCGATGCGCGCGGCGGCCACGGCGGACGGATAGAGCTGCGGCAGGACGAGGCGGACAAGCAGCCGGGACGGCGCGCGGCCGAAGCTGCCGCCCATCTCCATGAGATCGCCATCGAGCGCGCGCAGCCCGGCCGCGAAGTTGACCACGCAGAATGGGGTTAGAATGGCGACCTGGATGAAGAGCACCGCGGCGTCATTCGCGCCGAACCAGGTCACGCCGACAAGGGCCCAGCCGAGCGAAGGGAACGCCAGCAGAACCGGCTGAATGCGGTCGGCGACCACGGCTTCGAGGATCGGCCAGCGCCAGGCCAGCAGAACCAGGGCGAGGCCGGCCGCCAAGGCCAAGGCCACCGAGGCAAGAACGCGGCCGAGACTGGCAAGCGTGTGAAGCAGAAAAGCCGGCTCGGCGAAGAGCCCGATCAGCGACCGCGACACGTCCAACGGGTCCGGCATGACGCCGGGCGGGAGCGACGCGGCGGACAGCCACCAACCCGCGATGCCGGCCAAGACCAGGCCTTCGCCGACCAGGCGCTGCGCGAGCGGAATTTTTTGCGCCGTCCGCATCGCCGCTCAGCCGCCGAAAAATCGCGCGGCGGCGGTTTCCAGCGGCGCCAGCACGAGCCGGTCGAATCCATGCACGACGACGACGATTAGGACGATGATGGCGAATACCGTGGGCGCGTCGAATTGCTGGCGCGCGATGTTCATCAGGTAGCCCAAACCCGAATTGCCGCCGATGAACTCGATGACGAGCACGACCTTCCAGCCCGCGCCGAAGGTCGCGCGCAGCGCCGCGGCGAGAACCGGCACGAGCGACGGGAGGACGATTTTTCCGAAACGGCGCGCGCCGCGCCGCGTGTAGCTCGCGGCCATTTCCAGCCGCTCGGCGTCGAGCGCGGCCATCGCGGTGCGCAAGGCGATGAGCGGAAACGGCACCAGGACGGCGACCATGGCGAACAGCACCGTGCCATGGGTGACGCCGAACCACAGCACCGCCAGCATGACCCAGCCGATGCCGGAAAAGGCGTTGAGAAACGGCGCCAGGCGCCGATCGACGGCAAAGGCGAAAACCGGCCAGACGAAGGGCAGCATGGCGAGCGCACAGCCGATGAGGAGCGCGCCGGCCACCGCCACGCCAAGATGAAACAGCGAAACCGCGACGTGATAAAACTGCCCGCCTTCGATCAAGAAACGCAGCAGGCGCCGCGCGACGCTGAGCGGATCGGGCAGCAGATAGGGCGGGACAGCATTGGTCGCCGCCAGCCAGGCGAGCAGGACGGCGATCGTAAATCCGTGCGCGACGCGGCGGCGCGCGCGCGTCGACGGCGCCAGTCCCGTCATCGGCCGCGGCGGCGCCTAGCGGCGCAGGGCGTGCTCCCACAGAACGTCGCCGATGGCGGGGGCCGAGTCGAGCATTTTCAGCTCCTTCGACAAGTCCCACAGCCGCGTGATCGCCTTGATATCGTCCTCGGCGACCGCGATCGGAAATTCCGAATAGCGGCTGAAATAGACGTCGAAAAACGCCGGATCGATTTTCCTGTCCTGCGCCACGGCGCCGAACACTTCGGCGCGATTGGCGAGCATGTAGCGCGCCGATTCGGCGAGCAGGCGGTTGAATTCGCGGAACGCCTCGGGCCGCGCGGCGAGCTTGTCGGGATAGGAGACGTTGACCGCCGTCACCGGCGCCACGCCGAAGATCTCGACCATGTCGCGCTGCCCGGCCTGGATCGAGCGCAGATCGCCGCCTTTTTGCGCGCCATAGGCCTGGATGTGGATCAGCGCGCCGGCCTCGACGCGCCCCGCCGCGATCGCGCCCGGGATCGCGGGCGCGGGCAATTCGGCGAACTTCACATCGCCGTTTTCGAGCGCGGCGTTGAGCCCGTATTTTTTCTGCAGCACGATGCGGGTCAGTTGAATGCCGGTCGCCTGCAAGCCGTAGACCGCGAGCGTCTTGCCCTTGAGGTCGCGCGGGCTCTGGATCGCACTGTCTTTCTTCACCCACAGATCGGCGGCCTCGCCATCCTTGTGCAGGCGCAGGGCGATGGAAATAATTTTCAGTTGCAGCCCGCGGCCATAGGCCTGCGCCACGCTCGGCACCGCGGTTTCCACGACATCGTATTGCCGCGTCGCGATCGCCTGGATCAGCGCCGGTATCGCGACCGGCTTCGGCTCGATGACGACCTTGTCCGATTTGACCTTGCCGTTGACCAGCGCCCAGATCAGCGCGGCATGCGACGGATCGTCGAGCACGGCATAGGTGATTTTCTCCTGCGCCACAGCACCGGACGCGGCGAAGGCCAGAACGGCGGACAGCAAGGCTGACAGCGGCGAGCGCATGGCAAATCCACTCCGAGTGAAAGTCGATTCAACGTTCGATGATGCCGATGCATTCGGCGATCTGCTCGCCCGAATAGACCGGCATATAGGCTTTGCGGATCGATGCGACGTAGGACGGGCCGATCGGCGCGGTGACGGTTTCGACCGTGTGGCCGTAGAGATCGACGATCTGGCCGAGCACGGCGTCTTTATCCACGATCGCGCCGCTTTCGACCGCGGCGTGAAAAACGCCGCCGCGCGTGCTGTAGACCAGCCGCGCATCGTCGTAGACGCGGTATTGCGCCTGTTCCGGCGCCGCGCCGGGCACGATGCCGAGGGCGCGGGCGATGCCGGCGAGCGCGGCGGCGAAATTGCCGATGTCGCTATCCCGCACTTGGCCGCCGCCGCCGCACTCGACGATGAGCGCGGGCGTGCCGCGCTCGGTCGCCTTGGCGAGCATGGCGCCGCCGAGCCAGCGGTCGGTCGAGGCCCAGATGTCGGGCGTTGCCGCCGCCCGCGCCAAGGTCGCGGCGCGCGCCGCCGCCGGCGAACCGTCGTTCCAATAGAGCGCATAGAACGGCACGATCGAACGATCGCCGCCGGAATGAAGATCGACCACGGCGTCGGCGACGCGGAGCGCGTTGCTCAGCAGCGTATCGGCCATCTGCCCCGTGGTTCCCGCGTTGCGCCCGCCGGGAAAGACGCGGTTCAAGTTTTCGCCGTCGTAAGGCGTGTTGCGCGCGCCGGCGCGGAAGGCGTGCGGGTTGGCGAGCATGACGGCCACGACCGAGCCGCGCATCGATCTAAGGTCGAGGCCGTTGAGAAAACGCAGCAGCCCGAGCGTGCCGCCCACTTCGGTGCCGTGAATGCAGCCCTGCACCCACAGCACCGGCCCCGGTTTCAAGCCGGACGCGATCACGACCGGCGAGGCGACCTCGGCATCGGCGTATTCGGACAGCGTGAAGCGACCTTCGACGCGCTGGCCGGGCACCGCCGTTGCCGTGCCGACCCTAAGCCGCTTGCTTTGTTTCGCCATGGCGTCAGCCCTTCTCATAGCCTTCGATGCGGTTGCATTCGGCGATCCAGACGCCGGCATGGAGCGGCAGATAGGGGCGCATCACGGCGGAAATAAATCCCGGCCCGTGCGGCGCGCGCAGCGTTTCGACGATGTCGCCATGCGGATTGACGATGCGGCCGAGGACCTGGCCTTTTTTCACTTCGTCGCCGACGCCGACCGCGGGCAGGAAATAGCCGCCGCGGCGGTTGAAGACGAGCTTGCATTTGCCGACGATGCGATAGCGCTTCTGCCGCTTGGGCTTGCCCGAAACGATGCCCATCGCCTTGGCGACGCCGCCGATCGCCGCCGCGTGGTTGGCGATTTCGCGCTCGGTGAGCGTGCCGCCGCCGCCGCATTCGACGATCATGCCCGGTTTGCCGCGCTTGACGAACTGGGCGAACATGGCGTTCGCGATCCAGCCATCGGTGCAACGCCACAGATCGGGCGTCGCCGCCGCCCGCGCCAGCGCCGCCGAGCGCTTGGCCGCCGCCGAACGGTCGTCCCAATAAATCGCATAAAACGGCACGACGGCCTCGTTGCCGCCGGAATGCAGATCCATCATCGCGTCGGCGGCGCCATAGGCGGTTTCCATCAGCACATGCGCCATTTGCGGCGACAACGGCCCATCGGCGCGGCCGGGGAAATGGCGATTGAGGTTTTCGCCGTCGAGCGGCGTGTTGCGCTGCTGGGCGCGGAAGGCCGGCGGATTGGCCGCCATCACGCCGACAATGGCGCCGCGCATTTTGTTCGGATCGAGCGACTGGAACAGCCGCAAAATGCCGAGCGCGCCGCCGATTTCCGAGCCGTAAATCGCCGCCTGGACCCACAGCACCGGACCCGGCTTGGCGCCGCACAGGATATTGACCGGCGTCGTGATCGGCCCATCGGGATAGTGGCCGAGCACGAGCCGGCCGCGCGTCCAGCGTCCCGGCTCCGCCACGGCCGAGCCGATCTTCAACGGCGCGGCGGACCACGTCTTTGCGCTCTCGGCCACGTCAAACCTCCTTCGGGTCGAGCCCGACATGAACGAGGGTTTCGCCCGCCGCCATCACCGGGCCGGGATGGATCGCGAGCACGATGCCGGCATGCGTGGATTTGGCTTCGCCCGCGGGCTGGCCGAAGACGTCGAAATAGCGGCCGATCGTCTGTCCGGCGGCGAGCCGGTCGCCGCAGTTCACCGATTTTTCGAACAAGCCGCCCTGGGTCGAGTAGCACCAGGCGAAATTCGAGAAATAGTGCAGCGGACCGTGATCGGCCGCCTTGCCCGGCAGCATGGTCAAGCTCCGGCAAATATTCCGGAGTCGCTCGGCGCCGTCGCCCACCGCGTCGTCGTCGAAAGCCGGGCCTTTGCCGCCGCACTCGACGATCATGGCGCCGATCCCGTCCTTGGCCGCCGCCATCATGGCCGAGCCCGCGAGAATATCGGGCGGCGCGGGCAGCGTGCTCTTGTAGCCGAAGGCGCGCGCGATCTTTTCGCCGAGCTTGCCGGCCTTGCCGCCGACATTGGCGAACAGCGCCCAGCGCACATCCTCGGTCATCGCGGTGTGGAAATCGACCAGGCAATCGGCATAGCGCTTCAGCGGCTGGTAGATGGCGTGCGCCATCTGCAGCGTGAGCGTGCCGCCGGCATCGCCGGGAAAGCAGCGGTTGAGATCGCCGCCGTTGAAATCCCTCGAACGGGCTCATGCGTTGGTTTTTCTGGAACGCCGTGGTGTTGAGCACCGGGAGCGCCACGACGCTGCCGGCGAGCTTGCGCCAATCGAGCTTGCGCAGAAATTCGTGGATGATGAAGGTGCCGCAATATTCGTTGCCGTGCACGCAGCCGTGCAGCCAGAGCACCGGCCCCTCCTTGGCGCCGCGCACGACGATGACGGGAAGCTCCATCGCCGACCCGTCGGGCAAGGTGCCGGCCCGGAGCGTGCCTTTCTTGACGCCCTTGCTCTTGGATACGACGTTGCCGACGCGAATTTCTTTCATCGTCCTCTCCTCAGGCGGCTTGGCGGGGATTGAGGCCGATATGCACCAGCGTATCGCCCTGCGGCATGATCGGGCCGCCGTGAATCGCAAGCACGATGCCCGAGGCCGGGGCGCGCGCGGTGCCGATCTTGTCGCCATGGGTGTTGTAGAAATCGCCCACCTTGTCGCCCTTCTTGATCGGAATGCCGGTTTTGACGGCGGCGCGGAACAGGCCGCCGATCGGCGCGTTGCACCAGGCGAAATTGGAAAACAGCGTGAGCGGCCCGTAATCGGTGACCGTGCCGGGCAGCATCTTCAAGTGGCGCAGCACGTTGCGCAGCCGCTCGGCGCCGTCGCGCACCTGATCGCGGGTGAAGGCCGCGTTGATGCCGCCCAATTCCACGATATAGGCCGGGATGCCGTCCTTCGCCGCCGCCATCATCGACGAGCCGCCCAGGATGGTCGGCGGCGCCGGCAGCGTGTGCTTGAAGCCGTAGGCCTTGGCGATGCCGAAGCCCGCCTTCGACACCGCGTCGCCGACATCGGCATAGAGCGCCCAGCACGTGTCGCGGGTGAAGGCGGTGTGATAGTCGATGAGGACATTCGCGTATTGCTTGAGGTTGCTGTAGATCGCGTGGCCGATCTGCTGGGTGAGCGGCCCGTCTTTCTGGCCCGGGAAACAGCGGTTGAGATCGCCGCCGCCATAAAGCTCGTACGGGCTCATGCGCTGCATTTTCTGGAACGCCGAGAGATTGAGGATCGGCAGCGCCACCACGGCGCCCTTAAGCGTGTTGGGATCGAGCGAGCGCATGAATTCCAGGATCGTGAACGTGCCGCAATATTCGTTGCCGTGAACGCAGCCGTGCAGCCACAGCACCGGCCCGTCCTCGGCGCCGCGCGCGACGACGACCGGAATTTCGAGCGGCTCGCCGTCGGGCAGGATGCCCGTCCTAAGCTTGCCGCGGAATACGCCGCGCCCGTCGGCGCGCGCCGAACCCACCACGATCGATTGCATGCCCTCTCCCCTTCTTACACTAGAACCGCATCACCTTGCGCAGCCCGACCATGCGCTCGATCGCCAGACCGAGCACGACGATCAGCAGAATTTGCACCGTCGTGATCGCAGCCACGACCGGCGAGCTTTCCCACAGCATGTAGCTGAAAATCTCGATCGGCAGCGTCGTCATGCCCGGGCCGGACAAGAACAGCGAGATATAAACGTCGCCGAAGGATACGATGAAGGCGAAAATCAGCGCCGACAGCAGGCCGGGTGCCACGAGCGGGATGACGATCTCCCACAAAGCACGCAGGCGCGAGGCGCCGAGCGTCAGCGCCGCCGCTTCGAGCTGCGGGTCGACGCCCTCGAAACTCGCGATGATGCCGGCAACGGTGAAGGGCAGGCAAATCAAGACATGGCCGATGACGAGCATGACCAGCTCGGGAATCGGAATGCGCGTCATCGCCAGCAGCAGCGACAGGCTGATGAGAATATGCGGGATCATCACCGGCAGCAGGGCCAGGCTCTGCCCGAGCCGCCGGCGGCGGCCGAGCGCGCGCACGATGGCATACGCCGACAGGAAGCCGATCAAGGTCGCGATCGTCGCCGAGATCAAGCCGAGGGTGAGGCTGAACTTGAACGCCGAGGTGAAATTGGCGTTGGCGGCGAACTCGCGATACCAGCGCAGCGAAAAGCCGACCGGCGGAAACGTGTTCGCCTGGGTCGCGTTGAACGAGGTGAAGACGACGATGAGAATCGGCGTCAGCAGGAAAACATAGATCAGCGCGATGAAGACGCGCCCGCCGAGGCGGCTCGCCGGCATCCAATCGATGCGCGGCGCCGGCGGCCGGATTCCGCTCTGTCCCGGGCTAGCCGCCTTGTCGTGCACGGCGCCCTCCGCGGAAATTGAGCATGATGACGACGAATTGGCAGGCGACGAGGATCGACGCCACCGCCGAGGCGAGCGGCCAGTTGAAGGTCTTGAGCACCAGATCGTAAATCGTTTGGCCGACCATGCGCACGCTCTTGCCGCCGAGCAGCTCGGGCGTGACGATGGCGCCGGCGGTGAGCGTGAAGACGAGCGCGGCGCCCATCGTGATGCCGGCGCGGCTCAAGGGCAGCGTCACCTCGAAAAAGGCGCGCAACCGCCGCGCGCCCAAGGTGCTGGCCGCGCGCGCCAGGTTCGGATCCTGCCCCGCGAGCGAGGAGAAAATCGGAAACACCATGTAGGGCATCAAGATATGCACCAGCGCCATGACGACGGCGAACTCGGTTTCGAGAATCTGGATCGGCCGGCGCACCGCCGCCGAGCGTCAGCAGAACCTTGTTCACCGTGCCCTCGGCGCCAAGCAGGACGATCCAGCCATAGGTGCGCACGATGACGCCGGTCATCAGCGGCGCGATGACGAGGAACATCAGCACGCCGCGCCACGCGCTTTGGGTGCGGGCGAGAAAATACGCCAGCGGATAGCCGAGCAGCAGGCTGAACAGCGTGACCAGCGCCGCGATCTTGAGCGTGCCGAGCAGAATGCCCTGATAATAGCTGTCGAGAAACAGGCGCTGATAATTCGCCAACGTGAAGGCCGGCTCGTAGAGATCGAGCTTGGCGAATTTGAACACGCTGACGGCGAGAAAGAAGCTCACCGGCGCCAGCAGAAACAGCAGATATAGCACGCCCATCGGCGTCAGCAGCCAGCGGCCGAAGCGGTTCGCCGTGGTTACCACGTCACTCCCCCACCGGAACGGCGCGCACTTCGTCGGGCACGGCCCACACGGACGCGCCCGGCGCCAGACCGCGGAAGCGCGAAATATTCGGCTTGGTGCTGCGCAGGATTTGTCCGGTTTCGATCCTGAGCTCGAACGAAACGCTGTCGCCGGAAAAAATCCGCTTGGCGATTTGCGCCGGAAGACCGCGCCCGTCGCCGGGCGCTTCGAGCGCGATATCGATGCGCTCCGGCCGCATCATGACATAGGCTTTGTCGCCCACCGCCATTGGGCCGCGCGTCGGCAAGGCCGGCAGCGTGAGGCGCTCGCCGAGCGCGATCTCGACCGAAGCGCCGTTCGCCCGCGCGACGCGGCCTTCGAGCAGATTGGCCTCGCCGATGAATTCCGCGACGAAGCGCGTCGCCGGCAAATCGTAAAGCGCCTCGGGCGTGCCGGTCTGCGCGATGCGGCCCTTGTCAAGCAGCACGACGCGGTCCGACATTTCGAAGGCCTCGTCCTGATCGTGCGTGACGAAAACCGTGGCGACGTTGAGCGTCTTCTGCAGATCGCGCAGCTCCAGCCGCATGCGCTTGCGCAATTGCGCGTCGAGATTGGACAGCGGCTCGTCGAGCAGCAGCAGCGAAGGCCGGATGACGAGGGCGCGCGCCAGCGCGATGCGCTGGCGCTGGCCGCCGCTCAACTGATCGGGATAGCGCTGCTCGACGCCGGGCAGGCCGACGAGTTCGAGCATGCGCGCCGTGCGCTCGGCGATGTCGGGCGCCGCCACTTTGCGCATGCGCAGGCCGAAGGCGATGTTCTGCCCCACGGTCTTGTGCGGGAACAGCGCATAGTTCTGGAACACCAGGCCCATGTCGCGAAACGGCGGATCGAGCCGCGTGATGTCGCGGCCGGCCATCGTCACCGTGCCTTGGTCGGGCTGCAGCAGACCGGCAATGATGTGCAGCGTCGTCGTCTTGCCGCAGCCGCTCGGCCCCAAGAGCGTGAGAAACTCGCCTTGGGCGACATCCAGATCGACTGGGCCGACGCCGAGCGTGTTTCCGTAGCTCTTGAGGACGCCGCGCAGCGAGAGGACGGCGGCGCTCATCCGCGTTCGATCAGCCCGGCGCCAGCACTTCCTTGTTCCAGCGTTCGGCGTGCTGATCGCGGTAGGCGAACTGCGTCACATAGTCGAAGGCGCGCTGCAGCTTGCCCATGCCCTCGAGCTGCGCCTTGGTGAATTCGAGCTTCTTGAGGTCGGCCGGCAGATTGGCCATCAGCTCCATGTTGGTCGGCGGATAGCCGTGCTTGCGGCAGAAATCGACCTGGCTCTCGGCGCTCAACGACATAGTTGACGAGCTCGTAGGCGAGATCGATCGACGGCTTTCGGCCGGTTGGCGATGATGCCCGTGTTCCACACCCAGCTCAGGCCGCCTTCCTTGGGCATGACGAATTCGACCGGCGCGCCGGCCTGCTTGATGTGCTCGGTGCGGGCGCCGAAATGCGGGCACATCCAGACTTCGCCCTCGATCATCATTTGCCGCGTGTGCTCGACATTGTTGATGATCTTGCAGCTGTTCGCCTTGAACAGTTCCTTGAACTTGGCGATGCCGGGATCGATGTTTTCCGACGCTGCCGCCGAGCGCGCCGTTGATCGCGTGAAACACTTCGTCGCCGACCCAGTTCCAGGCCGGAAACGCGACCTTGCCCTTGTAGGCCGGGTCCCACAGTGCGAGCCAGGAATCGACCGGCTTGGTGATCTGCTTGGTGTTGACCGCCATGCCGTAGGGCGTGTGCACCTTGCCGGCGATGAATTCGTAGCGGAACGAGGGGTGGATCTTCTTGAGGTTCGGCAGCCGGTCCTCGGCGAAGGGCATCAGCAGGTTCATTGCGCCGAGCTGCGTCGAGCGATTCTGGTTGATGTGAATGAGGTCCCATTGCGGATTGCGCCGCTGCGCCATCACCATCGGCTCGTGGGTGAGCCCGAGGCGCCACACGACTTCGGCTTTCTTTTCCTTGACGAAAGGCTCGACGACCGAGCCATTGACCCAATCCTTCCAGGTGCCGCCCGCCATGAGAATGCGGAGCTCCTTGGCCTGGGCCTTGGCATCCGAGCCGAACGCGCCGAGCGCGCCGGCGCCGGCGCCGGCGGCGGCGGCGGATTTGAGAAATTTGCGGCGATCGATGGGATTTAAGAATTGCATTCCGTTCATGGTGCAGTCCTCCCTCGGTGCAGGCCCGCTCGCGGGATCGAAACGCATGCGGCGGGCATTTGTTCGTTTGTTCGCGGCAACGGTAAGCCTTCGTCAACTTCGGAGTCAATTCGAGTCGGCGCGGCTTTCGGCGGCATTTTCCGTGCCATTGCCGATCGGGCACCGCGGCCGCGCGATCGGCCGGCGCGGCGGCGGACCGCTCATTCGGCCCGCCGCCAGATCGGCGGTACCGCGGCGAGATCGCCGGCCGCGATGTGGCACGCGATGCTTTGGCCGCCGGCGAATTCGCGCAGCGGCGGCGGCACGGTTTCGCAGATCGCGCCGAGCTTGCGCGGGCAGCGCGTGTGGAAGCGGCAGCCCGGCGGCGGAGCGCCGCGGCCCGGCAATTCGCCGGCGAGCCGCACCGGACGGGCGACGAAAGCCGGCTCCGGCATGGCGACCGCGCCGAGCAAGGCTTCGGCATAGGGATGATAGGGCGGCGGCAGGAAGCCCTGCGCCACCGCGCGCTCCTCGGCGATGCGGCCGAGATACATGACGAGAATCCGGTCGGCGATGTGCTGCACCAAATTGAGATCGTGCGAGATGAAAAGATACGAAGTGCCGAACTCGTCTTGCAGATCGGCCAGCAAATTGAGGATGGCGCCTTGCACCGACACGTCGAGGCTCGAGGTGATTTCATCGCAGATGACGAGCCGCGGATTGGGCGCGAAGGCGCGGGCGATGGCGACGCGCTGCTTCTCGCCGCCGGAAAGCTCGTGCGGGTAGCGCTTGGCATGGGCCGCGGACAGGCGCACGCGATCGAGCAGTGCCGCCATGCGCTGGCGCAGCGGCGCGCCGCTTAGGCCTTCGTGCAAGGCGATCGGGCGGGCGATGATTTCGCCGGCGGTCAAGCGCGGATTGAGCGATTGATCGGGATGCTGAAAGACGATCTGCACGGCGCGGCGATAGGCGGGCGGCAGGCGCGCGGGCGGGCCGTCATAGCCATCGGTCAGAACGAGGCGGCCGGTTGCCGGGACGAGGCCGACCAGGGCACGCGCCAGGGTCGATTTTCCGCAGCCGCTTTCGCCGACCAAGCCGAGGGTTTCGCCGGCACGGATCGCCAGATCGACGCCGGCGACCGCCGAGACGCGCCCGCCGGCCCGATCGAGCATCGCATCGATGAGGCTGCGGCGCCCGTAATTCACCGTGACGGCTTCGGCGCGCAGCAATATCTCGCCGCGCCGCGCGGGCTCGATCGCGCTCGGCTGCGCGAGCGCTGCCGTCGCGGGCGCAGCCGCGATCTCGGAGAGCCGCGCGCAAGCGACACGCCGGTTCTCGACCGGCTTCAGCTCGACAGGGTTCGCCCGGCATTCGGCCGCGGCATGCGGGCAGCGCGCGGCGAAGATGCAGCCCACAGGCAGCGCCGCGAGATCGGGCAGCGTTCCGCCGAGCGCGGCGACACGCCGCCGCGCGCCGGCGCGAAACGGATTGGGCCGGCTCGCCAGCAGCATGCGGGTATAGGGATGCAGCGGCCGCGCCAGCACCTCGGCGGCGGCGCCCTGCTCGACGATGCGCCCGGCATAGATCACCGAAACCCGCTGCGCCAGGCGCGCGACGTTGCCGAGATCGTGGGTGATATAGAGCGAGGCGACGCGCTCGCGCGCGGTGATCTCGCGGATGAGATCGACGATGCCCACCGCCGTCGTGGCGTCGAGCGCCGTCGTCGGCTCGTCGAAGATGAGCAATTGCGGCGCGCCGGCCAGGGCCATGGCGATGACGACGCGCTGCTTCTCGCCGCCCGAAACCTCGTGCGGAAAGCGGCGCAGGATGGCGGCGGGATCGGCGAGTTGCACGCGCGCCAGCAGATCGAGCGCGGCGCGCTCCGCCGCGGCGCGCGCGATGCCGCGATGCGTTTCGATCGCCTCGCGCAATTGCTCGCCGAGCCGCATGGTCGGGTTGAGCGCCGCGCTCGGGTCTTGATAGACCATGGCGACCGTGCCGCCGCGCAGTTGGCGCAGGCGCCGCGCATCCGCCGCGAGCAAATCCTCGCCGGCAAAGGCGATGCGCCCGCCGGCGATGACGGCGTTGGCGCTGAGATAGCGCATGATCGCCCAGGCCAGCGTGCTCTTGCCCGAGCCCGATTCGCCGACCAGCGCCATGGTTTCGCCGGGCATCGCGGCAAGATCGACATGGGACAGGGCCGCGAGCATGCCGTGCGGCAACCGGTAACCGACGCTGAGATTTTCGACGACGAGGCCCGCCGCGTTCATCGGCTCAAGCGCCCAGGCGCGGGTTGAGCGCGTCGCGCAATCCGTCGCCGAACAAGTTGAAGCCGATGGCGATCAGCGAAATGCCGAGGCCGGGCCACAGCACGAGCCAGGGATTGCGGAACATGTGGTTGCGCGCCTCGGCGATCATCAGGCCCCAATCCGAGGCGGGCGGCTGGGCGCCCAAGCCCAGAAAACTCAAAGTGGCGCCGAGCATGACGGCGAAGGAGACGCGGATCGTCGCCTCGACGATGACGGGCGCCAGCACGTTGGGCAGCATTTCGCGGAAGGCGATGTACCAGCCGCGCTCGCCGCGCGCGACCGCGGCGGCGACATAATCGCGGTGGCGCACCGTGAGCGTGACCGAACGCGCGACGCGCGCGATCGACGGCATGAAGGCGATGCCGACCGCGAGCACGGCATTGACCGGGCTGACGCCGAGCGCGGTCAGGATCAGAAGCGAAAACAGCAGATTGGGAATCGCCATCTTGGCGTCGGACAGGCGCATGACGATCTCGTCGATCCAGCCGCCGGCATAGCCCGCGAGCAGGCCGATCAGCACGCCGCCGACCGCGCCGATCAGCGTCGCGACGATGCCGAAAAACACGGTCGCGCGCGCGCCGTGCAGCATGCGGCTCAGCGTGTCGCGGCCGAAATGATCGGTGCCGAACAGGAATTGCGCGCTCGGCCCCTGCAGCCGCGACGCGGCGTTGAAGCGCTCGGGATCGTGGGGTGCCAGGCTCGGGCCGAGCACGGCGAAGAACAGGCACACGGCGATCAAAATCAGCCCCGCGAGCCCCAGCGGATTGCGCAGCAAGCGGCGGAGCCAATCAGGCATATTGGATCCTCCGGTCGAGCCACGCATAAACCAGATCGGCGGCGAGATTGGCGACGGCATAGACCGCGGCGAGCGCCAGCGTCGCGGCTTGGATCATCGGCAGGTCGCGGTTCTGCAGCGAGAAAATCAGCAGCCGGCCGAGGCCCGGAAAAGCGAAGACCTCCTCGACGACGAGAATGCCGCCGATGAGATAGCCGATATCGAGCGCGATGACGGTGATCGTCGGCAGCATGGCGTTGGGCAGCGCGTGGCGGAAAACGACACGGGCGCGCGACAGGCCCTTGAGCGTGGCGGTGCGCACGAAATCCATCTGCAGCGTATCAACAAGCTCCGAGCGCGTTTGGCGCGAAATATGCGCCGTCATGATGATGGCGAGGCACAGCACCGGCAGGATGTGGTGCTTGAGCCAAGTCCAGGCGCCGGCGCTCACGGGTTCGTAGCCGCCGGCCGGAAACCAGCCGAGCTCGGGCCGCGCCAGCCACACGAGTATGAGCGTCGCGGTGACGAATTCGGGCATCGAGACGCCGAGATAGGAAAACACGCTGACGCCGACATCCGTCGCCTTGCCGCGGCGCAGCGCCGCGAGCATGCCGAGCGGAATCGCGACCGCGATCACCGCCAAGAGCGACAACGCCGCAAGGACTAGGGAACGTTCCAGTGCCAGCGCCACGCCGGCGCCGACCGGCTGCGCGGTTTTGAGCGAAACGCCCCAATCCCAGCCGAGCGCGCCCATGAACCAGCGCGCATATTGCGCCCACCATGGCCGGTCGAGGCCAAGCTGGATTTCGAGCGCGCGCAGCGCGTCGGCGGTGGCGAATTCGCCGAGGATCATCTGCGCCGCATTGCCGGGCAGGGTTTGCGTGATGGCGAAAACGAGCAGCGAGACGACCCACAGCGTGACCGCAATGGAAACCAGTCGCTTCAGGAGATAGCTCGGCGTCATGATTCGGCTTGCTGCTCGGCTCGCGCGGCCTCGGCCACAATACCGGCTTGCAGGCGCGGTGCCAGCCTTGCCCTCGGGCAACAGGCGCGCCAGGATCGGCCCCGTCCCCGGGAGGAGATGCGCCATGACCGCCGCCGACACGCTGTTCGCCAATCTCGACAAGCGCGCGAGCCTCGATTTCCTCGCCGGCATGCTCAAATACAAGAGCTACAGTTCCACGCCGGGCGAAACCGAGCTGGCGCGTCACATGGTCGAGGCGATGAAGCGCCTCGGCCTCGAGACCGACCTGATGGAGGTCGAGCCCGGCCGCTATCAGGCGATCGGGCGCTGGAAGGGCACCGGCGGCGGCACGTCGTTGCTGTTCAACGGCCACCTCGACACCAACCCGGTGACCGAAGGCTGGACGGTCGATCCCTGGGGCGGCAAATACGACGACGACTTCATCTTCGGCATCGGCGTCTCGAACATGAAGTCGGGCGACGCGGCTTATTTCTCGGCGGTGAAGACGCTGATCGACCAGCGCGTGCGCCTTAAGGGCGACGTCGTGCTGACGTTCGTCGTCGGCGAGTTGCAGGGCGGCGTCGGCACGATCAAGCTCATCGACAAAGGCGTGCGCGCCGATTGCTTCATCAATTCCGAGCCGACCGATTTGACCGCGCTTTCGCTCCATGCCGGCGCATTCAATTGGCAAGTCGAGTTGACCGGCATCACGCGCCATTGCTCGAAGCGCGAGGAAGCGACCGACGCCCTGGCGGCGGCGGCGGTCCTGGCGCCACGCTTGGCCGCGCTGATCTTCAGCGGCGCCAAGGGCGAGGATCATCGCGCGGTCAATCGCTGCCATGTCGGCGTGCTGCGCGCGGCGCTGTCGCAGGAATTCCAGGAATGGCGGCCGCCGCAAGTGGCGGACTTCGCCCGCCTCATCGGCACCGGGCGTTATGCGCCGAGCCAGAGCGAGGAGAGCGTGCTGGTCGACATCGAGAACGCGTGCGGCGCGCTGGCGCGCGAATTTCCCGGCTTGAAAGTCGCCGTCGGCAAGGACCAGAAACACCAGCGCCCCGGCATGCTGCCCTTCGAAGTCGCGCGCGATGCGCCTATCGTCAAGGCCGTGAACGCCGCCTACCAAAAAGTGCGTGGCGCGCCGCAGCCGACCGGGCCGGTCAAGCCCTATTGCTTCTACGGCACCGACGCCGCGCATCTGCAGCATCGCGCCGGCATGCCCGGCATCGTGTGCGGCCCCGGCGGCCGCTACAACACCATGCCCGACGAGCGCGTCGATATTCCCGACTACATCGACATGATCAAGATATACATGCTCGCGATGCTGGACGTTTGCGGGCAAGCTTAGGCGTTTCGGCCAATTTACCGATAACGGCGGCGCTCGGTAGGGGCGCACATCAGTGCGCCCTGGCAATGCGGGGCGCGGCGATCGCGCATTGCATTCCAAGGGCGCTGCCGTGCGCCCCTACGATACTTGCCGACCGCCGCCTACGTCCGTTTCGGCGCGCCGTCGCCCATCCAGACTTGCTCCAGGTAGTAGATCGCGCCGCGCGGGTGGTGAAAATAATTTTGCACGTAGCCCCAATGGGCCGCGAGCAAATCCATGAAACACGGCACGATGGCGGGCGTTTCCTTGGCGATGAGCGTTTGCGCTTCGGCATAAAGCCGGGCGCGCGCCGTGTCGTCGGTGGCGGCGCGGGCCTGGGTTACCAATTCGTCGAACGCCTTGTTGTTCCAGCGCGTCTCGTTCCAGGCCGCGTCCGAGGTGTAGAGCAGCTTGAAAATGCCGTCGACCGTCGGTTGCATGTTGTAGAAGCCGACATAGAAATTGCCCTTGCGCCAGATCTGCGCGAGGTAGGTGTCGTAGGGCATGAGTTGGACGTTGATGCGGAAGCCGGCGGCGCGCGTCAGCTCGCGCACCGTGACCGCCAAACGCTCGCGAATCGCCGGGCTGTTGGCGACGATGAGCGTGACGTCGAGCCCGTTGGGATGGCCGGCGGCGGCGAGCAACTGCTTGGCCTTGTTCACGTCGCGCTGGCGCTTCTCGGTGGCATGGGCGAAGCGATAGGCCGGCGAGATCGGATTGTCGTGGGCCGGCTGGCCGAAACCGTCGAGCACGAGCGCCACGACCTGCTCGCGGTCGATGGCGAGGCCGAGCGCCTCGCGCACGCGCGGATCGTTGAACGGCGGCGTGTCGCAGCCGAGCACGAGATTGGGATAGCGCCCCGACGGCGTGCGCAGCGCGGTGACGCCCGCGGTCTTGGCGACGCGCTCGTAGTCCGAGCCGGGTATTTCCAAAATCAGGTCATTGGCCTTGTTGAGAAACGCCGCGACCTCGGCATTGGCATCGGGATAGACGATCTGCTCGACGGCATCGAGATGGGGCCGGTCCTTGGTGAAATAATTGTCGAAGCGCTCGACGCGGCATAGGCGGCCGGCCTCGAAAGTCTTGAGCTTGAACGGACCCGATCCGTGATCCTCGGTTTGCAGCAGGTTGAAATCCTTGTCGAGGATCGCGGCCGGCGCGATCTTGGCGTTGGTGTAGGCGAGCGCCGCCGGCAGATCGGCATAGGGCACCGAAGTTGTGATGCGCACCGTCGCGGCGTCGACATCCTCGACCTTCTCGATCGGGCCGATATTGCGCGCCGCGGCCGACGCGACCTTGGGGTCCATCATGGCGCGGAAGCTGGCGACGACGTCTTTCGCCGTCACCTTCTGGCCGCCATGGAATTGCGCGTCGCGCAGCTTGAAGTTCCAGGACTTGGCGTCGGTCGTTTCCCACGCGCTCGCCAGATCCGGGATCGGCTTCATGTCGCGGCCGAGCCGCGTCAGGCTCGAATAGGTCAGCTCGCTCAGCATGTATTCGGCTTCGTTGACGTGCTTGAGCGGGCTCATGTGGTTGGGCCGGCGCGCGACCGAGACGCGCAACACGCCGCCCTTGCGCGGCGCGCCTTGCGCCAGCGCCGGCGCTGCGGCGAGCGCCGTGCTCGCGAGCAAGGCCGCGGCACCGGCGACGAATTGCCGGCGATCGAGATCGAAATCGCGATGATTGGACATGGTTTCCTCCCTGGTCAGCGCCGTGGCGCGAAATCCTGCGACAGGAACAGTAGCAGCGAACGCGTCAATCCGGCCAGATGCTCGTCGCAGGTCGATTCGTCGGCGCCGTGCGTGTTGGCGTCGGGATGGGCAAGCCCGCCGAGCAGGATTTCGCGCTTGGGAAGCCAGCCCATGTCGGAGCTGCTGACCGATCCGTAGCGCGCGAAGCTCGCCTCGGGCCAGCCGAAGCCGGCCGCCATCGCCTTGACCCAGCGCGGCCAGGCCGGGCCGCCCGGATCGACGACGGGCGGCAAATGTCCGCCGAGCGTGACGCTCACCGACGCCGCCGGCGTTTGCGCGCCGGCGTCGCGCACCGCCGCGCGGATTTCCTCGACGACGCCGGAGAAATTTTCCTCGGGCGCGTAGCGGCGATTGACGATGACGGCGCATTCGCCCGGCACTTGCGACGCCTTGACGCCGCCGCGCACCACGCCGAGCGAAAGCCGGGCGCGCAGCGGCCCATCATGTCCGGGCGGCGCCGGCAGAATATGCGACGCGCGCGCCGCCACGCGGCGGCCGAGTTCGTGCAGCGCGTTTAGGATCGGCAGCGCCGCTTCGATCGCGTTCACCGTGACGCCGGCATGGCCAGGATGGCCGGAGCGGCCGGTCACCGCGATATGCACATCGATGCTGCCGAAGCAGCCGGCCCAGATGCGCGGCACGGCGCCGCCATTGAGATTGAGGATCAGCCCGTCGATGAGATTTTGCTCTGCAAGATAGCGAATGCCGGGATAGGTGCCGCCCTCTTCGTCGGTGCAGCCGAGAAAGGCCGGCGCATAGGCGAGCGGCAAGCCGCGCTCTCTCGCGATGCGGAGCGCCGCGAGGATGCAGGGGATTGCGCCCTTCATGTCCGCAGCGCCGCGGCCGATCAGGCGCCCGCCCCGCTCGGTCAGGTCGAACGGCGGCGCGGTCCAGCCGTCGCCCGGCGGCACGGTGTCGAGATGCGCGTATATATAGAGGCGTGGCCGCGCATCGCCCGGCATGGTTGCCAGGAGATTGACGCGCTCGCCCTCGAAGCCGAGCGCGGCGCTACGCCACAAATTTTCCGGGACGGCGACGCGGCGGCAATCGTAGCCCAGCGGCGCGAGCCAGCCGGCGATGAGATCGACGATCGCCGGATAGTTGCCGCCCGGCGGCAGCGAATTGTCGACGGCGACAAGCCGCGCCAGCTCGGCGCGCATGCGCGGCAGCTCGCCGGGAATGCGGGCGAGCGCCGCCTCGATGGCGCCGTTCATGGCTTGGCTTTGGCGGCTCATCGCGCCACTGTAAGGCCGCCGGCCGCGCGAGCAAGACTGGGAGGGAGAGTCGAATGACCACGGGAATCGGACCGCTGTTTTCCGCCGCCGAATTCGCCCGCCGCGCCGCCGCCGTGCGCGCCGCCATGGCGAAACGCGGCATCGAGGTTCTGCTGGTCGACGAATGCGAGGCGCTGTTTTGGCTCGGCGGTTTCGATCTCAGCGAAAATCTGTGGCGGGCGCTGGTGCTGCCGCTCAACGGCGATCCCATCATGATCGTCCGCCGGCTCGACGAGCAGGCCTTTCTCGAACGCTCCTGGGTACGCAAGACCTACGGCTTCATCGATTGGGAGGGTGCGATCCCGTGCCTGGTCCGCGCGCTCGCGGAGCAAGGCTGGAGCGCCGCCAAGATCGGCCTCGACCTCAATTCCTATTGCATGACGGCCCGGCGCTTTGCGGAGCTGCAGCGCGCCCTGCCGCGCGCCAGCTTCGTCGATTTTCCCGACGTGCTGCGCGAATTGCCGCTGATCAAATCGGCCGAGGAGATCGCCTATATCGCGCGCGCCGCCGCGATCGGCGACGAAGCGATGCGGCTCGCCATCGCCTCGGCGAAAGCCGGCGTCTCGGCGCGCGAGCCGGTGGCGGTCGCGTCGGCTGCCTTCGTGCGCCTCGGCGCCGACAGCGCCCGCATCGGCCGGGTTAGCGCCGGGCGCGGCTGGGGCTTTCTGCATTCCGATCTCGACGACGCGCCAATGGCGCCGGGCACGGTGCTGCACATGGAGCTGTGCCCGAAGGTTCACGGCTACAGCGCGCGGCTGATGCGGCCGACGGTGATCGGCGGCGCCAGCGCCGAGCAGCACGCGGCGGCGCGCGTGCTGATCGAGAGCCAGGACCGCCAGATCGCGGCGATGACGCCCGGCGCCTCGGCGCGCGAAATCGACCGGCTCGGCCGCGAGCCCATTCTGCAAGCCGGCTTGCGCGAGAGCTACGACAACATCACCGGCTATATGCTCGGCTTCTATTCCAACGGCACGCCGCGCACGAGCGATTTCACGCGTACGCTCAGTCCCGCGGCGAATTGGACGCTGGAGCGCGGCATGGTCGTCCATGTCTACAATTCGGCCCAATCCTTGGCATTCAGCGAAACCGTGCTGGTCGGCGAGCGCGGCCCCGAGCGCTTGACCAAGATCGAGCGCAGGATTTTCGAAGCTCCGTGATCCTATGCGCGATCACAGCCCCAGATAAGCCTGCTTGACCCGCGCATCTTTGGCGAGATCGGCGGCCGGGCCTTCGAGCGCGATGCGGCCGTTCTCGACGACATAGGCGCGGCCGGCGACGGCGAGCGATTGCAGCGCGTTTTGCTCGGCCAGGAGAATGGTGAGGCCCTTGGCCACGAGCGCCTCGATGGTGTCGAACACCAGCCGCGTCATGATCGGCGCCAGGCCGAGCGTGGGTTCGTCGAGCAGCAGCAGGCGCGGCCCCGACATCAAGCCGCGCGCGATGGCAAGCATCTGCTGTTCGCCGCCCGAGAGCGTGCCGCCGAGCTGCCAGCGGCGCTCGGCCAAGCGCGGAAACAACGCGTAGGCTTCCGCGATCCGCTCCGCCGCTTTGGCGCGGGCATGCGGCACGATGGCGCCGATGCGCAAATTCTCCTCGACGCTCATATGCGGGAAAATCAGCCGCCCTTCTGGCACCAGGGCGATACCGCCATCGACGCGCGCGTGGCTCGGTTGCCGCGTGATCGCCCGGTCGGCGAAGCGGACGGAACCTGCGCTCGGCGCGATCAGCCCGGCGATGACGCGCATCAGCGTCGTCTTGCCCGCGCCGTTGCCGCCGATCAGCGCGGTGACCTCGCCCGCCGCGACGCTGAGCGAAACGCCGTTGAGGATGACGACATCGCCGTAGCCTGCGACGATGTTCTCAACCTCGAGCAGCGCGTTCATGCCGCCGCCCCCGCGCCGAAATAGCATTCCTGCACCCGCGCGTCGGCGCCGATCCTGTCGGGCGGCCCATCGGCGATGAGCTCGCCGTGATGCAGGACGAGAATGCGGCCCGCGAGCTGCATGAGCGCGCGCATGACGTGCTCGATGACGATCAAGGTGAGCCCGTTCTCGCCGTGCAGCCGGCGGATCAATGCAAGCATGCCGGCGACCTCGGTCGGCGTGAGCCCGGCCATGATCTCGTCGAGCAGCAAGACGCGGGCGCCGGTGGCGATCGCGCGCGCCAATTCGAGCCGTTTCTGGCCCGACAGCGTCAGGGTTTCGGCGAGATCGCCGGCGCGGCCGGCGAGTTCGACCAATTCCAGCGCCTCGCGCGCCCGGCGCTCGGCCGCTTTCGCCTCGGCGGGGGCGGCGCCGAACAGCGCGGCGATGGCGGCGTTTTCCAGCACCGTCAAGCCGCCGAACGGACGCACGATCTGGAAGCTGCGCGCGATGCCGCGCCGGCATATTTCGTGCGGGCGCAGCCCGACCAGCGAGCGGCCCTCGAACGCGATGTCGCCCTCGCTCGGCCTTTCGTGGCCGGCAATCAGGCTGAACAGCGTCGTCTTGCCGGCGCCGTTGGCGCCGATGATGCCGACGATTTCGCCGCGCCCGACCGCGAAGGAAATATCGTTCAGCGCGCGCACGCCGCCGAAGGACTTGCCGAGACGCGTGACCGCCAGCAAGCTCATCGCCGCGCCCGGAAGATGCGCCCGGCAATGCCGTCGGGCACGAACAGCACGAAGCCGATGAGCAGCGCGCCGATCAGGATCAAATAAAGCTGCGGCGCGCGCGCCCAGAGCAGCTCGGAGATCAGCACGAAGGCGGCGGCGCCGAGCAGCGGGCCGCGCGCGTCGCTGCTGCCGCCGACCACGGCCATGGTCACGATGCTGAACGAGATCACCGGATCGAATGCGACCTGGGGCTGGAAATAGGATTCGCGCAGCGCCATGACGCTGCCGACCATGCCGGGCACGAAGGCCGAGAGCGCGAAGGCGTAGAGCTTGAAGCGCACCGTGGGCACGCCTACGGTTTCCGCCGCCTCCTCGTTCTCGCGGATCGCGGCGAGCGCGCGGCCGAAGCGCGCGCGCTGCACGAGCAGCGTCGTAGCGCTGGCGCCGGCGGCGAGCGCCAGCATGAGGTAGAACAGCGTCTCCGGCCCGGGCGCGCCGAAGATGACGCGGCTGAAGGCGCCGAGCGCGCCCTCGATCTCGACGACGACGTGCTTGATGAGCTCGGCCAGGCCGAAGCTGAGGATCACGAAATAGGGCCCGCGCACGCGCATCGCCGGCAGGCCGAGCACGAGCGCCAAGGCGACCGCCGCGAGGCCGGCCGACGGCACGATGAGCCAGAGCGGCAGCGCGCCCCAGCTCGCCGCGCCGACATAGGCGCCGAGGCCGTAGAACACGACGTGGCCGAGCGATATGTAGCCCGTCATGCCCGAGAGCACGATCCAGCTTTGCGTCAGCGCCACATACATGAGCAGCGTGATGCCGACGCCGACCGCGTGCGCGCCGCCGAGCACGGGGACGAGCGCCGCGGCGCCGGCGCAGGCCAACAGGACCAGCGCGGTTGGGCGCAGGGTCATCGCACGATCCGCTTGCCGCCGAGCAGGCCTTGCGGGCGGAATACCAGGATGGCGACGAACACGCCGTAAATCAGGATCGAGCGATAGGCCGACGAGGTCAGCGCCACGCCGTAGGTTTCGAGCACGCCGAGAATAAATCCGGCGGCAATGCCGCCCGCGATATTGCCGAGCCCGCCCAGGATGATGACGACGAAGGCCGCGATGGTGAAGGGAAAGCCCATGAAGGGCGAAATCTGCTCGGTCATGCTGACCAGGACGCCGGCGCAGGCCGCCGCCGCGAACCCCGCCGCCAGCGCCGCCACTTGCATGCGCTCGATATTGACGCCGACCACGGCGGAAGCCTCGCGGCTCTGGATCAGCGCCTTGATGGCCAGGCCGCCGATGTGAAAACGCAGCACGGCAATGGCGACGAGGCACAGGACAAGGGCGACGGCGAGGGCCGCGATCTTGTTGCCGGTGAGCGCCACATCGCCGAAGCGGTAGACTCGATCGAGATATCGATAGCCCTGGAACGACGGCGAAAAGCCGAGCGCCACGATGTTCTGAATGATGATCGAGGCGCCGAAAAAGATCAGCAGCGAATTGGCCTCGAGCCGCGGCGCGCGCTTGCTATCGGCGAGCAGGCGCCGCAGCAGCGTATAGTACAGCAAAATCGCGAATCCGACCGCAAGCGCCGCCGCGCCGAACAACGACACGAAGGGCGAGATGCCTGCCGCCGAAAACGCCCAAAACGCGGCATAGGCGCCGATCATGGCGATATCGCCATGCGCGACATTGAGCAGCCGCACCGTGCCATAGACGAGATTGAGCCCGAGCGCCGTCAACGCATAAAGCGCGCCGATGACCAATGCGGCGGCGAGCAATTGCCCGGAGAGCAGGATGTCCACGCGGGGCCCGGGCCTACCGCGGCTGTCCGCAATACGAACTCGATATCGCGGGGTAGGGGCGCGCTGCGCGCGCCCTCGTCACGAAGAGCGCGGAAGATCGCGACCTGCATTTCCAGGGCGCGCGCAGCGCGCCCCTACGCCATGCGAGCGTGCTAATCGTTCACCAACCCGTTTTCGGCGCGTAGGGCGCCGTCGCGACCTTTGCCGGCCACACAATATGCAGATCGCCGCCCTGCACTTGCAGCAGCATGCTCGGCGTCGAGACGTTCTGCACGCCCTGGAATTTCACCGGGCCGTTGATCGTGTCGAAGGTCATGCTGTTGATCGCGGCGCGCAGCTTTTCGCGGTCGAGTCCGGCCTTGGCCACGGCCTGCTCGAGAATTTCGCACGACATATAGGCCAGGGCCGAATCGAGATAATCCGGCTTCTCGTTGAACTTCTTGACATAGGCGTCGAAGAACGCCTTGGCCTTGGGCCAATCGCTTTTCGCCGGCGACCAGTGGCCCATGGTGACGAAGCCGTTGGCCGAGGCGCCGACGACCTTGCCGTAGAAATCCATGGTCGGCCCGATGGCGACGAACTGGAATTTCGCCGCGATGCCGATTTCCTTGGCCTGCTTGGCGTAGAGCACCGAGTCGCTCGGATAGGACAGCACGATGACGGCATCGGGCGCGGCCGCTTTCACCTTGGCCAGCGCCGCCGTCATGTCCTTGATGTCCGGCGGATAGTCTTCGTTGACCTTGAGCGCGATGCCGGCCTTTTGCGCCGCGGGCACCAGCGTTGCCTTGATCTCCTTGGCCAGCGGCAGCACGTTGGCGAGCAGCGCCGCGCTTTTGACGCCGTTCGCCTTCATCATGGCGACGATGTCGTTGGCCAGCGTATCGGGCACGGCCGAGGTCGAGAACCAGACATAGCCCGGCTTGATGTTGCGCAGTTGCACCGAGGCGGCGGTGTTGCCGACCATCGGGAACTTCAAGCGCTCCAGCACCGGCGCCAGCGCGAAATGATGCGGCGTGCCCCAGGGCGCCATGATCAGGTCGACCTTGTCGTCGGTGATGAGCTTCTCGTAGATCTTCACCGCATTGCCGGGATTCGATTGATCGTCGTATTGCACGAATTCGATCGTCCGCTTCTTGCCGGCGACGTTCGAGCCCGCCCCTGGCGTTGACCTGCTCGCGCCACAGCTCATAGGCGTTAAGCTGCGACGGCGCGGCCTGGGCGAACAGCCCGGTCTTCGCCATCGAGAAGCCGATGCGCACCGGCTTTTCCTGCGCCCAGCCCGGTCCCGCGAGCGCGATGCCCGCCGCCGCCGCCGCCACTGCACCGAGAAATTGTCGTCTCATGGTCTCTGCGCCCCCTCGCGCGTTCGGTTGTTAAATCGATTTGTCCGGTCGATCCGCCAATTCTAATTCGCCTCAAGCATCGCCTTCAGCACACGCTCCGGCTTGAGCGGCAGGGCCCGCAGCCGCGCGCCGATTGCCGCCGCGGCCGCATTTGCGATCGCCGCCGGGACGACATTCAAGCCGATCTCGCCGACGCCCTTGGCCCCGAACGGGCCGCCCGGCTCGCCGGCTTCGACGATGATCGCGCGTATTTCGTAGGGCACATCGAGCGAAGTCAAGACTTTGTAATCCATCAGGCTGGGATTGGCCACTCGCGCGCCGTCCCAAACCATCTCTTCGGTGAGCGCCATGCCCATGCCCTGGACGAAGGCGCCCTCGATCTGACCTTCGACCGATTGCGGATTGATCGCCTTGCCGACATCGACCGCGGACCAGGCGCGCAAAACGTCGATCTTGCCGCTCGCCTCGTCGATTTCGATATCGACGACGAGGGCGCCGAAGGCGAAGGCGCCGATTTGCGGAAACGGCAGGCCGAGCGCGATGGCGCGCTTCGGATCGACCGAAGGTTTCTCGAACACGAAACTGTTGGTGCCGATGATCGGCCCGCCCGTCCCCCAATGGGCGCGGGCCGAAACCTGGAAGAACGAGACTTTCTTCTCCGGCACGCCGACGATGCCGACCTCGCCGCCCGGCCGGAGTTCGAGATCGGTCTTGTCGCATTCCAGCATTTCGGCCGCGTGATCCTTGATCTTGCGCTCGACTTCGGCGGCGGCGGCCACCACGGCGCGGCCGGTGGTGTAGGTGACGCGGCTCGCAGTGGTGCCCCAATTATAGGGCGAGCCGTCGGTATCTGGGCTCGCCAGGCGCACTCGATCGGCG
Source organism: uncultured Alphaproteobacteria bacterium (assembly GCA_963754645.1). Classification (GTDB taxonomy): domain Bacteria; phylum Pseudomonadota; class Alphaproteobacteria; order Bin65; family Bin65; genus CAVWGP01. The sequence goes on along the minus strand of CAVWGP010000011.1, from coordinate 956,762 downwards.
GGTACTTTCAGCGATTCGGCGCAAATTTGCGTCAGCGCCGTATCGGAGCCTTGGCCGATATCGACCGCGCCGGTGTTGAGCACGATCGAGCCGTCTTCGAGCAGGCGGATGATCGCGCCGGTGGCGAGCAGGCCGCTGATATGCGCCGTGCACGCGGCGCCCAAGGCGCGGCGCTTGCCGGGCGCGCTCGGCTTGAGCGCGGCGCGGCCCGTCCAGCCCGATTGCGCCCGCGCTTTCTCGATGCATTCGGCCAAGCCGTTCGAGCCGATCTCGGCGCCGCCGAACCAGCGATCGCCGGGCCGCAGCATGTTTTTTTCGCGCAGCGCCGAGCGGATCCATCTTGAGGCGTTCGGCGATCTCGTCGATCTGCTGCTCGCCGGCGAAGCTCACTTGCGGATTGCCGAAGCCGCGAAACGCGCCGGTGCGCAGCTTGTTGGTATAAACCAGCTTGCCGAAGGCGCGCATGTCGGGAAAGCGATAGGGCCCCGCCGACATGAAGAGCCCGTAGCCCAGCACGCCGGGGCTGTCGTCGGCATAGGCGCCGTTATCGACCAGCGCCTCGACTTCGCGCGCGACGAAGGTGCCGTCGCGCTTGACGCCGGTCTTGACGCGCAGCGCGAAGGGATTGCGCACGCGCACGATCTCGAAATCCTCCTCGCGCGTCAGGATCAGCTTCACCGGCTTGCCGGTCGCGATTGCCAGCTTGACGACAATCGGCTGGATATGCGGCTCCATCTTGTTGCCGAAGCCGGCGCCGACGCGCGGCGTGAGCGAGCGGAGCTGCGCCATCGGCATGCCGAGCGCTTCGCACACATTGGCCTGGACGCGGAACACCGATTGGTTGGCCGACCACAACGTGACGCGCCCCATCGCATCCGGCTCGGCGAGCGCGCCGCACGGCTCGAGCGAAACATGGGCCTGCGCCTGGGTGGTGAAGCGGTTCTCCAGCACCAAATCGCATTGCGCCCAGGCGGCGGCAACGTCGCCCTGTTTCAGCTCGGTGCGCGAGCACAGATTGCCGGCGCCGCCGGTGTCGAACACCTTGAAATAAGCGCCGAGGTCTTCGTGAACGATCGGGGCGCCGACGGCGAGGCCGGCCTCGGGCGTGAGCACCGCGCGCCAGTTCTTCATAGTCGACCTTGACCAGCCGCGCCGCGAGCCGCGCCGCCGCTTCGGTTTCGGCCGCCACCGCCGCGACCGGCTCGCCGACATAGCGCACCTTGCCCTTGGCGATGGCGTGCTCGTCCTTGACGAAGGCGCCCATGCGATGCCGTTCGCCGAAATCCTCGCCGGTGACGATGGCGTGCACGCCGGGCACCGCCAACGCTTCGCGGAGATCGTAGCGCTTGATGCGGGCATGGGCGTGCGGGCTGCCGAGCAAGGCGCCGTGCAGCATGCCCGGGCGATAGAGATCGGCGATGTATTGCGCGCGGCCCTCGACCTTCTCGCGCATCTCGATGCGCGGCAGATCGGCGCCGACGGCGCGAAGCGGCGCGGTCATGACGCCGCCTCCATCGCCGCGCGGCAGACGGCGTCGACGATTTTGCGGTAGCCGGTGCAGCGGCAGAGATTGCCCGAAAGGCCGGCGCGCACATCGTCGATGCTCGGCCTGCGATCGGCTTGCAGCAGCGCGTGCGCGGCGAGCAGCATGCCGGCGGTGCAGAAACCGCATTGCACGGCGCCGGCTTCGGAAAACGCCCGTTGCAGCCCGGATGAATGCTTCGCCGCGCGGCACGCCTTCGAGCGTCGTGACCGCGCTGCCCTCGCAATCCGCGGCAAGCGAGAGGCAGGCGCGCTGCGGCCTGCCGTCGATCAGCACCGTGCAGGCGCCGCACACGCCTTGATTGCAGCCGCGCTTGGCCGCCGTCAGCAGCAATTGATCGCGCAGGATGGTGAGCAGCGTGTCGGCGAGCGCGGCCATGACCGGGCGCGGCTTGCCGTTGACCGACAGGGTGAGCGGTGCCGTGTTCATCGGGCGGCCAGCGCGGCGCGCGCTTCGGCCATCGCCGCCGCGAGCAGCCGCGGGATGACGGTGCGGCGGTAGTCGGCGCTCGCGCGCACATCGTCGACCGGATCGGCGGCGGCGGCGAGCAGCGCGCCGGCTTCGGCGACGGCCGTCTCGTCGCCGGGACCGCGCGACAGACGATCGTCGGCTTCGGCCAAATGTACCGGCTTCGGCCCGCAGCCGCCGACGGCGACACGCACGGATATCGCCGAACCGCGCTGCGCAATCGCGAGCGCGATCGAGGCGATGGCGAAATCGCCGGCGACGCGCGCGAGCTTTTTGTAGCGCCCGATGCCGGCCTCGCCGGGCGGAAGAATGACCGCGGTGACGACCTCGCCCGGCGCCAGCGCCGTCGTGTACCAATCGACGAAAAAATTCTCGGCCTTGACGCGCCGCCGCCCGGATGTGCCGGCGATCTCGATCTCGGCATTCGCCGCCACCAGCGCCGGCGGATAATCCGCCGCCGCATCGGCGAAGGCGATCGAGCCGCCGATCGTGCCCATGTTGCGCACGACGGGATTGGCGATCTGCCGCGCCGCCTCGCGCAGCACGGCGAGCGTGCCGGCGAGGCGCTCCTCGGCAGCGGTCTCCCGGTGCCGCGTCATCGCGCCGATACGAAAGCCGCCGCCCGCGACCGGCGCGATTCCGGCCAAGCTCCTTGATGCCGCGCAGGCTGACCAGCGCGCCCGGCTCGACGAGATTGGCATTCATCATCGCGACCAGCGTCGCCCCGCCGGCGATGCAGCGCGCGCCCTCGATCCGCGTCAGCAGGCCGATGGCGTCTTCCACCGTGCCTGGCCGGTGATAGCCCGGAACCGTCATGCGGCGGGAATTCCCGGCGCGGCGGTCGATCGGCGACGAAGCGTCACGGAACAAGACAGCATGCAAGCACGGTCCGGATTGGCAAGCCGCGAATTACGGACGAGTTGCCGGGGAATGTCAACGCGAAAGCCGTTACGCCGCCATCGCCTGCTTGAGCGTTTCCGTGGCGCGGCGGCATGGTTCGGAACCGGTTGCCGCGCCTGATTTGTAATCTCAAATCGCGATCTTGGTTTCGATTGCGTCGTAGTCCGCCCGCACCCCGTTGCCGGTTGCGTCGAGCAGTCCGGCGGCCGCCAGCGCGCGAACGTCGGCATGGACGTTGCTGTAGTCGCGGCCCAGCGCCTTCGCCAGGGCACGCACGCTGGCGACCTTGTGCCGGCGCACATAACGCAGCAGCTCCATTCGCTTTCCGGTCAGGACCCGCGCGAGGGCGTCCCAGCTTTCAAATACCAGATGGCGCTCGTGAAAAACCTTGCCGCGCTCGGCGCGGTGCCAGGCATCGACGAACCGTTGCGCCGCATCTTTTTCGATCGCGCCGCCCACGGCGATTTTCACCTTGCTCATTTGCGACCTCGCAAGGTCCGCACATCGGACCAGAAATCGGCCATCAAATTTTCGACCGTGCTGAATTCATATTTCGTCTCGACGCCTTGGAAATGCCGGTGGTCGCCTTTGCCGCGCTCATTGTCGTAGCCGACATCCCGGACGCCTGGACGGCCATAGAACAACGAATATTTCAGGCCATGGGCCGAAGGGCGAACCGGCGATGGAACGCGCCAAAGCACCATGTCCACGATCGATCCGTCGTCATAGTCGATTTGTTGGTGGAAGAGCAGCTTGGCCTTCATCGAGATTTGATGATAGCTACTTATACCATATGGTGTCAATAGCCATAGGCATTGTGCGCGACCAGGGCGCGAAATGGGTCCGTCAAGCCGCCATCGCCTGCTTGAGCGTTTCCGTGGCGCGGCGGCACAAATCGGCATAGGCGGCGGACGTCCGGAAGGCGTCGTCGCGCGGATAGGGGGCGTCGATCGCGAGATCGGCGATGACGCGGCCGGGCCGCGCCGCCATGACGACGATGCGGTTCGACAGGTAGACCGATTCGAAAACGCTGTGCGTGACGAAGATGACGGTCCAGCGCTGGCTTTGCCACAGCGCCAGGAGATCGTTGTTGAGCCGAAAGCGCGTGATCTCGTCGAGAGCGGCGAAAGGCTCGTCCATCAGCAGGATCTGTGGCCGCGTGACCAACGCCCGCGCGATCGACACGCGCATCTTCATGCCGCCGGAAAGTTCGCGCGGATAGGCTTTCTCGAAGCCCGCGAGGCCGACCTGCGCGATCGCGTCGGCAACGCGCGTGCCGGCTTCGGCCCTGTCGAGGCCGGCGAGCTTGAGCGGGAGCAGCACGTTGTCGAACACGGTCGCCCACGGCATCAGCGTCGGCTCTTGAAAAACGAAGCCGAGCTGGGCGCCGCCGGGCGCGGCGCCCCTGGGCGCGGCGCCGGGCCACGCGATCCTGCCCGAGCTGACCTGGCCGAGGCCGGCGATGAGCCGCAGCATCGTGCTTTTGCCGCAGCCCGACGGGCCGAGCAGGCTGACGAACTCGTGGGCGCCGATCGCAAGGCTGAAATTCTGCACGGCGACCGTGCCGTTCGGGAAGGTCTTGTTGACCGCTTCGAGCGCGATCAGCGGTGCCGGGGGGCCCATCGATCCGTCGCGCCGCGGCGCTTCAAGTCAAAGTTTCGAACAGGCGGATCAGCAGCTTGGTGCGCTGTTCGAGCGACGAGAAGAAAATCTGCTCGTAATTGGTGTGCGGCCCTTTGCCGTCGGGGCCGAGGCCGTCGAGCGTCGGGATGCCGGCGGCGACGGTGAAATTGCCGTCGCTGCCGCCGCCGGTCTGCGGCGCTTCCCACAAATCGAAGCCGATCTCCGCCGCGAGGCCGCGCGCATGCTGATAAAGTTTTTCGATGCCGTCGTTCTTGGGATAGGGCGGCCGGTTCATGCCGCCTTCGATCAGGAGCTTTACATCCGGATCGTTCGAAGCCAGGCCGAGAATGCGCCCGCACATTTCCACGCCCACCGCGTCGTTCGGCACGCGCAGATCGATCTCGCAGCGGCATTCCGCCGGAATGACATTGACGCCCGTGCCGCCGGCGACGAGGCCGATATTCGTCGTGATGCCGCGCCCGTAATCCGTCATGGCTTCGATGGCGAGGATTTGCTTCGCCGCTTCGCGGATCGCGCTGCGCCCGTCTTCGTGGCGCGCGCCGGCATGGGCGGCGCGTCCGTGCACGTTCATCACGAAGCGCGCGACGCCCTTCCGCGCCGTGACGACGCCGCCGCCGGTGCGCGCGGGTTCGAGGACCAGCGCATATTTCGAGCGCTTGGCGTGCTCGGTGATGTGGGCCTCGGAGGTCGGGCTGCCGACTTCTTCCTCGGGGATGTACATGAAGGTGATCGGCAGCGGCGTGGTGCGGCCTTGGCGCACGAAATGGCGGAAGGCGTAATAGGCCATGTGCGCGCCGCCTTTCATGTCGTAGATGCCGGGGCCGTAGATGCTGTCGCCCTCGCGCCGCCAGCGCAAATCGGGCGTGGCCAGCGAGCCGATCGGATGCACGGTGTCGAGATGGGCGAGGACGAGGATGCCCGGCCCGTCGCCGCCCCACGGCGTGCGCGCGATCAAGACGTTGCCGAAGCCGTCGCGGCCGGGAATTCGCTCGATGCGCGCGCCCACGCCGCGAAGCTGGCCCTCGACTTTCGTGACCACCCGGTTGACCGCCGCGGCATCGTGGCTGGGCGATTCGATATCGACCCATTCCTTGATGCCGGCGAGAATTTCATCGGCATCGACTCGCGGCTCGTTGCGTCCGTCCTTGGTCACGGAATCCCCTCTCTCGTTCACCCGTTCGGAGGCCGGAGTATCGGCGGCGAAGCCCGGATGCGCAACGCTCGAATGCCGCATTTGCGAAGGACGTTGTTGACCGGCGAACCGCCCGGTCAGACAATGCGGGCAGTGCTAGCGATCGACGATCCGAAGGCCGAGGCCAGCCATGACGACGAAGCATTTGAAGGAAGACCAAGACCTTGCCGAGCTCAGGGCCAAGCTCAGCGCTTGGGAAAAGCACGAGCTCGCCGCCTTCATGCGCGCGCAGCCGGAGCTTAGGGACGAGTACAGCACCGCCTCGGGCCTGCCGTTGAAACGTGTTTACACGCCGCTCGATGTCGCCGAAACGCCGCAAGAGGATATCGGCCTGCCCGGCCAATATCCTTACACCCGGGGGCCCTACCCGACCATGTATCGCGGCCGCCTGTGGACGATGCGCCAGATCGCGGGCTTCGGCACCGGCGCCGATACCAACAAGCGCTTCCAATATCTCCTGGCGCAAGGCCAGACCGGGCTCTCGGTCGATTTCGACATGCCGACGCTGATGGGCTACGACTTGGATCATCCGATGAGCAAGGGCGAGGTCGGCCGCGAAGGCGTCGCGATCGACGTGCTCGACGATCTCGAAGCTCTGTTCGCGGGCATCGATCTCGAGAAAATTTCCGTCTCGATGACGATCAATCCCTCGGCCTGGATCCTGCTGGCGATGTATGTCGCGCTCGGCAAGAAGCGCGGCTGCGACCTCAACAGGCTTTCGGGCACGATCCAGGCCGATATTCTCAAGGAATATATCGCGCAGAAGGAATGGATTTTCCCGATCCGGCCCTCGGTGCGCATCGTGCGCGACTGCATCGTGTGGAGCGCGCGCAACATGAAGCGCTACAACCCGATCAATATTTCGGGCTACCACATATCCGAGGCCGGGGCGACCTCGCTGCAGGAAGTGGCGTTCACCATGTGCAACACCATCGCCTATGTCGAGGAAGTGACCAAGACGGGCGTGCCGGTGGACGAATTCGCGCCGCGCCTTGCGCATTATTTCGTGAGCCAGGCGGATTTCTTCGAGGAGATCGCCAAGTTCCGCGCCGCGCGCCGCGTCTATGCGAAGATCATGAAGGAGCGCTTCGGCGCGAATAAGCCCGAATCGATGCGCCTGCGCTTCCACTGCCAGACCGCGGCGGCGACGTTGACCCGGCCGCAATACCAGATCAACGTCATCCGCACCGCCTATCAGGCGCTCGCCGCCGTGCTGGGCGGCGCGCAGAGCCTGCACACCAACGGGCTCGACGAGGCATTTTCGATTCCGACCGAAGCCGCGATGAAGCTCGCGCTGCGCACGCAGCAGATCATCGCCGACGAAACCAACGTGTCCTCCGTGATCGATCCGCTCGGCGGCTCGTATTTCGTCGAAACCCTCACCTCGCAATTCGAGCGCGAGATTTTCAAGATCATCGAGGAAGTCGACCGCATGGGCGGCACGGTCAAGGCGATCGAGAACGGCTGGTTCCAGCGCGGCATTGCCGATTCGGCCTACGATCACGCGCGCCACAAGGCCAAGGGCGGACGCGTCGTCATCGGCGTCAACAAATTCGTCGAGAAGAACGAGAAGATCGCGATCGACACCCACCCCTATGACGATTCGACCGAGACGCGCCAGATCGCCAATCTCAAGCGCGTCAAGGCCGAGCGCGACAACGGCAAGGTGCAGGCCTTGCTTGAAAAGTTGCGCGTCACCGCGCGCGACGAGGCGGCGAATCTCATGCCCGTCACCATCGAGCTCGCCGAAGCGCGCGCCTCGATGGGCGAGATCGTCGAAGCCCTGCTCGGCCTGTGGGGCCGCTATCAGGAGAAGCCGGTGTTCTAACCGGCGATCATGTCGCCCTGGGCGTCGATGAAGTCCTCGAAGGCCCGGGCCAGCGCATCGAAATCCGCGTCCTCGTGCGGCAGCGCCAGCGCGATCATGCCGCGCCGCGACAGGTAAATTCCCTTCAGCAGCATTTCGAGATGCAGCAGCTTCTTGAGCGGCGCGCTGCCGGCGGCGGCGTCGCCGGCGTTGCGCACCGGCGGCGCGCGGAAATGAACATTGAGCATCGAGCCCGCGCCGGTAACCTGAACCGGCACGCCGCGCTCGGCCGCGATCGCCGCGAGACGGGCGCGCAATCGGTCGCCGTTCTCGTTGAGCCGCTTCGACGCCGCTTCGGTGAGCACGTCGCGCAAGCCGGCGAGGCCCGCCGCCATGGTGCAGACCGCGTTGTTGAAGGTGCCGGCATGGGCCACGTGATCGGGGCGGCGCGGATCGTAGCGCTCCATGAGATCGCGCCGGCCGCCGAAGGCGCCGAAGGCAAATCCGCCGCCGAGATATTTGCCGAGCGTGGTGAGGTCAGGCGCAACGCCAAGCGTGGCTTGCCGCCCGCCGAACGCCAGGCGCGAGGTCATCACTTCGTCGAAGATCAGCACCACGCCGTGCTTGGTGCAGGCGGCGCGCAGCGCGGCGAGAAATTCCGTGTCGCCCGGAATGCAGCCCGAGGCGCCCATCACCGGTTCGACGATGACGGCGGCGAGGGTCGCCGCTTCGCGCTCGATCGCGGCGACGGCGCCATCGGTGTCGTTGTAGACCGCCGTTACGACCGGGAACGGTGCGTTGATCGGCCCATGGCCCTTTGGGAAGGACAGCACGCCGCCGTGATAGCCGCCTTCGAAAACCAAGAGCTTGTCGCGCTTGGTCGCGGCGCGCGCGGTGGCGACGGCAAGCAGATTGGCCTCGGTGCCCGAATTGCAGAAGCGCAGCAGCTCGATCGACGCGATGCGCCGCTTGATCTCGGCGGCGAGCTCGTGATCGTAGAGATTGGGCCCGCCGAGCACGGTGCCGTCCTCGAGCGCGCGGCGCGCGGCCGCCATGATGACCGGATTGGAATGGCCGTAGAGCGCCGCCGTCTGCTCGCAGAGAAAATCGATATACGCATGGCCGTCGACGTCCCAAAGTTTCGCGCCCGCGCCTTTTCGGATGGTGAGCGGGAACGGATCGTAGAACAGCACCGTGCGCGTGTTGCCGCCGGGCATCGACTGGCAGGCCGCGTCGTAGCGCTGGCGGCTGGCGGGATTGGCGGCGCGGTATTTTTCCTCGACCGCCGCGATCGCGCCGTCGAGCGTGCGGTTGAGCAAGGCGGTTGCGGCCATTTCGTTTCTCCCCGTCGTCGTGGATCGCAAAGCTTAGCAAGCGCGCGCCGCCCGGCAAAGGTTTTGACCCTTGCAACCGGCCACCCTATCGTCGGCCTATCGTCATCGTTGCCGGCGGAACAAAATGAAAGCCATTCAACTTCGCCTACCGGGCGGCCCCGAGGCCCTGCACTATGTCGATCTGCCCGATCCGGTTCCGGGCGCGGGGCAAGTGCTGGTCCGCGCCCATGCCATCGGCGTCGGCAAGCCCGATGTCCTGTTCCGCACCGGCGTCTATCGCTGGCTGCCGCCCTTGCCGGCGACGCCCGGCGTCGAGATGACCGGGCGCATCGAGCGGCTCGGCGACGGCGTCACCGGCTTTGCCGTGGGCGAGCGCGTGCTGGTTTATCATCTGAGTGCCGGCTGCTACGCCGAGGCGATCGCCGTTCCGGTTGCCTCGGTGACCAAGCTGCCCGACAATGTCGATCTCGACGAAGCGGCCAGCATTCCCAACTATCAGGTCGCCTGGGCGCTGCTCAACCACGCGGCGCGCGGCATCCAGGCCAAGAGCCTCTATGTCAACGGCGCCGCCGGCGGCATGGGCAGCGCCATCATCCAACTCGCCAAGCTACGGGACCTGACGGTGATCGCGGGCGCCAGCACGGCGGCAAAATGCGCCTTCGCCCGCTCGCTCGGCGCCGATCACACGATCGACTATGGCAGCGAGTCCGTCGTCGAACGCGTGTTGTCGATCACCGGCGGGCGCGGCGTCGATCTCAGCTTCGATCACCTGATCGGCAAGCACTTCACCGATTGCCTCAAGATGATGGCGCCGTTCGGCCTGATCGTGTCGTTCAACATGCTCGCGGGTTACCCCGAGAAGGATCTGTTCAAGGAAATGCGCGCCAATCTCGAGCGCAGCCCGGCGGTGCGCTGCTTCACCATGCATTCCTACGACCGCGACCCCGACGGGCGGCGCACGATCGCGGCCGAAACCATGAAGCTGTTCGCCGCCGGCAAGGTCAAGCCGCCGATCTACCGGCGCGTTCCCCTCGCCGAAGCACGCCGGGCCCACGAAATGCTCGATGCCCGCGAAGTGCTGGGCAAGCTCATCCTCAAGCCCGGCGCGCCGGCGTGAGCCCCGCCGACGCCTATCGGTTCATGCTTGGATCCAGCAAGGGTGGGTTGTGCGCGATGCCACCGACAAGGTGACCGCCGCCATCGTGGCCAAGATCGAACCGGGCGAATGGGACGATGGCTGCCGCGTGCCGCCCGAGCACGCGCTCGCCGCCGAGCACGGCATGGCGCGCAACACGCTGCGCCAGGCGCTCGACCGGCTGCAGGAACGGCGGCTGATCGTCCGCCAGGGCGGCCGGATTCAACTATAGCAAGAATATGCGCCCGTCCGCCCGAGCCCCCACCCTGCCCTCCCCCTGAACGGGGTAGGGTAATTTATAGCATTTCACCTCCCCCATTTCGGGGGAGGCCGGGTGGGGGCCGTTCAACCAGGGCAGGATATTGGATCGAAATTCACGGTCATCGTTCAAGCCGGCGGAACGCCACCCCGCTTGTCGGCGCGGGGGCTTGTGGGCCATATAAGCGGCGGCACGGGGCACACTTGGCGGACCAGGACCGATCAATGACCGAGGGAAGCGCGGCGCTCGGCATCGATGTCGGCGGGACGTTCACCGATATCGTGCTGGAGGCCGCGGGCCGGCGCCAGACGCTGAAAGTGCCGACGACGCCGGCGGCGCCGGTCGAGGGCATCATGGACGGCGTCGCGGCGGCGCTGGCGGCGGCGGCGATCGCGCCGGGCGCGGTCAGCCTCGTCATTCACGGCACGACGCTGCTGACCAACGCGCTGATCGAGCGCAGGGGACCGGCGCTCGCTTTCGTCACCACGGCGGGCCATCGCGACACGCTGGAGATCGCCGGCGAAAGCCGCTTTCACCCTTACGATCTTGCCATTGAAAAGCCCAAGCCGCTGGTGCCGCGCGAGCTGCGTTTCGCCGTGCGCGAACGGCTGAGCGCCGCGGGCGATATTCTGCTGCCGCTCGACGAAGCGGACGTGGCCGCCGCCGCGGACGCGATAAGGCGGCGCGGCATCGCCAGCGCCGCCATCGGCTTTTTGCACAGCTATGTCGATCCGCGCCACGAGCGGCGCGCGGCGGACATGCTGCGCCGCCTGTGCCCGGGCATCGATCTCACGCTGTCGTCGGAGGTGGCGCCGGAAATCCGCGAATACGACCGTTTCAACACCGCCTGCGCGAACGCCTATGTCAAGCCGCTCGCCGCCGCCTATCTCCGCGCGCTCGACGCGCGCTTGAAAGCGCTCGGCGTCGCCGGCCCGCTCTATCTCATGCATTCGGGCGGCGGCATGATCGATCTCGACACGGCGCTGGCGCAGCCGATCCGGCTGCTCGAATTGGGGCCGGCCGGCGGCGCCCTGTTCGCCGCCGGCATCGCGGCCGAACTCGGCATCGGCCGCGCGCTCGCCTTCGACATGGGCGGAACCACGGCGAAGATCGGCTTCATCGACGGCTGCAAGCCGCGCCAGGCGCGGCACTTCGAGGTCGATCGCGCCTATCGCCTGCTGAAAGGCAGCGGCCTGCCCTTGCGCATTCCCGTGCTCGAGCTGATCGAGATCGGCGCCGGCGGCGGCTCGATCGCGGCACTCGACCGGTTGGGCGGCGTCGCCGTCGGCCCGCGCAGTGCCGGCGCCGAGCCGGGGCCGGCGTGTTTCGCGCGCGGCGGCACGCGTCCGACCGTGACCGACGCCGACCTCGTTCTCGGCCGCATCTCGGCAACGGGTTTCGCCGGCGGCACGTTGCGGCTCGACGCGGACCGCGCCGAGGCCGCGATTGCCGGGGATATTGCGCGCCCGCTCGCCGTCGACGCGGCCCAAGCCGCCCTCGGCATCGCCGACATCGTCGACGAAAACATGGCGAACGCGGCGCGCATCCACGCGCTGGAAAACGGCAAGGCGACGGGCGACTACACGCTCATCGCCTTCGGCGGCGCCGGGCCGTTGCACGCGGCGCGGCTCGCCGAAAAGCTCGGCATTGCGCGCGTCGTGGTGCCGGCCGATGCCGGCGTCGGCTCGGCGGTGGGATTCCTGCGCGCGCCCTTGGCCTTCGATGTGCTGCGCAGCCTGCCGATGCGCCTCGGCGCCTATGCGCCCGAGGCGGCGCGCGCGCTGCTCGACGACATGTGCGCGGCGATCGCCGCCATCCTGGCGCGCGCCGGACGCGGCACCGCGCCGAGCTGGAGCGTCGCCGCCTTCATGCGCTATGTCGGCCAGGGTCACGAGGTCGAGGTGGCAATTCCGGACGGCGAGGCCCCGGCGCGCGAGCGCTTGCGCGAACTGTTCGAAACGGCCTATGCCGCAATTTTCGCGCGCCGCTTGCCGCGGCAGGACATCGAAATATTGAGCTGGCGCGTCGGCGGCGCGCTGCCCGCCGCCGCGCCCGCGACCGCGCAAACCGGTGCCAAGGGCGATGCCGCGATGGGCACCACCCGCCTCTATCTCGGCCGCGCCGCGGGCCATGTTCCGGCGCCGCTGTTCGACAAGACGGCGCTGCGGCACGATGCGGAGATCGCGGGCCCCGCCGTGATCGTCGATCGCGGCGCCACGATTTTCGTGCCGGCGGGCTTCGGCGCGCGGATGACGGACGGCGGGCATGTATCGATGCAGCGCGCGAAGGCCACCCCATGACCGCGACCCTCGATCCCTTCCAAGCCCAACTCGTTTGGAACCGGCTGCTCGCCATCGTCGAGGAACAGGCGCAGGCGATCATGCAGACGGCGTTTTGCACCATCGTGCGCGAATCGGGCGATCTTTCCGCCGGCCTGTTCGATCGCGACGGGCGCATGATCGCCCAGGCGCAAACCGGCACGCCGGGCTTCATCCACACGCTGGCCGGCGTCGTTTCGCACATCGCCGAGCTTCATCCGGTCGAGGCGATGCGCCCGGGCGATGCCTTCATCACCAACGATCCCTGGCTCAATTGCGGCCACCTGCACGACGTGACGGTGGCGCAGCCGGTGTTCGAAGCTGGGCGCGTTATCGGCTTTATCGCCTCGGCCGCGCACATGGTCGATATCGGCGGGCGCGGATTGGGACCCGATGCGCGGCAGGTATACGAAGAGGGCTTGGCGATCCCGCCGGTGTTGCTGGCCCGGGGCGGCAAGCTCGATCGCACCTTGCTGGCGATGATCCGCGCCAATGTGCGCGAGCCCGGCCAGGTCGAGGGCGACATTCTCTCGCTTGCCGCCTCGAACGAGCGCGCGGCCGCGCGGCTCTTGGCGACCATGACCGAGTTCAGGCTTGATTCGCTGGACGCGGTTTCGCGCCACATCGTCGAGCGCTCGCGCGCCGCGATGCTGGCCGCGCTGGAAACGCTGCCGCGCGGAACGCGGCACTATGCGATGCGCATCGACGGCTACGACCGGCCGCTCAATCTCGCGGCAGCGATGACGATCGCGGACGACGGCATGGATGTCGATTTCGCCGGCACCTCGCCGGCAAGCGACTACGGCATCAATGTCGTGCTCGGCTATGCGCAAGCCTATGCCTGGTTCGCGATCAAATGCGCGCTCGCGCCCGAGGTGCCGACCAATGCCGGCTCGCTGGCGCCGATCCGCATCGCGGCGCCGCCCGGTTGCGTGCTTAATGCGCAGCACCCGGCGCCGGTTTCGGCGCGCCACATCGTCGGCCACATGCTGCCCGATGTGATGTTCGGCTGCCTGAATGGATTCCTGCCCGGCGGCTGCCAGGCGGAGAGCGGCGCGTCGCTGTGGGGGCCGCAATTCCGCGGTATCGGCGACGGAAGGTTCGAGACCATCACCGTGCACAGCGGCGGCACCGGCGGCCGGCCCGGCCAGGACGGGCTCTCGGCAACGGCGTTCCCGACCAATCTGCGCACCGTGCCGGTGGAAGTCATCGAGGCCGGATCGCCGCTCGTCGTCTGGCAGCGCGAGCTGCGCGCGGATTCGGGCGGCGCCGGCCAGCAGCGCGGCGGGCTCGGCCAAACCGTCGAGATCGGCCATGCGCGCGGCGAGGCCTTCATCGTCAGCGCCATGTTCGACCGCGTCGAAAATCCCGCGCGCGGCCGCAACGGCGGCGCGGACGGCGCGCCGGGCAAGGTCGCGCTCGCCTCGGGCGGCGCGCTCAAGGCCAAGGGCGTGCAAACCGTGCCCGCCGGCGACCGCGTGCGCCTCGACTTGCCGGGCGGCGCCGGCCTGGGCGATCCGCGCCGGCGCGACCGCGCCAAGATCGCGGCCGATCTGCGCGCCGGCCTGATTTCCGCGCGCGCGGCGCGGGAGATTTACGGCTACGATGGCGAGGGAGGCTCGCAATGAAACCCTGGCGCCACTATCGGACACAGGCCGCACTCGACGCGCAGTTCACGCTCGATACGATCGCGAATTTGCCCGCGGTCATGCAGCGGCGCTTGGACGCCTCGGCGGCGGCGCGCCGGAAATTCCGCCATGCGCTTAAGATTCCCTATGGCGCGCGGCCCGAGGCGACGCTCGATCTGTTCTATCCCGACAAGGGCGCGCATCCGGCGCCGGTGCATATATTCATCCATGGCGGCTTCTGGAAGTCGCTCGATGCCGCGACGTTTTCCTTTGTCGCCGAGGGCTTCGTGCCGCTGGGCGCGCTCGTTGCCGTGATCGACTATCCGCTGATCCCGCAAGTGCGCATGGCGGACATCGTCGAGCATATCGAGGCGGCGATCGCGTGGCTGCATCGCAATGCGGCCGCGCATGGCGGCGATCCGGCGCGCATTTTCGTCGCCGGCCATTCGGCGGGCGGGCATTTGACCGCGCTGGCACTCGATCGCGCCTGGACCGCCGCGCGCGGCTTGCCGGACGATACGGTCAAGGGCGGCACGGCGATCTCGGGCGTGTTCGAACTCGAGCCGCTGTTTCGCTGCTTCCAGCAGGAGACACTGGGTTTCGACGCGGACGACGTTCGCGCGTTTCAGCCCGCAGCGGCATTTGCCGAAATCATCGGGCTCTTTGATCGTGACCGTGGGCGGCGGCGAGACCCAGGAATTCGTCGATCAATCCTTCGACTATCACCGCGTCCGCGCGGCGGCCGGGCTCGGCGGCGATCTTATCGTGGCGGCCCAACGCAACCACATCGACATCCTGCTCGATTCCTATGTGCGGCACGGCGAGACGTTGCACGCGGCCGTGTGCCGGCAGATGGGGCTCGCGGGGTAAACCGAGAAGCCGGCGGTTTGCTCAACTGCGCCCGCAAAGAAGAGGCCGTCATCCCGACCGAGCCGACGCTAAAAGCGTCGGACGCGCGCAATTGCGCGCGGAGCGGCGGATCGCATAGCGATCCGCGGGACCTTGGGCGACTCGCGCGGCGCCGTTGCGCGGGATTGTGCTCGTCCGGTCGCGGTCCCTCCACTTCGCGCGCTTGCGCGCGCTTCGGTCGGGATGACGCTATAATTTCTTGGCGTAACGCTTCCCTATTTCTCCACCCGTTTGAACAGTGCCTGCATGTCTTCGATGGTGATGACGCGGTCGGTCTCGATCTTGCCGCCCTTGATCTTCCACACCAGCGCCGGGCCGGTGACGTCGCCGTTGGCGTCGAATTCGATCGGGCCGGTGGCGCCGTAATATTTGATCGGCTTGCCGGATTTGATGAGTTCGAGCGCCTTCTTGTATTCGCCGGGGCCGGTGCCGACCTGGGCGCCGCCCGGCACGTGAACGAGGCGGACCGAATCGCGGATCGCGGTGCCGGTCGCGTCCTTGGCGATGTTCATCGCCAGGGCCATGACCATGAGCGCGTCGTATTGCGTGTGGACGCCGGGGCCTTTCGAATCGGCCTTGAACTTGTCCTCGAAGGCCTTGTTGAACGCATCGACGTGCGGCCCCGCGACTTGCGCATTGTCCATGCCGAAGAAATCCTCGACATGCTGGGCACCGACGCCGTTGACGAAATCCATCGTGCGCATCGAGTTGTTGAGCGCGATGGTCTTGCCGCCGCCGAGCGAGAGCCATTCGCGCACGATGGTCACCGCGTCCTTGGGGAAGCCGATCAGCAGCATCGATTCGGGCTTGGCGCCCAGCGCCTTGCTGACCTCGGCGCGGTAGCTCGGCTGGTTGTCGTTATACGGCACTTCGATCACGATCTCGCCGCCGAGCTTGACGACCGCGTTGCGGTAGAACCGCAGCATGTCGGTGCCGAAATCGGTGTTGACGAAAATGACCGCGGTTTTCTTGAAGCCGCGCTTGGCGGTTTCCGAGGCCGTGGCGTAAGCCTGCGTCTTGGTCGTCGGCAGGGTGCGGAAGAAATAGCCGTTGCTGCGCCCGTCGGCGGTGAACGCCGTGGCGGTGGAGCAGCAGGTGATCTGCACGACCTTGGATGGCGCCGTGACCGCGGAGATGATCGGCCCGGTGACGCCCGAGGAAATCGTGCCGGTGAAAGCCTGGACGCGCTCGACCTCGACCAGATATTTCGCCGCGTCGACGCCGACCGTGGGCTGGCCCTGATCGTCGCGCAGGATGAACTGCACCGGGCAGCCCTTGACGCCGCCGCCGGCGTTGATGTGCTCGATCGCGAGCTCGGCGGCCTGGGCGATTTTCTTGGTGATCGGCGCCATCGAGCCGGTGAGCGGCAGGATGCCGCCGATCTTGACCGGGCAATTGGCCTGTGCCGCCGCCTCGCCGGCCGACAGCATGCCGGCGGCCAACGCCGCCGCGATGCCGATGAATTTGCGCATTCGAGCCTCCCTGATTGGTTTCTTTGCTGAAGCGAAGCTTAGTCGTCCGCGTGGCGCGAAACAACTGCCGCCTCGCCGATCAACCCGCGCGGGCGGAACAGCAGCACCAGGACCAGCACCAGGCCGATCAGGATGACCTGGATCGCGGCGCCCTGCGCCGCATGGCTCGGCGGCACGATCTTGGTCACTGCGACGCCCGAGGCCGACCAGATGCCCCACACCACGAAGGCGCCCATCAGCACGCCGCGATTGTTGCCGCTGCCGCCGACGATGACCATAGCCCAGATCTGGAATGTGAGGATCGGCAGGAAATCGTAGGGGCTGACGAAGCCGATGAAGCTGACATAGAGCGCGCCGGCCAGGCCCATCAGTGTCGAGCCGAGCACGAAGGCTTCGAGGCGGAAGCGCGTGGCGCTCTTGCCCAGCGCCACGGCCGCGGTCTCGTCCTCGCGGATCGCCTTGAGCACGCGGCCCCAGGGCGAGCGCAGGATGCGTTCCAGGGCCCAATAGACCGTGCCGGACAAGGCGATCATCAGGCCGAGAAACCACAGGTTGAAGGCAAAGGGCGTGTCGAACACGCGGGCGAGCGGCTTGGGAATGCGCGACAGGCCTTGCGAGCCGCCGGTGAGCGATTCCCAATTGAGCGCCACGAGCTGGATCGACACGGCGATGCCGAACGTGGCGATGGCGAGGTAGTCGCCGCGCAGGCGCACGGTGAGCAAACCGACGAGCCAAGCGGCGAGCGCCGTGGCCGCCATGGCGCCGCCGACGCCGGCGATCCAGGGCAGGCCGAAATTGCCGATGAAGAGCGGCTGCGCCGGCGCGGTCAAAATGCCGTGCGTATAGGCGCCGATGGCGTAGAAGCCGACGATGCCGGCGTTGAACAAGCCGGTGAAGCCCCATTGCAGATTGAGGCCGAGAGCGACAATGCCGAGAATGAGCACGACGCAGGTGAAGAAGACCAGGTAGGCGGCGATCCCGGTGAGCATGGCGCCTACTGCTTTTCGCCGAACAAGCCCTGCGGCCGCAGCAGCAGGACGAGGAGCAGGAGCAGGAACGGCATCGCCGATTTGTAGCCGGCACCGATGAACAGCAGCGGCAGGTTTTCCGCGAGGCCGACCAGGAGCCCGCCGACCACGGCGCCGGCGAGGCTGCCGGTGCCGCCCAGGATCGCCGCCGCGAACAGCGCCAGCAGCAGGTTGAAGCCGATCTCGGGATGAAGCTGCGGCGTCAAGCCGGCGAAGACGCCGGCGAGCGCCGCGAGCGCGCCGGACAAGATCCACGTCCAGCGGATCACGCCATCGACCTCGATGCCGCAGACCCGCGCCAGCGCCGGGCTCTCGGCCATGGCGCGCATCGCCATGCCGATGCGGCTATAGGTCAGGAAAAGATGGAGCCCGGCGACGACGGCGACGGCCAGCAGCAGAATGAAAATCTGATCCGGCAGCATGCGCACGCCGGGCAGCAGCTCGACCGCGATTTGCAACTCGCGCGTGTAATAATAGGAATCGTGCCCCCAGATCAGCACGACAACGTGGCGCATGATGAGCGCGGCGCCGAAGGCGGCGAAGACCATCGAGAGATTGTGCGCGCCGCGGCGGCGCATCTGGCGGAATATCAGCACATCGACCAGCCACGCCAAGAGGCCGGTGACGATCGCCGCGAACAGGCAAGCGGCGATGAGCTGCCAGCCGAAGGACAGCGGCCCGGTCGGCGTGCCCGGTCCGGCGAAGGCGACGAAGGTGAGCGCGATATAGGCGCCCCAGGTCAGCAGTTCCGAATGCGCGAAATTGGCAAAGCGCATGATCTGCAGCGCAAACGAAACGCCGATGGCGCCGAGCGCGATGATGGCGCCGGTGAGGATTCCGTCGGCGATGGCCTGGCCGATCATGCGCGGCCCCGCTTGCCGCCGAGAAAGGCCTCGGCCACCGCCGCGTCGGCGAGCAGATCGGCGGCGCGGCCGGCGATGCGGTTGCGGCCCTCGGCCAGCACATAGCCGCGGTCCGAGACGCGCAGCGCCGCCTTGGCGTTCTGCTCGACCATGAGCACGGCGACGCCCGCTTCGGCGAGGCGGCGGAGCTGCTGAAACACCTCGCCGACCACCTTGGGCGCCAAACCCGCCGTCGGCTCGTCGAGCATGATGAGCCGAGGATCGGTCATCAGCGCCCGCGCGATGGCGAGCATCTGGCGCTGGCCGCCCGAGAGCACACGCGCGCGCTGCCGGCGCTTTTCCGCCAGGATCGGAAACAAGCCATAGGCGCGCTCGATGCGCGCCGCGAGCTCGCCGCGCAGCGTGTGGCCGCCGACCTTGAGGTTTTCATGGATGGTGAGCGTGGTGAACACGTTCCCGGTCTGCGGCACGAAACCGATGCCGGCGGCGACGATCTTATGCGCCGGCAGCGCGGTCACGTCGCGCCCGCCGAGCGCGACGCCGCCGCTCTCGGTCGCGATCAGCCCCGCCACGGCTTTCAGGAAGGTGCTCTTGCCGGCGCCATTCGGGCCGATGATGGTGACGATTTCGCGCGGCGCCACCGCGAGCGAAATACCGTGCACGATCGGCAGGCCGCGCACATAGCCCGCCACCACATCGTCGGCGATGAGCAGCGGACCGCTGTTGGGCGGCTCGCTCATTCCGGCATGTCGCCGAGATAGGCGTCGAGCACGCGCCGGTCGCGCCGCACGCCTGCCGCGTCGCCGCTATAGATCACCTTGCCCTGGGCCATGACGACGATCGGCTGGCACACGCTCATCACCAGATCCATATTGTGCTCGATGACGAGAAACGTGATGCCGCGCTTGTGCAGCTCGACGATGCGGTCGACCAGGGTTTCGAGCAGCGCGGGATTGACGCCGGCGGCGGGCTCGTCGAGCAGGATCAGCTGGGGATCGATCATCAGCACGCGCGCCAGTTCGAGCAGCTTCTGCTGCCCGCCCGAGAGCCGGCCCGCGAGTTCGCCCGACTTGTCGGCGAGGGCGCAGAGCGCGAGCACCTCCATCGCCCGCTCGCGCGCGGCGCGCTCCTGGCGCGCCACGGCGCCGCCGCGCCACCAATTGTTCCAGAACCGCTCGCCCGCCTGGCCGAGCGGCACGAGCATGAGGTTTTCCAGCACCGTCATCTGCGGGAACGGCCGCGGCACTTGAAAGGTGCGCGCCAAACCGCGGTGGAAGATGCGATCCGGCGTCAGCCCGTCGATGCGCCGATCGAAAAAACGGATCTCGCCCGCGCTCGGCGCCAGCGAACCGGCAACGAGATTGAACAGCGTCGTCTTGCCGGCGCCGTTGGGGCCGATAAGGCCGGTAATGGTGTTCCGCGCCACGGTGAAGCTCACGCCATCGACCGCGCGCAAATTTCCGAACCCCCGGACCAGCTGGCTGATTTCCAGCATCGTTCGCCTCTGCGCCGCCCGCGCCGTGCGCCGGAGTCTTACTGCATCGCGCCACACCGCGCAAAACTCGATCCGGCCCGGCCGATCGCCAGACAAAGTGGCGGTCGCGCAGCCACTTTCAAGCGGCGACTTTCAGAGGCCGCGCGCGCCTGATCCGCTCCCTTTCGCGGGGCGACCGCATCGCGTGCCAGAGATCGGCGCGCCGCTGCACGTTCAGCCAGAAATCAGGGCTATTGCCGAACACGCGAGCGAGGATGAGCGCGGTCGCGGCGGTCACGTTGCGACGCTCGTTGCAGAGCTCGTTGACGTGCTTGCGCGGCACGCCCATCGCCCGGGCCAACGCGCCCTGCGTCAAGCCCATGGGCTTCATGAACTCCTCGATCAAGATTTCGCCGACGCTCGCCGGCTTGCGCTTCGTCGTCAACATGGCTTGCCTCATCGATAAGTATGGCCGTCCAAATAGATGCCTATGGCTTCGCCGCGGCCGCCATCCCATCGAAAGACGAGCCGCCATTGCTTGTTAACGCGCACCGAGTGGAAGCCCTCCAGATTGCCACGCAACTTCTCGAAATGGTTGCTGGGCGGAACCCGAAGATCCCGATCCGACGTCGCGTCGTCGATCATTTGAAGCTTGCGGAACAAACGGCTTTCCAAATTCGCCGGGAATTTTTTCGACCGGGCATCCGCGACAAAAAAATCGCGCAACCAACTTTCGCGAAAGCTCACGATCATGGCGCCGCCCCGTTGGAGGTATTGTACCACTCAATGGTACAGCCTGCAAGCGCCGGGGCCGCGCTTTGCTTCGCGAGCGACGCGGGCCCCGCCGCGGCAGGGACGACCTGGGCGGCTGGGGGATTGCGCGGGACCGGCATGGGCTTCACCCGGCCGCGGGATCGTGCAAGTATTCCGGCCCTGTGCGCAGAGCCTGGGCGGGCGACATGACCGACACGACCGTGATCCGCAATGCCTCCTGCGTCATCGGCTGGGACAAATCGGCCGCGACGCATGTCTATCTTTGGGATGTCGATGTCGCCTTTGCCGGCGGCGCCATCGTCCATATCGGGCGCGGCTATGCCGGTACCAAGACGGCGGAGATCGACGGCAAGGGCCTGATGGTGGCGCCCGGCCTGGTCAATATCCATTGCCATCCCTTCTCCGAGCCGCTCAACAAGGGCCTGTGGGACGAGGTCGGCAGCCAGCGGCTCTACAACACGTCGCTTTACGAATATCTCACCGTGCTCGACCCCGACGCCGACGCCGTCAGGGCCTGCTACGGCGTGGCGCTGGCCGAGCTGCTGATGAGCGGCGTCACGACGCTGTGCGACATATCCGTGGCGAGCGAGGGCTGGCTCGATATTCTCGGCGATAGCGGTCTGCGCGCCTGCGTGGCGCCGATCTACCGTTCGGGCCGCTGGCTGACCAAGAACGGCCACGCGGTCGAATACGAATGGAACGAGGCCGCCGGCCGCAAGGGGCTCGACAACGCGCTGCGGCAGATCCAGCTCGCGCAGCAGCATCCCTCAGGGCGCCTGTCCGGCATGATGTGCCCGGCGCAGATCGATACCTGCACCGAGGAACTGCTGCGCGACAGCACGGCGGCGGCCAAGGAACGCCGCCTGCCGCTGCAAATCCATGCCGGCCAAAGCCTCGCCGAGTTTCACGAGATCGCGCGCCGCCACGGCCTCACGCCGATCCAGTGGATGGACAAGCTCGGCATGCTCGGGCCGGGCTGCATCGTCGGCCACGGCATCTTCCTCGATCATCATCCCTGGGTGCATTGGCCGAAAACCGGCGATCTCGAGCGCCTGGCGGAAACCGGCAGCACGGTCGCCCATTGTCCCACCGTGTTCGCCCGGCGCGGCATCGCCCTCACCGATTTCGGCGCCTATCTCAAGAAGGGTGTCAACATGGGCATCGGCACCGACGTTTATCCGCACAACATGCTCGACGAACTGCGCCTCGCCGCCTATGTGCAGCGCTTGAAGGCCGAGAACCCGTGGACGGCCTATGCCTCGGATATTTTCACCGCGGCGACGGTCGGCGGCGCCAAGGCGCTGGGGCGCGACGATATCGGCCGGGTCGCAGTCGGCGCCAAGGCGGATTTGCTGCTCGTCGATCTCACCCATCCGGCGATGCGCCCGACGCGCGATCCGCTGCGCTCGCTGGTCTATTCCGCCTCGGAACGCGCCGTGCGCGACGTTTATATCGACGGAAGGCGCGTCGTCGCCAACGGCAAATGCCTGACGATCGACTATGCCGCCGCCGCCGCGGCGCTCGACGAAGCGCAGAAGCGCGCGATCAAGGACATTCCGAAAAACGATTGGGCCAAGCGCAACGCCGATCAGCTTGCGCCGCGTTCGTTCGAGACGCGCGAACGGCTGAATTGAGCGCGATCCCAATGCATCGTTAACCGATCAAAACCCAGAGGGAGGACACCATGAAGAAGCTTAGCTTGGAGTTGTTGAACGCATCGCGGCGCGACTTTATCGCCGGCGCCGGCGCGGGTCTCGCGGCCGTCGGACTGCCGACGCTCGCCTTCGCCCAGGAACAGCCGGTGCGCGGCGGCACGTTGCGCGTGGCGCAAGCCGCCGAGCCGCCGATGCTGGTTTCGGCCTTCAACACCTCGACCTTCATCGGCCTGATCTCGTCGAAGATATTCGAGGGCCTGGTCGAATACGATTTCCAGATGAACCCCAAGCCGCATCTGGCCGAAAGCTGGACGGCGAGCCCGGACGGCAAGACCGTAACCTTCAAGCTGCGCGCCGGCGTCAAGTGGCATGACGGCCAGGCTTTCAGCTCGGCCGACGTGCAATATTCGGCGATGGAAGTTTGGAAACAGCGCCATCCGCGCAGCCTCGTGACCTGGGCCAATCTGCAGAGCGTGGACACGCCCGACGCGCAGACCGCGGTTTTCAATTTCGCCAAGCCGGTGCCGTTCCTGCTTGCCTTCCTGGGCGGCTGGGAATCGCAGGTCGTTCCGAAACACCTCTATGCCGGCAAGGACATCCTCACCAACCCCGCCAACAACGCGCCGGTCGGCACCGGGCCTTTCGTGTTCAAGGAATGGAAGAAGGGCGATTTCGTCCGCGTCGAGCGCAACCCGACCTATTGGCAGGCGGGCAAGCCCTATCTCGATCAGATCATCTTCCGCTTCATGGGCGACGCCGGCGCCCGCGCCGCCGCGTTCGAAACCCAGGAAGTGCATCTCGGCTGCTTTACGCCGGTGTCGCTGTCCGACATGAAACGGCTCGCGGCGTTGCCGCATGTCGGCGTCGAGACCCGCGGCTACGAAATGTTCGGCGCGGTCTATATCATGGAGATCAACCACCGCCAGGAGCAGCTCAAGGACAAGGCCGTTCGCCAGGCGATCATGCACGCGCTCGACCGCAAGTTCATCATCGACAATATCTGGTTCGGCTACGGCAAGGTCGCGACCGGGCCGGTGACCTCGGCCTCGCCCTTCTATACGACCGAAGGCGTGCCACAATACGCCTACGACGTGGCCAAGGCGAACAAGCTGCTCGATGACGCCGGCTACAAGCGCGGCGCCAACAACATGCGATTCAAGTTGACCTCCGAGTTCCCGACGATCCAGGCCGAGATCGCGCGGACCGCCGAGTACATGAAGCAGGCGCTCAGCCGGATCGGCATCGACTTGGAGCTCCGCGCGTCGGATCTGGCGACGGCGATCCGGCGCTGGTACACCGACTACGATTTCAACATCACGCAGAACTGGCTCTATTCGCTGCCCGATCCCAGCGCCGGCGTGCAGCGGCTCTATTACGGGCCCAATATCCGCAAGGGCGTCGCCTTCGCCAACGCCTCGGGCTATTCGACGCCGTCGTTCGACAAGCTGTGGGATGAAGCGCTGGTCGAGACCGACACGGCCAAGCGCAAGGCGCTGCTGCATCGGGCGCAGCGCATCGTGCAGGAGGAGCTGCCCAATCTGACGATCGCCGAGATGCAGTTCCTGACCGTGTTCAACAAAAAGTTGCGCAACCACACGACCGGCGCCGACGGCGCCTATTCGCCGCTGCGCGACGCCTATCTTGTGCCCTAAGATCGAGCCGTGTGCCGCGCGAACCGCGGCATCGGAGGACGCGGTGTGTTACCGAATTCGGCTGATTGCTTCAGCGCGTCCTATTGTGCAACGTCGGCGCATGAATTCTGGACCCCGGCTCGGTGGCCGGGGTGACAGTATTTTTTCCAGGTAATCGATCAAAAATTACACTGTCACCCCGGCGAAGGCCGGGGACCAGGTGCAGGGGGAATCGCATTTGGCGCACTCGGTGGCGAAGCAATCAACCGAATTCCGTATGATCCGCCTTGAGGCTTCCTCTCCCCCGCCCGCGCGGCGCGCGGGGGAGAGGGCTCTTGCCTTTCGCGGAAGCGGACGAACATGCGCCGGCTGAGCCGCTTCGTTCTGCGCCGCGTTATCCAGGTCGTGCCAACGGTCCTGCTCATCGTCGTGCTGAATTTTTTCATCCTCAACCTGGCGCCGGGCGACGTTGTCGATGTGTTGGCCGGCGAAGCCGGTGCCTCCAATCCCGAATACGTCAAGCAATTGCGCGAGCGCTTCGGCCTCGACCGGCCGGTGTACGAGCAACTCGTCCGCTACCTCGCCAACGCGCTGACGCTCGATCTCGGCTATTCCTTCCGGCACAACATGCCGGTCCTCGATCTCATCCTCGGGCGCCTGCCGGCGACGTTGCTGCTGATGTCCGTGAGCATCGTGCTGGCGCTGCTCGCCGGCGTCGTGCTCGGCGTCACGGCGGCGCGCTTCGTCAACCGTCCCGCCGACGGCGCGATCTCGGTCTTCGCCTTGCTCTGCTACGCGATGCCGACATTCTGGATCGCGCTGATGATGATCGTCCTGTTCGCGGTCAAGCTTGAGTGGCTGCCGACGGGCGGCATGATGAAGATCGGCGCCGGCCTCGGCGGGCTCGATCTCGTTTGGGACGTCGCGCGCCACATGGTTCTGCCGGCGACCGCGCTGTCGCTGTTTTACGTCGCGATCTACACCCGCCTGATGCGCGCCTCGATGCTGGAAATCTACGGCCTCGACTATGTGCGCACGGCCTATGCCAAGGGCCTGACCGAGCGGCGCGTCGCCTATCGCCACGTGCTGCGCAACGCGCTGCTGCCGCTCGTCACCATCGCCGGCGTGCAGATCGGCTCGATCCTCGGCGGCTCGGTGCTGGTGGAGAGCGTGTTTTCCTGGCCCGGCCTCGGCCGCCTCGCCTACGAGGCGATCTTCCAGCGCGATTTCAATTTGCTGCTCGGCATTCTGCTGATGTGTTCGCTGCTCGTCATCGCCGTCAACATCCTGGTCGACGTGCTCTATGCCGTGCTCGATCCGCGGATCGAGGTGCGCTGATGGGGCGCTTCGCGCGGTTCCGGCGGGCCTTCATGCGGCGCTGGACGGCGCCGGCCGGCCTTCTCCTGCTCGCCATCGTGCTCGCCATGGCGCTCTCGGCGCCGTTCGTGTTCGGCGAAGACCCGTGGTCGATGGTCGGGCGGCCGCTGCAATGGCCCGGCGAGGCCCCCGGCCTGCCGCTCGGCTCGGACGCGCTCGGCCGCGACATCGCCGCCGGCATTTTCCACGGCGCGCGGGTTTCGCTGGCGATCGGCTTCGCCGCCACCGCCGCCGCGGTCGGCCTGGGCACGCTGATCGGCGCCGTCGCCGGCTATTACGGGCGCTATGTCGACGACGCGCTGATGCGGCTCACCGAAGTTTTCCAGACCGTGCCGCCGTTCATTTTCACCATCGTCATCGTGACGATCCTGAAGCCGCGCATCGCGACGGTGGTGGCCGCGATCGCGCTGGTCTCGTGGCCCTCGGTCGCGCGCCTGGTGCGCGGCGAGTTCATCGCGCTGCGCGACCGCGAATTCGTCCAGGCCTGCCACGCCATCGGCATGAGCGACATCCGCATCATTTTCGGCCAGATTCTGCCGAACACGCTGGCGCCGATCATCGTCACCGCCTCGATCATGGTCGCGACCGCGATCCTGACCGAGTCGGCCCTGTCGTTTCTCGGCCTGGGCGATCCCAATGTCATGACTTGGGGAACCATGATCGGCGCCGGGACGCGAAATGCTGCGCACGGCGTGGTACCTGACCGCGATTCCCGGCGTCGCCATCCTGCTCACGGTGCTGGCGCTCAACCTGATCGGCGAGGGCCTCAACGACGCGCTCAATCCGCGCCTGAGGAATCGCTGATGGAAAACGCGCTCCTGGTCAGCGGCCTCACCACCGCCTTCGACACGATCGACGGCACCGGCCTGGCGGTGAACGATGTGAGCTTCTCGATCGGGCGCGGCGAAACCGTCGCGCTCGTCGGCGAGTCGGGTTGCGGCAAGTCGGTGACGGGCCTCTCGATCCTGCGCCTGCTGCCGAGCCCGCCGGCGCGCATCGTCGCCGGCCAGATCGTCTTCGAGGGCACCGACCTGCTGGCGCTGCCGCTCGACGAGATGCGCGGCATCCGCGGGCGCGACATCGCCATGATCTTCCAGGAGCCGATGACGTCGCTCAACCCGGTCTTCACCGTGGGCAGCCAGATCGCCGAGGCGATCCGCGCGCACGAGCCGGTGTCGCGCGCCAAGGCGCGGCTGCGGGCGATCGAATTGCTCGATCTCGTCCGCATTCCGGATCCGCGGCGCCGCATCGACGAATATCCGCACCGCCTTTCGGGCGGCATGCGCCAGCGCGCCATGATCGCCATGGCGCTCGCTTGCAAGCCGCGGCTGTTGATCGCCGACGAGCCGACCACGGCGCTCGACGTGACCATCCAGGCGCAAATTCTCGACTTGCTGCGCGGCTTGCAGCGCGATCTCGGCATGGCGCTGCTGATCATCACGCACAATCTCGGCGTCGTCGCCGAAACCGCGGTCCGCGTCATCGTCATGTATGCCGGCCGCATCGTCGAGCAGGGGCCGATGCGGCAAATCCTGAAATCGCCGCGCCACCCCTACACAAAGGGCCTGTTGGGCGCCATTCCGCGCGCCCCGATCGATGCCCGCGACCTGGGCGGGCGCTTGGCCGAAATTCCCGGCCTCGTGCCGTCGCTGTTCGCGATGCCCGAGGGCTGCGCCTTCGCGCCGCGCTGCGCGCACGCGATCGCGGGCTGTTACACCGACGTTCCGCCGCTCGACAAAGTGGCGCCTTCGCACCTTGCCGCGTGTTTTCGCGCGCGCGATCCGGAGCTGGCGGCATGAGCGCGGCGCTCCTCGTGGTGCGCGGCTTGACCAAGCACTTCCCGGTTTCGGGCGGCGTCGTCAAAGCGGTGACGGGCGTCGATTTGGAGGTCGCGCCGGGCGAAACCCTGGGCCTGGTCGGCGAATCCGGCTGCGGCAAATCCACCCTCGGCAAAACGATCATGCGGCTGATCGAGCCGACCGCGGGCTCGATCCTGATCGAGGGCGCCGACGTGACCGGGCTCGGCCGCGCCGCGATGCGGCCCTATCGCCGTGTCGTGCAGATGATCTTCCAGGACCCCTATGCGTCGCTCAATCCGCGCAAGACGGCGGGCCAGATCATCGCCGAACCCATGGATGTCCACGGCATCGGCAATAAGATGCATCGCCGGCAGCGCGTCATGGAATTGATGGCCAAGGTCGGGCTGCGGCCCGAAAGCGCCGGGCGTTATCCGCATGAATTTTCGGGCGGCCAGCGCCAGCGCATCGGCATCGCCCGCGCCCTGGCACTCGAACCCAAGCTCATCATCTGCGACGAGCCGGTCAGCGCGCTCGACGTTTCGGTCCAGGCCCAGGTCATCAATCTGCTGATGGAGCTGCAGAGCGAGTTTCGCCTGACGCTGGTCTTCATCTCGCACGATCTTTCGGTCGTCGCCCACGTCGCGGCGCGGGTCGCGGTCATGTATCTCGGCCACATCGTCGAGATCGCGCGGCGCGAGGAAATCTGGCGCGCGCCGCTGCATCCCTACACCAAGGCGCTGGTCAGCGCCGTGCCCAGCCCGGATCCGGATATCGTCGGGCGCGAGCGCATCATTCTCGAAGGCGACCTGCCCAGCCCACTCGATCCGCCGCACGGCTGCACGTTTCACACGCGCTGCCCGATCGCGGGCGAGGAATGCCGGCGATCGACGCCCGCGCTCCGGCCGGTCAGCGGCAGCGGGCGCCTGGTCGCCTGCCACAAGGTTGCGGCGGACGCCGCATGATCGCCAGATAGACAAAGGATTTCACTCTCCGGGAGGAAGGACCATGGCAAAGACCACGCTTATCGAGAAATGCGACTGGGTCGTCGGCTGGGACGGCAAGGCGGCGCGGCATCACTATCTGCGCAACGCCGATGTCGCGTTCAGCGACAACAAGGTCGTCCATGTCGGCGCCGGCTTTGCCGGCAAGGCCGACGAAACGATCTCCGGCAAGGGCACGATGGCCATGCCGGGGCTGGTCAACATCCATTCCCATCCCTCGCTCGAACCGTTCTATCGCGGCGTGCGCGAGGAGCATGGCGTGCGGAACATGTACATGACCGGCCTGTTCGAGCGCTCGATGGCGTTTTGGCCGGATACGGAAGACCAGTACGCGGCGGCGGAAGTCGCCTATTGCGAAATGCTGCTCTCGGGTGTCACGACGCTGTGCGATCTGTCCTTCGCCTTCGACGGCTGGATCGAACTCATGGCGCGCTCGGGCCTGCGCTCCTATGTCGGGCCGTGGTACGCGTCGGCGCGCTGGAAGCTCGAAAACGATTGGGAGCTCCAATACGAATGGGACGAGGCCAACGGCAAGAAAGGCTTCCAGGCCGCGTTGGCGCTCGTCGACGAGGCGCGGCGGCATCCCAGCGGCCGGGTTTCGGGCGCGATTTTCCCCGGCCAGATCGACACCTGCACGCCCGAGCTGCTGCGCGACAGCGCGGCGGCGGCCAAGGAGCGCAAGCTCATGGTCACGACCCACGTGTCGCAAGCGGTCAGCGAGTTCCAAGAGATCATCCGCCGGCACGGCAAGACGCCGATGCAATGGGCGCACGAGATCGGCATTCTCGGCCCCAACATGACGCTGGCGCATTGCATCTTCATCGACGACCACAATTGGAATCACTGGCGGACGCGCAAGGACGTCGCCGTTCTCGCCGAGACCGGGACGACGGTCGCCCATTGCCCGACGCCCTTCGCCCGCTACGGCGCGGCGCTGCAGGATTTCGGCCGCTACAAGCGCGCCGGCGTCAAGCTCGGCATGGGCACGGATACGACGCCGCACAATCTCATCGAGGAAATGCGCTGGGCGCTGATCCTGTGCAAGATCGCGTCGGGCGACGCTTTCAGCACCTCGCTGGCCGAGATCTTCCACGCCGCCACGATCGGCGGCGCCGATTCGCTGTTGCGCGACGATATCGGGCGCCTGGCGCCGGGCGCCAAGGCCGATCTGGTGCTGGTCGATCTCGAGGACCCGATGATGATCCCGGCGCGCGATCCGCTGCGCAGCCTGGTGTTCCACGCCGCCGACCGCGCCGTGCGCGATGTCTATATCGACGGCCGGCAAGTCGTGAAGAACCGCAAGGTTCTGACGATCGACCGCGCCGCCGCGCTGGAAAAGGTCAAGGACGGCCAGGCGCGCATGCTCAAGCACACGCCGAGCCGCGACTACAAGAAACGCACCGCCGACCAGATCGCGCCGCTAACCCTGCCGGTCGCCGGATAAGTGCCGCGCGTGCTGCTGGATGCAGCGCTCGATCAAGGCGCGGTTTTCGCGCATCCAGGCAACGGTCCGGGCGAGGCCGTCCTTGAGCGGCGTCGTCGCGGCGAAGCCGAGCTTGGCCTTGGCCTTGGCGGGATCGCCGAAGCGCTTGCCGGAATTGTCCCAATCGCGCGCCGGCTTGAGCGCGATCGCGGTCGGATTGCCGGCGAGCTCGTTGATCGCGGTGGCGAGTTCGAGGATCGAGGTTTCCACGCCCGAGGCAAGATTGTAGACCTCGCCCGAAGCGCCCTTGAGCGCGCAGGCGATCAGGCCGTCGACGATGTCGCCGACATAGATGAAGTCGCGCGTCTGGATGCCGCCGTTTTCGACCGGCAGGGCCTCGCGGTTGAGCGCCTTCCAGATGAAGGTCGGCGTCACGTTGCGCCACACGGTGGCCGGCGTTCCGCGCCACCGGCCGGCGCCGAGAATTTCGCCCGGGCCGTAGATGTTCTGAAAGCGCGCCTTGACGAAGGGCATGCCGTAGCGCGCGTGGAAGAAATTGCCGTACATCTCGCCGATCAGCTTCGAGATCGAGTAAGGGCTGTCGTGATGGAGCGAGACCGGCGCGTCCTCCGCCGTGGCCGCGGCGGCGCCGAAGGTTTTCTCCGCCACCGCGCAGCCGGCGGCGGAATAGACGACCTTGCGCAGCGGTTTCCAATCCTTGATGCGGTCGAACAGCTTCAAGCTGGTCAGCGTGTTGTTGTCGTGATCGGCGATCGGATCGTGGATCGAGGATTGATTGCCGTGATAGCAGGCCAGGTGCCAGATATAGGCCGCGTCTTTCGGAAGGCGATCGAGGATCGCGTCGTCGGCGATCGAGCCTCGGATGAGTTCGATCCGCGGATCGCGCGGCACGTTGGCGATATCGGCGGACAGCAAATTGTCGACGATGACGAGGCGGCCGGCGCCTTGAGCCAGCAAGGCGCGGCACAGATTGCCGCCGACAAAGCCGGCGCCGCCGACGACGACGAGAGTCAAATCCGAAAAAGAACGTCATACGGCGATCCTTGTGGGTCAGCCGCGCGTCTGGGCGGGCGCAGCGAGGTGGCTGTAAACGTCGCTCACGCCGTGCCGGTCGTACCATTGCAGCATGCGGCGGATGGTTTCGGCGAAATCGACGCGCGCCGTCCAGCCCAGGCGCCGCGCGGTTTCCGCGGGATCGAGGACGACGGCGGCCACGTCGTCGGCGCCGACAGGCACGATCGGCACCGCCTCCTTCGGCACGATGCCGAGATAGGCGGCGACGGCATCGAACACCTGCTTGATGCTGACGCCGACGCCGGTCGAGACATTGAACACGCCCGACGGCGCATCGGGGCGCAGCGCGGCATCGACCACGGCGAGGAAATCCGATATATCGAGAAAATCGCGCACCGCGTCGGTGCAGAAGCACTTCTGCCCCGCCTTGAGGCGCTTATAGAAGGTCGGGATCGGGCCGATGGCGAGGCGCGGGCCGGTCACATTCGCCAGGCGCAGCGAGATCGCCGGCAAGCCGCCGAGCAAGACATAGTGTTCGCCGGCAGTTTTCGAAATGCCGTAGCTGGTGAAGGGCCGCGCCGGATGATCCGCCGGAATCGGCACGCGATCCGGCCGGCCGTAGCACAGCGCGGTTTGGAAATTGACGAAGCGCGCGACGCCCGCGCGCTTGGCCGCTTCGACGACGTTGATCGAGCCGAGCACGTTGGTTGCCGCGTCTTCGCGCCAATCGTTCGGGTCCTTGTAGGCCGCGGCGCTGTGGATGACGTGGCTCGGCTGGAATTCGGCGAAGGCGCGATCGACCAGCGCCTTGTCCGCGATCGAGCCTTCGACGACCGCCAGGCGCGGCAGCGCCGGAACGACTTCGCGCTTGCCGGTGGCGAAATTGTCGATCGCGAGAATCTCGTGACCGTCCGGCAAATAGCGCTCGATGAGGTTCGAGCCGAGGCAGCCGGCGCCGCCGGTGATGAGAATTCGCATCGCCGCGCTTAGGCCTTGTCGACGCGCAGATGCGTGTAGCCGCCCTGCACGCCGAAGGCTTTGTAGTATTCGACCGTCTGGCTCACGATGGCATCGAGCGGCGTGAATTCGACGGCGCCGAAATCCTTGAAGGTGCGCGAGGGGTCGAGCAGGATCGTCGGCGCGTCGTCGGGCCCGAGCGGGCGGATTTCAGGTTCGGGATAGTGATTGAGCTTCATCGCGCGCACGATGGCGTCGTAGAGCGCCTTGATCGCCACGTCCTTGCCCGAGGAGAAATGATAGGTGCCATGGCCGGCGCCGTCGGCGGCCTTGACGACGTTTTTCGCCAGATCGTGGACGAAGACGAAATCGCGCCGCGCCTCGGTGACGAAGCAGCGCTTGCCTTCGGACAGGCGCTGGAAAAAAATCGGCAGCGGGCCGCTGACATTGCGCGGCCCCACCACGTTGGCGAGCCGGAACGTGATCCAATCGACGCCGCTGTATTGAACGTAGTGCTCGCCGGCGGTTTTCGAAATCGCGTAGCTGCTGTTGACCGGATCGATCGGGTGATCGAGCGGGATCGGCTGCTGGCGCGGCTTGGTGCCGTAGCACAGCGCGGTTTGGAAATAGATCAGGCGCTTGACCTTGTGCTCCTTGCACGCCTTGGCGACATTGGCGCTGCCGACGCAATTGGTCAGCGTATCGCTCTCCCAATCGTCGGGATTCTTGTAGGACGCGGCGGTGTGGATGACGACGTCGGGCTTGAAATCGCCGACCAGGCCGGTCACCAGCTTGCCGTTGGCGATCGTGTCTTCGACCAGCCGATGGCGCGGATGCGGCTTGAGATTGTCACGCCGGCCGGTGGCGAAATTGTCGATCGCCAGCACCTCGTCGCCGCGCGCCAGGAGATAGTCGGTGATCGTCGAGCCGACCAGGCCCGAGCCGCCGGTAATGAATATTTTCATTGCTTGCTTATCTCCCGGCGTCCGGCAGGCCGCATATCGCGTGGCGTTCGCGCTGTGAACATGACGTGCCCTAACATGCCCGCAAGGCGAAGATCAAGGGCGCGCGCCGGTGAGTTCAACCTGAAATCGACATAGGCAGGGCGTGGCGCATTGCGCTATGTTCGCGGACATCATCCAGTCAGGAGTGCGGCCATGACGCGGACCTCCAGCGGCAAATCCAGCGAAGTTTCACGGCGCGGTTTCATCGTCGGCTCGGTGGCGGCGGGCGGCGGGCTCGCGCTCGGCTTTCACGTGCCGTTCGGCGACGGCGCGGCGCAGGCCGCCATCGCCAACGGCCAGGAAGTCAACGCCTGGGTAGCGATCAAGCCGGACAGCACCTGCGTGATCCGCATCGCGCGTTCGGAGATGGGCCAAGGCACGATCACGGGCCTCGCCCAGCTCGTGACCGAAGAGCTGGAATGCGATTGGAAGAAGGTGACGACCGAGCAGGTCACCGCCGGTCAAAACCTGGCGCGCGCCCGCGTGTGGGGCGAAATGTCGACCGGCGGCAGCCGCGGCATCCGCATCTCGCAGGACTATGTGCGGCGCGGCGGTGCTGCGGCACGCATCATGCTGCTGCAGGCGGCGGCCGATCAATGGAAAGTGCCGGCCGGCGAGCTGACCGTGTCCGACGGCGTCATCGCCCACGCGGCCTCGAAGCGCACGACGACCTACGGCAAGGTCGCGGCGGCGGCGGCCAAAATCGCGCCGCCCGATCCGAAAACCATCAAGCTCAAGGAGCCGAAGGACTGGAAGATCGCCGGCAAGCCGATGAAGCGGCTCGACACGGCCGACAAGCTCAATGGCAGCAAGGTTTACGCCATCGATCTGAAATTGCCCGGCATGCTGTGCGCGGCGATCAAGGCCTGCCCGGTCTATGGCGGCACGCTGACGAGCTATGATGAGGCGAATATTTCGCGCCTACCGGGCTTCCGCAAGATCGTCAAGGTCGGCAACAACGCCGTCGCCGTGGTCGCCGATACGTGGTGGCGCGCCAAGTCGATGCTCGATGCCCTGCCGATCGTGTGGAACGACGCGCAGAACAAGTCGCGCTCGAGCGCCACGATCGACGAGCACCTCAAGGAAGGCTTGACGGCGGCGGCCACGAACGGCGAGCGCAAGCACGGCGACGCGCTGAAGGCGATCGACGGCGCCGCGAAAAAAATCGAGGCGGTCTACAGCACGCCGTTCCTCGCCCATGCCTGCATGGAAACGATGAATTGCACGGTAAAGATTTCGGCGGACAAGGCCGAAGTGTGGGTACCGACTCAAAACGCCGAGGCCTCGCAGGCGGCGTTGTCCGAAGCCTCCGGCCTGCCGCTCGCCAAATGCGAAGTCTACAAGCACGATCTCGGCGGCGGCTTCGGCCGGCGCGGCGGCACGCAGGACTATGTGCGCCAGGCGGCCGCGATCGCCAAGGAATTCCCCGGCGTCCCGGTCAAGCTGGTCTGGAGCCGCGAGGAGGACATGACGCATGATTTCTTCCGGCCGATCTCGCAGGCCCGGATGAGCGCCGGCCTCGACGCCGAGGGCAATCTCGTCGGCCTGCATCTGCGCGTGTCGGGCCAATCGATCAATGCCCATCTCAATCCGGCGGCGATCCGCAGCGGCAAGGATCCGCGCCAGCTGCAAGGCTATGCCGAGCAGCCGGGCGACGCGCAGCTCGGCTACACCGTGCCGAACCTGCTGATCGAATACGCCATGCGCAACACGCATGTGCCGGTGGGGCCGTGGCGCGGCGTCAACACCAACCAGAACGGCGTTTACATGGAGTGCTTCATCGAAGAAGCGGCGCGGGCGGCGGGCAAGGATTCGCTCGAATTCCGCCGCGCCCTGATGAAGCAGCATCCGAAGCATCTCGCCGTGTTGAACGCGGCGGCCGAAAAGGCCGGCTGGGGCAAGCCGTTGCCCGCCGGCGTGCATCGCGGCATCGCGCAATTCATGGGCTATGGCAGTTATTCGGCCGCGGTTGCCGAGGTCTCGGTGAGCGACAAGGGCAAGCTCAAGGTGCATCGCATGGTGCTGGCGCTCGATTGCGGCCACGCGGTCAATCCCGACCAGATCGCGGCCCAGGTCGAAGGCTCGGTCGCCTACGGCCTGACCGCGACGCTTTACGGCGAATGCCCGGTCAAGGACGGGCGCATGACGTCGCTGAATTTCGACACTTACGAGATCATGCGCATCGCCGAGATGCCCAAGGTCGAGACGGTGATCGTGCCGACTTACGACTTCTGGGGCGGCGTCGGCGAACCGACGATCTGCGTCGTGGCCCCGGCGGTCATGAACGCGATCTTTGCCGCCACCGGCAAGCCGGTGCGCAGCCTGCCGCTGAAAAACGTGAAATTGGTTTAGGCGCCGCCGATCTTTCTGCCGGCGGCGAAGCGGACCTGCGGCCCGCCGAGCTGGCGCGCCGCCGCGCGCTTTTCGAAGGCGCGCGCCGCGAGCGAGGTGGGGTAGCTCATCAGGATGTAGAGCACGGCGGTGACGCCCATCAGCCAGGCGATCGCCTGCGGATCGCTGCGCGACAGGATGGAGAACTGCTTGGTCAGCTCGACCAGGGTGATGACCGAGCACACGCTCGTATCCTTGAACAGCGCGATGAAATCGTTGATCACCGGCGGAATGACGATGCGCATGGCCTGGGGCACGACGACTTTTTGCAGCGCGTGGCGCCGCGACAAGCCGATCGCCAGCGACGCCTCCATCTGCCCCGCGGGCACGGCCTGTAATCCGGCCCGAAAGATTTCCGCTTCGTAGGCCGAGTAGTTGACGGCGAGGCCGAGAATGGCGGTCCAGAACGCCGGCACGTTGACGCCGACGATGGGCAGGAAAAAGAAAATGAAAAAAAGCTGCAGCATCACCGGCGTGCCGCGTAGGAATTCGACGTAGAAGACGAGCGCCGGCTTGAGCCACGAAGGACCGTATAGGCGTCCGACGGCGACCAGCAATCCCAATGCCATCGCCAGCGGAAAGGCCAGGACCGCGAGGACAACCGTCATGCCGGCCGCCTCGATCAGGATCAGGATCGAGTCGCGGATGCCGGGCGTGTCGGGGCGAACCGGCTCGGCGGCGTTGGCACCGGGCGCCGGCTTCGTGACTTCGGCCAGGACCTCCTTGTCGTAGCCGTAGAATTTCCCGGCCTCGACCAGCGCGGCGAGCTCGGCCTGCGCTTCGTCCCAAATGTTGTAGCGGCGATAGATGCGTTCGAGCGTGCCGTCGCGCTGCAATTGAATGAGCGCGCCGTTGAGCGCCGCGACCAGCGGCGCCGCGCTCTTGCGGGCGAAGATGACGTAATAGCCGCGCCCCACCGGAGCGCCGATCTTGCGCAGCTTGGGAAATTTGGGGCCGTAGAAAGACGCAATCGGCGTATCCTGCAACGTCGCGTCGAGCCGGCCGAATTCCACGTCGCGCATCGCGTCCGTATTGCCGTCGTAGGAAACGATCTGCACCGCGTCGCCGAAGCGCTGGCGCACATAGTCCTCGGCCGCCGAGCCGCCCAGGATGCCGATCTTGCGCTTGCCATTGGGACCGGGTTTCGCCAGATCGTCGAGGTTGGCGATCGAGGCGTCGTCGGTGCGCGCCAAAAATTGCAGCGCATAAACGTAATAGGGAATCGTGGCCGCCATCGATTTGACGCGCGCCGGCGTCCATTCGTAACCGTTGAGCACGATATCGACCTTGCGCGCTTCGAGCAGCGACGGCATCTGATCCCAGGCGCCCTGCATGAATTGCGCGCGCACGCCGAGCGCCTGCGCCAGCGCCGCCGCGAGATCGACTTCGAAGCCCGTGACCTGGCTCTTGTCGTCGTCGCGCGGATAGACGTAGGGACCGCCGCCCTCCTGGTCCGCGCCCCAGATCAACACGCCATTGGCCTTGATCTGCTCGGGCGTGTCCGCTGTCGCGGGCGCCGCGAACAGGGCCGACAAAAGCAGGAAAATGCGCGCGGTCGTTCGGCCTGGCACGGGAACCTCCTGCGGCGCCGGCGCCGCTAACGCCTTACGGCGGGTGTCTCGATGGCGAGGCTTTGGGCGCGCCAGGCGAGAAACAGTTCGAGATTGATATACTCGGCGCTGCCCGGCGCGAAGGGCTCGGCGCGCACGCCGAGAAAGCAGCTGCGAAAGCGGCGATGCAGCGAGCCGGCGCCTTGCCATTCCAGCCGGTAGATCGGGTATCCGTTGGCATGGCCCTGGCTGATCGGCTCGTTGCGCAGGCGCTTGCCCCAATTGTCTTCGTGGCATTGCGCGCAGGACAGATCGAGCTGGCCCTGGCGCTCGTAGTAGAACGCGCGGCCGGCATCGAAGAACGGCCGCGCCGGCCCGTCGATGCGCGCCGCCATGGGCTGGCCGCGCGATTGATGCGCGACCAGCGCGGTCAGCGCGAGAAGATCGTCGGATTCGTAGCGCAGCGGCGCGGCCTGCTGGCGTTCGGCGCGGCAGTCCTGGATGCGGGTTTCGAGATTGAGCAAGCGGCCGAGCCGCGCATCGTAAGCGGGATAGCGCGTGGCAACGCCGGCGAGGCTTTGCGGCTCGCCATGGCACGAGGCGCAGGATCGCGCCGCCGTCCCCTCGGCGCGGCGCCACAAGGCCAAGCCCTTCTCGACCCAGAGCATGCCGGGATTGACCGTGAGATCGTCTTGCTGCGCCTTGGTTTCGGGCGCCAGGAACGCGCTGCCCGAACGCAGCTCGTCCAGCGGAATGCCGCGCTTCGGCTCGCTGCCCGGGCCGGTCTGCGCGCCGGCGCCGGCAGCGGACAGCGCCAGCGCAAGGACAAGCGCGCGAAACGCTCCGCCGCTCACGTCACCTCGATCCGCTTGCGCTCGCTATGCGCGACGCCGTGCTCGTCGGTCCAGGTGAATACCATCTCGCCGCTCTCGGTCGCGACGGTGTGAAACGCGACGAACGGATTGGCGGCGACGCCGGTAAACATGTCCATGCGGAACACTTCCGCGCCGGCATAGGTGCACGCGAGGCGCACGATGATGTTGCGCGGAATGGCGCCGCCGACATTGTCGCGGCGGTAGCCGGTTTCCATCGGATGGACGACCAAGGTCTTGATCTCGACGACCTGGCCTTTTTTCGCCTTGGCGGGAACGAGAATGCGCGTGGTCAGCATGGCGCGGCGCTCAACTGTCTTCGAGGCAGGCGGAGATGGTGACGATGACGCTCGCCGTCCCCGACCAGCACGAGCCGTCGCTCATCTTCGCCACGGCCACGATCGTTTGCGTATCGGCGAGGCGGATATTGGTGTTGATCGCGGCGCGGCCGGCGCGCGGCCCGAGCTGGAAATGCACGACATTGGCCGAGGGATTCTTCTCGGAGAAAATATAGATGCCCGCCACGTGATCGGCGGCCGTCATCGGGCTTTCGACCGCGACCGCGAGCGGCACCGAATTGCCGTTTTCGGCGAGCGACGGGATTTCGAGCTTGACGCGCCCGGGCTTGACCGCGGCGCCGCCCAAAACCTCTTTCATCGCCGCCGCCATGCTTTCGGGCGTGGCCGAGGCCGGGCTCGCCATGCGCGCGGCGATCAGCACGCCGGTGCCGCCGGCCACGAACATGCGGCGCGTCAAGATGCCGGGGTTTTGGTTTCGATCGTTTCCGTTCATGGCCTCGCGTCCTCAATCGGTGAGGGTCGCCAAATAGGCGACGACGTCTTCGATCTCCGCCGCCGTAAACACCGTCTTGCCGGAAAAGGCGGCCGCCACGCGCTTCAACCCCTCGATCCGGTAATAAGCCGGCATGATCGAACGCGGATTGATGCGCCGGCTATCCACCATGCGCAAGCGAATCTGGCCTCGATTGAGCCGGCTCCCGACGCCGTGCAAGCGGGGCGCCAGATCGCCGTGGTATTTCTCGTCCGGCGCCGGCACGGCATGGCAGATGGCGCAATTGCCCCTGGTTTGACCGAGCACGATCTCGCGGCCGCGCGCCGCGTTCCCCGCCGCGCC
Organism: uncultured Alphaproteobacteria bacterium; assembly: GCA_963754645.1. Taxonomy (GTDB): domain Bacteria; phylum Pseudomonadota; class Alphaproteobacteria; order Bin65; family Bin65; genus CAVWGP01. The sequence continues at coordinate 918,185 of CAVWGP010000011.1, read as the reverse complement.
GGTCAGCGACTTGGGCACTTCGTCGCCCACGATCTCCGCCGGCTGCGCCGCCGCCGTGCCAAGTCCGAAATGCGGCGCGGCCAAGCCAACCATCGCGACGACCGCGAGGCAGCTTGGCCGCGCCATCACCCGACCGGCTAGGCCAGCTTGACGTTCTTCAACGGCGTCGTGCGGACACGCTTGCCCGTCGCCGCGAAGATGGCGTTCAAGACGGCGGGTGCCACGACCATGATGGTCGGCTCGCCGACACCGCCCCAGAATCCGCCCGAAGGCACCAGGACTGTCTCGACCTTCGGGAATTCCGCCATGCGGAGGATCTCGTATGCGTCGAGGTTTTCCTGGACCATGCGGCCGTCCTTGACGGTGCATTCTTCGTACAAGCAATGGCTGAGACCGTAGGCGACCGAGCCGACGATCTGCGCCTCGACTTGATCCGGATTGACGACGTGGCCGCTATCCGTGCCCATGACGATGCGGTGCACCTTGACCTTGCCGTTGGTGACCGAGACTTCGGCGGCGCCGGCGACATAGCTGCCGAAGCCCGCTTGTTGCGCAATGCCGCGGAACACGCCGGCCGCGGGCGGCGTCTTGCCCCAGCCGATCTTGTCGGCAACGGCATTGAGGACCGCGAGGTGCTTCGGATGCTTGGTCATCAGGGCGCGCCGGAACTCGAGCGGATCCTTGCCCGCGGCGTGCGCCAGCTCGTCCATGAAGCATTCGAGATAGATCGCGTTTTGGTTGTGATTGACGCCGCGCCAGAAACCGACCGGCACGTGCGTGTTGCGCATGGCGTGGTCGATGGTGACGTTCGGGATCGAATAGCCGATCGGGCCGAACGGCGCGTCCTGCTTTTCGAACAGGCCTTGGAAGGTCACCGGATCCAAGCCGTTCTGCAGGGCTTCCGGGCGGACTTGGGCGAGGATCGATTGGCCCGAAATGCGGAAATGCAGGCCGACGAGCTCGCCCTTGTCGTTCAAGCCGCCCGTCAGCTTGGCCTGCGTGATCGGGTGGAACTTGCCGTGCAGCATGTCCTCTTCGCGCGACCAGAGAAGCTTGACCGGCGTGCCGGGCATCTGCTTGGCGATGAGGACCGCCTGGGTCACGTAGTCCTGGAAGCCGCGCCGGCCGAAACCGCCGCCGAGGTGCAGCTTGAAGACGTCGCATTTTTCCGGCGGCAGGCCGGCCGCCGCCGAACAAGCCGCGAGCGCGGCATCGCCGTTTTGCGTCGGCACCCAGACTTCGCACTTTTCCGGCGTCCACTTCGCCGTGCAGTTCATCGGCTCCATGGTGACGTGATTGAGGAACGGCACGCCGTAGACGCCCTCGACCTTCTTCGCGGCACCGGCGATCGCCGCAACGGCATCGCCCGCCTTATTGGCCGTGAAGATGTTTTCTTTCGAATCGAGGCCGGCCTTGAGGAACTCGGCGATCGAGGCGCTCGAGACTTTGTCGTTCGGGCCGCTCGCATAGGCGACTTTCACCGCCTCGAGCGCCGTTTTGGCCTGCCACCAAGTGTCGGCGACAACCGCCACGGCCGTGTCGTCGACCTTCACCACCCGCTTGACGCCGGGCATGGCCTTCGCCTTCGCGTCGTCGATGTTGGTGATTTTCGCGCCGAAGACGTGCGAATCGCGGATTGCCGCGATCAGCATGCCGGGCATTTTGATATCGAAGCCGTAGATCTGCTTGCCGTTGAGCTTATCGGCGGTGTCGAGCCGCTTGACCGGCTTGCCCGCGACTTTCCAATCCTTCGGATCCTTGAGTTTGATCGACTTCATATCCGGCGGCGTAACCTTCGCCGCGGCCGGCGCAACCGCGCCGTAGGTCGTCGTCCGCTTCGAGGCCGCGTGGGTGATGACGCCATTGGCGACGGTAAGTTCGCCAACCGGCACCTTCCACTGATCGGCCGCGGCTTGCAGCAGCATGATGCGCGCGGCGGCGCCGCCCTGGCGGACGTAATCATGCGAGGCGCGGATGCCGCGGCTGCCGCCGGTCGACATGTCGCCCCAGACGCGCTTGCGGAGCAGATTTTGGCCGGGCGTGGGGTATTCGGCTTGCACCTTCTTCCAATCGCATTCGAGCTCTTCGGCGACGAGCTGCGACAGGCCGGTCCAGGTTCCCTGCCCCATCTCGGAGCGCGCGATGCGGATGACGCATGAGCTATCGGGCTTGATGACCACCCAGGCATTGACTTCGGTGCCGGCCGTGCCGGCCTTCTGCGCCTGTGCTTCGCCGATGCCGGGAATATTGAAACCGAGCGCCAAACCGCCGCCGGCAACAGTGCCGGTGCCGACGATGAAGCTGCGGCGGGAGAATTTCGCGGATTTTTTCATGGCTCAGCTCCCCCTCAGCCTTTGGTCTTGGTCGTCGTCGGCGCGTTCGAGGCCGAGCTGCCGGCGGCCATATGAATGCCGGCGCGGATCCGCTGATAGGTGCCGCAGCGGCAAATATTGGTCATCGCCTCGTCGATATCGGCGTCGGTCGGTTTCGGTTTTTTCTTGAGCAGCGCGGCGGCGGCCATCAACTGGCCCGATTGGCAATAGCCGCATTGCGGCACGTCGAGCGCGAGCCACGCCTTTTGCAGCGGGTGCGTCGTCGTCGGCGACAGGCCTTCGATGGTGACGATCTTGTCGGTCGGCTTGACGGCGCTCACCGGGATCGAGCACGAGCGCTGCACTTCGCCGTTGATGTGTACCGAACAGGCCCCGCACTGCGCGACGCCGCAACCGTATTTGGTTCCGGTCAGGCCAACCTGCTCGCGGATCGCCCACAGCAGCGGCGTGTCTGGGCTAACCTGCACATCGCGTACTTTGCCATTGATGTTGAGCTTGGCCATTCCAATTCTCCTCCACATGAAATTTTAGGGACAATGAGCCGACGGGTGGCGCCTTCAGGCACGGCTGCGACAGGCGATTGGGCCCGCGGCCAAAAGAACCCGGGTTTTATAGCGCACCTTAGAGCGGCGGGAAACAGGACATTATGGGGTTCGGCCAGCGTCATTGCGGGCCAGCCATGCGGTCACAAAAGCGGCATAACTCCACGAAAGATTGCGCGCCGAGCTCGGTTCGCCGGTCGCCTGATCGAATTGCTCCGACAGTTCGCCCGAGGCTGGAATGAATTCGCGCGTCCGCCACATGATCGCATCGCCGGCCGCGATACAAGCTTCGGGGCTCTCGACGGCCGGCGCGGCGGCGCCAGCGCGCGCGGCGCCAGCGCGCGCGGCGCCAGCGCGCCGGTAGTGGAATTCGGCGGCGGCGAAGGTCGAAAAGAAGTAGGCGCCGCCGCTGACGTATTTGTCGCCCTTGTAGCGGCCGAAGGACAGGCCGCGCCCGACCGCGCGGTTGATCCTGTATTCGGCGGCGAACAGCGCTTCGAGCCGCAACAAGGTGGCATGAACCCGTCGATCGAGGACGCTGTGCGGACCGTTTTCGATGCCGGCATGCAGGACGGCCAGGAGAACCGAGATATCGAGTTCCTTGGCGCTCGCGCCGCCGCCGGGCAAAATCCGGCTGCGATAGAAGGACTGCTTGCCCGACCAGAACGCATCTTGCGGCCGTTCGAGCAGCGCCGCCGCCGCGGCGTAGCGCCGGGCCCGATCCTGGTCGCGCGCGGCCTCCATCCACAAGGCGCCGCGCCGCAGGGCCGCGAGCTGCACCAGCGACGTATAATAGTGGCGGCCCAGCTCCTCTTCCCAGATATCGATGCAATCCTGGCCGGCGCGGCTGCATGTGTAATCGAGATCGCCGAGTATCAACGCGTCCAATCGGAATTTGGCCGGCGCGGCCAAGGTTTGGATGCGCTCGCCGATCCGCATGGCGACGAGCGCGCGCAATGCCGGCCCGTCATGTTGCGGGCGCGACCACTTGATGAAATCCAGCGTGCCGTCGGCATTGTAGCGGACCTCGTCGCCGACCCTGCTGCCTTGAACCGCCGCGAGTTCGGCATCGGGCCGCACGAACTGCAAATAATCGGGCGCCACGGCGGCGCGGAAATCATTGCCTTGCAGAAACCGCGCGCCGTCGATGTTCGCCAGATCGAGATTGAAGCGGACGATTTCATCGATCTTGCGCGGCCAATCGGCGGTCCGGTCGCGGCTGCGATGCAGCGCCAGCACGGCGTCCAAGACCACGGCCGAATCGCGCGTCCAATCGAAAAAATAATCCGGTTCGGTGTCGCTGCTGCCGATCTCGGGCGAGGCCAGCACCGAGCCCGCCGCCGGCACCACCGTTTGCCCGAAGCCCACGCGGCGCTTGGTCAATCCGGTCGCCGAAATGCAGCCGGCCAGCTTGCCGGCCGCGATGCGCGCCTGGGTTTCCATCCAGCGGCCGAGATCGGCGCCGGTTCCCTTCGTCATCGGCGCCATGTCAGGAAACGGCCAGGGCGCCGGCACCGGCGAGGTGCGGGCTTTCGAAGCCGAGCTTGCTGCAGACCGCCCAACACTTCGGGGCACGACATGAATAGTTTCCACAGCAGCGCGCTGCGGTGATTTTCGATCATGACGACGATCGGCCCTTGGTCGATCGCGAGATAGGATTCGGCATACCAGTTCTTGCTTTCGTTGAACGAGTCCTTGAAGCCGTATTCGCCCCACAGCTTGCCCGCCAAGCGGCCGTGAAAATGCCGCAAGGCCTGCATGCTGTGATCGGGCGTGTAGGGGAACGACGCCAGCGCCGCGGTCGGCGCGATGACGCCGAGATCGTTGTCGGGCGCGTGCGCGCCGTAGCCTTCGTGATTGTCGCAGGCGGTGAGGCCCCAGCAATCGGCGCCGTAGCCCCGGTAACCGTGCGGATTGCGCATGCAATGCGCGCGATTGATCAGGACGTGATTGCGGTTCTGCAGCCAATAATCGGCGTAGCGATCCTTGAGGCCGCGCGGATCGAGGCCGAGAAACGAATAATGCGAGAAGAACAGCGGGCCGCCGCGCTCGGGGCCGAGCGGCAGCGCGATGCCGTCATAGCTGTGCCCGTTCGTGAAATGCGCGCCGCCGGCCCAGCCACGATGATAGACATCGGCCGCGATTGCGTGGCGCGGCGCCGAAGCGGCCAACACGTAGGCGATGAGGCATTCGTTCCAGCCGCGCACTTGGTGATTCATGGCCCAGCCGTGTCGCGGGCTCCAATGCCAATACAGCACGTCGCCGCCGTCGCGCGTGTGCCAGTTCCATTCGACCGCCGACCACAGCGCGTCGATGCCGGCGCGCAAGGCTCTTTCCGCTGTCGTATCGGCGGCGAAATACTGCCGCGCGCAGAGCAGGCCGGCCATGAGAAACGCCGTCTCGACGAGATCGGCGCCGTCGTCGCGCGGGCTGAACGGGATCGTCCGCCCGGTGTCGCCGTGCAGCCAATGGGGAAAGACGCCGCGATAGCGCTCGGCGGCAGCGAGAAAATCGACCGTTTTCAGCAACCGCCCGGCGGCGTCCGCCCGCGCGATCCAGCCGCGCGCCGCGCCGGCGACGATCGCCATCGCGCCGAAACCGGAACCGCCGGTGGTGACGACTTCGGCGCCGTAACCGAAGGGACTGTTGCTGCGCTCGCGGCTCAGGCCGCTGGTGGGATGCGCGAAGTCCCAGAAATAACGCAAGGTCTGCTTCTGGACGAGATCGAGCAAGTCGCTGTCGTTGAGATCGCGCCCGCCACGATCGGGCGTCGGTTCAGCCATCATCATCGGCGATTGTCTTTCAGGCTCGGTTCCCGTGGCAGCGTCGAACGGCTCGCTAAATACACCCGTCAGCGAACGGCCGCCGCCTTGGCGCGGACCGGTTGGGGCAGCTTGATGATACGGGCATCCTGCGGGTAACGCGAGTGCTGACCGGCCGGAATCCGGCTGAGCTGAAGCGTGCGCTTGTAGAAGCCGTTCAGGACCGGGCTGTTGCTGATGCCGATCACCGTCGTGCCGCCGAGTTCATCGGCGAACATGGACTGCATCAGGCGATAGAGATCCTCGTTCATGCACGCCGTGGTGTCTTCGAAGAACACCCAGCGCGGCGCATGCAGCAGCATGCGGGCGAAGGCCAGGCTCTGCTGTTCCTCGATCGCCAGAATCTTGTCCCAGCGCTCCTTCTCGTCGAGCTTGGCGATCAGCCGCTCGGCGCCGACGCGCTCGAGCGCGGCGCAGATCGCGACGTAATCGAACGCCTCGGGATCGGCCGGATAGGTCAGCGCCGCGCGCAAAGTTGTCGGCGGCAAGTAGGGGCGCGGCGGCATGAACATGACCTGGCGCGGCGGCGGCAGCAGGATCGAGCCGCTGCCCCACGGCCACAAGCCAGCAATGGCGCATAGCAGCTTGCCCTTGCCCGAACCGGGCTGGCCCACGATCAGAACGCGCTCGCCGCACTCGACCTCGATGCGCGACATGGCGAAAGTGGCATGGCCGTCGGGCAACGCGATGTGGAGATTGTCGAAGGACAGCTTGCCGTGCGGATGGCTGCCGATGGCGATCTGCCCGGCGCCGTCCTGCGGCGCTTCGAGCTGCGACAGGCCGTCGCGAAACGCTGTGACGCGCAGCAGGGTGGCGCGCCAGGTGGCGATGATCGGGAAATTATCGACGAACCAGCGCAGCGATTGCTGCACTTGATTGAACGCGCCCACCACCATCATCAGCCCGCCCAACGACATCAAGCCGCCGAAATAGCCCGGTGCCGCGACCAGGATCGGCACGACGATGGCGAGCCAGCCATAGCCCGAGGTAACCCAGGTCAGCCGCGCCAGATTATGCGCCAGCTCGCGGCCGAGATTGACCACGCCGGCGACGGTTCCGTTGAGCATGCGGCGCTCGTCGCGTTCGCCGCGATGGAAGGCGATGGCCTCGGCCGATTCGTGGACCCGGACCAAGGCGTGGCGCAGCTCGGCCTCGCGCGCGCAGCGCTCGGCATTGAGCCGGATCAGCGGGCGGCCGACGATCCAGGCGAGCCACGAGCCGATCGCGGCATAGAACAGCGCGCACCACACCATATAACCGGGGATCGTGAAGCTCCGTTCGTCCAATCGGAACACCACCTGGCTCGACAAGATCCAAAGCACGCCGATGAAGCTGACGAGCAGCAAGCTCGCTTGCAGCAGGCCGACGGCGAGCGTCGCCGACAGTTCGGCAAGCTGCCGCGCGTCGTCCTGCATGCGCTGATCGGGATTGATGCCGACTTCGCCGGCATGGGAAATCATGTAGGCGCGTTTCGGCGCCAGCCAGTCGTCGAGCAGATCGTGGGTGAGCCATTCGCGCAGGCGAATCTTGAGCATTTCCTGCAGCCAGGTCTGGCTCACGACCAGCATCAGAAGCCCGCTGACGATGACGGCGAAAGTCACCAGCTCGCCGCCCAGGGCCCAGAACGAGCGCTGTTCGAGCGTGTCGAAAAACGAGCCGTTCCAGGTGTTAAGGCGCAGCTGACCGTAGGTGTTGGCGCCGACGATGGCGACCATGGCGAGCGCCAGCAAGCCGATGCGCGCGCGGTAGCGCGAACGGCACAGGGCACGCAGCAGGCAGCGAAGCTGCGCCGCAATGCCGCGCTCCGCCGTTCCGGGTGCCAATCCGGTCCGTTCGGAAGCGCCAATTCGCCCCGCTACCCCATTTGGCGTTCGGCCCCCGTAAAGTGTCCCCAGACCGCGCGCGACGACCGGCGCGGTAACCGTAAAATCTTGTTTGTGTTTCGACCATTACCGCACGAAGGCCTTTAATATTTACTAATTTCGACTCGCCGTCTAGTTTCGAGCGGCACTGCCAAGCGCGTGAATTCTTTTTATTTTCCAGCTCTTGCGAGCGGCGCCGGCGGCGCTTTTTTTGGATCGGCGAATGGCGCGGACGGACCAGGCAAAGCACATCGCGGCGCTCATCGGGGCGATGACGCTCGCGGAGAAAATCGGCCAGCTCAACATGCTGACGGCCGATCTCGCGGTGACCGGGCCGGGCATGCCGGCGGATTACATGGCCGCGCTGAAGGCCGGGCGGATGGGCAGCATGCTCAACCTGTTCGGCCGCGACTTGATGCGCCAAGTCCAGCACGTCGCCGTCAACCAGACGCGCCTCGGCATACCGCTGTTCTTCGGCTTCGACGTCGTGCATGGCCACCGCACGATCTTTCCCATTCCCTTGGCCGAGGCCGCCGCCTTCGATCCGAAACTGTGGGAGGGGACGGCGCGCATCGCGGCGATCGAGGCGGCGGCCGACGGCCTGACGCTCACTTTCGCGCCGATGCTCGATGTCGCCCGCGACCCGCGCTGGGGACGGATCGCCGAGGGCGCCGGCGAGGATACCTGGCTCACCGCGCGCGTCGCCGAAGCCAAGACGCGCGGCTTCCAGGGCCCCGATCTCGCGGCCGCGACCGGCATCGCCGCGACGGCGAAGCACCTCGCCGCTTATGGCGCGGCGCTGGCCGGGCGCGACTACGCCCAAGTCGATATGTCGGAACGCGCGCTGCATGAAATCTACCTGCCGCCGTTCCGCGCCGCGGTGGCGGCGGGTGCTGCGGCCATCATGCCGTCGTTCAACGATCTCGCCGGCATTCCGTTGACGGCCCATGCCGGGATTCTGCGCGATCTGGTGCGCGCGCGCTGGGGCTTCGACGGCATCATCGTCAGCGACTACAACGCCATCGCCGAGCTGATCCCGCACGGCATCGCGGCGGATGTGCCGGCGGCGGCGGCGCTCGCTCTCCGCGCCGGCGTCGATATCGACATGATGGCGAACGCCTATACCAACGGCCTGGCCGCCGCCCTCGACCGCGGCGCCATAACGATGGCGGAAATCGACGCCGCCGTGGGCCGCGTGCTGGCGTTCAAGGCGCGGCTCGGCCTGTTCGACGATCCCTATCGCGAGGCGGCGGCAGACGGTCTCGCGCCCGAGCGGCGCAGGGCGCATCGCGCGGCGGCGCGCGACGCGGCGCGGCGCGCCATCGTGCTGCTCAGCGATCCCGATCGCGTGCTGCCCATCGCGCAAGCGCCGCGCCGCGTCGCCGTGATCGGCCCGCTCGCCGACTCCAACGAAGACATGCTCGGCCCGTGGTCGGGCGCGGGCCGCGCCGAGGACATGGTGACCTATCTCGCCGGCTTGCGCTCGGCCTGGCCGCTCAGCGAGATCGGTTTCGCGCGCGGCGCCGAACTCGACGGCGACGCGCTGAAGGGCATTCCCGAAGCGGTCGAGCTCGCGCGGCGCGCCGATCTCGTCATCCTGTGCGTCGGCGAGGCGCGCTGGATGAGCGGCGAGGCCGGCAGCCGGGCGCGGCCCGATCTGCCGGGCGGCCAGGCCGATCTCGTGCGCGCCGTGCTCGATCTCGGCAAACCCGCGATCGTCGTGCTGTCGTCGGGCCGGCCGCTGACGCTGCCGTGGCTGTTCGAGCGGCGCTGCGCCGTGCTCGCCGCGTGGTTTCTCGGCAGCGAGGCCGGCAACGCCGTGGCCGACGTGATCGCCGGACACTGGAACCCAAGCGGCCGCCTGCCCGTCTCCTGGCCGGTCGATGTCGGGCAAATTCCGATCTACTACTCGCGGTTGCCGACCGGCCGGCCGCTCGACGCGAATATCCGCTACACCAGCAAATATCTCGACATGCCGAACGAGCCGCTATTCGCCTTCGGCCACGGCCTGTCCTACACGCGCTTCGCCCTCGGCAATCTGCGCGCCAGCCCGGGCGAGCTGCGCGCCGGCGGAACCGTGAGCGTCACCGTCGAGGTTTCGAACCGCGGCGCCGTGGCGGGCGAGGAAACGGTGCTGCTGTTCATCCGCGATCCGGTGGCCAGCGTTTCGCGCCCGGTGCTGGAGCTGCGCGGCATGGCCAAGATCGCGCTCGGCGCCGGCCAAAGCGGCACGGTGCGCATGACGCTCGCCGCCGACGCGCTGGCCTTCCCCGGCCCCGATCTCGCACCTCTGCTCGAGCCCGGCGAGATCGAAATCCATGTCGGCCCCGCCGCGCGCCCCGACGCGCTGCTCAAGACCGCGATCCGCGTGATGGCCGGGTGAGGCCCGCCTTGGGCGCGGCTACACCGTCGCCGGCCACGCGCCCGCGACGAACACCGCTTCGTCGGCACCGGGCCAAGGCGGCATGGTGATCGCCACGGCTTCGAGCGGCGCCACGCCGTCGTTGCGGAATTGGAACGCGGTGCCGAGCGGGACGGTGAGCGACACGCCGGGATAAAGCTCGACGATTTCGGCGCGCCCATCCTGTTTGCGCCACATCCGCCCGCGCCCGCCAGTGACGTACCAGATCTCCTCGACGGTGCGGTGCGTCACCGCCCGCGAAATCCGTCCCGGCGCCAGCCGGAACTGCGCCATCCCGCCGCCCCGCAACGCATGCAACACGCGCACCTCGGCGCCATCGGGCGCGAGCGCGTCGGGAAAGGGCGGCAGCGGCTTGGCGGCGAAATCGGTCAATGCGAATGCCTCGTCGATCGGCGGATGGCGGGTGCAATTGTTTCGCCGGATCGGATATTGTATCGGCGACAGGAAATACCATGGCAAGAATCCTGGATGAAGCTGCGCTTTACGCCCCGTGTTTTGGCCGACCTCGGAACGATCGCAGACTATCTCGCGCTTCGATCGATGGCCCCGAAGATTGACCGATGTTGGCGGCGTAGGGGCGCACTGCCGTGCGCCCTGGAAACCTCATGCGTAGCGTTTCGTGCCCTGCATAGACAGGGCGCACGGCGGTGCGCCCCTACCGCGGTAAAATGGGTCGAAACTTAGCACCGTTGGCATCGGAACCCCGCAGGATGCGCAAGCGTTCGCCATGCTGACCCAATCAATGCTAAGACTGCCGCCATCGCAAGGATCGGAGCGAACCATGCAAGACGCGGGATTTCTCTATTTCGTGCACTGGTGGGTGGCGCCGGCGGCCGAGGCGCGGGTGCTCGATTGGATGAAGGGCGGGCACATCGCCGATGTGGTGGCGCAGCCCGGCATGATGTGGGCCACGAGCGTCAAGCTCAACGAGGTCGACGCGCTGGGCTGGCCGGCTTACGCCAATATTTACGGCCTCGAATCCCAAGCCGCGCTCGACGCCTATTTCAAGCTGCCGGTGCACGAGCGCTTCACCCGCGAGCGCGCGCAGTTCGCCGATGTGCTGCGCACCGAACGCGCCTGGGGCCCGATCGTGGTGAGCGAGACGAAAAAAGGCTGAGGCCGGCTGCTATCCGCCGATGTTGGGAGGCACCTGGCCGATGTCCTCCGACTTGTGCGGATCGGGTTTTGGCGCGCTCCAAAACGCCTTGACGAGCACCGCGCCGATCGCTGCAGCGCCGAGCACGGCGATCAACCAGTCCGGCATGTGCAAGCTCCTTCTATCTATATGTTCGCGTCCATCCTGACAGAACCGGCGGCTTGGCCCAATGACGGCCGTCACAGGCGGACCCGATCTCCGCCCCCCGCCCGTCGCGTCAGGGAAAATTTGGCTACCGCTTGTGCGCCGCGCGTTGCGGCGGGCGGCCGGCGGGTTGGTGCGCGGCGCGGCGGCCGGCGCCCGCGCCGCCGGCGGAATAATTCTACTCTGACCCCGAATGCAGCTATTCGCCTCCATAGTTTGGCGGCATTGCCCGCGTCCCCGCGACGCGCGCTGGGTATGCGGGAGCGAAGTTTCAACACGGAGACACGGAGACACGGAGAAGGTACGGAGCGGCAGAATTTGCACGCCGAAAGCGTGGGCGAATCTTTCTCGGTGACTCCTCTGTGTCTCCGTGCCTCTGTGGTAGACCTTGCTGACCTGACTTTCCGCGCCGCGATCCTAGGTTTAGCGCGGAACAAACATAGAACTTTCGCTTCCGCGTCGGGCCTGACTATGCTACGCTGTAACAAAACTCGGGCAATTGGGTCGAGCGCTCGATCCTGACGGGGGCCGCGAATAAAGGCGTCGACACCCGCATTATGGGAAAATTCCGCCGAAGGTGGCCAAAAATTGCCGAAGGTGCCCATGAAAAATATTTGGACACCTTTGGACAGAATGGCGCTTTGGCAGCTCCAAGGCCGGGCATTTAGCCGGCCATATTGCGCTGCACAATCGCCCGGGTCCGCATTTGCTGCACTGCAACATGCGCCTTGGCGTCGCCGCGGCTGTGCCTTTGTGGTAAACAGGTAGGGGAGCCGTCCCCACAGCCGCGAGCTGGCGGCGCGCCTGCGGAATTAACCCAGGCGCAACCGGCGCGGCCGATTATCGGGACGGTGGAGCAACGCGTCATGCGCCTGTGTGCGGCGGCGGTTTTGGCCGCTTCGATCTTGGCAAGCGATGTTGCCGCGCAGAGCCGCGGCGATGCGGCGGCGTGCGATGCCGCCGCGGCGCTCGCAAAGCCGGCGATCGAAGCCTGCACGCGCCTGATCGAAGCAAGTAAGAGTCGGACAGGGTCCGCAACGCCGGCGGAACAGTCCCGCGCGCTCTTCATCCGCGGCACGCTGCTGGCCCAGGCCGGCGATGTCGATGCCGCGATCGGCGATTTCGACCAGGCGATCAAGCTGGTGCCGAATTTCGCCGAAGCCTTCGCCAATCGCGGCCTCGCCTGGTTCCAGAAGGGCGAGCACGAGCGCGCCATCGCCGATTTCGCCACCGTCATCCGCCTCAGGCCCAAGGACGCCGCCGCCCATGCCAATCGCGGCATCGCGCTCTCGGCCAAGGGCGACGACGCGCCCGCCATCGCCGATTATTCCGAAGCGCTGCGCCTCCGGCCCGACCACGCGGCGACGCTGTACAATCGCGGCAACGCCTATGCGCGGCGCGGCGAGCGCGTCCGCGCCATCGCCGATTACGATCAGGTTTTGAAACTGCAGCCGCGCTTCGCCAACGCCTATTACAATCGCGGGCGCGCCTGGCGCGAGAGCGGCGACGCCGAGCGCGCCATGGCCGACTACGGCGCGGCCCTGCGCTTCGATCCGGGCCACGCCGACGCCTTCCTCAACCGCGGCGCGCTGTGGCTCGAACAGGGCAAGTACGAGAACGCGATCGCCGATTTCGGCCAGGTCCTCCGCCTGCGCCCGCACGATGCCGGCGCCTACAACAATCGCGGCCTCGCCTGGCACCGCAGCGGCGACTACCAAAAGGCATTGGCCGATTTCGGCGCCGCGATCGAGCGGCGCGCCGATTTCGCCGAGGCCCATCTCAATCGCGGCACGACGTGGTTCGAGCTCGGCGATTACGACAACGCCATCGCCGATCTCGACCGCGGCCTGGCGCTCAACGCCGACGACGCCGAGGCCTTCCACCGCCGCGGCCTCGCCTGGTACCGCAAGCGCGACTACGCCCGCGCCATCGCCGATTTCAGCGAGACGATCAAGCGCCTGCCCGACGAGGTCGCGGCGCATCACAATCGCGGCCTCGCCGCCTTCCAGCACGGCGACTACGACCGCGCCATCGCCGATTTCACATTCGTCATCCGCCGCAAGCCCGGCGACGCCGCCGCCTATTACAGCCGCGGCGACGCCTGGTCCTACAAGGGCGACAACGACCGCGCGATCGCCGATTTCGACGAGGCGATCCGCCTCCAGCCGGATTTCGCCGACGCCTATTTCAGCCGCGGCCTCGCGCGCTCGGCCAAGGGCGAGACCGCGCGCGCCATCGCCGATTTCGACCGCGTCATCGCGCTCCGGCCCGACGACGGCGACGCCTTCTACAATCGCGGCAATGCCGCGCTCAAGGCCGGCGACTACGACCGCGCGCTCGCCGATTACAGCGACGCGCTGCGCCTGCAACCCAATCACGCCGACGCCTACAACAATCGCGGCAACCTCTGGTCGCGGCGCGGCAATCACGAGCGCGCCATCGCCGATTACAGCGAGGCGATCCGGCTGAAGCCGGCCGATGCCGGCGCCTTCTACAATCGCGCCACCTCGTGGCGCGACAGCGACGCGCTCGAGCGCGCCGCCGCCGATTTCGACGAGGCGATCCGCCTGCGCCCATCCTATGCCGGCGCGCTGCTCGGCCGCGCGATGCTGCGTTTCGAGGGCGGGAACTTCGCCGGCGCCGAAAGCGATTTCGCCGCCGTGGCGCGGCTCAATCCGCAGGATTTCGGCGTGGCCCTCATGCTGCATATCGCGCGCGGGCGCCTGGGCCGCGACGGCACCGAGGAACTGCGCAAGCAAACCATGGCGCTCGATGCCGGCAAATGGCCGACGCCGGCGATCGGCATGTTTCTCGGCCGCGTGCCGCCCGACGCGATCTGGAACTCGGCCGCGGTGGCCGATGCCCAGCCCGGCGGCGCGTGGCAATGCGAGGCGCATTTTTATATCGCCGAATGGCACATCCTCGCCAAGCGCCGGGCCGAGGCGACGATCGCCCTGCGCGCCGCGCTCAGCGCTTGTCCGGTGCGCGATCCCTTTCACCGCAACGCCGCCGCCGAACTGAAGCGCGTCGGTACGTGAGGCGGAAAATGGCCAAGGCGCGAACGATGAAACCATGCGCGTGATCGCGACCCTCATCGCCGGCCTCGTCATGGGCCTCGCCGCAGCGGCGCGCAGCCAGGATGCCGCGGCGCCATTGCCGGTGCCGCGCGTCGAAGCGGCCGCGTGTCCGTGGCCCGATGCGGCGCCCGCGCAGCGCTGCTTCGCGCTGTTCGTGCCGCAATCGCGCGATCCGCATGAGGGGCAGCTCACGGCGCATGCGCCGATCAAGGTGTTCTTTTCGATCCTCGCGAGCTTCGCGGCCGATCCGGAACCCGATCCCGTCGTCATCGTGCCGGGCGGGCCGGGCGGCATCTTCAATCCGCCGGTGCCCTATCTGCTCGACGGATTGGCCGAGCTGCGGCGCCGGCGTGCCATCGTCATTGTCGACCAGCGCGGCGTCGGCCATTCCGAGCCTCGGCTCGTGTGCGACGAGTATCGTGGACGCTGGCGCGCCGGCGAGACCTGCGTCGGCATGCTGCGCGAGCGTGGCATCGAGCCGGGCGCCTTCAACTCCGACGAGACCGCGGCGCGATCTGCGCGATCTGCGCATCGCGCTCGGCCTCGCGCGCTGGAACGCGATGGGCGCCTCCTATGGCAGCCGCGTGGTGCAGCGTTTGGCGGAGATCGACCGCGCCGGCACGCGCAGCGCCGTGCTGCTCGCCTCGCTGCCGCTGGCGCCGAGCCTGTGGCGCGCGGATCGCGGCGGGCACCGGCGCGCCGCGCTCGATCGCTTGTTCGCGGATTGCGCCGCCGACCCGGCCTGCGCCGCCGCCTATGGCGACCTCCGCGCCAAGCTCGCGGCCATCGCCACCGCCATCGGCGGCGCGCTGCGCGAACGCCGCGACGTGGCCGAGGATCGCGCCGAGGCCTGGGCGCATCTGCGCCGCCTCGAGCGGCGCCATGGCAGCTTCGAAGCGGCGATCGTCGCCCGCCTCGATTGGGCCAACGATTTGCCGCTGCTACCCGCCGCGATCGCCGAGCTGCACGGCTTCGTCGGCGGCGAAAAAAATCTCGCCGCCGCCGACCTCGACGCGCTCTATGCCGGTCCCGCCTC
The DNA here is from genome assembly GCA_963754645.1 of uncultured Alphaproteobacteria bacterium. Taxonomy (GTDB): domain Bacteria; phylum Pseudomonadota; class Alphaproteobacteria; order Bin65; family Bin65; genus CAVWGP01. The sequence goes on along the minus strand of CAVWGP010000011.1, from coordinate 902,791 downwards.
GGCCGGCCGCATGCCGCCGATCGACGACGGCATGATCGGCAGCGTCATCCGCTGCGCCGAGGATTACTTGCCGGAACGCGCCGCGCCGGCGCGCAACATGTGCCGAAATTTCGCGCCGCTGGCGCTCGGCGCGGCAGCCGCGCCCGCCGATCACGCGCCGACGCTGGTCGTCACCGGCGTCTACGACGTGCGCACGCCGACCGCGTGGAGCGACGAGATCGCGGCGCGCATTCCCGGCGCGATCTTGCTGCGCTTCGGCGACACCGGCCACGGCGTCTCGTACCGCCATCCCTGCGGCAACGCCATCGTCGCCGCCTTCGTCGCCGATCCCACGGCCAAGCCGGATCTGAGCTGCGTTGCCGATCACCGCCGGCCGCGCTTCGCCGTGCCGGCACTGCGCTAGCCATGTTTCGCCCGGGCCGCAACATTTTTCCCCTCTCCCCCATCGTCTTCGATGGGGGAGAGGGAAGGGTGAGGTCCGAACCGGATAGATAGTTGACGGAGTAGACCGGATACATCGTTGACAGGTTTTCTTGTCGGCAGAGGGAGCTTTGCCGATGCCATTCAAGGAGACCTGTGTTTTGGACGAGACGATTCGATTCGTGGCGACCTACTTGGAAGGTGAAGAGACGATGGCGGCGCTGTGCCGAGCATTCGGGATCAGTCGGCAATGGGGCCACGAGCTTGCGCGGCGTTACCGGGCGGAAGGCGTCGCGGGCTTGGCGCCGCGCTCGCGGGCGCCGCATCGGCCCGGGCGGACGATGGCGGCTGAGATCGCGGACGCGATCATCGCGTTGCGGAGCAAGCATCCGAGCTGGGGTCCCAAGAAGCTGCGTGCGGTGCTGGCTCGGCAGGCGCCGGCGACGGCCTGGCCGGCAAATTCCTCGATGGGGGATCTGCTGCGCCGCGAGGGACTGATCCCGTCGCGCCGACGACGGCGCGTGCCGATGCCGCTGAGCCAGCCGTTCGCGCCGGTGCATCAGCCAAACGACCTGTGGGGCATCGATTTCAAGGGCTGGTTCCGCACCGGCGATGGGGCGCGCTGCGATCCGCTGACACTCAGCGATGCCGACAGCCGCTATCTGCTCGTCTGCCAGACGGTGGCGCCCACCACCGCGGGCGTGGATCCCGTGACCGACGCCGCTTTTCGCGAGTACGGCTTGCCGTTCGCACTGCGCTCCGACAATGGGCCGCCTTTCGCCAGCAGCGGGGCCGGCGGGCTCACCCGGCTTTCGGTGAAGTGGATCAAGCTCGGCATCCGGCTCGAACGCATCGATCCCGGATCGCCCCAGCAGAACGGCCGGCACGAGCGCATGCATGGCACGCTCAAGGCGGAAACCGCCAGGCCGCCGGCCGAAACGCTGGCCGCCCAGCAGCGAAGCTTCGAGCGTTTCCGGACCGTCTATAACCACGAGCGGCCGCACGAGGCTCTCGGCCAGGAAACCCCTGCCAGCCGCTACCGGCCGAGCCCACGCCCTTATCCCGCGCGCCTTGAGGAGCCGCATTATGACGCCGATCACGCTGTGCGGCGGGTGCGCTCCAATGGCGAGATCAAGTGGGGCGGCGAACTCATCTTCGTCAGCGAAGCTCTCGTCGGCGAACCGGTCGGTATCGCCGAAACAGACCGCGGCGATTGGATCGTCCGCTTCGCCGATCATCCCCTCGGCCTCATCGATCGCCGAACACGCAAGCTGCGCCCCTTTGCGCCGGCCCGGCCGGGCCGGCGCAAAGGGGCTGCGCAACAAATCCCGGAACCTGTCAACGATGTATCCGGTCCATAGTGTCAACGATCTCTCCGGTTGCTCATGAGGGGGCGTTTCGGACGCGCGCGGCATCGGCAATCAATGCGTGTATTTCAAAAATCGCGTGCCCCGCGCGCACGCCCCCTCACCGCCGACCCTTCGGGTCGGACCGGCCCTGCGGGCCGCATCCTCTCCCCCACACGCAAAACGTGTGGGGGAGACGAGGAAGGAAGAATCGCTGCGGAAGCTGCGGCGCGCGTTCTAAATCGTCACACCGGCGGCACCGGCACGCCGCGCTGGCGGCAGGCGGCGGCGACGGTGTTGGCGAGCAGGCACGCGATCGTCATCGGGCCGACGCCGCCCGGCACCGGCGTGATCGCGCCGGCGCGCGCCAGCGCCTCGGCGAAGGCGACGTCGCCGACGAGCTTGGTCTTGTTCGCGTCCCCGGCGGTGGGTGCGGGCACGCGGTTGATGCCGACATCGATGACGGCGGCGCCGGGCTTGATCCAATCGCCGCGCACCATCTCGGCCTTGCCGACCGCGGCGACGACGATCTCGGCGCGGCGGCATTCCTCGGCGAGATCGCGCGTTTTGGAATGCGCGATCGTCACCGTGCAACTCTCGCGCAGCAGGAGTTGCGCCATCGGCTTGCCGACGATGTTGGAGCGGCCGAGCACGATGGCGCGCTTGCCCGCGAGATCGCCGAGCCGGTCCTTGAGCAGCATCAGGCAGCCGAGCGGCGTGCACGGCACCAGCGCGTCGCCGCCGGTGGCGAGGCGCCCGGCATTGATGACGTGGAATCCGTCGACGTCCTTCGCCGGATCGAGCGCGTCGATCACCGCCGCTTCGCGCATGTGCTTGGGCAGCGGCAATTGCACCAGGATGCCGTTGACCGCCGCGTCGCCGTTGAGCTTCTGCACAAGATCGAGCAACTCGCGCTCGCTGGCCGCGGCCGGCAGGCGGTGCTCGTAGGAATGCAAGCCGGCCTCGCGCGTCGCCTTGCCCTTGCTGCGGACATAGACGGCGCTCGCCGGATCGTCGCCGACCAGGACGACGGCGAGGCCGGGCACGAAATGATGCTGGACCTTCAAGACCGAGACTTGCTGCGCCACGCGCTTGCGCAAGGTTTCGGCGAACGCCTTGCCGTCGATGATCTTGCCGTCGTGCATGTCCGCCGCCCTATCGCTTCGGCGCCTTATATCCGCATTCAACCGCCGATTCCATCGGCGGAAAGTCGCGCCGCGATGGCCGCTGCGAGCGCCGCGCCGTCGCCGCGCAGCAGCACGATCTTGCGCCGGCCGGCGGCGCCGGCGACGATTTCGAACGCCGATTTCGGCAGATGCCAGGTCTTGGCCAAGAGCGCCAACAGCGCCGCGTTCGCCTTGCCGTCCTCGGGCGGCGCCGTGACCGCGATCTTGAGCGCGGCGCTGCCGCCGGCATCGGCCACGATGCCTTCGATGCGCTCGCGCCGGGCGCGCGGCTGCAAGCGGATCGCGATGCGCACGCCGTCGGCCGCGATGGCCAACGGCAGCGGCGCGCTCATTGCGCCGTCATCGCAACCAAGCGGCCGCCATATTCGACCAACAGCATGCGCAGGAACCAGATCGCCAGCAGCAAGACGAGGGTCGACAAATCGAGCATGCCCACATTCGGCATGCGTTTGCGGATCGGCCGCAGAACCGGCTCGGTCGCGCGCGTCAGGAATTCATAGATCATGCTGACCGCGCGGTTGTAGGCATTGACCACGCCGAACGACATCAACATGCCGAACGCGGCATAGGCGAAGACGATCCAGAAATAGAGCGCCAGGAGATAATCGATCAATACGATAAGCGATAGCATTCCGAACCCGCGAGCCCGCATGAGCCAGGGGCCGGACCGTAATCGTGCCGGCGCGCGCCTTCAAGAGCCCGCGGCAGGCTGCGGCGCAGGTTCAATGCAGCAGCAGCTCGCCGCGCACGTAGCGGAATTCGGCGGGGCGCACCAGGGCGGCGCTGGCGATGCGCACACGATGCAGCGCGCCGTCGAGATTGCTTTCCCAAAAACGCAGGAAGCGCTTGAGCACCGGGAAATGCGGCGCCATATCGTATTCCTGCCAGACGAAACTTTGCAGGATGCTCGGATGATCCGGCATCCGGTACAGAATCTCGGCGGTCATCAAACGGTGGCCCAGCAATTGCAGCTTCAAATGCGACATCGATCCCCTCCACTTCGCTCGAAACGCGGCACACGCCCCCTGATTGGCCCGTGAAGTCTGCAATCAGTTCATCAATTTCAGCTTAAGAGAGCGGTTAACGACAAGATAAAATCGAGCCAGTCCAGGCGATTAGCAGCGAGTCGGGGACACTGCTGCCAATCCTCTTCGGGGCGCCGGCGGGCGGCGCGTTTCCGGCCTAGGCGCCGGCGCGCGCGGCGCGCTAGTCTCGCGCTCCGCCTATTCCACCGCAAACGAGGATCGACCTTGTCCGATTATATCCTGCATCACTACGACGGCTCGCCCTTCGCCCACAAAGCGCGGCTCTATTTCGGCTTGAAGGGCCTGGCGTGGCGCTCGGTGATCATTCCCATGGTCATGCCGAAGCCGCTGCTGATGCCCTTGACCGGCGGCTATCGCCGCACGCCGGTGCTGCAGATCGGCGCCGATATTTATTGCGACACGCACTTGATCGCGCTCGAGCTCGAACGCCGGCATCCCAAGCCGACCTTCTTCCCCGCCGGCGGCGAAGGCATGGCCGCGATGCTCACCCATTGGGCAGATGCCAACCTGTTTCTTCCGGCGGTCAATTTCGTCATGAGCCAGATCGCCGACAAGATGCCGAAGGAATTCTTCGACGATCGCGCCAAGATGCTGGGCCGCCCGCCCACCGATATCGAAAAGCTCAAGGCGGCGGCGCCCATGCTGCGCGCGCAGATGAACCGGCAGATCGACACCGTCGCCAGCGTGCTGGCCGATGGGCGCCGCTTCATCCTGGGCGACGCGCCGGGCCTGGCGGATTTCGCCGTGTGCCATCCGCTGTGGATGACGACGCAGAGCGGGCGCAAAGCCGCCGCCGCGCTCGAACCCTATCCGACGATTCAGCGCCTGGCTCGACCGCATCGCCGCGATCGGCACCGGCCAGCGCGGCGAGATGGATGCGAAAGACGCGCTCGCCATCGCCAAGGCGGCGCCGCGCGCAGACCACGGGCCCTCGATCGAGTCCGACGACGCGCCCAAACTCGGCGCGCGCGTCAAGATTCAGGGCGACGATCGCGTGCCCGAACCCGTGACCGGCGAAATCGTGCTGGTGCGGGCGAACGAGATCGCGGTGCGGCGCCACGATCCCGACGCCGGCGACGTGGTGGTGCATTTCCCTCGCGCCGGCTTCAGCGTGCGGCCGGCCTAGGATTTCCGGCGCCGTGCGCGCATCGCTCGATCCGGCGCCGCGCGCGTCCACGACGCCGGCGCTGGTCCGGATCAGGCCGGTCGCGCTGGTTTTCGGCCTCATCCTCATGGCCTTCGGGCTGGCCATGGCGATGCCGATGCTGGTCGATCTCGCCAACGATTCGCGCGATTGGCAGGCTTTCGCCAAGGCGGCGGCGATCAATGTCTTCGTCGGCGGCTTGCTCGCCGCCGGCGCCGGCAAGCGCGGCACGTTGCGCTTCACGCATCGCGAAGGCTTTTTGCTGACCGCCGTCGCCTGGTTCGGCGCCACCGTGTTCGGCGGATTGCCCTTCATCTTCGCCGGGCTCGGCGCCAACTTGACCGACGCCATGTTCGAAACCGCCTCGGGCCTGACCACGACCGGCTCGACGGTGTTCGAGGGACTCAACAGTTTTCCCAAGGGCCTGCTGCTGTGGCGCGCCATGCTCAACGCGATCGGCGGCGCCGGCATCGTCGTCATGGCGGTCGCGGTGCTGCCCTTTCTCGGCGTCGGCGGCATGCAGATTTTCCGCTCGGAATCCTCGGACAAATACGACAAGCCGCTGCCGCGCGCGGCCCAGGTGGCGACGGCGACGGTGCTCGCTTTCGTCGCGCTCGTCGTTCTCTGCACGGCGGCTTATTGGACGATCGGCATGTCGTTTTTCGACGCGATCACGCACGCCATGACGACGATCGCGACCGGCGGCTTTGCGAACTACGACGAATCCTTCGCCTATTTCAAAAGCCCGGCGCTCGAATGGGCGGCGACGCTGTTCATGTTTCTCGGCGGCTGCCCGCTCGTGCTGTTCGTGTGGATGGCGCTCGGCCTGCCCGGCGAATTGTTCCGCGATTCGCAGGTGCGCCGGTTCGCGGCCGTCATCGCCGCCGCCGCGCTTGCGATGGCGGCGTGGCTGGTTCTCACCCGCGACACGGCGGCGAACGACGCGCTGCGTCTGGCTTTTTTCAACGTCGTCTCGGTGATCACGACGACGGGTTTCGCCTCGGCGGATTTCAACCAATGGGGCGGCTTCACCAGCATCGTTTTCATCGCGCTGATGTTCATCGGCGGCTGCACCGGCTCGACCGCCGGCGCCATGAAAGTCATGCGCTTCGAAATTCTCGGCAAGCTCGGCTTCATCGCCATGAAGAAGCTCGTGCACCGGCGCCGCGTCTACCGCATGACCTATCAGGGCAAGCCGGTGTCCGCGGACGTCGTCATGTCGGTGACGGTGTTCTGCTTCGTCTATTTCATGAGCTTCGCCGCGCTCGCCGCCGGCCTCGCCGCGACCGGGCTCGATTTCGTCACCGCGCTCACCGGCGCGGCGCAGGCGCTGGGCAATATCGGCCCGGGCCTCGGCGACATTATCGGCCCGGCCGGCAACTACAAATCGCTCTCCGATCCGGCGAAATGGCTGATCACCGTCGGCATGCTGATGGGCCGGCTCGAATTCTTCGCCGTGCTCGTGCTGTTCACGCGGCGCTTCTGGCGGGGGTGAGGCGGCGCGCGCGATCGCGGGCTAGGCGAGGCCGTGCGGATAGGGGCTGGTTTCGGACACGGCCAGCATGCTGTGCGCGAGTTTCTCCACCATCGCGCCGCGCGCGCCGCGCCGCGCCGCGTCGTCCCACAGATTGACCATCTCGTGCGGATCGTCGCGCCGGTCGTAAAGCTCGCCCCATTCGGCATTGGCATAAAGGCTGAGGCGATAGCGCCCGTCGATCAGCGTGCGCACGCGGATGCGGTCCTTGAAGCCGAGATAGATGCGCTGGCCTTCCTCCTCGATCAGGATCGAATCGCGTCCGGCGCTTGCATCGCCGCCGATCAGCGGCAGCAGCGAGCGGCCCTGCACGCCATGGAACGGCGCCAGGCCGGCGCGCTCCAGGATCGTGACCGGGATATCGATCGACTGGGCGAAGGCGCCGCCGCGCGCGCCGTTGCGCGGTGCCTTGGGATCGTGCCAGATGAACGGGCTGCGGATGATCGCATCGTAATGCACCGGGCCTTTCAGCAAAAGCTGATGCTCGCCCATGTAGTCGCCGTGATCGGTGGTGAAAACCACGACGGTGTCGTCGGCCAGGCCAAGCCGCGCCAGCTCGGCGAGCACGCGCCCGATGCTGTCGTCGATCATGGCGATCATGCCGAAGGTGAGCGCCATCGCCTCGCGCGCCTCGCGCTCGGAGCAGGCGAACAGCGCCTGCGTGGTTTTGTTATCGGTGCCGGAGTCGCGCTGGGCGTGGAGCCAGGCGAGATGCGGCGGCGAGCGATTGTCGGCCGGCTTGAACGAGGCGGGCAGCTCGGCATCCGCCGCGTCGTACAGGCCCCAATAGCGGCCCGGCGGCGTGAACGGATGATGCGGATCGGGAAACGAGCATTGCAGGAAGAACGGCTTGCGCCGCGGCGCCGAGGCGTAATCGCGCAAGGCCTGGATCGTTTCCTCGGCGATGAAGGCGGTGGGATAGAGCTCCTCGGGAACGCGGGTCCGCCAGGCTTGCGGGCAGATCGTGCCGGGCGCGGGTGCCGCGCCTTTGGCGCCGCGCAGCGCCGCGATATCGGGCCGCTTCGCTTTCACCCAGCGCTCGTAGTGGCCGCCGATCTGCTCCGAATGATCGCCATGATCGACGCACAGGCGCACGCGCTCGAAGCCGTAGAACGGCAGGCGCATCTCGAAATCGGGATCGGCCCAGCGCGGCGGCCACTCCTGTTCGTAGGCGACGAGATCGTGGCGATCGCGCCAGGCGTCGGCGTGCTGCGCCGCCGGCGCCGCGCCCGGGTAGCGCGGCTTCTGCACCATGCTCGGCCGGCCGGTGAAATTCTGCAGATGCGATTTTCCGATCAGCGCCGTGCGGTAGCCGGCGTCGCGCAGCAGCTCGACGAACGTCACCGCATCGAGCGAGAGCGGAATGCCGTTGTGGCGCACGCCGTGCGCCGACGGCATGCGGCCGGTCATGATCGAGGAGCGGTTGGGCATGCAGATCGGCGTTGCGACGAACATGCGGTCGGCGCACCAGCCCTTGGCCGCGATGCCGTCGATATTGGGCGTGCGCACGACCTTGTGGCCGTAGCAGCCGAGATGCTCGGCCTTTTGCTGATCGGTGATGATGAAGAGAAAATTCGGCCGGGCGTCGGCGGCGGGCTGGGTCATCGGAACTCGCTTTGCGGCGGGCGCTCGCAGCCGATATTGGCTGTTGCCGAACCGGCCGTTGCAACTATTGTGGCCGTGGCCACGTCCATGACGAAATGCGGCACGTCGAACACCAATTCGCGATTTTTCCGTCGCGGCGATCCCCCATCGATCGCCACGCGCCGGCCGGGATGCGCATGACACTAGGCATCGCCGCCATGGCGAACAAGGCGGTTCAGCCGCGGCCGCCGGGCCGCGCGCTTGCCGGCGCGCGCGCCGGTCGGATAGGTTCACGCCGGTCGATGAAGCCGCCCGGCACACGCTAGTATCGTCAAGGCATGGTGCAACGCCCCGAACCGACACTCATCCCAGGCTCGCCGATCGGGCCCTATCGCATCGAGCGCACGCTCGGCGGCGGCTTCGACAATGTCGCCTATCTGGCGCAGCGCGGCGCGCCCGAAACGCGCTGCCTGATCCGCGAGTTCAAGCCCAGCGGCATCGCCGTGCGCGCCGCCAACGGGCGGGACATCGAGTTGACTCACGAGGAGGACCGCGCCCTGTTTCAGCGCGGGCTCGCCGAAGTCCGCCATCTTGCCGAACAATTCAAATCGTTCCGCCACGTCAATGTCGCGGCCCTGCTCGATTGCATCGACGCCAACGGCACGTGCTACCTGGTGCAGGAGGCAATCGATGGAAAATCGCTCGATCGGATTCTCGGCGCGGGCGAGGCGCTCGATCCCGCCGAACTCGAAGAAATCCTGCCCGGCCTGCTCGCCGGCCTGACCGGCATTCACGATGCCGGGCTGCTCCATCTCGACCTCTGTCCGGAAAGCCTGTTCATCCGCAAGAACGGCCTGCTCGTCCTCGGCCGCTCGAGCCTGATCCGGCGCCGGCTGAGCACGGGCGACCGGGATCGCGCGCTGGATCCGCGCGATGCCTACCGGTCCGAGGAATATTTCACCGTCAACGGCAAATTCGGAACCTGGTCCGACATCTACAGTCTCGGCGCGACCCTGTACCGGCTGGTCACTGGCGCGCCGCCGCTCGATGCGCCGGAACGCCGCCGGCGCATCGCCGCCGGTCAGTTCGACCCCGTCGGGCCGGCGCTCGATGCCTTGGTCGGCGCTTGGCCGAAAACCGTCTTGACCGCGATTCGCCACGGGATGGGCGTGTCGGCGAGCGGACGGCCCCGCGGCGTCACGGCCTTCCGCGTGGCGCTCGATGCCGCGACCGCGTCGGATCTTCCAACCGTGCCGGTTCGCGCCACGGCGCAGCCGCCTTACGAATCCGACGAAGCGCCGACCGTGCGTTTCGAGCGCGGGCGCGCGCTAAACGCGAGCCCGGCGCCGCCCCGGACGCCGCCGGTGAGCGAGATACCGCGCACCCCATCCGTTCTGGGCCAGCGCGCGCAGCGCGTCGAAGAAATGACGGAGCCGAGCGCCGATAGCGGCGGCAAGACTCAACCGGGCGCGCCGCGGGTTCCCGGCCGCCCGATTTCGCTAAGCGGGCCGGCGCCGGACGATGCCGAGACCGTGCGCCATGCGCCGCGCCGCGCCGACGCGCTCTCGCCACCCACCGTGCCGCCGGCAGGGGCGCCCGCGCGCGCCGGCAAGGGTGCCGCGCTCGTCTATCGCCAGGGCAAGGCCGAAATCGTCTCGCCGCCCGCGGCGGCGCGCGGCGGGACGACCGCCGAGCCGGACGTCCTGCCCCAGCCGGCGCGCATCACGACCTATCAGCCGATGACGGTGCCGCCCGGCCGCTGGCTCGACCTCAACATCTACCTGCATGAGCCCGGCATCGACAGCGTCGTGCGCCAGGATTTCGAGGCGCGCCTCTCCGCCCGGCCGCCGATCGAGCCAAAGCCGCGCGCCGAGGTTGCCTTCTGCGTGAAACCGGGCGGCGCCGTCACCATCGTGCCCTATCTGCCGGGATGCCGGACCAATCCGACCTCGCTCACCGTCGAATGGTGGGAGAATTTTCACCGCTTCCCGTTCCGCCTGATCGCGGCCGAGGGCGTGCCGGGCTTTGCGCGCACCGCGATCACGGGCACCGTCGGCGTCTTCGTCGGCGCGGTGCTGATCGGCGAAATCCGCATCAACTACACGATCGCCGACGAAGAGGTCGAGCCGATCACCAACACGATATCCTCGGCAACCGACTCGTTCGACGCGGTCTATCCCGCCTTTGCCGCCGAGGACGGCGAAATCGCCGCGCGCCTGGACGCGGCCAACCGGCAACTCGAGAATCCTTTCCTGTCCGAGGCTCTGGCGGCGCGCGCGGCCGGCAACGCCGCGGACGGATTCAAACAGATCGAGAATGCCGAGCGCTTCCAGATCTTCTGGTCGAGCGCGGCCATTGCATCGAAGAACCTCGAAGAAGAGTGGCGCTTCGCGCTCGGCCTCGGCCGCGACAATTTTCTCAGCGCCTTCGCCTGGCGCTACCCGGTGCCCGATCTGCCGGCGGCGCTCGACGACGTGGCCTTGCGGCACCTGGTATTGCCGCTGGAATAAGCCAGGCGGACCCGATAGGGTGACGCGCCATTTCTTAAACCATAAGAACGGCCGGGGACGAGAAACGTGCTGAGGGATATTGGCCGATGACGCTCTCGGTTGCGATCGTCGGTTCGGGGCCAAGCGGATTTTACGCCGCCGAAGCCCTGCTTGAACGCCACAGCGACATGACGATCGACATCATCGAGCGGCTGCCGACGCCCTACGGCCTGATCCGCTTCGGCGTCGCGCCCGATCATGCCAAAACCAAAACCGTGGCGAAATCCTACGAGCGCACCGCGCTCGATCCGCGGGTGCGGTTTTTCGGCAATGTCGAGGTCGGCCGCGACATCGGCGTCGCCGAGCTGCGCGAACGCTACGACGCCGTGATCTTCGCGACCGGCGCCGCCACCGACCGCAAGCTCGGGATTGCGGGCGACGACAAGCGCGGCGTGGTCGGCTGCGCGGCTTTCGTCAACTGGTACAACGGCCACCCCGACGCGCGGAACCTCGAGCCGCCGCTCGACACCGATACGGTCGTCGTCATCGGCGTCGGCAATGTCGCGGTCGATGTGGCGCGCGTGCTGGTCAAGACGCCGGCCGAAATGGCGGCGACCGACCTGATGACGCACGCGGCAAGCCGCATTCACGCCGCACCGATCAAGCATGTTCACATGGTGGGCCGGCGCGGCTCGGTGCAGGCGCAGTTCACCAATGTCGAACTGCGCGAGATGGGGCATCTCAAGAATGCCGCCGCCGTGGTCGATCGCGCGCAGATTCCCGACGCGATCACGCCCGAGCTTGGCGCCGGCATGAGCGACCGCGCGCTGCGCCTGGTTGAGCGCAACCTCGCGACCTTGCGCGAATTCGCGGCGATCGATCCCGGCGCGCGCGAAAAACGCGTGCATTTCCGGTTTTTCGCCAATCCGGTCGCCATTCTCGGCGGCGAGCGGGTCGAGGCCGTGCGCTTCGAAAAAACCAAGATGGCCGAGGGCGCCAAGGCGGTCGGGACCGGTGAGTTTTTCGAGATCAAGTGCGGGCTCGTCATCCCCGCCATCGGCTATTATTCCGAGCCCATCCCCGGCCTGCCCTTCCATGGCGGCAAGACGGTGAACAAGGACGGGCGCATCGAGCCGGGACTCTACGCCGTGGGCTGGGTGAAGCGCGGCCCCTCCGGCGTGATCGGCACCAACAAGCCGGACGGCGACGCCGCCGCGGAGCAGATCGCGGCCGATGTCGGCCAGGGCGGCAAGCCGGGCCGCGCGGCGCTCGAGGCGCTCTTGAACCAACGCAAAATCCGCGTCGTCGCCTTTGCCGATTGGAAGACGATCGAAGCCGCCGAAGTGGCCCGCGCCACGCCGCCGGCGCCGCGGCAGAAATTCGCCACCGTGGCCGAGATGCTCGCCACCCTCGACGGCGCGGCGGCACGCTAGGGAGCGGCGGATTGTTCGTATTCCAACGGTTTGAAACCGGATATTTTAGACCTATACTATATTGGAGCGAAGGATGGGCTGCCGGCACGGTCTTTCGTGCGCCGGGCGCGCCCATTACAGTCCGCGGCGTCATCCGGTCCGGAGGGAAGGAATACCATGGAAGGCGGTAATGTTGGCGCCCGTGCCGAGCGGGCCCGGCGTGAAGTCGAATCGGCCGTTGTGCGCTTCGCCGGCGATTCCGGCGACGGCATCCAATTGACCGGCGGCCAGTTCACCCAGGCAACGGCACTGGCGCGCAATGACCTCGCGACCTTTCCCGATTTTCCCGCCGAAATCCGCGCCCCCGTCGGCACCACCTTCGGCGTCTCGGCCTTCCAGATCAATTTCGGCGCGCGCACCATCAAGACCGCGGGCGACGATCTCGACGTGCTGGTGGCGCTCAACCCGGCGGCGCTCAAGGTCAATCTGCGCGACATGAAGCGCGGCGGCCTCGTCATCGTCGACACCGGCGAGTTCACCGACAAGAATTTCCGCAAATGCGGCTACGCCAAGGACCCGCTCGGGGACGGCACGCTCGACGGCTACCGCACGCTCAAGGTCGACATGTCGCGGCTGACGCTCGAAGCCGTGGCGCCGTTCGGCCTTGGCCAAAAGGAAGGCCTGCGCTGCAAGAATTTGTGGGCGCTCGGCCTCGTCTATTGGCTCTACGGCCGCGACAAGCAGAACACGATCGACTGGGTCAAGAAGCGGTTCGGCAAGACCGAGGCGATCGCGAATTCCAACATCGCGGCGCTCAATGCCGGGCACGCTTTCGGCGAAACGGCGGAAATGCCGGCCGAAATCGGCGCCATCGTCGTGCCGCCGGCGCCGATCCAGCCGGGGCTGTACCGCGCGCTCACCGGCACCGAGGGCGTGTGCTGGGGCCTCGTCGCCGGCGCGCAGCTCGCCGGCGTGCCGATGATGTTCGCCGGCTATCCGATCACGCCGGCCTCGGCGCTGCTGCACACGCTTTCCAGCCTGCGCGAATACAATGTGACGACGTTCCAGGCCGAAGACGAAATCGCCGCAGCCGGCGCCGCCCTGGGCGCTTCCTATGCCGGCGCGCTCGGCGTCACCTCGTCATCCGGGCCGGGCATCGCGCTCAAGACCGAGACCATCGGCCTCGCCATCGCGACCGAGCTGCCGCTCGTCATCGTCAATTCGCAGCGCGGCGGACCGTCGACCGGCCTGCCGACCAAGACCGAGCAATCCGACCTGTTCCAGGCGGTTTGGGGCCGCAACGGCGATTCGCCCGTGGCCGTCATCGCCTGCAATTCGCCCGGCGACTCGTTCGAGGTCGGCATCGAAGCCGTGCGCCTCGCCGTCCACTATATGACGCCCGTCATCCTGCTGACCGACGGCTACATCAACAACGCCTCGGAGCCGTGGCTCATCCCGGATTTCGCCAAGTACAGGCCCTTCCCGGTGACGTTCCGCGAGGATCCGGCCGGCTTCCATCCCTTCGTGCGCGACGGGCGTTTGGTGCGGCCCTGGGTCAAGCCCGGCACGCCCAACCTCATGCACCGCATCGGCGGCATCGAGAAGGACTACAATTCCGGCAACATCAATTACGAGCCGGAAAATCACCAGAAGATGACCGATGCGCGGCGCGACAAGATCCTCGGCATCGCCAACGACATTCCGTTGCAGAAGGTCGAGCAAGGCAAGGACACCGGGCGCCTCGCCGTCGTCGGCTGGGGCTCGACTTACGGGCCGATCAGCCGCGCCGTCGATCGCAGCCGCGCGGCCGGGCTCGAGGTTTCGCACATTCATATCCGGCACATCTGGCCGCTGCCGCGCAATCTCGGCGATCTGCTGAAGGGCTTCGACAAAATTCTCGTGCCGGAGATGAACACCGGCCAGCTCGTCGCCCTGCTGCGCGCCCAATATCTCGTGCCCGCCGAAGGCCTCAACCAGGTCAACGGCAAACCCTTCAAGATCGCCGATATCGAACACGCGATCCGCGCGCGCCACGCGCACTGAACCCGGCCGGAGCCCTGTCGCCATGAACGTCCAAGCCCCGAAAAAGCTGCTGCCGAAGGATTACGCCTCGGACCAGGAAGTGCGCTGGTGCCCGGGCTGCGGCGACTACGCCATCCTGCGCGGCGTGCAGAAAACCCTGGCGGACATTTTCGCCGATCCGGCCAAGACCGTGTTCGTCTCGGGCATCGGCTGCGCCGCGCGCTTTCCCTATTACGTCGCGACCTACGGCTTCCACACCATCCACGGCCGCGCGCCGGCGATCGCGACCGGCGTCAAGCTCGCCAATCCCGAACTCGCCACCTGGGTCATCAGCGGCGACGGCGACTGCCTGTCGATCGGCGGCAACCACACGATGCACGCCATCCGCCGCAACATCGACATCAACTTCCTGCTGTTCAACAACGAGATCTACGGCCTGACCAAGGGCCAGTATTCGCCGACCTCGCGCCTGGGCACCAAATCGCCCTCGACGCCGCAAGGCTCGGTCGATCCGCCGGTCTCGGCCCTCGCCTTCGCCATGGGCGCCAATGCGCGTTTCATCGCCCGCACCATCGACCGCCGGCTCGATCACCTGCCCGGCGTGCTGGCGCGCGCCGCCGCGCACAAGGGCTGCTCCTTCGTCGAAATCATCCAGAACTGCATCGTCTACAATGACGGCGTGTTCGATCACTTCGCCGAAAAGGACGTCAAAGAGGAAAAGCAGCTCGAGCTCGAGAACGGCAAGCCGATACTGTTCGGCAAGGGCAAAACCAAGGGCCTGCGCTTCAATGCGAAATCGATGACGCTCGAAGTCGTGGAACTCGGCAAGGACGGCGTCACGCTCGAAGACATCATCGTCCACGACGAGAAGAACAAGATGCTGGCGACCATGCTGACGCAATGCGAGCCGCCCGATTTCCCGGTGCCGATCGGCGTGCTCTATTGCAATCCGGCGACGCCCTACGACGAAGCGGTGTGGGCGCAGAACACCGCCGCCAAGGCCAAGCTCGCCGGCAAAACGCCCGACATCAACGCCTTGTTGCGCCGCGGCGCCACCTGGAAGGTCGAGGCGTAGCAGCCTGACGCGGTTCGTTTCGGCTCAATCCAGCCGGCTCAGCTCCGCGCGCCATTTTTCGTTGCCGGGATCGAGGGCGGCGAGCCGCCGGTAATCGTGCTTGGCGCGTTCGCGCGCGCTGGCGGCGCCGGCGTGGTCGCCGCGTTGCGCCAAAAAACTCGCAACCTTGCCTTCCAGCGCCGCGGCGTCCTCGAGCCGCGCCGCGCTTTCGCCCTCGTGCTCCAAAGCCCGACGGCGCAGCGACAAAGCCAGACGGTAAGACTCGAGCGCCGCGTCCTTGTCGCCGGCGGCGGCGAGCCGATCGGCGAGCAGCGCGTATTCGGCGGCCAGGCTCGCGCGCACTTTCGGCTCCGCCGTCCGGTCAGCGGCCGACGCGGTGCAAATCGCCGATAGCTCGTAGAGCTTGCCGCGCTGGCGCACCATCTCGCGCTCCATCGCCTCGATGCGCGCCCGCGCCGTGGCGGCGTGCGAATGCATGGCGTCGCGATCTTGCGCCAAGGCCGTGCAGCTCTTGCCGAGCTCTTCGAGCGCCGCGCGCTGGCGCTGGACTTCGGCATGGTGCTGCTTGCGGCGATCGAGCGCCTCGCCCGTCTCGGTGCGGGCATCGTCGCGCTCGCGCTCGAGCTTGCGGCGCTGTGCTTCGGCCTCGGAGCGCTCGCGCTCGGCCGTCTTGAGTTGCAGGGCGACGCGCGCCAATTCCGCGCGCAGTTCCGCCGGCTCCAGCACCGCGATCGCGGCATTCGAATATCCGTCGCTCGCGCGGCTCGCGATCGCCGACGAACCGATCTCGCCTTCCCAGAGCCACGCGGCGGGAACGGCCAGCGCCAGCGACGCCAGCGCGGCGGCGGCCGTCGCGAGGCCGGCGACGCGCTTCATCATGCGCAAGTCGGCGCTCACCGCCAGCTCATGGTCCTCGCGCAGGGTCTCGGCCGTCGTGCCGCTTAGGATCGCGGCCAGCATGGGAAGCCAGCGGAACGATCGCGGGTGAAGCGGCGCGTCCTCGCCCAGCAGCTCAGCGCGCGGAATCGCGATTGCGGCCGGCTGGCTTTCGAACACGTTACTCAGCGCGCGCGGCAGCGCCGTGGTCGATGTCCAATTGAAATCGCGTTTCGCCTTGCTCCAACTTATCGCGCCATCGGCGACGGCGAGCACGAGCCGATGCGCGGGACGCTGTTCGAGCGCCGCGCGGCACAATTCGCCGGCCGCGGCGGACCGCGCCGTGACCGGGCCGCACAGCAGCACCACGTGATCCGCCCGCGCCACGCGCCGGCGCGCCAAGGCAGGATCGGCAAGATCGCTTTCATCGTCGGCGAGGATCGTCTCGACGACGAGCCGCGGACGCCGATACCACGGCGTCGCATAGCGCCCGAGCCTGTGGCGCATGAGATGGAGCAGCGCGCGATCCTCGGGATCGCCGCTGACGATGATCGCCCTGTTCGCCATGTCGCATTCGCGCTTCTAGTGAGGGTCCCGAACCCGTGCCGCGTGCGGTGGTGCGTGGCCATGCAATTGCCCGTTATTGAATAGACGGACCGCGGAAATCGTCTCACCCAAATGGGTTAATTTCGACCGAAATCGTTTACTGTCGCGCGAACGCCGCCGCCAGTGGAGCGGAAAAATTCGGCAAGACCGGTTTGCCGGCGCTATTTGGCCTGAATTTTCCGTAGTCTTGCGCCAGGCGCTTCGCTTATTACGCATGATTGCGCTATATTCGCGCGCGAAAAAGATGAGCACGCCGGCCGCATGACCCCCGCCATCAAACGCCTGTTGATTGTCGTCGCCGTTGCGACCCTCGTGCTTGGCGGATTTATCTTCGGCCTGACGTTGTGGTTCACGTCATCGGCGGTCGATAGCGCGATGCAGAACCCGCGACGCGTCGTCAGCGGCGCCGGCCTCGCCCCGTCCTTCGTCAACTCGTTCATTTGGATCGCCGTTGCGATAACGCTGGCCACGCTCGCCGTCGTTGGCGGCCTGATTTTTTATGCGCGCCGCGCGGTGCGCGGCATGATGCAAGGCGACCAGAAACTTCTCACCTACGGCCTGCCCGGCACCGGCCTTGTGCTCGCGGTGCGCGACACCGGCACCACGATCAACAATATCTATGCCGTGATCGAGGTGCGCTTGCGCGTTTCGCTGCCGGGCCGCGCCGACTACGAGGCCGCGGCGCGGACCATGCTCGGACGCCTGAATTTCGGCGCGATTCAGCCGGGCATGACGCTGAACCTTCGCGTCGATCCGGCGAATCCGCTCAAAGTGGAGATCGATCGCGCGGCGCCGGCGGCGCAGCCGCCGGGCGCGGCACCCGCGGCGCACGGCGCGCTATCGACGCCGGGCGGGACGTTCAACGTGCCGGGAGTCGCGGGCAATCTGCGCGCCGACAAGGTCCGCCGTGCCGACGACGTGATCGCCGAGGGCAGCAAGGGGCAGGCCGTCATTCAATCCGTTTCGCACACCGGCGCCACGGCGGGCCAGATGGCGCCCGGCGCCAAACTCGATGCCAGCAAGGCCAAGGATCCGATGATCTATCTTGCCTTTCAAGTCGAGCCCGAGGACGGCACGCCGCCCTTCGCGTCGCAAGGCGTCCACCGCGTGCCGGAAAAGCATCTCGGCAAGTTCGTCATCGGCAAGCGGGTTCCGGTGGCGTTTCTGCCGGGGGAGCCCGGCACGGCCACGATCGATTGGCCGCGGCTGCGCTAAACGTCATTGGCGCCGGCCGCGCGGCACGGCCCACACCGCGCCGCAAACGATACCGGCGGCGATGACGATGCTGGGACCCGCCGGCGTGTCCCAACGCAGCGAGCTCCACAGGCCGGCCAACACCGCGATGCCGCCGATCAAGGCCGCCGCGATCGCCATCTCCTCGGGCGAGCGCGCGAAGCGGCGCGCGGCGGCGGCGGGTATCACCAGCAACGCGATCACGAGCAGAATTCCCACCGTGCGGCCCGCCGCCGCGATCACGAACGCGAGCAACAGCATGAACAGCAAATTCACGGCATCGACATTGATCCCGTCGATGCGCGCCAGCTCGGCATGCGCCGTCGCCGAGAGCAGCGCGCGCCACGTCCAGGCGAGCAGCGCCAGCGCCAGCGCGCCGCCGCCGGCGCTCAAAAATAAATCGGACCGTTGGACCGCGAGGATGTCGCCGAACAAATAGGCGAAGAGATCGATGCGGATCGTGCCGACCGTCGAAACGGCGATCAGGCCGCCCGCCAGGCTGAGCGAGGCGAGGATGCCGAGGACGGTGTCGCCGCGCACGCGCCGCGTCCGCTCCATCAGCGCTAAAAATGCCGCCGCCGCGCCGACCGCGAGAATCATGCCGAGGATCGCGTCGATATCGAACAGGAATCCGAGCGCCACGCCGAACAGCGCCGTGTGCGCCAAAGTCTCGCCGACATAGGACATGCCGCGCCACACGACGAAGCAGCCGAACGGCCCGGCGACGATTGCCACGGCGAGTCCGGCCAGCACCGCGCGGAGAAAAAAATCGTCCATCGGCTAGTGGCGGTGGCCGTGCGTGTCGTGCACGTGGCCGGCGAGATCGTGCTCGTGATCGTGCCGGTGCGCGTAAACGCCGAGCGTGGCCGCCGCCGATTTGCCGAACAGGGCGATATAGGCCGGATCGTTGGCGACCGATTCGGGCTTGCCGGTGCAGCACACGTGATGGTTGATGCAGAACACCGTGTCGGTTTCGGCCATGACGAGGTGGAGATCGTGCGACACCAGGAGGATGCCGCAGCCGCGTTGCGCGCGCAGCGCCGCGATGCGGCGGTAAAGCTCGACCTGGCCGTTGATGTCGATGCCCTGCGCCGGCTCGTCGAGCACGAGGAGATCGGGATCGGCGAGCAGCGCGCGCGCCAGCAGCAGGCGCTGAAACTCGCCGCCCGAGAGATCCTGCACCGCGCGCTCGCCGGCATGGCCGATGCCGGCTTCCGCGAGCGCGGCGCGGCGCTTGTCGCGCGGCACCGCGCGATGCAGCGCCAGGAACCGCATGGCGGTGAGCGGCAGGCTGCGGTCGATCGCGAGTTTTTGCGGCACGTAGCCGACGCGCAAACCCGGGCGCCGTTCGACCGTGCCGCCATCGGGCGCCGCGAGGCCGAGGAGAATGCGGATCAAGGTCGTTTTGCCCGAGCCGTTCGGGCCGATCAGCGACACCAGTTCGCGGGCATGGACCGCGAGATCGATCCGCTCCAGCACGGTGGCGCCGCCGAGCGCCAACGACACGCCTTTGGCGGCGACGAGCGGCGGGGTCACCTCGCTCACCGCGTCATCCGGCGCGGCAATTGGGACACAGGCCGGCGATCTCGACCGTGGCTTGGGTCACCGAGAAACCGACCTCGCCGGCGCGGCGCGCGATCGCCGCGGTAATCGCGGCATCGTCGAGCTCCGCCGCTGTGCGGCAGCGCGTGCAAATGAGAAATTGCCCGACATGCTTATCCGCCGGGCGCGCGCAGCCGACATAGGCGTTGAGCGACTCGATGCGATGCACCAGGCGCTGGCCGACGAGAAAATCGAGCGCGCGGTAGACGGTGGGCGGCTGGGCGCGTTCGCCCGCTTCACGCATGCGGTCGAGCAGCGAATAGGCGCCGACCGGCGCGTGCGAATTCCACACCAGTTCCAGGACGCGCCGGCGCTGCGGCGTGAGACGCGCGCCGCGGGCGCGGCACTGCGCCTCGGCCGCCGCCAGCGCTTCGTCCATGCAATGCCCGTGATCGTGATCCGGCGCCGCGAAGGCGCCCTGGGGCGCGCGCTTGCCGGGCGTATTTTTTCCCTGGTCCCGTTCCGTCATGGTCGCACAGCCTCCTCGCCGCGCCGGTGCGCCTAGCAATCGTGCAGCTTAGCAGATGCGGTGCGATGGGGCGAGCGAGCGCGCCAGCGCGCGCGCCCGCGCCATCGCGCGGCCATAGGCGGCGCCATCATCGACATCGCTCAGCGGATCGAGCAAAGCGTGGCACAGGCCGGGCGGGATATTGGCAATGGTATCGGCGAGCGCGCTGGCGCTCGACCAGCGCACGCCGGCAAACAGGCCCGGCTGCGGCTGCAGCCGTCTTTGCCCGACGAGCCAGAAACCGCCATCCAGCGCCGGGCCGAACACGAGCGGCCGCCGCCCGAGCGCGGCGAAGGCCGCCGCGATCTGGCGCGGGCCGAGATCGGGAATATCGCTGCCGACGAGAACAGCCGGCCCGGGCGGCAACGCGTCGAAGGCGCGTTGCATGCGCGCGCCAAGATCGCCGCCGCCCTGCGCGACAATGGCGACGCTCCTCGGCCAGCCGGCGCCAGACGCGCCGTGCCGCTCCGGCAAAACCGTCCGGCGCGACCGACAGAATGCAGCGCCAGCGCCGGTCACGCGCGACGCGCTCGACCAAGGCCGAAAGCGTCGCCTCGTAAAACCGCAGCGCCGCGAGCGGGCCGATGTCGCGCGCGAGCCGGGTTTTCACCGCGCCCAGGCGCGGCACCTTGGCGAATATGATGACATGGCGCTGCATGTCAGCGGCCATAGAGCCGGGCGAGCCAGGCGGGCGGCACGCCGAGAAAATACAGCGCCAGCAAGGCGAGATTGCGCGCCGGACGCGCGAGCCAGCCGTCGCGGCGATAGCGCTCGGCCGAGGTCGTGGCCGCATGGTCGAGCATGACGAGGCGGCGGCGCCCGATGCGGCGGATGAGCGACACGTCTTCCATCAGCGCCAGCGGCCGGTAGCCGCCGGCGTCGTCGTACAAGCGGCGCGCGATCAGCAAGCCTTGATCGCCATAGGCCAGGCCGAAGCGGCGGCAGCGCCAGGCCGCCCAGCGCTCGATACGCCGGGCGCGCAGATCGGCATCGTCGAGCCGCAGGCGGAATGCGGCGGCGCGGCCGGCATTGGCTTCGCGCGCGAAGCCATCGACGACGGCGCGCCAGCCCGGCGCAAGCCGGGTGTCGGCGTGGAGAAACAACAGCCAATCGCCGCGCGCCGCCGCAGCACCGGCGCTGAGCTGGCTGCCGCGCCCGCGCGGCGCCGTGACGACGCGGGCGCCCATCTCGGCCGCCACGGCGCCAGTTTCATCGCCCGATCCGCCATCGGCGACGACGATGTCGGCGCCGCCGGCTTCATCGGCGAGGGCCGCCAAGGTGGCGCGCAACGGCCGCGCCGCATTGAGAGTGGGGATGACGATGCTCAGCATGCGCGGTCCAGCCCGCCATTTCGCGGATGGCGGTGGGAGCCCATAGCACAGGATGGCGAGCCCGGCACGATCCGGCCATGGCGCTGCTTGCAGGCCGGATGTTCTCTTTAAATCCATTTTTGTTCTTGATAAGTTCGCAAAAATGGTTAGCCTGGGGGCCATGAAACCGGTGGAACCAGACAGCGAAACGGAGGCGGCGCCGGTTGCCGTGCAGCCGCCCTTGCACCGCAAGGGCCGCGGCGCCACGCTCAACCCGCCGGGGCGCTTCGAGCGCTTGCGGCGCGAGCCGGCGGCCGAGGAATGGCTCGATCAAGGCTGGAGCGAGGATGGCGGCACCGAATACATCCCGCCGCCGCTGCGCACCGAGGTCGCCGTCGACGCGGCGAAGCACGTCATCACCTACAATCAATCGCCCGATATCGGTTTCGATCGCTCGATCAATCCCTATCGCGGCTGCGAGCATGGCTGCGTTTATTGTTTCGCGCGGCCGACGCATTCCTATTACGGGCTTTCGCCCGGGCTCGACTTCGAAACGAAGCTGTTCGCCAAGCCCGATGCGGCGGCGGCGCTGGAAAACGAGCTGGCCCATCCGCGCTATGCCTGCCGCCCGATCGCCATGGGCACCAACACCGATCCCTATCAGCCGGTGGAGCGCGGCTATCGCATCACGCGCTCGCTCCTCGAAGTCCTGGCGCGCCACGATCACCCGCTGACCATCGTCACCAAATCGGCGCTCATCCTGCGCGATCTCGACATCCTGGCGCCGATGGCGGCGAAGGGCCTGGTGCGCGTCGCGGTTTCGGTGACGACCTTGGACCGCGAGCTGGCGCGGCGCATGGAGCCGCGCGCCGCGGCGCCGGCGCGGCGGCTGATCGCGATCAAGCAACTGGCCGAGGCCGGCGTGCCGACCGGCGTGATGGTGGCGCCGATCATTCCGGCGCTCAACGATCACGAGATCGAGGCGATCCTGGAGGCGGCCAAGGCAGCCGGCGCGCGCGGCGCGGCCTTCGTCATGCTGCGGCTGCCGCACGAGCTCAAGGAGCTCGTCACCGACTGGCTGCATGTCCATGCGCCGCTCAAGGCCGAGCGCGTGCTCTCGCTGGTGCGCGAGATGCGCGGCGGCAAGCTCAACGACGCGGAATTCGGCACCCGCATGCGCGGACAGGGCAATTACGCGGCGATGATCCGCCAGCGCTTCGTCATCGCCGCGCGCCGGCTCGGCCTCGAGCGCGACATGCCGGCGCCGGATACGACGAAATTCCGCCCGCCGCTGCCGCGCAACCGCCAGCTCAGCCTATTCTAGCCGCGCGCCGCGGCGCGGTTCGCGCTAACATGGCGCGATGAACAATACGGAAGACTTGACCGGCCTCGCGCTGGTGATGGGCGTCGCCCTGCTCTGCGGCCTCGGCATGCGCCGCCTCGGCCAGCCGCCGATCGTCGGTTACATCATCGCCGGCGTCGCGTTGGGTCCGTCCGCGCTCGGCTTGGTCGGCGACCGGCAGGGCATCGCGTTTTTCGCCGATCTCGGGGTCTTGCTCCTGCTGTTCCTGATCGGCATGGAAATGAGCCTCTATGCCTTCCGCGAAGTGTGGCGCGTTTCGCTCGGCGCGGCGGCGCTGCAGATCGGCTTCGCCGTG
This sequence comes from uncultured Alphaproteobacteria bacterium, assembly GCA_963754645.1. Lineage (GTDB taxonomy): Bacteria > Pseudomonadota > Alphaproteobacteria > Bin65 > Bin65 > CAVWGP01. The sequence goes on along the minus strand of CAVWGP010000011.1, from coordinate 879,739 downwards.
CTGATTCTGGTGCCGCCGGCGCTGCTGGCCGGCTGGCCGATCGAAGCCGCCGTCGTTCTGGGTTTTATCGTGGCGCTGAGCAGCACGGCCGTGGTCATCAAGCTGCTCGAACAAATGAACATCCTGCGCCAGCCGGTCGGGCAAATCATCGTCGGCATCCTGATCGCCCAGGATCTGGCGGTGGTGCCGATGCTGATTACGCTCGATTTGATGGCGAGCGAAAAATTCAGCGCCTGGCAGGTGGCCAAGTTCATCGGCGCCAGCGCCGGCCTCGTCGTCATCGTGCTGCTGCTGACGCGGCGCAAGCGCCTGGTGCTGCCGTTCGGGCGCGAGGGCACGCCGCCGGAGCTGGTGGCGCTGGCCGGGCTCGCCTTCTGCTCCGGCGGCGCGGCGCTGACCGGCTTGGCCGGCTTGACCCCGGCGTTCGGCGCCTTTCTCGCCGGCCTCGTGATCGGCAACAGCACCGCGCGCCATCCGACGATCCAAAGCACGCGGCCGATACAAAGCGTTTTGCTGATGATGTTCTTCCTCTCGGTCGGGCTGCTGATCGATATCCGCTTCATCGCCGACAATTGGCTGACTTTGGCCTTGCTGCTGTTCGCCGTGATCGTCGCCAAGACGCTGCTCAATATCGCGATCCTCGGCCTGCTGCGCGAGCCGTGGCCGCATGCCTTCATCGCCGGCGTCATGCTGGCGCAGATCGGCGAATTCTCGCTCGTCATCGGCGGCGCCGCCGAACGCGCCGGCGTCATTCCGCGCGAGATCGGCCAGACGATCGTCGCCGTCATCGCGTTTTCGCTGCTGCTGTCGCCGCTCTGGCTGCTGGCGACCCGGCGCTTGCTGCGCGTCGTCCTGCTCGGCATGACGTCGCTGCACGACACGCTCGATGCGGTGAAAAGCCGCCGCCTGGTCAAGCTGGCGCAGCGCTCGGCGCGGCTGCTGCGCCGGATACGCGCCTTGACGATGATGCGCCGGTTACGCCGGTCTCGGCCGGCGGCCGAGGCCGCAAAACCTTCGCCGCCGACCGATGCGCCGAGTTAGCTTGGCTCGCCCGGGCGCACCCGCCCGGTTATAAGAGCTATAAGAGAAGCGAAAGAAGCGACAGCGGAGACCGGATGTGCCGACACTCGACCGGGAGCGGCTGCTTGGCGGCATCGTGTGCGGCATCGACGAGGCGGGCCGCGGGCCGCTGGCCGGCCCCGTGATCGCCGCCGCGGTGGTGCTCGCCGGCGATCTGCCGGGCACGCTTGCCGCCGCGATCGACGATTCGAAGAAGCTCACAGCGAAGCGGCGCGGCGCGATCGCCATGGCGCTGCCGGCGCATGCCGCGATCGGCATCGGCGAAGCCGGCGTCGGCGAGATCGAGCGGCTCAACATCCTCGAAGCCACGATGCTGGCGATGCAGCGCGCCTTCGCGGCCTTGGCGCGCCCGGTCGATCACGCCCTTATCGACGGCAACCGGGCGCCGCCGCTGCCATGCGCCGCGCATTCGGTGATCGGCGGTGACGCGCTCAGCCTGTCGATCGCCGCCGCCTCGATCGTGGCCAAGACCCATCGCGACGGCATCATGGCGGCGCTGGCCCAGCGCCATCCCGGCTTCGGTTGGGAGCGCAATGCCGGCTATGGCACGGCGGAACATCTCGCCGCCCTCAAGCGCTTGGGGCCGACGCCGCATCACCGCGCACATTTTGCGCCCGTGGCCGCGCTCGGCTTGGCGCCCTTTACTGCCAGTTAACTCATTGACTCTTGACGCAGATTCCCGCGGGAACTCATTATCGGTTGAGTGCTACGGCCCGCCGGCACGGTCGTGCCGCTGGCACGCGGGCTCATCCGGGGAGCACCGAGACCATGTCCGACACGATACGCAAGCGCCTGCCGCTCGGCGAGGTGCTGCGCGGCGACTCGATCGAGCTGATGCGCGGCCTGCCGCCCGCCTCGGTCGATCTGGTATTCGCGGATCCGCCCTACAATCTGCAGCTCGGCGGCGAGCTGCTGCGGCCCGACAACAGCCGCGTCGACGGCGTCGACGACGACTGGGACCGGTTTCGCGATTTCGCCGCCTACGACAAATTCACCCGGCAATGGCTGGCCGAGGCGCGCCGGCTGATGAAGCCCACCGCCTCGCTCTGGGTCATCGGCTCGTATCACAATATTTTCCGCGTCGGCGCGATCCTGCAGGATCTCGGCTTCTGGGTCATCAACGACGTGGTGTGGCGCAAGAGCAATCCGATGCCGAACTTCAAGGGCACGCGCTTCTCGAACGCGCATGAGACGCTGATCTGGTGCTCGCGCGACGCTGAGGCGCGCTACACCTTCAACTACGAGGCGCTCAAGGCGGCGAACGACGACCTGCAAATGCGCAGCGATTGGCTGCTGCCGATCTGCTCGGGCGGCGAGCGGCTCAAGGGCGGCGACGGCAAGAAACTGCACCCGACGCAAAAGCCCGATGCGCTGCTCTCGCGCATCATCCAGGCGACGAGCAAGCCCGGCGACGTGCTGCTCGATCCCTTCCTCGGCAGCGGCACGAGCGCCGCGGTCGCCAAGCGCCTGGGCCGCGGCTGGATCGGCATCGAGCGCGACGAAACCTACGCGCGCGCCGCCGCCGCGCGCATCGCGGCGGTGCGGCCGGTTGCCGATCCCGATCTGCTGTGGCCGCACAGCAAGCGCGAACAGCCGCGCATTCCGTTCGGCTGGCTGCTGGAGCGCGGCCTGATCGCGGCCGGCGAAATCCTGCGCGACGAGCGCCAGCGCCATTCGGCCAAGGTGCGCGCCGACGGCACGATCGTCGCCGCCGCGACGACCGGCTCGATCCACCGTGTCGGCGCCGCTGTGCAGGGTGCTCCGGCCTGCAACGGCTGGTCGTTCTGGTACGTGGAGCGCAAGAACCGCTGGGTCCCGATCGACATTCTGCGCCAGCAGCTCCGCGCCGCGCTCAACTGACGCGCCGCCGCCCGCGGCTCGGCTGCTCTTGCTGCGACTCGTCCCGCTCGGCCATGGGCAGGATCAAGATGGCGGCCATGCCGCCAAGCTGCGAATCGCCGAGCTCGAACGTGCCGCCGTAGATTTCGGCCGTATCGGTGACGATGGAAAGCCCGAGTCCGCTGCCCGGCGCGGTCTCGTCGAGCCGGATGCCGCGTTTCACGGCGGCGCGGCGCTGGCTCGCCGGCACGCCGGGTCCGTCATCGCCGATCTCGATTCGAAACCTTCCCGCATCGGCGATGCTGATATCTGCGCTGACCCGCCGCTTGGCCCACTTGCAGGCATTGTCCATGAGATTGCCGAGCATCTCCTCGATATCCTGCTTCTCGCCGCGAAAGGCGATGGCTTCGGGCCCGCTCACGCGAATCTCGATGTTGCGCTCGCGGTAGATCTTCTCGAGCGTGCGCCCGAGCGCTTCGAGGATCGGCATGACGCTGGTGCGGGCGCCGAGCACGCCGGCGCGCGCCGCGGTGCGCGCGCGCGACAGGTGATGCTCGACCTGCTCGCGCATGATGTCGGATTGGCTGCGGACGATGCCGGCGAGGTCGCTGTCTTTCGCCGCCGCCTCGTTGGCGAGCACTGCGAGCGGCGTCTTCAGCGCATGCGCGAGATTGCCGACATGGGTGCGCGCGCGCTCGATCACCTGGGCGTTGTGATCGAGCAGCGCGTTGATCTCTTGCGCCAGCGGCTGGACCTCGAGCGAGAACGATCCGGTCAGCCGGTCGCTCTGCCCGGTGCGGATCGCGGCCAGCGCCACCGGGATGCGGCGCAGCGGCCGGAGGCCATAGCGCACTTGCAGGAAGACGATGGCCAGGACGATCAGGGCGAGGAGCGACAGCGCAACGATGACGACCGATTCGAATCGCGCAATATCGTTCTGGAGCCACGAGCGGTCGGCGGCAACGGTGATGACAGTTCGCTTCGCCAGATCGCCGATCTCGAAAATGCGTGCCATGATACGCAGCGGCTGGTCGCGCGGACCCACCAGTTGGTAGAAATATTCTCGTCCGACGACCATTCCAGGCAAGTTGTCGATCGTGTGATCGGCAAGCGATTCCGAGCGCAAAACGGGCTTGCCGTTCTGCGTGATCTGCCAATACCAGCCGGAAAGGGCGCTGTTGTACTGCCGGCCGCCCACCGGCTCGGTGAGCACCAGATTTCCTTCGCCGTCGTCGCTAAGGACGAAAACAAGCTCGTCGAGCTGCTTGCGGAGATTGTCGTCGAAGTCGCGAAGCAAGACGGTCTCGAAGAAATTCGAAAAGACGACGACTCCGGCGCCGACGCCGACCAGCATGACGAGCGCGGCGCCGAAAATGAGACGGCCGGCAAGCGAATTGGAAGCGAATGCGATGAGCGCCCGGACTCGGCGGAGCGACCGGCGGAACATCTAGCTCGAATCGCCCCCGCCGGGCGGCGCCAATTGGTAGCCGAGCCCGCGCTTGGTGTGGATGATGGCGACGCCCAATTTCTTGCGCAGCCGGCCGACGAACACCTCGATGGTGTTCGAATCGAGATCGAAGTCCTGGTCGTAGATGTGCTCGGTCAGCTCGGTGCGCGAGACGATCTTGCCCTGGTGGTGCATGAGATAAGTCAGCAGGCGCAGCTCCTGCGCGGTGAGCTTGATCGGATTGCCGTCGACCGAGACTTTGCCGCTGTTGGTATCGACGCGCACCGGGCCGCAGGACAGTTCCGGCGACGGACTGCCGGCCGAGCGCCGGATCAGCGCCCGCATGCGCGCCAGCACTTCCTCGACGTGAAACGGCTTGGTGACGTAATCGTCGGCGCCGGCATCGAAGCCGCTGACTTTCTCGCCCCATTGGCCGCGCGCCGTCAGGATGAGAACCGGCATCTTGCGCTTCGCTTGGCGCCAGCGCTTGAGCACGGTGAGACCGTCCATCTTGGGCAAGCCGAGGTCGAGGATGACGGCGTCGTAAGGTTCGGTATCGCCGAGGAAGTGGCCGTTCTCGCCATCGGTGGCGCTGTCGACCGCGTAGCCGGCGTCGCCCAGCGCCTTGGTCAATTGGCGCATCAAATCGGTATCGTCTTCGACGACGAGTACGCGCATGTTCAGACGGCCTTCCTCGTAGAACCAATTACGGGCCGCCCCGGACCCTCACGACGCGGCCGACATAGCGGTCAACATCCACATCGACGATGCTGCCGCGTTGGCTTATGATTCTAAAGGAGTAGATCGGTCCGCGCAAATGCGCGCCGACAATACGGCCGGGCACGCGGCTTTGCGCAATCGCCCAAATTTGCTTGTCGGGCAAAGGCTGGCGCCGCGCCGACGATTCAGAGTTCACACTGCCATAGCGCTCGACGCTCGGACCGGCGCTGTTGCCCTGCGCCATGACCGGCGCCGCCGCCAGCGACAGGCCGGCGACCGACAAGAGCAGGGCGACGAGGCCCGGTATGAGCGTTCTGCGTGTCATGGCGCGGTTTCTACACGACGCCGCTGAACCCACGATGAATAGAGAAATATCAATCGGTTATGTATAAAGATTGGGGTCGTTGCCGGCGGCGAAATCTAGCCGTCGGCGGCTTCGATCCCGTGCCCGACATGGCGAATGATATGGCGCATCGCCGTCGGCAGCGCCTGTTCGCCGAGGCGCGCGATGGGCCACCATAAGCCGGCAATGCCGTGGCGCCGCCGGCAACGGCCGGACCAGACGGTCAGCGCCAGCTCGAAATGCGTGAAGCCGTGCCGGACCGTTCCAGGCAGCTTGCGCCAGCGTATCCGGGCCGGCGCCGCCGCGCGCGCGGCGGTTTCGGCCGGTTCGGCGTCGGTCCATTCCGTCGAAGGGAATTCCATCATGCCGCCGAGCAAGCCTTTTTCCGGCCGGCGGCGCAGCAGAACATGGCCTTCGCCATCGACCAGCCAAAACGCCACGCCGCGGCGCAACGGCCGGGCTTTTTTCGGCGCCCGCCGCGGCAGCGTTTCGGCCATGCCGCGCGCCCGCGCGCGGCAGGCGCCTGACCACGGGCAAATCGCGCAATTCGGTTTCCGCGGCGTGCAGACGACGGCGCCGAGATCCATCATCGCCTGGGCGAAATCGCCGGATCGCGCGTGCGGCACCAGCGCCTGGGCGCGGGCGCGCAGGCGCGGCTTGACCGCTGGGAGCGGCGCGGTTTCGGCATGGAGCCGCGCCATGACACGCTCGACATTGCCATCCACCGCCGCCGCCGGCCGGTCGAAGGCGATGGCCGCGATCGCCGCCGCGGTATAAGCGCCGATGCCGGGCAGTTCCAGCAACGCCGCCTCGGTATCGGGAAATGCGCCGCCATGCGCCGCGACGACGTTTCGGGCGCAACGATGCAGATTGCGCGCCCGGGCATAATAGCCGAGGCCTTGCCATAGCCGCAGGACATCGTCGATCGATGCCCGCGCCAAGGCATCGACCGTGGGCCAGCGCGCGAGGAAGCGCGCATAATAGGGCCCGACCGCGGCCACCGTCGTTTGCTGCAGCATGATTTCGCTGACCCAGATCCGATAGGGATCGCGCGCTTCGCTCGGCCGGGCGCGCCACGGCAAGTCCCGGCGCTGCCGGTCGTACCAAGCGAGCAGCGACGCCGCCAATTCCTCCGCTTCGGCGCGGTCGAATTGTTCCTTGCGCTTCATTTTTATGCCACGATCCGCACCGACAATGCCGCCCTCGTCATGGCCGGACAATGACCGAAGCGTCCCTTAGCAAGCAACCGTCGCGTCGCACTGCCTCCGATCGCCGCGGCCTGGCGCCGATCGCGGCCGTGGCCGCACGCGTCGCCGCACCCCTGCTCAAGAAGCGCGGCCTCGCCGAAGCCCGCATGCTGACCGAATGGAGCGCCATCGCCGGCGCCGGCACCGCCGAACGGTCCATGCCGGAACGCCTGGTCCGGCCGCGTCACGGCGGCGATGGCGGCGTGCTTCATTTGCGCGTGTCGGGCGCCTGGGCGCTCGAATTCCAGCACGCCGCGCCGCACCTGATCGAGCGCATCAATACGTATTTCGGTTACAAGGCGGTCGGCAGCATTCGCATGATTCAGGCGCCGCTGCCGCGCCTCCGCCGGCGCGCGCCGGAGCCCAAGCCGCTGCCGCCGGCCGACGAGGCGCAATTGGCCGCGCTCACCGGCAAGATCGACGATCCCGAGCTGCGCGAGCAATTGCTGCGGCTCGGCCGCGCCATCCGCCGGCGCAACCCCGCTTCGCCCGCATAGGCGCGCATGGGCCATTCCGATAGACTAGCATCGACTACGCCGGCGCCGCTGCCGCTCGCCGCCCTTCCCTCCAGCCCATGAGCTGACCATGTTTCGCAAGATTTTCCTCGCACTTCTCGTTTGCGCCGCGCCGGCCGGCCCGGCCCTGGCCCAAGTTTCGACCGACGAAGCCAAGGCCGAAATGGTCCTTGGCAAGGACGATGCGCCGATCACGATTTTTGCTTACGAGAGCCTGATCTGCGGCCACTGCGCCGCGTTCCATGTCCAAACCTTGCCGGCGCTTAAAGAGAAATACGTCGACAAGGGCCTGGTCAAGATCGTCTTTCGCGAACTGCCGGGCGCGCGCGACAATCCCTATCCGCCGATACCGGCCATGATGGCCCGCTGCTTCGGCAAGGAGCGCTATCACGCCATGATCGACCTGCTCTACCGCGAGCAGGAAAAATGGCTGAAGGCGCAGAATGGGCAGCAATTCCTCGACAACCTGTTCGGCTATGCGCGCCTCGCCGGCATGACGCGGCCGCAATTCGATGCTTGCGTACAGAATGAGGAGGTCATCAAGGCGATGGCGGCGCGCTGGCGCGAGGGCACGGAAAAGCACGGCTTCAAGGGCGGCACGCCGTTTTTCTACATCGCCGGCAAGACGATTTCGGGCGCCATGCCGATCGCCGACTTCGAGAAAGTCTTGAACCCGATGATCGAGAAGTTGCCGAAATCGAATTAGACACGCTGCGCGTTGGGCCGCGCGGATTCTCGGCTTGTTCGCGAATGTTTATCGGCCGATCGAAGTGATCGGGTCTTGGCCGCCGTTGGGCGGGGAGAATCTTGTGCAAAAGTGCAGGATTTTCTCCCTTGCCGCATTGCGCTCAGGCTCATACCATCGCTAACTGTTGTGGAGGGATGTTTGTGATCCGCAATTTGTTGATAATCTTGCTTCTCGGAGCAACCAGCGCCGGGGCGCGGGCGCAGGTTTCGACGGACGAAGCCAAGGCGGAGATCGTGATCGGCAGCGAGAGCGCGCCGATCACGCTCTATTCCTATGTGTCGCTGCTGTGCCCGCATTGCGCGGCGTTTCACGTCCAGAACTATCCCAAGCTCAAGGAAGCCTATATCGACAAGGGCTTGGTCAAGATGATCCTGCGCGAATATCCCGGCGGGCAGGACAACCCGTGGCCCGCCGTCCCGGCGGTGATGGCGCGCTGCATGGGCAAGGCGCACTACCACGCGATCATCGACGCGCTGTTCCAAGAGCAGGCGAAGTGGCTCGACGCGAAAACCGCGCAACAATTTCTCGACAACGTCTTTGCCTATGGCGAGCGCGCGGGCATGACGCGCGCGCAATTCGACGCCTGTTTGCAAAATCAGGATTTGTTGCGGGTCCTCTACGAGCGTTGGCGCGAAGGCAGCGAGAAACACGGCGTGCGCGGCACGCCGCATTTCGCCATCGGCGACAAGACGCTGTCGGGCAACCGCACGCTCGCCGAGTTTGAGGAAATCTTAAGGCCGCTGATTGACAATTTGCCGAAGAAAAACTGATCGGGATACATCGCAACGTGGTCCAGTTCGCCAAGCTACGCCTGACCGGATTCAAATCTTTCGTCGAGCCGACGGAGTTCGAGATCGCGCCGGGCATGACCGGCATCGTCGGGCCGAACGGCTGCGGCAAATCCAACCTGCTCGAAGCCTTGCGCTGGTGCATGGGCGAAAGCTCGGCGCGCCAGATGCGCGGCGGCGGCATGGACGACGTGATCTTCAACGGAACGACCGAACGCCCGGCGCGCAACATCGCCGAAGTGTCGCTCTCGCTCGACAATCGCGACCGCACCGCGCCTGCCGCCTATAACAGCATCGACGAAATCGAGATCGTCCGCGCCATCGAGCGCGAAAGCGGATCGAGCTACCGCGTCAACGGCCGCGACGTGCGCGCGCAAGACGTGAAGCTGCTGTTCGCCGACATTTCCTCGGGCCCGCGCTCGACCGCGATCGTCGGCCAAGGCCGGGTCGGCGCCATCATCAACGCCAAGCCGGTCGAGCGCCGCCTGCTGCTCGAAGAGGCGGCCGGCATCACCGGCCTGCATTCGCGCCGCCACGAAGCCGAACTCAAGCTGCGCGCCGCCGAGCAGAATCTCGCCCGGCTCGACGACGTTGTCATCACGCTGCAGAACCAGTTGCAGGGCTTGAAGCGGCAGGCGCGCCAAGCCTCGCGCTACCGCAATCTCAGCGACCATATCCGCCGCGCCGAAGCGCTCGCCTATCATCTGCGCTGGCGCCAGGTCGAAGCCGAGCTGGCCGACTCGCGCGCCCGTCTTGCCGCCATCGAAAGCGAAATCCAGCAACTGACCAGTGCCTCGGCGCAAGCCGCCACGGCGCTCGCCGAGGCCGGCGCGGTTCTACCCGGCCTGCGCCACGAAGAGGCCGCCGCCGCCGCCGAGCGCCAGCGCGCCCTGGTCGAACAGCGCGCCGTCGAAGCCGAAACCCAGCGCATCGTTCAGCAGCGCGAGGACGCCGAACGCCGCTTGGCGCAGATCGTCGCCGACCATGGCAGGGAAACCGCGCTGATCGGCGATGCCGATGCGGCGCTCGCCCGCCTCGCCGAGGAACACGCCGGCCTCGTCCAGGCCGAGGCCGACGATGCCGATGCCCGCCGCCACGCCACGGCGCGCGCCGAGGAAGGCGCCGCCGCCGTGGTGGCACTCGAAGAGGTCGTGGCGGACCTCATGCGCAAGATCGCGGCCGACGAGGCGCGGCGCAACGAACTCGCCCGGCGCTTGCGCGAAGCCGAACTCCGCCTCGCCGACCTGACGCGGCGCATTGCCGAAACCGACAAGGAGCGCGCGGCGCTGGAAGACGCCGTCCGCGCCGCCGACGGTTCGGCCGAAAGTGCCGCGCTCGCCGAAGCCGACACGGCCTACCACCGGATTCAAGGCGATGCCGAGGCCGCCGAACAGGCGCGCGCGACCGCCGAAGCCGAGGCTGCGGCCGCCCGCCGCCTCGCCGAAGCGGCCAATGAGCGGCTCGCCCAATTGCGCGCCGAGGAAAATGGCCTGCGCGCCGTGGTTGAGACGCCGGCGGGCGAATTTCCGCCGGTGCTGGATCGCATCGGCGTCGAGCAGGGTTACGAACCCGCGCTGGGCGCCGCCTTGGGCGACGATCTCGGCGCCTCGCTGCAAGACGGCGCGCCGCTGCAATGGCGCGCCGGCGACGGCGCTGCGACCACGCTCGAGTTTCCGGCCGGCACCGAAACCTTGGCCAAGCACGTGGTGGGCCCGCCGGCGCTCGACCGCCGCCTGGCGCAGATCGCCGTCGTCGAGGACGAGGCGGCGGCGCAACCGCTGATCGGCCAATTGCAGCAAGGCCAGCGGCTGGTCACGAAAACCGGCGCGCTGTGGCGTTGGGACGGATTGTTCAAGAGCGCGAGCGCGCCGGCGCCGGCCGCGGCGCGCCTGGTGCAGCTCAACCGCATGCGCGAACTCGAAAGCGAGCGCGGCGACGCCCAGATCGCCGCCCGGGCCGCCGAGCTGCAGGCCATCGAGGCCCAGGCCCGCTCGCAGATTGCCTTCGAAAAACTGCGCCTGCTGCGCGAAAACATGCGGCAAGCGCTGTCGTCGCTGAATTTCGCGCGCGAACAGGAAGCCCGGGCGCAGCGCGCCGCGGCCGACCGCAATGCCCGCCTCAAGGCCTTGCTCGAAACGGCGGAGCGCTTGGCGCAGGAACAGGCCGACGCGGCGGATTTTCTGGCCGCGGCCGAAGTCGAGCGCGATGCGATGTCCGCGCCGGATGCCGGCAAAGCCGCGCTGGCCCATGGCCAAGAAACGCTCAGGGCGCGGCGCGCGGCGCATGCCGAGCAGATGCAGATCGCCAATCGGCTGATCGCCGAAGCCGACGCGCGCGGTCGCCGCACCGCCGCGATCGCGGACGAGCAGGCTTCGTGGACCTCGCGCAAGGCCGGCGGCGAGCTCCAGCGCATGGCGCTCGATGAGCGCCGGGTTGCGACCGAGGCGGACATCGCGCAGCTTGCGGCGCGCCCCGCCGAGCTTCAACTGCAACGCAACGCGCTCGCCGATCTTGCCCAAGCCGCCGAAGCGCGGCGCCAGGACGCCGCCGACCGGCTCGCCTTGGCCGAAACGCGTCAAGCCGAACACGACAAGGCGCTCAAGCAGCTCGAAGCGCGGCTCGCCGATGCGCGCGAACTGCGCGGCCGCAACGAAGGCGCCGTGGCTCAAGCCGAGCGCGGTCTTGGCGAAATCACCCAGCGCATCGCCGACCGTTTGAATTGCCCGCCGGACGGCGCCCTCGCCCTTGCCGAAATCAAGGACGGGCACGAGATCCCGCCGCAACCCGATGTCGAGCGCAGGCTCGAACGCCTCATCCACGAGCGCGAAACCATGGGCCCGGTCAATCTGCGTGCCGAGGAAGAGGCCGACGAACTTGAGAAGCAGATCAACACCTTTGAAAGCGAGCGCGCCGATCTCATGGGCGCTATCGAGCGCTTCCGGCGGGCGATTTCAGATCTCAATCGCGAAGGGCGCGAGCGCCTCTTGGCTTCGTTCAACGACGTCAACACGCACTTCGAAAAGCTATTCACCCGCCTGTTCGGCGGCGGCAAGGCCTATCTGGAGCTTGTCGAGGGCGACGATCCGCTCAATGCCGGACTCGAAGTGATGGCGAGCCCGCCGGGCAAGAAGCTGCAAAGCCTGTCGCTGCTCTCGGGCGGCGAGCAGGCGCTGACCGCCCTGTCGCTGCTGTTCGCCGTGTTCCTGACCAATCCGGCGCCGGTCTGCATTCTCGACGAGGTCGATGCCCCGCTCGACGACGCCAATGTCGACCGCTTCTGCAACTTGGTTTCAGATATCGCCAAGGACACCGGCACGCGCTTCCTCATCGTCACCCATCACCGCATGACGATGGCGCGCATGAACCGCTTGTTCGGCGTGACGATGACCGAGCGCGGCGTCTCGCAGCTCGTTTCGGTCGATCTCGAACAGGCCGAGGCGTGGCGCGAAGCAGCCTGAGCCGCAAGCGCGCCAGCCGAAACGTCGCACCTCGGATTCGCGCGGTTTTTCATGGCGATATTGGGTGAATTCGGCCCCGGCTCGGCTTGACACCCCGGCACCCCGTTCGTAATTTCCGCGCGGCTTTGGACGGGCGTGCCCGGCCACGGCCAATGTGCCCGTTCTGGGCGCCGGGTGAAATTCCGGCCGCATGTCCGAAAATGACAAGCCCTCCGATCTCGCCGGCCTCGATGCCCGGCTCAAAGAGGCGCAGTTGCGGCAGGACGAGCGCCGTCCGCCGTCGTCGAAAAACGATAGCGGCGCGGGCTTGGGCATGGCGCTGCGGATGGGTGCAGAGCTTGTTGCCGGCGTCTTCGTGGGCGTCGGGATCGGCTGGGTGTTGGATGGTTGGCTGGGCACGCGGCCTTGGCTGACGGTGGTGTTTCTGTTCGTGGGATTTGCCGCGGGAATTGTCAGCATGGTCCGGACCGCCTCGGGCGCCGGGCATGCGGTGGGGTATCGCGCGGCGCCGCCGGCGAAGCGCGACGGGGACGACAAAACCGCATCCTGACCGGGTGCGAGGGGGAGACTTGGCGGAAAAACACTCACCGCTGGAACAGTTTCTGATCAAGCCGCTGATCCCGATCAAGATCGGCAGCTGGGACATCACGTTCACCAATTCGTCGCTGTCGATGGTCTTGGCCGTCGCCTTGGTTTGCCTGCTGATGACCACGGGCATGGGCCGGCGCGGCCTGGTGCCGGGCCGCCTGCAATCGGTCGCCGAAATGAGCTACGAGTTCGTGGCCAATTTGATCCGCGAGACCGCGGGCAACGAAGGCCGCAAATATTTCCCGCTGATTTTCACGCTCTTCATGTTCATCCTGTTCGGCAACCTGCTGGGCATGATCCCGGGCGTGTTCACCTTCACCAGCCATATCGCCGTGACCTTCGCGCTCGCGGCGGTGATTTTCGTCGGCGTGACGATCCTGGGCTTCGTCAAGCACGGCGCGCATTTCTTCAGCTTCTTCGCGCCGGCCGGCGTGCCCATCGTGCTCTGGCCGCTCGTCGTCCTCATCGAGCTGATTTCCTATCTGTCGCGGCCGATCAGCCTTTCGGTGCGCCTGTTCGCCAATATGCTGGCGGGACACGCGCTGTTGAAGGTCCTGGCGGGTTTCGTGCCGGCGATGGGCCTGGTCGGCGTTTTGCCGCTCGTCATCGTGTTCGCCCTCATCGGCCTGGAGTTTCTCGTTGCCTTCGTGCAGGCCTATGTTTTCGCGATTCTCACCTGCGTCTACATCAACGACGCGCTCCACATGCACTAGGGCGCCGGCGGCGCCCGCGCATAGTTTTCTCTGGAAAGGAACGGACCTATGGATCTTCAAGCTGCTAAGATGATCGGCGTCGGCCTGGCGACGATGGGCGTGATCGGCGCCGGTATCGGCGTCGGCAATGTGTGGGCGGCCTATATCGCCGCGCTCGCGCGCAACCCGGCCTCGAAGGGCGATATCGGCGCCTTCATCTGGATCGGCTTCGCCGTGACCGAGGCCATCGCGCTGTTCGCGCTGGTCATGGCCTTCATCATCCTCGGATCCTAGAAGCACCGATCCGGCGCCGCGCCGCCGCGGCGCCGGATCGCGCATTCCGAGGGCGTCGATGCCGCAAACCGACCAGCTTTATAGCTATCTCTCGCAGATCTTCTGGCTCACGGTCTGCATGGCCGCGCTGTATTTCTTCCTGCGCGGCGTCGCCTTGCCGCGCGTGGCGCAAGTGCTCGACGCGCGCCAGCAGAAGATTTCCGGCGATCTCGAACGCGCCGCCGCGTTCAAGGCCGATGCCGAGAAAATCCTGGCGCAATACCAGGCCGCCGTCGCCGAGGGCCGCGAGAAAGCCCAGGTGGTGCTGCGCCGCACGGCGAACGAGGCGCAAGCCAAGGCCACCGCGGCACAGGACGCGCTCGGCCAGCGCCTGACGCGGCAGATCAAGACCGCCGAGGACTCGATCGCCACGGCGCGGCAGGCGGCACTCGCCAATATCCAGGCCGTGTCGGCGGATCTGGCGCGCGACGCCGTCAACCGGCTTATTGGTGTCAAGGTCGATGCCGCGGCGGCGAACGCCGCCGTCAGCGCGGCGGCACGGGAGCGCGGCTGATGTTGGATCGTTTGGGCGAAATAAGTTTCTCGCTCCTGGCCGCCGTCGGCGACAAGTCGAAAGGCCCGCTCGCCGACGACAAGCCGGGCACGATCGCCGGCTGGTTCAAGGAAGTTTTCGATTTCAAGGGCGAGACCTTTTGGGTCCTCGTCGCCTTCGTCCTGTTCATCGGCATCGTCACCTGGAAGGCCGGCAAATCCATCGTCGGCGCGCTCGATGCGCGCGCGGCGAAAATCAAGCAGGAGATCGACCAGGCCGAGCGCCTGCGCGAGGAAGCGCAAGCCCTGCTCGCCGATTATCAGAGGAAGCAGCGCGACGCGCTCGCCGAAGCCGCCGCCATGCTGACGCAAGCCGAAGACGAAGCGCAGCGCATTCGGGCCAAGGCCGCGGCCGAACTCGACGCGTCGCTGAAACGCCGCGAGCGCCAAGCGCTCGACCGCATCGCCCAGGCCGAGGCGCAAGCCGTGGCCGAGCTGCGCAACCTCGCCGCCGACCTCGCCATCGCCGCGACCCGCACCATGCTCGTCGCCCGCCTCGACGACAACAGCGCCGCAACCCTGATCGACGACGCGATCGAGGACGTGCCGAAACGGCTGCAGTAGCGCAGCGGTTACGAGGCGCGCCACGTCATCCCGACCGAGCCGACGCCAAAGGCGTCGGACGCGCGCGCGAGCGCGCGCAGTGGAGGAACCTCGACCGGACGAGCCACACCGCGCTTGACGGCACGACGCTCGTCCGCCCGAGGTCCCGCGGATCGCTGCGCGATCCGACGACGACCACCGCCTTCGGCGGTGGCTCGCTCGGGATGACGCCATTGGGACAAGCAAATTTGCGTCGAACGCCGTGTGAAAGAGGTAGGCCACCGGGCCGCGGACCACACGGCGTGCGACGAGGCCCGGCTCGCCGTGCGTTGAAGTGAGGCGAACGGCGAGGACGTTAATGGCCGATCGATCCGTAGCGGCGGGTCCCCGACCTGCCTGCTTTCCGCGCCGCGCCAAGTCCGCAATCAATTCGCCCCGGACCCCGAAACTGCTATCCGTATGAATTGGTGCATGCCGGGACCGCCTCGACAGGCGGGCACCTGGCCCTGAACTGCCGTTATCTTCAG
The DNA here is from genome assembly GCA_963754645.1 of uncultured Alphaproteobacteria bacterium. GTDB lineage: Bacteria > Pseudomonadota > Alphaproteobacteria > Bin65 > Bin65 > CAVWGP01. Next base: position 864,319 of record CAVWGP010000011.1, on the reverse strand, counting down.
CACTCATCTGCAGCGCAACGCTTTGAGGAACCGATTTTGGCTGACTTCATTTTACTCATGCACGGTGACGACGATCCGGACGGCAAGACTGAGAACTGGCAACCGTATCTCGACATGCTGAGTTCCGCGGGCGCGCTACGGCGCGGGAGTGCGATTGGCCCGGGCTTCTGCATGCGACGGTCCGGCCCTGTCCCCGATGTCAGCCGTCAAATCGTAGGCTACGTGAAGATCGAAGCGCGCGATTTGAACCATGCACGAGAACTGGTTCAGGGAAATCCGGTTTACGAGGCCGGCGGTACCGTCGAAATCCGCGAATTGCCGGTGTCTGGATAATGCCAATGAACAGCAATACTAACTCATCGGGCGCTGCACGTTCATTGTACGTCCTTCGGGGCAGCCGGACGGTTGCTCCGAAGGACGCACGCTGGTTGTGCAGCGGTCGACGAGTTGCGAAATCTGTCGGTTGGTTTTAGTCTTCGCGGCCTTCGGGAAGATCAAGGACTTGGCGCGGAAGGCGGCCACCAAGACTCGCGGCTCACTTGCCCATAATCCGCCGGCCTGCGCCGCGGATCGGCCGCCTCGCCGAAGGTGATCATCGCCGGCGTTTTTCCCAACTCCCAAAAACGATCATCTTCGGGAATCGTTGGGAAAATCGGCCGCGATCCAACGGCCGTGCCGGCCTATGTTTCGTCGGGCCGCGCCGGCGGCGGGATGTTCTTGTTGATGAATTCCTTGCCCCAGGCTTCGCCGCGCTTGACCTCGTGCGGCGCGAACAACTTCTGGTTGCGCGCGAGAAAGCCCTTGGCGCCGTCGTGGCCGCGCGCCGCCGCGATGTAGAGCCAAGCATAGGCGCGGCGGTGGTCGTTGGGGATGCGCGCGGAGCGCAACAGGTTGAGGCCGAGCTTGAACATCGATTCGGTTTCGCCAACCAGCGCGGCGCGGCTTAGCCATTGGCGGGCGAGGCGCTCGTCGGTGCGGATGAACAGGCCTTCGTAATAGAGATCGCCGAGCGCGACGATGCTGGGGCGGTGATTTTTCGCCGCCGCCTTGAGCCACCACTCCGCCGCCTGCGACCCGCTCTGGCCGACGCCCTGGCCGGTGGCGTGGAGATAGCCCATGCGATAAATGGCTTCGGCATGGCCGGAATCGGCCGGTCCGCGATACCAGCGCAGCGCTTCGGCGTCGTTTTTCTCGGTGCGGCCGAGTCCGAAAAAATAAAACTCGCCGATCAGGAATTGCGCGTTGCGGTCGCCGCGATCGGCGAGCGGACGCAGCAGCTTCAATGCGTCGTCGAATTGCTTGCCGTCATAGGCGGCCTTGGCGGCTTTGAAGTCGCCGCCCTGCGCCCTGGCCGGCGCGGCGCCGGCCAGCGCAAAGGCGAGCGCGAGCCCGCCGAGAAAAAATGCCAAACCCGTCGCTCGCATTGCCGCTCCTCAGCGTTAGGCCGCATAGGCCTCGATCGGCGGGCAGGCGCACACGATGTTGCGGTCGCCGTAGACATTGTCGATCCGCGCCACCGGCGGCCAATATTTCGCCGCCGCCACCCAAGGCAGCGGATAGGCCGCCTCGGCGCGTGTATAGGGATGGGCCCAGTGTTCGGCAAGCAGCTCGGCGGCGCCGTGCGGCGCGTTGACGAGCGGGTTGTCGGTCTTGGGCCAGCGTCCGTCCTCGACCGCGCGGATCTCGGCGCGGATGCGGATCATGGCGTCGCAGAAGCGGTCGAGCTCGGCCTTCGATTCGCTCTCGGTCGGCTCGATCATCAGCGTGCCGGCGACGGGGAACGACATCGTCGGCGCGTGGAAGCCGAAATCCATGAGGCGCTTGGCCACGTCCTCCGCCGACGCCCATTCCTTGAGCGGCCGGAGATCGACGATGCATTCATGCGCCACGCGCCCGTGCTTGCCGGTGTAGAGCACGGGGAAATGCGGCGCCAGCCGCGCGGCGACGTAATTGGCGTTGAGGATCGCGATCTCGGTCGCGCGCTTGACGCCTTCCGCACCCATCAGGCGGATATAGGTCCACGAGATCGGCAGGATCGCGGCGCTGCCCCAGGGGGCGGCCGAAACCGGGCCGATCGCGGCGCTGCCGCCGCAATCCGGGCGCAGCGGATGGCCGGGCAGGAATTTCGCCAGATGCGCGGAAACGGCGATCGGCCCGATGCCCGGCCCGCCGCCGCCATGCGGGATGCAAAACGTCTTGTGCAAATTGAGATGCATCACGTCGGGGCCGAAGCGACCCGGCCGGGCGAGGCCGACCAGGGCGTTCATGTTGGCGCCGTCCATGTAGACTTGGCCGCCGGCATCGTGGATCGCGGCGCAAATCTCGACGATCGCTTCCTCGAATACGCCGTGCGTCGACGGATAGGTGACCATCAGCGCCGCGAGCTTCGCCTGGTGTTGCGCCGCCTTGGCGCGGAGATCGGCAACATCGATGTTGCCGCTCGCGTCGCAGGCGACGACGACGACGTCCATGCCGGCCATCACCGCGCTCGCCGGATTGGTGCCGTGCGCCGAGCTCGGGATCAGGCAGATATTGCGCCCGACCTCGCCGCGCGCGCGGTGCCAGGCGCGGATCAGCAGCAGCCCGGCATATTCGCCCTGCGAGCCGGCATTGGGCTGCAGGCTCACCGCCGCCATGCCGGTGATTTTCGCCAGCGCTTCCTCGAGTTCGCGAATGAGCTCGGCATAGCCCAGCGCCTGATCGGCCGGCACGAAGGGATGCATCTCGGCGAAGCCCGGCCAGGTCACCGGCTCCATTTCCGCCGCCGCGTTGAGCTTCATCGTGCACGAGCCGAGCGGAATCATCGAGCGGTTGAGCGCGATATCCTTGTCCTCGAGGCGCTTCAAGAAGCGCATCATCTCGGTTTCGCTGTGCCAGAAATTGAACGAGGGGTGGGTGAGAAATTTCGAGCGCCGGCGCAAAACCGGCGGAACAGGATCCGCCGCCTCGGCGTCGATCTGCTCGACGGTGAACGGCGGCGCCGCGCCGGCGAAGGCGCGCCAGATCGCGGCGATATCGGCGCGCGACGTGGTTTCGTCGAGCGCCAAGGAAACGCGGCCGGCGTCGAGGCGGCGGATATTGATGCCTTCGCCGAGCGCGCGCGCCACGATTTGGTCCGCCTTGCCCGGTGCTGCGACCGCAACCGTGCCGAAAAAATTCTCGGCGCCGACGGCGAATCCCAAACGCTTCAAGCCCGCCGCCAGCGCGGCGGCGAGCCGGTTCACCCGGCGCGCGATCGTCGCCAGGCCGTCGGGCCCGTGCCACGCCGCGTAGAGCGCGGCCATGACGGCGAGCAGCACTTGCGCGGTGCAGATATTGCTCGTCGCCTTCTCGCGCCGGATATGCTGCTCGCGGGTTTGCAAGGCGAGGCGATAAGCGGGCTTGCCCTTGGCGTCGATCGACACGCCGACCAGGCGGCCCGGCAGGTTGCGCTTGTGCGCGTCCTTCGTCGCGAGAAATCCGGCATGCGGCCCGCCGAAGCCGAGCGGGACGCCGAAGCGCTGGCTCGAACCCACGGCGATATCGGCGCCCCACTCGCCCGGCGGCGCCAGCAAGGTGAGCGCCAGCAGATCGGTCGCGACCACGAGCAGCGCGTCGGCCGCGTGCAGCGCCTTCGCGATATCGGCGTAATCCGCAATCGCGCCCTCGGTATCGGGATATTGCAGCAGGGCGCCGAACACTTTCGCGGCATCGAGATCGCGCCGCGGATCGCCGACGACGATTTCGATGCCAAGCGGCTCGGCGCGTTGTCGCGTCACGGCGATGGTCTGCGGATGGCAATGCGACGCGATGAAAAACGCATTGCTCCGGCTCTTGCCGACGCGACGCGCCATGGTCATCGCCTCGGCCGCCGCCGTCGCCTCGTCGAGCATCGAGGCATTGGCGATTTCGAGGCCGGTCAAATCGCCGATCATGGTCTGGTAGCACAGCAGCAATTCCAGCCGGCCTTGCGAAATCTCCGGCTGATAGGGCGTATAGGCCGTGTACCAGCCGGGATTTTCCAGCACGTTGCGGCGGATGACCGCGGGCGTGACGCAGCCGTAGTAGCCGAGCCCGATCATCGATTTCACGACGCGGTTCTTGGCCGCGATTTCGGCGATGCGGGCGCGCACCGCGTGCTCGGATTGCGCCGGCGGCAGATCGAGCGCCGCGCGATCGTGGATCGCATCGGGCATCGCCTGATCGATCAAGATAGCGAGCGAGCCCGCGCCGAGCGCGCCGAGCATGGCGCGCAACTCGGCCTCGGAAGGGCCGATATGGCGGCGCAGGAAGGCGTCGCGCTGTTCGAGGGCATCGAGCGTGGGACGGGCGGCGCCCGGAATCACATTCATGGTCGCTCTCGCGCTTGGATGTTGTTGCGGCTAGGCCTTGCCGTCGATCAGCGACTGGTATTGCGCCAAATCCATCAGCCCGGTCAGTTCGCCGGGCTTGGCCAGCTTCATTTTGAAGAACCAGCCGCGCTCTTCGGCCGATTGATTGACGAGCTGCGGCTCCTTGACCAAGGCCTCGTTGACGGCCGTGACCGTGCCCGAAACCGGGGCGTAAATTTCGCTCGCCGCCTTGACCGATTCGACGACGGCGATCTGGCCGTTCTGCTCCGCCGTGACGCCGATCTTCGGCAATTCGACGAACACCACGTCGCCGAGCTGTTGTTGCGCGTAATCCGTGATTCCGACGGTGCCGATATCGCCAGCGACGTTGATCCATTCGTGTTCCTTGCTGTATTTTTTCGCCATCGGCCGTTCCTCGATTGCTATTTGGTTTTTGCGTAGCGCGTCGCGACGAAGGGCAGCGCCGCGACCGTGCCGGGGCGCGCCTCGTTGCGCACCATGAGTTGCACCGGCGTGCCCGGCTTGGCCGACGCCGCCGCGACATAGCCCATGGCGATCGGCCCGCCCGCGGTGGCGCCGAAGCCGCCGCTCGTCACCGTGCCGATGGCGCGGCCCGCCGCGTCGCGGATTTCGCTGCCTTCGCGCGCCGGCACGCGGCCTTCGGGCTTGATGCCGACGCGCTTGCGCGCGGGACCGGTCCCGATCTCGCCGAGAATGCGCGCGGCGCCGGGAAAGCCGCCGTGCTCGCGCCGGCGCTTGCCGATCGACCAGGTCAAGGCCGCCTCGACCGGCGAGGTGGTTTCGTCGATATCGTGGCCGTAAAGACAAAGCCCGGCCTCAAGCCGCAGCGAGTCGCGCGCGCCGAGGCCGACCGGCGCCACTTCGGGCTCGGCGAGCAGGCGCTTGGCGAGCCGCTCCGCTTCGCCGGCCGCGAGCGAAATCTCGAACCCGTCTTCGCCCGTATAGCCCGAGCGGGTGACGAAGCACGCCAAGCCGTCGAGCGCGAGATCGGCGCCCTGCAAGAAGGCGAGCGCCGCCGCCGGCGGCGCCAGGCGCCGCATCACGGCAACGGCGGCGGGGCCCTGCAGCGCCAGCAGCGCGCGGTCGCCGAGCAGGTCCAGCGCCACGCCGCGCGGCTTCAAGTGCCGGGCGAGATGGGCGAAATCGAATTCCTTCCGCCCGGCATTGACGACGAGAAAAACATGATCGGCCCGGCGCGTGACCACCAGGTCGTCGAGAATGCCGCCGCTCTCGCTGGTGAACTGCGTGTAGCGCATGCGATCGACGGCGAGCCCGGCGATATCGCCGGGCACCAGGGTTTCGAGCGCGGCCACGGCATCGGCGCCGCGCAGCCGCGCCTGGCCCATATGCGAGACGTCGAACAGCGCCGCCTTGGTGCGGCAATGCTCGTGCTCCTTGAGAATTCCGCCGGGATATTGCACCGGCATTTCATAACCGGCGAACGGCACCAAGCGCGCGCCCAGCGATTTGTGCAGCGCGTGCAGCGGCGTGGTATTGAGCGGCGATGAGCCTGGTTCGGTCACAACGGCATCCGCGAATATCGGTTGGCGACGCTTCAGGCACGGCGCGTCGCCGCGGCGTGCTGGAAACGGCGCCCCACTCTGTCGCGGTACCTGAGAGATTCACGGCGCTCGTTGCGCGCCGCTTACTCCGTCGGTGGGACCCGGCGGCCCGATCCGCTCGGGACGCCGTTCCGCTTTCCAGAGTTGCCTCGCGCGCCGGTCCGTGGGCCTGAGAGTTTCCGGGGCGGTTGCTCCTTCGGCGTCGATCCGCCGCCAACGGCAGCCGATCGCCCTCTCCCGGCGCGGTCAGAGGCTTCGTGGCGGGATTAGCCAGTCACGGGAGGTGAAAGTCAAGGCGAGACTGGCGCGGAATTCTCGCGTCCGGCTCGCATCGATTGACGCAACAATCTCCTCAGCGCGGCTTCTTTTTGCCGTTGACGGGCATGGCCGCAAGCGCGGCCTTCAACTCAGGAAGTTTTGTCCGGATGACGTCCCAAACGATGTCCCAGTTGACACCGAAATAGTGGTGGATAAGCCGGTCTCGCATTTTGGCAATATCCGACCAATGGACGCCGCTGTGCCGACGCCGGAATTCCGCCGACAGCGGCCGCGTCGCCGCGCTTAGGCATAGGCCAGCGTTTCCCGTATTCCGTCGGCCACGGCCGGAACGCGGATGCTATCGAGCCCGCCCGGCGTGAGCACCTCGATTTTCCGGCCGAAGATTTTTTCAAGCGCGCGCGTCAGGCCGATGAAATTATCGTAGGTTGGCCGCTCGAACTCGACGAGAAAATCGATATCGCTGCCCGCGCGCTGCCGACCCGTGGCAAAAGAGCCGAAAAGCCCGATCTTGCGCACGGAATAGCGGTCGAGCAGGCGCCGGCTCTGCCGCAACTTGCGGAGAATACCGGAGCGGCTTAGCGCGATTTGCCTGCGGGATGGCATGGACTCACCGGCAAAGAAAATCGAGGTCGTCGCGCCAGACTGCCGTTCGATCGAAGATATTGCAACCGGCTGGATCGAAGAAGCCTCGTTTCGCCGCGCGGGATCGAACCGCGCAAATCGAGGCTTGCCCGGAATACGCGACCGAGAATCGAACTACCGCACGCTCGTCCGCCGGTTAAAAGCCAGCTCCTGGTCGGTGAGCTGGAAGCCGAGCCAGTTCTCGTATTCGATACCGCCGAAGCCGCGCTGCAGGCGGTAATATTGCCAGCTCGTTTCGGTGTGCTCGACGGCGGCGTCGCCGCCGAAATTCACCCGGATCGGGAATTCGCGCTTTTGCAGCACCGTGCCGCGGCGATCGGTGACCGAGACGAAATAGGGAAATTCCGCCAGGTTGCCCTGCATTGCCGGACCGCGCTGCAGGACCATCGTCACGACGACGTCGGCCTCCATCTCGGTCAGCAATTGATCGCGGTATTTGCATTTGATCGTGACGTTGGTCATCTGGCCGCTGAAAACGACATTCTCGGCGGTTTCGGGCTGGCCGGGCCGGAACTTTACTACGCGGCCGGCGTCGGCGAGGATCGCGACGCGCGGACACAGGCCGACATCCTTGGTTTGTACGCAGCCGGCCAGCGCGGCGGCAATGCCCAGCAACAGGAGCGGCGTCCGCATGCCGCGAAAGGCGGTCGCGGCGGATCGACGGTGGCGTTCGTTCATCGGGGTTGCTCGTTGCTGCGCAATAGAATACGGCCTAAAGCGTCTTGTGCGTGCCGTCGCAAAACGGCGACTTCTTGGTTTGCTTGCACTGGCACAGCCAGCCTTCCTGGGTCTGCTCCTGCTTGAAGACCAGCGGCTTGAAGGCCGTGGTCTTGTGCGTGCCGTCGCATAGCGGCTGCTTGCTCGACAGGCCGCAGGCGCACCAAGCATAAGTCTTGCCGGCTTCCAGCGTGATCTTGGCAGGCTGCTTGGCGGCAATGGTGGGCGTTGTCATGGTCGTCTCCGGTTGGGTTCAGCGGCGCGACATTAGGCGAGGGTTGCCGCGTTAAACAAGCGCAACACTTGGTCGCATGTGTCGCCTTGACAGCGGGCCGACCCCGGCTATAGTCCGCCCGGTCCGACCTGGGTGCCCCGGCCGGACCTTTGTTTTTTCAAGGGCGCCAATCGGTTAAATCGATGCATGCAGTAATCCGCACCGGCGGCAAGCAATATCGCGTGACCGCGAAAGATATCATCAAGATCGAGACTCTCGCCGGCAAGGCGAAGGGTGACGATGTGGTGTTCGACCAGGTTTTGGCCGTGACCGGCGACGGCGTCGCCCAGGTCGGAGCACCGCTCGTCAAGGGCGCGAGCGTGACCGGCAAGGTCGTGGCCCAGGACCGGCTCGACAAAATCCTCGTCTTCAAAAAGAAGAAGCGGCACAATTACCGCCGCAAGAACGGCCACCGCCAGCACGTGACGGTGGTGCGCATCGAAACCATCCAGCCGGGCGCCTAGAGGCACACGCGGCACGAACCGGAGGATCGGACCATGGCACATAAGAAAGCAGGCGGCTCGTCCCGCAACGGGCGCGACTCCGAAGGACGGCGCCTCGGCGTCAAGCGCTTCGGCGGCCAAGTTGTGGCGCCGGGCAATATTCTCGTCCGCCAGCGCGGCACCACCTATCACCCAGGGCCCAATGTCGGCATCGGCAAGGACCACACCTTGTTCGCGCTCGTGCCCGGCCAAGTGAAGTTCTACCGCAAGGCCAATGAGCGGAATTACGTGACCATCGTCCCGGCGCCGGCGGCCGCGGAATAAGCCTCCGCCAGACGCGGTAAGCCCGACACAGGGGGGCGGCGCGAGCTGGCCCCCTTTTTTGTCGTTCTCACTCCGGATTGCCGGCTGCGGCCATGAAATTTCTCGATCAAGCGAAAATATTCATCAAATCGGGCGACGGCGGCAGCGGCGCCGTCGCGTTCCGGCGCGAGAAATATGTCGAGTTCGGCGGCCCTTCGGGCGGCGATGGCGGGCGCGGCGGGGATGTCATCGTCGAAGCCGTCGAGGGCCTCAACACGCTCATCGATTTCCGCTACGCCCAGCACTTCAAGGCCGAACGCGGCCAGAACGGCATGGGCCGCGACATGAGCGGCCACGCCGGCGCCACGCTCGTCATCAAGGTCCCGGCCGGAACGCAAATCTTCGAAGACGACCACACGACATTGGTGGCCGATCTCGCCAAGCCGGGCGACCGCGTGCTGCTCGCCAAAGGCGGCGACGGCGGCCGCGGCAACGCGGCGTTCAAGACCTCGACCAACCGCGCGCCGCGCCGGGCCGAGCCGGGCTGGCCGGGCTCCGAGCGCTGGCTGTGGCTGCGCCTGAAGCTCATCGCCGATGCCGGCATCGTCGGCCTGCCCAATGCCGGCAAATCGACCTTTCTCAGCATCGTGTCGCAAGCCACGCCCAAGATCGCCGATTATCCCTTCACCACGCTGCATCCCAATCTCGGCGTCGTCTCGCTCGGCTACGACGAATTTGTCATCGCCGATATTCCCGGCTTGATCGAAGGCGCGCATGAAGGCAAGGGCCTGGGCGACCGCTTTCTCGGCCATGTCGAGCGCTGCCGCGTTCTGCTCCATCTCGTCGACGGCACCGAGGCGGACGTGCAAAAGGCCTACCGCACCATCCGCCACGAACTCACGGCTTATGGCGCCGGGCTTGAGACCAAGCCGGAAATCCTGGCGCTCAACAAGATCGACGCGCTGTCGCCCGAGGACATCAAACTCAAGCAGACCAAGCTGCGGCGCAGCGCCAAGAAGCCGGTTCTCCTGCTTTCGGGCGTGTCCGGCGCGGGCCGCGACGCGGTGCTCAAGGCGCTGCACGACATCATTCGCGTGGCGCGCGCAAAAGACGCAAAGCCGGAAGCGGCCGAAGAATCGGACGCCACCGCCGCGCCATGAGCAGCCGGCTGACCGCGGCGAAGCGCCTCGTCGTCAAGATCGGGTCGGCGCTGCTCGTCGACGACAAGAGCGGGCGCATCCGGCGCGATTGGCTCGACGCGCTGGCCGACGACGTGGCCGCGTGCCGCAAGGCCGGGCAGCAGATCGTCATCGTGTCCTCGGGCGCCATCGCCACCGGCAAGCGCCTGCTCGGCCTCGCCGGCCGGGCGCTGCGCCTCGAAGAACAGCAGGCCGCCGCCGCCGCGGGGCAGATCCGTCTCGCCCATGCCTACCAAGAAGCGCTGGCCCGCCACGGCATCAGCGTGGCGCAAGTGCTGGTGACGCCGGCCGATACCGAGGAGCGGCGGCGCCATCTCAACGCCCGCGCCACGCTGCTCACGCTCCTCGAACTCGGCGCCGTACCCGTGATCAACGAAAACGACACGGTCGCGACCGACGAAATCCGCTTCGGCGACAACGACCGGCTGGCGGCGCGCGTGGCGCAAATGATCAGCGCCGACACGCTGATCCTGTTTTCCGACATCGACGGGTTGTACACGGCCAATCCGAAAACCGACGCCGCCGCCCGGCACTTGGCCGAAGTGAAGGCGATCACGCGCGACATCGAGGCCATGGCCGCGGCGCCGATCTCGGCCGATAGCCGCGGCGGCATGATCACCAAGATCGAGGCGGCGAAGATCGCCTGCGGCGCCGGCTGCCGCATGGCGATCGCCGACGGGCGCGCGCTCAATCCCCTGGGCGCGCTGCGCGACGGTGCGCGCTGCACCTGGTTCATGCCCCAGGGCGAGCCGCGCTCGGCGCGCAAGCGCTGGATCGCCGGCGCGATCCTGTCGAGCGGCGCGCTCACCGTCGATGACGGCGCCGCCAAGGCCTTGCGCGGCGGGCGCAGCCTGTTGCCGGCGGGCGTCGTTTCCGTCGCCGGCCGCTTCGCGCGCGGCGACATGGTGCGCGTCGAAGACAAGGCCGGGCGCGAATTGGCGCGCGGCCTCGCCGCCTATGGCGCCGCCGACGCCGCCCGCATCGCCGGCCGCAAGAGCGGCGAGATCGAAGCCATCCTCGGCTATCGCGGCCGCGACGAGCTGATCCATCGCGACGATATGGTGGTCCATGCGCCGCGCGATTGAGCGGACAGCGGCGCCCAAAAAGTTGATGAAGCGCGGCATGTCCTGCGCTAGCGTTCGCCGTTCCCTGGCGGCTTCGCCAATGACAGGTGCCGGACCGTGACAGCCTTGCGTGCCGCGACCACGAGCGACGATCTGGCCGGCCTGATGCGCGGCATCGGCGAACGCGCCCGCGCCGCCGCCGCGATCCTCAAGCTCGCCGATGCGCCAACCAAGGATCGCGCCTTGCGCGCCGCCGCGCGGTTGCTGCGCGAACGCGCCGATACGATCCTGGCCGCCAATCGCCGCGACATCGACGCGGCGACGGCCGAGGGCGCCACGCCCGCCTATCTCGACCGCTTGCGCCTCGACGCCAAGCGCATCGCGGGCATCGCCCAAGGCCTCGACGACGTTGCGGCATTTCCCGATCCGGTCGGCCAGGTGATGGCGGCGTGGACGCGGCCGAACGGCCTGGAAATCCGGCGCGTGCGCGTGCCGCTGGGCGTTATCGGCATCATCTACGAATCGCGCCCCAACGTGACCGCCGACGCCGGCGGCCTGTGCCTGAAATCGGGCAATGCCGCGATCCTGCGCGGCGGCTCCGACAGCTTCCGCAGTTCCGAGGCGATCGGGCACTGCCTTACGGCGGCGCTGCGCGAAGCGGGCCTGCCCGACGGCGCGATCCAGCTCGTGCCGACCGTGGACCGCGAAGCCGTCGGCCACATGCTGCGCATGAACGACGCGATCGACATCATCGTGCCGCGCGGCGGCAAATCGCTGATCGCGCGCGTGCAGCAGGAAAGCCGCATTCCCGTGATCGCCCATCTCGACGGCAACTGCCATGTCTATGTCGACGGCGCCGCCGATCTGGCCATGGCGCGCAACATCGTGCTCAACGCCAAGATGCGGCGCGTGAGCGTGTGCGGCGCGGCCGAGACGCTGCTGGTCGATGCGAAATGCGCGCCGACGCATCTGGCGCCGATCGTCCGGGATTTGCTGGCGGCGGGCTGCGAAGTGCGCGGCGACGCCGCGGTGCGCGCGATCGATGCGCGCGTCAAGCCGGCGAGCGAGGCCGATTGGTACACCGAATTTCTCGAGCCGATCATCGCCGCCAAGGTCGTGGACGGCGTCGATGCCGCGATCGCCCATGTCGAACAATACGGCTCGCACCACACCGACGCGATCGTGACCGGGGACGCGGCCGCGGCGGCGCGCTTTCTCGAGCGGGTCGACAGCGCCATTGTGCTGCACAATGCCTCGACGCAATTCGCCGACGGCGGCGAATTCGGCATGGGCGCCGAGATCGGCATTTCGACCGGGCGGCTGCACGCCCGCGGCCCGGTCGGCGCCGAACAGCTCACCTCGTTCAAATACGTCGTGCGCGGCGGCGGGCAGGTCAGGCCCTAGTGGCAGGCCGCCGCCGCACGCCGGCCGACGCCCAATCCGTGCGCTGGTTTCCGCGCGCGCCTTCGAGCTTCCTTGCGATCAAGGTCGGCCTGCTCGGCGGCTCGTTCAATCCGGCGCATGCGGGCCACCGCCACGTCGCCGAGTTGGCGCTGTCAGGCCTCGGGCTCGACGAGGTGTGGTGGCTGGTGTCGCCGCAGAACCCGCTGAAAAAGACCGCCGGCATGGCGCCGCTCGCCGAGCGCTTCCGATCCGCCGCCGCCATGGCGCGCCATCCGCGCATGCGCGCCACCGACATCGAGACCGCTCTCGGCACGAGCTTCACGGCGGAAATGCTGCCGCGCTTGAAACGGCTCCATCCGCGCATCACATTCGTGTGGATCATGGGCGCCGACAATTTGCTGCAAATCCCGGCCTGGAAGGATTGGTCACATATCTTTAACACCGTATTGGTTGCGGTTTTCGCGCGCCCGCAATATTCTAATAACGCGTTGTCTGGCGCCGCGGCGGCGCGATTTGCCGGCAATCGCCTGCCCGAACGGGCGGCGCGCGTGCTGGCAAGCCTAAAGCCGCCGGCTTGGGTCTTCGTCCATGCCCGGCTGCATGCGGCATCGGCCAGCGCGATTCGTGCCCGGCTCCGGGGTCGATGACCGGCGCCGGATTCAACCGAAAGGAGTGAGATCACATCGCGAAAACCGCACGGGGTTTGCCATCCACCGCCGAGCAATTGGCGCTGATCCTGGCATCGCTCGACGACGACAAGGCGCTCGACGCCGTCGTCATCGATCTCAAAGGCAAGACGACCTTCGCCGATTTCATGGTCGTCGCAACCGGCCGAAGCGACCGGCAAGTGGTCGCGATGGCCGAACACCTGATCGAAAAATTGCGCGCCCGCGGATTGCGCAACGTGCCCTCGGAGGGCCGCCAGAAGGGCGACTGGGTGCTGATCGACACCGGCGACATCGTCGTCCACCTGTTCCGTCCCGAAATCCGCAGTTTCTACAATCTGGAAAAATTGTGGTCCGACGAGCCCGTCGCGGCGCGCGCGGCGGAGCGCATCGCCTGACGGCTTGCGCCGGAGCGGCCGTCGCATGGCGGTAACGGTCGTCGCCGTCGGCCGCTTGAAGGCCGGTCCGCATGCGGCGCTGTGCGCGGAATATGCCAAGCGCCTGCCCTGGCCGCTCGAAATCCGCGAAGTCGAGGAGCGCCGGCGCTTGGCCGGCGACGAGCTCAAGGCGCGCGAGGGCGCGTTGCTGCTCGCGGCCCTGCCCAAGAACGTGCTGCTCGTCGCCCTCGACGAACACGGCACGGTTTGCGACAGCGCCGAATTTGCGCGAAAATTCGCCGGCTGGCGCCAAAGCAGCGGCGACAATCTCGCCTTTGCCGTCGGCGGCGCCGACGGCCTGTCGGCCGAGGTGTTGGCGCGCGCCCGGGCGCGCATTGCCTTCGGCACCATGACGTGGCCGCACGCGCTGGCCCGCGTCATGCTGCTCGAACAGATCTACCGCGCCCACACCATCCTGGCCGGCCATCCCTATCATCGGCCATAATCGCCCGCAGGCAACACAGAAAGGCCATATTCCGTATGCAAATCGACGGTGTTCCGCTGCAGCCCGGAAGGATCGATCCTTGACCTCGCTCGCCTCCCGCCCCGCGGTGCGCCCGGTTGTGCTCTGCGTGCTCGACGGCTGGGGCCATCGCGCCGAATGCGACGACAATGCGATTTGCCAGGCCAAGCCGCCGAATTGGGAGCGCCTGCTGGCAAGCTGCCCGCACGCGCTGCTCGATGCCTCGGAACTTCATGTCGGCCTACCGCAAGGCCAGATGGGCAATTCCGAGGTCGGCCACATGAATATCGGCGCCGGCCGCGTGATCCTGCAGGATTTGCCGAGAATCGACGAGGCGGTGAAAAACGGCGGCATTCCATCGCTGCCGGCGTTCCGGAATTTCGTCGCCCAGCTGAAGGCGAGCGGCGGGCGCGCGCATTTGCTCGGCCTGCTGTCGCCCGGCGGCGTTCACGCGCACCAGGATCACATCGCCGCGCTCGCGCGCTATCTCGGCGAGGCCGGGATAGACGCCGTCGTGCACGGGTTCCTCGACGGACGCGACACGCCGCCGCGCAGCGCGCTGGACTACCTCGCGCGTTTCGAGAATCAGGTCGCCGGCGTGCATGGCGCGCGCTTCGGCACGATTGGCGGGCGCTATTACGCGATGGACCGCGACCGGCGCTGGGAGCGCGTGGCCCTGGCCTATGCCGCGCTCGTGCAGGGCCAAGGCGAAGCCGCCGCCACCGCCCGCGCGGCGATCGAAGCGGCCTATCGCCGCGGCGAAAGCGACGAATTCGCGAAGCCGACGATCATCGGCGATTTTGCCGGCATGCGCGACGGCGACGGCCTGCTCATGGCCAATTTTCGCGCCGATCGGGCGCGGCAGATCCTGAGCGCGCTGCTCGATCCCGAATTCGCCGGCTTCGCGCGCGGCGCCGTACCGAAATTCGCCGCCGCCCTCGGCCTGTGCGAATATTCCGAGGCGCTCAGCCGGTTCATCGCGGCCCTGTTCCCCGCCCAAATCCTGCCGGCGACGCTCGGCGAGGTCGTGGCCCGGCACGGCTTGAAGCAGTTGCGCATCGCCGAAACCGAGAAATACGCGCATGTCACGTTTTTCTTCAACGGCGGCGAGGAGAAGCAATTCCCGGGCGAAACCCGCATCCTCGTGCCCTCGCCCAAGGTCGCGACCTACGACCTCAAGCCCGAAATGTCGGCGCCCGAGGTCACCGATCGACTCGTTGCCGCGATCGACAGCGGCGCGCATGATTTCATCGTCGTGAATTACGCCAATGCCGACATGGTCGGGCACACCGGCGATATCGCCGCCACGATCGCGGCGGTGCGCGCGGTCGACGATGGCTTGGGGCGGATCGAAGCGGCGGTGCGGCGCCAAGGCGGCGCCTTGCTGATCACCGCC
This sequence comes from uncultured Alphaproteobacteria bacterium, assembly GCA_963754645.1. Classification (GTDB taxonomy): domain Bacteria; phylum Pseudomonadota; class Alphaproteobacteria; order Bin65; family Bin65; genus CAVWGP01. The sequence continues at coordinate 849,119 of CAVWGP010000011.1, read as the reverse complement.
GATCACGGCAATGCCGAGACCATGCGCGACCAGCTCAGCGGCCAACCCCACACCGCGCACACGCTCAATGCGGTGCCCGCGATCCTCGCCGGCGCGGCTGCCGTCATCGACCGCGTGGCGCTGGACAATGGCCGCCTCGCCGACATCGCGCCGACGCTGCTCGACATCATGGGGATCGCGAAGCCGGCGGAGATGACCGGGCGCTCGCTGCTGCGCCGGCGCGAGGCGCCGGGCCGGAGCCGCGCACCGCGGAGCGAAAACAATGCGGCGGCTTAGGCGCATCGCGATTTTCCTTGGCGCGGCGGCGCTCGCGCTCGCGTCGCCGTGGCCGGGTGCCGGCTTCGCGCTTGCGCAGGCCGGCGACGATGGTACGACGGAGAAGACCGATCCGCGCAACCTCCGCGATATCGAAGCGCGCATCAAGCGCGAGCGCGAGATCGACGCCGAGCTGCAGCGTCGGCAGCAGGAGATCCGCGAAGAGGCCGGCAAGCTGCGCGAACTGCTCGTGCACAGCGCGCAATCGACCCAGCGCCGCGAAGCGGATTTGACGCGCTCCGAGGGCGAGCTGCGCGAACTCGAAAAGCGCGAGCGCGCCACGGCCAAGGACTTTGCGCGGCGCCGGCAGGAGCTTGCCGAGGTCTTGGCGGCGCTGCAGCGGATCAGCCTGCGCCCGCCGCTCACGCTCGCCAGCCGCGCCGGCGAAGCCAACGACGCGGTGCGCGGCGCCTTGCTGCTGCGCAATTTCGTGCCGGAACTCGAACGCAAGGCGACCGCGCTGCGCGACCAGCTCGCGACGTTTGCCGCGTTGAAGGCCGCGGTCATACGGGGGCGCGACAACGTTGCTGTCGCGGGCGGCGCGCTCGAGCGCGAGCGCCGGACGCTGCGCGAGCTGATCGATAAGAAGCAGGCTTTGCTGCGCGAGACGGCCGAAGAACAGGCGCGCCTGCAGGCACGTCTTGCCGCGCTGACCGAGGAAGCCAAGACATTGCGCGAGCTGATCGCGACTGTCGAGCGCCAATCCAAGGACGAGCGCAATCCGGCGCGCCTAACGGCGCCGCGCACCGCTGCGCTCACCGAGCCGCGCCAATTGCGCTCCTTCGCGGCGGCGCGCGGGTCGTTGATAATACCCGTCGCGGGACGCTTGATGGCGCGCTTTGGCACGGACGAAAAATATGGTGAATTCAGCAAAGGCATCGTCGTCGAGGCCCGGCCGGGGGCGCAGGCGGTGTCGCCCTATGACGGCCAAGTTGTCTTTGCCGGCCCGTTCCGAGGCTATGGGCGCATATTGATCCTGGAGCACCGCGACGGCTATCATACCCTTCTCGTCGGGCTGGGCCGTATCGACGTTTCCGTCAAGCAATGGGTCGTCGCCGGGGAGCCCATCGGAATCGTCGGCGAACCCCAGGCTCAAGGACCGCAACTCTATGTCGAAATTCGCCACAATGGCAGGCCAATAGATCCGGCCAAATGGTTCGCCAACCGCCAATTCTAACAACAGCGCAGGTTCGTCGCATGAAACGGTATGCTCTTCTCGCCTCCATCGCCGCCACGGCGCTGCTCCTCTCCGGCCCGGCATCGACCCAGCGCGCCAACGAAACCTACCAGCAGCTCGATCTGTTCGGCGCGGTGTTCGAGCGCGTGCGCTCGAACTACGTCGATAAGGTCACCGACAAGAAGCTCATCGAGTCGGCGATCAACGGCATGCTGCAGTCGCTCGATCCGCATTCGAGCTATCTCGACGCCGACGCCTTCAAGGAAATGCAGGTCCAGACGCGCGGCGAGTTCGGCGGGCTGGGCATGGAAGTCACGGTCGAGAAGGGCTTGGTCAAGGTCGTGTCGCCGATCGACGACACGCCGGCGGCGCGCGCCGGCGTCGAGGCCGGCGACTTTATCACCCACATCGACGGCAAGTCGGTCGTGGGCTGGAGCCTGCGCGACGCGGTGGAAAAGCTGCGCGGGCCGGTCGACACCAAGGTCACCATCCGCATCAAGCGCGGCGAGAAGGAGCCGTTCGATCTGACCTTGGCGCGCGCCGTCATCACGGTAAAATCCGTCCGCTCGCGGATCGAAGGCAATGTCGGCGTTCTCCGCATCACGAGCTTCACCGAGCAGACCGATGTCGGCGTGCGCGAAGCGCTGGCGTCGTTCAAGGCCAAGCTCGGCGACAAGTGGGCCGGCGTGATCCTCGACCTGCGCAACAATCCGGGCGGCTTGCTGGATCAATCGGTCAACGTATCCGACGAATTCCTCGACCAGGGCGAAGTCGTTTCGACCCGCGGCCGCGACGGCAAGGTGGGCAGCCGCTACAACGCCAAAAAAGGCGATGGCGCGGAAGGCAAGCCGGTCATCGTGCTGATCAACGGCGGATCGGCGTCGGCGTCCGAAATCGTGGCCGGCGCACTGCAGGATCATCGCCGCGCCATCGTCCTGGGCACGCAATCCTTCGGTAAAGGCTCGGTGCAGACCATTATCCCGCTCGGCAGCGCCGGCGCCATGCGCCTGACGACCGCGCGATACTACACGCCGTCGGGCCGCTCGATTCAGGCGGTGGGCGTGACGCCCGATATCGTCGTCGAGCAGGGCAAGTTCGAGGCGGCGAATTCCGGCGAAGCCGGCCGCCGCGAGCGCGATCTCAAGGGCGCGCTCGACACCAAGCCCGACGACGAGAACAAGGACGCCAAGACCGAGCCGCCGAAGGACGCCAAGCCGGACGAGAAGAAGGACGCGAAAGCGCCGCAGGACTACCAGATGGAGCGCGCCCTAGACCTGATGAAGGCCTTGGCCCTGGTCGAGGCACGGCGGGCGCAAAAATAGCCAAACGGCGGACACTATCGTCCGGCACGGTGACGCCGCCGGGCAATTATCGGCCCGGCGTGGGCGTCATGCTGTTCAACGCCGACGGACTGGTGTTCGTGGCGCAGCGCATCGATATGCCGAGCGAAGCCTGGCAGATGCCGCAAGGCGGCATCGACAAGGGCGAGACGCCGCGGCAGGCCGCGTTGCGCGAACTGCGCGAAGAGACCGGCACCGACCGCGCCGAAATCATTGCCGAAACGCGCGACTGGCTGAGCTACGATCTGCCGGCCGAGCTCGCCGGCCGGCTGTGGGCGGGGCGCTATCGCGGCCAGCGGCAAAAATGGTTCGCCGCCCGCTTTCTCGGTCGCGAGACCGATATCGATATCGCGACGGAAAAACCCGAATTTTCGCGCTGGCAATGGGCGCCGATCGTGGCACTGCCCAAGCTCATCGTGGCTTTCAAACGGCCGCTCTACGAGCAAGTGGTGGCCGAACTCGAACCCGCGATCAAAGCCGCGATCGCGCGGCGGTGACCCGGCTTTAAGCCATCTGCGCGGCGAGGCGCGCTTCCTGGCGGCCGATGCGCGCGACGCGCCAGCGCATGTATCCATAGGCCAGCATCGAAACCAGGCTGTTGAGCGGACCGTGCGGACGCAGGCCGGCGGCCTTGAAGCCCATCGCTACGGCGCGCTCCAAATGCCCATACCGGTAAAGCCGATAGGCGCGCATGGCGTAAAGTCGATTGTAGCGGTCGCGGTCGTAAGGCCCGTCGGCGCGGTGATTGGCCGCGTAGTAGGCGAAGGCGAGTTCGTCGTCTTCGGTTTCGAACGCGCGCTTCCACGCAATCTTGGCCCGTCCCCAAACGCCGAGGCGCTCGACGTCCTGATAGCGCTTCACGAATGTGAAAAATAGCTTGTAGTGGCGGAACTCGTCGCCCGCGATCTTCTTGGCGATCTCCCTGAGCACCGGCTCGTCGGCGGCCTCGGCCAAGGCGGAGTACATCGACGAGGTGCCGCTCTCGATCATGCAGCGCGCGACGAACTCGCCGATCCGGCTGCCGCGCACCGATTCGGACGCCGTCGTCGGCAGCTTGATTTCGGATTTGAAGCAGTCGAAAGCGGCGTCGAACTCGAAACCCGGCTCCGCCAACCGGGCCCAGCGGCCCAGCGCCATGCCGTGCTGGACCTCTTCGGCGACCCATTGCGGTACGAGCTTCACGAATTCGAGATCGTCGCGGAAAACGCTGGAAAGATACTTGCCGTATTCCTCGGCGTTGCGCTCGACGAGGGCCGCGGCCTTGACGATCTTAACCAAATCGGGATCGACTCTTGCAGGATCGAACTGCTCCCACGGTATGTCAGCGAGCGACCAATTTGACATGTCAATTCCCCCGTTTTTGCATTCGGGCCTTGCGAGCTTTTGTGCCCGGCTTCTGAAATCCGACACGCATTCGGCGTAGTCAATGCATATTTGAGCCGAACAATGGGCAAAGTCCAGAGGGAACTAAGTTATTGATCTCAGAAATAAATTCTAGATTTCGAGGGGATAATTCGGTGCCGTTTGGCAAGCCGGCAGCGGTCCATCGCTGGGCTGCGGCTTTGGCGCGGCGGGGGCGGAATCCTAGCTTGCCGCCGCCTGCATTGCCGCGCGGATCGCAAGCTTTCGCTCGATCGCGCTCTTGGCCGCGGCGTCCTTGGCATCGGCCAAATCTTCGCGCAGATCCTTAATGTCCTGCTCGAGCTTGGCCTTGTCGATGTCGCCGACCGCCATGGCCTCTTCGGCCAGGATCGTGCAGCGTTCCGCCGTCACCTCGGCGAAGCCGCCGGCGACGAAAATGCGGTCCTTGACCTCGCGGCCCGCATAGATGCGGATTACGCCGGGCCGCAGCGTCGAAATCAACGGCGCGTGGCGCGCCAGCACGCCGAAATCGCCATCGCCGCCCGGAACGACGACCATGTCGACGGCTTCCGACACCAGAAGGCGTTCGGGCGCCACGAGTTCGAAGGCGATTTTGTCATCGGCCATGTTGTGCCCTCGGCGCCCGCGCCCGCCTAAGCCGCCTCGGCGGCCAGTTGCTGGGCCCTTTCGATGACCTGCTCGATCGTGCCGACCATGTAAAAGGCGGGTTCGGGCAGGTGATCGTATTGGCCCTCGACGATGCCCTTGAAGCCCTTGATCGTGTCTTCGAGCTTGACCTGCACGCCCGGGCGGCCGGTGAAGATTTGCGCCACGTCGAAGGGCTGCGACAGGAAGCGCTGGATTTTGCGCGCGCGGGCGACGACGAGGCGGTCGTCTTCCGACAGCTCGTCCATGCCCAGGATCGCGATGATGTCCTGAAGCTGCTTGTAGGTTTGCAGAACGCGCTGCACTTCGCGCGCCACCTTGTAGTGCTCTTCGCCGATGATGCGCGGATCGAGCATGCGCGAGGTCGAATCGAGCGGATCGACCGCGGGATAGATGCCGAGCTCGGTCAGGGCGCGGGACAGCACCGTGGTCGCGTCGAGATGCGCGAAGGATGTGGCCGGCGCCGGATCGGTCAAGTCGTCGGCCGGGACGTAGATCGCCTGCACCGACGTGATCGAGCCCTTCTTGGTCGAGGTGATGCGCTCTTGCAGCGCGCCCATGTCGGTGGCGAGAGTTGGCTGGTAGCCGACCGCGGAGGGGATGCGGCCCAAGCAGCGCCGACACTTCCGACCCCGCCTGGGTGAAGCGGAAGATGTTGTCGACGAAGAACAGCACGTCCTGGCCTTCCTCGTCGCGGAAATATTCGGCGACGGTGAGGCCCGAGAGGCCGACGCGCTGGCGCGCGCCCGGCGGCTCGTTCATCTGGCCGTAGACCAGCGCGACTTTCGATCCCGTCGTCGTCCCGTCGTCGTTGAGCTTGATGACGCCCGACTCGATCATTTCGTGATAAAGATCGTTGCCCTCGCGCGTGCGCTCGCCGACCCCGGCGAACACCGAATAACCGCCGTGGGTTTTAGCGATATTGTTGATCAGTTCCATGATGATCACGGTTTTGCCGACGCCGGCGCCGCCGAACAGGCCGATCTTGCCGCCCTTGGCGTAGGGTGCCAGCAGATCGACGACCTTGATGCCGGTGACGAGGATTTCGTCCGAGGTCGACTGCTCGGTGAGCGGCGGCGCGGAGCGGTGGATCGGCGACTGACGCTTGGCGCCGACCGGGCCGCGCTCGTCGACCGGCTCGCCGACCACGTTGATGATCCGGCCGAGGGTTTCGGGGCCGACCGGGATCGCGATGGCGGCCCCGGTGTCGGACACCTTGTGGCCGCGCACCAGACCGTCGGTCGTGTCCATCGCGACGCAGCGCACGGTCGATTCGCCGAGATGCTGCGCCACTTCGAGGATCAGCCGCTGCCCGGCATTGTCGGTCACCAGCGCGTTCAAGATCGCCGGCAGCTCGCCGTCGAACTGCACGTCGACGACGGCGCCCATGATCTGGGTGATGCGCCCGACACTGTTGTTAGCCATCCTCTGCTCCGTTCCCTGAATTGCGGCCTTAGAGCGCTTCGGCGCCCGAAATGATTTCGATCAGTTCCTTGGTGATCATCGCCTGGCGCGTGCGGTTGTAGACCAGCGTCAGCTTGCGGATCATGTCGCCGGCGTTGCGCGTGGCGTTGTCCATCGCCGTCATGCGCGCGCCGTGCTCGCTGGCGTTGCTCTCCAGCAATGCGCGGTAGATCTGCACCGACATGTTGCGCGGCAGCAGCTCGGCGAGAATTTCCTTTTCGTCGGGCTCGTAATCGTACGAGGTTTTGACGCCGCCGGCGGCGGCGGCGTCGGGTGCCGCGAACGGGATGAGCTGCTGGTCGGTCGGGATCTGGCTCATCGCCGACTTGAAGCGGTTGTAGACGACGATGCAGACATCGAAATCGCCGGCGTCGTAGAGCTCGACGATGCGGCGCGCGATGCGGTCGGCCTCGTCGAAGCGCACTTGCTTGCGGCCGATATCGGTGAACACGTCGCCGATCTGCGCCGGGAAATCGCGCCTGAGGTTGTCGCGCCCCTTCCTGCCGACGCACAGGAACTTGACCGTCTTGCCTTCGCCTTGCAGCCGGCGCGCGACTTGGCGCGCGCGGCGCGCGACGCTGGAATTGAACGCGCCGCACAGGCCGCGATCCGAGGTGACGAGCACGACGAGATAGGTCTGCTCCTTGCCGCGCCCGGCGAGCAGCGGCGGCGCGCCGCTTTGGCCCTTCATGCTGCCGGCGAGCGAACCCAGCATGCGGCCCATGCGATCGGCATAGGGCCGCGCGGCTTCGGCCTGCTCCTGGGCGCGCCGCAATTTGGCGCCGGCCACCATCTTCATGGCCGACGTGATCTTGCGCGTCGACTTGACGCTGTTGATACGGTTGCGCAGCTCTTTGAGGCTTGCCATATCCCGCTATTCCCCGGCTCGGCGGCCGATCGCTAGGCGAAGCCCTTGGCGAAATCGCGCAGGAATTCGGACAGTTTCTCGTCGGTTTCGGGCTTGATTTCGCGGTCGCCGCGAATCGCCGCGAGGATGTGCGCGCCCTTGTCGCGCATCGCGGACAGGAACTGCTTCTCGAACGCACCGATCTTGTTGACCGGCAGCGCGTCCAGGAATCCCTTGACGCCGGCATAGATCGAGACGACCTGTTCCTCGACCGGCAGCGGCACGTATTGATCCTGCTTCAGCAGCTCGGTGAGCCGCGCGCCGCGCGCCAGCAGCTTCTGCGTCGTCGCGTCGAGGTCGGACGCGAATTGCGCGAAGGCTTCCATTTCGCGGAACTGGGCGAGTTCGAGCTTGATCGTGCCGGCGACCTGCTTCATCGCCTTGATCTGCGCCGCCGAGCCGACGCGGCTGACCGACAGGCCGACATTGATCGCCGGGCGGACGCCTTTGTAGAACAGATTGGTTTCGAGGAAGATCTGCCCGTCGGTGATCGAAATGACGTTGGTGGGAATATAGGCCGAAACGTCGTTGGCCTGGGTTTCGATGACCGGCAAGGCGGTGAGCGAGCCCGAGCCGTTCTTGTCGTTCATCTTCGCCGCGCGCTCGAGCAGGCGCGAATGGAGATAGAACACGTCGCCCGGATAGGCTTCGCGGCCCGGCGGGCGGCGCAGCAGCAGCGACATCTGGCGATAGGCAACCGCGTGCTTCGAGAGATCGTCATAGACGATGACGGCGTGCATGCCGTTGTCGCGGAAATACTCGCCCATCGTGCAACCGGTGTAGGGCGCGATGAACTGCATCGGCGCCGGATCCGACGCGGTGGCGGCGACGACGATGCTGTATTCCATCGCGCCGTAATCTTCGAGCGTCTTGACGATCTTGGCGACGGTCGAGCGCTTCTGGCCGATGGCGACGTAGATGCAATGCAGCTTGGTTTTGGGATCGTTCTGCGCGTTGATCGGCTTTTGGTTGATGAAGGTGTCGAGCGCCACCGCGGTTTTGCCGGTTTGCCGGTCGCCGATGATGAGTTCGCGCTGGCCGCGGCCAACCGGCACCAGCGCGTCGAGCGCCTTCAATCCGGTCTGCACCGGCTCGTGCACCGAACGGCGCGGAATGATGCCCGGCGCCTTGACCTCGACGCGCTGCATTTTTACGTCCTTGAGCGGGCCCTTGCCGTCGATCGGATTGCCCAGCGAATCGACGACGCGGCCGAGCAGGCCGAGCCCGACCGGCGCCTCGACGATGGTGCCCGTGCGCTTGACAATATCGCCTTCGCGGATGCTGCGGTCGTCGCCGAAAATCACGATGCCGACATTGTCGGTTTCGAGATTGAGCGCCATGCCCTTGATGCCGCCGGGAAACTCGACCATCTCGCCGGCCTGGACATTGTCGAGGCCGTAGACGCGCGCGATGCCGTCGCCGACCGAAATGACCTGGCCGACCTCGGCGACGTCGGTTTGCTTTTCGAAATCGGCGATCTGCTTCTTGAGAATTGCCGAGATTTCGGCGGCCTGAATGTTCATTCGTCTTCCCCTTCTACGCCGCGCGCATCGCGCGCTGAAGTTTCTGCAATTGGGTTTGGATCGAGGTATCGATCATGCGCGACCCCACGCGCAGGACGAGGCCGCCGATGAGCTTGGGATCGACCGTCGCCTCGATGTTGATCGTCTGGCCGACCGAGCGCTTCAAGGCTTCGCTCAAGGTCGCCTGTTGCAGCGGCGACAGCGGCGCCGCCGTGGTGACATGCACCGTGACCTGACCGCGCCGCCGGGCCAGTTCGCGCAAGAAGGCGTCGATCATGCCAGGCAGGGCGAACAGCCGCCGGTTGCCGCCGACCACGCCCACGAAGCGGCGCACCAAATCCTGCACCTTGGCGGCATCGAGCACGGCGAGCATGCCCCTGGTTTGCGCGTGCCGGTCGATCAGCGGGGAGCGAATGAAGCGCTGGAGATCGGCATTGTCGCCAATCATCGTCTTGAGCTGCCCAAGATCCGCAGCCACCGCGTCGAGCGCCTTGGCTTCGTCGGCAAGCTGATAGAGCGCGATCGCGTATCGCTCGGCGATACCGCTAACGCCTGAAGTATCCGTGGCCAAGGATTGTGATCCCTTTGGTCAACGCGGCGACCTGCCGGGCGCGCGTGCGATTGCCGCATTGCGCCTGAGGATCGCCGAAAACCGTGACGGTCTAAACAGATAGAAGCCCACCAGGCGTGCCCCGGCGGGCTGGGCAGTAGCTAACATAACCCCTCACCCTCTGCAACCGAGCCGCCCGCGCCGCGCCATTTTGGCGCGGAATCTAGAAAATCGGGCCGTATCAAAGCCTTCGCCGGGGCACGGGAGGCCGGTCAGGCGCGTAAGCTATCACAATGCAGGTTTGCCGCGCCGGCGCGTTGGATCGCCCAAAGGCAGACCGGCGCCGAAACGGGGTAGGCAGGTATCGTCATGGGCTCGCCACGGACCTATCGGGTCGGGCGCGATCAAATCAACGACATCGTCATCGAGCATGTCTCGGTGTCGCGCCAGCATTGCGAACTGCAAGCGCTCGACGACGGCGCCATTCTTCTCATCGATCTCAACAGCAAGAATGGCACCTCGGTGCGCGAGAACGGCGCGTGGTCGCCGATCGATCGGGCCATCGTCGAGCGCGACGAGCGCATTCTGCTCGGCGAGATCGTCACCACGGTCGCGGGGCTGCTGCAGCGTGCGCCGCAGAGCGCGTCCGATGCGCGCCGCGCCGCCACGCCGGTGCACGCCAGGCGCGAACCGACGGCGCCCGCCGGCGAAGAAGCCAAAAGCTTCGTGCGCCGCCTGCTGAACAGCGATTGGGCGCGTCTCAACCGGCGCCGCGATGGCACGCGGCCGGCCTATGCCGATGCCGGCGTCGACCATTCCAGCATCTATCTGCCCATGGCCATGCGTCCCGCTCCGGCCGTCGCGGTAGCAGAGGCGCCCGCTCTGCCGGTCTTGGTCGCGCCCCCAGCGCCTGCCGCAGCGGTCGAGCCGCGCCCGGTGTTGTTCATCGATCTGCGCGCGGCGCAAACCGAAGATGGCGACGCGCGCGCGTCCGAACGTTATTCCTTCGACGTGTTGCCGCCCTCGCGGCCTCGACCGCCGGCACGGCGCCCGCGCGATCGCGGCAAATGGGCCGTGATGGGTTGCGCGCTCGCCTTGTGCGGCGCCGGAACCGTTGCCGCCTTCGTTCACTACGAAGCGCTGACCGGCCGGCGGCCGGGAACACCGATAAACGCCACGGTTGTGGCCGCGGTCGCGCCGCCCGTGGCGAAGAGCGAAAAGGCCGCGCCGCCGCCCGCCGCTGAAAAACCTGACGTCCCGCACAATAAAAACGTCTCGGAAAGCCCGCCGCCGCCGTCGAATAACGCCGGCAAGGCGCCAAACACCGACACGTACGCCGCCGCACCCAAGGACAAAGACACCGAGCCGCCCGCGGCCCCGCCACCGCCGCTCCGGGCCAAGCCTTGGCTGCGCAGCATCCCGGCCAGCGGCAATAGCGCGGTGCTGGCAGCGGCGGCCACGCGCGATGGCGGCCTGTGCCTCGCCGGCTCGACGGCGACGAAAACCGGCGGCCACGACGCCTTGATCTTGCGTGTCGATGCGCAAGGCCGAACCCTGTGGCAGAAAGCGCCCGCGGGCATGCACCACGATGCGGCTCTTGCCGTCGTTCAGGCGAGTGATGGCGGTTGCGTCGCCGCGGGGCATATGGGGGACGAGACGCAGCTTTGGCTCGCCCGTTTCGATGCCCAAGGCCGGGAGATTTGGAACAAGACGATCCCGGCGGGCTATACCGGCCGGGCCACGTCCATCGTGGCACTGCGCGACGGCGATTACGCGATTGCCGCCTATGCCCGCCCCAGCGCGCTCGATGTCGATCGCGCCTTCGTGCTGCGCATCGCGGCGAACGGCGCGATCAAGTGGAGCAAATATGTCGCCGCCGGCGAAACCCAGGCGCTCGATTTGCGCGAAACCAAGGATGGCGAGCTTGTCGTCGCCGGAACCGGCCAGCGCGGCGAACGCGCCTATCTTTGGGCAACCCGGTTGAACGGGCGCGGCGATATCGGCTGGCACAAGCAATTCGGCGGTGTCGGCCGCCCCTCCAAGGTGCAGCTGCGCATGGCACGGGGCGATGAGCCGGTGCTCGCTGCCGCCGTTCTCGGCCCGCAGCCGGCAGGCACTAACGCCGCGCCGCTGGTCACGCTCCGGCTGCTGCGGCTCAACCAGCGCGGCGGCGTGGTGTGGGACCGGCGGCTGGCCGATGCGCCGCGCCGCATGGCCGGCATCGTCCTCTTGGCGGGCATGATCGTCGTGGCCGGCGACGCCGGCGAAAACGCCGAAAAGCCCGAACTATGGCTCGCCCGCCTCGATGCCAGCGGGCGATTGTTGCGGGAAGATCGCGTTGCAGCCGGACGCGGCGACCTCGCCGCCGCCCTCGCCGAGTTGAAGGGCGGGCGCCTCGCCCTGGCCGGCACGGCCGATCTAGACTCGCCCGGCAAGCGCGGCGCCGGGCTCCTGTTCTACGAGCCAAGCAGCGCCGTTCTACGTTAATCTTGGGGCAATACGCCCTCGCTATAAGCGCAATTCCGTGATACTAGACCCGCCCTCAATTGCGGCGCGAACGGAGCGCGTTGGATGCGTCGTTACACGATTGGCCGCCACGAATCGAACAACATTGTCATCGCCAACCCCACCGTGTCTCGGCAGCACGCCGAGCTGACCGAACTGGGCGGCGGCGCGTACCGACTGGGCGATCTTAAGAGCACGTCGGGCACGCACGCCTTTGTCGATGGGCAATGGGTCGAGGCCGCCGGCGTGGAAGTTCGGCCGGAAACGAAAGTCGGTATCGGCGAACATGAAACGACAGTCCGCGAATTGCTGAAACTCGCCGGCGTGGTCGACCCGACCGAGGCGATGACCCAAGTGCCGGCCATGCCACGCCCGCTTTCGCCAGCCCCCGAAACCGCCGAAGCACCGCCCAGGGCGGCCGCCGCCGATAAACGGGCGCCGACGCCAAAGAGGCCGCCGCCGCCCGCACCGCCGCGCGCCGCGCCACCCAAAGCCGCCGCCCCGGCGGCGGGCAAGAACCGAACGACGATGTGGATCGCGATCGGCGGGATTTCACTGCTGGTCCTGGTTGGCGCCGCCGCGGTTGCAACCGTGTTGCTCACGGGCGGCAAATCGGCGTCGACCGCGTCCTCCGCCTCCGGCACGCCGGCAACCGTCAATGCGCCGAGCGGCGATCAGGCGCGTTTCGTCGCCGCCTGCCAAAAACGCCCGGGCACAAGCCGGGGGTTTTGCGAATGCTTCGCCAAGATCGTGCTTGCCGATTTCACCGGCGGCCAGCGCGAGCTTTTGATCCGCATGTACGAGGAAGGCGCCTCGGGCGACCCAGACAAGATAAGGCAATTCGTCATGGCCCAACGCGAAGCCAATCCGGCCGAATTTTTCAAGAAGTTCGGCGAGGCCATGCCCCGCGTACAAAGCCAGTGTACGACATAGCGCCACAAGATGGCACGCACATAGAGGAGCCGTAGAAACAATGCGACGCTATAAGATCGGACGAGCGGAAGGCTGCGACGTCGTCGTCGACAACAAGACGGTGTCGCGTCAACACGCCGAAATCGAGGAACTCGGCGCCGGACGTTTCCTGCTGCGCGATCTTGGCAGTTCGTCCGGAACCTGGATCCTGCAGGGCGGCGATTGGGCCGAGGTCAAGGAAACCGAGATCCGGCACGATTCGCAAATCCGCTTCGGCGAGCACGAAACGACTCCGGCCGAACTGCTGCGCGATACCGACAAGACCGTCGTGCAAGCGCGCGCCGGCGCTCCGCGGCCAGAAGCGGCAGCCCCGCCGCCGCCGCCCGCGGCAAGCTCCGCGCCGCCAACGCCGCGCGCCGCACCCGCCGCCAGCCCGGCGCCGCGCCCCGCCGCCCGGCGCCGCGGCCCGCGGCCCCGGCGCCGCGGCCCGCGGCCGGGAAGCCCGGCGCGATGGACAAGAAAACCATCATGTGGATCGCGATCGGCGGCGGCGCGTTTTTTTTCGTCGCGATCCTGGCCGTGATACTCGCGCTCGCCATGGGTGGCGGCGATTCGACGACGACGGCGGGCCCCAGCTCCGGTGCGCCGCCCACCGGCAGCGCGCCCGCGAGCGGCGATCACGCGCGGGTCGTCGCGGCTTGCTCGAAGGGGGCCGGCACGACCCGCCGGCAATGCGACTGCCTCGCCAAGATCGTGCTCGCCGAATTCGCCGGCAAAGAGCGCGAGCTGTTGATCCGCATTTTGGAGGAAGGCGTCGCGGGCGATCCGCAGAAGATGATTGCGCTGATTCAAGGCCAGCGCGAAATCAACGCCATGGAATTCGCGCAAAAGCTTTCCAATGTCATGCCCCGCGCCGCGCGCGAATGCGCGGGCTAGCGCCGCACGACGGGACTTGCACCGCGAGGACTCCTAGAAACGATGCGACGCTATAAAATCGGACGGGGCGAAGGCTGCGACGTCGTGGTCAAGAACAACACGGTGTCGCGCCAGCACGCCGAAATCGAGGATCTCGGCGCCGGGCGCTTCCTGCTGCGCGATCTCGGCAGCGCGTCCGGAACCTGGATCATGCAAGGCGGCAGCTGGGCCGAGGTCAAGGAAACCGAGGTTAAGCACGAAACGCGCATTCGCTTCGGCGAACACGAAACCACGCCGGCGGCGCTGCTCGGCGTTATCGACGCGACGTTTACTGAACCGCGCGCCGCAACGCCGCGTGCCGCCGCGCCGCGCGCGGCGAAATCGGGCAAGACGGAGCCGAAAACCGTCCTGTGGTTCGCGATCGGCGGCGGCGTGTTTTTTTTCGCCGCCATCATCGCGGTGATCCTCGTGCTGTCCTTGGGCGGCGCGGGCAATCGTGCGCCGTCCGCCGATACGGAGCCGCCGAAGACCGATCAGCCGCCGCGCGCCGACGCGCCGCCGAAAACCGACCAACCGCCGAAAACCGATCAGCCGCCGAAGACCGATCAACCCCCGGACCGATCAACCGAGCGCGCCGGGCGATTCGAACGCGGCGCGCCTGCTGCAAGCTTGCACGCAGAGCTGGCAGCAAGAGAAGGCTTATTGCGACTGCATCGTCCGCACCGTCGGCCCGCTGCTGCAAGCCGAGGACTATACGGAATTTTCCGAGCTGCTCGGCGAGTTGCTCAACAACAACGGCGATCGCGCCCGGCAATTGTATCAGCAGATCAATTCGCAAAAGGGCGCGGAAACGGCCAACCGGATGTATCAGGCGATCGAAGCGATCGAGCGCGAGTGCCGGTAGCGCCGCGGCGGACGCGCCGCTTATAAAAAACCGTAAGGATCGATATCGACCTTGACGCGCACCGCGGCCGGATGGCGGGACGCGGCGAGCCAGCGCCGCAACGTGGCCTGCAGCGGCGCCTCCTTGCGCGCCTTGGCCAGCAGGCGGAAGCGATGCAGCCCGCGCAGCACGGCCAACGGCGCCGGCGCCGGGCCGAACAGCTCGATGCCCGGAACGCGATCGGCGAGGCGCGCGATCTCGGCGGCGGCGTGTTCGGCGAGATCGCGCTTCGGCGCCGACACGATGATCGCCGCGAGCCGGCCGAACGGCGGATAGCCGGCCTCCTCGCGCGCCGCCATTTCCGCCGCGACGAAACTCGCCTGATCGCCCGAGGCCAGCGCCTGCAGCACCGGATGATCCGGCATGTAGCTTTGCAGGAAGACGCGGCCCGGACGCTCGGCGCGGCCGGCGCGGCCGGCGACTTGCGACAGCAATTGCCAGGTGCGCTCGGCGGCGCGCAGATCGCCGCCGCCCAGCGAGAGATCGGCATCGACGACGCCGACCGCCGTCAGCATCGGGAAGTCGTGGCCCTTGGCGACGATCTGGGTCCCGATCAACAGATCGATCTCGCGCGCGCGCATCCGGCGCACGAAATCCTGCACCGCGCCCGGCCCGCCCAGCGTGTCGCTCGCGATCACGGCGATGCGCGCCTTCGGAAACAGCGCGGTCGCTTCTTCGAGCAAGCGCTCGACGCCGGGCCCGCAGCCGACCAGGCTGCGCTCCGCTTGGCAAGCCGGGCAGCGCGTCCGGCAGCGCGACGCCGTAGCCGCAATGATGGCACTGCAGCCGCGACGCCAGGCGATGCTCGACCAGCCACGACGTGCAATGCGGGCATTGCAGCTTGCCGCCGCAGCTCCGGCACACCGTCACCGGCGCGTAGCCGCGGCGGTTGAGGAACATCATGGCCTGCTCGCCGGCGCCGAGCGCTTCGCCGAGCGCGGCTTCGAGCGCGGGCGAAATCCAGCGCCCGGGCGGCGGCGGCGCGCGCCGCAGATCGACGATGGCGATCGCGGGCAGCGCGGCGCCGCCGTGCCGGCTCGGCAGCACGGCGTGGCGATAGCGTCCGCGCGCGGCATTGGCGACGGTTTCGAGCGCCGGGGTCGCCGAAGCGAGCACCGCCGGGATCGCGCCGAGATGGGCGCGGACCACGGCCATGTCGCGCGCCTGATAGATGACGCCCTCGTCCTGCTTGAACGATCCGTCGTGCTCCTCGTCGACGACGATGAGGCCGAGCTTGGGGAACGGCAGGAACAGCGCCGAGCGCGCGCCGACGACGACGCGGACCAGGCCTTCGGCGACGCCGCGCCAGATCGCGCGCCGCTCGGTGCGGCGCACTTCGGAATGCCACAGCGCCGGCGCGCTGCCGAAGCGGCGACTGAAGCGCTCGATCCATTGCGCCGACAGCGCGATTTCGGGCAGCAAGATCAGCGCCTGCGTGCCGGCGCGCAACGCTTCGGCGATCGCCTCGAAATAGACTTCGGTCTTGCCCGAGCCGGTGACGCCTTCGAGCAGGGTGACGCTGAAGCCGCCGTCGCGCACCGCGCCGCGCAAACTATCGGCGGCGCTCGCTTGATCGGGCGAGAGTGCCACCGCCGCCGCGTCGGGATCGGCGAGCACGCCCGGCGGCGCCTCGGGCCGCGCCTCGGCGGCAAACGCGCCCGCTTCGATCAGGCCCTTGACGACCGAGGCGCTGACGTTCGCCTTGCGCGCCAGCGCGGCGGCGGCGAGCGTTTCGCCTTCGCCGAGCGCGTCGAGCGCGCGCTGCCGCGCCGGGCTCGGCGGCTTGGCCGCGGCGTAGCCGGCGACTTTGCGCAGCACGGCGGCGGCGGCGTGCGGCTCGAAGGCTTCGGGAATGCTCATCGCCATGCGCAAGACCGCGCCCGCCGACGACAGAGTGTAGTTCGCCACCCAGTCGATGAAGCGGCGCTGCACCTCGGGCATCGCCGGGATCGGCAGGCGCGCGGCGATCGGCTTCATCTTCGCCGCCGCGATCGTGCCGCTGCCGGCGCCCCACACGACGCCAATGGCCTCGCGCCGGCCGAGCGGCACGCGCACGAAATCGCCCGGCGCCACGGCGAGCGCCGCCGGAACCGCGTAATCGTAGGTGCCCGACAGCGCCAAGGGCAATAGCACCGCGACGCTCGAATTCGCGTCGCTTTCCAAACGGGCAAGGTTCATGGCATAGTTTTACAAGAAACCGGTCGCGGCAGCGACGCCCGCCGTCGGCCAGGAAGATTCCGGACACAATCGCATGAAGTTCTTTATCGACACCGCCGACCTCAACGAAATCCGCGACCTCGCGGCGACGGGCCTGCTCGACGGCGTGACCACCAATCCCTCTCTAATTGCTAAATCCGGGCGCGATTTTCTCGAAGTCGTCAAGGAAATTTGCGACGTGGTGCCGGGCGACGTTAGCGCGGAAGTAACCGCCACGGATTACCACAGCATGGTGCGCGAAGGGCAGAAACTTGCCCGCATCGCCAAGAACGTCGTGATCAAAGTGCCGCTCACCATGGACGGCTTGAAAGCATGCAAAACCTTCCGCAACGAAGGCATCAAGGTCAACGTCACGCTGTGTTTCTCGGCGGCGCAGGCGCTGCTCGCCGCCAAGGCCGGCGCCAGCTATATTTCGCCCTTCGTCGGCCGGCTCGACGATATCGGCCACGACGGCATGGCGCTGATCGGCGAGATCGTGCAGATCTACCGCAACTATCCGAAGCTCGAAACCGAAGTCCTCGTCGCCTCGATCCGCAATCCCGGCCACGTGATAACCGCGGCCAAGATGGGCGCGCACGTGGCAACCCTGCCGCCCGCCGTGCTGCGCTCGCTGTTCGCCCATCCCTTGACCGAAAAGGGCCTCGCCGCCTTCCTCGCCGATTGGCAGAAGACGGGGCAGACGATCCTGGGCGATGCCGCCAAGGCGCCCAAACGTGAACAGGCCTAGCCCGCTCGGCGTTCCCGCGCAGCCGCCGCTCGCCGACGAGCAGGTGGCCGACTATCTGCGCCGCCACCGCGACTTCCTGCAGCGCCACCCCGAGCTGATCGCCGAACTCATGCCGCCCGCCCATGCCGGCGGACGCGCCGTCGTCGATCTTCAGCACTATCTGATCGACCGGCTGCGTGGCGAACTCGTGACGCTGCGCCGCATGCACGACGAGACCGTGACCGCCGCGCGGGCGAATATTTCGGGCCAGCAGCGCGTGCACAATGCCGTCATCGACCTGATGAACGCGCCGAGCTTCGAGCACTTCGTCGAGGCGATCACCACGGATCTGGCGCTCACGCTCGACATCGACGCGGTGTCGCTGTGCGTCGAAAACGCCCGGCCCAACCAGCCGCGCACCAAGAGCGGCGTGCGCTTTCTCGCGGTCGGCGCCATCGACGCGCTGATGGGCGACGGGCGGCACACGCTGCTGCGCTCCGCCATCGCCGCCGAGAAAATGCTCTACGGTCCCGCCGCGCCGCTGATCAAGTCGGACGCCCTGCTTCGCCTCAGCGTCGGCTCCGATGCGCCGGCGGGTCTCTTGGCGCTCGGCTCGCGCGAGCCCGATCGTTACCGCCCGGGCCAGGGCACCGAGCTGCTCGCCTTTCTGGCCAAGACGATCGAGAGCACGGCGCGCGCATGGCTCGACCTGCCGGACTAGGTTTCGCGCAAGCCGAGCCCGGCTTGGCCGCGGCGGCGGCGGATATGGCTGCGCAAGCTCGAAACCGAAAAACGCTTTTCGCCGCACACCCTCGCCGCTTACCGCCGCGACCTTGGTGATTTTTTCGCCTTCCTGTCGCACCATCTCGGCGGCGCGCCGGGCGTGGGCGATCTCGCGGCGCTGCGCGCGGCGGATTTTCGCGGCTGGCTCGCGGCGCGCGCCAATCGCGACCTGGCGAAAAGCTCGTCGGCGCGGGCGCTGTCGTCGCTGCGCGGCCTGTTCCGCCATTTGCAGCGCGCCGGCCTCGCCGCGAATAGCGCCATCGACGCGGTCAAGACTCCGAAACTGCCGCGCACGCTGCCCAAGCCGCTGACCGCGCCGGAAGCCGGCAAGCTCCTCGAAGCGGCGGCGGACGAAGCCACGCAACCCTGGGTTGCCAAGCGCGACGCGGCGTTGCTGACCCTGCTCTACGGCGGCGGCCTGCGCATCGCCGAGGCGCTGAGCCTGACGCGCGCCCAGGCGCCCAGAGGCGACAGCCTCGTCGTCACCGGCAAGGGCCGCAAGCAGCGCATGGTGCCGATGCTGCCCATCGTCGTCGCGGCGATCGCGGACTATCTCGGCGCCTGTCCGTTCGCGCTGCCCGGCACCGCGCCGCTCTTCGTCGGCGTGCGCGGCGGGCCGCTCAACCCGCGCATCGCGCAGCGCCTGATCGCCACCTTGCGCGTCGATCTCGGCCTGCCCGAGACCGCGACGCCGCACGCGCTGCGCCACTCTTTCGCCACGCACCTGCTGGCGAACGGCGGCGACCTGCGCTCGATCCAGGAATTGCTCGGCCATGCCTCGCTGTCGACGACCCAGCGCTACACCGCGGTCGACCGCGCGAAATTGCTCGAGGTCTACGACAAGGCGCATCCCCGGGCGAAGGCCTAACTGGCGCGCCATTCGCCGAGCACGGCCTGCCACACGGCGAGCGCGGCGAGCGCGGCGGTGTCGGCGCGCAGCAGGCGCGAACCGAGCGCGACCGGCACGAGCGACGGCAGGCGGCGCAGCTCGGCGAGCTCGGCGGGCGCGAAGCCGCCTTCGGGGCCGATCAGGATCGCCCAGGGCTCGGGCATGTGCGCGCGCTCGCGTTCCAGCGCCGCCGCGATCGGGCCGCCGGCGCCGGTTTCGTCGCACAGCACGAGGCGGCGTTCGCGCGGCCAGCGCTTGAGCACGCGCGCCAGCGGCTCGGCGGCAAGCGCTTCGGGCACGGTCAGGCGATGGCATTGCTCGGCGGCTTCGAGGCAATTGGCCTGCAGGCGCCCGAGATTGACGCGCTCGACGACCGTACGCTGGGTGATGACCGGCTGAATGAGCGCTACGCCCAGCTCGGTCGCCTTGGCGGCGACGAAATCGATCGCCGTGCGCTTGACCGGCGCGGCCAGCAGCCAGAGATCGGCTTCGGCTTGTTGCGGCCGCGTGCGCTCGCCGGCCTCGAGCACGCCGCCCTTTCTTGCCAAGATCGCGGATCGTGGCGCGCCATTCGCCGTCGCGGCCGTTGAAAACCAGCACCGCATCGCCCGGCGCGCGGCGCATGACGTTGCGCAGGTAATGCGCCTGCCCGGCCGCGAGCGCCACCGTCGCGCCCTGGGCGAGGCTGCCGGCAACGAAGAGGCGGACGGTCATCGGGCGGTTTGGGAAATTGGGGGCATCTGGGACTCCAGGGACTGCAGGGACAACAGGGACGACAGCGACAAGCGGGAATGCCGCGGTCCCTGATGTCCCTGGAGTCCCTGCTGTCCCTGTTGTCCCATGCTCGCCATTTCGCGCTAGACTTAGCCCATGGCCACCGCCCAGCAAAACAATACCGCGCTGATCGCCGGCACCGACATGCCGGTGCGCGGCTGGGTCGATCGATTGTTGCCGCCGGCGCTCAGGCCCTATGCCAAGCTGATGCGGCTCGACCGGCCGATCGGCACCTGGCTGCTGCTGTGGCCGTGCTGGTGGAGCCTCGCCTGGGCGCTGAGCGCGTGGCCGGCCACGGCGCGCGCCTGGCTCGATCTCGCCTGGATTTACGCCCTGTTCGGCCTCGGCGCGATCATCATGCGCGGCGCCGGCTGCACCTTCAACGACATCGTCGACCGCGATTTCGACGCCCGCGTCGAGCGCACGCGCACGCGGCCGATCCCGAGCGGGCAAGTCTCGGTGCGCCGGGCCGTCGCGTTCATGGTCGTGCAAATGCTGCTCGGCTTGGCGATCCTGCTGCAATTCAACCGCTTCGCGATTGTCGTCGGCGCCGCGTCGCTCCTCGTCGTGTTCACCTATCCGCTGATGAAGCGCATCACCTATTGGCCGCAGATCGTGCTCGGCCTCGCCTTCAATTGGGGCGCCTTGCTCGGCTGGGCGGCGTTGCGCGGCGAGCTGTCCTGGCCGCCGCTTTTGCTCTATCTCGCCGGCATTTTCTGGACCCTCGGCTACGACACGATCTACGCCCATCAGGACAAGGAAGACGACATGCTGATCGGCGTGAAATCGACGGCGCTCAAGCTCGGCGGCAAGACCCGGCCCTGGCTCGCGGGGTTTTACGCCGCCGCCGTGGCGCTGTTTGCCGCCGCCGCCATCGCCGACGGTCTCGGGCCGTTGTTCCACGCGGCGCTGGCGGTGGGCGCCGCGCAATTGGCATGGCAGGTTTTGAAAGTCCAGCTCGACCGGCCCGCCGATTGCCTGGCCAAGTTCAAATCGAACCGCCTGTTCGGCTGGATCCTCGCCGCCGGGCTTTTCGCCGACCTCGCCGCGCGCGCGCCTTGAGGCCGGCCGATGCCGACGCCTTAATCCGCGCCCATACGCGGCTGGCGGCGCCGCATCGGCGCGATCGATTGTCCGGACGGAACGAAGGCGGGTCGGAGACCCGCCGCCACGGACAAATGGCAATCGAACTTCGTGTCGATTCGCTCCGAGGCGCCCGCTATTCGATCCCGAGCGCCTTGCGGGCTTCGGCCGCGATCGTGGTTTCGACCAAGTCCGACAGCGGCGTCTTGACCTTGGTCAAACCCTCGGCGATCCAGATTTCCTGCAGGCGTTCGAGCGATTGGGCGTTGATGCGCCCCATCTGCCCGACATGTTGCGGCCCGGGAATTTCCAGCACTTGCGCCTCCGTCAATCCCGCATACTTCGCCGAGATCGCCGCGAGTTCCGGCGTCCATTTTCCGTTCGCCGCCGTGACGATCTGATTGGCCTTCAGGATCGCGATCGTGAAACGCCTGGTCGCGTCGCGCCGCTCGCTGAGGAAGCGCGGCGTTGCCGCGAGATAGCTTTCCTGGAACCACGGCATCACCTCGTGCGAAGGCTTCCAGCGCACCGCCAAGCCTTCGCCCACCAGCCGGCCCGCGATCGGCTCGGCCAGGGCGAGAACCTCGACGACCTTGTTGCGAAACAGCGGCAATGCGTCGGTGAGCGCGCGCAACCGGTCGCTCGCCACAACGTCCTTTGTCGTCAGGCCGCCCTGCTGCAGCGCCTGGGTGACGGTGAGGTAAATCGGCGACCCCTTCGGCCCCAGCTCGATCGTGCGGCCCTTGAGATCGGCGAAGGACTTGAGCGCGCCCGTGTCCCAAACATCCTTGCGCACCAGGAGCCACGTCGTGTCGTGCCAGCCCGTTTTGCTTTCGGTCAATGACGCGAACAGCTTGACGCCGAAGCCCTCGGCGAATTGATTGAAGAAGGCCGGGCCGGCGACCATCGGCGCGATATCGAGATCGCCCCGCGCCAGCATCGGCAGCTGCGTCAGCGCCGAGCCGGTATGCGTCGTGGGCCGCACATCGAGGCCTTGCTCCTTGAACAGGCCTTTCTCGATCGCGACGAAGATCGGCAGAAAGGCGTAAGTCTGCGGGTTGAACGCAATGCGCACGGTTTCGCCCTGCGCCAGCCCGGGGGCGGCGGCAAAGCCAGCAGCCGCCAGCGCGAGTGCGAGCGCCGCGAACCATCGCGCCGCGCGCGGAATGACCCGCAGCGTCGACGTGACATCGATCGCGCGCGTCCGGCTTGGTTCTTCAATCATTGCCGCTCTCCGACATGGTTCGATATTGTTTACCGGCAGCCGGCCATTCGCCCGGTCTCCGGTCGCGGAGGCGGCGCAGACCGTCCCGCCGCCGATCCGGCGCGCATGCTAGCGGGCCACCGGGGATCGGGCAACGGCGCGGCGGGCGCCGGTTGGATGGTCGGTCCGTGCGCGGTCCTGTCACCCCGGTGAAAACCGCTATCGGATTCGCACATTTCGAGGCATCGAAATTATGTTCACACGCCCGTCATCCCGACCGAAGCGCCAGGGGCGCGTCGTGGAGGGACCTCGACCGGACTGGACAAATCTCGCTTGACGGCAAGGCGCTCGTCCGCCCGACGTCCTTCAACGTCCACCGCCTTCGGCGGCGGCACGCTCGGGATGACGCCACTGGGAAACGCAAGAAAAATTGCGTCGAAAGATGCGCGAATCCGATAGCGGAGAAAGCCGGGGTCCATGCACATCGGCGATCTCGGGCTGACGGTGCTGGGTCGATCGCGGAACCGCACGCCGCTCGCCGGGCCGCACATTGGCGCGCGGCCGACGCGATGAACGGCGACTGAACCGCGCATTCAGCGCCGATACAACCACGCTTTGGTAAATTCTCGATCACGACGAAATGACCAGCCGGTGATTGCGTCTAACCAACAAGCAACCAATCCACAAATCTCAACCCACATTTCAAAGGAATCGAACAATGAAACGCGCATCTCTCATCACCGCCCTGGTCCTCAGCATGGCCGCGGCGATCCCGGCAACGGCTTCGGCCGCGCCGGCCACGGGCGGCTTCAACCTCATCTGCCGCGCAGGCGGCGGCATGGCGGCCAATTTCCACAAGAACGGCGGCGGCATGGCCGTCACCATTGCGTTCCGGAAGGGCCAGTCGGCCAACGCCCCTGCGCCGGGCGAATGCGTCTGGGTCGATCGCCCGGTCAACGGCGCCGAGCCGAGCCAGCTCTACATCCGCATCGATGACGGCAACTTCCAGGTCATCTGCGGCCAGAACGGCTGCCACCTCAAGAGCGCGCCGGGCGTCGCCGCCTTCTTGGTCAACAAGATCAAATCCGGCGGCACGTTCCGGGTGACCGTGAACAACGAGGGCAACGGCTTCTTCCGGGTTGCCAACGGCAAGTAGCGATTATCAAGTAACAGGCTACGAAGACAATGCGCCCGGATCGGCAGCGACGCCGATCCGGGCGCTTAATCCGTTCGCTGTCCGTCGAATTCGGGCGCGGAGTAGAATCAATTCCAAACCGTATTGGCGTTCGTCTGCGCGTGACTGGAATGCTCATCGCGGCGTTTCGCGCCCTGCATGAACCGGGCGCATGCCGACGCGGACCGCCATAGGCGGCAGCGTCGGACGCGGTGCGCCTCGACGCCGCGAGCATCGGTCACTTTCTTGGGGCCGTTTGGATGGCACGCATTGCGTTGAAATCTTGCCTTACTCCCTTCCTCCGCCGCCAATGGATTAACGACAATCTTACCCGCCGGCTGCTACCATACGCCGACTCGATCTTGGATAATTCAACTCGATGCAGGCGAATTCCGGCGCTCTCGATAAATCCGCCGTCGCGGCGGCGCTGCGGCGCAATTGGACGGCGTCGATCGTGCTCGCGACGGTGCTGACGCTGATCGGCGGCGTGGTCGGCTACACGGCGGGCTGGGCGGCCGACGTGGTTTGGGCGAACGAGGTTTCGACGCGCGGTCACCGGCCGGGCTTGTTCTGGTATTCGAATTGGGGCGTCGCCGGCGCGCTCGCTTTCTTGCTGTTCGGCGCGGCGATGTGCGGCCGCGCGCTGGTGTTCGGCAATTCGATCATCGCCCGCTGGGTGCACGGGCGCGAAGTGCATGAGGACGAAATGCCCAGCCTGCACGCCGCGCTGGACCGCGTCGCCCGCGCCGCCGGCGAGGCCAAGCCGCGCCTCGTCGTGATCGACAGCCCGGCGCTCAACGCCTTCGCCGCCGGCCGCGACTCGCTGCATGGCACGATCGGCGTCACCGCGGGCTTGGTCGAGCAATTGGCGCCCGACGAGCTCGAAGCCGTGCTCGGCCACGAAATGACGCATCTCGTCAACCGCGACGTGGTCTATGCCGATATCGTCGCCATCGCCGTCGGCTTCACCGTCATGCTGCGCGATGTGAGCTTCGGCGTGCTGCGCAATTTGGGCAGCGGCCGTTCGTCGAGTTCGTCCAGCTCGCGCTCGAAAAGCAAAGATGGCGGCGGCGCCGCGCTGATCGCCCTCGCCATCCTCGCCCTGGTGCTGGTGATCGCGCCGCTGATGGCCCAACTCGTACAGATCGCGATTTCCCGCGAGCGCGAATACGCTGCCGACGCGGGCGGCGCCTATCTCGCCGGCAGCGCCGATCCGCTGATCCGCGCCCTCGGCAAAATTCAGGATTGCAAGGAGCGCCTGACGGTGAGCAGCGCGGTGCAGCACGTCTTCATCGTCAACCCGCTGCGCAATTATCGGGAAAAGGCCAGCGCCCTGCTCTCGACCCACCCGGCAACGAGCTCGCGCATCAAGCGCCTGATGAGCCTGCGCGGGTGAGGGCGGGCGCCATCACTGCTGTTGCCGCGCGGCATGCCGAGGGCCGCTGAGAGGAAATATTGGTTCACCACAGAGGCACGGAGGCACAGAGAAGAAGGAGGGGAATGCGCGCGGCGCGCGCCAATAAACTCCTCCGTGACCTTCTCCGTGCCTCCGTGCCTCTGTGGCGAACCTTACTTTACTTTCCTCGCCTCCAGCCTTCGCAACCGCACAAATCGCGACCGGCGCCGAAGGTGATCATCGCCTGCTCATTTGGCCCGAAGGTGATCATCGCCAAAAATGATCATCTTCGGGAATCATTGAATTTTTTTCTCGGGCGATCTCTCAATATACAGTAGGCCGATAACCTAACACCGCAATCTCTTGCGAAAAATGCCGAAGATGATCATCGGTCCGGTTTTTCCCAACACATACAAATGAGCATCTTCGGGAATCATTGGGTTTTTCGCCTCAGGCGCGCTCGACCCGGTATTGTGCAAGTGCGTCGTCGACCGTTTCCCAGGCCTTCTTGCGCCACAGATCGACCGCCTCGGTTTCGGTCGCGAAGGGCCCGAGCTGTTCCTCGGTGCCGCCATGGGCCATGCGGGTGAACGAGGCATCGGCATAGCGGCCGCCGACGACCCAGTATTCGGCGTGGTCTTCTTTTTCGATGTTGTAACGGGCGAGCGCGTTGTCGACCGTGGCCATGGCGAGGGCGGCCCATTTGGCGCGCGCCTCCTCGCGGCTGGCGAAGGGGCCGTGACGCTCCATGGATTTGCCCGGCAGCAGCTCGGCGAATTTCGAATCGCGATATTCGCCGCCAACGACCCAATAGCGCGGCGCTTTGGTTTGGTCGGCCGTCGCCGGCGCCGCGAGCGCTTTGCCGACGATGTCTTTCACGTCGCGGCGGGCGCGCTCGAGCACCGCGGCGCTGGCTTTCGACGGCGCGCCCATGTGATAGGGCGGCTGCGGATCGTATTCGATGCAGAGCTGCGCCGCCTCAGCCGCCTCGTCGCCGGCTTCCCGGCCGATCAGCCACAGCGCCATGTCGATGCCGGAGGAGACGCCGGCCGAGGTCACGATCTTGCCGCGCGGCACGACGCGCTCTTCGCGATATTTGGCGCCGAAGGATTCGAGCGCCGGCACCGAGTTCCAATGCGTCGTGGCGTCGAGGCCCTTGAGCAATCCGGCGGCGCCGAGCAGCAGCGAGCCGGTGCACACGCTGGCGGTCCATTTCGTCGTGGCGTGAATCCGGCGCACCCAATCGAGCACGGCCTCGTCCTTGAGCAGCAGGCGCACGCCCGGCCCGCCGGGAATCACGAGCACATCGGCCGAGGCGACCTCGTCGAGCGCGAGATCGGCGCTCAACGAAAGCCCGGTGGGCGCCGCGCGCATCGCGCCGCGCCGCTTGCCGACCCAGAGAATGTCGGAGCCGGGCAGCCAGCTCATCGCCTCCATCGGGCCGACGATGTCGAGAACCGTGATCTTGTCGAAAATCAACGCCGCGATGCGCATGATGTGCCTCTATTTTGCGTGAGCCGAAAATCGAAACGTGCCGAGCACGACCCAGCGCCGGGCCCGCGCGTGGCCGCGTTTTACCACAAGCGGCGTGGTGTAGTGCCAGAACGGCAGGCGATAGGCCGTGATCGTGCCGCCGCGCGCGACATCGGCGACGTGGCGAAAATGGCCGCCCTCGGCATAAACGAGAAGTTGCTGCGCCACGCCCGGACCGCTGAACGACAAATGCAGATCGACATAGCCGCCGCGGGCGCGCGGATCTTCGGGCACGTGATCGGTGTGCGGCCCGGCATAGTCGCCTTCGCCGTAGCACAGGATTTGCCGGCCGAAGCGCCGGTCGAGCGCGCGGCCGGCGAGAATTTCGGCGAAGCGGACATAGGAAGTCGCTGTCCATCATGCGCATCAGGCCGAGGCGTTCGGCGGCGCGCCAGGCGCGCGAGGTGCGGCGCTCGAAATAGGCGGTGCGGGAGCGCACGGTTTTGATCAGCCGTTCCTGATGATTGCGGGTTTGGCCGGAAATCGATTCAGGCGGGATGCCGCGCACCAGCGGAACGAGATGCGGGTAAAGCGCGCGCTCCAGCGGCGCGACGATGTCCGCCGCGAAGGCGCGCTCGATGCAGCCCGTCAGCGCCAGGAACGGCCGATCGGCTTGCGCCAGCGCGCCCGCCGCCGCATCGCGTCCGTCCAGGATGCGGCGGCCCTTGGGCGTCAGCAGGTCGGCAAACTCGGCGGGGAAACGGCGGGCGGCCATGGCTCCTCCATAGCGCTTTTTCGCCCGGCGCCCTAGATTGCCGCCATGACATTCGCTTCGCTGCGCGATTTCATCGCCGAGCTCGAACGCCGCAAGGATCTGGTGCGCGTGACGGCGCCGGTTTCGGCCAAGCTCGAAATGACCGAGATTCAAACGCGCCTGCTCGCCGAGCGCGGCCCGGCGGTGCTGTTCGAAAACGTGGTGCGCGAAGACGGCAGCCGGTCGCCGATCCCGGTGCTTGTCAATCTGTTCGGCACGGTCGAGCGCGTCGCCCTCGGCATGGGGCGCAAGCCCGCGGAACTGCGCGCGCTCGGCGAAACCCTCGCCTTCCTGCGCCAGCCCGAGCCGCCCGGCGGCTGGCGCGAGGCCTTCGACATGCTGCCGCTGGTCAAGACCGTGCTCACCATGAAGCCGCGCACGGTGTCGCGCGCCGCGTGCCAGGAGATCGTGTGGACCGCGGACGAGATCGATCTCGTCAAGCTGCCGGTGCAAACTTGCTGGCCGGGCGAGCCGGCGCCGCTCATCACCTGGCCGCTCATCGTCACGCAAGGCCCGGACCCCGAGGGCGAGCGCGCCGATGCGTTCAATCTCGGCATCTATCGCCTGCAAGTCACCGGCAAGAACACGACGCTGATGCGCTGGCTGCGCCATCGCGGCGGCGCGCAGCATCACGCGCGCTGGGCCAAGACGCGCCGCGAGCCGCTGCCCGCCGCCGCCGTGATCGGCGCCGATCCGGGCACGATCCTCGCCGCCGTGACGCCGGTGCCCGACACGATGAGCGAATATCAATTCGCCGGCCTGCTGCGCGGCAAGAAGCTCGATCTGGTCGATTGCAAGACCGTGCCGCTGAAAGTGCCGGCCGAGGCCGAGATCGTGCTCGAAGGCCATGTGTCGCTCGACGAGAGCGGCGACGAAGGCCCCTATGGCGATCACACGGGCTTCTATAATTCGATCGAAAAATTTCCCGTGTTCCGCATTTCGGCCATCACCATGCGGCGCGACCCGATCTATCTCTCGACCTTCACCGGCCGCCCGCCCGACGAGCCCTCGGCGCTGGGCGAGGCGCTCAACGAGGTGTTCATTCCGCTGCTGCGCCAGCAATTTCCCGAGATCGCCGATTTCTGGCTGCCGCCCGAGGGCTGCTCCTATCGCATCGCCGTGGTGGCGATGAAGAAAGCCTATCCGGGCCACGCCAAGCGCGTGATGTTCGGCGTGTGGTCCTACCTCCGGCAATTCATGTACACGAAATGGGTCATCGTCGTGGACGACGACATCGACGCGCGCGACTGGAAGGACGTGATGTGGGCGGTGGCAACGCGCATGGACCCGGCGCGCGACATCACCGTGGTCGAGAACACGCCGATCGACTATCTCGATTTCGCCTCGCCGGTGTCGGGCCTCGGCTCCAAGATCGGCCTCGACGCCACCGACAAATGGCCCGGCGAAACCAATCGCGACTGGGGCCGCGCCATCCGCATGAGCGACGACGTGGTGGCGAAGGTCGACGCGATGTGGTCGGCGCTGGGGCTGCCGGGCAGCGGGAGGCGGATTTGGAAGTGATAGTGCGGACCGCGTTTCACAATTTCTGTCGCCCCGGGCGAAGGCGCTACCGCATTCACACTTCTTTCGACGTAATTTTTCTTGCATTTCCCAGTGGCGTCATCCCGAGCGCGCCACCGCCGAAGGCGGTGGTCGTCGAGGGACCTCGGGTGGACGAGCGCCTTGCCGTCAAACGCGGTGTGGCTTGTCCGGTCGAGGTCCCTTGTATCTGTTCGTGCGAGGCAAGATTGAGAGCAGGTGGGATGGCGGGCCGAAGCGACCGTTCGCAGAGTCAGGCGTAGGCCCGCCATCCCACCTGCGGACGCGGTGTGCGTTGGTCGGATTGCGGGTAAAGTAAGGCCCGCGGTGGCGGGCGGGAGCCCGAAGGTCCCTGGGGCCAATAAGCCCGAAGTGGAGCGTGGCGCCCCGCCCGTTGTTCCTCAGAACCCGGACAGTCGCTTGGGCCGCCTGGCGAGCCCGGATTTGCAAGGATGGGTCATGGAACAGGAAATCTTTGTTGGCATCGATGTCGCGAAACGCGAATTGGTGGTGCACGTCCGACCGCGGGGCGAGACCTTTTCCGTCACGCGCGACAGCGCCGGTTTGGTCGAGCTGGTCGAGCGGTTGCGTCGATTGCAGCCGCGGTTGATTGTGCTCGAAGCCACCGGCGGGTACGAGCAGGTTGTGGCCGCGGCGATCGCCGCCGAGGCATTGCCCTTGGCGGTGGTCAATCCGCGCCAGATCCGCGATTTTGCGCGCGCCAGCGGACCGCGCGGCCAAAACCGACCGGCTTGACGCCGAGGTCATCGCGCACTTCGCCAACGTCATTCGGCCGGAGCCGCGCGCGTTGCCCGACGCGGCGCGCCGCGCCTTCGCCGAGCTTGTCGCCCGGCGGCGGCAGCTGATCGAGATCATCGTCGCCGAGAACAACCGGATGGAGCACTTGAGCCAGCCGCGTTTGATCCGCGGCGCGCAGCGCATCCAGGCCGCGTTGCAAAAGGAAGTCACCGAGCTCGAACGCGAGCTCGACGACACGATGCGCAACTCGCCGCTGTGGCGCGCCAACGAAGACCTGCTGACATCCGTCCCCGGCGTCGGCGACAAGACCGCGCGGGTCTTGATCGCCGAACTCCCCGAGCTTGGCACGCTCACGCGGCGCCAGATCGCGCATCTGGCGGGGCTCGCGCCCATCAGCCGCGACAGCGGCACTTTCCGCGGCAAACGTATGATCGGCGGCGGTCGCAAGTCGGTTCGCAACGCGATCTATATGGCAACATTGGTTGGCAGCGTTCACAACACGGTCATCCGCGATTACTACCGCCGGCTCGTCGCCGCCGGCAAAGCCAAGAAACTCGCCCTCATCGCCGCCGCACGCAAACTCCTAACGATCCTCAACGCCATTGTACGAGATCAACGGCCATGGCAAAGCGCTTGACAACCAAGACAGTCGCTCCGCTACGCGCCTTCGGCGCTTCGGTCGAGATGACAACCGTCGGAAATCTAATATGGCGTTTGCGGTACAGACCCCGTGAATGCACAACCTGCGCTTAATGCACGCTCATCGGTTCGAGTTCGTGCTGGCGCACGGCGGCGTAGGCGGTTTCGCGGTCGCCGATGATGGCGATGCGGGTGCCGTCGGCGGCGTGGACGGCGTAGACCGTCGCGCCTTCGTTCGACACGGGCTTGATATAGGCGACGCGATCGAGCAGCGACGCGGCCCATTGGGCCGGCGTCAGTGCGTTCAATTTGCTCAGTTCCAACATGACGGCGATCCTTTCCTGGGCGCTGGAGTGCAGTTTTAACCGATCCATGCTGAACCGGACCTGAAACGGGCATTCACACGAGTTTCATTCGAAGGCTATTGTGCCATGAAGGGCGCGCCGACGCTGTGCGCGCCGTCACAGGGTGCTGGGCCGCCGGGATCGCTTTGCCATGCCGCTTGCTTTCGTGACCGGCGCCACCGGTTTTCTCGGGCGCAACCTCGTCGAGCAGCTGGCCGCCGCGGGCTGGGACATGGTGGCGCTACACCGCGCCAGCTCGGACCTGCGTGGGTTCGAGAACTTTCGCATCCGCTTCGCGGCCGGCGATCTCCACGACGCCGGCTCGATCGCGGCGGCGCTGCCCGAGGGTGCCGACGCGGTGTTTCATGTTGCGGCCAACACCTCGATGTGGTCGCGCAACGCGGCGCAGCAGACGCGCGACAACGTCGATGCGACGGCGGCCGTGATCGCGGCGGCGGAACGGCGCAAGGCCAAGCGCTTCGTCCATGTTTCGACCTGGGCGACCTTCGGCATGGAACACGCAACGATATCGGAGGCGACGCCGCAAACGGGACTCGGCTCCTGGGTCAACTACACGCGCACCAAGACGCTGGCCGAAACCGCGGTGAAAGCCGCGGCGGCGCGGGGCCTGCCCGCCGTCATCGTCAATCCGGCGCATATTCTCGGACGCTACGACGATCACGGCTGGGGCCGCATGATCGTCATGGCGGCCAAGCGGCGGCTGCCCGGCATTCCGCCCGGCGCCGGCAGTTTTTGCCACGCCGAGGCCGTGGCCAAGGCGCTCATCGCCGCCGCCGAGCGCGGGCAAGCCGGCGACAATTATCTGCTCGGCGGCACCGATGGCAGCTTCCGCGAATTGATCGCCATTTTCGGCGAAGTCGTCGGCCAGCGCGTGCCGCGCTTCGTCGTGCCGGGCTGGGTGCTGCGAGCCTATGCCCGCGCCGCGGTGGGCCTCGCGGCCTTCACCGGCCGCGAGCCGGAGGCGACGCCCGAGGGCGTTTCGATGGTGCTGGCGCATCCGCGCATCGTTTCGACCAAGTCGAGCGACGAACTCGGCTATCAATCGGTGCCGCTGCGCGTCATGGTCGAGGACGCCTATGGCTGGCTCAAGCAGTCGGGACGGCTCGGCTGAGGCGGGCTTCGACCGCGCGGACGCGTTCGCGCCACAGCACATAAAGGCCGCTCGCGACCACGATGGCGGCGCCGTACCACACCGCGTTTTCCGGCAATTCGCGCCACACGAACCAGCCGATCACGGCGGCGATCGGCAATTCGATGTAGTGGAACGGCGCCAGCATCCCGACCGCGCCAAAGCGGAACGCGCGCACCAAAAACCATTGCCCGGACACCAGCAGCAGCGCCATGGCGCCGATCAAGCCGATCGCGGTCCAACTCGGCTCGCGCCACACGAAGGCCGTGATCGCGCCCATGACGAGGAGTTGCCCGAAATTGCCGTAGAACATCAGCGCGATGTCGCTATCGGTGCGCGTCAGCCGGCGCGACAGGACCATGGACGTGCTGTAGCCCAGTGCCGCGACGAGGCAAAGCAGCGCCGGCAGCCAGGGCACGGTGCCGGCGCCGGGCTGGGTTATCACGAGCACGCCGACGAGGCCGACGACGATGGCGCCCCAGCGATGCCAACCGACCTTCTCGCCGAGCAGCGGCACCGACAGCGCCGTCATCAGCAGCGGCGCGATGAACGCGATCGAAATCGCGGTCGCCAGCGGCAAATGGCGCAAGGCGTAGAAAAACGCCAGCGTCGAAATGCAAGAACACGCGACGCGCGCGAATTGCAGGCGCGGCTGGGCAGTGCGAATCGCGCGCGCGCCGCCATTCGCGGCCACGATCGGCAGCAACATCGCCAAGGTGAGTATGGCGCGCAGGAACATGACCTGCGCCACCGGCAGGAGAAGGACCGCCGATTTGCCGAAGGCGTCCATCGCGGCAAGGCTCGAGACGCCGATCACCATGAACAGAATCGCCAGAAACGGGCGATCGGCGTTGGAATGCGCGGGTGCGGCGGTTGACACGGTTCCGGCTCGGCGGTGGGCGGAGCGGGCTTACGCATTTCAGGGCCGGGCCGCAAGCCATGGGCGTTCACGCGCGCCGGCCACTCGCGGCCGACCGCGTGCCGTGGTCAAATGGCGCCATGGCCACCGCCAGGAAACCTGCGCCGGCGCGCTTCTGGATCAAGCTCGAGCCCGATCTTTCGATCGGCCCGGGCAAGGCCGAGCTGCTGGAAGGCATTCGCGCGAAAGGCTCGATCGCGGCGGCGGGCAGGCGCATGGGCATGAGCTACAAACGCGCATGGACGCTGATCGGCGAAATGAACAGCGGCTTCAAGGCGCCGCTGGTCGCCGCGGCAAAAGGCGGCGACAAAGGCGGCGGCGCGCGCTTGACCTCGACCGGCGCGGCCGTGTTGCGGCACTACCGCCGCATGGAACAACGCGCGACCAAAGCCGCCGCCGCCGACGCCGCCGCGATTCGCCGGCTGATGGCGAAGCGCCGACTTAAACCGCGAAGCGTTCCTTGATCATGGCGAAACAGGCGCGCAGGGTGAGCGCTTCGGCGCCTTTGGGCCGGCCGGGCCGCGCTTTTTGGTTCCAGGCGAACGTATCGAAATGGACCCAGGGCACGCCTTTTTCGACGAAGGCTTCGAGGAACAGGGCGGCGGTGATGGCGCCCGCCATGCCGCCCTCGGGCGCATTGGTGAGATCGGCGGTGTCGCCTTCGACCAGGCCCTTGTAGCCGGGCCACAGCGGCAGACGCCACATCGGATCGTCCTCGGCGGTGCCATGTTTCATCAAGGCTTCGGCCACGCCGTCATTGTTGGCGAACAGCGCCGGCAGCTCGGGACCGAGCGCCACGCGGGCGGCGCCGGTGAGCGTCGCGAAATCGATGATGAGCGCCGGCTTTTCCGCCGCCGCTTCGACCAGCGCGTCGGACAGGATCACGCGGCCTTCGGCATCGGTGTTGCCGATTTCGATGGTTTTACCGTTGCGGCCCTTGATGATGTCGAGCGGGCGATAGGCATTGCCGGACACGGCATTCTCCACCGCCGGCACCAACAGGCGCAAACGCACCGGCAATTTCGCGGCCATGATCGCTTCGGCGAGGCCGAGCGCGGTCGCGGCGCCGCCCATGTCCTTCTTCATCATCTGCATGCCGGCGGCGGTTTTGAGGTCCAGGCCGCCGCTGTCGAAGCACACGCCCTTGCCGACCAGCGTGACTTTGGGCCGCGCCTCGTCGCCCCAGGTGAGATCGATGAGCCGCGGCGGATCGGCCGCGGCGCGCCCCACGGCGTGGATGGCGCGATAGCCTTGCTTCAGGAGTTCATCGCCGACGATGGCCGAAACCTTGGCGCCGTGGCGCGCGCCCACTTCGGCGATGGCGGCGCCGAGCGCGCTCGGCCCCATATCGGCCGCCGGCGTGTTGACCAGATCGCGCACGCGATGAATGGCCGTGGCGAGATCGGCGACGGCATTGCGGTCGATCCCGGCCGGCCAAATGAGTTGTGCCCGCGGGCGCTTGTCTTCCTTGTAGCGCTCGAAACGATAGGCGCCGAGCGCCCAGCCCAGCGCCGCCGGCGCCGGCGCGGCACCGCCCTCGAGCCGGTAGTGGCCCGCCGACAAACGGCCGGGCAGCCCGGCGATGCGCCAGAGATCAGCGGTTTCGGCGCCGCAGCCGACCAAGATGCGCGCAACGCCGCCGTCGCCCGGCAGCGCGCAAGTCTCGCCGGCCTTGCCCTTGAAGCCGGCGGCGCGCACCCAGGACGCGGCGGCGGCCGGCTGGCCGCCGAGCCAGGCTTCGAGTTCGCTCTCCATGAGAACGAGAAGCGGAACGGAATTCGGCGCGCTTTCGACGATGTGCAATTTTTCCGACATGGATTCCACCGAGGCTGAACCGAGAAGGCGGAATTTGGCCCGTGCCCAGGCGAAAGAAAAGCCCGCGTTTGCGCCGCAACGCGAATGCATCGCAACAATTCCGCGCTTGTGCCCGCCTCGCCGGCGAGCGAACTTGGCGGGCAAGAAATCGCTGGGGGCGCCATGTCGGAGTTCACGCTCTATGTCGGAAACAAGAACTATTCCTCATGGTCGTTGCGCGGCTGGCTGGCGTGCAAACTGGCGGGCATCGCCTTCGACGAGGTTCTGGTGCGGCTCGATCCGCTTGTCGGCGGCGAGGGAACCCAAGGGCGGCTCCGCTCCGTCTCGCCGGCCGGGCGCGTGCCCGCTCTGCGCCATGGCGATATCCTGATCTGGGATTCGCTGGCGATCGGCGAATACCTCGCCGATTTGTTTCCCGCCAAGGGGCTGTGGCCGGCCGATCGCGCGGCACGCGCCATGGCGCGCTCGGTCGCGGCCGAAATGCATTCCGGCTTCGGCGCGCTGCGCAATCGATTGCCGATGAACATGCGCCGCGACAAGCCGGCGCCGGTCGTCGATGCCGCCGCCCAGGCCGATATCGCCCGCGTGCAAGCCATCTGGCGCGATTGCCGCGAGACATTCGGCCTTGGCGGCGCCTACCTATTCGGAATGCCGACGCTGGCCGATGCGTTCTATGCGCCGATCGTGAGCCGGTTCACGGCCTATCGCGTGCCGATGGAGGGCGCGGTGGCGGCTTATGCCCGAGCCATGTGGGAATGGCCGGCGCTGGCGTCCTGGCGCGAGGCGGCGCTCAAGGAGACGTGGATCGTGGGCGAGGACGAAGTTTAGCGGCGCTGCGCGCTAATTCTTGCGGTCGATGGTATCGCCGTTGCTGGCGCGCGAACCCGGCGCCCGGCCGATCTCGCGATAGTAGCGCTCGGCCCCCGGATGTAGCGGCACCGCCATGCTGTCGAGCGCGGTCTCGAGCGTGATCAGCTTGCCGGCGCGATGCCCTTTGTCGAGCAAGGCGCGGGTATTGGCGTGCCATAAGGACTTGGTGACGCCGTAGATCAGTTCCGCATCCGCCTTGGCGGACACGACCCAGAGCGTGCTGACGGCGAGCGACGGCACATTGTCGGCGCCCTTGTAATCTTTCGCCGCGATCGTCGCGAGCGAGAAGAACGGATGACGCGCGCGCATCAGGTCGAAGGACGGGCCGCTGATCGGCACGAAAGCGATGTCGATCGCGTCGGCCAGATCGGCAATCGCCGGTGCCGGCATGCCGGATACGAAGAAGAACGCATCGAGGCGCTCGTGCTGCAATGCGTCGGCGGCTTCGCCAGTGTTCAAATATTGCGGCTGGATGTCCTGGACGCGAATGCTGGAGGCTTCGAGCACCATGCGCGCGTTAACCAAAGTGCCCGATCCCCGCTCGCCAAGCGATACGCGCTTGCCCACAAGATCGGCCAGCCGCGCGATGCCCGAGGATTTGCGGACCACGACTTGAATAACTTCCGGATAGAACGTGGCAATTAGCCGCAGATCGGCAAAGGGCGGCGAACCCGAGAAAACCTCCTCGCCGCGATAGGCCCAAAAAGCGATATCGGCCTGAACCAGGGCCGAATTGATCCGGCCCGCGGCCAGTTCGGCGATATTTTGGACCGAGCCCGGCGTGGATTGCGCGGTGGCGATCAAGCCGGGCACGCCGCAAGCCCCGCCGCGATCGCAGGGCCGCGAGCCCGGCGGATTGCTGATCGCATTCGCCAATGTCGTGCCGATTGGATAGTAAGTGCCGGAACTCGTCCCGGTTCCAATGCGGAAATAGCGAATGTTGTCTTGGGCAGAAGCCGGCGCGGCGCGCATCAGAAGCGGGCCGAGCGCGAGCATCGCGCTCGCTTGGCCAACGCTCTTAAAAAAGTTTCTCCGTGTGGTGCGCGACGGCATCGCTGCTACCGATCTTATCCGAGATTATCGCTGTCAGCTCGATGCAGGGCGACAGCGCGATTGGTCTCGAATATTATACGTTCAACATAAACGAAACGTTTCGGCGCGCAACCTCCGTCGCGATTTTTGCCACTCACATAATCGTCACAAGCACGCGCCGGAGCATGTTTCGCAATGACCGAGCGGCTCGATTGCGTCGTCGTCGGCGCCGGCGTGGTGGGCTTGGCCATCGCGCGGCGTTTGGCGCTTGCCGGACGGGACACCGTCATTCTCGAAGCCGCTGAAACAATCGGTAACGAAACCAGCTCGCGCAATTCGGAAGTCATTCATGCCGGGATCTACTATCCGACCGGCAGCCTCAAGGCGCGGCTTTGCGTGGCTGGCCGCGAGGCGCTGTATGAATATTGTGGCCGGCACGGCGTGCCCCACAAGAAATTGGGCAAACTTATCGTTGCAACGAATGAACGAGAGGTCGCCAGGTTGGAAGCCCTCGCCGCCAAAGCGGCGGCCAACGACGTGCCCGACCTGGCATGGCTCGACGCGCGCCAAACAGCTGCCTTGGAGCCGGCGATTTGCTGCTTGGCCGCGCTGCTTTCGCCCTCGACCGGCATCGTCGACAGCCACGCCTTGATGCTCGCCTTGCTCGGCGACGCGGAGGAGCGCGGTGCGATGCTGGCGCTGCGGACACCGCTCCTGTCCGCAGCCGTGTCGGAACATGGTTTGCGAATCCTTACCGGAGGGGCCGAGCCGATCGAGGCGGACTGCGCCGTTCTTGTCAACGCGGCGGGCTTGGACGCACCCGCCCTGTCGCGCCGCATCGCCGGCGTGCGGCCGCGATCGATTCCAAGCGCCCATCTCGCCAAAGGCAGCTATTTTACCCTGGCCGGGCGTACACCGTTTTCGCGCTTGATCTATCCGATGCCCGAGCCGGGCGGCCTGGGCGTGCATGTGACGCTCGACCTCGCCGGGCGCGCCCGCTTCGGGCCGGACGTCGAATGGGTTGCCACCCGCGACTATGCCGTCGATCCGCGCCGCGCCGAGGCCTTTTATGGCGCCATCCGCCGCTATTGGCCCGGCCTGCCCGATGGCGCCCTCACGCCCGGCTACGCCGGGATCAGGCCGAAGCTCGGCGGCCCGAACGACCCGGCCGCCGACTTCGCCGTTCACGGCCCGGACGAAACTGGCGTTCCCGGCTATGCCGCGCTTTATGGGATCGAATTGCCCGGTCTCACAGCTGCGCTTGCGATCGCCGATCTCGTGGCGCTGACGCTCGGGCTTGATTAGCCGAGGCGCGCCGGATGCTACGCCGCCTTGCTCAGCGCGGCGGCGCCCGATTGCCGCGCGGCCGGGCTGGCATCGGCATAGAAGCTCGCCTCCCAGCGGCCGCTGCGGATATCGTCGGTGAAGCGCAGCAGGTGATAGGCGACGGCGCCGACATGAATCACCTGATCGATCTTCCCCCGGCGCAGCAGCGGCCAGCACAGGCGCCAAAACTCGCGGCGCCACGACGCCTTGACGCCGCAATGCCAGAGCACGCGGCGCAGCGCGGCCAGGCCGAACATCACAAGCTCCCAGGTCGGCTTGGGATCGACCTTGAGCCGGTTCGGATAGGTGCGTTCGGTCTGATGGCGAAACCGCGCCAATAGATTTTCGGGCGTATAGGCCGCGGTGATCGTCTCGAACCACATCCGCACGACGTCGTCATAGGGCATGCGAAACGCGACGTTCGAGACGCGCCTCGCCGCCTCGTCCGGCGGCAAGAGGCGGCCTTCGCGCGCCAACCGCTCGTAGAGCGGCGATTTGGGCAGCGCATAAAGCAGGTTGATCGTCAGCAACGGAATGTTCGACGCCGCGATGAATTTCATCATGCCTCGCCCGGTTTCGGCGTGGTCGGTGTCGAGCCCCATGATGATGCCCGAGACGACTTCGAGGCCTTGCGCGTTGAGCGTTTCGATCGCCTCCAGGATCGGCTGGCGCAGATTTTGCTTTTTCTGCATGAAATCGAGCGCCGCCGCATCGGGCGTTTCGATGCCGACGAAAACCGTGTCGAAGCGCGCGCGCCGCATCAGCGCGAGCAGGTCGGGCATCTGGGCGATGTTGAGCGTCGCTTCGCAGGCAAAACGCAGCGGATAATGGTGCTTCTCCTGCCACGCGATAAGCACGGGCAGGAGATCGTGCGCCGCCTTTTTGTTGCCGACGAGATTGTCATCGACGAAGTAGATCGTGCCGCGCGCTCCCGCGGCGAGCAGCGCATCGAGTTCGCGCACGATCTGCGGACCGGACTTCAGGCGCGGATTGCGGCCGTAGAGCGCCGGAATATCGCAGAACTCGCAGCGATAGGGGCAGCCCGACGAATATTGAATCGAGCCGAGGAAATAATTGCGCAGGTCGATCTTGTCGTAGGCCGGCGTGGGAAACGCGTCGAGCGCCACCCGATCGCCCGCCGTGAACACGCGCTGCGGCGCGCCGCGCGCCGGCTCGCTGTCGATCGCGGCGAAGATCGCGTCGGTTGCGTCGCCGAGTTCGCCGACATGGAGAATATCCACCGCCGGATAGGTTTCGGGCGAGGCCGACACCGACGGCCCGCCGAGCACGGTGAGCTTACCGCGCGCCTGGGCGCGCGCGTTCACGTCTTCGATGAACGGGCGCTGTACGTGCATGCCGCTGATGAACACCGCATCGGCCCAATCGAAATCCTCGTCGCGCGCTTGCACGCGATTTTCGTCGATGAAGCGCACCTCCCAGCTCCTCGGCAAATAGGCGGCGATGACGAGCAGGCCCTGGGGCGGCATGAAGGCCGTGACGCCGGGGAACAGGCGGTAGGCGTGCTGAAACGTGCCGAAGGACGGCGCGTAGCGCGGGAACACGCACAGAATACGCCGCCGGTTGCGCGGCACGAAACCAGGCACGGCCGGCCGATCGGCTATCGGCGTCTCGGCGAAGATTTCTTGCATCAAGCGGCCTCGTCGGGAGCTGGCGCCAGCGGCGCTGAAGGCTTGGGTAAACGATCCGGGGCGGCGGCGCAAATCGATTGCCGCGGCCGACTGCGGCCCCTATGCGCCGCCGCAGTTACAATGGCCTGTAGCAAATCGCGAAATAGGGGCCGAGCCAGAGCACGACGAACAGCGCGCGGCGCCACAGCGGGCCCGCGGAGCCAAAACGAAAAACCGGCACGCCCACGGCTTCGAGCACGCCAAGCGCCGCGATCCAAATCCCGAGCGGCCAAATCAAGAAGCCGAAATCGCTGCCGGACTTGCCGAATACGAAATCCGGCAGGGCGAAATAGCCGGCCACCGACCACAGCGCGCCGAGGGCGAGCAAGATGGCAATCACAACCTGCCGGCTCTCGATCCGCGACGCAGCTTCGTTTGTCCGGACATCGGCCGACCGCTTGGCCGGCGCGATCTTGAGCATGTCCTGAATTGCGGTCAGCACCTGCGCCAGCTCGCGTTCCTGCTTCGGCGAAGCGCCTTGAATTAATCGCAGCGGCGCGCCATCGGCATCGACATAGAGCGCCAGAAGTTCGAGATTGGCCAGCAGCACGCGTTCCAAGCGCGGCTTCGTCACGGATTTCGAACCGATAAGCGCGCCGCCCCACGCGCAATGCTTTGGCACCCGCATCGAAGACCGTCGCCGGCTCGAACAGAACCCAAATCGCCTTCAAAGGCAGGAGCGACGCGGCCGCGAACACGATGATCCCGCCCCACAGCCCGACCGCCCCCAGCACCGGCCAGTCATAGTGCAGGCCGAGCCGCCAGAGTCCGAGAAAGACGAGGCCGACGCAGCCGATGAGCAGCGTGCCGAGCCAAAGATCCGCGGACCGGCGGCGAATGACGATCCGGCCGCCGTCGCGCCGCACCGATAAAGTGGTCGTGCGCAGGAGCGTCGTTGCAGTCGGTTGGTCCGGCGCGGGCATCGGTCTCGACAGTGCGGCTGCGATCGGGAGTGTCGCTTTGGCGCCTTATGAAACGATTAAAAATGTTTGCGGCGCCGATCTTTCCCGGCCGGCATTTTTTCTATAGGCAACGGTTCAGGGGATCCGCGCCGTAACCGCGGGAGCACTGCGCCATGTCGATCGCCTCGCCGTTCACTCACACCGTCGAAAATCAGCCGCCGCCGCTGGGCGACCTCGATCTGTTCGCCATCGACCGGCCGCTCGGCGAAGCGCTCGCGCGCGAGGGCGGCGCCTGGGGCCGCGAGGCCGCGTCGGCCTTGGGCGCCAAGGTCGGCGGCGCCGATTATCAAGAGCTGATCCGCAAGGCCAATGCCTGGCTGCCCGAGCTGCGCACGCATGACCGCTACGGCCATCGCGTCGACGAGGTCGAATTCGCCGATGCCTGGCACGAGCTTTTGGCCGTGGCAAAAGAAGCGGCGCTGCATTCTCTGCCCTGGGCTGGGGCCAGGAAAGGCGCCCATGTCGTGCGGGCGGCGTTGCACTATCTCTACGGCCAGGGCGAGCAAGGCCCCTCCTGCCCGATCGCCATGACTTTTGCCGCCGTGCCGGCGCTGCGCCAGCAGCCCGAGATCGAGCGCGAATGGCTGCCGCGAATTCTCGCCAACCGCCACGACCGGCGCTTCATCCCCGCCGACAATAAAAACGGCGTGCTGATCGGCATGGCGATGACCGAGAAGCAGGGCGGCTCCGACGTGCGCGCCAACACGACGCGCGCGACGCCGCTCGGCGCCGGCGGCCCGGGCGCCGAATATGAGCTGACCGGCCATAAATGGTTCTGCTCGGCGCCGATGTGCGACGCGTTCCTGACCCTCGCCTATACCGAGAAGGGCCTGTCGTGCTTCCTGGTGCCGCGTTTCCTGCCCGACGGCGCGCGCAACCGCTTTTTCATCCAGCGGCTCAAGGACAAGCTCGGCAACAAGACCAACGCATCGAGCGAGATCGAATACAACCGGACCTGGGCGCGCATGGTGGGTACCGAGGCCCGCGGCGTCGCCACCATCCTCGACATGGTGCATCACACGCGCCTCGAATGCGTCATCGGCTCGGCGTCGATCATGCGCCAGGCCCTGACCCAGGCGCTGCACCATGTGCAGCACCGCCGCGCCTTCCAGCGCCGCCTGATCGAGCAGCCCTCGATGCGCGCCTTGATCGCCGATCTCGCGGTCGAGAACGAGGCCGCGCTCGCGCTGACCATGCGCGTGGCGCGCGCCTTCGATGAAGCCGGCGCCGACCGCGCGGCGCAGGCTTTCTCGCGCATCGCGACGCCGGTCGCCAAATATTGGATCTGCAAGCGCGTGTCGCAGGCCGTGCTCGAAGCGCTCGAATGTTTCGGCGGCGGCGGCTATGTCGAAGACGGCCCGATGGCGCGGCTCTTCCGCGACGCGCCGCTCAACGGCATCTGGGAAGGCTCGGCCAACGTCATCTGCCTCGACGTGCTGCGCGCGCTCGACCGCGACGGCGATGCGCGCGACGCGCTGCTCGCCGAGCTCGCCGCCGCGCGCGGCGCCAACCGGCATTACGACGCGCATCTCGCGGCGCTCGCCGACGATCTCGGCCGCGGCGGCTTGCGCGAAAGCGATGCGCGTCACACCGTCGAGCGCATGGCGCTGGCGTTGCAGGCGGCGCTGCTGCTGCGCCACGCACCGGCACCGGTCGCCGACCTGTTCGTGGCGACGCGCATCGCGCGCGCCGGCGGCCACGCCTACGGCGCGTTGCCGGCCGGTGCGAATATCGATCCGGTCATCGAACGCGCGGCATGGCAATAGGAACGCTTGAGCTTGGCCCCGCCGCACCGATAGAGTGCGCGCCGCCGGCAGAGCCGGACGCGAACAAAGAGAGCGCAATGGACTCGGTTCTGAATCCCGCCGATCAAGCGATGCTGGACAAGGCCTACAACCCGCGCGCGCCGGTGAGCGAGATATTCGAGAAGGTCTATCTGCCGGGATTTTCCAGCGCCAGCGAGCACGCGCGCAAAACCCTGCCGTGCAAACGCGGCATCGCCTTCGGCCCGCATCGCGACGAAGTGTGCGACGTTTTTCCGGCGAAAAGGGCGGGCGCGCCGCTGCATCTGTTCATCCATGGCGGCTATTGGCGCATGCTGACGAAAGAGGAAAACGGCTTCGTCGCCACGGCGCTCAACCCGGCCGGCGCCACGGTGATGGTCAACACCTATTCGCTGTGCCCCGGCGCGCACATCGACGTGATCGTGCGGCAATGCCGGGCTTTCATCGCCTGGGCCTGGCGCAACGCCGCTTCGTTCAACGGCGATCCGAACCGGCTTTACGTTTCCGGCCATTCCGCCGGCGGCCATCTCGCCGGCATGATGCTGTCGACCGATTGGGCGAAGGATTACGGCCTGCCGGCGGATGTCATCAAGGGCGCCACGGCGGTGAGCGGCCTCTACGATATCCGGCCGCTGGCCCGCGCTTTCACGCGCGATTGGCTGCACGTGAACCCGTTGCAGGCCGAGCGCAATTCGCCGCTGCTCAATCCGCCGCCGCACAAGACGCCGGTGATCCTCGCCGTCGGCGGCGCCGAGCCCGAGGGTTTCCTGTCGCAGACCCGTGCCTACAAGGCGATGCTGGAATCGAAGGGCGTGCCGGTCACCTCGGTCGATCTGCCGGGCCTCGATCATTTCGCCGCCTGGAACGAGATCATGAATCCGTCGGCGCCGCTCACCAAGGCCGTGCTCAAGCAGATGGGCCTGTCCTAGGCATGGCGGCAAAGCGCAGCCGAACCGAGCTTTGGCAGCTCACCGCGACCGAAGCCGTCAAGCTGCTCAAGGCGCGCAAAGTTTCGCCGCGCGAACTGATCGATGCCGCCGAGAAACGGATCGCCGCGGCCGATCCCGCGGTCAACGCGCTGCCGACCCTGTGCCTCGATCGTGCCCGCAAGCGCGCCAAGGCGGCGAAACGGACCAGCGTTCTCGCCGGCCTGCCGATCGCGATCAAGGATTTGACCGACGTTGCTGGCGTGCGCACGACCTACGGATCGCCGATCTTCGCCGACCACGTGCCGGAGCGCTCCGATATTTTGGTCGAGCGCCTCGAAGAAAACGGCGCGCTCGTGATCGCCAAATCGAACACGCCGGAATTCGGCGCCGGCGCCAACACCTTCAATCCCGTGTTCGGCAAGACGCGTAATCCC
Organism: uncultured Alphaproteobacteria bacterium; assembly: GCA_963754645.1. Lineage (GTDB taxonomy): Bacteria > Pseudomonadota > Alphaproteobacteria > Bin65 > Bin65 > CAVWGP01. Next base: position 805,837 of record CAVWGP010000011.1, on the reverse strand, counting down.
TGGGACACGCGCCTTTCGGCCGCCGGTTCCTCGGGCGGCTCGGCCGTCGCCTTGGCGACCGGCATGACGTGGCTTGCCCATGGCAGCGATCTCGGCGGCAGTTTGCGCACGCCGGCCGGCTTCAACAGCGTCGTCGGCTTGCGGCCGAGCCCGGGCCGCGTCGCCAGCGGCCCCTTGGAACTGCCGTTCGACACGCTCGGCGTGCAAGGCCCGATGGCGCGCAATGTCGCCGACGTGGCGCTCATGCTCGACGCCATGGTCGGCCTGCATCCCGAAGACCCGATCGCGCTGCCGGCGCCGGAAACCTCGTTTGTCGCCGCGCTCGCGCGCGCCAAGGCGCCCAAGCGCATCGGCTGGTCGCCCGATTTGGACATTTGCACCGTCGATCCGGAAATCAAGCGGGTGTGCGCCGAAGCGGTGGCGGGATTTGCCGCGCTCGGCTGCGACGTTGTCGAGGCGGCGCCGGATTTTGCCGGCGCTTATGAGTGTTTCCAGACTTTGCGCGCGGTGCGCTTTTCCGCCGCCATGGAGCCGCTGCTGCGCGCCAAGCGCGAGCGGATGAAGCGCGACCTGATCTGGAATATCGAGAAAGGCATGAAGCTCACCGCCGAGGACATCGGCCGCGCCGAACGCGCGCGCGCGGCGCTGTTCAATCGCGTGGCCGCGTTCTTCGCCGGGCACGATCTGCTCGCCTGCCCGGTTATGCAGTCGCCGCCCTATCCGGTCGAGAACATCTATGTCGAGGAAATCGCCGGCAAGAAAATGGCGACCTACATCGATTGGATCACGGTGACCTTCGCGGTGACGCTCACCGGTTGTCCGGCGATTTCGGTGCCCTGCGGATTCACGCGCGCCGGATTGCCTGTCGGCTTGCAGCTTGTGGCGCCGCCGCGCGGCGAGGCCAAGCTGCTCGCCGCCGCGAAGCGCTTCGAAGACATGGCGGGCGTGGCGGACAAGGTGCCGCTCGATCCGCGCGTCCGGCACTAGCGGCCGATCGATGTCCCGTTTGTCGCTCGACAACATCGCCGAAGCCGCCGCGATCATCGATCCGGTATTCCGCAACTCGCCGCAGCTCGCGTTCGAGACGCTGTCGCGCGCGCTCGGCGCCGAGCTCGTGCTCAAGGTCGAGACGCTCAATCCGATCCGTTCGTTCAAGGGCCGCGGCGCCGATTATTATCTCGACCGGCTGCGCGACCGCACGCCGCTCGTCGCCGCCTCGGCCGGCAATTTCGGCCAGGGCATCGCCTATGCGGCGCGCCGGCGCGGCATCGGCGTGACGATTTTCGCGGCCGAAGCGGCCAATCCGCTCAAAATCGCGCGCATGCGCGAGTTCGGCGCCGAGGTTATTCTCGCCGGCGCCGATTTCGACGCGGCCAAGGCCGCCGCGCGCGCACATGCGGCGCGCCGCATGCTGCGCTTCGTCGAGGATGGCCGCGACGTCGCCATTGCCGAGGGTGCGGGCAGCATTGCCGTCGAGCTGCTCGCCTGGCCGAAGCCGTTCGACGCGGTGCTGGTGCCGCTCGGCAACGGCGCGCTCATTGCCGGGATCGGCGCTTGGGTCAAAGAGAAGGCGCCGGCCACCCGCGTGATCGGCGTCGTGGCCAGCGGCGCGCCGGCCATGGCGAATTCCTGGCGCAGCGGCAAGGCCGAAGCCACGGCGTCGATCGACACGATCGCCGACGGCATCGCGGTGCGCGTGCCGGTGCCCGAAGCGCTTGCCGACATGCGCGGCGTCGTCGATGACGTGCTCCTGGTCGAGGACAGCGCCATCGTCGCCGCGATGCGGCTTCTCATCGAGCATGCCGGCTTGCTCGCCGAGCCCGCCGGTTCCGCCGGCCTTGCCGCCATCCTCGCGCATCGCGAGCAATTCGCGGGCAAGCGAATCGCGACGCCGCTGTGCGGCAGCAACATCACCGCGGTGCAAATCAAGGACTGGATCGGCGGCGGCGGGACCTAATCCCGCGGCGATCGCGCGAATGCCGTTTTATGCCGCAACGCGCGCCGCGGCGGCGTTCGCCGCTCCGCTCAAGAATTCCATCGCCGCGTCGACGCCGCCCTTGCGGAGCGGCACGCCCGCCAAGGCGAGGCCCATTTCGACGCCGCCCAGCGTGCCGATCAGCATGAGGTCGTTGAAATGGCCGAGATGGCCGATGCGGAACACCTTGCCCGCGACCTTGCCGAGGCCCTGGCCGAGCGACATGTCGAAGTTTTCCAGCACCACGCGGCGGAACGCGTCGGCGTCGTGGCCGGCGGGCAGCAGCACGGCGGTCACGGAATTCGAATATTCGGCGGGCTCGAGGCAGAGCAGTTCGAGGCCCCAGGCGCGCGCCGCGCGGCGCGCCGCCTCGCCGTGGCGCGCATGGCGCGCGAAGACTTGCGGCAGGCCTTCCTCGCGCAGCATGGCGATGGCTTCGTGCAAGCCGTAGAGCAGATTGGTGGCCGGCGTGAACGGGAAGTAGCCGTTCTTGTTGGCCGCGAGCATTTCGTCCCAGGCCCAATAGGATTTCGGCAGGCGCGCGGATTTCGCGGCGGCGAGCGCCTTGTCCCCGACGGCGTTGAACGACAGGCCGGGCGGCAGCATGAGGCCCTTCTGCGAGCCGGCCACGGTGACGTCGACGCCCCACTCGTCGTGCCGGTAGTCGATCGAGGCGAGCGACGAAATCGTATCGACCATGAACAGCGCCGGATGGCGCGCGCGATCGATCGCCTTGCGGATGTCGGCGACGCGGCTGGCGACGCCGGTCGAGGTTTCGTTGTGCACGATGCACACGGCCTTGATCGCGTGGCCGCGATCCTCGGCGAGCTTGGCGTGCAGCGCTTCGGCGTCGGCGCCGTGGCGCCAATCGCCCGGCACGACATCGACGGCGAGGCCGAGCTTCTGCGCCAGCTTCTGCCACAGCGCGGCGAAATGACCGGTTTCGGCCATCAGCACGCGATCGCCGGGCGAGAGCGTGTTGACCAAGGCCGCTTCCCAGGCACCGGTGCCCGAGGCAGGATAGATGATGACCGGCGACTGCGTCTGGAAGATCGCCTTGATGCCGTCGAGCACGGCGCGGCCGAGGGCGCCGAATTCCGGCCCGCGATGGTCGATCGTGGGATAGTCGATGGCGCGCAGAATGCGGTCGGGCACGTTGGTCGGACCCGGGATCTGCAGAAAGTGGCGACCGCTCGGATGCGCGCTGTGACGGAACATCGCTGGTACCCCGCTGTTGCAAGCTTTAAGCCGGAGGGTGAACATATTCCGCCGGCCACCGGGCCGCAAATGGAGACCGCGAATGGATGCGGCGCGCTCGCGCCTCGCCGAAAGATTGCGCCAGGAAACGAGCGGCGAAGTGCTGTTCGACGCCGCTGCGCGCGGCCGCTACGCGACCGACGCTTCGATCTACCAGATCGAGCCGGTCGGCGTCGTCGTGCCGCGGACCGAAGCCGACGCGGCCGTGGCGCTCGCCATCGCGGCCGAGGCCGGCATTCCGGTCTTGCCGCGCGGCGCCGGCTCCTCGCAATGCGGCCAGGCAGTGGGCGCGGCGCTGCACATCGATCACACCAAATATCTGCGCGACATCGTCGCCATCGACGCCGCCAGGGGCGAGGCCGTGGTGCAGCCCGGCCTGGTGCTCGATCGCCTCAACGCGGCGCTGAAGCCGCACGGGCTGTGGTTTCCGGTCGATGTCTCGACCTCGGCCCAGGCGACCTTGGGCGGCATGGCGGGCAACAATTCCTGCGGCGCGCGCTCGATCCGCCACGGCAACATGGTGCACAACGTGCTCGGCATCGAGGCGACGCTGGCCAGCGGCGAACGCCACTGGTTCGACGCGGACCACGCCGCCGGCGCGCCCGCGTTGCGCGATCTCGCCGCGCGCGTGCTCGCCATCGCGCGGCGCGAAGCCGGCGAGATCGAGCTGCGCTGGCCCAAAGTGCTGCGCCGGGTGCAGGGCTACAACATCGATATGCTGGTGCCCGAGGCGGCGAACCTCGCGCACCTGCTCGTCGGCTCGGAAGGCACGCTGGCGCTCACCAACAAGCTCCGTCTCAAGCTCGCCAGGCTGCCGGCGCACAAGGTGCTGGGCATCTGCCATTTCCCCAGTTTCCAGCGCGCGATGGAGCTGACGCGGAACATCGTCGCCCTCGATCCCGACGCGGTCGAACTGGTCGACCGCACCATGCTCGATCTGGCGCTCGCCAATCCGTCGTTCCGCGCCACGCTCGAAACCGTGCTGATCGGCAAGGCCGAAGCGATCCTGCTCGTCGAGTTCGCCGGCGGCGACAAGGCCGCGCTGCTCGCGCGCTTGAAGCGGCTCGGCGAGCTGATGGGCGATCTCGGCCTGCCCGGCAGCGTGAGCGAAATCGCCGATGCGGGCCTGCAGCGCGAGGTTTGGGAGATCCGCAAGGCCGGGCTCAACATCATGATGTCGATGAAGGGCGAGGGAAAGCCGGTCAGTTTCATCGAAGATTGCGCCGTGCCGCTCGAGCACCTCGCCGAGTACACGGCGCGGCTCACCGCGGTTTTCGCCAAGCACGGCACGCGCGGCACGTGGTACGCGCATGCCTCGGTCGGCACGCTCCATGTCCGCCCGATCCTCGACATGAAGCGCGACGGCCACATAAAAATGCGCGCCATCGCCGAGGAAGCCTGCGCCCTGGTGCGCGAATACAAGGGCGCCTATTCGGGCGAGCACGGCGACGGGCTGGTGCGCTCGGAATGGATCGAGCCCATCATCGGCGCGCGGCTTACCGCGGCGCTGGGTGAAATCAAGGCGCTGTTCGATCCGAAAAACCTGATGAACCCGGGCAAGATCGTGGCGCCGACGAAGCAGGACGACCGCGCCCTGTTCCGCTTCAAGCCGGACTATGCCACGCCGGCGATCGAGACGGCGCTCGATTGGTCGGAGTGGCTGGAGAACGGTTCGCCCGGCGTCGCGGCGCCGCGCGCCGACCGCAACGGCTTCGCCGCCGCGCTGGAAATGTGCAACAACAACGGCCATTGCCGGAAATTCGACGCCGGCACCATGTGCCCGAGCTACCGCGCGACGCGCGACGAGCGTCACGTGACGCGCGGCCGCGCCAACACGCTGCGCCTCGCCGTGAGCGGCCAGCTCGGCGCCGGAGCCGACGCCCTCGCCTCCGACGACGTGCGCGACGCGCTCGATCTCTGCGTCGGCTGCAAGGGCTGCAAGCGCGAATGCCCGACCGGCATCGACATGGCGCGCATGAAGATCGAGGCGACGCATCACTACAAGGCGAAGCACGGCTTCACCCTGCGCGACCGACTCATCGGCCATTTGCCGCGCTATGCGCCGATGGCCGCGCGCCTCGCGTTCCTGCTCAACCTGCGCAACCGATCGTCGCTGTTGCGCCGCCTCGGCGAGCGGCTCGCCGGCTTCGCCGCGGCGCGCGATCTGCCGCGCTGGTCGGCGGCGCCGTTCTTGCGCTCGGCGAAGCAAGCCGCGCGCGCGGCCGATGTCGTGCTGCTCGCCGACACGTTCAACAATTATTTCGAGCCCGAGAACCTCGCGGCGGCGCAACGCGTGCTCGAAGCCGCCGGCCATGCCGTGCACGTTGCCGGCCTCGGCGGCACGCCGCTGTGCTGCGGGCGCACTTATCTCAGCGCCGGCATGATCGGGCGCGCCAAGGCCGAGGCGGCGCGGCTGAGCGCGGCCCTGCTGCCCTTCGCGCGCAAGGGCGTGCCGATCGTCGGCCTCGAACCCTCGTGCCTCTTTACCTTGCGCGATGAGTTCCGCGCGCTGCTGCCGCCTGGCGTGGCCGCCGAGATCGCGGCGCATGCGATGCCGTTCGAGGACTTCCTGGCGCGCGAACGCAAAGCCGGGCGCCTCAAGCTCGCCTTGAAGCCGCTGCCGCAAGCGAAGGCAAAACTGCACGGCCATTGCCACCAGAAGGCGTTCGACGCGATGGGCGCGGTGCGCGATGTTTTGGCGCTGGTTCCCGGCCTCGCGATCGAAACCATCGAGACGAGCTGCTGCGGCATGGCGGGCTCGTTCGGTTACGAGCGCGAACATCATGCGATGTCGCTGGCGATGGGCGAACTCGCGCTGCTGCCCGCCGTGCGCGCGGCGCCGCACGACACGCTCATCGTCGCCGACGGCACGAGCTGCCGCCATCAAATCCGCGACGGCGCCGGCCGCGAAGCGCTGCACGTCGCCCGGGTGCTGGCGGCGGCGCTGGCATAGCGGCGCGGCGCAACGATGCAAGTCCGGAGCGAGGAACCCGCGACCTGCAAGCCCTGGCCGGCAAGATCCGCGCCGCCTAAACCGGCACGACCCGGCGATAGCTCAGCGCCTCGGCGATGTGAACGCGGCCGACGCCGTCGCGGCCTTCCATGTCGGCGAGCGTGCGGGCGACGCGCAGCACGCGATGATAGCCGCGCGCCGAGAGCTTCAGGCGCTCGGCCGCCTGGGTGAGAAGCTGGCGGCCGGGCGCGTCGGGCGCCGCGATCTTTTCGAGGAGGTCGCCGTCCGCCTCGGCATTGCAGCGCAACGTCTTGTCCGTTGCCAGCTTCGCGTAGCGCTCGCGCTGCGCCGCGCGCACGCGCGCGACGCGCTGGGCCACGGCGGCCGAGTTTTCGCGCGGCGGCGGCAGCGACAGATCGGCGGGCGACACCGCCGGCACATCGACATGCAGGTCGATGCGGTCGAACAGCGGCCCCGAGATTTTCGCCAGGTATTCGCGCCCGCATTTCGGCGCGCGCCCGCAACCTAAAGATGCATCGTCGAGATAGCCGCACTTGCACGGATTGAGCGCGGCCACGAGCTGAAACCAGGCCGGGTAGGTCACATGGTGATTGGCGCGCGCCACGCTGACGCGGCGGGTTTCGATCGGCTGGCGCAGGGCTTCGAGCGTGGCGCGCTGGAATTCCGGCAGTTCGTCGAGAAACAACACGCCGTGATGCGCCAGCGAAATTTCGCCCGGCTTGGCGCGCACGCCGCCGCCCACCAGGGCCGCCAGCGAGGCCGAATGATGCGGATCGCGGAACGGCCGGCGCCGCGTGATGCGCCCGCCGACGAGCTGGCCCGCGACCGAGTGCACCATCGAGACTTCGAGCGCCTCGGCCGGATCGAGCGGCGGCAGGATGCCCGGCAGGCGCTGGGCCAGCATCGACTTGCCGGCGCCGGGCGGGCCCATCATCAGCAGATTGTGTCCGCCGCCGGCGGCCACTTCGAGCGCGCGCTTGGCGGTTTCCTGGCCCTTGATGTCCGCAAGATCGGGATAGCGCGTCTCGTCCTCGGACAGCCTGGGTTGCGGACGCGACAGGATTTGCGTGCCTTTCAAGTGATTGATCAGCGCCAACAGCGAGGGTGCGGCGACGATCTCGAGATCGCCGGCCCAGGCCGCCTCGCCGCCGCACGCGGCGGGGCAAACGATGCCGCGCCCCGCGCCGACCGCGCCCACCGCGGCCGGTAGCACGCCCGCCACCGGCGCCACCGCGCCGTCGAGCGCGAGTTCGCCGAGCACGGTGAAATCCGCCACGTCCTCCTGGGCCAGCACGCCCATGGCGACGAGAACGCCGAGCGCGATCGGAAGATCGAAATGGCTGCCCTCCTTGAGCACGTCCGCGGGCGCCAGATTGACCGTCAGGCGCTTGGGCGGCAGGCCGAGGCCGAGCGCGGTCAACGCCGCGCGCACGCGCTCGCGCGATTCGCCCACCGCCTTGTCGGGCAGGCCGACGACGTTGAACACCGGCTGGCCGGACGCGATCTGCACCTGGACATCGATATCGCGCACTTCGATGCCGTTGAACGCAACCGTGTTGACGCGCGCCGCCATGGGGCCCCCGATGGTCGGCCGAGTTTACGAACGGTTCCGGCGCAATGCCAGCGCGAGGGCGCGGCCTGACTTGACGCCCGGTGCCATTGCCCGCTAGCGCTACGCGCCACGGAGGACGGCATGAGCAAACCGGTTTTCATCCTGAACGGCCCGAACCTCAATTTCCTCGGCAAGCGCGAGCCGCACATCTACGGCTCGACCACGCTCGCCCAGGTCGAGGCGGCGTGCCAGGCGCGCGCCGCCGCGGCCGGACACACGATCGCGTTCCGCCAATCGAACAGCGAGGCCCAGCTCATCGACTGGATTCACGAGGCGATCGACGGCGCTTCGGGCATCGTCATCAACCCCGCCGCCTTCACGCACACCTCGGTCGCCATTCTCGACGCGCTGAAGATGGTCAAGCAGCCGATCATCGAGCTGCACATCTCCAACCCGCATCAGCGCGAGGAATTCCGCCATCGATCCTTCGTGAGCCTGGCGGCGACGGCGGTGATCTGCGGGCTCGGCGTCGCCGGCTATCCGATCGCGATCGACGCGATGGCGCAGCTCATCAAGGCCAAGGCCGGGCCGTAGCCGCCGCCGCAACCCCAGCAGCGCCCAAACTCCGCAGCCGTGCAACGCGGGCAAATGCCGGCGAAACAACGACGATATTTGTTAGTCGTAAAACGAAAGCATAGTCCTTCAAGCTTCGTTCATCGAGAAGCCAAGCAATTTCTTGAAGACTCCCGTGCTAGTAAGTCAGCGCTGGCGGCAAGTCGGCGTCGGTTGGCGGTCCGACTCAGCGTCTCGCCACGCGAGGGGGATTCAGTCGTGGAAGCAGTCGTGGAAGCATTGTCGCTCGAAGCATCGCCGCCGGTGGTTCCGTCGGACATCGACTTCATGCCGCGGGCGCACACGGTTCTGTTGATCGGCGAACATCGTTTCGATCAAGTTCAATGCAAGAGCGTCTTGATCTCCGCCGGTTTCCGCGTGGAAAGCGCCACGTCGACCATCGACGGCGTCGAATTGGCTCATCGCATCAAGCCGGATATCATTCTCCTCAACGTCGCGCGGAACGGCCTGACCCGACTGGTCACGCTCACGGCGCTTCGCATGAGCCGCGATGTCGCGCATATTCCCGTCATGCTTGTGGTCGCCGCGAACGATTTGACCGCGCTCGATGAAGGCTACGAGCTGGGCGCCGCCGATTTCATCACCAAGCCGATCGAGTTTCCCTATCTCCTCGCCCGCCTCAATTTCGTTCTGTCGTCGCCGGCGGGCGCCCGCAACTTGCGGCCGATGACGTCGATCGCGCAGCATGTGAACCGCGCGGCCAGCACGCAGCTCGCCAAGGCGAGCCACAAGATGCGCGACGCGCTGACGCCCATCGCCGGATTCTCGTCGCTCATGCTGAGCGAAGTCTTCGGTCCGCTCTCCGACCCACGCTATGGCGAAATGGCGACGGGCTTGGCATCCGCGAGCCAGGATTTTCTCGCGCTCGTCGAGAATCTCGACGACATAGCCATGATCGCGTCCGGCAGGCTGAAGATCAACGACGACGTCGTTTCCTTGCCCGATATTGTCGGGGCCGTGACCCAGCGGCTGCAACCGGTTGCAAAGGCCAAGTCGCTTGAGCTGCGGGATTCCGTGCGCGGCACCGGAATCCGTTTGCGCGGCGACAGCGCGCGGCTGCAGCGCATCGTGCGCAACCTGCTTTCGAACGCCATTAAATCCACGCCGGCCGGCGGCTTAATCAGGATTTATGTCAACGCCGGGTATCCGAACGGACTTCGCGTCGTGGTCGAGGACACAGGCATTGGAATGACGGTGTCGCGGGTGCAGCGCCTCAACACCGCCATGCGCAGCGCCGGCAGTACGCTGAAGCGCCTCGAAGGGGAAGTCGGCTATGGCCTCGCCATTGCCCAGGCGCTGACCGCCATGCATGGCGGCGACCTCGACTTCGATAGCGCGCCGGGCGGCGGCATGCGTGCGGCCCTCGTCCTGCCGTCGGAGCGCTTGCTCGAGGCCGCCTGATCCGCTGCATTGCCGTCGCCTGCCGTTGAGCATTGGCTGGACAAACGTGCTATGACGCCTGCCTGACGGCGATCGGGCGGAGGCACCGCGCAATGCGTGCGATGGAACTGCGGAATGAATGGACGCCCGACAATATCGTTCTGGCGGAGCGGCCGAAGCCGGCGCCAGGGCCAGGCCAAGTCCTGATCAAAATGCAAGCGGCCTCGCTCAATTACCGCGACACGGTGATGGCGCGGCGCGGCTACGGGCGGCGCAGCGGCAACCTGCCTCTCGTGCTGTGCTCCGATGGCGCCGGCACGGTCGAGGCCGCCGGCGCCGGCGTCGGCCGGGTCAAGGCGGGCGATCTTGTGTGCCCGATATTCAGTCTCAATTGGCTGGGCGGCTCGTTCCGCGAAGAGAATTGGGCGACGACGCTGGGCGGCCCGCTCGACGGCACGATGCAGGATTACATGTGCGTGCCCGAGCAGGCGGTGGTCAAGGCACCGGCGCATATGAGCGCCGCTGAAGCCGCGACCCTGCCCTGCGCGGCGGTGACGGCCTGGAACGCCATGGTGACTCAGGGCCAGGTCAAGGCGGGCGACATGGTGCTGATTCAGGGCACCGGCGGCGTTTCGCTGTTTGCCCTGATCTTCGCCAAGCTGATGGGCGCGGCGACGATCCTGACCTCGTCGAGCGACGAGAAACTTGCGCGCGGCAGGTCGTACGGAGCCGATCACGTGATCAACTACAAGACTACGCCGGAATGGGCCAAGGCGGCGCGCGAGATGGGCGGCGGTCGCGGCGTCGACCACGTCGTCGAGGTCGGTGGCTCGGGCACTCTCGAACAATCGATCCGCGCCGTGCGGCAGAGCGGCGTCATCAGCCTGATCGGCGTGCTGTCGGGGGCGGCGGGCGAACTCAATCTCGGCCCCGTGGTCACCCAGAATATCCGGCTGCAGGGCATCACGGTGGGCGGCCGCGACGTGTTCGAGGACATGAACCGCGCGCTCGCGCTGCACAAGGTGCGGCCGCCGATCGACCCGAAGCGCTACGCCTTCGCCGAGTTTCCCGCGGCACTCAAATCCTTCCCGTCGGGCAAGCATTTCGGCAAGGTCGTGGTTGAGTTCTAGGGTGAACAACGCCGAACGCGCCGCGCCGCCGAAGCTGCCGCGCACAGTTTGGGTGCTGGGCGGCGTGAGCCTGTTGATGGACCTCTCGTCCGAAATGATCCATGCGGTGCTGCCGCTGTTCCTGGTGACGAGCTTGGGGCTTTCGGCGCTCCATGTCGGCATTATCGAGGGCATCGCCGAGGCGACGGCGGCGGCGGTCAAGGTTTTCTCCGGCGTGATTTCCGATCGGTTCGGCCGGCGCAAGCCGCTGCTGCTGCTGGGCTACGGCTTGGCGGCGCTGGCCAAGCCGCTTTTCGCCCTCGCTCAGGGCCTCGGCCTGATCGTCGCGGCGCGCTTCGTCGATCGCGTGGGCAAGGGCATTCGCGGCGCGCCGCGCGACGCGCTCATTGCCGACGTGACGCCGCCGGCGCAGCGCGGCGCAGCCTATGGCCTGCGCCAATCGCTCGATACGGTGGGCGCCTTCGCGGCGCCGCTGGTCGCCATGTTGCTGCTATGGCTCAGCGTCAACGATTTTCGCCTGGTGTTCTGGATTGCCGTGATTCCGGCCGTGCTCGCCTTCGCACTCATCGTGTTCGGGGTCAGCGAGCCGCGCGTCGCGCAACCGGCGGCGCGGCGCTGGCCGATCCGGGGCAGCGAGCTCAAGCGCCTGCCCGCCGGTTATTGGCGGGTGGCGGCGATCGGCGCCGTGTTCACGCTGGCGCGTTTCAGCGAGGCCTTTCTGCTGCTGCGCGCCGAAAATCTCGGCCTCGCCTTGGCCCTGGCGCCGCTCGTCCTAGTCGTCATGAGCGCCGTTTACGCCGTCAGCGCCTATCCGTTCGGCAAGCTCGCGGATCGGATCGAGCATCGCAAGCTTTTGGCGATCGGTATCGCGTTCCTGATCGCCGCCGATCTCGTTCTGGCCTTCGCCGATGGCTGGCGGCTCGCCCTGCTCGGCGCCGCGATCTGGGGCCTGCATATGGGGGCAACCCAGGGCCTGCTATCGGCCATGGTCGCGGAACGCGCGCCCGCCGATCTCAGGGCGACGGGCTTCGGCCTGTTCCACCTCATAAGCGGCGCGGCCCTGTTGCTGGCCAGCCTCTCTGCCGGCGTCTTGTGGACCGTGATCGGCCCAGCGGCGACGTTCCTGGCCGGCGCCGGCTTCGCGGCGGTTGCGGCCCTGGCATTGATGCCGGCGCCGAGCGAAACGCGCGGGACCGGCTAATTGCGATCCCGTTCACCCGCGGACAAGAAAATCGCTTATACAATGCCCACCGCCGCGAGACTCGGTACGATCGGAGAAGCACAATGAACGGTTATATCGCCCTGGTGAAACGGGAAGCGGACGGCGTGTACCGCGCTTTCTTTCCCGACCTCGAAGGCTGCGGCGCGGACGGACGGAACGTCGATGACGCCTTGAAGAAGGCCCGTGCCGCTCTAAAGTCCTTCGCCGCCAATCGAGCGCGGCACGGCGAGGCGATGCCGCCGCCGCGCCCGGCAAGCGATGTGGCAGCGCTCTCCACCACGCACGTCGCCGTGGGCGGCGCATGCATTCATTTGCGCGATATCAGCGTGCGCGTCCACATGCAGCGTCAGCCGCGCACCAAGGTCGTCATCAAGAAGCCGTGATTTCGGAGCGGGCGAGCCCGCCGGGCGGACGGCCAATTCCTAGTGCGCGTGCACCGGTTCGAGTTCGTGCTCGCGAACCGCGGCGAAGGCCGCGTCGCGATCGCCGATCAATGCCAGCGGCGTCCCGTCGGCGGCAAACACCGCATAGACGATCTTGCCCTCTTCGGTGACCGGCTTGATGTAGGCGACATGATTGACCATGAAGGCGGCCCACTCGGCCGGATTCAGCGCCTTTGCTTTGTTCGTTTCGATCATGGAAGCCAACCTTTCTTCATCGCTGTCTCAAGCCTTGCGCTTTTCGCTGGCCCGCCGCTCCGCGGCCAGATCGATCGTTTCGCCGCCGGCCTTGTTGTTCGGCCGCGATGCGGAAGCGATATCGATATTTACGGTGCGAATGCGCGTTTCGGGCTGCGGCCGCGTCAGTTCGATATTCAAAAGACCGTTATCCAGGCTCGCCGACGAAACTTCGATGCCGTCGGCCAGCAGGAAGATGCGTTGAAATTGCCGAGCCGCGATGCCGCGATGCAGATAGACGCGGTTCGGATCTTCCTTTTGCTTGCCGCGGATGACGAGCTGATTGCCTTCGACGGTGACGGCCAGGTCGTCTTGGGCAAAACCGGCAAGGGCGAGGGTGATTCGCAAACCGGACTCGGACACATGCTCGATATTGTACGGCGGGTATCCGTCGTTCGACGCCTTGGAAAGGCGCTCGATCATCTGTTCGATCTGGTCGAAGCCGAGCAGAAGCGGGCTGTTGAACAAAGTCAGGCGAGACATGGCGCAAGCTCCTCCTTCCGAGCGAGTTGCCCCGGAAGTGTCCGGCCCGGGTACCGGCCCGGGCCGATTGGCGCCCGGTCGCAGGTGGCCCGCAAAGGCACCACCAGCCGAATGACCCCATCCGGCTTGCCATGATTTGGTGATTGGCGCGCCGAGTATCAAGCCGGTCTCCATCGTCGGGCGGCCCTCATCGAGCCGCGCCCGCCTAGTCGTCGTCGCCGCGACGAAACGAGTCGCGGAAGTCGTCGCCGTAGTAGTGGTCGATTTCCTCGTACACCGACTCTTCGAGCAACACATCGCCTTCCGTGCTGTCCAGAATCGTGTCGTCCAATTTATGCTTCTTGTTGGCCCCGGGCTTCATGGTTTCTCCTCCACCATATTCGGGCCATATATCAGCCCGACTCTTGCCCCGATTCCGACACAAATGACTTTGCAAAAGGTAAACGACCGTTTCCTATTTGTTCACAAATCCGGTGGCCAACATACTTAAGCAGAATACCAGCGAGCCGCTGGCTTGGCGCGCCATTGCCGCTTAGCTCAGCGGCTGTGCCACGTGCTCGACGAACGCCGGCCGCGATTGCAGGCGCTTATGCCAGGCGTCGCAGTTCGTCAGCGCCGGCCGCGCGATCGGCAGGTTGGCGTAGCGCCAATACAGGCAGCCGACGGGAATATCGCCCATGGTAAACGACGCGCCGCCGGCGAACTCGTGCTTTGCCAAATGCCGATCGAGCGTGGCCCAGCTCTTGCCCAGCCGTTCGGCGGCATCGACGATGGCTTTCATGTCGCGCTGTTCGGGCGGCGTGCGGATGAGGCCCCAGAAGACCGGGAACATGTCGGACGCGATCGTCGTCTGCTGCCAGTCCATCCAGCGATCCGCCGCGGCGCGCGCGGCCGGATCGACCGGCCACATGCCGCCGCTGCCATAGCAAGCGGCGAGATAGCGCACGATGACGTTCGATTCCCACACGATGACGCCGCCGTCGTCGATCGTGGGAATGCGGCTGTTGGGATTCATCGCCAGATAGTCGGCGCGATCGAGCCCGCCGAACTTGCCGCCGGCATCGTAGCGCTCGTGCTTCAAGCCGAGCTCGGCGACGGCCCACATGACCTTTTGTACATTGACGGAATTGGTGCGGCCCCAGATTTTCAGCATGCTGCCCTCGCGCGCTTCGGCACTGTCGGATTCCAATCTACAATCAATTGGCGCTTTCTGCTAAGCCTCGCGGCGAGCCGATCGGAGGCGCCGCGCGCATGGATTTTTCGCTGTTTCACCTGCCCACCTACCGGGCCGGATTTTCGCCGAGCCTAAATGCATTTTACGAAGAACTGATCGAATCGGCGCGCTTGGCCGACCGGCTCGGCTGGGCGCGCATCATGACCACCGAGCATCATTTCCACTATTACGGCGGCGCCGTGCCCAATCCCGCCGTCATGCTCGCCGCCTGGGCGCGCGAGACCAAGCGCATCCGGCTCGCCGCCGGCGTCGCGCTGGTGCCGCTGCGCCATCCGTTGCAGGTCGCCGAAGACTATGCGCTGGTCGATCATCTGTCCGGCGGCCGCTTCGACATGGGCATTTCGCGCGGCTTCGTGCCGCACGAATTCGAGGCGTTCGGCATCGCCGCCGCCGAGACCGGCGAGCGCGTTGTCGAAGGGATCTGAGATCATCAAGCGCTTCTGGCGCGGCGAGCCCTTCGCGTTCGACGGCAAGTTTCACCGCTTTCCGCGCATCGAGCCCTGGCCGCGCACCCATCAGCGCGAAATTCCGATCTGGATCGCCGCGTCCAACGACCGCGCCGGCTTTGAGCGCGCCGGCGCCGGCGGCTACAATCTGATGATGAACCAATACCCGATGAGCCTCGCCTCGCTCGTCGAAAAGCACGAATGGTACAAGGCCGCCTACGCAGCGGCCGGCCACGACCCCGCCAAGCGCAAAAGCGCCGTCGCGTTCATGACCTATTTGGCCGACCGCGAAGACGACGCGATCGAGGGCGCGCGCGTGGCGTTGCAGGAACACGCCGGCGCCTTCCGCAAGGTGTTCACCCACGACGAATGGAACCGCGATTACGAGGGCGACGTTTCCACCTTGTTGGCGATGTGCGAAGGCGACGACTACCGCGACGTGTTCCGCAAGCGCACGCTGATCTGCACGCCGGCGCAGGCCGCCGAACGGCTCTTGCGCTACAAGGCGCTCGGCTTTACCGAAGCGATCTTCATCGCGCGCTTCGGCAAGCTCTCGGCGGCGCAGAGCGCCGAAACCATGACGCGCCTGTCGCGCGAGGTCCGCCCCATGCTTGGGCTCGCAGCATAGACCGAGGGGAAATCGCAAACATGACGGGACGAATCGAAGCGCGCCTGAAGCAGCTCGGCATCGAGCTGCCGGAGGCCCATATGGCGAAAGTCGCGAAAATCGAGGGTTTCGCGCTGTTCGGCAACATGCTGTTCATTTCCGGGCAGATACCGAAATGGCAGGGCGAGATGCGCTACATCGGCAAAGTCGGGCGCGAATTCTCGCTCGCCGAGGGTCAGGCGGCGGCGCGGCTTTCGGCACTCAACATGCTTTCACAGGCCAAGATCGCGCTCGGCGGCGATCTCGACCGCATCGAGCGCATCGTCAAGCTCAACGGCTTCGTCAACGCCATGCCGCACTTCACCGATATTCCCCATGTGGTGAACGGCGCCTCCGAGCTTTTCCTCGATATTTTCGGCGACGCCGGCCGGCACGCGCGCACCGCGGTCGGCGTCGCGGTCATGCCGTTCGATGTCGCGATCGAGGTCGAAGGCCTGTTCGCCGTGCGCCAATGACGAGGTTTGCCGATCCGCCGTTTCCGCACCGCTGGTACGACGATTTCGAGCTCGGCCAGGTGTTCGACTACGGCCGGATTCCGGTCACGGCCGAAAAAATTCTCGAATTCGCCCGCGAATACGATCCCGAGCCGTTCCACACCGACCCCGCCAAGGCGGCGGCGCTGTTCGGCAGCCTGATCGCCAGCGGCGTGCAAGTGGCGGCGTGGTGGCGGCGGATGAATTTCGACGCGTTTGCCGGCATCGGCGCCGATCAGACCTCGGTGGCCTCGCCGGGCTGGGACGACATCCGCTGGAAGAAGCCGGTCAAGCCCGGCGATATCTTGTGGTGCCGCTCGACCGTGGCCGAGATGCGGCCGCTCAGATCGCGCCCCGAGATCGGCCTGGTGCGCTTCGCCAACGAAACGCGCAATCTCGACGGCGAAATCCGCATGGCCCATTCGGCCAGCGTGTTCCTCAAGCGCCGCCCCGTTTGAACCGCGCCGTAACCGCGCTACTGTCGCCCGCATGACGACGCCGACAATACGCTTCGAATTGAACGGGCAGCCGGTCGAGTCGCGCGCGCCGCCCGCGACGCGGCTGAGCGACGTGCTGCGCCTGGAGCTCGGCCTGACCGGAACCAAGGTGGGTTGCGAGGCCGGCGATTGCGGCGCCTGCACGATCCTGCTCGACGGCCGGCAAATCTGCGCCTGCATGGTGCCGGCGGCCCAGGCCGCGGGCCGCAAGCTCACCACCGTCGAAGGCCTCGGCGCGAACGGCGCGCTGACCGATTTGCAAATCGCGTTTCACAAGCACGGCGCCGCGCAATGCGGCATCTGCACGCCGGGCATGCTGATGGCGGGCGCCGATTTGCTGGCGCGGACACGGAAGCCCTCGGAGAGCCAGGTGCTCGATGCGCTGGGCGGCGTGCTGTGCCGCTGCACCGGCTACCGCAAGATCGTCGACGCCGTGCTCGACGCGGCCAACGCGCCACGGCTCGACGCCGCGCCGGCGGCGGGCGCCGCCGTGGGATCGCGCATGGCCAAGGTCGACGGCATCGCCAAGCTCACCGGCGGCGAAAACTTCGGCGCCGATCGCGCGCCAGCCGACGCGCTGTGGCTGCGCGCCGTGCGCTCGCCCCACGCGCGCGCGACGGTTTCGCTCGGCGATTTCGCGCCGCTGCTGCGCGCCCATCCCGGACTGGTTCGCGTGCTTACCGCCAGGGATGTGCCCGGCCATAACGGCTTCGGCGTTTATCCCAAGATCAAGGACCAGCCCGTGCTCGCCTGTGGCCGGGTGCGCTTTCGCGGCGAGGCCGTGGTCGCGCTGGTGGGCGAACTCGCGGCGATCGAAGCCATCAAGGACGCCGAATTGCCGATCGTCTATCGCATCGAAGCGCCGGTGGCCGGCCTGGATGCGGCACTGGCCGACGGCGCGCCGCGCGTGCTCGACGACAAGCCGGGCAATATCCTGACGCGCGGCCTCGTCCGGAAAGGCGATGTCGCCCGAGGCTTCGCCGATGCGGCGCATGTCGCCGAAGGGTCATGGCAGACGTCCTTCGTCGAACACGCTTACATCGAGCCCGAAGCGGGCTGGGCGCGGCGCGTGACGGCACCGGGCGGCGACCGCATCGAAGTGACGGTGACGACGCAATCGCCCTACATGGATCGCGACGAGACCGCGCAAATCCTCGGCATCGCGCCCGATCGCGTCCGGATCGTTCCGACGGCGTGCGGCGGCGGCTTCGGCGGCAAGCTCGATCTCTCGGTCCAGCCGCTGATCGCGGTCGCGGCCTGGGTGCTCAACCGCCCCGTGCGCTGCGTCTATCATCGGCCCGAGTCGATGGCCTCGACCACCAAGCGCCATCCGGCGCGGATCGCGGCGCGGGCCGGCTGCGATGCCGCGGGCCGCCTGACGGCCTTCGAGTTTCACGGCGATTTCGACACCGGCGCCTACGCCTCCTGGGGCCCGACCGTGGCCGACCGCGTGCCGGTGCATGCGACCGGGCCTTATTTCGTGCCTCACCTGAAGAACAGCAGTGCCGCGGTGCTGACCAATTGCCATCCCTCGGGCGCGTTCCGCGGCTTCGGCGTGCCGCAAGCGGCGATCGCGCACGAAGCGCTGTACGACATGTTGGCGGAAAAATGCGGCCTCGACCCGCTGGAGTTCCGCCACCGCAACGCGATCCGCGTCGGCCAGGCCACGGCGACGGGCCATGCGATCGAGGCGAGCGCGGGCCTCGCGGCATGCCTCGAAGCGCTGCGTCCGAGCTGGCGCGCCGCGCGCGCGGCGGCGGCGGCGTTCAACGCGGAAGCGCGCGGCGTCAAGCGCGGCGCCGGCATCGGCTGCATGTGGTACGGCTGCGGCAATACCTCGATCGCCAATCCCTCGACCTTGCGCGTCGGCCTATCGCGCCACGGCAAGGTCACGCTTTACAACGGCGCCGCCGATATCGGCCAGGGATCGAACACGATCATGATCCAGATTTGCGCCGACGCGCTCGGCATTCCGGCGGCGCAATTCGATTACGTGATGGGCGACACGGACCTGACCCCGGACGCGGGCAAATCCTCGGCGTCGCGGCAAACCTTCGTGTCGGGCAAGGCGGCGCAGCTCGCGGGCGAGGATTTGCGCCGGCAGATTCTGCGCCGCGCCAATGTCGGCGCGCGCGCGCGGATCGAGATCGGCCCCGGCCACGTCGCGGTGCGCGACGGCGAGGCGGTGCGCCGCATCGATCTCGCCGCGCTGACGCCCGACGCCGCCGGCGACGTTCTGAGCGGCACCGGCAGCTTCGATCCGCCGACCAAGCCGCTCGACGCCGACGGCCAGGGCGTGCCCTACGCAACCTACGGTTTTGCCGCGCAGTTTGCCGAGGTCGAGGTCGATCTCGCGCTCGGCACGACGAGGGTCTTGCGGATCGCGGCGGCGCACGATGTCGGGCGCGCGGTGAATCTCACCCAAGTCGAGGGCCAGATTCACGGCGGCGTCGTGCAGGGCCTCGGCCTCGCGCTGATGGAAGAATACGTGCCGGGCCGCACCGAGAACTTGCACGACTACCTCATCCCGACGATCGGCGACGCGCCGCCGATCGAAACCTTCCTGATCGAGGACCGCGAGCCGCTCGGCCCCTTCGGCGCCAAGGGCATCGGCGAGCCGGCGCTGATTCCGACCGCGCCGGCGATCCTGGGCGCCATCCACCACGCGACGGGCGTGCGCATCCACCGCGTGCCGGCGACGCCCGACCGGGTACGCGCGGCGCTCAAAACGGCGCTTAGCGGCTCTTGAAGATCGGGTGCTCGACCTTGTCGCCGGCTCGGATGCCGAGCAGGCGCGTGACCCCGGCATTGACTTCGAGCACCGCGCGCACCGGGCCTTTCGAGGGCCGCGCGGTTTCGTCATGCGGCTTGGCGCCGAGATAGATGCTTTCGATGGTGCCGTCGGCGCTGATGAAGATGAGATCGAGCGGGATCAGCGTATTGCGCATCCAGATCGCGGCCGGTTCCGGCGGCTCGTAATCGAGCAGCATGCCGGCATCGTGCGGCATCGATTTGCGGAACATCAGGCCGCGCGATTTCTGCGGCCAGGACCTGGCCCAATCGACCTTGAACAAATGGCGCCCGCCGGCGGCGGTGACGATGGTCAGCTCGGTGCGCTCGAATTGGATCGGCTCCTGCGCGGCCACGGGCGGGGCGGCGAGCAGGAACCCGACAATCACGGCGAAAATGTAACGCATGCTGGTCCGGTGCCTCGGATCGATCGCATCATCGACTTTAGACCAAATCGCCGCCGGAAAGGAAACAGGGCTCCCGCGCCAGGAGCCCTGTTCGAAAATTGGTGGAGCTGAACGGAGTCGAACCGTCGACCTCTTGAATGCCATTCAAGCGCTCTCCCAACTGAGCTACAGCCCCATGGTGCCGGCCGGGCGGATTGGGATCGCCGCCGATTGTCACGCTTGGCCTATTTACGGACCGAACGGCCCATAAATCAACCGGGAAAACGCGCGCCTGGCGTTAACGCTCCTCCGGTCCCTCGTCGACATTCTCGATGACTTCCGACACCGCGTCTTCGTCGCCGCCGAGATCGGAGGCGTCTTCGAGCAGTTCTTCATCCTCTTCGTCGTCGTCCGCCGCCTCGGGATCGGGCACGTCGCCCGCTTCAGGCGCCTCGACGTCCTTGACCGGAACGACTTTCACTTCCTCGACCTTCTTCACTTCCTCCGGCGCGCGCGTCTTGGCGCGGGTGCGCAGAACCTCGGTCGGATCGAAATTGTGACCGCAGCTCGGGCAGTGGGCCGGGTTCTTGTTCAAATCGTAAAATGGCTGATGGCACGACGTGCAAATGCGTTTCGTGCCGAGACTGGCCTTGGCCAAGGGGAACCTCCGTACTGGGAGAATGAGCGGCGGCGCGCCACGGCAAATCGCCGGACGAGCGCCAAAAGCCGGGGGTCGCCTTTGCCATGTCCGGTTGGCCCTGTCAAAAGCAAATTTCCAGCCGGCGCGCCCCCGTGCTAGGGAACGGCTCGAAACCGCGTACCGTTTTGACCCCGAAACCAGGCCCGCCGCGACCGTGCAACCGCTGACCGCCCGCCCCTCCGGCCCGCTCAAGGGCACGGCCCGCCCGCCGGGCGACAAATCGATCTCGCACCGCGCCTTGATGCTGGGCGGCAGCGCCATCGGCGAAACCCGGATCAGCGGCCTGCTCGAAGGCGAAGACGTGCTCGGCACGGCGGCGGCGATGCGCGCGCTCGGCGCCTCGGTCGAGAAAGCGCCGGACGGCGATTGGATCCTGCGCGGGCGCGGCACTGGGGGCCTGCTTGAGCCCGACGACGTGCTGGATTTGGGCAATTCCGGCACATCCGCGCGTCTTTTGCTCGGCCTGATCGCGAGCCACGATCTGACGGTTTTCATGACCGGCGACGCCTCGCTGCGCCGGCGGCCGATGGGGCGCGTGATCGAGCCGCTGTCGCGCATCGGCGCCCATTTCAGCGCCCGCGCCGGCAATCGCCTGCCGCTGATGGTGCGCGGCGCCAAGCTGCCGGTGCCGATCCGCTACGCGCTGCCCGTGGCCTCGGCGCAGGTCAAATCCGCGGTCCTGCTGGCCGGCTTGAACACGCCGGGGACGATGACAGTCGTCGAGTCCGAGCCGACGCGGGATCATTCCGAGCGCATGCTGCGGCACTTGGGCGCGGAGATCGCGGTGAGCGACGGCAAGGCGGGGCGCGCCGTTTCGCTCACCGGCTGCCCCGAGCTTAAGGGCAGGCCGATCGCGGTGCCGGCCGATCCATCCTCCGCCGCCTTCGCCATCGTCGCCGCGCTGATCGTGCCGGGTTCCTCGGTGACGATGAGCGATGTCGGCATGAATCCGCTGCGCGCCGGATTGTTCGAAACGCTGGCCGAGATGGGCGCCGCGATCGCGATCACCAATCGCCGCGAGGTGGCGGGCGAGCCGGTGGCCGACATCGTCGCCGAATATTCGCCGCTGCGCGGCATCGCCGTGCCCGCCGGGCGCGCGCCGTCGATGATCGACGAATATCCCATTCTCGCCGCGGCGGCGGCGGCGGCGCGCGGCACCACCGTGATGCGCGGCCTCGCCGAGCTGCGCGTCAAGGAAAGCGACCGGCTTGCCGCGGTTGCGGACGGATTGAGCCGCTGCGGCGTCGCCTGCGAGATCGGCGAGGATTGGCTGAGCATCGAGGGCGCCGGCGGGCCGCCGCGCGGCGGCGCCACGGACAATCCCGTGGTCACGCGCATGGATCATCGCATCGCGATGAGCTTTCTCGTGCTTGGCCTCGGCAGCCGGCAATCCGTGTCCGTCGACGATGGCGGCTTCATCGATACCAGTTTTCCCGGCTTCGCCGATTTCATGCGCCGGCTCGGCGCCGATATCCGCGGCACCGGCGAAATTCTGCTGGCCGGGCAAGCGGGCGGCGCGCGCGCATGATCGTCGCCATCGACGGCCCCTCCGCCGCGGGGAAGGGCACCGTGGCGCGACGCGTTGCCGCGCATCTTGGTTTCGACTTTCTCGATACCGGCGCGCTTTATCGCGCGGTCGGCCTGCAAGTGCTGCGCGGCGGCGGCGATCCCGCCGATGCGCGCGCGGCCCAGGCCGCGGCCGAGGCGCTGGATTATTCGCTGTTGAACGATCCTGAAATACGCACCGATACAACCGCTAGTGCGGCCTCCATCGTCGCCATACAACCCGCTGTGAGGCGGGCGCTGCTCGACTATCAACGCAACTTCGCCGGCTCGCCGCCCGGCGGGCGCGGCGCCGTGCTCGACGGCCGCGACATCGGCACCGTCGTTTGTCCCGATGCCGACATCAAGCTGTTCATCACCGCCGCGCCTGCAATTCGCGCGCAACGGCGCTTCGATGAGTTGCAGCAGCGCGGCGACAAGGCTATATGGGAAGCCGTTTTGCAGGATATGCGAAACCGCGATGCGCGAGATAGCCAGCGCGACGCAGCACCGTTAAGGCCCGCCCCCGACGCGATCGTGATCGACACGACGACGCTTACGCCGGAGCAGGTTTTCGAACGCGCGCTTGCGATCGTGCACCGGCGACGTTGATCTCGCGCTTCGTCAGGCGCCACGCAGAAGTCTCGAAGGAGGCTTGTGGCGCGACCAGAGCCGTTCTGAAAACGATGCCGCCCGGCCCGGCCTCGCCACCCCCTTGCGGGGGAGCGGGGAAGCGCTCCGCCGGGCAGCGCGCGATACGGCCTGGTTCACTCGAAAGGACCACATCCCACCATGTCGACTGCCATTGCCGCAGATACCGAGAATTTTGCCGCCCTGCTTGAAGAATCCTTCGGGACCCTGAAGCGCTTCGAGGGCCGCGTCGTCTCCGGGCGCGTCATCGCCATCGAGAGCGATTTCGTCGTCATCGATGTCGGCCTCAAATCCGAAGGCCGCGTGCCGCTCAAGGAATTCGGCGGCCAGCCGAACACCGCCGAGATCAAGGCCGGCGATAAGGTCGACGTCTATGTCGAGCGCGTCGAGAACGCGATGGGCGAGGCCGTGCTGTCGCGCGAAAAGGCGCGGCGCGAAGAGGCCTGGATCCTGCTCGAAAAAGCCTTCAACCAAAGCCAGCGCGTCACCGGCATCATCTTCGGCCGCGTCAAGGGCGGCTTCACCGTCGATCTTTCGGGCGCGGTCGCGTTCCTGCCGGGCAGCCAGGTCGATATCCGCCCGGTGCGCGATATCGGCCCGCTCATGGGCTCGCCGCAGCCGTTTCAAATTCTCAAGATGGACCGCGCGCGCGGCAACATCGTCGTCTCGCGCCGCGCCGTGCTCGAGGAAACGCGCCAGGAAGCGCGCTCCGAGCTGGTGGCCAGCCTCAAGGAAGGCCAGGTGCTGCAAGGCGTCGTCAAGAACATCACCGATTACGGCGCCTTCGTCGATCTCGGCGGCATCGACGGCTTGCTGCACGTCACCGACATTTCCTGGAAGCGCGTCAACCATCCCTCGGAAGTGCTCGCCATCGGCCAAACGGTCGACGTGCAAGTCATCCGCTTCAACACCGAGACGCAGCGCATTTCGCTCGGCATGAAGCAGCTCGAGGCCGATCCGTGGGGCGGCGTCACCGAGAAATACCCGCCGAGCCAGCGCCTGCGTGGCCGCGTCACCAACATCACCGACTACGGCGCCTTCGTCGAACTGGAGCCGGGCATCGAGGGCTTGGTGCACGTTTCGGAAATGTCGTGGACCAAGAAGAACATCCATCCCGGCAAGATCGTGTCCACCTCGCAGGAGGTGGAAGTCATGGTGCTCGATGTCGACAGCCAGCGCCGGCGCATCAGCCTGGGCCTGAAGCAATGCCTCGACAATCCGTGGGAGGTGTTCGCCGCCAAGTACCCGGTCGGCACCGAGCTCGAAGGCGAGATCAAGAACATCACCGAATTCGGCCTGTTCGTCGGCCTGCCCGGCGACATCGACGGCATGGTGCACATGTCGGACATCGACTGGAATCTCTCGGGCGAGGAAGCGCTCAAGAAGTTCAACAAGGGCGACAAGGTGAAATTCAAGGTGATCGAGGTCGACGTCGCCAAGGAGCGCGTCAATCTCGGCATCAAGCAGCTGTCGCCCGATCCGTTCACCGCGGCGGTGGGCAGCGTGAAGAAGGGCGAAGTCGTCACCTGCACGGTGACGGCGGTGACCGAGAACGGCCTCGAGGTCGTCGTCAACGACGGCGCCCAGGGCTTCATCCGCAAGGTCGAGCTGTCGCGCGACCGCAGCGAGCAGCGCACCGACCGCTTCGCCGTCGGCGAGAAAGTCGATGCCAAGATCACCAACATCGACAAGGCGACGCGCAAGCTTTCCCTGTCGATCAAGCAGCGCGAGCTCGAGGAAGACAAGCAGGCGATGGAGCAATACGGCTCGTCGGATTCGGGCGCCTCGTTGGGCGATATCCTGGGTGCCGCGCTCAACCGGGCGAAGAAGTAAACCGGCCGGGCGCCGGCGTTGAGGCCTCGCCATGGCGCTTGATGCCGATGCCATGGTCGATCGCCGGCGCCTCAAGCGCTCGGTGGCGCTGTGGCGCGGCCTCGCCGTCATCCTCGGCGTTGCCGCCATCATCGCCGCGGCGGGACGCTTGGTCGGCCGCGACCGGGACTATGTGGCGCGCATCACGGTATCGGGCCTCATCGTCGAGGACCGCGAGCGCGACCGCGCCCTGGCCCGGGCGATGGACGACGACCGCGCCAAGGCCGTGCTCGTCGTCATCAACAGCCCAGGCGGAACCCTGGTCGGGGGCGAGACGCTCTACAAGCGGCTGCGCCAGATCGCGGCGAAGAAGCCCGTCGTCGCCTCGATGGGCACGCTCGCGACCTCGGCCGGCTACATGGTCGCGATCGGCGCCGACCACGTCGTCGCCCATGAAGGCACGATCACCGCCTCGGTCGGGGTGATTTTTCAGGCGACCGATCTTTCCGCGCTGCTGGAGCGGCTCGGCATCAAGGTCGAGACCATCCGCAGCGGCCCGCTCAAGGCGACGCCGAACCTGTTCGAGAAGACCTCGCCCGAAGCCCGGGCCGCGATGGATGCGCTGGTCAAGGACGCGATGGACCTCTTCCTCGGCCTGGTGCGCGAGCGCCGCGGGCTCGACGAGGCGGCGGCCCTCGCCATCGCCGACGGCCGCGTCGTTTCGGGCCGCCAAGCCCGCGCGCTGCGCCTGGTCGATGCCGTTGGCGGCGAGCAGGAGGCGATTGCCTGGCTCGAAACCGAGCGCCGCGTCGCGCGCGGCCTGCCGGTCCGCGCCATCGACCCCCGGCGGCGCGCCTCGGTGACGAGCCTGCTGCGCGGCCTCGTCGGCCTCGACGACGATATCGGCGACTGGCTCGCTCTTGACGGTCTTGTATCGCTTTGGCACCCTGCGCTTCGACAATAGGTACGCCGTGCACCGAGATTTCTGGGCAAAATGACGAAATCCGAACTGATCCAGCGCCTGTCCGAAAAAAACCCGCATCTGCTGCATCGCGATCTTGAACGCATCGTTCAGACCGTGTTCGACGAAATTGCCAACGCCCTGTCCGACGGCAATCGCGTCGAGCTGCGCGGCTTCGGCGCCTTTTCGGTGAAAAGCCGCAATTCGCGCACCGGGCGCAACCCGCGCACCGGCGCCTCGGTCTCGGTCGGCGCCAAGCGCGTGCCCTATTTCAAGACCGGCAAGGAATTGCGCGACCGGCTCAACGAAAAGCCGCCGCAATGATCCTGCCGCCCCAGGGCGGAGGCTCGAAGGCGTGAAATACTTTACCTGGGCCATCGTCGCGGTTGCAGCACTGCTGCTCACCGCCTTTGCCATTCACAATCATCAAACCGTGACGCTCGATCTCTGGCCGCTGCCGGTCGGCGAAATCCGCATCGCGCTGTTCATCCTGGTCCTGGCGGCGGCCTTCATCGGCTTCTTGATCGGCGGTGCTGTCGCCTGGTTCGGCGGCGGCAAGATGCGGCGGATCGCGCGCCAGCGCGGCCGCGCCCTGTCCGAAACCCGGCAACAGCTCGACACCGTGCGCGCGCGCCTGCCCGCGCCGGCCGGGCGGCAATGAGCGCCGCTCGCGCCTCGTCGGCGCCGAGGAAACCCACCGTTTGCTCGACTATCCCGCGCTCGTCGCGGCGCTGCGCGAGATGTTCCGCGCCGGCTGCGAAATGCCGGCGCGGCATCATCATCCGGTCGCGGTGCCCGGCGAGCCGCAAGCGACGCTGCTGCTGATGCCGGCCTGGCGCCCGGGCGAAAGCCTGGGCGTCAAGATCGTTTCGGTATTTCCCGGCAACGGCGCCAAGGGCCTGGCCTCGGTGACGGGGCAATATTTGCTGCTCGACGCCAAGACCGGCGCGCCGCGCGCGCTCATCGACGGCCCGGCCTTGACCGCGCGCCGCACCGCCGCCGCCTCGGCCCTGGCCGCGACCTATCTCGCGCGCGCCGACGCGGCCAGCCTGGTCGTGGTCGGCACCGGCGCCCTCGCCCCCGAGCTGATCGCGGCCCATTGCAGCACGCGGCCGATCGAGCGCGTTCGGTGTGGGGCCGGCGCGAGGACCAGGCGCGCCGCGCCGCCGCCGCCACAACCATTCCGGGCGTCAGGATCGAGGCCGCCGGAAGCGGCGAGGCGGGCCTCGCCGCCGCCATCGCCGGGGCGGATATCATATCCTGCGCCACCATGTCGGCGACGCCGCTGGTGCGCGGCGCCTGGCTCAAGCCCGGCCAGCACCTCGACCTGGTCGGCGCCTACACGCCCCAAATGCGCGAAGCCGACGACGACGCCATTGCGCCGCGCCCGCGTTTACGTCGACACCCGCGCCGGCGCCACGAAGGAAGCGGGCGACATCGTCCAGCCGCTGGCCAGCGGCGCGCTCAAGCCCGAGGGCATCGTGGGCGATTTGTTCGAGCTGACCCGCGGCACCGCGCAAGGAAGGCGCGAGGCCAGCGAGATCACGTTCTTCAAGTCGGTGGGCGCGGCGCTGGAGGATTTGGCGGCGGCGACGCTGATTGCGCGGAGGGCGGGAGTGTGAGCGCGATTGCAAATCAACGCGAATACTTCATCGGACGGACAGCGCCGCCGAGCCACGATTGCAAGCAGAACATTCACTCTGACCCCAATATTCCGTTGCGCTGGATCAGCCACGCCAAACTCGAAGCAAAGAAGATATTCCGCCGCTTCGAGGCTGACAGGCTTCTTCGGTCCTGAGAGCGGCCTTGTTGCACCATCCTCAAGCAGTGCTCGGCAATCAAGCTGTTGCCCGCCAATGCCAAGCAGCGTAGC
The DNA here is from genome assembly GCA_963754645.1 of uncultured Alphaproteobacteria bacterium. Taxonomy (GTDB): domain Bacteria; phylum Pseudomonadota; class Alphaproteobacteria; order Bin65; family Bin65; genus CAVWGP01. The sequence goes on along the minus strand of CAVWGP010000011.1, from coordinate 778,522 downwards.
CTTCATTCTTCGGCCCCGCCTCTGCAATTCAACAGGCACCCGGACAATCCCAGTTTAGCGCTGGCGCAGAGAATATGAGTCAAAAGATACCTCGATGGCAACTGAGCATCGATACGCAAAACGCGAACTGCTTACTTACGCAGTCGTGAGGTCAGGGAGTACACGGCGCTTCAGATATATATGACGGCTTGTTACCATTTTTCGAGCCGGTCATCGATGAATTTTCAGGGCAAATTCTCGATACAAGCAAGTTCGCGAAGCGCGTCAAGGAACTTTATGATTGGCCATTCTCTGACGACGTAGTTCAAGAGCTCATTCCTAGAATGGAGAAGGCCGGTTGGATTAGGCCGACAAACGAAAAACAACCGAACACAGGATATTTATGTCGGGCCGCCAATCGAGAAACTGAAAAAACGAATGTCAAAGCTGCGGAAACTACTATTTCTGAAATAGGCGCTAGATTTAAGGCATTCGCCGACAATATTACACCACTAACGTCCCGAATATGGTCTCAACAGGAACTTGAGGAAGTACTACTTAATTGGATTGTAGCCACCGAAGGTTATGAGCGAAAGTCAATTAGTGACGCAGCTGACAAGCGACTTGCGGATCCAGATAAAGAGAAATCAGAACCAAAAATTGCCGGGGCTGCGATTACCAAGACCGAAGAAACGTATTTGTGCGCGCGCTTTATTCAGGAAATTGCAGAAATAGACAAGAATCTATTCGACAATATAGTCGATTTATCTGCATTAGCGCTTTTAACCGAGGTTATTTTTGACTTTCGACAACCGCCACAGATGGGGCGCAAAGAATTAGATCTCACGGTGTTTCTTGACGCTCCATTCGTAATGGATGCAATGGGACTTTCCGGGAAAGTGGCGGAGCAGAATGCACAGGCAATTTTGGCGGGACTTAAAAAGCTTGAATGTAAACTTGCCATATTTAAGCATGGTTGCGACGAAATTAGTGACAATTTGCGAGCAGTGCTAAGTCAAAAATCAATCGGACGATTCGGACGAACTGCAGGCGCTTTAAATAGGGGCGAGGTACAAGAAGATTTCGCCAGGGAGGTCGCCCGCGATCCCGAGCACTTTATCAAAACAATGCTCGGGCTAAATCTCGTTGATCAGAATATTGATCAGTTTCCAAATCAGCACAAGTTTTTCTCCAAGGAGTTGTTTGACGACTTTGCGTCACGTGTGTTTTGGCATCAATCGGCAAGCGCCGCACCTCGTATGCGCGATGGCCTCTCTGTAGCACTCGTAATAAGGCGGCGTGATGGTCGCCGCGTTATTGATCCTCTTAAGTCGAAGTGCATACTGCTCAGCCAAAATTGGGCTTTCTGCAACTTTTCACTCCGTTTCTGTCGAGAGAAAGGGTTAGTTGTTGGCGAGCAGATTGGGCCGCTAATTCATCAACGCCGCGTCGCGGCTATTTTGTGGCTGACCCTTGGCACTCAGGAAAGAAAGGAATTGTCGCGGCGGAGCTTACTGGCAGCGTGCGAACAGGTAACGAGAATGCGACCAGAACTGATCGCGAGGGCTCGAGACGTTTTGCGCGCGGTAAGCCCTGCATCGCGAGAGCAGCTTGACGCGCTCTTGACGATACCGCGCAGCTCGCAACTGCTACTTGACCTCACCCTGGGAGTAGAGCGGGTGATACAACCTGACAATGCTCTCCACATCTTGGAGGAAATGAAGAAGGCTGCGTTTAATGAGGCACAAAACGAAGCGGCCGGGGAAATTAAGGCGGTGCGAGATGCAGAAAAAACACGTCGACAGAAACTGACTAACGCGCTTGACGTTGCTGAGAAACGTCAGCAGGCGGCACTTGGCGCATTGCAATCTACCAGAGATTACGAAAGGAATTCACTTTTTGGATGGATGACCATCTCCAAGGAGTACGAACGCCGCCTTGTCCGGTATCAGCGTTATATTATAATCGGAATCGCAACTATCGGCTTCTTGGCGTCGATTGGAGTATTGATAGTTGCCCCTGATTCCACGCTTTATATTTTGTTGTCCCTGCTGGGTTCAGTAGTTTCGCTGCTATTTGGTGTAGCTCAGGCGATATTTCACTTCCCAAACGTGTTTGCGGGATGGATAGAAAAAAAAGACAGCGGCGCTTTGACAGCTTAGTATCAGGCGCTCGGCGGCAAGATCTTTTGAAGCGATACAAACTAGATTGGGATCAAATGAAAGTGTTAGAGAAACCTCAGATAGCGGACGGAAAGTTGATTTAGGCGCAAGTTCGCCGGCAGCATGTAAAGAGACAGTAATCACCTGAAACTGGCCGCCGCAGGGCAGGCAGGTGGAGCTATGGTCGTAGGTCAAATTGCGTCAATTTGTCCTTATTGACTGTTATCGTTGGTTGAAATGTTTGGCAAATTCGGCCCGAGTAATTCATTCTGCTCACACCCGTCGTAGCCAATTATCGCGCGCTAATCTGCCGGTACAGGCGAGCGCCGGCGCCGGGGGCGGCGATAGGCAGGTCGAGCCCGTTGAGCGAGACGCCGATCAGTTCGCCCGCTTGCTCGATCCGAGCCGCGGAGGCACGCCTTTCCTAAACACGCTCGTTCGGCACCAGCGCCTGGGTCCCGGCTCGGGGGCCGGGATGACGGGGTGGTGTGATATTGCATCCGCCCTGGACCCGCGCACCGGTCGAAGGCGCGGCCGGTGGCGCACGGCGCCGGCTTGCGTGATGGCTGGACAGCCCCCACCCGGCCCTCACCCTGGACGGGGGCGGTGCTGGGTGCTGCTTCGCCGCGCGCCGAAGGTGCTCAAGGTGCTCAAATCGCGCCGAAGATGCTCAACTGGGCGATTTGAGCATCTTCGGGAAGATCAAGCACTTAGCGGGAGGGCATTTTTCGCGATTTGCCCATAATCACCGCTTTCGTGCCGCCAAGCCATTGATCCAGCCGAAGATGCTCAAAAACCCGGTTTTCCCCAACACACAAAAATGAGCATCTTCGGGAATCGTTGGAGAAATTCGCGGCCCCGGATGCGGCGGCTTCAGGCGTCGTGCCGCTGTTTCGGCCATGGGATGCGGCCGAACTCGATGCCTTCCTCGCGCAGCTCGTCCGCGTCCTGGTCGCTGGCTTCGCCATAGATGCTGCGCTCGGCGGTTTCGCCGTAGTGAATTTTGCGCGCTTCGTCGGCGAATTTCGGGCCGACATAGTCGGCGTGTTTTTCGATATAGCGCCGCATCTCGCGCACGACTTCGTGCAGCTTGGCCGAGACGTGCATCGCCGGCGGCTCGGGCGCGGGCGGCGCGGACGGTGCTTGGAACCGGCGGCGTTTCGGGCGCCGGCAAAACCTCCGCGGCGCCGCGCTTGCCGATCGCGGGCGCCATCATCGCTTTCTTGATTTTAGGCGAGCCGCAGTCCGGGCAGCGGATTTCGCCGCGCTTGGCCTGCCGCTCATAGGTATCGCTATTGCGGAACCACGCCTCGAAAGCGTGCGACTTGTGGCAGTGGAGCGCGTAGCAAATCATGCGGCGGCGGGACCGTTTCGGGCGATGCGTTGTACTGCCATATTAGATAAGGGCGAGCGCCTCGATGTCAAAGCGGCAAATGCGGAGCCCGAGTGCCAATGACGAACCGCAATATACATCAAATGGATGATCCTTCCGGCTGGGTCGCGCGCTGGCTGCCGGCGGCGCCCATGGGCGGCGCCTTGCTCGACCTCGCGGCCGGCGCCGGGCGGCATACGCGCCTAGCCCGCGAACGCGGCTGGCGGGTGACGGCGGTCGATATCGACACGCGCGGATTGGCGGCCTTCGCGGCGGATGCGGCGGTCGAGATCGTGGCCGCCGACCTTGAAGGCGGCCCATGGCCGCTCGGTGGACGCAGCTTCGGCGCCATCGTCGCCACGAACTATCTGCATCGTCCGTTGTTTCCCCGGCTGCTCGAAGCGCTCAACCCGGGCGGCTGGCTGATTTACGAAACCTTCGGCGCCGGCAACGAGGCCTTCGGCAAGCCGAGCAATCCCGATTTCCTGCTGCGCGAGGGCGAGCTGCTGGCGCTCGTCGCCGGACAATGCGGCGTCGTCGCCTTCGAGCAGGGCACGGTGAGCGCGCCGCGACCTGCGGTCGTTCAGCGGATCGCCGCGTTGCGTTATCCGGCCGACGCGTTGCGCGCGCCGCTGCCGCAATAGGAGCGCCGGTCAGCCATCGCGGCGCGGCCGCGCGGGCGCGGATCGGCGGCGTCGCCCGCCGGGATTTCCTTGGTGCCGAGCGCTTCGGCAAGGCTGGCGGTGGCGCTGCCCGGCTTGGCCGGCTTGGGCTGCGCCGGCGACGGCGCCCAGGCGGTGAGATAGACGATCTCGAAATTCGCGATCAGGCGCCCGGCCCGGTCGGCGAAGCGCTTGAGATAGGTCTCCGCCGTCGTCAGCATGGTGCCGCGCCGGGAAAAGGACCGGCGGCGTTCGACCAGGGCATTGGTTTCGCCCATGCGGCGCAGATCGGCCATCAGCCCGAAAGCATGCTCGTAGGACACGGTGATGCGGTCGCGATCGACCACCGGCAGGCCGAAGCCGGCACGCTGCAGCAGGCCGCCTGCATCGCGGATATCGGCATGGGGTGCCACGCGCGGGCTGGCGCCGCCGGCATCGATCGTTTCCGCCTCGATCAGGGCTTGGCGCAGTTCGCCGAGCGTGCCGCCGCCGAACAGGGCCGCGAGGAACAAGCCATCGGGCCTCAAGGCGCGGCGGATTTGAATCAGCGCGCCGGGCAGATCGTTGACCCAATGCAAGGCCAAGTTCGAGACGATGAGATCGAAGCTGCCCGTCGCGAAGGGCAGCGCCTCGTCGTCGGCGGCGACGGTGGGAAAGAAGCGGTTGGCGGCGCGCGCGGTGGCGGCGAAAGCGGGCGACAGATCGGACTGGATGACGCGCTCGGTGCCGGGCCGGCGCGCCAGCGCCCGGGCGAGATGGCCGTCGCGGCAGCCGAGATCGAGAACGGTGGCGAAGCCGCCGCGCATTTCGGCCAGGCGCTCGATCAGGCGCTCGCCGACTTCGCGATGCAGAAATTCGGCGTCGGTGTCGCGCGCGCCGCCATCCGCGGTCCGGTGCCGCGCCGCGCGGTCGCGATGGGCGCGCACCGCCTTCCGATCGAAAATCTCGATCGCGCCGGGCATCGAACGCGCTATTGGCCCGCGCAAGCCCAGCGGCGCTGGGCCGCGATCAGCAAAACGTCCTCGATCGCCGTATCGCCCGGATAAGGCTTGGCGTCGCGGCCCGAGGGCGATTTGAGCTCGGCATCGAGCATGTCGATCACGTCCCGGCCGCGCATGCGCAGATCGGCCGGGGCGCAGAACAGCGGCTTGCCGCCGGCGGCTTTGATCCGCGTGTTGGCCATGATGAGGCCGTGCAGCACGCCCTCGAGCCGGACTTCGACCAGCGATTTCGACGTGGCGTTCACCGTGCGCGAGTCCATGCGATATTTTTGATAGTTCTCGAGCGTGATCGCGCCGGCGCCCTGTGCGCAGGCGGCGAAAAGGGCCAGCGCGCCGAGAACGCGCGCGGCCGAAAGTCCGAATGTTTGCCTCATGTCGATCGCTCCAAACCGTATGCGCTACAGGAAATGGGTTCCGCCATCGACCATTAGCGTCTGACCGGTTACGAATTTACTGCCGTCGCCGGCCAAATACAGGATGGTGCCGACCAGGTCGTCGGTCTCGAGGTTCCGCTTCAGGGATTGATTGTTGCGGATCGTCTCCATGCCCTTGGCGTGTTTTTCGCCGAAAAATTCCTTGGTTCCCTCGGTGAGGACGGCGGAGGGCGCGATGGCGTTGACGCGGATCCAATCGCGGCCAAGCTCGCGGGCCATGGCGCGCGTCATACCGATGACGGCGGCCTTGGCGGTGGAATAATGCAGCGCGTAAGGCAAGCCATAAAGCGCGGCGAGCGATGCGATATTCACGATGCTGCCGCCGCCTTGCTTGCGCATCGCGGGGATCACGGCGCGGGAACAGTTCCACACGCCCTTGACGTTCACCGCCATGCAGCGGTCCCACTCCGCCTCGTCGATCTGCTCGACGCGGCCGCCCTTGAGCCCGCCATAGAGCGCGGCATTGTTGATCAGCACGTCGATGCGTCCGAATTCCTTCAAGGCTTTTTCGGCCATCGCCTGGACGCTGGCGAAATCCGCCACGTCGACGCCGACGCCGAGCCCGCGCCCCGCGCCGTAGAACGCGCCGACGGTTTCCGCCGTGTCCGCCGTGTCGGCGGCGACGACGTTCATGCCGGCTTCCATCAGCTTGATGGCATAGGCACGGCCGAGGCCGCGCGCGGCGCCGGTGACGATCGCCGTGCGGCCAACCAGATTGAACATGCGCCGATCCTTCCCGCGAAATTGCGTGACGCGAGTATTAAGCCAGACGGCCGGGCGCGACTAGATCGAAGACGCGATCGCGAATGCCAACAAGCCCCAAGAAAAATCGTCATCCCGACCGAGCCGACGCCAAAAGCGTCGGACGCGCGCGCGAGCACGCGAAGCGGCGGATCGCACAGCGATCCGACGACGTCCACCGCCTTCGGCGGTGGACGCTCGGGATGACGTTACTTGGTGTTGATTGGCGATTAGGCCGCGGCCTTGTTCTCGACCTTGACTCTGGCACCCGCCGATTGGATCGGGATGGTGCGCGGCTTCAGCGCTTCGGGGATTTCGCGCTTGAGGTCGATCACGAGCAAGCCGTTCTCGAGCCGGCCGCCGGCCACCTGGATGTGGTCCGCAAGCTCGAAGCTGCGCTCGAAGGCGCGCGCGGCGATGCCGCGGTGCAGGTATTGCGTGCCGTTGCCCTTCTCGGGCTGCTTGCCTTCGACGATGAGGGTGTTTTCCTTGGCTATGACATTGACGGCATCGGCCGTGAATCCCGCCACCGCCATGACGATGCGGTATTCGTTCTCGCCAAGCTTTTCGATGTTGTAGGGCGGATAGGCCGGCTGGGCGGTGTCGCTGAGCGCGTCCTCGAAGAGGCGGCTCATGCGGTCGAAACCGACGGTGGAGCGGAACAGTGGGGAAAGATCGAAGGTCATGGTGTCATCCTCCAGATGAGCGATGCTGCGTCGAATGCCGCCACGATGGCCGGCACTCCGCTTGGTTGATCCCGAGGCCCCATTTGGGCGCCCCGAGCAGGCTTCATCTGGGAATGGGGCGGGTTTTTTCAAGGCCCGCCGCGGCACCTATTCGGCCGCTTTCGGCAGCGCCGCGATCCGGGCGTTGAGCGCCGGCATCACCTCGCGGGCCAGCCGCGTCATCGAGCGCTCGACGATGGCGGGATCGAGGCCGCCGAAATTCTGCAGCAGGGCGACGTGGCGGATGCCCCAGCGATAGAGATCGAACATCTTGTCGGCGACGAAGTCGACCGAGCCGAACAGGGCCAGGCCCTTGGCCAAAACGTCTTCGTAAACATGGCGCTTGGCGTAGAGCCGGGTCTCGACATAGAGGTCGTAGGCCGATTTGGCGTTGGCGCGCGCTTCGGCCTCGCTGCCGGCCACGTGGGTGTGGAAGGCGAAGACATGGTCGTCGTCCGTCGCCGGCAGCCCGGCTTCGGCGCGGCCGCGGCGGTAATCGGCGAACATGGCGCCGACATCGTTCCAGTTTTCCGCCGAGGCATAGGGCACGGTCATCAGCATGTTGCCCTGCTTGCCGACCCAATAGCAGCCCTCGCGCGCCAGCACGGCGACATAGAGCGGCGGAACGCGCTTGTCGTGGGCGTGGACGTTGATCGCCACGTCCTTGAGCCGCGCCCAATTGCCCTCATGCGTGACCCGCTCGCCGGCGAGCAGGCGTTTGACGAGCATCAGGCGCTCGTTGAAGCGATCGCGCTTTTCCGCCGGATTGAGGTCGTAGCCCTCGAATTCGTGCTTGAGATAGCCGGAGCCGACGCCGAACAGCAGGCGGCCGCCGGACAGGAGATCGAGCTGCGCATAGGTTTCGGCGATGCTACGCGGATCGTGGAAGGTGAGCAGCGACACGGCGGGCCCGATCTTGAGCCGGCGCGTGCGCCCAGCCACCGCCATCAGGAAGGTCGCGGGATCGGCGACGGCGCCGTATTCGTGGAAATGATGCTCGGCGCACCAGAACGCTTCGTAGCCCAACGCCTCGGCCAGCTCGCACTGGCGCAGGATTTCGGCATAGAACTGCGCCAGCGTGCGCGGCAGCTGTGCTGGATAGTGATCGATGACGGAGAACAGCGAAAAGCGCATTGCGCCGGTCGTAGCCTGGGTCACGGCCGATTTGTCCTTGAATTTGCCAACCGGGAATTTGCCAACCGGCCGGACGCTAGCAAAGCCGCGGCTCGGGCGCCACAAGCGCCGCGCGGGCGCCTAGCGCCGGGCCTTGGTTTTTCGCTTCTTGCCTTTGCCGGGGCGAGCCGATTTGCCGGTGCCAGCCTTGACCGGCCTGGTGCCGGCGCCGCCGGGCACGGCTTGTTCCAGCAGCTTGCGGATGAAGTTCGGCAGGCAGAAGCCGGCGACGAACATATCGGGATTGAAATATTGCGTGGCGCGCTCAAGCCCGGCGCGCTTGTAGAGCCGCGCGATCGCCGCCGGCGGGACGCGGCGCAGCGCCGGATTGTCGGTCGCCCAGCCCAGCGCCATGAAGCCGCCATTGTAGGTCGGCACCGGCGCGATGAAGAACCCGTAGTCGCGGTAATGCTTGGAAAAATGGCGATAGGAACTTTGCAGCTCCTCGCTTTGGAGGAAGGGCACGCCGTTTTGCGTCACCAGCACGCCGCCGGGCGTCATGCAGCGCTTGCAATTGGCGTAGAATTCCTCGGTGAACAGCACGGCGCCGGGGCCAACAGGGTCGGTCGAATCGATGATGACAACGTCGTAGCGCTCCTTGGTTTCGGCCACGTAGCGGGCGCCATCGGCGATGATGATGTTGGCGCGTTTGTCGTCGAAGGCGCCGGAACTGTGGTTGGGCAGGTGCTTGCGCGACAGCTCGATGACGCTCGGATCGATCTCGACCATGTGGCAGACGAGACCCTTGTGCCGCAGCACCTCGCGGATGCAGCCGCCGTCGCCACCGCCGATGATGAGGACTTTGTTAACGCGGCCCTTGACCGCCTTTTGCGCCAGGATCGGCACATGGGCGAGCATCTCGTGATAGATGAATTCGTCGCCCTCCGTGGTCTGGACGATGCCGTCCAGCGCCATGACCCGGCCGAAGGTGGGATTGCGGAAAATGACGAGGTCCTGCAAATCGGTTTTTTCCCGATGCAGGACCTCAGTCACCCGAAGAATTTGGCGGATTCCCGGGTGAAGCGTTTCTTGAAACCACTCCACCGCGGGCTCTCCTGCGCTAAATGACAAGGCCGCGCTTGGCCTCCGACACCTGAATGCCCGACGGGCTGAACGCCGCCTTGAGCGCCGGAATGGCCTTATACGGGTCGCACTTGCCGCACATGAAGATATCGATGGCGGCATAGCCCCGCTCGGGCCAAGTGTGGATCGAGATATGCGACTCCGCCAGCACCACGACGCCCGAAACGCCCATATCCGGGCCGAACGGGTGCATGTAGCTGTGCAGAATCGTGGCCCCGGCGTTGCGGGCACCGTCGAGCAAAGCCTGCTCGGTCCGGCTCACATCGGCAAGGTTGGTGGCGCCCCACAGCTCGACGAGCAGATGGGTGCCAGCATATTCGATACCGTCTTTCTTGATGTAGAAGTCTTGGGCCTTGGGCGCCGCGGGAGCGGCGGTAGCGAGATAGGTTACGTTGGTGTTCGTCTCGCGAGTGGGCAGAAGCCTCTCTTTCGAGAACCCCCCCAACCGGGCAGTTTTGCGCATTTCCTATGTATCCACCCAATCAGAAGCAGTTCACGAGGTCGGCCTTTCGGGCCGAGCGACTTAGCGCTGTCTTTTTTTCTCCAGTTTAGATCGCGGCGCATTCTCTCTAGCAAATCGTAAAAAATGCAAGAATTATTTCGCGGCGCGAGAAAAAATTCGCGTGTGGCCGCGATTTTTCTCCGCGCTCTACAACTAAAAGTCATCTTCGGCGAAAGAAACGACGCAATCGCTACCATCGGTTACAACCGCGAGCAGCCCGCGCGAGCGCGCGAGCACATGATCGGCGAAAAATCGCGCGGTCTTGATCTTGGCTTGGCAGAAGCGCGCGGCGGCGCCGTCGCCATTTACCAAATTGCGCCGCGCCGCCAGCGCCGCCTTGGCCATCAGCCAGCCGGCGGCGACGTTGCCGAATAAATTGAGAAACGGCACCGCCGACGCGGCGGCGGCGGCGATCCGGTTTTTTCCCGCCGCCACCATCCAATCGGTCGCGGCCGAGAGACTGGCGATGCCGTCGCCGAGCTTGGCGCCGATGACGGCGAGATCGGCATCGCCCGCGGACGCCAGCACCGGCGGCAGCGACTGCATTTCGGCCAGGAACACGCGCGCCGCGGCGCCGCCGTCGCGCAGGATTTTCCGGCCCATCAAATCGTTGGCCTGGATGCCGTTGGTGCCTTCGTAAATCGGGTGAATTCGCGCGTCGCGCATGTGCTGGGCGGCGCCGGTTTCCTCGATAAAACCCATGCCGCCGTGCACTTGCACGCCGATCGATGCCACGTCGCAGCCGGTGTCGGTGCACCACGCCTTCATCACCGGAATCAGCAGATCGAGCGTCGCCTGGGCGCGCTCGCGCGCCGCCTTGTCGGGCTCGCGATGGGCGCGGTCGATTTGCGCCGCCAGAAAATAGGCGAGCGCGCGCATCGCCTCGGTCGAAGACTTCATCTGCAGCAGCATGCGGCGCACATCGGGGTGGCGGACGATGCGGACGTTGTTGTCGCCCGTGACCATGTCGCGGCCTTGCACGCGCTCGCGGGCGAAGGCACGCGCCTGCTGCCAAGCGCGCTCCGCCGTGCCCAGGCCGAGCAGGCCGACATTGAGGCGGGCACTGTTCATCATGGTGAACATGCAGGCCATGCCGTTGTTCTCGGCGCCGATCAGGGTGCCCACGGCGCCGTCGTTCTCGCCAAAGGCCATGACGCAAGTCGGGCTGGCATGGATGCCGAGCTTGTGTTCGAGCGAGACCGGGCGCAGATCGTTGCGCAGGCCGAGCGAGCCGTCCGTATTAACCAAGACCTTCGGCACCAGGAATAGCGAGATGCCCTTGACGCCTTGCGGGGCGCCTTCGATACGCGCCAGAACCAGATGGGCGACATTCTCGGTATAGTCCTGGTCGCCATAGGTGATGAAGATTTTCTGGCCGAAAATGCGGAACTCGTTGCCTTCGCGCACGGCCTTGGTGCGCAGCGCGCCGACATCCGAGCCGGCCTGGGGCTCGGTCAGATTCATCGTCCCTGACCATTCGCCGGTGACGAGCTTGGGGAGGTAGAGGCGCTTCTGCTCCGCCGTGCCGTGCTGCGAAATCGCCTCGACCGCGCCGAAGGTGAGCATCGGGCATAACGCAAATGCGGTATTCGCCGCGTCCCACATTTCCGCGACGGCGATGGCGAGCACCGTCGGCAGGCCTTGCCCGCCATACTCGCTCGGGAAGGCGACGCCGCCCCAGCCACCCTCGACAAATTCGCGATAGGCATCCTTGAAGCCGTCCGGCGTGCGCACGATGCCGTTTTCGAGGCGCGCGCCCTGTGTGTCGCCGATCCGGTTGAGCGGTCCGATGACCTCGCCGGCGAGCTTGGCGGCCTCCTCGAGGACGGCGTCGACGACGTCCTCGGAGGCGTCCTCATAGCCGGGGAGCGCGGCAATCTCCTTGAACCCGATTACGTCCCTCAGCGTAAAGCGAATGTCCTGCAGCGGGGCGGTGTATTCAGGCATGACGGGCTCCGTGAGTGCGCGTCGCGGCAGAATGGCGGCGCGGCGCCCCAAGTCAAGCCGCCGTGTCGGCGCGGCGCGGTTGCGATGCCGCCGCGCAGCCGATAGCTTCCGCCGCAAGGCTCTGTCAGCCGTTTCCGGCCAGGACCAATGGCGCACGACGTATTCATCAGCTATTCAAGCCGCGACAAGGACGAGGCCGAAGCGGTTTGCGCGGCGCTGGAGCAAGCGGACCTCGCCTGCTGGATCGCGCCGCGCGATACCGAGCCCGGAGCCTACGGCCCCTCGATCGTCCGCGCCATCAAGGCCGCGCGCGTTTTCGTCCTCATCCTGACCGACGAAGCGAACCGCTCGCATCATGTGCAGCGCGAAGTCGAGCGCGCGCTCAATGCCAAACTCATCATCGTGCCGGTCCGCCTATCGGACGTCGCGCTCGGCGAGGAGATGGAATACTACCTCGCCGGCCAGCATTGGCTCGACGCCTTTCCCGGTCCGCTCGCCGAGCGCCTGCCGGCAGTGATCGAGCGCATCAAGTCGCGCTCGGCCGGAAGGCGCCAGTCGCCGGAGCCCCGCGCCGAAGCACCACCGGCGCCGGAGGCATCCGGCCCGGCCTCGCGCGTCCAGCGCCTGATGCTGGCATTGTCGCGCCTGCCGCCGCCGATGACGGCGCTGGTCCTGATCCTGCTCGGCATGATCTTCAACGCCGCAAGCCTTGTGATCGGCATCGGCAATTTCGAATATACGCTCACCATCGCCGGCGGCAGCGTGACGAAGGAGGTCGGTTTTCTTTCGGCATTGAGTTGGTCGCTGGGCTGCCTGCTGATCGTTCCGGCCATGGTCGGCTTCGGCCTGCACACCTACCGCGACCTGCCGCGGCTGTTCGAGCAATTGGCCAGGCGGCGCATGGTCGTCGACGACTATATGCAACCCGCGAGCCGCGACACGATCAAGGATCGTTGGCGATCCCATGCCCGCGTCCTCGTGGGCGTTTCGGCCGCGATCTTCGTTGTCACGATCGGCTACGCGCTCCTGGAATTCTACCACGTGGTCGGTCGGCACTATGTGGCCGGCGCCTTCCCGCCCGACATTGCTCTGACCGATGCCTATCAAGAGCGCGATTGGTCGGTGGCGGCGCTGCTCGGAACGCCCGAGGCCGGCCGGATCAGCCGCACGGCGAACGGAATATTCGCGCTGCTCGCCTACTTCGTCTATGCCGGCCTGACCGCGGGCTTCGTGTTCTCCGTTTATGTTTATTTGCTCGCCATCGCATCCTTCGTTTATTCCCTGGCCCATCGCGGCGACGACCTCCATCTGATCCCGGATTTGCGCGGCGGCGCCGCCGACTATGACCGCCGCGCCGGCCTGCAATTGTTCGAACCCCTGCTGCAGAACGGGCTGTTCGTCACGCTGCTCAGCTTTCTCCTGCTCTTTCTCATTCATTTGCAGAACGTCTATCTGCGCGTGCCCGATCCGAACGTCTTCGCTTTCGCCTTTCCGCATCTCGGCGGCGGCGATGGCGTTTTGGCCCGCCTGGAAGCGGTTTTGGGCGCGATCACCCAGCGCGCCGGCCTCGCCAACCTCAATAGCGCCATGGCATACGGATTCGGCTCATTCCTGGCCCTCGTCGTGGTCGTCATTCTGTCGGTCACGCTACGGCTCGGCGCCGAGCGCAGCCGCCGGCGGATGAGCGAATATTTGGCCGATGGCGGCAATCCGATGCCACCCTGGCTGGCGCCGCTCGGCCGCGAGCAATGCCTGGAGCGGCTTTCGACCATGTCGCTCTGGCCGGCGCGCTGGCCCAAGCTCAATCAACTCGCCATCGCGGCACTGCTCGCGGCGCTGTGCCTGGTTTTCTACAAGATCGGCCTGATCGTGACGATCGCGGGTCTGGCCCTTGCCGCCTATCGGCTGCTGTCGCCCGGCACCGCGCGATCGCGCTGATCCGTCAACGCCGCGACAGTTTCTGGCGCGCCTCCGCTTCGATGCGGCCGAGCGCGGCGTCGTCGCCGCCGCCCTTGTCGAGCTCGGCATTCCAGGCGCGCAGATCCGCGGTGCCGATCCGGCGCACGTCGTTTTCCTTGGCCCATTCGTGACCGATCAAGCGTCCGAGCGCCAGCAGGCGCTGCCGCAGGCCCGCGCGCCGCTCGCTGGCCGCCGCCGCGACGAGGCGGCGCGTCGTCTCGTTCCAGTTCGGGCTGCCCGGGAAGCACACCAGGAACCCCAAGTCGTCGCACCGCCCGGTCCAGAAGCGCGCATACCATTTGCGGTGCTTGTCGTCGGCGAAGGCGAGGCCGTCGCTCGGCACTTCGGGCGATTGCCCACGGGGCGCGGCGGCAAGGAAAAGTGCGAGCGCTGGAACAAGCAGCCGAACCCGGAGGCGCATGACGAGTTTCCCGCCGCCCGGCATCGGCAATCAAGCCGGCGGTATTTCAAGCCGGACCAGCAATCCGTAGTGGTCGGCCACCGTTACGCTGGTCCCATCGTCGAGGGCGACGACCGGCTCGGTGAGGACAAGGCGGGCCTCGGTCACGCGCCAGCGCGCCAAATGGCGCCGATGGAGGAAGACGTGATCGATGCGCTGCGGGCGCTGATGCGCGTGCGGGCCGCGGCGATTGAGCGGCTGCTGCGAATCCCAGGTCGCGACGCGGTCCGCGGCCGCTTCGCCGAGATGGGCCGCCAGCAGATCGACGAAGCCGCCGTCGAGCACCCGGCGGTAATTGCCCATCGAGACCGGCGGGCCGGCGTTGAGATCGCCGATCAGAAAAGTCGGCGTCTCGGGCTCGCGCGCGGCTTCGGCCAGGATAGCGTCGATCTGACGGTCGCGGATCGCGTCGGTTTTCGCGTCCTCGGGATCGTAAAACAGCCCGCCGGCCGTGGTGTGGAACGAAATCAGGCGGATCGCGCCGTGCATCGGACTGTCGTGCCGCGTCGCGAACAAGCCGCGATCGACGAACAAGTGCTCGATCCATGGCGCATGGCGGTAGGGCGCGAAATCGACGTCGCCAATCGGATATTTGGAGAGCACGAGAAGCCCGCTATCGAGCTTCAACAGCGGCGCCCGGCGCGGATAGGCCGCATGGGGCCATAGGTGGGCGAGCGAGCGGCGCACCGCCTGCTTGTGTTCGCCGCGATAGATTTCCTGCAGCGCCACGATGTCGGCATCGATCGCGCCCAGCGCCGGCGTCAGCGCCGCGAACCGCGCCGCGATGAAGGGCGCGGGCTCGATCAGCTTGCGGCCAAAGGCCTCGATCCGCAGCAGCCCGCAATTCAGTGTCAGCAGCGAAAGCGACGCCATGCCTCAGCCGGCGCCGACGGCTGCGCGATATTCGTCCCAGCTCGTTTCGACTTCTTCGCGCGTCAGGTCGCGCACGATGAAAACGATGCGCGAGCGCCGGTCTTCGTCCGGCCAGCGCGCCAGTTGCACCGGCGGATGAAACACCCGGTGAACGCCATGAATGACCAGCGGCGTCGCCTCGCCGGCAATGTTGAGTATGCCTTTCACCCGGAGCAGGCGATCGCCCCACTCCGCGCGCAGCTCGCCGAGCCAGCCCGAGACCAGGTTCCAATCGAGCGGCGCCGCAAAGGTCAGGGCGAAGCTCGTCACCGCCGCATCGTGCCGCTTCTCGTCATGCTCGCCATGGTCATGCTCGTGCTCGTGCTCGCGATAGGCCTCGGCCTTGAGCCAGGCGCGTGCTTGCCCGGTCTTGCCAGCGGGATCGAACGGGCCGGCATCGAACAGGCGCCGCGGTTCGATCGCGCCTTGCCGGACCGGCAGGATCGGCGCGCCCGGATTGAGCCGGGCGAGACGCTGCCGCAACGACGCCGCCTCGGCGGCGGGCGCGAGATCGGTCTTGGTCAGCAGCAGGCGGTCGGCGATGGCGGCTTGCTTGACCGATTCCGCGTGCTCGTCGAGCTGGCGCGCGCCATGCACGGCATCGACCGTGGCCACGATCGCGTCGAGCCGATAGTCGTGCGCGACGAAGGGATGATTGAGGAACAGCGCCGCGATCGGCGCCGGATCGGCGAGGCCGGTGGTTTCGATCAGCACGCGGTCGAATTCGGGGATCGCCGAGGCCTGGCGCTTGGCGGCCACGTCGCGCAGGGTTTTTTCCAGATCGCCCTTGATCGTGCAGCACAGGCAGCCGCTCTGCATGAGCACGAGATCGCTGTCGCGCGCCTCGACGAACAGATGATCGAGCCCGATCTCGCCGAACTCGTTGATCAGCACGAGGCTGCGCGCCATCGCCGGATCGGCGAGCAGGCGGTTCAACAACGTGGTTTTTCCGCTGCCGAGAAAACCGGTGAGGACCGACACCGGGACCCGCTCGGCCGAGCGGTCGCGATCGAAAAGGCTCATGGGCGAAACTATCCACAGCGGCCTGATTGGCTTGACGCTAGCACGGGACGGCCGCAGATTTTCAAGTCCAAAGCCGGAAACATTTCGGAGCAACCGAAAGCCGGAATTCGATCGTCCGAACCCAAGGAGGAGCCCGATGACCGTACGCGATCCCAAGGAATTTGCGAAAACCGACAGTCCGCGCTCGGCAGAAGCGCCACGCTCGCCCGAGCGGCGCGGCTTCATGAAACTTGCCAGTTTGGCCGGCGCCGCGACGGCGGCGGCGGCGGCGGCGAAATTCGGCGGCGTACCGCCCGCCGAGGCGCAAGGCCGGATCGAGCCGGCGCAAGCCGGCGGTGCGCGCTGGTGGCCGTCGCGCTGGGGCGCCGACGATCAGGCTGGCGCATCCAACTGGATCACGCCCGAGAAGGTGCTCGACGCGGTCAAGTCGATCAAGGACGGCAAGATTTACCGCATCGGCCGCGTCTACGAGGCGGGCATGCCGGCCTTCGGCGGCCGCGCCTTCGCCCTGCGCATACCGGGCACGCCCACCGGCGGCCCGTTTGGCAGCAACAAAATCGTCTACCATGACGAGTTCCTGTCGACCGAGGTCGGCCAAACCGGCACGCAGTTCGACGGCCTCGGCCATATCGGCATCCAGCTCGGCAAGGACGGCGACATGACCGAAATGCGCTACTACAACGGCGCGACCGAATTGGAGATCGCCAGCGCCTACGGCTTGAAGAAGCTCGGCATCGAGAACATCAAGCCGATCTTCACCCGCGGCCATCTCTTCGACATTCAGGGCGTGCGCGGCGGCACGATGATGGATGTCGGCAACGAAGTGACGATGGGCGATGTGCGCGCCGCGATGCAAAGGCAGAACATCGCCGAGGCGGATATCAAGCAGGGCGACGCGCTCTTCTTCAACACCGGCTGGGGCGCCCTCTGGATGAAGAACAACGACCGCTTTATGAGCGGCGAGCCGGGCATCGGGCTGGACGTCGCGCGCTGGGCGATCGACAAGGGCGCCTGCGTGTGCGGCGGCGACAGTTGGGGCGTCGAAGCGGTGCCCAATCCCGACAAGAACCTCGCCTTCCCGGTGCATGGCGAGTTGATCACCAAGAACGGCATCTTCATCCACGAGAACCTCAATTTCGAGGGCCTCATCGCCGACCGCAAATACCAGTTCGTCTACGTCTTCTCCCCGGCGCCGATCAAGGGCGGCACGGGCTCGAATGGCGGCCCGATAGCGATTACCTGAAGCGCTGCCAGACCGACGATCTTCGAAGCCCCGGCCGGAAGGCCGGGGCTTTTCTTTTGTGCCGGCGAGATCGGGCGCGCATACCGGCGCGCGGTGCCGCGTCCCAGGCCGTTCCGACGGCGGCGAACCTGCCCGAAGATCCGGCCAAATCAATGTCGATGCCAAATCTTGCCCGAAGGCGCTCGCCAGGGTTCACGGCATTTCCCGAAGGCCGCCAATTCCCAACACAAAAACTTGGCGGCCTTCGGCAAGATCAAGGACTTAGCGGCGAAGTCCGCCAAGCACGCCGGAGCGGTGGTTTGTCCATAATCCGGCCGGTGGGGCCCGGGCCGCCGGCCGTCACAGCACCTTCCCCGGGTTCATGAGGCCCTGGGGATCGAGCGTGGCCTTGAGCTTGCGCATGAGGTCGAGTTCGACCGGCGAGCGGTAGTGCGTGAGGTCGTGGCGTTTGACGCGGCCGATACCGTGCTCGGCGCTGAAGCTGCCGCCCATCGCGGCGACGATGTCGTGGACGATGCGGTTCATGCGATCCCATTCGCCGAGAAATTCTTCCCGCGTCAAGCCCGCGAGCGGCTGCGAGAGATTGAAATGAATATTGCCGTCGCCGACATGGCCGAAGGTGACGAGGCGGACACCGGGCAGCGCGGCGGCACAGGCCGCGCTCGCCGCCGCGATGAACTCGGCGACGCGCGAGACCGGCACCGACACGTCGCTCTTGATGCTGCCGCCCTCGAATTTCTGCGCCTCGGTGGTCGCCTCGCGGATGCGCCAGAAGGCGCGCGCCTGGGCGATGCTGTCGGCGAACACGGCATCGAGCACCGCGCCCTCGGCGGCGGCGGCGGCGAGGGTTTCTTCGAGCGCGCCGCGCAAGGCGCCCGCCTTGCCTTGGCCCGAAAGCTCGATCAGGACGTAATGCGGATAGGTCTTGGCGCCGAAGGGATCGCTCGTGCCCGCGATGTGCTTGAACACCATGTCGAGGCAGAGGCGCGCCGAGGATTTCATAGCCGGTGACGGCGTCGCCCGTCGCCTGTTGCAGGCGGCTCAGCAAGGTGACCGCCGCTTCGGGCGAGGGCACGGCGGCGAACGCGGTTTGCCGGTCGGTGGGCAGCGGAAAGAGTTTCACCACCGCCGCGGTGATGAGCCCCAGCGTGCCTTCTGCGCCGACGAACAAATGGCGCAGCGCATAGCCCGTGTTGTCCTTGCGCAAGCCGCGCAGCCCGTCCCACACGCGGCCATCGGGCAGCACGATCTCGACGCCCAGCATGAGCTCGCGCGCATTGCCGTAGCGCAAAACCGCGGTGCCGCCGGCATTGGTCGAGAGATTGCCGCCGATCTGGCACGTGCCTTCGGCGCCCAGGCTCAGCGGGAAGAGGCGGTTGTGCTCGGCGGCCACGCGCTGCAGATCGGCGAGGATGCAGCCGGCCTCGACGGTCATCGTGTTGTTGACCGGGTCGATCTTGCGCACCCGGTTCATGCGGCCGAAGGCGAGAATGATTCCGGCAAAATCCGCGAACGGCACCGAGCCGCCGCACATGCTGGTATTACCGCCTTGCGGCTGGATCGGTATGCCGGCCTCGGCGCAGATGGCGACGACGCGCGCCACCTCCTCGGTCGACGCCGGGCGCACCAGCATGGCGGCGGTGCCGCGCCACATGCCGCGCTCCTCGCGCAGATGCGGCGCCAGCACCGCCGGATCCTCGGACCAGCCCTTGTCGCCGACGACGGACTTGATCCGCGCGAAAGCCTCGGCGGTCGCTTTTGCAACCTGAATGTTCATGGGCGAAGCATAGGTTGGCGACGGCGCGGCTTCAATCGGGCGGCGTCGCCGCGCGGCGCAGCCGGTCGTTGATGGCGGCGCCAAGCCCGGCCTCGGGGATCGGCATGACGGCGATGCCGGCCGCGCCGCTCGCGTCGAGGCGGTGGAGAAAGGCGAAGAGATTGGCCGCCGCCTCGACGAGATCGCCGCGCGGACTGAGATTGAGCACGTGCGCGGCGCCCGGCGGCACAACGGCGCCGAAGGCGAGCAGCGCCTCGCCGCGCCGCGCTTCGCGGGCATCGAGCCGGAGCGGCTTCTTCGGCGCATAGTGCGATTTGACCATGCCGGGAGCGGCGATGGCGGCATCGGCTTCGGCGACGGCGATCTTGCAGCCGAGCGCGGTTTCGAGCGCCTCGCGCGGCACCAAGCCGGGCCGCAGGATGCGCGGAGTATCGGCGCTGAGATCGAGCACGGTCGATTCGATGCCGCCCGCGCAAGGCCCGCCATCGATGATGAGATCGACCTTGTCGCCGAGGCCCGCCGCGACATGTTCGGCCCGCGTCGGCGTGAGGCGGCCCGAGGGATTGGCGCTCGGCGCCGCGATCGGCCGGCCCAGCGCGATCAGCAGATCGCGCGCCAGCGCGTGCTCCGGCGCGCGGATCGCGATGGTATCGAGGCCGGCGCTGGCCAGCGCCGAAACCGGGCAATCGGGCCGGCGCCGCAGCACGAGCGTGAGCCCGGCGGGCCAGAAGCTGCCGGTCAGGCGCCAGGCGCTTGGCGTGAATTGCGCGAGCTTCTCGCCCTCGGACGAGCCCTGGATGTGGACGATGAGCGGATTGAAGGCGGGCCGCCCCTTGGCGGCGAAGATGCGCGCCACGGCGCGATCGTTGGTCGCATCGGCGCCGAGGCCGTAGACTGTCTCGGTCGGGAAGGCGACGAGGCCGCCTTCGGCGAGAATCTTCGCGGCGCGCCGGATCGCGGCGGCCGAGGGCTGGACGATTTCGCCGCTCATGCCGCGCGGCCGCGCGCGACGAAGGGCGTGTTGCGAAAGTCGGGCTTGGCATAGGCGAGCGGGCGCCCCTGCATGTCGCACACGCTGCCGCCGGCGGCTTCGAGGATCGCTTGGCCCGCCGCTGTGTCCCACTCCATCGTGGGCCCGAGGCGCGGATAGAAATCGGCGCGGCCTTCGGCGAGCCAGCCGAACTTGAGCGCGCTGCCCGCCACGATCCGCTCGGCGACGCGATAGGGCTTGAGAAATTCGTCGATGTCGGCGCGCTTGGCGTGCGAGCGGCTATACGCGACGAGCAAGCCCGCCTCGGGCGCCGCGCGCGCCGCGATCGGCCGCGCCGGCTCGTCGCCGAGGCGCTTGGTCGCCGTGCCCGGCCCGGCTGCGGCGTAGGTAGCGCCGAGCGCGGGTGCGTGCAAGACGCCGAGGATGGGTCGCGCGCGTTCGATCAGCGCGATGTTGATCGTGAATTCCTCGCGCCCGGCGACGAATTCGCGCGTGCCATCGAGCGGATCGACGAGCCAGAAGCGCGTTTGCGCCAGCGTGCCTGCGTTGGGCGCCTGCGCGGCGCTCTCTTCGGCCACCACCGGCACCCCCGGCAGCAGCGCTTCGAGCGCCGGCTTGATGATCGCTTCGGAAGCGCGATCGGCTTCGGTCACGGGCGAACGGTCGGCCTTGTGCTCGACGCCATGGGCGCCGCGAAAAAACGGCATGATCGCGCCGCTGGCGCGCCGTGCGATGGCAATTGCCGCCTCCGTCAGGCTCGCGAGATCGGGTGCGCTCATTTCGCCGGCCGGAACGCGATGAGGCGCGCCACCGGCTTGCCATTCTTGGTAAGGACGATCTCCTCGCCGGCGACCGCCCGATCGACGAGACGCGAGAAATCACGCCTGGCCTCGGTCACGCTATAGACTTTCTTGACCGCCGGCTTGCGGCGCTTCGCTTGTTTCGCCAATGCACGGGCTCCGGCAAAAAATTTTCCGTTCGTCACGACCGGGGCCTATGCGCCACCGGCACGACCGCGAAGTGAGAGTGTCTCGCGCCGGCCGGAAAGCTAGCACCACCGGCCCGCGCGGTCACCCATTCGCCGCGCGCCTGGTCGGCGCGTAGTTGAGGTTGGGGGCGAGCCAGCGTTCGGCTTCCTCGAGCGTCATGCCCTTGCGCGCCGCGTAGTCCTCGACCTGGTCGCGCTCGATGCGGCCGACGCCGAAATAGTCGGCGTCGGGATGGCTGAAATACCAGCCGCTCACCGACGAGGCCGGCAGCATGGCGCAGCTTTCGGTCAAGGTCACGCCGGCGGCGCGCTCGGCGTCGAGCAGGCTGAGCAGCGTGCGCTTTTCGGTGTGATCCGGGCAAGCCGGGTAGCCCGGCGCCGGGCGGATACCGCGATAGCGCTCGGCGATGAGATCGCGGTTGTCGAGCCGTTCCTCGGGCGCGTAGCCCCAGAGATCCTTGCGCACGCGCTCGTGCAACCGTTCGGCGAAAGCCTCGGCCAGCCGGTCGCCCAGCGCCTTGACCAGGATGGCGCTGTAATCGTCGTTTGTGCGTTCGAATTCCAGCGCCTT
The DNA here is from genome assembly GCA_963754645.1 of uncultured Alphaproteobacteria bacterium. GTDB lineage: Bacteria > Pseudomonadota > Alphaproteobacteria > Bin65 > Bin65 > CAVWGP01. The sequence goes on along the minus strand of CAVWGP010000011.1, from coordinate 756,817 downwards.
CGCCTCGATGCCCGCGCCCGCCGTGACCACGAAGCCGCCGAGCCAATCGGCAATGCCCGAGCCGGACGGGGCGATCAAATCGGCGAGCGCCAGATTGGGCCGACCCGGACTGGGCTTGCGCTGCTGGCGCAGCGTGTGCGCGGTGGCGAGCGGATGGCGCCGCGCCGCGTCCTTGAACAAAACGATGTCGTCGCCTATCGATTGCGCCGGCCAGAACGCGACCGCGGCGCGCGGCCGCGTCCAGCGCTCGGCGATCATGCGCTCCAACATCGCCTCGGCATCGCGAAACAGCGCGCGCGCCGCCTCGCCCACCACCGGATCGTCGAGGATCGCGGGAAAATTGCCGCTGAGTTCCCAGGCCTGGAAGAACGGTTTCCAATCGATGCGCTGGCACAGCTCGGCCAGGTCGTAATCGTCGAACACGATGGGGCCGGCGGCGCGCGGCGGCAGCGGACGATGCGCCGACCAATCGAGCTTCAGCCGGTTGGCGCGGGCGGCCGCGATGGTAAGGCGATCGGCGCCCTCGCTGCGCTGGGCGTGGCGCTCGCGCAGATCGGCGTAGTCCGCTTCGGTCTTGCGCAGCAGCGCGGGGCGCTGCACGGCCGAGAGCAGGGCCGAGGCGACGCCGACCGCGCGCGACGCATCGGCGACGTGGATGACGGGGCCGGAATAATTGGGCGCGATTTTGACCGCGGTATGCACGCGGCTCGTGGTGGCGCCGCCGATCAGCAGCGGAATGGTCATGCTCTCGCGCTGCATTTCGGCGGCGACGTGGCACATTTCTTCGAGGCTCGGCGTGATCAGGCCCGAAAGGCCGATGATGTCGGCCTTTTCGCTGCGCGCCGTTTCCAGGATTTTCGCCGCCGGCGTCATCACGCCGAGATCGATCACGTCGTAGTTGTTGCAGCGCAGGACGACGCCGACAATGTTCTTGCCGATATCGTGCACGTCGCCCTTGACCGTGGCCATGACGATTTTGCCCTGGCGTCGGCGCGGTTCGTTCTTGCCGCCATCGGCCATGAAGGGCTCGAGATGGGCGACGGCGCGCTTCATAACGCGTGCGGATTTGACGACTTGCGGCAGAAACATGCGCCCCGCGCCGAACAGGTCGCCGACCTTGTTCATGCCGTCCATCAGCGGGCCCTCGATCACGTCGAGCGGCCGGGCTGAGGCAAGGCGCGCTTCCTCGGCGTCGGCCTCGGCGAAATCGGCGATGCCGTGCACCAGGGAATGAATCAGGCGCTCGCGCACCGGCGCCTGGCGCCAGCTCGTATCCGCTTCCTTTTTGGCGCCGGCGCCCTGATTGACGCGCTCGGCGAGGGCGACGAGGCGTTCGGTGCCGTCCGGCCGGCGATTGAGAATCACGTCCTCGACCGCGTCGCGCAGCTCTTCGGGTATTTCGTCATAGACCGGCAACGCGCCGGCATTGACGATCGCCATGTCGAGCCCGGCGCGAATCGCGTGATACAGAAAAACGGCGTGCATCGCTTCGCGCAAATGATTGTTGCCGCGAAAGGCGAAGGACACGTTCGACACGCCGCCCGAGCAAGCGCAGCGCGGCAGGCGCTCCCTGATCTGCCGCACCGCCTCGATGAAGGCGACGGCGTAGTCGTTATGCGCCTCGATGCCGGTGGCGACGGCGAAAATATTGGGATCGAAGATGATGTCTTCCGGCGCGAAGCCGGCCTGCTCGGTGAGCAGCCGGTATGCGCGGGTGCAGATCGCGAGCCGGCGCTCGACAGTTTCGGCCTGCCCCGCCTCGTCGAAGGCCATGACGACGACGGCGGCGCCGTAGCGGCGCACCAGCTTGGCCTGCGCCAGGAACGGCGCCTCGCCCTCCTTGAGCGACAGCGAGTTGACGATCGACTTGCCCTGGACACATTTCAGCCCGGCCTCGATCACCGACCATTTCGACGAATCGATCATCACCGGCACGCGGGCGATATCGGGCTCGGCGGCGATAAGGTTGAGAAACCGCGTCATCGCCGCCTCGGAGTTGAGCATCGCCTCGTCCATGTTGACGTCGATGATCTGCGCGCCGTTGACGACCTGCTCGCGCGCGATATCGAGCCCGGCCGCGAAATTGCCTTCGAGGATCAACTTGCGGAATTTGGCCGAGCCGGTGACGTTGGTCCGCTCGCCGATATTGACGAAGCTGCGCGAGGCGTCTTGCGTCATCGCGCGAGCTCGAAGGCTTCGAGGCCGGATAGGCGCAGGTGCTTCGCGCGCTCGGGAATGTCGCGCGGCGCCAAGCCGGCGACGGCTTCGGCGGCGCGGCGGATATGCTCGGGCGTGGTGCCGCAACAGCCGCCGACGATATTGACCGTGCCCGCCTTGGCCCATTCGCTCAAATGATGCGCGGTGGTTTCGGGCGTTTCGTCGTAGCCGCCGAAGGCGTTGGGCAAGCCGGCATTGGGATGCGCCGACACCGCCACGTCGGCGACGCGGGCGAGATCGGCGAGGAAGGGCCGCATTTCGGCGGCGCCGAGGGCGCAATTGAGGCCGACGGCGAAGGGCCGCGCGTGGCGGATCGAAGCGAAGAACGCCTCGACGGTTTGCCCGGACAGCGTGCGACCCGAAAGATCGGTGATCGTGCCCGAAACCATGACCGGCAGGCGCGCGCCGCTTTGCTCGAACAGGGTTTCGAGCGCGAAAATCGCGGCCTTGGCGTTGAGCGTGTCGAACACGGTTTCGACCATGAGAATATCGGCGCCGCCCGCGACCAGGCCGCGCGCTGCCTCGCCATAGGCTTGGACGAGCCGGTCGAAGCTCGTGTCGCGGAAGCCGGGGTCGTCGACCTCGGGCGAGATCGAGGCGGTTTTGTTGGTGGGGCCGAGCACGCCGGCGACGAAGCGCGGCTTGCCGTCCGCGTCCTCGGCGCTGTCGGCGGCTTGGCGCGCGATCGCGGCGCCGGCGCGGCTCAGCTCTTCGGCGTGCGCCTCAAGGCCGTAATCGGCCTGGGCGATCGAATTGGAATTGAAGGTGTTGGCCTTGAGAATATCGGCGCCGGCGGCGAGATAGGCCGCGTGTATGGCGCGGATCGCCTCGGGCTGGGTGAGATTGAGCAGATCGTTGTTGCCCTTGAGATCGCGCCCATGGCCGCGAAAGCGCGCGCCGCGGAACGCCGCTTCGTCGAACTTGAGCGCTTGGATCATCGTGCCCATGGCGCCGTCGAGCACGAGAATGCGCTGCCGCGCGAGCTCGGCCAAAAGCTTGGCGCGATCGCCGCGCATGCTAGGCAGCCTCCTGCAATTTCGGGCGCAAGCCGAGGCGGCGGCAGATCGCGGCGGTGAGCTGCGGGCGGTTCAGCGTGTAGAAATGAAACTTGCCGACACCCTCGGCCAAAAGGCGCTCGCACAAATCGCACGCGGTGGCGGCGGCAACGAGCTGGCGCTGCTCGGGATCGCCGTCGAGCCCTTCGAACAGCTCGGCCAGCGCCGGCGGTATCGATGCGCCGCAGCGCTTGGCGAATTCCACAGCGCGCGCGAAATTCGTGATCGGCAGGATGCCGGGCACCAGCGGCGCCTCGATGCCGGCCATTCGCGCGCGGTCGCGAAAGCGCAGGAACAGCGTGGGATCGAAAAAGAACTGCGTGATCGCCGTGCTGGCGCCGGCCTCGAGCTTGCGCTTGAGATTGTCGAGATCGGCTTCGAGCGAGGCAGACTTGGGATGGCCCTCGGGATAGGCGGCGACGGCGATATCGAAATCGGCAATAGCGCGCAAGCCGGCAACAAGATGCGCGGCGTTTTGATAGCCCTCGGGCGCTGGAACGAAACGTCCCACGCCGGCCGGGGGATCGCCGCGCAAGGCGACGATGTGGCGGATGCCGGCATTCCACCAGCCGCGCGCCAGGGCATCGACGTCGCTGCGCGCGGCGCCGACACAAGTGATGTGCGCCGCGGGTTCGATCGCGGTTTCGGAGCGCAAGCGGCGCACGATGCGGTCGGTGCGCTCGCGCGTCGTGCCGCCGGCGCCGTAGGTGACCGAGACATAAGACGGCTGGAACGGCGCGAGCTTGGCGATGGTTTCCCAAAGTTGCGTCCAGCCCGCCTCGTCCTTGGGCGGGAAGAATTCGAAGCTGACTTGTGGGATTTTGTTCATCGCGTTAGCTCCCGGCGGCGCGCGAGTGCGGCGCCGCGTCGCTCAAGCTGTCGTTTGCCGGGCGCGTCGCCGACCACAGGCAGACGGTGAGCGGCGTACCGGCGAGGCGAACCGGTTCGCTCGGCAACAAGCCGGCGCCGGCGAACCATTCATCGAGGCGCTGATCGGCGAAGCCGAGCCAGCGATGCTGATGGTCCTCGGCCAAACTCGCCGTGGCGTGCGGCGCAAAATCGACAACGACGATGCGCCCACCGGGCCGCAGCACGCGCGCCGCCTCGGCCACCGCACGCTGCGGATCCTCGGCGTAGTGCAAGACCATGTGCAGCGATACCGCGTCGAAACTGCCGGCGGAAAACGGCAATTGATACATGTCCGCCTGGCGCACTTGGCAATTGGTGAGGCCGGCAGCGGCGAGATTGGCGCGCGCCACTTGCAGCATTTCGCGCGAATAATCGACGCCGATCGCGGCGCCGACTTCGCCCGCGACGAGGCGCAGCACGCTGCCGGTTCCGGTGCCGATATCGAGCAGGTCGCTGACCTTGCCTTGCAGCAGCAATTTCTTCAGCGCTTCATCGACCAGCGCCGGATCGACATGGAGCGCGCGGATGCGGTCCCAATCGCTTGCACTGCGCCGGAAATAGGCCGCCGCTTCCTCGGCGCGCGCCGCCTTGATTTTCTCCATTCGCTCGAGATCGAGCGTCAGCACGGGATCGCTGTCGGGAATGAGATCGGCCAACAAGCGTGCGAGATCGCCGCCGCTGCCGCGCGCCGCCAGGCGATACCACGCCCAATTGCCTTCCTGATTCCGGGCCAGAAGGCCGGCTTCGACCAGGAGCCTGAGATGGCGCGAGACGCGTGGCTGGCTCTGTCCGAGAATTTGCACGAGGTCCGAAACGGTCAGTTCGCCATGGGCGCACAGACCGAGAATTCGTAACCGGGTCGGTTCCGCGGCCGCTCGCAGACCTTGTAATAGCGCTTCCATTGCAATTTCGAACGCCTCTTAGAGTTATTCGTGCATATAAATATATCTTTATGTAGATCGAACTTCAAGACGATTTTTCGAAATCTCGCCAAAGAGTGGGGGACACAAATGCCGCTAAAGCGCGAAGATTTCGATTTCGCCCTCGCGCCCGCGCAGAGCATGGCGGCCGAGGGACTGGGGCGCAAATTCCGCGCCGAGATCGGCGCGCGTCGCTTGGCTGAGCAGAATCGCGACCGTGGATTCGGGCGCGATGTCCTTGGCAAGCTGCTCGATGCGCTGACCGACATTCACCATGTCGCCGATGATCGTGTAATTGACGCGGTCGGGCGAGCCGATATTGCCCACTGTCGCCTCGCCGCTGTGCAGGCCGATACGGATTTTCACCGCATCGAGGCCGCGCGCGCGGCGCTCGGCATTGTCGCGTTCGAGCGCCGCGCGGATCGCGAGCGCCGCGCGGCAGGCGCGCTCGGCGCGATTCTTGATTTTGTCGGGCGCGCCCCAGAACGCCATGACGCTGTCGCCGATGAACTTGTCGACCGTGCCGCCCTCGGCCTCGATGCAGCGCGTGACCATGCCGAAATGGTGGTTAAGGAACGATGCGACATCGGCCGCACTGTGGTCCTGCGACCAGGTGGAAAAGCGGACGATGTCCGTGAACATCACGGTGAGGTGGCGCCGGTCGGATTCGATTGCCTGGGTATCGCCGGATTTCAGCAGGTGACGCGCCAGCGGCTTCGGTACATAAGCCTCGAACCAGCGCAGCGCGCGAATCATCGAGTTGAAGGCGCGCGCCTGCTCGTCGATCTCGCGGATGCGGCTCGGCGGCAGCGGCTGAACCTCGGCGACGCGCAGCTCGCCGATCAGCCCGGCGGCGTGGGCAAAGCGCTTGACCGGCCGCGCCAAACGCCGCCCGATCAGCACCGCGAGCCCGACGGCGAGCACGATGGCGACGAGGCCGGCGAAAAAAGACCAGATCAGCCGGTTGATGACGCCGGAATTGATGCTCGCATTGACATAAGCGCCAACGAACAGCGGTTTGTCGCTATAACCCGCGAGCCTTGTGTAGAACACCGGATAAACTTCGCCGGCCAGGCCGATCGTGTGGTTTTGAATCGGCGGCCGCGAATTGAACAAAGCGGCGCGGTGGAAGCGGCGATCCCAGATCACGGACAACACCGTGTCGCCCACCTCGTTGAGCCCGGGCAGCGGGCTTTCCGCCGAGATGCTGGCGATTTGCGTGCGCAGATTGGCGTGCGCCATCACCTTGTCCTCGCCGTAAAGCACGAAGGCTTTGACGCCGGCTTCGCTCCCGATGCGATCGACATAAGTCGAGAGCTCGTCGATGTTGATTATTCCGACGAGAACGCCGACCAGAACGCCGTCGCGTATGACGGGTTGGCGGACCGTGATCACGGTTGCCTTGATCTGCGGTCGCCACAGCGGCGCGCCCCACTGAATATCAGTGCGCCCAAAATTTTCCTTCCAGGCGGCGACAATGGCGGGATCGCGGCTCCAATCGAAGCGGGCGATGAACGTCTTGCCATCGACGCGCTGTGCCGACAATGATTGCAACCTCGGGTCGATCAGGCTTATGGCAAGCAGTTGCGGCATGCCCGACACGGCGCCTTCGAGATAGCGCTCGAACTCGGCGACATTCTCGGGGCGGATCCGGCCTTCGGCCATCATGCGGCCCATCAATTTAAGCTGAAGTTGCGGCAGATCGAGATGCTCGCGCAGCCGCGTCGTGAGCAGCGTCACCGATTGGCGGCTTTGGTCGCGCAGCAAATCGATGGTGTTGGCGCTGGCGCTCAAGAATACGAGGCCGAACACCGCCAGCATCGCAATCAGCAGCAGGCCGCCGAAATTGTAGACCAGCGCCCACACCACCGAAACGCGGCGCCGCTTGGCGGCGGCTTGCGAAACCATGGCGGCACCGGAATCGGGCATTGCCGAAATCAGAACGCGCGCTCGACGAAGACCGGATCGATGTTGCCGTTCCAGCGCGTCTTGTAGAGCTCAAGCAGCTCCTCGGCGAAGGTCTGGCCGCGATCGACCGCTTCCTGGAGCGGATTGAGAAACGCGCCCTCGTCCTCGCCGATCCGGTCGTTCATGGCGCGCGACTTCAAGCCGGCGCGCGCGATGGCGAGCATGCGGCGTGCGATGTCGCCCACGGTTTCGCCGCGGATCGGCGCCGCGAAGCCCTGGCGCGGCACGGCATTGCGCAGCGCTTGGCGTTCCTCGGCGTTCCAGTCCTTGCACAAGTCCCAGGCCGCATCGAGCGCGGTTTGATCGTAGAGCAGGCCGACCCAGAGCGCCGGGACCGCGCACAGCGTGCGCCAGCGCCCGCCGTCGGCGCCGCGCATTTCCATGTATTTCTTGACCCGCGCTTCGGGAAACAGCGTCGTCAGGTGATCGGCCCAATCGCTCAAGGTCGGGCGCACGCCGGCGAGATTGTGCAGCCGCCCGGCGATGAAGGCGCGGAACGACTGGCCGGACACGTCGATATACTTGCCGTCGCGAAACACGAAATACATCGGCACGTCGAGCGCGTAATCGACGTAGCGCTCGAAGCCCATGCCGCTTTCGAACGCGAAGGGCAACATGCCGCTGCGATCGGGATCGGTGTCGGTCCAGATCTGGCTGCGATAGGAAACAAAGCCGTTGGGCTTGCCCTCGGTGAAGGGCGAATTGGCGAACAGCGCCGTCGCGATCGGCTGCAGCGCCAGCGAGACCCGCAGTTTCTTGACCATGTCGGCTTCGGACGAGAAGTCGAGATTGACCTGCACCGTGCAGGTGCGCAGCATCATGTCGAGGCCGAGCTTGCCGCGTTTCGGCATGTAGTCTCGCATGATCTTGTAGCGGCCTTTCGGCATCCACGGGATGTCGTCGCGCCGCCATTTCGGATTGAAGCCGAGGCCCATCAGGCCGGCGCCGAGTTCCTCGCAAATCGCCTTGGCTTCGGCCAAGTGCGTGTGCGCCTCGTCGCAGGTTTGATGGATGGTTTCGAGCGGCGCGCCGGACAATTCGAGCTGGCCGCCGGGCTCGAGGCTGATCGCGGCACGGTCCTTGGTCAGGCCGATGATGTTATCGCCCTCGCGCACCGGCTGCCAGCCGAAGCGCGTGAAGCCCTGGAGCAGGGCGCGGATGCCAAGCGCGCCTTCATAGGCGAGCGGGCGCAGCGTCTTCAGGTCGAAGGCGAATTTCTCGTGCTCGGTGCCAAGGCGCCAAGCCGATTTCGGCTTGCACCCCGATGCCAGGTAGGCGACGAGCTGCTCGCGACTGGCAATGAGCGTGGTATCGGCGGCGGATGGGACGGACATGGACCGGTTAGATAAGGAGCGCAGCTGTTCTTGTCCATGGCGTGGGCATCCGGGAGTTAAGGGACAACAGGGACTTCAGGGACAGCAGCGACATTAAGGAAATCTTCCGTTCCAAAAGTCTCTGCTGTCCCTGAGGTCCCTGTTGTCCCTGAAGTCCCTCATAGCGCGCCTTATTCGCTGCCGCCCTCGACCGCCCGCCCTTGGGCGCGCCAGCGCAACATGCCGCCGGCCAAGTTGGCGGCGCGCTCAATGCCGGCGCGCTTCAGGATTACGGTCGCCTGCGCCGACCGCCCGCCTGCACGGCAGACGGCTACGATCGGCTTGTCGCGCGGCAGGGATTTGGCCGCCTCGGCCAAGGTGCCGAGCGGCACCAGGCGCGCGCCGCGGATGCGGCCCAATGGGCCCGAAAATTCATTGGGTTCGCGAACGTCGATGATTTCCACGGCGCGCGGATTTTCCTCGAGCCATTGCGGTTGTATTTCCCAGATGCCGGCAAAGGTCAGGGTCAGCGGCGCCCAATCCGGTTCGCGCGGCAGCGCCTCCGCGCTGTCCGGCCGGCCGCATTTGAGATTGGCCGGCACCGCAATGTCGATCTGCTTCGGGTGCGGCAAGCCGAGATTGAGCATATAGCCGGCGAAATCGTCTTCGCTGAGACTGCCGCCGAGCCGCGGATTGAATTTTTTCTCCTCGTCCACGCTGGTGACGGTAAGGCCGCGATAGTCGTGGCCGGGAAAAAGCAGGCAGGTCTCGGGCAGCGTCAAAATTCGCGCATGAACCGAGCGGTACAGCAAGCGCGCGTCGCCTTGCTGAAAATCGGTTCGGCCCGAGCCGCGGATCAAAACCGCATCGCCGGTAAACGCCCGGGTTTCGTCATCGAGAACATAAGTGACGCAGCCATTGGTGTGACCCGGCGTCGCGCGCATCGCCAGATGCCGGCGCCCGAACGGGATTCGGTCGCCATCCTTGAGATAGAGATCGGCGCCCTCGGCGCCGCTTGCCGCCGAAAGCGCGATCTTGCTGCCGGCGCGCTCCTTGAACAGCCAGGCGCCGGTGACGTGATCGGCATGGACATGGGTTTCGAGCGTGTAGGCGAGTGCCAAGCCAAGCTCGCGAATTAGCGCGAGATCGCGCGGCACCTGCTCGAACACCGGATCGATCAAGAGCGCGGCGCGGCTGTCGCCGTCGGCCACGAGATAGCTGTAGGTCGAGGATTGCGGATCGAAAAGCTGCCGGAAAATCAGCATGGCGCCGCCGTCCTTCTGCAAAGGCCTAACATCCTATCATATGCCCAAGGACCAGCGATTGCGATAGTTTACAAAAAACGCATATGTTCTATATAGTGGCGGTAGCAACCGAACAATGGAGCACGACATGGACAGCGGCTTTTCGCCGATCCCGGCGCTGGTCGGCGGCGCGTTGATCGGCCTTGCGGCCGTTTTGCTGCTCGCCTCGCTCGGACGGATCGCCGGAATCAGCGGCATCCTCGGCGGCGCCTTGGCGTTGCGGCGCGGCGACATGATATGGCGGCTCGCCTTTCTCGCCGGCTTGGTCGCCGCACCGGCGCTTTACAATCTTCTTTTGCAAGACCAGGCCGCGATCATCGTCAGGTCGTCGGTTCCGCTGCTCATCGTCGGCGGGCTGCTCGTCGGCTTCGGAACGCGGCTGGGCGGCGGCTGCACCAGCGGCCACGGCGTTTGCGGCTTGGCGCGCCTATCGCCGCGGTCTTTCGCCGCCGTTGGTGTTTTTCTCGCGGTCGCCATCGCGACCACGTTCCTCGCGCGCCGCGTATTCGGAGTTTGACATGCGCCAAATCATCGCGGCATTGGTTGCCGGGCTGCTGTTCGGCCTCGGACTGACGATTTCGAGCATGATCGATCCGGCCAAAGTGTTGGCCTTTCTCGACGTGACCGGCGCGTGGGACCCGAGCCTCCTCTTCGTGCTCGGCGGCGCCGTAATTGTCAGCTTCATCGGCACGCAGCTCATCCAGCGGCGCTTGCCCGCTCCGGCGCTGGCCGAAAAATTCCATTGGCCCGACGCGACGAAGATCGACGGCAGACTGATTGCCGGTTCGGCGATCTTCGGCGTCGGCTGGGGCTTGGTCGGCCTGTGTCCGGGGCCGGCTCTCGCCGCGCTCGCGATCCGGCCGCGGCTCGCCGGCATCTTCGTGCTCGCCATGCTTGCGGGCATGGCGCTGCACTATTTTATCGACACCCGACGCAAGGCGCCGGCTGCGGCCGCCGCCTAGCTCGGCCTATTTCGGCAAATACGACTGATCGACGAAGCTCGCCGGGTCGATCTTGTTTTTCTGGTAGCCGTGCTGGAGCAGAATATCCTGGATCTGGCCGAGCGCGGGGACATCGATGGCGAGCGAGGGTTCGCGGTAATTGTCCTCCATGTCGAGAAAGATCTCGGCCGGGACTTGCACCAGCTTGGCATCGAGCAGCGCCTGGCGCGCCTCCTTGGTCTTGTCGAGGTAGAAGCGCGTCGCGGCCTTCAAATCGGCTAAGAAAGCGCGCAGCACCGCGTCATTGCGCTGGGCAAATTCCGGCTTGACCATGATGAGGATGAGTTCCTCGTCGAACGGCACGGCGTCCTTCGAGTTGAACAGGGCGCGCACGCCGCCCTTTTTCATCTCGAACGCGGCGAAGGGTTGCGGAAACGCGCCGACATCGATTTTGCCCGAGCGCAGCGCTTCGCCTTGCGCCGGGAACGGCAGCACCGCCCATGTCACGTCGCGATCCGGGTTCAAGCCGGCCTTGGCGATCGCGAGGCGCGCCCACAGCTCGATCGAGGAGCGCGCGGCATTGTTGCCGACGATCTTGCCCTTGAGATCGGCCACGGTCTTGATCGGCGAATCGGCCTTGACGAAATATTGCGTGTGAAAACCCTTGCGGCTTTCGCGGCTCACCGAGGCGACGGCTTTGAAGGTGAGGCCCTGCGACGCGGCGACGAGGGCCGAGGAGCCGCTCGAGGTCAGGATGTCGAGCTCGCCAGCCTCATAGGCCTTGAAGCGCGTGTCGGTGCCGCGGAACAGCGTGAATTCCAGCGTATAGGCCTTGCCCTGGTTGGGCGTGATATCGGGTTTGGCCTTCATCAGCCAAAGCTGTTCCTCGACCGCGACGCCGTGGCCGACACGGATTTTCACCGGTTGCGCGACGGCCGAAGCCGCGACCGTGAGCGCCGCCAATAGCATAAACGCACGAATCCCACGCATGACTCTCTCCCTCTCAAGCGGCGCCGACGAGCGTGGCGCCCTTCTCCCAAAAGATTACCCGATTGCGCAGCCAGACCAAGAGCCGATCGAGGGTAAATCCGATCAGCGACACCGCCGCGATGCCGGCGAAGGCGCTGGCATATTCGAACGAGGCCGATTGGTAGCTGACATAGTGCCCGAGGCCGCGGCTTTCGCCGATCAGCTCGGTAATGATGACGACGATGAGCGAGATCGGCAACGCGATGCGCAGGCCGGCGAATATCGCCGGCGCCGCGGCCGGCAGCAGGACGCGCCAGAAAATATGCCGGGGCGAAGCGCCCATGTTGCGCGCGGTCCACAGATGCACGCGTTCGACCGAGCGCATGCCGTAATAGGTGCTGATGGCGATCGGATAGAGGCATTCGAGAAAAATCAGCGCGATCTTCGAGCCGAAGCCGAGGCCGAAGGTGAAGATGAAGACCGGATAGAGCGCGATCTTCGGCACCGGATAGCCCACCGAAAAAATCGGCTCGATCAGCGCATCGGCGAGGCGCGAGCGCGCCATCGCCATGCCGAGCAGGACGCCGAAGACGACGGCCAATCCGTAGCCGCTCAAGGCGCGGACCAGCGATATGCCGGCGTGATAGAGCATATCGCCGGCCATGACGGCTTCGGCGAAAGCATTGCCGATTTCGACCAGGCTGGGCATGAGGCGGCGCGAGATCGCGCCGCTGCGCGCCAGCGCTTCCCAGACGAGAAGTACGAGCGGCACCGAGTAAAAGCGGCGCGCGAAATCAGCCACGGCCGCCCGCCTTCGTCACCGACTGCCCGGCCAGCACGCGACCGCGCAGCGCGATCAAGCCGCGATCGAAAACGAAGCCGCACAGGCCGATGGCGACGATCGCGGCATACATGAGATCGAAGCGCAGACTGTCTTCGGCGGTGACGATCAGAAAGCCGAGCCCGTCGCGCGAGCCCGACATTTCGGCGGCGATGACGACGACGAAGGCGAGCGCCAAGGCGACGCGCAGCCCGGCCAGCACTTGCGGCAGGGCCGCCGGCACCACGACCTTGCGGAACACCTGGCCCCGCCCCGCCCCCATGTTGCGCGCGCTCCAGATCAGCAGTCTGTCGATGCCTTTGGCGCCATAGAGCGCGCTGATGAAGCTCGGATAGAAGCAGGCGGCGGCGATCACAGCGATTTTCGACGCGCTGCCCGAGCCGAGCCAGGCGATGAGAATGGGCAGCACGACGATTTTGGGCACCGGATAGGTGAACGAGACGATCGGCTCGTAGAAGCGCTCGACCGGCCGCGCCACGCCGGCAAGCAAGCCGAGCGCGATGCCGCAAGCGCAGCCGATGGCGAGGCCGGCCAGCGCGCGATAGAGGCTGGCGGCGCCGTGCCGCAGCAGCTCGCCGCTCGCGGCCAAGTCCCAGGTCGATGCGGCGATGAAGGACGGCGCCAGTACATAGGACGGGCGCACGCCGGTTCGCGCATAGAGTTCCCAAAGGGCGAGGCCGAGCAGCGGCAGGACAAGCGCGGCCACGAACCGGCCGGCGCGGCGATCGAGCAAGGCCGAAACGGCGCTCATGGATTGTCCGCCCGCGCCTTGAGCACCTCTTCGCGCAAGCAATCCCAGATCCGGCTGCGATAGGCGAAATAGTCCGGGCTTTTCTTGATCTCGACGCGGCGCGGCCGGGGCAGCTCGATGCGGATCTCTTCCTTGATGCGCCCGGGCCGCGCGGTGAAGACGATGACGCGATCGGAGAGATAGATCGCTTCGTCGATATCGTGGGTGACGAAGAGCACGGTGCGGCGATTGTCCTGCCAGATCGCGTTGAGCTCTTCCTGCATCAGCTCACGGGTTTGCGCATCGAGGGCGCCGAATGGTTCGTCCATCAGCAGCATGCGCGGCTCGAAGGCGAGAACGCGGGCGAGTGCCACGCGCTGCTTCATGCCGCCGCTGAGCTCGCCGGGATAGGCGTCGCGGAAATCCCACAGCCCGACCATGCGAAGATATTTTTCGGCGCGCGCCAGCCGCTCGGCCTTGGCGAAGCCCTGCACTTCCAGCGCCCAACCGACATTGCCGATCGCCGAACGCCACGGATAAAGCGCGAATTCCTGGAACAGCATGCCGCGATCGGGGCCCGGCCCCGCGACCGGCGCGCCGTTGAGCTTCATCGTGCCGCTATCGGCCGGCTCGAAGCCGCCAAGGATGTGCAAAAACGTGCTCTTGCCGCAGCCCGAGGGGCCGACGATCGAGACGAATTCGCGATCTTCGACGGCGAGCGAAAAGCCGTCGATCGCCGTGACCTTGCGCTCGCCGCGGCGGAAGGTTTTGACGAGGTCGCGAACGTCGAGGAGCGGCATGGCGCCGGGATAGTCGAAGCGCATCCGCCGCGAGTCAAGTTGCGGCGCGCGCCCGGCGGCGGAAGACGAGCGTGAAATTGTTCGCCGGCATGGCAACCGTGTCGCGCAGATCGAAACCACAATCGGCGGCCTGGGCGGACACCGCCGCCATGTCGCGCAAGCCCCAGTCCGGATTGCGCGCGCGCAGCGATGCGTCGAATTCGGCGTTCGACGGCGCGGTGTGGGCACCATCGCGCTTGTAGGGGCCGTAAAGGCAAAGCGGCGCGCCCGCCGGCAATAGGCGCGCGGCGCCGCGCAGCAAGGCCGCGGTTGCCGCCCAAGGCGCGATGTGGATCATGTTGATGCACAGCACGGCATCGGCTTGCGCGATCGGCCACGGTTCGGCGGCGACATCGAGGTCGAGCGCCGCGCGCAAATTGGCGAGGCCCTCGGCAGCGCGCCACGCATCGATGCTGGCGCGATTGTCGCGCTCGGGATCGCTCGGCTGCCAATCCAGGCGCGGGAAATGGCGCGCAAAGTAGATCGAGTGCTCGCCGCTGCCGCTGGCGATTTCGAGCGCGAGGCCCAACTCCGGCAGCACACCTGCGAGCACCGCGCGGATCGGTTCGCGGTTGCGCTGCGCCGCGGGCGCGAAGCGGCGCCGATCCGTCGTATCGTTTGCCATGCGCGCACCTCATGCGGCATGGTGCCGGTCAGCGTCAAATAGTCCTTTGCGCCGGTAGGGCCTTGGCTTATATGCGCTAATCGTTGCGAAACACGAGCGGCGCGGCCAAACGGGGTCGGCGCCGATCTAAGAACGGGACGTGACGCTCGATCGTCCGCGGCGCCGAAGGGATGGAGCAAGAAAAATGACGTATGTCGTTATGGATGCCTGCATCAAATGCAAATATCAGGATTGCGTGGAAGTCTGCCCCGTCGATTGTTTCTACGAGGGCGAGAATATGCTCGTCATCAATCCGGATGAGTGCATCGATTGCGGCGTGTGCGAACCCGAATGCCCGGTCGAGGCGATCGTGCCGGATACCGAGCCGAACGTCGAGAAGTGGGTCGAGGTCAATCGCAAATATGCGGAAAGCTGGCCCAACATCAACAAGAAGGGCCCCACGCCGGCCGATGCCGACAGTTTCAAGGGCGTGCCCGACAAGTTCGAGAAGCTTTTTAGCCCCAATCCGGCTAAGCGCTAGAAAAACGCCGAAATATTGAACGATTATGGGAAAAAACTAACGCCTGTTCTGGATTTTTCCACCTTGGCGTGTTATATTCTTATTACATGGTAGGGGCGGAGTTCGCGCGGTTAAGTTGCTGATATTTCGGCATTAACGGCGGATTGGCCGCCCCGTTCATGTATAAGCCCGAGAACTGAGCTTCTGCTGGCAAGGCAAACCGGCCCGCAACTTAAAGAAATATTTGACCAGGCATGCCACCCACAAGGGCAGCTTGCTGGTGCAGTGCAACATTGTCGTATCGGCAATGGGGCCAGAATTCGGTGGCGGGGATTGCGACGAAGTCGAGAAACTGCCGCTCTGTGAATAGAGCCGCTGTGCAAGAAAATACGAGGATACAATGGCAACGGCACAAGAACGCGATTTTTCGACCGGCGACTTTGTCGTCTATCCCACCCATGGCGTTGGGCAGGTGATGGGCGTGGAAGCGCAAGAAATTGCCGGTCAGAAGTTGAAGATGCTGGTGATCGATTTTTCGAAAGAGCGGATGACCCTGCGTGTGCCGCTGGCCAAGGCGACAACCGCCGGCCTGCGGCGCCTGTCGAGCCGCAAGATCATGGACACGGCGCTCAAAACCTTGAAGGGCCGCTCGCGCGTCAAGCGAACGATGTGGAGCCGCCGCGCCCAGGAGTATGAAGCGAAAATCAATTCAGGCGATCCGGTATCGATCGCCGAGGTGGTGCGCGACTTGCACCGCAATGTCGGCCAGCCGGACCAATCCTATTCCGAGCGCCAGATCTACCAAGCGGCGTTCGAGCGTCTGGTGCGCGAATTCGCCGCCGTCGAACGCATCGACGAGCAGCAGGCGACCGAGCGGCTGGAAAAAGTCCTGCGCGCGGCTTAACGACCCGCGTCCGATCCGAAACCGGGGGCCGCGCTTTCGAGCGCGGCCCCTTTCGTTTCGGTCGATGGCTTATTTCTTCGGCCCGGATTTGCGCCGGATCAGCAGATTGAGCCCTTCGACAAAGCAGGCGAAGACAAGCGAGAAGTAGATGTAACCCTTGGGCACGTGGAAGCCCAAGCCATCGGCCATCAGCATGGTGCCGATCATGATGAGGAAGGCGAGCGCCAGCATTTTCAGCGTCGGATGCTCGTTGATGAAGCGTCCGACCGGCTCCGCGGCAATGACCATGACGATCATGGCGAGGACGATGGCGGCGACCATGACGCCGATATCTTGCGACATCCCCACCGCCGTGATGACCGAATCGAGCGAAAATACGATGTCGAGGACCGCGATCTGCGCCACGACGACGCCGAACGCCGCCTTGCCGCCGGCCTTGGCTGTTTCATCGACCTTGTTGGCCGCCGCTTCAAGGCTGTGGTGGATCTCCCACACCGCCTTCGCCAACAGGAACATGCCGCCCCCGATCAGGATCAGATCGCGCCCGGACAGCGAATGGCCCAAAACGCCGAATAGCGGCCTGGTCAGCTGCATCATCCAAGTGAGCGCCAGCAGCAGCAGCAGGCGGGTGACGAGGGCGAAAACGAGGCCGGTGCGCCGGGCCATCTTGCGCTGTGCCGCAGGCAAGCGATCGGCCAGGATGGCTATGAACACCAGATTGTCGATGCCGAGAACGATCTCGAGCGCCGTCAAAGTCAACAGCGCGAGCCAGATTTCGGGGTTGGATAGCCATTCCATGATGCTGCCGGTCTACCGTTCCGCCGCGGTTCTGTCGATAAGGTCTTTGTAGAGGCTGCGGGCCTCCGCGGTCGGGCCGCGCCGCACGCCCAAGCGAACGACGCGGACGACACGGACATCGCCGCCATGCGGGAAGGTCAATACATCGCCGATCCGCACCGTGACGCTCGGCCGCTCGACCAAGCGCCGATTGATCCGCAATCGCCCCTCGGCGCAGAACGCGGTCGCGCGCGAACGCGTCTTGAAAAAACGCGCGTACCACAGCCATTTGTCGGCGCGCAGCAGTTCGTCCGGCCGGTGATCGGCCGCCGGCATCAGCGCGAACGGCCGGTCATGGCGCGAAGCTGCGCGAAGGGCGAGCACGGATTTGCCGCTGGCTCGGCCGCGCGCCGTTCCGCTGCGCGGTTGGCCCGACGTGCAACATAGAGTCCGCCGGATTCGCCCGGCTGGCAGCGATAACCGAGCGCGAAAAGCGCGGCCGGGACGATCTTGAGCGGCAGCTCGGCGGCGCTGGCCAGTGCCGGCGTCGCCGCAAAGCCGCCGTGGCGCGCAAGCCGGCGCGCCGCCGCAGCCATCGCCTCGTAGCGGTCGACGCGTAACGCGATCGGTCCTTCGGCTGGCGCGCCCAGCGGTCGCAACAGGCGATAACCCAATGACCGATAGAACGCTTCCGGCCAATCCGAGTGGGCGCGCCACCAGCTCCGCGCAGTCGCGGGCAAAGGTGGTAGGGTTTCGACGGCGCGGTCGTTGGCGAGCGCCCACAGCAATGCCGCGAGCCGCAGTCCCGGCGCATTGCAAAGGCGCGCGAGGTAGACGGCTTCAGTTCCGAGGCGAACGCCGAGCCGCGCCAGTGCCTTGCGGCCGGCGGGATCGAGGCTGCGGACAAGATCTTCGACCTGCGGGCGGGCGACGACGCCCAAGGCCTCGGCGAGCTGATAGACAATGCCGCGCGCCGCCCCCGCCAGTGCATCCGGAATCGGGGCCGGCAGCGCGCCGTACCGGCGGTTCAACAGCCGATCGAGCCAGCGCTGCACGCGCGATTGAATGCGCTGACGAAGTTCCGGATCGAGGACGCTATCGACGATCGGCCGAACGCCAGGTTCAAGCGCACGCTGCCCCTTGGCGAGCGCGGCGATCGGCACGCCATTCCACAAGATCCGGCCATCGTCGGCGAGCGAAAACGCCGCGTCCGGCGCGGCCTCGAAATTCACGACGCGCTCCACCATGCCGTGGCGCAGTGCGCGCTCTGCCGCATTGCGCAGAGCGCGGGCGTCGTCGCGCGGCTCGATCGCGGACGAGGCGAAGCGGAAGCCCTCAAGCTTGCCGACGGCGACCCCTTCGACTACGACCTCGCCGTCGTCGCGCACGCCGCCCATCAATTCGTCCTTGGTGTGTAGCCGCCGGAGCAGAACCGCCGTTCGCTTGTCGACGAAGCGTTCGGTCAGCTTCTCGTGCAGGGCGTCGGACAGGCGGTCTTCGACCGCGCGCGTCCGCCCCTGCCATTCGCTGGCGCTTTCGACCCAGTCGCCGCGGTAGGAAACGTACGTCCAAGTTCGGATTTCGGCGATGCGGCCGATCAGGGTGCCGATGTCGCCCGCCGTATTGTCGATACGGTCGACTTGGCGCGCCAGCCAATCGGATTTGACGTGTCCGTCGCTGCCGGTGATATCGAGAAAAATCCGGCCGACCAGGCGCGAATGGGTATCGGCCATGGACTTGCGGAAGTCGGGAATCTGGCAGACCTCCCATAGCAGCTTGAGACGGTCGCGCGATCCGGCGCGCTTTCGAATATCGGGCACCGCGGCGAGCGCCGCCAAAGTCAACGCATCCTCCGCGTCGCGCGCCGCGGCAAATATCGGATTGACGGGCGCCATGCTCAAGCTCGCGAGCAGCCGATCGAGCCTGGAGAATTCCAATTCCGGATTGCGCCAATAGAGATGGCGCAGTGGCGGAAAGCGATGCTGCTCCACTGATTCGATGATCTCGGGAGTCAGAGATTCGCCGGCCGTCGTGCCGAAGGTACCGTCATTCATATGACGGCCGGCGCGGCCGGCAATCTGGCCGATCTCGGCCGCGCTCAATGGCCGCGTCACGCGGCCGTCGAACTTGCTCAAGCGCGAGAATGCGACGTGATCGATGTCGAGATTGAGGCCCATGCCGATCGCGTCGGTGGCGACGATGTAATCGACGTCGCCCGATTGATAGAGCGCGACTTGGGCGTTGCGCGTTCGCGGGCTGAGGGCGCCGAGAACGACGGCCGTTCCGCCGCGCCGGCGGCGCATGAGTTCGGCGAGCGCGTAGACCTCGGTCGCCGAGAACCCGATGATGGCCGAGCGCGCCGGCAGTCGCGTGAGCTTCTTCGCGCCGGAATAGGTCAATTGCGAGAGGCGCGGGCGCACGACGGGCTCGGCTTCCGGCAGGATGCGGCGCAGGACGGGCCGCAAGGTTTCGGCGCCGATGACGATGGTTTCGACGCGGCCGCGCGCGCGCAACAGCCTATCGGTGAATACGTGCCCGCGCTCGGGATCGGCGCCAAGCTGGACTTCGTCGATGGCGACAAACTCGACCTCGCGCTCGAGCGGCATCGCCTCGGTCGTGCAAAGAAAGTACCGTGCGTGGGGCGGAACGATTTTTTCCTCGCCGGTGACCAGCGCCACAGCGTGCGGCCCCTTGAGTGCGACCGCGCGATCATAATTCTCGCGCGCCAATAGGCGTAGCGGGAAGCCGATCATGCCCAATTCGTGGGCGAGCATGCGCTCCATCGCGAAATGCGTCTTGCCGGTATTGGTTGGGCCGAGAACCGCCGTCAATCGAACCTGATTGTGGCCAGCTTGCGAGGCACCACTTATAGAGGTGTGACGGCTCATGGCTACAAATCCTGGCTACGCATCCAGCCTTGGAACGCATAATGACCAATCTTAACGAAGGAATAGAAGGTTTATTTTAGAATTTCTTAAAACCATCCCAAGCAAATTCCACGATTGCCAATGCGCGCCGCCAGCCCAGGCTATGGCAAGGAACTTCAACCAACAAATCTAGAAAATCGCGAAGAGCACTCCAGCAACGACCTGCAATCTTGCCGCACCGAGCATGGAAAAATTGCCTGCTAGCTTTTTTCGGCACGCCTATGTTGGCGCCAGCGCTCGATGGGTCGGCGCGCTCCGGGAGCGCGTCGTCAAAGCGGACGTTCCCGATTCGTCTGACGGCGGTGGGCGCACAGCCTATCACCTGACTTGCGCGATTGCTGAAGCGCCGTTTTTCCTCGGCACTCTGATCATGGCCACGCTTGCCGCGTCAGCGATCGGTGCCGCAAGCGGCGCTTCGGCGTTCTTGGCGACGTTGTGGGCGCTTCTGATTTGCGCCGGTGCCGCGGCGGTTCTCTATTTGTGTCAATTCGGCAAGGGTTGGCGTCGAATTGTTGTTGGTCTTCCGGAGCCCGAAGCGCGGCTTTATGCCCTTTCGGCCGTCATCGGCACTGGCTTAGTTTGGGCGCTCGGCATCGTCGTTTGCGGCTCGGTTTCCTCCGAATCTGCGTTGGCGCTGGCGCCGCTGAGTGGCGCAGTGGCCGCCGTCGGCGCACTCTCGTTGATTGCCATGCCCTTGGCATCGCGCATTTTTTTGCTGCTCATCCTGTCGGGCAATGCGCTTGTGCTGTTCTTGCACGGCGCGATGGCGACGTTCGGAGCGGGCCTTGCCCTCGCTTTACTTGGCGCCGGCCTGTGGCGCCTCGGCGCAAAGCTCGCCCCCCAAATGATCGCCGTCGCCAAGGCGCAGGATCGTTCGGGACTCCTTCAAGCGACCATCGAGCGCGTGCGACTCGGCGTGCTGGCGGTCGACAGCAACCAGCGCATCGTTGCCGCGAACAGTGCCGCCGCCTCGATCTTGCGGGTCGATGTTGCGCTCCTGCAGCCAGGCGCCGCGTTCTCCTTGGTCGAGCCGCATCTGCCAGGCTTCCGCCTGCACGGCGGCGCCGACCCGATCAGCGGCGGCGCCGGTGTCGAAGCGCGCCGCCCTGGCGAGTTCTTCACGCCGCAAGGCCGGCAAATCGAGCTGCGCGCCACGCCCTGCGCCGACGGCGTTCATGTCATCGTTCTCGAAGACGTAACGACGCGCCGCATGCGGGAAATGCAGCAGCAGCGCCACGTCGTGGCGCTCGACTGCATTCTGCGCGGCAAATCGATCCAAGAGACGGTGACGGCCTTGGCCAGCACGGCCTGGGACGAAATCCGCGGATTTTGCTTCGGCGTCTTGCTCCTCGAACAGGAGACGCGCAGGCTGCGGCTCGTCGTCTCGGTCGGCCTGCCGGAAGACTTCAAGCGAGCCCATCTCGACATGGAGTTGCGCCACGCGCCGGCGTTGGTTCGCGACGCGATCGAACGGCACATTGTCGGCCTTGCGCCCGATCTCGCGACCGACTCGAATTTCAGCATCGTCGAGAAAGCCGAGCTCAAGCCGGCTGGCTTTGCGGCATGTTGGACGGTTCCTATCCTGTCGAAATCGAATGTCGCGCTCGGCGCCGTCATTGCTTTTCGATCGCATTTGGGCGGTCCCGGGCAGGACGAAATGGAACTGGCCAAGGCGCTGGCCCGTTCGATTGCCAATGCCCATGGCTGGGAGGCCATGCTGCGCGAGCGGGTCGAACGCGAAGACGGTAAGCTTGCGCGGAACGCCAAGCAACGCTTCCTCGCCAACATGAGCCACGAACTCCGCACGCCGCTCAACGCGATCATCGGCTTTGCCGAATCGATGAAGGCCGGAATTTTCGGGCCGCTCGGGAACGAAAAATACGCCGAGTATGCCCGCGATATTCATGGCAGCGGGAACCAGCTTAACGAGGCGATCGATTCGGTCTTGGAATATGCCCGTATCGAATCGGACTCTTACGTGCTAGACGAGCAGACGATCGATTTGATCGCGATCGTCGAAGCCGGCATCGACGCGGCAAGAAAGGCGAGCAATGCCGCCCGCATCGAACACACCGCTCGCAGCGCGTCGCTGCCGTTGCTGCGCGCCGATCGATTTGCGGTCACCGAAACGCTCAGGCGCCTGATCGCCAATGCCATGAAATATTCGCCGCCCGGCAGCACCGTGTCGATCACAACCGGGATCAGCGAAAGCAAGGAAATTTGGCTTCAGATCAAAGATTACGGGCTCGGCATCGCGCCCGAGCTCGTCGGCCGCGTGCTGCGTCCGTTCAGCATGCTGGCCGATCCGCAGGCGCGCGACCAAGGCAAGGGCGCCTTGGGGCTGGGCCTGCCGCTGGCGAAAGCCTATGTCGAGCTGCACGGCGGCCGTTTTGTCCTCGATAGCGCGCTCGGCCAGGGCACCGAGGCGACGATCGTCTTCCCGGCAGCACGAAGCGTGTTCGACCCGCCGGCCGGATAAGTCCGGCTATTCGTCGAGCAAGGCCATCGCCGCGCCGAAGACCCGCTTGCTCTTGCCCTGTTGAACGATGACCACGGCGCCGCCGCGCTTTTCGTTCTTGTCGCCGGCACCGGGCAAAGTCAGCTCGATCTTCTCGCCGCCATGCTTTCCGACCACGCGAAATTCGCGCGCGACATTGTGGTAGGTCAGCGTCTTGCCCTCGTTTTCGCCGCGCAAAATCTTTGTCGAATGACGCCGGTCGAACAGGACCAGAAAGATGTCGGCGCCCTTCGCCTCTGCCGCGGCCTGCGCGACGGCGCGCAGCTTGCGCCCAGGCAGCTTCTCGATCGTGACCACGACCGGAAGATTGCGCTGCCGCGCTTCCGCGATCGCGGCCGTGACCGAGCTGGCATCCGTTCCGATTTCGCCCCGGCCGCCCTGAATGATCATTTGCGGCGTGTACACGCCATATTTGCGCAGTGCCATGCCGTATTCCTTTTGCCGCTCGGTCGCGGCGCGGCTGGAAAACGGATCGGCCCATCCCAGATAGTTCCAATAATCGACATGAAAGGAGAGCGCGATGATGCCGGGCTGTGCCGCGAGGCGGCCGAGCATGGCATCGGCGGGCGGGCATGAATTGCAGCCCTGCGAAGTATAAAGTTCGACCAGGACTGGGGCCGAATTGGGTTCGGCGGCGGCGGATTGCGCCGCGCCGAGAACGGCGGCGAGAATGAGCACCGCCGTGTGGCTTGTTAATGTTTTTGAAAGGGGCATGGTCTCAAGGATAATGACCACTTATCATGGCGGCCAGTCACATCCAAGTGATGCGGCATTTGAACGGAGCGCCCAGCGTATCAAATTCGGCACGCAAGGAGCGGCAATGCTGAAACACAATAGTAGGCGAACGATCCTGCTAGCCTTGATAGCCGGTGTCGCTTGGCTGGCACCGGTACAAGCCACTGCACAGGTCGCCGATATCAAGACGTGGACCCACAAGGACCTCGGGATTTCTGTGCGGCGCCCGGCCGGTCTGTACGAGCTGGATCCCGAGCCGCCCGCCGACGACATCAACGGCGAAGTCGAGTGGGGCCCCACGGATCATGCCTGGACGATCCTGGTCACGTCGCAAAAGCCGGCCGCCTCGCGCGGCCTGGCGGACGTCGCCGCCGAAATCAAGAAACAGCAGTCGGACGCCGAGATTGCGGAAGCCAAAATCGGCGACCGCATCGCGGCACTACGCGTGATGCTGTATGATGGCGATACTCTGACCTCGGTCGTCTATTTCTTCGACAAGCGCGGCACGACGCTGATCGCGATCGAACTTTCAATCACGCTTGGCGCGGAAGATGCCGGCAAGGATCGCGCGGCGCTCAAGACGGCGCACGCCGCGACCCTCGGATTGTTCGACGGCATCGTCGATTCGGTGCGTTTTACGACCGATTGAGCAATCGGGCGCGGTCAGAAGCCGCGAAAACTGGCAAACCGATCGGCGGTCTCGCGCTCGGTGGTCAAGCTGTTCACGGCTTCCGATTCGTCCTCGTAGCCAAGGCTGAGGCCGCACACGAGCACGTCCTCCTCCGGGATGCCAAGCACGCGGCGCACGACATCCGGGTACTCCACCCAGGCGGCCTGCGGGCAGGTGTGCAGCCCTTGACCGCGCGCCGCCAGCATGACGTTCTGGATGAACATGCCGAGATCGAGCCACGTCCCGGTTTCGAGATCGCGATGGAACGCAAAAAAAATTCCAACCGGTGCGCCGAAGAATTCGAAGTTGCGGCCGAATTGGCGCCACATCTTGTCCTTGTCGCCCCGCCCGATGCCGAGCAAGCCGTACATGTCCCAGCCGAGCTTGCGCCGGCGTGCCAGATAGGGCTCGAACCACTTCTTGGGATAATAATTGAATTCCGGGCGCGGCGGGCGCAGTTCGCGCGCCTCGAGCACGGCATCGCTCAGGGCCGCCTTCTCGCGCCCGGCCAACACGATAATCTTCCACGGCTGGATGTTGGTTCCTGACGGCGCCCGCGCGGCCACATTGAGGATGTGCCGGACCGTTTCCAGAGGCACCGGATCGGGCTTGAACGCGCGCACCGACTTGCGCGTTTCGATCGCGGCATCGACGCTGATCTGCTTGGACTGCGGAACGATCGTCATTGCGCCCAACCCGTGTTCGCAAGTGCCGTCTTGGGGCCCGCCAAAGAACGCGCTGGAAGCCGGCAAGCAAGGTTTCGTTTACCAAGTCCGCCTAACATGAAGGCATCATGATTGTTCGCGCCCCTGATTCCAAACTGGACTTGAGCTGAAGCCATGACAATCGCCATTTGCATTCTTGCTCTAAGCCTCAATGTTTATTCTCATTTCGATCCGGCCCATGCCAGCTACATGATCTGGCTTTCGCTGCTGTTCGCAGGCGCGATCGCATTTGTCGGCGATCGCACGTTCTCGATCGTTATCTGGCTTGTGTGTTTCGGCAACGTCATGTTCTTGAACAACGGTTTTCGCGACTATTTCGCCGCGGCCCTCGCGGGACGGGACTACGTCTATGCCAGCGTCACGGCCGCGTCCTTCGCCCTTCCGCTTCTGTGCTGGCTTTTCGTCAAGCCGGATACGGCCTCGCCCTGACGTTCGACGCGGCCGGCGCGTCGATCGGTTAGGCGGCCTTGGCAATCCCGCGCAGCACATAGTGCAGGATCCCGCCGTTCTTGAAGTATTCGACCTCGTCGAGCGTATCGATCCGGCATGACAGGCCGATCGTCTGCTTCGAGCCGTCCTTGCGCGCGATCGTGGCGCTCACGTCCATGCCCGGCTTGATGCCGCCGGCGACGCCGGCGATGTCGATGCGCTCGCTGCCGTCGAGCTTCAAATCGTGCCGCGTCATGCCGCCTTTGAAGACCAAAGGCAGCACGCCCATGCCGACCAAGTTGGAGCGATGGATGCGCTCGAAGCTCTCGGCGATGACCGCGCGGATGCCGAGCAAGGTCGTGCCCTTGGCCGCCCAATCGCGCGACGAGCCGGTGCCGTATTCCTTGCCGGCGATCACGACGAGCGGCGTTTTCGCCGCGACGTATTTCATCGCCGCGTCGTAGATCGGCATCGTCTCGCCGGTGGGCGCGAATTTCGTGACCCCGCCCTCGACGCCCGGCACCATCTCGTTCTTGATGCGGATATTGGCGAAGGTGCCGCGCATCATCACTTGGTGGTTGCCGCGGCGCGTGCCGTATTGGTTGAAATCGGCGGCCGCGACCTTGTTGCCGAGCAGATATTGTCCGGCCGGCGAATCCTTCTTGATCGAGCCCGCGGGCGAAATGTGGTCGGTCGTGATCGAATTGCCGAGAATGGCAAGAATTTGCGCGCCTTTCACGTCGCTGAGCGCGCCCAACGACATGCCCATGCCGGTGAAATAGGGCGGGTTCTGCACATAGGTGCTGGCGTTGTCCCACCCATAGGTGAGACCCGTCGTCGTCTTGACCGCGCGCCATTGCGCATCGCCCTGAAACACGTCGGCGTAGCGCTGGCGGAACATGGCGGGCGTCAGCACTTGCTTGATGACGTCCTCGATTTCCTTGTTCGTCGGCCACACGTCCTTGAGATAGACGAGCTTGCCGTCCTTGCCGGTGCCGAGCGGCTCGGTCGCGATGTCGCGCGCGACGCTGCCGGCCAAGGCATAGGCGACGACGAGCGGCGGCGAGGCGAGATAGTTCGCCTTGGTCAGCGGATGAACGCGGCCCTCGAAATTGCGATTGCCCGAGAGCACGGCGGCGACGGTGATGTCCTTGGCCTGGATGGCTTGCTCGATCGCTTCGGGCAGCGGACCGGAATTGCCGATGCAGGTGGTGCAACCGTAGCCGACGAGATTGAAACCGACCGCGTCGAGATCGGCCTGCAGCCCGCTGGCCTGCAGATAGTCGGAGACGACCTTCGAGCCAGGCGCGAGCGAGGTCTTGACCCACGGCTTGCGCGTGATGCCGAGCGCGCGCGCCTTGCGCGCGACGAGGCCCGCGGCGACGAGCACGCTGGGATTCGAAGTGTTGGTGCAGCTCGTGATCGCGGCGATGACAACGTCGCCGTCGCGCATGGCGTGATTGGCGCCGGCGACCGGCGCTTCGCGGCGTTCGTCGCGCTTCGACAGATCCTTGAAGCCGGCGTCGAAGTTCTTCTTGATCTGGGTCAGCGGCACGCGATCTTGCGGCCGCTTCGGCCCGGCCAAGCAGGGTTCGATCGAGCCGAGATCGAGTTCGAGCGTTTCGGTAAACACCGGATCGGGCGAACTCGCATCGCGCCACAGGCCCTGCGCCTTGGCATAGGCTTCGACGAGATCCACGCGCTCGGCGTCGCGGCCCGAGAAACGCAAATAGTCGATCGTCGCCCGCCCGATCGGAAAGAAGCCGCAGGTGGCGCCGTATTCCGGCGCCATGTTCGCGACCGTGGCCATATCGGCGAGCGTCAGCGCATCGAGGCCCGGCCCGAAGAACTCGACGAACTTGTTGACCACGCCTTTTTTGCGCAGCATTTGCGTGACGGTCAAAACCAGGTCCGTGGCGGTGGTGCCCTCTTTCATCCGGCCGTTGAACTTGAAGCCGACGACCTCGGGAATGACCATCGAATAGGGCTGGCCGAGCATCGCGGCCTCGGCCTCGATGCCGCCGACGCCCCAGCCGAGCACCGAGAGGCCGTTGACCATGGTGGTGTGGCTGTCGGTGCCGACGACGGTATCGGGATAGGCGAAGACCGTGCCATCGACCGCCGCCGTCCACACCACTTGCGCCAGGTATTCCAGATTGACCTGATGGCAAATGCCGGTGCCCGGCGGCACGACGCGGAAATTGTCGAACGCCGAGGCGCCCCAACGCAGGAAGGCGTAGCGCTCGGCGTTGCGCTGGTATTCGACCGCGACGTTCTTGCCGAAGGCGGCGCCATCGCCGGCATGATCGACGACGAGCGAATGATCGATCACGAGATCGACGGGGACGAGCGGATTGATGCGGCGCGGATCGCCGCCCAGCGACTTCATCGCATCGCGCATCGCCGCGAGATCGACGACGGCGGGCACGCCGGTGAAATCCTGCATCAGCACGCGCGCCGGACGGAAACCGATTTCGGTCTCGCTCTTGCGCGCGCTGAGCCAGGCCGCCATCGCCTTGATGTCGTCGACCTTGACGCTCCGCCCGTCCTCGAAACGCAGCAGATTTTCCAGCAACACCTTGAGCGAAAAAGGCAGGCGCGAAATATCGCCGAGCGTCTTCGATGCCGCTTCGAGGCTGAAATATTCGTAGCTCTTGCCTCCGACGGCGAGAGTGCGGCGGGTCTTGAGACTGTCTTGGCCGACAGCGCGCATGGGGCTTCGCTCCTTCGCCACGAAGGCTGGCTCACAGCCGATACAATACCGTAATGTGGGCGCCGCGACGCCATATCCGGGCGGCGCGGATGGGCTTTTACATCACAACCGGCGCGGCCTGTCCAGGGTAAGGCCGATCAATTGACCTCGATCCGATGCGATGAAAATGAGCGATATCAGGCGCATTCTCGATTTCTGGTTGGCCGAGCAGAATCGGCCGCGCTGGTTCAAGAAGGACCCGGCGTTCGACGACGAAATCCGCGAGCGTTTCGCGGCGCTGCACGAAAAGGCGGCGCAGGGCGCGCTCGCCGACTGGCAGAATTCGCCCGAGGGCAGCCTCGCCCTGGTCCTGACGCTCGACCAGTTTCCGCGCAACATGTTCCGCGGTTCGCCCCGTGCCTTCGCCACCGATCCGGCGGCGCGCGCCGTCGCCGATTGGGCGATCGACAAGGACTTCGACCGCAAATTCGCCGACGAGGACCAGCGCATATTTTTCTATCTGCCCTTCGAGCACAGCGAGGATCTCGACGACCAACATCGCGCAGTCGAGCTCGTGCGCACGAGAATTTCGAGCCCCGACTATCACCGCTACGCCGCGCTCCATTTCGAGGTGATCGCAAAATTCGGGCGCTTCCCCCATCGCAACGCCATTCTCGGCCGCCCCAACACGCCGGATGAGGAGGAGTACCTGAAACAGCCGGGCGCCGGATTTTGACGTCCGAAGTTCAAGCCCGCGCCGGCGCCATCGACGACGCCGCGATGATGCCCGAGGAACTCGCCGGCCGCGGCCTCGATGGCGCCGCGCGGGCGATTTTCGTCGCGGCCACGCTGGCCGCGACCGTCTTGGCCCTCAACCAGCTGATGAATCTGAATTTCTTCGCCGGCATCGTCCTGGTCGAGAACCGCTATCTTTTCCTGCTGGCCGCGGCGCTGTTTCCGCTGGTTTTCATCGTCTATCCGTGGCGCAAACCGGCGGCGGGTCCGACGCCCTGGTACGATTGGCTCTTGGCCGCGATTTCCTTCGCCTTGCTGGCGTGGTTCTCGACCCAAAGCGAACGCATCCTGGAGCAAGCCTGGGAATACAGCGCGCCGACCAGGGCCAAAATTTGCGCCGGACTGCTCTGCCTGCTCATCATCGAGGCCTTGCGGCGGACCAGCGGCGCGGCGATGACGATTATCGTCGTCGCCCTGGCGCTCTATCCGGTCGTCGCCGAACTCATTCCCAATCCGCTCAAGGGCAAGGCGCAGAGCCTGAGCGACACGATCGCCTACCACATCGTCAGCAGCGAATCGGCGTTCGGCATCCCAACCCGCGCCTTTGCCGAAATCGTGATTGGCTTCATCATTTTCGGCGTGGCGCTCAATCACACCGGCGGCGGCAAGTTCTTCAACGACCTCGCCTTTGCCCTGGTGGGGCGGGTGCGTGGCGGCGCGGCGCAGGTCGGCATCATCTCGAGCGCGCTGCAAGGTTCGATCAGCGGCAGCGTGATCTCGAACGTCATCAGCTCGGGCGTCGTCACGATCCCGGCGATGAAACGCACCGGCTTTCGCGCCGATTATGCCGGCGCGGTCGAAGCCGTCGCTTCGACCGGCGCGGTGCTTATGCCGCCGGTGATGGGCTCGACGGCGTTCGTGATGGCGTCCTTTCTCAACAAGCCCTACGCCGAAATCGCCCTCGCGGCGACGATCCCGGCTCTGCTGTTTTATGCCGCCCTGGTCGTGCAGGTCGATGCCTATGTCGCGCGCCGCGGCCTGCGCGGCCTTGCGGCGCACGAAATACCGCGTTTCGGCGCCGTCATGCGCGAGGGCTGGTTCTACATTCCGGTGTTCGCCGCGCTGATTTATTTTCTGGTCGACGAGCAAAAAGAAGCGCTCGCGCCGTTCTATGCCACGGCCTTGCTATTGGTCATCAATCAACTTCTGCCGCGGCACCGGATGCGGGCGCACCAGTGGCGCGACTTCATCGTCGCCGTCGGCCGAAATTTAGCCGAGCTTCTGGCGATTCTCATGGCGATCGGCTTCATCATCGGCGCGCTTTCGGTCACGGGTCTCGCCGGCACGCTGGCCAACGATTTGGTGAACCTCGCCGGCGATGCGCCGCTGTTGCTTCTCCTCATGGGCGCGCTGACGAGTTTCGTTTTCGGCATGGGGATGACGGTGACGGCGTGTTACATTTTTCTCGCCATCGTGCTGGCGCCGCCGCTGATCAAGGCCGGGCTCGATCCGCTCGCGATCCATCTTTTCATCATGTATTGGGGCATGGTTTCGTTCATCACGCCGCCGGTGGCCCTGGCCACGTTCGCCGCGGCGCCGATCGCCGGCACCGGCGCGATGCGCATCGGCCTGCAATCGATCCGGCTCGGCACGGCGATCTATATCGTGCCGTTCTGCTTCGTGCTCAACCCGGCGTTGCTGCTGCGGGGCGACAGCGCAACCGTCGCCGTGAGCGTGTTTTTCGCCTTTGTCGGCGTGGCACTGATGGGCGCGGCGCTGCAAGGCTATGTTCTGGGTATCGGCGTGCTCGGCAAGCGGGCCCCGCAATGGGTTGCCCGGTTCCTTGTCCTGGCCGGCGGCCTTCTACTCGCGGCGCCATCGCCCCGACTTACGACGTTATCGATGCCGGCCAATCTTGCCCTCGGCGCGGGCTTGGCCGCCGTCGGATTGGCGCTATGCTGGTATCTCTGCAGGCTAGAACGGAGACCGACGCCATGACCGCGTTCCGCATGCCGCTCGTGTTGGCCGCCGCGTTGCTCGCCACGCCCGCCGCCGCGCAAAACATCAAGCTGCCAGAAACGCTGTCGTGGACCGCCTACGATGTGGGTTCCGGCGGTTACAATCAGGCGGTCGCCATCGGCAACGCGCTCAAGAACCGGGTCGGCGTCAATCTCCGCGTGCTGCCGGGCAAGAACGACGTTTCGCGCACCGTGCTGCTGCGCGACGGCAAGGTGCCGTTCTCAGCGAACGGCGTGGGCGGTTCTTATCTTGCCCAAGAGGGCGTGCATGAGTTCGGCGCGAAGGATTGGGGACCGCAGCCGGTGCGCGCGCTGCTGACGAACAATTCCGATCAGCTCCTGACCATCGTTTGCGCCGGCGATCAAGGCATCAAAACGATGTACGACGTCAAAGGCAAGCGCGTCGCCTGGGTGGTCGGCGCACCGTCGTTGAACCAGAACATCACCGCCTTGCTGAGATTTGCGAACCTGACTTGGAACGACGTGACGAAGGTGGAGTTCGGCGGCTTCGGCCAGGCGATGGATGCAATCATCAACAACCAAGTCGATTGCGCCTTTGCCTCGACGATTTCCGGGCAGGGCTACAAGATCGCGGCTTCGCCGCGCAAGATCGTCTACCCCGCCGTGCCGCATGCCGATCACGCCGGCTGGGCCCGGCTCAAGAAAGCGGCGCCGTTTTTCGTGCCGGTCTGGGGCAGCGAGGGCGCCGACATGTCGGCCGAAAAGCGCGTCGAAGGCGCGTCCTATCCCTATCCCGTGCTGATGGCTTACAGCTCCGTCCACGTCGAACTCGCCTACAACATGAC
Organism: uncultured Alphaproteobacteria bacterium; assembly: GCA_963754645.1. Classification (GTDB taxonomy): domain Bacteria; phylum Pseudomonadota; class Alphaproteobacteria; order Bin65; family Bin65; genus CAVWGP01. The sequence goes on along the minus strand of CAVWGP010000011.1, from coordinate 725,751 downwards.
GCGGGCGATGGTCGAAACTTACGAAGACTACAAATCCGGCGCGCCGGGCAATAACGGCTGGGACATCAAGCGCCAGGTGTTCGAATGGGTGATCCCGGTGCACGATGGTGCGGTTAAATATTTTCGCGAGAAAGGCCTATGGAGCGCCAAATTCGACGCCCACAATGCGGGGTTGATCAAGCGCCAGGACGCGCTTGCCGCCGCCTGGACCGCCTACAAGGCCAAAGCGCCGGACGACGAGAAAGAGTTCGCCAAGGGCTGGATGAAAGCGCGGGCCAGTGCGCTGGCGGCGGCGGGCCTCGACCCTGTCGTGACGGAATGGTAAGCGCGCGCTACCAGCGAATCGTCAGCACGCCGTCGCGCACGTCGTAGCCGCGGAAGCGTTGCAAGGTTGACATGCCGAGCACGGAAATATCGCCCGGCGTTCGCATGACGAGGGCCACTATATCGTTAAGGCGCGCATCGCCGAACTCAAGCTCGCGAATGTTGACGCGCGCGGCCCAGGCATAGCCGCTCGCGGTCCGCACCTGGACATTGAACTCCGCCCGCGACGGAAAAATGCCGGCGCGTTCGGCATGCGCCACGCTGAGCACCGTGACCGTGGCGCCGGTATCGACCAGCAACCGCGTGTCCGCGCCATTGACGCGGCCGACGGCGTAAAAATGCCCGTCTTCCGATTGGCGGATGGCGAAGGCCCGGCCGTCGTCTTGCCCCACATTGCCCGGCGAGCTGCTGGCGACATTGATCGGGCGGCTCGGATCGAGCTCGCCGACCACTCTTTCGTAGAACGGCCGCAATTCGGCCCGGTACGAATATGCCAGCACGGCGACGATGCCGATCGCGAGCCAGCCGCTCGCCATGCGAATCATGGAACCGATACCCGATCTGCGCCCGAGTGCAATTCCGGCCGCGACCATGACGAGAACGATCAGCGCTGCGCCAAGCCGCGGCCCATCGCTTGCCCATTCGAAGCGGTCGCCGTACTCGGAGAACAGCCAGCCGATCAGCGCGGCAAGGGCGGCCAGGAAACCGACGGCAAGACCGATTTGGAACGAGCTGAACCGCGCCCCGCCCGCGTCTTTCCGGTCGCCGCTGCGATCGCTGTCCGGCGGCTCGCTCCACGGCGATTCAGGCTTCACGTTGCGTTCGCTCGGCGTTCGATCCATGTCACCGCGCTCCGGCCTAGCCTACGTGTAAAGGAACATCCTCGCCGGAAAAACATGAAGAAACAGTCAATTTAGCCGATTATGCGCCAGCTTCGGTGCCGCCAACGGTAATGCCATCGATCCGCATTGTCGGCTGGCCGACGCCGACCGGGACGCTCTGCCCGTCCTTGCCGCAGGTGCCGACGCCCGAATCGAGCTTCATGTCATTGCCGATCATGCTCACCTTGGTCAGCACGTCGGGGCCGTTGCCGATGAGCGTCGCGCCTTTGACCGGGGCCGCGATCCTGCCGTCTTCGATCTTGTAAGCCTCGGTGCAAGAAAAGGTGAATTTGCCGCTGGTGATATCGACCTGGCCGCCGCCGAAATTGACCGCGTATAACCCGCGCTTGACCGAGCGCAGGATTTCCTCCGGCGCCTTATCGCCCGCCAGCATGTAGGTGTTGGTCATGCGCGGCATCGGCGAGTGCGCGAAGCTCTCGCGCCGTCCGTTGCCGGTGGGGGCGACGCCCATCAGGCGTGCATTCAAGCGATCTTGCAGATAGCCCTTGAGGATGCCGTCCTCGATCAGCACGGTGCGGCCCGACGGCGTGCCTTCGTCGTCGATCGTGATCGAGCCGCGGCGATCCGGCATCGTCCCTTCGTCGACCACGGTCACGCCCGGCGCGGCGACGCGCTGGCCGAGCAACCCGGCAAAGGCCGAAGTTTTCTTGCGGTTGAAATCGCCTTCGAGGCCGTGGCCGACGGCTTCGTGCAGCAGGACGCCGGGCCAGCCCGGCCCCACCACCACGGTCATTTCGCCGGCCGGCGCGCCGACCGAATCGAGATTGACCAGCGCCTGGCGCAAGGCTTCATCGACTTGCGCTTTCCACGCGTCGGGCCGTACCCAGGCATCGTAGGCGGCGCGCCCGCCGACACCTTGGCCGCCGCTTTCCATCCGTCCGTTCTTTTCGACCACGACGCTCACGTTGAGGCGAACCAGCGGCCGGATATCGCCGCTCAACCGGCCATCGGCGCGCATGATGCCGACCGCCTGCCATTCGCCGGCCAACACGGCGCTGACCTGCTTGACGCGCGGATCCCGTCCGCGCGCATAGGCATCGATCTCGGCGAGCAGCTTGAGCTTCGCCTCAAACGGCATCGCTTCCAGCGGATTGAAATCGCCATAGAGGCTTCGGTTCGTTCCGCCGGGTGGCAGGGCCAAGGTGCCGCCATGGCCCGTTGTGACCGTCCGGACCGTTTCGGCGGCGCGCTTGATGGCGGCTTCGCTGATTTCCGCGGCATGCGCGTAGCCGGTGGTTTCGCCCGACACGGCGCGCAGGCCGAATCCTTGCGATTGGTTGAAGCTGGCGCTTTTCAGCTTGCCGTCGTCGAACACCAGGCTTTCGTGCTGCACGTGCTCGAAGAACAGTTCGCCATCGTCGGCGTTGCGCAGCGCGCCGCCCACGTGGCTGGCGATCTTGGCGCGGTCGAGACCCGTGCGCTTGAAGAACAATTCTTCGATTTGGGCGAGATCGGCCATGCTGTGCTCCGTTCGCGAAGGCTTGCGTGGGCCGGCACTATGCCCGTCCCGGGGCGGCAAATCCAACCCTTCCGCAACGGTTGGCACCGGCTTGCCGCAAGGCTTGCGCCGACGCATAAAGCCGGCATGAACGAAGTACGAATTCCCGCGCGCGCGGCGCCCGGCCCGCTATCGGCCGAACCGCTCAAACCGCGCCACATCGGCGCGCTCAACGTGCGCGGCACGTGGACGCTTTATTTGAAGGAAGTCCGGCGCTTCGCGTCGGTGTGGCAGCAGACGCTGGCGGCGCCGATCGTGACCACGCTCTTGTTCCTGGCGATTTTTTCGCTGGCGCTGGGCGGCGATGCGCGCAGCATCGGCGCCGTCCCGTTCGATCGGTTCCTGGCGCCCGGCTTGGTCATGATGGCGCTGGCGCAAAACGCCTTCGCCAACACCTCGTCGTCGATGGTGATCTCGAAGGTACAAGGCAATATCGTCGATGTGCTGATGGCGCCGCTCGGACCCGGCGAACTCACGATCGGCTACGTATTGGCCGGTGCCACGCGCGGCCTCGTCGTCGGCCTGGTTTGCGTTCTCGCCATGTCGTTGTTCGTGCCGATGGGCGTCGCCGATCTGGGCTTGATCGCCTATCACGCCTTCATGGGTTCGCTGATGCTGTCGCTGCTCGGCCTGATCGGCGGCATCTGGTCCGACAAATTCGACCACATCGCGGCGGTGACCAATTTCGTTGTGACCCCGGCGGCATTCCTATCCGGCACATTCTATTCGATCGATCGGCTGCCGGGATTTTGGAACGCGATCGCGCGCGCCAATCCGCTGTTCTATAGCATCGACGGTTTCCGCGCCGGTTTCATCGGCCAGGCCGACGGCTCTTTGCTGGCGGGCGCCATCGTCGTGGCCGGGGTGAACGCCGCGCTCTGGATAGTTTGCCACGCGATGTTCCGCCGGGGCTATAAGCTCAAGGCTTGATTCCGGTCGCGAATTCGACTACCCAGGCGCGCTTGATTGGAATCTTCCCGGCCATGACCCTGTTTTCGCCGCATCTGCTTGCCCACGCCGCAAGCACTGCTACCGCAGCGCAAGTCGCGCTCGTGCGGCGACGTCGCGTGCGAGCTTAGCGCCGCCTTCGCCGCGCCCCGGGGATCGTGTCCTCGGCCCAGTGCTCGAGCGATGCGGTGCCGCGGACGGAGCCTTGTTCCCGCCGGCCGAATCGGCCCCTGCGACCCGGCTTGGACAAGGATTTCCCCGCATTGACAAAGGTTTAGACGGGGCCGATACTGCCACGCTTTCCGCGCCGACTTAGTTTTGGCGCCGGCCACGGGCCGGTGACCGGCATTGTCAGTTCGGGCGAAAGCGTTTCTCAGCGGAGATTGTTATGAACGCCGACGCGACGACTCTTTCGCCGGTTCCACCGGCCGTTATGCCGACTTACGCCCGTGCCCCGCTCGCCTTCGAGCGCGGCGAGGGCGTTTACCTGTTCGATAGCAGCGGCAAGCGCTATCTCGATTTCGGCAGCGGAATCGCCGTCACCGCGCTCGGCCATTGCCACCCGCATCTCGTGAAAGCCTTGACCGAGCAAGCGCAATAAATTGTGGCACTGCTCGAACACCTACCGCATTCCCGGCCAGGAAAAGCTCGCCCAACGCCTGGTGGACAACACCTTTGCCGACACGGTCTTTTTCGGAAATTCCGGCGCCGAAGCGACGGAATGCGGCATCAAGATGATCCGCAAGTTCCACGACGCGAACGGCACGCCCGAAAAATACCGCATCATCTGCGCCCAGAACGCGTTTCACGGCCGCACGCTGACGACGATCTTCGCCGGCGGACAGGCCAAGCATATCGAGGGCTTCGGGCCCGCGGTCGATGGTTTCGATCATGTCGCGTTCGGTAATCTTAACGAAATGCGCGCCGCCATTCGCCCCGACACGGCGGGAATTCTTGTCGAGCCGGTGCAAGGCGAAGGCGGTTACCGGCTGGCGCCCGAGGGCTATTTCACCGGCTTGCGCAAGATCGCCGACGAGTTCAGCCTGCTGCTCATGTTCGACGAAGTGCAGACCGGCAACGGCCGTTCGGGAAAATTCTACGCGCACGAAATCTACGGCGTGACGCCGGACATCATGGCGACGGCGAAAGGCTTGGGCGGCGGCTTTCCGGTGGGCGCGTGCCTGGCGACGGCGCGCGCGGCGAAAGGCATGACGACCGGCACCCACGGTTCGACCTTCGGCGGCAATCCGTTGGCCATGGCCGTCGGCAATGCCGTTCTGGACGTGATCCTGGCGCCGGGCTTTCTCGACCGTGTTGCCGCGATGGGCAAGAAATTGCTTGCCCGGCTTGGCGCGGTGCAAAAAAAGCATCCCGGCGATCTTCACCGAAGCCCGCGGCCTGGGCCTGATGACCGGCCTGCGCTGCGTCGATGCGGTTCCGTGCGGCGACATGGTGGCGAAATTGCGCGATGCGGGTTTGCTCGCCATTTCGGCGGGCGACAACGTCGTGCGCATCGCGCCGCCGCTGATCGTCGAAGACGCCCATATCGCCGAGGCTGACGCCATTATCGATCGCGTGGCGGCGGCCTGGAAGCTACCGGCGGAGAAGGTCAGTGCCGCGCGATAACGGCATCGCCGGACGGCATTTCCTCGATCTCGACCGAATCGCGCCGGGCGAGCTTCGCCGCATGCTCGATTGGGCCGTCGCCTACAAGCGCGGCGGCCCGCCGGGCGGCGAGGCGAAGCCGCTGGCGGGCAAGACCTTGGCCATGATCTTCGAGAAGCCGTCGACTCGGACGCGGATCTCGTTCGAGGTCGGGATCAAGCAGCTCGGCGGCGAGGCGGTGCTGCTCGATCGGGCCAACAGCCAGCTCGGCCGCGGCGAAACCATCGCCGACACGGCACGCGTTCTCTCGCGCTATGTCGACATCATCATGGTCCGGACCACGAAGGAGGACAAACTCCGCGAACTGGCAGAAGCGGCGACGGTGCCGGTGATCAACGGCCTCACCGACCGGACCCATCCGTGCCAGCTCATGGCCGACGTCATGACCTTCGAGGAGCATCGCGGCCCGATCAAGGGCCGCACCGTCGCCTGGTGCGGCGACGGGAACAATATGGCGACCACCTGGATTCACGCGGCGGTGCAATTCGAGTTCGAGCTGCGGCTCGCCTGCCCGAAGGAACTGCCGCCGCCCGCCGACGTTGTCGCCTGGGCCCGCTCGCATGGCGCCAGAATTCACGTCACCGACGCGGTCGATGAGGCGGTGGGCGGCGCCGATTGCGTGATCACCGACGTATGGGTTTCGATGGGCGAACAGCAGCCCACGAATAACCACAATCGCTTGCGACCCTATCAGGTGGACGATCGGGTCATGTCCTTGGCCAAGCCGAACGCGATTTTCATGCATTGCCTGCCCGCCCATCGCGGCGAGGAAGTGACCGCGTCGGTCATCGACGGTCCGCAATCCGTCGTCTGGGACGAGGCGGAAAACCGCCTGCATGCGCAAAAAGGCATCTTGGTTTGGTGCCTCAAGGCGCAGGATTGGGGACGATGACGGCGATGCCTGGCGCGGCCGCATTTGAGCCTGCGCCGGCGGCCCGGAACGACGGGCTCCATCCCTTCTTGATCGAAAACATCGACGTGCGCGGCCGGCTGGTGTGCCTCGGGCCCGCCATCGACGCGATCTTGGCGCGTCACGATTATCCCGAGCCGGTGGCGCGGCTGCTGGGGGAAACCGTGACGCTCGCCGCCGTGCTCGCGGGCTCGATCAAATATGACGGCGTGTTCACCCTGCAGGCGCAGGGCGACGGGCCGGTGCGCCTATTGGTTGCGGATGTGACGGCGGAAGGCCATCTGCGCGGCTATGCCAGCGTCGACCGAAATAGATATGCAGCACTGTCGGATAAATCGCCGTCGAACCCCGTGCCGCGCCTGCTCGGCGCCGGGCATCTCGCGTTCACGGTCGACCAAGGCGGCAACACCGAGCGCTATCAAGGCATTGTCGAGCTGACCGGCGCGACCTTGGCCGCTTGCGCGCAGCATTATTTCCGCCAGTCCGAGCAGATCGACAGCGTCATTCATCTGGCGTTCGAGCGTGGCGCCGCCGGCTGGCGATCGGGCGGGATCGCGGTTCAGCGCTTGCCACGGTCGCACAGCGAACGTGAAGCCGCCTGGAGCATGGCGCCGCTCGCCGACGAAGACCGCGAGGATGGCTGGCGCCGCGTTGCCGCTTCGATCAGCACGGTCAAGGAATCGGAGCTCGCGGACGCGATTCACCGCCCCGAGCGGCTGCTCTACCGCCTGTTTAATGAAGATGGCGTAAGGCTATTTCGCAAGCGGCCGTTAACCGATCGCTGCCGCTGCTCGCGGGAACGTGCCGCGGCCACCCTCCGTATGTTGCCTAGGGCGGAACTCGACGACATGAAGATCGACGGCCGCGTTGTCGTTACCTGCCAATTCTGCAACCGACATGAGCAATTCGACGATGCCAATCTCGATGCTCTTTTTGCCGAAGCTTAGCCGGCGTGTCGCGCTTGTCGCGGCCATGCTCCTCGGCGCCGCCCTGCCGGTTGCCGGCCTGTCGATCGGCGCCCGGGCGGAAAGCAAGAGTGCGCCGCCGGCCGAGTTGCCGCAGTTCAATTTGAACGTCGCCGAAATTCAGGTGGTGCCGGCCTACGCGCCGCCGGCCGACCGCGCCCATATCGAGCGCAGCGTGCCGTTCTCGCCGCTGACCGCGCTCGATGCCTGGGCCAAAACACACGTCACCGCCGTCGGCCGGCAATGGATCGCCGTCGTCATCATCCGCGACGCCAGCGTGACCGCGACGCCGCTCAAACCCAAGGTCGATACGATTCGCGATTGGTTCCGGCGCCAGCCGATCGAACGCTACGACGGCGCGCTCGAACTCGAACTGCAAATTCGCGACGACGCCGGCCGGGTACGCGCGCGCACCGTGGCCCGCGCGACCCACGCGCGCTACTTGATGGACGATTTCCGGGATCGCGAACGCGAGCGGACGCAGGAATTGCAGCTTCTCTCCGACGAGATCATCGCCGCTGCGCTGAAGCAGCTCGATGGCGAGGTTCGCGCCAATCTCCGCGAATGGATCAGGCCGTAATCGGCGCGTCTAGAATTCGGGCGCGCCGGCCGCCCAATCCTTGAGCTTGTCGAGAAACACCGCGCATTGCGCGAGCTGATCGGCCGCGATCCATTCATCGGGCTTGTGGGCCTGCTCGATGCTGCCGGGCCCGCACACGATCGCGGCGATGCCGGCCTTCTGGAAATAGCCGCCCTCGGTTCCGAACGCGATCGTGCCCGTGGCGTTGGCACCGGTGAGCCGCATGGCCAAGCGCTCGGCGGGCGAATCCGGCTCCGCCACCAGCATCGGCGCATCGACGATCGTCTCGGTCGTCACGGTTGCCGCCGGATGGCGCGCCCGCAAGCCGGGCAGGATCGCGCGCTCGACGAATGACGCGAGTCGCGCGCGCACGGCGCCCGGATCGAGCCCCGGCACCGGCCGGAATTCCCAAGTGAAACTGCAATGGTTCGGCACGATGTTGTGTGCCGTGCCGCCCTCGATGACGCCGACATTGAGCGTCGCGAAGGGCGGATCGAAGGCGGCGGCGCGCGGCGTTTCGCGCCATTCGGCCGCCAGGGTTTCGAGAAAGCCGATGATGCGCGCCGCGGGGAAGATCGCGTTTGCCGCCTCCTCGACGCGGCTCGAATGCGCTTCCAGGCCGGTGACCGTGGTGCGCGACAGGCACAGCCCCTTGTGGCCGGTGACCACGCCCATCATGGTCGGCTCGCCGATAATGGCCGCGATCGGCCGCGGCAAATCCTGCGCCAACCGCACCAGCAGCTTGGGAATGCCGAGGCAGCCGATTTCCTCGTCGTAGGAGAACGCCAGGTGCACCGGCGTCTTGAGGCCGGCGGCGAGAAAGCTTGGAACGGCGGCGAGCGTTGCGGCGATGAAGCCTTTCATGTCGGCGGCGCCGCGGCCATAGAGCCGTCCGTCGCGCGCGGTCAATCGGAACGGATCGCTCGACCAGGCCTGGCCGGCCACCGGAACCACGTCGGTGTGGCCCGACAGCACGACGCCGCCGGCGCGGCGCGGGCCGAGCGTGGCATAGAGATTGGCCTTCTGCCCGTCATCGCTGTGCACCAGCTCGCTGGCGACGCCGAGCGCCGCGAGATGCGCGCGCACCCATTCGATCAGGGCCAGATTGCTCTTGGCCGAGACGGTGTCGAAGCCGACCAAGTTTTCGAGAATGCGCCCGATCGTTTGCAGATCGCTCATCGTCAATGCCGCCAAAAACCCGCCGAAAATAACACGAATATCGTGAACACTTCGAGCCGCCCGATCAACATGCCGGCCGAAGCCAGCCATTTCGCGGCATCGGGCAGCGAAGCGAAATTGCCGCTCGGCCCGATCAGCGGTCCGAAGCCGGGACCGACATTGCCGATAATGGTGGCGGCGCCGGACAGCGCCGAGACGAGATCGAGGCCGAGAGCGCCGAATCCCAGCGCCAGCGCGAGGAAGGCGAGCACGAACAGAAAAAAGAATCCCATCACGGCGGCGGCGACTTCGTCGGTCACCGGCTGGCGGTTGTAGTGCGGCACGAACACGCCATGCGGCTGCACGAGTTTCGCGATCTGCGCGCGCCCCACCGAATAGGCCACTTGAAAGCGGAATATCTTGATCCCGCACGACGTCGATCCGGCGCAGCCGCCGACGAACATGAGCAGAAACAGGATGACGAGCGGGAATCCGCCCCACTGGCCCAACTCGGCGCTCAAGAACCCGGTTCCGCTGATGATCGAAGCGACGGCAAAGACCGAGTGCTCCAGCGCGCCACCCGCCGCTAGTCCCTTGGCCTGCCAAAGCCAAAGAAAGGCCAAAACGACAAAGCATCCGAGAACGATGAAAAAACCGCGAATCTGCGCATCGAGGAACAAGCGATGCGCGTTGCCGCGCAGCGTTTCGACATAGAGCGCGAAGGGCAAGCTGCCGGCGATCATGCCGATGACGACGATCCACGGGATCGCGGCGCCGCTGAACGCCTCGATCTGCGCATCGCGGGTCGAGAAGCCGCCGGTCGAGATCGACGTCATGGCGTGGACCACGGCGTCGAATCGCGGCATGCCGGCCGCCCACAGCGCAACCGCGATGGCCGCCGTGAGCACGAGATAGATGCCGCCCGTCGCGGCCGCGAGCTGGGCCGCGCGCGGCAGCAGCTTCTCCGGCGTGTCCAAGCCCTCGGAACGGAAAATCTGCATGCCGCCGACATGGAGCATGGGCAGCACCGAACTCGTCATCACCACGAAGGCGAGGCCGCCGGCCCAGTTCAGCATGGCGCGCCACAACAGCATCCCGGCCGGCGCCTGATCGACCGAACGCAAGATGGTGGCGCCGGTCGAGGTGATACCCGACATGCTTTCGAAGAAGGCGTCGGTGTAGCCCAACCCGAGACGCGAAAATTGCAGCGGTAGGGCGCCGAACGCCGCGGCCGTCAGCCAACTCACCGCGGTGACGAGGAACGCCTGGCGCAGCGTCAACCGCGTCGAGCAGCCGCGGTTCGAAAGCACCAGCGCGCCGCCGATGAAGAGCGTCGCCGCGGCCGCTTTGACGAAGGCGGCCCAATCGGCATCGCCGCGTGCCGCATCGACGAGCGCCGGCAGCAACATGGCGGCCGCCATGCCCACCAACAACGCGCCGGTGAAAAACAAGACCGGTCGAAAATCGGACAAAATGGGCGGCCCCTACACGTCGTGCCGCCGCACTATAGGGCGCGCCCGCGGGCCGCGCCAAGCGAGCGCGGGATCTCAGTTCGCCGCGGCACGGCGGGCGGACGGGTCGCCGACCATGGCCAAGAACTCGCGGCGCGTCGCCGGATCGTTGCGCATCGCGCCGAGCATGCGGCTGGTCACCATGGTGACCCCGGGCTTGTGAACGCCGCGCGTCGTCATGCAGTGATGCGTCGCCTCGACGATGACGCCGACCCCCTTGGGCTGCAGCACGCGATCGAGCGCGTTGGCGATCTGCGCCGTCATCTTCTCCTGGATTTGCAGCCGCCGCGAATAGACCTCGACGAGGCGCGCGAGCTTGCTGATGCCGACGACGCGCCGGTCCGGCAGGTAGGCGATATGCGCCCGGCCGATGATCGGCGCGACATGGTGCTCGCAATGCGACTCGAACCGGATATCGGTGAGCACCACCATTTCGTCGTAGCCCTCGGTTTCGGAGAAGGTGCGCTCGAGATAGGCTTCCGCGTCTTCGCTGTAGCCGGCGAACCATTCGGTGAATGCTCCGACCACGCGGCGCGGCGTGTCGACGAGGCCCTCGCGTTCCGGGTTGTCGCCGGCCCAGCGCAGCAGCACGCGCACGGCGTCTTCCGCCTCCTGGCGCGAGGGCAGCGGCGCGCCGGACGGGTTCAACTGCGCGGCAACGATTTTCGGCGATTTCAAGGACGCAAACTCCTGTGCCGGCGTGAGCCGCTCAATGAATCCGGGAGACGGCGTGCGGGCTGTCGAGCGAAAACATCGGAATGCGAACGAGAAAGCGCGAGCCGTCGGGGCGCGCCATCTCGTAACTGCCCGCCATGAATCCGGAGGGCGTTTTCAGCGGACAACCGCTGGTATATTCGAAGGATGCGCCGGCCTTGAGAACGGGTTGCTCGCCGATGACGCCCGGGCCGCGCACGTCTTCGCGCTTGCCGTTGGCGTCGGTTATCTGCCAGTGGCGGTTGAGCAATTGCACGGTTTCGCGACCCTTGTTTTCGATGCGCACGTGATAGGCCCAAACGAAGCGGCCTTCGCCCGGCACCGATTGCTGCTCGAGGAATACCGGTTTGACGGTGACTTCGATGCTTTCGGTCGTTTCGCTGAACATGGTGTTTCCCCAGGCCGGCGCCGCCCGAATCGGCGCTTCCTGCTTCGAACTTAGGACCTGACGCGCCCGAGTCTAGTGCCGCAACGCCGCGCTAGGCAACCGCGCGCAGGCCGCCCCATAAGACCTCGACGGCGGCCAAGGGCATTCCCGCGGCCGCCGACTCGGCCGGAGGCAGATAATCGACCGGCGGCCACAGCCCCGAAGCGAGGCTTGCGGCATAGGCTTCGGGCAAGCCGGCGGCGCGCATCTTGCGCTGCGCGGCGCGCCAATCGTAGTCGAGCGGACGCAACGAAACGGCGATGCCGGCTTGGCCCGGCGCCAGCAGCGCGAACCAAGCGCGCGGCGTTCCATCATTCGCCGGCATGCCGATGACGCCGGCATTGCCCCAGAAACCCGCCGCCGGAAAATCGGCGAACGGCAATCCGCAATGGCCGCCGACGATGCCGTCGGCCTCGGCCAGGGCGAGTTCCTTCAGCTTCTCCGCCGCCGGCGTCGACGCGAAAACGAAGCGATTGATCTGGCTTGGCGCGCCATGCACAGCCGCGATGCGCCGCCGGTTCATGGTGAAATCGATCCGGCGCGGCAAGCGCGCCATCCAGCGCCGTGCGTCGCCGTCGATGCGGGCATCGGCGTAAGCATACCAATTCGACGATAGCAGGTCGCAAGCGCTGCCGGCCGAATAGCCGCAAGCGCAGTCGTCGGCGCCTTGGGCCAGCAACTCCTCGACATTGCCCATCACGACCGCGATGCCCCATTCGCGAATTTCGTCGACGACGGCGGCCGGATCGGCGCAATAGGCGACAAGATCGCCGGTGCAAAGGATTTGGCTTGGCGGCAGGCCGAGGCGGTGCGCTTCCCGGCGCAGCGCGCGGAGCGCCTCGAGATTGCCATAGGGACCGCCGAACACGAGCAGCGGCGCCTCGACGGCGCCGAGCGACGCGACGCGCCCTACTTCACGCTGCACGCGCCGCCTCCGAGCACGCAGAAGCGGGCGCAATGCGGATGATTGAGCGGCACCGCGCGCGCCGCCTCGGCCAGCGTCGTCCCAAGCTCGAACTGGGCATCGTAGGGCAACAAGGTGCAGGCGACGACCGCCGGCCGCGCGGCGCCCTTGCGCTTCACGACCATGCGCGAGCTGGCGCACATCATCGCGTCCGGCCGCTTGCCGAGGATGCTCCAACATTCCGTGGTGATCTCGGGCACGTCGAGCGTCGCATCCATCTCGGGAAACAGCACGAGGCGCGCGGGATCGCCGGCATCGAGCGCGATGCCGTTGGCCGCGAAAAACCGGCGAAAGCCCTCGCGCAATTGCTTTTCGCTTTCCTTCCACACGGTGCGGCCGGCGACGCCGATGGCGAAACCCTGTTCGGCGAGCCAGCGGAAGCCGGCCAGCATCGGCTCCCAGCTCCGCGGTCCGCGCTCCATCTCGTGCAGCGCCTTGGAGTAGTGATCGATCGAAACGCGCAGCGTCAAACGCGCGCCGTGCCGCGCCTTCAATTCGAGCAGCGCGTCGCGGTGCCGCTGCATCGGCTTCATCGCGTTGGTCAGCACCAGGACCGAATGGCCGCGCTCGAGCGCGAGCGCCAGCATGGCCGGGATTTCGGGATTCATGAAAGGCTCGCCGCCGGTGAAGCCGATCTCGCGCGTCGGAAGCTCGCCGGCCGCGATCTCGTCGAGATAGGCGGCGACTTCGGCGGCCGTGAGATAGGCGAGCCTGCTGTTGCTCGGGCTCGATTCGATATAGCAATTGCCGCAAGCGATGTTGCAGAGCGTGCCGGTGTTGAACCAAAGCGTGTCGAGCCGCGCCAGCGTCACGACGGCGCGCGGCTCGCCCTTGGCGGTGCGCCGGGGATCGCGGAATTTCGCCGAATCGAGAGCCGGGCGCTCGGCGCGCAACGCTTCAAGCGCGGGATTCATCGTCCAAGGTCCTTCTACGCCGGTCGGGCACCCGATCGTCCGGCGCCGACTCCTATGGCCGATGCCGGCGCCGTTCCAGGCAATTCGCATCCGGCCGCCATCAACAAATTGTCATCGTTTCGCGACAAGGCACGCCCCACGATTCGAGTATCGGCGGCGGGCCTTGCGCGACAGGCCGTGTCTTCGGTATTTTTCACCGCGTTTCGGCGCGGGCGTAGTTCAGTGGTAGAACGTCAGCTTCCCAAGCTGAATGTCGTCGGTTCAATCCCGATCGCCCGCTCCAAATTCTCCGCGCGCCGGACCGCCCGTCGCGGCATTGCATCGAGCCTGCGGCTTCGCTTTGATGATTCGCCGAGCCGACATAGGTTGACCCCATGCCGCCACGCTTTGTCTTGTTCGCCGCCGCCGCGCTGGCCCTTGCCGCGGGCGCCGCGGCCGATTTGCGAATTCCGTCGCCGCACGGACGCTGGCTGACCGAGGGCGGCAAGAGCCATATCGAAATCTACGATTGCGCGCCGCGTCTCTGCGGCCGGATCGTGTGGCTCAGGGAGCCGAACACGGCCGAAGGCAAGGCGAAGACCGACAGCCGGAATCCCGATCCGGCCAAAAAACCCGGCCGGTCGCCGGCCTCGTCATGCTGTGGGATTTCAAGCCCGCGGAGGGCGAGCGCGGCGCCTGGGACGGCGGGCGGATCTACAATCCCGAGGACGGCGAGACCTATCGCTCGACCATGACGCTCGACGGCAACGGCACGCTGCGCGTGCGCGGCTATGTCGGCGCGCCGATTTTCGGCCGCTCGCAGACTTGGACGCGAGTGCGCTAATTGAAGCCTATCGCAGCCGATATCTGCGTGATCGGCGCGGGATCGGGCGGGCTTTCGGTCGCCGCCGGCGCGGCGCAAATGGGCGCGCGCGTCGTGCTGATCGAGCGCCACAAGATGGGCGGCGACTGCCTGAACTACGGTTGCGTGCCGTCGAAGGCGCTGCTCGCCGCCGCCCACGCCGCCGCCGCGCAGCGCGCCGGCGCGCCGTTCGGCGTCGCCGCGAACCAGCCCGCGGTCGATTTCGCCAAGGTCCACGCGCACGTGCACGGCGTCATCGCCGCCATCGCGCCGCACGATTCGGTGGAGCGCTTCACGGCGCTCGGCGTGACCGTGATCCAGGGCGAGGCGCGCTTCGCGGCGCCGCGCGAAATCGCGGTCGGCGAGCGCCGCATCCAGGCGAAATGGTTTGTCATCGCGACCGGCTCGCGCCCCGGCATCCCGCCGATAGCGGGCTTGGATGCGGTGCGCTTCTTCACCAACGAGACGATTTTCGATCTCACGGCGCGGCCCGAACATCTCATCGTCATCGGCGGCGGGCCGATCGGCTGCGAGCTGGCGCAGGCCTATCGCCGGCTCGGCGCGCGCGTCACGATCCTCGAAATGTTCGGCGCGCTCGGCAAGGACGATCCGGAGCTTGCCGCCGTTGTCAAGGCGCGGCTCGCGGCCGAAGGCGTCGTGCTTCGCGAGGGCGTCAAGATCAAGAACGTCGGCGAACGCGGCGGCGCGATCGAGGTCGCGATCGAGGGCGACGGCGGCGCCGAAACCGTGTCCGGCTCGCACATTCTCGTCGCCGCCGGCCGCCTGCCCAATCTCGAAGCGCTCGATCTCGACAAGGCCGGCGTCGCCTGGAGCAAGCGCGGCGTGACCGTGGATCGCCGGCTGCGCACCACCAATCGCCGCATCTTCGCCATCGGCGACGCGGCGGGCGGCCACCAATTCACGCACATGGCCGGCTATCATGCCGGCATCGTCATCCGCCAGGCCTTGTTCCGCCTGTTCTGGAGCAAGACCGATCTCCGCGCCGTGCCCTGGGTCACCTTCACCGATCCCGAGCTCGCCAATGTGGGACTGAGCGAGGCCGAGGCGAAAAAGCAATTCGGCGAAATCCGCGTGCTGCGCTGGCCGTTCAAGGACAACGACCGCGCCCAGGCCGAGCGCGCGACCGAGGGCTTCGCCAAGATCGTGACCACGCCCAAGGGCCGCATCCTCGGCGCCGCCATCGCCGGCAAGAACGCCGGCGAGCTGATCCAGCCCTGGTGCCTCGCCATCCAGTCCCGCTTGAAGATCGGCGCCATGGCCGGCTTCATCGCGCCCTATCCGACGTTGGGCGAAATTTCGAAGCGCGCGGCGGGCAGCTTCTACACGCCGGCGCTATTCTCGGAGCGGACGCGGCGCATCGTTCGTGTCCTGCTCCGCCTGCCTTAGGCTTTCGTGATATAGGCGGCGGCAAAGACAATCCGGGGAGCACGCATGTTCGAAACGATCTTTGTTGTCGGCGTCATCGGCATTATCGCATTTGTCGCCCTGCGGCCGCGCCTATTGGAAGCCTATCGCCTGCGCCGGGCGGAATACATCCGCACCTATAAATTGCCGCGCGGCCTCTTGAACAAGCTCTCGGAACGCCGCCCGAACCTGACGCGCAAGGAATGCGCGCTGGTATCGCGCGGCTTGCGGCAATATTTCGTCGCCTACCTGATGAGCGGCCAAAAATTCGTGTCGATGCCGTCGCAAATCGTCGACGAGCTGTGGCACGAATTCATCCTTTTCACGCGCGATTACGAGCAGTTCTGCAAGCGCGCCTTCGGCTCCTTCATGCATCACACGCCCGCCGTGGCGCTGAGCGAGAACGCGAAATCGAACGAGGGCCTGCGCCGCGTGTGGTGGTACACGTGCAAATACGAAAGCATCGATCCCCGCAATCCGACGCGCGTGCCTCTGCTGTTCGCGCTCGACCAGAAATTCAAGATCGAGAACGGCTTCGTCTATCACCCGCAATGCGACGAGCTGAGGAAGCGCGGCGCCAGCGCCGTCCATTGCGGCGGCGATTTTACCAGCGGCTCGTACGACGGCGGCACCGAAGGTTTCGGCGAGACCTCGAGCGCATCGGGCGACAGTTCCGGCTCGGACAGCGGCAGCGGCGACAGCGGCGGCGGTTGCGGCGGCGGCGGGTGCGGGAGCTGACGGCGGCGCTTGCGCCGGCGGCGCCTATTCGCGCGGCGCGCGGCGGAGATAGACGAACCAATAGACCGCGCCGACCAGGACGCTGCCGCCGATCAGATTGCCCACGGTCGCGACGGCGACGTTGGCGATCGCGGCGGCGAGCGACAGCGCCGCCTGCGCTTCGGGCGCCATCGCCGCCTTCGCCGCGAGCGCCGCCGGGAAGAAATACAAATTCGCGATCGAGTGCTCGAAGCCCGCCGCGACGAAGGCCGCGATCGGCGGCACGATGACGACGACCTTGTCGGCCACGCTGCGCGCGCCGAAGCTCATCCACACCGCGAGGCAGACCAGCACGTTGCACAGCACCGCGAGAAAAAACACCCGGCCCAGGGGCAGCGCGGCCTTGGCTTCGCCGATCGCCATCATCGTCTTGCCCACCGCGCCGCCGCCGAATTCGTGATGGCCGGCGAGGAAGACCAGCGCCGCCGTGCCCACCGCGCCGAGGATATTGCCGAAATAAACGATCGCCCAGGCGCGCAGCAACGCCGCCGCCGAGATGCGCCGCGCCGCCCAGGCCATGACCATGAGCGCGTCGCCGGTGAACAGCTCGGCGCCGCCGACGATGACGAGTATCAGGCCGAGCGAAAAAACAACGCCGCCCAAGAGCTGCGCCACGCCGAAGGGCAGATCGCCGGCGCCGGTCAAGACGACCGTCATGAAGATCGCGCCGAAAGCAATGAAGGCGCCGGCCAGGACTCCGAGCGCCAGCAACGTGAGGCCGTCGCGCTCAGCCTTGGCGACGCCCGCCGCCTCGCAGCGCCGCGCCATGTCGCGCGGCAGCAGCGCATCGGGCGCGCCAGGGCCGCGGTCGCTTTCGGTGTTCGCCATGTCGCATCCCCCGAACGGTTTCAAGCCTGCCATTGGCCGGCCGGGCGGCCCTGACTTGGGTCAAGGCGCGACCGACGCAGGGTCAAAAAATCCAACGATTCCCGAAGATGATCATTTTTGGTTGTTGGGAAAAACGGACCGCATGATCACCTTCGCGATTTTCGCAAGAGATTGTGGAATTGCGAAATCGACATGCAATATACGGTGAAGGTGCCCGCAAAAAAAATCCAACGATTCCCGAAGATGATCATTTTGCCCGATGATCACCTTCGGGCGCAGGATGATCACCTTCGGACGCGATGATCACCTTCGGTCGACAGGTCGGATTTCAGGCGCGCAGCACCGCGCCCGCCTGCTTCGCGGCGGCGGCGACGATCTTCTGGGCCACGGCCTCGATCTCCTGGTCGGTCAGCGTCTTCTCGGTCGGCTGGATCGTGACCGAAAGGGCGATCGACTTCTTGCCTTCGGGGATGCCGGGGCCAGCATAGGCATCGAAAATCTGCGCCGAGGCAATCAACGCCTTGTCGGCACCCTGCGCCGCGCGCAGCAGTTTTTCCGCCGGCATGGCGGCATCGACGACGAAGGCGAAATCGCGCTCGATCGGCTGGAACGGCGACGGCTTCAACAACGGCCGCGCCTTGCTCGCCTTGCTGCGCGGCGCGAGCAGGCGATCGAGATGGACCTCGAAGGCGGCGACCGGGCCTTTGACATCCATCGCCTTGAGAACGCGCGGATGCACTTCGCCGAAATGCGCGACGGCGACGGCGCCGATCTTGAGCGCGCCCGAGCGGCCGGGGTGATACCAGGAAGGCGCCTCGGCCGCGGTTTGCAGCGCATCGAGCGGCACGCCGGCCGCCTCGATCGCGCCGACGGCATCGGCTTTGGCGTCGAAGGCATCGACCGCGCGCGCCTTCTCGGCCCAGTGGCGCTGGGTTTCGCCCTGCCGCAAGCCGGCGGCGACGAGCGACTGATCGCCGGGTTCGAGACCGGCATATTGCGGACCGAGCTCGAACAGGGCGGCATTGGCGAAGCCGCGATCGGCATTGCGCTGCGCCGCGCGCAGGAGATTGGGCAGGATCGGAAGGCCGCATCTCGTCGAGATCGGCACTGATCGGATTGGCCAGCAGCATGGCGGGCTTGCCGCCGAAATGCGCCGCATCCTTGCTATGCGTAAACGACCACGTCACCGCCTCGAACAAGCCGCGCTGCGCCAGCGCCCGCCGGGCCTGGCGCGCGCGGCGCTGATGCGGGGTCGGCACCTGCTTGGGCAAGCCGGCGGAGCGCATCGAGGCCGGCGGAATTTTGTCGAAGCCGTGGATGCGCAGCACGTCCTCGACGAGATCGGCCTCGCCATCGACATCGGGCCGCCAGGGCGGGACCGCGACGTGCCAGGCATCCCCATCGGCGTGCACGCCGAAACCGAGCGCCGCCAGAATACGTTTCGTCTCGCTCTCGGGCACGGCGAGCCCGCCCAGCGTCGCCAGGCGCGCTCGGACGGAACGGCACGGTCTTTTGCCATGTCGGCATGGCGCCCGCCGAGACCAATTCGCTCGCCTCGCCGCCGCACAGCTTCAGCACCAGCTCGGCCGCGACTTCGGCGCCCCATAGCGCGCTTTCGGGATCGACTCCGCGCTCGAAGCGGTAGCGCGCATCCGAGTTGATTCCGAGCTTGCGCCCCGTCGCCGCGATGCGCACGCGATCGAACAGCGCCACTTCGAGAAACACGTTCTGTGGTTTCGGGCGTGCAGCCCGTCGCCGCGCCGCCCATGACGCCGCCGATGCCGTGCGCGGCTTTCGCGTCGGCGATGACGATCATGGCGGGATCGAGCTTGTAGTCTGAACCCGTCGAGCGCCTGGATTTCCTCGCCCTCGCGCGCCATGCGCATGGCGAGATCGCCCGCGAGCTTGTCGGCGTCGAACACGTGCAGCGGGCGGCCGAGATCGAAGGTGACGAAATTGGTGATATCGACCAGCGCGCCGATCGGGCGCAGGCCGATCGCCTTCAAGCGCCGCTGCAGCCAGTCCGGGCTCGGCCCGTTCGTGACGCCGCGGAAATAGCGGCCGACGACGAAGGGACAGGCGCTTTCGAAACGCCGCGAGATCGCGGCGCCAGGCGATCGGGCTCTTGAAGCCGCCGGGCACTTTGGTTTCGTAGGGCCACGGCTTGAGCGCGCCGATGCCCGCCGCCGCCAGGTCGCGCGCGATGCCGCGCACGCCGAGGCTTCCGGCCGATTGGGCGTGATGGCGATTTCGATCACCGGGTCGTCGAGGCCCATCAGAGTCGCGAAGGGCTGGCCGATGGGCGCATCGCCGGGGAGGTCGATGATGCCCTCATGCTCCTGCGACATGCCCATCTCGCGCTCGGAGCACAGCATGCCGTTCGAATCGACGCCGCGGATGACGCCCTTCTTGAGATCGACGCCGGTGCCCGGAATATGCGTGCCGGCCGGCGCGAACACGCCCTTCATGCCGGTGCGCGCATTGGGCGCGCCGCACACGACCTGGATCGGCGCGCCTTTGCCGATATCGACGTGGCAGACGCGCAGGCGATCGGCATTGGGATGCTGCTCGGCCTTGGTCACATAGCCGACGACGAAAGCGGCAAGCGATTTGGCGCGGTCCTCGACGCTTTCGACTTCGAGCCCGGTGCGCGTCAGCGCCGCCGCGATCCCGTCGACGGTCGCGGCGGTCTCGAGATGGTCCTTGAGCCAGGAGAGCGTGAACTTCATTGCCCGAGCCCGCCGGTCATGCTCGGCACATCGAGCGGCAGGAAGCCGTAATGCCTGAGCCAGCGCAGATCGGCATCGAAGAAGGTGCGCAGATCCGGGATGCCGTATTTCAGCATGGCGATGCGCTCGATCGCCCATGCCGAAGGCGAAGCCCTGGTAGCGCGCCGGATCGATGCCGCACATGCGCAGCACGTTCGGATGCACCATGCCGCAACCGAGAATCTCCAGCCAATCGTCGCCGGCGCCGATCTTGAGCTCGCCGCCCTTGCGCGAGCAGCCGATATCGACCTCGGCCGATGGCTCGGTGAACGGGAAATAGCTCGGCCGGAACCGCACCGGCAGGTCGTCGACTTCGAAATAGGCGCGGCAGAAATCGATCAGGCAGCCCTTCAGATGGCCCATATGGGTCGCTTCGTCGATCACCAGACCTTCGACCTGGTGAAACATCGGCGTGTGCGTCATGTCCGAATCGCAGCGGAAAGTGCGGCCGGGAACGATGATGCGGATCGGCGGCTTTTCCGCCAGCATCGTGCGCACTTGCACCGGCGACGTGTGCGTGCGCAGCAGGCGCAGGGCGCGGTCCGGCCCCTCGCCGGCCATGAGGCCCTCGTGCAAATGAGGGCCGCCGGCATCGGCCCCGGGCCGCGCCATGTAGAATGTGTCGTGCATCTGGCGCGCCGGATGATCGGGCGGAATATTGAGCGCGGTGAAATTGTGCCAATCGTCTCTCGATATCCGGCCCCTCGGCGATGACGAAGCCCATCTCGCCGAAGATCGCCGAAACTTCATCCATGCTCTGGCTGATCGGGTGGATGCGGCCGCGCGCTTCGGGCCGCGGCGGCAAGGTCACGTCGATGCGTTCGGCGGCGAGCTTGGCATCGAGCGCCGCCGCGTCGAGCGCCGCCTTGCGCGCATCGAGCGCGGCTTGCACCTCGTTGCGCAGCGCGTTGAGCGCCAAACCCTGGGCTTTGCGCGCCTCGGCATCGAGCGCGCCCAGGCCCTTCATCAGCTCGGTGATGCGGCCTTTTTTGCCGAGCGCCGAAACCCGCGCGGCCTCGAGCGTTGCCAAATCGCCCGCGTCGGCGACGGCCTTGAGCAGCTCGGTTTTCAGGCTTTCGGCCTGGCTCATGGCGCGCTGCGCTTGAGAGAAGCGGCGGCTTAGGCCGCCATGGCGGTCTTGACCTTGTCGACCACGGCTTTGAAACCGGCGGGATCGCGCGCCGCGAGATCGGCCAGCACCTTGCGGTCGAGCTCGATGCCCGCCTTTTTCAGGCCGGCGACGAAGCGGCTATAGGTGATGCCCAGCTCGCGCACGCCGGCATTGATGCGCTGAATCCACAGCGCGCGGAAATCGCGCTTGCGCGCGCGGCGGTCGCGATAGGCGTAGATCATGTCCTTCTCGACACGCGGCAGCGCGGCCCTGAAGGTGTTCTTGGACCGGCCGCGGGACCCCTTGGCCAGACGGTAGACTTTCTTGTGCCGGCGGCCGACTTGGACGCCGCGTTTGACGCGAGGCATGGCTTACACTCCCGAAACGAGAATTTCAGATAGGCTGACGGCGCGGCGCGCGGGCCGCGATCAACGCCCGTAGGGCAGCAGGAATCTGGAGACCAGCTTGGCGTTTGCCGTATCGACCGGGACCGAGCCGCGTGTCGCGCGTTTCATGTCCTTGGTGCGCTTGGTCAGATTGTGCCGCCGGCCGGCATAGTAGCGTTTCGGCTTGCCGGTGCCGGTGAAGCCAAAACGTTTTTTGGCAGCACTCTTCGATTTCATCTTGGGCATTTTGCGATCCTTTCTGCAGATGGCCGCTTCATGGGTGAACGAGGCATGCCCTGAGCAGCCGTCATGGGAAGGCCGCTCCTAGCCAGTTCACTCGGTATCGAGAGGGAGCGCTTATAAAGGGCCGCAACGCTCGGCGCAAGCCGTTGATCGGCCCCGCAATCTGCGGTGTTTGCGCGCGCTACCTTGGGCCGGTTAACCCTGCGGCCGCAATGCGCGTTCGAGGACATGCATCAGCAGCATCGACACCACGATGGCGGCGGCGAAGACGTAGATGCCGGCGTGAACCGCGACATCGGTGACGATCGATATCTTGATCGCCACCACCGCCAGCGCCACGACAAAGACATCGACCATCGACCACTTGCCGAGCACCTGAATCCAGCCCACGACCCGGCGCGCGCGCGGACTTGCGGCCTCGATGCGCGCCCAGACCCACAACCCGGCGGCCAGCTTGGCAATCGGAAATATCATTGAAAACAATAGAATAACCGCGAACAGAAAAAACTCGCGATCGCCCCACAAGCCCTTGAGGGCGCCGACGATCGAAACCCGGTTGCTCCAGAACCAGAACTTGGTGACGGTCATGACCGGCAGGAGCCAACCGAGCACGAGCAAGGCGCCCGCCGCCGCCATCGCCGGCCCGAGCCACATCGTGCGCCGGCTCGCGGCGAGCGAGCGGGCGTTGATCAGCTGGGCCGGCGCCGGTTCGTACATGCCCACTGCCCGGAATAAGAGGAGACCGGCCGCCGCGCTATTTCGGCGCGATGACCATCGTCATCTGGCGGCCTTCGAGCTTGGGGAACTGCTCGACCTTGGCAAGCTCTTTCAGATCGTTTTGCACCCGATCCAGCAGCTTCATGGCGATTTCCGGGTGGGCCATTTCGCGGCCCCGGAAGCGCAGCGTGACTTTCACCTTGTCGCCGTCGCCGAGGAAGCTGCGCACGCTGCGCATCTTGACCTCGTAATCGTGCACGTCGGTGCTGGGGCGCAGCTTGATTTCCTTGACCTGGATGACCTTTTGCTTTTTGCGCGCCTCGGCCTCTTTTTTCTGCAGCTCGTATTTGAACTTGCCGTAGTCGAGGATTTTGCAGACTGGGGGGCTGGCACTGGCCGCGATTTCGACGAGGTCGAGACCGACATCCTGAGCGCGGCGAATCGCCTCGAAGCGGTTGACGATGCCGACTTGGTTGCCGTCCTGATCGATCAGACGCACCGATGACGTCGTGATCTGTTCGTTCACCCGCGTGCTGTCGCGTTCGCGCGGCGGTGGTGCAGCGGGCGTTGTGGGTCTGGCGATGTAGACTCTCCTTCGGTTGGGCGAAACCCGGATCGGCGCGGCACGACCATCGTGCCGGCCCGCGTCCGGGCGCTCTTAAGCCAGCGGAACCGGCGGCGCCGCCTGCGCTTTGAGTTTAGCGACGGCCTCGCCAAGCGCAAGGCTCTCCTGTTTTTCCTCGCCCAGCCGGCGGATCGTCACGGTCCGCTGTTCGGCCTCTTTTCGTCCCAGAATCAATAGGATCGGGATTTTGGCCAGCGAGTGCTCGCGAATCTTGTAGTTGATTTTCTGGTTGCTGAGATCGAGTTCGGCGCGTAGGCCGGCCTCGGCCAGCGCCGCCTGGACCTCGCGCGCATAGGGATCAGCGTCGCTCACGATCGTCGTCACCACGGCCTGGACCGGCGCGATCCAGAGCGGAAACTTGCCGGCATAGTGCTCGATGAAAACGCCGAGGAAACGCTCGAACGAGCCGATCATGGCGCGATGCAGCATGACGGGCCGTTTTTTTTCGCCGTGCTCGTCGATATAGGCGGCATCGAGCCGCTCGGGCAGCACGAAATCGAGCTGCAGCGTGCCGCATTGCCATTCGCGCCCGATCGCGTCGTGCAGGATGAATTCGAGCTTGGGCCCGTAGAACGCGCCCTCGCCCGGATTGTGAATGAGCTGCAGGCCCGCCAGTTCCGCCGCTTCGCGCAAGCCGCGCTCGGCGCGATCCCACACCTCGTCGCTGCCCGCGCGCACCGCCGGGCGATCGGAGAATTTCACCGTGACCTTGTCGAAGCCGAGATCGCGATAAACCCCAAGCAGCAGCTCGCAATAGGATTTGCTCTCGGAGACGATCTGGTCCTCGGTGCAGAAAATATGCGCGTCGTCTTGCACGAAGGCGCGCACGCGCATGATGCCGTGCAGCGCGCCCGACGGCTCGTAGCGATGGCACGCGCCGAATTCCGCCATGCGCAACGGCAGATCGCGGTAGCTCTTGATGCCCTGGTTGAAAATCTGGACGTGGCACGGGCAGTTCATCGGCTTCAAGGCATAGAGCCGGTCGCCGTCGCTTTCCTTGGCCGAGGCGGAGCGCGGGTGCACGGCGAACATGGCGTCGGCGAATTTCTCCCAATGCCCCGACGCGATCCAGAAACTGCGATCCAGGAGTTGCGGCGTCTTGACCTCGACGTAACCAGCTTTCTCGACGCGGGCGCGGATATAGCGCTCCAAAGTGCGATACAGCGTCCAGCCCTTGGGGTGCCAGAACACGCTCCCCGCGGCTTCCTCTTGCAGATGGAACAGGCCCATCTCGCGGCCGAGGCGGCGGTGATCGCGCTTCTCCGCTTCTTCAAGACGGTGCAGATAGTCTTTTAGATCTTTTTCGGTCGCCCAGGCGGTGCCGTAGATGCGATGCAGCACCGGCCGCGCCGAGTCGCCGCGCCAATAGGTGCCCGACACTTTGGTAAGCTTGAACGCCTTGGGCAGCTTGCCGGTCGAGGGCAAATGCGGGCCGAGGCACATATCGAGCCATTTGCCCTGGCGATAGACGGTGAGTTCCTCGCCTTCCGGCATTTCATCGACCCACTCGGCCTTGAAGCTCTCGCCGTGATCGAGAAACCATTGCTTGAGTTTGGCGCGGTCCCACACTTCGCGCAAAATCGGCTCGTCGCGGTCGACGATCTCGCGCATTTTGTCTTCGATCTTGGCGAAATCGTCGGGCGTGAAGGGCTTGTCGCGGGCGAAATCGTAGTAGAAGCCGGTCTCGGTCGCGGGACCGAAGGTGATCTGCGTACCCGGAAAAAGCTCCTGCACCGCCTCGGCCATGACGTGGGCGCAATCGTGCCGGATCAACTCCAGCGCGGCCGGATCTTTCGAGGTTACGACCGCGACCTTGGCATCGCGATCGATGACGGTCGCGAGATCCTTGAGCGCGCCGTCGATCTTGATCGCGAGCGCGGCCTTGGCCAGGCCGGGCCCGATCGCGGCGGCGAATTCGGCGCCGCTCAGCGGCTTATCGTATTGCCGGACGCTGCCATCGGGCAGGGTGAGTTCGATCATTGTTTTGCCTTGGAAAATCGCGGCGAAATGTATGGCTTAAGGCGCGCCTGTCAAGGAGAAGGGCAACGCCGCCTGAACTTCGGCAACCGACAGCGCGTTGAGATTGGCGCGGCGCAGGATGGCGACACGGCCGCCATCGATCCCCGGCCGCGGCGCGCACAGCGCCGGGTCCGAGTTGTTCGAGAACAGCGCCAGGCTCGCACAGCCCGCCATGGCGGTCAGATGGATCGGGCCGGTGTCGTTGCCGACCGCGCCGAGCGCGCCGCGCGCGAGACCGACGATGTCGAGGAGGCTCGTCTTGCCGGCCAGATTCACGGCGTCGGGCGCGCGCTGCATGATTTCCTTGACGATCGCCGCCTCGTTGGCGGTGCCGATCAGGACCGGCGTCACCGCCTGTTGCACCAGCCAGCGCGCGAAATTGGCGTATTTCTCCGCCGGCCAGCGTTTTTCCGGCCGGTGCGCCGAGCCGCCGGGCGCGATGAGGACATGGCGCTGCGGCAGCTGGAAGCGCGCGGCGTTGGCGGCGATCCAGGACAGATCGGTCAGCGGCACGGTTTCGATGCCGGCCGCCGCGAGCTGGCCGGCCTGGCGCTCGATCGTGTGCAGCCGATCGCGCTGCGGATCGGGATCGGGATGCGAGCAGCCTTCGGCAATGCCGCTCCATTCCGGCTTGCCCATCAGCGACCAGTAGCGCGCGCTGCGCTGCGAGGTTTGCAAATCGTAGACCCGGTCGAAGCGCCCGCGGCGCAGCTTGCGGACCAGGCCCCACCAATTGAGCGCCTGCCACCATTTGGGCCGCGTGTCGATCCACACCGCGTCGAAATAGGGACTGGCCTTGGCGAAGGCGGCATAAGGCGCGGTCGTGAGCAGGACGATCTCGGCCTTGCGGTGGAAGCGCCGGATCGCCGCCATCGGACCGAGCGACTGGACGAAATCGCCGAACGCGCCGAGCCGGATGACGAGAACACGTTCGTAGTCGCGCGGATCGCGCGCCGGGGCGTGCATCATTGGCTCCGGTGCTTGGCGGCGACGCGCCGGTAAACGTCCAAGGTTTTCTCGCACATCAGGGTTTTCGAAAAATAGCGCTTCGCGTGGGCCTCGGCGCTGAATGCCATGCGGTGGCGCTCGGCCGGCGCTAGCGTGAGCGCCCGCCGGATCGCGTCGGCCAGCGCCGGCGCGTTGCCGGGCGGAACCAGCCAGCCCGATTGATCGGGCACGATCGTTTCGCGCGCGGCGCCGTGATCGCTGGCGATCACCGGACGCCCCATCGCCGCCGCCTCGACGATGATGCGGCCGAACGCCTCGGGATCGGTCGACGCCGAAACGACGACGTCGGCGAGCATCAACGCCGCCGGCATGTCGCGCGTTTCCTCGACCAGGCGGACGCGGGACTCGAGTTCCAGCGACGCGATCAGGGCGTCGAGCTCGGAACGGTAGCTGCGCCGGTCCTGCTCGCTGCCGACGATGACGCTCATGAACTCCATGTCGTTGAGCTGCGCCAGCGCGTGGAGGAACACGGTTTGCCCTTTCCAGCGCGTGAGCCGGCCCGGCAGCAAGACGACGGGCCAGCCATCGGGCAAGCGCCAGTGCTGCGCCAGCGTCTGCACGCGCGCCACCGGCACCGCGCGCTGGTTGAAAATTTCGAGATCGACGCCGCGATGGATGACCGCGATACGGTCGTCGCCGACTCTATAATAGCGGCGCAGATGGTCGGCGATGAAATTCGAGATCGCGATGACGACCTCGCCCTTGGTCATGATCGCGTTGTAGCGCCGCTTCAGGAAATTCCGGAAGTTGTAGGTGCCGTGAAACGTCGTGACGAACGGCACGCCGCGGCGCGCGGCCGCGGCGCGCGCGCTCCAGGCCGGCGCGCGCGACCGGCCATGCACGATGTCGACGCCGTGTTCGCGAATGAGCGACACGAGCGGCTCGATGTTGCGCCGGATCTTGAGCGGATTTTTCGTATCGAGCGGCAGGGTGACGTGCTTGGCGCCGGCGCGTTCGATTTCGCGCACCATCGGCCCGCCCGCCGAAGCGACGATCGCGGTGCCGCCCGCGCGCACGATCGCCGCCGCGATATCGACGGTGCCGCGCTCGACGCCGCCGGTTTCGAGCCGCGGCAGGACCTGGAGAACGGTCAGCCCCAAGGCTTCGGAAATGGCCTGGCCCCTTGAAATTTGCGCCGGCGCGGCGGCCACGGTCGTGGCGCCGGATTGGCGGGACATGTTCATCCTGGGATAGCGACGTTGATTCGCTGTAGGAAGAGCCCGGACATTGCCTTGGAATATGGCGAAACCGTGGCGCAGGATTCCGAAAGCGACAAAAAATGAATCAGGACAGTTTTGAAACCCTAACACGACCGCAAGGCGGCACCATCGCCTATGTCCGGACGCCGGGCCGCGGCCCGGGCGTGATTTTTCTGCCCGGCTTTCGCTCCGACATGAACGGCGGCAAGGCGCTGGCGCTTGAGGCGCAATGTCGCACCGAGGGCCGCGCCTTTCTGCGCTTCGACTATTCCGGACACGGACGCTCTTCCGGTCGCCTGACCGACGGCACCATCGGCGGCTGGCGCGACGACGTTCTTGCCGTGCTCGATCGATTGAGCGAAGGACGGCAGATTCTAGTCGGCTCCAGCATGGGCGGCTGGCTCATGCTGCTCGCCGCGCTCGCGCGGCCGAATCGGATCGCCGGACTTGTCGGCGTTGCTGCCGCGCCGGACTTTGCCTCGCGCCTCATGGAGCGCGGGCTCGATGCCGCCTCGCTCGCCGCGCTGCGGCGCGACGGCATTGTCCTGCGGCCGTCGCTCTATAGCCCCGAGCCGACACCGATCACATTGAAACTTGTCGAAGATGCGAAGCGACATGAGCTGCTGGGCGGCACGATCGACATTCGTTGCCCGGTTCGCCTGCTGCATGGCATGAGCGACCCCGACGTCCCATGGGGAATTTCTCTTGAGCTCGCGGACAGGCTGGCAAGCAACGATGTCGAAATCCTCTTGATCAAGAGCGGCGACCACCGCCTGTCGAACGCCAACGACCTTGCGCGCCTCTGCGCGATTGTCAGGAGCCTGTGCCAACAGGCTGAATTGCGGTAATTTTTACGTCAATGGCGCGACGCAGCAGCGATCGCGGCGAGCCCGATCCGATAGTTCGGATAGCGCAGCGCTACCCCCAGCTCTCGCTTGATGCGATCGTTCGCGACACGCCGGCATTCGGAATAAAATTCGCGCAGCATCGGCGTGAGCGTTGCGGATGCGAAATCTTCGCTTGGCGGCGGCGCCATGCCGAGCAGCGAGGCCGCGTGGGCGACGACGTGGCTCGCCGCGGCCGGCAGATCGTCAGCGACATTATATATGGAGCCGGGTCGCGGCCGCCCGATTGACGCCATGAGCGACGCGGCAACATCCTCGACGTGAATGCGCGAAAAGAGCTGGCCGGGCTTCTCGATCCGCCGCGCGGTTCCGGCTTGCAACTGATCGAGCGCGCTTCGGCCCGGTCCGTATATTCCCGCCAGCCTAAATATATGCGCCGGAACACCGCGTTCGCGCCACAGATTGAGCCACGCTTGCTCGACTTGCGCACGGCGCCGGCTGCGCGCGCTGGCGGGCCGAAGCGCCGCGGTCTCATCGACCCACGCGCCGGCGCGATCGCCGTAAACGCCCGTCGTCGAAAGATAGCCGAGCCAATGCAGGCGCCGCGCCTCGGCAATGCGAAGCGAAAGACGGTCAAGCACCGGGTCGCCGCGCTCATCCGGCGGAATCGAAATCAAGATGTGCGTGGCCGATGCGATGGCGCGCGCGACATCTAGCGTTTCGTCGCCGTTGAACTGAATTCGATCCGAAGTGGAACCTGCGGCAACTTGGCGCGACGTCGCGATGGCCTCGCCGCCTTGGCCGCGCCACAGGTCGGTCAAGGAGGCAGCGCAATAACCAAATCCGAGACACAGGAGCATCGATGACTCGTTCCGATCTGATCGATTCGCGGCCAAGAACCTCGCACGGCGCATCTTGCTCGCACCGCGAGTGCGCTCGGTCGGCGCGGCGCGGTAAAAAAATTATTTACGCGCGCTCATGTATGTCGCTTCGCATCGCGAAAATCGAGCGTTAACCACGGATCGGTCAAGATTTTTTTCCAACGGCGCCGCCGTTGCCTTGGGGCCACATGTTTTCGATTTGCGATTCAACGCTGTTGGTTTTTTTTGCGCGCTACGCTACAGTTTTCTTGCTGCCGCCATGCGGAACGCGAGAGCGCCCGATGCGGCAGAAAATCTCAAGAAAAAAAGCGGCTTATCGTGCGAAAATTGTCCGGGCAATTTCGGCGGCGCGAGTTGCGCGCCGGGCATCGACGGTTATCCACGTGAGTCACAAGTTTCGAATCGTTTCGGCGAATCTTCGCTAGCGGCAATTGACCAAGTATGACCGTTGTGTTGCTATCGAACTCGCTTCAGGGCGATTGGGGAATGGGGGGACGGCCAGATCGATGACAAGCGGCTATGCTGGAGACGTCTCGCCCAAGGAAGCATTCGAAGCGCTGGTCCGCGATTCTAACGCCGTGTTGATCGATGTGCGAACGAGTGCCGAGTGGAGCTTTGTCGGAATGCCGGATTTGAAATCGATCGGCCGGCAGCCGCTTCAAGTCGAATGGCAAACCTATCCATCGATGGCGCAGAATTCGTCCTTCGCCGAGGAAGTCGCACGAGCCGGCGGAGCCAAGGGGAAACCAATGTATTTTTTGTGCCGCAGCGGCGGTCGCTCGAAGGCGGCAGCGATTGCGATGACTGCAAGGGGCTTCGGGCCGTGCTTCAACATTGCCGGCGGATTTGAGGGCAATCGGGACGCCTCAAACCATCGCGGCACAATTGAGGGCTGGAAGGAATCGGGCCTGCCCTGGCGGCAGGACTAAACGTCGTTGCCGCAACGCGACTGAGAAGATCGAGGGCGGCGGCGAACTTCGAAGCGGAAAAACAAAAAATGCGGCCCATGGGCCGCAGTAAGAGGGCGAGACGACGTGGCGATCGAAAATACCAGACGTGATGTTCAAGGTGATCGGAGCATCAAGGCCGAGGACGCTGGTACCTTGGAGCGGGCATGGGTGCGCGTGCGGCAACGCTTGCGCACGGAATACGGCGAAGCCGCTTTCAAGAACTGGTTGAAAGCATTAACGCTCGTTCGATCGAGCGCGGACAAGGTTATTTTGGCGGTGCCGTCCAAGTTCTGGCGCGACTGGATTGCCGCGCATTACGGCGACCGGCTGGTGGCGCTTTGGAAATCGGAGAATATGGGATTCAACGGCGTCGAGATCGTCGTCGGAACGCTCGGCGACGGAAAATCGACGGACCGGACGCTGCAGCCCGAGCTGCCCGAACCGCCGGCCCGCGGCTGGTCGGACGATTCGCCCGGCGATGCCCCGATCGTGCCCTCGGCGCTCCAGCCGAACGAGGCGGCCGGCGATTTTCAATCGCTCTGCATGCCGCTCGATCACCGCTATACATTCGAAGCCTTTGTCGTCGGCAAGCCGAACGAGTTCGCGCACGCGGCGGCGCTCCGGGTCGCCGAGGCGGACGATATCCCGTTCAATCCGCTTTTCCTGTACGGCGGGGTCGGGCTCGGCAAGACGCATTTGATGCACGCGATCGCCTGGCGCATCCGCCAGCGCACGCCGCAGCGTCGAGTCGCGTTCCTGTCGTCCGAAACGTTCATGCATCTATTCGTGAAGGCCGTGCGCTTCAAGGATACGATGGCCTTCAAGGAGCAATTCCGCACCGTCGACGTGCTGATGATCGACGACGTTCAGTTCCTTGGCGACAAAACCGCGACCCAGGAAGAGTTGTTTCACACCTTCAACGCCCTGGTCGATCATCGCCGCCAGGTCATCATCTCGGCGGACAAGCCGCCGGTCGATCTGCAAGGCCTCGAAGAGCGGCTCAAGTCGCGGCTCGGCTCGGGCGTTGTCGCCGAACTGAACCCGACCAATTACGAGCTCAGACTCAGCGTTCTGCAATCCAAGGCCGAGCGCCAGCGCGTGGCCATACCGCCGAAAGTGCTGGAATTCCTGGCCCATAAGATCACGTCGAACATCCGCGAACTCGAAGGCGCGCTGACCCGCCTGACGGCCCACGCCACGTTGATCAATGGCCGCGACGTTTCGCTGGAGATGGCCCAGGAAGTGCTGCACGACCTGTTGCGCGCCAACGACCGGCACGTGACGATCGACGAAATCCAAAAAAAGGTGTGCGAGCACTACAACATCAAGATCGCCGATCTGCTGTCGCCGCGCCGCGCCCGGGCAGTGGCGCGGCCCCGCCAAGTTGCCATGTACCTCGCCAAGCAGCTCACGACCCGGTCGCTGCCTGAGATCGGCCGCAAGTTCGGCGGTCGCGACCACACCACGATCATGCATGGCGTGCGCAAGATCGAGGAGCTGAGGCCGGGCGACCCCAGCCTGAACGAGGACGTGGAGATCCTGACCCGATCGCTGACCCGCTAGGGTGCCTTCGCGGCGGCCCGCCCTGGTTCCGGGCGGGCGGCCTGCGGATTGTCTTTATCCATCGGCGCTTCTTGCTATAATACCAGCCCATTCGGCGGTGCCGGATGGGGCCGGGCGGAGGCGCCGCCGGATCGGACCGCATGCCAGCCCTATGGGTCGGAGATGAGGCTGGTCGGCGCCGCCGGTCGATCAGCGCCTTGCCGTAAAATTCACCAAGAACTGAGACCACAAGGTCCGAGTCCGCCATGAAACTGACCATCGAGCGCGCCACACTGCTTCGCGCCTTGAGCCACGTACAAAACGTCGTCGAACGGCGAAATGCCATCCCGGTCCTGTCGAACGTGTTGATCGAAGCCAGCCGCAATCGGCTGCGGCTGTGCGCGACCGACATGGACATCGCGATCGTCGACCTGGTCGATGCGACGGTGCAAAAGGAAGGCGCCACGACGGCGCCGGTTCATACGCTCTACGATATCGTGCGCAAGCTGCCCGAAGGCGCGCAGGTCGAGCTTAGCCAAACGGGCGACGCCGGTCAGATCAACCTGCGGGCGGGGCGCTCGCACTTCACGCTCGCCTGCCTG
Organism: uncultured Alphaproteobacteria bacterium; assembly: GCA_963754645.1. Classification (GTDB taxonomy): domain Bacteria; phylum Pseudomonadota; class Alphaproteobacteria; order Bin65; family Bin65; genus CAVWGP01. Next base: position 693,504 of record CAVWGP010000011.1, on the reverse strand, counting down.
CCGCGCGAAGATTTTCCCAATTTCGCCGATGGCGAATTGCCGCATCGCTACGAGCTCGCCGCCGCGGAGATGCGGATGATCATCGACCGCACCCGATTCGCGGTCTCGACGGAAGAAACTCGCTATTATCTCAATGGCATATACTTCCACGCCGCCGAGGCCCATGGCGTGAAGCTGTTGCGCGCCGTCGCGACCGACGGCCATCGTCTCGCCCGGGTCGAGATTCCGTTGCCAGAAGGCGCGGAGAGCATCCCCGGCGTCATCATTCCGCGCAAGACGATCGGCGAGCTGCGCCGCCTGCTCGAGGAAAGCAACGAACCGGTGAAGATCAGCCTGTCCGATACGCGCATTCGCTTTGGCTTCGACAAGCTGGTGCTCACGTCTAAGCTCATCGACGGCACGTTTCCGGACTATCAGCGCGTCATTCCGACCAACAACGACAAGATCCTCCAGGTCAGCCGCAAGCAATTCGCCGAAGCGGTCGATCGCGTGTCGACGATCTCGACGGAGAAGTCGCGCTCGATCAAGCTGGCCCTCAGCAACGGCAGCGTGTCGCTGCAGGCGACGAGCCCCGATGCCGGCAGCGCCAACGAAGAAATCGAGGCGAGCTACGCCGGCGGCAACATCGAGATCGGCTTCAACTCGCGGTACCTGCTCGAAATCGCGCAGCAGATCGAGGGCGACACGGCGGAATTTCAGCTCGCCGACGCCGGCGCGCCAACGATCATCCGCGACACCGCCGATGCCACGGCGCTCTACGTTCTCATGCCCATGCGGGTCTGAGAAATTGCGCGCCGCCGCCCACCCCGCCGCGATGGGCCCGACTTCGCCTTGTTGACCGATTTGCCGAATTCGCCGCCGGCCGACGACGCTGACATCGCGCCGCCGCCGCGCTTGGCCGTCTGCGCCATGACGCTCACGGCGTTCCGCTCATACGAGTGCGCCGAAATTTCGGCGCAGCCCCGGCCGATCGTACTCACCGGCGCCAATGGCGCCGGCAAGACGAATATGCTCGAAGCCATCTCCTTGCTCGTGCCGGGCCGCGGCTTGCGCCGCGCCAAGCTCGGCGACATGGCAAGGCGAACCGAAGCCGGCAATGTCGGCGCACAGTGGGCCGTGTTCGCGCGCGTGGCGACCGCGGGCGGCGAGCGCGGCATCGGCACCGGGAGCGATCCTGCCGCCGGCGAAAACGACGCCGGCCAGCGGCGCGTCGTGCATATCGACGGCGTTGCGGCACGAAGCCAGGCGACGCTCGCGGACCATGTGCACATGGTTTGGCTCACGCCGGACATGGACCGGCTTTTCGTCGAAGGGGCCTCCGAGCGCCGGCGATTTCTCGATCGCCTGGTCTACGGCTTCGTACCCGCGCATGCGCGCAATCTCGCGGCCTACGAACAGAGCATGCGCGAGCGCAACAAGCTGCTGAGCGAAGGCGCGCGCGACGAGCGCTGGCTCGCGTCGCTTGAGCTCGCCATGGCCGCGAGCGGCGTTGCCGTCGCGGCGGCGCGGCGGCAGATCGTGGGCCGGTTGGCGCTCGCGGTGGAAGCCGGCATCGGCCGCTTTCCCGCGCCCGATTTGGCGCTCGTCGGCGACGTCGACGCCGAACTCGACCGGGTGCCCGCGCTCGCGGCGGAGGAGACGTTGCGCCGGACGCTTGCCTTATCGCGGCGCTTGGACGCCGAAGCGGGGCGTGCGCTGAACGGCCCGCATCGCAGCGACCTAGCGGTGCGCCATCGCGCCAAGGCGATGCCGGCGGCGCTGTGCTCGACCGGCGAGCAAAAGGCGCTGCTGATCGGCCTGGTGTTGGCCGCCGCCCGCCTCATGCGGCTGCAAAACGGCGCGGCCCCCATCATGCTGCTCGACGAAATCGCGGCGCATCTCGATCCCGATCGCCGGTCCGACCTGTTCGACGAGATCGTCGCGGTCGGCGCGCAAGCCTGGCTGACCGGAACCGACCCCGAGATATTCGCGGCGCTGGCCGGCCGGGCGCAATTCTTCAACGTCGGCGACAACGCGGTCCGGCCCGCCCAGAATCCAACCCCAAGCAAGGCTGCCCCATGAGCGACGACAACGGCAAGACCGGCGCCGAGAGCTACGGCGCCGAATCGATCAAAGTGCTGCGCGGCCTCGACGCGGTGCGCAAGCGGCCGGGCATGTATATCGGCGACACCGACGACGGCTCGGGCCTGCACCACATGGTTTACGAAGTCGTCGACAACGCGATCGACGAAGCGCTCGCCGGCGTGTGCACGCGGGTCGACGTCGTTCTCAATGCCGACGGCTCTTGCACCGTGACCGACGACGGGCGCGGCATTCCGACCGACATCCACAAGGAAGAAGGCGTTTCGGCGGCGCAGGTCATCATGACCCAGCTCCACGCCGGCGGAAAATTCGACCAGAACAGCTACAAGGTCTCGGGCGGCTTGCACGGCGTCGGCGTTTCGGTGGTCAACGCGCTGTCGGAAACGCTCGATCTCAGGATCTGGCGCGACGGCAAAGAGCACTACATGCGCTTCCGCAAGGGCGAGCCCGAGGCGCCGCTCGCCGTGGTCGGCGATTCCGGCGGCAAGCGCGGCACCCAGGTGACGTTCCTGCCCTCGAAGGAAACCTTCACCAAGACCGATTTCGACCTGGCGACGATCGAGCATCGGCTGCGCGAGCTCGCGTTCCTCAATTCCGGCGTCCGCCTGATGCTGAGCGACGAGCGCGGCGTCGAGCCCAAGCGCATCGAGATGATGTACGAGGGCGGCATCGAGGCCTTCGTGCGCTACCTCGACCGGCACAAGCAGGCGTTGCATCCGCCGATCACGCTGATCGGCAAGAAGGACGGCATCGGCATCGAGCTTTCGATGGAGTGGAACGACTCCTATCACGAAACCATGCTGTGCTTCACGAACAACATTCCGCAATCCGACGGCGGCGCTCATCTCGCCGGCTTCCGCGGCGCGCTGACGCGGCAGATCAACAAATTCGCCGAGGAAACCGGCATCGCCAAGCGCGAGAAAGTGGCGCTGGCGGGCGACGATGCGCGTGAGGGCCTGACCTGCGTGCTCTCGTGCAAAGTATCCGACCCCAAGTTCTCGTCGCAAACCAAGGACAAGCTGGTCTCCTCCGAGGTGCGGCCGGCGGTCGAGGGCTTTGTCAACGACAAGTTGCAGGAATGGTTCGAGGAAAACCCGCAGGAAACCAAGAAGATCGTCGGCAAGATCATCGAGGCCGCGGCGGCGCGCGAGGCGGCGCGCAAGGCGCGCGAGCTGACGCGGCGCAAAGGCGCGCTCGATATGGCCTCGCTGCCGGGCAAGCTGGCCGATTGCCAGGAACGCGATCCGGCGCTGTCCGAGATTTTCATCGTCGAGGGCGACAGCGCCGGCGGCTCGGCCAAGCAGGGGCGCAACCGGCGCTTCCAGGCGATTCTGCCGCTGCGCGGCAAAATCCTGAACGTCGAGCGCGCGCGCATGGACAAGATGCTGGGCTCGGCCGAGATCGGCACGCTGATCACCGCGCTCGGCACCGGCATCGGGCGCGAGGAATTCGATATCGCGAAGCTGCGCTATCACAAGATCATCATCATGACCGACGCCGATGTCGACGGCTCGCACATCCGGACGCTGCTGCTGACGTTCTTCTACCGGCAGATGGCGGAGATCATCGATCGCGGCCATCTCTATATCGCGCAGCCGCCGCTTTATAAGGTCAAGCGCGGCAAATCCGAGGTCTACCTCAAGAACGACCGGATGCTCGAGGATCACCTGATCGACGGCGCCATCGACGACGCGGTGCTGGAACTGGCCGATGGCTCGCGCCGCGCCGGCGCCGACCTCAAGGCCCTGGTGCAGCAGGCGCGGCGCATCAAGTCGCTGCTGCAGCCGCTCATTCGCCACATCGGATCGAGCCACGTCGTCGAGCAGACCGCGATCGCCGGCGTGCTCAATCTCGCCGTGCTGTCCGATCGCTCCTTGGCCGAAGCCGCGGCGCACTATGTCGCCGACCGGCTCGATGCGCTGGCCGCCGAACACGACAAGGGCTGGACGGGAAAGACTTTGCCCGATGGCGGGCTCGAATTCGCGCGCAGCCTGCGCGGCGTCGCCGAAATCCGCCGCATCGACGGCGCGGTGGTGAAGAGCGCCGAGGCGCGCCGCATCGATGCCGAAGCGCCGCAGCTTCAGGCGCTCTACGCCAAGCACGGCAAGCTCATCGTCAAGGGCGCCTCGACCGTCGTGACCGGCCCGGTCAGCCTCATCGACGCCATCATGGCCGAGGGCCGGCGCGGCGTGACGACGCAGCGCTACAAAGGCCTGGGCGAGATGAACCCGGAGCAGCTCTGGGAAACCACGCTCGACCCCAACGCCCGATCGCTCCTGGTGGTCAAGGTCGAGCACGGCGAGGAAGCGGGCGAAATGTTCTCGACGCTGATGGGCGATCTGGTCGAGCCGCGCCGCGAATTCATTCAGCAGCACGCGCTGGAAGTGTCGAACCTCGACGTTTAGCGGGCCGGGCCGCGCGCCTCAGACCTGCCCGGCGAGCCAATCGTCGACCAGCCGGCGCGCGATCGAAATCGCGCGCGGCAGGCGGAACAAATCGTCGTCGGGCTTGGCCAGTTTTTCGCGCAGCCAGGCGCGCTCGAACCAGCGGCAATCGACGAGTTCCTCGCGATCGAAGTCGATTTCGGTGCTTTCGGCGTCGGCGTGAAATCCGAGCATGAGCGATGTCGGAAACGGCCAGGGCTGCGAGGAATGGTAGCGCACGTTGCGCACATGGATGCCCGCCTCCTCGAACACCTCGCGCGCCACGGCGTGTTCGAGCGTTTCGCCCGGCTCGACGAAACCGGCCAAGGTCGAATAGAACGGCAGCGGAAAGCGGTGCGAGCGGCCGAGCAGGCAGCGCTCGCCATGCGTCACCAGCATGATGACGGCGGGATCGGTGCGCGGGAATTGCTGCAGGCCGCAAGCCGCGCCGGTGCAGGCGCGCATGAAACCGGCGTCGCGGGCTTCGGTCGGCGCGCCGCAGGCGCCGCAAAAGCGGTGGCGGCGGTGCCACGTCATCATGCCGCTGGCATAGGCAAGCAAGCCGCCCTGCCGCCGGTCGATGCGCGTGCTCAGGCTGCGCAGATCGAGGAAGACCGCGCCTTCGGCCAATTGGCCGGCCAGGGCCGCGCCCTCGGGGCCGCCCTCGAGATGCGACAGATCGAACGCGAAATGCGCCGTGTCGCCGGCGAGGCCAAGAAAAGTCGGCGGCTCCTTGGTTTCGAACACCGACCAGTGCTTGGCCGTATCCAGGAAAACGGCGGCGGGTTCGCCGCTCGTGACCAAGCAGCGCTCGCGCCAAACCGGCACGATACGGCTGCCGCGCTCGAACAATTGTGCGCGAATCCAGGCCGCGTCCTTGCGCTTGGCGCTGGCGCGGTCGAGCCCGGTATCGGCGAAATAATTGAGTTCGGAGCGCGCGAGGCGCACAGGTTTCGGCGGTTGCGGCATTCGCGCACCCTGGCACAGAGGCGCCGCCGCTTCAATTCGCCATGTCGGCGCGGCGCCAATGCGCTTGCGACTCGGCGGGCGAGTCCTGTTATAGTCCGCGCGGGAGGTTGGCGGCGGACGGGTGCCTCGCCAATCCGGCCAGGTCCGGAAGGAAGCAACCGTAACGAGATTTGCCCGGGTCGTTCGTCCAGCCTCCCACTGTCAGCATCGACATCAGAGCTAGCGATGGTCCCGGGCGCGGCATGAACGAATTGTTCCCGACCGATGCGGCGGCCGCCGGCCCTTATCGCGTGCTGGCGCGCAAATACCGCCCGAGCAATTTCACCGAGCTGATCGGGCAGGAAGCGCTGGTCCGCACCTTGACCAACGCGATCCGCACCGGCCGGATCGCCCACGCCTTCGTGCTGACCGGCGTGCGCGGCATCGGCAAGACGACGACGGCGCGCATCATCGCGCGGGCGCTGAATTGCGTCGGCGCCGACGGCAAGGGCGGGCCCACCGCCGAGCCTTGCGGCGTCTGCGAACAGTGCCAAGCGATCGCCCAGGACCGGCATGTCGACGTGATCGAGATGGACGCGGCGAGCCGCACCGGCGTCGACGACATCCGCGATTTGATCGAGGGCGTGCAATACCGCCCGATGCGCGCGCGCTACAAGATCTACATCATCGACGAAGTCCATATGCTGTCGAAGAACGCGTTCAACGCGTTGCTGAAAACGCTGGAAGAGCCGCCCGAGCACGTGAAATTCGTGTTCGCCACGACCGAGATCCGCAAGGTGCCGATCACGGTCCTGTCGCGCTGCCAGCGCTTCGACCTGCGCCGGCTCGATCGCGTCGCCCTGGCCGAGCACCTTGCCGGCATTGCCGCGAAAGAAGCCGTGCGCATCCACGCCGACGCCCTGGCGCTGCTGGCGCGCGCCGCCGACGGCTCGGTGCGCGACGGCTTGTCGCTGCTCGACCGCGCGATCGCCGAATCCGATGCGAAAAGCGAGATCGGCGCCGAGCAAGTGCGCGCCATGCTCGGCCTCGCCGATCGCTCGCAAACCCTCGACCTGTTCCAATTGCTGATGAAGGGCGCCGCCCCCGAAGCGCTCGCCTTGGCGCGCGAGCAATACCGCGCCGGCGCCGATCCGCTCATCGTCGTGCAGGATCTGCTTGAAGTCACGCACGGATTGACCAGGCTCAAACTAGTGCCCGATCAAGCTGCCGCCGAGATGAGCGCGAGCGAACGCGCGCGCGCGGCGCCGATGCTGGAAACCCTGTCGATCCCCGTGCTCAGCCGCGCGTGGCAGATGCTGCTCAAGGGCATCGGCGAAGTGCAATATGCGCCGCAGCCGGTGACGGCGCTGGAAATGCTGCTGGTGCGGCTGGCCTATGTTGCCGATCTGCCGACTCCGGGCGAGATCGTCGCCAAGCTGCAAGCCGGCCATGGCACGGCGCCGCAAGCCAAGCCCGGATCGGCTGCGCCTGGCGGTTTCGCGCGTCCGGCGCCGCAAGGCGCAAGCGCGATCGCGGCGACGGCGCCGCCAACCCCGCTTGTGGCGCCGTCGATCGCGCCGCCGAGTTCGGCGGCCAACGGACCGCGCACGGCCCTGGCGCAACAGCCCAAGCCCGTGGCGGAGCCGGCGGCCTTGGCCGATCCGCAAAGTTTCGCCGAGGTGATTGCCTTGTTTGCCACGCAGGGCGAGCTGATCTTGCGGAACAATCTCATCTCCGATGTTCACCTGGTGCGCTTCGAGCCCGGTTGCCTCGAATTTCGCCCGACGGAGCGCGCGCCGCGCGACCTTTCCAATCGCGTCGGGCGCCTGCTCGGCGATTGGACCGGACGGCGCTGGATTGTCGCGGTTTCGAGCGATCCCGGCGCGCCGACGCTCAAGCAGCAAGCCGACAAAGACAAGGCCGACGCTCTCGCCCGCGCCCGGCAGCATCCGGTGGTTCAGGCGGTCTTGACGTTGTTCCCCGGCGCCAGCATTCACGATGTTCGCCGCCTTGATGCCGGACCGGCAGCGAATTCGGAGACCGACGCGGATGGCGACGTTGCGCCAGTCTACGACATGCCCGACGAGGCGCCGCCCGATTCCTACGAAGAGGAACTGCTATGAAAAATCTCGGCAACATGATGAAGCAGGTGCAGCAGCTCCAAGCCAAGGCCGAGGAGATGCAGGCCAAGCTGGCCGAGGCCGAGATTTCCGGCGTTGCCGGCGGCGGCAGCGTCGCGGTGACGCTCAACGGCAAGAGCGAATTGAAGCGGATCAAAATCGATCCCGCCCTGGTTTCCGCCGGCGACGTTGAAATCCTTGAAGACTTGATCGTCGCCGCCTTCAACGACGCCAAGGCGAAGGCCGAGGCCTATTCCCAGCAGGAAATGGCCAAGCTCACCGCCGGCCTGCCGCTGCCGCCGGGCATGAAATTGCCGTTTTGATCTTACGGCGTCCGAGGCGATCGCTGGCGTGCCAGGACATATTGATTTGACCAAATTCTTGAAGCGGCATCCCGACCGAGCCGACGCCAAAGGCGTCGGACACGCGCGCTTGCGCGCGGAGTGGAGGGACCCCGGGCGGCTAGCCAAACCGCGCTTGACGGCACGGCGCTTGTCCGGTCGAGGTCCCTCCGCTTCGCGCCTTCGGCGCTGCCCCGAGCGTTCCGACGCGCAGCGTCGGACGTCGAGGGGTCGGATGACGGGCATTGAGAAAGGGCTATTGGCGATACACAATTTTCCGCCGCTCCTTAACCATAGGCGGCCGCCCGCAGCGCACATTTTCGTGGCTCATGCACGGGGCGATTGCCCATCCCGTATGGAAATAAGCAAGCGTTTGTAAAATCTTCCGAAAATTGCCCTTTTTGGAATTCGCCAGCCAGTTGATCTGAGTCATGTCGAAAACGTGGGAATCGGAAGAGTCAGGCGTTTTGGGATATCGGTCGCCGTTGACAAATCCGCAGCCGCCGGAACAAAGAAAAGAGTAGAGAGAGGCAATGATGTTTATCAAATTTTCCCGCGCGCTCCTGGTGAGTGCGGCGATTGCCGGCACCTCGATCGTGGCGCTGCCGGTCGAAACGGCGCTCGCCCAAGGCGCCGACGTCTCCATCGGAACTTTTTATGACGACCTCGCGCCGTATGGCCGCTGGATCCATCATCCGCGCTGGGGATGGGTTTGGTTTCCGATCGCGATTGGGCGCGATTGGCGGCCTTACAGCCAGGGTCGCTGGGCTTGGACCGAGGAATATGGCTGGTATTGGGTGTCCGACGAGCCTTGGGGCTGGGCGACCTATCACTACGGGCGATGGGGCTACGATCCGACCTTTGGTTGGATCTGGGTTCCGGGCACGGTTTGGGCGCCGGCGTGGGTGTCGATGCGCCATGGCGCGGACCATGTCGGCTGGTTCCCGTTGCCGCCGGAGACATTGCAATATTCCTCGCCGGTGTTTGCCGAGAGTTATTCGGAGCCCTATTACCAGCCGCGCTGGATTTTCGTGCCCGTGCGCTATTTCGTTGCGCCGCGCATCGGCATTTACATCGTGCGGCCGGCGCAACACTACGCGTATTTCAACCGCACGACGATCGTGACGAACTACGTCATGGTCAACAATGTCATCGTCAATCGCTCGATCGCGCCCAATCGAATTCAATTGGCGACCGGCCGACCGGTGGTTCCGTTTCGCGTCAACAGCGTGAACGCCCACCGCAATACGACGATCGATCGCGGCAATGCGACGACGATCAATGTCTATCGGCCGACCATAAGAACCGCACCCGATGCCGCGCCGCCGCCGGCCGCGCGCGCGCGCCCAGGCGACCGGCCGCGCATCAACGTGCAAAACAATGTCGTTGCGCCCAGCGATCGCCGCACTGCGCCGATAACGACGACGCCGCCCGCCGGCGCGCCGCCGACTGGCGGACCGCCGTCCGGGGCGACAACGCCGGGAACGCCGCCGTCCACGCGCACCGGACCGCCGCCAGGCGGAACGCCGCCGGGCGCGACAAGACCCGGCACGCCGCCGTCCACGCGCACCGGGCCGCCGCCAGGCGGAACGCCGCCGGGAGCGACAACGCCGGGCACGCCGCCGTCCACGCGCACCGGGCCGCCGCCAGTTGGAACACCGCCGGGAGCGACAACGCCGGGTACGCCGCCGTCCACGCGCACCGGGCCGCCGCCAGTTGGAACACCGCCGGGAGCGACAACGCCGGGCACGCCGCCGTCCACGCGCACCGGGCCGCCGCCAGTTGGAACACCGCCTGGAGCGACAACGCCAGGCACGCCGCCGTCCACGCGCACCGGGCCGCCGCCAGGCGGAACGCCGCCGGGAACGACAACGCCGGGTACGCCGCCGTCCACCCGCACCGCGCCGCGGCCAGGCGGAACGCCGCCGGGAGCGACAAGACCGGGTACGCCGCCGTCCACGCGCACCGCGCCGCCGCCAGGCGGAACGCCGCCGGGAGCGACAGGACCGGGTACGCCGCCGTCCACGTACACCGCGCCGCGGCCAGGCGGAACGCCGCCGGGAGCGACAGGACCGGGTACGCCGCCGTCCACGCGCACCGGGCCGCCGCCGGGAGCGACAGGACCCACCACACCGCCGGTAACGCGCAGCGTTCCACCGGGACCGGCAACACCAAGCACGCCGCCGCCATCCACGCGCACCGGGCCGCCGCCCGGCACGCCGCCGGCGACCGGCACGCCGCCCGCGCGCCGAACGCCGCCCTGCGGCCAGCCGGGCCAGCCCGCCTGCCCACCGGCGCGCTAGACTTGCCGACGTGAAAAAGCGGGCGCCGCCCTGCGCGCGGCGCCCGCTTTTCTTTTGCCTGCGCCGAGACTAAGCATGGCGCGTGACGCCATCGCCGATCGAAAAACTGATTCAACTTCTGGCGCGCGTGCCCGGCCTCGGCCCGCGCTCGGCGCGCCGCGCCGCGCTGCACTTGATCCGCCGCAGGGAAGCGCTGATGGAGCCGCTCGCCCGCGCGCTCGCCGAGGCCGCGTCGGCGATTCGCATCTGCGCGCGCTGCGGCAATATCGACACGCAAGATCCGTGCGGCATTTGCACCGATCCGCGGCGCGACGCGACGATGCTCTGTGTCGTCGAGCATGTCGCCGATCTTTGGGCGCTCGAGCGCGGCGGGCAATTCAAGGGCCGTTATCACGTGCTCGGCGGAACGCTTTCGGCGCTCGACGGCGTCGGCCCCAACGAGCTGCGCATTCCGCAACTCGTCGCCCGCGCCAAGGCGGAGCGCGTAGCCGAGATCATTCTGGCGACCAACGTCACCGTCGACGGCCAGACGACGGCGCATTACGTGGCCGAGAGCTTCGCCGGCACCGGTATTACGGTGACCGGCCTGGCCCATGGCGTGCCGGTTGGCGGCGAGCTTGATTATCTCGACGACGGCACGCTGATGGCGGCCCTCAAGGCCAGGCGGAAAATTTAACGATTGGGGCATAGGCTGCTCGCCATCGCCGCCGCGCTGCCGCGGCGGCGCCCTTGCCGTGCCCCGATTGCACCGTTGAGTGACGCCGTTCGGCCGCCCAACGCAGGCCGCAGCCCATGAGGAATTTCCAATGCTGACGATCGCCTATGTTCCCGCCCCTTCGCGCCGCGCCATGATTCTCGGCGCGCTGCTGTCATCGACGATGCTGGCGCCGCGCGCCCTGGCCCAGGCGGTCGAGGAGCGCCGCGTGACGCTCGGCGACCAGACCGCCGTCGCAGTCACGATCTACAACGAGAACCTGGCGCTGATTCGCGATTCGCGCCGCGTGACGCTTGCGGGCGGGCGCAATCGCCTCGCCTTCGTCGATGTCAGCGGCCAGCTGCGCGCCGAAACCGCGCTGCTGGCGGCGCAGGGCGGCGCGGCGTTTCAGCTCTTGGAGCAGAATCTCGAATTCGACCTGCTCACGCCGCAGAAGCTGCTGGAGAAATCCGTCGGCGGCGAAGTGACGATCGTGCGCGTCCATCCGCAGACCGGCGAGGAGACGCGCCAGCGCGCCAAAGTGCTGAGCACGGCGCAGGGCATCGTGCTGCAGATCGGCAACGAGATTCACACCACGGCGCCGGGCCGCATCGTGTTTGACAGCGTGCCGCCCAATCTCCGCGCCCGGCCGACCCTGACCATCGACTTGATCGCCGAGCGCGCCGGCACGGTGCCGGTGGAACTGACTTATCTCACCGGCGGCCTTGCCTGGCGCGCGGATTACGTGGCGCTGCTCACCGACAAGGAGGACCGCTTCGATCTCAACGGCTGGGTCACCCTGATCAACCGCAGCGGCACCGCCTATCGCGATGCCAAGCTGCAATTAATCGCCGGCGATCCCAACCAAGTGCGTGCCGAGCTCGATCGTGCGGCCGAGCGCCGCCCAACCGCGGCGCCGCCCGCGCCCAGCATGCGCACCGAGTCCGTTGCCGACTACCATTTGTATGAACTCGAGCGGCCGACCACGATCGCCGAGAACCAGCAGAAGCAAGTGGCCCTGCTCAAGGCGCTCAACGTCGCGACGACGAAGCAGTATCGTTTCGCCGGCCAAGGCCAATATTACCGCAGCCGCTTCGCCCAGCCCGGCACGGTCAAGGCCGAAGTGTGGTTCTATTTCGAGAACGACAAGAAATCGAACCTTGGCCTGCCCCTGCCGCGCGGCATCGTGCGCGTCTACAAGCGCGACAGCGCGGGAAAAGCGGTGTTCGTCGGCGAGGACGCGATCAACCACACCGCCGAGGGCGAAACCGTTCGCCTCAAGACCGGGCAGGCATTCGACGTTTCGGGCGTGCGCACGCAGACCGACTACAAAGTGGAAGTGACCGGAACGATTTTCGAGACCGCGTTCCGCTTCGCTTTCAACAACGCCAAGAACGAGCCCGTTGTCGTGACGGTCGCCGAAGTCATTCCCGGCGATTGGACGATCCTGCAGGAAAGCGCGCCGCACGCCAAAGTGACGGCGAACCTCGTCGAATGGAAAATCCCGGTGCCGGCCAAGGGCAAATCGGAGCTGACCTATCGCGCGCGCGTGCGCTTCTAGGCGCGGCGTTCCGCATGATAACGCCATCGCCGACCGCGCTATCGCGACGCGCCACGCTCCTCGGCGCGCTGCTGTCATCGACCATTCTGGTGCCGCGCGCCTTCGCCCAGGCGGCCGAAGAACGGCGCGTGACGCTCGACGACCAGACCGCCGTCGCGGTCACGATCTACAACGCAAATCTCGCGCTGATCCGCGACACGCGGCGCGTGACGCTCGCGGGCGGGCGCAATCTGCTCGCCTTCGTCGATGTCAGCGGCCAGCTGCGCGCCGAAACCGCGCTGCTGGCGGCGCAGGGCGGCGCCGCGTTTCAGCTCCTCGAACAGAATCTCGAATTCGACCTGCTCACGCCGCAGAAGCTGCTGGAGAAATCCGTCGGCGGCGAAGTCACCATTGTCCGCGCCCATCCGCAGACCGGCGAGGAAACGCGCCAGCGCGCCAAGGTTCTGAGCACGGCGCAGGGCATCGTGCTGCAGATCGGCAACGAGATTCACACCACCGCGCCGGGCCGCATCGTGTTCGACCGCGTGCCGGCCAATCTCCGCGCCCGGCCGACCTTGACTATCGACTTGATCGCTGAGCGCGCCGGCACGATTCCGGTGGAGCTGACCTATCTTACCGGCGGCCTCGCCTGGCGCGCGGACTACTTGGCGCTGCTGACCGACAAGGAGGACCGCTTCGACCTCAACGGCTGGGTGACGCTCGTCAACCGCAGCGGCGCCGCCTATCGCGACGCCAAACTGCAATTGGTGGCCGGCGATCCCAATCAAGTGAAACAGTATTTCGCGCGCGGCCGCACTTTGGACGAAGAAAGTACGGCCAAGTCGAAGGATATGCGAACCGAAGCGATCGGCGACTATCACCTCTATGAGCTGGGGCGCCCGACGACGATTGCCGAGAACCAGCAGAAACAGGTTGCCCTGTTGAAAGCGCTGAACGTCGCCGCCGCCAAGCAGTACCGCTTTACCGGCCAGGGCAATCACTATCGCAGCCGTTTCGCCCAGCCCGGCACGGTCAAGGCCGAAGTCTGGTTTCATTTCGCGAACGACAAGAAATCGAATCTCGGCCTGCCGCTGCCGAAGGGCACCGTGCGCGTCTACAAGCGCGATGCCGCCGGCAAGGCCGTGTTCGTCGGCGAGGACGCGATCGATCACACCGCCGAGGGCGAAACGGTGCGGATCAAGACCGGCCAGGCCTTCGACGTTTCGGGCGTGCGCACCCAGACCGATTACAAGGTCGAAGTGCCGGGCCGCATTTTCGAAACCGCGTTCCGATTCGCGTTCAACAATGCCAAGGACGAGGCCGTGACTGTGACCGTGGCCGAGGCGATCCCGGGCGACTGGACGATCCTGCAGGAAAGCGCGCCACACGCCAAAGTGACGGCAAACCTCGTCGAATGGAAAATTCCAGTGCCGGCCAAAGGCAAGGCCGAGCTGATCTACCGCGCGCGCGTGCGTTTCTAGTCGGGATATGGCGAGAGCGCATCGCATGACAGCCGGAACCCGCCCCGCCCCTTCGCGCCGCGCCATCATCGGCGCGCTGCTGTCATCGACGATTCTGGTGCCGCGCGCCTTCGCCCAGGCGGCCGAAGAACGGCGCGTGACGCTCGACGACCAGACCGCCGTCGCGGTCACGATCTACAACGCAAATCTCGCGCTGATCCGCGACACGCGGCGCGTGACGCTCGCGGGCGGGCGCAATCTGCTCGCCTTCGTCGATGTCAGCGGCCAGCTGCGCGCCGAAACCGCGCTGCTGGCGGCGCAGGGCGGCGCCGCGTTTCAGCTCCTCGAACAGAATCTCGAATTCGACCTGCTCACGCCGCAGAAGCTGCTGGAAAAATCCGTCGGCGGCGAAGTCACCATTGTCCGCGCCCATCCGCAGACCGGCGAGGAAACGCGCCAGCGCGCCAAAGTGCTGAGCACGGCGCAAGGCATCGTGCTGCAGATCGGCAACGAGATTCACACCACAGCGCCGGGCCGCATCGTGTTCGACAGCGTGCCGCCCAATCTCCGCGCCCGGCCGACGCTGACAATCGACCTTATTGCGGAACGGGCCGGCACGGTGCCGGTGGAACTGACCTATCTCACCGGCGGCCTCGCCTGGCGCGCGGACTACGTGGCGCTGCTCACCGACAAGGAGAACCGCTTCGACCTCAATGGCTGGGTGACGCTGATCAACCGCAGCGGCACCGCCTATCGCGACGCGAAACTTCAGCTCATCGCCGGCGATCCGAATCAAGTCCGCAGAATGCTCGACGCAAGTAACGCGCGACGGCAAAAGCGATCAGGAAAAATCGAAGCGCGAGATGCGCACCGAGGCGATCGCCGATTATCACCTATACGAACTCGAGCGCCCGACGACGATCGCGGAGAACCAGCAGAAGCAGGTGGCGCTGCTCAAGGCGCTCAATGTCGCGGCGGCGAAGCAATACCGCTTCGTCGGCCAGGGCCACTATTACCGCGGCCGCCAGGCCCAGCCCGGCACGGTCAAGGCCGAAGTCTGGTACCATTTCGAGAACGACAAGAAATCGAATCTCGGCCTGCCGCTGCCAAAGGGCACCGTGCGCGTCTACAAGCGCGACAGCGCGGGAAAAGCGGTGTTCGTCGGCGAGGACGCGATCAACCACACCGCCGAGGGCGAAACCGTTCGCCTCAAGACCGGGCAGGCATTCGACGTTTCGGGCGTGCGCACCCAGACGGACTACAAAGTGGCATTCACCGGCCGGATT
This sequence comes from uncultured Alphaproteobacteria bacterium, assembly GCA_963754645.1. Lineage (GTDB taxonomy): Bacteria > Pseudomonadota > Alphaproteobacteria > Bin65 > Bin65 > CAVWGP01. Next base: position 678,307 of record CAVWGP010000011.1, on the reverse strand, counting down.
TTCGAAACCGCGTTCCGCTTCGTTTTCAACAATGCCAAGGGCGAGGCCGTGACTGTGACCGTGGCCGAGGCGATCCCGGGCGACTGGACGATCCTGCAGGAAAGCGCGCCGCACGCCAAAGTGACGGCGAACCTCGTCGAATGGAAAATCCCGGTGCCGGCCAAAGGCAAGGCCGAGCTGACCTATCGCGCGCGGGTCAAGATTTAAGCGAGGCGCGCGCTAAGCCTGACCGGTCGGCGCGCCGGGCTGGCTTGATTTCACCACGATGCGCGGCGCCGGCGTTGCGAGCGCGGGCCCGCCGCCGCTCTCGTCGCTGGCCAAATCGAGCGATTGGATGCGCTCGCCGCGCTGGACGATCTTGCGTGTCGAAGTGAGCACGTCCTCGACGTTGCGCGAGACCTGGCTGAAATGCTGCGCCAGCTTTCCGACGCGCGTGTCGAGCCGGCCGATATCTTCCATCAGCGTGTGCAGTTCCTTTTGCAGAATGCCGGCCTGCTGGCGGATGCGGACGTCGCGGAAGATCGCGCGCACCGTGTTGAGCGTCGCCCACAGCGTCGTCGGCGAGACGATGAAGACGCGGTCGCGGAAGCTCTGCTCGACGACGTTGGCGTAGCGCGCGTGGAGCTCGGCATAGATCGCCTCGCTCGGCAGGAACATGAGCGCCGCCTCGCCGGTTTGGCCGGGGACGATGTATTTGTCGCGGATCGCGCGCACGTGGCGCAGGATGTCGGTGCTGAAATCGCGCGCCGCCTGGACGCGATCCGGTTCGCTCTGCGCGTTGACCAGCCGCTGATAGGATTCGAGCGGAAACTTCGCGTCGATCGCGATCGAGCCCGGCGGATTGGGCAGCCGGATCAGGCAATCGACGCGCAGCCCCTCGCCGATCGCCGCCTGAAACTCGTAGCTATCGGGCGGCAAGACGGCCTCGACGAGATCGCGGAGCTGCATTTCGCCGAATGCGCCGCGCGCCTGCTTGTTGCTGAGAATGTCCTGCAGGCCGATCATCTGGCTCGAAAGCTCGGTGATGTTGCGCTGCGCCTGATCCATCACGGCGAGGCGTTCGCGCAGCGCCGTCATCGTCTCGCGCGTCTGGTTCGCCGAAAGATCGAGCGAGCCGGCGATGCGCTGGCTCAGCCGGTCGATATTCTCCTGCACCGCGCGTTCCTGGTCGATCAGGCGCTGGGCGATCATGAGCTGGGCCGATTGCTGGTTCTCGACCACTTGCGAAAATCGCACCGAGATCTCGGCCCGCGTGCGCTCCTGGCGCATCAGCACATAGACGGCGAGCACCAGGACGATGGCGATCAGGCCGATGCCGCCATAGACCAGAACGGCCGGATCGATGGAACCCAGATTCATGCGCTGCAACCCTAGATTTGCCGCCGCATACTAACATGCTCGCCGCCCGCGGTCATCGTTCATAGTTTGTTCGAAAATCCGCGGCGCTTGCTTGACGCTGGCGGCCAGGCTGACTACTTAAAGGGCAGCGTATTATCGAGCTAAGCGATTGAACCATGGCGATTTTGCCCATCCTGACGGCGCCCGATCCGCGCCTCAAGAAGAAGGCCAAGCCGGTCGACGACGGTCGATGACGCCGTGCGCCGGCTGATGGACGACATGCTGGAGACGATGTACGCGGCGCCCGGCATCGGCCTGGCGGCGCCGCAGGTCGGCGTGCTGAAGCGCGTCGATCGTGCTCGATGTCGCCGGCGAGGACGAAGCCCGGCAGCCGCTGCGCATGGCCAATCCCGAGATCGTCTGGGCCTCGGACGAGGACGTGAGCTACGAGGAAGGCTGCCTGTCGATGCCCGACCATTACGCCGAGGTGCCGCGCCGGCCAAGGCGGTCCGGGTGCGCTACCTCGACCACGACAATAAGCCGCAGGAAACTTGCCGCCGAAGGCCTCTTGGCCACCTGCCTGCAGCACGAGATGGATCATCTCGACGGCATCCTGTTCGTCGATCATCATCTCGGCGCTCAAGCGCAACATGATCCTGCGCCGGCTGCTGAAGGAGAAGAAGGCGGCGGCGCGCGACGGCGACGCGGAAGAAAGCCGGCCCTAGCCGGCTTGCGCCGCGCGAGTTGCCTCGACGGCGCGGCGTCTGATAACTCCAGCGCTCGAAACCACTCGGGTCGAATAAGCCGTGAACCTCATTTTCATGGGCACGCCGGATTTCGCGGTGCCGGCGCTGCGCGCCGTGCTCGCGGCGCGGCATCGCGTGCTCGCCGTTTACACCCAGCCGCCGCGCCCGGCGGGGCGCGGACACGCGCCTCAATTGTCGCCGATCCATCGCGCGGCCGAGGCAGCGGGCTTGCCGGTCCGGCATCCGGTCAATTTCAAGGAGCCGGCGACGCGCTCCGAGTTCGCCGCGTTCGGCGCCGACTTGGCCGTTGTCGCGGCCTATGGGCTGCTTCTGCCGCAAGCGATCCTCGACGCGCCGCGGCTCGGTTGCATCAATATTCATGCCTCCCTCTTGCCGCGCTGGCGCGGCGCAGCGCCGATCCAGCGCGCCATCGATGCGGGCGATGCCGAGACCGGCATCACGCATCATGCAGATGGCGGCCGGGCTCGACACCGGCGCGATGCTGCTCGTCGATCGGCTGCAGATCGGCCGCGAGGATGACGGCCGGCGAGCTGCATGATCGTCTGGCGCAAATGGGCGCTGCCTTGCTGCCGCGTGCCATCGACGGCCTCGGCAACGGCGCGCTCGCCGCAACGCCCCAGCCCGACATCGGCGTGACCTATGCGAAGAAAATCGACAAGGCGGAGGCGCGCATCGATTGGCGCCACAGCGCCGGCGCGCTCGAACGGCGCATTCGCGCCTTCAATCCCGTGCCCGGCGCCTGGTTCGCGGCGGGCGGCGAACGCATCAAGCTCTTGCTGGGCGAGGTCGCGCCGGGCACGGCGGACGCGGCGCCCGGCACCGTGCTCGACGACGACCTGACCGTCGCCTGCGGCGGCGGCGCGCTGCGCCTCCTGCTGCTGCAGCGCGCCGGCAAGGCGGCGTTGCCGGCCGAGGCGCTGCTGCGCGGCTTCGCCATTCCGCGCGGCACCGTGCTGGCATGACGCGCTACCGGCTCGTCATCGAATATGACGGCGGACCTTTCGTCGGCTGGCAGCATCAGGCGACGGGGCCTTCGGTTCAGGATGCCGTGACCGAGGCCATCTTCCGTTTTTCCGGCGAGCGGCCGACCGTCTATGGCGCGGGCCGCACCGATGCCGGCGTTCACGCGCTGGGCCAGGTCGCGCATGTCGATATCGCCAAGGCGGCGGCGCCCGAACGGGTGCGCGAGGCGGTCAATTTCCACTTGAAGCCGCAACCGGTGGCGGTGATCGAGTGCACGGTCGCGGCGCCGGATTTTCACGCCCGCTTTTCCGCGATCGAGCGGCGCTATCTCTACCGGATCGTCAACCGCCGCGCGCCGCTGGCGCTTGAGGCAGGCCGCGCCTGGCGCCTGAGCCAGAAGCTCGACGCCGCCGCCATGCACGAGGCGGCGCAAGTCCTGGTCGGCAAACACGATTTCACGAGCTTTCGCGCCACCGATTGCCAGTCCGAAGTCGCCGGTGAAGACGCTCGACGAACTCGCGGTCGCGCGCCACGGCGACGCGGTCGAGATCACGACGCGGGCGCGTTCGTTCCTCTACCATCAAGTGCGTAACATGGTGGGCACGCTGAAGCTGGTCGGCGAAGGCAAGTGGCGCCTGCGGGATATCGAGCGCGCCCTGGCGGCGCGCGACCGCGCGGCGGCCGGCCCCACGGCGCCGGCCTGCGGCCTTTATCTGGTCTCCGTCCGCTACCCGGATCCGGCGCCGTGCTAGCTGGGCAGGCCGGCGCGGGCGACGAGATCGGTGATATCGCGCAGCAGGAGCGAGACGGCGAAGACCGCGGCCTCGATCGCGACCGCGCGCGCCGGCGCGATGTCGAGCACCAGCCGCGCGATGAGATATTCGAAGAACAGCACGCCCAGCAAGGCCGGAAGGTAGATAAAGAACCAGGCATCGTCGGGCAGAATCGGCTTGACCAGCAGCGACAGGGCGATCAAGAACGGCGCGCCGATGACCTGGGCCCAGTTGAAGGCGACGATATAGGCGACGAAGCGTTCGCCGCAGCCGAGCGCGCGCGTCAAATAGAAAGCCATCAGCGGCCACAGTGTCCAGCCGAGCACATAGCCGATGGCCTCGGCCGTCCAGCGCCGCGCCGCGGGAATAGTGTCGCCGGCCTCGGCCGTATCGGCGAACTCGTGGTAGACAATGTAAAGCGGCAGCAAGACGATTGCGGCGAAGAAAGAGCGCCAGAAACCCTGTTCCGAGACATTGAACCATCGCGCCGATTGCGGATCGCGCCGCAGGATCAGCCAGGCGCCGCGCACGCCGCGCGCCATTTCCTCGAACAAGCTCATGGCGCCGCACCGTGACGAAGAAGCGGGCGCCGCCGGCGGCCGGCATCGGCACGCTCAAGGAATTCGGCCTGCACGCCGCGCTCAAGCGCTGGTATGCGCAGCCCGGCGACGATTTCGAGGTGCCGCTCGACGGCTTCGTCATCGATATCCGGCGCGGCGCCATGCTGATCGAAATTCAGACGCGGAGCTTCGCCTCGATGCGGCGCAAGCTCACGGCGCTGGCGGAGCGCTACGCGATCCGCATCGTCCATCCGATCGCGGAGCGCAAATGGATCGTACGCGCCGGCAAGAAAGGCCAAGCGCTGGCGCGCCGCCGTTCGCCCAAGGCCGGCCGCATCGAGTCCATCTTCGACGAACTCGTCAGCATTCCCGATCTCGCCTTGCACCCGAACATCAGCTTCGACGTCGCCATGATCGAGGCCGAGGAATTCTTGCAGAAAACGGCGGCGCGGGCCTGGCGCCGCAAGGGCTGGCGCGTGGTCGATCGCCGCCTCGTCGATGTCCGCCGCGTGGTGCCCTTTGCCGATGCCACCGATTTCGCCGCTTTGCTGCCGCCGCATCTCGACCGCCCGTTCACCGCGCGCCAGCTTGGCGATGCCGCCGCGATACCGCTGCGCCTCGCCTATCGGATGGTCTATTGCCTTGCGCGCATGGGCGCGATCGAGGCCGTGGGCAAGCAGCATCGCGCCCGCCTCTACGACTTGGCGCCGGCGAAAACGCGATCGAGTATGCGGCGATAGATGCGCGCGAGGCCCTCGATGTCGGCGACGGCCATGCGCTCGTCGATCTTGTGCATGGTTTGGCCGACGCCGCCGAATTCCACCACCGGACAAATCCGGCGGATGAAGCGGGCATCCGAGGTGCCGCCGGTGGTGCTGAGTTCCGCCGTGCGGCCGGTTTCCGCCTTGATGCAATCGGCGACGAGCGCCGAGAGCGGCCCGGGGCTGGTCAAAAACAATTCGCCGCTGACCCGGATCTCGAGTTCGTAAGACCCGCCGGCGCCGATCTCGGCCATCGCCGCGTCGAATTTGCGCCGCAGCCAGGCCTCGACGGATTGGGACGTGTGCACGTCGCTGAAGCGGATATTGAACGTCGCGCGCGCTTCGGCGGGCACGACATTGTTCGCCGGATTGCCGATATCGATCGTCGTGACCTGCAGCGTCGTCGCTTGAAAATGCGCCGAGCCCTTGTCGAGCGGTTCGCGCGCGATGGCGTCCAGCATGCGCACGATGCGGTGCGCGGCATTGTCGGCGAGATGCGGATAAGCGGTGTGGCCCTGCACGCCCTTGACGACGAGATAGCCCGTCATGCTGCCGCGCCGGCCGATCTTGATCATGTCGCCGAGGCGCTCGGGATTGGTCGGCTCGCCGACCACGCACATGTCGGGAACCTCGCCGCGCTCTTCCATCCAGCGCAGGACTTTGACGGTGCCGTTGACGGCGTCGCCCTCTTCGTCGCCGGTGATGAGCAGGCTGATCGATCCGGCGAAGCGACCGCGATTTTCCGCCAAATAATCGGCGGCGGCGGCGGCGAAAGCGGCGATGGCGCCCTTCATGTCGGCGGCGCCGCGGCCCCAGAGAAATCCGTCGCGCAACACGCCGGCGAACGGGTCGGACGTCCATTTGGTCTTGTCGCCGGGCGGCACCACGTCGGTGTGACCGGCAAAGCAAAAATGCGGACTGCCTTGCCCGATGCGCGCGAACAAATTGTCGACGCGGGCATTGCGCCCGGAGGTGCCTTCGCCGAAGGGCAAGCGATGGCACGCGAAGCCGATCCGCTCCAGCGCGCGCTGCAAGACATCGAGCGCGCCCTCGTCGCGCGGCGTCACACTGGGCTTGGCGATGAGTTCGCGGGCCAGCGCGATCGTGTCGATGCGTTCGATTACGGCGTCCATCGGCAGTTTCTTCGCATGTCCGAGGCGCCGCCGCTAGGGCAGCGGCGGACCTTCCTTGCCGGTTTTGGCAAAGCGCTTGAGCCCGTCGTTGAGCTTGATCCACGGCAACTGATGCTCGACATTGACATGGCCGCGCGGCTCGAGCGACGCGGGCTCGTCGAAGGTGCCGACGAGGAGATGAATTTCGTTCGGCCAACGCACGCCGGTAAACGCCAGCGGCGTGCCGCAGCGCGGACAGAAACTCCGCGCGGCGCCCGGCGAGGACGCATAGTCTTGGGGCGCCTGGCCTACCCAGCGAAACGCGGCGGGGGCGAAGCCGCACCAGGTGGCGAAGGGCGCGCCGATGCTGCGCCGGCAATCGTTGCAATGGCAATGCGCGACCCAGATCGGCTTGCCGGTGACGCGATAGCGGACCGCGCCGCAGCGGCAACCGCCGGTGCGGACTTCGCCGGAGCTTGCTGTTTCAGCCATGTCAATCCCGCAGCAATTCGTTGATCGACGTCTTTGAGCGTGTCTTCTCGTCGACGCGCTTGACGATGACGGCGCAGTAGAGGCTCGGCCCGCCCTTGGGATCGGGCAGCGCGCCAGGCACGACCACGGAATAGGCCGGCACGCGGCCCTGCACCACCGCTCCCGTGGCGCGATCGACGATCTTGGTCGAGGCGCCGATATAAACGCCCATCGACAGCACCGAGCCTTGCTCGACGATCACGCCCTCCGCCACCTCGGAGCGCGCGCCGACGAAGCAATTGTCCTCGATGATGACCGGATCGGCCTGCAGCGGCTCCAACACGCCGCCGATGCCGGCGCCGCCCGAGATGTGGCAGTTCTTGCCGATTTGGGCGCAGGAACCGACCGTGGCCCAGGTGTCGATCATCGAGCCCTTATCGACATAGGCGCCGAGATTGACGAAGCTCGGCATCAGCACGACGCCGGGCGCGATATAGGCCGAGCGGCGCACGACGCAGCCGGGCACGGCGCGAAAGCCGGCATCGCGAAAGCGGTTGTCGCCCCAGCCGGCGAATTTCGACGGCACCTTGTCCCACCACGCCGCGCCGCCGGGCGCGCCCGAAATCGGCGTCATGTCGTTCAACCGGAACGACAGCAGAACCGCCTTCTTCGCCCACTGATTGACGTGCCACTTGCCGTCGCGCTTCTCGGCGACGCGCAGCTTGCCGCCATCGAGCGCGTCGAGCGCGGCCTCGACCGCGTCGCGCACGGTTCCTTTCGTGGCGGCGTTGAGCGCCTCGCGCTTGTCCCAGGCATCGTCGATCGTGCGAGCGAGGTCGGCGAGATTCGTCATGGCTCTGTCGTTTCCGGTGGCGGTCGAACGCAATTGGCCGCGACAATGGCGGCGCTTTCCGGTCGAGTCAACGCGCCGTGCTGGCGGCCCGGGATCGCAACCGACGATAGGCGCGGCCGTCGATGGCGGCAAGCCCGAGCGCAATCAGGCCCATGCCCGCCAGATGACGTGGTTCCAGCCGCTCGCCGAGAATGAAGATGCCGAGCAGCGCGGCGCCGACGGGAATGAGGAACGTGACCAGGAGCAGATTGGTGGCGCCAGCCGTCGACAGGATGCGAAAATAGAGCACGTAAGCGAGGGCGGTGCAGACGAGGGCCAGGGCGAGCAGCGCGGACCAGCTCAGCCAACCCGGCATGGCCAGAGCCCAAGGCCGGTCGAGCAATAGAACGGCAGGGAGAATGAGCAGCGTGCTGGCGCTGAGTTGGCCGGTCGCGGTCGCCATCGGCGCGATGCCCATGCGCGCAAAACGCCGGCCGAAAAATCCGGCAAGCGAATAGGATAAAGCGGCGCCAAGGCAGGCGAGCTGCGCCCAGACATCGCGCCCGATGCCGGCCATCGCGTCGGCGCCGACCATGATCGCGACGCCGAGGATGCCGATGGCGACTCCGGCAAGCTTGGCCGGAGTCAGGCGCTCGTCCTTCGTGACGACGTGCCCGACGATGACGGCGAAGAGCGGCGTGGTCGCGTTCAATATTGCGGCGAGCGCGCTGCTGATGGCGGTTTGGCCCCAAAAGATGAGCGAGAACGGGATCGCGTTGTTGAGCAGCGCCATGCCGAAAAACGCCGCCCACGCCGCGCGGCTCATCGGCAGGACGACGCCCGCCAATCGCACAACGACAAACAATGCCAGCGCGGCGAAGCCGACCCGAGCCAGGACGACGCTCAAGGGCGGCAATTCGGCAAGCGCGATCTTGGCGAAAAAGAACGACGCGCTCCAAACCGCCGCCAAGGCAAGCAGCATCAGCAATTCGACCGAAGTCATCGAGCGCGACATGATTGCCAGAGACCTGTTGAACGCGCGCGACTATGGCGCGCCGCCGCGGCCGGTTCTATCCGGAAGTTGCGCCGGCCCGCGCCGCGATCACGCCCTCGATCCAAGCGGCAATATCGCGAGTGCGGTGCTCGACATGCGGTTCGTCGTGGCCTTCCATCGAATAGGCATTGTCGGTTTCGATCAGCACCGTCGCCATGCCGCGGGCATGGGCCGGCTTGAGATTCTTGGCCATGTCCTCGAACAGCGCGGCGCGGCGCGGATCGATGCCGTGGCGCGCGAGGAAATCGTCGTAAAACGAATTGTGCGGCTTCGGGATGAAGTCGGCGGCGATGATGTCGAAAATCGCTTCGAAATGCGCGCCGATTCCGAGCCTGTCGAGCACGGCCTCGGCGTGAGCGACCGAAGCATTGGTGAAGATATATTTCGGCCCCTTCAGCTTCGCCAAGGCTTGGTCGAGCGCCGGATCGGGCATGACCGGGCTGTGGTCGATCTTGTGCACGTAATCGAGAAAATGCAGCGGATCGACGCCGTATTCGGTCATCAGGCCGCGCATCGTGGTGCCGTAGCGCCGGAAGTAGTTCTTCTGCAGCCAGCGCGCCTCGTCGAACGGCACGCGCATCAGGTCGGCGATGTATTCGCCGATGCGCCGATCGACCTGCTTGAACAGGTCGCAATGCGCCGGATAGAGCGTGTTGTCGAGATCGAACAGCCAGACATCGACACGGCCGAGTGTCGGCGTCGATGAGGCGTCTTGGATCGGGGGCGGGTTTCGGTCGGGCACAAAAATTTCCGGCGGCAGCCAGCCCTTATTTGGGCCGGCGGCCGCCGGATTGCCAGCGTAATTTTTCGACGCTTCGCGCGGCTAGGCGCCGAGATCGAACGGCGCGCTCCAATTGTAGCCGTCGGTCGAAATCATCGCGGCATAGCCGCCGGAACGGCGCAGGCGGACTGCCATCCGGGTGCGCTGACCGTCATAGCCCGAGATGTAGAAGATATGCCAGGACCGGTCATGCATGTGGAAATTTTCGCCGCGATCCCAGACCCGGGCTTGGGCACCGCGATTCTGGAAGTACCACTGGGCGGCAAGACGGCGCGCGTGATTGGTATCGCCATACCAGCCGGTATCGGGGCCGGTGTTCGGCGGCGTGTAGCGGCCCGGACGGCCCGGCGTCGTCGGCCCGCCCGCGTAGTAGTTCGGCGGATAGGTCAAGCCGCGGGCGCGCAGCCCATCGGCCTGAACCATTTTGATCCGACTGCAGGTACCGCGCCGGGCCTGCACCCATTCCAGCCAATGATAGTTGGGATGGTCGGTGTCATAGACCGGGCCGATCGGCTGGCCGGCGAAATCGAAGCATTGGCCGGGGCCGGCCGAAGCCGCGCTAGCCACGAATGCCGAACCCAGTATGAGCAAGAGACCTAGTTTTTTCCGCATGATTTCCTCGCTTGTTGGCCGTGAATTTCACCGGGTACTATTCGCCCAAGGATTAATTCGTATTTGCTACGAAACGATTGATGCTTCCCGCGCCCTCCCCTCGCGGGACTGTGATCGGGCTCTTGGCGGTGCTTGATTTACCCGGCCTTTACCATGGTTCCGATGCCCTTTTGGGTGAATATTTCGAGCAGCATGACGTGCGGGATCTTGCCGTCGAGGATGACGGCGCCGCCGACCCCGCCTTCGACGGCCTCGACGCAGGTTTCGACCTTGGGGATCATGCCGCCCGAAATCGTGCCGTCGGCGATGAGGGCGCGGGCCTGGGCGATGGTGATCTCCGGCAGCAGTTTTTTTTCTCCGTCGAGCACGCCCGGCACGTCGGTGAGCAAGAAGAAGCGCGCCGCCTCGGTTGCGATCGCGATCGCGCCGGCGGCGGTATCGGCGTTGATGTTGAAGGTTTCGCCGTTCGCGCCGAAGCCGATCGGCGCCACGACAGGAATCACGTCGCTCGAGATCAGCCGGTAAAGCACCGTCGGATCGACGCGCTCGGGTTCGCCGACGAAGCCGAGATCGAGAACCTTCTCGATGTTGGAACCGGGATCCTTCTCCGTGCGCGTGAGCTTGCGGGCGCGGATCAGGTTGCCGTCCTTGCCCGAAAGGCCGACCGCGGCGCCGCCGGCGCGGCTCAGCGCCTGCACGATCTGCTTGTTGATCGAGCCGGCCAGCACCATTTCGACGATTTCGACGGTTTCGGCATCGGTGACGCGGAGACCGCGGATATAGGAGCTTTTGATCTTTAGCCGGTCGAGCATCTGGTTGATCTGCGGACCGCCGCCATGCACGACGATCGGATTGATGCCGGCCTGCTTGAGCAAGACGATGTCCTGCGCGAAATTCGACGCTGCGCGCTCGTCGCCCATGGCGTGGCCGCCGTATTTCACGACGAAGGTTTCGCCGTCGTAGCGGCGCAGATAGGGCAGCGCCTCGACCAGCGTCCGCGCCGTGCGAAGCCAGTGCTTGGTTTCGCCGAAATCGATGTCCGCCATCCGCGCCCTCATGCTCCCAAAGTGCCGGCGTCGTCAGGCAATTAGCGCCCCGCGACGATCGAAGCAAGCGCCGCCCTGAGTTCGGGAATGCCGGCGCCGGTTTCGGAACTGGTAACAAGCACCGCGGGATGGCAAGCGCCGTGCCCGGCCACCGTCGTTTCGATCGCCGCGATGACGGCTTCGAGCGCCGGTCGCGGCAACTTGTCGGCCTTGGTGAGCACGATCTGGTAGGACAGCGCCACGTCGTCGAGCAGGCCCATGATTTCGCGATCGCTGTCCATGAGGCCCTGGCGCGCATCGATCAGCAAGCAGAGCCGCCGCAGCGTCGAGCGGCCTTGCAGATATGACCGGATCAGGCGGTTCCATTCCTTGATCGCTGCCTTGCCGGCGCGGGCATAGCCATAGCCGGGCAGATCGACGAGATAGGCCCGGCCGCCGAGATCGAAGAAATTGAGCTGGCGCGTGGCGCCCGGCGTGTGCGAAACGCGCGCCAAGCCGTTGCGCCCGGTCAGCGCATTGATGAGGCTCGACTTGCCGACATTCGAGCGGCCCGCAAGGGCGATTTCGTTCCTGCCGTCGCGCGGCAATTGGTGTTCGTCGGCGACGCCGAGCACGAATTTGCAGGGCTGCGTGAACAGCCGCCGGCCGGCTTCGATGGCGCCGCGGCCCGGCTTTTCGCCACCCGCCGCGGCCGGCGGCGCGCCGCTCACTGTTCGGCCTTCGGCTTCTCAGCGGCGGCTGCCTTTGCAGCTTTGCGTTCCTCGAGCTCCTTGATATTGCGCGGCACGCTCGTGTTCGGCGCCGATGCGAGCGCGCCCGATTTCTTCATGATGATCCATTGCTGGCCGATCGAGAGCACGTTGTTCCACGCCCAGTAGATCACCAAGCCGGCCGGGAAGCTCGCCAGCATGAAGGTGAAAATCACCGGCATCCAGGCGAAAACCTTGCGCTGAATCGGATCCGGCGCGGGCGGGTTGAGCTGATGCTGCAGCCACATGGTGACGCCCATGATGAGCGGCCAGATGCCGAGATTGAAATCGGTGATGAAACCGCCCGGCGCGCTCCACGGCAGGAGCCCGAACAGGTTGAAGACGGTCGTCGGATCCTTGGCCGACAGATCCTGGATCCAGGCAAAGAACGGCGCGTGGCGCATTTCGATCGAGATGAAAAGCACCTTGTAGAGCGCGAAAAAAACCGGGATCTGCAGCACGATCGGCAGGCAGCCGGCCGCCGGATTGACCTTGGCGTTGCGGTAGAGCGCCATCAGCTCCTGGTTCATCTTCTGCTTGTCGTCGCCGTACATTTCGCGCAGGCGCTGCATTTCCGGCTGCAGTTTTTTCATCTGCGCCATGCTCTTGTAGCTCTTGTTGGCGAGCGGGAAGAACACGACCTTGACCAGCACCGTGATCATCAGAATGGCGATGCCGAAATTGCCGACCAAGCCGTTGAGCCACAGCAGCAGATCGAGGAACGGCTTGGTGAAGAACCAGAACCAGCCGAAATCGATCGCCCATTCGAACTTCGGCGCGCCGAGCTTGGCTTCGTATTCGCGCAGCAGCTTCACTTCCTTGGCGCCGGCGAAGACGCGATGCACGGCCTCGGCGCTGCCGCCGGGTGCCACCGGCGCCGATTCGCCGATATAGTCCGCTTGATAAGTGTCGGTCGCCTTGTTGTAGCGATAGGCGCTCTGTACTTTTTTGGTTTGATCCGGCAGCAGGGCGACGAGCCAATAGTGATCGGTGAAGCCGAGCCAGCCGCCGATGCTGGGCTCGGAAATGACGCCCTTGTCGCGCAAATCGCTGTATCCCGGATCGTTGATCACCGGACTCTTGTCGGCCGCGCCGCGGAACACGCCAATCGGGCCCTCGTGCAGGATGAAGAAGCCCAGCGTTTTCGGTTCGCCGACCAGGCGCGCGAGCGAGAACGGCGCGAGCTGGATCGGCTGCGCCGAGCTATTCTCGACCTTGTCGGATACGGTGATGACGTAGTCGCCGTCGATCTCGAAACGGCGGGTGAATTTGACGCCGTCCTTGTTCGTCCAGGTCAGCGTGACCGGCTTGCCCGGCGTCAGCGCCGTGCCGTCGGCGCTCCAAACGGTGGCGTCGCCGGGCAGATCGACCGGCGCGGCGCCGGTCGGCGCGGTCCAGCCGAATTGCACGAAATACGCGCCCTTGCCGATGCCGGCGGGATTGAGCAGTTGGACGTTGGCGCTGTCTTTCGCGATCGTTTCGCGGAAGCGCCGCAGCGTGATGTCGTCGATCTGCGCGCCCTTCAGCGCGATCGAACCTTGCACGCGCGGCGATTCGAGCGCGACGCGCTGGGACGCTTTAAGCGCGACTTCGCGCGCTAGCTTCGGCGGCGCGGTGCCCGGCGGCGGCACGACGCCCGGCGGCGTAGCCGGCTGCACGCCCGATGTCGTGCCCGGCGTCGTCGGCGGCGGCGCCGTGGGCGGCGGCGGGGCGAAGTAGACTTGAAAGAACAAGATGATCGCGATCGATAGAACGATCGCGAGAATCAGGTTCTTATTGTTTTCTTGCAGCATGTCGCATGACTCGGGGCGGGCGGGACCGGATCATGGCCGGCCGCGGCCCAGGGATGACAGCGCAGAAGGCGCTTCAGCGCCAGCCAAGTGCCGGCGGCAGCACCATGAATTTGCAGCGCCTCGTTGGCATAGTCGGAACAGGTCGGCAGGAACCGGCATTGCCGGCCGATCAGGGCCGACAGCGACAATTGATAGGCGCGCACGGTCGCGCGGAGGATGCGCGCCATTGGGCTCATGCGCGCGCGACCGTGTCGGCGGCCGGACGCAATAGTTTGAGGCGCCGCAACGCCTGGCGCAGTTCGGCGCGCAACTTCGCGAATTCGCAGGTCAAGGTCGCCGGTCGCGCGATCAGGACATAATCGAAATCCGGCTTCGCTTCGGCCGGCAGCACTTCGCGCGCGATGGCGCGCATCCGGCGCTTCGCCAAGCTGCGCTGCACGGCGCCGCCGACCTTGCGGCTGGCGGTGAAGCCGACGCAGATCGTCGGCACCCGCGACCGGGTGCGACGCGAATGCGCGCCGGGCTCAGCGCGCATTTCGCCGATCGCTTTCCGATCGACAGCCTTGCTTGCTTGCACGACCAACACGGCGCTACCCCATTTCATGCCGGCATTCGCGACCCGGAGGAAATCTGCCCGGCGCTTCAAGGTTGCAAGCGCAATCGGGGCAGGACGCATGGCTAGACGGCGAGGCGCTTGCGGCCCTTGGCGCGGCGGCGCGATAACACTTTGCGGCCGCCCTTGGTGGCCATGCGCGCCCGGAAACCGTGGCGACGTTTGCGGACGAGTTTGCTGGGCTGATAAGTACGTTTTGGCATGGGAATTTCTCCGGTCGCGGGCCCGGCGCCGAGCCCTTAGCAACGCAAGGCGGACCATTCGCCGCCGCTCATAGGGGCGGCGATGGCCCTGCATAACGCTTTCAAGAAGTAGGCTGTATAGGCAGCCTATTGCGGCCAAGTCAATGCGACGAAAGCACAATTCCGCCGCATGTTGCCGCGAAAATAAGTCCGCCGGACGCCGCCAGGCGCAATGATCGCTCACGACGGCTTGATATCCCACGGGAAAAAGCTCATCCGATCCCGGCCGCCACGATGCTACAGTGCGAACCGGATTTGCGGGGCCGAGGTCGATCGAGGAATATAGTTGATATGCCGGACCCCGCCACGCCGCTTCCCGGCGCCAAGGCCAAATGGTTGCGCTGGACGCCGCTGCTGGTCCTGCTGCTGGGGCTTGCCCTGTTCTTCGCCCTTGGCGGCCACCGCTATGCGAGCTTCGAGCAGATCAAGACGCACCGCGAATTGTTGAAAGACTGGGTCGCACGCTGGGGCGCCTTAGCGCTGCTCGCTTATATGCTCGGCTACGCCGCGATGACGGCGTTTTCGATCCCGGGCGGCGCGCTGGCAACGCTCGTTGCCGGATTCTTGTTCGGCGCCGTCGGCGGGACCGCGATCGGCGTCTTCGGCGGCACGGTCGGCGCCGTGGCGCTTTTTCTCGCGGCCCGCACGGCGCTCGGCGACATGCTGCGCGCCCGCGCCGGTCCGGCGCTGCGCCGCATGGAGGAAGGTTTTCGCCAGAACGCTTTCAGCTACCTGCTCGGTCTGCGCCTCATTCCCGCGTTTCCGTTCTGGCTGGTCAATCTCGTACCGGCCTTTTGCGGCGTGAACTTGCGGACCTATGTGCTGGCGACCTTTTTCGGCATTGTTCCGGGCACCTTCATTTATGCCTGGGTTGGCGCCGGGCTGGACGAATTTCTCAAACAGGGCGGCGACATGCCCAACCTTGGCGTGATATTCCAGCCGCAATTCCTGCTGCCCATCCTGGGCCTCGCTTTGCTGGCCTTGCTGCCGCCGGCGTGGAAATGGTTCAAGAACCGCCGCCCGCATCAGCGATGAAAAGCGATATCGCCCTTCTGCCTTCGCTGCGCCGCAGCCTTTCGGCGCGCCTGCTGTTGCTCACGATCCTGTTCGTGATGCTGGCCGAAGTTCTGATTTTCGCGCCGTCGATCGCGCGCTTTCGCGCGTCCATGCTGCGCGACGCGATGGCCGACGCGCACTTGGCCACGCTCGCGCTCGATGCCGCGGCGGCCTCGGAAAACCCGATGGACCCGCAGCTCATCGACCGGCTGCTGACCCACGCCAAGGCGCTTGCCGTCATCCGCTACCAATCGGGCCATCCACGCCGCGTGGTGCTCGGCAACGTGCCGGAAACGATCGCCGATTCCTACGATCTGCGCGCGGCGACGTACCTCGATTTGGTCGGCGGCGCCTTCGCGGCGCTGGCGCGCAGCGGCGACCGGACGATTCGCGTCGTCGGCCTGTCGCCGAAGGAAGAAGTGGTGCTGCTCGAGATCTTCATCCGCGAGGGTCCGCTGCGCCAGGACATGATCGATTTTTCCTGGCGCATCCTCGGCCTCTCGGTCTTCATTTCGCTGATTGCGGCGACGCTGGTCTACGCCTCGCTGCACTGGATGCTGGTGCGCCCGCTGCGCCGCATCACCGACAACATGGCGGCATTTCGCGACAATCCGGACGATGCCGACCTCCTTATGCAGCCCTCGGCGCGCGCCGACGAGATCGGCTTCGCGGAGCGCGAATTGCGCAACATGCAGCTCGGCCTGCGCGCCGCATTGCGCCAGCGCGAGCACTTGGCCGCCCTCGGCACCGCAGTGGCCAAAATCAACCACGACCTTAAGAATGCCTTGGCCGCGGCGCAACTTGTCTCCGACAGGCTGACGGAAAGCGCCGATCCGCAAGTGCGCCGCGTGGCGCCGACGCTCGTCCGCTCGATCGACCGCGCCGTCGATATTTGCGGCCAGACGCTCGATTTCGCGCGCAGCGAGGCGATCCGCCTGGCCGCCGGCGAATTCGATTTCGCCGCCTTCGTCGACGAAGTTTTCGCCGCCCAAGCGATTGCGGCGCCCGAAGCCAAATTCGTCTACGCGGCGCCGCGACCGTTCACGATCAAGGCCGATCGCGGCCAGTTCGACCGCGTGCTGCTCAATCTTGTGCGCAATGCCCTGCAGGCCGGCGCCAAGAGCGTGACAATCGCGGCGGCGCGCGGCGCGGCGGTGACGATCGACGTTTTCGACGACGGCCCCGGCCTGCCCGAAGCGGCGCGGGCCCGGCTGTTCGAGCCATTCAACGCCAACCGGCGCGGCGGCATGGGCCTCGGCCTGTCGATCGCTCGCGAAATCGTCGAGGCGCATGGCGGCTCGATCCATCTCGTCGAAAGCGCGCGCGGCGCCCACTTCCGCATCGAGCTGCCGAAGGCGTGACCGCACCACCGGCGGTCAGCGCGGCGGTTTCGGCTGTGGGCCGAAATAGACGGTGACGAGCGCCGCGAGCACGAGCGCGAGTGCGGCGATTTCGCGCCAACCGACGATTTCGCCGAGAAAGAGCGAGCCGCTGGCGACGCCGACACAAGGAACGACGAGCGTGCCGATGGCGCCGATCGTGGCCGGGAACAGATCGACGACGCGGTACCACAGCGCGTAGCCCAAGGTGAGCGCGATGAGCGTGACATAGGCGGCGGCGAACAGCGCCGCGGGACTGGCCTCGTGCATCGTGAAACGTTCGGCAAACACGGCGATCGCGCCGATCGGCACCATGCCGACGAGCAATTGCCAGCCGGCCAGCGCCGTCATGCCGATCGTCCACGACTGGCGCTTGAAGATGACCGTGCCGATCGCCCAGCCGAAGGCGGCCGCCAACAGAAAGCCTATGCCCGTGGGACTCGATTGCAGCGCCGAGAAACTGCCCGACAGCAAGACTCCGACGCCCGCCATGCCGAGCGCGAGCGCGAGACCGATGCGGAGCGTGATTTTCTCCTTGAGCACAAGGGCGCTGAGCAGCGCGGTCCAGATCGGCATCGTATAGGCCAGGACCGCGCCTTGGCCGGCGCCGATCCGCGTCAATCCGTAGCCGACGCAGATGTGCCACAGCGTCATGTTGAAAAAGGCGGAGACGATGAGCACCGGCCATTGCCGGCGCGGCACGCTTATGTCGCTGCCCGCCAGCCGGGCCCACAGCAGCATGGCGATGCCGCCGACAAAACAGGACACCGCGCGAAATTGCCAAATCTGCATTTCGAGAAAGATGGCGCGCATCGCCGGCCAGCTCGTACCCCACACGATCCACAGCGAAATCAGCACGACCCAGCGATAGGGGATCGCCATCAGCGTGCCGGCCGCCCGGCCGCGGCTTCGCGCTTGGGCCGGAACAAGACGAGATAGAGCGCCGCCACGATGGCGGCGAGTGCGACGGCTTCGCGCCAGCCGAGCGGCTCGCCGAGCAGCCAGGCGCCGGCAAAGGTGGCGACTACGGGGACCGGCAGAACCCCGATCGACGCCAGGTTCGACGGGAAAATCGCGATGATGCGAAACCAAAAATAGTAGCAGAGCATTTGCGCGACGAAGGTGAGATAGGCGCTGGCGGCGAGCGCCGCATAGCTGGCGCGATGATAGACGAAATCTTCGGTCAGCAGGGCGACCAGAGCGATCGGCAAGGTGCCGATCAGGACCTGCCAGCCGACCAGCGTCAGCGGCCCGACCGGCCAGGCGATGCGTTTCTGGATCGTGGTGCCGATGGCCCAGTTGCAGGCGCCGGCCAGCACCAGCACCACGCCGAAGGGGCTGGCGCCGAGCGCGGCAAAATCCTGCGACGCCAGGGCGGCGATGCCGACGGCGCCGAAAACCAGCGCCGCGATGTGCCGGGCATCGAATTTTTCGCCCAGGAACGCGGCGGCCAGCGCCGCCTGGAACAGCGGCATGGTGTAACCGAGAACCGCCGTGTGGCCGGAGCCGATGAGCAGCACGCCATAGGTGGCGAGCACGTACCACGATGTCATGTTGAAAATCGCGGCGGCGGCGAGCGCGGGCCACAGCCGGCGCGGCACGGCGAGCGTTTCGCCGAGCAGGCGCGCCAGGGCCAGCATCGCGCCGCCCGCGACCAGGCCGGTGACGGCGCGGAACTGCCAAACCGGAATCTCGCTGGCCGCGATCTTGATCATCGGCATGTTGCAGCCCCACGCCAGCGCCAGGACCGCCACGAATACAAAGCCTTTGCGCCGCACCGCGGCGGAGCCGTCCATCGCCGATCGGCGACCGGAGCCGGCGTCAGCGCGCTTCGCGGCGGCTGGCGATCGGCTCGACGTACTGTGTTTCGGTGTCCCAGGGAAAATAGATCCAGGTGTCCTGGCTCACTTCGGTCACATAGGTGTCGACCAGCGGCCGCCCGGCCGGCTTGGCATAGACCGTGGCGAAATGCGCCTTGGGCAGAATGCGGCGCACGATCTTGAGCGTGGCGCCGGTATCGACGAGATCGTCGACGATGAGCCATTTTTCGCCTTCGCCGCTCGGCGCTTTCAGGATTTTCACGTCGCCTTGCGTCTGGTGATCGTAGCTGGTGACGCAGATCGTATCGATCAGGCGCAGATCGAGCTCGCGGGCGACGATCGCCGCCGGCACCAGGCCGCCGCGCGTGATGGCGATAATGCCGGAAAAGCGGCCCATTTCCGAAAGCCGCCAGGCCAGGGCCTTGGCATCGCGATGCAGCTCCTGCCACGAAACCGGAAATGACTTGCGCGGCTGTTGTTCGTTCTCGGCCATGATTGCCCTCCCGCGCGCGAGCTATAAACGATTGCCCGGCGGCGGTAAACGCGTCACCGTTTCGGCGGCGGCTTGGGCGCGCTTTCGCGCGGCGCGCTTTCGATCCAGGCCTTGCGCTCGAAAAACGACGTCGTTTTGTCGCGCGGCGCGGCGCCGCCTTCGGCGACCTCGATCTCCAATGCCTCGGCCGCGGCGCGCTGCGTGCTCAGCCATTCGACATAGCCCGCGACCAGCGTTTCGCCGGCTTTGAGCATCGCCGCGGTCGCCGCGAGATTCTTGTCGAGCGTTTCGACGAGGCCGTCGAGCAGTTTTTTCGCGTCGCCCGCGCCCGGCCGGCCGCTCATGTCCTTGGCGACGGCGCGCACACGCTCGGCCACGTCCTTCGCCTGTTCCTGGCGCAGCAGAATGCCGTGCAACGCCGCGATATCGGCTTGGGCGCGGCCGAGCTGGTTCTTCAGCGCCGCCATCTGCTGCTTGTAGGCGGGCGTTTCCGCCGGCAGCGCCTCGCCCACCTTCGGCGTGAGCGGCTCGACGGCCTTGACATAGTCTTCGATGGCAAGGCGGAGATAGCGCCGCCGGATGTCGAATTCGTGCTCGCGATCGAGCAGCGCCTGGCGTGCGCGCGCCGCGGCGGCGTGAACCGCGGCCAGCGCCGGCGGCGGCTCGCCCGCGGCAAACGGCTCCATGCGGAAGGTTTCGCCCGGAATGCGCGGCGCCGCCAAGCCGAGGCGCACGGAGGCGCTGAGTCCGGCATAGAGCGGCTGATCGCCCGGTTCTTCGCCGGCCAGCGACTGGAACATGACGCGCTCGCCCTGGCCGCAAGCGGTGAGTGCCACGAGACCGGCAAGGGCCAGCGCGGCGGCGAAGATCCTGCCGCGGGAAGCGTTGCGACGAAGGGCTGGGAAAATGCGGCTCACGCCATGGACCCGGTTAACGATTGCGGCGGCGACTATAGCGCGCGGCAAGCGGCGGCGACACAGGGTTTACGCGTGCAAAGGTTTTACCAGAAGGAGGCCGCCGCCGTGCCGCTTGCGAAGTCGGAAACGATCCCGCTAAGGTCCGCCGCCTTGGTGGACCGGCGGCGATGCTGGTCCGCCGGCATCCCATCGGCACCAATGACCGCCCGACCGGGTCATTGGCCAAGCTGCGCGCCCGTAGCTCAACTGGATAGAGCACCAGGCTACGAACCTGGGGGTTAGGGGTTCAAATCCTCTCGGGCGCGCCAGATTCTTGCGCAATCTGAAATTAGCGGCACTGCGTTGGAACGCGACGGCGTCGCGCAAAATGTGGGCAAAACAAAAGCCGGCTCGCCCAATCTTGGGTGAACCGGCTCTTGCGTGCGATGCTTCGACCGGCGTCGCGTTCCGGCTACATTATTTTGATGCCGTCCTCGCAGATGGTGATCGACACGGTCGCCGTGTCCATATCCGATGGCGTGTCGTTTTCCGCTATCATGTAGGTGAACGAGTCGGTGAACGTCGTGTCCGCGCCGTCGGGTGCGGTGTAGTCGAAATCGCCGGCGTCGCGGCTGTCGCCGACATGGTCCTTGAAGTAGAACGTCAAGGTTCCGCCCGCGTCGGTTGTGACGACGATCTTGCCGTCCGCATCATCGGCAGCGAGATAGATGTCTCCCAGATCGGCGCCAACGTCGATCTTCGTGATCATAGTTGGCAGATCGCCGAGATCGTCGGGCATCAACATGTCGCTTAGCGTTCCGTCGAGCACGTTGCCGGAGCCCATGGCTGGAGCCGAAGTCGGGATCGTTGCTGTGAGATTGGCGATGTCGGCCGCAATCTTCAGTTCGATCAACGTGGCGGGATCTTCGTTGCCCGTGTCGGCATTGCCGTCATGGGCGATATCGACGAAGTCGTCGGGCGAATCGAAGTTCGGTCCCAAGCCTTCGACGATGTTCGCGTCGATCGCGACCGAAAAGGCCTTGTCGACATTGTTAAGGTCGAGGAAGGCCTCCCAATTGTTTTCCTCGAGCTGGCTGACGCCGACGCTGCCGAACGGCCGGTTCGGACCGCCGTCCGATACGAAATAGACCAAGGTCTGGTCGGCGGCCGTTGGCGGTGCGACGCCCATTTCGAGCTGGGCCCGCGCCAGCGCCGCGTCGTAGTTGGTCTGTCCGCTCGCGGTCAGCCCGTTGACGTAGGTGATCGCGTCATTGGGATCGGCCTCCCAGCCCGAGGTGGCCGTGTTGTTGGCAAAATCGACCACCAGCACGTTGTTGATGTTGGAAGCGCCGAGCAGGGCTGCCACCGCATCCTGGGCATAGGACAGGTGGGTCTCGCCCGGCACCATGCTCATCGGCAAGGTCATGCTGCCCGAACGGTCGAATATGATGACGACATTGACCGTCGGCGTCGGCTTGGGATCGAGGCAGAGCGCGTCGTCCTTGGCGTCCGGCTGATTGTCGTCGTCGGTGCCTTTGATCGTAATGGTCAGCGTCGAGTACGACGACTTTTCGTGCTCCGGGTCCTTGTCCGACACGGTGTAGGTGAACACGTCCTTCTAACAGTCTCGCCCGACCCGAGTCCGTCAACAGTCGGGATTCGAATCGTCGAGATCGTAGCTGTACGAGCCGTCCGGATTGATCGTCAGCTTGCCGTACTCGCCGGCGATCATCCGCCCGGCCCGATCACCGCCGTCCCGCCGGCAGGTCAGGCTCCAGATCGCCGTCGGGCCGTCCGGACCCGCGCTCCGACCGATCTCCACCACGCACAGCGTGTCGCCGTCCGGGTCCGTGTCCGCATCGTCGTTGAATGGGCCGACTTCCGGATTTGCATCGCCATCGTGGTCTAGGTTCTGCAAAACGTTGCCCGCGATGTCGTTTGCGCTCGTGTCGATGTTGCCTTCGAGCTCCGTCACCATATTGGTGTCCGCCTTCGCCGTCGGACCGTCGTTCGCCCCGCAGATCGTGATCGTCAAGGTCGAGTACGACGACTTCTCGTGCTCCCCGTCCTTGTCCGACACCGTGTAGGTGAACACGTCCTGCAGCGTCTCGCCCTCGTCGAGCGCGATCACGTCAGGTTCGCTGTCGTCCAGATCGTAGCTGTACGAGCCGTCCGGATTGATCGTCAGCTTGCCGTACAGGCCGGCGATCATCCGTCGGCCCGATCACCGCCGTCCCGCCGCAGGTCCGGCCCCAGTCGCCTCGGGCCCGTCGCCCGCCTCCGACCTCTCACCACGCACAGCGTGTCGCCGTCCGGGTCCGTGTCCGCCACGTCGCCGAACTGCGCGTCGCCCTTGTCGTGTTCCAGCGTCAGCAGCACGTTCCCCGTCACCGCCGCCGGGATCATCTGCTCTTCGACCGTGTCGTCCCCAGGGGCCGCGTCCGGCTCGTCCGTGCTCAGGCCGTAGGAGATCATCCCCGCCTGCACCACGTTCGTGTCCGCCTTCGCCGTCGGACCGTCGTTCGCCCCGCAGATCGTGATCGTCAAGGTCGAGTACGACGACTTCTCGTGCTCCGCGTCCTTGTCCGACACCGTGTAGGTGAACACGTCCTGCAGCGTCTCGGTCTCGTCGAGCGCGATCACGTCAGGTTCGCTGTCGTCGAGATCGTAGCTGTACGAGCCGTCCGGATTGATCGTCAGCGTGCCGTACTCGCCGGCGATCACCGTCGGCGCCGGTCACCGCCGTCCCCGCCGCAGGCCCGGCCCCGGTCGCCTCAGGCCGTCGCCCGCCTCCGACGCGATCTCCACCACGCACAGCGTGTCGCCGTCCGGGTCCGTGTCCGCCACGTCGCCGAACTGCGCGTCGCCCTTGTCGTGATCCAGCGTCAGCAGCACGTTCCCCGTCACCGCCGCCGGGATCATCTGTTCTTCGACCGTGTCGTCCCCAGGGGCCGCGTCCGGCTCGTCCGTGCTCAGGCCGTAGGAGATCATCCCCGCCTGCACCACGTTCGTGTCCGCCTTCGCCGTCGGACCGTCGTTCGCCCCGCAGATCGTGATCGTCAAGGTCGAGTACGACGACTTCTCGTGCTCCGCGTCCTTGTCCGACACCGTGTAGGTGAACACGTCCTGCAGCGTCTCGGTCTCGTCGAGCGCGATCACGTCAGGTTCGCTGTCGTCGAGATCGTAGCTGTACGAGCCGTCCGGATTGATCGTCAGCGTGCCGTACTCGCCGGCGATCACCGCCGGCCCGATCACCGCCGTCCCGGCAGGCCCGGCCCCGGCGGGGCGTCGCCCGCCTCGACCTCGACCACGCACAGCGTGTCGCCGTCCGGGTCCGTGTCCGCCACGTCGCCGAACTGCGCGTCGCCCTTGTCGTGATCCAGCGTCAGCAGCACGTTCCCCGTCACCGCCGCCGGGATCATCTGTTCTTCGACCGTGTCGTCCCCAGGGGCCGCGTCCGGCTCGTCCGTGCTCAGGCCGTAGGAGATCATCCCCGCCTGCACCACGTTCGTGTCCGCCTTCGCCGTCGGACCGTCGTTCGCCCCGCAGATCGTGATCGTCAAGGTCGAGTACGACGACTTCTCGTGCTCCGCGTCCTTGTCCGACACCGTGTAGGTGAACACGTCCTGCAGCGTCTCGGTCTCGTCGAGCGCGATCACGTCAGGATCGCTGTCGTCGAGATCGTAGCTGTACGAGCCGTCCGGATTGATCGTCAGCGTGCCGTACTCGCCGGCGATCACCGTCGGCCCGATCACCGCCGTCCCGGCCGGCCCCGGCCCCGGCGGGGCGTCGCCCGCCTCGACCTCGACCACGCACAGCGTGTCGCCGTCCGGGTCCGTGTCCGCCACGTCGCCGAACTGCGTGTCGCCCTTGTCGTGATCCAGCGTCAGCAGCACGTTCCCCGTCACCGCCGCCGGGATCATCTGTTCTTCGACCGTGTCGTCCCCAGGGGCCGCGTCCGGCTCGTCCGTGCTCAGGCCGTAGGAGATCATCCCCGCCTGCACCACGTTCGTGTCCGCCTTCGCCGTCGGACCGTCGTTCGACCCGCAGATCGTGATCGTGAGCTTCGCCGACGCCTCGGCGCCATGGATATCGGCCATGGTGTAGGTGAACGATTCGCTGATCGACTCGCCCTCGTCGAGCGCGACGATGTCGGGATGCAGCGCGGGCTCGCCGAGCTCACCGTCATGCAACTCGTAGCTGTACGAGCCGTCCGGATTGATCGTCAGCGTGCCGTATTTGCCGACGACGACCATGTCGACCGATACATCGGGCGACGCATCGCCGGTTTCATCCGACACGATCGCGACCACGTGGACCGGATCGCCGTCGGGATCGATGTCGGCCTGGTCGCCGAATGTCTCGCCCGGCTCCGATGATCGCCGTCGCCGTCCTTGTCCGTGCTGTGATCGACAGTCAAAAGCACGTTGCCGGTCACTGGAGCCGGGATCATCTGTGCTTCGACGATGTCGTCCTCAGGGTCCCCGTCCGGCTCGTCCGTGCTCAGGCCGTACTCCACCATCCCCGCCTGGATGACGTTCGTATCATCCAGCGGATCGGTCGCGTTATTGCACTTGATGCAGAATTCGAACTCGCCGCAATTGCTCCAGTTCTTGCTCGAATCGAGCACGTGGTATTCGATCGTCTTGACCTCGCCGTCGACGAATTGCTCGAGCTCGGTGCTGTACTGCACGCATTCGAGGATCTTCTCGTAGGTCTCGGGGTCGGCCTTGCCGAAGAATTTCAGCGCCGAGGTGCCGAGGCCGATGACGTTGATGCCGGTGTCGACGTAGCTGTCGCCCTTGAGGCAGAACACGTTGCCCGCATCGTCGACATAGACCGCGAGGCCTTCATCCTGGGTCGGCAGCCAGAGCGCGTCGCCTTCGTCGAGATTGAGCGGCGAGACGCGCACCCAGGCGCCGAGCAGGTATGCGCTGTCGCTGTCCTTGATCTCGATGTCGGCGTCGAGCTTGGTCTTGTCGAGCACCTTCTTCTCGCACTCGCCCATGATGCTGACGACGAGATCGTCGAAATCCTCGTCGCCCTGGGGAATGAGCAGGTCCTCGAAGCCGATCGTCAGCTTGTCTTCGGCGTCGTTGAGCGTCTGCTCGGTATGCTCTTGGCCGTCGGGATTGAGCCCCGGCAGATGCGAGAAGTAGATCTTGCCGTCGTCGACGCCCGCCATGCCGAGCCCGTCGCCGATCTCGACCGCCGAGGGCGGCACCAGCCGGGTCGAAGATGAGCTTCACCGGCCCGCTATGCGTATTGAGATCGATCGGATTCCCGGCCATGTCGACGAATTTGAGCTCGCCGTTCGCGAGATCGAGGCCCGTCAGATCGCTCGCGCCGTTGGCGACGATAAACAGGCTCAGCTTCCAGCCATGCAGCGGCGTTTCGCCCTCGGGCAGCTTGATGACCGCCGTCGTCATGCCGTCGCCGAGGTCCGGATCGTTGTCGAGTTCGCCATTGGTCGGCGAATCGTCGGACGTGTTGCCGAACAGAATCTGGGCGTTGACCAGGTTGCCCAACGCATCGACGAAAACCGCGCCGAGGACATTCTGGAATCCGGCGAGTTCGCTCTCGAACTTGACGGTCAGCGTGCAGCCGCCATCGACGCAGATCAGCTCCTTGCCGTGCGTCGGCTTGGGTTGGTCGCCGTTCCACTCATCCTCGAAGTCGTCGCCATGCGTGTCGCCGCCCGGCCAGCCATGCCAGTCGTGGAACCATGGGCCGAACTCAAACGTGAAATCTTCCTTCTCGACCGTGGCGATGTAGCACGGCATTTCTTCGTCCGGCTTGTCGTCGTCATCCGCGTCCGGGAACACTTCGATCACCGGCGGCCGATTCCAGGTCTGCCACGGATCGCCCCAGCCCGGCGGCGTGCCGATGTCGTGGTTCTCTTCTTCGTTGAGGCCGTTCGTCTTGCGATCGATGTCGGACATGGCTGCTCCTATCCTGACCTGGCTGGTTTTGATTTATTGAACGATATCGCTCCGAAGGGCGCGCTGCGCGCTGACGGCGGGGAAACGCATGCGTTCAGGCGATCTGCCACCGCTGGCATCGCGCCGTCGCCGATCATTCCCAGTCACTAGTGAGATTGCGTGTCCCCTCGTCATCCCCATGCACCGTCCGGCGTTCTAGTTTTTATTTCCGGCACAATTGCCAAGGCCACCCCAACGCGCATCCGGCCATGGCAAACAACAATCAACGCCCAATTCCGGCGTTCGACGAGAAACCCTATGGCAAATTCTTCGTTAGCGTAAACATTCGAATGGGGTACGCGGTGGAGAACCGACAACGCTGAATCAATTCGAATCGCCATACCCAATTTGGGGTATAAGCAAATAGTCCAAAAAATATTCGCGCAATTATAAATTGAATTATTCGTGATAGATTGGTTTTAGAACGGATAGTTTGGGAGATCGAGACTAAAACTTCAATCAATACCAAGCAGTCATTGATATCGATGGACCCATTTTGGCGACG
Source organism: uncultured Alphaproteobacteria bacterium (assembly GCA_963754645.1). Classification (GTDB taxonomy): domain Bacteria; phylum Pseudomonadota; class Alphaproteobacteria; order Bin65; family Bin65; genus CAVWGP01. The sequence goes on along the minus strand of CAVWGP010000011.1, from coordinate 651,710 downwards.
ATCCCGAGTTCGAGCTGCCATATGGATCGAATGACTGGCTTTATTCGATCTAATGCCGCCGAATATTATGTCGACGGCGAAACGAGGACTGCAAAACGCGATAATCGAAAGAGATCAAACCGCTGCGTTCTTGAGCGCATGCGGTTATTCAATTCAGATGCCGTCGATCGAATTCTATTGCTCGCGAAATCGTTACCAGAGTATTTTGTTTCAATATTATTTCACTTGCCGCGCCGCGTGTTGATGCGACGCGCCTATTGCTCGCGGAACGACCGGCGGAAGCTGTCGCGGATCGGCGCCCAGAGATAGCCCAGCAGGGTACGGGCGCCCGAGAGGATCAAGACTTCGGCCGGCATGCCGGGCTGGATCTGCATATCGCCTAACATCTTGCGCTGCTCGGGCGTGACCGTGACGCGGGCGCGGTAAAACGATGCGCCGGTGCGTTCGTTCTTGAAAATATCGGCCGAGACATGCGTGACCGAGCCGAGCACGATGGGCACCATGCGCTGGCGGAACGCGGTGAAGCGGACCTCGGCCTCCATGCCGATGCCGACGACGTCGATATCGGTCGGATTGACCTCGACCTCGACGACGAGTTCCTCGTCTTTGGGCACGAGATCCAGAATCGGGTCGCCGGCGCGCACCACGCCGCCCACCGTGAAGAAGCGCAGGTTGACGACGTAGCCCTCCATCGGCGCCACGATTTCGCGCCGCGCCTGGACGTCGGCCGCGGCGCGCACTTTTTCCTCGATCTCGGCGATCTTGCTCTGGGTCTCGCGCTGCTCGAGCAATACGTCGCGCTTGAATTCGGACTTGATGCGCTCGATCTGCACCTCGGCTTCCTTGATCGCCGATTTGGCGCGCTCGATCTGGGCGATGCGGTCCTCGCGCGCGCCCATCACGGCGGCCTGCTGGCGCAGCAGCACGAGCAGGTTCTTCTGGCTTTCGGCGCCGAGCGCCAGCAGCTTGCGCACCGAGGTGATTTCCTCGCGCAACAGCGCGTATTGCTCCTCGGCCGCGACGAGCTGGGCTTCGTGGCCGCGCAGCTCGGATTTGGTCTGCGACACGCGCTGATCGAGAACGGCGATCGAATCCTGTGTGGCGCGCCGGCGCGAGCTGAAGATCTGCCGCTGGCCGGCGATGATTTGCGCGAGGCGCGGATCGTCCTTGCGCGCCGCGATATCGGCCGGAAACGCGATCGCGTCCGCCCCCTTGTCCTCGGCGCCGAGCCGCGCATCGAGCGCGCGCAGCGCATCGAGCTGGCTCTTGAGCAAATCCTGGTTCGACGACGACTGGATCTCGTCGAGCCGGACCATGACCTGCCCGGCCTTGACCGCTTGCCCCTCGCGCACCAGCAGTTCGCGGATAATGCCGCCTTCGAGATGCTGCACCGTGCGCCGGTTGCCGATGACCTTGATCTCGCCATTGGCGATCGCGGCCGCCGAGATCGGGGCCGAGGCCGACCAGGTTCCTGCGCCGAGCACGAACAAGCCGATCAGCAACAAGCCGAAGCCCACGCCGCTGCCGGCGAGCGGACCGTCGAAGCGCGGCTTTTTCGCGGGCGGGCCGAATTCGCGTGCCGGCATGCGCAATTTGATGCTCATCGCTCCACCTAGGCGCTCTTATGCGGCGTGCGTAGCGCCACGACCTTTGCCGGCGCGGCGGGCGCGCGGCTCTCTTGCGCAGCGAGGCGGCGCCGGTTGATCTCCTCGAGCACCGCGTCGCGCGCGCCGAAGCTATCGACCTCGCCATCCTTCATGATCAGCAGGCGATCGGCCTGCGCGATCAGATTGCGCCGATGCGTGATCAGAACGACCGTCGCCTGAGTTTGCTTCAATTGCTGCATCGCCCGAATCAGCGCTTCTTCGCCCTCGCTGTCGAGGCTGGCATCGGGCTCGTCGAGCACGATGTAGCGCGGCTCGCCGAACAAGGCGCGTGCCAGCGCGATGCGCTGGCGCTCGCCGCCGGATAGCCGGGCGCCGTCCTCGCCGATATTCGTGTCGTAGCCTTGCGGCAGGCGCAGGATCATCTCATGCGCGCCGGCGGCTTGCGCGGCGGCGATGACGCTATTAGGGCTCGCCTCTTCCCAGCGCGCAATATTCTCGCGCACCGTGCCTTCGAGCAGCTCCACGTCCTGCGGCACGTAGCCGACATGGCGGCCGAAATCGGCGCGGCTCCAGGTGTAGACTTCGGCCGAATTGAGCCGGACGCTGCCCGCGCTCGGCTTGACGACGCCGACCAGGAGCCGGGCGAGCGTCGACTTGCCCGAGCCGGATGGGCCGACAATGGCGAGCGAGTTGCCCGGATAGAGCGCGAAATTGATGTTGCGCAGCGCGGCCTTTTCCTGCCCGGCGCGGCGATAGACGAGGTTTTCGACCGCGACCCGGCCGCGCGGCGGCGTCAGCAACATGGCTTCGTCGCGCGGCAGGGGCGTGCCGAAGAAGGCGCGAAGCTGGCGATAGGCGGAGCGCGCCGCCACCGCCTGCTTCCACGTGCCGATCAATTGCTCGACCGGAGCGAGCGAGCGCGACATGATGATCGACGACGCGATCATCGCACCGCCGGTGACCTGCTGCTCGACCGCGAGCCAGGCGCCGGCCGCGATGATGATAAGTTGGGTGAATTGCCGGATGAATTTCGAGGCCGACAGGATCATGGCCGCGCGATCGCCGGCCTTGATGTGCCATTCCTGCGCCTTGGCGTTGTCTTTCGACCACGCGGCACCGATGCGGCCGGTCATGCCGAGCGCGTCGACGATCTCGGCATTGCGCGTGATCCCGCCCATGCGGCGCATGATGCGCGAATGTTCCTTGCTGGCGTTTTCCAGCGGCCCGCGCGTCGCGAGCTCGTTGAACACGGCGATGCCGATCAGCAGCAGGGCCGCCGCCAGCGCGATCCAGCCGAGCAGCGGGTGGATCAGGAAAATGACCAGAAGATAGATCGGCGTCCACGGCACGTCGAAGGCCGAGAACACCGCGTTGCCGCCGAGAAATTGCTTAAGGCGGCCGAGATCGCGAAACACTTCGGCGCGATAGGGCTTGCCCTCGATCGAAGCGTTGACCGCGCGCAGCAAGCCGTCTTCGCCGAGCTTGCGCTCGATATAGGCGCCGACGCGGTTCGCGATGCGGCCGCGCACGGCATCGAGCATCGTCTGCACCAAAACCGCGATGCCGGCGATGACCGTGAGATAAAAAAGCGTGTCCCAACTGCGGCTCGACAACACGCGGTCGAACACTTGCAGCGTGTAGAGCGCGCCGGCGAGCAGCAATAGATTGATGACGGCGCTGAACGCGCCGACCGTCATCAGCGCCGTGCGGCATCCCCCGATCGTTTCCGCGAACTGGTTTATCCTGTCCGTCATCGCTGCTTTTGGACTCGCCCGCGCAATTTCTTACAACAATTGACCGCCGATAAGAAGACTTGGATGGGGTATGGGCGCGGGCGAACCAAGCAACCGCCGGTAACGATGAATCTTTAAACGACCAGGAACAGCGCGCTCGACAAATCGTCCGAATCGACGCCGCGCAACACAACCGTCGCGCTCGAGCCATCGAAGGTGATGCGCGTGTCGTTGCCGAACTGCGCCAGATTGACGTCGTCGAAATCAAGGCCCGTGCCGCGCAGATCGATGAAATCGTGCAGGCCGCCAAACGGTTGAAAATCCTCGATGATGTCCTGACCAAGGCCGACAGCGAACATGTCGCTGCCATGCCCTCCCGTCACGCGATTGTTGCCCGCTCCACCACTGAGCATGTCGTTGCCATGACCGCCAAAAAGTTGGTCATTGTTTGCGCCGCCCCAGAGCTTGTCATTGCCGTTCTCGCCCCAGATCCGATCATTGCCTTCGCTTCCAAGGAGTTTGTCGTTCCCTGGGCCGCCGCGAATTTCGTCATTGCCAGGCCCGCCGTCGGCAAAATCGTTTCCGGCGCCGGCGGACAAATTGTCGTTTCCTTCTTCGCCGAATAGCCAATCTTCGCCGCTTCCGGCGGAAATCGAGTCCTGCCCTTTCTCGCCATGCAACTGGTCGTTGCCTTCGCGTCCATCGAGATGGTCGTTGCCTTTTCCGCCCCACATCAGGTCGCGATCTTTGCCGCCGGTCAACCAATCCGAATTGTCGGAGCCGCCGACGCGGTTGTAGGCGAAGAAGACATCGTGCTGCAGGTGCTCGATGCCGGTCGTGCGCTGAATGATGTCGGACAGCGTCGTGTGCTCGAGCCGCTCGAGATCCGCGCCGTCGAAGCGGCTTTCAAACCAGAAGCGATCCGCGTCGCGCAGCCGCGCGAATTGATCGACCAGGACGGCGCGCAGCAGCTCGCCGACCATGGCGCCGGGAACGTCATCCTCGGCCAGCGCGCCGACGAAGACGTCGATGTTGTCGATCGAGCCGTAGAGCGACTCGAGCTTGGCCGCGAGCGCGGTATTGGCGGTGATCTGGTCGAAATCGGTCAGCGGCGCCAAACCATAGGCGACGCGCGCCGCGTTGTAATCCGGCAGGCCATGTTCGCGCCCGCGCATGATGTTGATCGAGATCAGATCCATGCCGCCGGCGCCGGGCGGGCCGAACAGCAGATTGCGCACGTCGTCGATGACCTTGGCGTCAAGTTCCTGCGCCTTGGAAGCGCCGAGGCCGCGTAACAAATCGTCGATGCCGTTCGCCGCCTTGATCGAGTCGACGTTGAAGAACACGTTGCTCAAGGCGAGATGGCCGAGCGGGATCTCGGCGCCATGTTCGTTCAAGCGCTGCAGCTCGTGCGACAGCAGCGTATGGCCGAGCCGGAACAGCGCCGACGCGAAAACCTGATCGATCGCCGGATTGACCGTATCGTTGTAGCCAGCGTAGTCGGGCAATGCGTCGACGCCGAGGATTATCGGCAGCCATTCATTGTAAGTAATCGATTGAATCTCCGCTTCAACGCGGGCCTTGGCCTCCAGATACAGCGTTTCGCCGTTCCAGGCCGGATTCGCGGTCGCCAATTCATCGACGATGCGATTGTGCTCGCGCACGAAAATCGTGTGAATCGCCGCCAGCGCCGGATTCTCATTGACCCGCACGTCGCCGGCAATGAACAGGCTTTCGGCCGGCGGACCGCCGGCGGGCAAGTTGCCGTTGGGCAGGCCGAACGTGTTTAGGGGCAAGAGATCGCCGGCGCCGACTTTGAGCTTGCCGCCAATATCGCGCAGCGCCGTTTCGCGCGCGGCGTTGGAACCATAGACCATCGAGCCGTCAAGCCAATGCGTAATCGTGTTGATGTGCTCGCAGGGAATGCCCATCGTTCCGGTTCCGGGCGCGGCTTCATCCCGCGTGATCTTCATCGTCACGGTTCCGGTCGACATTGGGTCAAAGAAGGGATCGCCCGGCGGCACGGGAAAGCTGGCGATTTCGGCGCTCGGACCGGATTGCAATTTCACGAAATCGAGGTCGTGGTCGACAAACTGGCCCCAGAGCCAGAGAAAATTGCTGGCGCCGGCGGCGTTCGGCATGTCGCCGGACTGCGCGAAGATTTCGTTGCTGATGACGCGCGGACTTGGCAGGCCGACGCCGCCGGAAGCCGAGACGCCGTCGGCATATTCGTTGGGCGCGATACGGCGCAACGTCGTATCGACCCGGCCCCAGTCGAAATTGAAAGAATTGTTATCCGAGCCGTCGATCGTGCGATATTCGGGTAAGACAGGCATGGCGTTATTCTCAACAATTCGACATTGCGACAAACGGGTTGGACGCACGACTTGTCCCACGTTTCGCGTTGCCTGCAATACGGTGCCCTGAGCATGTGGGTAAGTTGTGGCCAGCAATGCCCCCAAATGGGGTAGGCGCACGCGCAATATCGCGCGACGGTTTGTCCGACACCGGCAACAGCGAGCGTCTCAGCAAACCGGCAGACACCGTCCTTAAAATCTGGGCCCGTGTTCTTCCGACCGCGAGCCGGAAGCGACAATCAGCAAGACAATCATGAGCCGGCACCAGGGTGGCCGGTTAAAGCCATCGCCGGAAAAGCCGAACGAATATCGTGGCCGAATTGGCGGTCTACCGCCGTTTGTCAGACAGGGAATTCCGCCGAGCCCTGGACAGCGTCGGCCAAACTGGGTGAAATAGCATCTTTCGCAAGAGAGAATCGGCAGCGTCCATGGTCAGCTTCAGCCGCTATAGCGCCATTCGGGAACGCAAATCGCTGAAGCGCGACATGATCCTCAGCGCCGGCGGCCTGGCCGCGCTGCTGGCGGCGGCGCTGATTTGGCGCCCCGGCTTGATCGGCTGGATCATTGGCGGCGCGGTCGCCGTTGTCCTCGCGATCGTCCTGGTTGTTTCGCTCACGCATTTGAAGGACACGAAAAATCGCTAAGGCGCCGGGACATCGCCTCAGCCGTGCGGTTCGACGCCGGCGGCGGCGCGGCTCATCGCGGCATTGGCGAGCGCGGCGAGCGCAAAGATGATGACGATCAGCGCATAAAGCTCGGCGATGCGGAATTGCGCGTAATAGTCGTTGGCGAGAAAGCCCAAGCCGGCCTTGGAAAATTTCAGTTCGCCGAGCAGAACGCCGACGATGCAGACGCCGAGGCCCAGCCGCATGCCGGCGACGATGGGCAAGGCCAGCGCCGGCACGTATATGCGGCGGACCATCTGGCCCGGCGATAATTTCAAGACGCGGCCGACGCGGACATAGACCGGCCGGATCGCGCGCATACCCGCAGCGGTTGCGATCACGATCGGGAACACGGCGGACAAGGCGCCGAGCGCCACTTTCGAGCCGGGCCCGATGCCGACCAGCAGCATGACGATCGGCAGGAACACGATTTTCGGCGTCGTCGCCAGCGCGGCGACATAGGGACCGGCCGCGGCGCCCAGGCCGCGGCGCGCGCCGAACGCGATGCCGAGCAGGATTCCCGGCACGGCGCCGATCGCGAAGCCGGCGCCGACTTCGGCCGCGGTGACGGCGAAATTGCCGTAGAACGCGGCACCCGACAATTCGCCCCACAAGGCCCGCGCGATCGCGGCCAGCGACGGCACCACGCCTTTGAAAACGATGCCGCTCCGCGCCAGCGCCTCCCACAGCGCGGCCAACACGGCGAGCGTGCCGAGGCGGATCGCCAGCGTGCCGGATGTCACGCCGGGCGCAGCCACGCTTGCACCTTGCCGAGCAGCCACAGCATCGCGCCGCTGACCAGAACGACGAACAGAATCGCGGCATACATGCCGGGAAAATCGAAGCGGTCGTAAGTGTCCGAGACGACGAAACCCAGGCCGCCGAAATTGATCAGGTATTCGATGCCGATGATATTGACGAGCGCGTAGATGGCGCCGAGCCGGATGCCGGTGAAAATCATCGGCGTGCCGGCGGGCAGCAAGATCGTCCAGAATTCCTCGGACGGCGTGAGCTTGAAGACGCGGCCGGCGCGAATCAGCACCGGCGCGACGGCGGCGAGCCCGTCGCGCGTGTTGAGCACCACGGCGACGAGGCCGACCAGGAAGCCCATGAACCCGACCGCAAAATAGGTCCGGCCGAACACGACAAGGACGAGCGGATAGAGCAACACCAGCGGCGCCGCGAACATGGCGCCCAGCCAATTGCGGTAGGCGCGGCCGAAGCGCTCGTGCTTGTAGAGCCAATAGCCGCAGGGCAGGCCGACAATGATGGCGGCGCCGACCGAGGCGAAGGCGGTCGCCAAGGTTGCGCCGAGCGAAGTGAGCAGGTTTTCTTCGGCGATCAGGCGCCCGATGGCGCGCACCATCTCGCTCGGCCGGGCGACGACGAATTTCGACAGCGCGCCGCCGGCAACCAGCGCTTCGAGCGCCGCCGCCAGCGCCAGCAGCGTGGCGATGCCGGCCAGCGCCGGCTTGGACGGAAGCGCGGCCATCCGCCTATTTGAGTTCGACGACGAGCTCCTTGAGCTGCTCCGGCGTCAGCGGCTTATCGAGGCGCTTGGCCTTCACCGCCTCGGCGACCGAAATATCGAGGCCGGAGACTGGATAGGGCTCGAGCCGCGCCTTGGGATAGAAGGCGATGCCCTCCTTGGCGATGTCGAGCGAGATCTTGTTCAACTCGGCATAGGCGGCGGCGGCCTTGTCGATATTGGCATACATCCAATCGAGCGATTCCTTGTAGGCGCGGGCGAAGCCCTCGGCCGCCTTGCGCCGCTCGGCGAGGAATTTGACGCTCGTCACATTGACCCGGATGCTGACATTGTTGAGCTCCTCGAGTTCGCCGCCGCGGGCGACGATGCGAATCTCGCCTTTCTTCACCGCGTCGAGCGCGAAGGGCACGGCGGCCCAGCCGATATCGATCTGGCCCGACATGACCTGGGTGAAGGTTGCGGGCAGGGCGCCGGTCGATACCAGCTTGGCGGCGACGCCGGCCTTGGCCGCCAATTGCTGGGCGACGAGGTTCGACGACGAGCCGGGGCGCGAAAAGGCGAGGGTTTTTCCGGCCGCGTCCTTGAGCGATTTGATCGGGCTATCGGCCTTGACGTACCAATAGATGTCGCTGGCGCCGCGCATCTCGGAGCTGACGATGCGCAGCGGCGCGCCCTTGGCGAAAGCCGCGATCACGCCCTCGACGCCGTTGGTGAGCGCGTAATCCGTGCTGCCGGTGATGACCGCCTGGAGCGTTTCGGCGCCGCCCGCCGTGTAGGTGATCGAGAGCTCGATACCGTGCTTCTTGAAAATGCCCTGGGCCTCGCCGATCGGCACGATCATCGAATCCCAGACCTGGCGTTGGCCGATGGCGACGGCGATTTTTTCCTGCGCGGCGGCGGCGCTGGCCGCGGCGCTCAGCAGCACAGCCGCTAGTGCGAATCTCGCGAATTCGGTTTTCATGGCCGTTCTCCCTCGGTTTCGGTTCTCGCCGCCTTAGCCTGCCTTGGGCGCGCGCGACAGGGCGATCGATGTGGCCGCATCATAGCCGGCGGCGACGCGGATATCGACGACGCAGGCTTGCCCCGCCTCGACCGCGGCGATGGCGTCTGCGAGCACGGCTTGCAGCGAGGCCGGCTCGGTGACCGGACCGATGCCGCGCAGGCCCTGGGCACGCGCCATCTGCGCCAGATCGATTTCGGGCTCGCCGATGCGCTGGCCGATCCAGCGGTTCTCGACCGGCCGGGTGCGCTGCTTGGCGACGCGCTCCTGATGCAACTCGTCGTTGAAGAAGGAGCGGTTGTTGACGACCAGAATCAGCACCGGAATGCGGTAATGCGCCGCCGTCCACAGCGCCGAGACGCTCATCAGATAGTCGCCGTCGCCGATGATTGCGACCGGCAGCCTTCCGCTGCCCATCATGCCGAGCGCGGCACCGATCACCATGCCGGGACCCGAGCCGATGCCGGCGCCGCCGTCGAAGCCGATATAGGAATCGGCGCTCTTGAAGTGCCACATCTGGCCGCCCCAGGACAGCGGCACGCGCAGGATCGAGACCGCGCGGTTGCCGGCGGCGGCGGCGAGAGACCGCGCCACCATGCCGACATCGATTATCGCGCCATCGGCCGCCGGCGCCTCGGCTTTGGCGGCGGCTGCCGGCGGGCGGGGCCGCGCCGGCTTGTTGGCCAAGGCGCCGAGCAGCGCGGCCACGACGCGCTCGGGCTCGTTGAGGAAATAGAGATCGGCCGGCGGCAGGCCCTGGTGATCCTTGCTCCAGCCGCGATGATTGTGCTGATCGACCGACACGCGGATCACCTTGGCGCCGATCGCGTCGCCGCCGAAGGCGGTGCGCAGCAGGCCGGCGGGATCGATCCAATCGAGATCGAGGACGACGTCGGCCTGTTTCAAGCAGGCGAGCGCGTCGGGGTGCGGGAACAGGCCGGGCGGCGCCGCGTGCAGCGGATGATCGGTCGGGAACGCGGCCGGCGCCTTCAAATCAGTGAGCACGCGGGCGCCGAGTTTTTCGGCCAGCGCCACGCGCGCGCGCCAATCCTCGGCGCCGCGCCCGACGCGGCCCGCCATGATGACCGGCGCTTGCGCTTTCGCCAGCAGTTCGGCCGCCGCCGCAATCAGGGCCGGGTTCGGCTCGGCCGGCGGCGGCGCGCGGTAGCGCGCGAGATCGAGCTTGGGCAGGGCCGCCGGCAGCGCCGATTCCTGCAGCGCCTGATCGAGATTGATATAGACCGGGCCCGTCGGCGGCGTGGTCGCGATCTGCACCGCGCGCAGGATCGATTCGCGCGCCGCCGCGATCGACGACGGTTGATCGTCGAATTTCACGAAATCGCGGATCAAAGCACCCTGATCTTGCGCGGTGTGAATCCAATCGATCCACGGCCGGCGCTTGGTCGCATCGAACGGGCCGGTGGCGCCGAGCAGGAGCAGCGGAATGCGGTCGCACCAGGCGTTGAACACCGCCATCGAACCGTGCATGAGGCCGACATTGCTGTGCACGATCGCGGCCATGAGCTTGCCGGTCGATTTCGCGTAGCCATGCGCCATGGCGATGGCGTGCTCCTCGTGCAGGCAGAGCAGCATCTGCGGCTGGCGGTTGCCGAGATAATTGACCAGGCTGTCGTGCAGGCCGCGGAAGCTCGCGCCCGGATTGAGCGCGACCCAGGCGATGCCGAGATCGCGCAGCACCTCGGCCATCGCATCGCTGCCCCACAGCGAGGGCGGCGGCGACACCAGCCCGGCCGGCTGCTCGATATCGGCAAAACCGGCGGCGGCGTCGCCAATGCGATCCGTAGGCGGCATGGTCGAACTCCCTCGCAACATCGGCACCGACGATAGACGAGCTTGCGCGGAAGGCAAAGCGCGCCGCTCGCTGGTAATGTCGCAGCTTGAAATCGAGCGTGCTATCAGGGCGCCGATCGCCGCAGCGGCGGTGAAACCTAGGCAACGCGAGAACCGCGGGAGCTTCGAGTGCCGAGGCGAATCGACGGGTTATGGCTGGTTTTCGCCAGCATAGAGAATTTTGAACGCAACCGATGCGTCGACCTGTTCTCACGTCCGGACGGAAGCTACGGATTTGAGGAATTCAGGCGGGACGCGGAGGACGGGGGCGCCTGGACGCCGGTGCGGTATTACTCAGGTGCTGCTTATGCGTCGCAGGAAGCCGCGCTTACGGCGGCAACGCAATCGGTGATCTGGCTAACCGAAGCGATTCAGCAAAGCTCCGCATTACGAGAATGGCTGCCGCCAAATTCAAACTGAGACATCGCCGGCTTGCGCCGCCGGTATCTTTCTCGGATGATGCCGCGTATGACCTGGTCGATCATCGCCCGTGACGCGGCGAGCGGCGCTTTCGGCGTCGCCGTCGCCACCAAGTTTTTCGCCGTCGGCGCGCTGTGCCCGCATGCCTCGGGCGGCGTCGGCGCGCTGGCGACCCAGGCGCTGATCAATCCGACCTTCGGCGCGCGCGGCTTGCGCCTGTTGGGCGAGGGCGTGGCCGCCGCCGACGTCGTCCGCATCCTGATCGCGAGCGACGCGGGCGAGGCGAGCCGCCAGCTTCACGTCATGGACCGCAACGGCAGGATCGCGGCGCACACCGGCGCCGGCTGCGTCGATTGGTGCGGGCATGTCGTTTCCGCCGATCATTCGGTCGCCGGCAATATGCTGGCCGGGCCGCGCGTCGTCGCCGATACCTCGGCGGCCTATGCCGCGGGCGCGGCACTGCCGTTTCCGCGCCGGCTGATCGCGGCGCTCAAGGCCGGCGAGGCGGCGGGTGGCGACAAGCGCGGCAAGCAATCGGCGGCGCTTATTATCCATACGACCGAGGAGCATCCCGATCTCGATCTCCGCGTCGACGATCACGCCGATCCGCTCGCCGAGCTCGAGCGCCTGGAGCGCGTGAGCCACGAGCGCTTCGTCCATTTCCGCCGCTATCTCGCGACGCGCGCCAATCCGGCCGGCATCTTCGACCGCGCCACGATCGATGCCGGCATTGCCGCCGGCATCGCCGACGCGCTCGCCGCCGGGAAACGCGACGCTTCGTGAGCGGCGCGCTGCTGGAAGTCCGCGATCTCCGCGTCACCTTCGCCGGCGACGACGGGCCGGTGCCCGCCGTCGACGGCGTCGATTTTTCCGTGGCGCGCGGCACGACGCTCGGCATCGTCGGCGAGTCGGGCTGCGGCAAGAGCGTGACGGCGCTCGCCATCATGGGCCTGCTGCCGGCGCGCGGCGTGCGCATCGGCGGCGCGGTCAAGTTCGACGGCGCCGACATCTTGCGCCTGCCGCGCCCGGCGATGAACGCGTTGCGCGGCGCCAAGCTCGCGATGATCTTCCAGGAGCCGATGAGCTCGCTCAATCCCGCCTACACGGTGGGCGAGCAGATCGCCGAGGCGATCCTCCGGCACCGCGCCGTGTCCGGCGCCGAGGCCCGGGCGCGCGCCATCGCGATGCTGAAACGCGTGCGCATTCCCTCGCCGGAGAAGCGCTTCGACGATTATCCGCACAAGCTTTCGGGCGGCATGCGCCAGCGCGTGATGATCGCGATGGCGCTTTCGTGCGATCCGCATCTGCTGATCGCCGACGAGCCGACCACGGCGCTCGACGTGACCATCCAGGCGCAAGTGCTGGAACTCATGCGCGAGCTGCGCGCCGAAACCGACAGCGCCATCATGCTGATTACGCACGATCTCGGCGTCGTCGCCGAAATGGCCGACGAGGTGATCGTCATGTATGCCGGCCAGATCGTCGAGCGCGCGCCGGTGGAAACCCTGTTCCGCCGGCCGCAGCATCCTTACACGGTGGGCCTGTTGGGCTCGATCCCGCGGCTCGACCGCAAACGCCTCCGCCTGCCCGCCATCGAAGGCATGGTGCCGCCGCCGCAACGCATGCCGGCCGGTTGCCGCTTCGCGCCGCGCTGCCCCTTCGCCGACGCGCGCTGCCGCGCCGAAGCGCCAGCAATGCGCAAGCTCGCGGACGGCCACGCCAGCCGCTGCTGGAAAGCGCCGCTCGAGGCGCTCGTCGCATGACCGGGCCGCTGCTCGAAGCGGAAAATCTCGTCAAGCACTTCCCGGCGCGGCACGACGTGTTCGGCCGGCCGCGCGCCTGGGTGCGCGCCGTCGACGGCGTGAGCTTCGCGCTGGCGCCGGGCGAGACGCTGGCCTTGGTGGGCGAAAGCGGCTGCGGCAAATCCACCGTCGGCCGCCTCGTCTTGCGCTTGATCGAGCCGAGCGCGGGCCGCGTCAAATATCAGGGCCGCGACATCCACGCGCTCGGCCCCGGCGCGCTGCGCGCCCTGCGCCGCGAGATGCAGATCATCTTCCAAGACCCGTACGGCTCGCTCAATCCGCGCATGACCGTGGGCCAGATGCTCGAGGAGCCGCTGGCGCTGCACGATATCGCGCCGCCAGGCGGCCGCGCCCGGCGTGTCGCCGAGCTGTTGCGCCTCGTCGGCTTGCGCCCGGAACACGCCCAGCGCTATCCGCACGAATTTTCCGGCGGCCAGCGCCAGCGCATCGGCATCGCCCGCGCGCTCGCCGTCGAGCCCAAGCTCATCGTGTGCGACGAACCGGTCTCGGCGCTCGATGTCTCGATCCAGGCGCAAGTCGTCAATCTGCTCGGCGACCTGCAGCGCCAATTGGGCCTCGCCTATATCTTCATCGCCCACGATCTCGCCGTGGTGCGCCACATCGCGACGCGCGTCGCCGTGATGTATCTCGGCCAGATCGTCGAGCTCGCCGAAACCGCGGCGCTGTTCGCCGAGCCGCGCCATCCCTACAGCCAGGCCTTGCTCGCGGCGGTGCCGGTTCCCGATCCGGCGCGGCGCAAGAAGCGCCTGCTGCTGGAAGGCGACGTGCCGAGCCCGATCGATCCGCCCGGCGGCTGCCGGTTGCACACGCGCTGCCGCCATGTGCAGGCGCGCTGCCGGCAATGAGACGCCGGCCTTGGCCGCCGACGCGGCGGGCCGCGCGGTCGCCTGCCATTTCTGGCGCGACTTCGCGGCGCAGGACGCCGCCGCCGCGCCGGCGGCGGACGAAAATCCCGTGCTCGCCAAGCTGCAAGCCGCCTTCGCGGCCGCGCAAGGTTTGCAACAAGCATAGACAAATCAGCCATTCCAAGGCAGGGTTGGTGTGACTATAGAATCATGGGCGCCAAGAAGTGGTCCCTCCGCCACGGGCCGCGATGCGGCAGTCGAAGCGACCGGGCGCAAGAACGCTTGATTGACGCAACCTAGGGAGGCAATCCGTGACCTATGAAAAATCCGTGCTTGCGATCATTGGTGGCTTGGCAAGCTTGGCGCTGCTGACCGCACCGGCTCGATCCCAGGAGACGACAGGGATCACCGACACGACGATCAAGGTCGGCGTGATGGGCCCGTTCTCGGGCAACGCCTCGAGCTACAGCAAGGCCGAGATCGGGCTCATGGCCTACTTCAAGCACATCAATGACCAGGGCGGAATCCACGGCCGCAAGATCGAGATCGTGCAGGAAGACTACGCGTGCGAGCCGGCGAAGGGCATCGCAGCCGCCAAGAAGCTCATTCACCAGGACAAGGTGTTCTATCTGCACGGCAACTCGTGCAGCGGCGTCGCCGTGGCGCTGAAGCCCGAGGTCGTCCAGGCAGGCCTGCCCTGGATCATCTCGCACGCTGTCAACGGGTCGCTGTCGATGCCCCCGATCCGGAACATTTTCCACGGCGTTCCCGCGGGGGCCACCTATGGCGAGGCGATGGCCAAGTTCGTCATGTCTAGGCCCAACACCAAGCGGATCGGCGTGATCGCCCATACCAACGACTGGGCGAAGAGCTACTGCGGCCCGGCGCTCGACCATATCAAGGCGCTGGGCGTCGCTCCCGTGGTCGAGCTCGCCATGGAGCGCGGCCAGACCGATACCACCGCGCAAGTTCTGCGGATGAAGCAGGCAAACTTGGATTTCATCCTGGGCTGCCTCTATGAGGCCGAAACGGTGATCTTCCTGCGCGACGCGAAGAAGTACGGCCTCAAGGTTCCGGTCATGGGCACGGCGGGCACCGACCTCGAGAACACCCTGGCTCGCCTGGGCGATCAGGAGGCCGTCGACAACTACTACGTCATGCACGCCTACGTCGACAAAGTCGACGGTCCCAAGATGAAACCGTGGAACGACATCATCCGCAAATATTACCCGAACGAGACGATCACGGGCTTCAGCGCGATCGCGATGGCGAGCGGCGTGGCTTCGGTGGAGGCGCTCAAGGCCGCGGGTCGCGACCTCACGCGGTCGAAGTTCATTGCCGAGCTGGAGAATATCCGCGGCCTGCGGACCAACATCCTCGCCTGCGACATCACTTGGACGCCGACCGACCGGCAAGGCTGCAAGACATCGGCGGTCGCCGGGTTCGTGAACGGCAAGCCCACCGTCTTTGTCACCTGGGGCAATCAGTTCTAACCGGCTTCCGGCACGCGGCGCCCGCGGACGGGCGCCGCGTGCTTCGTCGACGCGGCAGGTCCCCGGCAACGTCAATCTCCGATGTTGATCCAACTCACGCTTAGCGGCTTGACGCAAGGGGCGCTCTACGCGCTCATCGCGCTCTCGCTCACGGTGCTGTTCCGGGGCACCACGATCGTCAATTTCGGCCACGGCGATTTCGTCCTCGGCGGCGCTTTCGGCGTCTACGTGTTCGTCATCCTTCTCGGACTTTCTTTCGCGCCGTCGGCGATCCTGGCGACCGTCGCGATGTTCGTCTTCGGCATCCTGATCTCCCGCGGCTTGATCAATCCGATCAAGGCCGGGCCGCATATCGGCTTCGCGATGATGAGCATCTCGCTCGGCTATGTCTTCCGCGGCACCACGCGCGCGTTTTGGGGCCGCGAGGTGATGCCGATGCCGCGCGTGTTCGACTTCGAGCCCATCTTCATCGGTAACATCGTCGTCACCGGCGAAAGCCTGGTCATCGTCGGCATCGTCGCGGGGCTGCTGCTGGCGTTCGCCTTCGTCTTCTACCGCTCGCCGGTCGGCAAGCTCATCCAAGCCATCTATCAGTCCGAGCGCGGCGCGATGCTGATCGGCGTCAACGTCGGGCGCTTTCACGACGTGATGTGGGGGACCGGTTTGGCGCTGGGAGCGATCGGCGGCATCCTCATCGCGCCGATCACGCTCCTGCACCCGGATCTCGGCGCGAGCTTTCTCATTCGCGGCTTCGCGGCGATGACGCTCGGCGGCTTCGGCTCGCTCGGCGGCGCCGTGGCGGGTGGCCTCATTCTCGGCATTGCCGAGCAATACGCCGGCGCGTATCTGAGCTCGGCGCTCATCGATATTTCGAGCTATCTCGTGATCATCGCCGTCCTGATCGTGCGGCCGGCCGGATTGTTCGGAAAACGCGCGGTCGTGCGCGTGTGACGGAGCGATGAGCAACGTCGCGAACCATGCGCCGCGCGCGCCACGCCGGAAAATCAACCCCTACTATCTGGTGCCCATGATCGCGGCGGCCATCCCGCTCTTCGCCAACGACTATCTGCAGTTCATCGCCAACCGCATGCTGGTCTATATCCTGGTCGCGGTCGGCTTCAACCTCGTCATCGGCAATTTGGGCCAGCTCGCCTTTGCCAACACCGCGTTTTTCGGCATCGGCGCCTACACCACGGCGATCGCGATGAGCCATCTCGGGGCGCCGTACTTGCTCGCCGCCGCCGCCGCCGCGGTCGCCGGCGGCGCGGCGGGGTTCCTTGCCAGCATCGCGGCGCTGCGCCGGATCCGCCTCTACTACCTCGCGATCATCACCCTTGCGTTCGGCGAGCTGATGCGCTGGGTGTATCTCCACGCCGACAAGGTGACCATGGGATCGGACGGCTTGCCGCTGCCGCCGCTCGACCTGTTCGGCCTCGCGATCCGCACCGAGGCGCAAAAGTTCTACGTGTTCCTGACGATTGTCGTCATCGTCGTGAAGGCGACGTCGAACCTGCTGCGCTCGCGCATCGGCCGCGCGATCCTGGCGATACGCGACAACGAGCTCGCGACGGCGTCGCTCGGCATTGCAACGGCCAACTACATCGTGCTGGCATTCGTGTGGAGCGGAGTCGTGGTCGGCCTTGCCGGCGCGATGTTCGCCGCCTTGACCGGACGGGTCTTCCCGGAATCTTTCGGGCTGATCGAGGTCATCGTCCATTTTGCCATGGTCCTGGTCGGCGGAACCGGCAGCCTGATCGGCAGCGTCATCGGCGGCGTCACGCTCACAATTCTGCCCGAATATTTCCGCCGCTACCCCGGCATGGAAGAGCTGTTCTTCGGCGCGATCATCATCTTCGTCCTGCTATTTCTGCCGAAGGGGCTTGCGAGCGTTCTTGCCGGGATTTCCGCCGCGTTCCGCGAACGCTATTACCGGGATTAGCGGCGATGCCCCCGCTTCTGGAGCTCAAGGGCGTCTCGGTGCACTTCGCCGGCCTCAAAGCGCTGACCGACGTGTCGTTCGGGGTCGACGGCGGCGAGATCAAGGCGGTGATCGGCCCGAACGGCGCCGGCAAGACGACGCTATTCAACGCCGTCTCGGGCTACGTGCAGCCGACGGCGGGCGAGATCCATCTTAGAGGCGAGCCGATTCAGGGGCTGACGCCGCATCACATCTCGGCCAAAGGCGTGCGCCGGACCTTTCAGAACGGCGGCCTGTTCGGCGAGATGACCGTGCTGGAGAATGTGCTGACGGGACTGCATGTCCAGATCGCCAGCGGATTTTTCGGCTTGCTGCTCGGAACCGCGGCGGCGCGGGAGGCGGAGCGCGAGGCGACCGAGCGGGCGCGCCGGTTGCTCGCGATGATGGACATGGCCGCATTCGCCGACGAACCGGTGAAGAACCTGTCCGGCGGCCAGCAACGCATCGTCGAGATCGTCAGGACCGTCGCAACCGAGCCGCCGTTGATGCTGCTCGACGAGCCTGCCGTCGGCCTCGCGCCGCCGATGCGCCAGCGCATGATGGAGATCATCAAGCGGCTTGCCGGGGAGCAAGGAGTCGCCATCCTCCTCATCGAGCACGCCATCGACCTCGTGATGGCCGGCGCCGACGCGATCGTCGTGCTCAATGCCGGGCGCAAGATCGCGGAAGGCAAGCCCGAGGAAGTACGGAACGACAAGGACGTGATGGAGGCCTATCTTGGCCGCGCGTGAACCGTTATTGAAGGTCGAAGATATTCGGGTCTCCTACGGCAAGAAGGAGATCCTGCAAGGCGCGAGCTTTGCGCTCGAGCACGGCGAGACGCTTTGCCTTCTGGGCGCGAACGGAAGCGGAAAATCGACCTGCCTCAACGCGATCAGCGGCTTCGTCGGTTGCACGGCCGGCCGCATCCTGCTCGAGGGACGGGAGATCCAGAACCTCCCGCCGCACCGCACGTTCCAGCTCGGCTTGGTGCAGGTCTCCCAGGCGCGCGACCTTTTCCCCGAGCTTTCCGTCGAGGAAAATCTGCGCCTCGGTGCCTATGTGAAAAACCGCGCTTCGGCCGGCGAGGATCTGCGGCGCGTCTACGGGCATTTTCCCCGGCTTCGCGAGCGCCGAAGCCAGCGCGTTCAAAGCCTCTCGGGCGGGGAGCAACAGATGGTCGCTTTCGGCCGCGCCCTCATGTCGCGGCCCAAGTTGCTGCTGCTCGACGAGCCGTCGGGCGGTCTGTCGCCGAAATTCGTCGCCGAGATTGGAACCATCATCGGCGCGCTCAAGGAAAATGGCGCCTCGATACTGATGATCGAGCAGAATCTTGGCCTCGCCTTCGAAATCGCGAGCCGCTTCGTCATCATGCGCGACGGGGTGGTTGTCGCGGGGCGCCCGGTAGCCGAATATGGCGGCGACCACCGCGAAATCGTGCGGTCGATCTATCTTTGATCGGCGCGCCGAGCCCCTAGAAGCTGGAGAATGTCGATGCCCGCAGGCCCACTTCATGACGACGCCCTCGTCTTCGACGGCCTCATCGTCGCCAATTGGAGCGCCACCATCTTTGAGGACATGCGGCGCGGCGGCCTGACCGGCGCAAACTGCACATGCTCGGTTTGGGAAGGGTTCCGCGAAACGATGATCAACATCGGTGCCTGGAACGGGTATTTCCGCCGGCATGCCGATATCATCTGCAAGGCGCGAACCGTCGAGGACATCCGCCGAGCCAAGCGCGACGGCAAGACGGCCATCGTGCTGGGGTTCCAGAACACGACCGCCTTCGAGGATCGGATCGAGTTCGTGCAGATTTTCAAGGACGCGGGCGTCGGCATCGCGCAGATGACCTACAACACCCAGACCCTGGTCGGCTCGGGGTGCTACGAATCGAACGACGGCGGGCTATCGGATTTCGGTCGCGAGATCGTCGCCGAGATGAACCGGGTGGGAATGCTCTGCGACTTGAGCCACGTCGGATCGCGAACCTCGCGCGACGTCATCCTCGCTTCCAAGGCGCCGGTCGCCTACACGCATTGCCTGCCCAAGGCGCTCAAGGATCATCCGCGCAACAAGACCGACGAGGAGCTGCGCTTCATCGCCGAGCGCGGCGGAATGGTCGGGGTGACCATGTTTCCCCCGTTCCTGCGGCGCGGCTCGCAATCGACGCTCGCGGACTACATCGAGGCGATCGAGCACGTCATCGGCATCGTCGGCGAGGACGCCGTCGGCTTCGGCACCGATTTCACGCAAGGTCACGGCCAGTCCTTCATGGAGTGGATCACGCACGACAAGGGCCATGGCCGGCGCCTCACCGAGTTCGGCGAAGTGAAGTTTCCCGAAGGCCTGACGCACATCGGCGAGCTGCCGAACCTGACCGCGGCGATGGAAAAAGCCCGCTGGCCGGAACGGCGGATACGCAAGGTGATCGGCGAGAACTGGCTGAGGCTGCTCCGCGAAGTGTGGGGCGGGTGAGGTTTCGACCGCGGAAGTTGCGGGCTATTCTTATCCGATCCACGCCGCCCGCTCCGGCGGGTCAATCGCCGGTGGAAGGAAAACCGAGGAACGAAGAAGGAGTTTCCATGGATATCGAGAATCTCGACGAGATGCTGCAGAAGGCCTTCGATGCAAGCACGAAAATCTACGAGCAGCGCGGCTTCAAGCGCCGGATCGGGTTCGGGCGCAAGCCGGCGCTCGTCAGCATCGACCTGGCGAATGCCTGGACCCGGCCGGGCAATCCGTTCACCTGCGACATGGCCAAAATGGACCGCGAGATCATACCGGGCATGCAGCGCCTGCTCGCGTCGGCCCGCAAGGGCGGCCATGTCGTGGTGCACGTGACGACCGCCTACCAGAACACGAACCGCGACGACCCGCGCTCGGACATGGGCCTGTGGCACCACAAGATACCGGTCGAGGCGGTCAGCCTCGCCGACGAGCAGCTCTGGGCGATCGATTCGCGCATCGCGCCGATCGAGGGCGAATACGTGATGATGAAAAAGCGCGCGAGCGCGTTCAGCGGCACGCCGCTGGCCGGCTATCTGCGCGCGGCCGGCGTCGACACCATCCTCGTCACCGGCGTGACGGCCACGGCCTGCGTGCGCACGACCATCTGCGACGGCTTGGCCGACGGTTTCCGCACCATCGCCGTCAAGGAATGCATCGGCGACCGGGTGCCGGGCGCCGTCGCCTGGAACCTCTACGACATCGACGCCAAGTTCGCCGATGTCGAGCCGGTCGATACCTGCGTCAATTACCTCAACAACGTCGAAGGCTTCAATCGACGCGAGGCGTGAGAAGGCAAGACGGATCGATCGCGGGCGCCGGCGCGCAAAACGGGGCGTGACTCGGCGGCGAAACGAGTTGACAATCGCGCTCAAATAACAACCTGCCACAGGGAGTGATGATCATGCTTCATCGGACCCGCGCCGCGCTCGCCGCGGCCATTCTGAGCGCGCTCGCCATGCCGGCGGGGGCGCAAACCACGCTCCGCATCGGTCTCGCCGAGGACCCGGACGTTCTCGATCCGACCATGGCGCGCACCTATGTCGGCCGCATCGTCTTCGCCTCGATCTGCGACAAGCTGTTCGACATCGACGAGAAGCTCGCCATCGTGCCGCAGCTCGCGCTGAGCTACGAGGTTTCGCCCGATGGCAGGCAGGTGCTGATCCGGCTGCGCAGCGGCGTGGTTTTCCACGACGGCGAGAAATTCGACGCCGAAGCGGCGAAGTTCTCGCTCGAGCGCCATCTGACGATGCAAGGCTCGTTCCGCCGGGCCGAAATCGCGCCGATCGACAAGGTCGAAGTCGTCGATGCCGCGACCGTCCGGCTCATCCTCAAAGCGCCCTTCGCGCCGCTGATCGCGGCGCTCACCGACCGCGCCGGCATGATGGTGTCGCCCAAGGCCGCCAAGGAGGCGGGCGCCAATTTCGGCAGCAAGCCGGTTTGCGCCGGGCCGTATAAATTCGTCGAACGCGTGGCGCAGAGCCGCATCGTCGTCGAGAAATTCGCCGACTATTGGAACAAGGCGAATGTCCATATCGACCGCATCGTCTATCAGCCGATCGAGGATTCGACGGTGCGGCTCGCCAATCTGCGCTCCGGCAACCTCGACATCATCGAGCGCATGCTGGCGACCGACGTCGATACGGTGAAAAAGGACTCGCGGCTTGCGCTCGCGACCGTCGTCGAGCTCGGCTATCAGAGCGTCAATATCAACGTCGGCAACGGCGAGCGCTCGAAGACGCCGTTGGGACAGAACGCCAAGGTGCGCCAGGCCTTCGGGCTGGCGCTTGACCGCGAGGCGATCTCGCAAGTCGTCTCGAACGGCGAGTTCCTACCCGGCAACCAATGGGTCTCGCCGCAACACCCGATGTATCAGGCGAGCCTGCCGATCGCGAAGCGCGACGTCGCCAAGGCCAGGGCGCTGCTCGCCGAGGCCGGCGTCAAGACGCCTTACGCGTTCGAGCTCATGGTGCCGAACAATCCCGAGACGCGCCAGCTCGCCGAGGTCATCCAGGCGATGACCAAGGAGGCGGGCTTCGACGTGAAAATCCGCATCACCGAATTCGCCACCTCGCTCAACACCGCCGAGAAGGGCGATTACGACGCCTACGTGCTGGCGTGGAGCGGCCGGACCGATCCCGACGGCAATCTTTACAGTTTCCATTCGTGCAAGGGGCCGCTCAATTACGCCAAGTTCTGCGACCCTGCGATCGACGCGCTGCTCGACAAATCGCGCACGGTGACCGACCGGGCCGAGCGCAAGAAGGTGTTCGAGCAGATCGCCGCGAAGGTGATCCCGGACGGCGGCGTCCTCTATCTCTACCACCGCAAGTATTTCTTCCCGCACACGACCAAGCTCGCCGGCTTCAAGCCGATGCCCGACGGCTTGCTGCGCGTGGTGGGGCTGAAGCTGCAATAGGAGATCGTCATCCCGACCGCAGCGGCGCGCGGCGCCGCGGAGCGGAGGGACCTCGCGCCACCGCGTCTTCGCTGGCTTTCCCGAGGTCCCTCGGCTTCGGTCGCGCGGTGCGCGGCCTTCGCTCGGGATGACGGCACGATGCCATGTTCACCTTTCTCGCCCGCCGCCTGGTGCAACTGATCCCGACGCTGTTTTTCGTCTCGATCATCATTTTCGGGCTGCAGCAATTGCTGCCCGGCGATCCGGCGACGGTGATGGCGGGCGAGGAGCGCGACGAGCAGGCGATCGCCGAGATCCGCAAGAAATACCGCCTCGATCGCTCGGTGCCGGTGCAGTACGTGTTTTGGATCAAGGGCGTGCTGTCGGGCGATCTCGGCGAATCGATGCGCATCAAGCAGCCCGTGCTGCATCTGGTGTTGCAGAAACTGCCGGTGACGGCGCAGCTCGCCAGCATGGCGCTGCTGATCGCGCTCACCATCGGCATTTCCATGGGCATCCTGTCGGCGGTGAAGAAGGACACGGTGTGGGACTACGGCGCCAATGTCGTGGCGTTGTGGGGCCTGTCGACGCCGAATTTCTGGCTCGGCATTCTGCTGATCTTCCTGTTCGCCGTCACCTTGGGCTGGCTGCCGGCCTCGGGCTATGTCAGCCCGGGCGAGGATTTCTGGGGCAACATGGCGCGCATGATCATGCCCGCCTTCGTGCTCGGCAACGCGATCGCCGCCGTCATCATGCGCCACACGCGCAGCGCGATGCTGCAAGTGCTGGGCCAGGATTACGTCCGCACCGCGCGCGCCAAGGGCCTTTACGAACGCAAGGTGGTGATGAAACACGCCCTGCGCAACGCGATGACGCCGATCATCACCCTGGGCGCGCTCGAATTCGGCACGCTGCTCTCGGGCGCGGTCTTGACCGAGCAGGTCTTCACCGTGCCCGGTTTCGGCAAGCTCATCGTCGATGCCGTGTTCAACCGCGACTATCTCGTGGTGCAGGGCGTCGTGCTGGTGACGGCGACGCTCTATATCCTGCTCAATCTTTGCGCGGACGTGGCCTATGTGCTGGTCAATCCGCGGTTGCGGCACTGAGCCATGGCGCTCGCGGCGACGATCCTGCCCGGCGACGACGCGGCCGAGGTCGCGAGCCCGGCGCGGCGCGCCTGGCGCCGCTTGCTGAAACGCAAGGGCGCGGTGTTCGGCGGCTGCGTCGTCTTGATCATGATTTTTGCCGCGCTGCTGGCGCCGCTCATCGCGCCCTTCGATCCGCTGCAGACGAGCTGGAGCGCGATCCGCAAGGCGCCCTCGGCGCTCAACTGGTTCGGCACCGACGAGAGCGGGCGCGACGTGTTCTCGCGCACGATCTGGGGCGCGCGCGCCTCGCTGCTGGCGGGCACGATCTCGGTCACGATCGCGGTCTGCATCGGCGTGCCTGTTGGCCTGATCGCCGGCTATACCGGCGGCTGGACCGACGCCCTGATCGCGCGCTTTACCGACGCGATGCTGGCCTGCCCGTTCCTGATCCTGGCGATCGCGCTCGCGGCGTTTCTGGGGCCGAGCCTCGGCAATGCGATGATCGCCATCGGCATCACGGCGACGCCGATCTTCGTGCGCCTGACGCGCGGCCAGGTGATCGCGACCAAGGTCGAGGACTATGTCGAGGCGGCGAGGGCGCTCGGCAACCCGCATATCCGCATCGCGCTGCGCCATGTGCTGCCCAACATCGTCCCGCCGCTCCTCGTGCAAGCGACCCTCGCCGTCGCCGCGGCGATCATCGCCGAGGCCTCGCTCTCGTTCCTCGGCCTGGGCCAGCAGCCGCCCGCCCCCTCCTGGGGCAGCATGCTCAACAACGCCCAGCGCTTCCTCATCCAAGCGCCGTGGATGGCGATCTGGCCCGGCGTCGCGATTTTCGTCACCGTCCTCGCCTTCAACCTGTTCGGCGACGGCCTGCGCGACGCGCTCGATCCCAAGCATAAGTGAGGCGGGCGGCCGCAAATCGCGTCGCCGCCGAAGGCCGCCAAGTTTCGGTGTTGGGAGTTGGCGGCCTTCGTGAAATCCGCGTCTGGCACAAGGTATAGAGGATTTCGTTCGTGGACTGCCCGGATATTGAAGCTGCGTCCGCCTTTTTGCGTCTATATTAGCCGAAGGCCGCCAAATTTTCGGCTTTGGCGTTGGCGGCCTTCGGCGCCGGCGCCCGACGACCCTTCAATGGCGGGGATAGTCCGGGTATCAATGGCGGGGTAGTCTGGATAGAGGCGTGGAACGGTATCATGGCGCGAAAGAAGCGGCTTCTGCCCCCGATCCACCCCGGCGAAATCCTCAAGGACGAGCTGCTGGAGCCGCTCGGGCTCAGCATCAACAAGCTCGCCCGCGAGCTGCGCGTCCCGCCGGGCCGGATCAGCGACGCGGATCGATCCGTTGGATCGATCCGGCGGGCCGGCCCGATCGTCAACGGCAAGCGCAGCATCAGCGCCGACAGCGCGCTTCGCCTCGGCCGCTATTTCGGCACGTCGGCGCGGTTCTGGATCAATTTGCAAAGCGCCTACGACCTCGAAGTCGCCGAGCGCGAAAACCGCGGCGAAATCGAGCGCGACGTGCGGCCCCGGGCGCGCAAGGCGGCCTGAGCTCTTGGCGAGCTGCGACCAACCTCGATTGTAAATTTTACTCTGACCCTGATAACCCGTTGCTCAGTGCTGGACGGATGCGTCGGCGACAATCTTAGGTCAATTCAGCGGCGCTTTACTGAAGCCTAGCGCCAAAATTTCAGACGATCCCATGCAGATGGTCGTCGCTGCCGAAGATCGATAGGCACTCCGATGCGAATGACGCTGCGGGCCACGGGTGCCGCGTGGACAGGGCGTTCGCCTTCTTCGAATGGAGGCTCCCCGCGAGACCAATCCCACCAGATCGCCTTGAGCGATTTATCGGGATGCTGCGCGTTCCATTCCTGTATCTTCATCCAACGTTGAAAATCGGAATGACTTTCCATCGCGCCGGTTAACCACTCGATTCTGTAATACGCGAGATAGACCAACACCGAGCAGACCGCCACGACGAATGTAAATATCGCCGTTAGAGCAGCGAATATCAGCGTCCATGTTTCAATGCTCATGCGCTTCTCCTAGGCGATGTACGGTGCAGCTACTCGGCGTAGGCGAACGAAACGGCCATGTCATTGAGGCATCCAATTAATGTCTCCCGGTTCAAGGCTTTCCCGTAAGGGAGGTAGTATTTGACCTCCTCGATGACCCTGTCGCCATCCTGAATTGCGATCACCTGAGCCGGCTGAGGCTCAAGCCCAAGGTTTCCAACGATCATCCCGCAAACACCAAAGTTTTTCTTCTCCGTGCGCACCAAGACCGGAGCACCGCTCGCCCCCTGTAGAGCAGGAAAGGACGTTAGAAACGACGGCGTTGGCGTCCGCTCAGGAAATGTACTTGTGTAAGAGCGCACAATGTTGCCCTTGTGCGAAAGCGGTTCGAACGCGATATGCGTATGACCTGGGCGAGGGCGTTCAATTCGCGACGTGCTGTATTCGAAGCATATCAAATCCGCATTCAGGGATGGGTCGAAGTCCGCAAGAGCGAGTGGAATCGCCCCAGGAATTTCTTGGGTAGTGAGCTTGCATACCGCCACATCAAAGTCCACGGCAACAAGTACTTGAACGAGTTGAATCAAGCCGAACTGGCGTTCGCCAGGAAAGACTATCGCGTAGACCTCGCCAGCCTGAAGGGCATAGCCGAAGACGTGTTTGGCGCTAATCAAATGTAAGTCGCCCGCACGGCCGACAAAGAATCCCGTGCCCAAAAATTTAGCTCCCGGTGTCGATTCCAATCCGGTTCCCTCGCGTCGAAACGCGAGTATCGGGACTATAGCTTTTTTCAGGTCCAACTCAGCCATCAGACGCACCACCAAATCTCGGAATAGGGGACGCAAACCTTTGTTTGCTATCGCCGCCGCTCAGTCTATCGCGTGGAAAGTCCGCCATGTTCGCCGGCTGGCCGCAAGACTGGTGGCCGATCGCTATAAAATATAGGGTTGCGTCCCTTTTATTTCGGTGCTGCTCGACCCTGAGGCCGTGAGACCTCAGGATTTCCGGGAATAGGTTGCCGAGGTCGCGATCGGTGAAATAGACAAGCGTCAAGCCGCCCGCTCGTAGAGCGCGGCCTGCTCGATCTCCGGCGCGCCGAGCTCGTAGTCGGCGGCGATCTCGTCGACCGATTCGCCGGCGTCGATGCGGTCGGCGATCGCCGAGGTCGAGATGCCCTTGCGCAGCACCACCGGCCGCCCGAACGCGATGCGCGGATCGATCGCGATCGGCCGTTCCTCTTCCGCTGCGTAGGCTGAGAGAAACGGATAGAGCCGCACGGGATACCGCGACGAATCCCATTCGACCCGCCGCAAATGCCGCGCGAGCAGATGGCGCATCGCGAGCTGGCCGGACGCCGAAAGCTCGATCAGCGCGCCGTAACGGTCGAGGAAGACCTTGCCGGCGTGGGTGCGCAGCTCTTCGCGCAACAAGAGGCGATCGATGCCGATGCTCGCTTCGGCATAGTCCAAGGCGCTTCTCACTGCCTTGACCGAGATTTCGTGCTCGATCCTGAGCGACCGCAGCACATGGGCCTCGATCAGGTTCGAGAACGAGAGCAGCGGCGGCCGCCGCGACGCCGGCCGGATCAGCGGGGGGAATCGGCCGGCACCCTTCGCCGTTGGGTAATGGCGCCCCAAGATCCACGATCGCAGCGTCGCCGGCGGCAGCCGCAGGTAGCGGGCCGCTTCGGCAAGCGAATAGGCGGGGAGGTCTCGTCGGTCGCTCGCGGCGGCGGCTTTCCTGGGGCTGACGTTCATCGCCTCAGCATAGGGAACTGAGCGGCGAAGCGCCAGCGAGCGCTGCTCCGGCGTCGCCGATTTGGGCGCGATCGATCGAGGGCTGCGCCTTGACGCCCGTCCGCCGCGCTCCGTAACGTCGCGCGGGGAAATCGAGGTGACGCGCATGACGAGACCGGCCGATCTCACGCGCGGGCTGGCGCGCCTCGCCGAGCGCTTCCGCCTCGGCATGATCGCGTCCTTCGCCGTGCTCTTCCTGGTCTGGGAATTCGCGGTCCAAATTTTCGGCGTGAAGGAATATCTGCTGCCGCCGCCGACCAAGATCGCGGTGGAATTCTGGAAGCGCACCGATATCGTGCTTGACAATGCGCTGATCACGACCTGGGAAATTCTCGCCGGCTACGCGCTCGGCATCGCGGTGTCGGTGCCGCTGGCGCTCTGGGTGGTCTATTCGCGCGCGCTCGAACGTTCGGTCTATCCGGTCGTCGTTTTCCTGCAGATCGTGCCCAAGATCGCGGTGGCGCCGCTGTTCATCATCTGGTTCGGCGACGGTTTCGCGCCGAAGATGATGCTGGTGTTCCTGCTGTGCTTCTTCCCCATCGTCGTCGGCAGCATCGCGGGCTTCAAGGCGCTCGATCCCGAGATCATGGATTTCGCGCGCACCACGGGCGCCGCCGGCTGGCGCATGTTCCTCAAGATCCGCCTGCCCCAGGCGCTGCCCGCGATCTTCACCGGCTTGAAGGTGGGCGCCGCGCTCGCCGCCACGGCCGCCGTCGTCGCCGAATTCGTCGCCTCGACCAAGGGCCTCGGCTATCTCCTGCTGCAATACAACGGCGATCTCAACACCTCGATGGTATTCGCCCTCGTCATCGTCCTCAGCCTGATCGGCTTGGCGCTTTACTACGCCGTGGAATTGCTGGAACGGCTGATCATTCCGTGGCACGTTTCGCAGCAGCCGGGACCGAATGGGCCTGCCTTGGCATAGCTGCTTGCCGCTTCGGAAATTGGGCGCAATGGCTCCGGCGAATTCGGCGCGATGCCCGCTAGGCTTGCAAAATGCAGTTTACGCAGTACTTCCTTGCGATGCGTCAGCGCCCGGATCGCGCGAGCATTCGCCTCGAATGGATCGAGCGTATCGTCCGGCAGCCGGCGAAAGAAATGGTCCAGCGCGACGGGCGCGTGCGACGATGGGGACCGATACCCGAGGCCGGCGGCAAGGTGCTTCGCGTCGTCTTGCTTCCGGACCGCGAAACCGTCCACAATGCTTTCTTCGACAGGTCCTTCAAAACATGAAGATAAAATACTTCCAGGACACGGACACGCTCTATATCGAGTTCCGCGCCGCCGCCGTCGCCGAAACAAGAGACCTTGACGAGGACACGGTGCTAGACCTCGACGCCGCCGGCAACATCGTCGCGCTGACGATCGAGCACGCGCGCGACCGCGCCGACATACCGCAATTCTCGTTCGAGCAAATCGCCGCTTAGGGTCGGTATAGAACTCTACGACTTCGTCGAGGCTGGAACGGCTGGTCATTCCGTGGCACGTTTCGCAGCAGCCGGGACAAGACGGGCCTGCCTTGGCGTAAGCGGGCGGCGCGCGCCGCCGCAAAAAATTGGGAGGAACGCATGAACAAATCATCGTTGTCTGCTGGCCGCGCTCGGCGCGCTCGTCCTTGGCTTCGGCGGCGCAGGCGCAGGACAAGGTTTCGCTGCGGCTCAATTGGTATCTGGGCGGCTTGCACACGCCGTTCTATCTCGGCAAGGAAAAGGGCTTTTACGCCGCCGAGAAGATCGATTTCACCATCAACGAGGGCCGCGGCTCGGCCAACACGGTGCAGATCGTGGCGGCGGGCTCGGAGACCTTCGGCATGGCCGATGCCGGCAGCCTGATGCTGCTCGCCTCGAAAGGTGCCGAGATCAAATCGGTGATGTCGTTGCTCAACACCTCGGGCTTCGGCGTCATTTCGCTCGCCGACGCCAATATCAAGACGCCCAAGGATCTCGAAGGCAAAACGCTGGCGGTGACGGCCGGCGACGCGCTCACCCAGCTCCTGCCCGCCCTCGTCGCTCATAACAAGCTCGATATGAGCAAGATCAAGCTCCTGCAAGTCGATCCGCCGACCAAGGTCGTGGCCGTGCTGGAAAAACGCGCCGACGCGCTGTTGGGCGGCATCGACGACCAGTTTTTCCTGATCGAGGCGAAGGGCGCCAAGGCGGCGGCGCTGCGCTTCGCCGATCACGGCGCCAACACCGTGGGCATGACGATCCTGGCCAAGACCTCGACGATCAAGGACCAGGGCGACATGGTGCGCCGCTTCGTGCGCGCCAGCGTCAAATCCTGGGAGGAAGCGGCGAAGAATCCCGATGCCGCGATCGACGCGGCGCTCAAGGTCAAGCCCGATCTCAACCGCGAGTCGACCAAGAAACAGCTCGTCGTCGATCTCGGCTTGACCGAATCGCCGGCCGCGAAAGGCAAGGGCATCGGCTACGGCGCCGAGGCCGATTGGACGGCGACGATGGATTTGCTCAAGCGCTATCGCGGCCTCGAAACCAAGGAAGCGGCGATGTCGTTCCACACCAACGAGTTCCTGCCGAAATAAGCCGGCGGCGCATGACGCCGGCGGCCGCTGTGGCGGAGATATCGCGTCCGGGCCCGCAAGGTCCGGCCGCGATCTCGCCGGCCTTGATCCGCGTTTCCGGCTTGGCCAAGATCTTCGAGCGGCGGGGCACTCGCACCGACGCGCTCGACGGCATCGATCTCGAAATCCGCAAGGGCGAATTTCTCGCCATCGTCGGGCCGTCGGGCTGCGGCAAGAGCACGCTGCTGCGCATCGTCGCCGGCCTTGTTGCGGCCAGCGCCGGCACGGTCGAGGTCAACGGCAAGGCGGTGACGGGGCCGGTGACCGAGCTCGGCATCGTGTTCCAGAGCCCGGTGCTGCTCGAATGGCGCACCGTGCTCGACAATGTGCTGATCCAGATCGAGCTGCGCGGCGGCGCCGCGGCGAAATTCCGCGGCCGGGCACGCGATCTGCTGGAGCGCGTCGGCCTCGGCGAATTCTGGAACCGCTATCCGCGCGAGCTTTCGGGCGGCATGCGCCAGCGCACGGCGATCGTGCGTGCGCTGATCCACGATCCGCCGCTGCTGCTGATGGACGAGCCGTTCGGCGCGCTCGACGCGCTGACGCGCGAGCAGATGCGCATCGATCTCGAAGCGCTGTGGCTCGAAACCGGCAAGACCGTGCTGTTCGTCACCCACAGCATCGACGAGGCCGTGCTGCTCGCGGACCGTGTTCTGGTGATGACGGCGCGGCCCGGCAAGATCGACCGCATCGTGCCGGTGGCGCTGCCGCGGCCGCGCGGCTTCGACGGCCGCAAGCTCGCCGGCTTCGCGCCGCCGGCCGACGCGATTACCGCCCTCTTCCTCGAACGCGGCGTGTTGAAACGCGCCGCCGCCAAATTGCGCTAATTCTTTTTGGGAGATAAACCATGCCCTCGCTGACGCCGTTCAAAGGCATCGTCGCCGCCCCCATGCTGCCGATGAAGCCGGACTTCTCGATCGACTGGGACAATCTCAGAAGTTACATGGCGTGGATCGCCAAGACCAAGCCGCTCGCCATCGCCATGAACATGGACGCGAGCGAAGGCCCGTCGCTGAGCCGCGCCGAGATGCTCGAGGTCGTGCGCGTGTCGCGCGAGGCCATCGGCGGCGCCTGCGCCCTGGTCTCGGGCCTGATCACCGGATCGACCGCCGACGCCGTCGCCTTCGGCAAGGAATTGAAGGCGGCGGGTGCGGAGGGCTTCGCGGTGTTCCCGCCCTTCCCCACCTTCCTCGGCAATCCGGTGCCGTCCGAGATGATCTACCGCTATCACGCGGCGATCGCCGAGGGCGTGGGCCTGCCGATCGTCGGCTTTCAATTTCCGGTGGCCTGGGGGCCGAATTTTCCGCCCGACACGCTGGCGCGCCTCGCCACGATCCCGCAATTCCTCGGCCTCAAGGAAGCGTCGTTCGACACCACCAAGACCGTCGAGACCATCGACGCGGCGCGCAAGCTTCCGCGCAAGATCGGCGTCTTGACCGGCAGCGACACCTTCATCCTCGAAGCCATGATCATGGGCTGCGACGGGGCGCTGATCGGCTTCGCCGGCACGGCGACCGACCAGATCATCCGCATGCACAACGCCGTGCTGGCGCGCGATTTCGCCACCGCCTTCGAGATATGGGGCCGCCTCGGCCCGCTGGCGCGCTATTGCTGGCGCGCGCCGATCCGCGATTACCGGCCGCGCATGAAGGAAGTGCTGGTCATGCAGGGCATCTTCCGCCACGCCGAATGCCGGCCGCCGCAGCTCGGCGTCGACGAAGCCGAGCGCGCCGAACTCGGCAAGCTGGCGCTCGCCGCCGGCCTGCTCGGCCAGCTTCGCGCCGCCGCGGGCGAGTGAGCGGCGCCATGACCGAAACGCGCTATCCCGGCCCGCGCAACCAAGCGGCGAGCCCGACCAAGCTGAATCTGGTGACGATCGATACCTCCACCTTCCACCGCGAAGGTTTGCGCGAGGACACGGAATACCGCGATCTCGGCCTGGCTGCCGCCACTGGCGGCCGCATCGGCGTCAAGCACACGCGCGCGCTCAAGCCCTTCGAAGCCGAAACCGGCTGGCACTGGCACGACATGGACGCGCATTTCATCTACGTGCTGCGCGGCTGGCTGAAATTCCGTTTCGCCGGCACCGCCGACGAGGTCGTCGTCAAGGCCGGCTCATGCCTCAGCCAGCCCGCCGGCGTTCCGCACAACGTCATCGCCCGCTCGGACGATTTGGAGCTAATCGAAATCAATTTGCCGGCCGAGTATGCGACGGTGGATCTGCCGAAGGAGACGAAGTAACGCCGGCCGCGTTGCATTCCGCCCAAAAAAAATGGATCGTCATCCCGAGCGTAGGTCGCGCATTGCGCGACCGAAGTCGAGGGACCTCGTGTGGACGAGCGCGCGCCTGCAATGCGCGTTCTTGCCGGTCCAGTCGAGGTCCCTCCGCTCCGCGCCGCTTCGCGGCGCTCCGGTCGGGATGACGATCGAACGGTGGCGTGGGTTCAAGGCCGCAACTCCGCGCTCAGCAGCACGCCGAACTCGCTCGCGAAATCGACGCTGACGCGGGCGTGGACGCGGCCCTGCTTGTCGAAGAAGCGGCCTTCGGCGGCGCAGGGGAAGACGCCTTCGTGCCAGATATTGGGGTGGATATAGAGGCCCTCGCCGCCGTCGAACCAGAAATTCTTGAAATGCTCCGGGCGCACATCGTCGCCGGGCAAGGCGAGCGGCACGACGAAGGGCGCGCGTTGCAAGGGGAAGAACAATTGCCCGCCATCGGGATGATAATTCGCGTGCCACAGCAACACGCGCGGCGGCACGCCCTTGGGCGGCGGCGGCGCCGGCGACGCGGGCGGGTTGACGAAACCGAGCACGTAGTTGCCGCCCACCGCGTCGTTGACCGCCATCAGCCGGTTGCCGTCCCAGCGGCAGGCGAAGACGCCTTCCGTGGTGCCGGCCTCGTCGCCGCTGTCTTCGTCGACTTTGCGCCAGCCCGCAGCCGGCCAGCGCCGGATTTCGACCGGGCGCGCATCGGCGTCCGCCACCAGTTCGCCGTAGCCGTTGAGGGATTCCGCCGTTGCCACGACAAGCGGCGCTTCGACGATCGTCACGCCGGGCGGAATGGCGGGATTGAGATAGTCCGGCGCCGGCGCCGCGGCTTGGTTCGCTGCCCGCATCGCTAGCGCAAGGCTTCGAGCTTTTCGAAATCGATCGCGGCGGCGATTTTCTTCGCGTCTTCGAGCAGCGCGCCGCCGGTCCAACTGACGATGATCTGCACTTCGCCGGCATAAAGATAAAGCGAACCGCTGGTTTCGCGCATCTGCGCCGCGGCGCGGCGGTTGCCGAGCTCGACCGCGAAGGACGGGCTCGTCGGCTGATCGACCAGGCGGCGCCAGCCCGGCGTCACGTCCTGCTGGAAATTGACCGAGATCGTTTCGGTGCCGCGCTTGTAGCTTTGCTTGGCATAGGCCAGCGGCTCGGGGCGCTCGACGCGGGTGAACACGTGGGTCGAACGGTCGCCCGCTTCCCAGCCGGCCGGGACCGCCGGCATCAGCGTGAAATACTTCTTCGCCAGCTCCGGATTGGCGCGCGCCGGAGTAGCGCCGGCGCAGACGAGCAGCAGAAAGGCCGCCGCGATTGGCCGCGCCCGGCTAGGCAACTTCGGCCTTTCGCAAATGGCGTTTGCGTTCATGGATGTCGAGATACCGTTTGCGCAGGCGAACCGATTTCGGCGTGACTTCGACGCACTCGTCTTCCCCAATATAGGCGATACTATAGGCGATTGCCTCGCGCGGGGCGATAAGCTGCTTACGGGACTTTCTCTCCGGCGCTTGCAGTGGCGCGCAACCGCTTCGCCAGCGCCTGCAGGAGCTTCCATCCGATGGCGCCGTTCCTTTCGACCAGCGGGCGGAACTCCCAGAAGGTGAGCCCGTAGCAAACCAGGTCGGTCGCGGCGGTCACCGTGGCCGAGCGGGGGCCGCCGTCGATCAGGGCGATCTCGCCGAAGTAGTCGCCCGGGCCGAGGGTGGCGAGGTCGACGCCTTTGCTCGAGACCGTGGCCTCTCCGGAGTCGATGAGGAAGAAGGCGGCGCCGCCGGAGCCCTCCATGATGACGGTCTCGCCCTTCGCGAAGGGGCGCTCCTTGAGCAGGCGGGCGATCTGCTCGGCCTGCCTCCGGTCCATGTCGGCGAAGAGCTGGACGCGCTGGAGGGCGGCCACGGGGTCGCGCGGGGGCGGGCCGGGCGGTGGTGCCTCGCTGCGCGCCTTCCCGGTGGTGACGGCGCGGCACTGGAGGAGGTAGAGCGTCCCATCCTGGAACGCCCATTCGATGTCGCGCCGCGGGCCGTAGACCTTCTCGCACTGCAGGGCGAGTTCGCCCAGGGCCGCGAGCTGGGCGTCGTCGAGGCAGAGCTGGTTCACCTGCGCGGGCGGCACTTGCTGCTCGAAGGTGCCCCCGTTCGGGAGCGAGCGGATCGCGATGCGCTTGCGCCCGGCCTTGCGCTCCAGCACCTGGCCGGAGCGGTCGAGGCGGAAGTGGTCCGGGACGACGAGGCCGGCGACCACGGCCTCACCGAGGCCCCAGCTCGCTTCGATCAGGCGCTCATCGGCGCCGGTGACCGGGTTCTCGGTGAACATGACCCCGGCGACGGTCGGGGTTGAGGAGCGTCTGGACGACGACGCCGACGCTCGGCCGGGTGAACAGGCCGACACGCTGGCGGTAGGTGATGGCCGAGTCCGAGTTCGCGGACCACCAGACTTCGCGGACGGCGCCGGGGACATCGGCCGCCGAATGGACGTTGAGCACGGTGAGGTGCTGGCCGGCGAAGCTTGCCGCCGCGCCGTCTTCGTCGACGGCGGACGAGCGGACGGCGAACGGGGGCGGCAAGGCGGCGATGGCCTTCGCCACCTTTTCGATCGCCTTGTCCTCCCCCGAGGCGACGGCCTCGACCAGGTCGCCCGAGAGCGCCACGCCGGGCGGGACCGGGAGGCCCTGGCGCGCGGCGTCGCCGAGCCCCACGGCCTTCGACCCATAGAGCGATGTCTCGCGCGCCTTCGCGAAGGGGACGACCTTCTTCACCCGAGCACCGTGACTTCGCCGGCATCCCCGTCGACGCGAACAAGGACGCCGTCGGCGATGCGCTCGGTCGCCTCGCGGGTCCCGACGACGCCGGGGATGCCGTATTCGCGCGAGACGATCGCGGCATGCGAAAGCAGGCCGCCGTTGTCGGTGACGATCCCGCCAAGCAGCGGGAGGAGGATGTTGAAGGCCTCGGTCGTCGACTCGGTGACGAGCACGTCGCCCTTGGCGATCCGGCCGAACTCGGAGGGGCCGGAGACGCGGCGCGCGGGCCCTTCGTAGACGCCCTTGCTCGCCGCGAGCCCGTAGAGGACCTTTTCCTCGTTCTGCGCCTGGGAGCTGCCGAAGAGGTGGCCCAAGGCGATGAAGATCGCGCGCATGAGGCGGCCGACCGACGGGGGCAAGCGCCGCGAGATCGGGCGGGGGCGGCGCGGGCGGGCCAAGGAAGGGCGGGACGTCTTTGGCGGTGTAGGTCGCGCGGTATTCGGCGCGGCTTGGCAAGCTCGTCCGCGGACGGGCCACCGGTGCCGGCAACCAGCGCGCACATCTCGTCGAGGCTGGCGTCCAGCATCTGCTGGGGGGTGGCGATGCGGCCGCGACTCGCGACCCGCCGGCCAGCCGCAAGGGCGGCGCGCCGCATGAGACCCGAGGCCCAGATGTCGCTGTAGACGCCACGCTCGTCGCGGAGGCGGTAGGTGAGGCGGGCCTCGCCGAGCAGTTCGTCGAACTCGTCCTGGTGCGCCGCGGGAACCTGGGCGCGAACTTCGGCAATGCGGGCATCGACGTCCGAGGCGGCCTGGGCTTCTCCGGAGACGGCGATGCGGATGGCCCTGAGGAGTGCGTCCGGCAATTCGAGCGCCGTGGGCTCGGCGATGTCGAAGCCGTCGATGAGGCGGTTGCCGACCAGGTCGAGGTAGCCGGAGACCGCCGCGCCTGCTTCGCCGCCGAGGGAACGCAGGCTCGCGAGCACCTGCGCGGGGTCGCCGTCGGATGCGAGGACCTCGCGGGCAGCGGGGTCCTGGGCGAACGCCCTCTTCAGGCGCTCCATCTCGTCGGAGCCACCCGCGGACACCTCGCCGAACCGCGCATCAGGCCCAGCAGCTCGGACGGCGGCAGGCCCGTCCAGTCCCCAACGTGTGCGAGGAAGTCCCCGGTCGGGAGCACGGCACCGGCGGTGAAGCGCATGTGCTGGGCGATCATGGCCGAATGGTGGTCGCGGCAGCGCGTCAGATAGGCGACCAGCTCCGCGTCGGAGAGGGCGTCCGGATCGACGGCCTGCAGCTCCCGGTGCGTGGCGATGGCGGATGGTTTGCGATTCTCGTCCCAGTCGCGAAGCTGCTCCCGCCAGAGCTTCTGCGCGAAGACCTGTTCAGCGCGCTGAAAGCGCTCGGGGATTTCCGCCTCCGGAGCCGGCAGCACCTGGTTGTAGCCGAAGCCGTTCACGTAGCTCATCTGGAGGCCGTCGATGAGCATCCCGTAGAAGCGGGCGAAATCGTTGGTGCCCCTCTTGAAGGAGGGCGGATGGGTCTCCTGGAAGTAGCGCGTCATCGGGCGCGGGAAGTGCACGGGGTCCTGCTCCCACGATCCTGGCCCTGGCGGGTCAAGACGGAGTTTGGTCGAGGTGTCTGACGCAGTCATGGCGGTTCCTCTCTGGGACAGCCCGTATATCTCGGGGCGTCGCCGCCGATTCTTCCGGGATTTTCCGGATGGCCGGCCTTAGCGACTCGACGACAAATCTGACATTCCCCGAATGAACCCTTGGCACGGTGCGAAAGCTAGCATTCTAGCGGTTTGCCGTGAAGCCATGGGTGAGCGGCGATGCTTCCAGCTTTGGCGCCGTGACCGCAATCGGCCGTAATGCGGACGCCGCAAGCGGCGTCAATACGATGCGCTTTCAATATTATAAGTATGCGACCTACGCCACTTCGGCCTTTCGCAAATGGCGTTTGCGCTCATGGATGTCGAGGTAGCGTTTGCGCAAGCGAACCGATTTCGGCGTGACTTCGACGCACTCGTCGTCCTCGATATAGGCGATCGCCTTCTCCAATGTCATGCGGATCGGCGGGGTCAGCAGCACGGCGTCGTCCTTGCCCGAGGCGCGGACGTTGGTGAGCTGCTTCGACTTGAGCGGATTCACGTCGAGATCGTTGTCGCGCGAATTCTCGCCGATGATCATGCCGCCATAGACCGCGACGCCCGGTTCGATGAACAGCGAGCCGCGCTCCTCAAGATACCACAGCGCATAGGCCACGGACTTGCCCTGCTCGAGCGAAACCAGCACGCCGTTGCGGCGACCCTGGATCGGGCCCTTGTAGGGCGCATAGGCGTGAAACAGGCGGTTCATCACGCCGGTGCCGCGCGTGTCGGTCATGAACTCGCCGTGATAGCCGATCAGCGCGCGCGACGGCGCGTGGAAGATCAGGCGAGTTTTGCCGCCGCCCGAGGGGCGCATGTCCTTGAGTTCGCCGCGACGTTGGCCGAGCTTGTCGACGACGACGCCGGCGAATTGCTCGTCGACGTCGATGACGACTTCCTCGATCGGCTCCAGGCGCTGGCCGTTTTCGGGATCGGTGCGGAAAATGACGCGCGGCCGGCCCACGGTGAGCTCGAACCCTTCGCGCCGCATGGTTTCGATCAGCACGGCGAGCTGCAATTCGCCGCGCCCCGAGACTTCGAACGAGTCCAACGACTCGGATTGCTTGACGCGGATCGCGACGTTGCCATCGGCCTCGCGCGTGAGCCGGTCGTAGATCAGGCGCGACGTGACCTTGTCGCCTTCCTTGCCGGCGAGCGGCGAATCGTTGACCGCGAAGGACATCGACAGGGTCGCGGGATCGATCGCCTGGGCCTGGATCGGGACGGTGACGCTCACGTCGCACAGCGTGTCCGACACCGTCGCGTCGCTCAGGCCGGCAATGGCGACAATGTCGCCCGCCGAGGCTTCCTCGATCGACTGCCGCTCGATGCCGCGGAACGCCAGGATTTTCATCACCCGCGCTTCTTCCAGCACGCCGCCGTCGCGCGACAGCGCCTTGATCGTTTGGTTGGCGCGCACCTTGCCCGATTCGATGCGGCCGGTGAGCAGCCGCCCCAGGTAATTGTCGTATTCGAGGATGCTGGCGAGCATGGTGAACTCGCCCTCGCCCTTGACCTTGGGCGCCGGCACGTGGCGGCGGACGGCCTCGAACAACGGCACCATGCCGTCATGCGGCCCGTCGGGCGCGGTCGCGGCCCAGCCTTGCTTGGCCGAGCCGAACAGGGTGGGGAAATCGAGCTGCGCTTCGGTGGCGTCGAGCAGCGAGAACAGGTCGAACACTTCATTATGGACTTCGTGGGCGCGCTGCTCGGGCTTGTCGACCTTGTTGATGAACACGATCGGCCGCAAGCCGCGGCGCAGCGCCTTCATCAGCACGAATTTGGTTTGCGGCATGGGGCCTTCGGCGGCATCGACAAGGACGATCGCGCCATCGACCATCGACAGGATGCGCTCGACCTCGCCGCCGAAATCGGCGTGGCCCGGCGTGTCGACGATGTTGATGCGGATGCCGTGCCAATAAACCGACGTGCACTTGGCCAGGATCGTGATGCCGCGCTCGCGTTCGAGCTCGTTCGAATCCATGACCTGGTCGGGAATCCGCTGATTGTCGCGGAAGGTGCCCGATTGATGGAGGAGCCGATCGACCAGCGTCGTCTTGCCATGGTCGACATGGGCAATAATAGCGATGTTACGCACGTCCATGGCGGGCCGCGGATTCCGATCTGTTCGACGAATGGGGGAAGGCAGGCGGTTATATAGAGACGGCGGCCCGAATCATCAAGTCGTTCGGCCGGACCGCGCGCTCGTGCCGCCCTGCCGGCGCGCCACGCACCGGCGCAGGCTCAGCGGCCGAGCCATTTCCGCATGTCGTTAACCGGCACGACATAGGCGATGCGCGGCGAACGGTAATGCGCCTTCCCGGTGTCGCCCAGCTCGTAGCCCGCGACCATGCCGATCAGGCGGCCTTTGGCATCGATCACCGGCCCGCCGGAATGGCCGGATTCGACCTCCATGTCGATCTCGATCGCGTTGTCGAAGCCCCAATTGCCGTAGTCGAGCCGCTCGCCGATATTCGGCGTTTTGATGCGGCCGAGCGAAACCGTGCCCCAATTGCGCTTCGGGCTGCCGAGTGCAAGCGCCGGCTCGCCGCGCTTCAAGGCCGCGGAATTGCCCCAGGCGATCGGCTCGGCATCGGGCAAGGGCTGCGTTTTGAGCAAAGCGAGTTCGTCCTTGGGGCTGACGCGCAGCACTTCGCCGCGCAACACGCGGCCCGACCGCAAGCGAATTTCGACATCGAATTGCCGGCCGCGCGCGATATGCGCCGCGGTTAGAATGTGGCCCTCGCGATCGAGGATAATGCCGCTGCCGGTGTGCAATGGACCGCCGCCCTCGCGGTTCACCGGATCGGGCCGGGCGATGAGCGTCACCATGACGTAGCCGGCCGCCGCCTTTTCGGCTGCCTGCCGGAAATTGGCAAAGGCACCGTTTGCGGCGTCAAGATAAGGGTAGTAGAGGGCCGATTGGGCCCCACTCGCCGATGGCGCTAGGGCTAGACAAAACAGCAGGAAAGTGCGCAACAGCACGGCTTGGACCACATAATTTCTTAAGGTTTTTTAACTACTTCTAGGCTATTCCCAGAATGACCTGGGCAAATCGCCAACTCAAGTTGCAGTCTTGCCACAGTGTCGAAGAATCTCCACACTGCAGGGCAACCGAGTGTTGACGCCCAAGGCAGGTGCAAAGTACAAGAATATTAGTGTTTATCCTATGGGGCCTCCGTTCCTGTCCATCGAACTTCAATGAGGGGAAGAGCATGAGAAAACTGGCTTTCGCGGTTGTTTTGGGCCTGTTGGCTGCGGTGGGTGCCGCCAATGCCCAAAGCTATTTGACGCCATGGCCGTCGCCGGGCCCGTTCATGGGTCCGTATCAGACGCAGAATCTGCGCACCTTGAAAGCGCAGCCGGCGCACGCCAATCCGTTCAATTCCGGATTGCAGCGTGAATACGG
Source organism: uncultured Alphaproteobacteria bacterium (assembly GCA_963754645.1). Classification (GTDB taxonomy): domain Bacteria; phylum Pseudomonadota; class Alphaproteobacteria; order Bin65; family Bin65; genus CAVWGP01. The sequence goes on along the minus strand of CAVWGP010000011.1, from coordinate 612,024 downwards.
CGCGCTTGGCGAAGAATGGTTGGCCGAGTCCGATCATCAGCATGCCGATTTGGCGATCCGCAAAGGCTATGCGGCCGGCAACGGCCTGAACACGCTGCCGGAAGATCCGCGCACGTGGTGGCTGCCGGGTCGTTCGCGCGCCGAACTCTATGATTGGCACGGCAAGCTGATCCAAGCGCTCGACGCCAACCGCGCCTCACGCCCGGCTCCGGCCGCCCGCGCCCAGGCAATGTATGACTGCTGGGTCGAGCAAGAGCACGAAGACGTGTGGATGCGCGATCTGACCTACGGCTTGCAGCGCAAGGAAAACCTGTATCAGCCGGAAGACATCGCGAAGTGCCGCAATGCCTTCTTCTGCGCCATGCAGGAAATGGGTTTCCAGGTCCCGATCCAGTGCGTCGAGACCCAGGACATCAACTTCCGCTTCGGTCAACCCTTCCGTCTGCCGGGCAGCCGGGCCGATCTGTGGCCGGGCGGCGTGGAGCGTGAGTCGGGTGCGACGGCGCCCTCGGGTCTCGCCACGCTCGATGCCTTGGCCGGTGCCATGCGCGCCAATGCCAACTCGAACGTCCAGCTCAAGGGTCACACCGACACGGTCGGCGGCGTCGCCATGAACCAGGCGCTGTCCGAACGTCGCGCTCTCTTGATCCGCGCCGAACTGACGCGCGCCGGTGTCAATCCGGCCCGCATCACCTTCCGCGGCGTCGGCAAGGAAGAACTCGCGGTCCCAACGCCGGATCAGACCCGGAACGTGCGGAACCGTCGCGTTTCCTACATCCTCCGCTAGTCTCGATCGCCTAGCGGCACGAAATCGGGGGCGCCTTCGGGCGCCCCCTTTTTTTGTCCGCGTGCTATGCTGAGGCAGGCGCTCCAAGTTCCGATCCGGCCATGAACCCGCAACGCTATTGGTCCGACCTGACGACCCAAGACTTCGCCGGCATCGACCGTGCGCGGCTGATTGCCCTGCTGCCGGTCGGCGCCACCGAACAGCACGGCCCGCATTTGCCGCTCTCGGTCGATTCGCGCATCGCGGCGGCGCTCATCAAGCGCGTGGCCGACACCCTGCCGGCGGATTTTCCGCTCTCCATCCTGCCCATGTTGCATTACGGCGTCAGCCCCGAGCACGCCGATTTTCCCGGCACGCTTACGCTTTCGGCCGAAACCATGATCGCCGTGCTGCTGGAAATCGGCCGCAGTGTCGCCGCCGCCGGCATCCGCAAGCTCGCCATCCTCAACACCCATGGCGGCCAGCCGCAAATTCTCGACATCGTCGCCCAGCGCCTCAGGCGCGAGGCCAAGATGCTGGTCTTCCCGCTCAACGCTTATCGCTATTGGCACGCCGAGCGGCATTTTCCGCCGGGCGAGGCCGCCTTCGGCACGCATGGCGGTGCGGCGGAAACCTCGATCATGCAAGCCATCGCGCCCGACACGGTGCGGCCCGATGCGATCGGCAATTTCCGCCCGCTCGCCGCCGACATGGAAGGCGACTTCAAGCACCTGCGGCCGACGAGCCGCGTCGCCTCCTTCGGCTGGCAGACCCAGGATCTCAACCCCTCCGGCGCCGTCGGCAATGCGAGCCTGGCCGCACCGGACAAGGGCAAGGCGCTGCTCGACGAGGCCGCCACGACCTTAATCGACGTGTTGCGCGACATCGACCGCGTATCGCCCGCGGTGTTGAAGGATCGGCCGTGACGCCGCCCGCGCTGCGCAAGTTGATGCTTGGCTTTCCCGGCGCAACGGCGAATGTGCAATGGGGCGAGGACCATGTTTTCAAAATCGGCGGCAAGATGTTCGCCGTGATCGGCATGCGCGGCGGAAAATTCGCCGGCCTGTCGTTCAAATGCTCGCCCGACAGTTTCACGCTCCTGACGCAGCTTCCGGGGCTCAAGCCGGCGCCCTATCTCGCGCGCGCCGAATGGGTGGCGCTTGAGGCGCTCGGCACCCTGCCCGGCGATCAGCTCGCCGCCTATTTGCGCCGGGCCTACGAGATCGTTCTCGGCAATTTGCCGCGCAAGCAGCAAGCCGCGCTAGCCGGCAAGCCGGCGCCTAAGAGTCGTAAACCATCAGCGACTCGATCGGCACGTCGAGCTTCTTCCGGCCCTGGAGAAAGCTGAGCTCGATCAAGAATGCCGCCGCGGCAACCTCGGCCTTGACCAGGCGCAGCAGATGAATCGCCGCCGCCATCGTGCCGCCGGTCGCCAGCAGATCGTCGAGCATGACCACGCGATCGCCCGGCTTGACCGCGCCTTCCTGGATTTCGATCGTGTCCGTGCCGTATTCGAGCTCGTAGGTGTAGCGGATGGTGGCGCCGGGCAGCTTGCCCTTCTTGCGCAGCATGATGAAGCCGCAGCCCAATTCGAGCGCCAAGGGCGCCGCGACCAGGAAGCCGCGCGATTCGATTCCGGCGACCAGGGTGGGTTTGTGCGGCCGCACGCGCTTGGTCAATTGGTCGATCGCGGCGCGCCACGCGTCCTTGTGGGCGAGCATGGTCGAAATGTCGTAGAACAATATGCCCCGCTTCGGAAAATCGGGCACGTGACGGATATGGTCCTTCAAATTCATCGATGCAGCGCTCCCAGCCGCGCTCGTCCGGCGCGCCCGAAGCTAAGCGAGTGCCGCAGGACCGGCAAGCGGCCTTTGCGCGGCCTCCGCCATGGCGCGTAGCGCGCGGCGCGCACAGCCGCCGGCGCGCGCGCCGGTCATCCGGTTTTCCGGCCTCGGCGCCGAGCGCCTCGAATCCATGCTCGACGCCGGCCGCGAAGCCAAAAACTGCATGCGCGTGCTGGCCAAGACGGGGACCAACATCGTCGCCGAGCTGATCCCACCGGCCGCCGCTTTTTACCAGTGGGATCACTACCCCAAGGGCGATGTTTTCGATCCGGCGACCCACGCGCAATACTACTATCACGCGCATCCGGAAAAGGACCGGCCGGCCGAGCACGGCCACTTCCACACCTTCCTGCGGCCGGGCGGAATGCCGAAGGGCGTGGCGCCGGCGCCGCTGCCCGACTATGCGCCGGCCGCCGACCCCAACGCCGCGCTCGCGCACATCGCCGGCATCGCCATGAACGAATTCGGCGCGCCGACAACGTTGTTCACCACCAACCGCTGGGTCACGGACGAAACCTGGTATCGCGCCGAGGACGTGATCCGCATGATCGATTTTTTCGCCATCGATCTCGCCCATCCCTCGTGGCCGGCCAATCGCTGGATCACGGCCATGGTGGCCCTGTTCCGGCCGCAGATCGAGCACCTCGTCAAGCAGCGCGACGCCGCCATCGCCGCGTTTCAGAAAAAATCGCGCGGCAATGTCTACGAGAACCGCGATCTCGCCATCGTTACGTCGATGGCGATCGACGTCGATCAGCAAGTGGCGGCGATCGAGGCCGCGCTGGAGCGCGCGCGGTAACCGAAAGAACATGCTTTTATTCCTCTCTCCCCATCGAGTTCGATGGGGGAGAGGGCAGGGTGAGGGGGCATGGCGGACGGGCGCGGCGCCTGCAATCAAAACGTGTGTGGTGAAAACCGCGCGCCCCTCGCCGCCACCCCCTCACCCGCGGCCCTTCGGGCCGCCCCCTCTCCCCCGCGCAAAAGCGCGGTGGAGAGGGAATAATTTGCACCTCGATTTACGTTAGGAAAATTCTCTTCAACCCTACTCCGCCGCCTTGGCCGGCTTGGCGGCGAAATGCGGGATCACCTCGCGGGCGAAGAGCTGCATCGAGGCGAGCGCTTCGTCGTGGCCGATGGTGTTGAAATTGACTTGCAGCGACGCCCATTCGAAGCCGCCGGCGAGGTCTTGATAGGCGGCGATCGTCTTGCGGATTTCGTCCGGCGTGCCCACCCAGGCCGCGCCCTTGGCCGTTTGCGTGTCGAAATTTTCGGCGGCGAGGCCGGCGATGACCTTGTCGTAGCCGGGATAATCCTTGGAACTCATGCCCGAGGTCCAATCCGAGGCGGCGTTGACCAGGGATTTCAAATAACGGTTGAGCGGCTCGCGGGCGATGTCGCGCGCCTTCCTGGCATCTTCGTGGCAGAACATGTGGAAGGCGAGCATGACGCGGCCCTTGCCGGGATGGCCCGCCGCCTGCCAGGCGCCGCGATAGATTTTGAGCAGGTCCTTCATCGCCGCGCCGGCCATGGGAATCGCCATCAGCGCGTGGCCGGCCTTGCCGGCTTTCTCGAAACTTTCCGGCGTGCCGAGCGCCGCCACCCAGAAGGGCGGGCGCGGCTTTTGCGTCGGCCGCGGCAGCGAGGTGACGTTCTTGAACTTGTGGAATTTGCCCTCGAGCGTGACGTTTTCCTCCTCGAGCAGCCGCCGCACGGCCTCCATGCCTTCCTCGAAGCGCGCGCGGCTTTCATCGGGCGATACGCCGAAGCGGCTGAATTCGTGCGGCAGGAAGGCGCGCGCGAAGCCGCACTCCATGCGCCCGTTCGAGATCGCATCGACCATGCCGATTTCGCCCGCGATCTTGAGCGGATGATTGAACACCGGCAGCACCGCGCCGGTGACCAGCCGCGCCTTCTCGGTGCGCTGCGAGGCGGCGGCCAGGAAAATGTGCGGACTGGGCGTGTAGCCGCCATAGGGCTCGAAATAATGCTCGACGGTGCGCAGATGCGTGTAGCCCAGCGCATCCATGTGATCGACCAGGCGCAGCGATTCGTCCCAATATTGCTGCGCCGATTTCACCTTGGGCCCGATATCGGGGAAAAACTGGATGCCGAATTCGATCATCGCACCATCTCCTGAGCGCCGGCGATTTTCGCTGGACCGGCGATCTTCCGCCATACACAATCGCTCAGTAAGCAGATTATTCGCGCTCCGACAAGCGGCAGAGCGGCGCGGCCAAGGGCGCACTAGCCTTGCACCCCGATTTGCCGCAAAAAGAGACGCTATCGCCCCCATCCAGCGACCGCGGCGCCGCGCGGTGCCGGTCCGAGAGGAAACACGCCATGAAAATTTGCCGCTTCGACAACAACCGCCTCGGCATCGTCGACGGCAACGACGTGCTCGACGTGACGCCGGCGCTCGACGCGATCCCGAAGTTTTCCTGGCCCTTGCCGCAGGGCGATCAATTGATCGTCCACCTCGACAAGGTCGTGGCCCGGATCGGGGATATCCGGCACGCGGCGCAGCGCAAGCCGCTCGGCGCGGTCAAGCTGCTCAGCCCCGTCGCCAACCCGACCAAGGTGATCGGCGCGCCGGTCAATTATCAGCTCCATATCGACGAAGCGAAGACCGACAAGACGCTGAGTCACAACGCGCCCAGCACCATGCTCAACATCCGCACCGCGGGGCCGTTCCTGAAGGCCAATTCGTCGCTGGTGGGAGCGAGCGAGGGCGTGGCCTTGCGCTTTCCCGACCGGCGCAACGACCACGAGGTCGAGCTCGCCGTCATCATCGGCAAGCCGGGCTCCAACATTCCCGCCGACCGCGCGCTGTCGCACGTCGCCGCCTATGCCATCGGCCTCGACATGACGGTGCGCGGCACCGAGGACCGCTCGGTGCGCAAGAGCGTCGACAGCTATTCCGTGCTCGGCCCTTGGATGGTGACGGCGGACGAGATCACCGATCCGAACCAGCTCGATCTCCGGATCACGGTCAACAACGAGCCGCGGCAGAAATCGAACACCAAATATCTGATCCTCAACGTGCAGCAATGCATCGAGTTTTTCTCGAGCTACTACACGTTGCAGCCCGGCGACATCATCATGACTGGAACGCCCGAAGGCGTCGGCCCGGTCAAGAAGGACGACCTGATGATCGCCGAAATCGAGAAAATCGGCCGCATGGAAGTCCGCGTCCGCAACGCGTGACGGACTATGCCGGCAGTGTTGCGATCCGCGCCGAACAGCCGGGCGACGCGACGCCGATTCGCGAAACCATCATCGCGGCGTTCGGCCAAAGCGCCGAAGCGGACCTGGTGACCGCCCTCGCCGCCACGCGCCACTGCCTTGCATCGCTCGTTGCCGTCGCGGACGGGAATGTCGTCGGTCACATTGTCATGAGTTCCCGCGCGGATCGAAGGCGCGGCACCGATGAGGGCAATTGGCGCGCTGGCGCCGCTCGCGGTCCGCCCGCAATTTCAGCGCCGCGGGATCGGTACGCGGCTTGTCGTATCCGCGCTCGACGAAATGCGGCGAATGGATCAAGTCGCCGTCGTGGTCCTCGGCGACCCCGCCTACTATTCGCGTTTCGGCTTCGTCCCGGCCTCGTCTTTCGGCATCCGCTCGACCTTCGCCGCGCCGCGCGAAGCGTTTCAGGCCATCGAGCTCAAGGCCGGCGGCCTCGCGGGCTCGGCCGGCCTTTGCCACTATGCGCCGGAATTCGACGCGCTATGATCGGCGCGCCATGACCGCCGCCGAAGCCGAATTTTTCGCCGCGCAGCACCAGCAAGCGCAGGACTGGGTCAAGCTCGCGGCGTATCTCACGCGGCACGGCTTCGCCTTCGCGCCGGCGCCGCCGCCCCGGCAATTCACCGGCGGCTTCGGTAATCTCAATTTCCTGCTGACCGTCGACGGCAAGCCCGCGGTGCTGCGCCGCCCGCCGGTGGGGCCATTGCCGCCCGGCGGCAACGACATGGGGCGCGAATTTCGCGTGCTGTCGCGGCTGTGGCGGGCCTTTCCGCTGGCGCCGCGCGGCCTGCATTTTTGCGACGACGAAAGCGTGCTCGGCCGCCCCTGGTTCCTGATGGAGTACCGGCCCGGCATCGTCGTCCACAAGCAAATACCGGACTGGCTACGCCCGCGCACGGCGGAACTCTCGGTCACGCTGATCGACATCCTGGCGGAGTTTCACGCCGTCGACCCCGCCGCCGTCGATCTCGCGACGCTGGGCAAGCCCGAAGGGTTTCTCGCGCGCGCGGTCGAGGGCTGGAGCAAGCGCTGCGCCGTCGCCAGCGCCGATGTTTACCCCGACAAACAGCCGCCGGCGGCGGCGCGCGACATTGTCGCCTGGCTCAACCGCCAGACGCCGCCCGACGGCGCCGTCACCCTGCTGCACAATGATTTCAAGCTGAACAACATTATTTGGGACAAGGCGATCGAGAGCGGCGGCGCGTTGAAGCCGGCGGCGTTGCTCGATTGGGACATGTGCACGCGCGGCGATCCGCTGTTCGATTTGGCGACGCTGATGTCGTATTGGATCGAGCCCGCCGATCCCAAGTCGATGCACGAAATGGGCCAGATGCCGACCGCGCTCGCGCCCGGCTGGCTGACGCGCCGCCAAGTCGTCGAGCTCTACGCCAAGCGGACCGGGCGCGACGTTTCGAATTTTCACTTTCATCGAGTGCTGACAGCGCTCAAGCTCTATGTGATCTTCCTGCAGATCTACGCCCGGTTCTGCCGCGGCGACACCGCCGATCCGCGCATCGAGGCGCTTGGGCCCACCGCCGACGGCTTGCTCGAATTCGCTCATGAGATCATGCGGCAACGCGTATTCTGAAGATCGCTGACGAAGAAGGGCGCGGGCCGCAAGCGGCCCGCGCCGATTCGTTCGATGTTGCACGCAACCCGCGATGGCAATGGCTAGAAAAGCCCCGGTAGCCTTGTCGCCGGCAAATTTAGCCCCGGTGGGCGAATGCCCACTGGGCCGCTTTTGTACGATGCCGTGCACTTGGCGACGTTGAACTCGGGTCCCAGATTCAACGAAGTGCCCTGCGGCAAATCCTTGCTCAAGGTCACGACGAAGTGTTTTGCCTTTCCGGCGCTATAGGTGATCGAAACATTGAGCTTCTCGCCTTTTTTCAGGGCCTGGCCGGTTGTGTTGGTCAGGGTGATCGCGTTCAAGTTCAGCGCGCTTCCCGGCTTGGGCTTGCTATAGGAGCAAGCGAGCTGCTTGTATTCGCCGACCAAATCCATCGGCGCGTTGGTTGCGGCGGCGACCGGCGCGGCAAGAGCGATCAAACCACCGAGTCCGACAATGAGCGTGCGACTGATCGTGTTCATGGGGTCTCCTTGGGTTGAGGTGAAGCATCATCGTGTGATGCGCGTCACATTATCCATGCGGGCCTTGAACCGCGACTGAACTCGAGGTTCAGCCTGTGTTCACCACAGGCATCGACGGATTGCGACGCTCGCCGCTCAGCGCTTCGGCCCGATGTCCCAAATCTCGTCGAGCGGCTTGCCGCCGTCGCGCTCCTTGACCGCGCGCTTGAAGCCGACCTTCTCGGCGCGATGCTTGAACGCCATGCCCTCGCGCGTATGGCGCGTAATGCCGTCGAAGACCGTGGCGAACATCTGCGTCGCTTCGAGGCCCATATTGCTCAGCGCCTGGTTGATCATCAGCTTCTGCATCATGAGCTGGTTCTTGGGCACGCCCGCCATGCGCGCCGCCCAGCGCTCGACCGCGGCTTCGAGTCGCTTCGCCGGCACCGCATCCGCGACAAGGCCGATCGCCTTGGCTTCGCGGCCCGCGATCAGGTCGCCGGTCAGCAGCATGCGCTTGGCACGCTCGGCGCCCAGGCGATAGACCCACATCGCCGTGGTCGGGCAGCCCCAGACCCGCGCCGGCGGATAGCCGATCTTGGCATTTTCGGCCATGACGACGAGATCGCAGCACAGCGCGATATCGCTGCCGCCCGCCACCGCATAGCCCTGCACCTTGCAGATCGTCGGCTTGTAGCTGCGGAACAGCGCCATGAAGTCCTCGGTATAGCCTTTCATCACGGCGTAATCGCGCATCGGGTCCCAGGGCATGTCTTCCTGGATCAGCGGCGTCTTGCTCTCGGCGAAGTCCTTCAAGTCGTAGCCGGCGCAGAAGGCGCGGCCGGCGCCGGCCAGGACGATGACGTGCACGCGGTCGTCGCCATTGGCCTCGCGCACCGCCGCCGCGATCTCGCCCGGCATGGCCGTGGTGATGGCGTTGAGCCGCGCCGGCCGGTTGAGCGTGATGCGCGCGATGCGGCCGTCGCGGCGATAGGTGAGCGTCGTGTAAGCCATGTCGCAACTCCCGATAGGACCGCAAATTTGGCCGAGCGGCGCGACTTTTCCAACCGGAATAGCGCGTGCTAGTGTCGCGCGCCCTGCCGGACCCGCAAATTCGATTCGGAGACGTTGCTCTTGGAAACGATCAAGGAACTGATACTCAAATACGAAGTGTGGTTCTACGGGGTGACGTTTCTCTGGACCTTCTTCGAAGGCGAGACCTTCGTGATCTTCGCCGGCGCGCTCAGCGTGCCGCCGGGGCCGGGCGAGAAGGGCTTGCTCAACATCTACTATCTGACCGCCGCGGCCTGGATCGGCAGCTTCTGCGGCGACCAATGCTGGTTCGCGCTCGGGCGCTATGGCGGCAAATGGCTGTTGCGCCGCTTCCCGCGCTTCCAGGGCGGCGTGCAGCTCGCGATCGACATGCTGCACAAATACCATACGCTGTTCATCCTGACCTATCGCTACATGTATGGCGTGCGCAACTTCGCGTCGGTCGGGATGGGCATGACGGACTTGTCATGGCCGCGTTTCGCGAGCTTGAACTTCGTTGCCGCGGGCCTTTGGGCGATCAGCTTTGCCGGCGGCGGTTATCTGCTCGGCACCGTGGCGCGCGAAGCGCTGGAGAAAGTCAATTTCGGCTACATCATGCTGGGCGTGCTGGTGTTCGTCGTTTGTCTCATTACCTTCATCCATTGGCGCGGCAAGAAGAAGTTCAAAGCCGCGGTCGCGCACAGTTCCGAGGAGCACCAGAAAAAGGGCGACGAAATCAGCCGCAAGCTGACATAGCGCGATGCCGGCGGAACCGGCCTCGCCAGGCTTTCGCGGCTGGCACGTCGTCGCCGGCACGTTTTTCGTTCTCACGCTCGCCTTCGGCGGCGCCTATGCGTTCCCGGCTTTTTTCACGCCGCTCGAACAGGCCTTTCCCGGCTCGCGCGGCAATATTTCGCTGATCTTCGGCTTGTCGGGCGCGCTGTTTTTCATTGTCGGCGCGCCGGCCGGCCAGCTCGCCGACCGTTTCGGCGCGCGCATCGTGGTCGGGCTCGGCCTGGTCCTGCTCGGCGTCGGCCTAATCGCGGCCAGCTTCGGCACCGCGCTGTGGCATGTGCTGATCGCGCACGGCCTGGGCGTCGGCTTCGGCGTCGGCTTGGCCTATGTGCCATCGGTGGGGCCGGTGCAGCGCTGGTTCGTCAAGCGCCGCGGCACGGCGTCGAGCTTCGCCGTGACCGGGATCGGCGTCGGCACTTTCGGCGGCCCGCTCTTGGCAACGGCGGTGATGGGCTGGAGCGATTGGCGCATGGCGTGGCTCGTGCTCGGCACCCTCATCATCGCCGGCGGCTTCGCGGCGACGCGGCTCATGATCGATTCGCCGGCCGCGATCGGCCAGTGGCCCGACAATGAAAAGCCGGGCGAAACGCGCGGCGCCGGCCCAAGCTGGGGCTACACGGTGCGCGCCGCCCTCGGGACGCGGCCCTTCATCGTCTCCTACCTTTCCGTGGCGGTGATGTCGTTCCCGCTCTTCGTCCCCTTTGTCCACCTGGTGCCCTATGCGCGCGATCACGGCATCGGCGCCGAAACCAGCGTGTTCCTTGCCAGCCTGATCGGCGTCGGCAGCATGCTCGGCCGTTTCGCGATCGGCCCGCTCGCCGACCGCCTCGGGCGGCGCAACACCTATATCGCCATGTTTTTCGGCCTCAGCGTCGCGTTCGTGCTCTGGGCTTTCGCCAAGTCGCCCTGGTCTCTCGGCGTTTTCGCCCTGCTGCACGGCACCTGCTATGGCGGTTTCGTCGCGCTGGCGCCGGCGCTGACGGTCGACTATCTCGGCCCGAAACGCGCCAGCGGCGTGCTCGGCGCGCTCTACACATCGGTCGCGCTCGGCACGTTGAGCGGCCCGCCCCTCGCCGGCTATGCCTTCGATTATTGGCGGAGTTACGACTTGCCACTGACGGTTTGCGCGGCTCTAATGATGGTTGGCACGCTGTTAACGCTGTTTCTGCCCGATCCGGCCCGCTGGCGGGAGGCAAACCCGCCGGCGCCGTAACTGAAAATAAACAATGCGCTTCTAGGGTCGGCGCATCTGGGATGAGAGGAGGGGCACATGGTTGCGCTCACGACAACTCCTTCGGCCGCGGTCAACGAACATGGCAATCATTCCGCTTGGCTGGGCTACGCGCTGCTCGGCGTTACTTTCACCTTTGCCCTCGCCAGCCTGGCGATCGCGCGCCTGATCTCAAAGTTTCAGCGCCGCTAGAATTTTTTCGTGGTTCGCCTTGATGGCGACCATGTCGCCGGGCTTGTGGCCCCAATTCATCGCCAGCCCGTCATCCAGGCGGCGCGGCAAAATATGCACGTGATAGTGGAAGACCGACTGGCCGGCGCCGGCGCCGTTCGCCTGTAAAATATTGATGCCGTCCGGCCTGAGCGCCGCTTCGACCGCGCGCGCGACGCGCTGCGCGGTTTGCATGACCGGCGCGAGCAGGGCCGGCGGCAGCGCCGCGAAATTTTCCCAATGCTCCTTGGCTATCGCCAGCGCGTGGCCGGGATTGCCCGGATTGATATCCATGAAGGCCAAGCTATCCGCGTCGTCCCACAGCTTGAAGCACGGGATCCGGCCGGCCGCGATTTTGCAGAAGATACAGCCGGGATCGGTGCGCATGCCGCAGCCTCACGCCGTCGCGGACACGGTCTCGGTCTTGGTGCCCGTGCGCGCCGCCAAGGCGGCTTGCGCCGCGGCGAGCCGCGCGATCGGCACGCGGAAGGGCGAGCACGAGACATAGTCGAGGCCGATGCTTTCGCAAAACGCGATCGAGGCCGGATCGCCGCCATGCTCGCCGCAAATGCCGATCTTGAGACCGGCGCGCACGGCGCGGCCGCGCTCGGCGCCGATCTTGATCAGCTCGCCGACGCCCTCGGTATCGAGCGAGGCGAAAGGATCGGCGGGAAAAATTTCGAGCTCGAGATAGGTCTTGAGCACGGTGGCGACATCGTCGCGCGAAAGCCCGTAGGTCGTCTGCGTCAGGTCGTTGGTGCCGAAGCTGAAGAAGGCGGCGCTTTCGGCCAGCTCGCCGGCGCGCAGGCAGGCGCGCGGCAGCTCGATCATGGTGCCGACGGTGTAATCGATCTTGGCGCCGGTTTCCGCCATCACCGCCTTGGCGGTGCGGTCGATCGCGGCTTTGAGCATGTCGAGCTCGCGCTTGGTCGCGACCAGCGGGATCATGATCTCGGGCACCACCGGCTGGCCCGTGCGCTTGCCGGCCTCGATCGCGGCCTCGATAATGGCGCGCGCCTGCATCTCGGCGATCTCGGGATAGGTGATCGCCAGCCGGCAGCCGCGATGGCCGAGCATGGGATTGGCCTCGGCCAGGCCGAGCGCGCGCTTGCGCAGCTCGTCGACCGCGATGCCCGAGGCCTTTGCCACGTCTTCCATTTCCGCGTCGCTGTGCGGCAGGAATTCGTGCAACGGCGGATCGAGCAGGCGGATCGTCACCGGCTTGCCGCGCATTTCGGCGAAAATGCCGATGAAGTCCTGGCGCTGCATCGGCAGCAATTTGGCGAGCGCGGCGCGGCGGCCCGGCGCGTCGGCGGCGACGATCATCTGGCGCATGGCGACGATGCGCTCGTCGTCGAAGAACATGTGCTCGGTGCGGCACAGGCCGATGCCCTCGGCGCCGTATTCGCGCGCCACCCGCGCATCCTCGGGCGTATCGGCATTGGCGCGCACGCCCAGGCGCCGGACCTCGTCGGCCCAGCCCATCAGCGTGGCGAAATCCTCGCCCAGGCGCGGCTGAATCATCGGCACGTCGCCGATCATGACCGTGCCGGCGGCACCGTCGATGGTGACGCGGTCGCCGGTCTTGAGCACGACGCCGCCGGCGCTCATCGTGCCGTTCTTGTAGTCGACGCGGATTTCGCCGGCGCCGACCACGCAGGGCCGGCCCCAGCCGCGCGCCACCACCGCGGCGTGGGACGTCATGCCGCCGCGCGTGGTCAGGATCGCGCGGGCCGCGTGCATGCCGTGCACGTCTTCGGGGCTGGTTTCCATGCGCACCAGGACCACGGCGTCGCCGGCATTGGCGCGCTTCTCGGCGTCGTCGGCGTTGAACACGATGGCGCCCGACGCCGCCCCCGGCGAGGCCGGCAGGCCGCGCGCGAACAGCTCGATCGCGGCGCCCGGATCGATCGTCGGGTGCAACAATTGGTTGAGCGCCTGGGGCTCGATGCGGCGGATCGCCTCGGCCTTGCCGATCAACCCTTCCTTGACGTAGTCGACCGCGATCTTGAGCGCCGCCTGGGTCGTGCGCTTGCCGTTGCGGGTCTGCAGCATCCAGAGCTTGCCGCTTTGCACGGTGAACTCGATGTCCTGCATGTCGCGGTAGTGGCGCTCGAGCGTGGCGCGCACGCCGCTCAACTGCCGGAAGATCGCCGGCATGGATTCCTCCATCGCCGGCTCGTCGGAGAATTGGCGCCGCTTGCCCTCGATCGTGATCTGGCGCGGCGTGCGGATGCCGGCGACGACGTCCTCGCCTTGCGCGTTGATGAGATATTCGCCGTAGAAGGAATTTTCGCCGGTCGAGGGATCGCGCGTGAAGGCGACGCCGGTGGCGCAATCCTCGCCCATGTTGCCGAACACCATGGCCTGGACGCTGACCGCCGTGCCCCAGCTCGCGGGAATATCGTGCAGCCGCCGGTAGGTGACGGCGCGGTCGTTCATCCAGCTTCCGAACACGGCGCCGATCGCGCCCCAAAGCTGTTCCATGGGATTTTGCGGAAACGGCCGGCCGAGGCGTTCCGCGACCATGGCCTTGTAGCGGCCGGCCAGGTCTTCGAGCGCGGCGGCGTCGAGCGCCGTGTCCTGGACGGCACCCTGCTCGTCTTTCACTTGATCGAGGATCGATTCGAAGGCGCCGTGCCGCACGCCGAGCACGACGTCGCCGAACATCTGGATGAAACGGCGGTACGAGTCCCAAGCAAAGCGCGGATTGCCGCTGGCGGCGGCGAGGCCGGCGACGGTGTCGTCGTTGAGCCCGAGATTGAGCACCGTGTCCATCATGCCCGGCATCGAGGCGCGCGCGCCGGAGCGCACCGAGACCAGCATGGGCCGCGCGCGGTCGCCGAACTTGGCGCCGACGGTTTTCTCGACCGCGGCGAGCGCGGCCTCGACCTGGCTTTTCAATTCCGCCGGATAGCGCCGCTCGTTGGCGTCAAAATAGGTGCAGACCTCGGTCGTGAGCGTGAAGCCCGGCGGCACCGGCAGCCCGATGGCGCTCATTTCCGCGAGATTCGCGCCCTTGCCGCCCAACAATGTCCGCAGCGCCGCGCTGCCCTCCGCCTTGCCGTCACCGAAGCTGTAAACCCATTTGGTCATCGCACCGTCCCAGTTAAATCCACTGCATCCCTTTCCTCTTGCGGGCTACCGGATTTGCACATTTCGTGACATCGACGCGCGCTTATCAAAACTGTCATCCCGAGCAAGCGCGCGCAAGCGCGCGCCGTCGAGGGATCTTGCCCATGGCAAAATAGGACGGAGTCATTGGACATGAATTTTCCCCGCACTGCCAATATCCCTCGACTTCGGCGCATCGCTACGCGATGCGCCTTCGCTCGGGATGACAGGAACAAGAAATGTGAAGCAATGTCGAAAGACATGTATATGCCATGGACCTCAAGGGGAGAGAGGGATTTTGCTACCCTTCCCAACCGTGCCCTCCGCTGTGACCGTGACCGCTGCAAGCACGATATCGGCCGTGCCCGTGACGGCATCAATCTTGGCGAAAATCGCGATGCGGTCCATGACTTCGCCGATGCGTTGTAGCAGGCGCAGCCGATTGGCGCGCAGCTCTTTTTCGGGCGCGTTGACCGTGACCTTGTCGAAGAAAATATCGACCGGCTTGCGCAGACCCGCGAGTGCACGCATCGCGCCGGCGAATTCTTCTTTTGCGATCAGCGCGTCGCTTTCCGCCGCGAGTTTGTCGAGTGCCGCGGCCAGGGCTTTTTCCTCGGGCTGCTTGTAGAGCGCCGCATTCGGCGACGCCGTCGAACCAGTCTCGATTTGTCCTTTTTCGCTTCGATCTTGACGATATTGGCGGCGCGGCGATAGGCGACGAGCAGGTTCTTGCCGTCGTCGGACTCGATGAAGCCGCGCAACGCCTCGACCCGGGCGAGCAGGCGCACGAGATCGTCTTCGCCGCCAAGCGCGAACACGGCATCGACAAGATCGTGGCGCACGCCCTTTTCGCGCAGCGCGGCCTTGAGGCGGTCGGCGAAGAAAGTCAAGCAGATCGGTCAGCGCACTGGCTCTTATTTCGCTCGGCGTAGTGCGTCACTCGAGCCGCATCTTGTACGCATCAGTGAATCAGCCGGCGAGATCATCGGCGACCTTGAATCCGTCGTTCGACTTCAGCAATCTCGAACTGCGTCCGCCAACTCTTTGCCTTTGTCCGCTTCGTACATGACTGCGATGGCTGCTTCGTCGAAGAGACCGCATGAGCCGAATCCTGAATCGTTCTCAACGATCAGTCGAATGACACCCGAGCGCCGCACGGCGAAGTCCAAACGGATCTCGCGATCCAGTCGGTTTTTCGTCGATCGCCGAAAAACCCGACCAGCGAATCGATCTTATCCGCCAGCGCCACCGCGACCGAAACCGGCGCGGTCGGGCAGCGATCGGACGGGCCCAGCGGGCCCCAATGTTCGGCGATGGCGTCGGCGACGTCGTTGTCTTCGCCGTCGTGCAGCGCGTAGTAGCGGCCCATGACGCCTTGCAGCTCGGGGAATTCGCCGACCATGCCGGTGGTGAGATCGGCCTTGACGAGGCGCGCGGCCAAGCGGACCTTGCCTTCATCGGCGCCGGGAATGCGCTTAGCGATTTCGACGGCGAGCGCCTCGATGCGCCCGATCTTGTCGCCGATGCTGCCGAGCTTGGCGTGCCAGGTGATCGCGTTCAGCGCGGCGACGCGGCTTTCGAGCTTGGCCTTGCGGTCTTGAGTCCCAGAAAAAGCGCGCATCGGCGAGGCGGGCACGCAGGACGCGCTCGTTGCCCGCGACGATGACGGCGCCGCCATCCTTGGTTTCCATGTTGGCGACGGTGAGGAAGAACGGCGCCACCTCCTGCCCGCCCTTGTCGCTCGAGCGCGAAATATTTCTGGTTGTTGCGCATCGAGGTGACGAGAACTTCTTGCGGCAACGCCATCGAATTCGCCGTCGATGCGGCCGATCAGCGGCACGGGCCATTCGACCAGGCCGGTCACCTCGTCGAGCAGCGCTTCGTCCGGCTTGAGCGCAAGCCCGCGCGCTTTCGCCGCCGCCTGCGCCTTGTCCCAGATCGCGGCGCGGCGCTCGGCGGCATCGGCGATGACGAAGGCCTGGCGCAGTTTCGCGCGGTAGTCGGCGGCATTCGCGATTTCGATCGCTCTCGGGGCCGAGGAAACGATGGCCGAAGCTATTGCCGGTGAACGGCAGCATCGTGCCGCCGCCGCAATCGAAGCTGCCGGCCACGGCCTTGCCGTCGAAGCGGCAGAGAATATTGTGCAGCGGGCGCACATAGGTAAAAGACGTGGCCGCCCAGCGCATCGATTTGGGCCAGGCGAGGCCCTTGATCGCGGCGTTCACGATGCCGGGAACTGCGTTGGCGGTCGCTCCGCCCTTCTGTTCGACGACGGCGAAATAATACTCGGCGCCTTTGACCTCGCGCTTCTCGCAGTGATCGAGCGATGAGTAGGCCAACCGATTTCAGGAAACCCTGGATCGCCTGATCCGGCGCGCCGACGCGCGGCCCGCGCTTTTCCTCGCGCACATCGGCGCGCGCAACCGGAATATCCGCAACAGCGAGCCCGAGCCGGCGCGGTGTGACGAATTTCTCGACCTTGCCGAAAGCGAGTCCGGCGGCCTTCAACCCATCGCACACGAGCCGCGCCAAGTTCATCCGACGCCCGCGCCTGCATGCGCGCGGGAATTTCCTCGGAGAAAAGTTCGAGCAGGAGTTCGGGCATCAGGCGGCACCTGAACGCATATTTTTTCGCGCTCAGCCTTGAGCGTCTTCCCGACCGTGCCGACGCCGATGGGGGGCGTCGGCGCGAGCCGCACTTGCGGCTCGCGCATCGCGATTGATCTCGGCGCACTTCGCCAAGCCGCGATACTCCCTCACCCGCGTCGCCTTCGGGCCGAGCATCCGGTCGGGATGACGCCCTACATCGATATGCGCTGGGGCGACGCAATTTCAATCGCCCGTTCCCCCATCACGCCGCGTGCCCGCGGCTTTTGAGCCAGGCGCCGCAGCAGGCTTTGGCAAGCGCGCGCACGCGCAGGATGTAGGATTGGCGCTCGGTGACGCTGATGACGCCGCGCGCATCGAGCAGGTTGAAGGCGTGGCTCGCCTTGATGCAGTGATCGTAGGCGGGCAGCGCCACGCCCTTGCCGATCAGCGACCGCATTCCGCCTCGGCGTCCGCGAAATGGCGCAGCAGCATGGCGGTGTCGGCGTGCTCGAAATTGAACGCCGAATATTCGCGCTCGGCTTGCAGGAAAACATCGCCATAGGTCATGCCGCCCTGGTCCTTGGCGACGCCGTCCCAATCGAGATCGTAGACCCGGTCGACGCCCTGCACATACATGACGAGGCGCTCCAGTCCGTAGGTGATTTCGGCGGAGACCGGGTTGCAATCGTAGCCGCCGACCTGCTGGAAATAGGTGAACTGCGAAACCTCCATGCCGTCGCACCACACTTCCCAGCCGAGGCCCCAGGCGCCGAGGGTGGGGCTTTCCCAATCGTCTTCGACGAAGCGGATGTCGTGCGCCATCGGGTCGATGCCGAGGGTGCGCAAGCTGTCGAGATATTGCTCCTGCACATCGGCGGGCGAGGGCTTCAGGATCACCTGAAACTGATAGTAGTGCTGCAGCCGGTTGGGATTCTCGCCGTAGCGCCCATCCTTGGGCCGGCGCGAAGGCTGGACATAGGCGGCGCGCCATGGCTCGGGGCCGAGCGAGCGCAACGTCGTCGCCGGGTGAAACGTGCCGGCGCCCACCTCCATGTCGTAAGGCTGCAACACGACGCAGCCCTTGCCCGCCCAAAAGCTTTGCAGCTTCAAGATCAGGCCTTGGAAACAGGTCTCGGGCGAGGCTTTGGGAGACATATGGATAAGCTGTGGATAATTTTATTGCGCGGTTTGGGTGCGGCGCACCATACTTTTCGAATACCCAGAGTCAAGGAAGCGGCGATCGGCGCAAATCCGGCCGAAGGTGGCCAAATTTGCCCAAGATGGCCAAGCAAAAAATAGGCCGCCTTTGGCAAGAATGAACGCCCAAACTCGCATTATGCCAATGTTCCAAATCGCCGTAATTTCGCGGGTTCTATTGCGATGCAGCAGAGTTTCTGTGGATAAATATCGTCACACGCCCTCGCGCAGATAGGCGCCGACGCCGACGATGTGGTCGCCGACGCGGACGACATAGCTGATTTTGGTTTCGCGCCGGCCCGAGCAGGGATTGAGCCATTGATATTCGACCCAACCCTTGCCCTGCTCCTTGGCGACCCGGAGCATCGCGCCGACATTCTCGGTCGCCGCGCCGCCATGGTTGAGAAGATTGCGCCCGACATGCTGGGGAAAGCCGCCGCTCGCCACCAGCACGCCGGGGAAATCGAACACGAAGACGTAGAGATCGCCATCGAGGAATCCGCCGGCCGGATCCTGGAAATCGGCGAAGCCCTGCTTGGGCCCGGCCTTGGCGAGATGGGCCGCGGCGCGCTCGGCGAGCGCTTGCGCCACCGGCCGCGTTGCCTGGGCGCAGGAGCGGCGATCGGGCTTTTCCGATTGCGCCGAGGGCGCCGTCGAGATCATCGAAACGCCGAGTGCCGCCAGCGCCAGGATCGCCATTGCGCGCATGAGCCGTCCCTCCGTCAGGTCAGCGGCGAAACTAGCATCGCGTGCCGGCGAGGTTAAGCCCGAATTCGCCCCCTCGCGCGCGACGGGCGAGACCGTCTATGTTGCGCGCCATGGCCGTTTACACCGAAGTCGATGACGACGCGCTCGCCGCGTTCCTGGACGAGTACGAGATCGGCGCGCCGCTCTCGTTCAAGGGCATCGCCGAGGGCGTCGAGAATTCGAACTACTATCTCGAAACCGAGCGCGGGCGCTTCATCCTCACGCTCTATGAAAAGCGCGTGGCGCCGCAGGATCTGCCGTTCTTCCTCGGCTTGATGGATCACCTCGCCGCCAACGGCCTCGCCTGCCCCACGCCGGTTCACGGCAAGGACGGCAACGCGCTGCGCGAATTGTGCGACCGGCCGGCCGCGATCGTAACCTATCTGCAAGGCGTCTCGACGCGCCATGTGCGGCTCGAACATTGCGCCCCGCTCGGCGACGCGCTGGCGCGCCTGCACGAGGCCGGGCGCGATTATTCCGGGCGCCGGGCCAACGCCTTGTCGTTGAGCGACTGGCGGCCGCTGTTCGAGAAATGCGCGCCGCGCGCCCACGAAGTGCAGAACGGCCTGGCCGGCGAAATCGAAGCCGAGCTGGCTTTTCTCGAAAAGCATTGGCCGCGGGACTTGCCTTCGGGCGTCATCCACGCCGATCTGTTCCCGGACAACGTATTCTTCCTCGCCAATCGCGTTTCGGGCTTGATCGATTTCTATTTCGCCTGCAATGATTTTCTCGCCTACGACGTAGCCGTATGCCTCAACGCCTGGTGCTTCGAGCGCGACGGCAGCTACAACGTGACCAACGCCAAGGCCCTGGTTGGCGCCTATGGCAAGGTGCTGACGCTGACGGCGGCGGAGCGCGGCGCGCTGCAAGTGCTGCTGCGCGGCAGCGCCTTGCGCTTTTTGCTGACGCGCCTGCACGATTGGATCTTCCGCGCCGAAGGCGCGCTGGTGACGCCGCACAATCCGCTCGAATATTACCGCAAGCTGCGCTTCCACCAGCGCGTGAAAAAGCCCGGCGAACTGGGCCTCGGCGCATGAGCACCGCGAAGCGCGTCGACATCTACACCGACGGCGCCTGCGCGGGAAATCCCGGGCCGGGCGGCTGGGGCGCGCTGCTGCGCTACGACGCCAGCGAAAAGGAGCTGTGCGGCGGCGAGGCGGCGACGACGAACAATCGCATGGAAATGATGGCCGCGATCCGCGCGCTCGAAGCGCTCAAGCATCCGGTGACGGCGCACGTTCACACCGACAGCCAGTATCTCAAGAACGGCATCACCCAATGGCTGCCGCAATGGAAGGCGCGCGGCTGGAAAACGGCGGACAAGAAGCCGGTGAAGAACGTCGATCTGTGGCAGCGCCTGGAAGCCGCGATCGGGCATCACAAGGTCGCGTGGCACTGGGTGCGCGGCCATGCCGGGCATGTTGAAAACGAACGCGCCGACGCCCTGGCGCGCTCCGGCATGACGCCGTTTCTCAAAAAACGAACGGGCTCCGCCGATCGCGCGGCGGAGCCCGTCGATGACGAATAGAGTGCGCGCTTAGAGCGTCTTGAGCACCGCTTCGGCGCTCGATACTTCGAACTTGCCGGGCTCTTCGACGCTGAGCGTCTTGATCGCGCCGTCTTGCGTGACCATGGCGTAGCGCTTGCTGCGCATGCCGAGGCCGAAGCCGGTGCCATCCATTTCGAGGCCCATCTTCTTGGTGAAGTCGCCGTTGCCGTCGGCGGCCATGACGATCTTGTCGTCGACCTTCTGGTCCTTGCCCCAGGCGCCCATGACGAAGGCGTCGTTGACCGAGAGGCACACGACCTTGTCGACGCCCTTCATCTTGAGATCGTCGAGCTTGTTGAGGAAGCCCGGCAGATGCTTCGCCGAGCAGGTCGGCGTAAACGCGCCCGGCACGGCGAACATCACCGCCTTGCCCTTGCCGAACAATTCATCCGTCGTGACGTCCTTGATGCCGTCCTTGGTCATGACCTTGAGTTTGACCGAAGGAACTTTTTCGCCGGCTGTGACTGCCATTGTGTCCCCCTGAGCTGGAATTGAGATTGTCGAGGTTGCCGGCGGGGCACGGCCCGCGTCCGGCTGGTTTGCAACCGAGCAAGACATAGTGGCAGCGCCGCCCGCTGCCAAGCCCCCTGCGGCGCCGTTAGTGTTCGGCGCCGCCGACGCGGAAGGTGAATTCGCCGGACCGCGCGCCGTCGATGACGGTCAGGAGAATTTCGCGGCCTTTCTCGCCGGCGCCGCTCGCCGCCGCCGTGTGCGGCAGGATGAAATGGACGCGGCGGCCCATGTCGATGACGCGCAGCGCGGCCCGCCCGTAATGCTCGCCCGTCTCGCCGACCACGAGCAAATCCGGATGGCCGAACGGCGTCTTGCCGCTGACCAGCGTCACCATCAGCATCGAGCGCGGCGCGGCGCCGGGGCGTGGCGGCAGCTCGTGCCCGGCATATTCGACATGCCAGCCGTGCGCGCCGCCCGGGCGCGGCGCAAGCGCGGCGAAGCGCGCGATCTCGCCCGCATGAGCCGTGCGCGCGCCGTTGCCCACAGGCAAGGCCAGCGACAGCGTCGCTTCGTCGGGCACGCAGATCTCGCGGCACACGGCATAGGCGAGATGCAATTTCATGGCGGCGGCACGGCCAGGCGCCGCGAGCTTGAGCCGGATCGGCAAGATGACGCGCGCCGTGTAGCCGATGCTTTCGACGCCGCCGACCGCGAAGCGCTCGGGTGTCGGCCAGATCACGTCCTGCGCCGCGATGTTCGCCGAGCCTTGCCAGTTGAAGCGCGGCGGCAAGCCGGCCTCGCCGGGATGGCGCCAATAGGTTTTCCAGCCGGGCTGCATCCGCATTTCGACGCCGACGAGAATTTCGTCCGAACGCCCGACCGCGGAGGCCGCGGCGACGAGGCGCACCATCGCGCGCTCGGTTTTCTGCCACGGGCTCGCGCCGATTTCCGCCGCGGCGCTGGAACAAATAGAGAATGCAAGGCCGCCCGCGAGCAACGCGGCGGCGCTTCGTCCCCAATCGGAGGTCATGACCTTGCCCATATTCACAAACTATATATGCCTTCAACCTGTAATCAGTATCTTTGCATTGGTTCAATTTGCCGGCGCGCGGGATCACGTTTCTGTGGGCGGCCGGACCGATCGGGCGACATAGCGCGGGACAGAATGGCGGTTGGCGTCGAATATCTGAAAGGCAAACTGCTGGTCGCCATGCCCAACATGCCCGACCCGCGTTTCGCGCAAACCATCATCTACATGTGCGAGCATTCCAAGCGCAGCGCCATGGGCCTGATCGTCAACCGCGTCGAGCGCAAGCTGGCATTCGAGGAATTGCTCGATCAGGTCGGCGTCAAGGACAAGCCGGTGCAGCGCCGCATCGCGGTGCATATCGGCGGCCCGGTCGAGCCGGGCAACGGCTTCGTCCTGCACACCGACGACTACAAGATCGAGGGCACGATCGAAATCCAAGGCGGCGTTCGTTTGACCGCCTCGGTCGAGCTGCTGAAGGAAATCGCCGCCGGCCGCGGCCCGCGCGCCTGCCTCTTGGCCCTGGGCTATGCCGGCTGGGGGCCGGGACAACTCGAACGCGAAATCCGCGAAAACGGCTGGCTCACCGTCGAGGCCGACGAGGACATCGTCTTCAACCTGGCCGACGACGAAAAATGGCGCCGGGCCTTGGCAAAAATCGGAATTGACCCGAT
This sequence comes from uncultured Alphaproteobacteria bacterium, assembly GCA_963754645.1. Classification (GTDB taxonomy): domain Bacteria; phylum Pseudomonadota; class Alphaproteobacteria; order Bin65; family Bin65; genus CAVWGP01. Next base: position 589,483 of record CAVWGP010000011.1, on the reverse strand, counting down.
GATGCTGTCATCGAGCGGCGGGCGGGCCTGACGCGTTTGGGGAAGCCGCGAGGGGAGACATAATGTCGGCGATTGCGGGATTGTTGCGGCAGTTAACCTTGGCCTTCGGCGCCGGGATGTTCGGCGCCGTCGTTCATGTTCCTCGCCGGCCGCGCCTTCACGGCGCTCAATGTCCAATCGCTGTTGGGCTTCACCGCCGAATCCGCCGCCGCCCCTGCCCGAGGCCGCCTATCGCCCGCTGGTATGGGGCGGAATTTACGGCTTGCTGCTCGTCATTCCGCTGCTCAATCGTTGGTGGTGGTTGAAGGGCATTTTGCTCGGTTTGGCGCCGGTCGCGGCGCAGTTGCTGCACTTCAACCCTGGCGCTCAGGGACGCGCCGGCAGGCCGGCTCGCCTATTCCGTTCATCATCCACGTTATTTTCGGCCTGGGCGCGGCGCTTGTGGTGGCGCATCGTCTCGGTGCGGGCCGAAGCGGCCGGCCAGCGTTTCAGCGCTTACCGGTAAGCGCCGCGCTTCTACCGATACCCCAACCGCGCGCCCAGCTTCGCATAGCTCTCCAGGCTCGCGACCGGGCCGAGCGCGGCCACGGTCAGCGGGCCGGCGAGGATCGTTTCGATGCAGCGCTTGAGCGCGGCATCGTCGATCGCGTCGATTTCGGCGACGCTTTCGGCAACCGGCACGATGCGGCCGTAATACATGAGCTGGCGCGCCGCCTGCTCGGCGCGCGCGCTGGTGCTTTCGAGCGACATGAGCACGTCGGCCTTGAGCTGCGCCTTGGCGCGCGCCAGCTCCTGCGGCTTGATCCGGCCGACAATGCCGGCCAGCTCGTCGAACACCAGCGGGATGACCTCGGGAATGCTCTTGTCGCCGGTTCCGGCATAAAGGCCGAACAGCCCGCAATCGGCAAATCCGTTGTGGAAGCTGTAGATGCTGTAGACGAGGCCGCGTTTTTCGCGCACCTCCTGGAACAGGCGCGACGACATGCCGCCGCCGAGGATCGTCGATAAGGCCGCCATCGCGTATTTGTCGGCATGGCCGATGGGAATGCCCGGAAACCCCAGCACGATATGGGCTTGCTCCAGCTCGTCGCCGTTGCGGAATTCGCCGCCGACATAGCGGCCCGGCGCCGGCGCTGCCGGCTCGCCCGCGGGCACGCCAGCAGAAAAGGCGCGCCGCCTGGTCCAGGACCGCGGCGTGCTCGACCTTGCCGGCCGCCGCCACGAACATGCGCCGCCCGCAATAAAACCGCCGCATATGCGCCATGAGCACGTCGCGGTTCATCGCCATCACGGTTTCCTCGCTGCCGAGCACGGGCCGGCCGAGCGGCTGATCGGGATAGGCGGCGGACTGGAAATGATCGAAGACGATGTCGTCGGGCGTGTCCTCGGCCTGGCCCAGCTCCTGCAGCACGACTTCGCGTTCGCGCGCCAGCTCGTCGGCTTCGAATTGCGAATTGAGCAGGATGTCGCCGATGATGTCGAGCGCGAGCGCCACGTCGGGCTTCATCACCTTGGCGAAATAGGCGGTCGTTTCGCGCGCCGTATAGGCGTTGAGATGGCCGCCCACGGCTTCGATTTCCTCGGCGATGTCGCGCGCCGAGCGCCGCGCCGTGCCCTTGAACGCCATGTGCTCGAGCATGTGGGAAATGCCGTTGATCTCGGGCGTTTCGTAGCGCGTGCCGGTGCCGACCCAGACGCCGACCGTGGCGGTTTCGACCTGCTCCATGCGGTCGGTCGCGACGGTGATGCCGTTGGCGAGAGTCGTGATCTGAACCGAATTCATGCCGGGCTCCTGGTTTGCGCCTCGATATGCGCGAACAGCGCGCGGCTGTCGTTGGGAAGCGTTATGTAATTTTCGCGCCGCGTCATGAGATCGGCGAGACCGGGCGGCAGGGCCGGTGCCGTGCCGGTGGCGCGCGCCACGGCATCGGGGAATTTCGCCGGATGCGCGGTCGCCAGCGCGATCAGCGGCGTTGCCGCGTCGCGCCGCCGGCTGCGGCCGGCGGCGACGCCGATGGCGCTGTGCGGATCGAGGATGCGGCCGGTTTCGCGGTGGATGCGCGCGATCCAGTCCAAGGTCTCGTTGTCGCTGAAGCGCGCCGCGTCGAACAGCGCGCGCGCCGCGCGCCACGCCTCTTCGCTTATCGGCAAACGTCCGGTGCGGCGGAACTCCGCCATGGCGGCGGCGACCGCGGCGCCATCGCGCGCCAGCAGATCGAACAGCAGGCGCTCGAAATTGCTCGACACCTGAATATCCATGCTCGGCGACAGGCTCGGCTCGACCTGGCGCATGACCATGGCGCGATCGTCGAAAAACCGGGTCAGGATATCGTTGCGGTTCGAGCCGACGATGAGCTGCGCCACCGGCACGCCGATCCGGCGCGCCGCATAGCCGGCATAGACATTGCCGAAATTGCCGGTGGGCACGGCGAAGGCGACGGGCCCGCCCGTGCCGCCGCATTTGAGCCAGGCCCACACGTAATAGACGATCTGGATCGCGACGCGCGCCCAATTGATCGAATTGATCGCCGAGAGATTGAGCCGGTCGCGCAAGGCGAGATCGTTGAACGCGGCCTTCACCAGATCCTGGCAATCGTCGAAGGTGCCTTCGATCGCGATATTGTGCACGTTGGCCGCGTCGACCGTCGTCATCTGCCGGCGCTGCACCTCGGAGACGCGGCCCTTGGGATGCAGGATGAAAATCCGCATCGCGGCGCGGCCGGCGCAAGCGGCAATGGCGGCGGAGCCCGTGTCGCCCGAGGTCGCGCCGAGAATCGTGATGCGCTGGCCACGCGCCGCCAGGACGTGCTCGAACATGGGACCGACGAGCTGCAGCGCGAAATCCTTGAAGGCCAAAGTCGGCCCGTGAAACAACTCCAGCAGGAATTCGTTGGCGCCGAGCGGCACGATGGGCGCAACCTCGGGCGCATCGAACCCGGCATAGGCCTTGGCCGTCATCGCGGCGAGCGCCGGCGCGGCGATGGCCGAGCCGATGAAGGGCTGCAGGATGCGCGCCGCAACTTCGGCATAGGGCCGGCCCTTGAGCGCGCCGAAATCATCCATGCCGAAGCTCGGCCAGCGCTCGGGCACATAGAGCCCGCCGTCGCGCGCCAAGCCGGCGAGCAGCACATCGGCGAAGCCCAGCGGCGGCGCCGCGCCGCGCGTGCTGATGTAGCGGATATCGGTGGCGGTCATGCTAAGCGATGCGGATTGCCGTGAGTGCCGGGTATCGGTTTGTTTGGCGATCGATAACAGGGCGGACCGGGCGCCTCGGCGAATGCGGTTACGGGTGAGGGCGGTTTTGCCCCTGTGACTTAACGTGGCGAGGCAAGAGTACAACTTTCTCGCGGAAAACTCGCGCGCTGGCAAATTCGCTCAAGAGCCAAGCCCTTGGGCTGTTGAAATCGAAATGTCGTCCTGACCAAAATCGGATGGCGGCACAGGTGACGAATGACCGTCATGCCCCAATTCGACTAAGCCAAACGTGTTCGGCGCGGTTCGAACGAATATCTGCTGCCTTCGTGCGTATGCCGCCAATGAACCGCCCAGCCCTGTCAAGTTCTTGCGCGTCTCGGGATTGCCCATTTCTCTTATTATATCTTTGATATGTAAGGGTTTTTTCGAAGACCGTATAATGTCACGCGCGCGCGCGGCTAAACTGCCAATGCGCAATGTTTCTTGCGGACTGGGTGCAGCTACGCCTTCGCGCGGCAACATGCGCAACACATCCTGCAAGGCTTGAAGATAGACTCTCGCATCGCGAATTTTTTCATCAAGATATTGAATTTCTTGTATTTTTTCTCTGACTTTCTCCTCAATCTTGCGCCGCTCGCCGTTCATTTGCGCCTCGAATTTGGCATTGATGTCAAAGATGAGAAATGATGTGATGGAAATGACATGGCGCAAATTGAAAATCAATACGAGGGCTAAAAATGCCGAATTTGCCCGACAATTCCCAAACGCCAAAATATCAAACTACGATGGCAAAATTAGAGGAATTAAAACGAGTTACGCCGACGGGGAACGATTACTGGCTGGCGCGCGAAATTCATGGGGTATTGGGCTACCCAATTTGGGAATCGTTTGAAAGTGTCATGCAGCGGGCAACAGATGCTTGCGCGGGCATTGGCCTAAAGGCCGAGAACCATTTTCGCCGCACGACGAAAATGGTCAGCCTCGGCAGCGGCGCAAAAAGAAAGATTGTCGATTTTTTTCTCAGTAGAGGGGCCTGTTACCTTGTTGCGATGAACGGCGATCCCGCAAAAACCGAGATCGCGGCTGCGCAAGCCTATTTTGCCATCCAAACCCGCCGCATGGAGCAGCGCGACAGCTTGACCGACGACGAGCGGCGCCTTGAGCTTCGACAGCGAGTGTCGGGTTCGTTCAAGAAAGTGAGCAGCGTCGCCAGGGATGCAGGCGTCAAGAACGCGCAACAAGCGGCGTTTCACGATGCCCGCTACCAAGGGCTTTACGATATGCCACTTCAGGCGGTAAAGCGCCGCAAGAAGCTTGGCGACAAGGAGTTGCTGTTCGACCGCGCAGGCGCCTTGGAGCTTTCAGCCAATGATTTTCAGATGAATTTGGCCGCTGACGTCATCAAGCGCGAAAACATTCGTAACGAACAAGAAGCGATCGGCAAAAACCGCGAAGTCGGATCGCGCGTCCGGAAGGTCATGCGTGACGCAAATGTGCCCATGCCCGAAGACTTGCCGCTGGAGCCTCCGATCAAGGAAATAGCGAAGCGCGTGAAGGCAAAGCAACCCAAACTCTTGAAAGATTGATGTCGATATCGCCTGGCCGCGGGCGATCGAGGCATCATGCGCCGGGATACCGCCGTTCGATGTGCGCTTTCCAGGCCGCGGCGCCGAGCCTGGCGCCGGTGGCGCGCGCGATGATTTCGTCGGTCGCTTCGAGCGAGGCCTTGCCGTGCACGTGGGTGCCGAGCCAGGCATAGAGCGGCTTGAAATCGCCGCGGCCGATGGCGCCGCGCAGATCGGGCGTCGCCCGCTCCGCCGCCGCGAACAACTGCGCCGCCGCCAGCGCGCCCAAGGTGTAGGTCGGGAAATAGCCCCAGGCGCCGACATACCAATGGATATCCTGCAGGCAGCCGAGCGTGTCGGTCGGCGGCACCGTGCCGAGCATGCGCTTCATGGCGTCGTTCCAGGCGCCCGGCAGGTCGGCGAGCTGCAAACCGCCGCCGACCATCGCCTGTTCGAGCCGGTAGCGCAGGATGACGTGCGCCGGATAGGTGACTTCATCGGCATCGACGCGGATGAAGCCGCGCTCGACCCGCGTCGCCAGGCGATAAAGATTTTCGTCGCTCCAGTCCGGTCCGCCGGTCTTAAGGATTTCGCGCATGATGGGGGCGGCGAAGGCGATGAAATCCCGGCTCCGGCAGCACTGCATTTCGAGCAGCAGCGATTGGCTTTCATGCATCGCCATGCCGCGCGCTTCGCCCACGGGTTGGCGGCGCCACGCCTTGGGCAGGCCCGCCTCGTACAGCGCATGGCCGGTTTCGTGCAGCGTGCCCATCAGCGCCTTGGCGAAATCGGCCTCGTCGTAGCGCGTGGTGATGCGCAGATCGTCGGGCGTGCCGCCGCTGAACGGATGGTGGCTGACATCGAGCCGGCCGCGCTCGAAGGGGAATCCGACGGCGCGCATCAGCCGCTCGCTCAGCGCGCGCTGGCGCTCGATGGGGAACGGGCCCTTGGGCTGGGTCGCCGGCTTTTTCTTTTGCGCGTCAAGCACGCGCTCGATCGCCGACGGCAGGAAGGTTTCGAGATCGGCGAAGATGATGTCGATCGCGGCGGCCCGGCCGGCGGGTTCGTATTGATCGAGCAGCGCGTCGTAAACGCCGGTGCCGAGCTTCGCCGCCTTGGCCTGGCCGGTTTCGATCGTGAGCTTCAGGACTTCGGCCAGCAGCGGCAAAACCGATTTGAAATCGTTCTTCGGCCGCGCCGCGCGCCACGCCATCTCGCAGGCCGAGCTCGCCTTGACCGAGGCTTCCAAAAGATCGGCGGGCACCGCCGTGGCGTGCACCCAGCCGCGCCGCATCTCGCGCAGATTGGCGCGCTGCCACGGATCGAGCGCGGCATTGGAGCCCTCGGCGGCGGCGAGCCATTCGGCGATTTCGGGCCGGCTCATGTCCTCGTGAGCGAGCACGCTCAGCGTCGCCATTTGATCGGCGCGCGCTTCGGCGCTTTGCTCGGGCATGTTGACCGAGCGATCCCAAACCAGGATGGCGCCGGCTTCGCCGATCAGCGCCATGCGCCGGAAGCGGGCTTCGAGATTTCGGTAGGGCGTCATGGCCTCAAGCAGCGTTGTTGCCGGCCGCTTGATCGCGGGCGCGGCGGCGGTGGAAGAGGACATAGATCGAGATGCCGATCACGGCCATAGCGTACCAGGTGATGGCGTATTGCAGGTGATCGTTGGGGATTTCGAAGCGCGTGACGCCGCCGATGGGAAAGCCGCCCGGTACCGGCGCCGAGTCGGTTTCGAGTATGTAACGGAACACTTTGCCGATCCCGGCCGTCTTGGCCATCGCCGCGACATCGATCGAAAACCAGAAATTCTCCGCCGGGCGGTTGTCGGGCGTGAACCAGCCGGGCAGCGCCGGCATGCGCAGATAGCCCTCGATGGCGACGGTGCCGGCGACAAGGCCGGGCCGGCGGGAGTCGGGCGCTTTGCGGTCGAGCGGCACCCAGCCGCGATTGACCAGGATATGATCCGGGCCGCCGTCGCGGGCGAAGGGCGTTACGATGTGGTAGCCGGCATTGCCGTTGCGCGAACGCGCGGCGAGGTACAGTTCCTTGTCGTGCAGGAAACGGCCGGCGATGCGCGCCTTGCGGAATTCGTGCTGGGCGGGATCGAAATCGGCCGGCAGGCCATCGAGAGCGGGCGCCGCGCGCTGCGCTTGGCGCTCGGCGATGATGCCGTTTTTCCACTGCAGGCGCTGGACCTGCCACGTGCCGAGCGCCAACGACGCCAGCACGGCAGGCACGGTCATCAAGGTCGGCCACAGCAGCGGCCGGATGCCGAACAGAGTCAATGCCATGCGGGGTTTGTCGCTTTCAGCCGGGCCGGTCGTAGTCTTCGCGCCGATGCTTGTATTGCAATGCGATCAAGGTGGCCTTCATCGGGCGCAACATCAAGAGGGTGCCGCCGATGACGAAGGGGATCCAGAGCAGCGCATGGACCCAGAGCGGCGGCGCGTAGCGCGCCTCGACCCAGAACACCAAACCTACGACGATGAAGCCGAGCAGCAAGGTGGCGAAGGCCGCGGGCCCATCGCCGCTGTCGTTGCGCCCCAGTTCAAGGCCGCACGACGCGCAGGCCTCCACCACTTTGAGGAAACCGCTGAAGAGGCGGCCGCGCCCGCAGCGCGGGCAGCGCGCCCGCAAGCCGGCGCTGAGCGGCGAGATCGGCGGATACCAATCGGGCTCCGCCGGTTTCGCTGCGCCCGGATCAGTGATGGGCCACCGGCGCGCCGGCGCTGCCGAACACGTAAATGCAGAAAAACAGGAAGAGCCAGACCACGTCGACGAAATGCCAATACCAGGCCGCCGCCTCGAAGCCGAAATGATGATCGGCCTTGAAATGGCCGGCGCGGGCGCGGAACAGGCACACGATCAGGAACGTGGTGCCGATGATGACGTGGGCGCCATGAAAGCCCGTGGCCATGAAGAAAGCCGAAGTGTACGAGCCGCCCTTGACCAGCTTGAAAGATTCCCAATTGCCGGGATCGACGATCTGGCGCTGGAACGAAAACGGCGCTTGGGAATACTCGATGGCTTGCAACGCGGTGAACATCAGGCCGAGGACGACGGTGCACGTAAGGCCGCGCACGAGATCGCGCCGGTTGCCTTCCTTGAGCGCGTGGTGCGCCCAAGTCACCGTCACGCCCGAGAGCAGCAGGATGAGGGTGTTGATCAGCGGCAGATCCCAGGCGTCGAACACCTCGATATGCGCCGGCGGCCACTTTGCGCCGTTGGCATGGGAGCGGCCGACCTGCGCCGCTTCGGTGGCGAACAGAAAATTGTCGAAGAAGGCCCAGAAGAACGCCGCGAAGAACATGACCTCCGAAGCGATGAACAGGATCATGCCGTAGCGCAGGCCGAGCTGGACGACCTTGGTGTGATAGCCGTGGACTTCCGCCTCGTTCACGACGTCGCGCCACCACATGTACATGGTGTAGGCGACGAGGATGATGCCGGGCAGGAAGAGCCAGAACGCCGGCGATTTGAGGCCGAGCATCGACGGATGCATGTAGAACACCGCGCCCATCGCGAGCACGAAGGCGGCGATCGCGCCGATGATCGGCCATGGGCTGGGATCGACGAGATGATAGGGATGCTTTTGTTCTGCCGCCATGTCTTCGAGTCTCCAGGGCTTCCCAGCGATACGGATCAATCGGCCGACGCGCGCTTCGGCGCCAGCGTTCGAAAGAAGGTGTAGGGCAGCGTGATCGTCGTCACGTCGTCGAGCGAGCGGTCGGCGAGAATGGCCGGATCGATGAAGAACGAGACAGGCATATCGACGCGCTGGCCGGCGGCGAGGCGCTGCTCGTCGAAGCAGAAGCACGCGATCTTGTTGAAATAGGGCCCGGCCTTGGCCGGCGCCACGTTGAACAGCGCGGTGCCGCTGATCGCCTCGCCCGCCGTGTTCTCGGCGACGTAGTGCGCCAGCGACTGCTCGCCGACCTTGACGCGGATTTCGCGCTGCGCGGGCGCGAAACGCCAGGGCATGGCGGCATCGACTTCGGCCGCGAAGCGCACGACGATGACGCGCTCGGACACCGCGTTCGGCCCCTCCGCGCTGCGCCGCGGCGTGCCGCCGAAGCCGGTCACATCGCAGAACAAGCGGTAAAGCGAAGGCGAGTAGGCGGTGAGGCCGAGCATCACGGCGATGACGCCGAGCGAGGCATGAACCGTGCGGCGCCGGTCGTCCATGCTATTGCGCCGCGACGCGGACGAAGGAGAGGACATAGAGCAGCACGATCACGCCGACGAGGACCGCGAGCATGGCGAGGTTGCGGCCGCGGCGCCGGCGCTCGAACGCGTCCCGCTCGTCCATGCGCGACATCTTACCAGCCATAGCCCACGGCCCGGTCGGCGATCAGCGCCAGGAACAGGCCGAACAGATAGACGATGGAAAAGCCGAACAGGCGCTTGGCCGGCGCGTCGCGCTCGTCGCGCAGCACGGCGGCGGCGAGCAGCACGAAGCCGAGGCCGAGCGCCGCGGCGGCGGCGGCATAGAGCGGACCCGCCATGCCGATCGCGGCCGGCGCCAGCGCCGCCAATTGCAGCAACAGCGCGTAGGCGAAAATCTGCCGCCGCGTCGCGCGCGGCCCCGCGACCACAGGCAGCATCGGCACGCCGGCGCGCGCATAGTCGCCAGCGCGATAGAGTGCCAGCGCCCAGAAGTGCGGCGGCGTCCAGATGAAGACGATGGCGAACAGCACGAGCGAGCCCAGCGCCACGTCGCCCGTCACCGCGGCCCAGCCGATCATCGGCGGGAAGGCGCCGGCGGCGCCGCCGATCACGATGTTTTGCGGCGTGCGGCGTTTCAACCAGGCCGTGTAGATGAAAACATAGAAACCGATGGTGAGCGCCAACAAGGCAGCCGCCGCCCAATTGACGGCAAGGCCCATCAGCGCGATCGCCGACACCGCGAGCACGACGCCGAAAGCGAGCGCGTTTTCGGGCGCGATGCGGCCGGCGGGCAAGGGCCGGTCCTTGGTGCGCGACATGACCGCGTCGATGTCGCGGTCGTACCACATGTTGATGGCGCCCGAGGCGCCGGCGCCGATCGCGATGCACAAGATGGCGACGAAGGCCAAGTATGGATGAAGGTTGCCCGGTGCCAAATAGAGCCCGGCGAAGCCGGTGAAGACGACGAGCGACATGACGCGCGGCTTGAGCAGCGCGAAATAATCGCCCGCCGAGGCACCCATGGCCGCGGCCTGCAAGCCGCCGCTATCGACTGCGCTGTGGGACATCGCTTGGTTCATGTGTCAGCCGCCCTACGCCTTAATGGTGCGCGCTGGCTTCGATCTTCGGCAGCTCCTCGAAGGTGTGGAACGGCGGCGGCGACGAGACTTTCCATTCCATCGTCGTGGCGCCCGCGCCCCACGGATTTTCCGCCACGCGCGCGCCCTTCGTCAGCGTGACGACGATGAGATAGAGGAAAATCAGCACCGAGATGCCGCCGAGATAGGCGCCCCAGGACGAGATGGCGTTCCAGCCGGCGAGCGCATCGGGATAATCGGGCACGCGGCGCGGCATGCCGGCCAAGCCGGCGAAATGCATCGGGAAGAAAGTGATGTTGGCGCCGATGAAAGCGACCCAGAAATGCAACTTGCCGAGCCATTCGGGATACATCCGGCCGCACATTTTCGGGAACCAATAGTAGAACCCGGCGAAGATCGAGAACACCGCGCCCAGCGACAGCACGTAGTGGAAGTGGGCGACGACGTAGTAGGTGTCGTGCAGCACGTTGTCGATGCCGGCATTGGCCAGCACGACGCCGGTGACGCCGCCCACCGTGAACAGGAAGATGAAGCCCCAGGCCCACAGCATCGGCGTCTTGAAGCTGATCGAGCCGCCCCACATGGTGGCGATCCAGGAGAAAATCTTGATCCCGGTCGGAACCGCGATGACCATGGTGGCCGCCGTGAAATAGGCCCGCGTGTTGACGTTCATGCCGACCGTGAACATGTGGTGCGCCCAAACGATGAAGCCGATGAAGCCGATCGCGACCATGGCGTAGGCCATGCCGAGATAGCCGAACACGGGCTTGCGCGAAAAGGTCGAGACGACCTGGCTGATCATGCCGAAGCCCGGGAGAATGAGGATGTAGACCTCGGGATGGCCGAAGAACCAGAACAGATGCTGGTAGAGGATCGGATCGCCGCCGCCCTGGGGCACGAAGAACGCGGTGCCGAAATTGCGGTCGGTGAGCAGCATGGTGATGGCACCGGCCAAGACCGGCAGCGAGAGCAGCAGCAGGAAGGCCGTGACCAGGATCGACCACACGAAAAGCGGCATGCGGTGCAGCGTCATGCCGGGCGCGCGCATGTTGAAAATCGTCGTGATGAAATTGATCGCGCCCAGGATCGAGGCGGCGCCGGCGAGATGGAGCGAAAAGATCGCCATATCGACCGCGGCGCCCTCGTGGCCGGTGAAGCCGAGCTTGGCGCCGGCCGAGGACAGCGGCGGATAGACCGTCCAGCCGGTGCCGGCGCCGCCGCCGACCAGCGCCGACAGCAGCAGCAGCGCGAAGGACGGGATCAGCAACCAAAAGCTGATATTGTTCATGCGCGGAAACGCCATGTCGGGCGCGCCGATCATGATCGGGACGATCCAGTTGCCGAAACCCCCGATCATCGCCGGCATGACCATGAAAAACACCATGATCAGCCCGTGCGCGGTGACCAGCACGTTGAAGAAATGATGGTCCTCGATGTACTGCGTGCCGGGATTGTGCAGCTCGAGCCGGAACCAGATCGAAAACGCCGTGCCGATGACGCCGGCGATAACGGCGAACACCAGGTACATCGTGCCGATGTCCTTGTGGTTCGTCGAATAGACGAAGCGGCGCCAGCCGGTCGGATTGGCATGATGTCCGTGATCGTGGCCGTGATCGGCCGCGGGGGCTTGGGTCGGTGTCTGGCTCATGGGGCCGTACCTTTCACGAATTTCGCGCCGAACTATCGTCGGACGGCGGCGAAGCCGCTTTGCGCCGGCGCTTCCGCCTTCTTGGGCTCTTCGACCTTGTCGAACTTCTTCTGCGCTTCGGCCAGCCAGCGCTCGAATTCGGGGCGCGGCACGGCGCGGACCGCGATCGGCATGAAGCCGTGATCCTTGCCGCAGAGCTCGGAGCACTGGCCGTAGAACATTCCGGGCCGGCTGGCGTGAATCCAAATCTCATTGACCCGCCCGGGCACCGCATCGACCTTGGCGCCCATCGACGGCACGGTCCAGGCGTGGATCACGTCCATGCCGATGACGAGCACGCGGACATATTCGCCGACCGGCACCACGACCTCGTTGTCGACATCGAGCAGGCGCACCGGCGGGCGGCCTTTCTCCTTGGCGAAGTCGTCGCACGCTTTCTTGTCGCCGCTGCCGCGGCAGGCCATGCGGCTATCGAATATGAACCGCCCATCCTTCAACAGATCGACCGGCTTGCCGCCCTTGGCTGGATCGGCCGGCCGGCCGGCTTCGTCGGCCGGAGCGACGAGCTTGATTTCCTTGCCGCTGGGTTCCTTGCGCGTGGTTTCGACCGACTTGTAGGCGTTTTCGTAAACGTAGGACCAATACCACTGATGCCCGCGCGCCTTGATCGTCAAGGTCGCGGCTTCGGGCGTGCGGTCTGAGTAATACAGCAGCGGGAAGGAGTAGATGGCGACGACGACGAGAATGAGCGTCGGCACCGCGGTCCACGCGACTTCGAGCAGCGTATTGTGCGTCGTCTTTGACGGCACCGGATTGACGCGCTCGTTGTAGCGCACGACGACCCAGATCAGCAGGCCGAGGACGAAAAGCGAAATCAGGATGGTGATCCACAGCAGCAGATTGTGGAAGCCATGGATGCGTTCCATCAGCGGCGAGGCCGCGGCTTGCAAGTTGATCTGCCACTCACGCGGCTGATCGGCCAGCGCCCAGCCCGCCGCTGCGAGCGTGCCCGCGACGAGCGCGGCCATGGCCGCCGATTTCCTGATGAAAGACATTCGCTATTCCCCGACTGCCGGCCGCACGGCGCTTGCCAACTTCCTATGGCACAAAGGCGCGGCCCTCCGGACGATAAACCGCCGGAGACGCTGCCGCACCCCGCCAAGACGCAAAAGAGCGATCGGATTATGGCCATGCCGCCTGCCTTGGCCAGCGCGCGCCGTTGCGACCGACTGTCGCATAAAAATTTCGGCCCCACGGCCGCCCACAGCATCGCCGTGGACGAGACACCGCGCAAACGATACACAGGTTCGACCGCAAGCGGCGGGACGATCGTGGGGAATCCATGTCGGAGCTGGAAAACGCGCCGGAAATCATCCGCCTTGACGGCAAGGGCGGCGGCGAGCCGATCCCCTGGGCGGATGTGGCGCGCACCGGCCTGCCCGAGGGCCTCTGCTGGTTCCATCTCAATTGGAGCACCCAGCTCGCCCATCAAATTCTGGTCGAAACGCTGAGCGTCGATCCGGTGGTCGCCGAATCGCTGGTCGAGGAGGATACGCGGCCGCGCAGCGTCGCGGTGCAAGGCGCGGAAATGGTGATTCTGCGCGGCGTCAACCTGACGCCCGGCGCCGAGCCCGAAGACATGATATCGTTGCGTATTTTGATCACGGCCGACCGGATTATCACGCTGATGCGGCGCGAGCTGCGCTCGATCCCCGATTTGCGCCAGGCGTTGCTCAATCATTCCGGCCCGGCCACGGCCGGCGAGTTTCTGGCCTTTCTCATCGAACGCCTGGTCGACTGGATCAGCCCCGTCGTCGCCCAGCTCGAGGACGCCATCGACGAGGAGGAGGACGACCTCGTCGAGGGCAAGATCAGCCATGTCGAGGCGACGCTGGTCGGCGTGCGCGGCCGCATCATCAAGCTACGCCGTTTCCTGGCTCCGCAGCGCGATGCGCTGGTGCGCCTGTGCGCCGAAAAGCTGCATTGGATCGAACCGACCGACCGGGCGCGCCTGCGCGAAAGCGCCGACCAATTGACCCGCTATGTCGAAGATCTCGACGAATTCCGCGAGCGCGCCCAGGTGATCCAGGAAGAAATCACCGTCGCGGTCAACCGCCGCCTGGTGCGCAGCACGTTCATCATCACGCTCGGCGCCAGCGTTCTCGTGCCGCTCAATCTCGTCACCGGCCTGTTCGGCATGAATGTCGGCGGCATCCCGGGCAAAGAAAGCCCGTATGCTTTTCCGCTCATCGCGCTGGGCTTCGTGGTGCTTCTCGTGCTGGCGTTTCTATGGGGCCGGCGCAGGCTCGGTTGACGGGGCGACGCCGCGGCGCGGTCAAAGCCAGCGCGGCACGCTTTTTTTGTACGCGCGATATGCGTCGCCGAATTTGTCCTCAAGATAGGCCTCTTCGCGCGCGATGACGCCGTAACGCATCAGCGCCAGCAGCGGAACGACCAAGCCGAGAATCCAAGGGCTGTCGATCGCGAGCGCAATGCCGATATAGGCCAAGGTGAGGCCGATATAGATCGGGTTGCGCGACCGGCGATAGGGACCGCGCGAGACCAGCGCCAGGGTCGGGCGATAAGTCGGCACATTGGTGCCGGCGCGCCGAAATTGGCCGATCGCCGACCCGGCAATGACGCCGCCCAGCGCGAACGCCGCGGCGCCCAGCCCGTATTGCCAAGGCCGCGGCAGGAATGGCGCCGGGAACAGGAAATCGATCGCGGCTCCCAGGCATAATACGCCGAAATACAGCGCGGGTGGCGGAGCAATCACCATTGGTGCGTCACGCATGGCCCGTCCCTTACCTCATAAATTCGAAACAATGTGGCACCGAACGCCGATCGAATGCCCCGGCTTGTAATTTGACAATTATATTGTCAAATTACAAGCCGGTTTCGGTCCTCCCCGGAAACGTGACGGACACGGCGTTTGGCTGGCCCTCCGTGATAGGATCGCACGCGCCGCCTTTCCGCGTCCTTGGCGGACGGGTGCGAAAGATCAAGTTGGGGGAAAATGGCCCGTGACCAAGACTGGCTACAATCGAACCGAAGCCGGCGCGGAACTGCTCTCCGTGACCATTCTGACCCTGCAGGCGGCGTTCAAGCTGCGCGCCGCCGGCAAGCGGCTGGGCCTGGTCAACCCGCAAGGCGGCGGCGTTTGGGGCTTGCTGCGCTCGCTGAAACTCAAGGGGCCGCAAACCGTGCCGGCCCTGGCGCGCGCGCGGCCGGTGGCGCGCCAGCACATCCAAAAATTGGCCGATGAACTAGCCGGAAAGGGCTTGGTGCGCTTCGCCGCCAATCCGGCACATCGCCGCTCGCAGCTGGTGGCGCTCACGGCGGCGGGCGAACGGCTCTACGAATCCCTGACGCAAAAAGCCGCGGAGCTCGCCGATGAATTGGCCGCCGGCATGGATGCGCAGAAGCTCCGGACCGCTGGCGAAACTTTGACCGAACTTTCCGACCGCCTGCAGGCGCTGATCGAGAAAGCGCCCGGCGGGGATTAGCTTATGCGCCGCAACGAAAAACGCGCTCCGGGGCGGCCGAAGCGCGTCGCGAATATTGGCCGGTGCGCCTGGCCTAGGCGGATTTCTTCAACGCCTTGATGCGCGCATTGAGGCGCGAAATCTTGCGCGACGCGGTTTTCAGCCGCAGCACGCCCTTGCTGACGCCGCGATGCAGCTCGGGCTGCGCCATTTTCAGCGCCGCCATGGCCTCGGCATAGTTGCCGGCCTCGATCGCCGATTCGACCTTTTTGACCGACGTGCCGATGCGGCTGGTGCGCGCCCGGTTGATCCCGGTGCGGCGCGCATTGCGGCGCGTGCGCTTGATCGCCGAGGGATGGCGAGCTTGTTTGACTTTTTTGGCGGCAGGTGCGTTGGCCATGGGTCAGCCGTTCCGATTGCTGTGGGTGGCGATGCTGCGGGAATGAGGGGACTATATGGCGGCGGCGGCGCGCGCCGTCAAGCCGCGCAGGCGTTCGGCGCGTACGCCGCGCGGAGCGACTTGTCGCGCCGCGTCTAGCGATTCTTGAATTTCGGTTCGCGTTTCTCGACGAACGCCGCCATGCCTTCCTTCTTGTCTTCGAGCGCGAAGGCCGAATGAAACACGCGCCGCTCGAATAGAACGCCTTCGCGCAGCATGGTTTCATAGGCTTGATTGACCGACTCCTTGACCATGTAGACGACGGGGCGCGATTTCTTCGCGATGGCTTCCCCCGTCTTGAGCGCTTCGTCGATGAGTTTGTCCGCCGCGACGACGCGGCTGACCAGGCCGGCGCGCTCGGCCTCTTGCGCGTCCATCGTGCGCCCGGTCAGGCACATTTCCATGGCCTTCGACTTGCCGACGAAACGGGTGAGCCGCTGCGTGCCGCCGGCGCCCGGCATGATGCCGAGATTGATCTCGGGCTGGCCGAATTTCGCGTTGTCGGCGGCGATGATGAAATCGCACATCATGGCCAGCTCGCAGCCGCCGCCGAAGGCATAGCCGGCAACCGCCGCGATGACCGGCTTGCGCAGCTTCGGCACTTCCTCCCAGTCCTTGGTGATGAAATCCTCGAGAAAGACATCCTGGAACGACTTGCCCTGCATCTCCTTGATATCGGCGCCGGCGGCGAAGGCCTTCTCGTTGCCGGTGAGGACAACGCAGCCGATCGCCGGATCGGCCTCGGCGGCATGCAGCGCCTGGCCGAGCTCGCGCGCCAATTGGCTGTTCAGCGCATTGAGCGCCTTGGGCCGGTTGAGCCGGATGAGAGCCACCGGGCCACGCGTTTCATAGATGATCGTCTCGAAGGCCATGGACTGTCCTTTTCGGCTGGGAGCACGCCGCTCAGCGACGCAACGGAACCTGGGGCAAAATCGATCGTCGGCCGCATATGCCGCAATGCCGCATGGCACAAACGCGATCCCGGTCGGTGCGCGGCGCGGCGGCGCTTGTCTTACACTAACGCTGGCGGCGCGGACAATAGAATGTCGAGCGCCCGCTTTGCACGATGCGCTTGATGCCGCCGCTGCGCGCAATATCGCAGCCGCAGCCGGGGCAGGCCGCGCCCTCCTTGTCGTAGACGGCCCATTGATGCTGGAAATAGCCGAGTTCGCGCGACGGCTGGACACAATCGTGCAGGCCCGGGTCCGGCCTCGGCGCGGCGGCACTTATCCGCCACTAACGCTGGCGGCGCGGACAATAGAATGTCGAACGCCCGCTTTGCACGATGCGCTTGATGCCGCCGCTGCGCGCAATATCGCAGCCGCAGCCGGGGCAGGCCGCGCCCTCCTTGTCGTAGACGGCCCATTGATGCTGGAAATAGCCGAGTTCGCCCGATGGCTGGACATAATCGCGCAAGCTCGATCCGCCGGCGGCAATCGCCTTGGCGAGCACGGTCTTGACGGCCGCGGCCAGCGCCGCCGCCTTGTCGCCTCCGATCGAGCGCGCCAGCCGTTTTGGCGATACGCCGGCCCGAAACAGCGCCTCGCAGACATATATGTTGCCGAGACCGGCGACCACGCGCTGATCCAGCAACGCGGCCTTGATCGGCGTTTTCTTGCCTTTGAGGCGCGCCGCCAGCGCGGCGCCGTCGAACGCCTCGGACAGCGGCTCGGGCCCCAGCCCGGCGAACAATTTGTGCCGCGCCAGCGCCGTGCGCTCGGCAATGAGCATGAGGCCGAAGCGCCGCGCGTCGTTGAACGCAATGCGCGTGCCGTCGTCGAGCGCGATCACGACGTGGTCGTGCCGCGCCGGCGCGACGTCGCCTTGGGCGATCGAAATGCGGCCCGACATGCCGAGATGCAGAATGACGACATCGGGCGAATCGAGCTCGATCAGGATGTATTTGGCGCGCCGCCTGATCGCGGCGACCCGGCGCCCTTCCATGCGGCGCACGAGATCGCGCGGCAGCGCCACGCGCAGATCGGGCCGGCGCAGGGTGACTTGCGCGATGCGTCGCCCCACCATGACCGGCGCCAAGCCGCGGCAAACGGTTTCAACCTCGGGCAGTTCGGGCATGGGACCGCTTTCTCAATCGGCTGCGCCAAGCTTTTCTTGACCATGAATGCCGGGCAATGCGTCCTTGTGATATGGCGCGGGCGACCATTGCGCTAGCTCTTATGACCCGGTTTCCGCTATCGTCTCAACATGATCGATGAAACAGCCCGGAATGGCGGCGCCGGCGAACCCGGCGACACAACGGTCGATTTCGGTTTTCAAGCGGTTGCCGCGCAGGACAAAGAACGCCTGGTGCGGGGCGTGTTCGACCGCGTGGCGCGGCGCTACGACCTCATGAACGACCTGATGAGCGGTGGGCTGCATCGGCTGTGGAAAGACAGCTTGATCGACAGCCTGCGCCCCCGCCCCGGCATGCACCTGCTCGACGTTGCGGGCGGCACGGGCGATCTCGCCTTCCGTTTCCTTGAGCGCGCGCCGGGCGCCCGGGTTACGGTATGCGACATCAACGCCGCCATGCTCGCCGTCGGCCGCGACCGGGCTTGCGACCGCGGCCTTGTCGGCGCGATAGAATGGATCGCCGGCAACGCCGAGGCTCTGCCGTTGCCGCCGCGCAGCGTCGACGCTTATACGATCGCCTTCGGATTGCGCAACGTGACCCGGCGCGACGCGGCCCTGGCGGAGGCGCGGCGGGTCTTGAAGCCCGGCGGCCGTTTCCTATGCCTCGAATTCAGCCACGTTGCCGTGCCGCTGCTGGGGCGCATCTACGATGCCTATTCCTTTCGCGTCGTCCCGTGGATCGGCCAGCGCGTGGCGGGCGATCGCGAAGCCTATCGCTATCTTGTCGAGAGCATCCGGCGGTTTCCCGACCAAGACGAATTGGCCGGCCAGATCCGGGCCGCCGGATTCGACCGCGTCGCCTACCGCAACATGTCGGGCGGTATCGTTGCCATCCATATGGGCTGGCGGTTATGAATGCGGTTCAAGGAGGGGCGGGGATGCTTCACGGTAGCCACTGGGAATGTATCGTCAAGAATGTCGAGGAGACGATCGTCCGACAACTGCCCGGTTTGACCGCCAGACTGCCGAATTTCGGCGGCATTGCGGCCTGGCCGGAGGGCGCCAAGCCGCCCGAAGGCTGGACGCCCGATAGCATTATCTATCTTTCCGAGGCCGCGGGCGAGCTGCGCCACGTGCTCGTTGTCTTGAGCGACAAGAAATCGCCGCGTAACGCGGTTGCAACGGCGTATCCGTTCATTCACGCCGCTTCCACCATTCCGGTTCCGATCGAAAACATCGTTGCCGCCGACACCGGTTATGAGGGCTTCATCGAAGGCAAGATCGGCGCCAAGACGATTTCGTTTTTCGATCCGTTCTATGCGCTGACCCGCAACCGCTATACGCCGGGAAAAACGATGCAAGTGCGCTTCGGCGCCTTTGCCTATCGGCTGAAAAAAGGGCTCGGCAAGGAAGTGCGCTCCTACGAGCCGGGCCTCGTCAGCATGACCAAACAAGACAATCCCGATCGCGTCAAGCGCGACGAGGCGGGGCGCGAATATCTCGTGATCTCCAACGATTCCAAGCCAAATCTCATGCCAATCGAGGAATGGGGGCCGAGCGAATACACCTTCGAAGGCCTCATCGAATCGGTGCGCGAGATGAGTTTCGGCGAGCACGATATCTACGTCCTGCGCACGATCATCGCCCGGAGCCCGGGCGAGCGCGATTTGCTGGTCGATATTTGCGCCGGGCAGCACACGTTCCGGGAAAGTTTCATGCCGGCGGCGGGCGCGTCGGTTTCGGGCGGGCTTTGGCTGCAAGGCACGCTCGCCGAGTGACGGCGCGGCGGCGCCGCCCATGTATCGCTCGCTTCGCAGCGTGGCGCGCTTGTTCGGCATCGGCCGGACGCTGGCGCGCTACGATGCGCTGTTTCCGTTCGAACAACTCGGCATAACGCCATTCGCGTTGCGCCTCGCGCGCCTGCTGTGGCGGCGCGACATGCCCGGACGGCCCGGCCAGCGGCTGGCCCAGGCTTTGGAAACGCTTGGCCCCACCTTCATCAAACTCGGCCAAGCACTGTCGGTGCGACCCGATCTTGTTGGCGAACAGGTCGCGGCCGATCTCGCGGAGTTGCGCGACAACCTGCCGCCCTTCGCCAGCGCCCGCGCCCGGGTCACGATCGAAGCCGAGCTCGGCGGGCCGCTGACGCAATTCTTTCGCTCGTTCGACGACGTTCCGGTCGCGGCCGCTTCGATCGCGCAAGTTCACTTCGCGGTCACGGCCGACGGCCAGGACGCGGCGGTCAAGATCTTGCGCCCCGACATCGAGGCCGCCTTCGCCCGCGACCTCGATCTTTTCTATTGGCTCGCCGAAATGGCGGAGCGGTTGCGGCCCGATCTGCGGCGCTTGAAGCCGGTCGAGGTCGTGCGCATTTTCGCCGAGTCGGTGCAGCTCGAAATGGATTTGCGCATGGAGGCCGCCGCCGCCACCGAGCTGGGCGAGAACTTCGCCGACGATCCGACCTTCCGCGTGCCGCGCATCGATTGGCAGCGCACCGGGCGGCGCGTGCTGACCTTGGAGCGCATTCACGGCATCAATATCGACCGGCGCGACGAACTGATCGCCGCCGGCCACGACCCCGACCGTATCCTGGCCAACGCCGCCGCCGCGTTCTTCAATCAAGTGTTCCGCGACGGCTTTTTCCACGCCGACCAGCATCCGGGCAATTGCTTCATCGAGGCCGACGGACGGATTTGCGCGCTCGATTTCGGCATCACCGGCCGGCTCGACCGCGCGCACCGCTACTATCTCGCCGACATGCTGATGGGTTTTCTGTCGCGCGATTACGAAGCCGTGGCCAAGGTGCATTTTCGCGCCGGCTTCGTGCCGGCGCACAAATCCCAGGCCGCCTTTACACAGGCGCTGCGCGCCATCGCCGAGCCGATCATGGACCGGCCGATGCACGAGATCTCGGTCGCCCGGCTGCTCGGCTTGCTGTTCCAGGTCACCGAAACCTTCGAAATGGAAACCCAGCCGCAGCTCTTGCTGCTGCAAAAAACCATGCTCGTCACCGAAGGCGTCGGCCGCCGTCTCAACCCCAACGTGAATATGTGGACCATGACGCGGCCGCTGATCGAGGATTGGATGCGGCGCAATCGCGGCCCCGAGGCGCGGCTGCGCCAGGCCGTGAGCGACGCCGTCGACACCGTGCAGAGCGTGCCGCGGCTGTTGCGCGGCCTCGAAGGCGCCATTGCGCGCTTGAGCGAACCCGAGCGCGCGCGGCGCGCGGTTCGCGGAACCGCGCTGTGGCCGCTGTGGTCGGCCATCGCGGTCTTGGCGGTGGCGGTGCTAATATTGGCGCGGTCTTGAAACACGGGAGCCCGCCATGAAGATCAAAATCGACATCGACTGCTCGCCCGACGAAGCGCGCGCCTTCCTCGGCCTCCCCGACGTGCAGCCGCTCCAGGTCGAAATGCTGAAAGCACTCAAGGAGCGCATGCTGAAGGCCGCCGCCGGCATCGAGCCCGAGGCGCTGTTCAAGCAATGGTTCCAGGGCGGCGGCCAGGCCTTCGAGCAGTTCCAAAAGGCCATGTGGGAACAATTCGGTGCCAAGAAGAAGCCTTGAACGGCGGCGCGTTAACCGGACTTTTGCCGGCGCGAATTAGGCTTATCTTGGTGTAAGATTGCGCCCGGCCAAGCGGGCCGCGGGAGCCGGAATGCTCAAGGGCAAGCGCATACTTCTCGTGATCGCCGGCGGGATCGCGGCGTTCAAATGTCTGATCCTGATCCGCCGCCTGCGCGAGCGCGGCGCCACCGTGCGCTGCGTGCTCACCAAGGGCGGGGCGCAGTTCGTCACCCCGCTCTCCGTGGCCGCGCTCAGCCGCAACAAGGTCCATTGCGATATTTTTTCGCTCGCCGAGGAAAGCGAGATGAGCCATTTGCGGCTATCGCAGGACGCCGACCTCGTCGTCGTCGCGCCGGCCACGGCCGACATTCTCGCCAAGATGGCGCAGGGCACCGCCGACGATCTGGCGACGACGGTGTTGCTGGCCTCGGCCGCGCCCATCCTGGTGGCGCCGGCGATGAACCAGCGCATGTGGCTCAATCCGGCGACCGTTGAGAATATCCGCCTTCTTGAAGCGCGCGGCGTGCGCCGCGTCGGGCCCGAGGAAGGCGCCTTCGCCGAGGACGAAGCCGGCATCGGCCGCATGGCCGAGCCCGAGGCGATCGTGGGCGCGATCGAAGCCGCGCTGACGGCCGATCGCCGCCTGGCCGGGATTCGCGCGCTGGTCACCGGCGGTCCGACGCAAGAAGCGATCGACCCGGTGCGCTTCATCGGCAATCGCTCCTCGGGCAAGCAAAGCTACGCCATCGCCGCGGCGCTGGCCGCGCTCGGCGCCGAGACGACGCTGGTTTCGGGGCCGACGTCGCTCGCCGATCCGGCCGGCGTTTCCGTTATCCGCATCGAGTTGGCGCGCGAGATGCTGGCGGCGTGCGAAAGCGCGCTGCCCGCCGATGTCGCGGTCTGCGCCGCCGCCGTCGCCGATTGGCGCGTGGCCGACGCCGCCGGGCAGAAGCTCAAGAAGAACGGCGGCGGCGCGCCGTCGCTCAAACTGGTCGAGAACCCGGACATTCTCGCGACCCTGGCCAAGGCGGGCAATCGCCGGCCACGCCTGCTCATCGGCTTCGCCGCCGAAACCGAGAACGTCGTGGCCAACGCCACCGCCAAGCGCAAGAAGAAAGGCTGCGACTGGATTCTCGCCAACGACGTTGCCCCCGCCACCGGCACGTTCGGCGGCGCCGCGAACACGATTCATTTCATCACCGAGCGCGGCGCCGAACGCTGGCCGACGATGGACAAGAGCGAGGTCGCGCGCCGTCTCGCCGAGCGCGTGGCCGAAACAGTCGGCAAAGCCGCGCGCCCCAAGGCATGAGCGCGCCGGTCGAGATCGCGATCCAACGCCTGCCCCATGGCCGCGACCTGCCGCTGCCGGATTACGCAACGGCGCAAGCCGCCGGCATGGATTTGCGCGCCGCGCTCAATGCCGATTTGATCCTGATGCCGGGCGCGCGCGCGCTGGTGCCGACCGGCATCGCCATCGCCTTGCCGGCGAATTACGAAGCGCAAGTCCGGCCGCGCTCGGGCCTGGCGCTCAAGCACGGCATCGCCGCGCTGAATTCGCCGGGCACGATCGATGCGGATTATCGCGGCGAAATCCAGGTGCTGCTGATCAATCACGGCGCCGAGCCCTTCACCGTGACGCGCGGCATGCGCATCGCCCAGATGGTGATCGCGCCGGTGACGCGCGGCGCCTGGCGCGAAGTCGGGACTTTGCCCGAGAGCACGCGCGGCGCCGGCGGCTTCGGCTCGACCGGCGTCACCGGATGACCGCGCCGCTGCCGCCGATCAGCGACGCGCAGCTCATGCGCTATGCGCGCCACGTCATCCTCGACGAAGTCGGCGAGGAGGGGCAGGCGAAGCTGCTCGCCGCGAGAGTGCTGGTGATCGGCGCCGGCGGCCTGGGCGCGCCGCTGCTGCTCTATCTCGCGGCGGCGGGCATCGGCACGCTCGGCGTCATCGACCACGACATTGTCGATCTCACCAACCTGCAGCGCCAGGTCATTCACACCACGCCCGGCATCGGCACGCCCAAGGTCGAGAGCGCCGCGGCCGCGATCGCGGCGCTCAATCCCGAGATCCGCGTCATCGCCCATCGCGAGCGCTTCAGCGCCGCCAATGCGTTCGACTTGATCGCCGGCTACGACCTCGTCGCCGACGGCAGCGACAATTTTCCGACGCGCTATCTCGTCAACGACGCCTGCTATCTGGCGAAGAAGCCGCTCGTCGCCGGCGCCTTGCTGCGCTTCGAGGGCCAGCTCGGCACCTACAAGCCCTATCTGCCGGGCGACGCCCATCCCTGCTATCGCTGCCTGTTCCCGGCGCCGCCGCCCGACGGGATGGTGCCACGCTGCGACCAGGCCGGCATTTTCGGCGCCGTCGCCGGCGTCATCGGCACGCTGCAGGCCGCCGAGGTGCTGAAAGAACTGCTCGGCCTCGGCGATTCGCTATCGGGCCATCTGCTGCTTTACGACGCGCTGGCCCCGTCCTTCCGCAAGCTCAAGGCCAAGCGCGACCCGACCTGCGCGCTGTGCGGCACCGCGCCGACGATCCGCGATCTGTCGATCCACGGTGCGCCGGCCGCCGCCTGCCCCACGGCATAGGCTGTCGCCTTCGGTTCCGCGCGAAGACCGCCAAGTCGCCAACTTGGCCCTGCTCGCTTGGCGGTCTTCGACGCCGCTTCTTAAGTATTTGAAATATCGATCTTATTTTCCGCGCCTGTGTCGATTTCGCACGAAGGCCGCCAAGTTTTGGGGTTTGGCGGTCTTCGATATTGGCGCGCGTCAATGTTTCAATTGTTATGGGAAAAACGCGCCGCTCACTCCGCCTTCAACGGCCGGCTCAGCAGCGCCGCGATCGTCTCGTCGATACCGGCGCCGCGCTGCAGGATGGCCTCGATGGCGGCCGAGATCGGCATTTCGACGCCGAGCTTGGCGGCGAGCGCCAGGATCGCGGGCGCGGTGGTGACGCCTTCGGCGACCGAGCGGCGCTCGGCCAGGATATCGGCCAGGGCGCGGCCTTGGCCGAGGGCGATGCCGAGCGACGTATTGCGCGAGCGCGCGGAATTGCAGGTGAGCGACAGATCGCCGAGGCCCGACAGGCCCATGAAGCTTTCCGCCCGCCCGCCCTTGGCGACGCCGAGCCGCGTCATTTCCGCCAAGCCGCGCGCCAGCAGCGCGGCGCGGGCGTTTTCGCCGAGGCCGCGGCCGATCACGATGCCGCAGGCAATGGCGATCACGTTCTTGATGGCGCCGCCCAGCTCGGCGCCGACGGGATCGTCCGAGGCATAGGGCCGGAGAACGCGGCCGCGCACCGCCGCCGCGATGGTCTCCGTGAGCCGCAAATCGCGCGCCGCGACGGTGACCGCGGTCGGCAACCCGCGCGCCACTTCGTCGGCGAAGGTCGGGCCGGTCAGAACGGCCAGGGCGTGCTGCGGCAGAATTTCGGCGACGATTTCCGACAGCAGGGCGCCGCTGCCCAGCTCGATGCCCTTGGCGCACAGCACGAGCGGCGCCTTGGGCGGCGCATAGCGCAGGACCTGCCCGGCGATCGCGCGGATGTGCTGCGCCGGCACGGCGAGAAACGCGGCATCGACCTCTTCGAGCGCGGCGCGGAATTCGTGGGTGACGGCGAAGGGCGGATCGAGCGCGATGCCGGGCAGGAACAACTCGTTGACATGCCGCTTCAGGATCGCATCGACCACGTCGGCTTCGCGCGCCCACAGAATCACGTCGCGGCCGGCGCGTTTCAGCGTCAGCGCTAGCGCCGTGCCCCAGGCGCCGGCGCCGACCACGGCGATGCGCTGCGGCGACTTCATACGGCCACGGCCGCGAGATCGGCGAGCGGCCAGCGCGGGCGCGGCGCGAAATCGAGCCGGTCGACCAAGCCGAGACGAAGCCGCTCGATACCGGCCCAGGCGATCATCGCCGCATTGTCGGTGCAATAGCGCAGCGGCGGCGCCACGAAATCGAGACCGCGCGCCGCCGCCAGCCCGGCCAGCACCGCGCGCAACCGCTGGTTGGCGGCGACGCCGCCGGCGACGACGAGGGCGCGGCCCTTGGGCCACGCGCGGCGGAAGCGCTCGATCGCGCGGCCGCAGCGATCCTCGACGATATCGGCGACAGCATCCTGAAAATCGCGGCATAGATCGGCGGCATCGCGCGGCGCCACATCGCCCTCGGGCAATTGCGCCGCCGCGTGGCGCACCGCCGTCTTGAGCCCGGCGAAAGAGAAATCGCAATTGTCGCGCCCGCGCATCGGCCGCGGCAGGGCGAAACGGCCCGGCGTGCCACCGAGCGCCGCTTTTTCCACCGCCGGCCCGCCCGGAAAACCGAGACCGAGCATTTTCGCCACCTTGTCGAAGGCCTCGCCCACCGCATCGTCCACCGTGCCGCCGAGCCGCGCATAGCGCCCGACGCCTTCGGCCACCAGCAATTGGCAGTGGCCGCCCGAAACGAGCAGCAGAAGATAAGGAAACGCGATCTCGCCGACGAGGCGCGGCGTCAGCGCGTGGCCCTCGAGATGATTGACGGCGACAAAGGGCAAACCATGCACCGCGGCGATTGCCTTGCCCGTCATCACGCCGACCATGACGCCGCCGATCAGGCCCGGCCCGCCCGTGGCGGCGACGGCGGCGAGCTGGCGAAACTCAAGCTTCGCCTCGGCCATGACCTCGGCGACGAGCCGGTCGATATGCTTGAGATGGGCGCGCGCGGCGATCTCCGGCACCACGCCGCCATAGGGCTTGTGCTCGGATAGCTGCGACAGCAGCCGCTCGGCGACGACGCGCTTGTCGCCGGCGACCAGCGCCGCCGCGGTTTCATCGCAACTCGTCTCGATGCCGAGGACGATCATAGCGCCGCCCGGTTTTGCGTTTTGTCGTTTTCCATCGTCATCGAATTTTATCCAACACGCGATAATTTTTGCATCTTACGCCACTTGGCCGCGCTGCGCACGCCTTGCCGCTTTGCTTTGCCGCCCCGGCACGCTAGATCAATCGCATGACGACAGCCGGCCTCGATCGACCTTTGCGCCTCGGGACACGCGGCAGTCCCTTGGCCCTTGTGCAAGCCCGTCTGGCCGTCGCGGCCCTGGCCGCGGCGCGGCCCGGCGGCCCGGAAACCGAGATCGTCGTCATCAAGACCACGGGCGACCAGGTGCAAGACCGGCCGCTCGCCGACATCGGCGGCAAGGGCCTGTTCGCCAAGGAAATCGAAGCCGCATTGCTGGCCGGCGCGATCGACCTTGCCGTGCACTCGCTGAAGGACATGGAAACGCATTTGCCGCCCGGACTGACGGTCGCCGCCGTTTTGCCGCGCGCCGATCCGCGCGACGCGCTGATCGCGCCGGGCGCCAAGACAATCGCCGATTTGCCGAAGGGTGCCAGGATCGCAACAGGCTCGATCCGGCGCGCGGCGCAGTTGCTCGCCTTGCGGCCCGATCTGGCGATCGCGTCCTTGCGCGGCAATGTCGAAACGCGGCTCGCCAAGCTCAGGGCCGGCGCCGCCGATGCGACGATTCTAGCCGTCGCCGGTCTGCAACGCCTCGGCCTCATGGTCCCCGAGGCGACGCCGCTCGATCCCGATGTGATGCTGCCCGCCGCGTGCCAGGGCCTCGTTGCCCTCGAATGCCGCGAGAGCGACGGCGCGATGCGCGCCCTGCTCACCCGCATCGGCGATGAAGCCGGCATGATGGCGCAAGCCGCCGAGCGCGCCTTGTTGGCCGGCCTCGACGGTTCGTGCCACACGCCGATCGGCGCGCTGGCGGAAATCCGGCATGGACAGAATCCGCCTTCGGGCGTTGCTCGCGAGCGCGGACGGCCGCCTCGTTCTGCGCACCGAGCGCAGCGGTGCCGCATCCGATGCCGCCGCCTTGGGCCGCGACGCCGCCGCCGAATTGCGTGCCCGGGCGCCGGTTGGAATGATCGGCGCGGCGGCCTGACCATGCGCATTCTCGTTACCCGGCCGGAACCCGAGGCGCACCAATTCGCCGAAGCGCTCGCCGCGATCGGCATCGAGCCGATTGTGGCGCCGCTGCTGACGATCGTGCCCATCGAAGCCGCGCCGCCGGAGCTGGCGCGGTTCCAGGCCGTGCTGTTGACCAGCGCCAACGGCGCGCGCGCGCTCGCCGAGCGCGGCGCCGAACGCGACATCGCGGTGCTGACCGTGGGCAATGCCACGGCGGCCGCGGCGCGCGCCGCCGGCTATCGCCGCATTGCCAGCGCGGATGGCGATTGGCGCGATCTTGCCGCTCTGGTCCGAAGTTCGCTCGATCCCGCCAAGGGCCCCTTGTTGCATGCGACCGGCGCCGATCATGGCAACGAACTGATTGACGATTTGACGCCGCACGGTTTTGCCATCGAACGCGCCGTTCTCTATCGCGCCATAGCCGCCGACCGCTTGCCCGATGCGGCGCTGGCGGCGCTGCGCGGCGCGCCATCAAATAATGGCGCGCCATCATTTGATGGCGTCGCCTTGTTCTCGCCGCGAACCGCCCGGACATTCATCGCCCTTGTCGATGCGGCGGGCCTCGGCGGCGCCTTGGCGTGTTTGAACGCCTATTGCCTCAGCCCGGCCATCGCCGAACCGCTGGAGGCGGCCAAATCGCGCTTGCCGTGGCGCGCCATCCACAGCGCGCCGCGACCGAATTCCAACTCGCTCCTCGATACGATTCGCGCCAGCATGACGGCGCCGGCCCAACCGGCAGGAAGCAGACCGATGACCGACGAAGTCCCGCGCAACGAAACGGCGAATCCCAGCGCCGCGAGCTCGGCCCCGAACGACGCCGAACGCATCATCGGCGCCTTCGGCGGCATCCGGCCGATGGCCAAGACGATGGGCCTGCCGGTGACGACGGTGCAGGGCTGGAAAGAACGCGGCGCCATTCCCTTGGCGCGCATGGCCGAATTGCGCGAAGCGGCGGCCAAGGCGGGCATCGATCTCGGCAATTTGCCGCTTGCCGCCATGCCCGACGGCGAAGCGGCGCCGCGGCCGGAAACCGTGACGGCGGAAAAAGTGGCGGAGCCGCCGCGCGCCGGCGTGAAAGCCGCCGAGACCGCGCCGCCGCCGCCCCCCCTTATCGAGGCAACGGTCGACAGCCGACCCAGTGCCGCGCCGGGGCGCCCGATCATCGCCTTCGCCGGCGGTTGCGCCGCGGCCTTTCTGCTCGGCATGGCGGCGCTGTGGGCCTTCGGCACCGGCGGCGGCACGAGCGATGCCGATCGCAAGGCGCTCGAAGCCATGCAAGGCCGCGTCGTGACGCTGACGCGGCAGCTTGAGGATTTGGTGCGGCGCCAACAAACCGACGCCGCCGCCGTACAATCGCGCATGCAGCGGATCGAAGCGGCCGAACGCTCGATCGGCGAGCATCGCGACCGGCTCTCCAATGTCGCGGCGACGACGGCGGCCATCGCCGCCCGGCTCGAAAAGCTCGATGCCGACATGAAATCCCTCACCAGCCAGGCGCCGGCGGGGGGCGAGGAAATCCGCCAGCTGCGCGACCTGGTCCGGCAGCTCGGCCAGCGCGTGAACGAGCTGCCCAAGGAATTGCCCGATATCGCGGCGATGCAGCGCTTGGCCGAGCAGGCGCGGCAATGGGGCGAACGGCTGAACGCGATCGAAGCGAGGTTGACGCCGCTCGCCGAGGCCCGCCCGCCGGCCGACGCCGGGCAAATCAAGTCCGCGCTCGACAAGCAGGCGGCGGACGCGGCGGCGGCGCTCGAACGCGTTGCCGCCGAGGCGCGCGCCGTATCCGAGCGCCTCGGCCGCGACCTGCGCGCGTTGCGCGACGATCTCACCGCGCTCGATGGCCGCGTTCGCGGCGCCGCGGCGGAGCCCGCGCGGCGCGGCGCCGGCGATGCCGGCGCGCTCGTCGTCGCGATCGGCCAGCTCCGCCGCGCGGTCGGCGACGGCGGAGCCTACCGCCCGGCCTTCAACGCCGTAGCGGCCTTGGCGCAGGGGCGAACCGAATTCGCGGCGCCTTTGCAAGCGCTGGCGGCGCGCGCCGATCGCGGCATTCCCGGCCCGGCCGTTCTGCGCCGGGACTTCGACAAACTGTCCGTGGCGATTTTGCGCGCATCCGCGCAAGGCGAGATTGCCGAGGACTCCGATTGGGCGGATCGGGTTTGGGCGCGGCTCAAGACGCTGGTGACCGTGCGCAAGACCGGCGAAACCGCTGGTACGACGCCGCGCGCGCTGGTGTCGCGCGCCGAAGCGGCGCTGGCGCGCGGCGATGCGGCGGCGGCGGCGGCGGCGATCGAGGCGTTGCCGCCGGCCGCGCGCAAGCCGGCCGAGGCCTGGCTCGACGACGCCAAGGCGTGGCTTGCCGCCGATGCGGCCTTGGGCGCGCTCGACCGCCTGGCGGTGGCATTGCTGCAAGGCGCTCCGGCCCGGTAGGCGCGATGCGCGTTTTCGTCCGGGCGATCGTCGTCTTTCTCGCGCTGGCGGCGCTCAGCATCGCCGCGTGGCAGATCGCGATTTCGCCCGGCGAAGTTTCGCTCGAATGGCATGGCTGGCGGATCGACACCAGCGCCGGACTCTTGTTCGTGGCGACGATCGCCGTGTTCGCCGCCGGAGCCGCGCTGTTTCAGCTCTGGCGCGGCATCGGCGGCCTGCCGCGCCGCTGGCGCGAGCTGGCCGAGTTGCGCAAGCGCGAGGCCGGTTTCCATGCTCTCACGCAAGGCATGGTCGCGATCGCCGCCGGCGATTCCGCCGAGGCACGCCGCCACGCCAAGCGCGCGAGCGAACTGCTGGGGCGGCCGCCGGGCGCGCTGCTGATCGGCGCGCAAGCGGCGCAGCTTGAAGGCCGCGCCGACCTGGCGCGCAAGTTCTACGACGCCATGATCGAAACCGAGGAAACCGAAGTGCTGGGACTGCGCGGTTTGCTGGCGCTCGCCGAGCAAGAGGGCGACCGCGCCAAGGCGCTGGAGCTGGCCGAACGCGCGCGCCAATTGGCGCCCAAGGCGCCCTGGGTGCTGACCCGCTTGTTCCACCTGCAGATCGCGGCTCGGCGCTGGGAAGCCGCCGAGCAAACCTTGCGCCAGGCAATCGCGGCCAAGGCCATCGCCCAAGGCAGCGGCCGGCGCAGCGACGCCGTTCTGCTGGTGCAGCTTTCGCTCATGGCCGAGCGCAACGGCGAACGCCCGCTCGCCATCGAACGCGCCCGCCGCGCGCTCGAACTCGACGAAACGCTGCTGCCGGCCAGCCTGCAGCTCGCGGCGTTGCACTACGTCGATAACGAGCCGCGCCGCGCGCGCAAGACGATCGAAGCCGCCTGGCAGCGCGCGCCGCATCCGGATCTGGCGCGGCTCCATGCGCTGGTCAACGCCGAGGTCGAGCCGGTCAAACGCTATCGCGCGCTGGCGCGGCTCGAGGAACTCAAACCGGCCGACCCCGAGACCCATCGCGCCCTGGCGCGCGCCGCGCTCGACGCCAAGCTATGGGGCGAAGCGCGGCGGCACTTGGAAGCCGGCCGCGGCGCGGCACCCGACGCGGGCTATTGCCGGCTCCATGCCGAACTCGAGCAGAGCGAGCGCGGCGACGCGGCGGCGGCGCGCGACTGGCTCGCCAAGGCCGCGACCGCCGAGCCGGAGACCGCGTGGCTGTGCCGCAATTGCGGCGCCCAGGCAGCGGAATGGTCGGCCCTGTGCGGCCATTGCGGCGATTTCGATACGCTGAATTGGGGCCGCCCGCCGCGCGTCCGCACGCTCGCGGCCAATCCCACCGGCGCCGCGATCGCGGCGGAGAGATCGGCGCCGGCCGGCACCGGCTCGGCTCCGCCATCCGCGCGGCCGCCGGCAAGTTTGCCGGCGCCGGCGTCGCCGCCCGCGACGTGACCGAACCGGCGGCCCAGCGCTCGATTGACGGGCCGGTGCCGGGCGGCTACAAGCCGCGCGGCGGAATTCATTAATGATCCGCGAATAGTTTGTCGCCCGCCAAGCCGTGCCGCAGTAGCTCAGGGGTAGAGCAGCGCATTCGTAATGCGCGGGCCGGGGGTTCAAATCCCTCCTGCGGCACCATTCGGCTTATCGTCGGCCGCGCTTAGCGCGGCGTGGCGCCGACCGCGACGGCATCGACGACGAGGCGCGCCGGCTGCGCCACAAGCAACACATGCCCGTCGAGATAGAAATAAGCATGGCCCGGCGGCGCCACGAGCCGCGCACCCAGTTCCGGCGGCAAGGGCGCATTGGCGACGGCGCCGGTCAGCGCTTGGCCGATGACAAAGCGCTTGGCCTGCATCGGCGGCGTGCAGGCGCCTTCGTGCCGCGCCAGGCCGGGCGGACAGCGGCCCTTGGAAAAATAGATCGCATAATGCCGCTGGATGATCGCGCGTTCGTCCATCGCGATGACGGTCGTCGGCCGATAGGCGGCGCCCCAGCGATAATAGCCGATGTCGGCATAGTCGCCGGTGTAGCGCGTCTCGACCTTGCGCGAAAATTTCTTCGAGTGCTTGCGGCGGTCGTCGGCCTGTGCCGACGCGGAAACCAAGGCTATTGCGGAAGCGAGAAGGATTCGCAGCATGCCGATCTCTCCCCGGGCGCCTCGATCAGTGTCGCTCGCGTGCGAGAGAGAATGGCGTTGCCCGCATAAGGCAGGGCTAACGGATATGGTTAGGCTTCGGCGGCTTGGCGTTAACCGAGATGCGGCGCGCTACTTACGCCGGGCGATGCGCGCGCGCAGCCACACAGCAAGCCCGCCCGCCAGCGGCAGCAGCAGGAAGAACAGGAAAACATAGATGAAAAGATACTCGCTCTTGCCGAATACATATTCGAAGATCAGGCCGACGCCGGCGCCGAAATAGAGCAGCATCGGCAGCCACAGCATCGCCGAAATGACATTGGCCACCTGAAATCTGAGCTGCGTCATCGCCATCATGCCGGCCACGACCGGAACCACGGCGCGCAGCGGGCCGAAAAAGCGGCCGATGAAAACGCTCAGCGTTCCCCACTTCTCGAAAAAGCGGTGGCCGCGCTCGAGCATGCCCGGATTGGTCTTGAACGGCCAAACCTTCGGAATCTTGTCGGTGAAATAGCGCCCGATCCAATAGGAAACGGCGTCGCCGACCGAGGCGCCCGCGACGCCCCACGGCACGATGACCCACGGATCGATGACGCCGGCCAACATCAAGGCGCCGGCGCCGACGATCATCGTCGTGAACGGCACGGCGAGGCTCAAAAACGCCATCGATTCGGCGAAAGCGAGGGCGAAGATCAGCGGCCCCGACCAAGCCCGGTGCTCGGTGAGAAGAGTTTTGAACCACTCTTCCATGTCGTTGTGTTACTTGAGCGCCGCTTCGAGCCGCCGCAAGGCCTCGCCGAGCCGGTCGGGCGAACCGGCGAAGCACAGGCGGAGAAAATTCGGCGCCCCGGGGCCGAAGGCCGTGCCCGGCGCCAGGCCGATATTGGCTTCGTCGATCAAGCGGATGGCGAGCTTGCGCGCATCGGGTTCGCCGTCGACCGAGAAAAACGCATAAAAGGCGCCGGCCGGCGGCGCGTAGCGCACTTTCGGCAGGCGGGCGAAGGTGTCCGTCACCATGTCGCGCGACTTGCGCACGCGCGCGACCATCGCGGCAAGAAATTCATCGCCCTGTTCGAGCGCGGCGGTGGCGCCGTATTGCAGGAACGTCGGCACGCCCGACGTGTTGTATTGCACAAGATTCTCGTAGACTTGGCCGAGCTGCTTCGAGGCCACGATCCAGCCGATGCGCCAGCCGGTCATCGCCCAGTTCTTCGAGAAGGTGTTGACGACGATGACGCGCTCGTCGGGATCGGCGATCTGCAGGAACGACGGCGCCGCGGTGCCTTCGTAGACCAGGCGTCCATAGACCTCGTCGGCGATGATCCAAAGTCCGCGTTTGCGGGCGAATTCGAGCATCGCGCGCTGTTCTTCGCGGCTCATCGTCCAGCCCGTGGGATTGCCGGGCGAGTTGACGAAGATGGCCTTGGTGCGCGGGCCGCAGGCCTCCATGACGCGCTCGATATCGAGCGTCCAGCCGCGATTGCCGAAGGTGAGCGGCACCGGCTTGACCTTGCCGGCCATGATCTCGACCGCGGCGGCGATGTTGGGCCAGCAGGGCGAGGGCACGATCACCTCGTCGCCGGGATTGACCAGCAACTGGATGGTTTCCGTGATCGCCTGCATGCCGCCGATGGTGACGAAGGTGCGCTCCGGGTCGATCGTCGTCTTGTAGGTCCGCGACAGGTAATCGCCGAGTGCCTTGCGCAGGCGCGGGATGCCGCGTTGGTAGGTGTAGAAGGTTTCGCCGTCCTTGAGCGCCTTCATCGCCGCCTCGGAGATAAAGGACGGCGTCGGCTGGTCGCCCTCGCCGATCCAGAGCTGGATCAGGCCCTGCTTGTTGCGGGCATAGTTGACCAGCTCGACGATGCCCGATTCCGGCAAGGCCTTGATTTCAGGGCGAATGGCGTCGAGCAGGGATGCGGACATGGCGGCTTTCAATGGTGCTAGGGGCTGGGGCGAAGCGGCGCACAATGGCGGCAGACGGGCGCCGTGGCAATAGTTCCGCCCGCCGCAACGATCGCGCAATTGATTGAAATAGCACGTTAAGTCTTCCGATAAATCAATGTTTTACCAGCCTGTGACATGGTTCACAGAACGTGCCGAGGATTCCCGGTTAAACCCACCCCCTGCCAACAAGCTCAAGGAAGGACCTTCACCCATGGAATACCGAAATGCCCAGTCAGGCGCCGTGCAGCGCGCCGGAACGGCCTCGGTCGCGACCGACCAGGGTCTGCGGACGTACATGCTCCAGGTTTACAATTGGATGGCCCTCGGCTTGGCGCTGACAGGCGCGGTTGCCTTTGCCGTCACGAGCGTCGATTCGCTCGCGGCGCTGTTTTATGAAACGGCGCGCAACTCGCGCGGCTTGTTGCGTACCAAGCTCACCATTCTGGGTTGGATCGCGCTTTTTGCGCCACTTGGCATCGCGCTTTTGTGGGGCGTGATCAACCGCGGCTCGGCGGCGCTGGTCCAAGGCTTCTATTGGCTGTTCGCCGGGATCATGGGCATTTCGCTGGCCCCCGTCGTCGCCGTCTACACCGGCGCCAGCGTCGCCAAGGTCTTTTTCATCACCGCCGCGACCTTCGGCGCGATGAGCCTCTACGGCTACACGACCAAGCGCGATCTTTCGGGCTGGGGCAATTTCCTGCTGATGGGCCTGATCGGCGTCATCATCGCCTCGATCGTGAACATTTTCCTGCAGAGCAGCGCCCTGAGCTTCGCGCTTTCGATCTTGGGCGTGCTGATTTTCGTCGGCCTCACCGCCTACGACACGCAAAAGATCAAGGAAAACTACAGCGCGGCCGACGACGGCGAGGTGATGACCAAAAAAGCGATCGACGGCGCCCTCGAGCTGTATCTCGACTTCGTCAATATCTTCCTCTTGCTGCTGCGCCTCTTCGGCGACCGCCGCTAATCTTCCGACCGACTTGCCTTGCCCGAAAAACGCCCGGAGCGGCCGCCGCTCCGGGCGTTGTTTTTTTGGCGCCCGCGACGCCTTGATTTTGGCCCATTCCCATACAAAATAGGGGTACGGCCAAAACATAACAGGCGAGGGACCGCTATGGATTATAGAAACTCACAGGGTGGCGTTGTTAATCGCGGCACGGCGACCCGGGTCGATGTCGACCAGGGCCTGCGCAATCACATGCTCCGGGTCTACAATTGGATGACCTTGGGCTTGGCGCTGACCGGCGCGGTCGCGTTTGCCGTGATGAACGTCGATGCGCTCGCGGCATTGTTCTACCAAACCGTGAGCACGCCGCGCGGCCTTGCCCCCAGTCTCACGATCCTCGGCTGGGTCGTTCTGTTCGCGCCCGTGGCCCTGGTCTTCTTCATGGCCTTCCGCATCCACGCGATGAAGGCCTCGACGGCGCAAGCGCTGTTCTGGTTCTACGCCGCGCTGATGGGCGCTTCGCTGGCGCCCGTGGTCGCGGTCTACACCGGCGGCAGCGTCGCCAAAGTCTTCTTCATTACGTCCGCGACTTTCGGCGCGATGAGCCTTTACGGCTACACGACCAAGGCCGATCTGACGAAATTCGGATCGTTCCTGCTGATGGGCCTGATCGGCATCATCCTGGCGTCGATCGTCAATATCTTCCTGCAGTCGAACGCGCTCGGCTTCGCGATCTCGATCCTGGGCCTGCTGATCTTCGTCGGCCTCACCGCCTACGACACGCAGAAAATCAAGGAAGAGTACGATGCGTCGGACGACGGCGAGATCGCGGCCAAGAAAGGCATCATGGGCGCGCTCACGCTCTATCTCGACTTCATCAACATCTTCATGATCCTGCTGCAATTCCTCGGCGTCCGCCGCGACGAATAGCGTCGGACCGTCGTTTCAAGCGCAACGCCCGGGATGAAAATCCCGGGCGTTTTGCTTTGCGGGGCTTCAGCTCGAAAGTTCGGCGCGCTCCTTGAACAGATCGAGCGCCTCGGGGTTGGCCAGCGCTTCCTTGTTCTTGATCGCGCGGCCATGGACCACGTTGCGCACCGCGAGTTCGACGATCTTGCCGCTCTTGGTGCGCGGAATATCGGCGACCTGAAGCACCTTCGCCGGCACGTGACGCGGGGTGGTGTTGTCGCGGATTTTCCTTTTGATCTTGTCGGTCAAGGCGGCATCGAGCGTTTTCCCTTCGCGCAGCCGTACGAAGAGGACGACGCGCACGTCGCCGTGCCAATCCTGGCCGATAACCAGCGCTTCGATCACCTCGTCGAGCTGCTCCACCTGGCGGTAGATTTCCGCCGTGCCGATGCGCACGCCGCCGGGATTGAGCGTGGCATCGGAGCGTCCGTGGATGATCCAGCCGCCATGCGCCGTGACTTCGACCCAATCGCCATGGCACCAGATATTGGGAAACTTGGCGAAATAGGCTTCGAAATATTTCCGGCCGCCGGGATCGTTCCAAAAGCCGACCGGCATCGAGGGGAACGGCTTGGTGCAAACCAGCTCGCCCTTGCCGCCGCGCGCGGGCTTGCCCTCGTCATCGAAGGCGTCCACCGCCATGCCGAGCCACGCCGCCTGGATCTCGCCGCGCCACACCGGCCCCAGGCCGTTGCCGCCGACGAAGCAGCCGACGATGTCGGTGCCGCCCGACACCGAGGCGAGATGCACGTCGCGCTTGATCTTGCGATAGACGTAGTCAAAGCCCTCGGGCATCAGCGGCGAGCCGGTCGAGCCGATGCCGCGCATGGCCGCGAGCTTGTGCGTCGCGATCGGTTCGAGCCCCGCCTTGTTGCAGGCGTCGATGTATTTCGCCGAAGTGCCGAACCACGTCATGCGCTCGGCATCGGCAAGATCGAACAGCGCATTGCCGGTGGGATGGAAGGGCGAGCCGTCGTAGAGCAAAAGCGTCGCCTCGGAGGCGAGGCACGAGGCCAGCCAGTTCCACATCATCCAGCCGCAGGTGGTGAACCAGAAAACGCGGTCGCCGGGTTTGATGTCGGAGAGAATGCGCTGCTCCGAGAAATGTTTCAGCAAGGTGCCGCCCGTGCCGTGCACGATGCATTTCGGCGCGCCCGTCGTCCCGGACGAAAATAGAATGTAAAGCGGCGCGGCGAACGGCATCGGCGTGAACTCGACGGGTCGCGGCGGAAAGGTGCGGAGATGATCCTGCCAGATGCGCGCATCGCGCAACGAGCGGAGATCGGGCCGTTCGGTGACGTAAGGCACGACGATGACGCGCTTCACGCTCGGCAGCTTGGGCAGGATGTCGATCAACTTCTCGGCCAGCGAGTGCGCCTTGCCGTTGTAGAAATAACCGTCGACCGTGACGAGAACCTTGGGCTCGATTTGGCCGAAGCGATCGAGCACGCCGGCGACGCCGAAATCGGGCGAACACGAGGAAAACACGGCGCCGAGGCTCGCCGCCGCCAGCATTGCTATGATCGTCTCGGGCATGTTGGGCATGTAGGCGGCGACGCGGTCGCCGGGGCGCACGCCTTCGGCGCGCAAGGCCTGCTGCAATTGCGATACGGCATCGTGCAATTGGCGCCAGCTCATGCGGCGGCGCACCTTGTCTTCGCCCCAGAATACCAGCGCGTCGCCATCGTCGTTGCGGCGCAGCAGGTTCTCGGCGAAATTGAGCCGCGCATCGGGAAAGAAACGCGCGCCCGGCATCTTGCCGCCGTCAACAAGCACGCGTTCGCCGCGCGCCGCCGCTTTGACGTCGCAAAACTCCCAACACCGAGAGCCAGAATTTTTCGATCTCGGCCACCGACCAGCGCCATAGCTCGTCGTAAGTCGCGGCCTTGACGCCCCAGCGCCGCTCGACGGCGCGCATGAAGGCCTTGAGATTGGATGCTTCGATGCGGGCCTCGGATGGCGTCCACAGCGGCTGCTCGCCCACGGCAATTCTCCTCGATTTCGACTAGCTCGGCCCCGCGCGGCGCAGGATGCGACGAGACCGGCGGCCAGCGCAACGCCCGCCTGCGGCGGCTCGTTGGCATTGGGCGCACGGCGCTGCGTATAGAATGGCCGCCCATGCCCGACAATGCCCCGCCATCCGGCGCCACGAACGCATCGACACCGGCGCCGGCGGCGCGCGGCGGCTTCCTGGTCGGCCTGGCCTGGATGATCGCGGCCTGCGTCGGTTTCGCCTTGATGCTGCTGCTCATCCGCCTGGCGGCCAAGAGCGGCATCCATCCGTTCGAGATCGCGTTCTTCCGCAATTTCTGCTCGCTGATCGTGATATCGCCCTGGCTTTGGCATGTCGGCCTGCTTGGGCTCGCGACCAAGCGTTACCGGCTTTACGCGCTGCGCTCGACCACGGGCGTCGCTTCGATGCTGAGTTGGTTCTGGGCCGTGTCGGTGATGCCGATGGCCGAGGCGGTGGCGCTGAGCTTCACCACGCCCTTCTTCGTCACCATTCTGGCGGCGCTGGTGCTCGGCGAAATCGTTCGCATTCGCCGCTGGAGCGCGGTTTTTGTCGGCTTCGTCGGCGCCATTGTCATCGTGCGGCCCGATGCGCCGACGATCGCCGCCCTGCCGCTCGCCATGATCCTGTTTTCGACCGGTGATGAATGCCGGCTCGACGATTTGCGTCAAATCCCTGACCGCGCACCGAACGGCCGACGGCGATCGTCGCCTATATGGCCATCATCTACACGCCGCTGACCCTGATCCCGGCGCTGTTCGTTTGGCGCTGGCCGACCCCGGCGGAGCTCGGCCTGCTGTTCGCGCTCGGCGTGGTCGCGACCGCGGCGCATCTTTGCTGGACGCGCGCGCTGCGCGCGACGGAGGTTTCGGCCATCGTCACCTTCGATTTCGCGCGCCTGGTCTTCGCGGCACTTCTCGGCTGGTGGTTCTTCGGCGAGGTGACGACGCTTTGGACCTGGATCGGCTCGGCCATCATCGTCGCCTCGGGCATTTATATCGCCCGGCGCGAGACCATCGCCGCGCGCGAGCGGCGCGGCAGCCCGCCCGCCGGCACGCCGGGGCCCGCCGAATAGAATCCCCTTTGCCCTCTCGCATTTTGCGGCAAGGCTCTGCTAAACAGCGATGAAACCCAGCCAAGCGTGGAGAGAGACATGGACGTGAAGGGTCATTCGGCGGTCGTCACCGGCGGCGGTTCGGGATTGGGCGAAGCGACGGCGAAGCTGCTTGCCGCCAAGGGCGCCAAGGTCGCGGTGTTCGACCTTAATAAGGCCGGCGCCGAGCGCGTCGCCAAGGAAATCGGCGGTGTCGCCATCGAATGCAACGTGTCGGACGTGAAGAGCGTCGAGGCCGCGTTCGAGGCGTCGCGCAAGGCGATCGGCCCGGCCCGGATTTTGATCAACTGCGCCGGCATCGGCGCCGGGGAACTGCTGGTGAAAAAGGACGGCTCGCCCGGCGGCGTCGACCTGTTTCAGAAAACCATCGCGATCAATTTGTTCGGCACGTTCAATTGCCTGCGCGTCGGCGCCGCCGACATGTCGAAGCTGCCGCCGCTTGCCGAGGACGAGCGCGGCTGCATCGTCAACACCGCATCGGTCGCGGCCTTCGAAGGCCAGATCGGCCAGATCGCCTATGCGGCGTCCAAGGGCGGCGTCGTCGGCCTCACCCTGCCGGCGGCGCGCGAGCTGGGACGCTACGGCGTGCGCGTCATGACGATCGCGCCCGGCTATGTGCAAACGCCGCTGCTCGACACCCTGCCCGACAACGTGCGCACCGCGTTGTTTGCCACCCAGGTGTTCCCCAACAAGCGCTTCGGCAAGGCGGACGAGTTCGCCCATCTTTGCCTGTCGATCATCGAAAATCCGATGCTCAACGGCTCGGTCATCCGGCTCGATGCCGGCACCCGCATGCCGCCGAAATAGGTGCTCACATGCTCGAACTGCGGCCCAACTGCGAGTGCTGCGATCGCGATCTTCCGCCCGAAACGCGCGACGCGATGATCTGCAGCTTCGAATGCACGTTTTGCCGGACCTGCGCCGAGACCGTGCTTGGCGGCATCTGCCCGAATTGCGCCGGCGAACTGGTGCGCCGCCCGATCAGGCCGAAGGATAAACTCGCGAAAAACCCCGCCTCGACGATGCGCAAGCTCAAGCCGCAGGGCTGCCGCGCGACGGTTTGATAGGACAGGCCGGCAGGCTATTTCTTGCCGGGCCCGCATTCCTTGTCGATCGCGGCCAGCGCCTTGGCAAGGCCGTCGATCGTGTAGGTATCGACGATTTTGGCATTGCCCTCGGCCGGCCGGCTGGCCGCCGTTGCGTTTTTGCTGCCCTTGAGCGCCGCGAGAATGGCGGCATCGGCTTTTTCGTTTTCGCCATAGGCGGAATCGCCGCTGGCGACGAGCTTGAACGTCTTCTTGCCGACAGTGAGTTCGACGCCGGCGTCTTTTTTCAGCGCATAGCCCGCCTTGGCCTGGACCTGGCCGAAGGACTTGCGCTTCGGCCAGTGGCTGATCATGAGCGCGGCTTCGCCGCGCTTTGCGACCTTGCCGTCGCTCTTGGCGGGCAGCGTCGCGGCATAGCAAAAGGTTTCGTTATTGGCCGAGGAGCGATGGGCTTCCCAGCGGCCGAATTTGCCAAGCAGTTTGTCGGCCGCCAGGGCGGGCTCGGCGAGGGCGGCGAAGGCGGCCGCGCTGGCGCCGATCGCGCATACCAAATAACGGATTTTCTTCATGATTTTCCGTAAGAGCTGGGTTCATCCAAGAATACAATACGCATGCTCAGGCGTTTCCGCCCCCGCCGGCCGGCGGGCGCCGCTTGCGGCGGCGCAACGCGATCGGCGGCCCAAACACGGGCGGCGGCAGCGGCGCGCTGGGCCCGCCCGCGGCCAGCGGCCGCTCGGCAAAACGGCCCATGCTGATCGCGCGGTCATACATGACGAGCGCGCCGGCAAGGCCGACATTGATGCAGAACCGCGTCGGAATCTTGACGATGTGGTCGCACAGCGCTTGCAGCGCCGGCGACAAGCTGCCGCGCTCGGGTCCCAGCACATAGGCCGCCGCCGTGGGATGACGGAAGCTCGGCAACTCGACCGCTTCATCGAGCAGCTCGACGCCGACGAGGCGGCAGCCTTTCGGCAGCCGGAGTTCGGCGACGCCGGCATATTCGTAAAGCGGCATATGGCCGGAACTCTTGGACGTATCGGACTTTTCGATTTCGCGCTTGGCGTAAACGGCCCCGACGGTGAAGCCGAAACTGGCGCCGAACGCGTGCGCGGTGCGGAACAGGCTGCCCGCATTCATGGCCTTCGAAAGGCCCTCGACGCCGATACCGAAATAGCCGCGCATGCGGCGGAACCATGCCGCCGCGGCGCGAGCGTGACAAGTCGCCTTGATCGGCTGAGAGGGATTTAGGCGGCGCGGGCCGCGGGTTGCGGCTTGGCGTCGGCGCTGGTTGGCAACGACATCGCGAAGCGCAAGCGGTCGCGATCGACGGCTTGGCGCAGGCGCGCCGCCAAGGCCTGCGAAAGTTCGCCGCTGTCGAGGTCGAGAAAACCCTCGCCGATACCGGCTTGGAATTGCGCGAGCGTGCGCAGGCGTTGCGCCAGCCGCTTGATACCGAGTTCCGAGGCATCGGCGCCGTCTTCGAGCCACACCGCGACCAGGTATTGCCGCATGTCGGTGCGCCGGCAGCCCAGGCTCGCGCGATCGGCAACGATATACGGATTGGCCAGCATCGGCGCGAAACCGTTCAAGTAGCGCTCGACTTGCGCCCTGGCATGCGCGATCGCCGCGGCGTCTTCCAGCGTTCGAGACGTATCGGTCATTGTTCTCCCCTTGCTCTGGTTCATCGTCTTCGCTTGTTGACCATGTCACGCTATGCGCATTCGGCTTTCGCGCCGATTACCGCCTATGCTTTCCAAATGGTTTGACCGCGGAAAAGCGCGACCTATAGTCAAAATCCGCTTAACCGCCCTGAGGTGCCGATGTCGCTCGCCGTTGCGGTGCAAATGGATCCGATACACGCGATCAATATCGATGCGGACAGCACATTCATGTTGATGACGGAGGCGCAGCGGCGCGGCCATCGGCTTTGGTACTACACGCCGAAAACGCTTTCGCTGCATGGCGGCCGGCCGCTGGCGAAGGCGCAGCGCGTCGAGGACATCCGGCGCAAGAAAGGCGATCACGCGACGCTCGGCGCCGTCGAGACGCTCGATCTCGCCACGATGGATGTGGTGCTGCTGCGCCAGGATCCGCCTTTCGACATGGCCTATATCACGACGACGCATCTGCTGGAGCGCATCCATCCCAAAACGCTCGTGGTCAACAATCCGCTCGAAGTGCGCAATGCGCCGGAAAAGCTGTTCGTCACGCATTTCGAGGATCTGATGCCGCCGACCTTGATCACCACGGACAAGGACGAAATTCTCGCATTCCGCCGCGAACACAAGGACATCGTCGTCAAGCCGCTGTTCGGCAATGGCGGCTCGGGCGTGTTTCACCTGAAGCCGGACGACGAAAACCTCGGCTCGCTGCTCGAAGTGTTCACCCAGATGTTCCGCGAACCGGTCATCGTGCAGCGCTACCTGCCCGAGATTCGCCAGGGCGACAAGCGCATCATCCTGGTGGACGGCCGCGCCGCCGGCGCCGTTTCGCGCATGCCGCTGGCCGGCGAGGCGCGCGCCAATTTCCACGCCGGCGGCAGCGCGCGCAAAGCCGAGCTGACGCCGCGCGAACGCAAGATTTGCGAGGCGATCGGCCCGGCGCTGCGCGAGCGCGGCTTGATCTTCGTCGGCATCGACGTGATCGGCGACTATCTCACCGAAATCAACGTCACCTCGCCGACCGGCATCCAGGAGATCAACCGGCTCTCGGGCACGGCGATCGAGCGCGATATCTGGGACGCGATCGAACGGCGCCGCGCCGCCTAGCGCGACGATAGGCAATCGCCGGCGGAGTTGTGCGCTTTGAGCGCCGCTTGCGCGCGTTCGCGATCCGCCACCGCGTAGCAATAGGCGCAGCCTTGGGCGCAGCTGTCATAGGCGCCGATATCGCGCGACATGGCGCACAGGCAGCCGGGACGGTTGCCCTTGGCCCGCCCCGCAATCGGCGTTTGCGCGAGATCGGCGAGGCGCGCCGCGTCGATGCAGCGCGCGGCATGGCCGCTAAGCTCGGGTTGCGTGCAGAGAGTGAGGCGCATGCCGTTGCCGGCGGCGATCGCGGACAGCTCGCCGATCAGCGCCTGTTTTTCGGCCAGCGGCGGATCGCGCCAGGCGAAGCCGCGCTCGCGCGCCGCCGCGGCGAGGTTGCGCCGCGTCTTGCGATAAGGCTGGACGAAGGACAGGACGGCTTCGTCGCTGGCGCCGCGCAGCTGGCGCGCCAGGGCCGCGAAATTCGCCCGATGCCACGCCGGCGGCGTCATGTCCGTGACGACGATAGGATCGTAGCGCCAGACCGCGGCGCGCGGACCGAAGCGCTCGGCCAGCGCGCGCAATTGCGCGATCGCCGCCTCGGCATCCAGCGTCGCCGCTTCGAGCGCGCGCGGATAACCGGTGACGGTGAATTGCACGAAGAACGGAAAGCCTTGGCGGGCGAGTTCGTCCAGCGCCGGCCGGAACGGCCCGATATTGCGCGTCCAAAACACGAAGCCATCGACCGCGTCGCGCGCCAGGCTCACGCGGTAATCGGCGCCGCCATAGGGATTGGCGACGAGCGCATAGCCCGCCCGCAGCCGGCGGAGGAACCAGTCGCCGTAGAAGGCCGGAATATCGGTGCGGTAGGAGGCCGAGACGATCATGGCCGGAGCATATTGCGGCGCAAGCCTGTGAACCAAGTCACATCCGCCGCGTTCGGATCGTGCCACGAGTT
Source organism: uncultured Alphaproteobacteria bacterium (assembly GCA_963754645.1). Taxonomy (GTDB): domain Bacteria; phylum Pseudomonadota; class Alphaproteobacteria; order Bin65; family Bin65; genus CAVWGP01. The sequence continues at coordinate 546,000 of CAVWGP010000011.1, read as the reverse complement.
GATTCCGCATAGCAGTAAGCGGCGCGCGATGCCGAAGGCCCGGCGCCAAGACAACGGAGGAACGCCATGTCGGAACCCAACGATCGTCGGCCCACGACCGAAGCGCCGGGAGCCGACGCGCTCGAATGCCACAATTTCGAGGATACGATTCAGCTGCGCGTGCCCCGGCGCTGAAAGTCGAAGCGAAGAATCGCGTGCTGGGGCGCATCCGCTTTTCAGCCGACGAACCGGACGAACGCGAGACGCTGTGGATCCATTCCACACTACAACCGATCCACGGAGCATCCGACGCCGCTCGCGCGCGGGAATTTCGCCGCATCGCGGAGGCAGTTGCCGGCCCGGAATTCCTGGCCGGGCGCGGCTGGACCGACCCGATTTACGAAACCTCGTCTTCCGGCGATTTGCTGATGCGCACCGAAAAGCGCGATTTCGACGAGGCCGGCGACGTTCGCACCGTGATGTGGATGCGGCTCTCGTTGCGCGGGGCGGAGATGATTACGTCCGTCTTCCAGCTCTGCACCGGCGTGAAATTTCTCGACGCGCCTGAGCAGCGGCAGTCGCTTGAATTTTTCGAGCGCGAAATCCGCGCCGCCGCGATCGCGTCGCGCGTGCCCGGTGCCCGATGAAGCGCCAGCGATCATGAGCGAAAAAATGCGTCGGTTCGGGTGAAGAAGATCACATCCGCGGCGTTCCGCCCGTGACACCAAGCGCTGCGGGCCGTGATGGCCGCGACTTTGCAGAGGAGAACGCCCATGTTGGATCAGGAACACGGATCCGTGGAAACGGCGCGCGGCGCTTTCGGCAAGCGCCGTTGGGCCGCCCTTGGTATCGGGAGCGGGCTGCGGCTGTGCCGCGCAAGATCGAAGCCGGCCCGAAAAGACGACACGGAGCGCCATTGCTTCGACAACACGATCCAGCTTCGCGTGCCCGCGGCGCTGGACGATCGAGGCCGCGGGCCTTGTCGAACGCCGCAATCGCTACGCCGTCTGCGAGCCGGACGGCCGCGAAATTTTCTGGCTCTATTCCCTGCCGCGGCGCTTCGGCGGCGATCCCCGGAGCCGCGGCCAGCGCCTCCGCCAAGCCGCCGCCGCGCTCGCCGATCCCCGCTTTCTCGCCGCGCGGGGCTGGACCGGCACGCGCCGCGCGACCCTGTCTTCGGGCGATCTCTTGCTCAGCGGCGAGCGGTGCGACGACGGCGAAATTCGCCTGGTGCAGTGGATGCGCTTCTCGCTGCGCGGCGACGCGGCTATCGTCTCGAACTTTCAGCTCGCAACCGTTATCGATCGCGCCGAAGAAGCTGGGCAGCGCCGCTCGCTCGATACCTTCGAGCGCGAGATTCGCGCCGCCGCCATCCTGATGCCCGATCGGTAGCGAGACAGGGAGATGTTCGACATCAATCGGCGCTTCCCGTGGCTCAAGAAAACGACCCCTCGCCTCTTGTACCGCGGCGCGCTTTCCCCCATATCCCATGCGGGGTTCGCGGGGGGCCGGCCGATTTAGGCTAACCCCTTGTTGAATTAGTGAAAACCGGCGAGGCCTCGCGGCCGCGCCAAGGAGCGCCGAAACCCGGTGCCGCATTGGGCGGGCTGGACCTTGCGCGCTCGCTTAAACCTAGGGAACGTAAAGCACATGTCCAAAGTCATCGGCATCGACCTCGGCACGACCAATTCCTGCGTCGCCGTCATGGAAGACGGCAAGCCGAAAGTGATCTTCAACAGCGAGGGCATGAACACGACGCCCTCCATCGTCGCTTTCCTCGAAGACGGCGAACGCATCGTCGGCCAGTCCGCCAAGCGACAGGCCGTCACCAATCCGGACGGCACGTTCCATGCGGTCAAACGCCTGATCGGCCGCCGCTTCGAAGACGCCGAGGTGAAGAAAGCGATCCAGCATTCCCCGTTCAAGATCATCAAGGGCGAAAACGGCGACGCCTGGGTCGAGGCGCGCGGCAAGAATTTCGCGCCTTCGCAGGTCAGCGCTTATATCTTGCAAAAGATGAAAGAGACGGCCGAAGCCTATCTCGGCGAGACCGTTAGCCAGGCGGTGATCACGGTCCCGGCCTATTTCAACGACAGCCAGCGCCAGGCGACCAAGGATGCGGGCAAGATTTCGGGCCTCGACGTGCTGCGCATCATCAACGAGCCGACCGCGGCGGCGCTCGCCTACGGCATCGACAAGAAGAACAGCGGCACGGTCGCGGTCTACGATCTCGGCGGCGGCACCTTCGACATTTCCGTTCTCGAGATCAGCGACGGCGTGTTCGAGGTCAAATCGACCAACGGCGACACCTTCCTCGGCGGCGAGGACTTCGACGCGCGCATCATCGATTATTTCGCCGACGAATTCAAAAAGGAGCAGGGCATCGACCTGCGCAAGGACAAGCTCGCGCGCCAGCGGCTCAAGGAAGCCGCCGAAAAGGCGAAGATCGAGCTCTCCAGCACGGCGCAGACCGAAATCAACCTGCCCTACATCACCGCGGACCAGAGCGGACCGAAGCATTTGGCGATGAAGCTGACGCGCGCCAAGCTCGAATCGCTGGTCGACGATCTCATCCAGAAAACGATCGAACCGTGCCGCCTGGCGCTCAAGGATGCCGGAATCAAAGCCTCCGACATCGCGGAAGTGATCCTGGTCGGCGGCATGACGCGCATGCCGAAAGTGGTCGAGGCGGTCAAGCAATTCTTCGGACGCGAGCCGCACACCGGCGTCAACCCGGACGAAGTGGTGGCGGTCGGCGCCGCGATCCAGGCCGGCGTGCTGCAGGGCGAGGTCAAGGACGTTCTGCTGCTCGACGTGACGCCGCTCTCGCTCGGCATCGAGACGCTGGGCGGCGTGTTCACGCGCCTGATCGACCGCAACACGACGATCCCGACCAAGAAGAGCAACATCTTCTCCACCGCCGAAGACGGCCAGCCCGCGGTCACCATCCGCGTGTTCCAGGGCGAACGCGAAATGGCGGCGGACAACAAGCTGCTCGGCCAGTTCGACCTCGTCGGCATTCCGCCGGCGCCGCGCGGCCATCCCAAGATCGAAGTCACCTTCGATATCGACGCCAACGGCATCGTGGCCGTCACCGCGAAAGACACGGCGACCAACAAGGAGCAGCAGATCCGCATCCAAGCCTCGGGCGGCCTCCACAAGGAGGACATCGAGCGCATGGTGAAGGAAGCCGAGGCGCACGCCGCCGAGGACAAGAAAAAGAAAGAGCTCGCCGAAGCGCGCAATCAGGCCGATGCGATGCTGCACGAAACCGAAAAGTCGCTGAAGGAACATGGCGACAAGATCGGCGCCGCCGAGAAATCGGCGATCGAAGCCGCCCTCGCCGATCTCAAATCGGTCAAGGACAGCGAGGATTTGGGCGTGCTGCAGCAGAAGACGCAGGCGCTGATGCAGGCCGCAATGAAGCTCGGCGAAGCCATGTACAAGGCCGAGCAGGAGAAGAAAGCGGCCGAGGGCGCCAAGCCCGCGGACGGCGCCGGCGCGGCCGATGCCAAGGCTTCGGCGGGCGCCAAGGACGAGAAAGTCGTCGACGCCGAGTTCGAGGAAGTCGACGACAAGAAAAAGAAGAAATCGGCCTAGGCTTGGCACCACGGCCAGCGCGGCGATGCGGCGCGATCCGGCGACATCAACTCTTTTGGCGTAAGGTCGCCCGCATGACCGCGAGAACGGCAATCCGATGAGCAAGCGCGATTTCTACGACGTGCTCGGCGTGGGCAAGAAGGCGGACGAGGCGGAACTCAAGAAAGCCTACCGCCAGAAGGCCATGCAGTTTCATCCGGATCGCAATCCGGGCGACAAAGCCGCCGAGCAGAAATTCAAAGAGGCCAACGAGGCCTACAACGTCCTGAAGGACGCGAACAAGCGCGCGGCTTATGACCGGTTTGGCCATGCCGCCTTCGATCCCGCGCAAGGCGGCGGAGCGGCCGGGCCGGGCCGCGGCGGACCCGGCGGCTTCGAATTCAATTTCGGCGGCGGCAGCGGCGGGCTCGGCGACATTTTCGAGGAAATGTTCGGCGATATCACGGGCCGGCGCCGCCAGCAGCAGCGCGGACCCGAGCGCGGCCAGGATTTGCGCTACGATCTCGAAATCTCGATCGAGGACGCGTTCAAAAGCACCAAGGCCAATATCCGCGTTCCGTCCGCGATCAAGTGCGACGGTTGCAACGGCACCGGCGGCGAAGGCGGCGCGCGGCCCAAGCAATGTCACACCTGCCAAGGCCGCGGCCGGGTGCGCGGCACTCAGGGGTTCTTCACGATCGAGCGCTCCTGCCACGCCTGCCACGGAACCGGCGAGATCGTCGACAAGCCTTGCGCCAAATGCCGCGGCGAAGGACGCATCGTGCACGACAAGACACTGGCCGTGAACGTGCCCGCCGGGGTCGATGAGGGAACGCGCATCCGCCTCGCCGGCGAGGGCGAGCTTGGCCTGCGCGGCGGCCCGCCGGGCGATCTCTACATCTTCATCTCGATCGCCGCGCACGATGTGTTCCAGCGCGACGGCGCCAACATCTATTGCCACGTGCCGCTCAGCATGCTGACCGCCGCGCTCGGCGGCGCGGTCGAGGTGCCGACGGTCGATGGTTCGGGCGCGCGCGTCACGATCCCGGCCGGAACCCAGAGCGGCGAGCAGTTCCGCCTGCGCGGCAAGGGTATGAGCCAGCTCAAGAGTCAGGCGCGCGGCGACATGATCATCGAAGTCGCGGTGGAAACGCCGACCGGATTGAACGCCCGCCAGCGCCAGATCCTCGAAGAATTCCGCAAAGCGGGCGGCGAGGACACCAGCCCGAAGGCGAAAAATTTCTTCGGCAAGGTGAAGGATTTCCTGGGCGATCTGAAGCGCTAAGCCGCGGCTTCGATCGCCCGTTATCGCCGCTCCAAGGCCACGGCGCCGCTCCGGCGAATTTCCGCCGACAGCCGAGCAACGATGTCGCGCGCCGCCGCCATCGCTTCGTTGCGCGGCATGCCGGGTGCGATACGCGGATCGTAAAGCGTGCGCACCATGATGCGGTCGGCGAGCGCCAGGCGCGCGAGATTGTCGCGCTCGTTGAAGATCGAGGGCTGCACCAGTTCGCTGTCATTGGGCAGGCCCAAGGCCTGAGTGAGTTCGGGCGAGCGCGCGGGCAGGAGGACGATCGAGATATTCGCCGGAACGACGAGCGCGCTGGCGGTGTGCCAGCCCGCCTGATCGGCGAGCAGAACGGCATGTGCGCCGGGGGCGACGGCGTGGGCTATCTCGGCGAGATGGAGGTTCATCGCCTCGGTGTTGCAGAAGGGCAGAACCAAGCCGGCCGCCTTGCCGGCCGCCGGACAGATGGCGCCGTAGATATAGGCCGATTGCGTGCGCTGATCGTGGGGCGCGGAGGGCCGCGTGCCGCGCTTGGCCCAGCGCCGCGTGCGCTTGTTCTTCTGGCCGACGCGGGCTTCATCCTGGAACCAGACCTCTATCGTCGTCCCCGCGGCTTGGCGGCGGGCGATCTCCGCCACGACCGCGGGGAAGTTTTTTTAAAGTCCGTTATCGCCTCAGGATCTTGCGCGCAATGACGTGGGCGCGCCGAAAGCTTGGTGTAGCCCATCGCCTTCAGCACCCGGCCCAAGGTCGGCTCGGAGTATTATGCCGGTTGGTAGAGTTCCTCCAGCAGGCAGCGGCGCTTGTGCTCGGCGCGCTCGCGCGCCGAAACCAGAATGCGCGCCCGGGTGATTTCCCAGCGCTCGTTGCGGCGGAAGATGAACAGGCAGGCCGAAGCCTCGACGATGACGCCGAGCCAGTCCGGGCCGGGAGCGAACTCCGCCGCCTCCTTTTCCATGTCGTCCCAGGCGACGAAGCGGATGCGGATTTCGGCCGCCGGATCGGGCTGCGGCAACAGGCGGATATCGAGACCGGTCAGGCGCGCGAGTTCGCCGGCATCCTCGGCGACCGCGGCGGCGAACGCCGCCGGGCCCGCTCCTTCGAGGGAAATGCGGATCGGCCGCGCCCATTTGCGCACCCGCTCGATCTCGCGCTTGGGATCGTATTCGTCGCGGAACACCACGGATTCGAACAGGGCAACGAGCCGCGCCGCCGGCGGCAATGCGGCGGGATCGACCGCCTGCCGCGCTTCGTTCGGCGCGCAGGCGGAGAGCGCGAAGACGATGGCGGCAAGGGCGCGGCGCAAATTTTCTAGAGTTCCGCATCGACGCGCTATAGACCATCGGCCGCTTCGATCATGCGCTGCCCGCGCAAGCTTATCCGGCGGCCGGCCGAGGCCGGCGCCGAGCAGGTCGCGCGCATGTTCGGGGTCGCCGGTGCCGGGAATGACGCAGGTGCAAGCCTCGTGGCCCAGCGGATATTTGAGAAAAAATTGCGCCCAGTTCGCAATGCCGAATTCGGCGGCCCAGGGCGGCAGCGATTTGCCGCGCGCGGCGCGCAAGAGCCGGCCGCTGGCCAGCGGCACATTGGCGATGACGGCCACGCCTTTCTCGCGGCACAGCGGCAACAACCGCGCCTCGGCCGCGCGCTCGGCGATCGAATAGGGAATTTGCAGGAAATCGACCGGCTCGCGGGCGATGATTTTCTCAAGCTCGCCGAATGCGCCGGTCGTGTAGTGCGTGAGACCGATGTAGCGGAACACGCCCTGCGCCTTCCATTCGCGCAAGGTCGCGAGCTGGGTTTGCCAATCGACGAGATTGTGGATCTGCATCAGCGCCATGCGCTCGACGCCGAAATGAGCGAGCGAGCGCCGCATTTCCTCGATTCCGGCCTGCCGTCCGCCGGTCCACACCTTGGTCATGACAAAGGCCGCGTCGCGCTTGCCAAGGGCGGCCAGCGCTTCGCCGGCGCGTTCTTCGGCGCGGCCATACATCGGCGAGGAATCGACGATCGTGCCGCCGGCCTCGAATAGCAGGCGCAGGACATCCGCGAGACGCTTCCGGTTCTCCGGCGTACCGGCAACATCGAAGCCCTTGTAGGTGCCGATGCCGATAACCGGCAACGCTTCGCCGCTCGACGGGATCGGCTTGGTCAACATTCTTGCGTCGTTCATTGCGCTGCCAGCCCGCTTTGCCCTCGATTGTGCAGCCTCGATCGCCTAGTATGAAGGCAACGAGCAGCGAAGCAACATCGGACGCAAAGGGAGACTCAAGTGCGCGGCGTGATTGTACTGACGTTCGCCATATCGGCGCCGGCCGTTCCGGCCTTGGCGCAGGGCCAACCGAGTCCCGGATTGTGCCGCGACATCGAGCCTGGCTTTGCGACGACGGAGGCCAATCGCCTGACCGGCGACCGGCTGCGGGAGGCGCTTTCAGGCAAGACGCTGGTCTACACCCGCCCCTTCACAACGCAGGCGGGCTTTGCCAAGAATTCGCGCGAGCTGCGGCCGGACGGCTCCTCGGTCTATTCGTGCGAGGCCGCAGCGGCGGAACAGGGGCCGTGGCGGCCCTGTCAGCGCTTCGGTTCGCAACGCCAAAACGTGAGCGGCGCGCGCGATGCCGCGGTGTGGAGCATTAAGGACCGCGTGCTCTGCGTCGCCAGTGCCGCCTTCGGCGCCGAGGCGTGTTTTTCGATTCATCAGCAAGGATCGGCATACGCGGCTCGGCGAGTCTCCGGTGCCCCCGGCATTTGCATGCAGGGCCCGATCACGCTGCACTAAGTTCGACGGGAGGAATGGCATGACCATGCACATCGGCATCGTCGGCGCGGCGGGACGAATGGGCCGGATGCTGATCGAGGAAATCGCGGTCACCCCGGGCTGCGCGCTCGCCGCCGCGTCGGAATCGCCGGGCCACTTCGCGCTCGGCAGCGACGCCGGAGCCCTCGCCGGCGTCAAACCGCTCGGCATCCGCATCGTGCCCGACGCCAAATTGGTTTTCCAGATCGCCGACGCAGTGATCGATTTCACGGTTCCCAAAGCCACGGCCGTTCACGCCGAGCTGGCGGCGGCCGGACAGAAAACGCTGGTGATCGGCACGACCGGCTTGAACGCGGCGGAAACCGCCGCGGTGCGCAAGGCGGCCGAACGATCGGCGATCGTGTGGGCGCCCAATATGAGCCTCGGCGTCAATTTGCTGCTGGCGCTGACCGAGCGCGTGGCGAAAACGCTGGGGCCGGACTACGACATCGAAATCCTCGAAATGCATCACAAGCACAAGATCGACGCGCCCTCTGGCACGGCCCTCGGCCTGGGCCGGGCGGCGGCGCGCGGGCGCGGCGTCGATCTCGACGCGGCCGCGGTGCGCAGTCGCGACGGCCACACCGGCGCGCGCAAATCGGGCGCGATCGGCTTCGCCGCCTTGCGCGGCGGCGACGTTGTCGGCGACCACCACGTCATCTTCGCCGGCGACGGCGAGCGCATCGAACTCGTGCATAAGGCGGCGAGCCGCAAGATCTATTCGCGCGGCGCGGTGCGCGCGGCGGTATGGGCGGCCGGCAAGCCGCCCGGGCTCTACGATATGGCGGACGTGCTGGGTTTTAAGGACTGACGCGCGGACCGGGCGGCTATGATCGAGGCAACGCCACGGTTTCGATCCATGACGGCGGCGGAATTCCGCGCCGCCGTTGCCGCCTATGCGTGGCGGCGGCGCATCGTCGAAGTGCACATGCACCACACCGAATATCCCGATCACGCGGCCTATCGCGGCCATGAGTCGATCCTCGGCATGTGGCGCTATCATGTGCGCGACCGGGGCTGGGACGACATCGCCCAGCATGTTTCGATCGCGCCCGACGGCGCGATCTGGTCGGGCCGCGATTGGAACAAGGCGCCCGCCTCGTCCACGAGCTTCAACGGCGATGCCGCGTCCGGCCCTTTCATGTTCGAAACGATCGGCAATTTCGATCGCGGCCGCGACCGCTGGGAAGGCGCCCAGCGCGCGGCGACGTTGGCGGTCATTGCCGCAATACTGGAACATTTTCGCCTGCCGGCCGAGGCGCTGCGCTTCCATCGCGATCTGCGCCGGCCCGGCGAGCCGCCGCCCAAGACCTGCCCCGGCACCAGCCTGGATTACGCCGCCGTTCTCGCCGCCTTGGCCGAATTCGCGCCGTAACCATGTCCGGCGGTTGACGCGCCGCGCGTCCGGCGCCAAATTTGCCTGTCGTTGAAATCCGCTTTCGGCCGCGCCGGGGAGGCAATGCAATGATGCGACTTTTCGTTGCCGTGCCCTTGCCTGAACCGGTGCGCGACCAGCTCGATCGGCTCGGCTTCGGCATTCCCGGCGCCAATTGGGTGCCGGCGGACAACATGCACCTCTCCCTGCGCTTCATCGGCGAAGTTTCGAGCCAGGATGCCGAGGATATCGACACGGCGCTGCAGGCGATCCGCGCGCCGGCCTTCGAACTCACGATCGAGTCGGTCGGCCATTTCGGTCCGCTGCGCCAGGCACGGTCGCTGTGGGCCGGGATCGCGCGCAATCCCGCGCTCGGCCATCTGCGCGACAAGGTGGAATCCGCCATCGTGCGTTGCGGCCACCCGCCCGAGGGCCGGAAATTTTCGCCGCATATCACCTTGGCGCGCGTTCAGGGCGAGACCGGGCATCATCTTGCCAATTTCCTGGCGCAGCACAGCTTGCTCAAGCTCGGCCCGATCGCGATCGAACATTTTTCGTTGTTCGAGAGCCATCGCAAGCGCGACGGTTCGGCTTACGAGGAAATCGCCGAATATCCGCTGGTCAACGCCGCCGCGATGGCCGCGTTCGGCTGACGCCGGCGAAGGTCACCCGCCGCTCTTCGCCGGCGGTCCGAGTTCGGCGAGCAAGGCATCGATTCCGGCTTCGCAAATATCGAGAACGCGCTCGAATCCGTCCGGCCCGCCGTAATAGGGATCGGGCACGTCGCGCAGGTTCCAGCCCGGCGCCAAATCCATGAACAGGCGAAGCCGCCCTTTGTGGCCGGTTGGCGCCAAGCGATCGAGCGCGGCATGGTGCCCTCGATCCATCGCGAAGACCACATCGAAGGCCTTGAAATCGGCGGCCGATACCAACCGTGCGAACATGCCGGTCATCGCGTAGCCGCGCGCCGCCGCCGCGTCGCGGGTGCGCGGATCGGGCCGCTCACCGATGTGATATGCATGGGTTCCGGCCGAATCCGCCAGCACGCGCGCGCCCAGCCCGCGCGCCGAAGCCTTGGCGCGCAAAATCGCCTCGGCGGTCGGCGAGCGGCAGATATTGCCGGTACAGACGAACAGGACTTTCATTCCGCTCCCTTTCGCTCCGCGCTTTCCGCTAATATCGCCCCATGACGCGCAATCGCAAATCCGGAAACATCGTCATCCTCACCGGCGCGGGGATCTCCAAGGAATCCGGCATCGACACGTTTCGCGACAAGGACGGATTGTGGACCAAGGTGAATATCGAGGACGTGGCGACGCCGGATGGCTTCGCGCGCAATCCGCGCATGGTGCACGATTTCTACAACGAGCGGCGGCGCGGATTGCTGTCGGACAATATCCGCGCCAATGCCGCGCACGCCGCGCTCGGGCGGCTGGAGCGCGACTGGACCGGAGGCGAGGTTCTGCTGGTGACGCAGAATATCGACCACCTGCACGAGCAGGGCGGCTCGCGCAAACTCATCCACATGCACGGCGAAATGTTGAAGGCGCGCTGCGAGCTGTGCGGCGGCGTGCATGGCTGGCGCGACGATCTGCTGCTCGAATCCGAATGCCCCGCCTGCCAATGCAGCGGCGGCATGCGGCCGCACGTCGTCTGGTTCGGCGAAATGCCGTTCGACATGGAGCGCATTTCCGAGGCGCTCGGCCGCTGCGGCCTGTTTCTCTCGATCGGCACGTCGGGCAATGTCTATCCGGCCGCCGGCTTCGTGCAGGAGGCGATTTTCCGCGCGCGCGCCCACACGGTGGAACTCAACCTCGAGCCCTCCGAGGGCGCGACGTTTTTCGCCGAGGCGCAATATGGGCCGGCAACCGAGATCGTGCCGCGCTATGTCGACGCGCTGCTGTCCAAGGGATGGTGAGTCCGGTATCCGCCGCTCGCCGCGAATCGCTGGCGGCGTTGCTCGCGCGCATTCGCCAGTGCCGGCTATGCGCCGCGCATTTGCCGCTCGGCCCAAATCCCGTCTTGCGCGCGGCGCCGAGCGCGCGGCTGCTCATCGTCGGCCAGGCGCCGGGAACCAAGGTGCACGCGACCGGCATTCCGTGGAACGATCCCTCCGGCGACCGGCTGCGCGAGTGGCTCGCGCTCGACCGCGACACGTTTTACGACGAGACGCGCGTCGCCATCGTGCCGATGGGCTTCTGCTATCCCGGCCGGCTGCCCAAGGGCGGCGATGCGCCGCCGCGGCCCGAATGCGCGCCGGCGTGGCACGCCCCCTTGCTTGAGCGACTGCCGCATCTCCGCCTGACGCTCCTCGTCGGCGCCTATGCGCAGGCCCACTATCTCGGCGACAGGCGCGGCGCATCGCTGGCCGAGACGGTGCGCGGCTTTCGCGATTTCCTGCCGGCGTATCTGCCGCTGCCGCATCCGTCGTGGCGGACACGGCATTGGGCGAAGCGGAACGACTGGTTCGAGCGCGACGTGATCCCGGCGCTGCGCCGGCGCGTCAAGGCGGCGATCGCGGGCACGGCCGGGTGACGGCGCTCGGCGGCCCCATTGACCTCCTGCTGCGCGGCGCGGGCCTTGCGGCGAGCGTCGCGCTTGCGCTGCTGCTGATTCGCCCGATGCGAACATCGCCGGCGGCGCGCTTCGGCCTGGCCTTCTCGGTTTCGGTTGCCGCTTTCCATCTGTGCCCGCTCGCGGCCGAGATCTGGCGTTGGGGCTATTGGGGCCTGCCGGTGTTTCTCGCCTGTTTCGCCGGCGCCGGGCTGTTCTGGCTTTTCGCCCGCACGTGGTTCGACGACGATTTTCGCGCCCGTCCGGTGCACTGGGCGGCGATTGCCTTCGCCGCCGGCGTGCACCTCTGGTTCCACCTTCGGCCCCATATCGAGCTCGGTCGCCATCGCGAAGCCGAATTCGGCGCCTTCGTGCCTTTCGCCTTCGACCTCGCTTTCGCGCTCGCCGCCATCGTCGAGGTCCGTCGCGGCAAGGACGCCGATCTCGTCGAGCGCCGGCGCAGCTTGCGCGACTATTTCACGCTGCTCGTCGGCAGCTTGATCGTCGCGATCGTCGCGCTGCAGGCCTTTTATATCGGCCGGCCGCCACCCGCCTTCGCGTCCCTGCCGACCGTTGGCGCGCTGGTGCTGACGCTCGCATTCATCGCCGCGGCGGCGCGGCTCGACGATCGTTATTTCCCGCCGCGACCGTCGCCGCCGGCTCGGGCCGAGTTGGCGCCGGACGCGCAGCAGCAGGCGCTGCAGGCTGCCTTGCAGCGCTACATGAGCGAAGAGAACGGCTTTCGCGTGCCGGGCCTCACCATCGCGCGCCTCGCCGAGCGGCTGGGCACGCAGGAGCACCGGCTGCGGCGTCTCATCAACGGCGAACTCGGCCACCGCAATTTCAACGGGTACGTCAATGGCTATCGCCTGGCCGAGGCGAAGGCACGCCTTGCCGATCCCAAGGAAGCGCGATTGCCGGTCCTGACCATCGCGCTCGAGGCTGGCTTCCAGTCGATCGGCCCGTTCAATCGCGCCTTCAAGAATGACACCGGCATGACGCCGGTGGAGTTCCGCCGCGGCCGGATCGCGGTCCCGCCGCCGGGCTGAAAAATCTGACCGATTCCGAAAACGGCAAGATTTCGCGCGATCTCGGCGAGACCGCCGGCGTTGGATTCATTTAGTAACACCCAGCACGCCGCTCGGGAGGAACTTCATGCGCCGTTTCGATCTTCCCATAACCGAGCCATCGCCGGAATCGGCCTTCGTCGAGCCTGCGCACCATTTCGCGCCGCTGCCGCCCTATGACGCCGACGCCACGGCATGGCTCGGATGGATCGCCGAGGCTTTCGCCGCCTCGTATGCCGGCGATCTGCTCAACTATCTGGTTGCGGCGGGCGTGACGTTTGTCGTTCTCTGGGTCGCCTTGCGCCGGCGTCTTGCGCATCGCCGCATCGAGTCCGGGTATCCGCGCGGCGGTCAAATGCGCCGCGAATTCCTCTGGTCGCTTTCGACGGTCGGTGTCTTCGCGCTTTACGGCGTCGTCATCGCCTATGCGAGCCATCGCGGCTGGTCGAGCATCTATTTGGATTTCGAGCGGCATGGCTGGGGCTATTGGCTTATGAGCCTCGCCGCGCTGATCGTCCTGCACGACGCCTATTTCTACTGGACCCATCGGCTGATGCATCACCGCCGCCTGTACCGCTTTTTCCATCGCGTGCACCATCGCTCGCACAATCCCTCGCCCTGGGCGGCCTATTCCTTCGCCCCAAGCGAGGCCGCGATCCAGGGCCTGTTCGCGCCGCTGGCCTTCCTCACCCTGCCGCTCCATCCGACGGCCATCCTGCTCTTCGTGCTGCATCAAGTTTTTCGCAATGCGCTCGGCCATTCCGGCTTCGAGATATTTCCGCGCGGCTGGCAGCGCCATCGCGCGCTGCGCTGGATCAACACCACCTCGCACCATCACCTCCATCACGCGCGGGTGCGCGGCAATTACGGCCTCTACTTTTTGTGGTGGGACCGGCTGATGGGAACCGAGATCGCCGAACTCGGTGCCGACCTTCGAGCGCGCGAGCGAGCCGCGCCCAGCGGTCGGCGCCGCCGCTTGACGCCCTTCCCTTCCGCCGCCGCTTGCCGCAAAAGAAGCGGCGATCGGAGGTCGGAACGATGCAAACACCGGTCACCCGCGAAAGGGGAACGCGACAATGGCCGTGACCGAGGCAAAGCTGACCGCCGGCGCGCTGGCGCGCGGCTTCGAGGCGCTGACCTACCCGAAATGCCTGCTCATCATGCTGGCGAGCGCGGTCCTCTCGGTGATGCTCGCCATCGTCTTTTGGTATTTTCTGCGCTGGGCGATTTTCGATTGGAAATTTTTCTCCTGGGGCTGGGCCAATTGGCTGATCCGCCAGTTCGGCGGCATCGCGCTGACCTACATCCTATGGCTGATGTTCCCGGCCATTCTCGCGATCGTCATCAGCTGCTTCTTCGACGCGATCATCAACGATGTCGAGCGCCGCAACTATCCGGACTTGCCGCCCGTGCGCAACCAGCCCCCGGGCGAACTCGTTTTCTACATCTTGAAATTCACCGCCCTGATCCTGCTCGTAAACCTGATCGCGCTGCCCTTCTATCTGCTGCTCCCCGGCGTCAACCTCGTGCTTTCGTGGCTCGTCAACGGCTACATCTTCAGCCGGGAATATTACGAGGCCGTGGCGATGCGCCGGCTGGTTCCCAAGGAGATGCACGCGCTGCGCTACAAAATCGGCGGCGGCAACTACCGCGCCGGCATTGTCGTGGCGCTGCTAAAAAGCGTGCCGATCCTGAACTTCGCGATTCCGGTCGTCGCTTGCGCTTATTTCACGCATCTCTTCCACGCCGCCCCGTGGCAGGCACGGGCGCAGCGCGACTAGCGCCGTCCATGTCCTTGCCGCGGTAGCGGCAAAGATCGATCATGAGGCACTTGGCGCAATCGGGCTTGCGCGCCTTGCACACGTAACGGCCGTGCAGAATCATCCAGTGGTGGGCGTGCGGCTTATACTTGGCCGGGATGCAGGCCTCGAGCTTCTTCTCGACGGCGAGCGGCGTCTTGGCCGGCCCCAGGCCGGTGCGATTGGCGACGCGGAATATGTGCGTGTCGACCGCGATCGTCGGCTCGCCGAAGGCGATGTTGAGCACGACGTTCGCGGTCTTGCGGCCGACGCCGGGCAGGGCTTCGAGCGCCTCGCGGCTGTTCGGCACTTTGCCGTCGTATTGCTTTTGCAAAATCTGCGACAGCTTGATGATGTTCTTGGCCTTGCTGTTATAGAGGCCGATCGATTTGACGTGGTCGCGCAGCCGGGCCTCGCCGAGCTCGATCATCTCGGCCGGCGTGTCGACGAGCTTGAAGAGCGGCTTGGTCGCCTTGTTGACCCCGGTATCGGTGGCCTGCGCCGAAAGCACGACGGCGACGAGCAGGGTGTACGGATTCTTGTATTCGAGCTCGCCGCGCGGATTCGGATTGGCGGCGGCGAAGCGGCGGAACAGCTCCGCCACCTGAGCGTCCTTCATGGATGCTCCTCCTCCCAGGGTCGTTCGAAATTTTATCGTTGGGCGACCGAAGCCACGCCGCGATTTGCATGGCAACTGTGCCGTCGCGGCACTTTACCACAGCCGCCGCCCGGCCCTATGGTTTTTTCAGCGGGGATTCATGACCGAGACGATTTACTTCGACGCCGTGCTGCGGCCCAACCGCAGCTTGCAGAGCCGGGGCTTTTTGCTGCTGATGGTCGCGTTGGCGGGTTTTTCGTTCGTCGCCGGCGCCGTGTTCGTCAGCGTCGGCGCTTGGCCCGTGTTCGGCTTTCTCGGGCTCGACGTGGCGCTGATTTATCTGGCGTTCCGCGCGAACTACCGCAGCGGCCGGCTGATGGAGGCGGTGCGCCTGACCGACGCGGCGCTTGAGCTGCGCCGCGTCGATGCCTATGGCCGGGCCGAAGCGTGGCGCGTGCCGCCGACCTGGATCCGCGTCGAGATCGATCGCGCCGGCGAGCACGATTGCCGCTTGCGCCTCCGGTCGCACGGCCGCAGCGTGACCATCGGCGATTTCCTGGCGCCCGACGAACGCCTGGCGCTGGCGGCGGCGTTGCGCGCGGCGCTGGCGCGCCAACGGCAACCCGCGGCTTCATGACATGAGCAGCGGCGCCGTTGCCCGGCGCCCAGGCGCAATTCACTACGTGGCGCTGGTGGTGCTGGGCGCGATTTGGGGTTCGTCCTTCTTGTTCATGTCGCTGGCCCTGTTGAGCCTGCCGCCGCTGACGATCGCCGCGCTCCGCATCGTCATCAGTTTCGTTTTTCTCGCCGCCTTTGTGCTCGCCCTCGGTCACAAGGTGCCGCGCGACCGCGATTCATGGGGCAAATTGTTCCTGATGGGCGTGCTCAGCGGCTCAATTCCGTTTACGCTCCTGGTTTTCGGCCAGCAGCGCATCGACAGCAGCGTGGCCGCGATGCTGATCACGACGGTGCCGCTGTTCACCCTCGGCCTCGCCCATCTCTGCGGCGACGACCTGGCAAGCCCGCGCAAATTCGCCGGCGTGACGATCGGCTTTGCCGGCATCATCCTCCTGCTCGGCCCGGCGGCGCTGCGCGGATTGTCGAACGACATCGTCGGCCAGCTCATGGTGATCGGCGCCGCCTTCGCCTATGCGACGACCCAGATCGTCGGCCGCCGGATGACGCCGGCGGCGGGTAGCTCGTTCATGCGCGCGGTCTGCGGCACCGGCATTTCGGCGGTGATTTCCGTTCCGTTGGCGCTCGCGATCGAGGCGCCTTGGACGATGGCCGTGCCGCGCTGGGAAGCGATTGCCGGAATCCTGGCGCTCGGCATCGTCAGCACGGCGCTCGGTCCGGTGCTGTTCTATTGGCTGATCGCGCGCATGCCGCCGAATTTCGTCGCGGCCAACAATTACCTGGCGCCGGCCACCGGCGTGTTGTGGGGCGTTACGCTGCTCGGCGAGCAGCTCACCGTGCTGCGCGGCGCCGCGCTCGCCGTGATTTTCCTCGGCGTCGCGGTCGCAACCGCGCAGTGGCCGCGGCGGGCCGCGCCATGACGCCGGCCGCCGCCCAGCGCGGTCCGAGCGCGGCCGACGACGTCCTGCCCGGCGTGCTCGGCGATCTGAGGCTCGATTTGCATGTTCATAGAAGGCGGGCGGATTGACGGCGCGCGATGGGCGGCTAGAGTGCGCGCCGACCGCATCCCAGGAAAGCCACCGCATGCCCCGCGCCAAATACGACGTTGTCGGTATCGGCAACGCCATCGTCGACGCGATCGCCCGCGCCGAAGACGATTTTCTCGCCGAACGCGACCTGACCAAGGGCGCGATGCGCCTGATCGACGAGGCCGAGGCCGACACGCTCTATGCCGCGATGGGCGAATGCGCCGAAAGCTCGGGCGGCTCCGCGGCCAACACCATGGCGGGCATCGCGTCGCTCGGCGGCACCGGCGCGTTTTTCGGCAAGGTGCGCCGCGACGAACTCGGCCACACCTTTGCCCGCGACCTGCGCGCGATCGGCGTGCGGTTCGACTCGGCGGCGGCGGCCGACGGACCTGCCACGGCGCGCTGCCTCATCATCGTGACGCCCGACGCCCAGCGCACCATGAACACCTATCTCGGCGCCTGCGTGCATCTGGGGCCGGCCGATGTCGATGCCGCCGTGGTGGCGGAGTCGCAGGTCACCTATCTCGAAGGCTATCTTTGGGATCCGCCGCAGGCCAAGGAAGCTTTCGTCAAGGCCGCCGAAATCGCCCACAAGGCCGGGCGCAAGGTCGCGCTGTCGCTGTCGGACGCGTTTTGCGTCGATCGGCACCGCGCCAGCTTCCGCGAACTCGTCGACGGACATGTCGACATTCTCTTCGCCAATGAGAGCGAGATCAAATCGCTCTACGAAGTGGAGGCCTTCGACGCCGCCCTGCAGCATGTGCGCGGCCGCACCGAAATCGCATGCCTGACCCGCAGCGAAAAAGGTTCGCTCATCGTCGCCGGCGACGAAGTGCACGTCATCGACGCCGAACGAGTCGGCCCGGTGATCGATACGACGGGTGCCGGCGACCTTTATGCCGCCGGCTTCCTCTATGGCTTCACCCATGGCTACGGCTTGGCGCGCGCCGGGCGCATGGCGTCGCTCGCCGCCGCCGAAGCGATCTCGCATATCGGCGCGCGGCCGTTGACCTCGCTGAAGGCTTTGGCGAAGCAACGGCTCGGATAGCGCCGCCGCGCTGGCTTGTCGCCCGATGCCGCGCTAGGTTGCGGCGGGCCGTCCGCGGGGTGCCGCATGACCAAGACCGAGGCGACGAAAAGACGATCCTGGCGCGCGGCGATTGCCGATTATCGCGAGCGCCGCGTGCTCGCGATGCTGTTTCTCGGCTTTTCCGCCGGCCTGCCGTTTCCGCTGATTTTCGCCACGCTGTCGCGCTGGCTGAGCGAGGCGCAAGTTCCGGTGGCGACCATCGGCTTGTTCTCCTTCGCCGGGCTCGGCTATGGGCTCAAATTCATTTGGGCGCCGCTGGTCGATCATTTGCGGCTCCCCGTGCTGCACCGCGCGCTCGGCCGGCGCCGGAGCTGGATGCTGCTGGCGCAGCTTTGCATCGCCGGCGGCATTGCCGGGATCGCGCTGACCGATCCCAAGACCGATCTGTGGTGGATGGCGCTGTTCGCCGTCATCGTCGGCTTTTCCAGCGCGACGCAGGATATCGCCCTCGATGCCTGGCGCATCGAGATTGCGCCCGAGGAATTGCAGGGTGCCCTCGCCGGCTCGTATCAACTGGGTTACCGCATCGCGCTGTTCGCCGGCGGCGCCGGCGTGTTCCTGCTGGTCGATGCGCTGCAAAGCGACGGCACCGCCTATTCCCAAAGCGGATGGCGCTGGGGCTATCTCGCGATGGTCTGCCTGATGGGCGTCGGCGTCGTCACGACGCTGCTCATCGCGGAACCCAAGCAGCCATCCGAGCGGCCGGCGCGCGCAATCAGAGTGGGCGGGCAATCGCGCCTCGCCTATCTCGTGCGCTGGATTTTCGACGCCGTGGTCAATCCCTTCATCGATTTTTTCGCGCGCAACGGCTGGCTCGGCGCCATCATCCTCGCCTTTATCGGCTTCTATTGGATGTCCGATCGCGTTTGGGGCGTCATGGCGCAGCCCTTCTACAACAGCATGGGCTTCGACAAGACGGAAATAGCGCTGGTCAGCAAGACCTACGGCATTTGGGTCGGCCTCGCCGGCGCCATCATCGGCGGCGCCCTGATCGGCCGGTTCGGCGTGATGCGCCCGCTGCTGCTGTGCGCCGTTCTCGTGCCGGTGACGAATTTGCTCTTTGCGCTTCTGGCCCTCCACGGCAAGAGCCTCGTCCTCCTCATCCTCGTCATCAGCGCCGAGAATTTCGCCGGCGGCATGGCGGGCACGGCGTTGATCGCCTATCTCTCGGGCCTAACGAACGCCGCCTACACGGCGACGCAATACGCGCTTTTCACTTCTCTCATGGTGCTGCCGGGCAAATTCATCGCCGGATTTTCGGGCTTTATCGTGGAGAGCGCGGGCTATCCGATGTTCTTCGTCTACACCGCGATCCTCGGCGTTCCCGCCATTCTTCTGCTTTTGATTCTGATGGCGAATCGCAAGCGTTTCGAAGTGAGGCAGGAATCGCGCGCGGCGTCCACGGCCAAGGCGCCATCCGCCGTGCCATCCTAAAGCGCTCGCCGGCGTCTCTGCGGTTGACCGGGGCGGCGCCGCTCTCCATGATTCGCGCGCCGGGAGATTGGCCAAGCCAGATTGGGGGTTCCGTTCATGCGCATCGGCGTGCCGAAGGAAATCAAGACACTCGAATTCAGGGTCGGCCTGGTGCCGTCCTCGGTGCGCGAGCTGGTGCATAACGGGCACAAGGTTTTCGTGCAGAGCCGGGCGGGCGCCGGCATCGGCTTCGGAGACGACGCCTATGGGGCGGCGGGGGCCACGATCCTGGGCACCGCCAAGGAGGTGTTCGCCACCGCCGAGCTCGTCGTCAAAGTGAAGGAGCCGCAGCCGCGCGAATGCGCCATGCTCGGCGCCGGACAAATCTTGTTCACCTATCTCCACCTCGCCGCCGACAAGCGCCAGGCCCAGGGCCTCGCCAAATCGGGCTGCACCGCGATTGCCTATGAAACCGTGACCGACCGGAACGGCGGCTTGCCGCTGTTGGCGCCGATGAGCGAAGTCGCGGGTCGCATGTCGATCCAGGTCGGCGCCCATTGCCTCGAGAAGGAGGCGGGCGGTTCGGGCATTTTGCTCGGTGGCGTCACCGGCGTGCCGCCGGCCAAGGTCGTCGTGATCGGCGGCGGCGTTTCCGGCGCCAATGCCGCGCGCATGGCGATGGGCATGGAGGCACAAGTGACCGTTCTCGACAAGAAGCTCGACCGGCTGGCGGCGCTCGATCTGCAATTCGGCGGCGCGCTCAATGCCGTGTTCTCCACCGTGGACGCGATCGAGCACTACGTCACCGAGGCCGATCTCGTGATCGGCGCCGTGCTCGTGCCGGGCGCGGCGGCGCCCAAGCTGGTGACGCGCAAGATGCTCAGGAAAATGCGGACCGGCTCGGTCGTGGTCGATATCGCCATCGATCAGGGCGGCTGTTTCGAGACCAGCCGGCCGACGACGCATGCCGAGCCGACCTATCGCGTCGGCGGCATCGTGCATTATTGCGTCACCAACATGCCGGGCGCGGTGCCGCGCACGTCGGCCGCGGCGCTCAACAACGCAACCCTGCCCTTCGTGCTGGCGATCGCGGACAAGGGCGCGGCGCGCGCGCTCGCCGACGATCCGCATCTGCTTGCCGGGCTCAACGTGCATCGCGGCATGATCACGCACGAAGCGGTGGCGCGCGATCTCGGCTTGGAGCATGTCGACCCTGAGCGCGCGCTCGCGGGATAGGCCGCGCGATGGCGCGGCTGTCCCTCCATGTCGGCGACATCACCAAGCTCGCGGTCGGCGCCATCGTGAATGCGGCGAACGAAGCCTTGCGCGGCGGCGGCGGCGTTGACGGCGCGATCCATCGCGCGGCGGGCCCCGAATTGCTGGCGGACTGTATCGCCATCGGCGGCTGCCCGACCGGCGAGGCGCGCATCACCAAAGGCCACCGCTTGCCGGCCCGCCACGTGATCCACACGGTTGGGCCGGTGTGGCGCGGCGGCGCCGCGGGCGAGGACGCGCTGCTCGCATCGTGCTACCGCGCTTCGATCGATCTCGCCAAGGCGCACGGACTGACCAGCCTCGCCTTTCCGGCAATATCGACGGGCGTTTACGGCTTTCCCGCCGAGCGCGCGGCGCCGATCGCCGTCGCCGCCGTGCGCGCCGCGCTGGCATCCGCACCGGCGATTGCGAGCGTCGTTTTTTGTTGCTTCAACGAAGCCGCCGCCGAACATTATCGCCCGCTGCTGGACGCCTAGAAGCGGGCGAATTGCGCTGCATCAACGCAGCGCAGGCAGCCCGATTGTAGCCAGAATCCGATATCATCGCTCGGCCATGACGACTCGCAACCTCGACGCCCTATTTCATCCCAAATCGGTCGCCATCGTCGGCGCGACGGAACGCGCCGGCGCGGTGGGCGCGGCGGTCACGCGCAACGCGCTTGGCGGCGCCTTCGCCGGCGCCGATCTGGCTGGTCAACCGCAAGGGCGGCAACGATCGCCGGCCGCAAGGCGTTTCGCTCGATCCGCGATCTGCCGGCGCCGCCCGACCTGGCCGTGATCGCGACGCCGCCCGACACGGTGCCGCCGCTCATCGCCGATCTCGGCGAGGCCGGCACGCGCGCCGCCGTCGTCATCACCGCGGGCTTCGGCGAGGGCGGCGATCCGGCCGGCGCCAAGCGGCGCCAAGCCATGCTCGATGCCGCGCAACCGCATCTGCTGCGCATCGTCGGCCCCAATTGCGTCGGCTTCATCGCGCCGCGCCACGGGCTCGAATGCGAGCTTCGCGCCGGCCATGCCGCCGGCCGGCAAGCTCGCCTTCGTCGGCCAATCGGGCGCCATTATCACCGCCGTGATCGATTGGGCGGCGGATCGCGGCATCGGATTTTCCTACCTCGTTTCCATGGGCGGCATGGCCGATGTCGATTTCGGCGACGCGCTCGACTATTTGGCGCTCGATCCCGAAACCCGCGCCGTTTTGCTCTACATCGAGGGCATCACGAACGCGCGCAAGTTCATGTCGGCGGCGCGCGCGCTGGCGCGGCTCAAGCCCGTTGTCGTCCTCAAAGCCGGCCGCAACGTCGAGGGCGCGCGCGCCGCGCAATCGCACACCGGCGCCATGGCCGGTTCGGACATCGTCTACGACGCCGCCTTCCGCCGCGCCGGCCTGGTGCGCGTCGACACGCTCGCCGAGCTGTTCGACGCCTCGGCCACGCTCGCCCTCGCCCGCGCGCCGCGGCGCGAAACCGTCGCCATCGTCAGCAATGGCGGCGGCATCGGCGTGCTGGCCACGGATTGGCTGATCGAACGCGGCGGCGCGCTGGCGACGCTGGCGCCGGCGACGATTGCCGCGCTCGACAAGGTTTTGCCGCCGACTTGGTCGCGCGCCAACCCGGTCGATCTGATCGGCGACGCCGACGCGCGCGCGCTATCGCGCGGCGCTCGATATCTTGGCCGAGGACCCCGGGACCGGCGCGATCCTGGCGCTCAACGCGCCGACCGCGCTGGCTTCGGCCGAGGACGCCGCGCATGCCGTGGCCGGCTCCAAGGCCGCGCAAAGCACGACGCTGCTCGCGAGCTGGACCGGCGGCGCCAACGCCGCGATCGGCCGCCGGATTTTCGCCGCCGCCGGCATTCCGGCCTATGACGAACCGGCACAAGCGGCGAGCGCCTTCATGCATCTCGTCGAATATCGCCGCGGCCAGAAGGCGCTCATGGAAACGCCGCCGGCCATGCCCGAGGAAGGCCCGCCCGATCGCGAGGCCGCCGCGCGCGCGATTGCGGCAGCGCTGGCCGAGCGCCGTTCGATCCTGAGCGAAGTCGAGGCCAAGCTTGTGCTCGCGGCCTTTCATATTCCCACCGTGCGAACCGAGATCGCGCGCGACGACGAGCAGGCGGCGGCGATCGCGGCCGAACTCGGCTTTCCGGTGGCGCTCAAAATTTACGCGCGCGACATCACGCACAAATCCGATGTCGGCGGCGTGGCGCTCAATCTCGACGACGCCGATGCGGTGCGCCGCGCCGCCGCCGACATGCGCCGGCGCGTCGCGGCGCACGCGCCGCAAGCGCGCATCGACGGCTTCACCGTGTCGCCCATGGTCCGGCGGCCGCAAAGCTACGAGCTGATCCTCGGCACCATGGAAGACGCGCTGTTCGGCCCGGTCATCATGTTCGGCCAAGGCGGCACGGCGGCGGAGATTATCGGCGACCGCGCGGTGGCCTTGCCGCCGCTCAACCTCAGCCTCGCCGACGCCGTGATGCGGCGCACGCGCATCGACCGGCTGCTGCACGGTTATCGCGACCGGCCGCCGGCGGCGCGCGGCGAGATCGCGAAAACCTTGGTTCGGCTGTCGCAGCTCATCGCCGAATTTCCCGAGATCGCCGAACTCGACATCAACCCGTTGCTGGCCGATGCCGCCGGCGTGGTCGCGCTCGATGCGCGCGTCATCGTCCGCGCCGTGGCGGCCGGGACCGAGCGCGCCGGGCGTTTCGCGATCGTGCCCTATCCCGCCGAGCTCGATTGCCTGATCGAGCACATCGGACAGCGCTACCGCCTGCGGCCGATCCGGCCGGAAGACGAACCGGCGCTGCAGGCCGCGTTCAAGCTGCTCTCGCCCGACGACATCCGCTTGCGCTTTTTCGCGCCGCTGCGCGACCTCACGCACGAAATGGCCGCGCGGCTGACGCAGATCGACTATCACCGCGAGATGGCGCTGGTTCTGCTCGATGCCGCGGCGCGCGACGGCGACGGCGCGGCGCCGATGGGCGTTGTGCGCCTCGCCGCCGATCCGAATTTCGAGGAAGCGGAATTCGCCATCGTCATCGTCAGCAAGCAACAGGGCCGCGGCCTCGGGCGCTTGCTGATGGACCGGATCCTTGCCTATGCGCGAAGCCGCGGCATCAAGCGCGTGTTCGGCGATGTGATCGCGGACAACCGGCGCATGCTGAAGCTCGCGGAGGATTGCGGCTTCACGCGCACATCCTCGGCGGCGCCGACCGGCATCGTGCGCGTGACGAAGGTCCTATGAGCGGACCGTCCGCGCTGCGCCGGACGCTCGGCTTTTGGGTCCTGCTGTTCTACGGCCTTGGCATCGTCATCGGCGCCGGCATCTATGTCCTGGTCGGCACGGTGGTTGCGAAAGCGGGCCTGACGGCGCCGCTCGCCTTCGTCGTGGCGGGCGCGCTCGCGGTCTTGACCGGGCTGTCCTATGCCGAACTGGTGACGCGCATTCCCGAAGCCTCGGGCTCGATCGGCTTCGTCCATGCCGGATTCCGCAGCCGCGGCGCCGGATGGGCAACGGGCATCGCCGTGATCGCCGCAACGGCGATCAGCGGCAGCGCCATCGCCCGCGGCAGCGCCGGATATTTCGCGGCCTTCGTGGCGGTTCCGGAATGGCTGCCGGGATTTGTTCTGATCGCGGCATTCACGGCGCTCGCCTGTTTCAAAGTCGAGATCGGCGCGCGGATTGCGGCTGCGATCAGCGCGATCGAGATCGGCGGGCTCCTCGTCGTGATGGCGCTCGGGGCGGATTCTCTGGCCGGCGCGCCCGCCGCGCTATCGCAGTTGGCGCCGCATGACGGCGCCGGGTGGCGGCGCTTGGCCGAAGGCGCTTTCGTTGCGTTCTTCGCCTATATCGGCTTCGAGACGCTCGCCAACATGGCCGAGGAAACCCGCAACGTGGCGCGCACCCTGCCGCGCGCGATCATGGCGGCGATCGCGGCCTCGGCCCTGATCTATGGAACGGTCACGCTCGTCGCCGTGCTTGCCCTTCCCCACGACAAGCTTGGCGCTTCAAGCGCGCCGCTGTGCCTCATCATCGAGCGCGCCGGACTGCATTGCGGCACCGGATTTGCCGCGCTCGCCTTGCTGGCGCTCAGCAATGGCGTGCTGGTCGAGATTGTCCTGCTATCGCGCCTGATGTACGGCATGGCGGAGCGCGGGTTGCTGCCGAGCGCGCTCGGCGCCGTGGATGCGCGCACCGGCGTACCGGTGCGCGCCACGCTGATCGGCGGCGGCGCCATGCTCGTTCTCGTCGCCACCCTGCCCTTCGCGGCGCTCGCCGGCGTCACCAGCGCGCTCACCCTGGCGGTCTTCGCCGCGGTCAACGCCGCGCTTGTGGCGATCAAGCTGCGCGAGCGCGGCGAACGCGGCGCGGCGCCGGCCATCGTTGTTCCTCTCATCGTGCCGATCTTGGGCACCGTGGCTTGCCTCGTCTTGCTGGCGGCGGCGGCGACCGGACTTTAATACCGAATGCGGCTGATTGCCTCAGCGCGCCCGATCATGCAACTTCGGCGCGTGAACTCTGGACCCCGGCTCGGTGGCCGGGGTGACAGTATTTTTTTTAGGTATTCAATGAAAAAATGCCCTGTCGCCCCGGCGAAGGCCGGGGACCAGGTGCAGGTGGAAACGCAATTGGCGCGCTCGGTGGCGAAGCAATCGACCGAACGCCGTATAACGCGCGCTCAGCCGGTTTGCCGGTCGAGCGCATAGCCGGCCGAGCGCACGGTGCGGATCAGATCGGATTCGCCGGCGCCGTTGATCGCCTTGCGCAGGCGGCGGATATGAACATCGACCGTGCGCGGCTCGACCTCGGCGTCGCGGCCCCAAACCGAATCCAGCAGCTGCTC
This sequence comes from uncultured Alphaproteobacteria bacterium, assembly GCA_963754645.1. Classification (GTDB taxonomy): domain Bacteria; phylum Pseudomonadota; class Alphaproteobacteria; order Bin65; family Bin65; genus CAVWGP01. The sequence goes on along the minus strand of CAVWGP010000011.1, from coordinate 520,679 downwards.
GCGCGAGAATACGCGGGCGGGGTGCTCCATGAAATAGCGCAGCAGGCGGAATTCCGTCGGTCCGAGCTGGACCGCGCGGCCGTTGCGCAGGACGCGGTGCGCGACAAGATCGACGACGAGATCGGCGTAGGTCAGTTGTTCGACCGAGGCCGCCGGCCGCGCGCGGCGCAACACGGCGCGGATGCGCGCGATGAGTTCGGCCGGCGAGAACGGCTTGGGAATGTAGTCGTCGGCGCCGCTGTCGAGCCCGCGCACGCGATCGGCCTCCTCGGTGCGCGCCGTCAGCAGGATGACGGGAACGTCGCGCGTCGCCGGCTTGCGGCGAACCTGGCGGCAGACTTCGAGGCCCGAGATCGACGGCAGCATCCAATCGAGCACGATGAGGTCGGGACGCCGCTCGGCGATCAGCATCATCGCTTCGTCGCCATCCTGCGCCGTTGCGACTTCGTAGCCCGCGGCTTCGAGATTGTAGCGCAGAAGGGTCACGAGCGCGGCCTCGTCCTCGACGACGAGCACGAGCGGCTTCACGCCGCCGCTCTTCGTCATGCCGGAAACGCCGCCCGCCTCACTGCGTCGATTGCTTTGGAGCATTGCTCGCGTCCTCCCGTTGGCCGCCGCGCGGGCGGTCGCCGCCCGGCTTCTGCCCGGTGACGAGATAGTAGACGTGCTCGGCGATGTTGGTGCAGTGATCGCCGATGCGCTCGATGTTTTTGGCCATGAACAAGAGATGCGTGCACGTCGATATGCTGCGCGGATCTTCCATCATGTAGGTGAGAAGCTCGCGGAACAGGCTGGTGTAAAGCTCGTCGAGTTCCTCGTCGCGGCCCCAGACTTCGAGCGCTTTTTCGGGGTTGCGGGCATTGTACGCGTCGAGCACGTCCTTCAACATGCCGAGCGCGACGCGGCCCATGCGCGGAATTCCGTAGCTCGGCTGGATCAAGGGCTGCTCGGCCAGAGCGACGGTGCGCTTGGCGACGCTCTTGGCGTAGTCCGCGATGCGCTCGATCGCCGACGAGATCTTGAGCGCCGCGAGCACGTCGCGCAGATCGCTCGCCATCGGTTGGCGCAGCGCCAGCAGCCGGATGACGTGCGCGTTCGCATCGCGTTCGAGGTCGTCGACCTTGGCATCCTGCTCGATGACGCGCGTTGCCAGCGCGCTGTTGCGCTCCTCGACCGCCGTCATGGCGTTGGCGAGCTGCTCCTCGGCGAGTCCGCCCATGCGCGCGATGATGAGATGGAGATGGCGCAATTGGTCGTCGAACGATTTGACGATATGGTCAGGCGGCATGTTTCTGTCCCCCGCGGCGGCGCGATCAGCCGAAGCGGCCGGTGATATAGCCCAAGGTGCGTTCGTCCCTGGGCTTGGTGAAGATTTCTTCCGTATCGCCGACTTCGACGATGCGGCCGAGATGGAAAAACGCCGTGCGCTGCGAAACCCGGGCGGCCTGCTGCATCGAGTGCGTGACGATGATGATCGTATAATTGACGCACAGCTCGTCCATGAGCTCCTCGATGCGCGCCGTCGCGATCGGATCGAGCGCCGAGCAGGGCTCGTCCATCAGGATCACTTCCGGGCTGACCGCGATGGCGCGGGCGATGCACAGGCGCTGCTGCTGGCCGCCGGACAGTCCCGTGCCGGGCTCGTGAAGCCGATCCTTGACTTCTTTCCAAAGCCCGGCCTTTTCGAGGCTGAGCTGCACGATGGCGTCGGTATCGGACTTCGAGGCAACAAGGCCGTGTATGCGCGGGCCGTAGGCGACATTGTCGTAGATCGACTTGGGAAACGGGTTGGGCTTCTGGAACACCATGCCGACGCGGGCGCGAAGCTGCACCACGTCGAGCGCCGGATCGTAGATATCCTCGTTGTCGAGCCGGATATCGCCGGTGACGCGGCAAATCTCGATCGTGTCGTTCATGCGGTTGAGGCAGCGCAGAAAGGTCGACTTGCCGCAGCCCGAGGGCCCGATCAGCGCCGTGACTTGGTTTGGATAGACGTCGAGCTCGACGCCGAACATGGCCTGCTTGGCCCCGTAAAATACATCGACCTTGCGGGCCGTGAACTTCGGAGGGCTGGGCGCGAGTTTCGCTTCGACGTTGCCCATAATTGGAATCGTATCCATGTCGGCCTCTCTTACCAGCGGCGTTCGAAACGCTTGCGCAGATAGACGGCGACCGCGTTCATCATCACCAAAAACACCAGCAAGACAATGATCGCAGCCGCGGTTTTTTCCTGAAAGCCGCGTTCGGGCTTGTCGGCCCAAATGAAAATTTGCGCCGGCAGCGCGGTCGCCGGATCGAGCGGCGAGAGCGGCGCGCTGGCGATGAAGGCCTTCATGCCGATCATCAGCAGCGGCGCGGTTTCGCCGAGCGCGTGCGCCATGCCGATGATCGTGCCTGTTAGAATGCCGGGCATGGCGAGCGGCAGGACATGATGCAGGACGACCTGCATTTTCGAGGCGCCGATGCCGAAGGCGGCGTCGCGGATCGAGGGCGGCACCGATTTCACCGACGCGCGCGTCGCGATGATGATCGTCGGCAGGACGAGCAGGCTCAAGACCAGGCCGCCGACCAGCGGAACGGAGCGCGGCAACCCGAAAAAGCCGAGAAAGACCGTGAGGCCCAACAGGCCGAAGACGATCGAGGGCACGGCGGCGAGATTGTTGATATTGACTTCGATCAAGTCGGTTAGCCGGTTCTTGGGCGCGAATTCCTCAAGATACAGCGCCGCCGCGACGCCGACCGGGAAACAGACGAGGAGCGTCACCAACATGGTGTAAAACGAACCGGCGAGCGCCCCGGATATGCCTGCCAGCTCGGGCTCGTTCGAGTCGGCGGCGGCGAAAAATCGCCAATTGATACTGCGCTCGATGCTGCCATCCGCGCGCATCGCGTCGAGCCAGCGGAATTGCTTGTCGCTGACCAAGCGATCGGCCTCGGGCACGGTGCGCGGGATACGGCCCTTCAGCGCCATGTCGATATTCGACTGCAGCGGCACAGACAGCGAAATCGTGGTGCCGAGCAGCGCGGGGTTGGCCAGCGCGGCGCGGCGAAAGGCCTCGTCGGCGCCTGGGCTCAGCAGCTTGACGAAGCTGCGCTGGTCGTCGGCGCCCTCGATCTTGTATTTCGCGATCAACGCGTCTTCGATGAGCGCCTGGAAATTCGCGCCGCGGATCGCCTCGGCGCCCTTGCCGTCCGGGTCGATTTCCGCCTTGTCGAGCAACAGGGTCACGCGGACATGGTATTGCGTGAAGGCCGAGTATCCGGCCGATACGATCGAGAGCAGCAGAATGCTCAGCATCGTACAGGCGAACGCGATCGCGACGATGCCGTAGGCCCGAAAGCGGGTTTCGGCGCGCCGGCGCCGGGCCACGCTTTTGACCACGCGCTCGCGCTGTTCTTGCGGCGTCATGAAGCCAAGGGTTGCGGGTGCGGCGTCAGTCATATTTTTCCCGATATTTGCGCACGACGGCGAGCGCCGCGATGTTGAGCCCGAGGGTGATCAGGAACAGCATCAGGCCGAGCGCGAAGGCCGAGAGCGTTTTGGCGCTGTCGAATTCCTGATCGCCGGTGAGCAGGGCGACGATTTGCACGGTCACCGTGGTGACGTTCTCGAGCGGGTTGGCAGTGAGGCGCGCCGTAAGCCCGGCGGCCATGACCACGATCATGGTTTCGCCAACCGCGCGCGAGACGCCGAGCAGCAGGGCGCCGACGATGCCGGGCAGCGCCGCGGGAATGACGACTTGGCGGATGGTTTCGGATTTCGTGGCGCCCAAGGCATAGGAACCGTCGCGCAGGGTTTGCGGCACGGCGTTGATGACATCGTCGGCCAGCGACGAGATATAGGGAATGATCATGATGCCCATGACCAAGCCGGCGGCGAGCGCGCTTTCGGAGGCCACGTCGAGGCCCAAGGCATTGCCGGCGCTGCGCACCGCGGGCGCAACCACGAGGGCGGCGAAAAATCCGTAGACGACCGTCGGGATGCCGGCGAGGATCTCCATCAGCGGCTTGACCCAGTTGCGCGTGCGCTTTCCCGCGTACTCGGACAGATAGACCGCCGACATGATCCCGACCGGCGCCGCAACGACCATGGCGATGCCGCAGATCAGGAAGGTGCCGGCAAAGACCGGAATAGCGCCGAACGAGCCCGAGCTGCCGACTTGATCGGCGCGCAGTGCCTCTTGCGGGCTCCAACGCAGGCCGAAGAGAAATTCGCCGATCGAGACTTTCTCGAAAAAGCGGAACGCCTCGAAGGCCAGAGAAAGCACGATGCCGATCGTGGTAAAAATCGCGACCGTCGAGCACGCGGCCAGGACGATCACCAGAATGCGCTCCACTTGGTTGCGGGCGCGAAGCGCGGGATTGATCCGGCGATAGGCGAAGAACAGGCCGATGCTCGCCGCGACCAGCATGGCGGCTGCCAGGATGATGCGGCTGAGGAAGACGAGTTGGGCGTAGTGAGCCGCCGCCGCGCTTGTCGCGGCATCGGGCGTTGCGTTGCCCATGCTGCCGCTGACGATGTTGCGGATATCCGAAAGCTTCAGCGACAGTCGATCGGGGCTCAAGGCGCGCAAGGCCGGATCGGCGCTGGCGACGACGAGGTGCTCGATGAGCCAGCCCTGCGCGGAAATCCAAAGCGCGAACAACAGCAGGGCCGGGACTGCCGCCCAGATCGTGAGATAGAAGCCGTAATAGCTCGGCAGCGAATGCAGCGCGCGCGGCTGGCCGCCGGCGACGGCCAGCGAGCGGCGGCGGCCGACCTGGAAGCTCAACAGCGCCAGCACGGCGAGAGTCGCGAGTATGATTCCGTAGGTGTTCAAGGCTTGCCTATGCGCGCCGCGCGGACGAGGACGGCCGCTCCGGCTGGCGCACCGGAGCGGACGGTTTCGGTCGCTTACATGCTGAGATTGGGTAACGCCTTGCCGACTTCGTTGACTTTCTTGAATTCCGCGTCCGGCAGCGGCACCAAGCCCTTGCCGGCGAGATAGCCGCGCCGGCCCATGGCGGCATTGCTGGTGAACTCGGCGACGAATTCCTTGATCCCGGGAACCGTGCCGACATGCGCCTTCTTGACGTAGAAATACATATCGCGCGCGATCGGGTATTTGCCGCTCGAGATCGTTTCGAAGCCCGGCTCGACGCCGTTGACCGAGTGCCCCACGATCTTGTCGCGGTTTTGATCGAGAAAGCCGAAGCCGAAAACGCCGATCGCGTTCGGATTGGCGACGAGCTTCTGGACGATGACGTTGTCGTTCTCGCCCGCCTCGATGAAGGCGCCGTCTTCGCGCACGCCTTGGCAAACCTGCTTGTGCCGCTTGGCGTCGCTCTTCTCGAGCGCCTTCAGCGACGGAATGCCGTTGCAGCCGGCCTCGAGCGCCAGCTCGTTGAACGAGTCGCGCGTCCCCGATGTCGGCGGCGGACCGAGCACTTCGATCTTGAGGTCGGGCAGCGCCGGGTCGACATCCTTCCAAGTCTTGTTCGGGTTGGCGATCAGCTTGCCGCCGTCCTTGTTGCCCTCGGGCACGTCCTTGGCGAGCGCCAGGAAGATTTGCTTCAACGTCAGATCGAATTTCGGCGCGGTTTTCGCCGCCGCGATGGCGATGCCGTCGAACCCGATCTTGATCTCGGCGATGTCCTTGACGCCGTTCTGCGCGCATTGTTCGACTTCGCTGGCCTTGATGCGCCGCGAGGCATTGGTCATGTCGGGATGCTGCGTGCCGACGCCGGCGCAGAACAGCTTCAAGCCGCCGCCGGTGCCGGTCGATTCGACCACCGGCGCCTTGAACTTGCCGGCCTTGGCGAAGCGCTCGGCCACCACGGTTGAAAACGGGTAAACCGTCGAAGACCCGACGATGCGGATCTGGTCACGCGCCTGAGCCGTGCCGGCGATACCGAATGCCGCTGCCGCCGCCAGCAAAAAAGATTTCTTCCACATGAATTCTCTCCCGTCGTGTTGTCGGTTTCCGAGTCCGCTTGGACCCTAACGGCGGCAATGGACGAACGTATTGCAGTTCGATGACAGTTTTATTTCAACGCGCCCGGCGGGCCCCAACGCGACATCACGCCGCGGGCATGACAACGGTGAAGCGGCTGCCCCGGCCGAGCTGGCTTTCGATCTGCAGCAAGCCGCCATGGCGGTTGAGGATGTGCTTGACGATGGCGAGGCCGAGCCCGGTACCGCCGAGTTGCCGCGAGCGCCCGCGATCGACGCGATAAAAGCGCTCGGTAAGACGAGCGATGTGTTCGGGCGCGATCCCGTCGCCCTGGTCGATCACGTCGACTTCGACCGCGCCGGACGCCCTCGGAATGCCTTCCCGCGCCGGCAACCGTTCGGCGCCGGCGCGACGGAAGGCGATAGTGACGCGGGTACCGTCGCGTCCATACTTGACCGCGTTGTCGACCAGGTTTTGGAAAACTTGGATGAGCTGGTCGCGGTCGCCGTTGACTTCCAGCGCATCCGCTTCGGCGGTTTGGCGTTCGAACGTGAAACTGACGCGTCGCCCGAGCGCCTGCACCTGCATCGCTTCGATCAGGTTCTGCAACAAGGGCAAGATCGCGATCCGGGCGGTCGGCGCCTCGTGCTCCATGAGCTCGATGCGCGATAGCGACATGATATCGTCGACCAAGCGGCGCATTCGCGCGGCTTGCTCCTGCATGATTTCGAGAAAGCGATCGCGCGCCGCGGCATCGTTGGCGGCGGGGCCGCGAATCGTCTCGATGAAACCGATAAGCGAAGCGAGCGGCGTTTTGAGTTCATGCGAGACATTGGCGACGAAATCCGCCCGCATTTGATCGAGCCGCCGCCGCGCCGTGTCGTCATGCAAGACAACGAGAGCGGCGGCCTCGCCCGGTCCGCTGCCATCGAGCGGCTTGACCGTGGCGCGGATGAGTCGCTCCGGCTCGCCATGCAAGACGAAGCTCGCCTCCTGGACACCGGCGCCGCCGAGCGCCTGTTCAACGGCGCGTGTAAAGGCGGGATCGCGCAGCAGGCCCGTCAAGGTTTGGCCCGGGGCGCCGCCGCCCAGGAGACGCTGCGCCGCCGGATTGACATCCAAAATGATGAACCGTCGATCGATGCGGAGCACACCGTCGGGCAGGCCTTCGAGGACAAGTTCGGCCGTCGATGAACGGCGCTCAAGCAGCGCGCCCTGTTCGGCAATCCGCCCAATGACCTCGCTTGCAGCCTGTGCGGTGCGCAGTATGGACGGCCATTGCATACCTCTGCGCCATGCCTCACCGCCATTGGTAGGGCCAGCCTTGTTTAACCCCAATATATGGTCATGTAGGCGGTGAAGCTCGAACTCAGCAAACCGTGCCACAGCAACGGCCCCCACCATAATCAGCCCGAGGCCCAACACGCCCCAGCGCCAATCAAGCTTCGCGAAAACCAGGAAACCGAGCACCACCAACACGCCTGGTGCACTCAGAATCGAAACCGTTCTCCACAAATTGTGGTTAACATCTTTTCGAACCCGAATAGAGTGTGAGGAATTTGTTTTCATCGGCTTTGCTTGGCCAAGTCGAAAATTACACCTCGATCAGCCCTTCCGTGATCGCTGGGCAAATGCAAAAACATCCGATTTCTTAACCTCTTTTCGTCAGATTTTGCCTAATGGATTTGCAGGCAAAAACTCTCGCGGTCGGAACGGAAGTCGAAGGATTTCGCATCGAATCCGTTCTCGGCTCCGGCGGCTTTGGTATTACTTACAAGGCAATCGATCTGCCGCTCGATCGGCTGGTTGCCATCAAAGAGTATCTACCGAACACGCTGGCCGGCCGCTTCAACGACGGTCGAACGGTTATCGCTTACGGCGAGGCCGAAGCGAAGCAATTTGCCTGGGGACTCGATCGCTTCCGATCCGAAGCCAAGACGCTGGTCGCATTTCAGCATCCAAACATCATTCCCGTCCATCGCTTCTTCGAGGCCAACGGCACCGGCTACCTGGTTATGGCGTTCCAGGACGGGAAGAGCCTTGCCGAGGTACTTGAGTCGGTCGGCAAGCTTCCGGAGCGCGACGTGGAAAATCTGTTGCGGCCGCTCGCCATCGGCCTGTCGGAGGTCCATGACAAGGGATTCCTGCACCGCGATATCAAACCGGCCAACATTTACATCCGGCGCGACGGATCCCCGGTCCTGATCGATTTCGGTTCGGCGCGGCATTCTTTGTCGCACCAAACCCAAGGCGTCACGGCGATCATAACCGAAGGCTACGCGCCCTACGAGCAATACGAGCCGGACGGCAATCAGGGCCCCTGGACCGACGTCTATGCGTTGGGCGCCGTAATGTACCATTGCGTGACCGGCGAGCGGCCGATCGATGCGCCAAAGCGCATCGCCGAGCGAATTCGCAACCAGCCCGATCCGCTGAAACGCGCGCGCGATATCGCGCTTGGCGATTATTCGCCATCGCTCCTTCTCGCGATCGACAGCGCGCTGGCGGTGCTGGAAAACGAGCGGCCGCAATCGGTTCGCTCGTTCATGGCGATCGTCGAAGGCGGCCCGGCGCCCAAACAAGCGACGCCTGCGCTCCGCCGGCAAGCGCCCCAGCCGCCGCCGGCACCGCTGCAGCCGGCGCCGGTATTCAAATTCAATCCGGTCGATGCTCCGTCGCGTCGCGCGCATTCGCGGCGCCCGGCGCAAGATTTGCCGCACGTGCCGGTCTTCGGAAATCCCATGGTCGATTCGCCCTCGCGGCGCTCGCACTCGCGCCGCCTAGCCGCGGCCGACGCGCCGGTCTTGCCGGCTTTCGGAAATCCGGCTGTCGATTCGCTATCGCGCCGGACACATTCACGGCGCAATTTGGCCGATGGTCATGCGCCGTCCTTCGGTCCGACGCCGGTTTTTGAGCCGGCGAGCGCGATGGCTTCGCCACAGTTGCAGCTGCCCGACCGCGACTACGACGCCGGCGAACCAAATTCGCTGATGGCGCACGCGCCGCTCTTGCCGGCAGAGCCGGCCGAAGCGCCCGCGCCCGCGCCGGCCGTCATCCTCGCGAGGTCGCACGTCCCGGCCGCGGCGCCGCCGGTCGCGCCCGGCAAGCCTGCGCGCGCGCGCACCAAACATGCGGCGCCGCAAAATTTCGTTTCCAGCGGCACCGAAGCGACGCCCCATCCCGTCGCCGCCGCCTTGAAGCTCCGCCGCAAATCTTCCGCGCATAGCCAAGTATTTGTTGTTGCCGTCGGTCTGGCAATTTTTGCCGTTGGCGGCGCCGTTGGCGCGACCTACTTTCTGCATAAGGCGCAGGAGAAGAGCCGCAGCGTGGCGGTGCGCAATGGCGGCGCGACACCGGCGCCAAACGATAATCGGGGCGGCAACGAGTCCGCGTCCACCATTCCCTCGGTGCCGCCCGCGCCGCCCGTGCCGGACAACACGAACAATACAACCCCAGTGCCGCCGGCCAATAGTGGCGCCGCCAATGCCGAGGCGGCCGCGATCCGCAGCCGGGTCTTGGCGCCCGAGCGCTTGTGGTCGGAACTATTGCCCGCGCACGGCCAAGAAATCGTGCGCCGCGTTTTCGTGCTCAACAGCGGCAATTTGCTGCTCGCCGGCGACCGCCATTCGCCGAAAACCGGCCGCGCGGAAGTGTGGCTGCGCTGGATCGACGGCAAGAGCGGACGCCTGATCGGCGAGCCGCGCATCTTCGCCAATACGCGGCTCGACACCGGCAGCGCCGTGGCGCTGCTGGCCGACGGCATGATTGCGATCGTCGGCGGCCGGCCGCGCTCCGACGGCAGGGGACAATCCGCGTGGGTGGCGCGCCTCAGCGCCGATGGCGACGTCAAATGGGAAAAGACCTTTGGCGAAACGAAAGACACGATTGCTTACGCCGTGGCCGCTGCCCAGGACGGCGGCCTCGTCGTTTCCGGCACGACCAACGCCAAGAATGCGGGCGGATATCAAGGCTGGCTCCTACGCCTTACGCCCGAAGGAACCACCGCTTGGGAAAAGACCTTCGGCGGCGGCCGGGATCCGGGCCTGATCGATAGCTTTCAGAGCGTTTCGGTGTTGCAGGATGGCAGCATTATCGCCGCTGGAACCATAAGTTCGCGCGGCGCCGGCGGTGCCGACGTATGGGTGCTCAAGGTCGACCAGGCAGGCCAGCCGGCGTGGGGCGCCGATGGCAAGTATTTCGGCAGCGCGCGCGACGAACGCGCGAAGTCCATCATGGCGTTGCCCGATGGCGATGTTTTCGTTTTGGCGGAAACGCTGCACGAACCGCCGAATCCGGCGCGCGCCGGCCAGCGCCGGGTGCCGGCGACGGCTGCGGCCGAACCGGTCGCCAAGCCATGGTTCTTGCGTCTGACGTTCGACGGCAGCCTGCGGCGCAAGCAGGCGCTGAACGGCGGCAAAGACGACAAAGCCGACTCGCTCGATTCGGGCGCCATGCTGGCCGATGGCGGATTCTTTTTCTCAGGCTCGATCGAGTCGAAAGGCGCCGGCCGCAAGGATGGCTGGCTCGTGCGCATGTCGTCCGATCTCGTCTTGCTTTGGGATTTGACCCTAGGTAAAGAATTCGACGATGAATTGACCGCTTTGGCTTGGCTTCCCGATGGGGGTGTGATCGTTGCCGGTTCGTCGGTAACCCGGCCTGAGGCTGAAGCGCCGCCGCTGCCCGGCGCGCCGCGGCGGACTCAGCCCGAGAAAATTCCCGCAGAAATGCGAATTTGGGTTATGCGCCTAGGCTATCGTTGATATTGCAGCCCCAAGCCTGGCGCAGGCGATACTCGCACCGATCGCCGCGTAGTCAGTAGTGTCGTAACCTCTGCTCTGGAGACCTTCATGCAAAACCGTGATTTCCGCGCGACCTTTTTGACCCTGGCAATCGCGGCTAGCATCGGGCTCGCCCCGCTGCCGGCGGCGGGCGAACAGCCGAGCCGCGACGGCGTCATTCTTGTCCAAGGCCTCGGCAATCCCGATCTCAAGAAGCGCGCCGACATCTTGATCGACGGATTTAAGAAAGAGGGCGGCGACGCAACCTACGGCTCCATCGAAGCCGGCACCACGCCGAACGGCCTCGTCATCAAGGACATCGTGCTGACCTCGCCCGACAAGAAAACCATGCGCATTGGCGCGTTCGAGGTGCGCAACTACGACTGGGACAATTCCAAAGAGCCGACTTTCATCGACATCACCATTCGTCAAGCCGCTATTCCGGCCGACGCGATGGACGAGGAAGGCCAAAAAGGGCTGAAGGAACTGGGCTACGAGTCGCTGACCCTCAACGCCACCCTGACCTACAAGTTCGATGCCGCCTCGAAAACCATCGATGTCGCCAATTTCGCCCTCGAAGTCGTCGATGGCGGCGAACTCAGCTTTTCGATCAAGCTAAGCGGCATCGATCCCGCCGATCTCAAGGGATTGGCCAGCGAGGACAAGGAGAAGGGCGGCGAGCAAGCGGTGATGGGCCTCTTGGCGCGCCTCAACTTCGTCGGCGCCAAGATCGTCTTCAAGGACAAATCGATCGTGCAACGCCTGATCCGCTCCGAAGCCAAGAAGAAAAGCCAATCCGAGCAAGCGGCGAAGAATGCGATCCTGGCCGATCTCGCGAAAGAGCGAAAAGAGGCGAAGGACGCCGTCAGCCGTGAATTTATCGACGCGGCGGTCAAATTCATCAACAATCCGGGCGAAATTTCGATCGTCGCCAATCCGCAAGCGCCGACCAACGTGATGAGCGCGTTCATGCTGGTCATGAGCGACCCGGCACAGCTCAAGAAAATGCTGGGCTTGACGCTTCTGGTCCGCTAAGCCCGCGCCGCTCTCGGCCAGGCCGCGCTCGATCTGGCGCGGCCTGGGAAGATTTCCGGTGATTGCCGCCCTTGCCCCCGCTATGGTCGGTGCTTAAGCCGCGCCAGTGAAGGCGTGCGCAAGGCATGGGAGCGAGCACATGACGGGGCAGACCGCGCCGGAGAACGGCGGCGCCGTTGGGGAATTGTCGCCGGGCTTTATCTGGCTCATCTACATCAATGCCTTCGTCACCGGCGCCGTGGTGATGGGGTTCGAGATGCTTGGCAGCCGCTACCTCAATCCGTTTTTCGGCAGCGGCATTTATACCTGGGCGGCGCTGATTTCGACCGTGCTCGCGGCGCTGACCGCCGGCTATTTCTTCGGCGGCTGGCTGGCCGACCGAAAGCCGACCCCGACCGGCCTTGGCTGGCTCATCGTCGGCGGCTCGGCCTATCTCGCCGTCATCCCCTTGTTCGCGATTCCGTTGCTTTCGACCTTGTTCGACGCGATCGAAAGCGAGCGCTGGGGCTCGCTGGCAGGGTCCATGGCCCTGCTTTTCGTGCCCCTCGCGCTGCTCGGCGTCTATTCGCCCTACGCAATCCGCTTGACGCTGCGCGCCACCGCCCGCTCGGGCACCGTCGCCGGACGCATCTACGGCATTTCGACGTTGGGCAGCATTTTCGGCACGATCTTCGTCACGTTCTACCTCATTCCCATCATGGGCAGCCGCAACATCACTTATCTTCTGTCGGCGATCGGCATCGCGTCGGGCCTGTCCTTCGTCTTGGCCCGCGCCCCGCTTGCCCTGCGGCTGCGGCGGCGCGCCGTGGCCGGCCTGGCGGCGCTCGCGATCGCGCTTGCCCTGCCGCCCCTTGAAGGCGCCGCGGCCCAGGAACCGCGCGACAACGTCTATATCGAAGACAAGCCCGATCCGATCTATCCGACCTTGGTTCGCGACCAGATCGAGACCGAATACAACAACATCTTCATCGTGCAGAAGGGCGACTTTCTCTCGATGACGTTCCGTCTCAAGGGCGAGAACGTGCGGCAATCGGCGCTCAACCTGCGCGATCGCGGCCAGCTTCCGCTCGTCCATTCGCAGTATCAGACGCTCGGCGCGGCCTATGCCGGAAAGCTTCGCTCCCTGCTGATGGTGGGCTTGGGCGGCGGCAGCGTTTCAGACTATTTCCTGCGCCACATACCCGACATCCAAGTCATGTCGGTCGAACTCGATCCCGGCGTGGTCGAGGCGGCGAAGAAATATTTCGGCGTGACCGAGAGCGCGCGCCACCGCATCGCGACCGGCGACGGCCGCGTCTTCCTGATGCGCAACAAGGCCAAGCACGATATCGTCGTGATCGATGCGTTTCGCGGCGGTTATGTGCCGTTTCATCTTTTAACCATGGAATTTTACCATTTGCTGGCGGCGCGAATGGAGCCGGACGGCGTCGCGGTGCTCAATGTGCGCGCCAATTCACAGCTTTTCCTGAGCTCGCTGGCGACGCTAAAGCGAATCTTTAAGACTATCGAAGTATATGAATGGGGCGGCAACGCCATTGTGCTTGCCCGACTTGTGCCGCCCATGTCAGCCGACGAGAAGCTGGCCCAGGCCAAGTCGCGGCAGGTGCAATTCAAGTTCCGTTACGACCTCGCTTCGCTGTTGAAGGACGAGGTCAAGCGCGAAAGCGGCGATGCCCGGGTCCTGACCGACGATTTTGCGCCGGTCAATCTTTACGACGGCATCGACGTGGGCCGAACCAAAAAGAAGTGAGAGACGGAATTGCTCCTGCCCGCCCCTTCTTCGCAGCGTCGTAACGCGCGGCCGGCAGAAGGGACGGCGGCATGATCAATCGTCATGACGCGCTCGAACCGGGCAGCGAACTCGGAGCCTATCGTGTCGAGCGCGTGATCGGCTCGGGCGGCTTCGGAATTACCTATCTCGCGAGCGAGACGGCGACCGGCAACAACGTCGCGATCAAGGAATATCTGCCGGCCGGCGTGGCCACGCGCGATGCTGGCGAGGCCGATGTGCGGCCGATCAAGTCCGGCCTCGAAGGCGAGTACCGGTATGGCCTGGCTCGCTTCCGCGACGAGGGCCGCGCGCTCTCGGCGGTGCAGCATCCGAACATCGTGCCGGTCCTCGGATTTTTCGAGCTCAACAATACCGGCTATCTGGTGATGGCCCTGCTCGATGGCCGCAGCCTCGGCAACCTGCTCGAATCGGGCATGGCGCTGGCCGACGCGGAGATTGTCGCCATCATCCAACGCCTGCTCGATGGCCTGAGCGCGGTCCATGCGCAAGGATACCTGCATCGCGACATCAAGCCGGATAACATTTTGATCTGCCGCGACGGCACGCCGATCCTGATCGATTTCGGCTCGGCGCGCGAAGCGTTGCGCGAGCGCAGCCGCTCGCTCACCGTCATGGTCTCGTCGGGATACGCGCCCTACGAGCAATACTCGTCGCACGGCAATCAAGGCCAGTGGACCGACATTTACGCGCTGGGCGCGGTGATCTATCGATGCATGACCGGCCAGAAGCCCGCCGACGCGCTGCAGCGCGCCGCCGCCATTGCGCGCGGCGACGAAGACCCGATGCCGCCGGTCACGACCCTGGCGGCGGGCCGCTTCTCCAATGCGCTGCTCGACGCGGTCGAGCACGCGCTCATCGTCGACGAGGATGCGAGGCCGCAAGATTGCGCGGAATTCATGCGCGCGCTGTCGCCGCCGCCCGAGACCGCCTCGCGAAAAAGGCCGTCGCTAGCGCGCCGCGCCTTGCCGGCGAGCCCGCCGCCGGCGCTCGCCCTTTCGCGTCGCGGTTCGATCGCCATCGCCGCCGGCTTGTGCTTGTTTCTCGGAATTGGCGCCGTGGCCGTCGGTTATCTTCTTTTCGAGCGCAACGCCGGATCGGCGGCACGATCGACGGCGAGCGCGCTCGACAACGGTTCGACGCGAGGCGCGCCCGGCAATGGCAGCGCGGCCGAGGAGGCCCGCCGCAAAGCCGAGGCGGAAGCCGAAGCAAAGCGGCGCGAAGCCGACGACGAGCGACGGCGCATCGAGGACGATCGCCGCAAGCTCGAAGACATCCTCCGCAATCGGCGCGGCGAAAACGGCAATCGCGACGGCCAGGTTCCCGTGCTCCAATGCGAGGATGTGTTGCAAGTGGGCCAGCATGTCGTCGACCGCCGGACCGGCGAGTCGCGGGCGCGCCTGGTCGGCTTCGCCTATCGCGACCGGGCGGGCCGGCAGTGCCGCACCGTGATCGACGCGATGCGCAAGGACGACGGATCGTGCGAGGCCGCGGCCTCCTGCGAATGCGTCGGCCCCGACCGCCGCTGGACGCGGCAGAACCAGTGCGAGGGCGGCTGAGCGGCCGTTATTCCACCCCGGCGGCGGCCAGAGCGGCCATGCTGACGATATCCGACACCGTGGCGCCGACCGGAACGATCTGCACCGGCTTGGCGAGGCCGTGCAACATCGGGCCGATCGCGGTTCCACCG
Source organism: uncultured Alphaproteobacteria bacterium (assembly GCA_963754645.1). GTDB lineage: Bacteria > Pseudomonadota > Alphaproteobacteria > Bin65 > Bin65 > CAVWGP01. The sequence continues at coordinate 505,454 of CAVWGP010000011.1, read as the reverse complement.
CCCAGCTTTTGCAGCAGCTTGGCCGCGATATTGGCGCTGTGCAGCTCGGGCATGATCAGCACATTGGCCGCGCTTTTCAGGCGCGAGAACGGATAAAGCGCCAGCAGCTCGGGATCGAGCGCCGTATCGGCCGACATGTCGCCGTCGTACTCGAAATCGACCCGGCGCGTATCGAGCAGCTGGATCGCGTCGCGGATGCGCTGCGTCTTCGGGCTCAGGGGATTGCCGAAATTGGAGAACGAGAGCAGCGCCACGCGCGGCTCGTGACCGAGATCGCGCGCCCGCGCGGCGGCGGCCATGGCGATGTCGGCGAGCTCGACGGCGGTCGGGTCCTCGTGCACCGTGGTATCGGCGATGAACACGGTGCGGCTGCGCGTGACGACGATCGTCATGCCGAAGACGCGTTCGCTCGCGCGCCGGTCGATCACCTGGGTGACTTGCTCGAACGAAACGTTGAAGCGCCGCGTGGCGCCGGTGATCATGGCCTCGACATCGCCGAGCGCCAGCATGCAGGCGGCGAAAATATTGCGGTCCTGGTTGACCGCGCGCTGGGCATCGCGCCGCAGCCAGCCGCGGCGCTGCTGCCGCCGGTAGAGAAAGTCGGTGTACTTGGCGTTCTCGGACGAAAGCCGCGCATTGTGGATTTCGAGATTGGGCGGCTGCGCCAGCCCGCTCTCGCGCAGCGATTTGCGGACTTCGTCCTCGCGCCCGATCAGCACCGGCGTTCCGTAGCCGCTGTTCGCGAAGGCGATGGCGGCGCGGATGATGCGCGGTTCCTCGCCTTCGGCGAAAACGACGCGGCGCGGATGGGCGCGCACCCGGTCGAGAATCAATTGCAGCGACGACGCCGTCGGATCGAGCCGCTGGCGCAGCGTTTGGACATAGGCTTTCAGATCGGCGATCGGCTTGCGCGCCACGCCCGAAGCCATCGCCGCCTTGGCGACGGCGCTCGGGATGGTGACGATGAGGCGCGGATCGAACGGCACCGGCACGATATAGTCCGGGCCATAGCGCAAGCGCCGGCCGCGATAGGCGGCGTCGATCTCGTCGGGCACGTCCTCGCGCGTCAGGGCCGCCAGCGCCTCGGCAGCCGCGATCTTCATCGCGTCGTTGATGGTCGAAGCCCGCACGTCGAGAGCGCCGCGAAAGATGTAGGGGAAGCCGAGCACGTTGTTGATCTGGTTCGGGTAGTCCGAGCGCCCGGTGGCGATGATGGCGTCGCTGCGGATGGCGCGCGCTTCCTCGGGCGTGATCTCGGGATCGGGATTGGCGAGCGCGAAGACGATCGGCTTGCCCGCCATGCTCTTGATCATGTCGCGGGTGAAGGCGCCCTTCGCCGAAAGGCCGATGCCGATATCGGCGCCGACGAACGCATCGGCCAGCGTGCGCGCCTTGGTTTCGACCGCGTGCGCCGACTTCCACTGGTTCATGCCTTTCTCGCGGCCCTTGTGGATGACGCCCGTCGTATCGCACATCACGATGTTGTCGTGCGGCATGCCCATCGACTTGATGAGCTCGGCCACGGCGATGCCCGAGGCGCCGGCGCCGTTGATGACGACGCGGCTGTTTTTCATGGACCGGCCGGTAAGGTCGAGCGCGTTGACCAGGCCGGCGGCGACGATAATGGCGGTGCCGTGCTGGTCGTCGTGAAACACCGGGATATCGAGCAGCTCGCGGAGCTGCTGTTCGATAATGAAGCACTCCGGCGCCTTGATGTCCTCGAGATTGATGCCGCCGAAGGAAACGCCGAGATAGCGCACGCAGTTCACGAAAGCGTCGACGTCCTTGGTATCGACCTCAAGATCGATGGAGTCGACATCGGCGAAGCGCTTGAACAGCACCGCCTTGCCTTCCATGACCGGCTTCGAGGCCAGCGCGCCGAGATCGCCCAGGCCGAGAATGGCGGTGCCGTTCGAGATCACGGCGACGAGATTGCCGCGCGCGGTGTAATCGTAGGCGAGGCTCGGATCCTGCGCGATCCGCAGCACGGGCACGGCAACGCCCGGCGAATAGGCGAGCGAAAGCTCGCGCTGCGTCGTCAGCGGCTTGGTCGGCATGACCTCGATCTTGCCGGGCCGGCCCATGGCGTGAAAATGCAGGGCTTCTTCGTCGGTCACGTGGTCGGGTTCGGACATGGTTCCCATCCGGCTGCGGTTGCCGATCGGCTATTGTCCATGGAACCGGCGGCGGCGTCGAGTCGCGATCGGTTCTAGCGCGGCGATCGGGCGCAGCGGAAGCCGATATTGTGATGCCCGGCCTGGGGCGCGCGCGAGACGCCGCGCCCACGCCAGGTCGCGCGCAGATGCTCGGCCGGCGAATCATGCGCCCCGCCGCGCGTCGCGCGTTCGCCGTCGGCGGCGGCGTCTTCGCGCCCGTCCTCGGCGCGGTAAGGATAGGGCCGATGAAGGCTGCTCAACCATTGGTGCACATTGCCCGCCATGTCGTGCACGCCTTCGGGCGTGGCGCCTTTGGGATGGACGCCGATCGGCGCGGTCTCGTTCCAGCCCTTGGCGAAGCGGGCGCGGCTTTCATCGGGCGCCGCGGCGCCCCACGGATAAGTCCGCTGCGCCATGCCGCGCGCGGCGAACTCCCACTCGGCCTCGGTCGGCAGCCGTTTGCCGAGGCGGATGCAATAGGCGAGGGCGCCGAGCCACGAGGCTTCGACGGCCGGATGGCGCTCGGCGCCCGGCTTGGAGCGCCAGCTTCCGGCGAGAAATTCGAGCTTGTGATCGCGATCGTCGGTATCGAACAGGTTTTGCCCCCGCGCGTTCACGGCGCCCGCCATCGTTGCGCCGATGGCGTTGAGGAATTCGGCGAAATCGGCATTGGTGACGAGATCGCGGTCGATCTCGAACGGAGCCACGGCCACGCGATGGGCCGGCCGCTCGTCCGCCGGCCCGTCGTCGCGGCCCATGGTGAACGCGCCGCCGGGCAAGCGCACCATGTCCGCCATTGTTTGCGCGGCGGCGGCCTGGGCGGCGAGAGCGAAAGACAGAAGCGCGATCGAGCGCATGCCCCCATTATCCACACGCGCCCGCCGGCGTCGAGGCGCGCGGTTGAGACGCGCGGCGCCCTCGCCTAATTTGCCGCGATGCGCGACAGTGACGGCGTGAGCGCCACCGAACTTTCCGCCGACCGGACCGATGCGGCGCCGCTGCCCGATCCGGCGGCGGCAACGCCGATGCTCGCCCATTACATCGAGGTCAAGCGCGCCCACCCCGATTGCCTCGTGTTCTACCGCATGGGCGATTTCTACGAACTGTTTTTCGACGACGCGGTGCGCGGCGCCAAGGCGCTCGGGCTCACCCTGACGTCGCGCGGCGAGACCGTGGCCGGGCAGAGCGTGCCGATGGCGGGCGTGCCGGTGCACGCGGTCGATGCCTATCTCGCGCGCTTGATCCGCGCCGGCTTCAAGGTTGCCGTCTGCGAGCAGATCGAGTTGCCCGCCGAAGCGCGCAAGCGCGGCGCCAAATCCATGGTCAAGCGCGAAGTGGTGCGCATCGTGACGCCCGGCACGATCGTCGAGGACGCGCTGCTCGACGCCCGGCGGCACAATTATCTCGCCGCCGTCGCCGGCGCCGAAGGCCAGTTGGGCCTCGCCTGGCTCGACATGACGACCGGCGAATTCGCGTGCGAAAGCGTGGCGCCGGGCGCGCTCGGCGCGGCGCTGGCGCGGATCGAGCCCGGCGAAATTCTCGCCGCCGACCGGCTGCTGGAAACGCCGGCGCTGTTCGAGGTTTTCGCCGCATGGAAGGCGCAGCTTTCGCCGCTGCCGGCCAGCCGCTTCGACAGCGAAAACGCGCGGCGCCGTCTGCAGGCGCTCTATGCCATCGAGGCGCTCGACGGGCTCGGCCCGCTGGCGCGCGCCGAAATCGCGGCGGCCGGCGCGCTGGTGGACTACGTCGAGCTCACGCAAAAAGGCCGCGTGCCGCGCCTGGGCCGGCTGAGCCGCATTGCCGCGGGCGGCGCGATGGAAATCGATGCCGCGACGCGGCGCAATCTCGAACTGACCCGCGGCATGAGCGGCGAGAAGCGCGGCACGCTGCTCGACGTCATCGACAAGACGCTGACCGGCGCCGGCGCCCGCCTGCTCGCGGCGCGCCTGGCGGCCCCGCTCGCCGATGCCGCCGCGATCGCGGCGCGGCTCGACGCGGTGGGGTGGATGAAGGCGGCGGCGCGCGCGCGCGACGAGGTGCGCGCCATCCTCAAGCGCTGCCCCGATATCGAGCGCGCCCTGTCGCGCCTGACGCTGGGGCGCGGCGGTCCGCGCGATCTCGCGGCCCTGCGCGACGCTCTCGGCAACGTCGCCGCGCTGCGCGCTGCCCTCAGCCGCGCCGAGACGAAGCTGCCGGCTAACTTGCATCGAGCGGAGCGCAATCTGGGCGATCACGCGGCGCTGGTCGATCGCCTGAACCGCGCGCTCGCGGACGAACTGCCGCTGTTCGCGCGCGACGGCGGCTTCATCCGCGCCGGCTACCACGCGGCGCTCGACGAGCAAATGACGCTGCGCGGCGACGGGCGCCGGATGACCGCCGCGCTCGAGGCGCGCTATCGCGCCGCCACCGAGATACCGACGCTCAAGCTGCGCCACAACAACGTGCTCGGCTATTTCGTCGAAGTCACCGCGGCGCAGGCGGCGAAGCTGCCGACGGGGCCGGACTCGCCCTTCATCCATCGCCAATCGATGGCCAATGCCGCGCGTTTCACCACCGTCGAGCTGTCCGAGCTCGAAGACAAGATCACGCGCGCCGCCGACAAGGCCCTGGCGCTCGAACTCGCCCTGTTCGACGATCTCGCGGGCGAAGTGGCGGCGCGCGCCGAGGCGATCGCGGCCGCCGCCGCGGCGCTCGCCGAGCTCGACGTCGCCGCCGCGCTGGCCGCGCTGGCCGACGAGCGCAATTACTGCCGGCCCGTCGTCGATGGGTCGCGCGCCTTCGCCGTCGCCGGCGGCCGCCACCCGGTTGTCGAAGCGCTGCTCGCCGACACGGCCTTCGTGCCCAACGATTGCGATCTCGCCGAGGAACGCAGGCTGTGGCTCGTGACCGGGCCCAATATGGCGGGCAAGAGCACGTTCCTGCGCCAGAACGCTTTGATCGCGATCCTGGCACAGATGGGCAGCTACGTGCCGGCGGCGGCGGCGCATATCGGCGTCGTCGACCGGCTGTTTTCGCGCGTCGGCGCCGCCGACGATCTGGCGCGCGGCCGCTCGACCTTCATGGTGGAGATGGTGGAGACGGCGGCGATCCTGCATCAAGCGACGACGCGCTCGCTCGTCATCCTCGACGAGATCGGCCGCGGCACCGCGACCTTCGACGGATTGTCGATCGCCTGGGCGACGATCGAGCACCTGCACGAGGTCAATCGCTGCCGCGCGCTGTTCGCCACCCACTACCATGAGTTGACGGCGCTGACCGCGCGGCTCGCGGCGCTGACCTGCCGCTCGATGCGGGTCAAGGAATGGCAGGGCGACGTCGTCTTTTTGCACGAAGTCGCCGCCGGCGCCGCCGACCGCTCCTACGGCATTCATGTGGCGCGCCTCGCCGGCTTGCCCGACGCCGTGGTGGCGCGCGCCGACGAGGTTCTGGCCCAGCTCGAAGCGAGCGAACAGAGCGGGCGCCTGGCCTCGCTCGCCGACGATCTGCCGCTGTTCCGCGCCGCCCGCCCCGAGGCGCCGCGCGGCACGGCGGCGGGCCCGTCACCGTTCGAGCAGGAACTCGCCGCGCTCAATCCCGACGAGCTGACGCCGCGCGCCGCGCTCGAGGCGCTTTATCGCCTCAAGACGCTGCTGATCGACAAGGCCAAGACCGGGCGCTGACGCTTCTATTTCGCCGCGACCGAGAGACCGAGCTCTTCGGTGAGCTTGTCGATCGCGGCCGGATTCGGGCCGCCCATGAACACGGCGCTCAGCGACATGACCGCGAACGGCGTTCTCGGGTTCGCCGCGATCTCGATCGTTCCGGGTTTGCGGACGAACTTCTCGGTGGCGTCGGACAATTGCTGTGCAATCTTAAACGGCGCGGACTTCTTCTTATCGGCGATGCTTTTGAGCGCCATCTCGCGCAGCGCTTCGCCCGAGGCGAGGCCTTGCTTCTTGGCGGCGGCGTCGAACGCGCGGTTGGTGCCGCCGGCGTCCTTGAACGCGATGCGAAGCGACACGATCCGCAAGGAGGCGAAGGCTGCCATCATCTGCGACGGATCGGGCTGGCCCGTGTTGAGGCCGGAAATCTTGTCCTTGTCGATGCCATCGAGCTTGGCCGTGAACGACAGCGTGCCGAAATTCACCAGCTCGACATCGCCGGTCTTGATCTCGAGCGTGCGGCTCGATTTGTTGAACGCATAGGCGGCGCGGATATTGACCACGAGATCCTTGACGCCGGTCGCATCCTTGAAATCGCGCAATTGCGCCGGCTCGGCGCCGGTGCCTTCGAAGCGCACGCCGCGATAATCGATATCGGCGAAATCCGGCGATTTGGCGTTCGTCCAATCCATGTCGTTGATGCGCATTTCGGCGATGGTCATCGAAAACTGCGCCGGCGACGTGGCCGGGGCCTTGATGGCGACATTCTTCATGACGACGCCGCGGCCGGAGCTTTCAGCCGACTTGTAGCTATAGGTGCCGCCGGCTTCCTTGAGCGAAGCCATCGCTTGTTCGGCGCGGGCCGTGGCGTTCGAGGGACCCGAACCGGACCCAGAGAGTCCGAAATAGAGGCCAGCAGCGACGACAACGACGGCAACGGCGCCGCCACCAATTATCATGGGAGTTTTCATGGCAATCCTCGATTGTGAAAGGCGCGCTTCACCGCGCCCCAAGATGGCAGCGTTTTGGACTGGCCAGCACGAACATGCGGCAGGCCCGGGTATCTATACGGCTTCGGTTACAAAATCGTGAACTGGCGAGGCGTTGGGTCAGCGGTCAGGCCGTGGCGCGGGCCGGTCGTAGGTGACGGCACCGGCCTGGGCGTGATTGAAGTGCAGGCGGATGGCCCAGAGTCCGGGATTCTGGCGGTAGAGCGCGGGGTTGGGCACCTTGAACGTGGCCCGCATGCGGTGGAGCGGCAGCGGCGGAGGCGGCGGCGGTGCGATATAGAGCGGGAAGGCGAAGCCGACGCCGACAGAGCTGCGGCCATGATAGCCGCGCCCCGAACTGGCGAAGCCGACACTGGCCCAGGGCGCATAGCCCCAAGGCGCATACGGATAATAGGCGCCCGGCGGCGGATAGATCGTATCGGCGCGCGCCTCGACCGAAGCGATGTTGCGCCCCGTTGGATCGAGCAGGACAATGCGTTCGAGATGGTGCGCCGGCGAACGATGCGCGATCTCGACCTCGATATAATCGGCCGCCGGGCCGATGACGCGGGCATGGGTCTGCAAGCCGTTAATCCCGCCTTCGCCGAGCACGGGCGGCGGCGGCGCTCCGTTGCAGGCGGCAAGGACAAGCGCCAGCACGACAGGCGGCACGCATTTCGCAGCGACGATCGGCATCGGCATCACCTCTCGCATCGAGGGCGGAACGCGACAATGCTACCGTCCGGCGGGTTAATAAATCGACCGGAGCGAGGCTTCGGCACCTTGGCCTGGGTCAAGCGCGGGGCGGCGGCTAACGGCGGCGCGGCGGCTCTTCGCGCTTGCGCGGTTCTTGCGGTTTCGCTTCGCCGAGCTTCGCCGTGACTTTCATTTTTTCGTAGAAGCCCTTGGGATTTTCCAGCCACATGGCGTGGACCTTGCGCAACTCCACCGGCGCCTCGGGCGCCACCGTCAGCTCGATGCCCGGAAACCGCTCGTGGCGCTCGACGTAGCGGATGAGCTCCTCGTAGAGCTTGATCGCCACCGTCGTCTTGCCTTCGCGCGCCGCGCGCTGCATGTCGCGCACGATATCGCTGCGGGCGCGCAGAAACGGCTTTTTTTCCGCCGAACCCTTGGCCTCGATATAGGCCTTGAGAAAACCCGAGTTGCGGAACCTCACTTCGGCGAGCTTGAGCTTGACGCGCTCGCCGATCAGCCGGACGAAGGGCGGCAGTTCGCGGTCTTTGCGGGCGCCGAGCTTCGCCTTGGCGTGCCAATCGTCGAACTCGAAGGTCGCCGACAGCGTGCCGAGCCCCTTGATCTCGAGCCGCGCATCGCGAATCACCACCTTGGCGACGTCGCGCTTGCCGCCGCGCGCCTTGGGATCGTCCACGGTTTCGACGGCGTAGTCATGCGTGAAGTAGAAATCGAAGGTGACCGATTCGAACTTGGCTTCGGCCAGAATGGCGCCGATGTCGCTGCCGAAGATATCGCCCTTGAACGTCATGCCGCGCACGACGATTTCGGAAAAATGCGGCGCTTCCGGGCGCTGCCAATCGTAACGCTTCACCTCGAGCCGCTCGGCGCGGATTTCCTTTTCGTCGGAGACGATGACGACCTTTTCGAGCGCGAAATCGGGCTGCTCGATGGTGCCGGAGAAGCGTTCGAATTTGACCTCGGCGTCGAGGCTGTCGAGCGCCTTGGTGATGCGCGCGGTGCGGGCGTCGATGGCGCCTTTCTTGAACCAATCGGCCGCGAAATAGCCGGCCCCGGCGAGCGCGCCCAAACCGATGACGGCACCGAACAGGCCGACGAATATCCCAATCCGCATGCGGCAAAATCCCTTGCGGCGCGCATATTACGCGATGCCGCGCGACCCGGAAAGGGTTCCGGCGGCGGGCGGCCCGCGCCGGCGCGCGCGCGCCAGCGCCAGCGCCGCGACGGCGAGCGCGGACGCCGACACGATCCAGCCCGGCCTGAGCGCGGCGCCGAAATCGAATATCGTGCCGAGCACGGCAAAGGGCGGCGCGCCGAACATGAGCGATATCGCCAGCGTTTCCGCCAAGAACGTGAGCGCCGCGGCCGCCGCCGCGAGCAAGCCCAGGGCCGCGGCCGAAAGCTCGCCCCCGCCCCGCCGCCGCGTCAGCGCCAGCCGATAGGCCATCAGCCAGCCGAACAATCCGGCGGCGACGAACGGCGCCGTCATGTCGAGCCGGGTTTGCTGAAAATGGTGCACGAGCGCCAGCATGGCGACGGCATAGCTGGCGCGATGCAAGCCGCGCCAGCGCTTGCCGCCGAGCGCTCGCACCGCGCCGTCGGTCGAGGTCGCGGCCAAGGCGGCCAATCCGATCCACGCCAAAAAACCGATCGTCAGATAAAGCCGCAGCGCGATCTCGGACACGATGCGCCCCACGGCGAAGCCTTGGTCCGCCGCATAAAACGTGAGGTGGGCCGCCGCATAGGCGAAGGCGCCGACGCCGATCATGCGGCGCAGATCGGCCAAGGGCGCGAAGCGCGCGATGCGGCGCAGCGGCGTTACCGCGAGCGAGGCTAGGAGAAAGACCAGGGCCCAGGCGCCGGTGCGTTGGATCAGCTCTTTGAGCGGCCGGGCGCCGAGCCCGTAACGATCGGCCGCCTCGGCCGCGAGCCCGACCGGCAGCAGCAAAATTGCGAGCGCCGCGAGCCGCAGCGGCGAAACGCGGCCCTTGCGGTCGCGCCAGACCTGATAGGACGACGCCATCGCTGAGGACTAACATGCCCGCAACTTGGGCGCACGCGCAGGGCGCCGCGTTAAGCGCCGGACGGCCGCTCGCGATGCCTCGATCGCGTTCCGCCGCTACCGCGCGACGTAGGCACGCGCTTCCTTGAGCTCGGCGCGCTCGGTATCGGCGGTCTTCGCGATCTCGAGCAGCGCGCGGTAATGGGCCTTGGCTTTGTCAACCTGGCCCGCGCGTTCGGCGGCGCGGCCGGCGCCGAACACGGCGCGGAACCGGTTCGGCTCCTTGGTCAGCACCGCCTCGAATTCGGCGAGCGCCTCGGCGGCGCGGCCGCGCTCAAGCAGCATCTCGCCGAGCATTTCGCGCGCCGGCAGCAGCGGGCCGGGCGTGACCGGGTGCTTGTCGGTGCGGTCCTCGCGCGCCGCCGCCTCCTTCATCGCCGCAATGGCGTCGTCGTGCCGGCCCTCGGCGAAGGCGATCCAAGCGAGCGCCGCCTGCTGCTGGATCTCGACCTGGTCGGCCCAATAGAGGTTCTTCTCCTCGCGCAGCCTGACGACGAGTGCCGCGAGCTTCTCGGTATCGGCGCGCGCCTCGGCCGGCTTGCCGGAGCGCGCCGCGCCGATGGCGCGGGCGAAATGCGTAATCGCATTGACCAAGGCGAACTTGGTTGCCGGGCGGGGGCAACGCCGCCGCCTCGGCCCAGGCGCCGCGTTCCAAGGCGACGCGCGCCGGCGAAGCCGTCATGGCGAATGGCGAGACGAAGGTGGGATCGGTGCCCTTCACCTCTTTGTATTCGGCCAACGCCTTGGCCGCCGCCTGATCGCGCGCCAGCTGCAGATTGGCGTAAACGATGTAGTCGAGCGCGTGCGCATGATCGAATGCGGAGACCGCTTTGGCCGCCGAGCGCGCCGAGGCGGTGTTGGAGTCGATCGATTCCTGCCAGTAGCCGAGGCGGGTGAAGATGTGCGACGGCATGTGGAGCGCGTGCGGCGCATCGGGCGCGATATTCGCATACGCCTTGGCTGCGTCGAGACCATGCTTGGCGATCGGCGGCGAATTGTAGGTGTGGATGAGATAGTGGGCGACACCGGGATGACGCGGCTGCGCGGCGAAAATCTTGCCCAGGATCGCCGCCGCCTTCAGCTGGTTGGCGAAGCTCTTGTCGGTCGGCGGGGCGGCGACGGTGAGCGCCAGGGCGTGGTAGATCTGCGCTTCCCGATCGTCGGGATAGCGTCCGGCCAACTGCTCCATCGCCTTCAAATAGGCAAGGACGCGGCTGCGATGGTCGAGCTTGTCGTGATCGCGGAAGAAGGCGCCGAGGGCCTCGAGATAGTCGCGCTCGCGCTGCGTCTTGGGGCCGAGCGCCAGGCCCTTCTCGATCGCGGCGAGGCCGTCCTTCAACACCGCGGCGGAAGGCGGCGCGTAAGGATTGCCGAGCCCGGCAAGCGCCAAGCCCCAATGCGCCATCGCGCAGGCGGCGTCGAGCTTCAGCGTCTCGTTGAACGAGTCGATTGCCGCGCGATGCCAGAACGAGTGCTGATAGGCCATGCCAAGATTGAATTTGGCCTGGGCCGCCGGCGCGCACGAGGTCGCGAACTTGACCTCGCCGAGGACCCGGCCTTTGCCCGCCTCTTGCGCCGCGGCGGGCGAGAGGCAAATGACGGATGCCGCGAGCGCGGCACGAATCGAAGTCGAAGCCGACATGGACATGGACGCCTCCGATTGTATGAATGGCTTATTGCGATTGCTTCGCAACTATATCGCAGGCTGCGCGTCGGGTCCATGCGCGCCACGGAACTCCAGACCCCGCCGGCGAAGGGGTCAGGCCCCTTCGTCCAAAAGTCCGAAGGCCTGGCACCTCTTGCATATTATGGAAAATAATCGACGCTGAATTCGGCCGATAGCGATTATCCTGTACGGTGCGGAAAAAAATACTTCTGGCAAACTATCGGCATGCCACAGGCCGATTTCTCGCCACGAGTTCGAAAAACGGATCGGCCACGCCCGCGCCGCGCCGGGCTCCGCCTATCCGATGACGCACTGCTCGCCGATCTCCGCCGCGCCGCCGCCAAGGTCACGGGCACGCCCTCGGTCGAAGCGCTCGACCGTCATACCAAAGTCAGCCCGTTCACGATCCTGAAGCGCTTCGGCGGCTGGCGGCACGCGATGGAGATGGCCGGCCTCGGCGCGCGGCTGCGGCCAAACTTCCGCAATCTGAGCTGGCAGGAATGCTTCGCCAACATGGATTTGTTGTGGCGCTACTACGGCCGCGCGCCGAAGCAGGTCGAGTGCGAGGTGTGGCCGTCCACGGTCCGCGCCGTCACCTATGTCCACCGTTTCGGCACCTGGCACATCGCGCTGCGCGCCTACGAGGCCTATCGCCGGGGCGACCGGGCCGCCTGGCCGATGCCGCCGCTCGATAAGCCCGGCACGGACGAGGCGAAGCCGCACCGCAAGCATCGCGGCATCCGCAACCATGCGCCCATGGCGCGCGCCGCCGACGCCCGGCGCCTCGCCGAGGGCCGGCAGGTCGCGGTGACGCGCGCCATCGGCGACGTGCTGCGCTTCCAGGTGATGCGCCGCGACAAGTTCAAATGCGTCAAATGCGGCGCCAATCCGGCGGCCAATCCGAAGATCGTCCTGCATGTCGACCACAAGCTGCCGTTCTCGCTCGGCGGCCGCTCGGTGATGGAAAACCTGCAAACCCTGTGCGCGCGCTGCAACCGCGGCAAGGGAACGGATATCGAGAAATAGCGCAGAAAAAATCGAGCGGGGCGCGCCCGGCCGCGCCGGCCGCTCAACTTCGGGCGCGCGCCGGCGCCAGCACCACGAGGACGAACGCGATCAGCGCGGGCAGGCCTTGGGTGAACAGGATCGAGGCCTTCGCCGTCATGCCGCCGAACACGCCGGCGACGATGACGCAGCCGAGAAAGAAAAGCTTGAGGTCGCGCCGGTCCGCCCACAACGCCCACAGCAAGCCGGCGACGAGGAAGCCGTTATAGAGGCCCTGATTGGCGGCGAGCACGGCGGAACTCGCCGAAACCTCGGGCGTCATGGCGAAGATTCGCCGGCCGAGCGGATGATCCCAGAAAAACATTTCCAGCACGAGAAAGCCGATATGGCTCGCGGCGACGAGGGCGATCATAGCTTTGGCGGCAATATTCATTGGGGCCCCGGGCGCGCGCCGCCGCGCCAACTGGCGCGACCGTTGCGTGTTTTGTGCATATCACTGCGGGAGGGAATAAGCTATCGCGCGTGCCGAGGCGGGGGAATTCAGCCATGGTTTGCGCCAATGCGACGCGGGCGCATGGCGCCGTCTTCGCGCCTGAGCCCAGGCGCATCGGGGCTGCTCATCGATTGTCGAGTAACCCGAGCACGCGGCGAAAATCGGCAATCGCCCGGTCGACGTCGCCCTTGGTGCGATAGGCATTGGCCCGGCTGGCGTGGGCCGAGATGAGGTTGGGATCGATCTCGATCGCTCTGGTATAGTCGGCGATCGCCTGGTCGCCGTCGCCGGTGGTCCGATAGGCATCGCCGCGTTTAATATGGGCCCGCGCGTTCGTGGGATTGACTTCGATCGCTTTGGCGTAGTCGGCGATCGCCCGTTCGTTGTCCCCCTTGGCCCGATAGGCGTCGCCGCGGTCGGCGTAGGCCGCCGCGTTCCTGGGATCGATCTCGATCGCCCGGGTGAGGTGGGCGATGGCGCCGAGCTCCTTCAAAAGGGCTGCCGCATTCCTGGGATCGATCTTGATCGCGCTGGCATAGTCCGCGACCGCGCGCTCGGTGTCGCCCTTGTTCTCGTGGGCGACGCCGCGGTTGGCGTAGGCCAACGTGAACTTGGGATTGATCTCGATCGCTTTGGTAAAGTTCGCGATCGCCCGGTCGTTGTCGCCCTTGGCCCGATAGGCATAGCCGCGGTTGTTGTAGGCCGCCGCCAACCGAGGATTGATCGCGATCGCCTTGGTGAAGTCCGCGATCGCCCGATCGTTGTCGCCCTTGCGCCGGTAGGAAATGCCACGGTTGTTGTACGCCGACGCGTCCTTGGGATTGATCTCGATCGCCTTGGTGTTATCCGCGATCGCCAGGTCGAACTCTTTTTTGCCGAAATAGGCGTCGGCGCGCATGAGGTAGGCCGTCGCGTTCTTGGGATTGATCTCGATTGCCTTGGTGTGGTGCGCGATGGCGCGGTCGAATTCCCGTCCGGCGGCGTAGCCCCTGTCGAAGTCGGCGGCGGCCTCCCGGTTGTTCGAATTGATCTCGACCGCCTTGGCGTAATCGGCAATCGCGCGCTCCTTGTCGCCCATCGTGTCGTAGGAGGCGCCGCGGTTGGTGTAGGCCGCGGCGTTCTTGGGATCGATCTCGATCGCCCGGGTGTAGTCCGCGATCGCCCGGCCGTGGTCGCGCTTGGCCCGATAGGCGTGGCCGCGGTTTATCAAGGCCGACGCGTTCTTGGGATCGATCTCGATCGCCCGGGAGAATTCGGCGATGACCGTCTGTTCAAGCCATGTCCTGAGCTCGCCGGCTTCGAGGCCGGCGATAACCTGCCGGCGGTCCCGCCAGATCGCTTTGCCGGCAATGTCGATGCCGGCCTCGGCGCAAATCCGCATGGCGTGTGCCGCATCCTTCTCCTTGATCAGCCGCGCCCCGCCAATCCCGTACTGGCTGACGACAAGAACGCCGAGGTCGCCGTAACTGGCATTGTCAGTGACGATCCAGACCGCCGCTTGCCGCGTTTTGAAGTCGACGCGCGCCCGGTCCAGCACGGGCATGAGCTTCGCCAGCTCCGCCTGATGGGGCGAACGCTGCACCGTGAACCGGTCGTTGCCGCCCGGAATTCTTTTCGGCCGGTTGGCACACGCCGCGTCGGACGAAACCGACCGCCATTCCGACGTTGTCAGCCGCACTTTGCTTTCAGCGGTGACAACCATGTTCTGCGCCGCCGGATTGGCCGAAACGAAGAAACTGCCCACCGGAATGCGGACCGTGAGCGGCTGCGGCACGAGCTTGCGCATGCGGACAAGAACCCTGGAGATCCCGCTGCCCTGCGCCTCGATCTCGATCTTGTTCTCGTGGAGCAGATCGACGATATCCCGCCCTTCGTTGATTTCCCTTAGAACCTCCCTCGCGGCGGCTTCGCTGCCGTGGCCGGGATAGTCGGCCAGGAATGCCTCGAGCGATGCCTCCGTTCCGGTTCGCAGCGCGGCTTCATAGGGCGCCTGGTCGGAACGGAGCGCGATCGCCTTCGCCTCGGCTTGCTGGACGAACCGCCCTTGCGGATGCGCCGAAAGGTATGCCCGATAGGACCGGATCGTGTTGGCGCGTTCGGCGGCAGCCCAACCGAATTCATCGAGCCGCGCCCGCGCCGCGGCGACTTGGTTGCCCTGTGCGTGCTCCGAAAGGTAGGTCTGATAGGACCGGATCGTGTTGACGCGTTCGGCATTGGCCCAACCAAGTTCATCGAGCCGCGCCCGCGCCGCGACGGCATGCCGTCCCTCGGGCCATGTCCGAATGTAGGATTCTGTATTTGACGGTGGCATCCTTGTGCGAGGACCATCGCCAATGGATTTCATCGCGCGTTGCGGGGATTGCCGCAAGCGCGAGAGCGGCAACGAGAATCCCAGCAAAGGCAATGACCGTTCGCTTCATCTCTGTCCCCCGACCCAAGGTAATCGGGATGCGTCAGGCGGCTCGTGCACCGGTGCAAATAGTGGCGATTTCTTGGCCGCCCTGCAAGACAGTCGCGCGGCATGGACGACGATCGGCACGCCGGCGCCGGAGGTGGCCGGTCAGCCCTTATCCTTGGGCTGAGCCGAACGGCCAAGAATCCGGCGCAGCCATAGTCCCGAGAGGAATACGACGACGACCGCGGGCAACACGATGTAGAGAAGAATGGGAACCATGTCCGGCCCGGACCCCAGAGCTTTCCGGAAAAAACGTTGGTTCTTCACCGCCTGCTCAAGCACGCCGGCGATGACCATGAATTCGGCCGCGCCCAGGATTGCGTATCCGACCCGCGCGCCGATGCCCTTTCCCGCCATTGCCGCCATGGCGAAGAACCATCCCGCGCAGCCAATGATCGTCAGAATGAAAATCGGATGCAAATCAACCTCCCGATTCCGAAACCCGGCGCCGGCGTTCTAAAATCGGCCGCGCGAAACATGCGGTGCCGTTGACTCGATGCAATAGGGCCATTCCCTACCGCGCCGCGATCGTCAGCGCCAGCCTGTGCTTGAGCGCGCGGGTCGCCCAGGCCGGTCATGAAGACGCTCGTCAGCGGATAAGGCGTTGCCGGGCTGGCGGCGAGGCCGATTTCGCCCGGGCGCTCGATGGAGCGCGTCGAGGCCGTCGCGGGCGAGCGGCTCGGACTGGCGTTGGTACTCGGCGCGGATGTCGGCGCGGAAGCAGATGATGGCATGCGCGTGTCACGAGGCATGCCGTCGTGTCATGCCTGCTGTCACGTGCGGCAAGTTAGGATAGTCTCAACCGGTAGGAGAAGCGACATGCATGTCGAGATCGCCGGGCGTCGAGACGAGCTGAAAGAGTTGTGCCGGCGCTATCACGTCCGGCGACTGGACCTATTCGGCTCCGCCGCGGGCGCCGAAGCCGGACAGGCGCCGAATGATTTCGACTTCCTGGTCGAATTCGACCCGGCGGAATTCGAGCGCCGGCCGGCGGCAGCCTATGCCGACGCCTATTTCGGGCTGCTCGAAAGCCTCGAACGCCTGCTCGGCCGGCCGGTCGATCTCGTCGTCGCCGGTGCGATCCGGAATCCCTATTTCCGCGCATCGATCGAGGCGACGAAGGCGTTGATCTATGCGGCTTGAGGCCAGAAAATATCTCTACGACATTCGCGAAGCCGCGGCCCGCCTCGGGCGTTTCACCGCGGGCCGGACATTCGACGACTATGGTCGCGACGAGATGCTGCGCGCGGCGGTGGAACGGCAATTCGAGATCGCCGGCGAAGCGTTGACGCAGCTGGCCAGGCTCGATCCGGGGATCGCGGCACAGATTGCGGATTTCCGCCGCATCATCGCGTTCCGCAACCTGCTCATCCACGGATACGCCGATATCGACGATCGCATCGTCTGGGCGTTGATCGAATCCAAGCTCGCCCGCCTCCACGACGATGTTGCGCGCCTGCTGGGCGAGGTTTGAACGAGACCTCCCCCTACTTCGCCGCGATCGTCAGCCCCAGCCTTTGTTTCAACGCGCGCGGGTCGCCCAGGCCGGTCATGAAGAAGCTCATCAGCGGATAGGGCGTGGCCGGGCTGACGGCGAGGCCGATTTCGCCGGGGCGCTCGATGAAGCGCGCGAGCGCGTCGAGGCCTTCGCGCGCCAGCGGCTCGGACTGGCGCTCGCGCTCGGCGCGGATATCGGCGACGTACTTCAGCTCCGACTTCTCAGCTGGCGAAAAATATCCACTGCCGAGTTCGATAGGCTAAGGAGATTCTTATGGTGGCTGCCCGGGGACGAAAGCGCAGCGCTTTGACGGATGACATGCGCGCAAAAGTATTTATCCGCGATCGCGCAACTTGCGCTTTTTCAGGGATATCCTTGTGGTTGTTGGATTACGGCGCGGCGCCGGGCGAGGAAGATTGGCCGGACCATATCCTTCCGGTAGCCCGCAAAGGCACGAACGATCTGGACAATTTGGTATGCGCGTCGGCGGAATACAATTTTGCCAAGAGGGTCAACACGACGAGCAATCTATTCTTGTATCGCAGTGGTTTGCCGACGTCTGCCGCCTACGAGCTATTCGCACGGATACCAGAGCACGTTCGCGCGAAATCTGGTCCGCTTCAAGCGATTGACGGAATCGGATTGGTACTTCAATCGTGCAATTTCCAAAATCGCAATCCACCTTGGGTGCAAGATTGGCGGCGAATATCGTGGAACCCACAGAATCAAGCGGCAAAAGAGGTATTGGTGTCTTGCCGCCTTAAGGAAGCTGCAGGCTTGGCAAGAATTGGTTGCCGAAAATGGCGATTCCTCGCTGGAGGCGCGCGGTTTGGTGCCCAAGCCGATGACGGCCGATGTCCGGTTGTTGCTCCGTCTCCGCACGGTCAAATCGTACCGGGACGTGGCGAGAATAGCGGATGAGTTAGAGCCATACGCAAGAGCGGGATTTTCTGCGACCAAGGAATTTCTTGGAACTAGATCCGCCGCCGAGCGAAAAGTTCTATTGCGCCGCCTATCGCGAAATCGGCTAATGCCGGCATTCACGCTTCGGAGCTTAAGACACAATGCAAGGGTTATGCATCGCTTTTCCGCTTGCATCTTCAAGGAGAAATAAAGGCGATCCTAACCGGTGGTGCAAAGCGGGCACGAAACTGGCAATCGACCCTTAAAAGGCCGGCGAGCGACTCGGATTGGCGCTCGCGCTCGGCGAGGAAGCGTCCATGGGCGTCGGCCTCGCTCAGGCCCTTGTCGGCGGTGCCAACCTTGATCAAGCGGTTTACCAGCGTCGACTGGGCGAAGGTCTCACGCGGCAGCGAGAATTGAATCCCGCACTGCCGGCGTTAGCTTGACCTTGGCGAACCAGCGAGCCGGATAAAGATAATCCTCGCCGCTCTCGTCGACCACGCGGATATCGCCGTCGCGCGCCGCATCGGCATCGGGAAGGACGCGATAGATTTTGTGCAGCTCCAACGATGCCGGATACCGGGCATTGTCAATGCAAACGGCGAATCTGCGGCGTTTCACGTTTCGCTCGTTTCATGT
Source organism: uncultured Alphaproteobacteria bacterium (assembly GCA_963754645.1). Taxonomy (GTDB): domain Bacteria; phylum Pseudomonadota; class Alphaproteobacteria; order Bin65; family Bin65; genus CAVWGP01. The sequence goes on along the minus strand of CAVWGP010000011.1, from coordinate 487,233 downwards.
TGTCAATCCCGATAGCGCTTTCGCTTGATTTCCTTTTTCCCAATGCCATGCGCTTCATACCAATGTAGTTCCGCGAGCCGAATTCGCCCGCTGGCGAGCCGGACTTGGGCGATGCCTTTTCAATTTGCGCCACCGCCCCTTGCCGTAGAGCTTCCGCAAGCGCTTCACGTCACGAATGCTTGAGCCGGCGGCGATAATCTCGATATCGAAAATGCCGCCGACAATCTCGAAGCTCATTGCCGCACATTAGCGATGTTGGCCTGCCGGGGCGAGGCCTTCAAGACAGAGAGACGTGCCGCCCCCTACCGCGCCGCGATCGTCAGCCCCAGCCTTTGCTTCAACGCGCGCACGTCGCCCACACCGGTCATGAAGAAGCTCATCAGCGGATAGGGCGTGGCCGGGCTGACGGCGAGGCCGATTTCGCCGGGGCGCTCGACGAAGCGCGCGAGCGCGTCGAGGCCTTCGCGGGCGAGCGGCTCGGACTGGCGCTCGCGCTCGGCGCGGATATCGGCGAGGAAGCGCGCCTGCGCCTCGGCCTCGGAGAGGCCCTTGTCGGCGGCGTAGGCCTTGATCATGCGGCTGACCAGGGTCGCGTCGCGGAACACGAGCGAGGCGCCGACCAGCGTCGCCTGCAGGCCGATGCCGGCCAGTTCCACTTCGTTCTTGGCCGCGATCGATTGCACATTGCCGAATTTGAGATTGAGCGTGAAGGTGCCGAGGCCGGCGAGCTCGACGCGGTTGTCGCGGATCTCGAATTCGCGCGTCGCCTCGTCGTAGCGGTAGCCGACATGGATATCGCCCAGCGCGCGGCCGTAGCCGGCCTTGTCGAGCATGCGCTTGGTCTCGCCGCGCGGCAGCAGCGGCAGGCGCAGCAGATCGACGACGAGATCGGACGGCAGGTCGGCGCCGGCGATGACGATGTCGGCGTAGCGCGGCGTGGCGCCGCCGGTCCAATCGAAATTCTTGATCGTCACGCTCGCGACCTTGACGCGCTCGCCCTTTTTGGTGACGACGGCGACGTCGCGCATCTCGATGCTTTGGCCGATCGGGCTGACCTTGACCGAGCCGTAGGTGAACTCGTTGACGTGCTTGCGCATGTCGCGCGCGAAGATCTCGGCGCGCTTTTTCGCCTCGGCATTGGCGAAATGATCGACCGCGGCATAGCCGCCGCCGCCGACAATGCCCAGGGCGGCGAGGCCGGCGAAGAGCCATTTGAGTTTCATGTCGTGCTCCCAAGGGGTTCGCGGGCGGAACCGGGATCGAGCCCATTCCGCCGCTGGCGCTGCCTAGACTATCTACGGCGCCAAATCCGTTTATATTCCGCTCAAGGCAAAACTGTGACGCAGGGGCGCTGGACCTCGGCCCCGGAGAGCGACGCATATGTACGCCGCCGCCAAGCTCGATATCGCAGCGCCCCGGACGATCGTCGACCGGCGCGAGCTGATGGAACGCATCGACGCCGCCTGGCGCCCCGGCCGGCCGGCGCTCGAGCAGCGCGCCGAGCTGGTGGCGCTGTTCAAGCACGCGCTGGCGGCGGGGCGGGCCGAGATCCGGCGCCGCTTCGACGCCGAGCGCGACACGCGCCTGAAGGGCCGCGCCGCGGTCAAGGCCACGGCCTATCTGCTCGATCAGCTGATCCGCGCGATCCACGACGTCGCCGTCGAGCGCGTCTATCCCAATCCCAACCCGACCCAGGGCGAGCGCCAGGCCATCGTCGCCACCGGCGGCTACGGCCGCGGCGAGCTGGCGCCGCATTCCGATATCGACCTGCTCTTCCTGCTGTCCTACAAGCTCACGCCGCACACCGAGCAGATCGTCGAGTTCGTGCTCTATCTGCTGTGGGACCTGGGCTTGAAGGTCGGGCACGCGACGCGCTCGGTCGACGAGTGCATGCGCCTCGCCAAGCAGGACCAGACGATCCTGACCGCGCTGCTCGAGGCGCGCTATTTGTGGGGCGATGCCGCGCTCTATGCCGAGCTGCGCCGGCGCTTCCGCGATCTCGCCGCGGCCGAGGGCGCCATCGGCTTCGTCGAGGCCAAGCTCGCCGAGCGCGACGCGCGGCACACCAAAATCGGCGATTCGCGCTACGTGCTCGAGCCCAACGTCAAGGATGGCAAGGGCGGGCTGCGCGACCTGCACACGCTTTATTGGATCGCGAAATACATCTATCAGGTCGACGACCCGGCCGATCTCGCGATGAAAGGCGTGTTCACCGGGCGCGAGGCGGCGAAGTTCGACCGCGCGCTCGCCTTCCTTACAACCGTGCGTTGTCATCTGCACTATGTCGCGGGCCGCGCCGAGGAACGCCTGTCGTTCGACCTGCAGCCGGCGATCGGGCGCCTGATGGGCTATGCCGAGCGCGGCGGGCCTGAGGCGCGCGCGCGGCGCGCGGTCGAGCGTTTCATGAAGCACTATTTCCTGGTCGCCAAGGATGTCGGCGATCTGACGCGCATTTTCTGCGCCGCGCTCGAGGCCGAGCACAAGCGCAAGCCGCGGCTGTCGTTCTCGCTGCTGCTGCGCCGGCGCAGCATCGACGGCTTCAAGCTGCAGGACGGGCGCCTGACGGTGGCCGACGAGGCGGCGTTCCGCGACGATCCGGTCAATTTCCTGCGCCTGTTCCGCGTGGCGCAGGAGCACGGCGTCGACATCCACCCGGCGGCGCTGCGCCTCATCACCCAGCAGCTCCGCCGCATCGACAACGGCCTGCGCGAAAACCCCGAGGCCAACCGCCTGTTCCTCGAAATGATCACCGGCGACGACCCCGCGATCGCCCTCACGCGCCTCAACGAAGCCGGCGTCTTCGGCCGCTTCATTCCCGATTTCGGCCGCATCGTCGGCCTTACCCAGTTCGACTTATATCACGTATTTTCGGCGGACGAGCACACCATCCGGGCGATCGGGCTGTTGCGCGAGATCGAGGCGGGGAAGCGCAAGGCGGAGCATCCGCTGGCGTCGGACATCGTGCACAAGGTCGCGTCGCGGCGCGCGTTGTATGTCGCGGTGTTCCTGCACGATATCGCCAAGGGCCGCGGCGGCGATCATTCGGCGCTCGGCGCCGAAGTGGCGCAGCGCCTGGGCCCGCGCCTGGGCCTCAGCGCCGAGGAGACCGAGACCGTCGCCTGGCTGGTGCGCCATCATCTGGCGATGAGCGACACGGCGCAGAAGCGCGACATCGACGATCCCAAGACGATCGCCGATTTCGCCGCGCTGCTGCAATCGCCCGAACGCCTGAAGCTCCTGCTCGTGCTCACCGTCGTCGACATGCGCGCCACCAGCCCCAAGGTGTGGAACAACTGGAAGGCCTCGCTGCTGCGCGAACTCTATTACCGAACCGAGGAAGTCCTGGCCGGCGCCCCCAGCGGCGCCAAGGTCGCGGCCCGCGTCGAGCGCGCCAAGCACGCGCTGGTCCAGCGCCTCGCCGGCTGGAGCGCCGGGGACGTCGAACAGCATCTGCAGCGCGGCTACGCCGCCTACTGGCTCAGCGAGGACACCGAGACCCAGGCGCGCCACGCCGAGCTGGTGCGCGGCGCCGCCCAGCGCGGCGACACGGTCGCGATCGCCACGCGCAACGACGAGCGCCGCGCCGTCAGCGAGATCACGATCTACACGCCCGACCACGCCGGCCTGTTCTCGCGCATCGCCGGCGCCATGGCGATGTCGGGCGTCAACATCGTCGACGCGCGCATTTTCACGCTCGCCAACGGCTGGGCGCTCGACACGTTTTACGTGCAGGACCGCGAGCTCGGCCCGATCGCGCGCGCCGACGACCTCGAGCGCCTGAAGCGCCGCGTCGCCGAGGCGCTCGCCGGCACGCTGAGGCTCGACCGCGAGCTGGCCGGGCGCGAGACGCTGCCGAAGCGCGCGCAGGTGTTCGAGGTGCCGCCGCGCGTCTTCATCGACAACGCGGCGAGCGGCTTCTCGACCGTGATCGAGGTCGGCGGCCGCGACCGCCCCGGCCTGCTCTACGACGTGACGCGCGCCCTGACCGAATGCGGGCTGCAGATCGCGTCCGCCAAAATCTCGACCTTCGGCGAGCGCGTCGTCGACGTGTTCTACGTCAAGGACGTGTTCGGCCTGAAGGTCGAGCACAAGGGCAAGCAGGAGCAGATCCGCGCGGCGCTGCTCGCGGCGCTGGCGGGACCGGAGCCGGCGAAAGGCGCCGAGGCAAAACCGGCGCAGGTCGCGGCGGCCTGATCGCGGCGCGCCGCCGGCCCGCCCGTGCGCCTTACGGCGCCACGCCCAGTTCCTTGAGCCCGTTGAGCGCGCGCGCGAGTTGGGGATCGAGCGCCAGTGCTGCGCGGAAATCGCGCTCCGCCTCCGCGCGCCGGCCGAGCCGGAGATGGACCCAGCCGCGATTCGCCAGCGCGTATGGCTCGCGGGCGTCGAGTGCTACGGCGCGGTCGAGATCGGCGAGCGCGCGCTCGTATTGCCCGAGCTGCAAATAGGCATAGCCGCGATTGCCGTGGTCGTCGGCGCGGCCCGGCTCGGCCGCGATGGCACTGTTGTAATCGGCGATCGCGGCTTCGTATTGCTTCAAATCCAGCCGCGCATCGCCGCGATGCCGGCGGACGAGCGCGAGCTTGCCGTCGAGCGCCAACGCGCGGTCGAAATCCTCGATCGCTTGCGCGTAGCGCCCCAGGCTTTTCTTGATCACGCCGCGGTTGAGGAACGCTTCGGCGGAAGCGGGATCGAGCGCGATGGCGCGATCGTAGTCCGCCAGCGCGGGATCGAATTTGCGCAAACCGGCATGAGCTATTCCGCGCTGAAAATACGCCGGGGCGAAGCGCGGCTCGGCTTTAACGACGCGATCGAGATCGGCGATCGCGCGCTCGAAGCGGCGGAGGCGGTTGAGCGCGCGGGCGCGATTGAAATAGGCGCCGGGCGCGGCTGGATCGAGCTCGACCTCGCGATCGAGATCGGCGAGCGCGCGCTCGAATTGCCCGAGCTCGTGATAAACCGCGGCGCGATTGCGGTAGCCGCGGGTGTCGCTGGGCGCCAGTGCGATGGCGCGGCCGAGATCGGCCAGCGCGCGGTCGTATTGCTTGAGCGCGAAGTAGAGCAGGCCGCGATTGTTGTGCGCGGGAAAGTTGTCGGGATCGAGCGCGATGACGCGGTCGTAATCGGCGATCGCGCGCTCGCTCTTGCCCGGCGGCCTGCAGGGCGCGGCCACGGTTGAGATGCGCGTCGGCGAGCGCGGCCTTGTCCGCCGGGCTCGACTCGACGATGCGCGTGCAGGCCGCGGCGCGGTCGGCCGGCGGCGGGTTGCCGTCGCCCTTGCACAGCGCGCCGTCATCGGCCGCGGCGGAACCGGCGAACGCCGACATGACAAGGATGCCGGCCAAGAAGGCACGCATGCGCCAATCTCCTTCTTCGCGCCACGAAACGGAAATCACCCGCCTATGATAGCATGCGCGCGAAGCTGGCGGGAGCCGCCCGCGCCTGGCCCGCCTTGCCGCCAAAGGGCCGCTCTGGCCGGCTTTGACCGGCGCACGTATGGTGCGCTTGTGCGCGGCGGATCGCGCCCCGGCGGGAGGAGATCGATATGGCCAAATTCCGGCTATGGTTTTTCCGCCCCGTATCGATGGGCGCTTGCATCATCGCGGCGTTGGCTGGCGGCTCGCGGCCTTCGCCGGCCCAGGACAAGCCGCGCGATACGCTGACCATCGGCATCGCCCAGCTTTCCGCCACGCTGCACCCGCTCATCGTCGGCCACGTCGCCAAGCGTTACCTGCTTGCCATGACGCTGAGGCCGCTGATCGTCATCGACAAGGACTGGAAGCAGACCTGCCCGGTTTGCGCCGGAGGGCGGCTCAGCGAATCCAGCCGCGTGACGACGGTCGCCATCCACCCCGACGCACGCTGGGGCGATGGCGTGCCGGTCACCGCCAAGGACGCGGTCTTCGCCTGGCAAGTCGGCCGCCATGCCGAGAGCGGCGCCACCTATCACACGATGTTCCGCGGCATCCGCAACATCGAAGCGTTCGGCGAAAAAAATTTCCGGATTCATTCGGACCAGGCTTTGAACCTGGGCGAATTCTACCTGCTGCCGGCCCATCTCGAGGCCGAGATCTTCGCGGCCGGCGCGCGCGACTACAATCGCCGCACGCGCTACAATACCGACCCCGCGAATCCCGGCCTCTATTACGGCCCTTACCGCATCGTCGCGCTTGCCGCCGGCGCGCAGATCGTACTGGAGCGCAACCCGCATTGGTTCGGCGCGAAGCCGCATTTCCGCCGCGTCACGGTCAAGCTGCTCGGCGACACCGCCGCCGCCGAATTCGGCGCTGCTTTCGGGCGGCATCGACTATCTCGCCGGGGAGGTCGGCCTGTCGCTCGAACAGGCGATCGAGATCGAGGCGCGCCATCGCGACCGCTTCCGCTTCGTCTACAAGCCGAGCCTGGTCTACGAGCACATCGCGGCCAATCTCGATCATCCGATCCTGAAGGACAAGCGCGTGCGGCAGGCGCTCCTGCTCGCCATCGACCGCGAAACGATCCTGAGCGAGGTCTATGGCGGGAAGAACCCCGTGGCGCACAGCTTTTCCCTGCCCGAGGAGGCGTTGGGCGAAGCGGGCGTGCTGCGCTATCCGCACGATCCGGCGCGCGCCAAGGCGCTGCTCGACGCGGCCGGCTGGGACACGATCCGGGACGGCGTCCGCCACGACGCGGCCGGGCAAAGGCTCGCCTTTGCGTTCATGACCACCGCCGGCAACCGCGGCCGCGAGCACGTCCAGCAATCGGTGCAGCGCCAGTGGCGCGAGATAGGCGTCGAGGCGCGCATCGTCAACCAGCCGACCGCGGTGCTGTTCGACGTGACGCTGAAGCAGCGGACATTCGACGGCGTGGTGCTCAAGGCCTGGTTCCGCAGCCCGCTCTCCACCGGGAGCTTTTTCCTGCACTCGGCGCAAATTCCGACCGCGGCCAACAATTACGCCGGCCAGAACTATACCGGCTTCCGCGCCGCCGATCGCGTGTTCGACGCGCTCGCGCGCGCCGGCGGCCCGGAGCGCGCGGCTCTCCTGGCCGAGATGCAGAAAATCTACACCGAGGAACTGCCCGAGCTGCCGCTGCATTTCCGCGCCGAGGCCTATGTCATGCCGCACTGGCTCGACGGCGTCGAGCCGACCGGGCATTTGGATCACTCGACCAACCGGGTCGAGTTTTGGCGCGTGAAATAGGCGCAATGCCGCCTCCGTCTCCCACGGCCTGACAACCGCCACGCAATTGGGATTTGCCGTGGCTCTGGCGACAAAAGCCGGCTTTGGTTATGCTGCGGCCATGACGTTCAAGCGCATCACAGTCGATCCGGCCGTGTGCAATGGAAAGCCCTGCATCCGTGGCCTTCGTTTCCCGGTCGCGCGCCTGTTGGGGCTCTTGGCGACCGGCGAGACACGCGAGCAGATTCTCGCGAATTATCCCTATCTCGCGCCCGAAGATATCGACGAAGCCTTGCGGTATGCGGCATTCCTCGCCGAGGACGAGACGGTTGAGTTCGCCCGGTGAAATTTCTAGTCGATATGCCGCTGTCGCCAACCTTGGCGCGGTGGCTTGAAGGCCTGGGTCATGAGGCCGCGCACGCAAGCGAAATCGGGATGGCGCAGGCGAGCGACGCGGAGATCCTGGCGCGCGTCCGGCTTGAGGGGAGAACCATCGTCACGGCGGATCTCGACTATCCGCGGCTGTTGGCTTTGGCGCGAGCCGCTTCGCCGAGCCTGATCTTGTTTCGCGGCGGTAATTGGAGCGAGGCCGCCGTCCGGGCCCACATGGGCGAAATCCTCGGCTCGCTGACGAACGACGATATAGCATCGAGCATCCTCGTCATCGGCGACGGCCGCGTGCGCCGGCGAAGATTGCCGATTGCCGGCCGATGATCGAATGTTCGACGCTGCCGATGCGCGGCAGCCGCAATGGAGGGGACGATGAACGACGCGAAATCGCCAACTGAGCCGCGCCTCGACGCCACGCGCGCGGCGGGCCTCATCGAGCGGACGTGGGAACGCGAAATCGTGCCGGCGCTGACCGACTACATCCGCATTCCCAACAAGTCGCCGAACTTCGATCCCGATTGGCACGCGCACGGCTACATGACGAAGGCGACGGATTTGATCGAAGCCTGGTGCCGGGCGCGGAAGCTGCCGGGCCTCAAGATTGAGCGCGTCCAGCTGCCGGGCCGCACGCCGCTGCTGTTCATGGAATTGCCGGGCCAGAGCGACGACACCGTGCTGCTCTACGGCCATCTCGACAAGCAGCCCGAAATGACCGGCTGGCGCGCCGGCCTCGGCCCGTGGACGCCGGTGCGCGAGGGCGACCGGCTCTACGGCCGCGGCGGCGCCGACGACGGCTACGCCGCCTTCGCTTCGCTGGCGGCGCTCGAAGCCCTCGCCGAGCAGGGCGTGCCGCATGCGCGCTGCGTCGTCATGATCGAGGCTTGCGAGGAAAGCGGCAGCTACGATCTGCCGGCCTATATCGATCACCTGGCGCCCAGGATCGGCTCGCCCTCGCTGGTCGTGTGCCTCGATTCGGGCTGCGGCGATTACGAGCGGCTGTGGAGCACGACCTCGCTGCGCGGCAATCTGACCGCCAATTTCATCGTCGAAATCCTGACCGAGGGCGTGCACTCGGGCGACGCCAGCGGCATCGTGCCCGACAGTTTCCGCATCCTGCGCGCGCTGCTCTCGCGCCTCGAGGACGAGGCGAGCGGGCAAATCGAATTGCCCGGCCTGCACGCCGACATTCCGCCGGGGCGCATCGCCGAAGCCAGGCGCAGCGCCGAGGTCCTCGGCCCGCGCCTGCACACGCGCTTCCCCTTCGTCAAAGGCGCGGCGCCGGCGGCGCGCGATCTGGCCGAGCACGTGCTCAACCGCACCTGGCGCCCGGCGCTGACCGTGACCGGCGCCGAAGGCCTGCCGAAAATCGGCGATGCCGGCAACGTGCTGCGCCCGCACACGGCGGTGAAACTCTCGCTCCGCCTGCCGCCGACGGTCGACGGCGCCGCCGCCGCGAAAATCCTTGAGGACGCGTTGCTGAGCAGATCCGCCGCATGGCGCGCGCGTGCGGCTCGAAGCGATCGCGGCCAATGGCGGCTGGAACGCGCCGGCGCTGGAGCCGTGGCTCGCGCGCGCGATCGAGCAGGCGTCGCAGGCCTATTTCGGCAAGCCGGCGGCGGCGATGGGCGAGGGCGGCATCGATCCCGTTCATGGCCATGCTCGGGGAAAAATTCCCGCGCGCGCAGTTCCTGATCACCGGCGTGCTCGGCCCCGAATCCAACGCGCACGGCCCCAACGAATTCCTGCACATCCCCACCGGCAAGCGCGTGACCGGCTGCGTGGCGGCGATCGTGGCGGATCATTTCGCGCGGCGTTAGAAAGCGGCCTCACTTTCCCTTTTCGATCCGGAAATTGATCTCCACCGTGATCCCGTTGGGATCGTCGAGAAAAAACTGCGTGAGCCGGCCGCCGGGCTGATGGCGTTCCTCGAACGGCACGGCGATCTTGCGCAGGCGCCGGCGCATGGCGGCGGGGTTGGTGGCGCGGAAGGCGACGTGATCGACGGCGCCGCTGCCCGGCTTTGCCGCGCCCGACGCCGCCGGCACATTGACGCCGCCGCGGATCGCCTTGGGATCGGCGAGCGGCACCAGGTGCACCACCGGCGTATCGCCGCAATAAAGCCAATAGCCGGGAAAGGCGAGCGGCGGCCGCTTGCCGAGCCGGAGCCCGATGGCGCGGCAGTAGAAATCCTTGGTCGCCTCCATGTCGTGGCTGCGAATCGTGTAGTGCTCGAGCAATTGCAGCGGCATTGAATTCTCCTCAGCGGGCGGCAATGGCCGCGGCAATGGCCGCGGCCAGTTCGTTCTTCATGTCGATCGCGGCTTGGCGCGCCGCTTCGGCCCAGGCCGATTTCGCGAACCGCGCATATTTCGCATCCCGGTAGGCGAACAGGATGCTGCGCGAGGCGTTGACGATGGCGCCGAGCCCGCGCGCATCGAAGCAGCCGGCGACATCGGCGGCGCCGGCGCCTTGCGCGCCGTAGCCCGGCACCAGGAACCACAGGCGCGGGAAGCGCCGGCGCAGCGCGCGCGCCTCGGCGGGATGCGTGGCGCCGACCACGATGCCGACCGCGGAATAGCCGCACCGCCCGATATGATCGGCGGCGACGCGATCGACCGTTGCGGCGACGATCTCGTAGTTCTTCTCCGCCGCCGGCGCCGCCGCCAAGTCCTGGAAATCCGCCGAGCCCGGATTGGAGGTCTTGACCAGCACGAAAAGACCGCGCCCCGCCGGCACGTAGTCGAGAAACGGCGCGAGACTGTCGCGGCCCATATAGGCGTTCACCGTGATCGCGTCGGCGCCGAGATTTTTTAGCGCCGGCAGCGGGCGCTTGGCGCCGAGGCCGATATGGTAGTCGGCATAGGCGGCGGCGGTCGAGCCGATGTCGCCGCGTTTCGCGTCGCCGATGACGATGAGCTTGCGCGCCTGGGCCGCGGCGACGACGGCTTCGAGCGCCTCGTAGCCGGGCGGCCCAAGCTGCTCGAAAAACGCCACCTGGGGCTTGATCGCCGGCGCCACGTCGTGCACGGCGTCGATAATGCGCCGGCAGAAATCGGCGACGCCGGCGGCGATGCGCGCGCGATCGCCGGAGCGCAGCGCCGGCCCGTAATCCTCGGGCAGCATGGCAAGATGCGGATCGAGCCCGACCAGGACGGCGCTGCGTTTTGCCGTCACGGCGCCGGCGAGCGCGTCGGCGAAATTCGCTGTGGGCACATCCATCGGTCGATCGTCTCGGTTCCGCCGCGCACTGTGGCGGCGGCGGCGGCCGAATTCAAGCGCGCCTCACGGCTTGACGGCCGAGTGCAGCGCCACGATGCCGAAGGTGAGGTTTTCGAAACCGACATGGCCGAAGCCGTGGCGTTCCAGCTCGCCGGCAAAGGCGCCCTGGTCCGGAAAGCCGTGAATGCCGCGCAAGAAGTAATCGTAGGCGCCAGCGTCGCCGCCTGTCGCCAATCGGGCAATGACGGGCAGGCAGAAATCCATGTATTTCAGATACGCCGCATGCACGAGCGCGGCCTGGATACGCGACGCTTCGAGGCAGAAGAAACGGCCGCCGGGCTTCAAGACGCGAAACGCCTCGGCCAGCACGCGCTCGCGATCGAGAATTTTCATGCCGAACGAAATCGAATATATATCGATCGAGCCGTCGGCAACGCCGCTCAGTTCGTGGGCGTTCATCACGGCATGTTCGAGCCGCGCATCGCCGCCGTTCGGCTTCGCCTTGGCGATGGCCAACATTTCCGGACAAAGATCGGTGACGAATATTTTCCGCTCGCGCGCCGGCGGCGGCTTGCGATCGAGGTGGCGCAACAGGCGCAGCGGTATGTCGCCGGTGCCGGCGGCGACATCGAGCACGGTGCGCCCGGGCGCCGCGGAAATCCGCCGCGCCATGCGGTCTTTCCACAAGCGGTGCGCGCGCAGGCTGAACACGTCGCACAGGACATCGTAGCGGTTGGCGATGCGCGCGAACACGTTGTCGCTGCGGGCGTCGAATTGGGCCGCGTTGCGTTCCATTTCTGGCCTTGTCGTTTCCGGTGGCGTCGCAACCGATTTGGCCATCGTACTTGAAACGCTGTCGATGCCAAGCCAGCGCATCGCGCGCGCTTCGAGCGATTGCGCGCCGACTCGCCGAGGCAATACGCCAAGTTCCTGAGCGTGGCGCACACGCCCGAGTTGCGCGAACTCGGCGAACGCTGGCGAGCTTGTCGAATTGGCCGGCCGAAGCGGAATTATTCTTGAGAATCCCCAAGACACGCTGGATCTCGACGACGAGATCGGCAAGATCCGAAAGGCCGCGAACGAAATCCGCACGCTGTCGCCGCCGCGGTCCCTGGAAACCTGACTCGAGGGGATCGAACCGCGCATTTCGGCGACCGCGGCGAGGACCGCCGCCTAGCGCGAACCTCTCGCTGACAAGGCGCCGGCCCTGCGCTAGATTGGCCGCGCAATGATGCACTTGACGAATAGTTCCCGCCCAGCGGTGGCGCGCCGTTGCCGCGGCAGCCGGACCTGATGGCGCTCCTCCGCTCGTCGCTCATCGTCGGCGTCAACACGCTGCTCTCGCGCGTGCTCGGCTATGCGCGCGACATTTTGATCGCCCGCAGCTTGGGGGCGACGGGCATCGTCGAGGCCTTTATCGTCGCCTTCCGCTTCCCCAACCTGTTCCGCCGCATGGTGGCCGAGGGCGCGTTCTCCGCCGCCTTCGTGCCGATGTACGCGAAAAAACTCGAACGCGAGGGCAAGGATCCGGCGCTGCGCTTCGCCGGCAACACGCTGGCCTGGCTGCTGCTCATCCTCGCGGTTTTCGTGGCGCTGGCCGAAATCTTCATGCCTTGGCTGGTGGCGCTGATGGCGCCCGGTTTCCTGGCCAAGCCCGAGATCTTCGATCTCGCCGTGTTGTTCACGCGCCTGACGCTGCCCTATCTCGTCGCCATGGCCGTGGTCGCGCTGATGAGCGGCATGCTCAACGCCGGCTACAAATTCGCCATGGCGGCGGCGGCGCCGACCTTGCTCAACGCGATCTTCATCCTCGGCCTGGTCTTCGCCACGCCGTGGTTCGCCAGCGCCGGGCACATGCTGTCTTGGGCGGTCGCCGTCGCCGGCATCGCGCAATATCTGTGGCTCGGCTACGCGTGCTGGAAGGCGGGTCTGCGCCTGCGCCTGCCGCTGCCGCACCGCACCGCCTCGGCCGGCCGCCTGATGCGCCTGATGATCCCGGGCCTGATCTCGGGCGGCATGACGCAGATCAACATCGTGGTCGGCACGATCGTCGCGAGCTACATCGCCGGCGCGGTGTCGATCCTGTATTTCGCCGATCGCATCTATCAATTCCCGCTCTCGATCATCGGCGTCGCCATCGGCACCGCCTTGTTGCCGGAACTGACGCGCAAGCTGCAGAGCGATCCCACGGCGGCGATGGCGGTGCAGAACCGCGCCATCGAGCTTTCGATGGTCCTCACCTTGCCGGCGGCGGCGGCGCTGATGGCGATCGCCGAGCCGATTGCCATCGTCATGTTCCAATACGGCAAGTTCAGCCACGCCGACGCCGAGAAAACCGCCTGGGCGCTGGCCGCGTTTTCCGCCGGACTGCCCGCCTATGTGCTGATCCGCGTGCTGTCGCCCGGCTTCTATGCCCGCGAGGACACGCGCCGGCCGGTGATCTACGCCATCGCCTCGATGGCGACGAATATCGTCGTTTCGCTCGCGCTGGTGTGGCCGCCCTTCGGCGCGCCGAGCCTGGGCTATCTCGGCATTCCGGTCGCGACCGCGCTCGCGGCTTGGCTCAATGCTGGGCTGCTGGCGACCTCGTTGATCCGGCGCGGCCATTGGCAGCTCGACGCGCGGCTGAAATCGCGCCTGCCGCGCATCGTGCTGGCGGCGCTGCTGATGGCGGCGCCGCTGGTGCCGTTCTGGCTCTGGCTGCAGCCCCTGGTGCTGGGTTCGATCCTGCAACGCATGGCGGCGCTGGCCGCGCTCGTTATCACCGGCGCCGTGCTCTATGCCGTGCTCTGCCTCGCGCTGCGCGCCGCCGGCCTAGCCGAGCTCAAGGCCGTGTTGCGCCGGCGCAAGCGCGCGCCAGGCGAGACGAACGACAAGCGCGCGCCGCCGCCGCCGAGCTTCGATTGAGGGTATGACAATGCCGGACGATGCCTTCAGCCTCTACGATCTCAAGATCGAGGTCGTCCATCACGACCCGGACCGGCCTTTCGTGTGCAAGCACAAGCTCGGCGACGTGTTTTTCGTGAAAGGCAGCCAGATCGAGATTCCGGCGGGACGGCAATTCGGCCTCTACGCCATGCTCGCCGTTTTGCCTTTCGTGCCGGCCAAGCAGCGCCCGACCCAGGACAATGACTGGATGACCAGCGATGCCGTGATCCGCTGCACCGATCCCTATTGCGGCGCCGGCTTCCGCATCGCGCGGCTGGGCGAGCAACTCTATCCGCGCGCCGCGCACACCGTGGTGCCGAAAACCGGCAATTGAGCGCCCGCCGCGCGCTCCGCGTTACTTGAAAACGATCTCGCCTTCGAAGCAGCCGCCGCTGCCGCTGACCAGCTTGGCGAGAAAGCGGCCGTCTTGGCGGTGGATGCTGAAGCAAAGCTCGCCCCGGCTCTCGAAGAACGTCGAGTCATGGCAATAGGCGCCATCGGCGATGCGCCAGGCGCCGGCATCCTGCGCACCGCCGGGCCGGCCGAGACATGGACCGAAGGTCTCGCTTTTCGCGTGCCGCCAATTGCAGAACAAGCGCAGCGATCCGTCGTCGCGCCATTCATAGCGGAAGATGATAGTCAGACGGTGGTCCGCGTGGCGATTCCGGGTCGATGCGGCTCATCGAGGGGCGCGTTATGCCTGCCGGCCCCGTTCCTTTGTTCATCGGCGCGTCCCGATCCCATTCCCGTTGCTGCTCCGCCCGCTTGCCGGCGAAGAATTTGACGAGGTCCCGTCCCGGCACACGGTTTGCCGCCGTCGGGGTAAAAGGATAGACGATCGCGCAGCGGCTCGTGCTGTTTGCGGGTTGCGGCGCTTTCGTCTGCGCCGCGGCGATGCCCGTGCCTAGCGTGGCGGCGCAAAGCATCGCGGCCCTGATCGCCGACGCAATGGGGCGGTTCATTCGGCGACTTTGTCGCTCGCGATCGATCATTCGGATCGACTATCACGTCGCGCTCGCTTTGTTAAGGCTGGGGCGGGCGCTGCGTGGCAAGGCAAGCTTGACCGCAACAGCGCCGCCGGGCTATGCCGCGCGGCCTTCCGCTTCCCGCACCCTCCCCTCCACCAGGACCGGCCATGAAACGCATTTTCTCGGGCATCCAACCCTCGGGCGGTTTCACGCTCGGCAATTATCTCGGCGCGATCAAGAATTGGGTGAAACTGCAGGCCGAGTTCGACTGCCTCTATTGCCTCGTCGATCTCCACGCCATCACGACGTGGCAGGACCCGAAAATGCTTGCGGCCGAAACGCGCATGGGTGCCGCCGCGCTGCTCGCGTCCGGCATCGATCCCAAGACGCACATCGTCTTCGCGCAAAGCAACGTGCCGGCCCATGCCGAGCTCGCCTGGATTTTCAATTGCGTGGCGCGCGTCGGCTGGATGAACCGCATGACGCAGTTCAAGGACAAGGCGGGCAAGGACCGCGAGAACGCCTCGCTTGGCCTCTATGCCTATCCTTCGCTGATGGCCGCCGACGTTCTGCTCTACAAGGCGACCCATGTGCCGGTGGGCGAGGACCAGAAGCAGCATGTCGAGCTGATGCGCGACATCGCCCAGAAGTTCAATCACGACTATGGCGTCGATTTCTTCCCGCTCGCCGAGCCGCTGATTTTCGGCGAGGCGACGCGCGTCATGTCGTTGCGCGACGGCACCAAGAAGATGTCGAAATCCGATCCGTCCGATCAATCGCGCATCAACCTCACCGACGACGCCGACGCCATCGCGCAAAAATTCAAGAAGGCGAAGACCGATCCGCATCCCGTGCCGGACGCGCCGCCCGCGAACGAAGCGGCGCGCGCCGAGCGGCCCGAGGCCTACAATCTGATGGGCATTTACGCCGCGCTGGCCGACACGTCACTGGCCGATGTGGCCGGGCAATTCGGCGGCAAACAATTCTCCGCGTTCAAATCCGCGCTGACCGACCTCGCCGTCGCCAAGCTTGGGCCCATCGGCAACGAGATGAAGCGCCTGGTCGCCGATCCCGGCGCGGTCGACGCGGTGCTGCGCGACGCCGCCGCGCGCGCCGCGGCGCTGGCGGCACCGGTGCTGCGCGAGGTTCACCGGATCGTGGGGTTCTTGAAGCCCTGAGCGCGGCGCCACCGATCCAACCTTCGTTGTTCACGAAAAGTTCCGGCTCGACTCGGGCCGAGTCTTCGTGTGTAGTGCTGATCATAAGCATGCTTATTATGAGCATGTGTGTTGCTTCAAGGATGATCGCGCTTGCACGGAACTCACGATTCGGAGCCTGGCCTCGGCTTTCTGCTGAACGACGTTTCGCGCCTGATTCGGCGCAATTTCAATCGCCGGGTGGAGGCGCTTGGCTTGACCCAAGTGCAGTGGCGCGCCATCGCGCATCTGTCGCGTAACCAGGGCATCAACCACGCGGCTTTGGCCGAGATACTGGAGGTCCAGCCGATCTCGCTCACGCGCTTGATCGATCGCCTGGCAGCGGCGGGCTGGGTCGAGCGGCGCCCCGACCCGCTCGACCGCCGGGCGGTTCGCTTGTTCCTCACCGCCAAGGCGCAGCCCACGCTCGAAAAGATCGAAATTCTGGCCGGCGAAATCCGCGAGCAGGCCTTGGCCGGCTTGTCCGAAAGCAAACGCAAGCTGCTAAGCGAAATGCTGCTGGCCATGAAGCGCTCGCTGCTGGCGGCGGAAGCCGACGCGCAACCGGCGCAACCGAATGCCAGATCGCGGCAGGCCCATGCGTGACGAAGCGGACCAGGAACCGCGCCGCAATGCGCCCGCCGAGGGCGCCCTAGCACCGGATGTGCGGCGCGACGTGGCGCGATTGGCGCGCAAGCGGCGGCGGCGATTGCGCGTTGCCCTGCTGTTGCTGGCCCCGCTCGCCGTGCTGATCGGCGCCGGCTACGTCTATCTGACGGGCGGCCGCTTCGTCGGCACCGAAAACGCTTACATCAAGGCTGATCGCGTCACGATCAGCGCCGAGGTGGCGGGGCCCATCGTCGAAGTCAAGGTGCGGGAGAACGAGCTGGTTGCCAAGGGCGACGTGCTGTTCCGCATCGACGACCGCGCCTATCGCGTGGCCGTGGCGCGCAGCGCGGCGCAACTCAAGACCGTGCGCGACGAGATTTCGGGGCTCAAGGCCTCGCACCGGCAGAAGCTCGAGGAAATCCAGCTCGCGCGCGCCCACGCCGAGCACGCCGAGCGGGAATTTCAGCGCCAAACGGGGCTCGCCCAGCGCAACGTCGTCTCCGAGGTCAAGCTCGACGAGACGCGGCACAATCGCGACGTGGCCCGGCACCGCATCGGCATCGCCCAGCAGGAGCTGGCGCAGATCGCGGCCAGTCTCGGCGGCAATCCCGATAGTCCCATCGAGCAACACGCGCGCTATCTCGCGGCCGAGGCGGCGCACGATCAGGCGCGGCTCGATCTCGAGCGCACCGCGGTGCGCGCGCCGTTCGGCGGCGTCGCCGGCAAGACGCCGATGGCGGGATTTTACGTCACGCCCGGTTCGGCGGTGATGAGCCTGGTCAACAATGCCGGCGTTTGGATCGAGGCGAATTTCAAGGAAACCGAGCTTGCCAATGTGCGGCCCGGCCAGACGGCGACGATCGAAATCGACTCCTATCCCGGCCGGGTCTGGCGCGGCACGGTCGACAGCATCAGCCAGGCAACGGGGGCCGAGTATTCGATCATTCCGCCGCAAAACGCGACTGGCAATTGGGTGAAGGTCGTGCAACGCATTTCGGTGCGCATCGCGCTCACGGCCGAGAGCGACGAGCGGCCGTTGCGCGTCGGCATGAGCGTCGCGGTCGAGATCGATACCGGACACCGGCGCCCGATGCCCGGCGCCTTGCGCAAGATCGTGGCCTTGTTCGACAAGAGCTTCGCCGCCGAAGCGGCCGAAAGCGCCGCGAAACCGTGACCGCCGCGGCCGCCGCGCACGAAGCGAGCGCGCCCACCAGCAAGCTCGAACGCGCGTTCATCACCGGCTCGGTGATGCTGACGGCGGTTCTGCAAGTGCTCGACATGACGATCGCCAATATCGCCTTGCCGCATATGCAGGGCAGCATGTCGGCGACGCAGGAACAGATTTCCTGGGTGCTGACCTCGTACATCGTCGCGACCGCGATCATGACCGCGCCGACCGGCGTGCTCGCGGCGCTGATCGGCCGCAAGCGCCTGTTCCTCATCGCCGTCTCGGGCTTCATCGTCACCTCGATGCTGTGCGGCGCGGCCACGTCGCTGCCCGAGATCGTGCTGATGCGCATTTTGCAGGGCGCCTTCGGCGCCTGCCTCGTGCCGCTGTCGCAGGCCGTGCTGCTCGACGCCTATCCGCGCGAACAGCACGGCTGGGCGATGGCGATCTGGGGCATCGGTGTCATGGTCGGGCCCATTCTCGGTCCCACGCTCGGCGGCTACCTCACCGAAACCTACAGTTGGCGCTGGGTTTTCTACATCAACCTGCCGTTCGGCATCCTGGCGCTGCTCGGCATTCTCGCCTTCGTGCCGGAAACGCGCCGCGATCCCGCCCGCGGGTTCGACGTGTTCGGCTTCGTCCTGCTCAGCCTCGCGATCGGCGCCTTTCAGCTCATGCTCGACCGCGGCGAATCGCGCGACTGGTTCGCTTCGACCGAGATCGTGATCGAGGCCGTGCTCGCCGGCGCTTGCGGCTACATGTTCCTGGTCCACATGTTCACCGCCGAGCGGCCCTTCATCGAGCCCGGCCTGTTCAAGGACCGGAACTTCGCCATCGGCTTGATTCTGATTTTCGTCATCAGCGTCGTCTTGCTTTCGACCGTCGTTCTGCTGCCGCCGTTCCTGCAAAATCTTCTCGGCTATCCGGTGCTGACGGCGGGGCTGATGATGGTGCCGCGCGGCCTCGGCACCGTCGTTTCCATGGTGGTCTATGGCCGGCTGCTCGGCGGCGCCGACCCGCGCCGGCTGGTGTCGTTCGGCTTGCTCATGGTGGCGCTGTCGCTGTGGCTGATGTCGGGCTTCGACACCCAGGTCGATGCCTGGACGATCGCCTATACGGGCGTGCTCCAGGGCCTCGGCCTGGGCTTCGTCTATTCGCCGCTCAGCACCATGGCCTTCGGCACCCTGGCGCTGCGCTATCGCGTCGAGGGCGCCGCCATGTTCAGCCTGACGCGCAATCTCGGCGGCAGCATCGGCATTTCGATCGTGATCGCGATTTTGGCCGAGAACATCCAGGTGAACCATTCGGTGCTCGGCGAAAGCCTGACGCCGTTCCGCGACGCGTTGCGGCAGCCCTGGTTGCCGGACGCCTGGGACTGGACCAAATTGAGCGGCCTGATGGCGCTCGACCGCGAACTCACCCGGCAAGCGACGATGATCGCCTTCACCAACGATTTTCTCTTCATCATGTGGGTGACGCTGGGCGCGATGCCGCTGCTGTTCCTGCTCCGGGCGCCCCGGCGCGGCGCAACCGAGCCGCGGCCAACTCGGGAATAACCGGGATTTCTCACGGGACGTGATCGCCGTGCATCTTGTGCCCCGTAATTCTCAATGCTGATCGCAACTTGCGGAACCAGGGCAGCCGCCGGCTGCCCCTACGCCATGTCGTCGCGGCGTAGGGGCACGCGGCGCGTGCCCTCGTTGCGACGGTCAATGATCGTTGCCCAAATATTCGAGGCCGCATCGACCCGCGCGGCCGCTCTGTGAGAAATCCAGGCGAACTGCACAAGCGCAATCGCGGAGCGCGCCAAGGACAATGAAATAGGCGAAGTGGGTTTGCGGTTGGCCGTGGAGATTACGCCCCAGGATCCCAAATGTAATCGATCTTAGTCAATATATAATGTTATAAATTTATCACATTATTATTGACAATGATCGATTACACCAATATTTTGTCATCGTTCACTGACAAAATATCAGGCTCCAGCCATGCTAATGCGTACACCTGTCGACCTAGGCGCAGCCATTCGCGATCATCGCCGGCGGCAGCGGCTAAGCCAGCAGAATTTGGCGGCCAAAATTGGCGTCAGCCGCCAATGGGTGGCCGCGATCGAAAAGGGCAAGGGGCGCGCCGCGATCGGTTTGATTTTGCGCGCGCTTGAGGCTTTGGGCCTTGCGGTTTCCCTCGCGCCGGACCGGCCGCCGGAAAACCGCCGGCCTGACCTCGCCGATACTGATACCATGATCGACAGCATCATCGAAAATGCGCGGGACTCGCCGCGAACGCGGCTCGCGCGGTGAGCCCCGCGGCGGAATCGGGCACGCCACCTCGGTCCGTCCCCGGCGAAAATCGGCGCGCTTGTCGTTTTGCTGGGCGGCCGTCGCATAGGCCAAGTCAACCGCGACCGGCGCGGCCGCCTTGCCTTCCGTTACGACTCGGTTTGGCGCGAAACGCCGGGCGCCTATCCGCTATCGCTCTCGATGCCGCTGGCGGCGGCTGACCATGGCCATGCCGCGATCGAAGCATTCTTGTGGGGCCTCTTGCCGGACAATGAATTGGTGCTCGACCGTTGGGCGCGACGGTTCCAGGTCTCCGCGCGAAACGCCTTTGCCCTTATCGGCGCAGGTCGGCGAGGACTGCGCCGGCGCCGTGCAATTCGCGACATCCGAGCGGGTCGACGCCTATCTCGGCGCCGATGCCGAGGGCGCCGACGCAGCCGTCGAATGGCTCGACGAGAGCGGTGTCGCCGAAAGGCTGCGCCTGTTGCGTTCGGATCACGCCGCCTGGCGCGCTGCCCGCGACACCGGGCAATTCAGCCTTGCCGGCGCGCAACCGAAAACCGCGTTTCTCTTCGAAGACGGGCGATGGGGCGTACCTTCGGGACGCACGCCCACGACCCACATCTTGAAGCCGCCGACCGGCGAGCTCGACGGTCATGTCGAAAACGAGCATTTCTGTCTTGCCCTGGCCCGGCGCGTCGGCCTGCCCGCCGCGTCGTCGAAGATCATGCGCTTCGAAGATCAAACGGCCATCGTCATCGAGCGTTACGATCGGCGCCGTTTGGCGCGAAGCGTGGTCCGCGTGCATCAAGAGGACATGTGCCAAGCCCTGGCCGTTCCGCCGATGCGCAAATACGAGAACGAGGGCGGTCCCGGCGCGCGTGCGGCGATTGAATTGCTGCGCGCGCATTCGGGCGCGCGCGACGACGATATCGCAACCTTCGCCGATGCTTTAGCCTTCAATTGGCTGATCGCCGGCACGGACGCGCATGCCAAGAACTACTCGATCCTGATTGGCGCCGCCGGCAGGGCGCGTCTGGCGCCGCTCTACGACCTGGCCAGTGCCTTGCCATACGAAGATATGAGTCCGCACAAACTCAAGCTCGCAATGCGGGTGGGCCAGGAATACCGGCTGCAAAATATCGGCGTCCGGGACTGGCGCCGCTTCGCCGCGGAAGCCCGTCTCGATCCCGACATTGTGCTCGCCCGGCTCGCCGACATGGCTGCTACCGTCGCGGCGGAAGCCATCCCGCTGGGCGACGAGGTGCGCGACATGGGGCTGGGCCATCCCATCATCCCCCGCCTCGCCGAACGCATTGCCGTCCGCGCCGCCGCCTGCGCGAAGATCATCGGAGATTGACCGGCCGCCCTATCGCGTGTTCCTGATGAAATGCAGCACTTCGCCGCCGACCGAATTGTCGGCCGTGTTCATGCTCGTCGTGACCGAGAGATGGTTGTGCCCGATCAGGCGCGTCATGCGCGGGCAATGGCGGTCGCGCTTGCACAAGGCGGCGAACAGCTCGACCGATTCGGACTGGATCCAATAGGGATCGAATTCGGCGACCATGATGAAGACCGGGATTTTCCGCCCGGCGATGTGCGCGAGCGGCGCCATGGCGGCGTGCTTCGACGCATCGGTGCCGTAATAGGCTTTCATGCGGTCGTCGTCGGCCAGCACCTTGTAGAGACCGGACATGAGGATGGCGCCGGCGACGCCGTCGCCGCCTTGAACGTCGGAATTCCTCCTGGAAAGATGTAGGCGGCAACGTGCACGGCGCCGGCCGAGGTGCCGAGCAAATAGATGCGTTCCGGATCGCCGCCATGCTGCGCGGCATTGGCGCGCGCCCATTTGACCGCGGCGGCGAGATCTTGCGCGCCCGCCGGCCAGGGATGTTTCGGCGCCAGGCGATAGGCGATGGTGATGCCGAGCATGCCGTTGCGCGCGAAATAGGTGCCGACATTGTCGAGATAGGTGCGGCTCGGGTCGGTCTTGTCGCCGGCGGTGAAGCCGCCGCCATGCACGGCGATGACGACCGGCGCGGGCGAGGCCGGTTTCGCCGCCGGCGCATAGAGATCGAGCCGGTGGCGCTCGTCGGCGCCGTAGGCGATGTCGCGCGTGTCCTTGACGCCGTCGCGCGGCATGGCCTTCAGCAGCGGCGCATAGACCTTGAAGGTTTCGCCGAGCACCTCGCGATCCCAGCGCGCGCCGAGCGCCTTCAATTTCGCTTCGGCCTCGGGCGTTTTGGCGATCTGCGCGGCGGCCGGCGGCGGCGCCAGCAGCATGGCGGCGATAAGGGCGAATCCGATGCTCGACGGCCTCATGGCGTTTCTCCCCCGGCGGTGCCGGACATAGTGGCGCGGCGCAACGGCCGCTTCAGGCTGGAGCACGATAGCGCATATGCGGCGCGCGCGGGAACCGCGCAAATGCGTGCCGCCCATCGCCGCGCCGGCTTGATCGCCGCCGCCGCGCCCACTACATGGGGATCGATCCGACGGAGAGCGCCATGTCGCCCGCGCAAGATCCATTGTTCGCCGACCCGGCTGCCTCGCGCCCGGCCGCGGCGGACGCCGCCGCGCCCCGGCGCGGCTGGTGGCGCCGCCTGCTCGGCCGCGACGTGGAATGGGATCCGAGCAAGGACGGGCGGAAAGCGCGCCGGCGCTGGCTCAAGCGCGGCGCCCTCGGCTTCGCCGTCATCCTGCTGCTCTATTATCCGCTCGGCATGATGCTCATGCATCGCATCGGCGACGACCCGCGCTTCGAGGCGGTTCCCGCCGCGGCAACCGGGCAAAGCCGCGCCGTCGCCATCATCGTCGCCGTGATCGACCGCGAAATCAACGCGCACCGCTGGACGCCCAACGACCCGTTCTTCGTGCCCACGGCCGCGCTCGACAATCTGCCCAATTTCCAGCGCGGCATTCAGGCCGCCACCGCGCTCCTCATCGTCGAGATGCGCGACAAGCTGGCGCGCACGCGCGGCTCGAGCTCGGTCGACAAGGATTTGCAGGACGCGGCGAGCCGCATCAACACCTCGACCGACCAGTGGATCTGGAATCCGCGCGTGTCGCTGTGGCCGCAATCGAATGCCGAGCAGCAATACCGCGCCGCGATCGGCCATCTGCGCGCCTACAATCAGCGCTTGACCGAAGACAAGGCGGTTTTCGAGCGCCGCGCCGACAATCTTCAGGCGCTCATCGACCGCATCAACGCCGATATCGGCTCGCAATCGGCCATCATCGCCGACCGGGTGCTGAAAGAGGGCGACCGCGTTTTCGACACGCGCTCGGACGATATTTTCTACCAGACCAAGGGCCGGCTTTATCTCTACTACCTTGTGCTGCGCGAGCTGGGGCAGGATTTCGACGCCGTGCTGGGCGAGCGGCAGCTCCGCAACGCCTGGGCCCAGATGCTCATCAGCCTGGAGCACGCGGCCAAGCTGCAGCCCTTGATCGTGCGCAACGGCCGGGCCGACAGCATGATCATGCCGAGCCACCTCGCGTCGCAGGGATTTTTCCTGTTGCGCGCCCGTATCCAGCTCAAGGAGATCAGCGACATTCTGCTCCGTTAGCGCGCGCGATAACGGCATTTGGAATTCGCATTTTGCGGGCGTAGGCTGCGGCCCGCGGCCTGGGGCAACGACTTTACGATGCAGGTTTATCTTCCGATCGCCGAGCTATCAATCGACGTTTTTTGGCTGGTTGCCTTGGGCGCCGCGGTCGGTTTCTTGAGCGGCCTGTTCGGCGTCGGCGGCGGCTTCCTGCTCACGCCGATGCTGATTTTCATCGGCATTCCGCCGGCCGTGGCCGTGGCGACGGCGACCAACCAGGCCGTCGCCTCGTCGCTGTCGAGCGCGATCAGCCAATGGCGCCGCGGCAATGTCGATCTCCGGATGGGCTCGCTGCTGCTGGCCGCCGGCATGCTCGGCGCCACGGCGGGCGCGCTGCTGTTCCGCCTGCTGCAGCGCCTGGGCCAGATCGATCTCGTCATTCAATTCGCCTATATCATCCTGCTCGGCATCGTCGGCCTTTTGATGGGCGTCGAGAGCCTGCGCGCCCTGCTCCGCCGCAAGGGGCAAACCGCGGTGCCGCGCAAGCGGCACACGCATTTTTGGGTGCATCGCTGGCCGCTGCGCATCCGGTTCCGCCAATCCAAGCTCTACATCAGCGCGATTCCGCCGCTGCTGATCGGCTTCTCGGTCGGTATTCTGACCTCGATCATGGGTGTCGGCGGCGGCTTCATCATGGTGCCGGTGCTCATCTACCTATTCGGCATGCCGACCCTGCTCGTGGTCGGCACGTCGCAATTCCAGGTCGTTTTCGTCACCGCGACGGCGACGCTGTTGCTGGCGGCGACCACGCATTCGGTCGATATCGTCCTGGCCGGGCTGCTCATCGTCGGCGGCGTGGTCGGCTCGCAATTCGGCACCCGCGCGGCGCAGCTGTTGCGCGGCGAGCAGCTTCGCGGCCTGCTTGCGCTCATCGTTCTCGCCATGGCGCTCAAGCTCGCCTACGACCTGGTGGCGGCGCCGGTCGATCTCTATTCGCTCACGATCCGGCGCTGAGCATGGGGCGGCTCGGCCGGATCCTTTTCATGCTCGGCGCGCTGCTGCCCCTCGCGGCGCCGGCGGCGGCCGATAGCATCGATGTCGGCCTTTCCACCGAGCACGTCTTGATTACGACTGGCTTCGCCGGCGCCACCGTCGTCATATTCGGCGCCATCGACGGCGAAGGCGATATCGTGGTCACGGTGGCCGGGCCGCGCTCCGACGTCGTCGTGCGGCGCAAAGGCCAGGTCAACGGCGTTTGGATCAACCGCCAGTCGATGACCTTCGAGGAAGTGCCCGGCTTCTATGCCGTGGCCGCGAGCCGCGCGCTCGAATTGATCCTGTCGCCGGATTTCCGCCGGCGCGAGGAAATCGGCAATCAGTATGTGCGGGTGCGCGCCGAAGGAGAATCTCCCGGAGCAGGATGCCCTGCTGTTTCGCCAAGCCCTCATCCGCAACATGGAACGCCAGGGGCTGTTTCAACCGACGGTCGCTTCGATCCGCTTCCCGGGCCCGCGGCTGTTTCGCGCGGAAATCCATTTGCCGGCCAACGTGCCGACGGGAAAATATTCCGTCCGGGTGGCGCTCGCGCGCGAAGCGAAAGTGATCGCTTCGGCGACGACGTCGCTCTCGGTCAGCAAGAGCGGCGTCAGCGCGGAAATCTACGAATTCGCAGTGTATCAGTCGTTGCTTTACGGCGTCGTCGCGATCTTGTTCGCGGGACTGGCCGGGTTTGCCGCCTATCGTTTGTTCCAGCGGCGCTGAGCGGGGCGCGGGGAAGGGGACCATGAACACACCGGCGGCGGGCGCGGGCCCGCGCAAGAAGCAAGACGAGCGGATCTTCCTCGTCGTCATCGACAATTCCGAGGAAATGCGCGTCGCCCTCAACTACGCCGCGCTGCGCGCGCGCGCGACCGGCGGGCGCGTCGCCCTGTTCTCGGCCATCGAGCCCGCGGAATCCCATCAATGGGCCGCGGTCGGCGAGCTGATCGAGGAGGAGCAGCGCCAGGCCGCCGAAGCCTCGATGCAGGTTTACGCCGACAACGTCGCGAAGTTGAGCGGCAAGATGCCCGTGATCTACATCCGGCAGGGCACGGCGAGCGACGCGCTGCTCCGCCTGCTCGACGAGGAGCCGACGATCTCGATCTTGATCCTCGCCGCCGGCACCGGCCGCGGCGGTCCCGGCCCGCTGATCTCGGCGCTCACCGGCAAATACAATGCGCGGCTCCGCATCCCGCTCACCATCGTTCCCGGCACGCTCACCGACGAGGAGATCAACGCGCTGACCTGAGCGGCGCCGGCTTCACGCATTGCGGCACGTTTCCATCGCCGGCGCCACGCGCGGAAGCGGCGGTCCCTTTTAGCGTCGTGCGCAATGGCTGCCACCGCATGGCTTTGTCCTTTTCTCCGGTGCTCGACGGGCGCCGGGAAGATGGCATTCGGCGGGGCGCGCGGCCGATGCCGAATGCTTCCGATGTCGATGAATAGGCGGCATCATCGCGATGGCACGCGACGCCGGCCTATTGCCCCACGCCGCGCAGCTTGGGCCAGCCGTTGCACGGCGCCGTGCCGGCCTTGATCTTGCGGGCGTGGAAAACATAGCCGAGGAAATTCATCATGAGCTGCGCGAAAACCAGATTGGTCGTGCCGGTGGGGTCGCAATCCGGCGCCAGCTCGACGAGATCGACGCCGACGATGTCGCCGTGCAGCGCCGCCGCCTTGAAGAAATCGCACATCTCGTAATACAGGAAGCCGCCGGCGCTGGGCGTTCCGGTGCCGCGCGCGATCGAGGGATCGAAGCCGTCGACGTTGATGGTGAAATAGAGCCGGCCCTTGGGAATGCGTTCGAGAACGCGCGCGACGCCGAGTTCGCGGAAATCGCGCACCGACAATATTTCGTGCTTGCGGCCGCGCGCCGCTTCGAAATCGGCGCGCTGCGACGAGCCGACATTGCGGATGCCGAGCGCGGTCACGCCCAGCACGTGCTTCATTTCGGCGGCGCGGCGCAGCGGATTGCCCTGGCCGATGCGCACGCCCATGCGCTCGTCGACATAATCGAGATGCGCATCGATATGCACGATGTGGACCGGCGGCTCGCCGTCGAAGCTCTTGATGCACGGAATATGCACCGAATGGTCGCCGCCGATAACGAAGGGCAGCGCGCCGGCCCGCAAGATCTTGCGCACCCCGTATTCGATATTGTCGAGGCAGGCCGCGGCGTCGATGTGCAGCATGTCGGCGTCGCCGAGATCGACGATACGCACGTCCGAAGCGGCGAGATACATCACGTCGTCTTCGGGATCGTAGGCGCCGTCTGGGCCGATGGCGCAGAGTTGCGAGCCTTCGCGCAGGCCCTTGGGGCCGAAGCGCGCGCCCGGCCGGTATTGCGTGCCGAGATCGAAGGGCGCGCCCAGCACCGCCACGTCAGCTTCGATCCGGTCCCAATCGGCGACGTAGGGCCGTTTCATGAAGGTCGGGATGCCGACGAAAGGCAGGTCGAGGCGGCGGCGCGGCGGGGTGGGCTCAGTCATCGACGCCGGGCCTTTCGTCGCGACCTAGGTTCCGCCCGGCGGCAGCGCGAATTGTCCGGCGCGGACGGAATTGAGATAGGCGATAAGCTCGGCGGTGGGCCGCACGTCGCAATATTTCGCGTTCATGTCCATCAGGTTGACGGCGTGCGAGGCTTCAGAGCGGTCGAAGCAGCCTTCCTCGGCGAGCGCGATGCGGTAATTCTCGCTGAAAGCGTCGATGACCGTGGCGCGCACGCAGCCGCTCGTCGTCGTCCCCGCCATAATCAGCGAATTGACGGCGAGCAATTGCAGCAGCGCGCGCAGCGGCGTGCCGTGGAAGCCGCTCGGCTTGAGCTTTTCGATGATGACGTCGCGCGGTGCCGGCGCGATCTCGGCGACGACCGCGTTGACGTCGATATTGCGCCGGTCGTTCGGCGCGAAGGCTTCCGTCATGCCGCGCTGCTTGAATTGCCACGAGCCCGCGTCCCAGCCGTCGGCGCGGTAGGTCGGCACGGTGTAGAAAACCGGCACGCCGCGCGCGCGAGCGGCGTCGCACAGCGCGCCGATGTGCGGAATGGCGCGCCAAGCATCCTCGCCGCAGGAATTCGGGAAGCGCTCGATCGAATCGAGGATCGGCTCGGCCCGGTCGCCGCAGAATGCGTAGGTCACGTCGATAACGACGACCGCCGGCCTCGATCCAAGCCCCATCGGCTGGGAATAGCCGGCGGCTTCGAAGACCTGCTTATCCCGTTCGGTGAGAAACTTGTCCCAGACGCGCGCCATGGTCCGCCTTTCCGTGCCCGATGAAGTTCACCGGGCACGATCGGACCACGGAACGGCGCGGCGGCGCAAGAACCCCGCCTAGCCGCGGCCCTCATATTTGAACGACAGCGAAACGCGGGTGCGGAACGCGACCACCTTGCCGTTCTCGATCTTGCAATCGAGCTTGGTAATTTCGGCGACGCGCAGGTCGCGGATGGTCTTGCCGGCGGTTTCGATGGCGTGGCGGGCCGCGTCTTCCCACGAGGTTCGGCTGCTGCCGACGATTTCGGTGATGCGATAGACGCCCGTGTCTTTCTTGGCCATGTCGCGCTTCTCCTCGAGTGTTGACGTTTCTCCCCCGCCGCGATGCTAGCGCGGGCGCGCCGGCCGCGGCTAGTCCCGCGACGGCCGTTCAATCCGGCGGCTTGATCATCCGGCCGAGGCGCTGGCCGGCGAAAATATGCACGTGCAGGTGCGGCACTTCCTGGTTCGCGTTCACACCGTTGTTGGCCAGGATGCGATAACCGTCGGCGGCGACGCCGAGCAGCGCCACGGTTTCGCCGATCGCGCGCACGAAACCCTCGATCTCGGCCGCGCTCGCCTTGGCGGCAAAATCCGTCATCGAAACATAGGCGCCCTTCGGGATGACCAGGACATGAACCTTGGCTTGCGGATTGATGTCGTGAAACGCCAGCGCTTGCGGGTTTTCGTAAACCTTGCGGCATGGGATCTCGCCGCGCAAAATTCGAGCGAAGACGTTGTTCGGATCGTAGGTCATCGAGGCGGCTCCGTTATTTTTTCGCGCGGCCGGATTTTTCGGCGATGCCCGAGACGCCTTCGCGGCGCTCGAGTTCGGCCCACACATCGTCGGGCGAAAGCTCCGCGTCGGCCCACAGGACCAGCAGGTGATACAGCAGATCGGCGCTCTCGCCGGCAATAGCGCGCTTGTCGCCGCCGAGCGCGGCGATGACCGTCTCGATCGCCTCCTCGCCCAGCTTCTTGGCGATGCGCGCGCGGCCCTCGGCGAAGAGCTTCGCCGTGTAGGAGGCGCTTGCATCGCCGCCCTTTCGGCTGGCGATGAGCGCGTGCAGGCGCGCGAGAATTTCGGGCGACGGTTTTGCCTCCGGCATGGCCAAGAAATAGCAGAGCCGCGGCGGAGAAAACAGCTATTCGATGCGCACCGGAATGCCGGCCGCGCGCATGTGCCGCTTGGCTTCGAGGATCGTGTGCGTGCCGAAATGGAAGATCGAGGCGGCGAGCACGGCCGAGGCGTGGCCTTCGCTGACGCCGGCCACCAGATGATCGAGCGCGCCGACGCCGCCCGAGGCGATCACCGGCACCGGCACGGCATCGGCCACCGCGCGGGTCAATTCGAGATCGAAGCCCGCCTTGGTGCCGTCGCGGTCCATCGAGGTGAGCAGGATCTCGCCGGCGCCGGACGCGGCCATGCGTTGCGCCCAGGCGACGGCGTCGAGCCCGGTCGGGTTGCGCCCGCCATGGGTGAAGACTTCGAAGCGCCCTGGCGCGGCGCGCTTGGCATCGATGGCGACGACGACGCATTGGCTGCCGAATTTCTCGGCCGCCTCGCGCACGAATTCGGGACGGCTGACCGCCGCCGTGTTGATCGAGACTTTGTCGGTGCCGGCGAGCAGCAGTTTGCGGATATCGTCGACGCCGCGCACGCCGCCGCCCACGGTGAGCGGCATGAAGCATTCCGCCGCGGTGCGCGCGACGACGTCGAGGATCGTGTCGCGGTTCTCGTGGCTCGCGGTGATGTCGAGAAAGGTCAGCTCGTCGGCGCCCTCGCGATCGTAGACCTTGGCCTGCTCGACCGGATCGCCGGCATCGACCAGATCGACGAAATTCACGCCCTTGACCACGCGCCCGGCCTTGACGTCGAGACAGGGGATGATGCGGATTTTGAGCATCAGCGCGCGCCCAGAATACGCAGCGCCGCCGCCGGGTCGATGCGGCCGTCGTACAGCGCGCGGCCGACGACGACTCCGGCAATGCCGGAGGCTCCGGCAACGCCGCGCGCGGCTGCGGCCTTGAGCGCCACCAGATCGTCGAGGCCGGCGACGCCGCCCGAGGCGATGACCGGCGTCTCGACCGCGCGGGCCAGCGCCGCCGTGGCGGCGAGGTTGACGCCTTGCAGCGCGCCGTCGCGCTCGATGTCGGTGTAGACGATCGCGGCGACGCCGGCATCGCCGAAGGCGCGCGCGAGATCGAGCGCGCTCGTGTTCGAGGTTTTGACCCAGCCTTCGGTCGCGACCATGCCGCCGCGCGCATCGATGCCGACCGCGACGCGGCCGGGAAAGCGCCGGCAGGCGGCGCGCACCAAGGCGGGATCGGTGAGCGCCGCCGTGCCGAGAATGACACGCCGGATGCCCTTTTCGAGCCACGCCTCGATCCGCGCCATATCTCGAATGCCGCCGCCCAATTGGACCGGCAGCGAAACCGCGGCCAGGATGTCGGACACCGCTTGCGCATTGACCGGCCGGCCCTCGATCGCGCCGTTGAGATCGACGAGGTGGAGCCAGGCGAAGCCCGCCGCGGCGAAGCGGCGGGCCTGATCGGCCGGATCGGCGTTGAACACGGTGGCCGCGTCCATCGCGCCGCGCAGCAGGCGCACGCACTGGCCGTCCTTGAGGTCGATGGCGGGGAACAGGATCACGTCACGGCCGCCAGCGGAGAAAATTGGCGATGATGCGCAGGCCCGTTGCCTGGCTTTTCTCGACATGGAATTGCGTGCCGACGAGATTGTCGCGTCCGACGATGGCGGCAACAGGCCCGCCATAAGCGGCTTCGGCCAGCACGTGGCGCGGCTCGGCGCAGCGCATGTGGTAGGAATGCACGTAATAGGCGTGATCGCCCGGCTTGATGCCGGCCAGCACCGGGTGCGCGGCGACGCGGGTGAAATCGTTCCAGCCCATATGCGGGATCTTGAGCGCGCGATCCGAGGGCGCGAGCAGGGCGACCTCGCCGCCGATCCAGCCGAGGCCGCGGTGCTCGCCATGTTCGAGCCCGCGCTCCGCCATGAGCTGCATGCCGACGCAGATGCCGAGAAACGGCCGGCCGCGCTGGAGCGCGTGCTCGCGCAAGGCCTCGTCCATGCCGGCGACGGCGGCGAGGCCGCGCCGGCAATCGGCGAAGGCGCCCTGCCCCGGCAGCACCACGTGGCTCGCTGCCCGCACGTCTTCGGGTTTCGCGCTGATGGCGACGGCAATGCTCAGTCCCGCGTCGCGCGCCGCGCGCTCGCAGGCCTTGGCGGCGGACCGCAGATTGCCCGAACCGTAATCGACGACGATGACGCGGACCATGTCCGACCGCATCGCGGCACCCGCCTTAGGCGCGGTAGCCCGTTGCCGCCGCGCGCTGCTCGAAATAGCGATGCTCGGCGGCGATCGGCGACGCCGCCGCAACGACGGCGGCTTCGACATAGCCGCGCCGGCGCAACGACCAGCGCTGGACATCGCCGGCGGCGAGGCCGACGAAGATCTGCCAGGCGGCCTGAAGCATCAGCAGGCTGAAATTGTCGAGGCCGGCGAAATAGGCCGCGGCCAGCAGCGCGAAATTCGCGGCCAGCAGAAACAAGGCCGCGAGCCAACGGCCGCCGGCCAGCGCCCACAGCCACGTGAAGGCGAATCCGGCCCAGCCGAAACCCTCGGGCACAAAGACAGCGTCGCGATCGGGCGTGAACAAGGGATCGGCCCGGCGCCGGAGATGAACCGTGTAAACCCGCATCGCCCTACAACTTGCCCTTGGTTGACGGGATCGCTCCGGCTTTGCGCGGATCGATCGCGACGGCGGCGCGCAACGCGCGCGCCAAGCCCTTGAAACAGCTTTCGACGATGTGGTGATTGTTCTCGCCGTAGAGATTCTCGACGTGGAGCGTGAGCCCCGCGGTTTGCGCGAAGGCCTGGAACCATTCCTTGAACAGCTCGGTGTCCATGTCGCCGAGCTTGGGTTTGGAGAAGGCGACTTTCCAGATGAGATAGGGGCGGTTCGAAGCATCGAGCGCCACGCGCGTCAGCGTTTCGTCCATCGGGATGAGCGCATCGCCCCAGCGGTTGATGCCGGCCCGGTCGCCCAACGCCTTGCTCACGGCCTCGCCGAGGGCAAGGCCGGTATCCTCGGTGGTATGGTGAAAATCGATGTGCAGGTCGCCCTTGGCCTCGACCTCGATATCGATCAGGCTGTGGCGCGAGAGCTGTTCCAGCATGTGATCGAGGAAGCCGATGCCGGTGGCGACGCGGTATTGGCCCGACCCGTCGAGATCGATGCGGACACGGATCTCGGTCTCCTTGGTCTTGCGCGCGACATCCGCCGTGCGTGGCGAGCGCTTGGGGAGCGGGGCATTCATCGCCAGCCTCCAGAAATTCTTGCGTCTTTTACAGGGGTTACAACGGAGATACAACGTGCCATAGTGAAATTGCAGCGGATTGGCCGCGGCGATGTTTGGCTTGATCCGCGCGTAAACAATTCCTAAGTATTAAGTTATGATTTGCCGATATGATTTGCCTCCCCGGCGCTTCCAGGTGCGGACCCTGGGCGCCCCTGTCACCGGACGCTTGAAATGGATGGCGATCTCCTCATTACGCTGATTTTCGCCGCGATCGCGGTCTTCGTGATCGTCAAGCTCCGCAGCGTGCTTGGCACGCGCACGGGATTCGAGAAAAAGCCGGAGCCCTATGTGCCGCGCGATACGCGCGACAATGTCGTCCCGCTGCCCGAACGCCGCGCCGAAACGCCGGCGCCCGCCGAGCCGGACCGTTCGCCCCTGGCCGGCACGTTCGCCGCCATCCGCCGCGCCGACGCCAATTTCGATCCCGACAGCTTTGCCGACCAGGCCAAGATGGCGTTCGAGATGATCGTCGCCGCCTTCGCCAAGGGCGACGAGGAAACGCTCGAATCGCTGCTCAGCAAGCCGGTGTTCGACAGCTTTGCCAGCGCCATCCGGCAACGCCGCGCCGCCGGCGAAACGCTTGAAACCTCGATCGTCAATTTCCGCTCGACGGCGATCAAACACGCCGAACTCAAGGGCCGCGAAGCCTCGATCGGCGTGCTCATCGTCTCCGATCAGATCAAAGTCACGAAAGACAAGAGCGGCGCCGTTATCGACGGCGATCCGCGCGCGGTCGAA
The DNA here is from genome assembly GCA_963754645.1 of uncultured Alphaproteobacteria bacterium. Lineage (GTDB taxonomy): Bacteria > Pseudomonadota > Alphaproteobacteria > Bin65 > Bin65 > CAVWGP01. Next base: position 454,363 of record CAVWGP010000011.1, on the reverse strand, counting down.
ACCGTGTCCGATCTTTGGACCTTCAGCCGCGACACGCGCTCGCCCAATCCGGCTTGGCTGCTGACCGAAACCGAGGTCGTCGACAACGCTTGAGGCCGCTTGCCGCGCTGGCGCTGTTGGCGGCAGCTTCGGCCTGCGCCGGAATGCCCGATCGCGCTGAATTTCGCCTCGAGCCCGTGTCCTTTGCCGAGCTTCCGGGCTGGGCCGACGCCGATCTCGCGCCCGGCTTCGCCGCTTTTCGCAGAAGTTGCGGCGGCAAGCGTAGCACGGGCGGCGCCATCACGATCGACCCGGCGGCTTGGCAGCCGGCGGCTTGGCAAAGAGCGTGCGATGCGGCCCTGGCCTTGCGCCGGCCGACCGCCGCGGATTTACGCCACTATTTCACCGACTATTTTACGCCCCAGCGCGTCGCAGGGCGCGATGGCGCCGACGGCCTGTTCACCGGCTATTACGAGCCGTCGCTCGCCGCGTCGCGGCGGCGGCGGCCAGGCTATGAGGTGCCGATCCACGCCCTGCCGCCGGGCATCGCAGCAACGCCCAATCCGCCGCTGCCGCCGCGCGCCGAGATCGACAGCGGCGCTGCCGGCAAGGATTGGCCGGTGTTGTTCTGGGCGCGCGACCCCGTCGACGTTTTCACGCTGCATATACAGGGCTCCGGCCGGCTCCGCCTGGCCGAGGGTGGCACCGCGCGCATTTCCTATGCCGGCAATAACGGCCACGACTATGTCGCCATCGGCCGCTTGATGCGCGAGCGCGGCTTGCTGCCGCCCGACCGCACCAACATGCCGGAAATCCGCGCCTGGCTGGCCGCCAATCCCGAGGCCGGGCGCGCGCTGATGCGCGAGAATCCGCGCTATATTTTCTTCCGCCGCATCGCGGGCGATGGAGCCGTCGGACAAGGCGGCGTGCCATTGACGCCGATGGCGAGCCTCGCGGTCGATCCGCGCTTCATACCCAGCGGCGTCGCCGATCTGGCTCGACACCAACTGGCCGGCGGAGAAACACCGGCCGCTGCGCACCCTCGTCGTGGCCCAGGACACCGGCGCGGCCATCAAGGGCGCCGTGCGCGGCGATCTGTTCTGGGGCAGCGGCGCCGACGCGCTCGAAAAAGCCGGACGCATGGCCGAGCGCGGGCGATACTACTTGCTGCTGCCCAAGGCGCGGTAACGCCGCCGCGGCGACGCGGCGCTTGCCTTGCCGCGACGGAGCGGCGAGATTGGGCGCCCTATTCAAAATCATCGAGCATGACCGCAGCGCCGCCCAGCCCCGCCAGCAGCATCGCCATGCCGGCGAAGAAGAGCCCGTCCGTCGGTCTTTTCGTCACCTGCCTGGTCGATCTATTCCGGCCCAGCGTCGCCTTCGCGGCGGTCAAGCTGCTCGAAGCGGCGGGCTGCCGCGTCGCCGTGCCGCGCGCCCAGACCTGCTGCGGCCAGCCGGCCTATAACAGCGGCGACAAGGCGAACGCGAAGAAGCTCGCCAAGCAAACGATCACGGCGTTCCGGCCCTACGACTACGTCGTCGTGCCCTCGGGCTCGTGCGGCGGCATGATCAAGGCGCATTATACCGAAGCCTTCGCCGACGATCCGCGCTGGCGCCGGCACGCCGAAGCGATGGCGGCGAAAACCCACGAACTGATCGGCTTTCTGCACGACGTGATGGGCCTGTCCGCCGTACCCGGGCATTACGACGGCATCGCCGCCTATCACGATTCGTGCTCGGGGCTGCGCGAACTCGGCTTGCGCGAACAGCCGCGCGCGCTGCTCAAGGGCGTGGCCGGCCTCGGCTTGCGCGATCTGCCCGGCAAGGACGTGTGCTGCGGCTTCGGCGGCACGTTTTGCGTGAAATATCCGGAGATTTCCAACCACATGGTGACGGAAAAGTGCCGCGAGATCGCCGAGAGCGGCGCCGATACGGTGCTGGCCGGCGATTTGGGCTGCCTGATGAACATCGCCGGCAAGCTCGGCCGCGACGGCCGCACGATCAAGGCCTATCACGTGGCCGAAATTTTGGCCGGAGTCGCGGCCCCGCCGATCGGCGCCGGCGCGCCGGCAGGTCCCAGGGACAAGCGGCCATGACCCCCATGCGGCCGCAAGATTTTCGCGCCAATGCGGTCAAGGCGCTCGCCGACCGCGATCTGCAACGCGCGCTCGGCAATATGCGTCAGGGCTTCATCGAGCGCCGCACCAACGCCGCGGCGCGCCTGCCCGAATTCGATGCGCTGCGCGACGAGGCGCGCGACATCAAGAATCACGTGCTCGGTCATCTCGACATCTATCTCGAAACCTTCGAGAAAAACGTGGTGGCGAATGGCGGCGCGGTGCATTGGGCCAAGGACGCGGCCCAGGCGCGCGACGCGATCCTCAATATCTGCCGCCTGGTCAATGCGCGCACCGTGACCAAGGGCAAGTCGATGGTGGGCGAGGAAATCCATCTCAACCCCTTTCTCGAGCGGAACGGCATCCGCGCGGTCGAAACCGATCTCGGCGAATACATCATCCAGCTCCGCGACGAGCCGCCGTCGCACATCATCGCGCCGGCGATCCACGTCAACAAGGAGCAGGTGGCCGAGGCCTTCCGCCAGCATCACGTCGATCTGGCGCCCGAGCGCAAGCTCGACGATCGCGCCGAGCTGCTCGCCGAGGCGCGGCGCGCTTTGCGCGCGCGATTTCTCGAAGCCGATGTCGGCATCACCGGCGCCAATTTCCTGGTCGCCGAAACCGGTTCGACCGTCATCGTCACCAACGAAGGCAACGGCGACCTGACGCAAACCTTGCCGCGCATCCACATCGTCATCGCCAGCATCGAAAAGATCGTGCCCACGCTGGAGGACGCGATGACCTTGATCCGCGTTCTGGCGCGCTCGGCGACGGGGCAGGAAATGTCGGTCTATACGACGATCTCGTCGGGGCCGAAGCGCAAGCTCGATCCCGACGGGCCCGAGCAATTCCACGTCGTCCTGCTCGACAGCGGCCGCAGCGCGCTGATCGGCGGCGAATTTCAGGAGGTGCTGCGCTGCATCCGGTGCGGCGCCTGCCTCAATCATTGCCCGGTCTACGGCGCGGTGGGCGGCCATGCCTATGGCACGGTTTATCCCGGGCCGATCGGCAAAGTCCTGATGCCGGCATTGCAAGGCCTCGCCGATACCAGGGCGCTGCCCAATGCCTCGACCTTCTGCGGGCGTTGCGAGGAGGTGTGCCCGATGCGCATCCCGCTGCCCAAGATGATGCGGCATTGGCGCGAGAAGGAATTCGCCGCGCGCCTGACGCCGCCGCGGGTGCGCTGGGCGCTGAAGCTGTGGGCGCTCGGCGCGCGCTGGCCGCGGCTCTACCATCTCGGCGCGCGCATCGCCCTTTGGTGGCTCGGGCGGCGGCGCCAGGGCGGCATCCTCGGCAAGCTGCCGCTCGCCGAAGGCTGGACCCAGTTCCGCGATCTGCCGGCGCCGCAAGGCAAGAGCTTTCAGAGCCAATGGACCGGCGCGCGCAGCCCGGATCGCGCCCGGCAGCGGAGCGGGCGATGAAATCGGCGCGCGACGAAATTTTCGCTGCCTTGCGCGCGGGCTATCGCGGCCGCGACGACGCGGCGGCGCGCGGCGCGGTTGCGGCGCGCCTCGCGGCCAAGCGCGTCAATCTCGTGCCCGAGCGCGCCAAGCCGGCGCATCGCCAGGCCGCGATCAAGCTGTTCATTGCGATGGCCGAGGAAGCCTCGGCGACGACGGTGCGGGTCGGCAATTTCGGCGCCGTGCCCTGGGCGGTGCTCGACTATTTGCGCAAGCACAATTTGCCGCTGCGCGCCGCGATCGCGCCCGATCCGGCGCTCGACGCGGCGCCGTGGAGCGAAAGGCCGCTGCTCGAACTGCGCCGCGGCCGCGCCCAGGCCTTCGACGAGGTCGGCATCGGCACCTGCCTCAGCGCCATCGCCGAAACCGGCACGCTGATGGCGCGCTCCGGCGAGCACCATCCGACGACGATCAATTTCCTGCCCGAGACGCATATCGCCATCGTCAAGGCGAGCCAGGTCGTGGGCTCGTTCGAGGAGGCGGTGGCGGCGCTGCGCGCCGAGCGCGCGGCGAACGGCGACAACGGACCGAAGCTGCCGCGCACGGTGAATTTCATCACCGGCCCGTCGCGCAGCGCCGATATCGAACAAACGCTGCAGCTGGGCGCGCACGGTCCGCGCCGGCTGCACATCATCGTCGTCGACGACGCGATCTGAGGCACGCCATGGCCAAACGCCGCCCGCCAACTTTCGATGCCGACCCGCCCTGGATGCGGCTCGGGCCCGCGAGCGACGATCCCATTTCGGGCGACGACGGCGAAAAACTGTGGCACGACATGACGCGGCGCGTGACGCCGCTCGCCGAGACGCGCCAGCGCAAGCATGCCGATCCGGCGCGCAAGCGCGAGAAATCGAAGGACGTGCGCGCGCCCGATGCCGGCAAGCCGCCGATCCTGCCGCCGGCGCAGATCGCGCAGCCGCGCTTGGGAGCCGGGCGTTTTCCCAATCCGCCGCCGCAAAAGCCCGCGCTCAGCCACGGCGCCGCCGGCGGCGTCGATGCGCGCAGCCTGGCGAAATTGCGGCGCGGCAAGATGCCGGTCGAGGCCGAGATCGACCTGCACGGCGCGACGCAGGAAAAGGCCCATGCCGCGCTGCTGCGCTTCGTCGCGCGCCAGCAGGCGGCGGGCAGCCGCTGCGTGCGCGTCGTCACCGGCAAGGGATTGAAGCGCGATTGGAGCGTCGGCGTTTTGCGCGAAGCCGTGCCGCGCTGGCTCAACGAAGCCCCGCTGCGCGGCATGGTCCTCGCCTTCAGCTACGCCACGCCCAACGACGGCGGCGCCGGCGCGCTTTATGTGCTGCTGAAACGGAAGCGATGAACGGCTCTGTGAAACCGGCTCACATCGAGCAACCGGGATAGACCATGCGATATGCTGTTGTGATCGAGCGCGCCGAAGGAAATTATGCCGCCTATGTCCCGGATTTGCCCGGCTGCATTGCAACAGGCGCAACGCTGGCGGACGTGGAACGTTCGATTCGGGAGGCCATCGAATTTCACATCGACGGTCTGCGCCAAGACGGCGAGCCGATCCCGCAACCGCTGGGCCAAGTCGAGTATATCGAAGTCGCTGCGTGAGAACCGCCGAGAGCTTTGCGCACCGGCCCGACGGCAACGATCGTTTGGAATTGCCGACAAAATAGATCGACAGCCCCAAGCAATGACCGAAGTTTATTGCGTAGGGGCGCACCGCTGTGCGCCCTGGATTTGCCAGTTATTGCGGTTCGTGCCCTGCATGAACAGGGCGCACGGCGGTGCGCCCCTACCGCACACGCATCGGTCCATTCTTTGGGCCGTTGGTATTGGACCGGCCAAAATCCGCGTTCGTGGCGAACTCCGCTGACTCGGCTCGTGACATAGGCGGCGCTGGCCGCCCTACAGGATAAACCTACTCAAATCCGCGTTCTTGGCGAGCTCGCCGACACGGCCCGTGACGTAGGCGGCGTCGACCGTGACTGCGTCGCCGGAGCGGTCGGTGGCGGTGAAGCTGATTTCTTCCAGCACTTTTTCCAGCACCGTGTGCAGCCGGCGGGCGCCGATGTTCTCGACCGCGGCGTTGACGCCGGCGGCGGTATCGGCCACGGCGGCGATGCCGTCCGCGGTGAAATCGAGCGTCACCTTTTCGGTGGCGAGCAGCGCCTTGTACTGCTTGACCAGGCTGTTCTCGGGCTCGGCGAGGATGCGGACGAAATCGTCGCGCGTCAGCGCCTTCAACTCGACGCGGATCGGCAGCCGGCCCTGCAACTCGGGCAGGAGATCGGCCGGCTTCGAAAAATGAAACGCGCCCGAGGCGATGAACAGCACGTGGTCGGATTTGACCGGCCCGTGCTTGGTCGCGACCGTGGTGCCTTCGATCAGCGGCAAGAGATCGCGCTGCACGCCTTCGCGCGACACGTCGGCGCCGCCGACGCGCTCGGAGCGGCCGGTGATCTTGTCGATCTCGTCGATGAAGACGATGCCGTTCTGCTCGGCGCCGCGGATCGCCTCGGCGGTGACCTGCTCCTGATCGAGCAGCTTGTCGCTTTCCTCGGCGATGAGAATGTCGTGGCTCTCGGCCACCGTCATGCGCCGGCGCTTGGTGCGCCCGCCGAAGGCCTTGCCGAGAATGTCGTTGAGATTGAGCATGCCCATCGAGGCGCCGGGCATGCCTGGGATCTCGAAGGTGGGCATGGCGCCGGCGCCGCCGTCCTGCACGTCGAGCTCGATCTCCTTGCCGTCGAGCTCGCCGGCGCGCAGCTTCTTGCGGAAGGCATCGCGCGTGTCGGGCCGCGCTTCCTGGCCGACCAGCGCATCGAGCGCGCGTTCCTCGGCCGCCGCCTCGGCGCGGGCGCGCACCGCCTTGCGCAGGCGCTGCTTGGTCATGGCGATGGAAATTTCGACGAGGTCGCGCAGGATGGTGTCGACATCGCGGCCGACATAGCCGACCTCGGTGAACTTGGTGGCCTCGACCTTGAGGAACGGCGCATCGGCGAGCTTGGCGAGGCGGCGGGCGATTTCGGTTTTGCCGCAGCCGGTGGGGCCGATCATCAGGATGTTCTTGGGCAGCACTTCGTCGCGCATCGGGCCTTCGATCTGCTGCCGGCGCCAGCGATTGCGCAGCGCGATGGCGACGGCGCGCTTCGCGTCGTTCTGGCCGACGATGAAGCGATCGAGCTCCGAGACGATCTCGCGCGGGGTGAATTCGGTCATGGGCGGAATTTCAAAGGGTTTCCAGCGTGATCTGATCGTTGGTGTAGATGCAGAGATCGGCCGCGATCTTGAGCGCCTTGCGCGCGATGGTTTCGGCGTCGAGCGGCGTTTCGGCGAGCAGCGCGCGCGCCGCGGCGATGGCGAAATTGCCGCCCGAGCCGATGCCGATGAGCTGATCCGGCGGCTCCAGCACGTCGCCGGTGCCGGTGAGCACCAGCGACACCGTGCTATCGGCGACCGCCATCATGGCCTCGAGCCGGCGCAGGAAGCGGTCGGTGCGCCAATCCTTGGCGAGCTCGACGCAGGCGCGGGTGAGCTGGCCGGGATGGGCTTCGAGCTTGGCTTCGAGCCGTTCGAACAGGGCGAAAGCATCGGCGGTGGCGCCGGCAAAACCGGCGATGACGCTGCCGCCCGGCCCGATGCGGCGCACCTTCTTGGCGTTCGGCTTCAAGATGGTTTGGCCGAAGGTGACCTGGCCGTCGGCGGCGACGACGACCTTGCCGTTGCGGCGAACCGAAATGACCGTGGTGCCGTGCATCGCGGGGGATGGATTGTCTGACATGCGGCGCATTATGTGGCGCTTTTGCCGAGGCGATTCAATGGCCGAGAAACCGGGGCCCGCATTGCCCGGACCGGCGAGACGTGCTAGCCAGCGGGTTCGAAATTCCTCAATACAAGGAGCGATCCCATGGCCGATCCCGTCGGCGCCAGCAATGGCGGCAATCCGCCCCAAGCCGGTGGCGAACAGCCGCCGATCATGGTCAAGGGCCAGTACATCAAGGATTTCTCCTTCGAAAATCCCGGCGCGCCGGAAATTTTCGCCTCGATGAACGCCCAGCCCGAGGTCAACATCAACGTCCATGTCGAAGCCAAGAACATGGGCGGCGGCGACTACGAGGTCATTCTATCGACCAACATCGACGCCAAGGCGGGCGGCAAGAACGTGTTCGTGTGCGAGCTGACCTATGCCGGCGTCTTCGCCTTGGGACCGCAAATTCCCAAGGATCAGCACCAGCCGGTGCTGTTGATCGAGTGCCCGCGCCTGCTGTTCCCGTTCGTCCGCCAGATCATCTCGGACACGACGCGCGACGGCGGTTTCCCGCCGCTCCTGTTGCAGCCGATCGACTTCGTCACGCTGTTTCAGCAGCAGGCCGGGGCGCCGGCCAACAAGCCGGGCGGAATTTTGCGCGCCTGAACGCGGCCGGGCACGGCGCGCCCGGCGGCGCGTTCAATTGAGCTTGCGCCACAGCGGATCCTTGATCTTGTCGAGAAATTTCTCGTGCCGCGCCAGCTCTTCGGGGCTCGGCGCGGCGCCGGGAATGTCGCGGCGTTGCGGGCGCGCCGGCCGCGCCGGCGCTTCGCGCGGCATGGCGATGCCGCCCCGCGCCAGCGTCGCCGCCGCGAAATCGAGTCCGGGCTGCCGGCCGCCGACAAGTTCCAGATAGACCTGCGCCAGCAAGCCGGCGTCGATCAGCGCGCCGTGCCGCTCGCTGCGGATATCGAGATCGATCTCGAAGCGCCGGCACAGCGCATCGAGACTGGCTTGCGCGCCGGGATATTTTTGCCGCGCCACCGTGATCGTGTCGATCACGCGCAGCATCGACAGTTTCTCGCGGCCCGCCCGCTCAAGCTCGGCATTGAGGAAGCGCATGTCGAACTCGGCGTTGTGAATGACGAGATTGGCGTCGCCGATGAAGGCGACGAATTCGCCGGCGATATCGGCGAACAGCGGCTGGCGGCCGAGGAACTCGTCGGTCAGGCGATGGACTTCGAAGGCGCGCGAATCGCTCGCCCGCTGCGGATTGAGATATTTTTGGAAACTCTTCCCGGTCGGGATGTGATTCATCAGCTCGACGCAGCCGAGTTCGACGATGCGGTGGCCGGCGGCGGGATCGAGGCCGGTGGTCTCGGTATCAAGCACGATTTCGCGCATGGCGGCTCCTGAATTTATCCGCGCGCAGCCGGGCGAGCACCCGTTTCAAGGCGATCAGCGTCGCGCGCATGGTCTGGTTGGTGGGGATGACGAAATCGGCGCGCCGGCGCTTGTCGGCGTCGGGCATTTGGCGCGCCAGGATCAAGGCGAGTTTTGCCGCGCTCATGCCCGGCCGCGGCAGCACGCGCTGGCGCTGCAGATAGGCCGGCGCCGAAACGACGATGACGGCGTCGCAGCGCCGTTCGCCGCCGGTTTCGAACAGCAGCGGAATATCGAGCACGACGATGGGCGCGCGGCGCAGCGCCATGCCGCGGAGAAAACGCTCCTGCTCGCGCCGCGCCAAGGGATGCACGATCGCCTCGAGGCGCCCGAGCGCGCCGGCATCCTCGGACAGGATGCGGCTGAGCGCGGCGCGGTCGGCCGCGCCATCGCGCACCGCGGCCGGAAACGCCGCCGCCAGCGGCGCCACCGCCGCCCCGCCGCGGGCATAAAGCCGGTGCACCGCCGCGTCGGCGTCGTAAACCGGCACGCCGAGGCGGCGCAGGAATTTCGCCGCCGTCGATTTTCCCATGCCGATGGAGCCGGTGAGTCCGAGCACGATCATGCCGGAACGATACCCTGCCGGCGCAGGAATTCCAGCAACGGCAGCAGCGGCAGGCCAAGGATGACGAAGTAGTCGCCCTCGACGCGCTCGAAAAGCTGGGCGCCGAGGCCTTCGAGCTGATAGGCGCCGACCGAGCGCAAGGCGGCGTTGCCGGCGCTGTCGAGATAGTGCTCGAGAAACCCATCGCTGAACGGGCGCATGACGAGCGTCGCCGCTTCCAGTGCCTGCCAGAGGCGCGCGCCGCCGCGCACCACGCAGGCGGCGGACAAGAGCCGGTGGCTCCGCCCGCGCAAGGCCGCAAGTTGCGCCCGCGCCGCGCCGCGGTCGGCGGCCTTGTCGAACCAGGCATCGTCCGCGACCAGCATTTGATCGGCGCCAAGGACATAGTCTTGGGGATGCAGGCGCGAGACTTGCATTGCCTTGGCTTCGGCCAGCGCCAGGGCGACCGAACCGGCATCGGCGCCGGCGTTTTTCATCTTGCGCTTGATCTCGTCCTCATCGACGGCGGCCGCGATCTGCGTCGCCGCGATGCCGGCCTGCCGGAGCAGGGCGGCGCGGGTCGCGCTCGCCGAAGCCAGAATAAGCCGCTCGCCGCTCGGGCTCACGCCTTGGCGCCCTTTTCGGCGGCGTCGCGCTGGCGCTGCAACAGAGAGATGCATGATCGCGGCGGCGGTTTCCTCGATCGACCGGCGCGTCACGTCGATGACGGGCCAATTGTGCCTGGTGAACAAGCGCCGCGCATTGGACACTTCTTCCTTCACGCGTTCGAAATTCGTGTAGTCGCTGACGGCGTGCTCGCCCTCCTGAACGCGAAGCCGGGTTTTGCGGATCTCGACCAAGCGCGCCGGATCCTCGGTCAGCCCGACGACGAAAATATTCGGATTCCTGAACAGGATTTCGGGCAGCGGAATGCCGGGCACAAGCGGGACATTCGCCGCCTTGATCCCGCGATTGGCCAGGTAGATGCAGGTCGGCGTTTTCGAGGTGCGCGAGACGCCGACGAGGACGACGGCGGCCTCGGCCAGGCTCGCCTGCTGCTGGCCGTCGTCATGCGCCATGACGTAGTGAATGGCATCGATGCGCTGGAAATATTCGGCATCCATTTCGTGCTGCCGGCCCGGCTTGGCGGGCCCTGCGCTGCCGAAATGCTGAGCCATCAGCGTGATGAACGGATCGAGCGCCGAAATATGCGCGATGCCGCGGCTGCTGCAGAAGCTCTTCAGGCGCGCCGCGAGATCCTTGTTGACCAGCGTATAAAAAACCAGGCCCGGCTCGCCGGTCGCGATATCGTCGACGACGATATCGAGCGCGCGCGCGCTGCGCACCATCGGCCACAGATGCTCGACGACCTCGATGTTCTCGAATTGCACGGCGCAAGCCCGTGCGATGTTGCGCACGGTTTCGCCGGTCGAATCCGAAATCAGGTAGATGTGCCGCTTCTGCTTCATGGTTCCGTGTGCATAAGCCGGTTTCGAGCCTGTGCGTCTTTTCCGCGAAAGACGAAATCGGCGCGCGCCGCGAAAGCTGCGAACGCTTCGCCGATATTCGACACCCGTTTATCCCGCCCGCGATTCAATTCCTAGGCCTGTGCATGACCGGCCGCTTCGGCAGCCGGCCGATCCATCCCGATGTTCCACAAGCCGGTTGTTTTCTCCGAATGTCAGCGCCATTCGGCTCGCCGGCGTCATAGCGCAAAGTTTTCCTCATGCCGCTCGGGATAGGATCGCCGCGTGGGTGCTTACGAGGATTTGTGCAAATCATAGTTTTCCCGCGTCCCACAGCCTCTTCTACCACCACTGCCTCTATGCGATTCATTTTTCAAAGGAATCCTTGATTCAGTGGTTGGTTCGCCGTACCGATCGGATTGCATCGAGGCCAGACGCAAGAGCCCATGGAACAATCGAAACTCATCGCAGCCCTGACCGGCACGCGGCATGCCGTACCGCCGGTTTGGCTGATGCGCCAGGCTGGCCGCTATCTGCCGGAATATCGCGAGCTGCGCGGCAAGGCGAAAAACTTTCTCGATTTCTGCTACCGGCCGGAGCTCGCCGTCGAGGCGACGCTGCAGCCGATCCGGCGCTTCGATCTCGATGCGGCGATCGTTTTTTCCGATATTCTCGTGGTGCCGCATGGGCTCGGCGCCGGCGTCGAGTTTCGCGAAGGCGAAGGGCCGGTGCTCGAGCCGGTGCGCGATGCCGAGGCGGTCAAGCGCCTGGCGGGCAATTTGGACGGCATGACGAAGCGCCTGGCGCCGGTCTATGACACCGTGCGCGCCGTGCGCGCGGCTTTGCCGCGCAACAAGGCGGTGATCGGCTTTGCCGGCGCGCCCTGGACGGTCGCTTGCTATCTCGTCGAGGGTCATGGCAGCCGGGATTTTGCCGAGCCCAAGCGCCTGATGTGGCGCGATCCCGCGGCTTTCGATGCGCTGATCGATCTGCTGGTGAACGCGACCGTCGAACACTTGAGCGCGCAGCTTGCGGCGGGCGCGAATTGCGTGCAGTTGTTCGACAGTTGGGCTTCGGTCCTGGCGGAACCGGAATTCTACCGCTACGTGATCGAGCCGACGGCGAAAATCTGCGCCGCCTTGCACACCCGTGGGCACCGCGCGCCGATCATCGGTTTTCCGCGCGGCGCATCGCAATATGCCATTCCCTATGCGGTGCAGGCGGGAACCGATGCCGTGGGTTTCGACACCGCGGCGATGGCGACGACGATGACTGAAATTGCGCGGCGCAAGCCGGTGCAAGGCAATCTCGATCCGGTGTTGCTGGTCGCCGGCGGCGAGGCGATGCGGCAGCGGATTCGTATCATTCTGGATTGTATTGCCGGCCTGCCGTTTGTGTTCAATCTCGGCCATGGCGTGTTGCCGGAGACGCCGCCGGCCCATGTTGCGGATCTGGTGGCGACGGTGCGCGGGCACACCGTCGCATGAGCGTCGCCGTCGTTCTGTTCAATCTCGGCGGACCCGACCGGCTGGAAGCTGTGGCGCCGTTCCTGTTCAATTTGTTCAACGATTCGGCGATTATCGGCGCGCCGCCGGGCATTCGCTGGCTGCTGGCAAAGTTCATTTCATCGCGCCGCGCGCCCGTGGCGCGCGAAATCTACGGCAAAATCGGCGGCGGTTCGCCGATCCTGGCCAATACCGAAGCCCAGGCGCGCGCGCTCGAAGCCGAACTCGCCCGCCAGCATCCGAACGAGGCGTGGCGCGTGTTCGTCGCGATGCGCTATTGGCATCCCTTCATCGACGAAACGGTTGCGGCGGTGCGCGCCATGGCGCCGAGCAAGACCGTGCTGCTGCCGCTCTATCCGCAATTCTCGACGACGACGACGGCGTCTTCGATCGGCGCCTGGCGCAAAGCCGCGCGCGCCGCCGGGCTCGGCGAGGCGGCGGGGACGCTGTGCTGTTATCCGGATCATGCCGGTTTCGCCGCCGCAATCGAGGATTTGCTGCGCCGCGCGCTGGTGGCGGCGCCCGATCGGCCTTGGCGGGTTTTGTTTTCGGCGCACGGCTTGCCGAAAAAAATCGTCGCGCGCGGCGATCCTTATTCGTGGCAGGTGCAACGGACCGCGGCGGCCGTGGCGCGGGCGATGGACGGCACCATCGGCGATTGGGTGGTTTGCTATCAAAGCCGGGTCGGACCGCTGGCGTGGATCGGACCTTCGACCGAGGACGAGATCAAGCGCGCGGGGCGCGAGCGGGTACCGTTGATGGTCGTGCCGATCGCCTTCGTCTCCGAGCATTCGGAGACCCTGGTCGAGCTCGACATCGAATATCGCAAGCTCGCCGAAACCTGCGGCGTGCCGGATTACGTGCGGGTGCCGACGGTGGGCGCGCACCCGGCCTTTATCGCCGGCCTCGCCGCGCTGGCGGCGCAGGCGGCGGGGTTCGGCGGCGCCACGTGTAGCGCGGGCGGCAAGCGCATCTGCCCGGCGGAACATGGGCGTTGCGCGATGGCGGGCTGAGCGATGGACCAAACGCTGCTCAATTGGCTGAAGGCGCTGCATCTCATCGGCGTGATGGCGTGGATGGCCGCGATGCTCTATCTGCCGCGGCTCTTCGCCTATCACGCGGACGCGGCGCCGGGCTCGGACATCGACGCCAAATTCCAGATCATGGAACGCCGGCTTTTGCGCGCGATCATGAATCCGGCGATGATCGCGAGCTACGTTTTCGGCGGCGTGCTTCTGTATTATTTGTGGACCGCCTACAAGAGCCAAGGCTGGCTGCACGCCAAGCTGACGCTGATCGTGGTCTTGACCGTCGCTGCATCACTTGTTCGCGCTGTGGCGCAAGCGCTTCGCGCGCGGCGAAAACCGGCGGCCGGCGCGCTTTTACAAAATCGTCAACGAGGCCGTGACGCTGTGCATGATCGGCATCGTCATTCTCGTGATCGTGAAACCGTTTTGAAAATCGAGCCATGGCGCAAGACCAAACCGAAATCCCACTGCGTCCCTCGCTAGCCGCCATCGCGCCGCCGCCGCGGCCGGCGCCGGCACCGCCGGGCCGCAACGCGCCGCTCCGGCGCATGCATTTCAACGAAGGCGCCTGGCCGCCCTCGCCGCGCGTCGGCGAGGCGGTTTTGCGCGCCATGGGCGGCCTGAATTGCTACGGCGATTCCTATGGCGGCAAGCTCACCGCGGCGATCGCGCGCGGCAGCGGCCTGCCGCCGGAACGGATATTCGTCGGCAATGGCAGCGGCGAGTTGATCTCGCTTGCATCCACGGCGTTCATCGAACCGGGCCGCAACGGCGTGGTCACGACGCCGACCTTTCCGCGCATCGGCGCCTACGTGCGGGTGTGCGGCGGTACGGTGAAATCCGTGCCGGTGCGCAAGGACGGCGGCAACGATATCGCCGGCTTGCTCGCCGCGGTCGATGGCGAGACCCGCCTGTTGTGGATCGCGACACCCAACAACCCGACCGGGGCGGCGAGCACGGCCGATGAGCTGCGCCAGCTCGCCACGGCCGCGCCGAAAACCGCCGTGCTCGCGGTGGACGAGGCCTATGGCGAGTTCACCCGCGCCGCCGGCGGCACCGATGCCCTTGCCGTGCTGCGCGCGATCGAACGGCCGTGGTTCATCCTGCGCACCTTCTCGAAGGCCTTCGGCCTGGCCGGCGCCCGCGTCGGCTATGGATTTGCCAGCTCGCCCGCCGTGGCCGACGCCTTCCACCGGGTGCGCACGACCTTCAATCTCAATATCCTCTCCCTCGCCGCCGCGACGGCGGCCTACGAAGACCAGGACTACATGTGGGCGCGGGTCAAGGCCTGCATCGCGGAGCGCGAGCGCCTCGCGTCCCGGCTTGCGGCAATGAAACTCGCCTGCCTGCCGAGCGACGCCAATTTCCTCGCCATCGCCCTGCCGATCGAGGGCAAGAAGGCGGCGGCCGAGCTGCGCGACCGCGGCATATTGGTGAGCGAGATCAAGGCGCCGGGCTATGAGAACTACATCCGCGTGACCATCGGCCTGGCCGAGGACAACGACGCCTTCGCCGAGGCTTTGGCCCAAGTGCTGGACGGCTAGAGTGCCCGAATTATGACTGGAACGTTAAGGCCGCATTCCAGGCCTCTTGTAACCTTTGCCTTCGGCGCTTAGTTTTGCTAAGAAGGAAATCGCATCGGCGGTCGACGGGCTCATTCGCCCGCTGCCGGAGCGATTTTCCTGAAAGGCCGCGAGCCGGGACGCTTCTTGCCGAATCCCGCAGCGGCGCCATCCTCTGACCAAAGCCATCCGCGCCGCCTTTCGCCTCACGCAACGAGGCCATGCGCGGATCGGGTTCGCGCCAAACTCCCCCCGACTGTCCCATCCTTTTATTCATAGTTCAAACAACGCAAAGCCCATGACAACAATCACCGCACCGACACCCGCCGCTCCCGTCGCCACGGCTCCCGCCGCGCCGGAGAAGCAGCTCGACCTCCAGGATCTCAAGGCCAAGTCGCCGGCCGACCTGCTCGCCTTCGCCGAGGAGCTGCAGATCGAAAACGCGAGCATGCTGCGCAAGCAGGACATGATGTTCGCGATCCTGAAGCAGCTCGCGGTCAAGGACGTGCCGATCACCGGCCAAGGCACCATCGAGGTGCTGCCCGACGGCTTCGGCTTCCTGCGCTCGCCCGAGGCCAACTATCTCGCCGGGCCCGACGACATCTACGTTTCGCCCAACCAGGTGAAGCGCTTCGGCCTGCGCTCCGGCGACACGGTGCAGGGCCAGATCCGCGCGCCCAAGGACGGCGAACGCTATTTCGCCCTGCTCAAGGTCAACCAGATCAATTTCAGCGATCCTGAGGACGTCCGCCACCGGATCAATTTCGACAATCTCACGCCGCTCTATCCCGACAAGAAGTTCAAGATGGAGCTCGACGATCCGTCGCTGCGCGACAAGACCGGGCGCGTCATCGACATCATTACGCCGATCGGCATGGGCCAGCGCGCGCTCATCGTGGCGCCGCCGCGCACCGGCAAGACCGTGATGCTGCAGAACATGGCGCACTCCATCGCCAAGAATCATCCCGACGCTTTCCTGATCGTGCTGCTGATCGACGAGCGGCCCGAGGAAGTCACCGACATGGAGCGCACGGTGAAGGGCGAGGTCATCGCCTCGACCTTCGACGAGCCGGCCTCGCGCCATGTCCAGGTCGCCGAAATGGTAATCGAAAAGGCCAAGCGCCTCGTCGAGCACAAGCGCGACGTCGTCATCTTGCTCGATTCGATCACGCGTCTCGCGCGGGCGTACAACACCGTGGTGCCGTCCTCGGGCAAGGTCTTGACCGGCGGCGTCGATGCCAACGCGCTGCAGCGCCCGAAACGCTTTTTCGGCGCGGCGCGCAACATCGAGCACGGCGGCTCGCTCTCGATCATCGCCACGGCGCTGATCGACACCGGCAGCCGCATGGACGAAGTGATCTTCGAAGAGTTCAAGGGCACGGGCAATTCGGAAATCATCCTCGACCGCAAGCTCTCCGACAAGCGCACCTGGCCGTCGATCGACATCACGCGCTCGGGCACGCGCAAGGAAGAACTCCTGGTCGATCAGGGCACGCTGCAGAAAATGTGGGTGCTGCGCCGCATCCTGATGCCGATGGGCGTCGTCGATGCGATGGAGTTCCTGATGAGCAAGATCAAGGACACCAAGAACAACGGCGAATTCTTCAACTCGATGAACACCTAGCGGCGGGCCTGCGGCGCGATGGCGCGTCCGATCCTGCTGGTCACCGGCGGCAGCCGCGGCATCGGCGCCGCGGTCGCGCGCCTCGCGGCGCGGCAAGGCTACGATGTCGCGATCAATTATCTCGCCAACAAGGCGGCGGCGGAAACCGTGGCCAAGGAGTGCCGCGCCGCCGGCGCGCGCGCCGAAATCATGCAAGGCGACATGGCGAAGGAGGCGGATATCGCCCGCGTCTTCGCCGAAGTCGACACGCGGCTCGGCCGCCTGACGCATCTCGTCAACAATGCCGGGATCACCGGCAAAAGCAGCCGCTTCACCGAAATGCCGCCGGCCGCGATCCGCGACTGCGTCGATCTCAACGTCACCGGCGCCATGATCGTGGCGCAGGAAGCGATCCGGCGCATGTCGAAAAAGCGCGGCGGCGCGGGCGGCGCCATCGTCAGCCTGTCTTCGGCGGCGGCCACGCTGGGCGCGCCCGGCGAGTTCGTGTGGTATGCGGCCTCGAAAGCCGCGATCGACGCGATGACGATTGGGCTGGCGAAGGAATACGGCCCGGAAGGGATCCGCGTGAACGCCGTGGCGCCCGGCCTGATCGACACCGAAATCCATCTCGCGGCCGGCGATCCGGGCCGCCTCGCGCGCCTGCTGCCGACGACGCCGCTGG
Source organism: uncultured Alphaproteobacteria bacterium (assembly GCA_963754645.1). Lineage (GTDB taxonomy): Bacteria > Pseudomonadota > Alphaproteobacteria > Bin65 > Bin65 > CAVWGP01. The sequence goes on along the minus strand of CAVWGP010000011.1, from coordinate 437,262 downwards.
GCCGCATCGGCACGGCCCAGGAAGTCGCCGACACGATCTTGTATTTGCTGTCCGACGCTTCGTCGTACGTCACCGGCGCCATCTTGCGCGTGACCGGCGGGCGGTAGCGGCGAATGACTGTCACCCCGGCCACCGGGCCGGGGTCCAGCCTGCACGCACCGCTATTGCAGGATAGAACGCCCTGAATCGATCGCCCGGAACGCTCGCTACTTCATTTCCGGATCGAAGCTGGCGCCTTGCGCCGCGACGGTATAGGCGCCGCCGTTCGGGAGCCGATTGAGATAGGCCGGCAAAACGTCGCCCGCCTTGAGAACCGGGATCGGCCGCGCGCCGGCCATGCCGGGCGGCAGATCGACCCGGTCGTAGACGATGTCGATGGTTTCGCCGCGCTTGAGCGACGAAGCGCTGCGGCGCACGGTTTCGACGACCGCCTTGGCCTCGACCTTGGTGACGATGGTGCGCGAGACGCCATCGGGGTGAATGCCGCCGCGCCGCATCGCCGAGACGGCGACGACGCGGATCGTCAGCGACTCCTCCGCGCGCTGCTGGAAATCGCGATAGACCCAAGGCGGCAGCTCGGCGCGCGCGGCGGGAACAGCAAAGGCGCAGAACGCCGCGAGGAACGCGATGGCGAGGCGGCTCATGTTGTCTCCTGGCGCAAGCGAAACCGTTGAATCTTGCCGGTCGCCGTTTTGGGCAGCTCGGCGACGAACTCGATCCAGCGCGGCACCTTGGCGCCGGGCAGGAGCTTGCGGACGTGCTCCTTGAGCGCGGCTTCGAGCGCGGCCTTGTCGGGGTGCCGGGCGGGATCGCGCAAGATGACGAAGGCCTTGGGCTTGATCAAGCCCTCGGCATCGGCGAGGCCGACCACGGCGCATTCCGCCACCGCGTCGTGCGCGGCGACCGCGCCCTCGACCTCGGCGGGCGAAACCCAGATCGCGCCGACCCGCAGCATGTCGTCGGAGCGGCCGACCATGAACAGATTGCCATGCTCGTCTTCGTAGACCTTGTCGCCGGTGAGCACGCCGCCGCGGCCCATCACCTGCTTGGTCTTCTCCGGCTTGTTCCAATACATCGTGGCGGCGGACGGTCCGTAGACGTGAAGATTGCCGGTGTCGCCGCGCTTCACCTTGTTGCCGTCGTCGTCGAGGATTTCGTAGCGGTAGCCGTCGACGATGCGGCCGCAGCTTTTCGGCACGGCGCGGCCGGGCCGGTTGAGAATGAAGAGATGCGTCATCTCGGTGGTGCCGACGCCGTCGAGCAATTCGAGGCCGATCGTGGACTTCCAGCGCTCCATCAGTGCCGGCGGCAGCAACTCGCCGGCGGAGAGCGCCAGCCGGATGCGCCGGCAGGCATGGCGCGCGCGCTCGAGACCGATCTCCTTCTCGGCGAGTTGCAACATGCCGGCGAACAGCGTGGGCACGGCCATGACCAGGGTCGGCTCGTGCTTGAGCCATTCGTTCCACACGCGCTTGGGCGTGATCGGCGCGGCGCTGACCAGGGTCGCCGCCGCGGCGCGCAACGTGAAATAGACTTGGCCGCCGAGGCCGAAGGCGAAGAACATCTTGGGCGGGCAGGAAACCACGTCGTCGCGCGTGATGCCGAGCCCGCCCAGGCCGCCGAGCTCGGTGGCCCAATACAAATGCTCGTGGGTGTGCACGACGCCCTTGGGATCGCCGGTGCTGCCCGAACTATAGAGCCAGAACGCAACGTCGCCGGGCTGGCGCGGCAGCGTTTCGAGCGAAGCCGGCTGCAGGTCCGCCGCGGGCTCGAACGGCACGTACCCCGGCGCGGCGGCGCCAGCGCCGGCGCCCAGCACGCCGAAATGGCGCACGAACTCGGTCCGCGGCCGGATTTCATCGACGGTTTTGACGAGGCTGGCATCGATGAACGCCGCCTTCGCCGCGCTGTCGTTGAGGTAGTAGAGATAGTCGCGCGGCTTCAAATAGGTGTTGAGCGGCAGCGGCACGACGCCGACCTTCATCGCGCCCAAGAACAGCGCAACGAAATCGCGCCCATCCATGACGCTCATCATCATGCGGTCGCCGGGCTGCAAGCCGAGCGATCTCAGATAGTGCCCGGCCTGGCAGGCGCGCTCGTAAACTTGGCGGAACGAGTAGGACACGGCGCCGTCGTCGATGACGAGAAACGGCCGGTGCTCGTTCTCCGGCCGCAAGGCGATCTCGAACAGATAATCGACCACGTTGCCCTTAAGGCCGGGCCGCCGCGCCGAAGCAGTCATGCCGATCTTCCCCCTCTGCTCGACGATAGAGTTTGCCTAGCGCGGGGCGATGCGCAAGCGCCCCTTCCGGAATTTTTCCAAGAATCGGGCGACGCGCCCAAAGTTAAGTTTAACCACAGAGGCACGGAGGCACAGAGAAGGCACGGAGATTGGCGGAACTTGTGAGCTCAGACCTTCTCCGTGGCTTCTCTGTGCCTCCGTGCCTCTGTGGTCGATACTTCCCGGTTTAGGACTTCGGCCGGTGGCTCGGTGCCTTGGCGGCCTTGCGCAGATCGGCGATCTCGGCGCGGTCGCGCGGCGCCAGGCGCAGCGCCTGGTCGCGGCCCGAAAGATATTGCCTGGGCCAGGGCTGCGGCGCGAAGCCGTAATAGGCGGCGGCCTGCAAGGTGAAATGCGGGTTGGTCAAATGCGGCCGGCCGAGGCAGACGAGATCGGCGCGGCCGGCGGCGACGATGGTGTTGACCTGGTCCCAAGTGGTGATGTTGCCCACCGCCATGGTCGGGATGTCGGCCTCGTTGCGCACCTGCTCGGCAAACGGCGTTTGGAACATGCGGCCATAGACCGGCTCGGCGTCGGGCGCGGTTTGCCCGGCGGAGACATCGACGATGTCGCAGCCATGCGCCTTCAAGGCGCGCGCGATCTCGACCGCGTCGTCGGGCCCGATGCCGCGCGCGCCGACCCAGTCATGCGCCGAGATGCGCACCGAGATTGGCTTGTGCTTGGGCCAGGCGGCGCGCATGGCATCGAGAATTTCGAGCGGATAGCGCAGGCGATTTTCCAGCGAGCCGCCATACTCGTCAGCCCGCCGGTTGGCGACCGGCGTGATGAAGCTCGACAGCAGATAACCATGCGCCATATGCAGCTCGACGAGATCGGCACCGGCTTCGTGCGCCATGCGCGTGGCGGCGACGAACTGGCCGCGCACCAGGTCCATGTCGGCGCGGGTCATTGCGCGCGGCGTTTGCATGGCGTCGTAGTGCTTGACGGAGGAGGGCGCGATCAGCGGCCAATTGCCGGCGTCGAGCGGCCGGTCCATGCCGTCCCAGGCGACCTTGGTCGAGCCCTTGCGACCGCTATGGCCGAGCTGGATTGCGAATTTCGCGGCGGAATTGGCATGCACGTAATCGGCGATGCGCTTCCAGGCGGCGACGTGCGCGGGCTTGTAGAGGCCGCCGCAGCCCGGCGTGATGCGGCCCTCGGCCGAGACGCAGACCATTTCCGAAACGATGAGCCCGGCGCCGCCATGGGCGAGCGCGCCGAAATGGACGAAATGGAAATCGCCCACCGTGCCGTCCTCGGCGCTGTACATGTCCATCGGCGAGACGACGACGCGGTTGGCCAGCGTCAATCCGCCGAGGCGGAACGGCATGAACATCGGCGGCGCGCCCTCGGCCACCGGCAAGCCGCGCGCGCGCACCGTGCCGGCGAACCAGCGATCGACCCGGTCGATGAAGCCCGCGTCGCGCAGGCGCAGATTGTCGTAGGTGATCTGCTTCGAGCGCGTCAGCATCGAGAACGCGGCTTGGATCGCCGGCATGCGCTTGTAGCGGTGCGGGTGCTCGGTCCACAGCACCGAGACATCGGCGGCGTGCTGGGTTTTCTCGACCTCCTCGCGGCGCGCGCTTTCAAAATGGGCGAGCGCTTCGGCGATCGTCTTGTGCCGCTTGATCGAGCCGACAAGGGCGATCGCGTCTTCCATCGCCAGCTTGGTGCCCGAGCCGATCGAATAATGCGCGGTGTGCAGCGCGTCGCCGATCAGGACGATGTTGCCGCGATACCAGCGCGCGTTGCGGATGGTGGGAAAGCTGCGCCAGATCGATTTGTTGGCAAGCAGCGCGTGGCCGTCGAGATGCGGCGCCCACAGCCGCGCCATATAGTCCAGGGTTTCGGCCTCGCCGAGATGTTCGATTTCGGCCCGCGCGCTCGCCCAGGTGGGCTCGGGCGCCTCGATGATCCAGGTCGCGAGTTTGGCGTTGTATTGATATTCGCCGAGCACCCAGAGGCCGTGATTGTTCTCGGTGAACTGGAAAGTGAAGGCGGAGGCGGGCTTGGTCGAGCCGCACAGGAGAAACTTGTTCTTGCGCCATTCGATGCTGGGGCGGAAATGCTCCTTATAGGCTTCGCGCACGCGGCTGTTGATGCCGTCGGCGGCGATGATGAGGTCGGCGCCAGCGAAGGCGGCAAGGTCGGCGATCTCGATTTCGAAGTTGAGCGCGACGCCGAGCTCGCGGCAGCGCGCATGGAGGATTTGCAGCAGCTCGACGCGGCCGCAGCCGCAAAAGCCGTGGCCGCCGGTGCGCACGATCTCGCCGTTCCAATGGAAATCGATATCGTCCCAATAGGCGAAGGCGCCGGCGATGGCGGCGTGGCTTGCGGGATCGTGCGACAGGAAATTGCCCAGCGTTTCGTCGGAGAACACGACGCCGAAGCCGAAAGTGTCGTCGGGGCGGTTGCGCTCATGGACGGCGATCGCGGCGCCGGGAAACGCCTTCTTCAACAGGATCGCGCTGTAGAGCCCGCCCGGCCCGCCGCCCACGATCTCGACGCGCATCGCCCCGCCCCACCGATAATTGCTTTAGACCTAAATATTTTAGGTTTAAAGCAATTCGGAGTCAAAGCCGGGCGGCCGGTGTGCTTCTACGCGCTGTGCCGAACCCTGCCCTGAATGCGCCGGCATTCACACAACTCTCGACAATGGTTCACATGTCCCATTCCTGTCATCCCGAGCGAAGGCGCATGGCGGAGCCATGCGTCGCAGTCGAGGGATATTGGCGGCGCAGAAGCAGATCATGCCCAATAGCGGCGGCCGTTTTTGCCATGCGCAATATCCCTCGACGGCGCGCGCTCGCGCGCTTGCTCGGGATGACAGTTTTGTGAAGTGCGCGTCGATGTCGTGAAATGAGTGAACCCGATAGCCGTGAAGGGGCGCGAGCGCCACGCCTCAACCCGCGCTGGCGCCTTCAGGCCTTACGCGATCTCGCTCATCGCGATACCCAGCGCCGCCGCGACGCCCGCGCCGTAAGCCGGATCGGCCTTGAGGCAATGACTGATATGACGAAGCTGGATTTCCTTGGGCGCCCCGCCGACCGAGCGCGCGGTGTTTTCGAACAAGGCCTTGCGCTGCGCGGGCGCAAGGAGACGGAACAGCGCGCCGGGCTGCGAGTAGTAGTCGATGTCCTCGCGGTGGTTCCAGTGGTCGGCGGCGCCCGTCAGCGCCAAGGGCGGCTCGCGATATTGAGGCTGCTCGGCCCATTGGCCCTGATCGTTCGGCTCGTAGCCGAGCGTGCCGCCATGATTGCCGTCGACGCGCATCGCGCCATCGCGGTGATAGCTATGCACCGGGCAACGCGCCGCGTTCACCGGAATGAGATGGTGGTTGACGCCGAGCCGGTAGCGCTGCGCGTCACCATAGGCGAAGAGACGCCCCTGCAACATTTTGTCGGGCGAGAAGCCGATGCCCGGCACCACATTGGCAGGGTTGAACGCCGATTGCTCGACCTCGGCGAAAAAGTTTTCCGGATTGCGATTGAGTTCCATCACGCCGACATCGATCAGCGGATAATCCTTGTGCGGCCAGACCTTGGTCAGGTCGAATGGATGATAAGGCACCCTCGCCGCGTCGGCCTCGGGCATGACCTGCACCTTCAGCGACCATTTCGGATAGTTACCGTTTTCGATGCTCTCGAACAGGTCGCGCTGATGGCTCTCGCGGTCATTGCCGATGATCGCTTCGGCTTCGGCGTCGGTCAGGGTCTTGATGCCTTGTTGCGACTTCAAATGGAACTTGACCCAGTGGCGCTCGCTCTTCGCGTTGATGAAGCTGAACGTATGGCTGCCGAAGCCATGCATGTGGCGGTAGGTTGCGGGGATGCCGCGGTCGCTCATGACGATGGTGATCTGGTGCAGCGCCTCGGGCAGCGAGGTCCAGAAGTCCCAGTTGCTCTTGGCGCTGCGCATGTTGGTGCGCGGGTCGCGCTTGACCGCGTGGTTGAGGTCGGGAAATTTCAGCGGATCGCGCAGGAAAAATACCGGCGTATTGTTGCCGACCAGGTCCCAGTTGCCTTCCTCGGTATAGAACTTGACGGCGAAGCCGCGGATGTCGCGTTCGGCATCGGCCGCGCCGCGTTCGCCGGCGACGGTGGTGAAACGGGCGAACAGCTCGGTCTTCTTGCCGATCTGCGAGAAGATCCTCGCACGCGAGTATTTGGTGATGTCGTGCGTCACGGTGAAGGTGCCGTAGGCGCCTGATCCCTTGGCGTGCATGCGGCGCTCGGGAATGACCTCGCGGTCGAAATGAGCGAGCTTCTCCAGGTACCAGATGTCCTGCATCAGCTGCGGCCCGCGCGGACCAGCGGTCATCACGTTCTGATTGTCGACGACAGGACAGCCGGCGTTGGTGGTCAGACGTTTCTTCGGATCGTTCATGGAATTCTACTCCTTGATGTTGGAGACCGTGGTGACGAGGCGGCGCCTCGGCCCGAATCTCTGCATGCGAGAGAACCGGGCGGCGCAAAATTGGACTGTCGTCGCGTTAGCCGGCGTTGCGGACGCGGTCCGGCATGTGGCGTTTCCCGGAAGCAGCGCGGTGGCCAACCTCTGGTGACACAGCGACCCAAATCCGAGATCGGGCTAACGATGCTCGCCGGTCTCGATTTCTTGTGCGAGGGCGCTCGATCGCCGCCGCGCCGGCCGGGTTAAGCCGCGCTGGCACGCAGCATCCAGGCGGTTTTTTCGTGCGCCTGCAGCCGCCCGATCGCGAGATCCGCGCTTTCTTCGTCGCCCGCCGCCTGCGCGACTTTGAGCGCGGCGCGCAGGCGCTTGACGGCCGTTTCATGGTCGGCCAGCAGGGTGCGGACCATCTCGGCGGCGGGCACGTTTTCCTTCGCATCGGCAATCGCCGTCAGCTTGGCAAAGGCGGCATAGCCGCCGGGCGCGGGAAAACCGAGCGCGCGGATGCGCTCCGCCAGCTCGTCGACGGCAGCGGCGAGTTCGGCATACTGGGCCTCGAACATGGCGTGCAGCGAGTGGAAGTGCGGCCCGGCCACGTTCCAATGGAAATTCTGCGTTTTGAGCGCAAGGGCGTGGCTATCGGCGAGCACCTGGGCGAGGGCATCGGCGACCGATTTGCGCGCCGTATCATCGAGTCCGATCGAAACAGTTTCAACCATGAAATGATCCTCCTTGGGGTGGCAAGGTTTGATTTATCAGCAATATAAACAGGGATCTAAATATTACAATAGAATAATTCTATTATATGACACAATTGCGGCAGATGGGTCGATCTGCCGCAATCGATAAGTGCAGAGGGGCCGAGGGCGGTCGCATCGTAGGGGCGCGGCGTGCGCCCTGGATGAGCAGCCGCAACGATTTTGTCCTGAATGACGAGGGCGCGCGCCACGCGCCCCTACGCTTTCCGCGTCGAGTCAAATCATCGTGCCATGGGCTTCGTGGCGCTTCATCCGCATAGGATTGCGATCGACACGTGATCGTAGCCTCACGGCGTCAGGATCATGCCCTCATGCGCGACGGCCGAAGCCGGCCAGCGGCGGCGCACCGAGGACGCAATATCGTCCATCATGTCGTCGGTGTGCTCGGGCGCGTGATGGAAGACGATGTACAGCCTGACTTTGGCCGCTTCCGCCAGGCGGACGCCTTCTTGCCAGGTGGAGTGGCCCCAACCCTTGAACTTCGGATACTCCGCCTCGGTGTAGGTGGAATTGTAGATGAAAATATCGGCGCCTTCGATGAGGCCGAGAATGTTGCGGTCGAGCTCGCCTTCGACATGCTCGGTATCGGTGACGTAGCACATCGAGCGCCCGGCAAACTCGATGCGATAACCGGTGGCGCCGTTGGGGTGATTGAGCGGCGCGGTGCGGACCTGTACGCCCGGCTTGAGCTCCCAGGCCGCGCCAGCGGAGAAATCGGTGAAGCCGATCTCCGCCGACAGCGCTTCGAACGGCACGGGGAACAGGGGCGCGCCGAGCAGGCGCTGCATGGTCTTGCGCAGCGTCAGATTCTGATCCTTGAGATGGCCGGCGGACAATCGCACCTTGTTGCCCTTGTTGAACAACGGCACGAAGAATGGCAGGCCGGCGACATGATCGAGGTGGGTGTGGCTCAGCAGGAGATCGCAATCGATCGTGCCGTTTTGGCTAAGCTCGACGCCGAGCGGCCGCAGGCCGGTGCCGGCATCGAGAATGATGAGATGTTCGCCGCAACGGACCTCGATGCAGGACGTGTTGCCGCCATAGCGAATATACTCGCCGCCGGGGCACGCGATCGTGCCGCGCACGCCATGAAAATGCACGGCCATCCCGTCGTGCCGTTGACGTTGATGCCGATGTTGCTGCTTCTGTCCCGATGCCGCCACGGTGACCCCGCCGGTTGCCAGCCCCCAAGCCGAGGCAGGCCAACGTCTCAGTCAGCATGCCACGAGTTACGGTATCAGCCTATAGCCGCCGCCTTCTGTGACGAGTATCACAGCCTTGGCTGGATTGGCCTCTATTTTCTGCCGCAGCCGGTAGACGTGGGTTTCCAAGGTATGGGTGGTGACATTGGCGTTATACCCCCATACCTCGGATAGGAGCTTGTCCCGCGCAATAATCTGTCCCTCGGCGCGGTAAAGATATTTAAGGATCGCGGCCTCTTTTTCGGTCAGGCGGATTTTTTTGTTGTTGGCGGCGACGATCAGCAGCTTGACGCTTGGCTTGAAGGTGTAAGGCCCAATGGTAAACACCGCGTCCTCGCTGGTCTCGTGCTGGCGCAGATGGGCGCGCAGGCGGGCGAGCAGCACGCCAATACGGAACGGCTTGGCGATGTAGTCATTGGCCCCGGCATCGAGGCCGAGAATGGTGTCGGCCTCGGTATCGGCGGCGGTCAGCATGATGATCGGCGTTTTGATGCCCTGGCGCCGCATCAGGCGGCACAGTTCGCGCCCGTCCATATCGGGCATATGGACGTTGAGCAGGATGATGTCGAAACGCTCGTCCTTGGCCTTGGCCAGGCCGAGCGTGGCATTTTCGACGGCGACGGCCTCGAATTCCTCATACAGGCGCAATTGCTCCAGCAGCGCGGTGCGCAGATCCTTGTCGTCGTCGACGATCAGCACGCGCTTCGCGGCTTTGCTTTGGCTATCCGGCATTCGGCGATCCCCAGGAACGAGCGGTAGGTTGCCAATCCATAGCACGAGCCGGCGGAATTTTCGAAGCCTTGTGCTTTTTTGTTTCCATGCCCTTAGGTAATGGCGCGCGCGCCGAAGATCGCCGTGCCGAGCCGCACATGGGTGGCGCCGAGGCGGATGGCGATTTCGAAATCCGCGCTCATGCCCATGCTGAGCGCGCCCAGGCCGAGCCGGCGCGCCATGCCGGCGAGCAGCGCGAAATGCGGCGCCGGCGCTTCCGCGGCCGGCGGAAGGCACATCAGGCCTTCGACCGCGAGGCCGAATTCGCCGCGGCAGCGCGCGACGAAATCCTCGGCCTCGCGCGGCATGGCGCCGCCTTTCTGCGCTTCCTCGCCGGTGTTGACCTGGACGAAAACCGGAATGCGCCGCCCGAGCTTGGCCATCGCCTTGGCGAGCGCCGCCGCGAGCGACGGACGATCCACCGTTTCGATGACGTCGAACAGGGCCACCGCATCCTCGGCCTTGTTGGTTTGCAGGGCGCCGATCAGGTGGAGCTTGAGATCGGGATGGCGCTGGCGCAGCGCGGGAAATTTCGCCGCCGCTTCCTGCACGCGGTTCTCGCCGAACACGCGCTGGCCGGCCGCGAGCGCGGCCTCGACCGCGGCGGCCGGATTGGTCTTGCTGACCGCAACCAGCGTTACGGCTTCCGGCGCGCGTCCCGCCGCGCGCGCCGCCGCGGCGATGCGCCGGTTGATTTCGCCCAGCCGTTCGGCAACGCTCATAAGGTCGGCGCCCTTCCGCAATCTGCGGTCTATGCTATATAGCGGGCAGCCGAAAATTTAACCCGAATTTCGACGACCGGATTATGGAGGATGCGCGATGCGCAAGACGATCGGATATAGGCATATTGGCGTCGCGGCGCTGACGGCGGCCGGTCTGGCGCTGGCCGGCTGCGGCGACAGCGGCTCGACCCGATCCTATTCCGGCACGCTCAACCATCCGGGCGGGCCGGTTTCGACCGAGGCGAACAAGCCGACCGGCGCGCGCGCCGATTTCGCCCAGGGACCGGATTCGGGCCGCGCGGCGAGCGTGCGCGTCAACCGCCACGCCTGGCGCGCCTCGCTCGACGCCGTTGCCTTCATGCCGCTGGCGGCCTCCGATCCCTATGGCGGCGCGATCGCGACCGACTGGTACGCTTCGCAGCGCAACCCGAACGAACGCCTCAAGGTCAATATCCTGGTCGGCGGGCCCGAGCTGCGCGCCGATTCGGTCAAGGTCACGGTGTTCCGCCAGGAGCGCCGGGGCGGCCGCGACTGGGCGACGGTGCCTGTTGATCCGAGCACGGCGCAGGCGATGGAAAACGCCATCCTGCAGCGCGCGCGCGAGCTGCGACAGCAGGCCGGCGGCTAAGCGCCGGCGCGTCGGCGGGCCGGCCCGCAACACGGAAGTTCCCATAGAGAGCGTAATGGCGCGCTACAATTTCAGCGAGACCGAAGCCAAGTGGCAGCGCATTTGGGAGGACAGTAAGGCCTTCCAGGTGACCGAGGACCCGGCGCGGCCGAAATATTACGTGCTCGAGATGTTTCCCTATCCGTCGGGGAAAATCCACATGGGCCACGTGCGCAACTACACGCTGGGCGATCTCGTGGCGCGCTACAAGATGGCGCGCGGCTATAACGTGCTGCATCCGATGGGCTGGGACGCGTTCGGCATGCCGGCCGAGAACGCGGCGATCCAGAGCGGCGTGCAGCCGGCCGTGTCGACCTGGAACAGCATCGATTCGATGAAGGCGCAGATGAAGCGCCTGGGCCTGTCCTACGATTGGTCGCGCGAGTTCGCGACCTGCACGCCCGACTACTACAAGCACGAACAGAAAATGTTCCTCGATTTCCTGGCGAAGGACTTGGCCTATCGCAAGGAAGGCTGGGTGAACTGGGATCCGGTCGACCACACCGTGCTCGCCAACGAGCAGGTGATCGACGGGCGCGGCTGGCGCTCCGGCGCCGTGGTCGAGAAGCGCAAGCTCTCGCAATGGTTCCTGCGCATCACGCGCTACGCCGAGGATCTTCTCTCGGCGATCGACACGCTCGACAAATGGCCCGAGCGCGTGCGCGTGATGCAGCGGAATTGGATCGGCAAGAGCGAGGGCGCCTATGTCGCCTTCGACATGGCCGGCCAAGCCGGGCGCAAGATCGACGTGTTCACGACGCGGCCCGACACGTTGTTCGGCATGTCGTTCCTGGCGCTCTCGCCCAATCATCCGCTGACCGAGGAGCTTGCCAAGCGCGATGCCAAGCTCGCCGCCTTCGTCGCCGAATGCAACCGCATCGGCACCAGCGAGGCGATGCTGGAAACCGCCGAGAAGGTCGGCTACGACACCGGCCTCAGCGTGGCGCACCCGTTCGTCGCCGGCCGGACGCATCCGGTGTGGGTGGCGAATTTCGTGCTGATGGAATACGGTACCGGCGCCATCTTCGGCTGCCCGGGCCACGATCAGCGCGATCTGGAATTCGCGCGCAAATATTCGCTGCCCGTGATCCCCGTGATCTGCCCGCCCGGCGCCGACGCGAAAACCTTCGCCATCGGCGGCACCGCCTTCGTCGATGACGGGGTCGCGATCAATTCGGATTTCCTCAACGGCCTCGCCGTCGCTGCCGCCAAGCGCGCAGTCATCGCGCGTCTGGTCGAGGACGGGCGCGGGCGCGGCACGATTCAATACCGCCTGCGCGATTGGGGCGTGTCGCGCCAGCGCTATTGGGGCTGCCCGGTGCCGGTGATCCACTGCGAAAAATGCGGCGCGGTGCCGGTGCCGGAGAAGGATCTGCCGGTGCGCCTGCCCGAGGACGCGACCTTCGGCAAGCCCGGCAATCCGCTCGATCATCATCCCACCTGGAAGCACGTCGCCTGTCCGACATGCGGCGCCCAGGCGCGGCGCGACACCGACACCTTCGACACTTTCTTTGAATCCTCCTGGTATTTCGCGCGCTTCTGCTCGCCCCACGCGGCCGGCGCCTTCGACCGCAAGGCGGTCGACTACTGGCTGCCGGTCGATCAATATATCGGCGGCATCGAGCACGCGATTCTGCATCTGCTTTATTCGCGCTTCTTCACCCGCGCCTTGCGCGATTGCGGCTATCTCGATCTCGCCGAACCCTTCGCCGCGCTGCAGAACCAGGGCATGTTCGTGCACGAAACCTATCGCGGGCGCGACGGCGAATGGCTCACGCCCGCCGAGGTGCGAAAGAGCGCCGGCGGCGCCACGCGCCTCGCCGACACCACGCCGGTCGAGATCGGCCGCATCGAGAAGATGAGCAAGTCGAAGAAGAACGTCGTCGATCCCGAGAACATCGTCGCCAATTACGGCGCCGACACGGCGCGCCTGTTCATGCTTTCGGATTCGCCGCCCGACCGCGAGCTGGAATGGACCGATGCCGGCGTCGAGGGCGCGTGGCGCTATCTCAACCGCGTCCACCGCATGATCGAGGAGCCGCCCCTGCCGCTGCCCGCCAAGGGCGCGCCGCTGCCGGACCGGTTCGGCGCGCGCGCGTTGGCGGCGCGCAAGGCGACGCACAAGACCATCCTCGGCGTGTCCGACGATATCGAGAAATTCCATTTCAACAAGGCGGTGGCGCGCATCCGCGAGCTGTCCAACGCGCTCGACGAGCTGCGCGACGCGGGCGGCGAGCCGGGCGCCGCCTGGGCCTATCGCGAGGGCGTCGAAGTTCTGGTGCGCCTGCTCGGCACCATGACGCCGCATCTCGCCGAGGAGATGTGGCAGCGGCTCGGCCATGCGACCGGCCTGACGCGCACCGCCTGGCCCGTCGCCGACACGGCGCTGACGGTCGAAGACACGGTCACCGTCGCGGTTCAGGTCAACGGCAAGCTGCGCGGCACGATCGACCTGCCGCGCGGCGCCAAGCAGGCCGAGGCGGAAAGCGCCGCGCTGGTGCTGCCCAATGTCGTCAGCGCCATGTCCGGCAAACCGCCGCGCCGCGTCATCGTTGTGCCCGACAAGATCGTCAATGTCGTGGTTTAGCGCGATCTGTGCCGCGTTCGCGCGTTGCGCGCGATCTTTGTCCGGCGCGCGCGCCTTGGACCCCGGCTCTTCGGCCGGGGTGACAAATCTCGCTTTGCAGCCCAAATTCGTCACCCCGGCGAAAGCCGGGGTCCACACTTTGCGCCGGGAGCGATGGCTTCGAACGCGACATTGCTGCGTCATCGTCGCGCTGCCGCTCCTGCTCGCCGGCTGCGGCTATCGTCCGGTGCATGGCGAGCTTGGCGTCATGCCGGGTTCGAGCGCGCCGCGCGCCGCGATCGGCGTCGACGACGTGAAGATCCTGCCGGTCGGCGACCGGCGCGGCCAGGTGTTGCACAACGCGCTGCTCGACCGGATGAATCCGCACGGCGAGCCGGGCAGCCCGCGCTACACGCTCACCCTGCGCCTGGATGAATTGGTCCGCGCCGTCGATACGCGGCGCGACAGTACGGTGACGCGCAACGACATCGTGCTGGTGGCGCGCTACGACCTGCGCGACGCCGAATCGGACGTCATCGTCTTCCGCCAGCGCAGCGAGGCGGTGTCGAGCTACAATCTCGCGACCCAGCGCTTCGCCTCGGTGGTGAGCGAGGACGATGCGCGCCGCCGCGCCGCGCAATTGCTCGCCGACGAGATCGCGCTCACCGTGGCGCTCTATATCCGGCGCCGGCACGCGGCGGCGGCCGCCGGCGGCGCCGGCGCGCGAAACCGTGAAGCGCGACCGGCCCGGCGATATCGAGGCCTTCCTGAAAGCGCCCGAGGCGCGGGCGCGGTGGTGCTGTTTCACGGCGGCGATGCGGGCCTGGTGCGCGAGCGCGCCGAGCGCGTGGCGAAAACCGTGGTGCCCGCGCTCGACGATCCGTTCCGCGTCGCCCGGTTCCGCGGCCAGGACATCGCCGAGGATCCGGCGCGCCTGGGCGACGAGGCGGCGGCAATCGCCATGGGCGGCGGCCGGCGCGTGGTGCGCATCGTCGAGGCCGGCGACCGCATCGCCAAGACCGTCGCGCGGTTTCTCGCCGAGCCCATGGGCGACGCGCTGATCGTCATCGAGGCCGAGACGCTGGCGTCGTCGAGCACGCTGCGCAAGGCGGTGGAGGCGGCCGACAATGGCGTCGCCATTCCGTGCTATCCCGACGAGGCCGATACGCTGGAACGCATCGTCGACCAGACTTTGGCGTCCTTCGGCCTCGCGGCCGACGGCGATGCGCGCGCCTATCTCGTCGATCGGCTCGGCGGCGACCGGCTGGTGACGCGGCGCGAACTCGAGAAGCTGGCGCTCTATGCCGGCGAGGCGGGGCGCGGCCGCGAGCGCCCGATTACGCTGGCCGAGGCGGCGGCGAGCGTCGGCGACACGGCGGGCATCACCTATGACGATCTGTGCGCCGCGGTCGCGGCCGGCGACCGCGACTGGGCGGATCGCTGCGCCGTGCGGCTGCAACAGGAAGGCGAGGCGGCGGTGACGCTGCTGCGCATCGTCAGCCGCCACATGCAGCGCTTCCATCAATATCACGCGGCGCTGGCGCAAGGCCGCCCGGCGATGGAGGTGACGCGCGGCCTGCGCCTGTTCGGCCCGCGCGCTTCGGCCTTTACGGCGGCGGCGCGCGTATGGCGCGGCGCGCTGTTGAGCGACGCCTTCCGCCGCCTCAACGAAGCCGAGCAATTGTGCAAATCGACCGGCTATCCCGATTTCCTGATCGCCGCCCGCGCGCTGGCGGCGCTGACCGGCCTGGCGCGCAACGCCACGGCGCGGCGGTGATGGCGCGCGGCGCCAAGCGCTCACTCCGGCCGCGCGCCCTTGCCTTGGTTGCAGGCCGCGCACAGGGTGCGGAGATTGTCGGGCGTCGTCGGCCCGCCGAGGGCGCGCGGGATTTTGTGATCGACTTGCAGGCGCACCGTGTGGTCGATCCTGGGATCGGCGCCGCACGCCGTGCAGCGGTATTTGTCGCGGAATAGAATATGGTAGCGCAGCGAGGGCGAGATGCGCCCGCTCGTCTGGGGCGGCGCGCTTGGCGGCTGCGAGCTGCGGCGGGGCCGCAACTGGGCCGCGTCGCCAGATCCTTTTGATGTTTTGAAGATATTGAATCAACATGGATTTTTCCATCGGGCAGGATGCATCCCGGCATTGTGCCAGATCGAATTTTTTTCTGCACCGTACAGAATTTCGGCATTGGTACGGAATGCGCCTAAGGGGCCAGGCCCCTAATCGAGAAAAGGGGTCAGGCTCACGGCTCGCTTGCCGCGCGGTTTCTTCTCCTCCCCCGGTCCGGTGGCGCGGTCAACATTCACCGGCACACGCATTGACCGCTCAATTCAGGCTGCCCAGCAGAAACACGGCACCGAGCAGAACGATCGCGGCCGAACTTGCGATCTGCAGTCCGTTGATGGCGGCCGCGTAGCCCCGTCCAGCCGGGTCAATTCGCGCAAAGACGCCGCGCCGGACAAGGATCCCGACCGTTCCCACCACGGCGATCGTGAGCGCGATTCCGATCCCCAAGATCCCGGTGAGCACCAGCCCCGCAACGAGCGTCGCATTCGCAAGCGCGTAAGTCATGATCAGCATGGTCATGGGGCAAGGAAGCAGCCCCACCGCAAACGGCAGGATGCCGCGCGAGCGGTCGTGCGCGTGAACCTCGGCCGCCGGCGCGCGGCGCCGCAACTCGCCGATCGAACGGTACGAAAGCCAGATCCCGACCAGGACGATGAGCCCGTAGCTGGCGATTTGCACCCATTTGGCGACGCCGGACGGACGGCCGAACATGCTGGCCGCGGAGCCGAACAAAGCGACAAGCGCAAGCGCGGAAACGACGTGCGTGCCGGCGATTTTAAGCGCCATCGACACGCCGCCCCAGGGATTGCTCCGGGCGCCCAAGAAGTAAGAGAACACCACCACCTTGCCGTGGCCGGGCGTCATGGCGTGCACCATGCCGAGAACAAACGCGAAGCCGAATGCCGCAACGGCGGCATCGGCGCTATCCGTCATGCCCTGGATGCGCGCGCCCAGCCCCGCATACACCGTGCGCTGGAGACCGAGGAGCCAAGCGGCGAGCTGATCGAGAAAAGCCATGAAAGGCAAAAATACCGATGAGACGGTTTCCTGTCGATTGCTTCGGTATCGAGCGCGCCGGTTCGAAGCAGTCGGCGGACGCGAACCGCGTTCGCAGCGGCGGCGGAGCGCTTACGCCGCTTACGCCCTTAGCCGCTTGCGCCGGGCGCCACCCGCCATCGACTTCCTTGAAGACGAAGTTTCCGTCGATCTGCGTGTCCCATTCGGCGAGGCGCTTGAGCATGAGCGCGATATCGCTGCGGCCCTCGTCCGACAGCGCATAGAGTATGCAGATCAATTTGTCGCCCGGCCCGCTCGCTTAAATCTCGCCCTTCTCCCACCGCGCGACGGTTTGCTCGGTCACGCCGAGCAGCGCGGCAAGGCGGTTTTGCGAATATTTCAATTCGTGCCGGAGAAAACGGATTTCCTTGCCGGTCAGCTCTTTCTTTTCGCGCACCAGGAAGCGGGCGATGGTCCGGTGCAGGCCATCGATATTGTCGATGGCGACGGCCCTGCCGTAGGGCGTGGAGCGTATCGTGAAGCCGTTCAACAAATAGACGTTGTCGAGACCGCACTCGATATAGCGATATTTTCGAGCTGCCATGGCCATGTTCCCGGTTTTGTTAGAATGTTTCGACAATGGTCAATTGCCGGTCGGCGCCGAGCGCAACGACAACGTGAATGTGCCGGCCTGCAATTCGCCGCTGTAGAACACAAATCCAGTTTCCATGCTCGTCTTGACTCGGATTCTCGCAAACTTCGCCGCCGCGCAGCGTTTCGATCAGCTGTCGCATGGTGATGCCTGCTTTCGCCACAAGCTTCCCGACCGTGAGGGGGAAGGCGATGCGCGCGGTATCGTCCGCGCATTCGCGGATGCGGCGCTGCGCGGCGCGACAATCCGGCGCGAAACGGGATTACCTTTCCGGCCATCGACCTATCAGTATGATAGGTCGCGCGGGTTCGTCAATCGTGAACCCGGGTTCAAACAAGGCCGCGGATGTCTGTCGGTCCTTCCTCCCGATCCGCGCAATCGCATCGTCCGGCTGGGGCGGAGTCTTGTACTCTTGCCGATGATGCGCGCTAGGTCTTCCTGGGTGTGGCGGAATTCCTGCAACAGGCGCTGATAGCCCTCGGCCTCCTCGATCGGCGAGAGATCGGCGCGCTGCAAGTTCTCGACCAGGGCGACTTCGAGCGCGTCGCGGTCGCTGAGGTCGCGGAGGATGGCGGGGATTTCATGCAGCTGCGCCTGCTGCGCCGCGCGCCGACGCCGCAAGTTGGGCGTTTTCTAGGCGAAGGGGTTTCGACACCATTCGCTGTGACTTAGCGCACGTGTTTTGTGGATGGTCCATAGCGGGGCGGTTGAGCGGCGACCGACGGTTGGGAATTTAGATTTCAACGGCAATCGTGGACTTTGCGTGCAATGCTTTAAGTGCGGCGTAGCAGCGTAACGAATCCGGCCTGTTCAAAATCGCTATCGAACGTAAGTGCTTCTCGAATGCCTTGTTGTTGCATCAAGTAGAATGAGGCGCAATCGATCAATCCCCATTCCTTGTCGCGGTGCTTGTCGTAGAAATCCAACGCGTCAAGAAATAACCGCGTGCTCATCGGCTCGATCGTTAAATTCTTAGTTTTTCGCAAACGGTATGTGAATTCAACAATGTTGCCCCGAATTTCCGGTCCAAATCGAGCAAAATGGTTGAGGAGTTCCGTTAGTATCAAATCGCTTGTCAGCAATCTGCAATTGCCTAATTCGCGCGAAGCCTGCATCGCATGATCGTGTAGCTCATCCTTCGGACTGTTGAGCGCGATCCAATAAGTGGCATCAGCGAACACCGTCCTCATTATTTTTTCGGCGCTCCGTAAAGATAGTGCTTATGGTGTCTGGCGAGATCGGGGGGAATCCTTGTCCATTTTTCGGCAGGCACCGTTGCCGCGAGTTCCTCCGCGATTTCCCACACCGGCCGCTCGTCGGGATCGTATTCGATTGCGTTTGCCTCGATGACCTTGACTTCGTCAACGCGCAGAATTCGCTTGATATTGCCGGTATCGCGAGAGAATTCCGCTAATCCCTTTATTCGGACTCTGCGGGTTTCATGCTCGCTCAACGCTGCGGTTATAGCGTTTTCTTGTTCCGCAACGAATTTTCCCGAGAATTTGGAGCCGTCATTGATGCGCAAAATGAAGTTGCGGCCGTCAATATCGGCCATGCGAATTTCGCCTGTCTTATCGATCAAATCCTCGTAGCTTTCCGTCACCCATGCCGTAATACGCAAACGGACAGCGTCCGTGTAGCGCACTTCCTTTTTGCGGGTTCGCGCTTGCGCGCAAATGGCCTCGCCCTCGCGCAATGTTTTGCCGAATCTGTCGAAGTGTGGAATAACGCTTGGGGCAGGAGATCGGGAAGCGGGATGTCGCGCGCAGCGGCGTCGATGCTTTCTTCGATGATGGCGGCTGCCGTATCGAAGTGATCATTGTCGACGTGATTTTCGAAGGGGAGCTGTGGAACGATTTCGTCGGAAACTTCGCGAACAAGCGGAATGATTGTCGATCCAGCCCTTATTTCGCGAAATTTGATGGCGACCGCGTCGAAGTGCGCTGGCAGACGGGTGCGCGACGGATGATCCCGCCGCCATAATTCTTTTGCGGTCTCAATGATCAATTCCTTATAAGCAACAAGATCGGGCAACACGTCGACATCGAGCCATGCGCCTTCGAAACGCAAGCCATCGAACCGTAGGGTTGTGAGTTCCCTTGTCTGGCGCGGCATAGCTGTAACTCCTATGGCGGCGTCGGTCCGCGAGCGTGACGAACCAAACGACACGTGCACGGTACAAAATGAGCGCTACACCGTTTGGCGTCAACTAAAGCGGGCGAGGGCGACAATTTTTCTTCATGCTTTTGTGAGATTCATTATGTTTTTTTCCCAGTGCCTTTTTACCTCCGCCTCTCCTCCCCCCGCCCGATCCTTGCAATCACATCGTCGAGCTGCTCCAGCGTCTTGTACTTGATGACGATCTGCCCCGCTTCGCCGCGGTGGTGGATTTCGACGGCGAGGCCGAGGCGGTTGGCGAGGTCGCGTTCGAGCGCGCTGATGTCGGCCGAGCGTTCGCTGCCGCCGCGCTTGCCGGATTTGGCCGGGCGGGGGCCGTTTTCCGCGTCTTTCATGGCGCGGATCGCGCGCTCGGCTTCGCGCACCGAGAGGCCGCGGGTGACGAAGTTCTGCGCCGCGACGGCGGCGGCGCCCGGCTCCATGCCGACCAGCAGGCGGGCATGGCCGGGGCTGAGGCTCTCGTCGTCGAGCAGGGCCTTGACAGCTTGCGGCAGTGTGAGCAGGCGCAGCGTGTTGGCGAGGTGGCTGCGCGACTTGCCGATGATGCGCGCCAGGTCTTCCTGGGTGTGGCGGAATTCCTGCAACAGGCGCTGATAGCCCTCGGCCTCCTCGATCGGCGAGAGATCGGCGCGTTGCAAGTTCTCGACCAGGGCGACTTCGAGCGCGTCGCGGTCGCTGAGGTCGCGCAAGATGGCGGGGATTTCATGCAGCTGGGCCTGCTGCGCCGCGCGCCAGCGCCGCTCGCCGGCGACGATCTCGTAGCGCCCCGGCTCGGCCGCCAGCGCCCGGACCAGGATCGGCTGCAACACGCCCTTTTCGCGGATCGACTGCGCGAGCGACTCGATTTCGTCGGGCATGAAGCGGCGGCGCGGCTGGAAGCGGCCGGGGCGGATGGCGCCGATCGGGAGTTGGACCAGGCCGCTGCGCGCCGGCGTGGTTGGGGCCGGGCCGGGCGTTGCGCCGGGCGCGGCGGCCGGAGGGGCGGGGGCGGCCGGTGCCGCTGGTGCCACGGCGCCGAGCAGGGCATCGAGGCCGCGGCCGAGGCCACGGCGGGGTGGCGGGGTTTTCTCGCTCATGATCGGGCGCCTGCGGTGGGGGTGGCGGATGTCGGGGCCGGCGGCGGCGCGGGTGCCGCCAGGTCGCGCTCGCGGCGCAAGACCTCGGCGGCGAGGTGGACATAGGCCTGGCTGCCGGCGCAGTGGAAATCGTAGACCAGGATCGGCTTGCCGTGCGACGGCGCCTCGGACAGGCGCACATTGCGCGGGATCACCGTGGCATAGACCGCGGCGCCGAAATGGCGGCGCGCGTCGTCGGCGACCAGGCCCGAGAGCGCATTGCGGCGGTCGAACATGGTGAGGACGATGCCCTGGATTTGCAACTTGGGGTTGAGCGAGGCGCGGACCCGCTCGATCGTGCGCACCAGGTGGCTGATGCCTTCGAGCGCGTAATATTCGCATTGCAGCGGCACCAGGACCGCGTCGGCCGCGGTCATGGCGTTGAGCGTGAGCAGGCCGAGCGAGGGCGGGCAATCGATCAGCACGATGTCGAAGGCGCTCAACTTTTCGGCGAGCGCGTCGCGGAGCCGGAATTCGCGGCGCGCGAGGCCGACGAGCTCGATCTCGGCCCCCGCCAGGTTCATCGACGAGGCGACGAGCTGGAGATTCGGGATCAGGGTTTGCTCGGCGATGTCGGCCAGCGCGATTTCGCCGAGCAGCAGGTCGTAAACCGTGGCGCGGTCGAGATTGGCGTCGAGGCCCAAGCCGGTGGTGGCGTTGGCTTGCGGGTCGAGATCGATCAGCAAAACGCGCAGGCCGGTGGCGGCAATGGCGGTCGCGAGATTGATCGTGGTCGTGGTTTTGCCCACGCCGCCTTTCTGGTTGGCGACGGCGATGACGCGCGGCTGCCGCTCGGTGAGCAGCAGGGGGGCGGGATCGGCCGCTGGCGGGACCGCGTCAGACACGGCTAACCTCTTGTAAAATAATAATTCTACCGCTTGAATCGGAGCGGCTTGGCTGGCTCTTGGCGGTGATATGCCATTGCGCGCGCGCCGCGGTCAATTCCTCTTCGTGGCGGGCGCCTTTGGGGAACAGCGAAATCGTCTGCGGGCCGCGGAAGCGCTCGGACATGGCGATGAGTTCGGCGAGCGGCGCCAGCGCCCGGGCGGTGATCACATCCGCAATGCCGAAATCGAGTTTCTCGATGCGCGTTTCATGCAAGATTGCGGGTGCGCCGGTGATGCGAATTGCCTCGCGCAGAAAGACGCATTTCCGGCCATCCGATTCGACCAAATGAACCGCGGCTGGGCAACCCAATATGCTGAGAATTAATCCGGGAAATCCGGCGCCGGTTCCCAGATCGAGAAGCGTTTTCGCATTGGCCGGAATGAGATCCGCAAGCTGGGCTGAATCATGAATATGACGCCGCCACAGCTCCGGCAAGCTGGCCGGCGCTACAAGATTGATTTTGGCGTTCCAACGTTCCAGCAATTCGGCAAAAGCAACCAGCCGGCGCAATGTTTCACGTGAAACAGGAAAATCGGCGAAAAATTCTTCAGGCCCGTATTTTGCCGCTTTGGCCACTTGGCTTCAAACGCTTTGGCGCTCGCGGTTTGGCGATTTGCGCAAATGACGCAAAAGCGCAATCAACGCCGCCGGCGTTACGCCGGAAATTCGGCCCGCCGCGCCCAAATTGGCCGGGCGGGCAAGCTTGAGTTTTTGCCGCACTTCGGCGGAAAGGTTTCCGAGTTCGTCGTAATCGAAGTCGTTCGGCAGGCGCAAAGTTTCATCGCGGCGGAATGCCAAAATATCCGATTCCTGGCGATCGACGTAACCGCGATAACGCGCCTCGATCTCGATTTGCTCGCCGATTTCGGACCTCAACGCGCGCAGCTCGGGCCAAATTTCGCCGAGGCGCGAAAGCGTCATTCCCGGATGGCCGAGCAAATCTTGCGCCGAACGGGCGACGCCATCTTGATTGATCGCGAAGCCGCGCTTCTGAAGTTGCGTTGGCGAGATTTGCAAGGCGCGAACCAAATCCCGCGCCTCGGCCAATCGCTTTTCCTTGGCGCCGAATTTCGCCGCGCGCTCGGCGGAAACGCAACCCAAAGCCAGCGCCTTCGGCGTCAATCTTTGATCCGCATTATCGGCCCGAAGCAGCAATCGATATTCCGCCCGCGAGGTGAACATCCGATATGGCTCGCGGGTTCCGAGCGTCACGAGATCGTCGATCAAAACGCCGATAAAGGCATCGGCCCGATCCAAAATGAAATCGGCGCCGGCGGCATTGAAGCCGGCCACGATGCCTTGCGCCGCGGCTTCTTCGTAACCCGTCGTGCCGTTGATCTGGCCGGCGAAAAACAAGCCGGCGACGCGCTTGGTTTCAAGCGTCGGTTTCAATTCCCGCGGATCGACGAAATCATATTCGATCGCGTAGCCGGGCCGAATCATCCGCGCGCGGCCAAGCCCTGGAATCGTTTTGAGCAAATCGACCTGCACCTCGCGCGGCAGCGAGGTCGAAATCCCGTTCGGATAAATCGTGTCGTCGTCGAGGCCTTCGGGCTCGAGGAAAATCTGGTGCCGATCGCGCGCCGCGAAGCGCACGACTTTGTCTTCGATCGACGGGCAATAACGCGGGCCGGTGCTTTCGATCTGGCCCGAATACATTGGCGAGCGATGCAAATTGGCGCGAATAATCGCGTGGGTTTCGGGCGTCGTCGCCGTGATGCGGCAATCGATCTGCGGAACCGAAATCCGCTCGGTGAGAAAGGAAAACGGCGCCGGCGGCTCGTCGCCGGCTTGCCTTTCGAGCCCGGCCCAATCGATCGTTCGCCCATCGAGGCGCGGCGGCGTTCCGGTTTTCAAGCGCCCGAGCGCGAAGCCGCATCGCGCCAACGTCGCCGAAAGCCCCAAAGCCGGCGCCTCGCCGACGCGGCCGGCGGGAATTTTTTCCTCGCCCAAATGGATCAAGCCGCGCAAAAACGTTCCCGTTGTCAGAACAACCGCGCCGGCGCGCCATTCCTGGCCGTCCGAGGCGACGATTCCAACAACGCGATTTTCAACGATCAGCAGATCTTCGACCGAAATCTCTCTGACAACTAAATTGTCATGTTCGGCCAGCAAATCCTGGACCGCGCGCTTGTAGAGCTTGCGATCCGCCTGGGCGCGCGGGCCCCACACCGCCGGGCCCTTGCTGCGGTTCAGCATGCGGAATTGAATCCCGGCGCGATCGATCGCGCGGCCCATCAGCCCGTCGAGCGCGTCGATCTCGCGCACCAGCTGGCCCTTCGCCAGGCCGCCGATCGCCGGATTGCACGACATCTCGCCGATCGTCGCGCGCTTGTGCGTCGCCAGCAAGGTGCGCGCGCCGCGCCGCGCCGCGGCCGAGGCGGCCTCGCATCCGGCGTGGCCGCCGCCGACAACGATGACGTCGAATTGTTCCATGGCGCCGCAAAATAAGAAGCGCCCGCCGCGCTGTCAAAGGAGGGAATGCGCTACTTGCCGATGCAGAAATCGCGGAAGATCACGTCGAGCAGGTCCTCGACTTCGACGCGGCCGGTGATGCGGCCGAGCGCGCGCATCGCCAGGCGCACGTCTTCGGCGACAAGCTCCGGCGCCGGCGCCGCGAGCGCGCGCGCCAGGGCGGCGGCGGTTTCGCCCAGCGCGGCGCGATGCCGGGCGCGCGTGATCGCCGGCGCCTCGCCCGCCGCCATTCGCTCAACCGCCAGTTGCAGCAGCGCCGCGCGCAGCCGGTCGAGGCCTTCGCCGGTGATGGCGGAAACCGCGAGCGCGTCTTGCAACGCCCGGCCCGGCTTGGCCCGGCCAGGCCGGCGCCAGATCGAGCTTGTTCGCCACCAGCAGCGCATCGCCATCGGCCAGGCGCAGGGTTTCGGCATCGGGCGCGCCGCGCGCGTCGAACACCAGCAGCTTGATATCGGCCTGCTCGGCCCGCGCCCGGGCCCGGCGCACGCCTTCGATCTCAACAGGATCGCCACCCGCCGCCAGATCGATCGCGCGCAGCCCCGCCGTGTCCGCCAGAATAATCGGAAACCCGCCGAGATCGATGCGCGCCTCGACGATGTCGCGCGTCGTGCCCGCGATCGACGAGACGATGGCGGTCTCGCGCCGGGTCAGCGCATTGAGCAGCGACGACTTGCCGACATTGGGCGCGCCCAGGATGGCGACCGAGAGCCCGTCGCGCAAAATCTCGCCGCGCCGCCGGTCGTCGAGATGGGCGGCGATGGCGTCGCGCAAGGCCGGCAAGCTCGGGCCGTAGGCCGGCGGCGAGATTCTCGGGCACGCCGTCATCGGCGAAATCGATCTCGGCCTCGATCCAGGCCAGCGCCTTGATCAGCCTTCCGCGCCAGCCGTCATAGAGCGCGGCCAGCCCGCCCTCCATTTGCCGCAGCGCCTGGCGCCGCTGGGCGGCGGTGTCGGCGGCGATGAGGTCGCCCAGGCCCTCGGCGGCGGTGAGGTCGAGCTTGTCGTTGAGGAAGGCGCGCTTGGTGAACTCGCCGGGCTCGGCCGGGCGCAGGCCCACCAGTCCGCCGAGGGCCGCCAGCACACCTTCTATAACGGCGCGGCCGCCATGAATGTGCAGCTCGGCCACATCCTCGCCGGTGACGCTGCGCGGCGCCGGGAACCACAAGGCGAGCCCGTCATCGAGCGCGTCGCCGCTGGCCGGATCGCGGAGCGCCACGCGCGCGGCCATGCGCGGCTTGGGCAGGCCGCGGCCCGACAGCGCCATGAGCGCCGCGCCCGCCTTGGGCCCGGAGATGCGGACAATGGCAATGCCGGCGGCGCCGCGCCCGGACGAGAGGGCGAAGATGGTGCCGGCGTTCATGGAAAATTCGGCCGATTGCGCCGGCATCGAACCGAGCCAATTTCGCGGCGCCCGGCAGCTGGGCCCCGGCCTTCGCCGGGGCGACGGGACGGGCTTGAAGGAAATGCCGAACATTGAAAGCCCGTCACCCCGGCCAGCGAGCCGGGGTCCAGGCTTCACGCGCCGCTCTCGGACATCAAGCTGCACCGCGTCGAAGGCCCCAAACCGGATTCACGAGCCGGCGCCCGCCGCCGTGGCGAACTCCGCCAGGCGCTTGTCGCGGTCGCGGGGCAATACATCTTGCGGTTGCAACAGCAGCCGCTCCACCCGCTTGCCTTGCACCAGGTGCGTGGCGACGATCTCGTCGAGATCGGCTTCGCTGCGATAGGTGTACCACACGCCCTCGGGATAGATCACCAGGTTCGGCCCGAGCTCGCAGCGGTCGAGGCAGCCGGCGGCGTTGACGCGCACCGCGCGCCCGCCCAGGCCGAGCGCCTTGCACTTCGCCTTCATGTAATCGCGCAGCGCCACCGAGCCCTTCTCGCTGCAGCAGCCGCGCTTGTGCCCCGGCTCGCGCACATTGGTGCAGCAGAAGACGTGGCGCTGGTAATAGGGAGCGGGATCGGCGGCGGGCGGGGTGGACATGGCGGGCCTCGGGCGGGCGGGGGCGGTTGTTACAGGCGCGCACCATAGTCGGCGTGGGGCGCGGGTCAACGGCGGCGGATCAGCGCGCCGGTCGCCGAAAAAGCGCGCGCCGCGCCGACAGGAAGATCCCGAACGCAAGGACGCTCGCCGCCGCGATCGAGAACGCGGCGGACGTCGAGCGGTCGAAAAACACGCCGGCATCGCCCTGCGACAGCAAGAGCGCGCGCCGGATATTTTCCTCGAGCGCGGTGCCGAGCTGGATCGGCGAGCAGGAGCACCAAGCGGTTCCAGCCCAACACGCGGCAGCCGAGGCCGAACACGCCGAAAACCAGGACCATGCCGACATCCGCCGGGCTGTTGTTCAGCCGATAGGCATAAAAACAAGCGCCGGCGCAGGGCGAGCACGGCTACGACGCGCAGGCCGATCCCGGCCAAGGCCGCGATTTCCGGCGCGCGCCAGTTCGCGACCTGGCGCGCATAGAGTGCCGCGAACAGCGCCGGCGAAACGAGGCAGAGCGCGCCGTCGGCGACGATGAACAATCCGAACAGCACGAGCGCCGGCGAAATTCCCTCGATCAGCGCATCGAAGCCGAAGGTCAGGCGCAAGATCCCGGTCGCCGGGTCGAGGCCGACCATGGCGAGCAACAGGCCGAGTAGCACCAGGCCCGTGGCGCGGGCGCGCGACAGGCGCGCGAGCGCGATCGCCGCGGCCAATTCGAAGGCCAAGAGCGTGGCAATCTCCGGCGGCCCCATCCGCAGCGCCAGATCGCCGCCCCATGCCCAGGCGGCAAGGCCGATTGCCGCGATAAGCGCCACGATGAGCCCGAGCTGCCATGCTCGCCAGCGCGAAGCGGGCACAGGACCGAGCACGGCGCCGCGAAGGGCAAGCACGGCGCCGTTCGCCAACAGCAGCTTGCCGATGAGATCGGGAAAGAAATTCGGGGCCGGGGCCAAGGTCGGCGGGCGACCTGCCGCCGGAATTCAAGACCGCGAACAATCCGGCGGACAACAGGATGCAGCCGAGCGCGATGTCGGAGGCGATGCGGGCGGGCTTGCCATCGAGCCAGGCGAAACGCGAGCGTTCAGTCGCAGCGGACATAGAGCGGCCGTTGCCTCGACTTTCCGTACCAAAGCCCATCATCGACGAGAACCTAGCGCGGCGCCAGCTCGGCGCGGAGCGGGCGTCAACGGTGTAGCGCGCCTGTGACGCACGCCATACTGCTAGATAAGCCACCTCAAGGCAATCGAAAGCCACACATACTTCGAGTTGATTCTCGGCATCGCGAAATTCGACGCGCAGAAATTGAAAAGAACAATTAGACTGCCTGCGCCCACAATCTTGCGCGACATTTGGGGCCGACGATTTATGTGATAGGTCCCTCGTAGGTGGCGCTTGAAAAAACCCTCTCCATACAAATTGATCTCGCCCGTATCTGCCGTGAAAGCGAAAATCTCCTTGCGGAAAAAGGCGAGGAGGATGGTCAGAGACCATTCAGGCGCTGCTTGCCGACTGGCTGCGAATGGAAAACATGGTCGCACTTACTGCGGCCGGATGTTCCGTGGGAGCTGGCGGGCGCCTGATGGCCGGGCCTCCGCCGCAAATAACCTTGAGTGCTTGGTACTCGATACGGTTGAGAAATGTGCGCTCATGGCCGAGGCCAAGGCTATCGTTGCGTGGAAAAAGGCCAACCACTTCGGTTCCGGAAATTTCGAGGACTGGCTTGGCTACCTCTTTAACGCGTCCAGTCTCTCTTCGGGTCGGAAAAATCGCCGATCGAGACAGTCCGGGATGGAAAGACGATATCGTGCTAACTCCCGAGGGAGAGAGCCAGCTTCGACGCTAAGTATATAGAAAGCTATTCTTTGCCGAATGTGCGCTTGAATTGGGTCGCAGCGATCTATCCACTCCGGCCACCACTGGCGCACCTTCAGGCCATATTCCCTTTCTGCGAAATTAATCGCACGGGAAACGACGCTTGGACGAGCGCATCTGTTCACTCTTAACTACGACACTTTATTCGAGCAGGCGATGGAGAGCTTGGGATCCGATATTTCGATGGTTTCTCCGGAAAGGCAAATTTTCGCTTCGATCCCGCAGTGTATGGGGAAATACTCGATGTATTCTCTCGGCTGACGTCGCCGAAGGCCGAGTCCGCCGTTTCGACAAATTCCTACAGTTCTCAACAAGCTCCATGGCTCCATCCACTGGCGCATGGAAAGGAATCCGAGGCCAGCTCCTAGCGCAGCACCAGGACCTCGCATTCGCAAAACGTTACCGCGCCTCCATGTTCAGAAAAAAGCGGAGACGCTCGAAGCGAAAGGCGAAATTCGATTCCATTCACTCATTCGGAATCCTGCCAACGTGCGAGAAATTCACTCGAAACGTTGGATATGCCTTATGCTCGACCTATTTCGTTTGTTTCATGCCCGATTGAATCAGCCACAAACATTCCTCATCGTTATCGGTTACGGCTTCGGGGATGACCACGTAACGCGGATTATAGAAACCGCCTTCATGAATCGATCTCTTGTCATGCTTGTAGTCGAGCCGAATCCAAAGAGAGCGCAATCGTCGAAAAGATAAGGAATACCGAGAGCCTTGGTCAGCGGGCATTTGTCTTGACCGAGCGCCTTGAGGAGGGTAAGGCTTGTTCTTACAAGATCGCCACTTTCGCCGACTTTTGCAAATGTAATGCCGGACGTAAAGTGGCTGGACGATTACAAGCGACTACGGCTTTTCGAAGAACAACTGAAGAAAGGCGAAGAAAAAGAAGGAAGCGTCCGCAAAGTAATGGAACAGCCGCGCGTTATAGGGCACGTGGTCTCGGTAAATGGATTCCGTGTCAAGGTCGAACTGTCACCGGAAGCCAAGTCATCGTCAAGAGCTACGCTCGATGGGTACCAGCGGTCGGTTGCCATCAATTCATTCCGACACTTCGACCTTGGGGAGATACCCATGCAATCGGAAATCTTTCGGACCTCGATGCGCGCGAGAGCTACGACCCGGCAGGAAGCGATGACCTCACACTAGAGCTAACAAAGCCTCGACGCGTTGCTTCCGTGCAGTTGCTTGGGACCGTCAGGCAATCCAGCAAGGGGCAATGGGCCTTCTAGTACCGGAATCACAATATTACCTACTTTGGACACGCCTGCTGAAGTAGCCAATCCAGACGAGAAGAAAATACTTGCCTGTGTCTTCGGCCAGCCGCCGAAAAAAAACGAGCCGCAGGGATGGACGGATGGCGAGTTCGATTATTCTCTTGAGCTGGGCCATCAATCTGGAGACGAGAACACGAAGGTCAGGGCGTCTTTCAATGATCTATTTTCCAGGCCCTTAGCCATCGTCGGAAACACTGGTTCAGGGAAGTCATACACTGTCGCTAGTCTGCTCCGAAGTGTAATCGAAAACGAGCACGTCAGCGTAGCCAAGAGAAGCGATCCGCATATATTATTCTCGATATCAATGGCGAGTACGCAACGCATTCCTCTCCGAGGAGGAAAAAAACTATTCACGCGAACCCAACGAGGCGTATGTCAACGGAAAAAACTTTCGATCCCGATTTGGCTCATGAACTCAGAAGAGGCGTGTGAATGGCTTAGCGCCTCTCGAACAAACACAACAACCGGTTTTGAAAGCATGGTGGGCATTTCTGAAAGGAAATCCTTCCGGCGGCGCTAGCGCAGACGCTGATTTCGTCGGCGAGGCGGTTGCATCAGCCCAACAAATGTTCCCGCTGCACAAGTTGACCAAAAACATGGCGAGAGATCGCTATCTTGCAATCTGCGATTTTCTTGCGAACTCGGGTGTAGATTTAGAGCACCTAAGGCGCGCGGCGACGGACTATCTTGTCAAAGATAATAACGGCGAATATAAAAATTTTTATAACAGTGTAATCACAAACCCGAGGGATTTTGATGCTGCCGTAAGGCAACTTATTGCCGCCGTTGAGAGCGCAATGACGAAGGCGCCGGTTGGAACAGGGCCTTTAACGAGTGGCGATACGCCAACGTATTTTTCAAGCATGGCTCTTAGAACACGGGCACACTGGCAGCAGCGGCCACCCAAGAAGATGCGCCTCAGATTGACCAACATCTAATGACACTACGCATGCGGCTGAAGACAAGACTAGCGGATCGTTGATGGTCCGTTCTTCACAAATTATGATGAACTTGGAATTCGTAGCACCGACGCATGGTTCAAGTGTCTCGGTTTTGAGGGCAGCGGGCCAAAAATTACAGTTCTCGATCTTTCTATGCTGCGCACGAGAGTTTTGCCCTTTATCTGCTCACGGTGGGAAGAGTGCTGCTGGAAGCAAGAGAGAAGCTTCAAGCGAGCCAGCGTTACTCCAATCCTTGGGTTCTCGTTTTGGAGGAGGCCCACAACTATGCGCGACCCGCGCCCAAGGAGAGGACCGTGGGCAAGCATGTCCAGGAGGGCTTTTGAGCGCGTTGCCAAAGAAGGCAGAATTTGGCCTTTCGCTAATTGTCGCCAGTCAACGACCAAGCGAAATCAGTTCGACGATCATCAGTCAGTGCGCAAATTTTTTCTCACACCGCCTTCAAAACCCCGACGATATCGATCACTTCAAACGGATCATACCCAGACAGGCGCAGCGGCTCCTGACCAAGTCACTGTGCTTGCTTCCGGTGAGGCAATCGTGTTCGGAAGCGCCGTCCATGTACCCGCCCGAGTTCAAATTATGATGCCAACGCAAAGACCTTGGAGGCCACTGCCGGCCGACATGCGGACTGGGTCAAACCCCAAAAATTTCCCCTTGCGAAATTTTGAAAGCGTGGGGAGTTACCAAAAGCGCTGGTGCATCTGATACAAGAGCATAGAACCCGCATTGTAGACGACAAGAATAAACTTTGAAATTTGCGCTTACAATGACGTGTCAGGCACGCCGCTCTAGTTGAAGTGACGAATGATTTTTGGCATTGATATGACACACAGCCCCTCGCCCTCATCCCCGCCCGATCGCGCGCCCAGCCGCCGCGGCCCCTACGCGGCGCGTTGCGCGCATTGTCGGCAACGGCACCGTGGCCACGCCCTGCCTCACGCCATCGTCACCGTCACCGCGAGCTTGCCGAAATTCTCGTCGGCTTCCATCATTGCGTGTACGCGTTCAACGCGGCGGGTGAAGCCGCGTGTCGAGCGCGAAGCGCTCCTGCAGGCGAACCGCATAAAGCCCGGCCGCGGCCGCGCCGATGAAAATCAGGTTCCAGCTATGGGACGAGACCACGCTTGGCACGACGACGAATTTGTGCCGGGCGAGCAAGGCGTCGCCGAAACTCTGCTGCCCGCCGCTGGGCGAGCCGGCTTGCAGCCAGCGGGCATTGGGGACCGCGCCCGGATCGACGACGTGAACCGCGGCCGGATCGGCGATCGTTATCGCGGTCAGCACATGCGGAACCGTATCGAGTGCTTCGAATCCCTTGTGCACCGCGACCTCGAGAATCGCCGCCGCCGGATCGATCGAGCAATACACGGCGCGGATGCCCTTGCTGTTCCAGCGCCCGCCCGCGAGATAGGCGCCTTCGCCGCGATCCCAGGTCGCGCGGTAGATGTCCTTGTCGAGCCGCCACGCCACCAACGCGCCGGCCTCGCGCCGGCCGCCGCCAAGCGGCGCCGGAAGCGGCGTCACGTGTAAACGCCGTGCTCAAGGCGGATCAAGAAATCCTCGACCAGCTTCACGCCGGACGGCGTCGCCAGGAGGTCGATCGGCTGCCTTCCGTCGAGACCCATGGCCGGCCGTAACAGCCACTGCTCCGCTTCGTCCTCCGATCCGAACACGGCACTTGCCTTGGCCAGGATTTCGGCCAGCGTCCAAGCGCAGGCGCTTTGCTCCGGGCTCAGCCGCCGCGCCGGCGTCACCTTGTGGCGCTGGAATGTGCGCAGACTCATGCCGAAGGATTTCTCGAACGTGTCCGGCCGGCTCAGGCGGCGCAGCCTGCCGACGAGATGCATCAGCGCCTTGTTGGGAAGTCCGCGCCGCACCAGGTCGTGGGCGTCGAGCGGCCGCCTTACGTCGAGCCGCAAGACGCTCTTGCCGCCGAGCAGGTCGATGACCCGCCGGGTCGCGACGATTTCTGTGCCATTGCCCGCGCTTGCCTCGGCCACGACCGCTCTCCGTCAACTGTCGCCAAAAATATGACATATGACAGGGCCGATATCAAGCCCCGTGGTTCGCGTGCGCGCGCGGCGCTCCGCTTCCCCTATTCCACCGTCACCACGATCTTGCCGAAATTCTCGTTGGCTTCCATGATTTCGTGGGCGCGGCGGATTTGGGCGAAGGGCAGCGTCGCGTGGATCACGGGCTTGACGGCGCCGGCAACCAAAAGTGGCAGCCAGCGCTCGGCGAAGCGGCCGACGACGGCGCGTTTTTCCGCCATCGGTTGGGCGCGCAAGGTGAAGCCGCGGATGGTCAGGCGCTTCCGGAACATCGGGCGGATGTCGAAGCTCGCCTCGGCCTCGCCGAGCACGCCGATCAGGATCACGCGGCCGTGCTCCTTCAGCAGGGCGATGTTGCGCCGCAGGTAGTCGCCGCCGATGAAATCGAGGATGACGTCGGCGCCGGCGCCGGCGGTGGCGCGGAACCCTTCCTCGACGAAATCATGGGTCTTGTAATTGATCCCGACCGGCGTGCCGGCGTCGCCGCCGAGCGCGCGAATTTTTTCGATCTTGCCGGGCGAGCCGGCGGTGAACAAAACCTGGCAGCCGGCGTGGCGCGCCATCTGCACCGCCGCCGTGCCGACGCCGCTGCCGCCGGCATGGATCAAAACCGTTTCGCCGGGTTTCGCGCCGGCGAGGTGGAACAGGCATTCGCCCGCCGTGCAATAGGCCTCGATCACCGCGGCGCCTTCGACGAAACCCCATTGCTTCGGCACCGGCACCGCCAAGCCCTGGTCCATCAGCGCGTATTCGGCATAGCCGCCCTCGGCGACGAGGCCGAAGACGCGGTCGCCGGCGCGGTGCCGCGTGACGGCGGGGCCGATGGCGGCGACCTCGCCCGCGATCTCGATGCCGGGAATGTCGCCGATGCCGGGCGGCA
Source organism: uncultured Alphaproteobacteria bacterium (assembly GCA_963754645.1). Lineage (GTDB taxonomy): Bacteria > Pseudomonadota > Alphaproteobacteria > Bin65 > Bin65 > CAVWGP01. The sequence continues at coordinate 404,477 of CAVWGP010000011.1, read as the reverse complement.
TCGGATAGAGGCCCTGGCGCTGCATGCAATCGGCGCGGTTGATGCCGATGGCGCGCACGCGCACGAGAAGCTGCTCGCCCGCGGGCTCGGGCACCGGCGCCTCGGCGATGGTGAGAACCTCGGGCCCGCCGTAGCGCGGGAGTGTCACGTGTTTCATCTCAGCCTCCCTGGAGCCGCGCGTGCCGCGCGGCGGCGCAGCTTGATCAACAGGCGTAAGGCAGCTTCGACCGTTGCCTTTTTCGACGTTAGCCCGGTCGCCCGTTTTGCCGACTTCATCAGCTGATCGTCTATTTCGATGGTGGTCCGCATCAAGCGCCCCTCGCCTCGCCCCGTGCCGCAGTCTATATCAAGCGCGGCCCTTCCGGCAGCGGCAATCCCGGCTCATGACCCTCGACAGCGATCGCGCACGGCAACCGTCTCGGCGGCGAGACCAGCCCCTATCTCCGGCAGCACAAGGACAATCCGGTGCATTGGCTGCCCTGGGGCGAGGCCGCCTTCGCGCGCGCCAAGGCCGAGGGCAAGCCGATCCTGCTCTCGGTCGGCTACGCGGCGTGCCATTGGTGCCACGTCATGGCGCATGAGAGCTTCGAGGACGACGAGACGGCGGCGCTGATGAACCGCCTGTTCGTCAACATCAAGGTCGACCGCGAGGAGCGGCCCGATGTCGACGCGATCTACCAGAACGCGCTGGCCCTGCTCGGCGAGCAGGGCGGCTGGCCGCTCACCATGTTCCTGACGGCGGCGCGCGAGCCGTTCTGGGGCGGCACCTATTTTCCGCCCGAGGACCGCTACGGCACGGCCGGGCTTCAAGCGCGTGCTGGCGCGGCTCGCCGAGCTCTACGGCAACGAGCGCGACAAGATCCAGTCGAACGTCACGGCGCTGGGCGAGGCGCTCGCCAAGCTGGCGCGCAACGATTCCGGGCGCCGCCGTTCCCGCCGCCGCGATCGAGCGCGTGGCGCGGCATTTCCTCGGCACTGTCGACATGGTGCATGGCGGGCTCGCCGGCGCGCCCAAGTTTCCGCAATGCTCGGTGTTCGACCTGCTGTGGCGCGTGGCGCTGCGCACCGGCGACGCGGAGATGAAGCGCGCGGTGCTGGTCTCGCTCGACCGCATGTGCGACGGCGGCATCTACGATCATCTCGGCGGCGGCTTCGCGCGCTATTCGACCGACCAGTTCTGGCTGGCGCCGCATTTCGAGAAAATGCTCTACGACAACGCCCAGCTCGTCGACTGGCTGACCTCGGCCTGGCAGGCGACGCGCGCGCCGCTCTATGCCGAACGCGCGGCGGAAACCGTGGATTGGCTGTTGCGCGAAATGCGCCTGCCGGGCGGCGGTTTCGCCGGCACGCTCGACGCCGACAGCGAGGGCGAGGAAGGCAAGTTCTATGTCTGGACCGCCGGCGAGATCGACCAAGTCCTCGGCGCCGACGCGGCCGCGTTCAAGCGCGCCTACGACGTGACGCCGGGCGGCAATTGGGAAGGCCACACGATCTTGAACCGGCGGCGCGCGACCAAGCGGCTCGACGCCGCCGGCGAGGCGATGCTGGCGCGCTGCCGCGCGAAACTGTTCGAAGCGCGCGCGCCGCGCATCCGCCCCGGGCTCGACGACAAGGTGCTGGCCGATTGGAACGGCTTGCTGATCGCGGCGCTGGCGCGCGCGGCGGTCGCGTTCGACAAGCCGGAATGGCTCGACGCGGCGCGCGCCGCCTTCGCCTTCGTGCGCGACGGCATGAGCGCGAACGGCCGCCTCAAGCACAGTTTCTGCAGCGGCCGCCTGGCGCATCCCGCCACCGCCGACGATTACGCTTCCATGATCCGCGCCGCGCTGGCGCTGTTCGAGGCGGCGGGCGACGCCGCGTTTCTCGCCCAGGCCGAAGCCTGGCTCGCCGTGCTCGACCGGCATTACAAGGACGATGAGCGCGGCGGCTATTTCCTCTCGGCCGACGATGTCACCGACGTGATCCTGCGCCACAAGCACGTGCACGATCACGCGACGCCCTCGGGCAACGGCTTGCTCGTCCATGCGCTGGCGCGGCTCTATTATCTCACCGGCCAGGCCGATTACCGCGCGCGCGCCGAGCGATCGATCGCCGCCTTCACCGGCGAGCTCGAACGCCACGCGCTCGCCATGCCCGTGCTGCTCGCCGGGCAGGAACTGCTCGACAACGCGGTGCAAGTCGTGGTTGCGGGTGCCGCCGGCGATGCGCGCGCCGAGGCGCTGCGCCGCGCCGCCTATCGCGCGCCCGAACCCAATCTGGTGTTCCAGCGCGTCCACGACACGGCGGCGCTGCCCGCCTTCCATCCGGCGCAAGGCAAGATCGCGCCCGGCGGCGCGCCCGCCGCCTATGTGTGCCGCGGCCCGGTGTGCTCGCTGCCGATCGCCGATCCCGCCGAACTCGAAGCGGCGCTGGCCAAACCGGCGGCGTGAGCCGGTGCCGCGCGCCTATGCGATTTACGCCCTCGCGGCGCTCGCCGAGATCGGCGGCTGCTATGCGGTGTGGGCGTGGTTGCGGCTGGGGCGCTCGGCGTGGTGGCTGGTGCCCGGCCTGGCGGCGCTCGTGCTCTTCGCCTTCCTGCTGACGCGCATCGACAGCGTCTTCGCCGGCCGCGCCTATGCCGCTTATGGCGGAGTCTACATCGCCGCGTCGCTGCTCTGGCTCTGGCTCGTCGAGCGCGCGCCGCCCGACCGCTGGGACCTGGCCGGCGCCGCCCTCTGCCTCGCCGGCACCGGCCTCATTCTGTTCGGGCCGAGGGCGGCTTGAACCTGGGTATAACATTGGTTATACTCAAAGTATGAAAACGGCCATATCCATCCCCAAGCCCGTGTTTGCGGCGGCGGAGAAGCTGAGAAAGCGCCTGGGCACGTCGAGGAGCGCCCTATACGCCCGGGCCGTCGCCGACCTGGTCAAGCGCCATGAGGCGCGCGCCATCACCGAGGAACTCGACGCCGTCTATGGGCCGGGCGGGGTCGATTCGAGGCTCGACCCCGGCTTGCGCGCCGCGGCGCGCAAGGCGTTCAAGCGCGCCGAATGAATCCGGCGCGCGGCGAGGTCTGGTGGGTCGATTTCGAAGATCCGGCCGGCTCCGGGCCAGGATATCGACGGCCGGCGATCGTCGTATCGAACGATGCCTTCAATCGCTCGCGCATCGCAACGGTCGTGGCCGTGCCGCTGACGACGAATCTCGCGCTTGAAAACTTGCGCGGCACGGCAACGATCCGAAGCGCCGGCGCGGGATTGAAACGGCCCTCCGTCGCAAATGCCTCGCAGGTCGTTGCCGTCGACAAGGCCCTGTTGACCGAGCTGATCGGCCGCATCTCGGCCGCCGAAAGCATTGCGCTCACCGCGGCGTTGCGCGAGGTGCTGGATTTGTAGCCGCCGCGTCGCCGGCCGGCAGCGCCGTCCAAGCGGCGCACAGCGCCGCCGCCACGCCGGCGCCGAGCGCCTGCGCCGCGATGAAGCCCGGCACGTCCGCGAGCCGGATGCCGGCGAAAGTATCGGACAAGGCGCGCGCGATCGTCGCCGCCGGATTGGCGAAGGAGGTCGAGGCGGTGAACCAGTAGGCCGCCGCGATCGTGCTGGCGACAAGGACGGGCGTCGCCGCGGGGCGGAACCGCATCGACAGCAGAATGGTCGCCACCAGCGCGAAACTGGCGACGAACTCGCTCAACAGCAGCGGCCAGCCGGCGCGATCCTTGGTGCCGAGCATGAAGATGCGCTCGTCGAACATGGCATGGGCGAGCCAGGCGCCGGCAATGGCGCCGGCGATCTGCGCGCCGGCATAAGCGGCGCCGTCGCGCATTGCGAGCTCGCGCCGCAGCACGAACACGGCGGTCACGGCGGGATTGAAATGCGCGCCCGAAATCGGGCCGAGGCAGACGATCAAGACGACGAGGGCCGCCGCGGTGGCCAGCGTATTGGCGAGCAGCGCCAGCGCCGCGTTGCCGCCGGCCAGCCGCTCGGCCATGATGCCCGAGCCGATCACGGCCATGAGCAGGAACGCCGTGCCGATCGCTTCGCCGGCGGCGCGCGGCGCGAGACGCGAAGCTCACGTCTTTCCGACCCGGTCGATGGCCGCCTTGAGCGCAAGCTTGTCGAGCGCCTCGAAGCGCAGTTCGGCGAAAATCTTGATGCGATTTTCGAGCTGCCGCAGGGCGGCCCGGTAGGCATCGCGGCGCGCGATCTCGCCGCCATCGACAGCGGCCGGATCGGGAATGCCCCAATGCGCCGTCATCGGCTTGCCCGGCCAGAGCGGGCAGGTTTCCCCCGCCGCCTGGTCGCACACGGTAAAAATGAAATCCATCGCCGGCGCGTCCGGCGCCACGAACTCATCCCAGCTCTTGCTGCGCAGGCCCTCGACCGGCAGGTTGAGCGAGCGCAGCAGATCCAGCGCCATCGGCTGCACCGTGCCGCCCGGATGCGAGCCGGCGCTGAACGCGGCGAACCGGCCGCGGCCCCAATGGCGCAGCAAAGTTTCGGCCATGATGCTGCGCGCCGAATTGGCCGTGCACAGGAAAAGGACATTGTAAGTACGGCCTTCAGCCGGCATCGATCGGTTCCGCTCGTTGACACGCGCACTTGATCCGATTTCGATGACCGTTTGATGACGGCGGTTGGGGGCGCGCTGCGCGCTGCGTCTCGTGCTGGATTTGCAAAAGCACCTCTTATACCAACGGCCCCAAAAATTGACCGGTGTCCGCGGCGTAGGGGCGGGTCTCCGACCCGCCCTCGTTCCGCCTGGACAATCGATCGCGCCGAGGCGTCGCCGTTGCCGCCCGACACGCAAAGGGCGTGCCGACGCGGTCCGCCACCGGCGGCAGCGTCGGACGGAGACCCGCCCCTACGCTGTATTGTCGCGGCTTAGGCGCAGCACGCGGCGTTGTTTGCGACCTTGACCGCTTGCGCCGAGATCTTCGCGGCGGGGGCGATGTCGGACTCACTCGGCCCCTGGCCATAGGTCGTGCTCTCGCCAAAGGTGTAGAAGGTTTCCCAGGCAATGCCCGAGGGATCGGACACCCAGGCCTTGTCCGATTTGGCGTAGCAGCAGCTCGTGTTTTTTTCCAAATGCAGGCCCTCGCCGGCCGCGTGCAGGCGATGCGCGATCTCGGCCAGCTCGGCCTGGGTTTCGGCCTGGACGCCGAGGTGGCGCAAGCCGGGCGCGGTGCCGCCACGCGCGGAAATGGCGAAATTGACCCGCGGGTCGTCGAGCATCCATTTCGCGTAGTCCGGTTTCACCACCGTCGGCGGCGCGCCGAACAGCGCGGCGTAGAATTGGATCGATTGGTCGAGGTCGCTAACGGCGACGTGGGCGTGCAGGCGTTTCATGGCTGGGCTCCTTTGAGTTGGGGGAACATGTGGCGGATTGGGGTTCGCACCCGGCTTGCGGCGCGCAGGCCGCTTGCCCACCGCCGCAACAATTCTCGGTGAGATAGGCGACCAGGCCGTTCATCGCGGCGAAGTCCGGGGCGTAGATGATCGAACGGCTGGCGCGCCGGCTGGCGATCAGGCCGGCGTGGCGCAGGTGATTGAGGTGGAAGGTCAGCGTCGCCGGCACGATGCCGAGACGCCCGGCAATGGCGCCGGCGGCGAGGCCGGCCGGCCCCGCTTGGACCAGCAGGCGAAATATCTGCAGCCGCGCGTCGTGGGCGAGGCCGGACAGGGCGCTTATGGCTTGGGCTGGGTTCATAATTTGATATTTAGACAATTATCAAATTAAAGTCAAGCCCCCTGTTTGCGCGAAATCGCCGATGCTTTCCGCTGTGCCCCGGCAGCGCCTTGGGCTAGGTTTCGATGATGGCGAGCGCATCGCATTTTCGGCTCTCGATCGAGAGCCCGGTTGGGTGGTTGACGCTGTATGCGAATGAAGCGGCGCTGCTGGAACTGAGCTGGGCGAAAAGCCGCCATCCCCTGCCCTCACACCTATTGCGCGAGGCGGCGAAACAATTGGCGGCCTATTTCAAGGGCCGGCTTTTCGACTTCGACCTGCCGCTCGACGCCGCTGGAACCGACCACGAGCAGCGCGTGTGGCGCGAAATGTGCCGGATCCCCTATGGCGCCACGGCAACCTACGGCCAAATCGCGACGGCGATCCGCTCTGCCCCGCGCGCCATCGGCCGGGCCTGCGGCGCCAATCCGATCCCCATCATCGTTCCGTGCCACCGGGTGACGGCAAGCGGCGGCGGGCTGGGCGGCTATTCCGGCGCCGGCGGCGGCGTCACGAAAAAATTCCTGCTCGCCCTCGAAGCCCGGCACAGCGGCTTGTTCGCGCCGCGGCCGCCGCGGCCGCTGCGGCCGGCGCGCGCCCGCGACGAAAAATCGCCGCTCACCCGCAGTTCGGCGTGACTCGCGGCGCAACTCCGCGTTATATCAGCGGTCCAAAGTAAGGATCGTCATCCCGAGCGAGCGCGCTCAAGCGCGCGACGTCGAGGGACCTCGAGCGGACGAGCGCGCGCCTGTCACGCGGGCCTACGCTAGTCCTGTCGCGGTCCCTCCACTACGCGCCTGCGGCGCTCCGGTCGGGATGACGCGGCGATTTTATGGGTTTCAAATACGCCTCAACAAACGCAGCGAACTCAATCGAAATAGGGGAGCTAGATCAATGGCCGATATCAAGATCAATGGCCGCGACGGGCAATTCGGCGCCTATCGCGCGACGCCAAAGTCGGGCAAAGGGCCGGGCATCGTCGTCATTCAGGAGATTTTCGGCATCAACGCCTGGGTGCGTGGCGTCGCCGACAAGCTGGCCGAAGCGGGCTACACGGTTTACGCGCCCGATCTGTTCTGGCGCCAGGCGCCGGATATCCAGCTCGATCCCACGATCCCCGAGCAGATGGGCCGCGCGTTCGAACTCTATAAGGGTTTCAGCGAAGCCAAGGGCGTCGACGACATCCAGGACACGATCAACGCGCTGCGCAAGGACCCGGCCTGCACCGGCAAGGTCGGCGCGGTCGGCTATTGCCTGGGCGGCAAGCTCGCCTACCTCACCGCGACGCGCACCGATGCGGATTGCGCCGTCGGCTATTACGGCGTCGGCATCGAGAACGCGCTCGACGAAGCGCGCAACATCCGCAAGCCGCTGGCGCTCCACGCCCCCAAGCTCGACCAGTTCGTGCCCGCCGAGGCGCAGGAAAAAATCCACCGCGCCCTCGACCCGCACAGCAAGGTTTCAATTTTCGATTACGATGGTTGCGACCACGCCTTCGCCCGCGCCGGCGGCGACCACTACAACAAAGACGCGGCCGAGCGCGCCGATGGGCGCAGCGCCGCCTTCTTCAAGCGCCACTTGATGGATGAGCATAAGGAGCTGCCGGCGACGCCGCCGGCGCAGAATCCGCCGCCGTGGTTCAAGCTCGAACCGGACCGCAAGCCGGCGGCGAAGAAGGCGCCCGCCAAAAAACCGGCGGCGAAGAAGCCAGCGGCAAAGAAGCCGGCGGCGAAAAAACCCGCTGGTAAAAAACCGGCCGCGAAGAAAAAGCCGGCGGCGAAAAAGCAAGCGCCAGCCAAGAAAGCCAAAGCCAAGGCCAAGACCAAGGCGAAGACCAAGAGCGGCAAGGGCCGCAAAGGCAGCCGGCGATGAAAGCCCACGCGATTCGCATCCATCAGCAAGGCGGCCCCGAAAACATGGTCTATGAGGAGGTCGAGGTCGGCGATCCCGGCCCCGGCCAGGTCCTGCTGCGCCAGCTCGCGATCGGCGTGAACTATATCGACGTCTATCACCGCTCCGGCCTCTACAAGATGCCGACGCCGCTTATCATCGGCTCGGAAGGCTGCGGCGTGGTCGAAGCGCTCGGCAAGGGCGCCAAGGGCGTCAAGAAGGGCGACCGGGTCATGTATACCGGCGCCCCGGTCGGCTCCTACGCCACGTGGCGCCTGTTCCCGGCCGACCGGGTCATCAAGGTGCCGGCGCCGATCGACGACAAGACCGCGGCCAAGATCATGCTGCAGGGCATGACGGTCGAATATCTCCTGCATCGCACCTACAAGGTGAAAAAAGGCGATACGATCCTGATCCACGCCGCCGCCGGCGGCATCGGCCTGATCCTGTGCCAATGGGCCAAGGCGCTCGGCGCCACGGTGATCGGCACGGTCGGCTCCGACGACAAGGCCGCGCTCGCCAAGGCGCATGGCTGCAAATATCCGATCGTCTACACGCGCGAGGATTTCGTCGCCCGGGTCAAGGAGATCACCAAGGGCAAGGGCCTGCCGGTGGTCTACGATTCGATCGGCAAGGACACGTGGCCGAAATCGCTCGATTGCCTGGCGCCGCGCGGGCTGATGGTGAGCTTCGGCAATGCCTCGGGTGCCGCGCCGCCGATCAACGCCCTCGATCTGTCGTCGCGCGGCTCGCTGTTTTTCACCCGCCCCACGCTCGGCAACTACGTGCCGACGCGCAAGGAGCTCGAGCTTTCCGCCGGCCGCGTGCTCGCCGTGCTCAAGAGCAAAAAAGTCAAGCTCCGCGTCAACCACGCCTATGCGTTGAAAGACGCGGCGCAAGCCCACCGCGATCTCGAAGCGCGCAAGACGACGGGCTCGATCGTGTTGATGCCGTAAGGGAACGTTGAAGTCTGACAGGAGACGGGGAGCCGGGGAGATAGACGTTCGGCGCTTCGCGCCAATACCGGCGCATTCTCCTCGACTCCCCGGCTCCTGTTGCAACCTTTCCACGATCGGAGGCTCCGCATGTCGTCGTTGAAATCGCCCGCGCTCGATCCGAAAACCGTCGAAGGCAGGCGCGGCACGGCCTATCCCGAGCCGCTCAGGGCGCGCGTCGCCGGGCGCGAGAAACGCGCGCTCGGCAATGCGCTGGGGCTGGAAAATTTCGGCGTCAATCTCGTCCGGCTCGAGCCCGGCGCGGCCTCGGCGCTGCGCCATTGGCACACCAAGCAGGATGAATTCGTCTGGGTGCTCGAAGGCGAGCTGACCCTCGTTACCGATGCCGGGCCGCAACTTCTCACGCCCGGCCTGTGCGCGGGGTTTCCGGCGGGCAAGGCCGACGGGCATCATCTCGTCAACCGTTCGCAGCGCGACGCGGTGTATCTCGAAATCGGCGACCGCAGCCCGGGCGACGCCGCAACCTATCCCGATGACGATCTCAAGGCCCGCGCCAGCGCCACCTGGATCATGTCGCGCAAGAACGGAACGCCTTACTGATACCGAATTCGGCTGAATGTATCAGCGCGCCCTGTTATGCAATTTCGGCGCATGAAGTCTGGACCCCGGCTCGGTGGCCCGGGTGACAGTATTTTTTCCATGTCATCGATCGAAAATTACACTGTCACCCCGGCCTCAGAGCGGGGGACCAGGTGCAGGGGGAAACGCATTGGCCGCGCGCGGTGGCGAAGCAATCGACCGAACGCCTTACTGACGGGCTTGTGACCGCGGTTCGATCGGCGGCGCGGCGCCGGTCGATCTCGTGGTGCTGGCATGAGCGAAGCCGGCAGGGAGCAACGGCGAAGTTTGTCAATCCAGGCTGAGAATGCTAAATTTCACTTATGGCGCAACGCGAACCGATCAAGGTCATTGAACGCACCTATTCGGTGCTCTTTCGGCGCGACTCCGAGACGCGGGGCTATATTGCGACCTGCCGCGCGGTTCGAGGGTTTGTCGCTTACGGACGCACCCTCGACGAAGCACGAAGCGCGGCCAAGGAAGCGCTTGAAGGCTGCATCGCGGCCTTGCGCGACCGCGGCTTGCCGATACCGCGCGGCGATGCATCGCCGCCGCGCCGAACGCGCGCATCGATAACGGTCCATTTGCCCCGCATGTAATGCGGCTCAGACCCCTCAAGGCCCGTGAGGTCATAAGCGCCTTGCAGCGCGCGGGATACGAAATGGACCGTGTCCATGGCAGCCACCACATTCTTGTTCGCGTCGGCAATCCAACCAGAACGGTCCCGGTTCCGTTGCATGCCGGACGAGACATTCACGTCGGTCTTCTGCGCGCGATCATTCGTCAGGCTGGGCTGACCCCACGCGAATTTCTCGATCTGCTTTAGCGCGCGTCACAAATTGGCGGCGAAGAATTCGCGCAGCTTCAGCCAATATCCCGGCGCGAGCTGGATGTCGTTGTGATCGGCGAAGGCGAATTCGGCCCATTCTTTTTCGCCGGCCCAGGCTTCGAAGAGCCGGCGCGCGAGCTTGGGCGGCACGATGGCGTCGCGGCCGGCGACGAGGCAGAGCAGGGCTTGGCGCAGCCGGCTCGCGTGTTGCATCGAATCGAAACGCTGGCGGAGCAGCGCGCGAACCGGCAGCAGCGGATAATGATGCCGGCCGACGCCCGCCATGTTGTCGAAGGGCGTGACCAGCGCCACCGCCCGCACCGGCCGATGCGCGGCCAGGTGCACGGCCACGGCGCTGCCCAGGCTGCGGCCGATCGCGCCGATGCGCGCCGGATCGATCGCCGGCCGCTTCGCCATGGCGTCGAAGATCGCCAGCGCGTCGGCGAACAGCGCGGCCTCGCTGGGAGCGCCCTCGGAAAGCCCGTAGCCGCGGTAGTTCATCAGCAGCAGGCCGATGCCGGGAAAATTCGCCGCCGCCGCGGTCATCCACGACACTTCCTCGGCATTGCCGCCGAAATAGATCAGCAGCGGCGCCGGGGTTTTTTCGGCGCGCGCCAGCCAGCCATGCAGCGTCGTGCCGTCGGCGGCGCGGATTTCGATTTCGCGGATGCCGGCGCGCAGCACGGCGCGCGCGGCGTTCTCGTCGATTTTTTGCGGCGCGAAGATCAGGCGGTCTTGTAGCCCGCGCAGGAACCGGAACGGCATGCGGGTTCCGCTCCGCTACTTGTAGGGATCGGCCGCGTCGCGCAATCCGTCGCCGAGGAAATTGAACGTCAGCACCGTCAGGATCACCGGCAGCACCGGCAGCATGAGCCAGGGGTAGAGCGCCACGACGTTGATGTTCTGCGCCTCGGACAGCAGCACGCCCCAGCTCGTGACCGGCGGCCGCAAGCCCAAGCCGAGGAAGGAGAGCGCGGTTTCGCCCAGGATCATGCTGGGCACGGCGAGCGTTGCCGAGGCGATCAAATGGCTGGCGAAGCTCGGCAGCAAGTGGCGGCCGATGATGCGCGGCGGCGAGGCGCCCATCAGGCGCGCGGCGGTGGCGAAATCCTCCTCGCGCAAGCTGAGCAATTTGGAGCGCACCGAGCGCGCCAGGCCGGTCCATTCGATCAGGCCGAGAATGATGGTGATGCCGAAATAGATCAGCAGCGGGCTCCAGGTCACGGGCAGCGCCGCGGCCAGCGCCATCCACAGCGGCAAATGCGGGATCGAGCGCAGGATTTCCGTCGTGCGCTGCACGAGCCAATCGATCCAGCCGCCGTAATAGCCGGCCAGCCCGCCCAGGATAATGCCGAGCAGGAAGCTGATCGCGACGCCGACAAAGCCGATGGTGAGCGAAATGCGCGATCCGGCGAGCAGGCGCGAAAGCATGTCGCGCCCCATGCGGTCGGTGCCGAGAAAAAACAGCGTGCCGTCCTTCGCCGGGCACATGAAATGGATGTCGCCGTTGAACAGGCCCCAGAAATTGTATTTCTCGCCCTTGCAGAAGAAGCGGATGCGGTGAACCTTGGCGCGGTCGATGTCGTATTCGCGGCGCAGGGTTTCGCGGTTGAGCTGGTATTTGAGCCCGTAGACATAGGGCCCCTCGAACCTGCCCTCGTGGAACAGGCGCACGCGCTGGGGCGGCGCGTAGATGTATTCGGAGTGGCGCGTGTTGTCGTCGTAGGGCGCCAGCACTTCGACCAGGAAGGCGACCGAATAAAGCACGATGAGAATGACGCCCGAGAGCACCGCGATGCGGTGGCGCTTGAGCTTCCACCACATCAGCTTCCATTGCCCGGCGAGATAGTAGCGCTCCTGTTCGGGCGAGAGCTTTTCGACCGAATAGGGATCGAACGGCGCCGTCGATACGAAATGCGCGGGCTTACTGGCGCCGGCGCCGGCGTCGTTGGCGGGCGCGCTCATTGCTGCGCCTTGCCTGCCAGCCGGATGCGCGGATCGAGCCAGGCCAGCGCCAGATCCGACAGCAGCATGCCGAGCACGGTCAAGAGCGAGAGCACCATGAGGAACGAGCCGGCCAGGAACATATCGAGCGAGAGCAGCGCCTCGTACAGCATCTTGCCCGTGGTCGGCAGGTTGAGCACGACCGAGACGATGACGGCGCCGGAAATAATGTGCGGCAGCAGCTCGCCGATATCCGAGATGAAGGGATTGAGCGACATGCGCAGCGGATATTTCACCAGCAGGCGGAACGGCGGCAGGCCCTTGGCGCGGCCGGTGACGACGTATTGCTTCTGCAGCTCGTCGAGCAGATTGGCGCGCAGGCGGCGGATCATGCCCGCCGTGCCCGACGTGCCGATCACGATCACGGGAATCCAAAGGTGTTCGAGCACCGAGACGATCTTGCCCCAGCTCAGCGGCTGGCCGATGTATTTGTCGTCCATCAGCCCGCCGATCTCGATGCCGAACCAGACATTGGCGAAATAGACGAGCACGAGGGCGAGCAGGAAATTGGGCGTCGCCAGGCCGAGAAAGCCCAGGAAGGTCAGCCCGTGATCGCCCCAGCTATATTGGTGCGTGGCCGAATAGACGCCGATCGGGAAGGCCACCATCCAGGTGAAAGCCACGGTCGAGAACGAGACCAGGAACGACATCAGCACGCGATCGCCGACGATCTGGTTCACCGGCAGCTCGTGCTCGAAGGAATAGCCGAGATCGCCCTGGACGAGGCCGAACAGCCAGCGCGCATATTGCACGATGAACGGTTGGTCGAGGCCGTACTCCCGGCGCAGCCGCTCGACCTCCTTGAGGTCGGTGGCCTCGCCCGAGGCGAGCTTTTCCTCGATCAGGGTCGAAAGGAAATCGCCCGGCGGCAGCTTGATCACGACGAAAATGATGAAGCTGATCGCGAGCAGGGTCGGGATCATCACCAGCAGGCGGTGGGCGAGATAGCGCAGCATCGCGTCAGCCCGCGTTGCCGCGCGCCGGCGCGTCGGCGAACCAGAACGTGTCCGGACGGTAGATGCCGAAATGGGCGCCGGGCTCGAAGGCATAGACGCCTTCCTGCGGCACATTGCGCAGCCGCGAGCTGACGACGACGGGCTGCAGCAGGCCGCCGACGATGCCGATGGTGTAAACTTGCTCGGCCCAGATCGCGAGTATGCGCTCCCAGATCGCCCGCCGCTCGCTTTCGCCGGTGGCGCGGAGCCAGGATTTGCCGAGGTCGATCAGCTCGCGCGCGGCGGCGTCGTCCGGTTCCTCGACGCTGGCATCGGGCTTGTCGCCCTCGGGCCTCTTCTGTCCCTGGTACTGGACCCACTTGCCCCATTTCGGCCATTGCGGCTGGTCTTCCTGGCTCGGCACGAACTCGCGCGGCGAGCTTTCGGGCCGCACCAGGGCGTAATCGACGCCGCCCCAGTATGATATCATGCAACTTCCCGCCATCACGCGCCGGCGCAGCAGCTCGCGCCGCGTCGCTTTCGAGAACAAGTTGATCCCGATCTTGGCCAGATTGTCGGCGATCAGGCGGATCGAATCGCTGTATTCGGAGCCTTCCGAGGGATATTCGACGATGAGATCGAGCTCGCCGCCGTCCTTCATCCGGCGGAAGTCCTCGCCGTTGCGGCGCGCCAGGCCGATCTCGTCGAGTAGTTTGTTGGCTTGCGCGATATCGTGTTGCGACCAGGCGTTGCGCAGCTCGGGCTTGTAGAGCGGGCCGCCGGGCAAAACGGTGTTGGCGCCGGGCTGCGCCAGGCCGAGATACATGATCTCGTTGATCTCGCGCCGGTCGATGCCGAGCGAAAGCGCGCGGCGGAAGCGCAGCGTCGCGCAGCAGGGCGCGCATCGCGTCGCCGGCGAAATTGAGGTTGGGATAGAGCGCCATCTGGGCGCCCGCTGCCGTCTTCCACAACCGCACCGTGAAATTCTTGCTCCGCTCCGATGCGCGCTTGAGGAAGGTGTAGTCGTCGAAGCGCAGGTTGCGCGCCTGCAGGTCGGTCTCGCCGGCGCCGGATTTCGGCGCGATGATCTTGCTGTCGGCCATCACCATGATCACGCGATCGACATAGGGCAGCTGGTGCCCCGCCTCGTCGACCCGGTGAAAAAACGGATTGCGGTGGAATTCGATTCGCTGCGAGGGCGGCGGCGTTTCGATTTTCCAGGGATCGAGCGTTGGCTGGCGCGGGTCGGTGTTGCGGTACATCCGGTCGCGCCGCACATGCTCGCGCGCCCAGGATTCGGGGTCGCTGCCGTATTGCCTCTTGATTTCCTCGAGCCGCTCCTTGGTCGCGTATTTGATGTGATAGCGCCGCAGATAGCGCGACGCGCGGTAGAGATAGAGCGGCGAGGCGGCGGCGAGCGCGGGCAGGAAACGCGGATTGGGCTTCGACCAGGAATAGCGCACCGTCGTCGCGTTGGGGAATTCGACCTTCGGTTCCTCGCCGTCGACCAGCAAATCCTGCGGAAAGCCGATGCGCCTTACCAGCACGTCGTTATTCAGCATGTCGTTCCAGTAGTAGCGGAAATCGGCGCTGTTGAAGGCGTCGCCGTTGCTCCAGCGGTGGCCGCGGCGCAGATGGAACGTGAAGACGCGGCCCTCTTCGGCCGTGAAGCGCTCGCAAAGATCGGGCATGAATTTGAGAGTCTCGTCATAGGCGACGAGGCGCGCATAGCCGTAAACCACCATGAAGCGCGCGTCGCGCTCGCGCGTCATCAGGATGCGCATATCGCCGCCGTAGCGGCCCGGCTCCTTGCCGGCGCCGAGCTTGATGATCGCGGGTGCGGCCGGCGCGCGCTCGGCGATCGGCGGCAATTCCTTGGCCTCGACCTTTTTCAGCAGGAACGGCGGCTCGATCAGCTTGGGCGCGCGCGGCCGCGCATCCTGCGCCCAGCCGAGGCGCGGGCTGCCGGCCGCCGCCATCAGCGCGCCGAGCGAAACCAGGGCGTCGCGCCGGCGCATCATGCGGCGAGCGCTCCCAGCGCGGCTTGGCGGCGGGCGCGCACGAAATGGCCGCCGCCGATATCCTGCAGCGCATCGTCGCCGGCGGCGTCGCAGGTGAAGGGCTCGGGCCACGCCGCGGGCTGCGACGCCTTGCCTTCCATCAGCGCGGTGAGATCGAGCCGGCGGCCGGGATCGGGTTCGGGCACGGCAGCGAGCAGCGCCTTGGTGTAGGGATGCTGCGGCGCCTTGAACAACAGCGCGCGCGGCGCCACCTCGACAAGCCGGCCCGCGCACATCACCGCGATGCGGTCCGCCATGTAATCGACGACGGCGAGATTGTGCGACACGAAGAGATAGGTGAGGCCGAGCTTGGCCTGCAGATCCTTGAGCAGATTCAAGACCTGCGCTTGCACCGAAACGTCGAGCGCCGAAACCGGCTCGTCGCACAACAGGATTTCGGGCTTGAGCGCCAAGGCGCGCGCGATGCCGAGGCGCTGGCGCTGGCCGCCCGAGAACGAGTGCGGATAGCGATTGAGGAAACGCGGATCGAGGCCGACCAGGCGCAGCAATTCCTGCACCATTTCGGAGCGGTGCCGGGCGTCGCCGATATCGTGAATCTTGAGCGGCTCGCCGATGAGATCGAACACCGTCATGCGCGGATTGAGCGAGCCGAAGGGATCCTGGAAGATGAATTGCATGCGGCGCCGGAACGCGATGAGGTCGTGCCCTTTCAGCGCCAGCACGTCGGTGGTTTTGCCGCCGTCGTTATATTCGATGCTGCCTCGATCCGGCGGCATCGCGCGCATCAATATCTTGCTGAGCGTCGTCTTGCCGCAGCCCGATTCGCCGACCAGGCCCACGCACTCGCCGCGCTTGATCGCGAAGCTCACGTCGCGCACCGCGTGAATCGCGGCGTTGACGCCGCCGAACCAGCCCGATTTCCGGATATGGAAGGTTTTCGAAATTTTTCGCACGTCGAGCAGCGGCCGCGCGTCCATGGTGCCGCCGGCGGCAACCGCCTCCCGCCGCGGCGCCATCAGATGGCTGGTTTCGACCGTGATCTCGCGCAGCGGCACCAGGCGCTCGCCCGGCGCCATGTTGAAGCGCGGCACGGCGCGCATCAGCGCCTTGAGATAGGCGTGCTCGGGATTTTTGTAGATGTCCTCGATCGCGCCCGATTCCATGACCTCGCCTTGATACATGACGACGACTTCCTTGGCCATGTTGGCGACGACGCCGAGATCGTGGGTGATGAGCAGAACCGCCATGCCGAGCTCCGCCTGAAGATCCTTGATGAGCTTCAAGATCTGCGCCTGGATCGTCACGTCGAGCGCCGTGGTCGGCTCGTCGGCGATCAGCAGCGCCGGGCGGCAGACCAGCGCCATCGCGATCATCGCGCGTTGGCGCAGCCCGCCCGAAAGCTCGAACGGATAAGTGCTGAGCCCGCGCTTGGGATCGGGGAAGCCGACAAGACGCAGCATGGCCTCGACAAGCTCGGCCGCTTCCTTGGCGCTCGCCCTGCGATGCAGGCGCAACGCTTCGCCGATCTGGTCGCCCACGGTGTGCAGCGGCGAAAGCGACGTCATCGGTTCCTGGAAGATGATCGAAATGCGGCCGCCGCGGATGGCGCGCATCTCGCGGCTGTCGCGCGCCAGCTTGACGATGTCGGTAACCGCGCCGTCCTTCGCCGGATCGGCGAACACGATCTCGCCGCCGACATCGGCGATTTCGGGCAGCAAGCCCATGATCGCCTGGGATACCACCGTTTTGCCTGACCCCGATTCGCCGACCAGCGCCACGCTGCCGCCCACCGGCACGCGGAACGACACGCCGCGCACGGCGCGCACCACGCCGCCATGAACGCGGAAATCGATCTTGAGATCGCGGACGGTGAGGAGGTCGGTCATGGCTTCAATTGCTGTTCATCCACGGCGGCAAGCTTGACTCAACAAATTACCCTTCGGCCGAATTCGCCGAATTGGCCGATTGTGCCCCGCCTTGCGATCCCGCCTGCTCGATCACGATGCCGAGCGCCGCGAGATTGCTCCGGGTTGCGTCGTTGAGATCAAGCTTGCGCGCCTTGGCTTGCGCCGCCGCCGCGCGGATGACCGCTTCGAAACCGCCCAGGGTCGAATCGAATTTCATGCGTGCCCCGTTGCCCGCCAAGGTCGCTTCCATCCAGCCTTCCGAACGGTCGCGCTTGGCGGGAAAGAACCGGAGCGAGAGCCTCCTCAAGCTCTGCAACTCCAGGGCACGCTGAACCCGCCCGAATCCCAGCGCATAAGACCGCGTCAGGCGGTCCTCGGTCAATTCATAATTCGTCACGCTTCTGAGAAGCGTCCGAATGCCGAAAGCACCGAAAATGGCCGCCGAAATGCCGAACAGCCAGCCGGTGAAGCCGCCGAATTCGGAAACCCACAGCGCGGCGCCGGAAATGCCGAAGCCGATGGCGGCGCGGGCATAGTCGCCGCGCAGCGCGCGCCAGTCGTAGCGGTGTCGGCTCATGGCCGGAGTCCCGGCGCCGCGGCCGCGCCAAACACGGCGGCGGCACCGTGCCACTCGATCGCCCGATGGCGCGCCAGCCGGGTCAGCAAGGCTTCGAGAAACGTCCAGCACGCCGCGTCATGCGCGGCATGATGGGTCAGCAATCCGGTCGGCTCCGCGGCGTCGGCCTCGCCGCGCCGCCGCGCCGCCAGATGGAGCACGAACTCGTCGATCAGCTTGGCCGCTCCGGCAAATCGCGGCGGCGTCGATTTCCAATGCACAATGTCCACGTGGGTGTTGCTCTGGGTTAGGCCGCGCACCGGCTCGCGCCGGCCGCGCGGTCCGAATTGCGACACGCCCTTATAGCGCAATTCCGCGATGAAGGGCGGCAAGCTGGGCGCCATGCGGTTCCAGGGCGGCACCAGCGCCGGAAAGAACCGGTCCCCGAACAAGGTTTCGAGCCGCTGCCAGCCTTCGGCCAGCTCGGCGACGACGATGGCGCTTGGCCGCTCCGCGCCAAGCTCGGCCTTGCGCTCGCCCAAGGGCGCGTGATTGGCGTGGGCATAGCCGTGCTGAACGACATCGACGGTTTCATGCGCCAGCGCCGCCGCGGCCATGTCCTTCGTTGCCCAGGCCGGCACGGTGGCGAGGATCAAGGGCAGGCGATGGCGGTCCGCCAGGGCGAACAGGCCGTTCAAGGCCGGGGTGAGCGCGCCGGCATCGTCGTCGCGCCACCACAGCGTGGCTTTTCGTCCCGCGCCGGACCAGGCATCGAGTTCGGCATCGAGCCGCGCCCAGGCTTCGCCCTCGTTCATGACGCGCGCCGCTGCTTGTTGCGTTCGAATAGCCGGTCGAGCGCGGCGGCGGTCGCGGCCTCGCCGTCGAGCGCGATCGCGGCATTTTGGCGCGGCGCCGCGATGCTCGCCGCCGCCGCTTCGGCCAATGTTGCCGGCGTGAGCGCCGTTTCGTCGACGACGCGCGCCAAGCCGCGTTCGGCCAGACGTGCCGCGCGCAGGCTCTGCTCGGTTTCGCGGCCCGCCGCGAACGGCACGAACACGGCGGGCACTTTGGCGGCGAGCACATCGACAACCGTGTTGTAGCCGGCTTGCGACACCGAAAGCGCGGCGCGGCGCAGCAAGCCGCGAAAATCCGGCCGCGCCCGCTCGACGATGACGCCGGCGGGCGCCTCGGCGATCAGGCGTTGCACGGCCGAAGCGCCGGCATTGGCGCCGATCAAGACGCGCCAGCGCCGCGCCGGCCGCAGCGTCGCGGCGGCGCCGAAAGTGGCGGCGATCAACGCATCGCCGACAGCGCCGCCGCCGGCCGAAACCACGATCTCGTCCTTGCCGTCGTCGCCGGGCGGCTCCGGCACGGTCCGAACGGCGCCGATATAGCCGGTGTAGATCAGCTTGTCCGCGATCGCGCCGGCCGGGCCGAAGCTGGCGTCGAGCGCCGCCAGCGCGCGGTCGCCATGCACGAGAACGGCATCGAACAGGCGCGCGACCAGGGCGGCGGTTTCGGCTTCGCGCGCCGGCTTGCGCCGCACCAAAATGTCGCGCACCGAAGCGACGATCGCCGGGCGCGGCGCGCGGCGCTGGGCGGCGGCCAACAGCGCGTCGAGTTCGAGGCGCAGTTGCGACCGGCCGAAGGGAAAATGCTCGGTGAGCAGAATATCGGGATCGGCGGCGCGAAATTCCGCCAGCAATTGCCGGGCGCGGGCGGCGTGAAATTCATCGTCCAGCGCCCGGCCGGCGCTATCGACCAAGGTCAAGAAACCGGCATCGGCGCTTTTCACCGGCGGCAATTGGCAAAACCGCACGCCGCCAAGATCGGCCAGCGCCACCGGCGCGCCGCCGCTCGCCAGAGTGACAGTCCAGCCCGCGCCGGCCATGTGGCGCGCGATGTGCGCGGCGCGCATCAGGTGGCCGATGCCGAGCAAATGCTGGACCCAAATGAATAGGCGGCGCCGATCGCTCATGACGCGCCGCCGCCCGGCGCGGCGCGCCCCTGCGCGAGCGGAATATTGAGTTCTTGCACCGCGAGCGCGCCGCCGGGCGTGAGTTCGTAGCGATGGGCGACGCCGTGGACCCGGGCGAGCGGCGGCTTGTCGCGAAACTCCCAGCCTGTTGCCAGCGAATAGGCGGCGCGCAGCACGCCGGCATGGCACACGGCGACGGCCGGCCGTTGCCAGGCGGCGATCTCGGCCAGCCAGGCGCCGAGCCGCGCCCGCACCATGCGCGGCGATTCGCCGCCCGGCGGCAGGAGGTCCAATCCGCGCGCCTCCATGGCGCTGAACACGTCGCCGATGCTGGCGCGAAGCTGCTCCAGCGACCAGCCCTCCCATTCGCCCCAATGCGCTTCCATCAGGCGCGGCTCGGGACGCAAATCCTTGGCGCCCAGCAGCTCCGCGGTTTCGCGGGCCCGGGCGAGCGGGCTCGCATACCAATCGAACGCGGCAAAATCGGCCGGCACCGACCAGCCGCGCACTTCGTCGCGGCCGCCGGGCGAAAGCGGAATATCGCTCTGGCCCTGGATCAAGCCGCGCTGATTCCATTCGGTCGGCCCGTGCCGGATGAAGACAATGGCGCTCATCGCCGAACGCGCCTCCGCGCGAAGCGCCGCAACGCGGCGCGCAGTTCCCGGTCGAGAGTTTTGGCCGCGGCGGCGAGATCGTGCAAGCGCCGTGTCTTGGCCAGCGCGGCCTTGCCGAAGGCGCGGCGGCGGCCCGCATCGGCCAGCAGGCCGGCAATCGCGGCGGCGAAAGCGCGCGTGTCGCCGGGCGCCACGAGAACGCCGGTCTTGCCGTCGGCGACGATGCCATCGAGCGCGCCGGCGCGGCCGACCACGGCGGGCAGCCCGGCGGCTTGCGCTTCGAGAACGGCAAGGCCGATCGCCTCGTTGACGGCCGGCCACACCAGAAGATCCGACGCGGCATAAACCGGCGCCAATTGCGCCGCGCTCAAGGCGCCGAGCCAATGCACGCGGCCCTTGAAGCCGGCGAAGGCGCGCCGCACCTCGGCTTGCGCCGGTCCGCCGCCGGCAATGAGCAGGCGCCAGCGCTTCGTCTTGAGATGGGTGAGTGCCGCGGCCAGTTGCCGGTAGGAGGCGAGCTTGTCGCCCGGCCGCATCATGCCGACGGCGAGCAGCCAGGGTTCTTCGGCTTCGATGCGGTGCGCGCGCGCCAGGCTGGCGCGATGGCGTTCGCGCCGGCCGGCGGCGCGGCGGAAGCCGGCGCTGTCGAGAAAGGGCCGCAACCCCGCCGCCCGCGCCCCGCGCCGCAGCAACGGCACGACGCATTCCCGATCGATCGGGTTGAGAAAAAAGATCGTGTCGGCGGCGCCGATCGCGTCCGCCACGGCCGCGTGGCCCGTGGCCCATGGCCCGGTCGCGCGCTTGGGCGCGAACGAAACTTCGGCCAGCGCATAGGGAATGCCGAGCGCGGCGGACACGGGCGGGCCGAGCCAATCCGGCGCCTTGTGATAGAGATGGTAGGTGAACCAAAGCTGCGGCTTCCAGCGCCGGAAACTCCGGCTCAACAAGCGCGCCGCGATGGCGCCGCCGCGCCGGCGCTGCCGTGTTTGGCGCGCCGGGTTGCCCGTAGCGCGATAGCTGCGCCAGCGCGAGACGATGCGCACATCGTGACCGGCAAGGCGCAGCGCCCGCAGCAGCAGCCGCGCGATCTGCCGGTCGCCCGACACCACCGGATGATCGGGCGCCTTGAGCGGCGCGTAAAAGGCGATGCGCATGGCGCTAAGGCTTGCCGAACAGGCCGAACTTGGCGGCGAGCCCGGCGATGACGCGGTCATGGGCGAAATCCTTGGCGACGCGCGCCAAGCCGGCATCGCCCAACGCGCGCCGGCGGGCCGGATCGCGGATCAGCGCGCTCATCGCGGCCGCCAACGACGCGGCGTCGCCGGGCCGCACGATCAGGCCGCTGCGGCCATGCTCGACAAGCTCGCCGATCGCGCCGGCATCGGTGGTGACGCAGGCGAGGCCCTGGCTCAGCGCCTCCATCAGCACATTGGGCAGGCCGTCGCGGTCGCCGGATTCGTCGACCCGGCTCGCCAGCACGAACAGATCGGCGCGGCGGTAGGCGTCGAGCACGGCGGCTTGCGCCTGTCCGCCGCGCCATGCGATGCGCTCGGCCAGTCCGAGCGCGGCGGCGCGCTTCTTGAGCGCGGCGAGGCCGTCGCCGCCGCCGATATGATCGAAGCGCCACGCCAGCTCCGGCGGCAGCAAGGCGAGCGCGGCCAGCACCGTGTCGATGCCCTTTTTCGGCACCGCGCGGCCGACGGACAGAATGACGCACCGGATCGGCCGCGGTCGCGCCGTCGCGCGGCGGCCGTTCGTCCGCCGGCGGCGGGAAGCGCGCGAGATCGAGGCCGTGATAGCACAGCGCGACCGCGTCCGGCCGTGGCGCCACGGCACTCAGCTGTTCCACGCCGGCGCGCGTGCAGGTCACGGCCCAGGCGGCGTCGGCGAGCTTTTCGCCGAGCTCCCAATCGGGCGTGGTCCAGATATCCTTGGCATGCGCCGAAACGCTCCAGGCGAGGCCGCGCATCACGGCGGCGTAGCGCGCGACCGAGGCCGGCGTATGCAGGAAATGCGCGTGCAGATGGCGCACGCCCGCCGGCAGTTCCGCGGCCAGCACCAGCGCCTGGCCGAAGCGGCGGATGCGGTTGGGCGTCCGGTCGCGCCGAGATCGGCGAGCCAATCACGCCGCGCCGCGCGATAGCCGGGCAGGCGCCGCGCGCGCCGCCACGCCCGCCATACGCGCAGCGGCTCGTCGTGCAGATATTCCGGCAGATAGCGGACCGGCGCCACGATCTCGTCGTGCACCGGATGGCGCTTGCCGTCGGTCGGCCGGCGCAGCGACCACGATCTCGATCGCCAAGCCGCGCCGCTCCAGCGCGCGGATTTCCTGGGCGATGAAGGTTTCGGACAGGCGCGGATAGCCCTTGAGGACGAAGGCGACGCGCATCCGGCCAGGGCATGCCAGCGGCGCGAAGGCGGCGCCGTCTAGCGCAGCGCCGACGCGAGCGACAGCGACCAGCGGCTGCGCGGTCTCGGCACAGCGTGTTGCGCACCAGGCGCGCCGACATTGGCCAGGCCGTCGAGCAGGCCGGGCACCACGACCTAGGACGGCACGCGCTGCTGCGGCAGCTGGCGCAGCGCCGTCGCCATGATCTTGGCCTCGCGCTTGCCGTCGTCGACGAGCATGCTGAGCAGGCCCATCTGCTGCGCCCGCGCCGCGCGGATTACTGCTCCAGCCGCGGCTCGGTGCGCGGCACGATGATCGCGCGCTTGTCGAAGGACAGGATCTCGCAGAACGTATTGTAGCCGCCCATGGCGACGACGCCGGACGGCGCGCGCCATCAGCGCTTTCCATGTGCGCTGCGAAGGTGATCGCCTCGACGTTGCGTCAGGCGCTCGGCGCGCTGCCATGAACTCGGCCTGGCGTTCGGGCGGCATGAACGGGCCGAGCACGATGCATGCGCCGGCTAGGGCAGATCGGCGATCGAACTCATAGGCGCGCAGCACCCAATCGACCAGCGCCTCGCCGTCGCCGCCGCCGCCCGGCGTCACCAGCAGGAACGGCTCTTCGTCGAATCTTCGAGGTCGGCGGATCGGCGGAACCTTGGTCGGCAGGCTGCGCTGGAGGTAGCCGGTATAGGTCATCTTGCGCCGCACCGACTCGGGCAGCTCGATGCCCTTCAGCGGCTCGCAGATCTGCGGCAGGCCGTAGATCCAGATGTCGTCGTAGAGATCGCGACAGCGCCGGCACCACGTTCTTGCGCTCCCACTCGGGCGCCAGCAGCTCCGGCTCGTCCATCACGTCGCGCAGGCCCAGCACCAGCGGCGTGCCGCTGCGCTTCAGCAGGCTCAAGCGTTTCCGCGACTTCGCCGCGCAGGCCGAGCGGCTCCTTGTCGACGATGAACAGATCGGGCTCGAAGATCTCGGCCGTGTGGCGGATGATCGAGGCGCGCATCGCCAAGCGTCTGCTCGAGCGTCGATCTGAGGTTGAGCGAGGTGTATTCGCCGTTGCGCAGCTTGATGACGCCGGGCACGCGCACGAAATCCACCCGGCTGCGGAAATCGAAGCTGCCGATGATCGGCGAGCCCGACAGGATCAGGACCGACATGCCCTCGTCCTGCTCGACCAGGGCATGCGCGATCGTCGCGGCAGCGGCGCAGATGGCCGAGGCCGAAGGTGTCGTGGCTGTAGATCAGAACCCGCGGCGTGCGCCGTTCGCCGCGGCGGAACAGCCGCTCGCCGTTCTCATCGAGAAGCTGCGTGCTTCGATTGCGCGATCTGGCAAAATCACCGGCGCTTGCCGCGCCGCCTTTATCCCGGCCGATCATTCGTTCGTCTCCCAAGGCGGCGCACGGATGCGCCCAACGGCCCCCGACTCGCTTTGGCCCGATGCCTTGGTTGGGATAGTCTCTCGTCAGGCTGGGCAAGCTTGACTATGCTGGCAGAAATGCCGGCGCCGATCAATCTTGCCAAGAATGCAGGTCTGATGGCCAACCACAATATGTGTGTCAAGGCTGCTTGAGCCGCAATAGCTAGGGATTGTTATGGAACGCAGCCTGTTTGGCTTCATCATTCGATTTAGCCTCAAGCAGCAGCTCTTCATTCTCGCTTTGACGGCGGTGTCGTGGCCGATTCTTTACATGACGCTGGAACTGCCGAAGCGCATCATCAACGAAGCGCTTGGCGGGCGCAGCGGCTGGGCGCGCGGCATTCTCGGCGACGCGCTCGATCAGGTCAGTTTCCTCATGGTCCTGACCGGCGCCTTTCTCGTCTTCGTCAGCATTCATGGCGGCTTGAAGTACTTCCTCAATGTCTATGCCGGCCGGCTGGGCGAGCAGATGCTGCGCCGGCTGCGCTATCAGCTCTACGCGGCGGTGCTGCGGTTTCCGTTGCCGCATTTCAAAAAAGTTTCGCAGGGCGAGATCATCCCCATGCTCACCTCCGAAACCGAGCCGGTTGGCGGCTTCATCGGCGAGGCGTTTTCGACGCCGGCGTTCCAGGGCGGCATGCTGCTGGTCTACCTCGTCTTCATCTTCGTCCAGGATTTCTGGCTCGGCCTCGCGGCCATCGCGCTCTACCCGGTGCAGATTTGGTGGATTCCGAAGCTGCAGGGCAAGGTCAACCGCCTCGCCAAGGAGCGCGTGCGCACCGTGCGCCAGCTCTCGGACAAGATCGGCGAGTCGGTGACGGGCATCACCGAGATCCGCAGCAACGACGCCACGCGCTACGAGCGCGCCGACGTTTCGCACCGGCTCGGCAAGATCTACGACATCCGCTACGAAATCTTCCGCCGCAAGTTCGCGATCAAGTTCATCAACAATTTCCTCGCGCAGCTCACGCCGTTTTTTTTCTATTCGATCGGCGGCTACCTGGTGTTGCGCACGATCCAAACCGGCGACCCGAACGGGCTCACGCTCGGCGCGCTGGTCGCCGTGCTCGCCGCCTACAAGGACTTGTCCTCGCCGTGGAAGGAGCTGCTCAACTACTATCAGCAGGTCGAGGACGTGCGCATCAAGTATGAGCAGGTCGTCGAGCAATTCGAGCCGCCGGGCATGGTCGATCCGGCCCTGCAAGACGCCGATCCCGATCCGGCCCATGCCGTGTCCGGCGCGCTCCTGGCCGCGACTCTCGCCGGTGCCAACCTGGCCTATAGCGAGGATGGGCGCATCAAGGCGGTCGAGGGCGCAAATTTCTCGCTGCAGCTCAATCGGCACACGGCCATCGTCGGGTCAAGCGGCAGCGGCAAGGACGAGCTGCTGCTGATGGCGGTGCGGCTGCTGGAGCCGACCGGCGGCAGCCTTTTACTCAATGGCGCGCGGCTGCAATCCATGCCGGATTCGGTCACCGGCCGGCGCATGGCCTATGTCGGCACCACGCCGTTCCTGTTCACCACCACGGTGCGCGACAACCTGTTCTACGGCTTGAAGCACCGTCCGCTGGCGCCGGCCGCCGAGGGCGACGCCGCCGACCGCCGCGCTTTCGTCGCCGACGCCGAAGTGTCCGGGAATCTGCCCGACGATCTGCGCGCCGACTGGATCGATTATGCCGCCGCCGGCACCGCGGACCGGGCGGCGCTCGAACGCCGTGCCCTTGAGGTGCTCGACGTCGTCGACATGGCCGACGACGTCTACCATTTCGGCCTGCGCGGCATCATCGATCCGGCGGCGCGTCCGGCGCTCGCCGCCGCCATCTTGAAGGCGCGCACGGCGTTGCGCGCCAAGCTCGCCGCCGAGGGCCAGGACGCGCTCGTCGAGCCTTTCGACGCCGCGCGCTACAACGAAAATGCCACGCTGGCCGAGAACCTTCTGTTCGGCACGCCCAGGGACGACCGGATCAGCCTCGATCGCCTGGCGCGCACGCCCTACGTGCTCGCCGTGCTGGAAAAATCCGGCTTGGCCGAAGACCTGCTCGGCGGCGGACGGCAAGTGGCCGAGACCATGGTCGAACTCTTTGCCGGCCTCGAGCCGGGCAACGCGCTGTTCGAGCAATACAGCTTCATCGGCGCCGACGACCTGCCGGAATATCAGGCGATCCTGGCGCGCACCGCCAATCAACAGCCGAGCCAGTATCGCGAGGAAGACCGCGAGCGCCTGCTCTCGCTGCCCTTCCGCGTTATTTCGGCGCGCCATCGCTTGGGCGTGATGACCGAGGCGATCAAGTCGAAGGTGCTGGCCGCGCGCCGACTTTTCGCCGCCGAACTGCCGAGCGAACTCAACGGCGCGATCGAGCTGTTCGACGGCGCCAAATACAACGGCGCCGCGACGCTGATGGACAACATCCTGTTCGGCAAAATCGCCTTCGGACAAGCCCAGGCCCAGAGCAAGGTGAATCGCATGGTCGGCGACGTGCTCGGCGAGCTCGGCTTTCGCGACGACGTGATGATGGCCGGGCTCGAATTTCACGTCGGCGTCGGCGGCGCGCGGCTGTCGGCGGCGCAGCGGCAGAAATTGGCGCTCGCGCGCGCCCTGCTCAAGCGTCCGGACGTTCTCGTGCTCTATGAGGCGCTGAGCGCGCTCGACGGCGCTTCGCAAGTCAAGGTGCTGGAAAATATGAGAAGCGAGATGCAGGGTCGCGGGCTGATCTGGGGCCTGCAGCGCCCGTCGCTGACCAAATATTTCGACGAAATCTTCGTGATGCGCGGCGGGCGCATCGTCGAGCACGGCCAATACGCAGATCTCGACCGGCCGGGCACGGCGCTCGCCGAGCTCCTGAAAGCAAGCTGAGGCGCCGCGCATGAGCCGGCTCGATTCGTTCATTCGCCGCTTGGAAGCGCAGCGTGCCTGCATCGACCGGGCCGCGGCGTCCGGCGCCGTGCCCGCCGGGCCCGTGTTCGAGCTCGGGCTCGGCAACGGACGCACCTTCGATCATCTGCGCGAAAAATTCGCCGGGCGCGAAATTTTCGTTTTCGAGCGCCGGGTGGCGGCGCACCATGATTGCGTGCCCGATGCCGATCACTTGCTGCTCGGCGACATCGGCGAAACCTTGCCGGCCGCGGCGGCGCGCCATCGCGGCCGCGTCGCCTTCGTCCACTACGACCTCGGCAGCGACGATGCCGCCGCCAATGCGGCCCTCGCCGCCCGCTTGGCGCCGCTCATCGACGAAGCTCTGGCCGCGGGCGGCATTGTCGCCAGCGACCAGCAATTGCCGGTGGGCGGCTGGCAGCCCGAGCCGCTGCCGGCGGAAATCGCGCCGGGGCGCTATTTTATGTATCGCAAGCCCTTGCGGCGGGCGTAGACTACGGCACGAAAGGAGGCACGCCTTGAGCCTGAATGAAGAAGTCGAGCTGCTGCGCAACATCCCGATGTTCGCCAATATCGAGCCCTCGAAGCTGAAGCTGCTCGCGTTCACCAGCGAGCGCATGACCTTCAACGCCGGCGAGGCGCTGTTCAAGCAGGGCGATCCGGGCGACAGCGCCTACGTCATCATCGTCGGCGAAGCCGACGTGCTGGTCGATACGCCGAAAGGCCCGATCACCGTCGCCAAGCTCAAGCGCAACGACATCGTCGGCGAAATTGCAATTCTCTGCGACGTGCCGCGCACCGCCTCGGTTCAGGCGACGAGCAAACTCGAAGCCATGGTGATCGCCAAGGATTTGTTCTTCCGGCTGGTCACCGAATTTCCGCAGATGGCGGTCGAAATCATGCGCGAGCTGGCGCGCCGCCTCGATGCCACCAACCGCAAGCTGACGGCCAAGAACGCGTGACGGCAGGCGCCGGCAGCGCGCTGGAGCGCTTCCTGGCGCGGCTGCTGGCGCAGCGCGCCTTTCTCGCAAGAGCGGCATCGCTGATCGCGGACGTCGAGGGTCCGGTCTTCGAGATCGGCCTCGGCAAGGCGCGAACCTACAGCCATCTCTGTGTTCTGCTTCCCGCGCGCGCCATTTATTGCTTCGACCGCGAATTGCACGCGCCCGCCGAAGACGCGCCGGCGGCCGCATTCCTCGTGCTCGGCGAGATCGGGAAAACGGTTCCGGCCAAGGCCCAGGCGCTCGGCGCGCGGGCCGCGCTCGCCCATTGCGACATCGGCACGCGCAACCGCGCCCACGACCTGGGGCAGGCGCGCATGCTGGCCGAGGTCCTGCCGCTTGTCATGGCAACGGGCGGTATCGTTGTCGCGGATCGCGGCATCCTCCATCCGGCGCTCGAAAGCCTGCCGGCGCCGGACTACGCCCTGCCGCCCGGGATCGAGCCCTGGCCGTATCTGCTCTATCGCTGGGCCGGAACCTGATCCTCAGCCCATGCGCCGGATCGCCCACTTCGCAACGCTGCCCGCCTCGCTCGCGATCGTCCCGCCCAGCACGATCTGGCGCGACTTGCGCGGCGGTCCGGCTTGGCCAAGGTAGAAGCTGTCTTCGACGGCGAGGGCGAGATCGCCTTCCGCCGCGAATTGCCAAGGTCCGCTATCGGCCGACGCGAAGGGCACCACCCGATTGCCTTCGCGGTCGGTCTCGGGCTCGCCGACCGTGACGTCGGGGTGAATGTGGAAGCGCAGCGTGAAGCCGGCGCCCAAGGCCTTCGCCGGCACGCGATGTTCGGGCACCGGCTCCAAGCAATCTTCGCCGCGCAAGTCGGCGCCGTCGGCCCCGAGGAACAGGCGCCGGCGATGCAGGAAGCCGAAACGCTTCAAATAACCGTCGTGGCAGGCCGTCAGCCAAATCGCGCCTTGCTCTTCCTGGCGATCGAGCGCGACCGTGCCGGGAATCCGCGCCAGCCCGCCCTCGGCGATGACTTTCGAGGAATTGCGGTCGGCGACGATCAGCGTCGAGTGCGCGGCGGTCACCCGTGCGGCGCCGGACCAGCGCGCGTCGGCGCCTTTATCGTGACCGCAATTGACGATGAGGCGCGCGGCGCCGGCGCTCATTTCAAAGGCGAGCGTTCCGGCATGGGCCGCACGATCGAGGCCCGGCGGCGGCGGATTGCCCGCGTCGACGACGACGAGCGTGCTGCCAGCCACCATCCGCTCATAGCCGCCGCTGCTGGCCACGGGCGCCGCCGGGCCATTGGCCAAAGCGAGGACCACATCGATGTAGATCGCGCTGTCTTCCCGGCCGCCATGGAACAACGCCAACCCGCCGTCGCCGTGGCGCAGCGCGGCCAAGGCCGGCGCCGCGCGCCCGATGGCGGCGCCAAGTGCTGTCGGCGGCTCGTAGTGAGCGGCGACCAGGAGCGCACGGACATCGACGAGATCGCGTAGTGCCGCGAGCTGCTCCGACGGGTTGCGCTCGGCGATAAATCCGTCCGCCGGTATCGCCGCCAGCGCGCCGTCGAGCAAGGTGAGCCCGCGGCTGAACCGCGCCTTGGCGCCGGGCACCGTCGCGCCATAGGCGAGCAATGCCTTGACCGTGCGCAGCCGCGCGCAGGTGCCGGTCTGGCGCGGCGCCGCGCGCGCCAGCTCGAGCGCCTGGCGCGCCAAGCTGAGGAAGAATGCCGCCTTAAAAGACTCCGGCGCCGCCTTGCCGAAATAATCGTATTGGCCGATCCAATGCACGAGGCGATCGGCAAGCAGGTCGGCGGCCCAGAGCGAGCGCGCCGGCCGGCGGCCATGGCGCGCGATCCAAGTCGCGATGGCGGATTGCGCGAATTTGCGCGCCGCATCGCCGCCCGCGGCACGCAGGTCGCGGAGCCAGGCGAACCGGTGCCACGCCTGTTCGGCGGGTGTAACCGTGCCCGCGGCCAGCAGTGCCCGGCCGCGCTCCGCATCGCCGGGCCACGGGTCGGGCGGCACGAACAGCAATTGCCGCGCGCTCGCGCCGGTCAGGCCAAAGGCCGGCCGGGGCACGGCGCGCAAGATGTCGGCCAAGCCCTCCAGATAGCGACGCGATTTCAAGGCAGCTTTAGCGTTCACGCCGGACCTCGTCGGTCGAAGGCATCGCCGCGCACGGTGCTACGCGCCGCGCAATCGGGCGATGTTGCCGGCATAGGCTGCGGCGCCGCCGGCAAAGGTTGCGGTTCCCGCCACCAGCACATCGGCACCGGCGGCGATCGCGGCCTTGGCGGTTTCGATGTTGATACCGCCATCGACCTCGATCTCGATCTTGCGCCCCGACGCATCGATACGGCGGCGCAGCGCCCTTATCTTCTCCAATTGCGAGGAAATGAAGGTCTGGCCGCCGAAACCCGGATTGACGCTCATCACCAAGACAAGATCGATATCGCCCAGCACCGGGTCCACGGCCTCGACCGGCGTCGCCGGATTGAGCGAGATTCCGGCGCGCTTGCCGTGCGACTTGATGAGCTGAATCGTCCGGTGCAAATGCGGCCCGGCCTCGGGATGCACGGTGACGATATCGGCGCCAGCCGCGGCGAAATCGGGCACGAAGGGGTCGACCGGCGAGATCATGAGGTGGACGTCGAAGGGCAGCGCGCAATGCGGCCGCAGCGCCTTCACCACGCCGGGCCCGATCGTGAGATTGGGTACGAAGTGCCCATCCATCACGTCGATATGAATATAGTCGGCGCCGGCCGCGGCCACCGCGCGCACCTCTTCGCCGAGCCGGGCGAAGTCGGCTGACAAAATGGAAGGCGCGATTTTGATCGGGCGCGGCATATGTGGCGTAGCCTATCGGGGCGTAGCTATCAGGTCGAAGACTCGCGCGCAATCGGCGAGGCGGCGGCGCGCGAAGTTCGCGGTGGACAAGCGCGCCGCTAATGCCCCATGCGGCGCAGCCGGGCGATGTAAAAGCCGTCGAAACCTTCCGCCGGCGTGGTGCGCACGTCGCCTTCGTCCGTGACGACGTTCCGCGGGACGCCGATTTCGTCGGCGGCAATCGGCGCGCGCCGATAATCCGGGCGCGCCGCGAGAAAGGCGGCGATGCGGTCTTCGCTTTCGGCGCGCTGCAGCGAACACGTGCAATAGATCAGCAGGCCGCCCTGCTTCACCAGCTCCGAGGCATTGCCGAGCAAGCGGTTTTGCAGCGCGATCAGCGCCGCCATGTTGGCGGGGGATTTCAGATGCGCGATGTCGGGATGCCGCCGGATCGTTCCAGTGGCCGTGCACGGCGCATCGAGCAGCACGCCGTCGGCGAGAAAATCCGGCGCCCAGACCGAGGCATCGCCGGCGACGAGTTCGGCGCTGAGCCAAAGCCGGGCAAGATTTTCCTCGAGCCGGCGCAAGCGCGGCGTCGAGTTGTCGACGGCAAAGACCTTGGCGCCGAGCGCCGCGAGCTGCGCCGTCTTGCCGCCGGGCGCGGCGCACAGATCGAAGATCGTCTTGCCCGAGACATTGTCGAACAAACGCGCCGGCAGCGCCGCGGCCGCGTCCTGCACCCACCAGGCGCCGGCGGCGAAGCCGGGCAATTCCGCGATGTTGCCGCCCGCCTTGCGCCGCAGGCTGCCGCTGGGCAAGAGCTCGGCTTCGAGCTTGGCGGCCCATTCCGCGGCATCCTTGCGCACGGTGATGTCGAGCGGCGCCTCGGTTAGATGGGCTTCGGCAATGCGCCGGGCGCGTTCCTCGCCATAAGCCGCCACCCACAAATCCCACAGCCAGGTTCGCGTATTCATGCGCGCCGCGTCATGCGCCGCGACGCGCGCCGGCCCATTTTCTGCAACCCGCCGGAGAACGGCGTTGACGAGGCCCTTGAATCCCGTCAGCTCAAGCCGCGCCGTAAGTTCGACCGATTCGTTGACCGCGGCGTGCGGCGGGGTTTCGAGGAACAAGAGCTGCGCGGCGCCGAGACGGAGGATATCCTGCACCATCGTGGCCGTGCTCGGCAGCGGGCGTTCGATAAGCGCGGCGATGACATCGTCGATTTGTCCGAGCCGGCGCAGCGCGGTGGCGACAAGCATGTGCACGAAGCCGCGGTCGCGCTGCTCGAGTTTCATGGCGCCGATGCGCTCGTCGAAGGCCTCGTCGAACGCCTGCTTGCGGCGCAGCACCGCGCCGAGAATATCCAGGGCGGCGCGTCGGGATGGGCTGACGGCTCCGGTTTGGAGCTTAGTCTTGGCGCGTTTGCTGCGCGGCGCCTTGCGCGTCCGGGTGCGGGTCCGCTGCCGTGCCAAAGATTGTTACTCTCACGCTCGTCCGCATTCCAATGGCAGAGGGCCGCAGTAAATGCAATCGGGCGAAGGCACTTAACCCCAGGGGCCGCGGCGGCGGCGCGCGCCGGTCGAGGGTACGCTGCCGCGTGCCGCGCGGACGGGCGCGGGCGCCGGCGCCGGGCTGCGTCCGCGGCCCACACCCGTCCCCGGCCGCATCAACTCCAGACGCGCGATGCGGTTCTCCATGTTCGGGTGGGTCGAGAACAGCTTGTCGATCGAGCCGCCGAACAGCGGATTGACGATGAACAGGTGAGCCGTGGCCGGCCGCTGCTCGGCCTGGCCGTTGTGGATCTGCTGCGAGGCGTTGTGCAGGCGCGCCAGCGCCGAGGCCAGCCATTGCGGATTGCCGCAGATCTCGGCGCCGATGCGGTCCGCCTCGTATTCGCGATTGCGCGAAATGGCCATCTGCACGAGCATCGCCGCGATCGGGGCGACGATCATCAGAACGATGCCGACGATCGGGTTTGCCGGCCGCCCTTCCTCGTCGCGATTCGAGCCCATCAGGCCGCCGAACGAGGCGAGCATGCCGATGGCGCCGGCGATCACCGCCGTGATCGTCATCACCAGCATGTCGCGATTTTTCACATGCGCCAGCTCGTGCGCCATGACGCCGGAGATTTCTTCGCGCGAGCACATGTTGAGCAGGCCCGTGGTCGCCGCCACCGCCGCGCGGCTCGGGCTGCGGCCGGTGGCGAAGGCATTGGGCTGGGCTTCGTCGATGAGGTAAACGCGCGGCATCGGCAGGTTGGCGCGGGCGGCGAGATCGCGCACGATATCGTAGAATTCCGGCGCGCTGCGCTGATCCACCTCCTGCGCGTTGTACATCGAGAGGACCATCTTGTCGGCGTTCCAGAACGCGAACAGGTTCATCGCCACGGCGATGCCGAAGGCGACGATCATGCCGGTCCGGCCGCCGATCAAATAGCCGATCCCGATGAACAGCGCGGTCAGAACGCCGAGCAGCAGGGCGGTGCGAAAATAGCTGGTCACGGATCGTGGCTCCTTCGGCGCGGAAAGGACGGTCGAAGATAGATTGGGGCGGAAGGGCTGAACGTCAAGCCGCCGGATGGCGCTTGTACGCTTGTTCGACCGGGGCATTGGCAACTATTCTGCGCCCATGAACCAGCCCATTCCAGAAGCGCCGCCGCTGCCCGACGAAGCCCTTGAAAAACCGGCGCGGCCGGTTGCGGTTGCCGGCGGCAAAATCCGGGAGATCGGCGGTCCCGCCGGTCCCGAACCGACGCGTTACGGCGATTGGGAGCGCAACGGCCGCTGCGCCGATTTCTGAGCGGCGCGGGAAACGAAAAGGGCGGCCCGCAAGGCCGCCCTTTCGCCGAGCCGATGGTGCGATCGGCTATCTGTCCAGCTTATCGACTGTGCTTGAGAGCGCATTGCGGCTGCCGGTATAGGTTTCGCCGGGGGTCGGCGGTCCCGATTTGTAGCCGCTCGACACTGTCGACACCGACGGGCCGAGCCAGCCTTTGGAGTTCATGTCCATGCGCAGGCCGACGACGTTGCCGCCGGTCAATCTGGGATTGGCGAAATCGACGCGAATTGCCGTCTTGTAGCTCGGGCTGAACATGAAGCCGTTGACGCCGCGAACATGAACGGCGAGCTGGCTGCCGTCTTTGGCCGCCGGCCAGGCGGCGGAATCGGTCCAGCCATCGTCGCGGCGCTTGTTCGAAGGCCCGAACTTCGACTCGAAGTTGGCGATGAATTGCTCGGTCATCTTGATAATGACCTGCGCGTCCTTGGGCGTGCCGGCCCAGTAGCGCGACTGCATGTAAATGTGGTTGAGCTTGTTGTTCTTGCCGAACGCGAGTTCGACCGAAACGGGGTGGCCATCGATCTGCCCGCGCGCCGAAAGCCGCGTGCCGCGATCGTAGCTGGCATTGACGGCGTGCAGCCGGTCGACGGCGAATTCGGCCTTCTTGCCCGCGCTTTGGCCGAGAACCTGGTAACCCGCCTTGGCAAGTTCGGTCTTTGCGTCACTGACCGACATGCCCCAGCGCAAGCCGGCCAAGTTGTAGCTCTCGTTCTGCGATTGCGCCATGGCCTGTCCCGCGCCGATCATAAGAGCGCAAGCGCTGACTGCCAACGCAACTGCCGTGCTCAATCGATGTCCCGTTTTCATTTTCTCTCCAGCCATTTCCGTCCCCCTTGATGGGTTGGATTGATTGTGAGGCCAAAGAGATTGCCGAGCGGTAAACGCCGCCGAGCTGCTCCCGACCGATGGCTCCCCGACTTAGATTCGCGGCGCCTCGTTCCGCGCATCGCTCGCCCTGCGACCGATGGCAGCGAGCACGGAAACGGCACCGCAATTTTCGAATTGCTGGCGTGCCTATAGCATACGGTTGTTGACCCGGCGATCAACAAAGGTCGCTAACGATTGTTTATGTGTTATGGCAAAAAAATCTTAAGACCTGCATTCCTAAGGCTTGCGTGGCGCGCCCGGCGGCGGTGGCGGCTCGCGCGTGGACGGGTCTTTCGAGTGTTCTTCGTAGAGTTCTTTCTTGGTCAGCGTGCGCGCTCTTGGATAGCGTACGACGCCATCGGTCTCATCCGCTTGAATCTTGAAATCGACGAGCTTGCCGCTGACAAAATCGACGCGTAGCGCGGTCTTGTAGCTCGGGCTGAACATGAAGCCCTCGACGCCGCGCACATAGAGCGCCAAGGCGCTGCCATCGGCCGCTTTCGGCCACGAAGCCGTGTCGATCCAACCGTCTTCCTTGCGCTTGCGGGCGGGGCCGTATTCTTCCTCGTACAGCATCACAAACCGCGTCGTGAGATCGATCAGCGATTTGGCGCCCGGGATCGTGCCGTCCCAATATTGCGAAGTGACGACGACGTGCTGGAGCTGGTCGGTTTTGCCGAAGGACAGCGCGATGCTGATCGGCTGGCCGGCAAAACGGCCGGCGGCCAGGAGGCGCTTGCCGCGATCGACGCCTTTAATGGCGGCGTGCAGACCCGTCACCGTAAATTCTTCCTGTTGGCCATCGGCTTCGCGGGTGACGCGGAACCCCGCCTTTTCCAGCCGCGCCTTGGCTTCGGCGGCCTCGATGCCCCAGGTCAGCCCCATGAAGAAATAGGATGGCTTCGCGCCTTGCGCCGCCGCAACGCCGGCCAGCAGCAGCGCAACCGCGCCGATCGCAAACGATAGAACATGTTTCATTGCGCACCTCTGGCGCGGGCCTATAGCATGCCGGCCGCGCCCGGCGCCAGATGGGCTATTTGACCGCGCGATTCTTCACCAGGTCGTCGACCACGGCCGGATCGGCCAGGGTCGATGTATCGCCGAGATTGCCGGTGTCGTTTTCCGCGATCTTGCGCAGGATGCGGCGCATGATCTTGCCCGAGCGCGTCTTGGGCAGGCCGGGCGCCCATTGGATGACATCGGGCTGCGCGATCGGCCCGATCTCTTTCCGCACCCACTGCACCAGTTCCTTGCGCAATTCCTCGCTCGCGGCGATGCCGGTTTTGAGCGTGACATAGGCGTAGATGCCCTGCCCCTTGATGTCGTGCGGATAGCCGACGACCGCGGCCTCGGCGACCTTGACGTTGCCGACCAGCGCGCTCTCGACCTCGGCCGTGCCCAAGCGATGGCCCGAGACATTGATCACGTCATCGACGCGGCCGGTGATCCAATAATAACCGTCGGCGTCGCGCCGGCAGCCGTCGCCGGTGAAGTAGAGTCCCTTGTAGGTCGAGAAATAAGTCTGCACGAAGCGCTCGTGATCGCGGAACACGGTCCGCATCTGGCCGGGCCAGCTATCGGCGATGCAGAGATTGCCGGTGCAGGCGCCGTCTTGTGGCTTGCCATCGCCATCGACGATGAGCGGCTTGATGCCGAACAGCGGCTTGGTCGCCGAGCCCGGCTTGAGCGCGGTCGCGCCGGGCATTGGCGAAATCAAGATGCCGCCGGTCTCGGTCTGCCACCAAGTGTCGACGATCGGGCAGCGCCGGTCGCCGACGACGCGGTGATACCATTCCCACGCCTCGGGATTGATCGGCTCGCCGACCGAGCCCAACAGGCGCAACGATGTCCGGCTGGTGCGCGTCACCATCGCCTCGCCTTCGCGCATCAAGGCGCGGATCGCGGTCGGCGCGGTGTAGAAGATATTGACCTTGTGCTTGTCGACGACCTCCCAGAAACGCGACGCCGTCGGATAATTCGGCACGCCCTCGAACATCAGCGAGATCGCGCCGTTCGAAAGCGGGCCGTACACGATATAGGAGTGGCCCGTCACCCAGCCGACATCGGCCGTGCACCAAAAGATTTCGCCGTCGCGGTAGTCGAACACGAGCTGGTGCGTCAGCGATGCGTAAACGAGATAGCCGCCGCTGGTGTGCAGCACGCCCTTGGGTTTTCCGGTCGAGCCCGAGGTGTAGAGAATGAACAGCGGGTCTTCGGCGTTCAAGCGCTCGGGCGGGCAATCGGCGGATTGCTTGGCGAGCAGTTCGTCCCACCACACATCGCGCCCGGCTTGCCAATCGATCTTGCCGCCGGTGCGTTTCAACACGATGCAATGCTTGATTGTGGGGCATTTAACCAAGGCGGCGTCGACATTGGCCTTGAGCGGAACCTTGCGGCCGCCGCGCAAACCTTCGTCCGCGGTGATGACGATGTTCGAATCGCAATCCTGGATGCGGCCGACGATCGACTCCGGCGAAAAGCCGCCGAACACGACCGAATGAATCGCGCCGATGCGCGCGCAGGCCAGCATCGCCGCCGCCGCTTCGGGCACCATCGGCATGTAGATGGTGACGCGATCGCCTTTCTTGATGCCGAGCGACTTGAGCCCGTTCGCGAGGCGGCACGTCATTTCGTGCAGTTCCTTGTAGGTGACCTTGCGGCTTTCCTTGGGATCGTCGCCTTCCCACAGGATCGCGGTTTGCGCGCCGCGCTTGGCCAAGTGGCGGTCAAGGCAGTTGGCCGAGACGTTGAGTTCGCCGTCCTCGAACCACTTGATCGAGACGTTGCCGTGATACGACGTGTCCTTGATCTTGCTGGGCGGCTTGATCCAGTCGATGCGCTTGGCCTGCTCGGCCCAGAAGCCGTTCGGGTCGTCAAGCGAGCGGCGGTACAGGTCCTGATATTGGGTCGCGTCGATCCAGGCCTTGCCCTGCCACGACTCCGGTACCGGATAGACGTTGTCCGCCATGCGATCCTCCAAGAAATTCTTATCGAGCGTACCAGCGCGTTGCGCCAACAATCGCGCAGCGCCGAATTTGCGGCAAAGGCGGCAAAGAGTCACGCCGCCAATGGCCGTGCCGGACTGTGAAGCGGATCACAGCGCGCGCCGCCGGCTTATGCGACATAGCGGCGGTTTCACGGCCCGAGCTGGAGGTTGCCATGCGCCTGCGCCCGTTTCTGTGTGTCGTATCGTCCGCTTTTGCGATTGCCGTTGCTTCGGCGGCGCCGTCCTACGCCGAGAGCTTGGTGCCGCTGCAAGCCGGCGGCCAGAGCCACGTCAAGAAAAAGCGCGGGCAGGCGGAAGGCGAGGTCGTGCGCCCGATCCAGCCCGGCACGAACGAGAGCGGGACGAATTCCGACGCCGCGCCCGGCCGCCGCCCCGCGCCGACGCCGCGCGCCGGCGATTGCGCGAAATGCGTGTTCTTCTAGCGGCGGTGCTTCAGCGGTCGAGCGGGCCGCGCAGCTGACGGTACTCGATCGAGCATTCGGTGTCCGCGCTGACGCGGAAATGGATGCGCAGTTTGGCTTTCTCGTCGCGCCAGATGATGTGCTTGGTTTCGCCTTTTTCCGTCACCAGGTCGGCCTCGCCATAGCGCTTTTCGAATTCCTCGGCGAGCGTCGTGCACAGATCGTTCGATGGCGAGTCGCCGTCGGCGGGCTCCTCGGTGATCAGCATGAGCCGGCCGTTCTCGTCGAACCAGAACAGCGAGGTGAGCGTCGCATCGCCGAACTTGCGCTCGGCGACGATGTGGCTGCGGAGTAGCATCCGATGCTGGCCGGTCACCTCGACGCGGCGGTTCGCGACATCCTCGTTGCGCCGCGCGATCCCCTTGGCAGCGCTCATCACCTGCTCGGGCGCGTAGCCCCAGCGTATCTGGTCCCAAACCGCGCCCGCCTCGGGCGCTGCCAAGCCGAGCGCCAGCGCGAAGGCCAGCGCGGCGAGGCCGTGCTTGCGGCGCGCCGTCACGGCCCGCCCCGGCGCGCGGGATCGAGCAGCCAAATCTCGCCGCCATCGACGGCAATCGGCAGCGCACGCAGCGATTTGCCGGCGCAGGGTCCGGCCACGCAAAAGCCGTCGCCGGGCCGGAACCACGCGCCATGCATCGCGCAGATCAGGAATTCGCGCGCCGCGTCGAAAAAATTGTTGCCGGTCATGTTGAGCGGCACGCCGATATGGGCGCAGGAATTGACATAGGCGCGGATCGCGCCGCCGTGCCGCAGCACGAAGCCGGTTTCGCGGTCATGCGCATCGAGCGGAAATTCGAAGCAGCCGGTCGCGTCAAGCTCGCCCAGCCCGCAGATGCGCTGGCGCGTCGGGGCGCCGCTCATTTGGTGAGGCCCGCCATCTTGCTCAACACCGCCCATTCTTCCGCCGTCACCGGCATCACCGACAGGCGCGATTGCCGGATCAGGGCCAGGTTCTTGAGCTTGGGCGCGGCCTTGATCGTTTCGAGCGTCACCGGCTTGGGCACGGGGTGGAGCGCCTTGAAATCGACGCACACCCATTTGCCCTCGTCGTCGGTCGGGTCGGGGTAGAATTCCTTGGCCACTTCGAGAACGCCGACGATGCGCTTCTCGGTCACCGAATGGTAGAAGAAGGCGCGCTCGCCCTTCTTCATCGTGCGCAGGTTTTTCGCCGCCGCGTAGCTGCGCACGCCGTCCCACGGCGCGGTGCCGGCCTCGGCATGCATTTGCCAGGACCAACTGCTCGGCTCGTCTTTCACCAGCCAATAGGCCATGAATTCGTGCTCCTCCTCGAAAAGCGCGACGCTAGCGCATGGGCGATGCGGCCGTCGAGCGCGCCCGCGCGCCGAAGCGCCAGAAAACGAAACCGGCGACGGCCAGCGAGGCCGCAATGGCGGCGAACATCGCACGATAGGCGGCCTCGGGCAGCCGGTCGCCGTCGCGCGCAAACGCCGCCAGCAGCCAGCCGGTCCAAACCTGCATGACGAAGACGCCGAGAAAATTGGCGAAGTTCAAGACCGCGATGGCGCGCCCGGTGTAGCGCTCGGGAAACAGCAGCCGCGCGTGACCGATGACGAAGATCGAAATCGGCGTCGCCGCGCCGAGCGCGACGAGGAGGACAATGGCGAATTCCGCCGACGGCGCCGCGGCCAGGGCCAGGCCGGTCAATACGAGGATCGAGGCGCCGGTGCCGGCCGCGATCACCCGCAGGCGCGAGGCGCCGCGCGCTTCGAACACGCCAAAGAGCAACGCGCCGGCGCTCCCCGCCAGGCTCATCGCGAGCAGCACGTTGCCGCGCACGATCGCGTCCAGCCCGTGAATGTCCGCGAGATAGGGTCCACCCCATAGCCCGCGTATGGTCACATTGGCGGCATAGATCGTGAAAATGAGAATCATCGCGCCCCAGATCGCGGCCGTGCCGAACACGGCGCCGATGCCACGGAGCACGGCGCCAAGGCTTTCCCGCTCGCGGCGATGAAACGGATGGCCCGGCGGCGCATCGCGCACGCAGAGCCCAAGCAGCAGGCCGACCGCGAGCGTGACGCCGCCCATCGCGGCATAGGACACGCGCCAGCCGGCGCTTTCGGTCAGCGCGGCGAAGGGCGTGCCCGACGCCGCGGTGCCCAGGCCGGATACCGCCGTCATCAGCGACCCCAAAACGCTGAAGCGGCCGGGCGGATACCAGCGCGCAATCACGGCGAGCCCGCCCACGAACGAGGCGGCGCAGCCCACGCCCATCACAAGCTGGCCCAGGATCAGCAACGGCGCGGTATCGGCGGCGGCGAAAATCCAGGCGCCGGCCGCCGCCAGCGCCATGAGGCTGCTCATCACGCGGCGCGGGCCATGGCGATCGAGCAAGGCGCCGACCGGAAGCTGCATCAAGGCGATGGCGAAGAAGAATATGCCGGTGACCAGCCCCAGCATCGTCGGGCTGAGACTCATTTCCTGCCGGAGGATCGGCGCCGTCACGCCGCCCGCGGTGCGGAAAAATTGGCTGAGCACGAAACCCGAGGTCAGTACGGCGAAGAACATCGCCCCCTTCATGCCGGCTGCCGCGAAAATCGGGTCGTTCGGCCGCGATCGCCAGGGCTAATCCAAAACGCCGGGCAGGCCGGGCGCCGTGCTGGCCGGAGCGTCCTTGGTTGGAGGTTTGGCGCCGGCATTGGAGCCGCTCGGCGGGCCGAGCACGTCGGCCCGTCCCGTGGGCTTGCTCGCGTCCGGCGACTTGGCATGCGGCGCTTTCGGCGGCGGCTGGTCTTCGACGACCGTGCTCGGCTTCTCGACGGTGCCTGGCTTCTCCGCCGGCGGAGGCTCGATCTTGGGCACGACGGCGACGCCGGTCGTGGGCGCCAGGAAGCAATCGAAACTGCGGGCTTTCAATTGCTGGCACAGTTGCATCGCTTCGCCCGCCGAGGCGAAGGGGCCGACCTGCAAACGGTAATAGATGCCCTTGGGGCCGAGATCGGCCCGCACGATCCGGTGTTGCGCCGTGCCGAGGATGCCGCCGCTCTGGCCGCGCAGCTTTTCCCAATTCGCCAAACCGGTCGCTTCGTCCTTGTGCGAGCCGACTTGCAGCCACTGCTGGCCATTGCCGGGCGTCGTCGCCGGCTTGTTTTCGGCGAGGCGTACCGGCGGCGGCGCTACGTCGGCGCGCGGTGCCGGCCGCTTGGCCGGCTCGGCGCGTTCGGCCTGCTCCCGGCGCGGCGGGGGTGATGCCGGCGCGATCGGCGGCGCCAATAGCGGCGGGCGCGACAGCGGCTTGCCGGGCTCGATCAGGTCGTCGTCGGCACTATCCGAGGCGCGCAGCGGCGACCGGCCGTCCGGCGCCTTGGACGCGGCGGATTGCCCCGCCGCGTTGCGCGCAAGCAAGCCGGCGTTGTTCCGGGCCGTGTAATTGTTGACCAGCTGCGCCACCTTGATCGCCGCGACTTCGGCCAGCGAGTCGGCGAAATCGGCGCGGCCCGATCGGCTATTGCGTTCCATCAACGCCATGTGCGTCACGCGCCCAACGCTCAAGCCCGCGGGATCGTACAATTCCCAGCTCACGTCGTAGCGCGTGCTGATGCCGCCATCGTCAACGCGCCGCAGCGCGCCACGCAGCACATAGGTCGAGCGGCCCGGCGGCGCCGTGCTCGCCAAGACATCGCGCGCCAGCAAGGACTGCGCGACTTTTTGCCCGATGCGCCAGTCCGCGGGCGCGCCTTCGACGTCACTGGCGACCGCGATCACCGGCGACATCGTGCTGGGCGCCAAGAGCCGATTTTCCGCCATCGAGGTTTCGCGGGCGAATGGATTGTAATCGCCGCAGCCGGACAGGAAAACAAGTGCCAGGGCGCTGCTCGCCGCCAGGCAGGACCGCCGGATGCGAAATCCGGACAGGAGGGGTTCGGGCAATCGGCGCATATCGAACCTCAAAACGGTCTTCGAGCGATCAGACACCGGCACCCCGCCAGAC
Source organism: uncultured Alphaproteobacteria bacterium (assembly GCA_963754645.1). Taxonomy (GTDB): domain Bacteria; phylum Pseudomonadota; class Alphaproteobacteria; order Bin65; family Bin65; genus CAVWGP01. Next base: position 362,874 of record CAVWGP010000011.1, on the reverse strand, counting down.
CCTTGGGGGCAATGTATTGCATCGTAATCCAGCAATAGAGCCAGGAGAATCCTAGGCTTCGATAGTAAACGTCAAGTGAACGCGGATTCATGCGTGAAGCAGGTTAAAATTCTATATCAGGCCAGTGCGTTGGCCAAATAGTAATTCCGCCTGCTCGATTGTCCGCCGGCGCCGGCCGGTCACGCCAGAAACTCGTCCATCGTGAACAGCGACCGCAGGGCGATGCCTTCGGCGGCCAGCAGCGCTTGGGCGCCTTGCTGGCGATCGACGCAAGTTACCACGGTTTGTACCGTGCAGCCCGCCTGCCGCGCTTCCGCCACCGCCTTCAGAACCGAATTGCCGAGCGTGGTCACGTCCTCGACCATGATACAGCGCGCGCCGCGCGCGAGCGGGCCTTCGATCAGTTTGTTCGTGCCGCGTTCCTTGGGCTCTTTGCGAACATAGAATCCGGCGATGCGGCGCGTGGGGAAGGCCTTCACGATCACGGCGTCGACGATGGGGCAGGCACCCAGCACCAAACCGCCGATCGCGTCGCAGGCTTCATCGGCGATCAAATCGACCATGAGATCGGCCACCAAATTCAAGCCTTCCGGATCGAGCAGCGTCATTTTCATGTCGAAAAACACCGCGCTCTGTCCGCCCGATGCGAGCTTGAAATTGCCGCCGGTCAACACCGATTTGGCGGCAATCAAGTTCTTCAGGCGGGCGCGCTGGTCCGCTTTGGATGGCTGGTGGAATGACGCGGGCATGATGATTGTTGTTAACCATTCCTAAGCGGCGGCCGTCGTATTCTTGTGTAGGGCCCGAACCTTGGCCCCTATATACTGTAGGTGGTCAGAACAAATGCTATACTAGCGTCATTGTTTTGCCCCGGTCTCCCCGTATCAGCGGCTGAGGGACTGGGAATTGCCGGAATAATGGGGATAGGTGGGCATGAGCGGGCGGGCGGCAGTGAGCGGTGCCGGAACACGGCGGCGGGCCAAGGCGAGCGAGGGCTTCCGGCTTTTGCCGCGCGAATGGAGCGAGCTTGGCCGGCGCCGCGTGCGCCAGATCGTCGGCTTTGCCATCGTCATCTTGTGCATTGTCCTCGCGGTGGCTTTGCTCAGCTATCATCGCGCCGATCCGTCATGGAATCACGCGACCAGCGCCTTGCCGCGCAATCTCGTCGGCCGGCCCGGCGCCTATGTCAGCGACCTGCTGTGGCAATGGCTCGGTTTCGGCGCGTTGGCAACCGCGCTCGTGCTTGGCGTTTGGAGCGCGCGCCTCATGGCCCTGCCCGAGCCGCGCGACTCGCCCTGGCGGCTCTTGGCGCTCCCGCCCTTCGCGCTGCTCGCCTGCTTGACGCTGGCAGCGGCGCTGCCGGCGACCAAATGGCCGGTCGAAAGCAGCGCCGGCGGCATCGCCGGCCGCGCCATGTTCGGCGCCACGATCGAAGCGCTCGGCCGCGCCGGATTCGACACGCCGGAATGGGTCTTGGCGCTGTGCGCCGCCCTGCTCGCCGCCGCCGCGCTGAGCCTCGCGCTCGGCATCGCGCGCCAAGGCTGGCTCCGTTTCATCGGCGCCTGCTGGTGGGCCGCCGCCGCGCTGGTGCACGCCTTGGCCTATGCCGCTGCCGCCGTTTGGCGCTTCATCGCGCAGTCCTATGCCGCGCTGCGCCGCAGCCCGTCGGCGGCGCCGGCGCCGGATCGTGATTTCCGTCGTACGCCCAGTCTGGCGTCGCCGATGATCGAGCGCGATCCGATCGTTTCGTCCGAGGCGGAGCCGGAGGCCGAAGCGCCGGCGCCGGTCCAGCCAAGCTCGGCGCTGATGCGCAAGAAGGCGCTGCGCCATCCGGTGCCGATCGTGGCGCCGCCGGCGCGGCGGCCGGCCGCGGGCAAGCTCGAGGAGGAGCGCCGGCAACGCAAATTGTTGCTCGATCCGGAAAGTTTCGAGCTGCCGCCGGCCGATCTGCTGCAGAAGCCGCCGCGCCAGGCCGCGATGCAGACCGACGAGGCCGCGCTCGCCGAGAACGCGCGCTACCTCGAAACCGTGCTCGACGATTTCGGCATCAAGGGCAAGATCATGAAAGTGCGCCCGGGCCCGGTGGTGACGCTGTATGAACTCGAGCCCGCGCCCGGCATCAAATCGTCGCGCGTCATCAATCTCGCCGACGACATCGCGCGCTCGATGAGCGCGGTCGCGGCGCGCGTCGCCGTGATCCCGGGCCGCAACGTGATCGGCATCGAGCTGCCCAACAGCCACCGCGAGATCGTCTATCTGCGCGAGCTTGTCGCCTCGCAGCAATACGAAGCGGCGCCGGCGGCGCTGCCGCTCGTGCTCGGCAAGGATATCAGCGGCGCGCCGGTGATCGCCGATCTCGCGCGCATGCCGCATCTGCTCATCGCCGGCACCACCGGCTCGGGCAAGTCGGTGGGCATCAACACGATGATCCTGTCGCTGCTCTACCGGCTGCCGCCCGATCGCTGCAAGTTCATCATGGTCGATCCGAAGATGCTGGAACTATCGATCTACGATGGCATTCCGCAGCTCCTGGCGCCCGTCGTCACCGATCCCAAGAAGGCGATCGTGGCGCTGCGCTGGGCGGTGCGCGAAATGGAACGGCGTTACCTCGCCATGTCGAAGCTCAGCGTGCGCAACGTCGATGGCTTCAACCAACGCGTCGAGGAATTGCTGGCCAGCGGCAAGCCGGTCACCGAGCGGGTGCAGACCGGCGTCGCCGAAAACGGCGAAGCCGTGTTCGAAGAAAAGCCGGTTCAGCTCGAAAGCCTGCCGCTCATCGTCGTCATCGTCGATGAAATGGCCGATCTGATGATGGTCGCCGGCAAGGACATCGAAGCCGCGGTGCAGCGCCTGGCGCAGATGGCGCGCGCCGCCGGCATTCATCTCATCATGGCGACGCAGCGGCCCTCGGTCGACGTCATCACCGGCACGATCAAGGCCAATTTCCCGACACGCGTCTCGTTCCAGGTCACGTCGAAGATCGACAGCCGCACCATCCTCGGCGAGCAGGGTGCCGAGCAATTGCTCGGCCAGGGCGACATGCTGTTCATGGCCGGCGGCGGGCGCATCACGCGCGTCCACGGGCCCTATGTGTCGGAAACCGAAGTTGCCAAAGTGGTCGCGCACTTGAAAGCGCAGGGCCAGCCTTCCTATGTCGAGCAAATCACGGCGGACGAGGAAGAAGACGGCGCCTTCGGCCTGCCGGGCGGCGAGGAAGGCGGCGAGGACGATGGGCTTTATCGCCAAGCGATCGAAATCGTGCTGCGCGACGGCAAGGCCTCGACCAGCTTCATCCAGCGCCGCCTGCAGATCGGCTACAACCGCGCCGCGCGGCTGGTCGAACGCATGGAAGAGGAAGGCATCGTCAGCCCCGCCAATCACGCCGGCAAGCGCGAAATTCTCGGCCGGTGATAATCCGTTGCTTGCGGCTCTGCCTTAGCAAAAATCAGAACAGGATTGCTATGACTCGGACCATCCATCCGTTTTTCGCGTTCTTCCCTCCTTGCATTCGCTCCGTGCGTCCTTCGAGGCGGCGCTGCGCGCCGCGCCTCAGGATGAGGCAATATTTATCTGGCACAAAAAATATTCCTCATGCTGAGGTGCCCGCCGTAGGCGGGCCTAGAAACACGCGCGCCGGCTATCCGGCCCGCGACAACGCCGCGCGCACCCGCGTTCTGCATGGAACCCGTCAAATTGCCGAGGCTATCGTCGTTGTCTGCCTCGCCGCTTCGCCCGCCCACGCACTCACCGAGAGCGAGAAGCAGGACGTGATCCGCGTCGAGGCCTACATCAACTCGATCCGCACCATGCGCACCGATTTCACGCAGATCGCGCCCAACGGCGCGGTGGCCAAGGGCACGATCTACATATCCCGCCCCGGCCGGCTGCGCGTCGAATATCGCCCGCCGGTCAAGCTGCGGATTTTTGCCACGCCGCAATGGCTCATCGTCGAAGACTGCAAGGTCAAGGAGCCGCAATATTTGCCGCTGCGTTCGACGCCGGCCGGCATTCTGATCCAGGAATCGATCCAGCTTTCCGGCGACCTTTCGGTCAGCGAAGTCAAGCGGCAGAACCGCTGGCTCTCGGTCCGCATCGTCGAAACGAAAGCGACCGATAAGGGCTCGATCAACCTGATATTCCAGATCAATCCGTTCCAGCTGACGGGCTGGACGGTGATCGATCATCAGGGCAAGGCCACGCAAGTGACCTTCGAAAATACCCAGGTCGGGACGCCGCTCGACCCCTCCTTGTTCGGCTATGTCGCCAAATGCGATTGAGCCCTTCACGCAAGGGGTCAGGCCCCTTATATTAAGGGGCCTGACCCCTTAGCTGGAGCGCCCATGCCTCGGCCGCAACGCATCGAACGGCCTGGCGCTGTCTACTACATCGCCAATCGGCGCGCCGACGAACAGCTGCTGTTCCAGTCGCCAGCCGATGCCGAGCAATTTCTCCAAATTCTCGCCGAAACCGCCGCCGCAAACGATTGGCGCTGCCTCGGCTATTGCCTATTGGCGAAAGAATTTCACCTCGTCATCCGCACCGAGCGCGCAACCCTGTCGCAAGGAATGCAGTTTCTGGGCGGGCGCTACACGGAGGCCTTTAACCGGCGCCACGGTCGGCAGGGCCGCGTCTTTAGCGGGCGCTACAAGGCCATTCTGGTTGAACCGGATCGCTATATCGTCGCGCTGATGCGCTACATAATTTTCAGCCCCGTTTTGTCTGGGCTGGCGAAGGACCCGGCCACTTGGCGCTGGAGCAGCTACCGCTTCACGGCTGGAGCGGCAGAGCCGCCGAACTATTTGGATATCGGCTGGCTCGTCGGCCCATTCGGCGCGAAACTGCAGGACGCGCAAGCCGCCTGGCGCACCGACATGGCGGAAAGCTTGAAATATTCGGCCAACATTGCCGAATGGGGCAAGAAACTCAACCGGCGCGCAATTCTCGGCTCGCGCGAATTTGCCAGCCAGTACGGCAAACGCGGGGCCGAAGTCCGGCCAAACCTGGAACGCCCTCTGAGGGGCCAGGCCCCTTAAATGTGGGGTCAGGCCCCTTTAAGGCGGAATGGCAGAACAAAAAGTGAAATTACATCGGCGTCCGTCTGACCTTCGACACCGATCGGCATATTGGCCGCCCGCAAGGTTGGGCTGCGCGAACCGAACAGCCGGTCCCACCAACTGAAAATCGTCGAATAGTTGGAATCGGTGTCGCGCTGAACTCGGTGATGATGCACCCAGTGGATCGAGGGCGTCGTGATGAACCACGAAAGCGGCCGCTCGAGCCACGGCGCCACGCGCAAATTGGAGTGGTGAAAAATCGTCACCGCCTGCAAGGCGATTTCGAACACGATCACCGACGAAAACGGCACGGCAAAGGCCAACAGCACAACCGCCCGGACGATGGCGGACAGGGCCACTTCGCCGATATGAAACCGCATCTGCGAAGTAACGTCGAGGAAGCGGTCGCGGTGATGGACTTGGTGGAAGCGCCACAGCAGCGGCACCTTGTGATTGGCCCGGTGCCACCAATAGATCCAGCAATCGAGCAGGATGAGGTCGAAGGCAAGCCCGCCCCAGCCCGCCAGCCAAGCCGGCCGCGACCACAGCGGCTGGCCCGCGACCCAGGCCGAAAACGGCAAAACGATCAAGAAGGAGAGCGCGGCCGTGACCGCCCAAATCGCGATGTTGCGCCCGATGCGCGGCGGATCGCCGAACCAACCATGGCCCGATGAAACCGCGGGCAGCAGCCGCTCGGCCAGGAACAACGCGGCGAGCCAGCCGAACACGATGGCGAGTTTCCAGGCGACAAGGACGTTAACAAATTCTAGCATTTGGCACATATAATGGCGGTCGCAACGTAATACCAATCAATGGTTCAGCAAGGATCGGCCAGCTTGAACGAGATACCGCAACCGTCGCGCGCCGATGGCGCCATGCCGTTCGCCCTTGTCGGCGTCACCGCTTGCCGGCGCGTTTATGACGTTTTTCCGGGCCATTGGACCGGCGAGCGCTATCTGCGCGCGGTGTCGGAAGGCGCCGGCGCCATTCCGGTGCAAATTCCCGCGCTCGGCGGCACCGTTGTCAGCGACGCCGAGCTGCACGCTTTGCTCGCCCGGATCGATGGCTTGTTGCTGACCGGCAGCCCCTCCAATGTCGAGCCGCATCATTACGACGGAACGCCCAGCGTCGAAGGCACGCTGCACGATCCGCAGCGCGACGGCACGACCTTGCCGCTGATCCGCATGGCGGTGCGCGATGGCGTGCCGCTGCTCGCCATCTGCCGCGGCATCCAGGAACTCAATGTCGCCCTGGGCGGAACGCTGCATCAGCGGCTGTGGGAAGTGTCGGGCAAGCGCGATCATCGTTCGGATAAATCGAAGCCATGGGATGAGCGCTACGCGCCGGTGCATCCGGTGGCGCTGCGCGCCGGCGGCATGCTGGCCGAATTCGCCGGCGGCGCCGCCGAGATCATGGTCAACTCGCTGCATGCCCAAGGCATCGATCGTTTGGCGCCGGCTTTGCAGGTCGAAGCGACCGCGCCCGATGGCTTGATCGAAGCCGTCACGGTCAAGACCGCGCGCAACTTCGCGCTCGGCGTGCAATGGCACGCGGAATGGCAATGCACCGAAAACCGATTGAGCCGCGCCCTCTTCGGCGCCTTCGGCGATGCGTGCCGGGCGCGCTCGCGGGCCCGGAACCGCGCCCACCTATCGTCCTGACCCATTGAATTTCGTGGCATTTTCGCGCGTCTCACACTTGTGTGACGCCCGTTGAAGCCGGTCCGGCGCTTTACCATATGGATCGGCAGAAGCGGCTTCGGCCCTCTCCGTCCGAGGCGGCCTGCGATCGGTCTCCCCCTCCCGTGAAGCAGGCCCGTCAACGGCGCTTCATTGGCGCGCGGCGACCCCATCGCCGCGCGCCTCTCATTTTGGCGCCTTGTGTCGTCGCGGGCCGGGGGCTATGAGGCGGTGCTGCTTCGGCTCGACATGCGCCTCATCACCTGGAACATAAATTCGGTTCGGCTGCGGATCGATCTCGTGGCGCGGCTCGCGCGCGACTGGTCGCCCGATGTGCTGTGCCTGCAGGAAACCAAAGTGCCCGACGAGTTGTTCCCGCGCGAGGCGCTCGCCAAGCTCGGCTTTGCGCATCAGGCCTTTGTCGGCATGAAGGGGTATCACGGCGTCGCCATCCTCTCGCGCCTGCCCATCGCCAAGCCCGGACACATTCACTGGTGCGGCAAGGAAGATTGCCGCCATGTCCATGTCGGATTGCCCGGCGGCATCGAATTGCACAACCTCTACATCCCGGCCGGCGGCGACGTGCCCGATCCCGACGAGAACGAAAAATTCGCGCACAAGCTGCAGTTCCTCAAGGAACAGATCAATTGGTGGAAGGGCCGCGGCAAAGCCAAAAAGCGCATTTTGGTCGGCGATCTCAACGTGGCGCCGCTCGAAACCGATGTGTGGTCGCACAAGCAGCTCCTTGATGTGGTGAGCCACACGCCGATCGAGGTCGATCTTCTCGGCCAGCTGCAGCGCGCGCATCGATTCGTCGACGCCGTCCGCCATTTTGTGCCGCCGGCGGAAAAGCTGTATTCGTGGTGGAGCTACCGCGCGCGCGATTGGCGCGCCGCCGATCGCGGCCGGCGCCTCGATCATGTCTGGGTCACGCCCGATCTGGTCCCCGCCTTGAAAGGCGCGGCCGTGCTCAAGGATGCGCGCGATTGGCAGCAGGCCTCGGATCACGTTCCCGTCGTCGTCGATTTCAAAACCTGAAGGAGCGGCACCATGTTTCGAACCGGAACGATTCTAGCGGCCTGCATCGCGGCGGCGCCCGTGGCGGCGCATCACGGATGGGGCAGCTACGACTCCAACAACGTCCTCAAATTCCAGTCGGCGATTCTCGAAGTGAAGTATGAGAATCCGCATGGCGAGATCGTCGTCGCGTATCAGGGAAAAAACTGGACGATCACTTTGGCGCCGCCATTTCGCATGCAGAACCGCAATCTGCCGCGGGAAAAACTGACGGTCGGCAAGGTCGTCGGCGTCGAGGGCTATCCCTCGCGCGTCACGCCCAATGAGCTGCGCGCCGAACGCATCACTTTCGAAGGCGCCGTTTACGAGCTGCGCTAGTGGAGCACAGCAGCGGACCGGCCTGGGCGGCGGCGCTGGAGGGCTCGGCCCTCGGCAACTTGATGCGCGATTCCGTCGTGCTCTACCCGATCGCCAATCTCCTGCACATTCTGGGCTTGATCTTGCTGGTCGGCTCGATGGTCGCGCTCGATCTGCGGCTGTTGCGGTTCGGGCGCGCGGTGCCCGCGCAAGCCGCGAATGCCGTCTTGAAGCCGCTGGCCATCGCCGGATTTGTCCTGATGGTCGTCAGCGGCACCGCGCTGTTCGCCGCGGATGCGCGGCCGCTGTGGGGCAATCCGGTTCTGCGCATCAAGGCGGCGCTCATCGCCGTCGGCATCGTCAATGCGGCGGCGTTCAACTTGCTGTGGCGCAAACGGCTGGAACATTGGGACACCGAAGGTCCGGCGCTCGGCCGCGCGCAGGCGGCGCTGTCGCTCGTGTGCTGGCTCGCAACCGCCGCCTGCGGCCGGCTCATCGCCTATTTTTGACGGGACGGCACGCTTACAGCATCCAGCGCCGGATACCGTCCGGCATCTGCTGCGCGCGCCACAGGCCTTTGACGTCGGCAACCAGCCCGCCGCGCCTCGCGAGGCGCGCGAAATCGGCGGCGGCGAAGGCGACATAGGGCGCGTGCGCGACGGCGCCGATCACGGCATCGAATCCGGCCAGCGCGCGGAGATCGGGCGCCAGATCCACGTCATAGTGGGCGCGGGCCTCGGCGGCATCGGCGAAGGCATCGTGGACCGTCACGCTGTGGCCGTGGCTCGCCATGCGCCGGACGATGTCGATGACCTTGGAATTGCGCAGGTCGGGAATGTTTTCCTTGAACGTGAGTCCGAGCACCAAGACCCGCCCCACGCCGCCCATCGCGGCATGAATGCGGTCCGCGATATAGGCGCCCATGCCGTCGTTGATTTCGCGGCCGGACAGGATCACCTTGGGATCGTGGCCGATCGTTTGCGCCTTGTGCGCGAGATAGTAGGGATCGACGCCGATGCAATGCCCGCCGACCAGGCCGGGCACGAAATTGAGAAAATTCCACTTGGTGCGCGCCGCGTCGAGCACGTCGTAGATCGAAATACCCATTTTGCCGAAAATCTGGGTGACTTCGTTGATGAAGGCGATGTTGATGTCGCGCTGCGCATTTTCGATCACCTTGGCCGCCTCGGCGGTGCGGATATCGCGCGCCACGAAAACATTGCCGTTCGCGACCTTGCCGTAAATTTCCGCGAGCATGGCGGCGACGGCGGGCGTTTCGCCGGCAACGACCTTGGTGATGCGCTCGAGGCCGTGCGCCGTGTCGCCGGGATTCATGCGCTCGGGCGAATAGCCGAGAAAAAAATCGCTGCCCGCCTTGAGGCCAGAAGTGCGGGCCAGCAACAGGCCGCACACCTCTTCGGTGACGCCGGGATAGACCGTGCTTTCGAGCACGACCGTGGCGCCGCGCGCCATATGGCGCCCGATGGCGCGGCACGCGCCCTCGACGGCACCGAGATCGGGCGTGTTTCGCGCGTCGACGGGCGTCGGCACCGTGATGATGTAGAAATCGGCGCCCTTCAATGCCGCCTCGTCGGCGGAAAGCCGTGCCGTTGTGCCGCGCAACGCGGCTTCGCCGACTTCGCGGGTGCGGTCGTGGCCGCGCTTGAGCTGCTCGACCCGCGCCGCGTCGAGGTCGTAGCCGGTCAGCGGATAGTGCCGGGCCAAACCGATGGCGAGCGGCAGGCCGACATAGCCCAGGCCGAGAACAGCGATCCGACGCGGCGACGACATGCGCAATGCCTTGAATATGGTGAACGCGGGCGGTGCGGTCTAAACCGCGCGCTTTGCCGCTGTCAATCAACCAAATTGACGTTCACGCCGTGAATGGTCTATCGTTCATCATGTGAACAGTTTGTACATCGATTGCCGCCAGTCTGGTCTGGGCGGCGCGGGGTGATGGTTTGAGCAACGGCGTGAACAAGGGCCTGATCGATCAGACGGCGGAGCGGCAGCACACCGAAATCACCCTCGGCGTGCTCGACGCCGTCAATCAGAATGCCCAAATCACCCAGCGCAACATTTCCGGCGGGCTCGGCATCGCGCTCGGCCTGGCCAACGCCTATTTAAAGCGCTGCGTGCACAAGGGCTGGATCAAGGTCAGGCAGATTCCGCCCAACCGCTATCTCTACTATCTGACGCCCAAGGGCTTCGCCGAAAAGTCGCGGCTGTCCGCCGAGTTTTTGACCTCGTCCTTTTCCTTTTTTCGCCACGCCCGCGCCGAATACGACGGCGCGCTGGCCGAATGCCGGCGCCGGGGCTGGCAGCGGGTCGCCCTGTTCGGCCGCAGCGACCTGACCGAGATCGCGGCGCTGTGCAATTCCGAGTTTCGCATCGATCTCGTCGTCGTTGCCGCCGATGCCGCCCACAAACCGCGCGCCGCCGGCCTGCCCGCGGTCAGCAGTCTTGCGGATGCCGGCGCGGTCGATGGCGTCATCATCACCGAACTCGCGCAGCCGCAGCGCGCCTTCGATGACGTTGTGCTCGCCATGCCGGCGGAACGAATTGTAACGCCCGGCATGCTGCGCATCGCACGCACACCGCCGAGCCGACGGGAGAACGCGGCGTGAAGCGCTGGTACGTCGCGGAAACCCATCCCCGCGCCGAATCCCGCGCCGTCGAGCATCTGGTCCGCCAAGGTTACGACGTCTATCTGCCGCGCTATCGGCGCCGCCGGCGCCATGCGCGCAAGATCAACGTCGTCCTGGCGCCGCTGTTTCCCGGCTATCTTTTCGTTCGGATGGATCCGTCCGTGCACGCCATGGCGCGCCATCCGCTCGACTGTCGGCGTACGCAATCTCATCTGCGATGGCGAGCTGCCCGCGGCTGTTCCACAAGGCGTCGTCGAAGATATCCAGGCCAGCGCCGGCGGCGATGGCGCGATCCCGGTCGCTGAGCGCCCGCCCTTCAATCCGGGCGAAGAAGTGACAGTGACCGATGGGCCGCTGCGCAACCAGATCGGCTGGTTTCAAAACGTCGCCGACCGCGAGCGCGTCGTCATCCTGCTCAGCATGCTCGGCCGGCAGGTGCCGTTTACCGTGCCGCTCGCCGCGCTGCGTCATGCGCATTAGCTGCGCCGTCGTGCCGTTGCGCGCCCCATGACGTCCTGCGCGCACGCGCAAAGCGCATGACGCCGATCGGCGCCGCTGCCGCGACATTCGTTTTGGCGCCGCCAGCTTGGCGCGGCCGGCTCGCCGCGCTGCTGGCGATTCTGGCCGGCGCCGTGATCCCGATGCTCGTTATCGGCCGCGCCGCGGTTTCGCTCGCGGTCCCCGCCATGGCCGCGCTTGTGCTGGCGATCACCGTCTGGCCGCGCGACGCTTCGGCATGGCGCGCGCAGGCGATGCAACCGGCCGGCGCCACGATCGTCATCCTCGTCGCGGCGTGGCTCGCCAGCGCGGCGCTATCGATCGCGCCGGGGCATTCGTTCGCCGTCCTGGCGCAGAGCGCCGGGCTGCTGGCTCTGCTGTTCGGCCTCGCCGCCGCGCTCGGCGCGCAGCCCGAAGATGCGCCGCTCGATCTGGCGTTGCGGACGCTTGTCGCGATCGCCGCGCTCGGCGGCGCCGTCGCCGTCGTGGCGCTCCTCATTTGGCCAGGCATCATGGGCTTTCGCTTCGGCCGCGCGATCGAGCCGGAGCGAGTTCGCGCGGCGCTCAAGGCCTATGGCGCCGTGCAGCCGTGCCTCGCGCCGCTGCTGATTTGGGCGGCGATCAAGTTCGGCGGCGCTTGGCGCGGGCTTGCCCTGGTGGCGCTGCCGATGGGCGTCGCCATCGTCATCGAAACGCACAATCGCTCCGCGCTCGGCGGCTATGCCGGTCTTCTTGCGCTGGCCGGTCTAGCATGGTTGTTGCTTCGCCTCGGCCGGCCGTGGCGCGGCGTTGCGATCGGCGCGCTTGGCCTGCTCGCGCTGGCCGGCGCGATCTGGGCGTCGAGCCGGCTGCCGCCGCTGCCTTATCAGGGCGAGCACACATTGGCGGTGCCGGCCCGCGTCATCGACGCGCACCGCCAAGTCATCTGGTCCTTCACGATCGATAGGGCCATCGAACGGCCGGTGTTCGGCTGGGGCTTGAGCGCGCTCAATCGCGCGCCCGGCGCCAATGACAGGATTCCCGGCATCGGCTTCGAGCATGTTCCGCTGCATTCGCACAATTGGCCGCTGCAATTGCTGGCGGAGAGCGGCGCGGTCGGCCTCGCCGCGGCGCTGGCGGCGCTCGCCGCCTGGCTCGGCCTGCTGTTGCGCCACGCCGCACTCGGCGCGGCGGCGGCGTGGGCCGGCATCGGCCTCACCGGCGCCTTCTTCGCCTCGGGTCTGGCGAATTTTTCGATCTGGGCGGCGCGCTGGCAAGCCGTCTTCATCGTGCTCGCCGCGTTGACGCTGGCGGGCCTCTATCGTGCGCGCGTCCGGAATTCGCGCGCCGGAAGCGCCGGATGAAAATCGCCCAGCTCTGCGCGGTCGATTTCACGCTCTATCATTTCCTGCTGCCGTTGATGCGCGCCATGCGCGCCGCCGGCCACGAGGTCGTCGGCATCGCCAGCGACGGCCCGCTGCTCGACAAGGTTCGCGCCGAAGGCTTCCGCGTCGAAACCGTCGCCATCGACCGTTCCTACAATTTGCTCAAGCACCGGTCGAGCTACCGCGCGCTGCGTGACTTGTTCCGGCGCGAGCGCTTCGACATCGTCCATGTCCACACGCCGGTGGCGGCGCTGGTCGGCCGCGCGGCGGCGTGGCGCGCGCGGGTGCCCAGGATCGTTTACACCGCGCACGGCTTCTATTTTCACGAGCATATGGCGTGGTGGAAGCGCGCGGGGTTCGTGGTTCTCGAATGGCTCGGCGGCCGGGTCACCGACGTGTTGTTCACCCAAGCCGAGGAAGACGCCGCCACGGCGCGCCGGCTGCGCCTGGCGCGCGGCCCCGTCATCGAAGCGATCGGCAACGGCGTCGATGCCGCGCGCTTCGCGCCCGCGATCGAGGATAGCGGCCGCCGGCAGATTCGCGCCGCGATCGGCACGGGTCTGGAGCGCGTCGTCATCCTCATGATCGGCCGCCTCGTCGCCGAAAAAGGCTATCCCGAGCTGATCGAAGCCATGCGGAATGTCGATGCGGAGCTCTGGATTGTGGGCGAGCGCTTGGCCAGCGACCATGCCGCCTCGATCGACGCCGCGATCGACGCGGCAAAGACCGATCCGCTACTGCGCCTGCGCATCCGCTTTCTCGGCTACCGCGCCGACGTGCCCGACCTCTTGCGCGCCGCCGATATTTTCACCCTGCCCTCGCACCGCGAAGGCATGCCGCGCTCGATCATCGAGGCGATGATGTGCGGCGTGCCCGTGATCGGCACGAACATCCGCGGCACGCGCGAGGAAATCGTCGCCGGCGAAACCGGCGCGCTGGTGCCGGTGCGCGATCCGGCGGCGCTCGCCGCGGCCCTCAACCGCCTCGTCGCCGATGGCGCCTTGCGCCGCGCCTGGGGCGAGGCGGGGCGGGCGCGCGCTCTGCGGCTCTATCGCGAGGAGGCCGTGATCGAACGGCAGCTCAAGCGGCTCGGTTTGCAGCCAAGCGCGGCCCGACTATAAGTATTCGCGAATGCAGCATTGGTTCCCCGCCATTCTCGCCTTTACGGTGCCGTTGATCGCGACCGCGGTCGCCGTGCGGATCGTGCTGCGCTGGCTTGCGGCGAAAGCGATCCTCGACCAGCCAAACGCGCGCAGCTCGCACCGCGTGCCGACACCGCGCGGCGCCGGGCTGGCCTTGACGCCGATTCTCATCGCCGGATTGGCCGCGATCGAGCTTTATGTCGGCCACGCCTATTGGCGCGTTCTGCTCTGGGTCGCCGGCGCCGCCCTGCTCGCGACGGTTTCGTGGTTCGACGACCGCCGCACGCTCGGCGCCCCGATCCGGCTCGCCGCGCAGGCCGCGGCGGTCGTTCTCGGCTTGCTCGCCTTCGGCGTCGCGCCGCTTGCCGCGGATCTCGGCATATCGCCCTGGCTGCTCGCGCCGGCGCTCGGTTTGGGCTGGATGGCGTTCATCAATTTCTACAATTTCATGGACGGCATCGACGGCATCACGGGCGTCGAAACCGCGAGCATCGGCATCGGTTTGGTGGCGCTCGCCGTCGTCACCCTGGGCGATGTTGATGGCCAGGGCTTGGCTGGCCTCGCCCTCGCCGGCGGCGCGGTCGGGTTCATCGTATGGAACTGGCATCCGGCGCGGATTTTTCTCGGCGATGTGGGCAGCGTGCCGCTCGGCTTCCTGCTCGGCGCGCTGCTGCTCCAGGCCGCCAATCACGGCCATTGGGTGCCCGCCCTGATCTTGCCGCTCTACTACCTGGCCGATGCCGGCATCACGTTGCTGCGCCGGATGGCCCGCGGCGAGAAGGTCTGGCGCGCGCACAAGGAGCACTTCTACCAGCGCGGCGTTCAAGGCGGGCTCAGCCACGGCGCCGTGTCGCTCATCGTCGCCGCGGGCAACGTCGCGCTCATCGTCTGCGCGGTCGCGGCCGCGCTGGGCTGGCGCTGGCCGGGGCTGGCCGCGGCCCTCGCCGTCACCGCGCTGCTGCTCGCCTTTCTCGGCACGCGCCGGCCGCTGGCCGCGGCGCCATGAAGCGTTTCAGTTTCCCGCGCCGGCCGTGGTAGAATTGCGCGTGATGCGCGTGATCCGGTCGCCCCAGGCATTCGTTGCCTTGCTCCATGACATCGTCATGGCCGCGTTCGCCTTCGTTGCCGCGCTCTATCTGCGGCTCGGCGATAGCGGCGAATTTGCGGCGCATTTGGCGGCGCAGCTTTATTCGAGCCTGCCGCTCTTCGTCGCCGTCGCCGCCGTCATTTTCGCGGCGATGGGACTCTATCGCGGCATCTGGCGTTATGCGTCGCTCAACGACGCGGTGGCGATCTTCAAGGCGGTCACGCTCGCGGTCGTCCTGTATGTGCCCCTGCAATTCCTGCTGACGCGGCTCGAAGGCCTGCCGCGCTCGCAAATCCTCATATCGTGGCTGATCCTGATCGGGCTCCTCACCGGGCCGCGCATCGCGTACCGCATCCTGCGCGACCGCCGGGTGGACAACGTCTTGATCCGCCAATCGAGCCAGACGATCCCGGTTCTGCTGTACGGCGCCGGCGATCCGGCCGAGCTGTTCCTGCGCGGCCTCGCGCGGCAATCGAACACGCCCTACGAAGCCGTCGGCATCGTGGCGACGCGCGATTCGCGGGTCGGGCGCAGCATCCACGGCGTGCCGGTGCATGGCACGATCGACGAGCTGCCCGCGGTCGTGGCGCGGCTCGATGCGCGCGGCAAGCGGCCGCGCCGGCTTATCGTGACCATACCCGACGTCGACAGCGCCCGACTGCGCGAGCTGTTCGAAATGGCCGACGGACTCGGCATGACCTTGGCGCGCATCCCGCGCCCGACGGATTTTCGCGAGGGCGCGCGCGACGCGGTCGAGATCAAGCCGATCGCGCTCGAGGACTTGCTCGGCCGCCCGCAGGCTGTGCTCGACCGCCCGGCGATGCAGGCCTTGTGCGCCGGCAAGCGCGTGCTCATCACCGGCGCCGGCGGCTCGATCGGCAGCGAGCTGATGCGGCAAATCTCGGATTGCGGCCCGGCGCGCGTGGCTCTGCTCGATGCTTCGGAATTTCACCTGTACGAAATCGACCAGGAATTGTCGAGCCGCCACCCCAGCCTGCCGCGCGCGGCGTTGCTGGCCGATGTGCGCGATGCGCGCCGCATCGCTGCGCTGTTCGCCGCCGAGCGGCCGGAGCTGGTGTTTCACGCCGCGGCGTTGAAGCACGTGCCGATGGTCGAGCTGCATCCCGAGGAAGGCGCGCTCACCAACGCGATCGGCACGCGCAACGTCGCCGATGCCTGTCTCAAATACGCCGTCGGCACGGTCGTCGTCATTTCGACCGACAAGGCCGTGAACCCCACCAGCGTCATGGGCGCCACCAAGCGCCTCGCCGAGCAGTATTGCCAGGCGCTCGACACGATCGAGGCCAAGAAGGGCGCGGGCGGCACGCATTTCGTCTCGGTGCGGTTCGGCAATGTGCTGGGCTCGACCGGCTCGGTCGTGCCGCTGTTTCAGCGCCAGCTTGCCGCCGGCGGGCCTTTGACCGTCACGCATCCCGATGTCACGCGCTTCTTCATGACGGTGCGCGAAGCGGTCGAACTCGTGCTCATGGCCTCGGCGATGGGCGCCGCCGGCCGCGCCCACAGCGGCAAGGTTTTCGTGCTCGACATGGGCGAGCCGGTCCGCATCCAGGATCTGGCGCGCCAAATGATCCGCCTTGCCGGGCGGGTGCCCGACAAAGATGTGAAAATCGAGTTCACCGGCATGCGGCCCGGCGAGAAGCTTTTCGAAGAAGTCATCCACCAGGCCGAGGACGTCGTGCCAACCGACAGCAAGGGCATCCTCGTCGCCTCGCCGCGCACCTCGGATTTGAAGCTGCTGGCGCGCGCCTTCGACGATCTCGAGCGCCACGCGCGCGCGGGCGCGACATCGGAAGCGCTTGCGCTGCTGCGCCACCTCGTGCCGGAATACCGCCCGGCCGGCGGCGCCGTCGGCAGCGCCGCCGCGCCCTGAGCGCCGCCATCGTTTCACGGAGCATGTTTCATGGCCCAGCCCGCGCCGGTCCGCCGCGCCCTCGTTTCGGTTTCCGACAAGACCGGGCTGGTCGATCTCGGCCGGTTCCTCTCCTGCGCGGACGTTGAAATCCTGTCCACCGGCGGCTCGGCCAAGGCGCTGCGCGACGCCGGCGTCGCCGTCGTCGAAGTCGCCGACTACACCGGCTTTCCCGAGATGATGGACGGGCGGGTCAAAACGCTGCAACCGAAGGTTCACGGCGGCATTCTCGCGCGCCGCGATCTGGCCAGCCACCGCGAGGCGATGGCGCGCCACGCGATCAAGCCGATCGATCTCGTGGTCGTCAATCTCTATCCGTTCGAGACCACGGCGTCCGGCGGCGCCGGTTTCGCCGATTGCATCGAGAATATCGATGTCGGCGGGCCGGCGCTGATCCGCGCCGCCGCCAAGAATCACGATTTCGTCGCCGTCGTCACCGATCCCGCCGATTACGCGCCGCTGATCGCCGAAATGAAATCGGCCGGCGGCGCCGTCGGCCCCGCCATGCGGCGCGCGCTCGCGGCCAAGGCCTTTGCCCGCACCGGCGCCTACGACGCCGCCATCGGCCAATGGTTTGCGCGGCAGAGCGGCGTGGAATTTCCCGAACGTCTCGTGCTCGCGGGCACGCTCAAGCAATCGCTGCGCTACGGCGAGAATCCCCATCAGCGCGCCGCGTTCTATCTCGATGGATCGGCGCGGCCGGGCATCGCCACGGCCCGGCAAATACAAGGCAAGGAGCTGAGCTACAACAACCTCAACGATGCCGACGCGGCCTTTGAACTCGCGGCCGAGTTCAACCGGCCCGCGGTCGTGATCGTCAAGCACGCCAATCCGTGCGGCGTCGCCACGTCGGACGATCTCGCGGAGGCGTGGGACAAGGCGCTGGCCTGCGATCCGGTGAGCGCCTTCGGCGGCATCGTCGCGGTCAATCGCACGCTCGACGCCGCCGCCGCCGCCAAGATGGCCGAAATCTTTTCCGAGGTCATTATCGCGCCCGACGCCGACGCGGCGGCGAAAGACGTCCTCGCCAAGAAAAAGAATCTCCGCCTGCTGCTCACCGGCGCGATGCCCGATGCCAAGGATGACGGCCTCGTCGTCAAGTCGCTCTCGGGCGGCTATCTCGTGCAAAGCCGCGACCGCAGCGTCGTCGAAGCCGAACTCAAGGTGGTGACGCAGAAACTGCCGAGCAAGGGCGAAATCGCCGACATGCTATTCGCCTTCACCGTCGCCAAACATGTCAAATCGAACGCCATCGTCTATGCCAAGGATCGCGCCACGATCGGCATCGGCGCGGGGCAGATGAGCCGTATCGATTCGGCGCGCATCGCCGTCGTCAAGGCGCAGGACACGGCGAAGGCCGCCGGCCGCGCCGGCAATCCGATCGCCGGCGCCGTCGTCGCTTCGGATGCTTTTTTCCCGTTCGCCGACGGGCTGATCGCCGCCGCCGAAGCCGGCGCCACCGCCGTCATTCAGCCCGGCGGTTCGGTGCGCGACAGCGACGTCATCGCCGCCGCCGACGCGCGCGGCCTCGCCATGGTCTTCACAGGCCAACGCCATTTCCGCCACTGAGCGAATATTGGAGTCGCCAATTCCTCCCGGCTGTCCTAGAAAAAAGCGTTGCCGGCCGTCAGAGCCGCAACGCCGCAGTCAATCGGAAAAATGGGGGTTCGCTTATGTCGTTGGCCAATGAGTTCAAAGCATTCATCAGTCGCGGAAACGTCGTCGATCTCGCGGTCGGCGTCATCATCGGCGCCGCGTTCGGAAAAATAGTTGGCTCTTTCGTCGGCGATGTGCTGATGCCGCCGATCGGCATGCTGCTCGGCGGCGTCGATTTTTCCAACATCGCCATTACCTTGAAATCGGCGGTGGGCGGCGATCCGAAAACCGCCGTCGTCATGAAAATCGGCGTGTTCATCAATACGGTGATCGATTTTCTGATCGTCGGATTTTGTATTTTTCTCGTCGTCAAAGGCTTCAACACGATGAAGAAAAAGGAAGATGCCAAGCCCGCCGCGCCGGCCGAGCCGCCGGCGCAGGAAAAACTGCTCGCCGAAATCCGCGATATTCTGAAGGTGCGCTAACCGGAGCGTTTCTCGCCGGGTCCGCGCGGCCCGGCGAGATCGTTCCATGCCGACTTGGAGCCCAAGCCCTTGGTGTGGAAATAGACCAGCTTGGCCAGGGAGCGCATCGGCCGCGTGCCGATCGCGAGATTGAACATCCAATTGGGCGGGCCGAAATCGAGCGCGCGGCGCAGCAATGACTTGACGCGGAAGCGCGGATATTCGCCGGGCAGTATACGGGCCGGGTGCGGCGCAGCGCCGGCCATGCGATCGGCGATAGCCTCGGCGGCGCGGCGGCCGAATTTGAGCGCGGTGTAGATGCCGCCGGCGGTCAGCGGAGAAACCATGCCCGCCGCGTCGCCGATGAGAATCACGCGCTCGCGCGCCGCCGGCGCCACGACGCCGCCGACCGGGATAACGCCGCTGCGGCGCTCGACGATTTCGGCGCCGGAAAAATCGAACAGCGGCGCGATGCGTTCGAGAAACGCTTGGAATTCCGGCCGCTCCAGGCGCTTGGCCGCGATGCCGACCTGCACCACGCCGCGACTCGGCACGACCCAGCCGATATAGCCCGGTGCCAAGCGGCGATCGATGAAGGTGTGAAGGAATTTTTCGTCGAGGCCGGCGACACCGCGATATTCGGCCTCGATGCCGACGAGAAAGCGCCGGTTGCGGCCAAGCCCGAATTGCTCGGCGACCGCCGATTTCGCGCCGTCGGCCCCGATCAGCCAGGCAGCCTCGATGCCGGCCGATTCGATCTGCACGTTCGAATCCGTCATCCTTGCGCTTGCAAACGGCGCATCGTAGCGAATTTCGGCGCCGGCCCGCGCGGCGTTCTCGGCCATCCAGCGCAGCACGCCGGGCGTGTCGGTGGCGTAGAACGCATAGCCGGCGGATTCGAGATCGATGTATTTCAACGACGGCGCGTAAAGCCGCACGCCGGAAACGGCGCGCACCAGCTCGGGCGGCAGCGGCATCAGTTCGGCGGCCTCGCGGACGAAAATGCCGGTCGTGTGCAGCGGCCGTCCGGACTCGCTCCGGCGTTCCAACACGACCGTGCGCAGCCCGCGCTGCGCGGCGCGCTCGGCGGCGGCGAGGCCGGCGAAGCTCGCGCCGACAATGGCGAGATCGTAGCGGCGGTTCATGCGCCGGGCTGTTTCGGCGCCCTGACCAGCAAGAGCAGCGCGCCGCCGCAAACGATGAAGGGAATGACCGTCGCCATGCCCCAGCGCTGGCTCATGGTCAGCGACGTAACGGTGGCGACGAGGGCCGGACCGAGAAAGGCAACGGCGCGGCCCGATAGCGTGAACAGGCCGAAAAACTCGGTTTCCTTGTCCGGCGGCGCCATGCGCGCCATCAGCGTCCGCGACGCGGCCTGCACCGGGCCGAAGAACAGGCCGATGAGCGCGCCCAAAACCCAAAAATAAAACACATCGGTGATCAGCAGCAGTGGAATGCCGAGCGCGGCAATGGCGAATACGCCGATCAAGATCGTCGGCTTGGAGCCGAGCTTGTCGTCGAGCCAGGCAAAGCCGAAGGCGCCGCCGGCTGCCGTCACATTGAGGATGATGCCGAACAGCGCCACTTCGCCGAGCGAAAGCTTGAATACGCCGGTGGCATAGATGCCGCCGAAAGCGAACAAGGTGTTGATGCCCTCCATGAACATAGAGGCGCGCGACGAGAAATTTTACGATCTCGCGATGCCGGCGCACTTCGCGCAGCGTCGTCCACAGCTCGCGCAGACCTTCGCTCACCGCCGTGCCCATGGGCAAGCGTTTGCCCGGCTTGTCCGGCGTAAACAGGAAGAGCGGAATGCAGAACAGCACGGTCCACAGCGCCACCAGCGGGCCCGCGATGCGGACATGCTCGGCGCTCCCCTTGTCGAGCCCGAGCGGCGGCGGCGTCGCTTCGATGAAGCCGTAGACGCTGATGACGAGGCAGGACAGCCCGCCGAGATAGCCGAGCGCCCAGCCCCAGCCCGAAACCCGGCCGAGATAAGCCGGCTTCACCAGCGCCGGCAGCATGGCGTTGTAGAACCCCATGCTGATCTCGAACACGACGATCGAGATGCCGATCGTGACCAGGACCAGGACGGTCGAGCTCGGATCGGGATAGGCCCACCATAGAATCGCCGAGCTCACGGCGATGATGCCGGTGAAGGCGGCGAGCCAGGGCTTGCGCCGGCCGCCCTTGTCGGCGATGGCGCCGAGCGCCGGGCTCAGCAGCGCCGTGACGATGGCGCCGATGCTGAACATGATGCCCCATTGCTCGGTGCCGACTTCGCTGTTCGGCGCGACCGCGCTGGCGAAATAAGACGAGAAAATGAAGGTCGTGACGATGGTGATGTAGGGCGAATTAGCCCAATCGTAGAGGCACCACGACCACACGGCGCGCGGCCGCACGCCCGGCGCCGCCGGACCTTTGCTCGCTTGCGTCATTGCCTCGCGCCCGCCACCGCTGTTGAGCGTATCCTTGCACAGCCCGCCCGCGGGCGCCACTATGCCGGGCATTCCGGCGCCCGCCGTATTTCCCAAATTTTGCGAGAATTGCGATGCTCCTATCGACCACCGGCGTGCTCCAGGATCGCAAAATCAAGTGCTATATCGGCGTTGTCAGCGGCGAGACGATTCTCGGCGCCAACGCCGTGATCGGCGTCGATCTCGACTACGCGACGATCGGCGGCAAGGGCTCGATGCTCATGGTCGTCGCCACCGGCACCGCCGTGGAGGTCGAGAGCCTTTAGTCCGCCCTAACCGCTGACCAGGGCCCGCAACTGGCGGTTGGCGACGGCGAGCATGGCGAGATCGAGCGGCGTGGCGCCGGCCTTGAGCTCGTCGATCAGCCGGTCGGTTTGGGCGAGGACGAGGCCGCGGCTGGCGATCCAGAGTTCGAGCCCCTTGGCGCCGGCGCCGTCGGGCGACGACAAGACCGCGGCCGTGATCGCGGATTGGTGGCCGTAAAGATCGTCGACGATGGCATTGAGCGCGAGCTTGTCCCAATGCGCGGTCGCCTTGGCCCCGCACTGCGCGGCCGCGTCGCGCAGCCAATCGAGGCCGAAGCGCTGGCCGGCGGCGAAGTAGTGCTTGACGATCGCCGTGTGCGTCTTGTTCGTCGTCTGCGCCAGGCGCACGATTTCCGCAAGCGACATCGACAGGGGCAGCGCCGCAAGCTGGCGCGCGAGCGGCTCGGGAAATCCGGCCTCAGTTTCGGCGGCGACGCGCGCGGCATAGGCGGCGGCGCCCTCGCCGCTTAACAGCGTGCCGAGATCGGCGCCGAGCTTGGCGATGGTGGGTTGATAGCGCGCCACCGTCTTTTGCATGTCGATCGGACGCTCGGCATAGCGCAGAAACCATTTCGTTGCGCGCTTGAGGAAACGGCCGATGGCGAGCAGCGCGCGGAGTTGCTCGGCTGCCGGCACTTTGCCGTCGAGTGACTCGATGCCGGCCCACAGGTCGCGCAACGCAAAAGCGTCGCGCGCCATGATGTAGCCGCGCGCGATATCCGAAGCCGGCAAGCCGGTCTCGCCTTCGAGATCGTGCACGAAGGTGATGCCGGCGCGGTTGACGATGCTGTTCGTGGTGTAGGTCGCGATGATCTCGCGTTTCAGGCGATGCGACAGCGCCGCGTCGCGGTATTTGGCCTGCAACGGCTCGGGGAAATAGCGCAGCAGGTCGCCCGTCATCTGCCGGTCATCGGGCAGATCGGACGACAGGATCTGCTCGAACAGCACGATTTTGGCGAAGGCGAGCAGCACGGCGAGCTCGGGCCGCGTCAGCCCGCCGCCGGCCGCGTGCCGTTCGGTCGCAGTTTCGTCGTCGGGCAGCAATTCGAGCGCGCGGTCGATCCGGCCGGCGCGCTCCAGCGTCTTGATCAGCCGCATGTGGCGATCGAGCATGGCGGGCGCCACGAATTCCGAGACGCTGAGGCTCGCGGTCTGCAAATAATTGTCGCGCAGCACCAGGGCCGCGACTTCGTCGGTCATTTCGGCCAGCAGGCTGTTGCGCTGTTCGAGAGTGAGGCGGCCGCGCGCCATCGGTTCGGCGAACAGAATCTTGATGTTGACTTCGTGGTCCGAGCAGTCGACGCCGCCGGAATTGTCGATCGCGTCGGTGTTGAGCCGCCCGCCCTTGCCGCCCGCGGCGGCGCCGGCGCCGAAGCGCGCGTATTCGACGCGGCTTTTCTGCGTCATGCCGAGATTGGCGCCTTCGGCGATGACCTTGGCGCGAATTTCGCGGCCATCGACGCGGATCGCGTCGTTGGCGCGGTCGCCGACCTCGGCGTGGCGCTCGTCAGCGGATTTCACATAGGTGCCGATGCCGCCGAAATAGAGCAGATCGGCCGGCGTCATTAGAATCGCCTTCATCAGCTCGGCGGGCGTCACGGCCTCGGCGGCGAGGCCGAGGCAGTGCTTGACTTCCGGCGACAGCTTGATCGACTTGGCGCCGCGTTCGAACACGCCGCCGCCGGGCGAGATCAACTTCGCGTTGTAGTCGGCCCAGCTCGAGCGCGGCAGCTCGAACAGGCGCTTTCGCTCGGCGAAGCCGATCGCCGCATCGGGCGCGGGATCGACGAAGATGTGGCGGTGATCGAAGGCGGCGAGCAGGCGGATATGCGGCGATTGCAGCATGCCGTTGCCGAACACGTCGCCCGACATGTCGCCGACGCCGACGGCGGTGAAATCCTGGCGCTGGGTATCGATGCCGATTTCGCGGAAATGGCGCCTCACCGAAACCCAGGCGCCGCGCGCCGTGATCGCCATCTTCTTGTGGTCGTAGCCCGCCGAGCCGCCGGAGGCGAAGGCGTCGCCGAGCCAGTGGCCGTATTCGGCCGAGATCGCGTTGGCGATATCGGAGAACGTCGCCGTGCCCTTGTCGGCGGCGACGACGAGATAGGGATCGTCCTCGTCGTGCCGCGTCACGTTCTGCGGCGGCACGATCTTGCCGTCCTTGATGTTGTCGGTGAGGTCAAGCAAGGCGCGCACGAAGGTCTGATAGCAAGCGACGCCCTCGGCCTGGAACGCCTCGCGCCCGCCGGCGGCCGGCGGCTGCTTGACGACGAAGCCGCCCTTGGCGCCAACCGGCACGATGACGGCGTTCTTGACGAGTTGCGTCTTGACCAGCCCGAGAATTTCGGTGCGGAAATCGTCGCGCCGGTCGGACCAGCGGATGCCGCCGCGCGCCACCTTGCCGAAGCGCAGATGGATGCCCTCGACGCGCGGCGAGCAGACCCAGATTTCGAACATCGGGCGCGGCGCGGGCAGGTCGTCGACCGCGCGGCTGTCGAGCTTGAAGGCGAGCGCCGGCTTGGGCGCGCCGCCCGCCCCGCGCTGGCGGAAATTCGTGCGCAAGGTGGCGCGGATGAGATTGACGTAGCGCCGCACGATGCGGTCTTCGTCGAGATTCGTGACTTTTTCCAGCGCGGCATCGATCCCGGCGGCGATGGCGGCTTCGTCGCCCCCGGCGGCGCCGGCGCGGACCTGGAACAGCGCGGCGATCTGGCGCGCGATGGCGCCGTTCTTGGCGAGCGTGTCCTCGATCGAGCTCTGGGTGAACGGCGCGCCCGCTTGGCGCAGATATTTCGCATAGGCGCGCAGCACCGCGATGTCGCGCCAGTCGAGCCCGGCGGCGAGCACGAGCGCGTTGAAACCGTCGTTCTCCGCCGCGCCCTGCCAAGCGGCGGCGAATGCGTCGTGAAAGCGCCCGGCGAGATCGCCGCCGGCATCGGCCGGCGCGCGGCGGGCGACGAGGCCGAAATCATGGATCCAAACCGGCGCGGCGCCGCTCGGGTGGACGCCGAACTGATCTTCATCGACCACCGTCATGGCCATGGCTTCGAGCATCGGCAGCACGCTCGAAAGCGGCGCCCGCCCGCCGGGATTGTAGAGGCGGAAGCGGTAGGCATTGGCGTCGGACGAAGCCGGACCAGCAAGCTGCATTTGCAGCTTGCCGCTGGCGAGCACGGCTTCGATCTTGGCGACATCGGCCGCCGCGACCGACGGCGCCGCCGTCGCGGCGTAGGACAGCGGAAAGGCCTTGCCGTATTTCGCCAGCAGCGCCAGCCCGGCCGCTTCGCCATGCGTCGCAACGAGCGCGCCGCGCAGCGTTTCGCTCCAGCTCCGGCCGGCGGCGATGAGCTTCTTTTCGAGCGCGGCTTCGTCGATCTCGGGCGCGGCCCCCGGCTCGGTCCTGACGACGAAATGCACGCGGGCCGAAACCTGATCGTCCGCCAGGGTCGTGTAATAGGCAATGACGCGGCCTTTCAGCTCGGCCTCGAGGATCGCTTGGAAGGTCTGGCGCAGTTCGGTCGAATGGCGCTCGCGCGGCACATAGACGAGCGCCGAGACGAAGCGCTGAAACGGATCGAAGCGAAGAAACAGCGCGATGCGCTGCCGATCCTGCAATTCCAATATGCCGTGCGCGATGCGCGCCAGATCGTCTTCGCCGATCTGGAACAGCTCGTCGCGCGGATAGGTCAGCAGGATGTGTTCCAAAGCCTTGGCATCGTGGCCGCCCGGCGGCAGATCGGCGAGGGCGAGCACGCGCTCGATCTTGCCCTTGAGCAGCGGAATATTGCGCGGCGAGCGCACATAGACCATCGACGTAAACAGGCCGATGAACAGCCGCTCGCCGACAACGTCCCCGGCGGCGTTGAACATCTTGATGCTCACAGCATCGAGATGGACCGAGCGATGCACGGTTGAGCGCGCATTGGCCTTGCTGACATTGAGGAGCTGCGGCGCCACCAGAAAGGCGCGCAGTTCGGGCGGCAGCGACGCCATCTGGCGCACGCCGTCGAACACGTGGAACTCGGCGTTGCGCAGCATGCCCAAGCCGCTCTCGGGCACGACGGCGAGCCGCGCCGCCTCGCCGTGTCCGACAAGGGCGTATTCGCGATAGCCGAGAAACGTGAAGTTGTTGTCGGCGAGCCACTTCAGGAAGTCCTTGGCTTCGTCGATTTCATAGGCCGAGAGCGTCGGCGGCTCCTCGATCAATTCGCGCAGAATGGCTTCGGCCTTGCCGCGCATGGCCTGCCAATCGTTCACCGCCGCTCGCACATCGGCGAGCACGAGGTCGAGCCGACGCTCGATTTCGAGCAGGCGCTGCGCATCGAGGCACTGATCGATCTCGATGCGCATCCAGGATTCGGGCTGGGCGCCGGCACCCGCGCCGATTTTCATCACGCGCCCGGCGCGGTCGCGCTGGACGGCGGTCACCGGATGCATGACGAGATGGATGGCGAAACCCTGGCGGTTGATCTCGGCGGTGACCGAGTCGACCAGGAAGGGCATGTCGTCGTTGACGATATGCACGGTTGAATGCGGCGCGCCCGGCGAATTGCCGGCGGCGACCCGCGGCTTGCCCGGCCGTCGCTGCGCGCCATGCGCCCAAAGCTCGGCCGTTGCCTGGGCGAGCGCCGCGGTGCTGCGATCTTCGACATCGCGGCCGGCGACGTGAGCGTAGAGCAGGCGGTGAAGGGCCTTCTCGTCCTCGCTCTTGAGCAGCTTTGCCGCGTCTTCGATCAGCCCGTCTTTGACGCGAAGCTGGCTTCGCATCCTGGTAAATCCGCGCGTCGGTCTGTCCATCGTCCGTTCCTTCGGCGGCGCTTTTCGCCCGTGCGCGCCGTCTATTCAACCAGCTTAATAGTTCGGCCGAACGCTAACGTCACGGCCAAAGGACGGCGCCCGCACCGCCGATGGCGATGCGAACCCCGATTTCCGACATTTCGATAAATTGGAGCGGGAGATGGGACTTGAACCCACGACCCTCACGTTGGCAACGTGATGCTCTACCACTGAGCTACTCCCGCGCTCCCGAGCGGGCAGGCCCCCAAAGGCGGGGGCCGGCAAGGGCGCGCATCTTACTCGCGAGCGTGCCCATTGCAAGGCTCTATCGCAAAACGCTTTCAGCGCTTAGGAATGTGGCACCGTTGTCGAAAGCGACCGTTCCGCAATGCCCCTGACGTCCGATGAACTGCTCCAGCGCCTTGCCGCCCTTGGCTGCCGCTGCACCACCCACCGCCATCCGCCGCTCTTCACCGTCGAGCAAAGCCGGGCGCTGCGCGGCCAATTGCCGGGCGGGCACACGAAGAACCTGTTTCTGCGCGACAAGAAAGAGCGCATGTGGCTGGTCACGGCCGAGGAAAGCCGCGCTGTCGATCTCAAAGCGCTGGGATCGGTGCTTGGCGCGCAGGGCCGGCTTTCCTTCGGCTCGCCGGACCGGCTGATGGCGCATCTTGGCGTGACGCCGGGCGCGGTGACGCCGTTCGGCCTGGTCAACGACACCGACGGCAAAGTCGCCTTCGTGCTCGATGAGGTCTTGGCGCGCCAGGACCCGCTCAATCTTCATCCCTTGGTCAACGATGCGACGACGGCCATCGGGCGCGACGACTTCTTCCGCTTCATGCGATCCATCGGGCACGAGCCCAGGGTCATGGCCTTGCCGGCGCCGGCCGCCGCTGACTAACCCGGATTTTTCCACGCGACGACGGCAAAGCCGCAGCCAAAAAATCCAACGATTCCCGAAGATGCTCATATTTGGGAGTTGGGAGAATCGGCGGCCTTGAGCATCTTCGGCGCAGCCGGGCCAGTCCGGGCGGGGACTTGTCTTGGCGCGGTCGAGCCGCCATGTTGAGACGCGGAAACTCCAAGCGGTCAGGATCGGCAATGCAGACTCTCATCGGAGGCGACGGCAAGGACGCGCCGGGCGCCGTCGTCGTCAAGGACAGCGACACCAAGAATTTCAAGAAGGACGTCCTCGACGAATCGGCCAAGGTTCCCGTCATTGTCGATTTTTGGGCGCCGTGGTGCGGGCCCTGCAAGCAGCTCGGCCCGCTGCTCGAACGCCTGGTCAAGGCGGCGCGCGGCGCGGTCAAGATGGTCAAGATCAATGTCGATCAAAACCAGCAGCTCGCCGGCCAGCTTCGCATTCAATCGATTCCGGCGGTCTATGCCTTCAAGGGCGGCCGGCCGGTCGATGCCTTTGTCGGCGCGTTGCCGGAAAGCCAGGTCAAGGCCTTTATCGACCGCCTGATCAAGAGCGGCGGCGCGGCGCCGGAAGAGTCGGCGGCCGCGCAAATCCTCGAAATGGCCAAGGAGGCGATGAAGAACAACGACGCCGCCGCCGCCGCGAGCCTGTACGCCCGCCTGCTCGATGAGGAGCCCGACAATGTCCCGGCGCGTATCGGCTTGGCGCGCGCCGCGGCGATGCTTGGCGAGATCGAGCAAGCGCAGGAGATGATCAAGGACCTGCCGCCCGAGGCGCGCAAAGGCGCGGACTACGATTCGGTCAAGGCCGCGATCGAACTCGCCGAGAAGGCCAAATCGATGGGCGATCTCGGCGTCTTCGAGGACAAGATCGCCGCCGATCCCAACGATCACGAGGCGCGCTACAATTTGGCGCTGGCGCTCTATGCCGGCGGCCATGCCGAGGCCGCGATCCAACACCTGTTGAACATCGTCAAGCGCAACCGGGCCTGGAACGAAGAGGCGGCGCGCAAGGAGCTGCTGCGGATTTTCGACGCGCTCGGCGGCAGCCACGAGTTGACGCTCAAGGGCCGGCGCGGCCTGTCGACGATCCTGTTTTCGTGAACGGCGCGGCGGGGCGGCGACAACGATGACAGCGCTTTCCTTCGCCGATCTGCCCAACACGATCCCGATCTTTCCGTTGCAGGGCGTGCTACTGCTGCCCGGCGGCCAATTGCCGCTCAACATTTTCGAGCCGCGCTATCGGGCGATGATCGAGGATGCGATGAGCGGCAACCGCCTCATCGGCATGATTCAGCCGCGCATCAAGGAGCGCATCGCGCCCGCCGACCGGCCCGAAATCTACCAAACCGGCTGCGCCGGCAAGATCACGTCGTTCAGCGAAACCGGCGATGGACGCTACATCATCGATCTCGCCGGACTCGGCCGCTTCGCCATCAAACGCGAGCTGCCGCTGATGCGCGGCTATCGCCGCGTCGAGGCCGATTGGGCGCCCTATGCCGAGGATTTCAACGCGGCGGCATCCGCCACCGCCGATCGCGCCGCGCTGCTCGATGCCTTTAAGGGGTTTCTCGCGCGCAACAATTACGACGCGGACTGGCCGGCGGTGGAAAAGCTTTCGACTTTTGATCTGATCAACGCCCTTGCCGCCTCGTTCCCCTTTGCGCCGCCGGAAAAGCAGGCCTTGCTCGAAGCGCCCGGCGCCGAAGAACGCGCCCGCACTCTCACCATGCTGTTCGCCATGGGCGCGCGCGGGCCCGCGACCGGCGCCGGCGAAACCAAGCGCAATCTCAATTGAGGACCGTCATGCCGGAAGCCAAAGCCGCCGCCGTCGATCCCAAGCTGCTCGAAATCCTGGTTTGCCCGGTGACGCATACGCGCCTGCGCTACGATTCCGAAAAACAGGAGCTGATCTCCGACGCCGCCGGGTTAGCCTATCCGATCCGCGACGGCATTCCGATCATGCTGCAGGACGAAGCGCGCCCGCTCGCCGTCGATGAAGGGCCGCGCAAGGGATGAGCTTCGGCACCAAGTTTTGGCCGGTCGAAATTCGCCTGAAAAAAGCGGAAAAGCGCCTCGAAATCGATTTCGACAATGGCAGGCGTTTTTCCTATCCGGCCGAATTGTTGCGCGTCGAAAGTCCCTCGGCCGAGGTGCAGGGCCACGGTCCCAGCCAAAAACAAGTCGTCGCGGGCCGCGAGCATGTCGGCATTCTCGAGGTCGAACCGGTCGGCAATTACGCGATCCGCATCAAGTTCGACGATCTGCACGATACCGGAATTTTTTCCTGGGAGTATCTCTACGGCCTCGGTGAAAACCAGGACGCGCTGTGGCAGGCCTATCTCGCCGCGCTTGCCGCCAAGGGCCTGAGCCGCGATCCCAGAGCGAAGAAATGAGGTTGCCATGAACGGCGCGAAAGTCGCCATCGTCACCGGCGCGGGCTCGGGCATCGGCCGCGCCTGCGCCGAGTCTTTGATGCGTGAAGGCTATAGCGTCGCCGGGCTCGGCCGCCGCGCCGAGCGCCTGGCGCCCAAACCCGGCGAGCGCATGCACCCCTACCCTTGCGACGTTGCCGATGCCAAGGCGGTGCGCGAAACCGTGGCCCGCATCAAACGCGAGCTCGGCCGCATCGACGTGCTGGTCAACGCCGCCGGCGTCAATCAAAACCGGCGCATTTCCGAGATTACCGACGAGCACATCGGCTATGTCTTGGGCGTTAATCTCTACGGCACGATCCACATGTGCCAGGCCGCGATCCCGGCGCTGATCGAAAGCAAGGGCGCCATCGTCAATGTCGGCTCGCTCTTCGTGCTGCATCCGATGCCCGCGGTCTCGATCTACACGGCGAGCAAGGGCGGCGTCGAAGCCTATACGCGCGCACTCGCCATCGAGCTCGGCCCGCAAGGCGTGCGCGTCAATTGCGTCAGCCCCGGCGCCGTGCGCAGCGAGCTGCACATGGCGCAAGGCATGTCGGAAGAAGCCTATGCCAAGCGCATGGCCGCGGTTGCGCCGACGATCCCGCTGAAGCGCATCGGCGAACCGTCCGATATCGGCGACGCGGTGGTTTATCTGGCGACCGCGCCGTGGGTCACCGGCGCGGTCCTGCAAGTCGATGGCGGGCGCGGGATCGGGACGGTGGCTTGACGTAACTGGCGCTGCAGAATCGAGCGCGGCGTCGCGGCGTAGGAGCGCATTGCATGCGCCCCGCGAATGCAATGCGTGAAGTCCGTGCCCTGCACAGGGTGGGCGCGCGCGGCGCGCCCCTACGCCATTGCGGCGAGCTCAATCCTGCCCCAGGTAATTTTACAGCGCCTCGCCCTTGAGCAGCCGCGGCAGATCGCCCGCCGTGCCCATGGCGTGGCGCATGAAGAAGCGTTTCAGCGGCGGCATCCGGTTGACCGCCGCCATGCCAAGATCGCGCACCAGGGCCAGCGCCGCGCTGTCGTTCGAATAGAGCCGGTTGAGCGCGTCGGTGACGGCGGCGAGTGCCATATTGTCGAAGCGGCGCCAGCGCTGATAGCGCTCCAGCACCGCGGTCGAGCCGAGATCGAGGCCGAGGCGCTTGGCATCGGCGAGAACCTCGCCGAGCGCGGCAACGTCGCGCAACCCTAAATTAAGTCCCTGCCCCGCGATCGGATGTATGGTGTGCGCGGCGTCGCCGATCAGCGCGAAACGCGGCTTGATGTAGTTCTCGGCATGCAGCAGGCGCAGCGGATAGGACCAGCGCTTGCCCAAGATGCGCACATCGCCGAGCCAGGCGCCGAAGCGGCGCTCTAGCTCGAGCGAGAAATCCGCGTCGCTCAGCTTCAAGAACATGGGTACGCGTTCGCTGCGCTCTGTCCACACGATCGATGAGCGGTAGCCCTCCACCGGATCGTCCGACATCGGCAGCACGGCGAACGGTCCCGCGGGCAGGAAGCGCTCATGCGCCACGCCGCGATGCGGCTTTTCGTGCCCCATCGTGCACACGATGCCGGTCTGCCAATATTTCCATTCGGTGGCGCGGATCGCCATGGCGCGGCGCAACGGCGAGTCGGCGCCGTCGGCGGCGATCACGAGATCGGCGCGCAAGGCGCGGCCATCGCCAAGCGCGATCGTGGCCCCACCCTGCTCCGCCGTTACGGCTCGCACCTCCGCCGGCGCCACGACGCGCAGCGCATCGAGCGCCGCGTAACGCAGGGCGAGCGCGCGGCGGATCGCGCGGTTCTCGACGATGTAGCCCAGCGGCGCCTCGCCGATGTCGCGATGATCGTAGTGCAGGAACAGCAGCGACGGCCCATCCGAGACCCGGATGTCGAGGATCGGCTCGGCATAGGGCGTCATGCGCGCCCACAGCCCGAGCGCCACCAACATGCGTTCCGACGCATGCGCGATCGCCGAGGCGCGGCCGTCAAAGGCTTCGTCGGCGAGCGCGATGGGCGCGGCGCGGTCGATCAGGCAGGTGGAAATCCCGGCCGAAGCCAGCGCCACCGCCAGCGTTCCACCGACCATCCCGCCGCCGACGATGGCGCATTCGAATTTCTCGCCCTGCCCCATCTCGGCCATGCCGCCTCGCCGTTCCGAATTCAAGCCGCGGCGCATTTGACAGCCGCGCGCACGACGGATCAAGCGGCGCCAATTGCATACCGGCTGCTTAAATTGTGGGCAGCCGACTTTGCCGCATTCCTATCGGCCGACGTTTCGGGTCCATGTCTATCAGCTAACTTGTTTGGATAAAACAACAAATTGCTCTTGGCACGATTCTTGAATCCTATTTCGCGGACACTTCGAGCGCGCTGTCTTTCGTGGCGCTTGGCAGCAGGAGATTCGCAGCATGAAATTGATCCTGGCAATCATCAAGCCATTCAAGCTCGAAGAGGTGCGCGACGCCTTGCTCGGGCTGGGCGTGACAGGAATGACGGTGAGCGAAGTCAAAGGCTTCGGGCGGCAAAAGGGCCATACGGAAATTTATCGCGGCGCCGAATACGCGATCAGCTTCGTGCCGAAGATCAAGCTCGAAGCCGTCGTCGCCGACGGTCTCGTCGACCGCGCCGTCGAAGCGATCGCGAAATCCGCCGCCACAGGCACGATCGGCGACGGCAAGGTATTCGTCATCGATGTCGAGCATGCGCTGCGCATCCGAACCGGCGAAACCGGCGGCGACGCAATCTGAAACACATTCACTATTGGGGATAGCAATGAGGGCATTGTTTGCGAACACAGCGCCGGCGCCGCGGGCACGATCCATCGCCGCTTGGTCCGCCGCTGCCGCGGCGTTGCTGATTTTCACGGTTTGCGGCGACGTTTTCGCGCAAACGACCGGCACGCCGGCGAAGCCGAAGCCCGATCTCAATACCGGCGACACGGCCTGGATGCTGACCGCGACCGCGCTGGTCCTGATGATGGCGATCCCGGGCGTCGCCTTGTTCTACGGCGGCATGGTGCGCAAGAAAAACGTGCTCTCGGTCATCATGCACGTGTTCGCGATTTGCTGCGTCGTCAGCGTCGTCTGGATCGTCGCGGGCTATAGCCTGGCCTTCTCCGGCGACGGAAAATATGTCGGCAACCTGGCGCAGTTCTTCCTCAAGGGACTGGCCGCCGACGGCCTGAAGCAGCCGGTCGATACGGTGGCCAATGCCATTCCCGAATCGGTCTTCGTCATGTTCCAGCTCACCTTCGCCGCGATCACGCCGGCGCTCATCGTCGGCGCCTATACCGATCGCATGAAGTTCGGCGCGATGCTGATTTTCGCGGCCCTGTGGGCGCTGCTGGTCTATGCGCCGGTCGCGCATTGGGTCTGGGGCGGCGGCTGGCTGGCTCAGGCCGGCGCGCTCGATTTCGCCGGCGGCACGGTCGTGCACATCAATGCCGGCGTCGCCGGGCTCGTCGCCGCGCTGCTGCTCGGTAGGCGCATCGGCTACGGCACGGAGAACATGGCGCCGCACAACCTGGCGTTGAGCGTCACCGGCGCGGCGCTGCTCTGGGTCGGCTGGTTCGGCTTCAACGCCGGTTCGGCCGTCGCCGCCGGCGGCAGCGCCGGCATGGCGATGCTCGTGACCCACCTCGCCGCCGCGGTCGCGGCGCTGACCTGGGCCGCGATCGAGCGCGCCGCGCGCGGCAAGGCGAGCGTGCTCGGCATTATTTCCGGCGCCGTGGCGGGCCTGGTCGCGATCACGCCGGCTTGCGGCTATGTCGGCGTCCTCGGCGCCTTCGTCATCGGCATCGCGGCCGGCGCGGTGTGCTATTGGGCCGTCACTTCGCTCAAGCGCATGCTCAAGGTCGATGACGCGCTCGACGTCTTCGGCGTGCACGGCATCGGCGGCATGGTCGGCGCTTTGCTCACCGGCGTATTCGCCACCAAGGCGATCACCGGCAGCAAAGACCCTGTCGGCTGGATCGACGGCAATGCCGGGCAGATGTTGCCGCAAATCTACGGCGTGCTCGCCACCGCCCTCTGGTGCGCCCTGGTGACGTTCGTGTTGCTCAAATCGATCGACGTGGTCGTCGGGCTTCGCGTCTCCAAGGATCAGGAACGCGAGGGCCTCGATCTCGCGGAACATGGTGAGACGATACATTAGAATAAATCTAATTTTATCAAGCTGACTGGCTTTGGGGCTACGTCGCGCCCCAAGCGCGCCGAATTCACCGAAGAGCGCCAAGCAAAAACTTGGCGCTCTTTGATGGCAATGGCGTCTGATCAATATTTAGGCAAAAGACTAAGGTTGCGCAGTGCGGTTTTATACTTGCTTCTATTTTGCGCATACGCTTCATAAAAGTGATCCGCAATTCGAGGCGCGTGGGGAGACGCAATGGACACATTCAAGACAAGCACCGATGTATTCTTCGTGCTAATGGGCGCCATCATGGTGCTTGCGATGCATTCGGGCTTCGCCTTTCTCGAAGTCGGCACGGTGCGCAAGAAAAATCAGGTCAACGCCCTGATCAAGATTTTCACCGATTTCGCCGTCTCGACCCTGGCCTATTTTTTTATCGGCTACACGATCGCCTACGGCATCGATTTTTTCGCCAATGCGGCAACGATCTCGGGTGCCGCCGAAAAAAGCCCGTTTGCCAAGAGCGGCTACGAACTGGTGAAGTTCTTTTTCCTGCTCACCTTCGCCGCCGCCGTGCCGGCGATCATCTCGGGCGGCATCGCCGAGCGGGCGAAATTCTGGCCGCAAGTCGTGGCTTCGGGCGCCATCGTCGCGGTGTTTTATCCCGTGTTCGAGGGCATGATGTGGGGCGAGCGCCTCGGCGTGCAGAAATGGTTCGAGGCTGCCTTCGGCGCGAAATTCAACGATTTTGCCGGCTCGATCGTCGTCCATTGCATTGGCGGCTGGGCCGCGCTCGCCGCCGTCTTGCTGCTGGGCCCGCGCCGCGGGCGTTATCGCAAGGATGGGCACGTTGTCGGCATTCCGCCGTCGAACATCCCGTTCCTGGCGCTCGGCGCCTGGGTGCTGTCGGTTGGCTGGTTCGGTTTCAACGTCATGAGCGCGCAGAAAATATCCGACATCACCGGCCTCGTCGCCGTCAATTCGCTGATGGCGATGGCGGGCGGCTTGCTGGCGGCGACGGTGGCGGGCAAGAAGGATCCGGGCTTCGTGCATAACGGGCCCTTGGCGGGCCTCGTCGCGGTTTGCGCCGGATCGAGCGTCATGCACCCGATCGGCGCGCTGGCCACCGGCGCCATCGCCGGCGCGCTGTTCGTGTTCGCCTTCAACGCCAGCCAAAACCGCTGGCGGATCGACGACGTGCTCGGCGTCTGGCCGCTGCACGGATTGTGCGGGTTGTGGGGCGGCATTGCGTGCGGAATTTTCGGCGCCACATCGCTGGGCGGCATCGGCGGCGTCAGCTTTTGGGGCCAGGTCGTGGGCTCGCTCGGCGGCGCCGTGTTCGGCTTCCTCGCCGGCGGCATCGCCTACGGCATCCTCAAGGTCACGGTCGGCATCCGCTTGAGCGAGGAAGAGGAATTCGAAGGCGCCGATCTCGCGATTCACAAGATCGGCGCCTATCCCGAAGACGACATCGTCCGCCGCTGAGCAACCGCGATTTGGTTTCACCGCCGAAGCCGCTATCATCGCGGCGGCTTTGGCTTTGCCCGGACCGCTTGCGATGATTTCATCCGCCGACCCGCATCCGCGCCGCTCGATCCCCGTGCTCGATAGCGCGATGAGTTTCGTCGATACGGGCGAGGGCAGGGCGGTCGTGTTCCTGCACGGCAACCCGACCTCGTCCTACCTCTGGCGCAATGTCATGCCCGCGCTTCTGCCCGGCGCGCGCTGCCTGGCGCCCGATCTCATCGGCATGGGAAAGTCGGGCAGGGCGCCGGCCGGCAACTACACCTTCGCCGATCACCGGCGCTATCTCGATGCCTGGTTCGATGCCGTGCTGCCGCGCGAGCCGGTCGTGCTCGTGGGCCACGATTGGGGCGGCGCGCTGGGCTTCGATTGGGCGCGGCGCCATGCGGATCGTGTGCGCGGCATCGCCTATATGGAAACCATCGTGTGCCCGATCGCGTCGTGGGACGATTGGCCGGAAAACGCGCGCGGCATTTTCCAAGGCATGCGCTCGCCGGCGGGCGAAAAGATCGTGCTTGAGAAGAACATGTTCGTCGAAGGCATCCTGCCGAACGCCATCCTGCGCAAGCTGGCGCCGGAGGAACACGACGTCTATCGCGCGCCGTTTCGCGAGCCGGGCGAAGACAGGCGGCCGACATTGACGTGGCCGCGGCAGATTCCCATTGCCGGCGAGCCGAAAGACGTTGTTGCGGTCGCGGCGGCCTATGCGTCGTGGCTCGCAACTTCGCCGCTGCCGAAATTGTTCGTCAACGCCGATCCCGGCTCGATCCTGGTGGGGCGGCAGCGCGAAACCTGCCGCTGCTTTCCCAACCAGACCGAGGTCACGGTCAAGGGCTTGCACTTCATCCCGGAAGATTCTCCGCGCGAGATCGGCGCGGCGCTGGCGGCGTTCATGCGGTCGGTTCCGGCGTAGCGCGGCGCGTAGCCAAGGCCGCGCCGGCGGTGTAGAGAACGGACAAGCAGCCGGGAGCCAACCGCATGTCCGAAGCCGTCGTCCTCACGTCGACCGCGAACAATGTCCGCACCGTCGTGCTGAACCGCCCCAAGGCGCTCAACGCGCTCGACCGCACGTTGACCCTGGCGCTGCGCGATGCCGTTTTCGCCGCCGAGCAGGACAAAACGATCAGATGCGTCGTCATTCGCGGCGGCGAGCATTTCATGGCGGGCGGCGATTTGAAGTGGTTTCATGAAAATCTCGGCAAGCTCTCGGCCGGCGAGACTCGGATTCAGTTCGAGGGATTCATTCACGAAGTGCACGCGATCATCGTCAGCCTGCGCCGCATGCCGAAACCCGTGGTGGCCAGCGTTTCGGGCGCCGCGGCCGGCTTCGGCTTGAGCCTGATGCTGGCCTGCGACCTCGCGATCGCGGCCGACAATGCCTATTTCACGCTGGCCTATAGCCTGATCGGCGTCAGCCCCGACGGCGGATCGACCTTCGCCTTGCCGCGCATCGTCGGCAACAAGAAGGCGATGGAAATCGCCCTGCTCGGCGATCGCTTCGATGCGGCAACGGCCGAGCGGCTGGGCTTGGTCAATCGCGTCGTACCCGCCGCCGAACTCGAGGCGCAAACCGCGAGATTCGCCGCGCGCCTGGCCGCCGGCCCGACCGCCGTCTACGGCCGCACCAAGGCATTGCTCAACGGCTCGCTCAATTCCAGCCTCGAAAGCCAATTGCAGCGCGAGGCCGAATCCTTCGCGCAATGCGCCACCGAGCCGGATTTCGCCGAGGGCATCGCGGCGTTCGTCGCCAAGCGCAAGCCCGAATTCAAGGGAAGCTGACCATGGCATCGCTCAAGGGCAAAACCCTGTTCATCACCGGCGGCAGCCGCGGCA
Source organism: uncultured Alphaproteobacteria bacterium (assembly GCA_963754645.1). GTDB lineage: Bacteria > Pseudomonadota > Alphaproteobacteria > Bin65 > Bin65 > CAVWGP01. Next base: position 325,666 of record CAVWGP010000011.1, on the reverse strand, counting down.
TCGGCCTTGCCATCGGCATCCGCGCGGCGCGCGACGGCGCCAATGTCGTCATCGCCGCGAAATCCACCGAGGCGCATGCCAAACTGCCCGGCACGATCTACAGCGCGGCCAAGGAGATCGAGGCGGCAGGCGGGCAGGCGCTGCCGCTGCAATGCGACATCCGCGACGAGGCGCAGATCCTGAAATGCGTCGATGCCACGGTCGAGCGCTTCGGCGGCATCGACATCCTGGTCAACAACGCCAGCGCGATCAGCCTCACCGGCACGATGGAAACGCCCATGAAGCGCTTCGATCTCATGTTCGGCGTCAACGTGCGCGGCACTTTCGCGTCGTCGCAGGCCTGCATCCCGCATCTCAAGAAAGCGGCGAACCCGCATATCCTCACCTTGGCCTCGCCGCTCAACATGAACCCGCGCTGGTTCAAGAACCACGTCGCCTACACGATGGCGAAATACGGCATGAGCATGTGCGTCCTCGGCATGGCCGAGGAGTTCCGCGACGCCGGCATCGCGGTGAACGCGCTGTGGCCGCGCACGTTGATCGCGACCGCGGCGCTGCAAATGATTCCCGGCATCGATATCGGCGCCAGCCGCAAGCCCGAGATCATGGCCGACGCCGCGCACTGGGTGCTGACCCAGCCGAGCCGGCAATGCACCGGGAATTTTTTCATCGACGAAGACGCGATGAAGCGCGCGGGCGTTGGCGATCTCGCGAAATATTCGAACGACCCGGCGAAGCGGCCGCTGCCCGATATATTCCTCGATTGAAAAAAACCCGCGGGAACGCTAACGGCCGAGCTTCGCGCCGCCGGTCGCGTGCGTGCCCGGCGCCAATAGCGGACTGGGCCACCAATAGGCGGAATAATTTTCCTCATCGGAAAGAAAGCCCATCAAGCCGCCATCGGTGCGAAGAATCGCGATGCGCGACATTGCGCGCGATTGCGGTTTGACCGCCGCCGGCCGCGGCTCCGCTGCTCCGGTCACGACAAATTCGAATCGCCCGGCCTCTTGCACAGCGCCGCGGCGATTGACGAGTTGAACCGTTACGACTCGTGGACCGGGCAAAGGCTGGGGCGCATAGTTGACGTAGCGCAGGCTGCCGAGGACGGCGCGATAGACTTTCGCGCTTTCGCGCCGGGCGAAAACAAAAGTCAGGGATTCGTTTTCCGCATCCAGCCGCTTGAAACTACGCAGCCGCGAGGCGCTGATATCGTGCAGCAAGTGTTCCCGCTCGCCGTCGCGAACGCCGCTGAGCTTGATGATGGCGCCCAGCAGTTCTTCGTTGTCAGCGGCTGGCATTTCTTCCGCGCTGTAGACGCGAATGGCCGGGTCGCCTGGCCGGTAGATCTTTGCCGGCGAAACCGGCATATCGGCCGGCAAGGCCCGTCCAGGCGTGGCGCGGCGCACCGGCGCAGTCATCAGGCTCTTGCCGCGCAGGTAGCTCGCCGGCGGCGCCACGATGCGGCTCGTCGACACAGTTGGCGGGCTGCGCCAAATTCTTGGCTCGTTCGGGTCGGAACTGCGTTGCGGATTCATGGCTAAGGGCTGTTGCGGAAGCGGGGCAACGAGCGGAGTGGAGGCGGTGCTGAGCGCATGGAATTCAAAGCCAATCCCTTTTCATCGCCTCTGTCGGGCGAATTGCCAGCGCATCATCCGGGAGCGACGAAAAATTGTGAAGGCCATTAATGCGTTAATCGCGGCCCGAAGCGGCGCGTAAACTCATTAATCAGTTTTTCGCGGCTCGATTGCGCCGGCATAGCGCGGCTGGCCGGCTCCCTTGATGCCTGTATCGAAACAAAATACCGCGCCGGCCAAGGGTTCGCGCGCCAATGTCGCTGGATCAATGCCGATTCGCGCGCTTGTCACATAAAGCTGGCTGAGCGTCCGGCCGCCGAAAGCGCAGCTCGTCGGCCGCGAAACCGGCAGGGCGATAAAGCGATCAAGCCGCCCATCGGGTGCAAAACGCGCGATCCCGCCGCCGTCCCAGCGTGCGTTCCAAAGATAACCTTCGCAATCGATCGCGCTGCCGTCAGGCCAGCCGGGCGCCGCGTCGGCGGCGGCGAACACCCAGGGCGGCCCCGCGGCGCCCGACCGGCCGTCGAAGTCGGCGACAAACATGGCGCGCGGCGAGTCGTTGAAATAGAACCGCCGCCCATCCGGGCTCCACGCCAAGCCATTGGGCACACGCAAACCCGAGAAGACGGCGCGCGGCGCGGCGTTGCTTTCGAGACACCACAATGTTCCCGATGGTTCGCGGTAGGAGCTGTGCATCGACCCGACCCAGAACCGACCATTCGAATCGGCCGCGCCGTCGTTGAAGCGGTGATCGGGACGATCCGCTTCGGGATGGGCGATGGATGTCAGCGCGCCGCTTGCGAGATCGAGGTGGGCAAGCCCGCTCGCCAAAGCCAAGATCGCGCCGCCGGACAAATCCAGCGCGAAGCTGCCGATGGTCGACGGCAGCTTCCATTCCCGCGTCGCTGTCGTGGCCGGATCGTAGCGCCGCAACGACGGTGCGCGGCAATCGATAAAGTAAAGTGCATGGCCCAAGCTATCCCACACCGGGCACTCGCCGAGCATTGCTGGCGCGATCGGCGCCGCGACCGGTTGGATCGGCTCGCCCAACGCCGTCCCATATTCGGCCACACCGCTCATAGGGTCTCGCATTCCGCTTTCTCCGCCCCGGCCATTTGCCGCATGGCTCCTCAATAATCCCATTCCTTTGTTAACCTTCAGTGCCAGAAGGCAGCAGGCCCGGTGGGTCTGCAATTTGGCATGAAACGGAAGCGCTGAGGCTGTTGTGTTCGGCCTCGACTTCGCCCTCAACACGCTTCGGTAACTATGGTCTAGGGAATTATTAGCGTGTTTTGCCTATTTAAATTTTCCGCCAAGCCTTTCTTTTGCGAGGCTTCGCCAAAATCGAATTCATTCATCCAGAGCATGAGGCGACCAAGCTACTCAGTCGGATTCGCCGGTGTCGATGATCGCGACCAACAGGTCGTGCGCACGATGCTGAATTCGGCGTCGTCGCACCTCCAAGCCAGTTGGAACATCGCCGAAAACGAGCGTGCCGACGTGCTCGTATGCGGCGTCGAGCGTCGCGTTAGCATGGCGGGCGGGCGGATCATCGCACGGTTGGTCGACGAAACCGAGGTGACCAACGATCCCCGCATGTTGCCGACGCCGCTGCGGCTCATGCCGTTCATCGAGCTGCTCCGCTATGCGGAAAATATGCTAGCCGGCCGGTCGCGCGCCAGCCTCTCGGACAGCGCGCCGCGCGGCGAGGCCGCTGCCGCCAAAATCAGCGCCCCGGCAGCGGGCGACAACCCATGGCTCGATCTCGCGAACGCCATACGCGCCGGCTCGCGCGGCATTCTCAAGGTCGCCGTCCCTGGGCGCGGCCCGCTGTGGATCGATCTCGCAGCGCGCACCTACGCCACGTCCATGACTCTGACTGAAATGCGCGCCCAGAATATCACGATCGAATTCGACCCGCGTTCGTCGGCTGGCCATGAACGCCCCGCCGAGCTCGCGAAAGGCCGCAAGCTCGAGGAGCTGTTGTGGATCGTCGGGCTGCGCATGGGCAATGGTCAGCTCGCCCCTTGGCTCGACGCCGAAGCGCGCTATCGACTCCAGCATTGGCCCAACTTCACGGCGCTGCCCTATACGCTGGTCCAGATGCGAATTGCCTGCAATTTCGGAAATTTCCGCTCGACCGCGGCCGAGGCGGCCAATGCGTTGCGGATCAACTTGGAGCTGGCGCACGATGTCATCAACGCATTCTCGCTGATAGGGCTGCTGCAGGTCGAAAGCGCCGCCAGCGGCGCGCCGCGCAAGGCGCGGCCGGCCGCCGGTGCCAGCAGCGGCGAGCCGGCGCCGGCGCTAAGTCGGATCGGCGGCCTGCTGGGCCGATTGCGCAGCAAATTCGGGATGTAGGCAGGGCCGTGGCGGAACATGTCATCCTATTTGCGGGCCCGATGGGCGCGGGCAAGACGACCGCGATCCAGGCTCTCAGCGAAATCGCCGTCATCTCGACCGAGGCGGCGAATTCCGACCGCGCGACCGCCAACAAGGACACGACGACCGTCGCGCTCGACTACGGCGAGATCACGCTCGACGGCGTCGATAAAGTCCGCCTATACGGCGTGCCCGGCCAGCGGCGCTTCAATTTCATGTGGCGCATTCTCGAAAAGCGCGCGCTAGGCCTCATCCTGCTGGTCAACAACGACGGCCAGGACCCGATCGGCGAAACCCTGGCTTTCATCAAGGAATTCGAATCGCTGCACCAGCGCGGCGGCATCGTCATCGGCGTCACGCGATCCGACGTGCGCGAGATGCCCGGCGCGGGCGAAATCGCCGACGCCGTCCAGATCGAATATCCGGAGATCAGCGCGCCCGTTTTCCCGGTCGATGCGCGCAATCGCGAGCACGTCATCGTCCTGCTCAGCGCCCTCCTGGTCAATCTCGAAGCGCGCGCCGAACCGATGGAATCAGTCCAATGACCCCGTTGCACAAGAACAATGCCGTCAAGCTGGCATGCGCCGAGGCGCTCGCCGAGCTGAATGCGTTCAGCAATTCCGTGCGTATCGCCGTCGTCGTCTCGGACGACGGGTTCGAGGTCAGCTCGATGGACGGGCAATCCAGCACGAGCGACCGGATCGCCAGCCTCGCGAGCTCGATGCAGGCGCTGGGCGACGCCGTGGCGCGCGAGACGAAGCTGAATTCGTGCGAACGAATCATCATCGAGTCGGACGACGGTCACGTCCTGCAGCGCAGGATCGAGGGTCACCCCTGGTTCTGTGCGCCTTGTTCGGCAAGCAGGAAACCTTGGGCCGCGCGATATTCGCGGTAAATACGTGTACCGGCCAAATCGCAACGGCGTTGCGGGCGGTGGCGGCGTAGAAGAAAGAAGAAAGGGGTGGGATCGCGCATCGACCCATCTCAATCCACTTGGCGATGCGCCTAACTATCCTAGCTGGAGACGGTCAATGGCAAACGTAGCTCAAAGCCTCGGTACGCTTTTGGAAATAGACGGCGCGCTCGGCGTGTGCATCGTCGATTCGAGTTCGGGCATGGTGCTCGGCAAGCAAGGCACCGGCCTCAACCTCGATGTCGCCGCGGCCGGCAACACCGAAGTCGTGCGCGCCAAATTGAAGACCATGAAGGCGCTCGGCCTGCGCGACTCGATCGAAGACATTCTGATCACGCTCGGCCTGCAATATCACATCATCCGCCCGATCGCCGACAAGGCCGGCCTGTTCATCTACATCGCGCTGGACAAGGCGAAGTCGAATCTCGCCATGGCCCGCCACAAGACCCAGGAAGTCGAGAAATCGCTGACGGTCTGAGGCCGACGCCAATCGATTGCGGCATCGCGCGGCTCCGGTTTCCGCCCTGGCGGCGGAACCGGGCCCGCGCGGCCGTGGCGGCAGCCTCCAATCCGATGGGGGAGGCCACAAAGGTCACTGACCTCCGCTACTCACTTTGCAACAGCGGCGGCGCCTAGCATCTTGGCGGCGACAAGCGCGATGGCGAAACCGGTCCGCCAGTTCACTAGCGGATCAAGTCCAACAATTGATGCCCCAAAATATTGCGGTCATCCCGACCAGAGCGAGCCGCACTGGCGGGGCGCGCAGCGGAGGGATATTGCGCGTGCAATTGCAATATCCCGCCGCTGCGCGCCTTCGGCGCTCCGGTCGGGATGACTATTAATGTTAGTTGGCCTCAAATATTGGATTCGATCAACCGGCGAATTTCGTGACCTTAGATATCGCTCGTGCAACGAGCATACCTCTTTACCTTGACCCAACCCTGGTGGCGGCCATCCCAGCCTTTTGTTGCATGCTCGACTGCTCGCTCGGCGTCCGTCGCGAATGCCCGTCTTTGCGCACCTGAAAGCAACGACAAATCGATGCAAAGATTGTAATCGCCTTCCAATGCTTGCTTCCAGGGCTTTTTGCGGATCGGAATAATTACGCGAAATTTGCTTTGGTATTGCTCGACCAAGGTCGCCAAATTTCGCGCGGCGATGGCATCTGGGCCGCAACAGTAGCTTCCAAAAACAAAAACCATCTGGCGCGGGCCGGATACGAAACCGCCGTCACCCACAACGATCGCGTAGCCGGCGGCGATAAAGAAAATACTAGCGAAGAGAAAACTCCAAAGTGGAGTCACGGCGGGTTGACGTCCGCTACTCATTCCTCAGCAGCGGCGCCGCCTTTTGGCTCATGGCGCGCCAGGTGGCGAAGGCGCCGAAGGCGAGGGCGGTGAGGGCGGCGAAAAACGCCGTGGCGCCGGCAGTGCCGGCCAGCCAGGTGAAGGGCGCGCGCATCGCCTGAGTCATGATCGCCCAGGCAATGATCGAACCGAACAGGGCGGCGAGCAGCGCGGTCGCGAGGCCGAGCAATCCGTATTCCAGCAGGAAGGCGCCGAGAATGCGGCGGCGCGTGGCGCCCAGCACCTTGAAAACGACGGCGTCGTAGACGCGGCGGCGATGGCCGGCGGCAACGGCGCCGGCGAGCACCAGCAGCCCGGCGAACACCGTCACCGCCGCGGTGACGCGCACCGCCAAGCCGATCTGGTCGAACACCGAGCTGGCCTGATCGAGCGCGTCACGCACGCGGATCGCCGAGACATTGGGCAATTTATCGGTCACCGCGTTCATCAGCGCGATTTCGCCGGCCGGCGGCACATGCACGCTGGCGATATGGGTATGCGGCGCGCGCTCGATCGGCCCGGGCGCGAAGACGACGGTGAAATTGATCGCCAGCGATTGCCATTGGATGCGGCGGAGATTGGCGATCGTCGCCGTGATCTCGCGCCCGAGGATGTTGAAGGTCAGCGTGTCGCCGACCTTCAGGCCCATGCCGGCGGCGAGATTGGCGTCGAAGGAAATCAGCGGCGGGCCGCTGTAATCCGCCGGCCACCATTGGCCCTCGGTCACGTTCGTGCCCGGCGGCATGGTCGCGGAGTAGGTCAGGCCGCGCTCGCTGTCGAGCGCCCAGCGCACGTCCGGGCGCACCGCGGCCTCGGCCACCGGCGTGCCGTTGATGCGCGCGATGCGGCCGCGCAGCATGGGCGTGCGCTCGAGCCCGCTCGTGCCCGGCACGCGAGCGACCGCGGCTTCGAAATCCGCCACTTGCTGCGGCAGGATGTCGATGAAGAAAAATGTCGGCGCCTTGGCCGGAATCTGCTCGCGCAATTGGCGGCCGAAATTGGCTTCGATCAGCGCGATCGTGACCAGCACGGTGGCGCCGAGGCCGAGCGAGAGGATCATGCGCGCGATCGGCGTGCCGGGCCGATGCAGATTGGCGAGCGCGAAACGCAAGGTCGCGCGCTGCACGCCGGCTTTCGATGCGAGGCGCGCCGAACGAACGACGAGCGCGGCGGCGCCTTGAAACAGCAAGAAAGCGCCGAGGATAGCGGCGACGAAAATCACCGCCACCATGCGGTCGGCCGCCGTGGCGATGGCGAGGCCGGCGAGCGCCAAGCCGCAGGCCGCCGTGGCCACGTAATAAACCGGCCGCGGATGTCCGTCGGGCGGCGCCACGGCGCTGCGGAACAGAATTCCCGGCGCCACGTCGCGCGCCGTGCCGAGCGCCCAGAGCGAGAACAGCAGCACCGTCAGCACGCCGAAAATCGCCGCCATCGTCAGCGGCATGGCATAAAGCTGGAAGTCGAGCCTGAGGCCGAGAACGGATTCCAGCGGCCCCGCGAGCAGCGAAGGAATGACCGAGCCGAGCGTCAGCCCGATCGCGATCGCGACTCCGGCCAGGATCAGGACCTCGATAAGATAGAGCCGGAAGATCAGCGCCGCCGGCGCGCCCAGGCATTTCAGCGTCGCGATGGTGCCGGTGCGGCCGTCGAGCCAGGCCTTGATGCCGCTGGCAATGCCGAGGCCGCCGACCAACAGCGCGGTGAGGCCGACCAAGGTGAGATAGAGCGTCAGCCGCCGGATGAAGGTTTCGAGCCCGGGCGCCGCTTCGCTGAGATTGCGCACGCGCCATCCGGCTTCGGGGAAGGCCGCTTGCGCGTCGCGCGCGACCGAAACGCTGTCGCCGGCGCGCGCCAGCTTCAGCCGGTGCTGATAGAAGATCAGGCTTCCGGGCTGCACGAGGCCGGTGGCGGCCAGCGTTTCGTCGGCGACGAGCAGGCGGGGACCGAGCGTGAAGAGCCGCGTTGTGCGATCCGGCTCGCGGGTCAGCGCGCCGCGAATTTCGACGCGGATCGTGCCGATCTTGAGACGATCGCCGTTTTTGAGGCCGAGCCGCGCCAGCAGCAGGGGATCGGCCAGCACGCCGGCCACGCCGTTGCGCGGCGCCAGCAAGGCCGCGATCGCGCCGGCGTCGGCGCGCTTGTCGTCGACCTCGGCCAGTCCATAGAGCGGATAGTGCCGATCGACGCTTTTGATTTCGACCAGCAGGCGATCCTTGCCCGGCGCCGGCGCGCTGCCGTTCCCGTTGCCGTTGCCGGCTTCGACATAGGCCATGGCGCGCAGATCGGCGACGGTCGAAACCGTGCCGCGTTCGGCGAGCCAGGCGAGCTCCGCGCCACCCGCCGAGCGGTGAACCAGGCTGAAGACAAGATCGCCGCCGAGCAGCAAGCGCGCATCGCGGCGCAAGCCGTCCTCGATACCGCGCGAGGCCGAGCCGATGCCCGCGATCGCCGCGACGCCGAGCGCGAGGCAGGCGAGCACGATGCGGAAGCCCTTGAGCCCGCCGCGCAATTCGCGCCGGGCGAGGCGAAGCGCAAGGACGAGCGAATTCACTGCGCCGCCGCCATGTGCCGCGCGCCGGCGTCGGCGATCCGGCCGTTGGCGAGGCGAACGACGCGCTGGCAGCGCCGCGCCAAGGTTTGATCGTGCGTGATCAGCAGCAGCGTGGTGCCGAGGCGCTGCTGCAGGCCGAACAGGAGGTCGATGACGTGCTCGCCGGTTTCGCCGTCGAGATTGCCGGTCGGCTCGTCGGCGAGCAGAAGTTTCGGCCCGGTCGCGGCGGCGCGCGCCAGCGCCACGCGCTGCTGCTCGCCGCCCGAAAGCTGCGCCGGATAGTGATCGAGGCGATGGCCGAGGCCGACGGCTTCGAGGCCGCCGCGCGCGGCGGCGAAGGCGTCGCGCCGGCCGGCGAATTCGAGCGGGATGGCGACGTTTTCCAGCGCCGTCATGGTCGGCACGAGGTGGAAATTCTGGAACACGATGCCGACGTGGTCGCGGCGAAACAGCGCCAAGCCGTCCTCGTTGAGCGCGCCCAGATTCTTGCCGGCGATCTCGACCTTGCCCGAGCTGGGCCGTTCGAGTCCGGCGATGACCATCATCATGGTCGATTTGCCCGAACCCGAGGGGCCGACGATGGCCACCGTCTCGCCGTCGCCGATATCGAGATCGATGCCGCGCAAAATGTGCACGGCGCCGGCCAGGCTGCCGAGGGTTAGATGAACGTCGTTCAATCGTATCATGTGTCGGAGCGCTCGGCGTGGACGCGGGGCGGCGGCGGAATTAGAGTTCGACCGTGACGGTGAAACGCGGCCAATTCGGGGCGGCAGGATGGCAGATGTGGTGCGGCGGGCGTTAGTCAAGCTTTCGTGGGCCGGCATTATGTTCGGCGCGCTTTGCCTATCCGTTAATCTGGCGGCGGCCCAGGCGCCCAAGCCGGTCGTCATTGTCGCGCTCGGCGACAGCCTCACGGCGGGTTTCGGCATCGCCAGCCATGAGGCATTCCCGGCCAGGCTCGAAGCGGCGCTCAAGGCGAAGGGCGTCGCCGCCGTGGTGATCAATGCGGGCCTGTCCGGCGACACCTCCGCCGGCGGCCTGGCGCGGCTCGATTGGGCGCTCGAACCCAAACCGGATTTCGCCATCGTCGAGCTTGGCGGCAATGACGGGCTGCGCGGCCTCGATCCGGCGCAAACCCGCGCCAATCTCGATGCCATCGTCACCCAGCTCAAGGCGAAGGGGATTGGCGTGCTCTTGGCCGGCATGGTTGCGCCGCCCAATATGGGCCCCGATTACGGCAAGGCGTTCAACGCCGTGTTCCCCGAGCTGGCCGCCAAGCACGGCGTGCCGCTCTACGGGTTTTTCCTCGACGGCGTCGCCGCGCAAAGAGCGCTGAACCTGCCCGACGGCATCCACCCCAACGCCAAGGGCGTCGACGTCATCGTCGAACGGATTCTGCCGCGGGTCTTGAGATTGATTGGCAGAGACACGTAATCGGCAGCCATATTTCTCAATTGGGAGTCTATCGATGTCGGACGATTCTGAAACCAATATGCTAATTGATGAGGAAGAAGCGTCTCGGGAATTCACGAGTAATTCCTGGCCGAAGTGGGAAGTGCTTCGGAGATTTGGCAATTCGTATTTGGTCCGTGCTTCAGTTATCATGCCGTTGTTAGGATATTTTATTTTATTCAATGACGAAATTGTAAGATTCATTCGATTAGATATTTTGCTCGGAGTTGACGCAAGAACGCGATTGGATGGCACGCAATTGATGAATATTCGCTTTGTGTATTTTGGATTGTTTTTCCTAGGAGTTGGATCTGCAGTATACAGCGTATTTTGTCCAGAAATAATAAAGAATCACAATGACTCGACAGCTTACGTTCGAGCAGATTATGACCTTATGAGTTACAAAGATATTCGTGATATTTTGGACACTATGAGCGAAACCTATCCTCGCTATTTGCAATTCAAAAAATTGCGAGGCCAACTAGATCGAGATCGAACGCAAGTAAGTTTTGTTACAATGGGGTCGAATCAGCCAGGAAGGCAAAAGGTAGAGAGCGAATTGTGGGATCGGCGCGAAATTTATATTAGAGCGATGAAATATTATTATAATGTAGCCAGGCGCTTGAGTCCAACTGCATTTTGGTTTTCGTTCGGTTTATTTTCTATTGGAGTTATTCTCCTGGCTATTCCATCAATCACATTGTTTCTTAGAATTTTACGTTCGACTTTGGAATCGGCGTCATGATTGTTGTGTTCTTGTCGTAATTAATATGAATTTAATTCGCCAATTCGATCGCCGGATATAGCGATTTTCGAAAGCGACCCGAATATCGCCCAATCTGCAGACTTAGTACCAACGGCCACAAGGAATGACCGATTTGTGTTGCGTAGGGGCGCGCGGCGCGCTCTGGCTATACAACGCACAATCTTCGTGCCTTTCGGAAACAGGGCGCGCGCCGCGCGCCCATACTTTGCATCGATCTGTCCGCGATTTAGTGCGGCGCGCTCGACCGCCTCGTTGCCGCGCTGTTCGCGCCACAGGCCGAGCTTCTGCTGCACCGGCCGGTCCGAGAAGCTGAACAGCACCGCGTCGTCGTCGGCTTCGTGATAATGGCTCGCCCAGCTCGGCACCACGAACACGTCGCGCTTTTTCCATTCGAACGCCTGGCCGTTGACGACGGTGCGGCCCTTGCCCTCGACCGGCGAATAGACCGTGCCGTCGGTCGAGCGGTAATTCATGGTTTTGAATTGCTTCGGCAGCAGCTGCATGAAGGTGCCGATCGTCGGCATCGCGAAGTCGCCCGAGGTCGGGTCGACATATTGCACCTTCAGCCCATGGCACGCATCCCACTCCTCGAATTTGCGCATCTTTTCGAGCGCCTCGCGGGTGCGGGCATAGGGGTAGTTGAAGATCGGCGACGCCTTGCTTTTTTTCTCGTAGCCCACCGGCCGGATATTGTGCGCGAAATGCGTGTGCGAGTAGCCGCTCGGGCGCGCGACCGACTGCGAATCCTGCGGCAGCATTTCGAGGAAGCTGGTGTCGAGCGTATTGACCAGCGGCACGTCGAGCCCGTCCATCCACACCATCGGGCGGTCGCTCTCGTTGCCGTGGTCGTGCCAGGTCCAGGACGGCGTGATGACGAAATCGCCTTCCTGCATGATCGTCTTCTCGCCCTCGACCGCGGTATAGGCGCCGCCGCCTTCGACGATGAAGCGCAGGGCCGCCGCCATGTGGCGATGGGCCGGCGCCACCTCGCCGGGCAGGATGAGCTGCAGCCCGGCATAGAGCGAATGCGTGATGCGCGATTGCCCGCGCAGGCCGGGATTTTCCAGGATCAGGACGCGCCGCTCGGCTTCCTTGGCCGTGATCAGCTTGCCGGCCTGCATGATGTAGGGCCGCACATCCTCGTAGTTCCACAGATGCGGCTTGCACGGCGTCACCGGCTCCTTGGTGACGAGCTTGGCCAGCACTTCCCACAGCGGCGTCAGGCTCGATTTGTCGATCGTGTTGTAGAAGGCTTCGCGCTCGGGCGTGCGGGTCGGCGTGTGGTCCATGATCGGTCTCCAAAATTCGGCGGGTCAGGTCCCAAGGCCGATTAAACCGGGGTGCGGCCGGATTGTCACGGCATAGCGGCATTGCGGATCAATGCGCACTTGGCAACTTCAGCCCCAGCGTGCCCTCGACGAGTTCGCGGGCGCGGCGGATATAGTCGTCGCGCATTTCTTCGTTGGTGCGCTTCTTGATGCCCCATTTCCGGTAAATGGCGTTGTTCTTGGAGCCGGCGGAGCCGAAGAACTTCAGCATTTCGGGAAACACCTGGTCGAGATAGCGCTGCAGCATCGCCTTGCCGCCCGGCTTCTTGAGGATGTCCTCGCACATGTCGCGGCCGAAATCGGCATGAAAGCGCTCTTCCGGCATCGTCATGCGCGCGAGATTGCGCAGCGGCAGAAAGCTGCAATGCACGAGGTCCTCGACCTGGAGAATTTCCGCGAGATCGCCCACCGCCTTGATGACGCAGAACTGCTCCCAGGATTCGAGCTTGAGCGCGAAAATGTTGAGCGGCTTTTTCGCCGTCAGCTCGGGCAGCATGCGCTCCTCGGCGATGCCCATCTCGCGGCCCAGTTCGAAGAAGCGGCAGTGATGGCCGTATTCCTCCATCACCACGCGGCACGCCAGCCATTTCTCGTGCGGCGTGCGGGCGAGGCCGATCGCCGGCTCGTCGAAGACGCGGCTGCCGTAAAGCTCGTTGATCGCATGGCTGATGACGATCTTGCGGCAGGCCTCCTGGAATTCCTCGGGCTGCTGCTTCAGGGCATCGACGGTCGGCACCTCGGGCGGCTTGGTCATGGCGGGCTCCGGCTCAAACAAGCGGCTCGGTGTTGAAGGCTTCGAGATCGGTCGAAAGGTCGGTCATCGCGGCGCCGAACTGTCCGGCGAAATTTTCGGCGACGCGCTCGGCCGACCAATCTTTGGCGTCGATCGCGATGCGCAGCGCCGGCCGCGGCTGCGAGAACAGGAACAGCTCGCGCCCGCGCACGCCGAGGATCTGGCCGCTCACCGCGCGCCCGCCATCGCCGGCGAGGGCGAGCACGGCATCGGCGACATAGCGCGCATCGACTTTGAGCGCGCGCTCCTTGTAAGCCGCTTGCGCATCGTTGGCCGGCTTGATGGTGTCGGTCACGCGCGTGTGCGCGAAGGGCACCACGAAATTCGCCGTCACGCCGGAGCGCGCCATTTCCATTGCCGCCATCCGGGTCAACGCGAATAGGCCGGCCTTCGCGGCGCCGTAAGCGGCTTGGCCGTAATTGCCATAGAGCCCCGCCGTCGAGCCGATATTGACGATGCGGCCCCAAGCATAGCCGCCGCCGGCCTTGGGCCGGCCGGCCTTGTGCTGCTCGCGCATGACGGGCGTCGCCGCGTTGATCAGGTAATAGGCGGCGTTGAGATTGGTGTGAATCACCGCGTCCCAATCGCGCGGTTCGCCCCTGAACACCAGCGCGTCGCGGATGATCGCCGCATTGTTGACGACGATGTCGATGCCGCCGAATTTTTTTACCGCGAGATCGACCAGGGCCCGCGCGGCGCCCGGGCTCGCAATGCTGTCGGAATATGCCAGCGCATTGGCGCCGATGGCGGACGCGGCGCTTGGCGCGGTCGCGGGGTCCGCGCCATGGCCGTCGATCGCCGTGCCGCTATCGGCGACGACGACCTTGGCGCCGGCGCTGGCCAACCCCTTTGCGATGGCGAGGCCGATGCCGCGGCCGGCGCCGGTGACGATGGCGACGCGTCCGTCGAGCCTTATGCTCATGGTGCGGTTCCCTGCTTGGCTTTGTCGGCTTCGGTATAGAACGCGTCGGCATGACAGTGCTGGCGCGCCAGGCGCAGGCGTTTCAACACCGCCGTGCAGGTCTCGACCATGATCGGCGGTCCGGCGAGATAGGCCTTGAATTCTTCGAGCGAGGCGAAATCCCGGGCCACGGCATCGGCGAGGAAGCCGGTGCGTCGCGCGGTCGGCGTGTCCGGCTCGGACAGAACCGGAATGAAATTCAAATTGGGGTGCGAAGCGGCGAGGGCGCCGAAATGGTCCGCAAGATAAAGATCGCGTTCGGCGCGAATGCCGAAATAGAGGTGGATCGGCTGTGTCACGCCCCGCCGCAGCGCCGTCTCGACGATCGACTTGATCGGCGCCAGGCCCGAGCCGCCGGCCAGCGCCAGGATCGGCCCGCGATGCCGGTTGCGGAAATATGAAGTGCCGAGCGGACCTTCGACGCGGACCGCGTCGCCCGGCTTCAGCTGCCGCGCGACATGGGGCGTCACCGCGCCGCCGGGGATCAGGCGGATGTGGAATTCGATCGTGTCTTCATCCGGCCGGTTGGCCATCGAATAATCGCGCGCCGGCAAGCCCGGAAATTGCACCGACGCATATTGCCCGGCGGAGAAATCGAACGGTCCGCCGGCGCGGATCGCCAAGCGGACGCGACGAATATCGTGCGTGACATGGTCGGCGCCGACGACGTCGCAATCGAGCTTGCGCAGCGGATGCATGGCAACGTCTTCGGGCTCGAGCCAGGCGACGCTGCAATCGGACCACGGCACGGCGCGGCAAGCGAGGATCAAGCCTTGCCCGCGCTCCGCCTTCGACAACGCGTATTCCGAGTAAGGCGATAGTTGCACATCGCCGGATAGCAATTCCGATTTGCACGCGCCGCAATTGCCCGCACGGCAACCGTAAGGGTAGGGCACGCGCATGCGCGTCGCCGCGGCGAGAATCGTCTCGCCCATCTCGGCCACGACCGCTTCGCCGCGGCCCCGAATGGCAATCTTGAAACCCATCGGCCTCGCGCAAAATTAGTTTGCAATACAAATTATTTGTGTTGCAAATTATTTGAACCGTCAAGCATATAGTCGGGCGCCTCGCGATCAGCGGCGGAACGGCCCGAGGGGGGAGCGTGACAGACAAAGGCGAAGCGGCAAGCCTCGTTGCCGATCCGGCAAATGTCACGGCGCCGATGGCCGACGACGACATCGCGTTGGGCAAGCTCAATCGGCTGCTGGGCTATCATCTGCGCCGCGCCAGCGTTGCCGCGTTCCAGAATTTCGCGCTGCATCTCGCCAAGGACCGCATCAGCCCGGCGCAGCTCGGCATCCTGCTGCTCACCGAGGCCAATCCAGGCATCAACCAGACGCGGGTGGGCAAGGCGCTCGGCATCGATCGCTCCACCTTGGTTTCGATGATCGACCTACTCGAAACGCGCGGCTACCTCGCGCGCACGCCGTCGCCCACCGACCGCCGTTCGCACGCCCTGCGCCTCGGCCGAGCCGGCGAAACCTTCCTGCGCGGCATCGATGCGCGCATCGACCGGCACGAAAACGAAATCGCCGCCGGACTTTCGGCGGCGGAACGCAAAACGCTGATGGCGCTTCTGATGCGCGTGGCCGTGGCTTAGGCATGCTGGCGGGCGACGTCATTGCCTCCAGCGCGGGGAAATGGCCGGCCGCAACGGCCATGATCGACCGCGGCCGGCCCATCGCCTATCGCGAACTCGACCGGCTCGCCAACCGCGTCGCCCAAGGGCTGCTCGCCGGCGGTCTGGGCCGGGGCCATTGCATCGCGGTGCTGTCGCCGAATTGCCTCGAATATTCGGCAATCTTCTTCGGCGCCGCCAAGGCCGGCGCGCTGCAAGCCCATGCCTCGACGCGCTACACCGAAGCCGATCTGCGCCTTGTCCTCGGCCGTTGCAAGGCCGAAGCGCTGTTCGTCGACGCCGAATTGCTGCCGCTTGCCCGCGCCGCGCGAAAGTCCGATCCGGCGCTGCGGCACTTGATCGTCCTCGGCGCGGCGAAACTCGAGGGCGGCGAAATCGGCTGGGACGCGTTCGTCGCCGGTCAATCCGACGTAGCGCCGACGCTCGCGCTCAAGGACGACGACGAGTTTTGCGTCACCTTCACCGGCGGCACGACGGGATTTCCCAAAGGCGTCGTCGTCAATCATCGCGCCCGCACGACGGTCGCGGCGGCGCTCGGCGATGTTTTCGCCATCGAGGCCGGCGTCACCGCGTGCCTGGCGACGCCGATGTTTCATGTCGCCGGCCTGTTCTCGTGGCATCTCGCGGCGCTCCACGCCGGCGCCACGCTGGCCGTGCTGCCGAAATGGGATCTCGCCGCCTATTTCGCAGCCTGCCGCGCCACGCGCGCAAACCAATCCTATCTCGTGCCGACGCAGGTCAACGCCGTCGTCAATGCGCCGGACTTCAATCGCGAAACTTTGCCCGACCTGCGCCTCCTCAATTACGGCGGCTCTGCGATGCCGGTCGCGGTGCTCGATCGCGCGTTCGAGAAGCTGCCCGGCCTCGCCATGCTCGAGCACTACGGGCAATCCGAAGCCGGCGCGATCGCGGCCCGGCCGCCGGAACTGGCGCGCGCCAAGCCGCTGAGCGCCGGCCGCCCGATCCCGCATCTCGATTTCGAATTTCGCGATCCGGCCGGCCATGCCGTAGCGCACGGCGGCACCGGCGAGCTCGTTCTGCGCGGCCCGGGCATTTTCAAGCGCTATCTCGACGACCCCGGCGAAACCGCCAAGGCCTTCACCGCCGACGGCTGGCTCAAGACCGGCGATATCGGCTATGCCGACGCCGATGGCGATTTGTTTCTGGTCGATCGCGCCAAGGACATGATCATCGCCGGGGGCGAGAACATCTATCCGGCGGAAATCGAGAACGCGCTGTTCAGCCATCCGGCGGTGCGCGAATGCGCGGTTTTTGCCGTTCCCGACGCGCAGTGGGGCGAAGTGCCGGCCGCGCACGTCGTGCTCGCCGGCGGCGCGGGCGCAACCGCGCAAGAGCTGATCGACCACGTCGCCGGCCGCATCGCGCGCCACAAACGGCCGCGCTTGGTCGAGTTCGTCGACGCCCTGCCCAAGACGGCGATCGGCAAGGTGCAGAAGAACGTGCTCCGCGCGCCCTATTGGAAAGGCCATGCGAGATAGGCCGATGCGGCTCGCCGTCATCATCGAAGAAATTTTTGGGCTCGTCTTCGAGCTGTTGTTCCAGGTCATTTTTCAGGGCGTGATCGAGGTCGTCGGCTGGTTTTTCGGCGGCACCGCCAAGGCGCTGCAGGACAATCCCAAACTCAAGCGGACGCTGGCGGCGGTTTTTTTCGCCTTGTCCGGAATCGCGATCGGCGCCCTCAGCCTGCTGGTCTTTCCCGCGCTCTACATCAAGGCGGACTGGCTGCGCTGGGCCAATCTCGCCATCGGCCCTGTTGCGGGCGGCCTGCTGATGGTGGCGATGGAAAATCTCATCCGCGGCAAGAAGAAAACCGCGGGCGACGGCGAACTATTCGTCCGCGGCTGGCTGTTCTGCCTCGGCATGTCCGGCGTGCGCCTCGCTTGGGGGAGGTGAGCGCGCGGCGGTTGCGGGTGCGCGCGAGACAGCGCATTCTCAAGCACCCAATGCGGTAAAGCCATCGCCATGCCCAAACCACCTCGTCATCTCTATCTCATCGACGGTTCGGCCTATATTTTCCGCGCCTTTCACGCGCTGCCGCCGATGACGCGCGGCGACGGCACGCCGGTGAATGCGGTTTACGGCTTCACCCAAATGCTGCTGAAGCTCATCGACGACGCGCTCGCCGACAAAGCCGTCGATTACATGGCCGTCATTTTCGATGCGTCGGGAAAATCGTTCCGCAACACGATCTATCCCGACTACAAAGCGCACCGGCCCGAGGCGCCGGAAGAACTCATCCCGCAATTCGCCATCGTGCGCGAGGCGACGCGCGCGCTCGGCCTGCCCTGCATCGAGCTGGCGGATTACGAGGCCGACGACATTATCGCGAGCTATGCCACGCAGGCGGCGAAGGACGGCATCGACGTCACCATCGTGTCGTCCGACAAGGACCTGATGCAGCTCGTCGGCGACACGATAGCGATGCACGATCCGATGAAAAACAGGGCGATCGGCCGCGCCGAAGTGATGGAGAAATTCGGCGTCGGCCCCGAGAAGGTCATCGACGTGCAAGCGCTCGCCGGCGACGCCGCCGACAACGTGCCGGGCGTTCCCGGCATCGGCGTCAAAACCGCGGCGGAGCTGATCAACACCTATGGCGATCTCGATACGCTGTTGCAGCGCGCGGGCGAAATCAAGCAGCCCAAGCGGCGCGAAACCTTGCTGACCAATGCCGACAAGGCGCGTATTTCACGGCAACTCGTGACCTTGAAGCGCGATCTGCCGCTGCCGGACAAGATCGAAAGTTTCGGGCTGAAACGGCCCGATTCGGCGACGTTGCAGGCTTTCCTCTCGGCCAACAATTTCAAGGCCATCCTGGCGCGCGTCGGACTGTCCGCGCTGCCGCAAGCGGAACCAGCGCCGGCGGCGCCGGAAGGCCCCGCAAAGCCGGCCCTGCTCGCGGCGCCCGCCGAGCGGCCCGCGATCCCCGTCAGCTTCGACCGCAAATCTTATGGGCTGGTGCAGGATGAAAAAACCTTGGCCGCCTGGATCGCGCGCGCCACGGCCCAGGGGCAGGTCGCCTTCGACACCGAAACCACGTCGCTCAATGCGCTCAGCGCCGAATTGGTCGGCTTTTCCCTGTCGCTCGGGCCGAACGACGCGTGCTATGTGCCGGTCGGGCACAAGGCCGGCGGCGCGCAGGGCTCGCTGTCGCTCGACGGCGCCAAACAAGCCGAAACTCCGAAGCAAATTCCGCTTGAAAAAGCCGTGGCGCTGCTGAAGCCGCTGCTCGCCGACGACGCCGTGCTCAAGATCGGCCACAATATCAAATATGACGCGCTGGTGATGAGCCGCTACGGCGCCGCGATCGCGCCGGTCGACGACACCATGCTGATCTCCTTCGTGCTCGATGCCGGCAACAACGGCCACGGCATGGACGAGCTGTCCGAACGCCATCTCGGCCACAAGACCATCCACTACGAAGAGGTTGCCGGCAGCGGCAAGACGCAAATCGGCTTCGCCGAAGTGCCGCTCGACAAGGCGCGCGACTATGCCGCCGAGGACGCCGACGTGACTTGGCGCTTCCACGAAACCCTGCGGCCCCGGCTCGTCGCCGAGCGGCTGTCCAGCGTCTATGAAACGATCGAGCGGCCGTTGATACCGATCTTGGTCGATATGGAGCGGACCGGCATCGCCGTCGATCCCGCGGCGCTGCGCGCGCTCAGCCAGGACTTCGCCCAGCGCATGGTCGAGCACGAGGCCGAGGCGCGCAAACTCGCCGGCGAGGACTTCAATGTCGGCTCGCCCAAGCAATTGGGCGACATCCTGTTCGACAAGCTCAAATTGCCCGGCGGCAAAAAGGGCAAGACCGGCGCCTATGGCACCGATGCCGGCGTGCTCGAATCCCTGGCCGCGCAGCATCCGCTGCCGGCCAAGGTGCTGGAATGGCGCCAGCTCCAGAAGCTGAAAAGCACCTACACCGATGCTTTGGTCGAGGAAATCAATCCCGCAACCAAGCGCGTCCACACGTCTTACTCGATGACCGGCGCGCAAACCGGGCGTCTGTCCTCGACCGATCCCAATCTGCAAAACATCCCGGTGCGCACCGAGGAAGGCCGTAAAATCCGCAAGGCCTTCGTCGCCGAGCCGGGCTGGACTTTGCTGTCGCTCGATTATTCGCAGATCGAGCTGCGGCTGCTCGCCCATGTTGCCGACATGCCGGTGCTCAAGCAGGCGTTCATGGACGGCATCGATATTCACGCGCTGACCGCGAGTCAGGTGTTCGGCGTGCCGATCAAAGGCATGGACCCGATGATCCGGCGCAAGGCCAAGGCGATCAATTTCGGCATCATCTACGGCATCAGCGCCTTTGGCCTGGCCGCCCAGCTTGGTATTTCAAAGCACGAGGCCGGCGCCTATATCGAGGCCTATTTCGAGCGCTATCCCGGCATTCGCGACTACATGGAGCGGACCAAGGAATTCGCCCGCAAGCGCGGCTTCGTCGTCACGCCGTTCGGCCGGCGTATCCATCTCCGGGGCATCAACAGCAAGAACCCGGCGGAACGCGGCTTCGTCGAGCGCCAATCGATCAACGCGCCGCTCCAAGGCGGGGCCGCCGATATCATCAAGCGAGCGATGGTGCGCGTGCCGGGGGCCTTGGCCAAGGCCAAGCTCAAGGCCCGCATGTTGCTGCAAGTGCATGACGAGCTGTTGTTCGAAGTGCCGGATAAAGAAGCGGCGGCGACGATCGCCTGTCTCAAGCCGGTGATGGAGAAGGCCGCGCTGCCGATGGTGGCCCTATCTGTCCCGCTGGTTGTCGATGCCGGAACGGGAAAAAACTGGGCTGAAGCCCATTAACCGTTCTCGCCCAAAGTAAAGGCGCGACAATTTCGGGCACGTCGGAAATATACTCAACGTATTGTTAGGATCGGGCTTGTAACGTGATTCAAGGGGACATAGAAGAATTCCGCCCATGACCCACTATAGATTGAGGGACTATTCGATGCGTCGATTCAGAATCTTTATCCTTGCCGCTGCTTTGGCGGGCTTCGGCATGGCGCCAGCACTCGCCACCACGAAAACAGGCGATCCCACTGCGCCCAGCTACAATAAAACAGTGGTCAAGAAGAAAACCGTCAAGAAAAAGCAATTCGCCAAGAAAGCGACCAATAAGAAGAAGATGGCCAAAGTGGCCAAGCGTACGCCGACGCCGCCAGCCAATGGCGCGAAGCCGCCGGGCAACGACACCTCGCCGCCAGGCAATGCAACGCCGCCGGGCAGCACGACCTCGAACTAACCGCTTTCGGTTCCGGGGCGCCGATCGGCGTCTTTGGGCCGCCGTGTTGGAATGCGGCAATCGGTCGGCCGAGTTGAAGGCTGGCCGTTTGCGTTTCTTGCGCCTATATTATTGTCATCGATGCTGTCTGGATTGAATTCGATGACGGACCGCACCTTCGGCATAGCCAGTCATGCGCGTGCGAATCGGAACGCGTGGCGCGAGCGTGGGCTGATGGCGCTTTCGGCGCTGGCCGGCGCCGGCATTGGCGCGCTTTATTCCGGCCCGGCCGTGGCGTGGGTGGCCGGTGTATGGACGCGCCATGTGCTGTCCGCCTATGACGAAATGATCCGCAACGGGCTGCTAAGCTGGTGCTTCTGAGCGCGGCGCCGCGTTGGCGCTTGGCCGCCGTTCTGCTGCTGGCCGCCTGGACGAGCGGCGCCAATGCGCAGGATACAAGCCGCAATCCCATAAAAATCGAGCACGCCTGGGTGCGTGCCGCCACGGTTACGGTCAGCGCTGCCTATATGCGGATCGCAACCAGGAGTTCAGCCGGCGATCGCCTTCTCGGCGTATCGAGCGCCATCGCGGAGCGCGCCGAGCTGCATGAGGTCAGCATGGACGGCTCGATCATGCGGATGCGGCCGGTCGAGTCCATCGCCGTCACGCCGGCAGCGCCCGCCGAGCTTCGCCCGGGGGGCTTGCACATTATGCTGATCGGCCTTGGCCAACCGCTCAAGGCCGGCGACAAGGTGAAGCTCGCGCTGCGCTTCGAGCGGGCAGGCGCCGTCGAAATCGAGGTTCCGGTCCGCGCCGGACCGCCCTGAACGAACGCCGAATATCAGGCCGCGGCGCGGATGGCGACGGCTTTGACCCGGTCGTCGACCAGCGTTTCGAACTGCTGGAAATTCTGCTCGAAACGCTTGGCGACTTCGCGGGCCGCGCTGTCATAGGCCGCCTTGTCGCGCCACGTGTTCTTGGGATTGAGCACGTCGGCCGGCACGTCGGGGCAGGCTTGCGGCACCAGCATGCCGAAATTCGGGTCCGCCGCCTTGCTCGAGGAACTCAAGCGGCCGTCGAGAATGGCGCGGATCATGGCCCGGGTGTACGCAATTTTCATCCGCTCGCCGACGCCGTACGCGCCGCCCGACCAGCCGGTGTTGACGAGCCAGCATTTGGCGCCGTGCTTGGCGATTTTTTCGCCCAATAAGCGGGCATAGACGGTCGGATGCCGGGCCATGAACGGCGCGCCGAAGCACGACGAAAAGGTTGCTTGCGGTTCCTTGCCCAGGCCTTTCTCGGTGCCGGCGACGCGCGCGGTGTAGCCGGACAGGAAATGATACATCGCCTGCTCGGAGGTGAGCTGCGAGACCGGCGGCAGAACGCCGAACGCGTCCGCCGTCAGCATGACGATGTTTTGCGGGTGACCGCCCCTGGCGTCGAGTGTCATGTTGGGAATGAAATCGACCGGATAACAGGCGCGGGTGTTTTCGGTGTAGCGCGCGTCATCGAGGTCGAGACTGCGCGTCGCCGGGTCCATGACGACGTTTTCCAGCACGGTGCCGAAGCGCCCCGTCGTCGCGTGGATTTCCGGCTCGGCGCTGGGCGAGAGCTTGATGACCTTGGCGTAGCAGCCGCCCTCGAAATTGAAGATGCCGTCGGCCGACCAGCCGTGCTCGTCGTCGCCGATCAGCGTGCGCGCGGAATCGGCGGACAGCGTCGTCTTGCCGGTGCCGGACAGGCCGAAGAAAATCGCAGTGTCGCCCTTGGGGCCGATATTGGCCGAGCAATGCATCGGCAAGATGCCCTTGGCCGGCAACAGATAGCTGAGGATGCTGAACACCGATTTCTTGATTTCGCCGGCATAGGAAGTGCCGCCGATCAGCACCAGGCGCTGGCCGAAATCGAGCAGCACGAAGGTGCCGCTGCGCGTCGTATCGGTCTTGGGGTCGGCGAGCAGCGAGGGTGCGTGCAGGATAGTGAAATCCGGCACAAAACCGGCCTGCTCGCCGGCGGGCACACGGATGAACATGTTGCGCGCGAACAGCGAATGCCAGGCCGTTTCGGTGACGACGCGCACCTTGAGCCGCGCCGAAGGGTCGGCGCCGCCGTAACAATCGAGCACGAACAGGTCGCGCTGCCCGAGATGGGCCAGCATTGTCCGGTGCAGGCCGTCGAATTTCGCTTGGGCGATCGGCCGATTGACCTTGCCCCAATCGATGCTGGCCTGCGATCCCGCTTCCTCGACGATGAACTTGTCATGCGGCGACCGCCCGGTATGCTCGCCGGTGATCGCGACAAAGGCGCCGCCCTCGGCGACCGAGCCTTCGCCGCGCTTGAGCGCCTCCTCATAGAGAGCGGGCGGCGTCAGATTCCAGTATTCGCGGCCCTTGGTTTTGAGATTGAGCTTGTCGAGGCCATGACGGCTCGCGCTCGGTCCGGTCTGCACCACGTCTTACTCCTCCGCACGACCGATCCAGCTTGGCCGGCTTTGTCACAGTGTCAACGCTGCCCAAAACGACGATACCACTATTCGATTGCGGCCGCTCGGGCGGCGGCGGGGCGGGACCATAACTTTCGTGGCCCGGACTGGCAACGCCGGCCGGTCGCGTGCGTCATCCCGCCTACGCATTGCTGCAATGCAATAATTTTAGCTTTGTGCGGTCAATTTGCCCGCCGGGCCTTTTGCGCAAGTTCGACCAGCACTTTGCGCGCCTCCTCGGCGGTGGCGATCGAGCGCTCGAAGTCCAGCCGTACCGTGCGGTTTTCCGCGCGCAGATCGCAGCCCTCCGCGTCGATGCCTGTCATCGACCAGTCGCCCGCGGCTTGCCGCAAGAGGCGCGTCGCATAAAGGCCGATCGCCTCGGCGTGGTCCTTGTTCAAGTGGGCGACGATATCGGCTTCCGCCGCAACGAGTTCGGCGCCGGGCGCGAGCAACACCTTATCGGGCGCAAGACTGCGAGCCCGCGCAAAGCCGCCGACAAAGTGCAGATCGGCCACCGTCGCGGCGTAGATCGCAAAATCGCCGAACCCGGCATAGACCTCGGCGGCGGGATGGCGGCGCAAGAAGCGCGCGCGATCGCCCGGTTCGCCGGAGGGCGCGGCCCGGCCGATCACGGTCACGCGCGCCGTGTCGAGCGGATCGCCCGCCGATTTGGGCGGGTCGCCAGCGAGGAACGACATGCGCGGATCGCGCGACAAGTTTTTGGTGTGGGCCGAGAGCGTCGAGAACAGAAATATCGGCGAAGCGTCGGGCCGGGCCGCAAAGGTGACGAACGACACATGGGGCGAGCCGTCGGCATTGACCGTGGCCAGGCTGCCGGTCAGCGCCGTGCGCAGGAGCATGCGCGCCTGCTTGCCGGGCGGAGTTTCGGTTGGCTCTGACATGGCGATCGCGATCTTGGCGGCGGCGCAGGCGGAAAATCAAGCCGTGTTCAATCGGTCAGGCGGAAGCGCACTGGCACCACGGCCGCCGCCGTCACCGGCACGCCGCCCCGGCGCCCTGGTTCGAAGCGCCAACGCCGCACCGCCCGCATGGCCGCTTCATCGAGCAAGGCGTGGCCGCTGCTGCTTTGAACGCGCAGGTCGGTCACGGCACCGTCGGGCGCAACGGTAACGGCAAGCACGACGCGGCCGTGCCAGCCTTGCAGTCGTGCCTCCTCCGGGTATTCGGGCGGGGCATTGAGAGATACGCCCTGAGCGGGGCGCGGCGGCTGAGTGGCTGGCCCGCCTTCAGTCGTAGCGCTTGTCGTTTCGCCGGTGCGGCGTTCCGCCAAGTCCGTGCGCGGCGGGCGCTTCGCGGGCGCTTCGCCGGCGCGGCTTGGCTGGGCCGGCGCCCGCACCAGGCCGCCGGGCGGCGCCAGCGCCAAAACTTCCGCCGCCGCCGGCGCTTCAGGTGGCCGTCCGCGCCACTCGCTTGGCCGCGAGATCGGCACGGCAAGATCGGGACGCGCCGCCGATGCGGTTGCAAGATCGAGGGAAGCGGCGCCGCCGCCCGGCGCCGTCATCGGCCGCGACAATGGCGGAGCGGCCGGCGCTTCGCCGGCGCGCGGCGCCAGCCGCGCGGCTTCGCGATCGGCCGAACTGACAATTTCGATATCGATCGCGGCGCCGGCCGCCGGCGCTTCGGGCGCTTCGCCGATCGCGATCGAAGCCGCGATTGCCGCATGCGCAAGCACCGACAATGCCATCGCAGCCGCCAAGCCATTGCGCGATCCGCGCGCCCCCGGCGGCCTGGATAAAAATGTTGTCGAACCCGAACCGATCACCCGTCGCTCCATCAACGCAATTCCACCCGCCGGATCAAGGCAAGGCAAATTGCGCCACCGCAAACGGGGACTCCGTCCCGCTCTCGCACCCCGAAAAGCGGCGGGTGACGCCTGGTGGCGGCCGGTCTCCTGGCTCGCGGGTCACGGCCCTTGGCCGCCTTCCCAGCGGCGCCGCCTTGGGGAGGACGCCGTCAGTGGCAGACTTGGCTTTGGGCTCGCCGCTCACAGTTGCGGGGGCAGCTACGGCTTGGCGGCGGAGTATCCGCCACCGACCATATTCCCGTTCGATCCCCTTGCGGGGAACCGCCGCCGGCGATGCTAAGTGGCCGGCGGCGGCTCGTCAACGTCGAGATCAATTGATCTCGCAAGATCAGATGATCTCGCGAGATCAATTGATCTCGATAGCAAGTCAAAATGTCCGGGTGTCATGGCACGTGAGTTGTCCGGCTTGGCGACGGCGCGCGGTACCGTAGGCGCAACCTAGCGCGCCGCCCCCCTTGTTGTTGGCTCCGCGGATTTGTCGTCGAAGGCGGGCATTTCCCTGCGTTCCCCGGTTTCGGGGAACACGGGGGAAGCGCAACCGGCGGGCCGGACTCCGCAGGGCGGAGGCGGATCGCCCAAAAATCCACAGCGCAGGTCGGGCATGGGTTCGGACAGCCTTGGTCGCGTCTTCGGCTGCTGGGGAATAAGCCGAGGCGCTGAGCGTTGGGCTGGGCAGGGCAAGGCTGCGCTGGCGCGCGGCCGCCACCAACACCAAACAGGGAGTGCGCGCTCATGCTCAAGCTGCTGAAATCGATGCAAAAACTGAAAATCGAGTTCGTTTGCGATCCGGCGGATCGCAGTGTCCTCGCCGAGCCTGTGCCGGCGCGCGCGGTGCTGCCCGAATGGTTCAAGCGGCTGCCGCCGGTGGACAAGGCGCATTTCACGCCGACCGACAACGGGTTGACGATCAAGCGCTGCATGCCCTTCCTCGACGCGCTGACGACAGGTTGGATCGTGCCGCTCGCCGCCACGGTGCGGCTGGAAATCAAAGACGGCGGCCGGACCGTCGATGCCGGCTGGGAGATCGACAAGACAATGGTGTCGAACCACGGCATGCATCAGGTCGCGGGCAACCCGCGCGATCCGCGCCCACCCTGCAAGCTGCACAACTATTGGACGATCAAGACGCCGCCCGGCTGGAGCTGCCTTTTCGTGCCGCCGCTTAACCGGCCTGGTCCCGTGATCGAGGTGGTCTCGGGCATTGTCGACACCGACTCCTACCGGTCGCTGATCAATTTCCCGTTCTTCGCGACGGCACCCGACGGGGTCTATACGCTCGAACGCGGCACGCCGATCGTGCAGGTAATCCCGTTTCGGCGCGAGACGACGCATCTCGACGGCGAGGTGCGGGCCGAGCGGGCCGAGGAAGCGGCCGAGCGCACCCGCATCCTGCGCGGCACACAGGCCGCGGAAGGCTGGTACCGCAAGGTCGCCCGTGCCGTCCGCTAGGTCATGGACTCAAAACTGGCCCAGAGCAGGATAGCGATGAACTGCGCAGCGGCAAGGAAGTTGCAGGCGTGCTTTTCGAAGCGGGTCGCGGTGCGGCGGGTATGCTTGAGCTTGTTGAAGAAGTGCTCGATGAGGTTGCGTTGGTGGTAAAGGAACTTGCTATTGCAGAGTCGAGTTTGCCTCGCAAACGCGACGCGTTTTTCAATTGGCAGGGCAGCGTTCAACCCCGAAGTCGCACTGCGGTGCGTTGCGACACCGTATTGGTCATCGCGCAGGGCATACGGCAGCGTGCCCCTAAAAGCCGCGGAGTCCAGTGCCTACTCCGGCGCCGCCCCCAGCGTGCAGGTGCGCGTCATGTTCAAGAGCCCCCAACCAAAGACAGTGTCGCGGCCGGAGGCGCCGAGATCGACGACGCGCCGGGTCAAGCCATCGACCAGATCGGCGCGCCCGAGCCCGGGATTGGCGCCCCGCAGCCGCGCGATCGCGGCGCTGACGAAGGGTGCCGCGAAGGAGGTGCCGCTGAGCAGGCGCTTGCGCCCGCCGCTGTCGTCGATGACAAGCCGCACGCCGGGGGCGGCGAAATCGAGATGCGGCCCCCGGTTGGCGCGGTTATAGGCGGCGCGCCTTTCATCGATCGCGGTTACGGCGATGGCCCAGCCATAGGCCGCGGGATAGAGCGGCGGCGCTGCTGGCCCGTCATTCCCCGCCGCGGCGACGATCGACACATCTTTGGCCAGCGCCGCCTTGCCGGCGCGATCGAGCAGCTCGTTCGGCTTGCCGGCGAGGCTCAAATTGATCGCGGCCACCCTGCGCTCGACCAGGAGATCGATCGCCGAGACAAGATCGAAGGCGTCGGCCTGGTCCCAGTTTTCGCGCCGGTGAAACGCATCGACGGCGACCAGCCGCGCGTCCGGCACGAGGCCGGCGAAGCGTCCGTCGCCGAGGAGGAGGGCCGCGATCGCCGTGCCGTGCTCGGTCGACGAAGGCTTGAGGTCCGGCACGCGCACGGTCTCGCGCGCGATTTGCTTGTCCTTCAAGCCGGGATGGTTCCGATCGATCCCGGTGTCGACCATGCCAAGGTCGGCGGTCACGGCGCAGGCCGCCGCCGCTGGCCAGGCGACGGCGCCGAGCGGGTCTGGGAAGGCGCGCTTCGTCGCGTCGGACCCAATCTGCGCGACGTAGATGTTGTTGTACAGATGATTGCGGTCGACCGCGGCGCCCGGCGCCAGCGCGCGGGCGCGCGCGATCGCCTGGTCCATGGGAACGCCCTGCGGCACACGGACGCGCACTATTAAAGAAGGCTGCAGGCCGAACCGGCGCTGCGCGACGATGGCGAAGCGCTCGGCTTCCAAGCGGCGCACCGCCTCGGCGTCGAGTCCGGAGATGACGATCTCGCGCGGCACGGCACTCGGCGGTCCGGCATGGCGCGGCGGCGGCGCAGCGGGGGGCGGGCTTTTTTTCGCCGGGAACCAGTTCTCCCAGGGCCACTTGAACTTGTCGAGCTTCCGGTCCGGGCCTCGCCGACCGCGCTCGTTGTCGGCGCCGGAGCCGTCGCGGCCGCCGTCGGAGGAAGATCCGGGCCCCGGTCCGCTGCCGGGACTGTCAGGTGCGTCATCGGCCTTAGCGGCGGCAACCAGGATTGAGCGCGCGCCCCGGCTCGCGAGGTAGCCGTCCAGCGCCAAGAGAGCGAAGATCGCGCCGCAACCGAGGAGGGCTACCCGCAGCCGCCGCTTCATGCCGGTTCGTGGCGAGGTCATACGTCGCTCCTTGCATTCCGGGGTGTCGACGGCTCAACGCGGCGGCTGCCCGATCTATTCCGCGTCGCCGGCATAATATCGGCCGTTTCGCCTTTCGCCATCAATATGTGTAAACACCCATAAAGCGCGCCGGTGCCCTTGGCGAGCAGCGTCGGCATGCTGTCGCCGCGGCCCGATGCAGGAAAATCGCGCGGCCTGAGGAATAGACGGTGCCGCCAGTCGTTTCCTGTTGCAAGTAGGTGTAGTTAGGGCGCGATGAGCCCATCTTTTGCCCAGGACCTGATCGCGTTGCTTCCGCGCCTGCGCCGATTTGCGCGTTCGCTCACCGGCACGGCCGATACGGCGGACGATCTCGTGCAAGCGGCGTGCGAGCGGGCGCTGCGCGGTCAAGCGGGCTGGGAGCGGGGAACCAGGCTCGACGCATGGCTGTTCAAGATCGCCAAGAATATCTGGATCGACCAGATCCGCCGGCGGCGGCGCGAGGGGACGGCGGTGCCGCTCGAAGATGCCCCCGAAATCGAGGGCAGCGATGGGCGGAAGCTGGCCGAGGCGCGGATCGAGCTTGTGAAGGTCGAGGAGGCGATGCAAGCCTTGACTCCGGACCATCGCGAGGTGTTGCAACTGGTGTGCGCCGAAGAGCTGAGCTATGGCGAAGCGGCGCAGCGGCTGAACGTGCCGGTGGGCACGGTGATGAGCCGTTTGGCCCGGGCCCGGATTGCCCTTGCCGCGCGCCTTACAGCGCCGGATCGTGCTTTGAGCGAATCTGCGGATGCGAGGCGGCCATGATTGCCGACAAGATCGACGAGAAGCTGATGAGGCTGGCCGACGGCGAGCTCGATGCGGCCGAGGAAGCCGAGCTGCGGCCGCGCATCGAGGTCGATCCCGTGCTCGCCGAGCGCTTCGCACTCTTCGTCGAGACGCGCGCGCTCCTGGTCGGCGAAATACCGGCGGCCAAAGCTGAACCGGTGCCCGAACGCCTGATCGCGGCGATCCAGCGTGTGGCGGGGAAATCGGCCGCCGCCCCGCCCACGCTCACGGTCGTCGCGGGCGCGGCAGGTGGCCAGAGAGGCGCCGCGGCGCCGGGCGCGCCCCGCGTCGCGCGTGCGCCGTCGGTCTGGCGAATGGCCTTGGCCGCCTCGATCCTGGCATTGGTGGCCGGCGGCGTCATCGGCTACGGCCTTGCGCCGGGGCTGTCGGGCCGGCTCGATCCAGCTCTAGCCGACCTCGCGGCCTTGCCGGGCGCCAAGTCCGCGATCGCCGAGGCGCTGGCGACGACGCCGAGCGGCCAGGTCCGCCGCTGGTCCGACGCGGCCTCGGGCCTCTCCGGAGAGATCAAGATAATTGCGACCCATCGCATGGCGGATGGAGTTTGCCGCGAGTACGAGGTCGCGGCCGCGCGCGCCGACATGGCGCGGCAAACCATGGTCTCGTGCCGGCGCGGCGCGGGCTGGCAGACGCAGATCGTCGTATTTTCGCATGTCGGCACCGGCTATGTGCCGGCGAATGGCGGGCACGAGGCGATCGAGCAGATGCTGGCCGCGATCGGCAGCCGCGGGGTCGTCACCGGCGAGGAAGAGGCGCAACTTCTCCGCGGCCGCTAAAGCGGGCGGAATAGAAGCCGCGCCGCTGTCGTTGGATCTCCGGAGGGACTGTCGGGCGAGCGCTCGGCCAGCGCCATGAAGACCCCCTCCCAAACCCCGCGTTTGGCCCAGCGATTGAAGCGATTGTAGGCCGTCGTGTACGGCCCGTAACGCTCGGGCAGGTCGCGCCACGAGGCCCCGGTCCGCAAGATGAAGAAGATGCCGTCGAGCACTTCCTGATCCCGGTCCCGCGGCCGGCCGCGCACAGGCTGGCCGTCGCCGCCCGGCAGCAGCGGCGCGATCACCGTCAATTCCCAATCAGTCAAGTCGAACCGTCCCATCATGGCCACCTGCGGGCAGCCTTGAATCAGAGGTGCAGCTTACATTCAATCCATTTTGAATACAGGACCTAGCGGCGTGGCTTGGCTGCAACCAACAACGCGACGCCGGAAAAAGGGGCCGGCGAGCGCCGGCCCCTCCCGTCCCTGCGCCGACGATCGTCTAGCGGCGACCGCCGCCGCTGGAGTTCGACGAGGTATTGCTCGAGGTGTTCGAGCTGGTGTTGCTCGATCTGTTCGAGCTCCTGTTGCTCGAGCTGTTCGAGTTGCTGTTGCTCGAGCTGTTCGAGTTCCTGTTGCTCGAGCTGTTCGAGTTGCTGTTGCTCGAGCTATTCGAGTTGCTGTTGCTCGAGCTGTTCGAGTTGCTGTTGCTCAAGCTATTCGAGTTGCTGTTGCTCGATCCGTTCGAGCTGCTGTTACTTGACTGCGCGAGCTGGATGCGCTCGGCCATTGGCGCCTTGACGACCTCCGCATCTGGCGCCACGCGAGCGGCCTGGGCGGCAGAGGCGGCGGTCAAGGCCAGGGCAGCCGTCGCCAGGGTCGTGAATGTGATCTTTTTCATCGTTGGTTTCCTTCGCTTTGATGCGCTGCGCCGAGATGGTCGCAGCTGTTTGCCCAACGATCCGCGCGGCATGTTATTCCGCCCGGCGCGCCCCGAACCACGAGCGGCCCATGGCTTCGATCCCGGGGTGCGGGCAGGGGCGGCGCAAAGCGGCTGGAACACGGCTTTACTCTTTGGGCACGGCCGCCGAGATGCGCCTTTGATCCGTCGCTCATTTCCATTATTTTAGACACATTTGAGCCAAAGTAGCGGCATATTGGCGGCCAGCCGCGGGGCCGACCCGCGATCCGCTTCAATCATGATGGTTTCGATCCCATGCGACACACGATTGCGCTCGTCGACGACGACAAGAACATCCTGACATCGGTGACGATGGCGCTGGAGGCGGAGGGCTTCAATGTACGCGCCTTCAGCGACGGTGCCGAAGCGCTGGCCGGCTTGGCGCAGCGCCCGGCCGATCTCGCCATCCTCGATATCAAGATGCCGCGAATGGACGGCATGGAGCTGCTCACCAAGCTGCGCAACCAATCGCGCATGCCGGTGATTTTTCTCACCTCCAAGGACGACGAGATCGACGAAGTGCTCGGCCTGCGCATGGGCGCCGACGATTACATCACAAAGCCGTTCTCCCAGCGCCTGCTGATCGAGCGGATTCGCGCCATCTTGCGCCGCGCCGAGCCGGTCGAAGAGGGCGCCAAGGCCAACAAGGAGAAGACCATTTCGCGCGGCGAGCTCACGCTCGATCCCGAGCGCCATCTTTGCACCTGGAAGAACGAACCGGTTTCGCTCACCGTGACCGAGTTCCTCATCCTGCAATCGCTGGCCGCGCGCCCCGGCCACGTCAAGAGCCGCGACCAGCTGATGGACGCGGCCTACGGCGAAAACGTCTATGTCGACGACCGCACCATCGACAGCCACATCAAGCGGCTGCGCAAGAAGTTCAAGATCGTCGACGACAACTTCGACAAGATCGAGACGCTGTACGGTATCGGCTACCGCTACAGCGAAGCCTGATCGCCAAAGCCATGGACGCGGCCGATCGCGCCGTTGCCGTTGCGGCCGCCGAAACGGCGCCCGACGGCGATTCGCCGAGCCGGCGTCCGTCCGATACGCCGTCGCGCAAGCTCGAAGTGCCGCCGCCGCGCCGCAAGCCGCGCAAGTTTTCGCGCCTGTCTTTCCGCATCATGGCGCTCAGCATTTTTCCGGTCGCGACAATCTTCGGCGGCCTGCTCTATCTCGGCGCCTACGAGCGCAGCCTCGTCGAATCCGAGCTCAACTCGCTGAGCGCCCAGGCGCGGCTGTTCGCCAGCGCCGTTGCCGAAATCGCCGTGCCGTCGGGGCCGGCCGACGACGAGTCGATCGATCCGCAAAATGCCGCGCAGGTGATGCGCCAGCTCGCCGGCGCCACCAATGCCCGGGCCCGGCTGTTCTTGCGCGACGGCCGCCTCAGCGCCGACACGCTGACCTTGCGCCGTCCCTACGGCGACATCATCGAACACGAGCTGCCGGTCGAATCGACGGGCCGCTGGCTCACGGATTCGATCTTCGAGGTCTATGAGTGGTTCTTCAATCTGCTGGCGCGCGATCGCGGGCTGATCCCGGTGCACAAGGAGCAGCGCGACGAAAGCGCCGCGGACTATCCCGAGGTCCGCCTGGCGCTCGCGGGCGAATCCAAGGCGACGATCCGGCGCGGCGAATACGGCGAGATCCTGCTGTTCTTCGCGGTTCCGGTCCAGCGCTACAAAAAGGTCGAAGCCGCGCTGCTGCTGTCCACCTCGAGCGCCGAGATCGAGCGCTCGGTCCGCCAGGTGCGGCTCGACATTCTGCGCATCATCGCCGTGGTCACGGTTTTCACGGTGATGCTGTCGTTCTATCTCGCGCGCTCGATCGCGCGGCCGATCAATCGCCTCGCGTCGTCGGCCTACGCCATGCAGGCCAGCCGCTCGCGCCAGATGACCTTGCCCGATTTCACCGAGCGGCAGGACGAGATCGGCGATCTTTCGGCGGCGCTCAACGATCTCACCGGCGAGCTGTGGCGCCGGCTCGACGCCATCGAATCCTTTGCCGCCGACGTGGCGCACGAGCTCAAAAATCCGCTGGCGTCGATGCGCAGCGCCATCGAAACCGTCGCCAAGCTCACCGATCCCGAAAAGCAGAAGCGCCTGCTCGACATGATTCACGACGACGTCAACCGCCTCGACCGGCTCATCACCGATATTTCGCGCGCCTCGCGGCTCGATTCGGAGCTGTCGCGCATTTCGCCGGAGCGCGTCGATATCCGGCGCCTGCTCGAAACCTTATCCGACATTCATGCGGCGGCGTTTGTCGCAGAGCGGCCGACGATCAAGCTCATCCTGCCCAAGGGCGAGGCCCTTGTCGCCCAAGCCGTCGAGGATCGGCTCGTCCAAGTGTTCCAGAACATTCTTGCCAATGCCGTTTCTTTCAGCCCGCCGCGCGGCGTCATCACCATCGCCGCGGCCGTTGCCGGCGCCACGGTGCGCGTCTCGATCGACGATCAAGGGCCGGGCATTCCGCCCGGCAAGGAGAAGGACATCTTCAAGCGCTTCTATTCGGAGCGCCCGGCCGGCGAGAAGTTCGGCACGCATTCCGGCCTCGGCCTGTCGATCTCCAAGCAGATCGTCGAGGCGATCGGCGGCACGATCCACGTCGAGAACTTGCGCGCGCCGGATCGCCGCATCACTGGCGCGCGCTTCGTCATCGCCCTGCCGCGGGCTGAGTGATCGGCGCTCGGATGTGCGCTTAGCGCCACGGCATGAGGCCGGGTTCGAGCGCGACCGCGAGGACGCCGGGAATGGCGATGAAGCCCATCATCGTCGAGATCACCACGACGCTCGCAACCGCGCCCGGCTCGCGGCCATATTGCTGGGCCCAAAGATAGTTGAACACCGCCGCCGGCATCGCGCATTGGATGATGAGAACGCCGCGCGCCGCGTCTTCCAAGCCGAACGCTTCGCCCAGCGCCACGCCAACGCAGAAACCGAGCGCGAGACGCAGCGCGGCGATGGCGCTGGCGCGGCCCAAGGACGCGACCTTCAGGCTGGCCAGCGAAACGCCCAGGGCGAGCAGCATGAGCGGGATCGCCATGCCGCCCAAGACGCCGATCGCGTTCATCAGCCACGGCGGCGGCTGGGTCTTCGTCGCCATCAGCGCTAGCGCCACGGCGATGACGTAGAGGAACGGCGTGCGCGCCAATTGGCGCGCGCTGAACCGGCCGGAGGCGATCAGCGGCCCCAGCGTGAATTGGAACACGGCATGCACCGTGAAGGCGCCGAACGCCAGCGCCAAGCCGGTCTCGCCGAAAGCGAACAGACAGAGCGGAATTCCGAGATTGCCGCTGTTGCCGATCGCGACCGCGGGCAGGTAAGTGCTGAGCGACAGGCCGGCCAGGCGCAGGATCGCGGCGCCGATCAGCATGTTGATGGCAATCGCCAGCGCCGCGCACAGCGCAAGAACGCCGAACGCGTTCGGCTCGATCGTGAGCTTGGTCAACGACGCGAAGACGAGGCAAGGAACGGCAATATTGGTCGCGATCGCCGTCAGCATGGCGTGATCGAAGGGCCGCCCCGTGCGCTTCCAGGCCACGCCAACAAGCACGCAGATCAGGACCGGCGCGATGATTTCAAATAACTTTTCGAACATGATCGGGCGCGGCCACGCGGCGGGATTGCGGCATGGAGCATGCGGGCCGATTCGGCGCGGCGCAATGCGGGGTTGCTCATGGCTGCCCGCCATTCGGCGCAGGCGCGCGAGCGGAATTGCGGCCGGCCGCGACTCGTGCTTGCCTTGGGCATGACCGAATTCCGGCGCGCGATGTCCGAAACGAAAGCCTTGATCCACGCCACCTGCGTTGCCATTGGCGGCCGCGGCGTTTTGCTGCGCGGCCGATCGGGCGCGGGAAAATCCGATCTCGCGCTGCGCTTGATCGCCGACGGCGCCGTGCTGGTGGCCGACGATCAGGTCGAGGTCGCGGCGCGCGACGGCGAACTGGTCGCACAGGCGCCGCGCGCGCTCGATGGCAAAATCGAAGTGCGCGGGATCGGCATTGTGGCGCTGCCGACCCACGGCCAGGCGCGCATTGCGCTGATCGTCGATCTTGTTCCGGCCGAGCTCGCCGAGCGCATGCCAGAACCGCAAACCGAAACGATTTGCAGCATATCGGTGCGGCGCGTGGCGCTGGCGCCGTTCGAGCTTTCGGCGCCGCTCAAGCTCCGCCTTGCCTTGGACGGCCCAGGGTCTCATATGGCGGGTCGAAATCGAGCCGCCGCAGCCATGCCCGAAACCGACAATCCCGCCCCAGCCGCCGCCGCCGAAAAGCCGAGCGTGCTGCTCCTGACCGGAATGTCGGGCGCGGGCAAATCGACGGCACTCAAGGCGCTGGAAGATCTGGGCTACGAGGTGGTCGACAACCTTCCGGCCAATCTCCTGGCCGCGCTGGCGGCGCCCGGTGCCGCCTATGAACGGCCGCTCGCCATCGGCATCGACATACGCAGCCGCGAATTCGGCGCGGCACCGTTCCTGGAAACGGTCGACAGCTTGCGCGCGCGGACCGACCTGAATTTCCGCATGCTGTTCTTGGATGCGGACGACGACGCGCTGCAACGGCGCTTTTCGCAAACCCGCCGCCGGCATCCGCTGGCGCATGACCGGCCGGTCGCCGACGGCATCGCGACCGAGCGCCGGCGCTTGGCGGCGCTGCACGATCGCGCCAACACGATCGTCGACACCACCGATCTGAACGACGGCGATCTGCGCCGCGTCTTGCGCGAAGGGTTCGGCCTGGCCGGCACGCCGGCGATGTCGATCCTCATCATGTCGTTCGCCTATGGCCGCGGCGTGCCGCGCCAGGCGGATCTGCTGTTCGATGTGCGCTTCTTGCGCAATCCCCATTATGTCGAGGCCTTGCGCAACAAGACCGGCGAAGATCCGGCGGTTGGCGGCTATATCGCGGCCGACCCGGATTTCGCCGGCTTTTTCGAGCGGCTCACCGGCTTTCTTGCGCCGTTGCTGCCGCGCTACCAGGCCGAGGGCAAGAGCTATCTGACGATCGCGTTCGGCTGCACCGGCGGCCGTCACCGATCGGTATTTTTGGCCGAAAAGATCGGCGCCTGGCTGGCCGGAAGCGGCCACCACGCGGCCATCCGCCATCGGGAACTCGAAAAAGACAAGGCGCCGGCTTAGCGCCGGCGGCGGCGCGCGGCAATTCGAGGGGTGACAGCGGGCCTCCGCCGCCATAAGAAAAGCGGCCCCGACAATGCATGGGCACCTGGATTCCATGGTGGAAGCTGAATGATAGGATTGGTCGTCGTCACGCATGGCCGGCTGGCGGATGAATTCGTCGCCGCGCTGGAACACGTCGTCGGCAAGCAACGCAATATCCGTACGGTATGCATCGGCGCCGAGGATGACATGGAGCAGCGCCGGCGCGAGCTTCTCGATTGCATCGCGGCGGTCAACGAAGGCCAGGGCGTGGTCCTGCTCACCGACATGTTCGGCGGCACGCCGTCCAATCTGGCGATCTCGGTGATGGAGGCGACCAAGGTCGAAGTCATCGCCGGCATCAACCTGCCCATGCTGATCAAGCTCGTTTCAATGCGCGAAAAGGCGACGGTTTCGGCCGCGGTTGAAGCCGCCCAGGATGCCGGCCGGAAATACATCGCCGTCGCTTCGGCCATGTTGAAACACGCAATCTAGCGCCTGGGGAACGCGGTGGCCGATCCAAAGGGGCCGGCGCTGGTCCGCAGCGTCGTGATCGTCAACCCCAAAGGCCTGCATGCCCGCGCCGCCGCGAAATTCGCCAAGCTCTGCGGCACTTTCGCATCCGAGGTGACGGTTTCGAAAGATGGCACAACCGTTTCCGGCCGCTCGATCATGGGATTGATGATGCTTGCCGCGGCGCTGGGCACCGAGATCGAAATCGGCGTCCGCGGGGCCGATGCCGAAGCGGCGATGGCGGCCTTGGGGGCGCTGGTCTCAGCCGGATTTGGCGAGATTTAGAGTCCCACACACCGATCGCAAACTGTTAAAAATACCACGATGAAAACAATCATATAAAGATATCTTTATTCTTGCATATTGAGTTTTGAGGCCCTATAGACGCCGAATTGATCGAACAATCCAGGCCCGGCTGGGGGATACGCCTCAGCGGCGGGCATTCGTTTGTCAGGAGCCAGGAATGAGCACAGCAGATTACATCGTGAAGGATATCGGCCTCGCCGCGTGGGGCCGCAAGGAAATCGAAATGGCCGAGACCGAGATGCCCGGTCTCATGGCGGTGCGCGGCGAATATGGCGCAAAGCAGCCGCTCAAGGGCGCGCGCATTGCCGGCTGCCTGCATATGACCATTCAAACCGCGGTCTTGATCGAGACCCTGACGGCGCTCGGCGCCGACGTGCGCTGGTCGAGCTGCAATATCTATTCGACCCAGGATCACGCGGCCGCCGCGGTCGCGGCGGCGAAGATTCCCGTGTTCGCCTACAAGGGCGAATCGCTCCGCGAGTATTGGGACTATGTCGTCAAGATCTTCGAATGGAGCGACGGCGGCACGCCCAACATGATTCTCGACGATGGTGGCGACGCGACGCTGCTCGTCCATCTCGGACTGCGCGCCGCGAGCGAGCCCGCGGTGTTGAGCAAGCCGAGCAACGAGGAGGAAGAGATCGTCTTCGCGACGATCAAGGATCTGCTCAAGACCAAGGGTGCCGCCTGGTTCGCGGCGCTGGCCAAGAATATCCGCGGCGTCAGCGAAGAAACCACCACCGGCGTCCATCGGCTGTATCAAATGGAGAAGGAAAAGCGCCTGCTGTTCCCCGCCATCAACGTCAACGATTCGGTCACCAAATCGAAATTCGACAATCTCTACGGCTGCCGCGAATTGCTGGTCGATGGCATCCGCCGCGGCACCGACGTGATGATGGCGGGCAAGGTTGCGATCGTCGCCGGGTTCGGCGATGTCGGCAAGGGATCGGCCGCGTCGCTGCGCAATGCCGGCTGCCGCGTGATGGTCACCGAAATCGACCCGATCTGCGCGCTGCAGGCGGCGATGGAAGGCTACGAAGTCACGACAATGGACGACGCCGCGCCGATCGGCGATATCTTCGTCACCGCCACCGGCTGCGTCGACGTGATCGCCATCGAGCACATGCGCCGGATGAAGCATCGCGCCATCGTGTGCAACATCGGGCACTTCGATTCGGAAATCCAAGTCTCCGCGCTGCGCAACTATAAATGGCACAATATCAAGCCGCAGGTCGACGAGATCGAATTCCCCGAGGGCAAGCGAATCATCCTGCTCTCCGAGGGTAGGCTGGTGAACCTCGGCAACGCGATGGGGCACCCCAGCTTCGTCATGAGCGCTTCGTTCACCAACCAAACCCTGGCCCAGATCGAGCTTTGGGGCCATCCCGAGCGCTACGAAACGGGCAAGGTCTATGTCCTGCCAAAGCGGCTCGACGAACACGTGGCGCGGCTGCATCTCGAGAAGATCGGCGTCAAACTGACCACGCTCACGGCCCAGCAGTCGGACTATCTCGGCATAGCCAAGGAGGGACCCTTCAAGCCAAGCCATTATCGTTATTGAGTTGTGACGGGCGATATCGCTAAGGTTTAAGGGCCGCAGCCCAACTTAACGGAATATTGAGGCTCCCCCGACACACTGGCTGCGGTGGTATTCGGGGATCGTTGATCGAATGCAAAACGGGCGTGGCAAGATCAAGCCGCAACGCCGAGCCGCGATATTGGCGGCGTCGGCGGCGCTATGCTTGTGCGGATTTTCCGCCAGCGCCCGGGCTGCCACGGGCGACACGTCGAATGTGATGCCGCTGGGCATCGTGGCGCTGCTAATCTTCGGCGTGCTCGCCGGCGCGCTGATTTATAGCGACCGGCGGCGACGCGATGCGGCAGCCCAGCTTAGGGCAACGCAAGAGCGCGAAGCCGAACTCGCGACCCGCGCGGCCGATAGCCACGCAAAGGCGAAGG
Source organism: uncultured Alphaproteobacteria bacterium (assembly GCA_963754645.1). GTDB lineage: Bacteria > Pseudomonadota > Alphaproteobacteria > Bin65 > Bin65 > CAVWGP01. The sequence continues at coordinate 286,734 of CAVWGP010000011.1, read as the reverse complement.
CGCTCGATGCCGGCTTTGAAACCGCAAATGCGGCCTCGGCCATTCTTCTCACCGCCCACAGCTTGGATGCGACCCCCAAACTCGGCGAGCTGCTGGCGATCCCCGGGAACACGCCCGCAACGCTCAACGGCGTTATCGGCGCGTTCGAACCCGAAGGCCGCCAATCGCTGAAATTATCAATCGCCAATTTGCGGCAAAGCGGCCGCAGGTTCGAGCAAACTCTCAAGCTCGGCCAACCCGGCCGTTTCATCCGAGTGGCCGGCCGCCGCTTCGCCGATGGCGACGAAACGATCGATGTTCTCAGCTTTACCGACGTTACCGATCTTGCCTCCGTGCTGTACGAACGCGGCGTCGAGGTGCAGCGCATGCGCGCCTTCGCCGAACGTCCTGCCCATTCCGGTGTGGGCGCGTGACGGCCAGCAGCGCATCCGCGATTGTAACGTAGCTTACGTCGAGTTGGTCGAGGCACCGTCGCGGGAAGCTGTAGTGGCCGAGGGCCGGGAGTTCGCCGAAGGTCCCGAAGCGCAGGCGGCGCGCGCCCTGGCGGAGCGCGTTAGCGCCACCGGTCAGCCGCAAACCGAAACCAAGCACATCGTCGTTGCCGGCCGCCGGCGCCTGTTCGAGATCACCGAGAGCCCCCTATCGCCAACCGGCACGGCCGGCTATGCGATCGATATCACACAGACCGAGGAGCTGCGCCAGTCGCTGCGCCATCAGCTTGCCGCACACAACGAAGTGCTGGAGCGCTTGGCGCTCGCCATCATCATCGTCGACACCGACGGCTCGATCCGCTTCTTCAACAGCGCCTTTGCCTGGCTGTGGAAAGTTTCCGAATCCTGGCTCGAAGGCGGACCTTCGCTGGCGGATCTGCTCGACCGCCTGAGCTCCGTCCGCATGTTGCCCGAGACCGGCAACTATGCCGCGCTGCGCCGCGATTGGCTGGGTTGGATCAACGGGCTGATCGAACCACGGCAGGAATTGCTGCACCTGCCCAACGACATGTCGATCTGGATGGTGGTCACGCCGCATCCGCTGGGCGGGCTTCTCTTCACCTTCGAAAACGTCACCGATCGCTTGGCGCTGGAGCGCTCGGTCAACACCCTGTCCGCCGTGCAACGCGATACGATCGATCATCTGTTCGATGGACTCGCCGTTTTCGGCGAGGATGGCTGCCTTAATCTGTCGAACCCGGCGTTTCGCCGCATGTGGCAACTGTCCGGCGAATTCATCGCCGCCAATCCGCATGTCGGCGCGGTCATCGATCATTGCCGCTCGCTCATGCCCGGCGGCGACCGATGGAATGCGCTGCGCGGCCGCATCGTCGCTCGCGTCACCAATCGCCGAACGCGCCAGGGCCGCTTCCACCGGCCCGACGGCATGACGCTGCACTATGCGATGATCCCGTTGCCCGATGGCGGCGTGCTGCTGAGTTGCCGCGACATTTCCGACAGCAAGCGCGTCGAACGCGCGCTGCGCGAGCGCGCCGAAGCGCTCGAGGCCGCTGACCGGGTCAAGGCGGATTTCATTGCCAACATGTCCTACGAGCTGCGCACACCGCTCAACGCCATCATCGGCTTCACCGAAATTCTCAACAATCAGTTTTTCGGCCCGCTTAATCCGCGCCAGATGGAATATGCCGAAGGCATATTCGAAGCATCGAAGCATCTCATGGCTCTGATCAACGACATTCTCGATCTCGCGGTGATCGAGGCCGGCCGCATGGTGCTCGATCCGGCGCCGGTCGACGTGCAGAAGCTGATCGACGACGTGGTGGCGGCCATGGCCGAACCGGCGCGCAACCAGCAAATCAAGGTCCTCAACAAGAGATCGACCGCGAGCGGTACGATCATGGCAGACGGCCCCCGGCTCAAGCAGGCGCTGCTCAATCTCGTCGGCAATGCGATCAAGTTCACGCCCGAGACCGGTATGGTCACGATCTCGGCGGAGCGCACGGCGGATCGCCTTGTCCTCGTCGTCGAGGATACCGGCATCGGCATCCCCGACGAAGATCAGTCGCGGGTCTTCGGAACCTTCGTGCGCGGCCGTGACAAGACGGGCCGCACCACCGGGCCGGGCCTGGGCCTGTCGCTGGTGCGCAGCTTGATCGAACTGCACGGCGGCACGGTCACGCTCGAGTCGAAGACGGGCGTCGGTACCAAGGTCAGTTGCAGCGTCCCGATCCGCGCCAGGGCCGCCGGCCCCACCTCGATCGGTCTCTCAGCGCCACACGCAATTTCCGGCCCGCCGTCGGGCCGCGCCGCGGGCAGTGAAGCGAACGAACGCGCGGTCGCGTAGGGCCTCCGGTTGCCCGCGCCGCCCGTGTCGGCGGCGCCTTTACTCGTCACCGACTCTTGGCTAAACGGCACTCGTCTCTGGCGGAAGGCCATTGTCCATCGCTGCACTTGCTCCGAGCATTCCGGCCGCGGCCGAACCCCGCGCCGTCATCGTGGATCGCACGGCCGCTTCGCCGGCGGCGACCGAGGCGCTTGCGGCCGCGATCGCGGCGGCACTGCGGCCCGGCGACATCGTGGCGCTGATCGGCGATCTGGGCGCCGGCAAAACCACGCTGGCACGCGGCCTGATCGCGGCCCGCGCTGCGGCCGGCGGCGCGCCCATGCCCGAAGTGCCGAGCCCGACCTTTACGCTGGTGCAGACCTACGAGCTCACCGGCGGCACGATCTGGCACTTCGATCTTTACCGCCTGGAGCGCGCCGATGACGCAGTCGAACTCGGTATCGAGGAGGCATTTATCGACGGCATCAGCCTGATCGAATGGCCTGAGCGGCTTGGCGCCCTGCTGCCGCCGTCGCATATCCGTATCGCGTTGCAGTTTACGCCGCAGCCGACGAGCCGGCGCGTCGTCGTCTCCGTGCCCGAACCAGACCGGCAGCGCTTTGCCGCCGCCCTTGGCCATGACTGACCGCGCCGCCGCGATCGAACGATTTCTCGCCACGACCGAGTGGCGCCACGCAAGACGCATGCCGCTGCCGTCGGATGCGTCGTTCCGGCGCTATATCCGCCTTGCCGGCGGCCCCGGCGCGGCGCTGCTGATGGACGCGCCGCCGCCGCACGAGAACGTCGCGGCCTTCATGCGCGTGGCGCGCCATCTCGCGGCGCTCGGGCTCAGCGCGCCGAAACTCTACGCCGCCGACGAAGCCCAGGGTTTCCTCGTCATCGAGGATTTCGGCGAGGACACCTATGCCCGCCGCCTCGCCGCCGGCGCCGACGAGGACGAACTCTATGCGCTGGCGATCGATGTTCTGATCGCCCTGCACCGCGCCCCGGCGGCGGGCGCCATCGACGTGCCGGCCTATGACGAAGCGCGGCTGATCGACGCCGCGGGCTTGCTGATCGATTGGTTCCTGCCGGCGATGACGGGGCGCCCCACGCCGCAGGCGGCGGCGGAGGACTTCCGCGCGGCGTGGCGCAGCGTCATGCCGCTGCGCCTCGGCACGCCGCAAACCCTGGCGTTGCGCGACTTTCACATCGACAATCTGATGATCGTCGCCGGGCAAAGCGGCGTGCGGCGCTGCGGCCTGCTCGATTTCCAGGACGCGATGCGCGCGCCCGCCGCCTACGATCTGGTGTCGCTGATCGAAGACGCGCGGCGCGATGTGGCCCCCGCGCTGCGCGCTGCGATGCTCGCGCGCTATCGCGCGGCGTTTCCGGCGCTGGACGAAGCGGCGTTCCGCGCCTCGCTCGCCGTCATGGGCGCGCAGCGCCATGCGCGCGTGATCGGCGTGTTCACCCGGCTGTGGCGGCGCGACGGCAAGCCGCGCTATCTGCACCACATACCGCGCGTCTGGCGCCTGCTCGAAGGCGCCGTGCGCCATCCCGGCCTGCTGCCGGTCAAGCGCTGGCTCGATGCGCATGTGCCGGCCGAATTGCGCCGCGCGCCGCCGGCGGACGCGCTCGCGCCGCAGGCGCCGGCATGAGCGTGCTCGCGGCGCGCTCCGGCGAGCGGATCGAACGCGGCATGGTGCTCGCGGCCGGCCTCGGCCTGCGCATGCGGCCGATCACCGAAACCCTGCCCAAGCCGCTCGTCGCCGTCGCCGGGCGCAGCCTGCTCGATCGCGCGCTCGATCACTTCGCCGCCGCGGGGCTGTCGCTCGCGGTCGTCAACACGCATTACCGCGCCGAGCAGATCGTGGCCCATGTCGCCGCGCGCCAGCGCGCCGGCACGCCGCCCGAAATCGTCTTGTCCCATGAGCCCGATCTGCTGGAAACCGGCGGCGGCGTGGTCAAGGCCTTGGACAAGTTGGGGCCCGCGCCTTTCATCGTCGTCAACAGCGACGCGATGTGGCTCAACGGACCGGAGCCGGCGCTGCGTCGGCTGATTCGCGCCTGGGATACTTCGGCGATGGATGCGCTGTTGATGGTCGCCTCGATCCCGGGCACGCTCGGCTACGACGGGCGCGGCGATTTTTTCCTCGATCATCGCGGCCTGCTGCGCCGGCGCGCCGAGCGCGAAATCGCGCCCTTTCTGTTCACCGGGCTGCAAATCCTGCACCCGAAATTGTTCGCCGGCGAACCGATCGCCAAATTCTCGCTCAATCGCCTGTACGACAAGGCACTGGCCGCGGGCCGGCTCAAGGGCCTGCGCCATGACGGCGGCTGGTTCCATGTCGGCGATCCCGCCGGACTGGCGGCGGTCGAGGCGCGTCTCGTCCGCGACGGCCTGATGCGCGGCGCTGGATAGGACCGGCGAACCCATGGCCAAGGTTTTCACCATTGCGCCGGGCGAGCCCTTTGTCGATCGCCTGGCCGCGGGCATTCTGGCGCGCGACGCCGCGCCCGAGGCGCTGGCGCGCATGACGGTGCTGCTACCAACCCGGCGCGCCTGCCGCGCGCTGCGCGAAGCATTCCTGCGCGCCGTCGCTGGCCGCCCGCTGCTGTTGCCGCGCCTGCGCCCGATCGGCGACGTCGACGACGACGAGCTGATCCTCGCCGGCGGCGAAAGCGGCAGCGCGCCCGGCGCCGTCGCCGATCTGCCGCCGCCGATACCCGCTTTGCGCCGCCGTCTCCTGCTGGCGCGCCTGATCCGGCAGCAGCGCGGTCCCGCGCTGGCCCCCGATCAAGCCGCCTGGCTCGCCGCCGAGTTGGCCCGCCTGCTCGACGAAGTGCAAACCGAGCGGCTGCCCTTCGCCAAGCTGCAGGATTTGGTGCCCGGTGAATTCGCCGCGCATTGGCAGCAGACGCTCAAATTTCTCGCCATTCTCACGGATCATTGGCCCGCGATTCTGGCGGCCGAAGGCGCCCTCGATCCGGCGGCGCATCGCAACGCCCTGCTCGAAGCGCAAGCCGCCGCCTGGCGCCAGGCGCCGCCGCCGCATCCGGTGATCGCCGCCGGATCGACCGGCAGCATTCCGGCAACGGCGGATTTGCTCAAGACGATCGCGGACTTGGCGCATGGCTGCGTGATTTTGCCCGGGCTCGATCGCGCTCTGGACGACGCCGCGTGGGACGCGGCGCGCGCGGCGCCGAGCCATCCGCAACACGGCATGGCGCGGCTGCTCGAACATTTGGCGGTGCCGCGCGGCGCCGTGCGCGATTGGGGCGCGGCGCCCGCGCAATCCGCGGCCCCCGCGCAATCCGGGGTCCCGATCGGCGCGCGCGCGCGGCTCCTGTCGGCGGCGCTGCGGCCGGCATCGGCACCGCCGCCCGAGGATGCGGCAATAACGACGCCGCTGCTCGCGGCCGAACTGGCGCAAGGCGTGCTCTATCTCGAATGCCAGCACCCGCGCGAGGAGGCGGGCGCCATTGCCCTCATGCTGCGCCAATGCCTGGAAGACCCGGGCAAGACCGCGGCGCTGGTAACGCCCGATCGCGAGCTCGCGCGCCGCGTCGCAACCGCGCTCGGCCGCTGGCAGATCGCCATCGACAATTCCGCCGGCACGCCGCTCGCGGTCACGCCGCCCGCCACGTTTCTGCGCCTGGTCGTCGCCGCCGCGCTCGAGAACATGGCGCCGGTCGCGCTGCTTGCCGCGCTCAAGCACCCCTTGGCTTCGGCGGGTCGCGGCCGCAGCGAATTTCTCGCGGCCCTGCGCAAGCTCGAGATCGCGGCGCTGCGCGGCGCGCGGCCGGCGCCCGGTTTTGCCGGGCTACGCAACGCGATCGGCCCGGATGCGCCAGACCGCGCCGCCCTGCTCGATCTGGTCGCTGCCGTCGAAAACTGCTTTCGCCCGCTCGAAGCGGCGCTTGCACGCGGCACGGCGACAATCCCCGCGCTCCTCGCCGCCCATATCCGCGCCGCCGAAGCCCTGGCGGCCACGCCGGCGGAGGCCGGTGCCGCTCGCCTCTGGTCGGGCGATGCCGGCGAGGCGGCGGCGCGCTTCGTCGGCGAGCTTGAGCAAGCAGCGCGGGATTTCGGCCCGCTCGATCCGGCGCGATACGGCGCCTTGTTCGATGCGCTGATCGCCGGCCTCGTCGTCCGTCCGCGCTACGGCACCCATCCGCGCCTCGCCATATTGGGTCCGCTCGAAGCGCGCTTGCAGCAATTCGATCTGGCGATCCTCGGCGGGCTCAACGAAGGCACCTGGCCCGCGGCCATCCCGGCCGATCCGTGGATGAGCCGGCCGATGCGCCAGGAATTCGGCCTGCCGCTCAATGAAAGGCGTCTCGGCCTCGCGGCGCATGATTTCGCCCAGGCCTTCATGGCGCCGCGCGTGGCGCTGACGCGTGCCTTGCGCAGCGGCGGCAAACCGACCCGGCCGTCGCGCTGGCTGTTGCGCCTCGAGGCCGAACTCAAGCGGCGCGGCCTGCTGGACGGCAACAGCGGCTTCCGAGCCGCCGCGTGGCGCTCGACGCAGTATCAAACGTGGCTGCGCGAGATCGACGATGCGCCGCTGCGGCCCGTCGGGCGCCCGGCGCCGAAACCGCCGCTGGCGGCGCGGCCCAAGCGCTTGAGCGTCACGCAGATCGAAACTTGGCGCCGCGATCCCTATTCGATCTATGCGCGCGAAATTCTCCGGCTCAAGCCGCTGCCGCCGCTCGATGAAGATCCAACCGTCGCCGATCTCGGCTCGGTCGTTCACGAGGCGCTTGCCGCGTTCCTCAAATCGGCCGGCCTGGGCGTGCTGCCGCGCGACGCGCTGCCGCGGCTTTTGCAATGCGGCCAAGCGGCAATGGCGCCATGGCTCGGCCGGCCGGGCGCCTGGGCCTTCTGGTGGCCTCGCTTCGAGCGGCTGGCGCGCTGGTTCGTCGGCGCGGAAGCGGCGCGGCGCGCCGCCGGAATGGCCTTCGTTGCCGCAGAAATCGATGGCGCCATCGAGCTGCCCGGCCTCGCCTTGCGTGGCCGCGCCGATCGCGTCGATCGCGCCGCCAGCGGCGTCATTGTCATCGACTACAAAACCGGCGGTGCCTTGCGCCAGGCCGATGTCGAACTCGGTTTCGCGCCGCAATTGCCGCTTGAAGGCTTGATGATCGAACGCGGCGGCTTCGCCGGCATCGCGGGGCCGGTCGAGGCTTTCGAATTCTGGTACGTCTCGGGCCGCGGCGAAGGCGGCGAGATCAAGCGGATCAAGGCCGATGCACGCCAGCTCATCGCCGAGGCCGAGGCTGGCTTGCGCGAGCTGATCGCGGAATTCGCCGATCCCGAAACGCCCTACGCCGCCATGCCGCGCCTGAGCGACGCGGCCCACCTACAACGATTACGAGCATCTCGCGCGCGTCCAGGAATGGGCGAGCGGCACGAGGGAGCGATGAGCGCGCCGTCGGCTGCGGATCGCGCCGGCGAACAAAGCGCCATCGCCCGCGCCGGCAACAGCCAGCGCGCGGCCTCCGATCCGGCGAGCTCGGCCTGGGTTTCGGCCAACGCCGGCACCGGGAAAACGACGGTGCTGGTCAAGCGCGTGCTGCGCCTGTTGCTCGCCGGCGTGGCACCGCATCGCATCTTGTGCATCACTTACACAAAAGCGGCGGCGGCCGAGATGGCCAATCGCATCGATCGCGAGCTGATCGAATGGGCGACGATCGACGACGCCGCGCTCGGCGCGGCGCTGGCCGAATTCGCCGGCCGGCCGGCCGATGCCGCGCTGCGCCGGCGCGCGCGGCAATTGTTCCACACGGTGCTCGAAGCGCCGGGCGGATTGCAGATCGCGACGATCCACGCCTTCTGCCAGGATGTGCTCAAGCGCTTCCCGGTCGAAGCCGGCATCGCGCCGCATTTCGCCGTGATCGACGAGCGCGACGCCGCCGCGGCGCTCGCCGATGCGCGGCGCCAGGCGATCGAGTCGGCGCGCGACGCCGACGGCGCGCTTGCCGCCGCGCTGAGCATCGTCGCGTCCTTCGCCAACGAGGATCAATTCGGCGAGCTGCTGGGCGAAACGCTGAGCCAACCGGGCCGCTTGCGGCGCGCGATCGGCGGCGATTTCGCGGCATTCGGCCGGCGCGTCCACGCGGCGCTCGGCTTGGAGCCGGGCGAGAGCGAAGCCGCCATCGCCGCCGGCGCCGGCGCGCTCGAAGCCGCGTCCGAAACGGCGCTGCGCCGCGTCGCGGCGGCGATGCTGAAAGGCAGCAAGACCGATATCAAGCTCGGCGAAACGATCGCCGCATGGCTCGCGGCACCAGCCGAGCGGCCGTCACGCTTCGCCGACTATCTTTCGATCTTCTTCATCGGCGGCGGCCAGGGCAAGCGGCGCGATCGGCTCATCACCAAAAGCGCGCTCGAAATCGCGCCCGACGGCGAAACGATTCTCAGCCGCGAAGCCGAGCGCCTCGAACTCGTTCGCGGACGCATCCGCGCCGCGCGCACCGCCGCCGCCACCGTCGCGCTCTTCCGCCTCGCCGGCACCGTGCTGGACAATTACGAGGCCTACAAGCACAGCCGCGCGGCGCTCGATTTCGACGACCTGATCGAACGCACGCGCGCGCTGCTCGAATCCGAGGCGGCGGGCGCCGAGTGGGTATTGTACAAGCTCGATGGCGGCATCGATCACCTGATGATCGACGAAGCGCAGGACACGAGCCCCGCGCAATGGGCGCTGATCGGCAAGATCGTGGCGGAAATATTCGCCGGCAAAGGCCGCGACGCCGGCGGGATCGATCGCACGCTGTTCGTGGTCGGCGACTTCAAGCAATCGATCTACAGTTTCCAGGGCGCGGCACCGCGCTTGTTCGAAGCGATGCGGCAGGATTTCAAGGCGCGCGCCGACGCCATTCGCCTGCCATGGCGCAACGTCGATCTCGACGTGTCGTTCCGCTCGGTGCGCGCCGTGCTCGATGCAGTCGATCTCATTTTCGCGCAGCCGGCGGCGGCCGATGGCGTGGCGCCGTCGCCCGGCGCCGTCATTTCGCACCTCACCGCGCGCAGCGGCCGCGGCGGCATCGTCGAAGTGTGGCCGACGGTGAGCCGCGCCGAGCCCGCCGAGGACGCGCCCTGGTCCTTGCCGCGCGTCGTCGAGGAGGCGCCCGATCCCGACGCGCGCCTCGCCGCGGCGATTGCCGATCGCGTCAAGCGCGCGATCGCGAGCGGCGAGCTCGTCGAGTCGCTCGGCCGGCCGCTGCACGCCGGCGACGTGATGATCCTGGTGCGCCGGCGCGGCAACTTCATGGAGCGCATGGTGAGCGCGCTCAAGCAGCGCGATATTCCGGTCGCGGGCGCCGACCGCATGCAACTCGCCGAGCAGCTCGTGGCCCAGGATCTGATCGCGCTCGGGCGCTTTCTCTTGCTGCCGGACGACGATCTCACCCTCGCCGCCGTGCTGAAAGGGCCGTTTTTCGGCATGACCGACGACGACCATTTGTTTCCGCTCGCCTACGCGCGCGGCGGCCGCAGCCTGTGGCAGCGCCTCGGCGAGTTGGCACGGGAACGCGGCGGCGATTTCGCGGCGGCCCGCGAGCGCCTCGCGGCGTTGCTCGATCGCGCCGATTTCATTCCGCCCTTCGAGCTTTTCGCCCACGCGGTCGAGGCGGCCGGCGGGCGGCGCGCCATTCTGGGGCGCCTCGGCCGCGATGCCGAGGACGCGCTCGACGAATTCCTCGAGCTCGCGCTCGACTATCAGCGCCGCCATCCGCCGAGCCTCGAAGGCTTTCTCGATTGGCTCGGGCGCGGCGAAACCGAGGTCAAGCGCGACCTCGAGCAGACCGGGCGCGACGAAGTCCGCGTCATGACGGTGCACGGCGCCAAGGGCTTGCAGGCGCCGATCGTGTTTCTCGCCGACACCACGACGCTGCCGCACGATAAGGCCCGCATCTTGTGGCCCGATGACGACGGCGGCGTGCCGCTCATCGCGCCGGTGAAGGACGACGAGACCGACGCCATGCGAAGCCAGCACGCGGCGTTGAAGGCGGCAAAGGCGCAAGAGTTTCGCCGGCTGTTCTACGTCGCGCTGACGCGCGCCGCCGATCGGCTTTATGTCTGCGGCTTCGAGAACCAGCACGGCATCGCGGAGGGCTCCTGGTACGATCTCGCCGCCCGCGCCTTCGCCGCGCGCGGCATCGGCGAAACGCCGTTTCGCTTCGATGATCAATGGCAGGGCGAAGGCTGGCGCATCGAGCAGCATGGCGCGCCGCCGGTGCCCGAAGCGGCGCCGTGGTCCGGCCGCGGCTCGGCAACGCCGATGGAACCCTGGATCGGCCGCCCGGCGCAGCCCGAGCCGGCGCCGCCGATCCCGCTGGCGCCGTCGCGGCCCGAAGCCGAGCCCGCCATCCGCTCGCCCTTCGACGACGGCGACGCGGCGCGCTTCCGCCGCGGCCTGCTCGTCCACCGCCTGCTGGAAACCCTGCCGGAACTGCCGCCCGCCGAGCGCGCCGCCGCCGCCCGCCGCTTTCTCGACCGTCCGGTTCATGGTTTGGCGCCGGAGGCGCGCGACGAAATCGCCGCCGAAACGCTGCGGCTCTTCGATCATCCGGATTTCGCCGCGCTGCTCGGACCTGGCGCGCTGGCCGAAGTTCCGCTGACTGGCATTGTCGGCGACAACGTCGTTACCGGGCAGATCGACCGGCTGGTCATCGGCGAACGGGAAATCCTGATCGTCGATTACAAAACCAATCGCGCGCCGCCCAGCGCCGGCAGCGCGGTGCCCGCCGCCTATCGCCGGCAGATGGCGCTCTATCGCGCGCTGCTCCTGCGCATTTATCCAGGCCGTTCGGTGCGCTGCTTTCTGCTGTGGACGGATCGACCTTCGCTGACGGAATTGAGCGCTGCGTCCTTGGAATCGTTGGATTTTTCGAAAAATAGCGCGCCTTGACGGTGTCGGGCGCCGTGCCTAAGTTTTACCCGAGGGACTGCGCTCGGGCGCGAACTCAAAAGGGGAGAACATGAACACGACAAAAGTGACAGACGCCACGTTCGATGCCAACGTCCTGAAAGCGGCAAAGCCGGTCTTGGTCGATTTTTGGGCCGAATGGTGCGGGCCGTGCCGCCAGATCGCGCCCACGCTCGAGGACATGGCCGGCGAGCTCAAGGAAAAAATCACCGTCGCCAAGATCAATGTCGACGAAAACCCGATCATGCCGCCGAAATACAATGTGCGCGCGATTCCGACGCTGATCCTGTTCAAGGATGGCAAGGTGGCGGCGATGAATGTCGGCGGCTTGCCCAAGAGCAAGCTCTACGAATGGGTCGAGTTGGCGCTCAAAGCCTGAGCGCGGCGCGGCGGTCGCCCGCTATCCGTTGACCGACAGCACGTCGCCGGCGAGATAGAGCGAGCCGGCGATCAACACCGTCGCCGGGCCCGCTTCCTCGGCCGCGATGCGCCGCAGCGCGTCCGCGACGTCGGCGGCAACCGCTGCGCGCAGTCCGGCGCGCTTGGCGCTCGCCGCGAGCACGGCGGGATCGATGCCGGCATGGCCCGAGGGAATCGCTACCGCGCGCATCGAGCACAGTTGCGGCGCCAGCGCCGCGAAGAACGCGCCGGGCTCCTTCGATTCGATCATGCCGCAAACGATATGCGTCGGCTGGGCGCGGCCGGCGAGCCAGGCCGCCAGCGCCCGCGCGCCATGCGGATTGTGCCCGCCGTCGAGCCACAATTGCCAATCGGCGGGCAGCAGGGCGCGCAGCGTGCCGCGCTCGAGCCGCTGCAGCCGTGCCGGCCAGCGCGCGCTGACCACGCCTGTTCGCAACGCCGTTTCGTCGACACCGGCGCCTTCGAGCCGCTCCAGGCAGGCAAGCGCGGTGCCGGCATTGTGCAATTGATGCGCGCCCGGCAAATTCGGCAACGGCAGATCGAGCCTCCAGCGCGCGCCTTCGAAGCGAAAGCCGTCGCCGCCCGGCCGGATGCGCCAATCGCGATTTTCGAGCAGCAGCGGCGCGCCCACCCGCGCCGCCGCCGCGGACAACACCGCCAGCGCCTCCGACGGCTGGGCGCTCGCCACCGCGGCGACGCCGGGCTTGAGGATGCCGGCTTTTTCGCCGGCGATGGCGGCGAGCGTGTCGCCGAGATATTTCTGGTGGTCGTAATCGATCGGCGTCACGCAGGTGACGGCGGGATGATCGACGACGTTGGTGGCATCGAGCCGCCCGCCGAGCCCGACTTCGAGCAGCAGAAAATCCGCCGGCGTTTCGGCGAAGGCGAGATAGGCGGCGGCAGTCGTCACTTCGAAAAACGTGATCGGCGCGCCGTTATTCGCGCGCTCGACGCGGTCCAGCAGCGCCACGAGCGGCGCATCGGCGATGTCGCGGCCGGCAAGCGAGATGCGCTCGTTGAAGCGCACGAGATGCGGCGAGGTGTAGGCGTGCACGCGCTTGCCCGCGGCTTCGAGCGCGGCGCGGCAGAACGCGAGGACCGAGCCCTTGCCGTTGGTGCCGGCGATGTGAACGACCGGCGGCAAGCGGCGCTCGGGGTGGCCGAGCCGGGCGAGCAGCGTTTCGATGCGGCCGAGCGAAAGATCGATGATGCGCGGATGAAGCTGCGTCAGCCGCGCCAGCAAATCCTCGAGCCGCGCCGATTGCGCCCCCGTCACGGACTAGGTCACGGACTGAGGGCCGGAACCTCGGCCTTGCGCTCCTTGGGCAGCGTCACGATCTCGGCCGGCGGATTGGGCTGCATCAAATGGCGCAGCAATTGGCCGATGGTTTCGCGCAGCTCCTTGCGCGGCACGACCAGGTCGACGACGCCGTGATCGCGCAGATATTCCGCGGTCTGGAAATCGGCGGGCAGGGTTTCGCGGATCGTTTCCTCGATGACGCGCCGCCCGGCGAAGCCGATGACGGCGCCGGGCTCGGCGATTTGAATATCGCCGAGCATGGCGAAGGAGGCGGTGACGCCGCCGGTGGTGGGGTGCGTGAGCAGCGCGATATAGGGCAGGCCCGCTTCCTTGACCTCGTCGATGGCGACGACGGTGCGCGGCATTTGCATGAGCGACAGGATGCCTTCCTGCATGCGCGCGCCGCCCGAGGACGGGATGACGATAAGCGCCGCTTCCTGCAGCACGGCGAGGCGCGCGGCGGTGACGATGCCTTCGCCCACCGCGACGCCCATCGAGCCGCCCATGAAATCGAAATCGAAACAGGCGACGACGGCGGGCTGCATGCCGATCTTGCCGTGGGCGACGATGATGGCGTCGGCGTTGGCGCCGCGCGCGCTCTCGGTCTGCGCCTCCTTGAGCCGGTCGGCGTAGCGCTTGCGGTCGCGGAAGCGCAGCGGATCGGTCGGCGATTTCGGCAGCTCGATCGTCGCGTGCTCGCCATCGTCGAACAGCGCCGCCACGCGCTCGGCGGGCGCGATCCGCATATGATGCCCGCAATGGGTGCAGACATGCATGTTGGCCGCGAGCTCGCGGTGAAAGATCATCTGCCCGCATTTCGGGCATTTGACCCACAAATTCTCCGGCACCTCGCGCGCCACCAGGGCGCGGATTTTGGGTCGGATGCGCTGAAACCAGCTCATGCTCGCTTCTCCTCGCGTCGCGGCGGCGCGACATTGCCGCGCCGGCCCCGCCATGTCGATGGCTTACCCATCATGCTTAACAGCCGATTGATAACGAAAGATTACGCCCAACGCCGGGAAATTCTCCAATGATTCCCGAAGATGCTCATTTATGGGAGTTGGGGAAATCCGGGTTTTTGAGCTTCTTCGACCGAATCAAGGGGTTGGCGGTGCGGAGAAGGCGATTATGGGCAATTTCGGCAAAACAGCCTTCGGCTAAGTCTTTGATCTTTCTGAAGGTGCTCAAATCGGCCATTTGAGCATCTTCGGCGGATTTCGAGCAGCTTGAGCACCTTCAGTGGGTGGCGGTTGATCCAAGCCGCTTGAAGTTATCGGCGAGCCACATTATATTGGCATATGTCATAGCATAGGCCATCAATTTCCATGACCTCCGCGCGTCACGTCAAGCTGTTCAAAAACGGCCGCAACCAGGCGGTGCGAATTCCACGCGAGTTCGAGTTACCGGGCGACGATGCCATCATGCGCAAAGAGGGCGACAAACTCATCATCGAGCCCGCGCCGCCGAAATCGCTGTTGGCGTTGCTTGCGACGCTGGCGCCGCTCGAGGAAGATTTCCCGCCGATCCCGGATTGGCCGCCGGACTCTGTCGAGCTATAATGCGGTACCTGCTCGATACCAACATCGTATCCGACCTGGTCCGCAACCCGCGCGGCCGGGTCGCCGAAAAGATCCGCAAGGTCGGCGAGGCACGCGTCCGCACCAGCATCGTCGTCGCGGCGGAATTGCGCTACGGGGCAACAAAGAAAAATTCGCCGCGGCTCGCGGCGCAGCTCGAAGCGGTGCTCGGGGTCCTGGACGTCGCGCCGTTCGAAGCGCCCGCCGATGCGGTCTATGGCCGGATTCGCGCCGAGCTTGAGCGGGCACGCAAGCCGATCGGCGGCAACGATTTGCTCATCGCCGCCCACGCGCTCGCCCTCGAAGTCGTCCTCGTCACCGACAACGAGGCGGAATTCGCCCGCGTCAGGGATCTGTCGTGCGAGAACTGGCTACGGCACGCGTGAGCCGCAGGCGGCCTTCCCCGCCGCCGCCTCATCCCAAGAACGCGCCGCCGTTCACATGAATCGTTTGCCCGGTGACGTAGCGGGCCGCCGGGCCGGCGAGGACGCGGACCATGCCGGCGACATCGGCGGGCGCGCCGTGTTTGCCGCTGAGCGTGTGGTGGGTTTGGTGATGCTGCGGCTGGGCGCCGGCGCGCGGCGTATCGATCAGGCCGGGCGAGACGCAATTCACCGTCACGCCGTCATCGGCGAGATCGTGGGCGAGGGCGCGGGTGAAGCCGACCAGGCCGGATTTGGCGGTGACGACGTGGAGCCGGTTCTTGGCGCCGGTATGGCCGCTCAAGCCGCCGATATTGATCACCGCGCCCGCGCCGCTCTTGCGCAAATGCGGCAGGCAGGCCTTGACGCAATTGAAGGCGCCGTCGAGCGTCGAACCCAGGATCGAGCGCCATTCCTCGAACGACATTTTTTCCAGCGGCGTTTCCTTTCGCAACGCGGCGTTGTTGACGAGAATGTCGATGCCGCCGAAGCGCTGCGCGGCGGCCATCGCCATGCGCGCCACCGCCGCGTCGTCGGCGACATCGGCGTAAAACGCCAGGGCGCGGCCGCCGCCGGTCTCGATCTCGCGCACCACGGCCTCGGCTTCGGCGCGGTTGGTGCGGACATTGACGACCACGGCGGCGCCACCCGCCGCCAGCGCCAGCGCGATGGCGCGGCCGATATTGCGCCCGGCGCCGGTGACGATGGCGACGCGCTTGTCGAGTTCCTTGGTTTCTTCGGTCATCGCCATGCCTCATGCGCGCAAGAATTGCAGATCGATCGGTCCGTCGTAGAGTCCGCGCGCGCGGTTCAAGGCGGCGGCGCCGCGTTGCGCATCCCAGCCGCCATGGCGGAGATTGGCCGTGAACTTTTCCTCGATCTCGCCGCGAGTCAGCGGCGCCGCCGCGCCGCCGCGCAAATGCGGCTGGCGTTCCTCGAACACGCGCCCGTCGCGCAAGCGGACGCGAACATGGCCGGTATAGCTTAACGGATAGGGATTTTGCGGATCGATTTCGTAACGCACCTTGGCGGCGAGCGCCAGCACGCGCGGATCGCGCACCGCCGCGTCGGAAAACGCCTCCAGCCCGGGCGCGCCATGGATGAAGCCCGAAGCGATGCAGTAGGGCGTGCTGAATTTCGCCGCGTAGCCGTTTGGCGGCCGATGCTTGTCCGCCAGCGGCTCCCACAGCCGGTGCACCGTGCCCTCCGCCGCCTCGCACACGATCTCGGCGATGCCGTCCGCCGCGATGCCGCGCGCCGCCAGCCGCCGCGCGCAATCGATATAGGGATGGGTCATGGTCCCGCAGGGATAGGGCTTGAACGCCAGGGTCTCGATCGCCCAGCGCGCGCCGAAATCGCCAACCAGCGCCGCATAGTCGCCGTCCTTCGTGTGGGCGAAGCCATGGAACAGCCCATGCGCGCCCTCGAACACGCTGCGCGGGCCGACAAAGCCGGCGCGGCCCAGCAACGCTGCGCGCAAGCCCGCCTGCGCCGCCCAGCCGGGATGCATGCGTTTCGTCCAGGCGCCCTCGGCGAGATATTCGATGATGCCGCTCGCCATGCTGCCCGCGACGCCGAGCGCGTCGACCAATTGGCGCCGGTTCAAATTCAGCGCGGCGCCCACGCCCGCCGCCGCCCCCAGCGCGCCGAGCACGGCAGTGGGGTGAAAGCCCGCGCGATGGATCGCCTTGGGCACGACGAGGCTCAAGCGGCACAGGGTTTCCGCGCCCACCGCGATGCCGAGCAGCGCCGCAGCACCGCCGAGCCGGTTTTGCTCCGCCGCCGCCAGCACCGCCGGCACGATCACGGCGCCGGCGTGAACCGGGCCGCCCTCGAAGGTGTCGTCGAAATCCTCGCCATGCGCCGCCGTGCCGTTGACGAAAGCGGCGGCGGCGGCGCTCGAAGTCGCCGCATGGCCGATCGCCGTGCATGGCCCGGCATCGTCCCAGGCGGCGAGCGCGGCGCCCACGTAATCCGTCGCCCGCGCGGCGACGCAGAGCCCGGCCACGTCGATCAGCAGGTCCGCGCATTTCTCGCGCACCGCCGCCGGAAGCGAGGCGGGCGTCAGCGCCGCGATTGTCGCGCACAGCCGCTCGGCGACGGTCATGTGTTGCGCAGCCTGCCGCCGACGCCGAAGCCGGGAACGCGGCTGATGAAAATCACCACCGCGAAAGTTATCGCCAGCATCGAAATGCCGAGCACGGCGATGGCGCCGAGATCGCCGCTTTCCTTGAGGTCGAAGATCAGGGCCGAAACCACTTTGGTTTGCGAGGTGACCAGCATCACGGCCGCCGACAGCTCGCGGATCACCGAGACGAAGATGAAACACCAGGTCGCGAGCACGCTGGTGCGCAGCAAGGGCGCGGTCACGTCGCGCAGCGCGCGCAGGCGCGTGGCGCCGAGGATGCGGCTGGCATCCTCAAGCTCGGGATTGACCGCGCGGAACGCCGATTGCAGCTGCTGATAGGCGGCGGGCAGCTCGATGGTGAGATAGGCGAGCAGCAGGATCCACAGCGTGCCGTAGAGCACGAAGGGCGGCCGCGCGTAGCTCAGGAACAGGCCGACGCCGAGCACGATGCCGGGAATTGCGATCGGCGCCGTGGCCAGGAAGCCGAGCGCGCGATGGCCCGGCACCGAGCGGCGCGCGGTCATGTAGCTGATGAGCAGGGCCAGCAGCGTGCCCAGCGTCGCGGTCAGCGCGCCGAGGATGAAGGTGTTGCGCAGCGCGAGCTTGGTCGCCGAAATTTCGAAGAACGTGAAGGTGAAATTGTGCAGCGTGGCGTTCGAGAAAGTCAGCGGCGTGGTCGCGATCGGCGAAAAGGCGGCGTTGAGCAGCGCGCCATAGGGCAGGAAAATCGGCAGGCACAAAACGGCGAGGCAGAAACCGAGCGCCGCGTAGCGCAAGGCGCCGAGGCGCTTGAGGCGCGGGTTGCCCGATTTTCCGCCGACCACCGAATAGCCGCGCCGGCCGAGAATGGCGTGCTGCGCGCGCAGCAGCAGAACCGTGAGAACGAGGAGCGGCAACGCCGCCGCCGCCGCCAGCTCGGCTTTCGGCGGATATTGGAACAGGCTCCAGATTTTCGTCGTCATGGTGTGAATGCCCGAAGGCAGCGCCAGGATCGCGGGCGAGCCGAACAGCGTCATCGCCTGCAGGAACGCGATCAGCGCGCCGGCCAGCAGCGCGGGCAAGGCGAGCGGAACCGTGATGCGCCGCGCCGTGTGCCACGTCCGGCCGCCGAGAATCGACGACGCGTCTTCGAGGTCGGCGGGAATGCGGTCGAGGGCATTGGCGACGAGCACGAAAACATAGGGAAAAGTATAGCACGAGATGACGAAGATCAGGCCCGGCAGCGTGTAGATGTCGAACATGTGCCGGTCGGCGCCGGCGCCGGTGAGGGCGCGGAAGGCCTGGTTGAGCAGGCCGCTATTGGGCGCCGCCAGCAGCTCCCAGGCGACCGCGCCGAGAAAGGGCGGGGTCACGAACGACGCCGTCACCAGGGCGCGGATCGTGCGCTGCAGCGGCACGTCGGTGCGCGCCACCACCCAGGCCATCGGCGCCGCCACCGCGCAGCAGATCGCCGAGGACGACGTCGCGACGATGAGCGTCGTCAACAGCGGATCGATGAACTCGCGGTCGGTGACGAGGCGGGCGAAATTTTCCAGCGTGAAATCGCCGGCCCGGTCGCTGAACGCGAATATCGTCAGCCACGCCATCGGCAGGAAAATCAGCACGCACAGCAGCAGCGCCACGCCGAGCAAGACCGGCCGCGACAGATCGAGGCGGAAATGGCGCGGCGCGATCCGCGCCGTGGCGGCGGCGGCGGTCATGGCGGTGCCGCGGCGCGCAAGTGCCTGGGCCCCGGCCTGCGCCGGGGCGACGGAAATTTTATCGATCGGGCCTATCCAAGGAAAACCCGTCACCCCGGCCAACGGGCCGGGGTCCAGGCGTTGCGCCGCGAACGGTGCCCGCATCAAACCTTGAAGATCTGCGTGTAGCGCGCCTTGATCGCTTCGGCTTGTTTTTCCACGCCGGCGGCGTCGTCTTTCATCGTTTTGATCGAGGCGAAGGGCGTGCGGCCCGGCTTTTCCTTGGTATGCGGATGAACCGAACGCAGGCCGCCGGCGTCGATGATGAGCTGCTGCGCCTCGGCCGAGAAGCTGAAGCTCTGGAACAGCCGCGCGGCGTTGGGGTTGGGCGCCGCCTTGAAAATGCCGTTCGGGCCGATGATGAGCGGCGTGCCTTCGGCCGCATAAACGATTTCGACCGGGTCGCCCTTCTCTTTTTGCTGGAACATATTGTACTCGTTGCCGTCGGCCATGACGGCGCGCTCGCCGAGCGAAAGCTTTTTCGGCGGATCGGCCGAGGACTGCACCTGCATGATCTTCTGCGTCGCGAGCTTTTCGAAATAGCCCCAGCCCAACTCGCGCACCATTTGGAAGGTCGCGGTCATGATCGTGCCGCTGTAGCCGGGATGGGCCTTGACGATCTTGCTCATCCATTTGGCATCGAGCAGATCGGCGAAGCTCTTGGGCGCTTCCTCGGCTTTGACCAGCTTGGTGTTGTAGCCGATGACGCAGAGCCAGGCGCGGAAGGTGGCGAACATGCCGTCCGGGTCCTTGTGCTCGGCGGGATAGAATTTCGCCACATCGTCGGGCACGTAGGGCGCCAGCAAGCCGTCGCGCTTCCAGACGATGAAATGCGCCGCGTCCGAGGATTGCACGATATCGACCGCGTGGATGCGGCTGGCATATTCCTGGCCGATGCGCTGGAACACGCGCTCGGCGCCGGTGCGCTCGACGCGCACGGCAATGCCGGAATATTTCGCCTCGAAGGCCTTGGCCACGCGCTCCGAGACCGGCAGGTCGAGCGATGTGTACCACACGACCTTGCCTTCTTTTTTCGCCGCCTCGATCAAGGCCGGCGTCACGCCGGCGGCGGGCGGCGCCTGCGGCCGCGCCGGCGCGGCGTAGGTCGTCAGCGCCAAGGCGGTCGTGCCGGTCAGCACTTGCCGTCGAGAAATCTTCGGATTCGTCATGGGCGTTTCTCCCTGTTGGCGGACCGGCTCGTGCGGTTCCGCCGGTCTTCGCGCGTTCAACCCGTCAAGGCACGGCAATGCTCGGGCGGCAGATGCAGCCAAACGGCGGCGCCGGTGGCGTGGCTTTCGCCCGCCTCGGTGACGACGCGCAGCTGCGTGCCGCCGGCCACGGCCACAATATAGTCGCGGCTGCTGCCCAGGAAGACCTGGCGCACCACGGTGGCGGGGACGAGGTTCGCCAGGCCCGCGACCGGCGCCGCGCGCAGTTCGATCGAATGCTGGCGGATCGACACGGCGACGGCGCTGCCCGGCGCCAGCGCGGCGCCGCGGCATTCGATGGGCACGCCGGCGAAATCGAAGCGCGTCGCATCGAGCGCCTTGCCCTTGACGATATTGCTCGAGCCGATGAAGCGCGCGACGAATTCCGAGCGTGGCCGGTCGTAAACTTCCTCGGGCGAGCCGGCCTGCTCGATGCGGCCGAGATTCATCACTGCAATCGTGTCCGCCGTCGTCATCGCCTCGGTTTGGTCGTGGGTGACGTAAACCGTCGTGTAGCGGTATTCGTCGTGCAGGCGGCGGACTTCGAAGCGCATTTCCTCGCGCAGATTGGCATCGAGGTTGGACAGCGGCTCGTCGAGCAGCAAGGTTTCGGGCTCGACGATGAGCGCGCGGGCGAGGGCGACGCGTTGCTGCTGGCCGCCCGACAGCTCGCCCGGATAGCGCTCGGCAAGCGCCGCGAGGCGCGTCGTCGCCAGGATGGCATTGAGACGCTGCCCGATCGCGGCGCGATCGAGTTTCCGCAGCGTGAGGCCGTAGGCGATATTGTCGGCCACCGTCATATGCGGCCACAGCGCGTAGCTCTGGAAGATCATCGACATGTTGCGGCGCTCGGGCGGCACGGTGCGCCCCGGCGCCGAAACGCGGCGCTCGCCGACGAAAATTTCGCCCGCGTCCGGCTCGATGAAGCCCGCGATCAGGCGCAGCGTCGTCGTCTTGCCGCAGCCCGAGGGGCCGAGCAGGCAGACCAGCGAGCCGTGCGCGATGCGCAGCGACACGTTGTCGACCGCCGGCGCCGCGGCGTCGAACCGTTTCGTCAAGCCGCGCAATACGACTGCGGACATGGTGCGATCATTTTCCGGCAAAGGCGGGCTTGCGTTTTTCCATGAAGGCGCGGCGGCCTTCGACATAGTCGGCGCTGGTGAAACATTGCTTGACCAGGGCGGCGCAGCGCGCGAGGTCGCGCTTCGTATCGTCCTTCATCGCCTCGCCGACGATGGCCTTGACCGAGCCCACGGTGAGCGGCGCATTGGCCGCGATCGCCTCCGCCATGTCTTGGACTTGCGCCTCGATGACGTCGTCGGCGAGCGCGCGGTTGACCAGGCCCATGGCGAGCGCCTCGGCGGTGTCGAACTGGCGCGCGGTGAAGAAGATTTCCTTGGTGAAGGCCGGTCCGACGACGTCGACGAAGCGCTTGATGCCGCCATAGCCGTAGCCGAGTCCGAGCTTGGCCGCCGGCAGCGCGAAACGCGAATTGGCGGAGCAGACGCGGATATCGCAACACAGCGCGAGATTGAGCCCGCCGCCGATGCAATAGCCGCGGATCATGGCGATGGTCGGCTTGGCAAAGGCGTCGATCGCGCCGTAGATCCGGTCGATCGTCGCATTGTAGCGCGCGACCGCTTCCTCGCTGGCGCGTTCGCTTTCGAATTTCGAGATGTCGGCGCCCGACACGAAGGCCTTGCCGCCGGCGCCGGCGAACACGACGACGCGCACGCCGTCGTCCTTGGCGAAATCCTCGAGCGCGCCGCCCGCCGCCTCCCACATTTCGAGCGACACGGCGTTGTGCCGCTCGGGGTTGTTGAACACGATGTAGCCGACGCGACCGTTCTTGCGCGCCAGAATTTTGTCCGTGCCGGTCATGCTGTGCTCCGTTGCGATCAGATGGCGTTGGCCGCGCGCAGGGCGGCGACGTCGGCGGCGCTGAAGCCGAATTCGGCGAGCACGGCTTCGGTGTGCTGGCCGCGTCCGGGCGGCGCCGCGGCGAGCGTGCTCGGCGTGCGCGACAAAGCGACGGGCTGGCCGACGACGCTCAGCGTCGTCCCGTCCGGCTTGGCGATGCGCTGCACGATGCCGAGATGCTCGACCTGCGGATCGGCGAAAGTCTGGTCGATCGAATAGATCGGCCCGCTCGGCACGCCGGCTTCGTTCAGGCGCTCGATCCAATCGGCGCTCGGCCGGGCGAGGAAGAATTTTTCCAGCTCGGCGTTGAGCGCGTTGCGGTTTTGCGAGCGCAGCTTGGCGCTGGCGTAATCGGGCCGGCCGATCAGCGCCTCGGCGCCGATGGTGCCGCACAGGCGCTCCCACATGGTTTGGCCCGTGGTCGCGACATTGATGTGTCCGTCCGCGGTCTTGAACACGCCGGTCGGGATGCTGGTCGGATGGTTGTTGCCGGCCTGGGGCGGCACTTCGCGCTCGTTGAGCCAGCGCGCGGCCTGGAAATCGAGCATGAAAATCTGCGCCTGCAGCAGCGAAGTCTGCACCCACTGGCCGTGGCCCGATTGTTCGCGCTCCAGCAGCGCCACCAGGATGCCGAGCGCGCAGAACAGGCCGGCCGAGAGATCGGCGATCGGAATCCCGGCGCGCACCGGTCCCTGGCCGGGCAGGCCGGTGATCGACATGATGCCGCCCATGCCCTGCGCGATCTGGTCGAAGCCCGGCCGGCCGCGATAGGGCCCGCTCTGGCCGAAGCCGGAAATGCTGGCATAGACCAGGCGCGGATTGATCGCGCGCAGCGTCTCGTAATCGATGCCGAGCCGCTGCTTCACGTCGGGCCGGTAATTCTCGACGACGACGTCGGCGCGCGCCGCCAGGCGCTTGAACGCCGCGATGCCGGCGGGCGATTTCAAGTTGAGCGTGATGCCGCGCTTGTTGCGATGCAGGTTCTGGAAATCCGAGCCGGTGCGCGGCCCGCCCTGCGGATCGCCCGCTTCGAGCGCCTCGGGCAGCTCGATCTTGACGACATTGGCGCCCCAATCGGCGAGCTGGCGCACCGCGGTCGGCCCGGCGCGCACGCGCGAAAGGTCGAGCACGGTGAAGCGCTGCAACGCCGTCGAAGCCCGGGCAAAGTCCATCGTCGCGCCTCCGGATGACTATCGCGCGGCCGCGAGCTTAGTCGGAGATCGCTTCCGCGGTGAAGCGGCAAATTGCCGGGCTCAGGCCGCGCCCCACACTTTGCGCGCCACTTCGGCGACGCGGGCGAGCTTGGCGCGCTGCGCGTCCTCGCTCAGGGGATTGCCCTTGATCGAGCTGGCGAAGCCGCATTGCGGGCTTAAGGCGAGCTGCTCGATGGGCGCGAAGCGCGCCGCCTCGTCGATGCGGCGGCGCAACGCGTCGGCGTCTTCGAGCGCCGGGCTCTTGCTCGACACCAGCCCGAGCACCGCCGCCTTGCCCTTGGGCAAGAATTTGAGCGGCGCGAAGCCGCCGGCCCGTTCCGTGTCGTATTCGAGAAAATAACCGTGTACGTCGATCCGGTTGAACAGCGCGTCGGCCACCGGCTCGTAGCCGCCCTCGGCCGCCCAATTGCCCTCGCGGTTGCCGCGGCACTGATGCAGCGTGAAGGTCACGTCCTTGGGCCAGCCGGCGACGACGCGGTTGATCGCGCCGGCATAGTCGATCAGCAGCCGATCGGGATCGTGGCCCCAGCCGCGCACCGTCGCGCGATGCCGCGTATCGCAGAGAAATGCGATGCTCGTATCGTCGAACTGGATGTAGCGCGCGCCGGCGGCGATGAGCGCCGCGATCTCCTGGCGGTAGGCGGCGGTGAGATCGCGCCAGAACGCGTCGAGGTCACTCTTGTAGTGACCCTCGCCGATCCCCTTGTCGCCGCCGCCATAGAAATGCAGCAGAATCGGCGCCGGAATCGTGACTTTGGGCACGGCGCGCGTGTGCGCCTTGAGGAATTCGAAGGCGCGCACAATCGCGCTCGGGCGCCACGCGATCGGGCCGGTGACCCACAGGCGCGAGAACGGCTCCTCCTTGCCGGCGGCGGTGCGCCAGGTGAATTCCATCGTCCCGGTGCGGTGCGCGGCGATGCCGTCCCAGGTCAGCAGCAATTCGAGCCACCAGCTGCGCCGGCGGAATTCGCCGTCGGTGACGGCGCCGAGGCCGATGCTTTCCTGCATCGCCACCGCGTCGCAAATGCAGCGATCTTCGACGGCGGCGAGGGCGGCGTTGCCGTGTGGGCCGAGATGCCGGTCCGGCGTCTGCGGGCCGAGAAAGGTTTCGCGGGCTTGTTTGAGGACCGCGGGGCGCAGCAAGCTGCCGACATGGTCGGCGCGGAACGGCGGCACGCTGCCCCGGCCTATTTCGGCGTCACGAGCACGCCGCGGCGGGCGCAATACACGAAGGTCGTCACCGTCGTCCGCCCGCGCCCGCGCGGCGCCGCCCACTGGCAGCTATAGCGCGACGGCTCGTAAATCCCGGCGCCGATCAAGGCCTGCACCGGCAAGGTTCCGCCCGGTTCGACCCGGCAGCCGCCGCTCACCGCGATTTCGGTTTCTTCGCACAGCGCCTCGCACACCCGATTGTTTTGATCGAGAATGCAATTCAGCGCGCGATGCTCCAAGGCCGCGGCCGCGCCCGATAGCGCCACGATCATGGCAGGCGCCATGCCCAGAACCAGCCGGAATTTGTGCATCGTCTCCCCTCCGCCAAGATATGGGAAATTCCTAGCATTCGATCCGCGGAGCCGGGGCGCGTCAAGTTACCCAAATGGGGGATGGGGGATAAATTGGGCTCGGGCGGCACGGCATCGGCAGTCGCCGCAAACACCGCCATTGGAGCCTGGCAAGCCCAAACCCCGCCCGGCTTCCTTCTGCACGGGGGAGGTGAAGATTTGTCGGCAATCGATTGGGCACATCGCCTTCCTGTTGCCGCCCCCGTCCATGAGGAAGCCGCGCCAAGTCTTTGATTCTCTCGAAGGCCGCCAAGTTCAGGTGTTGGGAAATTCGGGAATTTGGCGGTCTTCGAGAATATCAAGCACATAGCCGAGATTTGCCCCGCTATTGAGCCGAATTGCCGCTAAGCGAATTGGCGGCCTTCGGCCGAATCAAGCACTTAGCACCCCCCATTCGGACCGGCGCGAGGACATCGCTTGGCGGCCTTCGGGACCTGTGGCCGGATAATTTCACGGGCGGGGCACGACGGACGCCCAATTCGGCGCCGGACCCCGAATACGACTTGCACCAGCCGGAATCCAACGACGTGCAATGCCGCGCGTGGCCCCTACGAATGGCGGCGAAACGCGGCTATGCTGGCGCGCGCGACAAGGAGTCGGTCGTCATGCGCAAGCTCATTCCGGACGTGGTGAACAACCAGACGCTCGCGATCTTGGCACCCGAGGCCAGCGTGGCGGAAGCGGCGCGGCTGATGCGCGACCGGCGCATCGGCGCGGTGCTGGTGACCGAGAGCAACCGCCTCAAGGGCATTCTCACCGAGCGCGATATCGCGTATCGCGTCGTCGCCGAGGGCCGCGATCCGGAGCGCATGACGGTTGGCGAGGCGATGACGCCCGACCCGGCGGTGATCAATCCCAACGCGACCGCGCTCGATGCGCTCCAGCGCATGAACGACAACGGTTACCGCCATCTGCCGATCCTCAGCGACGGGCGGCTCGTCGGCATCGTCTCGCGGCGCGACTTCTTCGGCGAGGAGACCGCCATCGTCGAGCACCAGACGCGGCTATGGCAGAAGCTGTGACGCCCGGCGTGCCTCTGTGGTGAGACTTCCTTGGCGATGCCGAGATCGACGATGTCCGCTCAATTCAGCTCGTAATTCGTCAGGAAATCCGCGGGCGGAGGCGACGTCGCCCATTGGTAGAGCGAGTCGGGGCCGGCTTCGGCGGTCTCGGCCTCCCAGGCCGCGTCGCCGGGGATGAAGTCGATGTCCCAGAAAAATTCGACCAGGCTGTTCCACGGATCGCGCACATAGTGGAAATAGTTCGAGCCGTAGATGTGCCGGCCGAAGCCCCAGCCGTCGCGGTAGCCGGCCTCGATCATGCGGTTGGCGCAGAACTGGATCTGGTCGACATTGCCCATCTCGAAGCTCATGTGGTGCAAGCCGGGGCCGGCGCTATGGGCGATGGCAAGCGTGTGGTGATCGCTGTCGCCGCCGAAGCGCAGGAAGGCAACGTGCTCGCCGATGCGGTCGGAGAGCTTCATGCCGAGAATGGCGGTGTAGAAATCGGCGGCGGCGGCGACGTTGCGCGAAAATTTCAGCACATGGCCCAGGCGCCGCGGCGTGGCTTCGATGTTGCGGTCGGGCGCGCCGCGCCGGGCGATGCGGCGGAACTCGCCGGGATTGTTGATCGCCACTGGCGCACGGGCTTGCGGCGCTTCGCCGGCGGCGCGCACATTGACGACATCGCCGTCGGGATCGCGGAACCAGATGCCGTCCGCGCCGTCGCGCATCGGCGGATCGGTGAGCGCCGTGCCGTTGCCCTGCAAGCGGCGCTGCAAGGCCGGCAATTCCTCCGCCCTCGTGCCGAAGCTCACATAGGCGATGCCCTTGCGCGCGCCTTCGACGAGCCGCACCTGATCCTGCGCGCGTCCGGCGCAGCGGAACACCAGATCGTTGCCGAGCGGCGCAGCGCCGAGCCCCATGCGCGCGTAGAAATCGCGGCCGGCGGCAAGATCGGGAACGGTGAGCGCAATGTGTTGCAGCGAGCGCAGCATGGTTTCCTCCTCCAACGCGTTCAATGCGGGTCGAAGACCGGAACCTTCGGCGCCGCCGTCACTTTCGACGGCGCAGGCTCGGCCTGCGGCATGTCCGGCGTTGCATAGCCGAGGAAGCTCGCGGGCAGGGCGCCGCCCCAATAGACGCCGGTGCCACGTTCTTCCTCGTTCCACGTCACCGGTTCCCAATCGGGCGCAAAAACCAGGAAGCTGCCGGAATAGATCTCGATCCGGTTGCCGCCGGGCTCGTAGCTGTAAAGGTAGAAGCCCTGCGAGTTGTTGTGCTTGGCCGGGCCGGCCTCGATGAAAATGCCGTTCTCGCTCAGGATATCGGCGGCGCGCAGCACGTCCTCGCGGTTGTCGACCCAGAGCGAGAAATGATGCAGGCGCCCGCTGGCGCCTTTGGCATCGACGACATAGGCCAGCTCGTGATGCAGCGGCGACGGACTCAACCAAGAGCCGATCTCGGTCGTGCCCTGGTTGAATCGCACCTGCTCGCGCAGTTGAAAGCCGAGAACGCCTTCGGCGAACTTGCGGTTTGCCGGCACATCCTTCGCCAGCAGCGCAAGATGATCGATGCGCCGCACGCCGACGCCGCGCCCGGTGTATTTCTGCGGCAGGTTCTTGAGCGCCGAGCGCAAAGCTTCCGGCGGGCGATAGCGGCTCTCCTCGTAGTAGACCTCCATGAAGTGACCGTCGGGATCGCGGAAAGCGAAGGCGCGGCCGCGGCCGTAGCCGCCATTGCACCAGCCCATCGCGAGCCCGGCGCCCTCGATCGCCGCCGCGCGCCGCGCCAGCGCCGCGGGGCTCGCGGCGCGCCAGGAAATGCAGCCGACGCCGGGCCGTTCGGCCTTCGTCAGGGTGAGCGTCGATGCGGCGTGATCGCCGTAGCCGCGCAGGTGGACCGACACGCCTTGGCGCTCGACGACCTCCATGCCGAGCAAGTCGCGGAAAAACCACAGGCTGCGCTCGGGCGTCGGCGTCAGCAGCTCGACATGGCCGAGATGGGCGATATCGCGGATCGGCTCGGTTGCGGGCGGCATGGGTTGGCACAGTCTCGTCAGTTTCGCGAACAAGCGCGACACACTTGGCCGAACTCGGCGCGCGATTCGCTTGTATTGAAGCTATGTCGCTACTCGCACGCGATTCTTTGATCCATGTCAAAGAGGCAAGGCCGATTGCGAGCGGTCGTCGGCGAACCTGGGCTCCTGCGCGTTGACCGGGCCCGGCGCCTCGCCTAGCGTGCGCGAGCGGAGGGGGCATGGTCGGGGCGGAGATTCAGGCGAGAAAAAGCAAGGGCGTGTCGCCGATCGCGTGGGCGGTGGCGCCGGCGTTTCTGCTGTTCATCCTGTTCTTCGCGCTGCCCTTCGGCGTGATGGCGGCGCTGAGTTTCCTTACCGGCAATCCGGTCAACGATCCCGACGCCAGGCTCACCCTGCGCCACTACGACCGCATGTTCGACGACGACCTCTACACCGAGGCGCTGGTGGCGACGCTGCGCCTCGGGCTCATCACGACGGTCGTGGCGCTGTCGATCGGCTATCCGCTGGCGCATTGGATGGCGCGGATCAAATCGCGCCTCGGCCACGCGCTGCTGCTGATGGCCGTGATCGCGCCGATGCTGACCGGCATCGTGGTGCGCACCTTCGCCTGGATGACGCTGCTGCAGGATCGCGGCGTCATCAATTACACGCTGACCGCGCTGGGCTGGACGACGAAGCCGCTGCCGCTGATGTACAACGAATTCGGCACGGTGGTGGCGCTGACGCACATTTACGTGCCGTTCATGGTGCTGACCCTGGTCGGCGTCATCGGCCGGATCGATCTCATGCTGGAAGAAGCGGCGCGCGGCCTCGGCGCCGGGCGGCTGCGCACGTTTTTCGAGGTCACGTTGCCGCTGAGCATGCCGGGCGTGCTGGCCGGCTCGCTGCTGGTTTTCGCGCTCTCGATCAGCGCCTATGTCACGCCGACCTTGATGGGCGGCAACGACGTTCTGACCCTGCCGATGCTGATCTATCAGCAAGTCAGCACCAGCTTCAACATGGGCTTCGCCGGCGCGCTCGGCGTCATCCTGTTGCTCGTCTCGCTCGTCGTCGTCGTGGCGTACAATCACATTTTGGCGCGGCTTTCCGGCCAGAAGGATTTGGCATGAGGGCGCCGCTGCCGGTTCGCCGCCGCCGCAAATTCGATGCCGGGCGCGCGGTCTATCTCACCTTCAACGGCGCGATGCTCGCCTTTATGCTGGCGCCGCTCGCCATCGTTGCCGTGTTCGCGCTCAACTCGACGCCGTTCATCTCGTTCCCGCCGGTCGGCATCACGCTGCGCTGGTTCGACAAGTTCTTCGCCAGCGCCGATTTCATGAATTCGCTCTGGCTCAGCCTGCGCGTCGCCGTCGCCGTCGTGATCCTGGCGACCGTGATCGGCGGCTCCTGCGCGCTCGGCATCGCGCGCGGCCGGCTGCCCGGCGCGCGGCTGCTCACGGCGCTGTTCCTTTCGCCGCTCATCCTGCCGGCGATCCTCACCGGCCTGTCGCTGTTCCAGCTCCTCATAATTTCGGGGATCGGCCGACCACTGTGGGGCCTGATCGTCGGCCACACGCTCGTCGCCGTGCCCTATGTGCTGCGCACCACGCTCGCCGTGCTGCAGAATTTCGACCGCCGCATCGAGGAGGCGGCCGCCAGCCTCGGCGCGCCGCCCGGACGGGTGTTTTGGGAGGTCACGCTGCCCCTCATCCGGCCCGGCATCATGGCTGGCGGCATCTTTGCCTTTATCGTATCCTTCGACCAGTTTCCGATCTCGCTGTTCCTGGTCGTGCCCAAGGGTGAAACCTTGCCGATCGTGCTGTTCAACTATTTGCGGTTCGATCTCGATGGCGCCATCGCCGTCGCCTCGTTGGTCTCGATCCTGATGGCGCTCGTCGTCGTCGTGACGCTCGAAAAGCTGATCGGTCTTCGTGCTTATGTTCGACTCTGACGCAACGCTGCAATTTGGGAGGAAACCATGGTTCGTAACAAATCACTGACCCGCCGCCGCTTCATGAAAGCCGCCGGCGGCGGCGCCGCCGCCGCGATCGCGGCGCCCGCCATCCTGCACGCCCAAACCGCCACCCTCAAAATCACGACCTGGGGCGGCAAATGGGGCGACCTGATGAAGGCCAAGGTCATTCCCGATTTCGAGAAGCAGTTCAAATGCAAGGTCGAGTTCGACCAGGCCTTCCCCTTCGTGCCCAAGCTGCAAGCCAGCCCGAAGAACAACCCGATCTACGACGTGATGCATTCGAACCCGGCCGATCATTGGCTGGCGACCAATCACGGCCTGATCGATCTCAAGCTCGACGCGAAAAAAATCCCCAACATGGCGGATCTCTATCCCTACGCGACGAGCGACAAGATCGTCGGCGTCTCGATGTTCACCAGCGCCGTCGGCTTCGGCTACCGCACCGACAAGGGCCTGGCCAAGCCGACCTCGTGGAAGGATCTTGCCGATCCCAAGCTCGCGGGCCAGCGCGGCACCTATATCATCCCGATCAACGCGATCGGCCAGATGCACTTGCTGATGCTCGGCCAAGTCTACGGCAAAGGCATGACGGACCTCGACGCCGCCTACAAGGCGCTCGAAGCATTGAAGCCGATCAAGACCTTCGATTTCACCGGCGGCATGGAAAAGGCCCTGCTCTCGGGCGAAGTTGTGATGGGCGTGCTGCACGACAGCGGCGTCTATCGCTACGACGGCCAAAACCAGCCGATCGAATTCGCGGCGCCCAAGGAAGGCGTGCTCTCGCTCGATCAGGGCCTCACCACGACG
This sequence comes from uncultured Alphaproteobacteria bacterium, assembly GCA_963754645.1. Classification (GTDB taxonomy): domain Bacteria; phylum Pseudomonadota; class Alphaproteobacteria; order Bin65; family Bin65; genus CAVWGP01. Next base: position 256,237 of record CAVWGP010000011.1, on the reverse strand, counting down.
CCGGGCACCAAGGTGCGCGAACTCGCCCACGCCTACATCAACTACCTGCTCGAGCCGGATGTGCAGAAATATCTGGCCGAGGGCGTGTGGTATTCGCCGTCGAACAAAAAGGTGAAGCTCGACGCGCGCTACGACGCCAGGCTCTACAACACCGAAGCCAAGGTGGCGTCGCTGCTGCAGGTCGATTGGAAGTGGTACAACTCGGAGAAAGACAAGATCGACGCCCGCGTCGCGCGCATCCTGCGCGGCTAATTTTGCTCGCATAGCAAAGATGGGCGGCGCCGCCGGAAATTCCGGCCGGCGCCGCCCGATTGTTTCGCAGCATGATGGAAGCCCATGCCAGCCGCGCCTCGGCCGCGATCCGGCTCGAAGCGCTGACCAAGATCTTCGACGGCAAGGTGCGCGCCGTCGACGGTATCGATCTCGACATCAAGCCCGGCGAGTTCTTCGCGCTGCTCGGCCCCTCGGGCTGCGGCAAGACGACGACCCTGCGCATGATCGCCGGTTTCGAAACGCCCGATGCCGGCCGCATCCATGTCGGCGGCGCCGACATCACCGACGTGCCTGTGCACAAGCGCAACATGGGCATGATTTTCCAGTCCTACGCCTTGTTCCCGCACCGCACGGTCGCCGAGAACGTCGCGTTCGGATTGCGCATGCGCGGCCTCGGCAAGAGCGAGATGGACGAGCGCGTGGCCCAGGCCCTGAAGCTGGTCGCCCTCGAAGGCCTGGAAGAGCGCAAGCCCGGACAGCTCTCGGGCGGCCAGCAGCAGCGCGTGGCGCTGGCGCGCGCCATCGTCATCCGCTCGCCGGTTCTGTTGTGCGACGAACCCCTGGGCGCGCTCGACCGCAAGCTGCGCCAATCGATGCAGTTCGAGTTGAAGCAACTGCAAAAAGAACTCGGCGTCACGCTGATCTTCGTCACCCACGACCAGGAAGAGGCGATGGCGATGTCGGACCGCATCGCCGTGATGAATGCCGGCCGGGTCGACCAGATCGGCACGCCGATCGAAATCTACAGCCATCCGCGCACCCGCTTCGTCGCCGACTTCATCGGCGAGATCAATCTGTTCGAGGGCGAGTGGCGCGACAATCAATTCCGCCTCGCCGACGGCAAATTTCTGCCGGCGGTGGCGGGCGGCGCGCGCGCCGGCCGCGGCACCGTCGCGGTGCGGCCCGAGCGCATGCGCTTCGCCGAGGCCGGGCGCGGCGTGCTCGACGGCAAGATCGAGACCGCGAATTTCCTCGGCGGCCAGGTGATCTACCGTGTCGATACCGAGGGCGGCCGCAAGCTTCTGATCAAGGAAGCCAACACCGGCAGCGCCGCGCGCCCGGTGGACGCGCGCGTCGGCGTCGCCTGGCTGCCCGAAGACGCGGTCGTGCTGGCGGATTGAAGCGGCGCGATGACCGACCCCATCCTCGGCATCGCGATTATCGGCCAGGCGCCGCGCGACGATATCGTCCGCCTCTTCGCCGGCCACTGTCCGCCGCGCACCCGCATCGTCATGCGCGGCTGCCTCGACGGACTCTCCGCCGCCGAGATCGCGCGCCTGGCGCCGCGCCACGGCGGCGAGACCCTCTACACGCGGCTGCCCGACGGGCGCGACGTGACGGTGGCGAAACCGGCGATCATCGAGCGCGCGCCGCAAATTTTGGCGGCGCTGAAGCGCGACGGTGCGCGCGCCATCGTCTTCGCCTGCACCGGCGCGTTTCCCCACGGGCTTGGCGACGGCGCCACGCTGTTTCCGTCGCGCATCCTCGCCGGCGCCGTGGCGGCCTTGCTGCCGAAGGGGCGGCTCGGCCTCGTCATCCCCTTGCCCGAACAGGCCGAGCAGCTTTCGCAAAAATGGCTCCGCCCGGGCGTCGACGTCGTCAGTGAGCCGCTGATCCCGAGCGCCGGCGCCGCCGAGATCGCGGCCGTGGGCCAGCGCCTGGCCGGGCACCGGCTCGATCTCGTCGCCATGGATTGCATGAGCTACACGGTGGAAACCAAGCGCGCCTTGCGCGAAGCGACCGGCGTTCCGGTCCTGCTCGCGGTTACCACGGTCGGGCGCACGATCGGGGAGTTGCTCGAATGAGCCCGCGCGAGCTGTCCGCCGACGATATCGAAAGCCTCGCCGTCGGCGCCTGGATTCTGGGCACCGGCGGCGGCGGCAGCCCCTATCTCGGCCTGCTCAATATGCGCCGGCTCTACGCACAGGGGCGCCGCGTCACGCTGCTGCAGCCTCAGGATCTCGCCGACGACGACCTGATTGCCGCCGTGTCCAACATGGGCGCGCCGCTGGTCAACCAGGAACGCCTGACCGACAGCCGCACCATCGCCCGCGCGGTGACGCTGATGGAGGAGCATATCGGCCGCCGCTTCCGCGCCATCATGGCGCTCGAGATCGGCGGCGGCAACGCGATCCAGCCGCTGATGGCGGCGCTGGAGCTCGATCGTCCCGTGGTCGATGCCGACATGATGGGCCGCGCCTATCCCGAGGCGCAGATGACGAGCGTGGCGGTGGGCGATCTCAAACCGTGGCCGCTGACCACGGTCGATTGCCGCGGCCTGGAAAGCATCGTCGACAAGGTGCCGAGCTGGAAATGGATGGAGCGCGTCAGCCGCAAGATTTGCACCGAATACGGCTCGATCGGCGTCGACCTGCAAGGCGCCGCGCACCGGCGCCGAGGTCAAGCAGTGGAGCATCCACGGCACCACGACCAAGGCGATCGCGATCGGCGCCGCGGTGCGCGACGCGCAGCGCGCCCATGCCGACCCGGTGGCGGCGATTCTCGCCGTCGAGCCCGGCAAGCTGCTCTATCGCGGCAAGGTCGTCGACGTCGAGCGCCGCACCACCGAAGGATTCCTGCGCGGCCGCACCCGGTTCGAGGGCGCCGACGAATGGCGCGGCGCCGCGATGGAAATCGTGTTCCAGAACGAGTGGATCATCGCCTGGCTCGACGGCAAGCCGCTCGCCATGACGCCCGACCTGATCTGCGTCGTCGATCGCGTTTCGGGCGAGGCGGTGGGCAGCGAGACGATCCGCTACGGCCAGCGCATTTCGGTGATCGCGCTGAAATCGCCGCCGGTCTTCCTGACCGAAAAAGGCATCGCCCATGTCGGCCCGCGCGCCTTCGGCTACGATCTGGATTTCAAGTCGGTGTTCGCGGCATGAGGCGGATCGGGATCGATGTCGGCGGCACCAACACCGACGCGGTGCTGATCGAGGACGGCGCCGTCGCGCAAGCCGTCAAGGCGCTGACCAGCGCAGGACGTGACCGGCGGCATCCTGGCCGCCCTTGCCAAGCTCGGCGCCACCGGCGCGCTCAAAGGCAAGCGCATCGACGGCGTCATGATCGGCACGACGCATTTCATCAATGCCGTCGTCCAGCGCCGCCATCTCACCAAGGTCGGCGCGCTGCGCATCGGCTTGCCGGCGAGCGAGACCTTGCCGCCGTTTTGCGATTGGCCGGCCGATCTGGCGGCGCTGGTCGATGGCGGCGTGTGGCAGGTCGAGGGCGGGCACGATTACGACGGCCGGCCTTCATGCCGCTCGACGAGGCCGCGATCCGCGACGCGGCCCGCGCGATGCGCGCCAAGGGTTTGGGCGCCGTCGAGATTTCGGCGATCTTCTCGCCGCTCGATCCCTCGCACGAGCGCCGCGCCGCCGAGATCGTCGCCGCCGAGTTGCCGGCCGCGCGCGTCACCTGCTCCAGCGATCTCGGGCGCATCGGGTTGTTGGAGCGCGAGAACGCGGCGCTGCTCAATGCCGCGCTCGCCGATCTCGCGGCGCAAACCATCGCCGCGTTCGCCGCCGCGATTCGCGATTCGGGACTGTCGGCGCCGCTGTTCATCACCCAGAACGACGGCACCGTCGCCGATGCCGCGCTCGCCCTGAAGCTGCCGGTGTTCAGCTTTTCGTCGGGCGCCACCAATTCGATGCGCGGCGCCGCTTATCTTTCGGGGCTCGACGACGCGATGGTGGTCGATGTCGGCGGCACCTCGTCGGATATCGGCCAGCTCGTGCACGGGTTTCCGCGCGAGGCGAATTCGGTCGTCGAAGTCGGCGGCGTGCGCACGCTATTCCGCATGCCGGATTTGCTCTCGATCGGTCTCGGCGGCGGCAGCCATGTGTCGCTGGCGCCGCTCAAGGTCGGACCGCTCTCCGTCGGCTATCGCTTGTTCGAGGACGGCGTCGCCTTCGGCGGCCAGCAGCTCACCGCGACCGATGTCGCGATCGCCGCCGGCAAGCTGGCGCTCGGCGACCGCGCGAAAGTGGCGCATCTCGACGCGGCCGCCTCCAGCACGGTTTTCGCCGAGGCGCAACGCATGCTCGAGGAAAACGTCGATCGCATGAAAAGCGCGGCGGGCGACGTGCCGCTGATCGCGGTCGGCGGCGGCGCCTTCCTCGTGCCCGAGCGCTTGGCCGGCGTCAGCCGCGTCATCCACGTTAGGCACGGCGATTGCGCCAACGCGGTGGGAGCCGCCATTGCCCAAGTCTCGGGCGAAACCGATCACATTTTCCGCGACATGACGCGCACAGCGGCCATCGCCGCGGCCAAGACGATGGCCGAGGATCGCGCCGCCGCCGCCGGCGCCGACCGCGCCACGCTCAAGACCGTCGAAACCGAGGATATGCCGCTGGCCTATCTGCCGGGCAACGCGCTGCGCGTGCGGGTGCGGGTGGTGGGCGACGTGGCGGCGGCGGGGTAGCGAGGTGGGGACCGCGCCCTCCGCCGTTCAGAACAGCGCAAGACTTTGCTAGTATGCTGCATTCGGCTTCCCGGAGACTTCCCATGATGACCCGCCGCTTGCTTGCCGCTCTTTCGGCCCTTGCCGCTTTCGCCGCCGCCGAGGCGCGCGCGGTCGGGCTGGATGTGCCGTTGTTCGACGCGCATGTCCATTACAGCGAGAGCCAGCACAGCGAAGTGCCTCTCGCCGAGGCGTTGAAAACGCTCGACCGGGCCGGCGTGCGCATGGCGCTGGTTTCGAGCACGTCGGACGAAGGCACGATGCTGCTCTATCGCGCGGCGCCGCACCGCGTCGTGCCCGAGCTCCGGCCCTATCGCACGCGCAGCGACATGAGCACGTGGCACAACGATCCGGCGATTCCGGCCTATCTGCTCGAACGCCTCAAGCTCGGCGTGCACAAGGGCATCGGCGAATTCCATCTCAACGGCGACGACGCGAAATCGAACGTGGTGCGCGAGGTGGTGCGCATCGCGGTCGAGCGCAATCTCGTGCTGCACGCCCATTCCGACGCGCGCGCGGTGCAGGGCCTGTTCGCCCACGATGCGCGGGCGCGCGTTTTGTGGGCACATGCCGGCTTCACCGGGCCCGAGGAAGTCGGCGCCATGCTGGCGCGCTATCCCAATCTCTGGGTCGAAACCGCGATCCGCGGCGATATCGGGCGCGGCGGCAAGCTCGAAGCCGGCTGGCGTGATTTGTTCGTCAAGTATCAGGACAAGTTCATGGTCGGCACCGACAGCTATATCGTGTCGCGCTGGAAGACCATGCCCGAAATCCTCAACGAAACCCGCGCCTGGCTCGCAACCTTGCCGCCCGCGGTGGGCGAAAAGCTGGCCTGGCGCAATGCCGCGAAGCTCTACGGCGTCGATGAAGCGATTTTCACCGGCGCCGCGGCGCCGGCGAAAAAGTAGACGGAGACGATCCGATGAAGCGCTCGCACTACGTCGCGCTCGCCGCCATGGGCGCGGGCACGCTCGCCATGATCGCGATTTTCAGCGGCGATTCGGAAGACGACGTCGCGATCTATCGCGATGCCGATCATTGCAAGCAGGACGGAAAAATTCCCGCCGAGGAATGCGAAACCTCCTACGCCGCGGCGCGCCGCAGCCATCAAACTTCGGCGCCGAGCTACAGCGACGACGCGAAATGCAAAACCGAGCACAGCGGCAATTGCGAGAAAATGCCGGTGCCGTGGGTCGCCAGTCTTGTTAGCTTCACCCTCGCCGGCAAGTCCTATCCGACGCTGGGCACCTGCACCGCCGAAAGCGCCAACACGCAGCAAGCCTGCGCCGACGCCTATCGCCTGGCCCTCCTGACGCACAATGCCGTCACCAAGCGCCACGCGAGCCAGGCCGAATGCGAAGCGGTGCAAGGCACCGGCAATTGCAACGAGCTGATCGACGTCGCGAAGACGAGCGGGACGACGAGCAGCTCGTCCTCAACCTATCGCCCGCACTGGTATTACTACATGTTTGGGCGCAACACGTCCTATGTGCCGTCGCAACCGCTCTATCATTCGCGCAATGCCGCGATGGGCTTTCGCACCGCCGATGGGCGCCATGTCGGTTCAGCCACCGGGGTCCGCCGCATCTCATCCTATGCCAGCCGGCCGGGCTTCAGCTCCAGCAGCAGCACCCGGTCTTCGACCGCTTCGCGCGGCGGTTTCGGCTCTTCGACCGGCTCCACCGGCGGCTGATCCGAAGAAAAATTAACCGAATCAAGGCGCTAAAATATAAGGGCAAAAAACCTTGGCCGAGCCCGTTCCGCTAACCATATTATGGAACGGATTTTGTGAACTGGATCACTGATTTTTCATCGTTTCTGTTCAAGGATAGCTCTTGTATGATGGTTCGTAGAAAAGCGTGGCAGCAATGAGGTCTCCGATGAAACGTTCGCGATATGTTGCGTTGTTGGCGATGGGCGCCAGCGCGCTTGCCTTGACCGCGTGCGGCGAATCCGAAACGCCGGCCGGCGTGTACACCGACGTCAACCAATGCATGACCGACAAGCAATTCACCGAGGCGGAGTGCAGCAAAGCTTTCGCCGACGCGAAGAAAGAGCACGAGGACGTGGCGCCCAAATACGCCTCGAAAGAGGATTGCGAGGCCGATTTCGGCGCCGGCCGCTGCGAAACCTCGAACACGACCCGGACCTCGACCGGGACGTCGACCTTCATGCCGATCATCGCCGGCTACATGCTGGGCCGCGCGCTGGGCGGCAATCCGGCCTTCTCGCAGCCGCTCTACAAGCCGCATGGCGACAATAATTTCCGCACCGGCGACAATCGCGCCGTCGGCGCCAAAACCGGCGTGCAGAACGTGCCGCACTCCGCCACCGCCTCGACCGCCAAGACGACGACGACAACGCGCGGCGGCTTCGGCGCCAATGCCGGCACCTACAGTTCGAGCCGCAGCATCGGCGGATCGACCTCGGGCGGCTAAGCGCCGCTCGCGCGGCGGATTTTCAGCCGCCGCGATTTCGAATAACATAGGCTTTTCGTCTCGCGCCCGGCCAATGTGCCGGGCGCGCTGACTCTGGCCCCTTCCCGCTGACCGAAGGTCGATCGCCCATGGAGCGCATTCCCGTCACGCCGCGCCACGATTGGAAGAAAACTGCCGAGGAACACGGCTTCGACTTCCACTCGCTCGAGGGCGATCCCTATTGGGACGAAAGCGCCTACTACAAATTCTCGCTCGAGCAGATCGAAAACGATCTCGAAACCGCGGCCGAGAAAGTCGAGGAAATGTGCTTCGGCATCATCGACGAAGTGTGCGGCAGCGAGGAGCTGATGGACCGCCTCGCGATTCCGCGCGATTTCCGCGACTACGTGGTTTCGACCTGGCGCGGCCAGGAGCGCAATCTCTACGGCCGCATGGATTTCTGCTACGACGGCAAGGGCCCGCCCAAGCTCTACGAATACAACGCCGACACGCCGACCTCGCTTTACGAGACCGCGATCTTCCAATGGGTCTGGCTCGAGCAGGCGATGGAGCGCAACATCATTCCCAAGGGTTGCGACCAGTTCAATTCGATGCACGAAAAGCTGCTCGACAGTTTCCGCAACATGGGGATCGGCGAGAAGCTGCATCTCGCCTGCGCGCGCGACAGCATCGAGGACCAGGGCACGATCGAATATCTCGCCGATTGCGCGCGCCAAGCCGGGCTCGAAGCCGTCATGCTCTACATGGACGATATCGGCGTCGATGCCGAGGGCCGCTTCACCGACAAGGTCGAGATGACGATCCCGTGGCTGTTCAAGCTCTATCCCTGGGAATGGCTGTTCCGCGAGGACTTCGCGAAACACATACCCGAGAGCGGCACGCATTTCATCGAGCCGGCGTGGAAGGCTATTCTCTCGAACAAGGGCATCCTGCCGCTGCTGTGGGAGCGGCATCGCAACCACCCGAATTTGCTGCCCGCCTATTTCGAAGGCGACGCCGGCGGCAAGGCGCTCGGCAAGAGCTACGTCAAGAAGCCGCTGTTCTCGCGCGAGGGCTGGAACGTCGAAGTCACGGTGGACGGCAACAGCACCATGACCAAGGACGGCAAATACGGCGCCGAGGGCCGCATCGTCCAGGCCTATCAGCCGCTGCCCGATTTCGGCGGCGTGTTCCCGATGTGCGGCGTGTGGCTCGTCGCCAGCGAGCCCGGCGGCATGTGCATCCGCGAAGACCGCAATCTCGTCACCACCGACGATGCCAGGTTCATTCCGCACATCATTCTCGATTGACGCGATAGGCCGGGTCGATGGCGCTTGAACTGCTCGAACTCTGCCAGATCTGCGAATGCTGCTTCGAGCTGTGCGCGGCCATGACGCGCACGGACTCGGCCGCTTCGGACGCGGCGGCAAGCGGCAATGCGAAGCAGGAACGCCGCCAAGCGCGCGACGCGCGGCGCGGCTTCGAGCTCGCGATCGCGGGGCGCCGGATCGCGGATATCCGCTTTCAGCGCGGCGCGGCCGAAGGCAAGTCGGCGTCGTCGATGCCCGATCGCGAACTCCTTCGCCTCGTTGCCGCCGAACCGAAGAACCGCGCGCTGCGCCTCGCCGTCAGCCGCTATTTGCACAACAGGCGCAAAGGCCGCACCGGCCCGCCGCCGCCTGTGGTGCAGCGCGGATAGGCGTACGGGGCGCGCCGTTGGCGGCGGGAACTCTTATCACCAAATCCGCGCGAAATTTTTCTTCCTCTCCACCGCGCGCATGGCGCGTGGGGGAGAGAATCGAGGTGAGGGGGCGGCAGCGAGGGGTGCGCGAACTTCGCTATACACGTTTTGATTGTGTACACCGCGCCCGTCCGCCGAACCCCTTCACCCCGCCCTCTCCGCCATCGAAGACGACGGGGGAGAGGGAGATCTTGGCGGTCGTTTGCGCAAGCGCCGCTTGTTCCAGCGGTAGAGCGGCGGTACCAGAACATAATCATAGACGAGCGTCGCGATGTGCCGCGCGACCGGCAGGCGGATGAGGGCGGCGAGGCGGCGGTAGTAGGGCATTTCGCGCCACAGCAGGAGAAAAGCGTCGACGCCGCTGTAAAGTTTTCCGTCGCGGCCGACGACGTGGAAGCGGCGCAGGGCGGCATCGAAATCGACGCCGTGGCGGGTGAATATCTCCGCGTCGGCGGTGAAGTCGTGCCAGGATAGCGCTCCGTCAGGCGCCGTGGCGGCGATCCGTTGGCTGTGCCGCACGGCGGCGCTGCACACCGGACACGCGCCATTGTAACAGACGGCGAGCTTGGATTCGGCCTGCTGAGTCATGGCGACCTCTTCAATGCGAGCGCCTGCGCCCGCCGCAGCTCGGGCGCCACGGCGTCGATGCGCTTGGCCAATAAATGCAGCCGCCGCGTCGGCACGCTGGGGAACAAGTGGTGTTCGACGTGGAGAAACATGTTGTAGCTCGCGACATTGGCGAGCCGGCCGCTTTGGGTGCGAGCGGGGTAGGCGTGGCCCTCCGTATGATGGTGGACGCTCCAGACGCAGAAAAACGCGGTGAAGACTTGGCCGGCCGCCATGGCGAGAATGTGGTAGCGGAGAGCGGTCGAGCCGATCGCGGCATCGATTGCGAGGAACACGGCCGCGATCCAAGCTGCATTGCCGGCAAGCTCGGCGACAATCCAGCGCCGTGTTGTGGCGTCGGCCCCGGCCAGCGCCGCGCGGTTGAGCCCGAATAGGAAGGCGGGGCCGGCGAACAAGGCGCGCCCGGCGCTCAGGCGCGCAACAGCGCCTTCGAGGTCGGCCGGGCCGAGAAGGTGGCGATGGTGGCGCAGGTGATTCCACCGCACCGTGTGATTCGATCCCAGCATCAAGAGGCTGGTCGCAAACAGCACCAAATCGGCGCCGGGCGCGCCGAGGCGGAGATTGTCGTGCTGGCAATCATGCGACAGCCGCAGCGCCGAAAGAAAGAACATGAAAGAGCACGGCAAGGCCGCGAGATAGATCTGGCCGTGCGCGGCCACAAGCGCGGCGCCGAGCCAAGCGAGCGGATGCACAAGCTCGCGGATTCGTTCCGGCCACGTCGTCGGCACGAGATCGCGCCATGGCAGCGCCCGCAGCCGCGGATCGCGCAACGCGTTGCGATGGGCGATTGCGTCTTCGGATCGAGCGGGCCGTCGCGGCGGGTCGCGCGCGGCGGCGTCGGCGGGCTTGGCCATGGCTCAGCTCCGCCCGCCGATAACTTGTGCTTGCCGCAATTCGGGCGCCGCTTCGTCCAGCCGTTCGGCCAGTATGTGCAGCCGCCGCGCCGGCACTTGCGGAAACAGATGATGCTCGACATGAAGGATGAGATTGCCGCTGGCAAGTTGCAGGAACCGGCTGCGGGCGGTCCGCGCGGGATAGGCAATGTCGGTGGCGCGCCGGTGCACCGTCCAAATGCAGGCAAAGCCAGCGACGGCTTGGCCGAGAATCATCGCGCCGATATGAAAGCGGCAGGCCGCGCTGCCGAGCAGCGAATCGATCGCCAAGAAAGCCGCCGCAATCCACAGCGCACTGCCGCTCCATTCGACGCCGATCCAGCGCCGCGTCGGCGCGTTGGCGTGTTGGAAGGGATAGAGGTTCAAGAGCAGCGGGAACAGCGGACCGATCGCGATGGCGCGCCACGCCGGGCCGTGCGCGGGAATCCCCTCGACGTCGCCGGGTCCGGATCCGAGGCGGTGGTGACGCAGGTGCGTCCAGCGCATGGCGTGGCTCGATCCCAGCAGCACCAAGCTCGTGGCCAGCAGCACCAAATCGGTGCTGCCTTGGCCGACCTTGAGATTGCCGTGCAAGGTTTCGTGCGCCAGCCGGAAGCTCAGCTTGAACACGGCGACCGAACAGAGCAGGGCGGCAATGTAGTAGCCGTGATGCGCAAGCACCAGCTCGGCGGCGAGCCACGGCAACGGCAGCGCAAGCTCCTGGATTTTGTGCAGGGGAGAGAGCGTCAGCAGATCGCGCCAGGCGATCTTGCGCAGCCGCGGATCGTCGCGCAAGGCAGCCATAGCCGCTTGCGCGGCCGTCTCGGCGCGCCCCGCGCCGGGCGGCCGGAGCCGGCGGTGCAAGAGTTCGGACATGTTCATGGCCGCTGTCCCATGCCGAGCGCCTGCGCCCGCCGCAGTTCGGGTGCCGCCGCGTCCAGGCGCCGCGCCAAAATATGCAGCCGCCGCGTCGGCACGCGGGGAAACAGGTGGTGCTCGACGTGGAGAAACATGTTGTAGCTGGCGACATTGGCGAGGCGGCCGTTTTGCGTGCGCGCCGGGTAGGCGCTGTTCTCGGTGTGGTGGTGCACGGTCCAGGCGCAGAAGAACGAGGTCATTTTCTCGCCCAGCGCCATGGCGATGACGTGGTAGCGGAACGCCGTGCTGTCGAGCCAGGGATCGATCAGCGGGAAAGCGGCGGCGCTCCACAGCGCGATCGCGATCCACTCGCCGGCGACCCAGCGCTTGGTGCGCGCATCGCCGTGCTGGAGCGGAAACAGATTGAACAGCGTCGTGTACAGCGGCCCGGCCAACAGCGCGCGCCAGCCCGGCAGATAGGTCGGCGTCGCCTCGATGTCGCCGGGCCCCGAGCCGAGGCGGTGATGGCGCAAATGCGTCCAGCGCGCGGCGTGGCTCGACCAGAACAGGGCGATGCTGGAAGCGAAGAGCACGGCATGGGCGCCGCGCGGCCCGAGCCGCAGCGAGTCATGCATCGCCTCATGCGTCAGGCGGAAGGCGGTGATGAAGAAGAAGACCGAGCAGAACAGCGCCGCCGCATAGTGCTCGCGATGGGCGAAAAACAGCTCGGCGGCGAGCCAGGGCAGCGGCAGCGATAATTCCCAAAGTTTTTGGCCGCGCGTCAGCGGCACCAGATCGCGCCACGGAATTGCGCGCAGGCGTGGATCGTTCCGCAACGCCCGGTTGGCGGCGTCGGCCGCGGCCTCGCGCGCGGCGGCATTGCTGGGCCGCAGCCAATGATAGAGTTGCAGCGCAAGGCTCATCGTGTTCTCCCTTCGCCATGGGGCTCGGTTCCCGGCCCCGGCGCCGCGCCGGCGCGCGAGCCGGCAAGCCGCTCGCCGATGCGGCGCTTGATGGCCTCGGCCGCGCCGGCGAGCACCGCCCGGACGCGAAGCAGCCGCGCCATCCGCCGGCGGCTCGGCAGCGTGCTCCACAGCAGCGCATAGGCGTCGGCGCCGTGAAACAGGAAGCCGTCCGCGCCGGCGACGTAGAGGCTGTGACGCCGCTCGCCCGCCGCGATGCCGTGCTCGGCCAGCGCATCGGTTTCCCAGGCGAGATCGTGCCACGCGATGGCGATGCCGTGCCGGCTCGCCTCCAAGCGATAGAGCGCGATGCGCAGGCGCGAGCCCGGCGCCGCGCCGTCGAAATACACGTTCAACAGCGGCGTCGGAGGCGCGGATGGTTGCTCGGTCATGGTGTCGGCCTCCCTCTAGCCATGCGCGATGCGGCCGAAGCGCCAGCGCCGCGCGGCGGCGCGCGACGGCGTGACCGGCCGGCTCAGGATATGCGATAGCCCGAGCAGATCGAGCGGCAGGCAGCGCCAGCCGTAACCCTCGAGTTCGCGCCACAAGACGATGCGCGCGCCGAGCCCGGCATGAAGCCGCGCATAGCGGTCCTTGACGAAAAGCCCGCCGCGTAGCGCGCCCGCGCCGACGCCGAACAGCGTGAGCGCTTCCGGGCAGTGCCGCGTGTCGCGCCAGTTGAGGTCAGCGCGCCCGCCCGCTGCGGCGCGATAGCGCGCGATGCGCTGGGCGAGCGCGGCATCGCCGCCGTCGAAAAACACCGCCACGCTCGAAGGCGGATAGCCGCGAGTCAAATCGGTGGTGAAGCGTGCCATGGTGAAACCTCCATTGCGCTTGAAAGGCCACGTAAAACTGATCTTTCAGAAATGATTGAAATTCGTTGGCAAAAAAATCCCGCGCGGGATCGGGCGCGGCGGCGCTCTCCATGACGAGGCGCAAGATGGCGCGCTCACGCGGCATCGTCGTTCGCCGCTTTCTTGCGCCCGCCGCCGGGCACGACGCGCGCGATCTGGCCGCCCATTTTCATCAGGCCGAGCAGCACGGGCTTGGGCAAGCCCATCATCTGGCCGTACCAGCCCGATAAGGTTTCGAGGAATTCGAGCATGGCCTCGATGCGCCGCGTCACTTCGGGATCGGTCTTGCCGTCGCCGGCGGCATCGAGCACGCAGGCGCGCAGTGTGGTCAGGGTCGGGTCGATTTCGCGCTTTTTGCGCTCCTCGACGATGCGCGTCAGGATTGTCCAGGTGTCCTTGATCGCTTCGAAATGGTCGCGCCGGTCGCCGCGCTGGTGGGCGCGGTTGATCAGGCCCCAGGATTGCAGCTCCTTGATGCTCATGCTGACATTCGAGCGCGCGATGTCGAGCGTGTCGGCGATTTCCTCGGCGGTCAGCGGGCGCGTCGAGAGGTAGAGCAGGGCGTGGATCTGCGCCACCGAGCGGTTGACGCCCCAGCGCGCGCCCATTTCGCCCCAATGCAGGATGAAACGCTCTTCGACGGGCGACAGGGTCATGGCGCATCTCTTATTTCAGTAATTACTGAAATGTATGTCAGGACAGCCTCGCCTGTCAAGTCAGACCATGGTTAACGGAGCAGCAAGAAATAGGCGGCGCCAAGCGCGGCCGAGCCGGCCAGCGTCGCGATCATGCCGGCATGGAAGCGCAGCATCGCCAGGGCCGCGCCGAGCGACAAAACGGCGGCGGCCCAATCGATGCTCGACAGCGTCGGTGTCAGCAGTTTCACGCCGTGCAGCCACTGCGTCTCGACTTTGGCGAACAGCACGTGGATGGCGAACCAGATTGCGAGATTGAGCACGACGCCGACAACGGCCGCCGTGATCGCCGATAGCGCCGCCGACAGCGTCGCCTTGCCGCGCAGTTTCTCGACATAGGGCGCGCCGGCGAAGATCCACAGAAACGACGGCGCAAAGGTGACCCACAGCGTCAGCAACGCGCCGAGCGAGCCGGCGATGTAGGGGTTGAGCCCGCCCGGATTGCGGAAACCGGCGAGAAACCCGACATATTCGAGCACGAGGATCAGCGGCCCCGGCGTGGTCTCGGCGAGGCCGAGCCCGTCGAGCATTTCGCCGGCCGAGAGCCAGCCATAGGTGCTGACCGCTTCCTGCGCCACATAGGCGAGCACGGCATAAGCGCCGCCGAAGGTCACGGCCGCCATCAGGCTGAAGAAACGCCCGATCTCGGCGAACGGATTGCTCCAGCCGAACCACGCCGTGATCGCGATGACGGGTGCCAGCCAAACGACCAACCAAAAAAGCGCGGTGCCGAGCGAGCGCCCGGCGCCAACCGGCGGGCGCGCGTCGAGCGCGGCTTCGGCGGCGCGCGGCGGTTCGTTCGCGCCGCCGGTTTTCATCTTGATGACCACGAATTGCGCCGGCCACCGGCGTCCGCCGGCAAAGCCGATAACGCCGGCGGCGAAAACGATGACCGGGAACGGCACGTCGAAGAAAAATATTCCGACGAAAGCCGCGGCCGCGATGCCGTACATCCAGCCGTTCTTGAGCGCGCGCTTGGCGATGCGCAGCAACGCTTCGATGACGACGGCGACGACGGCGGCCTTGATGCCGAAGAAAATCGCCTCGACCAGCGGCACGCTCTTGAACCCGGCATAGACCATGCTGAGCGCGAGAATGAGCACGGCGCCGGGGATGACGAACAACAGCCCGGCGGCGAGCCCGCCCGCGGTCCGATGCAGCATCCAGCCGACATAGGTCGCGAGCTGCTGCGCCTCGGGGCCGGGCAGCAGCATGCAATAATTGAGTGCGTGCAAAAATCGCGCCTCGCCGATCCACTTTTTCTCGTCGACCAGGATGCGGTGCATGAGCGCGATCTGCCCGGCCGGGCCGCCGAAGCCGAGCAGGCCGAGCTTGAGCCATACGCGCAGCGCGGCGGCGAAGCTGACGGCTTCGGGCTGTGTCGCGGTTCGCTGGGCTTCGCTCATGCTACGCATGATATTCGACCGCGCGCGCCGGCGCCATCGAAGCCTTTTCAATCGGGCGTGAGAATTGTTGGCGGACGCTCTCAGCTCGCCGCCAGGCTCAGTTGCGGCGCCAATTCCGCCAGCGTGAAAACTTCCGGCATGGCCAGCAAGCCTTTGACCGCGTGGCGGCCGAGCGAAACGACCGGCCGCGTTTCCTTGACGATGTCGGCAAAGGCCTCGGACATGGCGATCGGCGCGTTCAATTGCTTGGCCAAGGTTTCGAGCCGCGCCGCAAGGTTGACGGCGGGGCCGATGGCGGTGAAATCGAGCCGGTCGGCGGTGCCGATATTGCCGAACACGATGTCGCCGACATGCAATCCGATGTTGAAGCGCAGCACCGGCTCGCCCTGCGCCGCGCGCCCGGCGTTGAGCGCAATCACCGCGTCGCGCGCCTCGATCGCGGCGTCGAGCGCCTGGCGGCAGACATAATGGTCGAACGCGGCGTCGCCGAGCGGAAAGATCGCGAGCACGCCGTCGCCGAGGAATTTCAAGATTTGCCCGCCATGGCGCTCGATCGGCGCGCCGATGCTGTCGAAGAAATCGTTGAGCAGCGCGATGACCCGGCTGGTCGGCATCAGGTCCGACAGCGTGCTGAAGCCGCGCAAATCCGCGAACCAGATCACGGCGCGAATTCCCTGGCCCTCGCCGCGCCGGATCGCGCCCTGCAACACCTGCCGGCCGGCCTCGCGGCCGATATAGGTGCTGAGCAAGACTTCGGCCGCGCGCCGATGGGCGTGGGCTTCGAGAACCAGCGCGATGAGCGGAATCAGCTCGCGCACCGCCGCGATATCGGCGGCGCGGAAGCCGCCGCGCGCCCGCGTCGCGATGCTGAGCGCGTTGCGCGTGCCGTCGGCGAAGGGCACGGCGAAGATCGCATAGTCGCTCATCCCTTCTTCTCGAAGCTCGTCGTAAAGCGCGAATTCGCGCGCCGCCTTGGCCCCCGCCAGGCGCGCGCGGATGAAATCGGCGCCGTCGTGGATGCGCTTGACCGGCGAGCGGAGATACATGTCGCTGGTGACGACGTTGTGCCCGCGAGGATTTTCGGTGGTGGCGCGATCGCGCCGCCACACCAAACCGGTCGTCCGAATTTGCGGATGAATCATGCGCAAGCTGAACAGCACGCGATCGAGCGGCACGCCCATATTTACCAAACCGTCGAACACGCCATCGAGGAATTTGCCGGGCGTCGGCGCCAGCCGGCCGTCCTGCAAAATCCATGTAACCAATTTCTTGCGGACTTTTTTCACGAGCTATCTTGTTGTTTTCGCGGAGTTCGCCCGGAGTCAAGCGCCTTGTTAAGGAGTTATAAACTTGACGCGGTCACGCTTGAGAGTCAGTTGTAGAGGACTGAGACGGTTCGTTGACACGTATGGAGTATAATTAAGCCGCCGAAGCGAGCCCGGCCAGAGACGAAATGTGGAGAGCGCGACTTGTTCATTCAAACCGAAGAGACGCCGAATCCCCTGACGTTGAAGTTCCTCCCCGGGCGTGCTGTGCTTGGCGCGGGCACGGCCGATTTTCCGAGCGCGGATAAGGCCGCCGGGCATTCGCCCTTAGCCGCCGCCCTGTTCGGCGTCGATGGCGTCGCCGGCGTTTTTCTCGGCACCGATTTTATCACGGTCACGAAGCAAGGCGGCATCGATTGGCCGGTGCTGAAGCCCGCCGTGCTCGGCGTGATCATGGAGCATTTCACCGCGAACCGGCCGATCGTTATCGAGCATCGCGACAATTCCCGCCAGGCGAGCGACGACGACAGCCCGATCGTGAGCCAGATCAAGGAACTGCTCGACACGCGCGTGCGCCCCGCCGTGGCGATGGATGGCGGCGACATCCAGTTTCAAGGCTTTGAGGAAGGCGTCGTCTTTCTCACCATGAAAGGCTCGTGCAGCGGCTGCCCCAGCTCGACGGCGACGCTCAAGGCCGGTATCGAGAACATGCTGCGCCACTACATTCCCGAAGTGGTCGAAGTCCGCGCGGTCGACTAATCGGTTTTCCCGGAAAGTTCGCCTCGACATCGCGCGCAAGCGCGCCTCCGTCGTCGATCCCGCGGCTTGCCGGAATTGGTTTTGCAACGAACGAACGCGAAAGGTGTCATTGCCGCACGCACGAAGTGGCGGCCGTTAAAAAAATAGTCGAGAAGCGGGATCGACCGCTTCCGTTGTTGCCTGGGAATGAGCACACGATAAGGGAGTATTCGCGATGCAACGATCGTCCCATTACGCTGCTTTCGTCGCCGATTGCGGCCGTCCGCCCGCCGAGGAAACGAATTCTTCGTTTGCCGTCGCGTCCTTTGCCATCGTGATGGCCGCATCGGTTGCCTCGACCTACGCCATCGATTGGCCGGCGGTCGAGACATCCCGGTACAGCGAAATTTTCGTGTCCATGACGGCAGCGAACACGACCCGTGTCGAGGAGCGGCGCGACGCGCGGCCGATGTATGCGGATGTGTACGAACAGCCGCGGCGCGCGAACGCGCTTATCGTGCGTCCAAGCGACACCAAGACGATGCTGGCAGCGCTCGATAGCAGTTATTTCACATTGGCCGGCGTCCGCGCCGGCGCGCCGGTGCCGCGCATATTTATCGCCGGCATGCCGCAGGATATCGGCGCCATTCCCAGCATCGAAGGCAAGCGTAGCGCGTTCATTCGCGCCGTGCTGCCGCTCATCCTCTCGGTCAACGAGAAAATCGAGGAAGAACGGCGCTATCTGATTGAATTGAAGCAGCGGCACGATGCCGGCCAGACGATCTCGCCGACGGATCAGGCCTGGCTTGCGCTCCTCGCACAACGCTACAAGACCAAGGACGGCGATTGGGCGGCGCTGCTCGAGCGTGTCGACATCGTCCCGCCGTCGCTCGCGATCGCGCAATCGATCGTCGAGTCCGGTTGGGGCTCGTCGGCGCCGGCGCGCCGGATGAACGCGCTCTTCGGCATGATCGGCGGCGACGGCACGACCACGGCCGTCCTGGCGTCATACCGCTCGGCGCATGATTCGGTCGCGGCGTACGTGCACAATCTCAACACGCTGTTTGCCTATGGCGCGTTTCGCAAGCAGCGCGAGCTGATGCGGGAAGCCGGCAAGGCGCCGGATGGCCATGCGCTCGCCGGCACGCTGCTGCGGTATTCGGAACTCGGCGCCGAATACACGCGCCACATCCAGATGGTGATCAACAAGGAAAACCTGGCTGCGCTCGATGCGGCCCGCCTCGTCGAGCAATTTCCCGACGGCTAAGGGTCAGCGCTGCGGCGCCGCGGTTGCGCGCGGCATCATCGGCTCGGGCAGGTCCTTGTCCGAGAGCTGCGGGTAGTCGCGCGCATTGAAGAGCTGATAGTGCCACCACTCGTTGCGGTAGAAATCCCAGCCCGCCGCCGTCATGATGCCGAGCAATGTCAGGCGATTGCGTTGCGCCTCGATGGCGAGGCCCGCGGTCCGGGCATGGTGCGACAGCGCCGTGAACGAATCGTAGGCCGTGCCCATGTCGAGCTCGCGCCCGTCGCGCCCGATCAAACTAAGGTCGACCGCCACGCCGCGCGAATGGGGCGAGCCGCGCCGCGGATCGGCCAGGAAATTGGGATCGGGCGTGTGCCGCCACAACACCCACTGGGCCTCGCTCGGACGGAACGCGTCGAATATCTTGAGGCGCAGGCCGAAGGGCCGGGCCAGGCCGATGGCGAATTGCAGCCGTTCGGCCGCCGCCCTGTGCAGATAGCAGTCGGCGCGGCCGTAAACCGGCTTGCCGGTGAAATTTGCCGCCGTGGCATAGGCAAGCGCGATGTCGACGTCGAACGAGGGCGGCGCAATCTTGGTGAGAGCCATGGCGTCTTGTTGTATGTGAAAGCGTGAACGGCTTCCATAGCACAAGGCGCCCGATTGGCGGATGACGACGATCCTCGGCCTCGATAGCTCTGCCGGCGCCTGCTCGGCCGCGATCTGGCGCGACGGGACCATCGCGGCGCGGCGCTCCGAAGCCATGGAACGGGGCCACGCCGAGCGTCTCATTCCGATGATCGTCGAGGTTCTCGCCGAAGCCGGTCTCGGCTTCGCCGCCCTCGACGCCGTCGGCGTTACCACCGGTCCCGGCGCGTTTACCGGCCTCAGGATCGGTCTCGCCGCGGCGCGCGGCATCGGCCTTGCGGCGGCCAAGCCCGTGATCGGCGTGACAAGTTTCGAGGCGGTGGCCGCCGCCATTCCCGACGGCGCGCGGGCGCGGCGCAAAACGATTGTCGCGATCGATACCAAGCGGGGCGATCTCTACGTCCAAGCGTTCACGGCGGCGCTCGCGGCCGATGGCGACGGCGCGGTCATGGCGCCGCTCGATCTCGTCGCGCGCTTCGCCGGCGAAGCGGTGCTTGTCGCCGGCGACGGGATCGGAATTCTGCGCGCCGCGGCCGGCGAAATTCCGGGCAACATCGTTTTCGACAGCGAAATCCGGCGCCCCGACGGCGCCGCGGTGGCGCTGCTGGCGGACGTTCGGCTGGCCGGCGCGCGGATGGGTGGCGCGCCTTGGGCCGCGGTTGAGCCGCTTTATTTGCGAGCGCCCGATGCGACGCCGCTCAGCATGCAGGGTCGCCGCCGATGAGGCCCATCTCGCTCGTCGAGTGCGACCCCGAACATGCCGCCATTGTCGCCGCGCTGCATGAAGCGGCGCTTGGCGGCGCGTGGAGCCCCGAGTCGGTCGCGCGGCTCCTGCGCTTGCCGGGCAGCATCGGATTGATCGCCGCCGATCCGGACACGGCCGAGCCGCTCGGCTTCGTCCTGTGCCTTGCTGCGGGCGATGCGCTCGATATCGCCGCGCTCGCCACGAGCCCGCCGGCGCGCCGCGCCGGGATCGCGCGCCGTTTGCTCGCCGAAACGCTGATCCGGGCGCAGGCGGCCGGTTTCGAGCGCATCGTGCTGGAGGTGGCGGAGCGCAACGCGCCCGCGCTGGCGCTCTATCGGGCGTTCGGCTTCGCGGCGCTGTCGCGGCGCACGCGCTACTATAGCGCGAGCGCGGCCGATCCCGGGGGCGACGCCTTGGTGCTGGAAAAGCGCCTCGAAGCGGGCCTGGCGCCGCGCGCGCGGGAACAATAATCCCGTTGAAACCGCCCGTCATATCGGGCAATTTCGCGGCGGCGGCCACGATCCCAGTGGTTGCTTGCGACGACAAAGCGCAAGGGCGCGCCACGCGCCGACCGAACTTCGTAATACTGCCGATAGTCCAAACTTGGCCCGCCGCTCAAGCGACCGGGCCGGGATTTCGCGGATGGAGCCATGGCGAACGGCGACAACAAGAACGATCTTCTCGCGCAGACCGTGCAAATCGTCGCGTCATTCGTCGCGAACAACACGGTCGCCGTCACGGAGCTGCCGCGGCTGATCGAGCAGACCCATGCTGCGCTGCGGGCTCAGTCCGACGGCAGCGCGCCTGAGCCCGATCGCTTGCGGCCGGCGGTGCCGATCAAGAAATCGATTACGCCCGAACACGTGATCTGCCTCGAGGACGGAAAAAAGCTCAAGATGCTGAAGCGGCATCTGATGACCGCCTTTGGCCTGACGCCGGAGCAGTACCGCGAAAAATGGGAGCTGCCGGCGGATTATCCGATGGTGGCGCCCAACTACGCCGCCAAACGCAGCGAATTGGCGCGCAAGATCGGCCTCGGCGCCAAGGGCGGGCGGCGGAAAAAACGATAGTCCCAGCCCCAGGCGGCCGGCCGAGCTGATGCCAAAGGCATCGGACGGCGAGCCGAATCCGTCTGGTCGCGGAATGCGCCGCGTTCTATCCTGCATCCATGCCATCGCGACCCCCGCACAAGATGCCGCTGCCAGGCGACGACGCAGCCGCGCCGGCGACGCTCGACCGGCTCGAAAAACTGTGCGCCACGAAGGGCCTGCGCATGACCGAGCAGCGCCGGGTGATCGCGCGCGTGCTTTCGGCGGCGGCCGATCACCCCGATGTGGATCAAGTGTATCGGCGCGCTTCGGCCGTCGATCCGCGCATCAGCATTGCCACGGTGTATCGCACCGTGCGGCTGTTCGAGGAGGCCAACATTCTGGAGCGCCACGATTTCGGCGACGGCCGGTCGCGTTACGAAGAGGCGCCGAACGAGCACCACGATCACCTGATCGACATGCAGAGCGGCGAAGTGATCGAATTTCGCAATGAGGAGATCGAGCGTCTACAGGAGCGGATCGCCCGCGACCTTGGCTTCGATCTCGTTGGGCACAGACTGGAGCTTTATGGCCGCCGGATCCGCACGAAAGCTTAGGCGAGTCCGGCGCCGGCGCGCGTGGCGATCGCGCATGATGCGCCTGCTGCAGCAAGCGCGCCGGCTTTCCGTGGCGCCGATGCGGCCCTTCCGCAGGAAGAAGCCCGAGAAAGCAGGCGATCCCGGGTCCGCGGCGCGACCGCAAAAGCGCAAGCGCGTGCGCCTGGCCGCCTCGCCCGCGCCCGAAAGTCGCCTCATCAGCGAGACCGCCGGCACGCTGCAAGTTCGCCTCGCCGAAACCTGGGACGAGGTCGATGCGGCCCTGGCGCTGCGCTATCGCGTCTTCTACGATGAGATGAAGGCCCGCGCGACTCCGGGCCTCGTCGCCAAGAAACGCGATGTCGATGAATTCGATCCCTATTGCGATCATCTGCTGGTGCTCGATTCGGATCTGGGAACGGGCCCGGAATCGGTCGTCGGCACCTATCGCATGCTGCGGCGCAGCGGCGCCGCCAAAGTCGGCCGATTTTATTCGTCGTCGGAGTACGATATCGGCCGGATCATCGCCCATCCCGGTGCCATTCTCGAAATGGGCCGCTCGTGCATCGACGCCGAGCACCGCACCCGCGCCGCCATGCAACTCCTTTGGCGCGGCGTCACGACCTATGTGATGGCGCACAAGATCGACATCCTGTTCGGCTGCGCGAGCCTGCACGGCACCGATATTGCGAGCATGGCCGTGCCGCTATCCTATTTGTACCACTATCATCTGGCGCCGGAGGAACTGCGCCCGGTTGCGCTGCCGGCGCGCTATGCAAGCATGAACATCTTGCCCAAGTCGGAGATCGATCCGCGCGCCGCGATGCGCGACCTGCCGCCGATGATCAAGGGTTATCTGCGGCTCGGCGGTCATGTTGGCGACGGCGCCGTTGTCGACTACGATTTCAATACCGTCGATGTCTTCGTGATGGTCCAGGTCCGGGCAGTGACGGACCGCTATCTTCAACACTATACGCGCAATGCGCAGCCCAAGAGCTGAGCATGGGCCGCGGGCGGCAGGTCGATGATCTATAGCGCGCCATTTCGCTCGTTCCTCCGCCTCACCCTCTATGTGGTTTGGATACTCGCGGCGATTCCCGTGCAGGCCGTGGCAAACCTTTTGCGCCGCAAGCTGGCCGAGACGTTTCCGCTGGTCGTGCATCGCGTTTGCGTGCGCCTCATGGGGGCCAAAATCCGCGCCAAGGGCCAGCAATTGAAGGGCGGCGGCGTGCTCTTCGTCTCCAATCACTGTTCCTATGCCGACATATCGGTGATCGGCAGCCTGATTCGCGGCTCGTTCGTCGCCAAGGCGGAGGTTGCGAACTGGCCGCTATTCGGCATTTGCGCCAAGCTGTCGCGCACGGTTTTCGTCGACCGGCGCGCGCGTTACGCGCATCAACAAGCCGGCGTGATGAAAGAGCGTTTCCGCAACGGCGACCGGCTCATCATGTTCGCCGAGGGAACGACAAGCGACGGCAATCGCGTTTTGCCGTTTCGAACTTCGCTGTTCGCCACGGCGGAGATCGAGATCGACGCGACACCGGTGCAAGTGCAGCCGGTTTCGATCGCCTACACGCGGCTCGATGGCATACCGATCGGGCGGCACCTGCGGCCCTTCTTCGCCTGGTACGGCGACATGGAAATGTTTTCGCATCTGTGGGCCTTGGTCGGCATGGGGCGGATCGAGATCGTCGTCGAATTCCACGAGCCGGTCACGATCAAGCAGTTCGCCGACCGCAAGGCGCTGGCCTCCTATTGCCAGGCGCGCGTCGCGGCCGGCGTCGCCGAGGCTCTGTCGGGAAAGCAGCAGCCTCTCGCGCCGCCCACCGCCGCGATCGTTTCGCCGGCGCCGCTGCCAGCGGCAGCGGTTTGACGAAACACGATGGGCCATCCATTTCTTGACTCCGGGAAGCCCCCTGCTACCGTTATCGCGTGCTGCCGCAAGCCCGCGTGCCGCACCCATCAATCGAGCTAAGGGGTTGAAGAAAAAAGTTTTTATAAGAACTTATGGCTGCCAGATGAACGTGTATGATTCCGCCCGGATGGCGGATGTTCTGGCGCCGATGGGCTACGCGCCGGCAGCCATGCCGGACGATGCCGACATGATCATTCTCAACACGTGCCATATTCGCGAAAAGGCGGCGGAGAAGGTCTTTTCCGAACTGGGGCGCTTGCGCCGCGTCAAGGAGCGGCGGGCGGACGCCGGTCACGCGACCATCATCGCGGTCGCGGGTTGCGTGGCGCAGGCTGAAGGCGACGAAATTCGGCGGCGCGCACCGTTCGTGGATCTGGTGATGGGTCCGCAGACTTATCACCGCCTGCCCGACCTCGTCGCCAAGGTCGCGCGCGATGGCTGCGCCGTCGCGACCGACTTTCCCGTCGAAGCGAAATTCGACCGCCTGCCCGAGGAAGCCGCGCCGCAAGGCTGGTCGGCATTCCTCACCGTGCAGGAAGGCTGCGACAAATTCTGCACATTCTGCGTCGTGCCCTACACGCGTGGCGCCGAATTTTCACGCCCGGCCGCCGCCGTCTTGGCCGAAGCCCGCAAGCTCGTCGCGCAAGGCACGCGGGAAATCACGCTGCTCGGCCAGAACGTCAACGCCTATCACGGCGAAGCGGCGGGCGGCGCGACCTGGGGATTGGGCCGCCTGATCGAGGCGCTGTCCGAAATCGGCGGCCTGGATCGCATCCGCTACACGACCTCGCATCCGCGCGACATGGATGCCGCGCTGATCGCGGCCCATCGCGATTTTCCGAAGCTAATGCCGCATCTGCATCTCCCGGTTCAATCCGGATCGGACCGGATTCTGGCAGCGATGAACCGCGGGCATCGCGTCGCGGATTATCTCCGGCTCGTCGGCGAATTGCGCCGCGCCCGCGCCGATCTCGCCTTGTCGTCCGATTTCATCGTCGGTTTCCCCGGCGAAACGGAAGACGATTTCGCGGCAACCTTGGCGCTGGTGCGCGAAGTCGGCTATGCGCAAGCCTATTCCTTCAATTACAGCCCGCGCCCGGGCACGCCGGCGGCGCTCGATTCCGCTCAGATTGCCGTGCCGGTCAAGGAGGAGCGTTTGCAACGCTTGCAGGATTTGCTGACGCAGCAACAGGCGGCGTTCAATCGCGCCAAGATCGACACCACGCTGCCCGTGTTGATCGATCGGCCGGGCCGGATTCCCGGCCAGCGCGTCGGACGCAGCCCTTGGTTGCAGGCGGTCCTGGTCGATGCCGACGCCGCGCTGTCGGGCCACATCGTCGAGGTCGCGATCGACGCGGCGACCGCGAGCAGCTTGCGCGGCCGGATCAAGTCGCCTGCGGCGCTCGAGGATGCCGCGTGACCGCGCTTTCGTCGCCGGCCGGCGGCAATGCCGTGACGCTCGAATTCGAGGACAATTCGCTCGTCGCCCTGCTGTGCGGCGCCCATGACGAACATCTGGCCCGGGTCGAGAAGGCGTTCGACATCACGATCGTGGCCAAGGGCAACCGGCTCATCATCGCCGGCGCCGAAGAGGAGCGCGCCGCGGCACGCGCCGCCCTCACGCAGCTTTACAATCGCTTGAAGCGCGGCCAGCGGGTCGGCCGCGCCGAGGTCGATGCCGAAATCCGCTTTGCCCTCCAGCATGCCGCCGCCGCGGACAACGGCGCCGAGCGGCGCGACGGCGACGAGATCGTCATCGGCACCCGCAAACGGCAGATCGTTCCGCGCTCGCCCAATCAGGCTGCCTATATCCGCGCCTTGCAAACGCACGAGCTCGTTTTCGCGCTGGGCCCGGCGGGGACCGGCAAGAGCTTCCTCGCCGTCGCCATGGCGGTGGCGATGAAGCAGGCCGGGCGCGTCGAGCGCATCGTTTTGTCGCGGCCCGCGGTCGAGGCCGGCGAACGGCTCGGCTTTCTGCCCGGCGACATCAAGGAAAAGATCGATCCGTACTTGCGCCCGCTCTACGATGCGCTTCACGAATTGCTGCCGGGCGATCAGGTGACGAAGCGGCTCGAGTTCGGGCGAAATCGAGATCGCCCCGCTGGCCTTCATGCGCGGGCGCACGTTGTCCAACGCCTATATCATTCTCGACGAGGCGCAAAACACCACGCCGATGCAGATGAAGATGCTGCTGACGCGCATGGGCGAAAATTCGCTCATGGTCGTCAACGGCGACCTCACGCAAATCGATCTGCCGGCGGGCGTCACCTCGGGTTTGCGCGACGCGCTCGACGTCATCAAGGGGGTGCCCGGCATCGCCCTGGTCAATTTCACGTCCAGCGACGTTGTGCGCCATGAGATGGTGGCGCGAATCACGCGGGCCTATGACGAGCGCGACGCGCGGCAATCCGAGCAGGGCCTGGGTCCGGTTACGCCGCGCAACCGCGGATCCCGGTAATGCGGACGGCGACGGTCGATGTCTCGGTCGTGCACATGGGCTGGGCGCCGGACATCGTCCGAATAGGACGCTTCGCCAAGCGCGCGGTCATGGAATCGCTCGCCGTCGCAAAACCGCTGGGCGACGCGAAGCCGGAGCTCTGCGTCATTTTCGCCGGCGACGATATCGTCCGCCGCCTCAACCGCAAACATCGCGGCGAGGACAAGCCGACCAATGTCCTGTCGTTTCCGCAAGCCGCCGGGTCCAAGAACGAAGCGGGGCGTCCGCAAATGCTCGGCGATGTCGTGCTTGCCTATGAGACCGTTGAGCGCGAGGCGGCGGCGCAAGGCAAGAGCTTGGCCAACCACACGTCGCACCTGATTGTGCACGGGGTTTTGCATCTCCTCGGATACGATCACGTCACGGGCCTGGGTTACCGGCGGATGAAAGGGCTCGAGATCAAGATTCTCGCCCGCCTCGGCATTGCCGATCCGTATCGCAAGCTGGCACGGACGCGATGACCGACGATCCGGCCAAGCGCGCCAACGAGCCCGCGCCGCAGCAAGCCGATGGGGCCCCGGCGGGACGGTCCGCCGCGCCGCCGCCGCCGGGCCGCGAGCCCGATTCGAAAAAGCGCCGCGGCCTCATCGGCCGCCTTGCCCGGCGGCTGCGCCGGAATCGCCGCGCCGAGGAATTGCGCGACACGATCGAGGCGATCATCGAATCGAGCGACGTCGAGCGCGAAGAAATCGCACCCGATGAAAAGTGGCTGCTGCGCAATATCCTTCGATTGCACAGCGTTACGGTAGCGGACGTGATGGTGCCGCGCGCCGAAATGGTCGCGATCGACGTGAATATGCAAATTCAAGACCTCATCGAGGCCGCCAAATCCGAGGGCCATTCCCGCTTTCCGGTCTACCGCGGCTCGCCCGACGAAATCATCGGCATGGTGCACGTCAAGGACGTGCTGCTGTTTTGGTCGCAGCGGCGCCACTTCAAGGTCGAGAAGGTGCTGCGCAAAGTCCTGTTTGCCGCGCCGACGATGCGCGTTCTCGATCTCCTCAAGGAAATGCGCAGCACACGCCTGCATCTCGCGCTCGTCGTCGACGAATATGGCGGCGTCGACGGCATGGTCACGATCGAGGACTTGGTCGAGGAAATCGTCGGCGAAATCGAGGATGAGCACGATTCGGGCGCGCCGCCGACGCTGGTCGAGGAAAGCGACGGCGTGGCACTCGCCGACGCCCGCATCCCGATCGGCGATCTCGAGGCGCGTTGCGGCCGCTTCATGAGCGACGAGGAGCGCGCCGAGGTCGATACGCTCGGTGGCTTGGTCTTCTATCTTGCCAATCGGGTGCCGGCGCGCGGCGAAATAATCCGCCACGCATCCGGGTTCGAATTCGAAGTGGTTGAAGCCGATCCGCGCCGCGTGCGGCAATTGCGCATCCGATCATATAAGCGCGCCGAGCCGGACGACGGCGATGGACGCTGAAAGCGCGGCGCGGCCGCGCTGGCTGCTTGCCGCGTTGGCCACGACTGGCTGGCGCCGGAGATTCATGCTGCTCGGTCTCGGCGCACTCGCGGCCGGCGCTTTGCCGCCGGTGCATGCAATGCCGTTGCTGTGGCCGGCTTTCGCCGGGCTTCTCCTGTTCTTGGCGCAAAGCCGCGGCGGCCTCGGCGCATTCAGCCTCGGTTGGTGGTTCGGCTTCGGCTATTTCGTGGCGGGGCTTTATTGGCTCGCTTGGCCGCTCACGCTCGATATCGTCCGATTTGGCTGGCTGATACCGTTTGCCGTCTTCGGCATCAGCGGCGGCCTTGCGATATTTTGCGGGCTGGCGACGGCCGCGACCTACGCCACGCAAATGAAGGGCTTAGCGCGTCTGCTGGCGTTCGCCGCGTTTTGGACCGCTGCCGAATGGCTCCGCGGCACCATGCTGACCGGTTTCCCTTGGAATTTGCCGGCGACCGTTTGGACGGCCTATGAACCGATGCTGCAGCCGGCCGCCCATATCGGAGCCTATGGCCTGACGTTGATCACTGTCGCGCTGGCCGCGGTACCGGCCCTGATGCCGGAAACAAGGCTGGCGGCGCAACGCCGCAAGATCGGTATCGCTCTTGCCGCGCTCGTCGCAGTTTGGGCGGGATATGGTTATTGGCGCCTTGGCAACGCGCCCGATCGGCCGGTGGCCGATATCCGGTTGCGCTTGGTGCAGGGCAATGTCGCGCAAAGCCTCAAGTGGGATCCGAACCTGCGCGAAGAAACCCTGACGCGCTATCTGCGGCTGACGACGGGCGCCGGCTTCGAGCGAATTACCCATGTCATCTGGCCCGAGACCGCCATCGATTATCGTTTCGAGTCGGACTATCCCGCAATGCGCATCGCCGGCGATGCCAAGCGACGTTTGGGCACCGGCGTTCCGCCGAACGGCGCGCTCATTTTGGGCGCCATCCGCGATCGCGATCGCCGCTGGTTCAACAGCGTTCATATCGTCAGCGAAGCGGGCAACAAAGTGCTGACCTACGACAAGCATCACCTCGTGCCTTTCGGCGAATATGTGCCGCTCCGCTGGCTACTGCGCCGGATCGGCATCGAGCAGATCGCGCATGGCGGCGGCGACTACAGCGCGGGCACCGGGCCGGCGAGTTTGCCCGTTGTCAACGCGCCGGCCATCAGTCCGATGATTTGCTACGAGGCGATTTTCCCCGGCCAAGTCGTAGGGCGGGACAGGCCCGGCTGGCTCGTCAATGCGACCAACGATGCGTGGTTCGGGCTGACATCGGGCCCCTACCAGCATTTTGCCGCCGCCCAGCTTCGGGCGGTTGAGGAAGGGCTGCCGCTGGCGCGCGCCGCAAACACCGGCATCACGGCCATGGTCGATGCTTATGGTCGCGTCACCGCGCGGCTGCCCATCATGCAGCAAGGCGTGCTCGATGTGTTTCTTCCCCCGGCCATTGCCGAACCGACGCTCTATGCCCGGTTGGGCGACCGTACTTTGTTTCTGCTGATGCTAATTTTCGGTTCGATAGCCCTCGCGCTCGATCTCCGTTATCGGCGTTTCGCTATTCGTTCCAAGATTGGCGGGCGCCCGAGCGCGGCCTGACGCAAAAAATCGGCAAATGCATTTGCTGTGCGCAAAGGGCTAGGCTAGCATTGCTTGCGGAACGTAGAATCATAAGCGATTTCTCACAGATAGCGCCGGCTGCGGCGCCGCCTTGTTCGGGCGTCGGCCGGTGCGTCTCCAAGAGCGGAATTGCGGCTATCGCAGAACAGGGCTCCTTGGGATAATTCGGAGAGGGAGGAATTTTATGGCGACCAGCAGGGTAAGGGCGAAAAGTCGACGTGGGGCGGTTCGTCCCAAGCTTGTCCGGCCGCGTCCGGTCGATGCTCATGTCGGCGCGCGGATTCGCTTGCGGCGCACGATGCTGGGCATGAGCCAAGAAAAGCTGGCCGAAGCGCTAGGCCTGACATTCCAGCAGGTGCAGAAATACGAGCACGGCGCGAACCGCGTCGGATCGAGCCGGCTCTACGAATTGTCGAAGATCCTGGACGTTCCGATTCAATTCTTTTTCGACGAGATGCCGGCGGACATCGCCGCCACGGCGCGCGGCGGCGGCGGGCACTCCAAAAAAGCCGTGCTCGATTACGAGCCGGATACGCTCGCCAAGCGCGAGACGCTCGAGTTGGTGCGGGCCTATTACAAAATTCGCCATCCCAAGGTGCGAAAGAAAGTCTTCGATCTTGCAAAAGCCCTGGCCAAGAGCGTGGACTCCGACTAAAGACCCCGCGCGGGGCCGCGGTCGGCTACCGGCGGCTTCTTGACGGGGCGAGCGCGCAGCGCCGCTCTCGGGGTCGTGCATTTTTAGTCGCGCATCGAATTTGAGCGCAAGACGGGAGGACGAGGCTCGTGTCGAAGGGCAATTTTCTGTTTACCAGCGAATTGGTTTCCGAAGGCCATCCAGACAAGGTTTGCGACCGCATCTCGGACGAAATCGTCGACTTGTTCCTGAGCCACGACCCCTATGCGCGCGTCGCGTGCGAAACTTTGGTCACCACCAACCGAATCGTGGTGGCGGGCGAAGTCCGCGGCCCGGCGAAGCTGGTCGGCAAGCGCGGCGCGGTGAACAAGGAAAAGATCGAGGCGGCGGCGCGCAAGGCGGTCAAGGCTATCGGCTACCAGCAGAAGGGCTTTCATTGGAAAAACGCCAAACTGCACTGCTACCTGCACGGTCAATCGGCCGATATCGCTGTCGGTGTCGACTCGAAGGGCAATAAGGATGAAGGCGCCGGCGATCAGGGCATCATGTTCGGTTACGCGTGCAACGAAACGCCCGAACTGATGCCGGCGCCGATCCAATTTGCACAAAACATCCTGCGCGCGCTCGCCGAGGCGCGCCACGGCGGCAAGGCGCCGATGCTGGGGCCCGACGCCAAGAGCCAAGTGACGCTGCGCTACGAAAACGGCAAACCGGTCAAAGCGACGGCGATCGTGGTTTCGACCCAGCATAGCGAGAAGGTCGACGCGGACGAGGTGCGCGAGATCGTGCGTCCCTATGTCTTGAAAGTGCTTCCCGAAGGTTGGATGTGCCCGGAAGAGGAGTTCTACGTCAATCCGACCGGCCGCTTCGTCATCGGCGGCCCGGATGGCGATTGCGGCCTCACCGGCCGCAAGATCATCGTCGATACCTACGGCGGCGCCGCCCCGCATGGCGGCGGCGCTTTTTCCGGCAAAGACCCGACCAAGGTCGATCGCTCCGCCGCCTATGCCGCGCGCTATCTCGCCAAGAACGTCGTCGCGGCGCAGCTGGCGCAAAAGTGTCTGATCCAGCTTGCTTATGCGATCGGCGTTTCGAAGCCGCTTTCGGTCTATGTCGACACCCAAGGCGCCGGCACGGTCGATGAAGACAAACTCTCGCGCGTGCTGCAGGAACTCGTGAACTTGTCGCCCCGCGGCATTCGCGAGCATCTCGGGCTAAACAAGCCGATCTATGCCCGCACATCGTCATACGGCCATTTCGGGCGCGCCGCCGAGAAGGATGGCGGCTTCTCGTGGGAACGCACCGATCTGGTCGGCGAGCTGAAGCGCGCCTTCGCCTAGGGGCGCGCCGCGACGGCCATGGCGGAGGACGAGCGCGGCCCGCCGCGCCGGGTTTATGGCCGCCGCCGCGGGCGCAAGCTGCGTCGCGGGTTGCAAGGTCTGCTCGACGATGCGTTGCCGCGCCTCGCAATCGAGCTTGCACCAGGCCAGCCAATCGATCCCAAGGCCTTGTATTCGCCGCCGAAAGACCGGATCTGGCTGGAAATCGGCTGCGGCGGCGGCGAGCACCTCGCTTGGCAAGCCGAGCGCCACCCCGATATCGGCATGATCGGCTGCGAAATCTACATCAATGGCGTGGCATCGTTGGTGCGCCACATTGTCGAACGCAAACTCGACAATATTCGGGTTTTTCCGGAGGATGCCCGCGAACTGCTTGCCGGCCTCCCGCAGGCGTCGGTGGAGCGACTATTTCTGCTGCACCCGGATCCCTGGCCTAAGAACCGGCACGTCGCCCGCCGCTTCGTCAGTCCCGCCAATCTCGATAGCTTGGCGCGCGTGCTTTGCGACCGCGGCGAGCTGCGCATCGCCAGCGACCATCCGATTTACCAAGTGTGGGCGTTGGAGCAGATGGGCCGCCGGACGGATTTCGAATGGCTCGCCCGCGCACCCAAGGATTGGCGCGAGCGGCCGGATGATTGGCCCGCGACCCGCTACGAGGAAAAAGCCATCGGCGAAGGGCGGCAATGTCTTTATTTACGCTATCGCCGGGTGCCTCGCCGGGTTTAAGATTCGCCAAATATGCCCCTTGCGGGCTTGCGAATTTGCGCTAGCGCATTATATTCCTGGCAAAACAACATCCCGCTGTAGCCTGGGCTAGCCTAGGTGACGAAGGGTGGGCCAGAGGCCCATCCTTTTTTGTTTGCCGATTTTCGGCCGGGATCGCCTATGGCAATTTTCGGATGAGAGATTTGACCGAACGCATCACGGCCCTGATTGAGCCCAGCCTTGCCGGCCTTGGTTATGAGCTCGTGCGGGTTCAAGTCGATGGCAAGCACCATGCGCGCGTCCAGATCATGGCCGAGCGTTCGGGCGGGGCACGCATTTCGGTCCAAGATTGTGCTGCCATTAGCCGCGCCGTATCGGCCCTGCTCGATGTTGAGGACTTGGTCGAAAATGCCTATACGCTCGAAGTGAGTTCGCCCGGAATCGACCGTCCCTTGGTGCGGCCGGCGGATTACAGCCGATTTGCCGGGCAGGTTGCCAAGATCGCGCTCAAGGCGCCGATCGATGGCCGTAAGCGCTTTACCGGCACTCTGCTTGGCACGGAAGCGGATGCGGTCAAGGTCGACCTTGGCGAAGGCATTGTGGCGACGCTGCCGCTCGACCAGATCGAAAACGCCAAGCTCGTGCTGACCGACAAGCTGATCGCCAGTACCCGCCCCGCTTCTGCCTGACGGACCTAGGACAAGAGACGATATCATGACCGCTGTCGCCGTTCATCCGCGCCCCGAACTTCTGCAAGTCGCCGACGCTGTCGCGCGTGAAAAAGGCATCACGCGCGACGAAGTGCTCGAAGCGATGGAGCAGGCAATCCAAAAAGCCGGCCGCTCCAAATTCGGGCCGCTGCTCGATATCCGCGCCAAGATCAACCGGGCGAACGGCGAGGTCAGCCTGGCGCGCTACCGCACCGTCGTCGATCTGGTCGAGGATGAGAATAACCAACTGACGCCAGCCCAAGCGGAAAAATTGGAGCCCGGCAAGAAAACGGGCGACGTTTTCGTCGATCCCCTGCCGCCGATCGATTTCGGCCGGATCGCGGCGCAGACCGCGAAGCAGGTCATCGTTCAGAAAGTACGCGAAGCGGAGCGCGAACATCAATTCGGCGAGTACAAGGACCGGATCGGCCAGATCGTGCACGGCACGGTCAAGCGGGTGGAATGGAGCGGCGTCGTCGTCGATCTCGGCCGCGGCGAAGGCGTGATCCGCCGCGAAG
Organism: uncultured Alphaproteobacteria bacterium; assembly: GCA_963754645.1. GTDB lineage: Bacteria > Pseudomonadota > Alphaproteobacteria > Bin65 > Bin65 > CAVWGP01. The sequence continues at coordinate 223,426 of CAVWGP010000011.1, read as the reverse complement.
ACCTGATCCCGCGCGAGAATTTCAAGCAGAACGATCGCGTGCGCGCCTATATTTTCGACGTCCGCAAGGAGGCGCGCGGTCCGCAGATATTCCTGTCGCGCACCCATCCGCAGTTCATGGCCAAGCTGTTCGCCCAGGAGGTGCCGGAAATCTACGACGGCATCATCGAGGTCAAGGCGGTCGCGCGCGACCCTGGCTCGCGCGCCAAAATCGCGGTCGTCTCGCGCGATTCGAGCATCGATCCGGTCGGCGCCTGCGTCGGCATGCGCGGCAGCCGCGTGCAAGCCGTCGTCGCCGAGCTGCTCGGCGAGAAGATCGACATCATCCCCTGGTCGCAGGACACGGCGACCTTTGTCGTCAACGCGCTGGCGCCGGCGGAAGTCACCAAGGTCGTGCTTGACGAAGAGACCGGCACCATCGAAGTCATCGTGCCTGACGATCAACAGAGCCTCGCGATCGGCCGGCGCGGCCAAAATGTCCGCCTTGCCTCGCAGCTCACCGGCTGGCACATCGAAATTCTCACCGAGCAGGCCGAGTCGGATCGGCGCCAGGAAGAATTCCGCAGCCGCTCGAAGCTGTTCGTCGAAGCGCTCGATGTCGAAGACGTCATCGCGCATCTCCTGGTCACCGAAGGCTTCCGCACGATCGAGGACGTCGCCTACGTGCCGGTCGACGAGCTTTCGGCCATCGAAGGCTTCGACAAGGAAATCGCCGAAGAACTGCGCGCGCGCGCCTTGACCTTCATTGAAAAGCGCGATGCCGAATATACCGAAAAACGCCGCGAATTGGGCGTGGAGGACGAAGTGGCCGGAATCGACGAACTAACGCCGCAGCGTCTCGTCAAGCTTGGCGAGGCCGGAGTTAAGACGCTGACCGACTTGGCCGATCTTTCGACCGAGGAGCTGCGCTTCCACATGATGGACGGCGTGCCGCGCGTGTCGCCCGAGGAATTCGGCCACGTCAAGGAAGAGCGCCGTGCCAAACTGCTCGCGAAAGCGAAGGTCGAAGACGGCAAGATCGCTCTGACGGCCGAGCTGCTCAGCTATATGAAGCCACACCGCGCCAATTCAGCGCTCAACAGCAGCCCGATCAAGACGGCTGATGCCGAGGCGATCATCATGGCGGCACGCCGCCAGGTTTATGGCGATGCCATGGGCGAGCCTGAACCTGCCGCCGCGCCAGTGCCGGCGAAGAAGTAGCGGAACGGAGTCGCCATCGCAATGTTGAACGGCAGCGCCACGGCGCCAGCAAAGCGCGAAAAACACACCCGGCCCGCCAAGGGCGAGCTGGGCGAGCGGCGCTGTATCGTGACGCGGGCCAGCGCGCCGCGGGGCGGCTTGTTGCGGTTTGTCGTCAGCCCCGAGGGCAAGATCGTGCCGGATTTGGCGGAGCGTTTGCCGGGGCGCGGGCTATGGGTGTCGGCGGATCGCGCGACGGTCGAAATCGCGCGCGCAAAGAACCTGTTCGCGCGCGCGGCGGGCGGCCCGGCCGTGGCCGCAGCTGATCTCGCCGCGCAGATCGAGCGGCAATTGGCCGAGCGGGCTTGTGCTTTTATCGGGTTGGCGCGCCGCGCCGGGCAGCTCATTGCTGGGCGCAGCCGCGTGCGCGAAGCCATCGGCTGCGGCGGAGTCGCGGTGGTGATCACGGCGCGCGATGCCGATCCGCTCGATCGCGTCGCCCATCCGGGGCTGCACGGTCCGATCGGCCATTTTGCCGTGCTGACGGAAGCCGAGATCGGCGCCGCCGTCGGCCGGGATTCGATCGCGCATGTCGGTATTGCGCCCGGCCAGCTGGCCGAAAAATTGATGCATGAGCTGACGCGGCTCGCCGGCTTCCGCGCATCGGCGGAACTATCGGCGATGGCACAGCCGAAGCAGAGCGCGTCTGGTGCCCACAAATCGAATGCAAGAAAGAACCGTGCTCATGGCTGAACCAAACAACGTCGATTCGAAAAAGCCGCTTTCGCTCGCTCGGCCTGGCCGCCTCGAACTCAAGAAGACGGTCGATGCCGGAAGCGTGAAGCAGAGCTTCTCGCATGGCCGCACCAAGCAGGTCTCGGTCGAAGTCAAGAAGAAGCGCACCTTCACGCGCGGCGAAAGCGCCGGCGAGATGACGGAAGCGGCAGGCGTCGAGGCCAGCCCATTCGCGCCCTCCATGCAAACCGAAAGCGGGCGCGACGCACATCACGGCCTCAGCGACGTCGAGCGCCAGCAGCGCATTCGCGCGCTCGAAGGCGCCCAGTCGCGGTTGCAAGAACCTCACCATCCCCCCATCGCGCCGCCGACTGGGCCGATTTTGGATGTGTTGACGGAGACCGCAGACACCGTTGAAGCCATCTCGCCGCCGCCGCCGCCGGTGGAGGCGCCGAAGGCGCCACTTGAAGTCGCGCCAATCGCGCCGGTCCAGCCCGAGCCGCCGCCGATCAAGACGGAGCCGGCGCCGGCGGCCGAATCCCAGCCACTCAGCCGCGCCGCGACGACGGCAAGCGATGACATCGCGCGCGATCAGGCGCAATCCGCCGAAGGCGTGCGGCGCGACGAACATGCGCGCCAATTGGCGGCGCAACACGTCCGGGCGCGACTGACCGTCAAGGTCGATGTGCCATCCACGGCACGCGAAACCGTACCGAGCGAAGTCATTCCCGTTGAGGGCGAAGAGGACGACGAAGAGCGCGGCAAGCGCGGTCGGACCGATGGCAAGAAAACGCCGCCGAAGGAAGCCAAGGGCCGCAATGAGCCGCGCCGGCGGACCGGCAAGCTCACGATCAATCAGGCGCTCGACGAAGGCGAAGGCCTCGAGCGCGTGCGCTCGCTGGCCGCTTTCAAGCGGGCCCGCGAGCGCGAAAAGCAAAAAGCGCGCCTTGAGCAACAACTAAAAGAGCGCAAGAAAGTGTCGCGTGAAATCGTACTACCCAAATCGATCACGGTTCAGGAGCTCGCCGGCCGCATGGCCGAGAAGGGCGCCGACGTGGTCAAGGTCCTGTTCAAGATGGGCGTGATGGCCACGATCAATCAAATGATCGATGCCGACACGGCCGAGCTTGTCGCAACCGAACTTGGGCACCGCGTGCGCCGCGTCGCCGAATCCGATGTCGAAATCGGAATCAGCGGCGATGTGGACGATCAAGCGAAGCTCGCCCCGCGTCCGCCGGTCGTGACCATCATGGGCCATGTCGACCACGGCAAGACGTCGCTGCTCGATGCGCTGCGCAAAACCGATGTGGCAGCGCACGAAGCCGGCGGCATCACGCAGCACATCGGCGCCTATCAGGTGACGATGCCCACGGGCGCCAAGATCACGTTCCTCGACACCCCGGGCCACGCCGCCTTCACCCAGATGCGTTCGCGCGGCGCCAAAGTGACCGACATCGTCGTCCTGGTCGTCGCCGCCGACGACGGCGTCCAGCCGCAAACCATCGAGGCGATCGCGCACGCCAAGGCGGCGGGCGTTCCGATCCTGATCGCGGTGAACAAGATCGACAAATCGGACGCCAATCCGCAACGCGTTCGCCAAGCCTTGCTGCAGCACGAGATTGTTGTCGAAGAGCTCGGCGGCGACACTCTCGCCATCGATGTGTCCGCCATCAAGGGCACGAACCTCGACAAGCTCGAGGAAGCGATTCTGCTGCAGGCCGAAGTTCTCGATCTCAAGGCCAATCCCGGCCGCGAGGCGCAGGGCACCATCGTCGAAGCCAAGCTCGATCGCGGGCGCGGCCCGCTCGCGACCGTTCTCGTGCAACGCGGCACGCTCAAGCCGGGCGACATCGTCGTTGCCGGCGTCGAATGGGGCCGCGTGCGCGCGCTCAGCAACGACCGCGGCGAAGCGGTCAAGAGCGCCGGCCCCAGCGTGCCGGTCGAAATTCTCGGATTGCAGGGCGTGCCCTCCGCGGGCGACGTGTTCAGCGTCGTCGCCGACGAAGCGCGCGCGCGCGAAGTCACCGAATACCGCCTGCGCCAGCTCCGCCAGCGCTCGACCGCGACGCGCGGCACGATCGAACAAATGTTCTCGAAGATCGCCGAAGGCGCCGCCAAGGAACTCGCCGTCGTCGTCAAGGCCGACGTGCAAGGCTCGATCGAGGCGATCGTCGCCGTCGTCGAGCAGCTCTCGACCGACAAAGTCAAAGTTCGCGTGCTGCACAGCGGGGTGGGCGGCATCAACGAATCCGACATCACGCTCGCCAAGGCGTCGGGCGCATTCGTTATCGGCTTCAACGTGCGCGCCAACAATCAGGCGCGCGATGCCGCGCAACGCGACGGCGTCGATATCCGCTACTACTCGATCATCTACAATATCGCCGACGACGTGAAAAAGCTGCTCGAAGGCCTGCTTGCGCCGGTCCGGCGCGAGAGCTTCATCGGCTATGCGCAGATTCTCGAGGTCTTCAAGATCACCAAGGTCGGCAATATCGCCGGCTGCAAGATCACCGAGGGCGTGGTCAAGCGCGGCTGCGGCGTTCGCCTGCTGCGCGACAATGTGGTGCTGCACGAAGGCAAACTGTCGACCTTGAAACGCTTCAAGGACGAGGTGCGCGAGGTCAAGGGCGGTCTCGAATGCGGCATGGCTTTCGAGAACTACCACGACCTCAAGGTCGGCGACCAGATCGAGTGCTTCGTGGTCGAGGAAGTCGCCGCGACGCTCTAGCGTCGGGGCGCGAGACGGCGGGCAATGTCGGGAAAACGCCAGCGCGAACCGGGCGAGAATCCGCGTTCCTTGCGGATCGGCGAGGCGATACGCCACGCGCTCGCCGAACTCTTGCCGCACGCGCATTTTCGCGATCCGGCGCTGCACGATGTTTCGGTCACGGTGACCGAGGCGCGCGTGGCACCCGATTTGCGCAACGTGCTGGTATTCGTCCTGCCGCTCGGCGGCAAGAATACCGACGAAATCGTCGCCGCGCTCAACCGGGCGTCGCCCTATTTGCGCGGCGAGGTGGCCCGCGCGGTGCGCATGAAGTTCGCGCCGCGACTGCGTTTCACCGTCGACGAAACCTTCGATCGCTCCCAGCACGTCACCGATCTGCTGAAAGACCCGCGCGTGCAGCGCGATCTCGGTGGCGACGACAAGAATGGGTAGGCGCCGTCGTGGCCAGCCCGTTCATGGCTGGCTCGTTTTGGACAAGCCCTTGGGCCTGAGCGCAACCTCGGCGACCAACGCCGTCCGGCGCCTTTTTGACGCGGAAAAAGCCGGCCATGCCGGTACGCTCGATCCGCTTGCCACCGGCGTCCTGCCGATCGCGTTGGGCGAGGCGACCAAGACCGTGCCCTTCGCCATGGACAGCCGCAAGGTTTACCGCTTCGGCATAAGCTGGGGCGAAGCGCGCGCAACCGACGACGCGGAGGGTGCGGTGATCGCGGCAAGTGCCAAGCGGCCGGACGCGGACGCCATCCGTGCCATTCTGCCGCGCTTTTGCGGCACCATCCAACAGCGCCCGCCGATTTACTCCGCGATCAAGGTCGCCGGCGAGCGTGCTTACGATTTGGCCCGAGCGGGCCGCGATGTGACCCTCGAAACGCGTCCCGTCATCGTATATCGCATTGAATTATCGAACTTTGTCGATGCAGATCGGGCGGAATTCGAAGTCGAGTGCGGCAAAGGTTTTTATATCCGCAGCCTGGCCCGGGATCTTGCCGAAGCGCTTGGCACGCTCGGCTATGTGAGCACGCTGCGCCGCGAGCGCGTTGGCCCGTTTGCCGGCGCGGCCGCTATTCCTCTAGCCAATCTCCAGGATATCCGGCATAATGTGACGCAAGGTGGGATCGGCTCAGCCGAACCTGCCCCGAATTTGCTGGCATTATTGCAGCCGATCGAAACCGCGCTGGACGACATCCCGGCGCTGGCTTTGACCGGAAACGAGGCCGACCGAACAAAGCAAGGCCGGCCGCTGCCAGTTCTCCGTAGCGACAACCGCAAGGTCGTCGAAGCCCTTGAGCCAGGCGCCGTTGTTTATGCCCATTGTGCGGGCAAGGCGATCGGCCTCTTGCGCTGGGATGGCGCGCTTGCCCATCCGCTGCGGATTTTCAACCTCTGACAAAAAAGGATACCCGATGTCGATCAGTGCGGAACGCAAGACTGAACTCGTGCAAAGTTTTGCACCCAAGCCCGGCGACACAGGGTCGCCGGAAGTGCAGATCGCAATTTTGACCGAGCGGATACGCAATCTGACGACCCATCTTGACGGCCACGCGAACGACAATCATTCGCGCCGCGGCCTCATGCTCATGGTCGGCCAACGCCGCCGCCTGCTCGATTACCTCAAGCGCATCGATACGAAGCGCTATGAATCGGTGCTCGGGCGCCTGGAGCTACGGCGCTAGTGTTTCCCTGATGACAGAGGATCGAGCGATCCTCCGTAACACGCTGCCGCGGGGCGAAGCCGCGCGGCTTATTCGAAGCAACCTGGCCGCAGTCCAAGGGGATTGCCGCCAACGGCCATGCGCGCGCCTGCTATCGCCGGCGCCGCGGCCAATCCGATAGGAAAAGGAAAACGAATGTTCAATAAATTCCGCGAAGAAATCGACTGGGGCGGACAACGCCTCGTTCTGGAAACCGGCCGTGTCGCGCGGCAAGCCGATGGCGCCGTCCTGGCGCAGCTCGGCGAAACCATCGTGTTGTGCACCGTGGTCGGCGAAAAGACCCCCAAGACGGGCATCGATTTCTTCCCGCTCACCGTTCACTACCAGGAAAAAGGCTACGCCGCCGGCAAAATTCCCGGCGGCTTTTTCAAGCGCGAAGGCCGGCCCACCGAGCGCGAAACGCTCGTCTCGCGGCTCATCGACCGGCCGATCCGGCCGCTCTTCGCCAAGGGCTTCCGCCACGAAACGCAAGTTCTCGCCACCGTGCTGAGCCACGATCTCGAGAACAATCCCGATATCGTGGCGCTGATCGGCGCATCGGCGGCGCTGACGATTTCCGGCATCCCGTTCCTCGGCCCGATCGGCGCGGCGCGCGTCGGCTACATCGACGGCCAATACGTGCTCAATCCGCCGATGTTGGACATGGCGAAATCGAGCCTCGATCTCGTCCTCGCGGGAACCGTCGAAGGCGTGCTCATGGTCGAGTCGGAGGCGAACGAGCTGTCCGAAGCGATCATGCTCGGCGCCGTGACCTTCGGGCACGAGAAATTCCAACCCGCGATCCAGGCGATCATCCGCCTGGCCGAGCGCTGCGCCAAGGAGCCTTGGGCGCTGCCCGAAGCCCCGCCGGAAGAAGCGGCGGTCAACGCCGCCTTCGCCGCCGGCGGCATCGAAGCCGCCATGCGCGAGGCCTATCGCGAGCGCGTGAAGCAAGAGCGGCACGCCAAGATCGGCGCCGTCAAGGACAAGGCGAAGGCGCTCGTCGCCGACGACGCGGCCAAGCTCAAGATCGCACCCGCGATCCTCAAGGAACTCGAAAGCAAAATCGTGCGCTGGGACATTCTCGACACCGGCGTTCGCATCGACGGCCGCGACACCAAAACCGTCCGGCCGATCGTGGCCGAAGTCGGCGTTCTGCCGCGCGCCCACGGCTCGTCGCTGTTCACCCGCGGCGAAACCCAGGCGCTCGTCGTCGCCACCCTCGGCACCGGCCAGGACGAGCAGATCATGGACGCGCTTGAGGGCGAGTACCGCGAGCACTTCATGCTGCATTACAATTTCCCGCCATATTCGGTTGGCGAAACCGGCCGCATGGGCGGCGCCGGGCGGCGCGAGATCGGCCATGGCAAGCTCGCATGGCGCGCCATGCGCCCGATGCTGCCGAAGAAAGAGGACTTCCCCTACACGATCCGCATCGTGTCGGAGATCACCGAATCGAACGGCTCGTCTTCGATGGCGACGGTGTGCGGCGCGTCGCTGTCGTTGATGGATGCCGGCGTGCCGATGGCGCGTCACTGCGCGGGTATCGCGATGGGGCTGATCAAGGAAGACAGCCGCTTCGCGGTGCTTTCGGACATTCTGGGCGACGAGGATCATCTCGGCGACATGGATTTCAAGGTCGCGGGCACCGAGAACGGCATCACCTCGCTGCAGATGGACATCAAGATCACCTCGATCACCAAGGAAATCATGGACGTCGCGCTCAACCAGGCGCGCGACGGACGGCTCCATATCCTGAACGAAATGAACAAGGGCATCACGGCGGCGCGCAACGACGTGAGCCGCCACGCGCCGCGCATCACGACGATCACGATTCCGAAAGACAAAATCCGCGAAGTCATCGGCACCGGCGGCAAGGTCATCCGCGAGATCACCGAAGTCACCGGCGCCAAGATCGACATCGAGGACGATGGCACGATCAAGATTGCGGCCACCGAAGAATCGAAATCCCAGGCGGCGATCGATTGGATCAAGGGCATCGTCGCCGAGCCCGAGATCGGCGCGATCTATACCGGCGCCGTGGTCAAGATCATGGAATTCGGCGCCTTCGTGAATTTCCTCGGCGCCAAGGACGGTCTCGTCCACATCAGCGAGCTCGCGCCCCAGCGCGTCAACAAAGTCAGCGACGTCGTCAAGGAAGGCGACAAGGTGAAAGTCAAACTGATCGGCGTCGACGATCGCGGCAAGGTCAAGCTGTCGATGCGCTTGGTCGACCAGCAGACCGGCGCCGAGCTGCCCGACGACCGCCCGCCGCGCGAACCGCGCCCGGAAGGCGATCGGGGCGAGCGCGGCGAACGGCGCGAGCGGCGTCGCGACGATGGCGACCGCCGTCCGCGGCGGGACGCCTAGACGGTCGAACAAGCGGCAGCGCGCATCGGACTGATTTTCGCCCCACCGGTCCACGAGGAGGGAATAATGCGAATTATCCATGCAACTTGCGCTGCCGCCGCGCTTCTCGCCATTTCCGCCGTTGGCGGCTTCGCGCAAACGACACAGCCCTATGCCGGCCAAGAGCGGCGCGCGGTCAAGTCGCTGGCGGAAGCCGAAATGGCCGACCTCATTGCCGGGCGTGGCATGGGATTGGCCAAGGCTGCCGAACTCAACGGCTATCCGGGGCCGATGCATGCGCTGGAACATGCTCAGGCGTTGACACTGTCCGCCGCGCAGCGCGATGCGATCGAGGCCATTCGCGTGCGTATGGCCGAGGCGGCGCGGGCGCTTGGGCGCGAGATCGTCGCGCGGGAAGCGGAACTCGATGGGCTGTTTGTTGGGCGCCGCATCGATACGGCTTTGCTTAGCGACAAGACCGCGGAGGTCGCGGCGCTCTATGGCCGGCTCCGCCATGTTCACTTGTCGGCCCATCTCGAGACGCGCCCGTTACTCGATGCGGCTCAGCTCGCTGCCTACGATCGGCTGCGCGGATACGACACCACGGCGCCCGAACCGCACGGCGGCCATCACCGCCGGCAGCACTAAATCGGCACCGCAATTGCTGGCGCTGCCGACGCTGCCGCGCATTATCGGCCATCGCGGCGCCGCGGCGCATGCACCTGAGAACACGATGGCATCGTTCCGCAAGGCTGCGGAACTGGGCGCAACTTGGGTTGAATTCGACATTCGCCTGACCCGCGATGGCGGACTCGTCGTCATGCACGACGAGAAGGTGGACCGAACAACCTCGGGTCGAGGCCGCGTGATCGACAAGCCGATGGCCGAGCTCCGCCTGCTCGATGCCGGATCGCGGTTCGGCGCTGCTTTTGCCGGCGAACCGGTTCCTTCGCTCGAAGACGCTATTGCCTGTTTGGCGAGCCTCGGCCTGGGCGCCAATATCGAAATCAAAACCGAAGACAAGGATGCGCGGGCGACGGCCGCGGCGCTGGCGCGGATCTTGGAGCGGCACTGGCCGGCATCCCAGCCGGCGCCGCTGATTTCCAGTTTTACCTTTGCCGCGTTGGCTGCCATTCGCGACATCGCGCCGCGCTGGCCGCGCGGCCTGCTGCTGAAGCGCCTGGAGGGCGATTGGCGCGCGTCGATAGACCGCCTCGCGGCGGCCACGCTCAATCTCGATCACAAGCCGCTGGATCGAAAATCCGTAGCCCTGGCGGCAAGCAGCGGTCGCCCGGTGTTGCTCTACACGGTTAACGACGCGCAGCGCGCGCGGGATCTCTTGGCGTGGGGGGCATCGGCTTTGTTTACCGATACGCCCGAAATCGGACGTGGGTTGAGCTGAAAATGGCTAATGGCTTGGGATTGCGCTGGCAATTGCCTATATCCCTTGTTATGCCCTGCGCCGTTGCCTCGGCGCGGAGTTTCGGCGATGTGCGAACCTCATCCGCGGTGAGCCGGGCTAGATGCTTGAATCAGAACAACATAATCCGTGTCATATGACCGATCCCGTTGCCCTTGGCCCGAGCTTTGTCGGCAAGAACGGCTACAGCTACGACGAACTGATCGGCTGCGGTCATGGCAAGCTGTTTGGGCCCGGCAATGCGCGGCTGCCTTTGCCGCCTATGCTGATGTTCGACCGAATTTCGAGCATTGGCCGCGACGGCGGAACCTATGGCAAGGGCCACGTCATCGCCGAACTCGATATCAAACCGGAGCTGTGGTTTTTCGCCTGTCATTTCGAAGCCGACCCGGTGATGCCGGGCTGCCTTGGCCTGGATGCGCTGTGGCAGCTCACCGGATTTTATTTGGCGTGGCTCGGCAATCCGGGCCGCGGCCGGGCGCTCGGCGCCGGCGAGGTCAAATTTAGCGATCAGGTTCTGCCCACCACCAAGCGCGTGCGCTACATCATCGATGTCAAACGCGTGATCGCGCGACGCCTCGTGCTCGGCATCACCGATGGCCGGCTTGAGGCCGACGGCAAAGTCATCTACGAAGCGAAAGACATGCGCGTCGGTCTCTTCGCAAGCGAAAGCCAGCCGGCATGAGGCGCGTCGTCGTCACCGGCATGGGCATCGTGTCCTCCATTGGCAACAACAAGGAGGAAGTGCGCCAATCGCTGCGCGAGGGCCGGTCGGGGATCGAGTTCTGCGAGGAATACCGCGATCTCGGGTTCCGCAGCCATGTCCGCGGTTCGATCAAGCTCGATCCGGATAAGGCGATCGATCGCCGGCTGCGCCGGTTCATGGGCGATGGCGCGGTCTACAACTACATAGCGATGGCGGACGCGATCAAGGATTCCGGCCTCGAAAAGAAAGACGTTTCCAGCGAGCGCAGCGGCCTGATCATGGGCTCCGGCGGACCTTCGACCAAGGACCAGGTGGCCGCCGCCGATATCTTGCGCGAGAAAAAATCCTCGAAGCGGGTCGGCCCCTTCATGGTGCCGCGTGCCATGTCGAGCACGTGTTCGGCCACGCTGGCGACGCCGTTCGAGATCAAGGGCGTCAACTACTCGATCACCTCGGCCTGCTCGACCAGCGCGCATTGCATCGGCAATGCCAGCGAGCTCATCCAGTGGGGCAAGCAAGACGTGATGTTTGCCGGCGGCGGCGAAGAACTGGCTTGGTCGCTGTCGGTCCTGTTCGACGCAATGCCCGCCATGTCGTCGGCCTACAACGATCGGCCCACGCGGGCCTCGCGCGCCTTCGATAAGAAACGGGACGGGTTCGTGATTTCCGCCGGCGGCGGCGTTCTGGTGCTCGAAGAACTCGAACACGCGCGCGCGCGCGGCGCCAAAATCTATGCCGAGCTTGTTGGCTACGGCGCCACGTCGGATGGTTACGACATGGTGCAGCCCTCGGGCGACGGCGCGGCGCGCAGCATGAAGCTGGCGCTCGCCGGCATCGCGGAGCATGTCGACTATATCAATACCCACGGCACATCGACGCCGATCGGCGATGCGGTCGAATTGAAAGCGATTCGCGAGGTGTTCGGCGCCGCCGGGCGCAATCATGTGCCCTATTTCAATTCGACCAAATCGCTGACCGGCCACGCGCTCGGCGCGGCCGGCGTCAACGAAGCGATCTACACGCTCTTGATGATGCAGGAGCGCTTCGTCGCGGCATCGGCCAATGTCGATGAGCCGGATCCGGATGTCGGCGACATGCCGCTGGTGACCAAGCGGCTCGACAACGTCGATCTCAATCTCGCGATCTCGAACAGCTTCGGCTTCGGCGGCACCAATTGCACGCTGGCCTTCCGGCGCTACGACGCCTGATCGCCGCGGCGCTCACACCCGCTCAACTCCGTTTCCCTTTCCACCGGCCGCCGGCGCCGCTAAGTTGCGCGCCACGATGTATTTTGGGGGATCATGATGGCAGACGGACCCGGCGCTCTCCTGGCGGGCAAGCGCGGCCTGGTGATGGGCGTCGCCAACGATCGTTCGCTCGCCTATGGCATCGCGCGCGCGGCGCGCCAGCATGGCGCCGAACTCGCCTTCACCTATCAAGCCGAAGCCTTCGGCCGCCGCGCCATTCCGCTGTGCGAGGCGCTCGGCAGCAAGATGATCCTCGAAGCCGATGTCGAGCGCGCCGCGTCGCTCGATGCCGTCTTCGCCGAAATCAAGGCGCAGTGGGGCGGCCTCGATTTCGTCGTCCACTCGCTGGCGTTTTCGGACCGCGAGGAATTGAAGGGCCGCTATGTCGACACGTCGCGGGCGAACTTCCTGCGCACCTTGGATGTCTCGTGCTACTCGTTTACCGACATTGCGCGGCGCGCCGAGCCGCTGATGCAGCCGGGCGGCTCGCTGCTCACGCTCACTTTCGAGGGCGCGCGGCGCGTATTCACGAGCTACAACGTGATGGGCGTCGCCAAGGCGGCGCTTGAGGCCTCGGTGCGCTATCTGGCGAGCGATTTCGGCAAAAAGGGATTGCGCGTGAATGCGCTGTCCGCCGGCCCGATGCGGACGCTGGCCGGCGCCGGCGTCGGCGATGCGCGTTACGTATACGGTTGGACGCAGGCGAACGCGCCGTTGCGCCGCAATCCAGTGCTGGAGGAGGTCGGCAATGCCGGCCTCTATCTGCTTTCGCCCCTCGCCAACGGCGTCACCGGCGAAGTGCATTTCGTCGATTGCGGCTACCGCATCGTCGGCATGGGCGTGGTGCCCGACAAGAACGCCGAGGCGAAAGCCTAACCGGCGGCTTCGAGCCGGACCACGTGGCTCGCGGGCAGCTCGAAACCGCCGATATTGGCGGCTCGCCGGCGCGTGAGCGCGATCGCCACCTGGTCCAGCGGCAGGACGCGCGTGATGCGCAAATCGGACCAACGCCGCGACGGATAAAATTTTCCGCGCGCCTGCGCGATGTCGCGCGACTTTGGGTTCCAAAATTCGCGCGGTTGCGCATAGAGCCAATGCTGGGACAGGCGGCATTCGAGCAAGCGATGCTTGCGGTCGTCGTAATACCACAGCGCGCCGAGCTGGTAGGCCTCGATCCAGCGGTGCCAGGCGGGCGCGCTGAATTTTTCGAGAAGCCAGGTGGCGCGCGGTTGCGGTTTGAGCTGTTTCCGGCGCGCGCGGACGCTGTCCGGCACGAAGGGCAGCCACAGCACAGGAATTTGCTTCGCGGCATAGAGCTGCGTACGGGCAACGATGCGCTCGATCGCCAAGCTCGTGTGCTGAAGTTCGATAGCCACGGGCTGTCCCGACGGCAATGTGACAAGCACGTCGGCGCGGCTATCGGGCAATGGCAGGAAAGCGAGCGGCGCCTCGACCTGCGCCGAAAGCCCTTGCCGGCGAAAGGCATCCCGCAAATCGCGCTTGGCGCGGCGGTGCTGCGGCGTTTCGTTCTCATTCCAATCGCAACGCGTTGCCGATGCATGGGCAAAATGCGCGACGACGAGCGGGCTGGCGATCGCCTTTAGTAGAACGCGCGCTTGGCATTCCGGATTCGGGCAAATGTAGGACGACGCCCGGTCCGCTGCATCGGCTTCGATCGCGGCCGTCGTGGCATCGGTGTTCTGGCGCAAGGCCCAAAGCATAACGCCGATCATTGCGCGCAATGCCCGGCTGTCAAGGCGCTGGGGCACAAGACTATAATTTCTCTAAGACATTGATTAAATTATTGTTTTAAATCTTCAAATTTCGGCGGCTGAGGGTTATACTGCGGCCATGTCAAATCCGCGTCCCTATGCCGAGATGCTGCATCGTCTGCGCAGCGTTGGTCTGCGCCCGACGCGCCAGCGGCTGGCGCTGGCGCGTTTGTTGTTCGAGCGCGGCGATCGCCACGTATCGGCCGATGAATTGCACGTCGAAGCCGTGCGCGAAGGCATCGGGGTATCCCTGGCAACGGTTTACAACACGTTGAACCAATTCACCGCCGCGGGTCTTTTGCGCGAGGTGGCGGTTCAATCCGGTCACACCTACTTCGACACCAACATTTCCAGTCACCACCATTTCTATCGCGAAGAAACCGGTTCCCTGCACGATATTCCAGCGGCCGGCCTCTCGGTTGCGGGAATTCCGGCGGCGCCCGCGGGTACCGAAGTCGCCCGCGTCGACGTCATCGTGCGGCTCAAATCCAAGGCCTAATTCGGAATTGTTCATCGTTGGCAAGAATAGATTAGAGTTATTCTAATCTATTGACGAAACGATTCGGATAGGCTTAATTGTCAATCGATCGGGCGTCATTGGTGCTAGCTGGCCACTCGATCGCGCATGTCCCGGGGCGGTTTGAAAGTCCCGGTCTCAGTTCTCTATCGAATTTGCAAAAGAGGAGGTTCGAACTCATGGCAAATCTTAAGGGCAGCAAGACGGAAGGCAATCTCAAGGCCGCGTTCGCCGGCGAAAGCCAAGCCAATCGCCGTTATCTCTACTTCGCGCAACAGGCCGATGTCGAAGGCTACAACGACGTCTCCGCCGTGTTCCGCTCAACCGCCGAGGGCGAAACCGGCCATGCCCACGGTCACTTGAAGTTCCTTGAGGAAACCGGCGATCCGGCAACCGGCCAGCCGATCGGTAATACCAGGGCAAACCTCAAAGCCGCGATCGCGGGCGAGACCCACGAATATACCGATATGTATCCGGGCATGGCCAAGGCCGCGCGCGGCGAAGGCTTCGACGAAATTGCCGATTGGTTCGAGACCTTGGCCAAGGCCGAGAAGAGCCACGCCGGCCGTTTCCAAAAGGCGCTCAACGAGGTCGCCTAGTTCCGTTCGCGATCGATCCGGGAGCGCGCCCAAGGCGCCTCCCGGATCCTCGATTGACCGACATCATTGAATTCGACCTGTCGGGCAACCGTGATCGGCCCGCAACAGCGGAGCGTCGCCATGCGCGAGGGCAGTCTCGAAGCGCCCACCCGGCACAAGATCGATTGGCAAAATCCGGATTTCTACGACGAAGCCAAGCTCGAAAAGGAAATGCGGCGGGTCTTCGATATCTGCCATGGCTGCCGCCTGTGCTTCAATCTCTGCGACTCCTTTCCGCGCTTGTTCGATCTCGTCGACGCGGCCGGCGATGCCGAGCTTGAGGGAGTTGCGACCGCCGATTTCAAGCAGGTCGCCGATGCCTGCACCTTGTGCGACATGTGTTTCATGTCGAAATGCCCCTACGTGCCGCCGCACGAATTCAATCTCGATTTTCCTCGCCTGATGCTGCGCTACCGCGCCATCGAGCTGAAAAACGGCAAGCGCGGCTTTTGGGAACGGCAGCTCACCAAGACCGACCGCAACGGCAAAATTTGCTCCCACATCGCCGGCCTCGCCAATGCCGCAACAAGCACCAGCAACCGGCTGACGCGCGATTTGATGGAAATCGTCGCCGGCGTCGATCGCAAGGCCGCGCTGCCGAAATACCATGTCGAAACGCTGGTCAAGCGCGCCAAGTATGAAATTCCGCCGGTCAATCGCGAGGCGCCCGCCTTCGGTCGCAAGGCGGCGATTTATGCGACTTGCTTCGCCAATTTCAACAATCCCGATATCGGCATCGCGGCGCGGCGTATCCTCGCCCACAACGGCGTCGAAACCGAAATCGTCTATCCCGGTTGCTGCGGCATGCCGCAAATGGAGCAGGGCGATCTCGCCGCCGTCGCCAAGAGCGCGAAACACGTCGCCGCCGAACTCAAGACTTGGATCGACCGCGGCTACGACATCGTCGCGCTCGTGCCGTCCTGCGCCCTGATGCTCAAATTCGAATGGCCGCTGATCGTGCCCGACGATGCCAATGTCGCGGCGCTTGCCAAGGCGACGCGCGACATCCCGCAATACGTCGTCGACATCGCCAAGAAGGAAGGCCTGGCACCCGGCCTGGCGCCGCTCGAAGGCGGCGTCACGCTCCATATCGCGTGCCACGCGCGGGCGCAAAACATGGGCCAAAAGGCCGCCGAGATGCTGCGCCTGATTCCCAAAATCGATCTCAAGATCATCGAACGCTGTTCGGGGCATGGCGGTTCGTGGGGAATTTTGCGGGAAAATTTCGAGACCGGAATCAAAGTGGGTCGGCCCGTCGCACGCCAAGCTGTCGAAGCAGGCAAGCAATTCGTCGCTTCGGAATGCCCGCTTGCCGGTATGCATATTCTTCAGGGCATGGAGCGGATTCCCGCCGAAGCCGGCCAGATCGTACCCGACCGGGCGCCGCATCCCATCGAACTTTTCGCAAAAGCTTACGGTTTGTTGTAAGAAACGAAAGTGAACCGCCGCAAAGGAGCAAGACAATGCGACTGGCAATCTCGATAGCCGCCCTCGTTCTGTCGTTAAGCCCGGCCATGGCCGCCGACGGCAATGGCCGATTTCAAATTCTCGGCGCGGGTTCCCTGACCTGCGCCGCCTATAACGGGGCGTCGGCGCAGGACAAGCTCTATGCCGAAACCTGGTGGGCGGGTTACGTCACGGCCATGAACCGCTCGACCGCGGATACCTACAATCTGCTCGGCAAAAATACGGTCCAACAAGTGAATGATTATCTCAAGGACTGGTGCATGAAGAATCCAAATGCGCATTTCGCCCAAGCGGTTCATGCCGGGCTCGAGGCCGCCTACGACGAGCGAACGAAGCAGGCGCCTTAGGCGCCGGGACCATCACAGGTCCTGGCACGCCCGAGGCCGGTGCATAATGTCAGCCATGCCGCGCAAGACCGAGATCACGCGCGCCGATCTTCTGCCGCTGTCGGTTTATGAAGGACAGCGCAAGGAGCGCCGAGCGCGCATGGCGGCGTATAAGAAAAATCGCCGCGTCGAAGTTGGGCCTTTCGCCACGTTCTATTTCGAAAGCTACGAAACGATGCTGCATCAGATTCACGAGATGCTGTGCATCGAGAAGGGCGGCGATGCGCAGGTTCAGGACGAACTCGAAGTCTACAATCCGCTGATTCCCAAGGGCCGCGAACTCGTCGCCACGGTCATGTTCGAGATCGAGGATCCGGAGCGCCGGGCACGCGAATTGGCGCGCCTGGGCGGTGCGGAGGACAAGATCTATCTTGTGGTCGCCGGGCGCCGCGTTGCCGGTAAGCCGGTCGGAAACGAAGAACGGACGCGCGAGGACGGAAAAACTTCCGCCGTCCACTTCATGCGCTTCGATCTCGCGCCGGATCAAATCGCGGCATTCCGCCAGCCTGGCGCCGATATCGTGGTCGAGTTCGCGCACCCGAATTACGGCCACATGGCGCGCCTCGGCGAAGCCACGCGCGCCGCGCTGGCCGAGGACTTCGCCTAAACCCTTGCCTGCCGCGCTTCGTGGCGCCCGATCATCAGCGCCAAGCCGATGCCGAGGGCGCTGAAGGCGGCCGTCAGAAGCGGCGCCGCGCTCCAGCCATGCCGGGCCGCGATCGCGGCGAAGACGGGCGGCGTCAACAGCATGCCGATATTCGTGCATTGCATGATGAGGCCGTTGGTCGTGCCGATCAGGGCCGGTGCCGGCGCATGAACCGGCACGCCGCCGATGATCGAGGCGGGCAAAAATCCGCCGACGAACGTAAAGGCGAATCCCAGCGCAACGCGAATCGCCTCCGGCGTCGACGGGCGATAGATCAAGAGCGCCGTGCTGCCCATGACGAAGGAGGCGATGGCGATGAGGGCCCAGCGCTTCGCCCCTTTGTGCAGCAGCCATCCGCCGCACACATTGCCGAACACGTTGCCGGCGACGACGAGCGCCGTGAGCGCCGCCGCCCAACCGAGATCGTAGCCTTCGACTTCGGTCAGGAATGTGGGAAGGAACGACGTAACGGCGAGAAAATTCGATGTGTAGGTCAGAAAGCACAAGGCAAGCAGCCAAGGCCCCGGCGCGCAAACGACCTGACCGATATCCCCGCGCAGCCGGGCAAATCGCCGGTCTGGCTGAATTGGCGGATCTGCCACCGCCCGCGTCTTGACGGCAAAGACAATGGCAAAGGCCAGCAGCAGCCCGGCCGCGAACCACCAAATTCCGCGCCAGCCATGAAACGCCAACAACGCCGGCGAGATCAACACCATGAGCGAAGTGCCCGCCGGCATATAGGCGCTCCACAGGCTGAGCGCGACGCGCTGGTCTTTGGCATCGATGGCGCGCAGCACGATCACCGGGCCGGCGACGAAGACGGTCAGCGCGCCAAGTCCTTCGATGAGGCGCGTCGCCAGGAACATGGCGCCGCTGTCGGCGAAGCCGCCGGCGATGCTGGCCATGGCCGTAACGACGATGCCGCCGATGATGAAGCGGCGGGCGCCGACGAGATCGGAGATGGCCCCCGCGGCAATTCCCAGGACGCAGGTCACGGCGCTGATCAGCGAGATCGCCCAGCCTGCCTCGACGGGCGTCAAGCCGAGTTCACGGCTCAATTGCGGCAGTGCCGCCGGCATCTTGCCGATTTGAAAGGCAACCAAGATGCCGGCGGCAACCGCGAAACCGACGATATCCCAGCGCGTTCGCCGCAAATCGGCGGCGGTCACGCCGGCCGGCTAGGCTTCGTCCTTGATGGTGTTGACCAGCACGCCGATCTTGTCGACATCGACTTCGACCGTATCGCCGGCTTTCATGAAAATCGGCGGCGTGCGCACGAAACCGACGCCGCCTGGCGTGCCGGTCACGATCACGTCGCCCGGTACCAGTTCGGTGAATGTCGAAATATAGTTGATGAGCGTCGGCACGTCGAAGACGAGAAGATCGGTGGTGGCGCGCTGCAGCTCCTGCCCGTTGAGGCGCGTCAACAGCGTCATCTTGGTCGGATCGCGAATCTCGTCGCTCGTCACCATCCACGGGCCGAAGCCGCCGGTGGCGGGGAAGTTCTTGCCCGGGATGAACTGGCTGGTGTGGCGCTGCCAGTCGCGGATCGAGCCGTCATTGTAGCAAGAATAGCCCGCGATGTACTTCAACGCGTCGGGCTTGGCGATGTGGCGGCCGCGGCGGCCGATGATGACGGCGAACTCGCCCTCGTAATCGAATTTTTCCGACACTTTCGGCCGGATCATCGGCTGGCCGTGTCCCACCTGGGTGTTCGTGAAGCGCGTGAAGATGGTGGGGTAGGGGCTGTCGCTGCGCCCGGTTTCGGCGATGTGCGTCTTATAATTGAGTCCGATGCACAGAACCTTGTCGGGGTTGCCGATCACCGGCAGCAGCGTCACCTTGGAAAGGCTGGTGTCCGGCTTCTTGTTCTTGATCCAATTCTTGACCGCGCCGACGCCTTTGGTCTCGAGCAGGGCGCGCAGATCCGGGTACTTCTTGCCGAGCTTGGCGCCACAATCGATTATTCCGCCGTTGTCGACGACGACGCCCCAGCTGGGCTTGCGGTTACGCAAAAAACTAACGAGTTTCATGGACGATGCTTTCGTGGTTGGAGGTTGCTGCGGATCGCGCCGCGCGTCAGTGCGGCGCGGCGCCGTGGGCGCCGGCCTTGACGACGTAGCGCCGCCCGCAATAGGGGCAATCGACGTGCTCGTCGCCGCCCATATTGAGAAAAACGCGAGGATGGCCGAGCGGACCGTTGCCGCCGTCGCAGGCGACCGTGTGGTTCTCGACCTCGATTGTCTCGGGCGGTTGCATTCGGTATGGCTTCAAACAATGGGGTGGTTGCCTGCGCCGGTCCCCTGCCAGCGCGCGGAGCGCATAATAGTCAGCTGAATATTCAACGCAACCGGTTGGCGCGCATAACGATCCCGCACGCGACCAAATGCCTCCCGCATGCCGACAAAGGCGTTCATTTTCACGTTTTGTACTGAAATTTTCGCGAAACTCCATGGGATGACATAGTCCCGGCGCCGCGCTACGAACAAGCGCTTGACCTCGAACGCCTTTCATTCTGACGGAGCCAACGTGGACGGCCTGCAGCCTTCGCCGAGCCTGATCTTGCCCGAGGCCGCCATCCGCGTCGCCGGGCTGTGCAAGATTTATGGCGCGACGAAAAAATCGCCGGCAAAAACCGCCCTGGATGCCGTCGATCTGTCGATCCCGCGCGGCTCGCTGTTTGGCCTGTTGGGACCCAATGGCGCGGGAAAGTCGACGCTCATCAATATCCTGGCCGGCATCGTCAACAAGACATCGGGCAAGGCCGAGATATGGAACCACGATATCGATCGGGCGCCGCGCCAGGCGCGCGCCGCGATCGGCGTCGTGCCGCAGGAACTCAATCTCGATGCTTTTTTCACGCCGCGGCGGCTGCTCGATCTCCAGGCCGGATTGTTCGGCGTGCCCCCGGCGGCGCGGCGGACGGCGGAATTGCTCGCCCTGGTCGGCCTCGCCGATAAGGCCAATGCCTATTCGCGCGCCCTCTCAGGCGGCATGCGGCGGCGGCTCATGGTCGCCAAAGCCATGGTGCACAGCCCGCCGATCCTGGTCCTCGACGAGCCGACCGCGGGGGTCGATGTCGAACTCCGGCAAACGCTTTGGGGCCACATAAGGGCGCTCAACCGCGCCGGCGTCACCATTTTGCTGACGACGCACTACCTCGAGGAGGCCGAGGAACTTTGCGATCGTATCGCGATCATCCACCACGGCAAAGTCATTGCCTGCGATACAACCGCCGCCTTGCTGCAGCGCCTGGATCGCAAAGAGCTGGCCATCACGCTGGCCGCCGATCTGGACGCTTTGCCGGCGGCGCTCGCGCGCTTCTCCGCACAGCTGCAATCGCCGCGCCATCTGGTCGTGCATTATCGCCCGAGCGAAACGCGCATTGCCGATATTCTCGAAGCGGTTCGCGCCGCGGGACTGCCGATCGCCGACCTCTCGACTTATGAAAGCGATCTGGAAGACTTGTTCCTTCATTTGACCGCGCCGGATGCCGGCGCGGCGGCGCGCCCATGAACAGGATCCTTGCCATAGCCGCGGCGGCGGGGTTGGCAATTCTAAGCCAAGCATGCGCGCCGCAGACCCAGATCCTCGGCCGGCCTTTCGTCGCGCCCAGCATGGATGCCGAGGCCGTGCACATGGCCGACGGCGCGCGGCTGCCGCTGCGGGTCTGGCTGCCCAAAGGCAAGATCACGGGCGTGATCGTCGGCCTGCACGGCATGAACGATTATTCCGCCGCCTATGCGATTCCGGCCGAGACTTGGCGGCAAAGCGGTATCGCCACCTATGCCTACGATCAGCGCGGCTTCGGCGGCACGGCGCAGCGCGGCATCTGGGCCGGAACCGAGGTCCTGACCGGCGATTTTGCCGCGGTTGTGCGCCTGGTGCGCGAGCGTCATCCCAATGTGCCGGTCTACGCGGCCGGCATGAGCATGGGGGGAGGCGTTATCCTGGCCGCGCAAACGCGTCACGACAGCCCGCTTCTCGATGGCATCGTGCTGGCGGCGCCCGCGGTTTGGAGCCGCGCGACGATGCCGATCTACTACACCGCGTCGCTATGGCTTGCGGCGCACGCCTTGCCGCAGTGGCGCCTGACCGGCGAGGGCTTGAAGCGCGTACCGAGCGACAATGTCGCGTTGCTGCGCGCGCTCGGGAACGACCCGATGGTCATCAAAGGCGCCCGCGCGGACAAGCTCTATGGCGTGGTCGAGCTGATGGACGCGGCCTATGCCGCGGCACCCTTCGTGAAGGCGCCGGTGCTGCTGCTCTATGGCGAAAAAGATCAGATCATTCCGCGTCGGCCGATCGAGGATGTGGCGCGGCGGATTCCCGATCGCATGAAGCGCTTCGCCGTCTACGCGCAGAGCTACCACATGATCCTGCGCGATCTTCGCGCCGACATCGTCCACCGCGACGTTATCGCCTGGATCGCCGACCGCGACGCCGACCTGCCGTCTGGCGCCGATAGCGCGGGACAGCGGGCCCTGTTGGCGCGCGACCAAGGCCAGAACGGCGAATAGACCTACTCAGTCGAGCTCATCGATATCCGGATTGCCGGCGTTGTTGGGCGTCGTCGCCGGCGCCCTCGAATATGGCGGGGCATCCGCGCTGCGCACCGTGCCGGGGCGGTTCTCGCCCGGCTTGCGGGCCGCTTCGCGTTTCGCGAGATAGCGCGAATGCGCCTCGGCGAATTCCTCGCGCGTCACCTTGCCGTCGCCGTTCGCATCGAGCCGGCGAAAGCGATCGCGCAGCACGGCGAGCCGTTCCTCGCGCGCGATCGTGCCGTCGTTATTCTTGTCGAGACTCTTGAAAATGCGCTCGCCCCAGCGGTCGGCGAGGCGTTTCTGGCATTCGAGATATTCGGCGCGCGACACGCTGCCCTTCTTGTCCAGATCGCAGCGCATGAGATTCTGTTCGCGCGCGCCGCGCGCTTCGCCGGCCGTGATGCGGCCGTCGCGGTTGCGATCGAGCGCCTTGAAAATGCGGTCGGCGCGCTGCCGCGCCTCGGCCGCATGGAAACCGTTGAATTCGTCGCGGCCGATCGTGCCGTCGCCGTTCTTGTCCATGCGCTTCAATCGTTCGTCGCTCGCCGCTGTCATTTCGTCGAGCATGATGACGCCGTCGCGATTGCGGTCCAGGCTGCGGAACGATTCGCTCGAATCGCCCTGCGCCGAAACCGGCAAGACGATGCTGACCGCCGCCGCCACAGCCGCGATGCCGGCCACGAGCGACCGCGTTACGAAAGAAAGTCGTTCAATCCGTTCCCGCATGATATCAACCCGCCGCGGCGAGGCGCCGGCTCCCAGTGGGGCCGCCCTGCCTGTCAAAGTCCCCCGACCTTACGCACAATAAGTTTACGCCATATTGCCGGCAGCCATCCCTCCGCGGCAATGGGCGCTCTGCGAGGCTCGGCCCAGCCCGGCAATCCGTTGCCGCAGTCGCGAATATGGCTTATGAGAGCAGGGTCTAGGCACCCGTAGCTCAGCTGGATAGAGCGCTGCCCTCCGAAGGCAGAGGTCGTGAGTTCGAATCTCGCCGGGTGCGCCACAAAATCAATAACTTAGCAAGCGAAGCGCCGGCGGTTTCAACGCGCGGCAACCACCGGGCAACCACCGAGTTCGGCAAACGCGCCTCGATTCGCCGCGTCGGCGCCGGCGACGAATCGTTTACGCTTCGAACATCCGATGCTGCTTGAGCACGGCCAGCACGATATCGGCGCGCACGCGCTCGCTTCGCGCGTTCTCCATCAAATCGAGCACGACACGCGACACGCGGATGTAGCCGAACACCGACAGGCTGCGCTTCATGCACTCGGCGGCGTACGCTTGAACATGCGGCTTACCCAGAGCTGCGTAGATCGCCCGGCGATGGCATCCGGCCTTTTCCGCCGCGGCTGTAAACCGCGCCTCGGGATCAACCAAAAGGAGATCGACTGCCGCCTTGACCTTGCCGCCGAAGCGCCGCGCATTGGTGTTGCCGAAGGGAGCGCCACGCTTGCGCGCCGGCGGGCTGCGCCGGTCGATCGCATTGCGATCATGCAGAGCTATCAAGTGGCGGGTCATGGCGTGGGAATATGCCGAATCGCGGAAACTGACAATGCCGCACCGATGCGGTGGAATGTGCACGATCAAAATCGGCAGCGGCGCCATTCACAAGGTTAGCCCTCTATGTCGCGGCACTTTGAGAAACCGACTATTGCCCCGACGCGAACGCCGTCTCCCATGCAAGTTCAACGCTCCGATGCACCCTGTTTTGGTGCAAACAGGGCGGTCAATGCTGAGGAGCCTTCCTCTGGCACCAGCTATGGCATTGTGGCCAGTACCGATCCTTTGCAGCCATCTCAGGTCACTTTTTAGCGATGTTCGAGCGGAAGGACAACGCACCCCAGAGGCGACATAGGTTACAACGGCTGCATTGCTGCTCCAGCCTAATTAGCGCCTCGAGTTTAGGGTCGTTCGATATACATCGTCGTTGGCCCGAATGGGAATTTTGCGTCGATCATCGCTTCGAAGACCTTGGCGATTTTCTTACCAAGTGTATCAAGTCCCAAAATCATATATCTGGTCAACTCATCCAATATCCGCCACTTACTGATCCACGCGGCATCGAACGGGCGATCTCGTCGTTGCAAGTACATCAACGTTCGATGGATCATCCAAGAAATCTCAGAAAATCGATTCATGAAAAGCGCAACGCTGTCCTCATTCGGTAGAGGTCCGATCGAAAATGGCTTCGTTAAATTCAAATATCCACGCGCCGGTTTGCAGAAACGTGAAGCGTGATCCGTGAACCTCATAGTTGAAGAGACTCTCCCAGTGTTGTAACTCTTCGATTTGGTCCGTGGCTAAACCCAAATCTTTGCCCACCATGTGTCGCCTAATTCGATGTTCCTCCTTTTTTCTGTTGCCAAGGACTTTATCCATTTCGGCGCTCGTCAACTTTCGGCCACTCGTCAGTCCCTTACCTCCATGCAAATCGGAGAAAGAAGATAGACCACCCGCGATGGCCCCGAGATGCAGCGCTTGATCTTGGCGTTTCTTAATAGGGCGTAGCCATCCAGCGGATATCCATTCACGGCTACGATCTCAGCGGCGCGCATGGACCTGAACAACGTAAGGAACGAAGCCAAGCAAATGCTGTAGTAGGGCATCTCCTTGGGCCAGCCATGATTCTTTGCCTTACTTGCAACGTCGTCCAACGTGACCGCGAAGAAGTCGAGAAACGAGTCCGTGAGAGCGCGATGCCCCTTATAGGTGAGCACGTAATTTGCGCCGCACGATTCCTCCATTCGCATGATGGCGGGCAACAAGCGCCCTCCAACGACGCCATTGTAAGAAAAGGCATCTCGAAGACGCGACTCCCAAGCCTGGATATCTTCTTGTTTGCCCATCTGAACTCACTCCTGCGTCGTTAGCGCTCAATCAAATAAACGTCGATCGTGTCGCGCCGCGCCCTTGTGGACGATCAACGCATCAACAATATCACTTAGGTTCTAAGAACTCTTAGGCAAACTTAGAGCCTCTGCTTCGGCCCGTGACAAGCCGCCGTCGTGCTCACGGATCGCCGCTCGTTCCTCGGCTTCGGCAGGGTCAAGTGTCGATTTCGATCCTTCTTGCGCGGCGTCCGAGCCATCTGCTGGCGGAAACGCCACAGCGCCACAAGCGGCGTCATTGCTGGCATTCTTGCCCCTTTGCGAAGCGCCACAGTCGGCCGCTTGTGGCGTTTCGGATTCGGACGGAAAACGCCGATTCCGCCGGGCTTGTGGCGCTGTGGCGCTTCGCAGCGGGAAGGTAGCGCGCAAAGGCATCGTCGAAGGCAGCGCGGTAGTAGCCTTTCGGCGTCGTGCCGTCGGAAAGGCGAATCGTTCTGGAGGAAATTTCGTAACGCGCCAACAGCCGCGCGAGCTGGTTCTTCGTGATCGCCTCGCCGTTCTTGTATTCCGGCCACGGCCGATCCTCCAATGCCGCCAGGTGATCGACGATCGCTTGCGAAGCGAGGCGATCCGAAGCGCTCGATTCGAAGAACATGGCTAGGTCAGCCAAGAGCATGACCCCGTGCGAATGATCTTCGCCGATTCCGCTCAGCGCCAGCGCCGCGGCGCGTCCGCGTTCCGGCCAATCGCCGCCGGCCACGTCGGCGATGGCGAGCAACGGTCGCCAATTATCGGCCGCGCGATCATGAAGGGCGTCGGGAACATTCGGGTCGGCTTGACCGAAAGAATTGCGGAAATCTGCCGCCCAGCGCGCGCAGCGCTGCGCCAGCGGCTTGAGCAATTCCGGCCGGTCGGAGCGGAGTTCGCTCTGTTCGCTCGTTTACGGTCTTGCGGCGCATCGGAATGAGGATCGAGCGATCCTCGATCGTCCCAGGCAAGCGCCCAATGGCCGCGATTGCAACAGGGGCGAAGGTCGCGAATAGCCGCGGTTCGTAGTCGTTCCCCGAAGCAACGTTGCGAGGGACGGTGCCTTTCGAGTCGTGGCCGCTATTGACAATTCCGCGCAATTCGTTGTTGTCAGCACCGAAGGAATCAAACTCATCGATGAGTAGCGTCGGACGCGCAAGCTCGATGACGCGGAACATGATCGATGGCGTCACGTTGTCGGCCTTGAGCGAACGGGGCGTGAGCATCGATAGAAGCGTAAGCAGGCGGGACTTGCCGCAGCGCTTCTCGGCGGACGTGATCGCCAGTCTTGGCGTTATCGGCGAGGCGTCATAGACGAAAGTGTGGACGACCCAGAGAGCGATCGCATCAGCGTGCCGATGGGACGGCAACGCCACGTAGCGGCACACGGTTGTAGACACTTCTGCCAACAGCGCCGCTCCATCCACCGGCACGGGCCAAGGTTCGTGTTCTTGAAGCGAGAGCGGCCGGCCGGCCCGACTATCGCCGGTGACGTGCCGCGCATTTTCAACCAGGCGGTCGAGCACCGCGGCGCGGACATTGAGGCGCTTCGCCTCGCCCCTGCGGTACTGTTCATATCGGCCTTCGGACAAAGCGGCCAGCTTGGCAACGGCTTCGTCAAGATGGCGACCGTCGGCATCGGCTTCCGAAACGGCTTCCGCTTCATCGGGCAGGCTCAACACCGGATCATGCGGACTATCGGGCATGGCGGCATACTTCGATTGAGAAATTAGGGGCAGCGCATTTTTGAATTTGCTGGTGCAACCAGCGCGCGAGTCGTTCGCTTGCACAGACGACGCGTGCAACTTCGCGAATCGCAAAGCGCGGGTCGCAATGCCAAGCGAGGATGCAAATCGGATTGCGCGCCGGATCGGTCGCGACGAAGTCGGCCGGCGTTTCGACGAGAAAAGCTGGCTCGCGACGCAGCGCGGCCAGATCCAAGAAACGCTCGCCGATCAACGGCAGGTTCTCGCGCTCGACCCACCACAGCTCTGGACGCGATGGCCGCCAGGCGACGCGCTCGACTATCTCGAATCCGTAACCGAGTTCGGGGTAAACGAGTGCGTCGAGCCCGAGCAACTTGTCGCTGCAGAGCTGAAATCGTTTGCCGTCGGTGACGATGCGTTCGGGCTTCGCCGCAAGCGGGTAGCGGATGCCGAACCGGTCGGCGCCGATGTTGACGCCGCGCGGCGGGGCTTCCCTGCGGCTGCCGATGCGGTAGAAACGGATCGTTGAAGCTGTTACGAAATCCCGCATGAGCGCCCGGCGTTGCCATCGCCGGGCGTTTGCGTTCGGGGTGCATGGCGCCGCCTCATCGCGCCGCGCGGGTGCGGGCTTCGGCAGCGATGCGACTTTGTGCGCGGCAACCCAGGCGTCCAGGTCGCCAACGTCATAGAGAACGCGGCGGCCGAGCTTCGACATTCGCGGCCCGGTGCCGAAGCATGCCAGCTTGGCAAGGCTGCCCGGCGGCAGGGCGAGATAATTTTCCGCGGCGGATCGGCGGAGATAGCGCGGCGCGCCAGTGCCAGAAGCGGGCGCGATTGGGATGGCGGTCATGGTCAGTATTCCTCGTGCAAAGCCGGGGAAGACGCCCGGCGCGCGAGGCAGCGCTACAGCATAAGAATCGCGCCGAAAATATCGCAAAATCCCGCAAAGCCGACGGCGGATTTATTTCTGCGATATTACCGGGCGGCCAGGCTCGCGCCATTCAGGGGCATATTTCTCGCGCAGGTCGCGCACGCGTCGACGCGTAATCTGCGATTCGAATTCGTCGCGTAGCGCTTCAAGATCATCCTTTTCTTTTGAGCGCTCACCCGCGGCCTTCATTCGTTCGACGCGTTGGCGATAGAAATTGTCGACAGCTTTCTTGTCGGGAACACTCCTGGGCAATGGTCTCGGAGCACGTGCGCGTTGCGGCCGCGAAGCAGGGTTCGAGCCACGCCATAAAAGCGGCTTCGTCGAGATATGCAGGGCGCCCCGCCATGGCGGCCCAAGATTGAAGGTCGCCGGCAATGTATTCCAGCGTGCCCGTGTCAAACGTCTTGGCGACACGGCCGCCCGGCAATAGCTTGTGGCGGTCGTCATAATACCATTCATCGTGAGAGAACCAATAGTCGCGCGGCGCTCTTACGCATCGGCCGCCGGTATCGGTGAAGAACGCTTGAAGCTCATCCCGCCACAACGCTTGTTGCTGGCGCAGCCACGCCGCACGTATGTCTTCCTCGGAAAACCTTTCCATATAAATTCTGGCAGGCACGTCAAGCGATTTTGACTCGCTCGCCCGATCACGCGGCCGACTCTCGCGCGGCCCGCTGGCGAGCAAGCGCCGAAACGCCTCGTCGATGCCGATGCAGCCTTGCGGAACCGGGTGCATGTCCACAACATCCCTTTCGCCGGGAGCGGGCACACCCGGCATGCGAGGGAATTATGCGGCATCTTGCGGTCACGCGCACGTATATTGCGGCAGGCTTGGCGGCCTTTTGCGGGAATTTCCCGAGGGGGAGAGGTCGGTCGCCCGAGAAGCTCGATTTTTCGACCCCGGGTGCTCTTGCGCCGGCAGAAATCGAAATGGCCGAGGGCGTCAATAGTTTTGTTTGTAGCTATCGCCGGCAGTTGATCCTGCCCTGCCGCTTCGTGAGGACGGCCGTCAGAGCTAAGCGAAGCTGCTGTTCTTTCATCCCGTAGGATACCCCAGGGCTCACGCCACGAGCCTCCATCGCTGAGACCCACTGACTGACGCACTGAGGCGCAATGGCCTCGGCAATCGTCTTCGCATCTGAAATACGATCATCGAAGTCGCAGGCCGCCCGGTTGAGGCAGGCCATATTCATGTTTGTCTCCCTGCTGCTCGTTTGCGCTCCGGCGCCCGACCCTACGCATGCAAGCGCCAATGAGCAGACGAGATAGATTGCGTGCCGCTTCATTGCTACACCACAAGCAATTCGCCGGTCCGAGTCTATGCGCTCTCCCTTCGCATCGCCACCACGTTGCCGCCCAGCGCCGCGGCCATGGTCTTAGCGATGCGGTTCGCCGCCGCCTTCACCGGGTCGGGCGCCAAATGAGCATAGCGCGCCGTTGACTTCGTGTCAGCGTGACCGAGCAGCCTGCCGATCATCACCAGGCCGTTGCCGCCGGCCGCGGCGATCGAGGCGAACGAGTGACGCAGATCGTGCAAGCGCACGTCCGCCAGCCTCGCCTTGGCGCGGATGC
The DNA here is from genome assembly GCA_963754645.1 of uncultured Alphaproteobacteria bacterium. GTDB lineage: Bacteria > Pseudomonadota > Alphaproteobacteria > Bin65 > Bin65 > CAVWGP01. Next base: position 194,338 of record CAVWGP010000011.1, on the reverse strand, counting down.
GCTCCCATGCCTTGGGCAGCCCGACATAGTGCGCGCCGTCCTTGTCGCCGGGCAGCACATAGGGGCAGCCTTCGACGCGCGGCAGGCTCTTGAGCAGCGCCAGCGCCGGCGCGCCGAGCGGCACCACCTTGGCGCCGGTCTTGCTATCGGCAAGGCGCAGGCAGCCGAGCGCGAAATCGACGTGCTCCCATTGCAGCGTGAGGATTTCCGACTTGCGCGCGCCGGTGAACAGCAAGAGCCGGATCGCGGCCACCGCCGGATCATGCGCCCTATCGCGCTCCGCTTCGGCCAGCGCTGCCCCGAGCCGCGCCAGTTCTTCGGCGTTCAAGAAGCGCTCCATCTTGCGGTCGCCGTAGCGCGTGACGCCGCGCACCGGATTGTCCGCCCGGTAGCCCTCGGCGACGGCGAAAGAGAAGATGCCGCCAAGCAGGCCGACGGTGCGCGCCGCCGTGCCCTTGCCGCCGTCTACGATGGCGCGCCCGTGCGCCTTGGTTTTCACGTCGGCCTTGGTCTTGCCGCTCGCCACGTCGCGCTGGAAGCGCTCCACGTCGCGCACCTTCACGGTATCGACGCGCAACGCCCCGAGCAGCGGCTTGATATGGCGCTCGATGCGACCCCGGTCGGTCGCCAAGGTCGAGGGCTTCTTGGGCGCGCCCCGGCGCGTCGCCAGGGTCGGGACCGCGGCAAGGTAGCGCTCGCATAGCTCGGCAAGCGTGATCGCCGCTTTGTCGGCGTCGCGCTTGTCCGCCGGGTCGCCGCCGTCGGCGACGATGCCGATAAGGCGCCGGGCCTCGATGCGCGCGGTTTCGACCGTCCAGGGCGCGCCGTGGCGGCCGATGGTGTACCAGCGCTGGCGCCCCGAACGGCCGCGCCCGAAGCGGTATTTGAGGCCGTAATAGGTGCCGTCCTTGCGCCGGCGGGCATTGAAGCCGGGCAGGGCGGTATCCCAGGCGATTTCCTCGGGCGTGAGGCGCTCCACCACCCGGATCGTCAGCCGCTTGCGTTGCGCGCTCGCCATGTCCATGCCCTCCGAAGCCGTGGCAACCACCGGGCAACCACCGTCCCGGAAACTACCGGAAACGGGTGGCATCTACAAGAGCGCTATTTCATTGAATTTGTTGACTAGGGGATTTTCGCGGAACCCGCCGGAAGCCACTACCGCTGCCCTCCGAAGGCAGAGGTCGTGAGTTCGAATCTCGCCGGGTGCGCCAGTTCTTCGCCCGAAGCTTAGCGCCGCGGCGTCAGCGTGCCGTCGATGCTGTCGGGGCCGCTGAGATGAACGCCTGTGCCGACATGCTTGCGCACGTTGTAGCAGCTCACCTTAGCCAGCATCAGCTCGTTCCAGTGGATGCAGAGCTGATTCTTCTCGATCCACCAGCGGCCAAGATCGGCATGCTCGGTGCCGGAATTGGCCTTGTAGACGCGGAACCGCATCAGCACGGTCTGGATCGTGCCGTCGGGCATGAAGCGCCACACGTGATTCTCGTAGCTGCCGCGCCGGCTGATGAGCGAGCCGCGAAACTCGCCATCGGGCACCGAGCGCCGCAAGGCGGCGTCGTTCAATTCGGCGGCGGAGCTGGGCAATGCCAGCGGCGCGGCCAGAAGGGCCGCGAGTAGGCAAAGGCGTTTTGTCTGTTTCATCTCGCCAGTCTCTCAGAAAAGCCCGGACGCCGCAATGCGTGGTCCATTTTTCATTACGCGATAGTGGGTTACTGCGTTCCTGCGTGCGTGGCGGTTAAGGATATTTTATTGCCAAGTTCCGCCCAAAGTGATCCGGCAGATCAAAAAAGGGGCGCCTTCGCGCCCCTTTTTCGTCCGATGGGATGGAGAAAGACTAGAATCGGTACATCATCATACCCATCAGGCGGCTGATTAAGCCATTGCGGTCGTTGGCAAAAACGTAAATCGGATGATCGCCTTTGAAGCGCGCGACAAAGAGATGGACATACTCCACCCCGAAATCGACCTGGGGCACCGGGCTCCAGATGACGTTGCCGTGGATCGAGTACATATAGTCGACGGTGCCAGTCAGGAATCTCTTTCGGTTGCCTTTGTTATACGCCTCCGAAAATACAAACACGCCATCTTCGCCGCCACGTGAATTTGACAGTGCTTTTTTGATCTCCTGCTTCGCATAGCCGAATGCAAGATTTGTGCGCATGGTGTCGGTAAACTGATACCGTCCCCAAACGAACCCGCCATAGCTAAGGATTGTCCGAATTTGCCCTGGACCGATGATAACGGCGTCATGAAAAGCCGAGGCCGGCGTTAGGAAAGCGCCGAAAAGGGCATTGATGCCGATGAGCGAGAACGTGCTGCGGCCTCCGGCGGTCGAAGCACCGGAATTATCGCCCTGGGCGCCAACATAAGAGCCAATCCCGCGGCCAATGAAGCCGTGCGCGCCGAAAGAAAGGCGCTGCGTCAAATCGTAGGTCCCCGCTGCCGCGAAACCCCAGCCGAATTTCTGGTCCGTGCCGGGCGGTTGGATCGGGGTGGTAATGGCGCCGGACGCGAGCTGAGCCGCGTATGGTTCGCCGCCCGTGTCGTGCTCGATCATGCGGAAAATGCCCGATACCCAAATTTGCCCGTCGGCAAAACGATGCGAACCGGTGACAATGAAATCGGGCATTCTTTGCGCCGTGGTTCGCGGCGCCGTGCCCGCTGCGTTCAGCTCTTGAGAATAGGCGATATCGGCGTCGCCGATCTGATCGCTCGGGTCCTCCGCGGAAATCGACAATCTGGTGTTGGCGCTAAACGCGTGGGTGTAGCGAATCTGAGCCCGTCGCACGGCCGCGTATCCCACCGTGCCGCCGAAATCGAGCGTTTCCGATTCGGCGAACGTCGGGCGGAAATTCGATTCGAGAAATCCCGCCGTCACCGGGCCCAATGATCCATAGGCCTGCCGAAGACGCAGAATGCCGCCCGCCGTCTCGGTGCTGTTCAAAAAATCGGTTGCAATATGGGTATAGAGTTCGCCGAAATCCGTCGGCGTCCAGGTCTTGAACCAGAAGCGCGAGAGTCGCGCATGGAAGCGGAAATGGCCGCCGTTCAGCCGATTGTCCGTGCGCGTGGCAGCAGGCGGACAGAGCGGTGCCAGAGTACCGACACAACCGGCGCCGAAGCCGAAGGCCGTCCGGTTCGGTGCAAAAGCGCCAATGCCAATACCGGCACGCGTCAATGCGGCATTGACCGTATCGAGCCCAACGCCATCGGCGCTGAAATCCCACAGCGCATCGAGTTCGCACAAAACCGCCGACCTGAAGCGAGGTGTTCGTCCCCGGTATCTTGATCGAGGTCGGCTTGTCGCCCGGCTCGACAGCGGCGGCGGCCCCAACGCGCCGGCGCGTCTCGGCGTTGCGGACCTCGCGGCTGGCCTCGAGAGTCGTCGCGCGCTCATGCAGCGCATCGAGCTGTTTCTTGAGATCGGCGAGCGATTGATCGGCCGATGCGGCCGAAGCGCCTGCAATCATGGCCGCGCCAGCAAGCGCCATTCGAACTGCTATCTTTGGTGTCATGTCCTGCATTGTCCCTATTCCGGCGATGGGCGATCGAGCGATTCGACGCCTCCCCCTCAATCAAAAACGATACATCATTGCGACCAGCAACCGGCTGATCAAGGCATTGCGGTCGTTCGTCAGGAAATAGATCGACTGTTCGCCCTTGAAGCGCGCCACGAACAGATGGACGTACTCGATTCCGAAATCGACCTGCGGCACCGGGCTCCAAATGAAGTTGCCGTGGATCGAATACATGTAGTGCGTGTTGCCGACGAGATAGTTTTTCCGGCTCGATTGGTCCTTCGTGATCGTCCCGGAGGTGAACGGAAACGTGACGAACCCCCCCAGCGCGTACGGCAGCGCTTTTTCGATCTCTTGAAGCGCATAACCGTAGGCGACATTGACCCGCATCGTATCGGTAACTTGATACCGCCCCCAAATGAAGCCGCCGTAGGAGAGGATCGTCCGAATATTGTTCGGCCCCAGGATCAGCGCGTCGTGAAACGCCGAGGGCGACGCTTGAAACGCCTTCGTAATGTTCTGGAACAGGGGCGACGTGACGACCTGCGGGCCGCCGGCCAGAACCGATGTGTTGTCGCCCTGCGAGCCGACGTAAGAGCCGATGCCTTTGCCAATGAAACCGTGCGCGCCGACGGAGAATTGCGGCGTGAAATCGTAGGATCCCGCGATCGCGACACCCCAGCCCAAGCGCCGCGCCGCGCTGGCGCGCGTATCGATCGTCGTGATGACCGGATGCGTTCCCGATAGCGCAAAAGAATACGGCTCGCCGCCGGTGTCGTGCTCGATCATGCGCAATATGCCGGCGACCCAAATATGGGCATTCGTGAACCGATGGGTGAACGAACCGACGATTTCGGGCATGCGCTGCGCCGCCTGCCGAATTCTTGGATTCGACGTGATGCCAGCGTTCTGCATTTCCAGCGAATAGGGCTGGTCCGCATCGCCGATCGAATCGGACGGATCTTCGAGCGAAAACGCGATGTTCGTGTTCGCATTGAACCGATGGGTGTATCGGATCTGCGTCTTACGCACGGCGGCATATCCAACCGTTCCGCCAAAATCCAATGTCTCGGATTCCGCAAGGACGGGCCGAAAGTTCAACTCCAGGAATCCGGCCGTGATCGGACCAAATTGGCCGTAGGCCTGCCGAAGTCGCAGCAGACCGCCGCCGGCCTCGCTTGAGTTCAGGAAATCGGCGGCAATATGCGTATAGATTTCGCCATAGTCGGTCGGTGTCCAACTCTTGAACCAAAATCGCGACAACCGCCCGTGCATCCTGACGTTCCCGCCATTGAACCGATTGTTGGCGCGGGAATCGCCGGTGGTGCAAAGAAATGGCACATCGTTGCAAGTGAGGCCGAATAATCCGAGCCGATCGGTCCAGAATTGATTGAGATTCGTTCCGACACCCGTTGCGCCGCGCGCCAGGGCCGCGTTGACAGTATCGAGGCCGACGCCGCCGGCGCCGATATCCCAAATCGCGTCCAGTCGCACAAAGCCGCCCACTTGAAACGACGTGTTCGTACCCGGAATCTTGATCGAACGTCGGCTTGTCGCCGGGTTCCACCGCCGCGGCGGCACCAACGCGTCGCCTTGTCTCGGCGCCGCGGACTTCACGATTGGCTTCGAGGCTTGATGCCCGTTCATGCAGGGCATCGAGTTGCTTCTTGAGATCGGCAAGCGACTGGTCCGCCGACGCGTGCATGGCTACGCCTGCGAGTAAGACGGCACCGAGTGCAATGGTGCGAGTGACGATACCGAATTTCGCTGCCTTCATTGACCCTCACTTGGCCGATGCCCCAAAAGGTTCAAATCTGCAACACAGCTGAACCGACCTGTTAACCCATCCAGCCGCCTCTTATCCATTAAGGATGCCGAAACGCTAGATCCCCACATTGGGACTATTGTGTCGCAAGCCGCACTTGGATCAAGGATTTTCCGAGGCGAGAATCAATCCCGCCGCAACTCTGTTGCAAAAATGCATCAGATTTGCGGATATTTTAGGTGAGCCATGCTACTACCCGATCCGTGGTCCCCAAATCTTAGCCCATGGATCAACCCGGCCGCCGATCCGTATAGCCATGGTTGGTCATGTCGTTGCGCTTCGGAAAAATTAAGAGTGACGGTGATTTAAGTTGACTGCCAAGCGCGACCTTGGCAGCCTATGCGGACTGCGCTGGGCCGCCATGCGTTAACCGCCGCCTGCGGGCGGCGCAATGAGGATTCGTTGCCTAGCCGCGATGAGCGACGTATTACACGCCCTGCCGCCTGGATATAAGCTGGAGGAGTACCGCATCGAGCGCGTACTCGGTGCCGGCGGCTTCGGTATTACGTACCTCGCGACCGATCTCCATCTGCAGAAGCAGGTCGCGGTCAAGGAATATCTCCCGATTGAGTTCGCCGGCCGGGATCATTCGTCGCGCGTGCGCCCGCGGTCCGATAGCGACAGCGAGACCTTCGAATGGGGCATGCAGCGCTTCTTGATGGAAGCGCAAACCTTGGCCCGCTTCGAGCACCCCAACATCGTTGCGGTTCGGCGCTTTTTCCAGGCCAATTCAACCGCCTATCTGGTGATGGAATACCAGCGCGGCGAGCCGCTATCGGCCGTGCTCAAACGCCATAGCGGCGACCTCACCGAGCAGGACATTCTCGACATCGTCGTGCCGCTGCTCGATGGCCTTGCCGAGGTGCACAAGCTCGGTTTTCTGCATCGCGACATCAAGCCGGGCAATATTTTCATCAACCTCGACGGCAAGCCGGTGTTGCTGGACTTCGGCGCGGCGCGCGAAGTGCTGGGCAAGCACAGCAAGTCCTTGACCAATATTCTGACGCCCGGCTACGCGCCGTTCGAGCAATATTTCGCCGGCGGCGAGCAGGGCCCTTTCACCGATATCTACGCCCTTGCCGCGGTGCTCTATTACGCGGTGATTGGCCAGATCCCGCCGGAGGCCCCGGCGCGGGTGCGCAAGGACCCCTATGTTTCGGCCACGCAGCGCGCCGCCGGCCGCTATAGCGAAGCGCTCTTGTCCGCCATCGATCGCGGGCTCGCCGTCCTCGCCGAAGACCGGCCGCAGACTTGCGAAGAATGGCGCGCCATGCTGGTCGGCGATGCCTCGGCCTACGGCGAGAGCGAGCCGAGTGGGCCGACGCAAACCGGCGCCACGATTTTCCTGGGCGGCAACGGCAAGCAGCAGCAGCCGAAGAGCAATCTCAGCCAATTGACCAGCGAAACCGGACAAGCGGCTCAAGCGCGCCAAGCCGCGGCCGAAGGCCGGCCGTCCGGCGGCAACCGGCCTTCGGGCGGCGCCAAGCCGTCGGCGCGCGCACCGCAGCAAGCGCCGGCGCGCGATCGGCCCACGCCGAGCCGCCCGGCTCAGCCGCCCGCGCCCGAGCGGAAATCCGGCAATCGGCGGCCAACGGTTGTGCCGCCGCCCGCGGATGTCGCTTCGCACGTGGATCGCGGCACGGTCGTCGCCGAGCCGCCGCAGGACGAAGGCGACGCGGACGCGGCGTCGGCCTATGCCGAGACGCAATCGGCGCCGCCGCGCAAAAGCAAGACGCTGGTTTATGCCGGTGCGGCGCTCGGTGTCGTGTTGCTGGCGGGCGCCGGCGCGTTTGCGTTTATGGGCGGCTCGCCGTCTGACGGGCCCAAAACCTTGCCTCCCGGAACGACCACGGGCGGAACGATCGCGGGCAATCCCGACGAAGTTCGCGGCGGCCCGGCTTATGTCGGGATCGTCAACGAGGCGCGCGCGACGATCAAGAAAATCCGCGACGATCTCGGCGCGGGGCGCATCAAGGAGGGGAAGGCACGCCTTCCCGAACTCAAGCTGTCGTTGGCCGAAGCGGTAAGGCGCGAGCCGACCAATGTCGCAACGGCGGCGTTGAAAAAAGAATTCGAGGCCATCGAAGGCGCGGTCAGCGCCGCGGTCAACGCGCGCGTCGATTCGCTCGCGGCCGATGCGCAAAAAAACGCGCGTGATGGCAAGTACGATGAGGCCGAAAAGAATCTTGCCGAGGCCGAAGAACTCAAGCCCGAGGCTCCCATCATCCAATCGCGCCGAGAGGAGCTCGCCAAGATCAAGCAGGAGCGCGAAGAGAAGCAGCGGCAGCAGCTGGCGGAAATCACCAGGCTGATTGCCCGGTCCAAAACTTTGCTCGGCGAGCGCAAATATCTCGAAGCGCGCGCCGCGGCGCAGCAGGCACTGGAGGCGGCGCGCAAGGCGCAGGAACTGGGCGCGCAGGGCGCGGCGGCGCTGCAAGGCGAAACCAATGCCATACTGCAGCAGATCGCCGCGGCCATCGCGTCGCGCGTCGCCGAACTGGCCCGCGACGCGCACCAAGATATCGTCAATAAGAAATACGACGACGCGCGCCGCAAGCTCGACGAGGGCGAGAGACTCAGCCCTGGGGCCGCCGAAATATCGAATGCGCGCGCCGAGCTCGATGCCGCGGTAGCGAACAGCAAGCGCGATGCCGAGCAACGGGCCAAGCTATTGGCCGCGGCGGTCGAGCAGGGGCAGGGTTTCGTGCGGCGGGCGAAGGACGCGCTCGACAACAAGCAGTATTCCGAAGCGCGCGCCCTGCTGAGCCAGGCCGAGGCCAAGTTGCGCGAGGCCGAAGGCATCGACAAGGCCGCTGCGACCGTCGCGGCGCTACGGCGCGATCTCGAGGCGGTCAGCGGCGCGGTCACGCAAGCGGTCCGCGCTCGCGTTCAGGAATTGCTGCGGGCGGCGCGCGCCGATATTCGGAACAAGCAATATGCTCGCGCCAAGGCGGAAATCGAGGAGGCGGAGAAGCTCGACGGCAACAATAGCGATGTCGCCGCGGTCCGCGCCGAGCTTTCCAAGGCCGAAGACCAGGACCGCAGCGCGGCCGAAAAGCTGAAAAAGCTCGGCGAAGAGGGCCGCGAATTCGTGCGGCTGGCCAACGGGGCGCTCGAAGCGAAGAATTTCGCCGAGGCGCGGCGCCTCGTGGGCCTGCTGAGCGCCAAGGTGAACGAAATCAATTCGATCGATTCCGCATCGGCCGAATATCGGGAATTGCGTCAAGCGCGCGACACCATCACCGCGAATATCGAGAAATCGCTTGCCGCCCGCATTGGCGAGCTGATCGCCGAGGCCGACAAGCTCATCGAAGCCAAGCAATTCGGCGAAGCGAAAAAGAAAATTGACGAGGCGATCGCGCTCGACGCGCGGTCGCGCGAAGCGCTCGATGCGCGCGCGCGGCTGGCCCGCGCCGAGCAGGACAGCAAGGACGGCGCTGCAAAGGCCGAAAGGCTCAAGACCTTGATCGCCGAAGGGCGCAAGGAGCTTGAGCTGGCGCAGCGCCAGCTCGGCGCCGGTCGGCTGAATGAGGCGCGCCAAACCAACACAAAACTCGAGCGGACGTTGAAAGCGGCGTCGGATTTCGGCATTCGCAGCGACGAGCTGGCGGCGCTCAATCGCGATCAGGATCGTTTCGAAAAAGAATTGATCCGGGCGATCGCCGCGCGCGTCGATCAGCTCGCAAGCGAAGCCCGCAAGCTCATTCGCGAGAAGCAGCTCGACGCCGCCGAACGCCGGATCAACGAGGCCGAGGCGTTGGATGACAGAGACTCCGACGTAAAGCAGGCCAAGGCCGAGCTGGCCGCGGCGCGCCGCGCCGTGGTGCCGCGCACGCCGCCGCCGCGCACGCCGCCCTCGACCTCGGGCACGCCGACGAGCCCGCCGCCGACCTATACGCCGCCCTCGACACCGCCGACCTATACGCCGCCTTCGACACCACCGAGCACGCCGCCATCCACACCGCCGTCAACGCCACCGCCTCGGTACAATCCGAAATCCGGCTGATGCGTTGCGACAGCGTGGTGCCAATCGTCGAAATTATGTTAATGACGCATCCGACAGCTTGCGCGAGGGGCTTGGATTTCCGCCGCGCGGCACTATGTATCGGCCATTGAGGCTGCACTCTCGGCAAATTGGGGTCCCATGGGCAGTGGCTTTATCAAGTTCATCGGCGTTGTGCTGCTCCTGGGCAGCGTCAGCTACGCCGTGATCGGCGGCCTGCTGACCGGCGGCGTCCGCTTTTTCACTGCCAGCGAATATTCGCAATTCGATGTCGCAGCCGCAGACCGCCGCTGAGCGGGCGGCCGCCACGCGGCGCTCGTTCGGCGCCGGCGGAGCCTCGCTCATACTCTACGTTTTGCCGATCCCGCTTTTCATCAAGGCGATCGTCGAATTGTTGGCGACGCGCTACACGGGCTTCGCGGCGAGCCTTGCCTTGTTCGTGCTGTTCGTTTTCGGCGCCTCCTTGGCGCGCCGCGGCATCGTCAAGACGGCCGAGTTCAAATCCCAGCGCGTGGCCCTCGCCGGCGGCGTGCCCTACAAGGTCATGGGCGGCATCGTCATCGCCGGCGCCACGTTTCTCTCGGGCTGGCTCGCCGCCAAGATCCCATTGCCAACGGCGCTCGCCGCGTCCTTGGGCGCGCTGCTCGGCTTCTTCCTCACCTTCGGTTTCGATGCGCGCGGCGAGAAGGGCGTCGACGGCAGTTCCGGCATGTCGGCGGCGGAAGTCGCCGAAGCGCTGCAGGAAGCGCGCGGCAAGCTCGGCGCTATCGAAGAGGCGGCCAAGAAGCTCGGCGGCGCCGCCGCCTTTGAGTTGCGCCAGAAGCTTCGCGGCATCGTTCAATCCGCCAACAAAGTCCTCGGCCTGATCGAAGACGATCCGCGCGATTTGCGCCGCGCGCGCAAGTTCTTGAACGTCTATCTCGACGGCGCCAAGAACGTCACCGAAAACTACGCGGCGACATCCGCCAAAGCGCCGACGCCCGACCTGGAATCGCGGTTTCGCGGCTTGCTCGACGACATGCAGAAAACCTTCGACGAGCAGCGCCAGAAATTGCTCGAAAACGACACGCTCGACCTGGACGCTCAGATCGAGGTTCTCAAGACCCGTCTGACGCGCGAAGGCCTGTGAGCGAAGAAAATTGGCCCCTCCGGCATAAAGGACGAACCGACCATGGCCGCATCCGAAACCCAAACCCAGACCGCCACCGCGGCGCCCGCCCTGCCGGCGACGCCGCCGCTGCCCGTCAATCAGCCGCTGGTTGCGTACAAGGATGCCGATGCCGAGGCCAAGGCGCGGATCGGCGCGGTCTTGGCCGAGATCGACATCAAGGACAGCAACTCGATCATCTTTTTCGGCACCAAGGCGCAGGAGCAATTGACCTCGGTGTCGGAGACGATGCTCGAAGGCGTGCGCAACAAGGATACCGGCCCGGCCGGCGCCGCGTTGAGCGACATGCTATCGAGGCTGCGCGGCTTCAAGGTGGATGAGCTCGACCCCAACAACAAGCCGGGCTTCTTGGGCCGCATTCTCGGCGCGGGAAATCCGATCGCCAAATTCGTGCAGCAATACGAAGACGTGCGCAAGCAGATCGATTCGATCTCGAACAAGCTCGATCAGCACAAGAACAAGATGCTCGAGGATATTTTCAAGCTCGACAAGCTGTACGAGGCGAATCTCGCCTACTACCACACGCTCGCCGATTACATCGCCGCCGGCGACGAAAAGCTGCGTCAGCTCGACCAGGATATCATTCCGGCGCTCGCGAAAGAGGCCGGCGCGTCGAGCGACATGCTCAAGGCGCAGGCGCTGCGCGACCTGCGCCAGATGCGCGACGATCTCGAGCGCCGCACCCACGATCTCAAATTGACCCGGCAGGTGGCGATGCAGAGCCTGCCCAGCATTCGCCTGGTCCAGGAAAACGACAAGAGCCTGGTGACCAAGATCAATTCGACCATGGCGAACACGATTCCGCTGTGGAAGCAGCAGCTCGCGCAAGCGGTGACGATCTACCGCTCCGGCGAGGCCGCCAAGACGATCAAGGAAGCGACCGACCTGACCAACGAATTGTTGAAGCGCAACGCCGACAATCTGCGCTCGTCCAACGCCGAGGTGCGCAAGCAGGTCGAGCGCGGCATCGTCGATATCGAAACCGTCAAATACGCCCACACCCAGCTCATCGCCACGATCGAGGAAAGCCTGCAGATCGCCGACGAGGGCAAGAAGAAGCGCGTCGAGGCGGAGAAGGAACTTGTCGGCCTCGAATCGCAGCTCAAGCAAGCGTTGACCCAGGCCTCGGCGCGCGCCCAAGCGGCCCTACCGCCCGGTTCGGCGCCGCCGGCGAAGCCCGCCTAGCGGAACGCCGGCGCGGCCGCGCTCGTAATGACTATTTCACGGATATTGCCGCATAATCGGGCGGCTCGACCGAACGAGGAGTAAGCCATGGGCATATGGGACAAGATTACCGGCCAATTCATCGACGTGATCGAATGGACCGATTCGTCCAACGACACGATGGTCTACCGCTTCGAACGCCAGGGCAACGAAATCAAATTCGGCGCGCAACTGACCGTGCGCGAAAGCCAGATGGCGGTGTTCGTCAACGAGGGCCAGATCGCCGACGTTTTCCAGCCCGGCCGTTACGTGCTGGAAACCGCCAACGTCCCGATCCTGTCGACGTTGCAGGCCTGGAAGCACGGCTTCAACAGCCCGTTCAAGGCCGAGGTCTATTTCGTCAGCACCAAGCGGTTCACCGACCTCAAATGGGGCACCAAGAACCCGATCATGATGCGCGACAAGGAATTCGGCGCGGTGCGCCTGCGCGCCTTCGGCACCTACGAGATGCGCGTGAAGGACGCGGTCGCCCTGCTCAAGGAAATCGTCGGCACCGATCATCATTTCACCACCGACGAAGTCACCGAGCAGCTCCGCAATCTCATCGTCTCGCGCTTCACCAATGTGCTCGGCAGTTCGGGCATTCCGGTCCTCGATCTGGCGGGCAACTACGATCAGCTCGGCGAATTCATCACCGGCAAGATCGCGCCCGACTTCCTGAAATACGGCATCGAGCTCACGCGCTTGCTGGTCGAGAATATTTCGCTGCCGCCCGAGGTCGAGGCGGCGATGGACAAGCGCACGAGCATGGGCGTGATCGGCGATCTCAACCGCTACGCGCAGTTCCAGGCCGCGGATGCGATCCAGGCCGCGGCGGCCAATCCCGGCGGCACGGCGGGCGCCGGAGTCGGTCTGGGCATGGGCCTCGCCATGGCCCAGCAGATGGGCAATATGCTCAACCAGCCGGGCGGCGCCGCGCCGGCTGCCGCACCGCCGCCGCTGCCAAGCGCCAAGAGTTTTTTCGTGGCAGTCAACGGCCAGCAACAAGGGCCGTTCGATCTCGCGGCGCTGGCCCAGCGCGCGACGCAGGGCCAGCTATCGCGCGACACGCTGGTTTGGTCGCAAGGCATGGCGAATTGGACGCCGGCGGGCCAGGTGGGCGAACTTGCCGCCGTGTTCGCCAACGTACCGCCCCCGCCGCCGCCGAGGTAGTTGCCGGCCATGAGCGAAGCCGTGGCCGAGACGGTCAATCAATTCCCGTGTAAATCCTGCGGCGCCAAGTTGCGCTTCAAGCCCGGCTCGGACGCCGTTAAGTGCGACCATTGCGGGCATGAAAATCCGATACCGAAGCGGCCGTGGGCCAAAATCGAGGAGCAGGATCTCGATGAAGGCCTGCGCCGGCTCGAGGAAACGCAGCCGACCGAGGAAAAGCGCGTCGCCAAATGCGACGCCTGCGCCGCGGAGTTTACCTTCGACGCCAATATCCACGCCGCATCGTGCCCGTTCTGCGGCAGCCCGGTCGTCGCCGAAACCCATTCGGTCCGCACGATCCAGCCCGCGGCGCTCGTGCCCTTCGAACTCGATCAGAAGCAAGGCCAGGAAGCGCTGAAGAAGTGGCTCGGCAACCTATGGTTCGCGCCCAGCAACCTCGTCAAATACGCGCAAACCGAAGGCAAGCTCGTCGGCATGTACGTGCCCTATTGGACTTACGACGCCGATACCTATTCGGATTACGAGGGCGAGCGCGGCGACGCCTATTATGTCGACGAGCAATACACGACCCGCGACAAGGACGGCAATCAAGTCACCGAAACCCGCCGGCGGCGAGAAATTCGATGGACCGGCGTCCGCGGCAGCGTCGAGCGTTTCTTCGACGACGTGCTGGTGGTTGCCAGCAAGTCGCTGCCCAAGAAATACGCCGATCAGCTCGATACCTGGCGGCTCGCCTCGCTGCAGCCCTATCGCAACGAATATCTCGCCGGATTCCGCAGCGAAATCTATCAGGTCGATCTCAAGACCGGATTCGTCGAAGCCCAGGGCCGCATGAAAAGCGCGATCCATGACGATGTGCGGCGCGATATCGGCGGCGACGAGCAGCGCGTGCACAATGTCAGCACCGACTGGCAAGGCTTGACGTTCAAGCACATCCTGCTGCCGGTGTGGCTCGCCGCCTACCGCTATGGCGGCAAGTCCTACCAATTTCTCATCAACGGCCAAACCGGCGAAGTCGAAGGCGAGCGGCCCTATAGCTGGGTCAAGATCAGCATTGCCGTCGGCATCGGCCTCGCGATCGCCGGTATCTGCATTTGGTTGATGGCAAAGGGCCGCTAGGCCAGGGCTCAGCCCGCGCGCGGCAGGACGTGGTCGTACACCGCGAAGAAATGAAAGATCGCGCCGGCCAGCACGGCGAGATGCCAGAGCGCGTGATTGAACGGCAAGCGGCGCCACGCGTAGAAGATCAGCCCGCCGGTGAAACATAGGCCGCCGATCAAGATCAAGGTAAGGCCCTCCCAGCCCAAGCCGGCGGCCAACGGCTTGCCGAAAGCGACGCCGATCCAACCCATCGCCAGGTAGATCAAGATGAAAACCGGGTGGATGTAGCGCAGCCAAAAAAGCCGCAGGGCAACGCCGATCAGCGCCATGCCCCATACCAGGCCGAACAGCAGCCAGGCCTTCCAGCCGTGCAGGATCACGAGCGTGATCGGCGTATAAGTGCCGGCGATCAGCAGAAAAATCGCGCAGTGGTCGAAGGCAAGCAGCACGCGCTTGGTCTGTTGCCGCGGAATGCTGTGATAGAGCGTCGACACCAAAAAGCAGAATATAAGCGTCGCGCCGTAGATCGACGTCCCGACAATGGCGCGGGCGCTTTCGGTAAACGCGGCATAGACGACGCCGAGGACCAGCGCGGTAATCGCCAAGCCGACGCCGATGCCGTGCACCGTCGCGTTCGCGATTTCGTTGACGAGCGATTCGCGGTGCAGCGCGCGGTCTTGCGCGCGGTGGTCAATCGTCGCTAAGCGGCGGCGCATGAAACACCGTTTCTCTTCTCTTGAAGAAATAGGAAGCGGTTTTGGCGATTCCCAGGATATTTGTGCGCAAAGGGCGTGACACTCGTTCCCCTTGCGTTCGCCTTCTGTATACTGCCCAATCCGCATTGGCGGCCGGGGACGGCGCCACGACGAGGGGTGCGATCATGGATGCAAATCTTCCGCTTGGATTTCAGGATGACCTTGCGCCGGCGGCGCTGCGGGTCGCGCGTGGCGTGTGCCGCAAACTCGGCGAACTCGGCTACGGCGCGCTGCTCGAATTCCGCGTCGGCGATGGCCGGCGCGCCGACATTGCCGGTCTCGACCGGGCCGGCAAGTTCGTCATCGTCGAAATCAAGAGCAGCGTTGCGGATTTTCGCGCCGACGCGAAATGGCCCGAGTACCTGGCGTGTTGCGACTCCTACTATTTCGCCGTGCCGCCCGGGTTCCCGCAAGAAATCCTGCCGGCCGAGCATGGGCTGATGGTGGCCGACGAGCACGATGCCGCGATCATCCGGGCGGCGCCGGAGCGGCCGATGAACGGCACCCGCCGCCGCGCGCAAACCCTGCGCTTCGGCCTGATCGCCGCGTCGCGGCTCGGTCAATTGACCGGCTTCGGGGCGAATTCGACCGGCTGGCGCGACGACTAGGAGCGGAGCTTTGCCACCGTCGCCGTTGTGCTGTGACCCGGGAGCAGATCGGCGAGCATTACGCGGCCGCCATAGGATTGCACGAATTCGGCGCCGACGACCTTGTCGAGCGCGTAGTCCGCGCCCTTGACGAGCACGTCGGGCCGCAGCGCCTCGATCAGCGCCGCCGGCGTGTCCTCGTCGAAGATCGTCACCAGATCGACATCGCTCAGCGCCGCGAGCACGGCGGCACGCGCCGCTGCGTCGCGCACCGGCCGGCTTTCGCCCTTGAGCCGGCGCACCGAGGCGTCGCTGTTGAGGCCGACGACGAGGCGATCGCAGGCCTGGCGCGCTTGGCCGAGCAAATGCAGGTGCCCGGGATGCAGCAACTCGAAGCATCCGTTGGTGAATCCAATGCACAGCCCGCGCCGCCGCCAAGTCTCGGCTTGGTCGATGGTGCGGCCGCGATCGGCAATCTTGCTATCGGGCGCGCTGTTGGCCTGCCGCTGCAAGGCGCTGGCAATCTCGGCGGGGCTCGCAACCGCCGTGCCGGCCCTGCCGACGACGATGCCGGCGGCGCAATTGGCGATCTTGACGGCCGCGAGCAGCGGCAAGCCCGCGGCGAGGCCGGCCGCAACCGTTGCGATCACCGTGTCGCCGGCGCCGGAAACGTCGAACACTTCGCGCGCCTCGGCGGCGATATGATGCGCGCCGCCTGCGGCGTCGATGAGCGTCATGCCTTGCGGCCCGCGCGTGCCGAGCACGGCGGCAATGCCGCAGGTTTTCTGGATATGGCGGGCCGCCGCCTCGACTTCGGCATCCGCCGCCGTCGGCAAGCCCGAGGCTTCGTGCAATTCCTTGCGGTTCGGCGTCACCAGGGTTGCGCCGCGATAGCGCGTGTAGTCGCGCCCCCGCGGATCGGCCAGCACGGGAATCGTCCGCCGCTTGGCCAGCGCAAACGCGGCAGCGATGACCGCGCCCGTCAGCACGCCTTTGCCGTAATCGGACAACACAATTGCGCCCGGCTCGGCGGCGCCGATGGCGGCGATCAATTGCCGCTCAATGGCGCCGCTTGCGGCGTGAACGCGCTCGCGGTCGGCGCGGATCATTTGTTGCACGCCGGCGATGAACCGCGTCTTGCGCGTCGTCGGCCGGGTCGGGTCGCGCAGCAGCGTCGATCCGGCGGCGCAGCCGCGCAGCAGCACCTCGACCTTGGCGGCGTCAGCGTCGTCGCCCGCGATGCCGATGCAAACGGCGCGCGCGCCAAGCTCGGCGAGATTGCGCGCCACATTTCCGGCGCCGCCGAGCATTTCGGTTTCGCGCGTGACGGCGAGAACCGGCACCGGCGCCTCGGCCGAAACGCGCTCGACCTCGCCATAAACGAAGCGATCGAGCATGATGTCGCCGACGACGAGAACGGCGGCGCCGGCAAAGCGGTCGAGGGCGGCAATCAGATCGTCGCGCTCCGCCATCGCTTAGCCCGCAACGAGCCCGAGTTCGATTTCGAGCGCGCCGCACAGCATCTGGCCCAGCAAGATGTGCATTTCCTGGATGCGCGCCGTCGTGCGCGAGGGCACGATCAAGAGCGGATCGGCGAGATTTTTCATCCCTCCGCCATCGCCGCCGCCGAGGCCGGTTGCCGCCAGGCCCATGGCGCGCGCGGTTTCGAGCCCGCGCAGCACGTTGGGGCTCCGGCCCGAGGTGCTGATGCCGATGGCGACGTTGCCGGCCTTGCCCAGCGCCGCCATCTGCCGGGCGAAAATCTGCTCGAAGCCGAGATCGTTGCCGATCGCGGTCAGGGCCGATGTGTCGGTGGTGAGAGCGATGGCGGCGATCGGCGCGCGATCGCTCTTGTAACGGACGGTGAGCTCGGTCGCGAGGTGCTGTGCGTCGCCCGCGCTGCCGCCATTGCCGAACAGCAGCAGCTTGCCGCCGTTCCGCAATGACGACGCGCAAATGCCGACCAGATGTTTGAACGGCTCGCGCAGCGCGGCTTGCACCGCCGCCGCCACCGCTTGATGCTCGGCCAGTTCGGAATCGAAAAAAGCGTCGAGCGCAAAAGCCATGCCGCGTGACCTTCGGTCCATCGCGTCGCGGACCACGCGCAGTGGCTAAATCATCCGCCGCGTCGAAGCAAGGCTGGCGCCTGGGCAGCCGGCCGTCAGAGGAAGCGGTCGGCGATCTCCGGCGTCGGCATCAGGCAGGCCGCGCGCCGGCCGAACAGGCGATAGCGGTTGCGCGCGATGCGGTCGTAGAGCCAATCGCGCAGCGGGCGCGGCACGATGCGGAATAGGCCCAGGATGCGCCAGCCCGGGCCGAAATGGCGAACAAGCGCGAAAGCCGCGTCCGAGCGCTGATAGGCGCGGCCATCGGCAATGAAAACGAATGTCTCCCACCGGTCGGTTGGCAGGCCCAACTGCCGCAGCAGAGCCTGTCCGGGCGCCGATTGCACGCCGGCGAGCTTGATGCGTTTGGCCCGGTCGTGCCGGAGCACGAACAGCGCCGTGCCGCTGCACAGGCGGCACATGCCGTCGAACAGCAGCACTGGCGCCGCGGGGGGCGTGTCTGTCGTCACGCCCCCAATCTAGCCGAATTCTGGCCGCGTCGCCGGAAATCAGCCGCCGATCGGGCCGCCAGCGTCGCTTCGTGATCGCGACAACGGAAGGCCGCGGCGGCATGCCGGGCTTGAAATCGGGCCAGCGCGTGCTCGGATTTTCGAACAGCGTGCCTTCGCCGGGGTGCTGGATGGCGACGAACAGCGTCTTGCCGTCGGGCGTGAATTCGGGGCCGCACACTTCGGCGCCGATCGGCGCCGAATAGAGCAGACGCGTAAGCCCGCGGCCCGGACCCTCGGCATCGGTGACGAACACGCCGTCGGGCAACTTGGTGCGGCGTTGGGCCGAGCCTTGGTCGGTCGCGATATAGAGCCGGCCCTTGGGATCGAAGGCGACATTGTCGGGGCAGGCGAGCCAGATGCCGCTCGCCGCTTGATCGGCATGATAGCGCGCGCCATGCGCGGTATCGGCGGGATTGCCGGCGAGGAGAAATATGTCCCAGCGCGCCTTGGCCGCCGCGTGATCGGCGTTGCCGCCGCCGCCCCCCGGCGGAACGATCTCGATGATATGGCCGTGGGTGTTCTTGGCGCGCGGGTTCGCCCTGTCGACCGGCACGCTTTCGCCGCGCGTCAAATGATTCGTCAGCACGACATAGACCTTACCCGTGACCGGACTGGCCTCGATGTCCTCCGGCCGGTCCATGCGCGTGGCGCCGACGAGATCGGCGGCGCGGCGCGCTTCGATCAGCACATCGGCCTGGCCGGCAAATCCGTTCTCCGCGGTGAGCTTGCCTTCGCCATGGACAAGCGGCAGCCAATCGAGCGTGCCGTCGTCGTTGAAGCGCGCGGCATGCAGCACGCCGTCATCGAGCAAGTCGCGGTTCGCCGCTCGATTCGCGAACTCGAAACGTCCGCGCGAGACGAATTTGTATACGTACTCGCCGGCTTGATCGTCGGCGGTGTAAACGACGATTCGGCCGTCGCGGCCGATCACGCAAGTGGCGCCCTCGTGTTTCATGCGGCCGAGCGCCGTGCGCTTGACCGGCATCGCGCCCGGATCATGGGGATCGATCTCGACGACCCAGCCGAAGCGATTGATCTCGTTGGGCTCGCGATCGATGTCGAAACGCTCGTGGAAACGGTGCCAGGCATAGAGCGCGCGATCCTTGCCGGGCACGCCGAAGCGCCGATGATTGCGCTGCTCGCCCGACTTGGCGATATCGCCGGCGAAATAGGCGTTCACGTTCTCCTCGCCGGTCAACGCGGTGCCCCAGGGCGTCTTGCCGCCGGCGCAATTGTTGAGCGTGCCGCGAACGAGCCTCCCGGTCGGGTCCGCCTTGGTCTTGAGGCGCTCGTGCCCGGCGGCCGGGCCGGCGATGCGCATCGGCGTATCGGCCGTGATGCGCCGGCCATAGGCGCTGTCGGCCACGGTCTTCCAAACGCCGGCGTCCTTGCGGATTTCGACGATCGCGCCGCCATGCGCCGCGATCTCGATCTCGGTCCATTCTTTCGTCGCGGTTTGTGCGTTCGCCGCCATGCTATCGGGGGGCTGCGGCAGGCCCGGCCGCATGAGCTCTGCGTTGGTGTATTCGTGGTTGACCCAGAGCAAGCCATGTTCGGACGAAGCCGAACCGCGCGGCAGCGGGAAAAACGCCAGAAAGTCGTTGTTGTAGCCGAATTGCTTGGCCTGGGCCGCGGCGCGTTGATTGGCGATATCGAACGGCGGCGCGCCCTTTTCCACCGGTTCGCCCCAGCGAATCACGATGTCGGCGCGATAGCCGGCGGCGACGCGGTGCCGTTCGTCGAGCACCATGGGCAGGGAGGCGAATCCGAGGGTCGATCCGCCCTGCGCCGCCGCGTCGCGCGCCGGCGGCAGCGCGGCCGCCAGCGCCCCGGCGCCGAAGCCGCCAAGCAAGGCGCGCCGGCTGATGACCGCGGCGATATGCGGATTCGCTTCATCGCTCAGCGAAATCGCCTCCGGATCGTCCCACTCGGCCGCCGCGTCGGCGTCGTGGCGCGCATTCGTCATGGTTCGTTCCCTCTCGGGTTGTCAGGGCCGCAACAACATCCAACGAAGCTCCGTGCGAGTCAAAAGTGCCGGCGCGGCGAGATAATCCCTGACAAGCGGGCGGCGCCGCGCCTATTCTCGGGGCCGGCCCATTATATCGGGAACAAGCATGATCCGTAAGAACTCGCTCAAGGCACGCCTCGCCGCCGGCAAGAAATGCCTTGGCTTGTGGCTTTCCGCCAACAATGCCTATCTCGCCGAAATGGTCGGCGGCATGGGCCACGATTTCGTCTTGATCGACCACGAGCATGGGCCGGGCGATTTCATGGGCGCGATCGGCCAGCTTCAAGCTTTGCGCGCGGGCGGCGGCGCCAAGGCGCCGGCGGCGCTGATGCGCGTGCCATGGAACGATCCGGTTTATATCAAGCGCGCGCTCGATATCGGCATCGAAGGCATCATGATCCCGATGGTCGAAACGGTCGAGCAGGCGCGCGCCGCCGTGGCCGCGTGCCGTTACCCGCCGGCCGGCACGCGCGGCGTCGCCTTGGGCGCCACCCGCGCCACCGGTTTCGGCGCGAATTTGGCCGACTATTGGCGGAGCGTGAACAAGCAGGTCTTCGTCATGCCGCAGATCGAAACGCCGCGCGCCGTCGAGGCGATCCCGGAAATCGCCGCCGTGCCCGGTGTCGATGCGCTGCTCATCGGGCCCAACGATCTGCTGGCCAACGCGGGCGAAAACCCGCTGAAGCCTTCGAGCGCCGGGCGCGCGCTGCTGCGCCGCGCCGAGCGCCTGATCGTCAACGCCGGCCGCCCGCTCGCCTCGGTGCCACATTCCGGCCAATCGGCCGAGCAGATGTTCGGCCGCGGCTATAGTATGATCGTGGCCGGCAGCGAAATCTCCGTCTTGCGCCAGGCGCTGAAGGATCAGGTCGCCGCGCATCGTTCCCGGAATTCCTAACATCGAGGTCGGTCATGGCGGCACGGATGAACAGGCAATGGCTGCTCGCGGCGCGGCCAGCGGGCGAATTCGATGAGCGCGCGTTCAAGCTGGTCGAAACGCCGGCGCCGTCGCCCAAGGACGGCGAAATCCTGATTCACAATATCTGGCTCTCGCTCGATCCCTACATGCGCGGCCGCATGCGTGAGGGCAAAAGCTATGTGCCGCCGGTGCAAGTCGGCGCGGTGATGGAGGGCGGCGGCGTCGGCGAAGTGATCGAATCGCGCAACCCGGAATTCAATCCGGGCGACATCGTCGAGGCTCGGCTCGGCTGGCAGGACTTCGCCGTCAGCAACGGCAAGGGCTTGCGCAAGATCGATCCGGCGTTGGCGCCGATCTCGACCGCGCTCGGCGTTTTGGGCATGCCCGGCATGACGGCCTATTTCGGCCTGCTCGATGTCGGCCAGCTCAAGGCCGGCGAGGCCGTCGTCGTATCGGCGGCCTCGGGCGCGGTCGGCGCGCTGGTCGGCCAGATCGCCAAGATCAAGGGCGCCGCGCGCGTCGTCGGCATCGCCGGCGGCAAGGCGAAAGCCGATTATTGCGTGAAGGAACTCGGCTACGACGCCTGCCTCGACTACCGCGCCTTCGAGCGCGACACCGGCAAGCTCATCCACGCGCTACGCGAGGCCTGCCCGGCCGGAGTTGACGTCTATTTCGACAATGTCGGCAGCTGGATCTCCGACGCGGTGCACCCCTCGATCAACATGAAAGCGCGCATCGCGGTGTGCGGCATGATCGCCGAATACAATCTCGAACGGCCCGAGCTGGGGCCGCGCTTGACGCGCCATCTGCTGGTCAACCGGGCGCGGGCCGAGGGCTTCATCGTCTCCGATTACTTCAAGCGGTTTCCCGAGGGGCTTGCCGCGATGGCCGGCTGGCTCAAATCCGGCCAATTGAAATATCGCGAAGATATCGCCGAAGGACTGGAGCAGGCGCCAAAGGCGCTGCTGCGCCTGTTCCGCAGCGAAAACTTCGGCAAACAACTGGTGCGGGTGCGGGCTCTTGCCGAGGCGCGCCGCCCTAGTTGAGCTTGGCGCGCAGCCGGTGCATGAGCGCCGCGACCTGCGCCCGCAAGCCGCCGTCGCGGTCGAGGCGCGTGACGGTTTCGAGACACGCCATCGCGCGCTGCAGGCGGCCGATTTCGGCATTGAGCAGGGCCGCGTCGTGCCACAAGCCAGGATCGTCCGGCGCCACCAGAATCATGCGTTCGGCCGCGCCGAGCGCGCCTTCGCGATCGCGCTCTTTCAGGCGCCGGGATTTGATGTTGTTCTCGAGCCGCAGCAGAATGGCGCGATTGGAGGCGCGGGCGAAATGCCCCGCCGCCAATTCGGCGTCGTCGCCGAGCATGGACTTGAGGAGGCGCCGCAGCGCCGGCGTGCCGCGTTCGGCGCCGCGCTCGAAGGGATCGACGATCATGCTTGCCGCGCCGTCGTTCAAGCGAACCAGGAAGTGGCCGGGAAAATTCACGCCGTCGGCCGGCCAGCCGCAAGATCGCGCAGCGTGTAAATATAGAATCGAAATCGCGATCGGCAGGCCGCGGCGCCGCTCGATGACGCGGGAAAGATTGGCGTTGTCGAGATCGTCATAGGTGGGGCGGTCGCCGTCGTAGCCGAAATCCTCGAACAGAGCGCGGTTCAGCGCGGCGGCGCGTTCCGGCAGCGGCGCGTCGGGGCCGGGCGCGAGCCGCGCCGGCGCGGCGGCGAGCGCATCGAGGTGGCGCGCGTGATCGATGAGGCGCTGGGGCATTCGATCAAGCGCGCCGAGCGCCAAGGCCATTGCCGCCAGATCGAGCGCGTCGTCGGGCCTTCTTGCTTGCTCGCCGAGCCAAGCCTCGATGGCGGTCCGGCTCGTCCATCCCGCAATGCTCTCGGCCATCGTCATGACGGCCGCCACGCATCGGCCATGTGCCGCGGCCACCGGCGGGGCACGAGAAAAAGCGCGTCGAAACGTCGGTCGAGCCCGGCATAGCCCGGCCGCCGCGCGACGAATTGTTCCGCCGCCGCGGCAATGCGCTGCCACTGGCGCGGCGCGATCGCTTCGGCCAGCACCGCGTCGTCGGCGCGCGCCTTGATCTCGACGAAGACGAGAACCCGGCCGCGCCGGGCCACCAGATCGAGTTCGCCGCCCGGCAGGCGGATGTTCGTGCCGACAATGCGATAGCCTTTGAACCTCAGGAACCAGGCAGCCAACCGCTCGGAGCGCCGGCCGAAGCGCTGCGCGCCGCGCTTGCGGGCGGTCAGCTCAGCCATCGGCGCGCTCGGCCTTGAGCGCGATGGCGCGGCGGTAGATTTCGCGCTTGGCCGCGCCGGTCGCCGCCGCCACCGACGCCGCGGCGTCGCGCGGCGACATGGTGGCCAGCGCCTGAACGAGCAGCGCCTCGATATCGGCGGCGCTGGCGGCAGCCTCGGCGGGCGGCGCTTCGATGACGACGACGATCTCGCCCTTGGGCGCCCCGGCCTCGGCATAGTGCGCGGCGAGTTCGGCCAACGGCGCGCGGCGCGTTTCCTCGAAGCGCTTGGTAATCTCGCGCGCGACGGCGGCGGCGCGCGCGCCGAGCGCCGACGCCATGTCGGCAAGCGAGTCGGCGAGGCGAGGCGCGGTTTCGTAGAACACGAGCGTGCCATCGACGCCGCGCAGCGCGGCAAGGGCGGCCTGCCGCGCCACCGACTTCGCCGGCAGAAAACCGGCGAAGAAAAACCGGTCGGTCGGCAGACCCGATAGTTGCAATCCGCTCACCAGCGCGCAGGGACCGGGCACGGTCGTGACCGCGATATCGCGCGCCAACGCCTCGCGCACCAGCTTGAAGCCGGGATCGGAAATCAGCGGCGTTCCGGCGTCGCTGACCAGGGCGATGCGTTCGCCGCGCGCGAGCCGGTCGAGCAATTCGGGCCGCGCGCGCTCGGCATTGTGATCGTGGTAAACGAACAACTTGGTTCGTATACCGTAGTGCGCCATGAGCTTTTGCGTCACGCGCGTGTCCTCGCAAACGACAAGGTCGGCGGCGGCGAGGGTGTCGAGCGCGCGCAAAGTGATGTCGCCGAGATTGCCGATCGGCGTTGCCACCAAGTACAAGCCGGGGGCCAAAGCGTTTGCCGGTGCCGCTTCGTCGATCGACGACGACGCGTCGTCGGGCAGGGCAGATTTACTTTGCCATGCGGCGCCGCTAGTCTTTTTTTTACGCCAATTCGTCATAATACAGCGCGATCATTGGAGGCTCCCGGTGACATCATTCTACGCCTGTAACCGCGTCCGGCGGCAAGTTGTTGTTGGATCGGCGGCGGCGCTGCTCGCGCTGAGCCTCGCAGGCTGCAGTTATCGCGATGGGCCGCGCGCTGCCGGCGATCCGCCGCGCACACCGTCGGTTGAAACGAAAGGAGCCGCGCCGGGCTCGGAGGTGAAGATCGGTCTGCTTCTGCCGTTGACGGGCGAGCGCGCCAATGTCGGAAAGGCTTTGCAGCGCGCGGCGGAAATGGCGGTGCTCGAAGCGGGCGCCAAGAACATGCAGATCGTCACCTTCGACACGCAGGGTACGCCCGAGGGCGCCGCGGACGCCGCCAACAAGGCAATTGCCGCCGACGTGAAATTGCTGCTTGGACCGGTGTTCGCGGCGGAAGTCAAAGCGATCAAAGATCGCGCCGCATCGGCCAAGCTGAATGTCATCGCCTTTTCCAACGACACTTCGGTGGCCGGCGGCAATGTTTTTCTGTTGAGCTATCTGCCGCGCCAACAGATCGACAATATTATCGGCCACGCCGCAAAGGATGGGCGCAAGCGCATCGGCGTCGTCGCGCCCGACAACGATTTCGGCAAGCAGATGGCGCAGCTCGCGCGCGACATTGCGCCGAAGCACGGTGCCACGGTGACGCGGGTCGGCTATTACAAGCCCGATTCGATGGAAGTGACCGACGACATCAAGGCCTTCAGCGGCGCCACCGGCGTCGACCGCAAGGGCCGCGTCGGCCGCTCGGCGGCGCTCGATTTCGACGCGGTGCTGATCCCCGAAGGCGGCACCAAGCTGCGCATGGTGGCGAGCCTTCTCGCCTATTACGATGTCGATCCCGACAAAATCCGGTACCTCGGCACCGGGCGCTGGGACGACAAGGCGTTGCAGCGCGAGACGATGCTGAAAGGCGGCTGGTTCGCCGCGTCGCATCCCGAACTGTGGGACAAGTTCGCCGCCAAATATCGCGCCGCGAGCGGCCAGGATCCGCAGCGCATCGCGGTGCTCGCCCATGACGCAGTGACGATGGCCGCGACGATCGCGAAAAATTCCACCGGCATCGACTACAGCGCCAGCGCGATCACCAGTCCGCAAGGATTCAATGGCACGGTTGGCGCGTTCCGCTTCACGCCGGACGGGCTCTCCGAACGCGGCCTTGCGATCATCGAAATCCAGAAAGACGAGTTCAAGGTCATCGCCGAGCCGCCCAAGAGCTTCGCCACGCCTGGCACGAATTAAGCGAGCAGCGCCGCCAGAACGGCGTTGAGGCGCTGCCGGCCGGCGGCGCTCGCGCGAAACGCCGCGGGCGTTTCCTCGATCAAGCCGGCTTCGCCGAGCCGCTCGCGCGCCGCATGCGAGACGAAGATTTCGAGCGGCAGGCCGGCTTCCGCCGCGAACCGCGCGCGATCGACGCCTTCGGCCAGGCGCAGGCCCATCAGCAGCATTTCCCGGCCGCGCGTCGCGCGGTCGAGCGTCTGCCGCTCGGCTTCGCCCGACGCCCTTGTTTCGATCGCGGCGAGCCATTTTTCGGGCGCGCGGTGCTGGGTCGTCGCATGTTTCTCGCCGCTGATCGTGAGGCGGCCGTGCGCGCCGGGTCCGATGCCCGCATAGTCGCCGTAGCGCCAATAGACGAGATTGTGCCGGCTCTCGCCGCCGGCCCGGGCGTGGTTCGAAATTTCGTAGGCGTCGAGCCCCGCCGCGCCGAGGATCTGCTGCGTCGCCTCGTAAAGATCGGCGGCGGTGTCGTCGTCCGGCATCGTGAACTCGCCGCGCCGATGGGCGGAGTGGAACGCCGTCCCGGGCTCGATGGTGAGCTGATAGACCGAGAGATGATCGCCGGCAAAGCCCAGTGCGCGATCGAGTTCCGCGCGCCACGCGGCAACGCTCTGGCCCGGCCGGGCATAGATCAAATCGAACGAATAGCGCGGGAAAATCGCGGCGGCGCGCTCGACGGCGGCAAGCGCTTCGTCCGCCCCATGGCGCCGGCCGAGAAAGCGCAGCGCCGCATCGTCCAAGGCCTGCACGCCGATCGACAGCCGGTTGACGCCGGCGTCGCGGAAGCCGCGAAAGCGCGCGGCGTCGCTGGCGCCGGGATTGGCTTCGAGCGTGATTTCGATGTCGGCCGCGAGCGGCCAGCGCGCGGCGATGCGGTCCAGGATTGCGGCGGCGGTTTCGGGCGGCATCAGCGACGGCGTGCCGCCGCCGAAAAAAATCGACGATACGGCGCGCCCCGGCGTTTCCGCCGCGGCGCGGTCGATTTCCGTCAGATAGGCGCGTTGCCAGCGCGCCGTGTCGATGGCGTCGCGGACATGCGAATTGAAATCGCAATACGGGCACTTCGATATACAGAATGGCCAATGCACGTAAATGGCGAAACCGGGTTGGCAGGGATCGGGCGCGGCCATGGCTCAGTCCCGGAAGCAGGCGGCGATCAATTGCGCAAAAGCGCGGGCGCGATGGCTGATCGCGTGCTTGGCCGCCGGCTCCATTTCGCCGAAGGTTTGCGCATATCCCTCGGGCTGGAACATCGGATCGTAGCCGAAGCCGCGCGCGCCGCGCGGCGGCCACGCCAGCAGCCCGGCGACGCGGCCCTCGAATGTTTCGCAATGACCGTCGGGCCAGGCCAGCGCCAGCGCGCACACGAAGGCGGCGCGCCGGTCGCGCTTGCCGGCCAGGGCCGTTTCCACTTCTTGCATGGCGTGGGCGAAGTCCTTGTCGGGGCCGGCCCAGCGCGCCGAGTGGATGCCGGGCTCGCCGCCCAGCGCTTCGACCGTCAGTCCCGAATCGTCGGCGAGCGCCGGGAGCCGCGCGGCGCCGGCGGCCGCCTTGGCCTTGAGCGCGGCGTTTTCGCGGAAGGTCGCGCCGGTCTCCTCGGGCTCGGCGAGGCCGAGCGCGCCGGCGCCCGCCGTCGCCACGCCAAAGGGCGCCAGCAGCTCGGCGATCTCGCCGAGCTTGCCGGGATTGTGCGTGGCGATAACGAGCATGCCGCCGGCGAAGCGCCGCGCCATGGTCCGGAATTCAAGCGCCGATGGCGCGGCTTTGCGCGGCGCAAAGCTGCTCCACGCCGCGCCGCGCCAAGCGCAGCAGCTCGAGAAACTGCGCCTCGGCAAAAGGCGATTTTTCCGCCGTGCCCTGAATTTCGACGATGCCGCCGCT
This sequence comes from uncultured Alphaproteobacteria bacterium, assembly GCA_963754645.1. GTDB lineage: Bacteria > Pseudomonadota > Alphaproteobacteria > Bin65 > Bin65 > CAVWGP01. Next base: position 167,070 of record CAVWGP010000011.1, on the reverse strand, counting down.
GTCGGTGAGCACGAAGTTCGCGTCGGCCTCGGCCGTGCTGTCCTCGGCATAGTCGATGTCGAGCACGGCGGCGCCGGACACCAGCCCGCACGAGACCGCGGCGACCTTGCCGGTGAGCGGCACGCGATCGATCTCGCCCTGCTTGACGAGCGAGCGAAAGGCATAATGCAGCGCCACGAAAGCGCCGGTGATGGCCGCCGTGCGCGTTCCGCCGTCGGCCTGGATCACGTCGCAATCGACAACGATCTGGCGTTCGCCGAAGCCCTTGAGATCGGTCACCGCGCGCAAGCTGCGGCCGATCAGGCGCTGGATTTCCTGCGTGCGTCCGCTTTGCTTGCCGCGCGCCGCTTCGCGGTCGGTGCGCGTATGGGTCGAGCGCGGCAGCATGCCGTATTCGGCGGTCACCCAGCCCTGACCGCTGTTGCGCAGGAAGGGCGGAACGCGGTCGCCGATCGAGGCCGTGCACAGAACATGCGTGTCGCCGAATTTGGCGAAGCACGAGCCCTCGGCATGGCGGGCGAAGCCCGGTTCCAGCACGATCGGGCGAAGCTGGTCGGCAGCGCGGCCGGACGGGCGCATGGGCGGCTCTCTCAACGGGTGTGCGGTGATCGCTGCGAGCCTATAAAGAAGGCGGCCGGCGCCGTCCAGCCCGCGAAGGCGCGGCGCAATCGCGGTTCGGCCGGCTTCCCGGCGCGTTGACGCATCGCAAGCCCGTCCCTACATATGACCGATAGAAAACCTTGAACCATTCCCGAATGCCATGTCCGAAATGAGCACGCCGCTCCGCGAGCCGGCCATCGCCGCGCTCAGCAAGCGAACGCGCGAAGTCATGCGCCGCCTGGTGGAGCAATACATCGAGCAGGGCGAGCCCGTCGGGTCGCGCACGATTTCGCGGCTTGAGGGTATCGGCCTGTCGCCGGCGAGCATCCGCAACGTGATGGCCGATCTGGAGGAGGCCGGCCTGCTGTTCGCGCCGCACGCCTCGGCCGGGCGGCTGCCGACCGACCGCGGCATGCGGCTTTTCGTCGACGGCCTGCTCGAGATCGGCCGCCTGTCCGACGAGGAGCGTTCCGAGATCGAAAGCACGTGCGCGTCGAAAGGAAAATCGCCGAGCCAGGTAATGGAAATGGTCAGCCAATCGCTGGCCGGGCTGTCGCGCCACGCCGGCCTCGTCGCCGCCCCCAAGAGCGAGGCGCCGCTGAAACAAATCGAATTCATCAATCTCGCGCCGGGCCGCGCGCTGGTCGTGATCGTGTTCGCGAACGGCGTCGTCGAGAACCGCCTGATCGATGTGCCGATCGGCGTGTCCGCGTCGACGCTGATCGAGGCCGGAAACTATCTTTCCGCCCGCATGATCGGCCGCACGATCGACGAGGCCCGCATCGCCATCGAAGCCGATATGTCCGCCCATCGCGCCGAAATCGATGCCGCGGCCCAAGACCTCGTCGCGCGCGGCCTTGCCATCTGGGCGGGCGACGAGCGCGACCGGATCGATTCCGGCGCGCTCATCATCCGCGGCACCGGCAAGCTGCTCGAAGACGTGACCGCCGTCGAAGACTTGGAACGGGTCCGCCGCCTGTTCGACGCGCTCGAAACCAAGGAAACGATGCGGCGCATGCTCGAATTGGCCCATGACGCGCACGGGGTGCAGATATTCGTCGGCGCCGAGAACGAGCTGTTCCGCAACACGGGCTGCTCGATGGTCCTGTCGCCGTTCAAGGGCACGAACGAGAAAGTCATCGGCGCCATCGCCGTCATCGGCCCGAAGCGCATGAACTACGCGCGGATCGTGCCGATGGTCGATTACACCGCGCAAGTCGTCAGTCGCATTTTGGGCCAGGGATGATGCAGAACGAACCGAACGGACCGGACAATGCCGCGAGCCCCGCCGCGCCCGCGGCGGCCAACGACGCCATGCCGGTCGAGGAATTGCAGGCGCGGTTCGCCGAACTCGCGGGCGAGCTCGCCGCCAAAAGCGCGGAATTCGCCGCGTTCAAGGATGCCGCCGCGCGGCAGGTCGCCGAAGCGCAGAACCAGCGCCGCCGCGCCGACAACGAAGCGCTGGAAGCGCGCAAATACGGCGCCGTCGGCCTTGCGCGCGATATTTTGACCGCCGCCGACAATCTGCGCCGCGCGATCGAGGCGGCGAAAACCGCCGGCGACGAGGCGGCGCGCGCCCAGCATTTCGAGACCTTGCGCCAAGGCGTCGAGATGACCGAGCGCGAAATCGGCGCCATTCTGCAGCGCCACGGCGTCAAGCGAAGCGACCCATCCGGCCAGAAATTCGATCCGAATTTGCACCAAGCCATGTTCGAAATCGAAACCGCCGAGGCGGCGCCGGGCACTGTCGTCCAGGTTCTTCAGGACGCCTACACGCTGCACGACCGCTTGCTGCGCCCGGCGCTGGTCGGCGTCGCCAAGGCGCCCGCCGCGGCCGAACCGTCCCCGCCCGAAGCTGGCGAAACGCCACCCTGAGCCTTGTTCGCGCGCCCGGCCGCCGGGCGCGGGTGCCGGCGTCAGGCGGCTTTGCTGGCGCCGTTACTGTCGGTCAGCAGCGCGTACAAGGCGTCGCGGCTGTCCGAACCGCGCAATTTTTCGACGATGACGCGGTCGCGCAACAGGCGCGAAACGCGGGCCAGCGCCTTCAAGTGATCGGCGCCCGCCGATTCCGGCGCCAGCAGCAGAAAGATCAAATCGACGGGCTGCTCGTCGATGGCCTCGAAATCGATCGGTGCCTCGAGCCGGGCAAACAGCCCGCAGATGTGATCGAGTTTGGGCATTCGGCCGTGCGGAATCGCGATGCCGCCGCCGATGCCCGTGGTGCCCAAGCGCTCGCGCTCCAGCAACACGTCGAATATGTGCCGCTCGGACAAATGCGTAATCGCCGCCGCGCGGCGCGCAAGTTCCTGCAAAGCCTGTTTCTTGCCGGTCGCCCGCAACTTCGGGATGACGGCCTCTGCGCTGAGAAGATCGTTGATCTCCATGAGCCTGCAACTCTGTTGTTGGTGTCGACGCTATTTTTTCATGCTGGCCGCCCCTGGATCGACCCACCCGATATGGCCGTCGGCGCGGCGATAGATCATGTTCATTCCGCCATGTCCGGCGTTGCGAAACAGCAGCGCGGGCTGTTTGCCGAGATCCAGATGCATAACGGCCTCCCCCACGGTCAGGCGCGGAATTTCGGTCTGAACTTCGGCAATAACAAGGTGGTCCGAGCCGGCTTCCGCCGCCGCCGTGTCGGCGTCCGAAGCCGCGTCGTCGGCCGGCCCGGCGATTATGAAATGTTGTGCCTGCTCGCTCTCGACCGAGCGTGCTTCCGCGTTTCGGTGGTCGCGCAACCGGGCTTTGTTTCGGCGCAGCCGCTTGGCCAGGTTGCCCAGTGCTTCGGCGAAGGCGCGATAGGCATCGTCGCTTTCGCCGCTCGCATGCGCTTCGATGCCGCGGCCGATGTGAACCGCGATATCGGCCGAAAAAAAGGCGGCCCGTTTGCCGAAGGTCACGTGGGCGTCGATCGCCCGGTCGAAGAATTTGCCGACAGCAGGGGCCAGCTCGTCCTCGACATGGCGACTCAGGGCGGCGCCGACATCGAGGTGTCGACCGGTGATGGTAATGCGCATTCGCTGTTTTTTCGTCGATTGGTCTTGGCGCCGCGAGGCGTAAATCCCACCGGAGAGCGCGGGCGGCTTGACGGGCGCGGACCATATGGGCCATTGCGCCGCCAAGTCAAGTTGATGGGAACGCCGTTGGGTGCACCTTGAGCGACCGGGTTCAGTTGCCGGAATTCTATCTATCCGATTGTAAAATAAAGATAAAGAATTTCCAAGGGGCTTCGGCGACCTAGCGCCGGCCGAGCGAGCGCCACCGCCGCCGTTCGACGGACGACGGAATCTGCATGGCTTCGCGGTATTTCGTCACCGTGCGGCGGGCAACCGGAAGGCCCTCGCTGCCGAGCAGGCCGGCGATCGCATCGTCCGACAGGATTTTGCTTTCGGCGGCAACCAAGGCGCGGATGCGATGGCGGATCGATTCGGCCGAGCGCGCTTCGCCGCGATGCGCCGGGCCGACCGCGGCGGTGAAAAAATAGCGCAACTCGAACAGTCCGCGCGGCGTCGCGATGTACTTGTGCGCCGTGGCCCGGCTCACGGTGCTTTCGTGCATCGCGATGGTGGCCGCGATATCGCGCAGCACAAGCGGTCGCAAATGGGCGATGCCGTGCGCGAAAAACTTGCTTTGGTGCTCGACGATGGCGGCGGCCACGGCGAGAATGGTTCGGGCGCGTTGATCCAGCGTGCGGACAAGCCAATTGGCCTCCTGCATGCGGGAGGCGACGAACCGCCGGGTCTCCGGCGGGCCGCCGCCGCGCGAGAGTGTGGCATGGTAGCGGCGGTCGACAATGAGACGCGGCAGCGTGTCGGGATTGAGTTCGACATGCCAGCTTCCGTCGGCGCCCGGGCGCATTATCACGTCGGGCACCAGCGGTGCCAGGGTCGGCGCATCGAAGCCGTGCGCCGGGCGCGGATCCAGGCTGCGAATTTCCGCGATGATGTCGTCGAGATCGTCGGCGCCGACGCCGGCGATTTTCATCAGCTTCGCCTTGTCGCCGCGCGCCAGCAAGCTGAGATTGCCAAGCACGGCTTGCATGGCGGGATCGAGACGGTTCTTTTCGCGGAGCTGGATCGCCAGGCATTCGGCGAGGGTGCGCGCAAAGACGCCCAGCGGTTCGAAGCCCTGAACCAGCGCAAGAACCGCGTCGACGCGCGCTGCCGATATGCCAAGCTGACCGGCGAGCGCCGTGGTGTCGCCGCGCAAGTAGCCGGCTTCGTCGAGAAGATCGACCAATTGCAAGGCGATGATGCGATCGACCGGATCGGCGATGCCGAGCGCGATCTGCTGCGCCAAATGCTCGCGCAGCGACGGCCGTTCGGCGATCTGGCGAGCCATGCCGGTCTCGTCGGCCGCGGCGCCGCCGCTCCAGTCGGCGCCGCCGCTCCAGTCGGCGGCAGCGCCCGTCGCCGTGTCGCCGTTATCCCAAAGATTTTGCGCCGCATCGTCGCTCAGCAGGGCGGTGGGATCGTCCGCTATCTCCGCAAGATCGAGCGGCGATGGCTCGTCAGCGTCGCCGGACGACGGCGCCCCCGCTTCGTCGTCGGGCTGGCCGGAGCCGGGTTCCGCGATCGTGTCGCCGTCGCGCGCCAGCAGCGGATTGGCTTCGATCTGCTCCCGCAAGAAACTTTCCAGCTCGAGATTGGAAAGCTGCAGCAAATGAATCGCCTGTCGCAATTGCGGCGTCATCGCCAGCATATGGGCCGGACGCTGAGCCTGGCGAAGGGCCGGGCCGATGTTCCGCAACGGGCCGGGCGCCTTCATGCGCGAAGCTCGCTACAGGCTGAAAGATTCGCCGAGATAGACGCGGCGCACGTCTTCGTGCGCCACGATCTGCGAGGGCGTGCCCTCCATCAACATGCGGCCTTCGTGGATGATGCAGGCCCGGTCGACGATATCGAGGGTCTCGCGCACGTTGTGGTCGGTGATCAGAACGCCGATGCCGCGATCCTTGAGGTGAAGGACCAGGTCGCGAATGTCGCCGACCGCGATCGGATCGATGCCGGCGAGCGGCTCGTCGAGCAAGATGAAATGCGGCTGCGTCGCCAAGGCGCGCGCGATCTCGACGCGCCGCCGCTCGCCGCCCGAAAGGGCGACCGCCGGCGTCTTGCGCAGATGGGAGATCGAGAATTCCGCCAGGAGATCGTCGAGCATGGTCTCGCGCGCATCCGCGTCGCGTTCCACCACTTCGAGCACGGCGCGGATATTTTCCTCGACGTTGAGGCCGCGGAAAATCGAAGCCTCTTGCGGCAGGTAGCCGATGCCAAGCCGCGCGCGCCGGTACATGGGAAGTTCGGTGATGTCGCGCCCGTCGAGCGAAATCGTGCCGTAGTCGGGCTTGATGAGCCCGGTCATGATGTAGAAGCAGGTCGTCTTGCCGGCGCCGTTCGGCCCCAGCAGGCCCACCACTTCGCCGCGCTGCAGGGTCAAGTTGACGCCGCGCACGACGGGGCGCTTCTTGAAACTCTTGCCCAAGTTGTGCGCGACAAGGCCGACATTGTCGGTCACCAGGCGCGGGCCGAGCCCGCTGTCCGCGGGTGCCGCGGCACTTGGCACTTCCTTCGGCTGGGCCCGAAGCGACATCAAACGTTCCACTCTCCGACCGGCAGCCCGTCGTTGCGGCCTGCTGCGGGCGTTTCTTGAAGGTCAATTCCCCGGCTTCTTCCCATTGTTCTTCTTGTTATTTTCCGACTTTGCACCCGGCGTGTCCAGCGTTCCTTTGTCGCTCCCATCGCCCGGCACCAGCAAGACCCCAACGGGGCGGCCATCGCCGATGACGCGGCTGACACCGGTCTTCATATTGACCTCGGCGCGGTCGCCATTGATTTGCGTACTGCCCCGGGTGCCGCGCACATTGCCGGTCAGGAGGGCAACGCCAGTCTCCGCATCGTAGTCGCCACGATCGCCGCGGACGGTTTCCGTCGGCGTGCTGACAATGACATTGCCATGGGCTTCGACGCGCTTGAGGCTGTTCTTTCCGGCATCTTCGACAAAAAACGCAACGAAACGATCGGCGCGGACTTGGCGCTTGTCCTCGGTCACGGTGGCATTCCCCGTGACATGCGCCAGTTTGCCTTTGGTATTGTAGTCAATTCGCGCCGCTGTCAGCACGTTCTTGCCATTGTCGATCTTCACCGGCCGGCCGACCAGGGTGAAGACGCCGGTCTCGATGAGGTATTCCGCCGTATCGCTGGTGATCGTCTCTTTCAGTGTCGTGATCTTGACCGCGCCCTCGGCCGTGATCTTCCAGATTTCCTGTTTCTTCTCGGCGCCCTGCCGGTAATGCGCGGTCAGCACGTCGCCGCGAATCGTCGTGTCGCCGCGCCGCGCCGTCGCGTTGCCGCGGGCGATATACAATTGTTCTTTCTGGCGCCATTCGACGCCTTGATCGGCCTCGATCGCCACCGGCAGGGCCGAGGTGCCCTTGTTGCCGAAGCCAGGAATTGGCAGGCCCTGGCCGAGCGCCGGAGCCGCCGCCAGCAGCGCCGCCATGAAAATCGCCGCGCGCCAAAGGACGAATGGCTGGGTCATCATTTCTTCTTCTCCTCCGGCGGCTTGTCGCCCCCGGCACTGACATCGCGGAAGTCCTGATTGTCCAGGTAAAGCACGACCCTGGCCTTGCCGGTGAAACGCACGATCTGGCCGTTATCTTCGACTTCGAAGCCTTCCGCCTCGATCGTCGCCTTGGGCCCCGAGACCTGGATGTGCCGCTTGCCCCAGGCGCGGCCCCTCGCCGTGTCGATCGTCGCCTTCTCGGTTCGGAACGTGTAAATCGATTGGTTGGCGTGATGCAGCATGTTCACGTCGCCATCGAGATCGATGACGCGGGTTTTCTGGTTGAACACGCCGTGCTGCGCCGTCATCGCAACCCACTGGTTGTTTTCGAGCGTCATGTTGGCTTTCGGCTCGTCCAGCAGGACCATATCCGATTTGGCGCTGGCCAGCCGCGCCGCCTTGGCCTCGACTTGATACGGTCGGTTTTTCTCGTCGGTTCCGACATATTTCGGCGCGTACATTTCGTGCTGGCGGACCAAATTCTTCGGATCGATCTTGCCGGAGGCGACGATGCGGTTGCTCGGCACGATATTCTGCCACAGCAGAGCGGTCGCAAGCAGGCCAAGGCCGACGCCGGGCAAAACCACTTTCATGAAGCCGACGCGGCGGCTGTGACGATCCGAGCCGGCGCGGCGCGGCCGGGGCAGCGCCTCGACCGGGCGGTTCGGCACCGGCGGCATGCCGAGCGGGGGAACCGAGATCGTTGCCATCAGGCGATCCCCGCGCGCAGCAGATCGTGAACGTGCAGGAAGCCAACCGGTTTGCCGCCGCTGATGGCAAACAGACCGGTGATCTGCTGCGCGTTCATAAGCCCGAGCGCTTCGGCCGCCAGCGCATCCGGCCGGATCGTGCGCGGATTGCGAGTCATGACCTCGGCGGCGTTGGTGGCGAGGAGATTGGCATTCATGCGGCGGCGCAAATCGCCGTCGGTGATGATGCCGACAAGGGCGCCCCTGCCATCGACGACGCCGCAGCAGCCGTGGCGTTTGGCCGTGATCTCGATCAACACCTCGGACATCGGCTGATCCGGCCGCGCCAAGGGAATGGCATCGCCTTTGTGCATGAGATCGGCGACGCGGAGCAATTTGCGGCCGAGCCGGCCGCCCGGATGGAGCACTTGAAAATCCTCGGCCGAAAAACCGCGCCGCTCCAACAGTGCTACGGCGAGCGCGTCGCCGAGGGCGAGCATCATCGTCGTCGAGGTGGTGGGCGCCAGGCCGAGCGGGCAGGCTTCGGCGGCGGCCGGAAACAGCAAGGTGACATCGGCCGCTTCGGCGAGCGGGCTGTCGCCGCGCGTGGTGATGGCAACCAAGCGGATGCCAAATCGCTTGCAATAAACGATGAGATCGTCGAGTTCGGCGGTCGCGCCCGAATTCGACAGCGCCAACACCGCGTCGTTGGTCGCGATCATGCCCAGATCGCCGTGGCTCGCCTCGGCGGGATGGACGAATTGGGCGGGCGTGCCGACCGAGGCGAAGGTCGCCGCCACTTTGCGCGCGATATGGCCGCTCTTACCCATACCGGTCACGATGATGCGGCCGGTTGCCGCGCGAATAATGTCGACCGCGGCGCTAAACGCCACGCCCAGCTCGCCGTCGAGCGCGCGCCCAAGCGCGGCGAGGCCCTCGGCCTCAAGCCGAAACACCCGCAGCGCCGCGTTGCGATCCTCGGCCAAGCCTTTGGCGCCCATTCCAGGCGCCGGCATCTCGGCCGTTTTTTTATTTGTATTCAGTTGCTTGGATGAAACCAAAACCAATTCCTGTTGGCCGCCAGATGCTCAGTTCCGCTCATTCAACTACGGCTGTCAATCGCCACCCATCACCGCCTGCCGATCATCCATCGTCAGTGTAAATCTTGTGCTAACCAAATGTGGCGCGACCGAGACACTGTACCCGATTTGGGTACCGCAAGTCAGGACATCAATGCGCGAAAATGTCCGTCTCGGCCCAGCCCGCCAAGTCGAGGGCGGCGCGGTGCGGCAGAAAATCGAAGCAGGCGCGCGCCAAATCGAGGCGTCCTTCGCGCGCCAGCAGGGCGTCGAGCTTGTCCTTGAGCGCATGCAGATAGAGCACGTCGCTCGCCGCATAGGACATTTGCTCGTCGCTCAGCTTGGCCCCGCCCCAATCCGACATTTGCTGCTGTTTCGATAGATCGACGCCGAGCAGATCCTTGCACAGATCCTTAAGGCCGTGCCGGTCGGTCATGGTGCGCACCAGGCGCGACGCCGTCTTGGTGCAGTAAATCGGCTTTGTCTGCACGCCGAGATGACGCAGCAGCATGGCCACATCGAAGCGCGCGAAATGCAGCAATTTCAGCGTTGCCGGATCGGCCAACAGTGCCGACAAGCGCGGCGCGTTGAGCGGACCACGGTCGAACTGAACGAGGTGGCACTCGCCGTTGCCCGACGAAAGCTGCACCAGGCACAGCCGGTCGCGCCACGGGTTGAGGCCCATCGTCTCGCTGTCGATCGCGACCACCGGGCCAAGATTCAGGCCGGCTGGCAGATCGCCACGATGAAGAACGATTCGCTTGGCTGCTTCGTTCAATTACGCGGTCTCGGTCGGAGCAAGAGGCGGAACCGCCCGCGCCGTGCGCGGTGGTGCCCAGGAGAAGACTCGAACTTCCACAGCCTTTCGGCCACTGGTACCTGAAACCAGCGCGTCTACCAATTTCGCCACCTGGGCGCACGGCCATGCCGCCCATGAAACAAGGCGGGCCGGCGGACGGATTTGCCTACAGGCGGCGGCGCGGGATGTCAACAAGTGCGGCCGCGCGGCGCTTGTCACGGCCGGCGCCAAGGCCTAGTACGGCCCCGGGCGATCCCGTTCCCGGTGCGGCAATGACGATCAAACGCGTCACGATTTTCGGCGGCTCGGGCTTCATCGGGCGGCACATCGTCAAGCGCTTGGCGCAGCGCGGCTTGGTTGTGCGCGCGGCGGTGCGCGATCCTGAGCGCGCGCTGTTCCTCAAGCCGATGGGCGCGGTCGGGCAGGTGGTGCCGATCCACGCCGATGTGCGCGACGAACAATCGGTTGCCGCCGCCGTCGCGGGCGCGGACGCCGTGATCAACACGGTCAGCCTCTATGCCGAAAAAGGCGGCGCCACCTTCGGCGACGTCCATGTGCGCGGCGCGGCCAATATCGGCCGGCAGGCGGCGGCGCAGGGCGTCAAGCGCTTGGTTCACCTCTCGGGCATCGGGGTCGATCCGCACTCCGACTCGGCCTATGTCCGAGCCCGTGCGGCGGGCGAGGCGGCGGTTCGGAAGGAATTTCCCGAGCGCCGTCATCTTGCGCCCCGGGGCCGCCTTCGGCGCCGGCGACAGCATGACGACGCTGATCGCCACCGCCGCCCGCCTCGCGCCGGCCCTGCCCCTGTTCGATGGCGGCAAGGCCAAGATTCAGCCGGTCTATGTCGGCGACATCGCGGAAGCGGCGTCGCGCGTGCTCGACGACCCGGCCGCGGCCGGCGAGGTTTTCGAACTCGGCGGGCCCCATGTCTACGACTATCGCGAGCTGACCGAATTATTGCTCAAGGCGATCGGCCGCAAGCGCATGCTCGTCGATGTGCCGAGCCGGCTGGGCAAGCTGATGGCGTTCTTTGCCGGCCTTCTGCCGAAGCCGCCGCTAACCCGCGATACCGTCGTGCTGATGACGATCGACACAGTGGTGGCGCCGGACGCCAAGGGCCTCAAGGACCTCGGCATCGTGCCGACGGCGCTCGAACTCGTCCTGCCGACCTATATGGACCGCTATCGCCGTGGCGGCCGTTGGAAAAACCCGCGGCTCGCCTGATGGCAATGCCGGCCGCTATGCGACCCTGAGGACATAATACCAATAGAGCAGGGCGCCGCCGGCGATCAGGCGGTAAAGCGCGAAAATGCCGAAGCTGGCGCGCTTCAGCCACGCCATCAGAAACCAAATCGCCAGCAGCGCGGTGAAAAAAGCGAGCACGCCGGCAATGAGCGAGTTGGCACCGATCTGGGCATTGCCGGCCTTGGCGAGATCGCGCAGCAAGAGAACGAATTGGCCGAAGCCGACCGGCACCGACATGAGCATCGAAAATCGCGCCGACTCGGAGCGCTCGTAGCCGAGCACGCGTCCCGCCGTCATCGTGATGCCCGAGCGGCTCGTGCCCGGCACCAGCGCGACGACCTGGGCGACGCCGAAAAACAGCGCATTGACCCAGCTCATGTGTTCGATCCGGCGCAGCTGCATGAACGCAACGTCGGTGGCGTAGAGCATGATGCCGAAGCCGATCATCGCGATCGCGATCACCTGGTAGCTGTGCCGCAACACATCGACGTGCTGCTTGACGAGGAAGGAGGCGGCCACCAGCGGCAAGGTCGCGACGACGAGAAAGATCAGCAGCTTGCCGTCCGCCGTGAGCTTGCCGCGCAGCAGGATGAGCCCGCCGCGGATCAAGCGCCACATGTCGCGCCAAAAATACAGCATGACGGCAACGAGCGTGCCGACATGCACCGCCATTTCGAGGAGCAGGCCCTGATCCGGCCAGCCGAAAACCACCGGCACCATGATCAAGTGAGCCCATGAGCTGATGGGCAGGAACTCGAAAATACCTTGGACGATCGCCAGCACGGCGATCTGATTCAATTGCAGCGGCACGATTCCCTCTTCCGTTGAGTGCGCGGGCTTGATAGCAGTTCGCCGCCGCGCTGTCGCCGCCGATGAGCGAATGACGGGGCTGCAATCCGGCGGGCGCACGGCACCACTACCGCGGCGCGCCGCCGTTGGGATATGATCGCGCGATGTCCGCGCAATTGCATCAAATCAACGTCGAGTATTCCAAGGTCGAGGATCGCGTCGTCCTGCGGCTCAACACGACCGACAAGAAAGAGCTCCGCCTTTTTCTCACCCGCCGTTTGGTCAAGCGCGTGTGGAACATGCTGCAGGAACTGCTGGAAAATACCGGAGCCGCGAAAACCATGGCGGATCCGGCGTTGCGCCGGGCCATGGTCGGTTTCGATCAGGAAAAGGCCACGCCGGAAGAGAGCTTCGCCAAGCCATTCGACGCGGACGCCGCCGATTTTCCCCTGGGCGCCGAACCCGTCTTGCTGACCGGCTTGAGCTTCACCGCCGGAGCCAAGCCGGGCGCGCTCGGCAAGCTCGCGCTCAGAACCGCCGGCGGCCACGAAGTCGGCATTCCGGCGGCCGACGTCGTGCTCCATTCGCTGACCAAGATGCTGGCCAATATCGTCGCCACCACGGATTGGGATTTGCAGCTCGATCCTGGCTACCAGATCGGCGACGTGCCGGCGAAGCCGGCGCAGCTGCATTAGCCGCGCGGCCCGCCGCGACCTTCACTCGCCGATGGCCAAGCCCTCGCGCCGCGGATCGGCGGCGCCGATCAGCTTGCCGTCGCGGCGCAGGATGGCGTGCAGGCCGCTGTTGAGTTCCCGGATCGCGACCGTGTGGCCGCGCTGCTTCAAGGCCTCGGCCAAGGCTTCGGCGGCGCTGTCCTTTTCGAGCTCGGCCGGGCCGCCGAGCGAGCCGAGATGGGGCCGGTCGAGCGCGCGCTGCGCGTCGAGGCCGCCATCGAGCACGCCGACGATCGCGCGCGCCACATAGCCGATGATGCGCGCGCCGCCGGGCGAGCCGATGACGAGAATCGGCGCGCCGCCGGCGTCGAACACGATCACCGGCGCCATCGAACTGCGCGGCCGTTTGCCCGGCTCGATGCGATTGGCCACCGGCTTGCCGTCCGCCTCGGGCACGAAGGAGAAGTCGGTCAATTGATTGTTGAGCAGAAAGCCGCCGGCCATCATTTGCGCGCCGAAACCGTTCTCGATCGTGGTCGTGAACGACACGGCGTTGCCCTCGGCGTCGACGATCGACAGATGCGACGTGCCGGGGCGCTCGTTCGACGCGTCGGGCGCGAAGCGCAGGCCCTTCTCGTCGGGCGGCACGCCGGGCTCGACTTTCGCCGCGGCCTTGCCGGCGTCGATCAGCCGGCCGCGCTGTTCGAGATAGGCGCGGTCGGTCAGGCCTTTCGTGGGCACGCGCACAAAATCGGGATCGGCGACGTAGTGATTGCGGTCGGCGAAGGCGAGGCGCGCGGCTTCGATGTAGAGATGCGCCGCTTCGGCGGTTTCGCCGCCGACCGTCGCCGCCGGAAAGCGTTCGAGCAGCGCCATGATTTGGATGACGGCGATGCCGCCGGACGAGGGCGGCCCCATGCTGCAAATCCGATAGGCGCGATAGGCGCCGCACACCGGCGGCCGCTCGACGACGCGATAAGCGGCGAGGTCTTCGGCCGCGAGCGTGCCGGGCGAAGCCGCGCCGCGCACCGTGGCCACGATCTCGGCGGCCAGCGGCCCGCGGTAAAACGCATCCGCGTCCGCCATCGGCAAGGCTTTTGAGCGTCGCCGCGAAACGCGGGTTCCTGAGCGGCGCCCCCGCCGGCAGCGGAGCGCCGTCCGGCGCATGGAAATAGTCGCGCGTATCGGTGCGCTCCTTGAGCGTCGGCGTGTCGGCGATCGACCTGCTGAAACGCGGCGACACGGCGAAGCCGCTCTCGGCCAGCACGATGGCGGGCCGGGCCAGATCGGCCCAAGGCAAGCGCCCGTGTTTCTTGTGGACGTGATGCAGCAGCGCCGCGAGTCCGGGCACGCCCACCGAACGGCCGCTGCGCACCGCGGCCATGAACGGCATCGGCTTGCCGTCGGCGGCGAGAAACATGGCCGGCGTGGCGCCCGCGGGCGCGGTTTCGCGGCCGTCATAGGTCAGCAGCTGCCTGGCCTTGGCGTCCCAATAGAGCAGAAACGCCCCGCCGCCGATGCCGGAGGATTGCGGCTCGACGAGATTGAGCACGAGCTGCGCCGCGATCGCGGCGTCGATCGCGTTGCCGCCCGATTTGAGGATCGCCGCCGCCGCGGCACTGGCGTTCGGATGCGCCGTCGCCGCCATGTAGCGCTCGGCGACGACGGCGGTTTTGCGCGTAACGCCGCTGGCGCCCTCGGGCGGCTTGACATGGCTGTCCGCCGCGGCCGGTGCCGCGGCGAGCAAGAGCAGGGCGGCGCAAATCAAGTCGCGGCGCGATGGCATGGCGATCTCCCCGGGGCAGCGCTACGACGGCGACTTTATCCGTCCGCGCGACCTAGGCAATCAGTTCGTGGCGCCGGACAGCGCCGGCCGCGACGCGCGCCCGAACGGCCGGATCAGCGCCAGCAGGGCGACGCTGGCGATGGCGTTGCCGGCCATGAACCACAGCATCGGCAGCGACGTGCCGTCGGCGAGCACGCCGATCGCCTGCGACACGGCCGCCGCGAGAATCATCTGGAGAAAGCCGATCACGCCCGAGCCGGTGCCGGCGAGGCGCGGGCTGACATTGACCGCCGAGGCCATGCAATTCGACATGACCAGGCCCTGCACAACCGAAATCAGGATCGCGGGCACGAACAGCAACGCCGGCGTCAGCGCAAAGGCGAGGTGCAGCGGGATCGTGCCGACCACGAGCAGCGCCGCGATGACCGCGCCCATGGCGATCAGCCGGTCGGCGCCGAAGCGGTTGAGCAGGCGCGTCGACAGGAACGTGCCCAGCGCGAAAACGACGGACACGGCCATGAACCACACGCCGTATTCGCTCGCCGAACGATTGAGCACGCCGGTCATGAGATAGGGCGCCGCCGAAAGGAAGGCGAAGAAAATGCTCATCGACGTCGCGGACACGAGCGCGTAGCCGAGATAGCGGCGCGACGCCACGAGCTCGCGCGTGCCGAGCACGAGGCCGCGCCAGCCGCCCGCGACCGGCTGGGCCAGGGTCTCGACCAGGCCGAACATGACGAAGGGCAGCAGCGCCACACCGATCGTCAGCATTGTGTAGAATATCGCGCGCCAGCCGAAGCTGTCCTGCAGCAATCCGCCGAACACCGGCGCGATGGTCGGCGCCACCACCATGGCGATGGTGAGGTAGGATGTCACGCGCAGCGAGCTTTCGAAACCGTAGACGTCGCGCGACATGGCGCGCGCCAGCGTGATGCCCGCCGAAGCGCCGCTCGCCTGCAGCACGCGGGCGAGGATGACGAGGCCGATATCCGACGCGGTGGCGCCCAGCACGCTGCCGCCGACGAACACGGCCAGCCCGACCGCGAGCACCGGCTTGCGCCCGAAGCGGTCCGAGAGCGGGCCGAACAGCAAAGTCGAAAACGCGATCGCGACCATGGGCAGCGACAGCGCGAGCCATGCGACCCCGGCGCTGACGTTGAAATGCACGCGCACCGCGTCGATCGACGGCAGGAACATCTGCATCGACATCGGGCCCAGCGTCGTGACCAGGACCAGCAACGCGATAAAGCGGGGCGAGCGGCGCAGATGCATGGCGCCTGATTAATCGTTCGGCCGGATTTCCACTAGCGGCAATTGGGCGCGGCGACCGTCGCCGAATGTCACGGCTTCGGCTCCACGTCGAGGCGATAGGCGATTTCCGCGAGCCCATCCACGGCCGGATAGCGCCGGCACACCAGCGGGTCGTGGCCGGGCACGATGAAGGCGGGGTCGGAGGCGAGCGATTTCAATCGGCCGAAAGCGTCGAGCATGTCGCCGAGGTGATAGATGATGGGAAACGGCCGGCCCGCCTGCATGTTCTCGTAATAGTGGCTGGCATCGGAGGCGAGCACGATCCAGCCGATTTTGGTGCGCACGCGCACGACCTGCAATCCCTTGGTGTGGCCGCCGACGAGATGAAGCGAAACGCCCGGCGCCAGCTCGGCGTCGCCGTCGTGAAACGCGACGCGGCCGGCGAAAACCCGGTGCACCATCGCGGCGACGTGGTCGGCGGTGAAACCGTAGGCCATGACCGGCGCCGCCATGTGCCGGCCGGTGGCGAATGCCATCTCGCGATCCTGCAAGTGATAGCGCGCGGCGGGGAACTGGGCGAAGCCGCCGATATGGTCGTAGTGCAAATGGGTGACGATCACGTCGGGCGCGGTCTTGGCGTCGATGCCGATCGCGGCCAGCGCGTCGCCGGCGCTGCGCAGCAGCATGCGCTTGCGCAAAGCGGCGTCGCTCGCCTCGAAACCGGTATCGACGATGAAGACGCGCCCGCCGCCGCGGATCGCCCACACGAAATAATCCATCGGCATCGGCGCGTCGTGCGGATCGCCGCCGAGAAAATGCTCGCCGCGCCGCGCTTCGCGCGTGGCGTAGCGCAGGGCGAACACTTCGTAATCGGGCAGGGCGGCCATGGCGGGCTTTCCTTTTGTCCATCGCGCGGCTATTGAGCCGAGGCATAGCAAATTCGGGGGCAGGGAACCATGAACAAGCACGCCATCGCCATAGGTCCGCTCGCGGCCGCGGACCGCAAGTCCTGGGAAATCCTGTGGCAGGCCTATCTGCGTTTCTACCGCGCCAAGGTCGAGGCCGACGTGACCGAGACGACGTGGCGCCGCTTGCTCGATCCCAAGGATCAGCCGCACGGCCTCGCCGCAACCCATGACGGCGAGATCGTCGGCATCGTGCATTATCTTTATCACCGCACGTCCTGGGCGATCGCCGACAATTGCTACTTGCAGGATTTGTTCGTCGATCCCGAAGCGCGCGGGCTGGGCGCCGGGCGCGCGCTGATCCAGGCGGTGTACAAAGCCGCCGACGAAGCCGGCGCGGCGCGCGTCTATTGGAACACCCAGGAATTCAACGCCGAAGCGCGCGCGCTTTACGACACGCTGGGGCGGCTCACCTCTTTCGTGCAATACCGGCGCTGAGCCTCGGCGGAGGACGCCATGGAACGGAAAAAATTCGGGCCGACCGGGCAATCGGTCGTCGCCATCGGGCAGGGCAGCTGGAACATCGAGCAGGCCGCGCGCGCCGGCGCCGTCGCCGCCCTCAAGCGCGGCCTCGATCTCGGCATGACGCATATCGACACGGCGGAAATGTACGGCGCGGGCAAATCGGAGGAGATCGTCGCCGAGGCCATCGCCGGGCGGCGCGACGAGGTTTTCCTGGTCACGAAAGTCCTGCCCGCAGAACGCCTCGCGCACTGGCACCGTCGCCGCCTGCGAGCGCTCGCTGAAACGCCTCAAGACCGACCGGCTCGATTGCTATCTGCTGCATTGGCGCGGCTCGCATCCCCTGGCCGACACCATCGCGGGTTTCGAGCAGCTCGCCGCGCGACGGCAAGATCCGGTCCTGGGGCGTCAGCAATTTCGATGCGCGCGATCTCGACGAAGCGCTTGCCATCGCCGGCCCGGGCCGCATCGCGTGCAACCAGGTGCTCTATCATTTGGCGGAACGCGGCATCGAGCACCGCGTGCTGCCCTGGTGCGAGAAACACGGCGTCGCCCTCGTCGCCTACACGCCCTTCGGCAGCCCGCGCTTTCCCGGCGCCAAGAGCGAAGGCGGCCGCGTTCTCGCCGCCATCGCCGCCACGCACGGCGCCACGCCGCGCCAAGTCGCCCTCGCCTTCCTCACGCGCCAGCCGGCGCTGTTCACCATCCCCAAATCCGCCAACCCCGCCCACGTCGAGGAAAACGCCGGCGCCGCCAAGCTGCGCCTCACCCCGGCCGAGATCGCGCAAATCGACAAGGCCTTTCCGACGCGGCAAAGCACGGCGGCTTGCCGATGTTGTAAAGCGCAGCCTCCAATCGCCTCCCCCGTTCGGGGGGAGGTCGCCGCGCTGAGCAACCGGAGAGATCGTTGACACTATGGACCGGATACATCGTTGACAGGTTCCGGGATTTGTTGCGCAGCCCCTTTGCGCCGGCCCGGCCGGGCCGGCGCAAAGGGGCGCAGCTTGCGTGTTCGGCGATCGATGAGGCCGAGGGGATGATCGGCGAAGCGGACGATCCAATCGCCGCGGTCTGTTTCGGCGATACCGACCGGTTCGCCGACGAGAGCTTCGCTGACGAAGATGAGTTCGCCGCCCCACTTGATCTCGCCATTGGAGCGCACCCGCCGCACAGCGTGATCGGCGTCATAATGCGGCTCCTCAAGGCGCGCGGGATAAGGGCGTGGGCTCGGCCGGTAGCGGCTGGCAGGGGTTTCCTGGCCGAGAGCCTCGTGCGGCCGCTCGTGGTTATAGACGGTCCGGAAACGCTCGAAGCTTCGCTGCTGGGCGGCCAGCGTTTCGGCCGGCGGCCTGGCGGTTTCCGCCTTGAGCGTGCCATGCATGCGCTCGTGCCGGCCGTTCTGCTGGGGCGATCCGGGATCGATGCGTTCGAGCCGGATGCCGAGCTTGATCCACTTCACCGAAAGCCGGGTGAGCCCGCCGGCCCCGCTGCTGGCGAAAGGCGGCCCATTGTCGGAGCGCAGTGCGAACGGCAAGCCGTACTCGCGAAAAGCGGCGTCGGTCACGGGATCCACGCCTGCGGTGGTGGGCGCCACCGTCTGGCAGACGAGCAGATAGCGGCTGTCGGCATCGCTGAGTGTCAGCGGATCGCAGCGCGCCCCATCGCCGGTGCGGAACCAGCCCTTGAAATCGATGCCCCACAGGTCGTTTGGCTGATGCACCGGCGCGAACGGCTGGCTCAGCGGCATCGGCACGCGCCGTCGTCGGCGCGACGGGATCAGTCCCTCGCGGCGCAGCAAATCCCCCATCGAGGAATTTGCCGGCCAGGCCGTCGCCGGCGCCTGCCGAGCCAGCACCGCACGCAGCTTCTTGGGACCCCAGCTCGGATGCTTGCTCCGCAACGCGATGATCGCGTCCGCGATCTCAGCCGCCATCGTCCGCCCGGGCCGATGCGGCGCCCGCGAGCGCGGCGCCAAGCCCGCGACGCCTTCCGCCCGGTAACGCCGCGCAAGCTCGTGGCCCCATTGCCGACTGATCCCGAATGCTCGGCACAGCGCCGCCATCGTCTCTTCACCTTCCAAGTAGGTCGCCACGAATTAAATCGTCTCGTCCAAAACACAGGTCTCCTTGAATGGCATCGGCAAAGCTCCCTCTGCCGACAAGAAAACCTGTCAACGATGTATCCGGTCTACTCCGTCAACTATCTATCCGGTTCGGACCCCCACCCGGCCTCCCCCTGAACGGGGGAGGGGAAGATGAGCGTCGTTCCGTTGCTTCGCGCCGTCCGCGCCAACCCCTTGATTCTCTCGAAGGCCGCCAAGTTCAGGTATTGGGAAATTCGGGAATTTGGCGGTCTTCGAAAAGATCAAGCACTTAGCGGCGATTTCCGCGCCTTTTGAGCGAAGGCCGCCAACTGGCGATTTGGCGGCCTTCGCCCGAATCAAGCATTTAGCACCCCCCTTCGGACCGGCGCCGCGGCGGCGCTTGGCGGCCTTCGACACAAAGGGCCGCGCCCCGTACACACTCGTCTTCGCTTGCGCCAATCCTTCGACCAACGCGAGCAAGCTTGCCTTACGGTTGGCGAACGCGGTTCTCAAGAGCTGAGGCGAATTCGTGGCTGGACTTTCCGATATCGAATGGACCGATGCGACCTGGAATCCGGTCGCCGGTTGCGCGATGGTGTCGCCGGGCTGCACCAATTGCTACGCTATGCGCATGGCCGCCCGACTCGAAGCGATGGGCATGGCGAAATACCGCGGCACGACGCGCAAGCGCAAGACCGGCGGGCGCGCGGTCTGGACCGGCAAGGTCGTTCTCGACGAAGCGTCGCTGGCCGTGCCGCTCGCGTGGCGCAAGCCCCGGCGCATTTTCGTCAATTCGATGTCGGATTTGTTCCAGGACGGCGTGCCGGGCGAATTCCTCGCCCGCGTTTGGCAAACCATGACCGAGGCACACTGGCACGAGTTCCAGATCTTGACCAAGCGCCCGGAGCGCATGGCGCGCATCCTCGCCCCCGCGGCAGACGATTCAAGACTCTGCCAAACGTCTGGCTTGGCACCTCGGTCGAGAACGCGGACGTGCTGGACAGGATCGAGGCGCTGCGCGCCACGCCGGCGGCGATCCGCTTCGTCTCGTTCGAGCCCTTGCTCGGGCCGCTCGGCGATGTCGATCTCCGCGATATCCATTGGGCCATCGTCGGCGGCGAATCCGGCCCGAACGCGCGCCCCATCGAGCGCGCCTGGATCGACGAAATTCGCAGCGCCTGCCGCCGCCGCAACGTCGCTTTCTTCTTCAAGCAATGGGGCGGGGCGAACAAGAAAGCGGCCGGGCGGGTGCTCGATGGCAGGACGTGGGACGAGTATCCGGCGCGGGCGGCGTAGCTCTTGAGATGTTGTCCGCAAAAGCGGCATGGTATCGATGGCCTGCGCCAGGAGAGCCGGTTATGGGCGGGAATCTTGATTGGTTAGCTCACTCTGAACCCGATTTTTTCCTGTCCAAATTACCGAATCACTCAGGGATCACGCTTGCAATTCGGCATTCGGAGGAATGAAATGTTTTTCACGAGGACGGACATAACGAAAGTAAGCTACTTCGGAATACTCTTGGCCATATCGTTTCCCATCGAAGTCGGGGCGTCCAACTTTTGGGAGCAATTCGTCAATGAATTTGATTGCGCGAGTTTCGTTGCGAGAGGCTCAAGTAAGTGGGAATCCTGGTTGCAGCTGAGCATCAGGCGGGATTGCGACGTAGCGAAGGGCGCGGTGCAGAAAGATTACAAGAATATCGGATACGCCAGATTCCGCATGTCCGAGCATACGAAGAGCGTAGGCGACGTTTTCAGTGAAGAGCGATGGCTGTACGCAACAATCAGCATCAGCGAGTTAAATCCCCAAATTTTTGTGTACCGATTTGCGGCCGCTGACGCCCGAATTCTCCTTGCCGAACGCGCGACCAAGAGCGGAGACTATGATAGCGCATTTCGGCTTTATCAAAACGCTGCGCAGACTGGGCATCAAAAAGCGAAATTCCGTCTTGCCCAATTTTACATTGAGGGGCGCGGCGTTCGGCGAAACTACGTGACTGCATATGCTTGGCTCAGTTTGACGGCTTCATATGCAAGAGGTGCGTATTCGTCGGAAGCCTTGCAACTACTCGATCTATTGGAATCCAAAATGACACCACAGCTGATTCAGGATGCGCAAAAGCAGGCGCGCGACCTGGAATTGCAGATTGACGAATATCGTCGGCAACATTCATTGACACTGGAGTAGCAACGCACAAACGTGATGGCGCAATTCGGTGTCTGACACCGATTACGATATGTTTGGGCTATCCAAATGCCTGCTGTATATTCGCGAAGCCCCGATTCCATCGAGGCTGGCGCGCGCCCTCTCACTTGAACTCAGGCTTGAACGCCTCAAGCAGGCGAGCAACTTCCGCTTTGAGTTCTTGGAGCGTACCCTCGGCCGAAAAGGCGGCGGGTAATCCGAGGGTCTTTTCCAATGGGATTTGTACCGCAATGGACGTGATGAGTTGCACGTCCACTTCGATTCCGTCGAAACGTAATGCGCGACGTATAGATCTGATTTGAGGAACGTGCGTCTGGGGCAGAGTGAAGCCGGGACGATCAATGGTGACAAATCCACCGTAGTTGGTCGCAGAGATTTGCCGGTGCTTGTCTGGATTGCAGATGTCGGCGAGAACCTTCGTCCAACGGCATCCATTGTAGGGCTGCAATCGCTCGATCGCTGCGACATGGCTGGGGTTGACTTCCTTCAGGAAGGTTCGGCAGCGTTGCCGAAAATCCTGTGCCGTATTTTGAATGGGAAACTGAGTGCCATCTTGGATGACGCCGGAATCGAGCCGAGCAAGTTCGTAGACCAGGTAGTCCAATGCGGCGCGGAGGTTGTAGCAGATTTCTCCGACCAAGATGCCGATCCTGGGCGAGGGATGGGAAAACAGCTTCGGACTATCAAAGACGATCTTGTGCGGCGGATTCGGCTCGAACTGAACAATCACAGCATCATGGTAGGCTTGCGTAAAATCGGCGATCGTTTGTCCCAGATCCACGAGGTGTTCCCCCGCTCGATTGACCCGTTCAAAAGCACCGTCAAGTAGTCGGCTTGACATCGAATTTGGTCCTAACATTCCGGGAAGAGTATAATAGGCTTAAAGTCCAATTGATTGCGGCTGTCCCGCGCCCACTGGAGCCGATGCGCGAACGCGGCTTGTCCCCGGCACAGGGGCCGTACAATTCGGCGTCCGACCCCGAATAGCCCGAACATGCTGCACGCCGACTATACAACGGCCGTCACGCCACCTTCCCGCGCCGCCGCTCGTCCCGCGCCGCCGCGCCGAGATCGCCGAAATCGGCGATGGTGACGCGGCCTTCGGGGACGGTGGCAGCGAATTCCAGCGATCCGCCGATCGGCGGGGCGACCTCAATAGGCGACGCAATCCTTTGCTGCGCCGACTTCGCGCGTCTCCGTTTCCCGTGGGCGCTACGCGGCCTTGCGCTCGCGAACTTCGCGCATGATCCGCGATTCGAGGCGGTCGCGCGCGACTTCGAGATCGTAGTGGCCCTGCATGTTGATCCAGAGTTCCGCGCTCGTGCCGAAATAGCGGGCAAGGCGGAGCGCGGTGTCGGCGCTGACGCCGCGCTGGCCCTTGACGATCTGGTTGATGCGCAAGGCGGGAACGCCGATGTCCTTGGCCAGGCGGTATTCGGACAGGCCAAGTTCTTTCAAGAAATCCTCGCGCAGGATTTCGCCGGGGTGAACCGGCGGCAGTCGCTTCGGCTTGCGGGCCATGGCCAAACGCTCCCTAAATTGCCGTCTTTCGATCAATGGTCGTCCACCAATTCCACGTCGTGCGCCGCGCCGTCGATCGAGCGAAAACAAATGCGCCACCGGTCGTTGACGCGGATACTGTATTGGCCGGCCCGGTCGCGACGCAGCGCTTCGGTGTCGCGATCGGCAAAGCTTAGTATCATAGGCCGATATTATCGTGCTACGATATTGAACGCAAGAGGCGCGTCCGCGCGGCCGAACAAAAAATATGTGTGCACGAAGCCGAACCGAACACGGCTTGCCCGCGCCAGCCGAGACCGGCGCGCGAGCGAGCGGAAGTCAGTGAACCACGGAGGCACGGAGGCACGGAGAAGACACGGAGGTTCAGCAATCGGGCGCCATCGGCGCCCGGATCGATTCCTCCATACCTTCTCCGTGTCTTCTCCGTGCCTCCGTGGTGAAACTGATTTTCGAAATTCGCAAGGCCCGGAAATTCCGCCGCCGAAGATGATCATCCTCCCGCCGAAGGTGATCATCGGCCAAAATGATCATCTTCGGGAATCATTGGATTTTTTCCGGCGCGGGGCTTCCCAATTCTAGCGGGCCGCCAACGCCGAACCGCAATCGCTGGTAAAATTCCCGAAGGTGATCATGCCGGCCGATTTCCCCAACACACAGAAATGATCATCTTCGGGAATCATTGGATTTTTTCCGTGGCGCGCGGCGCTATTCCCTTCCGGCCGCGGCGTGCTAGCGTCGCGCTCCATGGGGGTGACCACAGCCATCTATGCCGCGCCGGGCGAGCTCAGGGCCGCGATCCGCGCCGGGCGGTTTCGCGGGCAGACTTCGGGCCAGGCGCCGGGCTTCGTGCAGGGCAATCTCGCCATCCTGCCGCGCGATTTGGCCGGCGACTTCCTGCGCTTCTGCCAGCTCAATCCCAAGCCGTGCCCGGTGATCGGCCTGGGCGAGGCGGGCGATCCGGCCTTGCCGCGCCTGGGCCGCGACATCGATATCCGCGCCGACGTACCGGGCTATTGCGTGTTCAAGGACGGCGAGCTTGCCGCCGAGGTCGAGGATTTGCGCGCGCTGTGGCGCGGCGATCTCGTCACCTTCGTGCTCGGCTGCTCGTTTTCCTTCGAGCAGGCGCTGATCGAGGCCGGCATCCGCCTGCGCCACATCGACGAGGGCAAGAACGTCGCCATGTACCGGACATCGATCCCCAACGTGCCGGCGGGACCGTTCGCCGGCACGCTCGTGGTCTCGATGCGGCCGCTGACGCCGGCGAACGCGATCCGCGCGATCCAGATCACCTCGCGCTTTCCCAATGTGCACGGCGCGCCGGTGCATTTCGGCGATCCGGCGGCGATCGGCATCGCCGACATCGCGCGGCCCGATTGGGGCGACGCGGTGGCGATCGCGCCCGGCGAGGTGCCGGTGTTCTGGGCCTGCGGGGTGACGCCGCAAGCCGCGATCCGCGCCGCCCGGCCGCCGCTCTCGATCACGCACCGTCCCGGCTGCATGCTGGTGACCGATATTCCCAACGCGCAACTCGCCAGTTTTTAACGCCAGCCATCAACGGAGGAATTTCGATGCAAAGAATCCTTGTTGCAATCGCCGCGTGTGCCGCGCTCGCGGCCCCCGCCGCCGCGCAGGACTTGCCGAAAACCAATCTCAAGGTCATCGGCTCGATCTCGACCCTGCCGCCCTACAAGGATTTCGAGCTGCCGTTCTGGACCAAGCATCTGCCGGCGAAATCGAACGGCGCGATCACGGCCGACGTGAAGGGCTTCAACGAAATGGGCCTGAAGGGCCCCGAGGTGCTGCGCCTCATGGGCCAGGGCGTGATCGAGATCGGCGCCACGGTGATGGGCTATCTCGCCGCCGACGATCCGACCAACGAGGCGATCGACATGGCCGGCCTGGTCACCGACGTCGAAACCTCGCGCAAGATCACCGAGGCCTCGAAGCCGCTTTACGACAAGCTGTTCCAGGCGAAGTTCGGCGTGAAATTGCTCGGCTTCGGCACCTATCCGGCGCAGGTGCTCTATTGCAACGCCGAGCTCAAGGGCCTGGCGGACGTGAAAGGCAAGAAAGTGCGCGTCGCCGGCCGCTCGCAATCCGAGCTGATCGAGGCGCTCGGCGGCACGCCGGTGACCATGGCCTTCGGCGAGGTCGTGCCGGCGATGCAGAACAAGACCGTCGATTGCGGCATCACCGGAACGCTGTCGGGCAATCTCGCGAAATGGCACGAGGTTTCGACGCATATGCTGGCCCTGCCGCTGAGCTGGGGCCAGATCGCCTATGCCGTCAACGCCAAGTCCTGGGCGACCTACGATCCGCGCGTGCGCGCCCTGATCGAAACCGAAATCAAGACCTTGGAAAAAGACGTGTGGGACGCGGCCGGCTACCACACCCAGCAGGGCCTCGACTGCAATGCCGGGCTCGATACGCTGCAAGCTCGGCACCAAGGCCAAGCTCAAGGTCGTGATGCCGTCCGATGCGGACAAGGCGCTGCTGCGCAAGGTCGTGACCGAAGTCCTGGTGCCGAAATGGGCGGCGCGCTGCTCGGCGGAATGCATCGCCGAGTTCAACGCGACGATCGGCAAGGCGGTCGGCGTCGTGGCGAAGAAATAGCCCGGCGCCGTGACGCGGGAACCTCCGGCCGGGCTGGCGGCGCTCGGCCGGCAATTGGCGCCGGCGCTGGCGCTGGCCGATTGGCTCAGCCTGCGCGCGGTGTGGGTCGGCGGCGCCCTGCTGTTCGCCGCCGCCTTCGCCGTGTCGGTCGACGTCGCGCTGCGCAAGGTGTTGCGCGATGTCGGTCGGCGGCGCCGACGAGCTGTCGGGCTATGCCTTCGCCATCGGCATCGCCTGGGCCTTGCCCTTCGCCCTGCTGCGCCGGGCCAATGTGCGGATCGACGCGCTCTACCAATATTTGCCGGCGCGCCTTTGCGCCGTGCTCGATATCGCCGCGCTGCTCGCCTTGGCGACCTTCGCCACCGTGTTGGCGCGCTACGCCTGGGAAGTTTTCGCCACGTCCTGGTCCTTGGGCGCGCTGTCCAACAGCCAGCTCAAGATGCCGCTGTGGATACCGCAGGGCCTGTGGTTCGCCGGCCTCGCCCTGTATTGCCTGACCAATGCGCTGCTCACCCTGCGCGCGGCGCTGGCGCTGGCCGGCGGCGATCTTGCGACGGTGCGCGCGCTCGCCGGCGCGCGCACGATCGAGGAGGACGCCAGGGACGAGACGGAATACGGCAAGACGCTGATGGCAAAGGCCGAGCCGAAAGCCGGCGCGCCATGATCGGCGTCGCGCCATGATCGGCGTCGCGCTCGTCATCCTGCTCGTCCTGCTGGCGCTGGCGATCCCGGTCGCGGCCACGCTCGGCATGCTCGGCCTGGCCCTGGAGCGGATCTATTCGCCGCTGCCGCTGGTGCGCGCGATCGGCGAGGTGTCGTGGTCGGCGTCGAACGAATTCCTGCTGGTCTCGGTGCCGATGTTCATCCTGCTCGGCGAGATCCTGCTGCGTTCGGGCTTCGCCGAGCGCATGTACGGCGCGCTGGTCAAGTGGGTGTCGTGGCTGCCCGGCGGCCTGATGCATTCCAACATCGCGGCCTGCGGCATGTTCGCCGCGACCTCGGGATCGAGCGTCGCCACCGCCGCCACGATCGGCACCGTGGCGCTGCCCGAGGTCAAGCGCCACGGCTACAACGAGCGTATATTTCTCGGCACCTTGGCGGCGGGCGGCACGCTGGGAATTTTGATTCCGCCGTCGATCAACATGATCATCTACGCGGTGCTGACGAATACTTCGGTGCCGAAGCTTTACCTGGCCGGCCTCGTGCCCGGCATCATTCTCGTTTTGCTGTTCATGGCGACGGTCATTGTGTTGTGCCTGCTGCGCCCGAGCTGGGGCGGCCGGCGCGTGCAAGCAAGCTGGGCGGAGCGCATCGCGGGCCTGGCTCAATTGCTGCCGCCGCTCGGAATTTTTCTCGTCGTCGTCGGCTCGATCTATGTCGGCGTGGCGACGCCGACCGAGGCGGCATCGCTCGGCGTCATGGCCGCCCTGGCGCTCGCCTGGCTGTCGGGCCGCCTGTCCTTCGCCATGCTGCGCGCCGCGATCGAGGGCACGATGCGTTCGACGGCGATGGTCATGCTCATCGTCCTTGCCGCCTATTTCCTCAATTTCGTGATTTCGGCGATCGGCCTCACCACCCAGCTCACCGATTTCATCGAACGCCTCGGCCTGTCGCCGGCGGCGATGCTGTTCGCCGTCGTCGTGTTCTATGTCGTGCTCGGCTGCTTCATGGAAACCCTGTCGATGATGATCACAACCATTCCGATCATCGCACCGGTGATGTTCAAGCTCGGCTTCGACCCGGTCTGGTTCGGCATCCTCGTCATCGTGCTGATCGAAACCGCGCTGGTCACGCCGCCGGTCGGCCTCAATCTTTTCGTGGTGCAGAATTTGCGGCCGAGCGGCTCGATGAACGACGTCATCGTCGGCACCGCGCCGTTCGTGGTCACGCTGTTCCTCATGCTCCTGCTGCTCGCGCTGTTTCCCGACATGGCGCTGTGGCTGCCGCGGCAGTTTTCCTGAACCCGGCTGGCCGCCGCCTTTCCGCGTGCTAGAGTGGCGGCGACGCGGCCGATCGGGAGGGAACGATGAGCACCAAACAATACGACCTGGGCATGGGCGTGCGCCGGCAGGTGCTGGGCGATGCCTATGTCGACAAGGCGAGCGAGGGGGTCGATTCGTTCAACCGCGAATTCCAGCGCATGGTGACCGAATATTGCTGGGGCGGCACCTGGGCGCGCGGCGTGCTCTCGAAACGCAAGCGCAGCCTGCTCAATCTCGCGATCCTATCGGTGCTCAACCGGCCGCAAGAGTTCAAGCTGCACATGAAGGGCGCCATCAAGAACGGCTGCACGCTCGATGAAATCCGCGAAACGCTGCTGCACGTCGCGATGTATGCCGGCATCCCGGTCGGCGTCGACGCGTTCCGCAACGCGCGCGACGTGCTCAACGAGCTCGGCATCCAGCCGCCCAAGGATTAGCCGCATCACCCCGTTCAATCGCGTTTGCCTTGCAGGCGCAAGAGATCGAGCCGGGTCAGGCCGATATCCTTCAGCAGCCGGGCATCCATGGAATTGAGCTCCGCCTTGCACCGCGCCGCCAATTCGTGCCGGCGGGCGATGTCATCGAGGGCGCGCCAGGCCCAGGCGAGGCCGCGCAGCCCGACCCGAGCCGCGCTGGCGATCTGCCGATATGTCGCGCCGGTGGGCGCAGCCGCGCCGAGCGCGGCGTCGTTGGTCGAGTTCATGGCGAGGTTTCCTTGCAAATTGCCGCATTCCGCGGGCGCTGAAAGCACCGAGGCCGTCGCGGCGGAGCGCATCAATGGTCGAATTTATTGCAACGCACAAACGGGATTTGCTAAAGCACACTATTAGATGAGCTTATGGATTGCCCCATGCAGCGGCTTCCGTCCCTCGATACATTGCGCGCATTCGAAGCGGCGGCGCGGCATTCGAGCTTCACCAAGGCGGCGGCTGAGCTGCGTGTGACGCAAAGCGCCCTGAGCCAGCGGGTCGCGGCCCTTGAGGACGAGCTGGGATACAAGCTGTTTCTCCGCCAAGGCCGCAAACTGGCGCTGACCCCGCGCGGCGAGGCGATCGCCGGCGCTGTGGCGCGCGCGCTCGGCGAGATCGCGCGCGCGTTTCACGGCATCGCCGATGGCGGCGACGAGCACTCGCTCGTGCTCAGCGTCTTGCCGTCATTCGCCTCGCGCTGGTTTCTCGCGCGCCTGCCGCGCTTTCACGACGCGCACCCGAAGATCGAAGTTCAGGTGATCGCCGAGGGGCGCCTGATCGAACTCAGCACCAGCGAGGCCGATCTCGCCATCCGTTTCGGCACCGGGCGCTATCCCGATCTCGCCGTCGATTTTCTCATGGACGACTATGTCGTTCCGGTCTGTCATCCGCGCTTGCTTGAGGGCCGGCCGGCTTTTTCCACGCTCGATGAGGTGCTCGCGCTGCCGCTGCTGCACGACACCGCCGTCGAGCGCGATCAGAGCGGCACGGATTGGCGAACCTACTTCGTCCAGGCCGGCGTACGCGCGGCGGCGAAGCTCGAAGGGCCGCGCTTCAACCAGGCGGATCTCA
This sequence comes from uncultured Alphaproteobacteria bacterium, assembly GCA_963754645.1. GTDB lineage: Bacteria > Pseudomonadota > Alphaproteobacteria > Bin65 > Bin65 > CAVWGP01. The sequence goes on along the minus strand of CAVWGP010000011.1, from coordinate 138,228 downwards.
TGCTGCAAGCCGCGTCGCGCGGGCTGGGCGTCGCCTTGGCCCGGCGCAGCCTGATTCAGGACGATCTCGAGTCCGGTCAGCTCGCCGTCGCTTTCCCACGCATTCTGCCGGCGCGTTACGGCTATTATCTCGTCTGCTTGCCCGCCGTCGCCGAGCGGCGCGCGGTTGTGCTGTTTCGGCAATGGCTCAAGGCCGAGGCGGCTTCGTTCATGGCGGCGCGATAGCGCAAACCGGCCGGCGGGAAGGATGGAATTGCATGGCATCGACCTATGGCTTCATCGGCTTGGGCAAGATGGGCGGGCCGATGGCGGCCAATCTCGCCAAGGCCGGATTTTCCCTCGTCGTCTTCGACAAGGCCGGCACCGGTAAGCGCGCGCCCGCCGGCGCAACGGCTGTCCAAACGGCGGGCGCGATCGCGCGCGCCGCCGATTGCATCTTCTTGAGCGTGCCGGACGGCGCCGCCGTCGCCGCGGTACTCGGCGACATTGTTGCCGAGGCGGCGCGGCGCTGCCGCGAGATCGTCGATCTCTCGACCGTCGGCATCGCCGCGGCGCGCCAGGCCGCGGCGCGCGCCGCCGCGGCGGGCATTGCCTATCACGATGCGCCGGTGAGCGGCGGCCGGGCCGGCGCCATCGCCGGCACGATCGCCATCATGTTCGCGGGACCGGCGGAGCGGCTCGCGATTCACCGCCCGGCGCTGGCCGCGATGGCGCGCAATATCTTCCATGTCGGAAACACGCCGGGCCAGGGCCAGGCCTTGAAGCTGCTCAACAACTTCCTCTCGGCCACGGCCACGGCGGCAACGGCCGAAGCCGTGCATTTCGGCCTCGCCAACGGCCTCGCCATGAAAACCATCCTCGACGTCGTCAATGTCTCGACCGGCCGCTCCTTCGCGTCGGAGGACAAATTCGTCAAGCGCGTGTTGACGGGCAGCTTCGACAGCGGCTTCGACACGGCGCTGATGGCGAAAGACGTGGCGCTCTATCGCGAAGCCGCCGCAAACGCCGGGAAACCGGGCGCGATCGGCGCCATCGTCGAAGCCCTATGGCGCGCCGCCGATGCCGCGCTGCCGGGCAGCGACCACACGCGCATTTACGAGTTCCTGGCGAAAGCGCGCGCGGATTAGGTCCGCCAGCTCGGGTCTTTGCGGTCGAGCATGCGCAGCATGGCGGGCCATTCGCGCGTCGCCGTGGCGCCGGTGCCGATGCCGGCGGCGCCGTCTTCCCATTGCCGGGCGACGTGCTCCGCGAGTTCCGGCGACGGCGAGTTGAGCGCCCGGCCGGTGGCCAGCAAATCGATCTGCAAGCGGCAGGCAATCTCCAAATAGTAGATCCGGCGGAAGGCTTCGGGGATCGTGCGCCCGACGGCGAGCAAGCCGTGATTGCGCAGGATCAACACCGATTTGTCGCCGAGATTGCGCACCAGGCGCTCTTGTTCGGCTTCATAAACCGCGATGCCTTCGTAATCGTGATAGGCGATGCGGCCGTGGAACTGCATGCCTTCCTGGTTGATCGGCAGCAGCCCGTCCTTGAGACAGGAAACGGCGACGCCGGCGCGGCTGTGCGTGTGGACGACGCAGGCCACGTCCTTGCGCGCGCGGTGAATGCAGGAATGAATGATGTAGCCAGCGGGATTGATTTCCCGGTCTGTGCCGTCGACGACCTTGCCGTCGAGATCGACCTTGACGAGATTCGACGCCGTCACTTCGTCATAGGCGAGGCCGTATTCGTTGATGAGAAAGCGATGCTCCGGCCCCGGCACCCGCGCGGTGATGTGATTGTAGACCAGCATCGACATGCCATGGTGATGCACGAGCCGGTAGAACGCCGCCAAATCGAGGCGCGCCTGCCATTCCGCCTCCGGCATGTGCGCCGGCCGGCCCTCGATCGCGCGGGATTTCGCGTTCAGCGCCAAGTTCATCGCCGATCTCCTTGTTGCCTTTGGCGGCGAGTTTAGCGCAAAAATCGTCATCGTCCCAGCGCAGCAGGCGCCCCAATGTTCTACCGCACCGACAAGCCGCATGGATTGCCGCGCAATCCGTTTAACAGCCTGGTCGCGCCGCGCCCGATCGGCTGGATTTCGACCCTCGACCGCGCCGGGCGCGCCAATCTGGCGCCGTATTCTTTCTTCAACGCCGTGTCCTACACGCCGCCGCAGGTGATGTTCTCGGGCGGCCCGCGCCCGGCGCGGCGCGGCGACGCGGCGCCGTTAAAAGACAGCGTGACGAACGCGGAAGCGACCGGCGAATTCGTCGTCAACATCGCGACCTGGCCGCTGCGCGAGGCGATGAGCAAGAGCGCCGAGCCGGTTCCGGCGGAAGTCGATGAATTCGAAATGGCGGGGCTTACCAAGGAACCCGCGGTGTTGGTCAAGCCGCCGCGCGTCAAGGAAAGCCCGGTGCATCTCGAATGCGTTACCGTCGCGGTCTATCCGACGCTTACCACGCCCGGCTACCAGCCGAACATGATCGTGCTCGGCAAGGTTGTCGGCATACACATCGATGAGGCCGTGCTCAATGACGGCATGATCGATCAAAAAAAGTTGCAGCTCATCGGCCGGCTCGGCTACCACGATTATGTCCGGGTCGAGAACATATTCACCATGCGGGTACCAGGCTGAACTCCACGGAGGGAGGCGAATGGACGGTTTCGCGAACACGGTCGTCAATCTCGTCACCACCTACGGGTTCAGCGTGTTGGGCGGCGTCGCGCTGCTGGCGATCGGCTGGATCGGCGCCAACTGGGTCGCCAGCATCTTGCGCGGCATATTGCGCAAGGTGCCGAAGGTCGACGAAACCCTGGCTGGATTTTTCGCCAGCCTGGCGCGCTACGGCATCCTCGCCGTCGTCGGCGTCGCCGTGCTCAATCAATTCGGCATCCAGACGGCGAGCGTCATCGCCGTGCTCGGCGCCGCGGGCCTTGCCATCGGCCTGGCGCTGCAAGGCACGCTGACCAATCTTGCCGCCGGCGTCATGCTGCTATTGTTCCGGCCCTATCGCGTCGACGACTATGTCGCCGTCGCGGGCAACGAAGGCACGGTGCGCGAGCTCAACCTGTTTACCACCGAGTTGGCGACGCCGGACAACGTCCACATCATCGTCCCCAACGCCAAAATCTGGGGCGATACGATCAAGAATTTCAGCCACCATCCGTTCCGCGCGCTCAACATACCGGTCACGATCGGCGCCGGCGACGACGCCGAACTCTGCATCGGCGAGCTCATGGCCGCGATGGCGGCCAATCCGCGGACGCTCAAATCCCCGTCGCCGGCCGTCCAAATTCAAAACCTCGGCGCGGCCGAGCTGCAACTCGTCGCCACCGCCTGGGCCGCGCCGCCCGATCACAAGCCGCTCAAGGACGAGTTGCTGATCGCGTTCCGGCGCGTGCTGGCGAGCGGCAAGTACAACCAGAAAGCGCCCCAGCGCATCGAGCTGGCGCGGCGAGCCAAGGAATAGCGGCGTCCTGCAGCGTCCGAACGATTGCGCCACCGGAATCTCCTCTTCTCTCTCTCTCTCTCTCTCTCCCATCGAAGTCGATGGTGGAGAGGAAAAATCGACGCGCATTACGCTTCGCCGCTCCGCTCCGCCAGGTATTCCACCGACTGCATCTCCATCAGCCGCGAAACCGTGCGCTGGAATTCGAAGGCGTGGTCGCCTTTCGGATAGATGTCCTGGGGCGCCGCTTCGGCGGAGCAGATCAGCTTGGTTTTGCGTTCGTAGAGCGAGTCGATGAGCGTGGCGAAACGCTTGGCTTCGTTGCGCTGCTCGGGTTTGAGGCGCGGAATGCCGGCGAGCAGCACGGTGCGGTAGGCGTCGGCGATCGCGAGATAGTCGGCGGGGCCGAGCGCGGCGCTGCAAAGATCGGCGAAGCTGAAACGCGCGACGCCCTTGGCCGCCTTGGGCACCGTCACTTGGCGGCCCAAGACTTCGAGCGAGGCCGGCGCGCCCGGCGCGTTTTCCGTGAGATCGGCGAAGGTTCGATCGAGCGCGCGCTCCGCCGCCGGGCCGAGCGGCACGTGGTAGACCGTCATGCCCAGCAGCCGCGCCAGGCGATAGTCCATCCGCCCGTCGAGATGGAGAAGATCGAGCTTCTCCTTGATCAGCGCGATGAAGGGCAGGAACAGCTCGCGCTGCAGCCCGTTCTTGTAGAGCTCGTCGGGCGGCCAATTCGACGTCGCGACGACGATGACGCCGTGGCCGAACAGCGCCTGGAACAGACGGCCCAGCAGCATCGCGTCGGCGATATTGACGATCTGGAATTCGTCGAAGCACAACAGCCACGCATCGCCCGCGATTTCGGCCGCGACGGCGCCGAGCGGGTCGTCGGCGCGCTTGTCCTCCGCCTTGCGCAAGGCATGCAGCCGGGCATGCACTTCGAGCATGAATTCGTGGAAATGGACGCGCCGTTTCTTGGCCGGTGCCGCGGCGGCGAAGAACAGGTCCATGAGCATCGATTTGCCGCGGCCGACATCGCCGTAAATGTATAGCCCGGCGGGCGCTTCCTCGGCGCGGCGCGCGAGGCCGAAGCGTTCCTGCCACGAGCCGCGCCGCGCCGGCTGATACTCCTTGAGCGCGTTGTGCAGACTCTGCAGCTTCTCGGCCGCGAGCAATTGCGCCTCGTCGCCCTTGAGGGTCCCCGCCGTCAGCAGCGCGCGATAGGCGAAAAGCGGGCCTTCTCTCATTGCAAGGCGCGAGCCGCCGGAGCGCGCGCGGCGGCCGCTATTTGACCAAGCACACGGGAACTGGCGCGTGCGCGATCACGTCTTGCGCGACCGAGCCCATCAGCACGCCGCCGAGCCCGGTATGTCCGCGCGTGCCCATCACGATCATCGTGGCGCCCAGCTTGCGCGCGAAATCGGCGACGACCTTGCCCGGCCGGCCGACGCTGATGTGCTGCGCGGCATCGCAATTCGCTTTCTTGCACAGCGCGAGGCCCGCCTTCAGCGCCTTTTCGCCTTCTTCGCGGTGATAGGACTGGATGTCCGACTTGGCTACGAAGGCCGATATCGCGCCGCCGAGCGGCGGTTGCACGTTCAAGAGATGCAGGGCGCCGGCCTTGTCCGACTCCAGCAGGTCGAGGGCGAAGCGGACGGCGCGGTTCGAATTGTCGGAACCGTCCGCCGGAACCAGGATGACGCGTTTCGCGGCCATGATCGCTTCTCCTATTCCTTGCCGCCGGCGAGATCGACCGAGTCTTTCTCGTGCGCGGCGCCGCGCCGTTGCAGCCAAATGCCGATCGCCAGCGTCGCCGCCGCGCCGATCACGCCGCACACGAATTCGATCCGGTGCAAGCGAATATCCATCCAAGCCTTGTAGGGCGCGGTTCCCGCCGCGATATCCGGCTTGAGCCAAGCGGCGACCTGGCTCTCCAGCCATTTGTGCAGCGCCAGGTCGCTGATGAGCATTTCGCCGGCGACGAAGCCGAGCAGCGCCCCGCCCAGCACGATGACGATCGGGTAGCGCTGCATGATGCGCATGATGATCGTGCTGCCGAAAATGATGATCGGAATCGAGATCAAGAGGCCGATGACGATCAGCGTCCAGGCGCGGCTAGTGTCGCCCTTGGCCGCCTGCTCCGCGGCGGCGGCGATGGCGATGGCGTTGTCGAGGCTCATCACCGCGTCGGCGATGACGATGGTCTGGATCGCGCCCCACAAATTCGATTTCGCGGCGACGTTCGAGCCGCCATCGTCTTCCTTCTCGTTGATCAGCTTGATGCCGATCCAGAACAACAGCAGCGCGCCGACGATCTTGAGATAGGGAATTTGCAGCAGCCAGGCGACGATGACGCAGAATACGATGCGCAGCAGGATGGCGCCGCCGCTGCCCGCCAGGATCGCCGGCCTGCGGTATTGCACCGGCAGATTGCGGCAAGCCAAGGCGATGACGACGGCGTTGTCGCCCGACAAAACCAAATTCACCAACATGATCTCGGAAAGCGCGATCCAAAACGCACCTTCCATCACCATCTGCATCGATCGATGTTCCCTTGCTATGCCGGCCCGCCTTTAAGGCGGCCCGCACTCTAGGCAAGGCGGACGGCGATGAAAAGCGATCTTGGCGATGCGCGGTGCTGCGTCGCAGCGGCGCGGCTCAGAGCCCGACCTGGTGCCGGCCGTCGCTGCCCGCGCCTTGGACGCAAGACAGGCCGTTGTCGCTCACCAGCAGCATCGTCCAACTTCCGGTCGAGCGATTGGAAAAGAGCTGCATGCTGATCCCCGGGCCGACCGTGCCGGCGAAAACCGGGAATTCGCCGAAACGCGCGGAAAGATAGCGCGTGTGAATATCGATGGTGGCGCACATGCTGGGCCGCGGGTCGGCACCATCCGGAGCGCGCGGCGCCGGGGTTTCGGTGACCGCGGAGTCGGCCCGCGCGGGCGCGTTCGTTGCAATCGCGGCAATGAGCGCAGCGGCGAGGGCGGCGGCGAGAATCCGCGCGTACTTATCCATCGCGATCTCCTCCCAGGCCGACCACCGGCCCGGTGAAACGTCACCGGAATCGCGACACGGCGCGCCACGCGATCCGATTTGCGACTGCATGATCGCGCGTTATCCTGAAAATTCCGTAAATTTTCCGCCTGTGTCGATGCGGCAAGCCGCTCTATTCCGCCGCTTTCCCACGGTCGCCCTGCGTGCCGCGATACAGCCCTTCCATCTCGCGCCGCAGCGTCAACGCCGCGCTGGCTTCGCCGACGGCGACGTCGGACCACGTCACCGTCGCTCCTTCTTTCATTGGACGGACGAGCTTCAAATTATGCGCGAGGCCGATCGGCACGGCGCCGCGCGCCAGCGAAACTTCGGCCGGCATGAGCTTGCCGTAAACCGTGTAGCCGCCTTCGCCGTCGAGCATCTCGCCGGCGGCGAGGTCGCGCTTGGCCGTAGCCGCCGCGTCGGCGCGGAAGCCGGTGGGGCAGCCGGTCGGCTCGCGCCGGATCGCGACCGAGGCGATCGAAACGCCCAGTTCGAGGCCGATCAAGTGCCAGTTCTTGTACAGGCAGCCGAAACGGCCGCTGGCATCGGTCGTCATGCCGTATTCCTTGAAGCAGCGCGCGACATAGTCGTTGCCCGCTTCCATCACCACCCACACGCCCCAGCGGATGTCGCGGAACACGGGCCGGCCGTCGCGTTCCAGCGACGAGGCGCACTCGACCTGGCCCTTGTGATGCAGCGCGCCGCCCAGCGCCGCCGGGCGCATGACGTGCGGCAGGTCGTCGACGCCAACGGGCGGAAAGGCGAGGCCGTCGGGCGAAGGCGTCAGGCCGGTGGCATTGGCGACGGCGCTGAGCTCGATCGCCGGCTTCGAGCCGTCGAGGAAGGAATTGAACATGCGCGGGTTCATGCCGCCGATGCGCGCTTGCTCCGGCGTCAGCCCATAGAGCGGCCACACCGTTTCGGGCGTCGATCTGTAATAGTGCGGCAGCCATTTGTGGCCGCGCCCCGCCGCGACGACGTCGAAGCCCGAGGCGCGCGCCCAATCGACGAGGTCGCAGATCAAGGCCGGCTGATCGCCATAGGCGAGCGAATAGACCACGCCGGCCTCGGCCGCCTTGCGCGCCAGCAGCGGGCCGACAAAGGCATCGGCCTCGACCGTGACCATGACGACGTGCTTCCTCGCCGCGATCGCGCGGGCCGCATGGCCGGCGGCGGCCATCGGATCGCCGGTCGATTCGACGATAACCTCGATCGCGGGATGGGCGATGAGCGCTTCGACATTATCGGTCAGGTGCGTGGCACCTGTGTCGATCGCGGCACCCAAGGAGGCGGCGCCGAAGCGCGCCGGCTCCCAGCCGATGCGCGCCATTTGCTCGCGCGCCCGCGCCGGCGCGATATCGGCAATGCCGGCGATGTGGATGCCGGGAATGCGCGGCACCTGAGCCAGGAACATGGCGGCGAATTTGCCGGCGCCGATCACGCCGACGCGGACTGGCTTGTTCGCGGCGGCGCGGGCGGCGAGGAGGCGGTGGAGGTTCATGGGCGGTTCCGGACGGTGGGGGCGCAAGCCGCCCAATTTGGCCCTCGGTGGCGCGCATTGTCCAGCACCGGCCGCGCGTCATGCGCGCCAGAACGGTTTCCGGGCCTCGCGCCGCGCTTCCTCCCAGGTCACGCCGATGTCGCGCAGGCGATCGTCGTCGAGCTCGGCGAGCTGCCGGCGCTGGCTGTGCCGTCCGTGGCAGAGCACGAGCCACGCGATGGCGCGGGTCACGGCGGCAATCAGCCACGCGTCGTGCGAGCGAGGCGCGGCGTCAAGGCGGGAGCGTGTGTTCATGGCGTTCACCGATCGATGCTGTCGATGAAGCGATTATCCGCCGCGCGTCGGGCTAATGCTCGTCCGATCGCTACGGCCACGGCCGAACCGTTCCGGCTTGCGCGCGGCGCGCGGCGGCGACTAGCATCCGGCCATGAGCACCAGCGCCAATTTTGCCGAAGTCGCGGCACTCGCCGGCGATCCGGCGCGCGCCAATATCCTGCTCGCGCTGATGGACGGCCGCGCGCTGACCGCGACCGAACTCGCCTTCGCCGCGCATGTCTCGCCGCAGACCGCGAGCGGCCATCTCGGCAAGCTGGTGGCGACGCGCTTGCTGGCGGTGACGCGCCAAGGGCGGCATCGCTATTTCAAGCTCGCTTCGCCTTTGGTCGCCCGCATGCTCGAAAGCATCGATGTGGTGGCGTCGAGCGCCGCGCCGCCGCGCCCGCGCCCGATCCTGCCACGCGACGCGGCGCTGCGCCGGGCGCGGTTTTGCTACGACCACCTCGCCGGCAAGCTCGGCGTCGCGCTCGCCGATGCCCTGATCGCACGCGGGCATCTGGCACTCGACGAGGATGGCGGCGTGGTGACGCGCAAGGGCACGAATCTTCTGTCGGATTTCGGCATCGATCTGGTTGCGGCGCGGCGCCAGCGCCGCGCCTTCTGCCGGCCCTGCCTCGACTGGAGCGAGCGGCGGCCGCATATCGCCGGCGCGCTCGGCGCGGCCCTGGCGGCGCGCTGTTTCGATCTCGGCTGGATCGCCCGGATGCGCGATAGCCGCGCGGTCACGATCACACGGCGCGGCGGCGAGGGCTTGCGCGAAAGCTTCGGCGTCGGCCCGCTCGACGATAGCGCGTGAGCCGCGCGCCTAGACCTTGCGCGCCACCATCAGCTTCTTCGTTTCGGCGATCGCCTTGGCCGGGTTGAGGCCCTTGGGGCAGGTCTTGGTGCAGTTCATGATGGTGTGGCAGCGATAGAGGCGGAACGGGTCTTCGAGCGCGTCGAGGCGCTCGCCGGTATGCTCGTCGCGGCTGTCGGCGATCCAGCGATAGGCCTGCAGCAACACCGCGGGGCCGAGATAGCGCTCGCCGTTCCACCAATAGGACGGGCACGAGGTGGTGCAGCAGAAGCACAAGATGCATTCCCACAAGCCGTCGAGCTTCTGCCGCTCGCCGGGCGATTGCAGGCGCTCGCGCGACGGCGCCGGACTTTCGGATTTGAGCCAGGGCTCGATGGCGGCGAGCTGGGCATAGGCCTGCTTCAAATCGGGCACCAGGTCCTTGACCACCGGCATGTGCGGCAGCGGATAGATTTTCGCGTCGCCCGCGATGTCGGCGGTGTATTTCGTGCAGGCCAGGGTGTTGGTGCCGTCGACGTTCATGGCGCAGGAGCCGCACACGCCCTCGCGGCACGAGCGGCGGAAGGTCAGGCTCGAAATCGGTCTCGTTCTTGATCTTGATGAGCGCGTCGAGGACCATGGGGCCGCAGGAATCGAGATCGACCTCGTAGGTGTCGAGCCGCGGATTTTCGCCGCTATCGGGATCGTAGCGATAGACCTGGAAATTCTTGACGCGCTTGGCGCCCGCCGGCGCCACCCAGCGCTTGCCTTGCCTGACCTTGGAGTTCGCGGGAAGGGTGAATTCGGCCATTCTGGTCTCGCTCTAATACACTCGTTCCTTCGGCGGGAAGCTCTGCACGTCGTTGCTCAAGGTCTGCAGATGAACCGGGCGGTAGTCGATCGTCACCTTGCCGCTCTCGTCGCACCAGCAGATCGTGTGCTTGAGCCAGGTCTTGTCGTCGCGCTTGGGGAAGTCCTCGCGCGCGTGGGCGCCGCGGCTTTCGGTGCGATTCTCGGCCGAGGCGATCAACGTCATGGCCTGGTAAAGCAGATTGTCGAGCTCGAGGGTTTCGGCCAAGTCCGAGTTCCAGATCAGCGAGCGGTCGGTGACCCTGACATCGGCTTTCATTGCCCAGATCTGCTTCAGCTTCTCGACGCCTTCCTTGAGCACTTCGCCGGTACGGAAGACGGCGCAATTGCTCTCCATGACTTTTTGCATTCCGTTTCGGATCGCAGCCGTCGGCGTGGCGCCATTGGCATGGCGGAAGCGGTCGAGGCGGTCGAGTGCCGGATCGGCGGCGCTGTTTTTCAGCGGCTTGTGATTCTCGCCGGGCTGGATCGTCTTGGCGCATTGGATCGCGGCGGCGCGGCCGAAGACGACAAGATCGAGCAGCGAATTCGAGCCCAGCCGGTTGGCGCCATGCACCGAGACACAGGCCGCCTCGCCGATCGCCATCAATCCCGGCACGACGGTATTGGGCGCGCCGTTCTTGAGCGTCACGACCTCGCCTTTGTGGTTCGTCGGCACGCCGCCCATGTTGTAGTGCACGGTCGGCAGGATCGGCATGGGCTCCTTGGTGACGTTGACGCCGGCGAAGATGCGCGCCGTCTCGGCGATGCCGGGCAGGCGTTCTTGGATCACCTTCGGGTCGAGGTGGTGGATGTGGAGATCGATATAATCCTTGTTCGGGCCGCAGCCGCGGCCTTCGCGAATCTCGATCGTTATGGAACGGCTCACCACGTCGCGCGAGGCCAGGTCCTTGGCCGAGGGCGCGTATCGTTCCATGAAACGCTCGCCCTGGCTGTTGGTGAGATAGCCGCCTTCGCCGCGCACGCCCTCGGTGATGAGGCAGCCGGCGCCGTAGATGCCGGTGGGATGGAACTGGACGAACTCCATGTCCTGGCACGGCACGCCGGCGCGCAGCGCCATGGCGTTGCCGTCGCCGGTCTGGGTGTGGGCGCCGGTGCAGGTGCGGTAGACTCGGCCGTAGCCGCCGGTGGCGAGCACGGTTTGATGGGCGCGGAAGCGGTGCAGCGTGCCGTCGTCGAGATTCCAAGCGATGACGCCGAGCACTTGGCCGTCCTCGACCAGCAGGTCGATGGCGAAATATTCGATGAAGAATTCGGCGTTGAAGCGCAGCGATTGCTGGTAGAGCGTGTGCAGGATGGCGTGGCCTGTGCGGTCGGCGGCGGCGCAAGTGCGCTGGGCGATGCCCTGGCCGAAATTCGTCGTCATGCCGCCGAAGGCGCGCTGGTAGATCTTGCCGTCGGGCGTGCGCGAGAACGGTACGCCGTAGTGCTCAAGCTCGATGATCGCCGGCGTCGCTTCGCGGCACATATATTCGATCGCGTCCTGGTCGCCGAGCCAATCCGAACCCTTGACCGTGTCGTACATGTGCCAGCGCCAATCGTCCTCGCCCATGTTGCCGAGGGCGGCCGAAATGCCGCCTTGCGCCGCCACGGTGTGCGAACGCGTCGGAAACACCTTGGTAATACACGCCGTTTTCAGGCCCTTCTCGGCCATGCCGAAGGTCGCGCGCAACCCCGCGCCGCCGGCGCCGACGACGACAACGTCGTAGAAATGGTCGATCAGTTCATAGGCTTTGGGCATGGTGCCGCGTTTCTCCGATTTCGTCAGCGGCTGAAAGCGATCTTCAGCACCGAAAACACGGCGATGCCGCCGAGCAGCAGCGCCACGCCCTTGACGGCGAGGATCGCGGCGATCTTGACGCCTTCGCCGTGCACATAGTCCTCGATCACCACCTGGAGTCCAAGCTGGGCGTGGTGAAACGTCGCGACAAGCAGCAAGACCATCAGCGTGGCGTTGATCGGCGATTGCAGCCAAGCGACGACCGTGCCGCGGTCTTCGCCGACGAATTGCAGCACCGAGACGACGAACCAGGCGCCCAACAGGATCAGCGCAACGGCGGTGACGCGCTGCATCCACCAGTGATGCGTGCCGTCCTTGGCGGAACCAAGGCCGCGGCTGGTGCCGAGCGGCGTGCGGAATTTCATGCGGCGATTTCCCTAGCGCGAAACCAGAACGATCAACCACGTCGCCCCGGTCGCGGCGACGGTGGCAAGGAGGACAATCCAGGCCGTCGCTTCGGCGGTCCTGAGTTCGAACCCCCGGCCCGCGTCCCAGAACAAATGCCGGATGCCATTGAACAGATGGTAATAGAACGCCGCCGACCAACCGATCAGCAAAACGACCCCGATCCAGCTCGTCAAGAATCCGCGCGCGGCGCGATAATGCTCGGGGCCGAGCGCGGCGGCGACCAGCCAATAGACCAGCAACAACGTGCCCACGGCCAAGGCCACGCCCGTCATCCGGTGGAGGATGGAAAACGCCATCGTCCACTGCCAGCGATAAATTCCGAGATGGGGCGAAAGCGGGCGATTGGCCGGCGCGGCCCGAGGCGAATTTTCAGCCATGATTCCGAATGCGAAGTTCCGATGCCGAGGATTGCCGCCGCGTCCGGCGGATCGACCCCGCGCGACACGATCCGGCGCACTATGGCGCTTGAAAAATCGAGGTGTCAATCGCCGCTTCGCAAGACCGATTCCGCCGCTATTGCCGCGACATAGGTCTTGGCGGCGGGGCGCGGCGCCGCCTGTGAAAGAGCTGTGGAAGAGCGGGGGACAAACCGGCTTTGCCAACAAATTTATCCCAGAGAATCTCCCCCATGAAATTTCCACCGGGCCGAATTCAGGCGTTGAACGCATCGCCATGTCGCGCGAGAAATCGCGTCAGGCGGCAATAGCGTGCCGGGTCGCGAGGCGGTTCCCAAATCGCGGCCGGGACGGTCGGCGCGGTCTTGGCAACAAGGCGGTGCCGGTGTCCGCAAGGAGCTTCATGCTTGGCCTTGTGCCGGGTGTAAGCTCATCGATCCGTCGCTTGGAGCGTTGCGCTTGCGCAACCGCTCGTGCCCGAAACGGCGGATCCTTCCGTTTTGCCCACCCCGATGGGCGAAGGGGACTTGCGCGGAGACTAGCGCCGTCGTGGTCGGCCTGGGTGGCTGCTGCGGTTCACCGGGGTTGGCGGGAGAGGCGCCTGGGTCAATCGGTTCGCGGAAACGCGGCCGGCGGGGTGCGGTGAAAGCCGCCTCCGGCGACCCTTCGGCGCCTCTCTTTTTTTTGGCAATGCTACGCCAAACTCCGCGGCATCAGCACCGTGCAATCGAATTCCAACACGATCTCGGCCAAGTGCTTGCCGTCGGCGCTCTTGCGCGGGAAATCGGCGCAATCGCGGTTTTTCGCCGCGATCGTGCGCAAGCGCAGGGCGCCGAGATCGGCGTTGCCGGGCAGGGGATTTTTTTCCAGCACTTCGCTCCAGGCATAGATCGTGTCGCCGGCGAACACCGGATTGACGTGCTGCCCGCCATTGATCGCGATCAGGCGAAACGCATTGGCGAGCCCGTTGAACGACAGCGCGCGCGCCATGCTGATGACGTGGCCGCCATAGACCAAGCGGCGGCCGAAGCGGCCCTGGCTCTCGGCGTGCTGATTGAAATGCACGCGCGCCGTGTTTTGATAGAGCCGCGCTGCCATTTGATGTTCGGCTTCTTCGATCGTGGCGCCGTCGACGTGATCGATCCGCTCGCCGGGCGCATAGTCGTCCCATAAGAATGGCGAGCCGGCGGCGGCGCGGTCGTAATTGGCGAAGCGCAAACCGTTCGGCAGGCGAATATCGGGAACGGGGACCGCGTCGCGCAGCGCCGGCACTGTCTCCGCCGGCGCGGGCGCCGCCTCGTCGCGCTTGCGGACCATGACCCAGCGCGTATAGCTCAAGACGGTTTCGCCGCGCTGGTTGCCGCCGACGGAGCGGACATAGACCACGCCGGTCTTGCGGTTGGAATTTTCCTTGAGCCCGACGATCGTCGAGCGCACCGAGAGGGTGTCGCCGGCGAAAACCGGCACGCCGAAGACGCCGCCCGAATAGCCCAGATTGGCGACGGCGTTGAGCGAGATGTCGGGCACCGTCTTGCCGAAAACGATGTGAAACACCAGCAGATCGTCGGCCGGCGCCTGCGGATAGCCGAGGCGCTGCGCGAACTCGTCCGACGAATTGAGCGCGAAGCGCGAGCCGTAGAGCGCGGTGTAAAGCGCGACATCGCCGTCGGTGATCGTTCGCGGCGTGGCGTGCGCGATTTCCTGGCCGAGGCGGAAATCCTCGAAAAAATTGCCGGCGCTGGTTTTGCTCATGCGCCGCCGCCCAGCGCCGCGATGCGCCCGGCCAGCGCCACCACGCGCCGCGCATTCGCCACGTGCAGGTTCTCGATCAGCTTGCCTTCGACGAGAACCACGCCCTCGCCGCGCGCTTCGGCTTCGGCATGGGCGGCGATGATGCGCTTCGACCAGGCGACTTCATCGGCCGAGGGTGCGAAGGCGCGATTGGCGGGCTCGATTTGTTTCGGGTGGATCAGCGTCTTGCCGTCGAAGCCCAGTTCGCGCCCCTGCCGGCAAGCGAAGGCCAAGCCCTCGTCGTCGTTGAGGTCGAGATGCACGCCGTCGACAATGGCGATGCGATTGGCCCGCGCCGCGAGCAGGCACAGGCCAAGGCTGGTCAGCATGGGCAGGCGCTCGCGCGTGTGCGTCGCTTGCAGCTCCTTGGCCAGATCCGATGTGCCCATGACGAGCGCGACCATGCGCGGCGAGGCGCGGGCGATCTCGGCGGCGTTGAGCACGCCCATCGGCGTTTCGATCATGCACATGAGCGCAAGTTCGTCGGGCGCGCCGTAGAGCTTGAGCAAATGTTCGAGGTGCACGACTTGCGCGGCGCTTTCGGCCTTGGGCATGAGGATGGCGTTCGCCCCGGCCTGGGCGACGGCCGGCGCATCCTCGTGGCCCCAGCCGGTATCAAGGCTGTTGACGCGAATGACGATCTCGCGCGCGCCGTAGCCGCCGGCTTTGACCGCTTCGGCGACTTGCTGGCGCGCCGTCGCCTTGGCGTCGGGCGCCACCGCGTCTTCGAGATCGAGAATGAGCGAATCGGCGGGCAGCGAGCGCGCCTTGTCCAGGGCTCGCGCGTTCGAGCCGGGCATATAGAGCATCGAGCGGCGCGGTCGGGTAATCGCGGCTTCGAGGGATTCGTTGACCAGCGTCATCGAGTCGGTACTCTCCCTTCGGGCTTCGGGTATGCGATTTACGCGCGGGCCTGTCCAGGCAGCGCCGCACCGCGCGACGGTGCGTCGCATGCAGCGCATGCGCCGCATGCGCCGCCTTCACGATGAAAAGAGCCTGCAATGCCGATAATTTCCGTCCAATCCCACGTCGCCTATGGCCGCGTCGGCAATCGCGCCGCGGTCTTCGCGCTGGAACGGCTCGGCCACGAGGTTTGGCCGGTCAACTCGGTGAGCTTCAGCAATCACCCGGCCTATGGCAGCCACACCGGCCGCGCGGCCGATCCGGCCGACATCGCGGGCGTCTTCGGCGAAATCGAGCGCCGCGGCGGCTTCGGCCGCTGCGAGGCCGTGTTGTCGGGTTATCTCGGCGGCGCTGCCACGGGCCGGGCCATGCTCGATGCCGTCAAGCGCATCCGCGCGGCGAATCCGCAAATGATTTTCGCGCTCGATCCGGTGATGGGCGATCGGCCGAAAGGGCTCTATGTCGCAGCCGAACTGCCGCCGTTCTTTCGCGACGCGGCGCTGCCGCTCGCCGATATCGTCTTCCCCAATTTATTCGAGCTGGAGCAGCTCACTGGCGGCGCGGTCGCCGACGAAGCGGCGGCGATCACGGCGGCGCGCGCCCTGGTGCGGCGCGGCATTGCCATGGCGGTCGTGACCGGATTGCGCAAGGGCGACCAAGTGGCCGCGCTGCTGGCCACGCGCGACGGCGTTTGGCGCGCCGCGGCGCCCTGGGTGGAGATATCGGCCCATGGGGCCGGCGATTTGTTCAGCGCGCTGTTCTTGGGGCGACTGTTGGCGCCCAGCGACGCCGCTGCCGCGCTAGCGTATGCCGTTTGGGCCGTGCACCGCGTTCTGGCGACAACGCTGCAACGCGGCCTGCCCTATTTGGCGCTCGTCGCGGCCCAGGCCGAACTCGTCGCCTTGTCGGTGCCGATCGTGGCCGAGCGCGCCGTGGCTTGACCCGGCGTCGAAACGCTCGCCTCGCGCGGCAAAAGCGGCTAAGAGGGTCGCGCCCTTCGCCCGCCCCATGGATCCGATCCTTTTCATCAAAGGCATTATTGCCGGTTTCATCATCGCCGCCCCGGTCGGGCCGGTGGGCATTCTTTGCGTACAGCGCACGCTATCCAAGAACATGCTGGCCGGCATGATCGCCGGTTCCGGCGCCGCGGTGGCGGATACGGTTTTCGGCGCCGTCGCGGCGTTCGGCTTGACCTTCATCGCCGATTTTCTGCTGCGCCACGAGGCGTGGATGCGCATTTTCGGCGGCGGGCTGCTGGTCGGCCTCGGCGTGCACGGTTTCCTGAAGAAGGTCAGCGCCGAGCCCGCGCCCAACTCGGTCGGCAGTGCCGCGGGCGACGCGATCTCGAGCTTTCTGCTCGCCATGACCAATCCGATTACCATTCTCACGTTCAGTCCGGTCTTCCTCGCCGTGGGCGCCGTGGTCTCGCCCGACGACCGGCCTGCCGCCGGCACGCTCATTCTCGGCGTCGCCGCCGGTTCGGTCCTGTGGTGGCTGATGCTGTGCGGGCTCGCGGGGCTGTTTCGCCGGCGGTTGAGCGACAGCCGCATGCGCATCATCTACCGGGTCTCGGCCGGCATGATCCTGTTTTTCGGCATCGTCGTGCTGGGCAGCACGACGCCGTTCGGTCGCGGCCTGATGAACCTGGCGAAGCCGCTCGGCCTTTAATCGCGCTCAGGCCGCCTTGCGCATATGGACGCGGATCAGCTCTTCGGCGATCTGCACGGCATTGAGCGCCGCGCCCTTGCGCAGATTGTCCGACACGCACCAGAAGGCCAGGCCGTACTTGACGGTCGCGTCGCGGCGCAGCCGGCTGACATAGACCGGATCGTTGCCCGCGCACTCCATCGGCGTGATGTAGCCGCCATCCTGGCGCTCGTCGACGACCTTGACCCCGGGCGCGCGCTCGAGCGCGGCCCGCGCATCCTCGACGCCGATCGACCTTTCGAACTCGACATGCACCGCCTCGGAATGACCGATGAACACCGGCACGCGCACGCAAGTCGCGATAATCTCGATCGCCGGATCGAGAATTTTCTTGGTTTCCTGCACCATCTTCCATTCTTCCCTGGTCGAACCGTCGTCCATGAAGCTGTCGATGTGCGGGATCACGTTGAACGCGATCTGCTTGGTGAATTTTTTGCGCTCGATGTCGCGCTGGTTGAAGATCGCCTGGGTTTGCGAGGAAAGTTCATCCATGCCCGCCTTGCCGGCGCCGCTGGTCGACTGGTAGGTCGAAACCACGATGCGCTTGATGCGCGCCAGGTCGTACAGCGGCTTCAGCGCCACGACCATCTGCATGGTCGAGCAATTGGGATTGGCGATGATGTTGCGCTTGCCGTAACCGGCGAGCGCGCTGCCATTCACCTCGGGCACGATCAGGGGAATCTCTGGGTCGTAGCGGAACTGCGAGGTGTTATCGATCACGATGCAGCCCGCCGCCGCGGCGCGCGGCGCGTGGATGGCCGAAACCTTGGCGCCCGGCGAGAACAGGCCGAGATCGACGCCCTTGAAATCGTAAGTCGCGAGGTTCTTGACGGTCAGGGACTTTCGGCCGAATTCCACGGCATCGCCTTCCGAACGCTCGGAGGCGAGCGGGATGACTTCATCCGCGGGGAATTTGCGCTCCGCCAGGATATCGAGGATTTCCCGGCCGACGGCGCCGGTGGCTCCCGCCACCGCGACGCGATAACCCATTGCCGTGCCCTTCCGTGTTGATCGCCAGGCGCTGGAATTGCGCCCGACCGGTGCTTGAATTACGCTCGGAATCGGTAAAATTCAATGGGACAATGGCCTTAACCCATTGCCAAGGGAGCGTGCCCGATGGCGCCCGCGATCAACACCTATACCCAGTTCTGGCCCCATTACCTGGCCGAGCACAGCAAGCCCGCAACCCGCAGCCTGCACTATGTCGGCACCACGCTGGTTTTCGTGGCCCTCGCCCTGGCAATCGCGACGCGCAATTGGTGGTGGCTGCTCGCCATGCCGCTGGCGGGCTACGGCTTCGCCTGGGCCGCCCATTTCGGCGTCGAGCGCAACCGGCCGGCGACCTTCACCTATCCGTTCTGGTCGCTCTACAGCGATTTCCGCATGTATTTCGTGTGGCTGGCCGGCGGGCTGGAGGGCCAGCTGCGGCGTCACAATATCGTCGCACGCGCCTAGTCAGTCCCCGGAACAGCCGATGAAGGCGTATTCGACCGGCCGGCCATCCTTGTAGATGGCGAAGTACACCGCTTCCCAGCGTTCGATATTTTCCGAAATATCGGCCCATAGCTCATCGACCTGCTCGCGCGTTGGCTGCGCGGTTTCGAAGAATTCCACGAGCGCCTCGTCATCGAGCGGCGCCGCAATGCCGAAGCCCGGCTCATCGCCGACCGCCTCGATATCGAGTATCGAATGAGTGCCCTCGGTATCGGCAAGCCTGAGGGCCTCGTCGATCGATTTCGCCTTTTTGATCTTGCCGTGAAACTCCATGCCAACCCGTGCCGCGAGGCGAAGCAGGCCGCGCTTTGGCCATGGCATTTCCGTCATCATCCGTTTGGCACTAGTGGAAACCGGATCGTCCGTTGCCGATCCCGCCATCGCGGCCGCCGGACCGCCTTCGTCCCACATCGCGTCGCCGAATTTGCCCGATTCGAAAACCGTCTGGCGCAAACGCCGTAGGGCGGCGCCTGGGTCGGGATCGAAGGCGGTAAAATAGTGCCAGCTGCTGGCGCCCATGGCGCGGCTCCGTATTTGCTGCGCGAACCGATCGAGCGTGCCATAGGGTGATTTCGAAGGCGTTAAGCGCCCAAATAAAAAGCGCGCCTCGCATTGCCGCGAGGCGCGCCGAATTTGAACGATCGGCCGGGTGCTACGCCCAGCCAGCGGTAGTTACTTCTTCTCGCTCGAGACCGTGCTTTGCTCGGTCTGCGGCTTGTCGGTTTGGGCATGGCCGCCCGGATGGGCGCCGCATGCCAGCGCCGCGCTCGCCGCGAATGCGGAGACCACGAGGCCAAGAACCGTCGATTTCACGATACGCATTAACTGCTCCCTTCGAAGGTGGGCAGAACTGGAAAGCTAGGCTTCGGCCTGGCGCCGGTCAAGCCGCAACATTAGGCCTTTGTCGCCTTGCACTTGTCGGCCACGGGTTTGCCGGCTTTCTGCAGGCTCGCCTCCTCGCCCTTGGTGTGCAGGGCGAGCTTGATCTTCTTGTTCTCGAAATTGCCCTCGCTGCTCGCCGCCGGGCGGAGGAAATAGGTGCCCTCGTTCCAGACGAGCTTCACGGGGCGCGCCGCGGCCTGGGCCTTGGCCGGATAGGTGACGACAAGATTGACGCCGCCATCGCAGGCATATTTCACCCGTGATTTGGCATTGGCTGCGTCCGGCTTGGTTTTATTTTCGGCGCCCGCGTCGGTGGCATACATGGTCGCGAAAGCGCCGAGAACGGCGAGCATGAAGGCGAAACGGAATTGCATAGGACGGTCCCTTGCTAGGTTGAGTGGGAGGCGACAGCGCCATGCCCCATAGCTAGCAGCAAAACCCGAACAAATGGTTAATTTCAGCGTAACCTTTTCAAAAAATAAAAGCGCGCCGTGCCATGGGGCAGGGCGCGCCGAATTCAAATCGCCAGCCGAAGCTGGCGCCACGAATTACTTCTTTTCGCTCGCGACCGTGGATTGTTCGGTCTGCGGCTTTTCGGTTTGAACGGTGTGGCTGTTGCCGACGCAACCGCCGCCGGCGAATGCCGGGGCGATCACCGAACTCGCGATCACGAGGCCGAGCAGAGTGATCTTTACGAGACGCATGGGCTACTCCTCTTCAATGACAAGGGGACGTAGAAGCGGAAGGCTATGGGCCCAATACGCGTGGGTCAAGATACAAATCCGCCGGCAATTCGCGATTTCGTCATCGAATCCCGCCGCGGTTGACGCCTCAGCCCGCCGTACTATCCAGGCTTTTCAGCACCGCGGCGCCAATCACCGCCGTTCCCACAGTCTGCTTGCCCGGCTGTGCGATGTCCGCCGTGCGCAAGCCGGCTTCCAGCACGCCCGCCACAGCCTTTTCCAGGAGCTCGGCCTCGCCGGGGAGATCGAAGGAATAGCGCAACGCCATGGCGAAGCTGAGCAGGCAGGCAAGCGGATTGGCGACGCCCTTGCCGGCGATATCGGGCGCGCTGCCGTGGATCGGCTCGTAGAGCGCGTGGCGCTTGCCGGTCGCGGGGTCGAGCGCGCCGATCGAGGCCGAAGGCAGGTTCCCGAGCGAGCCGGTCAGCATCGCGGCGCAATCGGACAGCAGATCGCCGAACAGATTGTCGGTGACGATAACGTCGAACTGCTTGGGGTTGCGCACGAGCTGCATGCAGCAATTGTCGGCATACATGTGCAGCAGCTCGATGTCCGTGAACTCGGCGTCGCGGATTTTCTGCACTTCCTCGCGCCACAGCACGCCGGTGTGCATGACATTGGCCTTTTCGACCGAGTGCATCTTTTTCTTGCGCTTGCGCGCCAGCTCGAAGGCGACGCGCGCGATGCGGTGAATCTCGGGCGTCGTGTAAACCTGCGTGTCGACGCCGCGGCGGTCGCCGTTGGGCAGCACGGAGATGCCGCGCGGCTCGCCGAAATAGACGCCGCCGGTCAACTCGCGCACGATCATGATGTCGAGGCCGGCGACGACCTCCTTCTTGAGCGTCGAGGCATCGGCGAGCGCGTCGAAGCAGATGGCGGGCCTGAGATTGGCGAACAGGCCGAGGTCCTTGCGCAGCCGCAGCAGGCCGCGCTCCGGCTTCTGCGCGAAGGGCAGATTGTCCCATTTGGGCCCGCCCACGGCGCCGAACAGCACGGCGTCGGCGGCGACCGCCTTTTTCATCGTGGCTTCGCTGATCGGCGCGCCTTCCTTGTCGAGCGCGGCGCCGCCCACCAGCCCGGATTCGAGATCGAAGCTGAGCGCGCGGTGCTTGGCGAACCAGTCCAGCACGCGCTCGGCCTCGGCCATCACCTCGGGTCCGATGCCGTCGCCGGGCAGAATCAATAATTTCTTGTTAGCGGCCATTCGTCCCTCTGATTGTACCGGATTGCGAAGCGAAATTGCGGCCGTCGCAATCGATCACGCGGCGCCGCGGTCGAGCCACGGCATGCCGGTGCGGCGCGCGCTTTCGAACGCGTCGATCTTGTCCTTCTGGCGCAAGGTCAATCCGATATCGTCGAGCCCGTTCAACAGGCAGTGTTTGCGGAAGGCGTCGATCTCGAAGCGGATGACGGCGCCGTCCGGGCGCTGGATCTCCTGCTTATCGAGATCGATCGAGAGCGTCGCGTTGGCGCCCTTCTCGGCGTCCTTCATCAGCTCGTCGACCTGCTCATGCGGAAGCGTGATCGGCAATATCCCGTTTTTGAAGCAATTGTTGTAAAAAATATCGGCGTAGCTCGGCGCGATCACGCAGGTGATGCCGAAATCGAGCAGCGCCCAAGGTGCGTGCTCGCGCGACGAGCCGCAGCCGAAATTGGCGCCGGCGACGAGAATCTTGGCATTGCGGTAGGCCGGCTTGTTGAGCACGAAATCGGGATTTTCGCGCCCGTCGGGGAAGGTGCGGATTTCGTGGAACAGGCCTTCCTTGAGCCCGGAGCGCTTGATCGTCTTGAGATATTGCTTCGGGATGATGAGGTCGGTGTCGACATTGGTGCGCGGCAGGGGTGCTGCGACGCCGGTGAGTTTGGTGAATTTTTCCATCGCCGTGCTCCGTCTAGCGGCCGGTGTTGACTTGGATATTGATCATGCCCGGCCCGGCCTTGATGACATGCAGGCCCGCCGTCTTGTCGTGGATGCAGCGGCCAACCGGCGGCATGAAGAACGAGCAGAATATGCCGATGTAAGCCAGCAGCAGGATCACGTTGAGAACCAAGCCAATCAACAACACGGCGCCGAGCACGCCGAGCAGCGATATCCACCAGGGCCAAGTACGCACCAGAACCTGCGTCAACGGCGCGCGCTGCCCCGCATCGTTGGCGACCTTGAGGCCGAAGACCATCTTGCCCGGCGTCGCCTGCCAGCCGCCGCTCTCGAAGAACAATTTATAGCCGACGAAGATCGCCGTGTTGAACAGCGCGGCAAACAGGCCGAGGATGCGGAGCGCCGTCAAGCTCGTGCCGGCCAGCGCGGTGAAAATAAAGGTGATGATGAATCCGACGACGGCCAGAATGAGGCCGTCGATGAAGGCCGCCAAGAATCGTTCCCACCATTGCGGATATTGCATCGGTTGCCCCTTGTTGAAATCGCGCGACAGATTCCCGCGCGGAAAATTCTAGCAAACCGCGCTCGGCGGCGCGACCCTAGAATCGGTCGATGCCGGCAAATCGGTCAACTTTGGCGCCGTGCTCACGCGAATTCGCGCACGTCCGCCAGCCGGCCCTTGATCGCCGCCGCCGCCGCCATGGCGGGGCTCATCAGATGCGTGCGCGCGCCGCGCCCCTGCCGGCCTTCGAAATTGCGGTTCGAGGTCGACGCACAGCGCTCGCCGAACGGCACCTTGTCGGCGTTCATCGCCAGGCACATCGAGCAGCCCGGCTCGCGCCATTCGAAGCCGGCCTCCAGCAGGATGCGGTCGAGGCCTTCCTGTTCGGCCTGTTCCTTGACCAGGCCCGAGCCCGGCACGCAGAGCGCGCGCACATTGGCCGCGACCTTGCGGCCTTTGACGACGCGCGCCACCGCCCGGATATCCTCGATCCGGCCGTTGGTGCACGAACCGATAAAGACGTGCTGGACCGCGATGTCGCCGATATTCTGGCCCGGCGTGACGCCCATATAGGCATACATGCGCTGCCAGGATTCGCGCTGCGCGGCGTCGCGCGCGCTGTCCGGCGTCGGGATGCGGCCGGTGATCGGCGCCACATCCTCGGGCGAGGTGCCCCAGGTCACGGTCGGCACGATATCGCCGGCGCTGAGCTTGATCTCTTTGTCGTAAAGCGCGCCGGGGTCGGAGGGCAGCGTCTTCCAATAGGCGAGCGCGGCCTGCCAGGCGGCGCCCTTGGGCGTCATCGGCCGGCCCATGACGAAGTCGAAGGTTTTCTCGTCGGGCGCGATCAGCCCGGCGCGCGCGCCGGCCTCGATCGACATGTTGCACACCGTCATGCGGCCTTCCATCGAAAGCTCGCGGACGGCTTGGCCGGAATACTCGATGACGTGCCCGGTGCCGCCGGCGGTGCCGATCTTGCCGATCACGGTCAAGATCAGATCTTTCGCCGTGACTCCGCTGGGCAGCGTGCCTTCGACGAGAACGCGCATATTCTTCGCCGGCCGCTGGATCAGGGTTTGCGTCGCCAACACATGCTCGACTTCGGAGGTGCCGATGCCGAAGGCGAGGGCGCCGAATGCGCCATGCGTCGAGGTGTGGGAATCGCCGCAAACCAGCGTGACGCCGGGTAGGGTGAACCCCTGTTCGGGCCCGATGATATGCACGATCCCCTGGCGGATATCGCCCATGTCGTAGAGCGGCACGCCGAAGGCGCTGCAATTTTCGCGCAAGGTCTCGATTTGGAGACGCGATTCCGGATCGGCGATGCCTTTGGAGCGATCCGTTGTCGGCACGTTGTGATCGGCGACCGCGAGCGTGAGTTCGGGCCGCCGCACTTTGCGGCCGGCGGTGGCGAGGCCCTCGAATGCCTGGGCGCTCGTCACCTCGTGCACGAGGTGGCGATCGATATAGAGCACGCAAGTGCCGTCGTCCTGGCGATGGACGACGTGGCTGTCCCAAATCTTGTCGAACAGCGTGCGCGGCTTGGCGCTCATCGCGATGCGCTCCGGTCGATCGTCGCGGCTATTTCTTGCCGGCGGCTTCGGCCTTGGCGGCGTCGGCAGCGGTCGCGGGCTCCTCCTCGCGCCGCACCATTCCGAGTTCGGCGATGCGCGCCGACTTGCCCGTGCGGCCGCGCAGATAATAAAGCTTGGCGCGGCGCACGCGGCCCTTGCGCAGGAGCGTGATGCTGTCGATGCGCGGCGAATAGAGCGGAAAAACGCGCTCGACGCCCTCGCCATAGCTCAGCTTGCGCACGGTGAAGGACGAATTCAGACCGGCATTGCGCCGCCCGATGCACACGCCCTCGAAGGCCTGCACACGTTCGCGCTCGCCTTCGATGACCTTGACATTGACGCGCACCGTGTCGCCCGGGGTGAAATCCGGATAGGTCTTGCCGGCAGAGAGTTTCGCGGTTTGCTCGCTCTCGAATTGCTGAAATAGATTCATGGTCCCAGTTCCTTTTCTATTCGATCTCGTTCGGTTTCTTCGTCGCGGCGTAGCGGGCCCAAAGATCCGGCCGCCGCGCGCGGGTTACGGTTTCGGCTTCGGCGCGGCGCCATTCCGCGATGCGCTCGTGATGGCCGGACAGCAGCACCTCGGGCACTGCTCGTCCCTGCCAGTTTTGCGGCCGCGTGTAGTGCGCGTACTCCAGCAATCCGCGCGAAAAACTCTCCTCCTCCAGCGACGCCGCGTCGCCCACCACGCCGGGCAGAAGGCGAATGCAACCGTCGATCAATGCCAGCGCCGCGATCTCGCCGCCCGAAAGCACGAAATCGCCAAGGCTGAACTCCTCCAGCCCGCGCGCCTCGATCACCCGCTGGTCGACGCCCTCGAAGCGGCCGCATAGCACGGCCACGCCGGGGCCTTGGGCAAATTCGCAAATCCTGGCCTGCTCAAGACGCCGTCCGCGTGGGGTCAGAAAAACCATCGGCCGCCCATCTCCCGCAAGGGAGGCGAGCGCCGCATCGACCACATCGGGGCGCATGACCATGCCGGGACCGCCGCCAAAGGGTGCGTCGTCCACGGTCCCATGTTTATCGCGCGCAAAGCGCCGAATGTCTATAGTTTCCAAGGCCCAAACGCCGGCGCTCAAGGCCTTGCCGGCAAGCGAATGGGCGAGCGGGCCGGGAAACATCTCGGGAAACAAGGTCAGAATCGATACCCGCCAAGGCGTTGCCGCGGTCATGGCTTGGCCTCGCCAAGACGCCGCAGATGCCCCGCCGCGAATGTCCATTCCGGCGTGACCAGGCGCCCGTTGATCGGCACATCGAACCAGGGCGTGCGGTCGGCGGCCAGCGGGTTGTTGACGACGTGAACCGATTGAGCGGGCATAAAACTTTGAATTAGCATAAATTTCTTCACGCCCGCGGCATGGACGACCACGTCGGCGACGAGCATGGCATGGCCAGGCGAGCCGCCCTGCACGTAGACGTCGCCCGGCCGCACATCACTGGGGTCGGCGACCGGCTGCAGCTCGGCCGCGAGCGAAAGACTGCCGGCATAGGTAAAGACACTCTCAAGGTAGGCGGCGAAATTGGCGCGATCGGTGCCCGGCCGGCCGAAGCGCGACCATCCGACGCGGCGACGAGGACCATCGGTGACGACCGGCCGCCAGCCCTCGGCCCAGCGCGAGAACGCCGAGCGGTCGCCGCTCGTGAAGTTGAAGGCAATGCCGGAGCGCGCCGCCGTCGAGAGCGTGTAAAGGTATTCGGCGCGCAGCCGGATAACGGCGTCGGCGCATTGCTGCAGGTCGCGCTTGCCGACATCGATATCGACGACGGCCATATGCACCGTTTGGTTCGGCTTGGGCTGCCCATTGTGCAAGAGGACGGGCGTGTTCGCCGGCAGCAAGGGCAGGTTGCGCAGCCAAGCGGTCCAACTGCCAGGCGATGCGGCGACGCGCGTATATCCCGTGGGCGGCGCGAAGCGCGTGGCGATCGTCTCGTTGCCCTTGCCCGCAAGCGTCCAGGCATAGGGCGTTTCGCTATTCGCTTGGGACAGGCTCGCCAGGAGGCTTGCGATGCTTGCGGCGGCGGCGAGGGCGCTTGGCGCCATCGACCGGCACGGTAGCCTCTTTGCTCGGCGCGGTGCCGGGCGCCTCGAGATCGGCGGGCGGGTCGATAACGATGCGTCCGCCCTCGATATCGACAACCGGTACGAATTGCTGCTGGAAATGCAGCAGTAGTTCGGCGCCGTCGGGCGCGCGGATTTCGAGAATATCGCCCGCGCCGTGATTGTGCACCGCCGCCACGCGTCCCGCTTGCGTGCCGTCGATCCGTTCCGCTGCGAGGCCGATGAGATCGGCATGATAATACTCGTTCTTGTCCGTGGGCGGCAGCGCCGCGCGATTCACGAAAAGCTGCATGCCGCGCACCGCTTCCGCCGCATTGCGATCGGCAATGCCCGATATTGTTGCGAGCACGGCGCCGCGCGTCATGCCCAGTATCTTAATGCGAAAGCGGCGCGTTTCGCTTTCGTCGCAGACCTCGCCATAGGCGGCGATGTCCGATGGTTTGGCAGTAAAGCTCTTGATCCGCACCGCGCCCCTGAGGCCATGAACGCCAACGACGATGCCCAAGAGAACTTTGCCGGAATGCGTCACGGCGCGGCGCGGCGGTCGAGACTAAGCTTTGGCCTCCGCCGCCGGCGCTTCGCCGCCCGCCGCCGCGGCCGCCGCTTTCAAGCGTTCCTGGGCCTTGGCGCGCGGCTGGTTCTTCTTGGTTTGATTGGCCGGGATCGCCGGGGCGGCGACCAGGCCCTTTTTGCTCAACAACCGCGCAATGCGGTCGCTCGGCAGCGCGCCCATCTTCATCCAATGCTTCAAGCGGTCCTCGATGACGATGACGCGGTCCTTGTGATCGTGCGGCAGCAGCGGGTTGTAGGACCCGATCCGCTCGATGATGCGGCCATCGCGCGGGCTGCGCGAATCCGCCACCACCATGCGGTAGAAGGGCCGCTTCTTGGTGCCGGCGCGGGCGAAACGAATCTTCGAGTGCCATTCTGTCGATCTCCTGGTTGAGCGAAATTGTCGGTTTATTTGAAGCCGCGCGGGAAACCGGGCGGCAGGCGCGGCATGTTTTGCATGCGCTGAAGCTGCTGCATCTGCTCGGGCGAGGGCATCTGGCCGCCGAACTTGGCGCCCATTTTTTTCGCCTGCTTCATCATTTTCTGCATTTCCATGAATTGCTTGAGCAGCCGGTTGATCTCGGAAACCTCGGTGCCCGAGCCGGCCGCGATGCGGCGCTTGCGCGAAGCCTGGATCACGTCGGGATCGCGCCGCTCTTTCTTGGTCATCGACAGGATAATGGCCTCCTGGCGCTTCAGGAGCTTTTCGTCGACATTGGCCTCGCTCAATTGCTTCTTGATTTTGCCGATGCCGGGCAGCAGGCCGAGCAGGCCGCTCATGCCGCCCATTTTCTTGATCTGGCGGATTTGGCCCAGAAGATCGTCGAGGTCGAAGCGGCCCTTGGCGATTTTGGCGGCGAGCTTCTCGGCGTCCTCGCGCTCGATGTGTTCCGCCGCCTTCTCGACGAGCGAGACGATGTCGCCCATGCCGAGAATGCGCCGCGCGATGCGGTCGCCGTGGAATGGCTCGAGCGCGTCGAGTTTTTCGCCGACGCCGAGCAGCTTCACCGGCTGGCCGGTGACGGCGCGCATCGAGAGCGCGGCGCCGCCGCGCGCATCGCCGTCGACGCGGGTCAGCACCACGCCGGTGATCGCCACGGCTTCGTGGAACGCCTTGGCCATGGTCACGGCGTCCTGGCCGGTCATCGCGTCGGCGACCAGGAGAATTTCGGTCGGCGAGGTCGCTGCCTTGATGTCCTTGATCTCGGCCATCAGCGCGTCGTCGATGTGCTGGCGGCCCGCGGTGTCGAGGATGACGACGTCGAAACCTTCAAGCCGCCCGTTGACGACGGCGCGCTTGGCGATCGCGACCGGGGGCTCGCCCGGCACGATCGGCAAGGTCGCGACGCCGCCTTGCACGCCGAGCACGCGCAATTGTTCCTGTGCCGCCGGGCGGCGCACGTCGAGCGAGGCCATCAAGACTTTCTTATTCTCGCGCTTGCCGAGCCAGACGCCGAGCTTGGCCGAGCTCGTCGTCTTGCCCGAGCCTTGCAAGCCGACCATCATGATGACGACGGGCGCTTCGGCGCGCAGATTGAGCGGCTCGGCCTCCGCACCCAGCGTCTCGACCAATTGGTCGTGCACGATCTTGATGACTTGCTGGCCCGGCGTCACCGAGCGCAGGACCTCGTGGCCGACGGCGCGGTCCTTGATCTTGTCGATGAAATCCTTGACGACGGGCAGTGCCACATCGGCTTCGAGCAGGGCGACGCGCACTTCGCGCAGAGCGGCCGCGACATCGGCTTCGCTCAGCGCGCCGCGCCGCGTCAGGCGATCGAATATCGCCGATAATTTACCGCCCAGGCTTTCGAACATCGTTGCGAACCTGCCAAACGCCAAACGCGCCCGCGAGCGAACCTTCGCCGACGGACGCACCCCCTCGGGAGCTAAGTTAAGAGCACCCTGTGCACGAACAGGCGGAAACTATGGACCGGGTGGGGCAAAGTCAAGCAAGGCGCTCCTATTCCAGCACCTCGATCTGCTCGGGGTAAGTCGCGCCGATATAGGGGCCGTTGCGCGCCACGATCCAGCCGCGCACGCGCACCCGCTTGCCATCGAGCAAGGCAGGGTCGAAGCCGGCGCGGCGGAAACGGCGTAGAGCCTCGGCGTCGAAGCCGATGGTAAAATCGCGCCGCCAATCGGGCTCGAAATTCAAATAAAAAAACTCGCGTGCCCGCGCCGCGCGCAGCACCGTGCCCTCGACGATGGCGAAACGATCGTAGGCGCGGCCGGCCTCGGCGGCGCCGATCACGGCATAGCTCGGCAGTGCCCACAAGCCGCGGCGCGCGGCGCGGGCCGCGTTCTCGGCGGCCAACATGGCCGTTGCGCGCGCCGCGAGCCCGGGCTGGGTAAAAACCCGCGCCAGGCCGCGGCGGAGCAACTCATCCTGGAGCCAGCGCCCATCCGCGAGCCGGGCCTGGGCGATCAAGCGGCCGTGCCGGTCGCGCTCGATTTCGCCAATGAACAATTGGAGCGTGTTGCCGCGCGCAAGGCTTGCAAGGTCGTCCGCCGCCGTTCGCGCGATGGCGGCGATGTCTTTTGCCAATCCCGTATCGCCGGGTTTTGGCGCCAGGACGCCCGCGAGCCGCAGCGCCCGCCCATCGCGCAGAGCCAGCGTGTCGCCGTCGATCGCGCGTTCCGCAACGACGTCGAAGTGGCGCCGCAACCCTTCTTCGGCCGCCGCCGGCGGGCCGGCCATCACCGCCGCGAACAGGGCGGCCGGCAGGCGTAATGTCTTGTGCCATGGCATGAAATCGCGCATGAAATGACCGGCGAAACCGAACCCTGTATAGCATGGGGGAACGCAGCCACGCCGCGATCTCGAATGTATTCCATGGCCCGCTCCGACCTCTATCCGCCGATCGAGCCTTACCGCACCGGCCTGCTGCGCGCCGACGACGTGCACACGCTCTATTGGGAGGAGTGCGGGCGGCCCGATGGCGTGCCGGTGCTGTTCCTCCATGGCGGACCCGGCGCCGGCTGCGCGCCGACCCATCGGCGCTATTTCGATCCTTCGTCCTATCGCATCGTCTTGTTCGATCAGCGCGGCGCCGGGCGTTCGCTGCCGCTCGCCGATCTTACGCGCAACACGACAAAGCACATCGTCGAGGACATCGAGCGGCTGCGCCAGGTTCTCGGCGTCGAGCGCTGGCTGCTGTTCGGCGGCTCGTGGGGCAGCGCGCTGGCGCTCGCCTATGGCGCGGCGCATCCCGAGCGCTGCCTCGGCTTCATCCTGCGCGGCATATTTCTTTGCCGCCCGAGCGAACTCGATTGGTTTCTGCATGGCATGAGCCGTTTTTTTCCCGAAGCTTGGCGCCGCTTCGCCGAACTCATTCCGGACTCCGAGCGCGGCGATCTCCTCGATGCCTACTACCGCCGCCTCATCGATCCCGATCCGCAAGTCCATCTGCCGGCGGCGCGGCGCTGGAGCGCCTATGAGGGCGCGTGCTCGACCTTGCTGCCAAGCCCCGACACCGTCGCCGCCTTCGAGCAGGATCGACTGGCCCTCGGCCTCGCGCGCATCGAGGCGCATTTCTTCAAGCACCGTATGTTCCTCGGCGACAACGAACTGCTCGATGGCGTGGCGCGCATCCGTCATTTGCCGTGCACGATCGTGCAAGGCCGCTACGACATGGTGTGCCCGCCGCATTCGGCCGACGATCTGGCGCGCGCCTGGAGCACGGCGAAATGCGAATACGTCGCCGATGCCGGCCATTCGGCGATGGAGCCCAACATCCGCTCATCGCTGATCCGCGCCACCGACAACTACGCCACGCAATTGATCCTGCGCCGGAACGCGGCGGCAAGTTGAGCGGGCACGATAAAAACAATCTGAGTTCGCCCGCCCTACAGCGACTTCAGGAATGCGATCAGCGCATCGCGCTCCGCCGTGCCGAGACCGCGAAAGCGCTCTTTCGCCGCCTCGGCTTCGCCGCCATGCCATAGGATCGCCTCGGCGAGGCCGCGCGCCCGTCCGTCGTGCAGATAGAATTCATGGCCGTTGACGGCGGGCACCAGGCCGATGCCCCACAGCGGCGGCGTGCGCCACAAGCGGCCGGATATCTCGCCTTCGGCGGCAAGATCGGCAAGCCCGTCGCCCATGTCGTGCAGCAGCAGATCGGTGAAGGGGTGGATCGTTTGGTGCGCGAGCAGCGGCATGGCCCGCCGATCGCCGGTCTTGAGCGTCGGGCGATGGCACGCGGCGCAGCCGATGGCGCCGAACAGCGTTTCGCCGCGCCGTACCTCGGCAGCGTCGCTATCGCGCCGTTCGGGCACGGCGAGCATGCTCACATAAAAAGTCACCGCATCGAGCTGCTCGTCCGAAATATTCGGCCGCCGCCCTGGATCGGCGGCGCGGCAGGCGCGCTGCACCGGCGGGCAATTCTTTTCGATATTCAGCGCCGTGGTAAGGCCCATATCGGCGATGAACGCGGCGGCGATTTGGTGCCGCACGCTGGGTTGCGCCGCGCGCCAGCCGAAGCGGCCAAGTCCGCTCGGGCCGGGCGCGCCGATCAATCGGGGGATGCCGCGCACGCCGTCGGCGTTCGATTTGTTGGCTTCGGCGAAGCCCACGATATCGGCCATCGGCACGGCCCCGAGCAAGCCCATGCCGACCAGCTGCGGCGCAACGCGCAACGATGCCATATCGCGCGTGAGCTTGCTGAATGCGAGGCGTTCGAATCGAAGGCTGGGCCGGCGCAGCCGATAGGGTGTTCCGTCGCCATAGCGCCCTTCGCTTTCGGTCCAAGCGAGGACGGCGCGGCCCTCGGGCGGCACGCCCTCGATGGCGCGGTCGTTGAGCTGATCGCCGTATTCCGGATGCGGCACGCCAAACGGCTTGACCGTCCGCGTCCGCACGCCGAGGCGCACGACCATCTGCATCATGGCGTCGCCGGGTCCGGCCGGCGGTTCGCCGCGTCCGTCGCGGGTGTGACAGGCGCCGCAAGACGGCCGGTTGAAGGTCGGGCCGAGGCCGGCGAGTTCCGTTACCGGCGAAGGCGCCTTGACGAAGGCGGTGTTGAATAAGCGCTGGCCGGCGAAAAAGCGCTCGATCTCGGCGGCGCCGAGACCCGGCGCCGGCAAGGCAAATGCGTCTTCGCCCAATGCGGGCCGGCTCAAAGCCCCGCCGAGCCGCGCGCCCAAAAGCGGCTCCTGCGCCGCCGCCGTCGAGGCCAAGCCGCACAGCGCCGCCGCCAAACGTAGCGCGATTTTCATTCGATCGCCCATGGCCCAACATAGCGCGCCTGGGCGGTTTCTGGTATCAATCCGCCGGCCGCGCCCGTAGCTCAGTGGATAGAGCACAGGATTCCTAATCCTGGGGTCGTGGGTTCAAATCCCGCCGGGCGCGCCAACGAAACGCATCCCGTTCGGCCCGCGGCTCACGCCCGGAACTCCGACTTGCCCGTGCCCTTGTAGAGATTGCTCACTTGACGCTCGACCGCGTCCTTGTGGGCGGCGAGGGCGCCGTCGTCGAGGTCGCGCCTGGGGCGCGGCTCAAGATCGAAATGGCCATATTTGTCCGCGCCGCGCACCAGCGTCGCCGAGTTGCGCGTGCCGATCTGGCGGACGTGGCTGGGGATGTAGCGGATCGCCAAGCCGATGCGCCGGTCGTTCGAGGGATTGGGCCCCGAGCCGTGCACGAGCTTGACGTGATGCAGCGACATTTCTCCGGCCGCGATGCGGCAATCGACGCCATTCGCATCGCCGACCTTCACCGCGATCTCCTGGCCGCGCGAGAGCAAATTGTCCCGGTGAAAAGTGTCGACATGCGGAAGCTGCTCGCCGCGATGCGAGCCTGGCAGGAAGCGCATGCATCCGTTGTGCAGATCCGAATCGGTGAAGGCGACCCACGCGGTCAGCACGTCGTGCGGATCGAGGCCCCAATAGGTCGAATCCTGATGCCACGAGACGAAGCCGGGACTGTTCTTTTCCTTGATGAAGAAATTGACCGACCAGCACAGCAGGTTCGGCCCCAGCACGCTTTCGGCCACATCCAAGATTTTTTCGTTGTGGACGAGTTCAGAGCACCAGGTGAACAGCAGGTGCGACTTGTGCCGCCAATTGCCCTGCAGCGGCTTGCCGGATTTGCGCTCGTGATCCTCGAGCGCCTTGCGGTAATGCGCGGCGCCGTCGCGCCCGATCGCGGGGACCGGGAACAAGAAACCGTCGCGCCGGTAATCGGCGACCTGTTCGGGCGAGAGCGTCATGGCGCCGGCATCTTAGCGGATAAATCGGCGAGCGCGGCTTGGATTTTTTCGAAGACGCCGTCCCAATCGCCGATGGCCGGCTGGCGAAAAAGCCGCGCCGTCGGATACCATGGGCTGTCGTCGCGGCCGATCAGCCAGCGCCAATCGGGCACATGGGGCAGCAGAATCCACACTGGTTTGCCGAGCGCGCCCGCGAGATGGGCGACGGCGCTATCCACCGATATCACGAGATCGAGTTGCGCGATCAACGCCGCCGTGTCAGCGAAATCCGTCAATTCGCCGCCGAACGGCGCGAGCCAGGCAAACTCGGCGAGCGTTGCCGCGTCGTCCGCGCGCATGTGCTTTTGCAGGCTGACGACGCTCGCCTTAAGGCCGCCGAGCGCGGCGAAGCGCCGGAGCGCGATCGAGCGATTGCGATCGTTCTTGTGCTTGGGATTGCCCGACCAGGCGAGCCCGATGCGCGGCCGGGCGCCGGCGCCGAGTCTTTTCGACCAGGCTTGGACACGATCCGCCGGAGCCGCCAAATAGGGTATCGCGGCGGGAATGGATGAGATCGTGGTCTTGAGCGCCAGGGGCAGGCTCGGCAGCGGGCAATGCCAATCGAATGCGCCGGTCTCGGCGTCGCTCGCGGCCACGGCGGCGACGCCGCGCAAGCCGGTCAACAAGCGCTTGAGGGCCGGCGGCACCGCGAGGACGACGCGCGCGCCCAGCGCCGCCACCGCCTCGGCGTAACGGCAAAATTGGATCGTATCGCCGAAGCCTTGCTCGGCGTGTAGCAGGATCGTTTTGCCCGCGATCGCGCCTTCGCCACGCCAGCGCGGCTGTTTGTATTCGCGCGCGCGTGCCGCCTCGTGCGTGCGGAGCCGCAATTCGAAATCGGGCCAGCCGCGCGCGAAATCGCCGAGCAGCAGGCGCACCATGCCGCGGTTCTGCCGCGCATCGGGATAGTCGGGCCGCTGGCGCAGCGCGGCATCGTAGTTCGCGAGCGCATCGGCATAGCGCGCCAGCTCGCGCAACACAGACCCGCGGTTGAGCAGGGCTTCGGGAAATTCCTTCTTGAACGCGAGCGCGCGCTCGAATTCGGCGAGCGCCTCGGCTTGGCGATCGAGCGAGCGCAGCGCCATACCGCGGTTGTTGTGCGCCTCGGCGTAGTTTGGGCGCAGCGCCAGGGCTTTGTCGAAGCTGGCCAGCGCGTCGCCCGGGCGCTGTAGATCCATCAGGGCGTTGCCGCGATTGCTCCAGGCATCGGCATAATCGGGCCGCGCTGCCACGGCCGCGTCGTAGTTGAGCAAGGCCTCGTCCGGCCGCCGCAGATCGAGCAGCACGTTGCCGCGGCTGTTGAGCGCGTCGACATAGTCGCGCTTGAGCGCCAGCGCCTTATCGAAACTTGCCAAGGCCTCGGCGCCGCGCCCGAGGTTGCGCAGCGCGATGCCGCGGCCGAAATGCGCGTCGGGACGATCGGGTCTGAGCGCGATCGTACGCTCGAAGCTGGCGAGCGCTTCGGCCATTTGGCCAAGCCCGCGCTGCGCCTGGCCGAGGGCGGCGTGCGCTTCGGCCGAGCGGGGATTGGCCGCAACGGCATGGGCAAAATGCTTGGCCGCGGCAACGAGGTCGCCGCGCTGCGCCGCTTGCATCCCAAGTGCGAGCAACGCGCTGAAATCGCCGGTCCGTGGCATGCCGATCAAGCCGCGGTGATGCCGCCATCGATGGCGATGGCCGCACCGGTAATGTAGCTCGCAGCCGGCGAGGCGAGCAGCAGGGCGAGACCCATGATCTCTTGCGGATCGGCGAGGCGCCCCATCGGCGTCATATCGGCGAACGCCTTGCGCACCGCGGGATCGTTGAGCCGCCCATTGCCGATATTGGTGACGAAGGGCCCCGGCGCGATGGCGTTGACGACGACGCCGTGGGGCGCCAGTTCGACCGCGGCGTGGCGCACGAGATTGACGATCGCGGCTTTGGTCGCGGCATAGGCGTAGCCGACTAGCGGCTCGGAACGAAGGCCCCCGATCGAGGCGGTGACGACGATGCGGCCGCGCTTTTGCGCTTTCATAGGCTTGGCCGCAGCCTGCACGGATACCATGACGCTGGTGAGATTGATTCGCAGGACGCGATCCCAGGCAGCTCGGTCGATATTCGCCAGTTCGCCGGCGGGCACCGAAGGACCGGGTCCGGCCGAAATTCCGGCATTGGCGAAAACCGCATCGAGCCGGCGATGCTTGGCCGCCGTTTTGTCGATCGCGTCGGCGAGGCGTTCGAGATCGGCGACGTCGACGATCATGGGTTCGACCGATTGGCCCGCGTCCGACAAACGGCGCGCATGGAAATCGAGCCTCGCCGGGTCGATATCCGTCATCACCACATGCGCGCCGTTGGCGGCCATGACCTCGGCGAAGGCCAGGCCAAGCCCGCTTGCGGCGCCGGTAACGAAGGCGACGTCGCCCGCGACTTTGAACAATTCGCCTGCCTTCATGACGCCCTCCGATCAAGTGGGTTCAATCAATTGCGCGTCTCGGCTTATAGTGCAACGCGTTTCATCGCCCCAGTTGCCGCCGCGAGCCGATATTGAAACACTTCAAGGCGCTCTATCTTGCCGCCGGCGCGGCGCTGTTCGCCGTTCTGCTTTTCGCCTTCGATATCGGCGGGGCGCTGGCGCTTGTTTGGAAAGCGGGCGCCTTTGGCATTGCCGGGCTCTGCCTGGCTTTTTTCGCCGCCTTCGCCGCCGATGTCGGTGTTTGGCATTTGTGCCAGCCGAACCTTGCGTATCGCGTGGCATGGTTCTGCCGCTTGCTGCGCGTGCGCCTGGTCGGCGAAGCGTTCAACCTCGTGATGCCGGCGGGCGGCTTCGGCGGCGAGCCGGTCAAAGCCGTTCTGCTCAAGACGCATTATGGCGTGGCCTATCCGGATTCGAGCGCCGGCATCGTGCTGGCGCGCATCGTCGCGATTGTCGGGCAATGCAGCTTCGTCGTGCTCGCCGTCGTCGCGATGCGCGTTGCCGTGCCCTTGCCGCCCGCGCTCGAAGCCGGCGCGTGGGCGGGCCTCGCGGCTCTCATTTTCATGACCGCGTCCTTCGTGCTGCTGCCGAAGATGAAATTGTCGACGCGGCTCGGCCGCCAACTCGACAGGCGCCGATGGGCGCGCGGCCTCGTCGCCGGCTTGCGCAATGTCGAAACCGTCGAAGCCGCGGTCGGCGGCTTCGGGCGCCGCCATCCGGGGCGTTATGCGTGCGCCCTCGGCCTCAGCCTGTTCCGCTGGTCGCTGGGCGCGCTCGAAATGTGGCTGGCGTTGCGCCTTGTCGGGTTCCCGATCGCGCCGGCCGAGGCCTTCGTGCTCGAAGGCATCTTGCAGATGACGCGCTCGGTGAGTTTTTTCATTCCGGCCAATCTCGGCACGCAAGACGGCGCGCTGGCCCTGGTCGCGGCCGCCATCACCGGATCGCCGGCGGCGGGCTTGGGCGCCGCGCTGCTGCGCCGCCTGCGCGAGATCGTCTTCGTCGCCCTCGGCCTCGCGCTCGGAGGCTGGTATTCCATCCAAGCAGCGCGCGGGGCTAAGGTCGCCCCGGTCTTACCGCCAAAACCGGAGCACAACGGATGAAACTCGTCGGACGCAATCTCTCGCCTTTTACGCGGCGCTGCGCGATCGCGCTCACCATTCTCGGCGTGCCGCATGAGCGCGCGATCATCGCCACCGCGGGCGAGGACCAAAAGAAGCTCTTCGCGTTCAATCCGCTCGGCCGCGTTCCCGCGCTGGTGCTCGATGACGGCGAAACGCTGATCGAGAGCGGCGCCATTCTCGATCACATTCTCGAAGCGCACGATCCGCAGCACACGCTGCTGCCGGCGAAGGGGCGCGATCGGCGCGCAGCGCTGCGCATCATGGCGATTGCAACAGGCACGATGGACAAGGGCGTCGCCGCTTTCTACGAAGTGCGCCGCAGGCCGGCGGACAAAGTGCATCAGCCGTGGCTCGATCAATTGCAAACGCAAGTCAAAGGCGGGCTCGCGGCGCTGGAGGCCCTGCCACAATCGCCCTGGCTGCTCGGCGCCAAACTGTCGCTCGCCGACATCACGGTCGCGGCGACGCTGAGCTTTCTCCGCGTCTCGCAGCCGGCGCTTACGGCGCGCGGTAATTTTCCCAAACTCGATGCCTTGACCGATCGCGCCGAAGCGCTGCCGGCCTTCAAGGCCTCGCCGCTCGAAGCGCCATGACCGCGGCCCACCACGTCGATCACGTCGGCAGCTTGCTGCGGCCGCCGGCGCTGCGCGAGGCTTGGCTTGGCCATGAGGAAGGCCGAGTTTCGGCGGCGGCGCTGAAGCAGGCTCAGGACGAGGCGATCCGCGGCGCGGTCCGCGAGCAAGAGCAGCTCGGGCTCGCCGTCGTCACCGACGGCGAGTTCCGCCGCGGCGGCTGGTCGCGCGGCTTTCTTTCCGCCGTCGCGGGTTTCGGTTTCAAGCCGTCGCGCCTCGTCTTCCGCAACGAGAGCGGCGTATCCACGCCGGCGCCAGCACCCTTCGCGGAGGGCCGCCTCAAGCAATTGCGCCCGATCGTCGCCGACGATTTCACGTTTCTCAATTCCGCCACGGCGCGCATCGCGAAGATGACGATGCCGACTCCCTCGCACATGCATTTCGGCCATTTCGGCGCATGCTTCGACCGCGAAGCCTATCGCGATATCGGCGCGTTCTTCGACGATCTCGTCGCCATCTATCGCGCCGAGATCGCCGATCTGGTCAAGCGCGGCTGCGCCTTCCTGCAGCTCGACGAGGTGCCGCTCACGCTGCTCTGCGACGAAGCCAATCGCAACATCGCGCGCGCCGCCGGCGACGATCCCGATGCGCTGGTCGATACCTATATCGCGCTGATCAATCGCGTTCTCGAAGGGCGGCCCAAGACCTTGCGCGTGGCGCTGCATCTTTGCCGCGGCAACATGCAAGGGCTGTGGATGGGCGATGGCGGTTATGCCGCGATCGCGGAAAAGCTGTTCAACGCGCTCGAGGTCGATGCCTATCTCATGGAATACGATTCGCCCCGCGCCGGCGATTTCGCGCCGCTGCGCCACTTGCCCAAGGGCAAGATGGCCTTTCTCGGCATCGTCAGCACCAAGCATCCCGCGCTCGAAAGCGCCGACGAACTCAAGCGCAGGCTCGGCGAGGCCGCGCGGCACGCGCCCTTGGCGCAGCTCGGCCTGTGCCCGCAATGCGGATTCGCCAGTTCGGCGATGTCGAAATTCAACGTCCTGCCGAACCCGATGACGCCCGAATTGCAGACGCGAAAACTCGCGCGCATCGCCGAGGTTGCGTCGTCGGTGTGGTAGCGCCGATCACCGAAACGTTGCTGGACCCGAGCCGAGGGCGCCTCTAGCCTTCCGCCGGTGAAGCGGCATCGTTCTCCAAGCGGAATTCTGCTCGCCCTTTTCGGCGCGGGCATGATGGCCGGCGGAGCGGCCCAAGCGCAGGCGCCGCCCGAACCCGGTTGCCACTACGACATCGTCCTGCGCGACAAAGCGGCGTCGCGGCTCGGCGTCACGATGATCTGCGCCGGCGAAGGTCCGGTGCGCTTCGCGACGTTTCGGACTTTCACCAACGATCACGTGCGCAACGTCATCGTCCACGCCGGCGGCGAAGCATTCGGCGAGACGCCATGGACATTTCGCGGCAAGGATGGCGCCATCCGCCTGACCTACAATTTCGACGTCGATGAAATGGCCGGCTCGACCAACAGCCCGACGATCGGAATGCGCTACGGCAATTCGGTCTTGAGCAGCGTGCGCTCGTTCCTGCTGCTGCCCGAGGCCGGCGCCGTGCCGACGCCTTTGTCGATCCGCTTTTCGGTGCCCGAAGGCGCCGTTGCGCTGACTGGCCTTGCCGCCCAGAACGGCCGCTTGCGTCTGCACACCGACGATCTGCGCTATATCGGATTCATGGTTCTGGGCGAGGCGACGCAGCTTCGTCTGCCCATCAAGACGCGCGACGGGCGCGAGACGCATCTCGATGTCGCGATTCTCGATGTGCCGCGCGCGTTGGACAATGCGGCGATCCAAAGTTGGCTGGCGGAATCGGCGGCGCGCATCGGCGGCTATTTCGGCGGCTTTCCCACGAACCACGGCCTCATTGTGTTGCGGCCCGCGGCCGGGCGCAGCGGTTTGTTGCGCGGCATGGTCAC
Source organism: uncultured Alphaproteobacteria bacterium (assembly GCA_963754645.1). Lineage (GTDB taxonomy): Bacteria > Pseudomonadota > Alphaproteobacteria > Bin65 > Bin65 > CAVWGP01. The sequence continues at coordinate 99,240 of CAVWGP010000011.1, read as the reverse complement.
GGCCGGCGGCGGCGCCACCATGCTGCTGGTGATGGGATCGAATTCGAATCGCAGCGAGCTGACCAGCCAATGGATGTTGATGCACGAGTTCGCGCATTTCGGCGCGCCCTTCATCGAAGACCATCCCTGGATCATGGAAGGCATGGCGGTCTATGTCGAAACCATGCTGCGCGTGCGCGCCGGCTGGTTCGCCGAGGATGTCGCGTGGCGCGGCTATATGCGCAGCATGCCGCGCGGCTTGCCGGCGCTGGAACAAACCGGTTTGGGCCAGGCGCGCGGTATCGGTCCGGTCTATTGGGGCGGCACATTGTTTTGGCTGCTCGCCGACATGGAAGTTATCGAAAAGAGCGGCGGCAAGAAGAGTATCGCCGATTGCTTCGCCGCCGTGCTCGATCAGGGCGGCGATACCTCGAAGCGCTGGACGCTCGATCAATTCATCGCCGTCTGCGATGCTGCCGCGGGCGATGGCACGGTCAAGCGGCTGGCCGATCGCCATGTCGCGCAAGGCGCGCCCGTCGATCTCGCCGGCGTGTGGAAGCGGCTGGGCGTCAAGGAAGCCGAGCCTCCGGCCGCCGTCGACTACGATGAATCCGCGCCGCTTGCTTGGATTCGCCGGCGAATCATGCAAGGAACGCCGGGCAAGTAAGCGACCGGTCCGCTTGTCGCGGCGCGGCTGCGGTTCTATTTTTCGCGCGTCGAAGCCGAATGCGGGAAAGTCGCATGTTTCTGCGCAATGCTTGGTACGTCGCCGCCTGGGGCCGCGAGATCGGCCGAAAGATGCTGCGGCGCGTGTTGCTCAACGAGCCCGTCGTCCTGTTCCGCACCGAGGTAGGCGCCGCCGTGGCGCTGGAAGACCGCTGCTGCCATCGGCGCTTCCCGCTGTCCGACGGCACACTGATCGGCGACCGCATCCAGTGCCACTACCACGGGCTGCAATACGAGACCTCGGGCAAGTGCGTGTTCGCGCCCGGCTTGGCGAATTTGCCGCCGCAAGCGCGGGTGCGCGCCTATCCCGCGGTCGAGCGCAACAAGTGGATATGGCTTTGGATGGGCGATCCCGCGCTGGCCGATCCGGCGCTGATCGAAGACTTCCATTGGCTCGATGATCCGGCCTGGGGCGGCGAGGGCACGCTGTTTCACGTCAAGGCCGATTACCGGCTCATCATCGAGAACCTGCTCGATCTCAGCCATCTCACCTATGTGCACGATACGACGATCGGCAATTACGCCACGGCGAACGCCGCCGAGATCAAGCATGAGAGTTTCGGCAAGGGCGTGCGCGTCTCGCGCTGGATCGTCGATCAGCCGGCGCCGCCGACCTATGTGAAGGCCGGCGGTTTCACCGGCCCGGTCGATCGCTGGCAGATCATCGATTGGACAGCGCCGGCCAATATCCGCCTCGATGTCGGCGCCACGCCCACCGGCACCGGCGCGCCGCAGGGCAAGCGCATCGGCGGCATCGGCATGCGCAATCTCAACGCGATCACGCCCGAAACCGCCGACTCGAGCCACTATTTCTGGGCGCAGTGCCACGATTTCCAGCCGCAAATCCGCGCCGTTACCGAAATGCTGTACGAGCAGATCAAGACGGCGTTCCTGCAGGATGTCGACGTGTTCCACAAGCAGCAGGCGAACATCGCGCTGCGCCGCGATGCGCCGTTCATCAATTTGCCGGGCGACGGCGGCAGCGTGCAAGCGCTGCGCATGCTCGATCGCATGATCCGCGCCGAAGCCGAAGGCCGGCGCGCCGCGGCCGAATAGTCGAATTCGAATTCAACCCAGGAAGGAACCCGACGCCGTGGCGCGCGACCAGATTTATTTAAACGATACGCTGTACGATTACATGGTGTCGGTGTCCGATCGCGAGCCGCCGGTGCTCGCCAAGCTGCGCGCGGAAACGCGGCCGATGAAGCTCGGTTTCTGGCAGATCCCAGCCAATCAGGGGCAGTTCATGGCGTTGCTCGTCAAGCTCACGGGCGGCAAGCGCATTCTCGAGGTCGGCACTTTCACCGGTTATTCCTCAACCGCGATGGCGCTTGCAATGCCCAAGGACGGGCGGATGATCTGCTGCGACATCAGCGCGGAATTCACCGATATCGCCAAGCGCTATTGGCGCGAAGCGGGCGTCGCCGACCGCATCGAGCTGCGTCTCGCGCCCGGCATCGAAACCATGGACAAGCTCGCGGCCGAGGGCAAAGCCGGCTGGTTCGATATCGTGTTCATCGACGCCAACAAGAACGATTATCGCGCCTATTACGAAAAAGCGCTCGGCCTCGCGCGCCAAGGCGGACTCGTCATCGTCGACAACACGCTGTTCGGCGGCCGCGTCGTCGGACAAAACCTCGAAGGCTTGGCGCAGTGGCAGCTCGATTGGACCGAAGACGTGAAGCGATTCAATGCCGCGATCCACAAGGACCCGCGCGTTACCCTGGCGATGGTCGCGGTCGGCGACGGCATGACGCTGTGCGTCAAGAATTGAGCGTGGCGATCAATCTTTGCCCAGCGTGCGATCGAAAAATTCGACGATTTCGGCGTTGAGCCGCCGGTGGATCGCGGCGCGGTCGATGCCGGGCGGGTCGCGGCACAGTTCGGGCGGCAGCACGCCTGGGCGCACCATTTGATCGCAGGGCGTCATGAACACGAAATGCGTGGCGCCGGGGATCACGATGTATTCCGGCCGCGTGGGCAGCGCGTTGACGACGATCTCCTCGTTATAGGGATGACGGACGACCTCGTCGCGCTCGGCGCGATAGATGCGCAGCGGAACGCGCACGTTCTTGAGGTCGTCGCGCTCGAACAGAAAACCGAGGGCGGGCGCCATGGCCACGGCGGCCTTGATGCGCGGATCATGCGTGACGCGCCAATCGGGATGCAGGATGCGGACGTTGCGATGTAGATTGCATTCGAGCCGCGGTGCGGCCGCGCCCATCGCGTCACAGAAGGCCGGCCGGCGCGTCAGCTGTGGCGTGCCGCCGATGGCGGTCAGCACGGTGTAGCCGCCCGCCGAATAGCCGACCGCGCCGATGCGCTCCCGATCGATCAGCGGGCCGAGCCCGGCATGGCCGAGGCTGGCATCGATCACGCGCGCGACATGGCGCGAGCGGCCGACGAACTGGATGTCGGTGCCGTAGCCCGAAGTGTCGCCGAAGCGGTCCTTGGGATGATCGAGCGTTGCGACAATGAATCCGCTTCGGACCAAATGGATCGCGAGACCGCGGTGACCCGCCCAATTGCCGCCCGTGCCATGCGATATGACGACGAATCGATAGCGCCCCGGTTTCGGCGCGGCATCGCGCGTGGCCGGCACGATGAAGGGTCCGCGCTCGCCGCGGCCTTCCGGCCCGGCGCTCGGATACCACAGCGTCATCGCGATCGGCTCGCCGCCAATGGGGTCGTCGGCCGACAGCGTACGGAAACCGGCCGGCCCGGCTTCGTTTGCTTGGGCGGCCGTGGCGAGCAGCAAGACCGCAGCGAGCCCCAGCCAGCCGTGACCCGACATGCGGACCATGTCCTCGACCTCCTCGTGTCGCGCAGGCGCGATTTACCATGCTTTGCAAGCAGCGGACATGGCTTTCCGCAAGAAATTGGCCGCTGGTTTCCGCGCCCGGCTCCTTGTATGAGTCCGGCCATGATCGACTACCGCTTCAGCGTTGCGCCGATGATGGACTGCACCGACCGGCATTATCGGTTCCTGGCGCGGCTGCTGTCGGCGCGTGCACTGCTTTACACCGAAATGCTAACGACCGACGCCGTGCTGCGCGGCGATCGCGCGCGGCTGCTGGGTTTCGATGCGTCGGAGCATCCGCTCGCGCTGCAGCTCGGCGGCGCCGACCCCGCCGCGATGAGCCAATGCGCCCGCCTCGCCGAAGCGCTGGGCTACGACGAGATCAATATCAATGTCGGCTGCCCCAGCCTCCGAGTGCAGGCCGGGCGCTTCGGCGCCTGCCTGATGGCCGAGCCCGAGGTCGTTGCGGCCTGCGTTGCCGCCATGCGCCGGGCGACCAAGTTGCCCGTCACCGTCAAGACACGGATCGGCATCGACAAGCTCGACAGTTTCGAGCATCTCGCCGGCTTCGTGCGCCAGGTGCGCGATGCGGGATGCGGCGTGTTCATCGTCCACGCGCGCAAGGCCTGGCTCTCCGGCCTATCGCCCAAGGAAAATCGCGAAATTCCACCGCTGCACTACGAAACCGTGTACCGGCTCAAGGCGGAGTTTCCGGAGCTGACCATCGTCTTGAACGGCGGATTGCTGAGCCTCGATGCGGCGCTGCGGCATATCGGCATGGGCCGGCTCGACGGTGTGATGATCGGCCGCGCGGCTTACGACACGCCCTATATTTTGGCGGAAGTCGACCGGCGCATCTTCGGCGGCAACCGCCCGTTGCCGGAGCGCGAGGACGTGGTGCGCGCCTATCTGCCCTATATCGCGGCAAGGCGGCGCGAAGGCGTACCGTTGGCGCCGCTGGTCAAGCCGCTGATTCCGCTGTTTCACGGCCAGCCCGGCGGGCGCCTGTGGCGCCGGCATTTGTCCGAGAACATCCATAAGCCGGGCGCCGGCCTCGGCGTCGTCGAAAGCGGCCTCAGGATGGTCATGGGCGTCCGGGCCGCGGCACTGGAGCAGGTCGCGGCGTGACCATAGCGCGCGTGCCGCTGCTGCTGGCCGCGCTGTTCAGCGGCGCCTTGCTCTCCGGTTGCGCGCTGCTGACGCCGCTTCCCGGGCAGGCCTCGCTCGACGATCGCTTGAAACTTTTCCCGCGCAACGATTTGCCCCTTCAGCGCCCGGTGCAGATCTATTGGAACGAACATCAAGTGCCGTTCATCGAGGCGGCGCATGACGAGGATCTCGCCTTCGCGCTGGGCCTGGTGCATGCCCATTTGCGCCTGGCGCAGATGACGGTGATGCGCCGTATCGCCCAGGGCCGCGTCGCCGAATCGGCCGGGCCGGTCGCGACCGACGTCGATCACGCGCTGCGCATCCTCAATTTCGGCCGCGGCGCCGCGCAATTCGAAGCCGCGATGCCGGCCGAGACGCGCGGCTTCCTGGCCGCGTTCGTGCGCGGCATCAACCTCTATCAGGAGCGGCTGGCGGACGAAAATCTGCCGCACGAATTCGCCGTCCTGGCGCTGACACGCGAGCCTTGGACGATCCGCGACGTGCTGACGGTGGGCCGCCTCGCCGGAACCGACATCAACTGGCTCGGCTATTTCTCGCTGCTCAAGCTGCGCGCGCGGCCCGATTGGCCGGAGATCTGGACGCGCATCCTCAAAGTCGGCGGCGATTCGGTCGCCAGTTTCAATGCGGGCGATCAAGCCGAGATGCTGAAGCATCTCCTCGCCGGTCATTCGCGCAGCGGCAGCAACGCGCTCGTCGTCGCCGGGTCCAAGAGCGCCAGCGGCGCCGCGCTGCTCGCGGCCGATCCGCATCTCGGCATCCAGATGCCGAATCTATGGCTCATTGCCGGCATCAAATCGCCATCCTATCACGCCGTGGGCTTGATGATTCCCGGCGTGCCGATCGTCGGCGTCGGCCGCAACGCCGAGATCGCCTGGGGCGGCACGAATATGCGCGCCGCGTCGAGCGACCTGTTCGACGTTTCGAAAATCTCGGCAGTCTCGACGCGCAGCGAAACGATCAAGGTGCGCTGGTGGCGCGACCGCGCGATTACGATCCGCGAGACGGCGCTTGGGCCCATCATGTCCGATGCGCCGCTGCTCAACTGGGGCGATAAGCCGCCCTTCGCATTGCGCTGGATCGGCCACGAACGCGGCGACGAGATCACCGCGATGCTCAAGGCCCAGCGCGCGCGCAATTGGGTAGAGTTCCGCGCCGCGTTCGAAACCTTCGCGGTATCGGCGCAGAACATGGTCTATGCCGACCGCCAGGGAAATATCGGCCAGGCCATGGCCACGATGCTGCCGATCCGCGCGCGCCGCGCCCCGCCGGACATCATCCTCGATCCGGCCGATCCAGACTCGCAATGGCGCAAGATCGCGACGACGTCGCAATTGCCGTTCGCCTACAATCCCAAATCCGGCTTTCTCGCTTCGGCAAACAACCGGCCCACCGCAACGCCGTTTCCCGTCGGCTATGTCTATTCGGCGGACGACCGCATGCTGCGCATGAACGAACTCATGGGCGGCAGCGGCAAGGTTTCGCTCGACAATCTCCGCGCGCTGCAGCGCGATGTCTATGTGCGCTCTTCCGTGCAATTGCGCGACGCCTATGTCGCCGCCATCGAGCGCAGTGGCGCGCTTGCGGCCGCAACGCCCGAGGCGCGCCGTATTGTCGAGATGATGGCGCGGTGGGACGGGCACTACCGCGCCGAGGCGCGGGAGCCCGTCGCCTTCGAGCTATTCCACCACCATTTCCAGCAATCGTACTACGTGGCGCGCTACGGCGCCGACGCGGCCGAGACCATGTTCACCATCGCGGCCATGCCGCGGCTGCTCTTGGAAGACATTGCGACAATTCCGCCGGCCATGCTGAAGCAAAACTTGACGGCGGCACTGGCGGCTGCGGCTGGCCGGCTCGACCGCCACAAGACATGGGGCGACATGCACCGCCTTGGCCTTGCTCACGCGCTGGCGTTCGCGCCGGTGATCGGCGGGCGCTATCGCTTTGGCGATCTGCCGGCGGCGGGGAGCACCGAAGCGCTGATGAAAACCGCACATAACAGCACCGACCAGCGCCATTTCACGCGCTACGGCCAGCAGGCGCGGTTCGTCGCCGACATGGCCGATCCCGATCGCACCGAAGTCGTGCTGCTTGGTGGGCAGGATGGCTGGATCGGCAGCACCACGGCGCTCGATCAGATCGATCTCTGGCAGGACGGCCGGTATATCGACTTGCCGCTTCGCCTGGAAACCGTGCGGGCGCAGGCGAAGTCGCGAATCGAGCTGCGGCCACGTTAGGCCGCGAACTGCCAGGCCCAAATCGTTTACGATCGCTTAACCATCATCGGCTAGTTTCGATCGCCAGCTGGGGAATCGACCCACAGTGGCATGGCGGAAGCCAATGACAACGATCTTGATCGTCGACGACCGCAGCACCAACCGGCGGATTCTCGCGAAGCTTGCGGAGTCGGTGGAAGCCGGCGTGCGCGTCCAGAGTTTCGCCAGCGGCAATGACGCGCTCGCTTCGGCGAAAGCAAGCCGGCCGGATCTGGTTTTTTCCGATTTCAACATGCCGGGCATGAACGGCGCCGAGTTCGTCGCCGCTTTTCGCAAGGTGGCCGGCTGCGCCGAGATTCCGGTCATCATCGTCACGGCCTACGAGGATCGCGAGCATCGCTATCTCGCGCTCGAATTGGGCGCCACTGACTTCTTGTCGAGTCCCGTCGATCATCATGAATTCATCGTGCGCGCGCGCAACCTTTTGGCGCTGCGCCGCAACATCGCGGCGCGCGAGGTGGCCGAGCGGGCGAACGAAGCCAAGACGGTCTTTCTCGCCAATATGAGCCACGAATTGCGCACGCCGCTCAATGCCATCATCGGCTTTTCCGAGATGATCCAGGGCGAGATCCTCGGCCCGGTCGGGGTCGGCAAGTACAAGGAATATGCAAGCGACATCGTTTCGAGCGCCAATCATTTGCGCGAGGTCATTCAGAACATTCTCGACATTGCGCGCATCGAAGAAGGCAAGCTCGGCGGCGAGCGCGCAATGCTCGCGGTCGTTCCCCTGCTCGAAGGCGTGGCGCGCATGATCCAGCCGGCCGCCAAGCAGGCAAAAATCGCGCTGGAAAGCTCGTACCCGAACGACACGCCCTACATTCTCGGCGACGTTACTCAGATCAAGCAGGTGTTGCTGAATCTCCTGTCGAATGCGCTCAAATTCACACCGGCCGGCGGCAAGGTTACGCTATCTTGCGCGCCATCGGACGAGACGATCGACCTCGTTGTCGCCGATACGGGTATCGGCATGTCGGCCGAGGAAATCCCCTTGGCGCTCTCGCGCTTCGGCCAAGTTTCGGGCGATCCGTTGCGCAAGCGCTTCCAGGGCGCCGGGCTTGGCTTGTCGATCGCCTCGGAAATTGTCACCGCGCATCGAGGCTGGCTCATGATCGAAAGCACCAAGGGCCACGGAACGCGCGCCATCATCCGCATGCCAGTTCCGAGCGCGCTGCTGGCCGCTGCCCAATAGGCGACGGCACACGCCAGCACGGCACGGCGCGGCGCGGAATAATCATTGCATTAACCTAACGGGTTAGGTTTTGGCTAACCATTGCGGAACAGAGTGGGCGCGCATTTTCCCGCTCCCTGGTGATTTTTTCGCGCACCATGCAAGGTCCGACTGTCGAACGACGTGGTGGTGCCAAGCCGAAGTTGGGCATGGAGCGCACTCCCTTGATGGACAACGCTAGGACCGCGCCTCGAATCGGCACACCGCCGCGCGCGTTCGCGAAGGCGCCATGGATCGTTGCCCTTCTGCTCCTGAGCTGGTGCCTTAGCGTCATCGTTCACTTCTTCACGCTGCTGCATGGAGCGGACGATGACGGGTTGCCGATTCTCGGGTGGCTATTGTTCGCGCTGCTACTACTACTGCCGCTGCCTCTGCTGCACCGAATCCGGCGCATTCCGATTGCGCGTCTCGCGGAAATGTTTGCGCGCCGCCTTGATTCGGAACACCAGCAGATTCAAGTCCGGCTCGGCATGGCGGCCGTCATCTATGCCTATCTGCTGATCCTCCTCGCCGCCGGCGTGAAAGACCGTTCGGTGTTCTCCGCGATCATCTACGCGTCTTCGCTGACCTATGTGTTGGCCGCAGGCCTCCTGATCTGGCTGGTCTTTCAGCCATCCGCCAATCGCGCACGTCGCGTGCTGGGCAATATTTTCGATATTTCCAGCATCAGCGTCGTGCTCTATCTCGGCGGCGAGCAAACATCGCCGTTCTTCGGACTTTATCTTTGGGCCACGCTCGGCTGCGGATTCCGCTTTGGCTTGCCGTATCTTCGGATTTCGGCGGTATTGAGCATTGTCGGATTCACCCTGGTCGGGCTCGCGTCGCCCTTTTGGAGCCAGCACGGCGCCGTGGTTGCGGGCCTGCTGCTGACTCTCATCGCCATTCCAATCTACTGCGCGAATCTCATTGCCATGCTGCACACCGCCAAAGCCGAGGCCGAGAAAGCGAGCCTGGCCAAATCCCGCTTTCTTGCGACGATGAGCCACGAACTGCGTACGCCGCTCAACACCATCATCGGCAATAGCGGCCTGCTCCGTCAAACAGCGCTCGACAACGATCAGCGCGCCATGGCGCGCGGTATCCGGAGTGCCGGCCGGGCCCTGCTGGCGCAGATCAACACCATCCTCGAATTCTCGAAACTCGAGTCCGGCCGCGTCGGCGCGAGCCTGACACCGTTCGACCTTGCCGTGCTCGCCGCCGAGATCGACGCGATGTTCCGGCTCCAGGCCCGAAATCAAGGGAATTCAGTTTTCGATCCATATGGATTCCGGAACACCGGTCGGCTTGGTCGGCGATGTCGGTCATCTCCGGAACATCGCCATCAATCTGGTCGGCAATGCGATCAAGTTCACCGAAAAAGGCCGTGTCTGGGTCGCGATCGGCCGGCGCGGCGGCGGTTCAAGCTATCTCCGCGTTGAGGTTGGCGATACCGGGATCGGCATACCGCAAGACAAGTTGGGTATCGTCTTTGAAAGCTTCCGGCAGGCCGACGAAACGATCGGTCGGCGCTTCGGCGGAACCGGACTCGGGCTTTCGATCGTCAAGCAGCTCGCCGAAGTCATGGGCGGCTCGGTTCGCGCGGAAAGCGAAGTCGGACGCGGCAGCGTGTTCACCGTCGAAATTCCGGTCGCCGAATCGAACGAAGCGGTGCGCAGCAGCCGGCTGTCCGCCGGCGAGCGCCACCTCGTCGTGGGCGCGAGCGAGGCATTCGTGGATACGGCCTCCGCGGCGATCGCGCAGTGCGGCGGCAGTCCGGTGGCAATACGCGATTTCGGCGCTTTCGCCGCCGCGGCGAAGCTCGCGCTCGGCAATGCGACGCGGCCGACCATCGTTGCCATGCCGTCGAGCCTTGGGATGAGCCGCGTGGGCTTCGTTCAGTCGGTCCGCGAAGCACTGCCGACCATGACGCCGATCTTCATCATGCTCGAACCGGAGGCGCCGTCAGGCGCCGATACCGGACCCGACCGCTTCGAGTTTTTCTCCATGGTTCCGCTCGCGGATTGCGGGCGCGCGCTGCCAGCGCTGCTATACGCGGCCGACCTGATCGCTCTGGGCGTTTCGGCGCGGCGCGAGTCCGGCTCGCCGGCGCCCGCGCCGGCGAGCGCGGTGAAGCGCGTTTGCCGCGTGCTCGTCGCGGAGGACAATCTTGTCAATCGGCGATTGATCGGGCGCATTCTCGAGTCGGCCGGGCACCAAGCCACGCTCGTCGCGAATGGCGAGGAGGCGCTCGACGAACTTGAGCGGCAGCGTTTCGACGTTGTCCTTATGGATATCAACATGCCGGAATTGAATGGAATCGAGGCGACCAAGCTCTATCGCTTCGGCCATATCGGCGACGCGCATCTTCCGATCGTCGCCTTGACGGCCGACGCGACGCCCGAAATGCGCGCGCGCTGCCGCGATGCCGGCATGGACGACGTGCTGCTGAAGCCGGTCGAGGTCGACGAACTGGTGCGCGTGATCGTGCAAGTGAGCGCCGCGGCGCCGGTGCCATCGGCGGGCGAGGCCGATGCGCCCACTGCGACCGCCGCCACCAGTGCCCGTGACGCATTCAGCGGCAAGGTTGTGGCCCACCGGCAGCCGGCTCAATTGCCTGTCATCGATCCGTCTTCGATCGAAGCGCTGCGCAAACTCGACGATAGCGGCGGTTTCTTCGAGTCGCTCGTCGAGGATTTTCTTGTCGAATCGGAGCAGATGGTGTGCAGCATCGCGGATGCGATCGCGCGCGCCGATGTCGAAGACGTACGGTCCCGTACCCATGCGTTGCGTAGCAGCGCTGCCCATTTCGGGGCGCGCCGCCTGCATATGCTGTGCGTGGCGCTCGGCAAGCTGTCGCGCGGGCAATTGGCCGAGGCCGGTGCGGAGCGCGGCGCCGAGCTGCGTCGCGAGTATCGGCTCGCCGCCGAGCAGTTGCGCCGCGAGGCGGAGAGCGGACTTCGCAAGCGCGCGAATTGAGGCGCCGGCAACGCTAGGCGCGGCTGCTTTTCGCTAGCTCCGCGCCCGGATCCGCGGCGCGCCGCCGCATCTGCATGCTCAGCAGACGGCGCATGCGTTTCAGGTCTTGATCGTCGAGCCGCAGGGCTGTGTCCACCCAGGCGCTCGCGACATCCATCATTTCGTCGAGCGTCACCGGGTTGAAATTGCGCCGCACGCGATAGATCGAGCGGTGTGCGGCGAAGTGCCGGCCCACGGACTGGATCTGGCGCCGAACGGCCGCTTCGCCGTCACCGTCTTCGGCAAGAATATCGACAATGCCGAACGCCGCGAGCTCGGTGGCGGTATAGATTTTGCCGCTGAAGATCATTTGCTCGGCCAGTTTCGGCCCGGCGCGGCGCGCGAGAAACGTATAAGCCCCCATGCCGGGAAACAGACCGAACAGAATTTCAGGAAAACCGAAGCGCGCGCGCTTTTCGGCCACGATGATGTCGTTCGATAGCGCCGATTCAAATCCGCCGCCCAGCGCGGTGCCTTCCACCAGCGCCATCGACACGATCGGCGCGCCGCCTTTCATCGCATTGTCGAAGCAAGTCTCGACGCAAGCCCGCGCATAGTCCGTCAGCGAAGACTTGTCCTTGCTCGCGATATAGCCGCTGATGAGGTCGAGGTCGCCGCCCAGATTGTAAACGCCCTCGTGGTGCGAGCGCCACACGAGGTAGCGCAGCGGCTCATCCTGGCCGGTGCGGCGGGCGAACGCATCGGCGATGATGCGGTGCAGCCGGCGAACATCCGAGAGCAGCGATGGCGTAAAATGCGGCGGCCGTCCGGCACGATGAATCGCGTGCAGCGCGCGCTCCGCCTCCCAAAAGCTGAAGTCCAGTTCGGTGAATCCGCCGCGCGCCAGCGCCAGCCTGAGTTCGGCCCCGGGACGAAGGGCTGTGATAGCGGCTTCGAGCACTTCGCCAGGTGCATTGGCGGGGGGCTCTCTCTGGACATTCCGGCCCCATGCCCGACCCACGTCGCCATCCGCATGGGGCGCCGAGTTCGAAGTTGGCTTGGTGCGTTGCTCCGACATAGGGGCGCCCGAGTGTTGTTCTTCTTATTGAGAAATTCTTACCCGTCAATATCTTGAATTTCATATCCATTATGTACAAGGAAAAAATGAGGTATTAGACAGAATTCACATTTTTTTAACTAATTTTTCTTTCTACAGCTATTCAATCCGAGAAGAAAATTTGCCGTAATATTTAACTCATTCCATCCAATAATCAATATATTGTAGGCCTTCGAGAATCTAATACACGATGCTGATCAGACATGGCGCCCTTGTCGTTGACGTAAAAATGCGTGGTACGGGTGGGCCGGTGCTGCTGCTTCATAGCGCAGGCCTGGGCGCCACGCAGTGGCACGCGCTGATGCGTGAACTTGAGTGCGAGTTTTGCTGCGCCGCACCCAATCAAAGAGGCTATGGCCAATCTTCGCCTTGGCCAGCCGGTGTGCCATCCGATTTGGCCGCCGAGCTTGCACTCCTCGAAGCGGTCGTCGCGCAGCTTCCGGGGCCGGTTCATATCGTGGGGCACTCGATGGGGGCTTGGCTAGCGCTCAATCTCGTGCGCCGCGATACCTTTCGGTTCGCGACGATGACGCTCATCGAACCTGTTGCGCTAGGCGTGCTGCGATCCGAACACGAAGCTGCGGCGCTCGCCGAAGTCAGCGCGATGATCGAAGACATGCTGGATGCCTTCGCCGGCGACGACGTCAATGCGGCGATGGAGCGCTTTACCGACTATTGGTACGGCGAGGGCGCCTGGGCGAGGATACCGTTCGCGCAACGCCTGCCAATTCACGCTCGCGCCGGCAAGTTGCACTCCGACATTAGAGCCATTTGGGCGGATACGATTCCGCTGGCAGAATATGCGGTACCGGATATGCCTTGCCTCGTCGTCAGCGCCGAAGCGACGACGCCGGCAGCGCAGCGCATGGCGCAACTGCTGGCCGAGCGATTATGCGGCGGTCGGCGTGAAATCCTGGCCAGCGCTGGACACATGGCGCCGGTTACGCATGCTCCGGCGCTGGCCGCCATGTTGCGCGCGCATCTAGCCGCCGCGCGGCATCAATAGAGTTTCTCGATCGACTTCGCGACGCGCGCATCGACCGCCGGATCGAAATTCATCTTTGCCATATCCATCACCATGCGCCCCAGCGTCGGCAGCGTGCCGCGCTCGACGCGCGCGTCCGGGTCCCAGAGCCGCGCGCGGCGGAAGGATTTGGCGCAATGCAGAAACGCCTCGCGCACGGCGACGCGAATCGCAATTTTTGGCGTCTTGCCTTCGACCGCGAGCGGCGCGAGATCGGCGGGATCGACGCTAAGCTCGGCTGTTCCATTGACCCGCAAGGTTTCGTCGAAGCCGGGAATCAGAAAAACGAGGCCGACTTCCGGGTTCGCGAGAATATTGGATAAGGAGTCGAGCAAATTGTTGCCCGGCCGGTCGGGGATGAGCAGCGTCTTGTCGTCCAGCGCCTTGACAAATCCCGGCGGATCGCCGCGCGGCGATACGTCGGCGCGGCCGGCGCCGTCGGCGGTGGCGAGCAGCAGGAAAGGCGAGCGCGCCACAAAGCTCAGGCAATGGGCGTCGAGCCGATCGATCGTCTTGCGGCGCACGAGGTCGGACGGCTGGTCGTGCAGCGCGCGCAGCGCCGCGATGCTGCGGATGCGGACTTCCGCGCCGGTGGATTGCGTCATGGTACTGCCTCGCATTCAAGCCATGAGAGAATGCTAGGGCAGGCTTGCAAATTGGTCTATCGGAGAATGACCGCTCCGCGCCTACAAGAATTCCAACATGGGTTCACACGGCGGTCAGACAATGAGTTTGATTTCGGCACAGCAAATTGAATCGCTCCTGCGCGGCTATTTCGATGCCTGCAACGCCGGCGACGCGCAGACTATCGCAGCCTGTTTCGCCGCCGATGCGGTGCACTATTTCCCGGCCAACGAGCGCTACGGACCGTGGCGCGGCGGCAAGGTCATCGCCGACAATTTCGTGGCAGCGGCGCGCCAAGCGCAAGCAGTGTGGGCGATCGATGCCATTCTCGTCGATGCGGCGCGGGCCGCCGCCGCCGTCGAATGGACCCAGTTCCGCCAGCGCAGCGGCAAGCGCCTTCGCGGCGTGGACTGGTATGTTTGCGACCGCGCATCGGGGCTGATCAGCGAAGTTCGCGCCTATTTCGCATCCGATGAGCATCGCGGCCATTCCGACCATGAGCTGGGCGGTTTCGATTATGCAAAACGTGGCTATGCATTCCTGCCCGCCCGCCGCTGATAAATATTTGATTTTCAATAATAAAAAAATTGAATTGGATGGCCGTTGACTTCATTCAAACGGTCGGTTAGTTAAACCAAACGAACGGTTGGATGTTAATAGGCTGGCGCGTGGCCGAATCGATGCGCCACCCGCACTTGGCAACGAGTATCCCGATGAAAAAAACCGACCGCGATGCCATCATCGATGCGGCGCTCGCGCTGTTTCGCGTCAGCGGCTATCACAACACGTCGATGGCCGATATCAGCGCCGCCTGCGGTTTGCTGAAAGGCAGCATCTATCACTATTTCCCGGGCAAGAAGGAGCTGGCGATGGCGGCACTCGATCGTGTCATCGCCGATTCTCGCGAGAAATTGTTCCGCCCGGCGCTCGATGTGAGTGTGCCGGCGAAGTTCCGGCTTGATAGTTTGGCGGCGCGGGTGGAGCGTTATTTTATCGGGCGGGATGGCGGTTGCGTGATGGGCAATCTGGCCCTCGAAGTCGGCGACGCGATTCCCGAATTCCAGGAACGCATTCGCGCGTATTTCAACGAATGGAAACAGGCGGTCGCGATGCTGCTGGCCGCGCGCTACGGCGATGAGCGCGCGGCCGAGATCGCCGAAGACAGCGTGGCCCGCGTGCAAGGCGCGATCATGCTGATGGGTGTCACGCGCGACGAGCGCGTGTTGCGGCGCGCCAGCCGCGAAACCGTGCAACTTCTCGCCTAAGCCGCGCGGCTCGGGTTCACCGAATAAGTTCCCCAGGAGGACGAAAGATGGAAAAGAACGTCGTGATCGCCGGGTTCAAGCGCTCGCCGATGCAATTCGCGCATAAGGGCGCGCTGACCAAGGTGCGGCCCGACGATCTCGTCGCCGCGGTGATCAAGGGCCTGATCAAGGATACGGGCGTCAAGAAACAGGACATCGAAGAGCTGCTGCTCGGCAACGCCATCCCCGAAGGCGAGCAGGGCATGAACATGGCGCGCTATGTCGTGTTCCTCGCCGATCTGCCGATCGAAACCGGCGGCACCTCGATCAATCGCTGGTGCGGCTCGTCGATGCACGCGATCCACAACGCGGCCGGATCGATCCAGCTCGGCGCCGGCGAGGTCTTCGTTTGCGCCGGCGTCGAAAGCATGACGCGCGTGCCGATGGGCGGCTTCAATCCGTCGCCCAATCCCGCGCTCCTCAAGTCCTGGCCCGAAACCTACCACTCGATGGGCCAAACCGCCGAGGAAGTCGCGAAAAAGTACCAGGTGACGCGCGAGCGGCAGCAGGAATTCGCCATCTCAAGCCAGAAGAAAGCGGCGGCGGCGCGCAGCGGCGGGCGCTTCAAGGACGAAATCGTGCCGATCGAAGTCAAAGGCGGCACCGTTGCCGAAGACGGCACGATCCGCGCCGACACGACCATGGAAGGCCTCTCGGGCTTGAAGCCCGCCTTCCTCGCCGATGGCACGGTGACGGCGGGAACCTCCTCGCCGCTGACCGACGGCGCCTCCGCCACCCTGGTGTGCAGCGAAGATTACGCGAAGAAACACAATCTGCCGATCCTGGCGCGCATCAAATCCATCGCCGGTGTCGGTCTGAAACCCGAGATCATGGGCATGGGGCCGGTCGAATCAACCCGCAAAGCCTTGAAGCGCGCCGGCCTTACCATGAAGGACATCGACATCGTCGAACTCAACGAGGCCTTCGCCGCGCAAGCCGTCGCCTGCATGAGCGAACTCGGGGTTTCGTCCGATCGCGTCAATCTCGATGGCGGCGCCATCGCGCTTGGCCATCCGCTCGGCGCCTCGGGCGCGCGGATCACGGGCAAGGCGGCTTCGGTGCTCAAGCGCGAGAACGCGAAATACGCCGTCGCCACCATGTGCATCGGCGGCGGGCAGGGCATCGCTACCGTGCTGGAGCGCGTTTAAACCTTCGGTTGCACCCGGTAGGGGCGGGTCTTAGACCCGCCCCTACGCAATGACGGACAGGCTTGCGTGGAGTGATGGCAATGGAAATCCAAAAAGCGGCGGTGATCGGCTCGGGCGTGATGGGCAGCGGCATCGCGGCGCATATCGCCAATGCCGGCGTGCCCGTCGTTCTCCTCGATATCGTGCCGAAAGGCGCCAACGACCGGAACGCCTTGGCCAATGGCGCGATCGAGCGCATGCTGAAGCAGGATCCGGCGCCCTTCATGCATCGCGACGCGGCCAAGCGCGTCTCCGCCGGCAATCTCGAAGACGATCTCGGCCAGCTCAAGGATTGCGATTGGATCGTCGAGGCCGTCATCGAGCGGCTCGACATCAAGCACGACGTGTTCAAGAAAATCGAGGCCAACCGCAAGAAGGGCTCGATCGTTTCGTCCAACACCTCGACCATTCCGCTCGGCGCGCTGATCGAGGGCTTGCCCGATGCGCTGGCGCAAGATTTCATGATCACGCACTTCTTCAACCCGCCGCGCTATATGCGCCTGCTCGAAATCGTCGGCGGCCCGAAAACGCGGCCGGACGCGACAGCCGCCATGCGGCGCTTCGCCGATATGCGGCTCGGCAAGGGCGTCGTCATGTGCAAAGACACGCCGGGCTTCGTCGCCAACCGTATCGGCACGATGTGGATCCAGGCGGCGCTGCACGCGGCGCAGGATTTGGGCCTCACCGTCGAGGAAGCCGATGCGATCTGCGGCAAGCCGATGGGTTTTCCCAAGACCGGCATTTTCGGCCTGCTCGACCTGGTCGGCATCGACCTCATGCCCCATGTCCGCGCCAGCATGGAGAAGACGCTGCCGCGCGACGACGCGGTGCGCGCCGAATATCGCGCCGAGCCGCTGATCGAGACAATGATCAAGGAGGGCTACACCGGCCGCAAGGGCAAGGGCGGCTTCTATCGCATCAACAAGGGCGGCGGCGGCCGGGTCAAGGAATCGATCGATCTCAAGACCGGCGCTTACGCCGCATCGGTGAAGGCCGAACTCGAAAGCATCGCGGCGGCGGGAAAGGATCTGCGGGCGCTGTGCTCGCATCCCGATCGCGGCGGAAAATTCGCTTGGGCGGTGCTGTCGAAGACTCTGAGCTACGCCACAGCACTGGTGCCCGAGATCGCCGACGACATCGTCGCGGTCGATGACGGCATGAAGCTCGGCTATGCCTGGAAATGGGGGCCGTTCGAGTTGCTCGACAAGCTCGGCCCGAAATGGTTCGCCGACAAGCTCAAGGCCGAGGGCAAGAAAGTGCCGGCGTTGCTGGAAAAACTCGGCGCCGGCACATTCTACCGCGTCGAAGCCGGCACGCTGCAGCATGTCACGACCGCCGGAAGCTACGCCGACGTGAAGCGCGCCGACGGCGTGTTGCTGCTCGAAGACATCAAGCGAAAGTCCAAGCCCGTCGCGCGCAACGGCGCGGCCAGCCTGTGGGATATCGGCGACGGCGTCCTGTGCTTCGAGGTCCACACCAAGATGAACGCGATCGACGCCGAGGTCGTGTCGATGCTGGAGAAATCGCTCGACACGGTGCCGAAGGGCTACAAGGCCCTCGTCATCTACAACGAGGGCACGAACTTCTCGGTCGGCGCCAATATCGGTTTGGCGCTCTTCGCCGCCAATGTCGGCGTCTGGCCGGTCATCGAAGGCATGATCGAGCAGGGCCAGAAAGCGATGAAGCGGATCAAGTATGCGCCGTTTCCCGTGGTCGCGGCGCCCTCGGGCATGGCGCTCGGCGGCGGCTGCGAAATCCTGCTGCACTCGGCCGCGATCCAGGCCCACGCCGAAACCTATACCGGCCTGGTTGAAGTCGGCGTCGGCGTGCTGCCGGGTTGGGGCGGCTGCAAGGAAATGGCGGCGCGCTGGGTCGCGGCCAAAAAGCCGGCCAGGGGCCCGCTGCCGCCGCTCGCCAAGGCTTTCGAGATGATTTCGACTGCGCAAGTCGCCAAGTCGGCGCACGAAGCGCGCGACATGATGATCCTGCGCGAGAAGGACGGCATCACGATGAACCGCGACCGGCTGCTCCACGATGCCAAGCAGAAAGCCTTGGCGCTGGTCGCCGCCGGCTACAAGCCGCCGGAATGGGCCGAGCTGCGTTTGCCGGGCCCGCATGCGAAATCGGCGTTCGATCTCGCGGTCGAGGGCTTCCGCCTGCAAGGCAAGGCGCTGCCGCACGACGTCGTCGTCTCGGGCGAGGTCGCGACCGTGCTGACCGGCGGCGACACCGACATGACCGAGGTCATCGGCGAGGACAAGCTCTACGCGCTCGAACGCGCCGCGTTCATCCGCCTGCTCAAGACCGGCCCGACCTTGGCGCGGATCGAGCACATGCTCGAAACCGGCAAGCCGCTGCGTAACTAGATCAGCCGCAAGAGGAAGGCCCACATGCCCGTCTACAAAGCCCCGCTCAACGAAATCCGTTTCGTCCTCAACGACGTGCTCGGCTACGACAAGAACGTCGCGAGCTTGCCGGGCTATGGCGAGGCGACGTTCGACAACATGGCTGCGATTCTTGAAGCGGCGGCGAAGCTGGCCGAGAACGAGCTGCAGCCGCTCAATTTGTCAGGCGACAAGGAGGGCTGCCATTACGAGAACGGCGTGGTGCGCACGCCAAAGGGCTTCAAGGAAGCTTACGCGACGTTCCGCGAAGGCGGCTGGAACGGTTTGACTTGCGATCCGCAATATGGCGGCGTGGGCCTGCCCAAGGTCGTGGGCTTCGCCGTCGAGGAGATGATCACGGCGGCCAACCTGTCCTTCGGCATGTATCCCGGCCTGTCGCACGGCGCCTACAACGCCATCGAGCGCCACGCCGTGCCCGAGCTCAAGAATCTCTATCTGCCCAAGCTCGCCGATGGCTCGTGGGCGGGGACGATGTGCCTGACCGAGCCGCATTGCGGCACCGATCTCGGCCTGATCCGCAGCAAGGCCGTGCCATCCGACGACGGCAGCTGCCGCATCACCGGCACCAAGATCTTCATCTCGGCCGGCGAACACGACCTCACCGAAAACATCATCCATCTCGTGCTCGCCAAGCTGCCCGATGCGCCCCCGGGCATCAAAGGCATCAGTCTGTTCCTGGTGCCGAAATTCTTGCCTAAGAAAAATGGCGACGGCTGGACGGTGGGGCCCAGCAACGGCGTCCGCTGCGGCTCGATCGAGCACAAGATGGGCATCAAGGCCTCGTCCACCTGCGTGATCAATTTCGACGACGCCAAGGGCTGGCTGGTCGGCAAGAAGCACAAGGGCATGCGCGCCATGTTCGCCATGATGAACGCGGCGCGGCTCGGCGTCGGCATTCAGGGCTTGGCGCTTGCCGAGGTTTCGTATCAGAACGGCGCCGCTTACGCGAAAGAGCGGCTGCAGGGCCGCGCGCTCGCCGGCGCCCAGCGGCCGGAGAAGCCCGCCGATCCCATCATCGTGCATCCCGATGTGCGGCGCATGCTGTTGAAGCAGCGCGCCGTCACCGAGGCGGCGCGCGCGCTTGCCTATTGGACCGGCATCGAGATCGACCGGCTCACCAAGCATCCCGACGAAGCCGTGCGCGCCGAGGCCGACGATTTCGTGGCGCTGATGACGCCGATCATGAAGGCATTCTTCACCGATCACGGCTCGGCCGCGGCCAACGAAACCGTCCAGGTCCATGGCGGCCACGGCTACATCCACGAAAACGGCGTCGAGCAATTCGTGCGCGACGCGCGCATCGCGCAGATTTACGAAGGCGCCAACGGCATCCAGGCGCTCGATCTCGTCGGCCGCAAGCTGCCCATCGGCGGCGGGCGCCTGCTGCGCCGCTTCTTCCACCCGGCCCAGCGCTTCATCGAGGAGAACATGGCCGATCCGGCGCTCGCTGAATTCGTCGGTCCGTTCGCCAAATCCTTCGCCCGGCTCCAGCAATTGACGTTGTGGGTGGCACAACAGGGCTTGAGCGATCCCGAGGAGGCAGGCGCCGCGGCGTCGGAGTTTCTGCGCTTCTTCGGCTTGACCGCGCTGGCCTGGATGTGGTGCCGCATGGCCAAGGTTTCGCTCGCCAAGATCGCGGCCAAGGACGACGCCGAGGGTTTCCACGCCGCCAAGCTCGCCACCGCGCGTTTCTATATGAACCGCGTCCTGCCCGAAACCGCTTCGCTCGGCCTCTCGATCATGGCCGGCAAGAAGTCGCTGATGGAGATGAGCGCGGCGGCGTTCTAGCCAAGCATTCCGCTCAAGAACGTCGTTAAGCGGCCATTAACGATAGTTCCTGTATCTATCGGCTTCCATAAACGCACAGTGCAAGCATGAACGATTGGCTCAAGCGCAAAGTGCCGCATATCGGCTCGGCGTGGTTTGCCGGCGGCGCCGTTCCGGCGGCGGCGGATTTCGCGCGCCTGGCCGATGCGGGAATCGCGGTCGCCGCCGGCGCGCCCTCCGAGACGCGGCATTGGACTTTGTCGCTCGAACATCCGCAATGGGGCCGCGCGGAAGTCGCGTGCTTCAAGCACGGCGAATCGCTGCCGCCGGGCACGATCGAATTCTCGTCCTTGAGCGAAAGCGAGCAGGCCGCGGCGGCGCAATGCAAAACCGCGGTCTTCGTCAAGGTCGGCGGCGATAGCGAGAATATCCCGCGCGACCGCAAGCGGATGCTGCGTTTTCTTCATGCCGTTCTCGGCGGCGCCGGCGTGTTCGCGTTCGATCACGTTGCCATGCGGCTCTGGCCGGCGGCGGTTATCGCCGATGAAGTCGGCCACGACGCCGATCTCGACATCGAAAACCTGATTGCCGTTCAAGTCGTGCTCGATGAGAAAAAGCGCGATGCGGTATGGATACGCACGCAAGGCCTCGTCGCGCTGGGCGGCTTCGATTTCGATTTCATCCAGCCGGAGCGCGGGCGCGGCTTTGCCTGGAATGCCGGCTTCGTTCGCGCCTTGGCCGCCGCCATCGTCGAAGGCGGCGCGAAGATGGGCACGGGATTCGAGATCGCGGCCGGGGCCACCGTCCAGCTCGTGCCGGTCAAGGATTTTCTGGCCCGCGGCGACGGACACGGCCACAAGCTGCTGACGGATTTTCTCAAGAACGACAAAGGCGACCACGCGGCCTACCGCGCCGTCGTGTGCGAAAGCGGCGGCGGCCTGATGAGCAGGCTGTCTCGCGTGATCAAGCTGCGCGCGGCGCGTCTGCCGTGGAGCGACGGCGCCGAGGAAGCGCCGATCCTCTATTCGCCCGGCATGAGCGAGCTGTTGGCGCAACGCGCGCGGGCGACCTACAAGGTGCTGCGCCAATACGCGGGCGAATTCGCCGGTCTCGATTGCGTTGCTGCGGTCCGTTTGGCTTATCCGACCGACGATCGCGGCCCGCGCGCGATCGAGCAATTGTGGTTCGAAGTGCACAATTTCTCCGACACGCATATCTACGCGACGCTCGAAAGCCAGCCGGAGCGCGTGACCGGGCTGCGGATCGGCGATCGCGGTGCGCGCTCGGTCGATATGATCAGCGATTGGATGCTGACGACGCCGCTCGGGCTCATTCGGCCCAACGATCTCAGCGTCGCGCGCTTGCTCCGCCAAGGACGCGGCGCCACGGTCGCGCCGCCGAAGGCCGAAGCGCCGCGCAACCCCGCCGCCGCCGCTTAAGGTTCCGCGCCGGCGGGCGGCCATGCTCGCCGCTTATCGACATCGGAAACAAACCGCATTGGCCGGCGCCGGCGCGCGCTGGCATGAATCGGGCCGTCAACGACGCGTTCCGCGGCGAGACCGGCTTGCCGCCAGCAACAGGAAACCCGATCCATGTCCATGATGGCCGAAAAAATGTCCGCCTCGCCCCTCGCCGCGGCCCCCCGGCTGCTCCGGCGCGCGCTTGCCGCCTATGCCGGGTCCGGCGCGTGGCTCGAACGCATGGCCGAGCCGCTGTTCAATCTCGGCGCGCGCTTCTGGATGGCGAAAATCTTCTTCGATTCGGGCCTGGTCCGGATCGCCAATTGGGAGAAACAGGCCGACCTGTTCGAGACTATCCATCCGGTACCCGGCGTGCCGGCCCAGCTCTCGGCCGCGCTGACCACGGCGGGCGAACTCGTGCTTCCGGTCCTGCTGGTCTTCGGCCTCCTCACCCGGCTCCCCGCCCTCGGCCTGCTCGCGATGACGATGGTGATCCAGTTCGTCGCCGCCCAAACGCCGCAAGGCATCGAAAACGGCATCGGCCATCCGCAGCATTATCTCTGGATGTTCCTCTTCGGCTATCTCGTCATCCGCGGTGGCGGAGCCCTGTCGCTCGACCGTTTCCTCGCGCCGGCGCGGCGATAGGAAGCGCCGCGGCGCCATACAACCCGTCGAATTCGCGGCGCGGGGCCTTGCCCTGCGCCGCCGGTTCGATTGGAGGCCGCGTCCGCTAGCCTCATCGGCCGAAGCGGTTTATACCGTCCGCCATGGCTACCCTGTTTTTCGTGCTCGCCGGCATTTCGGTGTTCGGCGTCGTCGCTTCGCTGCTCACCGGCGTCGTCGCCATGGGGCGGGGCGGCGAGTTCAACCGCAAGTTCGGCAACAAGCTGATGCGCGCGCGGGTCACGTTCCAGTTTCTCGCGATCGTTTTCGTCCTGCTCGCCTTCTGGACGCGCTCCGCCTGAGGCAGTGCATGGTCAAGCTCGACAAGATCTACACGCGCGGCGGCGACAAGGGGCAGACCTCGCTCGGCAATGGCGAGCGCGTCGCCAAGCACGATGTCCGCGTCGCCGCCTACGGCACGGTCGACGAGTGCAACGGCGTGCTGGGCCTGGCGCGGCTGCATCTCGCCGGCGATCCCGAGGCCGACGCCATGCTCGGGCGCATCCAAAACGATCTCTTCGATCTCGGCGGCGATCTCTGCACGCCCGAGGAGGACAACCCGAAATGGCCGCCGCTGCGCATGGTGGCGGCGCAGACCGACAGGCTCGAACGCGAAATCGACGCGATGAACGAGCACATCCCGCCGCTGCAGTCTTTTATTTTACCGGGCGGATCGCCGGGTGCCGCGTGGCTCCATCTCGCCCGCACCGTGGCGCGCCGGGCCGAGCGCGAGCTGACGCTGCTCGCCGAGCGCGAGCCCATCAACCCCGAAGCCATCAAGTATATCAATCGCTTGTCGGACCATCTCTTCGTCCTGGCGCGGCGCCTGAACGGCAACGGCGCCAACGACATCCTGTGGGTTCCGGGCAAGAACCGCTAACCGGCCGCGACATTGCCGCCGGGTTCGGCGTTTGCTGGCCGGTTGTGCCGGGAATGCGGCTCGCTTAAGATTGTTCATACAAACGGCGAAAGGGCCGCTCGACCGGCCCGAATTTCGAGTTCGCCCGCATGAATTAGCCAGACAACAAAAACCCACGCCAGGGAGTGAAATCGATGACCAAGACGACCGATAAACTCGCAGCAACCCGGCGCAGCCGGCGCGGCTTCCTCACCGGCGCCGCCGCGGTCGCCGCGGGCGGCGCCGCGCTCGCCATGCCCAACGTCTCGCGCGCGCAAACCGTAACCCTCAAGATGCAGGGCTCATGGGGCGCCAAGGACGTGTTCAACGAAATGGCCGAAGACTATGTGAAGCGCGTCAACGACATGGCCGGCGGCCGATTGAAGATCGACTATCTGATCGGCGGCGCCGTGGTGCATCCGTTCCAGGTGTTCGACGGCGTGCATGGCGGCCAGATCGACGCCGCGCATACCGTGACGGTCTATTGGTACGGCAAGCACAAGGCCGCGTCGCTGTTCGGCACCGGACCCGTGTTCGGCTTCAACGCCAATGAAGGCCTCGGCTGGATTCACAATGGCGGCGGCTACGCGCTGTTCGAAGAGCTCCAGACCCAGATCATGAAGGTCAATATCAAGAGCTTCTTCGTCATGCCGATGCCGACCCAGCCGCTGGGCTGGTTCAAGAAGCCGGTCAAGAGCATGGCCGATATGCGCGGCCTCAAATACCGCACCGTCGGCCTCGCGGCCGATCTGATGCAGGCCATGGGCTTGGCGGTGGCGCAGCTTCCGGGCGGCGAAATCGTGCCGGCCATGGAACGCGGCGTGATCGACGCGTTCGAGTTCAACAATCCGACCTCGGATCGCCGCTTCGGCGCCCAGGATGTCGCCAAGAACTACATGATGGGCAGCCATCATCAGGCGACCGAGTATTTCGAAATCATGTTCAACCGCACCAAGTTCAACGCACTGGCCAAGGAACAGCAGGCGATGCTGCAATACGCCGCCGAAGCGGTCTCCTCGGCCAACGAGTGGAAGGCGATGGACTACTACTCCAAGGACCTGCAGGAATTGATTACCAAGGACAAGGTCAGCGTCCTCCGCACGCCGAAAGACGTGTTCGAAGCGCAGATCAAGGCCTGGGACGGACTTATCGCCAAGCTCGGCGAGGACCCTTTCATGAAGAAGGTCATGGACTCGCAGAAGGATTGGGTGAAGCGCGTGGTCTATTACGGCATGTACAATGCCACCGACTATCGCGGCGCCTACGAGCATCACTTCGGCAAACTGCCTCTCTAAACGCCTTCGGGTGAAAAGGATCGTTTGATTTCGGGGGCACGGGCGGCGCGACCGGCGCAGTGCGCCGGCTCGCGCCGCCCGATTTTCGCCGGTGCGACAGTGCCGGCGGGTTGATCGGACATGACGGCATTCCTGCATTTTATCGACTCGCTCAGCACGTGGGTCGGACAAGTCTTCGCGTGGCTCATCCTGATCCTCACCGTGGCCATGAGCTACGAAGTGTTCGTGCGCTATGCGCTGAACAAGCCGACCTCCTGGTCGTTCGATATCAGTTACATCCTGTATGGCGCGCTGTTCTTGATGTCGGGCGCCTACACGCTGGCCCACAACGCGCATGTGCGCGGCGATTTCATGTATCGCAAATGGCGGCCGCGGGTGCAGGCCAGCCTCGATCTCGTGCTCTATTTCCTGTTTTTCCTGCCCGGCATCTGCGCGCTGATCTATGCCGGCTGGAGCTACGCCGAGAAATCGGTGGGCTTCCGCGAGGTGAGCATCTTCAGCCCGGCCGGCGTGCCGGTGTTTCCGCTCAAGGCGCTGATTCCGCTGGCCGGCGGCGTTGCTGCTGATCCAGGGCGTGGCCGAAATCATCCGCTGCGTGCTGTGCATCCGCCAAGGCTATTGGCCCCAGCGCCTGCGCGACGTCGAGGAGATGGAAACCGCGATCCTGCACGAGCAGCAGTTCTTGCGCGAACATGAAAAAGCGCCGCAAGCGGGCGCCGCGAAGCCGGTGGCCTGATGGACCCGAATCCCCAAATCGCCATCGGCATGCTGGTGGCGTTTATTTTCCTCATCATGCTCGGATTCCCGATTGCGTTCACGCTCATGGCGATGGGCGTCGGCTTCGGCTTCTATGCTTATTACGAGGTCGGCAAGTCGATCTTCGAGAACCGCGTCTTCACCCTGCTGGTGACGAAAACTTTCGAGGTGGCGTCGAACGACGTGCTGATCGCGGTGCCGCTGTTCACCTTCATGGGCTACATCATCGACCGCGCGAACATCCTGGATCGGATGTTCCGCGCGCTGCAGCTCGCGATCGGCGGCATGCCGGGCTCGCTCGCGGTCGTGACGATGGTCGTCTGCGCATCTGTGGGGCATCGCGTCGGGCATCGTCGGCGCCACCGTCGTGCTGATGGGCCTGCTCGCGCTGCCGCGCATGCTGCGCGCCGGCTACGATCACAAGATGTCCACCGGCGTGATTTGCGCCGGCGGCACGCTCGGCATCCTGATTCCGCCCAGCGTGATGCTCATCCTCTACGGCGCCGTTGCCGGCGTTTCGCCGGTCAAGCTCTACTACGCCGCTATCATTCCCGGCTTCGGGCTCACCGCCGCCTATATCGTTTATATCGTCCTTCTTGCGATGTGGAAACCGCATCTGGCGCCCAAGGCCAAGCGCGAGAAGATCGTCATCGCCTGGAGCGATCTCTCGGTCTGGCTCTTGTGTCTCGGCTGCCTGGCCGCGCTCTCGGTCATGCTGTGGTTCCTGTTCTATTGGATCTTGCCGCTGATCTGGCCGGACATGGGTTCGCGCTGGGTAAAGCTAATAGCGTCCGCCGCCGTGCTGGGGCAGCTCGCCGCTTTCGCCCGCATGTTGAGCACCGAAGAAGCGCGCAAGATCTTCGCCTTCATTTTGTGGGAACTGACGGTCTCGTTCCTGCCGCTCACGATTCTCACCTTCGTCGTGCTCGGCGTCATTTTCTTCGGCATCGCGACGCCGACCGAATCGGCGGCGATGGGCGCGGTCGGCGCGCTCATACTCGCGATCGGCTATGGCGCCGATTATCGGCAGCGCTGGGCGCGAGTCGTGCTGCAGGCCTACCTCTTGGCGATGATCGCGCTTTATATTTGGTGGCAATTCGGCCTGCGGATGGATTGGCCCAGCGCCTTGATCGGCGCCGCCGTGGTCACGATCGCCGCATTCGGCGTGCTTGCGCTCAAGAACCAATTCACTCTCGTCAAGCTCCGCGAGTCGGTTTACCTCACCGCGCGCACCACGGCGATGGTATGCTTCCTGTTCGTCGGCTCGGCGATATTTTCATCCGCCTTCGGCTATCTCGGCGGGCAGAAGGTGATCAACGAATTCGTGCTCGGCTTGGGCTTGAGCCCGCTCGGCTTCATGATCGTCGCCCAATTGATCATTTTCCTCCTGGGCTGGCCGCTGGAATGGACCGAGATCATCATCATTTTCGTGCCGATTTTCCTGCCGCTGCTCGATAAGTTCGGGATCGACCCGCTGTTCTTCGGCGTCATGGTGGCGCTCAATTTGCAAACCTCGTTCCTGTCGCCGCCGGTGGCGATGGCGCCGTTCTATCTCAAAGGCGTGGCGCCGCCGCAGATCACGATCAACGAGATTTTCCGCGGGCGTGATGCCCTACATTTGGATCGTCGTCGCCTTCATGGCACTGATGTACATTTTTCCCGAAATGGCGCTGTGGCTGCCAAAGCAGCATTTCTAATGAGCCTTGCCGCATTGCGGCGCTCGCCGGCCGCGCGCGCTCGAAATTCGCGAGGGTCGCGCCACATCGCGCCGAGTTGGTGGCCGATTGCCTGGAGCGCATCGACGAGGTCGAGGGCGATATTCAGGCCTGGACGTTTCTCGACCGCGACCACGCGCTGAAGCAGGCGCAAGCGGCGGACGCGCAGCGCAAGGCGGGGAAGGCGACGGGACCGCTGCACGGCGTGCCAATCGGCATCAAGGATATTTTCGACACCGGCGACATGCCCACGGAATTGGGCTCGCCGATCTGGTCCGGGCGCACGCCGCGCGCCGACGCCGTGGCCGTCGCCCGGTTGCGCGCCGCCGGCGCCGTGATCCTGGGCAAAACGGTGACGACGGAATACGCCTATTTCCATCCCGGCAAGACGCGCAATCCGCACGACAAGAGCCGCACGCCCGGCGGCTCCTCGAGCGGTTCGGCGGCGGCGGTGGCGTCGGCCATGGTGCCGGGCGCCATCGGCTCGCAAACCAACGGCTCGACGATCCGGCCGGCGGCCTATTGCGGCGTTGTCGGCTTCAAGCCGAGCCATGGACTCATCCCACGCAGCGGCGCGCTGCTGCTGTCGCGCACGCTCGATCATGTCGGCGTCTTCGCGCGCTCGGTCGAGGACGCGGCGTTGCTGGCTGAGATCATGGCCGGCTTCGACGAGGACGATCCCGACACGCGCCCGATCGCGCGTCCGCCGCTCGCCGCGATCGCGGCCTCGGAGCCGCCGCTGGCGCCGCGCCTGGCCTTCGTGCGTTCGCCGGCCTGGAAGCATATCGAGCCGGTCATGGCCGAGGCCTTCGCCGAACTTGTCGAAGCGCTCGGCCAGTCGGTCACCGAGGTCCAGTTGGGCGCCGGCTTCGAGCGCGCGATCGATTTCCAGCGCACCATCATGGATGTCGAGATGGCGCATAATCTGCATCGCGACCACGAGAAGGGCGCGGCGCAAATGAGCGCCGAGCTGCGCCAGCTCATCGAGCGCGGACGCCAACACCGCGCGATCGACTATACCGCCGCCGTCGCCGGAATCGAACCGCTCAACGCCGCGCTCGACGAGGTGTTCGACGAATACGACGCGATCTTGACCCCGCCGCAAACCGGCGAGGCGCCGCATGGCCTTGCGAGCACGGGCAATCCGGTCTTCTGCACGATCTGGACCTATCTCGGCACGCCGGCGATCGCCGTGCCGCTGATGCAGGCGCCCTCCGGCCTGCCGCTGGGCGCGCAGCTCGTCAGCCGGCGCGGCAACGATGCCCGGCTCTTGCGCACCGCGCGCTGGCTTGTCACAACGCTCGCCGGCACGGCAAGGCGGCGCATACGCAAACCGGCAACCGCCAAAAAAGGAGAATTGCGATGAGGGACCTCGTCTCCGGCATTGTCGGCATCGTGCTCTTGGCCGCGTTCCTCGGCATCATGTTGTGGTGGATCAAATCGATCCCGCTGACCGTCATCGCCGTCCTCGGCTTCGCCGCCATGCTTTACGATTTCGTGCAAACGATGCGCGCGGGCGGCGCCAACGGGACAAGCTGATTTCGCCCGATGCCCAATCCCTGGGCACGCCGCCTTACGCATGTGCAATAGGCGCGTCATCCGATTGACTCGGTTCTTTCATCTTTCTATGGTGCGGTGCGAAAGCTCGATTGCGAGACTGTGATTGGGCGAGGACTGGTTTTCCATAAGCGGCTGGCGTCGCTCCTGCCGCGCAGCCCTTCTTCGAAGCGAAACCCATGAAGCTCTTGGTCGCCGTCAAGCGCGTGGTCGATTACAACGTCAAAATCCGCGTCAAGGCGGACGGGACGGGGGTCGAGACCGCGAATGTCAAAATGTCGATGAATCCGTTCGACGAAATCGGCGTCGAAGAAGCCGTGCGCCTCAAGGAAGCGGGCAAGGCCAAGGAGATCGTTGCGATTTCCCTGGGCGCGGCGCAGTGCCAGGAAACCATCCGCACGGCTCTCGCCATGGGCGCCGATCGCGGCATCCACGTGTTGCACGAGGGCGAGTTGCAGCCGCTCGCGGTCGCCAAGCTGATCAAGGCCGTCGCCGACAAGGAGAAGCCGGATATCGTCATTCTCGGCAAACAGGCGATCGACGACGACGCCAACCAAACCGGCCAGATGCTCGCGGCGCTGCTCGGCTGGCCCCAGGCCACATTCGCGTCGAAGGTCGTGCCGGCCGATGGCGGCTTGACCGTGACGCGCGAGGTCGATGGCGGGCTCGAAACCATCAAGGTCAAACTGCCGGCGATCGTGACCACGGATTTGCGCTTGAACGAACCGCGCTACGCCTCGCTGCCCAACATCATGAAGGCGAAGAAGAAGCCGATCGAGCAGATGACGCCGGCCCAGCTCGGTGTTGACGTGACCCCGCGCCTGGTCACGCTCAAGGTCGTCGAGCCGTCGAAACGCCAGGGCGGCACCAAGGTCAAAACGGTGCAGGAGCTGGTCGACAAGCTCAAGAACGAAGCCAAAGTGATCTGAGGGGCGGCGGACAATGGCGGTTCTGGTACTGGCCGAGCACGACAACAAGACGTTGAAAACCGCGACGCTGCACACCATCGCGGCGGCGGCGAAGATCGATGCCGCGGTGACGGTTCTCGTCGCCGGCGAAGGCTGCCGCGCGGTGGCCGAGGCGGCGGCCAAGGTCGCGGGCGTGACCAAAGTCCTTCTGGCCGAGGGCGCGCAGCTCAAGAGTCAGCTTGCCGAGCCCTTGGCGGCGTTGCTCGTCCAGCTTGCGCCGGGCTATTCGCATCTCGTCGCCTCGACCACGACGTGCGGCAAAAACGTCATGCCGCGCGTGGCGGCCCTGCTCGACGTCGCGCAGATTTCCGATATTTCCAAAGTGCTTTCGCCCGATACTTTCGAGCGCCCGTTCTATGCCGGCAACGCGATCGGCACGGTGCAATCGAAAGACGCGAAAAAAGTCATCACCGTGCGCCAAACCGCGTTCGATCCCGCGGCTGCCGGCGGCGGCAATGCCGCGATCGAAAGAGTGACGCCGCCGGCCGATCCGGGGCTTTCCAGCTTCGTCGGCCAGGAGCTGACCAAAACCGAGCGCCCCGAGCTGACCTCGGCGCGCATCGTGGTTTCGGGCGGACGCGGCATGCAGGCGGGCGAGAATTTCAAGATGCTCGACGCGGTGGCCGACAGGCTCGGCGCCGCGGTCGGCGCGTCGCGCGCCGCGGTCGATGCCGGCTTCGTGCCCAACGATTACCAGGTCGGGCAGACCGGCAAGGTCGTGGCACCCGAGCTCTACATTGCGATCGGCATATCGGGCGCGATCCAGCATCTCGCCGGCATGAAGGACAGCAAGGTCATCGTCGCCATCAACAAGGACGAAGAAGCGCCGATCTTCCAGATCGCCGATTACGGCTTGGTCGCCGATTTGTTCAAGGCCGTTCCGGAGCTCGCCGCCGAGCTCGGCAAAATCGAGATCAGGAGATAACGATGGATGGAAATATCGCCATGAATGCCGACACCGCAGCCCTCGCCAACATCAAGCGCATCGGCGTCATCGGCGCCGGCCAGATGGGCAATGGCATCGCCCATGTCTGCTCGCTCGCCGGCTTCAATGTCGTGCTCAGCGACATCAAGCCCGAGGCGCTGGCCAAGGCGATCAACGTCATCAAGGGCAATCTCGAGCGCCAGGTCCGGCGCCAAGTGATCGGCGACGACGACCGCAACGCCGCGCTGGCGCGGATCGCGACGCTCGACGGCGCTCGGCGACTTGAAGGATTGCGATGTCGTCGTCGAAGCCGCCACCGAAAACGAAGCGATCAAGCGCGAAATTCTCAAGAATCTCTCGTCGGTGTTGAAGAAGGGCGCGATCATCGCCTCCAACACCTCGTCGATCTCGATCACGCGCCTCGCCGCCGTCACCGACCGGCCGGAAAATTTCATCGGCCTGCATTTCATGAATCCGGTTCCGGTGATGAAGCTGGTCGAGATCATCCGCGGCCTGGCGACCGACGATCCGACCTACCAGACGATCCGCGCGCTGTCGCTCAAGCTCGGCAAAACCGTGGCCCAGGCCGAGGATTTCCCGGCCTTCATCGTCAACCGCATCCTGCTGCCGATGATCAACGAGGCGGTTTACACGCTCTATGAGGGCGTCGGCTCGGTCGACGCGATCGACACCGCGATGCATCTCGGCGCCAATCACCCGATGGGGCCCTTGGCGCTCGCCGATTTCATCGGCCTCGACACCTGCCTCTCGGTCATGCAGGTGCTGTATGACGGCCTCGCCGACAGCAAATACCGGCCCTGCCCGCTGCTGGTGAAATATGTCGAGGCCGGCTGGCTCGGCCGCAAATCGGGCCGCGGCTTCTACGACTACAGCGGCGAAAAGCCGGTCCCAACAAGGTAGTCCCGGCGCGCCCGGCCTGTGACGTGGTTCACAGCGCCCGGCGGCGGCATTCGGCTAAGGTGTTGCGTATAGGGGGTCGAAAGACCCGCGACGGAGCACAACCATGCATCGCCCCTGGATCAAGTCGCTGAAATTCATCGTCCTGGCCGCCGCCATCGGCAGCTTCGCGCCGCTCGCCGCCGCGACGGAAACCAACGTGCCGCCGCCCGGCCTCGCCAAGCCCGGCATCTCCGGCTGGCAGCGCGCCGAAAAAACCGGCTGCCTGGTGTGGAACGACATGCCCCAGCCCGACGAGGTCGCGTTCTGGTCGGGCCATTGCGCCAACGGCCTGGCCGAAGGGCCGGGGCAATTGCGCTGGGTCTTCGACCGCAAGGAAGAGTGCTTCCTCGGCACGATGAAGGCCGGCCGCGGCCATGGGCGCGGCGTTTACGTGTGGGCGCGCGGCGAGCACTACCAGGGCGAGGTCGTCGACGGCAAGCAGACCGGGCGCCTGGTTAAGCGCTTCTACGAAGGCGAGCGCTACGATGGCGACTTCATCGACGGCAAACGCACCGGGCGCGGCGTTGCCGTGCACGCCAATGGCGAGCGCTACGAAGGCGAGTTCCTCGACGGCTACCGCCACGGCCGCGGCACGCTGACCTTTCCCAGCGGCGAAAAATTCGTCGGCGAGTTCAACATGGGCAGCCGCGGCAAGGGCACGACCGTCCCCGCCGACCCCAACGACAAACGCGCCGCCCCCGACCTGCGCACCGGAACCGACGGCTGCGACGTGGTGTCGTGACGCGTTTGCGGCGCGCGGATTTCATCCCTCGCCCCTTGAGGGAGAGGGACCGAGGGTGAGGGGTTGCAGCGCAATCGGAATTATTGCTGTGTTAGCCCGCGCCCGCCTCACACATCCCCGGTGCCGTGCCAAAGATTGCACGGCCGGCACAGCACGCGAAGGTTCTCGATCCCGGTGAAGCCGCCGCGCGAACGCGGGAAGACGTGGTCGATGTGCAGCACGACGCGATGGTCGTTGGCCGGGCTGGCGCCGCACCGCGTGCAGCGGAAGCGGTCGCGTTCCAAGGCCTGCATGCGCAGCTTGACCGGGATGCGCAGCGGGCCGAAGGCCTCGCGCCGCCGCGTCTCCTCGGCTTCGAGCGCGGCCTGGGCGAAGGATTTTATTTGCTGCGCCGGCCCGCGCTTCGTGCCCGGCATCGGCCAGGCTTCCTTCTTGCCGTGGCGATAGGCGAGGAAATGATGCTTGGCGAGCCGCCAACCGCCGAAGCGCAGGTGGTAGGCGTTCCAGCCGACGGTCGAGGGAAAGCGCTCGATTTCGATGCAGGTCGGCAGGCGGCCGTAGATTTGGAACAGCCGCTCGAGATTGGCGTAGCATTCCTCCCAGGAGTGGCGACCGCCGCGCCGCGGCCGCGCGTCGCGATGGGCCATGCCGGCCTTTTCCAAGATGTCGCGCCACGCGCCGAAGCGGTTGCGCAATGTGCTGTCGCTGTAGCGGCCATATTGGAGATAGGCGGCGCGCGTGTAGGTCCCCGACACGCAGCGCGAGACGCGCCGCACCTCGGCGATCAGCGCCTCGTCGCTCAATTTCGGCCGCCCCATGCGCGCGCGCTTGCGGGCAAGCTCGTGCCGGTTCCCGGTGAAGGGCTTGGCGGGGCGGGCAGAGGCGGGCGCG
Organism: uncultured Alphaproteobacteria bacterium; assembly: GCA_963754645.1. Classification (GTDB taxonomy): domain Bacteria; phylum Pseudomonadota; class Alphaproteobacteria; order Bin65; family Bin65; genus CAVWGP01. The sequence goes on along the minus strand of CAVWGP010000011.1, from coordinate 65,869 downwards.
CTGTCGCTCATGGGATGGACCGAGTTGGGATATATCCCTGGTTTTTAGTTCATGAAATGTTCCGTGTCAAGGGCATGGCCGCGCAGCCGTCCATGTCCCAAGAAATGTGAGATTTTCGCACCGTAGGGGCGCGCTGCGCGCGCCCTGTCCGGCGACGGGCGGGATTTCTTGATGGAAATATCCTGTTGCGCATCCGAGGCGCCATCGCCGACCGAAGGCACTGGCGAAGGCCGTCACGCCGAGCGCGGCGGCGGGCTGTCACGCCAAGCCCCAGCGGTTCGACGACCTCCATCCGAATGAACCGGCCGGGAAGGGCGGGCTGCATCGTCATCGCGAAATCTCATGGGTCCGGTGCGCACCGCGTTCAAACGCGACTCAGCGCGCTGCACGCCGTAAGCGCAAAGCATCGCCGGTTGAATATGCTACGGCAATGACGTATAGTCTTGCCGCATCTTGGCGTTCATCGAGACGCGGACGTTTAGCCGCCTAGCGGCGAAATACCTGACGGACGAGGAGCTAGCTTGACTGCAACAGCATTTGGCGGCCGCGCCGGAGGCTGGCGACGTCGTCCCCGGTTCGGGCGGCGTTCGCAAGCTGCGGTGGGGGTTGCAGGGCCGCGGCAAGCGCGGAGGCTTGCGCGTCATTTACTAACTTCGGCTGCGGCAGGGTGAAGTTTGGTTGCTCACGATCTACGCCAAGAACGTCGCCGACGCGATCCCCGCCCATACGCTGAGAAAGATCAAGGAGGAAATCGATGCCGAAGGCTAGGCGAAATATCGGACTGGAAATCCTCCATGGCATCCGCGAGATCAAGCGCGGCATGCACGGGCGCGTCACGACCGTGCCGCCGGTCGCGAGCATCCGCGCCCGCACCGGCCTGTCGCAAGCCCAATTCGCCCGCCTGCTCGGCGTCTCGATGCGCACGCTGCAAGAATGGGAACAAGGCCGCCGCGCGCCGTCGGGCGCCGCGCGAACGCTGCTGCGCATCGCCGCGGCGAACCCGGCGGCGCTGCGCGCGTGGCGTGAGAGGGGCGGCCGGCGTCAGAAAAACGCGATGCGTGAATGCGACATAAACGATTCCGCCAATGCCGGCGGATTACCGGCGCGGCAGGGTCGGTGCTTACGCGACCCGATCAAATCGGCGCGGCCCATGCGTTTGAGGGCCTCGCGCAGCAGGGGCCAGTTTTCGGCGACGTGGCCGCGCAGGAAGGCCTTGTGCAGGCGGCGTTGCTTGAGGCCCTTGGCCGCCAGCACCGGCTCCGAGCCGCCATGGCGCACCGGCTTCAGCGGGTTGACGCCCGAATGATACATCGCGGTGACGAGCGCCATGGGCGAGGGCAGGAAGGTCTGCACCTGGTCGGCGCGGTATTTGTTTTTCTTCAACCATAGGGCGAGGCGCATCATGTCCTCGTCCGTGGTGCCGGGGTGAGCGGCGATGAAATAGGGGATCAGGAAATATTTCTTGTCCGCCTGTTTCGCCGCCTCACTCTTCTTGCTGTTATTGAAAGTGTTAACTGTCACTTTTGGGCGTAGGTCGGAGTTCACCTGCGAGCAACCGCTCAAGGTGCAAGAGACGATCCTTAAAATCATCGGGCGACAACAGGCCATCCCGATACAACGTACGCAAAAAATTCTCCGCTGCTTCAGCGCCCTTGCGATTGTTACATTGCCGACACGACGCTACGACATTTCGGTAGGAATTGTCGCCGCTCGGTCGCGAAACCACGTGCTCGATGACGTGGTTTTCTGCGTTTAGGTGAACGAGGCAGTAGAAGCATTTCCAGCCCTCGCGCTCAAGAATAAGCTTCCGATTTTCTGCAACCGTGAAGAAATCCATCTCCTCCAGGTTCAACTTTATTTCCGAAGTCTTGACGGGAACCACTCCCGGAATTTCGTGCGGCGCAAAAAGCCGCACACGCGTCCCAGCCCGCTCGCTGCTCAGGACCTTGATACATCCCTTAGATTTAAGCTTCTGAATTTTTCGTAGATAGTGCCTTCGGATGGCGGCGTGCCCGCGGATCCGATGCCAAAGGCCATCTTCTTCCGTGCAGATTTAAAACCGATGGTAGTTTCCGATAATCCCAGCAGAATGGTATGGCGTACTATGTATAGGTAAAGCGCCTGCTCGTATACGTCCAGCTTGGGGCCCAAGTGGTCCTGGTACTGGATGAATAGTGAGGCAAAATCGGACATCGGTTGAGGCAATTGACGTTTGTGGCTTTTGGGCGCGAGCTTTATCTGAGTGAGGTGGTTTCGCATATTGGGGTCAGTAACGGCGCATCCCTCAAAGGCGATCCGCCGACCTGCCGGAGAAATACGAGAAGCGCTCGATTCTCCGTCGCAGGTTTGTTCATGCTGGATCGTCGCGGAGCGCATCGCAAGGAAAATTTGCCGCCGATTGCGCTTCTATCCCGACACTTCAACAGGTCTCTCTACAGGTCTGCCGGCGCCGCCGCGGTCTTTCGCCGGTAAGGCCTGACCTTTGTCGCGCCGCGTGAGGGGCTGCTGCGGGCGGCGGCGATGTCATGGCTCGTCTGCATGCGCAAGAGCGTGTCCATTCGGACGCCAAAGGCCTTTTCGACCCGCAGCGCCATATCGGGCGAGAGCGCGGCGCGGGCGTTCAACAGCGCCGAAAGCGCGGGCCGCGTCACGCCGAGAACGGCGGCGGCGGCCGTCACGTTGAGCCCCAGGGGCTCGATTATTTCCATCCGAATGAACTGGCCGGGATGGACGGGCCGCATCATGCGCATGAAACAGTCTCCTTTTTGGTCGGCGAGAAATGGAGGCGCGCCCGCCGATCACCCACGGCCGAGCTTCTTCAGCCGCTTGATGCGATGCTTCTGGTAGCGCGCCGCCGCCGCCGCCACCACGGGCACGGCGGCCGGCATGAGGAGGTGGGTCAGCGAAATGACGATTTGCTGCTTGCTGCTGCCCGGATCGAGGTAGCAAACGATGCCGCCCTCGTCGCCGGCATAGTAAATGTTGCAGACCATGTGTCGGTCGGTGATTTCCCCCATACCGGGCTGCGACCGTAGATATCGAAGTGAGTGCTCCGTGAGCCGCGCTTCGAACGGCAGGCAGGCTCGCATTGCTTCCAGCAATCGTTGCGTCTTCTCCGGATCGTCGATCATCGCCCGTCGCCCGCTACCTCGGCACCGGCACCCCCTTCGTCAAGAACCTCTGCGCCCCGTGCTTCTTTCCCAGCCGCTTGCCCTCGCCGCCGCCGAGGCCCGTGCCGGCCGGCTGCCAGCTCGGCACCAATTGATGCTTCCCCGGCCCGATCAAATCGGCGCGGCCCATCGCCTTCAAGGCCTCGCGCAGCAACGGCCAGTTCTCGGCGTCGTGGTAGCGCAGGAAGGCCTTGTGCAGGCGGCGCTGCCTCAGGCCCTTGGCCGCCAGCACCGGCTCCGAGCCGCCGTGGCGCACCGGCTTCAGCGGGTTGACGCCCGAATGATACATCGCGGTCGCGAGCGCCATGGGCGAGGGCAGGAAGGTCTGCACCTGGTCGGCGCGGTATTTGTTCTTCTTCAACCATAGGGCGAGGTGCATCATGTCCTCGTCCGTGGTGCCGGGATGGGCGGCGATGAAATAGGGGATCAGGAAATACTTCTTGTCCGCCTGCTTCGCCGCCGCGTCGAACAGCTGCTTGAAGCGGTCGTAGGCTGCCGATGCCGGGCTTCATCATCTTCGACAGCGGCCCCGCCTCGGTGTGCTCGGGCGCGATCTTGAGATAGCCGCCGACATGGTGCGTGACGAGTTCCTTGACATAGGCCGGGCTCTCGACCGCGAGATCGTAGCGCACGCCCGAGGCGACCATGACCTTCTTGATGCCGGGCAGCGCCCGCGCCTTGCGGTAAAGCTCGATCAGCGCATCGTGGCTGGTGTTGAGGTTGGGGCAGATGCCGGGAAAAACGCAGGACGGGCGCCGGCACTTCTCCTCGATCGCCTTCGTCCTTGCACGCCATGCGGTACATGTTCGCGGTCGGCCCGCCGATATCCGAAATGTAGCCGGTGAAGCCCGGCGTTTTGTCGCGGATCGTCTCGATCTCCTGCAGGACCGATTCCTGCGACCGGTTCTGGATGATGCGGCCCTCGTGCTCGGTGATCGAGCAGAACGAGCAGCCGCCGAAGCAGCCGCGCATGATCGTGACCGAAAAGCGGATCATGTCCCAGGCCGGGATTTTCGCGTCGCCATAGGCGGGATGCGGCGCGCGGGCATAGGGCAGGCCGTAAACGCCGTCCATCTCGGGCGTCGTCAGCGGGATCGGCGGCGGCGTCACCCACAGCTCGCGGTCGCCGTGCTGCTGCACCAGCGCGCGCGCATTGCCGGGATTGCTCTCGCGATGCAGCACGCGCGAGGCGCGGGCATAGGCCTCGGGGTCGCGCTCGACCTGCTCGAAAGCCGGGCAGGCGGATAACGGTCTTCTCGCCGCCGATGCGCGCGCCTTCGTCGGGCGCGTCGAGGTCTTCCGCATGCGCCTCGGTCCAGCCTTCGGGTACTTCGCCTTTTAGGAGTGCGACGCCGCGGATGTCGTCGAGGCTGGCAATCGCGTCGCCCTTGGCGATGCGGTGCGCGACCTCGACGATGGCGCGCTCGGCATTGCCGTAGAGCAGGATGTCGGCCTTGGCGTCGGCGAGGACCGAGCGGCGCACCTTGTCGGACCAGTAATCGTAATGCGCGATGCGGCGCAGCGAGGCCTCGATGCCGCCCAGCACGATGGGCACGTCGCGGAACGCCTCGCGGCAGCGATGCGCATAGACCAGCACCGAGCGGTCCGGCCGCTTGCCGCCTTCGCCGCCCGGCGTGTAGCTGTCGTTGTGGCGCAGGCGGCGGTCGGCCGTGTAGCGGTTGACCATCGAGTCCATGTTGCCGCCGGTGACGCCGAAGAACAGCGCCGGCTTGCCGAGCGCGGCGAAGGGCTCGGCGTTCTGCCAATCGGGCTGGGCGATGATGCCGACGCGGAAGCCTTGCGCCTCGAGCAGGCGGCCGACGATGGCCATGCCGAAGCTCGGATGGTCGATATAGGCGTCGCCGGTGACCAGCACGATGTCGCACACGTCCCAGCCGAGCGCGTCCATCTCGGCGCGCGACATCGGCAGGACGGGCGCGGTGCCGAAGCGGTGCGCCCAGTATTTGCGGTAGGAGAACAGCGGCTTGGCGGGATCCATGGCGGAGAATTGCGGCGCGCCCGGCCGGCAGTCAATGGCCCTTGCCGGCCAATCGCCCGCCGGGCAAAATCGAGCGGTATCCGGGAGGCTGGGCATGGCCAAACGCGCCGCCGCGCCGAAAATGACGTTCGAGAAGACGACGCCCGCGTTCCTCGCCGCCTTCGAAGCCGTGGCACCGGGGCCCGAGCGCGGGCTCGAAAAGCGGCAGATGTTCGGCTTTCCGGTGCGCTTCTTGAACGGCAATATGTGCATCGGCGTGCACAACAACGCGATGATCCTGCGCCTGTCGGCGGCCGACCGCGCGGCGTTCATCGCCCGGGAGAACGGCGCGATTTTCGAGCCGATGAAGGGGCGGCCGATGAAGGAATACGTCAAGGTGCCGCCACTTTTGGTTGCGGACCGGGCGCGCATCGGCACGTGGATCGAGCGCAGCCTCGCCTACGCCGCCACGCTGCCCGCGAAACAAAAGAAAAAAGCCAAGCCGAAGCGCTAGTCGATGGGGGCGCCGTCCTTGCCCGGGCCGTCGCCGGTCACGGTGAGGAAATCGCGCTCGCGGCCCTCGAGCACGAGCGAGGTCAGCACGCCCGAAGCGAAGGCGCCGGTGTCGATGCCGATGCGGTTGCTCTTGACCTCGGGCTCCCAGGTGATCGTGTGGCCGTGGACGATGATTTTCTCGAACTCTTCCTCGTAGGAGAGAAACTCCTCGCGGATCCACAGCATGTCCTCGTCCGACTGGTTCTCCAGCGGCACCCCCGGCCTGATTCCGGCATGCACAAAAAAGTAGTCCCCTTCGACTCTGCAGAAGTCCAACGCCCTGAAGAAGTTTAGGTGGCGGGCGGGGACTTTGCGGAGGAATTCGTCCTGGATGCGGACCAGCGTGTCGAAGGACAGCTCGTCGTCCTTGTTGAGCCTGACGCCGTAGGATTGCAGCGTCTGGATGCCGCCGTTGAAGAACCAGCCGGGGCCGGCTTCCATGTCGATGAGGAATTCGAGCAGGAAAGCCTCGTGATTGCCCATCAGGTAATAGGATTTGAATCCGGGCAGCGGCTTGTCGAGCAGCAGGTCGACGACGCCCTTTGACTCATTGCCGCGATCGACATAGTCGCCGAGATAGATCACCATCCGCTCGTCGCAGTCGACCTCGCGCGCATCCTTGAGAATGGCCTCGTGCATGTCGGCGAGCAGATCGGCGCGGCCGTGAATATCGCCCACGGCATAGATCAGCGTACCCTCGGGCACCCTCGGCACCCACAAGGCATCCGTTCTCTTTGTCGCGTCGTCCTGTGGCATACCGGCCGATGTGTTACGCGCTTCCGCCTGTCATTGCCAGCCCCGCCAATGCATTTGCCCCCGCCAAACAGGGGTCCGCATTCGCGCCGTGCTGGGTCGATCAACGCCCGCACTCTAGCGGGCAAACCTAAAGAATTAACAAAAAAGCGCAATTCTTCATTAGCCAAGATGGCTTAGGCCAATTTAACAGGCTCGCCCCTAGAGCATGCCTCGACGCCGCCGGGCAATCCGGCATCGAGGATCGCTCCCATGTTTCCGCCGCCTGCTCCCGCCGAACGCGCCGCGCGCGCCGGCCTGGCGCCGCCCATATTCTGGGCCGCGGCTCTGTGGGTGGCGGCCGGCGCGGCGGCGCTCCTTCTGGGCATGCGCGCGTCAAGCGCGGAAACGCCGGTCGCGCGTCCGATGCTCTTCAACACCGAGGAAACCGCCTACCGCGACGCCGGCGCCTTCCCGAAATGGTCCGGCATGCTGGCGCGTTACGCCGCCGAGGCGCCGGCGCGGGATATTCAAGCATGCCAGGGCCGCGACTGCGCGCCGCGGCGTTGGCGCGCCTTCGTGCAAGGCCTCGCCGGCCAGGACCCGATCCGCCAGCTCGATGCCGTCCAGGCCTATGTCAACCGGGTGCCGTATCGCTCGGACCGCGCGGCCCATGGCGCCTCGGACTATTGGGCGACGCCCGGCGAATTCCTGACGCGTGGCGGCGACTGCGAGGACTATGCGATCGCGAAGTTCCTGTCGCTGCGCATGCTCGGCTGGCCGGCCGAGGATCTGCGTATCGTCATCGTCGAGGACGCGAAACAGGACCGGCTGCACGCTGTCCTCGTCGCCTATCGCGGCGGCAAGGCCTACGTGCTCGACAATCTCCGCGCCGGCATCGCCGAGCAGGGCGCAATCGCCGAATACCGCCCGGTCTATTCGATCACCGAACACGCCTGGTTCTATCACGGCACCGGCGCGCCGGCCGCCGCACATGGCGCCGCGGCGCACAGCGCCGTCGCCGAAGCGCGTTAAAAAAAATCGAACCCTGCATCCCTCTCCCTATTCGGAAGAGGGACCGAGGGTGAGGGCACTGTTCGCAAGCAAACGAAACCGGTCAATACCGAGCTCGACCGCCCTATTTCCCCGGCCAGCGGGAATGTTGATGACCGTAGGGCGCCTCGCGGCGAAATTCGAGCGGGGCGGGTCTTGGCTTCACGACGGGTGCTGCCGCGCGCCGTTCCGGCGCATTCGCGGCGTTGTGATTGGCCGAGGCCGCGCCGGCCAGCGCGATGCAGGCGGCGGCCGAGGCGAGGGCGAGAACGGATTTTGCAAACATGGTTTTGCTCCTGTTCGATGCTGTTGCTGGAAACGCCCGCATCCTCGCGAAACCGCCGCTGGCGCGCCAATGCCGATGGCGGATCGTGTCGATGAGCGAAGCTTATCGCGGCGCGTGATTTGTTCGCCGCGCTTGGTTTCGAGGGCGCGACGGCGCGCCAACGCGGCAGGCGTGAAGCGCTGGCGCAGGGTTAGGGCCCGGTTCCGAGCCGGCAGCCCGGCAATATCGCCGGCCGGCCGCGTCGCTGGCCGGGGGAATAGCCGCGTTTCGTCCGATCGGCACCGACATGGCGCGCGCCGACGGCCTCGTACACACAGGCCGGCATACGTAGAGCCATCGAGCATCGCCACCTGCAGCATCGACATGCGGCCACATGGTGTATCAGCCCAGATGGGCAAGAACCTGCGTTACGAAACCGCTCCGCGTGTCTCAGATATCTTGATGACGGACATATCTTGGGGCTCGGTCGCCAGTTTCAGCCAACGCCTTTGAGCGTCGTCGATGGCGACTTGCCGTAGCGGCGGCGATACTCGCCGGCGAATCGTCCGGTGTGGTGAAAGCCCCAGCGGCGGGCGATGATCTCGACCGTATCGCCGGAAGCGGCGGCATCGAGGTCGGCGCGCGCGCGCGCGAACCGCGTTTCGCGGAGATAGGCAAGCGGACCCAATCTTTTGGCGGCGTGGAATTGGCGATACATCGAGCGGCCCGACATGCCGGCGGCCGCGGCCAATTCCTCGACGGTGATGCCGCGATGCGCATTGGCATGGATATAGTCGACCACGGCGCGAACCGCGCGCGGCGAAGCCCTTTCCGGTCTCCCATTGAGCGCGGCACTCCGGCTATGGCGTTGCGATAGCAACAGCGTGGTCAAGATGGCGCTTTCGATCTCATCGAGCGCATCCTCCATGATCTGACCGCGCGGACGGGTATCGAGCAGCACGATTGCCAGCTGTATTTGCCGCAAGAGCAGATCGACATTGTCGCCACGCGGCACCGCTGCAATGTCGAATTCGATCGGGTGGCTCTCGCGGGCATCCGCGGTCAGCATGGCAAAATGCCGCGACAAGGCATCGACCGAAACGCGCATGACTATGCGATGCGTCATCGCATCGGCGGTCAACGAAAGCGGTACCGTCGGCGACATGGCAACGCAGGCGCCCGGGCGGATCAACGCGCGGCGATCGGCTGCGTCGACGGCGAGATCGCCACGTAGCGGGAACGAAATTATATGGCTGTCCATGTTATTTCCGGCCGCGATCGCCGCCGGAAAGCCATAGCGGATGCTCGCAAGCGACAGGCGTTTCAGCCACAGTCCGCTGACGTCGCAACCGGCCGAATCGATGCGTCCGACATGCTGCATCCGGACGCCGGCCGTCGATTCAATCAACGACACGACAGCGGCTGTGTCGCGCGTTCGCAGGATTGGATAGTGCTGCAGCACGTCGATGCTCCTGGAGCGCTTTGCAGTTCCACGGCGACCTAAACCGACATTCCTCGGATCGATCCCCAGTTCCGATCATCACCATAACCCTCCGGGCTCACTGTCGCAATATGTGCGACGGTAAAGGACGCCGCCGCCCGCCAATCGAACATTCCACACTGAAAAAACAAGCGGCAGATTGTACTTTGCCGCCTGTTTTCCATTGCACTGCGGATTGGCGCCCGCGCGGCACTAGACGATGAAGTCGCTCGCGTCGAGCTGGTTGCGCGCAATGCCCGAGAGATCGGCGATGATGAACTCGCCGCCCAGGGCCGCGCTCCTTGCCCCGTGCGCGCCGCCGTCGCGGTCGATGCACACATAGGTGCCGAAGCCGGGCTGGCCCGCGGTCCCGTGCTGCGCGAAATAGATGTAGCCTTGCTGGATCGCCTGCTGCGCGGTCGTGCCGGCGAACTTGGTATCGAGGTCGAGCAGCGAACTCACGTCGAGCCGATCGAGCCCGTTCGCGAAATCCGTGACCGTGTCCATCTCGTAGCGTTCGAAGCTGCGCCGGAACAGCGGCTCGTAGATGTTGACCATGTCGCCGGCGCTGAACACGAAGGTGTCGGCGCCACCGCCGCTGGTCAGCGTATCCCGGCCGGAGCCGCCGCTGATCATGTCGTCGCCGTTGTCGCCGAAAATCGTGTCGTTGCCGGAATCGCCGAACAAAAAGTTGCCGGTCGTCTCGTGTTCCCGCGAGCCTTTGGCGAAGCCGAAGATCTCGTCATTGTCCGCGCCGCCATGGATCGTGTCGATGCCGTGGCCGCCGATCAGGCCGCGATCGACGGCAAATCCGTCGTCGCCTGGGCCGCCGTCGATGTAATCGTTACCGTCATTGCCGAAGACGAAATCGCGATCGGCCCCGGCATAGATGTTGTCGTCGAGCTCCGAGCCAAAGACTTCGTCGTCTCCCTCATAGGTGTAGATGTCCCAGGGGTCGCTGCTGAACGTCTTGTCGACGGCGTCGTCGAATGCACTGCCGTGGTGAGTCTGTCTTGCCATGGTCGTAGTCCTTTCCTGTTGAACCGCACCCTGCCGGTCTGGGCTCTTGGCGCGGATTGGCTTTACGGCGAGGCCGGTAGCGATTGGCTCCATGGCGGCGCCGATGCGGACTATCTCTCCGGCGGCGCCGACAATGACTATCTCTACGGCGGCGACGCGGGCGACGAATTGCGGGGCGACGATGGCCACGACGCGCTGTATGGCGAAGCCGGCAACGACGCTCTCTACGGCGGCAACGGCGATGACGGCCTTTACGGCGGCGTCGGCAATGACTGGCTTGCAGGCCAGGCTGGGCACGATTGGCTCGACGGCGGCGACGGCGACAACAATCTCGACGGCGGCGAGGGCGACGACGTGATGATCGGCGGCGCCGGCGCCGATACCTTCGATGCGCTGAACGGCAACGGCAACGGCAACGACTATCTCGACGGCGGCGCCGGCAGCGATTTCATGGAAAGCGGCGACGGCAATGACCGGCTTTATGGCGGCGCCGACAACGAATTCTACATGCACGGTGGCAACGGGAACGACTATCTCGACGGCGGATCGGGCAATGACCGGATGTTCAGCGGCGCCGACAACGACACGCTCATCGGCGGCGCCGGCAATGACGAGCTCGACGGCCAGGCCGGAATCGACACGCTCAATGGCGGCCGCGGGGCCGACAAACTGACCGGCGGCGTCCATGCCGACATTTTCGTGTTCTCGGGCGCCGACTACAACGCGTCGATGTTCCTCGTCCCGGCGATGGACACGATCACCGACTTCAGCGGCGCCAGCGGCGACAAGATCGATCTCCGCACGGTCATGGACTTGACCGACGACGCGGGCAGCTCCGCCTCCGACGCCATCGCCCAAGGCTACATCTACTTCGTCCAGCACGGCACGCCCAACACGGCCGGTTTCGGCACCTATGTCATGGTCGACAAGGACGGCGGCACGCATGCGCCTTTCTCGCTGCGCGACGTCTTCGACCAGGAGACCATCGTCGATTTGGCGGGCGTGGCAAAAAACCAGCTCGTCGCCGGCGACTTCATCGTCTGACGCGCGCAATCGGATTGCATCAACGCTAACGCCGGGCGCGGGCCATCGCGACCGCGCCCGGCACAACCTGAAGGAGAAGAACCATGCCGACACCATCTTTTTCCGTTCGTGAGTTTCGCTATGGCACCGACAATGGCGAGGCCATCGATCTAACCTTTCCGCCGGTATTCGACATGGGCTATGGCGTCTATGCCCGCGGCGGCGACGACACCGTTTACGGCAGCGAAGCCGCGGACTTCATTCACGGCGAGGCCGGCATCGACACGCTCTACGGCAATGGCGGCGACGACTGGCTGGTCGGCCGCGGCGACATTGAATCCGGCTCGTGCCGTGAATCGCGCCTAGCGGCCGCGCGGCGGCGACTGCGAGGACCATGTGATCGCGACGTTCCTGTCGCTGCGCATGCTCGGCGGGCCGGCCGAGAATCTGCGCATCGTCGTCATCGAAGACACGAACAGACCGCTGCACGCCGTTCTTGTCGCCTATCTTGGCGGCAAGGCCTATGTGCTCGACAATCTCCGCGCCGGCATCGCAGAGCAGGGCGCCATCGCTTTCGCCGAAATCCGCTAACCCGGATTTCTCACAGAGAGGCCGCGCGGGTCGATGCAGCCTCGAATATTCGGGCGACGATCGTTGACCTTGGCAGCGAGGGCACGCGCCGCGTGCCCCGACGCGGCGACGACATGGCGTAGGGGCAGCCGGCGGCTGCCCTGGTTGCGCAAGTTGGGATCGCCATTGAGAATTTCCGGGCACAAGATGCACGGCGATCACGTCCCGTGAGAAATCCGCTAGCGCGCGGCATCGCTCGGTCAGCGTCGGAGATCGCTCTATTTTTCCGGCCAGCGGGAATGCCGATGGCCGCAGGGCGCCTCGCGGCGAAATTCCGGCGGCGCGGGGTTTGGTTCCACGACGGGTGCCGCCGCGCACCGAAGGATCAGTCGGGTTGCTTCGACCCGAGGATGCGGTGCGCGGGCAAGCAAGCCCGCACCGTGGTGCCGATGCCGGGCGTGCTGGCGATGTTCAACGTGCCGCCGTGCATCTCCATCATGGCCTTGCTGAGGTGCAGGCCGAGCCCGCTTCCCGCAAAACGACGGTTTTGGCTGGATTGGATTTGCGTGAAGGGCTCGAACAACATTGCGAGGTCGTCAGGGGCAATCCCGATGCCGGTGTCGGCAACGGAGATGACGAGCGCGCCGTCTTTGTCGCGCTTGGCCACGAGCGTCACCCGGCCGCCATTGCTCGTGAATTTTACCGCGTTGGACAAGAGGTTGATGAGCACCTGCTTGATCTTGCGTTCATCGGCCAAAAAGCTGAGCGAGTCGTCGCATTCAACGTCGAGCTTGATACCGGATTCCGCGGCGCGGCCCATGGTCAGCATGGTGCAGGCGTTGATCAACGAGCGCAGTTTGACCGGTTGCTCGCTGAGCTCCGTCTTGCCCGCCTCGATCTTCGCCAAGTCGAGAATGTCGTTGATGATGCCGAGCAGATGCGTGCCGCTATGGTGGATATCCGCCGCATATTCGCAATAGCGCGGCGAGCCGATCGGGCCAAGAAACTGCTCGCGAATCAGCTCGGAGAACCCGATGATGGCGTTGAGCGGCGTGCGCAGCTCGTGGCTCATGTTGGCGAGGAACTCGCTCTTGGTGCGGTTCGCCGCCGCCAGCGCGACGTTGAACCGCGTCGCATCGATGATGATTCCGTTCCACACCACCGATCCATCGGGGCGCCGTAGTGGACGCGCCCGGGCCAGCGTTTTCTTGTGCTTGCCGTCACGCGCGATGATCGAAGCTTCAACGTCCCACAAGCGCAGCTCGCGCGAGGCCGCCAGCAGATTGTCGCGAAACGTCGAGCGGTATTCCGGGCCGTGGCAATCGAACAAAGCCTGCGGGTCGGCGAGTATTTCGTCGGGAGAAACGCCGAACAGATCGAGCGCGCCTTCGCTGACATAGGTGTAATAGATCCTGCCCTCCGGCGTAACGACGCGCTGATAGACAACGCCGGGCACGTTCGCGGCGAGCGACCACAATTGTTCGTTGACCTGGCCGAGGGCCAAGGCACGACGCTCATGCTCGATGGCGATCCGCGCCAATGGCGCGAGGCAATCGAGCGCCGGCTCGTCTATTTCTGGCAGCGGTATCGACTGCCGATGCAAGCTGACGAAAACAACGGAGAACTCGGCGTTGTAGTTGGCGACCGGATAGATCCAAGCCCCACGATATCCGAGCGTGGCGAGCGATGCACAAAAACCGGATCCGCCCTCTTCGCGCGTGACATTGTCAAAGGACATGGTCAGCCCGCTGAGCGCCGCCGATACGATCGGATTGGTTTCGGCGGCACTCGGGAGTGCCGCCAGAAACCGCCGCGTGTCGTCCGGCATCTCCTCGCCATGTATCAGGCGCGATTGTTGTCCACCGGTGCTGAACAGGAACGCCGCGCAATCGGCCGGCCCGATCAATTCGTCAAGATACCCGACGATCTGCTTGACGGCTTCATGCGCCGGCGCGCCCCGGGCGATGGTTTCCAGCAGCGCGGTCTGCATGTCCAGCCGCCGCACCGCATCGTGTCGGTCGGTGACGGCGGCGTCGCCGGGCGAGCGGGCGAATTCGGCGGTCGGCCGATGGCCAGAACCTGGTTTCGGAGGGATTGCTGTCACTTTCGCATCCTGCTCGCAATAAAAGCTTTGGCGTTTCCAGAGGTCAGCGAATCTTGCGGCGCGCGAACGGCTATCGGATCCATCGTCCATTGCCAACAGTACTTATATTCCCTTAACGCTTCATTAGCGAAAATCAAAGAAACGAAAACACAACTGTTAATTGCATAATCGCAAGAGATGATCTGTGCGGGGCATCGCGGTCGCTTGGCGCGCGCGTGCCAAGATCTGGGCTGCGCCGTGCGGGCGCCTATGGTTAATCGGACCTATTGCGGGCCGAATCGCTGGGTTGCCGCGGCTAACCAATCTCTCCTCCGGCAGTTTACCGAATATTGCAATGAATTCTCCACTATCTCGAATTAGTTTCAGTCATCAATTTTGCCGAGAAAAATGACCTATCTCGTCGCCCCACCCTTCGTATCCGAGCTGGCCGAGGCGCCGACTGGCGCCCCGTCGGGTTCGGCGGTCTATTGCTCGGTGCTGCAAGCGCGCCTCGAGCGGTTGAAGCCGCTTCTTCGGCTTGCCGTCGTTTTTGGCGGCGACAAGGCCGCCGATGGCGCGGTGATCGTTCCGACCCTCAATGCGCGCGCCTGGAAAAGCTACGAGGCGGTCGCGCGGGACATCGCCGACGCCCTCACGCGGCTCGGCTTCAAGCATGTCCAGCTCATGCAGGACGATATGCGTCTCGGCGATCGGCTGCAGCGTGAGCGGATCGATCTTGTCTGGCTCAACACCGGCGGCGTTCAAGGCCTCAACCCGATGGCACACGCGCCCGCGCTGCTCGAAATGCTCGGCGTGCCTTATGTCGGGCACGATTCCCTAGCCACGAGCATGCTCGACAACAAACACGTTTTCAAGCGGGCCTTGACGTGCCTGGGAATTCCGACGGCACCGTTCATGACTTGGAACTTCGCCGGCGGCCCATTTCGCCCGGCGGCAAGCCGGCGCTTCGCCGAAACCTTTTCCAGTCATCGCGGGCCGTTCGTCGTCAAACCCGTTTCCGGCCGCGCGTCGCTCAATGTCCACTATGTTGAAGACCAGTCGGCGCTTGCCGAAACCGTTGCCAAAGTATGGGCGGCGACGGAAAGCGACGTGATGATCGAAACCTTTCTGCCCGGTCCCGAATATTGCGTCGCCGTCGGCGGGCCGGTGCTTGCGCGCGGCCGCCAGCTTTCCAAGATGCGCGAACCGTTCGTTTTCTCGGCGATCGAACGCGTGCTGGCCCCTGACGAAAGGATCGTTGTCTCGCAGGACGTTCGGCCGATCACGCGCGATCGCCTGCGTCTGCTCGATCCCGCCAAGGAGCGCGCCACGATCGCCGAGCTCGCCTTGCTGGCGCAAACCGTATATCGCGATTTCAACCTCGGCATGACCGTAAGGCTCGACGCGCGCGCCGATTCCGCCGGGCGGATATGCGTGCTGGAAGCCAATCCCAAGCCGGATCTCAAGCGGCCAACGCGCGATTGCACGAGCATTGTCTGCTTCGGGCTCGCGTCGTCGAGCATGGACTACGAGGATCTGATCTTCAGCCAGCTCGCGAATCGCATCGACTTCTTGATGACATACCGGCGCCGCGCGGTGCCGCGTCTCGCCGCGTTGATGGCCGAAGTCATCGGCCGACAACCTGGGTGCGCCGCGCCATGGTTGAAGCGCGAACATTCCGTGGAATCCGCCACGCCGTCACGATGTTCGTCGTGGCGATCAGTTCGCTGATGCTTCTGATCTATGTCGGCCAGGGCGAGGCGCGGCGCAACTATTTCAAATTCGTGATCGACGGCGTCGTTCCGCAGGGGCGGGTCGTCCAGAATGCGATGGAGGGTTACCTCCGCTCGGGCCTTCCGCTTCGGCAATTCGTCGGCTTCACGACGATCGCGAAGCCGATCGCCGACGCGGACAACAACATCAGCGCAATCTTCGTCGTCGACCCGGACGATAAGCCGGTGTTCTCCAGCGGCGATGCGATCGCGCCGCTGCTGCCGCCAACGACGTCGATCGCCATGGACCGCGCCGACAACATCGACATACGCAGCTCCAATACCATGTATCAGGTCGTGCTGCCGCTGCGCGACAAGTTCGAGAAAATCGGCAGCCTCGTGCTGATCGTGCCTCGCGAGGTGGTCAGCGCGCGGGTCGAGCGCGCCTTCGCTCCGCTTTTGGCCGTGGCGTTATTCCTCTCGGTCGCCTTCGCGGTCTTCGCCTCGTTCCGCGGGCCGCTGAACGACATCCGCCGGGTCTCCGCCTTGTCGATCGTCTATGCTCTCACATTCCTCGCGATGTCCGGCGTGGTGGTCGCGACGCTCGTCGCGATCTACTCGGTCGGCGTCCAGGCCAAGACCAAGGCACTCGCCGATTCGCTCGCCCAGCGTCTCAGCGATCTTGTTGCCTTCAATCTGAATATCGATCAAGTCGACGGCCTGGATCGGGTGTTCGAAGAGTATCGCAAGCTCAACCCCGACATCAGCGCCGCGGCGCTGAATGTGAACGGCGTGGTCAAAATCCATACCCAGCGGAGCCTCATCGGCAAGACTTGGGCGAGCGATGGATCGAGTTACGAATACATCGTCGATCTGTCGCGCCAAGAACGTCCTACGCAAAAGGTCGAAGTCGTCGTCTCGCTGCCATCGGCGATCGTCTACGATCAAGTGCTGACGACCGTGCGGAACTTTGCCGCCTTGTTTGTTGCGTCGGCGTTTCTCGCCTGGCTGTTTCTTCAGCTGGCCGGTGTCCTGCAGCACATTCAGCAGGGAGCATTCCGCACCGCCGGCGATTCGCCGTCGGTGGAACGCAGCCGGGCGGCGCTGGACCTGGTGAAGCCGATCTTCTTCGTCGCAGTCTTTCTCGAGCATCTCGGCTATCCGTTCCTCCCGCAATTCATCCTCGGCATGACGCAGAGTTCCGGCTTGTCGCCGGCGTGGGTGTCGGCGCCGTTCATCGCGTATTATATGTGCTTTGCGCTGGCGCTAATCCCGGCCGGGCATTTTTCGGAACGCTACGGACCGCGCCGCCTGATGTTTGTCGGCCTGTTGCTTGCTGCCGCCGGCCTGCTTGGCTTGGCGCTGGCGGCGGATTTCGCTTCGGTGGTTGTGCTTCGTGCGATCGCGGGCATCGGCCAGGGCATGCTATTTATCGGCGTGCAATCCTACATTCTCGAAATGGCGCGGCCGGAGCGCCGGACCCAAGGCGCCGCAATCATCGTCATCGGCTTCCAGGGCGGAATGGTTTCCGGCACCGCGATCGGATCGCTGCTCGTCGGTTATATCGGCATGAGCAGCGTCTTCCTATTGTCCGGCTGCTTTGCCATCGTCATGGCGATCTACGCATTCGTCCTGGTGCCGAAGGTGATGTGGCGCGCCGGGCCGGCCGCCGGCGGCTGGGCAGCATGGCGCCAGCTCGGCAAGGACCTGGCCCGCGTCCTGCCAAGCGGCGAATTCATGCGCACCATGCTGCTGATCGGGATTCCGACAAAGGCAGTCATGACCGGCGTCGTCATCTTCGCCCTGCCGCTCATCCTATCGCGTTTGAATTACGCGCCGGAGAGCATCGGGCAGGTGATCATGATCTACGCCATCGGCGTTCTGCTTGCCAGCGCCCACAGTTCACGCGTCGTCGACCGCACCGGGCGCGTCGAGTCGGCGCTGTTTTGGGGCGGCATTGCAAGCGGCGTGGGCTTGCTCCTCATCGGGCTCATCGAATGGCAGCCGATCGCCGCGTCCCAGTATGGATCGACCGTCGTCTTGATGGCGGGCGTCGTCGTGCTCGGCGTCGCGCACGGTTTCGTGTGCGCGCCGGTGGTTACACGGATCGGGGATTGTCGCGTGGCCCAAACGATCGGCGCCAACTCGGTCATCGCCACCTATCGCTTTCTCGAGCGGCTCGGCCATGTGGTCGGGCCAATCATCGTCGGGCAGCTCCTGCTGTACACCGGTTTTTCGGCATCCGTCATCGCTTGGATCGGCGGCGCGGTCGTGCTGCTTGCGATCCTGTATCTCGTGAACATGCAGCCCGCCCCTCCCGCACAAGTTCAAGGAGCGCGCTAAAATGGGCATTGCCGCCAGTCTCCATCGATTGAGGCCAGGACTTGTTGCCTTCGTTGCGCTGTTCGCGGTCCATTTCGCCGCAACGGCGGCGGAGCCGGCCTACACCAGCTGGTTCAAGCACGACAACGATGTCATTCAAGCCTGGGAGATCGTCGAAACACCGGGCAATCCCGATCGCATCACCATCAAGCGCCGGCATTCTCCGGCCGGGGCCACGCGCCGCCAGGTCTTCGTTCTCTATCCCCGCGCCTCGTCCGCGTACGATGTCGCGATATCTCGAATCCTGAACGTGTTCGACGAAAAGGGCATCGATGCCGAGTTCACCATCGTGAATTTCGACAACGATGATAGGCGGGCGCGCCGGGCCCTGGCATCGGCCGCCGACAACCGGAGCGAGCTGATCTTCTCGATGGGCTCCGAATCGACCGCGTGGCTTTATGCCAATTATCGCGCTGGCCAAATTCCGGTCGTTTCGGTTTGCTCGAAGGATCCGGTCTTGCTCGGCCAAGTTCCCAACTACAATTATGGCACCGGCACCAATTTTGCATTCACCTCGCTCAACGTGCCGATCGAAGTGCAGATGGCCTATGTCACCCAGCTCAAGCCGAATCTCAAGAACATCGGAATTCTGGTCGACAGCAAGAATGTGAGCGCCATCGAGACTCAGGTGAATCCGCTGGTCGATTACGCGCGCCGGCACGGCATGCGGGTGTTGAACGTGACGGTACAGGATCCGGCCCGGGCACGCGAGGAATTGGCGCGGCTGGTGCCCGAGGCCGTCGCCAACATGCGCAAGAACGACCCGACGCTGGACGCCAGCATTTTCTGGATCACCGGCAGTACGGCCGTGTTCCGGCAGATTGTGACCATCAACGCCCATTCCGACCGCGTGCCGGTGCTCAGCGTGGTGCCGGAAGTCGTCATGCCGGGCGACGACAGCGCAGTGCTTTCGGTCGGCGTGAGCTTCGAGAGCAATGCGCATCTCGCGGCGGTGTACGGTGCAGCCGTTCTCGCCGGCAAGCCTGCCGGAAGCCTCAAAGTGGGCGTCGTCAGCCCGCCCGACATCGCCATCAACTTCCGCAAGGCGCGCGAGATCGGGCTCAGGGTTCCCTTCAGTTTCTTCGAAAGCGCGAGCTTCATCTACGACTACGAGGGCCGCCGCGTGCGCAACACTGGCCGGACGACGATCTCCGGCAACTAAGGACGCGGCGCGTCTGACCGGCTCGCTTCTCGGCCGCTCGCTCACCCCTCCCTTGGCGCGTATTTGCTCAAGATGCGCTGCAAGGTGCGCCGGTGCATGTTGAGCCGGCGCGCGGTTTCCGAGACGTTGCGGTCGCATTGCTCGTAGACGCGCTGGATGTGCTCCCAGCGCACGCGGTCGGCCGACATGGGGTTTTCCGGCGGCTTGGGCAGCGGCCGGTCGAGATTGAGCAGGGCGGCTTCGATCTGGTCGGCGTCGGCGGGCTTGGGCAGATAGTCGATGGCGCCGGCCTTCACCGAGGCGACCGCCGTCGCGATGTTGCCGTAGCCCGTCATCATCACGATGCGCACATCGGGCCGCGCGGCGCGCAGCGCGGCGACGATGTCGAGGCCGGTGCCGTCGCCCAGGCGCATGTCGATAATGGCGAACTCCGGCGGCGACGCTTTCGCCATCGCGATCGCCTCGGCCACGCCTTCCGCCGAGCTGACGATGAAGCCGCGTCGCTCCATGGCGACGACCAGACGCTGGCGCAACGGCTTGTCGTCGTCGACGATCAACAGGGTCCGCCCGGTTCCGGCGCCCGGCTTCGTTCCGGCTGGTTCAGGCATCTTCCATCGTCCCTCTCATGTTTTCGGCGGCGGCGCGGTCCCAACGGATGGTGACGCGGGCGCCGCCCTCGCGGCGATTGGCGAATTCGAGCGTCGCGCCGTAGCGGCCGAGCAAGGTCTGGGCGATGAACAGGCCCAAGCCCATATGCCCGCCTTCTTCCCGCCGGGTTGAAACATAAGGTTCACCGAGCCGGTCAAGCAAGAGCGGCGGAAAGCCCGGGCCGTCGTCGTCGATGGCGATGACGATGGCGGTTTCGCTCCAGCCAGCCTCGATGCGCACGGTGCCAGCGGCGAACTGCGTCGCGTTCTGGATCAGCGTGCCGATCGCGTGGATGGTTTCGGGCAGGCGTTCCAGCTCCGGCTCCTCGCTGCCGGCGGTTTCGGGCATCGCGCGGCTCTGGATGAGCACGGCCTTGTCGGGGCTGCGATAGGGCTCGGCGATGAATTCCAGCAAGGACCCGAGCGGCATGAAGCGGCCGGGCTCGTGGCGCTGGCTGACATCGGGCTTGCGCGAAAGCTGGGCCAGGATCTGGCCGCAGCGGTCGATCTGTTCGGTCAAGAGCTGGACGTTGGCGGCGAGCGGCGAATCCTTGGGCAAGTCGCGGGCCATTTCCTTGGCGACGACGGCGATGGTGGCGAGCGGGCTACCGAGCTCGTGCGCCGCCGCCGCCGCCAGCGCGCCCACCGCCGAAAGCCGCTGCGCGCGCGATAGGGCGATTTGGGTTTCGGCCAGCGCGCTGGTCATGGCGCGGTCCTCCTCGGTCACGCTGCCGACATAGCCGGCGATGAACAAGATGCCGATCGCCAGCGCCTGCCACACGCCGAGCATGTAGAATTCGGGCAGCGCGAATCCGGGCGCCGGCCAGGGCAGGGGCTGGTGAAAAAACGCGATGAAGGTGATAGAGAAGATCGCCATCAGCCCAAGGCCGATGGTCGCGAGGCGCGACAGGACCACGGCCGATACGATGACGGGCGCCAGAATCAGCAATGAAAACGGATTGTTAAGCCCGCCGGTGAAATACAAGAGAGCGACGAGTTGCACGAGATCGATGGCGAGATAAAGTGCGGCCTGGCGGTCGGCGATTGGCCGGCCAAGCTGGCCCCGCGCCGTCAAGGCGCCGTTGAGCAGCACCGAGGCGGCGATGACGAAGGCGCATTCGACGATCGGCAGCCGATAGCCGAGGCCGTAATGCACAAGCACGATCGACGTGGCTTGGCCGAGGATCGCGGCCCAGCGGATCGACACCAACGTGCGCAGCCGCAGGCGGCTTGGCGCCGGCGCGCGGTGCGTCGGTTGCCCGTTCATGCTTCGCACCCCATCGCAAAATTGCAGCCGGCAACTCTATATCGGATGCGGCCCATGGCAACCGAAGCCGCCAAGGGTCCGGCCCGGCCATGACCGCGCCCGCGATCGAAGTTCGCGATCTGGTCAAGCGCTACGAAGGCTCGGTGGCGGTCGATGGCGTGAGCTTCGCGGTTCCGCAAGGCACCATCGCGGGGCTGCTCGGCGGCAACGGCGCCGGCAAAACGACGACGATCACCATTCTGCTCGGCCTGCTGCTGCCGAGTTCGGGCGAGGTCCGCGTGCTCGGCGAGGACATGCTGAAACACCGCTTCCGCGCCTTGCCGCGCATGAATTTCTCCTCGCCCTATGTCGATCTGCCCAAGCGGCTCACCGTCGAGGAAAATCTCATCGTCTACGGACGGCTTTACGGCGTTCCCGGCTTGAGGCGGCGCATCCGCGGCCTGGCCGAGGAACTCGCCATCGCCGAATTCCTCAAGCGCCCGGTCGGCACGCTCTCGGCCGGCCAGAAAACCCGCGTCTCGCTCGCCAAGGCGCTGATCAATAAGCCCGACGTTCTGCTCCTCGACGAGCCCACCGCATCGCTCGATCCTGACACCGGCGACTGGATCCGCACCTATCTCGAAACCTACCGGCGCGACACCGGCGCCACGATCTTCCTCGCCTCGCACAACATGGCCGAGGTCGAGCGCCTGTGCTCCGACGTGCTGATGATGAAGGAAGGCAAGATCGTCGACCGCGGCTCGCCCGGCGACTTGCTGGCGCGCTACGGCCGCGAAAATCTCGAGGACGTTTTTCTCGATATCGCGCGCAACCGGCCGCGCCATGTCGCGGTCGCCGAGGCCGGGCGATGAGCGCCGCCCTGTCGCAGGCCGGCCTCGGTCCCTCGCTGCGCCGGATCGGCGCCATGGTGCTGCGCCATGTCTACCTGTTCCGCAGTTCGTGGCCGCGGCTCTTGGAGCTGAGCTACTGGCCGATCATGCAAATGGTCACCTGGGGCTTCATGACGCTGTTCCTGGTCGGCCAGTCTTCGCTCATCGCCCAGGTGGCCGGCCTGCTGATCGCCGCCGTGCTGCTGTGGGACGTGCTGGTGCGCAGCCAGCTTGGATTGGGCATATCGTTCCTGGAGGAATTGTGGTCGCGCAATCTCGGCCACATCCTGGTGAGCCCGATCCGGCCGATCGAATATGTCGCCTCGCTCGTCGTCATGTCGCTGATCCGCACCTTGATCGGCATACTGCCTGCCGCGGTGCTGGCGATTTTCCTTTACGACTATTCGATTTTCAGCATGGGCCTGCCGCTGATCGGGTTTTTCATCAACCTCGTGATCATGGGCTGGGCGGTCGGCCTGGCGATTTGCGGCATCATCCTGCGCTGGGGCCTGGGTGCGGAAAATCTCGCCTGGCTCGCCATGTTCGCGATCGCGCCGGTCTGCGGCATCTATTATCCGCTCGCCGTTCTGCCCGAATGGCTGCAATACGTCGCGCGCACCTTGCCCGCCGCGCATGTCTTCGAGGGCATGCGCGCCGTGCTGATCGACAAAACCTTCCGCGCCGATCTTTTCGTCAACGCCGCCCTGCTCAACTTCGCCTTCGTGCTGGCCAGCATCGTGATCTTCCTGCGTTGCTACCGCGCGGCACGCGTGCGCGGGCTGATCCTGCAGATCGGCGAATAGGCTCCGTTCGCTCTTAGTCTTCGCCGCCCTGGCGCGTCTTGACGTAGTGTCGGTGCGCCTTGGCGCGGTTGCCGCAACTGCTCATCGAGCACCAGCGGCGCGTGCCGCTCTTGCTGTCGTCGAGGAAAAGCCAAAGGCATTTCGCGTTGGCGCATTGCCGCACGCGCCGGCTTCGGGCCGAGGCGAGCAAATCGCCGGCCGACCACAGCACGGGCGCCAACATCGCCGCGGCCGTCGGCGCCGGCATTTCGGCCTGCCACACGAAACCCGGGCCGATGCGGCGAAGCTGGCGGCGTCCCGGCGCCAAGGCGAGGGCGGCATTGAACGCGGCGACATCGGCTGCCGCCGGCTCGCCGCCTGCGGCAAGCGCGCTGAACAGGCGAAACAGGGTTTCGCGCAGCGAAACCGACGCCGCGAAGAGCGCATCGGCTTGCGCCGGATTCTCGCGCGCGCTCCGGCGCAAGACCTTGACCGCTTCGCCGCCGAGGCCGCCGGTCGTGGCGCACCAATCGATCGCGTCGTCGGGCTTGCGCAGGGCTTCGCTGGGCGGATCGCTGCCGCGCCAGCACAGCGTGTTCGCGTAGTCGAGCGCGAGATCGTCGCGCGGCGGGGCGATCGTCGTGCCCGGCGGGCGCTGGCGTGGGGCGGTCATGCGGTCTGCATACTAACCATCGAGGGGGTTGACAAGCGAAGCCCGCACGGATAAATATAACCATCAAGATGGTTATAAATAACGCCCTCTTGAAATCGCGTTTCCCGATCACCGAAGGAGTTCGAACCATGATCGATCATGTCTCGCTCGGCGTCCGCGACATCGCGCGGTCGCGCCGGTTCTACGACGCGGCCTTGGCGCCGCTCGGCTATTCCTGCCTCAGCGTCGGCGATACGTCGCTGGGCTATGGCGTCAAATCGCCGGCCCTCTGGCTCGGGCACAGCGGCCATCCGGTTCCGGCCGATGAACGTTCGGGCCTGCATATTTGCTTCGCGGCGGCCAAGCGCGAATCGGTCGATGCGTTCCACGCCGCGGCGCTGCGTGCCGGCGGGCGCGACAACGGCAAGCCGGGGCTGCGCGGCGACTACGGGCCCAATTACTATGCCGCCTTCGTCGTCGATCCGGACGGCTATCGCATCGAGGCCTATTGCGGTGCCATGGCGTAACATCCTGAATATTCCACTACTTTCTTGCAGGCGGTGAGTTCGCGGGCGTTTGGCCGGGGCGCGGTTCCAGTCTATATCTATGGGCGAGCGAAAACGCGGCCCAGCCCCGTCCATGAGTGAAACCGAAAAATCCCCATTCGATCCGAGCGAGCACAGCTTTTCCGCCTGGTGGCAGGATTGGCTCATCGCGATCGGCGCGCTCACCGCGTTCAAGCCGCAAATCCTGCCCGAGCCCGAACCCGCGCAGCATGGGCGCGCGCGCCGCGCCTATCCGCTGGTGGCGCTGCTGCTCGGCCTGTTCACGATCACGATCTTCGGCGTCGGCCGCTCGCTGCATCTCGGCGACTTCGCTTCGGTCGCGCTCGCCTTGGGCATGCTGATCTGGCTCACCGGCGGGCGCGGCGAGATCGGGCTTGCCGTCTATGTCGAGGCGGCGACGCATAGCGGCGATCTGGCCGCGCGGCGCGCGGCGCTGGCCACCGCGCCGGTCGGCTATGCCGGCATGCTCGCGCTGATTATGTCGCTGGTTCTGCGCATCGGCATCCTGGTCGCGATCGGCGACGGCAAGGCGGCGGTGCTCATCGCCGTCATTGTCGGCTCGCGCACGGCGCTGGCCCTGGCCCCGGCCATGCGTTCGCGCGAGGAGCGCGAGGCCGAGGGCGCCTTGCTCGGCAATGATTGGCTGTGGCTCGCGGCGGCGCTCGGCATCGCTTTCTTGCTGTTGTTTCTCGGGCCGGTCGGCGGCCTGGTCGGCAGCCTCGCCGCGCTCTTCGCCATGTGGATCGCCGTCGGCATCGCGCGGCGGCAATACGAAGCGTTTTCACAACCGGTTTACGCCATGATTCAGCAAGTCACCGAAATCGCCCTCTTGATTGCGGCGGCGGCAGTGTCATGAGCGCCGCCGCACTGAAAGGCCCGGTGGTGACGCGCTGGTGGTGGATCCGCCACGCGCCTGTCACGACCGATGGCGGCCGCATCTACGGCCAGAGCGACATCGCCGCCGATGTGTCCGACCCGGCGCCGTTCGCGGCCTTGGCGCAAATGCTGCCGCGCGACGCCGTGTGGCTGACGACGAATTTGCGGCGCACGAAAGAGACCGCGGCCGCGATCCGTTCCGCCGGCTTGGCCTACGCCGAGCCCGCTGAGGAGCCCGCTTTCGCCGAGCAGCATTTCGGCGAATGGCAGGGCCGGGTGCGCAGCGAGGTTTTCGCCCAGCACGGCGCCGATCACGGCTTCTGGTTGGCGCCCGCCGAAGTGGCGCCGCCCGGCGGCGAAAGCTTCGTCGCCGTGATGGAGCGCGTCATGCGCGGGATCGAAATCTGGAACCGGCGCCATCCCGGCCGCGACATCGTCAGCGTTGCCCATGGCGGCACGATCCGCGCCGCGATCGGCCACGCGCTCGGCATATCGCCGGCACGCGCGCTGGCCTTCGAGGCTTGGAACTGCGCCGTGACGCGGCTCGATCATATCGCCGACGGCGCCAAGCCGCCGGCTTGGCGCGTCGTCGCGATCAATCGTCCGCCGGTGCCCTAGGCTGTTCGGTGAACCGGGCCTTCGCGCTTCGCCTCCTCGCCATCGCCGTCGCCGCTTTCGCCGCGACGGCGACGATCATGGCGCTATGGCCGCGCACCGCGCCCGTAATCTCCGGATGGTCAAGGCGAGGCGCTGATCGGCGGATCGTTTTCCCTGATCGACAGCGACGAGAAGCGCCGCGCCGACACGGAGTTTCGCGGCCGGCACATGCTCGTCTTTTTCGGCTTCACGAATTGCCCGGATTTCTGCCCCACCGCGCTTTATACGATATCGCAGGCGATGGAGCGGCTCGGCGGCAAGGCCGACCGGCTGGTGCCGATCTTCATCACGGTCGATCCCGAGCGCGATACGCCGCGCCAGCTCCGCAACTATACGCAGAATTTCGACAAGCGCGTCGTCATGCTGACCGGCAGCGAGGCCGAAATCGCCGCCGTCGCCAAGGCCTACCGCATCTATTACGCGAAAAAGCCGCTTGAGAAGCCGGGCGACTACACCATCGACCACTCGGCCTACATCTATCTCATGGGCCGCGATGGAAAATTCTTAACCCATTTCCGGCACGGTATCGCCCCGGACGACCTTGCCAAGGCGTTGCAGCGATACTTGTAACGCCGGACGACGCGAGTTTCAGCTTGCCAAAGGCCGATGGGAATCGTTAATCGGCAGCATCTACCATCGGAATAGCCGCAGCACCGGCGTGCCGAAACAGAATCGGGGATCGATCGGCATGCTCTACACGATGTTTGCCTGGCAGCAGGCTGCCTTGGCGCCGTTGCGCCTCGCCGCGCTGGCGGGCCACAGCTTCTATTCGCATCCGTTCCAGCCGCTGGCCTCCACCGGATATGGCCGCGCCATGGCTGCGGCGTGCGAAATAATCGAACGCTCGACCCGGCACTACGTCAAACCGAAATTCGGCATCGACGCGGTCGCGATCGGCGGCGAATCCGTTCCCGTCATCGAATCGGTCGCGGCCCGGGGCGATTTCTGCGACCTGCGCCATTTTCGCCGCGCCGCCGGCCCGGCCGGCCCGCGCGTTCTGCTGTTGGCGCCGATGTCGGGCCATCACGCGACGCTGCTGCGCGGCACGGTCGCGGCGCTGCTGCTCGATCACGAGGTCTACGTCACCGATTGGCGCGATGCGCGGACAATTCCGGCGGATCGCGGCGGTTTCGATCTCGACGATTACGTCGATCACATCGTGGCGCTGCTGCGCTTGCTCGGTGCCGGCACGCACCTCGTAGCGGTGTGCCAGCCTTCCGTGCCCGCCTTGGCGGCGGCGGCGCTGATGGCGGCGGCCAAAGATCCGGCGCGGCCGCGCTCCCTCACCCTGATGGGCGGCCCGATCGACACGCGCGTCAACCCCACCAAGGTCAACGATTTCGCGCACGCGCATCCCATCGAATGGTTCGAGCGCACGGTGATCAGCGAGGTGCCCTACGGCTATGCGGGCCATGGGCGGCGCGTTTATCCCGGTTTTCTCCAGCTCTCCGGCTTCATGTCGATGAACATGGACCGCCATGTCGGTGCGCATCTGCGCCACTATCAGAGTTTGATTCGCGGCGACGGCGATAGCGCGAACGCGCATCGCCGGTTCTACGACGACTACATGTCGGTCATGGACCTGACCGCCGAGTTCTACCTGCAAACGGTCGAAACCGTGTTCCGCCAGCACGCCTTGCCGCGCGGCGCCTGGGTTTCGCGCGGGCGCAAGATCGAGCCGGCCGCGATCCGCGATATCGCGCTGATGACGGTCGAGGGCGAGCTCGATGATATCTCGGCGCCCGGCCAAACCGTCGCCGCGCAGGATTTGTGCTCCGGCATCGCGAGCAAGCGGCGCCAGCACCTGCTCGCCGCCGGCGTCGGCCATTACGGCATCTTCAACGGCCGCCGCTGGCGCGAGACGATCTATCCCGCGGTCCGCGATTTCATCCGCAAACAGAATTAGGCGGCATTGCTGCCCGGCGCCGCACCCGATAGCGGTGCGCTGGGGCTTCGATCCAAGCTCGTCCAGTCGATTTTGCGCGTGACGTACAAGAGCGTTGCCAGCGTGGCGAAGAGCGGGCCGGTTTGCTCAGATTTCTCACCGCAACTGATCGCAATTTGAATAACCAGGGCATCCGCCGGCTGCCCCTATGTGATGTCGTCGCCGCGTAGGGGCGTGGTCCGGCGCTTCGCGTCGGCGCGCACGCCCTTGGGACGAAATTGTGCCGCGGCGGCGGAGGATTTGTGGCCGGGCGGTCGGCGCAACGAAGACGGCAGCGATTTCAGCGGGGAAAATCAACCGGCCTCGCGGCCTCAACCGGCGATAGAATAACGCTCGAAAACTGAGTGGCAGCGATCAAAATCAAACGACCGGCCAGCAAAGGAAATAAAAAAACATTATTTTTCAATATATTGACAGCGTTAAAAAAATAAGATCATTGTATTGATCTTATTTTTATTGCATGCTATTTTAAGATCAATTCAATGATCTTGAAAACTTCCATGCAATATCTGCCGGAAACCGAACTCAGAAACCGCCTCGCATTCGACAATCCGTGGTGGCGCGACGGCCAGGTTCCGTCGCGCTTTCGCGATTGGCCGCGCCGTGTCTATTTCGGCGGCTTCTGGAACTTGTTCGCCGAATCCTCGGTGCGCCGCGCCGTCATCCTGATGGGCCCGCGCCGCGTCGGCAAAACCGTCATGCTGACCCAGGCGCTGCAAGCGCTGATCGAGCGCGGCGTCGATCCCAAGCGGCTGCTGTTCGTTTCGCTCGACACGCCGGCCTATCTCGGCGTTCCGCCGGACCGCTTGCTGCAATCCTTCATGGACATGCACGGCCACGGCCGCGACAGCGAGCTATATGTCGTCCTCGACGAAATCCAGTACTTCAAGGATTGGGAGGTGCATCTCAAGTCGCTGGTCGATTTGTTTTATCACATCCGCTTTGCCGCTTCGGGTTCGGCGGCGGCCGTGCTCAAGATGAAGGGCCGCGAATCGGGCGCGGGGCGCTTCACCGATTATGCGCTGCCGCCGTTGGGCTTCGGCGAGTATTTGCAGTTTCGCGGCATCGAGCGCCAGTATTTTGCGCCGAACGGCGATTTGACCGCCAATATCGCGGCGCTCAACGACGCGTTCCGCGATTACATCGCGTTCGGCGGCTTTCCCGAGCCGGTGCACGATGCGCGCGCGCGGATCGACATCGATCGCTTCCTGGCGAGCGACATCCTGGAGCGCGTCGTGCTCGGCGACTTGCCGGAACTCTACGGCATCGGCGATGGCGCGGAACTCAAGCGCCTGCTGACCTGGGCCGCGTTCAACACCGGCGCCGAAATCAGCTACGACAAGCTGGCGATGGAGGCGGGTACGGCCAAGAACACGCTGCGCAAATATCTCGAATTTCTCGAAGCGGCGTTTCTCATCGTCCGCCTGCCGCGGGTCGACGAGTCGGCGAAGCGCTTCCGCCGGGTCACGCATTTCAAGCTCTATCTCGCGAATCCGACCTTGCGCACCGCGCTGTTTGGGCCGATCCGCGACGACGATCCGGCCATGGGCCGGCTCGCCGAAACCGCGTTCTTCGCCCAGCTCGCGCAAACGCGCTATTTCGGCGACGCCTATTACGCGCGCTGGGATCGCGGCGAGGTCGATTGCGTGCTGCTCGAACGCGGCTCGCTGCGCGCCTGGGACGCGCTCGAGATCAAATGGAGCGACCGCCCGGCGACGCATCCGGGCGAAACGCTGGCCAATCTGGCGGATTTCTGCAAGCGCAACCGGCTCGGCCGCGCCATCGTCGCGACCAAAACCGCGTCGGCGCGCCTGACGATGGACGGCGTCGATCTTCAGCTCGCGCCGCTGGCGCTGTGGTGCTATCGCCTGAGCAAGCAGCATGTGCTCGAAGGCATCGAGCGGCGCCATCCGCATTTCGGCCTGGCCGAGCCCGATGCGCCGCCTTTCGTCGCGCTGGCCTGGGGGCCGCTGTCGTCGCTCGCGACGGACAAGGCCGCGCCCGATGGAAGCATGCCGCCTTAGCCCCGTCCCATTTTCGCCAGCCTCAGGCGCAGCGCGTTGAGCTTGATGAAGCCCTGCGCGTCGCGCTGGTCGTAGACGCTGTCCTGCTCGAAGGTGACGTGCGCGAGGCTGTAGAGCGATTTCGCCGATTTGCGGCCGGTGACGATGACGTTGCCCTTGTAGAGCTTCAGGCGCACCGTGCCTTCGACATGGTCCTGGCTGCGGTCGATCATGGCCTGGAGCATTTCGCGCTCGGGGCTGAACCAGAAGCCGTTGTAGATCAGCTCGGCATAGCGCGGCATCAGCTCGTCCTTGAGATGCGCGGCGCCGCGGTCGAGCGTGATCGATTCGATGGCGCGGTGCGCGCAATGCCAGATCGTGCCGCCCGGCGTTTCGTAAACGCCGCGCGATTTCATGCCGACGAAGCGGTTCTCGACGAGATCGACGCGGCCGATGCCGTGCTTGCCGCCCAGGCGGTTGAGCTCGGTCAGCAGCGCCGCCGGCGTCAGCGCCTTGCCGTTGACGGCAACGGGATCGCCCTTGCGGAAATCGACGGTGATTTCCTCGGGCGTGTCGGGCGCATCCATGGGCGAGACCGAGCGCGAATAGACATAGGCCGGCGGCTCTTCCCATGGATCCTCGAGGACTTTGCCCTCGGCGGAAATGTGCAGCAGATTCGCGTCGACCGAGAACGGCGCTTCGCCGCGCTTGTCCTTGGCGATCGGAATCTGGTTCTTTTCGGCGTATTCGATCAGCGTGGTGCGCGAGGTCAGCTCCCATTCGCGCCAGGGCGCGATCACCTTGATGTCGGGCTTCAAGGCGTAATAGGCGAGCTCGAAGCGCACCTGGTCGTTGCCCTTGCCGGTGGCGCCGTGCGCGACGGCGTCGGCGCCGGTCTCGCGCGCGATCTCGATTTGGCGCTTGGCGATCAGCGGCCGCGCGATCGAGGTGCCGAGCAGGTAGATACCCTCGTAGAGCGTGTTGGCGCGATACATCGGAAACACGAAATCGCGCACGAACTCCTCGCGCAGATCCTCGATGTAGATTTGCTTGACGCCGAACATTTCGGCCTTCTTGCGCGCCGGATCGAGCTCTTCGCCCTGGCCGAGATCGGCGGTGAAGGTGACGACCTCGCATTGATAATTTTCCTTCAGCCATTTGAGGATGACTGAGGTATCGAGGCCGCCGGAATAGGCGAGCACGACTTTCTTGACCTTGCCGGGACGAGCCATGGCGGGATTCCTTGTGGCGTTACGCGGGTTGGCTTGCTCCGGCGCCTCAGGCAGCCGCGACGCGCATCATGACCTTGCCGAATTCGATCACCGAATCCGGCGCGAGCGCCACGGGGCGGTTGGGCTCCAGCTTGGCGCCATTCACCCACGTGCCGTTCATCAATTCCAGGTCCTCGACACAGAGTTCGTTTTCGAGCAGCACAAAGCGCGCGTGATTGCGCGAGATCGATTGATGCTGGATCGTCACGCCGGCGCGGTTGCTGCGGCCGACGAGAATGCCGTTCTCGGAATCGCGCAAGGTCAATTCCTGCAACGCGAAGACGAGATCGGCGGCGGCATCGTTGGCGCCCGTGATGCGCCAATTGCGACCGCCGACCGAGCTGACCATGACGGTTCGCACGGTCGGCTGCTCAACCTCCTCCTCTTCGGGCGGTGGCGGTGGCGCTGGCGGCGAAGACGGCGGTGCCTCGCGCTCGCTGGCGGCTTCGCGCTGCGCGCGGCCGAATTTCGGCCGTGCCGCCGCCGGCGTTGCCGCGGCAGTCGTTGCCGCGGCATGCGCGGGCGATCCCGGGTAGAGCGTGTGCTCGCCGGCTTCGGGCGCGCGCGGCGCCGGCTCGGCCGGCCGGCCCGGCACGCCGGCGATGATTGTACCGCCATCGGGAGGCGGCGATGCCGGCCGGAATCCAGGTGCCCCGGCAATCATGGTCTGCGGCGAACCGGCGTCGTCGCGCCCGGCCGGCGTCCCGGGCATGGCGGGGTCGCCCGCTAGGATCGTCGGCGCCGCAATGCCCGGCGCTTTTGCCGCGGCGCCCGGCGTTCCGGCCATGATCGTTAGGCTCGCGATTCGCTCGGGCGCATCGGCGGATTTGCTGGCGCCTTGGCCGGGAAAAGCGCCGCCGGCGATCATCGTGGCCGAGGAGGGCGCATCTATTTCCTGGGTTCGGCGGGCGGGGGCGGGTTGGGTGCGCGAGCCGAATTTCGGCGCCGGCCGCTCGCCGGGCAATTCCGGCGACATGGTATTGCGCCGCGTCCCGGTGCGAGCCGACGGCGTTTCCGCGCTAGCGTCCGCCTGCTCGTCGGATTCGTTGTCGTAGTCCGGCGGCACATAGCGCCGGCGCCAAGGCGCGAAAGCGAGAACCCACACAAAGAATATGTTGATGCCGGGAATCAACGCCAGGACCGCCCAGATCCGCCACCAGCCCGCATAGGGCAGCACGCGATTGAGCAGGCGTAGGAACAGAACCCACAGTCCGAGAACGGGAATCGCCAGGAAAATCGCCAGCGGCCCAAAGGCGCGCGCGCGCGCCAGGGCAACCCAGGCCGGGATAAGAAGAATTGCGAACATGACGCAATGGATGAGCGCGGCCGGAACCGCCCAATACTTCATCCGCTCCGGCACCCAAGCCAGCAACGTTCCGTGAAAAAAGGCTAGTACTTGTTCCGGCATGCCGTTGCTCCGCGGTGCCTCAACCGTGCCGCGCCATTCTCGGCCCTAGATGGCCGCGGCGCAAGAACGGCCTACAACATCGCCTCGATCACGCGGTCCGGCGGCTTATGGCCGTCGACGAAGGTCTTGATGTTGATGATGACCTTTTCGCCCATGTCGATGCGGCCTTCGATCGTCGCCGAGCCCATATGCGGCAGCAGCACGACATTGTCGAGCGCCAGCAGCTTCGGATTGACGGCCGGCTCGTGCTCGAACACGTCGAGGCCGGCGCCCGCCAGCTCCTTGGCAACGAGCATGCGCGTCATCGCATTCTCGTCGATCACTTCGCCGCGCGCCGTGTTGACGACGATGGCGTGGCGCTTGAGCAGCTTCAGGCGCCGGGCCGAGAGCAAGTGATAGGTCGCCGGCGTGTGCGGGCAATTGATCGACACGATGTCCATATGGGCAAGCATCTGGTCGAGGCTTTCCCAATAGGTCGCTTCCAGCTCGGTTTCGATATCGGCGTGGACGCGGCGGCGGTTGTGATAGTGGATCGAGAGGCCGAAGCCGACGGCGCGGCGCGCGATGGCCTGGCCGATCCGACCCATGCCGACAATGCCGAGCCGCTTGCCCCAAATTCGATGGCCGAGCATCGTGGTCGGACCCCAGCCCTGCCATTGGCCGGAGCGGATCAGGCGCTCGCCCTCGGCGAGCCGGCGCGATACGGCGAGAATGAGCGCCATCGTCATATCGGCGGTATCCTCGGTCAATACGCCGGGCGTATTGGTGACCGTAATGCCGCGCGCCCGGGCCGTGGCCAGGTCGATATGGTCGACGCCGGTGCCGAATGAGGCGATCAGGCGTAGGCGATCGCCGGCTTGCGACAGCACGGCCTTGTCGATGCGGTCGGTCACCGTCGGAACCAAGACTTCGGCGATCTTGCAGGCCTCGACCAAGTCGGTCTGGTTCATCGGCTTGTCGTCGCGGTTGAGGCGCGTGTCGAACAGCTCCATCATCCGTGTTTCGATGACGTCGGGCAGCTTTCGTGTAACCACCACCAGGGGCTTGTTTGCGGTCTTGGTAAAGGGCATGGCGCCGTCCGTTTGCAGTGCGGCTCGTTGGCAAGCTGGGTACCAAGCGAGGAGGAGCTTGTCCAGCCACGGCCGGCCCAGGCCTTGACCTGGCGCCGGTGCCGATTCATGAACCACCCGCCGCGCCATATTTCCGCGCCGATCCTGTGCGAAACGCAGCGCGTAAATGGCCCGTATGGAGTTGCATGAATAGCCTTCGCCCCAGTTCCGCCGTAGCACTGGCCGCCTTGTTCCTGGCGGGATCGATCGGCGCCGCCGGATCGGCCGCGGCGGAATCGCCGGCGCAGCCGCGTTTCGGCTCGCTGCGGCATGACACGGTCCATGTCCGCACCGGACCGAGCCAGGATTACCCGATCCGCTGGATATTCCGGCGCCAGGCACTGCCGGTGCTCATCCTACGCGACTACGAGAATTGGCGCTTGGTGCGCGATGCCGAGGGCGAGGAAGGCTGGGTCCATGCCAGCGGGCTGGCGCGGAAGCGGACCGTGGTCGTGACCGGCGCCATCCGCATACTGCGCAACGGGCCGGCCGAAACGGCCGCTCCGGTGGCGCGCCTGGAGCCTGGCGTGATCGGTCAATTCGAGAAATGCGACAGCGGCTGGTGCCGGATCGCGGTCCCCGGTTACACCGGGTGGGTCAAGCAGCAGGACATCTGGGGCGTGCCGCAAGCCGGCAAGCCGAACTGAGGTTATATGGCGCTCCGCCTCCTCCGCTGGTTCGCGCTGGCTTGTTGTGTCGGGTTCGCCCTCACCGTCGCCGTCGTGCTCTATTTCGGCCACGACTTGCCGAGCATCGATCGCGTTTACGAGGTCAAGCGCCGGCCGCAAGTCGTCATTCTCGATGCGGCGGGCGCCCGTATCGGCGTCTATGGCGATCTCTATGGCGCGCCGGTGAAGCTCAGCGAGCTGCCGGCCCACGTCGTCCACGCCTTGCTCGCGACCGAGGACCGGCGCTTCTACCGCCATTGGGGCGTCGATCCGCTCGGCTTGGTGCGCGCGCTCTACGTCAACATCCGCAGCGGCCGCGTGCGTCAGGGCGGCAGCACCATCACCCAGCAGCTCGCCAAAATCGCGTTCCTCGCCCCCGAGCGCAACTACGGCCGCAAGGCGCGCGAGGCGCTGCTTGCCTTTAAGATCGAGCGGCGCTTCACCAAGGACGAGATACTCACGTTTTATCTCAATCGCGTCTATTACGGCGCCGGCGCCTACGGCATCGACGCCGCCGCGCGGCGCTATTTCGGCAAGCCGGCCGCGCAGCTGAATCTCTACCAGTCGGCGATGCTGGCCGGAATGCTGAGCGCGCCCAATCGCCTGAGCCCGCATGTCAGCATCGAAAGCGCCCAAGAGCGCGCCGAAACCGTGCTCTATTCGATGATCGAGGCCGGCTATATCAGCGAGGCGCAAGCCGAAGCGGCCAAGCGCAACAAGGGCGCCGTCATCGCGCCGAACGACGATCCGGGCCGCCGCTATTTCAGCGATTGGATTCTGGAGCAGTTGCCGCTGCATGCCAGCGTCGGCCACGACGATCTCGTCGTGCGCACCACCTTGAGTCAAAGCCTGCAGGAACTCGCCGAGCGCCATCTCGAAACCACGCTGCGCCGCGAGGGCCCGGCGCTCGGCGCGGGGCAGGGCGCGATGGTGGTGATGGCGCCCGACGGCGCCGTGCGCGCCATTGTCGGCGGCGCCGATTACCGCGACAGCCAGTTCAACCGCGCGACCCAGGCGCGGCGCCAGCCCGGCTCGACCTTCAAGCTCTTCGTGCTGCTGGCGGCGCTCGAAAGCGGCGCCAAGCCCTCGGATCGCGTGCGCGACGCGCCGATCGCGATCAAGGGCTGGACGCCGCGCAATTTCGGCGGCCAGTATCACGGCGAGGTCTCGATCGCCGACGGCATCGCGCTCTCGCTCAACACCGTCGCCGTGCGCATGGCCGAAAGCGCCGGGCGCAGCCGCGTCGCGCGCATGGCCGAACGGCTCGGCATCGCCAGCCCGCTGACCGCGGGGCCGAGCCTGGCGCTCGGCACCAGCGAAGTGTCGCTGCTCGAACTCACCGGCGCCTTCGCCGTGCTCGCCAATCGCGGCCGGTCGGCGCGGCCGTTCGGCATCGTCGAAATTCGCACGCGCAAGGGCGAGATCGTCTATCAGCGCCGAACCAAGCCGCCGGCGCGCGTGATCGGCGAAGAGATCGCGAACGATGCGAACGCCGTGCTCAACGGCGTCACCACGCGCGGCACGGCCAAGCGCGCGAATCTCGTGCAACCGTCCTACGGCAAAACGGGAACGTCGCAGGAATCGCGCGACGCCTGGTTCGTCGGCTACACCAGCGAGCTAGTGGCCGGGGTGTGGTTCGGCAACGACAACGGCACGCCGATGCGCGACGTGACCGGCGGCGCCTTGCCGGCGCGCACCTGGGGCGCCTTCATGGCCGATGCGCTGCGCGGCCGCGCCCTGCAGCGGCTCGACAGCGGCGACACCGGTAAAAGCGGCAGCACCGGCGTGCGTTCGGAATTCCAGGAGCGCATGACGCCGCAGTAAGCGCCGCGGCCGGAATTTACGCCGCGGGCGCCGCCCGGGGCTTGGCCGGCGCTCGCAGCAAGCGGAACGCGACGAAGCTCGCGACGGCGCTGGCGAAAATCCCGGTCACCATCGCGCGCTGCGTGCCGTCGTGCAGCAGCGTCACGGCCGTCGCCACGGTAACGCCGATCGCCGATTGCGAAAAGCCGACGAGCGACGAGGCCGCGCCGGCCCTGGTCGAGTGCGGCGCGATCGCCGCCGCCGTGGCATTGGGAAAAATGAAGCCGCAGCCGAACATAAACACGGCCATCGGCGCGATCACGGCGAGCGGAGCGTCGACGCGCAGCCAGCCGAGCAAGCACATCGCGGCGGCGGCGGCGATCTGAAAATAGCCGCCGAATGCGATCATGCGGTCGTGGCCGTGGTGCCGCGTCAGCCGCCCGGCGGCGAAGGTGCCGGCGATGAAGCCGATGACGATGGCGAGAAAATAGAATCCATAGGCCGCCTCGGCGACGCCGAATTGCCGGATCAGCACGAAGGACGACAGCGAGTGAAAGGAATAGATGCCCGAGGTGTTGCCGGCGAGCGCCACGATATAACTGAGAAAGCCGCGGTCGGCGAGCAAGCTGCCGAAATTGCCGACGATGTCGCGCGGCGTCAGCGCCTTGGGGTTCTTCCAGCGGTTCGATTCGCCGAGGATGAGGATCGTCGCCAGCAGCGCCAAGCCGCCGGCGACGGCGAGCGCCACGAAGATCGCGCGCCAGCCGAACGCGGTCAGCAGAAAACCACCCAGCATCGGGCCGAGGGCCGGGATCACGCCCATCACCGACGCGGTATAGGCGAGCACGCGCGCGGACCGTTCGGGCCCGTAAATGTCGCGGATGATGGCGCGTGCCAGCACCGGTCCGGCGCAACAGCCGAGCGCCTGCAGCAGCCGGGCGGCGATGAGTTGGTCGATCGTGTCGGCGAAAGTGCAAGCCACCGAGCCAAGCATGTATATGACCAGGCCGGCGATCAGCACGGGCCGCCTTCCGTAGCGATCGGAAAACGGCCCGTAGACGAGTTGCGCGCCGGCATAGCCGGCGATGAAGACGCTAAAGGTCAATTGCGCCGCGGCGGCGCTGCCGCTCGGCGACAAGGTTTCGGCGATGCGCGGCAAGGCGGGGATGACGACGTTGATCGACAGCGCGGCCAGCGCGATCAGCGTCGTCAGCAGCGCGAGCCGCACCAGTTCGAAGCGGGAAACCATCGGCCGAACTTACAAGCGGCTTGCGCGCTCCATCGCGTGCGAAACGCCGCACACCGCGCTTCGCCACGCCGTGCCGCCATGTAAGCGGCGCATGGCTCGGAGCCGGCGCGTCAAGGGCCGCTATAATTTTGCTGCCAGCGCTGCAGCGCGGCGGCAACGGTATCGCCCGGCGCGCCGAAGCCGGGCGTGGCGAAACGCTCGAAACGGTTGGCGCCGGTGCGGCCCTCGGGCGCCAGCACGACGAGGACTTCGCCGCGCCTTGTATCGGCGGCGACGAAGGCGCCGGTGTCGCCGCAGGCGCGCGGCTTGCAGCCGGTACCGATCAGAACGTCCCCGGCCAGACGCTCGACCGGAACCACGACGCCGGTCGCTTCGAGGAATTCCGCATGGCGCGCGCCGAGCAATTGCCGCAACACCGGCGCCAGCGACGGATGCTTGAACATGTCGTCGGCATGGCCGAGCCGGGCGCGCCAAAGCGCGCCGAGATCCGCGGCGGCAGCCGGCGACAACGAGAGAAGCAATGCCGCGGCGGCGGCCAATAGAAAACGCATGTCAGGCTCCGTTTAGGGAGCGGCAATTTATTCGATGTTGCGGCGGATGGGAATCGGGATTGGGCCGAGAATGGAAGAAAGAGAAAAAATCGACCACAGAGACACAGAGGCACGGAGCAGTCACGGAGGACGTTCGATGGACGCGCCGTAGGCGCCACAATTTTTTTCGCTACTTTCTTCTCCGTGCCTCCGTGCCTCTGTGGTTAAATTTCTTCCTTATTTCGATTTCACCCGCACGAAACGCCGGCCGGCCTCTAAGCCGCCTTGCCGCGCCCGGCCCGCCGCAAGGGGCGTTCGCCCGCCGCGGCACCCTCGGCCAGCAACAGCGCCTTCTTGCGCTGCAGGCCCCAGCGATAGCCGCCGAAGCCGCCATCGCCGCGCACCGCGCGATGACACGGCACCAGGATCGAGACCGGATTGGTGGCGCAGGCGCGGCCGACGGCGCGTTGCGCGCGCGGATGGCCGAGCAAGGCGGCGAGATCGGAGTAGGTCCGCGTTTCGCCCATCGGGATCGCGGTCAGCGCCTGCCACACCCGGCGCTGAAACGCCGTGGCGCGGACATCGAGCGGCAGATCGCGCGCCGCCGGCGCGCCCTCGATGCGGCGCAGCACTTCGGCGAGCCATTGGCCGAGGCGTTCGGAATTGGGTTCGATCGCGGCGGCGGGAAATTCGCCGCGCAGCTCGCTCGCGAGTTTCGCATCGCTTTCGCCGAGCGCCACGAAGCATACGCCGTTGGCCGTCGCGGCGACCAGCACGCGGCCGAGCGCGCAATCGCCGAAGGCATAACCGATTTCGGCGCCGAGCCCGCCCTTGCGGTAGGTCGCCGGCGTCATGCCGAGCGTGGCATGGGCCTGCTCGTAAAGCCCGCGCGACGAGCCGTAGCCCGCTTCGTACAGCGCGCCGGCCACCGGCTCGCCCTGGCGCAGCAGCGATTTGACCCGCGCCACGCGCTTCGATTCGGCATATTGGCGCGGCGACACGCCGGTGTTGCGCTTGAAGATTTTCTGGAACCGGGTCGGGCTGATGCCCACCGCCTTGGCCAGCTCGGCCAAGGTCGGCGCCCGCTCGGCGGCGCGCTCGGCGGCGGTTTCGATCATGGCGCAGGCGCGCCTTATGGCATCGGCGTAGTGCGGGCCGGCGGCGGCAAGGACATTCGGCATGGCTTTCGCTCTCGTTTTGGCGGTTTTCATTGGCGAAGAACCTACGCGCCGCGCCGGCGTCCCTCTATCCGTTTTTTGCGCCAATCAGCAGCAGGCCGGGGCCGTGCCGGCGCAGCCAGGCTTCGCCGTCGGCGCGACGGTCCGTCAGCCGCTCGACCAGCGACCAAAATCGCGGCCCGTGCCCCCTATAGTTAAGATGCGCCACTTCGTGGGCGACGACGTAATCGAGCACGAAATCGGGCGCCAGGATCAAGCGCCACGAATAATGGATCCGCCCGTCATGCGCGCAACTGCCCCAGCGCGAGCGCGTGTCGCGCAGGAACACGCGCGGCGCCGGCTTGCCCAACGCCGCCGCCTTGCCGCGCGTGCGCAAGTCGAGCGTCGCGAAGGCCAATTCGCGCAGCCAATCGGCGACGCGCCGCGGCAGGTGCTCGGCGAGGCCGGCGACGATCAGCGCATCGCCCTCGCGCCAGGCGCCGCCGCGCAGATCGGGGCGGTGGCGGATGCGGTGCGGCACGCCCTGGATCGCCAGCGCGGCGCCGTCGGCGAACGGCGCCGGCGGCGGCAGCAGCGCCACCCGGCCGCGCAGCCACTGCGCCTTTTCGGCGACGAATTCGAGCCCGGCGCCAAGGCCGGCGCGCGGCGGCAGGGTCAGCACGACGCCGCGCCTTGCCGCGTCGACGGTGAGCGAAATGCGCCGCGCCGCGCGGTGCCGCCGCACCCGGATGGGGATCGCGAGATCGCCGAAATCCAGTTGAGTGGCGCTGATTTTGAGCGGTTGCCGCAAGCGTCGCCGAGCTATCTTGTGTCGCCGGAAATGGCCGATTACCAAGTGCCCGGAGTCTAATCGAGGAGCGGCGCGATGTATATCGAGCGTTCGAGCGCCCGCG
Organism: uncultured Alphaproteobacteria bacterium; assembly: GCA_963754645.1. GTDB lineage: Bacteria > Pseudomonadota > Alphaproteobacteria > Bin65 > Bin65 > CAVWGP01. Next base: position 26,311 of record CAVWGP010000011.1, on the reverse strand, counting down.
GCTGCCAATTTACGAGCCGGGGCGCCCGCCGCGCGCGGCTTGTTTTTTTATATCCGAACGGATATATTCGATGAATGAAACGCGCAGGCTGCTATATTGGGAAGGCTCTTCGAAGAAGGACTTCAAGGCATTCCCGATTCCGGTTCAGAAGGACATGGGCGTCGCTCTTTTTGTCGTGCAGTTGGGGCGCACGCCTTCATCGGCGAAGCCTTGGCGGGGGCAGGGTTCCGGTGTTTACGAATTGGTTGAGGATCACCGAAGCGGCACATTCCGCGCCATCTATACGGTGCGTGTCGGCAACGCTGTCCATGTGCTGCATGCGTTTCAGAAGAAATCCAAATCGGGCATTGCAACGCCGCAACCGGACGTGGAACTGGTCGAGAAAAGGTTGAAAGCGGTACTCGCCCGTTACGGGCTAAGCGGGAGATGACGATGGCGCGCAAAAGCGGCCGCATGGGCATCGACAATGTTCTGGCAAACCTTGGCTTTGCCGATGCCGAGGAGCTGTCGGCCAAGGCGATCCTCGCCGTCAAGCTCAACGAGCTGATCGACAAGCGCGGCCTGAACCAGATCGAGGCCGCCGGGATCACCGGCATGACGCAGCCGAAAGTGTCGCAAGTGCGCCGCTACAAGCTTCGGAATATTTCGCTCGAGCGCCTGATGCGCGCGCTCGTGTCGCTCGATCAAGACGTGGAAATCGCGGTCCGGCCGGCGCGGCGCGCGCAAGCGGCCGGCATCAAGATCGCCGCGTGACGGCAATTGCGGCGCAATTGCCTATTGCGTCCGCGAAACTTCCTCAGCGCCCGCACGGCTCGCACAGCGTCGCTGAGCTTGCCCTGCTCGGCGCCGCGGCGCTCGCCGGCCTTCGCTTAGATCAAGCGGCGGATCGCCTCGACCGCCGCGCGATAGCCGTCGGCGCCGAGCCCGCAGATAACGGCCGTCGCCGCCAGCGACACCAGCGATTTCTGATAATGCGCCTCGCGGCGATGAATGTTGGAGAGGTGCACTTCCACGATCGGCCCGGAAAACATCTTCAAGGCGTCGAGGATGGGGATCGAGGTGAACGACAGCCCGGCCGGGTTGATGACGACGCCGGCGCCGCCATCGACGGCTTCGTGGATCGCGTTCACGATCTCGTCTTCGGCGTTGGATTGCCGGAAGACGAGAGGGTGCTGGCCGGCGGCTGCGCGGCAGATTGCTTCCACGTCCGCCAATGTCGCGGTGCCGTAGATGGCCGGCTCGCGGGTGCCGAGGCGGTTCAGATTGGGGCCGTTGAGGACGTAAATGGGCTTCATCTTGCGCTCACCGTAAAATGTCCCGCAACGCGGTCAACCCTTGTAGCCGAACATGCGGGGCAGATAGAGGACGAGATCGGGCACCAGCGTGATCAGCGCGAGCGCGCCGATCATCGCGACGAGGAAGGGCAAGGCGTCGCGCACGATGTCGCGGAGGGGCACGCCGGTAATGCCGTTCATCACGAACAGGAGGAGGCCGTAAGGCGGCGTGATCAGCCCGATCATGATGTTGACGACGGCGACGACGCCGAAATGGACGAGGTCCACGCCGACGGCCTGGGCGGTCGGAATCAGCACCGGGACGATGATCAGCAGGATCGTGGTGCCCTCGAGGACGCAGCCGAGCAGCAGGAGCAGGACATTGACGGCAATGAGGAAGGTGAGCGGCGTGAACTCGAAGGCGCGGAGCATGGCGGCCAAGGTCTTCGGCACGTTCTCGATCGTCACCACGTAGTTGAAGACGATGGCGCCGGCGATGAGCATGCCGATGGACGCGGTCGTGCGCGCGCTGGCGAGCAGCGAGTTGTAGAGGTCGCGCGGCGCGATGCTGCGATACAGCAGGGCCGAGACCGCAAGCGCGTAAGCCGCCGCCACGGCGGCCGCTTCGGTCGGCGTCGTGGCACCGCCATAGATGCCGGCGAGCAGGACGATGGGCATCAGCAGCGCCGGCAGCGCCCGCAAGGTCAGCGCCGGCAATTCGCGCGCCGGCACGGGCGTCTCGACCGGAAAGTTTTTGCGCCGCGCCTCGACGGCGACGATCGCCATCTGAGCGAGGCCCATGACGATGCCCGGGATGACCCCGCCCAGGAAGAGGAAGCCGATCGACGTGTCCGACACCAGCGCGTAGATCACCATCGGAATCGAGGGCGGGATGATGGGGCCGATCACGGCGGTCACGGCGGTGAGCGCGGCGGCAAAGCTGGCCGGATACTTGCCGCCCTGCGTCATCATCTGTTGCATCATCTTGCCAGTGCCAACAGCATCGGCGATGGCCGAGCCCGACATGCCGGCGAAGATGATGCTCTGGACGACGTTAACCTGGGCAAGGCCGCCGCGAAAGCGGCCGACCAGCGCGTTGCAAAAGCGCAGCAGCCGCTCGGTGATCGTGCCGGTGTTCATGAACTCGGCCGCGAGAATGAATAGCGGCACGGCCAGCAGCACCTGGCTGCCGTAGAGGCCGTTGAGAAGCTGCTCGGCCGCGGTGCCGAGATCGAGGCCGGCGAGAGCGAGGTAAAGGATGGTGCCCGCGATCATCGAATGGCCGATCGGAAGCCCGAGCAAGCTCAGGAACACGATGCCGGCGATCGACAGCGCAAACGGGCTGGCAAGGTTCACGGTCGGGCGCCCGGGTTCGGGGCCGCGATCTCCGGGCTGCCGTTGCTGAGCGCGCGCCACAAAATCCACAGATAGCGCACGATGATCGCGACCGAGAACAAGGCGAAGATCGAGTAGAGATGGTCGTAGCGGATGCGCAGATAGGTGGTCGACTGCACCTTCATGAAAACCACGTAGTCGACCGAAGCGGGCAGGGCGAGGGCATAGAGACCGATGAGCGCGCCGGCCGTCACGATCGCGAAAGCCCGCCGCGTCCGGCGTCCGGCCGCGGCATGGATCAGGTCGAACCGTATTTCCTCGCGCTCGCGGACGACGAACGCGGCGCCCCACAGGACGATCCAGAGCCAGGCCGTGACCGTCAGTTCCGAGGTCCAGCCGATGGGGAAGTTGAACAGATAGCGGAACACGATCTGGATCATGAACGCCAGGAACATGGCGGCGAGCAGCGCCGCCGCCACATTCTCCGCCCGGCGCCGCAGCCATGCGCCCGCCGGTCCGGAAAATTCATGCATCGCGGCGGCTCGCGCGTTCGCGGCCGGCGCGAATTACAGCCGGCCGCGGCACCGTGGGCTCAGAGTGCTGCGATCCTCTCGACCATGCCCTTGGGCCAGGACTTGGCCAGGTCCGACGCCAGGTACAACTTCTGCGCGTGCTCGCGGAACGCCTTGACGTCGGGCGTGTAGACATCGAGACCTTCCTTCTTGACGAAATCCGCCAGCTCGGCTTCGCGCTTGAGGTGCTCCGCCGTGCTCCAGGCGATCGCCTTGTTGGCCGCGGCCTGGAAGTCTTGCTTCTGCTTCGCCGACATTGCGCCCCAGACTTTTTCCGAGACCGTCAGCAGATCGAACCCGACGAGGTGCGAGGTCAGCACGATCTGCGACATCACCTCGTAGAACTTCTGATTCTGGACATTGGGCAGCGGATTGTCCTGGCCGTCGATGGCCCCGGTTTGCAGGCCGGTGTAGACCTCGGCATAGGCCATGGGCGTGGGATTCGCGCCGAGCGCGCGGCCGAGGAACTGCCACGCTTCGCCCGGCGGCATGCGCAGCTTGATTCCGGCCATGTCGGCGGGCGTGGCGATCTTCTTCTTGGGCTTCAGGCCGACCTGGCGCGTGCCGAAGAAGGTGGGTCCGAGAATGCGGATGCGGAGCTGATCCTCGGCCAGTTTCTTCATTTCGGCGCCCGCGTCGCTGGCGAAGAACTTATTGAGGTGATTGGCGTCGCGGAAAAGATAGGCGGAGGTCAGGATCGACCACGCGGGGATCTGGTTGGAGATGTCCTGCGGCGCGATGTTGCCCATATCGAGGTTGTTGCGCTGCAGCGCCACGAGTTCGGTGCCCTGCTTGAACAGCGAGCCGTTGAGGAAGGGCTCGACCTTGAAGTCGGCGACAACGTCCTTTGCGAACATCTGAATCATGGTCGCGCGAATGTCGCGATCCGAGAACACGGCGGCGAAGCGAAGGGTCGGCGCCTGCTGCGCCAAGGCGGGAAACGCCGAGGCGGCCGCAAGGGTTGCGCCTCCGGCGAGAACGGAGCGGCGGCTGACGAGCGATTTCATTCCGGGCCTCCCTTGAATTGAGATGGTTGCGAATTGAGATTGTCGTGCCGGCACGGCCGAGGCCGCGATCCCCCGATGTCCACGCCGGTGCTTAGCAAGCTTAAGCATAGGCGGAAATGCGAGTCAAAAAATCACCGCAATTCAGTGGCGCGATGAAGTTGCCGGCCGTCCGGCGCATGTTGGCCGGCGAGAACGTGAGCGCGCTTGCGCGCGAGCTCAAGGTTCTGCGCAAGGACCTGTATGAATGGCGCGCCAATTTCCGGGCGGGCGGACCGCTGGCATTGCGTCAGCGCGGGCGCCCGCGCAAGGCGGCGACGATCGAGCCGGTCGAGCGACGGGCTTGGCGCGACGGTAACTACGCCGCCATCGCCGCGATGACGGCGCCGCTGCCGCAAGGCAAACTCACGGTCGAGCGCCTGTGCGCCCTCGCTCGGGTAAACCGGGCGGAGTGCGGCGGGCCAGCCTCGCCGTGGCGGCGCTCGCCATGCCGCTGGCGGCGCGGCGGCCCGCCCGCGGCGGCCCGCCCGCGGCGGCCCCGCGCCGAAGGCCGCCATGCTTCGGGCATGATCATCTTCGAGAAGATCAAGCACTTAGCACCGATTTGGCGGCTCTGGAGCGGACCTAAATCGCCGAGAATCAGACTGCGTTCGCAGCTAACCCATTGATCTCATCGAAGATGCTCAAACCGCGCGGTTTTCCAAACGGGCAAAATTGATCATCTTCGAGAATATCAATCACTTAGCTCGAAATTGCACCCCCAAAGGCCGGACAGATTGCCCATAATCTCGGTGCCTGCTCGGCTAAGTCCTTGATTCGGTCGAAGATGATCAAAAGCCGCCGTTTTTCCCAACACACAAACTTGAGCATCTTCGATTCTTTCAAGCACTTAGCCCAAATCGCTTGATCACCTTCGGGGCCTTCAAGCCTTCAGCCCAATCGACCGCGCCGCGCGAAGCTGCTATCAGCAAACCGCAGCCCGCCGCGCCAGGACCATGACACAAAAAATCGATCCGCTCGAACTCCTCGCCGACCTGTTGAAACGCGCCAAGGCCAAGGGTGCCGACGCCGCCGACGCACTCTATGCCGAGGCCGATGCGCTGGAGCACGGCCAGCGGCTCGGCCAGATCGAGAAGCTGGAGCGCGCCGAGGGGCGCGATCTCGGCTTGCGCGTGTTTATCGGCAAGCGGCAAGCCTCGGTCTCGTCCACCGAGCTGACGCCGCGCGCCATCGAGGCTGTTGCCGAGCGCGCCACCGCCATGGCGCGCGCCGTGCCCGAGGATCCGTTTTGCGGCTTGGCCGAGCCCGGCGAAATTCTGCGCGCGCCGCCGTCGATCGACATGTTCGACGCGGCCGAGCCCGGCGCCGATGTGCTGATCGAGCGCGCCCGCGCGGCCGAAGGCGCGGCCCGCGCCGTGCCCGGCGTCACCAACTCCGAAGGCGCCAACGCCTCGTGGAGCTCGACGCGCATCTGGCTCGCCGCCAGCAACGGCTTCGCCGGCTCGTACCGGCGCAGCGCCCATGTCGTCTCGGTGTCGGTGGTGGCCGGCGAGGGCACCGGCATGGAAACCGACTACGATTATCACGCCGCGGCTTATGCGGGCGATCTGCAGGATCCCGCGAGCATCGGCCGCAATGCCGGCGAGCGCGCGGTGGCGCGGCTCAATCCGCGCAAGATGCCGACGGCGAAAGTGCCGGTGATTTTCGATCGCCGCGTCGCGGGCGGCATCGCCGGCCACTTGCTCTCGGCCATCAACGGTAGCGCGATCGCGCGCGGCACCAGCTTCCTCAAGGACAAGTTGGGCGCGCGGATATTCGCGCCCGGCATCCGCATCGTCGACGACCCGCTGCGGCCGCGCGGCCTGCGCTCGAAACCGTTCGACGCCGAGGGCTTGGCCACCGAGCGGCGCGCGCTGATCGACGACGGCAAGCTCACGACATGGCTGCTCGACCTGCGCTCGGCGCGCCAGCTCGGACTCAAAAGCACGGGCCACGCCGCGCGCGGCGCCGGCGGCCCGCCCATGCCGTCGCCGTCCAATGTCCACATGGAGAACGGCAAGGACACGCCGGCCGCGATGATCGCCGCGGTCGAGTTCGGGATTATTCGTCACCTCGATGATCGGCATGGGCGTCAACATGGTGACCGGCGATTACAGCCGCGGCGCCTCGGGCTTCTGGATCGAGAAGGGCAAGCTCGCCTTCCCGGTCAGCGAAATGACGATCGCGGGCAATCTCAACGACATGTTCAGCGCCGCGACACCGGCCAACGATCTCGAATTCCGTTTCGGCGTCGACGCGCCGACGCTGCGCGTCGACGGCATGACGGTGGCCGGGGGTTGACGATCGGCGTCCGGATCCCGGCGGTAGGATGACCGAACCGCGATTCGAACTTGCGACGCGCCGCGGCCGGTTGCGTGCCTGGATCGACCTGATGCTGGTCGATCACGGTTTCCTGCGCGTGTTGTGGACCAACCGGAATCGCGTCGCAACGCATCTTTACCGCTCGAACCAGCCGCTGCCGTTCCGCGTGGCGCTGCTGGCGCGGCGCGGCATTCGCACGATCGTCAATCTGCGCGGGCACAACGATTCGGGCTGGTACTTGCTCGAGGCCGAGGCTTGCAACAAGCACGGCATCGCGCTCGTCGATTTCCCCGTCAAGTCGCGCGACACGCCGGCCAAGGAAACCATCCACGCCGCCAAGCGCCTGTTCGAAACCATCGCTTATCCCGCGCTCATGCATTGCAAGTCGGGCGCCGACCGGGCCGGCTTGATGGGCGCGCTCTACCGGCTGCTGCACGAGAACCGGCCGCTGCCCGAAGCGCTCGAGCAGCTTCATTGGCGCTACGGCCACATCAAGCAGGCCAAGGTCGGCATGATCGACTTTTTCTTCGAGCAGTACCGGCGCCATAACGAAACCGCGCCGATGGCGTTTCTCGATTGGGTCGACCGGGTTTACGATCCGGCCGCGGTCAAGGCCTCGTTCATGTCGCAATGGTGGGCCAACCTCGTTGTCGATAAGATCATGCGCCGGGAGTGAGAGCCGAGATCGTGAGCCAAGCGACACCCAACGCGCCGGCGCCGAAAAAGCCGAAAGGCCTGGCGCTCTACCGGCAGACCTGGCCGCCGGTGCGCCGGCTGCTGCGCGATTACCTGGCGAAACATACGTGGCGCATCGTCGTCGCCTTCGTTTTCATGGGCGCCGCGGCGGCGTGCACCGTCGTGCTGGCCGATTTCCTCCGGCCGCTCGCCGACGGCGCGTTTCTCGGCGGCACGATGCGGCCGCTGTATTTTCTCGCGGCCGGCATCGTCGCCGTCTTCGCGGTCAAGGCGGCCTCGACCTATATCGGCGAAATCCTGATGAACTATATCGGCCACCGCGCCGTGGCCGATATCCAGAGCGCGATGTTCGCGCGGCTGATGCGCGCCGATCTCGATCATTTCCACAACACGTCGAGCGGCACGCTGCTGTCGTCGTTCCTGTCGGATGCCTACAAGCTGCGCACCGTGTTCGCCGACACCTTCACCGGCATCGGACGCGACACGCTCGCCGTGATCGGCCTCGTCGGCTACATGTTCTACACCGATTGGGTCTTGGCTGCGGTCAGCTTCTTCATCTTTCCGCTCGCTTTCTGGCCGATCGCCAATCTCGGCCGCAAGATGCGAAAAGTGTCGGCCAACACCCAGGCCGAAATGGCGCAGTTCACGACCGTGCTCGACGAAAGCTTCACCGGCGTGCGCCACGTCAAGGCCTACGGCATGGAGCGCTACGAGGCGGCGCGCGCCGACGGCGTCATCGACACGCTGTTCCGCCTGAACTTCCGCGCCTCGCGCACCCGCGCCACCTCCGATCCGCTGCTCGAATTCATGGCCGGGCTCGCGATCGTCGCGGTGCTGCTCTATGGCGGCTGGCAGGTGATCGAGGGCGGGCGCACGCCGGGCACTTTCGTCGCCTTCATCGGCGCCCTGCTGCTCGCTTACGAGCCGGTGCGCAAGCTCGCCAAGCTCAACGCCAATCTGCAGGATGCATTGCCGGCGGCCGAGCGCATTTTCGCCGTGCTCGATATCGAGCCGAAGATTCAAAACAGGCCCGGCGCCAAGCCGCTCGCCAAGGGGCCCGGCGCGGTGCGCTTCGACAACGTGCATTTCGCCTATCGCAGCGGCGCGCCGGCCTTGGGCGGCGTCACGCTCGATTTTCCGGCGGGCAAAACGGTCGCCCTGGTCGGCCCCTCGGGCGCGGGGAAGACGACGATCCTCAATCTCATTCCGCGTTTCTATGACGTGGACCAGGGCGCCGTCACGATCGACGGCCACGACGTGCGCGATGCGACGATCGAATCGCTGCGCGCCGCGATCGGCTTGGTGAGCCAGGAGACGAATCTGTTCGACGACACGATCCGCGCCAACATCGCCTATGGCAAGCCGGATGCGAGCGAGGCCGAGATCGTGGCCGCGGCAAAATCGGCGGCGGCGCATGATTTCATCGTCGGCCTGCCCGACGGATACGCGACGCGCGTCGGCGGGCTCGGCGCGAAGCTCTCGGGCGGCCAGCGCCAACGCGTCGCCATCGCCCGCGCCATTCTCAAGAACGCGCCGATCCTGCTGCTTGATGAAGCGACCTCGGCGCTCGACAGCGAGTCCGAGCGGCAAGTGCAAGCCGCGCTCAAGCAATTGATGCTCGGCCGCACCACGATCGTGATCGCGCACCGGCTTTCGACGGTCATCGACGCCGACCTTATCTATGTGCTCGAAGCGGCGGCGCTGCGCGAGTCCGGCACGCATCGCGAGTTGCTCGCCAAGCACGGCCTCTATGCCTCGCTTTATGCGATGCAATCCGGCGAAAGCGCCGAGCCGGCCTTGCTCGCGGCCCGCGCGTCCTAGCGCCGCCGGCGCGCCATGATGCTGGCACTTTACCGGGCTGTTTCAACCGTGGCGCCGCCGGTCCTGCGCTATGTGTTGAAGCGCCGCCTGGCGCGCGGCAAGGAGGACGGCGAACGGCTGGGCGAGCGCATGGGGCGCGCCGGGCTCGATCGTCCCGCCGGCCGGCTCGCCTGGATTTACGGCGCCAGCGTCGGCGAGGCGCGCAGCGTGTTGCCGCTGATCGAACGGCTGCTGGCGCGCGACATCGAACTCAATATCGTGGTGACGACGGGGACCGTCACCTCGGCCCGCATCATGGCGGAGCGCTTGCCGCCGCGCGCGCTGCATCAATTCGTGCCGGTCGATCTCGCGCCCTGGGTGCGCGGCTTCCTCGATCATTGGCGGCCCGATCTGGCACTTTGGGTCGAGTTGGAAATATGGCCCTGCCTCGTCAGCGAAACCGCGCGGCGCGGCATTCCGCTCGCTTTGCTCAATGCGCGCATGTCGGATCGCTCGTATCGCGGCTGGCGGCGCTGGCCGGGCCTGGCCACATCCTTGATCGGCGCTTTCGATCTCGTCCTGGCGCAATCCGAGGCCGATGCCGAACGCTATCGCCGCCTCGGCGCGCGCCGTGTCGCAATGCCCGGCAATCTCAAATATTCCGCGCCCGCGTTGCCGGCGGACGAGGCGAAGCTCGCCGCTTTGCGCGCCGAAATCGGCGAACGGCCGGTTTGGCTCGCCGCCAGCATCCATCCCGGCGAAGACGCCGTTGTCGCCGAGGCGCATCGCGCGCTGAAGGCGCCGATGCCGAACCTGCTTACCATCGCGGCGCCGCGCCATCCCGAGAAGGGTGCGGCGATGCAGCAGACTTTGCAAGCGCTCGGTCTCGCGGTGCGCCGGCGTTCGGCCGGCGAAGGTCCGGCCGGCGCCGATATCTACGTTGCCGACACGATGGGCGAACTCGGCTTGTTCTATCGCGTCGCCGCGGCGGCCCTGGTCGGCGGCTCGCTGATCCCGCATGGCGGGCAGAATCCGATCGAGCCGGCGTTGCTCGGCTGCCCGATCTTGCACGGCCCGCATATGCACAATTTCGCCGCCGTGATCGCCGGCTTCGACGCCGCCGATGCCGCGTCGCCAGTGACCGGCGCCGCCGATCTCGCCGACACGCTCGCCGCTGCTGTTTCGCGAGCCCGAGCGGCGGCGGACGATGGCGGAATCGGCGCGCCGCGTCGCCGAGGCCGAGCGCGGCGCGCTCGATCGCATCATGGTGCAGCTAGAGCCGATGCTGTCCGGCGCCGCCGCGCCGCGCCGAGTGCGCCATGCGGCCGCCTGATTTCTGGTCGAGCCGCCGCGTCTTGTCGACGCTGCTGTTGCCGGCGGGCTGCGTCTATGCGCTGGCCACGCGGCAGCGCGTCAAGCGCCCGGGCTGGCGCGCGCCGGTGCCGGTGATCTGCGTCGGCAATATCAGCGTCGGCGGCGCCGGCAAGACGCCGACCGCGATCGCGCTCGCCCGAATGCTCGTGGCGCTGGGCCGCTCGCCGCATTTCCTGACGCGCGGCTATCGCGGCCGCGAAGCCGGGCCGCTGCGCGTTGACGTGGAGCGCCATGATTTCAAGGCGGTCGGCGATGAGCCGTTGCTGCTCGCGCGGGCGGCGCCGACATGGGTGGCGCGCGATCGCGCCGCCGGCGCCAAGGCCGCCGTGGCCGCCGGCGCCGATTGCATCGTCATGGACGACGGTTTTCAAAATCCGGCGCTGGTCAAGGATTTGTCGCTCGTCGTCGTCGATGGCGGCTACGGTTTCGGCAATGGGCGCGTCTTGCCGGCAGGCCCGCTGCGCGAGCCGATTGCCGCCGGCATGGCGCGCGCCGATGCCGTGGTGCTGATCGGCGACGACACGGCCGAGGCGCGGCCGCATTGCGCCGGCAAGCCGGTGTTCGAGGCGCGCATCGTGCCCAACGCGGCGGGTGCGCGCTTCGCCGGCAAGAAGGTCGTCGCGTTCTGCGGCATCGGGCGGCCCGACAAATTCTTTGCCACGTTGAAGGGGCTCGGCGCCGAATTGGCGGAAGCGATTCCGTTTCCCGATCACCACGCCTTCTCGGAAAGCGACATCATGCTCGCTTGCGAGATCGCGAGCGAGCGCGGCGCCGTGCCGGTGACGACCGAAAAGGATTTCGTGCGCTTGCCCGCCGAGGCGCGGCGCATGGTCGAGGCGCTGGCGATCCGCGTCGAATGGGCAACGCCCGCCGCGGTCGAAGCGCGCTTGGCGGGATTGTTCGCGGCAAAAATTTCCGGCCGAACCTAGCGCGGATCGGCGTCCACCGTCGCGGCCAGCGGCGTCGCCGCGCAGACGATGCGAAAAAAACTGTAGCGCGACGGCCGGTCGCCCGATTTGAGATAATCGAAATGCCGCTCGAAAGGATTGAACTTCAGCTTGCGCCGGCGCTCGGCCGAATAGAAATCCTTGACGCTGAGCCGCATCATCCTGGGCCCGATCTGCGGCATGCCGCCGAGATCGATGCCCGTCACTTTGATGCGGTTGCCGCCGCCATGGCCGACCCAATCGCGGTTGGAATGGAACTCGATCCAGGTCAGGTCCGTCGTCGTGGCGGCGAGTGCCAGCGCCGCGCGCTGGCGGCGCGCGTGTTTGTATCCGGCAACCACTCCGTCGGTGGCGCCGAGCGTGAGGAGCGAAATCTTGGCGCCCTGAAAGCGCGCCGCCTGGCCGACGATTTGCGCCGCCACGTCGATGGCCATCATGGTGCCCGAGCTGTGGCCGACAATGAGAATCTCGTCCCAGCGTTCGCGCGTCGCGGCTTCGACGATGTGGCGGGCGAAGCCGTCGATGATCGCGTCGAGATCGGGCCGCCGCCCCGCGGCCTGCTGTAGGCCGGTGAACATCGACGACAGAAGAAAGCCGGCAAAGGTCCGGTTTTCCAGGCGCAATCCCAATTGCAGCACCAGCAAGCCGGCGGCGGCGGCGAGCGGCAAGCGCAGCCATAGCGGGCTTTCGGGCCACGCGGTTCGCAGGCCGAAATAGCCGATGGCGGCGCCGAGTGCTACGAATCCGAGAATCAGCAGGAATGCATAAACCAGCAGCAAGCCGTTGCGCCAACTATAGACAAGGCTGCGCGCCAGAATGCCGTGGCGGAGATAGGCAAAGAGCGTGAGGAGCCAAGCGCGGCCCACCCAAATCGCATTGCGGCGGTAGGAGCGGACGATCTGCTCATAGGGCGTGAGGATCGAATAGACGACTTCGACCGGTCGCTCGCCGTCGCGCGTCGCGATCCGCCAGGCTTTGCCGACCTGGGGCTCGGCGGGCAGATCCTGCATCGCGTATTTTCGCCCATAAAGCGACGAATCCTGCGCCAAGCCGCGCTTGAACATCAGATGGTAGAAGCGCGGGCCGACGATATCGAAACCGGCGACGTAGAACACGGCGCGGCGAAAGGCCGGCGTCGTGGCGGCGCCCGGTGCGGCGTCGATGCTCATGCGCGGCGGTTGCGGCGCAACGGCGCGCTGCGCGCGCCCGCGCGGCTAGAATCGAGAGTCAAGGCACTGGACCGTCGGTAAGAGTCGGACAGGCTTCATAGCACGATGTTATTTTCCAGCCCTACCGCGTTTTTTTCGCCGCGCCGCCCGGCATCGGGCCGGCGATCGTCGATGGATCGAGATAGTCCTGATACCAGTTGAGCCCCCAATGCAGATGCGGCCCGGTGGAGCGGCCGGTGGAGCCGATGGTGCCGATCTTCTGCCCCTGGCGCACCTCGTCGCCGGTGGCGACGGCGAGATCGTTCATGTGGATGTATACGGTGGAAACGCCGAGGCCGTGATCGATGATGACGGTCTTGCCGGAAAAATAGAGATCCGGATGGGCGAGCGTCACTTTGCCCGCGGCCGAGGCATGCACCGGCGTGCCTGTTGGCGCCGCGACGTTGACGCCGAAATGCGGCCGCAGCGGCTTGCCGTTGACGATGCGCTGGCTGCCATAAACGCCGGACATGCGGCCGGCCGCGGGCCAGATGAAGCCGGTGCGGTAGAAGGGCAGGCGGCTGTCGGTTTCGCGCGCGCGGCGCACGAGATGGTATTCCTCCTCCAGCCGCTTCATCACTTCGGGCGGCGGCTCGACATAGTGCTGCGGCACGCCGTCGATGCGCTGCACGGCATAGCGGCGCGGCGTGACCGCGAGGCTGCGCGTTTCGCTTTTGCCGTCGGGCGCCGTGACGACGAGAATAGCACTCGGCTTGGCGTCGTGCGCGAAACCGAGCGCGAAGCCGCCACTGTCGTCGACCCTGATCTCCTTGTCGTCGAGCCTGACTTTGGCGCCGGCGATTGTCTTGCCGATGACGAGTGCGCCCTGGGTGAGTTTGCCGTCCAAGGTCAGCGGCACTTGCGCGGACGCCGGCAAGGCGAATACCGCGCCGGCCAATATGAAAGCGATCGATCGAATTCGTTTCATAGCAGCGTTCCTTGATCGTCGTCGCGTCCGCGCTTGCCGCCGCGCTTCGGCGCAGGTTTGACGCCGCCCGGTTCGGCGTCGCCGAGAATGCGCGCCGCCGCCTCGCCGTCGCGGAAGCGGATCGCGACATCGGCGCCCGGCTTGGCGCCCTTGATGCCGGTGATCGGCCCGCCCGCGGCATCGCGCACCAGGGCGAAGCCGCGATCCAGCACGCGTTCGTAAGAATAGGAATCGAGCAGTTGCGATTGCGTCGCCAGGCGCTGATGGAGATCGGCGATGTGCCGGCGCGCCAGGCCGGGCAGCCGCGCCGACAGTTCCGCCGTGCGCTCCCGGCCGCGCGCGATGGCTTGATCGAGCGTGCCGCGCCTGAGCCCGCCGGCAACGCGGCCCAATTGCTGGCCGCGCAGCCGAACCAGGCCGATCAAGCCGTTGCCAAGCCGCTCGCTCCAATCGTCGAGCCGCTGCTGGGCGTGGCCGAGAAGCGCGCGCAAATCCGGCAGCTCGCCGGCCAGCGCGCGCAATTGCAGCCGGCGCTCTTCGATATGGCGCGCCATGGCGCTCACCATGCGGCGGCCGAATTCGAAGTTCTGCGCCATCAGCTCGGCGCGCACCGGGACCGCCATTTCCGCCGCCGCGGTCGGCGTCGGCGCGCGCTTGTCGGAGGCGAAATCGATCAAGGTCGTGTCGGTCTCGTGGCCGACGGCGGAGATCAGCGGAATGGCCGAAGCCGCCGCGGCGCGCACCACGGCTTCCTCGTTGAAGGCCCAGAGATCTTCGAGGCTGCCGCCGCCGCGCGCCACGATCAGCACATCGGGGCGCGGCACGGCGCCGCCCGGCGCGATGTCGTTGAACCCGCGGATGGCGTGCGCGACTTGCTCGGCGGCGCCCTCGCCTTGCACGGCCACCGGCCAGATCAGCACGCGCCGTGGGAAACGGTCGGCCAGGCGATGCAGGATATCGCGGATCACGGCGCCGGTCGGCGAAGTGATGACGCCGATGACGGTGGGCAAATAGGGGATCGGTTTCTTCCGGTCGGCGTCGAACAAGCCTTCGGCGGCGAGTTTGCGCCTGCGGTCTTCGAGCAGTTTCAGCAGCGCGCCGGCGCCGGCCAGCTCGATGCTTTCGACGACGATCTGGTATTTCGAGCGCGCGGCGTAGGTGGTGAGGCGGCCGGTGGCGATCACCTCCATGCCGTCCTCGGGCTTGACCGAGAGGCGCGGCGCCGTGCCCTTCCAGCACACCGCGTCGATTACCGCGCTCTCGTCCTTGAGCGCGAAATACAGGTGCCCCGAGGTGTGGCGCTTGAAGCCGGAAATCTCGCCGCGCACCCGCACATGGTCGAATTCGCCCTCGACGACGCGCTTCAAGGCTTGCGACAGCTCGGATACCGAGAGTGCCGGGCGGTTATGCCCAGCCTCCGGAACGCCGAGGGTTGCCGTCGCTTCGCTCATGGTTCTATGTAGCAGGAGGCAGAGCGAGAGCGCAAAGCGGATGAACATATTGGTCGTGGGATCGGGCGGGCGCGAACACGCGCTGTGCTGGGCGATCAAGGCGTCGCCGCTGTGCCGCGCGCTCTATTGCGCGCCCGGCAATGCCGGGATCGCCCAGGAAGCGACTTGCGTTCCGATCGTGGCCGAGGACATCGAGGGCATCCTGCGCTTCGCGCGCGACAGCAAGATCGATTTCGTCGTGGTCGGCCCCGAGGCGCCGCTGGTGGCCGGCCTGGTCGATCGGCTCGAAGCGGCGGGGATCAAGGCCTTCGGGCCGAGCGCGGCCGCCGCGCGGCTCGAAGGCTCCAAGGGCTTCACCAAGGATTTCTGCGCCAAGCACGGCATCCCCACGGCGGCCTATGGCCGCTTCACCGACGCGGCCAAGGCCAAGGATTACATTCGCGCCCAAGGCGCGCCCATCGTCGTCAAGGCCGATGGGCTTGCCGCGGGCAAGGGCGTCGTCGTCGCGATGACGGTCGCCGAGGCGCTGGCCGCGGTCGATGACATGATGGGCGCCAGGCGCTTCGGCGAGGCCGGCGCCGCCATCGTCGTCGAGGCGTTCCTCGAAGGCGAGGAGGCCAGCATGCTGGCGCTGGTCGATGGCGATCACGTCATCCCGCTCGCTTCGGCGCAAGACCACAAACGCGCCGGCGACGGCGACACCGGCCCCAACACCGGCGGCATGGGCGCCTATTCGCCGGCTCCCGTGGTGACACCCGAGGTCGAGCGCGCGACGCTGGAAAAAATCTTCCAGCCCGCGGTCGCCGGCATGAAGGCGGCGGGCACGCCGTTCAAGGGCATTCTCTATGCCGGGCTGATGGTGACGAAAGCGGGGCCTGAGCTCATCGAGTTCAACGTCCGCTTCGGCGATCCCGAATGCCAGCCGCTTGATGGCGCGGCTCATGTCCGACGTGTTGCCGGCGCTCATCGCGGCGCGCGACGGCGAGCTCAAGAACTTCCATCTTCGCTGGTATCCCGATCCGGCGATCTGCGTCGTCATGGCGGCTAAGGGCTATCCCGGCGCCTACGCGACGGACACTGAAATCCGCGGCCTCGACCGCGCCGGCGCCGTCGAGGGTGTCACGATCTTCCATTCCGGAACGATTGCGCGCGACGGCCGCATCTTCGCCGCCGGCGGCCGCGTGCTCGGGGTCACGGCCACGGGCAAGACAGTGGCCGAAGCCCGCGACCGCGCCTATCGCGCCATCGACCTGATCGACTGGCCGCAAGGCTTCTGCCGCCGCGACATCGCCTGGCGCGCGCTGGGGCGGTAGGGCACCGTCATTTTTGAATCTGCGGCAAGAACCACGCCAGCAGCGCGGCGCTGGTGAAGGCGGCGAGCGCGGTCGAGGCGATGACGGCGGCGGCGGCGCGGGCGAGATTGAGCTTGAAATATTGCGCGATCAAAAAGGCGTTGACGCCGGCCGGCATGGTGGCGCCGATCGTCGCGATCGCGGTCGAGAGCGGATCGAGGCGCAGCACGTATTGCGCGGCGACATAGACGAACACCGGCATGACGGCGAGCTTCAAGACGGTAATCGCCGCCACTTGGGCGAGCGAGCCGCGCACCGTGTAATGCGCGAGCGAGGCGCCGAGCGCGAACAGCGCGGTCGGCGGCGCGGCCTGGCCGAGCATGACGAGCATGCGGTCGAACAGCGGATGGAAGCCGATGCCGGTCAGCGCCCAGCCCACGGCCACCGCCATGCTCACCATCACCGGATGGCGCACCAGCGCCCGCGCGCTTTGCCGGAGAATGCGCAGCGGCTTGATTTCCGCGCTGCGCGCCGCCTCGACGACGAGCGTCGGCAGGGTGAAAAAGACCAGCGGGTGGAACGCGACCAGCAGCATGAGCGGCAGGACGCCCGGCTCGCCGAAGGCGAGATAAAGCAGCGGAATACCGATCAGGACCAGATTGCCGTAGGTGGCGGTGCCGGCGAAAACGCCGAGATCGTCGCGCGGCAGGCGAAACAGAAGACGGCCCACCGCCATGCAAAAAAAGAAATGCACCGTGCCGCCGCCGAAAAATGCCAGCATGATGCCGATATCGACCTTGGCGAGATCGACGCCCTGGATGGAGCGGACCAGCAATGCCGGGATCGCGATATAGAGGCAGAAATTGCTGATCGCGGCGACACCCGCCGCCGGCATCAGCTTGCTCCGCCCGGTGAAATAGCCGAGCAGGATCAAGCCGAATACCGGCAGGACGATCTGGAGCGTGACGGCCATGGCGGCGCCGCGCGCGCGGCGGCCGGGCTCAGAGCTTGAAGATGCGCCGCGCGTTGCGGCCGCGCACGGCAAGGCGCTGGTCATGCGGCAACGCATCGACGCGCGTCAGGCAGCCGCGCATGTCGCCGATATTGTGCGGATAATCCGAGCCGTACATGACCTTGTCGGCGCCGCCGGTCTCGACGCACATCTTGAGCGCGTCGAGCGTGAAGGTGACGAAGTCGTAGTAGATCTGGCGCAGCAACTCGCTCGGCCGCTCCTTCACCGTTTCGCGCACCGCGATCATGTTGTCGAAGCACATGTCCATGCGGCCGACGAGATAGGGCAGGGTGGCGCCGGCATGGGCCGCGATCGGCTTCACGTTCGGGTAGGTCGTGAGGAAGCCGCTGTAGAGCAGCCGCGCGATCGCCAGCGAGGTATCGAACATGAAGCCGATCTGGGCGATGAGATTGAATTTGGAAATATCGAGCTGCTTGGTGCCCGGCGGGTTGGTCGGGTGGACGAGCACCGGCAGGCCCTTTTTGTCGATCGCCTTCCAGATCGGCGCGAAATCGGGCTCGGTCAGCGACCGCCCGTTGACGTTGGCGAGCACCATGACGCCGGTGGCGCCCGCCGCCGTGCAGCGTTCGAGCTCCTTGAGGGCGAGCGCCGAGTGTTCCCACGGGATCGAGCACAACCAGCGGATGCGGTCGGGCCAGGTGCGCTGGGCCGAGGCCATGCTGTCGTTGACGAGCTGCGCCGCCTTGAGGCTGGTCTCGGCATCGCCCCAGTAGCAGTTCGGCGCCGTCAGGCTGACGATGGCGATATCGACCTTGGCCTCGTTCATCGCCCTAATGCGCATTTCGTAATCGAAATGGCCCTCCTGCGGCGTCATGAAGGGCGCGCCGTCGGCGTGGATGCCGAGCGGCGCCGGCCAGTCTTTCGACGGCTTTACCTCGAAACGCGGCATGCCCTTCTGCTTCAAAAGCTCGAACCAATCGCGGCTCAACATATGGGTGTGAACGTCGATAACCGTCGTCATGGTCTGGCTCCAGGCGGCTTGCCGTTGGGGTGGACGAAAAGGTCGCGGGTTCGGAGAACGCGGTGGCGCCGACCGAAAGTCAGCGCGGCGGCCACAGGCCCTTCTCTTGATAGAATCGAATAGCGCCCGGATGATAGTCGATCGGGTCGATTTTTTTTGCCATCGCGGCCGGCGCGAAGAGCGCGAAGGGCGCGAAATTGGCGGCGAGATCGCCGGGATTCTCATAGGCGGCCTTGACGATGCGGTAGACGAGATCGTCGCTCGCCTTGGCGTTGGCGAACATCAGCGCGTCGTAGGCGATGGCCGGCATCGCTTCGAGGAAGCCCGGATTGCCGGCGCCCGGCTGCTCCCGGCGGATATAGGCGAGCGGCAGATGCTTACGCACGGCGGCGAGCGCCTCGGGCGTGTCCGGCACCGGCAGCGCGCGAATGCCGCCGACCGAAGCGTTGGCCTCTGCCACCTTGGCCGCGCCCAGTGCAAAGGCGAAGCCTTCGACCTTGCCGGCGATGAAATCATTGGCCGAAGTGACGACGCTCGCCGTCATCACCGGAACCATGTCCTTGCGCGCCAAGCCGGCCGTGGCATAGGCGGCGTCGTAGATCGGCAGCATGATGCCCTGGCTCGCGAAGCCGTCGGACATGCGCGCGCCCTTGAGGTCGGCGATCGTCCGATAGGCCGAATCTTTCTTGACGAAGATCGCGATGCGCAAGGGATACATGATGAAAAGCGCGCGCAGATTCCCGTGCGGCCGGCCTTGGAAATGCTCGCTGCCCTGCACGGCGAGCAGCAGCTCGTAAACATTGCCCAGGCCGAACTCGACCTCGCCCTTGTCGACCACGGGCATGAAGACATTGGGGCTGGTGAAGGGCTGCACGACGAGGCCGATCTTGCCGCGCTCCGACGCCATCTTGGCGATGGCGGCGCCCGAGGAATGATAGATCGAGCCCGGGCTCGACGTCGCGATACCGGCGGTTTGGGCGGCGGCAACGCCGGTTGCGAGGGCGAAAGCAAGGCTGGCGGCGCGGAGGCGGCGGAACATGGCATTCTCCCGATCGGCGAGCATGCCGCCGAGCTTAAGCCAGCGGCCGGCCGTGATGGAAGGCCGCCCCCCAAGCGCGGCACCTTGCCCTTGGCGCCGGGCCGGCCCAGATGCTATACGCACGCGCCTATTCCCCTGGCTTCATCGATAGATAAGGTCCACCGCGCCGGCCCATGACCGATCTCGCGCATATCCGCAATTTCTCGATCATCGCCCACATCGATCACGGCAAATCGACGCTCGCCGACCGCTTGATCGAGCATTGCGGCGGCTTGACCGCGCGCGAAATGCGCTCGCAGGTGCTCGATTCGATGGATCTCGAGCGCGAGCGCGGCATCACGATCAAGGCGCAAACCGTGCGCCTCGACTACAAGGCGAAGAACGGCGAAACCTATGAGCTCAACCTCATGGATACGCCCGGCCACGTCGATTTCTCCTACGAAGTGAGCCGCTCGCTCGCCGCTTGCGAAGGCGCGCTGCTCGTCGTCGATGCGTCGCAAGGCGTCGAGGCGCAGACGCTGGCCAATGTCTATCTCGCGATCGACGGCAATCTCGATATCGTGCCGGTCATCAACAAGATCGACCTGCCGGCCGCCGAACCCGATCGCGTCAAGCAGCAGATCGAGGACGTGATCGGCATCGAAGCCGCGGACGCGGTGCTGGTCTCGGCCAAGACCGGCGTCAATATCGAGGGCGTGCTCGAAGCGATCGTGAGCCGCACGCGCGCGCCCAAAGGCGACGAAGAAGCGCCGCTCAAGGCGCTGCTCGTCGATAGCTGGTACGATTCCTATGTCGGCGTCGTCATTCTGGTGCGCGTGTTCGACGGCCGGATCAAAAAAGGCCTGAAGGTCCGCATGTTCGCGTCGAACGGCACCTACGAGGTCGAGCAGGTCGGCGTCTTCACGCCGAAGCGGGTCGCGGTCGACGAATTGGGACCGGGCGAAGTCGGCTTCGTGATCGCCAACATCAAGGCGGTGAAAGATTGCAAAATCGGCGACACGCTGACCGAGGATCGCCGGCGCGCCGAGCCGCTGCCCGGTTTCAAGCCGTCTCTGCCGGTGGTGTTCTGCGGCTTTTTCCCGGTCGATTCGGCGGAATTCGAACATCTGCGCGAGTCGCTGCAGAAGCTGGCGCTCAACGACGCCAGCTTCCACTACGAGCCCGAAAATTCCACCGCGCTCGGCTTCGGCTTCCGCTGCGGCTTTCTCGGCTTGCTGCATCTCGAAATCATCCGCGAACGCCTGGCGCGCGAATTCAATCTCGATCTCATCACCACGGCGCCCTCGGTTGTCTACAAGCTCAGCCTGACCAACGGCGAGGCGCTGGAGCTCTACAATCCGGTCGACATGCCCGACGTAACGCGCATCGCGAAGATGGAAGAGCCTTGGATCAAGGGTACGATCTTCGTGCCCGAAGCCTATCTCGGCGCCGTCATCGGCCTGTGCACCGAGCGGCGCGGCGAGCAGGTCAGTCTCTCCTGGGTCGGCAGCCGCGCCATGCTCGTTTACCGCCTGCCGCTCAACGAGGTGGTCTACGATTTCTACGACCGGCTCAAGAGCATCTCGCGCGGCTATGCGAGCTTCGACTATCACATCGAGGATTACCGCGAGGGCGATCTGGTCAAGGTGCAGATTCTCGTCAACGGCGAGCAGGTCGATGCGCTGGCCATGATCGTGACGCGCACGGCGGCCGAAAGCCGCGGCCGCGCCGTCTGCGAGCGCTTGAAGGACCTGATCCCGCGCCAGCTCTTCACCGTGCCGATCCAGGCCGCGATCGGCGGCAAGATCATCGCGCGCGAAACCATCTCGGCGATGCGCAAGGACGTGACCGCCAAATGCTACGGCGGCGACGTCTCGCGCAAGCGCAAGCTGCTCGACAAGCAGAAAGAGGGCAAGAAGCGCCTGCGCGAATTCGGCAAGGTGGAAATTCCGCAATCCGCCTTCATCGAGGCCTTGAAGGTCAAGGACCGCTGACGCCGGGCGCGGCGGACCTGCCGACGCGCGCGCCGGAAAAGACATAACGCCGCGACGCGAGAAAATTCACGGCAAGACCCGCGATGGAGCCGGCGGCGGTGCCGAGAACCGGGTGCAGGCGAACGATGTCAAACGCGAAAACCAGGCCGGCATAGGTCGCGTAGTTGATGGCGCCGCCGACCCCGTTCGCCGCCACGAAGCGGGCCCATTGCAAGACGATGGAGCCGCCGCGGTCCGCGAAGGTGAAGCGCCGGTTGAGCCACCATGTCGACGTCGCGGCGACGAAAAAGGCGATCGCATAGGCGGTGTAGAGATCGCACCGCAGCGCGCGCAAGCCATAGACGACGGCCGTGGAAACGGCAAAGCCAAGCGTCCCGATCGCGGCAAAACGGATGAATTGGAGCCGGGTCGAGCTTGGCGCCGCTGCTACCATGGGCGCTCGTTCGACCTCGCCGACGGCGCCGGGAACGCGAGGTAGAACATGCGCTTGATCTCGCGCCGGCCGCGCGTCACGGTGTCGAGGATCAGGCCGCAGGTGACGCTGAGGCTCGCCAACAGCATGAGGCCGACGCAGAGAATGCCGGTCGGGATGCGCGGCACGAGCCCGGTTTCGAGGAACGTGACAAAGAGCGGGTAGGCGATCGCGATCGAGAGCAGCGCGAGCGCCACGCCGATACCGCCGAAGAAGGTCAGCGGACGCTCTTCGCGGATAAGGTTGAAGATGCGCCACATGATCTTGAAGCCGTCGCGGTAGGTCGAGAGCTTGCTCTCCGAGCCCTCCGGCCGCTCCTTGTATTCGGTCGCGATCTCATCGACCGGCATGCGCATTTCGAGCGCATGCACCGTCATCTCGGTCTCGATATCGAAGCCGCGCACCTGCGAGGGAAACGACTTGACGAAACGCCGCGACAGCACGCGATAGCCCGAGAGAATATCGCTGAACCGGTTGCCGAACAGCTTGGCGATCAGGGTGCTGAACAGGCGATTGCCGAAACGGTGGCCGAAGCGGTAGGCGTCCTTCTTTTCGGTGACGCGAGAGCCGTTGACCATGTCGAGGCGGTTGTCGACAAGATGCTGGACCAGCTTCGGCGCCGCCGGCGCGTCGTAGGTGGCATCGCCGTCGACCAGGACATAAATATCGGCGTCGATGTCGGCGAACATGCGGCGCACGACATTGCCCTTGCCTTGCAGCGGCTCGCGGCAAACGATCGCGCCGGCGCCGCGGGCAAGTTCCGACGTGCGGTCGCTCGAATTGTTGTCGTAAACGTAGATGGCGCTCTCGGGCAGCGCCAAGCGAAAATCGGCGACGACCTTGGCGACCGTGCGCTCTTCATTGTAGCACGGGATCAGCACGGCAATGCGCGCGTCGCGCGCACCAAGCGCGGCAACGTCGGTCGGCAGATCGGCGCGTGGCGCAACGCGAAATCGTGGATCGAGTTCGGTCATGGCGGCGGGGTTGTTTCGGGCCGCATGGTGCCGTGACAACAATTAATTTGGCTTTAAAACGGGTCGAATCCGAACCTAGCGCATCGGCCATCATGGCGGAATGCCGCGACCGGTCTCGATAGTTCCTTGCGTCGGGCGCGGCTTAGGGCAATTCAACACCGAACAGCTGAAAATGCGCGTCCATGTCCTTGGGCAGCGGCATCGGCTTGAGCCAGGCCGGCGGGTCGTTTTTGGTCAACCGCTCCAACAGGCTTCCCGAGCCCGGTATCACAAGCTTCGACATGTCCGGAGCCGAGCGGCAAATAAGGATCGCCTCGATCCGGCGCTTGCGGACGATCTCGAGCGCCCGATCGGCGGAACCGCCAAAGGCCGCGATCGTGTCGACGATGCCGGCCGTGTTGCGATGATAGGGCGAGCCAACGATGCGGTGCGGCGTACGGTAAAGCAGTTCCGGGCCGACATCGATATGGGTCAAGATCGTCATCGAGCGGTCGCGCCACGGGCTTTCCGGACCGGTCAATGCCGGGATGAATTTCCGGAGGCTGCAGGCTTCGAGGGCGGACAGCGCGGTCTTCGGCCCGTTTGGCGGCGGCGCCGGATGCAGCGCCGCGGCGGCGCCGATCGGCGCGAAGAACAAGCCGCCGATCGCGCCGACGCGGATTAGCACGCGCAAAATCATCACGCGCATGGGCTCCGACCACGCGACAACGCCGTAGACGACCAAAACGAGTCCAGGCGCCGCGAGAATTTCGCAATAGGCCGAATAACGGACATGCGCGAGCGCGATTGGAAAGACCGTGACGAGACCGATGCCGAACAACAGCCAAATGCGCCATTCATCGCGACGATCGCGCCGCACCAGGCCATAGGCGATGACCGGAGCGGCAATCAGCGCGGTGCCGCAGTGAGCGAAAAATTTGGCCGCGCGCGCCGGGGTATTCGGCCAAAGCGGCTGCATTTCGCTGACTTGATCGAGCCAGATGGCGCGGATAGCCGGGTCGAAGGCGGCGCTGGGCCCGGCAAGAAGCGTGGGGAACAGCACAAAGAGCGCCGCGCCTGAAATCGCGGCGGCGGCGATCGCGATGGCGAGCCGCTGCCGGCGCGTTTCGCCCGATCGCAACCAGCGCCGGGCCGCGGCGATCAGCAGCCACGTCGTGGCAACCGCGCCGGCGGCGGCGAGTTGCGCGATCGATATCCGATCGTACTCGGCCGAGAAATATTGGCTGGGCGGCCGTTCGATCGCCAGCGCCGCGGCCGAGAAGGCGACAAAGGCCAAGGCAAACCGGCGGTTGCGCGATTCGAATTCGGCGCCGTTCAGCACCCAGATGAGGCCGCCGGCGGCTGCGCCCGTCGCCGCCGCGGGCAACAGCTCGACGCTCGCCCATAGGCCCAAGGCGCAAAGCAGGCCGGCAAGGATTTCGGGCCCCCAGAGTTTTCGGCCTTCAGCCGAGGGCGCCAACATTCGCGCAAAGGCGCCGAAGGCGAGCGCGAAAAGGATCATCAGCATGACGTGGTGATCGGCGCGGCCCGCCAGGGAATAGCCGGTAATGCCGACCTGAAATAGCGTCAGGAGCACGGCGAGAACGATCGCCGGTTTGCCGTAGCGCGCCGCGAAAGGGCGCAGCATCCAGAGCAAGGCGAAGCCCAGCCCCAGCTGCAGCAGCGGCGACACCGCCAGCCCTGCGAGGTAGAGCGCGCGCTTGAGATCGGCGATGAAGAAGAGCGGCGCGGCCAGAGCCACGACGACCAAGTCGAACAGCCGGGTCCAATGCAGCACGTCGCCGAAGGGCGCGTTGTTGCGCTCGATCGAGCCATCGAACCACGCGCCGGTCCGCAAGAGCTGCTCGATCCGCACCAGCTTCATGTGGCTGTCGGTATCGATCAGGGCGCCGCTTTGGATCGGGTTGGCGCCCGATACGAGCATTGCAATATTGAACGCGGCCCAGAATCCCGCGACCGCCATCATCGGCAGGGCCCAGCCAAGACGCCGGCCGGGGCCAGGCGCGGAATGGGAAACATTCATTGCAAGAACTCGTCGACCGGAGCGCCGGTGCGTCGTCAGGATGACGCAATTCGGTTAACGATCGATGATGGGGCCCATGGACGGCAATCAGCCTAGCCCGACTCCACCGCCACCAGCCGCCGCAGGCGACCTGATCGAGGCGCTGCCGCTAATAGCCGAATTGGCGCACGCCGTCCGACACCGTGTCGCGCCGATGCGCGTACCACAAGCAGCTGATCCCAAAGAACACGAAGACCAGCGACGCGGGCAGGCCAAGCACGAATTCAAGCAGCAATGTAGCGTTGGCGCTCGCCGAAAAGTTGCGTTGAATGGTGGCGAGGGTGGCAACATCCAGCGACGATAGAAACTCGCCGATCGTCATGGCGGCAACCTTACCGGTGCCGGCGGCGTCGAGCGTCACCACCGCCACCGTGAAGAATCATGCAGCAAATGCCGAACATTCGCAGGAACGTCATCGAAGCCTCCCGATCTCAATCGCGCTTTATGGTTTCCGAGGCGCGTGGGGAATTAACGTGGCCTATATTATTCGACTACTCCTTTCGCGGGTGTTGACGAAGCTGGTTAATATCCCTGGGGTTCATTAGGTAAATTTTCATTTGGCGCGGGGCCTGCGGCGGATCGTGGCGAGAAAGAATGGCGCCGAAATCGCGGCCAGGACCAATGTTGCGGGAATTTCCATGACCGGTTGAACGACATGTTGCCACAGCTCCTTCCAGATGTGCCGTTCGATCGCCGGTCCGAGCAGCAGGTAGCTTTCGCGGTGAATTTTGAACCAGATCTCGCCGAGCGGCGCGAGCCGGAAGCTGCCCGTGCGCGTCGCCGCCGCAATGTCGTGCAGCAGTGCGGCGATCGCGGCCGCGAGCAGCAGCCAGGCGACGACGCGCAGCGCCCGGCGAAGGCGGCCGCGGCTGGCCTTCGCGGGGGGCGCCGGTGTGGGCGCGATGGGCGGCGACGGCAAGGCTGCTTTCATAGTTCGGGAACCGGCTGCGGTTTGCGGAATTGGCGGGCCGCCGCTGCGGCCCGCTTCGGCGGCAGTGTGCGCCGCGCGGGGATTGGCGCTGCCCGACCCGCCTGTTATATGAAGTCGCCGCCGCTCGTGCCAAACACGGCGGCGTCAATTCTTCGTTACGGATGGGTGGCCGAGCGGTCGAAGGCGCACGCCTGGAAAGTGTGTATACGTCAAAAGCGTATCGTGGGTTCGAATCCCACCCCATCCGCCAGCCAGTCCTAATTTTCAACTGCGCGGCCGCGAGAGTCGGCGTTTTGCCGCTGTTTCGGGCGTATTTCGACTCGAAAGCGTAGCGGGAGACCGCTGATTTGCCGCGAATTCCGGAGCAACGCGCGGCATTCCGCCGGTTCTGCTCCGGCGGCTCAGTTTTCACTACGCTTTATTGATTGATGGGTTCGCCGATCAGCCCGAATAGCCGGCGCTGCTCGCGCCAGGCGAGCGGCAGCTTGGTGCGCACGAGGCGATCGACGGTGAGTTGGCGGGCGTGAGTTCCGCGCATGATCGCCGTAACGATGTCGGGTGCCAAGAATGCAAGATCGATGATCTGCCGGACGTAGCCCTCGGTGCAGCCGACGCTGCGGGCGA
>CAVWGP010000010.1:0-17560 GCA_963754645.1 uncultured Alphaproteobacteria bacterium | reverse complement strand
TCGACCGGGGGCCGGCCGCCACGGGCCCCTGATTTCCATCTCCAATAGCGACGAAATCCTTCCCGGTGCCATCGGAGAAGCGTGTCAGGCCGGATGAGCAGAATGGCTCGCAGCGTCGAGGGAAATAGCCGGCAAAGCCAAACGAGAAAAAGACGATCGCTGTTTGATAGCTTGATGCGGTCCGGCAGCTTTCGCCGGAGCACGATCGGCTGATGCCGCAGTGCCGTGTTTTCGGCCGCGAGCCGCGCCCTCAACGTCCACGGCGCCGTAAGAACGGCCAGCAACAGGCGGATCAGCGCGATCATCACCGTCGACGCTAGCCAATTCCGTCAGCCAGTCAAACCGGATAAGGTTCTCGATACAGACAGCTCTGCTTCGTGAATTCGCGTATGCAACGTGCCGGGACAAAGCACGGTCACGCCGATGGGCGTCTGCCGAGCGGTGAGCGCTGCGTGGAGAGCTTCGCCGATACGGACGACGGTGGTCTTGGAGGCCCCGCAAACCGGTGCATCCGCACCGCCTCCGTCTTTCCCATTGACCGCAAGTCGCCGTCGCACCTAATAATCGACCGGTCAGTCGGGATATTCGATGGAGCGGAATCCGACGCCGGGTGGGGCGATGCCGAAAGGATACTCCGAGAGCGAAGCAGCGTTGCGCGAACGCTGGTACGCGGCGGGCCATTGGCGGCCCGAAAGTCTATGGGATTCGATCGAACGGATCGGGCGGAGCCGCGGCGCGGCAGTCGCGCTCCATGAAGAGTTCGGGCGATGTCAATTGGGCGCAACTGCTCCGCCGAACTCTGACGGTGTCCGCCGGACTCCGCGCGATCGGCACGCGCCGTGGCGAGCCCATCATGATCCAGTCGCGCAATCGCGGCGAGGCCGTGATCGCGATGCTCGCGTGCTTCGCCGGCGGCTTTCTCTGCATCCCGGTGCCGCCCCTGTTCTCGGCGACGCAGCTCGCGGCCATCGCGCGGAGCGCGGGCGCACGTTGTTTCATCGAGCTCGATGCCGAGCACGGCGCGCGGAAACTTGCCGCGGTCGCGGCCGAGCTGCCGGACCTGCTCACGGTCGCGCCCGGCGATTTCACGCGCCGGCTCGAGGCTGGCGCCGCCCAGCCGGCCGAACCGCTCGGCGCCGACGAGCCGGCCTTCGTGCTTTACTCTTCCGGTTCGACCGGAAGCCCGAAAGGCGTGCTGCATTCCGGGAATTCGCTGCGCTATTCGGCCGAGACGGTGGCCCGGCATCATGGCTTGGGACCGGCCGACACGGTCCTGGTCGGCATGGAATTCGGCTTTGTCGGCTCGACCGTTCTGAGCGTCCTTCTCGCAATTCTGTCCGGTGCCAGCATGGTTTTGATGCCGCATTGGAACGGCGCCGAAGCGATCGAGATCATCCAGCGGCGGCGGATCACATACACCTTGTTGTTGTCGACGCATGTGGTCGATTTGCTGCGCGTGCCCGCGCTCGATGCAATCGATCGTTCGTCCTTGCGGCGCGCGATTCTTGCCGGACTCAATGAGGAACAACGCCGCGAGACGATGGCGCGCCTCTGCCCCCGGCCGCTGCCGATGTACGGCATGTCGGAGTCGATCGGCCACACGACCTGCGAGGCCGACGATCCGCTCGACGCCATTCTTTCGACCGATGGCCGCGCCATCGCCGGCACCGAGATCGAGCTGCGCGACGAAAACGGTGCGATCGCGGCGCAGGGCACAACCGGCGACGTTTTTTTGCGCGGCCCCAATCGCTGCCTCGGCTATTTCAATGCGCTCGACCTCACCGCCCAGGCGATCGGGCCGGACGGTTTTCTTCGCACCGGCGACCGCGCCATTATCGACGCGCGCGGCTTCATGACGTTCCAGGCGCGGGCGAAAGAAATCATCCGGCGCGGCGGCGTGACCATCATCCCAGGCGAGGTGGAAGCCTTGCTGCGCAGCCATCCCGATGTGAGCGACGTTGCGCTGGTCGCGATTCCTGACGAGCGGTTGGGCGAGAGGAGCTGTGCCTGCGTCATCCCGCGCCGGGATGGCACCGTGACTCTGGCCTCGCTGACGGCGCATCTGGAACGGCTTTCCGTGGCTCGCTATCTCTGGCCGGAATATGTCGTCACGATGCGCGAATTTCCGCGCACGGTCTCACTCAAGGTGCGCCGGCCCGATCTTGCCGCCCTGGCGCGCGACGCCCTCGCGGCCGGCGACAACGGCGGCGACGCCGCCATCGCCCCGCCGCCCAGATGATTCGCCGCCGGCGACCGATTTAGACCGGCTGGACGGTCGATGATATCGCCGCTAGCATTTCCGGCGTTGCGGCAAGGCGAGGAATAAGTTCGGCATGAAAGCGGCCAAACCGGCATTGGCTCCGGGATTCCTGGATCGGCTCTTCGATTTGACCGGGCAAACGGTTCTGATGTTCGGCGGCCACGGCGAGTTGGCCGCGGCCATGGCCGCGGGATTGGCCTCGCGCGGCTGCCGGATCGTGCTCGCGGCCCGCAAGCTCGATCGTTGCCGCGTCTTGGCCGAGGAGATCGGCGCGACTTTCAAAGCCGAGGTCCGCGCAGTCGCTTGCGATGTTACCAAGGAGGACCAGATCCGGGCAGCCGTATCGGCCGCGATCGAGGCATTCGGCAAGCTCGATATCATGGTCTATAACGCCGGCACGCATTGGTCGTCGCCGCCCGAATCCCTGCCGCTTTCGGGTTGGACGAAGGTTCTCAACGTCAATCTCACGGGCGCCTTCGTCGCCGCGCGCGAGGCGGCGCGCCCGATGCTCGCGGCCGGCAAAGGCGCGATCGTCAACGTCGCTTCGAGCGGCGGATTGGTGTCGTTCACGCCCGCGGTCGCCGAGATCGTGCCGTACACGACCTCGAAGGCGGGGCTGATTCACCTGACGCGCGATCTCGCGGCGCAATGGGCGCATCGCGGCGTGCGCGTCAACGCCGTCGCTCCGGGTTCCATCGCCTCCGGCTTGACGCTCACCGTACCTGACGACCGGCTTGCCGCCATCGAGCGCTCGATCCCCGCCGGCCGTCTCGGGCACCCCGTGGAGATCGCCGGGGCCGTCGCTTTTCTTGCTTCGGATGCGGCGAGCTACATCACCGGGCAGACCATCGTGATCGACGGCGGATTGACGCTGCTATGACCGCCGCCGTGCCGTTTTTCTTCCGGCGGCCAACTCGATGAACAGAGGCCGCAACGTTCACGAAGAACTCGAGCGAGGCGTGCTGACGCTCTGGCTCGATCGGCGCGAGGCGCGAAACGGCATGGACCCGCCGATGCTCGAGGAATTCGCGGCGGCAATCGATCGAGCCGCCGCGGCCCGAGACGTAAGGGTGCTCGTCGTGCGCGGCGCGAACGGCGATTTCTGCACCGGCGCCGATCTCGGCGACATGGAGCGCCCGGTGCTCGACACCTCGCTGAATTCGATCGTACTCGTTCAGCGCGTCGCGGCGATCTTCGCGGATTTGTTCGAGATGGGAAAACCGACCGTCGCGGCGGTGGAAGGTTGGGCGGTCGCCGGCGGTTTCGAGATTGCAATCTCGTGCGATTTCGCGCTGGCGGCGGACGATGCGCGTCTCGGCGACTTCCACATCCGGCGCTCCTTGTTCGGCGGCGCTGGTCCGATCTATCGGCTGCCGCGCCTCGTCGGGCTCAGGCGCGCAAAGGAGCTGCTGCTAACCGGGAAAATAATCTCGGGCGCCGAGGCGGCGCGTTGGGGCATCGTCAATGCGGCGGCCGATGCAGCGCGCCTCGGCGCGCTCGTGCGCGACTTCTGCACTGAGCTCGCCGACAAGAGCGCGTTCTGCCTCGGCATGACCAAGATGGCGCTCAACCGCGGTCTCGATGGCGACACGAACACCCTCGCGGTTCTCGGGACCATGGCCGAAAATGTCGCGATGAACTCCTCCGATGCGCGCGAAGGCGTCGCCGCATTCCGCGAAAAGCGCGCACCGATCTGGACCGACCGTTGACCCAAGCGCCAAGACGCGATGGTGCGCGTTGCGGCTGCCTCAGGCGACCATTCCGCCATCGACCGCAAGGACGGCGCCGTTGACATAGGAGGCTTCGTCCGAGAGCAGGAACAGCGCGGCGTTCGCGATCTCCTCCGGTCTTCCGTTGCGCCCCATGGGGTTCATCGCCGCGAAGCGCGCGATCGTTTCTTCGACGTTGGCACTGCTTTTCGGCGCATCCGGCCGCTGCTGGAAATGGCGCAACATCGGTGTGTCGACGGCGCCGGGGGCGATCACGTTGCATCGGATGTTTTCGCGCCCGTAGCGTTTCGCCAAGGCGCGCGCGAGGCCGATCACGCCGAATTTGCCCGCCGAGTAGATCGGGCTGAAGGGCGAGGCGATCAACCCGGCGCCCGACGACGTGAACACGATGCTGCCGCCGCCGGCCTTGCGCAACAGCGGGATCGCGGCCGCGGTCACGACCACGGCGACGCGGAGATTGAGATCCATCGCGAGATCGTAGGCGGCCATGTCGAGATCCTCGACCGCCGCCGGGCCCGGGTGGCCGCAATGGTTCCAGACAAAGTTCACCGCGCCGAATGCCTCGGCGGTGCGTGCGACGCAGGATCGCGCGAAGGAATCATCGGTCAGGTCGCCGACCAGGGCGATGGCTGTTCCGCCGTTTTTCTCGATTGTCTCGACGGTCCGCGCGGTGGCTTCCTTGTCGCGATCGACCACGGCGACGGCGGCACCCTCCTTCGCGAAGCGGATCGCCCCTGCCTGGCCCATGCCGGAAGCGCCCGCCGTGACCAAGCCCTTCTTGCCTTCAAGACGCGTTCCCATCGGACTCTCGCTTTTCGATCGTTTCTATCAGGCGGCCGTCACTTCGAAATTTCCGCTCGCCGGCCGTCGCTGGCGTAAAAGGCCGCCGCATCGGGTTTGAAGACGATGTTTGCGCGCTGGCCGGCTTCGGGCGCGGCGGGAAGATCGCTCGGGCATTGGCCGTAGAAGCGCTCGGATCCCACGGCAACCGACACGTCGAGATGGCGTCCCGCATAAGCCACGTCGACAACGGTGGCCGACAGCGCGATGGCGCCCTCGGGTGCCGGTTGTTTCTCGGGAAGCACACGGAGATCCTGCTCACGAACGCGCGCGACAAATTCCGGGCCGAGCGCCTGGCAGCGCGGCGGAATTCCGGACGCCGCCGCCCCCGAGCACGACCATCGGCCCTCATCCATGCGGAAGAGGAAGCGGTTGCTCATGCCGATGAAATTCGCGACGTATTCGGTCGCCGGCTCGGCGAAGACGCGGCGGGCGGTGTCGAGCTGCTCGATCCGGCCCCGGTTCATGATCGCGAGGCGGTCGCCAAGCGCGAGCGCCTCGGCTTGGTCGTGGGTTACGAAAACCGCGGTGAACTTCAGCCGGCCATGAAGCTCGTGAATTTGGCTGCGCACCTGATCGCGCAGGCGCGCGTCGAGATTGCTCAGCGGCTCGTCGAACAAGACGAGATCGGGCCGCGCCACCAGGCCGCGCGCGACCGCGATGCGCTGCTGCTGGCCGCCTGAAAGCTGGCTCGGGTAGCGGTCGAGCAGCGCCTCGCATTCGACGAGCCGCGCGGTATCAAGCGCCCAGTCCTCGTTCAAGCCTTGCTTGAGCCGACGCACTCGCAATGGATATTCGATATTCTGCCGCACGGTCATATGCGGCCAGAGCGCATAAAATTGAAAGATCATGCCGACATTGCGCTTCTCCGGCGCGAGGTCGATGCCGGCGGCGGCGTCGAAAACGCGCCGTCCGGCGAAACTGATCGAGCCTTCGTCCGGCGTCTCGAGGCCGGCAAGGCAGCGCAAGGTCGTCGTCTTGCCGCAGCCCGACGGGCCCAGGAGGACGAGAAATTCTCCCTTCTCGACGGTCAGGTTCAGATTGTCAGCCGCGATGACGCCGGAGCGGCCCCCGAATCGCTTGGAAAGTCCGGAGATCTGAATCTGCGACATGGAGATGCGACGATCGAACCTTGGACTCTCGGCTGAGGCTGTCGAATGCCGGCTGCCGGGTCAGCAGCAGCCAGTTCTCGGTTCACGTGGACCGGGAGGGCCTTAACCCGGCTGGAACAACTTCTTCCAGCGTTCGCGGTAATCGTTGAGGAACTCCGGGGTCAGGCGCGAGATATCGAGATGGCGGACATTTCCCGTGTAGGCAACGGCGCCGGTTGTGTTCGGCAGCGCCGAAGCCGCGAGCCGGGCGATCGCCTCCTGGCCGGACTTGGTCACCAGGTAGTTCGCCAGCACCTGCGCGGCATTTGGTTTAGGCGCATTCTTGAGAATCTGCCCGTAGAATCGCGAGCCCCAGGCCTTGGGCGCAAGGCCCCAACCGACCGGCGCGCCTTTCTGAATCTCGTCGATCAACGGCTGCGTCGACAGCGCGGCGCCGACCTCGCCCGACACGACCGCTTGCGCCATCGGCAGAGCGCCCGGGTAGATGCGTGGCTTGAGCGCGGCAAGCTTCGGCAGGAAATCCTTGCCGTATTGTTCCTCGAGAAAAAGATAGAAGTCCACATAGGCGGGCGCCAATGTCGCCGGAATGCCGATCTTGCCCGAAAGCGAGGGATTGAGCACGTCCGGATAATCCTTCATCCCGCCCGGCAGCAATTCCTTGTTCCAGCTGAATGTCAGGACGGCGGCGCTGACCTCGAAATAGGTGGAATCCGGCGCGCGCTCTTTGCGGTTATAGACTGCGTCGTCGAAGGCCGGGCCGCTTGGCTGGGCGAGATGGCCTTGCTGGCTGCGGGCCTTGATTGCGACCGGGTTGGTATCGATGAAAACATCGCAAATCGCACGGCCGGAGTCGCGTTCCGCGTTGACTCTCGTCGTCAGCGCCGAATCGAGATCGCGCACCACCTGAACCGTGATGCCGAAATCTCTTTTCACGCGCCCGGCGAGATCGTTGAGTTGCGCCAAGCCCTGGCCGGAATAGATCGTGGCATTGCCCTCTTTCTTCGCCGCCTCGACAACCTGGTTCCAGGCCGAAGACTGCGCAAAGCTCGTGCCGCCCAAGGCCGCATAAGTTCCCGCCGCCCCGGCAAGGCGGATCGCATCTCGCCGGCTCAAGTCTTTCCTGAAGTTCTTCATATCGTCGTCCTCCCTTGCTCGGATTTGCAACGCCGCGCGCTGCCGAGCTTCAAGCCGCTAACGCTACCGATAGTAGATTAGCTGAAAATTTTTTAGCCGACTAGACGGTCGATAGTTTTTTTGAAAGAATTCCGGCGCGGCTCGAACCGATCATGCCTGCCCGGCGGCGCGCCGGGGCGCCCGGCGGAAACATGCCAATGAACGATTTCTCCCGCCTATTTTCGCCCTTTGCCAAGGGCCGGTTGGCGACGCCGTCGCGGCTCGTAATCCTGCCGCATGGCACGGCGATGGTGCGGGAGGGGAACCTCACCGACGACGACATCGCCTATTACGAAGCGCGGACGCGCGGCGGCGTCGGGATGGTGATCACCGGCGCCGCCATCGCCTCGCCGTCCTCGGCGCTGCGCGTTCGCAACCTGATCGAGGCTTGGGACGAGAATACCCGCGCAATGCTGGGCAAGCGCGCGCGGGTCGTACAGCGCAACGGCGCCAAGATGATCTGCCAGATCCTGCATCTCGGCCGCGAATTCACGGGCGGGGATTCCGAATTCCCGCCGGCGGCACCCTCGGCCGTGCGCTCGCCGCGCGATCCCTATCCGCCGCATGAGCTCAGCGACCGGGAAATCCGGACGATTATCGGCGATTTCGCGCGCTCGGCCGAGAACATCGTCAAGTCCGGCTGCGACGGCGTCGAGCTCCATGCGGCGCACGGCTATCTATTCGCGCAATTCCTGTCGGCCGCCGTCAACAAGCGAAGCGACCGCTGGGGCGGCACGCCGGAGAAGCGCCTGCGCTTCCTGCTCGAAACCGTCGAGGCCGTGCGGGTGCGCGCGGGCAAGGACTTCGTTCTCGGCGTCCGCCTCTCGGCCGACGAGGAAATTCCGGACGGACTCGGCGTGCGCGACACTGTTGCAATTTGTCAGGCGCTCGCGGCAACCGGGGCGATCGACTATGTCAACATCACCATCGGCATGCGCGGCGCTTATGTGAAAGATGCGACTTGGCCGGAGGCGCCCGCGGCGACGGCGGCCGGCATCGTGCGGCGCGAGTGCGGGCTGCCGGTAATCCTCGGCCAGAAGATCGCTATCGCCCGAGAAGGCCGAGCAATTGCTGGCCGACGGTGTCGCCGATTTCATCGGCGCCGCGCGCGCCTTTATCGCCGATGCGGGCTTTGGCGAGAAGGCGGCGGCGGGGCAGGCGAGCCGGATTCGCCCCTGCGTCGGGCTCAATCAAGATTGCCGCGCCTTCATGCCCCATCTGCATTGCGCGGTATCGCCCGAGACCGGGCGCGAGACCCGGGCGGATTTCGCGCCATTGACGAAAGGCGGTGCTGCGAAGCGCGTTGCCGTGATCGGCGGCGGGCCGGGCGGCATGGAGGCGGCGCGCGTCGCCGCGATTCGCGGGCATAAGGTCACGCTGTTCGAGGCCTCGGATGGGCTCGGCGGGCAATTTCTGCTGGCCGCGTCATTGCCGAACCGAAGCCAGCTTCTGCGCATCATCAACCATCTGGCCGGCGAATTGCGCCACGAAGGCGTGCGGATCGAGTTGAATGCGCGCGTGTCCGACGCACAGTCGCTCGCCGGCTTCGATGCCGTCGTCGTGGCGACCGGTGCCATGGCGTTGCCGCTGCCGAGCGATGCAGCCGGTCCGGCGACACGCTCCTGGTTTGATGTCCTGTCCAATGGCGCGCCGGCTCCGTTCGGCGGCGGCCGCGCCATTTTCGCGGACGACGGCGGCGGCTTCTGGTTCAGCTACGGCGTGGCGGAGAAAGTCGCGGTTGCCGGCTGGCGCGTTACGATTGCCACGCCCTCGGCCATGATCGGCGCGAACATTCCGCACGAGAGCGTCGGCCCGCTTCTTGGGCGGCTTGGCCGTGCTGGAACAAGCTACCGTCCCCTGACGGTCGTCGAGCGGTCGAGCGCGACCGAGGCGACGCTCACCAACCTGACATCGGGCGCGGATGAAACCGTGCCCTGCGACCTTCTGGTGGTGCAAACCGGGCGCGCGGTGAATCCCAACCCGCTTGCGGGAATCGATGGCATCGCGGCGACAATGATCGGCGATTGCCTGACGCCGCGCCGGATCAGCCACGCTATCTTCGAAGGCAACAAGGCGGGGCGGGCACTCTGATGCGGGCATTCGAAATCGTGGGGCCGGATTGAGATGAAAGACATCGCGGGCAAGGTCGCATTCGTAACGGGCGGCGCGTCGGGCATCGGCCTCAGCATCGCGCGGGCCCTGGCGGCGGCCGGCGCCAAGGTCGCGCTCGGCGATATCGACCGCGAACGGCTCGGCGCGGCGGCCGGACGGTTGCGCGCCGATGGCGCGAGCGTCGAAGAAATCGTCATCGACGTTGCCGACGTCGCGGCCTTGGAAGCGGCGCGCGACCGGATCGAGCGCGCGCTCGGTCCGGTCCAGATCGCGTGCAACAATGCCGGCGTCGGCGCCGGCGCCAACGATGTCGCCGATATGCCGATCGAGCACTGGAACTGGTCGGTCGGGGTCAATCTCAACGGCGTGTTCCTGGGCTCGAAGATTTTCGCCAAGCGGATGCGCGAGCTCGGGCTTCCCGGCCACATCGTCAACACGGCCTCGATCATGGGCCTGCTGCCGACCGCCAAGCAGCCCGCCTATGTGGCGACGAAATACGCGGTGCTGGGTCTCTCCGAGGTCATGCGCATCGATTTTGCGGCATACGATATCGGAGTTTCCGTGCTCTGTCCGGGCTTGGTCGAAACGCCGCTCCGGAAAAACTCGATGGCGCTGCGGCCCGGCGGCGGCACGGCGGGCTACGGCCTCGCGGGCAATGAGGGCAAGCTCTCCCAGCGCCCGTCCGGCATGGCGCCCGATCCGATCGGCGTCATGGTCGTCGAGGCGATCCGGGCGAATCGCCTTTACATCGTACCGCACCCGGAATATCGCGAGGCAGTCGAACGGCGGATGAAGCGATTGTTGCAATCGTTCCGAGCGCCGGCGCAGGCCGGCTATCGCGAAGACCCGGCCTTTCTCGCGGATGAAAGCCGGAAACTATTCGATCAAGAGCTCTGAGCATCGTCGTGAAACAGGAATAGGCGGGGCGGCATGGACTATTCGGGCTATCGGCAACTCGACATAAAGCGGGAGGGGCGAATCCTCACCGTGGCGCTCAATCGCCCCGAGAGCCTCAATGCCGTCAATGCGCAGATGCACCACGAGCTGGCGCGGATCTTTTACGACATCGCGCTCGACCACGAGACGGACATCGTCGTGCTGACGGGCGCCGGCCGCGCCTTTTGCGCCGGCGGCGACATCGGTTGGATGAAATCGATCAAATCGGCGCCGGGCGGAATGGCGAGTATCCACGTCGAGGGCAAGCGGATTATCTACGGCTTGCTCGATCTCGAAAAACCGGTCATCTGCCGGCTCAACGGCGATGCGATCGGCCTCGGCGCAACGGTCGCGCTGTTCTGCGATACGGTCATCGCCAGCGAGCAGGCGCGGATCGGCGACCCGCATGTCCGCGTCGGCCTGGTGGCGGGCGACGGCGGCGCCGTGATCTGGCCGCAGTTGATCGGCCATATTCGCGCCAAGGAATATCTGATGACGGGCGATCTCCTGACGGCGGCGCAGGCCGCCGCGATCGGCCTCATCAACCGCGCGGTGCCGGCCGAAGCGTTGGACGGCGAGGTGAAGAAGCTCGTGGACAAGCTGGCACGCGGCGCGCAACACGCGATCCGCTGGAGCAAGCTCTCGGTCAACCTCAGCTTGAAGCAGCTCGCCCATACGATTCTCGAAGCCTCGATCGGTTACGAGATCGCGTCCGCCGCCATGCCGGATCACGCCGAGGCCGTCGCGGCCTTCGCCGAGGGACGGCGGCCCGTGTTCGGCAAGTCGGGATAGAAAAAGGAGCCGCGTTGCCCGTCAGGGCACGTAGCCCGGATGCTGGGCGAAAATTCCGCCGTCGATCCGAATATCCTGGCCGGTGACATAGCCCGATTCCTCGCCCGCAAGCCAGGCGACGGCATCGGCCACATCCCTCGTCGTGCCCTGCCGGCGGATCGGCACGCGCTTGTCGCGCCGGGCAAAGCCCGCGGGATCGCGCGCGCGGGCGGCACGCGACAGGGGCGTGTCGATCGTGCCGGGGCTGACCGAGTTGACGAGGATGTTGTGGGACGCCCACTCCACCGCCAGCGCCCGCGTCAGCGACAAAACCCCGCCCTTGCTCGCGGAATAAGCCGCGAAGCCCGGCGCGCTGGCGATCGCGGCAATCGACGCGATGTTGACGATGCGCCCGCCGCCGGCGGGAATCATCTGCCGGGCCGCAACCCGGCTGCACAGGAAGACGGCGGAGAGATTGATCGAAACGACCTTCTCCCACTCCGCGAAGGCGAAGTCGGTCGAAGGACCGATGCGGACGATGCCGGCGTTGTTGACGAGTATTCCCGCCGCGCCCCACTTGGCGGCAACGGCCGAAAAGAGGCGCTCGACGTCGTCCTCCCGCGCCACATCCGCGCCGACGCTCATGGCATCGGCCCCGCTGTCGCGCAAGCCGGCGGCGGCGGTCTCCGCCGCTGCCGCATTCAGGTCCGCGAGCACGATGCGCGCCCCGCGCCGCGCCAAGCCCTCGGCGATGCCGAGCCCGATGCCGCTTGCCGCGCCGGTAACGACGGCGATTTGCCCTTTCATCGCAGGGTCTCCGCAATACGCCAGGCGATATCAGCGACCGGTGCCGCGTAAAGACCGATCTCGATCGCGTTCGAGTTCGCGGCGTTGTTTTGAAGCGCTCGCGCGTAAATGCCCTGCACGATGGCGGCGCTGCGGAACATCGAGAAGGCCATGAAAAAAGGCCAATTCGGAATGCCGTCGCGGCCGGTGAGGCGGCAATAGCGCGCGATGTAGGCGTTCTCATCCGGCAGGCCGAGCGCGGCAATATCGACATCGGCGAGCCCGCCGCAGCCGATCATGTCGTTCGGCAGACGATAGGTCATGCAATTGTAGGCGAGATCGCAGAGCGGATGGCCGAGTGTCGACAGCTCCCAGTCGATGATCGCCAATGGGGCGCGGCTCGGCGGGATGGAAGATCATGTTTTCCAGCCGGAAATCGCCATGCGCGATCGTCGTCTCGTCGCCCTCCGGAGCATGCGCCGGCAGCCATTGCATGAGCCTGTCCATGGCGGGGATATCGTGGGTCTTTGCCGCTTCGAACTGGCGGGTCCACAGCGCGATTTGCCGGCGCACGAAATTCGCCGGCTTGCCGTAGTCGGCCAATCCCGCCGCCGCCCAATCGACCTTATGGAGCGCCGCCAATGTGTCGCCCATGGCGTCGTAGATCGCAATGCGCTCGGGCTTGGTCATGCCGGGCAACCGGTTGTCGCGGAATATCCGGCCCTCGACAAAATCCATCACGTAAAACGGCGTGCCGACGACCGACGAATCCTCGCAAAGAACGCGCACGTTCGGCACCGGCACGGATGTTGCCCGCAGCGCCTTCATGATGCGGTATTCGCGTTCCACGGCATGCGCGGATGGCAGCAGAATTCCCGGCGGCTTTTTACGCAGGATGTACCGGCGGTTCTCCGTCGCCACCACGAAAGTCGGATTCGACTGTCCGCCGACGACGCGCTCGATCTGGAAGGGCGGGGCGAATTCGGGAAGTTCGCGCGCAAGATAGGCGCCAAGAGGTGCTTCGTCGAAGCCCAGCGGCACCGGCACGACCGTCACGCGCGAACCGCCCGGGCAGTCTGACAAGAAAGCGCCATCACCAGGGCTTGGCGGGAAGGTCGCGGCCGAGTTCCATCTTGGCGATGGCGGCAAGATGAACTTCGTCCGGTCCGTCGGTAAAGCGCACCGCGCGCGCGAAGGACCATGCATCGGCGAGACCGAAATCGACCGATGCGCCGGCGGCGCCGTGCACTTGGATCGAGCGGTCCAGCACGTTGAAGGCCATGCGCGGCGCGACGACCTTGATCATGGCGATCTCGGAGCGCGCGGCCTTGTTCCCAACGGTGTCCATCATATGCGCCGCGCGCAGAGTGAGGAGGCGCGCCTGTTCGATCTCGCAGCGCGACAGGGCGATGGCTTCGCGCACCACGCCTTGATCCGCCAAGGGCTTGCCGAAGGCGACGCGGCGCTTCGAGCGGGAGATCATGGCCTCGATCGCGCGCTCGGCCACGCCGATCATGCGCATGCAGTGATGGATGCGGCCGGGGCCGAGGCGACCTTGCGCGATCTCGAAGCCCCGCCCTTCGCCCAGCAGCATGTTCGAGGCCGGCACCCGCACATTGTCGTATTCGATCTCGAAATGGCCGCAGGGCGCGTGCTCGTAGCCGAAAACGGTGAGCGAGCGGATGAGCTTCACGCCGGGCGCATCCTTGGGAACAAGGATCATCGAATGCTGCCGATAGCGTGCCTCGTCCGGCTTCGAGAGACCCATGACGATGAAAATCTTGCAGCGATTGTCGCCGGCGCCGGAGGTCCACCATTTGCGGCCGTTGAGGACATATTCGTCGCCCTGGCGCTCGATCTTGAGGCGGATATTGGTGGCATCGGACGACGCCACGTCGGGCTCGGTCATGGAAAAAGCGGAACGGATCTTGCCATCGAGCAGCGGCTTCAGCCACTTATCTTTGTGCTCCGGCGTGCCGTAACGCTCCAGCACCTCCATGTTGCCGGTATCGGGCGCCGAGCAGTTGAACACTTCGGGTCCGATATAGGAGCGCCCCATGATCTCGCAGAGCGGTGCGTAGTCGAGGTTGGTCAGCCCCGCGCCGTCGTGGCTCTCCGGCAGGAACAGGTTCCACAGGCCTTCGCGGCGCGCGCGCGCTTTCAATTCCTCGACGATCGGCGGGCTATCCCACTTGTCGGCGAGCGCCTTGTGCTGGTCTTTGTATACTTGCTCGCTCGGATAGACATGGGCCGCCATGAAAGCCTTGAGCCGGCGTTGCAGGTCCTTCGATCGTTCGGAAAAATCGATGAGCATGCCATTTCCCGCTCTTGTTCGCCGCCATGCACGGCGCGCAACCGGAAAAATCCTTAGCAGCATAATTATCGACCGTCGAGTCGGCTTTTTGATGGCGCGGCATCCGGCGGACCGCGACAATGGCCAACTCGACGGTCGAACATTATTGATTTAGCGTCTCGGCAATGCTTGAGGAGCGCGCATTGCGATTTCCCCTCACCGACGAGGAAGAGCGATTTCAAGGCAATATTCGCGCCTTCTGCGCCGCCAACCTGCCGGCCGATCTGGCGCGTCGCGTCGAAGCGGGCGTCGATCTCGACCGCGAGGACTTCGTGCGGTGGCAGCGCATCCTGGCGCAGGGCGGGTTGTTATGCGGCGCCTGGCCGGAGGCGACCGGCGGGCGAGGCTGGACTCCGCTGCAATCCTATCTCTTCGATGAAGAATGCGCGCTGGCCGGCGCGCCGTGGCTGCTTCCCTTCGGCGTCAACTATGTCGGCCCGGTGATCTTCACCTACGGCACGGACGAACAGAAGCGGAAATATTTGCCCGGCATCACGAGCGTTGAAACCTTCTGGTGCCAGGGCTACTCGGAACCAGAAGCCGGCTCCGACCTTGCGTCCCTCAAGACGCGCGCGGACCGCGACGGCGACCACTACATCGTCAACGGCCGCAAGATATGGACGACGATGGCGCATTGGGCGGACCGCATTTTCTGCCTTGTGCGAACCGGCCACGGCGGCCGCCCGCAAGCCGGCATATCCTTCTTGCTCATCGACATGAAAGCGCCGGGCATTGCCGTGCGGCCGATCGTGACGCTCGAAGGGCGGCACCACTTGAACGAAGTCGTGTTCGACAATGTGCGGGTGCCGGTTGCGGATCGGGTCGGCGAGGAAAACGCGGGCTGGACGATCGCCAAGTTCCTGCTCGGGAACGAGCGGCTGCTGGTCGCGGAAATCGGCAAGCAGAAACGAATTCTGCGCGGCATTCGGCGCGGCATTGCCGAAATGGATGCGAGGGGCGCGGGCTTGATGAAAGACGGCGCATTCCGCGGCCGTCTTGCCGAACTCGATGTCCGCCTCGCGGCGCTCGAGTGGACGGCGCTAAGGACCATCCGCGAGGCCGGCTCGGGCGCGCCTTCGCCGCCCGCCGTCGGGATGCTGAAAATTCGCGGCTCGGAGCTGGAGCAGGCTCTGACCGAATTCGCCTACGAAACGCTCGGCCCGCTTGGGCAGCAATACGAGCCGTCGTTCCGTATCGGTGGCAACGACGATCTCGATCTTCACGCCCATGGCTCGATCGCGCGGCTGCTCGGCGCGCGCGCCACCACGATCTACGGCGGATCGAACGAGGTGCAGCGCAATATCATTGCGAAAACATTGATCGGATTGTGAGCAACCTTCCATGTCCGGCATGCTCACCATCGAACAGCAACAATTTTCGGACCAGATCGCGCGCTTCGCCGCCCGCGAATATGGCCTCGGTCCGGCGCGACCGCGCCATGGCTTCGACCGCGCGCGCCTCAAGCGCCTCGCCGATCTTGGCGCCTTGGCGCTGGCCATTCCCGAGACGCTCGGCGGATTGGGCGGCCCGGTCGAAGCGATGCTGGCGGCTGAGCGCCTTGCGCCCGCGCTGCCGCACGAGCCCGTTCTGGAATGCGGCATTCATGCTGCCGCGTTGATCGCCGCCGCCGCCCGAAACGAACAGGCGGAGCGCCTGCTGACGGCGATCGCTGCCGGCGAAGCGATCGCCGTCGTGGCGCATCAGGAAGCCGAGCAGCGATACAGTCTCGATCGGGTCGCAACCGCGGCCCAGCGTCTTCCCTCGGAAAATTGGAAACTCGATGGAACGAAGTGCCTCATTCCTTCGGCGCAGGACGCCGATGTTTTCATTGTCAGCGCCCGCGACGCTGGTGGCGAGATCCGTTTGTTCGCGGTGGCGCGGGACCGGCCGGGGCTCTCGGTCGTGCAACGCGGGCGCATCGACGGACTGCCCGCCGGCGATCTGAAGCTTGCCGGCTGCGTCGTCGAGCCGGCAGCGGCGTTCGACGCGGACCCTGCCCAAGACGCCCTGGCCGCGGCCGCTGACCGCGCCGAAGCGGCCGAAATCGCGGCGATGGTCGGCATCATGGACGCCTGCATCAAGGCGACGGTCGAGCATGTTCGGACGCGACGCCAATTCGGCGCGCCGATCGGTACGTTTCAGGCGCTTCAGCACCGGATTGCCGATATGTGGATCGCCTGCGAGGAGACCCGGTCGCTCGCC
Organism: uncultured Alphaproteobacteria bacterium; assembly: GCA_963754645.1. Lineage (GTDB taxonomy): Bacteria > Pseudomonadota > Alphaproteobacteria > Bin65 > Bin65 > CAVWGP01. The sequence goes on along the minus strand of CAVWGP010000010.1, from coordinate 1,285 downwards.
TTTGCCGCTGCGCTGGCGTGCGGCGGCTCGGCGGCGGAACGGCGCCGAGCCGTGTCGTTGGCGAAGGTGCGAGCCTGCGACGCCGCCCAGCTGGTCGGCGCCGAGGCGATCCAGCTTCACGGCGGCAGCGGCATGACCGACGAGCTGATCGTCAGCCATTGGTACCGGCGATTGCTGGCGTTACGTTCGAGCTTCGGCGACCGCCGACATCACATCGCCCGGCTCGCCGAAACCGCCGCGAGCTGATTATCCCGATTAACGGGGCCGCAAGCTTAGGATCAGCGGCCGGCCCATTTCGGTGGGCGCTTGGCAAGAAACGCGGCGACGCCTTCCTTGGCGTCGGCCGAATGGTGCGCGACGTTGCATGTCATCGTCTCGAGCGCGATCAGCGTCTCGGTGTCGGCGTCCAGGCCGCGATTGACCGCCAGCTTGGTGATCCGCATGCAGAACGCGCTCTTGTCGATCATCGGCGCGCCGAAGTCTCGATCAGCGCTCGAACTCTTCCGGCGGGGCGGAAACGTTGGCCAGGCCCCACTCCTCGCACTCCTTGCCCGAGAGCAGCTTGCCGGTGAGCATCAGCTCCTTGGTCTTGCGCAGGCCGATGTAGCGCGGCAGGCGGTAGATCGGGCCGGCGCCGCCGAACAGCGCGCGGCGGATGTGGAAGTCGCCGATCTTGGCGTCGTCGCGGCGAGCGCGAAATCGCAGGAGATCATCAGCTCGAAGCCGCCGGCGACCGCATAGCCCTCGACCGCGGCGATGGTCGGCTTCTTGATGTTGAAGGCGCGATCGTAGGTCTGCGCCGAGACTGCGCGATCTCGATGGAGTCGTCGTGGTCGCAAGCTGCGGCGTCGAGCATGTTGAGGTCCGCGCCGGCGCAGAACGTGTTGCCGCGGCCGCGGATGACCACCGCGCGCCGCGTCGTCGTCCTCGGCCTTGCGGCGCATTTCGCCGAGCTTGTTCAGCGTCCCGGTTGACGCAGTTCTTCACCTCCGGCCGGTTGAGCCAGATCGTCGCGATCGGACCTTCGACTTCGTACTGGACGACTTCGCCTTTTTGGGCCATCGGGTGCTAACTCGGAGTCCCGGCGCGTGGTCGGTTTGGGTTTTGTAGGTTTTTGGGTCCTCCTGGATAGTACTCAAAAGGCACCCAGCCGTCCACGGCTGATATTGCCCGACTGAGCAGATCGAATCGAATGCAGTGACGTAATGCGATTTCTGTCAAGGCGGGACCGTCACAACTGAACAGAGAATAGTTCGTCCGCCGCTACGGTCGAATGAAATTTCAT
>CAVWGP010000009.1:0-42651 GCA_963754645.1 uncultured Alphaproteobacteria bacterium | reverse complement strand
GCTGACACCGAGAATGCTGAAGCCGATCACGTTTCCTTGGGCATCGACACGTTCCATGACGGCGTCGTGCGCGGTTTCTTTTTCGAAGCCAGCATCGTCGGAGAAACGCACTTCCAGGAAATCGGCTTCGGCGTCGAACCGCAGCATTATTTTGCCGGCCATAGGTTTTCTCCGTCCTAGGGTTTGTCGGTCAGGTAGGCTGTGACGACCAACGCGTCATTGTCCGAGTATTCGACCGCGATACACAGCCATTTTGCAGCCTATCAGAGTCCTCGCGTGAACATCGTAAGTCAGCCGCGCCGGCGGATCGGCGAGCGCGGCGACCGCCCCGCGGCCCTGCGCCGCCGCTTCACGGCGTCCACTCCAGCGTGCTTTCGGCAAACAAGTCCGCCGGCGTGAACAATCGCGCGGCGAGGCCCTTCTCGAGCGACCAGCGCGCCTGGGTTTCGATCATGTGCCGGTTCTTGGCGATGCCGTCAGGCCAATAGTCCGGCCCCATGAGATCGATCGTGGCGCGCGCCTGGGCGACGAGCCAGGGCAAGGTGACCTTGAGCGCATGGGGAGCAGGCGCGGCAGGCACGCCGCCTTGGCGGCCTCGAAGGCGCGGCACGCGGCGAGCGGCAGCCAGGGGTGGCGCTCGATCAGCAACTCGCGGATGCCGACCAGATGCATCGCGGGAAACATTTCGTGCGCCGGTACCAGTCCTGCTCGGCGGCGCGGAAATCGCCGAACAGGCGGTCGATGTGTTGTGCCGTCCCACAGCACTTGCGGATCGCGATAGGACACGATGGCGTCGATGCGGCCCGCCGCCAGCTCGGCGCCGAGATGCCGGTCGGCGACGAGGTATTCGATCTCGACGCCGGACGGGTTCGGCTTGGCGACGTAGCTCAAATCCTCCGGTCTATCGACGCCGCCGCACGCCATTTTATTTCGCCGGGTGCGACGCCGTATTCGTCTTGCAGCATGCCGCGCACCGCGAGGCCGCGCGTGAAGTGATAGCTCGGCACGCCGACCAGGCGCCCCCTGCAAATCGGCCGGCGCGCGAATGCCGCGATCGGTCCGCGCATAGATCGAGCCGTGCGGAAAGACGCGCGACAGAAACACCGGAATGGCGCGATAGGGAAAATCGCCCTGCGACAGCGCCAGCATGTAGGTGCTGAACGACATTTCGGCGATGTCGAATTCGTGGTTGCGGAACAGGCGCTGGAAGGTCGAGCCGGGATCGAGGGTGACGTAGTCGAGCGCGCCGGCGCCCGCGATGGCGACGGCGCCGTTCCTTCAACGCCTGAATGCGGTCGTAATCGTCGCTGACAATAGAGAGACGGAGCGCGGCCACGGCGTCACGCGCCGGTGACGCGCGAATCCTTCGCCGCGGCACCAGGAGCCGCTGCGCCAGGCGCACGATCTGGAACAGCACGATGCCCATCGCCGCCAGCAGGACGACGGCGGCGAACGCCAGCTTGGTGTCGAGATTGGTGTTGGCCGAGAAGATCAGGTAGCCCAGGCCCTCGGTCGCGGCGACGAACTCGCCGACGACCGAGCCGATCACCGAGAGCGCGATGGAAATGCGCATGCCGGTGAAAATATGCGGCAGCGCGTTGGGCAGGCGGATCTTGGTGAAAATCTTCCAGCGCGAGGCGTTGAGGCCGCGCACCAGATCGATCAACTCCTCGTTGACGCGCAGCAGCCCGGCCGTCGTGTTCACGACGATGGGGAAAAACGCGATCATAAAAACCACGATCAGGCGCGCCGCCTCGCCCGGGCCGAACCAGATCACCAGGATCGGCGCGATCGCGATGGTCGGCACGGTTTGCGACATGACCAGGAGCGGTAGCACGGTGCGCGACAGGACGCGCGAATGCGCGGTGGCGGCGAGGAGGTATTCCGCCCGCGGTGGCGGCGGCAAAGCCGATCACGACCTCGCGCAAGGTCGCGAGCGTATGCAGCAGCAGGCGGTCGGGAATTTCCGCGATTTTGCCGACGATATCGAGCGGCGAGGGCAGCAGGAAAGCCTGCACCTTGAACAGGTCGCAGGCGAGCTGCCATGCGGCCAGCAGTCCGACGAAAAAAAGCCCGGGCAGCAGGCGGTCGAAAGCCTTCCGCATCGGGCGCTAGGTGCCGCGGAGCGCGCGCGTGAACGCGCGCGAAATCGCGGCCGCGAGCGCGCCCCGCCCGCCTTCTATTTGATGAATTTGTTGGTCCACAGCTTGTCGTCCGGGACCGCTGCCTTCTGCCCGCCATACTCGACCTGCAGGCGCTGGGTCGTGTTCCATTTTTCCTTGGTCATGACGCCGTAGCCCGCCTGGCGCGCCTCGGCCGTGTCCATCAGCTCAAGCGCGAGGGTGAGCTGTTCTTTCAACAGCGCCTTCGGCGTTTCGGTGTGCTTGGCGGCGTAGCCGGCGGACTTGTCGACGTTCTTGTAGGCGTATTCGAGGCCGCGCAGCGACGTTTTGACGAAGGCTTCGACCGCTTTCGGATTCTTCCCAGGAAATCGTTGTTCACCGCGATGCCGTTGGCGTAGGTCTTGATGCCGAAGCTGGCGAGATGCAGCCAGACCACGGGCTTGTTTTTCGATTTGGTGCGCGCCGCAAGATATTCGCCGAAATAATAGCCGATCGTGGCATCGACCTTGCCGGTCAGGAAGCTCGGCACCATGGCGCCGAAATTGTAGGTCACGGTTTTCACCTTGCCCATGTCGACATTCGACAGCTTGGCGAAAGCGGGCAGCATGATGGCTGTGGCGCCGAAGGGGGCCACCGCCAAGGTTTTGCCCTCGAGATCCTTCGGCGTCTTCACCGGCTTGTCGGCGAAACTGATGATGCCCGACGGCGTGTCGTGGACGAAGGCGGCGACGGCGGTCAGCGGCACGCCCTCGGACACGGCCTTGGCCAGCGCGCCGAAATCGGGGAAGCCGAACTCGGCGTTTCCGGTGCCCGCCGTCTTGATCGAATCCGCCGTGCCCTTGCCCGGCGAAATCGTGACGTTGAGGCCCGCTTCCTTGTACCAGCCCTTCTCCTTCGCGACGTAGAACGGCGAGTGATAGCCGTTGACCAGAAAATCGAGATACATCGTGACCTTGGTTTGCGCGGCGAGCGCCGCCGCCCAAATCAGCGTGGCGCCCGTCGCCAGCAGCAAACTGCGTCCGAACTTGCGTGTCATGTCGGTCCCCCTCAGTCATGGAAACTGCGCGCGCCCAGGCGGCGAGACGCGCCTGCAAAAAACTGTTGCGGATGCCGGCCGCCTTGTCGATTGTCAGTCTTACATGCAAGACGAAGCTTCGCAAGCAAGGCGCCGGGCCATCCCATGAGCTCCCAGCCGAACCTCCAAAGCGAGCGCGCGCCGGCGACGGCGCCGCGCCATCATCTGGAATTCATCGGCCTGAAAAAAATCTACGACACGCGCGACGGCGCGCTGAACGCGCTCGACGGCATCGATTTCGCGGTGCGCAAGGGCGAGTTCGTTTCGATCGTCGGCCCCTCGGGCTGCGGCAAGAGCACGCTGCTCAAGATCATCCTCGGCGTCGTGCCCTATTCCGGCGGCGAAGTGCGGCTGGCCGGCAAGCCGGTCGCGGGCCCGCAACTCGGCGCCGGCATGGTGTTCCAAACCGCGGCGCTGCCGCCGTGGCGGCGCATTCTCGACAACGTGCTGCTGCCGATCGAGGTGCTCGATCTGCCGCGCCGCGACTATGTCGAAAAGGCGCGCGCGCTTTTGGCCATGGTCGGGCTGCAGGGTTTCGAGCGCAAGCTGCCCAACGAGCTTTCGGGCGGCATGCAGCAGCGGGTTTCGATCTGCCGCGCGCTGATCCACGATCCCGGCCTATTGCTGATGGACGAGCCCTTCGGCGCGCTCGACGCCCTGACCCGCGAAGTGATGCAGTCCGAGCTGCTGCGCATCTGGGCCGAAACGCACAAGACCGTCGTCTTCGTCACGCACTCGATCGACGAGGCCGTGCTGCTGTCGGATCGCGTCATCGTGCTCTCGGCGCGTCCGGCGAAGGTGGTCGAGGATCTACGCATCGACTTGGCGCGGCCGCGCAATTCCGCCGCCCGCATGCTGCCGCGCTTCCAGGAACACGCCCAGCATTTGCGCGGCCTGCTCGGCGTCGGCGCTTGAACGGCAACGATGCGGAGGGGATCGCCATGGCCAGCCTGATCGTCGCCAACGGCTATGTCGTCACCATGGACGGCAAGCGGCAGATTTTCTCCGACGGCGCCGTGGCCGTGGAGGGACGCGACATCGTCGCCGTCGGCCGCACCGCGGACGTGCTGGCGAAGCACCGCGCCGACACGGTGATCGACGCCGGCGGCAAGCTCGTCATGCCCGGCCTGATCGACGGCCACAATCACGCCTTTCAATTCCTGTCGAAAGGCATCGGCGACGACGTCGATATCATGACCTGGCTCTACAAGCGAGTTTATCCCTACGAGACCCATGTCCGCGCCGAGGAAGCCTACACCGGCGCGCTCGGCAATTACGTGCAGATGATCAAATCGGGCACGACCTGCTTCAACGAGCCGGGCGGCTACCACACCGACGCGCTGGCGCGGGCCGCGACCGATGTGGGCATTCGCGGCATCCTCAACCGCTCGACGCGCGACATCGCCGACCAGGGCACGCCGCTGCCGGAAACGCTGTTCGAGACCCTCGACACCAATCTACGCGAGGGCGAGGCCGCGGTGAACAAATGGAACGGCGCCGCCGACGGCCGCCTGCGCTGCTGGTTCAGCCTGCGCTACGTGTTCAACGTCAGCGACGAGCTGTGCCGCGCGATCAAGGCGCTGGCCGACAAATACAAGGTCGGCATTCATGCCCACGCGGCGGCGGTGGCCGGCGAGAACGAGGGTATTCAGGAACGCTTCGGCAAGCGCTCGCTCGAACGCTTCTACGATCTCGGGCTGTTCGGGCCGAACCTCTATCTCGTTCACATGGGCTATCCGAACGAACGCGAAATCGATTGGCTGAAGCGGCACGACGTGAAGATCGCGCATTGCCCCTCGGCCTCGATGCACGGCGCCTAGGCGTCGTCGGCCAGCGCATGATGAAGCAGATGATCGACCGCGGCTTGACGATATCGCTCGGCACCCATTCGGCGACGGCGGGCCGCTTCCTCGACATGATCCGCGTCATGTATCTCGCGGCCTGCGCGCATCGCGACAATTCGCCGACGCGACCATCATGGGCGCCTACAAGGCGCTCGAAATGGCGACGATCGACGGCGCGCGCGCCTGCCTGTGGGACGACCAGATCGGCTCGCTCCAAGCCGGCAAGCGCGCCCATCTCGTCGTCGTCGACATGAGCGACCTAGCTGGCACCCCAATCTCGATCCGGTGCGCAGCATGGTCTATGCCGCCGACGGCAGCATGTGCAGACCGTCGTCATCGACGGCAAGATCGTCATGCGCGACCGCGAAATCCTGACGGTGGACGAGGCGAAGGTGACGCGCGACGTGATCGCGGCCGGCAAGGCCTGGATCGGACGCGCCGGCATGCGGCTCGATATTCCATGGCCGGTGCGTTAGCCTCGCTCGACAAGGGGAGAATTGCGATGAACGATGCGCAGCAAGCCGCCATCGACGCGGTCGACGCGGAGGATGTCGTCGAATTGGCGCGTCAGGCCTTGCGCATCCGCAGCCCGTCGGGCGACGAGGCGGCGGCGGCGCGCTTCTTCGTCGACCGGATGCGGGCGGCGGGCCTGATGCCGAGCTGCAAGCCGTGCCGGCCTCGGCCAATATGGGCGCGAGCTGCAACGCGATCGGCCGGATGAAGGGCAGCGGCGGCGGCAAGAGCCTGATGCTCAACGGCCATATCGATCACAACCCGGTTTCCGACGGCTGGACCAAGGACCCGTTCGGCGGCGTCGTCGAAGACGGCTGGCTCTACGGCTTCGTGCACATGAAGGCCGCCGACGCGACTTACATCGCCGCGGCCAGCGCGGTGCGCCGGGCCGGCATCGAGCTCAAGGGCGATGTCGTGCTCGCCCTGGTATGCGGCGAGCTGCGCGGCGGCGTGGGCACGCAGCACGCGCTCAACAGCGGACTGCGCACCGATTATTTCGTGCTCGGCGAGCCCACCGAGCTCGACATCGCGTTCAGCCACACCGCGTCGATCGTGCTCTTTATCCACGTGCTGGGCCGCACCAAGCATTTCGCGACGGTGGACACGCCGGGCATGAAGGGCGTCAACGCGGTCGAAAAAGCGGCGGAGGTCATTGCCGCGCTCGGCCGCAGCCACGCGCCGATCGCGGCGCCCGAGCACGGCGGCTGGCTGCGCCACAAGCCGGCGGCGGGCTTCGAGGGCCTGCCGCAAATCAATATCGGGCCGATTCACGGCGGCATCGGACGCGGCCACGATTCGTCGCGCCCGGCCCTGTTCCCGGATCGCTGCACGCTGACGATCGATGTCCGCATCGTCCCCGGCATGAGCAAGGAAACGATCGGCGAGGATGTGGCGCGCCTGCTGAACACGATCGCGGCGCGCGATCCGGATTTCCGCTATGAGATCGAATTCGCCCAGGATACGTTTCCGCTGCCGTTCGACGCGCCGCGCGATTTGCCGATTGCGCACAGCGTCATTGCCGCGCACCGGCGGGTTCACGGCGCCGATCCCAAGCCGGCGCCGGTGCTGAGATTCGCGGCCTCCGACGCCTCGTGGCTCGCGGCGGCCGGCATTCCCGGCATCGTCTATGGCCCGACCGGGCGCTATCTCAGCCGGCCCGATGAGCGCTGCAAGGTCGAGGATCTGGTTCGCGCCGCTAAGGCCTATGCCTGCGTGATCGCCGATATCTGCACGCGCGGCTAAAGTCCGCCGCTGTCCGGCGGCGCGCGCTTGGGCCCGGCTGCGCTGGCGCTTTCGCCGAAGCCGATGCGCGCCGCGGCGAGCGCCGGCAGATGCGCGTGCAGCTCGCGGCGCAGCGCCGCCGCGATCGCGTTCGCCGCCGCCAGCGACAAACCGGGGCCGACGGCGATGACGAGATCGGCATGCAGCTTGTGGCCGATCCAACGCGCGCGCGCTTCGATCACCGCCTCGATGCCCGGGACATGGGCGGCGGCGTGGCGCAGATCCTCGACCAGGCCGGGCTCGACGCCGTCGAGCATGCGCGTGAACACGGCGCGGCCGGTTTGCCACACGATGCCGAAGATCGCGAGCGTGATGAGCAGGCCGACGATCGGATCGGCGAGCGGAAAGCCAAGCCAGATGCCGCCCGCGCCGGCGACGACGGCGAGGCTCGTCAGCCCGTCCGTGCGCGCGTGATAGCCGTCGGCGATCAGCGCGGCGCTGCCGATCTCGCGGCCGACGCGGATGCGCAGCACGGCGACGATCTCGTTGCCGGCGAAGCCCGCGACGCCGGCGGCCGCGAGCCAGCCGAGCTGGCGCACCTCCTGCGGGCGGATGAAGCGCTCGATCGCTTCGTGGGCGGCGACCAGGGCGCTCAGCAGGATAATCAGCACGACGGCGACGCCGGCCAAATCCTCCACCCGCCCGAGGCCGTAGGGAAACCGCGCCGACGGCGCGCGGCGCGCCAGCGCGAAGGCGATCCACAGCGGAACAGCCGTCGCCGCGTCGCCGATATTGTGGATCGTGTCGGCGAGCAGGGCGACGCTGCCGGACACGAACACGATCGACAGTTGCAGCGCGGCCGTGATCGCCAGGATTACGAAGGAGCGCTTGACCGCCCAGATGCCGCGCGCCGCCGTCGCGATCGACGGATCGACGACGCCGTGGCTGTGGCCGCCCACCCCGTGGCCGGGCGCGCGACCGTGCGCGCCTCCCCTCCTCCTGCGCGTGGCCATTGCCGTGCGCGTGGCCATGCGAGCGGCCTTCGTCCCAACCGAGCCAGGCGCGCAGCGGACGCAGCATGCAGAACTCCTTTATCTCCGACCGGCAACGAACGCACTCTGACACATTCGACCCAGTCGCGCGCCCTCGCATCCGGCCGAACGGCGCCGCCGGTAACTTGCGAGCCTCCCGCCCCCGCCCTAATGTTCGCGCAAAATAATTCCAACCGGAACCTCGGGGCGATCGGCACGAAAGCGGCGTGGTACGAAAAACTCGGCGCGGCGCGCGGCACCGGCACGGCGGCGGAATACACCGCGATCGCGGCGGAGAACGCGGTGCCGCTGCCCGATCATGTCTCGTTCGAAACCGGCGCCACGCTCGGCGTCGTCGCGTTCACCGCGCATTGGGCGCTGTTCCGCGACGGGCCGGTCGCCGGGCAGACGATCTTCGTGCCGGGCGGCGCCGGCTCCGTGGGCAGCGCCGCGATCCAGCTCGCGCGCTGGGGCGGCGCCAGCGCCATCGTCGTCAGCGTCAGCCGGCCGGAGCAGGCGGCGGTGGCCAGGCCGCCGGCGCCGATCATGTCATCGACCGCAAGCGCGAGCCCGTCGCCGAGCGCGTGCTGGCGCTGACCGGCGGCGCCGGCGTCGCCGACATGCGGCCTTGGCGAGCGGAATGCGGCCGAATTTAAGTGGCGGCCGGAAATATCGCTGGATCGCCTGGCCTCCTGCCTGGCTGGCGTTTATTGCGAACCGCGGGAATGACGGGATGTTGCCCGTGGATTCGCTCTCGCGCCGGTCGATTTCACCGCGCCCTGAGGCTCAGGATGTACGCAATGATGTGCTCGATCTCGTCGCGAGAGAGAGCGATCTGCGGCATGCGCGCATAGGGCATCTGGATGCTGGCGCGCAGCGCGCCCTGTGTCGCCTGCGGTCGCGCAGCGATCGACCCGAAGGCAGGGGCGGAGTCGGGCACCGGCCCGGCTTGATCGCGCGCGACGAGATGGCAGCTTGCGCACCATTGCCGAGCTAAGCGTTCACCTTCGCGCGGATTGGGCTGCTGCTGGGCCAGCGCCGGGGCGAAGCCGGCGAGGACGGCAAAGACAGCGAACGGCAAAATAGGAATCGAGCCCGGTCGGCGGTGCATGTGGCTGCTCCAGCGTAGGGCGCATCTCCGCAATCATTCCGAAGTGCGCAGCGTCGATCCCCTGCCAGTATCGCATCTCGGCCCGGCGCACTCAAGGCCGCACCCCTCGCTGCCTCCGCGCGGCGCGGCCGCGCCGCTGTCGCCGCCAACTTGCGAGGCTCGTTCGGCGGCCCTACTGTTCGCGTGCGCCGGCCGATTCGGTTTCTTCCACGTGTGCGGCGCGGACGCACGCGGATTTTCAAGACGGCAAGGCGGAGCCTTCGGCATGAAAGCGGCGTGGTACGAAAAACTCGGCGCGGCGCGCGAGGTGTTGAAAATCGGCACGCTGCCCGATCCCCTTCCGGGGCACGGCGAGGTGCGCGTGCGGCTGCATGCGTCGGGCATCAATCCGTCCGACAACAAGCGGCGCAGCGGCTTCGGCGGCATGGCGATGCCGTTCCCGCGCGTCATCCCGCACCATGACGGCGCCGGCGTGATCGACAAGCTCGGCGCCGGCGTGCCCGCCGCGCGGCTCGGCCAGCGCGTCTGGGTGTACGACGCCACCTCGGCGCGCGGCACCGGCACGGCGGCGGAGTTTACGGCGATCGCGGCGGAGAACGCGGTGCCGCTGCCCGATCATGTCTCGTTCGAAACCGGCGCCACGCTCGGCGTCGTCGCGTTCACCGCGCATTGGGCGCTGTTCCGCGACGGGCCGGTCGCGGGGCAGACGATTTTCGTACCCGGCGGCGCCGGCGCCGTGGGCAGCGCCGCGATCCAACTCGCGCGCTGGGGCGGCGCCAGCGCCATCGTCGCCAGCGTCAGCCGGCCGGAGCAGGCGGCGGTGGCCAAGGCCGCCGGCGCCGATCACGTCATCGACCGCAAACGCGAACCCGTCGCCGAGCGCGTGCTGGCGCTGACCGGCGGCGCCGGCGTCGACCGCGTGATCGAGGTTTCGCCGGAGCGGAATTTCGCCGACGCGGTGAAAGTGCTCAAGCCCGGCGGCTCGATCGCGATCTATGCGCAGGACAAGGCGGACAGCGCGCTCGACGCCGCGCTGATCGCGCTGCTGCGCAAGGCGGCGGCGATCCAGTTCATCTACGTTCCCGCCATGCCGCTGCGCGCCAAGCTCGACGCGCTCAGCGACATCGGCGCCGCGCTCGGCCGCGGGGCCCTCAAGCCGCATATCGGCGCGGTCATGACGCTCGACGAGATCGCCGCCGCGCACGAGATGCAGGACAGCGGCACGCTGATCGGCAAGCTCGTCCTCAGGATCGGCGGATGAATTGCGGCTGCAAATCCGGCAACGACCGCTTCGACATCAGGCCGGATGCTCTTCGACCGGCCATTTTAGATCGAGGTTCGCCACGAAGCGCTCGTCCGGATGCCAGCCGTCATTCGCAATCTGAGCCATGCCGACGCCTTCGATCTCGTCGCTTTTTCCCATCGCCCGCATGCCGCGGCAATATTCCGCCGCCGTGATCGGATCGAGATAGCCGACGGTCCGCTCGTCGATTTGGACGCGCACGGCGCCGTTGGGCTCGCGCACAAGGCCGGCCACGCAGTAAGCCTCGGCGCGGCCGCTGGTGAACTTTTCGAAAAGCTCTGCCAGTTCGCGCTGATGCTTCGATCCGCCGGCGACCCTGATTTCGTAGCTCCCGCTCCAGGCAAGCACCGCGCTGACAGCCTTGGGCATGGCCGCGGCCGGCGATCGCGGGCCGAACAGGCGCGAAATGAAGCCCATGTGCCCCTCCCGGCGAAGATGCAATGTAGCCGGCGCCCCAAGACCGGGTCAACGGCGCGCGGCTGGACCCTGGTGCACGCCGCCGCCGCGCACGAGCTGCAGGACAGCGGCACGCTGATCGGCAAGGTGATCCTGCGGATCGGCGCTTGAAGCACGGCTTGGCGGCGGCGATGGCCGCTCATGCGTTCAGCTTCCATAGTGCCCGCATGATCGGGATATCGTATCCGACGACCCACGCCACATAAATCAAGTTCAGCGCCGCGGCGGTTTGGTCGGCGAAATAGAGCGCGACCTGCAAGGCGGCGAGCACGGGCATGAACCACAGGACGCCCAGATAGGCGAAGCGCGGGCTGCGCTTTCGATCCAGAATCACGTTGTACGCAATGTTCGCGGCCATAAGCACGATCAGCAAGACCAGCGCCGAACTTCCGACGAAACTCACGGCGGGCAGCAATAGCCGATACGCGATCACGCCTTGGATGATGTAGGTGACCAACGCTGCGACGATCCACAGCCATAGCGGCGCATAAAGCCGGGGCTGCCTAAGCGAAGCCAGCCAACGCGGCAGCTCTTTGCCGCCCAACGCCCCCTCGGCCAAGATCATGACCAGGCAAAGGCCGGCCGCAAGTCCGAACGCCCACCAATCCATCGCTATCCGACCCAGTGCCAAGGGAACCAAATTACCGTTTGTCAGCCGCTTCGGGAACAGTGTGCGCCCTTCGAGGCGGCGCGTCCCACCCTTGTTGACGCGGCCGTTCTTCGCCAGGATCGCCAGGCTCCGCATGGATGCGCACCGCATGAACGACGCTTCCCCAACGACCCTTGCCGCCGCCGGCACATTCGCGGATTTCGGCGCCGCCGTGCGCCACGAATTCGCGCTCGATTTCGCGGCGGCGCATCTCAATCACGGCAGTTTCGGCGCCACGCCGCGCGTGGTGCTGGCGGAGCAGGATCGCTGGCGCGCGCGCATGGAGCGCGAGATCGGCGCCTTCTTCATGCATGACCGGCCGGCGCTGCTGCGCGCGGCGGCGGCGCGCCTCGCCGCCTATATCGGTGCCGCGGGCGAAGACGTGGTGTTCGTCGACAACGCGACGACGGGCGCCATGGCCGTGCTCGGCTCGCTCACGCTGGCACCGGGCGACGAGATTCTCGTCACCAGCCAAACCTATGGCGCTGTTGCCAAGATCGCGCGGCACGTGGCGGCGCGCGCCGGCGCCCAGGTGGCCGAAGCCGCGCTGCCGTTTCCGGTCGAGGATCCGGCCGAGATCGTCGGCGCGGTGACGCGCGCGCTGTCGCCGCGAACGCGGCTCGCCGTGCTCGATCACATCGCCTCGCCGACCGCCGTCGCGATGCCGCTGGCGGCGCTGATCGCCGCGTGCCGCGCCGCCGGCGCGCGCGTCCTTGTCGATGGCGCGCACGCGCCCGGCATGGTGCCGCTCGATCTGCCGGCGCTCGGCGCCGATTGGTATACCGGCAATGGGCACAAATGGCTGTGCGCGGCCAAGGGCTGCGCCTTCCTGTGGGCGCGCCGCCCGGCGCAGGACGGGCTGCATCCGGCGATGATCTCGCACGGCTATGGCGAGGGCTTCGTCGCCGAGTTCGATTGGACCGGAACGCGCGACCTGTCGCCCGCGCTGTCGCTCGGCGCCGCGCTCGATTTCCGCGCCCGCTACGGCGATGCGCGCATCATGGCGCACAACCGCGCGCTCGCCGGCGACGCGGCGCAACGCCTCGTCCGGCGCTGGGGCACGAACACCGGGATGCCGCCGGCGCTCGCCGGCTCGATGACGATGGTCGCCTTGCCGGCGCGCTTCCGCGGCGATCAGGCCGCCGCCGTGGCGCTGCGCCGCCGCCTGTGGGACGAGGCGCGTATCGACGTGCTGATCCTGGCGCTCGCCGGCAATTTCTGGGCCCGGCTCTCGGCGCAGATTTACAACACGATGGAGGATTACGATCGGCTGGGTTCCGCGCTCGATGCGCTGTAGGGGCGGGTCTTGAACCTGCGAACTTTTTTAACGACTTGTCATCCCGACCCCTCGACTCGCCGCCTCGCGCGCTCGGGGCAGCGCCGAAGGCGCGAAGTGGCGGATCGCATAGCGATCCGCGGGACCTCGACTGGACTAGCCAAACCGTGCTTGACGGCAAGACGCCAGTTCGCCCGATGTCCCTCGGCGTCCACCGCCTTCGGCGGTGGCTCGCTCGGGATGACGCGTCATAAAATTATCGGCGAATTTATGACCCGCCCTGTCTCACGCTTAACTCACTTGAACACGATCTCGCCTTCGAGGCAGCTCATGCGGCGCGCGCCGTCGTATTTGGCGTAGTAGCGGCCGTCTTGCGCGTGAATGAACAGGCAATTGTCGTTCTCCTGCCGGTTGTTGCGCGAGCGCAGGAAGCACAGGCGGTCCTTGTCGGTACGCCAGGCGCCGACATCGTCGCTGCCCTTACCGCCGGGCCCGAAATTCCGGCAACGCTCATAGTCGCTCTTGCCGGCGCCGCCGAGAAAGCGCGATTCGCAGCGGATGTGCAGCGAACCGTCGGCGCGCCAGGTCCAGGTCATGAATCTCTCCCAGGCGCGCAGGCGCGGGTTGACGTTGGGATCGAGCGGGCGCAGCACCTCGACGGCCTTGCCGCGAAACAGCCCATCGAGCGCCTTGCCCGCGACGCGGTTGGCCGACGATAACGCGAATTTCGGCGGCGCCACCGCGCACTGCGAATTGCCAAGCCTCTCTTGCGCGAACGCCGGCGCGGCGGCCAGCGCTCCGCCGAGAACGAGCAAAGCGGCTAGACGCTGCATCCCCCATTCCTTTCGGTTGCCCGAGATTGCGGAATGATATTTGGCCTAAACCGGCCGCGCAACACCGCGCTTCGGTGTCGGCATCGATCCCAACATCGTCACCGCCTCGCTGAAAGCGGTGGTGAGCGCGGTCAACCGCGGGTTGCGGGCGAGCGAAGCGGCGGGTTGCGCGCCGATCGCCCTCGCCACTCAAGATATCCTGTCGCCCCGGGCGAAGACCCGGGGCCCAGCCGCCGGCGCGAGATGCTGGGGCGGTCTCACCTTTCGCAAGGCCTGGGCCCCGGCTCGGAGGCCGGGGCGACAGCATTGATCGGGGGATTGGCGCAGTCGAGAATAGTACGATGAAAGCACGCCTCACCCAGCGTCCCAAGCGAAGCGCAACGATACTCGGCAGCGCGCAACGCTATCCGGTCTTGGTTCGCCCGCTCGCCGCCGATGAAGGCGGCGGCTATCTGGCGGAGGTGCCGGACTTGCCGGGCTGCACGGGCGACGGCGAAACGGAAGAAGCCGCGATTCGCGACGCACGCGCCGCCGCGCGCGAATGGATGGCGGAAGCCAAGCGGCTGGGCCGCGCCGTGCCCCTGCCGGGTGCCGCGGGCGATTACAGCGGCAAATGGTTGCAGCGTGTTCCCAGGAGCCTGCATCGACGCTTGACGGAGCGCGCGAAGCGCGAAGGGGTCAGCCTCAATACCTTGGCGACGGCGCTCCTCGCGGAAGGCATCGCGCAAAAGCGAAGCTGACGCTTTCGATCGCCCGCGCCTACTCCGCCGCCCGCACCCTGACATACGAGCCCGGCGCGTCCTCGATCGCTTTCAATTTGCCGGCGCCGGGCGTGCGCGCGGGGACGTCGTCGCCGGCATGGGCTTCGAGCCATTTCCGCCAATCGGGCCACCACGAGCCTTCGTGCTGCGTCGCGGCGGCGAGCCAATCGTCGGGCGCGGCGGGCAGGTCCTTGCCGGTCCAGTGGCCGTATTTTTTCGCGGTCGGCGGGTTGACGACGCCGGCGATGTGGCCCGAGCCGGCGAGGACGAACTTGACCGGGCCGGCATAGAGCTGCGTCGCGGCGTAGGTCGATTTCCACGGCGCGATGTGATCCTCGCGCGTCGACAGGATATAGACCGGCAGCTTGACCTTGCTGAGATCGATCGGCGTGCCCGCGAGCGTGACGCCGCCGGGCTGCACCAGCCGGTTTTCGAGATACATGGCGCGCAGATAGAATTCGTGCATCTTCGCCGGCATGCGGGTCGCGTCGGCGTTCCAATAGAGCAGGTCGAAGGGCGCGGGCTGGCGGCCCATCAGGTAGTTGTTGACGAAAAACGACCAGATCAGATCGTTGCTGCGCATCAGGTTGAACGCCGCGGCCATGTGGCGTCCTTCGAGATAGCCCTTCGATTTCATGTGCTCGTCGAGCGTTTTCAACTGCGGCTCGTCGACGAAGACGGCGAGATCGCCGGCCTCGGCGAAATCGACCATCGTCGTGAGGAAGGTCGCGGACTTGATGCGCGTGTCGCGCTTCGTCGCCATGCGCGCAAGCGCCGCGGCGGTGAGCGTGCCGCCGATGCAATAGCCGACGATGTTGATTTCCTTCTCGCCGGTGGCCTGCTCGATCGCGTCGAGACACGCCATCGGGCCTTCGAGGAGATAATCGTCGAAGCCCTTATGCGCGAGCTCGGTGCCGGGATTGACCCAGGAGACGACGAAGACCGTCAAGCCCTGGCCGACCGCCCATTTGATGAACGAATTCTTGGGCGCGAGATCGAGAATGTAGAATTTGTTGATCCAGGGCGGCACGATGAGCAGCGGCCGGCGCTTCACCGTGGCGGTGGCGGGCGCGTATTGGATGAGCTGCAGCAGGTCGTTCTGGTACACGACCTTGCCCGGCGTCGTCGCGATGTTGCGGCCGAACTCGAAGGCGCCGGTATCGACCATGGCGATATCGAGCTTGCCGCCGCCGCGCTCCAGATCCGCCAGCATGTTGTCGAGGCCGTTGAGCAGATTTTCGCCGCCGCTGTCGAGCGTGGCTTTCAGCACTTTGGGATTGGTCGCGGCGAAATTGGTCGGCGCCAGGGCGTTCAGCACCTGGTCGGTATAGAACGCGGTCTGGTGCCTGGTGTGCGCATCGAGGCCATCGACCTTGGCCACGGCTTCGCGCACCTGCTTGGCGTAGAGCAGATAGGCCTGGCGGATGAAATCGAAACCCGGCTGCTCGCTCCACGCCGGATCGGCGAAGCGCCTGTCGCCCGCCGCCGGCGCCGCAACCGGCTCCGGTTTTTCGCCCGGCTTTGTCTTCATCATCCGCTGCGCCAGGGCAAAATAATCCTGCCAGAAATTCTGCTGCGCCTCGAACAGCGGCTTGGGATCGGCCAGCGCCTTGCCCCACCAGGCGCCGAAGGCGCGCATGACGGCGGCGGGATCGGGCACCTGGAAGCCATCGTCAGGTCCGTCGCGCCGCGACGCCGCTTCGAGCACTTTCTGCCCGCGCGCCGCCAGTGCGGCCCAGCGCGCCTGCAATGCCTTGAGCCGATCCGCCGGATCGGGCCGATCCGCCGCGTCGGCGGATGGAGATTTGCCGTCATCGCTCATCGCCAGACCCTCGACCATGCCGGCAAAGCCAAGCCCAGCGCCGCCGGCTTGTCAATTCGCCGCATAGGAGCCGCCCACGATATCCTCGGTCACGGCGGGAAAGCCGGCGGCCGACCAGCCCAGGTCGCCTTGTGCGCGCGCGCCGTCGATGAGATTGGTGCATGCCAGCATGCGCGCCCAAACCGGGTGCCACACTTTCGCGGCTTCGTCGGCGCCGATCGTCTTGATCGGCGTGCGCGTCAGCCGCGCCACGGCGCCGGCCAGCGCCGCTTGCGTCACGGCCGGACCGGCGGCGTGATAGGCGCTGCCCGCCATGCCCTTCGCCAGGGCGAGCGCGTACAAATCGGCGAGCGGTTCGACATGGACCGTCGTCAGCCGGTTGTCGCCGGCGCCGACGCAATAGGAAACGCGGTCGCGCCGCGCCGCGCCGATCATCATCGGCACGAAGACGCTGCCGCCGCGGCCGTAGACGATCACCGGCGGCCGGATCACGATCGCGCGCAGGTCGCGCGGCGCCGCCAGAACGATACGCTCCACTTGCGCCCGGCCCGTGCCGGGCGCCACGTCGCTTTCGAGCGCCGCGCGCGCGCCGGTGTCGCCGAAGATGCCGCTCGAGCTGGTGACGATCAGGACCTTGCCGCTGTCGCGCAGCGCGGCGACGAAGGCTTCGTGCAGCCGGCCGTCGAAGTCGATGGCGGCGGCGCGATCGAGGTGGTGTTCGAAGGCCGTGTGGATGACGGCGTCGGCAGCACGGCAGCTGCGCGCGACGAAATCCGCATCGTGCAGGTTGCCGCGCACCGGCTCGGCGCCGATCGCGGCGAGGCGCGCATCGCCCGCGGCGGCGCGCGACAGCGCCCGCACCCGATGGCCGCCGGCTGCGAGCCGCTGCGCCACGGCGAAGCCGATATAGCCCGTGGCCCCAGTGAGAAACACGTTCATGGCGCGCCCTTTCCGATCGGTCGCCGACCCTAGCACCCGGCCGGCGGACTGTCAGCGGCGGGCGCCGCTTGACAATAGTTCATCGTCAAACTATATAGTTCAACGATCGACTATATCGGAGATCGCCATGCCCTCGACCCGCCGCGCGCTGCTGCTCGGTTCCGGCGCCGTGCTCGCAACCGCCGCGGGCGGCGCCGGCGCCTTCGTCGCGACGCGCGATCCCGCGATGGCGCGCGCGCCGTGGGACCGGGCCGGCGCGCCGGCCTATGCCGAGCCGCGCCTGCGCGCGCTCTCCTATGCCGTGCTGGCGCCCAATCCGCACAACCGGCAGCCCTGGATCGCCGAGCTTGCCGGCGCCGACGAGATCGTCTTGCGCTGCGATCCGGCGCGCCGCCTGCCCGAGACCGATCCGTTCGACCGGCAGATCGTCATCGGCTTGGGCTGCTTCCTTGAATTGCTGCGCATGGCCGCCGCCGAGGGCGGGTTTCGCGCCGAAATCGATCCGTTTCCCGAGGGCGAGCCGGCGCCGCGCCTCGACGCGCGCCCGATCGCGCGCATCCGTTTCACGCGCGACGCCGCGATCGAACGCGACCCGCTTTTTGCCCAGGTCGGTGCCCGCCGCTCGAACCGCTCGCCCTTCGACACGGCACGGCCGGTGGCCGCGTCCGTGCTCGCCGATCTCAAGACGGCGGCGCTGGCGACTGGGGCGGTGAGCGCCGGCAACGACCCGGCCTTGCTCGCCGCCGGCCGCGATCTGACCTGGCGCGCCTTCCTCCGCGAGGTCGCGGTGCCGCGCGCGTTCAAGGAAAGCGTCGATCTCATGCGCATCGGCAAGGGCGAGATCGAGGCCGATCCCGACGGCATCTCGATCGCCGGCGCCTTTCCCGAGGCGCTCAACCTGCTCGGCGTGTTCACGCGAGAAACGATCGTCGATCCGGCTTCGACCGCGCACCGCGAAATGCTGGCGCGCTTCCGGCCGGTGATGGCGAGCGCGATGGCCTATGTTTGGATCGCGACGCCGGACAACGGGCGCCGCGATCAGCTCGCCGTCGGCCGCGATTGGCTGCGGCTCAATCTCAAGGCGACGCAACTGGGCGTGGCGTTTCACCCGTTGAGCCAGGCCTTGCAGGAATTCGCCGAAATGAAAGCGCTGTTCGACGAGGCGCATCGACTGTTTCCGCGCGGGCGGCGCCGGCTGGCGCTTGCAGATGCTCGGCCGCCTGGGCTATGGCCAAACGGTTCCGGCGGCCGCCCGCTGGCCGGTCGAAACCAGGATCAAGCGCGTTTGAAAAGCACGACCGGAAGCAGAGCGCCGGAGCCGCCGCGCACGGCCGACCCGCCGGCTTTCGCGCTCTTCAACGAAATCGGCATCGTCGCGCAGCTTTCGCGCAATCGCTTCGAACGCGCCATGCCCGACGGCTTGAAGCTGGCGCATTTCAGCGTGCTCAACAATTTGACGCGGCTCGGCGACGGCAAGAGCCCGCTGGCACTCGCCCGCGCCTTTCAAGTGACCAAGGGCGCCATGACCAATACGCTGCAGCGTCTCGATGCGCGCGGCTTGGTGCGCCTGGTGCCCGACAGCGCCGACGGCCGCGGCAAGCGCGTGCTGCTCGCCGACAGGGGCCGCCGCGCCCGCGATGCCTGCATCGCCGCCGCCGCGCCCGCTTTCGCCGAATTCGCCGCGCGTTTCAGCGACGCGGAGGTCGAGGCCGCCCTGCCCTTCCTGCAACGCGTCCGCGCCTTTCTCGACCAAGCCCGCGATCCGAAGCCGAAGCGCGGCCGGGCAAGGCGGGGATAGCGGGGCAAAGGCACGGCGTCCTGGCCCCCATCGAGGTCGACGCGGGAATGACGATTTGTCGCCCGCTCGCGTCTCATACCAGGAGACCGAAATAATCATCGTCATCCCGAGCGTGCCGCCGCCGAAGGCGGCGGGCGTCGAGGGACCTCGTGCGGACGAGCGTCGGATTGCAAGGCACATTGTTGCTAGTCCGCCCGAGGTTCCTCCACTCCGCGCCTTCGGCGCTCCGGTCGGAATGACGAGTCAATATTTCCGTCGGCTGGTATCAGATCGGCGCCGAACTCTCGATGAGCAAGCGCAGTTCCTTCTCGGGGCGCTTCGCTTGATCGGCCCAGCCGGGAAATCCGCCGTAGCGGAATGCGCGGCGCAGATACGCGACGAAGGCCTGATCGCCCGCGCTGCCTTCGAGCGCGGCGTCGGCGGCGCGGCTCGGGATCGCGATCGTGTAGCCGCCGTCGATCTGCTCGTCGGTCGCGCCGAGGATGGCCTTGTCGGCGGCGGTGAAGCCGATGAAAAGTTCGAACGCGTCGTCGCCCTTTTCCCAATCCCCCGCCTCTTCCCCAACGTCGTCGGCCATCGGGATAATCGAGAGCGGATCGGCATAGATGCCGCGCGCCGCTGCTTCTTCGGTGAAGCAAAGCGCGGAATGGGCGCCGGCGAGATCGACGCGCCCGACCTCGGTCATCCAGGCGGCGAGCGAAAGCGGCAGCACGAGGCCGCCGCGCGCGAGCCGGGCAAGTTCGGCGGCTGCGTCGGGCGGCGCCGGCACGAACGCGCTCGCTTGCGCCGCTTGCGCCGCTTGCGGGCTGGCGCGGTTATGCTGGCCGAGCGTTTCGATCATCGCCGCGAGCTTGCCCGGCAGACCGGCGAAGGTGTTGCGGACCTGCGGCGGCAGCGCGCCGATGTCGCGCGCGGAAAGCCCGCGCAGCGCGTCGCCGAGGTTCATCACCCCGCCCTGCGGCCCGCCGATCGCCATGGCCGCTCCCGCCAGGCCGGGGCCCGCCGCCGGCTCAAAAAAGCGATAGCCGATCGAGACGAGGCGCGGCACCAGCAGCTCGATATTGCGCCGCGCCCGCCGCATGGTTTCCGTCGCCACGGCGCGCGCCGGCTTGAGCGTTGCCTTGCCGCGCACATCGTCGCCGAGCGAGACCATCTCCGCCCACACCGCTTCGCTCTCGCCTTGCGCGTAGCGCTCCGGCCAGCGCGCCGCCGCGTCGCCGGCGATGGCGGGCGCCGGCGCAACCGCCGCTGCCGCCGGCGCCTCGACCGGTTGCCCCGCGCGCGCCCAGCACGCCGGCCAATCGTGAAAATCGCCGATCGCCTTGCCGTCGCGGATCAGCGTGTACATGACCGCGTCGGGAAAATCGTTGAGGCGGACATGCCATTGCGAGCCCGCGAATTCGGCCTGCCAGGGCAGGTCCAAGTCGCCGGTTTCGGACCATGTCACCGCTTGTTCGAGCCGCGCTTGCTCGGCGCCCAAAGGCGGCGTCTTGCGCCGGCGGCGCTCGCCATCTTCGGCGAAGGCGGGCGGCAGCCGCGTCGCCCAGGCCAAGACATGCGCCCAGGCCTCGGCGTCCGAGGCCCGGCGCTGTTTCGCTTCGGCCCACAATTTGCGCAGCGACGGCCCGTGTGCGTGGGCGTCGGCGTCGGCGAGCGCGATTTGGAAGCCGTTCTGCAAGCTCATTGTCACGATCGATCGCGTCATGTCGCTCCAAACCGGCAGCGCCTTGACGGCGCCATCGAGCCCGCGGTTGCGCTCCATGAGCAACCGCGCGGCGATCCCGTCCTGCAGCGGATCGGCCCAGCCGGGCTCGCCTTCGAGCACACGGCGGCGGCGCGAATAGCGCCCGCCCCAGGCGCCGACGACGAGCATCGAAACCATCGTCTCGTCGCCGTTGAAGTCGACCGCCATGCGGTTTCGCTGATCGCCTTCGACGATCTTGCGGTAGCGGTCGAAGGCTTCCGTGTTCGTGATGGTGATTTGTTTGGCCGGCGCTCGGGGCATCGCATTGCTCGCTTGCGGTATGCTGGATATTTGCGTGGAACCGCCTTAAATCGAGGTAAATCCCGCCCTCATCCGTTTCATGTTTCGGTAACCTCGGAGCGCCCGATGCCCAATGAAATGCCGCCACCCGCCATCCGCCCGGTGCTAAAGACCGCGCGCGGCATGCCGGCCTCGGACGGCGCCGGGGTCAAGCTCTCGCGCCTGATCGGCCAGCCCGCGCTCGACCACGTCGATCCTTTCCTCATGCTCGACGAATTCCGCTCCGACGACGCGGCCGATTATCTCGCCGGCTTCCCCGATCATCCGCATCGCGGCTTCGAAACCGTCACTTATATGCTTGGCCGGGCGCATGCGCCATGGCGACAACAAGGGCAATGTCGGCCTGCTGCGTCCGGGCAGCGTGCAATGGATGACGGCCGGGCGCGGTATCGTGCATTCCGAAATGCCCGAGCAGGAAAACGGCTTGATGTGGGGCTTCCAGCTCTGGGTCAATCTGCCGGCCAAAGACAAGATGACGGCGCCGCGCTACCAGGACATCGAGCCCGAGGCGATCCCCACGGTCGAGCCGGCGGCGGGCGTCAAGGTGCGCGTCATCGCCGGGCGCGTCGGCGCGGTGGAGGGCCCGGTCAAGGCGGTCGCGACCGAGCCGGTCTATCTCGATGTCGAACTGGCGCGCGATGCCGTGTTCCGCCACGCCTTGCCTAAGGGCCACGCGGCTTTCGCCTATGTGTTCGAGGGCGAGGCGCGCGCCGGCGCCACGGGTTTGCCGCGCGGCACCATCGCCGTGCTCGGCAACGGCGACGTCGTCGAGCTCGCCGGCATCGGCGCAACTGCGCGCGTCCTGCTCGTGGCCGGCCGGCCGCTCAAGGAGCCGATTGCGCGCTACGGCCCCTTCGTCATGAACACGCCGCAGGAAATCCGCCAGGCGTTCCACGATTACAACGCCGGCCGGTTCTAAGGCGGAACCCAGCCGTGCCGCACCGCGCGGCGCCGTGGCGCGCCGAAATCGTCGCGACCGCGAGGCTCGCGCTGCCGATGGCGCTGACCCAGCTCGGCCAGATCGCGATGCTGACGACCGACGTGCTGATGCTCGGCCGGCTCGGCGAGGACGCCGTGGCGGCGGCCTCGCTCGGCATGAATTTCTATTTCGTCGTTTTCATTTGCGGCATGGGCATCGTGACCGCGACGGCGCCGCTCGCCGCCCAGGCGTTCGGCGCGCGCGATCCGCGCGGGCTGCGCCGCGTCATCCGCCAAGGATTGTGGGCCGCGCTCATCGTCGGCGTGCCGTTCAGCACCGCGCAGGCCTATGGCGTGCCGATTCTCGTGGCGCTCGATCAAAACCCGAAGCTCGCCGTCATGGCCGGGCAATATCTCGACACGCTGCTGTGGTGCACCGTGCCGGCGCTGTGGCTCATCGTGCTGCGCAATTTCATCTCGGCCCTCAACCGGCCACGCTCGGCGATGTGGATCATGCTCGCCGGCATTCCGCTCAATGCGCTGCTGGTGTGGATTTTCGTGTTCGGCAAGTTCGGCCTGCCGGCGATGGGCATGGCCGGCGCGGGTCTCGCCACGACCGCGGTGCAATTCGCGATGCTGGCGGCGCAACTCGCGGTCGTGTTGTGGCTGCGCCCGTTCCGGCGCTACCACGTGCTCGGCCGCTTCTGGCGCGCCGATTGGCGGCGCCTCGCCGCGATCTTCCGTCTCGGCTTGCCGATCTCGGCCATGCTGCTGTTGGAAGCCGGCGTCTTCGTCGCCGCCGTGGTGCTCACCGGCTGGCTTGGCACGGTGCCGCTGGCCTCGCACCAGATCGCGGTGCAGATCGCGTCGCTCACCTTCATGGTGCCGTTCGGCATCGCCCAGGCGGCGACGGTCCGCGTCGGCCACGCGGTCGGCCGGCGCGACGAGGCGGGCGCGCGCCGCGCCGGCTATGCCGCGCTCGGCCTCGGCATCGGCTTCATGGCCTGCATGGCGCTGCTGGTGGGAGCGTTCCGGCACGATCTGCCGCGCATATTCATCGACGTGACCAAGGGCGAAGGCCCCGCCGTCGTGGCCCTGACCGCGACCTTGCTGCTATGCGCGGCGCTGTTCCAGATTTTCGACGGCGCCCAGGCGATCGCCGCCGGCGCGCTGCGCGGCCGCAACGACACGCGCGCGCCGATGCTGATCGCCGCCTGCTCCTATTGGCTGGTCGGTTTCAGCTTGGCTTACGCGCTCGGCATCGCCGGCGGCGCCGGCGCCGTGGGCGTCTGGATCGGCCTCAGCGCCGGCCTCGCCGCGGCGGCGATCCTGCTGACCGCGCGGCACTATCGGCTGGCGCGGAGCGCTGTGTCGACCGTTGGGCCGAGTGCGGCGGCGTGATGGCGAGTTCGAATCGATCGCGATCCGGCGGTTACGAGCTGTCGGTTGGCCCAATCGCATTCTTGATTTGTCGCACGAGCTCGGACGCGCGCTCGAATTGAACGGCAGGGGCTTTGCCGGATGGTCGCTCTTTCAAGCCGTAGTCGGCGATCTCGCGCAGTTCAGCCGCGTCGGCTAACCATCGCGATAGTGCGGCCGGAAGGCCCGATTAGCGGCGCGCGCAATCGGCAAATTGGGAAATCGTTCCTCGATGTGTTTTCGTGTCCCGGCCGCGTTCGGCCAACAGCGCCTTAGCGGCATAGAACATTGCGTAGTAAGCTCGATTGATTGCCGTATCCGGATGCCGTGCCAAATTGTCCGCCGCCGCGGCCAGTGCCTCCTCTGCCTTGACCAAGTACGCCGCGGCGGTGGCGTTCACACGCGCTGTCCTTCCTTTTTCACATTCCGGTAGAATTCGGAACTTGCCTGGACAATTTCGTCCATCGTCGCGAATTTGCGCGAAATCAGCAGGTCGCGCTCCAGGAGGTATCGGTGGGTGACTTCAGATGTGCGCTCGATCTCCTCGTAAGGATCGAATTCCCCATCCAAGACCACCAGGACATCGACATCCGAATCCGGGCCGGCCGCGCCGCGCGCATGCGAACCGAACAGGATAATTTCGCGCAGCCGCGGACCGTAAAGTGCGACGAGATCGCGCCGGTAGTCGGAAAGAGCGTCTTTCAAGACCGAATCCATTCGAAAACAATAGCATGGAAATGGCCGATTTGACATCGCATGCGGAGCGCAAAAAGCGAACCGCCGCCGGAAAAATCCGCGCCGACCGGCTGCTCGTCGAGCGCGGCCTGGCGGAGAGCGAGGCGAAGGCGCGGGCGCTGATCATGGCCGGCGCGGTTTTCAGCGCGACGCGGCGCATCGACAAGCCGGGCGCGCTGCTCGCCGCCGACTCGCCGCTTGCTGTTAAAGGCAAGGAGCATCCCTGGGCGTCGCGCGGCGGCGTCAAGCTCGCGCACGCGCTCGATGCGTTCGCGCTCGATCCCGCCAAGCTGGTTTGCCTCGATATCGGCGCCTCGACCGGCGGCTTCACCGACGTGCTGCTGCAGCGCGGCGCGGCCAAGGTCTATGCCGTCGATGTCGGCCACGGCCAGTTGCATTGGAAATTGCGCAACGATCCGCGCGTCGTCGTCTTGGAGAAGACCAATGCGCGCCGCTTGACGGGCGCGCAAATTCCCGAGCCGATCGACCTCGTGGTCTGCGATGCGAGTTTTATCGGCCTCGCCACCGTGCTGCCGGCATCGCTCGCCCTGGCCAAGCCCGGCGCGCGGCTTGTTGCGCTCATCAAGCCGCAATTCGAGGCCAGCCCGGACAAGGTGGGCAAGGGCGGCGTGGTGCGCGATCCGGCGGTGCATGACGACGTGTGCGCGGCGGTGCGGCGCTGGCTTGAAAAAGAAGCGGGCTGGACCGTGCTCGGCCTCGACACCAGCCCGATTACGGGACCGGAAGGCAACAAGGAGTTCCTGATCGCGGCGCGCAAAGGCAAGTGAAACACGGAGACACGGAGACACGGAGAAGGACGAACTGGGCGCGACAAGCGGCGCGCTCATTATCTTCTCCATTTCTCCGTGCCTCCGTGGTTAAACTCACGTCGATGTCCCAACACGCCGATGTCGAGCTGACCATCGAAACCCTGGGCGGGCGCGGCGACGGGATCGGCGCGTTCGAGGGCGAGCGGGTCTATGTGCCCTTCGCCGCCGCCGGCGACCGCCTGCGCGTGCGCCTCGCGCGCGACAGCGAGGATCGCTTGAGCGGCCGCATCCTTGCCGTGCTCGAGGCCGGGCCGGGCCGCGCCACGCCGCCCTGCCGCCACTTCGGCGACCGGCCGGGCGCCGGCTGCGGCGGCTGCGCGCTGCAACATCTCGATGCCGCCAGCTACGCCGAATGGAAGCTGGCGCAATTGCGCGCGACCTTGGAGCGCCACGGCGTTCCGGCGGACACGATCGAGCCGGCCGTCATCTCGCCGCCGGGCAGCCGGCGGCGCGCCGATTTCTCCGCCTCGCGGCGCAAGGACGGCCTCGTGCTCGGCTTCAATGCGCGGCAGACCCATCGCATCGTCGATCTCGCCGAATGCCCCGTGCTGCGGCCGCGCCTCGCGGCGCTGCTGGAGCCGCTGCGCGCGTTGCTCGCGGCGCTGACCGTGCCCGGCGACAGCGCCGAAATCAAGCTGACCGACACCGATAGCGGCGTCGATATGCTGCTCGTCACCGCGATCGAAATCGGCGCCGGCCGGCGCGAGCGCCTGGCGCGCTTTGCCGACGAACACGACGTGGCCCGCATCGCGCGCGGCTATCCCAAACGCCCAGGCGCCGAAATCACGGTCGAGGAGCGGCCCGTGCGCATGGCGTTCGGCGGCGTCACCGTGGCGATGCCGCCGGGCGCGTTCATTCAGGCGACGGCGGAAGGCGAGGCCGCCCTGCTCGATGTCGTGCGCGCCGCGGCACCGGCCGGCGGCCTTGTTGCCGATCTCTATGCCGGCCTCGGCACGTTCAGCTTGCCGCTCGCCAAGGCAGGAACCAAGGTCTACGCCGTGGACCGGGGCAAGCCGGAGATCAACGCCCTCGCCGCCGCCGCGCACGCCGCGATGCTGCCGGGCGTGACGACCGAAATCCGCGACCTCGAAAAGCGCCCGCTCGATCTCGCGGCGCTCGGCCGCTTCGATGCCGTGATCTTCGATCCGCCGCGCGCCGGCGCCAAGGCGCAAGCGGCGCTGCTTGCCGAATTGAGCGTGACGACGATTATCGCCGTGTCGTGCAACGCGGCGACCTTCGCCCGCGATGCCGAAATGTTACTCGCCGGCGGTTATACGCTCGAACGCCTGGTACCGGTCGATCAATTCCTCTGGTCGCCGCATCTGGAACTCGCCGCCGTCTTTACCCGCGGCATCTAGCGCAATATTTTTTGGCCAGGCGCCTTTCTTCGTCAATAAATCATTATATATCAAATATTTAAATTCGATTTCGGGGTTTCCACGGTGCGCTCCACAAGGCCTGGGGTAAGCACTGGTAAACGCCTCTGTGATTTGCTAAATAACAGACAGCCCTTGATGAATTGGCACCGCCCGATCAGGCCGCGATGCGGCCACTGGTGCCAGATGCGATTGTGCCAAGGGCTTGGCCAACAACAACGCCACGACCATACGCAACGCACACGATCAACGGCTGCTGGACGCAACGAAATCGGCTCGCAATTCGGGCGTGTCGGAGTTTGTGGTCCACAGCGCTTCGGCTTCAAAACAATGCTAGCAGGCACAGGGACCAGATGAATTCAGGCTCATTCAAACAAGGACAGCAGATGCGCCGACGCGGACGGGGACCACACCACCACCAACAGCAGCATCGTAAGCCAAGCCATGGCGGTGGCCGCAACCAATCGTTCGACAGCAACGGGCCTGGCCTGCGCCTGCGCGGCACCGCGCACCAGCTTTATGAGCGCTATCTCGGGCTCGGCCGCGACGCCGCGTCCTCGGGCGACCGCATCATGTCGGAAAATTATTTCCAGCATGCCGATCACTACTACCGCCATATCCTGGCAAGCTCGGGTCCGCTGGAGCAGACGGGCGACCGCGGCGACGGCGAGATGTTCGATGGACGGCGGCAATTACGGCGCGCAGCAGGGCGACCAAATGATGGCCGATGGCGCGCCGCAGCCGGCGGCGATGAATTTAAATGGTTCGCTTGCAGGCGATGATGGCGCCATGGGCGGCGCACCCTCGCCCAACGCTTCGCAACCGTCGCCGCCGATGCAAGGCGATCACGATGGCGGCCAGCAAGACGGCCCGCCGCAGCCTGGCTATCGTCAAGGCCAGGGGCAGAATCAAGGACAGGGCCGCGACCGCTTCAACCGGCGCTTTCGCGACCGGCCGAACGGCGGCGACCGCGATCGCAACGTCAACGAAGGACGCGACGATCGCGACATGCGCGACAATCGCGAAGGGCGCGACCGGGCGCCGGAGCGCGACCGCGGACAGGATCGGGATCGGGGACCGGATCGGGATCGCGGACCGGATCGCGAGCGCGGACCGGATCGCGAGCGCGGCCCGGCGCGGCATCAGCAGGCACGCCAGCCCCGGCCGGTGGAAGACGAAGGCTTCGATCCGCCGGCCTTCTTGCGCGCCGAGCGCAACCCGGAACCGTCTCCGCCGCGCGACACCAACCGCGACGACGACGACAAGCGTTAATACCACCGACCAGAAATGTTGACCGATGTTGGATTGGATACGCGTCGTGCGCGCACGAACCGATAGCGTATGTCGGCGCTGAAATGGGGTCCATATCAATGGAGAAACGATCTCAGCGCGCTCGATAAAGAAGCAATCGACCGAATTCCCTAGGATACGCCCGCGCCGAGTTTATTCCGCGGCAATCACCGTCGGGAATTGCGCCGCCAGGGCCTTGCGCGTTTCCGCCGCGATCGCGGCGAGACTTTCGATATCGGCGGCGGCGTGCCGGGCGGCGCCGTTCATCATCGCCGCCTCCATCGCCGCCGCGTGGCGCGACAGCACCATGGTCCCCAGCGTCGCCGCCGAAGATTTCAGCGAGTGCACGAGCCGCAGCAATTCCCGGCTCGGGGCCGTATCGTTGCCGCGCCGCAGCGACGCGACGGTCTCGGAAAGCTGGCTCAGGAATATGCCGGCGATGGTGGCGCGCGCCGCCTCGCCGACATCGTCCGCGAGCGAGCGAAAGACCGCCGCATCGAGCACGGCATCGTCTTGGCTTGCGGCTTGCCTTGCGGCGCCGGCGCCGTTGCCGCCGCGCGGAATAGCCCGCCGCGGCGCCAGATATCGCCCGAGCATGGCGATGAACTCGCGGCGCCGGAACGGCTTTTCGAGGCGGTCGTTCATGCCGGCGGCGCGGCAGCGCTCGTCGTTGCCGGCGAAGGCATCGGCGGTGAGTGCCACGATCGGGACCGTGGCCGCCCAGCCACCCTGGGCGCGGATGGCGCGCGCCGCCTCGAAACCGTCCATGGCGGGAAGGTGCAAATCCATGAGCACAAGGTCGTAGCGGCCCGCCGCCGCGGCCTCGACCGCTTTTCCACCGTCCTCGGCGAAATCGAGCCGGACGCCGCCGATGCCGCCGACGATCGTGCGCACCACCTGCTGGTTGGTGGCGTTGTCCTCGACGAGCAAGACTTCGCGCCGGCGGGTCGAGCTCGCCGAGCGCCTCGATCGTCTCGATCTCGGCAATCTCCGCTTCGGTCCGGGATTCGCGGGCGTTCTCGGCGACGATCGGCAGGGTCACCGTCGCCGTGAAGGTCGAGCCCGCGCCCTCGCGGCTCTCGACCGCGATCGTGCCGCCCATTTTCTCGACGATGCGCTTCGAGATCGCCAACCCCAGCCCGGTGCCGCCGTAGCGGCGCGCGATCGAGGCGTCGGCCTGCACGAAATCGCCGAACAGCCGCGGCAGAATCGACGCCGGAATGCCGATGCCGGTATCGGCGACGCTGAATGCGATCGTCGCCGCGCCGCCCTGCGCCGCGACAAGGTCGACGGCGACCGTGACCGAGCCGCGCTCGGTGAACTTGACCGCATTGGTGAGAAGGTTGAGCAGGACCTGGCGCAACCGCGCGCGGTCGCCGAGCACGTGCCGCGGCAGGGCCGAGTTCGAGCCGGCCTTCGATCCGAATGCCCTTCGAGCGCGCGTCGCGCGCCACGACATCGACGGCGAATCCCAGCAGCGGCTGAAGATCGAACGGCGCCGTCTCGAGCGCCACGCCGCCGGCCTCGAACTTCGAGATATCGAGCACGTCGTTGATGATGCGAAGCAGCGATTCGCCGGATTCGCGGATCGTCGCCGACATGCGACGCTGCTCCCGGGCGAGCGGCGTGTCGAGCAGCGCATCGGCCATGCCGATGATGCCGTTCATCGGCGTGCGGATCTCGTGGCTCATCGTCGCCAGGAATTCGGACTTGGCGCGCTCCGAGGCCTTGGCCGCCTTAAGCGCGATTTCGAGCGCGCGGGATGCGCGGACCTTGTCGTCCACGTCGGTGAGCGAGCCCATGACGCGGACAATTCGGCCGCTGCGGTCGCGAACCGCTTCGCCGCGGATGCGGAACCAGCGATGCTCGCCGCCGGCAGTGCGGAGCCGGAGCTCGATGTCGATCGTGCCGCTCCGGCGCAATGTATCGAAGATCGCGGCGGCGGGGCCGGAATTGTCGGGGTGCACGGCCGCCATGAAATTCGCGTCCGGCACCTCCGCCTCGCCGCCGGCATAGCCGAGAAGGCGGCGGCATTCGAGCGATTCGAACATAAGGTGCTTCGCCGGATCCCAGCTCCAAATGCCGGTCGCGCTGGCGGCAATCGCGAGCTCGTAGCGTTCCTTCGCCGTTCGCAGATCCGCGGCTTGGCGTTTGCTTTCGTCGATATCGGTTACCGAGCCTGTCACGCTCGAAACGCGTCCGTCGGCGCCGCAAATCGCCCTGCCCTTCAAGCGGAACCAGCGGTATTGGCCGTCGCTGCACTTATAGCGCAGCTCGACGTTGATGGCGCCGGTTTCGCGCACCATCTTGCGCAGCCGGTTGGGCGGCACGAGATCGTCGGGATGCACCATGCGCGCGAATTCCGCCTCGCTGTGGACGACCTCGACGGTCGATGGATCGTCGGGCAACCCCTTCAAGATGGCGCATTCGCGCGATTCGTAGAGCGTGGCGGCATCGAAATCCCAGGTCCAGATTCCGGTCCGGCCGCCGGCGACGGCGAGCTCGTAGCGTTCCTTGACGGCGCGCAGCTCGTCGGCTTGCCGCTTGCGCTCGTCGATGTCGGTCAGCGACCCGATGACGAGAAGGATGCGGCCGTCGGCGCCGCGGACGGCGCGGCCCATCTGACGAAACCAACGATACGCGCCGTCGCGGCACAAGTAGCGCAGCTCGACGTCGAGGCCGCCGGTCTCGCACACGATCCGGCGATACCGATTGCGCGGATGGATATCGTCGGGGTGCATCGTCCGCTCATACTCCGCCTCGCTGCGGACGATCTCGGCCGTCGCGGGATCGTCGGGGCGCCCCTTCAAGATGGCGCACTCGCGCGATTCGTAGATCGTGGCGGCGTCGAAGTCCCAAATCCAGATGCCGGTCTTGCCGCCGGCCACCGCCAGCTCGTACCGTTCCTTGACGGCGCGCAGCTCGGCCTGCTGGCGCTTGCGCGCGTCGATGTCGGTCAGCGTCCCCGCGACGCGCGCGATGCGGTCATCCTGGTCGCGGATCGCGCGGCCCTTCAGGCGGAACCATCGAAAGGCGCCGTCGGCGCAGCGCAGGCGCAGCTCGGCATCGACTTCATTCGCGCCGCGGATGCGCTTGAGCAAGCCCTTGGCCGCGATCGCGTCTTCCGGATGGATAGCGCGGATG
This sequence comes from uncultured Alphaproteobacteria bacterium, assembly GCA_963754645.1. Lineage (GTDB taxonomy): Bacteria > Pseudomonadota > Alphaproteobacteria > Bin65 > Bin65 > CAVWGP01. Next base: position 12,140 of record CAVWGP010000009.1, on the reverse strand, counting down.
AATTCCGTGTCGGGATAGACGCCTTCTTCCGCCTCGGGTCCGTCGGCGTAGCCGATGAGCTGGCGGCATTCGCGCGTTTGAAAGATCGTGCCGCCGTCCATGTCCCACGACCAGATGCCGGTGCTGCTGGCCTCGACGGCGAGCTCGTAGCGCTCCTTGGCCCGTTTGGTCTCGGCTTCGCTTTCGGCGATCACGCCGATCGCCCACACCCGCTCGGTCACGTCGAGCGTCGTGCCTTCGTACGCGACGTTCCCGTCGGCGTCGCGTACCAGCCATCCGTTCTCCTCGACCCAGATCGCCTCGCGCGTCTTGTGCCGGTACATCTGCGACACGAAGTTGGTGACGCGGCCGTTCTCGCGGAGCAGGCGGTAGAACTCGTCGCGGCGCCCGGGATCGGCGTAGATCTCGCGGCCGATATCGGCGCCGAGCGCCGCCATGAACTCTTCCTCGCTCGCATAGCCGTGCATGGCGGCGAGCGCGGCGTTGACGCGGAGCGGCTTCAAGTCTTCCGACACGCGGTAGATGCCGAAGACGGCGTTCTCGTAGAGGCTGCGATAGACCTCCTCGGCGCGCTTGCGCCGCGCCCGTTCGCGCTGCGAGCGAAGATCGGAGTCGGCGAGCGCCGCCTCGATGCGCTCGCGTTCGGCCTGGGTGGTCTCGAGGAGCTGCTTGGCCGAGCGCTCCGAGCCGATTTGGGCCACGAACCGCGCGTTCACCCGGCTCGTCGCGCTCAGCATCACGAGCAGCATGGTGACGGCCACAATCGAGAGGCCTTGGCTATCGGGGAGGCCGGCGGCGGCCAAGTAGAAGGCGGTGGGCAGAATGCATCCGCCGGCAAACAGGCGCGCCGCCCACGGCACCGCGGACATTGTCGTGGCCGATCCGGCCGCCAACCCGCCGCTCGCCAGCATCAAGCCCGCCGCTGCCTCAACCGAGATGAACGGTGCGTAGGCGACGAGAGCGCCCCACGACGCGCCCGAGAGCGCCGCGGTCGAGACGGCGATGAGCTCGCCGCGCCGCACCCGTTCCTCGACGGTCGCGCGCATCGCGCGCTCCGGCCGGGCGCGGCGCCGGCGACCGGCAGCGATGCGGGCGGCGGAATAGATCGACATCGCGGCCTGAAACGCGATCCACGGCGCGGCCCAAAGAAGCGGAACGACGCTCAGCAAAATGGCCCCGATGACCGCCGCCGAGACCGAGACGACGATGATGTTTTGGGGCAAGTACTCGACATAAAGGCGAAGCAGAGCGCGCCGCAGATGCAGGCCGTCGCTTTCGGCGGCGAGCAGCGGCGGCGTGGGCAGCGGAGCATTCATGGTGCGCCACTCGAGGATTTCTTGGACGGCGATCGTAGCGGGGCGAAGCGCTTAGCGGCGATCGGCCGGCAATAGCCGGTTTACGGCATCGACAAGCAGGCTCGCCACGACGGGCTTCGCCAATGTCAAATCGGCGCCGAAGAGTTCCGCCAACTTAAGATAGTCGGGCTGGTCGGCCATGCAATTATGGCGGAACCCCGTCATCGCCACAACCGGCAGCGACGGGCTGAGCGCCTTCAGCTTGGCGATCGTCTCGAATCCGTCTTGCTCGGGCATGAAGATATCGGTGACGACGAAATCCGGCTTCTCCTCGCCGGCAAGCTTGACGCCCGTGTGTCCGTTCTTCGCGGACGTGACCCGATGACCGTGCTTCGTGAGAATTGCGGCGACGAGCGCGCGGCACACGTCGTCGTCGTCGATAACGAGAATATGCGCCACAATTCCCTCTTCGGCCATGCGCATCGCCCGCACAATGCGCTCGTCCGCCCCCACCTGGCCCTTTCTCGACCGCCCTCAATTGTTGTCAATTTATGAAGAAATCGTTAACAAATGGTAAGGATCGCGTGAAAGCGCCTGCTACCGATAAAATAATATGCGTCTGCATGCCAGCGAGGCGGGGCTCAAACCCTCCCCTCCTCCACCGCATGGCACGCGACTTCGGCCTTGTCGCCGGCGATGCGCTTGAGCTCGGGACGTTCGCGGCGGCAGCGCTCATTGGCGAGCGGGCAGCGCGGATGGAAGGCGCATCCGGTCGGCGGATCGATCGGGTTCGGCACTTCGCCCGCCATCGGCTCGCGCCCGCGCCGCGGCTTCATCGGGTCGGGAATCGTTTCGAGCAGCAGCTTGGTGTAGGGGTGGCGCGGCCGGGCGAACAGGGTTTCGGCGTCGGCGATCTCGGCGATGCGGCCGAGATACATGACCGCGACGCGGTCCGCCATGTGCCGCACCACGGCAAGATTGTGGCTGATGAAAAGATAAGTGAGGCCGAGCTCGCGCTGCAGGTCGCGCATGAGATTGAGGATCTGCGCCTGGACCGAAACGTCGAGCGCCGAGGTCGGCTCGTCGCACAACAGCAGCTTCGGCTTCGACGACAGCGCGCGCGCGATCGAGATGCGCTGGCGCTGGCCGCCCGAGAATTCGTGCGGATATTTCTCGCCGTCGATCGGCGCCAAGCCGACCTGCGTCAACAGCTTGCCGACCTCGGCGCGGATTTCGGCTTCGCTGCCCAGCAGGCGGAAGGCGCGGATCGGCTCGGCGATGATGTCGCGCACGCGCCAGCGCGGATTGAGGCTCGCCATCGGATCCTGGAAGATCATCTGGAGCTGGCGGCGGACGCGCTGCATCTTGGCGCGGTTGCGCCGCACGGCGGCGACGTCGGTGCCGCCGATGCGGATCGCGCCCGCGCTCGGCCAATAAAGGCCGGCGATGAGGCGGGCGACGGTGGATTTACCGCAGCCCGATTCGCCAACCACGGCCAAGGTCTCGCCGGCCGGCACCTTGAAGCTCACGCCGTCGACGGCCTTGAGCATGCGCGATTGCTTGCGCCCGAGCAGGCGCTCGACCCATGGCGCCGCGACGTGGAAATAGCGCTTGAGGTCTTCGACCTCGAGCAGCGTCGTGCCGAGCTTGACGTCGCCCTCAGGCATGAATTTTTTCCCAGCGCTTGTCATAGCGGAAGCAGGCGCTGTGCGTCGCCCGGGTCGGCACCAGTTCGGGCCGCTCGCGCCGGCACAGATCGCGCACATGGCCGCAGCGCGCGGCGAAGGCGCAGCCTTTCGGCACCGAACCGGGCCGCGGCATGGCGCCGGGAATTTGCGGCAGCTTGTCGGAGCGCGCGGCAACGGTGGGGATCGAGCCCATCAGGCCGACCGAATAGGGATGTTGCGGCTCGCGCACGACCTGATCGACCGGCCCGATCTCGGCAATGCGGCCGGCATACATGACCGCGACGCGATCCGCCGTTTCGGCGATGACGCCCATGTCGTGGGTGATGAGCAGCACGGCGGTGTTGTGCTCGCGGCACAGGCGTTTCAACAAGGTGAGGATTTGCGCCTGGATCGAAACGTCGAGCGCCGTGGTCGGCTCGTCGGCGATGATGAGCGCGGGATCGACGCAGAGCGCCAAGGCGATGACGACGCGCTGGCGCATGCCGCCCGAGAATTCGTGGGGATAGGCGCCGATGCGGCTCGCGGCCGCCGGGATGCCGACCGATTGCAGCAGCTCGATGGCGCGCGCCTCGGCTTGTTGCGCGGTGAGCTTGGTGTGGGTCTGGATGGTTTCGACAAGCTGGCGGCCGATCGTGTAGAGCGGATTGAGCGAGGTCAGCGGGTCTTGGAAAATCGTGCCGATGCGCTTGCCGCGGATGCGCCGCATCGCCTCGCGGTTGAGATTGTCGATGCGCTTGCCTTCGAACACGATCTCGCCGCCGGCGATGCGCCCGGGCGGCTCGAGCAGGCCGATGATCGCCATGCCGCTGATCGACTTGCCCGCGCCCGACTCGCCGACCAGCCCCAGCACCTCGCCCGGCTCCACGGCAAAAGACACGCCGTCGAGGATCGGCAGCAAGCCCCGGCGCGTGGGAATTTCGACTTTCAGGTTTTTGACGGCGAGAAGGGGCATGGGTTTTGGGGGCAGCGGGGACTATTGGGGACTTTTGGGACTACAGGGACAGCAGGGACTTCAGGGACTTCAGCGACACGAAGCAGGCACGATTGTGCCATCGATTGCAAGCGACGCGTTTACCGTCCCTGAGGTCCCTGTTGTCCCTGATGTCCTTCACAGCCACTTACCGCAATTTCGGATTCAAAGCATCGCGCAGCCAATCGCCCACCAGATTGACTGCGACCACGAGGACGGCGAGCGCGATGCCGGGTTCGATCGTGATCCACAGATCGCCCGAGGACAGATAATCGTTGCCGATGCGGATCAGCGTGCCCAGCGAGGGCTGCGTCGGCGGCAGGCCGACGCCGAGGAACGACAACGTGGCCTCGCCGACGATGGCGATGCCGAGATTGATCGAGGCGATGACGAGCAGCGGCCCCATCGCATTGGGCAGGATGTGGCGCAACAGGATGACCCAGGTCGGCCGCCCGATGATGCGCGCCGCGGCGACGTAGTCCTTGGTGCGCTCGACCAGGACGGCGCTGCGCACGGTGCGCGCGAATTGCGGCCAGAACGACAGCGCCAGCGCGCCGACGATGACATAAAGCGCCACCGCCTCGTGCTCTTTCGACGAGATGAATCCGCGCACCACGCCGTCGAGCGTGAGCGCGATGAGGAAGGCGGGAAAGGTGAGCTGGATGTCGGCGACGCGCATCAGGAAGGCGTCGAGCGCGCCGCCGGCATAGCCGCTGATCAGGCCGATCGCGGTGCCGAGCGCCATCGCCAGCAGCACCGAGACGAAGCCGACGAAGAGCGAGAGCCGCGTGCCGTAGAGGATGGCCGAGTACATGTCGCGGCCCTGGTCGTCGGTGCCGAGCGGAAAGCCGCGCTCGCCGCCCCACAACAGCGGCGGCTTCATCGAATCGGATAGATTGAGGCTCGCCGGATCGAAGGGATTCTGGATCGCGATCAGCGGCGCCACGAGCGCGGCGGCGAAGATCAGCGCCGTCACGATGACGGCGGCCACCGTGACCGGCGACGACAGCAAGCTGGCCATGAGCTCGCTGTCGGCGGCGCGCCGCCACGCTTGCGCGATGGGCGAAAACGCCGCCATGTCACGCCGCCCGGCTCGCCGCCTGCGCCGTGCGCAGCCGCGGATCGACCGCATAGTAGAGTATATCGACCGCGAGATTGATGGTGACGAAAACCAAGGCGATGAGCACGAGATAGGCCGACATCACCGGAATGTCCGCCGCCGAAACCGAAACGACGAAAAGCTGGCCCACCCCCGGCCACGAAAAAACGGTTTCGGTGATCAAGGCGAAGGCGATAATTTGCCCGAGCTGCAAGCCGGTGACGGTGATGACGGGCACCAGCGTGTTCTTGAGCGCGTGGCCGAAATGCACGGCGCGATCCGACAGGCCGCGGGCGCGCGCGAACTTGATGTAGTCGGTGCGCATCACTTCGAGCATCTCGGCGCGCACCAGGCGCATGATGAGCGTGAGCTGGAACAGGCCGAGCGTGACGCCGGGCAAGATAAGGGCGGCGAGGCCCTTGGCCGTGAGGAAGCCCGTCGACCAGCCGCCGAGCTTGATCACGTCGCCGCGGCCGAAGGCGGGCAAGAGTTTCCAGGCGACGGCGAAGATCAGGATCAGCAGGATACCGATCAGGAAGGTCGGCAGCGAGACGCCGACGATCGACACGGCTTGCAGGACCCGGGTGAACCAATGGCGCGGATGCAGGCCGCAATAGACGCCCATCGGAATCCCGATGCCGAGCGCGAACAGGATCGCCACGAGCGAGAGTTCGAGCGTCGCCGGCAGCCGCTCGGCGATCATGCGCCCGACAGGCTCGGCGGTGCGGTAGGACAGGCCGAACTCGCCCTGTGCCGCGCGGCCGATGAAGCGCAGGAACCGTGTCAGCACCGGATCGTCGAGGCCGAGCTGCTCGCGCAGCTTGGCGCGGTCCTGGATCGACGTGTCCTGCCCGACCATGGCGTTGATCGGATCGCCGACGAAGTTGAAGATGACGAACGAGAACAGCGCGACCGCGAGCATGACGATCGCGGCCTGCACCATTCGTTTCAAGATGAAGGAAATCATCGCCCGCGGGCGCCTGTCCGATTAGCGGCCCCTCCCGATCGCCGCCCCATGAACAGGCGAGATCGGAGAGGAGCCGGTAACGCGGTCTAACGGCCTATTTCACCTTCACCCAGCGCAGGGCAAAGGAATTGTCGGCGGTTTGCACGAGGTCGATATTCTTGCGCGCCGCCCAAACCACGGCCTGCTGGTGCAGCGGAATATAGGCGTAATCCTCGGTGTAGATCTTGGTCGCCTGGGCGATCATGGCGTTGCGCTTGGCGACGTCGGTTTCGACCTGGACCTTGTCGGCCAGTTCGTCGAACGCGGCGTTCGACCAGCCGCCGTTGTTGAACGCGCCTTTCTTGGTTTTTTCGTTATAGGTCTGGATCAAGTTGATGAACACGTCATGCACGTCGTAGGTCGCGGCCGGCGACCAGCCGAGCATGTAGAAGCTGGTGTCGGATTTGGGCCGCAGGATTTGCGCGAAGTATTTCAACCTGGTCTGCGCCCGGAGATCGACCTTGATGCCGATGCGCGCCAGCATGCCGACCACGGCCTGGCAGATTTTCTCGTCGTTGACGTAGCGGTCGGTCGGGCAATCCATGGTGACTTCGAAACCGTTCGGATAACCGGCGTCGGCGAGCAGCTTCTTGGCGGCGTCGGCGGCGAGCATGGCCGGCCGCTTGTCGAGCTCCTTGGTGTAGCCGCCGATGCCGGGCGCGACCATGAGCGCGGTGGGGAAGGACTGGCCGCGCATCACCGTGCGCTTGATCGCCTCGACATCGATCGAGCGGTAGAACGCCTCGCGCACGCGCCGGTCCTTGAACGGGTTCTTGCCCTTGACGCTGGAATGCAGCAGCTCGGCACGCTCCTGGTCGAAGCCGAGATAGACGACGCGCGTCTCGGGACCCTCGATCACCTTGGTGTTGGGGTCCTTGGCGAGCGTCTCGGTGTCCTGCGGCGGGACGGTGTACGTCATGTCGATCTGGCCGGCGCGCAAGGCGGCGATACGCGTGGCCGCGTTGGCGACGCGGCTGAACTCGACCGTGCCGATATTGTGCTCGACTTTCTTGTCCCACCAATTTTCGTTGCGGACGAGCACGGTCTTCACGTCGGGCTCGCGCGACTTGACGACGAACGGCCCGCTGCCGTTGGCGTTGCGGGTGGCGAAATTCTCCTCGTTCTTGGTCAGGTCGGAGACTTCGAGCGCCTTGTTCTTCTCGGCCCAAGCCTTCGACATGATGAAGATCTGCGCCCATTTCGAGGCGAGCAGCGGATCGGGGACGTTGGTCTCGATTTCGACCCGGTAGTCGTTGACCTTGACGATCGCCTTCATCGTCGAGAAATAAGTCAGCATGTTCGAGCCCTTGCCGTTGGCCCGATTGATCGAGAACACCACGTCGTCGGCGTTGAACGGCGAGCCGTCGTGGAACTTCACGTCGCGGCGCAGGTCGAAGAACCAGCGCGTCGGCGACACTTGGCCCCATTTCTCGGCCAGCGCCGGCTCGAGCTGCAGCTCCTTGTTGCGGCGCGCCAGCGGCTCGTAGATGTTTTGCAGGAAGGCGAGCAGGAAGGTCTCGTTGCGCGCATAGGGATCGAGCGAATTGACGTCGCCGTCATTCGCCCAGCGGAAGGTCTTCCACTCGCCGCCCTGGGCCAGCGCCTCGGGCGCGGGCGACGCGGCGAACAGCACCGTGAGCGCCGCGAGCGCGGCTCCGGCGAGAAATTTGCGTCGGATCGGAGATTGCATCGGTGAGGCTCCCTCGTTCGTGTTTTGGCGGAGGCCGTCGTTCGCGGCCCAAGCGCCGGATTTTAGAGCGCACGCCGATCGGGCCTGCGCTGTCTTGGGCTCAATTACACCCGCGCAAGCGGCCCCGAGTCAATCGGCTGCGGCCGGTGCGCAATGCCGCGCAGGCCGCCCTCCCGCCGGCTATGGCGCGGTCGCCGGTTCCTTTTTCGCCTCGGCGAGCAGCCAGGCGACGAAATCGACGACCTCGGGCTTGCCGGCGCCCAGGGGCGTAACCAGTACATAGTAGCCGCGCGGCGACGATACGGCCTTCTTGAACGGCGCCACCAGCCGCCGCTCCGCCAACAGCTCGCGCACCAGCGGCAGCCGGCCGAGCGCCACGCCCTGCCCCGCCACCGCCGCCTGGATGAGCTGGTCGTAGTGGCTGAAATGCAGCGTCGAAGCCGGCTTGAGCTCGGCGATGCCGAGCGCGTGCAGCCAGAGCGGCCATTCGAGCGGCACCGCCATGGCGCCCGCGATGTGCAGCAGCGTGTGGCGCGCGAGATCGGCGGGCACGCGCAACGGCCGCGCCTTGTCGCGCGCCAGCGCCGGGCTGCACACCGGCAAGACCTCTTCGTCGAACAGGCGCGGCGCCGTACCGGCGGTCTCCGACACCATGTAGCGCAGGGCGAGATCGATCGATCCGCGCTCGAGATCGGCCTTCTCGTAGGTCGTCGAGATGCGGACATCGACGCCGGGATGGGCGCGGGTGAAACCAGCCAGGCGCGGAATGAGCCACAGCGCGGCGAAGCCCGGCGTCGTGGTCAGCGTCACCATGCGCGCCGCGGCCGAGCCGCGCAGCTTGCGCGTGGCGCCGTCGAGCATGGTCAACGCCGCCTCGGCGACGCGCAGGAATTCGCGCCCGCTCTCGGTCAGCGCCAGGGCTCGCGTCTTGCGCTCGAACAGCGCGGCGCCCAGCGCGACCTCGACCGCCTGGATCTGCCGGCTCACCGCCGATTGCGTAAGGCCGAGCTCGTCGCCCGCTTTCGTGAACGACAAATGCCGCGCCGCCGCCTCGAAGGCGGGCAGCAGATCGAGCGGCGGGAGCTGGTGGCGGCAGCTATGCATTCTGTTTTTTCATCTATCGGATACCGAATGACCGTTTGTCGGCAGCGTTTTGATTAACGATATTAACGATAGCACGCCCGGCAAGTCGCTGCAAGCGGGGCCCTATGAATGCGAATTTTGCATATATGAAGGAGACCGCCATGTTGTTGGATGCAACCCCAATCGACACGCTCGTTCCGCGCGGCCGCGTGCTGGCGCTCGCCCACGGCGCCGGCCGCCGTGTCGCGTGCCTCGCCGGCGCGCTGTGGGTGACCCAGGATTGCGACACGCGCGACATCGTGCTCGAAGCCGGCGAGAGCTTCGTGCTCGACCGGCCGGGCACCGCCGCCCTCCAGGCGTTAGGCGGACCGGCGCGCCTCAGCATCGGCGCCGCGCCGGCCGCGGCGCGGCAAGGGCGCGCGCCATCCCGAGAACGGCCGTGCGCCCCGGCATTCGCCCGCTAAGGCCGGACGACGCCGGCCGGCTGCAGGCGTTCGTGCGCGCGCTGTCGCCCCAGGCGCGCTATCTGCGTTTTCACACCGGCTTGAACGAGTTGTCGCCGGCGCTGCTCGCGGCGATGACGCGCCTCGACGCGCGGCGCCAACGCGCGCATGTCGCCGTGGCGCTCGGCGATGGCGGCGAAATCATCGTCGGCGACGCGCGCTACGGCGCGGCGCAAGACGATCCGGCGAGCGCCGAGATCGGCATCGTCGTCGCCGAGGCCTGGCGCCGGATCGGTGTGGGCAGCGCCTTGTTGCACGCGCTCCTCGACGACGCGCGCGCCGCCGGCATCGCGACGGTCTATGGCGAGGTCTTGGCCGAAAATCTCGCGACGCTCAGCTTCGCGCGCAATGCGGGCTTCAGCCTGCGGCCGGATACGGACGATCGCCGCCTCATGCGGATCGAGGCGGCGCTGCCCTTGCGTTCGATGGAAACGGCCCGCGACGCGGGCCGGCCGGTTCAGGACCAGCGGCCGCCGATCCAGATGTAGCCGCGCGGACCGCGCGACCAATAGCCGTGCGAATAACGCGCGCGGCCATGCGGACGCATATGGTAACGGCCGCCGACCCAGACATAGCGGCCGCCATACCACGACCAGGCGCCGGGAGCCCATACATAAAGCGGTCCCGGCGCAACAGGGACGACTTCATATTGCGGCGGCGGCGGCGCGTAGGGCGCCTCGACCGTGACCGTCGCGGTGGCCGACGGCGGCGGGCCCGCCGGCGGCGCAGGCGCTGCCGCATAGTATCCCGGTGCCGGCTGCCACGACGCAGGCCGCGGCAGACGCCGCAACCGCCGCCAGCGCGGCCATGCCGAAAATCTTTCTCATCGCTCCATCCTCTTGCAATATTGACCGAAGCCGCTTCGCTTCGATGACCATAGGGCGCGATTGGTTGTGAAGACGTTAACGCCGGATTGCGCGCCCGCCGCCCTTACCTATATCTACCGCGCCAGCACCGAACCCGTGCCCGCGACATCGCCGAGAAAACCGCCCGATTGGCGCAGCCACAGCTTGGCGTAATGGCCATCGGCGGCGAGCAGATCGGCATGTGTGCCGTCCTCGACGATGCGGCCGCGGTCGAGCACGATGAGCCGGTCCATGCGCGCGATGGTCGAGAGCCGATGGGCGATGGCGATCACTGTCTTGCCGGCAATGAGCGCGCCGAGGCTGGCCTGGATCGCGGCCTCGACCTCGGAATCGAGCGCCGAGGTCGCCTCGTCGAGCACGAGGATCGGCGCGTCCTTGAGGATGACGCGGGCGATGGCGACGCGCTGGCGCTGCCCGCCCGAGAGCTTGACGCCGCGCTCGCCGACAGTGGCCTCGTAGCCGCGCCGCCCGGCGAGATCGGAGAGATCGATGATGAAATCATGCGCCTCGGCCTTGCGCGCCGCGGCGACGACGTCCGCGTCGCCGGCGCTGGGCCGGCCGTAGACGATGTTGTCGCGGATCGAGCGGTGCAGCAGCGAGGTATCCTGCGTCACGATCGAGATCTGCGCGCGCAGGCTTTCCTGCGTGACCCCGGCGATGTCCTGCCCGTCGATCACGATGCGCCCGCCCTCGAGATCGAAGAAGCGCACCAGCAGGTTGACGAGCGTCGATTTGCCGGCGCCCGAGCGGCCGACCAGGCCGATCTTCTCGCCCGGCCGGACATGCAGGGTCAGCCCCTCGATCACCGCGAGCTCGCGGCCGTAGCCGAAGCGCACGTCCTCGAAGCGCACCTCGCCGTGTTTTACAATCAAGGGTTGCGCGCCGGCGCGGTCGGTGAGCGCCAGCGGGCGCGCGATGGTGCCGATGCCCTCCTGCACCACGCCGATATTCTCGAAGATCGCCGTGACCTGGAACGCGACCCAGCCCGACATGCTGACGATCTGCCAGGTGAGCGGCAAAACCATGGCCACCGCGTCGGCGCCGATGGCGCCCGCCGCGGCCAGCCAGATGGCGAGCGCGGCCGTGGCCACGACCAGCGTGGCATTGACCACGCTCAGCAGCGCCACCAGCCGGGTGATGAGGCGCACCTGGCTGCGGAATTTCAGCGTGTGTTCGTCGATCGCCTGCCGCACATAGGCGTCTTCCTCGCGCGCCCGGGCGAACAGCTTGACGGTGAGGATGTTGGTGTAGCTGTCGACGATGCGGCCGGTGAGCGTCGAGCGCGCCTCGGACATGATGCGCGCCCGGTCGCGCAGGCGCGGCACGAAATAGCGCAGCAGGCCGAGATAGAGCGCGAACCAGGCGGCGAGCGGCAGGGCGAGGCGCCAATCGACGGCGGCCAGGATGACGAGCGCGCTGGTGCCGTAGACGGCGATGTACCACACGGCGTCGAGCGTCATCACAACCGTTTCGCGCAGCGACGGCCCGGTCTGCATGATGCGGTTGGCGATGCGGCCGGCGAAATCGTTTTGGAAGAACGCCCAGGATTGGCGCACCACGTGCCAATGGGTTTGCCAGCGGACCAGGTTCGTCATGCCGGGCGCGATCGCCTGGTTGGCGATCAGGCTGCGCGACAGGATGGCGAGCGGGCGCCCCACCAGCAGGATCGCGGCCATGACGGCGAAGAGCGGCCACGCCTCGGCCACGAGATCGCCGGGCGCGTGCGTGCCGACCAGCTTGACGAGGCGGCCGATGAAAACCGGGATCGCCGCGTCGAGCAGCGCGATCGTCAGCCCGGCGACGAGCAGCGCCACGAACAGCCACTTGGCCTGGCGCACGAAATGCCAATAGAAGCGCAGCAAGCCCGGCGGCGGCTCGGGGCTTTCGGGCGTCCGGGTCGGCGCGATGATCTGCTCGAAGGCGCGGAAGAGCATGGGGGG
>CAVWGP010000008.1:0-59286 GCA_963754645.1 uncultured Alphaproteobacteria bacterium | reverse complement strand
CCCGCGCTCATCGAGCGGCCGAAGGCCGGTTTCAGCATGCCGGTCGGTGCTTGGCTGAAGGGGCCCTTGCGCGACTGGGCGGAAACGCTGCTGGCGCCGGCGCGGCTCAAGGATGCCGGCATTCTCGATCCCGCCCTCGTCGCCGCAACCTGGCGCGATCATCTTGCCGGGCGGCGCGACGCTGCCAATCAGCTCTGGTGCGTCTTGATGTTCGAGGCGTGGCGCGAGCGCTACAAGCCGGGGCTTTAAGGCCGCGCCAGCCGCGCCAGCTCGTGGCGCGAGGCGAAATGGGCGACCTGCGTCGGCCACGGGCAGGTCGCGAGCGCGGCGCGAAACGCCTGCGCCGCCGCGCCGCGCTGGCGTTGCGCGAGATGGTATTGGCCGATCCAGAACATCGCCTCGCACTCGATCGCGCGACGATAGGCCGGGCGGAATTTTTCGTTGAGCAGGCGCGGCGGCTCGATCGACTTGGCCTCGGCGAATATCTCCTCGGCCGTACGCCGCCCGAGGAACAAGTCGAACAGCAGCCGCGGCCAAAGATTGGGCTCGGCGTTGAGCCGGTAGTCGTGCCGATCGAGTTCGTCCTTGGCGTCGCGCCCGGCGCGCAGACCGGCGATGTGCTGCCACAAGACGGCGATATGATGATCCGGCTGGCGCGCGAGGGCGGCCGTGAAATCGGCATGGGCCGGCGCGTAGAGGCCGAGAAAATATTGCGCCCGCCCGCGTTCGACGAATTCCTCGGCGCCGGCCGCCGGATCGTCGCCGGCAAGTTTCACCGCGCGACCATAGTCGGCGAGCGCTTTCGCGAAGTCGCCCTTGGTCTCCATCGCCAAGCCGCGGCCGCGCCACGCCAGGCCGTAATCGGGATCGAGCTTCAGCGCGGCATCGAAATCCGCGATGGCGCGGTCGACTTCGCCTTTGCCGCGCCAGGCCTGGGCCCGGCGGAAATGCGCCGCCGCCCAATTCGGCTGCAGGCGCAACGCCGCCGTCAGGTCGGCAATGGCGCGATCGGCCTCCAGCGTTTCGGCGAAGGCGACGCCGCGCCAGAAATAGGCGCGCGCCAATTCGCCGGTCGAAAGACCGCGCGCCTGGATCGCCTGCGTGCACGCCGCGATCAGCGCTTCGGCGGGACTTGCGAGGCTTCCCGGCGCGGCCGGCGAGCGCGGTTCGAGCAAAGGCTCGCACCGCCCGGACTCTTGCGCTGCGACAGGAGCGAAATCGCCAAGAAGGAGCAATACGAGGGCAAATCCGGTAACGCCGCTACGCATCGGCCCGCGATGTGCGGCGCGATTAGGGGCGACCGCGCCCGATGACGAAAACCCGCGCGCCGTCCACCGTGCGCCGGCCGAGCAAGCCGCCGAATTGCGGATCGTTGATATCGGCATTGCCCGAGCAATTCGGCCGGCCGCACTCTTTATCCTTGTTGGCGCGGGGCGCGCTCGTTCCCAGGCGCGACGACACGGCGAATTGGCCGGCGAGCACGTTGGTGCAGGCGCCGGCAAGATTGCACATGTTGATCGTGCCCTGCTGCACGCTGCACGACAGCGTTTCGGTGCCGACCACGCAGGAGAAGATCGTGCCCCGGACGCCGATCGTGCCAACCGGCGTGCGGACGCGGTAATTTTCCTGGGATGACGAACCCGAGATGAATTGAAAAGCGCCCGTGGTCGCGCGGATCACGACTTCGCCCTGCTTTTTGGCAGGATCGTAGACGACCTTGTCCAGCACGATTTCCGTGTCCGCGCCGAGCGTCATCGCGGATTTGTCGCTGAACAGCAATTGCGCACCGCTGCGCGGCCCGGTTTTGATTTCCTCATCCTGATGAATCGGATCGCCGCGCTTGAGCGTGCGTTGCTGCGTGCCCACCTTGCCGCTCACCGCGTTGTTGACGATCGACGTTGTTCCGATCGGGGTCGCGCCCAGGGCGCCGCCGCCGGGCAGCAGTAAAGCAAGGCTCGCAAGCGCCGGAAAAAGTCGCATTACATTCTCCAAAGCATGCGGACGCCGAAATTGTGGTTCTCGAATCGGAACAGCGGATCGCTCGGGAACAGGCGTTCGTAGGCGTAGCTGACGATGACATCGACCGGCACGTCGTCGTCGAACGGCGTCGTCATGATAAGCTGCGCGCCGGGCGACATCCAATAATCGCGGCGGTTCTTCGCGGTCGCGACCTCGCGCTCAAAATAGTGCCGGTATTCGACCGTCATGTTGACGCCGACCGTAACGCGGTCGAAGACCTCGACGAGATAGTCGCCGCGAATGCCCAGTTGATGGAAGCGCAACGGAAACAACTCGCCGGTCTGGCTGACGGTGGCGGCGCCCGAACCGGTAACGCCGTTGTAACGCCAATAGGGCGCCAGCACCAGAACGCCGGCTTCGAACACCACCGAGCGCCAGGTGAAACGCGGCGAGATTTCGACGAAAAGCGAGTCGCGCGTCGTGAAGGATTTGGTGATGAAATCGTAGCCGAAACGGGCGGTGAATTGGATCGATGGATTGTCCAACTGCCGCGTTTCGAACGTGACGCCGGCGCCGGCCTCCGAATAGAAACTGCGCGCCTTGATCCACGAATAGCCGGCGCTTGCGAACGTATGAACCGCCCAATCGTCGTTGAGGACGAAATAGGGGCCGGTGCGCAGATTGACGTTGCCGTAGTCGATGTCGTGGAATGTCGTGTGATAGTTGGCGTAGAGATCGCCTTCGGTCCGCAGCGTGAACTCGCTGCCGAGCTTGCGGGTGTCGCTCACCTGGATGCGGCCGAACAAGGCGCCGTCATGGGTTTTCGGCGTCGACAGGCGCTCGCGGCGCGGATTGGTTTCGCCCTGGGCGCCAGCGACGAACGTGATTTGCGTCACGTCCGGGCTCAATTGGCGTTGAACGCGCCGAATGCCGGATTTGGCTTCGGCATTGTTCGGATCCGTCTCCAGCACGCGCTCATAGGCGGCCAGCGCCTTCCTGAGTTCGCCGCGTTCGATGGCCAGGCGTGCATAAGTGAGATTCAATTCGGCGTTGCCGGGATCGCGCAATATCTGCTGATAGACGCGGCTCATTTCGTCGAGCTGGGCGTGCGCCGCCCGCGGCATGAACGCTGCCGCGGCGAGCGTCGCTGCAATGACAATCGGCGCAAACCGAACGCCTCTGCCCGTCGCTGTCGCCCAACGCATCATACAAAGCTCACCATAGCAACGAATTGTTTACCATACGGTTGCCGCAACGGCCAGCGTGCCCAGTATGCGCCGCTAACTCGCATTTAAGACTATAAGCATAGCGCGAAATTGTTGCGCAAAGCTATCCTCCACTCGGCGATCGGTCGGTTATGGTGCATGGCCAGACGGTGTAATATTGAAGTTCTCGGTTGGTTCGTCGGTATTGCCATTGGAGACTGGCAATAAGCGAATTTTTAAGATAATTTTACTTGAAAGACCGTATCGATAGACGCCGGACGATTGCGAATTGTCTTTTGGCGGAACGATAACGGTCATCTGCGCCGCGTGCTCAAACCGCGGCCTTGGGATCGGGGGACTAAGATGCGTCGAAGCGTGGCTTCGTTCGTTGCCTTTGGTATTGGCGTGCTTTGGACGCTGCCCGCATCGGGGCAAAGCGTCGAAGACGCGGTTCGCCGTGCCCTCGACTACCATCCCGCGATCAAATCGAGCGCCGCGCGCAAGGATGCGGCCGACGAGCGCATCAGGGTCGAGCGCGGCGGATTGCTGCCTTCGGTCAATTTTCGCGGCAGCACCGGACTGCAATATGTCGACTCGACCGGCACCCGCAATCGCGGAACGCGCGCGCCCGGCTCCGAGCATTATTCGACGCTATGGCGCAACGAGGCGGGGCTCTTTGTCACCCAATTGCTCTGGGACGGATATCTGACGCGCAACACGGTCGAACAGGCGCGTGCTTCGGCGCAGGCCGCCGGTCACCGGGTCGGCGACGCACGCGAGCAGACCGCGCTGCAAGCGGTCGCGGCCTATATCGATATTTCGCGCAATCGCGAGTTCGTACGCTTGGCGCAGATCAACGTCGGCCAGCACGGCGCCATCATGAACGGCATTGTGCAGCAGAGCCGCCAGGGGCGCGCGACCGAAGCCGATGTCAGCCAGGCGCGGACGCGCTATGCGCTCGCCGATTCGAACCTGAAATTGCGCATCGGTCAGTTGCGCGAGGCCGAAATCCGCTATGAGGAAACCATCGGCGATAAGCCCACGGCCGCGTTGCGCCTGCCCGGGCTGCCGGCGGCGCTGGCGCGAAACGATACGAAGGAATGGCGGACCAAAGCCGAGACGCAGAGCCATGCCGTTCGCGTCGCCGAAGCCGAGGCGCGCAGCCGCGAACTCGCGCACAAGGCGACCGCGGGCCTGTTGCACCCGCGCATCGAGGGCGAGGTATCGGGACGCTACGGACACAACCTCGATGGCGTGCGCGGACCCAACACCGATTTGCGGGCGCTGCTTGTCGTCACTTGGAACCTCTATCGCGGCGGCGCCGATATGGCGCGCCGGCGCGAGACGATGGCCAACATGGTGGCCGCGCGCTACGACGCGGACGACGTGCGGCGAACCGCGCGCGAACGCATGGGTATTGCCCTGGCGCAACTCGACGCCAATCGGGCGCGCACCGGTCCGCTCACGCAACGCGCGGCGGCGGCGCAGACCGTTGTCGTTCAGTATGCGCGCCAGTTCGAGGCCGGGCAGCGCTCGCTGCTGGATCGCCTCGATGTACAAAACGAACTCTTCATCGCGCAGGCTGAACTGACCGATGTGCGCCACACCTCGGTCTTCAATTACTATAGCGTGTTGGCGGCGGCGGGCGAGCTCGTGTCATCCCTGGGCGGGCAATAGCCGCAGGCGGGTTTTGCGGCCGGCCGAGGCCCGCCATTAACTTTCCAAGTCATTGACTTGGGCCGCGATTCGGCCGCGAGGCGGGCCCGTGGTATTAAGGTAAATAATTGAAATATAATGATTTTTTCCTTTACTTCGCGGTGAAATTGGTTATTGTTTTGCAAAGGTCGATCGGCGGCTGAGCCGGTCTTCGAACGAAAACGAGCGCGTCAGTCGCTCGGTTCGGCGTGTCAGGAGCGCATCATGGCTGCGAAAATCCGCATTGTCCGCAAGGACGGGTCGATCGTCGAGCGCGCGACGCGCAGCGGTGAAACGATTACGGTCGAGCCGGGCGATCAGATCGTCATCTCCGATGGCACGTTTCGCGGCGCCTCGGTCGATGGCGACACCTATCGTCTGCTGCTCACCGATGGCACCGAGTTGCGCCTGCAAAACCTGCTCAATGTCTTGCGCGGGCCCGAACCGGCGAAACTCACGATCGGCGCGACGAAATCGATTTCGTCTTTAGAAGACGCTCTTTCGCAGATCGAAACCGCAGCGGGCGCGGGCGACCGGGCCGGCGGCGCCCGCATTCCCGTCAACGAATTCGAATCGTCGGCATTGACGGCCGAATTCGGCAAAAAAGGGCGCGCTCGGCAGCGACCTTCCGTCGGATCAGTTTCGTGAGCGCGATACGCGCGACACCGACGAAACCAGTCTCGCCGAAACCGTAGCCCCGGTCAGCGGTGGCGGCGGCGGCGGTGGTGGTGGTGGCGGCGACGGAGAGCCCGGCAATTCTTCAGCCTTCGCCGTCGAGGGCGACGACCTCGTCTTCTCGGTGTTCTTGTCGGCGCCGCAGTCGCAGACGATCGTGGTCAGCTACTCCTTCAGCTTTCCGGCCGGCGAGGGCAGCGCGTCTCCCGACGATGTCGGCGGACCGCTCACCGGCACGATCACGTTTCTTCCCGGCGAAACCGTCAAGGATATCGTCCTCCCGACGCTCGACGACGGCGTTTTCGAGGGCGGGCCCGGCTCGCTCGAAGCGATCAACCTCACGCTCACCGTCATTCAGGGCGCCGATCCGCAATCGGTGACGGTGACCGGCTTTATCGAGGATGCGAGCGCGCCCAGCGTGGCGATATCCGACACCGAGGTGGAGGAAGGCGGCCTCGCGTCGTTCACGGTCACGCTGTCCCAGGCCGTCAATTACGATGTCGTGGTGAATTACAGCACGGCGGACGGCACGGCCATCGACGGCGAAGACTATGCCGGCGAAATTGGGACCGTGACGATTCCCGCCGGGCAAATCTCGGCGGTTGTCACGATTCAAACGACGCCGGACGAAATTTTCGAAGACGACGAAACCTTCACCGTCAGCTTGACGCCCAACCAGGGTGCCATCGATCCCGGCGCCAGCGATCTCACGGCGACGGGCACGATCACCAACGACGACGCCAAGCCGACGGTGTCGATCGGCGACGTGACCGTATCGGAAGGGGGCACGGCGACGTTCACGGTGACGCTGTCGAACCCGGCGGAATACGACATCGTCTTGAACTACGCGACGGCGGACGGAACCGCGGTCGATGGCTCGGACTATACCGGCACGAGCGGCAGCGTGACGATTCCGGCGGGCGAGACCACGGCGACGGCGACGATCGACGTGCTGACGACCGACGACGGCACCTTCGAGGACACGGAGAGCTTCACGGTCAACCTGACGCCGGTCAACGCCGGCGATATCGACGGCGCGAACAGCGATTTGAGCGGGACGGGAACGATCGCCGACAATGAGGCTGCGCCGACGGCGTCGATCTCGGATGGTACGCCAGGGTCCATCGTCGAAGGCGAGGGCTCGACGATCAGTTTCACGGTGACGCTTTCCGGCCCGACCGATCAGGCCGTGACGGTCGATTACATGACCGTTGACGGAACGGCACTGGCCGGATCGGATTTTACGGCGACGTCGGGAACTTTGACGTTTGCGCCGGGCGAGACCACGAAAACGATCGTCGTGACAATTTTGAATGACGCAACAATCGAAGACCCGGAAACGTTTACCGTGCAAATCAGCAACGCGCAGCGCGCGGGCGACGCGCTGACCATTACCGACAATTCCGGAAGTGCCACGATCATTGACGATGAACCGGTCACGACGGACGACAGCGCCGAGACCGATGAAGATAGTTCCGTCGACGGCACTGTCGTCGACAACACGACCGATGTCGACAACGATCCCGCGTCGCTCGTCTACAGCGTCGTCGGCGCCGCGCCGACGGGGCTCACCTTCAATGCGGACGGGACTTGGACGTTCAATCCCACCGGCAATTTCGACGGCCTCGACACCGGCGAGAGCGCGACGGTGTCGTTCCAATACAAGGCGAATGACGGCCAGGCCGACAGCAACACCTCGACCGTGACGATCACGATCAACGGCGTGAACGATCCGCCCAAGACGACGAACGATACCGCGACGACGAACGAGGATACCTCGGTCAACGGCACCGTCGTCGATAACACGACGGACCCGGACGACAACCCGGCGGCGTTTAACTACAGCATCGTCGGCCCGACGCCGACGGGGCTCACCTTCAATGCGGACGGGACCTGGGCGTTCGATCCGGCCGGCAATTTCGACGGCCTCGACACCGGCGAGAGCGCGACGGTGTCGTTCCAATACAAGGCGAATGACGGCCAGGCCGACAGCAACACCTCGACCGTGACGATCACGATCAACGGCGTGAACGATCCGCCGGTGACGACGGACGACAGCGCGACGACGAACGAGGATACCTCGGTCAACGGCACCGTCGTCGATAACACGACGGACCCGGACGACAACCCGGCGGCGTTTAACTACAGCATCGTCGGCCCGACGCCGACGGGGCTCACCTTCAATGCGGACGGGACTTGGACGTTCGATCCGGCCGGCAATTTCGACGGCCTCGACACCGGCGAGAGCGCGACGGTGTCGTTCCAATACAAGGCGAATGACGGCGAGGCCGACAGCAACACCTCGACCGTGACGATCACGATCCATGGCGGGAACAATTCGCCGACGACGACCGACGACACTGCCACGACGAGTGAAGATACGCTCGTCGGCGGAAGCGTGGTCGACAACACGACGGACCCGGACGATGCGCCCGCGTCGCTTGCATATAGCGTTGTCGGCACGGTGCCGGCGGGCCTTGTGTTCAATGCGGACGGCACTTGGTCGTTCGATCCAGCCGGCAATTTCGACGGCCTCGACACCGGCGAGAGCACCACGGTGTCGTTCCAATACAAGGCGAATGACGGCCAGGCCGACAGCAACACCTCGACCGTGACGATCACGATCAACGGCGTGAACGATCCGCCCAATGACGACGAACGACAGCGCGACGACGAACGAGGATACCTCGGTCAACGGCACCGTCGTCGATAACACGACGGACCCGGACGACAACCCGGCGGCGTTTAACTACAGCATCGTCGGCCCGACGCCGACGGGGCTCACCTTCAATGCGGACGGGACCTGGGCGTTCGATCCGGCCGGCAATTTCGACGGCCTCGACACCGGCGAGAGCGCGACGGTGTCGTTCCAATACAAGGCGAATGACGGCCAGGCCGACAGCAACACCTCGACCGTGACGATCACGATCAACGGCGTGAACGATCCGCCCAAGACGGCGAACGATACCGCGACGACGAACGAGGATACCTCGGTCAACGGCACCGTCGTCGATAACACGACGGACCCGGACGACAACCCGGCGGCGTTTAACTACAGCATCGTCGGCCCGACGCCGACGGGTCTCACCTTCAATGCGGACGGGACCTGGGCGTTCGATCCGGCCGGCAATTTCGACGGCCTCGACACCGGCGAGAGCGCGACGGTGTCGTTCCAATACAAGGCGAATGACGGCGAGGCCGACAGCAACACCTCGACCGTGACGATCACGATCCATGGCGGGAACAATTCGCCGACGACGACCGACGACACTGCCACGACGAGTGAAGATACGCTCGTCGGCGGAAGCGTGGTCGACAACACGACGGACCCGGACGATGCGCCCGCGTCGCTTGCATATAGCGTTGTCGGCACGGTGCCGGCGGGCCTTGTGTTCAATGCGGACGGCACTTGGTCGTTCGATCCAGCCGGCAATTTCGACGGCCTCGACACCGGCGAGAGCACCACGGTGTCGTTCCAATACAAGGCGAATGACGGCGAGGCCGACAGCAACACCTCGACCGTGACGATCACGATCAACGGCGTGAACGATCCGCCGGTGACGACGGACGACAGCGCGACGACGAACGAGGATACCTCGGTCAACGGCACCGTCGTCGATAACACGACGGACCCGGACGACAACCCGGCGGCGTTTAACTACAGCATCGTCGGCCCGACGCCGACGGGGCTCACCTTCAATGCGGACGGGACCTGGGCGTTCGATCCGGCCGGCAATTTCGACGGCCTCGACACCGGCGAGAGCGCGACGGTGTCGTTCCAATACAAGGCGAATGACGGCCAGGCCGACAGCAACACCTCGACCGTGACGATCACGATCAACGGCGTGAACGATCCGCCCAAGACGGCGAACGATACCGCGACGACGAACGAGGATACCTCGGTCAACGGCACCGTCGTCGATAACACGACGGACCCGGACGACAACCCAACCGGCTTTACCTATGGCGTCGTCGGCGCCACGCCGACTGGCCTTGTTTTCAACTCAAACGGAACTTGGACGTTCAATCCCGCTGGAAATTTCGAACATCTGGATACGGGCGAAAGCGCGACGGTGACGTTCCAGTACAAAGCCAATGATGGCGAGGCCGACAGCAACACCTCGACCGTGACGATCACGATCAACGGCGTGAACGATCCGCCGAAGACCACGAACGACAGCGCGACGACGAACGAAGATACGCCGATCAACGGCACCGTCGTCGATAACACGACGGACCCGGACGACAACCCTGCGGCATTTACCTACAGCGTCGTCGGCGGATCGCCGGGCGGGCTAACCTTCAATCCGAACGGCACCTACACTTTCAATCCGGCGGGCAGTTTCGACCACCTCAAGGCCGGCGAGAGCACGACGGTGTCGTTCCAGTACAAGGCCAATGACGGCGAGGCCGACAGCAACACCTCGACCGTAACGATCACGATCAACGGCGTGAACGATCCGCCCAAGGCGGAGCCGGTCGAAAAGCCCGTCGTGCCGGTCGATGCCAAGACGAATCTGCTGCTCATCATCGACATTTCCGGCAGCATGAACGATTCGTCCGGCCTGCCGGGCCTGTCGCGCCTTGCCGTCGCCAAGGCGGCGCTCAACGAGCTGATCGAGCAATATGATGGCCGCGGCGATGTGATGATTCGAATCGTCACGTTTTCTTCGACCGGGCAAGCGGTCGGAACGGCATGGCTGAGCGTCGCCGACGCCAAGGCGCAGATCGCGGCGCTGACCGCCGGCGGCGCCACCGACTATGACGCCGCGCTCGCCTCCGCCACTTCCGCCTTTGCAACGACGACCGGCAAGCTGACCGACGCCGGCGTGCAAAACGTCGCGTACTTCGTGTCCGACGGCGCGCCGACCGAGGGCGACAACACGGTCGGCATCGTCAATTCGGCCGGCGATCCCGAAATCACCAACTGGGAAAACTTCCTCGCCGCCAACGACATCACCTCCTATGCCCTCGGCATGGGCACGGGCGTCAACACCGGAAACCTCGCGCCCATCGCCTACGACGGCGTCACGGAAACGCAGATCGCGCCGGTCGTCGTCACCGATCTCGAGCAGCTCAGCGGCGCGCTTGTCGCGACGATCAGCCAGCCGGTGTCCGGCAATTTGTTGACCGACAGCGTTCCGGTCGGCTCGTTCGGCCCGGACGATGGCGGCTACGTGAAGTCGATCACGATCGACGGCACGACCTACACTTACGACCCGGCGGCCAATGGCGGCGCCGGCGGTCTCACATTCGCGGGCGGGCCGAACAACGGCACATTCGATACCGTGACGAACTCGCTGACTGTGCTGGCGGCCAGCGGCGGCAAGCTCACCATCGACATGGACGACGGCAACTTTACCTATCTGCCGCCGGGCAATCTGCCGGCTAACTTCAGCGAAAACATCGGCTATGTGCTGAGCGATTTTTTCGGCGCGACCGACGCCAGCACCCTCGCCTTCAACGGCAGCACACTCGACTACAATCCGATCGTGCGCGACGATACGGCGATCACCAACGTCACCGGCGGCAACGGCACGGCGATCGCGATCCCGACCTGGGCATTGACCTACAGCGATACCGACCTCAACGGCGAGGCGGTCAGCGTCACTGCGGTCGGCTCGGCGAACAACGGCAGCGTTGCGCTCGCTTCCGGCAATGCGACGTTCACGGATAACAATACGAACGGCGGAAGCTTCTCCTACACCGGCAGCAGCGGCGCGCCGCCGAAAACCGATACCGGTATCGTCACGGTCAATCGCGCTCAATCGGGCGAGAGCACGCTCGACGGAACCGGGCTCGGCGATATCCTGATCGGCCGCGCCGTCGCCGACACCCTCAACGGCAACCAAGGCAACGACGTTCTAATCGCCGCCGGAGGCAACGATACGCTCAACGGCGGAACCGGCGCCGATTTGATGGTCGGCGGCTCGGGCGCCGACACGATGGCGGGCGGCGCGGGTCGCGATATTTTCAAATACCTGTCGAGCGACGAAATCGCGACCTATGACGACATCATCACCGATTTCGCGGTCGACAACGCGGCGACGCCGGCGAACGAGGGCGATATCGTCGATATCTCGCTTTTGATCGGAACCACGCTGACCGCGGGCAACGCGGCAAGCTATGTGCGCATCGTCAATTCCGGCGGCAACGCCGCGATCCAGGTCGATGCGAACGGCGCCACGGGCGGCGCCAATTTCGAAACCGTGGCCGTGCTCAACAACGTCGCCTACAACCCGTCGCTCGCCATCGAAGTGGCGAGCGACGGCAATTTCACCGTCAAGCTCTAGTTCCCGGCGAGCGCTCGGGCTATTCGGATGCTGCGGGTGGTCTCAGACAAGTCGGCGATCGGCGGCGGCCCGGCGGCGCCGTCGGACCCGCTGCTGGCGGCGGTGCAATATGTGGCGCGCCATTTCGGCCGCCCCACCTCGAGCGAAGCGCTCACCGCCGGCCTGGCGCTGCCCGATGGGCGGCTCGCGGTCGATCAGGTTCCCGCCGCCGTCGAGCGGATACAGCTTGAAGCCGAGCACCTGCAACTCCCGGCCAAGGCGCTGGCCGCGCTCGATCTGCCGCTGATCGCCGTCGGTCGCGACGGCGGCGTCACGGTCCTGCTCGCCATCGAGCGCCGCGGCCTGCGGCGCGCGCGCGTCACGGTGCACGATCCGCTGAGCGGCGAAACCCGCGTTCTGCCGGCGCGCGATTATTTCCGCGGCTATTCGGGCCAGGCGATCCGCATCGTGCCCGGCAGCGGCTTCGACCGCATCGCGGCCGGGCAGGCGCAGGACGCGGGCGCGCATTGGTTCTGGAGCACGGTGTGGCGCAATCGCTGGCTCTACGGCCAGGCGATCCTGGCGACGGGGGCGATCAATCTATTCGGCCTCATCGTGCCGCTGTTCCTGATGATCGTCTACGACCGGGTGATTCCGAACAACGCGCTCGACACCCTGTGGGCGCTCGCCGTCGGCATGGGGATCGCCATCGCGCTCGATCAGATCTTCCGCGCGCTGCGCAATCATTTCGTCGATGGCGCGGCGCGGCGCGCCGATGTCGCGATCGCCAACCGCGTCTTCCAATCGGTCATCGGCCGCAAACTGGCCTATCGCCAGATGGGCACCGGCGCCGAAGCCAATCTGGTGCGCGAATACGAAACGCTGCGCGAATTTTTCGGCTCGCTCACCCTGACGGCGCTCGGCGATTTTCCCTTCATCCTGCTGTTCCTGCTGCTCACCTGGGCGATCGCCGGTCCGGTGGCGCTGGTGCCCGCGGTCGTCGTCATCGTCGTCATCGTCGTCATGCTGCTGGTGCGGATTCCGCTGCTGCGCGTGTCGCGCCGCGCGCTGGCCGAGACCGCCGAGAAGAATTCGGTCCTGATCGAAACCTTCGGCGGCATCGAGACGATCAAGGCGCTCAACGCCGATAGCTGGGCCGCCGCCAAATGGGAACGCGCCGCCGCGCTGTCGATCGCGAGTTCGACCGTGGCGCGGCGCTGGACCAACGGCGCGATCGGCCTCGTGGTCGCGGCCAACGGCATCGCCAGCATCGCGACCGTCGTCGTCGGCGTCTATCTGGTGCGCGAGGGCAGCCTCACCGCCGGCGCCGTCATCGCCGCGGTGATCCTGGCGTCGCGCGCCTTGGCGCCGCTCGGCCAGATCGCGCAATTGCTGCTACGTTTGAACCAGGCGTCGACGGCCTATCGCGCGATATCGGCGCTGCTTGCCCTCCCGCAGGAACGCGGCAACCGGCCGCGCTTCGTTCACAAGCCGAATTTCGAGGGCCGCATCGATTTCAAGGGCGTGAGCTTCGTTTATCCGGGGGCGAAAACGCCGACGCTGGAAAATGTCGGCTTTTCCCTGCGGCCGGGCGAGAAAGTCGGCATCGTCGGGCCGATCGGCTCCGGCAAGTCGACGCTCCTGCGCTTGGCCCTCGCGTTGCACGAGGCCGAGCGCGGCATGATCCTGTTCGACGGCATCGACCTCGGGCAGATCGATCCCGCGGTACTGCGCAGCAATATCGGCTACGTGCCCCAGGGCGGCGCGCTGTTCGACGGCACGATCCGCGAGAACCTGACGATCCACGCGCCGCAGGCGAGCGAGGCCGCGGTGTTGCGCGCCGCCGAGGTCAGCGGCGCCCTGGAGTGGATCCGCAATTTTCCCGCCGGGCTCGATGCCCGGGTCGGCGAGCGTGGCGCCATGCTGTCGGGCGGCCAGCGCCAGAGCGTGGCCCTGGCGCGCGCCCTGCTGCGCGATCCGCCGATCCTGCTGCTGGACGAGCCGACCAGCGATCTCGACGCGCAGGCCGAGCAAGTCTTCGTCCAGCAAGTCGCCAAGGCCTGCGCCGGCAAGACCATGCTCGTCATCACCCACCGCACGCCGGTCCTCCGGATGGTCGACCGCCTGATCGTGATCGAGGAAGGCCGCATCGTCACCGACGGTCCGAAGCCCGAGGTGATCGAATTCCTGAAACGCCGGCGCGGCGACGCCGGCAAACCCGGACCGGAGGCCGCGCGATGACATCGACACCGGCGCATCGGACAATCCGCCTGACCAGCGTCAGCGGCCGGCTGCTGAAGTCGGCGCCGCGCTGGACATTGGCGCTCAATTCGATCCTGGCGTTGGGCATCGTCGCCGCACTGGTCTGGGCCGATCGCGCCGTGCTCGACGAAGTGACGACCGGGCAGGGCCAAGTGGTTCCGGCGAGCCGCGTGCAGGTCGTCCAAAATCTCGAAGGCGGGATCGTCAAGGCGATCCTCGCCCGCGAAGGCGAGGTCGTCGAGAAGGGCCAGATCCTGTTCCAGATCGACGCCACCGGTTTCGGATCGAGCCTTGAGGAGCGGCTGGAAAAGCTCGCCGGCATGGCGGCCGCCATCGTGCGGCTGCAGGCGGAAATTTCCGGCACGGCGCCGGATTTCCCCGCCGAGATGCTGCGCACGCGGCCGCAACTGGTGGCGCGCGAGCGCGACCTTTACGCCGCGCGCAAGGCCGAGCTCGACGCCGGGATCGACGCGCAGCTCCAGCAGGTGCAGCAGAAAATCCAGGAAATCGCCGAGATCAGGAGCCGCATCTCGTTCCGCGAGAAGGACATCGCGCTCACCAAGGAGGCGATCCGCGTCATCGAGCCGCTGGTGCGCGACCGCCTCACCTCGCGCATGGAACTCATCACCCAGCAAGCGCGCCTCAACCAAGCCGAGGCGGAACTCGAACGCGGCAAGATCGAATTGCCCAAGGCCGAGGCCGCGCTCGAAGAGGCGCGCCGCAAAATCGAGGAGCGGCGGCAGAATTTCCGCGCCCTGGCGCTCACCCAGCTCAACGAAATTCAAACCAGCTTCGCCGCCCTCAGCCAATCGGTCAAAGCCGATCAGGACCGGGTCGAGCGCACCGATGTGCGTTCGCCGGTGCGCGGCGTGGTCAAGGAAATCAAGGTCAACACCGTCGGCCAGATCGTGCGCCCCGGCGTCGATATCGCCGAGATCGTGCCGATCGAGGAAGCGCTGCTGATCGAAGCCGACGTACGGCCGTCCGACATCGCCTTCCTGCGGCCGGGCCAGGGCGCCGTGGTCAAGGTCACGGCTTACGATTTCACGATCTACGGCGCGCTCGCCGGCAAGGTCGAGCGCATCAGCGCCGACACGATCAAGGACGAGAAGGGCAATCCATTCTACAAGATCCGCGTGCGCACCGATCGCAGCTATCTCAACCTCAAGGACGACAGGCTGCACATCATTCCCGGCATGCTGGTCAACATCGACATCCTCACCGGCCAAAAAACCGTGATGCAATATTTCCTGAAGCCGATCCGGCGCGTCGCCGACCAGGCGCTGCGCGAGCGCTAGGCCGGCGCTTCGGTTGACGCAGATCAACGCCCGCGGCGCGGGACCCGGATTGAATTTCGCCGGTGCGGCGATGACGGAGGCCGCGCGGGCGAGGGTCGAATGGCCTATCGGCGGATTGCGGACATCATCCACGACCAAGACCCGGTGACGCTGCCGGCGGCGGCCACGGTGGCGGACGCATGCCGCAAGATGCGCGAGCGCAAAGTGGGCGCTGTGCTGGTGATCGAGGGCGATCGGCGGCTCGTCGGCATTTTCACCGGCCGCGATTCGGTCTGCCGGGTCTCGGCCGAAAATCGCAACCCGGAACAGACGAAGCTCGCCGAGGTGATGACGCGCCAGCCCGATTGCATGCCGCCCGGCAAGACGGTGATCGACGCGTTGCGGCTGATGAAGGACGGGGGCTTTCGGCACGTACCGATCATCGACGGCGGCAAGGTCGTCGGCATCGTGTCGCGCGGCGATTTCCGCGGGCTCGAGATCGACCGCCTCGACGAAGAAACCGGATTGTGGGAGCGCATCTGAAAGCCGCCGGTCTCGGATAAGATTTGGCTCCCATTCGCCGGCCGGCATCGATAAGGTTGCCGGCGAAATCATCGACCGGTTTTCGCATGGTGTGCCGTTTCGGTTTACGCGTCCCGCGGCGCTCGAAATTGGGCGCCGCCTAGGCCGCGGTCATGAACAAAGGCGTGGCAGGCGGATGGTTGCGCGCGCTGGCGCGACGCGTGCTCGGCGGCGCCGGCCTCGAACGGATCGGCGCCTTCGGCATCCTCGCGCTGCTCTGCGTGGTGCGTGTGTGGGATCCGGTTCCGGTGCAGCTCGTCCGGGTCCGCACCTTCGATATCTTCCAAAATCTGGCGCCGCCGCGCAGCCGCGAGCGCCCCGTCGTCATCGTCGATATCGACGAGGCGAGCCTCAAGGCCTATGGCCAATGGCCCTGGCCGCGCACCCTGATCGCGGATCTGGTCGATCGCGTCGCCGCCACGAACCCGGCGGTCATCGGCTTCGACTTCATCTTTTCCGAATACGACCGCACCACACCCGCGACCTATGCCGATTCGATCCCGAATATGTCCGAGGAGGTCAAGGCCGCCCTGCGCAAGATGCCGAGCAACGATGCTCGCTTCGCCGAGGCGATCGGCAAGACGGTCGTCGTGCTCGGCATGGGCTTGCTGCGGCAGGAGGTCGGCGCGGGCGCGCCGTCGATCCGTTCGCCGCCCGTGGCGCTCATCGGCGGCGATCCGCGGCGATTTCTGATCGGCGGGCGGGCCGTGCTGCCGAATATCCCCGAGCTGCATAAGACCGCGAGCGGCGCCGGGCTGCTCAATCATTATCCCGAGATCGACAGCGTCGTGCGCCGCGTGCCGACGATCTTTGCCGTCGGCGAGCGTTTCTATCCGGCCTTTTCGATCGAGCTTTTGCGCGTCGTGTCGCGCGCGCGTTCGCTCGTGTTGCGGACCGGTCCGGATGGCATCGAAAGCCTGATATTCTCCGGCGCCGGCGGCAGCAGCATGGCGCTGCCGGTCGATTCGCGCGGCCGCCTCTGGGTACGCGCCTCGCGCCACGATCCGCGGCGCTATGTTTCGGCGCGCGACGTGCTGGAGGCCCGCGTATCGCGCGAACGCATTGCCGGCCGCATCGTCATCTTCGGCACCTCGGCGGCGGGCCTGCTCGACATCAAGGCGACGGCGGTCGAACGCTCGATTCCGGGCGTCGAAATTCACGCCCAGCTTATCGAAAACATTATCGCCGGCGACTTGATCACGCGGCCCTATTATGCCGACGCCGTCGAATTCTTCACCGCTGTCGCGCTCGCGCTCGGCTTGATCGCGATGCTCCCGGCCTTCGGCGCCATGCGCACGCTGGTCAGCGGTTTTTGCCTGGTCGGCATCACGGCGGGCGGCGCCTGGCTGTTCTTTTTCAACGAGGGTCTGCTGTTCGACATCAGCTTTCCGCTGATGGCGTCGTTCACCGTCTTTCTGGTGCTGGCCTTCGTCAATTATCTGCGCGAGGAGCGGCAGCGGCGCTGGGTGCGCACGGCGTTCAGCCGCTATCTTTCGCCGGCATTCGTCAAGACCATCGCCGAGCATCCCGGTCGATTGCAACTCGGCGGCGAAACCCGCGAACTCACGGTGCTGTTCCTCGACATCCGGGGCTTCACCACGATTTCGGAAACCCTCGACGCCGCCGATCTCACCGCCTTCATCAACCGCTTTTTCACGCCGCTCGCCGACGTGATCCTGGCCTATGGCGGCACCATCGATAAATTCATCGGCGACGCGATCATGGCATTCTGGAACGCGCCGCTCGACGAACCCAAGCACGCCGAAAAAGCCTGCCAAGCCGCGCTCGCCATGCTGGTCGCGACCGACAAGTTCAACCAGGACATCGCCGCCGATCCCTCGGGCCGCTGGAAGAATCTGCCGCCGGTCAAGATCGGCATCGGCATCAACACGGGGAAGTGCTGCGTCGGCAATCTCGGCTCGCAGCAGCGCTTCGATTATTCGGCCGTGGGCGATCCGGTCAACCTCGCCTCGCGCCTCGAGAGCGAAACCAAAGCGCGCGGCGTCTCGATCATCGTCAGCGAGGCGACGGCGCTGCAGGCGGTCACGCTTCCGCTGCAGCCGATCGGCGAAATCCAGGTGCGCGGCCGGGCCGCCGTGACGAAAATTTTCACGCTGATCGCGGACCGGCAGGCGGCGGCTAGATAAGCATGCAGGTCGCCAGCATGCCGAGCAGGCACAGGGCGAAAAACATCCAAAGATACGGCACGGCGCGCCGATCCGCCCCGCCTAAGCGATGATGAGTTCGAGCGAGGCTTTCGACAGCGGCTCGGCGCCTTGCGCCGTCACCAGCGAGGTGCGGCCCAGCGTCATGGCGAGATTGTTCGGGCTGTCGAAAATCGCCATATGCAGGAAAAAGACCATACCGGGCTGCATGATGACGGAATTGCCCGCATAGAACATCGGCCAGTCCATCCAATTCGGCGCGAAGGTCGTGCCCAGCGAATAGCCGCAGGCGTTGAGCCGGTGTTCCTTCATGCCGGCGTCGTCGAGCACGCGGGCATGCGCGTCGAACACGTCGCCCATCGGCTTGCCCGGTTGCATCGCGGCTTCGCAGGCCAGCAACGCCTCATGCGCGACGTTGTACATGCGGCGCTGCAACCCCGGCACGCGGCCGACGCAGATCGTGCGCATCAGGCAGGAATGGTAGTGGCGGTAGGCGCCGGCGAATTCCAGCGTGAGCTGGTCTTGCGGGTCGAGCCGCCGCCGCCCGCTGTAATAGCGGCACAGCAGCGCGTCGCGGCCCGAGCCGATGATATATTCGTTCGCCGGATCGTCGCCGCCGCCGCGAAACACAGCGCTCTGCATGCCGGCCAAAATCTCGCCCTCGAACGCGCCGGCGCGCGTCAGCCGCACGGCCTCGCGCCACGCGTCGTCGGCCAGCTCCGCCGCCTTGCGCACATAGTCGATTTCGGCCGGGCTTTTGATCAGGCGCAATTCGCTGACGACGCGCGAGGCGTCGGTGAGCTTGCAGAAATTGAACAGCGCCGTGTCGAGTGCGCGGCCGTTATGCGCCGTGAGTCCGTAAGCGTCCCATTCGACGCCGAGATTTTTTCCCTGGCAGCCATGGTCCTTGAGGATTTCGCGCAGCGTGTAGGCGGGGCGTGCGTCCTCGCGATCGACCCAGATGCGGATATTCTCGATCACCGAGGTGTGCTGCGCCTGCCGCAAATCGGGCGAGCGCGTCAGCAGCGTCATGCGCCCGTCGACGCCGAGATAGAGGCACTGGAAATAAACGTAGCCGAACGTGTCGTAGCCCGTCAGGTAATACATACTTTCCTGGCGGAAGATGAGCAGCCCGTCGAGGCCGCGCGTGGCCAGCGCCCTGCATGTCTTGGCGCGGCGCGAGGCCAGTTCTTCGCGGGTGAAATGGACTGCCATGATCAGCTCTCCAATACGATGACCGAAACGTTGCGGCCGTAGTCGCCTTCGCCCGCGAGGGTCGCGCGGCGATAGCTGAAGAACACGGCGGGCTCCGCGCAAGTGTCGTGCCCGATCCACTCGGCGCCCGCCAGGCCGAGCGCGGCGAGGCGCGCGACGATGTAGCCCGGCAGATCGAACCGGTGCTTGCCCGGCTTGGCGCCGGACACGAAGAAACGCGCATTCGCCCGGTCTTGCGCCAGGAACGGCGCGGGGAATTCGGCGCCGACTTCGTAGGAGGGCTGCGCGATCGTGGGCCCGAGCGCGGCGCGGATGCGCGCGCGCTTGGCGCCGATGCGCTCC
This sequence comes from uncultured Alphaproteobacteria bacterium, assembly GCA_963754645.1. Classification (GTDB taxonomy): domain Bacteria; phylum Pseudomonadota; class Alphaproteobacteria; order Bin65; family Bin65; genus CAVWGP01. Next base: position 39,637 of record CAVWGP010000008.1, on the reverse strand, counting down.
ATCGCCGCGACGGTGGCCTCGGCGACGCCGGCGAGCGCGCCGCGCCAGCCCGAGTGGGCCGCGCCGACGATCTGAGCCCCGGCATCGGCAAACAGGATCGGGCCGCAATCGGCGGCGAGCGAGCCGAGCCCGATGCCCGGGCGGTCGGTCACCATCGCATCGCAGCGCGGCCGGTTGCCCACGTCCCACGGCTCGCGCGCATGCACGACGTCGACGCCGTGCACCTGATGCAGCGACAGCAAATCACCGGCGCCGAGATACGCGCCCACGCGCCGCCGGTTTTCGCGCACGGCGGCGGGATCGTCCTTCGAGCCCGGGCCGCAATTCAGGCTGCCGTACAGCCCGCCGCTGACGCCGCCTTGCCGGCCGAAAAAGCCGTGGCGAATGCCGGGCAAGGCGGCGAGGGACGGCGCGAGAACGGCGGGCGGATGCTGCATGGCTCAATCGATCGTCTCGAAAGCGGGCGGCGCGAGCCCCGGCGCGGTTGCCGCAAGGGCGAGAAAGACACTGCCCATCTCGCCCGGCGCAATCAAGCGTTCGATGCCGGCGCGTATCGCGGCGGCGCCGGATCGATCGGCCCGCTCCATGAGCGCATCGCGGCGCGACTCGATGCCGAGCCGGCGGAGCAGGCTGCGCTGCTCGATCGGTCCCGCAACCTCGGCGCCGCCGCGCCGAAAGGCGGTCGCGAGCGCGGCGAAATCGACATGCGCCGTGAGATCGGATTCGCCGGGTGCTGCCAGCGGATCGGCCGGCGCTTGCCGGTGGATCGCGGCGAGGCTGTCGCCGCATGCGGTTTCGCGCCGGCCGTAGTCGACGACGAGCGCGGCGCCGCCGTCGCGGGCAAGGCGGTAGCCGATGTCCTCGGCAAGCGCGTTTGCGGCGGGCGCTATCTCGTAAACCGCGCCGTCCTTGGCGCCGGCGAGTGCCGGCGGTGCTGTGCCCGAAAGCGCCGGGCCGGCGACAAAGACGAAACGCTGCATCGACTCGTCCCAGGCGACGTGGCGTTCGCGCCATGTGCCGCCGACGCGAAGAAACTGGCGGATCGGCAGCGCGTCGAAAAACTCGTTGGCGATCGCGATCGTGGGCGCGCGGGGCAGCGTCTCGATCGCGTCGTGCCAGGTCGCGGCGCGGCCGGCCAGCGCCGCTTGCTGCTTGGCGCGCAGGGCGGGGCTACTCTCGACCAGGTGGGGCCTGAGCGCGGCGGCGAATTCCGGCGCGGCCGCGCCGCTGGCGCGCAGCAGATCGGCCATCAGCGTGCCGCGGCCCGGCCCCAGTTCGACGAGCTGCAGCGGAGCGGGCCGGCCCATCCGCTCCCAGGCCAGCGCGCACCACACTGCAAGGCACTCGCCGAAGGCCTGGCTGATCTCCGGCGCCGTGATGAAATCGCCCCGGCGCCCGAGCGGATCGCGCGTCGTGTAATAGCCGTGGCGCGGATGGCCAAGGCACAGCGCCATATAGGCGGCGACGCCGATCGGGCCGGTTTCGGCGATGAGCCGGCGCAGGATCGGCGACAGCGCGGTCACGCCGCCGATGCGCGGACGCGGCGCCGCGCGCGCAGGATCAAGCCGGCACCGGCGAGAATCAGCGGCACGCTCAGCAATTGGCCCATGGTGATCGGCCCGAGAATGAATCCGAGATGGCGGTCGGGCTCGCGGAATATCTCGCCGACGCAGCGCGCCGCGCCGTAGCCGACGCAGAACCAGCCGCACAGCTCGCCCGGCCGCGCCAGCGCATTGCCGCGCCGGCGGATCGCCCACAGCAGCATGAAGACCAGCAGGCCTTCGAGCACGGCTTGATAAAGCTGGCTCGGATGGCGCGGCAACGGGCCCGCCGCGGGATCGGGAAACACCATGGCCCAGGGCGCGTCGCTCACCCGGCCCCACAATTCGCCATTGATGAAATTGGCGATCCGCCCGAGAAACAAGCCTATCGGCGTGGCGCAGGCGGCAAGATCGCCGATGGCGAGGATCGGGCGCCTGCGCGAATAGGCGATCCAGATCACCGCCGCGGCGACGCCGAGCATGCCGCCATGGAACGACATGCCGCCTTTCCACAGCGACAGAACTTCATCGAGATGATCGATGTAGTAGCCCGGCTTGTAGAACAGGACATAGCCGAGCCGGCCGCCGAACACGACGCCCAGTGTCGACCAGAACAGGAGATCGTCCACGTCCTTTTTTTCCAGCACGGCCTGTCCCGCAAGCTGGAATGTGCCGAGCTGGCGCACGTGCCACCAGGCGAAGACCAGTCCCGCGACATAGGCGAGCGCGTACCAGCGCACGGCGATGGGGCCGATCGAGATCGCAACCGGATCGATCGCCGGATAGGCAATGGCGAGGAGGAGTTCGAGCATCAATCGCAACGCTTGCGAAATGAAGGGACGCGCATGCCGCCGTGTCTATACATACGCGTCCGGCTTGGCGAGAAAATCGCGCACATAGCGCGTCACGCCGTCTTCGAGCGCGGTGAACGGCTTGTCGTAGCCGGCTTGGCGCAGGCGCTCCATCTTGGCTTCGGTGAAATATTGGTAGCGGTCGCGCAACTGGGCCGGCATTTCGATATAGGCGATTTTCGATTTCTTGCCGGCGGCGGCGAATACGGCGAGGGCCAGATCCTCGAAGCTGCGCGCGCGTCCCGTGCCGCAATTGAACAAGCCGTTGACCTGCTCGTGGCGGTAAAGCCAGAGCATCACCGCCACGCAATCGCCGATCCAAATGAAATCGCGCTTCTGCCCGCCATCGGGAATTCCCGCGCGATAGGATTTGAAGAGCTTGGCCGGCTCGCCGGCCGCGATCTTCGGATAGAGTTGGTGCACGACGCTGCGCATCGACTCTTTATGAAATTCGTTCGGGCCGAAGACGTTGAAGAATTTGAGGCCGGCCCATTGGCGCGGCCGCGGCGATTTTGCCGCCGATTCGCGCGCGACGAAACGGTCGAAGGCCAGCTTGCTCCAGCCATAGGCATTGAGCGGGCGCAGTTTGGCGAGGGCTTCGATGGCGCCGTCGTCGTCGAAGCCGTTCTCGCCGCCGCCATAAGTCGCGGCGGAGGACGCATAGATGAAGCGCGCACCATGCGCCGCGCACCAGTGCCACAGCTTTTGCGGCAAGGCGATGTTGATGCGCGCGATCAGATCGGTGTCGGTCTCCGTCGTCGAGGAAATCGCGCCCATGTGGAACACGGTGTCGACGCCGCCGCGCTTGGCCTCGGCGTCGAGCGCGGCGAAGAGCTGATCCGGCGGCACGAGCGCGGCGAATTCGCGCTTGGCGAGGTTGCGCCATTTGTCGCCCGTGCCGAGCCAATCGGCGATGACGATCGGGCCGGCGCCTTCGGCCTCCAGTCCCGCCACCAGATTCGAACCGATGAAGCCCGCGCCGCCGGTGACGAAGATCGCCGAGGGTCCGCGCGTTTTTCGTGCCATGCGATCTTTATATGGAGGCCCTTGCGGTGCGGCAAGGCACGCCGCTAGGTTGCTGCCGCGCCGATTCCAGGCGCGCGGAGACCGCCATGCAGACCAGCAACCGACTGCTCGACGACATCGCACGCTTGGCCAATGGCGCCATCGGCGTCGCCGCCGGATTGCGCGGCGAGGTCGAAGGCATCGTCAAGGCGCGGCTGCAGGCGATGCTCGCCGATGGCGGCATCGTGCCGCGCGAGGAATTCGAAGCGATGCGCGACATGGCGGCCAAGGCGCGCTCGGAGCAGGAAGCGCTGCTGGAGAAAATCGCCGCGCTCGAGGCTCGCCTGGCCGCGCTGGAAGGCCGAAAACGCGGATAATTTCGCCGGCCAAAAAAATATGCACAGAAATTTGCGGACGGCGGCTCGGACTCCGTGTTTGAGTCATTTCAAGCGCTTAGGACTCGCTCCGACTCCCAATTGATTCAACAGATTGTGGCCTTTCCCTAGATTCAATACAAAACTTATTGCGGCGCGACTCCGATTTTGGCAACTTGGCCCTCAGTTAGTATTTGAGTGCGTTTGAGCCACTAAATGCCGGCTCGCACCACGCAGGGGTTAGACGGAATGCGCGTTCATACGGTCAGCAGCGATCACTCACGGAATCCGATCGATCTCATCGAAGAAATCGTCGTCGCCCATGAATGGCCCTGCCAGCGATCCGGCGACGACGAGCTGACGGTCGAATTCGCCGGGCACTGGTGCTCCTACCATCTGCATTTCGTCTGGTCGTCCGATCTGTCCGCCTTCAACCTGAGCGCTTTCATGGACATGAAAGTGCCGAAGGCGCGCTATATGGCGGTGGCCGAACTACTGTCCCACATCAACACCAAGCTTTGGCTGGGCGCCTTCGTGCTCTCGGTCGAGGAGGCGACGCCGGCGTTCCGCCACACGGTGTTGCTGCGCGGCTCGCGCGGCGCCTCCGTCGAGCAGCTCGAAGACCTGGTCGATATCGCGATCGCCGAGTGCGAGCGCTTCTATCCGTCCTTTCAATTCGTCACCTGGGGCGGTAAGACTTCCCAAGAGGCGATTGCCGCCTCAATGTTGGACACTGTCGGCGAGGCCTGATTGCCATGACATCGGCGGCCGGCGGGATCCTGCTCGTCGGCTGCGGCAAGATGGGCGGGGCCCTGCTCAACGGATGGATCGAGGGCGGACGCAGCCCATCGACGATCACGGTCGTCGAACCGGAGGCGGCGAATTTCGCGCGCGCGACCAGCGCGCTGCCCGCGGGCATTCTCCATGTCGAGTCCCCGCATTCCATGTCGGGCGCGGTGCGGCCCGCGGTCATCGTGTTGGCGGTCAAGCCGCAGAGCATGGATGAAGTCGTCGCGCAGTATCGCCGTTTCGGCGACGGCGACGCGGTGTTCCTCTCGATCGCGGCCGGCAAGACGATCAAATATTACGGCCGCGCGCTCGGCAAAAAAACGGCGATCGTGCGCGCCATGCCGAACACGCCGGCGGCGATCGGGCGCGGCATCACGGCGGCGATCGCCAATCCCTTCGTCTCGCCCGATCAGCACGCCCTGTGCCACGCCCTGCTCGGCGCGGTCGGCGACGTGGTATGGCTCACCGACGAAGCGGGCATGGATGCGGTGACGGCGGTTTCGGGCAGCGGCCCCGCCTATGTTTTCCATCTCGTCGAGGCGATGACGGCGGCGGGCATCGCGGCCGGCTTGCCGGCGGAGATCGCGGCGCGCCTGGCCCGCGCCACGGTGAGCGGCGCCGGCGAGTTGCTGCACCTGCAGCCCGACGAGCCCGCGATCCTGCGCAAGAACGTCACCAGCCCGGGCGGCACCACCGAAGCCGCGCTCAAAATTCTGATGGCGAATGACGGTCTCACCGCGCTGATGACCAAGGCGATTGCCGCCGCGGCGGCGCGTTCGCACGAACTCGCATCCTGAGCGCGGCGATGGCCGAACCCGCCTTGCCGCCGGCCGCGCAGCGCGTGCAAGACGCGCTGGCGCGCGCCGGTTTCGCCAATCGCGTGCGGCTGTTTCCCGATAGCACGCGGACCAGCGCCGAGGCCGCCGCCGCGGTCGGCTGTTCGGTCGCCGAGATCGCCAAATCGATCGTTTTCCGCGCCACGCAATCCGGCGCCGCCGTGCTCGCGATCGCCAGCGGCGTCAACCGCGTCGACGAGAAAAAAGTCGCCGTCGCAATCGGCGACGGCATCGGCAAGGCGGATGCGGAATTCGTGCGCGGCAAAACCGGATTCGTGATCGGCGGCGTGCCGCCGCTGGGCCACGACGCGCCGCCCATCGTGCTGATCGACCAAGACCTCATGGTGTTTGCCAGCCTGTGGGCCGCGGCCGGCACGCCGAACGCCGTGTTCCCGCTGACACCGGCCGAACTCGTCGCCATGACGGGCGGGCGAATAGCCGACATCAAACGCGCCGCGTAGTTTCTTGGTGCGATGCGCCAATTCTCATTGTCGCCGGCAGTTCGCGTGCGCCCATCGTGTTACACGCGCTTTGCAAGATCGGCTGTGAATTCAATATAATCATATTTTTTTCAAATAGTTATGTTGTTTTTATCGGCCTTGCAGCATGCTCCCAACGAATACATGCTTTGCCGTGAACACATGGGGCGTCCTTTCGCAATCGCAAAATAAGCGTATGATTTGCGATCTTTCCAGCAACGGACGGGGCACGCGATGTCGTCACCCAACAGTCGCCCGAGCGAGCGCAAGACGGCATGGCTCGCGCTCGGCGCGCTAGGCGTCGTGTATGGCGATATCGGCACGAGCCCGCTTTACACGTTGAAGGAATGCTTCAGTGCAGCCTCGGGGTTGACGCCGACGCGCGGCGATGTGCTCGGCATCCTGTCATTGATTTTCTGGTCGCTCATCGTGGTGGTGAGTGCCAAATACGTCTTCTTCCTTCTGCGCGCGGACAATCGAGGCGAAGGCGGTACGCTCGCTCTCATGACCTTGGTTGTCGAAAAAATGGGTGCGGGCCGCAACCGACGTTTGGCGGTGGCGCTCGGCATGGTCGGCGCCGCGCTGTTCTTCGGCGACGCACTGTTGACGCCGGCGATCTCGGTGCTGTCTGCAGTCGAGGGCCTGAAAGTCGCGACGCCGGTCTTTGAAAAATGGATTATCCCGCTCGCGGTTCTCGTACTGGTCGCGCTGTTCGCGGTTCAGTGGCGGGGCACCGAAAAGGTCGGCGGCCTTTTTGGCCCCGTCATGGTGATTTGGTTCGCTACGCTCGGCGGGCTCGGCCTCGTCTCGATAGTCGAAACGCCCGAGGTGCTTGAAGCGGTCAATCCGGGTCACGCAGTTTCGTTTTTCGTGCAGCATCAACTGATCGGCTTTCTCGCCTTGGGTGCCGTCGTGCTCGCGATCACCGGGGTCGAGGCGCTGTATGCCGATCTCGGCCATTTCGGGCGCAAGGCCATTGCCCTCGCCTGGCTCGGCGTCGCGCTTCCCGGGCTGTTGTTCAATTATTTCGGCCAAGGCGCGCTGCTCTTGCGCGATCCCGCAGCGGTCGAGAATCCATTCTATTTGCTGGTGCCGTCCTGGGCGCTTTATCCGATGATTGCCTTGTCGACCTTCGCCACCGTCATCGCATCCCAGGCGGTGATTTCCGGCGCTTTTTCGCTGTGCCGCCAAGCGGTGTTGCTCGGATTCTTGCCGCGCTTGACCGTGCGCCACACCTCGACCCGCGAGATCGGCCAGATCTATATGCCGCACGTCAACGCCTTGCTCTTTGTCGGCGTGCTGCTGCTGGTGCTGGAATTCCGCTCCTCGAGCGCGCTGGCCGCCGCCTACGGCGTCGCTGTCACGGGCCTTATGGTCGCCACGACGCTTCTCGCCTATCTCATGGTGCGGCGCGTCTGGGGCTGGCGGCGTCCGGCGGCGCTTGCGCTGCTCGGCGCGTTTGCGGCGATCGATCTGGCGTTTCTCGGCTCGACCTTGAGTAAGATTGCCGAAGGCGGCTGGTTTCCGATCGTGGCCGCCGGCATTCTCCTGCTTGTCATGGCAATTTGGGTCAAGGAGCGCGCGATCGCGAGCCGGCGCAGCGAATCGGATTTTCCGCTCGGCGATTTCGTGGCGCGCCTCGCGCAAAAGGCGCAGAAAGGCAGCGACCGGCTCAATGGCTATGCGCGCGTTTCGGGCATGGCAGTTTTTCTCTCGCAGCGGCCCGATACGGTGCCGAGCGCGCTGCTGCACAACCTCAAGCACAATCACGTGCTGCACGAAACCGTCGTCGTTCTGACGGTGCGGACGGCCGAACGTCCCTGGGTGCCGTTGAGCGAGCGCATCGAAACCGAAAAACTCGGCGCCGGCTTCCTCCGCGTCATCGCGACCTACGGCTTCATGCAGCAGCCCGATGTGCCGGCGGCGATCGAAAGCGCGGCGCTGCGCGAGGGCATCGCCTGCGACCCGATGACAACGTCGTATTTCTTCGGCCGCGACAAGTTCGTGGCGCGCCGCCGCGGCGGCTTGGTCGGCTGGCGCGAATGGATCTTCGTCTTCCTGCAGCGCAACGCGGTCAGCGTCGCCGATTTCTTCAAGATCCCGGCCAACCGCACCGTCGAACTCGGCACGCAGATCGAAATTTGACCGAGATCGGGATTTGCCGGGCGGGATACTTGCCTTTGCCCGGCGCCGCCGCCAATCTTCGCCGCGCGCAACCAAACGGAGTCCCTGATGCCCGATGCTGGCGGCCACCCCAGGCGCGAGCCCGCGCTCAATGTGCTGGGCGAACCCCTGAAATCCTGCAGCGAGGAGCCGCTCACCGGCTTTTTCCGCGACGGTTGCTGCAACACCTCGGCCGAGGATGTGGGCTCGCACACCGTGTGCGCGGTGATGACGGCGGATTTCCTCGCCTTCAGCAAGCGCGCGGGCAACGATTTGTCGACGCCGATGCCGCAATTCGGCTTCGACGGCCTCAAGCCCGGCGACCGCTGGTGCCTGTGCGCGCCGCGCTGGCACGAAGCGCTGCGCCACGGCGCCGCCCCCAAGATCGTCCTCGCCGCCACCCACCAAGGCGCGCTCGAATTCTGCAACCTCGCCGATCTCAAGAAATATGCGATCGATCTTGCGTGACGCCGCCGGAAAAAATCCAACGATTCCCGAAGATGATCATTCGGATGTGTTGGGAAAAACGGCCGGGATGATCACCTTCGGCGTTTTTCACAAGATATTGTGGCTTGTGGCCTACGACCCACAAAATATTGAGATCAGGTCGGCGAAAAAAATCCAATGATTCCTGAAGATGATCATTTGGCAGCATGATCACCTTCGGCGCGATTTGAGCAGGGTGATCACCTTCGGGCGAACCGTCCATTTTGGGCTCGGTTCGGGTCTGCCGATTGCGGCCAAATGCACGTACCGGTGAGGCGGACTTGCGCTGCTCTTCGGTATGATCATACTATTATGCATATTGGAGGCGGCCATGCCGACGACCGAGCGCGTAACCGTGACCCTGCCTATCGAACTTGTCGAGCGCATCGACCGGCTTGAGCGCAATCGCAGCCGCTTCATCGCCGAGGCGGTTACGCGCGAGCTGGTCCGGCGGCGGCGTGCGGGTTTGCTACGCTCGCTCAAGCATCCACATCCCGAACGGCGCCGCGCTCGCGGAAACCGGCTTGGCCGAGTGGGCGGCAAACCTGCCCGCCGAGAATGGCGACGCCGGCGGCCTCGTTGACGTTGGTGCCGGCACAGCGGTGCGCTGGGTCGAGGGGCAGGGCTGGGTCGAGACGACGGCGTGAAGCTCGATCGCGGCACGGTTGTTCTGGTCGAGCTCGACCCGGCAATCGGGCACGAGCAGCGCGGCCTTCGCCCCTGTATCGCGGTGAGCGACCCGGCGGTGAACACCGATCAACGCTTCCCGGTCATCGCCATCGTGCCGGTGACTGGAACGCCGGGCGACGGCGCGCTCTACCCCGCGCTGCAGCCGGGCGAAAGCGGGCTTGCGAAAATATCCTATGCGCTGATCGACCAAATCCGTTCGATCGACAAGCGCCGCATCCGCCGGGTCTACGGCCCGATCGCGCCCGACGAACTTGCCGCCATCGACCAGGGCCTTGAGCTTTTCCTCGGGCTCGGCGTGGCGCGGGTCGAGTAATCGCGAGTAATCAGGGTCAGAGTGGGATTGTCGGTAAAGGAGACAGTCGTGGTTGCGGCCCTTTTCCTTCTTGATCTAACTCACGCTGAAATTTGTCAAAATCGAAAAGATTCACAGGCTCTGAGGCGCCGCCGCAGGCGGCCTCGAAGGACGCACCATGGAAATGCAGTGTTTGAGGAGTCATGATTTCGGTCGGTTGGTATAATACCGAATTCGGCTGAGTGCTTCAGCGCGCCCTATTTTGCAACGTCGGCGCATGAATTCTGGACCCCGGCTCGGTGGCCGGGGTGACAGTATTTTTTTCAGGTCATCGATCGAAAATTACACTGTCACCCCGGGGCCGGGCGATCGATGCGCCCGCCCTCACGCCGTCGCGCGCAGCGGGGCGATGATGCGGCGGAGTTTTTCCAGGGCGGCTTGTTCGAGCTGGCGGACACGCTCCGCGGAAATGCCGAGTTCGCGGCCGAGCGCGTCGCGGGTTTTCGCCAGTTCGGCGAGGTAGCGGCCGGCGACGATGGCGCGCTCGCGCTGCGACAGGGCCTTCATGGCGCGCGCGATATGGCGTAAGAGAGCCGATCTAGCCCTTGCCCGGTCGCAAATGAGCCACAAACAATCCCAGGACGACGGCCACGACGGCAATATCCCATATGCAGATGTCGCCGTAGCGATAAAATGACAGATATTTGTCAAAGCCGTAGCGGTCAATTACGAATTCTGCGATCAGGACCCAGGTATTTAGAAGGGTTAGCGCTGCAGCGGCGCGAACCCAGAGCGGAAGCTGATGAAAGCGAACAGGCGTCATTTGAAACCTCACGGATACAGGATGGCCGAGGCTGCAACTTCGAGTGCACTCGAAGTCAAGCGGCAGTCGCGCGGTCTGACGATCGGCGAATTGGCGGCGCGCAGCGGCGTGCCCGCGACGGCGATCCGTTTTTACGAGAGTGCGGGCATTATCGCCGCGCCGCCACGCCGTCACGGCTGGCGGCAATACCCGGCCGATGCGGCCAAGACGTTGCGGTTCGTCAGGCTTGCGCGCGCGAACGGCGTCGGGCTCAAGCAGCTTACGGCGATGCGGGCGCTGGTCGAGTCGGACGATGTTTCGGGCTTACAGCGCCTGTTCCTCGTGCAGGCGACGCAAGCGGACGCGTTGATACGAGATCTGATCAAGCGCCGAAAGTTGCTGCGGAGCATCGCCTCATGCGGCTGCGAGAGCGCGAAGTCTTGCCCGCGATTGACGGCGGCCGAGTAGCGCGCTCCGGGCTTTTGCTTGGCGAGCTTGCGGCCGAGCCGCTTCTCGATCTGCTTGACGAACGATGCCGCGCCGAGCGGCCGGCCGGTGCGCTCGCCCGCCCTCACACCGCCGCGCGCAGCGGGGCTATGATGCGGCGGAGTTTTTCCAAGGCGGCTTGTTCGAGCTGGCGGACGCGCTCGGCGGATATGCCGAGTTCGCGGCCGAGCGCGTCGCGGGTTTTCGCCAGTTCGGCGAGGTAGCGGCCGGCGATGATGGCGCGCTCGCGCTGCGACAGGGCCTTCATGGCGCGCGCGATCAAGCCGGCGCTGAAACGCCGTTCGCTGTTTTCCGCCGCGGCTTCTTCGGGGCCCGGGGCGGGGTCGGGCAGGCGGTCGAGCAGGGTCAGGGGCTGGCCCGATGCCGCGTCGCCGCCGCCGCGCAGCGGCTCGGCGAGCGAGCGGTCGAAGCCGGCGGCGCGGCGCGCCAGGCTCGCGACTTCCTGCAGCGGCACCTTGAATTTGAGCGCGAGCGGGCGCAGCACGTCCTCGTTGATCTGGTCGGCGCCGTCCTTGAACTCGGCGATCATGCGGCGCAGGCGGAAAAACAGCGCGCGCTGCGCCGTGCCGGTGCCGAGGCGCACGATCGACCACGAGCGCACGACATAGGCCTGGATATGCGCCCTGATCCACCACGCCGCATAGGTGCTGAGCCGGTTGTTGCGCGCCGGATCGAATTTCTTGATGGCGTGCATGAGGCCGATCGTGCCCTCTTGGACAAGATCGCTGAGCGGCACGCCGTAATGCCGGTAGCGCTTGGCAATGCCCACGACAAACCCCACATGAGAGCGGACCAGGCGGTGCGCGGCCCCGTCGTCGCCGGCATGGGCGCGCGTCGCCAGGTCGCGTTCCTCGTCCGCCGACAGCGGCGGCTCGGCGCGGCGGAGGATGGCGGCAGGCCTGGGGGCGTAGTTAATCATCAAGGATCGCAACGCCATGGGCGGTCAGAGAAGGCTCTAGCATCGCACAGCAAGCTGAGTTTGCAATGGTAAATGCGCCGTAAGATTGCCGCCGATTGTGTTAAGATTTGGCACGCAGAATAGGAGAACGACAATGGCCCGCGCGAAAAAGCCCGAACCCAGCGAGGACAAGATGGCCCGCGACAGCAAGAAATCCCGCCGCGCCGCCGGCGCCAAGCCGCGCATGCCCGAGAGCGGGCCGGCGCTCATGTTCGCCGCCGCCATGGGCGTGGCCGAGCGCATCGGCTGGCGCCGCGCCTCGCTCGCCGACATCGCCGACGCCGCCGGGATTTCGCTCGCCGAGCTGCATGGCGCGTTCCGCGACAAGGGCGCGATCCTGGCTGGCCTCGCCGATCACGCGGATCGCTCGGTGCTCGCAAGCGTCGCGGCCGAAAAGGGCAAGGCCGAAGGCGACGCGGCCCGCGACCGGATTTTCGACGTGCTGATGCGCCGCTTCGATGCGCTCAAGCCCTATCGCCTCGGCCTCGCCGCGATCGCCCGCGAAGGCGGCGGCGGCGGCGTGCTCGACGCGGTGTGCGGCGTGCAGCGCGTGCTGCACTCGCTTGCCTGGATGGCCGAGGCCGCCGGCGTGTCCTCCGCGGGCTGGGGCGGCGCGCTGCGCGTCAAGGGCCTCGGCCTCGTCTATGCCGCGACCTTCGCCACCTGGCTCAAGGACGACAGCGACGACATGGCCAAAACCATGGCCGCGCTCGACAAGAATTTGAAACGCTGCGAGAGCGTGCTCAACACCTTCACCTTCAAGCGCCGCGCCGGCGGCGAAGACGCGGCGGCGGCCAAGGCACCTTAGGGCGAGGACGACTTTTTCATTGCGGCTTGACGGCGGCGGCGCGCGCGGACGATAAGCCTGCTTCGACCGAAGGAGCGTGGCTTGACGACCGATGCCGCAGCGATACCGGCGCCGGCGGCGGCGCCGACCCAAGCCGAGATCGACGCGAACAACGCCGCGTTCTGGAACGAGATGTGCGGCAGCACCGCCGCGAAGATGCTCGGCGTCACCGGCAATGACAGCGCCTCGCTTGCGAAATTCGATCGCTGGTTCTTCGAACTCTATCCCTATCTCGACCGCTTCATCGATTGCGCGTCGCTCGCCGGCAAGGATGTGCTGGAAGTCGGCCTCGGCTACGGCTCGGTCGCGCAGCGCATCGCCGAGGCCGACGCGCGCTATCGCGGGCTCGATATCGCGGCGGGGCCCGTCGCCGGCGTCAATCACCGCATGGCGCAGGCGTGCCTCGACGGCCAGGCGACGCAAGGCTCGATCCTCGCCGCGCCATTCGACGATGCCAGCTTCGACGCCGTGGTCGCGATCGGCTGCTATCATCACACCGGCGATCTTGCGCGCGCCATCGTCGAAACCGCGCGCCTGCTGCGGCCCGGCGGCCGCGCCGTCATCATGGTCTATAACGCGCTCAGCTATCTGCACTGGCTGAAGCAGCCTGCCCGGACCCTTGCCTATGCCTGGCGCGACCTGCTGCGCGGCAGCGCCGCGCCGCTCGATCTATCGGCGGCCGAACGAGGCGCCTTCGATGCCGACACCGCGGGCCGCGTCGCGCCCGAGACCGTGCTGGTTTCGAAACGGCATTTGGCGCGCCTGCTGCGTCCGCATTTCGGCGCGGTCCGCATCGAGCGGACGAATGTCGGCCATCGCCTGTCGCGATTTATCCCGCGGCGCTGGTTGCTCGCGACGGTGGCGCCCTGGTGCGGCCTCGACCTCTACGCACGCGTGACGAAATAGGACCGCGACATGAACTTCATCGGCTACCCGGACTTCGAGCGCGTCGATATTCGCGTCGGCACGGTGGTGAGTGCCACGCCCAATCCGGCGGCGCGCAAGCCGGCCTATTTCGTCAGCGTCGATTTCGGCCCGGCGATCGGGATCAAGAAAACCTCGGCCCAGCTCACCGCGCACTACAAGCCCGAGGACCTCGTCGGCCGCCAGGTCGCCGCCGTGGTCAATTTTCCGCCCAAGCAGATCGGCAAGTTCATGTCGGAGATCCTCGTGCTCGGCTTTCCCGACGAGACCGGCGGCGTGGTGCTGGTGAGCGTCGACAAGAAAGTGCCGAACGGCGGCAAGCTGTTTTAACCCGCCCGGATCGCCGCTTGCAGCGTTTCCACGAAGCGGTCTTCGTCCGCGCCCGAAACCCATAGATGCGGCGTCACGCGGATCGCGTCGCGGCCGCGCACGCTGATGAAGACCTTGGCCCGCGCCATGCGCTCGGCCAGCCCGTCCGGCACGCCGCCGGCGAAGCGCAGGCCGAGATAATGGCCGGCGCGCCGCGCGCGCGGCAGCGGCTGGATGCCGAGCGGCGCCACGCGCTCGGCCAGCCGGTCGGTCATCGCGCGCAGCGTCGCCTGGATCGCATCGGTGCCCCAGGCCAGGATCTGCTCCAGCGCCGCGATCGCCATGGGCAGCACATGGATATTGAGCTTTTCGCCGACATCGAAGCGCGCGGCGCCGGGCTCGTATTCGTCGCGATAATCGATCAGGCGATTGAAATTCACGCTGCCGCGCCGGGTGCTCCAATGTTCCTCGAGCGGCCGTCCGTCCTGCCGGCGCGGCGCCACATACATGAAGCCGCCGCCATAGGGACCGAGCAGCCATTTGTAGGTGGCGGCGATCAGATAGTCCGGCTGGACCTGGCGCACATCGAGCGGCAGGGCGCCGAGCGACTGCGTGGCGTCGATGACGAGGGCGGTGCCAAGCTCGCGCAAGCGCCGTCCGAGGCGGACGAGATCGAGCATGGCGCCGTCGGTCCAATGCACATGCGGCACGGCGAGCAGCGCGCAGCGCGCGTCGAGCGCCGCGAGAATGGCCGAGGTCCAATCGTCGTCGGCCGGGCGGGGCACGGTGTGCAGCTCGGCGCCGGTGCGCTTGGCGAGTTCGCGCCACGCGTAAACGTTCGACGGAAATTGTTCGGCGAGCACGACGATGCGCTGCCCGGCCACAACCGGGATATTGATCGCCGCCGTCGCCGTGCCGTAGCTGGTCGAGGGAAGCAGCGCGATGTCGCCCGCCTCGGCGCCGACCAAGCGCGCGAACAGCGCCCGCGCCCGGTCCGCCTCGGTGAAAAAATCCGGCGGCACGATCTCCCACGGCCGCGCCTTGCGCTCGGCGCCGCGCAAGCCGGCGGCGACGGCGGAGCGCATCAGCGGGGATATATAGGCGCAGTTCAAATAGGCCACGTCCTCGGGAATATCGAACAAGGAGCGCTGGCACGGGATGAGCGGGGCGGGGGCGTGCGAAGGGGCGGTCATCGGTGTTGCAATCTTCGGCATCGGAGATCCCCGCCTGCTTTCAAAGCCGTCGTCGCGCATGTGTTTGAACCTGGTCGGCGGCGGCGAGTTCGGATTCGAGCGCGTGGGCTTCCTCGGCGCTCGGCTTGGCGAGGCCGGCAAGGAGGGAATAAAAGACCGGGATCAGATAGAGCGTGAAAATGGTGGCGAAGCCCAGGCCGCCGACCACGATCCAGCCCAGCGCCGAGCGCGCCTCGGCGCCGGCGCCGAAGGCGAACACCAGCGGCAGGCCGCCGATCACGGTTGCGATCATCGTCATCAGAACCGGGCGCAGCCGGATCGTGGCCGATTGGCGGATCGCGCTCGCCACTGGCACCCCCTGATCGCGCAATCGGTCGGCAAACTCGACCACCAGGATCCCGTTCTTGGCGACGATGCCGACCAGCAGGACCAGTCCGATCTGGCTATAGTAATTGAGCGAACCGCCGGTCAGCACGATGGCGTAGATGGCGGCAGCCAGGCCGAACGGCACGGTCAGCATGATCACGAGGGCGCTGACCAGGCTCTCGAACTGTGCCGCCAGCACGAGGAAAACGATGACGATGGCGAAGGCAAAGACGATGAGGCCGCTGCGCGTGCCCTGTTCCAAGGTTGCGGCCTCGCCGAGCAGGACCGTGCTCATGCCGGCAGGCAGGGTGCTGCGGGCCAGCGCCCGCATGTCGGCGATCGCCTGCGACATCGCATAGCCCTCGACGAGCCCGGCGCGGATCGGCACGGCGCGGCGCTGGCTTTCACGGCCGAGACCCGGCGCGACCGCGATCTCCCTGATCGTGACGACCGATGACAGCGGGATGAAGCGCCCGTCCTTGGCCTTGATGAACAGGTTCTCAACGTCGGTCGGGTCGTTGATCGGCCTTCCGCCCGAACGTCAGCACCACATCGACGATACGGTCGCGCACGAAAAGCTGTGCCGCCTTATATTCGGCGACCAGGGTGCGTATCACCGTCGTGACCGCTTCGATCGAAATGCCGAGCTTGGTCGCCGCCTCGCGGTCGATCAGGATATTCAACTGCGGCTGCGAGGTTTCGTAAGTGGGTTGCGCGTCGGCGAAGCCCGGATTCCGGGACATCGCGGCCACGAGCCTGTCGGCGGCTTCGGCCATCCCGCCATAGTCGGCGCCGACGATGGCGAAGTTGAGTCCGGTGCCGGCGCCGCGAATGCCGAGGCTGTTGGCCGTGCGCATCGAAAGGCGCAGAGCCGGCACGGCGAGGAAGCGGCGCTGCAGCTCGGATTGGATCTGCTGTTGGCTGCGCTTGCGCGCCGACCACGGTGCCAGCGTCGCGTTGATCGTCGCCTGGTTGGTCCCGCCGCGGCCGACGAAGGAGAGAACGTTGACGACCTCGCCGCCGCGGACGTAGTCCTGCAGGATGTCCTCGATCTTCGCCACTTGCTCGGTCATGTAGCCGAGATTGACGCCCTGCGGCGCGCGGGCGGATATCGTGATCGTGCCGCGGTCCTCGGCCGGCGTGAGTTCCAGCGGGAGAGCGAAGAAGATCGCGGTGGCCGCGGCCGCGAAGGCGCCGGCGCCGGCCAGCACGATCCAGCGGAAGCGCAGCGCCATCTCGAGCGAGCCGCCGTAGAAGCTCGCCGCCGCCGCGCCGGCGCGCGCCCACGCGCGGCCCAATGCTTTCGGCGGGCGCGCCGCGGCATCGTGCCGGCGCCGGTCGGGCAGCTTGGCGGCCAGCACCGGGCACAGCACTAGCGCCACGAAGGCCGAAATCCCGACCGCGAAGGCGAGCACGAAGCCGAACTCGCCGAACATCTTGCCCGCGGTGCCGGGCAGGAACGAGATCGGGATGAAGACCGCGGCCAAGGTCGCCGTGGTCGAAATGACGGCGAAGAAAACCTCGCGCGTGCCGAGCACGGCGGCGGCGCGCTGGCCCATGCCCCGGGCGCGCCAGCGCTCGATGTTTTCGAGCACGACGATGGCGTCGTCGACAACCAGGCCGGTCGCCAGCACCAGCGCGAACAGGGTGAAGATGTTGATCGAAAACCCGGCCATCCAGATGCCGGCAACCGTGCCGAGCGTGCAGACCGGGATCGTGATCGCCGGAATGAGCGTCGCGCGCGCCGAGCCCAGAAACAGGAAAATGACCAGGATGACGATCGCGGTGGCGATGAGCAGCGCCTCGACGACCTCGGTGATCGACGCGCGGACGAACACGGCATCGTCGGAGACGACGGCGATCGTGGTGCCGGGCGGCGCGTCGCGCCGCAGCTCGTCAAGCGCGGCGCGCACGCCCACCGAGATATCCAGCGTGTTGGATTGTGCCTGGCGCAGGATGCCGATGCCGATGGCGGGCCGGCCGCCGAGGCGCGTGACCGAGCTCGGCGTCTCCGAGGCGGCGCGCACCGTGGCGACATCGCCGATGACGGTCACGTCGTTGATGTAGAGCGCGGCAACCTCGGCCGCCGTCGTGACCGGCGCTTCGGTGCGAACGAGGAGCGATTGATCGCGGTTTTCGAGCGCGCCCGAGGGCGTGTCGAGCGCCGCGCGTCCCAGCGCGGTGACGACGTCTTGCATGGTGAGGCCGCGGCTCGCCAGCGCCACTTGGTTGACGGCGACGCGGATGATGCCTGCCCGCGTGCCGTAGGTCGTGGCGTCGGCCACGCCCGCCACCGCCGTCAGGCGCTGGACGATGCGGTCCTGGACAAGGCGGGTGAGCTCGTCGACCGACATGGTTTGCGACGACACGGCGAGCTGCATGATCGGCGTCGCGTCGGCGTCGGCTTTGACCACCGTCGGCGGGTCGATCTTCTCGGGCAAGCGCCGGGCGATGCGCGCCACCGCCTCGCGCACGTCGCTGGCGGCGACGTTCAGGTCGGTGGCGGCGGTGAATGTCACGGTCACTCGGCTCTGGCCGTAGGACGATTGCGACGAAATCGAACTCACGCCCTGCACGCGCGCGACCGCGCTTTCGATCAGGCTCGTGACCTGCGCGTCGATCGTTTCGGGCGTCGCACCCTGGTAGGGTGTGGTGATCGTGACGACCGGCTGGTCGACGTTCGGCAGCTCGCGGATCTCGATGCCCTGCAACGCCGCGAAGCCGCCGATCATGATCAGGAGATTGAGCACGAAGGCGAGCACCGGGCGCCGGATGAACAGCGCCGTCGCGCCGGCGCGCTTTGTTTCGCTCCCGATTTCCGCTTCGCTCATCGCCGCGGCCCTAGTTCGGCGCCAAGGTAACGCTGGCACCCTCGCGCAGGCCCTGCGCGCCTTCGATCACCACCCGGTCGCCGTCCTTGAGGCCGGCCTCGACGGCGACGCTGTCGTTCTCGCGCCGGCGGATGGTGACGCCGATGCGCTTGACCGTGTTGTCGGCGCCGAACTGCCAAACGAAGGCGCCATTGCGGTCCCACTGGATCGCGAGCCCCGGGATGACCGGCAGCTTTTCGCCCGGGATGTTCACCGAAACCGAGAACGTCATCCCCGCGATCAGGCGGTTCTGTGCGTTGGGCAGGGTCGCTTCCGCGCGCATGGTGCGCGAGGCGCTGTCGATGCGCGTGTCGAGCGCCGAGATCTTGCCGAGCACGACCATGCCTTGCAGCGCCGGCGTGGTGGCGCGCACGTCCTGGCCGAGCGTCAGCGAGCCGGCGACGCGTTCGGCGACGACGAAAGCGACGAGCAGGCTCGTGCGGTCATCGATTGTGGCGATGGGCGCGCCGGCCTGCAAGAAATCGCCTTTGCCGAGCATGGTGAGGCCCATGACGCCGCCGAACGGCGCGTGGACCGTGCGGCGCCGGAACTCGTATTGCTTGGCATCGAGTTCGGCCTGGGCGAGCGCCACCGCCGTGCGCGCCTGCTGCACCTGGATCGCCGGCACGCCATCGCGCAGCGACTCGTAGCGCCTGAGATTGGCCACGGCCTCGTCGATCTTCACTTGCGCAAGCTTGACGGCGATTTCCTCGGCCTCGCTCTTGAGCTTGACCAGCGGCTCGCCGGCCTTGACCGTTTGGCCCGCCGAAAACTTCATTTCCTCGATGATACCGGCCACTTCCGCCGAAATCGTCAAGCTGCGAACGGCACGGCCGGTGCCGACGGCGGCGACGCGGTCGCCGATGGTCTCGACCTTGACCGCGGCGACAACGACGCGCTGCGCCGCGCCGCCGCGCCGCCGTCCCGTGCCGGGTTGGTCCGCGCGCTCGGGTTGCGTCGCGGCTGTGCGCGAAGGGTCGGGCGTGCCCGTGCCCGTCTGCGCGCGGTACACGAAGTACCAGGCCAAGCCGGCCACGATGGCGATGATGAAGCCGAAAATCGCTAGCCGCCGCACGTTGAACCGCATCGCAATACCTGCCGGTCGGTGAAGGGGGCCCGGATGCCGATCGAATCCCGCCGCGATTAGAGACCGCGATTGTAGGCAAGGCAATCGATTATTGCGCAGTTGATCTTCGACCGAACTTTCATCCGGTCGCGATCAGTGGCCAGACAGTTGATACACCATCTGGCGCAGATTCGAATAGCGACGGCCCGCGGCAATATCGAACAAGGCACGGTCGCATGGAAATTGCACGGCGATCGGTCGATTGCTTCGCCACCTGAGCGGGCCATGATGCGCCGCCTCGCCGTACCTGGCTCCCGACGGCTTGGCCCGGCCTCAGCCAGCCGGGGCGCCGATCAGTGCGATTTTCGATCCATGACCTGGAACGAATCCTGTCACCCCGGCCACCGAGCCTGGGCGCAGAATTCAATTGCGCCGAATTGCATAACAGGGCGCGCTCGAAGCAAGCAGCGCGACATTCGGGATGAGCGGGGCGGGGGCATGTGAAGGGGCGGTCATCGGTGATGCAACCCTAAGCCAAATTCGGAGCCAATCGTGGCAAAGGGGCCTGACCCCTATGAAGATATTGGGGTCAGGCCCCTTTGGCATGTTCCGTCCCGTCGCTTTTATCCTGTACGGTGCAGAAAAAAATGATTCTGGCACAATGACGCTGGATTTCGTCTGCCGGGAAGGAAAACTTATGTCAGATACAATATTTTAGCAGGATATCGGTGGTTGGAAGGAGTTGCCCACTGTCGGTTTCGCGCCACCAATCGTTCAAGTCGCGCTGAACGAAAAGCTGCGCAGCGACCACACCATGGCAGTCCGATATTGCCAATCCAAGCGGATCGGATTGAACCACCGGACATCGCCAACGCCGCGGAGCAGTCGCGCCCACCGTTCGAGCTGCCGCCGCCACGGAGTCCGGGCGATACGAGCCGGCGCTACACTTGGGAACAATGCTACGCGAATCTCGACATGCTTTGGCGGCACTATGGCCGCGCGCCCCGGCGCAACGAAACTCACCGTCCGCCATCCCGGATTAGCGGCATGGCCTACGACGCGCGCTTCGGCGGCTGGACCGCGACGCTCCAGGCCTACGAGGCCTACCGCGCCGGCGATCTCTCGGCGTGGCCGATGTCGGACGACAATCCCGGCAATGTCGGCGCCGCCGATCCCGCCGCACGCGCCGCAAAGACGGCAGCCTATCGGACATCGCGCCTCGCCGCCGCGAAAGGCAATATCCCGACGGCGTTGCGCTACTATGTTTTGGTGCGCGACGAGCACCGCTGCACCTCCTGCGGCGCCGATCCCAAGCTCGACCGCACGGTGCGCCTCCATGTCGATCACAAAATCCCGGTTGCCCTCGGCGGCGAGACGAAGCCGGAAAATCTGCGCGTGCTGTGTTCCGAATGCAATTACGGCAAAGGGGCGCGGGCGGAGTGAACGGTATCCGGACGATCCGTCCGGCGCGATACGGAAGCCATCGGCCGGATTCCGCGTGAGCGGCAATAAGGGCCTTTGCCGTGCCCGCGTCTTGGCGGTGGCGCCGAGGCCGCCGCGTGTGGCACTCTCGCGCCGATGACGCCGGAAGATTTTATCGCCAAATGGCGCGAGTTGGAGCGCAAAGAGCGCGCCGCGTCGCAGCCGCACTTTCTCGATCTTTGCGACGTGCTCGGCGTGCCGAAGCCCGGCGATCTCGGCATCCCGACGAAGGACTACGAATTCGCCGTCCGCGTCAAGAAGCCCGGCCAGGAAGCCGGCGAAGTCGATGTCTTCAAACGGCGCTGCTTCGCCTGGGAATACAAGGGGCCGCGGAAAAGCCTCGTCGCGGCTTATCGCCAGCTCAAGGACTACATCGACGCGCTCGACAACCCGCCGCTGTTGATCGTCAGCGACATGCGGGAAATCCAGATTCACACCAACTTCACCAACACGGTGAAGCAAGTGTACCGCATCCCGGTGAATGAGCTAACGAGCGTCGAGGCGCGCGAACGCTTGCGCGCGGCGTTTCTCGACCCGGAAAAGCTGCGGCCGGACATATCCCGCGAAAAGGCCACGGCCGAGGCTGCGGCCAAGATCGGCGAGCTTGCCAATGAGCTGCGCCGCGCCGGAAACGATCCGCGCCGCGTCGCGCATTTCCTGAACAAGCTCGTGTTCTGCATGTTTGCCGAGGACACCGGCCTGCTGCCCGACAACGTATTCGGCGAGCTGGTCGAACAGTCGGTGCGTGAAATCGGTTTGTTTGCCGGCGTCACCACGGACCTTTTCAAGGCCATGCGCGAGCGGGACGGCCGCTTCGGCGCGAAGCGCATTCGCTGGTTTAACGGCGGGTTGTTCGGAGACGACGATGTGATTCCGCTGAATTTCACGCAGATCAACGCTCTGCGCGATGCGACGTTGCTCGATTGGAGCCAGATCGAGCCTTCGATTTTCGGCACCCTGTTCGAGCGCGGCCTCGATCCCGCCAAGCGCAAGGAAATGGCGAGCCTGTTCGACCTGAAGCCCAACGGCACGGCGCGCCACAGCCAGGCGAACTTGTTCGACACGGGCGCGGACAAGGGCGTCGGCATTCACTACACCGACCCCGACAAGATCATGAAGATCGTCGAGCCGGTTGTTCTGCGCCCGCTCAAGGCCGAGTGGGAAGCGGTCAAGGCCGAGATTTCCAAGCAGCGCGAAGCGAAAGCGAAAGCCA
Source organism: uncultured Alphaproteobacteria bacterium (assembly GCA_963754645.1). Lineage (GTDB taxonomy): Bacteria > Pseudomonadota > Alphaproteobacteria > Bin65 > Bin65 > CAVWGP01. Next base: position 17,594 of record CAVWGP010000008.1, on the reverse strand, counting down.
AGGGCGCGGCCGCGCGCGCCAAGGCCGAGCATGCCGCGCGCGACGCCTACCGTGCCTTTCGCCATCGGCTCGGCGGCTATCGCGTGCTCGATCCCGCCTGCGGCTCGGGAAATTTTCTCTATCTCGCGTTGATGCATCTAAAGGACTTTGACCGGGCGGTCGAAAACGAGGCGCGGGCGATGGGCCTGCCGGCGGACAACGATCAGGTCACGCCCGACGCCGTCATGGGCATCGAAATCAATCCCTACGCGGCGGAATTGGCGCAACTCACCATCTGGATCGGTGAAATCCAGTGGCAGATGAAAAATGCCGGCGGCGTCAACCGTCAACCCATACTTGGCCGCCTCGCGCAAATCGAATGCCGGGATGCGCTGCTAAATCCGGACGGAAGCGAAGCTCAATGGCCGAAGTCAGATGCGATAATCGGCAATCCGCCGTTCCTTGGCGACAAACTCATGCGCGGTATGCTCGGCGGGGATTATGTCGAAAAGCTGCGCGAGGCCTTTCGCGGCCGCGTACCTGGAGGGGCGGATCTTGTCTGCTATTGGTTCGAAAAAGCGCGCGCGATGATACAAGTTGGCACAGCGAATAGAGCCGGATTAGTCGCGACGAATTCGATTCGCGGCGGCGCAAACCGAATTGTATTGGATAAAATTGAATCAATGGAGATTATTTATGACGCATGGTCGGATGAGCCGTGGGTAATCGACGGCGCCGCCGTCCGAGTATCGTTGATAAGCTTTTCTCTCTTGACTGAAAATACTGATGCTTATCTTGACGGGCGAAAGGTCACTCACATTTTCTCCAATTTAACAGCAGGTAATGCTGATATTACGAAGGCAAAGCCATTATTAGAAAATAAAGATTGTGCCTATCTTGGCATTCAGAAGACCGGCCCATTTGACATACCGGGAAAATTAGCGCGAACGTGGCTTCAAATGCCAGAAAATCCAAATTCCCAATCTAACGCTAGCGTGCTTAAGTCTTTTTGGAATGGCATAGATTTGACGAGGCGCCCCCGAGATTGTTGGATTATAGATTTTCCTCTAGATAATTCGCAAGAGTATGTCGCTTTATTCGAGGCTCCATTTGAGTACGCAAAGAAAAACATAAAGCCAACTCGAATTGGTAAACGAGAAATTCGGGCGAATGAGCGTTGGTGGGAGCACTATTGGCCTCGACCGGAAATGCGCAGAAAAATATCCAACTTGTCTCGATATTTGGTTACGCCGGAGGTATCAAAATATCGGATTTTTGTCTTCTTGTCGATGCCGACGTTACCTGACAAGAATTTGATAGTAATTACGCGATCGGATGATACATTTTTTGGCGTATTACAAAGTAGAATTCATGAATTATGGGCGCTGAGAACTCGGTTCTAGTCTCGAGGATAGGCCGCGGTATACTTCAACGAGTACTTTTGAAACCTTTCCGTTCCCCGATGGATTGACACCAAATATTTCAGCAAAAAAATACGAAAATGACAGTCGAGCCAAACGGATCGCTGCTTCGGCCAAACGGCTTAACGAATTGCGCGAAAACTGGCTCAATCCGGCGGACCTGGTGAAACGCGTTCCCGAGGTCGTGCCCGGCTATCCCGACCGCCTCCTGCCGGTGAGCGAAAAGGCGGCCAAGGAACTCAAGCAGCGGACCCTGACCAATCTCTACAACCAGCGCCCGCAATGGCTGGCCGACGCGCACCGCGCGCTCGACGAGGCCGTCGCCGCCGCCTATGGCTGGCCCGCCGATCTCTCCGACGATGAAATCGTCGAACGGCTGCTGAAGCTCAACCAGGAGCGCGCGAAATAAAGCGCTGCGCGCGATCGCCGCGCCCTCTTACGCTCCAAGCCGGTCGACGACCCGGACCTCGCACACGGTTTCCTTGTATTCGCCGACGAAGAACGGCTGGACCAGGGGGATCACCTTGTCCTTGAACAGCGGGCTGGTCGCGTAGGCGCGCATGTCGGCGTCGCTGTCCCACAACGAGATCGAAAAGCCGGCATCGCGATCGTCGACATCCTCGGCGAGCCAGCGCCCCTTGAGGCCCTTGACCGTGCCCGACAGCGCCAGGCCCTGCTTGTAGGCGCGCTCGAATTCCGGCCATTGGCCGAGCCGAACTTTTCCCCAGATGATGCGAATGAACATCGGACACCTCCATTTCGGATCGGCTTCCTCGGCGCGGTGTAGGCGCGCCGGCCGGAGCGGTCAAGCGCGCGGCCGGACGGCATCGAGCGCGATCGCGCGGCCGTCGCGCCGGTGCCGCCGCAAGCTTGTGTGAGCCGGCGCGCCGTCAGCCGGTCGGCAGCCGGCGCGGCGATGCGTCGATGCGCGTCGCCAGCAGCTTGTCGATCCGCCTTCCATCCATGTCCATGATCTCGAACCGCCAGCCATTGTAGTCGACCGCGTCGCCGGCGTCGGGCACATGCTGAAGCTCATGCAGAACCAGCCCCGCCAGCGTCTGATAGACGTGCTCCTGCGGCAGGACGAGGTTCAACGTATCGGCCGCCTCGTCCACCGACATCGCCCCGTCGATCAGCCACGAGCCGTCCGCGCGCTGCATGGCCTCCGGTCGGTCATCGACCTGCTCGACGAGGCCGCCGGCGATCGCGCGCAAGATGTCGCCGTCGGTGACGATTCCCTCGAAGTGGCCATACTCGTCGTAGACGAAGACCATGCGCGCGGGCGACTCGCGCAGCGCGTCGATGACGTTGAGCGCGGACATGTGCTCGCTGACATGCGGCGCGTCATCGACGCATTTCGCCAGGTCAAGCGCGTGGCCGGCGAGCAGCTCGTTCAGAATCCGCCGGGCTTGGATGGTGCCGACAACGTCGTCGAGCGACCCGCGGGCCGCGGGCAGGCGCGAGTGCGGCGCGCGCAGCAACGTCTCGCGCATCGCTTGCTCGGTTTCGCCAAGGTCGAGCCACTCGACCTCGTGCCGCGGGGTCATGATGGTGCGCGCGGTCTTGTCGCCGAGCCGCATGACGCGGGCGATCATCGAGCGCTCCTCCGGCTCCACGACGCCGGCGCTTTCGGCTTCGGCGACCAGCGTCTTGATCTCCTCTTCCGTGACCGACGACTTGGCGGGGGAACTTGCCTTGAACGCCCGCAGGCACAGGCGCGCCGACGCGTCGAGCAGCCAAACCGCGGGGCTGGTTATTTGCGCCACCGCCTTCATCGCCGGCGCGATGGCGGCGGCGATCCGGTTCGGGCGGCGCAGGGCGATCTGCTTCGGGACGAGCTCGCCGACGATGAGCGAGAAGTAGGTCACCATGATGACGACGCTCGCGAAGGCGACGGTGTCGGCGGCGGTCGCGGCCATGCCCAGCTCCTTGAGATAGGCGGCGAAGCGCTCGGCCAGTGTCGCGCCGCTGAACACCCCGGCAAGTATGCCGACCAGCGTGATGCCGATCTGGACGCTCGAAAGGAACCGCCCCGGATTGCCGAGCAGCGTCAGCGCGGCTTGCGCGCCGCGGTTGCCCTCGGACGCCATGCTTTGGAGGCGGCTGCGCCGTGCCGAGACGATGGCGAGTTCCGACATGGCAAGAAAACCGTTGATCGCAATGAGAAGGAGCACGATGGCGAGTTCGATGTACAACATGACCTTCCGGTAAGGCGCTGCGGGCGCGAACGGAAAGGCAATTTAGCATGGCGCTCGCGCCATGTGGCCATCCGTGCCGCCGCTTATCCACACGCAAGGATTTTGTCGCGTCAACGCGTCGACGGCGCTCGTGGTCGCCCGCCCTACACCGGCAGCCGGATCACCACGCGCAAGCCGCCGAGCGGCGAGTTGGCGAGCGCGATGTTGCCGCCGTGGCCGCGCACCACGTCGCGCGCGATGGTCAAGCCGAGGCCGGCGCCGCCGGTGCCGCGGTTGCGGTCATGGTCGAGGCGGTAGAACGGGCGGAACACGTCCTCGCGCTTGTCCTCGGGCACGCCCGGCCCGTCGTCGTCGACGGTGATCTCGACGAAGTGCGATTTGTGCGCCGCCTGGAGCTGGACGTGCTGGCCGAAGCGCGCGGCGTTGGCGATCAGGTTGGTGATGCAGCGCCTAAAGCCGTTGGGCCGCAAGGTCAGCCGGATCGGGTCCTTGGCCGTGAGCGTCACCTTGCCGCCGTGGCGCTGCGCGGTCTCGACAATGTCCTCGAGCATCTCCGGCACATCGACCGGCACCGCCTGCTCGCTGCCCTCGCCGCGGGCGAAAGCGAGATATTCCTCGACCATCTGTTCCATTTCCGACACGTCGGCGGCGAGGTCGGCGGCCTCGGGCTTGTGGCCGAGCAGCGCGAGCTGGAGCTTCATGCGCGTCAGCGGCGTGCGCAGATCGTGCGAGACGCCGGCCAGCATTTCGGTGCGCTGCTGCATCTGGCGCTTGAGGCGGTCGCGCATGATGAGGAAGGCGGCGGCGGCGCGGCGCACCTCGCGCGCGCCGTAGGGCTTGAAATCCGGCACGTCGCGGCCCTTGCCGAGCGCGTCCGCCGCCTCGGCGAGCTTGCGGATCGGCTTGACCATGTTGCGCATGAAAACGATCGGCAATTCCGAGCAGCACGACGGCGCTGCCGATCGACCAGCCGACAAAAACGAACGTCGTCGTGCTGCCGAGGCGGCGATGGGTCGTGACCAGCTCGATCGCGCCGTCGCGGACCGCGACGAGGATGCGGACATTGCGCGGCACGCTTTCGGTATCGACCAGGTAACGCCGCCCGGTGCCGCCGAGGGCGGCGATGATTTCGGTTCCGGCGCGCGTATCGGCGCCGCGGTGCCGGATCGGCTCGTCGAGTTTTTGTCCCGGCAGCCAGCGCGCCTGGAAATTGAGATGGGCGTAGACCTGCGCCAGCACGCGGTCGCCGGCGATCGCCTCGGTCGGCCGGGCGTCGATCAGGTCGGCGATGAGATTGACCTCGCCGGCGAGACTGCGCGCCATGTTGCGCGTCACCGCGTCGACATGATTGTCGAAAAACACCCAGATCGCGATGATCTGCACGGCAACGATGGGCGCGCCGAGAATGAGCAGCGAGCGGCCGAGCAGGGTTTTCGGCAGATAGCGTTTCAACAGCATGGCGGCATGCTATCGCGCGGCGCCGGTTTTGTCGCCCCGCGGAGCTCAATCCGCGCGCAAGAGATAACCCTTGCCGCGCGCCGTCTGGATGAAGCGCGGATCGCGCGGATCGGCCTCGATCTTGCGCCGCAGCCGCGTCATCTGCACGTCGATGGCGCGCTCGCCGCCCTCGGCGCCGGTCTCGCGCGCCAGGTCCTCGCGGCTGAGCGACAGGCCGGCCTTTTTGGCGAGGGCGCCGAGCAGGCGGGCCTCGCCCTCGGTGAGCCGGACGCGCTCTTCGTCGCGAAACAGCTCGCCGCGCGCGACCTGGAAGCGGAACTTGCCGAACTTGACGAAACCGTCGCCCGGCACGGCGTGCGGCGCGCGCCGAATCAGCGCCTTCAGGCGCAAGACGAGTTCGCGCGGCTCGAAGGGCTTGACGAGATAGTCGTCGGCCCCGGTTTCGAGGCCGGCGATGCGGTCGTCGGCTTCGCCCATCGCGGTCAGCATCAGGATCGGCGTGTTGTTTTTCTGGCGCAAATCGGTCGCGAGATGGAGGCCCGATTCGCCCGGCATCATGACATCGAGCACGATCACGTCGACGGCAAAGCTGGCGAGCTTGGCGCGCGCCTCCTTGGCGTCCGACGCCGCGGTCACGCGAAATCCGTTGTCCCCCAGGAAGCGCCCCAACAGGTCGCGCAGCCGGCGGTCGTCATCGACGACGAGGACATGGGGCGGTTCGGATTCCATCGCGGCTCGCAGCTCATGCCAGAAAACTTAACGCCCGATGAACGGGAACATCAGCTTCCGTTCAGGCGTAGCTCTTTATGTGGCTATGGCAGATGCGGTGCAACCGCGCCGATCGTTCCCAAGGAGGATAAAAATGCTCAATCACATCAAATATTTGTCTATCGCCCTCGGCGCTTCGCTGGCGCTCGCCGCGGCGGCGCCCGCTCTCGCCGGCCCGGCCAGCGCCGTGGCATCGACCCTGCAAACCGCCGCCACGTCCGATCACGATAACGGCACCGTGCAGCCCGTCTGGTACGGCGGACAGCATCATGGCTGCGGCTATTGGGGTTGCGCCAGACCTTACCAATACGCACGCCCGCGTCACGGCTATGGATTCTACAACTATAACGCGCCTCGTTATTACCCATACAGCTCTTACGGGTATCGATATCCGGCGCCGGCCTATGGCTACCGCTATGGCGCACCGCATGGCAGCTTCCGCGTCCACACGCCGGGCGTCGATCTGCGCATCGGCTGGTAGTGGCGCCATGCGCCGATAGGGCTTGCCTCGCTTCGAAGTGCCCGCTTATTGTTGGCCGCGCGTGACGCGATGTTACGCGCGGCCATTGTTTTGTGCAATTTAATTGCTATAATTTGGCCGAACATGGTATATTCTTGCTAAATTAGCCATTCGAGGCCCCACGATGTCTCTCACGCCCTTCCACGACCGCGACGGCTTCATCTGGTTTAACGGCCAGCTCGTGCCCTGGCGCGACGCCAAGCTCCACGTGCTCACCCACGCCCTGCACTACGCGTCCTGCGTGTTCGAGGGCGAGCGCGCCTATAACGGCACGATCTTCAAGCTCACCGAGCACACCGAGCGCCTGTTCGCCTCGGCCGCGATCCTCGATTTCACGATCCCCCACAGCGTCGCCGCGATCGACGAGGCCTGCCGCCAGGTGCTCGCCGCCAACAAGCTCAGCGACGGCTATGTCCGCCCGCTCGCCTGGCGCGGCAGCGAGATGATGGGCGTCTCGGCGCAGCACAACAAGATCAACGTCGCCATCGCCGCCTGGGAGTGGCCGTCCTACTTCACGCCCGAGCAGCGCATGAAGGGCCTGCGCCTGGCCTGGGCCAAATACCGCCGCCCCGACCCGCTGACGGCGCCGTCCAAGAGCAAGGCCGCCGGCCTCTACATGATCTGCACGATCTCGAAACACGCCGCCGAGCGCGACGGCTATGCCGACGCCATGATGCTCGACTGGCGCGGCCGCCTCGCCGAGAGCACGGGGGCCAACATCTTCCTGGTGCAGAACGGCGAAATCCACACGCCGACGCCCGATTGCTTCCTCGACGGCATCACCCGCCGCACCGTGATCGGCCTCGCCAAGCAGCGCCAGATGAAAGTCATCGAACGCGCGCTGATGCCCGAGGAACTTGGGAAAACGCAGGAGGTGTTCCTGTGCGGCACCGCCGCCGAAGTGACGCCGGTGAGCGAGATCGGCGAGCACAAGTTCACGCCGGGCACGATCACCAAGACGCTGATGGACGATTACGAGAAGCTGGTGAGGGCCGCGCCGGCGCGGGGCTAGGCAGGGGCGAAGGAGGCGGAGTAGGCGGCCAAGCGTCGGCGTTCGCCAGTTTCTTCAGCATGTGGGCGTAGCGTCGGGCTCGATCCCGCGCGCAATTCTCTCCGTCGCCAGATCGCGAAAGATGGCCGCACGGCATCTTGACGCGCCTTGTCCTTCGACCCATTTCCTATGCAGTGAGCGCCGCCGAACGCGGGCGCCACGGTGACAATGCTTCGCTTCTTCCACATCGTATTTCGCTCGAACCACTGGCTCGGCGCGTTGTTTGCGCTTGTCGTCCTGCTGGCGGCCGGCGCCGCCTCGGCGCATTCCCATATTGACGATGGCCGCGCGCTGATCCGCGGCATGGGCAACGACGTCTTTGCCGTGCTCGGCGAGCCGGGCCGGGCCAAGCCGGCCCGCGAAGCCCGGTTTCGCGCCATCTACCGCGCCCATTTCGATCGCGCGGGCATTGCGGCTTTCGTCGTCGGCCGGCCCTGGCGCGCGGCGAACGCAGCCGAGCGCGACGCGATCTTCGATCTGTTCGAAATCTATGCCGCGCGCTTTTTCGCCGCGCATCTCGCCGATTACGCCGGCGCCGAGTTCCACGTCCTGTTCAGCGCGCCCGACGGCGACGGCGTCGAGGTGTCGAGCCAGATCGTCGACGCCAAGACGCGGCGCAACATCAATGTCAAATGGCGCCTGCAGAAGTCCGGTCAGGGTTATGCCATACGCGACGTGCTGATCGAGAACATCAGCATGTCGCTGAGCCTGCGGCGCGAACTGGCCACCCTCCAGCGCGAGCGCGGCGAAACCGTCGACGGCGTCATCGCCGTTTTGCGCGGCCTGGTCGAAACGCTTGGCAAGGACGCGTGAAACGCGACGGACAACGGTCCTCGATCTCGCCTTGACGCCCGATAGAATGACGCGGATTTATCTTGCCCGGGGATTTTAAGAGCTACGTCGGTCGCGCCGTAAAAGGAGACACTCCATGCTGACTTTGCGCAAAGCCGAGGAGCGCGGGCGGGCCGATTTCGGCTGGCTCGACAGCCGGCACACGTTTTCCTTCGGGCACTATCACGACCCGAAGCACATGGGCTTCGGCCCGCTGCGCGTCATCAACGACGACCGCGTGGCGCCCGGCGGCGGCTTTGCCACCCATCCGCACAGCGACATGGAGATCGTCTCCTACGTGCTCGAAGGCGCGCTCGAACATCGCGACAGCCTCGGCACCGGCTCGGTGATCCGCCCCGGCGACGTGCAGCGCATGTCCGCCGGCACCGGCATCCGCCACAGCGAATTCAATGCGTCCAAGACCGAGCCGGTGCATTTCCTTCAGATCTGGATCGTCCCCGAACGCAACGGCCTTGAACCAGGCTACGAGCAGAAAAGCTTCCCGGCAGCGGAGAAGCGCGGCCGGCTGCGCCTCGTCGGCTCGCGCGCCGGCCGCGATGGCTCGGTCACCATCCATCGCGACGTTGATCTTTACGCGGCGCTGCTTGGCGCCGGCGACAAGGTCAGGCACGCGCTCAAGCCCGGCCGCGTCGCTTGGGTCCAAATTGCGGGCGGCAACGCCGTGCTCAACGGCGAGCCGCTCCGCGCGGGCGACGGCGTCGCCATCGACAATGCCGGGCCGATCGAGATCGCCGGCACGGCCGATACGGCCGATGTCCTACTGTTCGATATGGCGGTTTGAAGGGTTTACAGGGAGGCGGGGAGGGTATGATGCGCCGCAGGCGCCGATACATTCTCCCCGTCTCCCCGCCTCCCTGTGAGACTTTTTTCCTGCCCGCATAGCGGCAGGGTCACGGATACTCCGCCACCGTCTTCAGCACGAAGTCGATGAGCTTGCGGCTGTCGGCGTCGATGGCGACGAGGCAGTTGGGCTCGGTGCGGTTGCGCAGATGCGCGCCGGCCGGGTTCTGCAGGTTGCGCAGGTCGCACACCGTCATGCCGCGCGTGTAGTTGCCGGCGGTTTCGATGCGCGCCGAGGTCTTGATGTATTGGATCAGCGACGCATCGACATGGGGAACGATGGCGCAAACATCGTGCATGGTCGCGATGCTGAGGGCGTTCACCTGCCGCTGCTGTCCGAGATAGAAGCCCATCAGGTCGGCGATCGTCGTCGCAACTTTGCGCCGGGTGGCGCGCAGGCGCTCGATATCGGCGGCGTCGAAGCCGGTGCGCCGCGTGATATTGAGCCCCACCATGCGCAGCGGAATGCCGCTGTCGAACACCGCGGCGGCCGCCTCGACATCGCCGGCGATGTTGAACTCGGCGGCGGGCGTGTAGTTGCCCGTCGTCGTCGAGCCGCCCATGACGGTGATTTCCTTGATCCATTGCCGCAGCCGCGGCTCGCGCTTGAGCGCCATCGCGACATTGGTTTCGGGGCCGAGGACGGCGAGGATCAGTTCGCCCTGGTGCTTCTCGGCCATGGCGATGATGAAATCGACGGCGTGCGCGTCGATCGGCCTGCGCTTGGGCGGCGGGATCTCGGCGCCGTCGAGCCCGGTCTTGCCGTGCATCGCGGCGACGCCGACCGATTTCTGCGCCAAGGGTTCGGCGCAGCCGGCGGCCAGCGGCACCTCGATATTGCCCAATTCGAGCACGGCCAAGCCGTTGCGCGTCGTGTTTTCGAGCGTGTTGTTGCCGTGAACCGTGGTCACGCCGACAAGGTCCAGGTGCCGCGCCGCGAACAGGATCGCGACCGCGTCGTCGTGGCCCGGATCGCAGTCGATGAGGATTTTCGGCTTTGGCATCGGCAGGGTTCCTTGTCTCGGGTTGCGCGGCGGTTGACGCGGCAATGGCGTTTCAAGATGATACCGAAAATTTCGCCGGGACAATGCCAAATCCCGGGCTCGCCCATCCATCGGAGGAAAGCCGCCATGCAGAAAATCTCACGCCGCCGCGCGCTCAAGACCGGCCTCGCCGCCGGCACCGCGCTCGCCATGCCGTCGATCGCGCGCGCCCAGCAGACCACGCTGAAGGTCGTGTGGATGGGCTGGCCCGACGGCCAGGTGCTGCCGCTCATGGCCGAGTTCGAGAAGCGCAATCCGACGATCAAGCTCGCCGTCGAACGCATGCCGTTCACGCAGATATTCCAGGCGCTCGAAGTGCGCCTCAACGCGCGCAACAACGACCCCGATATCTACATCGTCGATAGCCCGCTGACGGCGTCCTATGCCTCGCGCGGCCATCTCATGGAGCTCGATCGGCTGATCGACAAGAACCGCTTCACGCCCTCGGCGCTGGCGGCGGCGAGCTACCAGGGCAAGGTGTTTTCGGCGCCGTTCGGTTCCTCGATGCAGCTCCTGTTCTACAACAAGGCGATGTTCAAGGCGGCGGGCGTGGAGCCGCCGAGCGCCGATGTCGCCAAGCGCTGGACCTGGGAGCACGTCGTCGAGGCCGGGCGCAAGATCGCCAAGCCGGCGGAAAATATCTGGGGCTTCACCTTCGAGCAGCAGGAACGGCCCTATCAGCTCCTGCCGCTCGGCCAATCGCTGGGCGGAGTCGCACTCTCGCCCGACGGCTTCAAGGCCACCGGCTTTATCGACGGACCGGCTTTCGTCGAAGGCTTCGGCTTCATGCAGAAAATGTACACCGAGTGGAAAATTTCGCCGCCCGGCCAGTTCGACACGGCGCTGACGCCCGAACTGTTCGGCGCCGGCAAATGCGCCATGATCATTGGCGGCACATTCGTTGCCGACACGTTCAAGAGCAAGTTCCCGAATATCGATTTCGGCGTGGCGCCGCATCCCTATTTCGCCAAGGGCAAGCCGGTGACGCCGACCGGCGCGTGGCATTTCGGCGTCAATCCGCGTTCGACGCAGAAGGCGGCGGTGGAAACCTTCGTGCGCGACATGCTGTCCGACGACATGAACGTGCTGTGGTTCAAGCTCAGGCCCTATGTGCCGACCCTGAAGGCGATCTTCCAGAAAGAGGCGGCGACCTTCGGCACCGAGCTGTGGCGCATCGTCGAGAAGGAGCTGCAGGGCACGGCGCTGCCGCGTCCGGCGACGCCGGGCTTCCGCGAATACGAGGACGTGCTGCGCGTGACGCTGCGCGACATTCAAACCGGCGGCAACGTGCAACAGGCGCTCGCCGCCGCGGCGCAAAAAATCGACCGCGAGATCGCCAAATACAAGGGCTGAACGCCGGCGTCGCGTCGATCCGATTGCCGCTCGCGCATTCCGCTTCCTCTCCCCCGCGCGCTCTTGCGCGTGGGGGAGAGGATCGAGGTGAGGGGGTCGCGCAGTCGCGGGCGATCGCCGCGCGTTTACGCGCTATCGGCAACGATTTCGTTCCCCTCGCTCGCGCCCCCTCACCTCGATCCTCTCCCCCATTTGCTGCGCAAACGGGGGAGAGGAAGAAGGGGCATACAGATTTCAATTTCTTGATACTTGCTCGAGCGGCGAGTTCTACGCTCGAGTTTCGGTTCGCGTCATGAAAACGCGCTGGTGGGTGCCTTTCGCGTTCCTCGCGCCGGCGCTGGCGGCGTTGTTGCTGTTCCGCTTCACGCCGATCGGCATCGCCATCGCCGGCAGCCTGACCGGCACGAGCATCCGCGGCGAAACCTCCTTCGTCGGACTGAAGAACTACGCCGAGCTGTTCGCGGACCCGGCCTTCTGGTCCTCGATCAAAGTCACGCTGCTGTTCAATCTCATCATCAATCCATTTCAGGTATTTTGCGCGATGTGCCTGGCGCTGCTGGTGCGCCGGCCGTCGCGCTTCGTCGATGTGTTCCGCGCCGCCTTCCTGCTGCCGATGACGGTTTCGATCGCGCTGACCGCGATCATCTGGAACATCATGCTCGATCCGACCCTGGGACCGGTCAACGGCTTCCTGCGCTCGATCGGCGCGCCGATACAGCCGTTTTTCCGGTCGGAGAATCAGGCGCTCGCAACGCTGATCGGGGTCGCAACCTGGAAGGGCGCGGGCTATTGGATGGTGTTCCTGCTCGCCGGGCTCTTGGCGATCCCCAAGGAGCTTGACGAAGCCGCCTCGATCGACGGCGCCTCGGCGCGGCAGCGCTTCTTTTTCGTCACCCTGCCGCTGATGCGCCGGCCGCTCGCCTTCGTGCTCGTCGCGGATACGGCGGCGAATTTCCTGCTCTTCGCGCCGGTCTATATCATCACCAGCGGCGGACCGCACGGCGCCACGCAGCTTCTCATGCACGAAGCTTATTTGGCCGCCTTTTCCTATTTGAACCACGGACGATCGCTCGCCATCTCGACGATCATCCTGGCCATCATTCTCTTGATCGCCTTGTTCGAGCTGCGGCTGTTCCGCCAACGCGAGGGCGAGACATGAGCGCCGGCGCGCGGTCGCGGACGCTGCTTATCCTGCGCCCGGCGGCGCTGATCGCGATCGCCGTCGTGCTGCTGCTGCCGATCTATTGGCTCATCATGTCGTCGTTCCGGCCCGCCGACCAGATTTTCCGCCACGCCGGCGAATTCGGCTGGCTCACGCTCGTTCCCGACCGGCTCACCATCGAAAACTACCGCGACATCCTGGCCGGCGGATTTCCGCGCGCCTTGTTCAATTCGCTGTTCGTCTCGATCGCCACGGTCGCGCTCGGCATCTTGGTCAACTCGCTGGCGGGTTTCGCCTTCGCGGTGTTCGAGTTTCCGTTCAAGCGCGCGCTGTTCGCCGCCGTGCTGCTGTCGTTCATGATGCCGTTCGAATCGATCGTCATCCCGCTCTATACGCTGATGCGCGGCCTGGGCTGGGTCAACACCTACGGCGCGCTGATCCTGCCCGAGGTGGCCGGCGGCTTGGTGATTTTCCTGTTCCGCCAGTTCTTTGCCGGCATACCCAAGGAAATCTACGAGGCGGCGCGCATGGACGGAGCCTCGTGGTGGCAGATTTACCGGCGGATGACGATGCCGCTCTCGGGGCCGACCGTCGCCACCGCGTCGTTGATGATGTTCATCCACCAATGGGACGCGTTCTTCTGGCCGCTGGTGGCGGCAAGCAGCGCCGATCTCGCCGTGGTCCAGGTCGCGATCGCGCGCAACATGACGCTCGAACAAGCCAATTGGGGCGCGCTGTTCGCCTCGGCGTCCAGCGCGGTGCTGGTGGCGCTGGTGCCGTTCCTGCTGCTGCAGCGCTACTACATTCGCGTCGTGGCGCTGCAGACCGATCGCTGAGCCGGAAAACGCGCCCCGTTCAGCGGTCTAGTTCTTGGGCATGACGACGACTTGGCCGCGCATCGACGGCGCGTGATCGACGCAGTTGTAAGTAATGATGCCGGGCTTTTCCGCCTTGAACGACACGGTCATGACCGTGCCGCGCTTGACCGTGACCGAGTCCTTCACGCCATCGACGACGATCTTGTGCGATCCGCCCTGAATGCCGACGAAGTGGAGCTTGACCTCGTCGCCCTGCATGACGGTGATGTGCGAAGGATTGAAGGTGAAAGCGCGGACCGTCCAATCGCCATTCGACTCCGGTCCCTTGACCCACATGCCGTTCGTCGATTCGAACGGTTTCGCCGGGTAGGCTTCCGCGCCGTGCGTCGGGCTCGGCTTGGGGTTCGTTTTGCCGTCGTAATGCACGGTAATGATATGGAATTCGCGCAATTCCGCGCGCGCGGGCGCGCCGAAGCCGAGCGCCGCCGCGGCGAGGAGAAGTAACGAAACTTGCATTGCCGGTTTGATTCGCATGTCGTTTGCTCCCGTTGTCGCCATATTGTCGCACAAGCCGGGCGATTGGGGAGCGCGACGTCTCCCACAGCCCGACTTGGACACGAACTCGATAGCGGCGTGTATTATTCCCCCGCGGCAGGGAATTTCTTCCGCGCGCGAGGGCGGGAATAAATTCGGTCCTCGAAGAGTCAGATATCGAACGGAGGACCCGCCAGGGCCGAAATCCGGCCCGGCTACGCAGCGGATGGCAGCCAATTTGGGCAAGCGCGCCGAATTCGAGCGACTGATGCTGCCGCAGCTCCCGGCAGCCTACAATCTCGCGCGCTGGATGATGCGGCATCCGGCGGACGCCGACGATATGGTGCAGGACGCTTATCTCAAGGCTTTTCGCGGCTTCGATCGCTTCGCCGGCGACAGTGCCAAGGGCTGGATTTTGTCGATCGTCCGCAACACCTGCCTTACGGCGCTCAAGCGCGACAGCCGCGCCCGCAATGTCGTCCGCCTCGACATCGTGTCCGGCCGGGGCGAGCAGATCGATCCTGCGGCGATTCCCGATCCGCGGGCCAATCCCGAAGAGCATTTGGCGCAAATGCGCGAGCGCGAGCGTGTCCGCGCCGCTGTCGCGCGCCTGCCGGATCATTTGCGCGACATTGTCGTACTGCGCGAATTCGAGGACTTGAGCTACGCGGAAATCGCCGAGATCATGGAAATACCGGCGGGGACCGTGATGTCGCGCTTGGCGCGGGCGCGCGAGCGCCTGCGGCAGATGCTTGCCGAAGATGAAGGCCATGAACAGAAAAATACATTGTGACGATATTACGGGCTTGATCGATGCCTATGCGGATGGCGAGCTGTCCGCGAAGGATCGCGCTTCGATCGAAGGCCATGCGGCCGGTTGCGCCGCTTGCGCGCGCGCCATAGCCGCGACGCGGGCCGTGAGCGGCTCGCTGCGCGCGGCCGGGCGCTATGCCGTGCCGGCCGGCATTGGGGATCGTATCCGCGCTGCGCTCTCCGCCGAAGCGGCCCGGGCGCCGGACCCTGTGCGGCGGTGGTGGCGTCCCGTCACGTCGCATCTCGCGGCGGCAATGGCCGGCGCCGCCATCGTCGCGCTGCTGGTCGGCGGCGCCGGCCTGTCGCCGCGCGGCCCCGCGAACCAGGAAGCGGTGTCGGCCCATGTCCGCGGGCTGCTTGGTCGATATGCGCTGTCGGTCGAGTCCGGCAACCAGCACATTGTGCGCCCGTGGTTCGCCGGCAAGATCGAATTCGCGCCGCGCGTCGCCGATCTGGCCGGGGACGGTTTTCCATTGCGCGGCGGCCGCGTCGATATTCTCGGCGGGCGCGCCGCCGCCGCATTGATGTATGGCCGGCGCGAGCATCGCATCACGGTCTTGATCCAGCCGCTTGCGGCGGCGGCGGCGAGCGCAAATTCCGCGCCTGGCGAACGCGGCTATCACGTGGAAATTTGGCGCGACGCGGAGTTCGTCTATTGGGCGATCTCCGACCTCAATCGCGCCGAACTGAAATCCTTCGTCGCCTTGCTGCAACGCGCCAATAAAGTGGCCGTCACGGGGACGGATTGACGCCAAAGCCGCGCTCAGCCGCCGCCCTTGCGATAGCCGCTGAGCCGCGCGAACACGAGCAGGCCCACGATAACCGCGAAGACGGCGAGAAATAGCTGCGCGGCGGCGCCGCTGACGAAGATCGAATAGTCGCCGTCGGAAATCGTCAGCGCGCGGCGGAAGCCGATTTCGAGCCGGTCGCCGAGCACGAGCGCCAACAGCAAGGGCGCCAGATCGTAGTCGAACTTGCGCAGCCCGTAGCCGATCAGGCCGAACGCCGTCATCACGCCGAGATCGAATACGCTGCGGTTGACGCTGTAGACGCCGATCACCGAAACCAGCAGCACCAGGGCGGTCAGCCAAGCGTAGGGCATTCGCAGCAGCGTCACGAAAACGCCGACCAGCGGCAGGTTGAGGATCAGCAGGATGACGTTGCCGACGAACATGCTGGCGATGAGGCCCCAGAACACTTGCGGGTGCTCGACCATGAGGCGCGGCCCGGCGTGCACGCCATGGATCTGCAAGGCCGAGAGCAGGATCGCCATCGACGGAATCGCGGGAATGCCGAGGACGAGAAGCGGGATGAGGGCCGATCCTGTCGTCGCGTTGTTGGCGGTTTCCGGGCCGGCGACGCCGGCGATGGCGCCCTTGCCGAATTGTTCCGGATGTTTTGAGAGCTTCTTTTCGACCGCGTAGGACACGAAGGTGGAAACGATGTGGCTGACGCCGGGCACGAGGCCGAACAGGAAACCGATGAGCGAGCCGCGCGCGATCGGGCCGGCGGATTGCCGGAGATCGCTCTTGCTCGGCACCAGATCGGCGAGCTTCGGCCGCTGCGCCTTCGGTGCGGCGGATTTTTCGAGGTTGAGCAGGATTTCGGAAATGCCGAACAGGCCGATCGCGACCGCGACGAAGTTGAACCCGTCATTCAAGCGCAGATCGCCGAAGGTGAAGCGCGGCGTGGCGGTGAGCGGATCGCCGCCGACTGTCGCGAGCATAAGGCCGACGACGACCATCGCCAGGGTCTTCAGCGGCGCCGCCGTCGAGACGATGCAGACCGCGATCAGCACGAGCACCATGAGGGTGAACTCGGCGGCCGGCCCGACCTTGAGCAAGGCCTGGGCGAGGGGCGGGGCGAACAGCATGAGGCCGAAGATCGACAATATTCCGCCGACGGCGCTGCCGATGGCGGTGACGGCAAGCGCGGGTCCGGCGCGGCCCTGCTGCGTCATCGCATAGCCGTCGATGCAGGCGACGACCGATGCCGCCTCGCCGGGGATGCGAACCAGAATCGAGGTGATCGAGCCGCCATACATCGCGCCGTAGAAGATGCCGCACAGCATGATGACGGCGGCGGCGGGGTCGAGGCCGTAAGTCAGCGGCAGCAGCAGCGCCATGCCGGCGAGCGGCCCGAGGCCGGGCAGCACGCCGACGATCGTGCCCCAGAAGCAGCCGAGCAGGCAGTAGGCCAGGTTTTTCCAGGTCAGCGCGATGTCGAAGCCGTCGATGAGCTGTCCGAACATCGGCAGCTCAGAATGGGAAACGCGGCAAGGTCACGCCCAGCAGGTTCGCGAAAACCAGCCACGCCGCCGCCGCGCCGACAAGCGCGGCCAAGGCGGCGCGCCACGCCGGCTGGCGGGCGATGTAGCGCAGGATGACGAAGAGCAGCACGGCGAGCGTCGGCGCCGCGCCCAATCGCTCGAATCCAAAAGTCACCGCGACCAAGGCCAAAAACGCGACGACGACGTCCCGCGGCGCGAGGGCCACACGTTCGTCCGGCGCCGCGCGGCGGACGGCGCGGATCATCAGCGCAAGTCCGGTCAGCGCCAGAATGATCGCCAAGGCGGTGGGCACGACGCGCGGGCCGGGCAGCGCGACGGTTCCCGGCGGCATGCGCCAGGCGAGCGCGATGGCAGCGAGCGCGATGGCTAAAAATGTGAAGGCGATCGCAAACTCGCCGATGGTTCGGCGCATCTTGCTCACCACGTTTGCAATTGATCCTCAATTTCGGGCTGGGCGAACGATAACGACGAGGCTGAGGCGTGGAAGTCAAGGG
>CAVWGP010000007.1:0-27363 GCA_963754645.1 uncultured Alphaproteobacteria bacterium | reverse complement strand
TAATTTCAATGAGTTAGAAGTGACGGCGAAAAATTAATGTACCGCCTGTGTACTGCGGTCAGCATATGCAAGGAGGATCGATTGAGGAGAGGTGGGATCGTAATACTTGCGGCCGGGACAATCAGTACAGCGTTGATCGTAGGAGTAGTATTTTTGGGATCATCGGAGCACGAAGCGCGACGGAAGGAAAAGCCACAACGAGAAGAGGTGGCTCGGAGTACACCGCACGACTACGCGGCGCGCTCCAGAGTCATCGCACCTGTCGGGGCATGGGGAACGGCCATCACCGTCGGGGCAGATCAGTGCTTCCGAGCCACCTCGGAAAACGATCCCGGTGGAAATCCGTTCAGGGTTGAGTACTGGAGCTCCGAAAAAGGAGGCTGGGAACTCTACATGGGCGGCGAACCAAAGGGGAGCGCATGGAGGTTCAAGTCGGCTACCGGAAAACCGGAGCCTGTGCTCATCCTTATCGCTCCAAAATATGTCTCCGACGCGAGAGGGAACCTGATCCACAACGTTCATTGTGGGTCGGTACCAAAGTGAGTTCTTAACGCCCGGTGTGCATCGGTACCACAATAGCCGTACTACGCTTCGTAGGCTTCACCCGCCACCAAAAGAAGCGAGAAAAGGAGCGGGCGGTTTTGCACTCGTTGAAAAGCGGGTAGAGCCTCTTCGTCGGCCATTTCCGAAGAAGAATAGCAATCTCGGCGGCGGTTGCGTCTCGTAGGTTCTTCGTTTTTGGGTCACGAAGTATAATCTGGTGCCCAACGAAGTTTTGAATGAGCTCATCACGCTCGGAGCGAAGATTGAGAGTGGCTTTCTTTTGAATGAACTCGTCGCGCTTTCTTGCCTCGAAGATGTTTGAGATTGAAGCCATAGTTTAGGTACGCCCCCCGTAATGGCTTGCACCCGGTTCCGAAGACACCGAGTTAGGTGTTTTGATGGGACCGGAGGTGCGTCATGGAGAGGCGGAAGTTTACGCGAGAGTTCAAGCTTGAGGCTGTGCGGCTGATCACGGAGCGCGGCGTTTCGTATGCCCAGGCCGAGCAAGACCTGGATGTTCATCAGTCGCAGCTGCGCGGTTGGGTGAAGTAGTTTGCGGACGATCCGCAACATGCCTTCCCCGGCCAAGGACAGATGAAGCCGGAGCAGCTGGAAATCGCGCGGCTCAAGCGCGAAGTCGCCAAGTTGAAGGCCGAACGGGACATCTTAAAAAAAGCCGCAGCCTACTTCGCGAAGAGAATCGACGTGAAGTTCGGTTTCATTGCGAAGCACCGGGCACGAACGTAAATCTTCTGTGTCAATGACGACATGTTACGGATCATCATGTCGTCGATCATGCGCCGCCGCAGCGGCGTCATCTGGTTACTCATGGAAAACTCCTGTCTACTGGACTGCACGAACGCGCAATCCTGACAGACAGGACGACCGCTTCCAGATACTGGATGGGTCGCGAAAGTAATCTTGTGCGACGTATCAAGAATGGCTCTATTGAGCCATATTCCTCTCGCGGGGTGGGAGGTGGCAGCACATGCGGCGACGCGAGTTCATCACGCTTGCTCGGCGGCGCGGCGGCGGCGTGGCCGCTCGCGGCGCGCGCGCAGCAGGCCGAGCGGATGCGGCGCATCGGCGTGCTCTCGGGCGCGGCCGCGGACGATCCGGACACCAAGGCACGCCTCGCGGCATTCCTGCAGCGGTTGCAGCAATTGGGCTGGACCGACGGCCGCAATGTGCGGATTGATTATCGCTTTGCCGCAGGCAATGCCGAAAACTATCGCAAATATGCGGCGGAATTGGTCGCGCTGGCGCCAGACGTCATTCTGGCCCCTGGCAGTTCTCTGGCGCCAATGCTCCAGGCCACCCGCACGGTGCCGATCGTGTTCGTGTTCGCGCCGATCCGGTCGGCTCAGGCTTTGTCGATAGTCTGTCGCGGCCGGGCGGCAACGCCACCGGCTTTTTGCTGTTCGAATACGATTTGAGCGCGAAATGGCTGGAGCTGCTCAAAGAGATCGCGCCGGGCGTGACGCGAGCGGCGGTCCTTCGGGATCCCGCCGCAATCACCGGGATCGGCCAATTCGCCGTCATCCAGTCCGTGGCGCGGTCGGTCGGCGTGGAGGTGAGCCCGCTCAACCTGCGCGACGCCGGCGAGATCGAGCGCGCCGTCGCGGCCTTCGCGCGCTCGAGTAATGGCGGCCTGATCGTGACGGCGAGCGCGTTGGCGAGCGTTCATCGCAATCTGATCGTCGCGCTTGCGGCCCGCCACAAACTGCCCGCGGTCTACTTCGAACGCTTCTTCGTCGCTAGCGGCGGCCTGATCTCCTATGGGGCTGATTTTGTCGACCAGTTCCGGCGCGCGGCCGGCTATGTCGATCGCATCCTCAAGGGCGAGAAGCCGGCCGACCTGCCGGTGCAGGCGCCGACCAAATACGAGCTGGTGATCAACCTCAAGACCGCCAAGGCGCTCGGCCTCGACGTGCCGCCGATCGCTGCTCGCCCGCGCCGACGAGGTGATCGAGTGAAGCGGCGCGCTTGTTCGTAAACTAGCCGCTTCCCTATCCGTGGATGCCGCTACCGCGGAGCGGTTTAGTGCAATATCTGATTCGCGACGCTTAGCCCCCCATTGCATCTGCGCGGCCTATGAAATGATCGCAGTCCTGACCGTGACGCCAAGCGAGACCGGCAAATCGAGGTCTTCGGCGGGAATTGGGGCTCCGGCGACTTGCAGGTTCTCGACCTGACGGATCGCGGCCTCGCCGGCACAGGCGATGGCCTCTTCATAGCTCGCGCCCCAGGCGGCGCAGCCCTTGAGCGCCGGTATGAGCGCCAAATATCGGTCGCCGTACCGTTCGACATGCAGCGCGTATGTTCGTGTTTCTCGGATCATATGGTTTGATTGTGAGTTCTTCGAATTCGCTCGGCCTTTTTATTGAATGCTGTGGCTGGCTCTTATTCTTCTGAATCTTCTTCCTCTTCGTCTTCTTATATAGAGAGAGCGGAAGCAGGCTTCCGCTCCAGACCGGCAATTCTCTTCCGGTCTAGACCGGAAGATTTCTTCCGGTCAGCGCTGGCGCTGCCGGCCAACAGGTTCAGCTCATAGACGTTGGTGCGCCCCTGCCCACGTCGAACAATCCGCAAGAGCCCCTCCTCTTCAAGCTCTTTGATGTGGCTGCGGATGCTTCGATCCGTGATGCCCAAATCGGCTGCAAGCCGTTCTTGGCCGGGAAAGCAAAAGTCGGCGTGCCATGCGTAGGACAGCAGCATTGCGTAAGCGAGCTTGGCCGACGCAGAGATGCGTTTGGAGCTGAGAAGAAAATTGGGAACTTGGGTGAAGCCGCGTTGCAGGATCGGGTTTGCACCGAGAAGAACGATGTTCCGTTCGCGAACGATCTCCCCCATCGACTTCATCGCGCCTGCTCGCCGCTCCATGCAATTCATTCTACCAGACGCTCGACCTCGCTGCCGTCTCGGCTTTTCCCCAACTGGTGCGCGGAGCTGTGCGGATTGTGCTTCGAGTCTTCCGATCTGCCGGCTTTGGTCATTCATGGTTTCGACGTAGCGGCGAAGATCGTCGAGGAGCCGCTCCCGGTCACGCTGCATGTGCTCCATCATCGCGTCGCGCACCCGCTTGTCGATTTCGAGCGTGCGGGTTTCGGTTTCGAGTTCTTCGATGCGCTTGAGGGCTTTTTCAAGCTCGTCGCGCCGTGTCGCGTCTTGGCGCGCTTCGGCGTGCTGAGGCGCGTCATGGCGCGCCGCGTCGCGTCCTGGCGCGTTCGCGCTGGCGCCCATTATGGTCTGAACCTGCTGGAGCTCCGTGATCCGGTGTGCGAGAGACGCCTCGCTGACCAAATACCGCGCGCCGATCTCGCCTTGAATGCTGATGCAGTTGAGGTAACCGACCTGGCAGTAGCGTTGCACGGTCCGAACCGAGCGGGGAACGCCGGCGTCGGCGAAGCGCTGAGACGCCTGCTCGATAGAGAGGGAATGGTCTGACTGAGCGCTTGAGCCAAGTATTGGGACGTGGGTTGGCGCGTGTTGTCGTCCATTACTCCTTAGAGTAACACACTGAGCGGAATGGCACTAACCGCAATTGACAGGGTTGCTCGAGATGCAGCTTTTGCGCTCAAACCATCGTACCTGGATGCGCCGCGCCACTCCTAGGATTCGGCAGGGAACCTTTGCGAGCCATGATCTTCTTTACGTGTGATCGTTGTTTTCACATTGGCGAATCAGTTCTGCAGCGTGCTCCTCGATTAGAGCTTTGGTCAGTTGCTCGCCTGGCTGGATGAGTTTGTCGATCCAATCGTCGCTCATTGAGGAGAAATCCGTCGGATAGGCGTATGCTTCTTCCCGCGTGACAAGGTCTGCTGATCTGAATTTTAGCCTGCTGTCGTCCTGCCCGAGATAGGGGAGGACGACCGCGCGGAGCTTGCCCGCCGTGCGTAGCTCGAATAGCCGTTTCATTCCAGCGTTCTGAGCGCGGTCATGGATGCAGGCGATGGCGCTCTTGAGCCTCGCGATCATGAATTGGCTGGGCGGGTCGTGGCGGAGCCCGTAACCGGCCGGGCAACATATGATAGTGTGGATCGATTCGACATTGAGGCTAATCGAGGGGTCGCGATCCGGCCATAGCGGGGCGAGGCCGAGATTGTCGTAAACGCCGCCGTCGGTGAGTGTCACCCGCTCAGAGCGCCGCGACCCGTCGCGCTTGTCGAACGGCAGTTCCTCATCGAGGGCCGGCAGGAACATGGGTAGGCGGCAGAGGCGGCCACCGCATGAGCGAGGGAGATATCCGGCTGCGCGAGCCGGCCAAGCCGCCAGGAGCCGGATTCATTTGGAGTGAAGTAGAAGGCGGAACCGGTGCGAAGCTCGGCTGCGTTGACGATCAGGAGCGGGCGGCGTCTTTTCAAATCTCTCAGGCGCGTGCCGTTGAATAGCTCATCATCGATAGCTCTGCGGAAAATGGTAATGCGGCTCGCGAAACGGCGGAACGGCAGATGCCAGCTTTCGGTTCGCCAGCGCGGGCGAACATGTGCGGGCAAGGCAAGCAGGGCCAGCCAAAGAAGCGAACTGAAGAGCACGAAGATCAGGTTGGCGGTCCCGACCAGCAACCAGCAAAAGAACGCCTTAGGTCCTTCGGGCGTCAGGAACGCTGTGCGGCTATCGTCGGCGCGGCGAGGCCGCGCGTAAGGGCGGCCCGAACCCGCCTCTCAAAATCCGGAAACGGCTCGTTGTTGGCGGCATAAAGCGCGCCGATGACGCTGCCCCCGGATACGGTGGAAGAACCTGGACCCGATCCAGTATGCGAAAGTCGTTCAACGCGGCAGGGGTGATGTAGCTAGGTGGCCGTGAGGATGGTAGAGAGCTTCTTCTCCCAGAGATTCACGGCCTGCCGCATCTCGTCCATGAACTGGTAGCGATTGTAGATCGCCGCGACGCCCGAAATCGTGCCCGTGGCGTGATTGAGGAGCTTCTCGACGACGTGGGGCGGAACGTTGAGCGCAGCCAGGTTGGTGGCAAAGGTTCTGCGAAGGTCGTGGAGTGTCCAAGGAGCGACGGTCAGTTTCTTGTCGAGTAAGTGCTTCCCGTTCGACCAATTGGCAAACCCGCCGCTCCGTGACGGAAATAGGTAGCCATCCGTCGGCAAGCTCGAGAAAATATCGGCGGCCATGTCGCCATACGGGAAAGTGTGCGCTCGGCGATTTTTGGTAAGAGTTTCTGGGAGCGTGATTGTTTTCGCCTCCTGAGTCGATGTGGGAAGCCTGGAGACTTCCGACCTCGCTTCGCCTTTGACCTGTGAGGAGGCAGAGCTTCACGATTGCACCAAAGTCTCCGTCGGAAGCATTCCATATGTCACGCAACTCATGATCTTTGTGGACGCGATCTCGGGCGGTCAATTTAGCCGGGAGGGCGAGACCTTCGAGGGGAGAGTGGCGCACAAGCCGGCGACGTACGGCGAAGCGGAAGAGGGCGCGTACGGCGGTGAAAGAGTGGTTTTGCTCCGTCGGAGTATCGGAGAGGCCGTCTATGATACGGGTCAGGTCGTCCGTCGTGATGTTTACGAGGTGGGTGTCCCTGAAGCGCTTGAAATGGCGGTCCAGGAGCCGCTTGTAGTCCTTGATGGTGCGGGGCCTGTTCTTGCTGGCGGCGGCCTCCAGGAATAGCTTTCGAGCTTCCCCGAAGGTCACTGTCCTCGGCTGGTGCTGGCCGAGGGTTTTCTCGGCAAGGATGCGCTTTGCCGCGTCCCTCGCTTGGGCCAGACTGATGATCGGGTAGCGGCCAATCGTGATGCGGTCTCGGCTTCGCCCATGGATGAGGACGAAAGTCTTGGTTCCACCTCGCGAAAGCCGTATACCGAAACCAGGTAGGTCATCCCAATGAGTGACTTGCCCGCCTGCCGGGGGCCTGAGAGCCCTGATGGAAAGTTCCGTGAGCTTCGCCATCTTAGGCTCTTCCTAGGCTCTACCAAGCGAGGCGTAGCCAGGGGAAACTATGTTCATCTATGTGTCTCCAGAATTGACTTAACTGAATAAGATACATAGACATTATCCAATTCTTGGGGCGTCGCCAAGCGGTAAGGCAGCGGATTTTGATTCCGCCATTCGTAGGTTCGATCCCTACCGCCCCAACCATTTCGCCCAACCATATCGTCGGCCGCGCCAGCCGGGCGCCGGGCTCGGCCAAGCGCCGCGGAGCCGCGCAACCGGGAGTGTCGCCATGCTGATCGCCAATGCGCGCATGTATTCGGTGGCGCCCGGCGCGGCGGACGCCTGGCAGCGGCTGTTGGCCTGGCTGCGCGACGCGAGCGGCGTGCCGCTCACCGTCATCGACCACGCCTTTCCGGCCCTGCTGAGCGAGCTATGGCAGCGCCAAGACCTCGCGTGCGCGTTCATGTGCGGTTGGCCGCATCGTCGGCTTTATAGCCGCTACCCCGTCATCGCCGCGCCGATCCCGAGCGCCGATTTCGCTACCGGCCGGCCGGTCTATTGCTCGCACTTCGTGGTGCGCGTCGACGCGCCGTTTCTCGTCCTCGCCGACACCTTCGGCCATCGCTTCGCCTACACGATCCCGGATTCGCATTCCGGCTACAACGTGCCGCGCCATCATCTGCTGCGCTATCGCGGCGGCGAGCGGCGCAAGCTGTTTCGCGAGATCGTCGGTCCCTTGACGACGCCGCGGCGCATGGTCGAGGCGATCGCCGGCGGGCGGACCGATGTCGGCCCGCTCGATTCCTTTGCTTTCGCGCTCCTGCAGCGTCATGAGCCCGATCTGTGCCGCCAGGTCCGCGTCATCGAAAGCACGGAACTCGCGCAAATGCCGGCCTTCGTCGCCTCGCCCGGCACCGCGCCGGAGATCGTCGCCAAGCTCGCCGATGCGCTCTGTTCGGCGGGAGACCGCGCGGAACTCGCGGCGCTGCGCGAGGATTTGTGCATCCGCGGATTCGCGCGCGTGACGCCCGAGGCGTGGGCGCTGACCGAGGCGTGGGCGAAGGAAGCGGAAAGCGCCGGGCTCGCGACGATCGAATGACAATGCGTCACCCGTCGCCCGCGATCTCCAAGCCGAACTCCAGCGCCGAGGCTTCGAGCCACGACCACAGGCTGCCGGTGAAGCTGCGCGCCGCCAACAGTTCGTAAGTCGGCGCGTCGTCGATCTGCGCGATCAGGACGCCGATATGCGCGACCTGGGTTTGCGCCGCGTCGCCGGGCTTGAAGGCGCGCGGGTGCAGGTCGATCGGCACGCCCTTGGCCAGGACGGCGCGGACCCGCGGGCCGGCGAGGCGCAGCATCAGGCGGCCGTCACTGTGGTCGGCGACGGCGGCTTTGCCGGCCAGCCGGGCCGCGAGATCGGCGACGAAGCCCGCGGCGCGCGCCGGCGCGGCCGTGGCGAACCACTGCTCGCGGCCGATGCCGATCAGGGCGACGCCGTTTTTCTCGACCCGGCGCGGGCCGTCGGGCGGCGCGATGCCGTAGGACGCATGGAGAAACGCCGCAGCTTCGCCCGCCTTGCCGCGCCGCGCGACAATGCTGGCCAGCGCCAGCCCGGTCGATTTCCCGCACAACCAAGCCGGGTGCGCCCGCGATCGTGCCGGCGCGGCCCGGACGCGCATGGAAGCTCAACGGCGAATCGGGTGCGAGAGGCGCGTCAGACATGGAGCCGCTTTCCGTCCGGGTCGAAGAAGATGGGATTGCACACTTCGGCCTCGACATCCGTGCCGCGCAACGGATCGACCGCGCGGATGCGCTCGCCCAGGCGTTGGGCGCCGCGCGCGAGCAATCCGAGCGCGATCCAGCTGATCGAGCATGGGCGAGAATGTCGCCGACGTGACGTAGCCCTGATCGTTCGCCGCCGTTGCCGCCGCGCCGACCGGAATGAAATGTGCGCCGGCGCGGATGCGGCATGCCGGATCGAGCGGCTTCAGGCCGACGAAGTCCCAGCGCTCCGGGCTGACCAAGGCCGGCCGCCCGGCCATGACACGGCCGATGAAATCCTTCTTCGCCGACATCATGCGGCCCAGGCCGAGATCGCGCGCCGTCGTCGTCCCGTTGAGCTCGCCGCCGGCCACGTGGCCTTTTTCGATGCGCATGGCGCCGAGCGCTTCGAGGCCATAGGGCGTGATGCCGTATTCGGCGCCCGCCGCCATCAGCGCGCGGATCGCCGCCTCGCCGAAGTTCGCGGGAACCGAAATTTCGTAAGCCAGCTCGCCCGAAAACGATATGCGGAACAGGCGCGCCGGCGTTCCGCCCGCAATGCCGACCTCGCGCACGCCGAGATAGGGCAGGGCGGCGTTGGAAAGATCGTGCTGGCCGTCGACGATCTTGCGCAGCACGTCGCGCGCGTGCGGGCCGGCGATCGAGAATTGCGCCCATTGCTCGCTCACCGAAACCATCTGCACGTCGAGCGCGGGCCACAAAACCTGGTGGCAGAATTCGAGATGCTGCATGACGCCGCCGGCATTGGCCGTCGTCGTGGTCATGAAATAATGCTCGGGGCCGAGGCGCGAGGTGGTGCCGTCGTCCATCACGAAGCCGTCCTCGCGCAGCATGAGGCCGTAACGCGCCTTGCCGATCGGCAAGGTCGAGAACGTGTTCGTGTAAACGCGGTCGAGAAACTTGCCGGCGTCCGGGCCTTGAATATCGATCTTGCCCAGGGTGGAGACATCGCAGACGCCGACCGCCGAGCGCGTCGCCTTGACCTCGCGCCGCATGCTCTCCAGCCAATCGGTTTCGCCCGGCAGCGGAAACCACGCGGCGCGCAACCAGGCGCCGGCTTCCATGAAAACCGCGCCTTGCTCCTTCGCCCAGGCATGCGCCGGCGTCAGGCGCGTCGGGCGGAAATCCTTGCCGCGATGGTGGCCGCCGAGCGCGCCGAACGAAACCGGCGTGTAAGGCGGGCGGAAAACCGTCGTGCCGCTCTCGCCCATCGGCCGCTCCGCCTCGGCGGCGAGAATTCCCAGCGCATTGACGTTGCCGGTCTTGCCCTGATCGGTCGCCATGCCCAGCGTGGTATAGCGTTTGACGTGCTCGGGCGCGCCGAAGCCCTCCTGCTGGGCGAGGCGCACATCCTTTTCGGTCACGTCGTTCTGGAAATCGACGAATGCCTTGCCCCGGCTGTCGTTCACTCGCCAGAGCGGCGCTATCGCGCAAGCTTCGTCGGCCGCGTCCGGCACCGGCAGCGGCTTCGCCGCAAAACCGCAATCCGCGGCGGCGACTCCGCCGGCCTGCGCGCCGCCGGCCAGACATTTGGCGAGCGTGAAATCGCCATTGGCGGCGCCGGCGACCGCGAGGCCCGCCGGCAGCGCGCCGGGAACGAAGGCCGCAATCGCGCCGTTCCACACCGGCTTGCCGCCGAGATGGCTCGCGAGATGCACCGCCGGGCTCCAGCCGCCCGAAACCAACAGCGCATCGGCGAGCAAGGTTTCCCGCGCGCCGTCGGCTTTGGCGATGTCGATGGCGTGCAGCGATTTCGCGCCATGGGTCGCGATCACGCGGCCGCCTTGAACGATTCGCGTATCCGCGAGGCGCTGCGAGCAATCCGGACGCGAGTTCGATCACGGCTTCGACCGCGATGCCGGCGGCGAGCGCATCGCGCGCGGTCTGCCATCCGTCGTCGTTGCAAGTGAATATGACGGCGCGCCGGCCGGGCGCCGCGGCGAAGCGATTGAGATAGGTCCGCGCCGCGCCGGCCAGCATCGCGCCGGGCCGGTCGTTGCCACCGAACACGATGGGCCGCTCGATCGCGCCCGCCGCCAGCACCGCGCGCTTGGCGACAATGCGCCACGAACGCTGGCGCGCCTGATGCTCGGGCGGCACGGGCACATGATCGTTGACGCGCTCGAGCGCGCCATACGTGCCGTGATCGTAAACGCCGTACACCGTGGTGCGGCGCATGACGCGCACCTCCGGCATGGCGGCTAGCTCGGCTTCGATCGACGCGGCCCAGGCCGCGCCATGCTGGCCGGCGATGTCGTAGCGCTCGGAGAGGAGCCTGCCACCGAGGCGGAAATCCTCGTCGGCCAGGATGACGCGCGCGCCGGCGCGGCCGGCGGCGAGGGCGGCCATCAAGCCCGCCGGCCCGCCGCCGATCACCAGCACGTCGCAGAACGCGCTTGCGTTTTCGTAGCGATCCGGGTCTTCGGCCTTGGCGGCGCGGCCCAGGCCGGCGGCGCGGCGGATGGCCGGCTCGTAGACCTTCTCCCAGAACCGCGCCGGCCACATGAAAGTCTTGTAGTAGAAGCCGGCCGCGAGAAACGGCGCGAGCAGGCCGTTGACCGACAGGATATCGAAGCTGAGCGACGGCCAGCGGTTCTGGCTCGCGGCGTCGAGACCGTCGTAAAGCTCGATCGTCGTGGCGCGCGTGTTGGGCTCGCGCCTGGCGCCGGCGCGCAGCTCGACGAGGGCGTTGGTCTCCTCCGAGCCGGCCGACATGATGCCGCGCGGCCGGTGATATTTGAACGAGCGGCCGACCAGGCGCACGCCGTTCGCGACCAGCGCCGAGGCCAGCGTGTCGCCGGCGAAGCCGACATAGCGTTTGCCGTCGAAGTGAAAATTCAGCTTGCGCTCGCGCGCGACAAGGCCGCCGTTCGGAAGCCTGTGCGACTGCGCATTGCCGCCGCCGTTCATCGCGCCGAATCTTTCGCGAATTCGACGGACGCGATGGCGTGCGTGCGCGTGTCGCGCGTCACCACGAGCCAGGCCCGGCAGCCGCCGCCGTGATACCACAGCTCGCGATGCGGCCCCGCCGGATTGTCGCGCAGATAGACGTAGTCGTGATAGGCGGCGGCGGCTTCCGGCGCGTCGCCGCCGGCCGAATCGCCGCCGGGCCGCGCCATCAAGGCGCCGGCGTCGCCGAGATAGGTGAACTCGTCGTTGCCGCGTTCGCCGCAATAGGGGCACTTGATTCGCACGCCGGTTCCTTAATGCAGATTGGGCTGCGCGCCGCGGCCCTTTTCGTCGATCAAATGGCCGGTGGCGAAACGGTCGAGCCGGTAGGCGGCGTTGAGCGCGTGCGGCGCGTCGCGCGCGATGGTGTGCGCGAAGCACCAACCCGAGGCCGGCGTCGCCTTGAAGCCGCCGTAGCACCAGCCGCAATTCAAATAAAGCCCGGCGATCGGCGTCTGGTCGATGATGGGCGAGCCGTCCATCGACATGTCCATGAGCCCGCCCCAATGGCGCAACACGCGCAAGCGGCCGAGCGCGGGCCACAGCGCCATCGCCTCTTGCATCAGCTCCTCGACGATCGGCAGATTGCCGCGCTGCGCGTAGGAGTTGTAGCCGTCGATGTCGCCGCCGAACACGAGCCCGCCCTTGTCCGATTGGCTGACATAGAAATGCCCGGCGCCGAAGGTGACGACGGTGTCGATCAAGGGCTTGATGCCCTCGGAGACGAAGGCTTGCAGCACGTGGCTCTCGATCGGCAGGCGCAGCCCGGCCAGGGCCGCGACGCGCGACGTGCTGCCGGCGACCGCGAGGCCGACTTTTTTCGCCCGGATCGCGCCGCGCGTCGTGGTGACGCCGGCGACCCGGCCGTCGCGCACCTCGATGCCGGTGACTTCGCAATTCTGGACGATGTCGACGCCGTGCCGGTCGGCGCCGCGCGCGAAGCCCCAGGCCACCGCGTCGTGCCGCGCCGTGCCGCCGCGCCGCTGCAGCAGACCGCCCTGGATCGGAAAGCGCGCATTGTCGAAATCGAGATAGGGCACCATCGCGCGCACGCCGTCGCGGTCGAGCAGCTCGGCATCGACGCCGTGCAGGCGCATGGCGTTGCCGCGCCGCGCGAAGGCGTCGCGCTGCGCGTCGGAGTGATAGAGGTTGAGCACGCCGCGCTGGCTGACCATGGCGTTGTAATTCAAGTCCTGCTCCAGCCGTTCCCAGAGCTGCATGGATTTTTCGTAGAACGGGATATTGCCGGGCAGCAGATAATTCGAGCGGATGATCGTCGTGTTGCGCCCGGCATTGCCCGAGCCGATATAGTTCTTTTCGAGCACGGCGACGTTCGTAATGCCATGCTCCTTGGCGAGATAGTAGGCGGTCGCGAGCCCGTGCCCGCCGCCGCCGACGACGACGGCGTCGTAGTCCGGTTTCGGTTCCGCATCGCGCCACGCGCGCGGCCAGCCCGTTTGGCCGCGCAACGCCTCGCGAACCAGCGCGAATGCCGAATATTTCATTCCCTCAAAGATCCCGATAACGGCGCGCCGGCGCGCCCAAGGCCGCAAGTTGCGGCAAGGCCGCCGGGTCCGTCAAGCGCGCGCCGGCCTCTTGCTGCACGCGGCGGGCTTGGTGCGGCCGGCCGCGCGGCGCTCGGCGCACCGCAAGAAGCGGCCGCGCCGGCCGCTGCCGGGCATGCTGCTGTTCCAGACGGCTCGCGCTTCGCCTGGCTGCCGGGCAGCGAGCGCCAGCTCGATCTCGTGGTCACCCTGGACGACGCGACGAGCGAGATCTATTCGGCCGTCCTGGTCGAGGAGGAAGGCACGGCGTCGAGCTTCCTCGGCTTGGCTGAGACGATCGCCGCCCGCGGGCTGTTCTGCGCGCTCTACACCGATCGCGGCAGCCACTATTTCCTGACCGCCAAGGCCGGCGGCAGGATCGCGCGGGCGGCGCCGACCCAGGTCGGCCGCGCCCTGGCCCAGCTCGGCATCGAGCACATTCCGTCCTACTCGCCCGAAGCCCGCGGCCGCATCGAGCGCGTCTTCCGCACGCTGCAGGACCGCCTGCCCAAGGAGCTGCGCCTCGCCGGCATCGGCGACGACATCGACGCCGTTCGAAGGCGGCGCATGCGCTAGCCTGGGCTCATGCATAGCAAAATCGGCATGGCCGCGATCGAATGGCCGACGCTGGCGCTTGCCGCGGCAATCTACGCCGGGTGGCTGGCGCTGACCTGGTTTCACGCCGCGCTGCCGCTCTGGCTCCTGGCGCCGCTTGGCGCTTGGACGGTCGCTTGGCACTCGTCGCTGCAGCACGAAAACCTGCACGGCCATCCGACGCGCTGGCGCCTCGTCAACGGCGCGCTGGCCTATGCGCCGCTCGCTCTATGGCTGCCCTACGAGCGCTATCGCGACACGCACCTCACGCATCACCGCGACGAGAACCTGACCGATCCGATCGCCGATCCCGAGAGCCGCTATGTGAGCGAAGCGGGCTGGGCGCGGCTCGGCCGCGCCGGGCGCGCCCTGGTCCAGGCGCAGGCGACGCTGCTTGGCCGCCTCGTGATCGGGCCGTTCTGGGTCATCGCGGCGTTCGTCCGCTCCGAATTTGCCGCGATCCTGGCCGGCAACTTTCGGCTGGCGCGCATCTGGGCCTTGCACGGCGTCGGCGTCGCGGCCGTGGTCGCGTGGCTGGAACTCGCCTGCAAGTTTCGCGCGTTCGACTACGCGCTTTTGTTCGCCTGGCCGGGAACGGCGCTGATGCTCATCCGCTCCTTCGCCGAGCACCGCGCCGTGCCCGAAATCGCCCGGCGCACGGCGATTGTCGAGGGCGCCGGGATATTCGCGCTGCTCTATCTCAACAACACGCTCCACGCCGCGCATCACGCCGAGCCCGGCCTTGCTTGGTATCGCTTGCCGCGTCACTACCGCGCCAACCGCGCCGCGATTCTCGCGGCCAATGGCGGCTTCGTCTATCGCGGCTATTGGGAGATGGTCCGGCGGTACTTCGTCAAGCCGCACGACCGCGTCGTGCATCCGCTCGGCCGTACTCCCAAGGTTTGCGGCGTGCCTGGCGCACGAGCGATGCCGCGGCCTGGCTAATTCTTGCCGCGGCGATTGCGCAGTTCGATCGATCGTCGCCGGCGCAGGGCGGCGCGCAAAAGAGAATGCGCCGCGCGCCGTCGCCCAGGCCTTCGCGGCCGGCAAGCCGATGCGAAAAGGACTATGCGAATTTCGGGAAAAGGCCTAGCCTGATTGTCAAATCGCGGCCGCGCGCGCCGGAGAAATGATCGCGCCCGCCGCGGGTTTTCCGTATCTGCCGTGCGCTTGTCGCTGTCAATTCAGAAACGAATTGTCATGATGGGGAAGCGCAATCTTACCTCAAGCTCGGAAAGCAGGGTCATGATCGGGAACGCCAATCGGACCGCCAAGAGCGCGGCGAAGAAATTGACTCTTACGGAGCGTCTCGAGAAGGGGCCGGTGATTTGCGCGGAGGGTTACCTTTTTGAGTTCGAGCGGCGCGGATATTTGCAGGCCGGCGCCTTTGTTCCCGAGATAGTCCTTGAGAATCCCGCACTCGTGGAACAGCTCCATCGTGAATTTGTCCACGCCGGCTCCGACGTGGTCGAGGCATTCACATATTACGGCCACCGCGAGAAGCTACGCTTGATCGGCCGAGAAAAAGACCTCGAGCCGATGAATCGCATGGCGCTCAAGATCGCGAAAAAGGTCGCCAAGGACACCGGCGCGCTCTTCGCGGGGAATATCTGCAACACGACCGCTTACATTCCGGAGGACAAAGCGACGCACAAAGCCGTTCGCAAGATGTTTGACGAGCAGCTCGATTGGGCGGCGGACGCCGGTGTCGACTTTGTCATCGGCGAGACCTACTCCCACGGCGGGGAAGCGTTGATGGCGCTCGATGCCATCAAGGCCGCCAAGATGACGGCTGTGATTACGCTTGCGATCCCCGCAAGCGGCGTCACGCACGAGGGTTGGACGGCGGAAGACACCTGCAAGCGCCTGCAGGATCGCGGCGTCGACGTTGTCGGGCTCAATTGCGCCCGCGGGCCGAAGACGATGCTCCCGCTTTTGAAGCGAATTCGAAAAAAAGTCAGGTTGCCAATGGCGGCTCTGCCCGTGGCATACCGGACGACCGTCAGGGAGCCGACCTTTCAGTCTCTGAGCGACAGGCACTGCGACTGTATTCCACGCGATCATCCGTTTCCGGTTGCGCTCGATCCATTCACCTGCAACCGCTTCGAGATCGCGGAATTCGCCAAGACTGCATACGATTTGGGCGTGCACTATCTCGGAGTATGCTGCGGTGCGGGTCCGCATCATATTCGCGCCGTCGCCGAGGCGCTTGGGCGGAAGCCCCTCGCCAGCCGCTACTCGCCCGACATGTCGAAGCATTACATTTTCGGCAGCGCCAAAGGCTTGCGCGAAGAAAATCTTCAACACGCCAGGCAATTGCGTCATCGAAGGGGCGCCGAATAAGCGACGCGCATATCCCCTATCGCGACGCATGCCCGGCCCGCGGAACCGCCGCGCCAACAGGGAGGAGAACGACTTGACCGAGATACTCGTCGACGAGCGCAAGCGGGCCTATTTGAACGCCGAAGGCGCCGACAAGCCGCTCAAGAGCCCGATCCCGCCGGCGACGCTCAAGACAGCGCGCGCCTACCGCAAGCGGCGCCTCGTCGCGGAAGTGAAACGGCACGATTGCGCCGCGATCCTGCTCTACGACCCGGTCAATATCCGCTACGCGCTCGACGTTTCCAACATGCAGCTCTGGATGACGCACAACGCCTCGCACTACGCGCTGCTCGGCGCCGACGGACACGCCATCGCCTTCGAATACGGCAAGTCCGAGCATCTCGCCCAAGGCATCGAAATCATCGACGAGGTGCGCACGGCGAAAACCTGGTTCTATTTCGCCGCCGGCGATCTCATCCAGCAACGCGTCGAGGCCTGGGCCGACGAGATCGCCGAAGTCGTGCGCCAACGCGGCGGCGGCAACCGGCGCCTCGCCGTCGACAAGATGGAGCCCCTGGGTGTCGACGCCTTGAGGAAGCGCGGCATCGTCCTGGTCGAGGGCCAGGAGCTCACCGAGCACGCGCGCGCAATCAAATCGCCCGAGGAACTCGAGCTGATGAAATGGACGATCCGCGTCTGCGAGGCCGGCATGGCGCGGATGTACGAACATTCGCTGGCCGGCAAGACCGAGCAGGAAATCTGGGCCGAGCTGCATTACGAAAACATCCGCTCGGGCGGCGAATGGTTCGAGACGCGCCTGCTCGCCGCCGGGCCGCGCACCAATCCGTGGTTCCAGGAATGCTCGGACTATGTCTGCCAGGCGGGCGACATGCTCGCCTTCGATACCGACATGATCGGCCCCTACGGCTATTGCGCCGACCTGTCGCGCTCGTGGACGATCGGCCACGTCAAGATGAGCAATGCCCAGCGCGAACTTTACGCCGTCGCCGTCGAGCAGATCGAGCACAACCTGGCGTTGCTAAAGCCCGGCATGACGATGGCGGAATTCAACGAGAAATCCTGGCGCATCCCCGAGCGCTACCAGGCGCGGCGCTATTCGGTGGCCCTGCACGGCGTCGGCATGGCCGACGAATGGCCCTCGGTGCCGACCCACGCGGATTTCGCCCGCGCCTATACCGGCACCTTCCGCGAAAACATGTGCCTTTGCGTCGAAGCCCTGATCGGCGAGGAAGGCGGGCGCGAATGCGTCAAGCTCGAAACTCAGATCGTACTCACGCCGAAAGGCGCGGCGCGGCTCGACAGTTTCCCGTGGGAACGGGTGTGAGGCGGACGGGTTAAATCTTCAATTCGTCATCCCGACCGGAGCGGCGCGCAGCGCCGCGCAGCGGAGGGACCTCGACTGGACTAGCGCAATTTCGCACGTCTGCACGACGGTCGTCCGCCCGAGGTCCCGCGGATCGCTATGCGATCCGCCGCTACGCGCGCTCGCGCGCTCCGGTCGGGATGACGAGGTTTATTGGGCGCTACCGGAAACGCGCCCGCCATTGAGAACCAGCTCGCTGAGGCGCGCCGGATCGTAATCGGCCGCGAGCGTCGCAGCCGCGCGATCCGCTTCGGCGGCGAGATCGTCGCCGCAGGGCTCCGGCGCGCCGCGGCGCCATTCGGCGAGGTAGGCGTCGCTGTCCTTGGCGCCGACCGCCATGGCGCATTGGTCGATGGCTTCGAGGAAGCGCGCCGGCAGCTCGCGCTTCTCGGATTTGCGCCCGGCGCGGACGATGACTTGCGCCGGGATGTCGCGCCAATAGATGACGATGCGTTCGGCCATGATCGGTCTCCCCGATGCGGCGGATAGCATGGCTGGTTGCGGATTGCGACCGGCTTGGCGATAAAGGTTGCCGACAACCGAAGGCCCGCCGATGAGCTATGCCGAAAACAGTCCGCCGATCTACGTCACCTTCCTCAACCGGCTCGACATCGAGGCGCTGGCGCTGACCGACGATGAGATTCTCGGCGCCATCGAGGGTTCGCTGGCGGCGCAGGGGCGCGGCGAAACCGTGATCGAGCCGCGCCTGCACCTGACGCCCGACGCCAAGGTGCCCGGCCACTTCAACGTGCTGCGCGGCGCGATCCATGGCGGCGTCAAGCGCGCGGGGGTCAAGGTGATTTCCGATTTCTACTTGAACTACAAGGAAAACCTGCCCTCGGAACTGGGCACGCTGCTGCTGATGAACCCGGCCAACGGCGCGCCGCAAGCCATCGTCGAGGCGAGCACGCTCACCGACATGCGCACCGGCGCGGTTTCGGCGGTCGGCGCCAAATATCTGGCGCGCAAAAACGCGAAAATTCTCGGCCATATCGGCGCGCGCGGCACGGCCTATTGGAACGTGCGCCTGATGTGCCGGCTGTTCGATTTCGACGAAATCCGCGTCCATTCGCGGCGCAAGGAGAGCCAAAGCGCCTTCGCCGAGCGCCTGCGCCGCGATCTCGGCAAGACAATCGTCGAAACCGCCGATTGGCGCGCTTGCGTCGAGGGCGCCGACATCGTCGTCGAGGCGGCGCGCCTGGTCGAGCCCGAACCGCTGCTCAAGACCGCGTGGATCAAGACGGGCGCGCTCGTCATGCCCTATGGCACGATGAGCGCCGTCGAGCTGTCGCTCACCGACATCATGGACAAAATCCTGATGGACGATTGGGGCCAGCGCTTCGGCACCAAGGGCGCGCTGCGCCAGCACGTCGATAGCGGCCGGCTTTCGGAGAAGAATTTCCACGCCGAACTCGGCCACGTCGTCGCCGGCCTGAAGCCGGGGCGCGAGCGCGACGGAGAAACCATCCTGCTCTGGCATCGCGGCCTGTCGCTCTCCGATATCGCGCTCGGCCACGCCATGCTCGAAAAAGCGGCCCGGCTCGGCATCGGCCAGCGCCTGCGCTTCGCCTGAGGCGCGGCATCGGCGCGCACTGCGCCCGGCGCCATGGGGGTAGGAAAACCGCCGCCTTTCACCTATACCTCTCCGGCCCTGGCGATCCGGGCTTGCGCGACAATGGGATTAACCAATGGCCGACAACGGCGATATCGTACTGGCGGAGTTGAACGACGAAGACCTCGTGCAGCAAATGCACGACGACCTTTACGACGGCCTCAAGGACGAGGTCGTCGAGGGCGTCAATATCCTGCTCGGGCGCAAATGGGCGCCCTACAAAGTCCTGACCGAGGCGCTGGTCGAGGGCATGCGCATCGTCGGCATCGATTTCCGCGACGGCATTCTGTTCGTCCCCGAAGTGCTCATGTCGGCCAATTCGATGAAGGCGGGCATGTCGATCCTGCGTCCGCTGCTGATCGCGACCGGCGCGCCGCGCATGGGCAAGATGGTGATCGGCACGGTCAAGGGCGACATCCACGACATCGGCAAAAATCTCGTCTCGATGATGCTGGAGGGCGCCGGTTTCGAGGTCATCGATCTCGGCATCAACAATCCGGTCGAGAATTATTTGAAGGCGATCGAGGAGCACAAGCCCGACCTGCTCGGCATGTCGGCGCTGCTGACGACGACAATGCCCTATATGAAAGTCGTCATCGACACGCTCAAGGAAAAGGGCATCCGCGACCAGATCACGGTCCTCGTCGGCGGCGCGCCGCTCAACGAGGAATTCGCCCGCGCCATCGGCGCCGACGCCTATTGCCGCGATGCCGCGGTCGCGGTCGAGACGGCCAAGGAATTCATCAAGCGCAAGCATAACCAGCGCGGGATCGCGGCGTGAGGTAGGCGGACATGGCGGGCGAGCGGGGCGCCTCCGAGCGCCGGGCGCGGCGCCGGGCCGAGGCGGCGGACGCGGTGCCGCAGCCGCCCTGGGCGCGCTGGCGCAATCCGCTGCCGCCGCTGGCCCTGCTCGACGACGACGGGCTCGACCGCATCGAGGCGACGGCGTTCCGCGTGCTGGAAGAGCTCGGCCTCGAATTCATGAGCCCCGAGGCCGTCGCCATCCTGGAAAAACACGGCGCCAAGGTCATGGACCGCGCCACCGGCTTGGTGCGCCTGGACCGCGATCTGGTCAAGACCTACGTCGCCAAGGCGCCGGCGGAATTCACGCTCCATTCGCGCAACCCGGAGCGCAATCTCATACTCGGCGGCAATTGGATCAACATCCACACGGTGGGCGGCGCGCCCAACGTGTCCGATCTCGACCGCGGGCGCCGGCCCGGGACCTTCCGGGATCAATGCGACCTGATGAAGCTGCAGCAGAGCCTCACCTGCGTGCATTTCGCCGGCGGCACCCAGGTCGAGGCGCAGGACCTGCCCGTGCCGACCCGGCATCTCGACATGCACCGCGCCCAGGTCACGCTCACCGACCGCGTGCCCGGCGCGCGCGGCATCGGCCGCGACCGGGTGCGCGACGCTATCGCCATTTTCGCGCTCGCCCGCGGCATCTCGCACGAGGAGATGGCGCGCTCGCCCGGCACTTACACGATCACCAACACGAATTCGCCGCGCCGGGTCGATAAGGAACTGATCGGCGGGTTGATGGCGCTGGCCGAGAACGGGCAGGCGGTCTGCGTCACCCCCTTCACCCTGGCCGGCGCCATGGCGCCGATCACCATCGCCGGCGCGCTCGCGCAGCAACACGCCGAGGCCCTGGGCGTCATCGCCTTCACGCAAATGGTGCGGCCCGGCACGCCCGCGATCTATGGTGGCTTCACCTCGAATGTCGATATGCGCACCGGGGCGCCGTCCTTCGGCACGCCGGAATATGTCCGCGCCACGATCATCGGCGGCCAGCTCGCCCGGCGCCACAAGCTGCCCTACCGCGCCAGCAACGTGAACGCCTCGAACCTGGTCGATGCCCAGGCGACCTATGAGAGCGCCATGTCGATCTGGGCCTGCGTCATGTCGCACACCAACATGCTGCATCACGGCACCGGCTGGCTCGAGGGCGGCTTGTGCGCGAGCTTCGAGAAGGCCGTGATCGACGCCGAAATGCTGGGCACGATGCGCGCCTGGCTGGCGCCGCTCGATGTCGGCGACGAGGCCCTGGCCTTCGACGCCATCAAGGACATCGCCCCCGGCGGCCACCATTTTGGCTCGGCCCACACCATGGCGCGCTTCGAACACGCCTTCCACCGCCCCCTGGTCTCGGACGTGAAGAATTTCGAGGCTTGGGCCGAAGCCGGCAGCCTGGACGCGACCAGGCGCGCCAACGCCATCTGGAAGCGCCTGCTGGAGCACTACCAGCCGCCCACCCTCGACCCCGTCCGCCTGGAAGCCATCGACGCCTATATCGCCAAGCGCCGGGAGGAGATCGCGGTGAAGGGGTTGGCGTAAGGCCTAGTCGGGCGCGTTCTTGTACCGTACGGCTGATCCTGGCCGCTTGTACGTGTATGTATTTTTGTGAATTCAGCCGTTCGTGTCCGTACGCGTGCCCGTTTTCGGCGCCCGATTTCCAGGGTCGGCCGTTCGCGGCAAGGCTGGATTTTGGGCTCGGAATTGTAGAGGTTGGCCGCAAAAAATCCAATGATTGGCGAAGATGATCATGTGTGTGTGTTGGGAAAAACGGGCCTGATGATCACCTTCGGCGTTTTTCACAATATATTGTGGACGTACGGTATTTAATGCCTATATATTGACAGCAAGCCCCGAAAAAAATCCAACGATTCCGGAAGATGCTCATTTTTGGCGATGATCATCTTCGGGCACGATGAGCAGGCGATGATCACCTTCGGCGCTCTCAGCGTTGCCGGACGACAATGGCAATCGCCAAATGTGTACTTAAAGAAGTATATGAATTTGTACGTGTATGTATGCTGCCGCTTCGCCCTTGTTGAACAGCCCCCACCCGCCACACAAGAACGCGGCGACCTCCCCCTGAGCGGTGGAGGCGATAAGGGGAGGAGCGACGCTTTTATTCACCTCCCCCGTTCAGGGGGAGGCCGGGTGGGGGCTCGGGTAGCAATGCGCAGTGCTTCCAAGGGATATAGCCATCGCCGCCGTTGCAGCTTTTCCAGGGTGTCTTCATTGTTGCGCAACCGAGCGAAAGGAGCATCGACCATGCCGACGACAAACACCGTTCGCCTGCACCGCGTTCTGGCCGCGAAGCCGGAGAAGGTCTATCGCGCGTTCCTTGAGCCGGATGCCATGGCGCGATGGCTGCCGCCGAACGGCTTCACGGCCAAGGTGCATCACATGGATGCCAAGATCGGCGGCACATTCAGAATGTCCTTCACGAACTTCACCACCGGAGCGACGATCTCGTTCGGCGGGGACTACCGCGAGCTGGTGCCCAACGAGCGTCTGCGCTACACGGACAATTTCGACGACCCCAATCTGGCCGGGGAAATCCAGGTCACGGTGACGCTGAAAAAAGTGTCGGTCGGCACCGAGCTGACCATCGTGCAGGAAGGCTTGCCGGACATCATTCCGCTGGAAGCGTGCTATCTCGGCTGGCAGGAATCGCTACGGAACCTGGCGAGGCTCGTCGATCTCTTCCCCCCCATATACAAATTAATTCAAATCAAATTATTCACCCCATGTTATTTTCAGTATTTTCAAATACAGAGACTTGCCTGTCGAATTGAGAGACATAGAGTTGCCATTTCGTATTAGTTTTAATTAATCCCGCCCACTTCAGGTCAAAATAAGCAAAATATCCCGGAAATATAGATGCAAAAATTGAAATTGCAGAAAATTTTATCATTATAACACGCCTCTTGAATTGAGGAGATTTATTAGAAATTGAATCGTACTTGATCCTTCCTCCTTCGCCGGAGATTTCTCGGCTTAACGGCGCGATAGCGGAATGCGACCTCTATTCAAAAATTTTTCTTTTTTCAGCGCCACCCATTGTCCAAGCAATCGCAACATTGATTGTGTTTTTTTCAATATTGATCGCCACGATTTGGTTGCCATCATGGATATTGTATGTTGGATACTCTTCGCATAGGCGCCTTCGAAGTTTTGTTGAATTTTGGATAGGCGACTTGAAGAATTTTCAACGAATTGTGCTGTATGAGGCCAGCCGCGTAGTCTGGGAATTGGCCCTATTTAGGAATGAAAGGCGACTATATCGAGATCTTTCATAATCAGAAAAAGACAAAATAGACTTAGAAATACTAGCGCATAAGTTTGATGAAAAAGTCATGTCAAATGTTAGGGAATCTATTTCAAGACTTCTCTAAATGTCTTCACGCTTCTATCAATTGTAGATGCAAAAACTCAAAGACACTATAATGAGTTTGCCAATCATGGGTAAATTAGGCGATTTAATAGCGTCGTCTTATGAAGCAAATGATATAACGTCAAGAGAAATTCACAGGCCGTTTTATAAAAAAATGGATATGGACCTTGCTTTACCATTGATAGCCTCAGTCATTGTCATTTGTTCGCTTTGGTTTGTGTTCGGCGGTGTGTTGAGAATTATTATCGAATAGACGCGCGCGATCAAGTTGTGCCAACATGTGCGGTGGATATCGCGGTCGTAGCAATATTGGGGCGATAGATATTGGGGTCGAAGTAAGATTTTTTTCGCTCAACCGCATCCGGGCCGCGACTTGTTTCACTTGCCCATGGACCCCGGCTTTCGCCGGGGTGACAGAGTGGATTTCATTGCGATCGAGCATACCGGAAGACCAAGTCACCCCGGTCGCCGGACCGGGGTCCATGAATGGCAAATATCGAACCGGCGGTCCATTCCGGATTGCATTGGGGTCCGTGCGCCCTATTTAGGCGAACCGATTTCGTCCTCAATTCGTTTCGGCGCGCGAAGGCCGCCAACGCGAAGGCCGCCAAATCAGGGCCGCGTGGCAGCCCAAACAGGGCGGGCTAAGTGCTTGATCTAACCGAAGGCCGCCAAATCGGTTGGGCGGCGATCCAGCGGAAAAAGCGGCACAAATCGCAGCTAATACCAACGGTCATTGAAATTGACTCGCGAGGGATTCCCACGGGCCGTGGGATGTAATTCATAAGGCGCTGGCAAGCGATGGAGGAAGGAATGCCGGCGATCCCTCTGCGACGTGATTTCAACACCGCCTCGGTTCGCGGCGCGGCGCGCTTGGCGGTGGATGCAGCGCAGGCGCGACGGCTTTTGCGTCGCCGCCATCTACGACGGGATGAGCCGGGAGGATGCGGCAAGGATCGGCGGCATGGACCGGCAGACGCTGCGGGACTGGGTGCATCGTTTCAATGAAGGTCCCGATGGTCTGAAGGACCATTGGAACGGCGGCTATGGTTACGACGCCGGCTGTCGGCCGGGCAGAAGGCGGAACTGGCGCAGATCGTGGAGACCGGGCCGGACCCCGCCGTCGACGGCGTGGTGCGCTGGCGGCGGATCGATCTGAAGCGTGTCATCAGGGAGCGCTTCGGCGTCGACTACCATGAACGCTATGTTGGGGACGCTCATGAAGGAACTCGGCTTCTCGCATGTGAGCGCCAGGCCGCGCCACCCGGCGCAGGACGGCGAAATCGTCGAGGCTTACAAAAAAACTTCGCCCGCACGCTGAGCGCGCATCTGGCCGATCTGCCCAAGGGAACACCGGTCGAGATCTGGTTCCAGGACGAAGCCCGCATCGGCCAGAAGAACGGCATTGTGCGGCAATGGGCCAGGCGGGGCACGCGCCCCCGCCAACCCGCCGACCAGCGTTACAAGAGCGCCTACCTGTTCGGCGCCATCTGCCCGGCGCGGGGAACCGGGGCGGCGCTGGCGCTGCCGTTTGCCGATACCGAGGCCATGCAGCTTCATCTCAATGAAATCAGCCGCCATGTCGCCAAGGTGACGCACGCCGTCTTGCTCGACCGCGCCGGGTGGCACACAACACCCAAGCTGAACATGCCGAAGAACATCACGCCGATCTTGCTGCCATCGCGTGCCCCGGAGCTCAACCCGGTCGAGAATGTCTGGCAATATCTGCGCGCAAACTGGCTCTCAAACCGGGTCTTCGACAACTACGACGACATTATCGACGCCGCCTCCCAAGCATGGCAGAAGCTCATCGCTCAGCCCGCAGACCATCACCTCGATCGGCATGCGCGACTGGGCCCATGTCGGTCAACCAAAATGACCGTTGGTATAAGTCTTTAGTTTGCGTAAGGCCGCCAAAAACCAATTTCCCACACCTGAATTTGCGGCCTTCGCCTTTCGTCCCTACGACCGCATCCGCGATCCTTCGGGATCGACCGGCGGCTTGGCCAGGATCCGCGCCGGCCGGCGCTCGCCGAGGATTTCGATTTCGAAGCCGGCGGCCTCGCCGGCAATCGCAGC
Source organism: uncultured Alphaproteobacteria bacterium (assembly GCA_963754645.1). Taxonomy (GTDB): domain Bacteria; phylum Pseudomonadota; class Alphaproteobacteria; order Bin65; family Bin65; genus CAVWGP01. Next base: position 2,483 of record CAVWGP010000007.1, on the reverse strand, counting down.
TTCGACATAGCCGAGCGCGAGCGATTGCTTGACCGTGTGGCCATAGCCGCCCGAGGTCACCCAGCCGACCACCTTGCCACCGTGCCAGATCGGCTCGTCGCCGATGGCGTCGGCGTCCACGCCCGCAGCGTCTTCCGACGACCGCGAACAGCACCAGCGCCTTGCGCCGCCGCTCTCCTTTTCCGCCGCCGCCGCGTCGCGGCCGATGAACTCGCCCTTGTCGAGGCGCACGAAGCGGCCGAGGCCGGCTTCATGGGGTCCATAGATCGGCCGGTATTCGCGCGCCCAGGAGCCGAAGCCCTTTTCGAGCCTGAGCGAATTCAGCGCCTGGCCGCCGAAATGGCGCAGGCCGAAATCGCGCCCGGCTTCGAGCAAGGTGTCGTAGAGCGCGCGCTGATAGTCCGGCGCCACCCAGATCTCGTAGCCCAGCTCGCCGGTGAAGCTGACGCGGCCGACCAGGGCCGGCACCAGGCCGATATCGACGCGGCGCAGCGCCAGGAACGGCCAAGCCGCGTTCGACACATCGGCGCGCGTCACGCGCGCCAGCAGCGCGCGCGATTGCGGGCCGGCGATGGCCAGGCCCACTTGGCTTTGCAGCAAGGACCGGAACGCGACCGAGAAATCGCCGCGCTGGCGCTCGAACCAGCGCAGATAATAGTGCTCGGCGATGCTCGATCCGACCAGGAAATAGCGGTTGCGGGCGAGGCGGCCGACGGTGAAATCGCCGATCAGCTTGCCCGCCGGGTTGAGCATCGGGGCCAGCGCCATGCGGCCCTTGGCCGGCATCCGGTTGGCCATGACGCGCTCGAGGAACGCGGTCGCATCCGGCCCCTCGACCATAAATCGTCCGTAGCTCGACGCTTCCATGATGCCGACGCCGCCGCGCACCGCGGCGCATTCGGCCGCGACATGCGGAAACGCATTCGAGCGCCGGTAGGTGACGGTCTCCTCGGGCGGCGTGCCCTTGGGCGCGTACCACAGCGGATATTCCAGGCCGTAGGAGGCGCCGAACACGGCGTTCTCGGCTTTGAGCCGGTCGTGGATCGGCGCGGTGCGCAGCGGCCGCGCCGCCGGCAGTTCCTCGTTGGGGAAGCGGATGCGGAAGCGGCGGGAGTAGTTCTCGCGCACCTTGGCGTTGGTGTAGGCCATGGTCGCCCAGCCGCCGAAGCGCGCCACGTCCATGCCCCACACGTCGAAGCCCGGATCGCCCTCGGTCATCCAGTTGGCCAGCGCCAGGCCGACGCCGCCGCCCTGGCTGAAGCCCGCCATCACGCCGCACGCGCACCAGTAATTGCTGAGGCCGCGCACCGGCCCGACCAGCGGATTGCCGTCGGGCGTGAAGGTGAAGGGGCCGTTGACGACCTTCTTGATGCCGGCCTTGCCGATGGCGGGAAAATGCTTGAAGCCGACTTCGAGATTGGGCGCGATGCGGTCGAGATCGTCGGGCAGCAGTTCGGGGCCGAAGCTCCACGGCGTCGTGTCGGGCGACCACGGCACGCCGCCGCGCTCGTAGGTGCCGATCAGCATGCCCTTGCCTTCCTGGCGCAGATAGATCTCGCCCTCGAAGTCGATGACGTGCAGCACCTCCTTGCCGGTCGCGCGGTTGATCTCGACGACCTCGGGCATGTCCTCGGAGACGATGTACATGTGCTCCATGGCGAGCACCGGCAGCTCGAGGCCGACCATGCGCCCGACTTCGCGCGCCCACAGCCCGCCGGCGTTGACGACGTGCTCGGCGACGATCGTGCCCTTGTCGGTGACCACGTCCCAGCCGCCGTCGGCGCGCGCGTTCAGTTCGACGACGCGGGTCTGGCGATAGACCTCCGCGCCGAGCTTGCGCGCGGCGCCGGCATAGGCGTGCGTCGCGCCGGAGGGATCGACATGGCCCTCGAGCGGGTTGTAGAGCGCGCCGATGAAGTGCTTCTCGTCGATCAGCGGGAACAGCCGCTTGGCCTCGGCCGGCTGACGAGCTCGGTGTCCATGCCGAGATAGCGCCCCCGGGCGTGGGCGACCTTGAGAAAATCCATGCGCTCGGGCGTGCCGGCGAGCATCAAGCCGCCGGTGATATGAATGCCGCAGGATTGGCCCGACAGCGCCTCGATCTCCTTGTAGAGCTTGATCGTGTAGCTCTGCAGCTTGGCGACGTTGGGGTCGCCGTTAGCGTGTGCATGCCGCCCGCCGCGTGCCACGTCGAGCCCGAGGTCAGCTCCAGGCGCTCGATCAGCACCATGTCCTTCCAGCCGGCTCTCGCCAGGTGATAGAGCACGCTGCAGCCGACAACGCCGCCGCCGATCACCGCGACGCGAGCATGCGATTTCATTCTTGAGTCTCCCGAGGTTCGATGGTGTTTATTCGGTCCGGCGGAGCGAGTTTAACATTTGAAACCGGTTCAATCAAATTGTCATCCCGCACCGGAGCGCCGAAGGCGCGAAGTGGAGGGACCTCGGTCGGACTCGCACGTGTGCGCGCGACGGCAATACGCC
>CAVWGP010000006.1:0-212297 GCA_963754645.1 uncultured Alphaproteobacteria bacterium | reverse complement strand
TCAATTTGCGCCGCCGCTGTTGCGCGCGACGATCTTTGCCAACATCAAACGCGCTCTCAGGCCGGGCGGCCTGCTTCTGCTCCAGGGCTACCGGCCGAAGCAACTCGAGTACAAGACTGGCGGACCGCCGCACGCCGAGAACATGTACACGCGCGAGATACTGGAAGCCGCTTTCGGCGACATGGAGATACTGCATCTCGTCGAGCACGATTGGGCGATCGAGGAAGGTGCCGGCCACAAGGGCATGTCGGCCCTGATCGATCTCGTCGCCCGAAAACGCTGAACGCTCGGGCCGGTGCCTGAGCTGCCGGATATCGAAGCCTATTGCCACGCGCTGCGCAAACGCGTTGCCGGCGGCGCGCTGGCCGGCCTTCGCCTCGCCAGCCCGTTCTTGTTGCGGACCGTCGATCCGCCCGTGGCGGCCGTTGCCGGACGGCGGGTCGCCGAAATCCGCCGGCTGGGCGAGCGAATCGTCATCGGGCTCGAAGGCGAATTATATTTTGTCCTTCATCTCATGATCGCCGGCCGCCTTTGGTGGCACGATGTGGGCAAGGCGATTCCCGGCGGCGGGCGCGGCCTGGCGGCCTTCGATTTTGATCGCGGAACGCTCGTTCTGACCGAGGCCGGATCGAAAAAGCGCGCGGCGCTGCACATCGTCCGCGGCGCGGCGGGCCTGGCGGCGCACGATCCGGGCGGCCTCGAAGTGCTCGATTGCGAACTGAACGCATTTGCGGCCCGACTGCGTTCCGCCAACCACACCATCAAGCGCGCGCTGACCGACCCGCATTTTTTCAGCGGTATCGGCAACGCGTATTCAGATGAAATTCTGCATGCGGCGAAGCTGTCGCCTGTCTTGCAAACGCAGAAAATGAGCGATGCCGAAATCGCCGCCCTGTTCGCGGCAACGCGCGCGACACTGGCCCGGTGGCGCGACACGCTGGTGGCCGAAGCCGATGCGGCGTGGCCGGACAAGGTGACGGCCTTTCGCGCCGGAATGGCGGCGCACGGCCGCTATGGCAGGCCGTGCCCCGTTTGCGCCGCGCCGATCCAGCGCATCCGCCACGCCAGCAACGAAACCAATTACTGCGCGCGCTGCCAAACCGGCGGCAAGCTGCTCAGCGACCGCGCCTTGGCGCGGCTCTTGCACAAAGACTGGCCGAAGACGATCGACGAACTCGAACGGCTCGATGCGGCGCGCGCCCGCCGCTAAGGCAGTTTCGCGAGCTTGCCGCTGCGCGCCGCGGCGACCGAGGCTTCGACATCTTCGGGCAACAGCAAGCGCGCCTCGGCCAGCTTCATCGCCGCCTGTTCGACCGCCTGAACATAGGCCTCGGCGGAAGGATAGCGCGCATCGAGCGGTTGGCGCTTGTCGCCGGCGGCATTTGCGGCCGCGGCATTGGCCGGCAGCGGGACGGTCGAGCCGGTGAGGCTGCACAGCGCGCCCGCCGAATAGCCGGCGGCCCGCAATTTCCAGCCAAGATAGGACGCGCGCGGCGCCTCGATCATCGGCAGGCGAATCGCCCCCAGCGCATGGCCGTCGCCATCGACCTTCGGCACGAAGGCGGGGTAGGCCGCGCCTTTCGACGGCGGATTGGTCGTGTGATCGATGAGGTGGACGCGGTTGACGGTTCCGAACTGCGACAGTCCGGGCAAGTTGGGAAATCCAACCGCACCTTCGGGCGGCACGAGGGTTCCGTCGGCGAGATTGGGATAGCGGCTCTCCGGCGGCAGCGTGCCATCGGCGAGCCATGCCTGCAGCGCCTCGAGCAGCGCCCGCATCGCCGGGCCGGCATGCAGCGGGTTGTTGCTCACGGCGCAATTCGCCACCGGCATGGCGGCGAGGTTGGGAGCGTTGAAGTGCGGCACGCCGGCGAGATAGTAGGCGCGCACATTCGACGGCAGGCGAAGCGGCTTGCCGTCGGGCGTCGTCATGAGCAGCGACGCGCGCGCCTGAAAGCCCTCGGTGTCCGTATCGGTGTGGAAGATGCGCGGGCAACGATTGGAAGCCGCGCAGCGCGCCATGACGCCGTCGGTTTTGCCCGACAGCGGATCGCTTGTCGTGCCGTAGGTGAAGGGAAACTGATCGCCGGGATAAACATGATCCTCGTGCTGGCGCGAGTAGCGCCCTGGCTGGGCAAAACGGGCGTTGAAGAACCCGCGCCGCGCGCCGGCGATGTGCGGCCACGCCGCGTCGAACACCGGCCGCCCCGCCTCGTCGAGGTGGTGGCCCTGATACAGCATGTCGCGCAGGAAGCGGCCCGATTGCGAAATGCCGAAGCCGATCGCGCGCACGGTTTCGATCTGCCCGTTGCGCGCCAAGGGATTGGGCCGCCCGCCCGGATCGGCCGCGCTGTAGCGCAGGAAGCTTACCAGATCGCGCACGCTGGCAAAGGACAGGCCCATCACCCGCGGATCCCGCGCGGTGTAGATGATTTCGTAGATCGCGCCGGCGTCGAAGCCTTGCGGGCGCGTAATCTCGATCCGAGTCGGCGAGACGAATTTGATGCCGAGCCCCGGCGCCGTACCGCGCGCATCGCTCTCGCGGGCGCGGACGGTGATCGTGGCGGCGGCCTCGGCACCCGTTGCCACGGGATAGGTGAGTTCCACGGTGACCGGGCTGCGCAGATGGTCGAAAACGAATTCCTCGCGCGACGGCCCCGTGGCGCCGGCCACAATCGGCGCTTCGAGGCGCAAATTCCCGCCATCGCTGGGCGCATCGCCCTGCCAGCCGCTCCACACCATCGAGTAACCCTGGCGCATGAGAAAGCCGTTGCCGACATTGGCCGCCGCTTTGAGATCGTTGCTGAGCGGCGCGTCGTTGAATAACCCCGGCAATAAAATACGGCCGCGATTGACCACATCGTAGAGCAGCGTGCCGTTGCCCTTCGCGGCATCGGCGGGGCGCAGGATGACGAACGGCGCCGTCGCCTCGACGTGGCTGCGGACATTGCGCGGCGCGCGGTCGAGATCGACGATGCCGGCATTGCGCGGATGCGCCGGATCGACGGCGATGACCACCCGCCCGCTTACGACTTCATAAGCGCCGACCGCGCCGAAGCTTTGGCCGCCATAGGCGCGCACGGTCGAACTCGATTTCGAATCGCAAGACTTCGGCTGGCGCCGGCACGGCGAGGAGAACGGCAATGGCCAATCCGGCGCCCAGGCGCCGGAACCGATCGTAGCGCGGCATGAACCCCTCCCGTGGATTTCGCGCCAGCCTATGCCGGCGGATCGCGCGCGTCAAAGCGCCGCCGCGCCTAAATCCAAGTGCTGATTTCGCCAAGCGGCTTCTTGACGCGCGCGAATTTCGGCGTCTTGCAATCGTCGGCCGGATAGCCGGCAACCAGCAGCAAATAGGGCTTCTCGTGTTCGGGCCGGCGGCAGATTTCGTTGAGAAAACCCATCGGACTCGGCGTGTGGGTGAGCGTCGCAAGCCCGGCGGTGTGAAGCGCCGCGATCAACAGGCCGGTCGCGATGCCGACCGATTCCGGCACGTAATAGTGCTTCACGCGCTTGCCGCCCGGCAAGGTCGCGAATTTTTGCGCGAAGATGGCGATGAGGTAGGGCGCGGTTTCCAGGAACGGCTTGTGCTCGTCGGTTCCGAGCGGGGCCAGCGCCTCGATCCATTCCTTTGGCGCGCGGCCTTTGTAGAAGGCGCGCTCTTCTTCCTCCGCCGCCGCGCGGATGCGACGTTTCGCGGCCGGGTCGGCGATGACGACGAAATGCCAGGGCTGCAGATTGGCGCCCGACGGTGCCGTGCCGGCGGCGAGCAGGGCATGCTCGATCGCGGCGCGCGGCACCGGGGCGCTGGAGAATTCGCGCACCGTGCGGCGGCGGGCGATGTCCTCGTAGAATTGCCGGGCGCGGCGCGCGATCTCGTCCCCGTCGTAACGCCGGAAATCGCGCAGAGGTTCGAATTCGGCTTTGGGCATTGCGGCCACGTTACGGCTCTCCTGCTTGTGTCGCCGACGCAGCGGCACTATGAGACGGCGGGCGGCGGCGTGACAAGCGCGCGGCCGTGGCACAACGACAGCGGCGGAAGCGATTTGCCCGACATGACCGAACCGAGCCTCACCGAGCGCTGGCACGCCTATTACTCCGAGAAGCGCATCACGCATCAATGGCTGCAGCTCGATCTCGTGGGCCGGCTCAAGGTCAAGCGCGTGCTCGAAGTCGGGCCCTATTACGGCCTCGTCACCGCCATGTTGGCCAATGCCGGTTACGAGGTGACGACGCTCGATATCGGCCCGCCCATGTCGTCGCTCGGCGCCACGGCGCATGTCGCGGCCGATCTCACCGCGCTCGATCCCGAGCGCATCCGCGGCTTCGACGCGATCCTGTGCTGCGAGACGCTGGAACATCTCGCCTGGAACAAAGTCGATGGCGTGCTCGGCGCGTTTGCGGCGTCGCGCGCGCCGTATCTCATACTATCCGTGCCCTATGAAGGAATGCAGATTGCGTGGAATTTCTACGCCAATGCGCGTGCGATCAAGCATCGGCTGCATACGCGCTTGTTCCGCTTCCTGCAGAAATTCAAGCCCGCGAGCGAGACCGACATCGACGCGCACAAATGGGAAATCGGCTACAAGGGCTATAGTCTTGCGGCGTTGACGGCCAAAGTTTCGGCCAATGGCTGGCAGCCGGTCGCCCGCCGCTTCACCGATGGTTGCCGCTCCGTGTTCCTGGTATGCCGCAATGCTTCGTCCGATCAGGCGCCGCGCCCCAAATAAAGTTCCGCCATGCGCTCATCGGCGAGAAGGTCGCGTGCCGGGCCGGCGAGCACGATCTTGCCGCTGTCGAGAATATAGCCGCGGTCGCTGATAGCGAGGGCCTGGCGCGCGCGCTGCTCGACCATGAGCACGGTGGCGCCGAGCGCCGGCAGGGTCTTGATGAGATCGAAGACGACGTCGACCAGGCCCGGTGCCAGCGCCGCCGTCGGCTCGTCGAGGAGCATCAGCTTGGGCCGCATCATCAGCCCGCGGGCGAAGGCGAGCTGCTGGCGCTCGCCGCCCGACAGCGCGCTGGCCGGCCGCCGCCGCCGTTCCGCAAGCGCGGGAAATTTCTCGAACATCTCGGCAATGCGCGCGGCGCGATCGGCGACGCCGGCGATGACCTGCAGATTTTCGAGCACGGTGAGCGAAGGAAACACATTGGCGACTTGCGGCACATAGAAAATGCCGAGCCCGATGCGGTCCTCGGCCGCGTGGCGGCGCAGGTCGCGGCCGTCGTAATCGATGGTGCCGGCGACGCGCGGCAGCAAGCCCATGATCGCCTTGATCAAGGTCGATTTTCCGGAGCCATTGGTGCCGGCAATGGCGACGATCTCGCCCGGCGCCACGGCGAGATCGATGCCGGCGAGGATGTCCGCTTCGCCGTATCCGCCGTGAAGCCGCGCCACAGCCAGGAGCGTCATGCGTCGGCCGCCGCTGCTTTGCCGCCCAGATAGGCGGTGCGCACGGCAGGCTCGGCGAGCACGGCCTTGGGCGCGCCGCGCGCGATGATGCGGCCGCGATCCATCACATGCATCTCGCCCACAAGTCCGGCCAGCGCATGAAGATTGTGCTCGACGATGAGGAAGGCGAGGCCGCGCCGGTTGAGTTCGCGGATACGCGCCGCGATCTCGCCGATCAGCACCGGATTAACGCCGGCGAAGGGCTCGTCGAGCAGCAGGCATTTCGGCTCGACCATCAATGCGCGGCCGAGTTCGAGCAATTTTTTTTGCCCGCCGGAAAGCTGGCCCGCCGGCCTGTCGGCAACGGCGTTTAGGTTGAGAAAGGCGAGCAGCTCATCGGCCTTGCGGCGCAACGCAGTTTCTTGGCGCGCAATCTTACCGGGCGCGAAGATCAGCGCCATCAAGCCTTCGCCCGCCTGGTCCGGCGCCGCCGCCAGCAGGTTTTCGCGCACCGTCAGATGACGAAATTCGCGTGGTACCTGGAAGGTGCGGCCGAGCCCGAGCCTGACGCGCGCATGCGTGGCCAGGCCATCGATCCGCCGGCCGGCGAATTCGACATGGCCGTGATCGGCGGGCTGAAAGCCGCTGATCACCGCGAACAGCGTGCTTTTGCCGGCGCCGTTGGGCCCGATCAGGCCGACAAGGCCGCCCTCCGGCACCGCGAGGTCGACGCGATCGACGACCGTCAATCCGCCGAATGATTTGCTGAGTCCGCTGACGGCGAGCGCGCTCACTTTAGGCCCGTGCTGCCGACAATGCCTTGCGGCCGGTAGAGCGTAAATAGGATCAGCGCCAAGCCGACCACGGCGAGGCGAAAACTCGCCATCTGAACCTCGGGGATGAAGGGCGCAATGTCGCGCAGAAAGCGCGAGCCTTCGATGAAGGTCATCAGCAGGACCGTGCCCACGACGGCGCCCGACACGCGGCCGACGCCGCCCATGATCATCGCCATCCAGGCGTAGAATGTGACGAGCGGCAGAAACTGCTCGGGCGAGATATAGGCGATGTAGTGGGCATAGACCGCGCCGGATGCGCCCGCCATGGCCGCGCCGATGGCGAAGACTTCGATTTTGAACCGCGCCGGATTTTTTCCCAGCGCCTTCACGGCGTCTTCGTCGTCGCGGATCGCCTGGATCAGGCGGCCATAGGGCGAATGCACCAGGCGGTAGATCACCAGCACCGCGGCGACGTTGAAGGCGATCAGCAGCGCAAGGGTCGCGATCTCGGCGCCCTTGCCGATGCCGAGATCGGCGAACAGCCGCGGAACGCTGAGTCCCTGCACGCCCTTGGTCAGCCAGCGCTCCTCCTGGATCGCGATACGCAGCGATTCGGAAAAGCCCAGCGTCACGATGGCGAGATAGTCGTCGCGCAGCCGCAATGCCAGCAGGCCGAGCGGCCAGGCCGCCAAAGTGGCGAGCGCGATCGCGGCGGCGAGGCCGGCGGCGATCGGCCAGCCCGCCAGCGTCACGAGCGCCGAAACATAGGCGCCGATGGCGAAAAAGCCGACATGGCCGAAATTGATCAAGCCGGTAAAGCCGAACTGCAAATTCAAGCCAAGCGCCATCAGCATGTAGAGCAGCGCGAAAATACCGACGGCGACGAGATAGGCTTCCACGCGCCGGCCCTCAGCGCACCGCGAGCGCGCGGCCGAATAACCCGCGCGGCCGGAGCAGCAGCACGATCAGCAGGACGAGGAACGCGACGGCGATCTTGTAGGAAAAGCCCACGAACGGCGTCGACAATTCCTGGAATATGCCGAGCAGAACCGCGCCCATCACGGCGCCGACCGGATTGCCGATGCCGCCCAGGATCGCGGCGGCGAAAGCGGGGATCAGCAGTTCCCAGCCCATTTCGGGCGCTACCACGGATTTGGCGCCGATCAGCACGCCGGCGAGCGCGGCAAGCGCGCCGGCGACAAGCCATAGCACGATCATGATGTGGCCGGCGCGGATGCCGCTGGCGCGCGCCAGATCGGGATCGTCGGCGACTGCGCGCATGCGCCGGCCGATCGGCGTCAGGTGCAGCAGGGCGAAGGTCGCGGCCAGGGCCGCGCAGGCGATCAGCGCGATGTAGACATCGGTCGGCAGAATGCGAATGCCGCCGAAATTGAGCGCGCGCGAGACCGGCATCGAGAAATTCCGCTGGTCCGAGCCGAGAAAAAACGTGATTAGGCTGCGCAGCAGGAATGCGACGCCGATCGACGCCACGAGCTGGGATACGGCAGAGCTGCCGCGCAACGCGCGGAAGACCCAACTGTAGAAAACGAGCGCCACCCCCGATCCCGCCACCATGCCGCCGATGCCGCCGAGCCAGATCGGGCCTGCCGTCACGAATTGCGTGCCGACTCCGGCATAGGCGCCGAGCGTCGCATAATCGCCGGCGGCGGCATTGGCGAAACGCGCGATGCCCCACACCAAGGTCAGCGACAGCGCCATCAGCGCGATGACCAGGCCTTCGACCGCGCCGTTGATGACAAGATTGACGTAGGTCGGGAAGCTGGGCATTCGAGATGAACGTAGGGGCGGGCTCTTAGACCCGCCCCTACAGCGCTTGCATCAAATAGCGACCACGTCGCGGCGGATCAATTCGCCCTTCTCGATCACGTACATGCCGAAATCCGGCGTCACGTCGCCGAAGTCGTCGAAATCGAGCTTGGAGGAAGCACCGTCGTAATCGATCTTGCCTTGCTTCAGCGCCGCCTTGCCTTCGGCGAAGCTGAATACTTTCTTGCCCGGCGGGTTCGAAACCTCGCGCAGCTTGCCATTGATCTTCGCCACGTCCGCGCCAGCGCCGGCGGCCTCCATCGCGAGGGCCAGGCTGATGATCATGTCGTAAGTCATGGCCGCGTAAATATTGCTCGAACCGGGCTGATTCATCGCCTTTTGATAGGTCTCCGAGAACTTGGCGAATGACGCGGCTTTCTCGTTGGGCACCGAATCGACCGAGATGATGCCCTCGCAAATCTCGTTGCCCAGCGCCTTGACGAGTTGCGGATTCGCCGCCCAGCCGGGGATGATCCATTTGACCGGCTGATTGGCCTGCCACCATTCGCGCAGGATGATCGTGGTATCGGGCAGATAGGAGCCCATGACGATGACATCGGGTTTCGCCTCGAGAATCTTCTGCAGCTCGGAGCGATAGCTCGGCCGGTTGGGCTCGTAAATAACTTCGGCCGCGACCTTGCCGCCTTTCTTCTCCCACGCCTTCTTGAAGCCGTTGACGTTGCCGATGCCCGAGGCATTGTTGAAAGCCATCGTCGCCGGTTTCTTGTAGCCGCGTTTGGTCGCGATCTCGGCAAAGGCGGCGCCGAAGCGATCGTTGGTCGCCTGATAGCGCCACACCAGATCCTTGGTGTCCTTGGTCGAAATTTCCGGCGCGCCCGAGGTGTTCATCTCGATCAAGCCGGCGGCGTCGGTCAACGGCATCACGGCGAGGGTGACGCCCGACGACCAGGTTCCCACGATCGCCTGGACCTTGTTGACTTCGATCAGCTTCTTGGCCGCGAGCACGGCGGCGTTGGGCGCGGTTTGCGAATCCTCGGCGAAGACCTCGATCTTCCGGCCGCCGGCGCCGCCCGCCGCGTTCACTTCCTCGACGGCGGCGAGGATCATCTTTTGCATGCCTGGGCCGTAAGTGGCGCCGGCGCCCGTGATCGGATTGAGCGCGCCGATGCGGAACACGTTGGCGTCTTGCGCGAAAACGAGTCCGGGCAAGGCCGAAGCGGCCAGTCCGGCGGCAGCGCCGCGTTCAAGCATTTGGCGGCGAGTGATGCGTTTCATGGTCGTGCCTCCCAGTGATTGCGATTATGCGGCGATCGTGTTCTTCACGAAATTGCCGGCCTTCATGATGATGTCGAGATGGCGGCCCTGGTTGCCGAGGCGCGCCAAGTCCTTGAGCGGATCGCCATCGACGGCGATCAAGTCGGCATGCGCGCCCGGCGCCACGATGCCGAGCTTGCCGGTCTGGCGGACGATCTCGGCCGCGGTCTTGGTGGCACTCTGGATGATTTCGAAGGGCGAGAGCACCTGGGCGCGGATGGTGAATTCCTCGGACTGGCGGTAGTGCATTTCGCCCAGCAAATCCGTGCCGAAGCCCATGCGGACTCCGTTGCGCTTGCAGATATCGAGCGCCTTCAGGCCGGCGCCGCGCACATCGTCGATCTTGGCGATCGAGGCCGCCGGAAAGCCGAGCTTGGCGCCTTCTTCCTTGAGCGCGGTGTAGGTGACCAGCGTCGGCACCACAAAAGCGCCGCGCGCGGCAACGGCCTGGGCCGCCGCATCGTCGATCAGGTTGCCGTGCTCGATGGTGCGCACGCCGTGCTCGACCGCGCGCTTGATGGCGCGCCCGGTATAGGCGTGGGCCATGACATAGGTCTCGGCGGATTCGGCCTCGTCGCAAATGGCGCGGATTTCCTCGGCGGAATATTGCGTGTAGCCGATTGGGTCGGTCGGCGACGCGACGCCGCCCGAGGCCATGATCTTGATCTGCGTGGCGCCCGCCTTCATCTCCTCGCGCACCGCCTTGCGGCAGGCATCGACGCCGTCGACGAGGCGTCCGAGCATGCCGATATTGCGGCAACAGGCGCAGCTCTCGCTGTCGTCGAACCGGCCGCGGAAATCGGCGTGACCGCCGGTTTGCGACAGCGCCTTGCCGGCGGGAAACAGCCGCGGACCGGGCGTGGCGCCCTGCTCGGTCGCGAGCGCCAGGGCATGGTCGGCGCCGCCCGCGTCGCGCACCGTGGTGAAGCCGCGCTCCAGCATGGCTTTGAGGATGCCGGCGACTTTGAACGCCGCGAGCGAGGTCGGCACCTTGGCGTTGGCGCCGAGATCGGCCATGAACGCGGTGACGTGAACGTGGCAATCGATCAGGCCGGGCATCAGCGTGCGGCCCTTGAGATCGACGATTCGCGCATCGGCGGCCACGATCGGCTTTGCCGAAACGTCGCGAATCGTGCCGCCCTCGACGAGCACCTCATGGCCTTCGCGGCGCTGCGGCGATTCGCCATCGAGAATCGCGGCATTGCGGAACAGGATTTGCACGGCTTCCCCCAAGAGTTCGAACCGGGCCGACAGTGCCGCTAATCCCGGTCGCGCGCAATTGCTTCGAGAAACGGGCCGACCAGCAGGGCCGCATAGGGCGCGGCCATGGCGGCATGGTGCTCGCCATAGTGCCCGGCGACGTGAAGCAGATTCATGGTTCCCAGGCAGCGCCGGTCATAGACGACGGGTATATTGAGCGCCGATTCGAGGCCGAGCGAGGCGATCAGGGCATGATCGAAAAAGGCCCATTTGATGTCCGCCGCGTTGCGCCCGATATAGGGGGTCAGCCCGTCGATAACCTGCGCGCCCCATGGCGTCGGTCCCATCGGCTTGAAGCCGCCGACGGGATAGGCCGTGGGATCGCTCGAATAGGCGCGCTTTACGCGCGTCCGGTCGGGTGCCACGTAGAGCAAGGTGAAGAGCTTGTGGCCGATCGCCGTGCCGAGCGCGCGTTCGAGCGCGCGATAGAGCGGCAGCGGCTGCCCCGGTTCGCCGAGCGCGCGAACGCAGGCGTGCAGGGTATCGTCGTTCATTTTTTCTGCGCCTTGTGTAGGGCGGCGAATTCGGCCATCGATGCAACCTCCCAATCGGGTTTGGCGTCGGAAGCCGGCGTAGCGCCGCCGCCGGGGCGGCCTTTGCGCCGGTTGATCCACATGGTTTTCAGGCCGAGCTGGCGCGCCGGCGCGACGTCGTGGAACAAGCTTTGCGCGGTGTGCAGGATCTGATCCTTGGCGATGCCCATCTTCGCCAGCTCGGCCAGCGCGCGATGAAAATGCCCAAGTGCCGGCTTGTAGGAGCCGACTTCCTGCGCTGTGACAATAAGGTCGAATTCGACCCCGAGCTTCGGGTTGCTCTTGGCGAACGAAGCGCGATCGATGTTCGAAACGATGACGAGCTTGAAATGCTGTTTCAAATAGCGCAGGGCCTCCGCGCTATCGGGGAAGGCGGGCCAGCGCCCGACCGATTGGCCGAAGGCGGCGGCGTCCGTCTCGGACGCGGCGACGCCCCAGCGCTTGGCGAGCCGGCGGTGGACTTCGGCGAGAATTTCCGGATAGAGCGCCGCCGGCCGCTCGGCTTGGCAGCGCGACTCCTCCTGCGCCAAGCCGGCGAGCAGATCGTCGTCGCTCAACGCGAGCTTGTGCTTCGCGGCCCAAGGCTTGAGCTCCGCCAGAATGCCGGACTCCCAATCGATGAGCGTGCCGTAGCAATCGAAGGTGAGGGCGCGAAACGCGGCGAATGACATTGGCGGTCTCCGATCCGGGTGTGCCGGCGGACTGTCGTTGCCCAAAGCGGATTTGGCAAGTGCGGCGCGCGATACGATCAAGCCTTGCGCCGCACAATAGTGTCGCTAGATTGCTTGCTCGACATCAAGACCGGCGCAAGACCGGTGACGATCAGGGAGCGATGGATCAAAGCCGATGGCAAGCGTCGATATTCGCCGCGTGCGCAAGCGCTTCGGCGCCGTCAACGTGCTGCATGGCGTCGATGTCGCCATCGCGGACGGCGAATTCGTCGTCCTGGTCGGGCCGTCGGGCTGCGGCAAATCCACGCTGTTGCGCCTGATCGCCGGACTCGAGGAAATCAGCGACGGCGAGATCGCGATCGGCAACCGGGTGGTGAACCAGGTACCGCCAAAAGAGCGCGACGTGGCGATGGTGTTCCAAAACTATGCGCTCTATCCGCACATGAAAGTGTGGGACAACATGGCGTTCAGCCTGAAGCTGCGCCGGGCCGACGCGAAATCGATCGATGCGCGGGTGCGCGAGGCCGCCGATATTCTGGGCTTGGCACCATATCTCGACCGCTATCCGCGCCAGCTCTCGGGCGGCCAGCGCCAGCGCGTCGCCATGGGCCGCGCCATCGTGCGCGATCCGCAAGTCTTTCTGTTCGACGAGCCGCTGTCCAATCTCGACGCCAAGCTGCGGGTGCAGATGCGCACCGAGATCAAGGCGCTGCATCAGCGGCTCAAAACAACGTCGATCTACGTCACCCACGATCAGGTCGAGGCCATGACGATGGCCGACCGCATCGTCGTCATGCATGACGGCCGCATCGAGCAGATCGGCGCGCCTTTGGAACTCTACGACAATCCGGCGAATCTATTCGTCGCCGGCTTCATCGGTTCGCCGGCGATGAATTTCATCGAAGGGACGATCAGCGGCGGCGGTTCGCCGGGTGTCGTGGCGGGAGGCGGAATCACTCTGCCGCTGCGGTCATCGCCGGCCGGCGGCCGCGGTCGCGCCGTGATCTACGGCATTCGCCCGGAACACCTCGAACTCGCCGATGACGGTGCCGAGGCCACCGTCGTCGTTGTCGAGCCAACGGGGTCCGAAACGCAAGTCGTCACCAAGCTCAACGGCCATGATTTCATCGCCGTGTTCAGGGAGCGCCACGATCTCCGGCCCGGGCAAACGGTGCGCTTGCGGCCGCGCCTGGATATGGTGCATCTCTTCGCCAAAGAAACCGGCGCGCGGATCTGAAACGGAATTCAACGAGACGCAACAATCACAATTGGAACAGGAGGAAATGACATGACCAAGAATAATTTCACACGACGCTCGGCGCTCAAAGGTGGTGCGGCGCTTGCAGGGATCTCGGCCTATGCCGGGCTTGACGGATTTGCCAAAGCCTGGGCGCAAACGGCGCCGTGGCGCCCCGAGGCCGGCGCGCAGCTTCAGCTGCTGCGCTGGAAGCGCTTCGTCCAATCCGAAGAAGACGCGTTCATGGTGCTGGTCGATGCCTTCACCAAGGCGACCGGCGTCAAGGTGAACGTCATCGACGAATCGCTCGACGATGTGCAGCCCAAGGCTTCGGTCGCCGCCAACACCAATCAGGGCCCGGACCTGTTCTGGGGCCTGTATTCGCTGCCGCATCTGTTCCCCGACAAATGCGTCGATGTCAGCGATGTCGCCGATTATCTCGGCAAGAAATACGGCGGGTGGGTCGCGACCGCCGTCACCTACGGCACTTCGGGCGGCAAATGGATCGCAATTCCCGTCGGCTACAACGGCAACGTGATCAACTACCGCCAAAGCATGATCGAGAAGGCGGGGTTCAAGGAAATGCCGAAGGACACCGCCGGCTTGCTCGAATTGATGAAGGCGCTCAAAGCCAAAAGCGTCGCGGGCGGATTTGCGCTCGGCCGGGCTTCGGGCGACGGCAATGCGTGGGTGCATTGGTGCCTGTGGGCGTTTGGCGGCAACCTTGTCGACAAGAACGACAAGGTCGTTATCAATTCCCCCGAGACCGTCAAGGCGCTCGACTACGCCAAGGCGATGTCCGAGCACTTCGTCCCCGGCACGGCCGCGTGGAACGACGCGTTCAACAACAAGGCATTCCTGGCCGGCGAAATTTCGCTGACCAACAACGGCGTTTCGATCTACGCCGCGGCGAAGGCGGGCGCCGCCAAGGGCGAAGCCAAGATGAAGGAGATCATGGACGACATGGACCACGCCTTGTGGCCGGTCGGCCCGGTCGGCAAGCCGACCGAGTTTCACGTCGCTTATCCCATGATGATCATGCGCTACAGCAAGGCGCCGAACGCGGCCAAGGCGTTCATGGCGTTCGCCCTGGAGGCCGCGAACTACAACAAGTGGCTTGAAGGCGCCGTGGCTTATATCACGCATCCGCTCAACGCCTACGACGCCAACCCGGTGTGGACGTCGGACAAGAAGCTCACCGTCGTGCGCGACGTGGCCAAGCGCACGTTGACCGCGGGCGGCCTCGGCTCGGTCGGCGAAAAGGCGGCGTCGGCGCTCGCGGATTTCCTCATACTCGATATGTTCGCGACGGTCTGCACCGGTCGCTCAACCGCGGCGGAAGCCATCGCCGTGGCCGAGCGGCAGGCCCGGCGGATCTATCGTTGAGGCCGGGCGGAGGAGGCGGCCCGCCCGGGCCGCCTCGCCCGCCGGCGCCGCAAATTCCGGATCCCGCCCCATGACGCGCTTCGCCACGGCGGCGCCGGTCGCCTTCGCCGGCGTCCGGGCCAACGCCTGGAGCCAGCTCAAGGTCAACCGGAATTGGCTGGGCTTCTGGTTCATGGTGCCCGCGGTCGCGTTCCTGCTGTTGTTCCTCGTCTACCCGCTCGGCCTCGGCATGTGGATCTCTTTCACGGACGCGCGCATCGGCCGGCCGGGCAAGTTCGTCGGTCTCGAAAACTACGAGTGGATTCTCGGCAACTCGAAATTTCTGCTCACGATCTTCAACACGATTTTCTATACGGTCGTCGCGAGCGTCGTGAAATTCGCGCTTGGCCTTTACCTCGCGCTGCTCTTGAACGAGCACATGCCGTTCAAGGCGATCATCCGCGCCATCGTGCTGATTCCGTTCATCGTCCCGACGGTGCTTTCGGCGATCGCGTTCTGGTGGATTTTCGATCCGCAATTTTCGATCGTCTCGTGGTCGTTGCGCAAGCTTGGCCTGATCGCGACCAATGTCGATTTCCTGGGCGACGCCTGGAACGCGCGCTGGAGCGTGATTTTCGCCAATGTCTGGCGCGGCGTGCCGTTCGTCGCGATCACGCTGCTGGCCGGCCTGCAGACCGTGTCGCCCACGCTTTACGAAGCCGCCACGCTCGATGGCGCCTCGCGCTGGCAGATCTTCCGGCACATAACCTTTCCGCTGCTGACGCCGATCATCGCCGTTGTGATGACATTCTCGGTGTTGTTCACCTTCACCGATTTCCAACTCATCAAAGTGCTGACCAATGGCGGGCCGGCCGGAGCCACCGAGCTGATGGCGACGATATCCTACAACACCGCCATCCAAGGCGGCCGTATCGGCGAAGGCGCGGCGATGGCGACGGCGATGGTGCCGTTTCTTCTCGCGGCGATCATGATCAGCTGGTTCGGGCTGCAGCGTCGCAAATGGCAGCAGGGAGAAAGCAATGACTGAACCCTCCGCCACCCGCTCGCGGCGCGACGACCGCGAGGGCATGGCCTATCTTTCAACCCTGCCCAAGCGCCTTGTCACGGTCTATGTCCCGCTCGCCTTGATCGTCATCGTCCTGCTGTTCCCGTTCTATTGGATGGTCGTCACGGCCATCAAGCCCAAGGCACATTTGCTCGATCTCGAAAGCCACAACCCTTTCTGGACTCTCGCGCCGACCTTCGAGCACATCCACGAACTTCTTTTCAAGACCGCGTATCCGACGTGGCTGTGGAACACCATGCTGGTTTCGGTGGCGGCGACGATCCTGTCGCTGGTCGCCAGCGTCTTGGCCGCCTACGCGATCACGCGCATCCGCTATCGCGGCGCGCACTACGTCGGCGGGCTTATCTTTCTCGCCTATCTCGTGCCGCCGTCGATCCTGTTCATCCCGCTGTCGACCGTGGTCTTCAGCTACGGCCTGTTCGATACGCCGTTTGCGTTGATCCTGACGTACCCGACGATCTTGATCCCGTTCTCGACCTGGCTGCTGATGGGGTATTTCAAGACCATCCCCTACGAGCTCGAGGAATGCGCGCTGATCGACGGCGCCAGCCGTCTCCAGATTCTGACGCGGATCATCCTGCCGCTGGCGATACCCGGGCTCATATCGGCCGGCATTTTTTGCCTGACGCTATGCTGGAACGAATTCATCTATGCGCTGACGTTCATCACGTCGGTCGACAAAAAAACGGTGCCCGTCGCGATCGTGACGGCGTTCACCGACGGCGACCAATATCGCTGGGGCTCGCTGATGGCGGGGGCGTTGGTCGGCTCGCTGCCTCTCGTGGTGCTCTACGCGTTTTTCGTCGAGCATTACGTCTCGGCGATGACCGGCGCGGTCAAGGAATAGCGCCGGCTATGCCTTGCCGGCTTCGGGCTTGCGCGCGTCGAGCGTGGCGAGCGCGTGTTCGAGCAGCCGTTTGACGCGTTGCTTGGCTTCGTCGCTGATCGCCGCGGTATCGACGAAAATGTCGATGCCCGCCGCGTGCTCGCTGATGACCTCGGGGCGCTGTCCGTGTTCGACGAGAAGCCCTTCGACCACGTAGGGGACGATCGAGCGGCTGATGCCCTTCATCGCGATCGCCGGCAGCGGATGCGCGGACACAAGGTCGCGCACCAGCGCATAGGTTTCGTAGCTCATCACGATGGTGCCCGGCTCGGCCGCCGCCTGCAGGCGGGCGGCCAGATTGGCTTCGGCGCCGATGATCGTGTACTCCATGCGGTCGTTGCTGCCGAAATTGCCGACATTGCAAAAGCCGGTGTTGATGCCCATGCGCACGCGGAACGGCCGCTCGATGCCGCGATCGCGCCATTTGCTGTTGAGCACGGCGAGACGGCGCTGCATGTCGATCGCCATGTTGAGACAGGCGCGCGCATCCTCGGTGACGCCCTTCGATTCGGGATCGCCGAAGAACAGGAGAATCGCGTCGCCGATGAATTTGTCGACCGTGGCGCCGTGTTGCAGGGCGATGGCCGACATTTCGGTCAGGTACTCGTTCAGGAGCGCGGTGAGTTCTTCGGGCTGCAGGCGTTCCGTGGTCGCGGTGAAATCCTGAATATCGGAAAAAAAGATCGTGAGCTTCTTGCGCTCGGTCGCGATCACGACGTCGCGCTGGCCGCTGAATATTCCCTTGTAGATCTGCGGCGAAAGATATTTGGCGATCTTGAGCGAAATCGCCGCCAGGAAGTCGTTGGCCTCGGTCAGCTCCTTGTTCATGCCGCGAATCAGCGCGCCTTGCCGCCGCTGCAACAAGATGAAAATAATCCCGCTCATGGCCGCGACGATGAAATAGACCAGCAGATACTTGAACGCGAAAATGTTGGTCGCCAGCGGCTGATGCACGATGATTTCCTGGATGCCGCGGACCTCGCCGACCTTCCAGTCGCGCTTCGGGCTCTCGGGATGCGTGTTGTGGCAGCCGACGCAGGCTTGCGCCATCTTGACGGGCGCCGCGATACGGACTTGGCGCGTGAACGCGGTGCCCGAATCTTCATAGATCGGCGCCGAGGAATCCTGGCGCAGCCGCGCCAGCGCCGAGCGCTCGAAATCGTCGAGCTGGTGCGGCTGCCGGCGCAGGAAGGGTAGGTCGGAGACGAAGCGATAGCGCACATTCGCTTCCTGGTCCGTGATCGCCTTGCCGAGTTCGAGCGAGAGGGTGGCGGGAATCGGAATGGCGCCTGGTACGTCCGAATAGTTGTGGACGACTCGCGTCGCCGTGGTCGCGCCCAGGACGCGCGCCACGACATTGCGCGCATAATATCCGCGTACCGCCTCGATCACCGTATTTAGCTCGTTCGCTTGGTGGCGAAGATGATTGTTCGAAAGCGCGCGGAGATCGAGCCAAACCGCGATCGGAAGCCCGGCGAGAAGCAGGAGGACAAGGCCGGCCGCCGCGCCGGAACGCCGCCGGCCGGTCTCGGGCCGAACCGTTGCCGAAGCCATGTTCCTCTCCTGGGAAGCTGCATGAGCCCTATCACATCTTGCCTGAGCCGCATAATGCCTTCGGCAACACGCCGGGCTTTCGTCTTGCCGGGCGTCATGCCAATGTGCCGGCCCGATCGAAACGGAGGCAAGCGACACGGCAATGCGTGACGGCGCCAAGACCCGGCAGACGCTGCTCGACGAGGCCATGCGCCTGTTCGTCGAGCAAGGCTTTGCCGAAACGACAACGCGCGACATCGCCAAGGCGTGCGGCATATCCGAAGGCGCCATCTATCGCCATTTCGCGACCAAGGACGAGATCGGCTGGGAGTTGTTCAGCGACAATTACGCCGCGATGGCCGATCGCTTGGCCGAGCTGTGGCGGCAGCAAAGCGATTTCCGCGGCGCGCTGCGCGCCATCATCGACGATCTGTGCCGCGTGTTCGACAACGATCCCTATCGCTTCCGCTACCTGCTGCTGGCGCAGCACAGTTTCCTGCGCCGCGTCCGCGCCGACATGAAAAGCCCGATCCGCGTGCTGCGCGCGCTGATCGAGCAGGGCATTGCGCAGCGGCAGATCGGCATCACCGACGCGGCGCTCGCCACCGCCTTCGCGCAAGGCCCTTTGCTGCTGACGGCGTCCTCGATCATCTATGGCTCGGTTCCGGGCCCGATGGCGCGCTTGTCCGAGCAGATCTACGGCGCCACGCTGCGCGCCATCGGCGGCCGCGCAACCGTCTAGCGCGCTCTTCCCTTGGCCCGCCGGGCTGCGTAGTTTCGGTTTTTCACAAGCGAAACACAGACGAGGCTGCGATGGTCGAGACGCTCTATCATTGGATCGGCGGCGAAAAGGCGAAAGCGGCCAATGGCCGGCTGGGCGATATTTTCAACCCCGCGACGGGCGAGGTTGTTGCCAGGGTGCCGCTCGGCGGCGCCGATGTCGTGAACAAAGCCGTGGCCGCGGCGCAGGCGGCGCTGCCGGCGTGGGCGGCGACCCCGCCGCTGCTGCGCGCCCGCGTGTTCTTCAAGCTCAAATCGCTGATCGAAGCGCGCATCGACGATATGGCCCGCATAATCGTCAACGAACACGGCAAGGTCTTCGAGGACGCAAAAGGCTCGATCACGCGCGGCCTCGAAGTCGTCGAGTTCGCCTGCGGCATACCGCAGCTCCTGAAGGGCGAGTTCACCGAGCAGGTCGCGCGCGCCGTCGACAGCTACAGCATGCGCCAGCCCTTGGGCGTCGTGGCCGGCATCACGCCGTTCAACTTCCCGGCGATGGTGCCGATGTGGATGTTCCCGATTGCCATCGCCTGCGGCAATGCGTTCATCCTCAAGCCGTCCGAAAAAGATCCGTCCGCGGCGCTGTTCGTCGCCGATCTTCTCGCCCAAGCCGGCTTGCCGGCGGGCGTTTTCAATGTCGTCCACGGCGACAAGGAGGCGGTCGACGCGATCCTCAATCATCCCGGCATCGCGGCGGTGAGCTTCGTCGGCTCGACGCCGGTGGCGGAATACATCTATCGCACCGGCACGGCGGCGGGTAAGCGTGTGCAGGCATTGGGCGGCGCCAAGAATCATCTCATCGTCTTGCCCGACGCCGACATGGAACAGGCCGCCGACGCGCTGATCGGCGCGGGCTACGGCTCGGCGGGCGAGCGCTGCATGGCGGTCTCGGTCGCCGTCACCGTCGGCGACGCGGCGAAGCCCCTGCTCGAAAAGCTGATCCCCAAGGCGCGCAGCCTGCGCGTCGGCCCGGGTCTCGATCCGCAGGCCCAAATGGGCCCGCTCGTCACCAAAGAGCATCTCGCCAAAGTCAGGGGCTATGTCGATCAGGGCGTCAAGGAAGGCGCCGAGCTGCTGATCGATGGGCGCGATATCAGGCTGCAAGGCTACGAAAAGGGCTATTTCATCGGCCCCTGCCTGTTCGACAAGGTCACGCCGGCGATGCGCATCTACAAGGAAGAGATATTCGGCCCCGTTCTTTCGGTGGTGCGCAGCCCGAGCTACGAGGACGCTGTTGCTCTCGTCGACAAGCACGAATATGGCAACGGCGTCGCCATTTTCACGCGTGACGGCGACGCGGCGCGCGATTTCGCGGCACGCACGCAAACCGGCATGGTCGGCATCAACGTGCCGATTCCGGTCCCGATGGCGTTTCACAGTTTCGGCGGCTGGAAACGCTCGCTGTTCGGCGACACGCACATGCACGGCCCCGAGGGCGTGCGCTTCTACACCAAGCTCAAGACCGTGACCGCGCGCTGGCCCACCGGCATTCGCGCCGGCGCCGAATTCATCATGCCGACGACGCGGTAGCGCCATGGCCGCCCGCGCCGTTCCGCCGACCAATCTTTCCATCAACGGCCAGCGGCTCTGGGAGTCGCTGATGGAAATGGCGCAGATCGGGGCCACCGCGAAAGGCGGCGTTTGCCGGCTGACCTTGACCGATCTCGACAAGCAGGCGCGCGACCTCTTCGTGCGCTGGTGCGAGGCGGCGGGCTGCACGATGGCGGTCGACGAAGTCGGCAACGTCTTCGCGCGCCGCGCGGGCCGCAACCCGGCGCTGCCGCCGGTGATGACCGGCTCGCATCTCGACACCCAGCCGACCGGCGGCAAGTTCGACGGCGCCTATGGCGTGCTTGCCGGCATCGAGGTGCTGCGCACCTTGCACGAGACCGGCTACCGCACCGAAGCGCCGATCGAAGTCGCGGTGTGGACCAACGAAGAAGGCTCGCGCTTCGCGCCCGCCATGATGGGGTCGGGCGTCTTCACCGGGATCTTCAAGCTCGACGACATCCGCGCCTGCCAGGACCGCGCCGGCACGAGCTTCGGCGCCGCGCTCGAAGCCATCGGTTACAAGGGAAAAGAGAAGGCGGGCGGGCGCAAGATCGGCTCGTTCTTCGAATGCCATATCGAGCAAGGCCCGATCCTCGAGGCGGAGGGCAAGACGATCGGCGTCGTTACCGGCGGCCAGGCGCAGCGCTGGTACGAGGCGCGCCTCACCGGCCAGGAATCCCATGCCGGCACCACGCCGATGGAGCGCCGGCGCGACGCCCTGCTCGGCGCCGCGCGCCTGATCGACGCGGTGAACCGCATCGGCATGGACACTATGCCGGATGCGCGCGCCACCTGCGGCGTGATCGAGGCAAGCCCGCAATCGCGCAACACGATCCCGGGCAAAGTGTTCCTGACCGTCGAGTTCCGCCATCCCGACGAAGCCGCGCTCACGCGCATGGACGCGGCGTTTCGCGCCCAGGCGGCCGAGATCGCGGCCGCCATCAGGCTCGAACTCGAACTCAAGGAAATCTGGCATTTCCCGGCCACGCCCTTCGATGCGGGCTGCGTCGAAGCCGTGCGCCGGGCGACGGCGGCGCGCGGCTATGCGCATCGCGACATCGTCAGCGGCGCCGGCCACGATGCGCTTTACATGGCGCGCGTCGCCCCCACCGCCATGATCTTCGTCCCCTGCGCCGACGGCCTCAGCCACAACGAAATCGAATCCGCCACCGCCGCCGATCTCGCCGCCGGCTGCCAAGTGCTGCTCGACGCGATGGTGCAACGGGCGAACGTGGAGGGCTAATTTTTCGGTTTGATCTCGGAGGCGGGCGCCGCATCGCCGCGGCGACCGCGCGCCTGATCCTTGCGCCGCTTCAGATTTTCGCGCAGCGCCGCCGCCAGCCGGTCATCCTTGGCAGCGCGCGCCGCAACCGCGCGTGGCGTCAGAACGGGCGCTGCATCCTTGGTTTTCTCGTCGGCCATGGTGACGCTTGATCTCGTTCGACGCCTGCTTGCTTCATCCGCCATTGTTCGCCATATTCCGCGCGCCGCCGGCCATTCAGCGCCGGCAAACGTCGATAGTACGGCGCCGCTGTAGCGTAGTGGTAGCGCAACTCCTTGGTAAGGAGTAGGTCGTCGGTTCAATTCCGACCAGCGGCACCATCTTTTGTCCATGTCCCCACGATCCTTCGCGCGGCCACGATTCACCAGAATCAGGCGTGGAAGATCGTTGGAACATATTGACAACAAAAATAAGAACGAAATAAGAATATTGGGCGGCGCGGATCGGTCCGTTCGATCGTCCGCGTCACAGTGCCGTGATCGCGCGCGGCCGCCCAACGGAATGGACAGTACCGCGCGTTGATCGACCCAGAAGCAAAAGCAGGGATCGAACCCAACTCAAATCCGGCCACAGGAGCCATCCATGAAACGCTTGACCGTCATTCTCGCCGGCACCGCGATCGCCGCGGCGCTCGGAACCTATGCGCTGGCGCAAGGCGCCGGCGATTCCAAGACACGCGCCGGTTCGCCGCCGCGCGCGCTGTTTCTCGAACGCATGGACGCCAACAAAGACGGCAAGGTGACGAAGGCGGAATTCGACGCTTTCCGCGCCGAATCGTTCAAGTCGGCCGACAAGAACGGCGACGGCGTGCTCGACAAGGACGAATTCGCTCTTTATGGCGACCTGCGCCGCGCCGAGGGCATCGAGCGATTCTTCGCGCGCTACGACAAGAACAAGGACGGCAAGATCGCGGCCGACGAAATGCCGGCGCGCGAAAATCGCCGCGCCGCGCGCTTCGAGGCGATCGACACGGCCAAGAAAAACGCGCTCAGCGCCGAGGACTATGCGAAAGCCGCCGGAGAACGCTTCGAGGCGCGCTTGAAGGAGCGCTTCGACGCGATCGACGCCAACCGCGACGGCAAGCTTTCGGCCGACGAGCGCGCCGGCCGGCGCCGCGCGCCGGGCAGCCGCGCCGATCGCGACAAGGACGGCGTCGTGACTTTCGAGGAATTCGCGGCGGCCCCGCGCGCGCGTTTCGCCGCCGCGGTCGCGGCCGAGTTCAAGGCGATGGACGGCAACGGCGACGGCAAGCTCAGCCGCGCCGAATACGACGCCGCGCAGAAGAAACCGCGCCTGTTGCTGCTCGCCGATGCCAACCGGGATGGCACGGTCACCAAGGAAGAACTTGCCAAGGCCTTTGCCGAGCGCGGCGGCCAAGTCCGCGAACGCGGCTTCGTCCGGCTCGATGCGGATAAGGACGGCAAGCTCGGCGCCGCGGAATGGGCTTCGGCGGGCGAGCGGCTCTTCGCAAGGCTCGATCGCAACAAGGACGGCGCGATCGAGGCGTCCGAGTTCGGCCGCCGGGGCGACAGACGCGATCGCTAGTCGAATCGAAGGCATGAAACGGGGGCGGCGCCCGGCCGCCCCCGATTTCGTTTTGCCGCCGTGTGGCGCAGTCCCCAAGCCCCGGACAGGCGGAACTTCATCGCCATCGGCGTTTCGTTAACCATGTGAATAGGCCAGCCGCCCGTCGGTTCTCGGTGCCGACGGATTCGGCCGAGCCATGCGTTATTCTCGGAACAAGCCTGCAACAACCGTGTCAGGGCCCTGCAACCCATAGCCCCACGGAGAGGACAATGCCGAAACGCGCCATGCTTTCGATCGCCCTGGCGATCGCCCTGACGGCGGCCGCCAACGCCGAATCGCCGAAGCTCGCCGACGGCGCAAATGGCGTGCCGGCGGACAAGGCCGAGTTCATGCGCCGGTTCGATTCGCGCTTCAAGACAATCGACAAAAATGGCGATGGCAGCGTCACGAAAGACGAACTGGCCGCCGGGCGCAAACGCGGTAATCCGGAGCGCGTGGCTCGCATGTTTGAATTGATGGACCGCGACCGCGACGGCAAGGTCTCGCAATCCGAATGGCGCGCCGCGGGCGAGAAAATTCACGAGCGCCGCCTAGCGCGCAAAAGCGACCGGGGCGCAGTATCGTCTTCGCCGCCGCCGGCCAACGCGCCCGGCAGCGAATGAATCGATGCGGCGGCGCGGCGCCATGGCCAATGAAGCAGCCTTTCGTATAATCGGCCATGGCCGAGGGAACGATTGGCGAGCCAAGCGCCGCGCAGCGGGACGCCGCTTTGATGCGGCACGTGGCGGCGGGCGATGGCGCGGCGGCGCGCGCGGTCGTCGGCCTCTACTTGGGGCCGGCCTTGCTGTTGGCCCGGCGCATTTTGAACGACGCCGCCGAAGCCGAGGATGTCGCGCAAGAGGCCATGCTGCGGCTGTGGCAGATGGCGGCGCGCTGGCGCGACGAGGCGCCAATCGGCGCGTGGCTGCACCGCGTCGTCTACAATCTGGCCATCGATCGCATACGCCGGCGCCGCCGCAGCGAGAGCCTCGATGCGGCGGACAACGTCGCCGATCCGGCGCCGACGCCGGTCGAGCATTTGGCGCGCGAACAACAGGCGGCGCTCGTCGATGCCGCCATCGCCGGCCTGCCCGAGCGGCAGCGTACGGCAATGACCTTTGTGCACCATATGGAAATGGGCAATATCGAAGCGGCGGCGCTGATGGAGATCAGCGTGGAAGCGCTCGAATCTTTGTTGGCGCGGGCGCGGCGCAGCTTGCGGGCGCAATTGATCGAACTCAAAAAAGAAATTGTTGGGGACTGAGCCATGGTCGCGAATGACGACGAACAAGTGGCGCTCGATCGTTTTCAAGACATGATCGACGCCTATGGCGCCGAGCCCGCGCGCTGGCCCGCGGACCGGCGCGCTTGGGCGCTGGATGTGCTGACGCGCAGTGCCGCCGCGCGCGCGCTGCTACCAGAAGCCGCGCGCCTCGACAACGTGATTGCCGCGGCGCGTCCGGCGCCGGCACCGTCGCATCTTGTTGGCCGGGTGCTGGCGCAAGCGCCGCAAACGCGCGCCGCGTCGTTTATGGCGGGCCGCAACTGGCTGCAACGTCTTTGGCACCCGGCCGCCGGTCTCGCCTTTGCCGCGATCTTGGGGATCGGGCTGGGACTGAATGTATCGCCTTTTCCGGCCAACGGCTTGTTGGTGGCCCAGGCCGAGACCGAGACCGTCGGGTTGGGCTTCGATTTGATTGAGGAAAGCGAGCTATGAGCGACGCCGCGCCCTCGCCGGGCCATGCCGCCGCAGCGCCGGCCAAGCCGCGCCGCTGGCTGTTGATCGGGTTGTTTGCGTCCCTGGCGGTGAACCTGTTCCTGGTCGGCTGGCTGGCGGCGAGCTGGGCGGGCGGCATCGGGCCGCGCCCCGGCGCGATGGGCCAAGGCTTCAATCATTTCGCGGCCCGCCAAACTCTGAGCGACGAGCATCGGCGCATTGCCGATCAGATCTGGCGCGAACGCTTCGGCGAAATGCGCCAGCGCATCATGGCGCTGCGCGAAGCGCGCAACGACTTCGGCCGTGCGATCACCGCCGAAGCCGGCGACGCCGCCGCGATCGAGGCGGCAAGCCGTCTCGTGCGCAGCCGCAGCGATGCGCTGATCGAGCATCTCACCGGCTCGCTGGCGCGCATCGGCGCGGCACTGCCGGCCGAGGCGCGCAAGACGTATATGCAGGCCGGCTTCGCTCCGCGCGGCCGCGATGGCGAGCGCCGGCGCGACGGTGAAAGGCCGCGGACGCCGCGGCAATAGCGATCGGCCGTTACGTCCGTTCGACGCACATCGCGATACCCATGCCGCCGCCGATGCACAACGTGGCGAGGCCCTTCTTGGCGTTCCGCTTCTGCATTTCGTGCAGCAGCGTCACCAGCACGCGCGCGCCCGAGGCGCCGATCGGATGGCCGATGGCGATGGCGCCGCCGTTGACGTTGACCTTGGCCGGATCCCAGCCAAGGTCCTTGTTCACCGCGCAAGCCTGAGCGGCGAAGGCCTCGTTCGCTTCGATGAGGTCGAGATCGCCGACCGACCAGCCGGCTTTCTTGAGCGCCAAGCGGCTGGCCGGAATCGGCCCCGTGCCCATGATCGCCGGATCGACGCCCGCCGTCGCCCACGAAACGATCCGCGCCAGCGGCGTCACGCCGCGCTTCGCCGCTTCCGTGTCGCTCATCAGCACGAGCGCGGCGGCGCCGTCGTTGATGCCGGACGCATTGCCCGCCGTCACCGTGCCGTCCTTCTTGAACGCCGCGCGCAGCTTGGCCAGAGACTCCGCCGTCGTGCCGTGCTTGGGATATTCGTCGCTGGCGACGACGACCGGGCCCTTGCGCGATTCGATCGTCACGGCGGCGATCTCGTCCTTGAAGCGCCCGGCCTTCTGCGCGGCCTCGGCCTTTTGCTGCGAGGCGGCGGCGAATTTGTCTTGCTGATCGCGCGTGATCTGCCATTTCTCGGCAACGTTCTCGGCCGTGTTGCCCATATGGTAGCCGTTGAAGGCATCCCACAAGCCGTCCTTGATCATCGTGTCGATCATCTGCGCGTCGCCCATTTTTGTGCCGTTGCGCAAATGCAGACAGTGCGGCGCCTGGCTCATGCTCTCCTGGCCGC
The DNA here is from genome assembly GCA_963754645.1 of uncultured Alphaproteobacteria bacterium. Classification (GTDB taxonomy): domain Bacteria; phylum Pseudomonadota; class Alphaproteobacteria; order Bin65; family Bin65; genus CAVWGP01. The sequence goes on along the minus strand of CAVWGP010000006.1, from coordinate 186,177 downwards.
CGGCGACGACAATGGCGCTGTCGCCGTTGCGGATCGCCTGAAAGCCGAGCGCGACCGCGCGCAGGCCCGAGCCGCAGAGCTGATTGATCCCATAGGCGGTCTTCTCCGCCGGAATGCCGGCGGCGATAGCGGCCTGACGCGCCGGATTCTGCCCGGCGCCGGCGGCAAGAATTTGCCCCAGGATGACCTCATCGACGTCGGCGGGCTCGACTTTGGCGCGTTTGATCGCTTCGACAATGGCGACTTGGCCGAGCGTGTGCGCGGGCAATGCGGCCAGTGCGCCGTTGAACGACCCGACCGGCGTGCGGGCGGCGCCGGCGATGACGATGTCTGACATGGGTGCCTCCTTGGCGAAAATTGTGCGCTGCACAATAGCTTAATCTACCGGACGAGACGCGGCCTTGTCACGGGCGGAATTGCCTCGCCGCAAGCCAGCGCGCGACCGGCTGCCAGACTTCGCTTTCCGCCTTGCGTCCGGTCATCATGCCGATATGTCCGGCCGAGGTGCGATGCACCGTCGGGCTTTGAAGCTGCGCCGCCAGCGCGGCGGCCGAGCGCGGCGGAACGATCCGGTCGTTGGTCGGCAGCGCCAGCAAGCTGGGCATGGTCACGTCGCTCGGCGCGACAACGCGATTGCCGATCCGCCAGGCGCCGCGGGCCGGGGCGTTTTCGCCATACCAGCCGGCAAAGCATTCGCGCGCGATGGGCGCCGGAAGTTCGGCGCCGTCATTCAGCCAGTCTTCCAGCGCGACAAAGGCCACGGCTTCGTCGCTTCCCGCATCGAGCGTCGCGAAATGCCGCATCTTGCGAAAGGCGAGCAGCGGATCGAGCCAAACGAAAAGCCATTGCAGCAGATCGACCGGCATTGCGCCGTAAATTTCGATCGCCGGCATGCAGGCCGCCGCGAAGGCGGCCAAGGCTTGCGCCCGGTCGGCGCGCTCGGCGTGAAAATCCCACGGCGTCGCCAAGAGCGCCAAGCCGGCGATCGGTTCGGGCTCGTGCAAGGCCAAGGCGAGCGCGAGATTGCCGCCCATGCAATAGCCGAGCACCGAAAGCGGCGTTTGGCCCGCTGCCGCGGCGGCGCGGCGCAAAGCGGGCACGAGCCGCCGTGTGACGATATCCGTCAGATCGAAATCGCGCTCTTCGCCATCGAGGCCGCCCCAATCGATCATGAGCGGTCGAATTCCCGCCTGTTTGAGAAACGCGGCGAAGCTGCGTTGCGGCAGCAAGTCCATCACGTAGTAGCGATTGACCAGCGACGGGATCAGCAAGACGGCGGCGCGTGCTTGGCCAACGCCGTAATCGAGCAGGCGCACGGTGCCGCTTTGCCAAATAGTCTTGGCAGCAGGCGGGCCGCGCCGGAACGGATGGCGGCGATAGGCAGTCACGCCGGCAAGAAACCGATCGAAGCGCGCCGCCGAAGCCGCGCGAACGGCGCTATCGAGCGCGCTTGGCTCGGCTTCGGTCAGCGCGCTTCGGAGCCTTGCCGCCTCGCCCGAGGCGGCGCTCCAGGGCGGCAAGCCGTTTTTCAAGCCGCTCAAGGCGGCGAGCGAGTTCGCCGTCGCCGCCGCCGCGATGCCGAGATGGAGCGGCAGCGGCCGCGGGCCCAGGCGCTGTTTCGCTTGTCTTGCGGTTCGCGTCATCGCCCATGCCTTGTCTTGTGCGCTGCAACGGCGACAGCCATCGTGTCATTGCCGCGGCCAGCGCCGGATCGGCCGTCAGCGCGGCCGCTTGCTGCTCCCAAAGATCGAGGAACCGTTCCGCAAGCGCTTTGAGATCGGGTTCATCGGCCATCCGCTAACTATACCGGCTGGCCGCTTGCCCTGCCAGTCGGCGCGCTCTCGGCCCAAAAGGGAGTTCGCTGCGCCCGCGAAAGTGTATTGCGCAGTGCAACAAATATGTCGCACAAATACAGCGCGCGCCGGCGGACCGTGAACAAGCGGCGCATGAGGAGGCCGCCATGGCCACAGAACAATCCGACAGCAAGGCCGCGGCGGGTTCGGCCGCGCCGATCCTCATCAAGAAATACGCCAACCGCCGGCTCTACAACACATCGACGAGCGCCTATGTCACGCTCGAAGATCTCGCCAAAATGGTGCGCGCCGGGCAGGATTTTCTCGTCCACGACGCCAAGACGAACGACGACATCACGCGCTCGGTGCTGACCCAGATCATCGTCGAGGAAGAAGCCAAGGGGCAGAATTTGCTGCCGGTGAGCTTCCTGCGCCAGATCATCGCGCTTTACGGCGATTCGCTGCAATCGCTGGTGCCGAAATATCTCGAGCACAGCATGATGAGCTTCACCCAGAATCAGGACCGCATGCGGCAATATATCGACAGCGCGCTGGGCGGCATGTTTCCGTTCGGCTCGCTCGAAGACATGAGCCGCAAGAACATGGACTTCATCGAAAACGCCATGCGCATGTTCAATCCGTTCCAAGCCGGGCAGGGCCCGGGCGCGGCCAAGAAGGATGCGCCGGCCGCCGACAAGCCGGCGCCGGCCGATAGCGATGCGCTGTCGGAGCTGCAGAAAAAGATTTCGGCGCTGGAAAAGCAGCTCGAAGGGCTCGGCAAGAAAAGCTGAGCCGTCCGCCTAGGCGATGCTTGGCAGCACAGCCGCGATGGTCTCGACGATGCGGTCGATCTCGGCTTTCTCGATAATGAGCGGCGGCGACAGCGCGATGATGTCGCCCGTCGTGCGCACCAGCAGGCCGCGTTTGTAGCACTCGACGAAGGCGTCGTAGGCGCGCGCCGCCGGCGCGCCGGGGCGCGGCTCGAGTTCGATCGCGCCGATCAGGCCGATATTGCGCAAATCGATGACGTGCTTGGTGCCTTTGAGCGCGTGAATCGCCTGCTCCCAATAGGGCGCCAAGCTTGCCGCGCGCTCGGCCAAGCGGTCGCGGCGATGGATTTCGAGATTGGCGAGGCCGGCGGCGCAGGCCAGCGGATGCGCCGAATAAGTGTAACCGTGCGCGAATTCGATCGCGACTTGCGGTCCTTGCATGAATGCGTCGTAAATGCCCTTGCGGCAAAACACGGCGCCCATCGGCACGGCGGCATTGTTGATGCCCTTGGCGACGGCCATGAGATCGGGCATGACGCCGAAAAATTCGGCGGCGAAATTCGCGCCGAGCCGGCCGAAGCCGCAGATTACCTCGTCGAAGATCAGCAGGATGCCGTGCTTGTCGCAAATCGCGCGCAGCTTCTGGAGATAGGCCTTGGGCGGAATAAGGACGCCGGTCGAGCCCGCCACCGGTTCGACGATGACGGCGGCGACATTGCCCGGATCGCGCAGCGCCACGATGCGCTCGAGCTCGTCGGCCAACTCGGCGCCATGCTCCGGCTGGCCGCGCGTATAGGCGTTCTTGGCGAGGATGTGCGTGTGCGGCAGGTGATCGACATTGGGCAACAGGCTGTTGCCGAACGCCTTGCGATTGCCGGGTATGCCGCCCACCGACATGCCGCCGAAGCCGACGCCGTGGTAGCTGCGCTCGCGGCCGATCAGGTGCGTGCGGTGCCCCTCGCCGCGCGCGCGGTGATAGGCGAGGGCGATTTTCAGTGCTGTGTCGACCGCCTCGGAGCCCGAATTGGTGAAGAACACGTGGTCGAAATGCGGCGGGATCCACGCCGTGAGCTTGCTCGCGAATTCGAAGGCGAGCGGATGGCCCATCTGGAAGGTCGGCGCGAAATCGAGATGGGCGGCGGCGTGGCTGATCGCCTCGACGATCTCGGGCCGGCCGTGGCCGGCATTGACGCACCACAGGCCGGCGGTGCCGTCGAGCACTTTCCGGCCGTCGTGGCTCGTGTAGTACATGCCCTTGGCCGAGACGAGCATCCGCGGCTGCTTCTTGAAATCGCGGTTGGCCGTGAACGGCATCCAGAAGGCTTCGAGATTGTTGGTGCCGGCGCCCGCGCCGCGCTCGATCGTGTCCATGAAGCCTCTCCGTTGTCGGTCAGTGCGAAACGTGCCTTGGCGGCAGGGCGCTATTCTGCCGCCATTCGCTTGGTTTCGCCAATGCGCGCCGGACGCCTTGATTTCGGCGATCCGCCCCTCGTCGAAACGCAGGACGTTGCGCAGGATTTCTTCCGTGTGCTCGCCGAGCAGGGGCGAGCGCGTCACTTCGGTCGGGCTGTCCGACAGCTTGATCGGATTGCCGACCGAAAGATACTTGCCGCGTTTCGGATGATCGACCTCGACCACGGTGCCGGTGGCGCGCAGCGATTGTTCCTCGGCGATTTCCTTCATCGAAAGAATCGGGCCGCAGGGAATGTCATATTTGTTGAGGATATCCATGGCCTCGAACTTGGTCTTGGTCATGGTCCATTGCTCGATCGTCGCGAAAATATCCTTGAGGCGCGGCAGCCGCGCCGCGGGCGTGGCGTAGTCGGCGTGGGCGATCCACTCTTCCTTGCCGATCACTTTGCAAATTTCCGCCCAGACCGGCGCCTGGGTGATGAAGTAGATGTAGGCGTTGGGATCGGTTTCCCAGCCCTTGCATTTCAGGATCCAGCCGGGCTGGCCGCCGCCCGAAGCATTGCCCGAGCGCGGCACCGTGTCGCCGAATTTGCCGTGCGGATATTGCGGAAATTCGGTGAGCGGGCCGTGCGCGAGGCGCTGCTGGTCGCGCAGCTTGACCCGGCAGAGATTGAGCACGCCGTCCTGCATCGCGCACAGCACCTTCTGGCCGCGCCCGGTCGTCATGCGCTGAAAAAGCGCGGCGACGATGCCGAGCGCCAGGTGAATGCCTGTTCCGCTGTCGCCGATCTGGGCGGCGGTGACGAGCGGCGGCCCGTCGTCGAAGCCCGTGGTCGAAGCCGAGCCGCCGGCGCATTGCGCCACGTTCTCGTAAACCTTGCAGTCCTCGTACGGCCCGGGGCCGAAGCCCTTGATCGAGGCGAGGATCATGCGCGGGTTGACCTTTTGGATGTACTCCCAGGTCAGGCCCATGCGGTCGAGCGCGCCGGGCGCGAAGTTCTCGACCAGCACGTCGCATTCCTCCAACAGCCGGTCGAGCACGAGCTTGCCCTTGGCATTCTTGCTGTCGAGCGTGATCGAGCGCTTGTTGTGGTTCAGCATGGTGAAATAGAGGCTGTCGACATTCGGGATGTCGCGGAGCTGGCCGCGGGTGATGTCGCCCGCGCCGGGGCGCTCGATCTTGATCACGTCGGCGCCGAGCCACGCCAGCAATTGCGTGCAGGTCGGCCCCGACTGCACGTGGGTGAAATCGAGAATGCGAACTCCGTCGAGTGCCTTACCCATATTTTTTCTCCCGTCCCAAAGCGGACTATTTGTACATCGTCTGGGCTTTGGTGCCCGGCGCGTATTCGCGCAGATCGACCCAGATATTGATCACGGCCGAACGGCCGCTCTTGCGCACCGCTTCGCGCGCGCGCTTGAGCGCCGGCGCGATCTCAGCCGAGTCGCGCACTTCCTCGCCGTAGCCGCCGAGCATTTCGGCGAACATGCCGAACGGCACGTCGCCCAGCAGGTTGCCGACATTGCCGCGCTGTTCGCCGTATTTGGCGAGCTGGCCGTAGCGAATTTGGTTCATCGCCGAATTGTTGCCTATCACGGCGATGTAGGGCGCCTTGAAGCGGTTGGCGGTTTCCATGTCGAACGCCGTCATGCCGAAGGAGCCGTCGCCGTAGTAGCACAGCACCTCTTTGTCCGGCTGCGCGAGCTTGGCCGCCATGGCGAAGCCGGTGCCGACGCCGAGCGAGCCGAGCGCGCCCGGATCCATCCAATGGCCGGGCTGGCGCGGCCGCACGGCTTGGGCGCTGATCGTCACCACGTCGCCGCCGTCGCCGATATAGATCGTATCGTCGGTGAGGAATTCGTTGATTTCCCACGCCACGCGGTAGGGATTGATCGGCGTGGTGTTGGACCTGAACGCCGGCATGAGCTTCTCGGTCGCGACCGCTTCGGCCTTGGTCAGTTCGCTCATCCACTGTTTGCGCAACTGGCGCTTGTCGTTCTTGATCCGGCCCTTCGCCGCCTGCAGCACGGCGCCGAGCACCGCGCCGGGATGGCCGACTATGCCGAAGGTCACGTCGCGGTTCTTGCCGACGGTGCGATAATCCATGTCGATCTGAACCAGCGTCGGCACCTTGATGCGCTTGCCGTAGCCCATGCGGAAATCGAACGGCGTGCCGACGATGACGACGACATCGGCCTTGTCGAAGGCGAGCGAGCGCGTGCGGTCGAAATGGTGCGGATCGCCCGGCGGCAGCAGGCCGCGGCTGGCACCGTTGAAATAGCCGGGAATGTCGAGGCCGCGCAGCAGCGCGATGGCGTCTTCGTGGCCGCGCGCCGCCCAGACTTGCTGGCCGAGCAGAATGGCCGGCCGTTCTGCGTTTACCAAGATATCGGCGAGCTTTTCGATATCGGCCGGATCGCCGAGCGCGCGCGTCGAAACGCGGTAGTGGCCGGGCTGCGGCAGCACGGCGCGGGTGGCGTCGATTTCGCGGTCGAGCACGTCGCGCGGAATTTCGAGATAGGCGGGGCCGTAGGCGCCGGAGAAGCACTCGCGCGCCGCCATCGCGATCATGTCGGCCACGCGTTCGGTCGACATCACGGTCGAGGCGAATTTGGTGATCGGCCGCATCAGGTCGACATGGGCGAGGTCTTGCAGCCCGCCCATCTTCCATTGCGACAGCGCACTCTGGCCGCCGATATGCAAGATCGGGCTTTCCGAGCGGAAGGCGGTGGCGACGCCGGTCACGGCATTGGTGCAGCCGGGCCCGGCCGTGGTCACGACGCAGCCGAGTTTGCCGGTCTGGCGCGCATAGCCGTCGGCGGCGTGGGCCGCGACCTGCTCGTGGCGCACATCGATGACGCGAATGCCTTCGTCGACGCAGCCATCGTAAATGTCGATGATGTGCCCGCCGCACAGGGTGAAGATCGTATCGACGCCCTCGCTCTTGAGCGCCTTGGCGACGAGGTGACCGCCCGAGATCATGTTCGCGTCGCGGGTTTTCCGGACCAGCGTGTCTTCCGCCGTCGTCGGTTTCGCTTTGGTCGAAGTCTCTGCCATGGTCGCCTTCCTCCCTGGTTATTTCGCACCGCTCGATATGCGCGGGCGGACCCTCATCCGAAAAATCGGTCGCCGTATTTCTCGACGTAGTCGGCCAATCCCAGCGTGTGCTCGCGCGACAGGCGCTCGGCCAGGTCGGTGTCGCGCCGTTCGAGCGCGCCGATGATGTCGAGATGGTCGCGAATCGAGCGCTCGGCGCGATTGTCGCGCCCGATCGTGAGCTGCCTTATGCCGCGCACGTGCAGCAGCAGATTGTCGGTCATATCGGCCAGCAAGGCCGATCCGCTGAGGCGAATGAGCGCCTGATGGAAGGCGATGTTGGCCTGGGAATAATCGCTGAGGCGATCGTGCGGCCGGTGCGTGTCGTTGAAGCCGTCGAACATCGGCCGCAGCCCGGCGATGGCGGCATCGGCCGCGTGCAAGGTGATGAGCCGCGCCGCCATGCATTCCAGTGCCGCCCAGGCCTGAATCATTTCGACGATCTCGCGCTTGGTCTTGCGCACCACGATAACGCCGCGCCGCGGCATGGTTTTGACAAAGCCCGCCTGCTCGAGCATGGCGAGCGCCTCGCGCACCGGCGTGCGGCTGACGCCCAGTCTTTCCGAAAGAACGCGCTCGTCGAGCCAAGCCGGCTCGGCGGTGTTATAGATGTCCATATTGATGATCGCGCGCTTCAGCGCGGCATAGGTTTTGTTCTTGTACGTTTCGGCCGAGGCGACGCGCTCGATAATCAGCTCTGGCACCGTTAGAATCCCTGCCGGCTCAAGCACAAAGGCAACAATGGCAGTGCTGCATCGAATTGGCCCGCCGCAAAACAAACAATGATTTTAGATCTGGCATGCCACATACCAAATGTCAATTGCATCTTAAAAACGGGTGTCACTTTACTGTCACGAGCTAGATCATTAGTCTGGCATAATACATACAAGCAGCTCGTTACAAGCTGCAATCGGGGAAACGCTGCGTGGAAGAAATTTCGTCGTTGATCGGCGGGTTTGCCGTCGCGTTGAGTTTCAAGAATCTCGCCCTGATGCTGCTCGGCATCGTGCTTGGCGTCATCATCGGCGTGTTGCCCGGGCTGGGAGGCGCCAACGGCGTCGCCATCCTTTTGCCGCTCACTTTTTCGCTGGCGCAAACGCCGGGCGGAGCGACATCGGCAATCATTCTGCTGTCCTGCATCTATTGGGGCGCGCTGTTTGGCGGCGCCATTACGTCGATCTTGTTCAACATTCCCGGCGAGCCTTGGTCGGTGGCGACGACCTTCGACGGCTATCCGATGGCGCAGCAGGGCCGCGCCGACGAAGCGCTGACGGCGGCGTTCACGTCTTCATTCGTCGGTGCGCTCGTTGCCGTCATCGTCATTACTTTCCTGGCGCCGCTCGTCGCGCGCTTCGCGCTCAAATTCGGGTCGGCGGAGATCTTCGCGGTCCAGTTCCTAACCTTTGCCAGCTTCATCGGCATGGGCCGCAGCTCGCCGGCCAAGACGCTGGCCTCGATGGCGCTCGGCTTCGCCTTGGCCGCGGTCGGACTCGATACCATCACCGGCCAATTGCGCATGACCTACGGCTATGCCGATCTGCTGACCGGATTCAAGTTCCTCGTCGCCGTGATCGGCCTGTTCGGCATTGCCGAAATCCTGACGTCGATGGAAAGCGGCCTCGCTTTCTCCGGCGCCAAGGCCAAGATGCGGCTCAACGCCGTGATCACGACTTGGGCCAAGCTGCCGCGCTATTGGGCGACATCGCTGCGGAGCTGCGTCGTCGGCTGCTGGATGGGCATCACGCCGGGCGGCGCCACGCCGGCCTCGTTCATGAGCTACGGCCTCGCCAAGCGCTTCTCCAAGGACGGCAACAAGTTCGGCAAGGGCCAGATCGAAGGCGTGGTGGCGCCCGAAACCGCGGCGCACGCCGCCGGCACCAGCGCCCTGCTGCCGATGATCACGCTCGGCATCCCCGGCTCGCCGACCGCCGCCGTGCTGCTGGCGGGCTTGATGATCTGGGGCCTGCAACCCGGCCCGATGCTGTTCGTCGAGCAGAAGGATTTCGTCTGGGGCCTGATCGCCAGCATGTATCTCGGCAACATCGCGGGCCTGATCATCGTGCTGAGCTGCGTGCCGCTGTTCGCCGCGATCTTGCGGATTCCGTTCAGCATCGTGGCGCCGACGATTATGGTGATCTGCGCGATCGGGGCCTACACGGTCAACAACGCCATGTTCGACGTTTGGCTCCTGGTCGGCTTCGGCGTGATGGGCTATGTATTCACCAAGCTCAACTACCCGTTGCCGCCTTTGGTGCTAGCCTTGGTCTTGGGCGACATGGCGGAAAGTTCGTTCCGCCAGGCCATGCTTTCGTCGCAGGGCAGCCTGTCGATTTTCTGGTCGAATTGGCTGGTCGGCATTATCATGGGGCTCGGAGTCGTGCTGCTGTTTTTGCCCATTCTAGGGCCGCTCGTCGCGCGCTTGCGGCGGCGGGCGGCTTGAGCGCCGGGCCATGAGAAATTGCTCGATTGGTTTTTTCCGCGAACGATGGAGATGACAATGCGCCGTGCACTCTTCCGGTCTTCGTGCCTTTCATCGGCCGCTGCCGCGATCGCGGCGGGCCTCGCATTTTCCCCGGATGCGCTGGCGCAGGGCTGGCAGCCGACCAAGCCGGTGACCTTCATCATTCCCGCCGGCACCGGCGGCGGCGCCGATCAGATGGCGCGCTTCATCCAGGGCGTCGTCACCAAGCACAATCTCATGAGCCAGCCCTTCGTCGTCCTCAACAAGGCGGGCGGCGCCGGCGCCGAAGGCTTTCTCGACATCAAGGCGAGCAAGGGCGATGCGCACAAAGTGATCATCACGCTGTCCAATCTTTTCACCACGCCCTATGCGACGGGCACGCCCTTTAGCTGGAAAGAGATGACGCCGGTGGCGATGCTGGCGCTCGATCAATTCGTGCTCTGGGTCAATGCCGAGGCGCCCTACAAGACGGCGAAGGACTATCTCGACGCGGTGCGCGCCGCGCCCGACCGCAAATACAAGATGGGCGGCACCGGCTCGAAGCAGGAAGACCAGATCATCACCGTCGCGATCGAGCGCCTGACCGGCGGCAAGAAGCTCACCTACATTCCGTTCGCCGGCGGCGGCGCCGTGGCCATCCAGCTCGTCGGCAAGCATGTCGATTCGACGGTCAACAACCCGATCGAAGCGGTGTCGCAATGGAAGGCCGGGGCCCTGCGCCCGTTGTGTCTCTTCGACGCCCAGCGCAGCACTTACACCGCCAAGGTCACGGCGACGATGGCGTGGAGCGACATCCCGACCTGCAAGGAATCGGGCCTCGACATCGAATATCAGATGCTGCGCGGCATCTTCATGCCCGACGGCGTGACCAAGGCGCAGTCCGATTACTATGTCGATCTGTTCAAGAAAGTCCTGGCCACGCCCGATTGGAAGCGTTTCATGGAAGACGGCGCCTTCAGGCAGGTGTTCATGAGCGGCGACGACTACAAGAATTGGGTCAGCGCCGCCGACAAGCTACATTTCGATCTGATGAAAGAAGCCGGTTTCCTCGCCAAGCCGTAACGGAACAGCGCATGACGACGGGCGACGACAAGGACGGCGGCGATCCGCCGCTGATTTCGAAACGGACGATGGAAATCGCGGTGGCGCTGCTGCTCTTGGCCGGCGCCGCCGTGGTGATCGCCGACAGCGTCCGGCTCGGCATCGGCTGGCACCCGGTCGATGGCCCGACGGCGGGCTATTTTCCTTTCTATATTGGCGTCATTCTCGCGTTGGCCAGCGCCGTCAACTTGTTCCGCGCGCTCAGGGCGGGCAGGAGCGGCGGCACGTTCGTCACCAAGCCCGCGTTCCGCCGCGTCCTCGCCGTGCTGCTGCCGCTCATCGTCTATGTCATCGCGGTCACGTTTTTCGGAATTTATGTTCCTTCGGCGATCTATATTGCGCTGTTCATGTGGTATTTCGGCAAATACCGGCTGATCGTCGGACTGCCGGTCGGCCTCGGCGTCGCGATCGTGTTTTTTCTGCTATTTGAAATCTGGTTCCTGACGCCCCTGCCGAAGGGGCCGATCGAGGCTTTGTTCGGTTTCTGAGCGAGCGAAGCACCGTCATCGCTTCGGTTGTCGCCATCATAGGGTCTTGGGAGAGACTGCTTGGTTCGGGCTAGGATCGTTGCGGCGTCGCTTGCCCTCGGCTTGGCGTTTGCCGGCGCGCCCGCGGCGGCCCAGGAAGCGCCGCGCGCCGGGCCGCAAGGTGCCGAGCGCGGGCCCTATCGCGAGCAAGCGTGGCGCATCCCGATCCGCGACGCTGACGGCGTGACCGAGAGTCTGCTGGAAGCCAATCTCTACCAGCCGCCGGGGAACCGCCGGCGGCCGCTCGTCATCCTCAGCCACGGCACGCCGCGCAGCGTCGCCGAACGGGCGCGGATCAGGCCGGATTGGGGCCTGCGACTGACCGTGTTCTTTCTCGGCGAGGGCTACGCCGTTGCGGTGCCGCTGCGCCGCGGCTACGGCCAGTCGCCGGGCGATCCGAACGAACGCGTCAGCGGCTGCGCGAACCCCGACTATGTCGATGCCGGGCACCGCGTCGGCGCGCAAATTCGGCAAGCCGCCGACTATATGGCGCGGCAGGATTTCGTTTCGCCCGGCCGCATCGTCCTCGTCGGACAATCGGCCGGCGCCTTCGCCTCGCTCGCCTTGGGCAGCGCCAATCCGCCGGGCGTGCTCGGCATCGTGAATTTCGCGGGCGGCCGCGGCTCGATCGGCGATCGCAATCTTTGCGGCGAACACCAGCTTGTCGCCGCGCACGGCGAATTCGGCAAGACCTCCCGGCGGCCGACGATCTGGCTCTACGCCCGGAACGATCTGTTTTTCTGGCCCGACCTGGTTGAGCGCTTTCACGCGGCCTACACGCAGGCCGGCGGCAAGGCGGCGCTGCACTTCATGCCCGAGTTCGGCCGCGACGGGCATGGCTTTCATCGGCTCGGCGCCGCCGAGCCCCACTGGCAGCCGCCCTTGCGGGCGTTTCTCAAGAAACTGAACACCGGCGCGATTCCGGTTTCGGGCGTCCCGCCGCTCGCCGAAGCGCCGCCGCCCGATCCCTCGCATGAGCCGCGCGAAGGCCCGGCCACGACACGATGAGCACGCCGCCGATCAAAAGCCCCTGTATCCTGGTGTGCCAGCTCGATTGGCAAAGCGGCCATTGCTTCGGCTGCGGCCGCACGCGCGAGGAGATCGGGCGCTGGACGCTCATCGGCGACGCCGAGCGCGACGCGGTCATGGCCCTGCTGCCGGCGCGGCTCGAAAAGCTCGGCATGCCCGCGGCGCGCGACAAGGCCAAGGCCGAGCGCCGCGCGCGCGATCAGCGGAATCGATAGCGCTACACCCCGCCCCAAACATCCTGCGCCACCTCGACGATGAGGCGCAGCTTGGCTTTTTGCTGTTCGGCGGTGATCGGATTGCCCTCGACCGTGCTCGAGAAACCGCATTGCGGGCTCAGGCACAGATTTTCCAGCGGCACGTATTTCGCCGCTTCGTCGATCCGGCGCTTGAGCATGTCCTTGGCTTCGAGATCGGGGCGCTTCGTCGTGACCAGGCCGAGCACGAGGATCTTGCCCTTGGGCACGAAGCGCAGCGGCTCGAAGCCGCCCGAGCGCGAATCGTCGTATTCGAGGAAGAATCCGTCGACGGCGGTCGAGAACAGCGCTTCGGCCACGGGATCGTAGCCGCCCTCGGCCATCCAGGTGCCTTTGAAATTGCCGCGGCAGACATGCATGGTGACGACCATGTCGGCCGGCCGGCCCTTGACCGAATCGCCGATCAGCTTGGCGTAGACGGCCGGCAGCTTGTCGGGATCCTCGCCCGCGGCGATCGTCGAGGCGCGCTGCTTCTGGTCGCAGAGATAGGCGAAATTGGTCTCGTCGATCTGCAAATAGCGGCAGCCGAGATCGGCGAGGCCGCGCATCTCGGCATTGTAGACGCCGGCGAGATCGCGGAAATATTCGTCGATGTCGCCATAAGCCGATGGCGCGATGCCGGCGCGGCCGTTGCGGAAATGGACGATCGTCGGCGAGGGAATGCAAACCTTCGGTTGGACTTTCGCCACCGATTTCAGGAACGAAAAATCGGCGCCCATGATGGTGCCGGGATGGGTCAGCTTGGCCACGGTCTCGGGCGCCTTGGGCCGGAAACCGCTGCCCTGGAACTGGAAGCGCGTCGAACCTTCGCTGAGCTTGACGCCGCCGATCTTCTCGATGAAATCGAAGTGCCAATAGGTGCGGCGGAATTCGCCGTCGGTGACGGCCTTGAGGCCGATCGATTCCTGCATCGCGACGACGTCGCGGATGTGCTTGTCCTCGATGGCGCGCAACTCGGCTTTGCCGAGCGTGCCGCCGGCGGCGCGTTCGCGCGCGTCGAGCAATTCCTTGGGCCGGAGAAAGCTGCCGACATGATCGGCGCGGAAGGGCGGGCGGTTGCGTTGCGTCATGCTGGACCTCTGCGCCGGTTGGCGGCGGAGCGGCGAACGGCGTCAGCTCTGCCACACGATGTGGGCGCGGATTTGGCGCGGCTTGCCGCGAACCCAGCCCTTGCTTTCGGCAAACCCGAGCATCTTGTCAAATCCCGCGCGAAAGCCCGTATCCCGCCCGAGCCCGGAGAGTTCGACGATGGCCGCTTCGTTGAGCCACGCGTGCTCCGCGCCGTCGATGTCGGCCCGGCCCGCCAGGGCCTTTGCCAAGCGCGCCGATGTCGCCGCGCGGCGCATGGCATTCGATGTGAAAGCGCTTGAAGTCCGTCGAACCTTCGAGCCGGACCGACAGGTCCTTGCCGACGACGACGATCATGCCTTGCAGCGGAAGATGATGAAGCGGTCGATGCGGGTCTCGTCGTCGCGCCGCTCGCCGATTTCGTAGCCCGCCGGACACGCTGTCTTGGCCTTATCGTGGCACGCGGCCGGCAGCTCGTCCGGCGCGTCGCATTGCGCCTGCTGGAATTCCTCGGGGTTCCAACCGTGGAAGCGGACCGGCCCCATGCAGGCGGCGAGGCCGAACAAAAGCGCGAGGGCGCTGAGACGCAACATTGTCGAGGTCTCCAAGGCTGTGTGTCCCGTCGAGCTTATACCAACTACCCAAAACATTGACATGCGTATTGTTAATTCCCGGTTATGCCCGCGCCGGTGCCCGCTGCCCTCGCGGCGGCCTCGAAGCATGAATCAGGATTGCTAATTGCGGGAACTTCAATCGCGCTAGAGCACATTTCGTTCGGATGGCATCTCGGGCGGCGCATGTTGGCCCAAAAGAATTACAGGGAGGCGGGGAGGAATCCCTGGCGCCGCAGGCGCTACAACTTTCTCCCTGCCTCCCCGCCTCCCTGTGAAAATTATTCGGCCGCCGCGAACCCGGGCACGCAATTTCATTCGAACGGGACCTGGCTCTAATCGCCTGGATAGGCCTCTTTCATGGCCCGGATATCGGCGAGGTTCGGCAGGCTCGCCTCGTTGCCCAGGAACTGGATCGAATGCCCGGCGGCGGCGCGGGCAAAGCGGAAATGCTCGATCCAGCGCGCCTTGGGATCGGTCAAATACGAGTAGACATAGGCGCCATGGTAAATGTCGCCGGCGCCGCTGGTATCGACGATCTTGCTGACGGGCACCGGGAGCGCGGGCAAGGTCGCAACCGTGCCGGCCTCGTCGCGCCAGATCATGCCGCGCTCGCCCCGGGTTATGCCGGCGATGCGGCAGCCCTTCTTGGCGAGATAATCGAGCATGGCGCTTTCGCCGAGGCCCATTTGGGCGCACAGGCGCTCCGCCACGATGGCGACATCGATATATTGCAGCAGCTCATCGGTGTTGCTGCGCAGCCCGCCGCCGTCGAGCGAGGTCAGGATGCCGGCGGCGCGGCACAGCTTGGCGTAATGCAGCGCCGCGTCCGGCAAATGTCCGTCGAGGTGCAGCGCGCGGCAGCCGTCGAGGCTCAGATTGGGAAACGGATGGAGGAACTTGTCGTCGCGGGCGCGCAGGATGGCGCGCTGCTGGCCGCGCGGAATGACGAAAGACAGCGACGAGCGGCGCACCGGCCGCGGGTGGAGCATGATGCCGTATTTCGCCACCATGTCGGTGAACATGCGGCCGAGCCAGTCCGGCGCCACGGTCGCCATCAGGTCGGGCACGATTCCGAGCTTGGCGCAGCAGAAAGCCGCGGTGACGGCATTGCCGCCGAACGAAACCGCGTAGTCGCGCGCCACGGCTTTCTCGTCGCCCACGGGCAGGGCGTCGGCAACGAGGGTCACGTCGATATAGGCTTGGCCGATGAAGAGAGCGTCCATCGGCTATGTTTTAACCGCGAGGCGGTTTCTCATACCAGACAAATTCATGCGGCCTGCCGCCGAATTCGCGCGCATAGCTCCGCGCCAGGCGCCAGCCTTGGCGCTCGTAAAAGGCCCGGGCGCCGGCATTGTCGCGGAAGCATTCGAGCGTCGTGGCGCCGTTCGCTTCGGCAATTGCAAGAAGCGCGCGGCCGGCGCCCCGGCCCTGCGCCGCCGGCGCCACGAACAGCATGTCGATGTGGTTCCGGCGCAGCTCGAGGAAACCGAGGATGCGCCCGGCCTCTTCGGCAACCCACATCGCGATCCATTCGCGTTCGAAGCGCTGCGCGAAAAATTCGGCGGTCCGCGTCGCCAGCGCGTCGGAATCGAGTATCGCGGCGAAAGCCTCGCCGTAGGATGCGGCGGCGACGCCCGCCATCGCGCCCACGTCGCTCGCCGCGGCGGCGCGGACGATCACGCGTTGCCTCGCAGGCGCGGATCGAGCGTGTCGCGCAAGGCGTCGCCGAACAGGTTGAAGCCGAAGGACAGGAACAGGATGGCGAGGCCGGCGAAGATCGCGCTCCACGGCGCGAGCTGGAGGAAATTGCGCCCTTCCGAAAGCATGAGGCCGAGCGACGGCGTCGGCGGCTGGGTCCCAAGACCGAGGAACGTCAGCGAGGCTTCGACCAAGATCGCGGCCGAGAGCAGCAGGCTGGTCTGCACCAGAATCACGCTGGCCAGGTTCGGCAGAATGTGGCGCAGCATGATGCGCCCGTCCGAAGCGCCGATGGCGCGCGCCGACAGCACATATTCGCTTTCGGCGATGACGAGCGCCGGGCCGCGCAGCAGCCGGGCGAAGATCGGCGTGTAAACCACGGCGATGGCGATCGCGGCGCTGAAACTCTTGGGCCCGAGCACGGCGATGACGCCGATCGCCAGCAGCAAGACGGGAAACGCGAACAGCACATCCATGCAGCGCATGACGATGCGGTCGGTCCAGCCGCGATAATAGGCGGCGACGATGCCGAGCGTGCCGCCCGCGAGCAACGCCAGGGTCACGGCGGCGACCGAAACGCCGAGCGAGGCGCGGTAGCCATGAAGAATGCGCGACAGCACGTCGCGGCCGAGCTGGTCGGTGCCCAGCCAATTGAGCCCGGTCGGGCCCTTGAGCCGGGCGACGACGTTTTGCGCCAGCGGATCGTGCGGCGCCACGATTTCGGCGGCGACGCCGACCAGGACCTGCAGCGCGACGAGGCCGGCGGCGAAAATCAGGAGCTTGTTGTGCCGCGCCGCGATCATGGCACTACGCCCGCACCCGCGGGTCGATGGCGACATAGAGCAAATCGACGACGAAATTTACCGCGACGAAGCCGCAGGTCACGACCAGGATCGCGGCCTGGATGAGCGGATAGTTGCGTTCGGCGATGGCGCCGAGAATGAGCCGGCCGAGCCCGGGAATGGCGAAGACCTGCTCGACGACGATGGCGCCGCCTAATAGATAACCGGCCATGATGCCGACGCTGGTGGTGAACGGGATGAGCGCGTTGCGCAGCGCGTGCTTGTAAACGACGCTGCGCTCGCTCGCGCCCTTGGCGCGCGCGGTGCGGATATAGTCCTGGCCCAGCGCGTCAAGCATGGCGGTGCGCACCAGGCGCGACAGGCTGGCGAGCAGCGGCAAGGCCAGGGCGAGCGCCGGCAGCATCGCGCGCTGGAGATTGCCGAGCGGGTCGGCGCCGAACGGAATCCAGCCGAGCGCGGGAAACGACGGCGCCACATACGCGAAAGCCAGGATCAGCACGATGCCGAGCCAGAAGGACGGTATCGTCAAGCCCGCGACGGTGACGATGCGCAGCGCCGCATCGGCCGCGCCGCCGCGCAGGCGCGCCATCAGGCAACCCGCCGGAATCGAAAGACCGGCGCCGACGACGAGCGCCAGCAGGGTGAGCTGGATCGTCGGCCAGATCTGCGCCCCGATCTCCTCGATCACCGGCCGCCCGGTCCACAAGGAGCGGCCGAAATCGCCGGCAAGCGCCGCGCCCGCCCAGCGGAGATATTGTTCGACCGCCGGCTTATCGAGCCCGATGCGGGCGCGCATTTCGGCCATGCGCTCGGGCGTAATCTCGGTGTTGGCGCCCAGCATGATGGCAACAGCGTCGCCGGGAATGGCGCGGATCATCAAGAAGACGATGACCGATACGCCGAACAGCACGATGAGCAGATCGGCGAGGCGCGCCGCGATCAGCCGCGCCATCGGCGCCGCGAACTCCGTCCGTCCGGCGCGGGCGCGCCCGCTATTTCGCGAGCGTCGCGTTGCGCAGCGAGAACAGCGAGCGGTTTGCGACGATGTCGAAATCCTTGAGGTTGCTGCGCACCGCCGTGAACAGCTGTCCGTAGGCGAGATGCGCGATCGGCCCCTGGCAGGCGAGCGTCTTCTGCACCGTCGCATAGGCGGCGCGGCGCTCGCCGGCATTGCTCATCGCGCGCGCGGAATCGAGCAGCTTGTCCAAATCCGGATTGGTGTATTTGAACACGTTGGTCGAACCGCCGGTGCGGAAGGTGCGGTAGAAATAATCGTCGGGATCGACGCTGCCGGCGTTGGTCGAGGCGAACATGTCGAAATTGCTGTTGCGCCAATCCTGGATGAATTGGCCAAGCTCCTGGTTCTTGAGCTCGACCTTGAAGCCGGCCTTGTTGAGCTGCTGCTGCACGACCTGGGCGATGTCGCGGATGTCCTGGCGCGGCAGCACGTTGATCGTCACCGCGACCGGCTGGGAATGGCCCGCGGCCTTGAGCAGGTCCTGCGCCTTGGCGACGCTGTGCGTGTAGCAGGGATATTCCTTGGTTTCGACCGCCCAATCCTTGAGCGCGGGCGACAGCGGACCGCCCGGCACGCCGGCGCCGAACAACGCCGCCTGCACGATCTCGGCGCGGTTGAGCGCGTAGTTCACCGCTTCGCGCACGCGCGGATCGTTGAACGGCGGCTTCGCCGTGTTCATGCCGATGAGCGTGTAGGCGAGTTCGAGCGTATCTTGCAGTTGGACATTGGGCTTGCCGCGAATCTGCAGCGCCGTCGCCGCGTCGATGTTGGGCAGCATGGCGAACTGGCCGCTGGCGACGCCGACCTGGCGCGTCGCCGATTCGGGCACGATGTTGAACTTGACGCCGTCGAGCTTGGGCAGGCCCTGGCGCCAATAGCCCGTGTGTTTCGCCAGCAGGATGAAATTGTTCGGCTGCCATTCCTGGAAGCGGAACGGCCCGGTGCCGACCGGCTGGCGCTGCAGCGCGTCCTTGTTGGCTTCCATGTCGCGCGGCACGATGGCGAGCGTCGCGAGCGAGGTCAGCAGCGGCGCCGAGGGCTCGCTGAGCTTGAGCTCGACCGTCGCCGGATCGATGGCCGATGCGCTCTGGATCGCGGTGAAGCGGCTCGCCAGCGGCGAGGCGATGGCCGGGCTCTTGACCCGGTTGATCGAGGCGACGACGTCGGCGGCCTCCATCGCGGCGCCGCTGTGGAACTTCACGCCGGCGCGCAACTTGAAGGTGTAGGTCTTGCCGTCGGGCGCGATCGTCCAAGACGCGGCGAGGCTCGGCACGATGCGCAGATCCTTGTCGATTTCGGTCAGGCCCTCGTAGATCGTTCCGTTCACCACCATGAACGAGGCGAAGGCGGTGACGATGTGCGGATCGAGCCCGGCCGGGCTCTGATCGGCGCCGAGTTCGAGCACCTGCGCCGGCGCGCCGCCGGCAAAGACCGCGGCGAGCAGCGCCGCCGACAGGGTGGTTTTCAGCGATTTCGCGAGCGTCGTCATGAGGCCAGACCTCCCAATTCGTTTTTCGAGTTGGCGAAACAATAGCGGTCGGCGAAAGGTCTTTGCAATTGGCATTCGGCGCCCATCTGGGGCACGATGCGGCGCCATGAGCGATCGCGAAAAACCCATTCGCGCCATCGGCTCGATCAGCGGCACGTCGATGGACGGCATCGATGTCGCCCTGGTCGAGACCGACGGCGAAGATTTTCTTCGCCCCGGCGCCGGCGCCACCTATCCCTATCCGGCGCCGCTGCGCCACGCCTTGCTTGCGCTCATTGCCGATCCGGCGCGCGCCGAGCACGATCCGCTCGCGGATCTGGAGCGCGACGTGACCGACAGCCACGCCGACGCCATCGCGCAATTCATGCGCGCCCAGGGCGTGACGCGGCGCGAGATCGCGCTCATCGGCCTGCACGGGCAGACCGTGCTGCACCGCCCCGAGCGGCGCTACACGCGCCAGTTGGGCTTCGGCGCCCGCGTCGCGTCGCGTCTCGGCATCGACACGGTGAGCCGCTTCCGCCATGCCGACGTCGCGGCGGGCGGCGAGGGCGCGCCTTTCGCGCCGCTCTATCACCGGGCGCTGGCGCGCGGCCTGCCGCAACCGCTGATGGTGCTCAATCTCGGCGGCGTCGGCAACGTCACCTATATCGACGGCGACATCGCGATCGCCTTCGACACCGGCCCGGCCAGCGCGCTGATCGACGATTGGGTGTTGCGCCGCAAGGGCGTGCCGTTCGACGACGGCGGCCGGATCGCCGCCGCCGGCACGCCCGATGCCGCCATTCTCGCCGAGCTGATGGGCAATCCGTTCTTCGCGCGGCCGGCGCCGAAATCGCTCGACCGCAACGATTTTCACCAGCGCGCCGGGATCGTCGAGCGCCTCGGCGACGCGGACGGCGCCGCGACCCTCGCGGCCTTCACCGTCTGTTCGGTCGCGGCGGCGTTGCGGCACGTGCCGCGCGCGCCGCTCCGCTGGCTCGTCACCGGCGGCGGACGGCACAACGCCACCTTCATGAGCTTGCTGCGCGGCAAGCTCGGCGTTCCGGTCGAGCCGGTCGAGGCGGTGGGCTGGAACGGCGATTTCATCGAGGCCCAGTGCTTCGGCTATTTGGCCGTGCGCTCGCTCAAGGGATTGCCGCTCAGCCTGCCGACAACGACGGGCGTGCCGCGGCCGATGACCGGCGGCGAGCTGTTCCGCGCCGCATGACGGCGCTGCTCGAGATCGACGGGTTGACCGTGACGATGCGCGGCCGCGCCGTCGTCGCCGATGTCTCGCTCGAAATCGCGCCCGGCGAAATGCTCGGCCTGGTCGGCGAATCGGGCTGCGGCAAGACCGTCACCGCCTTGTCGGTCATGCGGCTCATTCCGATGCCGCCGGGCCGCATCGCCGGCGGGCGCATTTCGTTCGAAGGACAGGATCTGGCGGCGCTCGGCGACGCGGCGCTGCGCGCGGTGCGCGGCGATCGCATCGGCATGATCTTCCAGGAGCCGATGACGTCGCTCAATCCGGTGTTCACCATCGGCAATCAGATCGCCGAAGTGTTGCGCATCCATCGCGCGCAGGGCCGCGCCGCCGCGCTGCGCCGCGCGGCGGAGCTGCTCGATCTCGTCGGCCTGCCGGCGGCGGCGAGCCAGTTGCAGCGCTATCCGCACCAGCTTTCGGGCGGCCAGCGCCAGCGCGTCATGATCGCCATGGCGCTGGCCTGCGCGCCGAAATTGCTCATCGCCGACGAGCCGACCACGGCGCTCGATGTCACGGTCCAGGCGCAAATTCTCGAACTCATCGCCAAGCTGCGGCGCGAGCTCGGCATGGCGGTGTTGCTCATCACCCACGATCTCGGCGTCGTCGCCGAATTCTGCGACCGCGTCGCGGTGATGTATGCCGGGCGCATCGTCGAGGAGGCGCCGGCGGCGCGCTTGTTCGCGCAGCCGCGCCATCGCTACACCGAAGCCCTGCTGCGCACGATCCCGGCGACCAATCCGCCCGGCGTGCGGCTGCCCGCGATCCAGGGCACGGTGCCGGCGCCCGGCGCCTGGCCGGCGGGCTGCGCCTTCGCGCCGCGCTGCGCCACGCCGGTCGCGCGCTGCGCCAAGGATTTGCCGGCGCTGGCCGGCACGGGCGAGCGCGTGCGCTGCTGGAACCCGGCGCCATGACCGCGCTGCTCGAAGTCCGCGATCTGGCGATGCGCTATGCCGGCGCCAAGGGCGCGCCGATCCAGGCGCTCGCCGGCGTCAGCTTCGCGCTCGAAGCGGGCGAGGTGCTCGGCGTCGTCGGCGAATCGGGCTGCGGCAAGTCCACGCTCGGCCGCGCGATCCTGAAACTCATCGAGCCCAGCGCCGGCACGGTGTGGTTCGAAGGCGAAAATTTCCTCGCCCTCGGCAAGCGCGCGCGCATGCGCCGCCGCCGGCACATGCAGATCATCTTCCAGGACCCGTTCGGCTCGCTCAATCCGCGCCACAAGGTCGGCGCCATTATCGCCGAGCCGCTCGTCGTCCACGCGATCGGCGGCGGCGCCGAGCGGCGCGCCCGCGTCGCGGAACTGCTCGCGCTCGTCGGCCTGCCCGAAGACGCGGCCTCGCGCTATCCGCACGAATTTTCGGGCGGCCAGCGCCAGCGCATCGCCATCGCCCGCGCCCTGGCGCTCGGGCCCAAGCTCATCGTCGCCGACGAGCCGGTCTCCGCGCTCGACGTTTCGATCCAGTCGCAGATCATCAACCTGCTCGCCGATCTCCGGCAACGCCTCGGGCTGACGATGATCTTCATCAGCCACGATCTCTCGGTCGTCCGCCATGTCAGCAACCGGATCGCGGTCATGTATCTCGGGCGCATCGTCGAAATCGGCCGCGCCGCCGACGTCTTCGAGCGCCCGCTGCACCCCTACACGCAGGCCCTGCTCTCGGCCATCCCGCGCCCCGACCCGGCCCGCGCCGGCGCGCGCGAGCGCATCGTGCTGAGCGGCGAAATTCCCGACCCGGCGCACCCGCCGACCGGCTGCGCCTTCCACACCCGCTGCCGCCACGCCGTGCCGCGCTGCCGCAGCGAGCGCCCCAGCCTTGCTGCCGCGCGGCCCGGAACGGCGCGAGGCGGCGTGTCATTTGGTCGAGGGCTAGGGACCCGAACCGCCGAAGGCCGCCAAGTTTCGGTATTGGGAATTGGCGGTCTTCGAGCAAATCGCCATCGCCACAAGCGATGGGCGCTGGCGCGCATGGAGTGTCTGTATCTTGTGGCAGTGTCCGCCGCCAGCCGCGATTTTCGTCGAAGGCCGCCAAATTTTCCCGCTTCAGCCTTGGCGGCCTTCGGCGCGAGCGCCGAGCCTCGGCCCCATGTCCCACAGCGACGCATCTCGCAGCGGGTGGCCGAAAAAATCCAATGATTCCCGAAGATGATCATTCTTGGGTGTTGGGAAAATCCACCGAAATGAGCATCTTCAGCCGGATCAAGGGCTTAACTTGGCCAACAACCAAATTATGGAGAACAGAGCCGAGAAAAAAATGCAATGTTTCCGGAAGATGATCATTTTCGTGCATGATCACCTTCGGGCGGCGATGATCACCTTCGGGGCGGGATGAGCATCTTCGGGCTGGGCAGCCGTCTCTGGCCGAGCGGCCCCGGCCAAGCGGCGCACAGCGCGCGCCACAACCGTGTCCGTTCGCAGCGTATGCGGCACGTCGTGCCGGAACCTTGTGCACATTCTCTTTGACGCTACGGCGATGGTCGGCTCGGCAGGAACTCGAACGAGGCGAAGGCGCGTGCCTTTTGGTTGTGGGTTATCGCGCGTTTCGATCAAATGGATTGGGCGCAAGATTCTTCCCTTGTAACTCTCATCGCTGCAACTCGTGTAGTTTACAGGTCGCGGTGATGGGCGGGAGCCCGATTTTTCCTTGGTCCTTGAATTCCGTGGGCGAGCTTGGTGCCCCGCCCGTCAGTCCATTGAACCCGAACAGTCGCCGGGCTTGATGCCGCCGGCGAATTCCTCGGAAACCGGCAGAATGATAGCGTTCTCACCGCTCCATGGGTTCACTAGGGAAATCTCGGTCTAGAGCGCCTCAGCGGACTTCGCCCATTGAGCGCGAGCCAAGCACCAGTTAGCCTTGAGCAATGGCCTACTTTCTCGACCTTTTTACGCCAGAGACCTGGACCGTGTTCCGCGAGCATGGAGCCGACGTCAGCGGTTTTCGTGATCGCCAAAGGCGGATAGCCCACGAGCGGATCAAGCCCGGCGACATATTTCTCTGCTACCTTGTGCGGCTTTCCCGCTGGTGCGGCGCTCTAGAGATTACCTCGAAGGCCTTCCGCGATAGTTCCCCGATCTTCGGCGACCCGGACCCATTTGTAATTCGCTTCAAAGTGAAACCCATTGTTCTTCTGAACCCCGAGGCATCGGTTCCGATTTTTGAGGATGAAGTATGGCAAACCCTGTCCGAAACCCGGCAGTCCGAAAGAGGCAGTCCCGGATGGACTGGTTATTTCCGCAGTTCGTTGCGCCAAATGAATGAAGCGGACGGAGAGTACCTGCTCTCGTTACTTAAAGGCAGAAGGAAGAGCCGCGACTATTTCCGTTTACCGAGCGAGACAAGCGCCAGCTCGCGCGGAAGCTGAAGGTTCGCGCGCTCGATCGTGAGGTCGCCGTCGAGGTCCCTGAAGCGGATGAGGACGAAGCGACGCTCGAGGCGACTGCCAGCGAGATCTCGACGCCTGCCGAGGGGCGTCAGTCGACCTTTGTCCAGGCAAAAGTCGCGCAGATCGGGGCCGAGATGGGTTTCCGAATATGGGTGCCGCGCAACGACCGTGCTCGCATAATTGAACTAGTTCGACTTGAAATGCGCGGGGCCTTCCTGGACTCACTGCCTCTGAATTATGACGACACGACATTGAGGACCATTGAACAGATAGACGTGATCTGGCTCAAGGGTCGATCAATGGCGCGCGCCTTCGAGATCGAGCATACGACCGCCATCTATTCCGGTTTGTTGCGAATGGCAGACTTACTCGCTCTCCAACCCAATATGGGCATCCACCTACATATCGTCGCACCGGGCGAGAAGCGGGAGAAGGTTCTCCGCGAGATCAAGCGGCCAGTCTTTTCCCCTTCTCGATCAGGGTCCGCTATACGAGAAGTACACATTCCTATCCTACAACTGGGTTCACTCCTTGTGTGAAACGAAACATCTCAGCCACATGAGCAATTCGATTATTGAAGAGTACGAGGAGCTGGCTGAAGATTGAAGAATTGCCCGGCCTCGTCCCATCCCAATCACGCCCCCAACGCCGCCGCCCTCTCACCTCGATCCTCTCCCCCGCGCGCAAGAACGCGTGGGGGAGAGGAAAAAAGTATCTTGTGATCCCCCTCACCGCCTCAGCATCAAACACCCCGCCACGATCAACACCGCCCCCAATCCCGTCGTCAGCGCCGGGATTTCGCCGAAGATCGCGGCGCCGATCAGGGCGGCCCAGACGATGCCCGTGTACTCGGTGAGCGCCAGGCGGCTGGCTTCGGCGCGGGCGAAGGCGCGGGTCAGCAGCAAATGGCCGGCGACGCCGAGGCCGCCGACGGCGGCGAAGAGCAGCGCGTCGCGCGGCGCCAGCGGCGTCCACACCCATAGCGCGGGGGCCGCGAGCAGCAGGGCCGGCACCGTCGCGTGGAACAGCACGATGGTGATCGGCGGATCGCGCTGCGCCTGCTTGCGCAGCAGGATGAGCGTGAGCGCGTAGGTGACGGCGGAGAACAGCGCCGCGAGCACGCCGTAAATCCGGCGGCCGTCGCCGAGCGCGAAATCGAAGGTGCCGATGGTGACGAGCACGCCGCCGAAACCCAGCAACAGGGCGAGGGCGACGCGCAGGCCCGGGCGCTCGCCCAGCAGCGAGATCGACAGCAGCGCCACCAGGATCGGCGAAACATAGGTGATGGCGAAAACATCGGCGAGCGGCAGCGTCGCGATGGCGAAGAAGAACGAGGTCGCGGTCAGCGCCACGAAAACGCCGCGCAGCAGGTTGACGCGATAGGCATCGCGCGCCGGCGCGCCGGGGCGGATGGCGGCGAACAAGCTGGCGGCGATGGCGGCGGCGAAGGTGAAGCGCAGGAACGTGACCTGCAAGGTCGGATAGCGCTCGCTCAGCGCCTTGACGAAGGCGTCCATGCCGGTGAGCACGGCGATCGCCAGGCAAGCCAGAACGAGCGGCGGGACACGGTCAGCAAGCGCCGTCACGCCGGCTGCCCGCCGATCCAGGTTCCGACGACGTTGAGTTCGGGATCGAGGGCGACGAAGTCGGCGCGATTGCCCGCCGCGATCCGGCCGATGCGGTCCTGCAAGCCGAGAAACGCCGCCGGAATGCGCGTCGCCATGGCGAGCGCGTCGGCCAGATCCAGGCCGAGCAGGCGATGCGCGTTGCGCACCGCGCCGGCCATGTCGAGATGCGCGCCGGCGAGCGTCCCGTCCGCCGTCACGCAGCGCCCGTCCGCCACCGCGATGGTTTCGCCGAACAGTTGAAACGAGCGCGCCTCGGCGCCGACCGAGGGCATGGCGTCGGTCACCAGCATGAACCGCTCCTTGCCCTTGGCGGCGAGCGCGATCTTGAGCGTCGCCGGCGACACGTGAAACCCGTCGACGATGATGCCGGCATAGGTCGAAGCGCTGGCCAGCGCCGCGCCGACCACGCCCGGCGCGCGCGCGCCGAGCGGCGACATGGCGTTGAACAAATGGGTGAAGCCGGTGAGGCCCTCGCCGATCGCGGCTTCGATTTGCGCCGCGCTCGCATCGCTGTGGCCGGCCGAAACCTTGAAGCCGCGTTCGACCAGCCGCCGGATCGCGCCCGGCGGCAAGGTTTCCGGCGCCAGGGTGATGAGGCTCACGCCGGGCGGCGCCAGCAGCGGAATTTATTCGGCATCGTCCGCCGCGAAATCGGCGATGCGGTCCGCCGGGTGAACGCCCTTGCGCGCCCGATTGATGAAGGGGCCTTCGAAATGAATGCCGGCAATGCCCGGCACGCCGGCGCGGATCGCGGCCGCGACGGCGTCCGCGGCCGCCGCCATGGTTTCGCGCCGGTCGGTGATCAGCGTCGGCAATAGCGATGTCGTGCCGAAGCGGCGATGGGTGCGCGCGATGTGCTCGATCGCGGCCACGGTCGGCGCATCGTTGAACAACACGCCGCCGCCGCCATTGACCTGGATATCGACGAAGCCCGGCGACAGCAGCGCGCCCTCGGGCACGGCGACGGTTTCGATGTCGGACGCGATGGCGCGGCGCGGCGCGATGCCGGCGATCGTGCCGTCCTCGACCAGCACCGCCGAATGGGCGTCGATCACCGAACCGTCGAAGATCCGCTCCGCGACGAAGGCCTGGCGCATCACGGCGTCCCCGCCGCGCGGCCGACGCGGAAACGATGCGCAATCGCCGTGCCCTGCATAAACAGGGCGCACGGCGTCCGACGCTTGCGTCGGCGTGCGCCCCTACGAATGATTCGCGACGGCGCCTGGATTCTTTCGCCGGCCTTGCGCATCACAACGTCTCCGTCACTTTGCTGAGGTGCCTCGGACGGTCGGGATCGAGGCCGCGGTGGCGCGCCGCCGCTTCGATGGCGCGATAGGCGGGCAGCAGCATGACGACGGGATCGCAGGCGGCGTGGTCGGGCGCGAGCCAGGGCAGCGTGCCGCCTTCGCCCGCCAGATGCGCCGGCACGCCGTCGGCGCGCAGTTCGGCGATCAACGTGTCGACGCTGGCGGCCGAGGCATCGCTTTGGCGCAGGGCGAGCACGGGCGTCGCCGGCGACAGGGCGGCGCGCGGTCCGTGGCGCAGCTCGGCGGCGCTGTAAGCGATGGCCGGCATCTGCGCGGTTTCGGCGAGCTTGAGCGCGATTTCGCGCGCGGCGCCGAAGCCGTGGCCGCGGGCGGTGACATAGGCGGCGCGCGCGCCCGCGAGATCGGCGGTCCAGGCCGACCAATCGAGCGCCAGGGCGCGATCGAGCCGCGCCGGCATCCGGCGCAGCGCCGCGAGCAGGTCGGGCGCCGGCGCCAGCTCGGCGACCAGCCGCAGGCCGGCGGCGAGCGAGCCGACAACGGTTTTCGTCGCCGCGATCGAGCGTTCGGTGCCGGCGCCGAGCGGCAAGACGAATTCGCTCGCCGCCGCCGCCGGCGAGGCCGGATCGTTGACGATGGCGAGCGTGGTGGCGCCGTGCCGGCGCGCGGCGGCGACGGCGGCGACCAAATCGGGGCTGCGCCCGGATTGCGAGATCAGCAGGAACAGCGCGTCGCGCATCGCCGGCGGCCGCTCATAGGCCGTGACCAGCGACGGCGCCGAGGCTGAAACCACCAGGCCGAGCCAGCGCTCGATGACATAGCGCAGATAGACGCCGACATGGCTCGAACTGCCCCGGCCGCAAACGATGACGAAGGGGAAGCGCCGGCGGCCGAGCCGGGCCGCGAGATCGGCAATGGCGCCGTCCGCGTCGCCGATCAGGCGCGCCGCCGTCGCCGGGCATTCGGCGATCTCGCGCTCCATCAGGCTCGGCGCGGCGCTCATCGCCTAGCCTTGCCCGATCTCGGCGAGCGCCTTGCGCAGATTGCCGCCGTGGCGCGCCAGCAGCGCCTCGGCCTGGGCGAGCCCGGCGCCGCGCGCGATCAGGCACGCCGCCTTGATGCGTCCGCCGGTTCGTTCGATCGCCGCCTTGGCCGCGGCGGGATCGGCGCCGGTGATGGCGCTCACCATGATTTCGGCGCGGCGCTGCAACTTTACGTTGGTCACGCGCATATCGACCATGAGCCCGCCATAGACCCTGCCGAGCCGCATCATGGCGAGCGTCGAGAAAAGATTGAGCACGATCTTCTGCGCCGTGCCCGCCTTCATGCGCGTCGAGCCGGCGATGACCTCCTCGCCGGTCTCGGCCAGGATCGCGTGCTCGGCGGCGGCGAGCAGCGGCGCCGACGGATTGTTGGCGATGCCGACGGTGAGCGCGCCGCGCCGGCGCGCTTCCGCGATCGCGGCGACGGTGAAGGGCGTGGTGCCGCTCGCCGCCGTGCCGAGCACGACATCTTGCGCGCCGATTCCGTATTCGGCGATGGCGGCGCGGCCGGCGGCCTCGTCGTCTTCGGCGTTCTCGGCGCTGCTGGTCAGCGTCTTCAAGCCGCCGGCCATGATGAAGACCAGCTTGTCTTTCGGCCAATCGAAGGTCGGCGGCAGCTCGGCGCCGTCCTGCACGCCGATGCGGCCCGAGGTGCCGGCGCCGGCATAGACGAGGCGGCCGCCGCGCCGCAGCCTGTCGCCGGCCGCTTCGGCGGCGGCGGCGATCGCCGGCAGCGCCGGGCGCACCGCGGCCACGGCTTCGAGCTGCCCATCATACATGGCCTCGAGCGCGGCAAGGCTCGGCCAGATGTCGAGATCGTGGAAGCGCGGGCTGATATCTTCGGTCGTCATGCGGGCCTGTCATGCGGGTCGGCGACACTATCGGCAGGAATGCGGAGAAAAGGAAGCGGGCGCGCGAGCGCGGCGACCGCTCGTCCGGCCTTCCAGCGCCGTTTGTCGTTCCCAGGACGTGACATAGGATCGCCGTCGGGCGAAGCGACAGACTATGCCCGCAGCAAAACAATTCAAACAATGCGGGGAGCAAACATGGCTTATCCAATCCGGGGATTTACCGGCGTCGCGGGCGCGGCATGGCTGCTTGCAGCCTGCGCCGGATCGACGCCCAATCCGATCGCAACAACCTCGCCCGCCGACAGCGTGATGACGTGCGAGATCATGCACGCCGAAATCGGCGCCAATGTACAGCGTGCGCGCGGGCTGATGGAGCAAAAGGCCAATACCGAGAGAAAGAACGCCGCGGCCTTCGTCGGCGGCATGCTGCTTGCCTGGCCGATTCTTTTGGCGATGGATCTTTCGGAACGCGAGCGCGTCGAGATGGAAGGGCTGCGCAGCCGCAACGAGCACCTCGCTCGCCTGATGCGATCCAAGGGTTGCGCCACGATCCCGCCGACCTCGCCCGAGGCCGAGGAGGACAATGCGATCGAGGCCCGCATCAAGGCGGCCGAAGCCGCCGGCAAGCCGCCGAATTGCAAGGAAGTCGGCGGCTACGAGGCCTACAAGCGCAAGACCGGAAACGTCTGTGCCATGTAGGTCTTGTCGTATTTGCTTGCCGTGGCCGTGCTAAACGAACTCCGCGGAAACGATAGCGCGGCGGTTTGCATGCAGCAATGCCGCCGATTTACAGCCGCCGCACCTTGTACTAACATCTAGACAAGACATTGGGCCGATCGTCCATGCGCCTCGATCTCAAAATGCCCGCGGCGGCGGAAGTGTCGTTCGACGCGGTGGACCGCTCGTCGCCGCTGCCGCTCTATGCGCAGATCGCGCGCCGCCTCATCGCCGAACTGCCGCATAGCGCCGCCGACACCCGTTTCTACGGCGACGACGCGGTGGCGCAGCGTTTCGACGTCAGCCGCATGACGGCGCGCCAGGCCATCGAGCAGCTCGTCAACGAGGGTTTCGTGCGCCGCGTCAAGGGCATCGGCACCTTCGTGGCACCGGGCAAGTTCGAGGAGCGCTCGCTCGCGAGCTTTTTCGACGGTGCCGCTTCGGGCGGACGGCCGATGACGGCGCAGGTGCTGGAGCTGTCGTCTCGGCCGGACGGCGACGTGCCGCCCGATCCCGCGCTCGGCGCGAACGTCGTCTACATCAAGCGCCTGCGCATGCTCGGCGCCGTTCCGATCGGTCTCGATCATCGTTACTTGCCGCGGCACATCGGCCGCCGCCTGAAGCGGCGCGACGCGGAGCAGCGCTCCTTGCTCGATTGGCTCAAGCGATCGGTCGTCCTCGACCGGGTCGATATGCAAGTCGAAGCCGTTGCCGCCGAGGCCGAAAGCGCCAAATACCTGCGCGTGCTGCCGGGCGAGCCGGCGCTGGTGCGCCATCTGCGTTATTTCGCCAAGGACGGCAGCGTCGTCATGGCCGGCCGTTCGATCTATCGCGGCGATGTCGTGCGCTATAGTTTCGGCATTCAACTTTGAACATGCCGGCCACTATGAACATACCGGTCAAACAGAGGGGGCTCTCATGAAACGGCGTCAATTCGTTCTCGGTGTCGGCGGTGCTGCGGCGGCGGTCGCGGCGCCCAATCTTCTCCGGGCGCAGGCCGCCACGGTCAAGATCGGCACGATCTTGTCGGTCACCGGACCGGGCGCGTTCCTCGGCGATCACATGAAGCGCGGCATGGAGCTCGCGATCGAAGAGGTCAACGCGGCCGGCGGCATCGCCGGCAAGAAGATCGACTGGGTGTTTTACGACGCGGAAACCCAGAGCGCGCGCGGCGTCACCGCGGCGCGGCGCCTGATCGAGCAAGACAAGGTCGACATGATCGTCGGCGGCGGCAATGCCAGCGGCATCGCGCTCGCGATGGTGCCCATCGTCGAGAAAGCCGGCGTGACCTTCATTT
The DNA here is from genome assembly GCA_963754645.1 of uncultured Alphaproteobacteria bacterium. GTDB lineage: Bacteria > Pseudomonadota > Alphaproteobacteria > Bin65 > Bin65 > CAVWGP01. The sequence continues at coordinate 155,620 of CAVWGP010000006.1, read as the reverse complement.
CGACCGAAGGCAGCATGCTGATCGTCAATCCCGTCGCCGAGCGCAAATGGACGTTCAAGAGCACGATCGACGACGACCAGATTCTCGAAGTCGCCGCCGATTTTTGGAAGAAGCGCGGCATCGCCTCGGTCGCCATGCTCGCCGACAGTTCCGGCTTCGGCCAGAGCGCCAAGGAGCAGATCGACAAGGTGGCACCCAAGCACGGCATCAAGGTGCTGCACGAAACCTTCAATCCGGGCGACACCGATCTCACGGCGCAGCTCACCCGCATCAAGAACAGCGACGCGAAGTCGATCCTGTGCTGGACGATCACCCCGAGCGGCGTCGTGTTCCTCAAGCAGGCCAAGCAGCTCGGCCTCGCCGACCGCACGATCATGCACAGCTACGGTTTCGTCGACGACCGCTACATGAAGCTGGCCGAGGGCGCCGCCGACGGCACGTTCCTGCTCAGCGTGAAATTCCCGGTCGGCGGCGATCTGCCCGCGGGCGATCCGGTCAAGGCCCGCATCGCGGACCTCACCAAGCGCTACGAGGCGCGCTACAAGCAAGCGCCCAATCAATTCGTCGCCCAGACTTACGACGCGATCAATATGGCCGCGCTCGCGCTCCGGAGCGGCGGCACGGACAAGGAAAAAGTGCGCGCGGCGCTGGAAGGCATCAAGAATTACCCCGGCGTCGGCGGCACCTTCACCTTCGGACGCGACAAGCATTCGGGACTTTCGAAGGCCGACGGGACCGTCATCACCTGGAAAGACAATCGCTGGCGCCTCGCGGCGTAAGCCGCCCTCGTCCGGATCGGAGATAGCGCGATGTCCGCCACGGCCGCCCCTTCGCTACTCGACCAGCCCGAAATGCGGTTCCCGCTCGATCTTTCGGTGCGCATACCGAAGATCCGCGAACTCTACCGTTCCGCGGTCAAGAATCAGTGGGACCCGCAGACCGCGGTCGATTGGGACGCGCTGGACCTGACATCGCGCACGCCCGAACAGCTCCGGGCCGCGCGGCTCTATTGGAGCCGCCGCGCCTGGGGCGAATACGGCGCCATTTCGGAAAGCCCGGCGCTGCAAATCCGCTTCTGCCAGGAACGCCATCCGCCGGACATGCGGTTTTTCTTCACCATCCGGACGCAGGAGGAATCGCGCCACGCCGAAGCCTGCTACCTGATGGCGGAAAAGCTCGGCGGCTACATCAAGGAGCCGGTGCAGTCGGCGTTCCAGGGCTCGGTGTCGACGCACGGCGTGCGCAAGATGGCGCTCGATCCGGCGATCACGCTCGAAGCCATCGTCGCCAGCCTGGTCTGCGCCGCCGAGGAAATCGCCTTCGACGTGTTCGCGCATCTGATCGACATCACGCCCGATCCGGTCGCCAAAAAAGTCCTGCGCCTGATCATGCGCGACGAAGTGCGGCATTGCGCCTTCGGCTGGGCCTATATGGAGCGCCGCGCGCCCGAACTGTCGAAGGCGCAGCTCGCCATCGTCGAAGACGCCGTGGTCACCATGATCGCCAAGGTCGAGCTCAACGGCTATCACAGTTCCTGGCTGGCACCGGACAGTCCGGCGTCGCGCGCCGAGGTCGAGGCCGACCGGCTGACGCACGAGGCCGGGCTCGGCGCCACGACCGAGGAATTGGAGGCCCCCGTCTTCGTCGCCTCGGTACAGCGCATCCGCCGGCAGATGGAACCTTGGGGCTTCACGCTCAAGCCGTTCTTCCACCCCAAGCTCGGATCGTTTTGATGGTTTCCGCGACCGCCGCGCGCCTGCAGCGGCGCCGCAGCCCGCCGCTGGTCGAGCGCCGCTTTCCGCTCCATCTCGAGCCCAAGCTCATCAGCATCCGCGCGCTCTACGAGGCCGCGAAAAAAGGGCGCTGGGATCCGGAGCGGCATATTCCGTGGAAATCCTTCGACGCCGGCGCGCTACGGCGCGGCCCAGCTCGAAGCCGCGCGCCTGAGCTGGAGCCGGCGCGCTTGGACCGAATATGGCGGCATGCCCGAAACGCCGGCGATCCTGATTCGCATCTGCCTCGAACACAACGGCGAGAGCGATCCCAAGATGTTCCTGAGCGTGCGCGGCACCGAGGAAGCGTGGCACGTCGAATGCTGCTGGCGCTTCGCCGATCTCGCGGGCGGCTACATGCCGGAGCCGCGCAACGCCGACTATGCCGAGCTGTTCAACCAGGGGTTTCACCGCAAGGCGTTCGATTCGGGCGTTTCGGTCGATGCCTATGTCGCGGCCCATGCCGCGGTGCAGGATGGCATCGATCTCGAGCTGTATCGCAGCCATCTCCGGCACGCGCGCGATCCGGTCGCCGCCGCCATCCTGAAGCGCCTGGTCCAGGACAAGGAGCGCCACGTCGCCTTCGGCTGGGGCTATCTCGCCGAACGCGCGCCGACATGGTCCGAGGCGATGCGCGCCGAAATCACCGCGGAAATCGAGCACGTCATCGGCGATCTCGAGCTTAACGGCTACCACTGCGCCTGGCTCGCGCCGGGCGACGCCGCCGCGGACGTTGTCGCCGCCGACGAAGTCACGCGCGGGGCCGGCCTCGGCGCGTCCAGCGCGGCGGAAGAGGGCGCGGTGCTGAAACAGTGGTTCGCCGAAGCGCGCGCCACCTTCGCCGGTATCGGCATCGCCTTGCGCCGGTTCGAGCATCCGCGCCTCGGCGACGTTTGACGCCGGGCGATGGACGGGAGCCAGATTCTCCAGCTCGTGTTCGCCGGCCTGGTGACAGGCAGCATCTACGCGCTCGTCGCCCTCGGCTTCACGGTGATTTTCAAGAGCACCGACGCGATCAATTTCGCCCAGGGCGAGTGGGTGATGGCGGGCGGCATGATCGGCGCCTTCCTGCATGTCAGCTTCGGCCTGGCGCCGTTGCTGCTGGTGCCGGTGGCGACGGCGATCGTGGCGCTGCTCGGCCTGGTCTCGGAACGCCTGGCAATCCACCCGTTGCGCGCGCCGACGCCGATGCTGCTGACGCTGATCACGATCGCGGTCGCGATCACGACCCGGGCCGCCGTCATGCTCACCCTCGGCAAGGCGCCGGCCGGGCTGCCGAGCTTCACCGGCAGCGAGAATATCGGCTTTGCCGGCGTCAGCATGCCGCCGCAGGCGCTTTGGGTGTTCGGCATCACCGTGGCCGTCATGATCGGCACGCATGTGTTTTTCCAGCGCAGCCTGCTCGGCCGCGCCATGCGCGCCGCCGCGGCGGACCGCGAGGCGGCGGGCCTGGTCGGCATCAATGTCGACCGCATGGCGATGTGGTCCTTCGTCATCGCGGCGGCGATCGGCGCCGTTGCCGGTTTGATCATCACGCCGCTCACGCTGACCTCGGTCAATGCCGGGCTGATGCTGGGCTTCAAGGGCTTCAGCGCGGCGATGCTGGGCGGGCTCGGCAATCTGCACGGCGCGCTCCTCGGCGGGCTGGTGCTCGGCCTGCTCGAATCGCTCTCGGCCGGCCTGCTGTCGTCGCAGTTCAAGGACGCCGTCGCCTTTGTCGTGCTGCTCGCCGTGCTGTTCGTCCGGCCCGCGGGCCTGCTCGGCCGCGCCTCGACCGAGCGGGCGTGAGGGGCGCCGGATGGAAGCCCGCGCACAGCACCGCGACTACCGCATCTTCGCGATCGTCTGGACTTTGCTGCTGCTGTTCCCGTTGGCGGCGCCCAACAATTTCATTCTCAATCTCGGCATCGCGTGGTTCATCAGCCTGATCTTGGCGGCCAGCCTCAATCTGCTGATGGGCTATGCCGGCCAAATATCGCTGAGCCATGCCGCGTTCTACGGTCTCGGCGCCTATGCCAGCGGCGTGCTGTCGGCGAAATTCGCCGTCTCGCCCTGGCTCGGCCTGTTCGCCTCGATCGGCTTGACCGGGCTGGCGGCGTTCCTGATCGGCTGGCCGAGCCTGAAGCTGCGCGGCCACTATCTCGCGATGGCGACGCTCGGCTTCAACGTCATCATGTCCGTGCTCTTCGTCGAGCTGCGCGGCCTGACCGGCGGACCCAACGGCCTGGTCGGCGTGCCGTCGCTGTCGATCTTCGGCCGCGAGATCGGCGCCGACCTGCGGTTTTATTATTTCGCCTGGTTCGTCGTCGGCCTCATGATGCTGCTGGTCCTCAATCTGGTGGATTCGCGCATGGGCCGCGCGCTGCGGGCGCTGTCGTCCAGCGAGCTCGCGGCCAGCGCCAACGGCATCGACGTGCACGCGGTCAAGCTCGGCGTCTTCGTCATCAGCGCGATGATGGCGGGCATCGCCGGCTTTCTATTCGTTCACCTCAACAATTTCGCCTCGCCCGAGAATTTCGATTTCGTCGCTTCGGTCATGCTGCTCGTCGTCGTGGCGCTGGGCGGCACCGGCACCTATTGGGGGCCGTTCCTGGGCGCGCTGGTCCACGTCGTGCTGCCCGAGGCGCTGCGCGCCTTCTCGGATTTCGAAACTCTCGTCTACGGCATCAGCCTGGTGCTGGTGCTGCTGTTTTTCCCGGCCGGATTGAGCGGCGCCGTGGCGCGGCTCGACCGGCTGTTTCGCCGCGATCCGGCGCGATGACGGCGCCGCTGCTCGACGTGCGCGGCATGACGCGCCGCTTCGCCGGCCTCGCCGCCGTGCAGGATTTGAGCTTCGCGGTGGCGGCGGGCGCCATCAAGGCGGTGATCGGCCCGAACGGCGCCGGCAAGACGACGCTGCTCAACCTGCTGTCGGGCTTCATCGCGCCCGATTTCGGCGAGATCGGCTTCGCCGGCAGGCGCATCGAAGCGATGCCGGCCCATGCCCGCGTCCGCCACGGCATGGCGCGCACCTTTCAAAATCTCCAAATCTTCGGCCGCATGACGGCGCTCGAAAACGTCATGGTCGGGCGCCATGTGCGCTCGCGCGCGGGCTACGTCGCGGGCCTGCTGCGGACGCCGGCCTCGCGCCGCGAAAGCGAAGCGGCGCGCGCGGCGGCAATCCGGGCGCTGACCTCGGTCGGGCTCGAACGCCGCGCCGAAACGCCGGCGACCGATCTGAGCTTCGGCGAACTCAAATTGCTCGAACTGGCGCGCGCGCTGGCCAGCGAGCCCAAATTGCTGCTGCTCGACGAGCCCGCGGCCGGCCTGGCCCATGCCGAAACCGGGCGCATCGCGGGCGTCATTCGCGACATCAACGCGCAAGGCGTGACCGTGGTTCTGGTCGAGCACAACATGCGCCTGGTGATGGCGATCAGCCACGACATTCTCGTGCTCAATTTCGGCCGGCGCATTGCCGAAGGTTCCGCCGCCGCGATCCGCGCCGAACCGGCGGTGATCGAGGCCTATCTCGGGCGCGACGACGGCCATGCTTGAGGTCGGCGCGCTGGTTTCGGGTTACGGTCGCATCCGGGTCCTCAACCGGGTGTCGCTGCGGGTCGGCGCCGGCGAGATCGTGTGCCTGATCGGCCCGAACGGCGCCGGCAAGACGACGCTGATGCGCACGCTGGCCGGCGTTTTGGCGCCGTGGGAGGGCACGGTCAGTCTCGACGGTGCCGCGATCGGCGGGCGGCGGCCGGATCGCATCGTCGAGCGCGGCTTGGCGCTGGTGCCCGAGGGCCGCCGCATTTTCGCGCCGCTCACCGTCGGCGAAAATCTCGAAATCGGCGCCTATGTCCGCCTGCGCGCCGGCGCCAAGGCCGAGACGCGGCGCGCGCTCGACGAAATCTTGACCTTGTTTCCGGTGCTCGCCGCGCGCCGCGACCAGCTTGCCGGCACGCTGTCCGGCGGCGAACAGCAGATGCTCGCGATCGGGCGCGCGCTGATGGCGCAGCCGCGCCTGCTGCTGCTCGACGAGCCCTCGATGGGCCTGGCGCCGCTGGTCGTGGCCGCGATTTTCCGCGCCATCGCCTCGCTGCGCGGCCGCGGCACCACGATTTTCCTGGCCGAGCAAAACGCCGCCATGGCGCTCAAGATCGCCGATCGCGGCTACGTGCTGATTACCGGCGAAATCGTGCGCGAGGGCGCGGCCAAGGCGCTGCTCGCCGATGAGTCGATCGTTGCAACCTATCTCGGGCATTGACGCGATGCTGCTGACGCAACCTCAAGCGGCGGACGACGCGGTCTGCTTCATGCCGGCAACCGAACTCGCCAATGCCTACCGCACGCGCGCGCTGTCGCCGGTCGAGGTGACCGAACGCGTGCTGGCGCGCATTGCGGCGGTCAATCCGGCGATCAACGCGTATTTTCAGGTCGATGAGGCCGGCGCGCGCGCCGCCGCGAAAGCCGCCGAAGCGCGCTGGATGAAGTCCGCGCCGGCGGGCCCGCTCGATGGCATTCCGGTTTCGATCAAGGATCATTTGCAAACCAAGGGCCTCGCCAATCCGCGCGGCTCGTTCCTGAACGCGCTGACGCCGTCGGATTTCGATGCGCCGGTGGCCGCGCGCCTGCGCGAAAGCGGCGCGGTCATTCTCGGCAAAACGACGATGCCCGAGTTGAGCGTCATCCCGGTCACGACCAGCGTCGCCTTCGGCGCCACGCTCAATCCGTGGGATGTTTCGCGCAGCCCGGGCGGCAGCAGCGGCGGCGCCGCGGCGGCGCTGGCCGCCGGCTTGTGCACGCTCGCCATCGGCACCGACGGCGGCGGCTCGATCCGCTTGCCGGCCGCGTTCACCGGCTTGTTCGGGCTGAAGCCGACCTTGGGCCGCGTGCCCTATTGGCCGGGGCAGACCGATCGCACCGTGGCCGGCCCGATGGCGCGCAGCGCGGCCGATGCCGGCCTTCTGATGAACGTCATCGCCCGGCCCGACGGCCGCGACTGGCAGGAACTGCCGCGCGACGACGCCGATTATCGCGCCGCCGCCGCGCGGCCCGTGCACGGCCTGCGCATCGCCTATAGCCGCGATTTCGGCTTCGCCAAAGTGGCGCCCGATGTCGCGCGCGCCGTCGAGCGCGGCGTCGCGCAATTGGCCGCCGCCGGCTGCGCGGTCGAGGAGATCGGCGCGGTCGGGTTCGACGCTTTCGAAATTTACATGATCCAGGCGGCCATGCGTCTCGCCGCGATGCGCCGCGCCACCGATCCCGCCGCCTTGGCGCGTTTTCCGCGCGCCGTGCACAGCGTGCTCGATTTCGCCGAGCGCATCGGCATCGACGACGCGCAGCGCATGTTCGACGGGCGCAACAAGCTCGGCGACGCGCTGCTCGCCCTGTTCCGGCGCTTCGACGCCATCGTCTCGCCCGCAGCGCCGATCGAGGCGCCGCCGCTCGATCTGTTCTATCCCGATGCCGAGTTCGACTCCGAGGCCGGCCGCAATCTTCTCGCTTTCGCTTGCCCCTTCAATCTCGTCCACATGCCGGCGGTCAGCGCCGATTGCGGCCGCAGCGACCGCGGCCTGCCCGTCGGCCTGCAAATCGCCGGCCCCAAATTCAGCGACGCAACCCTGATCGCGCTCGGCGCGCGCGTTGCGGCGGATGCCGGCGACGGCGGTGCGCGCCCTTGAGCGCAAACGGTTCGGTTGGTTCTCGTGATCGGAAATTCGGACGATTGCAGCGGGATCGAGCGAACGGCGGATCGGTATGCGCGGCATCCGGTCCCCGGCCTTCGCCGGGCCGACAACTCAATTTGCGATTGATTTCCCCTGATCGACCGCAGTCACTCCGGCCGCCGCGCCGGGGTCTGGGCTGCGCACGCGGCGCCGCGCGGCACCGCCGGTGCGCAAGGCTTAGAGGACCGCGGCAATTGGGTGCATCTTTACCGAGGCGCTGCACCTGCGGGCGCCGCTAACTCCGGCGAACACGATGCCGCGGCCGCGGCGCACATCGGCATGGGCGACGACTGTAGTCGATTGTGGCGGGCGAAACATGCCGCGGATAGTGCGATAGCTCACCTCGATCTTGTGGCCTTTCGGAATGCTCGAAACCGCGTGATTCTGCACAAGGAAGTGGGTCTGCCCGCCACTATGCAGGACCGAGCAGCGCAGCGTGTAGGTCCGGTATTGAATGCGCTTCACCACGTCGGCGGCCGAAGCTTCAAGCGCCGCCGCCGGCAGCACCGCCGCCGCGAGGAAAGAGGCGAACAAGAACTTCTTCATGACGATCTCCTTGTCTGTGGCCCATACGCTTGACGGGGCGCGATCGGCGCGTATCCGCGTTCGGGAATTTCTCTAGCGTCCTGTCCCCTATAACACAGTCGGCAAGCAGGATGCTGTGAAGCCGGTCACACTCAGCGCTTGCCGCGCGGCCGAGCGTCTGAGTCTCATCGCGATCGAAGCTGATCCGCTCGCCAACGACCGCCGCTCACATCGTCAAGACCGGCGCACGCTTGATCTTTCAGCCGGTCGATGGGCTCGACGAAGCGGCGTTAGCGCGAAACGAAGTAGGACGGGATGATTGTCAGGTCCGGCGTGTCGTCAGATGTGGTCGCGCTCGCTACGACTCTTGCTGGCGCTTCGTGGCCCAGCATCCGCTTCTGAAAAATGTACCGCCCGCGTCGATGAGGCTGGACGAACGCCGCTGACGCTGTCTGCACGATCGAGACGGTCTGGTCGGCCGTGATCTCGTGGAGGGGCTTCGTCCGCGTCTCCCAGAAATGGTCTGTGAACTTGAACTTCATTTTGATCCCGGTCCCCAATCGGACCCCATTTGCTTGAAAATCAACCTAAGTCTTTGAAATCTTTGGTGGAGCCGAGGGGGATCGAACCCCTGACCTCCGCATTGCGAACGCGGCGCTCTCCCAGCTGAGCTACGGCCCCGGTCAAAGCAAAAGGACCGGAATCAACGCCGGTCCCGCGAGCGCCGGGAATATCGCGACGCGGCTTCGTACTGTCAAGGGCAGGCCGGCGCGCCTCAAGCCGTCAGCGGCTTGTGGCCGGCAAAGCGGCCGCCGCCGAGCGCGCCGCTTTCAACAAGGCCGACGAAGCTTGCGTAGAACGCGCAATACTCGGCGTGCACGTCGCGGCCCTCGCGCTGCTTGGCGTCCTCGCGCAGCGCTTCGTACATGGCAAGGCGCTCGCGCAGGATCGGCACCCACATGGCCGAGAGGTTGACGACGCGCAGCTCGGCAAAACCCGCCTTGCGCAGCAGGTCGAGATATTGATTGACGCTTTGGATCGTCTGCCCCGCGATGCCGCGCCACAGCAGGTCGCGATCGGCCTCGGTCATCGCCGGGCCGGCGATCCAATCGGTGAAGGCGAGGCTGCCGCCCGGTTTCAGCACGCGCTGAACTTCGCCGAGGGCGCGCGCCTTGTCGCGCACATGCAGCAGCGCTTCCTGGCTGAGAACGGCGTCGAAGCTGGCGGCGGGGAAGGGCAGCGCCTCGGCCGAGCCGCGCACGAAGCGCACGCGCTTGGCAAGGCCGACGCGGCGCGTCAAATCCACCGCACCGCGCACCCGGCTCTCGTTGAAGTCGAGCCCGACGACGCGGCATTTGCGCTTGACCGATTGATAGCGCGCCGGGCCGCCCAGGCCGCTGCACAAATCGAGCACCAGGCTGTCGGCGCCGATGCCGGCGGCGTCGGCCAGCGCGTCGTTGGCGGCGAGGCCGCCATAGTGATCCTGGTCGTGGGCGAGCAAGTCCTCGGGCTTGAGATCGTCGAGATTGCCGCGCAGCACCCTCAACTTGTCGAGAATTTGCGCCGCCGAGATCGGGTGAGTGTCGTAGAAGCCGGCGACGTGCGCGGCGGCGTCGATGTCGCTCATCGCCGCGCCTGAAAGAACGATTTGAGCAAGGCAGCGGCTTCGCGTTCGCCGATCCCGCCATAGAGTTCCGGCGCGTGGTGGCAGGTGGCTTGGCCGAAAAATCGCGGCCCGTGCTCGACCGCGCCGCCCTTGGGGTCGGCGGCGCCGTAATAGAGCCGGCGGATGCGCGCGAAGCTGATCGCCGCCGCGCACATGGCGCAGGGTTCGAGCGTGACATAGAGATCGCAATCGGCGAGGCGCGGCGTGCCGCGTTTCGCCGCCGCCAGGCGCAGCGCCAGGATTTCGGCGTGCGCCGTGGGATCGCTCTGGCTTTCGACGCGATTGCCGGCGCGGGCCAGAACGGCGCCGCTCGCCGCCTCGATCACGACGGCGCCCACCGGCACCTCGGCGAGCGCGGCCGCCGCTTGCGCCTCGGCGATCGCCAGCGCCATCGGCGACGCCTTGTCATCGGCTGGATTCGAATTCACTTCATGTGTCCGGCTCGCCCGCGCGCCAAGGCTTTTTCAATGCGTCATTGATTTCATCGGCGGGCACCCTATCTTCCGCGCGGCGATCCCGCAATTGTGAGTCCGTCATGGCCCGGCCGATTATCGGTATAACTCTCGACGCGGAGCAGCCCGGCGGCTACTCGAAGTTTCCCTGGTATGCGCTGCGCGAAAACTATTTCGGTGCGGCGGCGGCGGCGGGCGGCCTGCCCTTTGCGCTGCCGCACGAGCCCGACATGGCCGAGGCCTATCTCGACCGCATCGACGGCCTCATCGTCACCGGCGGCGCTTTCGATGTCGATCCGTCCTTCTACGGCGATGCCGGCAAGCATCCCACGGTCAAGACCAAGGACCGGCGCACGGCATTCGAGTGGGCCGTGACCAAGGGCGCGCTGGCGCGCAATCTGCCGGTGCTCGGGATTTGCGGCGGCCAGCAATTGCTCCATGTCGTGCTCGGCGGCACGCTGATCCAGCATATCCCCGATGCTGTCAGCGGCGCCTTGGCCCACGAGCAGCCCAATCCGCGCGATCAAGCCGGGCACGACATCGCGGTGACGCGCGGCACGCTGCTGCATCGCATCGTCGCCGCCGAGAGGCTGGCGGTGAACAGCGCGCATCACCAGGCGGCGAAAGACGTGCCCGCCGGCGTCGTCGTCGATGCCGTGGCGCCCGATGGCGTGATCGAAGGCATCGAGGCGCCGCGCTATCGCTTCTGCCTCGGCGTGCAGTGGCATCCGGAATTCCACATCAACGAGGGCGACCGCAAGATTTTCACCGCCTTCATCGCCGCCGCCGCCGAACGGCCATGAACAGGCGAAGCGCCAAGCCGGCGCCGGCGCGCGAAAGCCTTGCCCGCGGAAAGCGCCTCTACTTCGGAGAGGGCCGCTCCTCCGGAGAGGGCCGCTCCTCCGGAGCGGATCGCCAAGCGCATGGCGCGCGCCGGCCTGTGTTCGCGCCGCGAGGCCGAGCGCTGGATCGCCGCGGGCCGCGTCGTCGTCGACGGCGTCACGCTGACGACGCCGGCCTTCGTCGTCACCGCGGCGAGCCGGATCGCGGTCGATGGCAAGCCGGTCGGCGCACCCGAGCCGACGCGCCTCTGGCTCTATCACAAGCCGCGCGGGCTGGTGACGACGCATCGCGATCCGCAAGGCCGGCCGACGATTTTCGCCAGCCTGCCCAAGACGCTGCCGCGCGTGATCTCGATCGGCCGGCTCGATCTCAATTCCGAGGGCTTGCTGCTGCTCACCAACGATGGCGAGCTGGCGCGGCATCTGGAATTGCCGGCGACCGGCTGGGTCCGGCGCTATCGCGCGCGCGTGCACGGCATCATCGACGTGCAGCACCTCGCCTCGCTCAAGCACGGCATCACGATCGACGGCGTCGCCTATGGCGCGATCGAGGCGCGGCTCGAGCGCCAGCAGGGCGATCATAGCAACGCCTGGGTCGCGATGGCGCTGACCGAGGGCAAGAACCGCGAAATCCGCCGCATCGTCGAGCATTTCGGCTGGACGGTGACGCGCCTGATCCGCGTCAGCTACGGCCCGTTCCACCTCGGCGACATCGGGCGCGGCGAAGTTTCGGAAGTACCGGGCAAGATTTTGCGCGAGCATATCGGCGGCGCGGTGCCGCGCCCGGCGATGAAGCGCGCCACGGCTGGCGGCGCCAAGGCTGGCAACGATGCGCATCATCGGCGGCCGACATAAAGGGCGGGTGCTCGCCGCGCCGCCGGGCCTGGCGATCCGGCCGACCGGCGACCGCGCCCGCGAAGCCCTGTTCAACGTGCTGGTCCATGGCGGCTTCGGCGCCGGCGGCGGCTCGATCCTTGCCGGCGCCGTCGTGCTCGATGCCTTTTGCGGCACCGGCGCGCTCGGCCTGGAAGCGCTGTCGCGCGGCGCCGCGCGCGTCTATTTCATCGACAATCAACGCGTCGCGATCGAGACCACGCGGCGCAATATCGCGCTGCTCAAGGCGGAGGCGGATTGCACGGTGTTCGCCGCCGATGCCGCCGATCCGCCGCAACGCGCCCGCGAGGCGCCGCCGGCGACGCTGGCCTTTCTCGATCCGCCCTATGAGGACGGCGTCGCCGCCACCGCACTCGGCGCGCTCGCCGCGCGCGGCTGGATCGCGGACGGCGCGATTTGCAGCATCGAGCACGCGGCGAAGGCTGGCGCATTTTCGCCGCCCGCCGGATTCGCCATCCTCGACGAACGCCGCTACGGCAAAGCCGCGATCGCGCTGCTGCGCCGCGCGGCGTGAGGCGGAATTCGGATGATCGCTTTGGTATTTGGTGTCGTTGCGTCGGACGGAGACCCGCCCCTACGAAAAAAATGGCGATGGAGCCTTCCAACAATTCGTACCGACGCAATCGACCGAATTCCGCATAAGCAGTGACTCGGATCGTGAATCACGGCACCCAAGGCAGCAGCACCAGCGGATGCAACAGCCACAACGGCCAGGCATGATTCCAAAATTGCGCGATGAAGAGCATCACGGCGACGAGCAGCCAGGCCGCTGCGCCGGCGATCCCGGCGAGCGAGAAATTGACGCGACGAAGCCATCGGGACGCGGTCCGCCGCGGCGCGCCGCCGTGTTGCGGCATCGTCGTTCGGAGGCGTTGGGCGCTGATTCGTTCGCGGCGGCACAGGCGCTCGAGCGCGATCTCGCCACGCTGGACCGCAACAACCATGGCGCCGGCATAGAGCCGGGCGCTCAAGAGATGAAGCGCAACGAATGCGGCAAAGTAAATCAGCGCGACGACAAAATAGAACAATCGCGCGATGACGCCGAAATTATTCTCCGGCAGCGAATTGAAATTCGGGATAACGGCTTGGAGCACCAGGGGGCTGAAGCGACTCACGACGAACAAGCCGGATGCCGCGACGAATGCCATCGACACGGCGGCGGAGGCCCATGGCCGCTGCCGCCAGAGGCGGCTGATGACACGCAGCTCGAAGACGCTGGCAAGGCGGCCGGTCGCCGCGAATCGCGCTTGGGCGAGCGGCAACGCCATCATCGCGGCGATCCAAAAACCGACGCCGAGAAGTCCGCTCACCGGGCCGACCCAGGCTTGCTCGTAGCCCTTGTTGAACGAATTGTTCCAGCCCGCCCACCACGAGAAAATCCACAACACGCCGGCCGGCGAGGTCAGCAAAAACGGACCGATGAGCCCGAGGCCGCCCATGCGCATTGTCTGCCACACCCCGTGCGCGGCGGCGCCAAGGAACGAGCGGGATGGACCTTGCGGCGCCGGATGGCCGTCTTTGCCCTGCCAGCGCCGTTCGATGCGGCGCTGCATCAGTCGGTAGGTCCAGCCAAGCGCCAGAATCGCGGTGACGGGGGTGAGGCACAACAATCCGCCGAACCCGATGCGCGCGATCCAGGCGGCGACGCGAAACACGGCCGGCTCAGCGAAGCGCTTCGGCCAGCACCGGGCCGGTCGCTTCGGTCACGGGCATGTTCATGATCCGGCCGATGGTTGGCGCGACGCTGGTTTGATCCACGACCCGCTCGATCACAGCGCCGCGGCTGATCGCCGGGCCGAGGAACAAAGCCCAAATTTCCCGCGCCGAAGCCGAGCCGAAATGATGCTGGAACGGGACCGACATGAGCCGATTGTCGTCGCGTCCGCAATCGGGCACCACGACCAGGACCGTGTTGTCGCGATAGGCCGGATCCAAGGCAATGGCGTTGGCGATGTCGCGCAGTCCGTCGTCGATGATTGCGATGGCGCGGGTGTAATGGACCGCGTTGCCCCAGTGCACGTAATCGGAGTTCTTGATAATTCACCATCATGAGCTTCGGCCGGAGCATGGACATGGCGCGCAAGGCGAGCGCCGTAAGCAGCCGGTCGCCGCGCGGATTGACCAAACCGCTGTCGCCATAGCGGTCGCGCCAGCCCGACCAGAAGCGCGCCAGGGCCGGGTCGTTGTCGCCGATCTCGCTCCGCCCCGCGGCGGCGGCGAGGCGCCGAAGCTGCGCCGTCAGGCGAAAGACTTCGGGTTCCGGCAAGCCGCCTTCGCCGAGCCGCTGCCGAAGTAGCCAAAGCTTGTATCGATAGAGGCTCAGAACGGTCGAACGGTAGCGGACGCCGAACATGTGATTCGTGCTGAAGGTGTAAAATTCTTCGTCGATCCGGTCCTCGCCATTGACGATGAGCGCCTGATGCGCCGGCACGTCGAAGGCACGCCGGAGATACTCGAACAGCGTCGGCGCTTTGGGCTCGAAGCGGTCGCCGCCGATCTTGTCCTGATCGACATAGCGGTCGTAGCCGCCGGTCAATATGTAAAGCGTGCCGTGGCCGTGGCTCGTCGCAATCCCGTCGCCCTCGGCGATCCGCATGTCGCGGAACAAAGTACCGCGCGGGATCAGCTCATGCACCAGGAAGGGGCTATAGGTGCGGTTCGGATCGATCGTTTCGCGCCGCCGCACGCCGCCGCCGAAGCGGACGATGATGACGTTCGGACCGGAGTAGCTCGATGATGCCGCGTGAACCTTGTTGGCGCATACAATCCCGATCGCAGCCGATGCGGCGAGGCGGCGGCCCAATTCGCGACGCGACAAGCAAGACGACATGATCGCCTCTTACGCGCGCAGAGTGGCGGAAATTGGGCGCCGCTCGATGCGCGCTCAGCGCCGGCCGAACAGGCGCTCGATGTCGGCGAGCTTGAGTTCGACAAAGGTCGGGCGGCCGTGATTGCATTGGCCGGAATGCGGCGTCGCTTCCATCTGGCGCAGCAGCGCGTTCATCTCGTCGGCGGACAGGCGCCGCCCGGCGCAGCTCACGTGACGCCGAAGCGATTGGGCGGGAACTCGTGCGGTCGCGCGAACACGAAGGGCAATACCAGGCCGAGATTCGCCAAGGGTACGCACATCGCTCTTTGCCAAAATGTATCGGGCCCCATGATTCCAGCGTCGGTGTTGCCGTAAACCAAGACAAGCTCGTTATTCGAATCGAGGTGGGCAATGTAATAGTCGAGCTCGGTCTCCGGCGAATTGCGGTCGCGGAAGATTTTCCATTCGTGGTGCAGCAACGTCAGCTCGGATTGGGGCAAGTGCTGGGCGCAGCGGGCAATGCGAAAATTCACGACCCATCCCCGGGGGAGCGCGCGCTGCAAATGATGTTCGACGTAGCCGCGCGGGTCATCCGCGGGGGCCTCGAAGCCGTCCAGCCATTTTGCCCGGAGATCGTCGAACAATATTCGGCGGCTTCGGGCGTCGTCCTCCGGGTCAAAGACACCTGTCGCTTCCTCGTCCGTTGCCATGGCGATCCTCGTGTTGCAGCGGGGGCTCCGCGCGCGGCCTGTTCGCGCTCAGCGCCGGCCGAACAGGCGCTCGATGTCGGCGAGCTTGAGTTCGACATAGGTCGGGCGGCCGTGATTGCATTGGCCGGAATGCGGCGTCGCTTCCATCTGGCGCAGCAGCGCGTTCATTTCGTCGGCGGACAGGCGCCGCCCGGCGCGGATCGAGCCGTGGCACGCCATGGCGCCGCACACGGCTTCGAGCTTTTCCTTCAAGGCGGGCGCGTCGCCGAGCTCGGCGAGCTCGTCGGCCAGATCGCGCACCAGGCCGGCGATGTCGGTCTGGCCGAGCAGCGCCGGCACCGCGCGCACGACTACGGCGCCGGGGCCGAAGGCTTCGAGCGCCAAGCCAAGCTCGGCGAGTTCCTCGGCGCGGGCGGCGAGACGCTCGGCGGCGGCCGGATCGAGTTCGACCACTTCGGGCAGCAGCAGGCCCTGGCGCGGCACCGCGCCATTGTCGAGCAGGGCCTTCATGCGCTCATAGACCAGCCGCTCATGCGCCGCGTGCTGATCGACGATGACCATGCCGTCGTCGGTCTGCGCCACGACATAGGTCTCGTGCAATTGCGCGCGCGCGACGCCGAGCGGAAATTTATCGTCCGCGCGTTCGGTCGGCCGGCGGGCGGCGCGGACCGCGCTTCGAGGCCGGGCAAAGCCGCTTCGTCGCGCGCCGGCGCGAAATAGGCGGCGGCGCTTTCGGCGACCCCGCCCGTGGGCCGATAGGGCGCGTAGCCCGATCCCGATTGCGGGCGGAAGGCGCCGAGCGCGGCGGCGCCGACCGTGGTCGAGGCGCGATGGCCGGCCTCGGCCAGCGCGTGCTTGAGCGCGCCGACGATGAGGCCGCGCACCAAGCCGGCGTCGCGGAACCGCACCTCGGCCTTGGCTGGATGGACGTTGACGTCGACCTCGGCCGGCGGCAGGTCGAGGAACAGCGCCACGACCGGATGGCGGTCGCGGGCGAGGAAATCCTGATAAGCGCCGCGCACCGCGCCGTAGAGCAGCTTGTCGCGCACGGCGCGGCCGTTGACGAAGAGATATTGATGCTGCGACGTGGCGCGGTGATAGGTCGGCACGCCGGTATAGCCGCTCAGGCGCAGGCCTTCGCGCTCGGCGGCGACGGGCAGGGCGTTGTCGGCGAAATCGCGGCCGAGAATGGCCTGCAGCCGCGCCAGCCGCGCCGCCGGCACCGCGCCGGACGCGGCGGGCAGCGCCACCAGCGCGCGCTCGCCGTCGCCCTTCAACGTGAAGCCGATCGCCGGATGCGCCATGGCGAGGCGCTCCAGCGTATCGACGCAATGCGACAGCTCGGCGCGCTCGCCCTTGAGGAATTTCAGCCGCGCCGGAGTCGCGAAGAAAAGATCGCGCACCTCGACGCGCGTGCCCGCGGGATGGGCCGCCGGCACCGGCGCGCGCTTGTCGCCGCCCTCGACCGCGATGTGCCAGGCCGCGTCCGCGCCGCGCATGCGGCTCACGATGGAAAGCCGGCTGACCGCGCCGATCGAGGGCAAGGCTTCGCCGCGAAAGCCGAGCCAGCGCAGATCGAGCAAATCGTCGCCCGGCAGTTTCGACGTGGCGTGGCGCTCGACGGCGAGGGCGAGATCGTCGCGTCCCATGCCGTGCCCGTCGTCGGACACGGCGATGAGCGCGCGGCCGCCCTGGCGCAGCACCACGTCGATGCGCGTGGCGCCGGCGTCGATCGCGTTCTCGGCCAATTCCTTGACCGCGGCGGCGGGGCGCTCGATGACCTCGCCGGCGGCGATGCGATTGACCAGATTGGGCGGCAGGAGGCGGATCGCCATGCGCTATTCTACGCGCGCCGCCCCATCTTCGAAAGATAGTGCCGCGCGAGACGCTTGCCGTCTTCCACAGCCGGCTGATCGAAGGGATCGATGCCGAGCATATGGCCGGCGAGGATCGTTTCGAGCATGAAGTGCATCATCAGCGCGCCCAAGGCGCGCTCGTCGAGCTTGGCCAGGCGGAACACGCGCACCGGGCAGCCGCGCTTCGCCAGCGTCATCTCGGTCGCGCGCTGCTCGGCGGCGAGCAGGTCGCCCATGCGGCGATTGCCGAGATAGGCGAGAGCTTCGTCCTCGGCGGCGCCGGCATGGGACGGGCCGGTTCCGGCGCGCTCGAGACAGATGAGCGTGAACAATTTGTCCTGCGGCCCGTCGAGCCAAAGCTGCAACTGGCTGTGCTGATCGACCGGGCCGAGGGCGGCCACGGGCGTGGTGCCGTGCCCGCGCTTGCCCAGGCTTTCGGCCCAAAGCTGCGCGTGCCACAGGGCGAAAGGCCGCAAGGCTTGGGCATAGGGGAACACGACTTGAATCGTCTTGCCGCGGCGCGCCAAGGCGAGATTGAGCGCGGCGCCGACAACCGGCGGGCTCTTCGCCGGATCGCGGGCGGCGAGGACGTTCTTGAGCACGGCGCGGGCGCCGTCGCGCAGCGCGCCGACGTCCAGGCCCGCGATCAGCGCCGGCAGCAGGCCGACCAGCGACAGCGCCGAATAGCGCCCGCCGATGCCCGGATCGTGGTCGAGAGTCGCGATCGCATGGCGCATCGCCCAGCGGCGCAGCGGATTGTCGCGGGGCTCGGTGACGACAAGAAAGCGCGCGGCGGCCGCTTTATCGCCCAGTGCCGCAGCCATGCGGCGCCACGCGGTCAGTGCCTGCGATAGGGTTTCCGCCGTCGAACCCGATTTGGAAACGACGATGAAGCCGGCCTTGTTGCGCGCCGCAAATGCCAGCCAAGGCTCGAACGCCAGCGGATCGATATTTTCGAGAAACACGACCCCGGGCTTGCCCGAAGGCGGCAGATGCGGCGCCGCCACCGACAACGCGGTCAGCGCTTGCCCGCCCAGCGACGAGCCGCCGATGCCGAGCACGAGCGTGCGTTCGAAACGGCGGAAGCGCCGGGCCCAGCGTTGCAGCGCCGCGAGATCGTCGCGCCGCTCGGGCAGGCGCAGCAGCGGCAAAGTCCGGCCGCGATAGTCCGCGCGCAGCCGCGCCACCGCGTCCGCCGCCAGCGCCGATTGCGCGGCAAGTTCGGTTTGGTCGAGCGCGCCGTCCGCGCCGGGCCGCCGCAGGCAAAGCGCGATGTCGTGCCGATACGGGAGCGTCATTCCAAAATGCGGCCGATCAAAAACCGGCCGGGTCGCCGACGACGATGAAGGTCAACTTGTCGGCGCGCAACAAGCGCGCGGCGACGCGCTTCACGTCGTCGAGCGTCACGGCATTGACGTAGTCGTTGCGCCGCTTGAAATAGTCCGGCGACATGCCGTCGATCTGGGTGTTGACCAGGATGCGCGCGATCGCGCTCGCCGATGCGAAGCGCAAGGGGTAGGAGCCGGTGATGTAAGTCTTGGCGGCGGCCACTTCGGCCTCGCCCAAATCGCCGCCCGCCAGGCGTTTCCATTCGGCGCGGATGATGTCGATCGAGTCTTTGACGCGCCCGTTTTCGGTTGAAACCTGGCCCATCAGCATCGAGCTTTTCTCGAGCGGATTGAGATACGTATAGACCGAATAGGCGAGGCCGCGCTTTTCGCGGATTTCATTGTAGAGGCGCGAAGAAAAGCTGCCGCCGCCGAGAATGTGGTTCATCACGGTCGCGGCGAAATAGTCCTTGTCGTCGCGCTTCAACCCGGCATGGCCGAAGGTCACGACGCTCTGCGGCACCTGCAGCCGGTGAATGACGACCTCGCCCGCGGTGACCGGGGCTGTTTCGGCAATCGTCAGCGGCTCGGCTTTGTCGGGCAGGTCGCCGAACGCCATATCGAGCAGCGGTCCCAGCTCGGCCGGCGTGAGACTGCCGACGACGCCGACGACGAGCGTGTCCTTGGCGAAAGCGGCGCGATGGAACTTGTGCAGATCGTCCTTGGTGACCCGGCCGACGCTTTCGACGGTGCCTTCGACCGTGCGGCCATAGGGATGGTTCGGAAACATGGCGCGCTGCAGGTTGCGGTGCGCGATCGTGTTGGGATCGCGCATTTCGCGGCGCAGATGGGTTTGAATTTGCTCGCGCACCCGCTCCATGGGCTCGGCGTCGAAGCGCGGCTTGGTGAAAGCCGTGCCGACGAGGCGGAACACTTCGGGCGCGTTGCGCGACAATGTGCGCACCGAGGCGGAGATCGTATCGCGGCCGGCGCTGACCTCGAAAGTCATGGCGAGCGCTTCCATGCGGCGCTGGAAGCCGAGCGAATCGAGATCGCCGGCGCCCTCGTCGAGCAGCGACGTGAGCATGTTGGCCAAGCCGTCCTTGTCCGCCGGGTCGCGCAGCGCGCCGTTGCGGAAGGAAAAGCTCATATAGACGACGGGGGCCGCCGCCGCGCCCTCGTTGACCACCCAGGCCGTGATGCCCTTCGGGCTCTTGACGACCTGAACGTCGATCGCCGAGGCGGGCGCCGCCGGAAAAAACCAGGCCAAGGCCAGCGCGGCCAGGGCAACGGACCGAAAATGCTTCATCATCATGTTCTCGCTAATCGGCGGTGTTTATTGGTCGTCGCTCGGCGGCCGGCCGGGCCGGAAGGCGCCCGGCGCCGTGCCCGCGGGTTTTTTGGGTTCGCGCGCGCCGGTGCCGATCAAATTGCCGGTCACCGATCCGGTGTCCTTGAGAACAAAGCGCGCGGCGGCAATGACGTCTTCCGCCGTCACGGCCGAAATGCGATCGGTCCAGGCCTCGACGTCGGCGACGGTGCGCCCCGCGGTCAGCGCGGTGCCGAACGCCATCGCGCCGGAACGCAGATTGTCGCGCGCGAAGGCGGCCCGGTCGGTCATCACCTGCTTGGCGCGGTTGACCTCGTCGGCGGTGACGCCGCCCTCGATCAGCTTGGCGACCTCGGCTTCGATCGCCTTCTCAAGCTGATCGAGGCCGATGCCGGTATAGGGCGAGGCGTAAACGCCGAAACTGGCGAGATCGTAGCTCGCCGGCGAATAGTAGGTCGCGATGCTGGTCGCGACCTTCTGCTTGACGACGAGTTCCTGATAGAAACGGCTCGTGCCGCCGCCGCCGATGATTTCGCTGAGCACTTGCAGCGCATAGGCGTGCTTGCTTTCGCCGCGATTGTAGCTCGGCGCGATGTAGTTGCGCGTCCATGAGGGCTGGTCGACGCGCGCATCCTTGTAGACGACGCGGCGCGGGTGACGGTGCGGCGGATCCTGCGGCCGCACGCGCGGCGGCAGGGTTTTCGCCGCGATCGCGCCGTAGTATTTCTCGGCCAGCGTCTTGACCTCGGCCGCCGTCACATCGCCGGCGACGATGAGGATGGCGTTATTGGGCGCATACCATTTTTGGTAGAAATCCAGCGCGTCGGCGGTCGTCAGCCCCTTGATCTCGTGCTCCCAGCCGATGACCGGGATGCGGTAGGGATGATGGATGTGCAGCGCCGCATTGGTCTGCTCCCAGAGCAGCGAGCGCGGCTGGTTCTCGGTGCGCGAGCGGCGCTCCTCGATCACCACGAGGCGCTCGGCCTCGAGCTCCTTGTCGGTGAGCACGAGGTTGCTCATGCGGTCGGCCTCGATCCGCATCACGGTCTCGAGCCGGTCCTTGGCCACGCTCTGAAAATAGGCGGTGAAATCGTGCGACGTGATGGCGTTTTCCTGGCCGCCGTTTTCCGACACGATCTTCGAAAATTGCCCGGGCTTCAGCGTCCGCGTGCCCTTGAACATCAGATGTTCGAGGAAATGCGCGATGCCCGACTTGCCCGCCGGCTCGTCGGCGCCGCCGACCTTGTACCACACCATGTGCAGGACCACCGGCGCCCGCTTGTTGGTGATGACGACGACGTCCATGCCATTGGGCAGCCGGAAGGTCTCGGGATAAAAGATGCCGCTCTTCTCGGTCGCAAGCGCGGCAGGCGCGGCGATCGTCGCGACCGTGCCAAGCGCTGCCGTACAAACGGCGATCGTCAGAACCGTGCCCGCAAGGCGGCGAACAAGGCGAGTGGCTTTGATGGGCAATGAAACCTCCGAGGCTAACTCAACGACAATGGGCGACGGCGTTACGCGCTCCCCGCACTCGGCTCGACGATACCCAAACAATGTCAACGAATGTCGTCGCTCACCCTGGTACCCGCCAAGACGGAGCGACGATTTGTCTATATACGATCCGGCCGGCCAATTCCGCCCGGCCCCGGGTCGAAGGCTTAAAACTCGCCCTTCCGCTTGATGACCGGGCGATCGCCGGTCGCGTCGCGGGCCGGCGTGCCGTCTTCGGCGGCGGGCTTCGCATTGGGATCGTATTTGAGCACGCGATCGGTAAAGTTTTTCTCACCGGCGGCGCGCCGTCCGGCCTCGATATCGACCGTCCGGCGCACGACATTGGCCGTGTCCGAGCGCACGCCCGAGCGGGTCATGAGTTCGCGCTCCCCGGCCGAAGGCCCGGTGGTGCGTTCGCCGGGCCGGGCGCGGCCGGGCCCCGTTGCCGGGATTTCCTCGTTCGTGCGCAAGATGACTTGGGTGCGGCGCGCCGTGGAATCGTTGCCAGCGGCGGTCGATCCGGTGGCAGGCGGCCGCAATCCATGGCCGGGCGGCAGCGTTAAGGACGTGCCGGCGGCGATATCGTCGTCGGTCTTGCCGTCTTTGCTCAGTTCGCGGGCGACGGACTGCACATCCTGCACCACGCCGCAGCCGCCCAAACCGGCGGCCATGCCGAACATGATCAACGAGCCAACCAAATTACGCATAATTCAGCCTTTCTTCCCAATTAACAATTATTTAGCCGATTTCTTGCCGCCAAACAAGGAATCCCACAGCAGCAGGACGACCCCGATCGAGATGGCGCTGTCGGCCACGTTGAAGGCCGGCCATTGCCACGTTCCCGCATGCAGCAAGATGAAATCGACGACCGCGCCGTAAAGCATTCGGTCGATCAAATTGCCGAGAGCGCCGCCGATCACCAGGCCCAGGCCGATCAGGACGAGCCGGTTCGCGGCTCGTTTCAGCCACCAGAGCAGGCCGCAAATGACAACGACCGATATCATGCCGAGAAGCCACGGAATCAGCGGATCGTCGATATTCAAGATGCCGAAGCTGACGCCGCGATTGTAGACCAGGACCACCGCGAGAAACGGCAGGATCTCGATCGAGGTCGGCGGCCGCATGATCCATTCGAGAACCGCCAGCTTGGTTACGTAGTCAAGAAGCACGACAATCGTGGCGATAAGGAGGCCGCGACGAAACACCAATGGCATATTCGGCTGGGATTCCGTCACGCGGCCCGCGCACTTTGCCGCACGGCGTCGTCGCAACGCCCGCAAATGTCGGGATGCGCCGGGCTGGCGCCGACTTCGGGCAAGACCTGCCAGCAACGCGCGCATTTCGTGCCCGCCGCCCGTTTCGGGACGACGGCGACGCCGGCGATTTCGGCGAGGGCGAAGGCGCCGCTGGGCGGCGGATCGGCCGAAACCGCGATATCCGAGGTGATGCACAGTTCGGCGAAATCGACCGAGCCGACAAGCGCGCGGTCGTCCGGGCCGAGATGCACGATGGGCGCCGCTTCCAAACTGGCGCCGATGCGCTTCTCGGCGCGTTCGATTTCGAGCGCGCCGGTCACGGCCCGGCGGATCGCGCGCAGCCGCGTCCATTTGTCGGCGAGCGCGTCGTTGCGCCACGCCGCCGGCAGATCGGGAAACTGCCGCAAATGCACGCTCGGCTCGACTTCGGCCGGCTGCTCGCCATGGCGCGCGAGCCAGGCCTCTTCCGCCGTGAAGCACAGCACCGGGGCGAGCCAGGCGGTGAGGCAGGAAAAGACCCGGTCGAGCACGGTGCGCGCCGCGCGCCGGCGCGGATCCGCGGCGCTGTCGCAATACAGCGCATCCTTGCGCACGTCGAAATAGAAGGCCGACAGCTCGACGGCGCAGAAATTATGCAGCGCCGCGTAGAAGCCGTGGAATTCCAGATCGGCGCTCGCCTTGCGCAATTGGCGGTCGAGGTCCGCACAGGCGGTGCAGGATCCAGCGCTCGAGCTCGGGCATGTCGGCATGCGGCACGCGCTCGGCTTCGGAGAAGCCCGCGACCGCGCCGAGCAGATAGCGCAAGGTGTTGCGCAACCGGCGATAGGTATCGGCCTGTTGCTTGACGATCTCGGGCCCGATGCGCAGATCCTCGGAATAGTCCGAGGCGACGACCCACAGGCGCAGGATGTCGGCGCCGAATTTTTCCGCCACTTCCTGCGGCGCCACGACGTTGCCGAGCGATTTCGACATTTTGCGGCCCTGTTCGTCGAGCACGAAGCCGTGCGTCAGCACCGATTCGTAGGGCGCGCGGCCGCGCGTGCCGCAGCTTTCGAGCAGCGAGGAATGGAACCAGCCGCGATGCTGGTCCGAGCCTTCGAGATAGAGCGAGGCCGGCCATTGCAGCTCGGGCCGCGTTTCGAGCACGAAGGCGTGGGTCGAGCCGCTTTCGAACCAGACCTCGACGATGTCTTTCACCTGCTCGTAATCGGCCGGATCGTGGTCGTTGCCGAGAAAGCGCGCCGGCGGGCTGGTGAACCAGGCATCGGCTGCCTTCGGCTTCGAACGCGGCGCCGACGCGGTCGATGACGGCCTGGTCGCGCAGCGGCTCGCCGGTCTTCTTGTCGACGAAGACCGGCGATCGGCACGCCCCAGGCGCGCTGGCGCGAGATGCACCAATCGGGCCGCTGCTCGATCATGCCGCGCAGGCGGTTTTGTCCCTTGGCCGGCACGAAGCGCGTCGCGTCGATCGCGGCCAGCGCGGTTTTTGCGCAAGCCGTTGGCTCTCCATCGAGATGAACCACTGCGCCGTGTTGCGGAAGATGAGCGGCGCCTTGGAGCGCCAGGAATGCGGATAGGAATGCACCAGCTTGCCGCGCGCCAGCAGCGCCTTGGCCTCCAGCAGCTTGGCGATCACGGCTTCGTTCGCCGTCCCTTCCTTGCCCTGAGCGGTGTAAACCGACGTTCCCGCGAACAGCGGCACGTGATCGTAGAACAGCCCGTCCTCGCCCACGGTTTGCGGCACGGGCAGGTTGTGCTTCTGACCGAGATCGAAATCGTCCTCGCCATGGCCGGGCGCGATGTGGACGAAGCCGGTGCCGTCCTCGTCGGTGACGAAATCGCCGGCGTAAAGCGGCGTCGCGTGATCGTAGCCCCTTGGCCGATCGGCCCGGCCAGCGGATGGCGGCAGATCGTGCCGGCCAGCGCCGCGCCCGGGAATTTCGCGACCACGCGCGTCGCCGCGATCTGCGCCGCTTTCGCCACGGGCTCGATCAGCTTGGTCGCGATGACGAGCGTCTCGCCGGCCCTGGCCCATTTCGCCGTCGCCCGGATCGGTCACTTCGACGAGCGCGTATTCGACCTCGTCGCCGAAGGCGACCGCGCGGTTGCCCGGGATCGTCCACGGCGTCGTCGTCCAGATCAGCACCGCGGCGCCGGCGAGCTTCCGGCCGCGACGGGACTGCGACCGGGAAGCGCACCCAGATCGTGTTCGAGGCGTGGTCGTGATACTCGACCTCGGCATCGGCGAGCGCGGTCTTCTCGACCACCGACCACATGCACCGGCTTGGCGCCCTTGAACAGGCCGCCGCCCATGACGAACTTGCCGATCTCGCGCGCGATCTGCGCCTCGGCGGGATAGGTCATCGTCAGGTAGGGATTGTCCCAATCGCCGACGACGCCGAGGCGCTTGAATTCGGCGCGCTGGATGTCGACCCATTTCGCGGCGAATTCGCGGCACTCGCGGCGGAACTCGATGACCGGAACCGCGTCCTTGTCCTTGCCCTTGGCGCGGTATTCTTCCTCGATCTTCCATTCGATCGGCAAGCCGTGGCAGTCCCAGCCCGGCACGTAGTTCGCGTCCTTGCCGAGCATCTGCTGCGAACGGTTGACCACGTCCTTCAGGATCTTGTTGAGCGCGTGGCCGATATGGAGATTGCCGTTGGCGTAGGGCGGGCCGTCGTGCAGGATGAATTTCTCGCGCCCGCGGCTGGCCTCGCGCAGGCGCTTGAACAGCGTCCATTTTTTCCCAGCGCGCGAGCAATTGCGGCTCGCGCTGCGGCAGCCCGGCCTTCATCGGGAAATCCGTCTTGGGCAGGAAAACGGTCGATCGGTAGTCGGTCGTCATGCGCTTGCTCTTCGATCTTCGACGGCCACGTGCCGGTCCATGGCCACGCGCTCGACGCCGACGACGGCGGCGAGCGTGCGCGCGAACTGCGCCGCGCGCTCAAGTCCGATGCCGGCGACTTCGAGATCGATGGCGAGCAGCGCGCCGTTGCGGCGGCATTCGAGCCGTTCGGGCACGAGGCCCACCTTGGCGAACGGCTCGACGACGCGCGGAATCAGCCCCGGCTCCGAAGCGGCGTGGATGCGATAACGGAAATTGGCGGGATAATTCGAATCAGAATCGGACATGGCCCATGGGCCCCTCGGTGATTGGCTGGATGGCACGAACTCGCACCCGGTCTTCGGCGAAGACCGGGACGATAATTCGCGCCAACCGCGCAATCAGGGGGACCCGATTGACCATGGCTTGGATAATAAGAGACCGCGCCGGCGGGTCAAGGCCGCGATTGCGGTAAACCAAGTCTTACGCGGGCCTCGGCGCTGTCCGCCGCGATCTGCGCCTTGAGCGCATCGAGCCCGGCGAAGCGCTGCTCGGGGCGGAGGTAGGCGATGAGTTCGACGGCGATGCGCTGGCCGTAGAGATCGCCGGCGAAATCGAAGAGATGGGTTTCGAGCAACACCGTGCCGCCGCCGATCGTGGGCCGCAGGCCGAGATTGGCGACGCCGGCAACGGGCGCGTCTTTGCCCGGCAGCGCCGCGCGCACCGCGTAAACGCCGTAGGCGGGATGGAGATGCTCGCCCAAATCGAGATTGGCGGTGGGAAAGCCGAGTTGCCGGCCGCGCTTGTCGCCGGCGCCGACGACGCCCGCGATGCTCCACGGCCGGCCGAGGATTTTCGCCGCCGCTTCGGGCTGACCCTGGCGCAGCAGATCGCGAATCCGCGTCGAGGAGCACGGCACGCCATCCGCGCCGGTGACCGGCGGTGCCACGGTCACCTCGAAGCCGGCGCTGGGCGCGCGTTCGCGCAGCACGGCGACCGAGCCGCCGCGGCCTTTGCCGAACACGAAACTGTCGCCGACCACGATGTGGCGGATGCCGAGCGAGGCGGCGAGCACGCGGTCGATGAAGGCCTCGGCCGTCAGGCTCGACAAGGCCGCGTCGAAGGCCAGCTCGTAATAAAGCGCGCAGCCGAATTCGGCGATCAGGCGGCGCTTGACGTCGGGCGGCGACAGGCGGAACGGCGGATCGGCGGGGCGGAAAAAACGCCGCGGATGCGGCTCGAAGGTGATGATGCCGAAAGGCCGGCCGGCGCGCTGCGCGATTTCCGCGGTAGCGCCAGCACGGCTTGGTGGCCGCGATGGACGCCGTCGAAACTGCCGATCGCCGCCACCGCGCCGCGCGCATCGGCGCTCAAGCCGGCATAGGTTTCGAGGATGCGCATCGCCGCGCTATCGGCCGAATTGCCGCGCCGACGGCCGAAGCTATTTCTTCGGCGCCGGATCGCGGCTCGGCACCTTGATCAGCGCCTCGCCCTCGATGACGACCTCGCTCTCGACCATGCATTGCGTGTGCAAGGTGACGCGGCCTTTCTCGGCGTTGATGTCCGACACCGTGACGCGCGTATTCACCGTGTCGCCGGCGCGCACCGGCCCCAAGAATTTTAGCGACTGGCTCATATAGATCGAACCCGGCCCCGGCAGCTTGGTGCCGATCAAGGCCGAGATGAATCCCGCCGACAACATGCCGTGCGCGACGCGGGTTTCGAACAGCGTCGTCTTGGCGAAGTCCTTCGACAGATGCACCGGATTGGTGTCGCCGGAAAGTCCCGCGAACAGCACGATGTCGGCATCGGTCACGGTCTTGCTGTAGACCGCCGTCATGCCCGGCTTGAGGTCTTCGAGGAAATAGCCATGCACTTCCTTGGCGAAGTCCGGCACCAGGGCGACCGGCTTGTCTTTTTTCTTGTCGGCGGCGGGCTTCGCCGCGTCATCGGGGGGCGTCATGGGAATTCCTTCGGTGAGGGGCGCGAATGATGCAGTGCAACCGAATATACGGGCCTGATTGTGCGGCGCAATATTACACTTTGACGCTCCGCGAGGGGGCCGCATAGGCGCCCAAAACCGTCCATTCTCGCCGAAGGCGTCCAAATATTTTTCTTGGCCCTCTTCCGCCAACATGGCCTTCTTCGGCGGTTTTTCCCGTAATACGGCCATTCGCCGCACACGGCTTTGGCATTCACCTTGCGCCCGCCGATGACGCAACCGAGCCGAAATTGTGCAGCGCAGCGCGCCGCGTGTCGGCGCGAAAGCCGCGCCGATCGGCGAATCCTCGAACGGCGTGAGCCCGGCGGATTCGATCTCAACCGGACATAGGATAGCACCGCTGGCACGATCGATCAATTCGCAATGCGCCGCCGCCGAAACATCCTCCCGGCGCGGTATGCCGGATGGCGCGGCGATCGTGTTAAGATCCGCCTGGTTCGGTTCCGAAAGGGCGGGCGATGCAAGTTTCGCGCTCCCATCTTCGAGGCAGCCATGCGCTATCACGCCTTCATATCGTACAGCCACGGCGCCGATGCGCGGCTGGCGCCGGCCTTGCAGCGCGCGCTGCATCGTTTCGCCAAGCCGTGGTGGAAGGCGCGCGCGGTCGATCTTTTCCGCGACGAAACTTCGCTCGCCCTCGCGCACAGCCTGCCCGACACGCTGACCCGCGCGCTCGAGGCCTCGGCGAGCTTCATCCTCATGGCCTCGCCGGGGGCGGCGCAATCGAAATGGGTGGCGGGCGAGTGCGCGTGGTGGGCCGCGCACAAGGACCGGCAGCGCATGCTCATCGTGCT
Organism: uncultured Alphaproteobacteria bacterium; assembly: GCA_963754645.1. Classification (GTDB taxonomy): domain Bacteria; phylum Pseudomonadota; class Alphaproteobacteria; order Bin65; family Bin65; genus CAVWGP01. The sequence goes on along the minus strand of CAVWGP010000006.1, from coordinate 127,367 downwards.
GACCGAGGGCGAGATCGCCTGGGACGAGGCGGCGGGCGATTTCGATTGGGCGCGGACGAACGCCGTGCCGCCGGCGCTCAAGGGCGTGTTCAAGCACGAGCCGTTCTATCTCGACCTGTGCTGGGCGCGGACCAGCGAGCATTTCAGCGACCGCGATCCGCGCTTTCTCAACTCGGTGGCGCGGATCAGCGCCGCGCTGCGCGGCCTGAGCCTCGACGCGATCGCCGGCGAGGAGGTGCGCCAGCACCGCAAGACGCGGCGCGTCGCCGCTGCCGCGGTCGCGGCGATCGCGCTCCTCGCCGCTGGTGCCAGCGCCGGCGCCTGGATCGCGAACGAGCAAAGCCGCGAGGCTGAGCGGCAGCGCGACCGCGCGGAAGAACAGCGCAAGATCGCCGAAGAGCGCGGCGCCGAGGCCGAACGGCAGCGCGTGGCGGCGGAAAAAAACCTCGATCATGCGGTGACCGCGGCGGACACGCTCGCGGGCGAGATTGCCGACGGGCTCAGGGACTTTGCCGGCGTGCCGGTCGAACGCCGCCGCAAGCTTCTGGAACAAGCGGAAGCGCTGTTCGCGCAACTCGCGTCGGTCGGCGATACGCCGCTGCTCAAGCAACGGCGCGCATCCATGCTGCGCACGTTTTCCGACGCCTATGCGACGCTGGGAAACCAGGACGAAGCGCGGCAACGCGCCGAGGCCGCGTTGCGCATGACCGAAGATCTGGTTCGCCGCTTCCCCGACAACAAAGACTATCTGCGCGAGCTGGCGTTAAGTCACAGCATGCTCGGCGATGCTTGGGAGGCGAACGGCAATCTTTCGGCCGCGATCGCCGCCCACCGCGCGGGCCTGGAGCTTCGGCGCGGGCTCGCGGCCTCGGACCCGGCGAACGCCTATTGGCAGCATGACCTGACGGTCAAGCCACGAAAAAATCGGCGACATATTGCGGGCCGAAGGCGATCTTCCGGGAGCGCTTGCTGCCTATCGGGCCGCGCGCGCAACCGCCGAAAAGACGGCCGAATTGGAGCCCGGCAATCCGATCTGGCAACGCGATCTCGCGGTGAACCATGGCAAGCTCGCGGATATTTTGACCGACATGGGCGATATTGCTGGCGCGCTCGCCGCCGAGCGCGCGAGCTTCGCGATCCACCGGAATTTCTTGGCGCTCGATCCTCGCAACACCGAATGGCGCCGCGACCTGTCGGTTGGCCATGCCAAAATTGCCGGTTTGCTGGCGGCCGAAGGCGACAATCCCGGAGCGCTCGCCGCCTTTCGCGCCGGATTGGCCATTCGCGAAGAGCTGGTTGCGCTCGACCCGCGCAACACCACGTGGCAGCGCGATTTGGCGACCAGCCACAACAGCGTCGGCCGAATTCTGCGCGCTGTCGGCGACCGCGCCGGCGCGCTCGCCGCCTATCGGGCGGCGATCGCGATCTTGACGAGACTATCCGAGCTCGATGCGAACAACGCGCTGTGGCAGCGGGATTTGTCGATCAGTCATGAAAGTATCGGCCGGGTGTTGCTGGAACAAGGCGATCATGCGGCCGCGCTGGCCGCGACCCGCGCGGTCCTGGCGATTCGCGAAAAACTGGCCGCGCGCGAACCGCGCAACCTGACGTGGCAACGCGACCTCGCCCTCACTTATTCGAATTTCGGCTCGATCGCCGAAGCGCAAAAAAACCATGCCGCGGCAAAGGACGCTTACCTCAAGGCGAAGGCGATCGCCGACCGCTTGGTGGAACAGGATGCCAGCAACGCCCAATGGCGCGCCGATCAGGCCAGGCTCGATACGCTGCTCAAGCGGATCCAGGCGGCACCGAGCCGATAGGCGGCATTTCGCCGCCGCCGCCCACACGCACGGCCTCGCCCCTGTCACGCGCAACGCGGCCGATTTCGCGGACGCCGTGCGGGCGATCGTCGATCCGTGGCGGTAGGAGCGGAAGCGCGCGCTCTTGCGCCGGCGCGCCCCTTGTCCAAGCGCCGCGCTATAATTATTATGTAGTTATGAGTGCAATTTTCTTCGAGTGGGATGAGCGCAAAAGCCGAAGCAATCTGGCGAAGCACGGCGTATCGTTCGACGAAGCCCGGACGGTGTTTGACGATGGCGATGCACTGCTAAAGCCGGATTTCTCACGGAGAGGCCACGCGGGTCGATGCAGCCCCGAATATTTGGGCGACGATCGTTGACCTTGGCAACGAGGGCACGCGCCGCGTGCCCCTACGCGGCTACGACATGTCGTAGGGGCAGCCGGCGGCTGCCCTGGTTCCGCATGTAGCGATCGCCATTGAGAATTGCGGGGCACAAGATGCGCGGCGATCACGTCCCGTAAGAAATCCAGGCTAAAGCCGGACCCGGATCACTCGGAGGAAGACGAACGCTATTTGCTGCTCGGGCTCGACAATCGACTACGCGTTCTTGTCGTCGCCCATGGCCACCGGAGAATTGACACGGCCATTCGGATCATTTCGGCGCGAAAGGCGATAGCGCGCGAGCGACGCAACGACGAGGACCGCTGACCATGCGCAAAGAGTACAACTTTTCGTCGGCGCGACGTAACCCGTATGCGGCTCGGCTAAAGCGCCAAATTACGATTTGCCTGGATCGCGAGACGATCGCCTATTTCAAGGCGATGGCGGCCGAGGCGGGCATCCCGTATCAAACGCTGATCAACCTCTATTTGCGCGATTGTGCCGGTGCCAAGCGCAAGCTGGCGCTTAAATGGGCGCGCTAGGCGCGGCGCCGGAGTACGCCGCAATCGAATTCGGTGAGCATCCTGCGACCTATTGAATTCGCCTACTGCAACCGCACCCTTGCCAAGCTCGTGGCACTATTGCCCTCGGCGTCAATCACCGTCACTCGCACGAAGCCTTCGCCGTCCACCGGCCAGAAGGCTTGGCTCTTGTTGGCTGGGCCGTCGAGCGGGCGGCCGTTGACGACCCAGCGCAGCGGGCGCTTGCCGCCCTCGGCGATGAGCGCGAGATGCGGCTTGGCGCTCTCGCCAGCTTCGAGCGCGATCGTCGCACCCGCCGGCGGGAAACTCAGAACGAGCGGCGCTTTCGCGGCGCTGTCGCCCGATCCCACGGCGGCGCGCGGCGAGCGCGGCTCGAAGCGGCGCAAGGTCGCCGGCAATTTTTCGCGCCCGAACTCGACGGCGTCGGCGGGCTTGGCGGCCATCGCCTGGCCGGCCGCGCCCGAGCGGCTTTCCGGGATGAGGTCGAACAGCTTGAACAGCAGCGGCGCCGCCGTGTTGCGGCCGAAGCGGTCGGGCGATGGCGAGCCATCGGGCCGGCCGACCCAGACGCCGACGACGAATTGGCCGTCATAGCCGATCGCCCAGGCGTCGCGATAACCGTAAGACGTGCCGGTTTTGTAGGCGATATCGAGCGGGCGGCCGGCGCTGGCGCGGGTCACGACATCGACCGGCGGCGGCGCCGCTTCGAGAATGCGCGCGATGTGCCAGGCGGCGCCGCTGCCGACGAGGCGCGCTTCGTGCGCCGCCGGTTCGGCGGCGGCGAGGCGCAAGGCGCGCGCTTTGCCGTCATTGCCCAGTGCCGCGAACAGCGTCACCAGATCGCCGAGCGTGGCGCCGACGCCGCCCAGCGCGATCGGCAGGCCGGGCTTTTCCGCAACCGGCAGTTTCAATGCGATGCCGGCCTGGCGCAGATGCGCGGCGAAGCGCTCGGGGCCGATGCCGTCGAGCACGCCCACCGCCGGCACGTTGAGCGATTGCTGCAGCGCCACGCGGATCGTGACTTCGCCCATGTAGTTGCGCTGGAAATTTTCCGGCTGGTAGTCGCCGAAGCGCGTCGGCGCGTCGCGCACCACGCTCTCGGGATGGATCAGGCCGAGATCGATGCCCATGGCGTAGATGAAGGGCTTCAAGGTCGAGCCCGGCGAGCGGATCGCCTGCACCATATCGACCTGGCCTTGGCGCTTGGCGTCGAAGAAATCGGCCGAGCCGGCATAGGCGCGGATCGCGCCGCTGCGATGATCGGCGATGAGCACGGCGATCGTCGCCTCGGGCGCCAGGCCGGCGAGCTCGCCGCGCAGCATGTCCTCGACCGCGCCTTGCAAGCCGCGGTCGAGCGTGGTCGCGATGCGCGCCGCCTTGGGCGATTTCTCGCGCAGCGCCAGCGCCGCGTGCGGCGCAAAAAATGGCAAGGAACGGCGCACGGTCGGGATCGGCTCGCCGCGCGCCTCGGCCGCGGCTTGTTCGCTGATCGCGCCGCGCTCGGCGAGCAAGGTCAGGATCTTGTCGCGCGCCGCCTTGGCCGCTTCGGGGTGCCGGTCGGGCCGCGTCGCGGCGGGCGATTGCGGAATGGCGATGAGCAGCGCCGCTTCGCCGGCGGTGAGATGTTTCGGCTCCTTGCCGAACCAGGTCAGCGACGCCGCGCGCACGCCTTCGATATTGCCGCCGAAGGGGGCGCGGGTGAGATAGTGGGTGAGCACCGCGTCCTTGCCGAGATGCCATTCGAGCTGCAGCGCGCGGAACGCCTGCTTGGCCTTGGCGGCGAAGCCACGCGGCTCCGCGTCGTAGAGCAAGCGCGCGGCTTGCATCGACAGCGTCGACGCGCCCGACACGATGCGGCCATGGCGCGCCCATTGCGCGGCCGCGCGGACGGCGGCGAAGGGATCGATGCCGGGATGCTGGCGGAAGCGCCGGTCCTCATAGGCGATGAGCATGGCGAGATAAGTCGGCGACACGTCCGCGGGCCGCGTCGCCAAGCGCCACGCGCCGCTCCTGGTGGTAAAGGCGCGCAGCATGCGGCCGTCGCGGTCCTCGACCGCGGTCGAGACCTCGCCGAAACGCGCCGGATCGAGCGGATAGAGCCGGTCGAGCCCGGCCAACCCGGCCGCGCCCGCGCACGACGCCGCCAGCCCGGCCAGGCCGAGCCGGCGGAGCCAGCGCAAGCGCCGGGCCGGCTGCCGGCTCATTGCCGCGGCAGGATCGTCACCGTGCCCATCGTGTCGCGGCCATGGAAGCCGGGCGCGTACATGTCTTCGACGAACGCGGCGGGCAGGCGGAAGGTGCCCGGCGTCACGGCGCGCACGACATAGGCGAAATAGACTTCCTTGTTCGCCTGCCACAGATCGAGCGCGGCGACGAAGCGGTCGTCGCGCGGCTCGATGCTGCGCGGCTGGGCGAGCGCGGGCAGCCATTTCATCTGCTCGGGATCGCGCCGGTCGAGCCGCGGATTCTCGATCTCGAAGCCGGCCGGCAATAGATCGACGATCAGCGCCTGATGCGGCCGGTTGCCGGTCGGCGTCACCCGGATGAGGGCGACGAGCACGTCGCTCTGCCGCACCCTGGCGAGATCGGCGCGCTCGCCGTTGAGCTTGTAGAACACGCGCGTCACCTCGAAGCCGCGGCTGTCCTTCGGCAGGTCTTGCGCCGGGATGCCGCTGATCGTGGCGCCGACCCAGATCTTGTCGTCGCCCGTGTTCTGGACGGCGAAGGGCTGGCCGGCGGCGAGGGTGAAGCGGCCGGCGAAGGGCTTGCCGGTGCCGGACACGTCGCGCCCGGCGATCGTGGCCTTGTAGGCGGCGTTGCCGGCGCCGAGGCTGCTGGCGGCGAGCACCATCCACACCTGCTCCTGGGTGCTGAGATAGCGATTGTCGCCGCGCACCCGGCGCACCTGCTCGACCAGCGACCCGATCGAGGCATCGTTCGGGCTGGCCGTGCTGGCGAGATGCAGCACGCCGGCGCGGTCGCGCAGCAGCGATCCGTAATCGCGCAGCATTGGATTCCAGCCGCGCTCCGTCGTGGCGGCGCGGGTGTCGTGCGCCTTGGCGGCGTCGAACGCCGTCTTGGCGCGGGCCGAGTTGCCGAGCAAAGTGAGCGCCGCGGCGAGCTGAGCCTTGGCGAGCGCGGTCGGAATCTCCTTCAACTGCGTGTCGTGCAGATAGCGCAGCGCCGCCGCGTCGCCGCGCCGGTTCGCCGCCAGCACGTGGTGGGCGTAGACCAGCGTCGGCAGCGAGGCCGGATCGTGCGTGAGATCGCGGACGAGGAAATCGAGGCGGTTCAGCCCGGAGTCGAACGCGATATCCGGCACCACATAGTTCCGTGTCCGCGCCTGGGTCAGGAAATCCATGATGAAAGCACTGAGCCAGCCGCCGCCCGTGTCGCTGGCGCTCCACAAGCCGAAGCCGCCGTCGCGCTGCTGCATGGCGAGCACGCGATAGATCGCGGCTTGCACGCGGCTGCGCAACTCAACGTCGTCCTTGGCGATGCCGAGCGAGCGCGCGACCTCGGAGAGATAAAGCAGCGGCAAGGCGCGGCTCGTCGTCTGCTCGGCGCAACCGTAAGGATAGGCGTCGAGCGAGCCCAAAAGATCGGCGATGCCGAGATCGGGGCTGGTGCCGACGGTGAGATAGAGCGAGGTCGTGCCGGGCAGATATTCGGCGAGTTCGCGCGCGCCGATGGTGAAATTGCCCTGCTTGTCGATCTGGCTGGTGACGAAGCGCGAGGTCGCGGCCTGGGCCGGGCGAACCGCGATGTCGAAATTCCGCGCGATCGAAAAATCCTGCGGTCCCGCCAACGTCAGTTGAATCGCCGAGGTGCCGGGCCGGTCGCCGGCGAGCACGAAGGCGAGGCGCACGCGCTGGTCCTTGCCGAGCTGCACCGTCGCTTCCATCGGCGCCGCGATCGAGGCGGAGCCTGTTGCCGCGAGCCGCACGCGATAGGCGCCGGCGGCGCCATCGACATTGTGCAGCACGACGGTGACGCGGCCGCGGTCGCCCGGCGCCAGGAAACGCGGCAGGGTCACGGTGCTCACCACCGGGTCGCGCACGGTCAAGGGGCGCTCGGCCTTGCCAAGCTTGGTCTGCGACCAGGCGACGGCCATCAAGCGCAAGCGGCCGTTGAAATCCGGGATGTCGAGCGTGACCGTGGCCTCGCCCTTGTCGTCGGTTTGCACGATGCCGGAATAGAGCGCCACGGTTTGGATGCTCGTGGTGTCGAGGCCGCCGAGATGGCGCGCCTTGTCGTCGCCGCCCTGGCGGATTTCGCCCAGGCGTCCGGCATAGGCGTCGATCAGGCGGCCGTAATCGTCGCGCAGTTCGAGCGCGAGGCGCCGCTTGCCGTAGTAATGCGCGTCGGGCGCCGGGGTCTTGTAGCCGGTCAACGACAGGATGCCTTCATCGACCGCCGCGAGGGTGAGGAACACGGGCTCGTTGGTGGCGCCGCCGACCGCGATTTTCACCGCTGCCTTGACGCGCGGCCGGATGAAGTCCGGCGCGTCGAGGCGGACGTTGAGCACGCGGCCGTCGGTGTCGCGGCCGAGATAGGCGAGGCCGATGGCGCGGGTCGGGCCCAGGCGCTCGGCCTTGCCGTTGGGGCGATAGGCCGTGGCCAGCACATAAACGCCGGTGCCCCAGGCTTCGTCGACCGGAATATCGAGCACGATGCCGGCTTTCGTCACCGCTACGTGCCGGCTCAGCAAAATGCTTTCGCCGGCGACGACGAGGTGGACGACGCCGTCGAACGGCGCGCGGATGCTGACCTTGGCGGTTTCGCCCGCCTTGTAGCTCGGCTTGTCGAGCGTGACCGAGAGCTTGTCGGGAACTTCGTTGCCGTCGTCGCCGGCGAAGGTCCAGCCGACCGAATAGCGCAGGCTCGTCGCCGCGCCGGTCGCCGGATCGGCGATCTCGAGCCGGTAGCGGCCGGCGCCGTTGGTGAAGCTCAGCTCCGAGGGCGTGCCGGCGGCGATCGAAACGCGGCCCTTCTGCACCGGCTCGTCGCGCCGCACCGAGCGGTAGTTCCACCGCCCGTCCTGGTTGTACCACTGATATTCGTATACTTCGCGCACCAGCTCGAAGTCGAGATTGGCGGCGGCGAGGCGCTGGCCGGCGCGGTCGACGGCGATGGCCTGGAATTTGGCGGCGCTGCCTTCGGCCACCGTGCCGTAATCGTCGCCGCCGTCCAGCTTCAAGCCGATATGGAGATTGCGCAGCTTGACCGGCAGGCTGATGCGCCGCTCGATCGAACGGCCGCCTTCTTCGTTCAAGGTCACGCGCACGTCGGCGATGAGCGGCCGGGTCGCGGCGATTTCGCGCTTTTCGAGTGGCACCGCGAGCGTGGCTTGGCCCTTGGCGTCGGTCGTGGCCGAGATCGGCTCTTGGCGAAGCCCCTCGAATGTCTCCTGCACGAGGCCGAACCAATAGCCCTTGTGCTCGGGGAAAGCCTGCGGATCGAGCTTGATATGCACTTCGCCGTCGACCGCGAGATCGGCCGCCGGCGCGCCGTAGAGGAAGCGGCCGTCGATCTTGATCGCCGCCGGCTTGCCGGCTTCGAGCATTTTCGGCTCGGCGGTGAGCGTCATCTCCATCCGCTCGGGCACGAAATCCTCGACCTGGATCGTGGTCGAGCCGATCGGCTGTCCGTTGGGATCGATATAGGCCGCCGCGCGCCAGGCGCCGGTGGAGGCGGATTTCGCCAGCGCGATCGAAACCGAATAGCCGCCGGCCTGCGCATGGCTGAGCGTGAAGCGCTGCGCCTCGACGCCGTCGGGGCGGAACAATTTCACGATCACGGGCATGGCGCGCAGCGCCACGGCGTTGTTGTCGCGCAGCAGCGCGGTCAGGTGCACCGTTTCGCCCGGGCGGTAAACGCCGCGTTCGGCATAGACGAAGCCGTCGATCGGGCCCGGCGCCGGCCGGCCGCCGACGCCACGGTCGGTCAGGTCGAAGGCCGGGCGGATGAGATCGAGGAAGGTGAACTCGCCCTCGGCGCTTTGCAGCATGACGGCGGCGGGGCGCTGGCCGCCCTGGCCGCGCAGCAAGCCGGCGGCGAACGTCGCCCGGCCCGAAGCGTCCGAATTTGCCGTCGCCAGGACTTCGTTGTTGCGCGCCACCAGGCGCACCGTGACGTTGCCGCGCGGCCCGGCGTTTTCGAAGGAGCGCACGAAAACCGTGAGGCCGGCGGGACCGCTATAAGTGCTGACGCCCAGATCGGTGACGACGACCCACTGCGTGGCAAGCTCGGTATCGTTGTCCTCGTCGCCATTGGCCGCGGCCTCGCGCGCCGAACGCGCGAGCACGACATAGATTCCGGGCTTCGCATCCTTGACGATCTCGCCGAACGGAATTGCCGTCGCGACTTCCTTGTTGCGCTCGCTCTGGATGCGCAGCGTGCCGGACCACACCAGCTCGCCCTTGTTCTCTTCGACCTTGCGCGCGTCGTTGTCGAACAGCAATTCGCGGATGCGGCCGTCGACGATCTCGGAAATCAGATTGCGGTCGTTGATGCGCAGCACTTTGATCGCGGCGCGCTCGACGTTGATCGTCGCGACCGGGATGCCCTGGCGGCTGCCCTTGGGCAGGATGTAGCTGTTGCCGCGAAACGCGATGGTCGCCTTGCGGTCGGGTACGGCGATGGTGAGATTTTCGTCGCGCAGCGTCTTGAGCGGCGTGGTCGAGGGCAGGCCGGCGCGCACCGTGATGCGGTAGCTTTGGCCGTAGGTCACGCCGCTGATGCAGAGCGTGCGATCCTTGACCGCGAAGGCCGCCTTGATCGCCGGATTGACGGCGACGAATTGCTGGAACAGTCCCGGATTGTCGGTCGGCAGCGGTTTCGAGAAGACGAGGCAAAGCTGGGGCTGCGGCGATTCGTTGTCCACCGAACTCGAAACGACTTGGTGGCGATATTGCATGATCGCGGCATTGAGGCGCGTGCGCACCGTCCCGCTGTTGTCGAGCTTGAGCGAGGCTTCGTAGGTCGCGATCGCGTCGTCGCCTTGCCGCATCTGCTCGAACCAAAAGCCGATCTGGAACAGGGCGGCGGCGCGGCTCTTGTCGTCGACCGAGAGTTTCCAGGCCCGGTGCGCGGCGGCGGCGGCGATGTCGTACTCCGCCGGGCGCTTGCTGCCCAAGGCCAGGCCGAGCTGCAGCCACAGCGTCTGGTCGCCGGCGCCGTGCGCGATGGCGCGCTCCAGGAGCGGCGCCGCCTCGGCGAATTTGCGCTCGCGCATGAGGGCGAGCCCCGCGGTGGAGGCCTGCCGCGCCGTCACCGGCGACGGCTTCTCGGTGGCCTTCATATGCTTCGCGCGCAGATCGCGTTCGAGCTTGGCCGCGCGGGCGGCGAGGCCTGCCGAGTCATAAGGCTGAGCGGCCACCGGCGGCGCCAGGAAGGCGAGCAGCAAGAGGAGGCGGGGAAGCAGCATACGGGCTTGGTCGAGCATGGATTTCTCTTTTCGGATTATTCGTTCGATCTGGGCGCTCATCGGCGCGGAACCGCGGTTCGATCGGATATTATGAAACATGGCCGCCGCGGGGACCGCCGACGATGGAGCGGCGTTTATCAGCGCATTTTGACGTATATACGGCAAAGCGCGAAATATTCCGAATGCTGGCCATGGCACAATTCCAATTCGAATTCGATACGGCCGGTCCATGCTTGGCGGTCCCGCGAGGACGTTCGGCGGCGGTGTCTTTTCGCGCGGACCGGGCCGCCAGCGACATTCGGCAAACATGAACGTAATTTTAGAGGGCCGGCGGCGTCTTCGGAATTTGTTGAGAATTTTGCGTAATGATCGAGATAAGTGCTTTCGCTTCCCAACCCTCTATCGTATGATATAAATGTGTTCCGGTCGGCGCCGAGTAATCGCCGGCGGCGCATATTGGGGTTGTACTCGAAAACTGGGGGTGCATATGACGAAAGTTTTTCCTTTTGACTATCGGCGCGGCGCTTTCGCTCGCGGCCTGCGGTGGGCCACCGCCGCCACCGCCGCCACCGCCGCCGCCGCCACCGATCGACTTCACCGGCGCTCTCACGGAAAAGGCCGGCGTGTGCTTTACGGTTATGGGCGATAACGGAAAGGCTTATGCCGCGCATCCGGGCAGCCCGCTTGACGCCGTCCGGTGTCCGCGCCCGCGTTCACGTCGTCGGCGTCGTGGCTCCTGTTCAGGATTGCCCAGGCCGCGTCACCGTCCGTGTCGATCGGGTGGATGTGATGGGTGGCGTACGTCGCCCGCCGCCGCGCCGCCCGCGCGGTCCGGATCCGAAGTAGCCGATCCAGCCGGCCGCCACATTCGGCGGCCGGTTCCGGTTTGGCCGAGTGAGTTTGGAGGTACGAATGAGAAAGACCGCGTTAACCTTCCTGATGATTGCAACCATGGTGGGCGTCGGCGCCTGTACCTACAACAATCCGCCACCGCCGCCGCCACCGGCTGCCGCGGCGCCGCCTCCACCGCCGCCGCCGCCGCCGCCGCCGCCGGGCTCGCTCTCGGTCGCGGGCGTGGTTCTCGAAAAGGCCGGCCGGTGCCACACCATCGCGGGCGACAATGGCGTGCGTTATGCGGTCTACGCCGGCGCGCTCCGCGCTATTCCGGCCGGTGCCCGCGTCAATATCAGCGGCTTCGTCGCCGCCCGGCAGGATTGCCCGGGCAGCACGGTGCTGCGGAATAGCCGCGTCGTCCGGGTCCGCTAAGCTCGTACAGGATCACGATCGAAGCCGGCGCGGCTCAACACGAGCGGCGCCGGCTTTTTTATTGGGAGCCCGATCGATGCAAGCATCAAGGCAATCAGGCGTCGTCGTGACCGGCGCGGCTGGCGACATGGGCGCCGCGGTGGCGGCGAGCTTTGCCGCCGATGGCCATCGGGTCTACGCCGCCGATATCCGGGCGGTGCCGGACGCGGTCGGCATTGTTCCGTCCGTGCTCGATGTGCGCGACCGCGCCGCGGTTTTCGCGCTCGCCGAGCGCGCCGCGGCCGAGTGCGATTTGCGCATTTGGGTGAACTGCGCCGGCGTCGTCGCGACCGCGGCGGTCGAACAGGCCGATCCCGCCGAGTGGGATCGCATCATTGCCATCAATCTCACCGGAACGTTCCATGGCTGTGCCGCGGCGCTGCACGCGATGCGCAAGGCCGCGCCGCCCGGCGGGCGGATCGTCAATGCCGGATCGATTTCGGGCCAGGTCGGCGGCGTCGGCCCGCACCCCGCCTACGGCGCCTCGAAGGCCGGCGTCCATGCGCTGACGAAAAGCTACGCGATCGCCGGCGGACGCCACGGCGTTTACTGCAACGCGATCGCGCCTTCGGTGATCGAGGGCAGCATGGCCAAGGGCTTCACGCCGGCCCAAATCGAAAAGCTCAATGCGGCGAATCCGCTGCGGCGTCTGGCGCGCATGGACGAGATCGTTCACGCCATTCGCTTTCTCGCCGATGTGAAATCGAGCTACGTCAACGGCGTCATTCTCGGCCTCAACGGCGGATTTCTAAACCTCGGCTAGGCAACGCCGGCCTCAACGCGCGGTCTTGAGCGGCGAGACCGGCCGCGCCAGATCTTGGGCGATGAAAGCGCGCACCAGCGGCATGGCCTGGGCCTTGGTCATCCCCGGCGCAAACCGCGAATCATAGAGAATGCGAACCATCATGGCGTCCCAGGGCGCGATGCGCTGGCGGCGGCTGCGGTCGTTGAAGATCGAATCGGTGATGATGCTTGAATCATTGGCCAATCCCAGCGCCTGGGTCAGCTCCTCGGCGATGCAGTGGCGCCGGAGAACGCCGGGTTCGGGCGCAATGTAGATATCGACGCGCTGGATGACGAAGTTCTTGTCGTAGATGAGCGTGCGGCAGGGTGCCGACGGGTCGAAGGTCGTGCCGCCGCGCGATTGCGAGAACTCGATCCTGAAATTGGCCGGTCGTTCGGCGTTGGGGAATTCGGGCAGCTCGATGACGAGGCCGGAGAGCTGGCGCAGTTCGGCGAGCTGGACTTCGACTTCCGGCCGATAAGCGGCGCTGTTGCGGCCGGAAAGCTGGATGACGATCGGGCCCTGCCACCGGATCAGGCGGCCGGCCCGGTGCGAGCCGCCGAACTCGCTATTGAAGGCCACGGTTTCGAACTGGCGCAGCAAGGTTTCGGCGCTGGGCAGGGGCTGCGCCCACGACGGCCTTGCGGGGGGCTGTGCAAGCAGCAGCAAGATCGCTCCGGCGAGCGCGCGGAGTATGTAGGTCGGCATGGCGCGGCGCGGCCCCTAAGCCGTCTTCCTCAGGTGCTCCTGAAGCCGCGGCATGAGCTCAACGAGATTGCACGGCCGATGCCGGTTGTCGAGCTGCGACACGATGATGTCGTCCCACGCGTCCTTGACGGCGCCGGGCGAGCCCGGCAGCGCGAAGAGATAGGTTCCGCCGGCCACGCCCGCGGTGGCCCGCGATTGGATGGTCGAGGTCTTGATCTTGGCGTAGCTCAGCCAGCGGAACAGCTCGCCGAAGCCGACGATTTCCTTCTCGTAGACCGCGTGGAACGCTTCGGGCGTCACGTCGCGGCCGGTCACGCCGGTGCCGCCCGTGGCGATCACCACGTCGATGCGCTCGTCGGCGATCCATGCGCGCAATTGGGCGACGATGCCATGCAGGTCGTCTTTTACGATCTTGCGCTCGCGGACGACGTGCCCGGCGGCCTTGATGCGTTCGGCGAGCGTGTCGCCCGATCTATCGTCGGCCGGGCCCCGCGTGTCGGAAACCGTCAGAACCGCGATATTGACCGGCAGGAAGGGCCTGGAATCGTCGCTCTTGCTCATCGGTGCCGCTCATGCGCGCGGCGCCCGCGCGCTTAGTTTTTCCCATCCTGCGCCACGTAGATGGGCCATTTGTTCGCGCTCAGGGACTCCAGCTCGACCGGCCGCTGGCCCAAGCGCAGGCGATAGGCCGAGACGTTGTATATCACGCGTTCGACGTAATGGCGCGTTTCATTGTAGGGGATTGTTGCCATGAAGAGGAGGGCGTCGTCGCGCATCTGCCACTTCATCAGGGCGCCTTCGCCCGCATTGTAAGCGGCGGCGGCAAAGGCGAGGTTGCCGCCGGTTTCGCGGTCGAGCAGCAGTTTCAAGTAACGCTGGCCGAGCTGCATGTTGTATTCGGGATCGAACAGCCGGCCGAGCCGCTCGCCGCGCAGCGACGAATCGCCCGCCATGGTCGCGGCCGTGGGCGGGATGAGCTGCATCAGGCCGCGCGCATTGGCCCGGCTGACGACCTTGGATTGGAACGCCGATTCCTGGCGCATGATGGCGAAGATGACGGCGCGGTCGATCTGGAAGCCGTCGGCCGGGCGCCAATCGGGCACCGGAAACAGGCCGGCGTCGTAAGTCCTGCCGGTGCGGGTGTAGACGTTGCCGGCAAGATTGTAGGCGAGATCCGGCAGCGAGCCGCGGTCGGCGATGGCGAGATAGGTCTGCTCCATGTCGGAGCCGTTGCGGCGATAGTGGCGCAACAGCTCTTCGCCGGCGTGATGGTGCATGCCGACTTGGATCAGGCCGAACGCGCGCTTGCCCTCGGCCGAGGATGAAATGGCGGCGAGATGCGCCGGGTCCGGCGTGGCCGAGACGGCAAAATTGAAATCCTGGCGCTGGCCGAGCTTATGCCGCGCCATCATGCCGTAAAGCGTGCGCGGAAACTGCGCGGCCTTCTCGAGCGCGCGCTTGGCGCTCGCGGCATCGCCGGCGCCTTCATGGGCGCGATGGGCCCAGAACGAGGCGCGCGCCTGCAGCCAGTCGGAATCGCTCTTGGCCGCCGCGACGAATTCGAAGCTTTCGGCCGCCTCCTTGTGCTTGCCCACCTTCCAGCTCGCGAGCCCCGCGATCCAGGCCGCGTTCGGGACCTGATCCTTGGAACGCATCGCCGCGGCGGCGAGCGACTGGGCGCGCTCGAACTTACCGGCCTGCATGAAATAGACCGCGAGTTCGGTGCGCAGCGTATCCAAGCGCACGCGGCCAAGTTGGCCTTCGGCGCCGGAATGGTTGAGCGCCGCTTCGGCGGCATCGGGATTGCCGCGGCGCAGCGCGTAATTGTATTGATTGTAGATCGAACCGCCCGCCGTGGTCAGGCTGCGGCGCGATGAGCTGGCCGGCGGGCGCGGCCGGCGCGAGGTCGTGGCGGTACCGCCATTCAGCTCGGCGAAGTCGATCGTCGCGTCGCCATTCTCGGCATAGCGCGAGCGCTTGTAGCGGCTCAGCCGCGCGATGCGCTCGGCATCGGGGTGATCGGCGTAGCGGGCGAGCCAGTCGCGCACTTCCTTGGAATTTGGCGAATAGCTGCCAAGAAAGCGCGCGGCGAGCACGTGGCCGACGAGGGTCTTGTCCTGCAATTGGGCGATGAGCCGGTCGGCGTCCGCCCATTGCTCGCTTTTCTGGTGCGCGTAGATTCGGCGATAGAGTTCGGCATCGGCTTCCGAGATCGTTTTCGGGGTCTCGGTCATGGCGGGCTGCCAGCGGCCATAGGCGAAGCCGATCGCCTTCGGATCCGGCGTCTCGCGCGTGCTCGCCAAGTCGGCGCAAGCCGGCAGCAGGGCGATCGCCGCCGTCAGCAGCAAGCCGCTGCGGTACGTCGCGGTCTTTCGCCAAATGTTATGGATCCGCACGGTTAACCTCCGATTGTCTTATTTGCCCAAATGACGCCGTACATAATACGGACCGATGGGCGGCAAGTTTCCCCGAGCGCCGCTGCCGGTCCGCTTGCCATAAATCCTAACTCTTCGTTTCGATCTCCGCCAAACGCGCCTTGATTGCCAACAGATCGCGCCAGGCCTCGCGCTTCTGCGCCGGCTGGCGCAGCAGATAGGCCGGATGAAACAATGGCAGCGCCGCGATCGGCGCGGTTTTGCGCTCGACCATGGACGGTGTGCGGAACTCGAACCAGCGGCCGCGCATGCGCGTAATGCCGTCGGTGCGCCCCAGCAGCGATTTGGCCGACGGGCCGCCGAGCATGACCAGGATGGCGGGGTTGAGCAATTCGATATGCCGGTGGACGAAGGGCAGGCAAAGCGCGATTTCCTCGCTCGAGGGATCGCGGTTGCCCGGCGGCCGCCAGAATAGAATGTTGGTAATATAGGCGTTTTCCTGCCGCGTCAGGCCGATCCAGCTCAGCATGCGGTCGAGCAACTGCCCGCTCGCGCCGACGAAGGGCTTGCCGATGCGGTCTTCCTCGGCCCCCGGCGCTTCGCCGATGAACATGACGCGCGCGCGCGCGGCGCCGTCGGCAAACACGGTGTTCGTCGCGGTTTCCTTGAGCGCGCAACCGCCGAAGGCTTCGACCGCGGCGCGCAGTTCATCGAGCGTGCCGGCGGCGGCCGCGGCAGACTTGGCGGCGCCGATCGCGGCATCCGCTGCCAACAGGGCACGTCGCGGCGCGGTGCTGGGACGCGGCAGCGCGGGCGCGCTCGTGGCCGGCGCGCGCGCCGGGATCACGGCCGGCTCAATTTTGCGTGAAGCCGCCACTGGCGAACCGATCGACGGCCTCGGCCGCGATCGCCTCGTCGGCGCCGGCTTCGATCTGCCATTCGAGCAGGCGCAGCAATGTGTCTTGTTCAAGCATGGCGCAATATTAGCACTTGGGCTATGTCATGCCCAAGGTTTCATATGCGCGTAAATGGATCGTTAACCGCGATCTTTCGGTTAACGGCCGGGGCGCTTGCGGCGAAGTCGACGGACGGGGCGGATGACGGAAGAGCGGACCGATCGCGAAGCGATGGAATACGACGTGGTCATCGTCGGCGCCGGGCCGGCCGGGCTGAGCGCGGCCATCCGCCTAAAGCAGCTCGCCGCCGCCGAGGGCCACGAGGTCAGCGTCTGCGTGCTCGAAAAGGGCTCCGAGGTCGGTACGCATATTCTCTCGGGCGCCGTGATCGAGCCGCGCGCGCTCAATGAACTGATCCCCGATTGGCAGGCGCGCGGCGCGCCGCTCAACACCGCGGTCGGCGACGAAAAGTTCATGTTTCTCACCGAAAAATCGGCTTATGCGGTGCCGCATCTATTCCACCTGCCGGCGATGAAGAATCGCGGCAACTACATCGTCAGCCTGGGCAATGTGTGCCGCTGGCTCGGCAAGCAGGCCGAGGAGCTCGGCGTCGAAATTTATCCGGGTTTCGCCGCGGCGGAGGTGCTTTACGACGCGAAGGGCGCGGTGCGCGGCGTCGCGACCGGCGACATGGGCATCGGCAAGGACGGCGCGCGGACCGCGAATTTCCAGCCCGGCATGGCGCTGCACGGCAAATACACGTTCTTTGCCGAGGGCTGCCGGGGCTCGCTCGGCAAGCAATTGATGCGAAAATTCGCGCTGCGCGACGGCGTTCAGCCGCAGACCTACGGCATCGGCCTCAAGGAACTGTGGGAGGTCGATCCCGCCAAGCACAAGCAGGGCCTGATCGTCCACACCGCCGGCTGGCCGCTCGACCGCGGCACCTATGGCGGCTCCTTTCTCTATCACCTCGAAAACAATCAAGTCTCGGTCGGCTTCGTCGTCGGACTGGACTACGACAATCCTTGGTTGAGTCCGTTCGACGAGTTCCAGCGCTTCAAGACCCATCCCGCGATCCGCGCCACTTTCGAGGGCGGCCGCCGCGTCGCCTACGGCGCGCGCGCGCTTAACGAGGGCGGCATTCAATCGCTGCCGAAGCTGAGCTTTCCCGGCGGCGTCTTGATCGGCTGCGAAGCCGGCACGCTCAACATGCCGAAGATCAAAGGCACGCACACGGCGATGAAATCCGGCATGCTCGCCGCCGAGGCCGCCTTCGCCGCGCTCAAGGCGGGCAGCGCCGGACACGACGAATTGCGCGCCTATCCCGACGCCTTCCGGGCAAGCTGGGTGCACGAGGAGCTATGGCGCGCGCGCAACGTGCGCCCGTCGTTCAAATGGGGCCTGATCGGCGGCACGCTTTATACCGGCATCGACCAGATCGCCTTGCGCGGCAAGGCGCCGTGGACCTTGAAGCACGCCCACGCCGATCACGAAACGCTGAAGCCGGCCGCCGACGCGCGCCGCATCGACTATCCCAAACCGGACGGCAAGATCAGCTTCGACAAGCTGTCCTCGGTTTTCATTTCGAGCACCAATCACGAGGAAAATCAGCCGGCGCATTTGAAGCTGACTGACGCGAGTATTCCGGTTTCGCACAACCTCCGCCTTTATGATGCCCCAGAGCAGCGCTATTGTCCGGCCGGCGTCTACGAGATCGTGCGCGACGATGCCGGCGGCAATCCGCGCTTGCAGATCAACGCGCAGAATTGCGTGCATTGCAAAACCTGCGACATCAAGGACGCGACGCAAAATATCACCTGGGTCACGCCCGAAGGCGGCGGTGGTCCCAATTATCCGAATATGTAATAGCGAGGACAGTGACGATGCCGCTCAAATCAGCTTTGCAACGGAGCGCATTCGCCGCCGCATTTGCGGCGGCGATGGCCGGCGGCGCGCTGTCCGCGGCGGCGCAGGGGCGCGACCGCGCCGCGGTCTCGGAAGTCGGCGCCTACTTGGCCGGGCGCTTCGCGATGGAGCACCGCGACATGGCAGGCGCCGCGCGTTTCCTGTCACAGGCGCTCAACGCCGATCCCGCCAACCGGGCGCTGATGCGCCAAGCGTTTCAAGCCCACATCTCGGCCGGCAACATGCCCGAGGCGATCAAGCTGGCGGAAACCCTGGCGACCGGCAGCGAACGCTCCAGCCTCGCGCACGCCGTCCTCGCCGCGGCGGCGCTGAAGCGCGGCGACTATGCCGGCGCCAAGCGTCAGGTCGAAGCCCTGCCGGACGAGGGCCCCAACCGCTTGCTGCGCCCCGGCATGCTCGCCTGGATCGAACTCGGCCAAGGCAACGCCGAGCGCGCGATCGACGCGTTGCGGCCGCTCGTCGGCGTCGACGGACTGGCGGCGTTCCAGCAATTCCACCAAGCACTGATCAACGACGTCGCCGGCCGCGCGCCGCAAGCCGAGGCCGCGTACCGCTATGCGCTGGAGCAGCAGCGCAATGTGCCGCTGCGCATCGTCCAGGCCTATGCCGCGTTCCTGGGCCGGACCGGCAAGATCGCCGAGGCGCGCGCGGTCGTGGAAAAATACCTGCAGCAGGATCCGGGCAACAGCGCCGCCGAGCTGATGCTGGCGCGGCTCGCCGGCGGCAAGGCGCCGGCGCGCTTCGCGGCCAGTGCCGCCGATGGCGTGGCCGAGCTGTTCGTCAATCTGGCCGGCGCGCTGCAGCAGGAGAACGCCAACGACTCGGCGTTGGTTTATAGCCGCGTCGCCGATTACCTGCGGCCGAACGATCCCGATACGCTGTACGCGATCGGCACGATTCTCGAAAACGACTCGATGCTCGATGCCGCGATCGATATCTACCGCCGCATTCCGAACGACGCCGAAACCTCGTGGCTGTCGCGCCGCGCGGCGGCGGGCGCCCTCGGCCAGATGCAACGCGTCACCGAGGCGGTGACCGTGCTGGAAGGCATGGCGCGCGAAAAGCCGGATCGTTGGGACGCGCTCCTGCTGCTCGGCAATTTGCTGCGCAACGAAAAACAATACGACAAGTCCGTCGATGCCTACGACCGGGCGGTCGCGCGCGTGCCGAAGCTCGAGGAGCGGCACTGGAATCTGCTTTACGTGCGCGGCATCGCGCTCGAGCGCGCGAAGAATTGGCCGCGCGCCGAGGCCGATTTCAAAAAGGCGCTCGAGCTCAAGCCCGATGAGCCCTATGTGCTCAATTATCTCGCCTATACGTGGGTCGATCGCGGCGAAAATCTCGCGCAGGCGACCGCGATGCTGGAAACCGCCGTCAAGCTCAAGCCCGACGACGGCGCCATCACCGATTCCGTGGGCTGGGCCTATTACCGGCTCGGAAATTTCGAGAAGGCGCTGGAATTCCTAGAGCGCGCGTCGGAGCTGACGCCCGAGGATCCGACGATCAACGACCATCTCGGCGACGTTTATTGGCGCGCCGGCCGCCGCGCCGAGGCGCGCTTCCAATGGCATCGGGCGCTGTCGCTCAACCCCGAAGCCGAGGATATTCCGAAGATCAAGGAAAAGATCGAGCGCGGCATGAAGCCGTTCGAAAGCATCGGCAAGGCGCCTTGATCGCAGCCGGGCGGTTCGCGGCGCCCGGCGTCGTCCATCGGGCCGCCGCGGCGAAGATCAATCTCTATCTGCACGTCGTCGGCCGGCGCGCCGACGGCTATCACGAACTTGACAGCCTGGTCGCCTTCGCCGCGGTCCACGATACGGTGAGCGCGGCGCCGGCGGACGATCTGTCGCTCACCTTCGCCGGCCCATTTGCCGGCGCGCTGGCCGTCGGCGACAAGGAAAACAACCTCGTCTTGCGCGCGGCACGGGCGCTGGCCGCCGCCGCCGGCATCGCGCCGCGCGCGCGCGCGGCGCTGCGGCTCATCAAGCGCCTTCCGGTCGCATCCGGCATCGGCGGCGGCTCGGCGGATGCGGCCGCGGCACTGCGGGCGCTCGGTGCGATGTGGGGCGTGACGCTCGACGAAGGCGCGCTCGGCGCGCTGGCGCTTGGCTTGGGCGCCGACGTTCCGATTTGCTTGCGTGGACGAACCGCCTATCTCGGCGGCATCGGCGAGCGGATCGATCCGGCGCCGGCCTTGCCGCAAACGCCGATCGTGCTGGTCAATCCGCTGCGGGCGCTGGCGACGCCCGCCGTTTTCACGGCGCGTCACGGCCCGTTTTCGGTGCCGGAACGGCTCGCCGGCGGCGCACGCGATACTGCGCACCTCGCCCGGGAACTGGCCGATCGGCGCAACGATCTCACGACGCCCGCGATCGAACTGATGCCCGGCATTGCCGTCATCCTCGATCGCCTGGCGCGCCTTCCCGGCTGTCTTCTGGCGCGCATGTCGGGCAGCGGCGCGACCTGCTTCGCGCTCTTCGCGCGCGCCGAAAGCGCGGCGGCGGCGGCGGATACGCTGCGCGGCGAAAATCCGGGATGGTGGGTGTGCGACAGCGTTCTTGTCGGCGCCACCGAGGCGATCGCGCCGTCGTTGGAGCCGGACTGATCCGGCGTTCGGTCGATTGCTTCGCCACCGAGCGCGCCGAATGCGCTTCCCCCTGCACCTGGTCCCCGGCTCGGTGGCCGGGGTGGCAGTGTAATTTTTGATCGATGACCTGGAAAAAACACCGTCACCCCGGCCACCGAGCCGGGGTCCAGAATTCATGCGCCGAAATTGCACAATAGGGCGCGCTGAAGCAATCAGCCGAATTCGGACTGATCCGCCGCGCCGTTAGCGCCGCTTGCGGAAGCGGCGAAGTTGCAATCGACGCTGCCGGTGATTTGCTTGCCGTCCGCTGTTTTCAAGAAGCGCGGTCCGCAAGCGCGCGTCGTCGCTGGCGCCGGGCCGCTCGATCTCGGTCACGCCAGCGCCTGGCAGCGAGGCCAATAGCGCGGCGCGAATCGGCACTTGACTCGGTTATCAGTCGCCCTGTATATAGCTAATGGATTATATAATCAATCAGCTATATACAGGGCGATCGATGGACTCGGATGCACTCAACGCAACCTTCGCGGCCCTCGCGGACCCGACCCGGCGGGCGATCCTGGCGCGGCTCGCGCTCGGCACTGCCTCGGTCAATGAACTGGTTGAGCCGTTCGATCTCAGCCAGCCCGCGATCTCGAAGCACTTGAAGGTTCTTGAGAGCGCGGGGTTGGTATCGCGCGGGCGCGATGCCCAGTTCAGGCCCTGCCGGCTCAATGCCGCGCCGCTCAAGAAAGTCGCCGACTGGGTCGAGCTCTATCGCCGCGCCTGGGAAGCCAGCTTCGACCGGCTCGACGACTATCTTCGCGAGCTCCAGGCAAGGGGGCGATCAAGCAGTGCGAAAGGAAAGCGAAATGGCAGCAAGAGCGAATAGGCAAGCACCTAGGACGGCGTCGGACCGCGAGCTCACGATCACCCGCGTATTCTCGGGCCCACGCCCGCTTGTATACGAGATGTGGACCACTGGCGAGCACATGAGCCGCTGGTGCTGCCCCAGGGAATTCACCGTCGTCTCGGCCGGCGGCGAGCTTCGCGCCGGCGGCGCGTGGCACATGGACATGCGCTCGCCCGACGGCCAGGATTTCCGCTTGCGCGGCAGCTATCGCGAGATCGTGCCGAACGAGCGCCTCGTCTTCACCCATGCCTGGCTCGACGCCGCGGGCCGGCCGGGCCACGAAACGGTTGTGACGGTTATCTTTGCCGACGAAAGCGGCCGCACGAGGCTCACCTTCCATCAGGCGGCGTTCGATTCGCTGGCGGCGCGCGACGGCCATGCGGGCGGCTGGTCCGAATCGCTCGACGGTCTCGCGGCCTATCTCGCTTCGCGCGCGCAAAGCCGGCTCGCCTGATGGAAGTCGCGCCGGCGGCCGATCGAACTGGAATGAAACCGAATACGGAGGAACCATGCGCTACGTCGACGGATTTGTCGTACCGGTGCCGAAATCGAAACGCGCGGTCTACAGCCGCCTCGCCGCGAAGTCCGCGAAGATCTGGCGCGAGCACGGCGCGCTCGCCTGTGTCGAATGCCTCGCCGACGATGTGAGCTGGGGCAAGCGCACCTCGTTCCCGCGCAGCGTCAAGCTCAAAGCCGACGAAGAAGCGTGGTTCTCCTGGATCGCCTACAAGTCGCGCCAGCACCGCGACCGGGTCAACGCCAAGGTGATGAAGGATCCGCGTCTCGCCGCGATGATGAACGGCAAGTCGATGCCCTTCGATGCGAAGCGCATGATCTATGGCGGATTCAAAATCGTGGTCGCAAGATAAGGAGACGCGTCATGGATGGCCTGCTCGATCCGACCACCGCCCTGGAGCTCGATCGCACCTTCGCCGTCGATCGGGCGACGCTCTTCGACGCGTTTCTCGATCCGGCGATGCTGCGCCGCATCTGGTCGACCGCGCGCAATCGGATCGTCGAGATGACGGTCGATGCACGCGTCGGCGGCGGCTGGGCGCTCGCCATGCGCGACGAGCGGACCGGCGCCGTGACCCGCTGCGCGGCGCGTTTCGTCGAAGTGAACCGGCCGATCCGGATCGTGTGGCAGTCCGCATGGTTCGACGGGCCGCACGCCGCCGTGGGCGAGACCCGCGTCACGCTCGATTTCGCGCAAGCCGGCGGCGACACGCGCCTCAGGCTCAGGCACGAACTCATTCCGGACCACGCGACCCGCGATCGCTTCGCCATGGAGTGGTCGGCCGAGTTCGCGCGATTGGGGCAGCTGCTTGCGGGCGAAACGATGAATTAGCGGGCGCGCGAGGATGACTGCGGGACAGCTTGCCATGAAAACGACGCAGATCGAGGAATTCGTCATCGAGCGCGCCTTCGACGCGCCGCGCGCGCTGGTGTGGAAAGCCTGGGCCGAGGCCGAGCATCTGGCGCGGTGGTGGGGGCCGAAGGGCTGCAAGCTCGAGGTCGCGCGGCTGGAGTTCCGCCCCGGCGGCTTCTTCCACTATGCGATGAAGTTCCCGAACGGCACGACAATGTGGGGCCGCTTTCTCTATCGCGCGATCGAGCCGCCGGAGAGCCTGGCTTGGCTCAATTCCTTCTCGAACGAAACCTGCGGCATCACGCGCGGCCCCTTCAATCAATCCCTGCCGCTCGAAATGCTCAATACCGTGACCTTTGCCGAGCAGCGCGGTGGAACGAGCCTGACGCTCCGCTCGGCGCCGCATGGCGCCAGCGACGATGAGCGCAAGGTCTTCGTCAGTCTGCTGCGCTCGATGGAGCAGGGCTACGGCGGCACCTTCGACCAGCTCGGCGGATATTTGGCGAAGCTTTGATCCCGCCGCTCGAAAGGAGACGCCATGCACGACCGCGCCCGAACGCTCCAACCGCCTTCCAACGCCTGGACACGGATCAGGCTCTGGCCGGAGCGGCTATTCGCGGCGCTGCTGCGGTGGCAGCAAAGGGCCGAGGAGCGGCATGCGCTCGAAGCGCTCAGCGACCATATTCTGAAGGACATCGGCATCAGCCGAAGCGATGCGCTCGCCGAGGCGCGCAAGCCGTTCTGGCGCGAATAGGAGCCGCAAGATTTCGGACAGTTTCGCAAGAGCGGACGATCGATCGCATGTTCAAGTACTTGGTCGAGCAGCGAAGGAATGCAAGATGACGGCAACGAACGACGAGGCCTTCGAAATCACGCGCGTCTTCGACGCGCCGCGCGCGCTTGTGTGGAAGGTGTGGACGGAGGCCGATCATTTGGCGCGGTGGTGGGGGCCGAAGGGTTTCGAGCGGCTCTCCTGCAAAATCGACCTTCGGCCCGGCGGCGTCTTCCACTACGGGATGCGGGCGCCCGACGGCACGAACATCTGGGGCAAGTTCATCTTCCGCGAGATCGTGGCGCCGGAGCGGCTGGTCTTCATCGTGTCTTTCGCGGACGAAAAGGCCAACGTCGTCCGCCACCCGTGGTCGCCCAATTGGCCGCTCGAAATTCTGTCGATCGTGACCTTCGAGGATGAAGGCGGCAAGACCAAGATCGCCGTCCGGTGGGCGCCGCACAAGGCGAGCGCGCTCGAGCGCAAGACATTCGCGGAGGGGCGCGATTCGATGCAGCAGGGCTGGACCGGAACTTTCGACCAGCTCGCTGGTTATCTGGCGAAGCTATGAGTTCAGCTTCAACCACAACATTCGAAAGGAAACCCCATGCAAATCCAACCCTATCTGTCTTTCGACGGACGCTGCGAGGAAGCGCTCGAGTTCTACAAGCAGGCGCTCGGCGCCAAGGTCGAGACACTGATGCGCTTCAAGGATGCCCCCGAACCGTTGCCGCCCGGCATGGTTCCGCCCGGCGCCGAAGGCAAGGTCATGCATGCGAGCTTTCGCGTCGGCGATACGCAATTGATGGCGTCGGACGGGCGCTGCCTCGGCAAGCCGAGCTTCCAGGGCGTCTCGCTTTCGCTGGCGGCGCCGAACTGGCCGAGGCCGAGCGCCTCTTCGCCGCCCTCGCCGAGGGCGGCCAGGTGCAGATGCCGATGGGCAAGACTTTCTTCGCCGCGCGCTTCGGCACGGTCGCCGACCGTTTCGGCGTCTCATGGATGGTCATCGCCGAGCGCTAACCGCTATTCGATTGGAGAATTCGATGCTCAAAACAATTTCCATCATCGCCGGCGTGCTCGTCCTCGGCGTCGCCGTCATTCTCGTCTATGCCGCGACCCGGCCGGACTCGTTCCGCGTCGAGCGCGCCGCGAGCATCAAGGCGCCGCCCGAAAAGATTTTTCCGCTCATCGCCGATTTGCGCCAGTGGAGCGCGTGGTCGCCCTATGAAAAGAAAGATCCCGCGATGAAGCGAAGCCATAGCGGCGCGGCGAGCGGCAAGGGCGCGGTCTATGACTGGAACGGCGACAAGAATGTCGGCCAGGGCCGCATGGAAATCACCGACACCGCGCCGCCATCCAAGGTCACGATCAAGCTGGATTTCGTCCGGCCGTTCGAAGCCCACAATACCGTCGAGTTCACGCTCCGCCCGCAAGGCGATGCGACCGGCGTGACTTGGGCCATGCGCGGCCCCAGCCCCTTCATTTCGAAGCTCATGGGAATTTTCTTCGATATGGACGGCATGATCGGCGCGGATTTCGAGGCCGGCCTTGCGAGCCTCAAGGCCGCAGCCGAACGATAGGTTGCGCCGGCGGTAAGGCTGCGGACTTCAGGAACCGGGACCGGCAACAGGAGACAAACCTATGACCGCCGCGAAAACCGTCATTGTCGCCGATGGCCGCGATCTCGTCGTGACGCGCGTCATCGAGGCGCCGCGCGAGAAGGTCTTCAAGGCCTGGACCGACCCGGCCCTGCTCAAGCAGTGGTTCACGCCGCGGCCCTGGACGACGCCCGTGATCGAAACCGATCCGCGCCCGGGCGGCTTGAACTTGATCGTCATGCGTGGGCCCGACGGCAACGAGTTCCCCAGTCGCGGGGTCTATCTCGATGTCGTCGAAAACCAGCGCCTGGTTATTACCGATGCCTTCACCAAGGCGTGGGAGCCTTCGGAGAAGGCATTCATGATCCTCGATATCGCCTTCGAGGACCAGGGCGGCAAGACGAAATACACCGCGCGGGTGCGGCACTGGACGATCGCCGACCGCGAGGCGCACGAGAAAATGGGCTTCCACGAGGGCTGGGCGAAAGCGACCGAGCAGCTCGCGGCCCTTGTCGAAAAATGAGCGAGCGGCGCGACGACGATCCCGCCGCGCCCGACCATCCCCCGTCACGATCGAGGAACCAGACCATGCGCGCCAAGCAGAAAATCACGCCGTTCCTGTGGTTCGACAACGAGGCCGAGGAAGCGGCAAAGCTCTACGTTTCGCTATTCGAGAACTCCAAGATCCATTCCGTCACGCGCTGGGGCGATGCGGGACCGGGCCCCAAAGGATCCGCCATGTCGGTTACGTTCGAGCTTGCCGGGCAGCAATTCATGGCCCTCAACGGCGGCCCGCATTTCAAGTTCAACGAGGCGGTCTCGCTCTTCGTCGATTGCGCGACCCAGGAGGAGATCGACCGCCTGTGGGCGGCGCTCACCGCCGATGGCGGCGCCCCGAGCCGCTGCGGCTGGCTCAAGGACAAGTTCGGCCTGTCGTGGCAACTCGTGCCGTCCCAACTCGGCGACATGCTCCACGACAAGGACCCGGCGAAATCGCGGCGGACGATGGAGGCCATGCTGCAGATGGGCAAGCTCGACATCGCGCGACTCGAATCCGCCCATCGCGGATCGTGAGCGCGCGCGCAGCCGCGCGGCAACGGAAATGAACGGGGCGCTCTTTGTGCTGACGCTTGTTTGCGCGCTAGGCTGCGCGCTCATTGCCGGCGTGTTCTTCGCATTCTCCGCGTTTGTCATGCGCGCGCTGGCAGGCTTGGCGGCGGGCGAAAGCATCGCGGCGATGCAAGCGATCAACCGCGCGGTGCTGGGTTCCTGGTTCTTGCGCGCATTTTTCGCCGTCGCCGCGGCGAGCGCCGGCCTCGCGATTGCCGGCGTCATTCGCGCCGAGTTCGAACTCCGTCCACCTGATTGCCGGTGCCGCGTTCTATCTTGTAGGGGCTGTCAAAGTAACGATCTTCGCCAATGTGCCGCTTAACAATGCGCTGGCCGTCATTGAGCCCGATTGCGCCGACGCGGCGAGGCGATGGGCCGCTTACGCGTCGCGTTGGACGGCGTGGAACCATATTCGGACCGCTGGCGCGCTACTCGCGGCGCTGTCGTTCGCGATCGCACTCCGTTAGCTCCGCTTGCGGAAGCGGCGATAGTGCTCCGAAACCAGCTCCGTGGCGCGCTCCTGTTGATCGCGCGGCAGGGCGGTGGAAAGTTCTTCCACCTTCTGCGTCGCGTATGGGTGCGCCTGTTCGGCGGCCAGGATGAACCATTTCATGGCGATGACCGGATCGCGGCGCACGCTGTCGCCGGTTTCGTACATGCGCCCGAGCGTGTATTGCGCATTGACCTCGTCGCCCTCGGCGGCGCGCTCGAGCATGCGGCGGGCCGCCTCGGTGTCTTTCGCAATTCCGCGCCCGGTCAGCAGCGCGATCCCGACCTGGGTGATCGCCGCGTTGTGGCCCTGCGCCGCCGCCTTCTGCCACCACAGCACGGCGTCGACGTCGTTCTTGGCGACGCCCAAGCCGCGGGCATAAAGCAGGCCGAGCGCGTATTGCGAGCGCGCGAGTTTGCCGGTCTCGGCCGAGCGCTGGAATAACTTGGCCGCGGCCTCGAAATCCTTCGGCACGCCGTCGCCTTTAAGATGGAGTTCGGCCAGCGCGTATTGCGCATCCGGGTTTCCGGCGTTCGCGGCCCGGCGATACCAGTCGACATTCTGCGCCGCCGGCCGCGGCATGTCCTTCGCGGGAACCTTGGCCAGAGCGCTGTCCGGGTTTGCCGGCGGCGTCGGCGGCCGCGGCGTCGTTTCCGCCGTGCTTGGATCCTTGATCTTGGGCGGATCGGTATTGGCGGAGGGCGGCGCCGCCGGTTTCGTGTCCGCGGGCGGCGTCGGCGGAGTCGCGTTGGCGGAGTCGCCCGGATTCGTCGTATCGCCTGGCTTGGGGGCTTCGGCGGTATCGTTCGGTTTGGTCGCGTCCGCGGGCGGCGCCGGCGTTCCCGGCACCGGCGGCTTGTCGGGCGCGCCCGGGTCGTTGATCTTGGGCGCTTCGGCCGTATCGCTTGGCGGCGCTGGCGGCCGGCCCGGCGTGGCCTCGCCCCTGGTCGTCGGTGCCGCGCCATCGTCCTTTTTCGGCAATGTGGCGGTGACCAAGGGTTGCGATCCTTGGATCCAGGCGAACCATTGGGGCTTCCGCCGCATCAGCTCGGGCACGGTCCAAATGCCGATCGCCACCAGCAGCAGCACGCACAGCGCCGACCACATCAGCGGCCGGCCGCCGCGCCGGCGGCGCGTCTCGGCCGAAGCCGCGGCGATCGTCTGCGTTGGGTCGATGTCCTTGTCGCCATGATCGGCGCGCGCCAAAGCGTCGCGGACGCGTTGCAAATCCTTGGGGTCGACGCCGCCCGCGTGCGATCGTTTCATGAATTTTGTCGGCGAAGTCTCGTGCGCCGGCGTCAAGGACTGCAGACCGGCTCGGCCGCCAACCGCGGTCAAGCCCGGCGGCGGCGCGACGTTTTTCGCATTGGCCAGGATCGCCCTGTTGAGCCATTCGCCGAGCGGAATTCCTTGGGCTTTGGCGGCGGCGCGCGCCTGTTCGAGCTGCTGCGCGATCGCCTCGGCGGATTTGTCGGCGGTCGCGGCGGCCCCCGGAGCCGGCACCGGCTTCGCGGCGCCAGCTTTCCCGGCGTTCTCCAGGATGGCGCGGTTCAACCATTCATGAGGCTCAACGCCGGCCGCATTGGCCGCGTCGCGAACGATCGCGAGCGCTTCCGGATCGATGTTCTTACCGCCACCTGGCCGACTGTTCGGCGGAACGCTTTCATTCATTGAAGTCTCGCTTCAGCACACACCTTAAACGCCCAGCAACGCCCATTGTATGCGGCAACGTAAGAAACACAAGGGTTTGATGGCCGCCCGTTCGATGGGTCGCCGTCGTCCTGAATGATGAACTGGGTGACGCGCTTTGACGAACGACCGTCTATTAGGGACTTCATACGGGCGACAATGCGCGCCAATTCCTCACGATTCGTATAATGCAAGGTCACGACGCCGACGCCGCCACGCTCGCTGATGGCGCATTTGAGGCTCATGGCGCCGGCAATCTTACGCTCCAGCAAATCGGTCGAGACCACGTCGCCTGCCGATGGTTCCGCCGGGCGCTTCGCCGCTGGCGTCGAAACGGCAGGTTTCGCCGCTGCCGCCGGCGCGGTCGCCGTTGGCGGCGCGGTTGGCCGCAAGGGCAGGGGCGGCGGGGGCGGGACCATGGCGATTTGCTCGCGCAGCGGATCCGGCGCGCCGGCCGCGGCAGCAGCCTCGATCATCGGCGCCTCCACATCCTCGTCTTCGAGCGTGGCCGCGTCGACCATGTCGGCGTTGCGGCCAGCATTGCGCACAAGCTGCTCGGTTTGAAAAAGATCGAGGCGTTTTTCGACGACGTCGCGCGCCAGCGCTTCGGGGTTCGGCGCACCGAGCAGCGCGCGCGCGTGCAAGGCAGTGATCTCTCCGGCATCGAGCAGGGCACGGACCGACCGCGGCAAGTTGAGGATGCGCACCATCATCGCCACGTGGCTCGCCGGCTTGCCGACCAGCTTCGCCGCGTCTTCGACCGACAAACCCGCGTCCGACAGCAGGCGCAGATAGATATTCGCTTCGTTGAGCGGCGAGAGTGGGGCCCGGCGCAGTTGATCTACGAGGCCGATCTTGAGCGCTTCGCGCTCGTCGACCTCGGTGACGATTGCCGGTATCGATCGCACAAAGGCGCGCCGCGCCGCGTGCCAGCGTTCGATCCCGCAGATGATTTCATATTGGCCCGGCTCGGATGAGCGCGGCCGCACGAGCAACGGCTCAAGCATGCCGCTGGAGCGCCAACTGTTGAGCGCGGCTTGAATTTGATCTTCTTTCGGGCTCGCCAGGGCTGCGAACCGGCTCGGGTGCAGGTGATCGGTCGCGATCGTTCGCGGCCCGGCGCCCGCCGAGGCTTCGCCCGCGGGTGTGGCGGCCGGCGCGTCGGGCGCTGGCCCTGCATTGGCGGTCGGCGATTTTATCGCGGAAACCGTGACTGCTGGACTTGTCCTCGCAGCCAATTTCGTAACCGGCAAGTCGCGCGCGGGCGTGCTGGCGACCGGCGCTTTGGCGCCGAGCATGGGAGTGCCGCTGGCCAGGAGCGACTGTGCTGGCCGCGTGGCGGGTTTCGTCATCGAGCGGAGGGTCGGACCTTCCTTGAATGTTGAGCCGGCCGCGAGCCGTGGCGCCGGCGCGGTCTGGGCCGCGGGTAAGGGCGCGAAACGCGGTCCGGAGTTCGCCGCGGCGGAAATCCGGCCCGTCGCCAAGGTGGGGGCGTTCGGATCGCCCGCGGCCGTGGCTTGCGCGGATCCGGAAGACGACGCCAGCGCATAGGAAACGGCCATCGGCAGTGTCCGCGCTTCAGGCATTGCGTTTTTCAGCGGCGGGATCGGCATGTAGCTTGGAATATGCGCCGGTGGCGGCTGCTCGCCGGCGGCCGCCACGGCGTATTCGCCGCTCGCGCGTGCCGCGGATGGCGCCACCGCCAATGTCTTGTCCTCGCTTGGCGGTTTGGCGCTGCGCTGCATCGCCGCCGTATATTTGATGAGCTGGACAATCCAAGCCTCGACATCCAAGCCCGCGGCCGCCGCCGCACGCTCCGCCGCAGCTCGCGCTTCGGGGGTAAGTTCGTCGATTTTCCAAGAACTTGCCACGTCCTGCATGCTGACCTCTTATCTTGACAGCCCATCCCAATCGGGCCGATGCCGTCTTTACGGCTCCTAAGGCATGTTTTTTATTATACTGTTATCGGATCGGAACACTACTGCCCAAGTTGGTTACCGGCGCTATTGGCGCCGTCGACGCCGATTTTCCAATTGAGTTTGCGAAACGACAGGTTAGGCCCGGTTCGCCCGGAACGGCGGGGTTGCCCAATCTTGATTAACGGGCTACATGCAGCGCGTATTGCAATTCGATGCCGCTGGGGCGTCGCCAAGCGGTAAGGCAGCGGATTTTGATAAGGTGGTGATCGTTTTGATATTACGTTATTTTTTTTGCCTTTAGGCTCGCCATAGGCTCTGCCATACGGCCTGCTGACGAGTTTTGATCTGGGGCAGCGAGACGCGCGATCTGAAAACCCGCGTGTTGGCGGTGAAATCCGTCTCTGGGTCCCACGAATTTGCAATTTCTAGCCGAAATCGGAAAACCGCGATGTCTTGCCCATGGCTTGCGCGCCGAATTCGGTTTTATGCGAAGGCGTGACCATGCATTTCGCGACAGCCAGGCCGCCTCTGTGCGCTTGACATTCACGGCGTGAACACGGTAACTATTTGCGCGTTCATGATGCGAACATGAGCGGCCATACTAGGCCGGTTCGCATCGTTGGCCGGTCGGGCGATCCGGGGTGCTGCTTTCACCCGGATTGCGGTAGCATTCGACCGGCGGACCCGACTTGCCGCGCGCATTGCGTCGCCACTCACAAGCCATCATCTCTCAACGATCAAATCGACATGCCCTCGCCGAGTG
Source organism: uncultured Alphaproteobacteria bacterium (assembly GCA_963754645.1). Lineage (GTDB taxonomy): Bacteria > Pseudomonadota > Alphaproteobacteria > Bin65 > Bin65 > CAVWGP01. The sequence continues at coordinate 96,037 of CAVWGP010000006.1, read as the reverse complement.
ACCAGCCGCGTTGCGCCGTGATCGGTTGCGGCCAGTGGGGCCAGAACCTCGTCCGCAACTTTGCCGAGCTCGGCGCCTTGGCCGCGGTCAGCGACGCCGATGCGGCGCGCGCGGCCAGTCTCGCGGCGCGCCACAAGGTTGCCGCCACTTCGTGGGAAAATATTCTGGGCGATCAAATCCATCGCCGCCGTCGCCATCGCGGCGCCCGGCCGCGGCCCATGCCAACTTGGCGCGCGCCGCGCTCGAAGCCGGCAAGCACGTGTTCGTCGAGAAACCGCTGGCGCTCGATGTGGGCGAGGCCGAGGTTCTTGTCGAGCTGGCCGAGCGGCGCGACCGGCGGCTCATGGTCGGCCATCTGCTGCAATATCATCCGGCCTTCCTGAAATTGAAACAAATGGTGGGCGAGGGCGCGCTCGGACGGCTGCAATACATCTATTCCAACCGCCTCAATCTCGGCCGCATCCGGCGCGAAGAAGACGCGCTTTGGTCGTTCGCGCCGCATGACGTGTCGATGATTCTCGCTTTGGTTGCGCAGGAGCCCGAACGCGTGACGGCGGAGGGCGGCTATTACTTGCACAGCTCCATCGCCGACGTGACGACGACGCACCTCGCCTTCGCCGGCGGCGAACGCGCGCATATTCATGTGTCGTGGCTGCATCCGTTCAAGGAGCAGAAGCTCGTCGTGATCGGCGACCGCGCCATGGCCGTGTTCGACGACAGCCAGCCTTGGGCGGGCAAGCTGCTGCTCTATCCGCATCGCATCGAATGGCGCGACACGCAGCCCGTGCCGTCCAAGGCCGAGGCGCAGCCGGTGGCGCTCGAAGAAGGCGAGCCGCTGAAGCTTGAGTGCCAGCATTTTCTCGATTGCGTGCGCACCGGCGCGCAGGCCGCGCACCGACGGGCCGGAGGGCGTGCGCGTTCTCAAAGTGCTCGCCGCGGCCAGCGCCGCGCTCAAGAAATCCAACGGCCAAGCGGAAACGATTCCGGCCGCTTCGCCGCCGCCGCGCGCGAAGGCCAACGGCGCCGCGTTTCCCGGCGTCACGATCCACGAAAGCGCCTATGTCGACGAGGGCGTCGACCATCGCGCCGGGCACCAAGATCTGGCATTTCAGCCACATCCTGCCGCGCACGAAAATCGGCCGCGACGTCATCATCGGCCAGAACGTCGCCGCCGGGCCCGATGTCGTCATCGGCGACAAGTGCAAGTTGCAGAACAATGTCAGCCTCTACAAGGGCGTGACGCTCGAGGACGGCGTGTTTTGCGGACCGTCCTGCGTGTTCACCAATGTGATGAATCCGCGCGCCGAGATCGAGCGCAAGGCCGAGTTCCGGACGACGCTCGTCAAGCGCGGCAGCACGATCGGCGCCAATGCCACCATCGTTTGCGGCGTGACGCTGGGCGAATATTGCTTCATCGGCGCCGGCGCCGTGGTGACGCGCGACGTGCCGGCTTTCGCGCTCATGGTCGGCTCGCCCGCCGCGCGCATCGGCTGGATGAGCCGCGACGGCGAGCGGCTCGGCGCCGATCTCGTCTGCCCGCGCAGCCAGCGCCGCTACCGCGAAACGGCGCCCGACCGCCTCGAGGAGATCGCCTGATGCCCGACACCAACCTGCCGCAGCCGCCGATCGAGTTCATCGATCTCGGCGCCCAGCGCCGCCGCATCGGCGCGCGCATGGAAGAGGCGATCCTCAAGGTCGTGCGCCACGGCAAATACATCATGGGCCCCGAGATCGCCGAGCTCGAAGGCAAGCTCTCGGCCTTTTGCGGCGCCAAGCACACGATCTCCTGCGCCAACGGCACCGACGCGCTGGCGCTCGGCCTGATGGCGAAGGGCGTCAAGCCCGGCGACGCGGTGCTGTGCCCGTCGTTCACTTTTGCCGCCACGGCCGAAGTCGTCGCTTGGCTCGGCGCCACGCCGGTCTTCGTCGATGTGCTGGAAGACACGTTCAACATGGATCCGGCGAGCCTCGAAGCCGGCATTGCGACGGCGAAGAAGGCCGGCTTGAAGCCGGTTGCCGTCATCCCGGTCGATCTGTTCGGCCAGCCGGCGGACTACGACCAGCATCGCGCCGATCGCGCGGGCGCACGGCTTGTGGATCCTGTCCGACGCGGCCCAGAGCTTCGGCGCGGTTTACAAGGGCCGCAAGGTCGGCACGATCGGCGATATCGTCACCACCAGCTTTTTCCCGGCGAAGCCGCTCGGCTGCTACGGCGACGGCGGCGCGATTTTCTTCGCCGACGACGCGCTGGTCGAGCCGATGAAGAGCCTGCGCGTGCACGGCCAGGGCACCGACAAATACGACAATGTCCGCATCGGCATGAACGGCCGGCTCGACACGATGCAGGCCGCGGTGCTGATCGAGAAGCTCGCCGTCTTCGCCGACGAGATCGAAAAGCGGCAGGCCGTGGCGCGGCGCTACAACGAGGCGCTCGGCAAACTCGCCGTCACGCCGATCGTGATGAAGGACTGCCTATCGGTCTGGGCGCAATACACGCTGCGCTTTCCGGGCGCGAAGGGCGAAGCGCCGGAAAAAACGGCGGCGCGGCGCGATGCGCTGGCCGCGAAGCTCAAGGCGGCGGGCGTGCCGACCGCGATCTACTACCCCAAATCGCTGCATCGCCAGATCGCGTACAAGACCTACCCCGTCGCCGGCAACGGCCTGCCGGTCTCGGACCGCATCGCCGGCGAAGTCCTGAGCCTGCCGATGCATCCGTATCTCGACGAGGCGACGCAGGGGAGGATCGTCGAGGCGGTGACGAACGCGGCGGCGCAACAATGAACTGGCGAAAACCGCTTTAGGCGAACGCTGAACAATGGATATTCGCGGAAAATCTCTGGTCGTCATCGGCGGCGCGGGCCTGATCGGCTCGCATGCGGTCGATCTGCTCGTGCGCGAGGACGTGCGCGAAATCGTCATCTATGACAATTTCGTGCGCGGCACTCAAGAAAACATTGCGGGCGCGCTCAAGGATCCGCGGGTCAAGTTGTTCGAGGCCGGCGGCGATATCTGCCAGACCGACATACTGAATGCGGCGCTCAAGGGCGCCGACGGCGTCTTTCACTTCGCGGCTCTATGGCTGCTGCAATGCCACGAATTCCCGCGCGCTGCTTTCGACGTGAACGTGCGCGGCACGTTCAACGTGCTCGACGCCTGCGTCGCCAACGGGATCAAGCGGCTGGTCTATTCATCCTCGGCCTCGGTCTATGGCGACGCCGTCGAGGAGCCGATGACGGAAGATCACCCTTTCAACAACAAGAATTTCTATGGCGCGACGAAGATTTGCGGCGAAGCGATGGCGCGGGCCTACCATCATCGCTACGGGCTCGACTATGTCGGCCTGCGCTATATGAATGTCTATGGCCCACGGCAGGATTATCGGGGCGCCTATATCGCCGTCATCATGAAGATGCTCGATGCGATCGAGCGCGGCGAGGGCCCGACGATCCTGGGCGACGGCAGCGAAGCCTTCGACTTTGTCGCTGTCGAAGATTGCGGCCGCGCCAACCTGTGCGCGATGAAGGCGACACCGGTCGACCGATTCTACAATGTCGGCACCGGAAAGCGCACCTCGCTGAAGGAACTGGCCGAGATGCTGCTGCATCTGACCGGCTGCAATCAGCCGATCCGCTACCAGCCGAGGAGCCAGGCAACGCTCGTGCGCAATCGCATCGGCAGTCCGCAGCGCGCAAAGTCAGAAATCGGTTTCGAGGCCAAACTGCCCTTGCGCGAGGGTTTGCAGCAGCTCATTGTTTGGCGAAAGTCGCATATTCGCGAAGTTGAAGCGAGGCGGGCTCATGCCGCCGCATAAGGCCTGGCTTCCCGCAAAGTGTATCTGTCGCACATGTGCGGCATAGCCGGGTACGTCAACACCGACGGCAGGCCGGCTTCTGCGGCCATTGTTGCGGCCATGGCCGCGGCGATCGCGCATCGGGGGCCCGACGGTGAGGGCGCGTGGGCGGAAGGTGCCGTGGCTTTAGGGCATCGCCGACTGGCGATTATCGATCTCAGTGCCGCTGCGGCGCAACCGATGTCGACCGCCGACCGCCGACTGACGATTACCTACAATGGCGAAATCTACAATTATCGCGAATTGAGAAGCGAATTGCAGCAGCGCGGCCATACCTTCCGATCGACGTCGGATACGGAAGTTCTTCTAGCAGCCTATGCCGAATGGGGGCAGAGCGCTCTCTTGAAACTCAATGGCATGTTTGCCTTTGCGTTATGGGATGCGGAGCGGCGCGAGCTGGTGCTCGCGCGAGATCGGTTCGGCGTCAAACCGCTATACTATGGGGAGCGCGGCGGTGTCGTTGCCTTCGGCTCCGAGATTAAGGCGCTGTTCAAGCATCCCGCAATTGAGGCACGCCTTTGCCAAGAGGGCCTCGTTGAATATTTCACTTTTCAAAATTTTTTCACCACCAAGACGTTGTTTGACGATGTAAGGCTGCTCGCGCCCGGGACGATCATGGTCGTGCGGCCAAGTCGCGGCGATGTTGCTGCGAGCGTGGTACAACGGCAATACTGGGACTACGCACTTCCAAGAACCGGCAAACCCTCGATCCGAAGCGGCGTATCTTGAGGAGCTTGACCATCTGTTTCAGCGTGCCGTCCAAAGGCAGCTCGTCGCCGACGTCGATGTCGGCGCTTATCTATCCGGCGGGCTGGATTCCGGATCGATCACGGCGATCGCAGCGCGTCAAATTCCCTACATCCGGACCTTCACCTGCGGCTTCGATCTTAGCTCGGCGTCGGGGGTCGAGCTAACGTTTGACGAGCGGCCAGCCGCGGAGCGAATGGCCTACGCTTTCAAGACCGAGCACTACGAGATGGTGCTTAAGGCAGGCGACATGGAACGCGTCATGCCGTCGGTCGCGTGGCATATTGAAGAGCCGCGTGTGGGGCAAAGCTATCCCAACTACTGCATTTCGCGCTTGGCATCGAAATTCGTCAAAGTGTGCCTTGCCGGGACCGGCGGCGACGAGCTATTTGGCGGCTACCCATGGCGATATTACCGGGCCGTCGTCAATGCTGATTTCGACGACTATGTCGACAAGTACTACGCATATTGGCAGCGTCTCCTGCGCGAGGACGATATCTCGAAAGTTTTCGCGCCGATCTGGAACCAGATTCGGCACGTTTCGACGCGCGATATTTTTCGCGACGTGTTCAAGAATCACGCGTCGTCGCTGTCGCGACCCGAGGATTATGTCAATCATTCGCTCTATTTCGAGGCTCGGACATTCCTGCATGGATTGCTCATTGTCGAAGACAAGCTCGCAATGGCGCATGGACTTGAGACGCGGGTGCCATTTCTCGACAACGATCTTGTCGACTTCGCAATGCGCCTACCCGTCCGTTACAAGCTCGGAAAGTTGGCGGAAGCCGTCCGGTTCAACGAGAATGTGCATGGTGGAAAGACCGCGCTCTATTTCCAGAAGACCAATGACGGAAAGCTGTTGTTGCGGAACATGCTTTCGAATTATGTGCCGCGCGAAATCGTCGACCGCGAGAAACAAGGCTTCTCGGCGCCCGATGCGTCGTGGTTCAAAGGCGAAAGTATGGACTATGTGCGCCGAGTGTTGCTTGATCGCAACGCGCGCATCTACGACGTGATGGACTTCTGCGGCGGTCGGCCGGCTCATCAACGATCATCTCGAGGGTCGCGTCAATCGGCGGCTGCTAATCTGGTCGCTGCTCTCGCTTGAGTGGTTCCTGCGTGGGTTTATCAGCGCGCCGGCGCACGACCGCGATGTCGGTGCGGCATCTCGCGCTTCGCCGCAACAACCTGTCCACGCCTAGCCGCGATGTTACTCACCGCCGTACTCAGCCCAGCCGCGGCGAGCCGCGCAGGCGCGGCATTGACGCGGAACGTCTGGCGTCATCGCGAGCTTCTGACCGAATTGACGAAGCGCGAATTGCTGGAACCGCACGCAGGTCAGGCGTTCGGTGTATTTTGGCTTATTGCGCACCCGCTCCTACAGACCGCAGTCTACATTGTTGTATTTGCAGTTGTTTTCAAAGCCCGTATGCCGGTCGGCGATGAATTTGCGCGCGATTATGCCGCGTACGTTCTCGCGGGAATCATTCCATGGCTTTCGATTCAGCAGGGGCTGGCTCGAGGCGCTGTCGCGATCACGCAGAACGCCAAATTGGTCAAGCAAGTCGTATTCCCGATCGAGATCTTGCCGGTCAAGGCCGTGCTCACGACCCTGCCAGCCGTGCTTGTCGGAGTCATTGCGCTGCTTTCCTACCTGCTCGCGACCGGGCAGGGAGTTCCGGCGATGTCCCTGCTGTTGCCGCTGGTCGTGGCTGTCCACTTATTGGGCATGATTGGCCTGGCAATGGTCGTGTCGGCCGCCTGCGTGTTCATTCGCGATGTCCGGGAATTTGTGCCGTTATTCTCGATCGTCGGGCTTTTCCTGCTGCCAATCGCGTATCCCTTGCAATCGGCCCCGCCGTTTCTCGCTGCAATACTTTATGCAAACCCGTTCACTTACACGATCCTGGTTTTCCAGGACATTCTTTACAGCGGTACAATCGCGCAGCCGCTGTGGTGGGTCCTGTTTTTCGCCTTCAACGGCCTCGCATTTATCGCTGGCTGCAGGATCTTCCGTTGGGCGAAGAATATTCTCGCGAGCGCTTTATGATATCTCTCTCACAGCCGGTGACCGGCGCGAAGCCGGCTATTCGAGTCAGCGAATTGTCGAAGTGCTTCCGCCTATATCGAAGTCCCGCCGCTCTAATTGCCGAACTGGTGACCGGACGCACCCGGCACGAAGCGCGTTGGGCGCTGCGCGACGTGTCGTTCCAGGTTGAGCGCGGCGAGGTCGTGGGCATTGTAGGCCGGAACGGTGCCGGCAAGAGCACGCTGCTTAAGATTATTGCCGGCACCTTGGACAAGACCGTCGGCGGAGTTGAGATTGATGGGCGCATTTCTGCGATCCTTGAACTGGGCTCCGGATTTCATCCGGCGTATTCAGGCCGCGATAATATTGTGATTGGCGGAATGTGCCTAGGTATGGCGAAGGCCGAGATTTCGGGCCAAGATGGATTGGGTTATCGATTTCAGCGAGCTTGGGCCCTATATCGATCAACCTTTCCATACGTATTCGAGCGGCATGCAGGCTCGGCTCACCTTTGCTACCGCGATGAGCGTCGATCCGGACATCCTCATTGTCGACGAAGCCCTGGCGACCGGTGACGCGGCATTCGTACAGAAGTGCCTGGGCCGTATCCGGAAGATTTGCGAAGGCGGAGCAACAGTCCTTTTCGTGTCGCATTCCAATGCCCTCGTACAGGAACTCTGCCACCGCGCTATCTGGCTGGATCGGGGCGCCATTTGCGCGATCGGCCCGGCGCGCGATGTGGCGAAGCAATACGAGGCCAGCGTATGGCGTATGGACGAACCGAAAATTCTCGAAGCCAACCGGGAACGCAATAAGCAACTGTTGCAGAAGGCAGACAGCAAGACCGAAAGTGCCAATTCGGCGAAGACCGAGCCGCTATACGAGCTCACGAACAACGAATTGCGGATTGTCGACTATTCGTTGCTCGACCGGACCGGTCAGGCGCGGTCGGTATTTGAGATCGGCGAGACCGCAATTTTGCGCGTGTCATGGCGCGGGCGAAGCCTGCAACCACAATGTCTGGGTCGGAATTCGAATCGATTCGCAGCGCCACAATGCCGTCGCTGGATACGAGTTCCTGGGAGCGCAGGGAGTTTCTTAGCGATGGCGGCCCGCTCGATGGCGAGGGTAGCTTTGACATCGTGATCGAGGATCTACGCTTGGGTGCTGGGCGATATTTCATAAGCCTCGGCTTGTCGATACGCCAAGCGGTCCAGGACAAGACTGGAATCCTCCACTACCTCGAGAGTGCGGTGGAATTCCACATGCATCGGGGCGCGGCGCATCCTTTTACTTTTCTTTACGAACCGCGCATATTCATTCACGATGGTGCGAGTCGCGACTTGACCGGCTCGCCCAGGCCCATCGCGGGCGCTGAACAAAATCCGCAACGGAGACAGACTTATGCGTAGTATGCTTAAATCGGTTGTCGTTGAACTCCCGCGTTGGGTCCGCGCGCGGGCCCCGATCGTCGAGCGGAGCGTGCGTCGGCTTGGCCTGAAGCAGGTGACGGTGGCAGGGCTGCAATATGCGCGGCGGATGACCTCGGGGCTAAGCCACAACCCTTACCTGACGCTCGCCGAAGACCTGTCGCAAATGGGTGACGACTTTCTAGCCGTCACGCGCATCATGCGGCAATGGGAGTCGCTAGGACTACGCGTGGATCGGCATGATGCGTTGAAGCGCATGTTGGTGGAGCACGAAAAACCGCATCTCGCAAACTATTTGCTTGCGCGTTACGAGATGGAGCACAAGATCGAAATAACCAATTCGTTCCCGAACAACGTTCATATGGATTTGAGTTCGGTTTGCAACGTGCAGTGCAGGTTTTGCAAATACACCAACAATCATATTCCCGCGACCTTCCTGACGATGGACCAGGTTAAGGCAATCGAATGGTTGCGCTGGGTGTGGAGCTTTAATTTTTCTTCTGGGACGGCGGAGTCGATCATACACCCGCAGTTCGTGGAGATATTCGATTACATCCGCAACAAGCATCCACACCTCTATCTCACGATTCTGACCAACGGGCGCGCCCTCAAGCAGGACAGACTCGATGCTTTTAAGGACCGGCTCGACTATCTCTATGTTTCGATGAACGCGTCGAACGAGCGTGACTACAATGAAGTTATCGATGCGGGAAGCTGGAAACAGTTTAGCGAAAACATGCGGCGCATGCGCGATACCTTGAAAGACGCGAAGCGGCCGAGGATTCAAGCGAACTTTGTCATGATGCGCTGGAATATCGATCGGGCACTGGAAAACCTGGAGTTCGCGGCTGCCCATGGCGCTCATCATGTGACTTTCATTCATTTTTATCCGCACTACATCCCGGATTTGCACAAAGAAAACGCAGCCGTGCTCGCTCGGAAATTTACTCTCTCCAATTCGCTCTACCATGAACGGGAGAAATCGGACCGCATTTTTGCGCAAGTGGCCGAACGAGCGCGCGAGCTTGGGGTGGAAGTTACGATCCCCGCGCCATTTGGAAAGCCGTCTTATGTTGATTTCAGTCTCCGATCCCCGCTTCAACGCAAAGATCAAGATTGCTTCGATCCTTGGTCAAAATTGTTTCTTCTCTGGGGTTGGAAGAGCAAGCGCGAAGAGATTACAATTTGCTGCGGCTTGGCTTCCGATATCGGCGTCTATTTTGAGCGCGACGAAATTGCCTCGATCGACGGCATCAAACGCGCATGGAACTCACCGGCTCTTCAGGCCTATCGCCGATCGGTGAACGGCGACTACGTCAATCCCATCTGTGCCGCATGTCGTAAGACTGACAAATTCGACCCGAGTGCTTTTTATCCGGATCAGCGGGATTTCTTCCGATTTAACAATCTTCCGATTCCTCCGCATTTTCAGGATGAAAAGGCAACCGTTTAGTTTGGCTCAAACTTGCAGCGACGAGAGTTGAACCAGAACTGGCGCTCGGATGCCAAACGGTTTTTCGACACTCGAAGTTTGCAAACGTCGGAAGCACCGACACTCGCGGAGCTCTGCTTCGTATCCGGGCGGGATCCGCGAATTTGGTCCAAAGACGATGCATTCGCCGAAATGATCGACAGTATCATCGAATTATGCGCTATCGAAAGGACAAGCCGCGTTCTTGAGGTCGGTTGCGCCGCGGGATATGTCGCTCACGGCATAGCGCCCTGCGTTGCACACTATGTGGGCGTCGATCTGTCGCCTCAAGCACTCGGAGTGGCGGCGCCGGCTAGGCCTGCCCAATGCTGAATTTCGCCATCAAGACGCCGCTATGCTTTCTGATCCCGAAGGCACGTTTAATTCGGCATTTGCCTACGACGTGCTGACCAATTTTCCAAGCATTGCGGACGTAGAACCTGTGCTAAGGCAAATGTTGCGCGTAGTCCGGCCAGGTGGTCGAGCAGTGCTAGGGTCAGTGCCGGATGCGGCGTGCGAAGCCGAGTTTGCTGAAGCAGTGAAACGTGTTCAGATGGAACTTGATTTGCAATATGGCCCTGCATGGGCGCCGAAGAACGAGCCGACTGCGAGCTGGATTGAGCGGGTGTTGCTGCGCATGGGCCTCAAGCGGCACGCAAGCGCAGATACCGGGCGCATAGTTTGCTATTATTTCCATAAGCGGGATTTCGAACGATTAGCCAAAACATTCGGAGTGGATTTGGCATTCGAGTCGGTTCACCGCCTCAATCCTTTCGCCGACTTCCGCTTCAACGCGGTCTTCAGCAAGCCCACTGTTTGAACTTCGGCTGTGAAAGTCATCTCATTTTCCGAGGTCGACGGAGCGTCCTGGGATGCGGTCGCATCCGCCTCCGAGGAAGCGTGGCTATTCCATCGCCACTCCTGGGTTGGTATCAGAATCTCGCTATTTTTGCAGACAGAATCATTCCTTCGCCGTCGTTGCGCCCGATGGATCAATGGCCGCGATCATGCCGCTTTTTTTTGTTACCGCGAGCAGTGGCATTGGCGACGAGCAGTTGCTAACGTCTGGCTTCGTTCGGCACACAGGGCCGGCGCTGGCGGCCGGGTTGTCGCAATCGGCGTGCAACGCCGCAAGAAGCGAGCTGTTTCGCCACACGCTCGGGTTGGCCCGTGCGCTGCGCGCCGATCGAGTACATATCGGTGCACAGACGCTGGCGCCAAAATTCCGCGGCGGATTTCCGAGTCTGCCTGCCTGGATTGGTGACTATGGCTTTCACCTTGGCGTTGCCGTGTGGCCCGGCGGCACCAGCGGAATCCCAGGTTGTTCGATTAACGCTGCCGATCAAATCGTCGATCTCGATGTTGACGAACCGATTCTTTTTGGCCAGCTCGACGAGTCATGCCGGCGCGCAGTGCGCAAAGCGGAAAAATCTGGGCTTGTGACGGTTGTAGCGAGCGACAAGAGATCATTTGAAGTGTTTTTCGAATTAGCCCTCCAATCTGCCAAACGGACTGGCGAGACGCCTGCGCCCATAAGTTATTTAAAAGACATCATGACCCATTTCGGTTCGCGAGGAGAGGCGGTTGTTTTGATCGTTCAACGCGAAACACGTCCGATTGCCGCGCTGGTGCTTTTGGTCGATAAGGGCGCAGCTCACTTTCTCGCGGGCGTGTCCGATCCGCTCGAACTCAAATTGCGGCCAAATGACTTTGCCCATTGGTCGGCAATCCGCTGGGCCAAAGAGCGTGGCCTATCGCACTATCGTCTTGGGCCGATTTTTCCCTCGGTTCCGCGCGAATGGCCGGTCGCCAAAGTGTCGCGATTCAAAGGAAAGTTCGGCGCGCGTTCGCTGCCGATGCTCGAAGCTTCGCTGTTCTTGAATCCCGGATCCTATGCCGATGCCGCTCACAAGTTGGTCGCGCTTCATTGCGGCCAGACGCACAAGCAAATCGTCCGCCCTTTCTGGCTAACGCGTCGGTTTGGCGTTGCCCTAATTGCCCGCGACCGGACAGACCCGTTGTCGGCAATGGAAACGGCCGAGTGAAAGACAATTTCACGTCGACATGAGCGGTCGTGCCAGCTTTCATCAAGCGGACTATGTTGCGCATCATTTACGCTTGTTCGGATTGACCGCGGCGAAAGCTCATGTCGGCGAAACTACGGCAGTCCACGGACTGATCGTCCTCGATGGCGCCGCGGCATCGGCCGAAACCGTAACTCGACTTGCCGTGGCTGGGTGCACCGTCGTGCTGCTCAATCCACAAGCGATTGCTCCAGCTCTCGGTGTTAGCTTCGAAAATAGCCTCGTCGCGTCCGCCTTGCCGTTTCAAGTCGAACAACCGGGCCACAGCCTCGACTTTTGTTCACCTCCGCACATTGCACCCATGGCTTCGCATGGACGGCAATACCGGCGAGCCCGTGCTGACCGAAGAAGCCGGAGAAACCGTGTGGCTCTGGCGCAAATACGGGTCGGGCGCGGTGCTCATGGTTGGGACAAATCTCGCCGCAGATCTTGCAGACTATCGCGAGGGCGATTCCGCCCGGGTCGGATCGCAACCCGAAATGCTTTGGGGCTTTTCCAACGAACGGCCCGTGCATCTGTATGAGGCGCAGCTCGCGGGTGAACCCAAAGGCGCGCGTTTTGCTGACGAGTGGGCTGCTGTGATTGCCCGAGAGGTCGCGGCAAAATCGGGGATAACATTGCCACCATTGCTGCCTGGGGGCGCTGCTGGCGCTATTGTCCTCACTGGCGACGACGATGCGGCGGAATTGCGTTGCTATGCCACCCAACTTCGCCTCATCGGCGACTTGCCAATGACGTACTTCATGCATCCAGACACCCGGCACAATCGCCGATCCATTCGCAAGATGCTCCTACGCTCGACGATCGACTTAGGGATACATCCCGATGCTTTGACTGCCCCAAATCGATACGATGAACTCTTGATAGAACAAGTCACTTGGTTCCGCGCGACATTCGACCGTGAACCGCGCTGTGTGCGCAACCACGGGTTTCTCAGCAACGGCTTTTGGGGCCATCTTCCGGCTTGGATCAAAAGCGGTTTGCTGGTGAGTTCCAATATTCCAGGGTTCGACGGCCGGGTGCTCAACGGGTCGCTGCTGCCGGCGCGAATTGCCGCCGGCGGCGGACTGACGTCGCATTGGTCGATGCTGACCGTACTCGGTGACGGGATACTCTTTGTCGAGGAGGCTGAGGCAAAGGATGGGGCCCGCGCGGTGTTCGATCTTGCCGATTCGATACGCAACCATCCAATACCGGGTGTCATGGTCTTGAACCTTCATCCGCAAAACGTCGAAAAATCCGCATCGATGCATCGTGCGGTCCTCGATGTCGCGGCTTCGGGATTTGTTCCCTGGACTTTGGCGGAATGCGCGGCGTGGTTTGCAGCGCGCGACGGCACCGCTCTGTGGCCAACCACACCTCGCCCGAGCGCGCGGAATACAAAGATTCCGAGGCGCTCCTTCCTGGGCCGGCTTTCCAGCGCGCTCGGATCGCTGGCCTCGCGCGGCTCGGAAAATCGAAGCGACGCGCGCGCGCAGAAATGATCTGGGGATTTCTTTCGGATGCGCACGGCAATCCGCTTGGGCTTTTGACCTGTTTGGGCGAGCTTGCGCGCCGCGGCGCAGAAAAGCTGTTCTTCTTGGGCGACGCAGTCGGATATCTGCCGCTTGAGAATGAATGCATAACTGCGCTCGACGAGTTCGGCGTCATATGTTTGGCCGGAAACCACGAAGCGATGCTGCGCGGCGAACTTCCCCTCGATCCCGCAAAAAACTCCGTTTACGGCATCAATGCGGCGCGCGCACGGCTCTCCGAGCACCAGCTTGCGCTCATCGAATCTTGGCCCTACCGGCGCGTTCTCGATTTCGATAACGGCGAAACAACTCTTTTGGTTCACGGCGGACCGCACGACCCCATACGTCAGTATATCTATGCCGATACTGACATTGCTGGCGTGGACGCGTTCGGCCATCGCGCAATCTTCGTGGGGCAGACGCACCGCCCATTCGTACGGTCGGTCGGCGCGACTTTGCTCGTTAACGTTGGCAGTTGTGGATTGCCGAGGGATGTGGTGGGACTCGCCGCGTGCGCCGTCTATGACGTCGCCTCGCACGACGTCTGAAATCGTCCGCATCAAATTCGATGCGTCAGCGGTGCTCGACGCCGCAGAACGCATCGCACCGGTACCGGCTTCCGTTCGGCGTGCGCTGATCGGCGGCGCGCCCGCGAGATAAACCTACGATGGCGGAAGATATGGTGCCTGTGTTGCTAACGGGGGTCGGCGGCGGCGGCCACGGCGAGCAAATCCTCAAGGCTTTGCGTTTAGGCAAGCTGAAGTACCGCGTCGTTGGCACGGACGTTAGCGAAATATCCGCTGGCCAACCGCGGTCGACGTCTTTGAGGTGCTGCCGCCAGCGCAGCATACTGAGTATGTTGAAGCGCTTCTAGCACTCGCGCGAAAACACAATGTCCGCGCGATATTTCATGGCTCGGAACCCGAGATGCGGCGGCATTCGGAAAATCGACGGCGGTTGCAAGAGAATGGCTTTTATGTCCCTGTAAACTCGCCCGAGCTGCTCGCCATTTGTCAAGACAAGGCAAAAACGGCGACCTTCTTGGTCGAGCACGGCTTTCATGCGCCGAAGAGTTTCGAGATAAGGCAGCTCAGTGACCTTCGCGGGTTTAAAGTTCTCCCCGCGGTGCTCAAGCCATCGGTCGGTGGAGGTGGTTCGGCGCACGTCTACATCGCTCAGACAGAGTCGGAGCTGCTTGCTTACGGACAGTATCTACTCGAAATCTTCGATCGCTTCATGGTGCAAGAATATATTGGGACTGCCGACGATGAGTTTACCGTCGGGGTTCTGTTCGGCGCTGACGGCGAGCTTCTCAATTCTATCGCAGTAAAACGCAAAATCTCGAACGCACTGAGCGTGCGATTGCGTGTTCCGAATCGATCTGGCCGCTCCGAATTGGGGCAAATGCTGACGATATCGAGCGGAGTGTCGCAAGGCTTCGTTGGGGGTTGGCGGGACGTGGCGCGAAGGTGCGAGCCGATCGCGGCCGCACTGAAACCGACTGCGCCAATCAATATTCAATGTCGCGTTGTTGACGGAAATGTCGTTCCGTTCGAGATCAATCCGCGCTTTTCCGGCACAACGTCGCTTCGCGCCATCGTCGGTTACAACGAGCCCGACATCCTAATTCGCCGCGACGTTTTTGGCGAGCGGATAGAGCCGTTTTTCCCATACCGTGAGGCTTTCATCATGCGTGGCCTTGCGGAATATGAATTGTCTCACTGCAAATGATAGGAGAGACCGATGTCCGCTATTGCCGAATGTCCAATTTGCAGTTCCACGAACGTTGAGACTCTCTATCCTAGTTTTTCCGGGACGTGCATAACTTCGGACATGACCGTGCTTCGCGAGTCGAGTCTCGACAACCGACTATGCGGCGGTTGCGGGTTGATCTTCAACGCTGGCGGAACACGAGGAAAAACCGACAGCTTTTACCGCAACTCATATAGCCTGATGATGCAACGCCCCTCGGCGGCAATTCAGAATTTTTCGGGTTCGGCGCCGATTTCGCAGGCGGAAAGATCTTACCAGATTCTCCGTGAAATGGCCGGCTTGCCCCCGAAAGGCCGAGTTCTTGAAGTTGGGGCCGGTAAAGGCGAGTTTCTCGGCCATTTCGCTGCAGCAATGAAGGACTGGCACATCACCGCATCCGAGCCGAGCGCCGCTTTCGACATTCTGCGAGAAAGGTTTCCGAGTATCGAAACGCAACGCGGCGATTACAGAGATGCGCAATGCAAGAATGGGTCGCTGAATCTGATTGTTGCTTTGGGCGTGCTCGAGCATGTGGAGAACCCGCTTGATATGTTGGTATGGGCCTCACAGCTATTGAGGCCGGGCGGGTGCTTTTTCATACGCGTGCCGAATTTCTCGAACAATCCGAATGACCTTTTTTGCGCCGACCATCTTTCGAAGTTGACCGTTCCCACTTTGCGAGCCTTGGCGGCAAACAGCGGCTTCGAAGTTCTCGGCGTAAAGGAGGCGGGTGTTCCAGTTTTCATAGCGCTGCGCAAGTCGGATCGACCTGGCGAAGCGTTGAGCGTCGTTCGCCGAGAACAAAGCGATCGCTGAGCGAAATGCCAGTATCGCGCACCGCAGCATGGATGCGGTGCTATCGGCAGTTGACCGGGCGCGCGAGAGTGAAAGTATGGCTATATTCGGGCTTGGTTCGTCTGGAATTTTTGCGCCATACTTCGGCGGATTTGATCCGTCGGTGATCTCCGCGTATCTCGACGAGAACAAGACGATGTGGGGTTGTGAGATTCACGGGCGCCCTGTCGGGGGACTTGATCTAATTTCTAAGCGTTCAATTCGGCACGTTGCGTTGGCCATCAGTCCGGTCTATGTCCCGCAGGTAACGGAAAAACTTCGGCCTTTTGGAGTGGAGATTTACGCCGCGTCATGATGGAGTGTGCTAGATTTTGTTGGCGCGCGAGTCGAGCAATCTCATTCGCCTCCGGATTGCGGTGACTCGGGGCTTTGCGGTCGGCCGTGAAAGCGGCCGTTTGGTTCGGGCGTCCGCCGCGCAATCGCTGGCACAGTTGGGATCCAGCACCCTGGAGGCATCCTTGGTTAACCCCGCGCAACTTAGCCGCAATTCGAGAAACGACGGACCAAGCGATCCAGTCGGCGCGTCGCAGCGCAGCCGCGGACAAGTTGTTACGCATCGGCTTCTTCGGAAATATCGCGAACGGCCTTTATATGCGCGCACAGGCAATGCGGCGGCACGGCTACGATGTTACGACGATTTTGCATCCGCGCGACCGTTACATCATGTCCTCGCCCGGCTGGGAGCACTTTGACGGCATTCTCCCCGACGGGAAGCATACGGTGGACGACCTGGTGCGCCACGGCATTCAATTGTCGGAGCCGGGCAACGTTGTTTGCCGCGCGGACGATCCCGATGTCGTCCCGGCTCTGTCACGCTTGCTGAATGCCCCCGCTGCCGGGGCAATGCTGCGTTATTGGGGCCTCATTTCGCATTTACCGACAATTCGCGAGCTGGCTCGATACGATGTCGTGATGGCCGCTCAGTTCCCCTATCTGGCGATGCTCACCGGTCGTCCCTATGCGGCGTGTCAGATTGGTGGCGACATTTGGTACGAAGCGTCGCGCGACGACACGCTTGGCCGCGCCCAGCGCGCGGCGTTTGCGAAGGCGAGTATTTTTTTTGCCTCGAATCCGTGGAGCTATGCCCACGCCCGGCGCTTCGGCTTTCGTCACCTTGTCACAATCCCGTTTATTCTCGACGAGACCGTATACTGTCCGGCGCCAGGCCGGGCGCGCGCTGAATGGATTGAACGCGTCGGCGGTGATTGTTTTGTGCTCACAACGTCACGGCTCGATGAATTCTACAAAGGCCAGCAACTACTACTTGAAGCGCTGCGATCGGCTTTCGCAGCAGCTCCCGGGCTGCGTCTCGTAATTATCGGTTGGGGCGACGACAAAGATTTATTTCTCGCACAATTACACGAATGGGGATTTGCCGGTCGCACCATCGTCCTGCCGGTCGGTGGCAAAGCGCTGCTTCGCGATTGGTTGCGCAGCGCAGACATGTTTGTGGATCAATTCGCACTCGGGTATTACGGAAGCGCTGGACTCGAGGCTATGGCTTGCGGTCTGCCCGTCGTCGCTCGCTACGAAACGGGCCAATATGAGGCAATGTATGGCCGGTCCATGCCAGTGCACTCGGGGACGGACGCGCAATCCGTGGCCTCCCACATTATCGCCCTCGCGAACTCGCCGGGTCTGCGCGAGGATTCTGCGGCGGCGCATCGACGCTGGTTTCTCGAATGCCACAGCGGCGCGCGTTGGAGCGAAGCTTACGCGGTCTTGTTGGCGGCGGTTGCGTGCAAGCACAAATTCGATTGGAACCGCTCTCCCCTGAACGCCAACCTATCCGAGGAAGAAATTCACTATCACGACGTTGGCTTGGCTTCAGCCCCAACCTTTCCAAATTACAGGCATTGACGAGCGATGACCGAAAAGCGACCAACGAATTATTCTCGTCGACCAATGCCGATCATCGTTCCATCATTCGACGAGCGTGAGGTCACACTGTTGCGGCAATGCCTTGACAGCGGCTGGGTCACCCAAGGACCCATGGTCGAGCGCTTCGAGGCTATGGTTGCAAGCCGGCACGGAGCAAAACATGCGTTGGCGTGCACGTCGTGCACCGCTGCGCTGCATCTGGCCACCGGTGCGCTCGATCTCGGCCCTGGTGACGAAGTTCTCGTCCCTGCATTCACGTGGGTGACCTCGGCCCATTGCGCCGAATATGTCGGGGCCGCCGCAAAATTTGTCGATATCGATCCGGAGACTTTCAATATCGATGTTTCCGCGCTTGCGGCCTCCATCACACCCCGCACCCGAGCAATTGTCGCCGTGCATCTTTTCGGGCTTGCCGCAGAAATGGACCCGATCCTCGCTATTGCACAGCGGCACAATCTCGCCGTGATCGAAGACGCGGCTTGCGCAATCGGAACGACCTACAAGGGCCGACCGGTCGGCGCATTGGGCACGCTCGGCTGCTTTTCGTTTCATCCCCGTAAGATTGTCACGACGGGCGAGGGCGGCTTGGTATCGACAAATGACGACGCCCTGGCCGCACGGCTACAATCGCTCCGCAATCACGGCTCCACGGGTCAGCCGTCTCCCGAAATCGAGCCGCATGGCCCTTGGACGATGGCGACGTTCGAGCGTGTTGGTTTCAACTATCGGCTGTCAGACATCGGCGCATCGGTCGGCATTGCGCAAATGGAGAAGCTCGAAATCCGTTTGGCCGAAAGGCGCGCGGCGGCGGAGCGATACGATGCCCTGCTTGCGCAATGTATCGATCTACGCCTGCCGAGCGCCGCCAGATCGGTGGCGGGACACACCTACCAATCCTATGTTGTCCGTGTGATCGATGGCGGCCGACCGCGCCGAAATCATGTCATGCGGCGGATGGCCGAGGCGGGCATACTAAGCCGGCCAGGCACCCATGCGGTTCATCGGCTCGGCTACTACCGGACGAAATATAGCTTGCGTGCCGAGGACTTTCCGGCCGCCGCGGCTGCAGAGGACACCACCATCACTCTTCCGATTTTCCCCGAGATGACCGAGTTGGACCAAGAGGTTGTTGCGGTGGTGCTGAATTTTGCATTGTCGGAAAAGCCGGTTGATTAAGTCGATCCGATCGCCGACATGCCAACGGCAATCCTGCACGGCCCGGTGAATTCGATGCAGCGAGCGAGCAGGCATGCCGAGCATTTTGCCTGGCTGGATCGATTTCGAGAACGTCACAATCGCGCGCTACGCGTTCTCCACATCGGTAACACGGCAAACAACGCCTACAACAACGCGCGAATTCAACGCCGATTTGGCATTGATGCGTTCGTTATCTCGGCACGCTACTATCATGTCGCGGCCTGTCCGGAGTGGGAGGACGCAGATCTCGAGGGCGATGTCGGCGATCCGCTTTACCCCGATTGGTGGGGCGTCGATCTTAAGGGCTTCGTCCGTCCGCGCTGGTTTGCCCAAGGGCCGCTGCCGCTTTGCCAAGCCTACCTCAGCGCTGCCGTATCGGGCGCCAAATGGCGGGCCGCGGCGCTATGGCGTGGATTGGAGGCCGCGCGCTGGGCGCGCGTACGCCGTCACCCCTTGGCCGTTGCCGCTCGTCGCGCTGTAACGGCTGTGCGCCGTCATTCCCGGCCGCGCACGCTCGATGCGGGGCCGGGTTGCTCCGCGCCGCCCTCCCGAACGCACCCGGCCTGCGCTGAGTTTGATCGCTTGTTTCCCAGCCGCGCGGATCGTCTCGTCGATGCAGATCTGGCGCCGGTGCTGACGGATCTAGCGAGCTATTCAGCCCTCATGGGACATTTCGATATCGTGCAAGCCTACGCGACGGCGGGCGCGTACCCGATGATGTCGCGACTTGACAACTGGACGGCGTACGAGCACGGCACGCTTCGCGAAGTTCCGTTTGAAGCTTCCGGTCAGGGCCGGCTATGCGCATTGACGTATCGTACTGCGCCGATCGTCTTCATCACAAACGTCGATAATTTGCACGCCGCAGAGCGGCTCGGCATTGCGTCGGAACGGCAGGTTTGCCTGCCGCATGCTTTCGACAGTGACAAGCTGCGGACCTATGCGAAGCAGAATACGGAGCTTCGCCCGCCGAAGGGCGGGCCGATCCGGATTTTTCACCCCGCTCGGCAACATTGGCGCTCGCATCCGGCGAGTATGCAAAAGGGAAACGACCGCCTGCTGCGGGGCGCCGCCGAAGCTGCTGCGAACGGCGTTGATCTTCGCTTGCTCATGGTCGATTGGGGAGCAGATGTCGAGGCGTCGCGGAGTCTTGCGCGCGAGCTCGGCATTGCCGACCGGATCGAATGGGTGCCGCTTCTCAACAAGAAGCAGCTTTGGCAGCAATATCTCTTGAGCCATGCCGTCGCCGATCAATTCGTGCTGTCCAGCATCGCGGGCGTCAGCTTCGAGGCGATGGCGCTTGGGCGGCGCGTCGTGATGGCGATGGATGGACCGACGCACGATCGGTTCTTCGGACAACGCCCGCCTGTTCTCGATGCCGCAACGGATCGCGACATCGCGGCACGGTTGGCGGAGATTGCCCAAGATCGGGACGATCGTGCTGCATTGGGGGCCGCCGCGGCCGAGTGGATCGACATGTGCCACTCCGCCGAGCGCACCGTCGCGCTGCAGGCCGCCGCATATCGGCGTATCCTATCGCCGGCGCCAGCATCAACATAGCCGATAGGAACTGTCGTTTGCGCCACGATCACATTGCCCGATTGAGAGACCCGCGTCCGGGGCATACCGGACCGCTTCGATTGCAGGTGTTCCTGCAGGACGGCGACGATATCCGCGAAGCGGTGTTGTGGGCGCCTGACGGCTATTGGTACCCGATTGAGGACGGCCTTCCGTGTTTTCTCGTCGGCGCGCTGCGGCCCCGGCATTCCGAATTTGCCGCCCGCCACGCTTTGCCGGTCTGTGAAGCGAATGCCACGCCGACCGGCACGAGCCAATCCGTCACCACGAAGACTTTCTCGGACAAGTGGCGCCGCTTCCGGCGCTATGGGTTCGAGCCGGCGCACAAGGAGTTTCTATTCGACTGGTACTGCAAGAAATTCGGGTTGGCCGACCTTGCCGCATTGAAAAAATTCTACGCCGGCCGGCGCCGGGTGCTTGAAGTCGGCCCAGGGTCCGGGTTCAACACGGCGTTTATAGCGGAGGCCGGGGCAAGCGAAGTTTTTGCGCTAGACATATCGGACGCGGCACGCACGGTCTATGAGAACACGCGCGATTATCCCGCGGTCGGCGTGGTTCAAGCCGATCTCATGGCGGCGCCGTTCGACGATGAAAGCTTCGATCTCATCATCGCCGATGGCGTCCTGCATCACACGCCCGATACGCGGAAGGCGGTCGAAGCCCTGTTCCGAAAACTGTCGCCGGGCGGAACGTTCTTCTTCTACGTCTACAAGCAGATGGGCCCGGTGCGGGCGTTCACGGACCGCTACATTCGCGAGCGTTTCACGAAGTTAACGCCCGAGGAGTGCTATGCCGCGTGCGAGCCGCTCACGGAATTGGCGCGCGAGCTGTCGCGCCTGGGTTCCAAGGTGACATTGACCAAGCCGATTGAAATTCTCGGAATTCCGTCCGGCACGCACAATGTTCAACGACTGATTTACTACGGAATCATGAAATGCTTCTGGAACGAGGCGTTCGACTTCGAGACCAACAACATGGTCAATTTCGATTGGTATCATCCGCACGATGCTTGGCAACACACGCGCGAAGAAGTCGAAGGCTGGCTGCGGGCACTGACGGTCGAGAACTACGTGTTCAACGACGCTAATCCAAACGGCCTCTCCGTCTTGCTGGCGAAATCGGCGCGTTAGCCGATGCGTATTCTTTTGACCGGCGCTTCGGGGTTCCTTGGCCTGCGGCTTGGCGCCAAGCTGGCGGTTCGCCATGAAGTAATTGCCGCAGCGAGGCAACGGGCCGAATTGAATGCATCCATGGAATGGCTCGATCTCGATCTAAGCCAGCCGCTCGACCGCAAACGATTGCCAACCAAATTGGACGCGATTATCCACCTCGCGCAGTCGGTGCGCTACAAGGACTTTCCGAGCAGCGCGGGCGACATGTTTCGGGTGAATGTCGCAAGCACCGCCGAGCTGATCGACTATGCTTACGAGGCTGGAGTGCGAAAATTTCTTTTTACATCCACCGGCACAGTTTATGAGCCGTTTAATGGCAATCTCGCCGAGTCCGACTCTGTTGCGCCGCGCAGTTATTACGCTGCAACCAAGCTCGCCGCTGAAACACTTTTGAAACCGTATTCGGATTTGGTGGGTGTCTGCGTGATGCGAATGTTCGCGCTCTACGGACCGAACCAGCGCGACCGCCTCGTTCCCGACTTGCACGAAAGAATTCGGTCGGGGCGGGCCGTGACTCTGGCGGGCCGCGAGAACGGCCTTTGTCTGCCCCTGGCCCATGTCGACGACGCGGTCGACCTGATCATAACCGCGATTGACGAGGGATGGGATGGGACGATCAATGTCGCGACACCTGAAGTCGTTTGCCTGCGCGCGCTCGCGGAAGCGATCGGCGCCGCCCTTGGTCGCGCACCGATTTTCGAGGTGCGCCCGAATGAGACGCCGATTGTAATCAGGCCGAATCTAGCGCAACTCGCCGCGCGCTACGACCTCAGTACGTTCAGGCCGATGCGCGAAGGCATTCGCGCAGCCTTTCAACTTTCGAGCTAGCCGGCGTGCCGGCGTTCGCATCCCGAGCCACAATTCGACGAATCGGCCGCATGGGTCTCGACTTTGTCGCTATGCCGGTCGGCTTGCTGCTGGCTCTTGGTGGCATCGTTGTGGCGCAAATCGGACGCCGAGAGAAACCAGCGCGAAAGCCCAGGCTCTTGTGGTGCGGCGCGCCGCTGCGCTCCCTGACCTACACATCGCGAGCGCTAAGGGCAGCGGGCTATGTAAGCGAGAGTGCCGTTACCGAACTTTATGCCGGAACCGATGAAACCGATTTTGATCACTTGGCTTTCGGCAAAACCAAGCTGCCCGAACCCGTCGCCTACTTGCGGGACAGTTTCATCGCGTTCGGATTTTTCGTGTGGGCGCTGGTCCGCTACGATATTTTTCATCAATTCTTCGACGGCGGCGTACTGCGCCGCACCGGACTTGCTTGGTGCGAACCGTGGCTGATTCGACTTGCGGGCCGGCGCCTCGTCATAGCGGCTTATGGCGCCGACGCTTTTGTGCTCGATCGAGTGACAGACCCGGCTTGGCGGCATGCCTTGCTCCTGAACTATCCGGCGCTGGGCCGGAAATGCGCTTTTATTGAGCGCCGAGTCCGCCGCGTCGCTCGCGCGGCAGATTGCGTGGTTGGCTGCCTGGTGCATATCGAGAACTTGCCTCGCTGGGATGTGCTTCCGCTGGTGTGGTATCCGATTGACACCGAGGCCATCAGACCGGTGCCACCGCGCCAGACGGGGATTGTTCGGATCGCCCACGCGCCGAACCATCGCGGGGCGAAAGGCAGCGAATTCTTGATTTCATCCGTCGAAAAGCTTCGCAGTGAGGGAATCAAGGTCGAGCTCGATCTAATCGAGCGCGTCAGCAACGTCGAGGCGATCGCGCGAATAGCGGCGGCCGATATTCTTGTCGACCAGCTCGTATTTGGCTATGCTCTGACTGCAATCGAGGGAATGGCGCTTGGGAAGATTGTCGTCACCGGCATCGAGCACGCCGAGCCGCATTATCGGCTGTTTGCCCGCTACTCGTATTTGGCGGAATGCCCGGCGATACCGGCGACACCAGAAACCATAGAATCGACGCTGCGCGATCTCTTGGGTCGTCGTGCGGAATGGCAAGCGCTTGGCCAGGCAAACCGCGCATATGCCGAGAAACGTCATTCCTATCGTGCCGCCGAATATCTATTCGACGCGGTGTATCGCAAGATTTGGCGCGGTGAGCCGACTTGATTTGTTAAACCTTTTTCATCCACTTGCTGCCGCGCAGCGGCAATGACGCGGCGCCCGTTCAACTACTACCTGCGCCGATTCGCAAATCGTTTGCGAAGCGGGAAGAGCCTTGAACTCGGGCCACTCAGTGTCGTATGGACCCAAAGGCTGCTTGACCTGGAGTCCCGCGGGAACTCTAGCCTCCAGGCTGCTGTGGCAGGCTCGGGTGCTCTCGGTTCGCAGGATGGAAATACTCGCCGCAGTATCGTATTCCTGCATAATGCATACTACAATTTCCTATATCTGGCGAAAGCGTTGCGCAAGCGCGGATGGGACGCGGTATCTGTCGATGTCTACGGCCCACACAGCGCATACACAAAATATTCTCACGGCGCTGACATCGAGCTGTGGGATGAGGATCCCGAACGGTATCTTGCTAAGATTTCTGAGTTCGTCGCTGCGCTTCCTAGTCGGTTTCGAATGCTTCATTTCTACGGACGGGGCAACATGTCTTTTTTTCCGGCCCGGCATGACTATTCCGCTGACTTCGAAGAAATACCGTGGGACTTTTTTGACCTCAAGCGACAGGGCATGCGAATCGGCTACACGGTGTCGGGCTGCAATGACGGAGCGGCGCAATCGGCCGTCCGCGCCTGGAGTGGCGCCTGCAATAAGTGCGTTTGGCGCGACAATCCGGCAGTTTGCAGCGACAGGCGCAACTTAGCCTGGGGCCAGAAGGTCCGGTTGCTCTGCGATTTGATCGCTACCGATGCGACGCCCGCGCTCGATCTTCAGGGCGACTTGCCGAAAGTCTATCGCGAGCCGCTGACCTCGGCGCTAGATCCGGAGTATTGGGATCCTGCAATGGCAATTCCGGACGAGTTTCGACTGAAACGCGAACCAGGCGAGCTACTCGTGTGCCACGGCGTCGGCGAATATTCCGCGCGAACGAGAGGAACTCAGAATATCAAGGGAACGCAGGCGGTCATTTCTGCTATCGATCGGCTACAAAGCGAGGGCATTCCTGTCCGCCTCCATTTTGTTACAGGAATTGACAGTACAGACGTGCGTTACCATCAACTGCAATGCGATATTATCGTCGACCAACTCAATTACGGCCGCTACGGCGCGAGCGCGCGCGAGGGTATGATGCTGGGCAAGCCAACGATTTGCCGCATGATCTATGAGCCGGTGGGCGGCCGGCAATTGCAAAGCATCGAAGAATGTCCTTTGATATCGGCCACGGAGGAAACAATATATGACGTCCTTAAGAGTCTTGCCGTTGACCGAAGGAAGCGCGAGCAAATTGGCAAGGCCAGCCGCGATTTTGCGCTCAAATGGCATTCGGCCGATGCGTGCGCCGAACAATTCGAGGCGGTCTATGATCGGATGATGGCTGGTCGCCCGGTCGTGTGTGAATAGAGGGCTGCATGCTGTCTGGCACGAAAGTTCGATTGCGCGCACCGATCGAGAGCGATCTTCGGGCTTTCTACGATTGGATCAATGACCCGCAACTGGTGCGCTTGAATGCACCTTGGCGCCCTGTATCCCTGCTCGCCCACGTCGAGTGGTTTCAGAAGCTCAATCGATCGGCGGACCACGCGGCGTTTGCCATCTGTCGGCTCGACAACGAGGATGCGGTCGGCCTGATCCAACTGCGTCACATCGATGCCGTACACCGCAGCGCCGAGCTAATCATTCGAATTGGCTTGGCCGAGCATCGTGGCAGGGGCCTCGGCACCGAGTCGGTCACGTTGGCCGCAGACTTTGCCTGGCGTGATCTTGGTCTCCATCGGATAACGCTTCACGTCTTTGCCGACAATGCAGCGGCGATCTCGTGCTACCGCAAGGCGGGTTTTGTTGAAGAAGGCCGCCTCCGCCAAGCCGCATATATCGATGGGCGATACAAGGACATTGTCGTGATGGGGCTGCTGTGCCCTGGTGCAGCAAACGCGTTTTAGCTCTCCGGAAATAGTTTCGCGGCGCCGAACTCACCGAGTTCCGATATGGCATCGAGAACCGATAGGCCCGGAATGAAGCGTGTCGGATCGCCATAGGGCCGCGGCTCGAAATTCTTGATAAACGAGGGCCAACTTGGCAGCTTCGAACATGGCATCGTCCTGATATCCGCGGGCGCCGCCGCCACAAAGGTAAGTGTCGGCGCCAACGGCTCGAACGACGTTGATCAGCAATTCGTTGGCTCGTCCGCCCACACCGATCTGTGATTGGCGAACGAAACGGCAACGGAGGCCGAGACGGCGAGTAAGTTCCTCGACGGCAGCCACATTAAATTCGCAGATAGAAATTGGCGGGACATCCGTGAGAGCTGACACTAAGTTCTTTGCCGCCGCCTGCCCCGGCGTTCCCGCGTAGCCCCGGTCGATGACTTCCAGCAGTTCCTGCCGCCATGGCCTCGTATTGTCGATTAGCACATTGCTAATCGGCTGGCGGCCCGAACTCGCGGACAACTGGGCATCGCACCCAAGTTTTCTGAGAGCCGACTTTCAGCATGACGCGATTGACCCAGCTTGACATGCTGGAGCCGCTCTTTGGATAGTCGACAACATCGAGAAAGACGAAGACGTCTGCGCGGGAAATCTTGTCGAAGTAACCCAGCCAGGGAAAAAAATTAGGCTGATGTATGGCGCAGATCACCCGCTGCCTCACGCGTCGATGATGCGGCGATCCCCGCGCAAAACTGTCTCCGACGCTTGGTCGTCGTAGTAGGCTGCCTCGCGTTCGCGCAACGTGGCACGGAGGACCGCTGTATTGTTGCTAAGAATCCGTTCCCACTTTTGCGCAAGCGGGAGAGCGCGATCGGTCCACCATTCCGGATGTATGTTCAGGTGCACCCGGGGGGTCTCGCGCTTACGGAACACGTCCATGGGATGATGGTGGCGAAATCGCATGTTGCTGTCCGAAATGTACAAGAAATCGCTCATCCATCTGCGATCATAGGTATTGAGACAGCGCGTTCGTACCTGACCATCGATAATGCGGCTGTCAGGTTGATGAAATGAAGCTACGTCAACGGCTGTTCCGAATTCACCGCTTAAAGAGGCGCGATCGCGCTCGACACGCTCGACGATTTGCTCTACCGAGAGATCGATCAAAGGCAAGGCATCGAAGTGCAGGCCGATTCGATGGCCCTGATTGAGGATATTCTCGATCAATCGCCTGTGCGGTAGCGAAAGCAAATTATACATCGGCGATCTCAGGAGTATGAAATACGTGGCCTGCACCCCATATCGCGCATCGATCGCCGACATTTCCGCAGCTGCCATGAGGTCGTTGTCACAGTCATGCCTCAGCACGCAGGCATATGGCAATTGGTTGATCGCCGACCAGTCCGCGAGAAATGGTACGAAAACGTAACGATTGTCGAGCGCCGATTGTATTAGGCGCTCATAGGACGCATGTGTGAAGTCAATGGTGGAAGTGTCGGTCATTGCTGCGAATGCGAAAACTGAGTTCGTTCCGAGTTGATTATGCGCAATTCCGCCTCAATATGCAAATCGAGTTAGGGCCGCGTGACAAAAAGGTGGAATTAGGTGCGTCATTTCGCTTCTGAAAATCCGATAGTAAGATGTGCGGCATAGCGGGCATCGTCGCGTTGAACGAAAGCGGGAGCGGTAGGTTGGGGTATCAACTCGCCGTGATGAACCGCCTCATCGCGCATCGCGGGCCGGATGGCAGCGGCACCTGGACGAACGCGCGCGGCGATGTCGGCCTTACCCATCGCCGCCTCGCCATCATCGATCTCTCGCCCTCGGGGCATCAGCCGATGCTGGCGCGCGCCGGCGGCGGGCCGGCCGGCGCGGCGGCCGCCGACTACGCCATCACCTACAACGGCGAGATCTACAACTATCGCGAGCTGCGCGCGGCGCTCGCCGACCGCTGGTCGTTCCGCTCCACCTCGGACACCGAATGCATCCTCGCCGCGTATGAGCGGTACGGCGACGACTGCCTCCAGCATTTCCGCGGCATGTTCGCTTTCGCGCTCTGGGACGAGCGCAAGCGGCGCCTGTTCTGCGCGCGCGACCGATTCGGCATCAAGCCGTTCTACTATGCCGTCGTAGGCGGCTGTCTTTACTTCGCCTCGGAAGCCAAGGCATTGCTGCCGTTTCTGCCGGAGATCGAAACCGATCCGGCGGCGCTCGCCGAGTATCTGACGTTCCAATATACGCTCGGCGAGCACACGCTGTTCAAGGGCATCAAGCAACTGCTTCCCGGCCACGCGCTCGCCGTCGAGAACGGCGGGGTGCGGGTTTGGCGCTATTGGGACGTGGACTACGATATCGATCACGATCACAGCGCCATCTATGTCCGCCGCCGGCTCGGCGAACTTGTCGACGAATCGATGCGGCTGCATCTGCGCAGCGACGTGCCGGTCGGCGCCTATGTGTCGGGCGGCATCGATTCGAGCCTCGTGGCCATCCTCGCGGCGCGGCAGGATCCGGCCAATCGCCTGGGCTTTCACGGCCGGTTTATCGATCATCCGGGCTATGACGAAAGTCGCTATGCCGCGCTCGCGACCGAGCACGCCGGCGGCGAACTGCATATTCGCGACATCACGCCGGGCGATTTCCGCGACCGCATGCGCGACGTCATCTACCACCTCGATTTTCCCGTCGCCGGACCCGGCTCGTTCCCGCAATTCATGGTCTCGGAGCTGGCGGCAAAGCACGTCAAGGTCGTGCTTGGCGGCCAGGGCGGCGACGAAATTTTCGGCGGCTATGCGAGATATTTGATCGGATATCTCGAGCAATGCATCAAAGCCGCAATCGACGGTAACTATCGCAACGGAAATTATGTGGTAACAATCGAATCGATTGTGCCCAATCTCGGCGTGCTGCGCGAATACAAGCCGATGATCAAGGAGTTCTGGCGCGAAGGCCTCTTCGGCCCGCTCGATGAGCGCTATTTTCGACTGATCGACCGTTCAAGCGATATGACCGACGAAGTCGATTGGTCGGAGCTCGATAAGATTCGAGTGTACGACGATTTCCGAGCCATCTTTAACAATCGGGCGAATGTGAGAAAGGAAGCGTATTTCGACAAGATGACTCATTTCGATCTCAAATGCCTGCTGCCCGCGCTGCTTCAGGTCGAGGACCGGATGAGCATGGCACACGGCCTCGAAAGTCGCGTGCCATTTCTCGATCATCCGCTTGTGGAATTCGCGGCTTGCGTTCCGGCCGACATCAAATTCCAGGGTGGCAGAATGAAGGACTTGCTGAAGACCACATTCGGCAATGTCCTGCCGGAGCAAATCCTGAATCGGCGCGACAAGATGGGATTCCCCGTGCCGCTGAAGGAATGGATCGCGGGCGAGCTTCGCGGCTTCGTCGACGACACCTTTGCGGTGCAGCGCGCGAAGCATCGGCCCTATTTCAACACCGATGCGGTATTGGCCGGCATCGGCGAGATGGGCCAATATTCCCGCAAGCTTTGGGGTTTGCTAAGTCTCGAAATATGGCACCAAGAATTCCACGATAACTCTGCCAAGTTTGGCCGTATGGTCGAAGAGGAAGCCAAGCAGGCACAAGCTAGCTCCGCTGAGGTTCAGCAGAGCGGGAGTTGAGAAAGCATTAGTGATGATGGTGCAGAAAAAGAACGTTAATGGACAAATTGCCTCATGCAAATCCCGTCGGACGATAAACCGCAGAGGGAAGAATTGGTCGCGTCCATACTTGTCTGACTGTCGAGTATTGAACAAATCGTGAAACTTTAATCTGCCGCCACGCTTAATTGAAAGAGAGAAGGCAAATGGAAATTTTGCTGCATGCAACTCAGTCAATGCGGCAGGCTAGATCGAATTCCCCGAACTTTCGCAAATGAAGGTACCTTCCGCCAGGCCCGCAAGCCGCATTGCGGCGCCGACGCCAGCGACAATTGTTGCCAGGCGCGCTTGAGATAGTTCTTGATTGAATGCTCTAAATTGTTTCAATGCAGCGCAAATTGTTTCAGCTTTGGCGGGAAAAAGATGCGGGGCGCTACCGCAAATATCGGCAAAGCGATTGAGAGAACAGCGAAGATGATTGCGCCTAGTAGGCGAGATTGTAGAATTTGACGAGACAAGCAAGATTAGATCGCCAATCGTACTGATAGGCCGACCGCCGTTTTCTCGTTTGGCCTTCCATCTTAGACGGGCTGGTCTGCGATTGTCCAAATCTTGCGCCAATCCATTTATATTGAATAAGTACAGTATGTACGCGCATCTTGAGCTTTGGCGGGCAAGATGGCAATGCTGTTGTTCCAGACGTGAGCCCCGAATTCTCATCCGATTGTACAGAGACGGTAATCACCTGACACTTGCCGTCGCCGGGCAGGCGGGTTAGGCGGCGTCAGTTTGGCAGATTTTCGTTTCGATGTCCTCCTTTTGATTGTCGTTGGCGGGCAGGTGATCGAGGAAGGCGCGCAGCGGGGTGCGGCCATTCATGTTGCGGCCTTGGTGAGTCCCGGTTCTCGTTGTAGATTTTGAGATAGCCATCGAGCGCGGCCTGCATCTGGTCGAGGATTTCGTACCAGGTCCGGCGGCCCTCAACGCGGAAGTGCTCGTCGAGCAGCGTCCGTTGGAAGCGCTCGGTGATGCCGTTGGATTGCGGCCGGCGGACCTTCGTCTTGCGATGTTCGAATTCCCTCAAGCTGCACGAAGAGTTCGTAGGGATGTTTGTCGGGCCGGCCGCAGAACTTGTTGCCGTTGTCGCTGAGCACGGTCTTGACCGTGCCGCCATGAGCTTCGAACGTCGGCAGGACATCTGTGTTGAGGAGATGCACGGCGGTGAGCGGCAGCTTGTTGACGTAGAGCCGGCCCCATCCGTAGCGCGAGCAGCAATCGATCGCGCTCTGGAGATAGACCTTTCCGACGCCCTTGAAGTGGCCGACGAAGAAGGTGTCGACGCCCAAGAGATCGCCCGTGAAAGGGGTCTCGATGTGGCGTTCGCGAAACTCGGGGCTGAAGCGCTCCAACACCTCGATCTGTTCGTCGCTGAGCTGAACCGTCCGCTCGGCCGTGGTTCGCTCAAGGCGTAGCAGGCGTCGTGCTTGCTGAGCAAGCTGTGCCGGCTCCAGATGCCGCGCACGCCCGTCGGAGCTGACCTGCACGCCCTTGAGCGCCAACTCGTTGGCGACGCGAAGCGCTCCGTGGCAGGGGTGCTCCAAGGCATGGGCCAGGATCGCGGCCTCGACCTCTTCGGCGACGCGGTTGGGGTGCGGGTTACGCGGCCCGGCGACCTTGTCGAGCAAACCTTCGGCGCCATAGGCCTGGAAGTTGCGGCGGATTTCGTAGAATTGCTGCCGGCTGTAGCCGACGATGCGGCAGGCCTTGCTGACGTTGCCGAGGTCGCTCGCAAGCTCGAGCATGGTAAGCTTGCGCCGTGCTCGGCTTCCTGCTCCGTGGTCATGTCGTTCTCCGTTCGAGGTTGGATGGTTGGTTTTGCAACTCCATCCTAACCCCGCCCGGCGGCGGCATGGCCACACCGGATGACGCTCCGCTACGGGCCTACGGCCCTCCGCTCCGCGTCACCCGGTGTGGCCCAATGTGTCGGGCGAATACCGTCTCAATTCACTCTAGACGCGCCGGTGTCAATTCGCTTCCAACCGTGCCCCCCCTTTCGCGTCCAATCGCGACCCCTCTGGGTGCACAGGTTTGGGCTTATCCGCGTAGTGCATAGGAGGGACCCGCGCCCGGGGCGATTCAGCTGCTGCGTGACCATCCCGTGAGCGAGGCGACAGTGGACATGCTGATGCCGCGGATCGTTCGGCTCGCCCTCGTGAGCGACCCCGAGACGCGGTATCTCCTACTCGAACGTTAACTACCTTGTGCTCGGCCAAGTCATCGAGGCGGTCACCGGCCAGACGTACGACACGGCCTGCGGCTATCGCGTTCTCGCACGAGCCGGAATTCAAGGATCCGAAGCTCGATCAAAAATGGGGCCGGCTCACGCAAGCCGCGGCGGGCTGGGCTATGTCCGGGGCCCGAATATCTCGGATTTGTGCGTCTGCTGGCACGAAGGCCGAAGGGCCCATTCACCCAGGCGACGCATGATTGGTTGCGACGCGCCGACGGCAAATGGATCGATGACCGGCGCGCCAACGCCTATACTCTTGGCGTCATGCTGCGGCTGTTTCCCAACGCGTCACCCAACATCTACCACGGCGGCGGCTGGCTATGGCGCCAGGGCGACGCCGTGGGCGGCGCGCTCTTCGAAAAACGCGGAACGTGGTTCGTCCTCACTAATGATGGCCTGGCCTGGTTCGCGTCCTATGACGGCGCCCACAGCGATAGCGAACCCGCGGCGGTCGTCGAATTGCGCGAATTGCTGTGGCGCGCCGCGCGCAGCGTGACATCGTGGCCCGCGATCGATGAATTCCCTGCAATGGGGATCGGGCCGATCTCGATTGAATAGTTCGCCGTCAATCCGCGGAGTTGCGCAATTGCCAGTAGTTCCACCGTCGAGCGCACGCATTCGAATGTCGCGAGTCTTTTGACGGGCCGCGGCATCTCTAGCACCGCCACTATGAATTGACTCCAACTTATCTTTGAATTCGAGTGGGGAACAGGTCATAGCTGTTCCTCAAGCTTAGCTTGTTCGCCATCGACTGGAGTGTTCGCCATGCGCCCGATCTTGATCGGCTGCCTTACTCTTCTGTTTGCGACCTCGCTCGCCGCTCAGCCGGCGAACGCGCCTGACGAAGCATGGTCGCTGACCCGCGACATCGAGATCGTGTCGCGATGGCCGCAAGGGGAGCGGTTGGGCGAGGATCGCGTTACGGCCAACCTCTACCGTCCGCATGACGGCGGACGCGTGCCGGCCGCCGTCATCGTCAATTCGAGCGGCGGCATCACTGCGCACACCGAGTTCTACTATGCCCGCATCCTCGCCCGGCACGGCATGGCGGCGCTGGTCATCGACAGCTTCAGGCCGCGGGGCGTGCGCCGCACGGGGGACGATCAGCGCCGCGTGTTGCAGGAAAAGTCGAATGCCGACGCGATTGCCGGGTACCGGTGGCTGGCCGGCCAAGCCTGGATCGACCCCGCGCGGATCGTCGTGCTGGGCATGTCCCGCGGCGGCGAGGCGGCCTATTCCGCCGCCTTGCCGGGTTTGTTGCGGAGACTGCACGCCACCGACGTTCGCTTCGCCGCGCATGTCGCGATTGCGCCCGGCAGTTGCAATTTTCAGCTCCGCGACGCGCGGACCACGGGCGCGCCGATTTTCTTCATGCTCGCCGAACTCGATGAAGTCCACCAAGTCCATATCTGCGTCGATTACATTCAGCGCATGCGCGCGGCCGGGCCCGCGAATATTCGTTTGGGCGTCTACCCCGGGGTCCATCACGCCTATGAGGGCACCGCCGGGATCGGCTTCGCCGCGCAAGACTTGAGCAGCCGCGACTGCGCTGGGCGCTTTTTCCGCGACGAACGGGGGATCCTTTACGATCGCGCCTCCGGGAAACGCGCGACCGAAGGCAACCAGACCGAGTTCTTGTTCCGCGTCTGCCTGAAGCGGGGCTACGCCGCCGGCGGCGACGAGCGCGTCAAGGCTCAGGCCACGGCCGATCTGCTGCAATTCCTTCGCGACGCCGAGGTGCTGCGCGACGAGGAGGCGCGCGCCGTCGTGCCCGATTGCGCTACGGTTTTAGAGGGCATCCATCGCCGCAACTGCATCCGCGCGCGCAACGGCTGGACCGGCGACCTGGTCGCGCTCGCCCGCGCCCTGCGCGGCGGCGCCGGACTGAATCGCGACGACGCGAATATCGCGCGCTTATTCGAAGTCGCCGCCGCCCGCGGAAACACGCATGCCCAATGGGAACTTTCGATCATGCTCCGGCAAGGCGTCGGTGTCGCTCGCAACCTTGCCCGCGCCCTTGCGCTCGCCCGCGCCTCCGCCGAGGCGGGCGACGCGGCGGGCCTCAATGTTTACGGCGTCATGATCCGCGACGGCATCGGCCGCGCGGGCGACGATGCAGAGGCGGCGATCTGGTTCCAGCGCGCCGCCGATCTGCGCAATTCCTACGGAATGACCAACCTCGCGCGGTTCCTGTGGGAGGGACGCGGCGGCCTGCGCCTCGATCGCCCGGCCGCGGTCGCGCTCTTTCGGCGCGCCGTGTTCCAGGACGAGAACCCGTGGGCGCAACTGTTCCTGGCCGAGGCGCTCGAAAAGGGCGAAGGCGTCGCCGCCGACAAGGCCGCCGCGTTGATCCTGTTTCAAGCCGCCGCGAACCAGGATCGCGAGCCGGACGCGAAGCGGCGCGCGGCCGAGGCGCTGGCCCGGCTGGAATCGCAAGGCAAAGGCGGTCGGCAATAGCGATTCCTTAAATGGCATGGAGCCCAGCGGGAGAGGCAGCATTCATCGGGAAAATTTTCGTTACGACAATCGGTCAGGCACACGCATTTGCCGAGGCAGAAAGACCCTGACCGCGACTGGCACGGCATTAATGCGGGTGCGACACTTCTCTTCTACAGAGCCTGCACGACGAACCGCGGCTCCTGCCAGCTCAGAGTCCAATGCTGTCCCAACGTGCCGGCGGGCAAGGTCTTGCACAGCGGGTACGCGCGCGGGCCGCGATCTCCCTGGCTCGATCGCCAACACTCCGGCGTTCGAGCGGTCGCGGTGCTAAAGCAAGCGCATTGGTCGCAGTCACAGTCGACCCAGGGCACCTCTTCGTTCGAGCGATACGCGAGCTGCCATCTGCCGAGACGGCGATTAGGCTACGTTACGACAGCGCAGCCAGGAGCTATTATTCGCCGGTTAGGTCTCAGTTTGCGATGCTTCAGAAACGACTCGGCATCGACTGTATGGAGTAGGCGAGATGTTGAACCGCTACGGACGAGTGCTCTTCGGACTTGGCATCTTAATGCTGTTGGCTTCAATGCCCCTGTCGGTCACTGCCAACGACGGCCATCAGGATACGCTGGATCCGAAATACCTCATAAGCGGCGCGACAATGAGCGAGCGCGAGTGCAGCGCCCTGGCCGAAACGCTTTGGCTTGTGGTCGACGGCCGAGGGGATTGCGTCCGTTACTATAGCAGCGGCCTGAAAAGCGGAGAAAACAAGACGATTTTCGTGTGGTTCCATGGCGATCTAATGCAGCGTCATTTCAAGGGAAATTTTTTCAACACCACATCGCACGAGATTCTCGGCTACAGGGATAACCGGCCCGAGATCTTGCGCTCGAGTATGGCGCGTTGGGTTTCACAGTTCGGCAAGCCCGCGATTTTCGTCGCGCGCCCCGGAACGTATGGATCTTCCGGCGACCACAAGCTCAAGAGGCAGCCGCGCGAAGTCGATTTGATGAACAAGGCGCTGGATGGTCTAAAAGAGAAGTACAGAATTAGTAGCCTCATCGTCGCGGGTCAATCCGGCGGCGGCCATATAACTGCCGCCATGTTGGCAAAAAGGGGCGATATCGAATGTGCCGTATTGACTTCGGCTGCTGCCGCCGTTCGCGCCCGCAACAAGATCAAGAAATGGCCCGGCGACGCGACCGGATTGACGACGTTTTATGACCCCATTGATCACGTTGCGGAAATCCAGGGCAGCGCCACGCTGCGCATTTTTGTGGTAGGCGATCCACGCGATACTGCGGTGCCATTTCTCTCTCAACAGAAATATTTTGATGCTGTGAGGGCACGTGGGCTGGACGCGCACCTCGTGCGCGCGAAATCTTCAGATACGAAGCGATTCCATAGCCTTGCGCCTCTCGGAATGCGCATGGCGGGTTGGTGCGCCTCGGGCATTGCCTCCAATGAAATCGTCAGACGAGCTCAAGCAGACTGAATAGCGTACGCATTGGCGAAAAGGTGGCCGTCGATTTGTACGGCCGAGAACAGGCCCGCCTGAAAGCATCCGATCGTGCCTGCGAATTGGGTGCGTGGGCTATCTGGACAGCGACCTATATCGCTGGATTCGCTGATAATTCTCCAGTTGCCGACGGCGAGTGCCGCGGAAGGTAACCATTGGCCCCAGAGAATGTTGGATTTCAGGACCGTTCGCTCCGCCACGCAGTCGTAATTTTCAACCACGCGGAGGCGGGAGTCGCCAATATGCCGCTGGTTTGGGCCTAATTCGACTCTAAAGCGTAGCGAGAGACCGCTGTTTTGCGGCGAATCCGGAGCAACGCGCGGCATTCCGCCGGTTCTGCTCCGGTTGTGCATACCGAAAATTCGATCCGCGGAATGATTCCAATGGCGGGCTGAGTCTACTCGGCCGTTGACCGTACGCGTACAGTCGCCATCACATGGACTCCCTTGTCGGCACGCCTTTGATTCTTCAGTGAATCCAATTTTCGGTAGGCACAGGAGTGCATCCGGTGCTGACCTGGAACGCCGCGAGCGCCGCCCTTCAAATGGAAACCGCCGGGCTGCGCAAGTTCGCCAAGAACAAGTCGCGCGGGCGCATCGACGGCGTCGTCGCGCTGGCGATCGCGCTCAATCTCGCGCGCAGAAGCGATGCGCACCAGGAGTCAGTTTACGAACACCGTGGATTGCTGATGATCGGATGATGGAGTGCATCCGCCTCGCCCAACGACGGCGCGCACAAAGTTGGGGTGAAGGCGTTCACTGCAGATATCGCAGAAACTCGACATAGTCGCGGGCTGATGTGGCTGAGGGTAGGCGCGTTCGACGAATTCCCAAGAAGTATGCCGACGACGACACCGGCAGCGGCACTCATTTGTCTTTAGCTAAAGATGCTCCGGTCCGGCGGCCGATCCAGCACGAGGGGCGCAACACCCGGCGCCCACTCCTCGGCGGCCTCCACCATCAATATGCCCGCGGATGAATTTGCGGCAGGGACAACCCAGCTCCCGCCCTAGCTAAGCTTTTGATGCAGAGATAGAATACTCGCATGATGCCCGAGAAGGTCGCACGAGAAATGGAAATCGAACCCCGGGACCTGGAGCCATTTCGGGCCGGCACGAATGGCGTCGACTATGTGCATACATTCGACAGCGGCCGAACTGGTCCGCATGTCATGGTCAATTCACTGAGCAAGGGCAATGAATTCTGCGGCATGGCCGCGGTTGCCCGGTTGCTCGACGCCGGTCTTCGGCCGGCGCGGGGACGGTTGACTCTGAGTTTCGCCAATATCGCTGCTTATGAAAGTTTCGACCCGCGCCGTCCCGATGCCAGCAAGTTTCTCAACGTCAATTTCAATCGTATCTGGCGCGACGCGATTCTTGACGGCTCCGGACGTGGTCGCGAACTCGAGCGGGCGAGAGCAATGCGGCCGATCGTCGATTCAGCCGATTTTTTGCTCGACCTCTTGTCGAACTGCCATTTGCGGCCAGCCGAGCCTTGGAACGACCCGCCGCTTCTGTCGTACATCGACAAACCACCGGCGCGCGCCATCGCGCAGCGCATGAGCGTGCCGGAGCATCATATCGCCTGTCGGCCGATGGGCGGCCTGCTCTACGAATACGGCCGATTCGGCGATGCCAATTCGCCGGCGGTCGGAATGCTGGCCGAGTGCGGTCCGCACTTCTCGAATGCGGCCGCTGCCGTCGCGACGACGACGGCGCTCGGATTTCTCGTCGCCTGTGGCGCCATCGACGAAACGGCCGCGCTCGAGTTTGGTCCCCTGCCTGCGAACCGCACAGTGCGACGCTACACCGACATGATCGTGCCGGTTGCGGCGACGGACAGCTTTCGCTGGGCGCGGCGCTTTCGCGGCCACGAGGTGCTGCGTCGCGGCGAACTCATCGCGATCGACGGTGACGCAGAACTGCGCGCGCCCTACAATGATTGCGTGCTGATCGCCGTCGCCGACCCGGTCGGCAAGGGCGAAGGCGCCTGCCATCTCGTCCGGCGCGTCAGCTGATCTGCCAGGTCGTTTCGATCTCGACCGCGACATTGAACGGCAGCGAGGAAGCGCCATAGGCGGCGCGCGTGTGCCGACCCGCCTCGCCAAAAATGTCAAAAATGACGTCGGTCGCTCCATTGATGACCTTCGAATGCTCGGCAAATGCCGGCGTGCAGTTGACGAAGCCGACGAGCCGCAGGCATCGCTGCACGCGATCGAGATCGCCGGCGAGCGCCTGCCGCACAAGCGCGACAATGCTCAATGCCGCAAGGCGCGCCGCGGCCTGCCCGTCGGCAACGCTCAAGGTCTCGCCAAGCCTACCCTGGTACTTCAGGCCCGTTGCATCCATCGGCACCATGCCCGAGACGAAGAGTTGATTGCCCGCGATGACCGTCGCCGAATAGTTGCCGGCAGGCATCATCGCCGCCGGCAACACGATGCCGAGTTCGGCAAGTCGCGCATCGATCCTGCCCGCCATGACCTATCCCGCCGCAGCGGAGGTAAGTCGGCCAATCGCGCCCTCGAGCAATCGCCGCTGAGCCAGCGCATCGACGATCAAATCGTTCCGGGCGAGCTTGGCCGGATCAGCGAGGTTGGGCACGACCGACAGGAACACGCGTTGCCGCGCCTCTTGACGCGCCGCCAGCGGCAGGCGCAGCAGTGCCGCATTCAGCCGGAACATGAGATCGTCGGTAAACACCTTTTCCCACGCATCGCGCTCCGGCCCGAAATCGAAACTGATCTCGTTGCGCAAGACCACGGGTCGCGCTTCGCGCAACCGCCGCGTCGCGGCGGGATCAATCTCGCCGTCTCGGATGACAACGCCATGCTCGTGCTCAGCCGCGCCGACGCTGACGAATCCGGCACGCACATCCTCGAGCACCGCCTCGACGTCGCGAGCATGGGGGTCGCCATACCCGCCACCGCCAGGCGTCAAGAAGGTCAACGTATCGCCCTCGGCGAGCGCGACCATGTCGATCTTGCCAAGTTCCCGCTCCCTGTCGGTGCCGATATTGAGCACAACCCGCATCTGCGCGCCCGGCCGACCCCCGGCCATGCCCCATGGCCGAAAGCGAAAGCGTTCGAGGCCGCGGCCGAGAACACTCGATCCGCTTTGCGTGACGCGGAAGCCGAACTTCAGTCCGAGCCCGCCGCGCCACTGGCCCGGGCCGCCGGAATCGGGGCGCAGCCCGTATTCGATGATGTCGACCCCAGCCTCGAGTTCGCTCTTCTCCGCCGGCGTATTGCGAATTGTCGAGATCGAGCCGTCGACACCGTCATAGCCGTCGCTGCCGAAGCGCGCGCCTGAGCCGACGATGATCGAGTTCAGGACAAGCACGTTGCGCTGGCCGGTGCGACGATCATATTCGGCGAGCACGACGGGCACCATCGCGCCGCCGCTTGGCGCCGGCATGTCTTTGGGCGCGGCATGGGCCAGCGCACCGGTGACGGCATCATTCAGCCGATACGCCGCGGCGGCGCGCACGCCGGTGGCGGCCGGAAACACAGGGTTGAGGATGCTCCCCTCCGGTGCGTCCACCGTGACGCTTTCGAACATCCCGGCATTCAGCGGCACCGTCGAATCGTGGGTCGTGATGTAGTGCATTATGCGCAAAGTCAACCAGGGGTGGCGCGTACCCAACGTCGGCACGTTGTAGGCCGATAGCACCTGCGGATCGGTTCCGGTGAAATCGAGATGGACGCGGCCATCGGCGACCTTCACTTTGGCGCGGAGCCGGACCGGGAGCGGCGTCACCGCGTCGTCGTCCATGAAGTCCCAGAAATCATACTCCCCGTCGGGAATGCGGCGCAGCACCTCGCGCGATTTTAGCGCCGCATAATCCAGAAGGTCCAGTTGCGCCTTAAGGAACATGTCGACGCCATGTTGCTCGATGATTGCGCTGACCCGCCGCGCACCGGTCTCGAGCGCGGCCAGCATCGCTGTCAGATCCTGCATGTTGAGATCGGGTGTGCGGACGTTGGCGCGATAAATATTGACCACGTCGTCATTTAGCATGCCGCGGCGCATGAACTTGAGCGGCGGAATCAGGAGACCTTCCTGGAAGATTTCGCTGCTGCTGGGAGAGATCGAGCTCGGAACCTTACCGCCGACATCGGTCGAATGCACGAAGTCGTAGCCGTAGCACACGATGCGGCCATCGTGAAAATAGGGCCGGATAAAGTCAGATCCGGCGTATGCGTGACCAAGCCGCCCGAGAAATACGGATGATTGGTCAGAATCACGTCGCCCTCGTCAAGCGGGCCTACCGCCATGATTGTCGGATTGCAGTCAAAATCGAGCAGTGCCGTGCCGAACTCGCGCGGGCTGGCGAAAAAACGGCCGCCGAGCGTCACCAGACCGACGGCGAAATCGACTGCCTCCTTGACATAGAGCGAACGCGCCGTCCGCTTGAGCGTGATGGCCATTTCCTCGGTCGCGGCGGCAATCTTGGTATTGAAGATTTCTAGGGTAACAGGATCGATTTTCATGACGCGGGCCCTTTTGGCTCAGCCTTCATCCTAGCGCGACGCTGCCTCGCGCACGATATGCAGGCTGCCGACGCGGTCGACGCTTGCCGTCCAGCCCGGCGCGACCCAAACAGTGGTGTCTTCCTGCTCGACGATCGCGGGGCCGTTGACTGAAGTACTGCGGCCGAAATCGGCGCGCGCATAGACTGCCGCGTCGATCCACGCGCCGGCCTGGTAGATCTTGCGGCGGCCGATCGGCTTCGGCCGTGCGTCACGGAGTTCAATCGACGGCAAGGTGATCGGCGGCATTTTGCCGGTGACACGCAACCGCGTAGTCGTGATATCGACGGGGCTCTGCTTGTCGCGGAAGCCGTATAGCCGCTCATGTTCGGCGTGGAATGCCTCCGCAATCGCCTCCGTGTCGCCGTTCCGCCAAGCTGCCTGAGGCAATGCGACGCTCAACTCAAATGCAGTGCGCGGATACTGCATGTCGCAAGCCACCTCGAACGCCGGATTGCCGATCAGTGCGCCCTCGGCCGCGATCCAAGCTGTCGCCTCCCGCCTGAGCTCCTCGATGACCTGCCGCAACACGGCCACCGCATCGCGGTCGACACCGAGCGTCAAGCGACGGGAGCGCGCGAAATCGCGACGTATGTCGGCGAGAATCGCGCCTAGGGCGCAGAAAGTGCCAGGCGAAAGTGGCACCACAATCGCGTTCAGCCGCACTTCCTCGGCGAGAAGACTCGCCTGTGTCGGCCCGGCGCCGCCGAATGGCATAAGACCGAACTCAGCGGGATCAAGCCCGCGCTGCGCCATGCCTTTGAGTATCTCCGTCGCCATCTTGACGGTCGCGACGCGCAAGGCTGCATCGGCGGCCCGCACGGCGCGATCGGCTCCTTCGAGTCCAATCCTTGCGCCGATGCCATCCAATGCTGCGGCGGCGCTGTCACGGTCAAGCCGCATTCGGCCGCCGAAGAAATGGGCCGGATCGAGATAGCCGGCCAAGAGATAGCAGTCGGTGATCGTTGGCTCGACACCACCACGGCCATAGCAGACCGGACCAGGCGCAGCGCCGGCACTGCGCGGCCCGACCTTGAGCACGCCTTGCGCATCGACCCAGACGATCGAGCCGCCGCCTGCGCCGATCGCCCAGACATTGACCACCGGCAGCACAAGCGGAAATTCGCCCAGTCGAGTTCTGGGTCGTGTATTCGGGCATGCCCAGCTGCGAGATCGACATGTCCGACGAGGTTCCGCCCATATCGACGGTAATTATGCGGCGAATACCAGCATGCTCGGCGATTCGGGACGCAGCAACGACGCCCGAAGCCGGACCCGATAGCAGCGTATCGACCGGTCGCCGCCGCGCCGACTCGACGCTGATCGTGCCGCCATTGGAGGTAGTGACATAGATTGGTGCCGACACCCCGATCGCCTTCAGCCGCTGTTCCAGGCTGGCGTAGTAGCGGTCCATCAAGGGATGCACGAAGCCGTTGAACGCCGTGATCAATGTACGCTCGTATTCGCGGATCTCGGGCCACAGGCGTGCCGAGCGCGTCATCGGCAGGTCCGGCAATAGCCGCTCCAAAGCGTCCGCGATCTCGTTCTCAAGTTCCGGATACGCATAGGCGTTGATGAGCGCGACCGAGACGGCGTCGACTGCCGCAGCCTTGATACGATCGGCGAGCGCGGACAACATTGCAGATTCCGGCCGCGCAATGATCGTGCCGTCGGCTCGCGTGCGCGCCGAAAGCTCGAAAACGAGATCGCGCGGAATCAGCGGTTTCTGCTTAGGATGCTTATAATTGTACGAATTGGGTAAGCCGCCGCGGCCGAGCTCCATCGTGTCGCCGAAGCCTTGCGAGATGACAAGGGCCACCCTGGCGCCCCGGCGCTGCAGGATGGCGTTGAGCGCGATTGTCGTGCCATGGACGACAAGCTCCAGATCGGCCGGTGCAGCGCCGGCTCTGTCCAACAGTCCCAATAGGCCTTGCGCGACCGCTTCGGCCGGCTCATCGGGCGTGCTCGGTTCCTTGTAGTAGACGAGGCGCCCGCTTGTGCGGTCGGCGAGGACGAAATCGGTGAACGTGCCACCGACATCGATGCCAACGCGGCAAGCGCCTAGCATGGCTAGCGCAGTTTGGGATCGAGCGTCTCGCGCAGCCAGTCACCCAGCAAGTTGACTGAAAGCGCGAGCAGCACGAGCGCCAAGCTCGGAAACACCACCATCCACCACTCCCCTGAAAAAAGATAATCGTTGCCGAAGCGAATCAACATGCCCAGCGATGGCCGCGTCGCCGAAACGCCGACGCCGAGAAAGGATAGAGTCGCTTCGGTGATGATCGCAAACGCCAGATTGATTGTGGCGATCACCAATACCGGTCCCATCACGTTGGGTAGGACGTGCGTAAAAATGATCGCAGGCGTCCCACGTCCGATGACGCGCGCGGCCAGGACATATTCCTTGCCCCGTTCGACCAAAGTCGAGGCACGCACTGTGCGGGCGTATTGCACCCAGTTGGATATGCCGATAGCGGCAATCAGCACCGGCACAGCGAGCATTGCGCGCGAACTCTGCGACAGGGTTGCCTGAGCAACACCGCCGATCAGAAGTGCGATCAATATTGCCGGGAATGTAAGCTGGATGTCGGCGATGCGCATGAACAGCGAATCGACACGGCCGCCGAGGTAGCCGCTGATCAGTCCGATCGGCACGCCAATCAGCAGCGACAGCACCACCGAGCCGAACCCGACGACAAGCGACACACGTGCGCCGAACAAGATCGACGAGAAAACGTCCGCACCCTGCGTGTCGGTGCCGAGCAGATACTTCGCCTTGCCACCCGAGTTCCAGGCCGGTGGCAGGTTCGAATCGATGAGATTGAGTGAACTGAGGTCGAACGGATTGGTCGGGGCAATATAGGGCGCAAAAATCGCGGCCAGGACAAAAATGGCGCAAAACATCGCCGACACGATGGCGAGCGGCGATCTGAAAAATCGGTAAGCGAAGTCGTGATCCAGCGCGCGAGACAAGAGCGAGGCTATTCGGTTTCGTGCCGCGCGTGGCATGCTCACAACTGCACCGCCGCGCGTATTCGCGGATCGACCGCGAAATATAGCAAATCGACCACAAGGTTGATCAGAACAAAGAACGTCGAGACAAGAATCAGGAAAGCGCTGAGGACTGGTGCGTCGACAACCGAAACTGATTGGATGAAAAGTTGGCCCAGGCCAGGCCATTGGAACACCGTCTCCGTAACGATGGCGAAGGCGATGAGCGTGCCGAAATTGAGACCGATGATGGTGATCACCGGAACTAGCGTGTTGCGCAGCGCGTGCGCGTAGTGGATGGCCCGCCGTGTCAGGCCGCGCGCATGGGCAAACTTGATGAAGTCGGTGCGCAATACCTCGATCATCGCCGCTCGGACAAGGCGCATCGTGAGTGTGAGCTGGACGAGCGCGAGCGACACGGCCGGCAAAATCAACGCTTTCAGCCCGCTCGTCGTGAACAGGCCGGAACTCCACCAGCCAAGCTTGACGACCTCGCCCCGCCCGAAGGACGGCAGCCAGCCAAGAACGACGGAAAAGACCAGAATCAGCAGGATGCCAATGACGAAGGTCGGCAGCGAGACTCCGACAAGCGAGCCGATCAGAAGAAAGCGCGACAACAACAATTCGCGGTGCAGCGCGGTATAGACGCCGACCGGAATGCCGACTAGTACGGCAAGCAGAGCGGCGGCGAAGGCGAGCTCAATGGTCGCCGGCAGCCGCTCCGCGATGATGTCGACCACCGGCCGCGAGCTCTGGTAGCTCAGGCCGAAATTGCCGGTCGCCGTTCGGGCGACGAAGTATCCGTACTGTTCGATCAACGACCGGTCGAGGCCAAGGTCTGTGCGCAGCCGATCGCGCTCGCTCTGCGGCACATCGAGCCCGAGCACGCTTGCAACCGGGTCGCCGATGAACCGAAACAGGCCGAAGCTGATAAGCGCAACCACCAGTATGACGATGAGCGCCTGAAACAGCCGCGCGGCGAGATATGAAATCATAGCCGATAATTCGGCGCGAATCGACCACGCGCCACTGCGCGCGTCAGTTGACGGTCACCCACTTGAGGATGACGAAATTGTCGGCGCGAATATGCATGTCGATGTTCTTGCGCATGCCCCAGACAAGTTTCTGGTGGTAGAGGCGGATGTCGCCGACATCGTCGCGGGCGATCGTCAGTGCCTGCCGGTAGAGTGCCATCCGTGCTGCGGGATCTGGCTCGATTTTCAGTCGATTGACTGCTGTGTCAAAGTCCTTGTTGCTCCAGCGGCCAAAATTGACCTGCCCATCCGGCGGCGCGCGGGTCATCAGGTTGGACTGCAAGATGTCGAAAGTGTCGCCCAGATTGGAGGTGAGCCCGATGATGTAGAAGCC
The DNA here is from genome assembly GCA_963754645.1 of uncultured Alphaproteobacteria bacterium. Taxonomy (GTDB): domain Bacteria; phylum Pseudomonadota; class Alphaproteobacteria; order Bin65; family Bin65; genus CAVWGP01. Next base: position 51,744 of record CAVWGP010000006.1, on the reverse strand, counting down.
GGTGTCGAGTGCGAGAAGGCGCGTGAAATAGACGTTGCGCGTCACCGAATCGACTTCGACTTCGACGCCGATCTGCGCCAGCATGGCGGCTATCGCGCGGCACACTTGGGTGTCGTTTACGTAGCGGTCGTTCGTGCAAAGGAGCGTGACCTTGAAGCCGTCGGCATGGCCCGCATCCGCCATAAGTGCCTTGGCGCGTGCGAGATCGAACTTCGGGCGCACGTCCAGGTCCTGGGCGTAGCCGACGAGCCCTGGAATGGACAACATGCCCGATGGGGTTGCGTAGCCGCGCATGACCCGCGTGACGATCGAGTCGACATCGACCGCATGCGCGAAAGCCTGTCGCACGCGGCGATCCTTGAACGGGTTCTTAGCCAAAGGCTTGCCGGATTTATCGGTGAGATAGGGCGGCTGGTCACGGTTCTGGTCCATGCCGAGCAGAATTGTGCGCAGCTCGAGTCCGCTTTGCAGCTTGTGACCGGGGCTGCGTTCGAGGCGCGGAATGTCCTGCACCGGTGTGTCGAGGATCATGTCGATCTCGCCCGACAGCAGCGCGGCGATTCGCGTCGCGGCGTTGGCGATCGGCGTATAGATCGCTTCCGTAACATTGCCTTCGTTCTTGCCCCACCACTGATCATTCCGGACCAGCACCGTACGCACATTCGGTTCCCGCGACTTGAGGCGGTAAGGTCCTGTTCCATTCGCATTGCGGGTTGCAAAAATCTCTTCCTTGTCTTGCCCGATGTCGCTGACCTTGGCGGACTTGTTGCGTTCGGTCCACTCCTTGTTCATGACATTCAGCACCGTAAGCTTGCTCGGCAAGAGAGGATCGAATTCGTTGGTCGCAACCTCGACCGTCATCGGGTCGATCACTTTCACGTCGGTAATGTGGGCGAGAAAAGCGCGAAACTGCGAGCCCGGCTTTGCGCGCTCGATCGAAAACTTTACGTCGTCGGCCGTGAAGGCCTGCCCTTCATGAAAACGCACGCCAGATCGCAGGTGGAATCGCCAGCCTTTGTCGCCAGCACGTTCCCAGCGCAGCGCCAGGCTCGGCTCGAGCCCGAAATTCTTGTCGCGTCCGATCAGCGGATCGTAGATCTGCTGCTGAACCATCAGCGTGACCTGTTCGTTCATGGCATGCGGGTCGAGCGTCCGGGGGTCGCCTTGGCTGGCATAACGGAACTGTTTGGCTTCGGACACGGGCGCCGAGATCAATGCAAGGGCCGCAAGGGCAAACGTCAAGGTCCTGATCATATTTCCACCATTCTTGCGTTCGTGATCGAATGACCGGTCATGGCGGCGGCCACGCCGGATCGCACATCGACAAAATCTCGATCTTGTAACCAAACGGGTCACGGATGCTGAAAAACTCGATAGCGAACGATTCATTATATTGCGGCGGATGATCGACGGCGACACCAGCACCGGTCAGTCTATCATACCAAGCCCGCACATCCTCGACGGCCAGCGCCAATGTCATGCCGTCAGGCTGCGACACGCGCCCCGGCAGTGCCGTCAGGCCAATAAAGCAGTGCCGGCTGGCTCCGAATATGCGCACGCGCTCGCGACTGTAGACGAGCGGTAAGCCGAGGACCTGACCATAGAAGCGTTCGCCCGCCTCGAGGTCCCGGGTGAATAGAAAGGTGATTGCCTGATGAATGCCGGTACCGGACACTACGGTCAATTGCGCACCATCATTTTCTGTATTCCAGAAAGACTAGCGGCTTGGCTTAAAGGTGACAATGGTGCCGACACCGACGTACGTGGGTGTGCGAGGCCATCCCTGCATAGATTGCCAGGCGGATTGACTCGCCAGTCAGCCCGTGCCGAATTCGGGGGCGCGGGTACAGGATCACCGGGCGGCCCCAGAGAATGTTGGATTTCAGGACCGTTCGCTGCGCCAGCCAGTCCTAATTTTCAACTGCGCGGCCGCGAGAGTCGGCGTTTTGCCGCTGTTTCGGGCGTATTTCAACTCGAAAGCGTAGCGGGAGACCGCTGATTTGTCGCGAAATCCGGAGCAACGCGCGGCATTCCGCCGGTTCTGCTCCGGCGGCTCAGTTTTCACTACGCTTTATTGATTGATGGGTGGAGTGGACCCCTAAAGTGAGACAGGAATAAAGGGGACAGTTCTCAAGAGGAGAACTGATGTCGAAGAAAGCCCGTGTATTCAGTCGAGAGATGAAGTTGTCGGCGGTTCGGCGCATGCTGGCCGGCGAGAACGTGAGCGCGCTTGCGCGCGAGCTCAAGGTTCTGCGCAAGGATCTGTATAAATGGCGGGACAATTTCCGGGCGGGCGGAGCGCTGGCATTGCGTCAGCGCGGGCGCCCGCGCAAGGCGGCGACGATCGAGCCGGCCGCGCCCGGGCCGGAACCGACAGCGCCGCCGGCGGTCGTCGCGTTGGCCAAGGCCGAGCAGCGGCTGGGCGAGCTGGAGCGCAAGATCGGCCAGCAACAGGTGGAGCTGGATTTTTTTCGGCAAGCCTTGCGGCAAGTCAGGGGACGCGCCGGCCGAGCGCCGGGCCTGGCGCGACGGCGTCTACGCCGTCATCGCGGCGATGACGCCGGCGCTGCCGCAAGGCAAACTCACGGTCGAGCGCATGTGCGCCCTCGCTCGGTTGAACCGGGCGGGGTACTACCGCCAGTGGCAGGCTTCGGCGCCGCGCCAGGAGGAGACCAGCGTGCGCGACGCGATCCAGCGTCTCGCGCTCGCGCACCGTCACTATGGCTATCGGCGGATCGCCGCGCAGTTGCGGCGCGACGGCCTGGTGGCGAACCGCAAGCGCGTGCTGCGCTTGATGCGGCAGGACAATCTGCTGTGCCTGCGGACGCGGCCGTTCGTGCCGGTCACGACCGTCTCGCGCCATGGCTGGCGCGTGGTGCCGAACCTGGCGCGCGGCATGACGCCGACCGGCCTCGATCAGCTCTGGGTGTCCGACATCACCTACGTCCGCCTGCTCGAGGAGTTCGCCTACCTGGCCATTGTCTTGGACGCTTTCAGCCGCCGTGTCGTCGGATGGGCGTTGGCGAACCATTTGCAGGCCAGCCTCGCCGTGGCGGCGCTCGCCATGGCGCTGTCGGCGCGGCGGCCCGCGCGGGGCGGCCTCATCCACCATTCCGACCGGGGCGTGCAATACGCCTGCGGCGACTACACGGCCCTGCTCGGCGCCCACGGCATCCAGGCGAGCATGAGCCGCGTCGGCAATCCCTACGACAACGCCAAGGCGGAGAGCTTCATGAAAACGCTCAAGCAGGAAGAGGTCGACGGGCGCGCCTATCGCGACGCCGACGATGCGCGGCGGACAATTGGCAGGTTCATCGAGCAGGTCTACAACACGCAGCGGCTACATTCCGCGCTCGATTATCGCCCCCCGGCCGAGTTCGAAGCAAATTTGCCGCCGGATCGGGCCGCTGCGCAGCGGCCCGATCCGGCGGTCATTGCAACCTGTCCCTGATTTCCGTGTCTCACCCGAGGGGTGCAGTCCATGAGCCTGTCCCCAATCTTGGACCACTTCGCGCCGTAAAATTCCGGCTTCATCGGACGGCCGGCTGGCCGGGGTTGCCGGCCGTCCGATGAAGCGCTACAGGCACTTGGTTGCCGATCGCGCTGTGCGGTCGAACCTCATTGTAGTCTCTACGCCAAGCCTCGCATTTTCGTGCCGCCTCGTCGAGGCTGCGGAACCAGTTCGTGTTCAGGCACTCGCTGCGGAACTTGCCGTTCAGGCTTTCGATGAACGCATTGTCCGTCGGCTTGCCGGGCCTCGAGAAGTCGAGCGTGACACCGCGCACGAACGCCCACAGATCGAGCTCTTTGCTGATGAACTCAGGCCCATTGTCGAGCCAAATCGTCTTCGGATAGGCGCTGCGATCACCAGAGCCTCAAGCCGCGGAGCGGATTTGGGGGTGCGGTATCGGGCGGCGGAGCCGCAGGGCCGCTCGTATCCGTTCTTTTCTTAGCCTCGGCTTCGGACGCTTTCTGGCGTTCAGCCTCGGCCACTCTCTGGCGTTCGGCCGCAGCCGCTCGGATTGCGGCATGGACTTGGCGCCGCTCCTCCTCAATCCAATCGAGCTGTCGTTTTTGGTATTCGATCAGGGCTTTCTCCTTGCGCTGCTCGAATTCCGGGTCCTCGGCGCCACGCCGCTCATCGGTGTCGGACCAATGGCCGTCCAAATTTTCTGGTCCGTTCCTGCGCGGCGCAGCCGACCGCTGCCCACTCATCTCGCTGCGTTGAAGGGCCTCGCCCAGCCTATCCTGAGGATCGCCGACAAAGAGAGCAGCGCCTGCGGCCGCGAAAATGCCCGCGACGAACAGCACAGCACGCTGCGCCCGACGATGGCGCGGAGCGGGTCGCCAAGGCGGTGGATACTTTGGCGCCTCACCCCGCTGCACCAGATCGGGAACAAGTGTGATCGCCGAGGGCGTGGCGGCAACGGACGGCACATTTGCCGTCGACGACGGTGCGGGCACCAGCAGCTCGCGGAAGGCCGCAATTGTTTGAGGCCTCTCCTTGTCCACTACGCGTAGGCCCGCTTCGATCGCGAAGGCGACATCCGAAGAAATGCGGGCACGCAGCGCCGCGAGATCATTTGCCAACGGATCGGTGTTGCCGCCCAGCTTGGCTGTCGCCCGCAGCGGCGCTCCCACGGGCGGGTTGCCGCAAAGGGCGTGGAACATCACCGCCGCGAGCGCATAGATGTCGCTCGGAGAGCCCTGGTTTTCGGTTCCGGCATATTGCTCGAACGGCGCGTATCCTTCCGTGAGTATGGTCGTGAACTTCACCGGGCGCTCGCCCAGTGCGCGGCGCGCTGCGCCGAAATCGAGCAGCACCGGTGTGCCGTCGCGGCGTATCAGGATGTTTTCGGGCTTTATGTCGCGGTGGAGAAGGCCGTGGCGATGGACCTCTTCGACGCCGTCGAGCAAGGGCACGATGAACTGCAGAACCTCCGCCTCGGACATGGTATGCGCCGCGCGCAGCATCTTCGCTAGGCTGGTTCGTCCTGGAACTCCATGACGAGATAGCCGGTGCCGTTGGTTTCGAAATACGCGAGCACCGGAGCGATGTTCGGATGATGGAATTCGATTAGCAGCTTCGCTTCCTGCCGAAATCGCTCCAAGCCCCATTCGAAATCGCGCGGCGCACCGGTGCTGAGCGGACGCACCGTGGTGCCGTCCCCGTCGCGGGTCGCCAGTGCGGCCGGTAGGTATTCCTTGATCGCAACCTCGCGCTCGGTGACGTCCTCGCGCGCCTTGTAGGTAATTCCAAATCCGCCCGCGCCCAGAACATCTTTTCCACAGATCTTCCACAGAGTAGCTGTTCAGGCGTGCTCCGTGGGCCAGGGCGAAGAAATGGTTGGCTTCGCCCTGGCGCTGGCTCGTGCCGATGCTGTTGGGCTGGTCGATCTCTGGCGCCGCCGCGCGGTGCCCCGAGACGGCAACGGTAGCTGGCGGGAGCAAGTCCATAACGATTCTCCTGTGATGCCTAGACCGGCCGCGGCGCCCGCGCCGCAGCCGCGTCTGCGGCGCTGAGCTGAAGCGCCACGAAAATCCTGTGCAGCGTGGTCGTGATGTAGCCGACGGCCAGCCTGTCGGCCGCCGCGAAGGTCGGCCAAAAGATAAAGTTCAGCGTGCCGAGCAGCCCGTGGAAAGCCACGGCTGTTAGATGCCAGGCGCGCACCGGCTCCGCTCGCCACAGAAGGACGCCAAAGATGACAGCTATCGGGTACGCGCGATGGCGCCGACCGCCGAAAGCGGCGCCTGCACAAGCGCCAACGCTACGTCTCCGGCACCGAAGTAGGCGCTGAGCAGGTCGGCCGCGAAACCACCGCCGGCGACCATTAAAAAGATCGCATCGGTGCGCAGGATCGTTTTGCGGATCGCGGTCGTCATCGCTTTCTCTTCTCAGGCTTGGACGAGGGCAGGAATGGCGGCGAGTGACGTCGCCGGTGGCTCCGCCACGGGCTTGATCCGGAACCAGGCCACGTAGAGCGCCGGCAGGAATACCAGCGTCAGCAGCGTCGCGACCGCCAGCCCGCCCATGACCGCGTAGGCCATCGGCCCCCAGAACACGGTCGGCGCGATCGGGATCATGCCGAGGATCGCGGCCGCGGCGGTCAGCAGGATCGGCCGGAGCCGGTGCTCGGTGGCGCTGATCACCGCGTCCCACGGGTGCTTCGCCGCGCGGCGATGTGCTTGTCGATCTGGTCGATCAGGATCACCGAGTTGCGGATCACCATGCCGGTCAGCGAGATCACGCCGAGGATGGCGACGAAGCCCATCGGCGCGCCGACAGACGAGCAGCGCCGCCGCCACGCCGATCAGCGCCAGCGGCGCCGTCAGCAGCACCAGGAACGAGCCGCTGGAAGCTCATCAGCTGCACCATCAGGATGGTCGCCATCAGGAACAGCATCAGCGGGAACACGGCGAAGATGCTGCGCCTGCGCCTTGGCGCTGTCCTCGACGGTGCCGCCGAGCGCCACGCGGTAGCCGGGCGGCAGCTTGCGGCGGAACGCCTCGATCTGCGGCTTCCAGCTGCTTGACGACCGTGGCCGCCTCGATGCCCGGCGCGACGTCGGCCTGCACGGTCACGGTCGGCAGCCGCTGGCGGCGCCAGATCAGCGGCGGCTCCAGGTCGTAGGAGAGCGTTGGCGACCTGGGCCAGCGGGACGTTGCGGCCCGCCGGGTGCTCGAGCGTCAGGTTGCGCAGCGTCTCGAGCGTGGCGCGCTCCTCGGGCACGGCGCGCGCCACGACGTCGACGAGATAGATGCCGTCGCGCACCTGGGTGATGGTGGTGCCCGACAGCGATCGCGTTGATGGCGCTGGCCAGCTGCTGCGAGCTGATGCCCGAGCGCGCGCGCGCGGTCCTGGTCGACCTCGACGCGGATGACCTTGGCCGGCTCGTTCCAGTCGTAGTTGATGTTGCGCGACGTTGCGGTTGGTGCCGAGCACCGGGCGAACTCCTGCGCCAGTTCGCGCGCCTTCGACGGGATCGGGGCCGCTGACGCGGAACTTGAGCGGCCAGCCGACCGGCGGCCCGAGCTCCAGCGGGCTGACCCGCACCAGCGACATTCTCGAAGCCCGTGGCGACAGCGCCTTCTCGAGCCGCGCCTGCGACGCCTGCGCGCTCGCTTGTAGCCCTTGGTCACCACCACGGCCTGCGCGAAGAAGTCGTTGGCGAGCTGCGCATCGAGCGGCAGGTAGAAGCGCACCGCGCCCTGGCCGACATAGAAGCTCCAGTGGTCGATGTCCGGGTCGGCCTTCGAGCACCTTCTCGATGCGCGTCGACGGTCTCCTGCGTCGCGTCGATCGACGCCGTTCTGCGGCAGCGTCAGGTTGACCAGCAGCTCGGGGCGGTCGGAGGCCGGGAAGAACTGCTGCTGCACGAAGCGCATGCCGACCAGCGACAGCACGAACAGTCCGGCGGTGGCCGCCGAGCACCAGATCCATTTGCGCCGCAGCGCCGTCGAGCATGCGCGTGGAAGCGCGCGAGACGACGCCGACTGGCCGTGGCCGCCATGGCCCTTCATGCTTGCTCGGGCAGGATGCAGACGCCGGTCAGCGGCGTGAACAGCACCGCGACGATCCAGGACACGATCAGCGCGATGGCGACGACGGCGAACAGCGTGAAGCAGTATTCGCCGGCGCGCGCTCTGCGCGAAGCCGACCGGAACGAACCCGGCGATGGTCACCAGCGTGCCGGTCAGCATCGGGAACGCGGTCGAGGTATAGGCGAAGGTCGCGGCCGTGATCTTGTCGCCGCCCTCCTCGAGCTTCGTGATCATCATCTCGACCGCGATCATGGCGTCGTCGACCAGCAGGCCGAGCGCGATGATCAGCGCGCCGAGCGAGATCCGCTGCAAGCGAGATGCCGAGAACTGCATGACGACGAAGCGTGATCGCGAGCACCAGCGGGATCGCGATCGCCACGACGATGCCGGGCCGCCAGCCGAGCGCGATGAAGCTGACCGCCGAGCACGATGGCGATCGCCTCGACAAGCTCTTGGTGAACTCGCCGACCGCCTCTTCGACGACATGCGGCTGGTCGGCGACGAGGTGCACGTCGATGCCGATCGGCAGCTCGCGCGTGATCTGCCGGCCATGCGCGTCCTTCGATGGTTCGCCGAGCGCCAGCACGTCGCCGCCCGTGCGCATCGAGATGGCGAGCCCGATCGCCGGCTGGCCGTTGAAGCGGAACATCGGCTGCGGCGGATCGGCGTAGCCGCGCGTGACGTGGCGATGTCGCTCAGGCGGAAGAAGCGGCCGTTGGCGCGGAAGTTGACGGCCTTGAGGCTGTCCTCCGAGGCGAACTCGCCGGAGACGCGGATCGCGATCCGCTCGGCGCCGGCCTCGACCATGCCGCTCGGCATCAACGGCGTTCTGCGCCTGCAGCGTCTGCGATCAGCGTGCTCGGCGTCGATGCCCGAGGGCCGCCAGCTGCTGGGTCGAGAACTCGAGGTAGATCTTCTCGTCCTGGGCGCCGATGAAGTCGACCTTGGCGACGTCCTGCACGCGCAGCAGCTCGGCTGCGGACCAGCTCGAGCTAGTCGCGCAGCTCGCGATGCGTGAAGCCGTCGGCGGTGAAGGCGTAGATGAGCGCGTAGGTGTCGCCGAACTCGTCGTTGAAGAAGGGCCCGACACATCCGAGGGCAGGTGTGCGCGGATGTCGCCGACCTTCTTGCGCACCTGGTACCAGATGTCCGGCACCTTGGCGGCGCGACGCGTGTCCTTCAGGTTGACGAAGACGTCCGACTCGCCGGGCTTCGTGTAGCTGCGCACGTAGTCGAGGTTCGGGCATCTCCTCGAGCTTCTTCTCGATGCGGTCGGTGACCTGCTGCAGCGTGTCGCTCGACGGTGGCGCCCGGCCACAGCGTCTTGCACCACCATGGTCTTGATGGTGAAGGGCGGGTCCTCCTCGCGGCCGAGCCTGCCGTAGGCCATGAGCCGGCCAGCGCCGAGACCAGCATCAGGTAGAGCGACGAAGCTCTTGTGGCGCAGCGCCCAGTCCGAAAGGTTGAAGCTCGTCATGGCCCGGCTCGCCTCTGCCAGGCGCACCTCTGGCCTTCGCGCAGCCGGTTGACGCCGGCGGTGACGACGATGTCGCCCTTGCGCAGGCCGTCGCTGATGACGACGCGATCGGTCTCGTAGCGGGCGACCACGACGGGCCTCAGCGCCACCGTGCTCGCGCCGGCGTCGACGATCCAGACGGCCGGCTTGCCGGCCTTGTCGAACAGCGCGCTGCCGGGCAGCACGACGACCGGCGCCGTCGTGCGCCTTCAGACGGCCGACCACGCTGGCGCCGAACCGCATCTGCGGCGGGCGGATCTTCGAGCGTCACCTTCACCTGATAGGTGCGCGTGGTCGGGTCGGCGACCGGCGAGATCTTCGCGCACGACGCCTTCGCGCAGAGATGTCGGGATTGCTCAGCAGACGGACGATGACCTGCGGCCGGTCGTCGGGCGGGCGGTCGCGGAACGCCGTCTCGGCGATGGCGAAGACGGCGTCCTTGTCGCTCGGGCTTGCGCCAGCCGCACGACCATCTGGCCGGCATTGACGACCTGGCCCGGCTCGGCGCCGACGGCGGTGACGATGCCGTCGAAGTCGGCCCGCAGCTCGGTGTAGGCGAGCTGGTCCTTGGCCAGGTCCAGTGCCGCCTTGGCCGATGCGAGCTTGGCCTCGGCCGAGCGCAGGTTCCTCAGGGCGACATCGTAGTTGGCCCGCGTCGTCACCCCTGACGATCAGCGGCCTTGACGCCGCTCGGCGCCCTGGGCCTCGGCCAGCACGGCCTCGGCGGACGCGACGTCGGCCTCGGCCGAGCGCAGCTTGTTCCGATAATCCTGCTCGTCGAGCCGGGCCAGGAGCTCGCCCCCTTTACCCTTTCGCCGACCTCGACCGCGCGCGAGACCAGCTTGCCGGCGACCCGGAACCCGAGATCGCTTTCGTGGCGCGGCCTGATCTCGCCGACCGCCTGGCGGTCGTCGTCGATCGGCTTCGGATCACCACGACCGTGCGCACCGGCCTCACCTCGGGCGCTTTCGGCGCTTCCGATGAGCAGCCGGCCGCAGCCATCGCCACGGCGAGAACGAGCAGACTGGATCCCCACTTCATTTTTACGCCTCTAAGTTGTTTAAATTGCATGTGCTTGCGCCTGCCGTTCGAGAGCAATGAGACGGACGCGGGCTGATTCGCACCATCGCGGACACTCGCCCGATCGCGGCCTACGTGGTTAAACCCAACTACAGCAATCAGTGAGGTAGCGATGAGCACTGCGCCCACTGCAGCGAGAATCCAGTCCGCCTGTCGCATCTCGCTCATTCCACTTCTGACGCGCCGTTCTCGTGCGATTTCATTCGTCGCGATCGTCAATGCCGGCGCCTGCGCAAACAGTCAGACCTGGGTATAAAGCGCCTATACATTCGTTTGGCCTCGGTCCGGGCGCTTCTCATGCGGCGAGCACCACCTCGCAAGCGTTTGCTCAACGGGGGCGATCACAAGGACCCGCCCACGGTTCGCGCCGGCTTGATCCTAAAATGTCAACACACTGGCGCGAGTTCGCCGGCGGCTCGTTCGTGTGCGGGCGCTCTCTCCCAACTCGACCGCGCCGGCACGAATTGCGGCCGTCAGATGCCACGATGCTGCTGCGCGGGTTGCAGGCGGGGCCGCTTTCCGCGAGAGACGAAGACGGAGAGCGGCCCAGAGGCGGCCGAGGAGGCGCGGCCACCGGTTCCAGCGCCGGTCAGCTCTTGTAAAGCGCGAGCGGATTCGGGCGTGGAGTTGGTCCTGCGTCGTCGTCCCATGGCCGCCGTGGCGTGAAATGCAGGGCCGCGATCGCAGAGCTGTAGGAATTCTGAAGTGTCATCGGCCGTGGTGTCTCATATGCTCGGCCTTTTCAAACAGCCGAGCCATCGATTTTCATGCGAGGCTCCGCGGTTTCTCGGCACCCCGGTTTCTCGGCTCCGCCCGTCATGCCGATCTTCTTGGCGCGATGCTACGCGCCGGCGGCCACGCGAACAGTCATACCTAGGTATGTAAGGCCTATACGCTCGTTTCGTCGCTGCCCCACGTGGTCACGCGGCGAGCGCGCGCTCGATGCAAGCGATCAGGGTCTGCGCATCGAACGGCTTGCCGAGAAAGCAAACCGCGCCGGCACGGCTGGCGCCGGCGCGTGTAGCCTCTTCGCCGAACGCCGTCATCAAGATGACCGGCGTCCTGATGCCGCGCGAGCGCAGAACGCCAATCAGCTCGAGTCCGCTGATGCCTGGCATCTTGATGTCGCTGATGATGCAGCGCGCGCGCAAATTCGCGCCGCGTGAGAGGAAATCCTCGGCGGAGCGAAACGTCTCGACTGCGTAACCGAGCGACCGCACAAACCCGTCGAGTGACAGCCGCATCGCGTCGTCGTCGTCAATGACCGAGATCAACCTCTGATGTTCCAAGCACTTCACTCCGACACAAAGCTGCGCCCAACCAAGCGTGACTTCGGACGCGCGAGCCGATTGTGCGCTGTTCGTGGGCGGTGCGGAATTATACGGAAGTTTATGCGGCTGAACCGGCGCTGTCCGGTTTGAGGTGTAGCGCCTCGGCCATGCGGACTAAGTCGGCGAAGGATTTCGCCCCCATCTTCCGCATCGCGTTGCCGCGGTATATCTTCACAGTGATCTCGCTGAGCTTGAGCTTATGCCGCGACCTGTTGTTCATTTTGCCCGGCCGCGGCAGCGCCATCACCTGCCGCTCGCGCGGCGAGAGCGTCCCGACCGCGCTCGCAAAGCGTCAGCCTTGCCGTCGCTTTCGCGCGCGCGCGCGGTCGCGCTCGATGGCCTTTCCACCGCGTCTAGCATGTCCTGATCGCGGAACGGCTTGGTAAGGAAGTCCACCGCGCCCGCCTTCATCGCGCGTACCGTCATCGGAATGTCCGCCGTGGCCGGTCATCACGACCACCGGCATGCGGATGCCGATTCGCTGAGCTTAGCCTGGAAATCGAGGCCTGAAAGCCCCGGAGCCTGACGTCGAGCACCATACAGCCCGGCGCGTCGGGCTGCGTCGCGTCGAGAAATTCCTGGGCCGAGCCGTAGCGGCGCGTCTCCAGTCCCACCGAGCGGAACAGGCTGTCGAGCGCGTCGCGCAGCGAGGCGTCGTCGTCGATGATATGGACGATCGCGGCGAGCTCGGAAGGAGGGTCCTGATCTCTCGGGGTAGGTGAGGAGCGAACGCTCGGCATGAGAAAAGGCTCGAGGTGAAGCGGGCTTGTGCCGAATTGCATGCTGGATTAGTGCGCCGGTGTCGTCAATGTACGTGGCGCCCTGCAGACCGCAGTTCCGTAGCGGGCGGCTTGAAGCGGAGGACACCGTGCGACACAGCTCACACGGCTCGGAGAGCGCCGCAAACTTCGCGTGGCGGGCGCTGCACTTGCGAGCCTGATCTTCATTGTCGACACGATCACTGATGCGAACATCCCGGTTGGTGTGCTCTACATCGCTGTTGTGCTGATGGCCGCGAGCGTCTGCCAAGCACGAGACATCGTCGTGCTGGTTGGAGCCGGTTGCGTGTCCCTTACACTTTTAAGCTATGCCGTGTCGCAATCCCCGGGACGCCAAATCATTGGCATTGTCAATCTGCTCATCTCTGCGGGCGCAATCGGGGTGACGACTCTTCTTCGCCCTGCAAGGCCGCTCTGCAATAGCGGTTCTGCGGGCGAGCGAGGAGCGCTTTCGCACGCTCGTGCAATTCTCCTTCGATGTGTACTGGGAAACCGACGCGCAGCATCGCTTCACCCGCCAGGAGTTCGCCGAGAACCTCGCCGATGCGCCGGCGCCGGGCTCGGAGATCGGCAAGACGCGCTGGGAGGTGCCGTACCTCGAGCCGGACGAAGAGGCCTGGCGCAAGCACCGGGCGACGCTCGAGGCCCACCTGCCGTTCCGCGATTTCGAGCTCGCGCGGCCGACGCTCGACGGCGGCAAGCGCTACGTGTCGGTCTCCGGACTGCCGGTGTTCGACGACGCCGGCCGCTTCATCGGCTACCGCGGCGTCGGGCGGAACATCACCGAGCCGAAGCGCGCGGAAGCAAGCGCTGCGCCAACGTGAAAAAGAGCTTCGTGATGTCGTCGAAACAATTCCCCGCGATGACGTGGACGGCTCGGCCCGACGGAACGACCGTATTCGTCGACCGGCGTCGACGCGATTGCGCGGATTATGTCCCAGGATGCGGCAGGGTCAGACTGGGGGAACTTCATTCACCCCGAAGATTTCGAGGACTACGCGCAGAAGCGGAGAGCATCGTTAGCCAGCGAGCGGCGAGCCGTTCGAGAGCGAGGCGCGGGTCCGCCGCAGGGATGGGGAATACCGTTGGTTCTTGGCGCGCGTAGAGCCGCTACGTGACGCTAAGGGAAACGTCCTCAAGTGGTACGGGATACTGACGGATATCAGAAGAGCGCAAGCAAAGCGAGGCTTTTCTTGCCGAGGCGCAGAAGCTGACCCACACGGGCAGCTGGGCCTGGGACGTCTATAGCGACCAGGGCCGACACTGGTCCGAAGAGATGTTCCGAATTTATGGGCTCGATCCCGAGCGTGACAGTCCTCCGAACCGCGACCAGATATGGGCAGTCGTCCATCCAGAGGATTTCGCCTCCTTCACTCAGCAGTTCGAACGCGCCCGCGCTGAGAAGGCCGACTTCGTGCTGGATCACCGTATCATGCTGCCCGATGGAGCTGTTAAGCACGTGCACGTGATTGGCCACGCCGTTCTCAACGAAGCCAGAGCGCTGACGCGATACGTCGGCACCGCAGTGGACGTTACGGATCGCAAGCGCGCTGAGGCAGAGTTGCAGGCGACGAAGCCCGTTTCCGTACCTTCGCCGACCACGCTACAGACGCGTTCTTCCTTTACGAGAAATTCGACCGTTCTGGATGTGAACCGCGAAGCCTGCGAAAGCTTCGGGTTTTACCCGCGACGAATTGATCGGGATGACGCCATTTGAATACGGTCCGGATCTGACTCAAGAGATGCTGCAGCGTATCCGCGAGGGTTTACGCGCGGGGCGAACCCTCACCTATGAGGGTCGTCACCTTCGAAAGGACGGCACATTGTTTCCAGTCGAGGTCCGCATTCGGGAATTTCGGCATGGCGACCGCTGGTTGGCCCTTTCCCTGGTACGCGACATCACTCAACGCAAGCGGGCGGAACACCTGATCCAACAGGTGCTCCTCACCTCGCCTGATGCAATCGCCGTCATCGGCAGGGATTACCGTTACCGTCGGGTCAATCCCGGGTACGAGCGAAATTGGGGAATGCCGACCGAGAGCATAGTCGGCAAACACGTCTCTGAACTTTCCGGCACCCAAGTCTTTTTGACCAAGTGGTCAAGCCGCATCTGGACCGATGCTTCGCGGGTGAGGAAGTCAGTATGGCGGACTGGTTCACAAACTTTCTGGGCCGGCGCTATCACGTGGTGACCTACTCGCCTCTACGGCTAGTTCTGAACGAGTGGAAGCCGCGCTCGCCATCATCCGCGATCTCACCGACCATGTGCTCGCCTCCGAAGCTTTGCGCAAAGTCACAGTCGGAACTCGCCCATGTTAATCGCGTGACGACCATGGGTCAGCTGACCGCCTCGATCGCTCACGAGGTAAGTCAACCGATCGCCGCGGCAGTCACCAACGCCCAGGCTGCGCTGCGCTGGCTGAATGCTCAGCAGCCGAATATCGAGGAGGTCATGGGGCGCCCTTAGCCGCATCGTCGAGAACGGCATTCGAGCCGGCGAGGTCATCGGCCGGATCCGGGCCCTTATCAAGAAGGCCCCATTTCGAAAGGATGATATTGCGATCAATGACGCGATCCTTGAAACGGTAGCCCTGACCAGTGGCGAAGCGGCGAAGAACGGAGTTTCCGTGCGCACGGAACTTGCAAGCGACTTGCCCCTGATCAACGGAGATCAAGAAATCCAACTCCAACAGGTGGTCCTAAATCTGGATTATCAACGCTATCGAGGCAATGAGCGGCGCCACCGAAGGGCAGCGCGAACTAGTAATCAGTGCGAGTATGACGGAATGGACGGCTTGCTCGTCTCGGTGCGCGATTCGGGTCCGGGTCTGGCGCCAGCGGCCCTCGAGCGACTGTTTGAACCGTTCTACACAACAAAGTCGAACGGTATGGGGCTGGGCTTGTCGATCTCCCGCCTCTTCCACGATCGTGGAACCGGTCAAGAACATGTTTCTCGCGCTGTTTTTTATCAGCATCGGTGCTTCGTTGAACCTTGAGGTCCTGGCGGCATCCTGGCTGCTGGTTGTTCTGAACACAGTGGCCATTCTCGTGATCAAATTCGCCGTTATGTTTGCTCTGGCGTTGCTGTCGGGCATCGTCGTGCGTGACGCGGTACGGATGGCCTTGGTGCTGTCGCAGTGCGGCGAATTCGGCTTTGTGCTGTTTGCTGCGTCGCAAGCGGGTGGATTGTTGACGCCGGAATTGTCGGCTCTGGCAAGCGTGCTGATCGCGATCTCGATGGTGGCAACACCGTTTCTGATGCGACTGGTCGAACAACCGCGGCCAGAAGGCCGGCGGTAGGCTAGGCTGGGGAGTCCCGGTATAGAGGCCCACATGCCACAGCGGGAATGGGGGGAGACCATACGATGGCATTTCCGATCTGCCGGCATTCTCGTGTCAACGGCGGAGAGATTCCAGGCCGCGGGGGCGGAGTAAAAGCAGGCCAGTGGCGCGAGGATGAGCCGACATGCAAAGGGGCCCGATCGGGCCCCTTTGCATGTCGGCGGCGCGAATGTTTTGACGGCTACGGCTGGATGATCTCGCCGGTGTCGGGATCGACATTGTCGGCGCTGGCTTGCTTTTGCTCCGCCCTGGCGGCCGGCCGCCGCCGGTTCGAGGACTGGGCCGAACGATAGCTCTCGCCGTTCATCGAGAGGATATGGACGTGATGTGTGAGCCGGTCGAGCAGCGCTCCCGTGAGACGCTCCGAGCCGAACACGGATGTCCAATCCTCGAACGGCAGGTTCGAGGTGACGATCGTCGAGCCGCGTTCATAGCGCTGACTGAACACCTCGAATAGAAGCTCGGCGCCGGTCGGCGACGGCGGGTCACAGCGTGAGCACCGGCGCACGGCTGATCATGAAGCGCACAGTGTCAACATAGCGCGTGAGCTATCGTCGCACCATGCCGCAGGTCTCGGAAATCGACATCTGCCGGACGGCCAAGGTCGTGATGGCGCGCCATGTCAAGAATGCCCATCACCGCGCGAGCAGCCGAACCGCCGAGCTGCGCAATGTGGGCGATCACGATGGCGCCAGCGGCCATGTCAGCTTGCCACCCGCATGGACCGAGGCTACCCGGCCCAACATCGTGCGCGACCGGCCGCGCCTCCGATGACAGCAGGCCGAACCTGCCATATGATTTGACGAAGACGACGGGTCGAGGTGGCAATGGCTTGCTTCACGCAATGGCGCGACGCGGGAGTCGGCATGGCTGCCACATGCTTCGCGATGGCTTCGGCCTGCCAGGCTCAGGCGCCGCCGATTGCGCGACCGCATTGCACTATGTCGCCGCCCTTTGCGTTGACAGACGCTAACCGACTCAAGGCTACAGCCTTGCGCAAGCGGGTCGGTGACAAGACGATCGTATATACACGGCTGCAAACGGGCGCAAATTTCGAGGGCGGGGTGAGTTATCGCATCCAATTGCGCGCCGATGGCTCGCTACGTATGCGCTGTGAGCAAAAGGCGGCGTCGGCCGAACGCTGGTCGCCTTGCCGGGGCCTCAACGAATCCAATCCCAGGGCGCGCGATCGCGATGTCGGAGTCTGGCGCGTCGAGGGAGGCGATCTTGTCTTGCAGCGCACCGCGCTTGAGGCGCTGGGCCGCGAGGAGGCGCGCGTCGCCCTACACGAGGCGAATGGCATGTTCGCCGCCCGCGGAGTGCGTGGGCCGCATTTCTGCCTGCCGGGCCCGATCGGGATCGAGTAGGGGTGCATTCTCCACGAGTCCACTAGTGTCTTCGCAGCCAACCGAATTGAGGGCGAGTTTGCGTCGGGCGAAGTGGTCAATTCTCCGCTTGGCCCGCCAGCAGATCACCGCTGCGATTGATTTCCAGCAGGCCAAGAGAGCTATCGCCGAATCTTGGTGACGGAAGGGGTCAGGCGGCAGCGGCTTGAGCTTGCGATTCTGACGACCTCGATTCCGTCGGTGAACTTTACACCGAGGATGACTTTCGGCAACTGGTTGTGGCCATCGAGGCGACGCCAGCTTTTCTCGGCGGCCTCGGCGAGCTTGAAGATCATGGCGAGCGCGGTCTTGTTCGAGAGACATCCCTTCGAGCGCACGGTGCGGTGGCGCACGGTCGCGAACGTGCTTTCGATGGGGTTGGTCGTGCGCAGGTGCTTCCAGTGCTCGGCCGGGAAGTCGTAGAAGGCGAGCAGCGCATCGCGATCCTTGGTCAGGCATTCGACCGCCTTGTCGTATTTGACGCCCGTAGGTCTCGACGAAGGCATCGAATGCGGCCTCGAGCGCATCCTTCTTGGTTTCGGCCATCCAGATCTCCTGCAGCGCCCGCTTGGCCTTCGGCTGCTGGCTCTTCGGCAGCTTGTTCAGCACATTGGCGGTCTTGTGCACCCAGCAGCGCTGGCCGCGGGTCTTGCGGCCACACTTCGCTCGATCGCCTTCCAGAAGCCGAGCGCGCCGTCGGCGACCGCGAGCTCGGGCGCCGATCGCAAGTCCGCGCCGCTTCAGGTCGAGCAGCAGCTCCTTCCAGGATTGCGCGCTCTCGCGCACGCCGTCGATCAGGCCGACCAGCTCCTTCTTGCCCTCCGGCGTGGCGCCGATGATGACCAGCAGGCACTGCGCGTCGTCCTCGAGCCGCGCCTGCACGATGGATGCCGTCGGCCCAGAAGTAGACGTAGCGCTTGGCGGAGAGATCGCGCTTGCTCCAGCGCACGTGCTCCTCCGACCAGGCCTCCTTGAGCCGCCCGATGGTCGAGGCCGACAGCCCGCCGGCATCCTTGCCGAGCAAGCGCGACCAGCGCCTCCTCGAAGTCGCCGGTGGAGACGCCCTTCAGGTAGAGGATCGGGATCAGCACTTCGAGGCTCTTCGACCGGCGCGCGTAGGGCGGCAGAATCGCCGACGAGAAGCGGATGCGCTCTGACGCCTTCGCCGACCGCGGTCGCGCACGCGCGGGCAGCGCACGGCGACCGGGCCGATGCCGGTCATGATCTCGCGCTCGGGCAGATGCCCGTGGCGCACCAGCCGCTGGCGGCCGTCCTCGGTCTTGAGTGTCGGCATGACTGGCCGAGCAAGGCTGCAACCTCGGCCTCGACGGCCTGCGCCAGCAAGCGCTCGCGCGCCGTTGCGCAAAACCTCGGTCAGCGGATCGGTAAAAGTCCCTGGCTGGGAGAGCTGGAAAACGTTAGTTTCGGTCACGGCGTATCACTCCTTCGGTGGAGAAGTGGAGGCTCGAACACCCCCACGATACGCCGCCTTACCCCTTCATGCCGTCACCAACTTTCGCCCATAGCTCGGCCAAGACGCCGAATGCGGATGGGGACGGGCGTCTCCTCGCCGACATTTTCGCCGGCCCGTGCGAGCGGCAGCGGCTGTTCGATGTGCACGCGGCGCCGGACAATACCGCTAGCGGCACTGGAGGCGGCACGAGTCTCTGCTACTTGAAAGGAATTTGGTCTAGCAACTCTTGTGTTGTGCCTACCGCAAATTCATCCGCGGGCATATTGATGGTGGAGGCCGCCGAGGAGCGGCCGCCGGGTGATGCGTCCTTCTTGGTGGTTCGGTCGCGGGACCGGAGCATCCTTCGCCAAAGGCAAATGAGTGCGGCTGCCGTTGTAGTAGTCGGCGTATTTTTCGAGGACCCGTCGAAATATCGCGCCACGAACAGGCCGAATAGAATGATAAAAAAGCGCTGCTTCGCCTCGAAGCTTAACGGTCAATATCAAACTGTCCACGTCGAATCCAATTTTCGGTAGGCACAGGGATATTGCGCCTGATCGGAAGAAGTGCCTCAGCCGCGCTGGCCGCGGCGAAGCAGGCGATAGGGAGAATGACCGCGATCGAGGTGCGGCGGCATGCCCGGAGCGGCGCGCGGTGACGAAATGATCAAGGGACCGCTCCCATGAAAAGACAAGACCGGGCAAGCGCGCCCGGCTGCCCAACGGCAGCCAGGCCTTGCGCCCCGGTCGCGATCGCAGGTTCGGCCGCGGGACTTAGTTCGACATGGTGTGGGAAAACGTGACCCACCCGGTGCAGCTCGATCTCTGAAACAGGCCGCCACGATTGCACACTTGGACGTGGTATTTCACGATATAGCCAGGCCGGCCGGCGAATGACCAGATCACGTGATGACGCCTCCTTTCGCTGGTGAGCTCAAATTGCTGGCCGCCACGGCGAACGTTGTAGTGCGTCATTGGTCGCTGTCCGGTGTCGATCTCGACTTTGACCGTCCGGCCGTCATCGGTGCTCTTTGCGCAGATGTCATTGGCGCAGCCGCGGGCGTGGGCTGCTCCGGCGGCGAGAAGAGATGACGCCGCGGCAAAAGCCATGACGGTGAGCGAAAGGAGTCGGTGTTTCATGGGCGTGGTTCCTGTTCGGATTGGGTTGTCGAACTTGACGCGCGCAATCTAGATCACGGCGCCTGAACCCGGCGTGAACCGCCTCGCCCTGATCGCGCGTGAGAAATTTTCACCGCCGGTGACGACGGTCACTTCGGTTCACATTCGGTTCAGCGCGCGTGAGCTATAACCCGCCCGTCTTCGAAACGAGACGAAACCGAAATCAGAACTTCAAACCCTCATCAAAGGATTCGCCACAATGAAAACGATCCGTACCATCGTTGCCGCGCTCAGCGTCCTTGCGCTCGCCGGCATCGCCAGCAACGCCTCCGCCGCGCCGAACTTCCATTTCAAGGAAGACAAGGGCGAGAACACGACCGTCCAGAATTGCAATGGGCCGACTTGCGTCAAGATCCTCTACAACAAGCAGAACGAAAAGGCCCGCATCGTTCTTTCGCAGAAGACCTTCATCAAGGTGACGCAATTCACCGTGCGTTTCCGCGACGACGCCACCGGCCAGATCGTCACCAAGTTCGTGACCTCGAACGACGGCTTGACCGCGCTGCTCGCCGGCCTCACCGCCGAAAGCGGCAAGCTGCACACCTTCACGGTGCAGGCTTGCTTCAAGATCGGCCCCTGCGCCGCGCCGCGCTTCTTCGCTTTCTTCGCGAAGTAACGCCGCCTAACGCCCGATCCGTTCACCGCGAAACGCGGCGCTTCCGCAAGGGGGCGCCGCGTTTTGCCGTTCGGGCGCCCTCGAGCCGATCTGGCACGGACAGTCGTCGACGATTTCAGCCTGTCCCTACCGGAAATTTATCCGCGGCCGCATTGATGGTGGAAGCCGCCGAGAATCGGCCGGCGGGTGACGCGTCCTACGTGCTGGATCGGTCGCAGGACAGGAGCATCTTTTGCCAAGGATAGTTGCGGCCGAGTGCAGTTGTAGCGGTTTCGACACTGCTCGATCATGATCCTAACTTCAGCGAGCGAGTCGACGATCCCGCAATTGTGCGGCTCGTCGCGCGACTTGCCGTTGATATGACCTTACCTCCTCATCGTCCCAACGAGGTCGCGACCTCATAAACAGGATAAACAGGCGCCGGTTGCCCTGTTGCGCCGAGGTCCGCTTTTTGATCGCGAGCGGCCTTCTCTCGTGCGGCTTGGCATTTCGCAGAAGTGCCAATAACGCAAGTCGCATAACTTATTCCAGCGGTGATTGAGATTGACCGGCGGAATGGGCCCATTTTCGCATGCCAAGCGAGGTGATGCGCGAAGGGTTGTCGAGGAGGCAATTCCAGGGCTTGGCAGCAGGCATCGACGATATCGTCGTAGTCGTCGAAGACGCGATTGGAGAGCGAGGTGTGGCGCAGGTTCTGCCAGACGTTCTCCTGCGGGTTGAGCTCGGGCGAGCGCGGCGGCAGCAGCAGCGGGATGATGTTGTGGGGCATGGCAAGGTCGGCGCTGGTGTGCCAGCCGGCGCGATCCATGAGCAAGACGGCATACGCGTCAGACCTGACGACGTGGCTGATCTCGTCGAGATGCGCCTGTCCTACCCCAATCTGGTCCACGCCAAAGAGCTGTACGATTTAATGATGTCGGACAATTCTCCGGATTTCGGGGCGGCGTCGGATGGCGATGGCGACCGCAATCTCGTCATTGGCAGGGTATCTTCATCACCCCGTCCGACTCTGTCGCCATGCTTGCCGCCAACGCGACGTGCGCGCCGGGCTATCGCGACGGCCTTGCCGGAATTGCGCGCTCCATGCCGACGAGCGGCGCGGCGGACCGGGTTGCGGCAAAGCTGGGCATTGGCATGTATGAGACGCCGACCGGCTGGAAATTCTTCGGCAATCTGCTCGACGCCGGCAAGGTTACCATCTGCGGCGAGGAAAGCGCAGGCACCGGCTCCGACCATGTGCGCGAGAAGGACGGGCTGTGGGCGGTCCTGCTCTGGCTCAACATTCTCGCCGCCCGCAAAGAGCCTGCGATTGACATCGTCAAAAAACACTGGGCTGAATATGGCCGCAACTATTATTCGCGGCACGACTACGAAGAGGTCGAACCGAGCGCGCCAACCGGCTGATGGACGGGCTGAACGGGCGCCTTTCGTCCTTGCCCGGCACGAAGCTTGGCGCGCTGACAATTGCGGCATCCGACAACTTCACCTATCACGACCCTGTCGATGGCTCGACAAGCGCCAATCAGGGCATCCGCATCCTGTTTGAAGGCGGCTCGCGCATTGTCTACCGCCTGTCCGGCACCGGCACATCCGACGCGACCCTGCGCGTTTACATCGAGCGATATGAACCCGATCCTGCGCGCCATGAGCTTGATACGCAGGCGGCGCTGGCGGACCTTATCGCCGCCGCTGACGAGCTTGCCGGGATCAAGTCGAACACCGGACGGGAGAAGCCTTCCGTTATCACATG
The DNA here is from genome assembly GCA_963754645.1 of uncultured Alphaproteobacteria bacterium. Classification (GTDB taxonomy): domain Bacteria; phylum Pseudomonadota; class Alphaproteobacteria; order Bin65; family Bin65; genus CAVWGP01. The sequence goes on along the minus strand of CAVWGP010000006.1, from coordinate 29,772 downwards.
ACCCAGCATATCCCCCATTATAAGCCCGGCGTTGCGTTCGGTCCGGGCGGCGTCCGTTTTTCTGTTGTCTCCCAGCATGCGACCGGAATGACGCTTTGCCTGTTCGACAAGGGCGGAAACCGCGAAACTGCGCAGCATGAGATGGTCCGCGCGCCGGGCAGCATGTTCACCATTGAACTGAAGGGGATCAAGCCCGGTCAGCATTACGGCTACCGTGCCGAGGGGCCGTGGCTGCCGGAAGAGGGCCACCGCTTCGATCCGACCAAACTTCTCGTTGATCCCTATGCAACGCGCCTTGACCGGCCCTATGCCTATCATCCGCATTTGACCAAACGCGGCATCGACACGCACAAGCTCGCGCCCAAAGCCATTCTCGAAACTTCATCTGCGCCCGCCAGCCGCACTGTCACGCCGCTCCGGGAAGGCGGGCTGATTTATGAGCTTTCAGTCAAGGGTTTCAGCCAGCTCAATCCGGACATTCCTGAGGAGCTGCGCGGCACGCTTGCGGCGCTCGCTCATCCCGCTTCAATCGCCCATTTCAAATTGCTCAATGTCGCCGCCGTCGAGCTCATGCCAATCACGGCATGGATTGACGAGCGCCATCTCTACCCGCTCGGCCTCAGCAATGCCTGGGGATATAACGCCGTGTCCTTCATGGCGCTTGACCCGCGCCTTGCGCCGAATGGCATTTCGGATTTGCGCGCCCTCGCCAATGCGCTCCACAAAGAAGGCATCGCGCTGTTCCTCGACGTTGTGTTCAACCATACCGGCGAGAGTGATCTGATGGGGCCGGTGCTGTCGATGCGCGGTCTCGACAACGCGCTTTACTACCGGCATCACGCGGATGAGCCTGGCGCGCTCGTCAATGATGTCGGCACCGGCAATACGCTTGCGGTCGAGCGCGGGCCGGTGCGCGAGCTTGTCATCGACGCGCTGCGTCATTTCATCACGCACGGCGGTGTGGACGGGTTCCGCTTTGACCTTGGCGTTGCGCTCGGGCGCACCGCGCGAGGTTTCTCGCCGCATGCGCCGCTGTTTGAAGCCATGCGCCATGACGGCGTCATTGCACCGGCCACGCTGATTGCCGAACCATGGGACATGGGGCCGGGCGGTTATCAGCTCGGCAATTTTCCGCCGCAGTTTCTGGAATGGAATGACCGCTACCGCGACGATGTGCGCCGCTTCTGGCGCGGCGATCCGGCAACGCTTGGCGTGCTTGCAACGCGCCTCTCCGGCTCATCGGATGTGTTTCACCATCAGGGTGTCTCAACGCGCAGTGTCAATTTTCTGGCCGCCCATGACGGCTTCACGCTGGCAGATCTCACCGCCTACCGGCGCAAGCACAATTTCGACAATGGCGAGGACAATCGCGACGGCCATGGCGAGAACTTCTCCTGGAACCATGGCGTTGAAGGCCAAACTCTCGCGCCTGCCATCCGCGCGCGCCGCAAGGACGACGTCAAGGCCATGCTCGCGCTGCTGTTCCTGTCGCGCGGCATCCCCATGCTGACGGCAGGCGACGAGTTCGGTCGCACGCAGAACGGCAATAACAATGCCTACGCGCAGGATAATGAGACAACCTGGCTCGATTGGGAGAAACGCGATCAAGAGCTGGAGGCGTTCACCGCCAAGCTGTCCGCCTTGCGCGCCGCGCATCCCGCGTTGATGTCGGCACAGCTGTTATCCGGAAATCCGCATGGCAAGGAAAGCTGGCCGGATGTCAAATGGCTGCGCCCGAATGGCGAAGAAATGACGCTGCGCGATTGGGAAATGTCCGACAACCATCTGCTTGCTTTGGTTCTGACGGTTTCAACGCCGCTCAAGCCCGGCATCGACCGTGTCGCCATCGCCATCAACCGCAATGAAGGAACCGTCGCCCTGCATCTGCCGCCTGCTGGGCGCGGGCTGGCTTGGAAGAGCGAGCTTTCAACGCGCCCGGTGCGCCCGCTGGGCACGGGCTTTGACATGCCCGCCCATGCGGTGGCGGTTTTTGTGACGGAGAAGGCGGGCTCGCGCCGGACTACTCCGCCGCGAGCCTGATCTGCGGCGCCGATTCCATCACGGGGCCATCGACACTGTCCTCGAACTTTTCGAAATTCGCCGAGAACATGGCCACAAGGCGTTTCGCCATTGCGTCATACGCGTGGGTGTCGCTCCAGGTTGAGCGCGGGTCGAGCAGTGCCGCGTCAATACCCTCGACCGCCATCGGAACGAAGAAGCCGAAATTCGGATCGCGCCGGTAGGCAGCCTTGCTGAGTGCGCCGGAGAGCGCGGCGGTCAGCATGGTGCGGGTGGCGTTGATCGGCATGCGCCTGCCAACGCCATAAGCACCGCCGGTCCAGCCGGTGTTGACCAGCCAGCAGCTCACATTGTGATCGGCAATCAGCGTGCGCAGCAACGCGCCATATTCGGATGGATGCCTTGGCATGAAAGGCGCTCCGAAACAGGTTGAGAACGTCGCCTCGGGTTCTGTGACGCCCTTTTCCGTGCCTGCGACCTTTGCGGTGTAGCCGGACAGAAAATGGTACATGGCCTGTTCAGGCGTGAGCTTGGCAATCGGCGGCAGGACGCCAAAGGCGTCAGCGGTCAACATGATGATGTTCTTTGGGTGCTCTGCGCGGCCGGTTTCGCTTGCATTCGAGATGAAGTGCAGCGGGTAGGCACAGCGCGTGTTTTCCGTCAGGCTCGCATCCTCGAAGTCGGGCACAAGATCCCCATCCAGCGTGACATTTTCCAGGACAGTGCCTTTGCGGCGCGTGGCCGCGAAAATCTCGGGTTCGGCTTCTGCGGACAGGCGGATGGTCTTGGCGTAGCAGCCGCCCTCGAAGTTGAACACACCATCGGAACCCCAGCCATGCTCATCATCTCCAATGAGCGTGCGGTCGGGGTCGGCCGAAAGAGTGGTCTTGCCGGTGCCGGACAGGCCGAAAAAAATGGCGGCGTCGCCTTTTGCGCCGACATTGGCCGAGCAGTGCATCGGCATGACGCCTTTGACTGGCAGAAAGTAGTTGAGAACGGTGAACACCGACTTCTTGATCTCGCCCGCGTAAGACGTGCCGGCGATCAGGACGGTCATGCGGGTCAGATCAATGGCGATCACCGTTTCGCTGCGTGTGCCGTGCCGGGCGGGGTCGGCCTTGAAGGATGGAAGGTCGATGATTGTCAGCTTGGGAACAAAACTCTCCAAATCAGCGCGGTCCGGGCGGATCAGCAGATTGCGGATGAACAGGGACTGCCAGGCAAGCTCAGTGATGACGCGGGTCTGCAGCGCGTGCTCTTTGTCCGCGCCACCGGTCAAATCCTGCACGAACAGGTTCTTGCCCGTGACATGCGCCAGCATATCGGCATGCAGCCCATCAAACTGCGCGCGGGAGAGGCTGCGGTTATTGTCCCACCAGACGGTGCCGCGGGTCAAATCATCCTCGACCATGAACTTGTCCTTGGGCGAGCGGCCAGTGTGCTGACCAGTCATTGCCACGAGCGCACCATGCGCTGAGAGCCGCGCCTCGCCGGAGGTGACCGCCATACGCGAAAGCTCTGTTTCGCCAAGATTATAGAAAACGTGTGCCTGGCCTTCAAAGCCGACAGCCTCCAGATCGAAGGCTTCATTTCGCAAACCACTTTTCAACATTGCGGATGTCCCTCTTTTAAATCGGATTCAACGAAACTGGCGTCTGAGCAGGAAAGGCCAGAAAAATTCATACTGATCAAATGTTTAATCGTTTTAAAGATTTTAAAAAACGTCTAATCGTTTTAAAAGCGGCGGATATGTTAGCTCGTTAAGGACGCCTATTAAGGAAGCGCGATGGTCCATTCGACCTGCGCCATATTTTGTGCCACATTTGTCCGCCACTCCCGCGACACTGAATTGGTGAAGGGATGTGGACAATATGAAGGAGCCTGGCGGCATGACAACGATTGCGCTGGTCGATGATGACCGCAATATCCTGACCTCCGTTTCCATTGCGCTGGAGTCGGAAGGCTACCGGGTGGAAACATATACGGATGGCGCGTCCGCCCTTGAGGGGCTGACGGCACGCCCGCCGAATCTTGCGATTTTCGATATAAAAATGCCGCGCATGGACGGAATGGAGCTCCTGCGCCGCCTGCGGCAGAAATCGGACCTGCCCGTCATTTTCCTCACCTCAAAGGACGAGGAGATTGATGAATTGTTCGGGCTAAAAATGGGGGCGGATGATTTTATCACCAAGCCGTTCTCGCAGCGGCTCCTTGTCGAGCGTGTCAAAGCTGTGATGCGCAGGGCGCAGGGCCGCGATGCGGCTGTGGCGGGCAAGGCGAATGGACAGGCGTCCAACACAATCGAGCGCGGCCAGTTGGTCATGGATCAGGAGCGTCATACCTGCACTTGGTCCGGCCAGCCGGTGACGCTGACGGTGACGGAATTCCTGATCCTGCACGCGCTCGCCCAGCGCCCCGGCGTTGTCAAAAGCCGTGATGCGTTGATGGATGCAGCTTATGACGATCAGGTCTATGTGGATGACCGCACGATTGACAGCCACATCAAGCGGCTGCGCAAGAAGTTCAAAGCGGTCGACGACAATTTCGACATGATCGAAACGCTCTATGGTGTCGGCTATCGCTTCAGCGAGGCGTGATTTATAACCCGCCCATGGTGGCAGAGACTGAGAAAACGATCATCCGCAAGAATGCGAGCCGCAGCCTGCAGTTTGCATGGATTGGCAAGCTGTTCTTGCCGGTCAGGCGGCTTCTGGGGCACTACATATTTTCCAGTCTCACACGGCGCATTCTTGTTCTGAACCTCGCCGCGCTTGGCGTTCTGGTTTCCGGCATCTTGTATCTCAACCAGTTTCGCGAGGGCCTGATCGACGCGCGCGTCGAAAGCCTGATGACGCAGGGCGAGATCATCGCCGCAGCGATTGCCGCATCTGCCACCGTGTCGACTGATTCCATCACGGTCGATCCGGAAAAGCTCCTCGAAATGCAGGCCGGGCAGACGATATCGCCCAGCGACGATTCGATAGAAGCGATGGAATTTCCAATTAACCCGGAGCGTGTCGCGCCAGTCTTGCGCCGGCTGATCTCGCCGACGCGCACCCGGGCGCGCATATATGACCGCGACGCCAACTTAATGCTGGATTCCCAGCATCTTTATGCAGGCGGGCAGGTATTGCGGTTTGACCTGCCGCCGCTGGACGACGAGGATGAGAGCTATCTGGGCCGGTTCCTGAGCTGGACCGCAGGCTTGTTCAGCCGCAATAATCTGCCCGTCTACCAAGAGCCCCCCGGCGGCAATGGCGCGGCTTTCCCGGAAGTGATGACGGCGCTGACGGGCGGGACATCGACCATTGTGCGCATGAACGAACAAGGCGGCCTTGTTGTCTCGATCGCCGTCCCGGTGCAGCGTTTCCGCGCGGTCCTCGGCGTCCTGCAGCTTTCGACCCAAGGATCTGACATAGACCGGATCGTGCAGGGCGAGCGGCTGGCAATCGTGCGCGTGTTTTCCGTTGCGGCGCTGGTCACCGCCCTGTTGTCCATGTTGCTCGCCTCGACAATTGCCAACCCGCTGCGCCGTCTTGCGGCAGCGGCCGTGCGTGTGCGGCGCGGAGTGCGCACGCGTGAGGAAATCCCGGACTACTCCAACCGCCAGGATGAGATTGGCAATCTGTCCACGGCGCTGCGCGATATGACTTCTGCGCTGTATGCGCGCATTGAAGCGATCGAAAGCTTTGCGGCGGATGTGAGCCATGAATTGAAGAACCCACTCACCTCGCTGCGCAGCGCTGTTGAGACCTTGCCACTGGCAAAATCGCCGGAGTCGCAAAAGCGCCTGATGGATATCATCCAGCACGACGTGCGCCGCCTTGACCGGCTGATTACCGATATTTCGGACGCCTCGCGCCTTGATGCAGAACTTGCGCGGCAGGATTCTCAAAAGGTCGATCTGAAAAACCTCTTGACCAATATCGTGGCTGCGGCCGCAGAGTTGCGGCGCAACAAGCATGTTAAAATCGAGTTGAGCTTCGGCAAATTGCCGCCGGCATTAAAGAGCTTCACAATACCGGGTCATGATCTGCGCATTGGTCAGGTGATCACCAATCTTCTGGAAAATGCACGATCATTTGTCCCGGACGGGACTGGCAGGATTTTAGTCAAGCTTGAGCCAACTGCCGATTTCATGCGCATTCTCGTCGAAGACAACGGCCCTGGCATCAGTTCGGAGAACACAGATCGCATCTTTGAGCGCTTTTACACCGACCGTCCCGTTGGCGAGGCCTTTGGGCAAAACTCCGGCCTCGGGCTTTCCATTTCCAGGCAGATCATCCAGGCGCACGGCGGCACGATCAATGCCGAGAACATCGTTGACGGGTCATCCGATAGAGTTCTCGGCGCGCGTTTCATCGTTCTCCTGCCCTCGCAGCCGTGATGCCTGCGCTCGCAAATCTTCATGCAACAGCGCTGATTGTCGGCGGCAAAGGCGTCATCATCTTTGGCGCTCCGGGCGCAGGCAAGACTGCTTTGGCGCTGGAGCTGATCCGGGAGTCGCTGCGGGACAATATCGAGGCTACGCTTGTGTCTGATGATCGGGTGGACCTCGCATTGACGGATGGCAAACTTGTCGCGTCCCCTCCAGCACAACTGGCCGGCCTCATCGAAGTGCGGGGCTCCGGCATTCACGAGATCGGTTACGTAGAGTCTGCCGCGCTTGATCTTGCCGTCAACCTTGTGGATACACAGAAAGCCGAGCGGATTTCCCCTGTGGAACCTCAACTGATAGCTCATGGCGTGAAGCTTCCGGCCCTAAAGCTCCCAATCGGCTATACTGGACCGCAAGTGCGGGCAGTCCTTGCCCATCTCGGCCTTTACAAGCCACTTCAGCAATGAAAATTTCGTAGCATTTTCAACACGTAGAAACTTTTTTGCAAAATTCACCTTGCCTTGCAACCGTCTCTCGACAACATATCGCTCCTGCCCAAAGCGGCGGCGGACCGGATCATCGCAAACAACCGGTCTGCGAGCGCCTCAAATGAGGCGTCGACGGGAGCAATTAGAATATGATCGGACTCGTGCTTGTTACGCACGGAAAGCTGGCCGAAGAGTTTCGCCATGCGCTTGAGCATGTGGTCGGGCCGCAGACATTTTTGGAAACGGTGCCCATCGGCGCCGACGACGATATGGAATCGCGCCGCCAGGATATCGTGGATGCGATTGCACGCGCCAATGACAATGACGGTGTTATCGTGTTGACCGACATGTTTGGCGGCACCCCCTCCAATCTGGCAATTTCCGTCATGGCCCCCGGCAAGGTCGAAGTGATCGCCGGCATGAATTTGCCCATGCTGATCAAACTCTCGCGCGTGCGTGTCAATGAAGACATGGTCTGCGCGTTGAAGGAGGCGCAGGATTCGGGGCGCAAATACATCAATGTGGCAAGCCAGATCCTGACGGGCAAATGATGACAACAGACACCGCTATCCGCCGGACACTGGATGTCATCAACATGCGCGGCCTGCATGCGCGCGCGTCGGCAAAGTTTGTGCAGCTCGTTTCCGGATACGACGCTGAGGTCGAGGTTGAGAAGGACGGCACGAGCGTAGGCGGCGCTTCCATTATGGGTCTGATGATGCTGGCCGCCAGTCCCGGCACCTCCATCAATGTCAGCGCATCAGGGCGGCAGGCACTTGAAGTCATGGATGCCTTGGAAGCGCTTCTCGCCGATAAGTTCGGCGAGGGGGAGTAGTTGCGGCCTCAAGACATTCCGACATAAAGATTTCTTTATATCATATTGCCGATCAGAGTTTTTGCTGGTAATAGCCCGCCCAATTCCAGCGCGCGCCATGCCGCCCGCTGTCAATTTCTGATTTTCCGGAGAGCAAGATGAGCACGAGCAAAGACTACGTTGTCGCCGACATTTCATTAGCCGATTGGGGCCGCAAGGAGCTGGATATCGCTGAAACCGAAATGCCGGGCCTGATGGCTTGCCGCGAGGAATTCGGCACGACCAAGCCGTTGAAGGGCGCGCGCATCACCGGCTCGCTGCATATGACCATTCAGACCGCCGTGCTGATCGAGACGCTGAAAGTTCTTGGCGCGGATGTGCGCTGGGCCTCGTGCAATATTTTCTCGACGCAGGACCACGCCGCCGCTGCCATCGCTGCCACCGGCACGCCGGTGTTCGCCGTCAAGGGCGAGTCGCTCACTGAATACTGGGACTACACCGACAAGATTTTTCAGTGGCCGGATGGCAAGCCAACCAACATGATCCTCGACGACGGCGGCGACGCCACCATGTACATCCTGCTCGGCGCGCGCGCCGAGGCCGGCGAGAACATTCTGGTCAACCCGTCCTCTGAAGAAGAGGAAATCCTGTTCGCGCAGATCAAGAAGCGCATGGCGGCGACGCCCGGCTTCTTCACCAGGCAGCGCGATGCGATCAAGGGCGTCACCGAAGAGACCACGACCGGCGTCAACCGCTTGTACCAGCTGCATGCCAAGGGCCTGCTGCCGTTCCCGGCGATCAACGTCAACGACAGTGTCACCAAGTCGAAGTTCGACAATAAATATGGCTGCAAGGAATTGCTGGTGGACGGCATCCGCCGCGGTACCGACGTGATGATGGCCGGCAAGGTTGCTGTCGTCTGCGGTTACGGCGATGTGGGCAAGGGCTCCGCAGCTTCGCTGCAGGGCGCCGGCGCGCGAGTCAAGGTGACGGAAGTTGACCCGATCTGCGCGCTTCAGGCGGCCATGGACGGCTTCGAAGTGCTGACGCTTGAGGAAGCAGCTCCGCATGCCGACATCATCATCACCACGACCGGCAACAAGGACGTTGTGACACTTGACCATATGCGCCTGTTCAAGGACATGGCCATTGTCGGCAATATCGGCCATTTCGATAATGAGATTCAAGTCACGGCTTTGAAGAACTTCAAGTGGACCAACGTCAAGCCGCAGGTCGACATGATCGAGTTTCCTGGCGGCAAGCGGATGATCCTTCTGTCGGAAGGCCGCCTGCTCAATCTCGGGAACGCGACAGGCCATCCGTCCTTCGTCATGTCCGCCTCCTTCTCAAACCAGGTTCTGGCGCAGATCGAGTTGTTTGCGCATGGCGAGAAATACACCAACCAGGTTTACGTGCTGCCGAAACATCTCGACGAAAAGGTCGCCCGGCTGCATCTGGGCAAGCTCGGCGTGCGCCTGACGGAGCTTTCCGGCGAGCAGGCCGCTTATATCGGCGTCAAGCAGCAGGGTCCGTTCAAGTCGGAACACTACCGCTATTAATCCAGCAGAGTAAGGCCACAATATATTGAGCCCGCAGCCTTGACTTGGTCGCGGGCTTAATTTTGCGCGACACAAGGCTTCACGCCGATTCGCTCAACCGTTATGTTGCACTGATTCGCGACATCCCCACCGGTCCAGCCCGGGCGAAAAGAGGGGTGCGCGGGACGGCGGTCTGATCCATGCGGTATAGGGATTGAAGACCTGCCAGGGGTAGTTTTGAGCGTAAAATTCGGGTTCCACGGCTCCAGCGCTTCGCCGGACCAATTTGGACGATTCATGCGGCATCTTTATCCCAAACGCCTGCTCCCCACAAACGCGCGCCGTTTGGGCGCAAGCGCTGCCGCAGCCTTTACAATTGCCTTGCCGCTTGAAGCCAGCGCCGCCGAGGGCGTGTTCTCAGGCATAGCGCTGCCCGCCACTTTCGGTCCGCTTGAAGTGATCCAGTTCTCGATGTTTCTCGGTACGATGGGCGCTGCGCTGTTGTCGGCGGTGTGGCTCATCCGTGAGCGCGGCAAAATTGCCGGTGAGAATCAGACGCTGCGCGCTCGGGTTTCAGATCTGTCTGCGTCCTTGCAACGCGCCGATGCGCTCTTGGCGAGCCGCGACAACCGGGTGATCATCTGGGACCGGGAAGGCGAAAAGCCTGAGCTTGTCGGCACGCTTCCGGCTTCTTCCGGCGCGCCGGCGGACCGTGCCTCGTTTCTTGCCTTCGGACGCTGGCTGCTGCCATTGTCTGCAGCCGCGCTTGACCGGGCGATTGCTGCGCTGCGGACCAAGGCGACGGCCTTTGACATCACCGTTGAGACCGCATCCGGCATGCCGCTTGAAGTGCAGGGACGCACATCGGGAGCTGCCGCCTTTGTGCGCTTTGTCAGCCTTGGTGAACTGCAATCGGCGCATGCGCGGCTTCAAGCGGAGTTTGAAGAGCTGAACGCGGCCTACCTGACACTTAGCGCACTCTTTGATGCCTTTCCTATGCCTGCATGGAAACGCGGATTGGACGGGGCGATCAACTGGGCAAACAAAGCCTACAAGGCGCTGGGCGACGCGGCCGCGCCAAGTCAGCTTTCTGAGCTTTTTGGTGAACAGGCACGCCAGGCGATAGACTCCAAGCGGAGCGGCGAAGGCGTCTTTCAAGACGAACTGACGGCTGTCGCAGGCGGGGACCGGCGCGTGTTCCGCGTCACGGACATAGCTGTGCCGTCTGGTTCAGCGGGGCTTGCACTCGATATCAGCGATGAAGAGCTGGTGCGTGAGGAATATGAGCGCACGCTGCAGAGCCATGCCGATACGCTTGATCAGCTGACCACTGCGGTGGCCATGTTCGATGTTTCGCAGAAACTGCGCTTCTACAACAACGCGTTCCAGACGCTTTGGGGCCTTGAGTCGGCCTGGCTTGATTCTGCGCCTGACAATGGCGCAGTACTTGACCGTCTGCGCAGCGATGGCAAACTGCCCGAGCAGCCGGAATGGCGGCGCTGGCGCGAGTTGGTTCTTGCCGCCTACCGCGCGCCGGACGCGGCCGAGCATTGGTGGTATTTGCCCGATGGCAGAACCCTGCGCGTCATCGCCAATCCCCAGCCGAAAGGCGGCGCGATCTGGGTCTTTGAAAATCTGACCGAGAAGTTTGATCTTGAGAGCCGTTTCAACACGATGGTCAAGATCCAGGGTGAAACGCTGGATCACTTGGCCGAGGGCGTTGTCGTATTTGGCTCGGATGGCAAGGTGCGGCTTGCCAACCCGTCATTCTCCGCTCTGTGGGCGCTGCCCGACGATCTCGTCAAAGAGGGCGCACACATCACCGCCATCCAGAATTTCTGCGAACAGCTGACCACGCAAACGCAGTGGGCAAAATTTGTAGAAGCTGTCACCGGCTTTGATGACAGCCGCCAGTCAAAGTCTGGCCATATCGAGCTGTCGAGCGGCGGCGTACTCGCCTTTGCGCAGGTGCCCCTGCCGAAAGGCCAGACCATGCTGACCTTTGTCGATGTTACGGATTCCGTCAATGTGGAGCGGGCCTTGACCGAGCGCAACGAAGCGCTGCAGCGCACAGACCAGTTGAAGACCGAGTTTGTCCAGCACGTCTCTTACGAGCTCCGCTCTCCGCTCACCAATATTATCGGCTTCACCGAACTGCTCGAACTGCCCGCAACCGGTCCGCTCACTGAGCGCCAGCGTGACTATGTCGAACATATTTCGACATCCTCCGCGTCGCTTTTGGCAATTGTGAACGACATACTCGACCTTGCCAGCATAGATGCCGGGGTCATGGAGCTTGATCTGGCTGAAGTGGACACCAGTGACCTGATCACTGGCGCAGTGGCGTCTTGTGCCAACAGGTTCGCGGAGAACAACATCCGAGTTGACGTCAGCGTTGATCCCGCCGCAAAAGCCTTCCGTGCGGATGCCTTGCGCATGCGCCAGGTCCTGTTCAACTTATTGGCAAACGCTGCCAATCATGCGCCGGAAAACAGCACCGTTACGGTCTCGTGCGTTCGGGATGGTTCTGTCATTGAATTCTCTGTGAGCGACACGGGCCCTGGCATCCCGGATGATGTGGTCAATGACGTCTTCAGCCGGTTCCAGCGCGGTGGCGCCTCGGGCCGCAAACGCGGCACGGGCCTCGGCCTCGCCTTGGTCAAGAGTTTTGTCGAACTGCATGGCGGCAGCGTCATGATTGAAACAGCGCCGGACCGCGGCGCCAAGGTCATTTGCCGCCTGCCCGTCATTCCGCAGCAGTTTGCGCCTGAGAAGGCTGGCGGAGAGAAAGTCAGCATCACGGCGGCGGAGTGAAGCCGCGTGCCAGTTGAAATCGACCTGCCCGACGCCCGCGCCACCGACCGTCTCGGCGAGGACCTGGCCCGCGCGCTGAAAAAGGGCGATGTCCTGGCCCTGTCAGGCGATCTGGGCGCAGGCAAGTCGACGCTCGCCCGCGCTTTGATCCGGGCCATGGCGAATGATCCCGGGCTGGACGTGCCAAGCCCGACATTTACGCTTGCGCAAGCCTACGCACTTCGCATCCCGGTCACGCATTTTGATCTGTATCGCCTTGGTGCGCCCCATGAGATTGAAGAGCTTGGCCTTGATGACGCCATGGCCACCGGCATCGCGCTCATTGAATGGCCGGAACGCGCCGATGGCCGGGTACCAGCAAACGCGCTGAAACTGGAACTCAGCGAGCACGGCTACGGCCGGCAGGCAATCATTTCAGGCTCGCCGGAAGCGATGGACCGCATCGGGCGTTCCTTGGCCATACGCCAATTTCTGGCGGGCCATGGTTATAGCAAAGCGCAGCGCAGCTGGTTTCAGGGCGATGCTTCGACGCGGTCGTTCGAGCGCATTGCCATGGCTGGCAGGCCGGACATGATCCTGATGGATCATCCGGAAAAGCCTGACTTGTCTCCCATCATCAATGGCCGCTCATACCGGCAGACCGCGCGCATCACTTGGACCGTGACGCCGTTTGTAGCTGTTGCGCGCGCGCTGAAGGCTCATGGCTTTGCTGCGCCGGAAATCATTGCCGAAGATCTGGATTCGGGGATTCTCCTGATGGAGAATCTGGGTGACGGGAAAATAACCGACGAAGCCGGGGCCCCAATCCCTGCGCGTTACCAGGCTGCGAGCGAACTTCTTGCCAAGCTGCACGCGGCGCAGGTTTCCCGCGATCTGCCCTATGATCGGGCCAAGACCTACTCTCTGCCGCCCTATGATCACGACGCGCTGATGATTGAAGCGCGGCTGATGCTCGAGTGGTATGTGCCTTTCCGGCTGAGCCGGGCCGTGAGTGACGAGGAATCGCAAACGTTCAATCTGCTCTGGGATGAGCTTATCGCCGTACTGGGGCGCTCGGAGACCGGGCTGATCCTGCGCGACTACCACTCACCCAATCTCATCTGGCGGGACGAAAAGTCCGGTACTGACAGGCTTGGTCTGGTCGATATCCAGGACGCGCTTTACGGGCCGTTGTCCTATGATGTGTCTTCGCTTGCCCAGGATGCGCGCGTGACCATACCGGAAGAGCTCGAAAGGCAGCTGACCGGCGCCTATTGCGCAGCGCGCCACGCGCTCGGCGATTTTGACGAAGCTGCGTTCCGCGAGGCCTATGCAATCACCGCGCTGCAGCGCGCCACGAAGATCCTGGGCATATTCGTGCGCCTCGACAAACGAGACGGAAAGCCTGACTATCTCAAACATTTGCCGCGCATGGAGGCTTATGTGAAACGAGCGCTTGAGCATCCAAGGCTTGCAAAACTGTCCCGCTTCTATTCAAGCTTCCTGAACTGAGTCGCGGAAAGCCTTTCCATTGCAAGACAAGATCACGACCGCCATGGTTCTCGCCGCAGGCCTTGGCAAGCGCCTTCGGCCGATCACGGACACAATTCCAAAACCACTCGTGAAAATCGGAGGCAAGCCGATGATCGATTGGGGTCTGGATTGCCTCCAGGCCGCGGGTGTCACGCATGGCGTTGTGAACGTGCATTATCTTGCAGGCCAGCTTGAAGAGCATCTGGCGCAGCGCCGCAGCCCCAGGATTACTATTTCCGATGAACGCGGCGTGCTTCTTGAATTGGGCGGCGGGATCATGAAGGCGCTGCCATTGCTTGGGGATAACCCTTTCTTTCTCATAAATTCAGACACATTCTGGATTGAAGGCGAAGAGAGCAATTTGAACCGCCTTGCCGCAATGTTTGATTCAGACTCCATGGATATACTACTCATGCTGGTAACGCCTGGGCAGGCGACCGGTTATGAGGGCGAGGGGGATTTCTCCATGGATATGAGCAACCGGCTGCGCAGGCCGGGAACGGATGAGACAGTGCCGTACGTCTATGCAGGCGCGGCTGTCATCCATCCGCGCGTGTTCAAGGGCGCGACGCTTGAACCGCATTCGCTCAACCGGCAATTCAACAAGGCTATTGCCGATGGCAAGCTTTTTGGTATGCCAATGGAAGGCCACTGGATTACAGTGGGCACGCCGGACGCTATCGAGGCTGCCGAAGCCGTGGTGAAAAAACGCAGGAAACGATGACCGATCAACGCCGGCCCAATGTCTTTTCAATTGCGCCCGGCGTTCCGTTCCTGACAACACTGGTGTCGTCTGTCCGCTCCGGCGCATTTGACTGGCCGGGGCCCGATCCGTCCAACCCGCTCGCACTGGCCTCGACCACAATCTATGTGCCGACCCGCCGCGCCGCCCGCGCCCTGCGGGCTTTGTTTGCCGAAACAGGCGGAACACGCTCGGCGATTTTACCGGTTATCAAGCCGCTCGGTGAGTTCGATGAAGATGCGGCATTCTTTGCCTCGCCTGATGCGGAAGAGCTTTCGCTTGATCCGCCGATTGCCTCTGACGAGCGCATCCTTACCCTCGCCCGGCTGACATCGGCATGGAGCAAACAGCTCGGCCATGACGCGCCTTCGCTGATTGCTGGCGAAAACATCATGCTCCCCTCCACCGCCGCCGACGCCATCTGGCTGGCGCGCGATCTTGCCGGCTTGATGGACGAAATGGAGCGGGAAGGTGTGACCTGGCATGAGCTTGCCAAGGTCGATTCAGATGCGCTCGCCGGATGGTGGCAGCATACGGTCAAGTTTCTCAGCATCGTCACCGAAGCCTTTCCAGCGTATCTCGCGGAGCGTGGCCTTTCCGATCCGGTGGCGCATCGCAACGCTGTGCTGCGCGCCGAAGCGCGGCGGCTTTCGGATTTTCCGCCAGCCGGGCCCGTTATTGCAGCGGGGTCCACAGGTTCCATTCCGGCGACTGCCGATCTGCTCGCCGTCATCGCGCGGCTTCCGCAAGGCGCGGTGGTTTTGCCCGGTCTCGACAAGCAGATGGATGAGGCGACATGGGCGCATATCGGTGCGATAGATGCGCCGGCGTCGATATGCGGCCATCCGCAATTCGGTCTGATGAAGCTTTTGTCAAAGCTGGGAGCGATGCGGGCGGATGTTCAGCCCCTGACCGAACCAGCGCGTCATTTGCAGGCCAGGGAGAAGATCATCTCCGAGGCGCTGCGGCCGGCTGACACGACAGACCTTTGGGGCGCATCAGCGGGCAATCACGGCGAGGCGTTATCTGACGTTGTTCTGATCGAAGCGCCGGGCGAGCGTGAGGAGGCTCTGGCGATCGCCATAGCTCTGCGTCAAGCCCTTGGCGAAAATCGGGAACACACCGCCGCGCTGGTGACGCCCGACCGCAATCTTGCGCGCCGCGTTTCAGCGGAGCTTTTGCGATTCGGCATCGTAGCTGATGATTCCGGCGGCACGCCGCTTGCCAACACACCGCAGGCAGCGCTGTTTCAAACGCTCATCCGGTGTGTGTTCGCGCCCGCCGGACCTGTCGACCTGCTCACGGTCCTGAAGCATCCGCTATCCAAGTTTGGACGCGAGAGCGCAGTCAGTTTGCGGGCAGCCGAAACGCTTGAGCTTGTCGCCCTGCGCGGCAACATTGGTGAAGTGGATGCGCAGACGCTTGGTGATAGGTTCGAGCGGTCCCTGCTCGAGGCCGCAGAGAGAAGCCGGCGCGCGGACTGGATGGATCGCGTTTCGGGCGCGGACATTGAAGCCGCGCGACAGATCGCCAAATCCTTCAGAGACGCGCTCGCGCCGCTGCAAGCGCTTGCCGCCGCACCGCACGTATCCGTTCCGGAGGCGGTCCACGCGGCAGTGGCTGCCTTTGAAATGATTGGCTGCGATGCGGAAGGTTCGCTGGCGGCGCTTTATGATGGCGATCACGGTGAAGCCTTTGCGGCGCATCTGCGCGGGCTTGTCTCGGCTGAGACGGGATTTGTCTTCTCACCAGAGGCCTTTCCCGATGTGCATAGCGCATTGATAGCCGGCAAGGCAGTCAAACCGAAGACCGGGTCGGATCCAAACATCTTCATCTGGGGCTCGCTTGAGGCGCGGCTGCAGGAGGTTGACACCATCGTGCTTGGCAGCCTGAATGAAGGCAGCTGGCCGGGGGCCATGCCGGAAGATCCGTTCCTGTCGCGCGGCATGAAATCCTCCATGCGCCTTGATCCGCCCGAGCGGCGCATCGGTCAGGCCGCGCATGATTTTCAGATGGCGATGGGAACCGCTAAAGTCATTCTGACCCGGTCCCTCAAGAGCGATAGTGCGCCCAGCGTTGCCTCGCGCTGGCTCCAGCGGCTGACTGCTTTTATTGGCAAGACCGACACAGAAGCGATGCGCGCGCGGGGCGCGCAATATCTGCATTGGGCCACAGAGATTGACGCGCTGCCTAACATGGACCTCGAGCGCCGCCCCGAGCCGAGCCCGCCGGCAGAGCTGAGGCCGAGGCATTTCTCCATTACGGAAATTGCCACGCTGCGCAGCGATCCCTATTCAATTCATGCCAAACGCATTCTTAAACTTCTGCCGCTTGATCCGCTGATCCGAGTTGCGGACGAGCGGGAGCGCGGCACGCTGTTCCACGCCATTATGGCGCAGTTTATCGAAACGCGCATTGATCTTTCCAATGAAGAGAAGGCCTGCCGCGCCTTGCGCCGCATCGCGCTCATGTCCTTCGAAGAGCAACAATATCCGTTTGAGGTGCTCGCTTTGTGGCAGCCTCGCTTTGACGAACTAGTGGAAGGAATCGTGCAGATGGAGCGTCTGCGCGGCGATGACATCAAAGCCAGCCACACTGAAATCAGCGCGGCGAGAACACAAATTCCAAACAGCAGCGTCACGATATCAGGCCGCGCCGACCGGATTGATGAGCGTCATGACGGCATGGTCGATATCATTGACTACAAAACCGGCACGGCTCCAACGGTCTCGCAGGCCCGCGCGCTCGTCGATCCGCAGCTGGCGCTTGAGGCGGCGCTGACGGGAAGGGGAGCGTTCAATGGGATCGCTGCGGCCAACGTCAACGACCTCGCATATTACCGGCTGAAATCCAAAGGCGAACTGCATTTGGACTCGCTGGTCCACGCCAATAAGGGCGTTCCCGCCGAAGAGCTGGCGGAAAAAAGCTGGCGCGAGCTGACCCGGCTGATTGGCTATTTCGCCAAGCCCGATGCGAAATATTCATCGCACGTCCTGCCGCCAAAGAAGCAAGGCGATTACGATCATCTGTCACGCCTGCTCGAATGGTCGGCCGGCTCGGATGACAGCGAGGCGCCTGCCGATGAGTAAGCGCCCTATCAAGGAAATTCCGGCTGAGACCATCGCCCAGACCCGCAAGGCGACGGACCCGCTGGCCTCAGTCTGGGTCTCGGCCAACGCCGGTTCCGGCAAGACCCATGTCCTGTCCGAGCGCGTCATCCGGCTTTTGCTCGAAGGCGTCGAACCTTCCACCATTGTCTGCCTCACCTACACCAAGGCGGCGGCTTCGGTGATGGAAAACCGGGTGTTCCAGCGGCTGGCGGAATGGACCGGCCTCAGCGATGAGGAGCTTGCCGAGGCCATTTCGAAACTGGACGGCGGCGAGCCGGAAGCCGCCAAGCTGGTCAAAGCCCGCCGCTTGTTCGCGCGGGCGCTGGAAACGCCTGGCGGGCTGAAGATCCAGACCATCCATGCCTTTTGCCAGATGATTCTCGGACGCTTCCCGCTCGAAGCCAACATTGCCGGCCGGTTCGATCTGGTTGACGACGCGCTGTTGGCGCAGATTATCAAGGACGCGCGCCGCGCCGTGCTGCAAAAGGCCGGAATACCTGGGGCCGATGCGATTGCGCAGTCTGTGCGCCAGATTGTCGGCGCGCTGGGCGAAAAGGCGCTGACGGATCTGCTCGAAGATGTGCTGAAATCGCGCGACCGTCCCGCGCTGGCGGAGTTTTGCAGGTCTGTCGCGGAAGGCGGAGCGGGGCATGCAAGACTGTATGATTTTCTCGGCTGTGATCCAACGGAGAGCGAAGCGGACATCATTTCGAGGTCTTGGCCGCTCAATTCGCTGCCGGTCGCCGTGCTAAGGGACATGGTGGCATTGAAACCGGATATTGCTTCCAAAGTTCATACGCTCGCATTTGTTCTATGCATGGAAAATGCGCTGAGCGCGCCGGATGCGGCTCTGAGGCACAAAGCCTTGAAAGCCGCAGTGAAAGATGAAGGCGGCGTCAAGAACAAGGACAATGTGGCGAGAGCCCTTTCGGCATTCATCCCTGACATTTCTGCGACGCTGGACGCATTCGGCGAAGAAATGGCGGAAATCGCCGACCATCTCACCCGGCTGAAAACCGCGCGCTTCACCGTTTTTGGCCTCACGCTCGCCAACTCCGCGCTGTCAGAATATGCCGAGCGCAAGGCGAAGCGGGCGCTCTTGGACTATGACGACATTATCGAGCGGACGGTTAAGCTACTGACCCAGTCCGGCGCCAGCGCCTGGGTGCAGTACAAGCTTGATCAGGGCATCAGCCACATTCTGGTCGACGAGGCGCAAGACACCAGCCCGTCACAATGGAAGGTCATCAACGCCCTTTCAGAGGAATTCTTTGCCGGCGAGACCGCGCGCGGGCAGACACGCACACTGTTTGCAGTGGGCGATGAAAAACAGTCGATCTACTCGTTTCAGGGCGCGAGGCCGGAAGTATTTGCTGAAACCGGCCGCCAGACCAAGGCGAAGGCCCGCGCGGCGGACAAGCGGTTTGAACCGGCGAGCCTCAATCTCTCGTTCCGCTCCACGGCGGATGTGCTTGCCGCGGTCGATCAGGTTTTCGCCGTGCCGGAAAACCAGCGCGGCCTTGTGGCGGGCGGCGAATATCAGCTGCACCAGCCGATCCGCATTCACGGCCCGGGCCGGGTGGAGATCTGGCCATGCGTCATTCCGCCTGAAAAGGAAGAAGTTCCTGACAATTGGACGCAAGGCCAGCGCCATGAGGCCGCGCCCCCCGCCCGCCTGGCCGCTTCTATCGCCAAAACCATCGATGACTGGCTGAAAAACGGCGCCGTCAATCAGGCTTCCGGCGCGAAAATCATGCCGCGCGACATCATGGTCCTGGTGAGGAAGCGCGGCCCGTTTGTGAACGCCCTGTCCCGGGAGCTGAAGAACCGGCGCATTGCCGCTTCTGGCGCGGACCGGCTGACGCTGACGGATCACATCGCGGTCAAGGACCTGCTCGCGCTCGCGCGCATCTGTCTCCTGACCGAGGATGACCTGTCGCTCGCCGCGCTGCTGCGCAGCCCGCTTTTCGCCTTCAGCGACGAGGAACTGATGAATTTGGCCGCTTACCGCGCGCCGGGTGAGAGCCTTTACGACAAAATGCGGAATAGGGCCGCTAATGACCAGAAAGCCGCCGATGCTTTCATGACGCTTGAGCGCTGGCGCAAGGAGGCGTCTGAAAGCGCGGTGTTCGACTTTTTCGCCCGCGTCCTGTCGCGCGACAGAGTGCGCGCGCGGCTGATGCAGCGGCTTGGCGTTGAAGCTGGGGAAATTATCGATGAATTCCTGAACTATGCCGCTGAAACGGAAAAGGCCGGGCTGGGCGGTCTGCAGGACTTTGTCGAAACGCTTGAAGAAGCCGCGCCAGAAGTGAAGCGCGAGATGGACGCGGCGCGCAATGAGGTGCGCATCATGACCGCGCATGCCGCCAAGGGTCAGGAATCGCCAATCGTCTTCCTCGTCGATCCGCCTCCTCAGAATAATCCGCTGCCGAGGCTTCTTGCCCTTTCCGCCGAGCCGCCGCTTTTCGTGTGGGAGCCGCTGAAGGAGTTTCACACGTCCAAAACCGCCGCACACCGGACCGAATTGAAGAGCCGCGGCGAGGAGGAGTTCCGCCGCCTGCTCTATGTTGGCATGACGCGGGCCGAGGACCGGCTGATTGTCTGCGGCTTTGCCAATTCAAAAACCATCAAAAGAGAAGACACGTGGCTGCGCATGGTTTCGGCAGGCCTGAAAGCCATCCCGGATCATATTCGGAGCGAATGGCAGCCGCATCTGGAAGTGAACGTCGATATCTTCCAACTGCTGAACCACAAGCCTCCTCCGGCAGTCGAATTGGGAGATTCGGCAGATAGTTTTGCGCCGCTGCCGCACTTCTTCAGCCAGCCTCTGCCGCCTGTGCGCCTGGTGCCAAGGCCGCTTTCGCCTTCGGGGGCTTCCCTGGTGATTGAGCCGGGTGCAAGCGCAAGCGCCGCTTCGCCTGTTCTCGACAACAACGAGGCCCAGCCTTCTGTCGCCATTTTGCGCGGCCTGATCACGCACAAGCTCCTGGAAAGCCTGCCCGGCCTGCCGCAGGAAAGCCGCCGCCTGGCTGCCTTACGCTATGTAGACAAGGCCGCCGCAGATTGGACGGATATCCGCAAGGCTGCGGTGGTTGCAGATGTGCTGCGGGTGCTGGAAGACACCCGCTTCCAGCCTGCCTTTTCGGCGGGATCGCGTGCGGAAGTGTCGGTAGTGGGCCAGGTCAGAGTGCGCGGCGAAACCCGCATGGTGTCAGGCAAGATTGACCGTATCGCAGTGGAGGAGAGCCGCATTCTGCTCGTCGATTTCAAGACGGACTACGCGCCCGCGCACAGCTTGGCAGACGTGCCCGCAAGCTATCTCACACAGATGGCGCTGTACCGCGCCATTCTCCAGCCGCTCTATCCAGACAAGGTGATCGAATGCGCCCTGCTTTACACGGGCGGTGCAAAGCTGGTCGCCCTGCCATCCGAGCGGATGGACGCTGCGCTTGAAGCACTCGCGAATTCGTGACAGACCGGGGCTTGAACGCACTGGTGAGTCTCCCCAGCTAGAGGCCAAAGATAACTTCCGAAAGGCATGCACATGGCAACCGTCAAGGTCGACAATTCCAATTTCAAATCCGAGGTGCTGGAGTCCAATGTTCCGGTGGTCGTGGATTTCTGGGCCGAATGGTGCGGCCCGTGCAAGATGATCGGGCCTTCGCTTGAGGAGCTTGCCAATGAGCATTCCGGCAAGGTGAAGATCGCCAAGCTCAACATTGACGAGAATCCGGAGCTCGGCGCGCAATATGGCGTGCGCTCTATCCCGACACTGCTGATGTTCAAATCCGGCGCGCTTGCCTCCAATATGGTCGGCGCCGCGCCGAAGAGCCGGCTGAACGACTGGATCAAGACAGCCGTCGCCTGACCGCGATTACAATGATTTTAAAAGCCCGGCCTCGCGCCGGGTTTTTTATTGCGGAATTGTGCCGTTCTGTCTCAATACCTCGCCGGCAAGATAGAGTGAGCCGCCGATCAGAATGCGCGGGGCAGTTTCGTCCGGGTCAAAATTATCGCACAGGAGCGCCAACGCGTCCGCGACGCTGGACACGGGTTCCGCCGAAAGCCCGGCCTCTTGCGCCGCCAATGCCAATTTCGCCGGCGCAACTCCGGCCTCGCTGCCCAAAACCGGCACGGCGTAGACATGTTTGACGAGACCTTCAAAGGCGCGGAAATAGCCGGTGGAATCCTTGGTGTTGATCATGCCGGCGATCATGAACAGCGGGCGTTGGCTGCGCTCATCCTGCTCCGCCAAGGCTTCGGCGATGACAGTTCCGGCACCCGGATTATGCCCGCCATCAAGCCAGATTTCCGAGCCTTTGGGCGCAAGACTGACAAGCGCGCCCTGGCTCAGCCGCTGCATCCGCGCCGGCCATGAAGCGCTCAGGATGCCGCGCTCAATGGCCTCGTCGGACGACAGCTAACCCGGCCAACCGCACCGCCTTCATCGCCGCCGCTGCGTTGGCGATCTGGTGCCGCCCAATCAACGCGGGCATGGGAAGATCAAGTAAGCCCGTCCTCGTCCTGATAGACCATGCGGCCATGCTCCTCGAAGGCGAGGAAGTCCTGGCCATAGACGGCGAACCGGCCCGCCCGCCTTTTCGGCTAGCGCAATGAGATGTCTTTCGCCGCCGGCAAACGGCTGCTGGCGCGATCACGACCGGACAGCGCCGCTTGATGATCCCGCCTTTTTCAAAGGCGATCTTTCTCCGGCGTGTCTCCGAGATAGGCCTCATGGTCCATCGACACAGGCATGATGAGCGAGACGGCGGGCTTCGGAATCGACATTGGTGGCAGTCGAAACCGCCCGCCCAAGCCCGACTTCGAGAATGACCGCGTCGGCGGGGTGCTCGGAAAACAGAATGAACCCGGCCGCCGTAAGAATTTCGAACACCGTGATCTTCCGTCCGTCATTGGCCTTCGCCACCCGGCGCAGAGCGTCGGCGAAGACCTGATCCTCCACCAGCCTCCGCCGCCCTTCGCCCCGATCCGGAAGCGCTCGTGCCAGCGCACCAGATGCGGGCGAAGTATGCACGTGGACGGACAAGCCCGCCGCCTCCAGGATCGCGCGGCAGAAGGCGGAGGCTGAGCCTTTGCCGTTGGTTCCGGCAATATGGATGACAGGCGGCAGATTCAGATGCGGATCGCCGAGAATTCTCGAGCAGGCGCGTGATGCGCTCCAGCGACAGATCAAAACCCTTCGGATGCAGGAGCATCAGGGCGTCGATTTCCTCTTCAGCTGTTTTCAAAATATCAAGCTGCAACCGGGAGCCGGGCTTCAGGCTCCGGTCTGTTCAGCATCATGTGCAGGATGCGCGAGATGACAGTTCGCAGTTCCAGCCGCGAGACCACCATGTCCACCATCCCGTGCGCAAGCAAATATTCGGAGCGCTGGAAACCCTCGGGCAGTTTCTCGCGGATCGTCTGCTCAATCACCCGCTGACCCGCAAAGCCGATCAGCGCGCCGGGTTCTGCAATGTGCACGTCGCCGAGCATGGCATAAGAGGCGGTGACGCCGCCGGTTGTCGGATTGGTGAGAACGACGATGAAGGGCAGCCCGGCCTCTTTCAGCATATCCACCGCCACGGTGGTGCGCGGCAGTTGCATCAGGGACATGATGCCCTCCTGCATGCGTGCGCCGCCGGAGGCGACAAACAGGACCAATGGCCGCTTCTCGCGCACCGCCGTCTCAAATCCCTTGATGATCGCCTCGCCCGCCGCCATGCCGAGCGAGCCGCCCATAAAGGCGAAATCCTGCACCATGGCCACAATTGGCAGGCCGTGCAGCATGCCGGTGGCGTTTATGATCGAATCCTCCAGACCGGTTTTCGCCTTCGCGTCCTTCAGCCGGTCAGTGTATTTCTTCTCGTCGCGGAATTTCAGCGGGTCGATGGCCGCTTTCGGGTTTTCCAGAACGGTGAAATTGCCGCCGTCGAAAAAGCCGGTGAGCCGTTCCCTTGCGCCAATCTTCATGTGAAAGCCCGAGGCCGGGATCACATTCATGTTTTTCTGCAGATCGGTGTGAAACACCATCTCGCCCGTATCCGGACACTTGATCCAGAGATTTTCAGGAATGTCGCGACGCCCCAGCATCGAATTGATCTTCGGGCGCACATAGGAGGTGATCCAGTTCATCGGTCGGACTCCGCTACTGATTTGACGATGAATCTAGGGACTTCAGACCGTCGCCGCAAGCCGCGCCGCGCGCACGCCAGTGGAAAGGCCGCGCACCATCGTCGCGACGAGGTCCACCGTCTCCGGCCCTGCGCTGCCGTCCTTGCCAAGGCTCGAGGCGATCTGCTGAACAATGGCTGAGCCGACCACAACCGCATCCGCAGACTGGCCGATCACCTTGGCCTGCTCCGCCGTCTTGACTCCGAAGCCGACGGCGATGGGAAGATCGGTATGGCCCTTGATCCGCTTGACCGCCTGCGCCACTTTCGACGTATCGGTCAACGCCGAACCGGTGATGCCGGTCATGGAGACGTAGTAGACGAAGCCTGATGTGTTTTCGAGAACCGCCGGCAGGCGCTTGTCGTCCGTGGTGGGTGTGGCAAGGCGGATGAAGTTTAGCCCGGCTTTGAGCGCCGGGATGCACAATTCCTCATCCATTTCCGGCGGCAGGTCGACGACGATCAGCCCGTCAACGCCAGAAGCCTTCGCATCCACGAGGAACCGCTCGACGCCGTAAATGTAGATCGGATTATAGTATCCCATCATCACAATCGGCGTTTCATCATCGCCCCGACGAAAATCCGCTGCCATCTGTAGCGTCTTGACCAGCGTCTGCCCGCCCTTCAGCGCGCGCAGGCCTGCCGCCTGGATCGCCGGGCCATCGGCCATCGGGTCGGAAAACGGCATGCCCAGCTCAATCACATCCGCGCCAGCCTTGGGCAAAGATTTCATGATCGCCAGCGAAGTCGCATAATCCGGATCGCCGCCCATGAAATAGGTGACGAGGCCGGGGCGGTTCTCGGCGCGCAGGGCGGCGAATTTGGTGTCGATGCGGGTGGTCATGAAAGACTATTTCTCATTCAGTCGGGCGGGATCGGCTCTGGCGTCCCATACACGAATGATATCGAGCGTGTCACCCACAACTGTGTAAATGAGAACGAAGGGCGTTCGCCGGATCGGGTGTCTTCGTGCATTTACCCCTTCCAACTGAGTGCCGACAAACGGGTTTTCAAGCAGAAGCGCGATAGCGGCACGCAGATGTTGGTTTGCCCGCTTGCGACCTTCGGGAAAATGCCTGTGGTAATAATGAGTGAACCACCGCAAATCGAGCTCCGCTTGCGGTCGGTACGTGAGTCTCACGCGGATTCTTTGATCTGTCCTGGTGTCAAGAGAATATCGGCTTCAGGAAACGGGTCGTCGTGGCCATCGGCCCATCGTTCCATCCATGCCATCACAGCCTCGCCTGAAATGCGACGCCCGTCATCGTTTTCAAGAATGTCCTTGACCGATGCAATCAGCGCATCTTCCCGCGCCAGGTAATCTTGAATGGCATGCTGGGCGACCCAAGCAGCAGAACGATCCATGTGGGCTGCTCTTTTCTCCAGACGACGCTTGATGTCGGCATCCATGCGCATGGAGAATGTTGCGGTAGGCATCTCGGTGGCCTCCTGTTTGGGTTGCGTTGCAATGTAACACAATGCGTTACTGAAGCAAGCCTATCAACCAACACTGGACATTTCGCCGGTTTACAGCCCCATCCCCAAAATCTTCCCCACCGTGAAAATATCCTTGTCCCCCCGGCCGCAAAGATTCATCACGATGATCTGGTCCTTGCCCATCTTGGGCGCGCGCTTGATGACTTCGGCGAGCGCGTGGGCGGGCTCCAGCGCCGGGATGATGCCTTCTAGGCGGGTGAGGAGCTGGAAGGCGTCGAGCGCTTCCGTGTCCATGATGGGCACATATTCACAGCGGCCGGTGTCTTTCAGCCAGGAATGCTCCGGTCCGATGCCGGGATAGTCGAGACCGGCGGAGATCGAATGGCCCTCTTTGATTTGGCCGTCGCCGTCCTGCAAAAGATACGTGCGGTTGCCGTGCAGCACGCCGGGGGAGCCTGCGGTCAGCGAGGCGCAGTGCTCATCGCCCTCAAGCCCCTTGCCGCCCGCCTCGACGCCGACGATTTGCACGTCCTTGTCGTCGAGGAACGGATGGAACAGCCCGATGGCGTTAGACCCGCCGCCGACGGCGGCGACCAGCATGTCGGGCAGGCGGCCTTCGGCGAGCATGATCTGCTCCTTCGCCTCGCGGCCGATCACCGATTGGAAATCGCGCACCATTTCCGGATAGGGATGCGGGCCCGCCGCTGTGCCGATCATGTAGTAAGTGTCCTCGACATTGGTCACCCAGTCGCGCAAGGCCTCGTTCATCGCGTCTTTCAGCGTGCCGTGCCCGGCGGTCACCGGCGTGATTTCCGCGCCGAGCAGTTTCATGCGGAACACATTCGGCGCCTGCCGCTCAACATCGGTCGCGCCCATGTACACGTGACAGGGATAGCCGAACCGTGCGGCGACAGTGGCGGAGGCAACGCCGTGCTGGCCGGCGCCCGTCTCGGCGATGATGCGCTTCTTGCCCATCCGCTTGGCAAGCAGGATCTGGCCAAGGCAATTATTGATCTTGTGGCTGCCGGTATGGTTCAGCTCGTCGCGCTTGAAATAGATTTTCGCGCCGCCCAAATGCGCTGTCAGCCGCTCGGCGAAATACAGCGGTGAGGGGCGGCCGGTGTAATGCGTGTTGAGATTTTCCAGCTCGGCCTTGAACGCCGGATCATTCTTCGCGTCCGTGTAAGCCTGCTGCAACTCGAGAATGAGCGGCATCAGCGTTTCAGCGACAAAGCGCCCGCCGAATATGCCGAACATGCCCTGCTCGTCAGGGCCGGTGCGGAAGGAATTTGGTTCAACCGGTTTGTTCAAGACTTTTCTCCAGCCGCCAGCGCGGCAAAAAACTCTTCGATCAGGCGGACGTCCTTCACCCCCGGTGCGCTTTCAACGCCGGAAGAAAGGTCCAGCCCCGGCGCATTCGTGACCCGCAGCGCCTCGGCGGCATTGGCCGCGCTCAAGCCACCCGAAAGCATGTAATCGAGATTGGGGTCAAGCGCTGAGAGCAGCGTCCAGTCAAACGGCACCCCGTTGCCGCCCGGCAGTTCCGAGCCTTTCGGGGCCTTGGCGTCGAGCAGGAATTTGTCGGCAATGCCGAGATAGGGCGCGATCTGGTCCAAATCCCCCCGCTCGCGGATGGAGATGGCCTTCATCACCGGCAGGGCGAACCGCACTTTGACCTCGCGCACCCGCTCCGGTGTCTCATGCCCGTGCAATTGCAGCATGTCCGGCTTCATGCCCGAGACAATGGCATCCAGCGCTTCGTCCGAAGCGTCCACGCTCACCGCGACGGCCTTCGCACGTCCAATCGCCGCCTGCCGCAGCTGACCGGCCTGTTCAATGCCGACATTGCGCGGGCTTTTCGGGAAGAAGATGAATCCGATCATGTCCGCGCCATTGTCCAGCGCCGCCGAGACGGTGCCGGGCGTGGAGAGGCCGCAGATTTTGATGAGGGGGTTCATGGCGGGCGGATTTGCATAAATTGGCGGCGGAGTCGAGAAAACTGTTGCGCCCGCTATGCCTTCGGCGACCGGACAATCTCCAGCTTCCGCACCTCGCCGCGCGCTTCATCCGGCGCCAGCAGGTCTTCAAGAAAATACGCCCCAAGCTCCGAGCGGTTGGCAAGGCCTGACTTACGGTAAACCGCCGCCGCCTGCTGGCGCACGGTGCTTTCCTCCGAGCCGCGCAAATGGGCGATTTCCTTCTGCGTCAGGCCTTTCAGCATCAAAAGCGCGATATCTGCCTCGCTTTCGGAGAGTTTCCACGCTGCAAATTGGTCGCGGATGGCCCGGCCTAGCCCGTCAATATGCACCCGCGCCGCCGCCCGCCAGCGGTCACTTTCATTGCGCACGCGCGACAGATCATTGAGAAGGTCAATCCGCTCGCGCTGCATAACACGCGTTTCAAGCGCGACATAGGCGGTCGCCGCGACGGCCAGAACCAGCAGCGCCTTTTCGAACAGGTCGATGGCGAAATTGGCGAGGTCGAACGGTTCGGCGCTTTGCAGGTTCTCGACCGCGACAAGCGTCCCGAAAAGCGCCAAAGCCAAAGCCGAAAAGCCGTAGATCCGTTTCATCGTGCGGTTATCCTAAACTGATGACACCATGTTATTGTGTCTTGAATGAGCCTTCGGTCAGCGTCTGGTTGCCGCTTTCCTCGATGGCCAGCACTTCCCATTTATACGCCGCGCCCGCCTCCAGAACCGCTGCCGGCACGGTCATTTCGGTCACGGAAGCGGGCAGATGCATGCTGAGGCCGCGCTTGCCGATCATGTGCGCGTGCGGCTCCTCTACCTTCTCGACAATCAGCTGGTAGGAAATCAGCTTGATGTCAGACCCGTCCAGCGCCTTGCCATTTCCCTGCCAGCGCATTTTGAGGTCCGCCAGCGGCACTATGGCGTCCTCGGCAGGTTCGATCAGCGCAACGCCCGCCGGAATTTTGTGCGTCAGAAGCGCCTTGCCGACCATGATGCCGCTCTGCCCGCCGAGTTTTGACGCCGTTCCCCGGAATTCATAGCCGCCCGCCGGCATTTTCGCCAAGAGTTCGGCAATCGGCATTTTGGCGTTTTCTGGCTCGTGCGATTCCATGAACAGCTCGGTCATGCCAAGCTCGCCCACCGCATCGCGGCCCGAAAACTCGGCGACAAGCCCCTTGGGCCCGATAATCTCCAGCTTCTCCCAGCCGTCGGCGTCGACAAAGGCCTGGAAGCCGGTGTCATTGTCGGTGGCATTGTGCTCGATGATGAGTTTGGCCTGTTTCAGCGCGCCCTCGCCAGCTGCCTGCGCCAGCGCCATGGGGCTGCTCCAGACAAGGGCGGCGGTCGCCACGAAAACGATTGCTGCGCCTGACTTAAGATATGTCCTGGTCATTTTCGTCTCCTGTCGCTTCAGCCCGAACCGGAAGCGGCGGGCTTGCAGGAGAGAAACGCAGGGGGCTGCGGTGAACAATCGGGCGGATGTCATAGACAAGCGCGCATGCGCCGCTGTCAGACAGATGTTCTATGTAAAATTATCAAAACTCAATCGCCTGCAGCGCCGCGCCATTGCGATTGAGTCAGGCTTTGCGGCCTGTGGAAGGTGAGCCGGGCATTATCCGCGTATCCAGCGAAATCCGGCAAGCCGTGGATCAGCCGAAAACGCCTCCCGGCCAAACGACAGCCGCATCACCGGGAAATCGCACAGCGCCGAGACGCCCGCCGCGCTGATCCTGATGCGCCATGTCTGCCAGTTGAACGTGCGCTTGCTTGCAAAAGCCAAAGGCGTCAGGACAGCGGCATTTGCCCGCTTCAGAGGATCGCGCACTGAGGGATAGCGGATGAGTTCGATGCCCGCTTTCCGCGCCGCCTCTTCCAGCGCCTGACACTTCGAATAGTCCCGCAAGCGCATCAGGTCTGCGGTCTCAAATGGCGGACGCGAAATATCGATTGACCGTTCGGTCCTCACCTTCGCGGCAAAGGCGCTGAAGTCCGCAGCCGCGTCCGGAAAAGTTGTGTCCGGAGATTCGGCGAAGAACAAGAGCCGGTAAAATGCCACCTCGGCGACCGCCGTCTCAATCTGCTCCGAAGCATAATAGACGCCGCGCGTGCGTCCGGCCCTGCGAAACCTTGAGCCGTGGGGATAGACCGCGCCGTACCGGAAAGGGGCGGCCAGAAGGTAGTCGAGACCCGCGCACTCCGGCGGCATCGGCGGCTTGGTCGTCTCAATCAGGGATTCAAGCAGTGTTTGCTCTTCGAGGGAATCTGTCAGCTTCAGCGTCGAAACACTATGCTGCGCCTCCACCAGCCGCCAGACATCGCGTTGATACAGCCGGGCCTCAGACGACAGCGCGGCGGGCGTCAAGATAGGCCAATACGTCAAACAGCCCGGATAGCGAGCGGATTTTGTGAAGCGGTGGTCCGCCCAGCGCAGTATTGTCATTGCGCAGCCATGCCGAGGAAACCGCGTCATCGCCGCCGGTGATCGCATCAAGGGCGCGGTAGAGCCGGACAAACAGCAGCGCGATTTCAAATGGCTTGCTGCCTGGCCCAAGTGCAAGCTTTCCCGATTTCATCCGCGAAAGGCTGGCCTCAGACTGGCCGATAATCGGCGCAAGCTGGCTCGCCGGTATCTGCAAACGCTCGGAAGCGCGCAAAGCGGCCTTGGTCAGAACCGCGCCTTCAGTGACGGCGGCTGGAGTCAGTTTGAGCGACGCAGACATTCATCTTCCTTCCATAGGAAATAATATCATATTTTCCTTGCCTTGGAAATATCTA
>CAVWGP010000005.1:0-68184 GCA_963754645.1 uncultured Alphaproteobacteria bacterium | reverse complement strand
CTCGGCCTCCGGGCGCTCAGCCCCGGTCGAGCGGGCGGGTCAGGCAGGTGGGGCCGCCGTCGCCCTTGCGGGAGATCTCCGAGCCTTCGAACACGCGAACGTCGACGCCCATGGCCTCCATGCGACGCCGCGTCTCGGGGTTCCCGTCGACGGCCAGGGCGACGCGGGGGGCGAGCGCCAGCACGTTCGGACCCATCGAGTCGAACTCGTCGTCGGGGACCTCGACCAACCCGACGCCGCGTTCGCGGAGCAGCTCCACCAGGCGGACGGGCACCATCGGCAGGTAGACCACCGCGAGGTCGACGTCGAGTGGCGAGATGAACGACATCAGGTGCAGGCATTCGGCCGGCCCGTGGAAGTGCGGCAGGTCGAAGACCTCGATCGTGGCGCCGCCGGGCTCCAGCAGGGCGCGCAGCTGCCGGATCCCCTCCTCGTTCGTCCGGTAGCCGCGGCCGACGAGCAGCGTGCGGTCGTCGAGCCAGAACATGTCGCCGCCCTCGGCGGTGGCCGTGCCGGAGAGCGCGCCGACGACCGGGACGCCGGCCGCCGCGAGATCCTGCGCGCACGCGTCGGGTTCGGCGAGGCGTGCCGGCTTGCCGGGGCGGAGCAGGATCACGCCGGCGTCGGTCATCAGGACGGGGTCGTAGGCATAGATCGCGTCGGGGTCGCCCTGCACGCGCGCTGTACCGACGACGACCTCGGCGCCGGCGTCAGCGAGGTGCGCACGGAACGCGGCATGCTGGTCTCGGGCGAGGGCCGGGTCGGGCGCGTCGCGCCACCCGTGGTCACGCCAGGCCCGGGCGTCGTCGTCGACCGGGGGGCGCACGTAGACCCGGCGGATCGGTGCGTAGCCGTTCTGGATCGCCATCGGACGAGAGGGTAGCGGAGCCCCGCCCCGGCGGTTACCGCTTGTGGGCGTGCCGGTCCGGCTCCGATGTCTCGACGTCGGCGGCGGACCGGGGAGTGACCCGGCCGGGGTCGGCCGCTCCCTCCGGGCCTTCGGGGGGATCCGCCTCGGGCACGATGACGATCTCGTCGGTCCCGGCCGTTCGGAGTGCGCCGGCCCCGGCGGCCGGATCTACCGAGGCCGTCAGCGGCAGGATCACGACGGATGCCGGCGCACGGTCCTCGATGATCGCCTCGCCCGGGCCGACCGTCACCTCACGGGCGGGGCTCGGACGGCGTTGGAGCTGCGCCGCCTCGCCGCGCGCCAGGATCGCTCGAAGCGCTGCGGGGTCCTGGCGCGGGCGCGCCGACGTTCCGGCGCCGTGGAGCGCCGCTCCGGCGCTCGTGGTGCTCGGCTGGCCGGTGAGGCGTTCCATCGTCCGGCCCAGCTCCCGGAGCACGTCGGACGGCTCCACGCGGGCGTCACCGCCGATCGGGACGACGGCGCCGGGCCACACCAGGACCACGCGCGTCGAGGGCGCGATCGTCGCGGATCATGGCGACGGCCATCGCGCCGATGCCGTCGTCCATGACCACGACGTCGGGCCGGTGGAGGGCGACCACACGTGCCAGCTCGGCCGACGTCGCGGCGTCGCCGACGACGTCGTAGCCCTCGCCCTCGAGGACGAAGCGCAGCAAGCCTTTACGGGTGGACGGGCCCTCGGCCACCACGACGCGGACGGGGTCACTCACGCGTTCTCTGTCCCCCGTTCGACCTGCAGCATATGCTGGAACGGAGCCTAGCCCATGGATGCGGTCCGACGGAAGGCTCCGATACCGCCACCTTCGGACGGGAGCCGCGTTCGGGGCGTGGTCCGTAGACTCGGCGCCCATGGGCACCCAGCGTCTGACCTGGACGGGCGACCGCCTTCAGTTCGTCGCTCAGGCGGGCTACGGAGACGCGTTCGCGGTCGGCGGCGACGCGGAGGGGCCGGGGGCCAAGCCCTCGGACCTGCTCCCGCTGGGGCTCGCGGCGTGCACGGCGTACGACGTCGTCGTGATCCTGCACAAGCAGCGGCAAGACCTGCAAGCGCTCGAGATCGAGCTCACGACGGAGCAGGAACCCGACGCGCCGTTCGCGTTCACCTCGATCCACATGCACTTCGTGCTGACGGGGACGATCGAGGAGCGCAAGGCCGACCGAGCGATCGCTCTCTCGGAGGAGAAGTACTGCTCGGTCGCCGCGACGGTCCGTCCGACGGTCGCCCTGACGCACTCGTTCGACATCCGTCCCGCCCCGGCCGGTCCGTAACGCACTACCGACGCACGCCGACGAACCGGGCCGCGCCCGACGAGGGGGCGAACCCCGGGCACGCGAAGGCCGAGGCCAGCCGTCCGCGGATCTCGGAGGCCACCCACGCGCCGCCCACGACGCGGGCCTCCGTCACACGGATCCGGAACCGGATGGGCGCCCGCACGCGCCCGCCACCGGGACACCGCGCGAACCCCGCAGCGGAGTCCCCGCGGTAGAGGGCGCCGTCCGGCACCAGCAGGCCCGGATGGCCGTTCCATCGGATCGGGCAGGCGCCGACGGCGGGCGGGCACGTCGCGACGAACGTCCACTCGGTCGTGGCCTCCACCCCCGGGTGAGGATCCGATGATCCCCTCGAGCTCTTCGAGGTTCTTGGCGCGGGTCACCCTGCGCCCGACCCGGAACGTCCCTTCCACCTGGGCGGCCTCGAGCGGCGGCAGCGGCACGACCACGTCGGTGGGTGTCGAGCTGCCTCGGACGCCGCCGTCGCCGACCGCCACCACTTCGTACCGGTAGGTGGTGCCGATCACCGCCGACCGATCCTCGACCGACGTGGACGCCGGGCCGACCGGCGGCAGGGAGGCGATCTCCTCACCGTCCCGGAGCACCCGGTATCCCGTGATCGGCGAGGTGCTCGGACGCCAGGTCAGGGCGACGGTCGCCACGATCCGGTCGCAGGAGGGCGGTGCGCACGTGCTCGCGTCCGCAGAGGTGATCTCGGGGGGTGCCGGCGGACCGGGCGACGGGCCGGTGGGCTGCGGGTCGCACGCGGCGAGGCACGCAGCGGCCAGCGTGCAGCCCAGCACGAACCGGGTGATGCGCGGGGGGAGGCGCATGGGCGCGAGCCTAGTGAGTCGTCCGGCCTGGGACAATCGGCCACCGATGGACGCCGCCGACCTCCTTGCCCGCTCGCCGACGGAACGCGTGCTGTGACCGCGAAGGCCCCCCGGACCCCGGGTCAGATGCCCGCGTCAAGACGCGGCGGCTCGCGGTCGATACCTGCCGGGACGATGCGACGTCTCGCCGCCCTCCTCGCCGTGCTCATCGCCCTGCTGCCCGCCGCGGCGGGGTTCGCGCCGGCGTCCGCCTACGACGTCCTCGACTCGCCGGAGATCCGCGCGATGGACGGCCGGATCTCCGGGGCGATCGACGAGGTCGAACGCTGGAACCATCAGCTCACCGCCTGGCAACGGCGGATCGCGAAGGCGTCGGCGGTCGTTCAGCGCCTGACGTACGTCGCGAACTCCGACGCCCACGTCGCGCGGTCGTTCGACGTGGTCCGGCGGGGGCTCCTGCGCACCGACCTGCTGGAATACCGGCTCGCGCAGGCGCATCGGGACCTGCGGCGCGTGCTGCACGATCCCGAGGGCCGCAACGCCGAGCAACAGGTCGCAGCCTGGACGGCCTACGTGAACGAACTGCTCGCCGCCCGCGACACGATGATCCGCAAGGCCAGGCGCGGGTTCTCGTTCGTTCCTGGGGAGCCGGTGACCTACGAGGCCTGGGCGAACGGGTTCCTCGACCGGCTCGGAGCGCCCGCGGTGCGACGAGAACCTCGCTGATCGTGGTCGCGTGGGAGACCGAGCGAGTCGACGGCGGCGGCGTTCAATCCCTTCGCGACCACCCACGTCATGGAGGGCGCCTCGGACATGAACTCGGTCGGGCGTGAAGAACTACGTCTCGCTCGACCAGGGGCTCGACGCGGCGCGCGACACCCTCACCGGCGGCGCCGAGTCGTACGGGTACGGCGCGATCGTCGACGACCTCCGGGCCTGCGCGCCGGCGGAGACGACCGCGGCCGCGATCAACGCGTCGGCCTGGTGTCGCGGCTGCACCGGCGGGCTGTACCTCACCGGGCTCCTGCCGCTCGTGCGCGACGCCTACGCGGACCACGCCCAACGGCTGATCTCGACCACGACCGCGTAGGCCGCCGCGGCCTACGAGATCGTCGCAACTTCGCCGCTCCGCCGGGTCCCGCGCCCCAGCGGACCTGCAAGAATGGCTCTTCGTGGACCAGACAACCGCGCACCCCGCCACCGCGGCCGCCGAGCCGACTCCCGTCCTCCCCGCCCTGTACGAGCTGATCGCCGAGCGAGCCGCCCCCGAGCGCCGCGATGCGCTCGACCGCGTTCGCGAAGGCCTACCTGCGGCGCCTCACCGACGACGAGCTGGCCGAGTACTCGCTCGACGCGCTCTACGGCGCTCGTGCCTCGACGTTCGCCTTCGCGGACGAGCGCGGCTCGCAGGCCGTCGGTCGTCCGCGTGTTCGATCCCACGCTCGAGGACGACGGCTACCGCGCACCGGGCTCGGTGATCGAGACGAACACCGACGACTCGCCGTTCCTCGTGGACTCGGTGCAGGAGGAGCTCGTCGCGCGCGAACCTCGTGACGCGCCGCGCTGATGCACCCGGTGGTCGGGCACGAGCCGCGACGACGCAGGGCCGGATCGAGCGCGTGATGTCCGGCCGCGACGCGAGCCACCGCGAGTCGGTGATGCACTTCGAGGTCGACCGCCGGCTCTCCGACGAGGAGACGAGCCGACCTCGACCGAACGGCTCGAGCGGATCCTGCACGACGTGCGCCTGGTCGTCCGCGACTTCGAGCCGATGCAGGAGCGCGTGAAGCACATGATCGACATGGCGCGCGCGGGGGCGGTCCGGTACTCGCCGCAGGAGGTGGGCGAGACCGTCGACTTCCTGGACTGGCTGCTCGCAGCTGAACTTCGTCCTGCTCGGCTACCGCGAGTACGAGCTGTTCGACGCCGACGAGGGCCGCGCGATCCGGGCGGTCCCCGGCAGCGGCCTCGGGATCCTCTCCGACGTGACGCGGTCGACCTTCGCCGATGCGACCCCGCTCGACGAGCTCGACCCCGACGTCCGCCGCCGGATCGAGGACGGCGACCTGCTGGTCTTCAGCAAGACGAACGCCTACTCGGCGCGTGCACCGCCGCGCGCGGATGGACTACATCGGCGTGCGCCGGGTGAACGCCGAGGGCGAGATCGTGGGCGAGTCGCGCCTGATCGGCCTGTTCACGTCGCAAGGCGTACATGGAGCCGGCCACCAACGACGCCGCTCCTGCATCACAAGCTCGAGCAGATCCTGACGGCCGAGGACCTGATCCCGGGCTCGCACGACTACAAGGAGGCCGTCGAGCTCTTCGAGTCGTTCCCGCAAGGACGAGCTGTTCCAGGCGTCGACCGCAGGAGCTGCGCCGGCTGGTCGTGGGCCTGCTGCAGCTCGAGAAGCACGGGGGGATCCGCGTGCTCGTCCGTCGCGATCTCTACGGGCGCAGCGTGTGCGTCGTGGTGGCGCTGCCCCGCGACCGGTTCAACGCCGCGCTGCGCAAGCGGCTCCAGCAGCTGTTCGTCGAGCGGTTCAACGGCTCGACGGTCGACTACCACCTGTCGCTCGGCGAGACCGAGAGCGCGCAGCATCTTCTTCACGGTGCACGTCGAACCCGGCGTGCAGATCCCGGAGGTGCCGTACGAGGAGCTCGAGCAGGAGGTCGAGCGGCTCGCGCGGACGTGGGACGACGACCTGCACGACGCCCTGGTCGCGCGGGTCGGCGCCGAGCGCGGGCTCGTGCTCGCCGAGAAGTACGCGGGCCGCGGTTCCCGAACTACTACAAGGCCGGCGACGAGTGGGGGCTGATCGTCGACGACGTGCTCGCGCTGGAGGAGCTGGAGTCGAACCCCGAGGGGTTCCTCGTCGGGATCGGCAACGAGAGCAAGGGCGAGCGCCTCACGCGCGTGAAGCTCTACAAGACCGGCGGCAAGGTCGACCTGTCGGCGTTCATGCCGATCCTCGAGGCGCTCGGCCTGCGCGCCGTGGAGGAGATCCCGACCGCGCTCCAGGGCGAGGGGAAGATCTACATCCACGACTTCGGCGTGCTGGACGCGCGCGGCGCGGTGCTCGAGCTGGACACGGCCGCCGAGCGCGTCGCGCGACACGATCGCGGCGGTCTGGCGCGGCGAGGCCGAGTCCGACTCGCTGAACCGGCTCGTGATCTTCGCGGGGCTGAGCTGGCGGCAGGTCGCCGGGGCGCGGGCGTACCGCAAGTACCGCCAGCGCGTGTCGGCGCAGTTCACCGAGGAGTACCAGAACGACGCCTTCGCCGAGAACCCCCACATCGCGGCGCGGCTCGTGCACCTGTTCGAGGCGAAGTTCGATCCCGGCAGCACGGCGACCGACGACGAGATCGGCGGAGATCCGAGCGCAGATCCGTGCACGACCTGCAGTCGGTCGCCTCGCTCGACCAGGACCGCATCCTGCGCGGCATGCTCGGCACGATCGACGCCACCGTGCGCACGAACGCCTACCTGGGCCGCGACTACTTCTCGAGCTTCAAGCTCCGCTCGCGCCGACGTGCCGGACATGCCCAAGCCGTACCCGCTGTACGAGATCTTCGTGTACTCGCCGGAGATGGAGGGCATCCACCTGCGCGGCGGCATGGTGGCGCGCGGCGGGATCCGCTGGTCGGACCGCAAGGAGGACTACCGCACCGAGGTCCTCGGCCTGATGAAGGCGCAGAAGGTGAAGAACGCCGTGATCGTGCCCGACGGCTCGAAGGGCGGGTTCGTCCTGAAGCGCGTCGCCGGCCGCGCCGGAGGAGCTGAAGGCCGAGGTCGTCGACGCAGTACGTGACGCTTCATGCGCGGCATGCTCGACGTCACCGACAACCTCGTGGAGCGGCGAGGTCGTGCACCCCGAGCGCATCGTGGTGCCTCGACGGCGACGACCCCTACCTCGTGGTCGCGGCCGACAAGGGCACGGCCACGTTCTCCGACACGGCGAACGACGATCAGCGAGCGGTACGGGTTCTGGCTGGGCGACGCCTTCGCGAGCGGCGGCTCCCAGGGCTACGACCACAAGGCGCTCGGGATCACGGCGCGCGGCGCGTGGGAGTCGGTGAAGCGGCACTTCCGCGAGCTCGGCGTCGACGTGATGAACGAGCCGTTCACGGTGGTGGGCGTCGGGGACATGTCCGGGCGACGTCTTCGGCAACGGGATGCTGCTCTCGCCCTGCATCAAGCTGCGTCGCCGCGTTCGACCACCGGCAACATCTTCGTCGATCCCGATCCCGATCCGGCCGCCTCGTTCGCCGAGCGCCAGCGGCTGTTCGCGACGCCCGGGTCGTCCTGGAACGACTACGACCGCACCGCTGCTCTCCGCGGGCGGCGACGTGTTCGACCGCGCGCTCGAAGGAGGTCGTGACCTCGGCCGCAGATCCGGGCGGCGCTCGGGATCCCCGACGACGCGCCACGACGACATGACCGCCGACCGAGCTGATCCGGCGCATCCTCGCGCGCGCCGGTCGACCTCCTGTGGAACGGCGGGATCGGCACCTACGTGAAGGCGTCACGTGAGTCGAACGCCGACGTCGGCGACCGCGCGAACGACCCGATCCGGGTCAACGGCCGCGACGTCCGCGCGCGCGTGGTCGGCGAGGGCGGCAACCTCGGGTTCACGCAGCGCGGCCGCATCGAGTACGCGCAGCACGGCGGCCGGATCAACACCGACTTCATCGACAACTCGGCCGGGCGTCGACACCTCCGACCACGAGGTCAACATCAAGATCCTGCTCGGCCTCGCGATCCAGCGCGGCGAGCTCACGCTGGACGAGCGCAACGAGCTCCTGTGCAGGAGTGCGCCGACGACGTCGTCGACGCACGTCCTGTACGACAACTACCTGCAGGCGCAGATCCTCTCCCAGGAGATGGTGGTCAGCGCGCAGCGCATCGAGAACTACGAGGACCTGATGGTGCAGCTCGAGGCCGACGGCGAGCTCGAGCGCGAGGTCGAGTTCCTGCCCTCGACCGAGGAGATGCTGCAGCGCCGCGCCGACGGCGTCGGGCATGATGCGGCCCGAGCTGGCCGTGCTGCTCGCCTACGCGAAGCGGGCGATCGCGGCCGTCGCTCCTGGACTCGGACCTGCCGGACTCGCCGTACCTCGCGCTGGATCGTCCAGCGGTACTTCCCGCGCAAGGTCGTGGAGCGGTTCGGACACCTGATCGCCGAGCACCCGCTGCGGCGCGAGCTGGTCGCGACGATCGCCTCGAACGACGTCGTGAACTCGCAGGGGATCACGTTCGTCTCGCGGATGGTCGACCGAGACGGGCGCGCGCGCCTCCGAGGTCGTGCGGGCGTTCCGGATCGCGCGCGACGTCACCGGCGCGGTCGAGCGGTGGGCCGCCGTCGAAGTCGCTCGACGGGCGGATCGACCCCGGCGTGCAGAACGAGCTGATGACGGGCGTCGACTGGCTCGTGGAGACGACCTCCCGCTGGTACCTCGTGAACGCGACCGGCCAGCGCCTGGCGGACGCGATCGGCGAGTCGCGCGCAGTCCTTCGACGAGCTCTCGGAGGTGATCGACCAGATCGGCCCCGACGCGTGGCGCGAGGAGCACGAGCACGCGGCGCGCCGGCTGGTGGCCGAGGGCGTCCCGCCCGAGATCGCCAAGCGGCACGCGTTCCAGGGCGAGCTCGTGCACGGGCCCGACATCATCCAGGTCGCCCACGCCACGGGCCGTTCGGTGCTCGAGGTCGCGCGCGGGTTCTTCCTGCTGGGCGAGCGGCTGCAGATCGACTGGCTCGAGACAGCAGCTCGAGGGCATGGCCGCCGGGACCCGCTGGCAGCGCTGGGCGCAGCAGTCGATGGAGGACGACCTGTTCAACCTGCGTCGCCAGATGGCGGAGACGAGTCCTCGAGGTCTCGGACGGCCTGCCCGATCGACGAGGCGGTCGAGACGTTCCTCGCGGAGCGGGCCGATGCCGTACGAGCGGCTGCGCCGCTTCATGCGGCAGCTCGCGATGGAGGGCGTCACCGACCTCGCGCAGCTGACCGTGGCGCTGCGCCAGATCCGCGCGCTCGCTCGGCTAGGGACGCGCCCCGGCTCGGGACGCCGCGCCGCCGCCTCAGCTACCCGTAGAAGATCAGCGTGCCCCAGACGTCGCCGCCGGACGCGGACGACGCCCGATGCCCACCTTCCGGTGGACCGCGCCGCCGAGGATGTTCGCGCGGTGCGTCGGGCTCGCCATGAACGCCCGTTGCGAGCCGCGCGAACGGTGCCCGCCATCCCCACGTTCTCGCCCCAGCGGTTCGGGCCGGTAGCGGCGGACCGGTGTCGTAGAGGTTCGCCGTGTGGAAGACGGTCTTGCGGTCCGCCATCCGCCGGCTGTGCCGCAAGGCGGTCTTCGAGAGCGCGGGCGTTCAGGCGCAGCGGGCGGAGCCCGTGGTTCCGCCTGGCGCGAGCGTTCACCAGGTGGAACATCGTCCATTTCATCTCGGTCGAGCGAGCACGGGTGCCTGCCGACGCCGTGCTCGGGGCGGCGAGCGCGGCGGTGATGAGGACGAGCGCGATCACGTGTCGGAGCCTCATGGAAGGCCACAGGCTACCGTGCAGATACGGCCTACGCGACAAGCGGACGGCGCTGGCCCTCGAGCAGCGCCGCGAGCCGCCGAGATACCCTGCGGCCCTGCGCGTTGCGGCGAGGGTTAAGAGCAGGTTACGGTTTCGCGGCGTGCCTCGCTACCGGACCGCCGCCGCAGCTGGGACTGATGGAGGGCACGCCGCCTCGCCGGCCGACCGCCTCGTCACCCTCGCGAACTGGCAGGATCCCCCGTTCAACCGCTGGGGGTTCCAGCACGTCCGCGACCTGATCCCCACCGCGCGGATCCCCCGGGGAGACGGTCCCGTGTGGCGGCTGCCCGCGCGCCGAGCTCGACCTCGACGCCCTGCGGTTCCGCTCGCGGCGCCGGACGCTGACGGTGCGGCAGATGCTCGAAGACACCGCGACCGACGGGTTCCTGATCCTGCACCGGGGCCGCGTCATCACCGAGCGGTACCTGAACGGGATGACGCCCGACACGACGCACCTGCTGATGTCGGTCTCGAAGTCGATCACGTCCACCGTCGCGGGGATCCTCGTGGGGCGGGGGGCCCTGGACCCCGCAGGCGCTCGTGCCCGACGTCGTGCCCGAGCTCGAGGGGACGAGCTTCGAGGGCTGCACGGTGCAGGACCTCCTCGACATGCGGGCCGGCACGCGGTTCAACGAGGACTACGAGGACCTCAAGGCCGAGGTGCGCGTGTACGAGCAGGTCTACCTGTGGCGGCCGCGCACGACCGCGCCGGCTGCCCGCCGACGCCACCGCCTACTTCGCGCACGCTGAAGAACGACGGGCCGCACGGCGGGCCGTTCCGGTACCGGTCGGTCCTCACCGACGTGCTCGCCTGGGTGATCGAGCGCGCCGGGCGGCGCGCGGCTGCCCGAGCTGATCTCACGGGAGCTCTGGCAGCCGATGGGCGCCGAGTTCGACGCCGAGATCACGGTGGACGCGCACGGCAACTCGATGGCCGACGGGGGCATGTGCGCGACGCTCCGCGACCTCGCGCGGTTCGGGCAGCTGTTCCTGAACGGCGGCCGTCGCGGCTCGACGACGGATCGTGCCCGCCGCCTGGATCCGGGACATCGTGCGCGGCGGGCCCGACAGCCGCGAGGCGTACCTGGCCAGCCCCGACAGCGACGAGGAATCCGAGGACTGGCGCGCGACGGGTCACTACCGGAACAAGTGGTGGGTGCCCGAGCCGGACCTCCCGATCTACATGGGCCTCGGGATCAACGGGCAGCAGGTCTTGGTGCACGGCCCGGGCAAGCTGGTCATGGCCAAGTTCTCGACGTGGCGGACGGCGTTGGACGCGGCCGCGCTCCGCCTCGCCTACGACGCGGCGTGCGCGATCGCCGACGAACTGAACGGCTGAGCGCGCCGCGGCCGGCGTGCGGCGCGTGGCCGAGTGCCGGCTACCCGCTCTCGAGCACGCGCACGACGCCCGCGGCCGGCGTGAACACGCTCTCGTGACCGTCGTGCCACTTCACCCGGTAGCGGATCGCCGTGTCTCCTTGGATCACCTCGAGCACCTCGCCCTGCCGCTCGGGCTCGCCGACGTGCTCCGTCTCGACGGCGATGCGGTCTCCGACCTTCACGTCCATCGCACACCTCCGTGAACGCTCGCTGGTCTCGGGACCAGGGTACTCCCGCGGCGGAACACCGCGACCGGACGTCAGTCCCGGGGAACCCAGGTCGCCAGCCCGCCGGGGCCCGGGCGCACCTGCCCGAAGGATTCCGCGAGGTGGGTCGGGGCGATCGGCGTCCCGGGGTGGGAGAAGAGCTCGGCGAGCAGCGCCCGGCGCGTGGCGGCGGCCTGCGGATGGATCGCGTCGGGGCCGCTCGGCCAGTCGGGATGCGAGAACTGGGCCGGGTGGTTGAACGCGTCCGCCGTGACGATCGCGCGCCCGCCCTTCGAGCTGAGCCGGACGATCTGATGCCCGGGCGTGTGGCCCGGGGCGTGATGCAGCTGGATCCCGGGCGCGAGATCGACGTCGCCCGTCGACGAGATCGACGATGCCCGGCCGTCCCGAGCGGCTCGAGCAGGAGCCGGAGGATGTCGGCGTCCTCCTCGTCCTGCGCGGCGAGCTCGTGCTGCCAGTCCCAGTCCGCGCGCTGGATCACGTGGCGGGCACGGGGGAAGGCCGGCGTCGGCACGGGCTCGCCGTCGGCACCGGTCGGGAAGGTGACGGTGCCGCCGATGTGGTCGTCGTGCACGTGGGTGATCACCACGGTGTCGATCGCGTCCGGCGGGGTCCCGGTCTCGCGGAGGACATCGAGCAGGCGGCCCGGCGAGCCCATCCACCCGGGCCCGGGAGCGCCGGCCACGCCGATCCCCGTGTCGACGAGCACCACGCCACCGGGGTGGCGGATCAACCACGCCCGCACCTTCAGCTGCCAGCCGCCGTGGTCGGCCCCGTACACGCCCGGCGCGCGATCGCGGAACGCGAGCAGCTCCTCGGCGGGCGCGTCGGGGAACATGTCGGTGATCGGTCCCTCGAGCTCCCCGTCGGCGTCGAGGAGCGCCAGCAGTTCGAGGTGACCCACCTGCAGCGTGTCGAAGCTCATCCGCGCAGTCTAGGCGGACGCGCCGGTCTCCCGCCCCGCCCGGTCGACCGGAGTAGGGTTCGATGATGCCGGCGATCCACGTGCGCACGCTCGCCCCGCGGGGGGGACGGCCCAGGTCGACCGGGCCCTGCGCGCGATCGCGACCGACGTGGCCGACGCGATCGGCG
Source organism: uncultured Alphaproteobacteria bacterium (assembly GCA_963754645.1). Classification (GTDB taxonomy): domain Bacteria; phylum Pseudomonadota; class Alphaproteobacteria; order Bin65; family Bin65; genus CAVWGP01. The sequence goes on along the minus strand of CAVWGP010000005.1, from coordinate 55,867 downwards.
GCGAGCCGTCGGGGACCTGGTGCACGTTCACCGCGCTCGACCGGATGACGATCGGCACGCAGGTGGTGGGCGGTGAAGGGCGGATCGTCTACCTCGACGTGTGGATCCGTTCGCGCGGCGCCGAGGTCGACGGGCGGGCGCTCACGGCCGCCTGCCTCGCGGCCGCGCGCGAGCTCGAGGTCCCGCCCGAGGACGTCTGGGGCACGCTCCGCGAGGTCGAGGCGGGGCACGTGTTCGCGGGCGGCGCGCTGATCGAAGACTGAGGGTCTCGCGAGCCGTTCCGGCGGTGGCGCGGTCGGTATGCTCTCGGCCACATGAACCAGTACTGGACCCTCGCGCACATCCTGTCGGTCGTCGCCTTCCTCGCGTGCCACGGCGCGTCGATGTTCGCGCTGTTCAGGATCCGATCGCTCGGCACGGACCGCACGAAGATCGCCGACACGATCGCGTTCTCGGGGTCGACCTCGAAGCCGATGTACGTCGCGCTGATCGCGGTGGTCGTGGCGGGGTTCCTGTCGGCGTCCACGGGGCCGTGGGGCCTGAACGACACCTGGATCTGGGCGGCCCTGCTGGTGCTCGATCATCACCACCGGCCTGATGACGGCGATCGCGAAGCCCTACTTCAAGAAGGTCTCGGCGGCCTGCGACCTGCGTCCGTCCGGCGTGCCGCGCGTGAGCGACGAGGAGCTCCTGGAGCTGGTGCGGTCCAAGGCGTCGGCCCTGATCATGCTGATCGGGATCGGCGGGCTGACCCTGATCGTCTGGCTGATGGTCTTCAAGCCCGGCAAGCGGTTCTGACGACGGCGGCCGGCGCGGCCCTCAGGCGACCCAGGGGTTCCAGCGTTCGCGCTCCATGCGGGTGAGCTCGCGGAAGGCCTCGTGCACGTCGGTGTCGTCCGGGTAGTCCACGAACCACGCGCGGGCGTCGGCGATCGCGGTCGAGATGTCGTTCGGTGAGTGGGCGGTCCGCATCCGGACCAGCAGTTCGTCACGGTTCATACCTCCATTCCTACCCGCTGGAGGCGCTGCCTACCGTGATGTGGCGCACATCGTCACACGACCGCCACGCCCTCTTGACCTCGAGGGCCGTCAGGCGGGCGGGAGGGGGCGGGCGGCGGGACCGTTCGCGACGTCGCCGGTCGGGTCGAACTTCGAGCCGTGGCAGGGGCATTCGAACAGGCTCGTGCCCTGGTTCCACGCGACGGTGCAGCCCATGTGGGTGCAGCGCGCCGACATCAGGTGCATCTCGCCGCCCGCATCGACGTAGGCCGCCAGCTTCTCGCCGGCCGAGGTGATGATCCCCCCCTCGCCCGGACCGAGCTCGGACGGGACCTGGGCGACCGTCCGGGCCACGAGCACGTCGCGGTCGGCGAGGTCGACGACCTTCTCGGGCACCGGGTTCAGGAAGAACCGTTTCGCGCCCTGCATGCCCTTGTTGCCGACCACGATCAGGTCGGCGCCGGCCTCGCGGGCGGCCTCGACGATCTGCTCGCCGGGCTCGCCCTCGCGGAGCATCACGTCGGTCTCGACCAACGCGCCGTACATCGCGATCGTGTCCTCGGTGACGAGCTTGCCCGTGGCGGGGTGGCCGACGAACATCAGGGTCACGGGGGCGCCGATCGACTCGGCCAGGTCGTAGCCCTTACGGGCGGCGCGGTCGGCCGTGGGGGATCCGTCGGTGGCGATCGCGACGCGCCCGTACAGGCGATCGTCGGTGCCGCGCTGGGCGTCCATCACGATCAGCAGGTCGCGCGGGGCGTGATGCGACAGCCGATCGGCCGTCGGTCCGAGCTCGGTGCGGCTGCGGCCGCCGCTGATCACGATCAGCCCGACGTCGCGGGCCTCGGCGACGTCGGCGAGGACCTCGGCGGGGGACCGGCCGCCGTGCAGCTCGCCGCTGCGGCGCTTGACCCCGGCCTCCTCGGCCTCGGCGAGCGCGGCATCGAGGACCGCCTGGGCTCCCTCGGGGCGCTCCCAGATGTGCGCGATCACGAGCTCGGCCTTGCCGGCCTTCGCCAGTTCGGTCGCCACGTTCGCCGTCGTCGCCGAGCGCGCCGCGCCGTCGGTGCCGAACAGGATCCGCTTGTACGCCATGGTTCCTCCTCCTCGGCCAGGCTAGCAGCCCGACGGAGCCCGTCCGCCCCGGTGCTTTCACCGACCCGGTTCCTCGGGAACCGTTGCCCCGTCGTCCCTGCGACGGTGCCTGGCTCGCCGGCTCCGCGGCGCGCGGGACGGGCCGTGGCGGCGCACGGACGCCTGCAGGGCCGCGATCCACAAGGCCCCGCGGGTATCGACGTCGGCGTCGTGGAGCGATCGGCTCGGATGTGCGCCTCACGGTCGATCGAGCTGCCCTCGGCACGATGCGGTTCGAGGCGTCGACACGGGTCTCGGCCGGGCGTCGCGGGCTGAGGCCGCCGAGCGGTAAGCGACCGGCGAACGCCCTAAACGAGATCGATCTCGAACCACACCGAGGCGCCGCGATCCGTCCGCTCGACCCCCCATCGGTCGCTGAGCTGACCCACGAGGAAAAGACCCCACCCCGACTCCTGGAACATCGTGGGTGGGTGCGGATCTGGCTCGAATCCTGGCCCCCGGTCCGCGACCTCGACCCGGACGTGTCGCTCGTCGACCCGAACGCTCATGTCGATCGGGTACCCGGCCGCGCCCCCGCCGTGCCGGACAGCGTTCGTCACAACCTCGCTCACCAGGAGCTCGAGATCCTGACGGACCGACGCCGGCAACGGAGCGTTGAGGTCGGCGAGAGCCCGTCGCGCGCGGGATGCTGCCTCGGCGCCCGCTTCCAACGAACGATCGATCTGCGCGCTCACGATCTCGCCGATGTTCCGTCGAAGGCCGCCTCTCGGTCGTCGACGATCTCGAGCCGCCGGTCGAGTAAGGCCATCAGGAAGACACGATGCACGGGGTCGGGGCCGCGCACCACCACGAGCCGCCGTGTCTCGCGCCTGGCCGCGGCGTCCGCAGCCAGCACGATACGCAGGCCGGTCGAGTCCATGAAGGTCAGTCCGCTGAGATCGAGGACCAGGAGCGGTGGCCGCGTGGCCTCGGCTTGGGCGATCGCCTCCTCGATGATGGGGGCGGTCGCAAGATCCAGTTCGCCGGCGAGCTCGATCACCACACCGGCGTCGCGGGTCTCGAGTTCGACCGTCAGCGCCATCGTGTCCGCAGCGTACCTCGCCCTGGGCCACGGGTGGGCGGCTCGACGACTGGAACGACGATCGCCCCGCGCCAGGCGCCTCCACCGGAAGCGCCTGGGCGAGGCATCCACGTGACCGTCGACGTCAGCTGAAGATGCTGACGCCGCCGGGGCCGACGAGTAGGCCGAGCGCGATCAGCACGAGACCGGCGATGACGCCCCCTCTGATCGCGACCACGATCCCGGCGATCACAAGGATGGCGGCGATGATCCAGAGGATCGTGGCGCCGCCGCCGCTCGCGGCGAGCACTGCAAGGGTCTGCATGACGTTGTCCTTCCGTGATCGGCGCACCGCATCGCGGTGGCCTCGTGCAGAGGGTTCCCGGAAGGCCTCGCCCCTAAACGCCGGCCCGGTCGCGCGGGGCGTCGTAGATCCGTTCGTATTCCTCCTGGAGGACCCCGTAGCACTCGCAAGCCACCCCGGCGAGGCGTGCACGGTCGGCGATCACGATCGCACCACGGCGGGTGTCGACCGCGCCGGTGCGGCGCAGGCTCCGCAGGGCGTCGGTGACCGATGCCCGGCGCACGCCCAGGATGTCGCTCACGAACTGGTGCGTGAGCTGCACCGTCTCCGACCCCACCCGATCGGTCGTCTGGAGGAGCCATCGCGCCAGCCGCTCGCGTACCGGATGTGTCGCCGCGCAGGCCACGCTCTGGGCGACCTGCACCAGGAGCGCCCGCGTGTAGGAGAACATCAGCCCTTCGAGTTTCGCGCTGTCCGTCAGAGCGGCTCGGAAGTCGTCGGCGGCCACCGCGATCCCGGTTCCCGCGAGCTGCGCCACGGCGCGGGAGTTCGGTGCCCGGTCGTCGTGGAGGAAGAGGGCGACGCCGAGCACGCCCTCGCGCCCGATCGTGGCCGTCTCCACCGCGGCGCCGTCCCGCAGCGTCGTCAGGAGCGACACGACGGCGGTCACGGGGAAGACCACGTGATGGATCCGGTCTCCCGCCTCGATCAGCACCTGTTCGGATACCAGTTGCACGGTGCGAGCGCGCACCAGCAGCGAGGCCCGATCTACGGGGGGCAGGGCGTCGAGGAGGATGTTGCCGTTTGCAGAGCTATCCCCCTGGGTAGCGTGCCCCCATGCAGATCGAAGTGGATCAGTCATCGCCCGCCCCTGTCCGGGCGTCCCGTGGCGTGGGCGGGGGGATGCGCTGTGGTGGGCGACCCCGCGGTCATCACGGTGAGGCGGTACCCCGGTGGCCCGGCGCTCGTGCGCGGCGCGTCGCACCTCGTCGACGGCGAGGGCAACGAGATCCTCTGCGAACGCCGCACCGTGGCGGTCTGCGTGTGCGGCGCGAGCCGGCTCGGCACGATGTGCGACGGAACGCATCGATTCGCTCTCGATCCGGCTACCCGGTCGGACGCAACGCCGCCCAGCCCCTGAGGGACGAGCGCGCTGAGCGCCAGCTGTCGATCAGGTGGACGGAGAGGCGATGTTCGACGCGCGCGAGCGCATGCGCCCCGAACAGAACGTCGCTCGCGAGCCAGGGCTCGTCCTTCACGAGCGAGCCGACGAGGTCGTGGGCCGCGATCATGTCGTGGACCGAGTCCGCCTCGACGTGCTCGTCGTAGTAGTCCGTGACCGCGGTCCCGAAGCCGAGGCGCCGGAGTCCGTTCCCATACCGGCGGTTCGGGATCGCCGAGGTCAGCTCGAACAGGGCGAGGTGCCCCATCGCCGCTCCGCGCAGGCGACGATGCAGTCCGAAGAAGCTGACGAGGTTCGCTGGATTTGCGCCCGGCGCGGACGATGACTTGCGCCGGGATGTCGCGCCAATAGATGACGATGCGTTCGGCCATGATCTGGTCTCCCCGATGCGGCGGATAGCATGGCTGGTTGCGGATTGCGACCGGCTTGGCGATAAAGGTTGCCGACAACCGAAGGCCCGCCGATGCAAGCTATGCCGAAAACAGTCCGCCGATCTACGTCACCTTCCTCAACCGCCTCGACGTCGAGGCGCTGGCGCTGACCGACGACGAGATCCTCGGCGCCATCGAAGGGCGCTGGCGGCGCAAGGCCGCGGCGAGACCGTGATCGAGCCGCGCATGCACCTGACGCCCGACGCCAAGCGTGCCCGGCCACTTCAACGTGCTGCGCGGCGCGATCCATGGCGCCGTCAAGCGCGCCGGCGTCAAGGTGATTTCGCGATTTCTACTTGACAACTACAAGGAAGACCTGCCCTCGGAACTGGGCACGCTGCTGCTGTTTGAACCCGCGCCAACGGCGCGCCGCAGGCGATCCTCGAGGCCAGCACGCCTCACCGACATGCGCACCGGCGCGGTCTCGGCGATCGGCGCCAAATATCTGGCGCGCAAGAACGCGAAAATTCTCGGCCATATCGGCGCGCGCGGCACGGCCTATTGGAACGTGCGGCTGATGCGCCGGCTGTTCGATTTCGACGAAATCCGCGTCCATTCGCGGCGCAAGGAAAGCCGCAAGCGCTTCGGCGAGCGCCTGCGCCGCGATCTCGGCAAGACAGTCGTCGTGACCGCCGATTGGGAGAGCTGCGTCCGCGGCGCCGACATCGTCGTCGAGGCCTCGCGCCTGGTCGAGCCCGAGCCGCTGCTCAAGACCGCGTGGATCAAGACGGGCGCGCTGGTCATGCCCTATGGCACGATGAGCGCCGTCGAGCTGTCGCTCACCGACATCATGGACAAAATCCTGATGGACGATTGGGGCCAGCGCGCGGCACCAAGGGCGCGCTGCGCGCAGCACGTCGATAGCGGGCCGGCTTTCGGAGAAGAATTTCCACGCCGAACTCGGCCAGTCGTCGCCGGCCCGAAGCCGGGCCGCGAGCGCGACGACGAGACCATCCTGCTCTGGCATCGCGGCCTGTCGCTCTCCGACATCGCGCTCGGCCACGCCATGCTCGAAAAGGCGGCGCGGCTCGGCATCGGCCAGCGCCTGCGCTTCGCCTGAGGCACGGCATCGGCGCGCACCGCGCCCGGCGCCATGGGGGTAGGAAAACCGCCGCCTTTCACCTATACCTCTCCGGCCCTGGCGATCCGGGCTTGCGCGACAATGGGATTAACCAATGGCCGACAACGGCGATATCGTACTGGCGGAGTTGAACGACGAAGACCTCGTGCAGCAAATGCACGACGACCTTTACGACGGCCTCAAGGACGAGGTTGTCGAGGGCGTCAATATCCTGCTCGGTCGCAAATGGGCGCCCTACAAAGTCCTGACCGAGGCGCTGGTCGAGGGCATGCGCATCGTCGGCATCGATTTCCGCGACGGCATTCTGTTCGTTCCCGAAGTGCTCATGTCGGCCAATTCGATGAAGGCGGGCATGGCGATCCTGCGCCCGCTGCTGATCGCGACCGGCGCGCCGCGCATGGGCAAGATGGTGATCGGCACGGTCAAGGGCGACATCCACGACATCGGCAAAAATCTCGTCTCGATGATGCTGGAGGGCGCCGGTTTCGAGGTCATCGATCTCGGCATCAACAATCCGGTCGAGAATTATTTGAAGGCGATCGAGGAGCACAAGCCCGACCTGCTCGGCATGTCGGCGCTGCTGACGACGACAATGCCCTATATGAAAGTCGTCATCGACACGCTCAAGGAAAAGGGCATCCGCGACCAGATCACGGTCCTCGTCGGCGGCGCGCCGCTCAACGAGGAATTCGCCCGCGCCATCGGCGCCGACGCCTATTGCCGCGATGCCGCGGTCGCGGTCGAGACGGCCAAGGAATTCATCAAGCGCAAGCACAACCAGCGCGGGATCGCGGCGTGAGGTAGGCGGACATGGCGGGCGAGCGGGGCGCCTCCGAGCGCCGGGCGCGGCGCCGGGCCGAGGCGGCGGACGCGGTGCCGCAGCCGCCCTGGGCGCGCTGGCGCAATCCGCTGCCGCCGCTGGCCCTGCTCGACGACGACGGGCTCGACCGCATCGAGGCGACGGCGTTCCGCGTGCTCGAAGAGCTCGGCCTCGAATTCATGAGCCCGGAGGCCGTCGCCATCCTGGAAAAGCACGGCGCCAAGGTCGTCGACCGCGCCACCGGCCTCGTGCGCATGGACCGCGACCTGGTCAAGACCTACGTCGCCAAGGCGCCGGCGGAATTCACGCTGCATGCGCGCAACCCGGAGCGCAACCTCATCTCGGCGGCAACTGGATCAACATCCACACGGTCGGCGGCGCGCCCAACGTCTCCGATCTCGACCGCGGCCGCCGGCCCGGCACCTTCGCCGACCAATGCGACCTGATCAAGCTGCAGCAGAGCCTCACCTGCGTGCATTTCGCCGGCGGCACCCAGGTCGAGGCGCAGGACCTGCCGGTGCCGACCCGCCATCTCGACATGCACCGCGCCCAGGTCACGCTCACCGACCGCGTGTTCGGCGCGCGCGGCATCGGCCGCGACCGGGTGCGCGACGCGATCGCCATCTTCGCCCTCGCCCGCGGCATCTCGCGCGAGGAGATGGCGCGGCGAGCCCGGCACCTACACGATCACCAACACCAACTCGCCGCGCCGCGTCGACAAGGAGCTGATCGGCGGGTTGATGGCGCTGGCCGAGAACGGCCAGGCGGTCTGCGTCACCCCCTTCACGCTGGCCGGCGCCATGGCGCCGATCACCATCGCCGGCGCGCTCGCCCAGCAGCACGCCGAGGCCCTGGGCGTCATCGCCTTCACGCAAATGGTGCGGCCCGGCACGCCCGCGATCTATGGCGGCTTCACCTCGAATGTCGATATGCGCACCGGGCGCGCCGTTCTTCGGCACGCCGGAATATGTCCGCGCCACCATCATCGGCGGCCAGCTCGCGCGGCGCCACGAGCTGCCCTACCGCGCCAGCAACGTGAACGCCTCCAACCTGTCGACGCCCAGGCGACCTATGAGAGCGCCATGTCGATCTGGGCCTGCGTCATGTCGCACACCAACATGCTGCATCACGGCACCGGCTGGCTCGAGGGCGGCTTGTGCGCGAGCTTCGAGAAGGCGTGATCGACGCCGAGATGCTGGAGCACGATGCGCGCCTGGCTGGCGCCGCTCGATCTCGGCGACGAGGCCCTGGCCTTCGACGCCATCAAGGACATCGCCGCCCGGCGGCCACCATCTTCGGCTCCGCCCACACCATGGCGCGCTTCGAACACGCCTTCCACCGCCCGCTGGTCTCGGACGTGAAAAACTTCGAGGCCTGGGCCGAAGCCGGCAGCCTGGACGCGACCAAGCGCGCCAACGCCATCTGGAAGCGCCTGCTGGAGCACTACCAGCCGCCCGCCCTCGACCCCGCCCGGCTCGAAGCCATCGACGCCTATATCGCCAAGCGCCGCGAGGAGATCGCGGTGAAGGGGTTGGCGTGAGGCCGGGTTAGGCCAGGGCTTGTACCGTACGGTTGAACCTGAGTGGTTTGTACGTGTATGGGTTTTTGTGAAATCAGTCGTTCGTGTCCGTACGCGTGCCCGTTTTCGGCGCCCTATTTCCAGGGCCGGCTGTTCGCGGCAAGGCTGGATTTTGGGCTCGGAATTGGCCAGGCTGGCGGCAAAAAATCCAATGATTGGCGAAGATGATCATTTGTGTGTGTTGGGAAATACGGGCTTGATGATCACCTTCGGCGTTTTTCACAATATATTGCGGACGTACGGGATTTAATGCCTATATATTGACAGTAAGCCCCGAAAAAAATCCAATGATTCCGGAAGATGCTCATTTTTGGCGATGATCATCTTCGGGCACGATGAGCAGGCGATGATCACCTTCGGCGCTCTCAGCGTTGCCGGACGACAATGGCAATCGCCAAATGTGTACTTAAAGACGTACATGAATTTGTACGTGTATGTATGCTGCCGCTTCGCCCTTGTTCAACAGCCCCCACCCGCCGCGCCAGGGCGCGGCGACCTCCCCCTGAGCGGGGGAGGCGATAAGAGGAGGAGCGACGCTGTTCTTCACCTCCCCCGTTCAGGGGGAGGCCGGGTGGGGGTCCGAACCGGATAGATAGTTGACGGAGTAGACCGGATACATCGTTGACAGGTTTTCTTGTCGGCAGAGGGAGCTTTGCCGATGCCATTCAAGGAGACCTGTGTTTTGGACGAGACGATTCGATTCGTGGCGACCTACTTGGAAGGTGAAGAGACGATGGCGGCGCTGTGCCGAGCATTCGGGATCAGTCGGCAATGGGGCCACGAGCTTGCGCGGCGTTACCGGGCGGAAGGCGTCGCGGGCTTGGCGCCGCGCTCGCGGGCGCCGCATCGGGCCGGGCGGACGATGGCGGCTGAGATCGCGGACGCGATCATCGCGTTGCGGAGCAAGCATCCGAGCTGGGGTCCCAAGAAGCTGCGTGCGGTGCTGGCTCGGCAGGCGCCGGCGACGGCCTGGCCGGCAAATTCCTCGATGGGGGATCTGCTGCGCCGCGAGGGACTGATCCCGTCGCGCCGACGACGGCGCGTGCCGATGCCGCTGAGCCAGCCGTTCGCGCCGGTGCATCAGCCAAACGACCTGTGGGGCATCGATTTCAAGGGCTGGTTCCGCACCGGCGATGGGGCGCGCTGCGATCCGCTGACACTCAGCGATGCCGACAGCCGCTATCTGCTCGTCTGCCAGACGGTGGCGCCCACCACCGCGGGCGTGGATCCCGTGACCGACGCCGCTTTTCGCGAGTACGGCTTGCCGTTCGCACTGCGCTCCGACAATGGGCCGCCTTTCGCCAGCAGCGGGGCCGGCGGGCTCACCCGGCTTTCGGTGAAGTGGATCAAGCTCGGCATCCGGCTCGAACGCATCGATCCCGGATCGCCCCAGCAGAACGGCCGGCACGAGCGCATGCATGGCACGCTCAAGGCGGAAACCGCCAGGCCGCCGGCCGAAACGCTGGCCGCCCAGCAGCGAAGCTTCGAGCGTTTCCGGACCGTCTATAACCACGAGCGGCCGCACGAGGCTCTCGGCCAGGAAACCCCTGCCAGCCGCTACCGGCCGAGCCCACGCCCTTATCCCGCGCGCCTTGAGGAGCCGCATTATGACGCCGATCACGCTGTGCGGCGGGTGCGCTCCAATGGCGAGATCAAGTGGGGCGGCGAACTCATCTTCGTCAGCGAAGCTCTCGTCGGCGAACCGGTCGGTATCGCCGAAACAGACCGCGGCGATTGGATCGTCCGCTTCGCCGATCATCCCCTCGGCCTCATCGATCGCCGAACACGCAAGCTGCGCCCCTTTGCGCCGGCCCGGCCGGGCCGGCGCAAAGGGGCTGCGCAACAAATCCCGGAACCTGTCAACGATGTATCCGGTCCATAGTGTCAACGATCTCTCCGGTTGCTCAGCTTTTATTCACCTCCCCCGTTCAGGGGGAGGCCGGGTGGGGGCTCGGGTAGCAATGCGCAGTGCTTCCAAGGGATATAGCCATCGCCGCCGTTGCAGCTTTTCCAGGGTGTCTTCATTGTTGCGCAACCGAGCGAAAGGAGCATCGACCATGCCGACGACAAACACCGTTCGCCTGCACCGCGTTCTGGCCGCGAAGCCGGAGAAGGTCTATCGCGCGTTCCTTGAGCCGGATGCCATGGCGCGATGGCTGCCGCCGAACGGCTTCACGGCCAAGGTGCATCACATGGATGCCAAGATCGGCGGCACATTCAGAATGTCCTTCACGAACTTCACCACCGGAGCGACGATCTCGTTCGGCGGGGACTACCGCGAGCTGGTGCCCAACGAGCGTCTGCGCTACACGGACAATTTCGACGACCCCAATCTGGCCGGGGAAATCCAGGTCACGGTGACGCTGAAAAAAGTGTCGGTCGGCACCGAGCTGACCATCGTGCAGGAAGGCTTGCCGGACATCATCCCGCTGGAAGCGTGCTATCTCGGCTGGCAGGAATCGCTACGGAACCTGGCGCGGCTCGTCGAGCCGGAGATTTCCGGCTAACGGCGCGATAGCGGAATGCGATAGTTTGCGTAAGGCCCTACGACCGCATCCGCGATCCTTCGGGATCGACGGGCGGCTTTTCGAGAATCCGCGCCGGTCGTCGCATGCCGAGGATTTCGATTTCGAAGCCGTCGCCGCGGTTCGCCAATCCAGCTTCGACATAGCCGAGGGCGAGGGATTGTTTGATCGTGTGGCCATAGCCGCCCGAGGTTACCCAGCCCACCACTTTGCCGCCGTGCCAGATCGGCTCGTCGCCCATGGCGTCGGCGCCCACCCCCGCGGCGTCTTCCGCCACGACCGCGAACAGGCACAAGCGCCTTGCGCCGCCGCTCTTCTTTTCCGCCGCCGCCGCGTCGCGGCCGATGAACTCGCCCTTGTCGAGGCGGACGAAGCGGCCGAGGCCGGCTTCATGGGGTCCATAGATCGGCCGGTATTCCCGCGCCCAGGAGCCGAAGCCCTTTTCGAGCCTGAGCGAATTGAGCGCCTGGCCGCCGAAATGGCGCAGGCCCAAATCGCGCCCGGCTTCGAGCAAGGTGTCGTAGAGCGCGCGCTGATAGTCCGGCGCCACCCAGAGCTCGTAGCCCAGCTCGCCGGTGAAGCTGACGCGTCCGACCAAGGCCGGCACCAGGCCGATATCGACGCGGCGCAGCGCCAGGAACGGCCAAGCCGCGTTCGACACATCGGCGCGCGTCACGCGCGCCAGCAGCGCGCGCGATTGCGGGCCGGCGATGGCCAGGCCCACTTGGCTTTGCAGCAAGGATTGGAACGCGACCGAGAAATCGCCGCGCTGGCGCTCGAACCAGCGCAAATAATAGAGTTCGGCGATGCTCGATCCGACCAGGAAATAGCGGTTGCGGGCGAGGCGGCCGACGGTGAAATCGCCGATCAGCTTGCCCGCCGGGTTGAGCATCGGGGCGAGCGCCATGCGGCCCTTGGCCGGCATCCGGTTGGCCATGACGCGCTCGAGGAACGCAGTCGCATCCGGCCCCTCGACCATAAATCGTCCGTAGCTCGACGCTTCCATGATGCCGACGCCGCCGCGCACCGCGGCGCATTCGCCCGCGACATGGGGAAACGAATTCGAGCGCCGGTAGGTGACGGTCTCCTCGGGCGGCGTGCCCTTGGGCGCGTACCACAGCGGATATTCCAGACCGTAGGAGGCGCCGAACACGGCGTTCTCGGCTTTGAGCCGGTCGTGGATCGGCACGGAGCGCAGCGGCCGCGCCGCCGGCAGTTCCTCGTTGGGGAAGCGGATGCGGAAACGCCGGCTGTAATTCTCGCGCACCTTGGCGTTGGTGTAGGACTTGGTCGCCCAGCCGCCGAAGCGCGCCACATCCATGCCCCACACGTCGAAGCCCGGATCGCCCTGGGTCATCCAATTGGCCAGCGCCAGGCCCACGCCGCCGCCCTGGCTGAAGCCCGCCATCACGCCGCACGCGCACCAGTAATTGCTGAGGCCGCGCACCGGCCCGACCAGCGGATTGCCGTCGGGCGTGAAGGTGAAGGGGCCGTTGACGACCTTCTTGATGCCCGCCTTGCCGATGGCGGGAAAATGCTTGAAGCCCATTTCGAGATTGGGCGCGATGCGGTCGAGATCGTCGGGCAGCAGTTCGGGGCCGAAGCTCCACGGCGTCGTGTCGGGCGACCACGGCACGCCGCCGCGCTCGTAGCTGCCGAGCAGCATGCCCTTGCCTTCCTGGCGCAGATAAACCTCGCCCTCGAAATCGATGATGTGCAACACCTCCTTGCCGGTGGCGCGGTTGATCTCGACGACCTCGGGCATTTCCTCGGTGACGATGTACATGTGCTCCATGGCGAGCACGGGCAGGGCGATGCCGGCCATGCGCCCCACTTCGCGCGCCCACAGCCCGGCGGCGTTGACGACGTGCTCGGCCACGATCGTGCCCTTGTCGGTGACGACGTCCCAGCCGCCGTCGGCGCGCGCGTTCAGTTCGACGACGCGGGTCTGGCGATAGATTTCCGCGCCCAGCTTGCGCGCGGCGCCGGCATAGGCGTGCGTCGTGCCCGAGGGATCGAGATGGCCTTCGAGCGGATCGTACAGCGCGCCGATGAAGTGCTTGTCGTCGATCAGCGGCAGCAGTCGCTTGGCCTCGGCCGGGCTGACGAGTTCGGTGTTCATGCCGAGATAGCGCCCCTTGGCGTGGGCGACCTTGAGAAAATCCAGGCGCTCCGGCGTGCCGGCGAGCATCAAGCCGCCGGTGTAATGAATGCCGCAGGATTGGCCCGACAGCGCCTCGATCTCCTTGTAGAGCCCGACCGTGTAGCTTTGCAGCTTGGCGACGTTGGGGTCGCCGTTCAGCGTATGAAAGCCGCCCGCCGCGTGCCACGACGAGCCCGAGGTCAGCTCCAGGCGCTCGATCAGCACGATGTCTTTCCAGCCGGCTTTCGCCAGGTGATAGAGCACGCTGCAGCCGACAACGCCGCCGCCGACAACGGCGACGCGAACATGCGATTTCATTCTTGAGTCTCCCGAGGTTCGATGGTGTTTATTCGGTCCGGCGGAGCGAGTCTAACATTTGAAACCGGTTCAATAAAATCGTCATCCCGACCGGAGCGCCGAAGGCGCGAAGTGGAGCGACTGTCTTGGTTGTCAAGCGCTTTGCCATGGCCGTTGATCTCGTACAATGGCGTTGAGGATCGTTAGGAGTTTGCGTGCGGCGGCGATGAGGGCGAGTTTCTTGGCTTTGCCGGCGGCGACGAGCCGGCGGTAGTAATCGCGGATGACCGTGTTGTGAACGCTGCCAACCAATGTTGCCATATAGATCGCGTTGCGAACCGACTTGCGACCGCCGCCGATCATACGTTTGCCGCGGAAAGTGCCGCTGTCGCGGCTGATGGGCGCGAGCCCCGCCAGATGCGCGATCTGGCGCCGCGTGAGCGTGCCAAGCTCGGGGAGTTCGGCGATCAAGACCCGCGCGGTCTTGTCGCCGACGCCGGGGACGGATGTCAGCAGGTCTTCGTTGGCGCGCCACAGCGGCGAGTTGCGCATCGTGTCGTCGAGCTCGCGTTCGAGCTCGGTGACTTCCTTTTGCAACGCGGCCTGGATGCGCTGCGCGCCGCGGATCAAACGCGGCTGGCTCAAGTGCTCCATCCGGTTGTTCTCGGCGACGATGATCTCGATCAGCTGCCGCCGCCGGGCGACAAGCTCGGCGAAGGCGCGGCGCGCCGCGTCGGGCAACGCGCGCGGCTCCGGCCGAATGACGTCGGCGAAGTGCGCGATGACCTCGGCGTCAAGCCGGTCGGTTTTGGCCGCGCGGCCGCTGGCGCGCGCAAAATCGCGGATCTGGCGCGGATTGACCACCGCCAAGGGCAATGCCTCGGCGGCGATCGCCGCGGCCACAACCTGCTCGTACCCGCCGGTGGCTTCGAGCACAATCAACCGCGCTGCAATCGACGCAACCGCTCGACCAGCTCGACCAAACCGGCGCTGTCGCGCGTGACGGAAAAGGTCTCGCCCCGCGGTCGGACGTGCACCACCAATTCGCGTTTCGCGACATCGATGCCAACAAAGATTTCCTGTTCCATGACCCATCCTTGCAAATCCGGGCTCGCCAGGCGGCCCAAGCGACTGTCCGGGTTCTGAGGAACAACGGCGGGCGCCACGCTCCACTTCGGGCTTATTGGCCCCAGGGACCTTCGGGCTCCCGCCCGCCACCGCGGGCCTTACTTTACCCGCAATCCGACCAACGCACACCGCGTCCGCAGGTGGGATGGCGGGCCTACGCCTCACTCGCGAACGGTCGCTTCGGCCCGCCATCCCACCTGCTCTCAATCTTGCCTCGCACGAACAGATACAAGGACCTCGGTCGGACTGGCACGTGTGCGCGCGGCGGCAATACGCCCGTCCGCGCGAGGTCCCGCGGATCGCTGTGCGATCCGCCGCTCCGCGCGCAAACGCGCGCTCCGGTCGGGATGACGACTTAACACAATCCCTTACGCCGCCCCCCTTCGCCGCTTGCACCGCGCCGCGCGGTTTGCGCAGGTCGTCGAGGCCGCGGAATTCGATGAAGCGCGTCATCGCCGCCCAGAGATGATCGCCATAGGTGAAGGGCGCGAAATCCGGGCCGCCGGGGTAGGGGCGGATGACGGCATCGACGCGCGGCTCGAAGAAGAACGGGATCGAGCAGCGCTCGCGCGCGGGCGCGATCACGCGGTGCTCGGTCGCCTTGACGATGCCGCCGGTCCAGCGTTCCAGCACGCCGCCGAAATTGACCGCGAGCGCGCCCTCTTGCGGCGGCACGTCGATCCAGGCGCCGTCGCGCGCGCGCGCCTGCAAACCCTCGACGCCGTCCTGCGCCAGCAGCGTGACGAACCCCGAATCGACATGGGCGCCGCCGATCAGGTGCCGGCGCGCGCCCCGGTGCTCGACGAAGACCTGGGCCAGATCGGCGCCGGCGAAGGAGTTGGCGGGCCGCACCGGATAGCGGATCAGGCGCAAGGTCGAAATTCCGCCGGTGAAGGCATCATCGAAGAACGCTTCGGGCAGCCCCAGGCCGCGCGCGAGCGAGCGCATCAGCGCCGCACCCAGCCGCGCCATGCCGCGATAGTAATCGGCGGCGGCTTCGCGCCAGCCGGGCAGCAGCGCGTCGCCGGGCAGCGGCGTCGCCTCGGTGAGCGGATCGGCGGGATCGGGCCGCCAGCGCGCATCGGCGAGATCCGGGCCCATGTCGATGCCTTCCTTGTAGGTCGTGCCGCCGTTCTGCAGCGGGAAGAAGCCGCGATAGACGGCGGCCTGCGCCGGATCGAATTTGCGCCGCCACAGCCGCCGCTTTTCGTTTTCGGGCAAGGAAAAAATCCGCAGCAAACCCGCGCGCGCCGCGGCGCCCGACGGAATCGAAGCCGGCAGCCCGCCGGCGAGCGCGAAGCCCGATCCCGAGGCGGCGGCGAAGAACGCGCGATCCGCCGCATCGCGCGCCGGCGAGGGCGGCGCGAAAAAGGGGCCGGCATCGACGAAGGGAATTTCCGTGGGCATCGGTGTCTCGGGGCGCCGCCTGGGTTCGCTGCAATCTTTCATAACATAGCTTGTGGCGCCGCGCCGCGTCATACTAGTCTCGGCATCGAACGGCGATCCAAACAATATCACGCATGGGAGGCTAGACATGGCAGATCGCGAACATCCAGTCGTCAAGATGGCGGGCCGGGAATTTGCCGAGGGCAAGCTCGGCCGCCGCGAATTCCTGCGCGTCGCAACGCTTCTCGGCGTGGCCGCGCCGCTGGCCTACGGCATGGCGGGCCTGCCGGCGCCGGCGCTGGCGCAGGGCACGCCGAAAAAGGGCGGCATCCTGCGCCTCGGCATGCGCGTGCAGGATTTGAAGAGCCCGCACACCTATTCGTGGATCGAGGGCGCCAATGCCGCGCGCCAGGTGCTCGACTATCTCACCTATACCGGCATCGACAACGTCACGCGGCCGATGCTCGTCGAAAAGTGGGAGGCGACGCCCGATCTCAAGACCTGGACGCTCGCGCTGCGCAAGGACGTGACTTGGCGCAAGGGCAAGAAGTTCACCGCCGACGACGCGGTGTGGAACCTGAAGCGCCTGCTCGACGCCAAAACCGGCTCCTCAACCGTGGGCCTGCTGCGCGGCTTCATCCTCGACACCTACGAGACCGACGAAGTCGATCCCAAGACGCAGAAGAAGAAAACCTCGACCCGGCTGTGGGATGCCAACGCGATCCAGAAGGTCGACGACTTCACCATCAAGATCAACGGTAAATCGGCGTTCCTCGCCGTTCCCGAAGCGCTGTTCCACTATCCGGCGCTGATGACGGATCCGGCCGAGAACGGCGAGTTCAAGGTCGGCTCGAACGGCACCGGCGCCTTCGAGATGGTCGAGCTCGATGTCGGCAAGCGCGCCGTGTTCACCGCGCGCAAATCCGGCCATTGGGGCGGCGGCGCGCATATCGACCGCTTCGAGATCATCGACCTCGGCGAAGATCCGGCGGCCCAGATCGGCGCGCTGGCCTCGAAACAGGTCGACATGATCTATCAGGGCGCCATCGCGACGCTGCCGGCGGTCGAACGCCTGCAGCACATGCAGGTCAACGCCGTCGATACGGGTTATACGGCGGTCGCGCGCGTGCATCCGATCAAGCCGTTCGACGACAAGCGCGTGCGCCAGGCCCTGCGCTTCGCGACCGATACGGAAGCGGTGCTCAAGGCGGCGCATCGCGGGCTCGGCAAGGCGGGCGAGCATCATCACGTCTCGCCGGCGCATCCGGAGTATGTCGATGTCGGCTTCATGAAGCGCGACGTCGCCAAGGCCAAGGCGCTGCTCGCCGCCGCCGGCCATCCGAACGGCATCGACACCGAGATCGCTTGCCGCCCGGCGCCGGATTGGGAGTTGCTCGCCGTGCAAACCATGGTCGAGCAATGGAAGGAGGCCGGCATCCGGGTCAAGATCAACGTCATGCCGTCGACGCAATATTGGGACGTATGGACCAAGGTGCCGTTCGGCTTCACCACCTGGGCGCATCGCCCGCTCGGCACCATGGTGCTGGCGCTCGCCTACCGCACCGGCGCGGCGTGGAACGAATCGGCCTGGTCGAATGCCGAGTTCGACAAGCTGATCACCGAGGCCGAGGGCTATCTCGATCTCGCTAAGCGCAAGTCCGTGATGGGCAAGATCGAGCGCATCATGCTCGAAGACGGACCCGTCGTGGTCCCGGTGTGGCGCGCGGTGTTCAACTACACCGATAAGAAGATCAAGGGCTACAAGATCCATCCCTCGATCTACATCGAGGCCAAGGATGTGTGGATCGAAGCGTGACGATCGGCGGGTTGTTGCGCCTCGATTGCGTTTCCTGAATCGATCGTAGCGGGCGGCGGAGTCCATCTCGGCCGCCCGCTCGTTTTCGCAACCGTAGGGGCGCACCGCTGTGCGCCCTGGAATTTCCAGTTGCCGGGGCTGGTGCCCGGCATCGACAGGGCGCACGGCGGTGCGCCCCTACCGCACAAGCATCGGTCAATCCTTGGGGCCGTTGGCATGACACGCTATCTCGCTCGCCAGATCGTCAACATGCTGTTGACGCTCGTCGTCATCTCGGCGCTCGTGTTCGCGCTCAACGAGCTGTCGCCGGGCGACGTGGCGCGCAAAATTCTCGGCCCCTACGCGCTGCAGGATCAGGTCGACACGCTGACCAAGGAGATGCGGCTCGACCGGCCGGTCGTCATCCGCTACGTCGAATGGCTCGCCGCCGCGCTGACCGGCGATTTCGGCAATTCGATCGTCTATCGCCAGCCGGTGGCCGACGTGATGTGGGACCGGCTCGGCAACACGCTGCTGCTGGCGGCGGTATGCTTCGCCATCATCGTGCCGGTGTCGATCCTGTTCGGCGTGCTCGCCGGCATGCGCGAGCGCAGCCCGCTCGATCGCGCGGTCTCGATCTTCTCGTCGCTCAACGCCTCGATCCCCGAATTCGCCATGGGCGTGTTCCTGCTCGCGATCTTCGTCGTCTGGCTCGGCCTGTTGCCGGGAACCTCGCCGCTGACCGATAGCGGCGGCTGGCCGGTGTGGAGCCAGTTCGTGCTGCCGGTGCTCGTCGTCACGCTCTACGACGCCGGCTATCTCATCGCCATGATCCGACAATCGATGGTCGAGGTCATGCGCCAGCCCTTCATCCGCACCGCCACCTTGAAGGGCATGCCGTTCCGCGCCGTCGTCGTCAAGCACGCGACGCGCAACGCGCTGATCACGCCGTTCACCGTGATTCTTCTGCAACTCAACTATCTCGTGTCCGGCCTCGTCGTCGTCGAGACCCTGTTCGCCTATCCGGGTTTCGGGCGCATGATGCTCGAAGCGGCGCTGGCCAAGGACATCGCCATCATCGAGGCGGGAACGCTGGTCGCGGTCACGGTCACGATGCTGACCCAGCTGTTCGGCGATCTCGGCTATCGCCGCCTCGATCCGAGGATCAGCGTATGAACGAGCTCGGCCCCAACATCGCCCTCGAAGCGCGGGCCCTGCGCGCCGAAACCGCGGCGCCGGGCGCGCGCCGTTCCCTGCTCGCGCAATTCGTCTCGGCGCTGGGACGTTCGCGCATCGGCGCGATCGGCGCTTCGATCATCCTGTTCTGGGCGGTGCTGGCGTTGCTGGCGCCGTGGATCGCGCCGTTTCCGCCCAACAAGGTCGATCCGGCGCAGATCGCCAATCCGTTTCCCAGCGCAGCGCACTGGCTCGGCGTCGACATGCTCGGGCGCGACATCCTCTCGCGCCTGATCTGGGGCGCGCGCACCGTGCTCACCGTGGTGCCGGCCGCCGTCATTCTCGCGCTGATCCTGGGCACGCTGCTCGGCCTGCTCGCCGGCTATCGCGGCGGCTGGCTCGATTCTTTCATCATGCGACTGGGCGATATCCTGCTGGCGTTCCCGAAAATCATCCTCTACCTCATCGTGATCGCGAAATTCGGCGCCTCGGCCTTCAACATCGTCGTCGTCATTGCCGTGACCAACGCGCCGATCATCGCCCGGATCGTGCGCGCCGTGACGCTCGACGTGAAAAACCGCGACTACGTGGCGGCGGCGCGCATGCGCGGCGAAGGCATTTTCTACATCATGCTGGTCGAAATCCTGCCCAACGCGAAGGGGCCGCTGCTGGTCGATTTCTTCCTGCGCCTCGGCTACACGACGATCGCCATCGGCGTGCTCGGCTTCCTCGGCGTCGGCCTGCCGCCGCCCGATCCCGATTGGGGCGGCATGGTCAAGGAAAGCTACGGGCATCATCTATGTGTTCCCGCACATGACGCTGATCCCGGCGCTGGCGATCTCGACGCTGGTGATCGGCTTCAATTTCCTCGCCACCGGCTTGCGGGAAGCCGAGGTCGATGGCTGAGCCCGCATCCGCCGACGTGGTTTCGTTCGAAGGCCTGTCGGTCGAAGCGCGCGGCCGGCGCGGGCGGCAGCCGATCCTGAGCGACGTGTCCTTCGCGCTGAAACCGGGCGAAGCCTTCGGCCTGGTCGGCGAGTTGGGTTGCGGCAAATCGACGGTGGCGCTGGCCGCGATGCGCTATCTGCAGCGCGGGCTGCAGGTCAGCGCCGGTCGCATCCGGTTCGAGGGCCGCGACCTTGCCGCGATGAGCGATGGGGAGATCCGGCGGATGCGCGGCCGGCGCGTCGCCATGGTCTATCAGGACCCGATGTCGAGCCTCAATCCGGTGATGCCGATCGGCCGCCAGCTCATGGAAGTGCCGCTGCTGCACGGCGAGCCGAGCCGCGACGGCGGCGCGGGCCAAGGCCGTCGCCATGCTGAAGGAAGTGCGCCTCGCCGATCCCGAGGCGATGATGGCGCGCTATCCGCATCAGCTTTCGGGCGGCCAGCAGCAGCGCGCCGTCATCGCCATGGCGCTGATGGCCGAGCCCGCTCTGCTGGTGATGGACGAGCCGACGACGGGCCTCGATGTTACGATCGAAGCCGCGATCCTCGAACTCGTGCGCGAGCTCAGGGCGAAATTCGGCACGGCGATCCTGTTCATCAGCCACAATCTCGGCACGATTGCGCGCCTGTGCGACCGGGTCGGCGTGCTCTACGCCGGCCGGCTGGTGGAAACCGGCTCGGTGCGCGACGTGCTCAAACACCCGGCGCATCCCTACACGCGCGGGCTGCTCGCGGCGCTGCCCAGCCTCGATGCGACTCAAGTCGGCATCAAGCTCAAACCGATCGAAGGCACCTTGGCCGCCGCCGATCGCGCGCGCGCCGGCTGCGCCTTTTTCCCGCGCTGCGCCTATGCCGAGCGCAAGGCTTGCGCCGAACGTCCGCTGGCGCTCGCGGCGGTGGGCGAGGGCGCCGAGCACCGCGTCCGCTGCGCGCGGCTCGATGTCGTGCGATCGGCGGACAGCGCCGCAACGCCCGCAGCACTGCCGGTTCGCGCCGAGGACGGCGAGCGCGTGCTGCGCGTCGCGGGCCTGAGCAAGAATTACGAAGTTGCCCGGCGCTGGCGCAGCAAGGCGCCGCCGTCGGTCCAAGCGCTGACCGATGCCAGCGTCGAAGCGCGGCGGCACCAAACCCTTGCCATCGTCGGCGAATCGGGCTCGGGCAAATCGACCCTGGCGCGCGTCGTCGCCGGGCTGACGCCGGCGAGCGGCGGCAGCATCAAGCTCGGCGATGTCGAACTCGCCGGCACCGACGTCGACCGCCGCTCGCGCGATCTGCGCCGGCGCGTGCAGATGGTGTTCCAAAATCCCGACGCCACGCTCAATCCGAGCCACAGCGTCGAATATGCCTTGCTGCGCCCGCTCAAGGTGCTGCGCGGGCTTTCGTCGAAAGCGGCGCGGGCCGAGGCGGTGCATTTGCTGGCGCGCGTGCGGCTGCCGCCCGATGTGCTGCAAAGCAAGCCGCACCAGCTATCCGGCGGCCAGCGCCAGCGCGTGGCGATCGCGCGCGCGCTGGCGGGCAATCCCGATCTCGTCATCGCCGACGAGCCGGTCTCGGCGCTCGATGTCTCGGTGCAGGCGGCGATCGCCAATCTCCTCGCCGAGCTGCTCGACACCTCGGCGATGGCGCTGGTTCTCATCAGCCACGATCTGGCGCTCGTCCGGCACATGGCCGATTGGGTGGCGGTGATGTATTTCGGCCGCGTCGTCGAATACGGGCCGGCGGAAAAAGTCTTCGCGCCGCCGTTTCATCCCTATACCCAGGCCTTGCTCGCGGCGGCGCCGCGCCCCGATCCCGATATCGGCGCGCCCGAAATCGTGCTCACCGGCGCCATGCCGAGCGCGACCGAACGCATCGCCGGCTGCCCCTTCGCCAGCCGCTGCCCGAAAAAGCTCGGCGCCGTGTGCGACACCACCCCGCCGCCCCTCCGCCGCTTCGGCGCGCATAAGATTGCGTGTCACATCGAGTTTGCGGCGGTGGTTCACATTGACCCGTCATCCCGAGCGTAGGCCGCGCGAAGCGCGGTCGAAGTCGAGGGACCTCGCGCGGACTGGCGTGGTGCCGGTACGCGCGTTTGCGCCTGTCCGCGCGAGGTCCCTCCACTCCGCGCGCAAACGCGCGCTCCGGTCGGGATGACGGCTAATTGTTCGACCGGATCACCTCGCCCGCGACCAGCGTCTTGCTCAAGCGCGCTTCGTCGAGATCGAAGCCGAGGCCGGGTTTGTCGGAGAGCACGAGGTCGCCGCTGCCGTCGACGTCGAAGGGCCGCTGAAAGATGAAGTCGCGTCGCTCGAGGCTCCACTCGGGCGGGTCCCAGGGGAATTCGAAATAGCCGGCGTCGCCGGTCGCGGCATAAAGATGGGCGTTGGCGATGACGCCGATGCCGTTGCCCCAGGAATGCGGCGTGAAGATCACGTTGTGCGCGGCGGCCAAGTGCGCGACCTTCTGCAGCCCGGTGATGCCGCCGACCGAAACCACGTCGGGCTGCACCACGTCGAGGCAGCCGCCGGCGATGAGGTCGCGATACTCGGAGACTTCGCGGTTGAGCTCGCCGCCCGCGATGCGAACGTCGAGCATGTCGCGCAGCTTGCGCATGCCGTCGCGGTCGGCGCGATGCAGCGGTTCCTCCATCCAATAGACCTTGAGGCGGTCGAGTTCGCGGCCGATGGCGACGGCGTCCTTGAGCGTCCAGGCCGCGACAGTGTCCCAGGGAAATCGCCAGCCCTGGTTGCAATCGACCATGAGTTCGAGCCTGTCGCCGACGCGCCCGCGCACGGCTTCGAGGGCGCGCACGTCGTCGCGCCAGTCGCCGCGCCGGAAGCGCACCTTCATCGCCTTGAAGCCCTTGGCGATGACGCGCTCCGCGAGATCGGCGAGCGCCGGGCCGGCGCGCAGCGTGCCGCTCGACGCGTAGCAGCGCGCGCGGTCGGACAAGCCGCCGAGCAGCTTCCAGCACGGCTGGCCCGCGATCTTGCCCGCCAGATCCCACAGCGCCAAATCGAGCGGCCAGCAGCGCCCGTAATGGAACGAGATGTGGTCGATGACGCGATTGTGCCGCTCCAGGCGCAGCGGGTCCTGGCCGATGAACAAATGCTCGTGGCCGGCGAAGCCCAGCATATAGTCGCCCGAACCGATGCCGACCAGGCCGGCATCGGTGCGCACGCGCACGATCGTGACGTCGAACTTGGCGCGCGGCTGCGACGACCAGCTCGGGCGGAACGGCGGATCGAGCGGGAGCTGGTGCTGGGTGATCTCGATCGCGGTGATTTTCATGCGGCGCCCGATGATGGTTCGGATTGATTTTCGCGCGCAATGTCGAAAGAGTTCGAGCCGCGACATTGGGAGAAGGCGCGAATGAGCGATCCGGAAGCGCAAGGCGGCGCGCCGTCCGCCGAACGGCGCGAGCGCCGGGGCGGGCGCGGCGGGCGCGGCGAGCGCGCGGCCGAGGCGCGCGGCCGGCAAAAGCCGTTTCGCCAGCCGCGCCGGCGCTTTCCGCCGGTCGAGATCGTCAGCCGCGACGAACTGGAGGCGATCCACAATGCGTCGCTGACCGTGCTCGAGGAGATCGGCATGGATTTCCTCAACGACGAGGCGCGCGCGCGGCTCAAGGCGGCGGGCGCCGCCGTCGATCCGGGCTCCAAGCGCGTGCGCTTCGACCGCGGCCTGATCCTGGAGCGGATCAAGACCGCGCCGGCCGAGTTCACGCTGCATGCGCGCAATCCGGCGCACAATCTCCATTTCGGCGGCGATCGGATCATCTTCGCCCAAGTCGGGAGCACGCCGAATTGCTCCGATCTCGACAAGGGCCGCCGGCCCGGCACGCAGGAGGATTTCCGCAACCTGGTGAAGCTCGCCCAGAGCTTCAGCATCATTCACATGACCGGCGGCTATCCGGTCGAGCCGGTCGATCTGCACGCCTCGATCCGCCATCTCGAATGCTTGCGCGACCTGGCGACGCTGACCGACAAGGTCTTCCACGCCTATTCGCTCGGGCGCGACCGCAACCGCGATGCTATTGAAATCGTGCGCATCGCGCGCGGCGTGTCCGCGGCACGGCTCGACAGCGAGCCGTCGCTGATCTCGGTCATCAACTCCTCGTCTCCGTTGCGGCTCGATGCGCCGATGCTGCAAGGCATTATCGAGATGAGCAGCCGCGGCCAGGTCATCATCATGACGCCGTTCACGCTTGCCGGCGCCATGGCGCCGGTGACGATCGCGGGCGCGCTCGCCCAGCAAAACGCCGAGGCGCTGGCCGGCATCGCGTTCACGCAAATCGTGCGCCCCGGCGCGCCCGTCGCCTATGGCGGCTTCACCTCGAACGTCGACATGAAAACCGGCGCGCCCGCCTTCGGCACGCCGGAATATATGAAGGCGCAGATTGTCGGCGGCCAGCTGGCGCGGCGCTATAATATTCCCTATCGCACCTCGAACACGTGCGCCGCCAACGCGGTCGATGCCCAGGCGGCGTGGGAAAGCGTGTTCTCGCTGTGGGGCGCGGTCAACGGCGGCGGCAATTTCATCTTGCACTCGGCCGGCTGGATGGAGGGCGGGCTCACCGCGTCGTTCGAGAAAACCATCGTCGATGTCGATCTGCTGCAGATGGTCGCCGAGTTCCTCGATCCGCTCGAGGTCAGCGAGGCGACGCTGGCGCTCGACGCCATGCGCGAGGTCGGCCCCGGCGGCCATTATTTCGGCACCGCGCATACCCAGGCGCGCTATCAAACCGCGTTCTACGCGCCGATCCTGTCCGACTGGCGCAATTTCGAGAATTGGCGCGACGCCGGCGCGCCGACCGCTGAGGTCGCCGCGAACCGGGTGTGGAAAGCGACGCTGGAACGCTATACGCCGCCGCCGATCGACGCCGCGATTGGCGACGAACTCAACGCCTTCGTCGTCCGGCGCAAATCCGAAGGCGGCGTGAAGACCGATTTTTAGTGCAGCGGCGTGCAACAGGAGAATTTCGTGAAGACTGAAATTCGTGTGGCCGTGGTCGGCGGCGGCGTGGTCGGCGCCAGCGTGCTCTATCATCTGACCAAGCTCGGCTGGACCGACGTGGCGCTGTTCGAGAAGCACGAGCTGACCTCGGGCTCGACCTGGCACGCGGCGGCGAGCGTGCACACCTACAATTCCGACGCCAATGTCTCGCGGCTGCAGAAATACACCATCGATCTCTATCGCGAGATCGAGCGCATCTCGGGCCAGAGCTGCGGCATTCACGCCACCGGCAACATGGTCGTCGCCGCGACCGAGGAGATTTTCGACAATCTCAAGCTGATGCATTCGCGCGCCAAATATCTCGGCATGGAAACCCATCTCATCACGCCCAAAGAGGCGACGAAGTTCAATCCGCTGCTCGATCCCGCGTGCTTCGTCGGCGCGCTGCATCGCGAGGACGGCGGCCATGTCGATCCCAACGGCGTGACCCACGCCTATGCCGGCGCCGCGCGCAAAGCCGGCGCGGAAATCCATCGCTTCACCCAGGTCACCGGCTTGCGGCAGCGCGCCGATGGAACCTGGGACGTGAGCACGAACAAGGGCACGGTCCACGCCGAGCACGTCGTCAACGCCGCCGGCCTGTGGGCGCGCGAGGTCGGGCGCATGGCGGGCATCGAACTGCCGGTGCTGGCCATGGAGCACATGTATGTCCTGACCGAGGAGATTCCCGAGATCGCCGCCCACGGCCGGGAGATTCTGCCGACGACCGACTATTCCGGCGAAATCTACATGCGGCAGGAAGGCAAGGGCGTTCTCCTCGGCACCTACGAGCGCGATTGCCGCGTGTGGTCGCCGCACACGACGCCGTGGGACTTCGCCATGCAGCTGCTGCCCGACGATCTCGACCGTCTGGCGCCGCATCTCGAAATCGGCTTCAAGCATTTCCCGCCGGTCGGCCGCGCCGGCATCCGCAAAGTCGTCAACGGACCGTTCACCTTCGCGCCCGACGGCAATCCGCTGGTCGGCCCGGTGCGCGGGTTGCGCAACTACTGGTCGGCCTGCGCGGTGATGGCGGGCTTCGCCCAGGGCGGCGGCGTCGGCCTTGCCCTGTCGCGCTGGATGGTCGAGGGCGATCCGGGGTCCGACATTTTCGCGATGGACGTTGCGCGCTTCGGCGCCTTTGCGACGCATCGCTACACCTTGACCAAGGTGCCGGAGAACTACGCCCGCCGCTTCCGCATCGCCTATCCCAACGAAGAGTTGCCCGCCGCGCGGCCGTTGCGGCGCACGCCGGTCTACGACCGGCTCAAGAGCGCGGGCGCCGTGTTCGGCGCCAATTTCGGGCTCGAAGTGGCGCTGTGGTACGCGCCCAAGGGCATGGAGCCGGTGGAGAACCCGACCTATCGCCGCTCCAACGCCTTTCCCATCGTGCGCGAGGAATGCCTGGCGGTGCGCAACGGCGTCGGGCTGATGGAAATTTCCGGCTTCGGCAAATACGAAGTCGTGGGCCCGGATGCCGAGGCCTGGCTCAATCGCGTGCTGGCCAACAAAATGCCCAAGCCCGGCCGCATGGTGCTGGCGCCGATGCTCAATCCGCGCGGCACCGTGATCGGCGATTTTTCGGTGGCGCGCCTGGCGCCGGACCGCTTCCTGATGATCGGCTCGGGCGTCGCCGAGATCTATCACATGCGCTGGTTCGAGCAGCATCCGCCGCCCGCGGGAACCTTCATTCGTCCGCTGCCGCACGCGCTCACCGGCTTCATGATCGCCGGGCCGCAAGCGCGCGCGCTGCTGCAGCGCCTCGTGTTCGAAGATGTGTCGAACGAGGCATTCAAATTCTTCGCGGCGCGCGAGATGAGCGTCGGCCTGGCGCCGGCGATCGTGCTGCGCGCAAGTTACACGGGCGACCTGGGCTACGAAATCTGGGTCACGCCCGACTATCAGGTGACGCTTTACGAAGCTTTGCTTGAGGCGGGGCGCGACATGGGGCTGCGCCATTTCGGCAATCGCGCGCTCATGTCGCTGCGCTTGGAAAAGGCCTATGGCGCCTTCTTCCGCGAATTCCGTCCGGATTACACGCCGATGGAATCGGGCCTCGACCGCTTCGTCGCCTACGACAAGGCGGACTTCATCGGCAAGGCGGCGGCGCTCGCCGACCGCGCGGCCGCGCCGAAGAAAAAGCTCGTGCCGCTGATCGTCGAGACTGAGGTCGAGGTCGTCGGCTACGAAAGCGTGCTCAAGGGCGACGCCGCCGTCGGCCAGGTCACCTCCGGCGGCTACGCGCACTGGGCCGGCAAGAGCATGGCCATGGCCTATGTCGCGAGCGAACACGCCAAGGACGGCGAGCGGCTGGCGATTCTGATTTTCGGCAAGGCGTGCCCGGCGACGGTGAGCCTGACGCCGCTGTTCGACGCCAATGGCGGGCGGCAGCGCGGGTAAAGCGGCGCGGCGCCGGCCTCAATCGATCGGAAAGTGGCAGGCGACGCTTCGGCCGGGCGCGATTTCGCGCAGGGCCGGCGCGTCGCCGCGGCAGCGGTCGCGAACCAGCGGGCAGCGCGGATGGAATTCGCAGCCCTTGGGGCGGTTGAGCAGCGAGGGAACCTCGCCTTTGAGCACGCCACCGGCGCGCCGCCGGTCGGGATCGGGTTGCGGCACCGCGTTCATCAGTGCCAGCGTGTAAGGATGCAACGGCCGCGCGAACAAATCCGCCGTCGGACCTAGTTCGACGAAGCGGCCGAGATACATCACGGCGAGGCGCTCGCTGGCGTGGCGGATCACCGGCAGATTGTGCGTCACCACGATGTAGCTCAAGCCGAGCTTGGCCTGGAGCTCGTTCATCAGATTGAGAACGTCGCCTTGGACCGAAACATCGAGCCCGGCGGTCGGTTCGTCGGCGATGATGAGCTTGGGCCGCAGCGCCAGGGCGCGCGCCATGCCGACGCGGCGCGCCTGGCCGCCCGAGAGTTGGTGGGGATAGGCGCCGAGCAAGCCGTCGGGCAAGCCGACCATGGCCATCAGCGCGCGCGCTTCGCGTTCGAGATCGAGCCGTGCCTGGCTCGCCGAGCCGTGGCTCGCCGAGCCGTGGCTCGCCGGCCGGATTTCGCGGTGAATGCGGAACGGCTCGAGGATCAGGCTGCGCACCGTCTTGCGCGGCGACAAGCTCGCAACCGGATCCTGAAACATCATGCCGACCTGCCGGCGCAGCACGCGCCGGCTGGCCGCCGAACGATCGAGGATCGAGCGGCCCTCGAACCAGGCGTTGCCGGTGTGCATCGGGACGAGCCCGGTGACGGCCCGGACCAGCGATGTCTTGCCCGATCCGCTTTCGCCGACGATGCCCAGTGTTTCGGCGCGGCGGACGGCGAAGGTCGCGCCGATGACGGCATGCACGTGCGGATCGGCGACGCGTCTCGCCAAGGCGCCGAGCCAGCTCAGCGCGCGAAACCGCACGCCGATGCCCTCCACTCGCAGGAGCGGCGCCGGTTCAGCCATTGCCGAGCCGCGAGCAGCGGGCGGTGTGGCCCGGCGCCACGGCGACGAATTCGGGCGCGTCGGCGGCGCAGCGCGCAACGGCGTCCGGGCAGCGCGGCGCGAAAATGCAGCCGGGCGGCAGCCGCGCCAGATCCGGCAGGCTGCCGGCGATCGTCGGCAAGAGGCGCGTCGCCCGCGCAATCCGCGCCGGGTCGCATTCGAGCAGCAGGCGCGTGTAAGGATGCCGCGGCGTGCGGAATATCTGCCGCACGTCGCCATGCTCGACGATCTCGCCGGCATACATGACGACCACTTCGTCGCACAATTCCGCGATCAATCCGAGATTGTGCGAAACGAACAGGATCGAGCCGCGGAATTCGCGCTTGATGTCGCGCAGCAAGTGGACGATCTGCGCTTCGAGCGTCACGTCGAGCGCCGTCGTCGGCTCGTCGGCCATGAGCAAGGCCGGGTTCATCAGCAGCGCCATCGCGATCGCGACCCGCTGGCGCATGCCGCCCGAAAATTGGTGCGGATAGCCGTCGATGCGGATCTGCGGGTCGGGAATGCCGACGCGGCGGAGCATGTCGATCGCGGCGCGGCGCTTGTCGCCGGCCGAAATTTTCTCGCGATGCTGGATGTCGATCATTTGCGTCGCGATCGACATCACGGGATTGAGCGAGCTCATCGGGTCTTGGAAAATCATCGCGGCGCGCCGCCCGCGGATCGCGCGCAGCCGCGCCTCCGGCATGGCGCGCGTGCTCTCGCCTTCGAGCACGATGTCGCCGCCGGCGATTTCGGCGTTGGGCGCGAGCAGGCGCAGCACCGACATGATGAGCGTGGACTTGCCGCAGCCGCTCTCGCCGACAATGCCGACGACGCGGTCGCGCGGCACCGTCAGGTCGATCCGGCGCAAGGCGCGGACCGGCCCGCGCGGCGTCGCGAAGTTGACGCTGAGATCCTTGATCTCGAGGACCGCGCCGCCGCTCATTCGCGCTGCAGCCGCGGATCGAAAATGTCCCGCAGCGCCTCGCCCAGAAAGGTGAAGCCCAGGGTGATGAGGATGATCGGAACGCCGCCGGCGACGATCGGCCATGGCGTGTCGCGAATGAAGGAATAGCCGTCGTTGAGGATGCTGCCCCAGCTCGGCGTCGGCGGGCGAACGCCGAGGCCGAGGAAGCTCAACCCGGCTTCGATCGTGATGACGACGGGCACCTCCATGCAGCCGAGGATGAGCACCGGCCCGATCACATTGGGCAGAATATGGTGCGCGAGAATGCGCAGCGGGCCGGCGCCGAGCGAGCGCTCCGCCAAGACGAATTCGCTGGTCTTGAGCGACATGGTCTGCGTCCGCACGACGCGGCCATAGACCGGGATCGAGGTCAAGACGACGATGACGATGACTGTCTCCAGGCTCGGGCCGAGCAGAACGACCATGGCGAGCGCCAGCATGATGGTCGGAAATGAGCGCACGGCGTCGAACAACGAGGATGAGGATGTTGTCGAGCCAACGCGGCCCGAACCCGGCCAGCATGCCGAGCGCAACGCCGATCGCCAGCGACGCGGAAACGGCGGCGAGCGACACGACGAGCGCGATGCGCCCGCCATGCAGAACGCGGGCGAGCAAATCGCGTCCGAGATGATCGGTTCCCAGCAAGTGCCTGAGGCTCGGCCCCTCCATCCGCTCGCGAATATTGAGTTGGGTCGGGCCGTAGGCGGCGAGGACATCGGCGAGCAAGGCGCCGGCGACGATCAGGCCCACCAGGAGCAAGCCGGTCAGCGCCAGCGGATCGCGGAACACGCGTTTCCAAACGAGCCATCGCGGCGCGCCGGCGTCGTCAGCTATTGCGGTCGCGATCGGCGCCATCGTGCAATCCGGCCGGGCGGGCGCGTCGCGCGCCCGGCCCGGCCCTTGGTCGGTCGGACAACGTCAAACCGTCCGGAACTTCGCGGCGAAGATGCGGTTGCCGTCCGGCGAAAATGCCGGAACCAGGTGATCGCGATAGAGGATCGGGTTGACGCCGTGCGTCAGGAACACATAGGCGCCGGACTCCTCCATGATGTCCTGCATGCGAACGTACAAGTCGTGCCGCTTCCTGGCGTCCTGCTCGCTCAGCGCCGCCTTGTGCAGCGCGTTGTATTCGGGATCCGGGAAGCGCTCCCAATTCCACTCGCCGATCTGCTCCTTGGTGAACCAGACCGATGCCCAGCTTGGGTCGGGCGCCATGGAGAAGCGCGTGATCTGGAGCTGCATCTTCTTCCATTCGCCCGCCTTGCCGGAGGCCATCGCCTTCTGCACGCCCTGATCGAAGGGCACGACCTGCGCCTCGATGCCGATTTTGGCGAGGCTGGCGGCGACGACCTGGGCCGCGTTGATGAACTCGGCCGAATTGCGCACGCCGATTTCGGCTTTGAAGCCGCGCGGGTGTCCGGCCTCGGCCAGCAGCTTGCGGGCGCGGTCGAGATCGGGCTTGGCGATCTTGTTCGCCGGGCGATGGCCGATCATGCCGGGGGCGATGATGCCGGTGGCGCGCTCGGCGACGCCGAAAAACGCGCCGTCGAGCACGGCTTGCACATCGACGGCGTATTGCACGGCTTGGCGGACGCGTTTGTCGGCGAAGATGCCTTCCTCCATCTGCATGCCGAGCCACCAATAGGCGAGCGACGGCGAGATCTGCAGTTTCGACTTGGCGGGCATGGCCTTTTGCAGCCGCCCCACCGCCGTCATCGGCACGTGGCACACGTCGAGCTCGCCGGCGCGGAACGCGTTTTCCGCCGAGTTCGCGTCCTGCACCATGAGGAATTCGATTTCGTCGAAGGGCGCGCGCGCGCCTTTCCAATCCGGGTTGCGTTCGATCGTCACGCGCACGCTGGGATCGAGCTTCCTCCAGCGATAGGGCCCGAAGGTCGCCGGCGGAACGAGGCCGAAACGCTGGCCTTCGAGCTTCTCGACCGCTTTCTTGCAGACGATGTTCCCGGAGCCGCGGGGCAGGGTCGACGCGAAAAGCGGAATGAACGGCTCCTTGAGGACGATGACGCCGGCGTGGCTGCCGGTCAATTCGACCTTGTCGAGCGCCGACCAGTCCGTGCGGTAGGGCGATTTGTTGGCGGGATTGGCGATGCGCTCATAGGAAAACTTCACATCCTCGGCCGTGACTTCGCCGAAACCGCCGGTCCAACCGAGATCTTTCTTGAGCGTGAACTTGATATGGGTCGGGTCGGCCTGTTCGACCGACGTTGCCGCATCGAGTTCCCAGCCCCATTCCTTCCCCGGCTTGTAGGACACCAAGCCCGGGTAGAGGCAATCGAAGATGTCGGCTTCCGGCGCCGATAAGGTATGGATCGGGTCGAGCACGAGCGGCGCCACATAGGAGCGGACCTTGAGCGTCTTCGCGGCTTGCGCCGAGGCCGGGCCCGGCCAGCCGGCAATGGCGGCGGCGCTTGCCGCTGCGGTCGTTGACAGGAAGCGGCGGCGGTCGACATTCATGCGTGCCATGGAGTCCTCCCTT
Organism: uncultured Alphaproteobacteria bacterium; assembly: GCA_963754645.1. GTDB lineage: Bacteria > Pseudomonadota > Alphaproteobacteria > Bin65 > Bin65 > CAVWGP01. The sequence continues at coordinate 24,008 of CAVWGP010000005.1, read as the reverse complement.
TGCGGTTTTGCTTGACGCTTAAGACTGCAGTTTTTCGCGCACGCGCGGATCGAGCGCGGCGTTGATCAGGTCGGCCGCGATCGTGCACAGCACGAAGAGAATCGTCGTGACCAGAACGGTGCCCAGGACGACGGGATAATTGCGCGCAATCACGGCGTCGTAAACCAGCTTGCCCACGCCCGGCCGGACGAAGACGATTTCGGCGAAAACCGCGCCGGAAAGCAAGCGGCCCATGCCGACGCCGATGACCGAGATCGTCGGCAGGATCGCGAGTTTCAGGGCGTAGCGATAGACGATCCAGCGCTCGGGCAGGCCGAAGGCGCGGGCGGTGCGGATGTGGTTCTCGCCCAGGACCTCGAGCATCGATGCCCGCACCAGGCGCGCCAGGAAACCGACCCAGCCGAGGCCGACGGCGAACGCGGGCAGCACCAAATACCAGAGTTGTTCGGCGATATCGTCGGACCGGCCGGCGCCGATCGCCGGGAACCAGCGCAGCACCACGGCAAAAATCAGCAAGGCATAGAGCGCCACCACGAACGACGGTATCGCGATCGCGCTGACCGAGACGATGCCGGTGACGCGGTCGATCCAGGTGTTGCGATTGAGCGCCGAATAGCAGCCGAGCGGAACGCCCAACAGCACGGCCCAGCCCAGGCTCGCGGCGGCCAAGGCGAGGCTGGCGGGCAATTGATCGAGCACGAGTTCGGTCACCGGCTGGTTCGTCAGCACGTCGCGGCCAAGGTCGCCGCGGACGATGTTGAGGAAAAATGCGGCAATCTGCAGCGGCCACGGCTGGTCCAGGCCCATGCGCTGGCGGAAATCGGCGACGAGTTCGGGCGTGGCGCGCGGCCCAAGGGCCACCGAGGCCGGATCGCCAGGCACGAAAAAAATCGCCGCGAACAGCAGCGTCAACGCCGCCACGATGATGAGGACACCGAGGGCGAGCCGTTGTATGAAATACAGCAGCACAGCAATCCCTGCCGGCAATGCGCCTGATGACGGCGATGCTAGGAAGGCGCCGATGGTTTGTAAAGCGCCGGCGCGGCGCCGCGTTCGAAGGAGATGTCATATCTTGTCCCGCTCGCTCAGGACCGTTCGTGAAATCGAAAATGCTTGGATTCCGCTCAAGGACGGCACGCGGCTCGCGGCGCGGATTTGGCTGCCGGACGACGCCGAGAAAGGCCCGGTGCCCGGCATCCTCGAATACGTGCCTTATCGCAAGCGCGACGGCACGGCGCAGCGCGACGCCTTGGTCCATCCGCATTTCGCCGCGCATGGTTTCGCGAGCGTGCGCGTCGATATCCGCGGCAGCGGCGAATCCGGCGGCGTGCTGACCGACGAATATTCGAAGCTCGAACAGGACGACGCGATCGAAGCGATTGAGTGGATCGCGCGCCAGCCTTGGTGCACGGGCGCCGTGGGCATGATGGGCAATTCCTGGGGCGGCTTTAACGCGCTGCAAGTGGCGGCGCGCCAGCCGGCGGCGCTCAAGGCGATCATCACCTCGTGCTCGACCGACGATCGCTATGCCGACGACATCCACCACATGGGCGGCTGCCTCTTGAACGACAACTTGAAGTGGGCGTCGACGATGTTCGCCCACAATTCGCGGCCGCCCGATCCCGCCATCGCCGGCGAAGGATGGCGCGGCATGTGGCATGAGCGCCTCGACGGCAGCGGCCTGTGGATCGACACATGGCTGCGCCACCAGCGCCGCGACGATTTCTGGAAGCACGGTTCGGTGTGCGAGGATTTCTCGCAGATCCAATGCCCGATCTTCTCCGTCAGCGGCTGGGCCGATGGCTACAAGAATGCGATTCCGCGCATGTTGCGCGGCCTTGCCGTGCCGCAACGCGCCTGGATCGGGCAATGGGCGCACAAATATCCGCACATGGCGGCGCCGGGTCCGGCGGTCGGCTTCTTGCAGGAAGCGACGCGGTGGTGGGAGCAATGGCTCGGCGGCAGCGACAGCGGCATCATGCACGGCCCGGTGCTGCGCGCCTATATCCAGGACTACGTGCCGCCGAAAAGCTATCACGCGACGATCCCGGGGCGCTGGATCGGCGAAGCAGTCTGGCCGTCGCCGCACATCGAGCACCGCCGCTATCATCTGAACCAAGGCACGATCGCGCCGCTGGCCGGCCGCGAAACGGCGTTGACCGTTCGTTCGCCGCAGACGGTGGGCCTTTATTCCGGCCGCTGGTGCGCCTACGGCACGGGCCCCGATCTGCCGTCCGATCAGCGCGCGGACGACGCCGGATCGCTGGTCTTCGACAGCGACCCGCTGGAACGGCGCATCGAAATCTTGGGCGCTCCGGCGGTCGAGCTCGAGCTTGCCGCCGACCGGCCCATCGCCATGGTCGCCGTCCGCCTCAATGTCATTGCGCCCGATGGCGCCGTATCGCGCGTGACCTATGGCCTTCTCAATCTCACGCATCGCGAGAGCCATGAATTCCCGACGCCGCTGGAACCGGGCCGCCGCTATCGCGTCAGGGTGCAGCTCAACGACGCGGGCCAGGCGTTCCTGCCCGGCCACCGTCTTCGCGTCGCGGTCTCCACCTGCTATTGGCCGATCGCTTGGCCGTCGCCGGAGCCGGTCACGCTGACGGTCTATGCCGGCGCCAGCTTTCTCGAACTGCCGGTGCGCGAACCGCGCGCGTCCGATGCCGAGCTCGCGCCGCTGCCGCCGGCGCAGTTGCCGCCCGCGCTCCCGGTGACGATGCTCGTGCCCGCGTCCGAGGGCCGGAAGGTGATCTACGACGCCTGGCGCGACGAAGTCGCCGTTGAGGCCCATGACGATCAGGGAACCAAGCGTTTCGACGGCATCGGCCTCGTCACCCGCGGCCGGCAGGATCACCGCTATGTCATTCGCCCGGACGATCCGCTGTCGGCGCGAGCCGAGGTGTCATGGATCGTCGGCATGTCGCGCGGCGATTGGTCGATCGAAACCCGCACCAGCACCGTCATGACGTCGACGCGGACGCATTTTCAGTTGCACGCCCGGCTCGACGCCTTCGAAGGCGAGGCGCGGGTTTTTTCGCGCAATTGGCGATCGGAGATTCCGCGCGACCTGGTTTGAAGCGGCGGCGCCCGACTACGCTTTGGGCCGTTCGACCGCGGATACGGCGACCGGCCGCGCCAGGCCTTTGAGCGCCAGCGTGCCGCAATCGCGCAGTTCGGTCGTGGCCGCGACGGCGTCGGCGACGCGGCCGCTGACCAGGATTTCGCCGGGCTTGGCGGCGGCGCACAGGCGCGCGCCGAGATTGCACACCGTGCCCACCGCCATGTAGTCGTGGCGTCCCTCGAAGCCGACGCGGCCCAGCGTGGCATAGCCTTCGGCGATGCCGACGCCGAAGCCGAGATCGTGGCCCTTCTTTTGCCAGCGCGCGATCAGGCCCGACACCGCCCCGCGCATCTCGAGCGCCATGCGCACGGCGCGGGCCGAATGATCCGGGCACGGCACCGGGTCGTTGAACAGGACCACCAGCCCGTCGCCGATGAAGCGTTCGAGCGTGCCCTCGTGCTTTTGGATCGCCGGCCCGAGCGCGGCGTGATACTCGCGGAGCACGCCGATCACTTCCTCGGGCTCGGCGGTTTCGGCGAAGCCGGTGAAGCCGCGCAGATCGCAGAACACGACGGTGATCTCGCGCCGGTGGCTGGCGAGCATTTTTTCGCCGGCTTCGCCTTCGGTCACGATCGCGTCGGCGACTTGCGCCGGCAGGAAGCGCCGCAGCCGGCCGATGCGCTCGAGTTCGCCGACCTGCGCCGCGACGCGCGCTTCGAGCGATTTGTTCCAGGCGGCGAGTTCCTCCGCTTGCGCCGCGAGGCGCCGCTTTTGCTCATCGACCGTGTCGTGCAGCGCCTTGGTGCGCAGGATCGAGCGCACGCGCGCCACCAGCGCGGCCTGGTCGATCGGCTTGGTGAGATATTCGTCGGCGCCGGCATCGAGGCCGGCGATCACGTCCTTGGTATCGGCCTTCGCCGTCACCAGGATGATCGGCATGAACGGCAGGGCGGCGTCGGCCCTGAGGCGCCGGCAGACTTCGACGCCGTCGATCTTGGGCATCATGATGTCGAGCAGGATCAGATCCGGCAGATCGGCCCGCGCTTTGGCCAGCGCCTCCTCGCCGTCGCGCGCGACGACGGTTTCGTAGCCCTGGGCGCCGAGCCGGGTCGCCAGGATGTCGACATTCGCCTCGTTGTCGTCGGCGATCAGGATGCGCGCCGGATTGCGCAAGCCTAGCTCTCCGGCGGCACGAAGTGGCGCACCTTGGCGAGCAGCGCGCGCGGGCTGTAGGGCTTGGTGACGTAATCGTCGCAGCCGGCGGCGCGCGCTTTGGCCTCGTCGCCGCTCAGCGCGTAGGAGGTTACGGCGATGATCGGTATCGCGCTCAACGCGGCGATCGCTTTGATGCGCCGCGTCGCTTCGTAGCCGTCGATCTGCGGCAACTGGATGTCCATCAGGATGAGATCCGGCTTCTCGCGCGCGGCAGCGGCGACGCCGTCCTCGCCGGTTACCGCCTCGATATAGCCGTAGCCGGCAGCGGATAAGAGATCGCGCAGGATCGCGCGATTGTCTTCCTGGTCCTCGATGACCAGGATGCGCTTGGTCATGGTGCGATTGCCTTTTCTTCGACGCGAATGGGCAGCGCGATGTGGAACGTCGAGCCCTTGCCGACGGCCGAATCGACCCAGATGCGGCCGCCATGCAACGCGACGATGCGCCGGGCGATGGCGAGGCCGAGGCCGGTGCCGCCCTTCTTGCGCGTGTTCGAATTGTCCACCTGCTGGAACTCCTCGAAGATCCGCTCCTGCTGGTCGGCGCGAAATGCCGGGACCGGTGTCGGCCACCGCGAGGGCAAAGGCGCCGTTCGCCGCGGCGGCGGATATTCGTATCTCGCCGGTATCGGTGAACTTGATCGCGTTGCCGACCAGGTTGAGCAGCACCTGCGTGAACCGCCGCGTCGTCGCCGCGGCCGAGCGGCAGATTCGGCCGGCAGCACCGCCTTGAGCGGCAGCTTCTTCTCCGCTGCCAGCGACTCGGTGGCGCTGATCACGGTGTGGACGATGTCCTTCATCGAATAATCTTCGAGCGCCAGGGTCAGCTGGCCGGCCTCGATCTTGGACAGGTCGAGCACGTCGTTGATGAGTCCGAGCAGATGCTTGCCGTTCGATTGGACGCGCGCCAGCACGCCGCTGATCTTCTCCGACGGCGCGCCGTAGATGCCGTCCTGGATCAGCTCGGTGTAGCCCAGGATGGCGTTGAGCGGCGTGCGCAGCTCGTGGCTCATGTTGGCCAGGAACTGCGATTTGTGCTGGCTGGCGATTTCGAGCTGGCGGCCCTTCTCCTCGATTTCGCTGAACAGGCGCGCGTTCTGGATGGCGAGGACCGATTGAGCGGCGAAGGTTTGCAGGAGATCGACCGTCTCTTGCGCGAACAGCCCCGGTTCCTTGCGCCGGATGACGAGCGCGCCGATCACCTCGCCGGGCCGCATCAGCGGCACGATGAGCGAGGCGCGAAAACCGGCGCGCAGCAGAACGTCGCGCACGGGCGAGGGCGGCTCGGCGGCGAGATCGGCAATTTGCACGGTTTCGCGCCGCGCCGCGGCCTGGCCGATCGCGGTCTCGCCCATGGCGATCTTGACGCGGCGCAGATCGTCGTCGATCTCGGCGCTGGTGCCATAGGTCGCGCGCACCCGGAACGCGCGATGATAATTGCTGTAAACGTAGATCGTGCCGGCCTCCGTGCCGCACAGCTGCACCGCCCGGCTGACGATCGTGGTCAGCACGGTCGGCATGTCGATCGTCGAATTGACCGCCCGGCTCACCTCGCCGAGCACGCGCAATTCCTCGACCGAGCGCGCCAGCTCTTGCGTCCGCGCCTGCACTTCGTCGAACAGGCGGACGTTCTCGATCGCGATCACGGCCTGGTCGGCGAAGGTCGTGACCAGCGCGATCTCGCGCGGGCTGAACGGGCGAATCTCGTTGCGCGCGAGCGCGATGACGCCGATCATCTCGTCCTCGCGCTTCAGGGGGACGCCGATCATCGTTCGGACATTGCCGATGCGGGCATCTTCCTTCTTCGCGTATTCCGGATCGCTCCAGGCGTCGGCGATCTGGACCGCGCGGCCTTCGACGGCGCAGCGCCCGACCACGGTCCCGCGATCCGGATCGATCGGCGTGTCGCGCTCGATCTTGGCGTATTCGGAATTATGAACGCCATACATGGTGACCGAGCGATAGACGCCGTCCGTCACGCGGTAGATTTGCGCCTGGTCGGCGCGGCATAGACGCGTCGCGGTATCGACCAGCGTGCGCAAAACCGAATCGAGATCGAAGGTCGAGCGGCTGATGACCTTGAGCACGTCGGTGATCGCGGTTTGGTATTCGAGCAACTCGCTCAGCTCTTGCGTGCGCGTTTCGACCTTTTGTTCGAGCGTGGCGTAGGATTCCTTGAGCTGGGCGCCCATCTCGTTGAAGCGGTCGGCGAGCGCCTCGACCTCATCGCCGGTCTTGATGTCGATGCGGTAGTTGAGCTCGCCGCTGCCCATGCGTGCCGCGCCGGTTTCGAGCGCGCGGATCGGCACCACCATGCGGCGCGCGAGCCAGTAACCGGCGAGGCCCGCGAACATCAGGCCGACGACGAGCACGATGCCGCTGCGCAGGATCGAATCGTAGAGCGGCTCGAAGGCTTCCGAGACCGGCAAATCGATGAAGACGAGCCAGCCCAGCGGGTCGATCGCGGCATAGGCGGTGAGAACTTCGCGGCCGGTGCGGTCGCGCGCGACCGGCGAGAAATCGGCCGGAGCGGCGCGCTCGGCGCGCGCGGCCCGCGCCGCGGCGACGTGCGGCAACGTCGAAAGATCGGTCTTGCGCAGCACCAAGCCGATATCGGGGTGCGCGATCAAGAGGCCGGTGCGGTCGACGACATAGGCGGCGCCGGCCTTGCCGACCTTCAGGCGCGAGACCACGTCCCAGATGAATTTCAGGTTGACCTCGGCGACGGTGACGCCGGGATTGCGCCCGCTGCCGGCGATCGACAGCGTGACATAGGGCTCGGATTCCTTGCGGAAATAGATCGGGCTGAGATAGCGCCTGTTCGCCTTGGCTTCGGCGAATTTGGGCTCGCGCGCGAACTCGGCATTGCTGCCGACGACGTCCATGGCGAGGCGCGAGACCTTGAGTTGCTCGCGGCCTTCGGCGTCGAGATAACTCACTTCGGTCACCGCCGGCGCCTGGCGCAGCAGGCGGAGAAAATCGAAGCGCCGCTGATCGAGTCCGGTGGCGCCGGGCAGCACGGTGGTGTGCGTCGTCCAACCGACCTGGCCTTCGATTTCCTTGACGAATTGCTCGATGATCGCGGCGGCGCCTTGCACTTTTTCGCTTTGCACGGCGACGACCGCGGCGCGGTTCTCGCGATAGGAGTAGAAAATCTCGATCGCGCCGTTGACGACGAGCGCGCCGCCGACGAGCAGCACCATGAGCGCAGCGTATTTGCGCAGCAGCTTGCCTTTGGGCCGCCGCAGCGCGGGGGCCGGAGCCTCGACGCCCATCCCGGAATCCGGCGGCGTCATTCGAGAATCTCGTCGGCACGGGCCAGGATCGACGGCGGGACGGTCAGGCCGAGCTCCTTGGCCGTCTTGAGGTTGACGATGAGCTCGAACTTGGTCGGCTGCTCGACCGGCAGGTCCTCGGGCTTGGCGCCGCGCAGGATGCGGTCGACATATTCGGCGGCGCGGCGGAACATGGTCGAGAGGCTCGGCGAATAGGACATGAGCCCGCCCGCGGCGACGAAGCTCGATTCCATGTAGATCGCGGGCAATCGCCGCTCGTTGACCAGGCGGACGAGCAGCTCGCGATAGGCGACCAGCGTCGGATCGGGCAACACGACGAGGCCCTGGCTACGTCCGCCGGCGATGGCGGCGACGGCCTGTGCCAGCTCGGCGGGCCCCGTTACCGTCGCCAGTTCGACGGCAATGCCGTGCGCGCGGCCGACCGCCTGCATCGCGCGCACGCCGACGATCTCGGCGCTGTTGGCCGAGTTCCACAGCACGCCGACCGTGCTGAGCGCGGGGACGAACTCGCGCAGGAACTGAATGCGCTTGCCGGCGAGATCGGGCGATTGGCCGGCGACGCCGGTCAGATTGCCGCCGGGCCGCGCGAGGCTCGCGACCCAGCCCTCGGCCACCGGATCGCCGAGCGACATGAAGACCGCCGGGATGCTGCGCGTCGCGTCGCGCACCGGGCCGATGGTCGGGCGCTGCGAGGCGAAAATGACATCGACCTTGCGGGCGACGAGCTCGCGCGCGAGCGCGGGCAAACGCGCCGGCTCCTCCTCGGCAAATCGATATTCGATCGCGATCGTGCGCCCCGGCACCCAGCCGAGCGCCGCGAGCCGCTCATGGAAGGCGCGGTAGAAGGCCGACTGCTCGACCGTCGCGCGTTTGCCGATCGCGATATAGCCGAGGACTGGCATCCTCCCGTGCCGCTCGGCCCGCGCCGCCGCCGGCAGCAGGCCCGCGCCGAGCGCTGCTCCGCCGCAGAGAAACGCGCGCCGGGGAAAAATTCTCTTCATTCGATGGCCTCGTCCGCGCGCAGGAGAATCGCCGGCGGCAGCTCGATGCCTTGGGCCTTGGCGGTTCGCAGGTTGACGACGAGCTCGATCCGGCTGACTTGCTCGATCGGAATCTCGCCCGGCTTGGCGCCGCGATGGATACGGATGACGAGCTCGGCCATCTGGCGGAACGGCCCGGCGAGGTTCGCGCCGTACGACATGAGGCCGCCGGCCTCGACGAAGGCCCGATGCTCATAGATGGCCGGCAGCTTCAGCGCCGCCGCCTCGGCGACGAGGGCGTGACGCTCCGCGGCAAAAAATGGCGACGAGGCGACGATGAACCCTTCGATGCCGTCGGCCTTGGCCTTGGCCAGGGCCGGCGCGATCTCGTCGGGCTGGCGCATGCGGACGCGAACGAGGTCGATGCCGAGCGCGCGCGCCGTTTCCGCCGCCGCGCCGACCTGCAGCTCGACCGACGGCGCCTCGTTGGTCGCGATGCCGATGCGTTTCATCGCCGGAAACGCCGTCTTGAGCAGCTCGGGCCATTTCGATGCGACTTGATCGAATTGCAGCGCGATGCCGGTGAAATTACGACCTGGCCGCGCATAGTTGATCTCGCTGCCGGCAAAGCCGAGCGAGGTCACGAAAGCGACCGGGATGCGCGTCTTGTGCCGATAGACGGCGGCGAAGGCGCTCGATCCCGAAACCGCGAGGACGTCGCAGCGGGCGGCGACCAGCTCGTCGATTAGCGCCGGGAAACGGCCCGTCCTCGCCGGCGGAATAACGCTCGAGAATGGCGAGGGTCGCCGGGCTCGCGATAGCCGCGCTCTTCGAGCGCGCGGCGAAACACGGCGAGGAACGGATGCGCCGACTCGGTCAGCCAGCCGACCGTGAGCCTGGCCGCGGGCTGGGCGAGGGCGGGCGCCGCCGCTGCGCCGAAAACGGCGGCACTCCCGCCAAGGAATTCGCGACGGCGCATCGTTCGTTCGTCGCTTATCTTTCGATCACGGGCGTTCATTCGATCACCTCATCGGCACGGGCCAGGATTGAGGGCGGGATCGCGACGCCGAGCGCCTTCGCCGCTTTCATGTTGAGGACCAGCTCGAACCGGGTCGGCTGCTCGACCGGGAGATCGGCGGGCTTGGCGCCTTTGAGGATCTGGGCGGTGTATTCGCCGACGCGCCGGCGCGACGCGGCGAGGCTGGGGCCGTAGCTCAGGAGGCAGCCCGCCGCCGCCATTTCCGCCCATTGGCACATGGTCGGCAGCCGCGCCGAACGGGCCTCGGCCACGATCTCGGCCGTGTCGCGATACAAGATCGGATCGGCAACGACCGCGAGCGCTTCGATGTCGGCGGCGCGCATCGCCGCGAATGCCGCCGGATACGTGGCAACACCCTCGGCCTCGAATATCCGCAGCGTGATGCCCAAGGTGCCGGCGACGGCGCGCATCTCGCGCTCGCTCGCCTCGCGATTGGCCCAAGCCGGCCGCATCAGGGCCGCAAAGCGGCGCGCCGCCGGCACCATCTCGTGCAGGAGCTGCAAGCGCTTGCCGTCGAGCTCGGTGGCAAGAATGACGATGCCGGTCACGTTGCCGCCGGGCCGCGCCAGGCTTTGCGCGAATCCCATGGCAACCGGATCGGGGCCGAAGCTCACGATCGGCACCGCGCGGGTCGCGGCCTGGGCCGTAGCCAAGGCATCGCCGCCGATGGCGACGATCGCGTCCGGCTTGGCCGCGAGCAGGTCGCGCATCCGGGCGGGCAATTCGGCGAGGGCAGCCGGACCGAAATCGACCGTCAAATTGCGGCCTTCGACGAAGCCGTGCCGCGCCAACTCCGGCAACGTGTCGCGGCGCGTCAATTCCATCGAGACGACCGAGGGCGAAAGCACGCCGATGCGGTAGGACTTCACCTTCGTGTCCTGCGCCGCGCATGGTCCGCCGGCGAGAAGAAGCGCGCCGACGCCCGCCGCCACCAAGCGGCGCGCCTTGGATCGCGTTCGATCGTGCGCGGTCGTTCGATCGCGGGCGATCATTCGATCACCTCGTCGGCGCGCAGCAGGATCGCGGGCGGAATCGTAAGGCCCAAAGCCTTCGCCGTCTTGAGGTTGACGACCATTTCGAAGCGCGTCGATCGGACGAAGGGCAGGTCGGCGGGCCTGGCGCCCTTCAGTATCCGCGCGGTGTAAAGGCCGGCTTGGCGATAGGCGTCGGCGAGGATCGAGCCGTAGCTCATCAGGCCGCCAAGCGCCACGAAATCGCGCCATTCGTAGATCGCCGGGATGCGCAAGTGCGCGGCGAGGGCGACGATTTGCTCGCGCCGGCTGAAAAAGAACGGGTCGGCGCCAACAAGGAGCGCGCCGGCCTGCCGTTGCGCGATGCTTGCAAGCGCGCGGTCGATTTCGGCCGGAGTCGCGGCATCGACGACGAACAGCCCTATTCGCGCCTGCGCCGCCGCAGCCTCGACGGCCTGGCGCTGCTCGTCCGCGAATTGCCGCTCCGGATTCCGCAGGAAGGCGATCGAACCGACGCTCGGAAGCAGGGAGTGCAGGACTTCGAATCGTTTCGCATCGAGCTCGGTGGTAAAATTGCCGGCGCCGGTAATGTTCCCGCCCGGCCTCGCGAGGCTGGCGATAAGTCCCATCCGAACCGGATCGCCGCCGGTCACAAGAACGATGGGGATCGACTTGGTGGCCGAATGAGCCGCGGCGGCGACGTTGGAACCTCCGGTGGCGGCGATGACGGCCACCTTGCGTCGGGCGAGATCGGCGATCATGTCCGGCAGCCGTTCGTATTGTCCGTCGGCCCAGCGATACTCGATCGCAACGTTGCGGCCTTCGACGAAACCGCCTTCGCTGAGGCCCTGGCGGAACGCGGCCGTCAGCTGGGCGAACGCCGCGGGCGAGCCGGAATTGATCCAGCCGACAACCGGCATCGCCTGGGCGCCGGCCATGGCGGGCCACGCCGTCGCCGCGCCGCCAAGGATCATGAAATCACGCCGCTTCATATCGGTGCTGCTTACAGTATCCTTAGGTCCGGCCCGAATGATGGACTTTCGCGCGCCCGCGGTCCAGCGTCCGCCCGGCGGCTACGTGAATTGAAGCGCCGGGCCGAAATCGGCATCGTCATTGCAATGCCACGGCCTTCGTCGTAGGGAGCGCGGCCCGGCGGGCGGGGAAAACCGATGACTGTGATATCCGGACGACGTGCCTTTCTCGAACTGTTGCGCGCAGGAAGGCGTGGATTTCATCTTCGGCAATCCGGGCACGACCGAGTTGCCGCTGATGGACGCGCTCGCGGTCGAGAGCACGCCGCGCTACATCCTCGGCCTGCAGGAGGGCGCCGTGATGGCCATGGCCGACGGCTACGCCCAGGCATCGGGCAAGCTCGCCGCCGTCAATGTTCACGTGGCGCCCGGCCTCGGCAACGCGATGGGCATGCTCTACGACGCGCAAAAGGCCGGCGCGCCGATCCTCGTCACCGCCGGGCAGCAGGATTTGAGTTACGCTGCGAGCGAGCCGATCCTGTGGGGCGATCTGCCGGCGATGGCGCGACCCTTCGTCAAATGGGCGGTCGAGGCGCAGCGGTTGGCGGATTTGCCGCGCCTTGTCCATCGCGCCGCGAAAACCGCGCTGGCGCCGCCGACCGGGCCGGTCTTCCTCTCGCTGCCCGCCGATGTGCTGAAAGAAGAGGCCGATATCGATCTCGGCGCGCCGACGCGAATTTCCCAAACCATGCGCGGCGATCCGGCGTCGATCGCCGCCGCCGCCGCGCTGCTCGCCGCCGCCAAGCGCCCGGTCATCATCGCCGGCGACGCTGTTGCCCAATCGCGCGCGCATGACGAAGTGCGCCAGCTCGCCGAGCTGCTCGGCGCGCCGGTCTATGCCGAGGGCATTCCGAGCACGGCCTCGTTCCCGGCGTCGCATCCGCTGTTTCGCGGGGCGATGGCGCGGGTCGCCGCCGTCATGCGCGAAACCCTGACGCAATACGATCTGCTGTTCAGCATCGGCGGCGATCTCTTCACCATGTCGCTGCCGTCCGAGGTCGAACCGCTGCCCGGCGGCATGGACGTGATCCATCTCGACACCGATCCGTGGGAGATCGGCAAGAACTATCCGGCCCGCGCCGCCATTCTCGCCGATCCGAAATCGGCGCTGCCGGAAATCCTGCGCGAAACGGCGGCGCGGCTGTCGCCCGCCCAGCGCGAGGCGGCGCGCGCGCGCGACCTGGCGGTGCGCAAAGCGATCGCCGGCGAACGCGCGGCGCTCCATGCCAAGGCGCGCGCCGAAGCCGGCAAGCTGCCGATCCGCCCGCTCGCCTTGCTGCAGGCGATCGGCGAGATGCTGCCCACGGAGGCCATCGTCGTCGACGAATCGCTGTCGTCGAGCACGGGCATCCGGCATTTCATGAAAAGCGACGATCCGCAAAGTTTCTATGGCATGCGCGGCGGCGGGATCGGCTGGGGCATGCCGGCGGCGCTCGGCATCAAGCTCGCCCATCCGTCGCGGCCCGTGGTCGGCCTGATCGGCGACGGCAGCGCGATGTACAACATCCAGGCGCTGTGGACGGCGGCGCATGACCGGATCGCCGTCGTCTATGTCATCCTCAACAATCGCTCCTACCGGATTCTGAAGCAGCGCACCGACGCGCTGCGCGGCCACTCGGCGCAGACCGGGCACTATGTGGCCATGGACTTGACCGATCCGCCGATCGATTTCGTGGCGCTCGCCGGCTCGCTCGGCGTCGCGGCGGAGCGCGTGACGACGCTCGACGCGGTGCGCGGCCGGCTGCCGGCGGCCTTGGCGGCCGGCAAGCCCTATCTGCTCGACGTCGAGATCGATCCGACATTCCGTTAGGATATTCCGCGCGTTCAGGCAACTCGACCGCCGTTGCAATTGTCCCTAAGTTTGTCGCCGCTGAATTGAGGGAGACGACATGACGAAGCTGAGCACGAGTCTCGAGGGTCTGATCGCGGCGCTGTCGCCCTATTGGGCGGGCGAGGCGGAGATCGTCCGCGCTTACTTCCAATCGCCGAAGCGCACGCGCGAAAGCGACCTGCTCTGGCTCGCGCGCCAGGCGCGCAAGGAATTCTGGGACGGCTTCGACGACGAAAATCCCGGCCTCTTCATCGGCACGCTCAAGAAGCTGCTGTCGGTCGCCGAGACGATCGACCAGGGCATCGACCGCTACGAAATTCTCGACCTCACCGAAGGCCTGCACGCCGAATTCGCGCATTACTGCGCCTTCGCCGACGCCTACGACGCGATCAACGGCGCGGGCAAGCCGCGCCTCAATCCAATGATGCTGCGCGACATGCCGAGCTGGCCGGAAAACGACGCGCTCGGCGATTTGCGCAGCGCGCATCGCCGCAAGCACGGCGCCATCGGCATGCGCGCCTGCCGCCTGACCGAGGGCGGCTACTGCGCGCTGTTCACCGAAGGCGCCAAGCTCGCGGGCAAGACGCCGGCCGACGCCGCCATCGCGAAGGCGTGCAATCTCGTCTACGACGACGAGTTCGGCCATATGCTGAAGGGCATTATCGGCCTCGACCGCGAGAATATCAGCGCCGGGCGATTGGCGGACCTTGACCGAACTCTCGGTCGAGCAGATGCGCGCCCGCTTCGACATGCGCAATTCGCAGTTCGGCAATCCGGTGGCGCCAGCGCGCCTGGCCGAACTGCGCCAGGGCCGCGTGACGCCGATTTCGTTCGATTACGCCAAGGCGGGTATCGCCGCCTAGTTCCGGGGGACAAAACGAATGCCGTCGGCCGAAAACGCCAACAAGCTGCTCGCCGCCCTGCGCGGCGCCGGGATCAACATGATCGCCTCGCTGCCCGATGGCAGCCTCGTCAACGTCGTCGAGGCGATCGAGGCGAGCAACGATCTCATCCATGTGCCGCTGACGCGCGAGGAGGAGGGCGTCGGCGTTTGCGCCGGCGGCTATCTCGCCGGCAAGCGCTGCGTCCTGCTCATGCAGAATGCCGGCTTTCTCAATTCCTGCAACGGCCTCACGACGACGGCGCTGCAATTCGAAATTCCGATGCTGCTGCTGATCCTCTATGCCGGCGCGCGCGGCGACATGGCGTTCCCCAAGCTGGGCCAGGTTACCGAGCCGGTGCTGGAGGCGCTCGGCATCAAGCACTATTTGCTCGACGACATGGCCAAGGCCAAGGAGACGATCGGCGGCGCGCTGGTCCAGGCCTATAATTTCAAGAAGCCCGTCGCCGTCCTTGTGCACAAATCGGTGCTTTAAGCCATGCTGAACCGCGTCAATGCCTTGAAGCGCGTGCTCGACCTGTTCGAGAACGTGCCCGTCCTCGTGACCGTGGGCGGCTGCTGGGTCGAGTGGGACGCGCTGCGTCCGAGCGACGGAAATTTCGCCCTCAAGACATTGGGCAGCGGCTCTTCGGTCGGTCTCGGCGTGGCGCTGGCGTTGCCGCGCCATAAGGTCGTCGTCCTCGACGGCGACGGCGCCGTGCTGATGAACATGAACGGCGTTGCCACCGTCGGGCAGATGCAGCCGAAAAACCTCATTCACATCGTGTTCGACAACAAAGTTTACGAGGCCTCGGGCAAGATCCGCACAGCGACGGCGTTCAACGCCGATCTCGGCAATGTCGCGGCCGGGCTCGGGATCAAGAGCGTGCAGCGCGTCGATAGCGAGGAGGCGTTCGAAAAGGCGGTGCGCCGCGCCTTCGCCAGCGACGGGCCGCATTTCATCGTCGCCATGACGAAGCTATCCGAGGGCGATTCGACGCTGGCTTACGCGCGGCTCGAGGAAACCGACAACAAATACCGCTTCATCCGCTTCCTCGAAAAAATCGAGGGCCGCAAGCTGCGCGAAGACGCGATCGACGTGAAGCTCTCGCTGCGCTGAACGGCGGCCCAGCCGGGAAGCGATGGCCGACTACGACGCGATCGTCATCGGGTCGGGGCACAATGCACTGGCGACGGCGCTCTATCTTGCCAGGGTCGGATGGCGGGTTCTTGTCGTCGAGCAGGCGCGCGAGATCGGCGGCGCCGTCCGCAGCGCCGAAGTCACCTTGCCGGGCTTCACGCACGATCTCTTTGCGACGAATGTCGGGATGTTTGCCGCCTCTCCGGTCCATAGAGATTTCAAGCCGGACTTCGACCGGGCCGGGCTGAAATTCCTGACCAACCCCTATCCCTACGCCAGCGCCTATTCCGGCGGGCGGGCGCTGCGCGTATACGCCGATCGCGAGCGAACCGAGCGCGAGATCGCCGCCCATTCGAGCGAAGATCTGGCCGGCTGGCGCGCGATCGTGGGCCTGTTCGCGCGCACGGCGCCGCATGTCCTGCCGCTGTTCTTCACCGCCTTGCCCTCGGGCGCCGCGCTGCGCCAGGCGGCGCGCATCCTCAGCGCCGGCCCCGGCGACGCGCTGGCGCTGTGGCGCATCTTGCGCGCCACGCCGCGCGCTTTCGCCGATCGCCTGTTCCGCACCCCGGAATCGAAAGGCCTGCTGGTGCCCTGGGCCTATCACATGGACTATGGGCCCGACGTGGCAGGCGGCGCCGTGTTTGCCTTCGTTGCCGGCCTGTCCGGGCACATGCGCGGATTATACGTGGCCGAGGGCGGCGCCGGGCGCATTGTGCAGGCCATGCGAACGGTGTTGGAGATTTCGGGCGGCGTCGTTCGAACCGGCGCCGCGGCGACGCGCATTGTCGTCGAGCAGGGCCGGGCGATCGGCGTCGAGCTAGCCGGCGGCGAAACGGTCCGCGCCCGGCGCGCCGTGATCGCCGGCGTGTCGCCGCATAGTCTGTTTGGCGGTCTCGTGCGCGAGGAGCATTGGCCCGCGCGTTTTTTGCGGCGCGCATCGCGCTATCGTTACGGGCCGGCGACCTTCGTGGTGCATCTTGCGCTGGATCGCAAGCTCGAATGGCGCGCGGCAGCGGATTTGGCCGAATTCAATTACGTGCATCTTTGCGCCACAACCGACGAGATCGAGCGCACGCACGCCGATAGTTTGGCGGGCCTGCTGCCGGCGCGGCCGCTGCTCGTCGTCAGCCAAACGACGCCGGTCGATCCGTCCCGCGCGCCGCCCGGCCGGCACATTGCGCGCATCCATGTCCGCACCGTGCCGTTCGCGATCAAGGGCGATGCCGCGGGCACCATTGCGGCGCGCGATTGGCCCGGCGCCGCCGAAGCCTATGCCGACCGGCTGCTCGATCTGCTCGCCGAGCACGCGCCCAATGTGCGGCAAGCCCTGCTCGCCAGGCATGTCGTGACGCCGGTCGAGATCGCGCGCGACAACGCCAATCTGGTCGCAGGCGACTGCGTCTCGGGCAGCCACCATCTCGACCAGAATTATTGGCGCCGGCCGCTTCGCGGCTGGTCGCGCTATGCGATGCCGATCCGCGGCCTCTACATGGTGGGCGCCGCAACCTGGCCCGGCGGCGGCGTCCATGGCGGCTCGGGTTACCTGCTCGCCCAGCGCTTGCTGGCGCGCGCAGCGTGACGCTTCGGGATTACTTCGCGAACTCGGCCGCGCGTTTCAGCATCTCGTCGTAGATCGCCCGCGCATTGGCGACGCCGGCCTTTTCGATTTCGGCGAGCTGCGCCTCGATCACCGGCTTGAGCCGGACGCGCCACTGGGCGCGATCGGCGTCGCTGGCATTGGTTTCGACCACGCCCTTGGCCTTGGCCGATTGGCGCGCCAGTTCGTCGGCCTTGTCCCATTCGACCGGAAAGCTGTTCTGCCACGCTGCGGTGGTTTCGTCGATCGCCTTGCGCGCGTCCTCGGGCAGGCTTTGAAATTTCTTTTCGTTCATGACGACGTGGAAACACGTCACCGAAATTTGCGCGAAGTAGTAGTTCTTGATAACGTTTTCGAGCCTGAAGCCGCGCACGCCGTCATAGCCCGAGGTCACGCCGTCGAGCGTGCCTTTCTCGAGGCTTTCGTAAACCTGGCCCGGCCCCATGGTGACCGGCGTGGCGCCGATGAATTGTAGAACGGCCTGGATCTGGCTGTTGGGCGAGCGGATGCGCAGGCCTTTGAGATCGTCGAGCTTCGTCGCCGTCTTGTCGCGCAAGCCGAAGCCGAGGCCGTTGCCGCAATTGAGATTGAGCAGCTTGAAGCCCTTGTAGTCGTCGGCGAGGTGCGTCTCGCGCATCGACCACATGGTGCGCGTCGCGGCCTTGGCATTGGCGGCGACGAGCGGCATTTCCATGATCCGCGTGCGCGGATAGCGCCCGGCGGGAACGCCGTTCAGGCCCCAGGCGATATCGGTGACGCCGGCGGCGACTTGATCGGCCTGATTGGCGACATTGCCGAAAGGCGAGTTGCCGGCGAAGCTGCGCACCGTCACCTTGCCGCCGGTTCGTTTCTCGATTTCGGCCGCCCAGGGCGTGTAAGCGTCGGTCAGGAACCAATGCGTCGGCGGCACGAAGGTGCTCGCCTTGAGCTCGATCTTGTCCTGCGCGGAAGCGGCGGCGCACAGCGCCGCGGCGGCGCTGAACGCAATTCCCCAAACGGCTTTCGTCACGATCTCCTCCCTCGTCGTTCAACCAGGTGGAATCGTAACAGGATGCCGGCGCGCGCTCCAGCGCCTAGAACGCCACTTTGTGGCCGCCCTTGAGCGAAAGAATTTGGCGCGCCTCGTCCGGCGTCGCGATGCTGAGACCCAGGCCTTCCAAAATCTGGCGCACGCGCTTGACCTGCGCGGCGTTCGATTTGGCCAGCGTGCCCGGGCCGTCCCATAGCGAATCTTCGAGACCGACGCGGACATTGCCGCCCATGGCGGCCGCGATGGCGGCCACCGGCATCTGGTTGCGCCCGGCGCCGAGCACGGACCATTTGTATTGGTTGCCGAACAGCCGGTCCGCCGTGCGCCGCATATGCAGGATGTCCTCGGGATGCGGGCCGATGCCGCCGAGAATGCCGAACACGGTCTGCACGAAGAGCGGCGGCTTGACCAGGCCGCGATCCAGGAAATGCGACAGGTTGTAGAGGTGCGACGTGTCGTAGCACTCGAATTCGAAACGCGTTTCGTTTTCCTGGCACGTCGTCAGGATGAACTCGATATCCTTGAACGTGTTCTTGAAAACCAGGTCGCGGCTGTTTTCGAGCGCCTGGCGCTCCCAATCGTGCTTGAAATCCTTGTAGCGGTTGAGCATCGGGAACAGGCCGAAATTCATCGAGCCCATGTTGAGCGAGGCGACTTCGGGCTTGAGCTTGGCGGCCGGGCCGACGCGTTCCTGCACCGTCATGTAGGGCGCGCCGCCCGAGGTGAGATTGATCACCGCGCCGGTCGCCTGTTTGATGCGCGGCAGAAAGCGCATGAAAGCCTCAGGCGATTGATCGGGCTTGCCGTTTTTCGGATCGCGCGCATGCAAGTGGATGATCGCGGCGCCCGCTTCGGCGGCGCCGACGGCGGCATCGGCGATCTCCTCGGGCGTCACCGGCAGATGGGGCGACATGGACGGGGTGTGAATCGCGCCGGTCACGGCGCACGTGATGATGACTTTGTCGGCGGCGGCCATGGGTCCCCTCATTGCGTTTGATCGTGTGCGTACTCCGGCCTTCTGCCATCAATCGGCGGGGGCGCCAAGCCCGATTTGGGCGACGCACCCTTGAACGCGCCGCGGGCCTCAGCTCAATCCCGCAACAGGAATGGCGGCGCCGTGCACGGCGCGGGCCGCATCCGACGCAAGGAACGCGATGACGTCGGCAAGCGCCGCGGGCGATACCCACTTCGCCGGATCCGCCTTCGGCATGTCGGCGCGGTTGGCGGGCGTGTCGATGATGCTGGGCAGCACGCAATTCACGTTGATGTTCTTGTCGCGCAGCTCGGCCGCCATGCTCTCGGTCAGGCGGATGACGGCGCTCTTGGCCGCCGTGTAGGCCGCCATGTGGCCCTTGCCCGAGAGTGCCGCGAGGGCGCCGACATTGACGATCTTGCCGCCGCCGGCTTTCAGCATGACCGGAACGACGGCCGAAACGGCGGCCAGCAGGCTGGTCGCGTTCATGTCGAGCATGTCGCGCCAGAGTTCGGGCGGCGTTTCGTGCACCGGCGGCCCCATGCGGAAGCCGCCGGCGAGGTTGCACAGCACGTCGATGCCGCTCCACGCCGCGACGATCTCGCCGGCTGCCGCCCGCACCGCGCCGGCATTGAGCAGATCGACCGCGATCGCTAGATGGTCTCCGCCAAGCGCCGCCGCGCGGCGCTGCAGCGCGTCGCCGGCGCGGTCCAACAGTATCAGCCGAGCGCCCGCGGCGGCAAAGCGGCCGGCGACGGCGGCGCCGAGCGCGCCGGCGGCGCCGGCGATCGCGACACGCTTGCCGGCGAAATCTTGCATCGATCGATCTCCGTTTGCCGGAATGACGATACCGTATCGATACAATCGTCGGGCGCGGGCGCGCAACTTGACTTTCGGCGGGCGAAGCTGATAGTTGCCGCCATGTTCACGGCGCGAACATAAGGTTTGGCCGGCGGTGAAGCGCATCCTCACCGTGGTCGGCGCGCGCCCACAATTCATCAAGGCGGCGCCCGTCAGCCGCGCATTGGCCCGCGCCGCCGCGCTGGTCGAAATCCTGGTTCATACCGGCCAGCACCACGATCCGGACATGTCGGACGTGTTCTTTGCCGAACTCGAAATTCCGGCGCCGCGCCATCACCTCGGCATTCACGGCGGCGCGCACGGCGCCATGACCGGCCGTATGCTCGAAGCGCTCGAAGGCGTCATGATCGCGGAGCGGCCCGATTGGGTCCTGGTCTATGGCGACACGAATTCGACGCTCGCCGGCGCGCTCGCGGCGGCGAAGCTGCATATTCCAGTGGCGCATGTCGAAGCCGGGCTGCGCTCGTTCAATCGCCGCATGCCCGAGGAAATCAACCGCGTTCTCGCCGATCACGTCAGCCGTCTGTTGTTTTGTCCAACCGGGGCCGCGGCCGCCAACCTGGCGCGCGAGGGCATTGCGCAAGGCGTCCACCGCATCGGCGACGTGATGTATGACGCGACGCTGGCGGCGGCGGCGAAGGCGCGCGCCGCGTCGCGCATCCTTGAAAAGCTCGGGCTCGCGCCCGGAGGTTTCGCCGTCGCGACCGTGCATCGCGCGGAGAACACCGACGATCGCCGCGCGCTCGGCGACATCGTCGACTATCTGCGCGAGCGGGCGCGGCAACGCGCCGTCGTGCTGCCGCTGCATCCGCGAACTCGCGCCGCGATCGAACGCTTCGGCCTCGATCTCGGCGCGATCAAGACGATTGCGCCACTCGGTTATCTCGACATGGCGCGTTTGCTCGAGGCCTGTGCCGAAGTCCTGACCGATTCGGGCGGGCTGCAAAAAGAGGCCTATTTCCACCGCAAGCCCTGCGTCACCCTGCGCGACGAGACCGAGTGGGTGGAAACCGTCGAGGCCGGTTGGAACCGGTTGTGGCGCGGGCCCGACTATCGGCCGCGCAACGAAATCTCCGACTACGGCGACGGCCGGGCGGCCGAGCGGATGGCGCGTATCCTCGAAGAGACATCGGCATGAACGCGCCGCGCCGGACCGAATCAGCGATCCGCACGCTGGTTCTCTATGCGCAATACACGACGCGCCTGAGCTACTACGACGATTGGCTGGAGGCCTTCGCCGCGGCGCCGCAATTTGCCACGACCGCCCTCAATATCTGCGCCGGCGACATTGCCACCCGCCTCAAGCGCGAGCTGGCCGAGGCCGAACTCGTCGTCCTGCTGCATTCGACCAACGGCGATACTACGATCTATTTGGAACCGATCGCGCCGCTTCTGGCGACGCGGCGCGGCCTGCTGCTGAGTTTCGTCGGCAACGAGTTGAATTTGCCGGGTTCGCCGATCGCGGCCAAGCGCGCCGTGTTGCGCCAAATCCGGCCCGATTTTATCGCCACGCAGATGTTGCGCGAAGCCGGCGAGTATTTGTTCGGCGATCTCGCGGGCCGCGGCGTTCTCGCCGTGCCGCACGCCCTCAATCCGGCGGCGTTCAAGCCCGAGCGCGACGCCGCCCGGCGCCCGATCGATATCGGCGTCCGCGCCGTTCGCTACCTGCCGCATCTCGGCGACGACGACCGCAACCGGATGCACGAATTCTTTTCCGGGCACGCGTTCGATTCCGCGCTCAAGACCGATATCGGCGACGCGCGGCTCGACCGCGCCGGCTGGGCGGCGTTTCTCAACGCCTGCAAAGCGACCGTTTCGACCGAGGCGGGATCGTGGTTCATCGAGCGCGACGATGCCACGATCGAGGCGATCCGCGCCTATATCGCCGAGCGCTTCAAAGGCAAGGGCATCGTCATTGCCAACGATTCGCCGCTGCGCCGGCTCGGGCACGCCTTGCCCTATCCGGTGCGTGCCATGCTGCGGAAAATCCTCAGCGCCGGCCCGGTGCGGCACGAATTGACGATCAACGAAAACCTGCCGTTCGACAAAATCTTTCAGCGCTTCTTCGCCGGCAAGCCGCGGCCGCCGGTCTATAGCAAGTGCATCTCGTCGCGCCATTTCGACGCCATCGGCACGAAGACCGTCCAGATCATGTTCCCCGGGCGCTTTAACGACATTCTCGAAACCGGCACGCACTACATCGCGCTGGAGCGAGATTTTTCCAATATCGCCGGCGTCATGGCGCAATTCCGCGATCCCGCGCGCCGCGCCGCGATCGCCGATGCGGCCTATGGGCATGTGCGGGCGCGGCACACCTACGCGCATCGCATGGCGGCGATTTACGATGCCGTTGCGGCGTCCGCGTCAAAGCCCGCGCAAGCGGCTTCGGTCTAGCGCGCCGCGGCTCCGGCATGTGCGGCTTCGTCGGCTTCCGGTCCCTGCGGCGCGACATCACGCCCGAGGCCATGCCCGTCCTCGTTCAGGCCATGGCTGACACGATGCGGCATCGCGGGCCCGATGACGGCCAGGCCTGGGCCGATGCCGAAGCGGGCGTGGCCTTGGGATTTCGGCGCCTGTCGATCGTCGATCTTTCTGCGACGGGCCGCCAGCCGATGGCGTCCGCGAGCGGCCGTTTCGTCATCGTCTATAACGGCGAGATCTACAATGCCGCCGAGCTGCGGCCCGAACTCCAAGCGCGCGGCCTGGCGTTTCGTGGCAGCTCCGACACCGAAGTGATTGTCGAGGCCTGCGAGGCGTGGGGCGTCGAAGCCGCGATGCGGCGGCTGATCGGCATGTTCGCGCTGGCTTTGTGGGACCGCGCCGAGCGGCGCTTGTGGCTGGCGCGCGACCGGATCGGCATCAAGCCGCTCTATTGGTGCCGCATGGGCGAAACGATCCTGTTCGGCTCGCAGCCCAAGGGCTTCGCGCCGCATCCCGCGTGGCGTCCGGTGCTCGATCGCGATTCGCTCGCCGCCTATTTTCGTTTCGGCTGCGTGCCGGCGCCGCACTCGATTTTCCGCGGCGTCGCCCAGCTCGAACCGGGAACAATTCTTAGTTTCGAAGGCGCGGCCGCGCCGCGAATGACACGCTTCTGGGACGGCGCGGCGGTGGCCCGGGAGGGTTCGGCGGGCCGGTTCGATCTCGACGATCGCGCGGCGACGGATCGGCTCGAAGCCCTGCTCGGCGACGCGGTGAGCCGGCGCATGATCGCCGATGTTCCGCTCGGCGCGTTCCTGTCGGGCGGTGTCGACAGTTCGGCCGTCGTTGCGCTGATGCAAATGCACAGCAATCGGCCGGTCAAAACCTTCTCCATCGGCTTTGCCGAAATGGGTTTCGACGAGGCGCCCCAGGCCAAGGCGGTCGCGCGCCATCTCGGCACCGATCACACCGAGCTCTATGTCGATGCCGCGGCGGCGCTCGCGCTCGTGCCGCGTCTGGCCGAGTGGTACGACGAGCCCTTTGCCGATTCCTCGCAGATCCCGACATTGCTCGTGTCCCAACTGGCGCGCCGCGACGTAACCGTGGCGCTTTCGGGCGACGGCGGCGACGAAGTCTTCGCCGGCTATTCGCGCTATCGTTTTACGCAATCCTGGGGCCGCCGCATCGGCGCGCTGCCGATGCCGTTGCGCCGTCTCGCCGGCGCGGCGATCGGCGCGCTTCGTCCGGCCGCGTGGGACCGGATCGCGCGGGCCATTCCGGAGCAGCGCCGGCCGAAACACGCCGGACAGCGCGCCCACAAGCTCGCTGCCCTATTGCGCGAGCGCGACGCCGATGGCGCCTATCGGCACCTCGTCAGCCAATGGCCGGACCCGTCGCAGCTGGTTCGCGGCGGCGCGGAGCCGGCGCTGCGCGCGTGGCATGAAGCGGCGAACCTGGCCGATCCGACCGAGCGCATGCAGCTGCTCGACCTGCTCACCTATCTGCCGAACGACATTCTCGCCAAAGTCGATCGCGCCAGCATGGCGTTCGGATTGGAAGCGCGCGTGCCGCTGATCGATCACCGCGTGGTGGAGTTTGCCTGGCACCTGCCGATGCGCTTCAAGCTGCGCGGCGGCACGACGAAATGGCTGTTGCGCCAAGTGCTGTACCGCCACGTGCCG
>CAVWGP010000004.1:0-1558466 GCA_963754645.1 uncultured Alphaproteobacteria bacterium | reverse complement strand
ACGGTGACGGCGACCGACGCCCAGGGCGCGACGACGACGGATACTTTCACGTGGACGGTCAGCAATCCGGCGCCCGCCGTGTCGCCGGTCGCGGATCAAATCGAGCAGCGACGGCGCGGCCATCAGCCTCGACGTGGCGCCGAGCTTCAGCGACGACGACAGCATCGGCTACACGGCGTCGGGTCTCCCGGCGGGTTTGAGCATCAGCGCCGCCGGCACGATCAGCGGCACCTTGCCGGCCAACGCCTCGGCGACGAGTCCCTATACGGTGACGGTCACCGCGACCGACGCCCAGGGCGCGACGACGACGGACACTTTCACCTGGACGGTGAGCAATCCGGCGCCGACCGTGTCGCCGGTCGCGGATCAACGAGCAGCGACGGCGCCGCGATCAGCCTCGACGTGGCGCCGAGCTTCAGCGACGACGACTGCATCGGCTACACGGCGTCAGGTCTGCCCAGCGGCCTTAGCATCAGCGCCGCCGGCACGATCACCGGCACCTTGCCGGCGAACGCCTCGGCGACCAGCCCCTACACGGTGACGGTGACGGCCACGGATGCCCAGGGTGCGACGACGACGGATACCTTCACCTGGACGGTTAGAATCCGGCGCCCACCGTGTCGCCGGTCGCGGATCAATCGAGCAGCGACGGCGCGATTGTCAGCCTCGACGTGGCGCCGAGCTTCAGCGACGACGACAGCATCGGCTACACGGCCTCAGGTCTCCCGGCGGTTTGAGCATCAGCGCCGCCGGCACGATCACGCGGCACCTTGCCGGCGAACGCGTCGGCGACGAGTCCCCTATACGGTGACGGTCACCGCGACCGACGCGCAGGGCGCGACGACGACGGATACTTTCACCTGGACCGTGAGCAATCCGGCGCCGAGCGTGTCGCCGGTCGCCGACCAGACGAGCAGCGACGGCGCCGCGATCAGCCTCGACGTGGCGGCGAGCTTCAGCGACGACGACAGCATCGGCTACACGGCGTCAGGTCTGCCCGAGCGGTTTGAGCATCAGCGCCGCCGGCACGATCAGCGGCACCTTGCCGGCGAACGCCTCGGCGACCAGCCCCTACACGGTGACGGTGACGGCCACGGATGCCCAGGGTGCGACGACGACGGATACCTTCACCTGGACGGTCTGGAATCCGGCGCCGAGCGTGTCGCCGGTCGCCGACCAGACGAGCAGCGACGGCGCGCGTCAGCCTCGACGTGGCGACGAGTTTCAGCGACGACGACAGCATCGGCTACACGGCGTCAGGTCTGCCGAGCGGTTTGAGCATCAGCGCCGCCGGCACGATCAGCGGCACCTTGCCGGCCAACGCGTCGGCGACGAGTCCCTATACGGTGACGGTCACCGCGACCGACGCCCAGGGCGCGACGACGACGGATACCTTCACCTGGACGGTCACGAATCCGGCGCCGAGCGTGTCGCCGGTCGCGGATCAATCGAGCGCCGACGGCGCGATCGATCAGCCTCGACGTGGCGCCGAGCTTCAGCGACGACGACAGATCGGCTACACGGCCTCAGGTCTGCCCTGCGGGTCTCAGCATCAGCGCCGCCGGCACGATCAGCGGCACCTTGCCGGCGAACGCCTCGGCGACGAGTCCCTATACGGTGACGGTTACGCGACCGATGCCCAGGGTGCGACGACGACGGATACCTTCACCTGGACCGTCAGCAATCCGGCGCCGAGCCGTGTCGCCGGTCGCCGATCAGATCGAGCAGCGACGGCGCGGCCATCAGCCTCGACGTGGCGCCGAGCTTCAGCGACGACGACAGCATCGGCTACACGGCGTCGGGTTTGCCCGGCGGGCTTGAGCATCAGCGCCGCCGGCACGATCACCGGCACCCTGCCGGCTAACGCCTCGGCGACGAGCCCCTACACGGTGACGGTGACCGCGACGGATGCCCAGGGTGCGACGACGACGGATACCTTCACCTGGACGGTGACAATCCGGCGCCGACCGTGTCGCCGGTCGCGGATCAGTCGAGCGCCGACGGCGCGACTGTCAGCCTCGACGTGGCGCCGAGCTTCAGCGACGACGACAGCATCGGCTACACGGCGTCGGGTCTCCCGGCGGGTTTGAGCATCAGCGCCGCCGGCACGATCACGCGGCACCTTGCCGGCGAACGCCTCGGCGACGAGTCCCTATACGGTGACGGTCACGGCGACCGACGCGCAGGGCGCGACGACGACGGATACTTTCACCTGGACGGTGTAGCAATCCGGCGCCGACCGTGTCGCCGGTCGCCGATCAGACGAGCAGCGACGGCGCGAGTCAGCCTCGACGTGGCGCCGAGCTTCAGCGACGACGACAGCATCGGCTACACGGCCTCAGGTCTGCCGAGCGGCCTGAGCATCAGCGCCGCCGGCACGATCACGCGGCACCCTGCCGGCCAACGCCTCGGCGACGGTCCCTATACGGTCACGGTCACCGCGACCGACGCGCAGGGCGCGACGACGACGGATACCTTCACCTGGACGGTCACGAATCCGGCGCCGACCGTGTCGCCGGTCGCCGACCAGACCAGCAGCGACGGCGCCGCGGTCAGTCTCGACGTGGCGCCGAGCTTCGCCGACGATGACCATCGGCTACACGGCCTCGGGTCTCCCGAGCGGGCTTGAGCATCAGCGCCGCCGGCACGATCACCGGCACCTTGCCGGCGAACGCCTCGGCGACCAGCCCCTATACGGTCACGGTCACCGCGACCGACGCCCAGGGGGCGACGACGACCGATACCTTCACCTGGACCGGTCACGAATCCGGCGCCGACCGTGTCGCCGGTCGCCGACCAGAGAGCGTCGACGGCGCCGCGGTCAATCTCGACGTGGCGCCGAACTTCGCCGACGATGACGCGCTGACTTACACCGCGTCGGGTCTGCCGGTGGGCCTCAGCATCAGCGCAGCAGGCACGATCACCGGCACGCTTGCCGGCGAACGCCTCGGTCGCCGGACCCTATACGATCACGGTCACCGCGACCGACGCGCAAGGGGCGACGGTCACCGATACCTTCACCTGGACCGGCACGAATCCGGCGCCGACCGTGTCGCCGATCGCCGATCAGAGCAGCGCCGACGGAGCCGCGGTCAATCTCGACGTGGCGCCGAACTTCGCCGACGATGACGCGCATCGACTTACACGGCGTCGGGTCTGCCGGCGGGCCTCAGCATCAGCGCAGCAGGCACGATCACCGGCACGTTGCCGGCGAACGCCTCGGTCGCCGGACCCTATACGATCACGGTCACCGCGACCGACGCGCAAGGGGCGACGGTCACCGATACGTTTACCTGGACCGGCACGAACCCGTCGCCGACCGTGTCGCCGATCGCCGACCAGAGCAGCGTCGAAGGAGCCGCGGTCAATCTCGACGTGGCGCCGAACTTCGCCGACGATGACGCACTCACCTACACGGCCTCGGGTCTCCCGGCGGGCCTCAGCATCAGCGCCGCGGCACGATCACCGGCACCTTGCCGGCCAATGCCTCGGTCGCCGGACCCTATACGATCACGGTCACCGCGACCGACGCGCAAGGGGCGACGGTCACCGATACCTTCACCTGGACCGGCACGAACCCGGCGCCGACCGTGTCGCCGATCGCCGACCAGAGCAGCGTCGAAGGAGCCGCGGTCAATCTCGACGTGGCGCCGAACTTCGCCGACGATGACGCGCTCACCTACACCGCGTCGGGTCTGCCGGCGGGCCTCAGCATCAGCGCCGGCAGGCACGATCACCGGCACGTTGCCGGCGAACGCCTCGGTCGCCGGACCCTATACGATCACGGTCACCGCGACCGACGCGCAAGGGGCGACGGTCACCGATACGTTTATCTGGACCGGCACGAACCCGTCGCCGACCGTGTCGCCGATCGCCGACCAGAGCAGCGTCGAAGGAGCCGCCGTCAATCTCGACGTGGCGCCGAACTTCGCCGACGATGACGCGCTGACTTACACCGCGTCTGGTCTGCCGGTGGGCCTCAGCATCAGCGCAGCAGGCACGATCACCGGCACCTTGCCGGCCGATGCCTCGGTCGCCGGACCCTATACGATCACGGTCACCGCGACCGACGCGCAAGGGGCGACGGTCACCGATACGTTTACCTGGACCGGCACGAACCCGTCGCCGACCGTGTCGCCGATCGCCGACCAGAGCAGCGTCGAAGGAGCCGCGGTCAATCTCGACGTGGCGCCGAACTTCGCCGACGATGACGCAATCACCTACACGGCCACGGGTCTCCCGGCGGGCTTGAGCATCAGCGCCGGCGGTACGATCACCGGCACGTTGCCGGCGAACGCCTCGGTCGCCGGACCCTATACGATCACGGTCACCGCGACCGACGCCCAGGGGGCGACGGTCACCGATACGTTTATCTGGACCGGCACGAACCCGTCGCCCACCGTGTCGCCGATCGCCGACCAGAGCAGCGTTGAAGGAGCCGCCGTCAATCTCGACGTGGCGCCGAACTTCGCCGACGATGACGCGCTGACTTACACCGCGTCTGGTCTGCCGGTGGGCCTCAGCATCAGCGCAGCAGGCACGATCACCGGCACGCTTGCCGGCCGATGCCTCGGTCGCCGGACCCTATACGATCACGGTCACCGCGACCGACGCGCAAGGGGCGACGGTCACCGATACGTTCACCTGGACCGGCACGAACCCGGCGCCGACCGTGTCGCCGATCGCCGATCAGAGCGAGCGCCGACGGTGCCGCGGTCAATCTCGACGTGGCGCCGAACTTCGCCGACGATGACGCGCTGACTTACACCGCGTCGGGTCTGCCGGTGGGCCTCAGCATCAGCGCAGCAGGCACGATCACCGGCACGCTGCCGGCCGATGCCTCCGTCGCCGGACCCTATACGATCACGGTCACCGCGACCGACGCGCAAGGGGCGACGGTCACCGATACCTTTATCTGGACCGGCACGAACCCGTCGCCCACCGTGTCGCCGATCGCCGACCAGAGCAGCGTCGAAGGAGCCGCGGTCAATCTCGACGTGGCGCCGAACTTCGCCGACGATGACGCAATCACCTACACGGCCAGCGGATTGCCGCCTGGGCTCTCGATCAGCCCAGCCGGCACGATCGCTGGTTCGCTGCCAGCCAATGCCTCGACCGGCGGGCCCTACACGGTAACGATCACCGCGACGGATAGTCAGGGTGCGTCGGTATCCACGCAATTTCAGTGGACTGTCAGCGCCAGCGCCGGGTCACCGGCTCCGGCCGCTAGTTTTGGCGACGACCCGTTATACAACGTCATCAAGCAGTTCCTTGGCACGACCGGCGGCGGGCCGTCGGCGAGCAATCAGTCCACGACCGGCGCCGACGCCGCCATTACATTGCGATCGATCGTCGATGTTTTCAAGGAAGGCAGCCGCACGCAATCGACCTTGCCGCTCAATATGAGCATATTCCAACGCGTTGCCGACAATTCCGTTCGGGGTGAGTCCGGCGGGGCGGATGCGACGCTGCCGATCACGACGAATGTCGTCGATCAAACAACCGTTTGGGGCAATAAATTTTTCGACTCCAACCCGGTGCCTATCATTGTGGAGCGGAATAACCGCAACGGCGATTTCATGCCACGGCCCAGCTTTGCCGATCCATTGGAAAGCAATCTTCCGTCCCCCGATGACCGTAGCCAAATTTTTAACGATGTTGTGACATTGATTCAATCGGTCGCTGACGGTTTCCCAATCGTTAACGATTCGGCGGGCAATACGACCGCCGATGGATTCAAAAACAAGCTGCGCGCCGCCGCTGACACGCTCGAAACAAAAGCGGCGCGCGTATCGAAGCTCGTTCCCTAAGAAGCACAGGAAATAGACCGGCCTATTCCACAGGCCATTTCACGCGCTCACACCAAGGGTTCACAATGAATATGCGGTTTCTTTTGGCGGCGGTGCTGCCGATCGCGCTGGCGGCCTGCCAGCCTCCGCCAATAACGGAGGCCGAGCGGCAGACGACCGCGAAGCAGGACATGGATGCTATTTTCGCATCCCAGACCGCACCCACCGGCCCGATCAATCTCTACGAAGCGATGGCACGGGCGCTGAAATACAATCTGGATCGCCAGATTCGCGTCATGGAGGCATTTTATGCCGCCGGCGAATTCGACGTTTCGCGCTTCAGCCTGCTGCCCAGCATCGACGGTTCCATCGAATATCGCGGCCGCAGCAACGAAGCCGGATCGAGCAGCCTGTCATTGATCACGCGGCGCCAGTCGCTCGAACCTTCGACGTCCCTGAGCCGCCACCGCTTCCTGGCCGACGTCCGCGCTGTGTGGGGCCTGCTCGATTTCGGCGTCAGCTATATCCGGCTTCGCCAGCAGGGCAACAAGGTCCTGATGGCGCAGGAGGTCCGGCGCAAGGTCACCAACCGAATCATGAACGACACGCAGCGCGCGTATTGGCGGGCGCTGGCGGCGGAGCGGCTGTCGCAACCCATGCGCCAGACGATCGCGGCCGCGGAAGGCGCCATCGCGCGAACCCGCCGGGCCCAGCAGAACGGCGACATATCGCCGAGGGATGCGCTCGAATTCGAACGCCGGCTGCTTCGCACCATGCGCGAGTTGCAGCGGCGCGAGGGCCAGCTCGGCCTGGCGCGCAGCGAAATCGCGGCGCTGATGAATATCGATCCGAACGCGCGATTCGCGCTGGCGGGCGGCATCCGCGGCAACCTTCCGGCCCTGGCGGGCGCGCCGTCGGATATTTCCACGTTGCGGATCATGGCGCTGACGAACCGGCCGGAGCTCTATGAATTCGACTACAAGAACCGCGTCGCCGCGCTCGAAAAATACGTCGAGATCTTGGCGACCTTGCCGGGCATCCGCCTCGATGGTTCGTTCAATTTCGACACCAATGAGTTTCTCTTCAATAACACTTGGGCCGAATTCGGCGCGCGCCTCACCGTGCAGATCATCAAGCTTGCGAGCTTGAAATCGAGGCTCGACCTTGCCGAAGTTCGCGAGCAATTGGCCATCCATGAGCGCCGTTCGATGACCCTGGCGGTCTTGGCCCAAATGCACATCGCGCACGAAACCTACGCGGAGAAGCTCAAGGAACTCGCTCTGGCGCAGCGGCAGTTCCGCGTCGAAGGCGAGAATTTGCGCACCACGGCGGCCGCGCGCCAAGTCTCGATCGCGGGCGAGGCGGCTTATGTCGAAGCATTGGCGAGTTACCATCTATCTGAGCTCGACTACTACTTCACCTATGCCGAAGCGCAGGGCGCGCGCAGCGAAATGCTGACTTCGATCGGCATCGATCTCGTGCCCGAAAAAATCGCGAACGACGATCTCGGCGCCATCGTCGCCGCGTTCGAGGAATTTTTCCGCAGCGGGCTGGACACGCGCATCAAGAAAACCGCCGAGGATTCGAAAGAAACCTGGCGGGCCATGATTGCCAACGCGCCGCCGCGCGCGCCTTCAGCCGCGCCGGCCAAGACGCTGACCGCGCCGGACATCATCGGGGAGCGGCACACGAGAGCCAATTAGATTCGATGAGGCATTGCAACGAAACAAGAGCGACTCCTCGGCTGCGCACGGCAAGCGGCTTCGCGCGCCTTGCGTGCGCCGTCCACTTTTCCGTTTGCGCGATCGTGCCCGATGTCGTTGCGCAATCGGAAAACCGCCCGGTTCGCGCGCTGATCGCCGCCCAGAAGGAGGCGGCGCTTTCGACCGAGCTCACGTTGACCGTGTTGCGCGTCAACGTCGATACCGGCTCGCGATTTGTAAAAAATTCGGTGCTGGTCGAATTCGACTGCGCCGTGCATCGCGCCCGATTGACGATGGCGGAAGCGTCGTACAATTCGGCGCGCGCGCAGCTTCAAGCCAAGGAGCGCCTGGCGCAGCTCAAATCGATCGGCCAGCTTGAGGTCGAAATCGCCAAGGCCGAGGCGATGAAGGCCGACGGACAGCTTGCGGAAATCAGGGCCATCGTCGAGCGCTGCGTGGTTGCGGCGCCCTACGACGGCCGAGTCGCCAAGCGCTACATCAACGCTTATGAAGTTGCCCAGTCCAACAAGCCGCTGCTCGAAATCGTCGCCACCGGTCCGCTGCGGGTCACGATGATCGTGCCGTCCCAGTGGCTCGCATGGCTCAAGATCGACGCGCCGTTCAAGATAGCGGTCGACGAAACCGGACGGTCCTACGCGGCCAAGGTAACCTTGATGAGCGCCCGCGTCGATGCGGTGAGCCGCTCGATCGAGATTATCGGCGAGATCGTCGGCGAGCACCCCGAATTGCTGCCGGGCATGAGCGGAAACGTGCAACTTGCACGCGAATAGGCGCCGCCATGTCCATCAACCCGCCGCTTCGCCCAACCGACAACGCCGCCCAGGTCCGGCGGCTGACCGCGCTGCTGCAGCTCGAGATCGAAGCCCGCAGGGCGACCGACGCGGCGACGCTGGGCTTCGTCATCGTCAACGAGACGCAGCGCGTTTTGCCTTATGGCACTGCGCTCTATTGGCTCAAGGGCAACGACGAGCCGCGCATCGAGGCGATCTCGGCGGTTTCCGGCGTTGCGCGCGACGCGCCGTTCGTCCGTTGGGCCGCGGCATTGGCCAAGACGGTGGCTGCCGGACCGAATTGCGGCAAGATTCATGAAATCCTGGCCGACAAACTGCCGCCGGGCTCGCTGCGCGACGAATGGGCAAGTTCGGCGACCGGCCGCGTGATGTGGCTGCCGTTCGGCGATCGCGGCCTCACGACGGGCGGTTTGATTTTGATCAGGAGCGACGCTTGGCGCGAAGCCGATTTCGTCGTGGCCGAACATGTCGCCGATCTTTTCGGCCATGCCGAGCGCGCGCTGCTGGCGCCGCGCCGCGGGCGGGACGGGAAACGCAATTGGCGCCGCGTCGCGCTGCGCTACGTGGCGCCGGGACTGCTCGCGGCCGGCCTGTTGCTTCCGGTGCATCTCTCCGCCATCGCGCCGGCCGAGATCATCGCCCGGGATTTCGACCGTCGTAACGGCGCCGGTCAAGGGCGTCGTCAAGACGATCGAGGTGCGGCCGGGCGCGGCCGTGAAGCGCGGTCAACTGCTCTTGACGTTCGACGATACCGAAATCCGAACCAAGCACGAAGTGGCCCAGCGTTCGCTCGAGCTGACGCGCGCCGAGCTGCTGCGCGCGTCGCAAAAGGCGTTCACCAGCAACGAAAGCAAGGCGGAAACCGATTTGCTGCGCGTGCGCGTCGAGCTGCGGCAAACCGAAATCGATTACTACGCGACATTGCTCCAACAAATGAAAGTCGTGGCGCCGCGCGACGGAGTTGCGGTTTATTCGGATCCGAACGATTGGGTTGGCCGGCCGGTCGAGATCGGACAAAAAATCATGAGCGTGGCCGATCCAGCGCGAACGCGCCTGCAAATTTGGCTGCCGGTCGGCGATGCGGTCAATCTTGCGCCGGGGGCCGAAGTCCGTTTCTTCATGCATATCGCGCCGCTGAAGCCGCTGTCGGCGCGCCTTGTCGAGACCAGCTACGAGGCGGAAAGCTCGCCGGCGCAAATCATGTCCTATCGCTTGCGGGCCGATTTCGACATGCCGGACGAAACCGCGCGGCTCGGCCTCAACGGCTCGGCCAAGCTCTACGGCGAGCGCGTCACGCTCTTTTACTATTTGTTCCGCAGGCCGATCGCCGCCCTGCGGCAGACCGTCGGCTGGTGAAGCCGTGATACCGGCATCCAGCCTGGCGGCGCCGGGACCGAAGCTCGCCACGGGCCGGAAGCCGATCGCGATCCTGCCGGACCTGCGCGACGATCTCGACCTCGTGCCGGGGCCGCGGCAAACCGACGGCTCGCCGAGTTGGACGATCCACGACCCGTTGCGCAACTGCTTTTTCCGGATCGGCTGGCGCGAGTTTCGCATTCTGAGCGAGTGGCGGCCTATGCCGCCCGACGCGCTTGCGGCGTTGATATCGAAGCGCGGCGGCATCGTTATCGATCCGCAGGACGTGCAGGCCTTGGCCGAATTCCTGCTCGGCAATCAGCTCGCGGTTTGCGCCGATGCCGACGGCGTCGCCCGGCTGATCCGCGACCGCGACGCGCGCAAGCGCAATATCGGCGTTTGGCTGCTGCACAGCTACCTATTCTTCCGCGTTCCGTTGCTGCGGCCCGATGGCTTCCTTGGGCGCGTCGCTCCGTATTGCCGGTTCTTTTTCGGCCGCGCCTATTGGTCGCTGCTCGGCGTCGTGGCACTGCTCGGCCTCTATTTGATCGGGCGGCAATGGGACAAATTCGAGCAAAGTTTGGCCAACAGCCTCTCGCTGCAAGGCTTTGCGTGGTTTGCGGCGGCGCTGGCCGTCAGCAAGGTCATCCACGAATTCGGCCATGGCTTGACCGCGAAGCATCACGGCTTGCGGGTGCCGTCGATGGGTGTCGCGTTTCTGCTGTTTTGGCCGGTGCCCTACACCGATACGACCGATGCGTGGCGCCTGACGTTGCGCCGCGCGCGGATGGAGGTCGATTTGGCGGGCGTGGCGGCGGAAATTTCGCTCGCGGTGCTTGCCACCTTGATTTGGTGTGCGGCGCCGGACGGCGCCTTGCGCAACGCGGCCTTTGCGATCGCGGTCGTCAATTGGGTTTCGACCGTCGCGATCAATCTCAGTCCGTTCATGCGCTTCGACGGATACTACGTCCTATCCGATTGGCTCGAGGTGCCGAACCTGCAAAACCGGGCTTTCGCGCTCGCCCGCTGGCGCCTGCGCGAGTTCCTGTTCGGCTTCGGCGTGGCGCCGCCCGAGCAGTTCTCGTCGCGGCGGCGGCGCCTGCTGCTGTTCTACGCGTATTTCACCTGGATTTATCGCTTCTTCCTTTTCGTCGGCATCGCTTTTGCCGTCTATCACTACTTCTTCAAGTTGCTCGGCCTGTTTCTGCTCGTGGTCGAGCTATGGTGGTTCATTCTGCGCCCGATCGGGCAGGAGGTGCGCGTGTGGCTCAAGCAGCGTAGCGGAATGAATTTGACGCGCGGCGGCGTCGCCACGTTGGGCGCGATCGCGGCGCTTTTTCTCGCGCTGTTCGTGCCGTGGTATGGCGAGGTCGGCGCGCCGGCGTTCCTCGGCGCGCAGCAGGTGTCGAAGATCTATGCACCCGTACCGGGCCGGCTGGCCAATGTTCAAGTGCGCGACGGCGAAACGGTGGCGGCAAATGCGCTCATCTTCGGCCTCGATTCCTCGACGCTGCGGCAGAACATCAAGCTGGCCGAGCTCGAAATCGAAGCGCTGCGGCGCGAGATCGAGCAGACCGGGTCCGACGCGGCGCAGGCGGAAAAGCAGCCGGTGCTGATCGAAAAACTGCTGGCCAACCGGGCCAAGCTCGCGGGCCTCTTGGAAGAACAGAAACGCCTCGAGATTCACGCGCCGTTTGCCGGCCGCATCCAGCAGCTCAACACGGATATTTATCTGGGTCAGTGGCTCAACGAAAAAACATTGCTCGGCGTCCTCGTCGATCCCACCCGCGTGGCGATTACGGCTTATGTCAGCGAGCACGATCTGAGCCGCGTTCGCATCGGCGCCCGCGCGCGGTTCCTGCCGTCGGTCCCCGAAGGCGCGGACTTCGCGCTCGTGGTTCAGTCGATCGAGCCAAGCAACATCGCGGCCCTGTCGGTCGCGTCGCTGGCATCGATTTACGGCGGCGATATTCCCGTGACCCGCGAGCCGGACGGCGCGCTCAAGCCGACCGCGGCGGTCTATCGCGTGCATTTCGCCGCGATCGAGGCGGGCGTGCCGATCGCCAGCGAGATGCGCGGCACGGTGTTTATCGACGCGCCTGCGCAAAGTTTGATTGTGCGCATTTGGCGCCAGGCCGCCGCCGTCGTCGTCCGCGAGCTGAATTTCTAAATGTGAACCGCGGCGCCGCGCGGCCGGGGCCATGGCGAATTGCTTGGCTTATCGCCGCGCATTGGATATGAGTGCAGCATGTCCGCGCGCGAAGGGGACGTGGCAGTTTCAGTCCGAATCTCGGGGCGGGTGCAAGGCGTCTGGTATCGAGGCTGGATGGTCGAGCAGGCGCGATTGCGCGGTTTGCGCGGCTGGGTCCGCAATCGGCGCGACGGCGGAGTTGAAGCATTGTTCGTTGGCGCGGCGGCCAGCGTAATTGCCATGGTAATCGCTTGTCGGCGAGGGCCGCCGGCGGCTCGCGTCGACACTGTCGAGGCCGCCAGCGCGGCCGACGACGGTTCGGCGGAATTTGTTCAACGCGCGACGGGTTGAGGGTAGGGGGACGAGGGCATGGGGCGCACACCACTGGACGGCATCCCCTATCATATCGACAACAGCGCGCACTACATCGGCAAGCCGATCGGCGTTTCGGATTGGTTTCGCATCGAACAGGCGCGCGTCGATGAGTTCGCGCGCGCGACCGAAGATATGAACCGGCTGCACGTCGATCCGGCCTGGGCCAAGGAGCACGGCCCCTATGGCGGCGTGATCGCCCATGGTTTTCTTACGCTGTCTTTGATGACGCATCTGTCGATCTCGGCGGCCATGATGCCCGACGGGATCGACTATGGCATCAACGTCGGCTTCGATCGGGTGCGATTTCTCTCGCCGGTCCCCGTTGGCGGCCATGTCCGGATGCGCGCCTCGCTGATCAAATGCGAAGCGAAGGGGGCCGGCAGATGGATCTTCCGCACGCGCTGCGCGGTTGACGTTAGGGAAACCGAGAAAACCGCCGTCGCCGCGATCTGGACGGTGCTTTTCATCAACGCCCGGCTTATGGGTCCGGTCAAGGCGATCGATCTTTCCCTGGACACGGGCGAGCACGTGTAGTCCGCTAGGCCGGTTGCTTTTCAGTCTGCTGCAGGACGCGCTGCGCCGCCGCCGCGGCCAGCGCATCGGCCGGGCCGGCGCTCTCGGCGCGGTCGATGGTCACGGTGGGATAGGCGAATTCGATGCCGTTCTTGGCGAACTCGACCTTGAGACGCTCGTTGATGACGCGCCGGAGAACGAATTGCTCGCGCGGCTTGCTCTTGAACTTGACGCGCAGGACGACGCCGTAGTCGCCGAACTCGAGAATGCCCTGCGATTTGGGCGGCTCGAGCAGGAGCTTGCCGTAATCGGGGTGCTCCATCATCTCCTTGCCGATGCGCTTGACGAGTTTGCGAACTTGATCGACGTTGGTGCCGTATTTCAGCGAAATCTTGAGTTTCATGATCACCCAATCGCGGTTGTAGTTCGTAATCGACTTGATCTCGCCGAACGGCACGGTGTGGATCGCGCCGCGATGATGGCGCAGGCGGAGCGAGCGGATCGAGATTTTTTCGACTTCGCCGCGGAGGTCGCCGAACTCGACGTATTCGCCGATCCGGAATGCGTCGTCGACCAGGAAAAACACGCCCGAGACAACGTCCTTGACCAAGGACTGGGCGCCGAAACCGACGGCGATGCCGACGACGCCGGCGCCGGCCAGCAGCGGGCCGATATCGACGCCGAGCGACGACAGCAGCGAAAACACGACGATGGTGGCAATGACGATGGTGGCAAAGCTGCGAAACAGCGGTAGCAGCGTCTCGGCCCGGGTGCCGACGCGCGCCGTGCCGCCTTCGCCTTCGCCCTGCGCCGCGTCGCTGGCGCCCGCATCGTCGCTTTCTTCGGCCAGTTTGTGGTCGATCCAATAGCTCATCATCGCCCAGGCGACATAGCCAAAGGCGATGGCGATGGCGCTGTTGACCACCGCGGAGCGCACTGTGGCGCCGGACGGCGTGGCCAGAAACGCAAATACGGGTATGCCGGCCGCGTCCGCACCCAGAACCGCGACAACGCCGGCCAAACCGATCCGGCCCAACAAGGCGAGCCCGATGAAGAGTTCCGCGCAGAGCCGTGCGCCGCGCCGATTCCAGTTGGTGCTCACGAACCAGAGCCTCGCGGTAGTCCGCGGCCAGCCGCGATACGTGGTAGAACAAGGGCAACAGCGCAGCCGCCGTCGCCGCCGCCCATGTTCCCGTACTGCGGTTGAACAGCAGGTTCGCCAGCCACAGGAGCCAAAGCACGGCAAGGCCGACCGACAAATGCCACCGCGCGCGGCGATGACGCGGAGACGTCGCGGCGGTCGCGGGCGCGGCGAGTTTTGCCGTGGCGAGACCCAGGACCGCGATGCTGACGACGATCTCGAAAGCCGCGGCGAGCGGTTCGCTGAGGCCGTAGAGCTGCATCAGCCCGGAGGCCAGAAAACCGCACAGCGCGAGCCCGCCGATGGCGGCGACTTCGCCGGGTGCGGGCGCGCCGAGCAACCGGGCGAACACCCAAATCACATGCACGCCGACCCGCGCCGCGGCGGCGGTGACGATCATGTCGCGTAGCGGATCGACGACGTGAAAGAACGCCAGCGACAAGGCGATTGTCGCAATCAGGAACAAGCCGAGCGCGGCAAGGTTGAGGCCGGCCCAGGCCAGGCGGTTGCCGACATTGGCCGCGGCGGACGAATCGGGGTCGTGCTTCGGCCAGAGGCGCCGCTTGGCGGCGCGGCGCAAGCCGTATTCCAGCCCGCCGGCCAGCGCGAAGATCAGGATCAACAGCCCGAGCGCGCGCAGCAGGACCGGCCAACCCTCGAAGTCAGTCGCCAGCTGAAACATGCGCTCGATCTGCGCTGGCGTCTCGGGGATGGCGTCGGCGATTTCGCCGAGGCGCTGCTTGAGCTTGCTGAGCCCGTCGCGGATCGCTTGCAGCACCACGGCAACCGGACGCTGCGGGGTGTCGGTCGCGGACTGGGCGAAGGCGGCGCTGGCCGGACAGCCGGCGACGAGCGCGACCAACACCGGGGCAAGTGATTGGGCCGATACGCGATCGGATCTAGGCATCGTTCAATCCATGGGTTTTCATCGGCATGAGAGCATCGGTCATCGTACGCCGCGGCGAATCAGCCGGCAAACACGGAACCGAAGCCGCGCCTCAGCGCGGCATCGACCTCAGCCATCGTCGCCGCGCAACCCAGCGCCGCGAGCGAGGTGACGCCAAGCCGCGGATCGGCGATGCCGCATGGCACAATGCCGGCAAAGTGATCGAGATCGGGACTAACGTTAAGCGCGAGGCCGTGCAGAGTGACCCAGCGCCGAACGCGGACGCCGATGGCGGCGATCTTGTCCTCGTGCCCCGGCCCCTTGTCGCGGCTGCGATCGACCCAAATGCCGACGCGACCGGGCCGGCGCTCGCCCTTGACACCGAAACAGGCCAGCGTCGCGATAATCCAGTTTTCGAGGTCGCACACGTAGCGCCGGACGTCGTTGCCGCGTCGGGCGAGATCGAGCATGACATAGGCGACGCGCTGGCCGGGGCCATGATAGGTGTATTGCCCGCCGCGCCCGGTCCGGTAGACGGGTAAGCGCATCGGGGCCAACAGATCGCTATCATGGGCACTGGTGCCGGCGGTGTAGAGCGGCGGGTGCTCCAGCAGCCAAACCGTTTCGGCGGCGAGCCCGGCGCGAATATCGGCGGCGCGCTTGTCCATGAAATCCAGCGCGGCCGGGTAGGCGACCGGGCGGTCTGCGACCAGCCAATCCATGCGCGATTCCACTACGCGACCAACATGGTTCAGCGCTTGCGCCGCGTGCATTGATTTGGTATCCCACCGTGCCTGCGGCTTTTGCCATACCGGGAGCGGCGGGCTCTCGCAAGCAGCAAAAACAGCCAATAATGCGGTCGTGGCGGAACTGGTAGACGCGCTAGCTTGAGGTGCTAGTGGGCGAAAGCCCGTGGAAGTTCGAGTCTTCTCGACCGCACCACCGCTGAGAGCCCGCCCCAAATCGGGCTTTCTGTTTTTTCGGGAGGCACACATGCCAGCCAAGGGCCAAGATGCCGGGCCGGGTCATAGTTGCGCCGCGGCGCGTTGCGCGCGGTCG
This sequence comes from uncultured Alphaproteobacteria bacterium, assembly GCA_963754645.1. Classification (GTDB taxonomy): domain Bacteria; phylum Pseudomonadota; class Alphaproteobacteria; order Bin65; family Bin65; genus CAVWGP01. The sequence goes on along the minus strand of CAVWGP010000004.1, from coordinate 1,542,641 downwards.
CAAGCGGGAGCGGATCGCCCGCGCTGAAGGACGGCCCCGGCCGGCCTCGCGCCATGGCTGACGCGCCTGAAAGCATTGTCGACAACGGGGCGGCGGCGCGCGAGCGCGACGCGATCTACGGCCTGCGGCCGGCGCTCGTGCTGGCGGTCGCCGACGCCGCCAGAGCCGGCGAGGGCGAACGCGTGCGGCGCCTCATCGGGCCGCTGCACTACAGCGACGTCGCCGACCTTCTCGAACGGCTCGACTCGGAGTTGCTGCGACGCGTCGTGGAGTATGTCGGCGCGCTCGATCCCGACGTGCTCGCGGAACTCGACGACGCGGTGCGCGAGGAGGTCATGGAACATCTCTCGCCCAAGGAAATCGCCGAGGCGGTGAGCGAGCTGGAAACCGACGACGCCGTGCAGATCATCGAGGATCTCGATCGCGAGACGCAAAAGGAAATCCTGGCGCAAGTCGAGCCCGCCGAGCGCGCCGAAATCGAGGAAAATCTCGCCTATCCCGAAGACAGCGCCGGCCGCATGACGCAGCGCGACCCGGTCTCGATCCCCGAGACCTGGACCGTTGGCGAAACCATCGACCACATGCGCGATGCGCCGGAGCTGCCGGACAATTTTTACGACATATTTGTCATCGACTCGCAGAAGCGGCTCAAGGGCATTCTGCCGCTCAACGTGCTGCTGCGCACCAAGCGGCCGGTCCGCGTCGCCCAGATCATGCGCAAGGACATCGTCTCCATACCCGCGCTGATGGATCGCGAGGACGTGGCACGCCTGTTCCGCGACCGCGACTTGGTGTCGGCGCCGGTGATCGATCCGATGGGCCGGCTCGCCGGCATGATCACGGTCGACGACGTCGTCGACGTGATCGAGGCGGAAGCGGAAGAAGACATGCTGCGCCTCGCCAAGGTCAGCGACACCGGCATCCATGACCCGATGTTCGTGACCGCGCGCGGCCGGGTTCAGTGGCTCGTCGTCACGCTGGTGAACACGATCCTGGCTTCGCTCGTGATCTCGCAGTTCCAGAAGACGATCGAGGCGCTTGTGGCGCTCGCCGTGCTGATGCCGATCGTGGCCGCGATGGGCGGCAACGCCGGAATGCAGGTGGTCACGGTCATGGTCCGGGCGCTCGCGACCAAGGAGATTCAGCCCGGCACCGTCGCGCGCGTCGTGCTCAAGGAAATTCTCATCGGCGCCAGCAACGGCGTGATTTTCGCCCTCGTGCTCGGCCTCATCGCCGGCTTGTGGTTCGGCGATTGGAAGCTTTCGACGGTGCTCGCCGCCGCCATGCTGTTCAACATGATGTGGAGCGGCATGGCGGGGACGCTGATCCCGCTCACATTGGCGCGCTTCCGCATCGACCCGGCGATCGCCGCCGGGCCCTTTCTGACGACGACGACCGATGTCCTCGGGTTTTTCCTGTTCCTCGGCCTGGCGACGCTGTTCCTGCTCTAGGCGGGCGGGCGCCGTGCGCTACTTGTTCATCTCTGCGAGCAATTCGTCGTAAAATTTGCAAACTTCTTCGAGGCCTTTGCTCGCGCCCATCGCGGCTTGCAGTTTCTGCGCCCCCTCTTGGGCCTTGGCCGAGACGGCCTGGAGCTTGTTGGGGTCCTTTTGAGCGAGTTCCTGCATCTTTTGGCTGACCTGCATTGCCTTGGCCTGAACGTCCTGCGCCGTGCAAGCGAGAGCGGTGGCGGCCGAGAGGGCCAGCAAGCCGGCCACGGCAAACGGCATAAGAATTTTCATGGATCGGTTCCGATGTTGGGTTTGGAATGGCCGGCAGGCCGGCATCGCGGGAAATTCCACGGTGGCGAATTTTCGCCGAAAGTCGTGAACGATCGGTTAGCCGGACGAAGCGGATTCTTGACGCCCGCCGGATTTTGATTTACGTTTACGTAAACGTAATCCGGAGTCCGCCAATGGCCGGCGCGGCAATCGAAACCTATCGTGGAACGGTGTTTCCCTGGGAATGCGACTTCAACGGTCACATGAATGTCCGCTTCTATGTCGGCAAGTTCGACGAGGGAACGTGGCACTTGATGACGGCGCTGGGATTGACGCGCGACGAGCTGAAGCGGCGCAATCTCGGCGCCATGGCGGTGCGCCAGAGCATCGATTACAAGCGCGAGCTGCTGCCGGGCGACACGATCCTGGTTCGGTCGTGGATCGGCGGCTTCGGGAACTCGAGCTATCGATTCTGCCATCGCATGACCGAGACGCAGAGCGGCGCCGTGGCGGCCGAAATGGAGGCGGTCGGCGTCATCGTCGATCTCGATCGGCGCAAGTCGGTGCCGATTTGGCCGGAGCTGCGCGCCCAGGCGGCGCCTTTCCTGATCGAGAGGAGCGCCGCATGACGGCAATGCGCGATCTCAACGACACCTATTCGATCGCCGCTCTGGCCCGCGAATTCGATCTGACGACGCGCGCCATCCGCTTCTACGAAGACGAGGGCCTGCTGGCGCCGCGGCGCCGCGGACAGACGCGCATTTACGGCGGGCGCGACCGCACGCGGCTGAAGCTCATCCTGCGCGGCAAGCGCCTCGGCTTTTCGCTGCTGGAGATCGCCGAGATGATCGGCCTCTACGACGCGCCGCCAGGCGAGGCCGGCCAGTTGAAACTATTTCTCGACAAGATCGGCGAACGGCGGCGCGTGCTCGAACAGCAGCGCGAAGATATCAAGATCACGCTCGCCGAGCTCGACGCCGCCGAGGATGCCGCGCGCAAGCGGCTCAAGGATTTGCGGGTGCCGCGATGACGGACTTTGTAGCACCCGATCCGGATTTCGCGAACCGCGTGCGTGCCAGCTTTGCGCGGCAGGCGTTCATGGCCCATCTCGGCGCCGAGATCGTTCATCTCGCCCCGGGCGAATGCGACATTGCCGTCGCTTTTCGGCGCGAACTGACGCAGCAGCACGGCTTCGTCCATGGCGGCGTGCTGGCATCGATCGCCGATTCGGCGGCCGGCTATGCGGCGTTCACGCTGATGCCCGCGTCGGCGTCGATTCTGACCGTCGAATACAAGCTGAACCTGCTCCGGCCCGGCCAGGGCGAGGCGATGATCGCGCGCGGCCGCGTGGTCAAGCCCGGGCGAAAGTTGAGCGTGGTTCGGGCCGATGTTTTCGCGCGCCATGGCGGCGCCGAAGATTTGGTCGTAACCTCGCTGCAGACTTTGATGCGCCTCGACGGAAAGCCGGATACGCCGCCCGCCGCTTGATTGTTTGCCGTTCATCGATCCAGGGCCTGCCATGTCGATCCCCAACCGCCTTCCTTCGCTCGATTTCGATCTCGGCGACACCGCCGACATGCTGCGCGACACGGTGCTGAGCTTTGCCTCGGACGAAATCGCGCCGCGCGCCGCCGACATCGACCGCAGCAACGATTTCCCCGCCGATCTCTGGCGCAAGATGGGCGCGCTCGGCTTGCTCGGCGTCACGGTCGAGGAAGAGTATGGCGGCTCCGGCTTGGGCTATCTCCACCACGTCGTGGCGATGGAGGAAATCAGCCGCGCCTCGGCCGCGGTCGGCCTGTCCTACGGCGCGCATTCCAATCTCTGCGTCAACCAACTCCGGCGCAACGGCAGCGCCGCGCAAAAGCAAAAATACCTGCCCAAGCTGATTTCCGGCGAGCATGTCGGCGCCTTGGCGATGAGCGAACCCGGCGCCGGTTCGGATGTCGTGTCGATGAAAACGCGGGCCGAAAAGCGCGGCGACCGCTATGTGCTCAATGGCACGAAAATGTGGATCACCAACGGTCCCGACGCCAATGTCCTGGTCGTCTATGCCAAAACCGATCTGTCCGCCGGTCCGCGCGGCATGACGGCGTTTCTGATCGAGAAGGGCATGAAGGGTTTTTCGACGGCGCAGAAGCTCGACAAGCTCGGCATGCGCGGCTCGAACACCTGCGAGCTGATTTTCCAGGATTGCGAAGTGCCGGCGGAAAACGTGCTCGGCGATCTCGGCCGCGGCGTCAACGTGCTGATGTCGGGCCTCGACTACGAGCGCGCCGTGCTCGCCGGCGGCCCGCTCGGCGTCATGCAGGCCTGCATGGACGTGGTCATCCCCTATGTCCACGACCGGCAACAATTCGGCCAGCCGATCGGCACGTTCCAGCTCATGCAAGGGAAGCTCGCCGACATGTACACGACGATGAACGCGGCGAAATCCTATGTCTACGCCGTGGCCAAGGCCTGCGACCGCGGTCAAACCGCGCGCAAGGACGCGGCCGGCGCGATCCTTTACGCCGCGGAAAAAGCGACCTGGATGGCGCTCGAAGCGATCCAGTGCCTGGGCGGCAACGGCTACATCAACGACTTCCCGACCGGGCGCCTGCTGCGCGACGCGAAACTTTACGAGATCGGCGCCGGCACCAGCGAGATCCGCCGCATGCTGATCGGCCGCGAATTGTTCGACGAAACCAAGTAGCTGAGCGCGCCGCAAGCGCGGCAAAAGGACGAAATTCCATGATGAAACGAACTCGCCGCACGCTTGCATGCCTTGCCGTTTGTTGGCCGGCGATTGCCGGCGCGCCGGCCTGGGCCCAGACGATGCCCGCCGATTGCAGCGCCGCCGCGGTGCCCGCGCAGCCGGTGTCGGTATCGATTGCCGGCGCCGCGTTCGCGCCGAAATCGATCAAGCTGCGCAAGGGCGGCGGGATCACTTCCGGCAGCGATCAGTTCGACGGCTACACGCTGTCGCTGCGCAGCGAGGACGATCTCTCGCCGCCGCTCGAAGCCGAGGTGAAGGTCATCTTGCGCAAGGGCCAGCCGATCGACGGCAAGGTGTTTCGCCGTTTGGCGACGAAGGAGTCGGATAAGCAACCGAGCGCCATGCGCGGCCTGCCCGAAGTGCAGGCTTGGTCGTTTCGCAATCGGCCGGCCGGGGTATCGGATTCCTTTGTCGAGTATGTCGGATCCGTTCGCCTCGAGTTCGGCCGGCGCCAAGGCAAGACGATCGGCGGCAAGATTTATCTCTGCGTCCCGCCCGGCCAAACCTCGATCTTCAACAAAACGCCGACGAAAGAGTCGTACCTCGCTGTCGGAATCTTTCAGGCGCGGATCGAATAGGCTGAGCGTATCGTCTCAACATTTTTGATGGAGCAAACGCGATGGCTTCCGGTTCGGACACTGTTGTTATTCTCGATGGCGCGCGCACGCCGATGGGCTCGTTTCAAGGCGAACTCAAGGACATAACCGCGCCCATGCTGGGCGCCATTGCGATCAAGGGCGCGCTGGCCAAAGCCGGCGTCGCGCCGGCCGACGTGCAGGAAGTCGTCATGGGTTGCGTGCTGCCGGCCGGGATGGGCCAAGCGCCGGCGCGCCAGGCGGCGCATGGCGCCGGCATTCCCTGGGACATCGGTTGCACGACCGTCAACAAAATGTGCGGCTCGGGCATGAAGGCGGCGATGTTCGCGCAGGATTCGATCCGGGCCGGCGTCAACGCGCTCGTGGTCGCCGGCGGGCTCGAGAGCATGACCAACGCGCCTTATCTGATGGACAAGGCGCGCGGCGGACTGCGCATGGGCCACGGCCGGATCTTGGATCACATGTTCATCGACGGCCTCGAAGACGCCTATCAGAAGGGCCGGCTGATGGGCACCTATGCCGAGGACACGGCGCAGCACTATCAATTTACCCGCAAACAACAGGACGATTTCGCCATTGCCTCGCTGAGCCGCGCCAAGGCGGCGAACAGCGACGGCAGCTTCGCCCGCGAAATCGTGGCGGTGCCGGTCAAGGACCGCAAGGGCGAGCGGCAGATGGAACGGGACGAGCAACCCTTCAGCGCCAACATCGAAAAGATACCGCAGCTCAAACCGGCGTTCCGCGATGGCGGCACGGTGACGGCGGCCAATTCGAGTTCGATCTCGGACGGCGCCGCCGCGCTCGTGCTGGCGAGCCTGGCCGAAGCGGAACGGCGCGGCCTCAAGCCGCGCGCGCGCTTCGTCGCCCACGCCACCCATGCCCAGGAGCCGGCATGGTTCACCACCGCGCCGGTCGGCGCCATCGCCAAGGTGTTGCAGAAGGCCGGCTGGTCGGCCAAGGACGTCGATCTATGGGAAATCAACGAGGCCTTCGCCGTCGTCGCCATGGCGGCGATGAAGGAGCACGCGCTGCCCCATGAGAAAGTCAACGTCCATGGCGGCGCCTGCGCGCTCGGCCATCCGGTCGGCGCGTCGGGCGCGCGCATTGTCGTGACGCTGATGAACGCCCTGGAAAAATACGGCAAGCGCCGCGGCGTCGCCGCGTTGTGCATCGGCGGCGGCGAAGCGACCGCGGTGGCGATCGAGCGGCTCGGCTAAGGGACAGCCGCGGCATTGCCGCAATCGAACGGCAATAGATATATGTGTTAATGTTCGGGCGGCGGGCCGGAAGGAAAGCGAACTTAAGATATGAGCATGCGTTGGATTGCATCGGCGGCGGCGGTTACGATCCTGGTCGGCGCCGGAATTTATATCGGCGTCGTGCAAAAACGCGCGCCGGTCGCGGTATCGCCGCCGCCCGTCGTCGAGGTTCCGTCGAAGCTCGTCGAGCGGACCTGCGGCTTCGCCACGCAGAGCGGTCGCGCGATGACGTGCTACGATCTCGAGGTGCCCGAAAAATACGGCGCGCGCGACAGCCGCCGGCTCACGCTGCCCGTTATGGTCTTCCGCGCGGAAGACGCCGAGCGGAAACCCGATCCGGTGCTGCTCATCAGCGGCGGCCCGGGCGCCATCAGCTACACCGAAGCGCGCTACGCCGAGATCTGGCGCGACAAATTCAAGGAATATTCCTGGCTCAAGGGCCGCGATCTTATCGTTTACGACCAGCGCGGCGTCGGCGGCGCCCGGCCGGCCCTCGAATGCCCGGAATTCGACGCGACGCGCGACAGCGTCGGCGACCTCGAAAAAATCAAGGCGGCGATGATCGGCTGCCGCGACCGCCTGAAGCGCGAGGGCGTCGATCTCGCGGCCTATGACACCGCCGCCAATGTTTCCGATCTTCACGAATTGCGCCGCCGGCTCGGGCACCCGCAGGTCAATCTCTGGGGTCAATCCTACGGCACGCGCATCGCGCTCGCGGCGCTCAAACGCGATGCCACCGGCATCCGTAGCGTCATCCTCGATGGCGCCTATCCGCCCGAGGTGGCGGGGCGGCTGCATTTCGCCGCGACCTTCGTCCGCACGCTCGATCTCATTTTTGAGGCCTGCGCCAAGGACGCCGATTGCAACGCGGACTATCCGAATTTGCGCGATCGCTTCGAGCGGGCGGTGGCGGTGCTGCGCGACAAGCCGGTCGAAGTGAAAAGCGATCCGTCGCCGATGCTGCCGGAGAAAACCTTTCACATCGACGACATTGTTTTTCTCTCGGTCGTCGAGAACATGCTCTATACGGCCGACGGGATCGGCAAGCTGCCCTGGCTCATCGAGCGCGTGCTGCTCGGCAAGGCCGAGGCGCTGTCCGATTCGCTTACCGAATGGGACATGGTTGCCTACGGGCCCTTCGTGACCACGGGCGTGGCCTTCCTGGTCGATTGCAACGACACGCCGGTCACCGACGATTCGGAAGACCGCACATTGGCCCAGAAGCACCCGGCTCTCAAACGCTGGATCGATCACACGCTGACATTGCGTCCTTGCGCGTTTTGGGCGCAAAATCCAAAGCCCGCCCTCGACCGCGCGCCGATCAAGTCCGCAGTTCCGGCGCTGATCGTGTCCGGCTGGTTCGATATCGCGACGCCGCCCGATTGGGCCGAAGCGACGCACAAATCCTACGGCGCGTCGCAACTCGTCGTCGTCCGTGCCGCGTCGCACGACGCGGCCGATCAGACCTGCGCCCAAGCGGCGCTCGAAGTGTTTCTCGCCGATCCGACGAAAAATCTCGACGGCTTCTGCGGGCCGTCGCCGTCCGCGCCGCCATTCAAGCGCAAGGCCGACGAGGATTGATGTGTGGGCGCGATCGAAATCAATCCGCGGCGCCGGGAACCGGCTAGATTGGGTCCGGTTCGCGAAACTCTACCCCGGAGAATGCCATGCCGACGGTCTTGATCACGGGGGCCAATCGCGGCCTCGGCTTCGAGCTTGCCCATCAATACGCCGCCCAAGGGTGGCGGGTTCTGGCGGCCTGCCGCAATCCGCAGGCGGCGACGGCGCTCAAGGCGCTGAAAGGCAATGTCGCCGTGCATCGGATCGATCTCGCCATGCCGGATCATGCCTGGGAACTGGCCGGAACGCTGGCGGGCGAAACCATCGACGTGCTCGTCAGCAACGCCGCCATCGGCTCACCCGAGCGCACCTCGCTCGGCAACATGGACTACGAAAAATGGGAAGAGGCGTTCCGCATCAACGCCATCGCGCCCTTTCGCTTGGCCGACGCCTTTACGCCGCACGTCGCCGCGTCGAGCCGGCGGATCATGCTGTTCCTGTCGTCGCGCGCGGCTTCGATTTCGGATGCCCTGTCGGGCGGGCGGCAGGTCTACCGGTCTTCGAAAGCGGCGCTCAATTCGGTGGTGAAGAGCCTCGCCTACGACCTCATGCCCAAGCGCATCGTGTGCGTGGCGCTGCATCCCGGCTGGGTCAAGACCGACATGGGCGGACCCGATGCGCCGATCGCGCCGGCGGACAGCGTGCGGGCGATCCGCGCCCTGGTCGATCGGCTGGAAACCCACCATACCGGCCGCTTCTTGAATTACGACGGCGGCGAGTTGCGGTGGTAGGCTCGGATCGCCGATGATTTTCACCGAAGAGCAAACTCTCATCCGCGATAGCGCGCGCCAATTCGCGCGCGAAAGGCTCGCGCCCGGCGCCGGCGCGCGCGACAAGTCGGCGACGCCGCCGCTCGACCTGCTGCGCGAAATGGGCGCCCTCGGCTTCATGGGCATGACCGTCGCTCCGGAGTGGGGCGGCGCCGGCGCCGATTATGTTTCCTATGTTTTGGCGATGGAGGAAATCGCCGCCGCCGATGGCGCGGTTTCGACCGTCATGTCGGTCAACAACGCGCCGGTCGCCGCCGCCATCGAACGCTTTGGAACGGCCGAGCAGAAGGAGCGCTTTCTCCGCCCGATCGCCCAGGGCCGCATGATGGCGGCTTTCGCGCTGACCGAACCGCAGGCCGGCTCGGACGCCGCGAACCTGCGCTGCAAGGCGCGGCGCGACGGCGGCGACTATTCGATCTCCGGCAACAAGCAGTTCATCACCTCGGGCAGCATCGCCGGCGTGACGCTGACCTTCGCCGTGACCGACGCTGCGGCGGGCAAGCGCGGCATCACGGCCTTTCTCGTGCCGACCGAAACCGCGGGCTACCGCGTGCTGCGCAAGGAAGACAAGCTCGGCCAGCGCGCCTCGGACACTTGCGCGCTGCAATTCGACGATGTGCGCGTTCCGGCGGCGTGCCGCCTCGGCGAGGAGGGCGAGGGCTACCGCATCGCGCTGGCCAATCTCGAAGCGGGCCGGCTCGGCATCGCGGCGCAGGCGATCGGCATGGCGCGCGCGGCCTTCGAAGCCGCGCTCGCCTATGCCAAGGAGCGCGAGCAATTCGGCCGCGCGATCATCGGCCATCAGGCGACGGCGTTCCGCCTCGCCGACATGGCGACGCAAATCGAAGCCGCGCGCCAAATGCTGCTCCACGCCGCCGTGTTGCGCGATGCGGGCAAGCCGTGCCTGACCGAAGCCGCGATGGCCAAGCTCTTCGCCAGCGAGATGGCCGAGCGCGTGTGCTCGGCGGCGATCCAGATTCACGGCGGCTACGGTTACCTCGCCGATTTCGCCGTCGAACGCATCTATCGCGATGTGCGGGTTTGCCAGATCTACGAGGGCACGAGCGAGGTCCAGCGGCTCATCATTAGCCGGGCGCTGGGGGCCTAGCCGGCTTGCGCAATCGGGTCTTGCGCCGGCCGGGCGCTGCGCTATGAGTCGCCGCGCCAAGACCGGACAATTCGTCTTGCGCCCAATAAGGATCGGACAAGGCACATGAGCGACTACGCCGGATTTCGGCGCAACTTGGCGTTGTTGTCGGTTTGCTGGTCGATCATCGCGATCACCAATATGCTCAACGTCAGCGCGTCGGCCCTGGTCGGCCACATGCTGGCCGACGACAAGGCGCTGGCGACTCTGCCGGTGGCACTGCAATGGGTCGGCGTCGCGCTCTGCGTCGTGCCGGCGTCGTTCGTGATGAGCCGGATCGGGCGGCGTTACGGGTTCATGCTGGCCGGCGTGATTGTTCTGTGCGGCGCCGGGGTCGCGGTCATCGGCATCTATCAGCGCGATTTTTGGATCTATTGCGTCGGTTGCTTGCTGCTCGGCACCGGCCAAGGCTTTGCCTGGTACTACCGTTTCGCCGCCGCCGAGGCCTCGCCGCCGGAGTGGCGCAGCCGCGCCATATCGCTGGTCTTGGCGGGCGGCGTGATTTCCGGCCTGATCGGCCCGACGATCGCCGATTATTCGAAGGACATGCTGGCGCCGGTGATTTTTGCCGGCGCTTTCGTTTCGATCATGGCGCTGCAATTGGTCGTGATCGGAATTCTATGGTTCGTCCGCATACCGCTGCCGCCGCGCACCCGCTTCCGCGGCGGCCGCCCGCTTGGCACGATCGCGCGCCAGCCCAAATTCCTGGTCGCCGCTACGGCCGCCATCGTCGCCTATTCCGGCATGGTGATGCTCATGTCGGTGACGCCGCTGGCGATGCAACTCTGCGGCCTGAGCTTCACCGAAGCGACGACGGTCATCCAGTGGCACGTTTTCGGCATGTACGTGCCGGCCTTTTTCACCGGAAGCCTCATTCGCCGCTACGGAACCTACAAGGTCATGCTGGTCGGCGGCGTCGCCATGGCGGTCTGCACGGTCATCGCGGCGTCCGGGCAAAGCTTCAATCATTTCCTTGCGGCTCAGCTTTTGCTCGGCGTTGCCTGGAATTTTCTCTATGTCGGCGCGACGACGCTGTTGACCGAAACCTACGCGCCCGAGGAGCGCGCCAAAACCCAGGCGCTCAACGAATTGCTGGTTTTCGTCGTCAGCGGCTTGGCAATTTTCCTGTCCGGCTCGCTGCTGCACAATGTCGGCTGGACCGCGGTCAATCTCGCCGCCATGCCGCTCGTCCTCGCCACCGTGGCGGGGACGGCGTGGATCTGGCTGGCGGGCCGGCGCAAAGCGGTGCCGGCGGCGGCGGAGTAGCGCTGGAATTTCGACTGCCGTCGACCTACCCTCGGCGGCATGAGATTGCGGACAATTCGAAGGGCGCTTTTCGGCCTCTTCTTGATTGGCGCCGCGCTCGGAGCGTGGGCGACGGTCGTCGAGCCCGCGATGCTGCGCGAGCGGCTGGTGCTCGCCGAATCGGCGCAATGGCCGGCGGGCCGGCTGCCGCTCCGCATCGGCGTCATTTCCGACTTGCACGCCGGCGCTCCGCATATCGGATTGGACAAGATCGACGAAGTCGTGGCGCGAATGAACGCCTTGCGGCCGGACATCGTGCTGCTGGCCGGCGACTACGTGGCGCATGTGCTGTTCCGTCGGATCATCCCGCCGGAAGATATCGGGCAGCGCCTCGGCAAACTGCGGGCGCCGCTCGGCCTCGTGGCCGTCCTGGGAAATCACGACTTGGTCGATGACGGTCCGCGCCTCCAGCGCGCCTTCGAAGCCGCCGGTATCAAGGTTCTCCACAACGAACCGTTGGCCGTCGGATCCGGCCCGGCACGATTCTGGATCGCCGGGGTCGGCGATACGTATAGTCGCCGTGACGACATTGGGCAGGCATTGGCCGGCATCGACGAATCCGAGCCGTTGATTGTCCTGACGCACGATCCCGCCTTGTTTCCCGAAGTTCCCGCGCGCGCGGCGATCACGATTGCGGGCCACACCCATGGCGGACAAGTAACGATTCCGGGCATTGGCCCCATCGTCAATGCGAGCCGGGCGCCGCTCAGCCACAGCTCCGGGTTGATCCGCGAAGGCGGCAAGCTGCTCTATGTTTCGAGCGGCATCGGCACCAGCGTGCTGCCCATCCGGTTCAACGCGCCGCCGGAGATCGGCATCGTCGTGCTCAAAGCGCCGGGCGCGCGCTAGAAGTTGATATCCATCGCCACCGGGCAGTGGTCGCTCGCCTTGGGGCGGTCCCAGCCTATCCGGGGATAGCGCGGGCCGTCGTGGCGTTCGGCGCGATAGGGCAGGCCGTTGCGGATGATCGCGGGCACGACGCCGGCGTTGCGCTGGGCAAGCGCGGGCGACAGCAGGATGTAATCGAGCTGATGGTAGCTCCGTTCGTCCGGGTAAAAATGCGTCCAGCGGTCGCGCGGATCGGCGATGCGCTTGATGGCATCGACGGCAAAGCCGCCCTCGAGCAGCGGCGCCAGCGCGTGGTCGCCGTTTCCGGCGCCGTCAGTCTCTGTGAAATCGTTGAGATCGCCGGCAACGATCCAATCGGCCGCCGCGGGATCGCTGAAGCGCTGCTCGATGACGTGGCGCACCGCCCGGGCCTCGCAGTTGCGCAAGGCGCGCGACTTCTCGCGGGTCGGCGTCATGGACTTGAAATGTGCGACGAAGATCGGCAGCCGCTTTTCGCCGCATTGGACGTGGACTTCGAGGCAATCGCGCCGGAAAATCCGATCGGCGATTTCGCCCTTGGGCTTTTCGATTTGGAGCTGCGAATAGGTCAGCTCCTGATGCGTCGCGATGCGGTCGAAGGGGAAGCGGCTCATCACCGCGACGTTGATGCCGCGTTTGTCGTTGCCCTCGATCAGAATGCGGTGCTCGTAGTCGATGTCGCCGATGCGCCGCAGGTAGCGGTCGTGAAAGGCGCTGAGCGCGCGCACGCTCTCGACTTCCTGCAGGCACAACACGTCGGCGCCGCTCTGGCGGATGGCGAGCGCGGTCAGGGTCCGCATCTCGTCGTTGATCATGTTCCAATAGGAGCGGGCGAGCTGGCTGCGTGCTTCCGGACCGTCGGTATCGAGCAGCGTCGCCAAGCCGGCCTCGGCCGCCGGATCGAAGCGGAACCGCACCAGCATGTTCTCGACGTTGAACGTCACAATGCGAAGGGTCACCATCGCCTGCTCCTACCGCGGCCACGCCGGATCTGTCATCTGCCGGCGTATCCTGCTACAATTCGAACCGCAAATGAGGATATGTTCGATGCGAAACGCCGCCGCTTTGATCGCGGTCATTTTGGCTGCCCAGGCACCGCCGGCCCAAGCCGATCCAAGGCAACCGCCCACGGTCGAATTCAGCGGCGAGATCGTGAGCACGGCCGGCAGCGAGCCCGCCGACACCGTCCGCGTCTATCGGGCCAAGGACAAGACGCGGATCGAACTATCGGCAAAGGCCGGCGCGCTCATACAAATCATCGACTATGCCGCGGACAAGACGCATTTGTTGATGCCCGACACGAAGACGTTCTCGACCGAAGACGGGGTGACGGGCACCGACGATCCGACAGCGCCGCTGGCCCACGAATCGCTTAAGGTCGAGGAGGCTGGCGCGGAAGATTTGGACGGCCGCGCAACGCGCCGCTATACCATGAGCTTGCCCGGCCCGAACGGCATCGAATTCGAGGCCATGGCGTGGACGACGGCCGAAAATATCGTCGTCAAGATGACCGGCCGCTCGCTTGACAACGGCAAGTGGGAGCCGTTTTCTCAAATCATGAAAAATCTTAAAATTGGCCCACAAGCCGCTAATTTATTTGTCATTCCATCCGATTATAAAGCAGCGGCCAAGGACGATCGCGGGCCGCGGCGGCGCGATTGACGGAGCCGCAAACACGCAAGCAGGAGTTCGCCATCATGTCGGTCGAAACCACTCAGCCCTGGCCGAGCAACACTTGGTATCAAGCGGCCTGGAACAGCGAACTCGGGGATAAGCCGCTGGGCCGCAGGATTCTCAACCAGCCGGTCGTCATTTTCCGCGGCGCCGACGGCAAGGTTGCCGCGTTCGAGGACCGCTGCTGCCATCGCGCGGCGCCGCTTTCGATGGGCACGATCGTGCCCAATGGGCTGCAATGCGGCTATCACGGCATGATCTTCGGCGCCGACGGCAAGTGCGTCTGGATCCCCGGCCAGGATTCGATTCCGCCGCAAGCCCGGGTCAGGGCCTTTCCGATCGTCGAGCGCCAGGAATTCGTCTGGATTTGGATGGGCGATCCCGCCAAGGCCGATGCGGGCCTGATCGTCGATTATCCCTGGAACGACGATCACAAGAATTGGCCGCACCAGCACGGCATGTATCCGGTCAAATGCAATTACATGCTGCTGATCGACAATCTCATGGACCTGACGCACATCCCCTTCATCCATCGCAATACGATCGGCGGCGGCGTGATGTTGGAGCAGGTCAACGCCAAGGTCGAGACCAAGCGCACCGAGCGCGGCGTCCATTACATGCGTTGGATGCTCGGCAGCGTGCCGCCGCCGACCTACGTCAAGGGCGCGGGTTTCAAGGAGGGCGTGCGCGTCGATCGCTGGCAGGAATTCGAGTTCGTGGCGCCGGGCAGCGTCATCCAATGGTCGGGCGCGCTCGAAACCGGCAGAGGCGCGGTCGAGAACCGAAGCCAGCCGGGCGGATTTTCGCTGCGCCTCTATCACGGCGCCACGCCCGAAACCGAGCACTCGTGTTATTATTTCTGGACTCCGGCCAACGGCTATCGTCCCGCCGAAGCCGCGGCGACGGAGCAGCTTTACAAGGAAATCGCCTTTACCTTCACCGAGGACTTGGCCTTCCTCGAAGGCCAGGATGCGCGCATCAAGGCCGATCCGCGCCGGCCGCTGATCGATGTCAAGCACGACGCCATGCGCATCCACGCGCGGCGCGTCGTCGAGCAAATGATCCGTTCCGAAACCCAGTCCGCTGTCGCGGCTGAGTAATCCACAGGGAGAAAAACAATGAAAGCAATCTTGGCGATCGGCGTCGCGGCTTTGGCACTGGCGGCGCCCGCCGCCGCGCAGGAACTGCGCATCGGTTTCATGAACACCTTCACCGGCGGCGGCGCCGTGCTCGGCAAGCACCAGGAGAATGGCTGGAAGCTCGGCCTGACGCATGAGGGCTGGACCAAGGACGGCGACAGGCTCGGCGGCGTGCCGACGAAAATCTACTACGCCGACGACCAGCAGAAGGTCGATGTCGGCGTCAAGGAAGCCGAGCGCTTCCTCAAGAACGAAAAGGTCCAAATCATCGCCGGCATCATCTGGTCGAATATCCTGATGGCGGTGCAAAAGCCGGCCTTCGACAGCAACGTCATCGTCCTCACGACCAACGCCGGCGCGTCGCCGATGGCGGGCGCCGCGTGCAACCCGTTGTTCACCTCGACCTCTTGGAACAACGACCAGGCGCCCGAGGCGCTCGGCAAGCGCATGAGCGACGACAACATCAAGACGATCTACATGCTGGCGCCGAACTATCAGGCCGGCAAGGACATGATTGCCGGCGTGCTGCGGACGCTGAAAGGGCCGACGGTGCTGGGACAGAATCTATACAAGCTTGGCGAAACCGATTTTCAGCCCGATATCTCGAAGCTTCGGGCCGAGAAGCCGGCCGCCGTCTTCGTTTTCGCGCCGGGCGCCATGGCGATTTCGTTCATGAAGCAGTGGGCGGCGTCCGGCGCCGGCGCGGACATCAAGCTCTACACGGTGTTCTCGGTCGACAACGCCACGCTGCCGGCGATCGGCGACGCCGCCATCGGATCCTATCATGCGTCCTATTGGAACACCGATCTCAACAACCCGGCCAACCAGCGCTTCGTCAAGGATTACGCGGCCCAATTCGGCGGCTTGCCCTCGGAATTCGCCGCCCAATCCTACGACGCCGTGCGGCTCATTTCCGCGGCGGTCAAGGCGATCGGCGGCAAGGTCGACGATCCCATGGCGCTCGCCAAGGCGCTGCGCAAAACCGCCTATCCTTCGACCCGCGGGCCGTATGAGTACAACGTCAACGGCGTGCCGATTCAAAATTTCTATTTGCGCGAAGTCATCAAGGGCGCGGACGGCAAGCCCACGATCGTGACGCGCGGCACGATCTTCGAGAAGCACAAGGACGCCTATTGGGAACAGTGCCCGGCGAACAAGCGGCTGTAAGGCGGCGAACTCTCGCCCTGATTTGACGGCCCCGGACCGGTGACGGAGACAGGGCGGGGGCGCGGGCGCGCCTCAGCCCTTCTTCGCCTCGTCCTTCACCGGGTTGACGAGCTTGCCGACGCCTTCGATCTCGACCTCGCAGACATCGCCCGCTTTCATGAAGAGCTGCGGCTTGCGGGCGAAGCCGACGCCGGCCGGCGTGCCCGAAACGATCAGGTCGCCGGGCAACAGCGTGACGGCTTCGGATGCCGTTGCGACCAAAGTCGCGATATCGAAAATCATGTCGCGCGTGTTGGCGTTCTGCACCACGGCGCCGTTGAGGCGCGTGGTCAATTGCAGTCCGATCGCGCCCTTCGGCAGCTCGTCAACGGTGACGAGTTCGGGGCCGATCGGGCCGGTGGCGTCGAAATTCTTGCCCAGCATCCACTGCGTGCTCTTGAACTGATAGTCGCGGACCGAGGCGTCGTTGAACACGGTGTAGCCGGCGACGTGGCCGAGCGCCTTGTCCTTGGCGATGTGGCGGCCCTTGCGGCCGATCACGGCGACGAGCTCGCCTTCGTAATCGAACTGCTCCGAGAGCCACGGGCGCAGCATCGGCGCCTGATGGGCGAGCAGCGTCGAATTGAAACGGTTGAACAGCACCGGATAGGTCGGCGCGTTCTTGTAGGGGCTCTCCGCCGCGTGATCGACATAGTTGAGGCCGACGCAGATGATTTTCTGCGGGTTCATCACCGTCGGCATGTAGGTCGGTTTGCGCTTGAGCAACGCCTTGGCCTTGGCCGATTTCGCCGCCGCCTTTGCCGCCGCCAGGCCGCCGGGCGCCGCCAGAAGCGCCGCCAATTCGCGTGGCAGCTTGGGCGCCGCCACCGATAGGTCGATGAAGTCCTCGCCCTGGCGAACCGCAAGCGCCGGTCCGTCCGATTTCTTGAACGCAACAATCCGCATCTGCTTCTCCCGAATTTCCGATGTGTGTCGTTGACGAGGGCCGGTGCCGGACGTTTATTCCGGATCGCCGTGGGTCAGATATTCCCACATGCGCTCGAAGATCATGCCTCCGCTGATGGCGCGCGCCTTGCATTCCGCTTCGGTGTATTCGATCGGCTTGATGACGTGGCTGGCGGCGAGCACAGCCAGCTCGGTGCGCGCCGCCTGCTCCAGGTAATAGGCCATGACGATGCTTTCCTCGACCGTGGCGCCGGTGACGACGCAACCGTTGCCGCGCATGACGATGGCACGGTGCGGGCCGAGCATGGCGCCGAATTCCGCGGCCGATTGATCGTCGCGCAGCAGGCCGGTGTGCGGCCAGAGCGGCACGCCGGTATGGAAATAAGTGCCGAACCCGTGCCGCGGCTTGGGCGTGAGACCCATCGCGGAAAGCGTCAGCACGTCGGACAGGAAAGTGCGCGTGATGCCGTTGATGTCTTGGCGCCGCTTGTAGATCTGCTGATGCGCGCGGACCTCGCCGAGCACGCCTTCGGGCAGCGGCCCTTCGATCGGCACAAGCGTGCAGGCCTCGCCGGGCTTGACCGTGTTCATCGGCCGGGCCGGGCAGACGAGGAAACTCTTGCCGTCGACGCGGGCGCTGACATGGCCGTAGGCGTTGCCGAGATTGTGGCGCGGCAGGGCGCGCGCCGCCTTGCGCACGCGAATTTCGGTTTGTGCGCACGGCTCGCCGAGCGCGCCGAATTTTACGGTCATGAGGGCTCCTTGCCGGTTGGCGTCAGCTGGCGGCTGCTTTCAGCTCGCCCATGTTCGGAATAGCACCCCAATAGCACAGCGACCAGCGGTCGAACGGAAACTGCCGCTCGCGCCAGCCGCAGCCCGGCGGCAGCAGGCGCACGCCGTGCGAATACTCGTAGGTCATGTTTTCGGGGCCCTGGAAATACAGGAACATCGCGCTCGACAGCGGATGCCGGCCGGGGCCCCAGCGGATCAAGACCTGATGCTCCTGCATGAAATAGTAGGATTTCAGCACGTCGTCGATGCCATCGACCTGGAAATTGATGTGCTGGACGCCGGGCCCGGTGTTGGGAAACAGCGCGACGCGGTGGTGCACCTCGTCGAACGAAATCAAGGGCGCGATGCCCAGCCGGTCATTGACGCGCATGTTGAACATCGTGGTCCAGAATTTCTCGTCGCGCGGCGGATCGGTCGTGTTCATGCCGATATGGCTGAATTCCTGGATGCCGGCGTCGCGGCCGCCGAAATAGCGCACGCCGCTGTGGAACGGCCGCAGCACGAGATCGATGCTGTTGCCGCTCGGATCCTTGAAATTGACGTAGTCCATGACCCGACGCGCCTGCGCGCCGGCCTGGTCGCCGCGCGCGACCGCGAGGCCGGCGGCTTTGAGCGCTCGTTCGGCGTCTTTCAGCTCCTCGGCGGTGTCGACCTCGAAGCCGACCGTGTGATCTTTCGGATCGCCCTTGAAATAGACGATGTTGTGATCGCGGTCGTCGCCCCGCAGATACGCGGTGTCGCCCTCGCGGCGGACCATTTCGAGGCCGATGGTCTTGGTGCAGGTCTTGACCGCCGTATCAACGTCGGTCGTGCCCATGCGGACATAGCGGATGTCTTTGAGTTTGATCACCGGGCGCTCCCGTTGGTCCTAGAACTGCCCTTGCGGCGGCAATCCGAGCATATGCTGGCCGGCCATCGAATAGACGGCGTCGCTGTTCAAGCTGACATGGTGCGCGATGGCGTGAACGTCGCGCCAGGCGCGCTGCACGGAGTTTGCCAGAAACAAGCCCTGGCCGCCCTGGGCATAGAAGATCCCGTCGATAGCCAGCATTGCCATGCGCGCGACGGTGGATTGGCCCCGGCGGTTGCGCAGGCGCGTGTCGATCGAGACCACGTTGTTCGCGGCGACTTCGGCCAGGGTCTCGCGGCAGTCGCGGCGGATGATGAGGCGCGCCGCGTCGAGCTGCGCCGCCGCCTCGGCGACGCGCATCTGCACTTGCGCGAATTCCGCCATTTTGAGATTCGCCCCCTTGACCGCGCCCCGTGTCGTCCGGCCGCCCACTTGCTCGATGAACTCATCGAGCGCGGCGCTTGCGGCGGCGACGGCGGGCATCGCGAGCGAGTAGGGCACCAGCGCCAGGAAGGCGATGCGGTAGAGCGGGTTGGTGTTGAGCTTGATGCCCGGCGGATTGCCGCCCGCCGCCTCCTCGAAGCGCAAGACGCGATGGCGCGGCACGAAGGCGTCGTCGATGATGAGCGTTTTCGTGCCGCTGGCCGAGAGGCCCATGGTCTGCCAGCTCGCGTGATCGATCGGGCAATCGGCGCGCGGCAGCATCAGGAAACCGGGCCGCGGCGGCCCGCCGGCGGCATCCGGGATCATGGTGCCGCACAGCATCCATTGCGCATTGTCGCAGCCGCTGGTGAAGCGGAACTGGCCGCTGAGGCGCCAGCCGCCGTCGGCGACCACGCATTGGCCGGCCGGCGGGTACGAGCCGGCGATGACGGCGCCCGGGTCGGCGCCCCAGATTTCCGCCTGGCACTCCTCGGGAAACATGCCGAGCATCCAATTGTGCACGATGTAGAGGCCGACGCACCACGCGGTCGAGGCGCAGGCGCGGCCGATCTCGTAGCTGATCTCGGTCATCGGCTCGAAATCGTATTCGCAGCCGCCGTGCCGGCGCGGCTTCATCAGGTCGAATATGCCGGCTTGGCGCAGCTCCTGAACGGTTTCGGCCGGCACGGCCATGGCCTTTTCCGCCGCCGCCGCGCGGGCGCGGATTGCCGGCACCAAGGCTTTCGCGCGCGCCAAAAGCTCGGCGGCCGATGGGCACGACGATTCCTGCGCGACCGCTGTCAGTGCCTTATCCAAAATGTGACTCCCTCGCCACAGGCCGCGCCGAATTGCCGGTTCGATCACGGCTCGACCGTAAGCCTAGCCAGAGCGGCCGGACCGTGCAATCGACACATCGGCACAGCGTCGCCGTACTTCGGGCGCTCACGATGATAACTCAATTTTCATGCGCTTTAGTAGTGCCAATAGGCGCTGCCATTCCGACGCCAGCCGGTTTAGCTTCTGCTGCCGAATGATATCATTCGCCACGATATTTCTGAGACGGTAGGCATAAATTTCTCTGAAAGCGGACTCGTCAATGAGGCGTTGGTCCAGCATGTATTCGCAATGTTCGAACAGGCCCATATAGGCCTCGACATTGGCCCAATCATCAGGGTTCGCCGGGCCTTTGCCGCTGGCCCAAACCCCGCCGGGACGCAGGCGACGGTGCACTTCGTCGTGCTTGGCGAAATGGTCGCGCAATTCCAGCCAAAAGCGTGCGCGGTTCGTTCGAAAAGTCCATTGCGTATTGCAAGCAGTGAATCCAAGTGAAAATACAGCAATAATTACTCCCAAAATAATCATTACGTCCCTAACATCCGTAAAACTCATTTATTCACCTATCCGAAATTACTTATTCGCATTTCCTGCAAGAAATTTTGCCTGCTGGTCTAAAAGCTAGTGCATTGAATCGAATTTCCGACTATTTGGCAATTTGTCATCGTAAATGTCTGTTGGTTGCGTTGTTGGGCCGCCTTCAATAGCTGTTGTTGATAGCGCCAGTTTCGAAATGCCGCTGTTGCGGCCTGGCGGTCCTGGAGTTCCATTTCGTGGGCCGTCTGCAATTTTCTATCCGTTTCTTCGAGAGTCACCCTATATTTTGCCGTGAATTCGTCGTTGATATTCTTCTGCCTCGTATTCGCTTCGCCCCAAGTGATTTCTTGCTTAGCCAGAGCGACGTATATCGCATCATTTTTTGCAAAAACTTCTGCCCAATGGGAGATAAGTACAGGAATAGTTTTTCCAGCCCATTCTAAAATAAGTCTGCGACATGGCTGTATGTGTTGGTGATAGTTCAAAAGGAGAGAAATCTCGGCCTTTGTTGGCTTTGAATCATCCATGAGTTGTTGAAGCGATGGTGGTTGAAATGCCAATTTTAACCCCAACGCCTGGGAATTGCTGTTTGCCCTAGCGGCAGACAAGCAGGCTGCAACTTCGGCACGCCCCTTCTCTAAGTCAGAATCCAGTTGATTTGCTCGCAGTTCCACGTGCGTACAAGCTGTCAAAATCGCTGGCAAGCAAAGAATGCCGATAAATTTCATCTCTGCAATCCTCTCACGCTCGTAACGGAAATTCAATTTCAATTCTTTTTGCGATGGGATTAACAGTAGCTAACAAAAAACACCCTGAAAATGGGGCTTTTCTATTGGAGTATAACACCCATTGCGCATTGTCGCAGCCGCTGGTGAAGCGGAACTGGCCGCTGAGGCGCCAGCCGCCGTCGGCGACCACGCATTGGCCGGCCGGCGGGTACGAGCCGGCGATGACGTCGCCCGGATCGGCGCCCCAGATTTCCGCCTGGCACTCCTCGGGAAACATGCCGAGCATCCAATTGTGCACGATGTAGAGGCCGATGCACCACGCGGTCGAGGCGCAGGCGCGGCCGATCTCGTAGCTGATCTCGGTCATCGGCTCGAAATCGTATTCGTGGCCGCCGTGCCGGTGCGGCTTCATCAGGTCGAATATGCCGGCTTGGCGCAGCTCCTGAACGGTTTCGGCGGGCACGGCCATGGCCTTTTCCGCCGCCGCCGCGCGGGCGCGGATGGCCGGCGCCAAGGCCCTTGCGCGAGCGACAAGCTCCGCCGCCGACGGGCGTGATGATCCCTGCGCGTCCGTTTTCAGCACCGCATCCAATTTTCGACTCTCCAACACCCCGGTTTGCCCTGCAGCGTAGCCAGACCGCCGGAATTGCGCAATCGATCCGCGCGACGGGCGCGATTGCTCCTCCGCATGCGCTGCCCTAAAAGCAGGGGCTGGGGCGCGCCGCGCCGCCAAGCCGGGGAGACATCGTGTCGGTCATTCGCAGCAGCATCAATCCGCGCAACGAAGAATTCCGCGCCAACGATGCCGCCTACCGGGCGCTGATCGGCGAGCTTCGCGCCAAGGTCGCGACGGTCAAGCAGGGCGGCCCGGCCAAGGCGCGAGAGCGGCACGCGGCGCGCGGCAAGCTGCTGCCGCGCGAGCGCATCCGCACCCTGGTCGATCCCGGCGCGCCGTTCCTCGAAATCGGCCAGCTCGCGGCACTCGACATGTACGACAACGAGGTGCCGTCGGCGGGCGTCATCACCGGCATCGGCCGAGTGTCGGGCCGCGAATGCATGATCATCTGCAACGACGCCACGGTCAAAGGCGGCACCTATTATCCGATGACCGTCAAGAAGCACCTTCATGCTCAATCGATCGCCGACGAGAACCGCCTGCCCTGTATTTACTTGGTCGATTCCGGCGGCGGCAACCTGCCGCAACAGGACGACATTTTTCCCGACTGGCGCCATTTCGGCAATCAGTTCTATAGCCAAGCCAACATGTCGGCGAAGGGCATCCCGCAGATCGCCGTCGTCATGGGTTCGTGCACGGCGGGCGGCGCCTATGTGCCGGCGATGTGCGACGAGTCGATCATCGTGCGCAACCAGGGCACGATTTTTCTCGGCGGCCCGCCGCTGGTGCGCGCGGCAACGGGCGAGCAGGTTTCCGCCGAGGAACTTGGCGGCGCCGATTTGCATTCCCGCGTCTCGGGCGTCACCGATTATTACGCCCAGAACGATCATCACGCGCTCGGCATGGCGCGCCGGATCGTGGCCAAGCTCAACAAGCCGAAAAAAGTCTCCGGCGAGATCATGACGCCGCGCCCGCCGCTCTACGATCCCGAGGAGCTCTACGGCATCGTGCCGCCGGATTGGAAAAAGCCCTACGACGTGCGCGAAGTCATCGCCCGCGTCGCCGACGGCAGCGAGTTCGACGAATTCAAGCAGCTCTACGGCGCCACGCTGGTTTGCGGCTTCGCCCACATTTGGGGCTATCCGGTCGGCATTCTCGCCAACAACGGGATCCTATTCTCGGAAAGCTCGCTCAAGGGCGCGCATTTCATCGAAATCTGCAACCAGCGCGGCATTCCGCTGCTCTATCTCCAGAACATCACCGGCTTCATGGTCGGCAAGAAATACGAGGCCGGCGGCATCGCCAAGGACGGCGCCAAGCTCGTCACCGCGACCTCGACGGCGCGGGTGCCGAAAATCACCTTCATCATCGGCAATTCCTACGGCGCGGGAAACTACGCCATGTGCGGCCGCGGCTACCGCCCGCGCTTTCTCTGGATGTGGCCCAATGCCCGCATCGCGATCATGGGCGGCGAGCAGGCCGCCAACGTCCTGGCGACGTTGCGGCGCGAAAATATCGAGGCCGACGGCAAGACTTGGCCGAAGGAGGACGAAGACAAGTTCAAGGCGCCGATCCTGAAGCAGTTCGAACACCAGAGCCATCCATTCTACTCGACCGCAAGGCTCTGGGACGACGGCATCGTCGATCCGGCCGAAACCCGCAATGTGCTCGGACTTTGCTTGTCGACCGCGGCGGGATCGCCGGCGGAAGACGGCAAGTTCGGCATTTTCCGCATGTAGTCGCGGGCCATGCGGCGATGAACGAAGACAATCATATCGTCAAAATCGAAGCCGGCATCGCGCAGGTCTGGCTCAATCGGCCGGCCGTTCACAACGCGCTCGACGAAAAGCTGATCGCCAATCTCACGGCGGCCTTCGTTCGGCTGGAGAAACTGCCCGAGGTCCGCATCGTCCAGCTCTCCGGGCTTGGCGGCACGTTCTGCGCCGGCGGCGATCTCAAATGGATGGAGCGCACGGCGAATTACAGCTTCGACGACAATTTCGCCGATGCCAAGCGCCTCGCCGACATGCTGCACACCATCAATCGCTTCCCGAAGCCGACCATGGCGCTGGTCAACGGGCCGGCCTATGGCGGCGGGCTCGGCTTGATCGCGGCGTGCGATATCGCGATCGCGGTCGATACGGCGAAATTTTCGCTGTCCGAAGTGCGCTTGGGCCTGCTGCCGGCGACGATCGGTCCCTATGTGCTGAGCAAGATCGGCGAAGGCATGGCGCGGCGCTATTTCCTCACCGGCGAAGTGTTCGAGGCGGCGGACGCGCTGCGCATCGGCCTGGTGCATGAAGTCGTGCCGCCGGCCGAGCTGCAAAACGCCGCCGGCTGGTTCGTCAAGCGATTGCGCGAGGGCGGGCCGCAGGCGCACGGCGCGATCAAGAACCTGATCGCGCGCATCGCGGGCGCGCCGATCGACGAAGTTTTGATGGCCGATACCGCCCATCGCATCGCGTCGCAGCGCGCGACCGACGAGGGCAAGGAAGGCGCGCGCGCCTTTCTCGAGAAGCGTAAGCCCAAGTGGCTGGCGTGACGGAAACATGGCATCCGGCCGCGAACATCGAACGCGAGCGCTCTTATTCACGGTGTTCTTGGTTGGCCTGATCGGCGTTGCCGTCGCGCCGAATCTCCTGTTCCTGCCGCTTCAAATCGGCGTCATTGTTCTTGCTTTCGGAATCATCCTATGGATTTTCCCCGGCAGCACGTTCTTCGCGATCGCGCTGGCGAATTTTATGGCCATCTACACCTGCTTTTTCATCTTATTTTGGGAAAGCAATTTCCGCTTGGTCGACCCATGGGCGGCCTTTGCCGGCTACGGCCTGCCGATCGCGGGATTTCTGGCCGGGAGTTGGTGGCGCCGGGCGCGCATCGGCGCCATCGTCGGCTCGCTGAAGCTGCGCGACGAGGGCCGGATCGGGCGCGTCTTTCTGTGGTTCCTGCCCATTGTCATCATCGGCGGCGCGACCTTCCTCGTGCCCGGGCTCGCGATGTCGCCACGAGCGCTCGACATCGTATTCTTGGCCGCGATGCTTCTGATTGGCTTGATCGTATTGCGCGCCAGCGAAAACGTGGCGACGTTTCTGCTCGACGCAGGGATCCTCTTCGAAGAGTTTTTCGCGATGGCCGCGCGGCTAGCCGTTCCGGCCTTTGCGTTTCTAACGTTCTATTCGCTGATCGTCGTGGTTTTCGCCGCGATTTACCGGATTATCGACCGGTACACCGCGGTGCCGCAGTTTCTGGTGCTGGGCGAGCGCCGGGAGCTGTCTTTCGCCGACGCGCTATACTTTTCAATTGTCACGCTGAGCACCGTGGGATATGGCGACATCACGCCGGCAACCAACGTCATCCGAGTGTTGACTGCTCTGGAGTTGATTTGCGGTATTGTCCTGCTCTTGTTCGGGTTCAACGAAATCATCGCGCATGCGCGGCGCCGCGATCGATCGTGATGGGGCGTTCGGCAGATCGGAAAAATTGCACGTGTTCAAAAAAGTCCTGATAGCCAATCGCGGCGAAATCGCCTGCCGCGTCATGCGCACGGCGCGGCGCTTCGCGATCAAGACCGTCGCCGTCTATTCCGACGCCGATGCCCAGGCGCTGCACGTCGCCGTGGCGGACGAGGCGATCCGCATCGGTCCGCCGGCGCCGGCCGAAAGCTATCTCAAGATCGACGCGATCGTCGCGGCGGCGCGCAAGACCGGCGCCGAGGCGATTCATCCCGGCTACGGATTTCTGTCGGAGAACGCCGCTTTCGCCGAGGCCTGCGCCGCGGCGGGCATTGTCTTCATCGGCCCGCCGCCATCGGCGATCCGGGCCATGGGTTCGAAGAGCGCGGCCAAGGCGCTGATGGAAAAAGCCACCGTGCCGATTGTGCCGGGCTATCACGGCGCCGACCAGGATGCGGCGCTGCTGGCGCGCGAGGCGGCGCGCATCGGCTTCCCGGTGCTGATCAAGGCCGTCGCCGGCGGCGGCGGCAAGGGCATGCGCCGCGTCGATAGCGCCGCCGATTTTGCCGAGGCCCTGGCCGGCGCGCAGCGCGAAGCCGGCGGCGCCTTCGGCGACAAGGCCGTGCTCGTTGAAAAATATGTCGAGCGGCCGCGCCATGTCGAAATTCAGGTCTTTGCCGATACCAAGGGAAATGCGGTCTATCTGTTCGAGCGCGACTGCTCGGTGCAGCGCCGCCATCAGAAAGTTCTCGAAGAAGCGCCGGCGCCCGGATTGCCGGCCGAAACGCGCCGCGCCATGGGCGAGGCCGCCGTCGCGGCCGCCAAGGCGATCGGCTATGCCGGCGCCGGCACGGTCGAGTTCATCTACGGCGCCGCTAAGTTCTATTTCATGGAGATGAACACGCGACTCCAGGTCGAGCATCCGGTGACCGAATTGATCGCCGGCCTCGACCTCGTCGAGTGGCAGTTGCGCGTTGCTGCTGGCGAGCCGCTGCCGCTGCGCCAGGACCAGCTTCGCGCGCGCGGCCACGCGATCGAATCCCGCCTCTATGCCGAAGATCCGGCGCGCGATTTCCTGCCGGCGACCGGCCAGCTCGCCCATCTCCACCTGCCGGCGAGCGATCCCGCGGGACCGGTGCGCGTCGATACCGGCGTGCGCCAGGGCGACACCGTCAGCATCCACTACGATCCGATGATCGCCAAGCTGATCGTGTGGGGCGAAAGCCGCGCCGACGCGCTGCGCCGCATGCGCTCGGCGCTCGAGCAGTGCCGCATCGTCGGCCCCGCGACGAACATCGATTTTCTGCATGCGGTATGCAGTCATCCCGCGTTCGAGGCGGGCGACGTGCACACCGGCTTCATCGCCGATCATCGCGCGGCGCTGATCCCGGCGCCCGCGCCCGCGCCGGATCGAGTCTTGGGCTTTGCCGCGCTGCATATGATGCTCGCCATCGCGCGCGACGCCGCGGCGCACGCCGCGTCCGTGGCGGACAAGCACTCGCCCTGGCACCGCGCCGACGGTTGGCGGCTCAACGACGATGCCTGGACGAGTTTTCGTTTCGCCGATGGCGGCCGGCCGGAAGACGCGCGCGAGGTCGCCGTCACCGTGCATTACCGCAAATCGGGCTATCGGATGGATTTGCCCGGCGGCGGCGTGGACGTGACGGCGCGCGATCTCGGCGACGGCGCGATCTCGGCGGGTTTCGCCGGCGATCGGTCCGAGGCGACCGTCATTCGGCATCGCGACGAGCTGCACGTGTTCCTGGCCGGACGAAGCTGGCGCCTTGGAGTCGTCGATCCGATGGCGGCCGTCGCCGATGCCGAGGCGGGTGTCGAAAGTCTCCGGGCGCCAATGCCGGGCAAGATCGTGGCGCTGCGCGTCGAACCCGGCGCCGCCGTCGAGCGCGGCCAAGCGCTGCTGGTCATGGAAGCCATGAAGATGGAACACACGATCCGCGCGCCGGCCGATGGCACGGTGGCGGCGATCCACTTCAAGGTCGGCGAACAGGTCGACGAGGGCGTCGAGCTGATTCATTTTGACGCCAAGGAGTAGGTCGGACATGCGGCTGCCGCAGCGCGTCAAGCTTGTCGAAGTCGGTCCGCGCGACGGGCTGCAAAACGAAAAGACCGCCGTTCCGGCGCCGGTCAAGATCGAGCTGATCGAGCGCCTGGCCGATGCCGGTTTGAGCGTTGTCGAAGCCGGCGCTTTCGTGTCGCCGAAATGGGTGCCGCAAATGGCCGATACCGACGCGGTCTATGCCGGACTGCGGCGCAAACCCGGCGTCAGCTACCCGGCGATCGCCTTCAATCCGCAAGGCCTGGCCCGCGCCATCGCCGCCAAGGTCGAGGACGTCGCTGTGGGCAGCGCCGCATCTGAGGCTTTCACGCGCAAGAACACCAATTGCTCGATCGCCGATAGCCTGGAACGCGCGGCGGAAGTCTGCGTCGCGGCGCGGGCGCGGAATATACGGGTGCGGGGCTATGTTTCCTGCGTGCTGGGCTGTCCCTATGAGGGCGAGACGAAGCTCGCCACGGTCGCCGATGTCGCCGAAAAATTGCTGGCGATGGGCTGCTATGAAATTTCCCTGGGCGACACGATCGGCGTCGGCACGCCGGCCAAGGCGCAAGCCATGATCGACGCCGTCGCCGCGCGCGTGCCGCTCGACAAGCTCGCGATCCATTTTCACGACACCTACGGCCAAGCCCTCGCCAATGCGCTGGCGTGCCTGGAGCGCGGCGTGGCCACGGTCGATTCCTCGGTCGGCGGATTGGGCGGCTGCCCCTATGCCGCCGGCGCATCGGGCAATGTCGCGACCGAGGACGTACTTTACATGCTGAACGGCCTCGGCATCGCGACCGGCGCCGATCTCGACCGCGTCGCCGCCGCCGGGCGCTTTATCTGCGACAAGCTCGGGCGGCGGCCGGCCTCGCGGGTGGCGCAAGCTTTGATGGCCAAGGCCGCGGCGTGAGCACTTCGCATTGGCCGCGCGCGCTGGCCGGCTTGGTCGTCGTGCTGGCGCTGGCACTTGCACTGTTTCCGCCCGAGGGTATTTCGCCCACGACGGCGAGAGCGCTCGCGCTGTGCCTGGTGGCGATCGTTTTCTTCGCCACCGGCATCATGCCCGAGCATCTCAGCGCCATCGGATTTTTCGTGCTCGCCATGCTGCTCGCCCTGGCACCGCCCGCAACCGTGTTTGCCGGATTTCTTTCGTCCGCCTGGTGGCTGGTGATCGGCGGCATGTTCATCGGTCTGGGTGTGCAAAGCACGGGCCTGGGCGACCGCATCGCGCGCCGCATGATCGGCCTGTTCGGCGGCTCCTATGGCCGCGTCATGGCCGGCCTGGTGGCGACGAGTTTTCTGCTGATGATCCTGATGCCCTCGGTGATGGGCCGGGTCATGATCCTGGTGCCGCTGGTCGTCGCCTTTGCCGCGCGGCTCGGTTTCGCGCCCGGCAGCCGCGGCTACAACGGGATGATCATCGTCACCGGCCTCACCAGTTTCATGGCCAGCGCCGGAATCATGACCGGCAATATCGCCAACATGGTCTTGGTCGGCGGCGCCGACACGCTGCATGGAATCAAGATCACATATGGCGCTTATCTCTGGGCGCAATTTCCGGTGACCGCGGTGCTGAAATCGCTGACGATCGGTTTGGTGTGCTGGCGCTTGTTTCGCGAAACGCCGGCGCCGGTCGGCGCCGACGAAGCGCCGCGGCCCTGGTCCAACGCGGAGCGCCGCATGGCGGCCATCCTCGGCATTTCTCTTGCGCTCTGGACAACGGATTTCTGGCATCGCCTCGATCCCGGCTGGATCGGTCTGGCGGCCGGTTTCGTGTGCTTCCTGCCGCGCATCGGCGTGTTGCCCTATGCGGCGTTTCAGAGCGATCTCAAGCTTGGGCCGGCGTTCTATACGGCCGGCATCATGGGCGTCGGCGCCGTGCTGGCGCATAGCGGCGGCGGCGAGGTGCTGGCGAAAGGCCTGCTCAGCGTCATGCCGCTCGAGCCGGGCGCCACGCAACTCAACTATAACTTGCTCTACGGCATGGGCACGTTGCTCGGCCTTGTGACCAACCAGCTCGGCTTGCCCGCCGTGCTGACGCCCTTGGCCGGCGAATTTGCCACCGCGACCGGCCTCCCGCTGTTCACGGTGCTGATGATCGTCGTGCTTTCGAATTCGCTGCTGCTGTTTCCCTATCAAACCGCGCCGCTCGTCGTCGCCCTCCAGCTCGCGAAAGTGAGCTTCATGGAATGCACCCGGGCGACCATGGCGACGGCGGCGCTGACGGTCGCGTTCCTGGTCCCTGTGAATTACTTTTGGTGGCGCCTGATCGGCCTGTTGTGAGCGGCAAGGGCGCTGCCTAAAGTCCGCGCATGGCTTTGCATCTCATCAAACTCTGCGTCGGCGTCGAGACCATCGACGAACTCGCCAAATGGCAGAAGCACCGGCTCAAGTCCAAGAAGCGCCTCTATCACGTGACGCGGTTTCGCCCCAAGAGCGAGGCGGAGATCGTCGACGGCGGTTCGATCTATTGGATCATCAAGGGCTATGTGCGCGTGCGGCAGCGCATTGTCGGTTTCGAGCACGGCGTCACCAAGGAGCGCGGCCGGGTCTGCTTCATCATGCTCGACCGCAAGCTGGTGCCGACCGCGCTGCAGCCGCGCCGGCCGCATCAGGGCTGGCGCTATTTCAAGCCGGAGGACGCGCCGCGCGATCTGGCGAAGGGCGCCAAGCCGGAACGCGAGCCTCCGCCCAAGATGGCGGCCGAGCTGAGGGCGCTCGGATTGCTGTGACGAACGCGGAGCGCGGGCGCCGATGATCTTCGCCAAACCGTTCAAGCCCGACCCGGCGCGCGCCGCGCTCCAAGCGCTCTACCGCGCCGACGAGAGCGCCTGCGTCGCCGCCTTGCTCGATCGCGCCGAGGTGCCGGCCGAGCGCTGGTCCGCGATCGAAGCGAAAGCGCGGCAACTCGTCGAAGCGGTGCGCGCGGCGCGCCAGCGCGAGGGCGGCATCGACGCGTTCCTCCAGGAATACCGGCTCGATACGTCCGAGGGCGTGGTCCTGCTCTGCCTCGCCGAGGCGCTGCTGCGGATTCCCGACGCCGAAACCCAGGACCGGCTGATCCGCGACAAGATGGTGGAAGCCGATTGGGCCAAGCATCTCGGGCGCAGCGAGTTCGATGTTCGTCAATGCCTCGACCTGGGCGATGATGCTGACCGGCCGCATCCTGCGCTGGGAAAAACTCGCCGAGGGCGGCGCCGAAACCGTGCTGGCGCGCGTCGTGGCGCGCAGCGGCGAGCCGGTGATCCGCCAGGCGGTGCGCGAGGCGATCCGCATTCTCGGCCGGCAATTCGTCATGGGCCGCACGATCGGCGAAGCGCTGCAGCGCGCCGAAGAGGCCGAGCGCGGCGGCTATCGCCATTCCTACGACATGCTCGGCGAAGCGGCGCGCACCGCGGCCGACGCCGAGCGCTATCATCAAGCCTATGCCGCCGCGATTGAGGCGATCGGCGCCGCCGCCGAAGGCCGCGGCCCGATCGATAGCCCGGGCATCTCGATCAAGCTTTCGGCGCTCCATCCGCGCTACGAATTCGCCCAGCGCGAGCGCGTGTTGCGCGCGCTGCTGCCGCGCCTCGGCACGCTGATCGGCGCCGCGCGCAAACACGGGATCGGCGTCACGATCGACGCCGAGGAGGCGGATCGGCTCGACCTCATGCTCAACGTCGCCGAAGCGCTGGGTGGCGATCCCGCGTTCAAGGATTGGGACGGGCTCGGGCTCGCCGTGCAAGCCTATCAGAAACGCGCGCCCGCCTTGCTCGATTGGCTCGCCGCGCTCGCGGCGAAACAAGGGCGGCGCTGGATGGTGCGGCTCGTCAAAGGCGCATATTGGGACACCGAGATCAAGCGCGCCCAGGAGCGCGGCCTCGACGGCTTTCCGGTGCTGACGCGCAAGGCGGCGACCGACGTTTCCTACATGGCCTGTGCAAGAATCCTGCTCGGCAACGGGAAGGCGTTTTATCCGCAATTCGCCACGCACAATGCGCTGACGCTGGCCTATGTGCTCGACGCCGCCGGCGGGTGGAAAGATTTCGAGTTCCAGCGCCTGCACGGCATGGGCGAGGCGCTTTATCGCGAGATCGTCGGCGCGGACAAGCTCGACATTGCGTGCCGGATCTATGCGCCGGTCGGCAGCCACGAGGATTTGCTGCCCTATCTGGTGCGCCGCTTGCTGGAGAACGGCGCGAATTCCTCGTTCGTCAATCGCATTGCCGACGAGGCCCTGCCGGTCGAAGCGCTGCTGGAAGATCCAATCGCGCGCCTGCGTGGCAAGAAGCGGATCCCCAATCCGCGCATCTTGCAACCGCGCGATTTGTTCGCGCCCGAGCGGCCGAACAGCGCCGGCCACGATCTCAGCGATCCGCTTGCGCTGGCGCGCCTCGCGGCGGAGATCGGCCGCGCCGCGGCGCAATCGTGGCGCGCGGGACCGCTGCTCGGCGGAAAAGAAACGCCGGCCGCCGGCCGCGATGTCGTCAATCCGGCGGACCGGCGTATGGTCATCGGCAAGGCCGCCGACGCGAGCACGGCCGATGCCGATGCCGCGCTCGCCGCGGCGTCGGCCGCGTTTCGCGCCTGGGACACGACGCCGGTGGCCGAGCGCGCGCTGCTGCTCGATCGCGCCGCCGACCGGATCGAAGCCGAGCATGCCGCGCTCGCGGCACTCTGCCTGCGCGAGGCCGGCAAGACGCTGGGCGACGCGCTGGGCGAAATCCGCGAAGCCGCCGATTTCTGCCGCTACTACGCCGCCCGCGCCCGCAGCCTGTTCGCGCGCCCGCATCCGCTGCCGGGTCCGACGGGCGAGCGCAACACATGGGCGCTCGCCGGCCGCGGCCCCTTCATCGCGATCAGCCCGTGGAACTTTCCCGTCGCGATCTTCGCCGGCCAGATCGCGGCCGCGCTCGCCGCCGGCAATCCGGTGATCGCCAAGCCCGCCGAGCAAACGCCGCTCACCGCTTTTGCGGTGACGCGCTTGTTTCACGAGGTCGGCATTCCCGGCGACGTGTTGCAATTGCTGCCCGGGCCGGGCGACACGGTCGGCGCCAAGCTCGTCGCCGATCCGCGCGGCGCGGGCGTGGTCTTCACCGGCTCGACCGAGACGGCGCGCGCCATCCAGCGCGCGCTCGCGCAACGGCCCGGTCCCTTGGTGCCGCTGATCGCCGAGACCGGCGGCCTCAATGTCATGATCGTCGACTCGTCGGCGCTCGCCGAACAAGTCGTCGGCGACGCCTTGCTGAGCGCCTTCAACAGCGCCGGACAGCGCTGCTCGGCGCTGCGCATCCTGTGCGTGCAGGACGATGTCGCCGACCGCGTCCTCGCCATGCTGGCCGGCGCCATGGCCGAAATCCGCGTCGGCGATCCCGCCTTGCTCGCGACCGATATCGGCCCCGTCATCGACGCCGCCGCGCAAGCCGATCTCGAAGCGCATATCGCGCGCATGACGCGCGAGGCCAAGCTCGTCGCCGCGGCGCCGCTGCCGCCGGATCTTCCGCCGGATTCTTCGTGGCGCCGCACGCTTTCGAGATCGATAAGCTCGCCATGCTCGAACGCGAAGTGTTCGGCCCGATCCTGCATGTGCTGCGCTTCGACGGGCGCCGGCTCGATGGGTTGGTCGATGCCGTCAATGCCATGGGCTACGGCCTCACGCTCGGCGTGCACAGCCGGATCGATTCGACGATCGAGGCGATCGTGGCGCGGGCGCGGGTGGGCAATATCTACGTCAATCGCGGCATGATCGGCGCCGTGGTCGGCGCGCAGCCCTTCGGCGGCGAGGGCCTGTCCGGCACCGGACCCAAAGCCGGCGGCCCGCTCTACGTGCAGCGTTTCGCCGTCGAGCGCGCCGTCTCGGTCAACACCACCGCCGCCGGCGGCAACGCGGCCCTGATGGCGCTGGGCGAGGAGTAGGGCGGCTGCCGCGCCATTCTCGCCGAAGGCGTCCAATCATTTTTCATGGACACCTTCGGCGAAGTTGGACAGCTTCGGTAGCGCTTGGTCGAATTATGGAGAATATTAACCGCAAAGTCCTGTCGAACCATCGTCGGTCCAGCGGCGAAAGCGAATACTTAAGCCGGCCGGTACTAAATGGTGCCGGCTCGCGCGGCTGCAAGATGTCGGCGGGGCGAAAGGCACAACTATGAAGTTCGGTCCAATCGCAGCGTGTTTGGTAACGATCGCCGTGGCCGCCGCCGGACATGCGCACAGCCAAACCGCCACCTGCCTCGATCTCACCCGCGACCCGGTCGATCCAAAATTCAGGGCCAACGGCATCGAGGCTGAAAAAATCGATGCCGACGCGGCCCAGCGCACATGTTCCGCCGACAACGCCGCGAACGAAGCCGATCCCATGCCGTGGCACGGCTTGGCGCGCGTCGCGCTCAAGCGCGGCAATTGGCGGCTGGCCGGCGGCCAATTCAACGAAGCGATCACGCGCGGCTACGCGCCGGCGCTCTATCGCATGGCGGATGTGTGCTTTCTCGAACACGGCGATCAAGCCGCGGCGGCGCGCTGCGCGGTGCAGTGGCTTGAGAAGGCGGCGGCTGTCCGGCTGCCTTATGCGATGAGCAATCTCGGCTTTCGTCTGTTTCAGGGGCGCGGAACCGCGCAGGATATTCCACGCGCGATTGCGCTGTGGGAAAGCAGCTACGAACTGGGCGAAATCGGCAGCGCCTACTGGCTCGGCCTCGCCTATTCAATAAGAAGGGCGTGCCAAGGAATTCGACTTGCCGAAAGTCGTCGGGCTTGGTTCGAGAAGGCCGCCGAGCGCAAGCATGTCGACGCGATGAATGCGAGCTTTCCAATATGTATCTCGCCGGGCGCGGCGGCGAAAAAAATCCGGCGACAAAGTCGTTTCAATGGGTCGAATTCGCGCGCGCCGAAGCCGGCCGACGCGACCGGCCAATTTCTGCTTGCCCACCTCCATGAGCTTGGGCTTGGAACCGAAATAGAACGCCGACAAGGCCGTCCATTGGTACAAGCTCGCGGCTCCGCAACGGACACAAGGGCGCGCGCGACCATCTGCGGGAAAAGTACAATATCGCGGAATAGTTGCGTTGGCCCGAGTATGTCGATCCGTCGATGCGGAGGGTCGCAGCTGTCCGCCCGGTCGATGCAGGGCACGAGCCCCTGTTCAAGAAGTTCAAGGGCACTGCGCAGCGGTGCGCCCCCACGGTCAACATCGCTACCGCCACCCCGCGCGGTCCGCGATCTTCAACGCTTCGCTCTGATGGTCGGCGAGCTTTTCCAGCGGCAGGGCGTCGGGCTTGAAGGCGCCGAAGCGTTGCAGGATGGCGCTGGGGACGACGCCGGGCTTGACCGGATATTCCTGGACTTGCTCGGCATAAAGCCGCTGCGCCGCCGCGCCCGATAGATATTCGATAAACGCGATGGCGGCGTCGCGGTTCTTGGCGTGCGCGGTGACGGCGGCGGCGCTGACATTGACGTGGGCGCCGCGCCCTTGCTGGTTCGGCCAGAACACGCGCACCGCCTCGGCGGCGGCCTTGTCCTTGCCGTTTTCCGCGTTCAGCATGCCGGCGAGATAGTAGGTGTTGGCAATGGCGACATCGCACAGGCCGGCGGCCAGCGCTTGGATCTGGTCGCGGTCGCCGCCGGCGGGCGGGCGGGCGAGATTGGCGGCGAAACCGTTGGCCCAGCTTTGCGTTTTCGCCGGCCCCTCGGCCGCCAGGATCGATGCGATGAGGCCGAGATTGTAGACATGGCCCGACGAGCGGGTGCAGATGCGGCCGCGCCATTGGGCGTCGGCGAGCGCTTCATAGGTCGAGAGCTCTTCCGGCTTGACCTTGAGCGGATTGTAGAAAATCGGCCGCGCGCGCAGCGAGAGCGCAAACCATTTGCCCTCGGCATGGCGATACTGGGCGGGGATATTGGCTTCGAGGACCGGCGAACGAACCGGCTGGAACAGGCCCGCGCGCTCCATCCGCACGAGATAGCCGGCGTCGGCCAAGAGAACGATGTCGGCCGGCGTGCCGGCGCCCTCGCTCTGCAGCCGCTCCAACAATCCGTCGCGCACGAAGACGATGTTGATCGCGATGCCCGATTCCTTGGCAAAACCGTCCAGCAACGGTCGAATCAGGACTTCCTGGCGCGTCGAATAGATATTGAGTTGCGCGGTCGGCTTCGTCGCCGACGCCGCCGACCAGAAACCGGCGATCAGCAAAGCGGCGAAGCCACGGAGTGCGGCGCGGAGGGGCTGGCGTTTAAGCGGCATGGCGAGGGTGTCGAGGCTTATTGCGAATGGTTATCATTAGCTTAAATTCGATCGTACGTCAAGTTGTTGCGAACGATTCGCAATTAACCTTGCCGCTTGCTTAATGCTCGCTCCATGATACTCGGGTCGGCCGGCACCACGCTTGCGCTCGATCAAATAGCGCGCGGCCGACGGCAGAAAGCGGCACGAAGGTGGGAATGGGCGTTCTTTGGCAAGCCTTGCAACTGCTCGTCATCGGCTTGATCGCCGGCTGGCTTGCCTCGCGCATATTCGGTGAGCGCCGTTTCGGCCTTATCGGCTATATCGTGATCGGCGTCATCGGCGCTTTCATCGGCCAGTACATATTCCGCGCACTCAGCCTGCCCATGTCGCATTTCATCTTTCCGTTGCTGGCCGCGCTGGTGGGCGCGATCGCGCTATTCCTGGTGCTGAATTTGTTTCGCGGACGGCGTTAGTCGTTCAGCCGCCGCGCCACGCTTGCGTGGAACCAGGCATTGGCGTGCTCAAAACGGCCGAAGGTGAGCGCGGCATTGGCGCCGGAGCCGAGCGTCGCGGCCATCGATTCCATGAGCGCGAAATCCTCTTCGATCGCGTCCCAGAATATCTTGGCGTTCTTGTCCCAATGCAGCCGAGCCTTGTCGCTGGCCGGCGGCTCCGGAACGATCTGGGCGCCGTCGATGCCGGTGCGCGCGACGCCCTGGGGCCGCGAGATCATGACCTGGATGTGATCGGGCTCGACAAGGAAAACGGTGCCCGGAAACACGGCGTAGATCAGGTTGGCGTGGTCGCGGATGCGCCACTCGGATTTCGGCTGCTCGCGCAAGGCCGCCAGGCTGCGCTTGGGCAGGACCATGCGGATGACAAGGTCGTCGCGATCGAAGATCGCCATCGTATCGAAAAACATCGGACCGACCGTGGCGCGGTGGGCATAGACGAAGTGATAGGCATCGAGCGAAGCGTCGATGGTGAGCTTCCAATTGGCCTTGAGATCGTAATGCCGCAAGCCATGGGGCACCGCGCCGGATGGAACAAAGGTTTCGAGCTCGCGCAACAGCGGGCTGCGCCAAGCCGCGAAATCGATCGGCGCTGGGTCGGGCGCGGCCCAGATCAGGCCCGCGGCTTCGCTCACCGGCACGGCGACCAAACCATGCTGCGCGCGATCGAGTTCGGGAAAGCCTTCGGCATGCGGCATGCCGAGCAGGCGACCGTCGGCGCCATAGCTCCAATTGTGATAGGGGCAGACGAAGCCGTGCCGGCCCGTGCCCTTCTCGGCCCATTCGACCCTGCTGCCGCGATGACGGCAGACATTGAGAAAGCCGTGCAACGCGCCGGCGCGGTCGCGCGCAGCCAATAGAGGCACGCCGGCTACGTCGCGCGTCACGAAATCGCCGGGATTGCGCAGCTCGGCGGCAAAGGCGACGGGCTGCGGCGCGCGGCGAAAGATGCGTTCGATCTCGGCGCTGTATTGGGCTGGGTCGGCATAGAACGCCACCGGCTGCGCGTGGCCGGATGGCGCCATCTCGCTGCCCTTGCGCGCGATGAGATCGAGCGCGCGTTCGATCAGGAGAATTTCGGCAGCGCGATCCATCGTGTTCGCCGTTACCCGGTTTGCGCGGTTGCCACGCGCGCTTTCTCTCTTTCGCGCAAATCGAGCCGGCGGATCTTGCCGGTCGCGGTCAGCGGCAGTTCGGCGACGAACTCGACGTGGCGCGGATATTCATGAGCCGAAAGCCGCGTTCGCACGAAAGCTTGAATTTCCGACGCAAGCGCTTGAGACGGCGCGAAATCCTTGGCCGGCACAATAAACACCTTAACCGCCTCG
Source organism: uncultured Alphaproteobacteria bacterium (assembly GCA_963754645.1). Classification (GTDB taxonomy): domain Bacteria; phylum Pseudomonadota; class Alphaproteobacteria; order Bin65; family Bin65; genus CAVWGP01. The sequence goes on along the minus strand of CAVWGP010000004.1, from coordinate 1,505,342 downwards.
GTGCGCACCGGATCGGGCACGCCGATGGCGGCGGCGAGCGCCACGGCGGGGTGGCGCATCAGGCATTCCTCGATCTCGCCGGGCCCGATGCGATAGCCGGCGCTGGTGATAACGTCGTCGGCGCGGCCGAGGAACCACAAATAGCCGGCCTCGTCCTTGCGCCCCAAATCGCCCGACAGCATCCACTCGCCCTTGTGCTTGTCGCGCGTTCCCTCGGGATTGTTCCAATAGCGCAGCATGGCGATCGGATCGGGCATCTTGAAGGCGATCTGGCCGGTTTCGCCGGGTTTAGCCACGGCGCCATCGGCGTCGATGATCTCGACAACGTGACCGGGCACCGCGCGCCCCATCGAGCCGGGAATCACGTCCATGATGTCCGGGCAATTGCCGACCATGAGATTGCACTCGGTCTGGCCGTAGCCCTCGCTGATGACGATGCCGAAGGTCTCGTAGCCCCAATGCAGCAATTCTTCGCCCATCGTCTCGCCGCCGGTGAACATCGAGCGCAGGCGCGCGCCGTAGCGTTCGCGCGCCTTCGGCACCTGGCGCATCATCTTGAGCGCGGTCGGCGGCAGGAAGGCGTTGCGCACGCGATGCTGGGCCATCATCGTGAACGCCTCTTCAGCGTCGAACTTGCGCGCGCGCCAGGCCAGCACCGGCACGCCGTAAAACCAGGCGGGCATCAGATTGTCCATCAGCCCGCCGATCCAGGCCCAATCGGCCGGCGACCAGAACAGGTCGCCCGGCACCGGGAAAAAATTGTGATAGAATTCGAGCGACGGCATATGCGCCAGCATGGTGCGGTGCGCGTGCAGCGCGCCCTTGGGCGGGCCCGTGGTGCCCGACGTGTAGACGAGAAGGCAGGGATCGTCGGCGGCGGTGGCGGCGTTGCGATAGGTCGCGGCGGCGCGTTCAAGGAGTTTCCAGAAATCATGGGCGCCCCCTTCGGCGCCATCGGCCAGCACGACGTGGCGCAACTCGGGGAGCCGGGCGCGAATCTCCGCCAGCTTGGGCAGATTCTCAGCATTGGTGACGATAATTCTCGCGCCGCTATTGCCCAAGCGATATTCGAGCGCATCCGGCCCGAACAGGGTGAACAGCGGCAGCGCGATGGCGCCCATCTTGTAAGCGGCGACATGCGCAATCGCCGCCTCCGGGCATTGCGGCAGCAGAATAGCGATGCGGTCGCCGCGCCCGGCGCCGAGCGCGGTCAGCGCGTTGGCCAGCTTGTTGGCCGCGTCGCGAATCGCGCCGAAGCTGAAACGCTGTTCGCGGCCGCGTTCGTCGAAATAGATCAGCGCCGTCTTGCCCGGCTCGGCGGCGTGCCGGTCGCAAACGTCGAACGCCATGTTGTAGGCGCGCGGCAAATCCCAGCGGAACGCGCGATAGACCGCTTCGTAGGAATTGCCGCGTGTCAGCATGGGCAAGGCGCCGTACTCCCGAGGCCAGCAGACCGCAATCATCGCCCGGCGACGAACCGAGTCAACAGGATGTGATCGCGAGCGCGGCCGGGGTGGGGTTATGCTGAGCCCGGTTTGCGAAAGGCGAGGCAAGATGGCGACAGACGCGCTGCGGCACGCCGGAGCCGTGCTGGCGATTCTGATCGCCGCGATGCCGGCGCGCGCCGAGGCGCCGGCGCAATGGCGCAGCGAATGGCCGCGCACGGATTTCGCGCGCAGCGCGGTGCCGCTCGCCGAGATCCGTTCGGTCATCCCACGCGATCGCATTCCGGCGATCGACGCGCCGCTCTTCGTCGGCACCGGCGACAAGGAGCGACACGGACTCGACGACCTCGACCCCGTGATCGCCCTCGTCGTCGCCGGCGATGCGCGCGCCTACCCGTTGCGCGTCATGACATGGCACGAAATCGTCAACGACACGATCGGCGGTGCGCCCGTGGCCGTGACCTATTGCCCGCTGTGCAACTCGGCGCTGGTCTTCGACCGCCGCGTCGAAGGCGAAGTCCTGACGTTCGGCACGACTGGAAAGCTGCGGCATTCCGATCTCGTCATGTACGACCGGCAAAGCGAGAGCTGGTGGCAGCAATTCACCGGCGAGGGCCTGGTGGGGCGCCACACTGGCCGGCGGCTCGCGACGCTGCCGATGCGGCTCGAGAGCTTTCAGCGCTTTCGCGCGCGTTTCCCCGAGGGCAAGGTCCTGGTTCCGAGCAATTCCATGCTGCGCGCCTATGGCCGCAATCCCTACGCGGGATACGACAAGAGCGCGAAGCCGTTTCTCTATGACGGCGCGCTTCCCGAAGGCGTGCCGCCGCTCGAGCGCGTCGTCGTCGTCGGGTCCGAGGCCTGGACCTTCGCGCTGCTGCAGAAGGTCAAGCGCATCGAGCGCGGCGACCTCGTCATCGCCTGGGAGCCCGGCCAGGCCTCGGCGCTCGACAGCGAGCAGATTCGCGACGGGCGCGACGTCGGCAATGTCGTCGTGCAGCGGCGCGCCGCGGACGGCAGCCTCGTCGACACCGTGCACGATATCAGCTTCGCCTTCGCGTTTCGGGCGTTCCATCCGAACGGGACGATATACAATCAATAGGGACGCACCCGGCTTACCAGCCCTCGCGCTGGCGCCGGGCCATGTAGGCCTGGAGATGGGCATTGGCGGCGCGCAGCCAAGTCACGTCGAGCTTGGCGGCTTCGCCGCGCGCCAGCATGTCGCCGACGATGTGATCGGCCTCGATGCGGCCGCGCTTCTCGATGTCGCGGAACATCGACGAGGTGAAGGTCGAGCCCGGTGTCACGATCCAGTCGCGCACGCCGTTGAGATGCTTGTCCGGCGGGCGGTGACCGGCCGCGCCGGCGATGGCGGCGCATTCCTCGATCGCTTCCAGCATGATGGCCTTGCCGTCGCGCGCCGCCAGGATGTCGCCGAAGGTGCCGCGAAACAGGCAGGTGAGCGCCGCGGTCGCGCACAGCATGATGAACTTGTTCCACAATTCCTGCAGAATATCGTCGCTCAGCCGCGAATCGAACTTGGCGGTCTTGGCGATCGCGGCGAAGCGCTCGGCGGCTGGGCGTTGGCCGGCGTCGCGGCAGCCGAATATCAAGCTGTGAAAACCGCTGAGATGCTGCACCGTACCGGTGTCGCTCAGCGTCACGCCGATCTGGCAGGTGCCGCCCAGAACCCGCCCGGCGCCGAAGGCGCGGTCGAGATCGTCGAAATGCTTGAGGCCGTTCAGGATCGGCAGGACGCAGGTTTTCGCGCCCATCGCAGGACGAAGGCTGGCAATCGCGTCGTCAAGGTCGAAGGCCTTGCAGGTGAACAGAATCAGATCGTATTCGCCAGCGAGGCTCTCGCGTTGAACGGTTTTCACCTTGAGGCGAAAATCACCATGGCTGCTGGCGGCGACGAGCCCGCTCTCGGCCAATTGCGCCGCGCGGCGCGGACGCAGCAGGAACGTCACATCCGCGCCGGCTTCGGCGAGGCGGCCGCCGAAGTAGCCGCCGGTGGCACCCGCGCCCAGCACGAGAATCCGCATGGTTCCGCCGCCCTTTCATTGGCAGGGCGCTGCATTGCCACAAATCGCGCCGGCCCGCAATCGGCCGGCCTCGATCGCGTCAGCGGAAGAAGCGGCGCAGCTTCTTGAGGCGCGGCAAGGACGGAATGAATTCGCCGTTGGCGGCCTGGTCGTAGAATGGCTCGATGCGAATATTCTCAGGCGCGGCGTTGCGCCGCCGCGCCAGCGCCGCGAGGCTTTGCACCATCGCGGGCGCGCCCGCCGCATAGGTGACGACGTTGGCGAAATCGGGGATGTCGCGGGTGACTATGTCCTGGAGCAACCCGATGCGGCGCCAGGTGGGGGCGGTTGGCTTGGACAGCGAGTAGATGATCCGCACCGCCGCCCGGTTGCCGACGAGGCGGGACAATGTCTCCTCGCCATAGACGTTGCGTTCTTCCTTCACGCCGATGAAAACGAAGATGCGTTGTCCGGGATTCCAGTGCTGAAGCGCCGCGCGCAGGATCGACTTGATCGGCGCAAGGCCGGCGCCGGTGGCGGCAAGCACGATCGGACCGCCATGCCCCGGCCGCCAATAGGCATCGCCGAAGGGGCCGTCGATCTGCACACGGTCGCCGGCGCGCGCGCGATAAAGCAAATGATTGCCGACGAGGCCGCCCGGAAGGGCACGGACATGCAATTCGAGCAACTCATCGGTCGGCAGGCTGGCCATGCTGTAGTTTCGTTCCGGCAAATTGCCGAAGCGGAACCGCGCATATTGGCCCGGGCGGAAATCCAGCCGGCTGCCGCGTGGGGCAAGCCGGATGCGCGCCAAGTCCGGGCGCGGCCGGTCGATCGAGACGATTTCCGCCGCAAGGCGCCGCGCACCGTCAGCTTCGGCCGGACCGTTCGCCAGCCACTCGACCGAGACATCGGTGCGCGGCCAGCTCCGGCAGGCGAGCACGATGCCGGCCGTGGCGTCGCCGGGGGCGGGTGCCTGTACCGTGGGGCCGGACAGCGACAATGCCTCGCCTGAGAGGATTTTCGTCTTGCACGCGCCGCACGTGCCGTCGCGGCAGCCATGCGGAAAGGGCACGCCGGCGGCGAGCGCGGCATCGAGAATCGTGCCGCGGCGCGAAAATAACGGAGTCGGCCATTGTCGAATGTGAATTGTTGGCATGGTTTCATTCCCTGACTGCAATCGCGCGGCTTTTCTAGTTTCCATCGCCGCTTATGGTCCGGCGATGTGCTGAGCGGATTAGTCCGACAGGGTGCAGGAGAACATGTTTGCTAGGTGATAATGCGGCGGCAATCGGGAAAGAATTGGGACGAATTGGGCGAATTGTTGGCCAGTTCAGAAAAAATTAAGTCCTTTTGGCGGCCTGGGAAGCATAGGAACGTTCAGCCGCGGTGCGGGCGCGCCGAAGCGCCGCCTTTTCCTGCCGGCACGCTTGGATTAACTTCACGTCGTCGGCCGCTGCGCGATGCCGCTTTGGAGACCGAATGCCACTCGATTCGAGGACTAAAGGAAATTTCCTGCCCTCGGCGTGCCCGCACGATTGCCCGAGCACCTGCGCGCTTGAAGTCGAGCGGCTGGATGCCCGCCGCATCGGCCGGGTGCGCGGTGCCGCGGACAACGACTACACGCTCGGCGTGATCTGCGCCAAGGTCGCGCGCTACCACGAGCGCGCCCATCATCCCGAGCGGCTGCTCGAGCCGTTGCGGCGCGTCGGCGAAAAGGGCACCGGCCGCGCCGCCTTCCGCCCGATCGGTTGGGACGACGCGCTCGACATCGTGGCCGAGAAGTTTCAGTCGCTTGCCGCGCGCTACGGCAGCGAATTGATCTGGCCCTACTACTACGCCGGCACGATGGGGCTGGCGATGCGCGACGGCATCAATCGCCTGCGCCACGTCATGCGCTATTCGCGCCAGCATTTGACGATCTGCAACGCGCTGTCGGATTCGGGCTGGCGTGCCGGCCATGGCGCCAAATGGGGCGCCGATACGCGCGAGATGACTCAATCGGATCTGATCGTGGTCTGGGGCGCCAATCCGGTGCACACCCAGGTCAACGTCATGACGCATATCGCGCGCGCGCGGAAGGCACGCAACGCCAAGCTCGTCGTCGTCGATGTCTATCGCACGCCCACGGTCGAGCAGGCCGATATGGGCCTGATCCTGCGGCCCGGCACCGACGGCGCGCTGGCGGCGGCGGCCATGCACGTCATGTTCAAGGAGGGCTATGCCGACCGCGCCTATCTCGAACAATTCGGCAAGGATTGGCGCGAGTTCGAGCAGCATCTCCAAATGCGAACGCCGGATTGGGCGGCGGCGATCACCGGTCTCCCGGCCGGCGACATCGTCGAATTCGCGCGGCTCTACGGCCGCACGCAACGCGCCTTCCTGCGGCTCGGCTACGGCTTTACCCGCTCGCGCAACGGGGCGGCGAGCATGCACGCCGCGAGCGCCTTGGCCGTGGTCGGCGGCAAGTGGCAGCATCCCGGCGGCGGCGCGCTTTATGCGCAGAGCGGCATCTACCCGCTCGACCGCGGCTTGATCGAAGGCCTCGACGCGCTCGACAAGCGCACGCGCCTGCTCGATCAATCGCGCCTCGGGCCCATTCTCACCGGCGACAAACGCGATCTCGGCGACGGTCCGCCGGTGATGGGCCTGCTCATCCAAAACACCAATCCGATGGTCGTGTGCCCGGAATTGGCCAAGGTGCGCGACGGCTTCAGGCGAGCCGATCTGTTCGCCTGCGTGCACGAACAATTCCTGACCGAAACCGCCGAGATGGCCGACATCGTGCTGCCGGCGACGATGTTTCACGAGCATGCCGATCTTTACGTGTCCGGCGGCCACACGCATTTGTTCGTGACCCGGCCGGTGACCGAGGCGCCGGGCGCGGCGCGCAACAATCATTGGGTGATCGGCGAACTCGCCAAGCGCCTCGGCGCCGCGCATCCCGGCTTCGCCATGAGCGAGTGGCAGATCATCGACGAAACCCTGCGCCGCTCCGGCCTGCCCGGCGCCGACGAATGCGCGGCGAAAAAATGGGTCGATTGCATCCAGCCCGAAGCGCGGCAGAAGTTCCGCGCCGGCTTCGGCCACGCCGACGGCAAGTTTCATTTCATGCCCGATTGGAGCGCGGTCGGGCGCGATTGGCGGCCGATGCCGAAATACGCGGATTACGCGCCGATCACCGATCTGCCGACCGCGGAGCGCCCGTTCCGGCTTGTGGCGGCGCCGGCGCGCAACTATCTCAACAGCAGCTTCACAGAAACGCCGACCTCGATCGCCAAGGAGCGCCGGCCTGAAATCTTGCTGCACGCCGACGACTGCCGCGCGCTCGGGATTGCCGACGGCGCGCGGGTCCGCGTCGGCAACGAGCGCGGCTCGATCGTCGTCCCGGTGCGCGCCTTCGATGGGCTGCGGCGCGGCGTGGCGGTGATCGAGAGCATTTGGCCCAACCGCGCCTTCGAGGAAGGCATCGGCGTCAACGTGTTGATCAGCGCCGATGCCGGACCGCCCTTCGGCGGCGCGGTGTTCCACGACACGGCGGTTTGGATACGCGCCGCATGACGCCCATCGACCGACAGGAGCCGAGGCGATGACCGACGAAGCCAAGCCTGAGAGCGCGAGCCGCCAAGTGCAAGTCATCGTGCTCGGCAATGAAAAGGGCGGCACCGGGAAGTCGACAACGGCCATGCACATCATCGTCGGCCTGATGCGCGACGGCTATCGCGTCGGCAGCATCGATCTCGATTCGCATCAGGGCACGCTGACGCGCTACGTCGAAAACCGCCGGACCTATGCGGCATCGAAGGGCATCCGGCTGCCGGAATCGGAGCATCGCATCTTCACGCAAAGCGCCTTGGACAGCGCGAGTGCCGCGGAAAGCGACGACTTGCAGCGCCTCGATGCGCTGCTGACCGAACTTTCCGCCGCCAACGATTTCGTCGTCGTCGATTGTCCCGGCAGCGACTCGGCCCTGGCGCGCGACGCGCTGAGCAAGGCCGACACGCTGATCACGCCGATCAACGACAGTTTCATCGATATGGATTTGCTGGCCAAGGTCGGCGGCAACCCGCCGCGCGTCCTCGGCCCCAGCATCTACAGCCAGATCGTATGGGAGCAAAAGCAGAAGCGCGCGGCGCGCCGCCGCGAATCGATCGATTGGATCGTCATGCGCAACCGGCTAAGCACGCTCGATTCGCGCAACAAGCGCCATGTCGGCGACGCGCTCGAAATGCTGGCGGGCCGCATCGGCTATCGCTTGGTCGACGGCTTCAGCGAACGCGTCATATTCCGCCAATTGTTCCTGCAGGGCCTGACCGTGCTCGACTTGCGCGACGAGGGCACCGATGTGCAACTCAACGTGTCGCACGTTGCCGCGCGCCAGGAGATCCGCAACCTGCTCGAAGCGATCGTCAATCGCGCGCCGGCCGAACTGACGCTCGATACGCCGGCGCCGGAGGATTCGAGGCCGCCGGCTGCGGACGAGTCCGGTCGCGAGCCGCCATCGGCGTCGCCGGCGCCGCCCGCCGCGCCCGCCGACAACGGCTGATCCGGTCCGGCGGGCGCCGTCGCGAGCCATGGGCGATCGGGAAAAACCAAAGCATTTGCCGGCCCCGGACCAAGCGCCGGGCAACGCGGTCGACCGGTTTCTCGCCGATCTGGCGGCGGCGCCGGCGGCGAAGCGCGGCGCGGGACAGCGCGGCCGGCTGATCTTCGCCATGGACGCCACGGCCAGCCGCGAGCCGAGCTGGGATACCGCCATGCAAATTCAAGCCGAGATGTTCAGCGAAACCAAGGCGCTCGGCGGGCTCGAGGTCCAGCTCGCCTATTATCGCGGCTTCGGCGAGTTCCAGACGAGCGAATTCGTTTCCGATTCGGCGGCGCTCATCGCGCAAATGACGGGCGTGCGCTGCCTCGCGGGCAAGACGCAGATCGGCAAGGTTCTGACGCACGCCATCGCCGAAACCAAGCGCCGGCCGGTGGGCGCGTTGGTCTTTGTCGGCGACGCGATGGAGGAAAACGTCGACAAGCTCGGCGACCTTGCCGGGCAGCTCGGCCTGCTGGGCTTGCGCTGCTTCGTGTTCCACGAAGGCAACGATGCGACGGCGGCGCGCGCTTTCGAGCAAATCGCGCGGCTCAGCGGCGGGGCCTGCGTGGCCTTCGACGCTTCGAGCGCGCGCCAGCTCCGTGACTTGCTGGGCGCCGTCGCCGTCTATGCCGCCGGCGGTCATCGGGCGCTGGCCGATTTCAGCAAGAAGAAGGGCGGCGACGTTCTGCGCATCACGCGACAAATCCGCTGATGCGAGCGCCGGCGCCGCCATGCTGAGCTACCTCCTCCTTGGGATCGGTGCCGCGCTCTTGCTCTATTTCGGCGTGCGCGGCATCGCCGCGGCGAGCCAGGGCCGGCCGCTCAACGCCTTAACCGTCACGGCGCTGGCGACGGCCATCGCGATCGGATTTCTCTACCTGCTCACGGGCCGCCCGACATTCATCGCCATTGCGCTGAATGTGGCGCTGATTGTCCTGATCGGCATGGAAATCGGCCGCCGGCGCGGCAAAGCCAAGCCGAGCGCATCGCGCGTGACGACGCGCTACTTGCGGCTCGATCTCGACCACGCGACCGGCGCCGTCGCCGGCGACATTCTCGACGGTCCGTTCATGGGCCGGCGCATCGAATCGCTGCGCGTCGAGGAGCTGGTCGAGCTCTATCGTTTTTGCCTCGCCGGCGACGCGGATTCGGCGCGCCTCGTCGAAGCCTATCTCGACCGGACATCGCCGACTTGGCGCGACCGGCACGATACGAACCGCGCCGAGCAGACCGCCGCGGGCGGCGGCGCGGGCGCAAGCGCGCCGATGACGCGCGAGGAAGCGCTTGCGGTTCTCGGCCTCAAGGCCGGCGCTGCGGCCGAGGAAATCCGCGCGGCCCATCGCGGGCTCATGCAGCGCCATCATCCCGATCGCGGCGGTTCGCCGGAGCTTGCCGCCCGCATCAACCGGGCGCGCGACGTCTTGCTCGGCGGCTAGCCGCGTTCGCTTGCATGGTTGCGCGGCCCAGGGGTCCATGGCAGAAACGCCTTGATTTCGCCTCGCTTTGACGTTCTTTAACGCCCTCAACAGCTAGAAAATCGCCTGATGCCGCGACGCATTCGCAAAGTCGTCCTGCCTGTTGCCGGGCTGGGGACGCGTTTTCTTCCGGCCACCAAGGTGATGCCGAAGGAAATGCTGGTGGTTGTCGACAAGCCGCTCATCCAATGGGCGGTCGAGGAGGCGGCGGCGGCGGGCTGCTCGCTCTTCGTGCTGGTCACCTCGCGGGGCAAATCGCTTCAGGTCGATCACTTCGACCACCACGAGGAATTGGTCCGTGTTCTGAGCGCGCGCAACAAGGACGCCGAACTCAAAGCCCTCGCCGATATCCTGCCCGAGGGCGGGCGGGTGATATCGACACGGCAGCCGCGCGCGCTCGGGCTCGGCCACGCCGTTTGGTGCGCCCGCGACATCATCGGCGACGAGCCTTTCGCCGTCATGCTGCCGGACGATCTGGTGCTCGCCGACCGGCCCTGCCTCGCCCAGATGGTCGACGCCTACGAGCAAGTGGGCGGCAATCTGGTGGCGGTCATGGACGTGCCGCGCGCCGATACGCGCAAATACGGCATTCTCGATATCGGCGGGGCGGCGAATGCGGCCGGCAACCTCGTCGCGATCCGGGGCCTCGTCGAGAAACCCGCGCCGGAAAAGGCGCCATCGACGCTGTCGATCATCGGCCGCTACATACTCCAGCCCGAGATATTCGAGCATCTCGCGCAGGTCGAGCGCGGCGCCGGCGGCGAAATTCAGCTCACCGATGCGATGGCGCGCATGATCGGCCATGGCCCGTTCCACGGATTTCGCTTTCGCGGCACGCGGTTCGATTGCGGCGACAAGGCCGGCTATGTCGCGGCCAATCTTGCCTTTGCCCTCAAGCGCCCGGATTTGGCCGATCAGGTGCGCGCCGCGGCCAAGCAAGCCTTGGCCGATAGCGCCTAGCCGGGTCGGCAAGAGGCCGGGGCACGCCCATGAAAATCGCCATGATCGGCACCGGCTATGTCGGCCTGGTTTCCGGCGCCTGCTTCTCCGAATTCGGCATCGAAGTCGTCTGCGTCGATAAAGACGCGGCGAAAGTCGGCGCGCTGCAGGCCGGGCAGATGCCGATTTTCGAGCCGGGATTGGATGCGCTCGTGGCCGGCAACGTCAAAGCGGGGCGGCTCTCTTTCACGACGAAGCTGGCCCAGGCGGTCAAGGGCGCCGACGCCGTTTTCATCGCCGTCGGCACGCCGTCGCGGCGTGGCGATGGGCATGCCGATTTGTCCTACGTTTTCGGCGCGGCGGAGGAGATCGCGGCCGCGCTCGACGGTTACGCCGTGGTGGTGACCAAATCGACCGTCCCGGTCGGCACCGGCCGCATGGTGGCGGAGCGAATTCGCCGCGCGCGGCCCGCGGCGGAGTTCGACGCGGCTTCGAATCCGGAATTTCTCCGCGAAGGTTCGGCGATCAACGATTTCATGCGGCCCGATCGGGTCGTCATCGGCGTCGAGAGCGACCGCGCGCGCGAAATTCTGCGACGGCTCTACCGGCCGCTTTACCTCATCGAAAAGCCGATCCTCTTCACCTCGCTCGAGACCGCGGAATTGACCAAATACGCGGCCAATGCCTTTCTCGCCACCAAGATCACGTTCATCAACGAAATCGCCGATTTGTGCGAGCGCGTCGGCGCCGATGTCCACGATGTGGCCAAGGGCATCGGGCTCGACGGCCGCATCGGCGCCAAGTTCCTGCACCCAGGTCCGGGTTACGGCGGCTCTTGTTTTCCCAAGGATACATTGGCCCTGGTGAAAACCGCGCGCGACGAGGGCCGTCCGCTGCGCATTGTCGAAGCCGTGGTCGATATCAACGACAAGCGCAAGCAGGCGATGGCGGAGCGCGTGGTCGCGGCCTGCGGCGGCTCGGTGCGCGGCAAGACGCTCGCCGTCCTCGGACTGACGTTCAAGCCGAACACCGACGACATGCGCGAGAGCCCGAGCCTCGCGATCGTGCCGGCCCTGCAACGGGCGGGCGCCGTCATTCGCGCCTACGATCCCGAAGGCATGTCCGAAGCGAAGAAATTGCTCGCCGGAATCGACTATTGCCGCGGTCCTTACGAAGCGCTGCAGGGTGCCGACGCCGCCGTGCTGGTGACCGAATGGAACGTCTTTCGCGGCCTCGATCTCAAGCGCATGAAGGCGGCGATGAAGGCGCCCGTCGTCGTCGATCTGCGCAACATGTACAACCCGGCGGATATGGCGGCGGCCGGTTTCCGCTATTCCTGCATCGGCCGGCCCACGACCGGCGGCAAAGCTTGATGAGCATGCATCGCTTCGATCCCTCGATCCTGCGCGAGTACGATATTCGCGGCGTCGTCGGCAAATCCTTGTCGCCCGCCGACGGCAAGGCGGCGGGCCGTGCCTTCGGCACCGTCGTTCGCCGCAAGGGCGGCAAGACCGCGTGCCTCGGTTATGACGGGCGCACACATTCGCCCGAATTCGAGGCCGCGGTTCGCGCCGGCCTGACGGAAGCCGGGCTTGAGGTTTGGCGGGTCGGGCTTGGCCCGTCGCCGATGCTCTATTTCGCGGTTTATCATCTCGGCGCCGATGCCGGCATGATGGTCACGGGCTCGCACAATCCGCCGGATCAAAACGGCTTCAAAATGATGCTGGGGCCGGCGCTGCCCGGCGGCGCGGCGTTTTACGGCCAGGACATTCAAAATCTCGGCGCGCTGGCGGCGGCGGGCGATTTCGAAACAGGGACTGGAACGAGCCGGGACCGGTCCGTGTCCGACGCCTATGTCGATGCGCTGGTCGCCGAAGCGGGGCAGGGCGGCAAGACCCTGTCGGTGGCTTGGGACTGCGGCAACGGCGCCGCGGGCGACGTCGTGCGCCGCCTTTCAGCGCGATTGCCCGGCCGTCACCTCGTGTTGTTCGGCGAGATCGACGGCCGCTTCCCCAATCATCATCCCGATCCCACCGTGGCGAAGAATCTCGCCGCGCTCCAGGATACGGTGCGGCGCGAGGGTTGCGATTTCGGCGTCGCCTTCGACGGCGACGGCGATCGCATCGGCGCCGTCGATGGCAAGGGGCGCATACTCTGGGCCGATCAGCTCATGGTGCTGTTCGCGCGCGATGTGCTGGCGCGCCTGCCGGGCAGCACGATCATCGCCGACGTCAAGGCGAGCCAGGTTCTGTTCGACGAAATCGCCCGCGCCGGCGGCAAGCCGCTGATGTACAAAACCGGCCATTCGCTGATCAAGGCGAAGATGAAAGAAACCGGCGCGCCGCTCGCCGGCGAGATGAGCGGCCACATTTTCTTCGCCGACCGCTACAACGGCTATGACGACGGCGTCTATGCCGCGGCGCGGCTGTTTCGCATTCTGTCGCACGCCGGCTATTCGCTGGCGCAAGTCCTCGATGCGTTGCCGCCCGCCGTCAACACGCCGGAGCTGCGTTTCGCCTGCCCGGCGGCGCGTAAGGCGGACGTGATCGAGGAGGTGCGGCGGCGGCTCGCGGGCGGCGCGGCCGAGGTCGATGCCACCGACGGCGTCCGCGTGCGCGACGCCGATGGCTGGTGGCTGCTGCGCGCTTCGAACACCCAGGATGTGCTGGTGGCCCGCTGCGAGGCGGCGGACGCGCAAGGGCTCGCGCGGCTCAAGGCTCAGCTCGGCGAGCAGTTGGCGCGATCGGGATTGGCGCTGCCCGACGACGATGCCCATTGATTTCGCCGGGTTCGATTTCTTTTTCTACGGCACCTTGGTCGACGGCGATGTCCGAACCCTGGTCGCAGGCGCGCCGCTCGTCGCCGAACCGGCGACCTTGGCCGATCATGCGACGGTGCCGGTTGGGCGCGGCGTCTTCCCGATGATCGCCCATTGGCAGGGCGCGACGGCGCCGGGCTTGCTGTGCCGCGGCGTCGCGCTCGAAGCCGCGGCGCGGCTGAGTTATTTCGAAAGCGAGGGCGTCGACTACAACGCGCGCCGATTGCGCCTAGCGACGGAGGCCGGCGACAAGGCGGAGGCTTGGGTCTATGTGCCGACGGCGCGTTTACGCCGTGGACCGGGGCGCTGGGACTTCGCCCGCTGGTGCCGCTACGAGAAAGACCGCTACCTGCGAGACAAGCGCAATTTCTTGCGCGACATCGACCGCAATCGTCTTAGCCCCTATCGACTCTTGTGGCAGCGTCGGCAGCCGCGCCGCTAGACGTTAGTTGTCGCCGGTGGGCGGCAGCGTAAAGCGAATGTCCGCAACTTCCTTATTGCGTCCGTAGATGATGGCCACGGCACTCGCCGACTTGGCGCCGCGCCGGGACGCCGACTTGGAGTACGACGCGCGCGCCGCCTTGCGGGCTTTCGCGTATTTCTTGCTGGCGCTGGCGTAACGCACGGTCTTGGTCCGCGCGACCCGCGTGCTGGCGGAGGCCTTGCTCACCAGCGAGAACGAGTTGTTGTCCCAGTTCCGCGCCACGTTGATCGAGTTCGTGCCGAAGGCGGAGGCCATCAGGTGCTCGGTGAAGCGATAGCGCTCGCCCGAGCTGCGCGACCCCATGACGACGACGATAATGCGCTTGTCGCCGTGGACCGCCGTGGTCGCGAGATTGTAGCCGGCGGCGCGGGTATAGCCGGTCTTCAGGCCGTCGACCGCGGGGTTGGTGTGCAGCAGGCGATTGCCGTTGGAATAGGTGCGGTCGCCATGGGTGAACTGGCGGCGCGCGAAATATTCGGAGTGTTTCGGAAAGCGCTGGAGCAGGGCGCGCGACAGGGTCGCGAAATCGCGCGCCGTCGAGTATTGACCGTCGGCCGGCAGGCCCGAGGCATTGCGGAAGGTCGAGTTGACCATGCCCAGTTCGCGCGCCTTCGCGGTCATCATCTCGCCGAAGGCCGATTCGCTGCCCGCGAGATGCTCGCCGATCGCGGCGGAGGCGTCGTTGGCGGATTTGATTGCCATGGCCAAAATGATGGTCTCGACGGAGATTTGTTGGCCGGCGCGGAAATACATCTTCGTCGGCCCGCGGCTTGCGGCGTGGGGCGAAATCGTCACCAGCGTGTTGAGCTGCAATTTGCCTTTTTCGAGCGCTTCGAAGACCAGATAGAGGCTCATCATCTTGGTCAGCGAGGCCGGCGCGCGCTGGATATCGGCGCGCTCGCTGAAGATCACGTTGCCGGTCTTGTAGTCCAAAACGATCGAAGCTCCGACTTCGGCACGGGCTTCGGAAGCGCTGAGGCCCGCGCTGGCGGCGAACAAGGACACTGGGAGAACCCGCAAGAGAAATCGACCGGCTTGAAAGGACGGTCGATGAGCTTTGTCTGGCGCTTTTCTTGTCATTCTCTTCGTCCCAAATATCCCGATTGCCGATTATTATGTAAAACTGCGCGCAAGACTATGAAGCGCAACGTTTATTGCCTGTCGGGCAGTTTGTCTAGCGGTTCTTGTTGAAGCTCGATACGAGGTCGAATCTTGCGCTATCCCCAATTTCGCCCAAAATCTGCCACCAGTGGATAAGTCGCGCATGCCGCAACCGGCGTAGTCGCGCGATGTTTCTATGGCGTGATACCTAAGGCAGCGTTAATTTTTCAATTTGAACGCTGCGGGTTTTATGGCGCACCGACCATGCAAAAATATCGCGATGCAACAATCCAATTTTTATATAACATATTGTAATATATATGCAAAAATAAGAATTATTGCAAGACAGCGCGATGCGGCATGGCTGGGCGGCGAGGCGCTTCCCATGGACTTCAGAGCCGCAATGAGTCTGCGCCCACCACCAGGGCCCGAATTTATCCTGAGTACCTCGCTTGAACGAGGTGGTTCAATTGAGGCAAAAAAATTAACCGAATGGCGTTTCGGGACAAGAGATTCGGTGCTCCTTCGCGGCCCACCATGTCGACATGATTAAGCAAAAAACCCAAATATACTTGCTGGCAACGGCGCTTCGGCCGCGCGGGTGAACCGGGCCGCTTCGGCATATCGAATTTGTTACCCGTCAAGCCGAAGCGAGTGCGATCGAGTTTTATCGACTTGGGACCTCGCCGCGGCATCGGGCGTCGGCAGCGCCGCCATAGTCCGCTCGCGCAGGCATTTGAAAGTCCTGCCGTGTTTGGGCGCGACCATGCTGAGCGCGGCAAGCAAGGCAGCTGGCCAATTTGCCGTCGTATTTGCGCCCTCATCGCGTGTCACCTGTGAAATGCGCGCCCGGGGACAATGATTTTTTCCCTCCGTTGCGGCGACGCAGGCCATATCTTTATCTTTTGCGGCGTCATCGTTAAATTCGTGGCATAACTCGTTTCGGGGCTTCCCGAGGGGCCTTGAATTTGAATATGATTCGCCAAAGATTAGGAAATATCCAGCAAGGTCCTCCGTCGAGGGCCTGGAACAGTCGGAGCGATGAGCGGCGGCGACACAAAGCGCAAGGATCAGGGCGACACGGGCGTCATCGTCAAGCAAGAGACGAAGACGAAGAAGCCCGCGATGTACAAGGTCCTGATGCTGAACGACGACTACACGCCGATGGAATTCGTCGTGCACGTTTTGGAGCGCTTCTTCAATAAGACGCGGGCCGAAGCGACGCGCATCATGCTCCATGTGCATCAGCGCGGGGTCGGCGTCTGCGGCATCTACAGCTACGAGATCGCCGAGACCAAGGTGAACCAGACGATGGAGTTCGCCCGCCGGCACCAGCATCCGCTGCAGTGCACGCTCGAGAAGGAATGAGGCCGACCGATGCTGTCACCGAACCTCGAAAAAACCCTGCAGCGCGCGCTGTCGCTCGCCAGCGAAAAGCACCATGAATATGCGACGCTCGAGCATCTGCTCCTTGCCTTGCTCGAGGACCAGGATGCCGCGGCGGTGCTGCGCGCTTGCAATGTCGATCTCCAGCGCCTGCGCAGCGATCTGGTCAGCTATGTCGATACCGAGCTTCAGAGCCTGGTCAATCAGCGGGCCGAGAAGCCCGAGCCCACGGCCGGCTTCAAGCGCGTCATCCAGCGCGCCGCGATCCATGTGCAATCCTCGGGCCGCGAGCAGGTGACGGGCGCCAACGTCTTGGTCGCCATGTTCGCCGAGCGCGAATCGCCCGCCGTCTACTTCCTGCAGGAGCAGGACATGACGCGGTTCGACGCGGTCAACTACATCTCGCACGGCATCGCCAAGGTGCCGGGCCATCAGCCGCCGGCGACGTCGGCGCCGGCCAGCGGCACCGACGAAGACGCGCAGGGCGAAACGATCGTCAAGCAAGGCAAGGATGCGCTGTCGACCTATTGCGTCGATCTCAACAAGAAGGCGCGCGACGGCAGGGTCGATCCGCTGATCGGGCGCGAGTCGGAGGTCGAGCGCGTCATTCAAATCCTGTGCCGGCGCACCAAGAACAACCCGCTGCTCGTCGGCGACCCCGGCGTCGGCAAGACGGCGATCGCCGAAGGCTTGGCGCGGCGCATCGTCAAGGGCGAGGTGCCCGATATCCTCAAGGAAGCGGTGATCTATCAGCTCGACATGGGCACGTTGCTCGCCGGCACTCGTTATCGCGGCGATTTCGAGGAACGCCTCAAGGCGGTGGTCAAGGAGCTTGAGGGCCTCAAGGGCTCGATCCTGTTCATCGACGAAATTCACACCGTGATCGGAGCCGGCGCGACCAGCGGCGGCTCGATGGACGCGTCCAACCTGCTGAAGCCGGCGCTGCAATCGGGCAGCATGCGCTGCATCGGCTCGACGACCTACAAGGAATACCGCACCTATTTCGAGAAGGACCGCGCCCTCGTCCGCCGCTTCCAGAAGATCGACGTCAACGAGCCGACGGTCGAAGACTCGATCAAGATCCTGCAGGGCCTCAAGGCGAATTACGAAGAGCATCACGGCGTCCGCTACACCGGCGATGCGATCACGGCCGCCGTCGAGCTGTCGTCGCGCTATATCCACGACCGCAAGCTGCCCGACAAGGCGATCGACGTGATCGACGAAGTCGGCGCCGCGCAAATGCTGGTGCCCGCCGGCAAGCGCAAGAAGGTGATCACGGTCAAGGACGTCGAGGACGTGGTCGCCAAGATCGCGCGCATTCCGCCCAAAAACGTTTCGCGCGACGACAAGGAGACCTTGCGCAATCTCGAAACCGACTTGAAGCGCATGGTCTACGGCCAGGACAAGGCGATCCAGGCGTTGTGCGCGGCCATCAAGCTGGCGCGCGCCGGGCTGCGCGAGCCGGAGAAGCCCATTGGCAACTACCTATTCTCGGGTCCGACCGGCGTCGGCAAAACCGAAGTGGCCAAGCAGCTCGCGGCCTCGCTCGGCGTCAAGCTCATCCGTTTCGACATGTCGGAATACATGGAGCGCCACAGCGTCTCGCGCCTGATCGGCGCGCCGCCGGGCTATGTCGGCTTCGACCAGGGCGGGCTGCTCACCGACGGGATCGACCAGAGCCCGCACTCGGTCCTCTTGCTCGATGAAGTCGAGAAGGCGCACCCGGATCTGTTCAACGTGCTGCTGCAGGTGATGGATCACGGCAAGCTCACCGACCACAACGGCAAGCAGGTCGATTTCCGCAACGTCATCCTCATCATGACGACGAACGCCGGCGCCGCCGATATGGTCAAATCGGCGATCGGCTTCGGCCGCACGGTGCGCGAGGGCGACGACACCGAGGCGATCAACCGCATGTTCACGCCGGAATTCCGTAACCGGCTCGACTCGATCATCGCCTTCAATCATTTGACGTCGGAGGTCATCCGCCGGGTCGTCGACAAGTTCGTCATGCAGCTCGAGGAACAGCTTTCGGACCGCGGCGTGTCGATCGAGATGACCGATGCGGCGCGCGATTGGCTCGGCCAGAAGGGCTACGATCCGCAATTCGGCGCGCGCCCCTTGAGCCGCATCATCCAGGAGAATCTGAAAAAACCCATCGCCGACGAATTGCTGTTCGGCAAGCTGGTCAATGGCGGCACCGCCTATGTCGATTTCAAGGATGGCGCCATGAGCATCGTGTGCCAGCCGGGCAAGGGCGGCAAGGCGAGCAAGGAAGAGAACGAAGCGGCCGAGGCCGCCACGTTGTCGGAAGCCGTCGATGCCGCAAAGGCCGAAGGCGCCCCGCCCGGCCCGAACGACGAAGGCGATCCGCCGGCATCCGACGACAGGAAACGCGAGAACGTCCGGTAGTTCTGGTTCCACCGGGCGCAAGGCCGGACCGCGCCAACGCCGGAACGCCGAGCCATGCGCGTGGCGCTGTTGCGGAAGGCGTGGGCGGTTGCTATCTCAACACCAAGCCAAGCGCGGATCGCCTGACGCGCGGCTCGGGTGAGCCGCGGCTTGCGTCGCCGCGCCCGTTCGCGCTCCGGCCGGGAGGGAATGGGTGCAGATCAAGGGGCCCGACGTGGCGGATCGCGAGGCCGGTGAGCCGCGTACGGTTTTGCCGAAATCGCCCACGCCGAAATCGACCATGGTTCCGATCGCGCCCGTCCTGGCCCAGGTCGCGGATGGCGGCTCGGCGCGCCCGTCCAGCTTGCGCGAAGCGTGGGGGCTCCTCAATGCGCTGCGCGGCATGCGCGAGCGCCGCACCGTTCTGCTGCTCGGCGCCGGCGTCATCGCCATCATCGTCGCCAACATGGTCGGCCAAGTGCGGCTCAATGCCTGGCACGGCGATTTCTTCAACGCGATCGAGAACAAGAACGTCGCCGCGGTCGGTCGGCAGATCTTGCTGTTTCTCGCCATTGCCGGCGGTTTGCTGATTTTGGTCGTGGGGCAAACCTGGCTGCACGAGTTGCTGAAGTTGAAGCTGCGGGCCGCGCTGTCGCGCCGCCTGCTCGACGATTGGCTGCTGCCCGGCCGCGCTTATCGCCTTGGCCTCGCGTCCGAGGCCGGCGTCAATCCGGATCAGCGCATGCAGGAGGACGTGCGCAACCTGAGCGAGCTCAGCGCCGATCTCGGCATCGGCCTGGTCCACCACACGTTCCTGCTCGTGAGCTTCATCGGCGTGCTATGGCTGCTGTCGGCCGGTATCGCCATTCCGATCGGCGGCGAGCAGGTTGTCATTCCCGGCTACATGGTTTGGTGCGCGCTCGCCTATGCGGGGGCGGGATCGTGGCTTGCTTGGCGGGTCGGGCGTCCGCTCGTCCAGCTCAACGCCGCCCGTTACGCGCGCGAAGCGGAGCTGCGCTTTGCCCTTGTCCGCGTCAGCGAAAGCGCCGAGGGCGTCGCGCTCAGCGGCGGCGAGGCCGACGAGCGGCGTCTCATCGATACGACGCTCGATCGGGTCATCGAAGCGATGCGCCGCGTCGCCTTCGCGGTCGCGCGGCTGACCTGGATCACCTCGGGCTACGGATGGATCGCCATCGTCGTGCCGACGGTCGTTGCGCTCCCGGGCTATTTCTACGGCGGGCTCACGCTTGGCGGGCTGATGATGGTGGTGGGCGCGTTCAACCAGGTGCAGCAGGCGTTGCGCTGGTTCGTCGACAACTATGCGCGCATCGCCGATTGGCGTGCCGCGCTGCATCGCGTCGCGGCGTTTCGCGAAGCGCTGGTGACGATCGACGACGTCGACGAGAATGAATCGCGCATTGCGTTCGCCGATCATCCCGCGGGAAAACTATCGTTTCAGGACGTGAGCGTGCTGCTCTCCGACGGCAAAGTCATCATCAAGGAAGCGACGGCCGAAATCTCGCCCGGCGAGCGCGTGCTCATCGTCGGCGAATCGGGCTCGGGCAAGAGCACGCTGTTCCGCGCGCTTGCCGGCTTGTGGCCGTGGGGGACCGGCACGGTTCATCTGCCGCCGCGCCACACCATGATGTTCATGGCGCAGCGGCCCTATCTGCCGCTCGGCACGCTGCGCGCCGCGGCGGCCTATCCGGCGGCGCCCGACGCCTTCGACGCGACCGCCGTCGCCGCCTGCATGAAGCGCGTCGGCCTCGCCGAATTCGTCCCCATGCTCGATCGCGTCGAGCGCTGGGACAAGCTGTTGTCGATGGGCCAGCAGCAGCGCCTCGCCTTCGTTCGCATGCTCCTGCACCGGCCGAAATGGATTTTCCTCGACGAGGCCACGTCCGCGCTCGATGACGACAATCAAGAGCGCGTCATGTCGATATTCGAGAACGAGTTGGCGGAATCCGCGATCGTCAGCGTCGGCCATCGGCCCGGTCTCGAGCGCTTTCACACCCGTTCGTTGCGCTTGGAGACGTCGACGACCGGCGCGCAACTGCTCCGCCGGCGCACCTTGGAAATCAAGCGGCCGCACAAATTCACCTTGCTCCCGGCCTTGTTCTCGCGCAGCCGCAAGCCGCCGCGCGCCAGGCTCGAGTCGTAGTTCCGCCCGGATCCGCCGCCGCTAAAGCGAGCCGCGGCGCGCGCGCCGGGCGCGGGTCGCCCATTCCTCCGCCTTGGCGTCGTCGGCGCGCTGGCCATAACCGCCGTTGAGAAAGGCTTCGGCGACTTCGTCCATGGCGGAGACATGCCCCGTTTCCGCCGCGCGCAACAGCCAGTGAAAGGCCTGCGCCGCGTCGGCCGGGGTGCCGCGCCCCTTGGCGTAGCAATCGGACACGTCGTACATGGCGATCGAGTCGCCGAGCCGCGCCGCCGCCAACACGACGCGAAAAGCATCGTCCCAGCGTTTCAGCATTTGATAGATGATGGCGGCCGCTTGATAGCTCGGAACATGGTCCGAACGCAGGCGGATCGCGTCTTCGATCGGCGCGACGGCCTCCGCGTAGCGGCGCACGAAGGCGAGCATCCAGGCATATTCGTAAAGCGCCCGGCCATCGCCGGGTGTCAGCCGCGCGGCTTCGCGGTATTGCAGCACGGCGCCCTGATAATCGGCGCGCTTGGTCAAGCTGATGGCGAGATGGCGGCGAAGCGAAGGTTCGGCCGGTGCGCTTTCGACAGCGGCGGCGCAGCTTTGCACGTCGCCATGCGCGGCGCCCGCAATGCAGCGCTCGGCGGCGGTATCGGCCCGGGCCGGGTGGCTCGCGGCGCTTGCGGCCAAGCCCAGTCCGGCCAAGCCCAGTCCGGCCAAGCGAAGCTCGGCCAAGATCGAATTCGAACGCGAATCGGACACGCCACGGCTCCCATGGCCATGCGGACGAGGCGCGAAAATAACACGCTCCGCGGCCCAAATCACGCGTTCGATTCGCGCGGCCCGATCGGCCGGCGTTCCAGCCGATAGGCGCTGTCCCAAAACATCCATTCGAACTGCGCGGCGACGTCAACGAAGCCCGATGGCCGTCTCAGCCTTCCTTGCGGAACGGCACGTGCCCGGCCAGGGCTGCCATGTCGCGATCCACCGCCGCGCGCTCGCGCTCGACGAAATCGGCGACCGCATTGCGCAGGCGCTTGTCGGCGATCCAATGGCCGCTATAGGTGCGGACCGGCTCGTAACCGCGCTGAATTTTGTGCGGGCCCTGCGTGCCGGCTTCGACGCGGGCCAATTTATGGGCGATGGCAAAGTCGATCGCCTGATAGTAGCAGGCTTCGAAATGCAGGAAGGGAACGTCGCTCTCAGCACCCCAATTGCGGCCGAACAGGGCGTCGCGGCCGCGCAAGTTGAGGGCGCCTGCGATGGTGACGCCGTCGCGCTCGGCCAGCATAAGGACCACCTTGTCGCCGAACTCGGCGCCGATGCGGCCGAAGAATTCGCGCGTCAGGTAGGGATAGCCCCATTTCCGGTCGTAGGTATCGACGTAGAATTTGTAGAATCGATCCCACTGCGCCCGCGTGACCGCGCCCCCGGACACCGGGCGCACGACGATGCCGGCGGCGCGGACGGCTTCGCGTTCCTTGCGGATTTGCTTGCGCTTGCGCGAAGCGAGCGAGCCGAGAAAGGCGTCGAAATCGGCGTAGCCGCGATTGAACCAGTGGAATTGGCAGCCGTGCCGGATCAGCAATCCCGCCGCCGCCATCGCCGCGGCGTCGTCGGGCGATGCAAAGGTGATGTGCAGGCTGCTGACCTCGAGTGCTTTCGCCGCCTGGACCATGCCGGACAGGAGCGCGCGGCGGTGCGCGTCGCGCTCCGGCGATGGGGGCGCCAGCAGGCGCGGGCCCGGCACCGGCGTAAACGGCACGGCGACCTGCAGCTTCGGATAATACTGCCCGCCAGCTCGTTCATAGGCATCGGCCCACCCATGATCGAAGACGTATTCGCCATGCGAGTGCGTCTTGAGATAGGCCGGCGCCACGGCGAGAACGCGGCCGGCCCTATCCTCGAGCACGACATGTTGCGGCATCCAGCCGGTCTCGCGCCGCACGCAGCCTGTGTCTTCGAGCAGGTGGAGGAAATCGTGCGCGACAAAGGGGTTTTCGTCGCCGGCACAGCGGTTCCAGGCCGCGGCATCGATCGAAGCGATACGGTCGACGGTTCGGATGACAAGCTGCTCGGCGCCGTCGGGCATGGGAGGTCGGTCAAGGCCTGCAAGCGATGGGGCCGCAACCATAGCGCGCCCTCGGCGCGCGGCAAGCCGCTGCCGAGCGATCAGCGCCCGCGCTGGGGCCACGCCATGGTGATGCGGAAATCGAGCGCCGCCCGGCGCAATTGCGCCGGATTGAGCAGCGCCGTGGCGCGTGCGATGGCGGCGACATTGGCCAGGAGCAGCTTTATCGCGACCGGGTTCGGTAACAGTGCGGCCATTGGCCGATACTCCAACAAAAAATCCGCCCGCCGGACCGCGTGTTTATGCCTGAAACGCCATGAACCGCCGCTGAGGCCGATATTCAGCGGCGGTTCATGCCGGGAAATCGCAATCGGGATTTCACAGCGCCGCCGCGACGAGCCGTGCCGTTTCGCTTTCGACCGCAGTTTCGAGGCGCATCAGGAAATCCTGCTTGTCGTCCGAAACGGCGAGGGCGGGCAGGATTGCGACCGTGGCCATGCCGGCATATTTGGTCGATGTGCGGCGATCCCAGCGCAGGCCGATATTGGTCGCCACCGGAATGACGGGGAGATCGAGATCCTTGGCGAGGTGGTAGACGCCCGCGCGATAGCGGCTGCGATAGCCGATCGCGTTAAGCGTGCCTTCCGGATAGATGACGATCGGCCGGCCGGCCTCGGCCGCGGCGCGGCCGCCATCGCTGAGGGCATTGCGCTCGGCCTTGCCGCCATCGGTGTCGACGAGCACCATTTCCAGTTTGCGCAGGATCGGGCCGACCAGCGGATAGTGTCCAACTTCCTTCATCGCGACGAAAGCGAGGTCCGGGATCAGGGCCAGCATCAGGATGCCGTCGACTTCGCTCTGATGCTTCGAAGCCAGCACATAGGAGCCACGGGCTGGCAATCTCTCCAGGCCCGTCACGTTCACCTGGATCCCGAGCACATGCCGCATTGCAAAGCGCACCGATCTTGCCCAGGCCCGTAGCAATAGCGCGATTGGGCGGCGTGACGGCAAGAGGACAAAGGGTTGGGCCACGAGGATCGTCAGGAAACTGAAGGTGTAAAGCCAGACCTGGAACAGGCGCGAACGCAAAGGCCGGGGGGTGCCGATCTGCGTACCCGGCGCGGATTGCGGCGTTAGGGGGCCGGTCGCCGGCTGAAGCGGCGCGGTCGAGCATTTTAGGGCGGCGGATTGTGTCGCGGTCATAGTGGCAACTCCAATGTAAGTGAACATATACTTACATTGGTTTTCGACCGATGTCAATAGCTCCGCCACAGGCCAAATGCTGATCGCCGAAGGTGCTCAAGCCTACCGAAGATGCTCATCGCGATATTTGAGCATCTTCGAGAATCATTGGGTTTTTTCTGGGGGGCGGGATCCAATATCTAGCGGGTCGGCAGCCCGGACACCCACAATATTGTGAAATTCTCGAAGGTGCTCATCAATCCGACTTTCCCCAACACCCAAAACTGAGCACCTTCCGGAATTGTTGGATCTTTTGCGTGGGAACCGCCGTCCCGCGCATTCTGCGTCGGACTACTTCAGTTCGAAGATCGCATCGACCTCGACGGCGCAGCCGCCCGGCAGGCTGCCGGCGCCGACGGCAAAGCGCGCGTGCTTACCTGCATCGCCCAGGACCTGCCCGATGAGTTCCGATGCGCCATTGACGACCTGCGGCATGTTGGTGAAGTCCGACGTGCAATTGACGAAGCCGCCGACCTTGGCGCAGCGCTTGACCTTGTCGAGATTGCCGCCGCAGGCGACATTGAGTTGCGCCAGGATATTGAGCGCGCACAGCCGCGCCGCCTTCTGGCCGTCCTCGACTGCAAAATCGCGCCCCAGCTTGCCGATATATTGCAATTTGCCTTCGAGAAACGGCACCTGGCCGGCGATGAAGACAAGCTTGCCGGTGATGACCCAGGGAATATAGGCCGCTACAGGGGTCGGTGGCGTCGGCAGGACGATGCCGAGCTGGGCGAGGCGCGCCGCCACAACCGAGGGCTTCCTCACATTCGATTTCGTCGCGGGCTTTTTCTTGGTGGCGGTGCGGGCCATTTAGCGCTCCTTGATTTCAAAGATGGCGTCGATCTCAACGGACGTGTGCATCGGCAGTTGCGGCATGCCGACGGCGAAGCGGGCATGCCGGCCGGCGTCGCCGAAAGCCTCGATCATCAGTTCCGATGCGCCATTGATCACCGCGGGGTGCGAGGTGAAATCCGGCGTGGCATTGACGAAGCCGCCGAGTTTCACGCAGCGCACGACGCGGTCGAGATTGCCGCCGCACGCGGATTTTATTTGCGCCAGGATATTGAGGCCGACAATGCGCGCACAGGCCTTGGCGTCCTCGATCGAAAGGCCTTCACCGCAGCGTCCGTTGTAGTGCAGCGTACCGTCGAGAAACG
The DNA here is from genome assembly GCA_963754645.1 of uncultured Alphaproteobacteria bacterium. Classification (GTDB taxonomy): domain Bacteria; phylum Pseudomonadota; class Alphaproteobacteria; order Bin65; family Bin65; genus CAVWGP01. Next base: position 1,480,081 of record CAVWGP010000004.1, on the reverse strand, counting down.
GTCCCTGGCCGGCGATGAAAACCAAACGGCCGCACTTCGTCCACGGTACGTAATTTGCGATGGGGCCCATCGGCGGCGGCAATTTTATGCCGAACTGCTTCAAGCGTTTTTCGACTTTTCCCGCCATGCACATCCTCCGAAATTGCTATGGTACAATGCCCAGCCGGCACGAATTGGGAAAGGGCAATTGCGATGTGGCGGTCGCTACTTGTGAGTTTTTTCGCGGCAGCGGTTTCATTGGTTCTCGCCGCTGCTTCGGCCAGTGCGCAGCAATGGCTGTGGCGTTCGGGTCCGCCGATGCCCGGCGCGCGCTCGGAAATCCACGCGGCTTTGCTCGGCAATTGCATCTACGTCGCGGGCGGCCTGGCCGGCCGGGGCACCAGCGCGGCTTTCGACTGCCTCGATCTGGGAGCATCGGTGTGGCGCCGGCTCGCCGCCTTGCCCGAAGCCGTGCATCACGCGCCGGTCGCCGCCGGGTCCGGAAAAATCTGGCTGGCAGGCGGTTATATCAATGTCAGCTTTGCCTTCAACGAGCCGATGCTGTGGTCCTACGATCCCGCAACGGACCGATGGTCGACCGCGGCGCGGCTCCCCGGCCGGCGCGCTGCCCATGTCATGGCCGTCATCGGCAACGCGCTCTTCATCGCAGCCGGGACCGGCGATCGCCCGCAGGAAGTCTGGTCCTACGATCTCGCCACGGGAAGCTGGCGCGCCGATCACGCGCCCCTGCCGCGCCGCATCGAGCATGCGGCCGGCTTGGCCCATGCCGGGCGCTTGTGGATTTTCGGCGGTCGCTGGAGCGGCGAGGGCGAGTTCAACACGGTTTTCGCCTACGATCCGGCGCGCAACGTCTGGGAGCGGGCGCCCGATATGCCCGAGCCACGCGGCGGTCACGCCGCCGCCGTCCTTGGCGGCACAGCCTATATTCTCGGCGGCGAAAGGCTGAGCGACGGCAGCGTCGATGCCGAAGCGCTGCTCTACGATTTCGCGGCGCGGCGCTGGACCAAGGCGCTGCGCGTGGCGAGCCCGCGCATCCCGCGCCACGGTCTCGCCGCGGCCGCGGCAGGCAATTGCCTGTGGGTGATCGGCGGCGGCAAGGAGGCCGGCTGGCGCACCTTCTTCACGGCCGCCGACGAAACCGAGCAGCTTTGTCGCTGATCGTGCCGGGCAAAAAAAAGGCGCACCCCGTGGGATGCGCCTGAGTGGGCTCGGGAGGAGCAACGAGCCGGAGCTCGCTGGGGGCCTCGGGCCCCCCTAGACCGTAACTCCAAATCCGCCGCCAAATCGGCCTTGACCTCGCAGCGCCGAAATCTCCCGGTTCAAGGAGGGGAGGAGAGACCGGACCAGATCGTCGGCGATGTCTTGGCGTTCGGCAGCATCCGCGGATGCCACGATGTGGACCGCCGTCAAACCCAAGGCGACGGCGCTTTTCCAGACGGCGTGATACCACAGGGTATCGGTATCGAGCCGATTGCGAATTTTTGGGCCCACCGCCGCCGCGGTGGCGATGTAGAGCGCGGCCCATTTGTGCGGCTCGCGCTTTTCTTGCCGCGCCAGGATGAACGCGCCCGCGGTGTCCGGCAGCACGAGGCCGAGCCCGTGAACGGAGGCGCGATAGTCCTGGCCGCCGGCGCCGCGCCATACGGCGTTCGCCGCCGCATGCGCGCGCTGTTGCGCCAGGGACGCGCGGTACTCGTCGATGTGGATCAGCATCCGGCCTTCCTCAGCTACAGCCGCTGGTTGAGCCGCAGGTATCGCATTTCATGCAAGTCCCGTTGCGCACCAAGGTGAAATTTCCGCACTCGCCGCAGGCGTCGCCCTCGTAGCCCTTCATGCGCGCCTGGCGGATCTTGTCGAGCCGGGCATCGACCGCGACCATGACCGTTTCGGACACGGCGACCGCCACATGGCCGTTGCCGCCCGCCGCGGATAGGCCATTGCCGGCATGCGCCGCCGCGGCGCCGCTTGGCACCTTGAAGCGGCTGCGCGTGTAGCCGCGGCTTACGACGCGTCCGACCTGCTCCATAACCTCGTCGGCGGCATTGCGGGCGGCGGCGTTGACCGGCAGAGCGCTTTCCGAGGCGCCCTTGCCCATGCTGTCGGGCGCGATGTCGCCGCGCGTGGCATGCGCGAGATCCTCGCGATCGAGATAGGAAATCGCCAACTCGCGGAAGATATAATCGAGCACCGAGGTCGCCATCTTGATCTGGTCGTTGCCCTCGACCAGGCCCGACGGCTCGAAGCGCGTGAACGTGAAGGCGTCGACGAACTCCTCGAGCGGCACGCCGTATTGCAGGCCGATTGAAACCGCGATGGCGAAATTGTTCATCAGCGAGCGGAAGGCGGCGCCTTCCTTGTGCATGTCGATGAAAATTTCGCCGATCGAGCCGTCGCCGTACTCGCCGGTGTGCAGGTAGACCTTATGGCCGCCGACGACCGCCTTCTGGATGTAACCTTTGCGTCGCGACGGCAGGCGGCGGCGTTCGGCGCGCACGACGGCGGCGATGGCGCGTTCCGCGATGGCGGCGGCGCGTTCGACCGGCGGCGATTTGATCATGGCTTCGATCGCGTCGGCCTGCTCGTCCTCGTCCTCGATCCCGTCGAACAGGCTCGACGACAGCGGCTGCGAAAGCTTCGATCCGTCGCGATAGAGCGCGTTGGCCTTGAGGCACAGCTTCCACGACATTTCGTAGGCATTGCGGCAATCCGCGACCGTCGCCTCGTGCGGCATGTTGATCGTTTTGGAGATGGCGCCCGAGATGAAGGGTTGCGCCGCCGCCAGCATCTTGATGTGGCTCTGCCACGACAAGAAGCGCTTGCCGGTGCGGCCGCACGGATTGGCGCAATCGAACACCGCAAGGTGTTCCGCTTTGAGGAGCGGCGCGCCTTCGAGCGTCATGGCGCCGGTGACGTATAGATTGGCCCCGTCGATGTCGGCGCGTTCGAAGCCGAGCGCCGCCAGCATGTCGAAGCCCGCCTCATCGAGCTCGGCCGGATCGAGTCCGAGCGTGTCGACGCAGAATTCGAGCCCGAGCGTCCACTTGTTGAAGACGAATTTGATGTCGAATGCGCTCGTCAGCGCCGCCTCGATCCTTTCGAGCGCGGCGTCGGTGAAGCCGCGTTCCTTGAGGGTAAGATGATTGACGCCCGGCGCGCCCTTCAGGGTGCCGTTGCCGACCGCATAGAGCACGATGCCGTCGATTTCGGCCGGCCGATAGCCGAGCGTTTTCAGGGCGGACGGCACCATCTGATTGATGATCTTGAAATAGCCGCCGCCGGCGAGCTTCTTGAACTTGACGAGCGCGAAATCGGGTTCGATTCCCGTGGTGTCGCAGTCCATCACCAGGCCGATCGTGCCGGTCGGCGCGATCACCGTCGTCTGAGCGTTGCGATAGCCGAATTGTTCGCCCAGCGCCAAGGCGCGGTCCCAAGCCGCGACCGCGGCGGAAACAACCGCGCGGTCCGGCGCCTGCGAATGAACGAGCGGCAGCGGCGCAATCGAAAGCCCTTCATAGCCATCGGCTTGGCCGAGCGCGGCGCGGCGGTGATTGCGCATGACGCGCAGCATCGGCGCGCAATTCTTGGCGAAGCCGGGGAAGGGCCCCAGTTCCTCGGCCATTTCCGCCGAAGTCTCGTAAGCGACGCCGGTCATCAGCGCCGTGACCGCGCCGCACAGGGCGCGACCGGTGTCGCTATCGTAGGGTATGCCCGAGGCCATCAAATAGCCGCCGATATTGGCATAACCCAGGCCAAGCGTGCGGAATTCGTAAGACAACTCGGCGATGCGCTGCGACGGGAATTGCGCCATCAGCACCGAGATTTCCAGGACGATGGTCCACAGCCGTACCGCGTGCTCGAACGCGGCGACATCGAAAGTGCCGTCTTCGCGCCGAAAGGTCATGAGATTCAGCGAAGCGAGATTGCACGCCGTGTCGTCGAGAAACATGTATTCCGAGCACGGATTCGACGCGTTGATCCGGCCGCTATTGGGGCAGGTGTGCCATTCGTTGATCGTCGTATCGAACTGCACGCCCGGATCGGCCGAATGCCAGGCGGCTTCGGCGATCTGATTCCACAACTGGCGGGCCTTGACCTTTTTCGGCGCGCGTTTGCCGCTGCGCGGATTGAGCTGCCAGTCCGCATCCTTGGCGACGGCGTCGAGGAACGCGTTGCTGACGCGCACCGTGTTGTTCGAGTTCTGGCCGGACACGGTGTAATAGGCCTCGCCGTCCCAATCCGTGTCGTAGACTTCGAAGGCGATCTTGCGTACACCTTGGCGCGCAAGCTGAAGCGCGCGCTGCACGTAATTCTCGGGGATCATGGCCTGGCGCGCGGCGCGAATGGCATTGCGCAAGGCCGGGTTGTTTTTCGGATCGAAAGGATCAGCGCCGTCGAAGCCGGCGCAGGCCGCCATGACTTCGTTCAGGCGTTTTTCGGTCAGCTTCGATCCGGCGACGAGGGCCGCGACCTTGCGCTCCTCGACGACTTTCCAATCGATGAATTGCTCGATATCGGGATGATCGATATCGACGATGACCATCTTGGCCGCGCGCCGCGTCGTGCCGCCCGATTTGATCGCGCCCGCGGCGCGATCGCCGATCTTGAGAAAGCTCATCAGCCCCGAGGAGCGGCCGCCGCCCGACAGCGATTCATTTTGGCCACGCAAATTCGAGAAATTCGTTCCGGTGCCCGAGCCGTACTTGAACAGGCGCGCCTCGCGTACCCAGAGGTCCATGATGCCGCCTTCGTTCACCAGGTCGTCGGCGACGGATTGGATGAAACAGGCATGCGGCTGCGGATGCTCGTAGGACGAGGCCGATTTGGTCAGCGCCCCGGTCTCGAAATCGACATAGAAATGGCCCTGCGACGGTCCGTCGATGCCATAGGCCCAATGCAAGCCCGTGTTGAACCATTGCGGCGAATTGGGCGCCGCCACTTGCAGCGCCAGCATGGCGCGCATTTCGTCGAAGAAAGCGCGCGCATCGGTTTCGCCGTCGAAATAGCCGCCCTTCCAGCCCCAATAGGCCCAGGCGCCCGCCAAGCGATCGAAAACCTGCTTTGCACTTGTTTCGCCACCGAGTGTAGCGCCCGAGGTCGGTCGCATCGGCTGGAGGCACGCCGGTACAGACGGCTCAGCCTTGCGGGCGAGGTCGGCGGCGGCCGGCACGCCCGCTTTGCGGAAATATTTTTGCGCCAATACGTCCGTCGCCACCTGGGACCAAGCGGCCGGCACTTCAACGGCGTCGTTGCGGAATACGATCGATCCGTCCGGATTGCGAATTTCCGATACGGCCGTACGAAATTCGATGCCGTCATAGGCATCCTTGCCCTCGACCGTGAAATGCCGTCCAATTTTCATGATTTCCTCTTAGAAATAGCGCAGGCCTATGCAGGAGCTGCGCTGGATTTTTTTCTGTCGTTTCTTTGGGCAGCCCGATACCGCTGGTCAGAATGTCTTGGCTGTTACTTGCGATTGACCGCCACTCAAGGCCGGATATTTGACCCTAGCAACGTCGAGCAGCCTCCGGATATTTGGTTCCTTTGCGCTCGAGGCGCTAGATATAGATCGGCAGCGTTGCAGCCTGTCAAGCACCGACCGCTAAATATGGTATTGTCCCCATAACCATCAACATTTCCTAGTGGTTAGTCCCCACCTTTTCCCCAACAAGAACCACAAAAGGTGGTGCCAAAGGCCACATGGGACACCACCGCGATGCAGTAAGACATTGCGATTCAATGACGAATCGATATCCCCATCAATCACATCCGCGAAAATACCCTGAAATCGGCGATATGTTTTCGTGGAATCGGTGGAGGAGCCCTAGCGTGGGCGTCTATTGGCTAGGCAGCGCCTTGGTGCCCCTGTCGAGCAATGTATGCCCGACCAGGGTTGCCAAGATCACGGAGGCGCCGAGCCATTGCAGGGTCCCGAGCGCTTCGCCCAGCAGGAACAGGGCCAGGAACACGGTCGCAATCGGCTCCAGGTTCATCGTCAGGGCAGCCTGTGACGGTCCAACCCGCGGCAAGGCAGAATAGAACGCGAACAGCGCGACTGGCGCCACGGTGGTTGCGCCGGCGAACCAAAGCCACCCGGCCGGCGAGCGCGGCCAATGGGGCCCGCCTTGAACGACGGCGACTGCGCTAAATACGACAATACCGACGATCGAAAGGGCGAACGGCACGGTCATGGCCGGCATGTGGCGACCGAGCCGGGCGGCGCCGACAACGTTGCATGCAAGGCCGATCGCGGCAATGCCCGCCAAGGCCAGTCCGCGCCAATCCAGGGCGACCTGACCGACGTCCAGGACAAGCGCGACGCCGGAAAATCCCAGGATCGCGGCCGAAATGTCGAGGCGCCTCGGCATGGCGCGTGCGAGCGCGGCGCCGATCAGCGCCACGAAAATTGGAAAAAGGTAGAGAATGAGGATCGAAAGGCCGACCGGAATGTAGCTGAAACTGATCAGGGTCGCGGGATTGTGCAACGCATAGAATATCGCCGTTACGACAAAAAGCGCCGCCGCAGGGCGCGGCACCCGCGGCCACAATCCGCGCGGTCCGAGCACGACGCAAAAGACCAGGCACGCGAGCCAAGTTCGCGCCGCCGTGACGGTCATCGGCGTCGTGCCCCAATCGTAGGCGACGCGCGCCAGGACGCTTTGCAGGCTGAATGCAACGGCGGCGAGCACGAGCAGGCCCAAGCCATGCAGCCGGCGGCGGTCGTCGGCGATCATGCCGCGCTCGTCCGATGCGACGCCAGCGCGCGAAGCGCCAAGGCCACGACTGCGCCGATCACGAGCGTGGCGCCCGCCACTTGCCAGGGCCCGACATGCTCGCCCAAAAAAATCGCCGCCATCAGCATCATGATGACGGGTTCGCAGTTCATGACCAGGGATGCTCGCGGCGCGCCGAGTGCCGCGATGCCGGCGTATTGCGCGATCAGCGCAAGCGGGGCTACGCCCACGGCGCCGGCAATATAGAGCGCGGCACTCCGACCGGGCCACGCAATCGAGCCGCTGGCGAAGCCGATGATCGACAGCGCAACGGCGCCGATCAAAGCGAGATTGAACAGCACGGCCACGGAGTTCGAATTGGCGGCCAGCCGCTCGGCGCCGAGAAAATTCGCGCCAAGCGCGACGGCCGATAGGAAGGCCAACGCCAGTCCCCAAGGATGCAGCGCGATCGCGCCGACCTCGAGAACCATGCCGATGCCGGCAAATCCCGCCACCGCCGCGCCGATGCCGAAGGCGGTCAGCCGGCTCAATCCGAGCGCGGCCGCCATGAGGGCAACCATGATGGGATAGAGGTAGACGATAAGAACGGTGAGGCCGATCGGCAGAAAGCGAAAGGCTTCCATGATCGCCCAATTGTGAAAGCAAAAAAGCACGGCGATCAGCGCCAAGACGCGCCGCGAATGCGCGCCGAGGCTAAGCGTTCCGCCGCGCCGTTGCAGCACAAGCGCGGTCACCAGCGCCACGAGCCAGAGCCGCGCCGCCGTGACGGTGAGCGGCGTCGCGCCGTGATCGTAGGCGTATTTGGCAAACACATTGTGCAGGCCGAAGAGAAACGCCGCCGCCAACAGCATCCCAATGCCGCGGCCAACGGACAGTATCGCGGGCGCGACGGCGGCCCGCTCGGTCGCGCGGTTCATGCGGTATTTTGCGCGGCGAGGGGAGCGGGTCGGGGAACGGACATTGCGCGCGACATTGCCGATCTTTCTAGTCGTGCGCAATCGGCAAGGCTCGGTTCGGCAGGGCGCTGGCATGGCGGGCTCGGGCGCCATAAGATGCTGAAGATGCAGCGATCGCTTTCACAGTCGCGCCGCGCCGTCCTCGCCGGCGGCACGGCGCTCGCGCTGTTCGGCGGCGCCGGCGCGTTGCGCGCGCGGAACGGCCGCCCGATCCGGCGTTTTCAACTCGTGGCAGCGCCCGCGACGCAGCCGCTTGTCGGCGCGGCGCATCCGGAAACGCCGCTGTGGGCCTACAATGGGAGCGTGCCCGGACCCGTGCTGCGGGCGCGTCAAGGCGAGCGGCTGGAAGTCCTGGTCGAAAACCGCTTGAGCGAGCCGACAACGGTCCATTGGCACGGCCTGCGCGTGCCGAATGCCATGGACGGCGTGCCCCATCTCACGCAGCCGCCGATCGCGCCCGGCGGCACATTCAACTACGCATTCGATTTGGACGATGCGGGGACGTTTTGGTATCACCCGCATCACAACAGCGCTGAGCAAGTCGGGCGCGGTCTGGCCGGCGCGCTCATTGTCGAGGAGGCCATGCCGCTCGCCGTCGACCGCGAGCTTGTCTGGGTGCTCGGCGATTGGCGGCTGACGGAGCAGGCCGCGATCCGAGCGGATTTCGGCAATCTCTTCGACATGACCCATGCCGGCCGGCTCGGCAATACCGTGACGATCAACGGACGCGTTCCGGAGGCCATTGCGTTGCGGTCGGGCGAGCGGGTCCGCCTGCGCCTCATCAACGCGGCGAATGCGCGAATTTTCCGCCTCGCCTTCGGCGCCCTGGGCCCGCTCGTCGTGGCGCTCGACGGCCAGCCCGTGGTGCCGTATTCGCCGGACGACGGCAAAATCGTGCTCGGTCCAGGCATGCGGACGGATTTGGTTCTCGATTGCATGGGCGCGCCCGGCGAGCGCTTGGCGCTGATCGACGATTTCTTCCCGCGGCAAACCTATCGCCTCGCTGAGTTCGCCTATGCGCCGGATGCGCCGCTGCGCGCCGTAAAACCGCCTGCGCCAGCACCGCTGCCGCGCAATCCCATTGCCGAGCCAGACTTCGCTGGGGCCGAGCGACATCGCATCGAGTTCGGCGGCGGCGCCATGGGCCGCCTGCGCGAGGCCGAACTCAACGGCGAACGAAAGGATATGCGGGACATCGTTCGCTCCGGCCATGCTTGGGCGATCAACGGCAAGGTCGCGACCGGGCACAGCCACGCGCCGTTGTTCACGGTCGCGCGCGGGCGGAGCGTTCTGCTGGAACTCATCAACGACACGGCATGGCCGCATCCGATTCACCTGCACGGCCATATTTTTCGAATCGTCAGCCGGAACGGCGCGCCGTCGCCGCGGCTGGAATGGCGCGATACGATGCTGCTCATGCCGCAAGAGCGCGCCGAGATCGCTTTTGCCGCCGACAACCCCGGCGATTGGATGCTTCATTGCCACATCTTGGAACATCAGGCCGGCGGCATGATGGCGACGCTGCGGGTCGCTTGAGGCGCGGCGTGCGGCCGAACACGACCAGTCGCGCCGCGCGCGTTTGGTAAGCGTATTGCCCGATTTGGGCCAGGAAGCCGGACCGATTTCGCCCTCTGGATTTTACCGATAACGAAAGAATAAGGGCTCGATATTTGCATTTATGAAGTTTACTTACTATGTTTTCTGGTGTTTTATCAGGATAATAAGTTAATATTTGTCGCATTGCTAAATGAAGTCTTGATGAAGTCCTAACAATTTATTAAATTGTATTCAACAAGTAAAAAATCGAAACCCCGGGAAGAAACATGAGGCGCTCGATGTTTAATTTCCTGCACGACGAATCAGGATCTGTGCTGCTGCCGTTCGCCGCAACGGCCTTAACCGTTTCGCTGATCCTGACGCTTTTCCTCTCCGTATCGGGGCTCTCTTTTATCGCATTCTTGTTCGGGATCGCCGATTTGCTCGGTTTGACCGAGTACGCGGTTCGGATGCAAGGATTCTTGAGCGCCCTGTGACGGCCAGACGACGATATCGGCAAGATCGGCGACCGAAGTCGCGCGACCAATGTCTTTTCTTTCAGGACCCACCAGGCCGCGCAGAAACGATTGGCGCAACGGAGGGATCCGTTGCGCCAAATCTTCCGGACCGGCTCGAGCAACAGCTATCAACGACAAATGCCCGGTATGAGGCATGTTTAGCGGGAGAAAATCGATGAAACATATTTCGAATAAATTTCTGGCGCGAATCAATATCCGGATGGCGGACATCATCGCAAAGGAAACGGCATTCCGCGATTGCCGGCTTCAAATGGAACGCCGAAATGGGCGATGGGGAACCGAATATGTTCAGTCCATCCGAGCGGAGGCGTTCGAAGCCAAGACGGGTTTCGGGTTCGACCCGCGCTATTAGCGCCGGAGTTTATCCGGCCCTCAAACGGGGCGCGGCTTCTCGGTGTCGAATTCCTTGATCGCCGGCTTGGCGCCCCACATGCAGAACGACCAGTGATTGAAGGGAAATTGGCGTGGCCGCCATTCGCCTTCCTTCACGTGGCGGACGCCGTGCGAATACTCGTAGATCACGCCGTCCGGCCCCTCGTAATAGAGGAACATCGCGCTGGAACTCGGATGCCGGCCGGGCCCGAACATGATCTTCACCTGCCGCTCCTGGAAGTAGTACCAGGAGCGCATGATCATATCGATGCCCTCGACCTGAAAATTGATGTGCTGCACGCCCGGCTCGTTGGTCGGAAACAGGGCGATGCGATGATGGACATGGTCGAAGCTCATCAGCGGAGCGGGGCCGATCCAGTCGTTGACGCGGAAATTGAATAGCGACGTCCAGAAGCGCTCGTCGCGCTTGGCGTTCGTGGTTTTCAATCCGACATGGCTGAATTCGTCGATGCCGGCGTCGCGGCTGGGAAAGAACCGCGTGCCGCTGTGAAACGGGCGGTGCACGAGCTCGATCTTGTTGCCGGAGGGATCCCGGAAGCGCAGGAAATCCATGACGCGGCGCTCGGCGGCCTCTTCGGGCGTGCTGCGCTCGACGGCGACGCCGGCGGCCCGAAGCTGGTCGTCGGCGACGCGGAAATCTTCCTCGCGCGCGATCTCGAGACCGAGCGTGTGATCCTTGGGGTCGCCTTTGAAATAGACGATGTTGTGATCGCGATCGTCGCCGCGCAGATAGGCGCGGCCGTTCTCCTGGCGCACCAGTTCGAGGCCGACGGTGGTTGTGCAAAAGTCGACGGCTTTGGCGATGTCCGCCGTGCCCATTCGAACATAGCGGATATCGATCAACGGAATCATGCGGCGGTCTCCCGGGCGTCGTCGCGCTCTGACAGTAGATCACGCCCGGCCATATCGCAATTGCCGGCGATCGTTGGGGCGCATAGTGTGGGCGCGCCTGCCGCCGTGGAGATCGACGATCGCCGCCTTTGCTTACTACGTTGCCGTCGATTGGTCGGCTGCCAGCGTTCCGCGGCTGGGGCGCGATAGCATTTGGGTTGCGGCCTACGGATTGCGGCGCGGCCGGCTGCGGCGCCTGGTGCTGGAAAACCTGGCGACGCGCGCCGGGGCAACGGAGCGGCTCGGCCGCCTTATTGCCCGATTTGCGCGCGACGGACGCGTGCTCGCGGGTTTCGACTTTCCCTTCGGTTACGCGCGCGGCACGGCCGCGCGCCTCGAGCTTGCGGGCGCGCCGTGGCGGGCAACGTGGAACGCGCTTGCCGCGGGCATTCGCGACGATGGCGAAAACGCCAACAACCGCTTCGACATGGCCGAGGATTGGAATAGGTGCTTGAGCGGCGCGGCGTTTCCGTTCTGGGGCAATGTTCGCGAGGAGACGAGACCCTATCTTGTCCGCCGTGGCCGGCGCGCGCATGGCGTGGGCGATCCGCCGGAACGGCGGCTTTGCGATTTGCGCGTTCCCGGCACGCACTCGGTCTGGCAGCTCGCCGGCAACGGTTCGGTCGGCAGCCAGATGCTGCTGGGCATACCGCGCATCCGTCAATTGCGCCGCGATCCGCGCTTGGCCGCCATCAGCGCCGTTTGGCCGTTCGAAACCGGCCTGGCCGACGATCCGGCCAAGCGCGTGATCTTTGCCGAGGCCTATCCCTCGCTCGTGCCGCCGGATCAGTGGGCGGGGCAGCCGAAAGATGCCGGGCAGGTGACGGCGCTGGCAAAGCATCTTGCCCGGCTAGACCGCGCCTGCGATAAGGCCGCGCTGTTCGGTGCCGATCCCGGCCTCGGCGCCGAGGAACGCCGCGCCGTCATTGGCGAAGAAGCCTGGATATTGGGCGTCGCCGGGCCTCGAACAGGATCGTGAGCGGGCGATGTGGTTGCCGAAACCTCTACAAAAGGTATTGGATAGAGCGACGGCGACGCATCCGGGACTTGGGGCCGTGCGGCGCATCGTAGTGCTGGCGCGGCGCATTGGCGGATTTATCGCCGGCATTGCGCTGCTGCTCTTTTCGACCTGGACCGTCGGCGCCGGACTTGTCACCGGCCGCATGACGCTCGGCACGCGGTCCGGCATCCGCGGCGGCACGATCGTAAGCGATTGGTCGCGCAATCCCGTCGAGTTCGTCTTCATCGCGCTATTGCTACTGGCGTTGGCGGCTTTCGGATTTTATCTGGTCGTTCGCGCTTACCGGCGACCTTAGGGCGTGATGCAGGCGGCGTTGATGATTCCGATGCCGAGCGAAATCGTGGCGGCGAAGGCGGCGATCGACATTTTCCCGTCTTCGATCTGCTTGGGTAGCCCTGGAACGAGCACACGCGCGACAAAGAATCCGGCGATTTGCATGATGAGCGCCACCACGCCCCACATCGCCATGTCGCGGACGCCGCGGCTATGCGTGATCACGCTGGCGAGCGGCAGCAAGAAGCCGATCATGGCGCCGGCCAAGCTCACGGCGGCCGCGCTGTTGCCGCCGCGCAGTAGGCTCAGCTCGTCATGCGGCGTGATCCAGAGATAAATGAACAGGAAAACAGCGGTGAGCACGATGCTCGATCCGAAATAGGCGAGGAAATTCGGCAAGTCTTTGAGAATTTCAGCGAGCATTCCTAGTATCCCCCGGTTGCTTTGAAAACGGTGCCGGACACTACATTGAAACGGCACGCTGGCAAAGCGGCGCGGCATTGACCGGACAGGCGGCCCGGTGCAACTAGGCGACATGCTCGATGCGACGCCATTGTTGCGGCTCTATGCGCGCCGGCGCCAGGCGATGCTGGCGCGCCAGGACGCGGCGTCGGCGCAATCGGCGACCCTGTTGGCACTCTTGCGCCGGGCCGCGGGCACGGCCTTCGGGCGCGATCACGGGTTCGCGAAAATTTCGAGCGTCGAAGAATTCCAGCACCGCGTTCCGCTGCGCCGTTACGAGGAATTCTGGCGCGACTACTGGCAGGCGTCGTTTCCGCGGCTGGTCGACGTTTCATGGCCGGGAACGATTTCCTTCTTCGCCGTGACCTCGGGAACGACCGGCGACGTGACCAAATATATCCCGGTCAGCGCGGCCATGAACCGCTCCAATCGCAAGGCGACGCTCGACACTTTGACCTATCACGTCGTCAATCGCCCGCAATCGCGGATCATGGGCGGGCTCGGCTTCATGCTCGGCGGCAGCACGGACCTATCCATGCGGGCGCCGGGAATATACAGCGGCGATCTTTCCGGTATCGCGGCAAAGACGATTCCGTGGTGGGCGCGCGGCCGGGCCTTTCCGCCGCTCGATTTGGCGCTCATTGCGGATTGGGAACGGAAAATCGCGATGCTCGCCGAGCGTGCCCTAAAGCTCGATATCCGGTCCATCGGCGGAACGCCGAGTTGGCTGCTCATTTTGTTCGACACATTGGCCGCCATACGGGGCGAAAAACGTTTGCCGCTCAATGAATTTTGGCCGAATCTTGAGCTTGTTATTCATGGCGGCGTGAATTTTGCGCCGTATCAAGCGCGGTTCGGCCAATTGCTGCGCGGCTCGCATGCGGAAACCCGCGAGGTCTATGCGGCCAGCGAGGGCTTTATCGCCAGCGCGGACCGCGGCCCCGGGGAAGGCATGCGGCTCAATCTCGATCATGGCTTGTTCTTCGAATTCGTGCCGGTTGCCGAGTTGGACGCCGCCAAGCCAACGCGGCATTGGTTCGGCAATGCCGAGGAGGACGTAAATTATGCTTTGGTATTAAGCTCCTGCGCCGGACTCTGGAGCTACGTCATTGGCGACACGGTTCGCTTCGTCGCGCGCGATCCGCCGCGGATATTGATCACCGGGCGTACGGCCTACAGCCTTTCCGCTTTCGGCGAGCACCTCATCGGCGAAGAGATCGACAGCGCGGTTGCGGCGGCGGCGGCGTTGCTGGGAATTCCGGTCGCCGACTATTCCGTCGGCGCGGTCTTTCCGGCCGAACCTGGCGAACTGGGCGGCCATTGTTATGTGGTCGAATTCGCGGGATCGTCGCCCGGCGGCGCGGCCATTGCGATTTTCGCCGCGGAACTCGATCGCGTTCTCTGCGCCCGCAACGAGGACTACGCCGCCCACCGCGCCGGCGGCTTCGGCATGAATGCGCCGGCGATCGAACTTATGCCGGCCGGTGGATTTGCCGGCTGGATGAAGCGGCGCGGCAAGCTCGGCGGACAGAACAAGGTACCGCGAATCGTGAACGACGCGAAGCTGTTCCAGGACTTGCGCGACTTCGCCACCGGCCGCCGGGGCCGATGAGCGGCGCACAAATCAAGCCACGCCCCACAACAGGTTGAAGACATAGTGCAGCACGACCACAGTGGCCCCGAGGCCGACAAACACGCCGATCGTGCCGAACAGAGCCGGGCCGAGTACATTGCGCCGCTCATGGTCATCGGCGGATCGGTTGAAGCGCCAACGATCGATTGCCTTAGCCAGCTCGCGCGCGCCGCCGACGAGAAATGTCGCGCCGAGGGCCAGCAGAAATACAAGGATCGCGATCTCGCCGGCGACGCCGAGCGCTCGATCCATCACGTTTTCCGCCGCCCCGAGTTGCGTCCCCGCACGCATCGTCTCCTATTTCTCCGCGAGCTTGCCGATCCAGCGCGCGTGCTCGCGATAGTCGGCGGGCATGTCGCCCTTGGTTTCGCGCTCCGCCATCGCCGAGCGGCGCTGCCGTTTCGCGTCCGTGTCCTCGGCCACCGTGTCGAGCGCGTCCTTCAACATCGCGTCGTAGTCGGCGCCGACCGGGCAGACATCCTGGCAGCGCCTGCATCCCGTGACGACGCCGGAACCGCGCAGGATGCTCTGCCACAGATTGAAGCTGTCTTCCGAACGCAGCATGGCTTTCTGTTGGGCCGGCTCGCCGGAATCGATCATCTTGCCGAAGAACTCGCTGAGCTGGGCGAAGCCGTGCGGCGAGCGATAGCGGTCGCACGCCGCCCAATCGCGGTTCCAGTGCTGGATCACGTCGCCGGGGCAGGCGGCGAGGCAGCGCCCGCAGCTGGGGCCCTTGCAGAGCGCGGTTTCCATGCGCTTGTCGGCTTCCACAGGCATCGTGGCGAGCACGGCGGTGAGCATGACGCGCGGGCCGAATTCGGGCGTGAGCAGCATGCGGTTGAGGCCGAGCGTGCCGAGACCCGCCTCAACCGCGGCATGGTCGAGCGAGAGCAGCGGCTTCATATGCTTGCCGGGATCGCCCTGGTAGCGCCACGGATCGACATGGGTTGGCGGCACGATGAGCGCGGGGTAGCCCTTCGATTCGAGCCACAGCACCATCGACAGGCCGATCTCCTCGAGCGCGGTCAAGGTCAGCTCGTCATTGTAGTATTTGAAACGCTCGTCCCAGCGCGCGATGCGCGTGACGCCCGACGACAAACGCTTGCCGAGCACGACGACCTTGCCCGCGTCGTAGTCCGAAATATCCGCCGGCACGCGCGGGTCCTTGGGATCCGGCGGATTGGCGTTCATCGTCGCGCCATCGGCGATGCCGACGATGTCGGCGCCGAAGAATACGGCCTTGGCCTTGATTTCAGCCGCCGTCAGCGCTTCTTGGAAAACCCCTACCATCGAACATCCCCGCGTTCACTTCTTGGCGGCCTCATCGGCGCGCTCTTTCTGCTTCTTCTTGAACTCCTGCATCTGCCGCGCCACCATGCCCTTGTAGCCTTCGGGCCCCACCCAGCGGCGATTCCAATCGTTCAAGCCCGGCGGCAACGGGCCGTTCCGTCGCGCGTCCTTGAACGCCTTGGCCTTGGCGACTTTTTCGGGCGTTTTTTCCGGGATTTCCTTTTGCGGCTCGGCGAGGAAGGCGTGGTAGTCGTTGCCGACCGGGCAGACCGCGAGACAGCGCGGGCAGTCGCCGAACGAGCCGACGACGCGCAACAGGCCCTGCCAGAATCCGAAAACGTCGCGGCTCCGTGCGAGCGTCTTTTTTTGCGCGCGCGGCGCGTCGATCAGCTTGTCGAGAAAGCCGGTGATCTGGGCAAAGCCGAATTCCTGCGCTTCCTTGGCGCATTCGCGCTTGTCGATACCGAAATGGCGAACCGCGTCGGTCGGGCAGGAATAGAGACAGCGCGAGCAAGATTCGCCGATGCAGACTTGCTCGGTCATCGGCGCGTCGGCTTCGAGTTCAAGCTCGGTGAGGACGCCGGTAAGATAGACGCGCGGTCCGTATTCCGGCGTCAGGATGTTGACCTCGAGGCCGAAGGTGCCGATGCCGGCTTCGATGCCGAGATGGCGCGTCGACAGCCGTCCATAGCTCGCGCGCTTCAGGTTCCAGTCGGTCTCCTGGGCGGCGGTGACGAAACTGGGATGACCCTTGCGTTCGAGCGCCTCGGCGAGCCGGTAGGCGATGCGGTCCATGCGGCGCAGCACCAGCATGTCCATGTATTGCACGGCGATATTGGTCTTGGCGCGAAATGCGGCGACCGGAATGTGCTGGACGATGACGATGGCGCTCTTGATGTAAGGCGAAACGCGCTCCGGCGTCTGCGGCCACAGCGGATCCGGCGGAAACGCATTCAGCGCCTTGGCGCTGGCGATCCCGACCATGTCGGCGCCAAGTTCTTTCGCCAGAGCCTTGACCTCAGCGGCGTTCATGGGACTTTGACCTCAACTCAGCGAGCGCGCCACGCGCACAAGCTTACTTACGGCTACGCGCCGCCGAGGTCCAGTCGCACGGCAACGCTCAAATCCCATACTTCCCCGGTGCGATGATGCCGTTCGGGTCGAGCGCTTTCTTGATCGCGCGGCAGGCGTCGCGGAAACCCGGCATCGCCTTACCCATATGGTAGTCGTAATAATCGATCGGCGCGCGGCCGACTTGGATGCCGGCTTCGGCGAAGGCGTCGGTCAGCTCGCGATAAACCATGTCCGCGCGGCGCGTCTCGTCCGCGTCCTCGCGGTTGAAGGTGATGACGTGGAGACCGCGGGCGAAGCGCGCGCCGCACACGTTCATCACCGTGTAATCGAGACCGTGCTTTTCGTAGATGGCGCGGCCGATCTTCTGGAAGCGATTGGCGACGCTGCCGACCATCGGCGTGCCGGGCGGGCACCAGGTGTTGCCGCCGCCCGGACGCCATTTGAGCAGACCGAGCTCGCCCGTGGTCGGCACGCCCGAGAACGAATTGATCGCGATCTTGAGCGGCGGGATCGCGAGCGCGTCCTCGTGCGCGATGTAGCGCGCCTTTCCCGATTTGCAGGAATATCTGCTTCACGCGCTCGATTTGCCCGTCCATCGCCGCCATCGAGGGGCCGTAGAACGCGCCCGATACGGTCCATGCGCCGATGCCGTGTTTTTTTTGCAAGGCGCGGCGTTGGTCGTCGGTGATCGATACCTTTCCCTTGGTCGCGACGTAGTCGGGATAAACATCCTCGTTGCCGGCGAGATAAATGTCGTTCGAAACGCGGAACAGGGTCGGCACGAAATTCGCCAGCTTCAGCGGCCGGCACAGATCGATTATTTCCTCCAAGTCGTCGTCGCCCGGATAGGCGAAGTGGAAGGAGCGGATCGCCGGTGGCTTGGGCAGCAGCCAGATGCCGAGGCGCGTCACGATGCCGAAATTGGATTGCGCGAAGAGCCCGTCGAGAATCGGCCCGAAACTGTATTTCGAAACATGCCAATTGGGCCGCTCGGGATGATCCATGCCGCCATCGCCCGTGCGCAAGATTTCGCCGTTGCCGAGCACGACTTCCATGCCGCACGAAAAACCGAAATGATCGAACATCGGGCCGTAGCCCGCGCCCTTGTCGAGCGCATTGCCGAGCATGCCGCCTTGGGGCGGGCCGGACGTCGTCGAGATGATGAACTTGCCGCCGCGCCGGGCAAGCTCGTCGGCCATCATCTGGAAGCTGACGCCCGGTTCGACCGCGGCATAGGCCAGGGTTTCGTCGATCTCGATGATGCGGTTCATGCGTTTGGCGCAATCGACGACGACCATGCCGGGAGATGGCGCCGCGCGCGTACCCAAGCCCATATTGTTGCCGGTGCTGATCGGATAGAGCGGCACTTTGTGCGTGTTGGCGAGGCGCACGATCGCCTGCACCTCCGCCGTTATGCTCGGATAAAGCACCGCCGAGGGCCGCCGGTCGCCGCCCGGCAGGGTGTTCTCGCCGTAGCGGACCAGCGTTTCCGGTGTGATGTTGACGTTGGCCGCGCCGAGCGCCGCGGCGCTTTCCTTGAGAAAAAGCTCTAAATTTCCTGCCGCCATCTCAATCCTCCAGCGCCATCACCAGATCGCAGTATCGGCCGGCGCCGCTTGGTTTGCGCGGGCCGTGCGGCAAAGTGACGCCATTGAGCGCCTCGGGCAATGGCCCGCCGGTCGCCCAATCGAGCAGCTCGACCGTATGCAAGACAGGCAAGCCGGTGTAGAGCGCGATCTGCGTCATGCAGCCGAGATTGCCCGCCGCGATCGCCGCCGCCCCCGTGCCCGCAATGTGCCCGGCCTTGCGTTCGCCCAATCGGCGCGCGAGATCGGGTTGCAGCAAATTATACGTGCCCGCCGAGCCGCAGCAGAAATGCCGCTCGGGTATGTCGTGGAGATCGAAGCCGGCTTGGCGCAATAGTGTGCGCGGCGGCTCGGTCACTTTCTGCGCGTGTTGCAGCGAACATGCATCGTGATAGGCGACGGGCGAGGGGAATCGGCCGGGCGGGCGCCTGCAAACCGAGTTCCATGACGAATTCGCTCACATCGCGCGTACGCTGTCCGATCGAGGCCGCGTGCTCGGCCATCGCGCGATCGTGCCGGAACAGGGTGCCGTAGTCCTTCACCGTCGTACCGCAGCCCGAGGCATTGACGACGATGGCGTCGAGAGGCTCGGCGTTTTGCCACGCGGAAATCGCCCGCCGCGCCGAGGCTTTCGCCGCGGCCTCCTTGCCCATATGCAGGGTGAGCGCGCCGCAGCAGCCCGTGTCGGCGACGACGACGTCGCAGCCATGTCGCGTCAAAAGCCGGATCGTCGCCGCGTTGAGGCGCGGTGCGAGCGCCTGCTGGACGCAGCCGGCGAGCAAGGCAACGCGTCGTCGAGCTTGGCCTTGGGCGGGATAGAGTCCGGGCTTCGTCGTGTCGCTGGGCGGCGCCAGGCGGCGGGGCGCGATATCGATCATGCGCGCCAGCCGCTTCGGCAATAGCCGAGCCAGCGGCCGCGCCAGCGCCGCGCCGCGCATTGCCCAGCGAAACCGTCTTGGCGATGTCAATGTCGCGGCAATCAGGCGGCGCAGGAGCCGGTCGCCGAGCGGCCGGCGAAAGTGATTTTCGATATAGGCGCGGCCGATATCGGCAAGATGAAGAAAATCGACCTTGGCGGCGCAGGTCGTCATGCACGCATTGCACGACAGGCATCGATCGATATGGCCCACAGTCTTGGCGTCGGGCGGCCCGCCCTTTTCCAGCATCGCGCGGATCAGGTCGATGCGGCCGCGCGGCGCATCGTTCTCGTCGCGAAGCAGGACATAGGTCGGGCAGACGGCGGTGCAGAAGCCGTAATGCACGCAGGCCTGGAGAATGCGATCGGCGTCGCCGATTTCGGGGCGGGCGAGTTGGGCCGGCGTGAAAGCGGTTTTCATCGCCGCGCCGCCGCCGCGTCAGACCGAGCGGCCGGCCTTCTCGGCTTCGGCGGCGAAGTCGCCGGCGATCTGCCCGGCGCGCTGCAGCGCCATGTATTTCGGATAGCGCCGGTCAAAATCGTCCATGATTTCCCGATACGGCATGTCGTCATAGGCGCCGTGATCGTGGACGTATTCCATGTGCTTGCGGCCCCGTGCGTCGTGCTGCTGAAAAAGCGCGTCCTTGCTGCCGTCGAAGTCCTGCGGCAGGACGTGAAAACGGTCGCACAAGGCCTTATCGAAAACCGGGGTGGTTTTGATCCAACGTCCATCGAGCCAAAGCTCGACATAGCCGTGATAGGTGAAGAGATCGGTGCCCATGAGATCGAGCAGGCGCTGCGTCGACAGGTGATTGCGCACGTCGGCGTAACCGAGCCGGGCCGACAGGCCGACCGCGCGCGATACGGCGCCCATCACGATGCCTTTTGAAACGCACCAGCCGATCTTGGTGTCGAGCGTGTGGCTCGCGCGGTAGAATTCGCGGCCGAGTTTCAAGCTGTACGGACTGTAGCGGATTTCATCGCGCACGGCGTAGAAAAGCCGGACGGCCTTGTCGGTTTCGGTTTTTGCGCCGCGCGCGCGATCGGCGGCGAAGTCGCGGACCGCCTCGTGCTCGAAATTCATGCAATAGGTTGGATGACGGAAACGCGCGGGATCGGTTGCCGTCGTCTTGCGACCGTCGGCGGGATTTTGCGGGTCAATTGTGTCCATGGGCATAGGGCAAAGCTAAGGACTTTGGCCGGCAATGCAAGCGCGAGCTCCGCCGGGAGCCTATGCGCACCGGTTGTCCGTATTGGCGATGCCGGCTAATACTCGGTCGTGAGCGACAATTCGCCGCCCCCGCCGACACCCGTCTCCGGCCAAACGCTAGCCGCGTTGCTGGCCGAACTGCCATTGCACCTCACCGACTTGGCACGCCGGGGCGCGCGGTATTGGCCAAGCCATATCGCAATGAGCGAGGCGGGCGGCTTGGACATCGACTATCGGACGCTCGAAGCCGCGATGACGGATACGGGCGCGATGCTGCACGAACTCGGCATCCGCCCTGGCGACCGGGTCATGATCGTCAATGAGAATTCGATCGCGGCCGCGCTGCTATTTTTCGGAGCGAGCGCGCTCGATGCTTGGCCGGCGCTGGTCAATGCCCGGCTTTCGGCCCGAGAGATCGACACCATTGCCGACCATTCCGGGGCGCGCCGGCTGTTCTTTACGACCGCGCAATCGCCCGAGGCCTGCGAACATGCGGACCGCCACCGCGCCAAGGATTTCGATTTGCCGCGCGGCTTCGGCGGCGCTGGCGCCGGTCCGTTGCGCGTCGCGACCCCGGAACGCGTTCACGGCGACACCGAGCGCGATGTCGCGGCGCTGGTCTATACCTCGGGCACCACGGGCATGCCCAAGGGCGTGATGCTCAGTCACCGCGCGGCGCTCTTCGTCGCATCGAGCCCCGGCGCCCAACGCCGAACCGCGCCCGATGACGTCGTCTATTGCGCGTTGCCGATCGCCCATATTTTCGGCCTGACTTCGACTTGGCTGCGCGGCCTTTACGGCGGCGCGCGGAACTTGATGGTTGCGCGCTTCGATGCGGCACAGGCCGCCGACGCGCTCGAATTCGGCGGCGTCACCGTATTCCAAGGCGTGCCGCAGATGTATGCGCGCCTGCTCGAATACGCGAATGCCGCGAGGCGCAAGCTCGCGGCGCCGAAACTGCGCTTTGCCACCGTCGGCGGCGCGCCGATCGAGCCCGATCTCAAGGCCGCGGTCGAGCACGCGCTCGGCCTTCGCCTGGTCAACGGCTACGGCATGACCGAGTTCGCTTCGACCGTGTCGCGTAGCCTGCCGCATCAGGTTGGGCGCGATATCGCCGCCGGGCCGCCGCTGCCCGGTATCGAAACGCGCTTCGTCGATGAGGCGGGGCACGATCTGCCGCAGGGGACTCCCGGAGAAATCTGGCTGCGCGGGCCCAACCGCATGCTGGGCTATTACCGCAATCCGGCGGCAACGCAGGCCGTTCTCACCCCCGACCGCTGGTACAAAACCGGCGATATCGGCTACGCCGATCCCGATGGCTCGCTGCGCATCGTCGATCGGGCGCGCGAACTCATCATCGTGTCGGGATTCAATGTCTATCCGGCCGAGGTCGAAGCCGAACTGGCCGCGCATCCGGCGGTGACGCTTGCCGCCGTGGTCGGCCGCCAAGTCGCGGGCAACGAAGAAGTCGTTGCCTTCGTGCAATGCGCTCCCGGCGCGAGTGTCACGGCGGACGAGATTCAAGCTTTCCTGACGCCTCGTCTTGCGTCCTATAAGCGGCCGGCACGGATCGAGGTCCTGGCCGCGCTGCCCGCGGCGCCGACCGGCAAGCTGCTCAAGGCCGAGCTCAAGGCAATGGCGAAGGTGCTCAAATGACCGATCGCGAAGAACCCAAAAGCGGATTTCGCGCGTTGATCGGATACGAAGTCGTCGAGTGGCGCGACGGACGGGCGGTGTTCGAACTGGCGCTCGACGCGCGCCACATCAACCGCGGCGGCCTTGTCCATGGCGGCGTGCTGATGACTTTGCTCGACGCCGCGGCCGGCTATGCCGGATGCTATTGCGCTTTTCCCGGCCGGGCGCGGCGCTGCCTGACGTTGAATTTCAATATTTCCTTCGTCGGCCTGGCCAAGCCAGGACTATTGCGCGCGATCGGCACGGTGCGCGGCGGCGGCACGCGAATTTTCCACTCGACTGCCGAAGTTCTCGATTCCGGCGGGGCCTTGGTCGCCATGGGGACCGGGTCGTTCCGCTACCGGACCGGCAGCGAGAAACCGGAAGGCGTTCCGCTTTAGCCGATCCGCGGCGTATAGCATCTTGCTCTTGCCCGGCATTCGGGGATGATGGGCCAGGATCCGCAGCCGGCAAAAATGGAGGCATTCCCCTTGCTCCTGTCACCGACCCCGCGCGTCGCCAAACTCCGCGATACGCTGCAACAATTCATGGCCGAGTGCATCTATCCGAACGAGCGCCGGCATGACGATGAAGTCAAAATTCACGGCTGGAACGCCCTGCCGCTGATGGAAGAAATCAAGACGGAGGCGCGCAAGCGCGGCCTTTGGAACTTGTTCTTGCCGGAGAGCGATCACGGTGCCGGCCTGTCCAACCTTGAATACGCATTTCTCTGCGAAATCATGGGCCGTTCGCCGATGCTGGCACCCGAGTCGTGCAATTGCTCGGCGCCGGATACCGGCAACATGGAAGTTCTCGTGCGCTACGGCAGCAAGGAGCATCAAGAGCGCTGGCTGAAGCCGCTGCTCGACGGAAAAATCCGCTCGGCGTTTTGCATGACCGAGCCCGATGTCGCATCCTCCGACGCGACAAACATCCGCTGCAGCATCGAGCGCGACGGCGACAGTTACGTCATCAACGGCAAGAAATGGTGGGCCAGCGGCGCCGGCTCGAAGCGTTGCCAAATTCTCATTGTGATGGGCCGGACCAATCCCGCGGCGGCGCGGCATCAGCAGCAAAGCATGATCCTGGTGCCGCGCGACACCAAGGGCGTCAATGTCATCCGGCCCTTGCCGGTGATGGGCTTTCTGCACGAGCCCGAGGGCCATTGGGAGGTGCATTTCGACGATGTCCGCGTTCCGGCGTCGAACCTGCTGCTCGGCGAGGGCCGCGGCTTCGAAATCGCCCAGGGCCGCTTGGGACCCGGGCGCATTCATCACTGCATGCGCCTGATCGGCATGGCCGAGCGCGCCCTCGAACTCATGTGCAAACGCGCGCTGTCGCGCGTCGCATTCGGCAAGACCTTGGGCGAGCAGGGCGTCGTGCGCGACCAGATCGCGAAGTCGCGCATGGAGATCGACCAGGCCCGCCTCCTGGTCCTCAATGCCGCGCATATGATGGACACGGTGGGCAACAAGCTGGCGCGCGCCGAGATCGCCATGATCAAGGTCGTGGCGCCCAACATGGCGCTGGGCGTGATCGATCGCGCCATGCAGGTCCATGGCGGCGGCGGCCTGACCGAGGATTTTCCCTTCGCGCATATGTGGACCTGGGCGCGCATTCTCCGCCTCGCCGATGGGCCCGACGAAGTGCATGCCGACCAGGTGGCGCGCATCGAACTCGGCAAACACATGGCGCCGCGCGCGAAGTGAGGCAACATGGCCTATGTCGATTGGCGGCTGACCGGGCCGGAGATCAACACGTGCAATTGCAATTGGGGCTGTCCGTGCCAGTTCAATGCGCTTCCATCCCACGGCAATTGCGACGCGGTCATGGGCATGCGCATCGACCGCGGGTATTTCGGCGAAGTTTCGCTCGACGGCGTGAAATGGGCCGGGGTTTATCGCTGGCCGCGCGCGATCCATGAAGGCAACGGCGAGGCGATGGTCGTCATCGACCACGCGGTCACGGACAGGCAGCGTTCAGCGCTGCTGACGATCCTCGCCGGCAAGGAAACCGAACCGGGCGCCACCATTTTCAACGTCTTTGCGGCGACGTTCACGAAAGTGCATCGGCCGGTCATCAAGCCGATCGCGTTCGAGGTCGATATCGAGCGCTGCACCGGTGCACTGTCCGTCGACGGCATGTTCGAGGCCAGCGCCGAACCGATCGTGGGCCCGTTGAGTTCGACACCGCTGCGCGCCACGATTTCGCTGCCCGGCGGCTTCGAGTTCCTTACGGCCGAATTCGGCAGCGGCGCGGCCAAGGCCCAGCAGCCCGCCGTCATGCAATGGGAACGGCGCCATGCGCATGTCGCGATGCTCGATCTCGGTCCGCGCGGCCCGATCCGCGGTTAGCGGGCGGAGCCGGGCACGTCATGGCTTCGCTGATCGAGCGCGTCCTGCGGCGCGAGCGCGTCATCGTCCTGGGCTGCCTCGCCGCGATCGTCGTCCTCGCTTGGCTTTATTTGTTCGACATGGCCGGGCACATGGCGATGGGGCATCTGATGTCGCCGGTCGATCGGCCTTGGCGCGGCGCCGACCTGGCCGCCACGGGCCTGATGTGGGCGATCATGATGGCCGGCATGATGTTGCCGAGCGCGGCGCCCGTGGTCTTGCTGTATTTGCTGGTCGATGCGCAAGCGCGCAGCGGCGGCCATGGCGTTCCGGGATCGCGCGGCGCGCTCTTGCTGGCGGGCTATCTCGCGGCGTGGACTTTGTTCTCGCTTGCCGCGACCTTCGCGCAGTGGCAGCTGGCCGAGCATGCGTTGCTCGATGCCGAGCTTGGCTTGGCAAACCGTTCGCTCGGCGGCGCGATCCTCGTCCTTGCCGGACTCTACGAGTGGTCGCCGCTCAAGCAGCGCTGCTTGAGCCATTGCCGGTCGCCGCTCATCTATGTGACCCGGCACTACCGCGCCGGTGCCGTCGGCGCGTTTCGAATGGGCGCCGCGCACGGGCTGTACTGCATCGGCTGCTGCTGGGCGTTGATGATCGTGCTGTTTGCGGTCGGCGTGATGAACCTCGCCTGGGTGGCGCTATTGGCGGCGCTTGCTATCGGGCAAAAATACTGGCGGCACGGCCGGCGGCTCGGCTTCGCATCGGGCGCGCTGCTGGCGGCGGCCGGCATGGCCATGATCCTTCGCGCGGGTTAATCGATTGTTCCGGGCGGCGCCATTGCTTTATGCTTCGAGCTTCAATTGCCGCATGGCCGGACGAGCTGCATGACCGACGCGATCAAGAGTTCAGACAAGGCGGGTGTCCGAATTCTCACAATCGACAATCCGCCGGTGAACGCCGTGAGCGCCGCGGTGCGCACGGGGCTGCTGGCCGCGATCGAGGCGGCGGGGCGCGATGCCGCGGTCAAAGCCGTGGTTATCACCGGCAGCGGCCGCACCTTCGTTGCCGGCGCGGATATCCGCGAGTTCGGCAAGCCGGCGCCGGCGAATGTGCCGACATTGCGCGACAACATCGCCGCGATCGAAGCTTGCCCGAAAACCGTCGTTGCTGCCATCAACGGGGCGGCGGCGGGCGGCGGTCTCGAAATTGCGCTTGGGTGCCACTACCGCGTCGCCCATCCCAAGGCCGTGCTCGGCTTGCCCGAGGTCAATCTCGGCACCATTCCTGGCGCTACGGGTACGCAGCGCTTGCCGCGCGCCGTGGGCGTCGAGCCGGCACTCGACATGATCGTCAACGGCACGCTGCTGCCGGCCGGGCGATGCCCGCCCGGGCTGGTCGATGAGATTGCCGAAGACGTTGTATCCGCGGCCGTTGTGCTGGCGCTGGCCAAGCCGGTGCGCCGACTTTCCGAGGATGACGGCAAGCTCGCGGCGGCGCGCGCCAAGCCCGGCCTGTTCGACGATTACCGCAAGGCGCTGGCGCGTCGCTTCCGCGGCTTCTCGGCGCCGTTCAAATGCGTCGAGGCCGTACAGCATTGCCTCGCGCTGCCCTACGGTGAAGCGATCGCCAAGGAGCGCGAAATTTTCGTTTGGTGCCAGGCACAGCCCGAAGCGCGCGCCATGCGCCATGCGTTTTTCGCCGAACGCGAGGTGGGTCGCGTGCCGTCGATACCAAAAGACGTTCGGCCGCGCGAAATCAAAGCGGCCGGCATCGTCGGCTGCGGCACGATGGGCGGCGGGATCGCAATGAATTTCGCCAATGCCGGATTGCCCGTCACCGTCGTCGAAACGAACAAGGAAGCCTTGGAGCGCGGCCTCGCCGCGATCCGAAAGAATTATGGCGCAACCGTGGAGAAAGGCCGGTTGAAACAGGCCGAGATGGACAAGCGACTGGCCCTCATCGCGGGCACGACGAGTTTCGACGATCTGCGCGAGGCCGATATCGTCATCGAGGCCGCCTTCGAAAATCTGGCGCTCAAATGCGAAATCTTCGGGCGCCTCGACAAGGTTTGCAAGCCCGAAGCCATTCTGGCGACGAACACATCGACGCTCGATGTCGATGTCATCGCCGCCGCGACGCGCCGGCCCGAAAAGGTCGTCGGCACGCATTTTTTCAGCCCGGCAAACGTCATGCGGCTGATGGAAAACGTCCGCGGCGCGAAAACATCGGATGAAACGGCGCAAACCGCGATGGAACTTGCCCGGCGCATCGGCAAGGTCGGCGTCATGGTCGGCGTGTGCGACGGGTTCGTCGGCAACCGAATGCTCTATGCCTATGCGCGTCAGGCGAATTTTCTGCTCGAAGAAGGCGCCACGCCGGACCAAGTCGACAAGGCGATCTACGATTTCGGGTTTCCGATGGGCCCGTTTCAAATGAGCGATTTAGCCGGGCTCGACATCGGTTATCAGGTGCGGAAGGAGCGAGTGCAACGCGAGCCGACCAATCGGCGCTATTCGCCGATTGCCGACAGGCTCGTCGAAGCCGGCCGCTTCGGTCAGAAGAACGGCAAGGGATGGTATGTGTACGACGCGCAACGCAATCGGCAGGTCGATCCGGCGGTCACGGCGATTGTCGAGCAAGTGTCGGGCGAATTGCGGATCGCGCGCCGGGCGATCGGCGGCGAAGAGATCGTCGAGCGATGCATGTATGCTTTGGTGAACGAAGGCGCCAAGTTGCTCGATGAAGGTATCGCGGCGCGGCCGATGGACATCGATATGATCTGGATCTTCGGCTACGGCTTCCCGCGTTATCGCGGCGGCCCGATGTTCTGGGCTGACGAGACCGGCCTCGGGACAATCCTGGAACGGCTCGAATTCTACTGGAAGGAATTCGACCGCGACTGGCTCGAGCCGGCGCCGCTGCTGCGCCGCCTGGCCAGGGACGGGCAAACCTTCGCGGCTTGGGCGGCGGCGCGATGAAAATCGTCGCCATCCGGGACATCGTCGCGCCGCTGCAATCGGCGATGCGCAACGCCTATATCGATTTCAGCCAAATGACGGCGAGCGTCGTCGCGATCGCGACGGATCAAGTCGTCGACGGCGTGCCGGTGGTCGGCTACGGCTTCAGCTCGAACGGGCGGTATTCGGTGCAAGGCCTGTTGCGCGAGCGTTTCATGCCGCGGCTGCAAACAGCGGATCCTGAAACTTTGCTCGACGACCGCGGCCTGATCGATCCAGTGCGCTGCTGGGATACGATGATGGCGAACGAAAAGCCCGGCGGTCATGGCGAGCGCTCGGTCGCCGTCGGTGTGTTGGACATGGCGCTATGGGACGCGGTGGCGAAAATCGAGCGCGTGCCGCTGTGGCGCTTGATTGCCGACCGGTACAATGGCGGCGTTGCCGACGAATCGGCCTGGGTTTATGCGGCCGGCGGCTATTATAGTCCGGACAACGATCTGCGGGAATTGCGCGCCGAGATGCAGGGCTATCTCGATCAAGGCTACGGCGCCGTCAAAATGAAAATCGGCGGATTGACGCTCGAACAGGACATATTGCGGATCGAGGCCGTGTTGGACGTTGTCGAGGACGGAAAACGCCTGGCGGTCGACGCCAATGGCCGTTTCGATCTGAAGACGGCGATGGCCTATGGCGAGGCGCTCGCGGAATTTGGACTGCTGTGGTTCGAGGAACCGTTGGATCCGCTCGACTTCCAATCGCACGCAATCCTCGCCGAGCACTATTTCGGCTCGCTCGCGACCGGCGAGAATCTGTTCTCGCAGCATGACGCCCGCAACCTGATCCGCCATGGCGGGCTGCGCGCCGATCGCGATATGCTGCAATTCGATCCCGTCCTATCCTATGGCCTCGTCGAGTTTCTGCGCACGATCGAAATGCTGGAATTCCACGGCTGGCAGCGGCGCTCGCTGGTGCCGCATGGCGGCCATCAGTTCGCCCTCGATATCGCTTTGGGCCTCGGGCTCGGTGGGAACGAATCCTATCCCTCGGTGTTCAAGCCTTTCGGCGGTTTTTCCGACGATCTGCCGATCGTCGATGGGCGAATTGGCGCGCATCAATCGCCCGGCATCGGGTTCGAGGATAAGAGCGATCTGTTCGAGGTGATGCGGCCGGCCGGCGAATCGGCGCTCAACAGCGCAATGTAGGGCGCGCCGGTCACACGATTGTCATAATCGTTTGCCGCGGATTTGAGAACTCTGCTCTCGTAAAATTGACTGGCAGGCAATCCGATTCGATCCCAGATTCGCATGAAGCGGCAGGGCGTACGTCAAAATCATACCTGCCAAAGGAGTCTTCACATGGATCGAAGAGTTTCCGCCTTTTTTGCCGTGACCTTGGGTCTAGCGCCTCTCTCGGCTGGCGCGGTTTCGCTTACGCCAGCGGATATTCAATCGCGTATTGCCGGCGCCGAATTCCGCGGTTACTTCTCCAATGGTGCGTTTTTCGAGAACCATATTTGGCGCTTTGCGCCCGACGGCACGGTCCGCGCGGTCTACGATCGGACGCGTGCGGCGAGCCAGCAATCGACGGTGCGCGAAGCGGGTGCTGATATGGGCCGCTGGTCCGTCGAGGGCAATCAGCTTTGCGTCCACTTCCAGCTCCTCCTGGACCGCCAGAAGCGATGCTACATCGTTGATGCGCGGGAGGGCATTCACGTGCGCCTCGTCGGCCCGCATACGATCGAAGGCACTTTGACGCGGTGATTTTGCGGGTTTCCGGGCAAGCGGATTGACTCGATCGGAGATTGACGCAATGGCAAAGCAAACGATTGTGCGCATTCTAGCGGCGGCGTCGCTGGGTGCCGGCGCGGCCGCCGGCGCGGCGCCGGTGCCGCCGCAGGCATTGCCCGGTTTTCTCGCCGGGGCCGAGATTTGCGGTTATTTCTCCGACGGCGCGGCGTTCCAAAACCACATCTGGCGTCTTGCGCCCAACGGGACTGCCCGCGCCGTCTTTATCTCGGAAAAGATCCTCGGTTCGGACCTATACCGCGAAGAGGGGGCCGATGAGGGCCGCTGGTTCGTCGACGGCGGCCAGTTCTGCGTGCAATGGCGAAACTTATTTCTCGGCGCGGCGCGGTGCTTCGGCGTCAACGAGTATGCGCCGGGCCGCGTCCGCCTGATCGGCACGCCGACGATCGATGGGACAATTTCCCGCTGAACGGCCGCGCTAGAAGCCGGCGGAAATCGTCGATCCGCCGTCGATGACGATGGTCTGTCCGGTAATAAAACGGCCGGCCGGAGCGGCGAGAAAGACCGCCGCGCCAGCGACTTCTTCGACCTCGCCGATGCGGCCCAAGGGATAGGTGCTGACCGCCTGATTGTAGATTTTCGGATTGTCCCACAGCGCGCGGGCCATGTCGGTGCGGATGATCGCCGGCGCGAGGCAATTGACCCGTACATTGCCGGCGCCCCATTCGACGGCAAGATTGCGCGCAAGCTGCATGTCGGCCGCCTTCGACAACGCGTAAACGCCGATGACGCCCGAACCCTTGAGGCCCGCGACCGACGAGACGATGATGACCGAGCCGTCCTTGCGTTCCGCCATTGCCGGGATCACCCGATTGCACAGCCACAGGTTCGATTTCACGTTGGCGCCCATGGTCTTGTCGTAGGCGTCGTCGCTGATCGACGCCATCGGCCCGTAATGCGGGTTGACGGCGGCATTGCAAACGAGGATGTCGATGTGGCCGAAGGCGGCACGCGCGCCCTCGGCAAGCGCCTCGATCTGGTCCTTGTGCGAGATGTTGCAAGGCACGACCGCGGCGTGGCCGCCGCCGGCGCGGATTTCAGCGGCAACGCTTTCGCAGGCTTCTGCTTTGCGGCTTGAGACGATCACGCGGGCGCCGTGAGCCGCCATGGCCAAGGCAATGGCCCGGCCGATGCCACGGCTTGAGCCGGTGACGAGGGCGGTCTTGCCGTCGAGGCGAAACAGGTCTTTGTAGTTCATGGCTGTGCGCGCTAAAAAGGCTGTACCGCGGCACGTGCGGACAGCGGCCAAAAGGAAACGCCATGAATCTCGAACTGACGCCCGAACTCAAGCGCTTTCGCGGCGACGTGCGTGCCTTCATTCAGGCCGAGCTTCCGCCCGAGATCAAGGACAAAGTGCTGCGGGGTCGATATTTGGAACGCGACGAGCACATCCGCTGGCAGAAGATTCTCTACGACAAAGGCTGGATCGCGCCGGGCTGGCCGGAGGACCAGGGCGGTACCGGTTGGACGCCGCTACAGAAATACATTTTCGAGGATGAGTGCGGCAAAAGCGGCTGCCCGCGCCTTATACCGTTTGGGCTCATGATGGTCGGGCCGGTCATCGTAAAGTTCGGAACGCCGGAGCAGAAGCGCCAGCATCTTCCCAAGATCCTTTCGAGCGACGTTTGGTGGTGCCAGGGTTATTCCGAGCCCGGCGCCGGTTCCGATCTGGCCGGACTGCAAACTCGGGCCGTGCGCGACGGCGACCACTACGTCGTCAATGGGCAGAAAACCTGGACGACGATGGCGCAATACGCCGATTGGATTTTTTGCCTCGTTCGCACGAACGAAAAGGCGAAGAAGCAGGAAGGAATTTCGTTCCTGCTGATCGACATGAAAACCAAGGGCGTCACGGTCAAGCCGATCGTGACCATGGATGGCGGGCGCGAGGTCAACGAAGTGTTTCTCGACGATGTTCGGGTGCCGGTCGCCAATCTGATCGGGCCGGAAAATCAGGGTTGGACGGTCGCGAAATACTTGCTCGGCCATGAGCGCACCGGGATCGCCGATGTCGGCCGCGCCAAGCTGCAATTGGCGCGCGTCAAGGAGATTGCCGCGGCCGAGCGCAGCGGCGGCGGCGCTTTGATCGAGGACGCGGATTTCCGCGAGCGGATCGCCGATGTCGAGCTGGACCTTATCGCGCTCGACATGACGATGCTGCGGCTGGTCGCCGCCGAGTTGGGCGGCAAGCCGCCGGGCGCCGAGGCCTCGCTGCTCAAGATCAAGGGCAGCGAACTGCAGCAGTCCTTGACCGAGCTTCTGATCGAAGCGATCGGCTATTACGGCTTTCCCCAAGATCGCGCGGCGATCGAGCACGGCAAGAACGAGCCGCCGATCGGTCCCGACTACGCCGCGCCGCTGGCGCCGCAATATTTTAACTGGCGCAAATCGACGATTTACGGCGGCTCGAACGAGGTCCAGCGCGGTATTCTGGCCAAGATGGTCCTCGGCCTCTAGGCCGGCCGCAGCCTCAGGAGCTTACCGTGCCATCGGATACCGCATCGCATGTGCCGCTTCGCCAAAGCCTCGGTCGTATTTCCGATCCGGTGTCGGTCTATTACGACTGTTTGGAGCCGGCGGCGGGTACGGCCGCGAAATTTCCGCCGCTGGTGCTCCTGCACGGCGGAACGCAATCGGGCGCGGGCTATCTTGCAACGATCGACGGGCGGCCGGGCTGGGCGTATGTTTTCGCGCGCCGCGGCTATCGCGTCTATATGCCCGATTGGCCGGGGCGGGGGCGGAGCGGCGACATCCCCGACGAGGCGATGAGCGGCGATTTGATCTGCCGCGGGCTCGGCGCCTTGATCCGGAAAATCGGCGAACCGGTGATTTTCTCACCCACTCGATGTCCGGCGCCTATGGTTGGCGCATCCTCGAACAGCACGGCGATGCGATTGCCAAGCTGGTCGCGGTCGCGCCCGGGCCGCCCGGCAATATCCAGCCGCAAGCGCGGATTATCAGCGAGACCGCCGGCGAAGTCGAAGTCCAAGTGCTCGCCCTGCGATTTCGGCTCGCGAAGTCCGCGCCCTATCGTCCGACCATGGACTTCGTCGAAACCAAGGCGATCGGCGATGGCGGGCGGTTTCCGCGCGGTTATGCCGAGGCTTTCGCGCGCTCGATGCAATTCATTCCGGCGCCGTTGATCCTGGAGCGGCTGAATGTCGGCGGCCGGCAACTCAAGATCGAGCGGTTCGACAACTTCCGCGGCAAGCGCATCCTGGTGCTGACCGGGACCAACGATATCGATCATCCCAGGGACGTCGATGGCGCGGTCGCCGATTGGTTGAATGCCAATGGCGCCAAGGCCGACTTCGTCTATCTCGGCGACCGCGGCATTGCCGGGAACGGCCACATGCTCATGTGGGAAAACAACAGCGATGAACTCGCGAACTTGGTGCTCGACTGGATCGAACGCGGCTAGGGAAACCATATGAATTTTTCGTTCACCGACGAGCAGCGGATGCTCGCCGACAGCGTCGCCAAATTCGTCGAGAAGGATTATTCCTTCGAGACGCGGCGCAAACTGGCCGCGAGCGAGCGCGGCTGGACCGCCGAGAACTGGCGGCGCTTCGCGGACCTTGGCTGGCTCGGCGTGCCGTTCAGCGAAGCCGACGGCGGCTATGGCGGCGGCGCGGTCGAGGTTGCGATCGTCATTGAGGCTTTCGCCAAGGGCCTGGTGGTCGAACCCTATCTGCCGACCGTCGTGCTGGGCGGCGGATTGCTCGCGGCCGGCGGGCGGCGCGCCGAACTTGCCGCGCTCATCGCCGGCGAATTGCATGTCGCCGTCGCCTATGCCGAGCGCCAGTCGCGCTACGATCTCGGCGATGTCGAAACGCGCGCGGCGCGCCGCGATCGAGGCTTTGCCGTGTCCGGGCAGAAATCGGTCGTGTTCAACGGCGCCGCCGCCAGCAGCATCGTCGTATCGGCGCGCACCGCCGGAAAACGCGACGAGCGCGACGGCGTCACGCTGTTTGTCGTTCCCGCGGGCGCCGAAGGCGTCGAGCTCCGGCCCTTTCACACGGTCGATGGGCTGCGCGCCGCGGAATTGACACTCGACAATGTCGCGCTCGGATCCGACGCCGTGCTCGGGGAAGTCGATTGGGGCCTGCCGCTGCTCGAAGCCGCCATCGATCGCGGTATTGCCGCGGTGGCGGCGGAAGCGGCCGGGATCATGAATCACCTTGTCTGGACGACGCGCGACTATCTCAAGACGCGCGTGCAATTCGGCGTGCCGCTGGCGAGTTTTCAGGTCCTGCAGCACCGCATGGCCGACATGTTCGTCATGGCCGAGCAGGCCAAGAGCATGGCTTATTTTGCCGCGGCCAAAGTTTCGGCACGCGATCCCGCCGAGCGGGCCCGCGCCGCATCGGCGGCCAAGGCCTGGATCGGCCGCGCCGGCCGTAAGCTCGGCCAGGAGGCAATCCAAATGCACGGCGGCATGGGCATGACCGACGAACTTCCGGTCGGTCACTACTTCAAGCGCCTGACCATGATCGACACCATGTTCGGCGATGCCAATCATCATCGCCGCCGCTATGCGGCCTTCATGGACGATCGCGCCGCGCCGGATCCGGCATGATCGCGATCCGGGGCTACGATCATATCGTTTTGCGCTGCCGCGACGTGCCGCGGATGGTTGCGTTCTATCGCGAAGCGCTCGGATTCACTGTCGTGAAGGTTCAGGACGAATTGGGGCTGACGCATTTGCGCGCCGGCACGGCGATGCTCGATCTCATCGACATTGCCGGCAAACTCGGCCGCGAGGGCGGTCGCGGGCCGGAAGCCGAGGGCCGCAATCTCGATCATGTCTGCTTCCGGGTCGAAACCTTCGATGCCGATGCAATCATTGCCCGTCTGGCGCAATTCGGCGCCACGGCGGAAGCGCCGAGGCGCCGGTTCGGCAATGACGGTTACGGAGCTTCGCTTTATCTCAGCGATCCCGAAGGCAATCGCGTCGAGCTCAAGGGCCCGCCCGAATCCGATCAGGCGCCGCGCGGCGGCGCGTGAAGGAATAGGTCATGGCGGGCGAGCGATTGAAATACTGGCAGGCACGTTTGGCAAAGCTCGATGCCCAGGAGCGGCGCGTCGTCGATGCGATCGCGCGTCACCGGTGCCTGGTGACGAACGTCTTCGACGATTCCGGTAAAGCGGAGAATTTCGCCTATTCGACCGGATTGACCGACCAGCTCGGCGTCCCCGAAATCGTGATTTACGGGTTGCCCGGCGACGTCATGCACCAGATGATCAACCGCATGGCGGAATTGGCGGCGGCGGGCGTTCAATTCGCGGCCGGCCGGCGCTACCGCGAGGTGATCGAAAAATTCGAGGTTGTGGCGCTCGCGGTGCATCGCAAGCATTTTCGCGAGCATTTCGGGTGCTCGCTCTGGTACTACGGAAAAACGCGGTTCGACGTGTTGCAACTCGTGTGGCCCGACAAGAGCGGCGTGTGGCCGTGGGAGCGGGGCTTCGCCGCGGCGCTGCGCGGGCGCCAGCCGCTGCTTGGTGCGCCGCCCGCGCATTCGGTGCTGCATTGAGCCGTGTCGCCGCTCGACGATAACAGGATGTCGCATTGGTCGCCGAACCTCGTTGCGTCCTTATGGATGAGCGGCACGATCGGCCTCTGGACGGCGGTGGCGATTTCGATCCGCTATCTCGACGGGCGCGTGCCCTATTTCGAACTCTCCTTCCTGCGCGCACTCTTCAGCATGTGCCTGATGCTGCCGCTGGTGCTGCGCTTTCGCGCCGTGGGCGGCTCGACGAGCGGCCGCTTTTTCCCGAACAGCCGGACCGCTTTCGGCCAATACGGGTTGCGCGGCGGCGCGGTTTTTTTCGCGCAAGCGATGTTCTACTACGCGGTGACGCGCATGGGTTTGGCCGAGGCGACGGTGCTCAACGCGACAACTCCGATTTTCGGCGCACTGCTCGCCTTCGTCCTGCTCGCCGAACGCGTCGATCGTATGCGCTGTCTGGCGATTGCGCTTGGTTTCATCGGCGTCGTCATCATCCTGCGGCCGGGTTTCGCCGAGATCAGCCTGCCGGCCTGGATGTCGCTTGCATCGGCGGCGCTGTTCGCCTGGTCGAGCGTGCTGAACAAGTCTCTTGTCCAAGCCGAACCGGCGTCGCGCATCGTGTTTCTCACCAATATCGTCGTCGTCGCGCTCGGGATCGGACCTTTTCTCGTCATCGGCACGGTGCCGCGGCTGTCGGACGTACCGCTGATCCTGGCATTTTGCGGATGCGGCGCCGTCGCGCAATATTGCCTGTCGCGCGCGCTGGCCTTGGCCGATGCCAGCTTCGTGCAGCCCTTCGAGTTCTTGCGCGTGCCGATGTCGGCGGTCGCCGGCCTTGTGCTGTTTGCGCAATTTCCCGATGCGCTGGTGTGGGTCGGGTCGGCGATCGTGTTCCTGGCGATTTTCGCGCTCGCGCGCAGCCGCGGCGGATCGCGGAGCGCGGCATGAATCCGGCCGGCGCCAAGGCGGCACACGATCCCGCGCGCGCCGCGCTTTGGGCGCTCGGCGCCAGCCTCAACTACGTCGTCATGGTCATCCTGATTCGGAATATTTCGGATCACCTTCCGCCGGCGGATATCGCGTTCTATCGGGTATTTTTCGGCATGCTGATGATGCTGCCCCTGTTCATGGGCGGCGGCGTCGGGCGCGCCAAGGAGCAGCTTCGCACAAAGCGAATCGGGCTGTTGTGGCTGCGCGCCTGTCTCACCTACGTTGCCGTGCTTGGCTATTTCTACGCCGTTGTTAAGTTGCCGCTGGCCGAAGCGATCGCGCTCAATTCGACGATCCCGATTTGCACCGCGGTCCTTGCCGCGGTCATTCTGCGCGAAAAAGTGAGCCCGGCGCGTTGGTTTGTGGTGCTCCTCGGCTTTGCCGGCGCGCTCTTGATTGTGCGTCCGGGCATCGCCGTCATCGGCTGGGCCGCGCTCGCCGCGTTCGGATCGGCCGCGCTTTACGCGGGTGCCGGCATCTGCGTGAAACTATTGGCGCGCACCGAGCCGGCGAAACGGATCGTGTTTTACATGAATTTCCTGATCGCCGCGCTCGCCGCCGGGCCGGTGATCTATGACGGCACGCTGCCGCGCTGGTCGGACTTGCCCTGGATCATCGGCATCGGCGCCGCCGGGTCGCTCGCGCATTATTGCTGGTCCAACGCGTTGAGGCTCGCCGAGGCGAGCTTCGTGGCACCGTTCGATTTCGTGCGCCTGCCGCTCGGCGCGCTGGCAGGATGGCTGCTGTTCGCCGATCAGGTCAGCCCTTGGGTGTGGCCCGGCGCGGCGCTGATCTTCGTCAGCGCCGTGTGGCTGGCGCGGTCCGAACAAAAGAAGGCGGCGCGCGCGTCCTAGACGGCGGCCTGCCACAGCCGCTTGACCAGGCGTTTCGCCATGACGGTCGCGACGCGGCGGCGATAGGTGCCGGGCGTGAACGTGGTTTTCATCGACATGAGCTGGTCGCGGCACAAATCGTCGAGCGCGGCGAGCGCCAATTCGGTGAGCGGCTTGCCGCAAAGCGCGGCGGTGCCGTCGATGAGGACCGGGCGGGGATTGGTGCCGGTGACGGCGATGCGCAAATCGGCGAGCGTGCCGCCGTCGCGCTTGAGCGCCGCCGCGATGCCGGCGACGGGATACTCGATCGAGCGGCGGATGCGAATCTTGTCGTAGGCCGATACCAAGCGAGGCACGGTCCGGCCGCGGACGCGCAGCACGATTTCGCCGGGTTGGATCGCCAGGAAATTGCGGCCGTCGCCGGTCGAGCCGTCCTGCCGCGCATGGCCGATGTAAAATTCCTTGAGCGCCACGGTGCGCTGCCCGCCGGGACCAAGCAGGTCGATCTCGCCGCCGAAAAGCAAAAAGGCGGGCGCAAGGTCGCCCGAAAACGTTGCGAAGCACACGCCCTTGCTTTTCGGCGCGACGTGGCAGATTTCGCCCAGGTCGGTTTTGAGGCAATGGTCGTTGGCCCCGCGCCACCACTCGCTTTGATTGTAGTAGATGCAGCGC
The DNA here is from genome assembly GCA_963754645.1 of uncultured Alphaproteobacteria bacterium. Classification (GTDB taxonomy): domain Bacteria; phylum Pseudomonadota; class Alphaproteobacteria; order Bin65; family Bin65; genus CAVWGP01. The sequence goes on along the minus strand of CAVWGP010000004.1, from coordinate 1,442,796 downwards.
GTATCCAGGCAGAGATTGCCGCCGACCGTGCCCATGTTGCGCTGCGACGGACCGGCGATCGATTCGGCCGCTTGGGCGATCGCCGGATAGAGTCGCTGTACGTCGGCGTGGCCGGCGAGATCGGCCAGCGTCACCGACGCGCCGACGGAGATTTCGCCGCCGCTCGCCGCGATCGTCTTCAGCTCGGCAATATTGTTGGTTTCGATCAGGACGGGCGGCTTTTCGATGCCACGCCTGATATTGACCAGGATATCGGTGCCGCCGCCGATGAGCCGGCTCGCGGGATGGGCCTTGCGCGCCGCCAGCGCTTCCGCGACCGAGCGCGGCCGGATCAGTTCGAATTCGTGCAACGCGTCCATAGTCGATCCTGGCCCTAGGCCCGCTTTGCGCGCGCGCGCTTGTCGAGCGCGGCGAATATCTTGTCCGGCGTGATCGGCGTGTCGAAAAAGCGCGCGCCGATGGCGTGATGGATGGCGTTGGCAACCGCTGGGATGAAGCCGGACAGCGAACCCTCGCCCGCTTCCTTGGCGCCGAACGGGCCGTAGGGATCGTTGCTCTCGACGATGTGCGTGTGGATCGGCGGCGAATCGAGCATGGTCGGGACGCGATAGTCCAGCATGTTCGGCGCCACGGGCAGGCCGTCGTAATATTGCTGCTCCTCGCTCAAGGCTTGGCCCATGCCCATCCACACCGAGCCTTGAATCTGGCCTTCGACGGTGAGGCGGTTCAGCGCCTTGCCGCAATCATGCGCGACCCAGACGTTCTCGACCTCGATTTCGCCGGTTTCCTCGTCGACCGCGACTTCGACCGCCTGCGCGGCGTAGGAAAATCCCATGGTGCCGCCGATCGCGGCGCCGCGATATTTCTTGCCGCCTTGCGATTGCGGGATGGTCGAGAAATTACCGCGCGTCGTGATCGTCCCGGTGTCCTTGAGCGCCTCGGTCACGACTTCTTGGAAACTGAGGCCCTTGTCCTGCGAGGCCGCGCGATAGACTTCGCCGAGAACTTCGATGTCTTCGGGCTTGGCTTCGAGCTTGCGCGCCGCCGCCTCGACCATGATCTGGCGCAAGTTCCGCGCCGCTTCGAGGGTCGCATTGCCGACCATGAAGGTGACGCGCGAGGAATAGGAGCCGTTGTCCTTGGGCGTGAGCGCGCTGTCGCCGGCGATGACGCGGAAGCGTTCCATGCCGAGGCCCATGACCTCGGCCGCGATCTGCACGACGATGGTCGAGGACCCTTGTCCGATCTCGGCGGCGCCCGTCAATACCGTAATATTGCCGTCGAAATCGAGCTTGAGATTGACCGTCGCGTGCGGTTCGCCGGTCCAGTTAACCGGCTTTGAGGCGCCCGAAATGTAATGCGAACAGGCAAACCCGATGCCGCGCTTCCTGCCGTCCTTGGCCGGTGCAATGCCTGACGTGCGTTTGGCATTCCAGTCGCTCGCGGTCTCGACCCAATCGATGCATTCGGGCAGGCCGTAGCTGTTCACCATCAAATCGTTCTGCGTGAAGGTCGGCGCCTTCAGCAAGTTTCTCCGCCGCACGTCGATCGGATCGAGGCCGAGTTTTTCCGCCATCATGTCGAGCAGGGCCTCGAAGGCGAAGCGCGTATTGACCGTGCCGTGGCCGCGGAAAGCGCCGCACGGCGGCGTATTCGTCAGCACGCGGCGGCCGATATAGCGCACGTGCTGCAAATCGTAGATCGCATACAGCATCGAGCCGGCATAGAGGATCGTCACCACGCCGTAGCCGCTATAGGCGCCGCCGCGCTGGTCGTTTTCGAGTTCGACCGCCGTGATGCGCCCGTCCTTGGTCATGCCCATTTTGAGGCGGAGATCGGTCTCGGGCCGGCCGCGATGGGTGATGAAGGTTTCTTCGCGCGTCACCGTGAGGCGCACTTGGCCGCCGATTTTGCGCGCGAGCAGGGCACAGATCAGCTCGACCTGCAGCGCCTCGGTCCGGCAGCCGAACCCGCCGCCGATATGCGGCTTGATCACGCGGATGCGCGATTTGTCCATCTTCAGGCAGCGCGCCAGCATGAGATGAACGTAGTAGGGCACCTGCGTCGAGCAGCGCACGGTGAGTTCGCCGCGGACAGGATCGAATTCGGCGAGCGCGGCGTGCATTTCCATCTGCGCCTGGCACACTTCGGCGGCGCTGAAGGTTTGTTCCATGACGAGATCCGAACCGGCGAAAGTCTTGTCGACCTCGCCAAGTTCGAAGAATACGTCGCGCTCGATATTGCCCGGCCGGTTATCCAGCAGTTGCACCGCGCCCGGCGCTTTGGCGGCGGCGGCGGTGAAATAGGCGGGCAATTCGCGGACTTCGAGCTTGATGCGGCGGAGCGCTTCCTTCGCGGCGTGAATTGTGTCGGCCGCGACGGCCGCGATCGGTTCGCCCTTGTAGCGTGTGCGGCCGCGCGCCAGCGGGTATTCGCTGTAGGAAACCGGCAACACGCCAAAGGTCATGTCGCAATCTTCGCCGGTGACGATGGCGCGCACGCCGGGAACTTTCAGCGCCTCGGCGACATCGACGCGCAAAATTTCGGCATGTGCGTAGGGGCTGCGGAAGATCGCGGCTTCGAGCGCTTCGCCCTCGACGAAATCGGCGGTGTACTTCGCGCGGCCCGAGACTTTCTCGGGCCCATCGACCATCGGAATGTAAGCGCCGATCGAATGGACCGGCTGCGGCGGCGCGGCACTGGCCGCTCGGGGTTTCGTGATTTCATTCATGCCGCGGCTCCCTTGGCGCCGGCGCGGCGCTGCGCCGCCGCGTACTGCACCGCTTCGATAATTTTCACATAGCCGGTGCAGCGGCAGATATTGCTGCCCAGGGCTTCGCGGATTTCCTCGACCGAGGGATCGGGATTGCGCCGCAGCAGGCCTTCGGACGCCATGATGTAGCCCGGCGTGCAATAGCCGCATTGCGAGCCGAGCTTGAGATGAAAGCCCTCTTGAATTGGCGCGAGGCGACCGTCTTTGGCCAGGGATTCGATCGTATCGACGCGCTTGCCCCCGACAGTGGCGGCGAGCGTCAGACAAGCGAGAATGGGACCATCGTCGACCAGAACTGTGCAGGCGCCGCATTCCCCGCCGTCGCAGCCGGTTTTCGTGCCGGTGAGTCCAACGATCTCGCGGAGATAATCGAGCAGCAGGATATTGTCCGGCACGACGCCATCGTGCGGTTTGCCGTTGAGCGTGAGGCTCAAAATTCGTTTGGCCATGGCGCGCGGTTCCCCACCCAAAAGAGCCAATTAATCAGTAACACAAATAATCAGTAACACAAACTAATTTCGGCGGCCGGTACGGGCGCGTTCCGCGTCTGTGGATAAATTCACGGCTTGCGCCAACCAACACGAAATTACTTCGCTTGAGGGGCGGTTGAATTCGATTGGCGTGCGACCGCGGCCGAACCGCGGTAGCTTCGGATGGAACAAGAGCGAGTTGAGCCATGGCCAAACATGCAATCAGCGTCGGCGACCTGCTGCGCCGTTTCGGCACACCGGCAATGCCGGTACTCTTCGATGTCCGGCGGCGCGCCGTCTACGACGAAGCGAAAGATATTCTGCCGACAGCGACCTGGCGCGATCATGGCGCGGCGGCGGCTTGGGCGACGGAAATCCCCGCGGGCGCCGAGGCCGTGGTCTATTGCGTGCACGGCCATCAAGTCGGCCAGAGCGCCGTTGCCGCGCTGCGCGCGTTTGGCGTTCAAGCTCGGTACCTCGAAGGCGGCATCGAGGCGTGGCGCGCGGCGGGAGGCCCGCTTGTCGGCAAGAGTGAGGTCGATGCCCATCGCAAGAGCGGTCCTAGCCATTGGGTCACGCGCGAATCGCCCAAGATCGATCGGATTGCCTGTCCGTGGTTCATCCGCCGCTTCGTCGATCCCAGCGCGCGCTTTCACTATGTGTCGCCCGATCAGGTTGAGGCGGTGGCAAAGGAAATGAACGCCACGCCCTACGACATTCCCGGCGTCGATTTTTCGCACGACGGTCCGGCGTGCAGCTTCGACGCATTCGTCAAGCGTTTCGGGATCAAGGATCCGGCGCTCGACCGGGTTGCAATCATCATCCGCGGCGCCGATACCTCGCGGCACGAGCTTGCGCCGCAATGCGCGGGGCTGCTCGCCATTACCCTCGGCCTCGGCGCCAGCATCGCCGACGATCACGCACTGCTTGAAGCCGCGATGCCGCTCTATGACGGCCTCTATGCTTGGGCCCGCTTCGCCGCCGGCGAGACGCATGGCTGGCCGCCCAAGCCGGGGACGTGACCGGCCGGTCCTTGACACAGCGCCGTTGTGCCGCTCTATTTAACATTCTATGCAAATACGGAGCGCGGAGGAACTGCCATGGCCGAGCATCAGAAATTCTATTGGAACGAACTACTCACCGACAATGTGCCCAAGGCGAAGGCGTTTTATCAGTCGGTCGTCGGCTGGGAATTCGAGGAAATGAACATGGGCCCGGACTCGAAATACACCGTGGCCAAGACCAAGAGCGGCCCGGTCGGCGGCATGATGGACAAATCGGCGACAGGCTCCAAGAACGCGCCGAGCGCGTGGATGTCGTATATCCACGTTGACAATGTCGATGCCGCGGTGGCCAAGGTCGCCGGGGCTGGCGGCAAGGTTCTGCAGCCCTGTTTCGACGTGCCCGGCGTCGGCCGCATCGCGATGATTTAAGACCCGACCGGCGGCGTGGTCGGGATCATGACGGCGAAACCAGCGTAGTGGATCGAGCCCGACATTTGAGGCCAACGATAGTGACCGTCATCCCGACCCCTCGACGTCCGACGCTTTGCGTTGGCTCGGGCGGGTTGATGCTATAAATCGTTGGTCTTGAATGTTGGACTTGGTCCACTAAATTTGGTCCACTAAAGCGGGATGCGATCGGTTTCGACAATGAGCAATCGGATAGATCGTTGACACTATAGACGGGATACGTCGTTGACAGGTTTCGGGACTTGTTCGGCAGGCCCTTTGCGCCGGCCCGGCTACTCGAGAGCGCACGCGGCTAAGAAGTCGTCGACGATGCCGAAGGCGAATTCGTGATAGGGCAGCTCGGCTCGCGAAAATTCGAAACGGCCGCGGTTGCCCTCAAGGCAAAGGATGGCGCCGTAGCGTGCGTCGGGCTCGGTGCCAACGAATTCGGACTGCTCCAGCCACATTGCGAAATCGAAAACCGCTTCTTCGACAGTGGGACGGCGAGCGGACAAGGCAAGGCCGGCGCGCTCGCCGGCATCCGCCGCAATTCCGGCCACGGCCATCAGGAGATACGCCGCCGTCTCCTCGTCGATTCCGCCGCGTTTTGCCGTCGGCAGCGCCCCCGACCGGTCGAGCCATCGCCGGGGAACGGTGACAACGCCGTTCGCGTCGATGAGCGCTATGCGCGGGCGCGCGGTCCTGCGCCCAACCGCATAGCTCCCGGCTCGCAGGAGACGGAGAAGCGCGGTGCCGAAAGCGCGGCAATAGACGGAGCGACGCGCAACCGGCACCTTGCGGCGCGCCAGCATTTTCCGGATGTCGATGAGCATCGACTCGACGAGAATCGCCGCGGGCTCCGCGCCACGCGGTGCCGGCTCGATGCGCGACGGCGGCCCATCCGGGAAGGCTCGGATCAAGCCGGCCTTGTCCAAATCGTCCTGCATCGGCCCACTCCTCCTGCGCTGCCACTCTCCGGCGCTATCGGCGTAGCTTGAAGCGTTGAATCTTGCCGGTCGCCGTCTTGGGCAGCTCGGCGACGAAGTTGAACCAGCGCGGATATTTGTAGGGCGCGAGGCCCTGCTTGCAATGCTCGCGCAGCTCGGCTTCGAGGCCGGCGGCATTGCCGGCGGCTGACTTGTCTTTGAGCACGATCCAGGCTTCGGGCTTGGTAAGGCCGTCCGCATCGTTCCGGCCGACGATCGCGGCCTCGAGAACTTTGGCATGTTCGATGAGGCGGCCCTCGATCTCGATCGGCGAGGTCCAGATGCCGCCCACCTTCATCATGTCATCGGAGCGGCCAGCATAGACATAGTAGCCCTGCTCGTCCTGAAAATAGGTGTCGCCGGTGTTGAGCCAGCCATCGGCCAGCATGGTGGCGGCGCTCTTCTCGGCTTGATTCCAATAAATGCGCGCCGTAGAGCCGCCGCGCACATGCAGCATGCCGCTTTCGCCGCGTTTCACCGTATTGCCGTCAGGGTCGACGATGCGGGCTTCGTAGCCCGGCGCCGGCATGCCGCTGCGGCCCGGTTGTTGGTCAGTGGGCGTGTTCGAGATCGCAATGTGCAAGAGCTCGGTCGAGCCCCAGCCATCGAGGATCGCCAGGCCGGTGCGCTGCTTCCAGCGCCGATAAATATCGGCCGGCAAGCCTTCGCCGGCGGAAACGCAGTAGCGGATCGACGACAAATCAGGTTTGGCGATGTCCAGCGCCGCAAGCTGCGCGGCGTAAAGCGTGGGCACGCCGAAATAGAGCGATGGCTTGAAACTTTCGACGATCGAAAATGTCAGATCGGGCGTCGGCCGCTGTGCGAGGAGAATGGCCGTGCCGCCGACCCAAAGCGGAAACGTCATGCCGTTGCCGAGTCCGTAGGCGAAGAAGAGCTTGGCGGCGGAAAAAAACACGTCGTTCTCGCGCATGCCGAGGGTCTCGACGCCGTAGCTCCGACAAGTCCAGACCATGTCCTGCTGGCGATGCACGGCGCCCTTGGGGCGGCCGGTCGAACCCGAGGAATACAGCCAAAAGCAATCGTCGCGGGGGCGGGCCGGCGCCGGCGCGAGCGCGGGCGCCGCCGCCGCAATCAGGCGGTCGAGCGCGCCGTCGGCACCCTCTGTGCGGAGGATGTGCGCCGGTTTCGCGGTCAGGGCGGCGAGGGCCGGCTCGACTTCGGCGGCAAACTCGGGCGAGTAGATCAACGCCGCGCAGCCGCTATCGGCGATGATGTACTCATAGTCCTTGGCGCGCAGCAGCGTGTTGAGCGGCACCGGCACGAAGCCGGCCTTGATCGCGCCCCAGAATACATAAAAGAACGCCGGGCAATCCTTGACGATCATCAGGACGCGGTCGCCGGTCGCCAGCCGCAGCGCCTTCAAGGCATTGCCGCAACGATCGACCCGCTCGGCAAGTTGCGCGTAGGTGACGGTCTCGCCTTCATGGGTGCGAATGATCGGCTTGGCACCGCGGCCTTCGGCCAAATGACGATCGATGAAGGGAACGGCGGCGTTGAAGGTTTCGGCAAATTCGATCCGCAGCGTCGCGCCGCGTTTAATCCGCACGGTGTGAGGTTGCATCATCCGGCTCCGCGTGTTTCAGGCCAATCCGCGGCCACAGCCTCGCGAGGTCAGGCCGCCAGGTCAACCTCGCAGCCTGTCGCACCCGGCGACGGGCTGTGGCTATTTGGCTCTAAGCGGATGGCCCAATGTTTGGCATCATTATGCGCATCGATATGCGCAAGATCGCCGCCATGAAAGCGCCCTCCGATTTCGCCGCCGCGTCGCCATCGAACGGGATTGACGAGCGCAATCGCCCGATCGCGCGCTGGCTGCTGGCGGTCGCGGGAATGGTGTTTGCCATCGTCGTGATCGGCGGCATGACGCGGCTCACCGAATCGGGGCTGTCCATCGTCGAGTGGCAACCGATCCGGGGCATCATGCCGCCAATGTCGGACGCCGATTGGCGCGCGTTGTTCGAGCAATATCGTCAATCGCCGCAGTTTCGGCTGACATTCCCGGACCTGACCCTGGCGGGCTTCAAGGAAATTTTCTGGCTCGAATTTATTCATCGTTTGTGGGGCCGCCTGATCGGCGCCGCGTTTTTGCTCCCCTTCATTTGGTTCTGGGCGCGCGGCCGCATTTCGCGCGGGCTCATGCCGCGGCTTATCGGGCTCTTCATCCTCGGCGGGATGCAAGGCGCGCTGGGGTGGTTCATGGTCGCCAGCGGCCTCGTCGAGCGGCCTTCGGTGAGCCACTATCGACTTGCCGCGCACCTTGGTTTGGCCATTGCGATTTACGTCGCATTGCTGTGGACGGCATTGGGATTGCTGCAGGAGCGCGGCGCGGCGCGATTCAGCGCCGGTTCGCGCCGATGGAGCAACGTCGTGTTCGGGCTCGCGGCGCTGACGATTTTCTACGGCGCGCTGGTGGCGGGCCTACGCGCGGGCTGGATTTATAACACGTTCCCGCTGATGGGCCGCTCCCTGATTCCAAGCGGCTATTGGGTCGACGCGCTGGGGCTGCTGAATTTCGTCGAGAACCACGACAACGTCCATTTCAATCATCGCGTCTTGGCCACGTTGACGCTGCTCGCGTCCGCGACCCTTTACCTGGCCGCCCGGCGGAGCGGCGCGGATCGGACCCTTCGACAGGCGACGCAATGGCTTCTCGCCGCGGTCGCCGTGCAGTACGCGCTCGGCGTGGCAACGATCTTGATGTTCGGCGTGGCGCGGCCGCCGCTCTTCGGCGGCGTTGCCATCGGAACCTTGCATCAGGCCGGTGCGATGATCCTGACGACGGCGGCGGTCTGGCTCGCCCACGCCGCGCGCCGGTGTGGCGCCGGCGACTCTATTTCAGAACGCTGAGCAAGTTGGAGTAGTCGTCCGTCCACAAGTGTCGTTTTGTGCCGTATTTCAGCTTGCGCCAGGCGCCCCAAGCGCTCGGGCTTTCCGCATCCTGGTCCTCGGTCATTGCCTTGAGCGCGGCTTCGTTGCGTGACAGGGCAACCCAAATGGAGCCGAAACGGTATGGCTGCTCCGGATTGGCGTGCGGCGCCTTCGCGATCATGATGCGCGCGGCGAGGCCCGTTTCCACGGCAAGGCGGCTGACGACCGGCTCAAGATCGATAAATCGGTTCGAAATGTGCATCAGGATGACGCCGTTCGCCGTTAGCTTCTCAGTATATAGTCGGAAGGCCTCGCGCGTTGCCAGGTGAAATGGAATCGTATCCGAGCCGAATGCGTCGATGATCAGCAAGTCGAATTGGCCGGCGGGCTCGCGCGCCAGGAGCAGGCGTCCGTCGCCCACCAGAATTCGCGCGTCAGGCGCGCAGGTCGGCACGAAACGGAAATGCTGGCCGCTCGTCGCCATGAACACCACGGCCGGGTCGATCTCGAAGAACGTCCAATGCTGGCCATCCTGCCGGTAGCACGATAGCTCACCGGCGCCGAGGCCGATGACGCCGACGCTCTTGGGCAATTGCGCTTTGCCGTCGAGCGCCTGCATGGCGCGGCCGATGCCGGAGTCCGCGTGAAAGTACGTATTGCGCTCGCGATACCGCGTCCACGACGTGTGCTGCGCGCCATGGATTGTATTCCCATGCGTGAGCACGATGTAATCGCCGCTGGAATTGGTGCGGATTGCGTGGATGCCATAGAACGTGCGTTCGCGGTAAACGAGAGCGCCGACGGCCGGATTGCTCATGCTGGCGCCGAAGGCGGCGATCGCCGCAAGGCAGAGGCCGAAGCGGAAGGGCCGGCCGGCGGACAGCACGCTGAAAAGCGCAATGAATAGCAGGATCATGCCGAACATGGCGTTGGCCGCCGCCGTGTCTTGGCTCACCCTCGAATTGATCAGCAGCAAGATCGACAGTCCGATGGCGGGCACGGAGACTTCCCGCAACACGGTAGCGGCGCCGAAGCGGTATCCGACCTGGCGCGATTCCTCGCTGCGATCCGTCGCTGGGCGCAGCAGGCCGGCGAGCACGATTAGAATTGCGTACTCGACGAAAAAGTTGAAGAGGAGCGGCGCCCACAGCGCGGCGAATGTGCTGCCGAGAATGCCGCCCACGGACATCCATACGTAAAACTCGGTCAAATGCTGGACCGAAGGCTTCAACTTGACAAGCTCACGATGGAGTATCAGCGATGTCGCAAAAAGTGTCGCCAGGCCGAGCATCATGATGGCGAGCGAGAAGCTTGTCAGCGAACGAACCGCGAAGACGGCGGATAGGAGCAGCAAGCCGGCTTGAATCCATTGCAGCCACGAATCGCGAAACCATTGGCGGCGCGCGAAGACAATGACGAAGCTCAGGAGGTAGAGTGCGAGTGGCGCGATCCACAGCAGCGGTATCGGTGCGATTTCGGATGTGATGATCGTCGTGACGCTGACCAGCATCCCCGACGGAACGAAGGCAAGGGCCGCCCAATGAATTCGCCGGCGCCAGCTTGGGGCGGCCGCCCGGTTTTGCGGAATTTTGACGACCACGGCGCTTTCGCTCGGAATGGCGGACCGCAGTGCGCAGACCAGCGCGGCGGCAAGCAGCGCACCGTAGCCCGCGGACCACACCCAGCTTTGGGTGCGCAGGGCGAAGAACGGCTCGATGAGGAAGGGATAGGCGAGCAGGGCGACAAGGCTGCCCAGATTGCTCGCGGCGTAGAGCGGATAGGGATTTTGCGCACTGGCGTCGGCTGTGCCGGCAAACCAGCGCTGAAGCAGCGGGGCATTGGCGGATATCGCGAAGAATGGCAGGCCGATCGATACCGCGACCAAGCCGATCAGCCATAGGTTCGGCGCGTTCTCGAGCGGCGTGCGCCACGAGTTTGGAATTGCGATGGGCAAGGCGACGAGCGCGGCGAACAGCACGGAAAGATGAATTCGCCGCTGCCAATAGGGACGAAATCGCGTAACCAGCCAATGCGCATAAAGATATCCCGCCAGCAGCAGGGCCTGAAAAACGACGAGCGCGGTCGTCCAAACGGCCGGCGACCCACCCAGCAAAGGGAGCGCCATTTTCACGAACAACGGCTCGACCTGGAACAGCAGCCATGCGCTCAAGAAGACAGTTGGCGCATAGATCGCCGCCGGATGAAGTCTTCGCAACGGCACAGCAGCAACGAGTGATTGCAATTCCATACTCCCTGGCCGCGGCCGCGGCCCGCGGCAAGTTCGATTTATTGGCCCGTCATTAATGAACCGCTAACGCCGCCTCGTCGCGATTAACCAAACGACCCCGACCGCCATGTGGGATTGCGAAAAAGCTTCCCGAGCAAGCGAACGAACATCCATCGAGTTGATCCAGATATAAGCCACTTAGGGTCGAGTATTCATCGGGTTAGGGAACTGAAAATTCGATAATTGCTCCAATTGAGCCAAGCTTTTAGGCGAAATTTAGGGCTGTTGCGGTTTTCGCTTGTTGCAAACAAGCAACGGTCGGACGCGCGTCGCTCGCCAAGTTGGGGCGCTCGATTTGCGGAAGCGACTTCGGCCGGCCAGGCGGACCGATGACGAAGTCTAGCCGCGCCATACCGGGAGCGCCGCGCGCTAAGTCTTGTCGTCGGGCGGCGCGGCTCCGATCAGCTTCTGCATGAAGACGAGATCGAGCCAGCGATGAAACTTGTAGCCGATTTCTTTGAAGTGAGCGACTTTCTCAAAGCCGAATTTCTCGTGCAGGCGCAGGCTCGCGACATTGTTCACGTCGATGCCGCCGATCATCGCATGCATGCCCTTGCCGCGCGCCGCTCCGATCAGCGCAGGCAGCAGCGCCGATCCCACGCCCATGCGCCGGGTGTGCGAGGCGACGTAGATCGAATGCTCGACGGTGTAGAGATAGCCCGCCCAATCGCGAAACGGTCCGAAGGTGGCAAATCCTTGAATGGCGTAGGTGTGCTCGGCGACGAGCACCGGCCAGCCGCCGGCCATTTTTTGCTCGAACCATTCGAACCGCAACTCGAGCGAAACCGGCTCGTAATCGTAGGACGCGGTCGTTAGCAGGATCGCGTCGTTGTAAATGTCGCGAATCGTGGGTACGTCGTCGCGCGTTGCGGTGCGAACCGTTGCGGCGACGCCCGGTTCCGGCACGCTCATTCGGCGACTCCGATGAGCTGGCCGAGCCGGCTCGGATCGTCGCGCAACGCTTGCGACGCGCCGTCGTAAGCGATGCGGCCTTTGTCCATGACGATGGTGCGCTCCGAGAAGTTGAGGGCGACGCGGCTGTTTTGCTCGACCAGGATGATGGAAAGGCCGCCGGCCGCACGCAAGCGCTGAATAGTGGCGGTTAGGGTCTCGACAATGACCGGCGCAAGGCCTTCGGTCGGCTCGTCCATCAGGAGAACGGCCGGGTTAGTCATCAGCGCGCGAGCGATCGACAGCATTTGTTGCTCGCCGCCCGATAGCAGATTGCCCGCATTGTTGAGCCGCATCTTGAGATTCGGAAACAGCTCGAATATCCGCTCCGCCGTCCAGAAGCCGGGTTTGGCGCCGACCTCGAGGTTCTCGCGCACCGAAAGCGACGGAAATATTTCGCGCTCTTGCGGCACGAAGCCGATGCCGGCGCGCGCCCGCTGATATATCGCGAATTTATCAAGGTTCCGGCCGCGAAACATCACGGTGCCGCCATGCAAAGTTGTATGGCCCATGATCGTGGCGAGCAGTGTGGTCTTGCCGACGCCGTTGCGGCCGATGACGCTGATGCTCTCGCCCTCGGCGAGCGTTAGATCGAGCGCTTCGATAACGACGGTTTCGCCATACCCGGCAGAGACGCCGCGGAGTTCGAGCGCGTCAGCCATGGACCGAAGCCTGCCCAAGATAAATGGCGCGCACGTCGGGATTGGCGGCAATTTCCTTCGGTGTGCCTTCGGCGAAGATCGCGCCGGCGACCAGGACTGTGATGCGCTGGGCGAAGCGGAAGACGATGTCCATGTCGTGCTCGATGATGAGCACGGCAATGTCGCGCGGCAGGGCGGCGACGGCGTCGAGAATGATGTGACTCTCGGCGCTGGGCACGCCCGCGGCCGGCTCGTCGAGCAGCAGCACCGTCGGATTGAGGCCGAGCGCGATGGCGATCTCGACTAGGCGCTGCCGGCCATAGGGCAGCTCGGAGATTCGGTCGCGGGCATCGTTCTCGAGCTTCACCGTTTCGAGGAGATGCATCGACTCCTCAATCACGTCCTTGCGCCGCCCGGCGGGCCGGAACATCGACGGCGCGGCGCCGACCCGCTCCGAAACCGCCATGTAGACATTCTCGAGGACCGACAGACCGCGGAACAGCCGATTGATCTGGAAGGTGCGCGCAATTCCGAGCTTCACGCGCTCGGCCTGTGAGTAATGCGTGATGTCGCGGCCCTTCAGCAGCACCGCGCCGAACGAGGGGCGCAGCACCCCGGTCAGGAGGTTGATGAACGTGGTCTTGCCGGCGCCGTTGGGCCCGATGAGCGCGCGGCGCGCGCCGGCCTCGAGCGTGAACGCGATCTCGCGCGCGGCGGCGAGCGCCCCGAAATTGCGGCTCAACGCGCGGGTCTCGAGCAGCGGCGTCGTCATTTCGCCGCGCGTCCGCCGAGGCGGCGCGCGATGCGCTCGCCGATGCCGAGGATGCCGTTGCGCGCGAACAGCGCGATGACGATGAGCAGCAGGCCGAGGCCGAGCTGCCACGCCGTGGGATAGGCCTTGGAGAGGAAATGCGCCAGCGCCATGTAGGCGATCGCGCCGATGAAGGCGCCGTAGAGCCGGCCGTAGCCGCCGAGGATGAGAATGATGATGACGGTGGCCGATTTCTCGAGATTGAAATAGCTCTGGTTGACGAAGAGCTGGGTCTGCGCCTGGAGCGCGCCGGCGATCCCCGCCACGGCGGCGGAGATGCTGTAGGCCATCACCAACCGCCACTGCACCGGCGTGCCCACCGCCGGCATGCGCAGGATGTTCTCACGGATGCCGTTGAGGCTCTGGCCGAAGGGCGAATAGACGATGCTGCGCAAAATCAAGAACAGCACGAAGAGGACGGCGAGCGCGTAGAGGTACTGAGTGTTGGAATAGAGCGGATTGAACTCGAACCGCCCGAGCACTGGCGCCATGTTGAGGTTTTTGCCGTCGAAGCCGCCGGTGTACTCGATGAACTGGTTGCACAGTTCCTCGAGCAGCGCCGCGAATGAGAGCGTCAGCATTAGCAGCGTGAGCCCGTGCGTGCGCAGCAGCACCCAGCCCGAGAGCAGGCCGGAGACGCCGGCCACGGCCGCGGCCGCCAGCAGCAGCGAGATCGGCTCGTTCCAGCCGCCGTAGAGGCCGATGAGCCCCGCGGTGTAGGCGCCGATGCCGAAGAACGCGGCGTGGCCCAGCGTGATGATGCCGGCATAGCCGAGCGCCAGATCGAGTGAGAGCGCGAATAGCACCATCACTAGGACTTCGGTGCCGAAGGGGAGGTAACTCGGAAACGCGAAGTAGGCGGCGACGGCGAGGATCCAGGGTAGGAGTTCCCAGATCCGCAAATGGTGGCGCCGCGTTAGCGCCACCGCCGCCGGATGCTCGAGCAGATGCCCGCGCCCGCTCATGTTGCTTTTCCGAATAGCCCCTGCGGACGGAACAGCAGCAGGAGCATGGTGAGGGCGTAGATATAGAGCGTGCCGCCGCGCGGGACATATTGCTTCAGCACGAAGTCGAGCACGCCGATGATGAGGGCGGCGTAGAAGACGCCGGTGACGCGGCCCAATCCGCCGACCGCCACCACGATGAGGAAGTAGACGAGGTATTTAAGGGCGTATTGCGGATCGAGGCCGAGGAACTCGGCGCCGAGGCCGCCGCCCAGCGCCGCCATACCGCTGCCGAGCGCGAAGGTGATGGTGAAGAGGCGGCTCACATTGATTCCGAGCGATTCGGCCATGCGCCGGTTGTCGACCGCGGCGCGGATCTGGGCGCCCATGCGCGTACGCTCGAATCCGAGCCACAGCGCCAGCATGAACACGACGCCGACCACGATGAGGACGACGCTGTAGGTGCGGTAGTGGAGGATGCCGAGGTCGACCTGGCCGCGCAGCATGTCGGGAAGCTGGAGCTGCTGGTTCTCGGGCCCGACGAGCAGGGTCACCGACGCGATCATGAAGAAGACCAGGCCGATCGTGAACAGGACCTGGTCGAGCTCGACCGCGCGGTAGAGGCGCGAATAAAGGAGGCGCTCCAGCACGACGCTCAAGGCCGCGGTGGCGACGAAGCCCAGCGCCAGGGCCGGCACGAAGCCCACGCCCCAGCGATTCATCGAAAGCACGATGACATAGCCGCCGATCATCGCGAAACCGCCATGGGCGAGATTGACGAACCCCATCAGGCCCATCGTGACCGAGAGCCCGACCGAGACGATGAACAGCACCATCCCGGCGGCGAATCCGCCGAGAAGAATGCTGGCGACGTCGATGCCGAAAATCACAGGAGCGCTCGAAGGACCCTGGGGATAGCGGAAGGCCGCCGCCCGCGGGGCGGGACGGCGGCCTTTGCCTTGCCGAAGATGCTCAGGCTATGTGCGCATTATTTCGGCGCGCAGGGCCCGATCTTCTGCTCCTTGCACGCGTCCTTGACGTTTTCGATCTTGCCGATCTCCTTCTGGAACAGGCGGCCATCCTTCATGACGACCTCGGACAGGTACTCGTTCATGACGATGTCGCGCGTGGCGGGATCGATCATAATGGGCCCGCGCGGGCTGTTGTGCTTCCACCCTTTCAACGCCTCCAGCGCCTTGTCGATCTCGATCTTGCCCTTCAAGGTGCGCACGACGTGGACGACCGCGGCCATGCCGTCATAGGCGCCCACCGCCATGAAGTCGGGCACGCTGTCCTTGCCGTAAGCCTGCTTCCATGCCGCGACGAAACGCTTGTTCTCGGGATTGTCGAGATCGGCGTGATAGTGGTGCATCGTGATCAGCCCGACGGCGGCCGGTCCCATCGCCTGCAGCTTGTTGTCCTGGGTGATGTCGCCCGGGCCGATCAGCTTGGTGCCGGCTTGGCGCATGCCGAGGGCGCCGTAGGTCTTGACCACCGCGGCCGCGTGGTCGCCCGCCGGGACGAAGACGAAGAAACGTCGGCCTTCTTGTCCTTCGCGCGCTGGAAGAAAGGCGTGAAATCCGGCACCTGCGCGGCGCCGCCCATCGGAATTTCGTCCACGACCTTGCCTCCGCTCGCCTCGAAGGCGCGCTTGAACAAATCGCGCATGTCGCGCCCGGGCGGGAAGTCGGTGAAGCCGATGACGGCGGTCTTGGCCTTGAGTATCTTGGCCGTGGCCTCGCCCATAGCGTAGCCCGCATGCCACATGCTGAACGAGAAGCGCACGTAGTTGGGCGAGAGGGTGGTAATATGCGCCGTGCCGGCGTTGGTGATGATGGCCAGCTTGTTGCCGGCGGTGACGACCGGCGCGGAGGCGATGGCATTGGGCGAGTAAATCCAGCCGATTAGGATGTCGACCTTCTCATTGGTGATGAGTTCCGTCACTTCCTTCTTGGCCGTGACGCCGCCCGGATCTTTAACGTCGCGCTTGATCAGCGTGATCTCGTAGGGCTTCACGAGGTCGGCGTTGAGCTTGAGGTATAGCTCCATCGCGTTCATGCTCTGTTGAGCGAATTCCGCGCCGATGCCCGTGAACGGCAGCGGCACGCCGACCTTGATGGTCTGCGCGGCGGCACCTGCCGCTGACAGCGCCAGGACCGAGGCGGCGGCAAGTAATTGCTTGAACATGTTTGGTCTCCCATCGTTGCTTGGCCGAAAGCTGGCCGAACTTGCGCACTATAGAGTCGTTGCCAAACGCAAGCAAAGCCGAAGCGGGCGCGGCGGCAGCGCCCGCAATGCCTTCCGGCGCAGGCGCGTCCGTTCGGCACGGATTACGGCCGCGGCAAGATTGAACTTCTCTGGCGGAATTAGGTTTGCCGAACACAGCGTGCGCAATCGCTAGGTCCGATCGTCTTTCGCTGTTCCTGGAGAGGGGGCCAAGGCGCCGGCCACTTCGACAGTCTTGGCACGTGTTCGAGTGTTCCCAGCAGAGGCAGAGAATTTTTTGGCCCGATTTTCATTTGCGCTTGTGGCCCCGGCCAAACCCTTAAAAATTCGCCGGCGCAATTACTTATACAGTTTCGACGATGCAGCCATTCGGTCTTAACCACGAATAATGGGCGCGAAGTTCGCCTTTAGGCCCGGCATCGATGGTAAGTAAATAATCGCTTTCTTCATATTCGAACTTCACTTATGGCAATTGGGAGGCAGACCATGTTCGGAAAATTACTCAAAGCGGCCTTGGGTGCAGGCGCCGAAATCGGCGATGCGGCGACGGATCGGGTCGCATTTCAGACCCTCGATTGGGAACTGCGTACGGTCGATCGCGCCTTGAAACAGGCGCTCCAACAATTGGCGGACGTGATGGCGATGGACATCGCCGAGCAGCGCAATATCGGCCGTTTGTCGGCGAGCATCGCGAAGGAGGAGGCCGCCGCGTGCAAAGCGGGCCAGGCGCACGACGACGCGCATGCCGAATCGATCGCCGAGCGCATCGCCGATTTGCGCCTTGCCCATGACGAGCACGCTCAGACCCGCGAACGTCATGCCGAGCGCATCCGGGAAATGCGCGACAAGATCGCGGCCATGGAACGGCGCGTTTGCGACATCCGGCGCGAATTCGCGGTTGCGCGATCGACGGCGGCGTTGCAACGCGTGCAAGCATCAACGTCGCGCAATGGCTCGCTGGCTTCGGGCGCGCTTGCCGAAGCGGAGGCGACATTGGCACGCATTCAAAAAACGCAACAACGGCACGCCGACCGTATTGCCGCTGCCGAAATCATCGACCGGGAGCGCAATGGCACCGGCTTGCGCCGCCAGCTCTACGGCGCCGGCCTCATCCGCGCGGCGCGGCCCGGCGTGGCCGACATCATGGCCGAGCTGCGTGCCCGCGTCGTGCCCGCCTAGACGACGTCAAACGCCCGTTTCTTCAACGAAGGAGTAACAACCATGGTCAACAGCAACACGCCCGCCTGGGTCACATTCACGTTTATTTCCTTTGGCGTTTCGATCGCGATGGCGTTCGGCGGAATTTATATGCTCGACGCCAATTTCTGGATGAAATCGTATCTTTTCATGGCCTCGCTTTTGCTGATCAACAGCACGATCACGATGGCGAAAACCATCCGCGATCAGCATGAACAAAAGCGGCTGCATCACCGGCTTGACGAAGCCAAGGCTGAGCGCTTGTTGAAAGATTACGAAACGGCGGCCTAGGCGGATTGCAATGGCGGAAGGTTCGGCGCGGAGCGCGGCTTCGCTCTCCGCGCCGCTTTGGATTCGGCGGCGCCGATTGCGCGAATGCCGCATAGGCTATATGACGCGGAGCATCCGATGATTTTTCGCGGGGAGGCGCCAGCGTGTCCAAGGAAACCGAATACCGCAAGATTTACGACGATCTGATCGGATTCACGCCGCCGCGCATCCAGCACCGCATCAAGCTCGGTCTCGAAGTCGATCCCGATTTGCTCGACTTGACCGAGAAAATCCGCGAAAGCGCCATGTATCCCAAGGCGCTCGATTTGAAAACGTCGCAGCTCATCCTATTCGGCATTCTGTTGTCGCAAGTCTCGCCTGCCGCCGAATATCACGCCCGCGCCGCCAAGCGCGCCGGCGCCAGCAAGGCCGAGCTGCATGCGGTCGCCGGACTCGCCTTCCTGTTTCGCGGCCTGCCGGCCTTCAACATCGCGGCCGAGCTGATCAACAAGATCTTCGACGAAGAGAAAAAGTAGCGCCCGATGAAACAATTGCAGATTTCGGATCGGCTCTTCGACTATGTCGTGGCCAAAGGCACGCGCGAGGCGCCGGTGCTGAAAGCACTGCGCCGGGCGACGAAAAAAGTGCCGATGGCGGGGATGCAAATCTCGCCGCCGCAAGGCGCGCTGATGGCGCTGCTCGCGCAGCTCATCGGCGCCAAGAAGGCGCTCGAAGTCGGCGTATTCACCGGCTACAGCGCGCTCGCCGTGGCGCTTGCCTTGCCGAAGGACGGCAAGCTCGTCGCCTGCGATGTCAGCGAGGAGTACACGTCCCTTGCGCGGAAGTTCTGGCGCCAAGCCGGCGTCAGCCAAAAAATCACGCTGCATCTTGCGCCGGCCATCGATACGCTCGATCGCCTGCTGAAAACGGGCGAGGCCGGCACCTACGATTTCGCCTTCATCGACGCCGACAAGGAGAATTACGACGGCTATTACGAACGGGCGCTGAAATTGCTGCGCCGCGGCGGCCTCGTCGCGGTCGACAATGTGCTGTGGGGCGGCAGCGTTGCCGATGCGCGCAGCCAGCGGGCCAGCGTCAAGGCGATCCGCGCGCTCAACAACAAGATCGTGCGCGACAAGCGCGTGTCCATGTGCCTCGTTCCCATCGCCGACGGCGTTACCTTGGCCATGAAACGATAGCGTATTCGCGGAGGTCCGATGTTGAACCGGCTTCATCATATCGGGTTCGTCGTGCCCGACCTCGCCGCCGCGCTGGCGACTTATGGCGCGAGCGCGGACGCGATCGTCGATCGGCCGCAACTCAATTATCGCATTGCGCTTGTCGAGTTCGGCGGCACGCGCTTCGAGCTGGTGCAGCCGATGACGGACAACAGCGTCGCCGGACGTTTCCTCAAGGCCAATCCGCGGGGCGGGATGTATCATTTGGCCTATGAAGTTGACGATCTCGCCGCCGCGGCGCGAGGGCTTGTCGAGCGCGGCGCGGTCCTGCTCGGCGACGGCACGCCGCGCATCGAGCCGGACGGCACGCCCATTCTAATTCTTGACGCCAGCGCGAGCCACGCGACGTTGATCGAGCTGCGCGGTTCGCGGCCCGTCTCAGCGTAATCGCGCGGCGCGAAACTCCTCCCAGGTGAGCCGGTCGTCGCGGTTGCGGTCGGCCGCGGCGAACAGGCGGCGGCCGGCGGCGAGGAATTCGTCGAGCGAAATATAGCCATCGCGGTTCGTATCGATTTCCGCGAAACGGCCGGTCGCCGGCACTTCGGACCGGCTAAGCCTGCCGTCGCGGTCGATGTCGAGCGCAACGAAGGCGGCGCGTCGCGCGGCGTCAAGCTCATCGGGCGTGATCATGCCGTTGCCGTTGGCGTCGATGCGCCAGAATTGCCGGCGCAACTCGGCTTCGTCCGGCTCGCCAGGGTTGCTGGCCCCCGGCGGCGGAAGGACCATGTTGATCGCGGCGTCGAATTCGCCCCGCGTTATGCGCCCGTCGCCATCGGCATCGAGGCGTGCGAATTGGCTCCTGCCGAAGGCGAGATATTCATCGCGGCCGATGCGGCCGTCCCGGTTGGCGTCGAGCTGTTGAAAACGGCGCTCGCGCTGCGCCGCGTTGCCGCCCGGCGCGCGCAAGAATTCCTCGCGCGCGATCGCGCCATCGCGATTGGCGTCGAGCAGATCGAAATCGCGGTTGCGGGCCGCTTCGAATTCTTCGCGCGAAATGGCGCCGTCGCCATTGGTGTCGATGCGCGCGAAATCGGATTGCGTTTGCGCGCTCGCCGAGATGGCAAGAAACGCCGCAACCGCGACAGCGAGGAGGGCGCGCGCGCTCATCGGTCGTGCAGCCGGCGCGCCGCGCTGAGCGCATAGAGTGCCACCGCGGCGGCCGTCGAGACATTGAGGCTGTCGAGCCCGGCGCCCCGCAGCTTAGGATCGGCCATGGGTATGCGCGCCAGATGGTCGCAGGTCTCGCGGGTCAGCCGCCGCAGGCCGGTGCCCTCGGCGCCCAATACAAGCACGCAGCGTTTGATATCGCCCATGCTGTCGATGGCGCGTTCGGCGCCGCTATCGAGGCCGACGCACCAATAGTCCGCCGCTTTGAGGTCGCCGAGCGCGCGGGCGAGGTTCACGACGCGCACCAGGGGCACCAAGTCGAGCGCCCCGGACGCCGCTTTGGCAAGCGTGGCGGTGTCGCCGGGAGCATGACGCTCGGTCGTTACAACACCGTCCGCGCCAAAGGCGGCCGCGGACCGCATGATGGCGCCCACATTGTGCGGATCCGTGACTTGGTCGAGCACGACGACGAGCGCCAGTTCGCGGCCATCGGTCCGAGCGATGATGTCCTCCAAGAAATGTTCTGCAAGCGGCCCGACTTCGAGCGCGATGCCCTGGTGGACCGCCCCGCGCAGCAACCCGTCAATGAATTGCCGGTCGACGAGGTCCAATTCAATCCGGGTCGGGCGTCGATCCAAAACGGCGGCAAGCCTGGCGCCAAGGCGCGCCTGTACATCCTCCGTCAGCAACAGTCGCCGGCATTCGCGGTCGGGATTGGCGAGCGCGGCGAGCACAGGGTGAGTGCCAAACAGCCAGCGGTCCGCGCCCTGGCCGCCTTTGCCTTGGTCTCTGCCGGGGCCGCGTCGGTGCTTGTGAATTCGCATGATACAATCGTTACATAGCTGCTTTGGCTATTGGCGGCGAGGGCAAAGCGTGTGGCGCGGATGGCGTCGCCGCCATGGAAGCATAGCGGCTTCGTCGCCGTGAGCGGTTTTCTAGAATTATTTTCTGTAATTACAACGCTATAACAGAAAAAATTAAGAACCATTGGAAGAGCGAAGCGGGAACTGGACTCGCTCTGTTCGTGATGCACGAAGGTGGGCCTCAAGGCTCCCACGCGCCGGCAATTGCCGGGCCGCGGATGCGCCAGCGATAATACTTTGCAGTAGGATGAAAATGACGGCGAAGCGCTTGCACTCGCAGGAGCTTTGGCGTAAACACGCGCGCTGCTTTGCATTGCAGGTTTTGCTGCCGATCCTCTCAACGGGGGGCGGTGCATGGCTTGCTTTGTCTTTGCACGCGGCGCGCGCAAGAAACCAAATTTACCCGGAGGGGTGCCCGAGTGGCTAAAGGGGACGGGCTGTAAACCCGTTGGCTTATGCCTACGAAGGTTCGAATCCTTCCCCCTCCACCACGCTCCGGATCGTCAAACGGGGGTTCCGGCGACTTGCAAGCATGCCGCAAAATAATGTCGGACCTGTTGCTTTCTAACGGAGCGGCTGGGCCGTGCGGGCGTAGCTCAATGGTAAAGTCCCAGCCTTCCAAGCTGGATATGCGGGTTCGATTCCCGTCGCCCGCTCCAGTTAGAATGGAAGCCGCGCGATTCGGCGTCGCGTCTCGCGGATGAACGGGCACAAGGCGCAACGACAGGCAGGAACGAAAGATGGCTAAGGAAAAATTCGCACGGACCAAGCCGCACTGCAACATCGGCACGATCGGCCACGTCGATCACGGCAAGACGACGCTGACGGCGGCGATCACGAAGGTGCTGTCGGAGTCGGGCGGTGCGACGTTCATGGCCTACGACCAGATCGACAAGGCGCCGGAGGAGAAGGCGCGCGGCATCACGATCAACACGGCGCATGTCGAATACCAGACGGAGAAGCGGCATTACGCGCATGTCGATTGCCCGGGCCACGCGGATTACATCAAGAACATGATCACGGGTGCGGCGCAGATGGACGGCGCGATCCTGGTGGTGAGTGCCGCGGACGGCCCGATGCCGCAGACGCGCGAGCACATCCTGCTGGCGCGCCAGGTCGGGGTGCCGGCGCTGGTGGTGTTCATGAACAAGGTGGACATGGTGGACGACCCGGAGCTTCTGGAGCTGGTCGAGCTCGAGGTTCGCGAGCTGTTGTCGAAGTACGAGTTTCCGGGCGACAAGATCCCGATCGTCAAGGGCTCGGCGCTGGCGGCGCTGGAAGGGCGCGACCCGAAGGTGGGCAAGGAAGCGATCCTGGCGCTGATGGCGGCGGTGGACAGCTTCATCCCGCAGCCGGACCGTCCGAAGGACAAGCCGTTCCTGATGCCGATCGAGGACGTGTTCACGATTTCGGGCCGCGGCACGGTGGTGACGGGGCGGATTGAGCGCGGCATCGTGAAGGTGGGGGACGACATCGAGATCGTGGGCCTGAAGGCGACGCTGAAGACGACGTGCACGGGCGTCGAGATGTTCCGCAAATTGCTGGATGAGGGTTTCGCGGGGGACAATGTGGGGGTGCTGCTGCGCGGCACGAAGCGCGAGGAAGTGGAGCGCGGCCAGGTCTTGGCCAAGCCGGGCTCGATCACGCCGCACACGAACTTCCAATGCGAGGCGTATATTCTGACCAAGGACGAGGGCGGCCGTCACACGGCGTTCCTGAGCAATTACCGGCCGCAGTTTTATTTCCGGACGACGGACGTGACGGGTTCGGTGAAGCTGCCGGAGGGCACCGAGATGGTGATGCCGGGGGACAACATCCGGATGGAGATCGAGCTCATCCAGCCGATCGCCATGGATGAAGGCCTGCGCTTCGCCATCCGCGAAGGCGGCCGCACCGTCGGCGCCGGCGTCGTGACGAAAATTATCAAATAAAGAAAGGGCTTGGCAGTCGACATAAGGGCGGATCATTGTGTTTGCGGCGGCGCATCTTAAATAGAATTGGCTGGATGCGACCCATCGACATATGGTCGCCGCGACCGATAGGGGTGTAGCTCAATTGGCAGAGCGTCGGTCTCCAAAACCGAAGGTTGGGGGTTCGAGGCCCTCCACCCCTGCCACCCGCTTCGATATCGGTGCCTAGCGCCACACATAACAGACAGGTTGACAAGAGAATCGATGGCAAACATCGCCAAGTTCATTCGCGAAGTGCGGCAGGAAACCACCAAGGTGACCTGGCCGAGCCGCAAGGAAACGATTCAGGCGACGCTCATGGTCTTGGCCATGGTCGTGATTGTGGCGGTGTTTTTCCTGATCACCGATTCGGTGCTGGGGTTTTTGGTGAAGCTTCTGCTGGGACTTGGGAGATAGGCATGGCGCTGCGATGGTATGTGGTGCACGCCTATTCCGGTTTCGAGAAAAAGGTGGCGCAATCGATCAAGGAGCAGGCCCAGAACAAGGGCTTGGCCGATCAAATTACCGATGTGCTGGTGCCGACCGAGGATGTGGTCGAGGTTCGGCGCGGCACGAAAGTTCATACTGAACGGAAATTTCTGCCCGGCTATGTCCTGGTCAAGATGGATTTGAACGACCGCACCTGGCACCTCGTCCAGAATACGCCGAAGGTGACGAGTTTTCTCGGCGGTCATGGCAAGCCGGTGCCGATCAGCGACAAGGAAGCCGAGCAAATCCTGAAGCAGGTCAAGGAGGGCATCGATCGACCAAAATCTTCGATCACCTTCGAGATCGGCGAGCAGGTTCGGGTCAGCGACGGTCCGTTCGAGAGCTTCAACGGCACGGTCGAGGAAGTCGACAGCGAGCGCAACCGCCTCAAAGTGTCGGTTTCGATATTCGGCCGGCCGACGCCGGTCGAACTGGAGTTTACGCAAGTGGAAAAATCCTAAGCGGTCGTGCCGCGGTCCCGATTGTCGGGGTTGCGGGAAAATGGTGCGGGAGGCAGGCCAACGCCGAACCGCGCCGCGTCATAGGGCGACAAGCGCTCCGTTAACGTAAGGGTTACTGGCAATGAAAAAAATCGATGGCTATATCAAGCTGCAAGTTCCGGCAGGGCAGGCGAATCCCTCGCCGCCGATCGGGCCCGCGCTCGGTCAGCGCGGCGTCAACATTCCCGAATTCTGCAAGCAGTTCAACGCCGCGACCAAGGCAATGGAGCCGGGTGCGCCGATCCCGGTGACGGTTACGGTGTATTCGGATCGCAGCTTCACTTTCGTCACCAGGACACCGCCGGCAAGCCATTTCATCAAGAAGGCGATCAGCCTCGAAAGCGGCTCGAAGACGCCGGGGCTGAATTCGGTCGGCAAGATATCGAAAAAGCAACTTGAGGACATCGCCAAGCTCAAGATGAAAGACATGAACGCGAACGATGTGGAAGGCGCGGTGAAGATGCTGGCCGGCTCGGCGCGCTCGATGGGTATCGAGGTGGTGGAGTAAAGCCATGACAAAGCATAGCAAACGGTATCGTAGCGCAGCCGCCGGACACGATCGGACGAAACCAATCAAATTGGCCGATGCGGTGAAACTCGTTAAGAAGAACGCAACCGCCAAGTTCGACGAGACCATCGAAATCGCGATAAATCTTGGCGTCGATCCCAAGCAGTCCGATCAGACGGTTCGTGGCGCGGTTACCTTGCCCGGCGGCACCGGCAAGACGGTGCGCGTCGCGGTCTTCGCGCGCGACGCCAAGGCCAAGGAAGCCCAGGCGGCCGGCGCCGACCTCGTCGGCGCGCAGGATCTCGCCGAGAAGATCGAGAAGGGAGAAATCAACTTCGATCGCGTGATCGCGACGCCCGATATGATGGCCGTGGTCGGCAAGCTCGGCAAAGTTCTCGGTCCGCGCGGCCTGATGCCGAACCCGAAGCTGGGAACTGTCACCGCCAACGTCGCGACCGCAGTCAAGGCGGCCAAGGGCGGCCAGGTGCAATACCGTGCCGACAAGGCCGGCGTTGTGCACGCCGGCATCGGCAAGGCGAGTTTCAGCGAAAAGGCGATAGCGGACAATGTGCGGTCGTTCTTCAGTGCGATCAATTCGGCGAAGCCGGCGGGCATCAAAGGCGCGTTCGTCAAGCGGGTCAGCATCAGCTCCACCATGGGGCCAGGCGTGCAGCTTGACGTGAGCGAGCTTGCGGGAGGCGGAGCGGCATAATTTCAAGGAATTGCGCGTGGCCGCGCAAGCGGCGGCGCGCATGGCGAAATCCGGCGGCTCGACGAGCCTCGGGTTTCGTCCCTGTCCGAGACTGCAGGTGCCCGCGCCGGCCAGAGCGCCGCAAGGGCTTAATACACGGCCTGCAATAGACAGAGGAACGAAGGACACGGGTTTGCGGCCTGGGCGTTTGTCTCGGCCGCCGACACGGAAGCCTTGAACTTCTGGGACAGGCGATCGCCCCATGGTGCCGCGAGGCGCCTGGGGGTTTGTTGAACCGGCGGCCGCGGCTTGCGGGCCAAGGCTGCCAAGTCAAGGAGTGGTTAGGTGGATCGAGCAGCAAAAGCGGATCAGGTCGCTAAGTTGCGCGACATTTTTGGGAAGGCCTCGCTTGTCGTTGTCACACAAGCCGTCGGTATGACGGTTCTTGAGATGACGGACCTTCGCCGCAAAATGCGCGCTTCCGGCGCCCGATTCAAGGTGACGAAAAACCGGCTCGCCCGTCTCGCCCTCAAGGACACCAAGTTCGGCGGGCTAGCGGATCGCTTCAAGGGACCCACGGCAATCGCCTACTCGGCCGATCCGGTCGCGGCGGCGAAAGTCGCGGTCGGTTACGCGAAGGACAATCAAAAGCTCCTCGTTGTCGGCGGCTGCCTCGACGGCAAGCTGTTGGACAAGTCCGGAGTCGACGGTCTTTCGAAACTGCCGTCCCTCGACGAACTGCGCGCCAGGCTGATTGCGTTGGTTCAGACGCCGGCCACGCGCCTCGTCACGATCACGCAGGCGCCCGCGGCGCAATTGACGCGGGTTTTTGGTGCCTACGGGAAGAAACCGGCGGCCTAACCCGGCCTCACGCCAAAGTTCAAGGAAACATGGAGCAGATAGAAAATGGCTAACTTGCAGAATATCGTGGACGAACTCTCGAAGCTGACCGTGATCGAAGCGGCGGAACTGTCGAAATTGCTGGAGACGAAGTGGGGAGTCTCGGCCGCGGCACCGGTCGCGGCCGTGGCCGCCGCCGCGGCGCCGGCAGAGAAAAAGGAAGAGAAGACGGAATTCACCGTTGTTCTCGCCGCCGCCGGCGCCAATAAGATCAACGTCATCAAGGAAGTCCGGGCCATCACCGGCCTCGGACTCAAGGAAGCGAAAGACCTGGTCGAAGGCGCGCCCAAGACCGTCAAGGATAGCGTCAATAAGGACGAAGCCGACAAGCTCAAAAAGCAACTTGAAGCCGCGGGTGCGACTGTCGAGCTCAAGTAAGCTTGATCGATCGCATTGCGCAACGAGCGGAATGGCAAGGGCTGCCGGCCGATGGCCGGCGGCCCATGCGCCGTTCGGCCGACTTTTGATGGAATAGGAATTTTAGCGCGGGGACCGTTCTCCGCGCCGCTGCGATAAGCAACTGGGCCTCCCGGGGCCGTTCAGGGAAACGAAATGGCAAAATCATTCACGGGCCGCAACCGCATCCGCAAGTCCTTTGGCCGGATCGCCGAAATCGCGACGATGCCGAACCTGATCGAAATACAGAAGAATTCCTACGATCACTTCCTGCAGATCGGAACGCAATACAACGCCCGCGGCCTGTGGGGCCTCGAGGAAGTGTTCCGGACCGTTTTCCCGATTTCCGATTTTTCCGGCAAGGCGACGCTTGAGTACGTCCACTACGAATTCGAGACGCCGAAATTCGACGTCGAGGAATGTCAGCAGCGCAGCATGACCTTCGCGGCGCCGCTCAAGGTCAAGCTCCGCCTCGTCGTGTTCGACGTCGACGAGGAGACCGGCAGCAAGTCGGTGCGCGACGTGAAGGAACAGGACGTCTACATGGGCGACATGCCGCTCATGACGAAGAACGGCACTTTCGTGGTCAACGGCACCGAGCGTGTCATCGTTTCGCAAATGCATCGTTCGCCGGGCGTGTTCTTCGATCACGACAAGGGCAAGACGCATTCTTCGGGCAAGTACCTTTTTGCCGCGCGCGTTATTCCGTACCGCGGCTCGTGGCTCGATTTCGAATTTGACGCGAAAGACATGGTCCATGTCCGTATCGACCGGCGCCGAAAACTGCCGGTAACGACGCTGCTCATGGCTTTGCCGAGCGCCGAGACGGAAAAGCTCCGCGCCGAGCGCGCGGCCAAGGGCAAGACGCTGGATCCGACCGAAATCCACGGCATGATGCAGGAAGAAGTCCTCGGCTATTTCTACGACCAGACCGTCTTCAAGCGCGCCGACAAGGGCTGGGTCACCAAGTTCGACCCCGATCGCATGCGCGGCGTGCGGCTCATCGCCGACATGATCGACGCCAAGACGGGGAAGGTCGTGGCGGAAGCGGGCGTCAAGATGACGCCGCGGCTCGCGAAGCGGCTTCAGGAGCAAGGCGTCAAGGACCGGATCGCGGCCAACGAAGAGCTTTATGGAACCTTTGTCGCCGCGGACCTCGTCAACGAGAAGACCGGGCAGATCCACATCGAGGCCGGCGACGAAATCACGGCCCAGACGCTCGAGAAACTGATCGCGGCCGGCATCAAGGAACTGCCGATTCTGGCGATCGACAACGTCAATGTCGGCCCCTACATCCGCAATACTTTGGCGGCCGACAAGAACCGCAACCGCGACGAAGCGCTGCTCGATATCTACCGCGTGATGCGGCCGGGCGAGCCGCCGACGGTGGAAGCGGGCGAAACGCTGCTCAATGGTTTGTTCTTCGACAACGAACGCTACGATCTTTCGTCGGTCGGCCGCGTCAAGATGAACATGCGCCTCAGCCTCGATTGCCCGGACACCGTCCGCGTGCTGCGCAAGGCCGACGTGCTTGCCATCGTCAAGACCTTGGTCGATCTCAAGGACGGGCGCGGGGAAATCGACGACATCGACAATCTCGGCAACCGCCGCGTGCGTTCGGTCGGCGAGCTGATGGAGAACCAATACCGCATCGGCCTGCTGCGCATGGAGCGCGCGATCAAGGAGCGCATGTCGACGGTCGAAATCGATTCCGTGATGCCGCAGGATCTGATCAATGCCAAGCCGGCGGCGGCGGCGGTGCGCGAGTTCTTCGGCTCTTCGCAGCTTTCGCAGTTCATGGATCAGACCAATCCGCTGTCGGAAATCACCCACAAGCGCCGGCTCTCGGCGCTCGGTCCGGGCGGCTTGACGCGCGAACGCGCCGGCTTCGAGGTGCGCGACGTGCACCCGACGCATTACGGGCGCATCTGCCCGATCGAGACGCCGGAAGGGCCGAATATCGGCCTGATCAACTCGCTCGCGACCTTCGCGCGCGTCAATAAATACGGCTTCATCGAAACGCCGTATCGCCGCGTCGAGAAGGGCAAGGTCGCGGAGCAGGTCGACTACCTTTCCGCCATGGAAGAAGCGAAGTTCACGATTGCCCAGGCCAACGCGCCGCTCGACAAGAACGGGCGTTTCGTCGATGACCTCATCCCCTGCCGCAAGGCCGGCGGCTTCGTCATGGTGCCGCCAGACGGCATCGAATATATCGACGTGTCTCCCAAGCAGCTGGTTTCGGTCGCCGCCTCGCTTATTCCATTCCTTGAGAACGACGACGCGAACCGTGCCCTGATGGGATCGAACATGCAGCGCCAGGCGGTGCCGCTGTTGCAGGCCGAAGCGCCGCTCGTCGGCACCGGCATGGAAGCGGTGGTCGCGCGCGACTCGGGCGCCACGATTGTGGCGCGCCGTGCCGGCGTCATCGATCAGGTCGACGCGACGCGCATCGTTGTGCGCGCCAAAGACGACAATAGCGGCCTGCCGGCGGTCGATATTTATAATCTCCTCAAGTTCCAGCGCTCGAACCAGAACACGTGCATCACGCAACGGCCGCTGGTGAAGGTGGGCGATCACGTCGAGAAAGGCGAAATCGTTGCCGACGGGCCGTCCACGAGCCTTGGCGAACTGGCGCTCGGCCGCAACGTGCTCGTCGCCTTCATGCCATGGAACGGCTACAACTTCGAAGACTTCGATCCTGATCTCCGAACGAATCGTGCGCGACGACGTGTTCACCTCGATCCACATCGAGCAATTCGAAATCAGCGCGCGCGACACCAAGCTCGGCCCCGAGGAAATCACGCGCGACATCCCGAACGTCGGCGAGGAAGCGCTCAAGAATCTCGATGAAGCCGGCATCGTCGCGATCGGCGCCGAGGTGAAGCCGGGCGACATTCTCGTCGGCAAGGTGACGCCGAAAGGCGAATTGCCGATGACGCCTGAGGAAAAGCTGCTCCGCGCGATCTTCGGCGAGAAGGCGTCGGACGTACGCGATACCTCGCTGCGCGTTCCGCCGGGCAATACCGGCACGGTCGTCGAAGTCCGCGTCTTTTCGCGGCGCGGCATCGAGAAAGACGAGCGCGCCATGGCGATCGAGCGCCAGGAAATTGCGCGATTGGCCAAGGACCGCGACGACGAAAAGGTCATCCTGGAGCGCAATTTCTATCAGGCCCTGCGCGATCTTCTGTTGGGCGAGACCGCGTCTTCGGGCGTCAAGGGCATCAAGGCGGGCACAAAGCTTACGAATGACGTGCTCGACGAGATGCCGCAGGGCGCTTGGCGCAACATCGCGGTCAAAGACGACAAGGCGATGCAGAAGATCGAGGAGCAAACTCGAATCTTCGATGCCGCCATCGCCCGGGTCGAGGCCCGGTTCAACGACAAGGTGGAAAAGCTGCAACGTGGCGACGAGTTGCAGGCGGGCGTGATGAAGACCGTCAAGGTTTTCGTCGCGATCAAGCGCAAGATGCAGCCCGGCGACAAGATGGCCGGCCGCCACGGCAACAAGGGCGTTGTGTCGAAGATCGCGCCGATCGAAGACATGCCTTATCTCGAAGACGGCACGCCGGTCGATCTCGTGCTCAATCCGCTGGGCGTGCCCAGCCGCATGAATGTCGGCCAAATTCTTGAGACCCATCTTGGCTGGGCCGTTGCCGGCCTCGGCAAACAGATCGGCGAAATCGTCGATGGTGCCATGCGCGGTGCCAAGGCCGAGGCTGCGCGCGATGCAAGGAATTGGCTGCGCGAGACCTATGGCGAAGGCGACTATCGCAAACTCTTTGCCGGCATGGAGGACGACGATCTCCTGAAATCGGCGGCGGAAATGCGAAATGGCTTGCCGATCGCGACGCCGGTTTTCGACGGCGCCCGCGAGGACGATATCGTGCATATGCTGAAGGCGGCGAACCTCGACAGCTCCGGCCAGGTCACGCTGGTCGACGGCCGCACGGGCGAGCCATTCGAGCGCAAGGTCACGGTGGGTTACATCTACATGCTGAAGCTGCACCACCTGGTCGACGACAAGATTTACGCGCGTTCGATCGGGCCGTACAGCCTCGTCACCCAACAGCCGTTGGGCGGCAAGGCGCAATTCGGCGGCCAGCGCTTCGGCGAAATGGAAGTCTGGGCGCTCGAAGCCTATGGCGCCGCCTACACGCTGCAGGAAATGCTGACCGTCAAGTCCGACGACGTTGCCGGCCGCACGGACGCCTATCAGAAGATCGTCCGCGGCTCGGACACTTTCCAGGCCGGCATTCCCGAAAGCTTCAACGTCTTGGTCAAGGAATTGCGGTCGCTCGGCCTCAATGTCGAGCTGAAACAATCCGAGATGGCCAAACCGATCCGTTAGCCTTCCCCGCGAGCCTCACGACTGGCGCAAGGATTACACGATGGCGATGAACGAACTGATTTCGAGCGTATTCGGCCCCGTCAAGAAGACGGAGGATTTCGATTTCATCAAAATCTCGATCGCAAACCCGCAGCAAATCAAGGCGTGGTCGAGCGGCGAGGTGAAGAAGCCCGAAACCATCAACTACCGCACGTTCAAGCCCGAGCGCGACGGCTTGTTCTGCGCCCGCATCTTCGGCCCGATCAAGGATTACGAATGCTTGTGCGGCAAGTACAAGCGCATGAAATACAAGGGCATCACCTGCGAAAAGTGCGGCGTCGAAGTGACGCTGCAGAAGGTGCGGCGCGAGCGCATGGGACATATCGAGCTGGCGTCGCCGGTGGCGCATATCTGGTTCTTGAAGTCGCTGCCGTCGCGAATTGGCCTGCTCGCCGACATGACGCTGCGCGATCTCGAGCGCGTGCTCTATTTCGAACAATATTTGGTCACCGAGCCGGGCTTGACGCCGCTCAAGCTGCATCAACTGCTCAACGAGGAGCAGTTCCAGAAGGCGCAGGACGATTTCGGCCCCGACGCTTTCTCGGTCATGATCGGCGCCGAGGCGATCAAACATATTCTCGTGGCGATCGACATCGATAAGGAAAAAGTCCAGCTCCGCATCGATCTCGCGGAAACGAAATCCGAGGCGCGGCGCAAGAAGCTCGTCAAGCGGCTCAAGCTGATCGAGGCGTTCGTCGATTCGCGCAGCCGTCCGGAATGGATGATCATGGACATCATCCCGGTGATTCCGCCCGAACTCCGGCCGCTCGTTCCGCTTGACGCGGGCCGCTTCGCAACGTCGGACCTCAACGATCTTTACCGGCGCGTCATCAACCGCAACAATCGCTTGAAGCGCTTGATGGAATTGCGCGCGCCGGACATCATCATCCGCAACGAAAAGCGCATGTTGCAGGAATTGGTCGATGCCGTGTTCGACAACGGCCGGCGCGGCCGGGTCATCACAGGCGCCAACAAGCGGCCGTTGAAGTCGCTGTCCGACATGCTGAAGGGCAAGCAAGGCCGGTTCCGGCAGAACTTGCTCGGAAAGCGCGTCGATTATTCCGGCCGCTCGGTGATCGTTGTCGGCCCCGAACTGATGCTGCATCAATGCGGCTTGCCGAAGAAGATGGCGCTGGAACTGTTCAAGCCCTTTATCTACGCCAAGCTCGAAAAGCGGGGCCACGCGACCACGATCAAGGCGGCCAAGCGCAAGGTCGAAAAAGAGCTGCCCGAGGTCTGGGACATTCTCGAGGAAGTCATCCGCGAGCACCCGGTGCTGTTGAACCGCGCGCCGACATTGCATCGGCTCGGTATCCAGGCCTTCGAGCCCGTGCTGATCGAGGGCAAGGCAATTCAGCTCCACCCGCTGGTTTGCACGGCCTTCAACGCCGATTTCGACGGCGATCAGATGGCCGTGCACGTGCCCCTGTCGCTCGAAGCCCAGCTCGAAGCGCGCGTGCTCATGATGTCGACCAACAACATCCTGTCGCCCGCCAACGGCAAGCCGATCATCGTCCCGTCGCAGGATATCGTGCTCGGGCTCTACCATTTGAGTTACGAGCGCGCCGATCTCGTCGGCGTCAAGATCGCGGTTCCCTCGCAAGACGCGCTGGAACACGGCCTCGCCAGCGGCAGCATCGTCGTGCGCGATCCGGATCAACCTCTGGTTGCGCCGGATGTGAGCGATCTCGCCGGGACGTGGCGCGGGCTGAAGTCCGGCAAGCTGACCGCGCACCGCGTGACGTTCTTCTCCGATGTCGCGGAAATCGAACACGCGCTTGCCGCAAAGTGCCTTCACCTGCACACGCGCATTCGGTCGGTCTACAAGACGGTCGATGCCAAGGGCGGCGCCATCGATCAACGGGTGGTGACGACGCCGGGCCGCATGATTCTGTCGCAAGTGCTGCCGCGAAATCCGAACATTCCGTTCGCGATGGTCAATCAGGTTTTGACCAAGAAAGATATCTCAAATCTTCTCGACGCCGTGTACCGTCATTGCGGCCAGAAAGAGACCGTGATTTTCGCCGACAAAATCATGGGCCTCGGATTTGCCTACGCCTGCCGCGCCGGCATCTCCTTCGGCAAAGATGACCTGAAAATTCCCGCCTCCAAGGAGAAGATGGTCAACGAGACCAACACCAAGATCAAAGGTTTCGAGCAGCAATACCAGGACGGCCTGATCACGCAGGGCGAGAAGTATAACAAGGTCATCGATGCCTGGTCGGCATGCACCGATCGCGTGGCCGACGCGATGATGAAGGAGATGGCCGCGATCCGGCCGGGCGAGCCGCTCAATCCGGTTTACATGATGGCGCATTCGGGTGCGCGCGGTTCGCCGGCGCAGATCAAGCAGCTCGCCGGCATGCGCGGCCTCATGGCCAAGCCGTCGGGCGAAATTATCGAGACGCCGATCATCTCGAACTTCAAGGAAGGCCTGACCGTGCTCGAGTATTTCAACTCGACGCACGGCGCGCGCAAGGGCCTCGCCGACACCGCGCTGAAAACCGCGAACTCGGGCTACCTGACGCGCCGTCTCGTCGACGTGGCGCAGGATTGCATCATCACCGAAACCGATTGCGGCACCAAGGAGGGCATCCGCGTCAAGCCGATCGTCGAGGGAGGCGAAGTCGTTGTTTCGCTCGGCGAGCGCATTCTCGGGCGCACCGCGGTCGAGGACATTGTCGATCCTTCGAACAAGCGCAAGGTCATCGTCGCGGAAGGCGAGCTGATCGACGAGGTTTCGGCCGAGCAAATCGAGCGGGCCGGAATCGATTCGGTCCGCATCCGCTCGGTGCTGACCTGCGAGACCAAGATCAGCGTCTGTGCCAAGTGCTACGGACGCGATCTGGCGCGCGGCACGCCGGTTAACATCGGCGAGGCGGTGGGCGTCATCGCGGCGCAGTCGATCGGCGAGCCGGGCACGCAGCTCACCATGCGCACGTTTCACATCGGCGGCGCGGCCCAGCGCGGCGCCGAGCAAAGCAGCATCGAGGCCACGCTCGATGGCACCATCGCGATCGACAATCGTTCGGTGGTCAAGAACAGCGAAGGCCGCTTGATCGCCATGAGCCGCAATCTCGAACTCATCCTGCGCGATGAAACGGGCCGCGAGCGGGCGCGCCACCGCGTTCCGCACGGCGCCAAGATCTATATCGACGAAGGCGGCCGCGTGAAGAAGGGCGAGCGCCTGGCCGATTGGGACCCGTACACGATCCCGATCATCACCGAACGCGACGGCATCATCGAATATCTCGATCTCATCGAGGGCACTTCGATGCGCGAGGTGACCGACGAAGCGACCGGAATTTCCAGCAAGGTCGTGGTCGATTGGCGCCAGCAGACGCGCAGCGCCGATCTCCGTCCGCGCGTGCAATTGAAGGGGGCCAACGGCCGGGTTCTGACGCTGCCCAATGGCGCCGAGGCGCGCTACTTCCTGTCAGTGGATGCGATTCTCTCGGTCGAGAACGGCGCCGCCGCGCGTGCCGGCGACGTTCTGGCCCGTATCCCGCGCGAAACCTCGAAAACCCGCGACATCACCGGCGGCTTGCCGCGCGTCGCCGAGTTGTTCGACGCGCGCCGTCCCAAGGACTATGCCATCATCTCCGAAATCGCCGGACGCGTCGAGTTCGGCAAGGACTACAAAGCGAAGCGGCGCATCGTCATCCGCCCCGAGGACGGCGAGCCCAAGGAATACCTCATCCCCAAGGGCAAGCACATTTCGGTGCAGGAGGGCGACATCGTCCAGCGCGGCGATCTGCTGATGGTCGGCAATCCCGTGCCGCACGACATTCTTGCCGTTTTGGGCGTCGAGGCGCTTGCCGAATATCTCATCAAGGAGATCCAGGAGGTTTACCGCCTGCAAGGCGTGAAGATCAACGACAAGCATATCGAAGTCATCATCCGCCAGATGATGCAGAAAGTCGAAATCATGGATCCAGGCGAAACCACGCTGCTGGTCGGCGAGCAGATCGACAAGGACGAATTTGCGGATCTGAACGCCAGGGCGGTGAGGGATCGCTTGAAGCCGGCGATTGGACGCGAGGTGCTGCAAGGAATCACCAAGGCGAGCCTGCAAACCAAGAGCTTCATTTCCGCGGCCTCGTTCCAAGAGACGACGCGGGTTCTCACCGAGGCGGCGGTCAAGGGCAAGACCGATTTGCTCACGGGCCTCAAGGAGAACGTCATTGTCGGCCGTCTCATTCCGGCCGGCACGGGTAGCGTGATGAAACGCCTGCGTTACGAAGCCCAGGAACGCGACCGCAAGCTCATTGCCCAGCGGGTCACCAAGGAGAACGAAACGGTGCCGGCCGCGGCCAGCGGCGGGCGCGGCTAAGCCGCCGTCGGCGCGCCGACATTCAGCGCACCGGTTCGACGCGAATGAGGCGACCGTCGGTTTCGTCTGTCAGGAGATAGACGAAGCCGTCGGGCGCGGTGCGCACTTGGCGGAGCCGATCGGGGAAGCCTCTGATCCGTTCTTCCCTCGTCACCTTTTCGCCGTCGAGCTCGAGGCGCACGAGCATGCGCGTCATCAACGCGGCAATGAGGATGTTGCCGCGCCATTGCGGGAACTTGTCGCCGGTATAGAAATCCATGCCGGATGGCGCGATCTGCGGATCCCAATTGTAGACCGGCTGCTCCATGCCTTCCCTATGCGTGCCGACGCCGATCGGCGTGCCATCGTAGTGCTTGCCGATGCCGATCACGGGCCAGCCATAGTTGCGGCCGGCGAGCGGCACGTTGACTTCATCGCCGCCGGCGGGTCCATGCTCGACGGTCCATAGCTTGCGGCTCTGCGGATGGATCGCGGCTCCCTGTGGGTTGCGATGACCGTGCGACCAGGTTTCCGGCCGGTATCCCGGTTTGCCGACGAAAGGGTTGTCGGCGGGGACGCGGCCGTCGGCTTCGAGGCGGATGACTTGGCCGCGATGGATCGAAAAATCCTGCACGCGATTCATTTCGCCGCGGTCGCCGATCGTGATGAAGACCCGCGCGTCGCGGGCAAATACGATGCGCGAGCCGAAATGCAGGCCGCCGCTCACTTTCGGTTGTTGGCTGAAGATGACGCGAAAATTTTCGAGGCGCGAGTTATCGTCGCTCAAGCGGCCGAAGCCGGCGGCGGTCGATCCGCCGTCGGCGCCGGGTTCGGCAAAGGTGAGATAGATGAGCCGATTGCGCGCAAAGTCCGGATGGATCGCCACATCGAGCAAGCCGCCCTGCCCGCGCGCATAGATCGCCGGCGTGCCGGCGATCGGCGGTGAGATCTTTCCGGCCTTGTCGACGAGGCGCAACCGGCCCGGGCGCTCGGTGACGAGCGCGCGGCCGTCCGGCAGGAATGCCATGCCCCAAGGATTTTCGAGGCCGCGGGCAAAGGTCACGACGCGGATCGAGCCGCGTTCGGTCGCGATGGTTTGCGTGCCTTGCGCTTTCGTATAGGTGCGCAGCGCCCAAGGCGCCACGACATAGGCCGACGCGGCGGCGAGTAAGGCGACGGCAACCAAGCGTAGTACGCGGTGCATGAATTGAACCTCCCGAAACTTGCCGGACTCTACCGCCAATCGGCTTGCCCTTTCATCAACTCATCGTGGCCGTTCGGCGGGGCCTAGCGCCGTGGCATGAGCCGGAGATCGACGAACACGGCTTTGTGGTCCGAAGCGAAGCCGCTGGCCGTCCATGCCGCGATGGCGGCGAAATCGCGGCTCGCTGCCACGTGGTCGATGGGAAACCCTCGGAACCATTGCCCGAGCAAGCTCGGATGGTCCGAAGACGGCCAAGTTCGTGGCCAAAGCCAGGGCAAATGGGCATAGGCCAGTCCGGCACGCGCCAGGAAGCGCCGGAAACGCGGCGAATAGGGCGTGAGATTGAAATCGCCAACGATCAGCACCGGCTCGGCCGATCGCCGGGCGGCTTCGGCATAGGCGTCAAGATGCCGGCGATGGATCGCGGTGAGGTCGGACGAAAGCGGATAGGGCGGATGCACCGCGATCAACCGCACGCGCCGGCCTTCGATATCGAGAACGGCTTCGAGATAGCCGAAACGCTGGCCCGGAAGAAATACCAGCTTGTGTTCCAGGATCGGGAAGCGGGTCAGCAAGGCGAAATCGTTGCGCTTTTCGTCGTCATTGCCCGGCGCGCGGTGCGGATAAAGTGTTTTGTTGAGGCCTTCAACCGTGCCCCACCAGCCAAGCGCCACTTCCTGCATGACGAGAACGTCGGGCTTCTCGCGTTCGACCAAGGCGCGAAAATCGCCGAAGCGCTTGTTGCTCCAAAGTACGTTGATCGACGCGATCCGGATCGCCATGCCGGGGCGGGCATTGACGGCCGGAGCCAGTCGCGGCGCCTCGGCAATGGCGAAGATCTGCGCCGAAGCCACGAGAATAGCCGCCGCGGCCAGCGAATTGGCCCGCCGCAGCGTGGCGACCGCAAGCATGACCAGCGCGGCGAAGAGATAGTGGTAGCGAAAATGCGACGCTAGATCGGTCAGCCACCAATCCGAGCCGAATTCGGAAGCGAGCGTTGCCGCCCCGACCGCTGCAATAGTAAGCCACAACCCAACCGAGAACACAGTCCGCACCGAAACCCTCATTTTGCAAGCGCCAAATCGACTATGACCGGGAGATGATCGGAGCCGATATCGGGTCCGCGCCTTGCGGCCAACAAGGCAAAATGGCGGCTGACGAGGATGTGGTCGATGGGGAAACCGCGAACCACCAAGCCGCCGTAGAACCAGCCGCTCGGGGCCGGCCAAGTATGCGGCCATATCGAGCCGGTATCGGCCAGCTTGAGGCCGCTGGCGGAAAGCACGGCGGGAAAGCGCGGGGACCAGGGCGTGAGGTTGAAATCGCCCGCGACGATGAGCGGCATCGGGGAGGATCGAGCGATTTGGGCGAGGTCGTTCAGAGACTCGGTTTTGCCAGGCGAAATTGCGGGCGGACAGCGGAACCGGCGGGTGCACGCTCGCGACCCGAATTGCGCGGCCATCGATGTCAATATCGGCGAGCACGACTTTCGTTCGCGTCGAATGCCCGGCAAAGGCGGCTTGATCGCCGAGCGTTATCGGATACTTGCTCAGGATCAGTTCGCCGGAACTTCGCCAATCGGTCGGCGCGATGTAGGGGTAGTCGTGTCTCAGCCGGTCGACGATCGCTCGCGCGCGGCCGCGTCCGATTTCCTGCAGCGCGATGACATGCGGCTTCGTTTCGGCGATGAAGGCGACGACGGCTTCGTGCGAGCGGTTGTCCCAATGAACATTGGCGGATACAAAGCGGATCGTCGCGCCGTTCGCGGTGACGGCATCGGATTTTGCCGGAAATAGCCGTCCCTCGTGAGCGATTGCCGGCACTTGTGCCGGCAGAATCAGCAATGCGAGAACGGCA
Organism: uncultured Alphaproteobacteria bacterium; assembly: GCA_963754645.1. GTDB lineage: Bacteria > Pseudomonadota > Alphaproteobacteria > Bin65 > Bin65 > CAVWGP01. Next base: position 1,404,499 of record CAVWGP010000004.1, on the reverse strand, counting down.
GCCGGCCGCGGACCGGAGAGGGTCAATCCCGCCGCGCACAGCGCCGCCGCCGCCATATAGTGCCAGCGAAAATGAGCGAAGGCATCGAAGAACCACCATGCGGCGCCAAGCTCCGCGAATACCGTTGCGACGGCGAGCAGGACGAGGCCGATGCAAAACGAAACGCGGCACAGCCGCTGGCGGCGGCGTAACCACGGCAACCGGCGATGCGGCATTCGGTTGTTCTACCTCGGTTTCATTCGGGTAGAGCCGATGGTGGAGCGCGATCAAGGCGGCGCAATGGCGCAATCAGAGTTGTAACGCGGCAGCGAGATATCCGAGGGATCCGCCGTTACTTCACTTGCGAAACGCGCAACGGCTCTTCGAGGAAATGCTGCACGGCCTCGAACAATTGCATCCGGTTCTTTTCCATCAGAATCGTATGCGTGCCCTCGCCGAGAATGACGAGGCGCTTCATTGGCGCATTGACGAGCAGCGGGAACAAGGTCTGCGCCATGTAAGGGCGAGCGCGGCGGCAGCAGCAGCGGGATGATGTTGTGGGGCATGGCAAGGTCGGCGCTGGTGTGCCAGCCGGCGCGATCCATGAGCAAGACGGCATACGCGTCAGGCCTGACGACGTGGCTGATCTCGTCGAGATGCGCCTGCATGGCCCGGGTATCGGCGGCGGGCATGACCAGGGCGGCCCCGGTGCCGCGCGCCGGGCATATGGCGCCGAACAGGTAGGCGCTCTCGTACCGTTGATCGGCGGGTTGGCGCGGCCGCGTGCCGCGCCGTGCCCACTGCCGGACCAGCCGTTCTTCTGACCGACCCGCATCTCGTCCTGCCACCACAGCTCGATCGTCGCGCCCGGCGGCAGGTGGGCTATTGCCGCGGCGAGCGTGTGCGCAAAGTTTTTTTGAACGTCTCCAGCATCGCCGGGTCCTGTTGCGGATGGCGCGGCCGCGCGCTGACATGCGCGAAGCCCAGCTCATGCAGCAACCGCGAGACCGAGCGCTCGTGTATATGTCGGCGTATCGCGGTCCCATTCGGCGACGGTCAAGAGCGTCGGCACCGAGATTTTGGCGGGATCGTAATAGGCCTTGCCGGCGGCCCAATATTCCTGGCTGTCCTGGATCACGCCATTGGGCGCGCGCAGCGAATCGGGGCCGAACTTGGCGAGCGAGCCGGGATCGCTCTTGAAGGTCGCATCGGCCCAGGCATCGAACCAGCCCTTGGGAATCAGTGTTTCCTTTTTACCTTCGGGCACGCCATTGACCCAGCGGGCATAGGCCGCGTCCTTCTTGACGACGCGATAGGCGCCGACGCCTTGCACCGGCGACGGCGTCGAGCGAATCCAAACCGGCGCGTAGAGCACGAGCCGGTTGACCTTGCTCGCATTCTCGGTCGTATAGGTGGCCATGGTCACAGTGCCCCACGACCAGCCCAGCAAGTTGAGCTTGGCGATTTTGTTCTCGGCGAGGATCCGATCGACGACGGCGCCGATGTCCTTCACCGCCGTGTCGCCGCGGACCAGGGGCGGGTTCTTGTCGGCGGCTTCGTCCATTTCCTTCGGCCGGGTCGACTTGCCGTAGCCGCGCAAATCCATGAGGTAGACGTTGAAGCCGCGCTTGGCGATGTAGTCCATCCATGACGTGCCGTCGAGCGACAGATCGAAGGCCGTCTCGGCCGGATAAGTCGCGCCATGGACGAAGAGCACGGTGCGCTCCGGCGCGAAACTCGCCACGTTGGCCGGCCGCTTGTTGCGCACGTAAAGCTCGATGCCCGCGTCGCTTGACGGGACCATGTATTCTTTCATGACGAGTTTGGCGTCCTGTTGCGCAAGTGCCAGCGGCATGGACAAGACCAGCGTGGCAACGGCGCCGGCGGCAAGCAGCGTGCGGCGTGCGAACATGTGCGCTCCTCCATCGAAAATGTTGGTCCCGAAATTTTTCAAGCTGTCTTGCGTCGCCTGCGGACCGGATCGAATTCAGGCGATTGTATATCGAATCAGCGATGCGGGCCAATATGGAAACGCATGCCTGTCATCGCCCCGTCGAGATAGGTAAGCGGGCGGAATAGGTAAAAAATGAAAATCGGCCGCTGGGGGAACATCACATAGGCCCGCTTGTCGTTTTCCCAAACTTGCGTATTGACAATGCGCAGCACGATATAGGCCGCGAGGTAAATCGCGACAAGGATACCGACCCAGCGGACCAGGCGGCGCACGGTCACTCGCCGGTAAACGCTTGAATTCCAGTCTGCGCCCGGCCGAGAATGAGCGCGTGCACGTCGTGCGTGCCTTCGTAGGTGTTGACGGTTTCGAGGTTGACCATGTGGCGGATGACGTGGAATTCGTCGCTGATGCCGTTGGCGCCGTGCATGTCGCGCGCCGTACGGGCGATGTCGAGCGCCTTGCCGCAGCTGTTGCGCTTGATCATCGAGATCGCCTCGGGCGCGAGCTTGCCTTCGTCGAACAGGCGGCCGACGCGCAGGCAGGATTGCAAGCCGATGGTGATTTCGGTCTGCATGTCGGCGAGTTTCTTCTGGACGAGTTGGTTGGCGGCGAGCGGGCGGCCGAATTGCTTGCGGTCGAGCGTGTATTGGCGCGCCGCGTGCCAGCAGAATTCGGCGGCGCCCAGAGCGCCCCAGGCGATGCCGTAGCGCGCGCGGTTCAAGCAGCCGAAAGGGCCGGCAAGGCCGGTGGCGTTGGGCAGTAGATTGGCCTCGGGGACTTCGACATTGTCCATCACGATCTCGCCCGTCACCGAAGTGCGCAGGGAAACCTTGCCTTCGATCTTCGGCGCCTTGAGGCCCTTCATGCCTTTTTCCAGCACGAAGCCGCGGATCACGCCGTCTTCGGTCTTGCCCCAGACGACGAAGACGTCGGCGATCGGGGAATTGGTGATCCACATCTTGCTGCCGGTGAGCACGAAGCCGCCCGGCACCTTGCGCGCACGCGTCTTCATGCCGCCGGGATCGGAGCCGTGATCGGGCTCGGTCAGGCCGAAACAGCCGACCCATTCGCCGGTCGCGAGCTTCGGCAGATATTTCATGCGCTGCTCTTCGCTGCCATAGGCGTAGATCGGGTGCATGACGAGCGAGGATTGCACCGACATGGCCGAGCGGTAGCCCGAATCGACGCGCTCGACCTCGCGCGCCACCAAACCGTAGCAAACGTAGGACAGGCCCGCGCCGCCGTATTTTTCCGGCAAAGTGGCGCCGAGCAGACCGAGGGCGCCGAACTCGTTCATGATCGCGCGGTCGAATTTTTCATGCCGGAACGACTCGATCACGCGCGGCATGAGCTTTTCTTGGCAATAGGCGCGCGCCGAGGCTTGCACCATGCGCTCGTCTTCGTTGAGCTGCTCGTCGAACAGGAACGGATCGTCCCATTTGAACGGTGCATATTGATTGGCGGCGACTTTGGCGGCCTTGGCGGGGAGGGCGGAATTCATGGCGGGACTTTCGCAGTCGGCGGGTGGGAGGGGGTTCGATCGAACGCATACTATACAGGAACGCCCGATCCAGGGCATGCGGCTTTTCGGTTGTCAGGCGTGCCGGTCAAGGCTATGAAAATACGCGGGCCGTCAGGAACAACAGACCAATCGGACGGGATGACGGGGAGACGACGCACGAATTGGGGGCTGGCGGCGCGCGCTGGGAGCGCCAAGCCGCCGAGCTTAGAATTCGGTCCTGATCGCTAGGCGATGCAGGACAGCTTTTCCTATTTCTTCAATCAGCTGATCTCCGGCGTCTCGCTCGGCGCGATCTACGGTCTGATCGCCATCGGCTATACGATGGTCTATGGCATCATCGGCATGATCAATTTCGCCCACGGCGAAGTTTTCATGATCGGCGCCTTCGTCGCCCTGATCGCCTACTTGATCATGGGCCTGCTTGGCGTTACCTGGGTGCCGCTCGCGATCCTCGCCATGCTGGTTTTCGCCGTCGTCATCAACGGCATGTATGGCTGGACGCTGGAGCGCGTCGCCTACCGCCCGTTGCGCCGCTCGACTCGCTTGGCGCCGCTCATCACCGCGATCGGCATGTCGATCTTCCTGCAAAATTACATGCAGCTCCTGCAGGGCGCGCGGCCGCGCCCGCTGGCGCCGCTGATGCCCGGCGCGATCGAGCTCTGGAACGTCAAGAGCCCGGCCGGGACCGACTATGTCGTGCAAGTCAGCTATCTCCAGCTCTTTATCGTCCTGGTGACGCTCGCCTTGATGATCGGCTTCACTTATCTTATCACCCGAACGCCCTTGGGCCGCGCCCAACGCGCTTGCGAGCAGGACCAAAAAATGGCGTCGCTGCTCGGCGTCAATGTCGATCGAACGATCGCCGTGACGTTCGTCATCGGCGCCGTTCTCGCGGCGGTCGCGGGGTTTATCTATACGCTGCGCTACGGCTCGATCGATTTTTTCATCGGCTTTCTCGCCGGCGTGAAAGCGTTTACCGCCGCAGTGCTGGGCGGGATCGGCTCGCTGCCCGGCGCCATGCTCGGCGGCATCCTGATCGGCATGATCGAGTCGTTTTTCGCCGGCTACATCGACACCCAGTGGAAGGACGTCGCGGTCTTTTCGATCCTCGTCATCGTCCTCATCATCCGCCCGACCGGCCTGCTCGGCAAGCCGGACATCGAGAAAGTGTAGCATGAGCGCGGCTCAAATGGATCGTCCGATGGACTGGGGCGCCGCGCTCAAGGAAGCCGGGCTCACCGCTTTCGTGATTTTCATGCTGACAATCATCGTCGTCGGCTTCGAGCTGCGCGACGTGCCGGGCGCGATAGAACTGTTCACGCGTTTTCCGGACGTGGTTGCCGCGGTGCTGCTCGGCTTCGGCGGGCGGCTCGCGATCGTTCTGCTGCGCGAAGGCCGCTGGCAGCCGGTGGCGATCGGCGCCGGCCTGTTCATCGCGGTCCTGCTCATCGAGATTTTCGCAAGCGCCTTGGTCGGACCGGCCACTGCGAAATTGCTCGACAGCTTTCTGCCGTTCCACGCGCCCTTCCTGCGCTGGTGCGTGCTCGGCGCGGCCGCTTATCTATTCATCAGGGCCTTCCGGCAACATCGGCGCGGCATGACCGTCGTCAGCGCTGCCGAGCGCGAGGCGCGCGCCGATCGCGCCGCCGTTCGGTTTCAGCACGCGGCGCGCTACGGCGGGCCGGCCTTGCTGGCGCTTGCCGTCGCGCTGCCGTGGATCGCGGCGATTCCGGGCATGCCGTTCGCGCGCGGGCAAGCCCTTTCGATCGGCGTCATGCTGCTGACCTACATCATGCTCGGCTGGGGCCTCAATATCGTGGTTGGCCTCGCCGGCTTGCTCGATCTCGGTTATGTCGCGTTTTACGCGGTCGGCGCCTATACCTACGCCCTGTTCGCGACATCGCCGGATCTCCAACTCAGTTTTTGGTTGTGCTTGCCGCTGGCGGGGCTGTTCGCGGCGCTGGCCGGCGTCCTGCTCGGATTTCCGGTGTTGCGTTTGCGCGGCGATTACCTCGCCATCGTGACGCTGGGGTTCGGCGAGATCGTGCGCATCATCCTGCAGCTTTGGTACAGCTTCACCAACGGCGCCACGGGCATTTCCGGCATCCCGCGCCCGCGAATACTGGGCCTGTCGTGGCGCGAGGAGCCGCCCGAAGGTCAAACGTCGTTCCACGAATATTTCGGCATCCCGTACGATGCCGATCATGAGACGACGTTTCTTTTCTATATCATCCTCATGCTCGCCCTGGTTGTGAACTTCTTCACTCTGCGCATTCGCAAGTTGCCGGTGAGCCGGGCCTGGGAAGCGTTGCGCGAGGACGAAACGGCCTGCCGCTCGCTCGGCATCAACGCCACCAACACCAAGCTCACGGCATTCGGCGTCGGCGCCATGTTCGCCGGGTTCGCCGGTTCCTTCTTCGCGGCAAATCAGGCGTTCATCAGTCCGGAAAGTTTCGTGTTCATGGAATCGGCGATCGTTCTTGCCATCGTCGTGCTCGGCGGCTTCGGCAGCCAGCTCGGCGTCGTGCTGGCGGCGATCATCATCATCGCGCTGCCCGAGGTGTTTCGCGAAATCCGCGATTTCCGCTATCTTGCCTTCGGCATTGCCATGGTCGGTATCATGCTGTGGCGGCCGGCCGGGCTGCTGGCGCATCGCGAGCCGACGATTAGGCTCAATTTGAAGAGCAAGAAAGCGCCATGAGCGCGCCGCTGGTTCGCGTCGATCATCTGACCATGCGCTTCGGCGGCCTTGTTGCCGTGAACGATGTCTCGTTCATCGCCGACAACCGCAAGATCACGGCCATTATCGGCCCCAATGGCGCAGGCAAAACAACGGTGTTCAACTGCCTCACCGGCTTTTACAAGCCGACCCAGGGCATGCTCACCTTAACTCATCCCGCGACCGGCAAGAGCTTTCTGCTGGAGCGCATGGAGGGCTTCCGCATCGCGCATTTGGCCAAAGTGGCGCGGACGTTTCAGAACATCCGTCTCTTTCCCAAAATGACGGTGCTCGAAAACCTGATCGTCGCGCAGCACAATCGGCTGATGCGGGCATCGGGCTACACCGTGCTCGGACTGTTCGGCCTCGGCAGCTACCGGCAAGCCGAGCGCGCGGCGGTGGATCTGGCGCGCTATTGGCTCGATCGCATCAATCTTACCGCGCGGGCCGACGACGATGCCGGCGATTTGCCCTATGGCGACCAGCGCCGGCTCGAGATCGCGCGCGCCATGTGCATCGAGCCGGTGATGCTGTGTCTCGATGAACCGGCTGCCGGGCTCAATCCCAAGGAATCCGCCGAGCTCAACGGCTTGCTGCGCTTCATCCGCGACGAGCACAAGATCGGCGTGCTGCTGATCGAGCACGACATGAGCGTTGTCATGGAGATTTCCGACCACATCGTCGTGCTCGATTACGGACGCAAGATATCCGACGGCACGCCGGCGCATGTGCGCAACGATCCGGCTGTCATCCGCGCCTATCTTGGCGAGGAAGAGGACGCGGCTTGATGCTTGCGGCAACGGGCATCGTCACGCGTTACGGCAGCATCGAGGCGCTGCGCGGCGTCGATGTCGAGGTCAAGAAGGGCGAGATCGTGACCTTGATCGGCGCCAATGGCGCCGGAAAATCGACGCTGCTGATGACGATCTGCGGCAATCCACGCGCCGCCAGCGGCACGATCGTCTTCAACGGACGGGATATCGCGCGGCTCGAAACCCATGCCATCGTGCGTCTCGGCATATCGCAGGTCCCCGAGGGCCGGCGCATATTTCCTCGCATGTCGGTGTTCGAAAATCTGCAGCTTGGCGCGGCGATGCACGCGGCCGATCCGGCGAATCTTGCGCGCGATTTGGAACGTGTCTTCGCCATGTTTCCCATTTTGCGCCAGCGGCGCGATCAACGCGGCGGCACGTTGTCAGGCGGCGAGCAGCAGATGCTCGCGATCGCGCGGGCGTTGATGAGCCACCCGGAATTGCTGCTGCTTGATGAGCCCTCGCTTGGATTGGCCCCGCTCATCGTCAAGCAGATATTTTCCATAATCAAGGAAATCAACCAGGCTGGGACGACGATCTTCCTTGTCGAGCAAAACGCCCATCACGCCTTGCGGCTGGCGCATCGTGGCTACGTTATGGCCAATGGCCGTATCATCCTGGCCGGAACAGGTGCCGAACTGCTGGCAAATGAACAAGTTCGCGCGGCCTACCTCGAAGGTGGGGCGGGAAAGGGGGCGGCAGCATGATGGAGGCGCTGGGCACAAGCTGGGCGGGCTTCATTGTGGTTACGCTCGGCTTCATGGGCTTTGCCGCCTGGATGACCGGGCGGGCGCTGGCAACGACGTGGCGCCCGGCTTGGCAGGTCTGGCCCTATGGCATCTTGCTCGGCGGCGCCGATCGTTTCCTGATCTTTGCCTTGGCCGAGGGCGAGCTTTTCTCGATCGCCGGCTACCTGTTCGATGCGATCCTGATGCTGGCAATCGCGGGATTTGCCTTCCGCTTGGCCCAGGCCCAGAAGATGGTGACCCAATATCCCTGGCTCTACGAGGCGGCGGGGCCGCTTGGCTGGCGCGAAAAGAAGCGGCCCTAACGTGGAATTCACTCTGCTCGTAAAGCATTGCTCGGCTTGAATCTGGTGGGCGTGGTAGGCTAAATAGAGCTAAGCGGCATGTCCGCGTCAGCGCTGACGCATGCAGGGGCAACCCGCCGCGATCCGATTGCAATAGTCAGGGAGAGATATCTCTATGCGGAAGCTTCAATTCACGACATTCGCGGCAGTGGCGATTTTAGCTGCGGCATCCCAGGCCTCGGCCCAGGATATCTCCATCGCCACGATCGGTCCGATGACGGGCCAATATGCGTCGTTCGGCGAACAGATGAAGCGCGGCGCGCAGATGGCGACCGACGACATCAACGCCAAGGGCGGCGTCATGGGCAAGAAGATCAAGCTCATGGTCGAGGACGACGCTTGCGATCCCAAGCAAGCCGTTGCCGCGGCGAACAAGGTCGCCGACGCCAAAGTCGCGGCGGTGATGGGCCACTTCTGTTCCGGCTCGTCGATCCCCGCTTCGGAAGTCTATTCGCGCAAGGGCGTGCTTCAAATCACCCCGGCGTCCACCAATCCGAAATTGACCGACGATGCGGCCAAGAGCGGCTGGAAGCACGTGCACCGCGTCTGCGGTCGTGATGATGCGCAAGGCGAGGTTGCCGGCAAGTGGCTGGCAACGAATTTCAAGGGCAAGAAAATCGCGATTCTTCACGACAACACGCCCTACGGTAAGGGCCTTGCCGATGAAACCAAGAAGAACATGAACAAGGCGGGCCTCAAGGAAGCCGTCTACGAAGGCTACAAGCCGGGCGAAAAAGACTACACGGCGCTGATGGGCAAGCTCAAGGCGGCGGGAATCGATGCGTTCTACGTCGGCGGCTACGACGCCGAGGCGGCGCTTATGATCCGTCAAGCGCACGAAATGGCCTACAAGCCGCAGATGGTTTCCGGCGACGCGCTGGTCTCGGACAATTTCTGGAAGGTCTCCGGGCCAGCCGGCGAAGGTACGCTGATGACGTTTGCGCCCGATCCGCGCAACGCGCCGTCGGCCAAGGACGTCGTCGCGAAATTCAAGGCGGCGAACTACGATCCTGAGGGTTACACGCTCTACACTTACGCGGCGATCCAGGTTTGGGCCGCAGCCGTTACCCAAGCCAAGGGAACGGCCGTGGCGCAGGTCTCCCAGGTGTTGCGGTCGGGCAAGCCGTTCGACACCGTGATCGGCAAGATTTCGATCGACAACAAGGGTGACGTGAAGAACCCGGAATATGTTTGGTACAAGTGGTCGAACGGCAAATACGCACAAATCGCGAAGTAGACTTGTTCGACTGCGTTGAACACACAGGGGCCCGGTGCCGTCGGCGCCGGGCCCCTTCTATTTCGTCGTGGCGTCGAGCGCCGGACTAGTTCGCCGTGCCCATCGCCGGGCGTTCGCGGCGCCGGCCAAGGCCGATACGCTTGGCAAAAACCGAGCGCTGCTTGGCGTAGTTCGGTGCCACCATGGGATAATCGGCCGGCAGGCCCCATTTGTGCCGATATTCTTCCACCGACATTTTATATGTCGTCCGAAGATGCCGCTTGAGCATCTTGAGTTTTCGGCCGTCTTCGAGGCAGACGATATAATCGGGCGTGATCGATCGCTTGATGGGCACCGCCGGGCGCGGCAGCTCTCGCCCAAAGCTGGCGCCACTGAGATTGCTCAATGAGCTGAATACCGTCTTGATCACGTCCGGAATTTGCGCCGCCGGCAGCGTATTGTGGCCAACATAGGCCGATACGACATTGGCCGTCATCTTGAGCATTTCTTCTTCGGAAATGCGATTTTGTTTGTCGTTGCTCATCCCCATGCCCTTTTTTTCTTAGCAGGTCCGCCTTTGGCCATCCAGCGACCCGGCTTCTTAACCGCACAAGCGCCCACGCAACTTACCGCAAGCCAAGAATTGCAGGATTTCACAGGCCCAAGTTCGAGTCAATTCAGCTTCTAATGTAATTTCTTCAATTCTTGGGCAAACACCAGATTTATTTGTGATTTATTTTAATCTCTTAACAAAATTTCGTCATGCCCTGTTTGCGTTACTCGATGGCTTGCACCGGAGGTTAAGCAGAGGCTATAGGAATACGTAGTGCGCTGTTCGATCCGGTCCGCGAAATGTAGTGGTCCGTCCCAGCAGCGAGACCTTATGGCACCAACTGACGTGGTTGCGGAACAGGAATGGCCGAAGATCAGCGAGATCGTCCAAGGCCGGGCGAAACGGTGGCAGTTGCCGCCGATCATGCGGGTTTTGCCCTGAAAGCAAAATTGGCGGACGAGATCGCTCGACTTGGTTACAAGACGCTGGATTTCGGCACAAATGGCCCCGATAGCGTCGACTATCCCGATTTTGCCTTGGCCGTCGCCACGTCGATCGAGGAGCGCCGGGCGGCGTGGGGCGTCCTCATTTGCGGTTCGGGGATCGGCATGAGCATTGCGGCGAATCGCAACTCGAAAATTCGTGCCGCGCTCTGCCATGATGGGTTCTCGGCGCGGCTTGCCCGGCAGCACAACAACGCGAACGTCCTGGTGCTGGGTGCGCGGTTGATCGGTGAGGACGTGGCCCGGGACTGCCTGCAGATATTCTTGGCGACTGAATTTGAAGGTGGCCGTCATGCTCGCAGGGTGGCCAAGCTCAATAGCAATCCAAAAACTTAGAAAAATAATATAACCAATGACAATTGCTGAGAAAATATCATCTGTCGCCGAATCGAATCGATTTTTCAGCGCTGGCTTGGCTGACGCGGATCCGGAAATATTTGCAACCATTCGCGGTGAGTTGGCGCGCCAACAAGGTCAAATCGAAATGATCGCCTCGGAAAACATCGTCTCGGCGGCCGTGTTGGAGGCGCAGGGTTCGGTGCTGACGAACAAATATGCGGAAGGATATCCGGGAAAGCGCTATTACGGCGGCTGCGAATTCGTCGATGTGGCCGAGACCCTCGCGATCGAGCGCGCCAAGTCGTTGTTCGGTTGCGGCTTCGCCAATGTGCAGCCCCATTCGGGAGCGCAGGCCAACGCCGCCGTTTTCTTTGCCCTGCTGCAGCCCGGCGATGTTTTTATGGGGCTTTCGCTTGCGGCCGGCGGGCACCTCACCCATGGCTCGCCGGTGAACGTATCCGGAAAGTGGTTTAAGCCGATTGCCTATTCGGTTCGACCGGATACGCATCGCATTGACTACGATGAGGTTGAGCGTTTAGCGAAGGAGCATCGGCCGAAGCTCATCATCGCCGGCGGTTCGGCCTATCCGCGGATCTTCGATTTCGCGCGGTTTCGCGCAATTGCCGACAGCGTCGGCGCCCTGTTCATGGTCGATATGGCGCATTTCGCCGGGTTGGTCGCCGGCGGTGTTCATCCCAGCCCAATTCCGCACGCGCATGTCGTCAGCACGACGACGCACAAGACGCTGCGCGGCCCGCGCGGCGGCATGATCCTGACGAACGATCCGGACATCGCCAAGAAGATCAACTCGGCGATTTTCCCAGGCACGCAAGGCGGGCCGCTCATGCACGTCATCGCCGCCAAGGCCGTGATGCTGCGCGAGGCGCTCCAGCCCGAATTCAAGGCCTATGCCAAGGCCGTGGCGGAAAATGCGCGCGTTCTTGCGGAGGTCTTGCGCGGACGCGGCTTGGCGATCATTTCGGGCGGCACCGATACTCATCTATTGCTGGTCGACCTCCGGCCCAAAAAGCTGACAGGCAAGGCGGCCGAGCAAAGCCTTGAGCGCGCGGGGATTACCTGCAACAAGAACGCAATACCGTTCGATCCGGAAAAGCCGACTGTCACGTCGGGCGTGCGTCTCGGTTCGCCCGCCGCGACGACGCGCGGTTTCGGAAGCGCGGAATTTCGCTTGTTGGGCGGTTTGATTGGCGACGTGCTCGACGGCCTAGCGGACAACGCGCTCGACAACGCCGCGGCCGAAATCGCCGTGCGGGAAAAAGTTGGGGAACTCTGCCGTCGCTTTCCGGTCTATTCCGGACAGTAGACGGCAATCGGGGAGACAAGTGCATGCGCTGTCCGTTTTGCGGTCACGACGATACGCAGGTCAAGGATTCGCGGCCGACCGACGACAATTCGGCGATTCGGCGCCGGCGGTTCTGCCCATCCTGCGGATCGCGCTTCACGACGTTCGAGCGCGTGCAGCTCCGCGAGCTCGTCGTGGTCAAGAAGAACGGACAGCGCGCGCCGTTCGATCGCGACAAGCTGCTCCGTTCCATCATGATCGCGGTGCGCAAACGGCCGATCAACGAAGAGCGCGTCGAGCGCATCGTCAATTCGATCACGCGCCGCCTCGAAAGTTCGGGCGAATCCGATATTCCCTCGTCGCATATCGGCCAACTGGTCATGGAAGCGCTCGCCAGCCTCGATCAAGTCGCCTATGTGCGTTTCGCCTCGGTCTACAAGAATTTCCGCGAGGCGCGCGATTTCGAGATATTCCTCGGCAATCTCGGCACCGGCGAGCGTGACGAAAAGCTCGATCACTAGCGCCGGCACGGCGGATCGCGCCGATATCGCGTGGATGCGTGTCGCGCTTGCCTTGGCGGCGCGCGGTCTGGGCACCACGTGGCCCAATCCCTCGGTCGGCTGCGTCATCGTTAAAGACGGCGTCGTTATTGGCCGGGGGACCACGCAGCCCGGCGGTCGGCCGCATGCCGAAACCGAGGCGCTCGCCGCCGCTGGGACCGCGGCCCGAGGTGCGACCGCCTATGTATCGCTTGAGCCTTGCGCTCATCGGGGCCGGACGCCGCCCTGCGCGGCGGCGCTGATCGGCGCCGGCATCGCGCGCGTCGTCTACGCCGCCACCGACAGCGATCCGCGGGTCAACGGCGCCGGCGCGCGTCAATTGGCCGACGCCGGGATCGCGGTCAGCGGCGGGGTTCTGGACGCCGAAGCGCGCGAGCTCAATGCCGGATTTTTCAGCCGCATCGAGGCCGGCCGGCCCTTGGTTACGCTCAAGACGGCGACGACGCTCGATGGCCGCATCGCCGCCCGCTCGGGCGCCAGCCGGTGGATCACCGGCGAGGCTGCGCGCGCCGCCGCCCATGGGCTGCGCGCCCGGCACGACGCGGTCCTGATCGGCGCCGCGACACTGCGCCAGGACGATCCGGCTTTGACCGTTCGGCTGCCCGGCCTGCCGGCGAGGCCGCCGGTGCGCGTCGTTCTTGCGGGGCGCCGACCGCTCCCGCTCAAATCCAAGTTGCTGGCCAAATCAAGACTTGCGCCGGTATGGATTGTCGCCGCAAGCCTCAAGGCGCCAATGCCGCGCGGTGTCGAAATCATCAATCTCGGCGGCCGTGCCGGCACGCTGCCCAAGCCCGCCACCGTGTTGCGTGCACTTGCCGAGCGCGGCATCACGCGGCTGATGATCGAGGGCGGCGGCGCGATCGCCGCGGCCTTTGTTCGCGCTGGATTGGTCGATCGTCTCGTCTGGTTCCGGGCGGCTTCGATTCTGGGCGGCGACGGCATCGCGGCGCTGGCCGCGATCGGCATCGGCGAACCGGCCAAGGCGCCGCGCTGGCGCCTGATCGAAACGCGTCCGGTCGGCGTCGATACGATGGAAACCTACGCCGCGCTCCGCTAGGCTGCACCCGATGTTCACCGGCATCATCACCGATATTGGGCGCGTCCGCCGCGTAGGCGCGGTGGCGGCGGGACGCGACGCGCGATTCGAGATCGCAACGGCCTATGACACCTCCGGCATCGCGCTCGGGGCTTCGATCGCCTGCGCCGGCCCTTGCCTAACAGTGATCGAAAAAGGCGCGGATTGGTTTGCCGTGGAGGCCTCGGCCGAGACGCTCGCGCGCACGACGCTCGGCGATTGGCAGCCGGGGACACGCGTCAATCTCGAGCGCTCGCTCGTCGCCGGCGGCGAGATCGGCGGCCACATCGTTACCGGCCATGTCGATGCCGTTGTGCGCGTCCTCAGCCGGGCGGTAGAGGGCGGCAGTCTGCGCTGCGACATCGAGCTGCCGTCCGATTTGGCGGGCTATATCGCCGAAAAAGGCTCGGTGGCTCTGGAGGGCGTCTCTTTGACGGTCAACGGGGTGGATCGCGACCGGTTTGCGGTCAATATTATCGGCCACACGCAGGCCGCAACCACGTTAGGTGATGCGGCGGTCGGCCGGCGCCTCAATATGGAAGTCGATGTGCTGGCGCGCTATGTAGAGCGTCAGCTAAACGCGTCAGCCTTTCCGCACGCCCGCCGGGAATGAATCGAGCCCATGGACATGACCTTATCGGACCGCGCTTATCTTTCGACAGTCGACGAGATCCTGGACGAAGCCCGCAACGGCCGCATGTTTATACTTGTCGACGATGAGGACCGTGAGAACGAAGGCGATCTCATCATCCCGGCGCAGATGGCGACGCCGAACGCCATCAATTTTATGTCCAAAAACGGCCGCGGCCTGGTTTGCCTCGCGCTCACGCGCCAGCGCATCGAAGAACTCGGCTTGCCGCTGATGGCGGGCCGCAATCAATCGCGCCATGCCACCGCTTTCACCGTTTCGATCGAAGCGCGCGAAGGAGTGACGACCGGAATTTCCGCGGCCGACCGCGCCCACACCATCGCCGTCGCCGTCGATCCGTCGAAAGGGCGCAACGATATCGTCATTCCCGGGCACATATTCCCGCTTTTGGCGCGCGACGGCGGCGTGCTGGTGCGCGCGGGTCACACCGAAGCCGCCGTCGACGTGGCCCGCCTCGCGGGCTTGAGTCCGGCCGGCGTGATCTGCGAGATCATGAACGAAGACGGCACCATGGCGCGGATGCCGGATTTGGTCGCCTTCGGCCAGCGGCACAATATCAAGATCGGCACCATCGCCGATCTCATCGCGTATCGCCGCCGTCACGACCGCATCGTCGAGCGCCTGGTCGAGACCAGCTTCGATAGCCGCTTCGGCGGCGCCTATCGGTGCTGCCTCTACGTCAACCGCGTCGCCTATGCCGAGCACCTCGCGCTGGTGAAGGGCGATATCCGCGCGCCCGGGCCGGTGCTGGTGCGCATGCACCGGCTCAATGTCTTCAGCGACCTGCTCGGCGACAAGACGGTCAACCGCGTCGGCGATCTGCAGGCCGCGATGCACATGATCGCGCGCGAAGGCCGCGGCGTGATCGTGCTGATCCGCGAGCCGTGGTCGTCGTCGGTGTCCGAGGAAATGAAGGCGGGGCGGGCGGAATCGAGCGCCATGGTCGTCGATCTGCAATCGAGCACGCCGTCGCCCGAGTTGCGCGATTACGGCGTCGGCGCGCAAATCCTGCTCGATCTCGGCGTGCGCGACATGGTCATTCTCTCGAACAGCAACCGCACGTTGGTCGGTCTCGAGGGCTATGGGCTGCGCGTGGTCGAACGCCGGCGCATTCCGCTGGGAGAAAGCTGATGGCCGTACGCAAACCTCCCTCCGAGCGGCCGGTGCCAAAGATCAAGGGAAAAATCTTGATCCTCGAGGCGCGGTTCTACGAGGACGTGACCGACATGCTGGTGGCGGGCGCCACGGCGGTGCTGAAAAAATCCGGCGTCGCGCTCGAGCGCATCGACGTTCCCGGCGCATTCGAAATTCCCGGCGCGATCAAATTCGCGCTCAACATGTACGACGGCTTCGTCGCGCTCGGCTGCGTCATTCGCGGCGAGACCTCGCACTACGATTATGTTTGCGGCGAATGCGCGCGCGGAACTCATGGACCTGTCGCTCCAGCACAATGTCGCGATCGGCTTCGGCGTCCTCACTGTCGAAAATCGCGAACAGGCGTTGCGCCGGGCGGATCCGAAGCTGCTCGACAAAGGCGGCGATGCCGCCTTGGCATGCGTGCGCATGGTCGAGCTGAAGCGCCGCTTCCTCGGCGGCGGCCGCGCCGCATGAGCGGCACCGCATGAGCCAAGGCAAAGCGCGCCCGGCCCATCGCTCGCCGAAGGCGCAGCGACGCGGTACGGCAAGGCTGGCGGCGGTCCAGGCGCTCTATCAAATCGAGTTGACCGGCACGATGCCGGACCGGGTGTTGCGCGAATTCGTCGCCCATCGCTTGGGCGCCTCCGCCAATGCCGCGGAAGATGAGAGTTTGGGCGAGGCCGATGGCGAGCTGTTCACCGCGATCGTGCGCGGCGCCTCGGAGCATCGCGTCGATCTCGACCGCATGGTTGGAACTACGTTGGCGCAAGGCTGGACTTTGGAGCGCATGGATCGCGTTCTGCGCGCGATTCTGCGTGCCGGTGCCTTCGAGTTGTTCGCCCGCGCCGAGACGCCGGCGCGCGTCGCGATTACCGAATATGTCGACGTTGCCAATGCCTTCTACGAAGGCAAGGAGCCCGGCTTCGTCAACAGCGTGCTCGACAAGCTTGCCCACGTGCTGCGGCCTGACGAACTCGAGAAACAAGCCGCGCCCCCATCGCCTGGGGAGCCGGCGGCTGGGGAAAAGGCGTGACCGCCGCGGCTCCGCCGCTGCCGGGCGAATTCGAGATCATTCGGCGCTATTTTGCGCCGCTCGCCGTCCATCCGGGCGCGCTCGGACTTGTCGACGACGCGGCGGTCATGGCGCCGCGCTCCGGCCGCAACCAAGTCCTCACGGTCGATGCCTTGGTCTGCGGCGTCCATTTCTTGCCCGACGATCCACCGGATCTGATCGCCAAGAAAGCGCTGCGGGTCAATTTGTCGGATCTTGCGGCCATGGGCGCGGAGCCGATCGGCTACCTCCTGGTCTTCGCCATTGCGGAGTGGGTCAGCGAGACTTGGATCGCCGCCTTCGCGCGCGGTCTTGCCGAAGACCAAGCGGAGTTCGGCATTTCCCTGCTTGGCGGCGATACAGTGCGCACGCCCGGACCGCTGACGATTTCGATTACGGCGCTCGGCGACGTCGAAGCGGATGCGGCCAGCGCGTTGCGCCGTTCGGGCGCGCGCCCAGGCGACCGGATCTATGTGTCCGGCACGATCGGCGACGCGGCGTTGGGCCTGCGGGTGTTGACCGGCGCGCTTGCCGGCCTTTCGCCCGCCGATGCGGCCCGTTTGACGGCCCGCTATCGCCTGCCGGAACCGCGCGTTGCTTTGGGCCGCAAGTTGCGCGGGCTGGCGAGCGCCGCCATGGACGTTTCCGATGGCTTGGTCGCCGATCTCGGCCACATCTGCCGAGCGTCAGGCTGCGCGGCAACGATCGAACTCGACGCGGTGCCGCTGTCGGAAGCGGCACGGGCCGCGGGCGCCGATTGCTTGATTGCCTGCGTCACCGGCGGCGATGACTACGAGCTCATGTTCACGGCACCGCCGGGCGCCGAGGCCGAAATTCGCGCTGTATCGCGCTCGCTGGCATTGCCAGTGACCGCGATCGGACAAATCGCGCCGGGAAGCGGAGTAACGGTTATCGATCGCGACGGACGCGCTGTCGCGGTTGGCGCCGGCGGCTACACGCACTTCTGAAGGTTAAGGCGCGCCCGGGCGTGCATTTGCCGCAGCTCGGCCCGAAAACGCTTTTCTTGCGCGGCATCAGCGCTTTGCGTATGTTCCGCCCGGTTTCTAGCTGCCCGCCATGGGGACGGGTGCCGGTGCTCGGGAGGGGTCTCGCGCCGGCGCTCTCGCGCTGCGGCAGCGCTTTCCGGCAAATTCAAACAAGGATCAAGAAAGATGACGTCAGTCACCATTTTCGCCCTGCTGTGCGGCGTTGTTGCGCTGCTTTACGGCGTTGTTACGGGGCGCATTGTGATGGCCGCGAGCGCCGGCACGCCGCGCATGCAGGAAATCGCGGCGGCAATCCAAGAGGGCGCGCGCGCCTATCTCAACCGGCAATATCGGACCATTGCCATTGTTGGCGTGGTCGTGGTGCTCATTCTGCTTTATCTGCTGGGCTGGAAAGTGGCGCTGGGCTTTGTCATCGGCGCCGTGCTGTCGGGCGCCGCGGGCTATATCGGGATGAACGTCTCGGTGCGCGCCAATGTCCGCACCGCGCAGGCGGCGACCGAAAGCCTTGCCCGGGGCCTCGATATCTCGTTCAAGGCCGGCGCCGTGACCGGCATGCTGGTGGCCGGATTGGCGCTGATCGGCGTTGCCGGCTACTACCTCATTTTACCGAATATCGGCGCCAAGCCACGCGAAGTCGTCGATGCACTCGTGGCCCTCGGCTTCGGCGCGTCGCTGATCTCGATCTTCGCCCGCCTCGGCGGCGGCATTTTCACCAAGGGCGCCGATGTCGGCGCCGATCTGGTCGGCAAAGTCGAAGCCGGTATTCCCGAGGACGATCCGCGCAACCCGGCGGTGATCGCCGACAATGTCGGCGACAATGTCGGCGATTGCGCGGGCATGGCGGCCGATCTGTTCGAAACCTATGCCGTCACGACCGTGGCGACGATGGTCCTGGCCTCGATCTTCTTCGCCGGCGAACCGGCCCTGATGCTCAAGATGATGGCCTATCCGCTCGCCATCTGCGGCTCCTGCATTATCACTTCGATCGTCGGCATGTATTTTGTCCGCCTCGGCGCCGACAACAAGATCATGTGGGCCATGTACAAGGGCTTCATCGCGTCGGCGATCCTGTCGGCCTTGGTATTCATTCCCGTTACAAATCAGGTGGTCGGCTTCAGCACGCCGTTGAAGGTGGGTGCCCAGAGCTTCACCGGCATGTCGCTTTTCATTTGTGCGATCATCGGCCTGACGGTGACCGGCCTCATCATCTGGATCACCGAATACTACACCGGCATCGGCTATCGCCCGGTGCGCTCGGTCGCGCAAGCCTCGGTCACGGGCCATGGCACCAACGTGATTCAAGGCTTGGCCGTCTCCATGGAGGCAACGGCGTTGCCGGCGTTGGTCATTTGCGCCGGAATCATTGGCTGTTACCTGCTGGCGGGCTTGTTCGGTATCGCGATCGCGACGACGGCGATGCTGGCGCTGGCCGGCGTCGTTGTCGCGCTCGACGCCTACGGTCCGGTGACCGACAATGCCGGCGGCATCGCGGAAATGGCCGGTTTGCCCAAGGACGTGCGCAAGAACACCGATGCGCTTGACGCCGTCGGCAACACGACCAAGGCCGTAACCAAGGGTTATGCCATCGGTTCGGCCGGCCTGGGCGCCCTCGTTCTGTTTGCCGCGTACACGTCGGACCTCGACCACTTCAAGGCCCAGGGCATTTTGAAAGTGGGTGAGATCGACTTCAGCTTGAAAAATCCCTTCGTCGTTGTCGGGCTGCTGCTGGGCGGCTTGCTGCCGTATTTGTTCGGCGCAATGGGCATGACGGCGGTTGGCCGGGCCGCCGGCTCGGTCGTCATCGAAGTGCGCCGGCAATTCAAGGAGATCCCGGGCATCATGGCGGGCACGGCCAAGCCGGACTATGGCCGCGCCGTCGACATGCTAACCAAGGCCGCCATCCGGGAAATGATCATTCCCTCGCTGCTGCCCGTGCTGTCGCCGATCGCGCTCTATTTCTTAGTCAATTGGATCGGTGGGCAGGCCAACGCCTTGGCCGCGCTGGGCGCCATGCTGCTTGGCGTGATCGTGACCGGGATCTACGTTGCGATTTCGATGACAGCAGGCGGCGGCGCTTGGGACAATGCGAAGAAGTCGTTCGAAGACGGCTTCGTCGATGCCGCCGGCGTCAAGCACGTCAAAGGAAGCGACGCGCACAAGGCGGCGGTCACCGGCGACACAGTCGGCGATCCCTACAAGGACACGGCGGGTCCGGCCGTCAATCCGATGATCAAAATCACGAATATCGTGGCGCTATTGTTGCTGGCCGTGCTCGCGCACTGAAGCGCCGGCCGCACGAGCGAAATCGGCCCCGGACGCGAGTCCGGGGCCGTTTTCTTGCGTCCGAGGCCTTGGGTGCCACGCGCCTAATAATCCGGTCCGCGCGGCTTGTTCTTTGGGTCCTGCGGGCGGGTAATCGGGCCGCGCAGCAACGTATCGTAGAGCGAACGCAACACGCCCGGCTCGCCGCCGCGGATTGGAGTCGTGCGCGAAACATGGGCAACGCGTTGCGCATCGTTCAGTCCCATCGACTTGACTTCGCGAACGATGCCGGCGGCGTCGAAGCGCACCATAAGGACCTGCTGCTCGGTGAGTTCCGGCTTCAGGAAGGCCCATTGCTCTTGGCGGGCGCTTATGTAGTACCAGATGTTCTCATCGAGTGCCGCCGTGCTCGAGGGCGACCCAAGCAGGCGCTGGACTTCGTTGCGCGTCGACTGGCCGATCTTGATCTGATCGACATCTTCCTTTAGCGCCCGGTTGCCGAGATTGTCGACGATCGGATTGCACCCGGCGATGACGGCGGCCAACGCCAAGGCTGCGAGAGAGCGGCCGATATAAGATTTTCGGGATGGGCAGTTGCGCATCGGGTTCAATACAAAATTGACTATAAGAGGGCGCAGTGCAGGCTGCAGGCCGAAAAGCATTCCGCACGCAAGCCGGCGCCATCCACAGGACAGGACAATCGCATTGAGCCACGATAGTGTCAATCCACGCGCAGAATTCGAACCGATCGTTGCCGATGGGAATGCTTGAGAAACTTCGCAGCTGGTTAGGCCAGGGTGACACGGCAGCGCCTGCCGCCGCCACCAAACTCTATGTCGAGGCCGTCGCCCAAGCACGTCAGCATGCCCTATATGCCGACCACCATGTGCCCGACACGCTGGACGGCCGCTTCGAGATGCTGGTGCTTCATGTGCACCTGCTGTGCCGGCGCTTGGCCCGCTGCGGCCCGATCGGCGGACGCGTTGCCCAGGCGCTTTTCGACACGATGTTCCGGGATTTCGATCGCAATCTCCGGGAAATGGGCGTCAGCGACCCGTCCTTGCCGAAGCGCATCAGGGCGATGGTCGAGGCCTATTACGGTCGCGTCGGCGCCTATGAGGCGGCGGGCGCGGAAGGTCCGAACGCTCTCAAAGCCGTGTTTTTGCGCAATGTCTACAACGCGAGCGGCGATGCCGCGGCGGCGGCGCGGCTCGCCGAATATGCCGTCGGTCAGCGAACGGCGCTCGACGACGCGCCGGATGCGCTCGTGTCCAGCGGCGAATTTCGCTTTCGGCCGTTGGGCGCCGCCGGTGCGCGGCCATGACGCGCCGTGGCCGAAACCTGCGCGGCGGCGGCGAACGAAAGGCCGAGGAAACGGCGCGCGGTCACCGGCCGCCGCCGGAATTTAGCCGCATCGTCGATGTCACGCGTTTGGGCCACACAGCGCACGCAATAACGATCGAAGCGAACGCGGCGGAGTGCGCGGCCCTTGCCAGGCGTTTTGGGCTGGTTTCCCTCGATCGGCTGTCGGCGGCCCTCACAATTCAGCACCATGGCGATAACGGCTTGATCGAGCTGTCGGGCCGATTTTTTGCGCGGTTGCGGCAAGCTTGCGTCATCACACTGGATCCGGTGCCGGCTGACATCGACCAGCCGATAAGATTGTTTTACGGCGAAGCGGCCGAGATCGACGGCACGATCGCCGATCCCTTGGCCCTTGAAGACGATGCCGAGCCGCTCGACCATGGCCGAAATCGACTGCGGCGAGGCCGTGGCCCAGCAATTGGCCTTGGCGCTGGACCCATATCCACGCGCGCCGGGGGCCAAATTGCCGCAGTCCGTTCCGGGCGCCGACGAAGTGCCCTAGACGCACGGGCAGGCAGGGCAGTGTCTGCGCAATATCATTGTTTTCGCGAATGAATTTCGTTATTAAGCGCGCCAGCGCCGCCGTGGCGGATTTGACCCGCGGCGCTTTTGCTTTATTTAGAATTCCGTTCGATGTTTCGGCTGAGGTCTTGCCATGGCACTTCCCAAAAAGAAAATTTCCAAATCGCGACGCGACAAGCGGCGCTCGCATCACGCATTGACGCCGGTGGGCTCCATCGAGTGCGCGAATTGCGGCGAACGGAAGCTGCCGCACCACGTGTGCAAAGCTTGCGGCCATTACGACGGACGCGAGATCGTCGCGCGGCGCAATGCTGCTGAGGCCGAGCAATCCTGATGGTGCGTGACGCCCGCGCCTGAGGCGGGGGCCGGAGGCTGCGAAAGAGCGTGGTGGAGCGTCTGACGATAGCTCTCGACGCGATGGGCGGAGATCACGCCCCGCGCGCCGTGTTGCGCGGGGCCAATATCGCCCGCAAGCGCTTTCCCAACATAGATTTTATCCTCGTCGGCAACGAGGCGAAGCTGGCACCGTTCTTGAAGCGCATGCCGAAGTTGCGGCGCATCTCGACCGTCGTCCACACCGCCGAATCGGTGGGCAACGACGTAAAGCCCGGCGCCGCGCTGCGCACCGGCCGCAATTCGAGCATGCGCCTTGCCATCGACGCGGTTAAGGATAGGCGCGCCGTCGGCATCGTTTCGGGCGGCAATACCGGCGCGCTGATGGCAATGGCCAAGGTCGTGCTTCGCACGCTGCCCGGCATCGACCGCCCAGCGATGGCATCGTTCTTTCCGACCATGAAGGGCGAGAGCGTCATGCTCGATCTTGGCGCCAACCTGGAGTGCACGGCGGAAAATCTCGTTCAGTTCGCAATCATGGGCGAGCAGTTCGCGCGCGCCGTGCTGGGCTTGTTGCAACCGTCGGTTGGCTTGCTCAATGTCGGCGCCGAGGATGTCAAGGGGCACGAGGAGCTGCGCCGCGCCGCGAACTTGCTGCGCGAAAATAGCGGGCCGCTCAAGTTCAACGGCTTCGTCGAGGGCGACGATATCGCCAAGGGCACGGTCGATGTCGTCGTCGCGGACGGGTTTACCGGCAACATCGCGCTCAAGACGGCGGAAGGCACCGCGCGCCTGATCAGCGAATTCTTGAAGCAGACGTTCCGCAGTTCGATCCTGGCGGCGATCGGCTATCTTTTTGCGCGGCATGCGCTGCGCAAGCTGCGCGCCCGGCTCGATCCCCGCTACTATAACGGCGCAATGTTTCTCGGCTTGAACGGCATCGTCGTGAAAAGCCACGGCGGCACGGACGCGCTGGGGTTTGCGACCGCGATCGGCGTCGCGGTGGACATGATCAAGCATGGGTTCATCGACAACATGAAGCGAGAATTCGAGAAAGCATCGAAAGGACTCGATGCCGAGCCGGCGAAAGGCGATGCGCCGCCGCCCGCCGCGGCTCCGCCCAAGGTCGCAACGGGATGATAGTTAGGGCGCCCTATCGTGCCATCGTTACCGGTTGCGGGTCGTATTTGCCCGAGCGTATCGTCAGCAACGTCGAACTGGCCGAGCGGGTCCAATCGTCGGATAACTGGATTGTCGAACGTACCGGCATTCGCCAACGCCATGTCGCGGCCGAGGGCGAACTCACTTCGCACCTGGCGATCAAAGCGGCGGCGCGCGCCTTGGACAGCGCCGGGATTTCGGCGGATAAACTCGACCTGATCGTTTTGGCCACAACGACGCCTGATTCGACATTTCCGGCCACGGCAACGCGCGTGCAATCGGCGCTCGGCATGACCCGCGGCGCCGCCTTCGATGTACAAGCCGTCTGCTCCGGCTTCGTTTATGGGTTGAGCATCGCAAACGCGCTTCTCACCATAGGCCAGCATGAAAATGCGCTTGTGATCGGTGCCGAAACATTTACCCGCCTGCTCGATTGGAACGACCGTTCGACGTGCGTCCTGTTCGGCGACGGCGCTGGCGCCGTTGTGCTGGAGCGCGTGGCGGCCGACGGCGCCGAGCCGCAGCGCGGGGTCCTATCGACGCACATCCATTCCGACGGGCGGCTCTACGATTTGCTCTATGTCGATGGCGGGCCGTCTTCGACACAGGAAACGGGCCACGTGCGCATGCATGGTCCGGAAGTCTTCAAGCACGCCGTCACCAGGCTGAGCGAAACGGTGCTGGAAGCACTCGCCGCCAATGGCCTCACGGCCAAGGATGTCGATTGGTTTGTGCCGCATCAGGCGAATAAGCGCATTATCGACAGCACGGCCCGGAAACTCGGGCTGGCGCCGGAAAAAATAATCCTGACCATCGGCGATCACGCCAACACGTCGGCGGCATCGATCCCCCTTGCGCTCGATCAAGGTGTTCGTGACGGCCGCATCAAACGCGGCCAGCTCATCGTCATCGAGGCGATGGGGGGCGGCTTGTCGTGGGGCTCGGGCGTTGTGCGCTGGTGATATCGAGTGCCGCAATCGATTGATTGTGTTGACGAAAGCGTGGCGCAAAGGCTAGCTTCGGCTGCGTCTTTTCGGACGCCGCCTAAGGGGAGAAACGAATGGCTGCTAAGACGGTAACTCGCGCCGATCTGGGCGATGCGGTCTACCAGACCGTTGGGTTGTCACGAAGCGAGTCCGCGAAGCTGGTCGAGCAGGTCCTTGATGAAGTCGTCGATTCCTTGATTCGCGGCGACTCGGTCAAACTTTCGTCATTTGGCAGCTTTATGGTTCGGCAAAAGGGATTGCGAATTGGCCGCAATCCCAAGACCGGCCAGGAGGTTCCCATCATGCCGCGCCGCGTCCTCGTTTTCCGGGCTTCGAATTTGCTGAAATCGCATTTGAATCGGCCGCGCCAACCGGCGCCGCCGAAGACCCCGGGCTGAGAGTCGCAGATCCGTGATCGAAACCCTTCGCAAAGCCGACAACGCTGCCGTTGAAACCGACGCTTTGGCGAGCGACAAAGGGCCAAGCGCCTACCGCACGATCAGCGAGGTCGCAACCGAGCTCGGCGTGCCGCAACATGTCCTGCGATTTTGGGAGTCGCGATTCCCGCAGCTTCGCCCGATGAAACGCGGTGGCGGGCGCCGCTACTATCGGCCGGAAGATGTCGATTTGCTGCGGAAAATTCGCGGTTGGCTGTACGAGGAAGGTTTGACCGTCAAGGGCGTGCAACGGCGCCTGCGGGGCCGTGGCTCGAAACAAGCTTTGGCGATGCCCGATGCGATTGCCGAGATCGGCGATGTGCCATTGCCGGGCGCGCTTGCAACGATCACGGCGGACAAACATCAACCGGACGGCAGCGCGACGCGCGATCTTGAGACAATCCTGGCCGCCCTGCACGCCATGCGGGCGGAATTCAAGCGCGCTTAGGGTTGGGCGGAGCCGCTCGCCTTGTCGAGCGAGCCAAGCTCGCGCCGCATGATCTTGCCGGTGCTCGTGGTCGGCAGCGCGGCGACGAAGCGAACGGCGCGCGGAACTTTGTAGGCCGCGAGATCGCGCCGGCAGAAATCGATGATCTCCTGCTCTGTGGTCTGCGCACCGGGCTTCAGCACGACATAGGCTTTCGCCAGCTCGCCTTTGACCGCATCGGGCACGCGGCCGACGGCCGACATCGCGACAGCGGGATGCGCCGCCAGGACCCGCTCGATCTCGGCAGGATAGACGTTGAAGCCGCCGGTGATGATCATGTCCTTCTTGCGATCGACCACGTAGACGTAGCCTTGTTCGTCCATCTTGGCCACGTCGCCGGTGTGCAGCCAGCCGTCGGGCTCGATCGTTTCCCGCGTCGCCTTTTCGTTGCCGAAATAGCCCTGCATCACGATCGGACCCTTGACCATCAACTCGCCGGCCTCGCCCGGCGCCAGGGTTTTGGCGCCATCGTCGACGTCGGCGATGCGAACGCCGACGTAGGGCAAGGCGACGCCGATCGAGCCGAGGCGGTTTTCGCCATACCAGGCATGGGTGGTTCCAACGCCGGCCAATTCGGTCATGCCCCAGAGATCGAGCAGCGGGCATCCGAAGCGGGCCTCGACCTCCTCGCCTTTGGCGACGGGCATGGTCTGACCGCCGACGGTGCAGCGCGTGAGCGAACCGAGATCGTAGGCGCCGAGTTCGGGGTGTGCGAGGAGCATCATATAGGCGGTTGGAACGCCGTCGAACATTGTTGCGCGATGCTCCTGGATCGCATCGAGAACGGCGCGCTCTTCGAAGCGCCGGATGAGCGCCAGCGTTCCGCCATACAAAAAGCAGCCATTCATGACGACGTTGCCGTAGACATGGGCGCAGGGCAGCGCGGTGACGACGCGATCCTGGTCGGTTCGGCGGTGCATGACGGCGGTCAGTGCCGTGTTCATCAGCACGTTGCGATGCGAGAGCATCGCGCCTTTCGGATGGCCGGTCGTGCCGGACGTGTAGCAGATCGTGGACAGGACATCCGGTGCGATGTCGGGCGAAGCGTAGCTTTCGCGCCCGCGGCTGAGCGCCTCTTCGAACGAGACCGCGCCGGCCCCGATATTGTCGCCGAACAGCAAGATATGCTCGAGCGGAGTCTCTTTCTTTATGTCGAGCAAGGCCGGGCCCTTGTCGCTCGAAGCCAGGATGGCGCGCGCGCCGCAATCGCGCGCGACGTAACCCACCTCGGCCGGCGTCAGCATCACGTTGATCGGATTGACGACGGCGCCGGTCTTGAGGATGCCGAAATAGGAAACGATCCACTCCCAGCAATTCTGCGAGTAGAGCGTAACCCGGTCGCCGGGCTTGATGCCGAGTCCGGTCAGCACGCTCGCCAGGCGACAGGCCAGCCCGTCGATCTCCGCGAAGCTGAACCAGCGGCCTTCGAATACGAGCGCCGTCTTGCTTTCGAAGCGCCGCGCCGCCTCCGTGGTGACTTGGGCAAGGCTTTTCAGCATGTTCGTCTCCTTCCGCCCGTTGGGAGCGGGCGGCGCCTGTGGATTTTCATATTATGCCCAACGCCGCACGAATGCGAAACGGCGTCCCGGTGAACGCGTTGACGGGCCTCGGCCGCCGAACTAGGGTCAAAGAGGATATTTGTGAATGATGCCGCGGCCGATCGGACATGGTGTCCCGCCGGAAATGGCGGCATCGCTAGGGAGAAACCACATGAAAAAATCCATTTTGATGATCGGCGTCGCCGTCATCGCGGTGATGGGGCTCGGCGCCGTGCCGGCGGTGGCGCAGGAGCGCACGGTCAAGATCGCGGGCTTCGGTGCGCAGACCGGCGCCGTCCGTTCCTTCGGCGTCAATGCCGAAGCCGTCATGAAAGCGGCGGCCGACGAAATCAACGCCAAGGGCGGCATCAAGCTCAAGGACGGAACCAAGGCGAAGTTGGCGGTGGCCTATCACGACGACCGCTGCGAGGCCGAGGCCGGCATCAACGTCGTTCGCCGCATCGCCTCGGGCGATTGGCTGATCGCCGTCGGGCCGAGCTGCTCCAATGTCGCCGAGCCGCTGTTCGGCATTCTGCAGAAGAAAGTCGGCGATGCGAGCGATTCCGGCCTGCAATTCCCGATCTTCACCGACGTTGCGATCAAGGGCGGCCTGGCCAAGCTCTCGGAATGGTCCTTCCGCAACGTGCCGAGCGAAGCATCGATGTACGATGCGTTGTTCAAATATTTGCGCGCCCAGAAGCCCGAGCTGAAAACCGTCTGGGGCGGCGTCGAAAGCGATTTCGCGCATTCGAACGCGCTGTGGACGGCGGTGATGAAGCCGACCGCGCCCAAGCACGGCTATGAGATCGTCGGCGAATCGAAGTGGCTGCTGAACGACACGGCGTTCACGACGCAGGTCCGCGACATGAAGGCCAAGAACCCCGACATCGTGGCGATTTCGGCGCATCCGTTCTCGGGCTGCGGCTTCATGAAAGAGATGGCGCGCCAGGGCTTCAAGCCGAAGATGCTTGTCGGCCTCACCTCGTCGTCGTCCATGGAAACCATGGAAGGCTGCGCGAAACAGGCAGATGGGATCATCATTCCCACCAGCTTCGCGCCGGTCAATGCGGAAGCGCAGCGCGTCGCCGCGCTCGTCGCCAGTCCCAAATACAAAGGCAGCGCCGACCTGCACAGCGCCGCGATGTGGGAAAACATCATGATCCTGAAGGACGTGATCGAAGCCGTCGGCATCGACGCGAAGGCGGATACGGTGCAAGCCGATCGCCGCAAGATCCGCGATGGCTTGGCGGCCCTGAAGGAAACCAAGGGCCTGCTCGGCGTCAACAAGCGGACCGACGAACGCGAGGCGATCAAGCCGTATTTGTTCGTTCAGGCAAAGAATGGCAAATGGACGGTGCTGCACGATCCGTCGAAATCTCAGTAGTCGCGGACAATGAGCGGCGGGCGGGCGCGGCGCAAAGCGGCCCGCCCGCCGTTTTTTGCAATGGCGGCCTGGCGTCGTCCGCGGCCGCGCGGTATCTAATTCGATGCAATATATTCAAGCGATCGTCGATGGTCTGCTGATCGGCACGACTTACTCGCTGATCGGCATCGGCTTCGCGTTGATCTTCGGCGTCATGCACAAGATCAATCTGGCTTATGCCGCCGCCGCCGTTGCTGCGGCCTATGTCAGCCTGGTCATTTGGCGAAAATTCGACTTACCGATCCCCGTCGTCATGGCGGCGGCGGCGCTGGCGTCGGGCGCCATCGGCTATCTCGTTTATTTCGCCTGCTTTCGTTTCATACCGCTCAAGAATCCGCTGGCGACACTGATGGCGACCGTCGGCATGCTGATTTTCCTTGATGAAGTCGTGGTTCATGCCTCGGACGGAAAGGGCCAGGACTATGTCGAGATTCTATTTGGCGTGAACTGGGATTTGGCCGGGCTGCAGATTCGCGCGGCCTATGTCGCGATCTTCGGCATCGGCGTGCTGGCGATGCTGGGGCTGCTATACCTGCTCTATCGCACCCGGCTTGGCATCGCGACGCGGGCCGTGGCACAACGCCCAGTCGCGGCCCAGTTGTGCGGCATTTCCATCGAACGGACCAACGCGCTCACCTTCGCCATCGCCGGTGTGCTGGGCGGATTGGCCGGCGCCTTGGTCGGCTCGACGGCGGGTCAGCTCTCGCCGCTGCTCACGATTCCGCTCACCGTGAAGGGTCTGATCGTCACGGTAATCGGCGGCCTCGGCAGCATACCGGGCGCCATTGTCGCCGGATTGCTCGTCGGCGCGGCGGAGCAATTTTTCGAACGGCTGACCGACGTTCACTGGCGCGACATGCTGGTCATGGCGTTGCTCTTCGCGTTTCTCGTGTTCCGCCCGAAAGGCCTGTTCGGGCGCGTCAACGTCCGCGACTGACGGGCGAGCGCGCGATGGATTTCTATTACGGACTGCTGCAGACGATCGGCGTACACACACTGCTAGGTCTCTCGGCCTATGTCGTGCTGCAGACCGGCCAAGTGACCTTGGCGCAGGCCGCGTTCCTGGCGATCGGGGCCTACACCGCGTCGATGTTCACGACCGTCCTCGGGCTGCATGTCTTTCCCGCGATCCTGGCCGGCGGCGTACTTGGCGGCGTCGTCGCGGCGTTGACCGGCTTTCCCGCGCTGCGCTTCAAGGGCCTTATGTTGGTGGTGGCGACAACGGCCTTCGGCGAGTTCGTGCGGCTGTTTTTCTTCAACTTCAAGTACGAGGTGGTGCGCGACGACATCCGGGTCGGACCGGTCGGCGCCGAAGGTTTCAAGCAGATTCGCTGGTTTCTCGAGAACGGCTGGCAGACCTGGCAGGTCGCGCTCTTCATTTGGGGCTTTGTCGCCGCCGTCATGGCGCTGTTGTGGTGGATGGATCGTTCGCGCATTGGAACGGTGCTGCGCGCGGTGGGCGAGGACGAGACCGCGGCGCAGAGCGTCGGCATCAACCTGACGGCGGTCAAGGTTTCGGCCTTCGCGATCGGCGGCGTCATCGCCGGCATCGGCGGCGGGCTGTTCGCGCACTACACGACCCACATCGAGCACAGCCAATTCAATATCCTGCTGGCGACTTTCGCGATCGCATATCCGATTCTGGGCGGTCTTTCGAACGTGTTCGGCACGCTCATCGCCGTCGTTTTTATTCAAGGCATCTTGATCCAGGGCTTGTCGCGCGTGATCGGCGACGATCTGCGCAATCTTCTCTTCGGCCTGCTGATCCTGCTCGCGATGAATCTGAAACCGAGCGGCCTGCTCGATGCGCGGTCGCTTCTGCTGCTGCGCGGGTTGTTCGGCGGCCGGAGCAAGCACCGTGCTTGAGCTGGCGGGCCTGTCCAAGCATTTCGGCGGCGTGCGCGCCGTCGACGCGCTCGACCTCACGGTGCGCGCCGGCGAAATATTCGGCCTGATCGGCCCCAACGGCTCGGGCAAGAGCACGACGATCAACTTGATCTGCGGTCTGTTTCCGGCGACCGCGGGGACCGTGACTTTTGCCGGCCGGAACATCACGGAAGCGAAACCCCATGAATGCGTCGCACTCGGGCTCGCGCGCACGTTTCAGAACATCCGTCTCTTCGGCGGATTGTCGGTTTGGCAAAACCTGTGGGTGGCGCGCAATTCGCAGCAGGAGCGGCGGCGCCGCAGCCTGGTCGGACGCTGGATGGGCAGCGCCACGCAGGCCCGCGCCGAAATGGAAAAACTGCTCGAATTTTCGGGCTTGGCCGCGAAACGCGATCTGCTTGCCGGCAATCTCGCCTTCGGCGAGCAGCGCCGGCTCGAACTTGCCCGGGCGCTTGCGACCGAGCCGAAATTGCTCCTGCTCGACGAACCGGCGGCCGGCATGAACCACGAGGAGATTGGGCAACTGGCGGTCCGCATTGGCGCGATGCGCGCCGATGGCGTCACGATCTTCCTGGTCGAGCACGTGATGGAACTGGTCATGGGCGTCACCGAGCGCATCGCCGTGTTGAATTTTGGCCGCAAAATCGCCGAAGGAACGCCCGCCGAAATCCGGGCCGATCGGGCGGTGCGCGAAGCCTATCTCGGCACGCCCAAGGCGGCCTGACGCATGCTCGAAATCGCCGGCATCGTCACCACCTACGGCAACATTCAGGCGCTGCGCGGCGTCAGCCTCGGTATCGAATCGGGGAAAATCACCTGCCTGCTCGGCCCCAACGGCGCCGGCAAGACGACGCTCATGTTCACCATCGCCGGCATCCTCAAGCCGAAGCGCGGCGGTTCGATCAAAGTCGATGGGCGCGAAATGGCCGGCGCCGATCCGCGGCAGATCGTCGAAGCCGGCGTCGCGCTCGTGCCCGAGAACCGGCTGGTCTTTCCGGACATGACCGTGGTCGACAACATCCGGGCCGGCGCCTATCTCCGCCTGGCGCGCGAGGCGGCGGCGGTGGCCGAGGACGTCGACCGTATGTTCAAGCGTTTCCCGCGTCTGAGCGAAAGGCGCGACCAGCTCGCGGGCACGCTTTCGGGCGGCGAGCAGCAAATGCTCGCCGTGGCCCGCGCGTTGATGTGCCGGCCGAAACTGCTCATGATGGACGAGCCGTCGCTCGGTTTGGCGCCCTTCATCGTCGAGGAGATTTTCAACATTGTGCGCGATCTCAATCGCGAAGGCGTCACCATCTTCCTCGTCGAGCAAAACGCCCACAAGGCGCTCGAAGTGGCCCACCAATTCTATCTTCTTGAGCAGGGACAGATCACGTTCAGCGGCACGCCCGGAGAGCTCGCCGAAGACGAGGTCATCCAGCGCGCCTATCTCGGCTCCAAGCGCGGCTAGTGCCGCGCCGTCCGGCGCGGCCGCGCCTTCCGCGCGCCGCCGATGATCGCCTTCGTTCAGGCGGCGCTCGACGGCGCCATGGCCGGCTCGGCCTATGCGCTGTTGGCCCTGGGGTTCACGCTCGTCTTCGGCGTGCTCCGGCGCATCAATCTCGCCTACGGCTCCTCCGTCTTGTTCGGCGCTTTTGCCGGCGCCGCGGTCTTCGGCCAATTCAAGCTCGGCGGCTGGGCGGTGGCGTTGGCGACGATCGGCGCCGCGGTGCTCGCGGGAATTTACGTGGAACGCGTGTGTTTTTGGGCGGTGCGCCGGGGTGCTGCGATCGCCTCAATGGTGTCGAGCTTCGCGGTCTGGATGCAGATCGAGGAGGTGCTGGCCCTGTTGTTTCCCAACCGGACTTACGGTTTTCCGCCGCTCGTCGAGCGCTCGATGATCGAGCTGGGGCCGTTTCAATTGCGCGCCGAATACCTCGCCATGTTCTTCCTGGCGGCGATCCTGGCGATCGCCGTCGAAGTCGGCCTGCACCGCACGCGCTACGGCCTCGCTGTACGCGCGGTCACCGAAAATCCGGCGGCGGCGCGCGCCATGGGCGTGGCGGTCGAGCGGGTCGCGTTTTCGGCGTTCGTCCTTGCCTCCGCGATCGGCGGCGTAGCCGGATTTCTCATCGCGGCCACCGAGGAGCAAGTGACGCTCCATTCCGGGATGGCGCTGACGCTCAAGGGCCTTATCGCCATGATGATCGGCGGCATGGGATCGTTGCGCGGCGCCGTGCTCGGCGGCGTGGTCTTGGGGACGATCGAAACTTTGGCGCAGCAATATTTCGGCGCCGCGCATAAGGAATTCGCGTCCTACGGCGTGCTTTTCGTGTTGCTCATACTGCGCCCCGGCGGCCTCTTGGCGCAGGGCTTCGCCGAGCGCGAAGCCGCATCGCTCAAGCGCGTTTGAGGGCGCGATGAACGACTATCTCGTCGCCGTGCTGTCGAATATCGGGATGATGTCGTTCCTGGCGCTGTCGGCTTATCTCTTGCTGATCACCGGGGAGATTTCGTTCGGCCAGCAGGCGTTTTTCGCGATCGGCGCCTACATGTCCGGAATCGCGACGACGCTTTGGGGTCTCGATCTCGGCGCCGCCATGTTCTTTGGCGCCGCGATCTCCGGCCTCGCCGCCGGCCTTGTCGGCTTGGCAACTTTGCGGGTCCGCGGCCTCTATTTTGCCATCGCGACGTTGGCCTTTGCCGAGTTGATCCGACTGGTCTTCGAGGTCTGGACGTATCAGGCCGAAATTCGCGGCGCGATGGTGGGGCCGAACGGTCCTGATGGATTTGGCGAAATTCGCTATGTGCTTGAGCGCAACATCTCGCCTGTGGCCTATATGGTCCTGATTTTCGCGCTGCTGGGCGCAATTCTGGCGGCGTTTTTCGTTGTCGAGCGCGGCCGGCTCGGCTCGATTCTGCGTCTGGTCGGCGCCGACCCGCTTCTGGCTGCGTCCCAGGGCATCCGGGTGGTCCGCGTCAAGATCGTGACCGCCGCGGCCGCCGGCGCCATCGCCGGTGTCGGCGGTTGCCTATATGCGCATTTGACGACCTACATCGAGCCGAAATTGTTCAACGTCATGCTGGGCGTGCATAGCTTGGCCTATGGGCTGATGGGCGGCCTCGGCACGGCGCTCGGCCCGCTATTGGGCGTGCTCATCGATATCGGTTTGCTCGAATCGATCCGGATCTTTCAAGGCTATCGCATGATCGTATTCGGCGGCTTGGTGGCGCTCATGCTGATCGTCATGCCGCGCGGCGTGCTCGACGAGCGGCGCGTGCGCTGGCTCGTTCGGCGCTGGCGCGGCCGGCATTATTTCTCCGGCCGGCGGCACGATGCTCAAGCTTGAAAGCTTGGCTCTGCGATTCGGCGCGGTCGAGGCCGTTGCCGATCTCGACCTCGCCGTGCCCAACGGCGCGCGATTTGCCCTCATCGGGCCGAACGGATCGGGCAAGACAAGTGTGCTCAATCTGATTTCGGGCATCTATCCGCCGGCGCATGGGGCCATTCATTTCAATGGCGAGCGGCTGTCGTCGCGGCCAATGGAGGAATTTGCCCGCGCGGGCATTGCGCGCACGTTTCAAAATTTGCGCCTTGTGCCGCACATGACTGTTTTCGAGAACGCTTGGGTGGGCCAGCACGCAATGTCCGATGCGTCGTTGCTCCGGCGCAACAGCGACATCGAGCGACGGCGGCGAACGCGGATCGCCGATTTGCTGGACCGTCTGGGTTTGGCGGCCACGGCCGATCGACTTGCGGGCGAGCTGCCGCTCGCGCAGCAACGGCGTCTCGAACTCGCCCGCGCCTTGGCGCGCGAGCCGCGGCTTCTGCTGTTGGACGAGCCGGCGGGCGGAATGACCCCGGCCGAAACCGCCGACATGGCGGAGATCATTCGCGCTCTTGTCCCCGCCGACGTGACGCTGCTCCTCGTCGAGCACAAGCTCGATCTTGTCGCACAATTATGTCAGCGCGTCGCGGTCCTGGATTTCGGCCGCAAGATCGCGGAAGGCAGCCCGTCGGAGGTGCTGAAGGATCCGGGCGTTATCGAAGTCTATCTTGGGCGCGGCACGGCGGCCGATGCTTGAAGTCGCCAATCTGTCGCTGGCCTATGGCGGCATTCGCGCGTTGCAAGATGTGACGCTGCGGGTCGAAGCCGGCGAAGTCGTGGCCCTTGTCGGCGCGAACGGTGCCGGCAAGAGCTCGCTGTTGAAGGCCATCGCCGGCATCGAAAGATCATCGAGCGGCGCGATTCGGTTCGAAGGTAAGGCCATCACGAATTGGCCGGCGCACCGCATTCTACCTCTCGGCATCGCCTATGTGCCCGAGGGCCGGCTCATTGTCGGCACGCTATCGGTGCGCGAAAATTTGCGGCTGGGCGCCTATGCGCGGCTGGAAACGGAAGCGCTGGCGGCGACATTCGATCGCGTGCTCAAGCAATTCCCGATGCTGGCGGGGCGGCTCGACGACGTGGGTGCCAGTCTTTCCGGCGGACAGGCGCAGATGCTGGCTTTGGCGCGCGGGCTCATGGCGCGGCCGCGGCTGATGCTGCTCGATGAGCCTGCGCTCGGCCTGTCGCCGCGTTTTGCCGATGAGGTGTGGGCCATCATTGCGGGCTTCAAGTCGGAGGGAACTACGACCCTGCTGGTCGAGCAGAACGTGGCGCGGGCTCTTGCCCTTGCGGATCGCGCCTACGTGATCGAAAGCGGCCGGATCGTGAAGCAAGGCGCGGCTTCGTTACTTGCCCGCGATCCCGGATTGCGCGAGGCTTATATGGGTATCAAGTCCGAGGGAAGGTCATGATCGGTATTCGACGAATAGCGCTATCGCTGGCTGTCGGCGGCATTTGGGCCGCCGGCTTTTCGGCGCATGCCGACGATCGCATGGCGGCGATCGTCAATTGCAGCGCAGTTGAGAAATTGACCTACGATTGCACGCTCAAGCTCACCGGGCGCAACTCGGGCGTGCCGATCCAGGGCGCCGCCGTCGTCGTTGGCGCCGACATGCCGTCAATGCCGCTCGCGCACAACGTCAAACCGGTGAAAGCCGAAGCGACCGGCGCGCCGGGCGAGTATCGCTTCCGCATCGTGCTCGACATGCATGGCGAGTGGGCGCTCAAAATTCGGCTCGCGCAGCCGCGGCAGGATTTGATTGTCCACAAAATGATGTTCGCCGCGCCGACGAACTAGGGCATACGGCGGCCTTGCCTCAAGACTTGCGGCCGATGCCGAGCTTGGCGAGTTTCTTAGCGTCCTCGGTCGCTTCGGCGATAAGCCACTCGCGAAAAGCTTTGATCATCGGACGACCAGCCGCCGGCGCCGGGCATACGATGTAGTAGGCAAAACTTGCCGGCAATGCCGGCCCGAACGGCTGTACCAGGCGCCCGCCGACGATGTCGTGCGCGGCGAGCGCGGTTCGCGCCAGTACGACGCCGAGCCCATCGACCGCGGCTTCGATTGCGAGGCTTGTTTGATCGAAGCGCGGTCCGCGCCGCGTGTCGAACTCGCCGATGCCGGCCGCTTCCGCCCAGTGTCGCCAATCAACCGGTCCGGGATTGTGCAGCAGCGCGTGCTGGCGCAGATCGGCCGGGCGGCGCAACGGCTTCTTGCCGCGCGTCAAGGAAGGGCTGCAGAGCGGCACGGTTTGCTCGTCGATCAGGCGGGTGACGGCCAAGCCCGGCCAATTGCCATCGCCATGGCGGACCGCGAGATCGACGTCGCCTTGCGTAAAATCGATATGCTCGGCCATGGCCGCGATACGAAGGTCGATATCGGGATGCGCGGCGTTGAACCGGCCAAGCCGGTGGACTAGCCACTTGGTCGCGAAATTATGCGATACGCTGACGGTCAGCATGCCGGATCGGTTCTTGCCGAACAGTGCCTCGGTGCCGGCGGTGAGGCGATCGAACGATTCGCGGACGACCGGGAGATAGTCGCGGCCGGTATCGGTGAAGGCGAGGCCGCGCGCCGTGCGGCGGAACAGCCGGGCGCCGAGCTGCGCTTCGAGCGATTTGATCTGATGGCTGACGGCACCCGGCGTGACATGCAGCTCGTCCGCCGCCTTGGTCAGGCTCATATGGCGGGCGGCGGCCTCGAAGGCGCGCAAGGCGTTGAGCGAGGGCAGGCGGCGCGGCATGGCAGGCCTTAAAATTTCTCAAATCATGGCGAGAAAGGATCGCTTGTTCAAGTCCGATTCTGTTGCAATAACCCGCGCCGCAGGCCGATCTGCCATGAGAAATATGATGACTGAGTTTGTCGTCTCCGATTGTCTCCCGCCGCGCGCCGCGTCGGCGCCGCTGCGGCTGTGGCGCGTCATTCTCCGATGGCTCGACCGCGCGCGGCAACGCGATGCGTTGAGCGAGCTCGACGAACGTTTGCTGGCCGATATCGGCGTTTCGCCGGGTGAGGCCGCGGCCGAAGCAAAGAAGCCGATGTGGACCGATTAGGCGGCGCGGCTACGTGGCGGACTTCGTCTTGACATAGCTGCCCGGCGCGTCTTCGATCGCCTTGAGCTTGCCAGCGCCGGGCTTGCGCGCCGGCATCGTGCCGCCGGATTGGCGGGCCAGCCATTGCCGCCATGCCGGCCACCAGGAACCGTCGTGGAATTTCGCGGCGGCCAGCCACTTGTCGGGCGATTTTGGATAGGCGGTTTCATCGCTATCCCAATATCCGTATTTGTCCGAGCCCTCCGGATTGACCACGCCGGCAATGTGTCCGGAGCCGGACAGGATGAAACTGACCGGGCCGGAATAGAGCTGCGTCGCGGCGTAGGTCGCTTTCCACGGCGCGATGTGATCCTCGCGCGTCGATAGGATGAAAACCGGAATCGCGATCCTGCCGAGATCGATCGGGACATTCTTGAGAGTGATCGCGCCGGGCCGCACAAGCAGGTTTTCCTGGTACATCTTGCGCAGATAAAAGCCATGCATCGCGGCCGGCATGCGCGTGGCGTCGGAATTCCAATAAAGCAGGTCGAAGGGGAAGGGCGCCTTGCCGAGAAGATAGTTGTGCACGACGAAGGACCAGATCAGATCGTTGGCGCGCAGCATATTGAACGTCGTCGCCATGTCGGCGCCTTCGAGGTAGCCTTTTTTCGCCATGCGGGCTTCGAGGCTCTTGAGCTGTTCCTCGTCGATGAAAACGGTCAGGTCGCCCGCTTCCTTGAAATCGACCAGCGTGGTCAGGAACGTGGCGCTCTTGACGCGGTCGTCGCCCTTGGCCGCGAGATAGGCGAGGGCGGCGGCGGTCAAGGTGCCGCCGAGGCAGTAGCCGACGATGTTGATTTCGCGCTCGCCGGTCGCTTTTTCGATCGCGTCGAGCGCGCCCAAGATGCCTTCCGCCAGGTAGTCTTCGAAAGTTTTTCCAGCCAGGCGTTCGTCGGGGTTCACCCACGACACCATGAACACCGTTTGGCCTTGGGCAGTCGCCCAGCGCACGAAGGAATTCTTCTCACGCAGATCGAGAATGTAGAACTTGTTGATCCAGGGCGGGACGATGAGCAAAGGCCGCCGCGCCACGGTCTCGGTTGTCGGCGCATATTGGACGAGCTGCATGAGGTCGGTTTGATGCACGACCTTGCCGGGCGATGTCGCGACGTTGCGGCCGACTTCGAACGCGGATTCGTCGGTCATGCGAATCGTGAGGCGGCCTTTGCCGCGCTCCAAGTCGTCGAGCAAATTGGTGAGGCCGCGGACCAAATTCTCGCCCTTGCTGTCGAGCGTCGCGCGGATCACTTCGGGATTGGTGAGAGCGAAATTCGACGGCGCCATCGCATCGACGAATTGCTTGGTGTAGAATTCGACTTTCTTGGCCGATTGGCCCTCGAGCATGTCGGTCGATTGCGCCGCCGACTGGATGTATTTGGCGGTCAGCAGGTAGCTCTGCTTGATGAAATCGAAGGCCGCGTGCTCGGACCAGCTTTTGTCTTTGAAACGGCGGTCGTCAGCCGCCGGTTCGATGTGCGGCGTCGTCTCCTGGCCGAACCAGCGCTGCAGCGAGCCCTGCCATAGCTTGGCATAGTCCTGCCAGAATGCCGCTTGCATCTCCCAGAGTTTGTGCGGGTTCTGGACAAGATGGGCGGTCATTTGGGCGAAAGCGCCGGCCATATTGAGCGGATCGGGTTGGGCGGCGGACTCCGCAGCTTGCCGGGCGAGGTAGCCTACCATGACTTTGCGCGTGCGTTCGGCGAGCGCGGCGAGTTCGTTCATTGACATAGTTGCGCCGCCATTTGTGGCGCTCGCTTGTTGATCGGCCATTGGCTCTTCCTCTATAAGACACGGCAAGCACTTTGCGGCAGGATATCTCGCAACTGCGAAATGCACTATAAATTTCTGTATTCTCGGTAAAAGACTGCCGGCTCGTTGTTTTGGCGAATCGGCACTTGGGCGTTGCATGGCGGAGCCGCTTTTCCGGCCCGCCAAACTAGGAGTTAGCGGGATGCTCGGAATTCGAATGCGTGGCTTGGGCGCCGCGGCGATGGCAGTCGCCGTCCTCTCCTTGGTATCGGGTTGCAGCTGGTTGCGGGATGTAACCGGCCTCGAAAGCGACAAGGACGAAGCGGCGAAAAGCGCCGAATCTCCCAACCTTGCAAGCGTGCCGAACAAGCCGCCCGATGCCGGGACGACGCGGCAAAGGCTCGCCCTGGAAGAAGGTTTGCTGGCGGATCGCGCCAATGCGCGTCATGTCGCGGGTCCGGTCGCGACGGAAGAGCGCACGACGAATTTCGATTCGGGCGATACGCGGCCGACGGTGATCGATCCGCGCGCGGCACGGCCGCCGGGCGCCACGGCGGGCCAACCCGCGACGGTTCTCGCCCCCGGCGGCGGCATCGGTTCCATCGTGTTCCAGCGCAACGCGACAACTTTGCCGGAGGGCAGCGGCGTGTTGATTGTCCGAGCCGCCAATTTGCAGCGCCAGCTTGGCGGCGTCATCGTTGTCGTCGGGCACGGCGCCCGAGCGGAGGGCGACGATGCGGCGCGGCGGGCCAATGCTCAAGCGCGCACGAATACGATCGTCAACGGGCTGATCAACCTCGGCGTCGACCGGGCGCAAATTCGCGCCGGTGTCGGAGACGGCAGGGTCGATGCCAGCCGGGTCGACTTGGCGCTGACAGGCGCGCGGACCGCGACACGTCCGCGTTAATTTTCGAGCGTCGCGATGTCCTCCGAGTTCTTTCGAATAAAGCGCCTGCCGCCCTACCTTTTCGCCGAGGTCAACGGCATGAAGGCCAAGGCGCGCGCCCGCGGCGAAGACATTATCGATCTCGGCATGGGCAATCCTGACACGCCGACGCCGCGGCACATTGTCGACAAGCTGACCGAGGCGGTCCAGAATCCACGGACGCATCGCTATTCGGCGTCGCGTGGCATTCCCGGCTTGCGCAAGGCGATCGCCGCCTATTACGGCCGCCGCTTCGACGTCGACCTGAGTTCGGAAACCGAAGTCTGCGTCACGCTGGGTTCGAAAGAGGGGCTCGTCAATCTGGCCCAGGCGATCACCGAGCCGGGCGACATCATATTGGTCCCGAATCCGACCTATCCGATTCACACCTACGCCTTCATCATCGCCGGCGCGGCCATTCGGCATATTCCATTCAATATTGAAAATAGCGAAGCCGATTTCCTGAAAGATATCGAGCGCGCCGTGCGTCATTCCGTGCCGAAGCCGCTGGCCGTTGTCGTGAGCTTTCCGTCGAACCCGACCGCGCGCGTCGTCGGCCTCGATTTCTACAAGAAAGTCGTCGATTTCGCGAAATCCGCGGGCATATATGTGATTTCGGACTTGGCCTATGCCGAGATTTATTTCGGCGACACGCCGACGCCGTCGATTCTCCAAGTACCGGGCGCCAAGGACGTGGCGATCGAAATTCAATCGTTCAGCAAGACCTATTCGATGGCCGGCTGGCGCATGGGATATGCGGTGGGCAATCGGCGCCTTGTCGGCGCGCTGACGCATGTGAAATCTTATGTCGACTACGGTGCGTTTACGCCGATCCAGGTTGCCGCGGCGGCGGCGTTGAACGGCCCGCAGGATTGCGTCGAAGAGCTGCGCCAGTTGTATCGCGAGCGCCGCGATGTCCTGATCAAGGGCTTGCGCGGCGCCGGCTGGGATGTGCCGAGCCCGGCGGCATCGATGTTCGCCTGGGTGCCGTTGCCGCCGGCATTCGCGCATATCGGATCGAACGAATTCGCCAAGCTGTTGATGAAGGAAGCCAAAGTCGCCGTCGCGCCCGGGATCGGCTTCGGCGAATACGGCGAAGGCTATTTGCGCATCGCGTTGGTGGAAAACACGCAGCGCATTCGCCAGGCGACGCGCAACATAAAATCCTTCCTAGCGACGGCCAGTGCCGGTAACAAGGTCGAACGTCTGTCGACCCGCAAACGAGCCGCCGCAAATTGAACGAACCCCTCAAGATTGCCATTGCCGGCCTCGGCACGGTCGGGGCCGGCCTTGTGAAGTTGCTGACGCAGCAGGCCACGATGCTGGACGCGCGCTGTGGCCGCCGTCTGACGATCACCGCGGTATCGGCGCGCGAGCGCCGGCGCGATCGCGGGATCGATCTATCCGCCTATGCCTGGTTCGACGACCCGGTGGAGATGGCGCGCAGCGCCAATGCCGACGTTATCGTCGAGCTCATCGGCGGCTCGGAAGGCCCGGCCAAGGCCCTGGCCGAAGCGGCCTTCGCCAAAAAACGCCATGTCGTAACGGCGAACAAAGCGCTGCTCGCGCATCACGGCGCCGAATTGGCAATTTTGGCGGAACGCGCCGGCGCGACCTTGGCGTTCGAGGCCGCCGTTGCCGGCGGCATCCCGATCGTCAAGGCGGTGCGCGAAGGCCTGGCCGGCAACCGGATCGATCGCGTCTACGGCATTCTCAACGGCACTTGCAATTATATCCTGACGGTCATGCGCGATACGGGACGTTCGTTCGACGACGTGCTCGCCGAGGCGCAGAAGAAAGGCTATGCCGAGGCCGATCCGAGCTTGGATGTCGATGGTATCGACACGGCGCACAAGCTCGCCGTCCTGGTGAGCCTCGCCTTCGGCACAGCGGTGAATTTCGATGCCATTTCGATCGCCGGCATCCGCAGCGTGTCGCCGATGGATATCCAATACGCCAACGAGCTGGGTTATCGCATCAAGCTGCTGGCGATCGGCCGGCGCACCGCGAAAGGCATCGAGCAACGCGTGCATCCCTGCATGATCGCGGTCGATTCGCAATTGGCGCGGGTCGATGGCGTGTTCAACGCGGTCATGATCGACGGCGATTTTGCCGGCAATACAGTCTATGTCGGGCGCGGCGCGGGTGAGCGCCCGACGGCGTCGGCCGTGGTCTCGGACCTCATTGATCTGGCGCGCGGCACGCGCCTGCCGGCTTTCGGCTTGCCCGTGGCGAAGCTCGCGCCGCTCCAACCGGCGTCGATGGCCGAGCACACCGGCCGCTATTACATCCGGCTCATGGTGCGCGACCAACCCGGCGTCATTGCCGATGTTTCGGCGGCCTTGCGCGACGAGCGGGTTTCGCTCGAATCCATGTTGCAGCGCGGGCGGTCGCAAACCCAGGCCGTGCCGGTGGTGCTGACGACGCACGAAACTGTCGAGGCAGCAATGCTGCGCGCGCTTGACCGCATCGCCAAGCTCGGATCGATCATCGAGCCGCCCTGCATGATCCGCATTGAAGAACTCTGAGCTAGTGAGCGCCGCCATGGCCGACAATGTCTATCTCGATCGCAATTTGGCACTCGAAGCCGTGCGCGTCACCGAGGCCGCGGCATTGGCGGCATCGCGCCTGATGGGCCGCGGCGACGAGAAAGCCGCCGACCAGGCGGCGGTCGACTCGATGCGTAAGTCGCTCAACAGCCTCGATATCTCGGGAACGGTGGTGATCGGCGAGGGCGAGCGCGACGAAGCGCCGATGCTGTATATCGGCGAAAAGGTCGGGCGCGGCGGCCCCAAGATCGATATCGCCCTCGATCCGCTCGAGGGTACCACGATCACGGCCAAGGGCATGGAAAATGCGCTTGCCGTAATCGCCATGGCGGAGGAGGGCGGATTCCTCCACGCGCCCGACGTTTACATGGACAAGATCGCGGTCGGCGGCGGGCTGCCCGACGATTTGATCGACATCACGGCGCCGCCGGCGTCGAACCTGCGCAATTTGGCCAAGGCGAAGGGGCTCGACGTTTCGGACCTCGTCGTTTGCATTCTCGATCGCCCGCGCCATCAAGAGCTGATCGCCAAAGTGCGCGAGGCCGGTGCGCGCATCAAACTGATCCCCGATGGCGATGTGTCCGGCGTGATCGCCACGTCGCGTCCGGGAAGCGGCGTCGATATTTATGTCGGCAGCGGCGGCGCGCCCGAGGGCGTCCTGGCGGCGGCGGCATTGCGCTGCATCGGCGGACAAATGCAGGGCCGGCTCATTTTTCGGAATGACGATGAAAGGGGCCGCGCAAAGCGCCTGGGGATCGCCGATTTGAGCCGCGTATATTCCTTGACGGAACTCGCCAAAGGTGACGTGATGTTTGCCGCGACGGGCGTCACCGATGGTTCGATGGTCAAAGGTGTTCGGCGCTTTGGCAAGGGAGCCGTGACCAATTCGATCGTCATGCGCTCTTCGACCGGCACGGTCCGTTTCATCGAGGCGCAGCATAATTTTGCGCGCAAAGCGGAATATGCGACGGTGGGAAAACCGTAGGCATACATGGCGGCCCAACGAGCGAGGATAGTGGAATGCTGAACAATTCCGGGGCCGCGGAGCGCGTTGATCGTCGCGGTGCGGCCGCCCAAGCCGGCGACGTATTGCGCTTCATCGGGTCGTTCATTGCGGCGCCGCGGCGGACCGGCGCGCAGTGGCCGAGCGGGCCCGCGCTGTGCGCCGCGATGGCGGCTGCTGTCGATAGCGACATTCCCGGCACGATCATCGAGCTGGGACCAGGAACGGGCGTCGTGACCGCGGCGCTGCTGGCGCGCGGTATCGCGCCCGAGCGCCTGGCCCTCATCGAGGCAAGCCCCACCTTCTGCAAGCTGCTTCGGCCGCGATTCCCGAACCTGCTGCTGATCGAGGGCAATGCGTTCGATTTCGCCAGCATTGTCGCCGAGCGCAAGCTCGGACCCATTGCCGCCGTCGTCTCGAGCCTGCCGCTTCTGACGCAACCGCGGCTGCGCCGGCTGGATTTGCTGCGGATGGCGCTCCGCTGCATGCATCCGAAGGGCGTGTTCATCCAATTCACCTACGGCATGCGCTCGCCAATTCCGGTCATCGATCGCTTTGTCGACGCCGATGTTACGCCGCGCATCTGGCGCAATATTTGGCCGGCCTGCGTTTGGCGGTACCGCCGGCTAAACGCGCCGGGCAGCAAGGACAATGGCCACGGCTGAGTCCAACTCGGCCGGGCCTCGGCCGAGCGCGCTATTCGGCGTCGAAACTTCGATGGCGGGCCGCGCCTGGCGGCTCCGCGCCGCCGATGCGCGCGCTGTCGCGTCGTTGCAGCAAAAGCTCGGACTGTCCGAGATCGTTGCCCGCCTGCTGGCGGCACGCGAATTCGATGACGAGTTGGCGCCGCGGTTTCTCGATCCGCGCCTGCGGGATTGCCTGCCCGATCCTTCGCACCTCAAGGACATGGACAAGGCGGTGGCCCGCCTCGCCGAGGCCGTCGAGCAAGGCGAGCCGATCGCCGTCTTCGGCGACTACGACGTCGACGGCGCCACGTCGGCGGCCATCATTCATCGCTATTTCGCGGCCATCGGCGTGCCCTTGCGGGTTTACGTGCCGGACCGCGTTCGCGAGGGCTACGGACCCAATGCGCCGGCCTTGCTGCGGCTCAAGGCGGCGGGCATTCGCGTCGTCGTCACGGTCGATTGCGGGATTGCGGCGCACGCGCCGCTGGCCGCCGCGAAGGACGCGGGTCTGGACGTGATCGTCGTCGATCATCACGCGGCGGAGGCCAACCTGCCGGCGGCGGCGGCGGTGATCAATCCCAACCGGCTCGACGAAACCAGCCCGCACAAATCGCTCGCGGCGGTTGGTGTCGCCTTTCTGCTCTTGGTCGCGCTGAACAGGGAACTGCGGCGGCGCGGCCGGTTCGCGGCGGGCGCCGAGCCGGAACTCATGGCGTTGCTCGATATCGTCGCCCTCGGGACGGTCTGCGATGTCGTGCCGCTCACCGGGCTCAACCGGGCGTTTGTCGCGCAGGGACTGAAGATCATGACCCAGCGCCTCAATCCGGGCATTGCCGCGCTTGCCGAAGTCGGGCGCATCAACGAAAGGATGAGCGCCTACCACGCCGGTTTCATCATCGGTCCACGCATCAATGCCGGCGGCCGGGTCGGCGAGGCCGATCTCGGTTGGCGATTGCTCGCGTGCGGGGATGCGGTCGAGGCGCGTCGGCTCGCCGAGAAGCTCGACGCGCTCAATCGCGAGCGGCAAGCGATCGAAGCCGAAGTCCTGGCCCAATCGATCGGGAGCGCCGAGCGCGCCATTGCCGGCGGCGCCGCGGTCGTTATCGTCGCCTCCGAGCTGTGGCATCCCGGCGTC
The DNA here is from genome assembly GCA_963754645.1 of uncultured Alphaproteobacteria bacterium. Lineage (GTDB taxonomy): Bacteria > Pseudomonadota > Alphaproteobacteria > Bin65 > Bin65 > CAVWGP01. The sequence continues at coordinate 1,360,121 of CAVWGP010000004.1, read as the reverse complement.
ATCGGCATCGTTGCCTCGCGGCTCGTCGAGCGCGTGCGCCGGCCGGCTTGCGTCGTGGCGATCGTGGACGGCATTGGGAAGGGGTCGGGGCGTTCGATCGTCGGCGTCGATCTCGGCGCCGCGGTGATTGCGGCGCGTCAGGCAGGGCTCTTGATCAATGGCGGCGGGCATAAAATGGCGGCGGGCTTCACCGTGGCCGCCGACAAAATCGAGGCCTTCGGCCGTTTCATGTCCGATCGGCTCGGCGCGGCCGTGACCGTCGCCAGCGCCGATCCGTCGCTTTCGATCGATGCGGCCCTGGCCGCCGAAGCGGCATCGGTCGAACTGATCCAGGAACTCGAACGCTTGGCGCCGTTTGGCGTCGACAATGCCGAACCGCGCGTTGTCCTAACGGCGGCGCGACTTGCCCATATCGAGCCGGTCGGCGAAAAACATTATCGCTGCATATTGCCGCTGGAGCGCGGCGGGCGGCTGAAGGCCATGGCGTTTCGCGCCGTCGGCACGCCGCTGGGCGACGGGCTTCTGGCGCATCGCGGCAATGTCGTGCATCTCGCCGGCCGGCTTCGGGCCGATAACTGGAACGGCCGGCAGGGGCTCCAGTTCATTATCGAGGATGCGGCGCCGGCGCGGCTTGACGGCTATTTGAGATAGCACCCGAGCCGCACCGCGGTGTCGCCGCGCTGCAAGCGGCGCGACGGCATGACCAGGACGCAATCGTCATAGGGCGTGCTCACCGGACGGGCATCGTCGAGCGCGATGATCGTACCGCCGCGTTGTATGATTTCGAGGCCTTTGAAGTCGGCGACGAAGCGGAACTTGTCGCTCGCGATCGTCACGGGGTGGGTGACCTCGATCGTTCTTTGCGGCACCGGTTTTGCCGCCGGAAGATGTTTCTTGACCCAGTTCGGATCGACCAGATTGTAGCGCGCGAGAAATCGGACGACGACTTCCTTGGCAACGGTCTCGCTCTTCGGCTCCCAATGCTGGCCGCATTCGACGAGCAAGGCGGCCTTGTCGCTTTCCACGTCGCCGAAGCCGCCATAGTCGCGCATGCGGCGGCCGGCGGCGTGACCTTCGTCGACCACGACCAGGGCCGGAATCCCGATGTCCGCCGCAAGCGCACGGCCGCGCGCGAGCGGCCCGGTCAGGACCAACGGCTCGGTCGGATGCTGCATGGAATGAATGTCCAGCAGCGCGTCGGCCGCGTCGACGATGGGGCGCAGCTCGCGCGCGCGCCGCAATTCGACCGAGCCGCCCGGTCCATCGAGCCGGCGGGGCGACCACACGCGGTTGAAGTCCTCGTCGATATAGCGCGAGTCGTTCGGAGCATCGACGTCGAAACGCTGAAACGCCGCAAAATTGCAAAATGCGAGCGTCAGCGTCCCGCGAACCGGGCGTACTTTCTGCTTCATCAGCCAATCGAGCGCGATCGCGCCGCAGATTTCGTTGCCGTGGACCAGCGCCGTGATCAGCACGTGCGGGCCGGCAACCCCGGTCTTGAAGCGATGGACGTAGTCGATCGGCATGTTGCCGCGCCGATAGGGCGAGATATCGGGTATCTGCAGCGCGACGGGATAGGTATTCGGCGAGGTCATGCCGGCGCACCTCGCGCCGCCACGCCGGCAACGCGGCGCAAGAACTCTTCGCAACGCGCCAGCTGCTCCAGCGCCACGAACTCGTTGGGCTTGTGCGCTTGGTCGATATGGCCGGGACCGCAGATTACGGTCGGAATACCGGCCGCATCGAACAAGCCGGCTTCGCAGCCGAACGCAACTTTGCCCGAAGCATTGCGCCCGGCGGCGTGTTTGGCCAAGGCGATGATTTCGGCGCTGTCCGCGGTGTCGGCACCGGGAAACGACGATAAGGGCTCCCAGCGAAATCCGGTATCGGGATCGATTGCCCGCATGCGCGGCAGCAATTCACGTTCGGCGAACGCCTGGACTTGGCGCAACAATTGCGCCGGATTGTCCGCCGGCAGATGGCGAAACTCGAAATCGAAAGCGCAGTCCTTGGGCACGATGTTCAAGGCGGTTCCGCCGTGGATGATGCCGACATGCACGGTCGTGTAAGGTATGTCGTACTCGATGTCGAACGGGCCGTTCGCCGCAAATCGACGGCCGAGCCCGCCGAGAAAGCCGATGGCCTCGGCGGCGAATTGGATCGCGTTGACGCCGCGCGGCGCGATCGATGAATGGCATTCCAACCCGCGCACGTGGCAACGGTAGCTGAGCTTGCCTTTGTGGGCGCGCACGACTTCCATATGCGTCGGCTCGCCGACAATGCAGCCGCGTGGCTTGACGCCAAGCCGTTCGAGCTCGGCGAGCAGGCGCCGCACGCCGATGCAGCCGACTTCTTCGTCGTAGGAGAGAGCGAATTGCAGCGGCATGCTGAGCTCGGCCTTTTTCAGCTCGGGAACCAGGGCCAGGGCGACCGCGAGAAAGCCTTTCATGTCGCAGGCGCCGCGGCCGTAAAGGCGCCCCTCCCGTTCGGTCAGCTCGAACGGATCGGTCGTCCAATCCTGTCCATCGACGGGAACCACATCCGTATGTCCCGATAGAACGATCCCCGGACGATCCAGCGCGCCGATCGAAGCGAACAGATTCGCCTTGAGTCCGGTTTCGTCATGCACCAGCGTTGCCGCAATGCCATGGCCGGCGAAGTAGTCGCGCACCCAGTGAATGAGCGCGAGATTGGAATCCCGGCTCGTGGTATCGAAGCCGACGAGGCGCTGCAGCATTGCAATGGTGGCGGAGGAAGGCCGGGCGGTTTTCATGCGTCGCGTTTGTCGTTTGTGTGGGCCGCTGCCGTCGTATAGCGGCGCCAAGAGAAAGAAATTCCAATGGATCGTGGTGAATGCATTTTTACTGTTCGTTAGTCATATAGTCGAGAGAACGGCATGGTCACAACCCCTCGCAAGCGGATCGCCCTGCTCGGGCTCCACCTCGAAAGCAACGCCTTCGCGCCGGTCACGGTGGAAGCGGATTTTCGCGCGCTCTGCTATTTGGAAGGAGCCGCGATCGTGGCCGAGGCGCGAAAGTCCGCGCCCGCCATGCCGGCGGAGATTCCAGGCTTTGTCGGCGAGCTCGATTGGCTCCTGTCATGGGAGGCAGTGCCGATCGTGGTTGCCGCCGCCGAGCCGGGCGGCCCGATCGACCATTCGTTTTTTCAGCGGTTGCTCGCGGACATGGAGCGGCGCCTCGCCGCGGCAGGCCGGCTCGACGGCGTCTACATCTCAAACCATGGCGGAATGACATCGTCGAGCGATCCCGATCCCGATGGGCTGCTGTACGAGGCCGTGCGGCGCTTGGTGGGCCCGGCAGTGCCGATCGTCGTGACGGTCGATCTTCATGCCAACGTCTCCGACCGCATGATCGAAAATTGCGATGCGTTGATTTCCTACCGCACCAATCCCCATGTCGATCAGGAGGCGCGGGGTGCCGAGGCGGCGGCTGTTCTCGCCGAGTTGCTCGGCGGAACAAAAGCGCGCACCGCCTTCATCCGCCTGCCGCTGACTCCGGCGACGATCAACCTGTTGACCGCGTCGGGGCCCTATGCCGATCTGATCGCGCGCGGGCAGGCCGAGGCGGCCCCGGACATACTCAATGTCTCGGTGGTCGGCGGATTCGTGTTTTGCGATACGCCGAAAAACGGCGTCGCCATTGTCGTCACGGCGCGCAACGATGTGGCGCCGGCGCGCCGGCTTGCCCTCGCCTTGGCGCGGCAGGGCTGGGCGCAGCGCCAGCGCTTCGTCAAAGCCATGACGCCATTGGACAAGGCGGTCGAACTCGCGCGGGCCGCCGGCGCCGACGCGGCGCGTCCGGCGGTCATTTTTTCGGATGCGGGCGACAATCCGGGCGGCGGCGGGCGGGGCAACACCACCGACTTGCTGAGCGCTCTTCATCGCGCCGGCGTGAATAACGCATTGCTGGGCGTTTTCATCGACGGCGCACTGGCCGCCGAGGCGCATCGGCTCGGCGTGGGAGCCATGATCGAGGCAAAATTCAATCGCGGTTCCCGCGATCCGGTGGCTGCCGAATTTTCGGCGCAAGCGCGCGTCGCCGCCCTGCATGACGGCAACTGCGTCGGCCGGCGCGGCATCTGGGCCGGCCGGCCGCTCGCATTGGGGCCGACCGCGGCACTCGATCTCGGCGGCATCGTCGTCGTCGTCGGCACGATGCGCAAGCAATGCGCCGATCCGATTTTTTTCGAAATGATGGGGCTCGATATCGGCAAGGCGCGCTGCATTGCGGTCAAATCGCGCGGTCATTTTCGCGCCGGATTCGACGAGTTCTTCAAGCCCGAGCAAGTCTTCGAGGTCGACACGCGCGGCCTGACCTCGCCCAACCTGGCGAATTTCGCGTTCAAGGGCCTGCCGCGCCCGGTCTTTCCGCTCGATCCGGCGGCCGAATGGCGCGAGCCGGACTGGGCATAGCGGAGGCGCGCATCGATCGACCCATTCTTGCCAAGCCGACAAGGGCCCCGATAGGATATCGCGAACGCGATCGGCTGCGGACAAAGCTCAACGCGAGGCAGCCCGGCATTTCTGGGAGAGACACATGAACCGGCTTCTAACCAAAGCCATGCTCGGCGCCACGCTCATGGCCGCCGCCGCTGGTCCGGCACCTGCGCAGGAACTCCGCATGGGGATCAGCGCCAGCATCACATCGATGGACCCGCATTTTCACAATCTTACCCCGAACAACAACATCACGTCGCATATTTTCGATCGGCTGGTGCATCAGGATGAAAAGCAGCGGCCGATCCCGGGCCTCGCCGAATCCTGGAAGGTGCTCGACGACACGACCTGGGAGTTCAAGCTGCGCCGCGGCGTCAAGTTTCACGACGGCAGCGAGTTCACCGCCGAAGACGTTGTGGCCAGCATGAAGCGCGTACCGTGGGTGCCCAACAGTCCGTCGTCGTTCCGCGGCTCGATTGGCGCGATCGTGAGCGCCGAAATCGTCGATCCCCACACGATCCGATTCAAGACCGAGCGCGCCTATCCATTGCTCGCCATCGACATCAACAACATGCGGATCGTCACCCGGAAGTTCGCCGAGGCGCCCACCGCGGATTTCAATCTCGGCAAGGCGACGATCGGCACCGGCCCCTACAAGTTCGTCGAGTTCCTGCCCGGCGACCGCGTCGTTCTCGAGCGCAACGACGCCTATTGGGGTCCGAAGCCGCATTGGCAGCGCGTGGTGGCGCGCATCTTGACCAACAACGCGTCGCGCGTTGCCGCGCTGCTGGCGGGCGACGTGCATATTATCGAGCAAGTGCCGAGCGCCGATCTGGCCAGGCTCCGGTCGGATGCCAATGTCGCGCTGCATCGCGTGGTCGGAAATCGGATCATCTATTTGCACATCGATAGCTTCCGCGACGAGTCGCCGTTCGTGACCGACAAGGACGGCAAGCCGCTGACGCCCAATCCGCTGAAGAAGGCGGCGGTGCGCAAGGCCCTTTCGATGGCGATCAATCGCGAGGCCATCGTCGAGCGGCTGATGGAGCGCGAGGCCATTCCGGCCGGCGGCCTGATGGCGGACGGGTTCTTCGGCACCGATCCGGCCCTGAAGCCCGACCCGTTCAATGTCGAAGCCGCCAGGAAAATGATCGCCGATGCCGGCTATCCGAACGGTTTCAAGCTGACGATTCACGGTCCGAACGATCGCTACCTGAACGACGAAAAAATATTGCAGGCCGTGGGCCAGATGTTGTCGCGGGCCGGGATCGAGACGCAGGTCATGACTTTGCCATGGTCGAAGTTCGCCTCGGACGCGAGCGCGCCGAAATATTCGTTTAGCGTCATGCTGGTCGGCTGGGGCTCGGACACCGGCGAAGTGTCCAATCCGCTGCGCGCCTTGCTGGCGACCGTGGCGCCGGGCCGCGGCGCGTCCAATCGCGGGCGCTATTCGAACAAGGAGATGGATGCCTTGCTCGATCGGGCGCTCGGCACGGTCGATGACGAAAAGCGCGAGAAATTGCTGCAACAAGCGACCGCGGTCGCGATGCGGGATCAGGGCCTTATCCCGCTGCATTATCAGGTCAACATTTGGGCCTCGCGCAAAGGCTTCGGTTACACGGCGCGCACCGACGAATATACGCTTGCCGCCGGCGTCCGGCCGCAATGACGTGAATTGAGGGCCGCGGGCGTGCCGTCCGATCCCGGATCGCGCAAGCGGCGATGAGCGTCTTGCGATGACGGTGTTCGTCATCCGCCGGCTCATACAATGCGTCGGCGTGCTTTTGGCGATGTCGGCGCTGGTTTTTTTCAGCGTCTATGTGATCGGCAATCCGGTCGAAATATTGATTGCGCCGGATGCGGATCAGGCCGAGCGCGAGCGCGCCATGCGCGCGCTCGGGCTCGATCGGCCGGTGATCGAGCAATATTTCGCGTTTCTCGGCGGCGCGCTCCACGGCGACCTCGGCAACTCCTTCGTTTACGGGACTTCGGCAATCAATTTGATTCTGCAGCGTATGCCGGCGACGTTCGAGCTGGTGATCGTATCCTTCGCGATCGCGGTCGGTCTCGGCATTCCGCTCGGCATGTATGCCGGCTACCGGCCGAACTCGGTCGGCGCCAAGACGATCATGGCGGGATCGATCCTGGGTTTCAGTCTGCCGACTTTCTGGGTCGGTCTGATGCTGATCATGGCCTTCGCCGTCGACCGCCAATGGCTGCCGGCCAGCGGCCGCGGCCCGGTGGCGAGCTTTCTCGGGGTCGAAAGCAGCCTGTTCACATCGGCGGGCCTCGATCACATTCTGCTGCCGGCGCTCAATCTCGCGCTCTTCAAATTGGCGCTCGTCATCCGGCTGGCGCGCGCCGGCATGCGCGAAACCATGCCGCTCGATTTCGTCAAGTTCGCGCGCGCCAAGGGCCTCGGCATGGGGCGGGTCATTTTCGTCCACGTGGCGAAAAACATCATGATTCCCATCGTCACCGTGCTCGGCCTGGAGCTTGGCTCGCAAATCGCCTTCGCGGTCGTAACGGAATCGGTCTTCGCCTGGCCCGGCATGGGCAAGCTCATCCTCGATTCGATCGACAAACTCGACCGCCCGGTGATCGTCGCCTACTTGCTGGTGATCGTGACGCTGTTTATCGTCATCAACCTCGCGGTCGACATCTTGTATTCGCTGCTCGATCCGCGCGTGCGGCTTGCGACCAAGTCATGAACGACGCGGGCCTCGCCAAAGCGGCCGGTGCGGCGGCGGCGCCCGAAGAAACGCCGTTGCGGCGGCTATGGATCGAGTTTGCCGAAAACCGCTTGGCGCTGGTGGCGCTCGTTGCGGTTGTGGCGGTCGTTGGCCTAGCGCTGTTCGCGCCGCTGATTGCGCCGCAAAACCCCTACGATCTGAAGCAGCTCGATATTCTCGGCAATCTACTGCCGCCCGGCGGCAAGGCGAGCGCCGGCTACGTTCACTGGCTGGGCAGCGACGATCAGGGCCGCGACATGATGTCCGGCATTCTCTACGGCCTGCGCATTTCGCTCGGCGTCGGCGTGGCCAGCGGCCTCCTGGCCCTCGCTCTCGGCACGACGATCGGCCTCGTTGCCGCTTATGCGGGCGGGCGAATCGATGCCCTCATCATGCGCATCGTCGACGTGCAATTGTCGTTTCCGGCGGTGCTTGTCGCGCTGATTCTGCTGGCGCTGCTCGGGCGCGGCGCCGAGAAGATCGTGCTCGCGCTGGTGATCGCGCAATGGGCTTATTACGCGCGCACGGTGCGCGCCTCGGCGCTGGCCGAGCGCAACAAGGAGTACGTCGCGGCGGCGCGTTGCCTCGCCTTGAGCCATCGCCGCGTGCTGTTCCGGCACATTCTGCCGAATTGCCTGCCGCCACTGATCGTCGTCGGCACCATCCAAACGGCGCATGCGATTGCGCTCGAAGCGACGCTGTCGTTCATCGGCGTCGGCATGCCGCTGACCGAACCGTCGCTCGGCCGCCTTATCGCCAATGGCTATCAATACATGCTGTCGGGCAAATATTGGATCAGCGTCTTTCCGGGCGTCGCCCTGCTGCTGACGATCGCGAGCATCAATCTGGTCGGCGACCATCTCCGCGATGTGCTCAATCCGCGGTTGAGGCGCTAGATGGCGCCGCCGGTTCTCGCGATCGATGGATTGAAAACCCACTTCTTCACTCGGGCGGGCCCGGTGAAGGCCGTCGACGACGTGTCGTTCTCGATCGCGGCCGGACAGATTCTCGGTTTGGTCGGGGAATCGGGGTCGGGCAAGACGGTGACGGGGCTTTCGATTCTCGGCTTGGTCGATCCGCCCGGCCGGATCGTCGCCGGCCGCATCGAATTCATGGGCCGCGAATTGCAGAGTCTGCCTGAAGCGGGGATGCGGAAACTTCGCGGATCGCGCATCGCGGCGATTTTTCAGGACCCGGCAATGTCGCTCAACCCGGTGTTGCGTATCGATACGCAAATGATCGAGGCGATCATGGCGCACCGGGCGGTCCGTGCGAAAGATGCGCGAAGCCTTTGCCGTGACATGCTCGGCAAGGTCGGCATTCCGTCGCCCGATGAGCGGCTCGCGGCTTATCCGCATCAATTCTCGGGCGGCATGCGGCAACGGGTTGCCATCGCGATCGCGCTGATCAACAAGCCCGACCTGATCGTTGCCGACGAGCCGACAACGGCGCTCGATGTCACTATCCAGGCGCAGATTCTGCATGAGATCCAAAAGCTGTGCCGCGAATCCGGCACGGCGCTGATATGGATCACGCACGATCTTTCCGTGGTCGCCGCGCTCGCCGATCGGGTCGCCGTCATGTATGCCGGCAAGATCGTCGAAAGCGGCGAGACCGACGACGTGCTTGATCGGCCGCGGCATCCGTATACGGCGGGATTGCTCGGCTCGGTGCCGAGCCGTAATCGAAGGGGCGCGCGGTTATCGCAGATACCCGGGATGACGCCGTCCCTGCTCAATTTGCCCGCGGGTTGCGCCTTTCGTTCGCGCTGCCCTGGCGCGACCACGCGGTGCGAGACCACGCCGCCGCTGAAAACCGAACGGGCGGGGCGCGAAGTGCGCTGCGTCGCGCCGCTCGAGACCGCATGACCGCGCCGCTCATCGAGCTCAAAGGCATCTCGCGGCGCTTCGTTCGCCGCCTCGATCTTGCCGCCAAGATCGGCAATCTGGTCGGCGCCGGCCTTCGCGAAGAAGTCGTGCGCGCGGTCGACGGGGTCGATCTCGCCATCGGCGACGGCGAGGTCGTCGGTCTGGCTGGCGAGTCGGGGTGCGGCAAATCCACGCTGGGGCGCATCATTGCCGGCATCCTGCCGCCCAGCGCCGGCGCGTTGTTCTATCGCGGCCGCGACGTTGCGGCGCTCCGCGGCGCCGAGCGCAAGGCGGCGTCGCTCGACGTGCAGATGATCTTTCAGGATCCGTTCTCGTCGCTCAACCCGCGCATGCGCGTCGCCGAGATTGTCGGCGAGGCGCCTCGCGTGCACGGGCTGGTGGCGCGCGATGCGGTCGATCGGCACGTCGAAGACGCCATGCGCCGGGTCGGCCTCGATCCCTCGCTCAAGCGGCGATACCCGCATCAGTTCTCGGGCGGCCAGCGCCAACGCATCGGCATCGCCCGCGCGCTTGCGGTCAATCCGAGCTTCCTGGTCTGCGACGAAGCGGTGGCCGCCCTCGATGTTTCGATTCAGGCGCAGATCATCAACTTGTTCATGGAACTGCGCGGGCAGGCGAAGCTTACTTACCTGTTCATCAGCCACGATCTCGGCGTGGTGCGCCATCTGTCGGACCGCGTTGCCATCATGTATCTCGGCCGCATCGTCGAAGAAGGTCCGTCGGAGGAGATTTTCGCGACTCCAAATCATCCCTATACCCAGGCGCTGCTGGCCGAGATCCCGCGGATCGACCGCCGGAAGCGCGGTTTTGCGCCGATCAAGGGCGAAATTCCGTCGCCCCTCGATCCGCCATCGGGCTGCCATTTTCACCCGCGTTGTCCGCACGCGACCGAACGGTGCCGCCGCCAAGCACCGGCTTTGTCCCCGATCGCGCCGGGGCGGAAATCGGCTTGCCATCTCAACGGCCCCCCGAATATTCCTTGATCGGCGGCCGATTGCGCCCTAATTAGCCGCTTCGCCTGAAACTTGACCCCTTCGTCTAGAGGCCTAGGACACCAGCCTTTCACGTTGGTAACACGGGTTCGAATCCCGTAGGGGTCGCCAGGGCGATAAGCGCGGCGGCGTATTCGATGACCGCGATAGATCCCCGCCAGTGCCACCCGCTGATCCGATATCGCCGCTCCGTCGGTTTGGCGGCATCGGCATTGTGCGTCGTGCTCTATCTGACGCACGCGCTGCATTGGCATTGGCCCTACAATCCGCCAGGCATGATCGGCGAATTCTCGGCGCTGGCCCTATCGGCGGGCTTGGGGCTTGCGGCCGGCGTCGCAACCGGCCGCTGGTTCGCTTTCGCGCGTTTCGTCGGCCGCTGGCCGGCAGCGGCGGCATTCGCGTTGTTTTTCTATGTCGTGCTCCGCGTGTCGGACCCTTTCGCGGGCGAGCGTTATTGGCTCTACGCGCCGCCGGAATGCGATTTCGATATTCGGTTCCCGCGCCGCGCCACGGTGATCGCGAGCGAAACGAACGTTGCGGGCGGCGCCGCGTTGCGCGTCGAGCGCGCCATCTATACCGACATCGGCTTGGCCCTGACGCTGAGCGCCGAATGTAGCGGCCATGGCGCTGCAACCGGCGGCGGCGAGCGGGCCGGCTTGAGGGCCACGGCGGCATCCACACTGCGTCGTATCGCTCAAAACACTGGTCTCAAGGTACACTCGGTCGACGAGGCTTTAGCTGAACTCGGTGGTCCTTCACGCGCTCGACGATTCCGGCCGCGACAGCCAAAACAACCCGATCCTGCGCCAGATCGAAGCTCGCGCGGAGATCGGCCCGCGCTCGGTGCTTGTCCTTTGGACGTGGTCGATCGCGCCCGATGCCGCATCCGTTCCGGAAGCGGCGCGGCGTTTCATGAATGGTTTCCGTCGGCGTGGGCCGCAGCGGAGCCAATGAAAAACGGCGGATCGTCCTTTTGGACGACCCGCCGCTTCTTCATCACGGTTCCTGCCTGGCGCCGGGGGGCGTCGGGGTCGGGGCGGGGGTAGCGCCGGGCGGGACCGCTGAACTCGTTTCGCGATGGGATTGAGACTTTAACAGAACGCCCCGGCACTGCCAGTGACAGCCGTCACAGCCAAACGATTTGGCGGCGTGAACGGGGAGCGCTCTAGTGCAAACGAAAAGGCGCCGCGGAAATGGTTTCCGCGGCGCCTCTATTCAAGTCCCTGGTTTACTGCGCTTAGCTCCGCTTGGCGCCGTGCTGGGCGTCGCACATCTGCTTCATCTTCGCGTCAAGCTTCGGGCTCTTGCAGTCGAGCTTGGCATTCTTGCCCGGCATGTTCTTGCCATGGGCGTCGTTGTTCGCGGGGGTCTTGCCCACCGGCACTTTGCCATTCGGAACCTTGCCAGTCGGCACTTTCGAATGCTTGTCGGCGTCGCCCGGCACATTGCCCGTCGGGCCCTTCGGCGCGGTCACATTCTTGTTGTCGGTATTGGCGCCAACGTCGGCGGAGACGATGCCCGGCGCGACGAATGCGATGCTGAGCGAAGCAACAAGGGCGAAAATCGTGGTCTTCATGGTCGTATCCTCTCTCTGGGTTGGAAGTTCCGCATCGGCCGGCGTGGCCGTCTGATGAGAGGACTATGCCGGAATTAACCATCCGGCGCTGTGACAGCGGTCACTCGCGGCGTCGTTTTCTGTGAAATTCGACCGAATAACGTTCGGCCGGCTGCGGCACCGGGCACCAACACGCTGCCTATCGTTCAGTTGACAATGCCATAGCGCAGGGGCCGGCGCAGTGAAGCCACTCACATGAGGGAGATTCTTGCCCAAAGGCAATCAATGCAGGCGGCTGGCGCTAAAGGAACTCCGCGGCGTCAATTGTTCGGCGGATAGAGAACGAAACCCGGCGGCATGCGCCGCCATCCCGGGTGCCAATATCAATTCGGCGGCGCCGTGTAGGTGTCGTAGGTTGGCGGCGGCGCAAAAACGTAGCGCGGAACGTAACTGCGGTAAAAATGGGGCGGGTAGTCAGTGCTCGGCGGCGGGGGCGCGACATAAGCCGGCGCCGTCGGTGCCGCGGCATAGCGTGACGAATTGTATGCCGCTTCGACGGGACTGTTGGGATTGCCGTCGTTCGTCCGCGGCTCATATGGCGCGCTGGTCTTGCTGCTTGTCTCGGACGTCGGCCTTTCGGGCCAATTCGCAATGCGAGGTGGACTACCAGTGCTGGCGGGGGGCCGGTCGTCGGTTCGCGTCGCCGCCACGCGCCATTTGGCATCCGAGCGGGATGCCTCATTGGTGCGGGCTGCGGCGCTGACTTTTGTATCGCTCGTTGGCGGAGCCTCGGCAATGCGAGTCGTGCCCAGGTTCTTCGCAACGGTCGTGGTCTCGATGTTGCGGAAACTGGGCCGCGATTTGATGCCCTCGACCGGCGGCCGATCGGCCACGGCTGCAACGGGGGGACCGTCTTTTGTCGGCGCCGTGGGCTTGAGAGCGGCAAGCTTGCGTTCCGCCCGCGCTTTGTCGGCGGCCGAAATATTCCAGTAGTTCTCGAGCATCGAACGGAAAAATTTCGCTTCGACGTGGCCGGACGCTTCGGCGCGGCGATACCAAAAATACGCTTCGGCATAGTCTTTGGCGACGCCTTCGCCGAATTGGTAGTGCCGTCCGAGATAATATTGGCCGCGGGCGTCGCCTTTGGCGGCCAAATTGCGCACCATTCGGAGCGACGCCGCAAAATCGCGCTTGAGATAGGCCGCGGCCGCCGCTTCAAACGAACCGCCGTCACGCGCGGCGATCGCCGGCGCGGCAAACGCGACGCTGGCAAGCAGCGCCGCAAGAAAAACAACCCTAATAGCGGGACCTCTCATCCCAATCCCCAACGCCAAGCAATTCCACGACCTGGCATAAGCAACACTATAGATCGATTTCTGAACCGCGCATGAATGAACTGCACGGTCGGTAACCAAAATAATGCGGGGATGTTTGGCGAACTTAGCCTGATTGACGGATCGGGGGGCTGAAAGCCTATATTGGTTGATATGCTGCCAATGGTGCAGCACTAGGAATTGAATATTTTCCGTAATCAAGGAGAAAACAGGTGATCCATCTCTACGCCGCCGGAACGTCGAATGGCATGCGCGCCAAGATCATGCTCGAGGAATGCGGGCTGCCGTATAAATTGAACTTTATCGACCTTTCCAAGGGCGATCAGCGCAAGCCGGAATTCCTGGCGTTGAATCCGAATGGGCAAATCCCGGTTTTGGTTGACGATGAGGGGCCGGGCGGCAAGGTGACCATGGCGCAGTCGATCGCCATCCTGATTTACCTGGCGGAGAAAAGCGGAAAGTTCATCCCCAAGGATCCGGCGAAACGCGCTGCCACGTGGCAGCCGCTATTGAATGCCGCAACCGACATGGGCCCGACGCTGGGCAGCATTTTTACCATTCACCGCTCGCCGCAGCCGCACAAGCCGTCGCAGGAAATGTTCGAGACGCGCTTCAAGGCCTATCTCAAGACTTGGGACGATACGTTGGCCAAGCAGAAATATTGCGCTGGCGACGAAGTGACGATCGCGGATTTCGCGCTTTATGCGGTTTTCGCGCGCTGCAAGGGCGTGCTGCCGGCGTTGTGCGAGGGCTATAAGAATCTCGATCGCTGGGAAGGCGAAATCGGCGCGCGGCCCGGGGTCAAGAAAGGCATGAGCTGGTAGCAAGATGCCGCGGCGAATGGACCGCGGCGGAAATCATGCCTTAAGCCCAAATATGTCAGCGGCGATTCCATCGAGCACATCGGATACCGTGCCGCACCGCCGGACGCCGGCGATGCGAGGGGCTCCTGCGAGCCCGAACACGGGCTTGCCGAATTGCAGGCCGAGCGCGACTTCGGACAGCGTCCCATAACTGTCGCCGATCGCCACCAGACAGAGCGCGGCCCGCGCCACCAGCGCGTTTCGGGCCTCGCCGATACCGGTCGCGATCGGCACCGTGACGTGGGAATTGGCCGTGTCCGGGTCGCCGTCCGGCAGCAAGCCGATCGAAAGGCCGCCCTTGGCCGCGGCGCCCCGGCACACGGCCTCCATCACGCCTTGGCGCCCGCCGCAGACGATGGCAAGACCGAGTTCGCCGAGCGCGCCGCCGAGCGTTTCGGCAAGCCGCAATTGCCGGGACGTGGCTTGGCGCGGGCCGATGACGCCGATGGGCGCGCGAAGCGGCGAGCCGCTGACGAATTGCAGCCACGACAGGGCCGCAACCGGACCGATGGCTTCGCCGCGCGCCGCTCCGCGCTGCGAGATCCAGCGTCGTTGGCCGGCATCGAAGCGGCGCCGTTTGCGCGGATCGATCAGGCGATTGTTCGGCAGGTCCAGGACAAACATGGCTCGCATTCGCTTTGACTATCGCAAAGCGCCGCGGCGGCGACAAGCGCGGGTCCTGGCTGGATAGAATAACGGCGGCCGATCTTTCGATCGGCCGCCGTTCTTGCGGCCCCTGGTGGGGGAGGCGGGACAGGGCGGGGACCAGCAAGGCTTTCAGGACCTGCTCGACATGGCGTTCGAGCACGCGGAGAATGCCATGGATCACATGAACCTATGCTGAGGTCGCCGTTCATCGGCCGTTCATCTTTGACCGCAACAAAACGTGATCGGCGGACCGCCATTGTGTCTTGCATGGTGCCAATCCAAACGGCATTGGCAGGCGTATCGATCGCGACTGCCGGACAAGTAACGCCGTAAATTGAACAGCCTGCAGAATCGAAGGAGCCGCCAGTGAAGCCCGTTGCAATTCTTGGATCAGCATTCCTTGTGCTCACTGCCGCCGGCGACGCTCACGCGATGGGGGGCGACAGCAAGCCTTCGACAACCGCCCCGGCGGCGCCGAAAGCCGGCAGTTACACCGAGGCGGAGAAGGCCGTGAAGGCCAAGGAATACGAGAAAGCGATCAAGATGCTGGAAGGCGTCGTCGGCCGGGAGCCGCGCAATGCGGACGCATTCAATTACCTGGCCTACAGCCATCGCGAACTCGGACGCAACGATATTGCGCTGCGCTACTATCAACAGGCGCTCGGCATCAATGCCAATCATCGCGGCGCCAACGAATATCTTGGCCAGCTCTATCTCAAAATGGGAAAGATGAGCGAGGCGCAAGCCCAGCTTGCGAAGCTGCAAAAGCTCTGCGGCAAGGGCTGCGAGGAATATGAAAGCCTGCGCGTGGCGGTCGAGCGGGCGGGCAAGCGCAGCTAGGGAACGGGCGAGCCGTCGATTTGGCGCGCATTGGCGGATCGAGACGCCACCCTTGCCAGGCGGCCACGAGCGACAGGAGTTGGCTATGAAATCTTTCATTTTCGCCGGAATTGCTCTCGCCTCGCTTTGCGGCGCCGCAATCGCCAATGCCGATGGCGGTAGCGACCGGCCCTCGACCGCCGCGCCCGCGACGCCGAGCGCCAACAGCTATAGCGAGGCCGAGAAGGCAGTGAAGGCCAAGGAATACGAGAAAGCGATCAAGATGCTGGAAACTTTGGTCGGCCGCGAGCCGCGCAATGTCGATGCCCTGAACTACCTTGCTTACAGTCATCGCGAGCTCGGTCGCATCGACGTGTCGCTGCGCTACTATCAGCAAGCGCTCGGAATTGACGCCAATCATCGCGGCGCCAACGAATATCTCGGCCAGCTTTATCTCAAGATGGGAAAGTCCAAAGAAGCGCAAGCCCAGCTTGCCAAGCTCGAGAAACTCTGCGGCAAGGGCTGCGAGCAATATGAGAGCCTGCGCACCGTCATCGCCCGCGCGGGAAAGCGCAGTTAAGTCGCCGCCGCGCGCCCGCCGGTCTTGGCCGGCGGCGCGCTCGCAATCTTCGACGCGTCGGCGATCGCCCTGACCGACAGGGAACCGGCGCGCCCTCGTATGTCGACTTGGCGCAACGGAAAATCGTTGAGCGCCACGCCGGAAATTCTCTCGACTTCCGCGGAAACAACGAGTTGCACCGCGAGTTCCTTGGTCAGCGCTTCCAGGCGGCTGGCGGTGTTGACCGTGTCGCCGATCGCCGTAAGGCTGGTCGCCCGTCCGTAACCCATCTCGCCGACGACGGCGTGACCGGCATGGATGCCGATGCCGATGCGCAGCGGTTGAGGTAGATCGTTTTTCAATGTCTCGTTCAGCTCATCGAGCTTTTGTGCCATGGCCCGCGCGCCGTTAAGCGCGGCGCGGCAAGCGGCGTCCGGCTCGCCCGTGGCGCCATAGAGCGCCATCACGCCATCGCCGATGAATTTATCGAGATGGCCGCCGGTCTCGACGATCGCCTGGCCCATGGCGGCGAAATAACGATTGAGAATGAACACCACGTCGTAGGGCAGCCGCTTCTCGGACAATTGCGTGAAGGCGCGCAAATCGGCGAACAGGACGGCGATGACTTGATCGCGGCCCTGGGCGTAGTCGGGTCGCGCGAACGCGTCGCGCGGCGTCGCGGTCGGCGGCAACAAAGGCACGACCTCAAGCGCGTGCGTGGGCCGCGTTTGGCAGGCAAGCCGCACATTGGGCGGCGCGCCGACCCGGACGAGCACGCGCTTTTCCTCGGCGGAGGGCGGCGGCAGGCGGTCGGCGCCGAGCCCGACCCGAATGCGGCAGGTGGAACAGCGCCCGCGCCCGCCACAAACGGAGGCGTGCGGAATGCCGTTCTCGCGGCTGGCCTCGAGCACGGAGCGGCCGGGCCGCACCGAGACGATCTTGCCGCCCGGATAGGTCAGGCGAATGAGGCCGCGGCCGCGCTCCACCAAGTCGCGCAAGATGCGCGCGAGGAGCGCCAGTGCGATCATCGTCGCGAACGACGCGCGCAACCAATCGATCAGGCGGTACAGTCCGGCGGCCTGGTCGGGATTGGGAAGTCGGAGTTCCGCCGCCGTCCGCCGCAACGCGTCGGCGTCGCGCGCCAACAGCGCGATCTCGTGGCCCATCTGGTTGAAGCCGAGCAGGCCCAAAACCGGAACCAGGATCGCGATCGTCAGCAGCGCCGGAGAGAAACTTCGGTAACGTGGCTTCAGCCGCAACCAAAAGTGCAAACCGATCGAGCCGTGGACCCAGGCCACGGCCATGAGCAGCGCTTGCAAGATACCCTTGTCCGGCTGCCAAGCCCAAAGCGCGAGCATGACGTAGCGATAACCATCGCGCGTGTCATAGAGTTCGTTGACGATGCGCGTTCCGACGACGTGCTCGATCAGGCCGAACGGAATCGCCAAGCCGAGCAGCAATTGCGTCCATTCCCAAAAGTGCATGCGCAAAGTGCGGCGGCTATAGAGCGACCACAGCGCGAGGCCGAGATGGGCGATGAGCGAGCCGTAAAGAACGGCCGTCGCCGGCCAATTGCGCCACACCGGCAGGAAGAAAAAATGCCGGCCCCATTCCGCGGCGTCGATCGAGATAAGCCCGAGCGCGTGGTTGAGAAAATGCGTGGCGACATAGGCGTACAAGACCAGTCCCGTTGCCAAGCGCACTTGCCTCAACATGGCCGCGTCACCGGTGCTGCATTCTAGTGCTGGCCGCAGTCGGCGGCGGCGTCCTTGTCGTTTCGATAGGCGGACAGCGCGTCCGGCGTGTCGAGGTCGAGGAAAATACCCGCGCCGGCGGCGTCGACTTCGATTACCGCATCCGGCCGCGCTTCGATGATGCCGCGCGCGCCGGCATCGCCTTTGATCGTGCCGACTTCCGAAAAATATTCCCTGCCGAGCAGCACCGGGTTGCCACGCTTCTGGCTGAACACGGGAACCGCGATGTCGCGGCCGTTTTTGCGGCCGGCGGCGAAGGCGGCGATCAGGCGGTCGATCAAATCCGGCGGAATGTCGGGCATATCGCCGAGGCAAACGATGGCGCCGTCGCAATCGGCGCCCAGCGCCGAAATACCGGCCTGGAGCGAGGTGCTGAGGCCCTTGGCGAAGCGCGGATTGTGCGCAAGGCGCAGCTTGAGCCCATCGAGCGCCGCCGCGACCTTGTCGCGCTCATGGCCGGTCACCACGACGATGTCGGCCACGCCCGTGCGTCCGATGTTTTCGACGACGCGGCGCACGAGCGGCTGCCCATCGATATCGGCGAGCAGCTTGTTGCGGCCCGCCATGCGCGTCGATCGGCCGGCGGCGAGCACGATTGCGGCGATGCGCGGCAACGCGTCGGGTGCCGCCGCGGCGCGCGCGCGCGGCAGCGGCCGGCCTGGAATTTCCTTGAGCAGACCGCCGACGCCCATCTTCATGATATCCGCGCGCCCGACATCGAGGCCGGCGGCGATCCGGTGCAGCAAATAGTCGAAGCCGTGAATGCGCGGCGAACGCGCCGAGCCCGGCAGGCCGAGCACGGGAATTTTCCCGAGACGCGCGAGCAAGGTCAGGTTGCCCGGGTCCACCGGCATGCCCAAATGCACGATCTCGCCGCCGGCCGCGACGATGGCCGAAGGGACGATATCGCGCCGATCGACGATGGCGGACGCGCCGAGGATCAGGATCAGATCGCAGCGGTCCTTGAGCGCGTGAAGTTCCTTGGCCACCGCGGCTTCGTCATGGGCGCAGGTTCGAAGTCACGATCAGCGCGGAGCCGATCGCGGCGAGGCGCTCGCGGGTGGCGGCGACCGTCTTTTCGATCAGCGCCGCTTTCGATCCGCGCAGCCGCGTTTGAATGAGGCCGGCCTTGAGGGGCCGGAAGGGCGCAAAGCTCAGGATATTTTGTTGGCGGCGGGCAATCGCGATGCAGCGCGCCAGCGACGCCTCGGCGACCGCAAACGGAATTATTTTTATCGTCGCGGCGATCTTTCCGGCCGCCACCGGTTCGCGCGGCGGCACGGTTGCAACGGTGATGCCTTCGTCGATGAGATTGAGGCGATTCACGCCGTCTTCGCCGACGATGAGAATGCCGTTGGCGCCGGCATAGAGGTTGCAGCGGCCCGTGCCTGGATTGCCGGGGCGCAGATTGGGCGCGGCCAGCGCTTCGGCCAGGCGGCGCGCCGCATCGTTCTCCGGTACGTCGTCGCGGTCCAAGCGCGCGACGATGACGGATTCGTAGCCGGCCGCGGCCAAATTCCCGATGTCGGCCGCATCCAGCTTGTGGCCCTTGCGCAACCGGCCCTTCTTGAGCGCCAGCGAGTGCGCGAGCAGCGCGCCAACAGCATCGGCGAGCGGAACCGGTCCGAAGCGCATGACGATTTTCAGCCGGCGGGGGCGGCGGGCGCTTCCTCGCGCCGCAGGTCCTGGGTCACCTCGGCCAGGATCGAGATGGCGATTTCCGCCGGCGATTGCGCATCGATATCGAGGCCGACCGGTCCGTGCAGGCGGGCGAAATCCTTTTCGCCGAAGCCCAGCTCGGCGAGGCGCGCCAGCCGCGCCTTGTGGGTGCGCGTGCTGCCCAGGCAGCCGATATAGAAACATGGCGAACGCAGCGCGCGCTCAAGCGCCGGATCGTCGATCTTGGGATCGTGGGTCAGGGTCACGATTGCGGTGCGCGTGTCGGGCGTGAGGCGGTCCATCGCCTCGTCCGGCCAATCATGCGTGATGGCGACGCCGGGGAAGCGCGTCTCGGTCGCGAAGCTGCGGCGCGGATCGATAATGGTGACGTCGTAGCCCGTCATCGCCGCCATCGGCGCCAGGGCTTGCGAAATGTGAACCGCGCCGACGACGATCATGCGCAGCGGCGGATTGTAGGCTTGCACGAAGACGGCGCCGAGTTCGGTCTCGACCGTGCGGCTGCGATCCTCGCGCAGCGCGCGGTGCACGGCTTGCTGCAGCGCCTCGGACATCGGCAGATCGCCGAACGAGTCCGCGCCGTCGATCAAGGTTTGTCGTCCGTCGGCCAGCGCCGTGAGCGTGGCGACCGGGCGTTTGGCCGCGCGCGCCGCTTGCAGGGCTTCGTAGAGCTTGCGTTTCATGGCGGCTCAATCGAGGCGTTCGACGAAGACTTGCACCTTGCCGCCGCAAGCCAGGCCGACGTCCCAGGCCTGCTCATTGCTGACGCCGAAATCCAACAGGCGCGGCGTGCCGTCGGCAATCACCTTCTGCGCTTCGAGCACGACGGCGCCTTCGATGCAGCCGCCCGAGACCGAGCCGATCATTTCCTGCTTGTCGCTCACCGCGAGCTGGCTGCCGACCGGGCGCGGCGAAGAGCCCCAGGTCGTCACCACCGTGGCAAGTGCGACTTTTTTCCCCGCCCTGTGCCATGCGCCGGCGGCGCCGAGGACGTCATCGACGGAACTCAATGAAGTTGCTTCAGCCATGGGCGCATCTCCTCGGATCGGACGGGGCGGGCGAGGGCCAGCGACAATTGCTCGATGCTGTCGAGATTGTGCACCGGCCGGAACTCGTCGACATAGGGCAGCATAGCCCGGATACCGGTCGATTTGGGCTCGAATCCGTCGTAGCGCAAGAGGGGGTTGAGCCACACAAGCCGCCGGCAGCTCTTGTGCAGCCGCTCCATCTCCACAGAGAGGCCCTTGGCACCCTCGCGATCGAGGCCGTCGCTGATGAGCAAAACGACGGCGCCCTGGGTGAGCACGCGGCGCGACCACTGGCGATTGAAATTGTGCAAGCTCGCCCCGATGCGGGTGCCGCCCGACCAATCCTCCGCCGCCGCGCCGACCTTGGCGAGGGCGTGGTCGACGTCTTTGTGGCGCAGATAGCGCGTGACGTTTGTGAGCCGCGTCCCGAAGAGAAAGGTATGGACGCGGTCCCGGTCATTGGTCAGGGCGTGGAGGAAATGCAGCAGCATCCGGGCATAGCGCGCCATCGAGCCCGATATGTCGCACAGAATGACCAGCGGCGGCCGGCGCGTGCGGCGGCGTTTGCGCAGAATTTCAAGGTCTTGCCCGCCGCCGCGCAGGCTGCGTCGCAGCGTGGCGCGCAGGTCGAAGCGATCGCCGGCGTGATGCAAGCGGAACCGGCGGGTCGGCACATGCTCGATCGGCAGGCGCAGGCGCGTCATGGCGCGCTTGGCCTTCTCCATATCCTCGGCCGACATGGCCTCGAAATCCTGGCGCCGCAGCATTTCCTGATCGCTCCAGGTCATGACGGCGTCGAGCTCGATCTTTTCTTTTTCCTCCGGCGCATTGGCGACGGCTTCGGACACGGCCTTGAGCGCGTCGGCGACGCGGCGCGACAGCTCCGTGCGGTCCTCCGGCGGCGGCACGGTCACCTGGGGCAGGGACATGGCCATCAGGCGTTCCAGGATGCGCGGATTGCGCCAAAACACGTGAAACGCCTGATCGAACACATCGCGCTGGTCGCGCCGATTGACGAAGACCGCGTGCAGCGTCCAGTAAAAATCGTCGCGGCTGCCGACGCCGACCGCTTCCACCGCGTGGGCCGCGTCGATCGCCTTGCCGGGCCCCACCGGCAGGCCGGCGGCGCGCAGCACGCGCGCGAAATGCATGAGGTTTTCGAGCAATCGGCCGCCGCCGGCGGCGGTCGGGCCGGGTTCAGCCACTGCGTTTTCTCTGCGCCGCAGCTTCGGTGCGGATTTGATCGAGGATGGTCATCGCCTCGCCGCCCTGGATCTTGGCGATATCATCCTGGTATTTCAGCAAAGCGCCGAGCGTCGAATTGACCACCGCCGGATCGAGCACGACGACATCGAGTTGCGCCAGCGCATGCGCCCAATCGATCGTCTCGGCGACGCCGGGCAGCTTGAATAGGTCTTTCTTGCGCAACGCTTGAACGAAGGCGACGATGTCGCGGCTCAGCGACAAGGGCACCGTCGGCGCCTTGAGCTTGAGGATTTCGACCTCGCGCGCCGCGTCGGGATAATCGACCCAATAGTAAAAACAGCGCCGCTTGAGCGCGTCATGGATTTCGCGCGTCCGGTTCGAGGTGACGACGACGATCGGCGGCTGCTTCGCCTTGATTGCGCCGATCTCGGGGATGGTGATCTGCCAATCGGACAGAACCTCCAGCAGAAAAGCCTCGAAGGGTTCGTCGGCGCGGTCAAGCTCGTCGATCAGCAGCACGGGCGGGCCGCCGATATGTTCTTCCAGCGCTTTGAGCAAAGGGCGCTTGATGAGGAATTGCGGCGCGAACACGTCCTTGCCGAGCTGGTCGCGGTCGCGCGTGCCGGCGGCTTCGGCGAGGCGGATTTCGATCATCTGCCGCGCGTAATTCCATTCATAGACCGCGCTGGCAATGTCGAGGCCTTCATAGCATTGCAGACGGATGAGATCGCGGCCGAGCACGCTGGCGAGCACTTTGGCGATCTCGGTTTTGCCGACGCCGGCCTCGCCCTCGAGGAACAGGGGGCGCGACAAACGCAGCGACAGAAACACCGCCGTCGCCAGCGAACGGTCGGCGATGTAGCGCCCCTTGGCGAGCAGCTCGGCGGTTTCGTCGACGGAGGTTGGGTTTGTCACGGTCGATGCGTCAGTATCGTCGCTGAAAAAAAACATAGGGGCGGGTCTGAGACCCGCCCCGACAGCCGATGTGGTATTGCGTCAAGCTTAGTGGCCGAGCGCCGCTGCCACGGCGCGTTTCGCCATGACGGTCACGAGGTGCGCGCGGTATTCGGCGCTGGCGTGTATATCTTCGTTGAGATCGGCGGCGCCGATTTGGATCGAGGCGACGGAGTCGGCGGCGAATTTCTTCTTGAGCGCCGCTTCCATTTCCGGCACGCGGAAGGCGGACGAGCCGGCGCCCGTGACCGCGACGCGCACGCTGTCGCCGAAATCGGCCACAAAGACGCCGACGATGGCGTAACGCGAGGCCGGATTCGGAAATTTCATATAGGCCGCGCGCTTCGGTACCGGGAAGGAGACGGCCTTGATGATCTCGCCTTTCTTCAGCGCGGTTTCGAACATGCCCTTGAAGAACTTGTCGGCCGGGATCGAACGCTGCGTCGTCACGACGGTCGCGCCGAGGCCGAGCAGGGCGGCGGGGTAGTCAGCCGCCGGATCGCTATTCGCGACCGAGCCGCCGATCGTGCCGCGATTGCGCACCGCCGGATCGCCGATGCTTTCCGCGAGATGGGCGAGGGCGGGGATGGCCTTCTTGACGGCCGCCGAGGCGGCAACGGCGCCGTGCGTCGTCATGGCGCCGATGCTCACGCCGGTCTTGCCCGCCTTGATTCCGACCAGGCCGGGAATGCCGGCGAGGTCGATCACTTGCGAGGCTTTGGCGAGGCGCAATTTCAGCGTCGGGATCAGCGTCATGCCGCCCGCCATCAGCTTCGCGTCTTTCTTTTTCGAGGCGGCAGAGGCTTTGGCCAGGGTGCCGGGCTTGTCGTAATTGAACGAGTACATATCGATTTCTCCCTTGCTGGCCTATTACTTCTTGGCCTTTTGAATTGCGCGCCAGACCCGGTGCGGCGTCGCCGGCATTTCGACGGTGCCGACGCCGAGCGGGCGCAGCGCATCGTGGACGGCGTTCATGACCGCCGCCGGTGCCGCGATCGCGCCGGCCTCGCCGCAACCCTTGACGCCGAGCGGATTCAAGGGCGACGGCACTTCGATTGTGCCGACCTTGAGGCTCGGAAGATTGTCGGCGCGCGGCATGCAGTAATCGAGATAAGAGCCGGTCACGAGCTGGCCGCTCTTGTCGTAGACGCAGCCTTCGAGCAGGGCCTGGCCCACGCCTTGCGCGACGCCGCCATGCACCTGGCCCTCGACGACCATCGGATTGATGACCTTGCCGAAATCATCGACGCAGGCGTAGTTGACGATTTCCGTCGTGCCGGTCTCGGGATCGATCTCGACTTCGCAAATATGCGTCCCCGCCGGGAACGAGAAATTAAGCGGGTCGAAGAACGCCGTTTCCTCGAACCCGGGTTCGAGATCCTTGGGATAATTGTGCGGAACATAGGCGGCAAAGGCGATTTCGGCCGTCGATTTGGCGCGGTCGGTGCCTTTCACCGAAAACTTGCCCTTGGCGAACTCAATGTCATCGACCGAGGCTTCGAGCAGATGGGCCGCGATCTTCTTGCCCTTCTCGATCAGCTTGTCCGACGCCTTGCACACGGCGGAGAGGCCGACGGCGGCCGAGCGCGAACCGTAGGTGCCCATGCCGAACGGCGTCTTCGCCGTGTCGCCATGCACCACCTCGATGTTCTCGAACGGCACGCCGAGACGGTCGGCGACGACCTGCGACACCGTTGTGGCATGGCTTTGTCCATGGGAGTGCGTGCCGACATGGACCGAGACATTGCCGGTCGGGTTGAAGCGGATTTGCGCCGATTCCCAAAGCCCGACGCCGCCGCCCAAGGCGCCGACCGCCGCCGACGGCGCGATGCCGCAGGCCTCGATATAGGACGAGAAGCCGAGGCCGCGCAGCTTGCCGCGCTTTTTCGCATCGGCGCGCCGCGCCGCGAAGCCGGCGCCGTCCGCGAGCGTCATGGCATCGCGCAAGGCCCACGGGAAGTCGCCGCAATCATATTGATGGATGACGGGCGTCTGGTAGGGAAATTCGCTGCGCTGGACGAAGTTCCGCCGCCGGATTTCATCCGGCGGCAGTTTCATCGCCGCCGCCGCTTCCTCGACCAGGCGCTCGACGACGTAAGTCGCTTCCGGCCGCCCGGCGCCGCGATAGGCATCGACCGGCGCCGTGTTGGTGAACACGCCCTGCACGTCGCAATAGACCAGCGGCGTTTTGTATTGGCCGGCGAGGAGCGTCGCGTAGAGATAGGTCGGCACCGCCGAGGCGAAGGTCGAAAGATAGGCGCCGAGATTGGCGACCGTGTTGACCCGCATCGCCAGGAACTTGCCGTCCTTGTCGAGCGCGACTTCGGCGGTCGTGACGTGATCGCGGCCGTGGGCGTCCGAGAGGAACGCTTCCGAGCGGTCCGCGGTCCATTTGACCGGCCGGTTGACCTTGCGCGCGGCCCACAGGCAGATGGTTTCTTCGGCGTAGATGAAAATCTTGGAACCGAAGCCGCCGCCGACATCGGGCGCGATGACGCGCAATTTGTGCTCCGGCGCGATGCCGATAAAGGCCGACAACACCAGACGCGCGACATGCGGATTTTGCGACGTCGTGAACAACGTGAGATCGCCGGTGCCGGCGTCGTAATCGGCCAGCGCGGCGCGCGGTTCGATGGCGTTGGGAATCAGCCGGTTGTTGACGAAGCTGAGCTTGACCGTCTTGCTCGCGCCGGCGAAGGCCTGATCGACCTTGGCCTTGTCGCCGATTTCCCAATCGTAGCAAAGATTGTTCGGCGCCTCGGCATGAAGCTGCGGTTGGCCCGATTTGTGCGCTGTCGCGGTGTCGACGGCGGGCTTCAGCACATTGTAGTCGATTTCGATTTTTTCGGCGGCGTCGCGCGCCTGATTGAGCGTTTCGGCCAGGACGACGGCGACATGGTCGCCGACATAGCGGACCTTGTCGATGGCGAGCGTGTGATGCGGCGGCGCCTTGTGTCCCGAGCCGTCCTTGCCCTTGATCGTCCAGCCGCAAATCAACGTGCCGACCTTGTCGGCGGCGACGTCCTTGCCGGTGAAGATCGCGACGACGCCGGGCATTTTTTGCGCGGCGGCGGTCTTGATGCCCTTGATCTCGGCATGGGCATGCGGCGAGCGCACGAACCACGCGTAAATCTGGCGCGGCCGGTTGATATCGTCGAGATAATGGCCCTTGCCGGTGATGAAGCGGCGGTCTTCCTTGCGCCGGATCGGGGCGCCGATGCTCATGTCGGTCATGGCGTCATCCCTTCCAGTCGTGGGTTGCCTTCGCGCCGGCCATGATGGCCTTGACGATATTGTGGTAACCCGTGCATCGGCAGAGATTGCCTTCGAGCCATTCGCGCACCTGATGCTCGCTCGGCTTGGCGTTGCGCTTGGCCAGATCGACCGCGCTCATGATCATGCCGGGCGTGCAGAAGCCGCATTGCAAACCGTGATTTTCGTGGAACGCCTGCTGCATCGGATGCAGCTTGCCGTCCTTGGCCAGGCCCTCGATGGTCGTCACCTTGGTGCCCTCGGCCTGCACCGCGAGCATGGTGCAGCTTTTGGCCGAGACGCCATCGACATGGACGACGCAGGCGCCGCATTGGCTCGTGTCGCAGCCGACATGCGTGCCGGTCAGCCCGAGATTTTCGCGCAGCAATTGCACCAGCAAGGTGCGGGCTTCGACCTCGGCGGTGACGCGCTTGCCGTTCACCGTCAGAGTTACCTTCTTAGTCATCGGCGATGTCCTCCCCTGGGAGCTCGTAGCGTTCGTTTTTGATTGAAATGGAAGTGTCCGAAGCGGACTTGATCTCAGTCTAAGGGCCGCGTCGAGCGGGTCAAGCAGCGAATGATCCGCGGCCAACAAGTATCAACAACGCGATCGTCGCCGCCGTCAGCAAGGCGAGCCAGGCCCACAGCGGCAAGCCGCGCCGGGCCGCGTCTTTCGCGCTTTCGGGCGTGTCCGGTGGGTTCATTGGCCGCCCGCTGCCAGCTTCTCGGCCGTGGTGCCCGGCGCAACGGTATCGGAAAATTTGCGGAAGAAATCGTCCGCGATCTTGCGCGCCGCGCCGAGCACGAGGCGCGAACCGATCTGGGCGATCTTGCCGCCGATCCGCGCTTCGGCGTCGTAGGTCAGGATGGTCGCGTCGCCCTCGGCAACCAAGCTCACCTTGGCGCCGCCCTTGGCGAAACCGGCGACGCCGCCCTTGCCTTCGCCGACAATGCGGTAGCCGTTCGGCGGATCGAGATCTTCGAGCGTGACCGCGCCCGAAAATTTGGCGCTGACCGGCCCGATTTTGGCCTTGATGGTCGCGGTAAACGACGTGTCCGAGTCCTTTTCGAGCTTTTCGCAGCCCGGGAGGCATTTTTTGAGGATGGCGGGATCGTTCAGCGCCAGCCACACCCGGTCGCGCGGCGCCGCGATTTTGTAAGAACCTTTTATTTCCATTTGCTTTTCCTGGCTCTTCGAATTCTTCGCACACTAGGCGCTCGCCTTTTCCGGGGCAAGCCGAGGTGTGGCGAAAAGGGACCGCGCCGGGCCTTCTGCCGCACCGGCGGATGGGATATCTTTGTCCAATGCGTTCAAAGTACCGGGAGGGATTCCGCATGAAGTCGGTGAAAATCGCAGCCATACTGGCGGCGGTCGTGTTGGGCAGCGGCGCGGCTCATGGACAAGAGAAGAAAAATCTTTCGATCAGCACCGGCGGCACCGGCGGAGTTTATTATCCACTCGGCGGCGGGCTCGCCAATCTGATCACGAAATATCTGCCGCAATACGCGGCCACCGCCGAGGTCACGGGCGGCTCGGTCGACAATTTGAAGCTGCTCGGCACCGGCAAGTCGGAAATCGCCCTCTCGATGGCCGATGCCGCGCTCGATTCGTTGAAGGGGGAGGACAAGTTCAAGGGCAGCCCTGTCCCGGTGCGGACGCTGGCGGTGCTTTATCCGAACCGCATGCATGTCGGCACGACCGAGGCAACCGGCATCAAAACCATGGCCGAGCTCAAGGGCAAACGCGTTTCCACCGGCTCGCCGGGCAGTGCCACGGAAGTCATGGCGTTCCGCCTGATCGAAGCGGCGGGTCTCGACAAGGACAAGGATATGAACCGCGAGCGCCTGGGCGTCGCCGAATTGGTGAACGCGCTCAAGGACGGCAAGATTCAAGCGTTCTTCTGGGTCGGAGGCCTGCCGACCGCGGCCGTGACCGATCTTGGCGCGACGCCGGGGTTGAAGATCAGGCTCATCGACCATGCCGAGTTCGTGGCGGCCATGAACAAAAAATACGGCGAGCTATACGCGCCATCGACGATTCCGGCCAAGACCTATCCCGGCCTGGATACCGACAACAAGAACATCAACGTCTGGAACATCATGGTCGTGCATGAGAAAATGCCCGACGAGATGGCCTATCAGATCACCAAGCTGATGTTCGAAAAACGCGAGGAGTGGGGCCAGGTCCATAGGGAAGCGCTGAGTCTCGCCCTCGCGGACCAGAACAACGTCAACACGCCAGTGCCCTATCATCGCGGCGCGATCCGCTTTCTGACGGAGAAGGGTGTGACGGTGAAGTAGTCGGCGTCGCGACTCCAGCGCCGCGGCCGATCGCCGCGGTTTCCGAACTCGCACCGATCTATGACCAAGAACAATGCGCCGGCGACCGCCGGCATTGCGGCCGACGCGCTGCAGAAAGCCGAGAGCTTCGTCGAGCTTGAGGCGGGCGCGGCCAACCGTTTCGGCGGCTGGCTGGGTTGGGCGCTGGGCACCGTCGCCGTCGCCATGTCGCTGGTGCATCTCTACGCCGCATTTTGCGATCATACCGACGCTGGAATTGCGTCTGCTGCATGTCGGATTCACGCTTGTCCTGACATTCCTGCTTTTTCCCGTGCTCAAGCGGTTCCGGCATCGCCTGATGCCTTGGGACTTCGTGTTGGCCGCCGCCGCCGTCGCCGTTATCGGCTACGCCTTGCTCGGCGGCGACGAATTTTCGGAACGCAGCATCACGCCCACCCGGCTCGACGCCGCGATGGGGATCGTTCTCATCGCCCTGATCCTCGAGGCCTGCCGGCGTAGCACCGGCATCGTCATGCCGATCATCGTGACCGTGTTCTTTCTCTACGCCGTTCTCGGCGACAGCCTGCCGCAACCTTGGGGCCACAAAGGGCGCGAAATCGGCGAAGTCGCCGGTCGCCTCTATCAGACGCTCGAAGGCATTTTCGGTGCCGCCGTCGACGTTTCCGCGACGCTCATCATCCTGTTCACGATATACGGCGCGGTGCTCAACGTCACCGGCGCGGGCAAGTTCTATATCGATTTTTCGTTCAGCGCGATGGGCGGCCGCTCATCGGGCGCGGGGCGGGCGATCGTCGCATCGTCGTTCCTGCTCGGCGGTCCGTCGGGTTCGGGTGTCGCGACCACGGTGACGCTCGGTTCCGTCGCCTATCCCATGCTGGCAAGCGCCGGCTACGGCAAGAACGCGGCCGGCGGTTTGCTGGCGGCCGGCGGCCTTGGCGCCATTCTCTCGCCGCCGGTGCTCGGCGCCGCGGCGTTCCTGATCGCCGAGTATCTCAAGATATCCTATCGCGACGTCATCGTCATGGCGGCGATTCCGACCTGTCTCTACTATTTTTCCCTGCTGGTGATGGTCGAGATCGACGCGCGCAAGAATGCGGTGTCCGAGGCGCAAGGGCTCAAGCGCGAACGCCTGCGGACGCTGCTCCGGCGGGGCGGCTATCATTTTTATTCGCTGATCGTCATCGTCGCCTTCATGTTCTTGGGCCTGACGCCGACTTTGGCCGTGGTCTGGGCCACCGTCGTCGCGATCCTGGCGACGCTGTTTCCTTCGCTCATCGGCCTGGTGGCGACGATCGCCGCCGGCGCGCTGGCGAAATACGTGGCGATGCCTTGGTCGCTCCTCGCCGCGCTCGCCATGGCGGCGGCCGGCGCCGCCATGTTCCGCCAGCGCGACCGGATTACCGGCAGGCAACTCTTTGCCGCCATGCGCGACGGCTCGGTCGGCATGCTCAACGTCGCGGCGACCTGCGCCGCCGCGGGCATCATCGTCGGCGTCGTCACGATGACCGGCCTTGGGCTCAAGTTCAGCGCCATCATCGTCGACTATGCCGGTGGCAGCGTGATTCTCACCGCGATCTATTCCGCGCTGATCGTGTGGCTTATCGGCCTGGCGGTCCCGGTCACCGCCAGCTACATCATTTGCGCGGTGATCGTCGCGCCGGCGCTGATCAAGCTTGGCGTGCCGGATTTCGCCGCGCACATGTTCATATTCTACTTTGCCGTCCTGTCCGAAGTGTCGCCGCCCACCGCGCTGTCGCCCTTTGCCGCGGCGGCCATAACCGGCGGCGGGCCCTATGCAACGACGATGCAGGCCTGGAAATACACGCTGCCGGCATTCGTGGTTCCTTTCGTTTTTGTCATCGAGCCGGCGGGCACCGGCTTACTGCTCAGCTTGCCGAAGGGCGGGGCCGTTTGGGACATCGCCCTGGTCGCGCTGCAAACCGCGGCCGGGCTCGCCGCGCTCGCCGTTGCCTTTCAAGGCTGGTTGATCGCGCGCCTCGCCATCGTCGAAAGCGCGCTGCTGGCGGTCGGCGGCTTCTGCCTCATGCTGCCGCGCATCGCCGGCGCCATTTTGCAGAAGGCCATTGCCGTCGAGCCTTCGGACATCGCGCGAACGGGCTTGGCGATCTCGGCCGTCGTTGTCGCGCAACATCTCGCCCGCCATCGCTGGTTGAAGCGCGGCGACCCCCATTCATCGTAAATAAAATCGTTCGCTGCGAAATTCGCGCTAACGAATGAGTTATGAATCGATGCAAGGCGCAGGAATAATCGTGGCGGAAATGCGACTGTTTACTATTCCTTGATGACTTCCGTCTTAATTCCTCCTGGTACCAGGAGGGTTTCGCTTGACCCAAGAACATCGTCACGCCCTGCCGGTCGGATACGAGATCGAAAGCTATCGCATCGATGGCATTCTCGGATTCGGCGGCTTCGGCATTACCTATCTCGCGACCGAGCTTGCGCTCGGCCGCAAGGTTGCCATCAAGGAATATCTTCCCACCGGATTGGCGGGGCGCTCGCCCGAAGACATGGCCGTGCGGCCGGCCAGCCAGAACGACGTGAAAGATTTCTACTGGGGTCTCGAACGCTTCCGGCAGGAAGCCGAAACGCTGGTCAATTTTCATCACCCGAACATCGTCGGCGTGCATCGCTTCTTCGAGGCGAACGGAACGGCGTATCTCGTCATGCAATTCGTCGACGGTCAGAATCTCGATCAAATTCTGACTCGCACGAAAACCATGCCCGAAGCCGAACTCATGCGTTTCGTGTTGCCGATCCTCGACGGGCTCGAGGAAGTGCACCGCGCGGCCTTCCTGCATCGCGACATCAAGCCGGCGAACATCTATATCCGCACCGACGGCACGCCGATCCTGCTCGATTTCAGCGCCGCGCGGCACACGCTCAAGAACGAAGAAATGACCGCCATCGTCTCGGACGGCTATGCGCCCTACGAGCAATATGGCAGCGGCGGCCAGCTTGGGCCGTGGACCGACATCTACGGTCTCGGCTCCGTCCTCTATCGCTGCGTCACCGGCCAGCGGCCGGCGCAGGCGCCCGACCGGCTCGCCGCGGTGCTGAACCGCCAGCGCGATCCCTTGACGCCCGCCGCGGTCGCGGGCCGCGGCAAATTTGCCGATTCGATTCTGAACGCGATCGACGCATCGCTTCGCGTCTTCGAGAAAGACCGGCCGCAAAATATCGCCGCCTTGCGCCAGTTGTTCTTGGCGCAGCCGACCATGGCGGCGACGGCGGCGGCGGCCCCGGGCATGGTCCGCGGCTCATCGCGCGATCCGCTGCGCCAAGCGGTCGAGAAGGCGCAACAGGAAGTGCGCGCCGAGACGCCGAAGGCGGATTTGGCCGTTAAAAAGCGCCGGCAGACCGTGATCACGATCGGCGCGATGGTTGCCATCATGTTGGTCGTGGGCGCTGCCGGGTTCATTCTCGGCACGAAGGGGTCGTCGCCGGAAAAAGCCGAACCGAAGACCGGCTCGGTCACGCCGCGCCATCCGGGAAACCCGGCCACAGTCGAGGTCAAGCCAGCGAAGCCCGAGCTTGCGTCCAAACCGGAAACCGAAACCAAGCCCGAAGTGGCCGTGAAGCCCGAGACCAAGCCGACGCCGGGCGATGACGCCTCGCCGCCAGGCGGCGCTCGTCGCGATGTGACCGCGAAGTCCGAGTGCGAGGCCTGCCCGGGGATGATCGAGGTGGCGCAAGGCAAGGGCGTCTTTGGCTCAGCCGAAAACGAACCCGGCCGCGACAACGATGAATGGCCTCTGCGCGACATTCAGATCGAGAAAGCCTTTTTCTTGGCGCAGCACGAAACGACGCGCGCTCAATTCGACGCGTTCGTCAAGGAAACGAATTACAAGGTCGAGGATGGTTGCTTCGTCTGGTCGAACGGCCAATGGGCGATGGACAAGGCGCGGAATTGGCGTGATCCCGGCTTCAAGCAGGGCGATCAGGAGCCCGTCGTCTGCGTTGGCATCAAGGACGCCGAAGCCTATACAGCATGGCTCAGCCGCAAAACCGGCAAACAATATCGCTTGCCCTCTGAGATCGAGTGGGAGCACGCAGCCCGCGGCGGGACCAAGGAATCGCGGTACTGGAGCAACGATGCGCGCGATAGCTGCGCGTTCGCCAACGGCGCCGACGAAACCGCGCGCACCAAGCACAGCGATTGGACGGGCGTGCCGTGCACGGATGGCGCCGTCTATACCGCGCCCGTCGGCAGCTTGAGGCCGAACGCCTACGGTTTTCACGATATGATCGGCAACGTCTCGGAATGGACGTCGGATTGCTGGCGCGCCCAGCCGCCGCAAAGCGCCTCGGCCGGCACCCCGGCAGCCGCCGCCGATTGCACGCGGCGCACCTTGCGCGGCGGCGCTTTCAATCATGCCGCCCGCCATTTGCGCGCCGCATCGCGGCTGAAGGTCGTGATGAGCGCACGCATATTCAATCTTGGCTTTCGCGTGGCGCGCGATAGCGACTAGCACCGAGCGCCAAGCTCCCGCCCACGCCGGAGAACGGTACCCAATATCCGGATTTGAATGCGCATGGTCCTGCGCGCACGGCGGAATTTCGCGCCGCTATAGCGGTTTGAGCCGGAATTTGTTATCACGGCCGGAGTTGTGGGCGATCTAGCGAGCCCGGACTGCATCGCGGATCGCGCGTGGGATGCGGCAACGGGCATGCCGCCGGTCCGGACTGCGTAGTAAGCGAAGAACGAATGGTTTGGCTCCGGCGAATTGGCGATGCCCCTATCGCGCTCCCTGATCGCTCGACATGCCGCCGACGCCCTGCCCGCGGGGCACCGGCTGGAATCGTTTCGCCTGACGCGCGTGTTGGGCGCAGGGCTCGCCGGTTTCACCTACCTTGCGGAAGAAGGCGCGCTGGGGCGCCAAATGGCGATCAAGGAATATTTTCCGGCCGGCACGGCAGCGCGCCGGAACGGAGTGGCCGGGCCAGCGTCGCCGGACGGGCCCGCACGAGTCGAGTTCGAAGCTGGCCTCGCTCGATTTCGCGCCGAGGCCGGCGCTCTGATTTCGGTCCGGCATCGCAACTTGGTTCGCTACGAACGCATTATCGAAGCCAATGGCACGGCCTATCTCGCAAACCCATATCTTGGCGACGAGAGCCTGGCGGCCAGCTTGGCCCGGCGCGGCACTCTGACCGAGGCGGAACTGTCGGACTTGCTCGATCCGCTTTGCGAAGCGCTTGCTGTTGTGCATGAAGCGGGCCTCCTGCATCGCGACATCAAACCGGCCAATGTCCTGCTGCGTATCGGCGGCGCGCCGATTCTCGTCGATATCGGTGTTGCGCGTCAGGTCGGTTTTCAACCGGCCGGCTCGGTTTCGGAGCAGGCCTATGCCGCTGCCGAGCAATACGAAGCCGGCTCGCCGCTCGGGCCTTGGACCGATATTTATGGCCTCGGCGCGGTGCTCTATCGCTGCGTCACCGGATTTCATCCGCCATCGGCAATTGTGCGCCGTGGCGCGATAGGCCTCGACCGGGACGATCCGTTGCGTCCGGCCGCCGTCGCCGCCGCGCGCCGCTTTCCCGCGCCTTGGCTCGACGCGATCGATGCGTGCCTCGGCTTGGACCCGGCATTGCGCCCGCAATCGATTGCGGCGCTGAGGGACGCCTTGCGCGCTGAACCCGTCGCGGCTGGAATGCCGGAGCCGGCGGCGGCAAAACCGGAGCGAGACGCCGGCCGGGATTTCAAGCCGCTGACGTCAATCCTTGCCATCCCGCCGCCGCCGCGCGCGGTCGCGGCGTTCAAAATTTACAGTGCACCGATCCAGGGCCCGGCGCCGGCAAGAATATCGGCGCGCAAAGCGGCGTTCTGGGGCGCGGTATTGTCCGTCCCTTTGCTGGCCGGCGCCGGCGTGCTTTTTCCGTACTTGAACGATCGGGCGCCGACGTCGGACGCAAATAAAGAATCGGCCGGGCGCGAGGCGGAAGTGGAAGCCGCGCGCCGCGCCGAAGAAGCGCACAGGGCCGCGATGGAAGCTGAAGCGGCGGAGCGTGCCGAACAGGAGCGGCGGCGCGTCGAAACCGAAGCGGCCAGGCAGGCTGAGGCCGACGCAATCCGGCTTGCCGCCGAGTTGCGCGCCGCGATCGCCGCCGCGCTCGGGGCAGAACAGATGCGCCAGCGTGCCGAAGCGGCGGAGCGCGCGGAGCAGGAGCGCCGCCAAGCCGAGGCCGACGCGATCCGGCTTGCGGCCGAGTTGCGTGCCGCGATCGCCGCCGCGCTCGAGGCCGAACAGATGCGTCAGCGTGCCGAGGCGGCGGAGCGCGCGGAGCAGGAGCGCCGCCAAGCCGAGGCCGACGCGCTCAAGCTTGCCGCCGAGTTGCGCGCCGCGATCGACGCCGCGTTTGCAAACGAGCAGGCCCGCCAACGCGCGGAAGCCGCCCGGCGCCTCGACGAAGAGCGCCGCGCCGCCGAGGCGGCCGCGCGCGCTGCCGAGGCCGCCACGCGTGCCGAAGCAGCTCGCCGTCAAGCCGAACTTGCCGCGGCCCGGCGCGCCGAAGAGGAGCGGCGGCGAAGCGAAGCTGTTGCCGGCCTGTTTCGGCGCATCGGCGAGGCGATCGGCCGGCGCGATTGGGCATTGACGAACAGTCTCCTGAGCGAAGTGGATGCCCTGATGCCGGGCGATGCGCGGGTCGAAGACTTGCGCGGCAAAATCGTCGCGGTCGCGGCGCAGCTCATCGCGCGCGCCGACGAAGCGCGCGAGCGCGGCGAGTGGCCGGACGCCGAGCGCCTGATTGCCGAGGCCGCCACCGTCATGCCTGGCGCGCGCATGATCGAAGCGGCCCGGGCGCGTTACGACAATGCGCTCAAGGCTTGGCGGGACGATCGCCTGCGGTTGGTCGCGGCGGCGCGGCGTGCCATGGAACAGGCACGCGCCGCGATCGAGGCCGGCGATCACGCCGGGGCGCGGGACCGCATCGCCGATGCGGAGGAGGCGCTGCGCGGCTTTGCCGCCGATCTGCCGGAGCAGGCGGCGCTGCGCGATTTGAAAGAGCGCTGGGAGAAAGCGCGCGAGGACGTGGATTACCAGCGCCTGCGCGCCGCGGACGAAACGC
Organism: uncultured Alphaproteobacteria bacterium; assembly: GCA_963754645.1. Taxonomy (GTDB): domain Bacteria; phylum Pseudomonadota; class Alphaproteobacteria; order Bin65; family Bin65; genus CAVWGP01. Next base: position 1,325,016 of record CAVWGP010000004.1, on the reverse strand, counting down.
GCTATCTCGCCATGCGGGACAAAGCCGAAGCGCTTTATGCCGAAGCGCAGCGCACGGCGCTGCGGCGCGGCGGCGCTGCCAAAGCCTGCGAGCTGTTTCGCGACTCCGGCGAATACGGCCATGTCGGCGCCCAGAATCAATTCGCCCTGTGTCTCGCCACCGGCCGCGGTACCGAACGCGACGAAGGCGAGGCCTATGCCTGGTTCCGGCGCGCGGCCGAAGGCGGCAACGCAGTGGCGCAATTCAACTTGGCCAATGCCTATCTGCAGGGCCACGGCGTCGAGCGCGATCTTGAGCGCGGATATCAGTGGGCGCGGAAATCGGCGGAGCAGGGCTATCCCAAGGCGTTTTGCCGGCTCGGTGTGCTGCTGCGCGACGGCCGCGGGGTCGAGAAGCAGCAGGCCGACGCGACCGCGTTGTTCAAGCGCGGTGCCGATGCGGGAGAGGGCTGGTGCATGGCGCTGCTGGCCGAAGCCTACGAACACGGCCTCGGCGTCGATCGCAGCCGCGCCTTGGCACGGCAATTTTACGACCGCGCTGTCCGCGCCGGCCACGAAGCGGCACGGGAAAAACTGCGCAATCTGCGGTAATCGCTAGGCCGCGCGCTTGGGCGCCGGCATGCGGAATTCGGCGGGCGCGCAGGCCCTGGCAAAAGACGGCCGCGCCTTGAGCGCGGCGGCCCAGCGCGCCGTGCCCGGACGCTTCGTCCACGATTCGGCAAAGCCGAGAATTTCGATGCGCTCGATGAAGGCCATATAGGCGAGGTCGGCGAGCGAGAACGTGCTTCCGGCGAGCCATGCCGCATTCGCCAGCCGCGTTTCCAGCCGCGCGAAGACGCCATCGATATTCTGGCGCGCCTCGGCGACGACCTTCTCGTCGATCGGGCCGCGCGCCCAGGTCAGGAAATGCTGCGCGCGTTGCGGCGACGGATGGCGCGCGACCAAGCCCTGGATTTCGGCATCGCTCAGCGAAGCGAGCCGCTGCTTGACCATGAGATTGAACGTCGCCGGGCGCTGCGCGTTATAAAGCACGTCGTCCTGAAACTTCATCCACATGCGCATGTCGGCACGGCCGGCGGCGTCGGCGGGGCGCAACGCCGGGCCGGGAAAGGCCTCGTCGATATATTCGACGATGACCGTCGATTCGAATATCGTCTTGCCGTCATGCACGACCGTCGGCACCACGCCGTTGGGATTGAGCTTGAGGTAGTCGGGTTGCAAATTCTCGAAAGCGAGCAGCGCCACGCGCCGGCTTTCCCAGGCGACGCCCTTTTCCGCCAGCGCGGCGCGCACCTTGTAGGAATGGACGGAATCCCAATCGTGATAGAGTTCGAGCATCGCGCACATCCCCGCTGTATTCGCCAGCTTGGCGCGGCCGGTCGGCCCCTGGCAATGGTTTTTCGCGCAACGCCGCCGCCGGCCTATTCTATTGACCGGTGAGCGCGCCTTGTGAAAGCCTGCCGGCCGATGAAATACCATGCGCCGACATCGATCGACGAGGCCGTTGCCGTGCTCGCGGCGGAACCCGAGGCACGCTGCCTTTCGGGCGGGCAAACGCTCGTCGCCATGATGAATGCCGAGCTGCTGCAGCCGGCGGCGCTCGTCAGCCTGCGCCGGATCGCGACCTTGTCCGGCATTCGGCGCGAGGCTGACGGCTCGGTCGCCATCGGCGCGATGACGACGCACGCGGCGCTCGCGGCCTCGGACCTGTTGCGCGGCGATCACGCCATCCTCCGCCTCGCGGCGGCGCGCATCGCCCATCCGCCGATCCGCAATGCCGGCACGATCGGCGGCGCCTTGGCCCATGCCGATCCCGCCGGCGATATCGCCGCCGCCGTGCTGGCCGCCGGCGGCACGATTGAAACGGCGGGGCCCAAAGGCGGGCGCAAAATCGCGGCGACGGAATTTTTCGTCGATTACCTGACCAGCGCGCTGCTGCCGGGCGAAATCATCGTCGCCGTCCGGCTGGCGCCGGCGCTGGCCGGGGCCGGTGCGCATTATGAGAAGCTGGTTCGCGTCGACGGCGATTATCCGATCGTGTCCGTCGCCGCCGCGATCGCGCTCGAACATGGAATTTGCCGCCAGGCGCGGCTGGCCGCCGGCGCCGTGGCGATGACGCCGTTGCGCTTCGCCGCCGCCGAAAATTCCTTGATCGGCACGCGGCTCGCCGAAGCCGATCTTCGCGCGGCATCGGAGGCCATGGCCGCTGCCGCCAGTCCGCTCGACGATATTCGCGCCAGCGCCGACTATCGCTTGAAAATATTGCCGCACCTGGCGCGGCGCGCGATCGAGGCGGCGAAGGCGGGGGCGGGGCGATGAGCGCGGCGCGCCTGGCGATGACGCTGAGCGTCAACGGCGAAGCGCAGGATGTTCTGGCGCGCACCGAAGACACGCTGCTCGCCGTGTTGCGCGAGCAATTGGCGCTGACCGGCGCCAAGCGCGGCTGCGATCAAGGCGTGTGCGGCGCCTGCACAGTGCTGATCGACGGCGCGCCGCAGCGCGCGTGCCTGCGCCTCGCCGTCGATTGCGCCGGCCAGGGGATTGTCACAGTCGAAGGGCTCGGGCCGACGACTCGAATTCAGGCGGCGCTGGCGCGGCTCGGCGCGGTGCAATGCGGCTATTGCACCCCGGGAATCGTCCTCGCGCTGGAGGCGCTGTTCAAGTCGGCGCCGCGCCCGAACCGCGCCGCGATCCGCGCCGCGATCTCGGGCAATCTGTGCCGCTGTACGGGCTACGCCAAAATCGTCGAGGCCGCGCTCAGCGTGGCCGAAGGAGCCAAGGCATGAGCGCGGCGGGCATTGCGGTCGGATTGAGCGTGCCGCGCGCCGACGCGTGCGACAAAGCCGCGGGCCGCGCGCAATACGCCGACGATCTGTCGCGCCCCGGCATGCTGCATGTGGCGCTGGCGCGCAGCCCGTATGCTCATGCGCGCATCGAGGCCTACGACACGGCGAAGGCGCGCGCCGTGCCCGGCGTGCGCGCGGTCATCACCGGCGCCGATTTCAAGCCGCTGCGCGTCGGTCCCTTCGTCAAGGACGAGACGATCTTCGCGATGGGCAAGGTGCGCTATGTCGGCGAGCCGGTGGCCGCCGTCGCCGCGACCAGCCTCGCCGCCGCGCGCGAGGCGGCGCGCCTGATCGAAATCGAATACCAGCCGCTGCCGGCGGTGCTCACGATCGATGCGGCGCTGGCGCCGGGCGCCGCGCTCGTGCACGAAGAGCTCGGCAAGTATTTCAAGCTCAAGCCGGTCAACGCGCGTGGCAATATCGTGTGGGAAACCGAGCTGGCCGAGGGCGATGTCGATGCCGCGTTCCAGCAATGCGACGTCGTCGTCGAGGCGGTTTACGAAACGCCGGCGCAGCATCACGCCTATCTCGAAACCAATTCGGTTCTGGCCGAGCCCGAGGCCAACGGGCGGATCGGCATCTGGACCTCGTGCCAATCGGTGCATCAGGTGCAGTCGCGCGTCGCCGACGAACTCGGCATTCCGATGACCGAGGTGCGGGCGCAGGTGCCGCGCATCGGCGGCGGCTTCGGCGGCAAGCACGCCTCGAACATCCATTCGATCGCGGCGGCGCTGACGCGCGCCACCGGCAAGCCGGTCAAGCTCACGCTGTCGCGCAGCGACGATTTCGAAATTCAGCGTTGCCGCCATCCGTCGCGCATCCGCATGCGCACCGGCGCCAAGCGCGACGGCACGATCCTGGCGCGCGAGGTCGATATCCTGCTCGATGGCGGCGCCTATGCCGATGAGAGCCCGGCGGTGCTTAATTTTGCCGTGCTGATGGCGCGCGGACCCTATCGCATCGCGAATTTCCGCATTCGCGGCCGGGCGCTCTACACCAACAAGCTGCGCGCCGGCGCGTTTCGCGGCTTCGGCAATCCGCAGGCCGGCTTCGCCAGCGAGAGTCAGATCGACGAGCTGGCGGCGAAGCTCGGGCACGATCCGGTGGCGCTGCGCTTGCAAAACGCGCTCAAGGACGGCGAGCGCTGGGCCGGCGGGCACACGCTGACGACGTGCCGCGCCGCCGAGTGCCTCGCGGCGGTGCGCGACGCGGTTGCGACGGCGCCGGCGCTGCCGGCCAAGCCGGGCCATAAGCGCGGCATCGGTTACGCGATCTTCGCGCATATCTCGGGCCTGCTCGGCACCGGCGCCAATGTCCAGGTCAAGGCCGACGGTTCGATCGGCCTCATCACCGGCGCGGTCGATATCGGCCAGGGCTCGGACACGGTGCTGGCGCAGATTTGCGCCGAAGCCCTGCAAATTCCGGCGACGCAAATCGCCGTCGCGTCGCCCGACAGCGACACGTCGCCCTACAATTGGAAGACCGCCGGCAGCCGCACGACTTACATGACCGGGCGCTCGGTGCTCGCGGCGACGCTCGAAGCCAAGGAGAAAATCATCGCCCACGCCGCCGAGATGATGGAATGCGCGGCGGCGGACTTGGAGTTGCGTCCCGGCGGCAAGGTCGGCCTCAAGGGCGTGCCCGACAAGGCGGTGGGTTTCCGCGAGATCGCGCTGCGCTCGCTCTATTTCACCGGCGGGCCGATCCTGGGATCGCACAGCTTCGTCTATGACGGCGAGCGGCTCGATCCCAAGCGCGCGCTGATGGCGGGCTTCGCCTTCACCAATCTCGGCGTTTATGTTTTCGGCGCCCAGGCGGTCGAGCTCGATATCGACGCGATGACGGGCAAGATCGAGGTGCTGCGCGCCTGGTCGGCGCACGATGTCGGCCGCGCCATCAATCCCGCCGCGATCGAAGGCCAGATGCAAGGCGGCTTCGTCCAGGGCCTGGGCTACGCGCTCAGCGAGGAAATGGTGTGGGACAGCGACGGCCGCCTCGCCAATCCGACGCTCGCCGAATACGCCGTGCCCGGTGCGCTCGACGTGCCGGCCTCGATCCACGCCATCATCATCGAGGCCGCCGAGCCGACCGGGCCGTTCGGCGCCAAGGGCGTGGGCGAGCCGGCCATGGTCGGGGTGGCGCCCGCGATCTGCAACGCCGTTTTCGCCGCCACCGGCAAGCGCATCCGGACACTTCCGCTGACGCCCGAGCGCGTCCTCGCGGCTGCTGCACGCGCCGATGCGCTGGACGGGGACGGCGGCGGCGCTTAATTTCGCCATCGGATCGAAAGGGAAAAACATGCGCCACGCCGCCATCCGCGTCCAGGAAATGAATCCGGCGAAGCTCGCCATGCTGTATCGCAAGCAGTTCGAGCTGTGCCGGGTGAAAAAGGGCGAGACGATCGCCTGCGTCAGCGATCTCGGCACGCGGCGCGAATTCGTCGAGGCCGCCTTCGCCGCCGGCGAGGACCTCGGCGCCGATATCTACGAAATGTGCGTCAACTCGATCCCGGGCTGGACGCGCGTCGGCGTGCCGACGATCGGCCAATGCAAGGGCACGCTCGAAGCGCTCAAGCAAGTGGACATGATCGTCATCTTCCACGTGCCGCTGTTCTCGCGCTGGCTCAAGGACGTGATGGACGCCGGCGTGCGCGTGCTGATGATCATCGACGCGCCCGACGATCTCGAGCAGCTCCTCGCACCCAAGGGCATCAAGGAGGCGGTGCAATATGCCGAGAAGCGCTACGCCGCGACGCGCGAGGTGCGCGTGCTGTCCGATGCCGGCACCGATCTCACCTATCGCTGCGGCGAATATCCCACCATGATGCAATGGGGTTACGCCGACGAGAAAGGCCATTTCGATCATTGGGGCGGCGGCCACGTCCACACCTTCCCCAACGAAGGCACGGCGCATGGCACGGTCGTGTTCCAGCCCGGCGACATCGTCATCCTGCCCTATTGCCGCTACGTCGCCGATCCGGTGCGCCTCGAAATCCGCGACGGCCATGTCGTCAAGATCGAGGGCGGGCTCGACGCCAAGCTGATGCGCGACTGGCTCGACGACAACAAGACCGGCGCCCGACGACCGCGATCCCTACGCCGTCTCGCATCTCGGCTGGGGCATGAACCCGCAGGCGCGCTGGTACGATATCGGCCTCAACGGCGACGCGCCCGAGCGCGCCCGCGCCGGCGCCCGCACCTTCCCGGGCAATTTCCTGTTCTCGACCGGGCCCAACACCCAGGGCGGCGGCAAGCGCCGCACCCGCGGCCACTACGACGTGCCGATGCGCGATTGCACCGTCATCCTCGACAACGAAGTCATCATCGAAAAGGGCCGGCTCGTCGATCCCAGGATGATCGTGGCGCGGGAGGCGCGGGGATAGCGAATGCGCTAACCCATTGATTCTCTCGAAGGCCGCCAAATTCATGTATTGGGAATCTTCGGAATTTGGCGGTCTTCGAGACTATCAAGCACTTAGCCGAAATATTTGCCCATAATCCGCTGAATTCGCGTTGTCGATTTGGCAGTCTTCGACCGAATCAAGCACTTAGCGCCTGTTGCGGCCGGGCGTCCGTTTGCTATCGTAATCCGCTTGAAACGACGGGACGATGGCCGCCAACAGGCCGCTCGATGCGCTGCCGGAAGGAACCCGGCTCGCGGGCTACGTCATCGGCCGCGTGCTCGGGCGCGGCGGCTTTGGCGTGACCTATCGGCGAGCGACGTGCTCTATCCGGACGTTAAAGTCGCGATCAAGGAGTTTTTTCCCTCGGGCCTCGCGATGCGCGATCCCGGCGGAATCAGCATCCATCCCACCAGCCCGGAGCGCGCTTCCGACTTCAAGAAAAATCTCGAACGCTTCGAGTCCGAGGCGCGCACTTTGGTCGCGCTGCGCCATGCCAGCATCGTCGAGGTCAAGCGCTACGTCGAAGCCAACGGCACGGCCTATGTCGTGATGAGATACGAGGACGGCATAAGCCTCGCCGAAGCCCTGGCCGGCGGCAAAACACTGTCCGGCGCCGAAATCCTCCGCATCCTGCCGCCGCTGCTCGACGGCGTCGAAGCGGTGCATGCGCGCGATTTCCTCCATCGCGACATCAAGCCCGCCAACATCTATCTCCGCGCCGCCGACGGCTCTCCTGTGCTGCTCGATTTTGGCGCCGCGCGCCAGGCGCTCGGCCAAGATCGCAAGACCAGCTTGACCGAGATCGTCACGCCTGGCTACGCGCCGTTCGAGCAATATTTCCGCAAGGGCGAGCAAGGACCGTGGAGCGACATCTACTCCCTCGGCGCCACGCTCTATCGCTGCCTGTTCGGCGCGGTGCCGCCTGAAGCGCCGGAGCGGATCCGGCGCGATGAAATGGTCGCCGCCGCCGAGCGCGGCAGCGGGCGCTATCCGGGCGGGCTGCTGGCGGGCATCGATCATGCGTTGCGCCTCGATGAAAAGGCGCGCCCGCAAAGCATCGGCGAATGGCGGCAGTGTTGCAGATCGAATCGCCGGCGGCCAGTGTGGGTTCTTCGACATTGGTGGCAGGCGGCGCGATCACCGAAGCCGGACGATTTTTGGCGTTGCAAGTTGCCGAGCCAGCGATTCCGGACTCCCCAAGCTTGAAGCGCCGTGGCCGGCTGCTTGGATGGCGGGCGCGGCGATGCTTGTGCTGGCTGGCGGCAGCTATGCAATCAGCGAATGGCGCCGCCCGAGGCCTGGGTCGGCAACGCTGGGATCGGTGCCAACGGCGTCGCTTCCGACTTCACCGGACCGGTCCAAGGCGCCAGAACGGGATCATCGTCCACCCGAGCCCAACCCCCGCGCACTACCCGATTCGCCGCGGACGCCGCTGTCCGCGTTCCGTGATTGCCCCGAATGCCCCGAGATGGTTGCGATCCCGGCAGGGACTTTCACTATGGGCTCGCCGGCGACGGAAGAAAATCGCGATAACGGCGAAGGCCCGCAACGGCCGGTGACGATCGCGCGATCTTTCGCTCTCGGGAAATACGAAGTGACCTTTGTGGAGTGGGACGCCTGTTTGGCTGGCGGCGGGTGCCGGCATCGCCCACGCGATCAGGGTCTGGGGCCGCGATACACGCCCGGTAATCAATGTATCGTGGACCGACGCAAGGGAATACGCGGCGTGGCTATCGCGCAAGACGGGGAAGCAATATCGCCTGCCGAGCGAGGCGGAATGGGAATATGCAGCGCGTGCCGGCTCAACGACAGCCTATAGTTGGGGCCCTGCGATCGGGCGCGGCAACGCGAATTGCAACGGTTGCGGCAGCCAATGGGACGACAAGCAGACGGCGCCGGTCGGGAGATTCGCGGCGAACCGATTCGGCCTTCACGACATGCACGGCAATGTGTGGGAATGGGTAGAGGATTGCAGGCACGAGACCTATGCAGGTGCGCCAAGGGACGGCGCGGCCTGGACGACCAGTGGGGATTGCAGTTTCCGCTACGTACGCGGCGGCGCCTGGCTCAGCAACCCCAGGTTCGCTCGCTCGGCGAACCGCCTCAGCCTCAGTTCGGGCAACCTGAGCCGCGGCAGTGACACCGGCTTTCGCGTCGCTGTGACGCATGATTAAGTCCGGCATCTTTTTTGTTCCGTTACATCGTGCGGGTCCCGGAGTGAAGCCGCCGAGCCGACGAAGAAGGCCAAATCCAACGAATGGGCAAGCCTGAACATTGCCCCCCTTCGCGAAAATTCGCGAAGAGAAGAAGGGAGTTCCTGCCTCGCTCCACCCTTGGTTTTCCGTAACATTCAAGACAACTTGCAACGGAACCGGTCCCGCCGAGTAGAATCTCGGTCGAGCCGCCGCTCACCCCACCTCGAACTTGATCCCCTGCGCCAGCGGCAGGTCGCGGGAGTAGTTCACCGTGTTGGTGGCGCGGCGCATGTAGGCGCGCCACGAGTCGCTGCCCGATTCGCGGCCGCCGCCGGTTTCCTTTTCGCCGCCGAAGGCGCCGCCGATCTCGGCGCCGCTCGGGCCGATATTGACGTTGACGATGCCGCAATCGCTGCCCGCCGCCGACAGGAAGGTTTCGGCCTCGCGCATGTCGGTGGTCATGATGCTCGACGCCAAGCCTTGCGGCACGTCGTTGTGCAGGGCGAGGGCGTCGGCGAGTGTCTTGTAGCGCATGACGTAGAGGATCGGCGCGAAGGTCTCGTGCTTGACGATGTCGGCTTGCGCCGGCATTTCGACCAGCGCCGGGCGCACGTAATAGGCGTTCGGCCAGCGCTCGGCCAGCACGCGCTCGCCGCCGGTGACTTTGCCGCCCGCTTTCTTGGCGGCATCGAGCGCGCCCTGCATGGCGCGATAGGCGCGCTCGTCGACGATCGGCCCCACCAAGGTGCCCGCTTCGAGCGGATTGCCGATCGCGATGCGGCCGTAAAATTCCCTGAGGCGCGCGACCAGGCGTTCCTGGACCTCGTCCTGCACGATGAGGCGGCGCAAACGTCGTGCAGCGCTGGCCGGCGGTGCCGACGGCGGAGAACAGGATGGCGCGCTCGCTGAGCGAGAGATCGGCCGAGGCCGAGACGATCATGCCGTTGTTGCCGCCCAATTCGAGCAAGGTGCGGCCGAAGCGCTGGGCGACCCGGGGTGCCAGCGCCTTGCCCATGCGCGTCGAGCCGGTGGCGCTGACCAGGGGCACGCGCCGGTCGTCGGCCAGCGCTTCGCCGATGTCGGCGCCGCCGATGACGACGGCGCTGAGGCTGTCGGGCACGCCGCCCGCTTTCGCCGCCGCCGCTTCAAGCAGGGCCTGGCAGGCGAGGGCGGTGAGCGGCGTCTTTTCCGATGGCTTCCACACCAGCGCGTTGCCGCAAACCAGCGCCAGCGCCGCGTTCCACGACCACACGGCGGCGGGAAAATTGAATGCGCTGATGATGCCGACGACGCCGAGCGGGTGCCAGGTTTCCATCATGCGATGGCCCGGGCGCTCGGAGGCGATTGTCAGTCCGTAAAGCTGGCGCGACAAGCCTACAGCAAAATCGCAGATGTCGATCATTTCTTGAACTTCGCCAAGGCCTTCTTGCAAAATTTTACCGGTCTCGATGCTGACCAGGAGCCCGAGATCGGCTTTGGCCGCGCGCAAGGTTTCTCCATAGATGCGGATGAGATTGCCGCGCGCCGGCGCCGGCGTGGCGCGCCAAGCCGTGTAGGCGGCATGGGCCGCCGCGATCATGCGGTCGAGATCGGACTTGCTGTCTTGTTTAAGTCGCGCGATCTCGGCGCCGTTGATCGGCGAGCGGACGGCGAGATCGCCGCCCGAAATCCGCGCCGCGGCGACGCCGAGTTTCTGCAGCAGCGCCGCGACATTGGCGGCGGTGGGTTCGGCAAGCGCGGCCATGGCAAATTCTCCTATCTGTCGTCCAATACAAGCACGCCGCTTTCGACGATGTCGAGCTGGCCGTTGCGCAGCACGCAGCGCGCCACGCGGTCGTCGAGTTTGCGGACCGTGCCGAGCGTCATCGAATCGGTGCGCCGGATGGGGCTCGTCGCGATCAGGCGCGCCTGGCGGCCGCCCTTGCTCTGGCTGTAGGCGATGCTGATCGTGCGGTCGTGGGTTTCCTGCCAGGGCAGGCGGATTTTCAGCGTCACCTGCTGCTTGCCGCCGATGCTGCGCGCAAGACGGGCGACGATCTCCGGCGGTGCCTTGGCGTCGCCGGCGCCGTGGTGCAGATTGCCGTCGGCGAGGCCGATGCCCCACTGGCTCATCGCCGCCTTCTCGGGCTCGCAGCCTAGCCCGCCGCTGCGGTTCCATCCCAGCCACAGCTCGATGTGGTCGTCATGAATCCAATTCGCGGCGCCGGTGCTGAAGGCCTCGTCGGTGACGGTGACGACGAGATCGCGCGGCGACGTCATCAAAAAGCGCAACTCGGCTTCATAGGGCCGGGCGCGCGGCTCGCCGAACACGATATAGGCGTCCTTGCCGACGGCGATCGAAGATGCGCAACTGCCGAGATGGGCGACCGCCGTGCCGACGGGCAGCGCCTTGTCGAGGCGCGGGACGACGCGGTGGTGGTGCGGCGCTTTGCCCGGCTCGCAGCCGAGCTCGTCTTTTTCGTCCGCGTTGCCGCAAGGGTGCGGCTTCCAGCGCCGAATTCCGGAAAAAAGCTGCCAATTCCAATAGTCCGCCGTGAAGCCTGGAGACAGCGTGTGAAATCCGCAACTATCCTCCGTCAGCACGCGTAGCGGCGACAATTGTATCGTCTGTGCGTTCTGCCAGCGCCAAGCCGAGCCGCCATATTGACTGTGGATCAGGCGGTTGGGCCGGATTGTGACATTGTCCTCGCCCACGCCCGAGGCGCCGTAGCCGTCATTGCACAGATCGAGCAGTTTTTTCGGCGCTTGGCCCGGGGCTGTAAGCCAGAACTCCTGGCGATGGGGCCGGCAATTGAAATTCTCGTTGCCGCTCTTGTCCTCGGGGTTTTTGCGGCCGAGGTTGAGTTCGGTGACGGTCAGGGCGTTGCCGCCCGCGTCCGTGCCCGCCGGGTGATGCTTCACGAGCCGGCACGGCTCGCGCTTGGCACACAGCGCGGCGACATCCGCGGCGGTTTGGGCGGCGCTCTCGGCGAGCGGAATCCAAGACAACAGCGAGCGAGGATAAAAGCGGACCCAAGAAATGACGGATAGTCGCGGCGTAGGGGCGCGCAGCGCGCGCCCTTGCTGTTCCCAGGCTCATCGCAGCCACGCAGTTTCGCCAGGGCGCGCGCCGCGGGACCTCGGGCTGACAATCGAGTCGAGCGAGCGGACAGTCGGTGTAAAACAGTTGCACTGTCGCATGGGACCTTACCGTCGGGCGAAATAGCGCGCCATCCGCTCGAGCGCGCTGTCGAGGGTTTCGTCGCGTTTGCAGAACGAGAAGCGGATGAAATGGCGCGGCGCATCGTTTTGATAGAACGCGCTGACCGGAATCGCGGTAACGCCGGCCTCGATCGTGAGCTTGCGGCAGAATTCGACATCGTCGCCGTTGAAGCCGCCCATGCGGCCGATGAGCGGGCGGACATCGGCGCTGATGAAATAGGTGCCCTGGCATTCGACCGCGCCGAAACCGATGCGCGCCAGGCCGGCTTTGAGCCGGTCGCGGCTGCGCTGCATGCCGCCCGCAAGGTCGCGGAAATAGGTGTCGTCCTTGGCCAGACCGAAGGCCGTGGCGCGCTGCAGATTGGGCGGCGTGGTGAAGGTGACGTATTGGTGGCACTTCGCCGCCGGCTGGATGAGGTGTGCCGGCCCCGACACATAGCCGACCTTCCAGCCGGTGAGCGAAAACGTCTTGCCCGCCGAGCCGATGCGCAGCGTGCGCTCGCGCATATTGGGCAGCGTCATCAGCGGCACGTGCGGCCTGCCGTCGAAAATAATGTGCTCGTAAACCTCGTCGCAGACGGCGAGGGCGTCATTCGCAATGCAGAGTTCGGCGATCAGCGACAGTTCGGCGCGCGTGAAGACTTTCGCCGCCGGGTTCATCGGCGTGTTGAGCAGGATGAACTTGGTCTTGGGCGAGAAGGCGGCGCGCAGTTGCGCCTCGGGCAGGCGCCAGTCGGGCGGCTCGATGCGCACCAGCTTCGGCACGGCGCCGGCGCGGCGCAGGATCGGCAGATAGGAATTGTACAGCGGCTCGATCAGCACGACCTCGTCGCCCGGTTCGACCAGGCCGAAGATGATCGAGCCAAGCGCCTCGGTGGCGCCGGAGGTGACCAGAACCTCGCTCGCCCAATCGACCTCGATGCCGTAGAAGCGCTTGTTGTGCGCGGCCACGGCCTGGCGCAGTTCGGGCACGCCCATCATCGGCGGATATTGATTGGGCCGGTCGTCGAGCGCCGTGTGCGCCATGGCGCGCACGTCGTCGGGCCCGTTGCCGTCGGGAAAGCCCTGGCCGAGATTGACCGATTTATGCTCGATGGCGAGCCGCGACATCACCTCGAAAATCGAAGTGCCGACATTGCCGAAAATCGTGTTCGCCGCTTTCATGCGGACAGTCCCGGCAATCTGGTTAGCCGCGACTGATCGCCTTGGCAATGGCGCTTTGCTACGTCTCCATCCGCGCCGCGAGTTCCTCGAAATTGTTCGCCGCCATGTCGACGCCGGTGATCGCCTCGAAGTCTCTTTTCTGATGCGGGCCGTATTCGTTCGGGCGGGCGATGAAGGCGGTGCGGAAGCCGCATTTGGCGGCGGCGACGAGGTCGTCGTTGTGCGCGGCGACCATGAGGCATTGGTCGGGCCGGAGGCCGAGCGCGTCGGCGGCCGAGGTATAGGTTTCCGGGCGCGGCTTGTAGCTGCGCGCGACCTCGGCGCCGAGCACGGCGTCCCACGGGATGCCGGCGTGTTTCGCCATGTTGACGATCAGCGCGATATTGCCGTTCGAAAGCGAGGCGAGAATGTAGCGCTTGCGCAGGCGCATCATGCCGGGCACCGCGTCGGGCCACGGCGCCAGGCGGTGCCAGGCGCGGTTGAGCTGGTCGATTTCGGCGTCGCTCAGGCCTTCGACTTTGAATTCCTTGAGAACTTCAAGCAGGTTCTCGCGATGCAGCACGTCGAGCTTGACGAAGCCGCGATGGCCCTTGCGCACGCGCTCCATCGCTGGCTGGTATTTCGCGCGCCACGCATCGGCGAAGGCGGTCCAATCCGCCTTGATGCCCTTGCCGCGGCCGAGCTGCGCCTCGGCCTCCTTGGCGATCGAGCCGCGCCAATCGACGACGGTGCCGAACACATCGAAGGTGAGCGCTTTGATATTGGCTGGATCGATCATCTCGGCCTCCCAGGGTCTATACGGCCCGTCGCGGTCTTGTCGCCCGGCGCGCCGCGAACGCGCCGCGGCCGCGGAGAGCATTGGCAAGGCGCCGACGCAGCGGCATAGTGCGGACTATCGAAACACGGATTGCACGATGCACGGAATGGCGGCCAAATTGCAACTCGCCGAGCGCATGTCGCGCCTCGGCACCGAATCGGCCTTCGAGGTTCTCGCCCGCGCCGAGGCGCTGCGGCGCAAGGGCAAGGACGTGATCAACCTCGGCATCGGCCAGCCCGATTTCAAGACGCCGCCGCACATCGTCGAAGCCGCCGCCAAGGCGCTGCGCGACGGGCATCACGGCTATACGCCGGCCGCCGGCGTGGCGCCGATCCGCGAGGCCGTGGCCGCCTACATCCACCGGCAGTACGGCGTCGCCGTCGACCCCGAGCAGGTCTTGGTTTTTCCCGGCGGCAAGGTGACGATGTTTTTCGCCATCCTGATGTTCGGCGAGCCGGGTGCCGAAATCATGTATCCCAATCCGGGTTTCCCGATCTACGAGTCGGTCATCCGCTTCAGCGGCGCCGAGCCCAAGCCGATCGCGCTGCTGGAAAAAAACGACTTCGCCTTCGACGCCGAGGCCGTGCTCGCCGCGATCACGCCGCGCACGCGGCTCATGATCCTCAACAGCCCGGCCAATCCGACCGGCGGCGTCGTGCCGCGCGCCGAGATCGACAAGCTCGCCGCCGGCTTGGCGCGCCATCCGCAAGTCGCGATCCTGTCGGACGAAATCTACAGCCGGCTGCTGTTCGACGGGCGCGAGCACGCGACGATGATGCGCTATCCCGAAATCGCGGATCGCCTCATCGTGCTCGACGGCTGGTCTAAGACCTATGCCATGACCGGCTGGCGCCTGGGCTGGAGCGTGTGGCCGAAATCCATCGTCGGCGGCGCCGAGCGGCTGGCGATCAACTGCCATTCCTGCGTCAACGCCGCGGCGCAATGGGCCGGCATCGCCGCCCTCGACGGACCGCAAAACTCGGTCGACGACATGCGCCGCGCTTTTGCTGAACGGCGCCGCATCATCGTCGATGGGCTGAATGCGATCACGGGCGTGCGCTGCGTCGAGCCGGGCGGCGCCTTTTATACCTTCCCCAACATCGCCGGCACCGGGTTCGGCGCGCGCGAGCTGCAGGATCGCTTCTTGGAGGAGGCGGGCGTCGCTACGATCGCGGGGACGGCCTTCGGCGCCTTCGGCGAAGGCTATCTGCGGTTTTCCTACGCGAACAGCGCCGACAATATTCGCGAGGCACTGCGGCGCATCAGTACGATGTTGGAGCGATAGAAAACTCGATCTGCGCGGCATTGGTTCATTTCGCCCAAAAAATAGGCAAATCTGGCCGATAAACTTGTGGATTGCGCTATGATTTTGCCCAAATTGCATTGATTTGTGCCCCGCGCGCTTGGCACGATTTGTGCTTCATTAGTTGGCAATGCCGAGGTCTCGCTTGCGACAATCGAGCCGGACCCGGCGGCCATGCAGTCAGACAGCCCCGCAGGCGTGCAATGAAGAAAATCGAAGCGATCATCAAGCCCTTCAAGCTCGACGAGGTGAAAGAAGCGCTCAACGACGTCGGCATCAAGGGCCTGACCGTGACCGAGGCCAAGGGCTTCGGCCGCCAGAAGGGCCACACCGAATTGTACCGCGGCGCCGAATACGTCGTCGATTTCCTGCCCAAGGTGAAAATCGAGATCGTCATCGAAGACGCGCTGGTCGATCGCGCGGTCGAGGCGATCATGCAGGCCGCGCGCACCGGGCGCATCGGCGACGGCAAGATCTTCATCGCGCCGGTCGAAGACGTCATCCGCATCCGCACCGGAGAACGCGGCGCCGAGGCCGTTTGATCCGCCGCAACCGCAGAATTCGGGAACAGGCAACTTTCAACAGCGATAGGAAGAAGGCACCATGACGACCGCGAAAGACGTCATCAAAACGATGAAGGATAAAGACGTCCAGTACGTAGACCTGCGCTTCACCGATCCGCGCGGGAAATGGCATCACACGACGCAAGCCGTCCACACCATGGACGAAAACGCGTTCACCGACGGCATCATGTTCGACGGCTCGTCGATCTCGGGCTGGAAGGCGATCAACGAATTGGACATGATCCTGATGCCCGATCCGGCGACCGCGATCATGGACCCGTTCTCGGCGCAGCCCACGCTCGTCATCGTCTGCGACGTGATCGAGCCTTCGACCGGCCAGGGCTATACGCGCGATCCGCGCTCGACCGCGAAACGCGCCGAGGCCTACCTGAAATCGTCGGGCATCGCCGATACCGGCTATTTCGGGCCCGAGGCCGAGTTCTTCGTGTTCGACGACGTGAAGTTCGACGTGTCGATGAACCGCGTCATGTACCAGATCGATTCGGAGGAAGGCCCCTACAACAGCGGCGCCGATTACGACGCCGGCAATATGGGCCATCGCCCGGTCGTCAAGGGCGGCTACTTCCCGGTGCCGCCGGTCGATAGCGGCCAGGACATGCGCGGCGAGATGCTCGCCATGATCGCGGCCATGGGCGTCGAAGTCGAAAAGCATCACCACGAGGTCGCGGCGAGCCAGCACGAGCTGGGCATCAAGTTTAACTCGCTGGTGAAAAGCGCCGACTCGATGATGATCTACAAATATTGCATCGCCATGGTCGCGCATAAGTGGGGCAAGACGGCGACCTTCATGCCGAAGCCGGTCTACGGCGACAACGGCTCGGGCATGCACGTGCACCAGTCGCTGTGGAAGGGCGGCAAGCCGCTCTTTGCCGGCAACGGCTATGCCGATCTTTCGGAAATGGCGCTGTATTATATCGGCGGCATCATCAAGCACGCGCGCGCGGTCAATGCCTTCACCAATCCGGGCACCAACAGCTACAAGCGCCTGATCCCGGGCTTCGAGGCGCCGGTGCTGCTCGCCTATTCGGCGCGCAACCGCTCGGCCTCGTGCCGCATCCCCTATGTCGCGAGCCCGAACGGCAAGCGCGTCGAGGTCCGTTTCCCCGATCCCACGGCCAATACCTATCTCGGCTATTCGGCGATGCTCATGGCCGGCCTCGACGGCATCCAGAACAAAATCCATCCCGGCGATCCGATGGACAAGAATCTCTACGATCTGCCGCCCGAGGAGCTGAAGAAGGTGCCGACCGTGTGCGGCTCGCTGCGCCAGGCGCTCGAAGAACTCGACAAGGACCGCGCCTTCCTCAAGAAAGGCGACGTGTTCAACGACGACCTGATCGACAGCTACATGGAACTCAAGATGGAAGAAGTGATCGCCTTCGAGCATCACCCGCATCCCATCGAGTACAAGATGTATTACAGCCTCTAATCGCCGCCCGCGCGGGGCGCGCAAAAAAGGGCCGGTCCGCCATGCGGGCCGGCCCTTTTTGCGGTCGAGGCTTTCGGCGCCGGTTGTTTCGGTGCATGATACTGGCGGTCTTTTCAACCGGAGAGCCGCCCATGCCGGCAAAGAAAAGGAAAGCCGCAAGCGCGGCCAAGTCGGCCGATGCCAATCCGGCCAAGGTCAAATCCGCTTACGCCAAGTGGAACCGCGACCGGGAACAGGCATTCGAACACCGGTTCGACTCGCTTTCCGGCGAGCTCGACATTCGCTCGATTGCCGCCGCCGCGTTCGCCGCAACCCAAGCCTGATGGCCCGGCCGCGCGGCTATTCGCTTTATTCGCTGCTGCGGCAGGGTCTTTCCGGGCACGACGGATGGCAACCGGCTTGGCGCAATCCCAAACCCAAGCCAGCCTACGATGTCGTCATCGTCGGCGGCGGCGGGCACGGCCTCGCCACAGCCTACTACTTGGCAAAAGAACATGGCATCGCCAATGTCGCGGTGCTGGAAAAGAGCTGGATCGGTAGCGGCAATAGCGGGCGCAACACGACGACGGTGCGCTCGAACTATTTCTATCCCGAGAGCGCCGCGATTTACGAATTCTCGCTCCGGCTGTTCGAGGGGCTTTCGCGCGAACTCAATTTCAACGTCATGTTGAGCCAGCGCGGGCTGATCAATCTTGCGCATTCGCCGCACGATCTCGAGCAGTTGCGCCGCGCGCTCAACGCCATGCGGCTCAACGGCATCGACGCCGAACTCCTGACCCAGGCGCAAATCCACGCCATGCTGCCGGCGATCAACCGTTCGCCGGGCGCGCGCTTCGCCGTGCTTGGCGGCTTGATGCAGCGCCGCGGCGGCGCCGCGCGGCATGACGCCGTCGTGTGGGGCTATGCGCGCGCCGCCGACGCGCACGGCGTCGATATTGTGCAAAACTGCGCCGTCACCGGCTTCATCTCCGAGCGCGGCCGCATTGTCGGCGTCGAAACCGGTCAGGGCCCGATCCGGGCCGGCGGGATCGGCCTTGCCGTCGCCGGCCATTCCAGCGTGCTCGCTTCGATGGCAGGATTTCGCCTGCCGATCGAAAGCCTTGCGCTGCAGGCCATGGTGTCCGAGCCGTTGAAGCCGACCTTCGATCACGTCGTGCTGTCGCCGGCCACCGGCGTCTACGCGCTGCAATCCGACAAGGGCGAACTCGTGCTTGGCGGCGGCCTCGATCGCTACGCATCCTATGCCCAGCGCGGCAATCTGCCGACGGTCGAGGCCGTGCTCGGCGGATTTCTCGAAATCTTTCCCGTCTATGGCCGGGTGCGCTGGATGCGGCAATGGGCCGGCGTCGTCGACATCGTGCGCGATTCGAGCCCCATCATCGGCGCGGCGCCGGTCGAGGGCCTGTACCTCAATTGCGGCTGGGGCACCGGCGGGTTCAAGGCGATCCCGGCCGGCGGTTTCGTCTTCGCGCATCAGCTCGCGACCGGCCATCCGCATCCCTTGGCGGCACCCTTCGGCCTCGATCGCTTCACCAGCGGCGCGCTGATCGACGAAGCCGCCGCTGCCGGCATCGCGCACTGAGCCGCGCCATGTTGTCGATCGCTTGCCCTTGGTGCGGACCGCGCGACGAAACCGAGTTCGTTTGCGGCGGACCCGCCGGCCTCGCGCGGCCCGGACCGCCCGAGGCGGTGAGCGACGCGGCGTGGGGCCGCTATCTCTACGAGCGTGAGAACATCAAGGGCGCGCAGCACGAACGCTGGCTGCACCGGCACGGCTGCGGACAATGGTTCCTCGTCGTCCGCGATACGGCGACGCATGAAATCCACGGCATCGGCAAACTCGACGCGCCGCCGCCGGCGGCCAAGCGATGAGCGGCCACCGCCTCGCCACCGGCGGCAACGCCATCGATCGCACGCCGCCGTTGCAATTCGAATTCAACGGCCGGCCGCTGTCGGGCTTCGCCGGCGATAGTCTCGCATCGGCCTTGCTCGCCAACGGCGTCTCCACCGTCGGACGTAGCTTCAAGTATCACCGCCGCCGCGGAATTCTTCGCCGCCGGCAGCGAAGAGCCCAACGCGATCGTCCAGGTCGGCGACGGTGCCTGGACGACGCCGAATCTCAAGGCGACGGAAGTGGAACTCTATGACGGGCTCGTGGCGCGCAGCGTCAATTGCTGGCCGTCCGCCGAATTCGATATCGGCGCCGCGGCCTCGCGCATCGCGCGCTTCCTGCCCGCCGGTTTTTATTACAAGACGTTCATGTGGCCCAATTGGGGATTCTTCGAGCCGCTGATCCGCCGCGCCGCCGGTCTGGGCCGCGCGCCGGTCGAGCCCGATCCCGATCGTTACGAAAAACTTCACGCGCATTGCGATGTGCTCGTCGTCGGCGCCGGCCCGGCGGGGCTGGCCGCGGCGTTGGCGGCCGGCCGGAGCGGGGCGCGCGTGATCCTGGCCGAAGCGCAATCCGACTTGGGCGGATCGCTGCTCGTCGACGATGCGACGATCGATGGCGCGCCGGGCGCGGATTGGCTTGCGCAAACGCGCGCCGCGCTTGCGCAATGCTCCGAGCTTCGCATTCTGCCGCGCACCGCCGTGTTCGGATATTACGACCACAATTTCCTGGCGGCGGTCGAGCGGCTGGGGCGCGAGGGCGCGCCGCCGCCGGTCGAAGGCGCGCCCAATCAGCGCGTGTGGAAAATCCGCGCCAAGCGCGTCGTGCTGGCGACGGGCGCCATCGAGCGGCCGATCGCGTTCGTCAACAACGATCTGCCGGGCGTCATGCTCGCTTCGGCGGTGCGCCACTATCTGCGGCGCTTTGCCGTGGCGCCGGGCAGGCGCCTCGTCGTCGTCACGAACAACGACGACGCCTATCGCACCGCGATGACGGCCCGGGCCGCCGGACTTCGCGTCGCCGCCATTGTCGATAGCCGCGCGGCGCACACCGGCAAGGTGGCGCTCGCCGAGCAGGCCGGCATCGAAGTGCTGCGCGGCGGCGTCGCCTTGGCCGCGCTCGGAAGCCGCCGCATC
This sequence comes from uncultured Alphaproteobacteria bacterium, assembly GCA_963754645.1. GTDB lineage: Bacteria > Pseudomonadota > Alphaproteobacteria > Bin65 > Bin65 > CAVWGP01. The sequence continues at coordinate 1,305,048 of CAVWGP010000004.1, read as the reverse complement.
GAGGCCGTCGAAATCGGCTCGCGGCGCATCGAATGCGATCTATTGGCGGTGTCCGGCGGCTGGAATCCGGCGGCGCATTTGTTCTGCCAATCGGGCGGCGCGTTGCGTTATGCCGAGGATCGCGCCTGTTTCGTGCCCGATCGTTCGGCGCAGGCGGAGCGCTCCGCCGGCGCGGCCGCGGGTTCGTTCTCGCTGCGGGCCGCGCTCGCTGAGGGCGCCGCTGCCGGGGCTGCGGCCGCGCTCGCCGCCGGTTTCGGCGCGGCGCAATCCATTCCGCCCGAGGTGGAAGAGGCGAAGGAAACGCCGCTCGAACCGTTGTGGGAAGTTCCATCGCGGCGTGGCGGCAAGGCCTGGGTCGATCTCGCAAGCGACGTGACGAGCGGCGATGTGGCGCTGGCGGCGCGCGAGAATTACCGCTCGGTCGAATTGCTCAAGCGCTACACGACGACGGGCATGGCGCCGGATCAGGGCAAGACAGCGAACGTCCTGGCCCTCGCGTTGCTCGGCGCGCAAACGAAGACGCCGATCGCCGAGGTCAGCACGACGCGCTTTCGCCCGCCCTATGTGCCCGTGCGCATGGGCGCCTTGGCCGGCGAGGCGTTGGGCGAATTGTATCGGCCCCTATTGCATTTGGCGGCGCATGACGAGCACGCGGCGGCCGGCGCGGCGATGGCGGACTATGGCGGCTGGCTGCGGCCCGCGGCCTATCCGCAACCGGGCGAAACGCACGACGCCGCCATTCGACGCGAAGCGGCGATGGTGCGCGCGGGTTGCGGGCTGTTCGACGCCTCGACCCTGGGCAAGATCGAAATTGCCGGCCCGGATGCCGCGGCGTTCCTCGACCGCGTCTATGTCGAAACCATGTCGAACCTGGCGCCGGGCCGCATCCGCTACGGCCTGATGCTGACCGAGCAGGGCATCGTTTTCGACGACGGCGTGGCGGCGCGGATTTCGGACAACCGCTTTCTAGTCGGCACGACGAGCGCCGGCGCCGCGCGGGTGGCGGAGTGGCTCGAAGAATGGCTGCAAGGCGAGTGGCCGTCGCTCCGCGTGTTCGTGACGCCGGTAACCCATCATTGGTCGGTGATGACGCTAACCGGGCCGCGCGCCCGGCGCGTTCTGGAAACGATCGGCAGCGATATCGACCTTGCGCCCGGCGCGTTTCCGCACATGGCGATGCGCGAGGGCAAGGTTGCCGGCATGGCGGCGCGGGTTCAGCGCGTGAGTTTCACCGGCGAGATCAGCTACGAAATCGCGGTGCCGGCGCGGCGCGGCGCCGCATTGTGGCAGCTGGCGCACGCTGCCGGCGCCGAGCCCTTCGGCGTCGAGGCCCTGACCGTCCTGCGCGCCGAAAAAGGCTACATCCTCGTCGGCTCCGAAACCGACGGCACGACGGTGCCCGGCGATATCGGCATGGGCCGCTTCGTCGCGCGCAAGCGATCGGATTTCATCGGCCGCCGTTCGCTCATGCTGCCGGAAGCGCGGCGCGCGGGGCGCAATCAACTCGTCGGCATCCGCACCGCCGATGCGCGCTTCGTGCCCGCCGCCGGCAGCCATGTGGCACTCGGCGATGGCGCCGGCGGCAGCGACGGCTGGATCACCTCAAGCTGCCTGAGCCCCGCGCTCGGACGCTCCATCGCGCTGGCCATGGTGCGCGACGGCCGGCGCCGCGAGGGCGAAACCGTGACGCTCATCGACGAAGGCCGCTGGCACAAGGCCGAGATCGTCGAGCCGTGCTTTTACGATCCGGCGGGAGCGCGGCTGCATGGCTGACGGCGCCTATCGCTTCTACGGCCGAAGGCCTGACGATATCGTCGTCGGCGCCGCAGTGCCTTGTGGTGTTGCGCGGCCGAACCGCGGATCGCGGCTTTGCCGCGTCAGCCGAAGCGGCACTGGGCGCCGCCTTGCCGGAAGGCCCGCGCCAGCCGTCGCGCGCATCCGGCGCGGTGATTTTTTGGACGGCACCCACGGCGTGGTTGATCGCGTCGGAAACGATCGCGGCCGCGGATTTGCTCGAACGTCTTCGCCCGGCCGTCGCGGCCTCCGACGCCGCCGCGATCGATGTCACGGATTCGCGCCAGCGCTATACCATCGGCGGCGCCCGGTCGCGCGATCTGCTGGCGCGCGGGACCGCGCTCGACCTGCATCCGCGCGCCTTGGCGCCGGGCGAAGCGGCGCTGACCCGCTTTGCCGGCATCGGCGCGCTCTTGCACCTGGCCGCCGCCGGCCCGAATTTCGCGCTTTACATCGAGCGGCCCTATGACAATTTCCTCGCCGCGTGGTTCGAGCGGGCCGCGCGGTCCGGCGCCGCAGCCGTCATGTCGCGTTGACAGGGACCGTGCGGGCTTTCTAGCGTCGGCGTTCCAATCAGAGGCAGGGGCAATGAGCTATCGGGTCGGCATCGACGTCGGCGGGACATTCACGGATTTTGCGCTGTACGACGGTACGTCGCGCAAGCTGCATATGGGCAAGGTATTGACCACGCCGCAGGATCCGTCGATCGCCGTGCTCGCCGGGCTCGACGAGATCGTCGGCCGCATCGGCATCGGCGTCGGCCAATTGGCCGAGGCGATCCACGCCACGACGATCGCGACGAACACGGTCATCACCCGCACCGGACCCAAAACGGCGCTGTTGACGACCGAGGGTTTCCGCGACGTGCTGCAGATCGCGCGCCAGAAACGCTTCGAGCTGTACGACAATTCGATCGACAAGCCGGTGCACGTCGTGCCGCGCCAGTACATCTGGACGGCGCGCGAACGCATGCAGTTCGACGGCGCGGTGCGCACCAAGCTCAACGAGGCCGATGTGCGCAAGGCGGCGCGCGCAATGAAGGCGGCGGGCATCAAGGCGGTGGCGATCTGCTTCCTGCATTCCTACGCCAATCCGGCGCATGAGCGGCGCGCCGGCGACATCGTCGCCAAGGCGGCGCCGGGCATCATGATTTCGCTGTCGTCCGACGTCTCGCCGGTGTTTCGCGAATACGAGCGGACGAGCACGACGGTGTTGAATGCCTACGTCATGCCGGCGGTCGCGGCCTATGTCGGCAGGCTCGATGCCGGGCTCAGCCAGCGCGATTTCAAGCACAAGCTGTTCATCATGCAGTCGAACGGCGGCGTGGCGACGCCCGAAATCGTCGCGCGCTATCCGATCCGCATCATCGAAAGCGGACCGGCGGCGGGCGTGCTCTCGGCGCTGCATTACGCGGATTCGGCGGAAACCGACAACATCCTGTCCTTCGACATGGGCGGCACCACGGCCAAGCTGTGCCTGATCGAGAACGGCCGGCCGTCCTTCACCGGGCAGTTCGAGGTGGACATGTACCGCCTCAAGAAAAACAGCGGCTTGCCGATCAACATCCCGGCGATCGACCTGGTCGAGATCGGCTCGGGCGGCGGCAGCATCGCGCGGGTCGAGATGGGCGCCATCGCGGTCGGTCCGGAAAGCGCCAGCTCGGTGCCGGGGCCGATCTGCTACGGGCGCGGCGGCGCGCAGCCGACGGTGACCGATGCGGATTTGGTGCTCGGCTATCTCAATCCGAATTATTTTCTCGGCGGCGACATGCGGCTCGATCTCGAAGGCGCTAAGCGCGGCATCGAGAAGGTCGTGGCCAAGCCGCTCGGCATCGACGTTGTCGCGGCGGCCTGGGGCATATACGAGGTCGTCACCAGCCATATGGCGCAGGCGGCGCGCGTGGTCTCGGTCGGCAAGGGCAAGGATCCGCGCAATTTCGCCTTCGTGCCGTTCGGCGGCGCGGGACCCGTGCACGGCGCGCGCCTGGCGCGCATGCTGGGCTGCCGGCGCATCGTGTTTCCGCACGGCGCCGGCGTCGAATCGGCGATCGGCCTGCTCATGGCCGAACCCGCATTCGATCTCGCGCGCACGCGCATCACGCGCGTCGTCGCCGAGCGGATCGCCGACATGAACGAATTCTTCCACGGTCTCGAAGCCGACGGCAAAGCCCAACTCGAAGCCTGCGGCATGAAAAACATCAAGTTCCAGCGCAGCGCCGATATGCGTTTCGCCGGGCAGGGCTACGAGATCAACGTGCTGCTGCCGGGCGGCGTCTATGGCGCCGGTTCGGTGCAAATGCTCAAGGACGCGTTCTTCGCCGCCTACGCCGCGACCTATGGCGACCGCGCCTTCGACCGCAACGATCCGGTCGAGATCGTGCAATATCGCGTCGCGGCGTCGAGCCCGGTCGTGCCGCTGGCCCTTGGCGGCGCCGCGCCCGGCGGCAGCGATGGGCGCGCGGCGCTCAAGGGCAATCGGCCGGTCTATTTCCCCGAAACCAACGGTTTCGTCGATTGCCCGGTGTACGATCGCTATGCGCTGCGCGCCGGCGATCAATTCGCCGGGCCGGCGGTGGTCGAGGAACGCGAGTCGACCGCCGTCATCCTGCCCAAGAGCCGGGCGCGCATCGACGCGGCCAGCAACGTCATCGTCGATCTCGATCAGGTATGAGGCAACGGACATGAGCAACATCGATCCGGTCACGCTGTCGGTCCTGTGGGGCGGCCTGCTGTCGGCCTCGGCCGAGATGGGCGTCACGCTGGCGCGCACCGCCTATTCCAACGCCGTGCGCGAGGGCCTCGACTATTCGACCGCCCTGTTCGACGCCGCGGGCAACATGGTGGCGCAGGGCGATTACAGCCCCGGCCATCTCGGCTCGATGGCCTATACGGTGCGCCGCGCCTTGCTCGACTATCCCAAGGACACGATGGAGCCGGGCGACGCGATCCTGGTCAACGATCCGGGCATCGGTTCCGGCCATCTGCCGGATTTTTTCATGATCTCGCCGATCCATCTCGATCGCCGCATCATCGGCTTCGCGGTCAATTGCGCGCACCAAGTCGATGTCGGCGGCGCCGGCGCCGGCTCGCAGACCATCCAGGGCGTGATGGACAATTTCCAGGAAGGCATACGCTTCCTGCCGACGCGGTGCTATCGCGGCGGCCAGCCCGAGCGCGATATTTTCCGCGTCATCGAGGCCAATGTGCGCCAGCCCGAGATGGTGATCGGCGATCTGCGCGCCCAGATCAACGCCAACACCACCGGCGCGCGCCGCTTGGAAGACCTGGCGCTGAGCTACGGCCCCGATGTCCTGTCGCAAGCGATGCACGAGATCATCACGCGCAGCGAGCACGAAATGCGCGAAGCGCTGCGCACGATCCCCGACGGCGCCTACAGCTTCGAGGACCAGCTCGACGATGTCGGCCCCGACACGGCGCCGGTCGCGGTCAAGGTGACGGTGCGGGTCAAGAACGGCGAGGTCACGGTCGATTGGGACGGCAGCGGCCCGCAGCGCGAAGCCGGGATGAATTCCTATTTGCACTACACCTATGCCTATTCGCTGGCGGCGATCAAGTCCGTCACCTTGCCGCTGGCGCCGCAGAACGAGGGCATCATCCGCACGGTCAAGATCGCGGCGCCCGAGGGCTGCTTCTTCAACCCGAAGCGGCCGGCGCCGTGCGGCGGGCGCGCCATCGCGGCGCAGCGCATTTACGAGGTCGTGCTCGCGGCCCTGTCGCGCGCCGTGCCCGAGCGCGTCATGGCGGCGCATTCGCATATTTTCAATCCCAATATCGGCGGCACCAATCCGCGCAACAACCGGCCCTTCGTGTGCTACGAGATCATCATCGGCGGCATCGGCGGCCGGCCGGACAAGGACGGCGAGGAAGCGCTGTGCTCGCCGTTCAACGCCGCCAATATTCCGATCGAGATTCAGGAAAGCAACACGCCGATCCTGGTCGAGCGTTTCGAGCTCATTCCCGACACGGCGGGGCCGGGCAAGCATCGCGGCGCCTGCGGCTTGCGCAAGGACATGCGGATCTTCGCCGAGGACGCGACGCTGTACAATCTCGGCGACCGGGCGACCAAGGGCCCGTTCGGCCTCGTCGGCGGCGTGGCGGGCAAGCGGGCGGCGACGATCCTCAATCCCGGCGGCAAGCGGGAGCGCGCGCTGCATTCCAAGGGCACCTACCGCATCGCGAAGAACGACGTGATTTCGTGGCGCACCTCGGGCGCCGGCGGCCATGGCGATCCGCTCGACCGCGCGATCAACTTAGTGCAGCGCGATGTGATGGCGGGCTACGTGTCGTTGGCCGGCGCCAAGCGCGATTACGGCGTGGTCATCGATCCAAAATCGCAGCAAGTCGACGGTGCGGCGACGGACAAGCTGCGCGCGCGTCAGCGCAAGGAGCGGGCGGCGGCGGTGAAAGCCAGCGGCCGGCCGAAGAACGGCGCCCGTCCGCGCCGCGCCAAGGTCATGGCCTAGACCGGCCGCCGCGCGGGTGGCTCTCGGCCCGCCGATCGCGGCCGCGCACAAGAGCGAGCTGCCCGCGCTGCTCCTGCTCTTCGTCGTGCCGGCGATGTTCGTCACCAATCCCGTCGTCTCGAAGGCCTTCATCGACACGATCCCGGCGTGGCAGATGTCGCTGTGGCGCTGGCTCGGCGCCGCGCTCATCGTGGCGCCGTTCGCGGCGCGCGGCTTCTGGCGCAACCGCGCCGCGTTCGCCCGGGAATGGCTCGACCTGCTCATTCTCGGCTTTCTCGGCCTCATCATGTGCGGCGCCGTCGTCTATGTCGCGGCGGGGACCACGACGGCGTCGAACATCGCCCTGATCTTCTCGTCGCCGCCGATTTTTATCGTCGTGCTCGGTCGGCTGTTTTTCGGCCAGCGCATGAGCAAGTTGCAAGGCGCCGGCGTGGGCGTATCGTTCCTAGGCGTGATCGCGATCTTGTCGAAAGGCGATCCCGCCATTCTGGCCGCGGCCCGCTTTACGCCGGGCGATCTCTGGATCCTGGCCGCCAGCGTCTGTTGGGCGGTCTATTCCCTGCGCCTGCGCAGCCGGCCGAGCGCCTTCGGCACCTTGCCGCGTTTCTTCGCCATCATGCTGGCGGGCATTCCCTTGCTCGTACCCGGCGCCGTTTGGGAAATCGCCACCATCGGCGGCTTCACGCCGACCTTGCCCGCGATCGGCGCGATCGCGTGGCTCGCCCTGGTGCCCGCGGCCGGGGCCTATGCGTGCTACAACTACGTCACCGGCCGGCTCGGCGCCGCGCGCACCGGCGTCATGCTTTACCTTACGCCGATCTATGGCGCCTTGCTGGCTTGGTCGATATTGGGCGAGCGGTTGCAATGGTTCCACTATGGCGGCGCCATTCTGGTCCTGGCCGGGCTTTACCTGACGAGCCGACGAAAATAAAAAAATCACTTAAATCAGTTAGATACGATTGTTGACCGAGGTCGTAAATTGGTCCAATATTATTTGTAAAATAGTCCAATTAAATCGCGAAAACGATCGGTGTTTGGCGATGCGAATTTCGGTCTCCGCTGCGAAGGGGCAACTGACTGAGTTGGTGCGACGCGCCGAAGCGGGGGAGGACGTTGTTCTCACCCGCCACGGCCGTGACGCCGTTCGCTTCACGCCGATGAAAGCGGTCGCGATCCGAAAAGCGCGTAGGGCACTGCTCGATGCGGCACGGAAATCCGGTTCGGCCAAGGCGAAGGCGGGACCGAAGGCCGCGCGCAGCCAGGATTTTCTTTATGGCGATGACGGATTGCCGAAATGATCGCCGTCGATACGTCGGCGCTTATGGCCATCGTGCTCGGCGAGCCGGACGCCGATGTCTGTAGCGCAGCTCTTGAAGCCGAAGAAAAAATTCTCATATCGGCCGGGACCGTGGCCGAAGCGCTGATAGTGGCCGCGCGGCGAAACGTCGGCCGCGAGATGGCGAGCCTGATCGACGGATTGGGCTTCGATGTCGTGACTGTAACGCTGGCCGCCGCGCGCCGCATCGCCAAGGCCTATGCGGTTTGGGGCAAAGGTGCGCATCCCGCCGGTCTCAATTTCGGCGACTGTTTCGCCTATGCGGTGGCGAAGGAAAACAAATGCGCCCTGCTTTTCGTCGGCGCCGATTTCTCAAAAACCGACATCAAGGGCGTCCTTTAGCTTCGTCGCTTTCGATCCCCGAAATGAGTCGCAGGCCCACGCCTGCAGGATTGGCTCCGGCGGAGGGATTCGAACCCCCGACCAAGTGGTTAACAGCCACCTGCTCTACCACTGAGCTACGCCGGATCAATGGTGACGAAATCAAGGTTGCGGCTTATAGCAATTGCGCAAGTTGCGCGCCAGTGTTGCTTTTGCTGCGCGGCCGCTCTTTACCACGCGCTGGCTTACCGGCATCGTTAATGTCAAACAATAGCCAGCGAACCCATCCAGTTGAGGGCGTTTGACGATGGAGCGAACCGGCGGCGGCGAGCGGCAAACGGTCGAGGCGGCGCCGGGCAGTGCCGCGAACGACCCGATCGCCGAGCTGCGCGAACTTGAGAAGAAAGTACTGTGGCTGTCGTCGTGGATGATCCACAACGCCAATCACATCCGGCCGAGCCGCGACGGGCTCAAGGTCGGCGGCCATCAAGCCTCCTCGGCTTCGGTCGCGACCTTGATGGCGGCGCTCTATTTCAACGTGCTGCGGCCCGAGGACCGGATCGCGGTCAAGCCCCACGCCAGCCCGATTTTCCACGCCATCCAGTACCTTTTGGGGCACCAGACGCGCGAGAAATTGGAGCGCTTCCGCTCGCTCGGCGGCGCGCAGGCCTATCCGTCGCGTACCAAGGACACGGACGATATCGACTTCTCGACCGGCTCTGTCGGCCTCGGCGTCGCCATGACGAGCTTCGCCGCCTTGGTGCAGGACTATTTGGCCGACAAGAACATGCTGCCGCCCGGCCAGCAAAGGGGCCGCATGGTCGCCATCGTCGGCGACGCCGAGCTCGACGAAGGCAATATTTACGAAGCGATGCTCGAAGGCTGGAAGCACGATGTCCGCAACGTCTGGTGGGTCATCGACTACAACCGACAGAGCCTCGACAACGTGGTCAGCGACCGCCTGTTCTATCGCATCGACCGCATGTTCCTGGCGATGGATTGGCGCGTCGTCACGCTGAAATACGGCACGAAGCTGCAAGCCGCCTTTGCCAGGCCGGGCGGCGACGCTCTCAGGCAATGGATCGACGATTGCCCGAACCCGCTCTATTCGGCGCTCGTCTACAAGGGCGGTCCCGGCTGGCGCGCCCATTTGACCAAGGATATCGGCCACCTGCCGGCGATCCAGTCGCTGCTCGACAGCCACGACGACGCGGCGCTGCACGCGCTGATGACCAATCTCGCCGGCCACGATCTCGAAGCCATGCTCGAGGCGTTTCACGCCGTCGCCGACGACAAGCCGACCTGCTTCATCTGCTACACGATCAAGGGCTACGGCTTGCCCTTCGCCGGCCACAAGGACAACCACGCCGGGTTGATGAACGAAGCCCAGATGAAGGGCTTCAAGAGCGGCATGCGCATCGCCGACGGCGCGGAATGGGATCCCCTGGCGGGCCTCGCCCTGCCCAAGGCGCGCATCGAAAAATTCCTGCGCGATGTGCCGTTCGCCCAACGCTATCCGCGGCGGACCGGCGCGCCGGTCGTCGACGTGCCCGAGACCATGCCGGTCGAGATCGCGCCGCGCATGGCGACGCAAGAAGGTTTCGGCCGCATCATGAACGAGCTGGGGCGCGGCGACAGCGCGCTCGCCAAGCACATCGTCACCACCGCGCCGGACGTGACCGTGTCGACCAATCTCGGCGGCTGGGTCAACCGGCGCGGCCTCTATAGCACCATCGAACGCGAGGATATCTTCAAGCAAGAAGGCGTCGTGTCGCCGTCGCATTGGGCGATGACGCGGGCGGGCCAGCACATCGAACTCGGCATCGCCGAGAACAATCTTTTCATCCTGCTCGCCGCGCTCGGCATCGCGCACGATATTTTCGGCGCGCGCCTTTTGCCGGTCGGCACGCTCTACGATCCGTTCATCAATCGCGGGCTCGATGCCCTGGTCTATGCCTGCTACCAGCGCGCGCGCTTCATGCTGGTGGCGACGCCGTCCGGCATCACGCTGGCGCCCGAGGGCGGCGCGCATCAATCGACCTACACGCCGCTGATCGGCATTGGCCAGCCCGGCCTGACGAGCTTCGAGCCGGCCTATGTCGACGAACTCGCCGCGATGATGGCCTGGGGCTTCCGCCACATGCAGGCCGAGGACGGCGGCGCGATCTATCTCCGCCTCTCGACCCGGCCGATCGAGCAGCCCAAGCGCGTTCTCGATGCGGCCCAGCGCGCCGATGTTCTCGCCGGCGGCTATTGGGTCAAGGCGCCGAGCGCAAGAACGCAGATCGCCATCGCCTATTGCGGCGCCACCGTGCCCGAAGCGACCGCCGCGCACCGCGAAATCCTGGAAGACGATCCTGATGCCGCTTTGCTGGCGATCACCTCCGCCGACCGCCTGCACGAAGGCTGGCAAGCCGCCAAGGCGGCGCGGCGCGGCGGGCAGGGCCGGGCGCGCTCCCATGTCGAGCGCCTGCTCGATAGGCTGCCGCGTGACGCCGGGCTCATCAGCGTCATCGACGCGCATCCGGCGACCTTATCGTGGCTCGGCGCCGTCGCCGGCCATCGCTCGCACCCGCTGGGCGTCTCGACATTCGGCCAATCCGCCGACCTGCCGGACTTGTATCGCGTCGCCGGTATCGACAGCGATGCGATTCTCGACGCCTGCGCCCGCGCCCTGCTGGCGCGGCTGGGCAAATAAACACGGAGCCGACCCATGACCGCGGCAAGCCACTTCAGCGCGACCTACCCCGAAGCCCGCGCCAAATTCCTCGCCGCCGCCGAACGCGCCGGCGCCAAGCTCGTCGCCAGCCACAAAAATCCGCAACACGGGCCCGATGGCGGCGCGCTCCACACCGACATTGCCCGCATCGGCCCGGCCGATGCGCGGCGGCTCTTGATTCTGGTGTCCGGCACCCATGGCATCGAAGGTTTCGCCGGTTCGGGCTGCCACACGGGCTGGCTCGCCGAGGGCTTGTTCGCGCGCCAGGCGGCGCCGGACACGGCCGTGCTCTTCATCCATGCGATCAACCCGTTCGGCTTTGCCTGGGAGCGGCGCGTCAACGAAGACAATATCGATCTCAATCGCAATTTCATCGATCACGCGCGGCCGCGGCCCGAGAACAAGGACTACGAAGCCGTCGCCGGGCATGTCGATCCGAGCGATTGGACGCCCGAAGCACAAGCCCGGCACAATGCGGCCATCGCGAAATTCCTGAAGCGCGAGCGGCACGATGTGATGTGCAAGGCGATGCATGGCGGTCAATACGTCAATGCCAAAGGCACGTTCTATGGCGGCACGGCGCCGGCATGGTCGAACCGCATTTTCCGCGCGACCGTGGCTGAGGCGGGCGCCAAGGCCGAGCATGTCGCCATCATCGATTATCACACCGGCGGCGGTGTTTTTGGCTTTTGCGATCTGTTCATCGACGACGACCGCGCCGGCGCGCGCACCCGCGATTGGTTCAGCCACGTTACCGTCATCGCCGAGGACAAGGCGAAGCACGGCAAGGACGCGCAGTCCGAGACACCAGGCAATTTGTTCTATTCGGTTCCCGAAACATTGCCCGGCAAGCGCTATTCGCTATGCCTTGTCGAGCTGCGCACCGGCGAGGCCGCCACCGGAATCGATTCGATCCGCGCCGAGAATTGGCTGTTCCAGCATGGCGATCCGGCCTCGCCGCAAGGCAAGACCATTCGGCAACAGTACTTGCGCGAGCAATTCTATCCATCGCGGCCCGAATGGAAGGCCATGTCGCTGCGCCAATCCAACGCCATGATCGGCGAGGCGCTTGCCGGGCTCGGGCGGGTTTGAGGAAGCTGTTACGCCGCCAAAGGATTTAGCCTCCGCGGCGAAAACGGCAGCCGCAACAGCCAGCCCAGCGCATTCGCGCGCGCGTCCTGGCATTCGGCGAGACCGAGCGGCGTGTTCTTGCTCATCGTCCGGCGATAGGTGCCGAAGACGCGGTCCCAAATCGAGAGGGTGGCGCCGTAGTTGCTGTCGGTTTCGGCCTGCTCAGACGAATGATGGATGCGGTGCATCGACGGCGTCACCAGCAGCCAGCGCAGCGCGCGGTCGAGCCAGGGCGGCATTCGGAGGTTGGCGTGCGTGAAGACCGCCATCGCCGCATCGAAGACCTCGTAGACGATGATGGCGGCCGGCGGAATGCCGAGCGCCAGAACCGCGCCGAGGACGACCGGCACCGAAAACGCGAACTCCAAGGGGTGAAAGCGGACGGTCGTCGACACATCCATCGCGCGGTCGGTGTGGTGGACGCGATGCACGCGCCACAGAATCGGCACTTTGTGAAAGGCGACATGGATCAGATACGAGACCAGCGTTCGCGCCAAGAAACCGGCGAGCAGGGCAGGGATCAAGGGTATCGCCGCGGCATGGAGCAGGCCCCAGTTCCGCGCGGCCGCGAGATCGGCGACGGCCAGGGCCGACAGCGGCAAAGCGCTGAGCACCAGAATATTGAGCAAAGTCAGGCCGAAATTGGCGGGCCATCGCCGCCGGCGTTCGCGCGCCGGATCGGCCATTGGGCGTAGGAATTCCACCGCGCCGAGAACGGCGAGGGCGCCGAAAAACGCGACATACTCGGCGGCATCGGCGTGCCGGCGCAGGAGGGCATCGATTTCGGTGAAATTCATGTCCGGCTCCATATGACAAGTATATTGTCATAATCCAATATGACAATATAATTGTCAATAAAGTTCGGCGCGGCTCGCAGACACGTGACCGCGAAACGGCCCCGCCCTTGCGTGCCAGTGCCCGACTTTCTATAGAGCGGCATCGGCCAGCCGATGCGGGCGTGGCGAAATTGGTAGACGCGCTGGATTTAGGTTCCAGTGACGAAAGTCGTGTGGGTTCAAGTCCCTCCGCCCGCACCATGCCGAGCAAGCAACGGCGCTTGCGCCGGGAAGCGCGCCGCCCTATACACCGTCATTCCCATCCAACCCATTGAAGGGCCGCGCATTCCGCTAAATTTTGGGGGCACGCCGCGGCCCGCCACATGATTGTCAGACGCCGCCATGCAAGTCACCGAGACGCTCAGCCAAGGCCTCAAGCGCGAATACAAGGTCGTCATTCAAGCGAATGACATAACGACCAAGTTCAGGGACAAGCTGACCAAGCTTGGTCAATCGGCGCGCATGCCCGGTTTCCGCCCCGGGAAAGTTCCGGAGAGCTTGTTGCGTCAGCGCTTCGGCGATTCGCTGGTGCGCGAAGTCGTCGAGGAAGCGGTCGCCGAAACCGCGCGCGACGCCATCGCCGAAAAAGGCCTGCGCCCGGCGATGCAGCCCAATCTGCTCGAAGTCGGCAAATTCGAAGAGGGCAAGGATCTCGAATATCGCTTCGCCGTCGAAACGCTGCCCGATATCGAGCCGATCGATTTCCGCACGCTGTCGCTGCAGCGCTTGAAAGCCGCGATCGACGATGGCGAGATCGATGCCGCGTTGAAGCGATTGGCCGAAGGCAATCCGGATATCCTCCCCGGCGAACCGGGGCGCAAGGCGGCGAAGGGCGACGTGGCGGTGATCGATTTCGAAGGCCGCATCGACGGCAAGGCGTTCTCGGGCGGCGGCGCCACCGGCTATCATCTTCGCCTCGGCTCAGGCTCGCTGGTTCCGGGCTTCGAGGATCAATTGATCGGCGCGGTCGCGGGCCAGAAGCTCGAAGTCAGCGTCGGTTTTCCGGCCGACTACCGGGCGAGCGATCTCGCCGGCAAGAACGCGGTCTTTTCGGTCACGGTCAACGAAGTCAAGATGGCGGCGCCGGCCAGGATCGAGGACGCCTTCGCCCAGCGCGTCGGCGCCAAGGATCTGGCGGATCTTAAGGTCCAAGTGCGCAAGCAGATCGAGAACGACTACAATTCGCTTTCGCGCCTGCGCCTCAAGCGCCAATTGCTCGACAAGCTCGCCGACGGCCACAAATTCGCATCGCCCGAGGGCATGGTCGAGGCCGAGTTCAACGGCATCTGGAAGCAGGTCGAGGACCAGAAAAAAGCCGGCACGCTTGAGGACGAAGACAAGAAAAAGAACGAGGACGAACTCAAGACGGAGTATCGCCAGATCGCCGAGCGCCGCGTGCGGCTCGGATTGCTGCTGGCCGAAGTCGGCAAGCGCAACAAGATCGAGGTCGGCCGCGACGAGATGGGGCAGGCGATCGTGCGCGAGGCGCAACGCTTCCCCGGCCAGGAAAAGAAGGTCATCGACTTCTATCAGCAGAATCCCGACGCGCTCGCCCAATTGCGCGCGCCGCTCTACGAGGACAAGGTCGTCGATTACATCCTCGAATTGGCGAAGGTCGAGGAGAAGTCCGTGCCGCCCAAGGAATTGACGGCGGAGGATGCGGCGGCAGCCTCTGACAAATCGCCATAGGCAACCTATATTCAATGCGCGCGGTCGGCGCGCCACGAGGATTCGAACGAATGTCCGAGCACTTTCCCATCGCCAACCAGCTCGTGCCCATGGTCGTCGAGCAGACGGCGCGCGGCGAGCGGGCCTACGACATCTATTCGCGCCTGCTCAAGGAACGCATCGTCTTCATCACCGGCCCGATCGAAGACCACATGTCGACGCTGGTCTGCGCCCAACTGCTGTTTCTCGAGGCCGAGAATCCCAACAAAGACGTGTCGATGTACATCAATTCGCCGGGCGGTATCGTCACCTCGGGCATGGCGATCTACGACACGATGCAATATATCCGCTGCGACGTTTCGACCGTCTGCGTCGGCCAGGCCGCGTCGATGGGATCCTTGCTGCTGGCCTCGGGCAAGAAGGGCAAACGCTATGCCTTGCCCAATGCCCGCATCATGATTCATCAGCCCTCGGGCGGTTTCCAGGGACAGGCGACGGACATCGAGATCCATGCCCGCGAAATCCTCTCGATGCGCGCCCGGCTCAATGATATCTACGTCAAGCACACCGGCCAGGATCTCAAGGTGATCGAAGACGCGATGGAGCGCGACCGCTTCCTGTCGCCGACCGAAGCCAAGGCATTTGGCATCGTCGATGAGATTACGGTAAACCGGCCGCCGGCGCCGGACGGCGATAAAGGCGAGAAAAAATAACGGTTCGGCGCTAGAGTGTAACCACGAATTGGCTTGCTCAGGATTTCCCAACGACTATCATTCATAAACCATCAACATTTTGTTTATCATAATGACGAACCTGCAGAATATGGTACGGTACCGCGCAGGAGCGGGGTGAAGACCGAGTGTTGAACCTAAGCAGGTGCTGGAGCGGCGATGAGCAAGGCGGGCGGCGAAGCAAAAAACACTCTCTACTGCTCGTTTTGCGGTAAGAGCCAACATGAAGTGCGCAAGCTGATTGCGGGCCCGACGGTCTTCATCTGCGATGAATGCGTCGAACTCTGCATGGACATCATCCGCGAGGAGAACAAGACCAGCTTGGTCAAGTCGCGGGACGGCGTGCCGACGCCGAAGGAAATCCGCCAGGTTCTCGACGACTACGTGATCGGCCAGGACCACGCCAAGAAGGTGCTCTCGGTCGCGGTCCACAACCACTACAAGCGCATCGCGCAGCGGCGGCAAGAGCAACGACGTCGAGCTGGCAGAAGTCCAACATCCTGCTGGTCGGCCCGACCGGCTGCGGCAAGACGCTGCTCGCCCAGACCCTGGCGCGCATCATCGACGTGCCTTTCACCATGGCCGACGCCACGACGCTGACCGAAGCCGGCTATGTCGGCGAGGACGTCGAGAACATCATCCTCAAGCTGCTGCAGGCCGCCGACTACAATGTCGAGCGGGCGCAGCGCGGCATCGTCTATATCGACGAAGTCGACAAGATCAGCCGCAAGTCCGACAACCCGTCGATCACGCGCGACGTGTCGGGCGAGGGCGTGCAGCAGGCGCTGCTCAAGATCATGGAAGGCACCATCGCCTCCGTGCCGCCCCAGGGCGGCCGCAAGCATCCGCAGCAGGAATTCCTGCAGGTCGATACGACCAACATCCTGTTCATCTGCGGCGGCGCGTTCTCGGGCCTCGAGAAGATCATCTCGACCCGCGGCACGCGGCACGTCGATCGGCTTCGGCGCCGAAGTGCGCGGGCCGGAAGAACGCCGCACCGGCGACGTGCTGCGCGAATGTCGAGCCCGAGGATCTGCTCAAGTTCGGCCTGATCCCGGAATTCGTCGGCCGCCTGCCGGTCGTCGCCACGCTCGAAGATCTCGACGAGCACGCGCTGATCGACATCCTGACCGAGCCCAAGAACGCGCTGGTCAAGCAGTACCAGCGCCTGTTCGACATGGAGGGCGTCAAGCTCGACATTCACCGAGGACGCGCTCGACGCGGCATCGCCACAGCGCGCGATCTTGCGCAAGACCGGCGCGCGCGGCCTGCGTTCGATTCATCGAGACCGTGCTGCTCGACACCATGTTCGAGCTGCCCAGCCTCGAAAGCGTCGAGCGAAGTCGCGATCAATCGCGAAGTCGTCGAAGGGCGCGCCAAGCCGCTCTACATTTATGCGGAGCGGCCGCGCGAGCTCGAAAACACGGCATAAGCCGGACCGTTCGGGGGGAAGGCCGGGCTGCATCCTTGGCTTGGTCTTGATTAATCGGCCATAGAGGCCAAATCTGACCTGCCGGCCATCGCCGTGCGGGCACGGATGCGCCCGATCTCGGCGGCAAGCGTTTTGCCGCCCCTGGTAACCGAAGGATTGCTATGATCGAAACCCCCGGCGGCACGCTCTATCCCGTACTGCCGCTGCGCGACATTGTGGTGTTCCCCCACATGGTCGTGCCGCTCTTCGTCGGCCGCGAGAAATCGGTCAAGGCGCTGGAAGAGGTGATGAAGGACGACAAGCAGATCCTGCTCGTCACCCAGAAGAACGCCGCCCAGGACGATCCCACGCCGGCGGACATCTATTACGGTCGGCACCGTCGGCACGGTGCTGCAGCTCCTGAAGCTGCCCGACGGCACGGTCAAGGTGCTGGTCGAGGGCGCCAAGCGGGCGCGCATCCTGCGCTTTGCCGAGAACCCGAACTACTTCGAGGTCCAGGCCGAGCTCATGGTCGAGCCGAAAAGCGACAACCGCGAGATCGAGGCGCTGACCCGCACGCTGGTCGGCCAGTTCGAGCAATACATCAAGCTCAACAGCAAGATTCCGCCGGAAGTGCTGGTTTCGATCAACCAGATCGAGGACCCGAGCAAGCTCGCCGACACCATCGCGCAGCATCTCAACCTGAAGATTCCGGACAAGCAATAGCTGCTCGACGCGCCGACCGTCAACGAACGGCTGGAGAAGATATTCTCCTTCATGGAAGCCGAGATCGGCGTGCTGCAAGTCGAGAAGCGCATCCGCAACCGCGTCAAGCGGCAGATGGAGAAGACGCAGCGCGAGTACTATCTGAACGAACAGATGAAGGCGATCCAGAAGGAACTCGGCGAAGGCGAGGACGGCCGCGACGAGATCGCCGAAATCGAGGAGCGCGTCAAGAAGACGCGGCTCAGCAACGAGGCGCGCGACAAGGCCAAGGCCGAAATCAAGAAGCTGCGCTCGATGAGCCCGATGTCCGCCGAGGCGACGGTGGTGCGCAACTACCTCGAATGGCTGCTGCTCGATCCCGTGGAAGAAGCGCACCAAGCTCAAGCACGACATCAAGCTGGCCGAGACGATTCTCAACGACGATCACTACGGCATCGAAAAGGTCAAGGAACGCATCCTCGAATATTTGGCGGTGCAGGAGCGGGTCAAGAAAATCAAGGGGCCGATCCTGTGCCTGGTCGGCCCGCCGGGCGTCGGCAAGACCTCGCTCGGCAAATCGGTCGCGCGCGCCACCGGGCGCAATTTCATCCGCATGTCGCTGGGCGGCGTGCGCGACGAGGCCGAGATCCGCGGCCATCGCCGCACCTATATCGGCTCGATGCCGGGCAAGGTCGTCCAGATCGATGAAGAAGGCGAAGTCGCTCGAACCCGCTCTTCCTGCTCGACGAGATCGACAAGCTCGGCGCAGGATTGGCGCGGCGATCCGTCCTCGGCGCTGCTCGAAGTGCTCGATCCCGAGCAGAACAACACGTTCAACGACCATTATCTCGAGGTCGACTACGATCTTTCGGAAGTCATGTTCGTCACCACGGCGAACACGCTGCGCATGCCGGGGCCGCTGATGGACCGCATGGAGATCATCCGCCTGCCCGGCTACACCGAGGACGAAAAGGTCGAGATCGCCCAGCGCCACCTCATCCCCAAGCAGATGAAGGAGCACGGGCTCAAGGCCGAGGAATTCGTCATCGCCGAAAGCGCGCTGCGCGACCTGGTGCGCTACTACACGCGCGAGGCCGGCGTGCGCAATCTCGAGCGCGAAATCGCCAATCTGGCGCGCAAGGCGATCAAGGAAATCGTCGGCGGCAAAACCGCGAAGATCACGATGTCGGCGCGCAACCTCGAAAAATTCGCCGGCGTGCGCAAGTTCCGCTTCGGCGAGATCGAGGCCGACGATCTGGTCGGCACGGTGACGGGCTTGGCTTGGACCGAAGTCGGCGGCGAGCTGCTCACCATCGAAGCCGTCATGCTGCCCGGCAAGGGCAAAATGACCGCGACGGGCAAGCTCGGCGACGTGATGAAGGAATCGGTGCAGGCCGCCGAAAGCTTCGTCAAGTCGCGGGCGGTGAAATTCGGCATCAAGCCCTCGGTGTTCGAGAAGCGCGACATCCACGTCCACGTGCCCGAGGGTGCGACTCCCAAGGACGGACCCTCGGCCGGCGTCGCCATGGTCACGGCCATCGTCTCGGTGCTGACCGGAATTACGGTGCGCAAGGACGTCGCCATGACCGGCGAAATCACCCTGCGCGGCCGCGTGCTGCCGATCGGCGGGCTCAAGGAAAAGCTCCTGGCGGCGCTGCGCGGCGGCATCAAGACGGTGCTGATCCCGAGCGAGAACGAGAAGGACCTCGCCGAGATCCCGGACAACGTCAAGAAGAACCTGACGCTGATCCCGGTCGCGACGGTCGAAGACGTGCTCAAGAACGCGCTGACGGCGCCGCTGGTCGCGATCGAATGGCGCGAGGAAGACCAGAAGCCCGCCAAGACCGGCAAGCCCGGCGAAGACGACGCGGCGATCCTCACGCACTGAGCGGCGGCGAAGAACAAAGCACGGTGTAGCGGCGTAGGGGCGCATTGCATGCGCCCTGCTGCCGCAATGTGCTGACGCTTGTGCCCTGCCGTCACACGGGCGCATGCAATGCGCCCCTACGCCGCGAGGACCTCGCCCAAATCGCTGGCAATACCTTCGCGATCCGCCTATTTTCCGCGGCGCCGGGCGGTTAGCTCAGCGGTAGAGCATCTCGTTTACACCGAGAGGGTCGGGGGTTCGAAACCCTCACCGCCCACCATTGCAGATTGGCGTAACTTCGTCGCGCGGGATGGCGTCACGGCCGCGACCTCATTCCCTCGCATCCGGCACATAGCGCGCGATCTTGGGCTTGCCCGGACGACGCCGGGCGCGGGCGCGGGCCGCGTCGTGGCCGGCTTGCATGCGCAGCAGCATGTCCATGCTCACGCCGAAGGCTTCCTCGATCCGCAACGCCATCTCGGCCGAAAGCTTCGCCTTGCCGTGCAGCAAGTCCGAGAGGGTGGCGCGCCGCACGCGCAGCAGCGCGGCGGAGGCCGAGACCGACAGCCCGAGCGCCTCGACGATTTGCCGGCGGACGAAGGCGCCTGGATGCGAGGGGTTCTTCAATCTCATGGCCGCTCCTAATGGTAATCTTCGAAATCCAAATCGGCCGCAATCTCGCCGTCGATCCGGAACGTCAGGCGCCAATTGCGGCTGACGACGATCGCGTAACGCCCGGCCTTGGCTCCCTTGAGCGGATGTAGCCGCCATCCGGGCACGGCTTCGATCTGACCGAGCCGCTCGGCGAACTCGATGGCTGACAGAATATCTCGAATCTTGTCGGCGAAAGCCGCCGGCAATCCGCTCGGGTCGTCATGCTCATAGAGCCGCCGCAGGCCCTTGTGCCGTATCCGGCCGATACGCATGAGGCGCATTATACGGTATTACCGTACGGATTCAATCCCGAATTGCGGAGACACCATGCTTAATTTGTATCGCCGCGTGTGGCGTGAGCACTTGGTCGTGATGTGGCAATATTAACGGCGCGAATTACGTATTGTGTCCCCAAAATTCCGCGAGCGAGAACGAGAAGGACCTCGCCGAGATCCCGGACAACGTCAAGAAGAACCTGACGCTGATCCCGGTCGCGACGGTCGAAGACGTGCTCAAGAACGCGCTGACGGCGCCGCTGGTCGCGATCGAATGGCGCGAGGAAGACCAGAAGCCCGCCAAGACCGGCAAGCCCGGCGAAGACGACGCGGCGATCCTCACGCACTGAGCGGCGGCGAAGAACAAAGCACGGTGTAGCGGCGTAGGGGCGCATTGCATGCGCCCTGCTGCCGCAATGTGCTGACGCTTGTGCCCTGCCGTCACACGGGCGCATGCAATGCGCCCCTACGCCGCGAGGACCTCGCCCGAATCGCTGGCAATACCTTCGCGATCCGCCTATTTTCCGCGGCGCCGGGCGGTTAGCTCAGCGGTAGAGCATCTTGTTTACACCGAGAGGGTCGGGGGTTCGAAACCCTTACCGCCCACTATTACATCGCGGCGCAGGCGGCGCGCGATCTGGATGTGCATGAGAAAGTGCCGTGCAAGCCGGTGCGAGTCTTCGCGGCCGATCCATCATCGTCCCGCATTGGGAATTGCGCCGTTCGCCTTGATCAGCGCCGCTCCGTCCGCGCCGCGCACGAACTCCAGAAACGCCCGCACGGACGGCGCGCCGGGTTCCTTGGTCACCAGGAAAACCTCGCGCACCAGCCGATAGGCCCCGGCCGCTACGTTCGCTTCGTTCGGGGCGACGCCGTCGAGCGCCAAGGACTTGATTTTGCCGCCGCTTTGCTCGGCAACCGTGGTCGTCGTCATGCCGATCGCGCCCACGGTCGCGGCGAGTTCCCGCGCCATGTCGCCGCCGCGCGACATGACCTTGATCGCTTCGGGAAACTTGAGGGACTTGAGGCAAGCAATTCCGTCGCGCGCGACCTCGGCATCGACCTCGCTGTCGGGCCGCGTGCGGGCCGCGATGGCGAGATCGGGGCCGCCGACCTGCCGCCAGTTGGTCGCGGCGCCGGAATAGATCGCGCAGATTTGCGCCTGGGAGAGGTTCGCGACCGATACGTTGCCGTTTACGCCGAACACGACCGGCGTGCGGGCGATTTCCCGGACCGCCATGCCCTGCTTCACGAGTTCGTCGATCTTGAGGCCGTGGCTCGCGACCGCGATATCGATGCTGCCCGATTTGAGCGCTTCGATGCGTGCCTTGGTGCCGAGGCCCTTGCCGATCTCAAACGCCGCGCCCGCGGTCCTGGCCGCGAAGGCCTTGGCGAGCGCCTCGACCAGCGGCATCGCGCCGGTGGAGCCGTCGATTTTCAGCGGCGCCTGCGCCAGCGCCGTCGTTGCCGCCAAGATGACCGACGCCGCGGCGGCGGCGGCGGCGGCGAGCGCGACACGGAACTTCCTCATCGTTGCCTCCCTGCCTGTTCCAACCGGTAGCCCCCGGATGACCGAGGATGAGCGTGAAAGATAGCGTGGCGGTCGGTTCCGCGGAAGTCAGGCGGCGGCGCTGTCGGGAGGCACCCCATAAAAATGCAGATCGCGGTAGGGACGCGCAGTAATGCGCGTCCCTACCGCGATCTAAAATTCCCCGCTCGGTGGGAAAGCAATCGACCGAACGCCGTCTCAGACCCGCCCAGCCGCCGTCGTGTGGCAACACGTCGCCGGCGCATCTGTTAGACCGGGTGCCCGGTTGCGCGAGCGCGAGTCGGAGACCGGCCCCTACGGGTGAAGGGTGATCGGTCGATATTTGGCGCGCATCCATTGGGACCAAGATCAATCGGCGGGAAGAAAGGAAAAAAGGTTTCACCACGGAGGCACGGAGAAGAAAGAATGGAAGGCGCGTTTGAACTCCTCCGTGACTTCCTCTGTGCCTCCGTGCCTCTGTGGTTCCCCTAAACTTCTTCGCGGCGGCCCTGAGGATTGCACGACGAATACGACATAAGGGCATCATCTGCCCGAAGGTGCTCATCCCGCGCCGAAAACGCGGAATCGCCCGCCAATGATCATCTTCGACTGTATCAAGCACTTAGCTTGAATTTCGCGCCATAATATTTGGCTAAGTCCTTGATTTGTTCAAAGATGATCAAAATCCCGATTTCCAGGGAGCGAAAGCGGTCAGCTTACGATTTATCAAGCGCTTAGTGCGAAACGACAAGAATTCATAGCGACGCGCATTGCCCATAATCGCGGCGCCGCCTGTGCTAAGTCCTTGATCCGGTCGAAGATGATCAAGCGTGCCCGTTTTTCCCAACACACACAGATGAGCATCTTCGACTAGATCAAGCACTTAGGCCGAAACGCTTGATCACCTTCGGGCGCCGGGGTCAGCGCCCGGCGGCCAGTGCCGCGGCGCGGATTTTCGCCAGCGACGCGCGCGGCGTGATCGCATCGGGGTCGATTTGCAGCTCGATGAGCGCCGGTTTGCCGGCGGCGCGGCAGCGCTCGAAGGCGGGGGCGAATTGCGCGGTCTCGGTCACGGTTTCGCCGTGCAGGCCGTAGGCGCGGGCCAGGGCGGCGAAATCGGGATTGGTCAAGGCCGTGGCGACGACGCGCTTCGGATATTCGCGCTCCTGGTGCATGCGGATCGTGCCGTAGAGGCTGTTGTTGACGACGATGAAGACGAGGGCGACGCCGTGCCGCGCCGCCGTCGCCAGTTCCTGGCCGTGCATGAGGAAGCAACCGTCGCCGGAAATGCTGACGACGTCGCGCCCGGGATGCAGCAGCTTGGCCGCGATGCCGGCGGGCACGCCGTAGCCCATCGAGCCCGAGGTCGGGCCGATCAGGGTGCGGTAGCGGCGGAACTGGAAATTCTTGTTGATCCACCCGGCATAGTTGCCGGCGCCGTTGGTGACGATGGCGTCGGGCGGCAGCGCTTGGCGCAGCCACGCCATGATCTCGCCGAGCTGGACTTTGCCCGGCATCGGCAGCGGCTTGAGCCAGTCGAGATAATCGGCGCGGGCGGCGGCGTGCCAGGCACGCCAATCCGCGCGCGATGCGGGCGGCGTCAGACCAGCGGCGGCGGCGGCGAAAGCGCGCATGCCGGCATTGATCGGCAGCGTGGGCCAATAGACGCGGCCGAGTTCCTCGGGATCGGGATAGACATGGACGAGCGTCTGCTTCGGCACCGGGATATCGACCAGCGTGTAGCCGCTTGTTGTCATCTCGCCCAGGCGGGCGCCGACCACGACGAGCAAATCCGCCGCCGCCATGCGCTCGGCGAGCTTCGGGTTCACGCCGACGCCGATATCGCCGACATATTGTTCGAGCGCGTTGTCGAAATGGCTTTGCGCGCGGAACGAGGCGCCGACCGGGAGATTCCACGCAATCGCGAAGCGCTGGAAATTCTCGACCGCGGCGGCATCCCAATCGCCGCCGCCGAGCACGGCGAGCGGGCGCTCGGCTTTCGCCAGCAATTGTGCGAGTTCCGCCATCGCCTCGGGCGGCGGTGCCGCTTGAAAGCGCTTGTAACGCGCGGCGTCGGCGCAGGCGACGCGGTCGGTGAGCATGTCCTCGGGCAGCGCCAGCACGACGGGGCCGGGACGGCCGGCGGTGGCGGTGTGAAACGCGCGCATGACGAGCTCGGGAATGCGTTCGGCGCGGTCGATCTCGGCCACCCATTTCGCCATCGGCGCCAGCATGCGGCGGAAGTCGATTTCCTGAAACGCCTCGCGCTCGCTCATGCCGCGCCCGACCTGGCCGATGAACAGGATCATCGGCGTCGAATCCTGGAACGCGATGTGCAGGCCGGCACTGGCATTGGTGGCGCCCGGGCCGCGCGTGACGAAGGCGATGCCGGGCCGGCCGGTGAGCTTGCCATAGGCCTCGGCCATCATCGCGACGCCGCCTTCCTGCCGGCCGACGATGAGCTGGATCTCGGGCGCGTCGTGCAAGGCGTCGAGCGCCGCGAGATAGCTTTCGCCGGGCACGCAAAATGCCATGTCGGCGCCGTGGATGCGCAATTGATCGACGAGGACTTGCCCGCCGGTGCGCAGGTTGGTGCCGGGTTGCGGCGCGCTCATCGGATCAGGCGATGCGCGGCGGCGGCGCGAAGGGCGCGGGGATCAGGATTTTGTTTTCCTGCGAAATCACCAGCGGCTTGATCTTGGCGATGTAGGCCTGCCAGGCCGCGTCCTTGCCGAGCTCGGCGCGGCGCTTGAGCCGGTCCTCGAAGCTGTCATAGGCCCACATGTGGACGATCTGGTTCAGCGCGCCGACCTCCGTGTGGTACCAGCCGACCATGTGGCCGAGAATGCGCTTTTGAATCGGCAAGCCTTCGGTTTCGTAGATTTTCATATATTGCGGCACGCCGGCCACCTGCAGCGTGTAAGTGCGCATCTCGACGATCATGTGAAACTGTCCCCTCGGTTCGATCCGATGCCGCACCATAGCCGCCGCGCTCGCCCCGGCTCAAGCGGCATCGCGTCCCTTGCTTTCGCGCGGCAGTCGGCGCAAATCTTGCGCTCATCGCCTCAAAAACAAAATCAGGAGACACTACGCATGGCCGATAAATCGTCGTACTCTGTGGTCGCCTTTTCCGGCAGCTTGCGCAAGGCGTCGTTCAATGCCGCAACCTTGCGCGCGGCCCAGGCCGCGGCGCCGCCGAGCCTGACATTCACCACCTTCGACCGCATCGGCGAATTCCCGCTGTTCAACCAGGACGACGAGAAGGCCACCGGAATTCCGCCGGTGGTGACCGCGCTGTCGGACGCGATCAAGGCGGCGGACGGCGTCTTGATCGTGACGCCGGAATACAATTTCTCGGTGCCCGGCGTGCTCAAGAACGCGATCGACTGGCTGTCGCGGCCGCAGCCGCAGCCCTTCATGGGCAAGCCGGTGTGCATCATGGGCGCCGCGATGGGCCCGCTCGGCACCGGCCGGGCACAATATGATTTGCGCCGCATGATGATGTTCCTCGACGCGGTGGTCATGAACAAGCCGGAAATATTCATCAGCCTCGCGCACACCAAGTTCAACGACAAGGGCGAGCTGACCGACGAAACGGCGAAAGGCCTCATCAAGCAGTCGATGGACAATTTCGTGAATTGGATGCGCAAGCACGGCTAAGCGTCCCGGGAGAACACAGCGATGAGCGATCATGCCAATTTCATCGCCGGCGATTGGGTCGCCGGCGCCCAATCGGGGCCCAATCTCAATCCGTCGAATCTCGACGACGTGATCGGCGTCTACGCCAAGGCCGACAAGCACCAGGTCGAAACCGCCATTGCCGCGGCCAAGGCGGCGGCGCACGGCTGGGCGCGCACCACGCCGCAGCAGCGCGCCGACATTCTCGACGCGATCGGCACCGCGTTGCTGGCGCGCAAGGAAGAAATCGGCACGCTCCTGTCGCGCGAAGAGGGCAAGACTAAGCCCGAGGGTATCGGCGAAACCATGCGCGCCGGGCAAATCTTCAAGTTCTTCGCCGGCGAGGCGCTGCGCATTCCCGGCGAGCGGGCCGAGTCGCTGCGGCCCGGCGTGCAAGTTGACATCACGCGCGAGCCGATCGGCGTCGTCGGCATCATCACGCCGTGGAATTTCCCGATCGCGATCCCGGCGTGGAAAATCGCACCCGCGCTCGCCTACGGCAATTGCGTCGTCTTCAAGCCGGCGGATCTCGTGCCGGGCTGCGGCTGGGCGCTGGCCGACATCGTCGCCAAATCCGGCATCCCAAAGGGCGTGTTCAATCTCGTCATGGGGCGCGGCTCGGTGGTCGGCGAAACGCTGATCAATCATCCCGATGTGGCGGCGATTTCGTTCACCGGCTCGGCCGCGACCGGGCGCCATGTCGCCGCCCGCGCCGCGGCGCGGCTGGCCAAAGTCCAGCTTGAGATGGGCGGCAAGAACCCGCTCGTCGTGCTCGACGACGCCGATCTCGCCGTGGCGGTCAACTGCGCCGTGCAGGGCGGCTTCTATTCCACCGGCCAGCGCTGCACCGCTTCGTCGCGCCTCATCGTCAGCGCCGGCATCCACGACAAATTCGTCGCTGCCACGATCGAGGCGCTGAAAAAGCTCAAGATCGACGATGCGCTGGCGCCGGGCACCGATATCGGCCCTGTTGTCGATCAAAGCCAGCTCGATCAGGACATGAGCTATATCGAGCTCGGCACGAAAGAGGGCGGCAAGCTCGCCTTCGGCGGCAAACTGCTCGAGCGCAAGCAAAAGGGCTTTTATCTCGAACCCGCGCTCATCACCGAAACCGACAACCGGATGCGCATCAACCGCGAGGAAGTGTTCGGTCCGATCGCCAGCGTCATCCGCGTCAAGGACTACGACGAAGCCCTCGCCGTCGCCAACGACACGGAGTATGGCCTATCCGCCGGCATCTGCACCACGTCGCTGAAATATGCCAGCCACTTCAAGCGCAATAGCGAGGCCGGCATGGTCATGGTCAATCTGCCGACGGCGGGCGTCGACTACCACGTGCCGTTCGGCGGCCGCAAAGGCTCGAGCTATGGGCCGCGCGAGCAGGGGCGCTATGCGGTGGAATTCTACACCACGGTTAAGACCGCCTACATCGCCCCCGGCTAAGTCGCGCTGGGCAGCGTGGTTGCCGGATTATGTTAACAGTTTGGCTCATGGCCCGAGCCACCCAGTGGCCATCGGTCGTTTCGCGAGGAAGGGTGCGGCCTTAACGCGTCCGAAACCCAGATTTGATAGCTAAATTTCCGTCTCGACGGTGAAAACGGCGGCTGTTCGCCGTATACTCACTCAACGGCGTAACAGGCTTGCGCCGTCTTGCGCCATGACGCTTCAAAATGGGATTTATAACCACCATGCGCTTCCAAAACCTGATTTACAGCGTGGCCGGTGCCGCGCTTCTTCTTGCTGCTGGCCCGGCAATGGCCGACGAGACGAAGTCGCTCGTCATGCTACGCGAAAAGCTCGAAATGAAAGCCGTCGGGCACCGCGATGCGACGGTGAAGTCGGCGTCCGAGCAGGCGATCGCCGATGCGGTCAAGGAATTCTACACGGACCGGAAATTTCAGCCGATCTGGTTCGACGACGCGGGATTGTCGGCGCGCGGTAAAGCGCTGCTGAACACGCTGTCGCAGGCCGGCGACCATGGGCTCAATCCGAGCGCCTACGGCATGCCGAAAATTGCCGAACGCGCCGCCAAGGCCGATGCCAAGTCGCGCGCCGATGTCGAGATCGTCCTGACTTCGCGCCTATCTCGATTACGCCGGCGACGTGTCGTCGGGCGCGGTCGACAATCCGCGCAAGGTCGGCGGCACCTTCCGCGATCCCAAACGCCCAACCGTGCAGAAGCTGCTCGGCGACATGGCGGCATCACAGGACCCGGCGAAATTTTTCGCCAATCTCCCGCCCGACACGCGGCGCTACAACGCCGTTAAGAACGCGCTCGCCAAATACCGCGAGATCGAGAAGAAGGGCGGCTGGCCCATGGTCCAGACGGGCCCGACGATCAAGCCGGGCATGACCCATCCGCGCGTGGCGCAGGTGAAACGCCGGCTCGTCGTGACCGGCGACCTAAAGGAAATCGGCGCCAAGCCGGATTTGTTCGACGACGCCTTGGCCGCGGCCGTGAAGAAATTCCAGGGCCGCCATGGCTTGAAAGACGACGGCAATATCGGCACCGACACCGTCGCGGCGATGAACGTGCCGATCAAGGACCGGATCGAACAACTCGTCATCAATTTGGAGCGCCGGCGCTGGCTCGCCGGCTATCTCGGCGACCGCTACATCTACGTGAACATCGCCGACAACGAACTCAAGATCGTCGACAAGGACAAGACGATTTACGAAGCCCGCGTCGTCGTCGGCAAACCCTATCACGAAACGCCGGTGTTCTCCGGCTCGATGAGCTACATCGAGCTCAATCCGTGGTGGAACGTGCCGCACAGCATCGCGACCAAGGAGATGCTGCCGATCCTCAAAAAATCGCCGGGCTATCTTTCAGGCGGCGAATACCTGCTGCTGACCCGCCAGGGCGACAACGGCAGCGCCATCGATTCGAGCTCGGTGGATTGGGCGAGCGTGACGCCCGAACTCGTTCCCGTATCATATCCGCCAGAAGCCGGGTCCGAAGAACGCATTGGGGACGACGTTGTTCATGTTCCCAAATCCCCACAATGTTTTCATTCACGATACGCCGTCGCGCTCGGCCTTCAGCCTTGAGGATCGCTTCTTCAGCCACGGCTGCGTGCGGGTCGAGAACCCGATGAAGCTCGCCATGTTCCTGCTCAAGAATCAATCGGGCGAGGAGTGGACCGATGCGCGCTATAGGTCGGTCGTGGAGACGAAGGAACCGAGGCGGATCGATCTCAAGAATCCGCTCCCGGTGCATATCACCTATCTCACCGCCTGGGCGGACCACGACGGCACGGTGAACTTCCGCCGCGACGCCTACAATCGCGATGGGACCCTGAAGCGCGCGCTGTCGCAGGTCGCAATGCTGAAATAGCGTGATCTCACCAAAACAAGCGAGAGCGGCCCGGCTATGGTTAATCGGGCCGCTTTCGTTTTAACTTGCCAGTAACAGATCGCGCGCTACAATCCGTAACATTCTGCAACAATTGGGATGGGTATGGCGGAAACTCGGATCAAACCGGGTCTGCGATACCGGACGGAGAGAGTGCATGACCATCGAAGTGCCGGGAGCCGTCAGCAGGCGGCGATTTATTGCCATGGGCGCGGCGGCGGCCGGACTTGGCACAGCCTCGCTTGCGGGCGCCAAGACGCCAAGTCCGAACGATATCCGCTGGCTGGCGATGGAAAACGCGTGGACGGGCGAGAAGCTGCGTCTGACTTACTTCGCCAACGGCAAATATTACGAACAGTCCCTGGCCGCCCTCGACCGTTTCATGCGCGACCACGCCAACGACGATGTCGCGTCGATGGACGTGAAGCTCTACGACGTGCTGTTCGACTTGCACAGCCGCATGGAGAGCAGCCAGCCGTTCTTGCTCATTTCAGGCTATCGCTCGCCGGAAACCAACGCCAAGTTGGCGGCGCGTAACCGCGGCGTCGCGCGCAATTCTTATCATCTCCGTGGCTGGGCGGCCGATGTGCGTCTGCCGGGACGCGACCTGCGCCAGCTCGCCCGCGCCGCGATCACGCTCCAGCGCGGTGGCGTCGGCATGTATAGCCGGCGGTCGAATTTCATTCACGTCGATACCGGGCCGATCCGCAAGTGGAATATCTGATCGGCGATCGTCCATTCAGCGCCGGAATCAAAAGGGCGCGCTCCTTGCGGAGCGCGCCCTTTTCGTTTGGGCCGAAACTAGTGTACGGCAACGGCGATATGGACCGGGCTGTGGACGGAGCTATTGTGATGCCGGTGTCCGTGATGGTGCCAATGGCAGGCGCCAAGCACGAGGCTTGCGGCGGCGAGCAAGAGAACAGGGCGCAGACGTGAGGCCAAGCGCGACATATCGATGTCTCCCAAAACGTTGTCGACGGCGTCGCCGCCTCCCCAGGCGGTGAGGCGATGTAGCCGATCGAGCCTGAACCCGCGATGAATGCGGGCCGCCGCTAGCAGGCGCGGTAATGCCCTTGCACCCAATATCCCATGTGATTGTAGTGCGGCTGGACCCAGCAGCGCGCCGGCGGTGGCGATGACGGCGGTGGCGGCGCCGCGCCCGGCGTCGAAAGCGAATAGCCGGTGCGATAGCCCAGCACGTTGGATTTGTAACTATAGCTGCAGGCCGAGGCGAAAAGGATCAAGCCGAAAGCCGAAGCCAGAAAAAGCGGACGCTTCAAGCGTATTGCAATCGTGATCACGACAGAGTCTCCCCTTTGTCATTGGTTTAACCAAGCTACGCAGGTGTGTGCTGAGGCATCCCCGCCCATCCATTTCCGGCCGCGTTCGCAAGCAGCGCTCTCCGCGACCCGCGAGCCGCAGCGACGCCAAGTAAAGCATTATTCGACTGCCGGATTTTCGCCGCGTCACCGCACGCCAACGCCACTTGCAATCCCTCTTGTGGCTTGTGTTGCAGTGCAATATCGTACCGCTAGGGAGAAAACGAACTTACCTTGAGGAGGCTGTCTCAATGTCTCGCGCCAAATCCATTCTGCTCGCCGCATTGTGCTTCGCCGCCACGCCCTTTGCGTCGGCGAACGCACAGGAAGATATCCGCATCGCGGTGATTTACGGCAAGACGGGCCCGTTCGAGGCTTATGCCAAGCAAACCGAAGCCGGCTTCATGATGGGGCTTGAATACGCGACAAAGGGCACGCAGGCGATCGGCGGCCGAAAGATCAAAGTCTCGTTCATGGACGACCAACTCAAGCCGGATTTGGCCAAAACGCTGCTCGAAAAAGCCTACGGCGACGATAAAGTTCATATCGCCGTCGGCCCGACCTCGTCGGGTGCCGCGCTCGCCATGCTGCCGGTCGCAGAGGAGTACAAGCGCGTCCTGCTCGTCGAGCCCGCCGTCGCCGACAGCATTACGGGCGACAAATGGAATCGCTACGTTTTTCGCACCGGGCGCAACTCAACGCAGGACGCGATCGCCAATGCCTTGGCGCTGTGCGGCAAGGATACCTCGATCGCGACGCTGGCGCAGGATTACGCGTTCGGCAAGGACGGCATCGCCGCCTTTCGCGACGCCCTCAAGAC
Organism: uncultured Alphaproteobacteria bacterium; assembly: GCA_963754645.1. Lineage (GTDB taxonomy): Bacteria > Pseudomonadota > Alphaproteobacteria > Bin65 > Bin65 > CAVWGP01. The sequence goes on along the minus strand of CAVWGP010000004.1, from coordinate 1,274,417 downwards.
CGCGAATTGCGGGGCCATGATTGTCCATGAGGAATACGCACCGCAGACCGCGACCGACTTCACCGCCTCGGCGCAACGCATGTTCGACGCGCTCAAGGACAAGAAAGGCCGCAAGTTCATCGCCATTTATTGGGCCGGTCCCCATCCGCTCGGCAAGATCGCCGATCTCAAACCCGAGCGCTTCGGCATCGAATTGGCGCCCGGCGGTAACATCTTGCCGGTGATGAAGACCTACAAGACTTATCCCGGGATCGAAGGCGCAATCTACTACTATTACGGGTTTCCCAAGAACCCGGTGAATGATTGGCTGGTGACGGAACATAAGAAACGCTTCAACAATACGCCGCCGGATTTCTTCACCGCCGGAGGCATGAGCGCCGCTCTCGCCATCGTCGCCGCCGTTACCAAGGCCGGAGGCACCGACACCGAAAAGCTCATCGCCGCCATGGAAGGCCTGGAGTTCGAATCGCCCAAGGGCAAGATGACCTTCCGCAAGGACGATCATCAGGCGATGCAGTCGATGTACCATTTCAAGGTCAAAAAGGATTGGAAGGACGATTTCGACATGCTCGACCTGGTTCGCGAGATTCCGGCCGGCGAAATCAAGGTTCCGATCCGCAACAAGCGCTAGCCGAACGAGCAGGCCGCGTCGCTCGCGGCATGCGCGCGATGTTCGCTCCGGCACCGGAGGCGGTTGAGCCGCCCGTTCTCGAGACTCGCGATCTCACGATCCGATTTGGCGGACACGTCGCCGTCGACGCCGTGTCGTGCGCGTTCGGCCCCGGCACGCTGACCGCCATTGTCGGGCCGAACGGCGCCGGCAAAACCACGTATTTCAACCTGATTTCGGGCCAACTTCGCGCCAGCGCCGGAAGCGTTCACTTATTTGGCGACGACGTGTCGCCGCTCGGCGCGCCCGAGCGGACACGGCGCGGCATTGGCCGGGCGTTTCAATTGACCAGCCTGTTTCCTAATCTCACCGTTCTCGAAAACGTCCGGCTCGCCGTGCAAAGCCGAGCTCGGTTCGGCCTCAATTTATGGTCGGTCTGGTCGGGGCATCGCGCGTTCATCGAAAAGGCCGAACATTATCTGCATCGGACGGCACTGACGCCGCGCGCCGGCGCAATTGCCGGATCGCTGCCCCACGGCGATCAGCGCAAGCTCGAAGTCGCGATCCTGCTAGCGCTCGAGCCCGACATTTTCATGTTCGACGAGCCGACCGCCGGCATGAGCATCGATGAAGTGCCGGTCATTCTCGATCTCATCCGCGGCATCAAAGAACAGCGCGACAAGACGATCCTACTCGTCGAGCACAAGATGGACGTGGTACGCTCGCTCGCCGATCGCATTATCGTCTTGCACAACGGCGCGCTGGTGGCCGATGGCGAGCCCGCCGAAATTATCGCGTCGCCGGTCGTTCAACAGGCCTATTTGGGGTTGGACCCGGGCGAACCGGCGGAGACGCCGGCATGAGCGGTCCGTTCCTGACGCTCTCAGGCGTTCAAACGCATATTGGCCGCTATCACATCCTGCACGGCGTCGATATCGAAGTGCCGCGCGGCCAGCTCACCATGCTGCTCGGCCGCAACGGCGCAGGCAAGACGACGACCCTGCGCACGATCATGGGCCTGTGGCGCGCGTCGGAAGGTCGTATCCTATTCGACGGCGTCGACATCACCAACTTGCCGACGCCCGATATCGCGCGCCTCGGCATAGCCTATGTTCCCGAGAGCATGGGCATATTCGCCGATCTCACGGTGCGCGAAAACATCGTATTGGCGGTGCGCGGCCGCGCGCCCGACGAGCGCCGGCTGGAATGGGTGTTTCGGCTGTTTCCCGCGTTGAAAAAGTTTTGGTTGCTGGCGGCCGGCTCGCTTTCCGGCGGTCAGAAGCAGATGCTCTCAATCGCGCGCGCCGTCATCGAGCCGCGCAAGCTGCTGCTCGTCGACGAACCGACCAAGGGCCTGGCGCCCGCCATCATCCACAACATGATTGCGGCATTCCGCGAGCTCAAGGATGCCGAGACGACGATCCTCCTGGTGGAGCAAAATTTCATGTTTGCCCGAAGCCTCGGCGACAGCGTCGCCGTCATGGACGATGGCCGAATCCGCCACACCGGCGCGATGGCGGCCTTGGCGCGCGATGCCGCGATGCAGAAGCACCTGCTCGGCTTGTCGCTGGAGGCGCACCAATGAGCGCGCAGGCGGCTTCGCCGATAGCGGTTCAAGGCGCCAACCCGCCGCGCCCAAAAGTCGATTGGCTGCCGCTGCTGCTTGTCCCCGGGCTGGCGCTCGCGGCTTTGCCGATGATCGGAAGCAGCGCCGGCTGGCTGACGTTGACGATCGCCGGTTTGGCGATGGGCATGATGATATTCGTCATGGCTTCGGGCCTCACGCTGGTCTTCGGCCTGATGGATGTCATGAATTTCGGACATGGCATGTTCATTTCCCTCGGCGCATTCACGGTTACGCTCGTGGTCGTTCCGCTTTCCGGCATGGTGCAGGCGGATTCGGTGCCGGCAAATGTCGCCGTGCTGTTGCTTTGCGTTGTCGTCGCGATGGCGATCAACGGCGCGCTCGGCTGGGGATTCGAGCGCTTGATCGTGCGGCCGGTTTACGGCCATCACCTCAAGCAAATCCTGGTGACGATGGGTGGATTGATCGTCGCCGAACAGCTCATCCATGTTTTTTGGGGCGCCGACCCGATTGCGATGCCGCCGCCGACGGCGTTCCGCGGCTCGATCCTGATCGGCGACGCCGCGATCGAGCGCTACCGCATCCTCGCCGTCGCGGTCGGCCTCGTCGTGTTCGCCGCGATGCTGCTCGTCCTCAATCGCACCAAGCTCGGGCTGTTGATCCGCGCCGGGGTCGAGAATGGCGAGATGGTCGAAGCGCTCGGCTATCGCATCCGGCGCCTGTTCGTCGGCGTCTTCGTCGCCGGCTCGGCGCTCGCCGGGCTGGGCGGCGTGATGTGGGCGTTCTACAAGCAGACGCTGACGCCCGGCATGGGCATGGAGGTCATGGTCTTAATCTTTGTCGTGATCATCGTCGGTGGGCTCGGTTCGGTCGGCGGATGCTTTTTGGGCTCGCTGCTGGTGGCGCTGGTCGCCAACTACACCGGTTTTCTCGCGCCGAAGGTGGCGCTCGGATCGAATATCCTGCTTATGGTCCTGATCCTGATGTGGCGTCCGCAGGGCCTCTACCCGGTGGCGAAACGCTGAGGCCGCCGCGATGCTGAGCCATCTCCTGTCCGGCGACTTTCCGCGCTCGAAGGCACTGGCCGCGATCCTCGGCGCGATCGTCGTGCTGCTCGCCGCGACGCCGTTCGTCTTTCCCGGCACGCAGCCGCTCAACGTGGCGGCGAAAATTTGCTATTTCATCGTCCTTGTTGCCTCGTTCGACCTGCTGCTCGGCTATACCGGAATCGTCTCGTTCGCGCACACCATGTTCTACGGCATCGGCGGCTACGGCGTCGGACTGGCACTGCATGGCTGGGGCGCCAATTGGGGCGCCGTTTTCGGCGGTCTCGGTATCGCGATCCTGGTCTCGCTGGCGCTGTCGCTCGTCATCGGCCTGGTTTCGCTGCGCGTGCGCGCGATTTTTTTCGCCATGATCACGCTCGCCGTCGCTTCGGCCTTTGCCATCCTGGCGTCGCAGCTTTCGAACTTCACCGGCGGCGAGGACGGCCGCACGTTCAGCGTGCCGGCGCTGCTGCGGCCGAGTTTCCGCCTGTTCGACGCCGAAATCCTCGGAGTCGCGATCACCGGCCGGATCGTCGCCTACTACATTGTATTTTTCGGCGCGTTGGCGCTCTTCCTGACGATGGTCCGCATCGTCAATTCGCCGTTCGGCCGCGTCCTGCAGGCGATCCGCGAGAACACGTTCCGGGCCGAGGCGATCGGCTATCGCACGGTCGTCTACCGTACCGTCGCCAACTGTCTCGGCGCGCTGATGGCGACCTTCGCCGGCGCGCTGATGGCGCTGTGGCTGCGCTATATCGGCCCCGACACGTCGCTGAGCTTCGCGATCATGATCGATATTCTACTGATGGTTGTCATAGGCGGGATGGGGACGATGTACGGCGCCGCGATCGGGACCGCTATCTTCATCCTCGCGCAGAACTATCTGCAGTCGCTGATGGGATTGGCGAGCAAGTCGCTCGAAAGCCTGCCGCTGCTGCCCAAATTGCTGCATCCGGATCGGTGGCTGCTCTGGCTCGGAGTCCTGTTCGTGCTTTCGGTTTATTTTTTCCCGGTGGGCGTTGTCGGCAAGCTGAGGCAGCGGCGATGAGCGGGATGACGTTGAACTATGTGTCGGTGCTGGGCCGCGAGATCCACTATACCGAGCGCGGCAGGGAGAACCGCGAAGCCGCCGTGTTGTGGCATGGCTTGGCGCGCACCGGGCGCGATTTCGACGACCTCGCGGACGAGCTTGCCAAACGCTATCGCGTGCTGTGCCCGGACATGATCGGGCGCGGCTTGAGCCAGTGGAGCCCGGCGCCGGAGCGCGAATATTGCCTGGCTTTCTACCGCGATCTCGCCGTGGCATTTGTCGATGCCATGGGACTTTGCTCGCTGCGCTGGGTCGGCACGTCGATGGGAGGCGCGATCGGCATCAAAGCAGCGGCGACGGCGCTCAAGGGGCGCATCAGCCATCTCATTCTCAATGACAACGGCCCCAAGCTTGCGGATGCGGCGATTGCCCGCATCCGGAGTTATGCCGGTAGTCCCGCAGCCTTCGACACCGTGTCCGAGTTGGAGGCCTATTTCCGCAAAATCTACAAGCCCTATGGTTTCCTCACTGTCACGCAATGGCGGCGGCTGACGGAAACCTCGGTTCGCCGGCTGGCCGACGGCAAGGTGACGCCGCACTACGATCCCAAGATGGTCCTGCAGTTCATCCACCATCCGGGCGACTACGATCTGTGGCCGGAATACGATGCGATCGAAGCCAAAACGCTGTGCTTGCGCGGCGCCGAAAGCGATTTGCTGCTCGCCGACGTGGCCGAGGCGATGACCCAACGCGGGCCACAATGCCGACTCGTGACCGTTCCGGACGTGGGCCACGCGCCGGCGCTGAATGTACCGGCGCACCACCGCATCGTCGAAGATTTTCTCGCGGCATAAGCCGGCGATCCTGTTTGCGGCCGACGCCATTGACAGGAGCGGCCGATGGTGAATGCTCGCGCCAACCCATCCGCGAGGAGCAAAATGACGAATACGAACAGCGCGATTGGCTCGCCCGACTCCGGCCGCATCGCGACCGAGCGGCGCGGCCGCGTGTTTCTCATCGCCATCGACCGCCCGAAAAAATACAACGGGTTCACGCCCGCGATGCTGCGCCAATTGGCCGAGGCTTACACCGACTATGAGCGCGATCCGGATTTGTGGTGCGCGGTGTTGCATGCGGAAGGCGCGCACTTCACCGCCGGTCTGCAGCTTTCCGCCTTCGATATCACCGCCGATCTGGTGCCCGATGGGTCTGATCGACCCGCTGGCCTTGAAGCGGCCCCATCGCACCAAGCCCGTCGTGTGCGCCGTCAAGGGCATTTGCTTCACGATCGGCATCGAGCTGATGCTGGCGGCGGACATCGTGGTCGCGGAGGAGGGCACGCGCTTCGGCCAGGTCGAGGTCAAGCGCGGCCTTGGCGCCTATGGCGGCGCCACGATCCGCTTCGTCGAGCGCGCCGGCTGGGGCAACGCCATGCGCTATTTGCTGACCGGCGACGAGTTCGATGCGGCGACCGCCCTGCGCCTCGGCTTCGTCCAGGAGGTTGTGCCGGGCGGGCAGGGCTTGGCCAAAGCCGTCGCGATCGCCGAGAATATCGCGCGGCAAGCGCCCTTGGCGGTGCGGGCGTCGCGGAACAATTCCTGGATCTATGTCACGCAAGGTCAAGACGCCGCCATCGCCGATCTCACGCGCCAACGGCCGATCATCGCCAAGACCGAGGATTTCGCCGAAGGCGTGCGCTCGTTCAACGAGCGACGCGACGGCGTGTTCAAGGGGAGATAGCGAATGCCCGACGAAGCCATGACTTTGGAGGCGATCCGCGAGGAACTTGAAACCTCGACCGGTTTGCCGGCCGATGCGATGCGGCAGGCCGTTGCGCATGCCGAATCGCTTGGGCCGGCCATTTTCGAAGTGGCGAACAAGGCGGCGGATGGCGTCTATCTGCTGCCGCGCCAATCCTCGCTCTTGTTCTACGGCATACACGTGTTGGCCGCGGCGCAGCACAAGGCGCTGTACCGGCCGCTGCTGCGTTTTCTGATGCGTCCGGACGACAGCGTCGCCGGGATTCTCGGCGACGCGACCACGAAGTCCCTGCCGAGCGTCGTGTTTTCGATTTTCGACGGTGACGCCGGGGCGTTGATGGATGTGATCGCCGATAGCTCGGCGGATGAAACGGTCCGTTGGGTCTTGTTCGACGTGCTTGCCGAACTGACGGCGCGGGGCTTGGTGCCGCGCGAAAGCACGTGCTCATTCGTCGCGCGTTTCGAGCGCGAGCGGCTTGCCGAAGATGGCGATAGCGCCTGGCTCGGCTGGCAGAAAGCGGTCTTGATGCTTGGCATCAAGGAGCAGGCCGCGAACTTGCGCGCCGCCCTGAAGGAGGGCCGCATTCCCGAGGACGTTTTCGAACCCGACGAGACCGAGGACGATATCCGCCGGATCGAATCGAACGGCATTGCGAGCGACCGGGATTGGCGCACCAATGCCCGGCCGATCGACGACCCGGCGGCGCCGCTGCACTGGCTGCGCGACCCCGGATTGAACTTGGACCCGGAATTGAAGGCCGCGCTCGCCGCCGCCGGCCGGCAGGTGCCCTTGAGTGAGATCGAACAGGGTTGGCTCGGCGGCTTCTTGTCCTGCCGGCACGTACCCGATTCAACCATGCCATGTGCGGAATTCGAAGGCTTCTTGACGGCGCTGGCGATCGGCCCTGTGGCGGTGCCGCCGAGCGAGTATCTTCCGGTCATTTGGGGCGTTGCAGCCGGTTCCGGGGAAGGGCCGAGTTACGACAGCCCGGAGCAGGAAGCCTACGCGACCGATTTGATTTTGCGCTACGCAAGTTCGATCGACACCTATTTCCGGGCGGGCAGATGGACTTCGCCGGCGAATTGCGAGCTCGAGGCACTGGAGGATTGGTGCTATGGCTTCGCCTGTGGCATCGGCACGAAAGCGGAAAATTGGAAGCCGCTCCTGACCGATCGGAAACGGTCGGAGCTCGTGGCGCCGATCCTGATTCTTTCGCAAGCGGCGGAAGATCCGGCCGAAAGGTTGGCCGGCGACGAGCTTGTGGACGCTATCGAATCGCTCACGCAATCGGTGCACGGCATCCGCGCCTACTGGCAAAGGCGCCGCGACGGGGCCGCGAGCGGCGGAAAAGCCGCGCCGGCGGCCAAGGTCGGCCGCAACGAGCCATGCCCCTGCGGCAGCGGGCGCAAGTTCAAACGCTGCTGCGGGGCCAAGGCCGGCTAGGGCGCCCGCGGCGATCGTGTGAACCGGGGCGCGCGCCCACATCCAGCCGCGCCCGGCGGAAACCACCGCAATTGGAATTGCGCGCTATCGTTTGGCGGAAAGGAAATCCGCTTCTTTCGCGGCCACGGTGGACTTCGGCTTCACCGTTTTGCTAACGATGACATAGCACGGCGCCCCACCCGACGGGCAGAAGACGAGAAAATGCCCATCCGTATAAAAAACGCTCCCGCCTTCCCCGCCGACGGGGATCGCCTTGCAAGCCGGATTCTTCTTACAGAGCGCAGATGCCTGGTCGTTGTTCGTGGCGAAAGCGGCATTGGGCAGGCAAAAAACCGTGACGGCGCTGAAAATTAACAGCGATTTCGAAATCGATATTTTCATGGCTGGAACCTCGAGAAGATTTGGGCAATTGAAGTCAACGAACTAGCGGCAGAATGGACCAGTTATTGCCCGTTCACTGGCCCTAACGAATTTGTGGTCAAGTATCGAACTGAGCGGAAACTCCATCGCGGACTCTGCCAGCCACAAGAACACTGATTTCAGTTGTGTAGCTGCAGTTATAGTATTTCGCCATCTGAGCGCAATAGACGCCAGGCCTTTTTCGCTTTTTGATTTGACCAATTGATATTCGGCAGGACACAGTCTTGCGTTTGCCGTATCCGCCGCGCGGAGCGCTTGGGAAGCGTTCATCCGATCGCCGGCGGCGTTTCGCAGACAACGGTACGGACCCAGCGCGGCGTGACTTTCAAGAAGACCGGCGTCGGTGCGTGTGGGTGGCACCTAATTTCCGCGCTCGCGGCGCGGATCATGCCGGCGGCCGATGAGAAAGCGCACGCCGGCGGGGCCGGTGCGTTCCGTGTGGCGCGCGTCCCTGGCCAGGGCGAAGATTTCGCCCGGCCGGTAGGTTTTGGTTTCACCCGCGGCCGAGATCGTGAATTCGCCGTCCAGGATCAGCGCGCGCACGTCGTAAGGGTGGCTGTGGTCGCCGACATCGTGCCCGGCGGGAAATCACGCCGTGACGATTTCGTCGAAGCCTCCTTGCTTCAGCTCCGCCTCGAACTTGGCCGTGTCCACGATCGCTTGCCTCCGCCGTTGCGAGAGTGGCATTGTAACGCCACCGCCATTCATGGCGCCACTGCGTTTTTCGAGAGCCCCATGACCGAGACACCGTTCCGCCAGCACCATGACATGGGCGGCCAGCCGGCCGGCCCCGTCAGCCTGCAGGAACACGAAATCGAACCGTGGGAGAAGCGCATCGAAGCGATGATGCGCTGCCTGCAATTGCGCGATCCGCCGATCCTCACCGTCGACCAGCTCCGGCGCTGCATCGAGGCGCTGCCGGTCGAACAGTACGATTCGCTGACTTATTACGAACGCTGGATGGCGTCGCTCGCGGCCTTGCTCGTCGAGAAAGGCATTCTCAGCCCGAGCGAGATCGAGGCGCGGATGGCCAAGGTCCGGGCGCTCGGCGCCGCGCCAATCGCGCCATGAGCTGGGGCGCCGGCATCGCTTCGCGGTTTCGCGCCGGCGACAATGTCCGCGTCGCCGAACGTTTCCCGCGCCAGGGGCATATCCGCACACCGTTTTACATTCGCGGCAAGCGCGGGACGATCGAGCGCATCTGCGGCCAATTCCGCAATCCCGAGGCTCTCGCCTTCGGCAAACCCGGGATGCCGGCGCAAGTCCTTTACCGCGTGCGCTTCGCGCAGACTCATGTCTGGCCCGATTATGCCGGCAATGCCGCCGACACCGTCGACGTCGAAATTTTCGAACACTGGCTCGAACCCGCGGCCTGAGGACCGACATCCATGACGCATGATCCGCACGATCACGAGGGTCACGAGCACGAGCACGGCGATCACGCGCCCATCGCGGCGCGCGAACCGCAGGGCCACTATCAAATCATGGCCGAGGCGGTGCGCGAGCTGTTGATCGAGAAGGGCCTGTTCACCGCCGACCAGCACCGCGCCTGGATCGAGAAAATCGATGCGCGCGGCCCGGCGCTCGGCGCCCAGATCGTCGTCAAGGCGTGGACCGATCCGGCCTTCAAGCGCCGCCTGCTCGACGACGGCAAGGCCGCATGCGCCGAACTTGGCATCGACATCAACGTCGCCGATCTCGTCGTCGTCGAGAACACGCCGGGGCTGCACAACGTCATCGTCTGCACGCTGTGCTCGTGCTACCCGGTTTTCGTGCTCGGCCGGCCGCCGGATTGGTATAAGAGCGCCGCCTACCGCTCGCGCGTCGTGCGCTGGCCGCGCGACGTGCTGCGCGAGTTCGGCACCGATCTTGCCCCGGACTGCGAAGTGCGCGTGCATGACAGCACCGCCGACATGCGCTACCTCGTCCTGCCGATGCGGCCCGCGGGCACTGAAAGCTGGGGCGCCGCGCAGCTCGAAGCCATCGTAACGCGGGATACCATGGTCGGCACCGCCGAATGCCGCGTGGCGCGGTAGCGGCATGAGCGATCTCGATATCGGCGCCGGCGCCAAGGGCAAGCATGTTTTCGTCGCCGGCGGATCGAGCGGCATCAATCTCGGCATCGGCGTGGCGTTCGCGCGCTGCGGCGCGCGCGTGTCGCTGTGCAGCCGCAAGGCGGACAAAGTGGCCGCCGCGGTCGAGACGCTCAAGGCTCTCAAGACCGACGCATGGGGCGCCGCCGCCGATGTGCGCAACTACGCCGAAGTCGAGGCGGCGCTGAAACAAGCCAAGGAAAAATTCGGCCCGATCGACGTGCTGGTGTCGGGCGCGGCCGGCAATTTCGTGGCGCCCGCGCTCGGCATGTCGGCGAATGCCTTCAAGACTGTGATCGATATCGATTTGCTCGGCACGTTCAACGTGCTGCGCGCCGGCTTCGAATTCCTGCGCAAGCCCGGCGCCTCGATCGTCAGCATTTCCGCGCCGCAAGCCATCCATCCTTATCCCTATCAAGCGCATGTCAACGCGGCCAAGGCCGGCATCGATATCTTGACCAAGACACTTGCGGTCGAATGGGGCGCCGCGGGCGTGCGCGTGAACGCAATCTGCCCGGGCCCGATCGCCGATACCGAGGGCATGGCGCGCCTGGCGCCGACCGCCGCGGCGCGCGATTTGGTTATCCAGGGGACGCCCTTGCGCCGCTTCGGCACCAAGGACGAAATCGGCCACGCGGCGCTGTTTCTCGCGTCGCCGCTGGCAGCCTATATCACCGGCGTCATCCTTCCGGTCGATGGCGGCTCGACCCTGCTCGGGCCCGGCCGATTGGGCGACGCGATGACCGGCGCCTACGACGCGGCGGCGCCGCGCAATCGTTAAGTTACGCCGCCTTGTCCGCTTCCCCTGCGCCTTCGCCTTCGAGCGTGGCGATATTCCGGTAGACGCGCGCGAGCATGGACTTGAGGGCTTGCTGCTCCTCCGGACGGAAACCGGCCAGCGCCACGGCTTCGTAGCGCCGCGCCAGCGGGATGATGCGCGCCGTGACGGCCCGGCCGCGTTCCGACATGTGAATCGTGACGACGCGCGCATCGCCGCGATCGGCCCGGCGCCGCTCGATCAAGCTTTTTCTCTGCATCGCGCCGAGCAGGCGCGACAAGGTCGAGACGTTCGATCGACGTTAGCGCGGCGATATCGGAGACCCGTTGCCCATCGGCGTGATCGAGCGCCGCGAGGACGCGCCACATTTGCAGCGTGATCTTGTGGACGCGAATGGCGTCGGTGAACGCCATCGCCAGCCGGCTGCCGGCGCGATTGATGAGGTAAGGCAGATAGAGGATGAGGTCGAAATCGCCTTTCATGGCGGTTGCCCGCTATCGCTTGGCGACAGTTACTCGGCTGCCTTGGCCATTCGCCTGGCATTGTGCTTGCCCTGGAAGTGCGGCGCCACTTGGTCGATGAAGCGGTGCATCTGCTCCTTGACGATGGCGTTCGGCTTGTTGCCGACGTTGAAATAGAGGATCACTTCCTCGATGCCGGCGGCTTCGGCCTTCTTCAGCGAGTCGACGATTTTTTGCGGCGAACCGAGCAGGATCGATTTGTCGGTCAGGTTTTCCTTTTTCATGTTCTTGAGGATGTCGACGATCTTCAGCATGTATTGCATCGTCGGCGGCGCCTGTTCGGCCTTTTCCGGCAGGGCGCGCAGCACGCAGTGCTTGAAATAGTCCATCTGCGTCTGGCGGCCGTAATCCTCCTCTTTCTCGCTATCGCCGATGTAGATGAAATAGCTGCACATCGCGCGGCCGGGCTTTTTCCCGTGTTTGGCGCAGGCTTCGCGATAGGCGTCGACCGCCTTGTCGAGCCCGCCGAACACCATGCCGGCGGCGAAGGGCGCGTAGATGATGTTCAGGCCGCGTTTGGCCGCCATGGCGATGCTCGTGGCCGAGAACGAGGCGACATAGAACGGCAGCGGGTTCTGCACCGGCTTGGGCGTAATCTCCATTTCGGGAATCGTGTAGAACTGCCCCTTGTGCGACCACGGGCCGGGCGAATTCCACGCCTTGAGAATTACGTCGATCGATTCCTCGAAACTCTCCGCGGATTTCATGTAGTCCGCCTGGAAGGGCGTATATTCGAGCCGGTCATAGCCGCGCCCGCAGGCGAAATCGACGCGGCCGCCGCTCACCAAGTCGAGCGTCGCCCAGGTTTCGGCGACATGGAGCGGGTGGTGCAGCGGCAACACGCTGACCGCCGGCGCCAGGCGAATGTTCTTCGTCACCGCCGCGATCGAGGCGAGGACGATATCCGGGCGCGAATTGACGCCGAGGGTGTCGAAATGATGCTCGCCGATCCAGGCCGAGTGATAGCCGAGCTTGTCGGCCAGCAGCGCCTGTTCGCGGATTTCCTGGATGAATTGGTTGGCCGGCCGCTTTTGCTTATTGCCGGGATAGTAATTGTCGCTGAGCGTGAAGTAGCCGAACTCCATGACCGTTTCCTCCGCCAGACTCACTTGCAATTGCAATTATTGTATTTGCAAATTAAAATCAGTCAAGCGGCTTTGGTCGGGAATGGCGCAACTTATCCCCAGAATCTGAAAGCCCCGCCTGGCGGGTACCGGCGGGGCTTTCGGCCTTCTGGGCCAACACAGCGGATGAGAGGAGGGGAGACCTCCGTTGTGTCTTGAGCAAAGTACCCCATGTTTGCATTCAGCGCTGTGACAGCGGTCACAGGAGACGCAAGAATTGGCAGGGGATGGAGCTTGAGGATAAGCTCGGCGGACCGATCGGGAAAAGGGCAGGATCATGGCACTCGACATGGACGATCTCGAACCGCGGGCAATAAAGCCGGCGCCGCGCGATCTGGAAACGCTGTCGGTCGAAGAACTCACCGACTATATCGGCGAGCTCCAAGCCGAGATCGCGCGCGCCCGCGGCGTGATCGAACGCAAACAGGGCCATCGCAGCGGGGCCGAAGCGTTCTTCCGCAAATCCTGAGACCCGCGGTCGTCAGGCGGTCATGTGGCGCGCTTGCGTCGTGCGCTCGATGGCGGCGGCGGCAAGGCGGTCGATGCCGAGCAATTCGCGCAGCAAATCGAGAAAGCGCTTGATCTCCGGCACGGTCCGGCCGTCGGCTGCTGCCACATCGCAGGCGATCGCATAAGCGGTTTCGTGCAGCTTGCCCGGAATGGCGTTGACGACCGTCGTCAGGGCACGATCCAGCCCTTTCGCGCCGTTCATCAGGGCAGCGCAATCGGCAGCGACTTTCAGCAGATTGCGCGAGTCGAAATCGCGAAAAACCGGCAAGAATTTCACGACATCGCCGATGGCTCGCATTTCGGCATCGGTCATGTCGCCATCGGCAGCTGAGACCATCACCATCGTGTAGATCAGGGCGTCATGCGGATCGATCATTGCGGCTCTCGTTTCTGGTTTGGCAGGCGTTTCGGATTGCTGCTGCGATCCGGCCGGTTCGGACAATGTTCGCCCATGCCCCAAGCTCTTGGAAGGAAACTAGTGACGCAACCGGCCTACCATCTATAGCCATAGTTTGACGCCATTTCCCACCTATAGTAGATATCTGGATGGGCGGAAGCTGATTTCGCGGTTGCGAAGTTGCGCGCCATTGTGGGGCGACAATGCCGCGAAGTCACGTGCCGTATAGAAGTTCATCGGAGTTGCGGCACTTCGAGCCGAGAGAGAAGGAGTTCAAGTCACCATGCGAGTTGCAAAGATCGCGAAGCTTGTCGGGGCGATGATGTTGGGCGCCATGTTGCTGGGCGGAATGACGGCCTGCGGCACGATCGAGGGCATCGGCAAGGATATTTCCGACGCGGCGCGCGCGACGAAAAAGTTGTTCGATTGATCGGGCGTTAGCGCGGCAACGCGGCTATCCAGCGCTCGATCCGGGCGCGGTTGACGCCGAAATCGCGAATTCCATAGCGCGCTCGGCCGTAGACGGCGAGCGCCGCGCCGCCGGGCATTGCAAATGCCGCCACGGATATCCGGTCGGGGAAGCGAAAAATCCGAACTCCGTTGAACGAACTCGGCGGCGCAGGTTGCGCCGTCTTCGGCGCGCAGCGCGGTGCGGGGCTCGCCGAGCGCAATGCGTTTGACCGCGGCGAACAAGGCATCTGGCGTGGAAGCGAAGATCGGGCTGGTCGCATGCGGCGCCGATTTCGCGGCGAAGCCTTCGGGCAACATCAAGAATTGATTCGGGCGCCGGCCCAGCTTCAACTCGGCGAAATCGAGAAGCATCAGCGGCGATAGACGCCGTTAATGGTGCCGTTCAGGACGCACAGCGCGTTGCAATTCGACGAACTCACCGTCGCCGCGCGGCCATCGACGGCGACGCGCACGCGGCACTCCGGCGCGCCATGGGCGCCGCCTTCGAATACCGGGCCCGTGCCCTGGAGATCGGCGCGCAGGAAGCATTGTTCCGCGTCGGGCAGCAAGCGCGTGTCGATCAACACCGTGATCGCGGCCTCGGGCCATTGGAACAAGTGCAATTCGCCCAGCGTGCGCCCGTCCGAGTGGCGATAATAACCGGAAATCGCCGGCCCGCCACGCAACCGGTCGCTTTGGGCCGAGAGCTGCAGGAGTCGCGCCCGATACATCGTGACCAGGCAACGATAGACCGGCCCGGTCGGATCGATTTCGCCGACCACGCGGCTGCATTGCTGGTCGCGCTGGCGCTGCCAATTTCCTTGACCCTGTTCGAGTCCGCGCGCTTGCTCGGGCGGCGACTGGGTCCGCAGCGCGATGACGAAGCGCCGGACATCGCGATCGAGTTCGAGAAGATATTGGCTGCCACAGATCGTGGCCTCGACGCGCGATCCGGCGGCCGCGCAATTGATGTCGCCTTCTTGCGCCGCAGCCAGCGACGGCGCCATCCACAAGACGACCGCGCCGCAAACGGCGATCAACGGCATTTTGCTGTTCGATTTCGACATCGCGATCCGATCCTAGGTTTGCAACCAATAACGCAGCACGGCGCTTGCCGCCTCGGGCCGCTCCATCGTCGGCAAGTGGCCCGAATTTTCAATGACCACGAACTTGGCGTCGGGTATGAGCTTCGCCATCTCAGCGCCCATTTCAAGCGGCGTAATGGCATCCTGACGCCCGACAATGACGACACTGGGGCAAGAATATGCGGCGAGGTGTGGACGGCTATCGATGCGGCTCATAATGGCTTTTTGCTGGCCGAGGAAGGCTTCCTTTCCGATACGCTCTGCCATTGCCATGATATCCCCAGTCAATTTTTCGTCCGCGAGGCGATCGGGATGGACCAGAAGCGGCAGAAGGCGCGGCGTCACGCCCTTGAACTTGCCGATGTTGGCGAGCTCGATGAGAGACAAACGGCGTTGGCGTTGCTCCTCGGTATCGGGGCGCGCCGATGTATCGAGCAACGCGAGGCGCATGACGCGCTCCGGCGCCTGCCGCATGATTTCATGCGCGACGTAGCCGCCCATCGACAGGCCGGCCAACGCAAACCGCGGCGGCGCGCTGGCGAGAACCGAGCGCGCCATATCGGCAAAGGATTCCGAGCGCGACAAGTCCGCGACCGACATCGCAGCAAGGTCGCCGAGCGTCGCAAGTTGATGGCGCCATAAGGCATCGTCGCAAAGCAGCCCGGGCAGCAGGATCAGTGGCGGTGCGGTCATGGCTGGAACATTCGCAATGAGGATCGAGCGGCGACCTGCGCGCGGCTGGCCGTATTGTGCGCCAGGCGCGCGGCGGTTGCCATGGCCGAATGGTCGGCGGCGGTCTTGCACGACGCGCCAATTCGCCGCGCCGCCGCGCGATGAAATAGCGTCAATATATTGAGCACATTCAGTTTCTTGCTTGCCTTTTGGTGAAATACAGCTTGAATTGATGCCAAATTCAGCAATATAAGAAGGATCGGTGCCGAGGAAGTCCGCATTGCGCCCTCGGCGCCCTCCCATTTGTGGAATAAACAACACCGCATGAATTTTGCCGAGCTTGGACTAACCGAGACTGTTTTGCGCGCCGTCGCCGAGACGGGTTACGTTGAGCCGACACCTATTCAAGCCCAAGCGATTCCGATCATCCTGACCGGCCGCGATGTTTTGGGCTGCGCCCAGACCGGCACCGGCAAGACGGCGGGCTTCACCTTGCCGATGATCGATATCCTGTCCGCCGGACGCGCCAAGGCGCGCATGCCGCGCTCGCTCATTCTCGAGCCGACGCGCGAACTTGCAGCCCAAGTCTCGGAAAATTTCGGCACCTACGGCAAGTACAGCAAGTTGACCAAGGCGCTGATTATCGGCGGCGAAAGCTTCACCGATCAGGAACGCGCGCTCGATCGCGGCGTCGACGTGCTGATCGCGACGCCGGGCCGCCTGCTCGATCTCTTCGAGCGCGGCAAGATCCTGCTGCGCGACATCAAGGTCTTCGTCATCGACGAGGCCGACCGGATGCTCGACATGGGTTTCATCCCCGATATCGAGCGCATCGTCTCGCTGCTGCCGCCGATCCGCCAGACCCTGTTTTTCTCCGCAACCATGCCGCCGGAAATCCGCCGGCTCGCCGACAAATTCCTGAGTTCGCCGAAGGAAATCACCGTGTCGCGGCCGGCGACGACGGCGCAGGGGATCGAGGATTTCATCGTTCCGGTGGCCAGCGACAAGGACAAGGGCGCTGCGCTGCGCGCGTTGATTCGCGCTGAAACCATCAAGACGGCGCTTATTTTTTGTAATCGCAAGCGCGACGTCGACATCCTGCAGCGCTCGCTGGCGCGGCATGGCTTCGCCGCCGCCGCCATGCATGGGGACATGACGCAGGACAAGCGCACGGCGACGATGGAAAAATTCCGTGCCGGCCAAATCCCGATTCTGGTGGCCAGCGACGTGGCGGCGCGCGGTCTCGACATCGACGACGTTTCGCACGTCTTCATTTTCGACGTGCCGTTCAATGCCGAGGACTATGTTCATCGGATCGGCCGCACCGGCCGCGCCGGCCGCTCGGGCCACGCCTTTACCCTGGCGACGCCCGATGACGCCAAGCTGGTCAGCGCCATCGAAAAACTCATCGCGCGGCCGATCAATGTGCGCCAGGTCGAGCTTTCGGAAGAAGAACGGGTCCGCGCCGAGCGCAATATGACGCGGGAACCGGCGCCGGATCGAATGAAGCGGTCGCGCCGGCGGAACGATCGCCGCGGCGATCCGGGCCGGGACAGCGCCGGCGAGCAGCCGGCGGAAGCGCGCGCGGAACCGCGCGTCGCGCCGGCAAGCGAACCGCGCCACGAGCCGCGCGACCGACAGCGGTCGGAGCGCAGACCGGCAAGGCCCGCACCGCGCCCGGTGCAACCGTCGAAGCAAAACGCGGCCGAAGATACGGCGCCATCGCCGTCGGTGGGTTTCGGCGATTATACGCCGGCGTTCTTGATGCGCCGCGCCGGCGGCCAATAGCATAGTGGGCCGCGCCGCGGACGCGCGAGCGTCACGCCAACACCTGCGGCGTCTTGAAATTTCCTATTGCGGCCGGCGCGCCTGGGCGACCGCCTAATATTCCGGCACCGACACACGGTTAATGAATTGTAATTCTTGGAAGCCGGCCCGCGCGGCCGGGTCAATCGTCGACTTCGGTGCCGTCGAAATAGATTTTTGCCGGATCGGTAAAGACCGACTCGTTGCGCCGGTCGAGATCGTCGACGATCGAGTTCTTTCCGTCCGAAGTTTCGATGCCCGCCGAACCGCCGTCGTAATCGACCGCGACATAGACGCCGATCGCCGAAAAGCTCAAGACAGCCACCGTCGCAATGCTCCACGCGAAGGCGGGCGACGCAAAGAGCCACGGGCGGCGTTCCGCCTTGCCGGCTAAACGCGCCGCGCCTTTGCCTTGAGCTGAACGACCCGAGGCCGAAAAATTGATCGCGAACGCAATCAAGCTTTGGGGAACCGCCGCCGGCTCGACGGACGGTCCATGCGCCGCTGCGCTGGCTGCAATCACGGCATCCAGCAGCTTCGGCTCGTCGACCAAGCGGCGCTCGAATTCGGCCGTGCCTATTTCGTCGAGACGGTTTTCGAGATAGCTCGCGAGCAACCCGACATCCTCGTCGGAAATTCCGCGATCCCCGCCGGCACCCACCGGTGCCGTTTCCCGTGCCCGACGGATATAGGCTTGCCACAGAGCCCGATCCTGTTCGGTGATGATGTCTCTATCGTCCACGCTTTTCATTCCCACCTGTCAACCTATACGCCCTTCAATTTTCGTTCATCCCCCTCAATCCTTGTCGAGGGCAAAATATTTCCTTAGCTTTACCAATGCTTTGTGATGGGTGCTCCGGACTGTCTGCGAATCGATATTGAGCATGACGGCGACTTCGGCCGCATCCATGTCTTTGTCGTAAAGCAAGCGCAGCACCAAGGCCTGGCGATCGGACAACAGCCCGGGCGGGATCTTAACCCTTTCGTTAAACTGCGGTTCGACGCGAAGAACCTCTTCGGGAACATCGTCGATCGGCACGCCCTGCCGGCGATTGCGCCGCAGATAATCGATGGTCGTGCTGCTCGAGACGACGCCGAGCCAGGTTTTGAGGCTTGCGCGCTGCGGATCGAACTGGCGCAGGAGGTGGTAATTGTCCTTGCACAGCCGCACGAACACGTCCTGCGCCACGTCGACGCTGTCGTCGGGATTGAAGCCCGTTTTGCGCAGCGTATTCAAAACCGAGCCGTAAATCGCCGACGAGAAGCGCGCGACGAATTGCGACCACGCCGCGGCCTCGCCGTCGATGAGTTGGCGAACAAGTTCAATGTCGTCGTTTCGATTGGGGGCTGCCACGGCGCGGCTTAACGGCTGATCGTTTGACGCCGATTGGCGTATCGAGAGGGCATCAAAAGCCTTTGGCCGGATGAAAGTGGGTCAGGGAGGGAACCAGGTTTGCGCCGAAGGCTCGTCGCTGGGGTGTGGGCGGCGCGCTGGCCGCGCGCTGCCGACACGGTTCTACCGGCAATCTTCTAGCGAAACGTCAAAGCCTGAGCAAATGGATTGGCACCGCCGCGCTGTTTCGCCGAAGGGCGGCCTTCGCTAGTGTTTCGCCATGGAGCAAGTTCCACCCCGCAAGCGCCGCGAGATTGCGCCCGCCCTGCCGATCCTCGTGCTCGGATTGACCGAGGCGTGCTGGCGCGACGCCGAGGGACGCACTGCGCGCTTGCCCATCGCGGCGGCGCGCCGGCGCCTCGAAGCCGGGGAGGCGCCTGCACTGTGCTACCGGCCCGCGATCGCGCGCCGGCTCGATCTGCGCAGCATCCCGTCGTTCGACGCTTTGGAGCTGTTTGCGTTCCTGCGTCCAACACAGTTTTGCATTCCAACGGTGCGCGGGCTGGCGGGCGCGTTGCAGCGAACGGCGCCGGTTTCGCTCGAAGAGCAGGCGGCGGCTCTCGCCGAATCGATCGGATTCATGCTCGCCGAGTTGGCCGATCCGGATCGGGATTACGACCCGCAGCTTCGCCCCGTGGCGCGGGCAATGGCGGCCGGTGGGTGGAATTGGACGCCCCTCGTGCTCGCCGCGCTGGGCGAGACCGCCGCCGAACCAAGCCGGGGCGCGCGCCCCTTGGCCGGGCTCGAAGTGTGGCGCGATCTAGCGGAGTGGGCGGAACGCGCGCCCGAGCCGCCCGCCGGCGACATTCCGGTCACGCCCGAGGAAACGCTAGCGCGGCTCGACACCCTGCTCGGCGCCAAGGCTGAAGCGCGCCCGCAGCAGCGGCGATATTCGTCGGCGCTGGCCTATGCGTTTACGCCGCGCGACACGCCCGATGCGCCGCGCACCATCCTGGCCGAGGCCGGAACCGGGGTCGGCAAGACGCTCGGCTATGTCGCACCGGCCAGCCTGTGGGCCGAAAAGAACGAGGGCGCGGTTTGGATCAGCACCTTTACCCGCAATCTGCAGCACCAGATCGATCAAGAGCTCGACCGGCTCTATCCCGACCCCAATGAGAAACGCCGCCGCGTCGTGCTGCGCAAGGGCCGGGAAAATTATCTTTGCCTGCTCAATTTCGAGGAAGCGGTGCAGGGCTCGCGATTGCGGCTGTCCGAGGCGCCGGTTCTCGGCTTGGTCGCGCGCTGGATCGCCAAGACGCGCGATGGCGCCATTGTCGCCAGTGATTTTCCCGGTTGGCTCGCCGATATCGTCGGGCGGACATTGGTCGCGAGCCTGACCGATCACCGCAGCGAGTGCATCTACGCGGCGTGTTCGCACTACAGCCGCTGTTTCATCGAGCACAGCATCCGGCGCGCCAAGCGCGCGCGCCTCGTCGTCGCCAATCATGCGCTGGTCATGGTACAAGCCGCGCTCGCGGCCACGGAAGATGGTGCCGCCGAAGATCGGGCGTTGCCGGCGCGCTACGTGTTCGACGAAGGGCACCACGTGTTTGCCGCCGCGGACGCCGCCTTTTCGGCGCATCTTTCCGGCCAGGAAATGACCGACCTCCGGCGCTGGATTCGCGGGGCCGAAGTGGGCGCGGCGCGGCGCAGCCGGGCCCGCGGCCTTCGCGCCCGCCTCGGCGAACTTGTCGCCGACGATGAGGCCGCCGATAAACTGCTACGCCAGGCCGTGGCCGCGGCGGCTCTGCTTCCGGCCGAAGGCTGGCTGGCGCGCGCCGAGACAGGCGAGGGCGACGGCCCGGCCGAGCGCTTCCTGAGTTTGGTGCGCCAGCAAGTTTATGCCCGCGACGCCGATGCCGGAGCCGGATACGATCTCGAAGCCACGCCCGAACCGCTGGTTCCCGGCTTGGCCGAAAATGCGGCGGCGCTGGATCGCGCGCTCGGCGACATCATGCGGCCGCTGATCGCGCTGGCCGAACGCTTGCAGCATCGGCTCGACGACGACGCCGACACGCTCGACACCGCGGCGCGCAATCGCCTCGATTCGCTGTCGCGCGCCATCCGGCGCCGGGCGCTCGGGGATCTTGCCGCGTGGCGCGCCATGCTCGGCGCGCTGCAAGCCAAGACGCCGGCGGATTTCGTCGATTGGTTCGCCGTCGAGCGCGATTTCGGCCGCGACCGCGATATCGGCATGCATCGCCACTGGGTCGATCCGACCCGGCCTTTCGTGGATCACGTGCTTCGCCCGGCCCATGGCGCGGTCATCACCTCGGCCAGCCTGCGCGACGGCACCGGCGAGGACAGCGTCGATTGGGCCGCCGCCGGGGAGCGCGCCGGCACTCGTCACCTTGCCGAACCCGCCCGCCAGATCGAAGTCGATTCGCCGTTCGACTATGCGACCCAGACGCGGTTGTTCGTGGTCCGCGATGTGCGCATCGACGAGCCGGCGCAAGTCGCCGCCGCCTATCGCGAACTATTCCTGGCCGCCGGCGGCGGCGCGCTCGGCCTGTTTACCGCGATCGCGCGGCTGCGCGCCGTGCACCGCGCCTTGGCGCCGGCGATGGAAGCACACGGAATTCCCTTGCTGGCGCAACACATCGACGGCTACGACGTTTCGACCCTCGTCGATATTTTCCGCGCCGAGCCGGATGCCTGCCTGCTCGGCACCGACGCGGTGCGCGACGGCGTCGATGTGCCGGGCCGTTCGCTGCGCCTGATCGTCTTCGACCGCGTGCCCTGGCCGCGCCCCGATATACTTTTCAAGGCGCGCCAAGCGGCGTTCGGCGGCGGCCGCTATACCGACCGCGAAACGCGCTTCCGGCTGCGTCAGGGCTTCGGCCGGCTGATCCGCCGCGCCGACGATTTGGGCGTCTTCGTCATGCTCGATCCGCGCCTGCCGACGCGCCTGTGCGGCGCTTTTCCGCGCGGCGTGACGGTGCACCGGGTCGGCCTGGCGGAGGCGGTTGCCGAAACCAAACGCCTGCTCGCGCATCAAACGCCATAAACAACGAAGAGCGCCGACAGTGTCAGGAGCGAAAGCACCGTCGTGACCAGCACCGTGGCCGAGCCGCGCTGCACGAAAACGCCGTATTTTTGCGCCACGACGAAAACCAAGGCACCGGTCGGCATGGCGGCGGTCAGCACCAGACCACGCACGATATCTGGCGGAAACTGGAAGAGCTGCGTGACCGTGAGCCACATCAGCGCCGGATGAATCGCCAGCTTGGCGAACGCCATCCAGGAAATTTCGGCCCACCCTTCCGTCATCGACTTTCCGACCATGAACAGGCCGAGCGCGAACAAGGCACAGGGCGAGGCGGCGGCGGCGAGGGTTTGGACGAATATATCGAACGGTCCTTCGAGTGGCAGGCCGGCGGCGTTCAAGCCGAGGCCGGCGGCCGAACTTAGCAGCAGCGGATTGCCGAGCAGATTGAGGATTATTCGCCGCGCGCGCCGGAGCCGGCGCCCGGAACCTTGCTCGGCTTCGATCAGAACGATCGAGACCAGCAGGATCGTCACCGACTGCGATACCGTGGCGACGATGACCGGGAGCGAGCCGGCCTCCCCGAACGCGAGCAAGAATAGCGGCACGCCGATATAGCCGGAATTCGGAAATGCCGTCGTCAGCGCGTGAAGCGACGCGGCGCCGAGCCGGGCGCCGAAGCAAATATGCGCGACCGGCAGCGCGATGAGGAACATGCAGGCCGTCGCGCCGAGATAGGCGCCGATCAAGGGCCAATCGAGAATCCGATCGAGCGGCGCGCGGCTGAGGCTGCGCAGGAACAGGGCGGGCAGCGCCACCCAATAAACGAAGCCGTTGAGCGCGTCGGAGCTGGCGGCGCCCAGCACCTTCGTTCGGCCCGCAAGAAAGCCGCACAAAACGATGCCGAATACCGGCAGGACGACACTAACGACGGCTTCCATAATTCTCGCCGGGACGATGGACGCCGGCTCATAGTCGAACATCGCCGGCGAGTCGAGCCCAGATTGCGCTGCACCGGGTCGCGGCCGTAGATAAGCCCATGATCCGTCCCGCGTGCTTCATCGGCAGCGACATCTATCGCCACTCGCGCTACGGCGGCAAACATCCGCTGGCCATTCCTCGCGTCTCGCTTGCGATCGACTTGGCGCGGGCGCTCGGCTGGCTCGATGACGCCGCCTATATCGACAGCCCGGTGGCGACGCGCGCGCAGCTCGAACGGTTTCACGCGCCCGATTACGTCGACGCCGTGATCGAATGCGAAAAAACGCAACGGGCCACGCCCGAACAGCGCGAGCGCTACGGGCTTGGCGCCAATGGCAATCCCGTCTTCGGCGAAGTCTTCCGCCGGCCGGCCACGGCCTGCGGCGCGACCCTGCTTGCGGCCGAACTGCTGCGCGACGGCGGCATCGTGCACAGCCCGGCCGGCGGCACGCATCACGGCCAGCCGAGCCGCGCCTCGGGCTTTTGCTATTTCAACGATCCGGTGCTGGGCATTCTGGCCTTTCTCGATCAAGGCTTGTCGCGAGTCGCCTATGTCGATTTCGATGCGCATCATTGCGACGGCGTCGAAGGGGCGGTCGGCGGCGACGGGCGCGTGCTGCTGCTTTCGGTTCACGAGGCGGGGCGCTGGCCGAGAACCGGCGTCATCAGCGATCCCGATCGGCGTGTTCACAATTTCCCCGTCGCTCCGGGCTTCAACGACAGCGAATTCGATCTCCTGCTGGATAGCGCCATACTGCCCTTGATCGACGCGTTTCGCCCGCAAGCCCTGATCCTGCAATGCGGCGCCGATTCGCTCGCCGACGATCCGATGAGCCAACTCGCGCTGTCGAACTTGAGCTATTGGCGCGCCGTCGCCGCCCTGCGGAACGCGGCGCCGCGTCTGCTGGTCCTGGGCGGGGGCGGTTACAATCCCTGGGCTGTGGCGCGGTGCTGGACTGGAATCTGGGCGACCCTCACGGGCCGGCCGATTCCCGAGCGCCTGCCGCGTTCGGCCGAACAAGTCTTGCGCGGCGTGAGTTGGTCGCATTCCTTGGGACGCAATCCGCCAGAGGCGTGGCTTACGACCTTGGCCGATGCCGCCCGGCCGGGCGCCATCCGCGAAACGACGCGATCCCTGATCGTGGCCAGCCAGGTGCGGCGTTAATCGAATGGCAAGGCTTGCAGCCGCACCTTGTCGGTCCCAGATGCTTTGTGTATCTCAGGCGCATCGGGGTGTAGCTCAGCTTGGTAGAGCGCCAGCTTTGGGAGCTGGATGCCGGAGGTTCAAATCCTCTCGCCCCGACCAACGCCTGCCATCGGGATAGGACAGCGTGCCATGAAAGCCCGGATTTACAAGCCGGCCAAGACCGCGATGCAATCGGGCCGCGCCAAAACGCAGCGCTGGGTGCTGGAATTCGAGCCCGCCGACCGCAAATCGATCGATCCGCTGATGGGCTGGACGAGTTCGGGCGACACGCCGCAGCAGCTGCGCCTCGAATTCGACAATGAAGCCGACGCCGTCGCCTATTGCCGCCGGCAGGGCCTCGAGCACGAGATATCGACTCCGGCGGAAAGAAAGATCAAGTTCAAGTCCTATGCCAGCAACTTCCGCTGGGATCGCGCCGGCTGATCGAACGCCCGATCGCCTCCCGGCCCGCGATTGCGCGCCCGTAGCTCAGCTGGATGAGAGCAACAGCCTTCTAAGCTGTGGGTCACAGGTTCGAGTCCTGTCGGGCGCGCCACTTCGATACTGTCCAGCCCGGAGACATGGGTGACGGAACGTACCTAAGACATGGGTGACAACCCTGGGCCGAAGGGGTTGTCGAGGGGCTGCAAGGTTCTTTGCTCCAAGTCGAGATGCCCCGAGCCCGCGGCTTGGATATTGGGTATCACGGATCGCCACCGCAAGGCGGTTCTTGACAATTGTAAGGTGTCGGCTTACATTGCGGTGTGATCCGGTCGTTCAGAAACAAGGCCCTGGAACGCTTCTTCGCCAAGGGAGAAGGGCGCCGGCTCAGCGTGCGGAATACGGGACGAATCGCCAACATTTTGCGCGCGCTCGATGACGCATCGCGGCCGGAGGACATGAACTTGCCGGGTTTCCGTTTTCATGCGCTCGTCGGCCGCGACAAAAGCCGCTATGCGGTCAATGCCAGCGGAAACTGGCGGATCACGTTCGGCTGGATTGAAGGCGATGCCATCGATGTCGATCTGGAAGACTATCACTGAGGACAGGTTCGATGACCAAGAAGCTTCCGAAGCGCGGCTTGCCGCCCATGCATCCTGGCGAACTTCTGCGCGAGGAGATTCTGCCGGCGCTTGATCGGCCAAAGACGGAGATCGCCAAGTTGCTCGGCGTGTCGCGTCAGACGCTTTATGACATTCTCGATGAAAAGCAGCCGGTAACGCCGGTCATGGCTCTGAGGCTCGGGAAGCTGTGTGGAAATGGCCCAGACCTCTGGCTCAATTTGCAGAAGCGCTTTGATCTGCAGCGCGCCGAGCAAAAGCTCGGAGAGAAGATCGATGCCATACCGACATTGGACGTGACATGAGAGCCGGAGCCGGGCACCCCGTCGGAACTCCGCGTGCCGATCAACGCGCTCATTCCACCGCCCAGGAAAACCCCTCGGTCCTTTACGCGACGCAGCGGCTTCGATCTGCGCTGAGGTTCCGGCACGGCGCTTAAAAGAAGGCAAAGCCACGTCGAGATGACTTTTCGCAAATTCAGATGTTTCATCATAGCGCCACCGCGAATGCGTCGTGCCCATCTTCATCGACTGCGGCGCGCCGGTATCCAAAGACTTGCAAAAGTCGGTCTCAAATGGTGAAAACGCCGCCGCTGGGACGCCCATTGCCCGTCGCGGGTCGGCGACTTATCCCCGCCGCCGTGTGCTGGCCGATTGACAATTCCGCCCGCCGCCGCGACCGGTCGGTCAGGGCCTCAAGCCCATGCGCCTTGTAGCGATCGAAGATCTTGTATCCGGTTTTGCGGAATATGCCGAACTCGCGGCACAGCGGGCTCATCGGCTCGCCTTCCAAAAGGCGAGCCACGAAGCGCAGGCGTGTGCCCATAACCGAACTCTCTTTCCACGGCATCGCCACCTTCCCCATGCAATCGCATGGGGAAGGTGTTACCCATGTGTCCGGTACGAAACGTCACCTATGTCTCGGGTCGGTCAATCAAGATGATCACTTGCTGTTTCCTTGAGTCTGCTCTTGCGTTCGATCGTTTGAGCAGCCGTGTCATGCCGTCGCCGAGCCGGTTTCTGAGACGATTGTGACCTCCGTCTTGCATACTCCCCGACTGCTGTTGAGGCAGTGGCGCCAGGCGGACCACCTGGCATTCGCGGCAATGAATGCTGACCCCCGGGTCATGGTGTTCTATCCGTCGACGCTCACCGAGGAGCAAAGCCGCGCCTCGGCAGATCGAATACAGAGCTTCTTGGCGGAAAAGGGGTACGGGCTCTTTGCGGTAGAGGTTCCCGGCGTCGCCGCGTTCATCGGTTACGTTGGATTGGCCATTCCGCAGTTTGACGCACGTTTCACGCCGTGCACTGAGATTGGCTGGCGCTTGGCGTTTGAACACTGGAGCAGAGGCTACGCCAGCGAGGCCGCCGCCGCGGTCCGTGACTATGCTGTAAGCGCTCTTGGTCTGAGCGAACTCGTGTCCTTCACGGCCGAAGGCAACGAGCGATCACGGCGCGTCATGGAGCGCATTGGCATGACCCATGATCCTGCCGACGACTTCGACCACCCCCGTCTGCCTGCAGGTCACGGGCTCCGTCGACACGTGCTGTACAGGTTTCGACCGGGAGTGAAGGCAACTGCCGTGCGTGAAGAAAATCAGAAGGCTATTTCAATCACATAGGTGTTTGCGTTTATGTCGTGCAGGGCGCGCCAACACGCCGTGGCGGACCGCACACTTATCCACCATCCGCGCTGCCGTCCTGGGACCGATTGACAATTCCGCCCGCCGCCGCATCTATCGCTGCGTTCCGGCCGCGCCGGGCGGCGGCGCGATTGCGATGAACGGGAGACCAAATGCACAAACTCGAAACGATCGTCGAACGGGTAATTTTCGGCAGCCGGTGGCTGATGGCGCCGTTCTACCTGGGCCTCGTCGTCGCCCTGGTCATGCTCCTGGTCAAGTTTACGCAAGAGCTGGTCCACGAGATACCGCTCGTCTTCGCGCTCAAGGAGCACGAGATGATCCTGGTCGTGCTTTCGCTGATCGACATGTCGCTGGCGGGCAATCTGCTGCTGATGGTCATCTTTGCCGGCTACGAGAATTTCGTCTCGAAGATCGGCGCCGCGCGCGAGAGCGAGGACCGGCCGGATTGGATGGGCACGGTCGATTTCGGCGGCTTGAAGCTCAAGCTCATCGCCTCGGTCGTCGCCATCTCGGGCATCCATCTGCTGAAATCGTTCATGCAGATCACGCAGAAGCCATTCGACGAGCGCCAGCTCATGTGGCTCGTCATCGTGCATTTGACTTTCGTGACCAGCGGCGTGCTGCTGGCTTGGATGGACCGGGTCGAGGGCGTGCATCAAGGCGCCAAGAAACGCGGCGGCCTGTTCACCCGGCCCGTCGATATCGATACGAAGCATCGCGGCGGCGATCACTGAGCCGGCCGCGCCGGCCGGCTACAGGATGCATTTGGGCTCGGGGCACCAGCAGGGTTGGCCCTGGGGAACGAGGTCGCTGACGCGATAGTCCCAGGTCAGCTCGGTGCCGGCGCCGATATCCTCGGCGGCGCGGATTACCAGCATGCGCTCGACGTAGCAATTCGGGTGGCACGAGTGATTCATGAAATCGGCGCCGCCGACCTCGTCGTAACGGATCGGCGCGATGCCGTAGAATTTGCCGGCATTCACCGCGAGATGGACCAACAGGTTCGAAATCTTCCTTGCCGTAGTCGATCTTGCCGTCCGGCGTCATGTCGAGGACGACGGCGCGCCCGTCGAGCACGGCGATGACCGTGTCTTTCTTGATCGCGGTGCGGGCAAACAGCGAGCGGTGGCCGTTTGCCATCGCGCGCGTTTCGGTTATCGCGGAATCGGTCCAGGTCATCGGCCTCTATCCTTCAATCGCACGCCGTTTCGCGGCGCGCCGTCTCCGGGCGCGGCGGAGGCACATACGATTATTCGCTTTTCCTGTCCAATGAAGATTGCGCCGGCCGCCCGTAAAGGCGGCCGGGATCGACCCTCGCCATCGGGATATCGTCGAGCCCGGCATCGCCCATCCGGCGGAAAAAACAACGCCGCGTTCCCGTGTGGCAGGCGACGCCGGTCTGATCGACCTGCAGCAGCACGGTGTCGCCGTCGCAATCGATGCGGAGATCGATCAGCGCCTGGGTCTGGCCCGAGGTCTCGCCCTTGCGCCACAGTGCCTGGCGCGAGCGCGAGTAGTAGCAGACGCGGCCGCTCGCCAGGGTCTCGCGCAGCGCCTCGCGGTTCATCCAGGCGAGCATGAGGACTTCGCCGGTGTCGTATTGCTGGGCGATCGCCGGCACCAGGCCGTCGGCGCCGAAGGCGATGGCGGCGAGGGCGGCTTCGATACGAGAGTCAGGCTGCGGCGCCACGGTCAGGCGACCTTCTTGCTGCCCTCGGCCGCCGCAAACTGGGCGAAGGCCTTGGTCAAATCCGCGATCAAATCGTTCGGGTCTTCGAGGCCGATATGGAACCGCACGCAAGGGCCCGGCGAATGCCACTTGGTCACGGTGCGGTACTCGGCTGGATTGAACGGCAGAACCAGGCTTTCGTAGCCGCCGAAGCTGGCGCCGATGCCGAAATATTCCAAACTGTCGATGAAGGCGGCGAGCGCGGGCTTCGAACACGCTTTAAACAGGACGGAAAACAGGCCCGAAGCGCCGCGGAAATCGCGCTTCCAGATCGCATGGCCGGCATCGTCGGGCAGGGCGGGGTAGAGCACGCGATGCACTTCGGCGCGGGCCTGCAGCCAACGCGCGACGACGAGCGCGTTCTCGCCGTGCCGCTGCATGCGGACCGACATGGTGCGCAAGCCGCGCAGGCCGAGGAAAATTTCTTCCGAGCCGGGACAGGCGCCGAAAAAATTGGCCGTGGTCTTGACGCGCTCGAACAGCGGCGTCTTCATGGCGACGACGCCGAGCATGGCGTCGGAATGGCCGACGATGTATTTGGTGGCGGCGTTGATCGAAAGATCGATGCCGTGATCGAGCGGCTTGAAGAGCAGCGGCGTCGCCCAGGTGTTGTCCATCGCCGTCAGGATGCCGCGCTTCCTTGCGATGGCGACGAGGGCCGGCAGGTCGGGCATCTCGAAGGTCTGCGAGCCGGGGGATTCGAGATAGAGAAGCCGCGTGTTCGGCTTGATCAGTTCGGCAATGCCGGCGCCGATCAGCGGGTCGTAAAACGTCGCCTCGACGCCGAAGGGCGCCAGCATTTTGTGCGCCAAATTGCGCACCGGCATATAGACCGAGTCCGGCAGCAGGATGTGATCGCCGGATTTGACGCAGGCCATGATCGCCGCGGTGCAGGCGCCCATGCCGGACGATACCGCCACCGCCCGGTCGCCGCCTTCGATGGCGGCGATAGCCTCCTCGAACGCAAAACTCGTCGGCGTGCCGAAGCGGCCGTAGACGAAACTGTCGTATCGTAGGCTCTTCGATGCCTCGAAAGCCGCGAGGTTGCGGTGCGCGACCGTCGAGGTGCGGAACGGCGGCACATTGACGGCGCCGCCATGGGCTTCGGGATGGCGGCCGGCGGTGACCAGTTTCGTATCGAGCTTGTTCATCTTGCCATTTTCTGTTGTGCGTTGAACGCGGAGCGATCGAAACATCATGTCACGCTGCCGCCGAAGCCGCCAGCGTTTCGCGCGCCTGCGCCAGGCGCCGACGCTTGACCTCCCGGCATGAGCGCTTAATCTGGCTTGGCCAAGCGGTCGCCGAAGCGCGACCGTTGCAAGCCAATAATCGTCAATCGATGGAAAAGGGAGAGAAACGATGACCGATCACGCCACGCCCGACAAGTCGTTGCGCCGCGATTTTCTCAAGCTCGGCGGCCTCGGTCTCGCGGCCGGCGCCGCCGTGGCCGCGACGCTGAGCGCGCAACGCGCCGCCGCGCAGGCGCCGCCGCAGAGCCAGCTCCGCGCCGCCCTCAATCGCGGCAAGCTCATCGTCGGCACGGGATCGACCAACGCGCCCTGGCACTTCGAGGACGAGAAGGGTCGAGCTCACCGGCATGGACATCACCATCGCGCGCATCCTCGCCAAGCGGCCTGTTCGACGACGCCAACAAGGTCGAGTTCGTCAAGCAGGAGCCGGCGGCGCGCATTCCCAATATCACCACCGGCAAGGTCGACATCGTCATCCAGTTCATGACCGTGTCGCCGGCGCGCGCCCAGCTCGTCACCTTCTCGCGGCCCTACTACGTCGAAGGCGTCGCGCTGCTCACCTCGAGTCAAGGGCAAGCTCAAGACCCACAAGGAGCTGATCGACGCCGGCGCCGGCGCCAAGGCATCGGTGCTGCAGAACGTCGATGCCGACAAGCTGGTGAAGAAGGCGCTGCCGAAGGCGCCAGGTGATGCAGCTCGACACGCAGGCGAACGCCATCCAGGCGCTCGAATTCAGGCCGCGCCGATGCGGCGGTGATCGACCTCTCGACGGTCGGCTGGCTGGTCAAGCGCAATCCCGACAAGTATCTCGACTCCGGCTACCACTACGACACGCAGCTCTACTCCGGCCGCCATGCGCCAGGGCGATCCCGACTGGCTGCGCTGGGTCGACACCTGCTTCAACGTCGCCATGCACGGCCACCAGACCGAAATCTACGACGAGGCGTTCGCAAGATTTCTTCGCCAGCCAAGCCGCCGCGCCGCGTGCCGGGCTTCCCCGCGATCTGAGCGCGATCGGCACACGCCGAGCCCGCCTCCGGACCTGACGGCCGGAGGCGGGCGACGCCGGGGCGCGTCCATTGGAATACCACCTCAACTTCAATCTTCGTCTGGAAATACTTGGACAAGCTCTACTGGGGCCTCCTGCTCTCGCTCGAGCTCGCCTTCGTCTCGATCCTCATCGGCATGCGTCATCGGGCTCGCCTTGGCGCTCGCCTACACCGGCGGCGGGGCGTCGGGTGCGCGCCATGGTCGCGGCCTATGTCGAGTTCGTCCGCAACGTGCCGCTGCTCTTGCTGGTCTATCTCGTGTTCTACGGCATCCCGTCCGCCGGCGGCTTCGCCTACGACGCGACGACGAGCTTCGTCGTGACGCTCGCGCTCTACTCCGGCGCCTACCTCGTCGAAGTGTTCCGCGCCGGCCTCGATGCCGTCCCGCGCGGCCTGATCGACGCCGGCAAGGCGATCGGCCTCACGCCGTGGCAGCGGCTTCCTCTATGTCCGCCTGCCGATCATGTTCCGCATCGTGCTGCCGTCGCTGTCGAACGCGTTACATCTCGCTGTTCAAGGATACGTCGCTCGCCTCGGTGATCGCGGTGCCCGAGCTGACCTACGGCGCCAACTGGATCAAGACCAACACCTTCCGCGTCATCGAGGTGTGGATCGTCGTAGCGCCGATCTACCTGGTGACCGGCTATGCGCTCCTGTTCGCGCTCCGCCGGCTCGAGCGGCGCTTCTCCCGGCGGCGGCGGCGATGAGTCGGATCTTTCTCGCCAAGACGCTGCCGTTCCTCTGGCAGGGCCTGCTGGTCACGCTCGCCGTCTCGGGCCTCGTCGTGGTGGTCGTCGCTCGCGTTCGGCGTCCTGCTCGGCGTCGGCTTCGCCTATGGCCCCTGGTGGCTGCGCTGCCGATCCGCGCCTATCTCGGACATCCTGCGCGGCATGCCGCTGCTGGTCCTGATCTTCTCTGATCTACTATCTGCTGCCGTTCCTCGGCATCAACCTCAGCCATTTCCCGCCGTCGTGCTGGCGCTCGCGCCTTCAAGATCGGCGCACGTCGGCGAGATCGTGCGCGGCGCCGTGCAGTCGATCCATGCCGGCCAGACCGACGCCGGCCAAGGCCATCGGCCTGACCGTTCCGCCACGCCTGCAATATGTGATCCTGCCGCAGGCCGTGCGCCGCTTCCTGCCGCCCTGGATCAACGCGGTGACCGACGCCGTCAAGGGCTCGTCGCTGGTGTCGCTGGTCGGCATCGTCGACCTGATGCTGGCGGCGCAACAGGTGATCGGCCGGACCTACGATCCGCTGCCGCTCTACCTGCTCGGCGCGGCGATGTATTTCGTGATCAACTTCAGCTTGAGCCTGGCCAGCCGCACGCTCGAAGCGCGTTACGCGCACATCCGGGAGTAGCCATGGCCGCCAACCTGGTCCAGATCCGCGGCCTGAAAAAGTCCTTCGGCGCAACGCTCGTGCTCGACGGCGTCGACCTCGATGTCGCGAAGGGCGAGGTCGTCGTGCGTCATCGGCCCGTCGGGCAGCGGCAAGACGACGCTGCTGCGCTGCATCAATCTGCTGGAGACCTACGACGCAGGCTCGATCAAGGTCGATGGCGTCGAGATCGGCTACGAGGAAGGGGCGGGCGGCGCGCGCCGGCGCCGCTCGGAACGCGAGCTGGCGCCGATCCGGGCCGACATCGGCATGGTGTTCCAGCTCTTCAACCTGTTCCCGCATCTGACGGCGCTGGAGAACGTGATGCTGGGCCTGACCAAGGTTCGCGGCCTGCCGAGAGCCGCCGCCAAGGACCGCGCCGTTCACTGGCTGACCAGGGTCGGACTTGCGGACAAGATGGACAATCTTCCAAGCCAGCTCTCCGGCGGCCAGCAGCAGCGCGTCGGCATCGCGCGCGCCGTGGCCATGGAGCCCAAGGTGCTGCTGCTCGACGAAATCACCTCGGCCCTCGATCCCGAGCTTGTCGGCGAGGTGCTCGCGGTGGCCCAAGGATTGGCGCGAGACGGCATGACCATGATCGTCGTTACCCATGAAATGACGTTTGCCCGCGATGTCGGCTCGCGTATCGTGTTCATGGACGCCGGCCGTGTGCAAATCCAAGGCACGCCGCGCGACGTGCTCGGCAAGGCGGCAAGCCACGAGCGCCTGAAAACATTCCTAGCCCGTATCGAGATGAAACACTGATCGCCATGACCAATTCGAAATCCGAAAATTCCGGCATTCGCGCGCGCCTCGGCCTCCGGCCTATTATCAATGTCTCCGGCACGATGACGCATCTCGGCGCCTCGATCGCCGTGCCCGAGGCAGTGCGGGCGGTGTCCGAAATCCTGTCCCAATGGGTCGAGATCAACGAGCTGCATCGGCAGGCCAGCCAGGCGATCGCGCGCGCCACCGGCGCCGAGGCGGGCTTCGTCACAGCCTCGGCCTCGGCCGGAATCACGCTGGCGCTGGCCGGCTGCATGACGGGCGCCGATCTCGCGCGCGTCGAACAATTGCCCGACGCCGCCGGGATGCGAAACGAAGTCCTGATCCTCACCGGGCACATGACCGGCTACGGCGCCAATATCGAGCAGGCTATCCGGCTCGCCGGCGCCACCTGCGTGCCGGTCGGCAATGTCACCGATGCGCGCGGCTACCAGCTTGCGCACAAGATCACCGACCGTACGGCGGCGGCGCTGTACGTCGTCTCGCACCACACCGTGCAATATGGGCAAATTCCATTGCGGGTTTTCGCCGAAATTTGCCACGCGCGCGGCGTGCCCGTCGTGGCGGACCTGGCCTCCGAATACGATCTGAAGGGCTTTCACGCGGACGGCGCCGACCTCGTCGTCTATAGCGCGCACAAATTCCTCGGCGGGCCGACGGCGGGCATCGTCGGCGGCAGGAAAGAGCTGGTCCGCGCGACGTTCCTGCAAAACGCCGGCATCGGCCGCGGCATGAAAGTCGGCAAGGAAAGCATCGCCGGAACCATCGCCGCCCTCGAAGCCTGGGAACGCCGCGACCATGTGGCGATCCGCAACCTGGAACGGGGCGATCTCGACCTTTGGCTGCGGCGCTTTGCCGGCCTGCC
The DNA here is from genome assembly GCA_963754645.1 of uncultured Alphaproteobacteria bacterium. GTDB lineage: Bacteria > Pseudomonadota > Alphaproteobacteria > Bin65 > Bin65 > CAVWGP01. The sequence goes on along the minus strand of CAVWGP010000004.1, from coordinate 1,240,778 downwards.
CGGCATCGTGGCGGCCATCGTCCCGGACCCGACGAACAATCCGCTCGACCGCCTGCGGCTGACGGTCGATCCGGAGGCTGCGCGCATCACGGCGTGGGAATTGGCCGATCTGCTGGCCGCCGGCAATCCGCCGGTGATCGTGCGCGATCACGAGGCCGAACACGGGTTTGTCCAGCTCGATCCGTGCAACCTGCATCCCGGCGAGGCCGAGATCGTCGCCGATTGCGTCGTTGCCGCGCTTGCCGAGGCCCGCAAGCGCAACCGGCCGCAGCAATACGATTTCGCCGAACGCAAGGCGAAGCGGTTCGAGCGCATGTTGCGCTGGCCGGATTGAGACGGCGTTTCGGCCGTTGCGGTCCCTTGCCTTGCGGCCGGACTCCGGCTTTTATAGCGTCAATCGCAGACTGACCGTTATGGACTGCGCTGCAGATAACACAGCGCCGTCCCCGGCGCGGATCGACCTCGGAACAGGAGAAGGAAACCGACATGAGCAAACAAAGCCTGACTACCCTCGTCGCCTTCGGCGCGACGCTGCTGGCCGCCGCCCCGGCCTTCGCCGGCAAGGACCTCGACGCCGTGCGCGCGCGCGGCAAGATCATTTGCGGCGTCAACACGTCGCTCGCCGGATTTTCGCTGCCCGATAGCCAGGGCAAATGGACCGGGCTCGACGCCGACTTCTGCCGCGCCGTGGCCGCCGCCGTGTTCGGCGACGCGACCAAGGTCGAGTTCAAGCCGACGACGGCGCAACAGCGCTTCACGGCGTTGCAAACCGGCGAGGTCGACATCCTGTCGCGCAACACGACATGGACCCTGACCCGCGACGGCTCGCTCGGCCTCGCCTTCGCCGGCGTCACCTTCTACGACGGCCAAGGCTTCATGGTGCCGAAAAATCTCAATATCAAGAGCGCCAAGGAGCTGGCGGGCGCCGAAATCTGCGTTCAAAGCGGCACGACAACCGAGTTGAACCTCGCCGATTTCCTGCGCGCCAATAAGATCACGGCCAAGACGGTGGTATTCGAGAAGCTTGAGGAATCGAAGGTCGCGTTCTTCAACGGCCGATGCCAAGCCTACACGACCGACGCATCCGGCCTCGCCTCGATCCGCTCGACCGACGCCAAGAACCCGGACGACTACGTGATCCTGCCCGAGCTGATCTCGAAAGAGCCGCTCGGCCCGGCGGTGCGCCAGGGCGACGCGCAATGGTTCATGATCGTCCGCTGGACGCTCAACGCGATGCTGGAAGCCGAAGAGCACGGAGTCGATTCCAAGAACGTGGATCAGATGAAGAGCTCGGTGAATCCTTCGATCCGGCGCCTGCTCGGTTCGTCGGAGAAAGAAGACACCGGCAAACTCCTGGGCCTCAAGGCCGATTGGGCCTACCAGATCGTCAAACAAGTCGGCAACTACGCCGAGATGTACGACCGCAATGTCGGCCCGAAGACGGCGCTTCGTTTGGAGCGCGGTCTTAATGCCCAATGGAACAAGGGCGGTTTGATGTACGCCGCACCCGTCCGCTAAGCGAGCCTTCGCCGCCGCTTCGCCAGGTCCGCGAAGCGGCGGCGCAACGCCGATAGTATAAGGGCGATGGCGCAAGCGCCCGCAGTCCGAAGCGTCCCGCGCAGCGCGACTCCTCGCCCGTGGAACGATCCACGCGTCCGCGCGGTATTTTACCAGATACTGGCAGTCGCCGTGCTCGCCGGGTTGGCCTGGTACTTGGCGTCGAACACGATCGACAATATCCGCGCGCGGAACATCAAGACCGGCTTCGATTTTCTCGGCGATGTTTATCCGGCGCAAATCGACGAAGCCCTGATCCGCTGGGACGAGACCGGGCGTTATTCGCGCGCCTTTCTCATCGGCGTGCTGAACACGCTGAAAGTCGGCGCGATCGGCATCGTTCTCGCAACGATCTTAGGAACGATTGTCGGCATCGCGCGGCTTTCGCGCAATTGGCTGCTGGCCAAGCTGGCGTCGGGTTACGTCGAGGCGATCCGCAACGTGCCGCTGCTCTTGCAGCTCGCGTTCCTCTACACGTTGTTCACCAGCGCACTGCCATCGCAATTGCAAGCGCTTCAATTCGGCGGCGGTTTTATGCTGAACAAAAGCGGCTTTATTTTTCCGCTGCTCTCGGTCGAAAATTCGCATATCGCCGGGCTGCTCGCAGCCGCGGCCGGACTTGCCGCGGCGATTTTTTACGGCCGCTGGGCACGGCGGCGGCAGGATGCGACCGGGCGGCCAACACCGCGTTTTTTGCCGAGCCTCGCATTGATCGCGGTGCCGGCGCTGCTGGCGTGGCTCGCGTACGGCGCCGACGCCGAGTTCGAATACGCCAAGCCCGGCCGTTTCGCGATGGAAGGCGGCGGCCGTTTGACGACCGAATTCCTGGCCATCCTGACCGGTTTGGTCGTCTACACCGCGGCGTTCATCGCCGAGATCGTGCGCAGCGGCATTCTCGCCGTAAGCTACGGCCAGACCGAGGCCGCCGGCGCCCTCGGCCTGACGCGCGCGCAGCAGCTTCGCCTCGTCCTGCTTCCACAGGCGCTGCGCGTCGTCATTCCTCCGATGACGAGCCAGTTTCTCAATCTGATCAAAAACTCGTCGCTCGGCGTCGCGATCGGCTATCCCGAAATCGTCGCCATTGCCAATATCAGCATCAATCAGTCCGGCCGCGCTTTGGAATGTATCCTCATCATCATGGGGGTTTACCTCACTTTCAGCCTATCGATCGCATTGTTTATGAATTGGTACAATCGGCGCGTCGCGCTGGTGGAGCGCTGACATGGCGCTGATTCCGAGCGCCGGAGGAGGGAGCGGAAGCGCGGGGGTTCTTGCCGGTCCGCCGTTGGCGACGGTCGGTTGGCTCGGCTGGATTCGAGCCAACCTGTTCAATGGCTGGTTCAATACGCTGCTGACGGTCGCGATCGCCTATTTGCTATTCCTGATCGTGCCGCGCCTTGCCGATTGGCTGATCTTCGATGCGGTATGGACGGCGGCCAAGCCTGAAGAATGCCGCAAGGCGGGCGGCGCATGCTGGGCCTTTGTCCATGAAAAGCACCGCATCGTTTTATTCGGCCGTTACACTTATGCCGAGCAGTGGCGTCCGTTGTTGGCCATGGCGCTGCTGATCGGAACGCTGATCTACAGTTGCGACCGGCGCCATTGGAAATCCTGGCTCGCCTGGGTTTGGCTCGCCGCGAGCGCGCTGTTCTTCATTCTTATGGGCGGCGGCGCGATCTCCGTCAGCTACCGCACCCTGGCGATGCTTGCCGGCGCGGCGCTTGTTGCCAATGTCGCGAGCCGTGCGGTTCGCGGGCGCGGAGCCTCCCTGGCAAAACTCGGCGGCGGCGCCGCTCTCTTGTTGCTGGCGCTATTCGGCGACTGGGCGCTGCATGGCGCAAACCGGTTACTGATGAGCCGCGCCGGATTCCAATTGCCGTTCGCCGCGGTCGCCGCGTTTACCGTCGATATTCCAACCGGTCTTGCTCCGGTCGGCACCGGGCTGTGGGGCGGGCTGCCTTTGACGCTGATGCTGTCGATCTTCGGCATTGCCGCGGCTTTTCCATTGGGCATTCTCCTGGCGCTCGGCCGGCGCTCGAAAATGCCGGTCATTCGCATGTTGTGCGTCGCGTATATCGAATTGATTCGCGGCGTCCCGCTTATCAGCTTGCTATTCGTCGCGTCGTTCGTCTTGCTCTTGTTCCTGCCGTCGGGCGTCAATCTCGGCGACGCGGTGCGCGCCCAAGTCGCCATCATCATGTTTTCGGCGGCCTATCTGGCGGAAGTCGTGCGTGGCGGCTTGCAGGCGATTCCCAAAGGCCAATACGAGGCGGCGGCATCGCTCGGCCTGGGCTATTGGCAAACCACGGGCAAAATTGTGCTGCCGCAAGCGATCCGCGCTCGTGATACCGCCGATCGTCAACACCTTCATCGGCCTGTTCAAGGACACGACATTGGTCGGCATCGTCGGCTTGACGGATTTCCTCGAAGCGGTACAGCTCGGCTTCCGCGACTTACCCTGGCGGCCGTTTTACGCCGAGGGATACGTGGTCGCCGCGCTGGTTTACTTTGTTTTTTGCTTCGCGATCTCGAAATACAGCCAGTCGCTCGAAACGCAATTCGAAACCGGCCGGCAGAAACGGCGTTGAACGGGGAGTCCAGTCGATGCAACAAGCAGCAAAGAAGGCGGCCGGCGAAACGGTCATCGCGATGCGCAACGTGGACAAGTGGTTCGGCCAATTCCACGTCCTCAAAAAGATCAATCTCGAAGTGCGGGCGCGCGAGAAAATCGTGATCTGCGGGCCGTCGGGCTCGGGCAAATCGACGCTCATCCGCTGCATCAACCGCCTCGAGGAGCATCAGCGCGGGCAGATCGTCGTCGACGGCGTCGAACTCACCAACGACGTGAAGAATGTCGAGCAGATCCGCCGCGAGGTCGGCATGGTGTTCCAGCAGTTCAATCTTTTTCCGCATTTGACGGTGCTGGAAAACCTGACCTTGGCGCCGATCTGGGTGCGCAAAATGCCGAAAGCGCAGGCCGAGGAAACCGCCATGCAAATCCTCAACCGCGTGCGGATTCCGGAGCAGGCGAAGAAATATCCCGGTCAGCTTTCGGGCGGCCAGCAGCAGCGCGTCGCCATCGCCCGTTCGCTGTGCATGAACCCCAAGATCATGCTGTTCGACGAGCCGACATCGGCGCTCGATCCCGAGATGATCAAGGAAGTGCTCGACGTCATGATCGAGCTGGCGCGCGAAGGCATGACGATGTTGTGCGTCACGCACGAAATGGGCTTCGCGCGCAGCGTTGCGGATCGCGTCATCTTCATGGATCAGGGCGAAATCATCGAGCAGAACGATCCGCACAATTTTTTCAACAGCCCGCGCTCGGACCGGACCAAGCTATTTCTCAGCCAAATTCTCGGGCACTGATACCGGCGCCGCATGGCCAGCCGGGCTGCCGCGCAGGCTACATCTTCTGTTTCGTGCTATCGGCACCGCGGCTCATGCCGCGCCCAAGCGCGCTGATATCCTCGCCCATGCCCTCGATCGTGTTGCACGCCGACAAAGCGAGTCCGGCGCCGAAGGCCGCGAGCAACGCCGCCACCCGCAGGAATTTCTTGCTGTACATCGCCATCTCCTTCGTTTGATATCGAATTTGCGAGCTAGGACTTCGGCTTTGAATTTTCCGCCGTGTTTTTCAGGCCGCGGCCGGCGGCGTTCAAGTCTTCGCCAAATCCAGCCACAGTGTTGCAGCCTGCAACGGCAAGCAAAACCAAGGCCGAACCTAAGTATAGTGTAGCTTTCTTCATCGTACACACTCCCTTGATCTGCCTCTCCTTAGTACGATCACTCGGACGATGCAACCATTTTGGCGGACGCCGGCAATCGAGTCGCGGCCGGGATTAGGCCGAGGTCGCGCGGATCGTCGACGATCTGCGTCTCCTGCTTATACGGGGCGAAACCGAGTTTTTGGTACAGTCGGAGGGCCCGTGGGTGATCGAGTGTGCAGGTGTGGACCCAAACCCGTTGCGGCGTCCGCCGCCAAATCTCATCGAGCGCCGCGCCAAGGAGATAAGTGCCGAGCCCTCGGCCGATATGGCCCGGCATGAGGCCGAAATAGGCGACATTGACGTCGTCGCGGTCGCGGAAATCGAGTTCGACATAGCCCGCCGGCTCGCCCTCGAAATAAAGTACCGAGAGCTCGACGCCATCCGCCCGGATCTCCGCCAGCAATGCGGCATCGGTCAGCACCCGCCTTTCGTACCAGAACCAGGCTTCGCCCACTGTGTTGTACAAGTATCGGTAAAAGGCGGCGGAGGGTTTCGGCGTTCTCAGCAAGGCGATCTTGCCTTGCGGCAAGAAGGCCGGCCGGGCCGCCGGTTTTTTCATTTCTAGATAGGTAATCGTCGTTTCGATCTTGCGCGGCGCCGGCAGGCCGCTTTTCGGCGGGCGCAGCCAGCGTTCCATCACGTGAACCGACGACAAGGCGTAACCGAGCCGGCGATAGAATTCTTCCGCCGCCGCGTTGCCGGCGCGAACCATCAGTTCGATTTTCGGCACCTTGCGCGCGGCGAGCCATTGCTCCGCCGCGGCCATCATCAATCGCCCGTAGCCTTGGCTGCGCTGGCCCGGATCGACGGCGAGGTAATAGACCCAGCCGCGATGCCCGTCATGCCCGACCATGACCGAGGCGATCGGCGTGGCGGCCTGCTCGCCGATGAGGATCGTGCCGTGGCCCGATTCGATGCAGAGCGCGATATCCTCGGCCGGATCGTTCCACGGCCGCGTCAGGCCGCAGCGCGACCACAGATCGACGATGGCCGGAAGATCGAGCGCGCCATATGCGCGAATCGCGAGATCGGGCATGGCGGCGGCGTCAAACCTCGATCGGCGTATCGGCTCGGCTGCCCCATTCGGCCCACGAGCCGTCATAGATGGCCACGTGGCTGGCGCCGATCAAATGCAGGCCAAGCGCCAGCGTGCAGGCGGAAACGCCCGAGCCGCAACTGCACACAACCGGCTTGGCGGCATCGATGCCGGCGGCATGGAATTTCGCCGTCAAGGCCGCGGCCGGCAGCATGCCGCCGGTTGCCGGATCGACGATCTCGTTCCAGGGCAGGTTCTTCGAGCCGGGGATGTGCCCGCTGCGCAAGCCGGCGCGGGGTTCGGGCTCGGTGCCAACGAAGCGGCCGCGCGAACGCGCATCGAGAACTTGCTCGCGTCCGGCGCCGATATTGCGCTTCACCTGCTCGACGTCGCGCACCAATATGGAATTGACCCGGGCGGTAAAGTGCCGCTCGCGCGGTTTGACCGGGCCGGTCTCGACCGGCCGGCCTTCGTGCTGTCCATTTCGGCATGCCGCCGTCGAGCACCGCCACGTCGCCATGACCGAAAACGCGGAACATCCACCACACCCGCGCCGCGCTGAACAGGCCCAGGCCGTCGTAAACGACGATCCGGCAGCCATCGCCCAAGCCAAGCTGCTTGGCGCGCGAGGCGAATTTTTCCGGGCTCGGCAGCATATGGGGCAGGGACGAGGCCGTGTCGGAAATCTCGTCGATATCGAAATAGACGGCGCCCGGAATTCGCCCGGCGGCGAACTCGGCCTTGGCGTCGCGCTTCATCGCCGGCAAATACCAGGAACCGTCGACGACGCGGACATCGGGCGCATCGAGATGCGCCGCCAGCCACTCAGCGGACACCAGCGCGTCCGGTTGGGCGTAGCCGCTTATCGATTCAGCCATGGCGGCACCGGCAGGTTCTTGGATCGCAGGAAGGCGGGATTGAACATCCGGCTGAGATAGCGCGTGCCGTAGTCGCAGAGCACGGTGACGATGGTGTGGCCTGGCCCGATATCCTTGGCGAGCCGGATCGCGCCGGCGACGTTGATGCCGCTCGATCCGCCGAGGCAGAGGCCTTCTTTTTGCAGGAGATCGAAAACGATGCGCAGCCCTTCGTCGTCGGGAATCTGGTACGAAAAATCGGGGCGGAAGCCTTCGAGATTCTTGGTGATGCGGCCCTGGCCGATGCCTTCGGCGATCGAGCTGCCCTCGGCCTTGAGTTCGCCCTTGGTGTAATAGCTGTAGAGCGCGGCCCCGAACGGATCGGCGAGGCCGATCTTGACGGTCTTCTTGCGCTCGCGCAGCGCCGCAGCGACGCCGGCCAAGGTGCCGCCGGTGCCCACGGCGCAAACGAACGCATCGACTTTGCCATCGGTCTGATCCCAGATTTCCGGGCCCGTTGTGCGATAATGGCCGTCGCGGTTGGCGACGTTGTCGAATTGATTGGCCCAGATCGCGCCGTTCGGTTCCTTGGCGGCGAGTTCCTTCGCCTTGCGCTCGGATACGTGGACGTAGTTGTTCGGATCCTTGTACGGCACCGCCGGAACTTCGATCAGCTCGGCGCCGCACAGGCGCAGCATGTCCTTTTTTTCCTGGCTCTGGGTTTCCGGGATGACGATGACGGTGCGATAGCCGCGCGCGTTGCCGACGAGGGCGAGCCCGATGCCCGTGTTGCCCGCCGTACCCTCGACCACGACGCCGCCCTTCTTGAGCTGGCCGCGGCGCTCGGCGTCCTCGATGATGGCGAGCGCCGCGCGATCCTTGATCGATTGGCCGGGGTTGAGGAATTCGGCTTTGCCGTAGATCGCGCAACCGGTCAGCGCCGAAGGGCCAAGCAGCTTGACGAGCGGCGTCCGCCCGATCGTTTCCGTAAATCCGTTGCGAAGATCCATCGCCGCCTGTTCTGCTGGAATTTGAAGTTCGAACTCTATCCGCCGTGCCGGGCGCGATCAAGCATCAGCGCTCGAAGGCGCCCCAGCGCTCGCGGAGTTGCATGCGGTTCAGCAGCAGCCACTGCAACGAGATGAGCGTGATCGCGTTGCTGATCCTGCCCTCGGCCATCATCCGCGACACCTCCGCCATCGGCAAGACCAGGACGCGAATATCCTCATGCTCGTGCGCCAGGCCGAAAACGCCGCCGGCTTTCGCGGCGTCGGCCCGGCCGATGAAGATGCGGATGGTTTCGGAGCACGCGCCGGGCGAAAGGATGCAGCGCGCGATCGGCTCGACCGACGTCAATTCCAGGCCGGCCTCCTCGACGGCCTCGCGCCGCACCACGTCTTCCTCGGACTCGCCCTCTTTGTCGATGATGCCGGCGACAATCTCCGTCAGCCATGGATCGATGCCGCCGGCATAGGCGCCGGGCCGGAATTGCTCGATCAGCACGACCTCGTCGCGCACCGGATCGTAGGGCAGGACAGCGGCGGCGTGGCCGCGTTCGAAAACCTCGCGGTTGAACGCCTCGCTCCAGCCGCCCTGGTGCCGCCGGTGGCGCAAGCGATAGCGGTCGATCTGGAAGCGGCCTTTGTACACCGTCGTCTTGTCGAGAATTTCGACGTCCGCGCGGCTGAAGGCGGTCTCGGTCTTCATCGGTCCGCCGCGGCGCCGGGCCGGCGCAAGACGCCGTTGAGGAACAGATCGGTCAGTCCGGCGACGAATTTCGCGGTTTCGGCCGGCGCGCGGGTTTCGAGGTTCGGCACCGCGCCATTGCACAAGGCCATAACGGCGAACGCGGCGCCGCGGCAATCGAGCTCCGGCGCGAAGGCGCCTTCGGCGACGCCGCGCGCGAATATATTCGACCACAAATTGACGTAGCGCCGGGCGCGATCGTTCAACACCGCCACGACGGCCGGCGCCAGCAGCCGCCGGCTGTAAACGAAACACGTGACGTAGTGCCGTTTGTCGCTCTGCAAATGCATGGCAATGCCGGCGCGCGCCATTTCGCGCGCCGTCAATTTGCGCTTCAACAGGTCGGCGATTTCGCTTTCAAAGGCTTCGGAGCCGACGCGGCACACTTCCTCGAGGGCGGCTTCTTTCGACTCGAGATAGTAATAAAGGCTGCCGGCCTGCATGCCGAGGCGATCCGCAATGTCGCGCGTGGTGGCCGCGTGATAGCCTTTGCGGGCGAAGATTTCGGCAGCGGCGTCCATGATCTCACTGCGGCGCCGGATGTTTTTCGGCGCCCGCTCGCCGATCGGCGCTACCGGCGGCGCGCTGTCGCTCGTTGCCATGTCGGTTCCTAGTTTCCAACGCATCGATAGCATCGGCCCGCGGCGATTGTCGAGGCCGGCTGACGCGTCGTGCGATCGATCGTGAACGATCGTGATCGCGCCGCGGCCGCTCCGTCCTATAAGCTTGGCCGCGCAACGAATGGAGGATATGCGGCCATGACGGCGCGAAGCGACAAAGTCGAATTCACCGGTTCGCACGGCGCCGCGCTCGCCGCGCGGCTCGATTGGCCGGAGCAGGCGCCGCGAGCCTTCGCGCTGTTCGCGCATTGCTTCACCTGCTCGAAAGACGTGTTCGCCGCGGCGCGCATCAGCCAGGGCTTGGCCGAGCGTGGCATTGCCGTCTTGCGCTTCGATTTCACCGGACTCGGGGCGAGCGACGGCGATTTCGCCAACACTAACTTTTCCTCGAATGTCGAGGATTTGATCGCCGCCGCGGATTGGCTGCGCGCGAATCATCGCGCGCCGGCGATCCTGATCGGCCATTCGCTCGGCGGCGCCGCCGTGCTCGCGGCGGCACCGCGCATTGCCGAAGCCCGCGCCGTGGCAACGGTCAACGCTCCGGCCGATCCGGCGCACGTCGCGCATCTTTTGGCGGCGGCGCGCCCCGAAATCGACGCCAAGGGCCAGGCCGAAGTGGTGCTCGCCGGGCGCCGCTTCACGATCCGCAAACAGTTCCTCGACGACATCGCCGGGCAGCGGCTTGATGCCGCGCTCGCGGCGATGCGCAAGGCGCTGCTCGTGTTCCACGCGCCGCGCGACCAAACCGTGTCGATCGACAATGCCGGCCGCATCTTCCAAGCCGCGAAGCATCCCAAGAGCTTCGTCTCGCTCGACGATGCCGACCATCTGTTGTCGCGCCGCGAGGACGCGATCTACGTCGCGGATGTGCTTTCGGCTTGGGCCTCGCGTTATCTCGATGCGCCGGCGGCGACCGCGACCGGTCGCGCGCCGCGCGCCGAGCCGGGCGAACTCATCGTTTACGAGGCCGGCACAGGCCGGTATGCGCAGATCGTCGACGACGGCGTGCATCGGCTGCGTGCCGACGAGCCGGCCGATGTCGGCGGCACGAATACGGGACCGACGCCCTATGGCCTGCTGAGCGCCGCGCTCGGCGCCTGCACGTCGATGACCCTGCGCATGTATGCCGAGCGCAAGAAGCTGCCGCTGGAATGGATCGCCGTGCGCCTTCGGCACTCGAAGATCCACGCCCAGGACTGCGCCGAATGCGAGGTCAAGGAAGGGAAGGTGGACCGCATCGAACGCGATATCGAGTTGTGGGGCGATCTAACGGACGAACAGCGCCAGCGCTTGCTGGAAATCGCCGATCGATGCCCGGTGCACCAGACATTGGAGCGGCATAACCAGATTGTCACCAAGCTCCGTCCGGCCGCGCCGCGGGACCTTTAGGGCGCCTCGGCCTTGCGCAGCATTTCCTCGGCGTGTTTGTAGCCAGGCTTCAGCTCCAGCGTCTTGCGGCAGTCCGCGGCGGCTTCGGCTTTGCGTCCGGCCTTGAGATAGGCGTCGCAGCGAGCCTCGTAGGCGAAAGGCAATGCACTTTTGTCGTCTTTGTCCTGCTCGATGATCTTGCTGAAGTCGGCGATGGCGAGATCGTAGTTCTTGATCGCCAGCGCCGTACGGCCGCGATTGCCGTGCAGCATGTGAAGGTATACCTCCGGCGCGATCTCGAGGGCCTTGGTGAAATCGACAATCGCGAGCTCGTACTTGTCGGTCTCGGTATAGACCGTGGCCCTGCCGTTATAGGCGGAGGCGAGATCGTCCGGCGCCAGCTTGCCCGAGTTCGATCGCCTTTGCGTAAAGCTGGAGGGCGGCCTCCCGCTTTTGATCGCGGCTCGCCTTATGCGCGGCCTTGAGGTCGTCCTTGGCATCGGCCAAAGCCGGCGCCGGCGCGAGCGAAAGCATGAGAAACGCCATGATGAGCGTAAGCGTTTTCATGGGGCGGGCTCTCGGCGGTTGTGCGTGGAGATCGCGGTAGTCCGGCTTAGGATCGATGTCCAGGGCGTTTGGTTTTCGTCAAGGCCTGTGGTCCGCGTTGCGAATTGCGGCCAGGTCAGCCTCAGGGCGCTTCGGCCTGGCGTAGCGATTCCTCGGCATGCTTGTAGCCGGGCTTCAGCTCCAGCGTTTTGCGGCAATCGGCGGCGGCTTCGGCTTTTTTCCCGGCTTTGAGATAGGCGTTGCAGCGATCTTCGTAGGCGTAGGGCAATGAGCTTTTGTCGTCTTTCTGCAATTCGATGATCTTGCTGAAGTCGGCGATGGCGAGATCGTAATTCTTGATCGTCAGCGCCGTGCGGCCGCGGTTGCCGTGCAACATAAGAAGGTATTCCTTCGGCGCGATCTTGAGGGCTTCGGTGAAGTCGGCGATCGCCAGCTCGTGTTTCTTGGTTTCGGTATAGATCGTGGCACGGCTGTTGTAGGCGCCGGCGAGATCGGCGGGCGAGAGCTTGCGCGAGTCGATGGCTTTCGTGAGGAGTTGCAGCGCCTCGTCGCGGCGGCCGTCGAAGGCGGCCTTCTTGCCGGCGCTAAGGTCGTCCTTGGCGTCGGCCGAGGCGGGCGCCGGGGCGAGCGAAATCAGGAGTAAGGCAAGAATGAGCGCAAGCGGTTTCATGGGCGGGTTCTCGGCGGTTGCTTATGGGGATCGGGCAGTTCGGCCTAGGCTCTATACGCAAAGCGTTTAACTTTCATCAACGCGCGGCCGGCTCAATGAAAGTCGCGCGACGGGAACATCGCGTCGCGCTCGCGCCGGCGGCCGGTGTCGCGCGCATCGCGGCCGTTGGGATGCGCGACCTCGTCGGCGCGGGCGACTTCGATCGGCATGGCGCGGTCGCGCGCCGCGATCCCGTCGAGCAGGAACGACAGATCGACGAGGCGCTCGGCGACGATGTGGGTGACCAGGCCCTCGCGCTGCAGCGTGCCGCGGACATGGACGAGGCGGGCGCCGAGCACGACCGGGCGATGGCGCTCGAACACGTTCGGCCAAACGATGATGTTGCAGATGCCGCCGTCGTCCTCGAGGGTCATGAAGATCACGCCCTTGGCCGTGCCCGGCCGCTGGCGGACGATGACGATGCCGGCCACCGCCACGCGCGCATCGTGGGCGACGCGGTCGAGGGCGCGGTTGGGCACGATCCGGCGTTCATCGAGGCTGTCGCGCAGCAGCGCCAAGGGATGCGCCTTCAGCGACAGGCGCAGCGCGGCATAATCCTCGACGACTTCTTCGCCGAGCGTCATGGCCGGGAGCCGCGCCGGCGGATCCCGGGCTTGTTCGTCTTCGTCGGCGGCGGCGAAGAGCGGCAGCGGCGCCGGTCCGAGAATGCGGATCGCCCATAGCGCTTCGCGGCGTTTCAAGCCCATCGAGGTGAAGGCATCGGCCTCAGCCAGACGTTCGAGAATTTTCGGCGCGAGCGCGGCGCGGCGCCACAGCGTGCGCGGATCGGGATAGCCGTTGCCGCGCAGCGCCACGAGGCGCTGCATCGGTTCCTCGGCGAGACCTTTTACCTGGCGGAAGCCGAGGCGCAGTGCCAAGCCGCCACCGGCATCGGGCTCAAGCGTGTTGTCCCAGGCGCTACGATTGACATCGGCGGCGCGTGCCTCGACGCCGTGATCGCGCGCGTCGCGCACGATCTGCGCCGGGGCATAGAAGCCCATCGGCTGGCTGTTGAGCAGCGCGCAGGCGAAGACCGCGGGATAGTGGCACTTCAGCCAGGCCGAGACATAGACGAGGAGGGCGAAGCTCGCGGCGTGGCTTTCGGGGAAACCGTATTCGCCGAAGCCCTCGATCTGGTGAAAGCAGCGCTCGGCGAAATCGCGCTCGTAGCCGCGCGCCACCATGCCCTCGATCATCTTGTCGCGGAAGCCGTGGATCTTGCCGGTCTTGCGGAAGGTGGCCATGGCGCGGCGCAGCAGGTCGGCCTCCGAGGGCGTGAAACCGGCGGCGACGATGGCGATGCGCATCGCCTGTTCCTGGAACAGCGGCACGCCCAAGGTTTTGCCGAGCACGTCCTCAAGCGCCTTCGAGGGAAAGGACACGGTTTCGATCCCGTCGCGCCGGCGCAGATAGGGATGCACCATGTCGCCCTGGATCGGGCCGGGGCGCACGATCGCGACCTCGATGACGAGGTCGTAGAAGCGGCGCGGCTTCAAGCGCGGCAGCATCGACATCTGCGCCCGGCTCTCGACCTGGAAGACGCCGATCGAATCGGCGCTGCACAGCATGTCGTAGACCTTGGGGTCCTCGGCCGGCACGGTGGCGAGGTCGTAAGTCTTGCCGTAGTGGCGCCGCAGCAGGTCGAAGCCCTTGCGGATGCAGGTCAGCATGCCGAGGCCGAGCACGTCGATCTTGAGAATGCCGAGCGCGTCGAGATCGTCCTTGTCCCATTCGATGACGGTGCGGTCCGCCATCGCCGCGTTCTCGATCGGCACCACTTCGTGCAGCGGGCTCTTGGTGATGACGAAGCCGCCGACATGCTGCGAGAGATGGCGCGGAAACCCGATCAGCTCGCGCGCCAGATCGAGCGCCAGGCGGAGGCGTGCCGCGATCGCCATCCGCCTTGCGGGGGAGGGTCGGGGTGGGGCCGGGACGCCGTGCCCTGGTGTCCGACGGAAGCGCGAACCCTTCCTTGCGCAGCGCGTCCTCGTCGAGCCCGTCGTCGCTCCAGCCCCACACCGTCTTGGCCAGGCGGTCGACGGTGTCGAGCGACAGGCCGAGCGCCTTGCCGACCTCGCGGATGGCGCTGCGCGCGCGATAGCAGATCACCGTCGCCGCCAGGCCGGCGCGTTCGCGGCCGTATTTCGCGTAGATGTACTGGATGACCTCCTCGCGCCGCTCATGCTCGAAATCGACGTCGATGTCGGGCGGCTCGCTGCGCTCGGCGCTGACGAAGCGCTCGAACAGCAGATCCAGGCGCGCCGGATCGACGGCGGTGATGCCGAGGCAGTAGCAGACCGCCGAGTTCGCCGCCGAGCCGCGGCCCTGGCAGAGGATGTCGCGCGCCCGCGCCTCGCGCACGATGTCGTGGACGGTGAGAAAATAGGGCGCGTAGTCGAGCGCGCCGATCAGCGCCAGCTCGTGCTCGATCTGGCGCCGCACTTTCTCCGGCACGCCGCCGGGATAGCGCGCGCCGGCGCCGAGCCAGGCAAGGCGCGTCAGCTCCTCCTGCGGCGTGCGGCCCTCGGGCACCGGATCGATGGGATATTCGTAGCGCAGCTCGTCGAGCGAGAAAGCGATGCGCGCCGCGATCTCGGCGCCGCGCGCCACCGCCTCGGGATAAGCGGCGAACAGCCGCGCCATCTCGTCGGGCGACTTCACGTGCCGCTCGGCATTGGCGAAGAGCCGGAAGCCGGCTTCGTCGAGCGTGCAATGTTCGCGGATGCAGGTCAGCACGTCGTGCAAGCGCCGGCGCGCCGGCACGTGATAATGCACATCGTTGGTGGCGACGAGCGGCGCGCCGTGTTCGGTCGCGAGCGCCGCCAAGCCGGCGAGCCGCGCCGCATCGTCGCCGCGATAAAGATGCTGGGCGGCGAGAAAGGTTTCGGCGCCGTAGATCGCCTTGATCGCGGCGAGAAAGCCGCGGCCCTCGCGGCCGCCATCCTCCGGCAACACGATGGCGATCTGGCCTTCGGCAAAGGCGGCGAGATCGGCAAGGCGGATATCGCATTCGCCCTTGGGCGCGCGCCGGCGGCCGAGGCTGAGCAGGGACGAAAGCCGGCCGTAAGCGGCGCGATCCTTGGGCAAACAAAGCAGGCTGCCACCCTCGGCCAGATCGAGCCGCGCGCCGACCACGAGCTTGATGCCCGCGCGCTTGGCGGCAACATGGGCGCGCACGACGCCGGCCAGCGTGTTGCGGTCGGCGACCGCGATCGCCGCGAGCCCAAGCGCCGCCGCGCGTTCGACCAGCTCCTCGGCATGCGACGCGCCGCTGAGGAAGCTGAAATTGGTGGTGACTTGGAGCTCGGCGTAGGCGAGCATGTCAGCTGCCGCCATCGAAGGCCGCAAAACTTGGGTCGCCCAAATGCCAAACGAGCCCGGCATGGGCCGATGATCTCGTTTTGTTCATAAGCGTCTTGTCCGCCGTGATTAAAAAGACCTCGTGCCGCTCGGCACAGGCCAGATAGAGGCAGTCGTAAACCGAGTGGTTTACCTCAAGCGCGATTTCGAGCGCCCTTTGCTGAAGCGCGGCAATCGGAACAAACCGGATCGGCGACAGCCGGATATGCGCGGCGATCGCGCGCGCTTGGTCGGCCGCGATTCGCTTGCGGATCGCCTCTTTCCAGGCAACGTTGGCGATTTCCGCAAGCAGCAAATCGGGCGCGTGGATTTGCGCCGCTTGCCGGCTCAGCGCGACGGCGCGCGCGCTGTCCGGCTCCTGGAGAAACCATTTGATCGCGACGCTGGCATCGACGACGAAGTTCATCGCTGGTCCCGGTATTGGCGGATGATCTTCGTGCTATCGTCCCGGCGGCGCCTCGGCGGCGTCATCGCCCTGACGCGCTCGGCCGCTTTCCAGAAATCCCGGCTCGATGCGGGATTGGCCGCCTCGTCCAGGATCACGCGCACCTCGGCTTCCAGCGAGCGCTTGTTCTTCCTGGCGCGGCTTTTCAATTTTCGCGCCGTTGCGTCGCCGATATTGCGGATCGTCAGGGTGGCCATGATTGCTTCCATTATGAAAGCACTATGCTAGCATAATGCTTGCGTTGCCCCACGCCAAGCCCCTGGAGAAACCAGGCGTTGCTGCGAAGGCAACGAAAAACCGAAGCCGCGCGGCCGGCGCTGTCCGCGATTGTCCAGTAATCCCGCGCCGCATCTTCGCCCCGCCACCAGGCGCCGAGGCGGCGGTCGGGGCCGGCGGCCGACGCGATGGCGAAAATCCGGCGGCGCCAGATAAAGCGGCTGGGCGCGCCGTCCGGGCCGAGCTCGACGGCGGCGAGCGGCTCCGGCCGGGGCAGCAGGCGCTGAGGCAAGGCGCGCGTTTCCCGAGGCCAGGCCGACCAATC
Organism: uncultured Alphaproteobacteria bacterium; assembly: GCA_963754645.1. GTDB lineage: Bacteria > Pseudomonadota > Alphaproteobacteria > Bin65 > Bin65 > CAVWGP01. The sequence continues at coordinate 1,224,202 of CAVWGP010000004.1, read as the reverse complement.
CGGCGGCGCCGCGCTGAGCGCCGGGACGCGGCGCCATTGCCGCTCGGGCACATGATCGGGCTGCGGCGCCATGTAATGCACCGCGCCGGCGCCGAGGCGATTGACGAGCCGGTCGATCAGCGCCGCGACATCGTTGCCGATCGCGGCGGAGGCCCGGCGATCGAGCGTGGCGAAGGGCTGCTGGGTTTCGCCGGCGCGTTCGATGTCCGGCGCTTCGAGCAGCATGGTTTCGATGCCCGGATCGGGATCGAGCGCTTCGAGTTTCGGCGCGAACAGCTTCATCAGATGCGCGGGATCGCGCGCCGGCCGGCTGGTGCCGATCGCGGCCGAGCTCGCCGTGCCGTCGAGGCGGAAGACCGTGCACACCAGCTGGCGCGCGCCGAGCCCGTCGCGCTCCAGCCTGCGGCAGAGGCGGACGAGGAGGCGGGCGAGCGTCGGCGCGAGCCCGGCGGGGACGAGCAGCGGCTCGACGAAATCGCGCCGCGTCGCGTAGTCGGTGGCCGGCCGGCGCGGCGCGATCGGCTCGCGGCAATGGCCGAGCGCTTCGTCGAGCCGGCGCAGCAGGCGCTCGCCGAACCGCGCCGCCAGCGCCGCGCGCGGCAGGGCCATGAGATCGGCGATGCGCCGCAAACCCAAACGCTGCAAGGCCGCGCTTTCCGCCGCCGCCAAGCGCAACGCCTCGACGGGTAAAGACGGCAAGGCGGCAGCGGCTTCGCCCGGCGCCAGGATCGGCCGCCGCGCGACCGGGCCGAAACGCGACCACGCCCAGGCCGTGCCCGGTGCGTCGGCCACGGCCAAGCGGTGCCGCAAGCGCGCGCGCGTCAAGCGGCGGGCGAGATCGGCGAGCAATCCGGCCTCGCCGCTGACACGGCCGCTGACGCGGCCGCCGAAGCGATGGGCGCAGCCGGCGATATCGAGCAGCAAGCCCGCCTCGGCCTGGCCGATGGCGGGATCGACGGCGACCCAGGGCGTATAACGTCCGCACCAATCGGCGAGGCGTTCGAGCGCCCGCCGGTCGGCATCGGGCTCGGCCGGGGCGGCGGCGAGGTTGAGGCAGAGCGCGCGGGCATCGCTCAAACCGATCCCAGGTACAATGCCAAATTTCTCCGCTTCATCGTTGACGGAAAAAATAAAATCCTTCTGTTGCTGATGTTGAATAAGAACGAAGGGCCGCGGACGTTCTGCCGCGGCCCCGGCGTCGCGGCGGTCGATGGCGAAACGCGGCAGCCACACGGCCAGGATGCGGCGCGCGCCGGCATCGGCAAGGGCGGGCGTCATGGCAAATCCCAATGCCCGGCTTGGCCGCCGCGGCAGCGCAGCAAGGCGATGCGGGCGCCGCCGCCGGGCCGCGATGCGACATGCCAGCGGCTGACCGCGGCGCTCGCCGTCGCCGCGAAACGCTCCGGCCGCAACAACAGCAAGGCGACGCCCGAGGACGCGGCGGCCAATTGCAGCCGCCGGCTGGCGTTGAAATCGAGCGCGCCGGCCTCGCCCACCGCCGCGGCAAGGCCGGCGCAGCGCAGCCCCTCCTCAAGCGCGGCGAGCAACGCGGCGTGGCCCGCCGCTGCCGCGAAAATCATCCGGCCCGGATCGATCCCAGTGGCGCACAGTCCTGGCGCGAACAGCGGCGCGAAAAAATCGCCGGGCCCGCGCGCCCACAGCACGAATTTCTCCGCCGCCGCCGCCATCGCGCTCGCCAGCAGACCGAGCGCGAACCCGGTCGCGGCGCCGTCGGCCAAGTCGGGGCAAAGAATTTCATGCACTGCGCCGCGCGGCAGGCCCGGCCACGGCAGCGCCGCATCGAGCCGCGCATGGCCGGTCGAAAACACGCCCGCCATCGTCGCCGGCGCGACGCCTTCGAGCCGGGCAATCCGATGGCGAAGCTGCTGCAGGGACGGGGACATGGGAGCGATCATTTATTCTTGTTTTGTTCTAATTTGGCGGCGATATCGAGTCAATGGCCGGATTCGTTATTTAATATTTCTTTTATTTGATAACGACTTGAGCGCGATAACTAAACAATAAATAGATGCCGGCCGCGCCCAAACCGAGGCCGCCGATGAGGCCGAAAATCAGCACACCAAACTTCCCAAAAATATTGTCCATCGCCCCATGCAGCCAATGCGCGACTGGCAAACCGCCCATTGCTTCCAGTCGATCCAACAAGCCGTACTCAAAAACTCCAAAGCCGACAAAGAGCACGCCCAGCGCGACCGCCACGAAACCCTGAATCAGGACACCGGTATCGGCGATCGCGTCGGACAGCCGATAGAAAGCGACCGCCAGGCAGCCCAGACCAAAAAGGGACAACGCCGCCGAAACGCCGCTCTTGCCCAAAGCCATGTACGCCAGCATGACCCACGCATTCATGCGCCGTCGGCCTCCGGAGTCCTCCCAATCGGCGAAATAAAAATAAAGGCCGACCGCGAGGGCGCAACAGACAATGCCCGAGGCAATCAACGAGATAATTTGGCTGCGGCTGATCTCTCTCTGCCGCAGCGATTTCCGCTGCTCTTGCGCACGAACGCTGGCGCGTAGCTTTGCCTCGACCGAGTCCTGCATGGTTGACTCCCAAAGCGGATGCACACTCACGCTATTTGGTTCGCCACCCGCCAAGACCACGAACCGGCTAACACGAAATCGCATATCAGCTTGGCCCAATATGATTAAAATCGCGTTAGGTGTTGAACGCTCATAACCGCGCTCGCTCGCCCGCTTCAATTGCGATCCGCTGTGTTGTACGAGAGAGCGGGTAACGAACGATCAGGAGCGGCGGCGTGCGCATCGGCGGCAAGCATTATCGCAGCGTCTGGCTCGATCCCGACGGCGTCGCGGTCGGCATCATCGACCAGACCAGGCTGCCGCATGAATTCGCGACCCTGCGCCTCGCCACGCCCGAGGATTGCGCGCGCGCGATCGAAGACCATGCAAACGCGCGGCGCGCCGCTGATCGGCGCCGTCGCGGCCTATGGCTTGGCGCTGGGCCTCAGCGCCGATCCGTCCGACGACGCGCTCGACCGCAATCACGCCCTGCTGCTGGCAACGCGGCCGACGGCGATCAATCTGCGCTGGGCGCTCGACGGCGTGCGCGACGCGGTGCGCAACCGGCCGCGCGCCGAGCGCGCCGCCGCCGCTTATGCCAAGGCCAAGGACATCTGCGACGACGATGCCGCGACCTGCGAGGCGATCGGCCGGCACGGTCTCGCGCTGTTCGAGGCCGCCTGGGCCAGGAAGGACCGGCGCGGCCGGCTCAACGTGCTCACCCATTGCAATGCCGGCTGGCTCGCCACGGTGGATTGGGGAACCGCGCTGGCGCCGATCTACATGGCGCACGACAAGGGCATTCCCGTCCATGTCTGGGCCGACGAGACCCGGCCGCGCAACCAGGGCGCCTCGCTCACCGCCTGGGAACTCGGCCAGCACGGCGTCGCCCACACGGTCATCGTCGACAATGCCGGCGGCCATCTCATGCAGCACGGCGCGGTCGATCTCTGCATCGTCGGCACCGACCGCGTCACCGCCAATGGCGACGTGTGCAACAAGATCGGCACCTATCTGAAAGCGCTCGCCGCCAAGGACAACGGCATTCCGTTCTATGTCGGCCTGCCGCACAGCACGATCGATTGGACGCTCGACGACGGCCGCAAGATTCCGATCGAGGAACGCGATCCGGGCGAAGTCACCGGCATCGCGGGCCGCGCGCCCGATGGCACGATCGCGCGCGTGACGCTCGCGCCCGCCGCGAGCCCGGCCGCGAATTTCGGCTTCGACGTGACCCCCGCGCGCCTCGTCACGGCGCTCGTCACCGAGCGCGGCACCTGCGCCGCGAGCCGCGACGGGCTGCTGTCGCTCTATCCCGAGCGGCGCGGGGCGGCTGGAACCTAGTCGATCGCATCATATCTAAACAAAGCTGAAAGTAGCACAATCGTCGGACCAAACCGGTGATATGCGTTCATACGGTGACCCTTGAAGAAGCCCCTTCTAAACTTCGATGAACTCTTGAGTGCGATGGCGCAATCCGAATTCGGGTCGATCTCTCTCCAATCGATTGTTTCTGAAAATAAAGCGCTGCTTGCTGAACTCAACTCGTATGATCCTCTTCGTCTGGCCACGAGCTTCAGCGGACTCCTGACGGTTCCCAAACTACAGAGCAACTGCATCCGTCTGGAAATTTTGGTCCATCTTGCGCTCGTCTTTGGCAATGGCCACCGCAAGCCCAACAAGAAGATTATTCAGCGGCTATATTCCAGGTTAGGGCAAGGCATCGCCGGCCGCCAGGAGGATCCCGCCGAAGATTTGTTCGTCTCGTCGATCGCGACGCCGCGCGGCAATTTCCGCGTGCTGGGAGGCATTTGGGAGACAGCAGGGTTCTACCTTCAGCGCGTCGCCAATATGTTGGAGATGATCCCAGCGGTTGCGAAGTATGCTCATGTGCGCGAAAACGTGTACGCTCTCCTCCGGCTTTCCGACCTTGTGTGCGAGCGCGCAGGCCTTGCGAGCGACCAGCTTGGATGTGAAATTCCGGTCGAGGCGCTTCCGCCAAAAATCCTTGCGTCAGCCAATTCGCTACGTCGCTTGATCCGTTTCACCGAAGCCGATCTTGCCAACCACGGCATTTCCGTGGACCACCTCATGGAATTCGGCTTTTCCGCTGTGGCCCGCGCGCGCCTCGTCCACGAGAAGATCGGACATTCGACGCTGGAGCGGTATCCACTCACGTACCGCGACGGTGAAATCTTCTTCCTACTTCCCACGGCAACAAGCGTCGCGATCCGGCGCTATGTCATCGAAGCGATGGACTTGCTCGGCGTGCGCGACGCCTTCATCGGCACGCTCGCGCATGAATACGCCCGGCTATTTTCGAGTACGCCGCTTCTGGGCGGCGACTTCGGCGCCCCGATCGAGTTCCAGCGAACGAATAACGGGATTCTGGCTGAGGCCTTGATATGTATTGATCACGGGCGCTATCTAAATTTCGTTTTTTTTCTCGATACGCTGGAAGGATTCGAGGAGGCGGGTCTGATCGGAACCGACCCCGATCAGGCAAAGTTGGTGGACGAAATTGACCGGCGAATTGATGAGGCCCTTGCCACCGCGCGCAACGATCTGGATTTTCGCGAGGCAGTGACGCTTGTGGTCGGCTGCGGTATCGGACGTGGATTGGTAAAAATCGCTTCCGGCAAAAGACGTGATGGCTGGCGGCTCGAATTCGTAGGCGCTGCCGATCTTCTTACCCTAAGCTGGCTCCCGGACTTCAAGCCGCTTTCGCTGTGGCGGCTTATTGACGGCCACGACAAATTGCAACAGCTCGGAGTTCGAGCTGCAAAACATAAATGGCCTGCTCAACATGGTTGCCTGGGCACGCTTGCTGGGCGGCCATCTGATTCCGCACGGCCAGATGCCGGAGGATTTCGGGCGGGGCAACGTTCCGTCTTTAATTATGATCGAGCAAAACGCGCTCCGCCGAGTTCGGCACGAAGTGATGGTGCAATGGAATCCCCACGTGACGCAAGATGTCCACGGGCAATGGATAAAAGTTCGCAGGGACGAAAAAGCACTGTTCGAAGAAGACCGTAACCAGCCCTACTACGCTACTGAGGAATGGAACGAAGGCGGCTGGCCGGCTTGCGTCTACGAGTTTCCTCTCCGGCCATGGTGGTGCGCGCTTGAGGCGCCCGAAAACACGTCAGCGCAATGGGCTTACGAACGCTCGAAAATGATCAAGACATGGGTGAGCCGCGCGGTGCCAGCGCTTGAGGCCGCGCTGCCTGGCCTGCCAAAAGGCCCAGTGCGCTTGTGGGCAAAATTCGAAGGCGAAGTCGGCAAACTCACAGATAATGGCAAATTCGATCTACTTACCGCCGATCAGGCCAAAGCAGCAATCACCGCAAGCGCTGACGACAAGACGGCGACAGTAACGGTGATTGTCGGACCGAGATTTGAACAGGCAATTTTCCATCCTGATAATATCGCTGAACGCGCCTTGGTAGCCGGCATTGTCGAAGGCTTTGCGGCCTTGGCCCGGCATCCGCTATCACTTGTCGAACGGAATGCGCTCATTGACGCCATCGTTCCAAACACCAGCGCGCGACAGAGTCACGCTTTCAGGGAGCGACAGTTCCGCGACTTCGTGAGATCGTCCGTCCCTCACCCGCCGGTCACAATTGACAGGGAAGATTTCGCCATCATCAAACTTGGCCTTGGCTGGCGCGTGCGCAGCCGCTCAGACAGGAGGGACGTTCAAGGAAAGATGGAATGCCTAACCTTTCTGAATGCCGTTGTCAGGCTTTTGGAAGATGAACTTTGTGCCGAACTCCGCCAATTCGACCGTGAAGCAGTGATCGACTTCGCCCTGGCCAATCACGAGAGCGCAATCAACGACCGGGACAATTGGGCCCGCACGGCGGCGGCCGTGCTCGCGCTTCACAACGACCGCGAAGCCACGCTACGGACGATGGCCGAACATGTCGGCAGGTTGAACGCCGTGTTGCGGGACACACGGCTGCTGGTCGAGTTCGCGATCTGCGAGAGCCCGCTACGCGCTGTGCGCAAGCCGGGGCACCTCGACCTTTCGCGGCTTATGGCGCAAATCTCGATGATCGCGGGTCTCGGCGGCTGGTCGGACACAATCCGCTGGGACGCCGAGGAACCGTTTATCCGCGTGACGCCGCTTGGCGATATTCATGCAAAACACTCGTTCCAGGGCGAGATATTCGCGCCTTATGGCCGCGCTGGAATCGACCTCAGAATTCAGGAAAGCGTGAAGAATTATGCAAAAAATCTTGAAGAGCCAGAAGTAGGAGGCACGGACGATGGCAGGATCGCCGCGGAGTTTTGGGAAGCATTCGAAAAGGAATTCGGAGCCTCCATCGAGGTGGCGCGGAAGTTCATCGATTCAGTGGAAGACCTCGGGATCAAGGCCGGTAAAGCGATCCTGAAGGTACCGAAAAGCGTGTTGCTTAACGCAAAAATAGACGGCGAAACAATCGACCCTGAAGCCGTGACGGCACTCGTCGAAAGGCTAACTTTCAAAAGCCGTGCTTGCTGGCGCGACGTTCCGGAAGGTTATGACGAAAAGGACCGACAACCATGGCAATTCCGGCGACAACTCTCGGTCCTGCACAGACCTCTTATTCAGATCGACGACACAGATGATCCGACGATGCTGATCGCGCCCGGGATCGTGCGTGATGCGGTCCTTTACATGATCGGCAACTATTACCACGGCGATTTTCCGCTGGCGCATCTCACCCAAAAGATGAAGCGCTGGGCCGGAAAGTCTCGTGACCGGATCGGCAAGGAATTCACGCAAGCGGTTGCAAAGCGCCTCGAAGAGCATGGTTGGAAGACGGAAACAGAAATCAAAGTCACCAAACTACTGCGCAAGGGATTCGAGAAGGATTATGGCGACGTGGACGTGCTGGCGCGGAGATCTGACGAATGACCGCATCCTGATCATCGAGTGCAAAGATGTGCAATTCCGGAAAACCGAAGGCGAAATTGCCGAGCAACTTGCTGATTTCCGGGGAATGGAGAAACCGGATGGAAAGCCGGACGACTTGCTGCGGCACCTCAATCGCGTCGAGTTGATCAAAAGCCATGTGCCCGAACTGATGAAATATTGCGGACTTGCGCGCGCACCACAGATCGAAAGTCATCTCGTTTTCAAGAATCCGGTTCCAATGCAGTTCGCCTGGCAACGCATGGAGCGGTCTGTCAGCCTGCATATTTTTGCGGGGCTCGATAATATTTAGTCACTTCCATCTCTGCCCAGCACGATCGATTGGACGCTCGTCGACGGAGCAAATATCCTGATCGAAGAACGCGATCCCGCCAAAGTCGCTGAGATCGCGGGTCGCGCAGCGGGCGGCGCGCCTAGAGCGGGATGCGATCGGTTTCGACGATTTCCTTCGCCTCTCCCCCGCGCGCTCTTGCACGTGGGGGAGAGGGAAAGTTTCGGCGACAATTTCCCTTTGATCGCATGATGTTCTCGGTGCGTGGCGCGGCGCGAGCATTCGAATGCGAGCGCCGATCGAAGGGATTCGTCCGCCTTTGCAGCGCCAATAACTTGACCCAGCCAAGCCTCCCGAAGGCCGCCAAATGCCGTCGCCGCGCCGGTCCGAACGGGGGGTGCTAAGGCCTTGATTCCAGCGAAGGCCGCCAAATTGCCGGTTGGTGGCCTTCGCTCAAAAGGGGCATGAATCGCGGCTAAGTGCTTGATCTTTTCGAAGGCCGCCAAAGTCCCGATTTTCCCAATACCTGAATTTGGCGGCCTTCGAGCAAATCAACAGGTTAGCGCGGATGGCCTCGGGCGAGCGAGGCCATGGGAAGTCGATGTGCCGGGTCGCCGCCGAACAAATCCCGGAATCTGACGGCGTCGTCTCCGGTCTGTGGCGTGGAGCGCGCAGCCGAGCGGAGGACGGTGTCGAAACCGATCGCATCCAATGTCATCACGCCTAGTCCGTCCGCGCGCGCTCCGCCAGGCCGGCATTCGCCGCCTTGCGCTGGGCCGCGATGCGCGCCACGGCGGCGCGCAGATCTTCGTGCAGTTCCATCAACGCGTGAAATTCGGCGGCGGAAAGCTCGAGCAGGCGGCATTCGGTGACGGCGCGCACGGTCGCCGAACGCGTCATCTTTTCGAGCAGCGCGATCTCGCCGAAGAAGTCGCCGGGCTTGAGTCGCGCCGGCTCGATGCCGGGGCCGAATTCGACCGCGGCCTCGCCGGCGGCGATGATGAACATCGAAAAGGCATCGTCGCCCTGGCGCACGATGACCTCGCCGGGCTCGGCGATACGCGGATTGAGCCGCCCCACGATCTCGGCGATGCGCGGCGCCAGCAAGCTGGCGAAAAACGGCACGCCGGCCACGAGGTTCCAGGTGACGACGAAGTCGCGCCGCTTGGCTTCCTCGACAAAGCCGCTGGCCAGGATGCCCGTCGGCAGCGCGAACATGCCCATGCCGAGCAAGGTCACGAAGCCGCCGACGATGCGGCCCAGCGGCGTGATCGGCGTCACGTCGCCATAGCCGACCGTGGTCAGTGCCGCCATCGCCCACCACATGGATTCGGGGATGCTGCCGAACTTGTCGGGCTGCGCGTCGCGTTCGAGGTAGTAGACGATGGCCGAGGACAGCACGAGCAGGACGGCAAGAATGATGACCGCGCCGGCAAGATTGCGCCGCTCGGCGTGCAGCACGCGCCCCATCATCGCCATCGCCGGCGAATAGCGCGCCAGCTTGAAAATGCGCAACACGCGGACCAGACGCAGATCGCCAAGATCGAGCCCGAAGAACAGGACGAACGCCGGCACGATGGCGATGAAATCGATCAGCGCCATCGGCGTCAGCACGAAGCGGATGCGGCCCCGGGCCGGCTTGCGATAGCGGTCGTGCCGATCCTCGACGCAGCAATAGACCCGCAGCGCATATTCGACGACGAAGATCGAGACCGAAACGATCTCGATCCAATGGAAGATTTCGTGATAGCGGTCGGCGAAGGATTTCACGGTCTCGAGTATGACCGCGAGAATGTTGATCACGATGACCGCGACGATGACCGGCTGGATGACCCGCCCCCAACCCTGCGGCCGGTCCTCAAGCCAGTAATAGAGGCGGCGGCGAAAGCGATGCGTCGGGCGCGGCATAACGTTGTTTCCGTTGGCAAAGCATGGCACAAGGCGCGGCCCGTGACGGGCGGCGCGCGATGGTTCGAAGAGGAATGAGCGATGCGCAAGCGGATTGCAATGCTGGCGGCGATCGTGGCCTTGGCGGCGCCGGCCCCGACACCGGCCGGGGCCGAGGACGCCGACCAGCCGAGTTTCGATTGCAAACAGGCGAAGACGCCGGTCGAGCGCGCGATTTGCGACGGCGCGGCTCTGCCGCTGCTCGACCGCGCCATGGCCGGCCTGTACCGCGCCGTTCGGCCGCGGCAGCCCGCCATCGACGCCGAGCAACGGCAATGGCTCGCCCAGCGCAACACGCAATGCGGCCAGGGCAAACCCGATCAGGAATGCTTGACCCGGCTCTACAAGCGGCGCGTCGCGGCGCTGGCCGGCATGGCGCGCGAACTTGGCCTGCTGCCGCCGGGACCGCCGCTCACCGGCGATTATGCTTACCGCGAGAAAGGCGAGGCGGGATCGATGTTTCTCGCCGAGATGCCGGACGGCAGCGTCTATGTCCTGGTCGAGACCGTCAACGTCGCGCATCACAGCCCGCATAGCTGTTCGCTCACCGAGCGCGTGCGCGAGCGGCGCGGCGACACGCTCGTCATCCAGGACCGCAAGACGAGCGTGAAATGCTCGATCGAGATCACCGTCGCGGGCCGCCGCGCGACCATGCGCGAGGCGCCTAAGGATTGTTTCGAGCTGGCGCGACATTGGTGCGGCGCGCATGGCTTCATGCTGGGAAACTATGTCCGGCGCTAAAATCCTCGGCGCGGCGCTGACCGGTGTCTTGCTCGCGGCAAGCCCGGCCGCGGCGGACAAGCACGTGCGGCCGAGCTTCGATTGCACCAAAGCGGCGACGCCGGTCGAAAAAGCGATTTGCGGCGACGAATTGCTGGCCGAGCTCGATCAATCGGTCGATGCGCTGTATCGCGCCATCCGGACCGCCGCCGCGCCCGAGCCGCGCCGGCGCATCGAGGACGAGCAGCGCCGCTGGCTCGCCGCGCGCGACACGCGCTGCGCCCGCGACAAGGCAATCGCCGAATGCCTCGACCGGCTCTATCGCCAGCGCTCGATCGGGCTGGCCCGCGCCGGGCACGCTTCGGGCGCGTTGGCCGGCGCCCTCATCGGCGGCGACTACGTCATGCGCGAGCGCGGCCTCAGCGGCACCATGTTCATCGCCGAAAAACCGCCCAACGGCGCCTTTGTCATGATCGACACCGTCGCGACAAATCGCCCAAGCACGCCGCAATGCGGACTGGGCGATCTTGCCGAGCGCCGCGGCGACACGCTCTTTATCAAGCATTCCGAGCGCAAACCCAATTGCCTGATTCGCATCGCGATCGCCGGAAGGCGCGCCACGATCGGCACCGTGCCCGATGGCTGCCACGAAGGCATCTTCGAGGCCTGCGGCATGGGCGCCACGATCGAAGGCTATTATTCCCGGCAGTAAAGGGATTCAACGCCGCAAGAATTCCGCGATCGTTTCGGCGACAAAACCGGGCTTTTCGTCGACCAGAAAATGCCCGGCCTCGGGCACCGTCACGTGACGAACGGTGTCGGCGACGACGCGGAGCGACAGCTCGCCTTCGTTGCCGCGGCCCATCGCTTCGGCCTTGTCGCCGCCCATGGTCAGGACCGGCATGCGCAGCTTCAAGCCGCCTTCCGCCAGCCGCTTGAATTCCGCCGCATCGTCGAGCATGGCGCGATAATAGGCGAAGCCGCTGCGCATCGCGCCGGGTTGGCTGTAGCTGCGGGCGAATTCGTCGAGCACGGCGCCGGTGATCCAGTGCGGCGACCAGGAAAACGCCGTGTAGAACCATTGCAGGTAGAGCCGCTCGCGCCCGGCGGTGAGGGCTTCGGGCAGGTCGGGCGTGCGATGGAAGGCGTGGTGCCAGCGCCGCCCGCCCTGGCTCATATCCGGGCCGACGCCCGGCACGGTCACGTCGAATATGCCGAGATGGGAAACTTGCTCCTGCGCTTGCACGGCGGCGGCGAACGCGACCGGCCCGCCCCAATCGTGGCCGAAAAGCGCGAAGCGCCTATCGCCGAGCGCGGCGCGGGCAAGCGCGATAATATCGCGCCCGATCGTCATTTTGTCGTAGCCGGACGGCGGGCGGGACGAATCGCCGAGGCCGCGCATGTCGGGCGCAACGACGAAATAGTCGCGCGCCAGCAGCGGAATGACGTCGCGCCACTCGAACCAGGTTTGCGGCCAGCCGTGCAGCAACACGACCGCGGGGCGCGCGGGATCGCCGGCAACGACATAGTGCAGGGTGACCGCGGCGAAACGGGCGAAACGATGCTCGATCGGAACCGCGCTGTGCACCCGTGTGCCTCAGTGCATCGCCCGATTTTCGCGACCGCGCAGCGAATTCAGCGTTGCAGCCACGGCGCCGCTGTCGTTGTCGTGCACGAATTCCTCGCAAACATAAGTGATGACGAGAATCGTGTCGTCCGACCGCAAAAACCAATGTTTTTGCGGCGCGCTTTTTCCGTTCTCGGCGCGGACATGCAATCCGGTAAATGCGCCGTAGCGCGCGGGGCTGGCCGCGGCATTGGCGAGGCCCATTTGCGTCATGAAGACTTTGAGATCGTCGTCGGTCGCCTTGTCGTTTTCGGCTTTGCTAAGCGCCGCCATCTGCAAGACGCCCTCGCTGCTCGGGTCGCGCATCAGCAGAACGATATCGTCGATGGCGTGTTCCCAGCCTTTGGGAATTTCGACCGACCAGCGGTCGAAATGGACCCGGACAGCGGATTTGTCCGTCATAGTGCGGCTCCCTGAATGCGCGCGGCGTCGATAAGGAAGGCGGAGAGTTCTTTGCCTCATCCTGGCATCGGTATTTACACCAGAGAATCTGAACGTAACGTCGCTATCCTAGGCCCATCATGCGAGATCGCGTACCGGATTTGAGGTGTATGTCAGGGATAATAATTGGTAAATGCCGGATATCCCGCTGTTATTGCAGAATAGGCGCTTCGCCTTTGGTTTCCTCGCGTTGCAACGACTCGAGCGTTTCGACGATCGCCTTATCGTCGACGCCGTTTTCCTCTTCGTTGCAGGTATAGGAAATCAGCAGCATCAGCGTATCGGCGCGCAAGACCCAGTGCTGCGTGGCGGTGTCGAGATCGGGTTCGGAAAATATATGCAGCCCCTCGAAGGCGCCGTAGCTTGCCGGAAACGCGCGCGCCTCGGCGAGGCCCATTTCATCGACGAATTCGGCGAGATCGTCCTCGGTCACGTCGCCGTCTTCGATCTTGCTGACGGCGGAAAATTGCAGCATGCCGTTGGTTTCGGGATGGCGCATCAACAACGCACTTTCCTCGACCTCGTGCTCCCAGCCGTCGGGAATCTCCACCGACCAATCGCCGAGATGAATTCTGATGGCTTGCTCGCTCACTGTTCAGCAACATCAATTTGCGTCATGTTTCTGATATCATATCCGGCCTGCGCGCGCTCGGCGAGTGGCCTGCGGACCGGTCGCGGTCTCAACGCGGCAACGGACGCGGTCTGCGGTCCGCGTCGAGCGCGACATAGGTGAAGACGCCTTCGGTGACCTTGACGCGCACCGTCGAATTGCGCCGCTCGGCCCAGGCTTCGATCTTGACCGCGATCGAGCTGGTGCCGATGCGCAGGACATGAGCGTAACAGCACAGCACGTCGCCGACGAAGACGGGCAAATGGAATTTCATGGCATCGACGGCGACGGTCGCGGTGCGTCCCTGGGCCAGGCGATGCGCGATAATGCCGCCAGCCACGTCCATCTGGCTCAGCAGCCAGCCGCCGAAAATATCGCCGCCGGGATTGGTATCCGCCGGCATGGCGACCGTGCGGATCGAAAGCTCGCCCTGCGGCGGCGGTGGATCGCTCTCGGTCATCAGGCTTTCTCAATATCTCGTAGGCATGCTAGAAGGCGCCACTCGATACGGTATGAACGCGGAATATACAATGAAGAAATCAGCGACAAAGACCGTCCAGCCCGATCTATTCGGCGAAGCCGCGCCGGCGCGCAAGAGTGCCGGCGCCGCGGCGCCGCGCAAGGTGAAAGCGGCGACAGCCCGCCCCATGCCGGCGCCGCGCGCGTCCGAGCGCGCCGGGGCGAAGGAGCCGCGCGCGTCGAAAAAGGGCGAGTACACGGCGGCGGATATCGAAGTTTTGGAGGGCCTGGAGCCGGTACGGCGCCGGCCGGGCATGTATGTCGGCGGCACCGACGAGCGCGCGCTGCATCATCTCGCCGCCGAAATCCTCGACAATTCGATGGACGAAGTCGTTGCCGGCCACGCGACGCGGATCGAAATCGAGCTGCAGGACGACGGCTATCTCACCGTGCGCGACAACGGGCGCGGCATTCCCGTCGATCCGCACCCCAAGTTCAAGAACAAGTCGGCGCTCGAAGTGATTCTCACGACGCTGCATTCGGGCGGCAAATTCGGCGGCAAGGCCTATACCACGTCGGGCGGCCTGCACGGCGTCGGCGCCTCGGTCGTCAACGCGCTGGCGGAAGAATTGATCGTCGAAGTCGCGCGCGACGGCACGCTGTGGCGGCAGACCTACAGCCGCGGCCACGCCAAGACGAAATTGCAGAAGGTCGGCCCGGCCACCAACCGGCGCGGCACCGTCGTGAGCTTCATTCCCGATCCGGACATTTTCGGCAAGAGCGCGGAGTTCAAGCCCAAGACTCTGTACCAAATGGTGCGCGCCAAGGCCTATCTCATCAAGGATGTCGAGCTGCGCTGGAAATGCGCGCCCAAGCTCTTGCCCGGCGACGGCTCGGTGCCCGAGCAGGAGACGATCCATTTCGAGCGCGGCATCGAGCAATATCTCGAGGAAGCGCTCGGCCAGCGCCCGACCCACACCGACAAGCCCTTCGCCGGCACGCATAAGTTCGAGGGCGAGGGACGGCTCGAATGGGCCGTGGCCTGGCCCGGCGACGAGCGCGGCTTCTGCCAATCCTATGTCAACACCGTGCCCACAACGCAGGGCGGCAGTCACGAATCCGGCTTCCGCTCGGCACTCGCCCGCTCGCTGCGCGGCTATGGCGATCTCGTCGGCAACAAGAAGGCGGGGCAGGCGACGGCCGAGGATTTGATGGACGGCGCCTGCGTCATGCTTTCGCTCTTCATCCCGAACCCGCAATTCCAGGGCCAGACCAAGGAGCGGCTCGGCATGCCCGAGGCGCAGCGCTTGGTCGAAAGCGTCGTCAAGGATCACTTCGATCATTGGCTCACGGCCGATCCGCTTTCGGCCAAGAAACTCCTCGACCACGTGATTGAAAAAGCCGAGGAGCGCCAGCGCCGCAAGGACGAAAAGGAGATGGCGCGCCAGAGCGCCACGCGCAAACTGCGTCTCCCCGGCAAGCTCGCCGATTGCTCGGAGAAGCGCGCCGAGGGCACCGAGATTTTCCTGGTCGAGGGCGACTCCGCCGGCGGCTCGGCCAAGAGCGCGCGCGACCGCCGCGCCCAGGCCGTGCTGCCGCTGCGCGGCAAGATCCTCAATGTCGCCAGCGCCACCGCCGACAAGCTGCGCCAGAACCAGGAACTCGCCGATCTCGTCCAGGCGCTCGGCACCGGCACGGGCAGCGCGTACGACGCGGCCAAGCTGCGCTATGCGCGCGTTATCATCATGACCGACGCCGATGTCGACGGCGCGCATATCGCGGCGCTATTGCTGACGTTCTTCTATCGCGAGATGCCGCAGCTCATCCACGAAAGGCATTTGTTCCTCGCCCTGCCGCCGCTCTATCGCCTGGCGCAGGGCGGGCTTGTTGCCTATGCGCGCGACGATGCGCACAAGGATGAGCTGATGAAGACCGTGTTCAAGGGCCGCGGCAAGGTCGAGATCAGCCGCTTCAAGGGCCTCGGCGAAATGCCGCCGGCGCAGTTGAAGGAAACGACCATGGACCCGAAGAAGCGCACCCTGCTCGAAGTGACAATTCCCGCCGCCGGCGAAGCCGCGTCGAGCAAGGCGCACAAGGCAACCGAGAACTTCGTCGAACGCCTGATGGGCAAGAAACCCGAACTGCGCCTCGCCTTCATCCAGGAGCGTGCCAAGTTCGCCGGCGAGGTGGATGTGTGAGGCGATTTCGAGATAGGCCGCGCGCAATGAATTACCGCGTGCGCATTGAGCAGGATGAGGATGGTGTGTTCGCCGCCGAAGTGCCGGTGTTGCCTGGATGCGTCTCCCAAGGCGCGACGCGCGCTGAGGTCCTGGCCAATATCAAGGAAGCGATCGCAGCCTATCTCGAAAGCCTGCGCGCGCACGACGAGCCGATCCCGCCGCCGGTCGATGAGAAGATCATCGAGGTTGCCGTGTGAGCACGCTGCCGCGCATCTCGGGCCGCGAAATTCTCCTGATTTTTCCGAAGATTCTCATTCGGCGCAATTTTGGACCGAAGATGCTCATCCGGGAAAATGAGCATCTTCGAGAATCATTGGATTTTTATTCGGGCCCATTGTCCGTAATAGCGGCCTTGGTGTGATTAAGTCATTGATTCGGCCGAAGATGCTCATATCGGCCGATTCTTCCCAACGCCCAGAAATTGAGCATCTTCGGAAATCATTGGATTTTTCGCCCAGGGACCGGCGAAAAATCCGCGCTGGACCGGCACGCCCGTGCCTATAGGATCGGAGGCCCACGGCACTAGCAGGAGGACGACGGCCATGGCCGATGATTATGCCAAGCGCGGTTTCGGCGGCAGGAATGTCGGCTTTGGCGAGCGGCCCGGCGTCGTCGTGGTCGATTTCCAGCTCGCCTTCACCGACAAGAAATTTCCGCTGGGCGGCGCGCCCTTGGTCGATCGCGCGGTCAACAACACCGCGACGCTGCTGAAAGCCGCGCGCGCGGCGCGGGCGCCGGTGGCCGCGTGCTTCACCGCCTATAAAAGCGAGCGCGACGCGCCGCATTGGAAAATTCCGCCGGTGCTGCAGGAATTCCGCATCGACCATCCCGGCAGCGCGCTCGATCCGCGCATCTACGAGGAGACATACGATCTCGTGGTGCGCAAGACCGGGCCGTCGATTTTCTTCCACACGCCGGTGGTCAATTATTTCATCAAGGAGCGCGTCGATACGGTCATCGTCACCGGCTGCAACACCTCGGGCTGCATCCGCGGCTCGGTGATCGACGCGTTCTCCTTCGGTTTCCGCACCATCGTGCCCGAGCCCTGCGTCGGCGATGTCGACGAAGGCCCGCACCGCGACAATCTCCGCGACGTCGGCCGCCGCTACGCCGACGTGACCGGGCTTGAAGAGGTGTTGGAATATCTAGACGGCGTGCGGAAGCGGAACAGTTGAACCGCCGGCCGATCTGATTGACTATCGGATCGCTCGCCGGCGCCTGACTGACGGTCAAAAGACGGAGAACGAGGATCGCGCCATGCCGCTCACCCGACGGACTCTCCTCGCCATGTTCGCCGCCGCGGCCGTTCGCCCGGCGCGGGGACAATCGCCGCGTCACCGCATCGGATGGATATCGACCGATGTCGAGCCCGATCCGTTCATCGACGGATTTCGCGAAGGGCTGCGCCAGCGCGGCTGGGTCGACGGTCAAAACCTCGACATCCTGGTGCACTATTCCCCCGGCAATGCGGAAGGGCTCAAGGATACGATAGCGCGCCTGATTCGCTCGAACGTATCCTTTATCGTTTCGAGCGGCCCCGCAATCCAGGCGATCAGGGCGACCACGGAAATTCCAGTTCTATTCGCCATCAGCGGCGATCCGATCGCGGCGGGAATTGCCAAAAGCCTCGCGCGGCCCGGGCAAAATTTCACCGGCAGCACCTTTCTCTCGCTTGAAATCGCCGCCAAGCGCGTCGAGCTGCTCAAGGAAACCGTGCCGCCGATGCGCAAGCTGGGGGTTTTGTCGAATACCAGGCACCCCGGCGAGCAATCCGAATTGGGCGCCACCCGGCAGGCGGCGAGCGTGCTCGGGCTCGAGCTGAGCTATGTTCCGTTCGACGGCGCGAGAGAATTGGATCGGGCGCTTGGCGCGCTGCGCGACGCGCGCCCGGACGCGGTCGTCACCTTCCCGGACGGGGTGACAATGGCTCGTCGCACCCAGATCGCACAGTTCCTCGCCGTACACAGCCTGCCTTCCATGTTTGGCTGGAGCGAGCATTGCGAGGCCGGGGGGCTGATGAGCTACGGCGCCAACCAGCGCGACACCTATGTCGATCTTGCCGGCTACGCGGATCGGATGTTGCGCGGCGAGAAGCCCGCCGATCTGCCGATCAAGCAACCGACGCGATTTGAGCTCGTTCTCAATCTCAGCACGGCGCGGCTTCTTCGCCTGGAATTTCCGCAATCGGTCGCAGTTCGAGCGAACCGCACCGTCGAATGACATAATACGTCGACCGTGCCGCTCGGCGGCGCTCAACTGGAACGCGACCCATGGCCAAAACCGACCACGCATCGCTCATACAGACCCGCACCGACCACGTCGGCAGCCTGCTGCGGCCGGCGGCGCTGCTTGAGGCGTTCACGCGCCGCGCTCGCGGCGAGATCGACGACGCGGCGCTGACGCGGGCGCAGGACGAGGCGATCCGCGCCGTCGTTGCCGAGCAAGAGGCGCATGGGATTCCCTGCGTCAGCGACGGCGAGTTTCGCCGGCTCAACTGGCAGGTGAGCTTTTCCAAGGTCGCGGGCTGGGACTTGTGGGAGACCTCGTGGCGCGGCTTTCTTAAGAACCCGCTCAATCTCGCGCCCGGCGAGAAACCGCTGAGCAAAGGCGCCGACGCCGTCGTCTCCTATCGCACGCCGGCCACCGCGCGGCTCGAATTGATCGGGAGCTTTCCGCTCGCCGAGCTGCGCTTTCTCAAGGCGGTTGCGCGCGCGCCGGTCAAGATCACGCTGATGGGTCCGGACCGCGTGTGCCAGATGTGCGATCTTCCGGCCTCGCGCCCGATTTATGCGGGCGCCGACGAGTTTCTCGCCGACGTCGTCGCGATCCAGCGCCGCATGGTCGATGAGCTTGTCGCCGCCGGCTGCGATTACGTCCAGATCGACGAGCCGAGCTACACCGGCTATGTCGATCCGCCGACGCTCGAGCGCATGCGCGCCGCCGGCGAGGACCCGATGAAGAATCTCGCCCGCGCCATCGCGGCGGACAATGCCGTTATCGCCGGCGCCAAGGGCAGGGCGGTGACCGGCCTGCATGTCTGCCGCGGCAACCGCGCCAGCATGTGGCACCGCGAGGGCAAATACGACGCCATCGCCGAGGCGCTGTTCGGCGGCCTGGACTACGACCGGCTGCTGCTCGAATACGACAACGAGCGCGCCGGCGGCTTCGAGCCGCTGCGCTTCGTGCCCAAGGGCAAGATCGCCGTGCTCGGATTGATCACGACCAAGACCGGCGAGGTCGAGACCGTCGATGCGCTGAAGCGCCGGCTCGACGAGGCGAGCAAATTCCTGCCGCTCGAACAGATCGCGCTCAGCCCGCAATGCGGCTTCGCCTCGGGCATCGGCGGCAACGCGCTCGGCGCCGAGGCGCAATGGCGCAAGCTCGATGTCATGCGCGAAACCGCGCACCGGGTGTGGGGCTGAACGCGCCTGCTTGAAGCGCCCGGCGCCCGCCTGTAGCATCGGCGCAACACGACAAATTAAAGGAGGTTTCACATGCGTATCGGTTCGATTATCGCGGCGGTCGCGCTCGCGGCGGCGCCGGCTTCGGCGCAGGACATGAAGGTCGCCATCGGCATGAGCGGGTGGACGGGCTTCGCGCCGCTCTCGCTGGCCAAGGAGGCCGGCATCTTCAAGGCCAACGGCGTCGATGCGACGATCAAGATGATTCCGCAGAAAGACCGCCACCTGGCGATCCTGTCGGGCGATATCCAATGCGCGGCGACGACGGTCGAAACCTGGATCGTGTGGGCCTCGGCCGGCGTCGAGACCAGGCAAATTTTCCAGCTCGACAAGAGCTACGGCGCCGACGGCCTCGCGGTGCGCGCCGACATCAAGTCGATCGCCGATCTGAAGGGCAAGAAAATCGCGGCTTGGGCGCCGGGCACGGCACCCTATTTCCTGCTGTCGTGGTTCCTCAAGAAGAACGGCGTCTCGATCAAGGACGTGACCATCGTCAGCCTCGATCCGCAGGGCGCCGCCAATGCCTTCATCACCGGCCAGGACATCGCCGCCGCTGCGACTTACGAGCCCTACCTGTCGGGCGTGCGCGCCAAGCCCGAGGCCGGCAAGATCATCGCCACCACGCTCGATTATCCGATGGTCATGGACACCGTGGGCTGCACGCCGAAATTCCTGACCGAGAACCGCAAGATCGCCGAGGCGATCACCAAGAGCTATTTCGACGCGCTGGCGATGATCCAAAAGGAGCCGAAGAAATCCTTCGAGATCATGGGCGCCGCCGTCAAGCAGAGCGGCGAGGCGTTCGAGAAATCGCAATCCTTCCTGCGCTGGCAGGACAAGGCGGCGAACCAGAAATTCATGAGCGGCGAGATCAACAGTTTCATGGCCGAAGCCGCCGATCTCCTGCTCGAAACCGGCGTCATCAAGACGAAGCCCGATCTGGCGAAACTGGTGGATACGAGCTTCGTGAAATAGCGCGGCGCGGCGAACCAAATGTCATCCCGAGCGAAGGCCGCGCACTTCGCCGCTGAAGCCGAGGGACCCCGGGCGGACGATCGCGGTGCCGGCACGCGGGCCGACGCCAGTCCGCGCGAGGTCCCTCCGCTTCGCGCCTTCGGCGCTGCGGTCGGGATGACGCCTATTCGATGACCCCCCTCAAACCCGTCTCGCCCGGCGCGCGCATTGCGCTTGGCGTCGCGTTTTTCGTCGTGTTTTTCCTGCTCTGGGCGGCGGTCACGTTCGGCGGCTTGGTGCAGAAGCAATTTCTCGCCGACCCGGTGACGACGTTCCGCTCCGGCGTCGAACTGTTCGCCGAGCACGATTTCATCGTCGATGTCGGCATCACCGTGTGGCGCGTGGTCGGCGGATTTCTCATCGCCGCGGCGCTCGCCGTGCCGCTCGGCATCTGGATGGGCGCCTATAAGCCGGTCGAGGCGTTCTTCGAGCCGTTCGTGTCCTTCGCGCGCTATTTGCCGGCCTCGGCATTCATTCCGCTGCTCATCTTGTGGGCCGGGATCGGCGAGCGCCAGAAGCTCGCTGTCATTTTCATCGGCTCCTTTTTTCAGCTCGTGCTCATGGTCGCCGTCATCGTCGGCTCGACGCGGCGCGACCTGGTCGAAGCCGCCTATACGCTGGGCGCGCGCTCGAACGGCGTCGTCGGCCGCGTGCTGCTGCCGGCGAGCGCGCCGCAGATCGCCGAAACGCTGCGCCTCGTGCTCGGCTGGGCCTGGACCTACGTCATCGTCGCCGAGTTGATCGGCGCCTCGCGCGGCATCGGCCATATGATCACCGACAGCCAGGCGCTGCTCGCGACCGACCAGATCATTTTCGGCATCGTCGTCATCGGCGTCATCGGCCTGATCTCGGACTATCTGTTCAAGCGCGCCAATCAGCGGTTGTTCCCCTGGAGCCTGGCCTAGCGCATGTCGAAGCTCGCCATCTCCGGCGTGAGCCGCATCTTCCCCGGCGCGCGCGGCAAACCGCCGACGCGGGCGCTGGAACCGGTCAATCTCGCCGTGGCGCCCAATGATTTCATCGCCATTCTCGGCCCTTCGGGTTGCGGCAAGTCCACCTTGCTGCGCATCGTCGCCGGCCTCGATACGCCGACGACGGGTCACGTCATGCTGGGCGGCAAGCCGGTGCGCGGCCCCGGACCGGATCGCGGCATGGTGTTCCAATCCTACACGCTGTTTCCCTGGCTCACGGTGCGCCAGAACATCTGTTTCGGCTTGCGCGAGCGCCGCGTGCCGGCGGAAAAGCAGCGCGCGGTGAGCGACGATTGGATCGGCAAGGTCGGCCTCAAGGGCTTCGAGGATCATTTCCCCAAAATGCTCTCGGGCGGCATGCAGCAGCGCACGGCGCTGGCCCGCGCCCTCGCCAACGAGCCCGAAATCCTGCTGCTCGACGAGCCCTTCGGCGCGCTCGACAACCAGACGCGGACTTTGATGCAGGAATTGCTGCTCGCGATCTGGGAGGCCGAGCGCAAGACGGTGCTGTTCGTCACCCACGACATCGACGAGGCGATCTTCATGGCCAATCGCGTCGTGGTGATGACGGCGCGGCCCGGCCGCATCAAATCCGACGTCGCGATCGCACTGCCGCATCCGCGGCACTACACGATCAAGACGACGCCCGAATTCGCCGCCTACAAGGCGGAGCTCACCGAGGATATCCGCGTCGAATCGATCAAGGCGGCGGGTCAGGGCGGCGCCGAACATTGAGCGTCCGCCGTGCCGGCGCCCTTACGGCAACGCGCGCGCGAGAACGCCGGGCGAATAACGCAGCGTCAGGCGCTTGCGCCGGCGGCTCCATGGCTTCGCATTGGGATCGACGAGGCTGAGATAGACCTCGGTGGTCGCGAAGCGCCAAATCGCCTCGATCCAGAACGACGGAAACGAGCCGCTATAATCGGTCTCCGCAAGCCGTTGTTGGGGCGGCCCCAGCTCGCGCCCGATCTCGTCGCGCAGGGCAACGAAATCCGACAGCATCGGATAGTCGCCGGGATAGCGCAGCAAGACTTGCGCCAAGCGTTCGCTGCGCGGATCGAGCTGAAAGAGCGCGATCATCGGGCGCCCCGCGATGCGCTGATCGGGAATCGAGTCGCGCACGACGAGCCGGTCGAAGGCGAGCGCAACATCGAGCTGCACGAGCCGGTTGCCGAAGGCGGCGGCAAGTTCGGCGCGATTCATGCCCCAGCGCGCCGGGCCCCAGCCGGGCAGATCCGCCGGCAAATCGGCGACGGCGGCGCGCCAGCCGCCAAGCGCGGCGGCGAAGCCCGCGAGGATTGCGCGGCGGCTCAGCCGATGCTGGGCAGGTCGAGCCCGTTCTCCTTGGCGCAAGCGACAGCCTCCTCGTAACCGGCATCGGCGTGGCGCATGACGCCGCTTGCCGGATCGTTGGTCAGCACGCGCGCGATGCGGCGCGCCGCTTCGGGCGTACCGTCGCAGACAATGACCATGCCGGCATGTTGCGAATAGCCGATGCCGACGCCGCCGCCATTGTGGATCGAAACCCAAGTGGCGCCGCTAGCGCAATTCAACAACGCATTGAGCAGCGGCCAATCGGCCACCGCATCGCTGCCGTCGCGCATCGCTTCCGTTTCGCGATTGGGGCTGGCGACCGAGCCGGAATCGAGATGATCGCGGCCGATCACGATCGGGCCGCTGAGCTCGCCCTTGGCCACCATCTCGTTGAACGCAAGCCCGACTTTGGCGCGCGCGCCGAGGCCGATCCAGCAAATGCGCGCCGGCAGTCCCTGGAAGCTGATGCGCTTCTGCGCCATGTCGAGCCAATTGTGCAGAGGCCGGTCGCCGGGAATGAGCTGCTTGACCTTGGCGTCGGTTTTCAAAATGTCGTTTGGGTCGCCGGTCAGCGCCGCCCAGCGGAACGGTCCGACGCCGCGGCAGAACAGCGGGCGGATATAGGCCGGCACGAAACCCGGGACGTCGAACGCGTTGGCGACGCCCATTTCCTTGGCGAAATGCCGGATGTTGTTGCCGTAGTCGACGGTGGGCACGCCGCGTTTTTGGAATTCCAGCATGGCGCGGACATGGATCGCCATCGAGTCCTTGGCAGCGGCGATCACGCCGGCCGGGTCTTTCTTCTGCCGCTCGAACCATTGATCGAGCGTCCAGCCGATCGGCAGATAACCGTGCAGCGGATCGTGCGCCGAAGTTTGATCGGTGAGGGCATGCGGGCGGATATCGCGGCGCAACAGTTCGGGCACAATTTCGGCGGCGTTACCGAGCAGGCCGATCGAAACAGGCTTATTGCTCTTCGCGGCGGCGGCGATGAGATCGAGCGCTTCGTCGAGGGTCTTGGCCCAGACATCGAGATATTTGGTCTGCAGCCGCTTTTCGATCCGGCTCGGCTGGCATTCGACCGCCAGCATGCTGGCGCCCGCCATGGTCGCGGCCAATGGCTGGGCGCCGCCCATGCCGCCAAGGCCGGCGGTGAGAATCCATTTGCCCGAGAAATCGCCGCCGTAATGGCGCCGCGCCATCTCGACGAAAGTTTCGTAGGTGCCCTGAACGATGCCCTGACTGCCGATGTAGATCCACGAACCGGCGGTCATCTGCCCGTACATCATCAGCCCGGCGCGATCGAGCTCGTTGAAATGCGCCCAGTGATTCCAATGGCCGACGAGATTGGAATTGGCGATCAAGACGCGCGGCGCGTCCGCGTGGGTCTTGAAGACGCCGACCGGCTTGCCCGATTGTACGAGCAAGGATTCATCGCCGCCAAGCCGTTTCAGCACCGCCTGAATCCGGTCGAAGCTTTGCCAGTCGCGCGCCGCGCGGCCGATGCCGCCATAGACGATCAGCTCCTCGGGCCGCTCGGCGACTTCGGGATCGAGATTGTTCATCAGCATGCGCAGCGCCGCTTCGGTCTGCCACGACTTGCAGCTCAATTGCGGGCCGCGCGGCGCGCGGATGCGGCGGGTGTTGTCGATACGGGGGTTGACGGTCATCAGTCGGGCTCGCGTTGGACAGCGCGAGCCCGACCTTAAGGCATTCCACGCTCGATGCTAAGCTTGCCACGGCGCCTTCGAGGCCTCGCGAGCGACATCGGCGCGGCTGACGCCGATGTCCTTCAACATGCGCTGATCCATCGCGGCGAGTTGCGCGCGCTCCTCGGCGCGCTGCTGCCACAGCAACAAACGGCTGAAGATCCAACTCAAGCGGCTGCCGGCAAACCGGAACGGCAGCGCCGCGATGCGGCGGGCATTCGGGATGGCGATTTCGGTCATGGTCTTGCTCCGGATTTTCAGGTTTGACGGGCAAGCGGTAACGCAATCCGCGTCGTCCGTCTGTCCGTTTCTTGCCGACAAAATGCCGATTGGATGCGGTTTCGACAAACGATGCTTTGGCATCGACAGGGTGAAATAATCTCACCTATAATTGCGCGTTATGGCCCATCGCCTGCCGCCCCTGAATGCACTGCGCGCCTTCGCCGCCGCCGGACGGCATTTGAGCTTCCGCAAGGCGGCGCACGAACTCGCCGTGACGCCCACGGCGATCAGCCACCAGATACGCAATCTCGAGGCCGATCTGGGCGTGCGCCTGTTCCGCCGCATGACGCGGCGCTTGCAGCTGACCGAAGCCGGGCAGCGCCTGCTGCCCGAACTCGCCGGCGCTTTCGATCGCATCGCCGGCGCGGTCGAGCGCATGCGGCAGGGCGAGGCCGGCGGCGCGCTCACCATCAGCTCGCTTTCGACTTTCACCTACCGCTGGCTGGCGCCGCGCCTGCAGCGCTTCCAGGCGGCGCATCCGCAATACGAGATCAAAGTCGAAGTCTCGTCGCGCCTCGTGGATTTCGCCCGCGACGAGATCGATGTCGGTATCCGGCACGGCTACGGACCATGGCCGGGCGTCGCGGCCATCCCGCTGATCGAGGACCACTTCACGCCCTTGATCGCGCGCCGCATGCTCGATGCCGGGCCCAAGCTGCGCAAGCCCGAGGACTTGTTCCATTACGCGCTACTGCGCGAGACCGGCACCGAATACGGTGAATGGGACATTTGGTTCCGCGCCGCCGGCGGCGTGGCGCGCCGCAAGGCCGGGAGCGCGGTATTCGATTCCAGTCAATTGGCCGTGCAGGCGGCGCTCAGCGGACTTGGCGTCGCGCTCGTCAATCCGATCTTTTTCGAAAGCGAACTGGCGAGCGGCGAACTTGTTCAACCTTTTCCGCTGCTGGCAACCAACGGCAAGTCGTTTTTCCTCGCCTATGCCGAGGGGCGCGGCGATCACCCGAAGGTGGCGGCCTTCCGCGATTGGCTGATGAGCGAGATCGCGGCATTCAAGGCCGCGCGGCCGCGGGCTCAGGCGGTGAGGCGGCGCAGGGCTTCGCGATAGGCGGCGGCGATTTTGTCTTCGTCGGCGTGGTGTCCGTCGCGGATTGCCCAGCGCCCGCCGACCATGACGTGGCGGATCGCGGACGTGCCGCCGGCGAAAACAAGGCTGTCGAGTGCGAGATCGCCGGCGCGTTGCGTCATTGTTGGATGATCAGGGTCGAGGACGAGCAGATCGGCGCGCCGGCCCGGCGCAATGGCGCCGATGTGTTGGCCGAGCGCTTGGGCGCCGCCGCGCAGCGCGTCGCGCCACAGCCGGGCGCCGATCGATTCGCCGATCCGGGCCGACGAGAGGTTGCGTTTCTCGCGGCGCAGGCGGTGGCCGTATTCGAGCCAGCGCAGTTCCTCGGCCGGCGCGGTGCCGACATTGCTGTCACTGCCGACACCGAGAGTGCCGCCGGCGCCGAGATAGGCGATGAGCGGGAAGTAGCCGTCGCCGAGATCGGCTTCGGTTGTCGGGCACAGGCCAGCCACGCTGCCCGAGGCGGCGAGGCGGAGCGTTTCGCTCTCCGTCATGTGCGTGCAATGAATGAGAGTCCAGCGCCGGTCCAAGGCTTGCGTATCGAGCAACCATTCGACCGGGCGCTTGCCGCTCCAAGCCACACAATCGTCGACTTCCTTGGTCTGCTCCGCCGCGTGGATATGGATCGGCGCGGCGCGATCGAGCGCGTTCATCGCCGCAACAGCGTCGCGCAGCGCTTCGGGCGGAACGGCGCGCAGGCTATGCGGCGCGATGCCGATGCGCAGCCCGCTATGCCGCTTGAACAGCGTCTCGACCAGCCAGTTGAACTCCTCCGTCGGCATCAGGAAGCGGCGCTGGCCTTTGCTCGGCGGCGTGCCGCCGAAATTTCCGGTTTGGTAGAGGACCGGGAGGAGGGTCAGGCCGATGCCGGCGCGGCGCGCCGCCGCGACGATGCGCTCGGCCAATTCGGCACGGTCGGCATAGGGTCTGCCGGCCGGATCGTTGTGCACATAATGGAATTCGGCCACGGCGGTGTAGCCGCTTTTCAGCATTTCGACATAGAGCTGCGCCGCGATCGCCTCGATCTGCTCCGGATCGAGCGTGCCGAGGAAGCGATACATGACTTCGCGCCAGCTCCAGAAGTCGTCGCCCTCGGGACCGGCGCGTTCGGTCAAGCCCGTCATCGCCCGTTGAAACGCGTGGCAATGCAGATTGGCCATGCCCGGGACCACGATGCCGCGGATACGCTCGCTCCGATGGTCCGCGGTCGTCGGCGCAACGGATCGGACGATCCCCGCCGCGTCGATCTCGATTGAAATATTCTCCGCCCAGCCTTCGGGCAGGCAAATCCGGTCGGCGATCAAACGCGGCATGGAGCGCTTTGGGCCTTTCGCGCGACGGCGCGCGCGCTAAATTAGGCCGCGCGAGCAGCGAGCGGAAGGGCAATGGCCGAGTGGGATCGATTGTGGATCAACGCCAGGCTGGCGACGATGCGGCCCGGCTTCTGGGCCTATGGCGCCATCGCCGACGGCGCGATCGCGGTCAAGGACGGCCGCATCGCCTTTGCCGGCGTCGCGACCGAGATCGGCGCCGCGCCCGAGCAGCACGCGAGCGAGGTTGTCGATGCCGGCGGGCGTTGGATCACGCCGGGTCTCGATCGATTGCCACACGCACCTCGTGTTCGGCGGCGACCGTGCCGATGAATTCGAGAAGCGGCTCGGGGGGGCAACTTATGAAGAAATTTCGCGCGCCGGCGGCGGCATCCGCTCGACCGTGCGCGCGACGCGGGCGGCGAGCGAAGACGGGCTCGTGGCCGCGGCGCTGCCGCGCCTGGACGCGTTGCTGGCCGAGGGCGTCACCACGATCGAAATCAAATCGGGTTACGGGCTGACAACGGCGGACGAGTTGAAACAGCTCCGGGCGGCGCGCCGGCTCGGCGAGTTGCGCCGCGTCGGCGTGCAGACGACGCTGCTCGGCGCGCATGCGCTGCCGCCGGAATTCGAAGGGCGCCAGGGCGATTACGTTTCGTTGGTCGTGCGACGAGATGATACCGCGGGCAGCGGCAGCGGGGCTCGCCGATGCCGTCGACGGATTTTGCGAGAAGATCGCGTTCACGCCGGCCGAGACCGCGCGTGTGTTCGAGGCCGCGCGCGGCCGCAATTTGCCGGTGAAGCTCCACGCCGATCAGCTCTCCGATCTCGGCGGCGCGGGGCTGGCGGCGAAATTCGGCGCGCTCTCCGCCGATCATCTCGAATACACAAGCGAGGCGGGCGTCGCGGCGCTGGCGGCGGCGGGCACCGTCGCGGTGCTGCTTCCGGGCGCGTATTATTTTCTGCGCGAAAAACAAATGCCGCCGATCGAGGGATTGCGCCGGCACAAGGTTCCGATCGCCATCGCGAGCGACAGCAATCCGGGTTCCTCGCCCGCGTTGTCGCTGCTGCTCATGCTCAACATGGCCTGCACCCTGTTCCGGCTGACGCCCGAAGAGGCGCTCGCCGGCGTTACCCGCGAAGCGGCGAGGGCGCTTGGCCTGGGCCGGGATCGCGGCCAATTGGCGCCAGGCTTTCGCGCCGATTTCGCGCTCTGGGATATCGAGCGGCCGGCCGATCTGGCTTATTGGATCGGCGGCAATCGGTGTTTCCAGACGGTCAAGGACGGCGCAATTCGGCCTAGGGGGTAGCGATGAATCTCTGGCACTGCGAGCAGGGCAAGTCGGCCGTCATCGTCAATGTGCCGCATTGCGGCACCTATGTGCCGCCTGCCATCGCGGCCGATATGACGGATGAGGGACGCCGCCTGCCGGACACGGATTGGCACGTCGAAAAGCTTTACGGCTTCGCGCCCGCGCTCGGCGCCACGCTCCTGCACGCGACGCATTCGCGCTACGTCGTCGATCTTAATCGCGACCCGGACGATGTGCCGCTTTATCCCGGGGCCGACAACACGGAAGTGTGCCCGACGCGGACCTTTCACGTCCGGGAAATCTGGCAGCCCGGCAGGGCGCCAGACGCGGCGGCGGTCGGCCGGCGGGTCGCCGACCATTGGCGGCCATATCACGCGCGACTGAGCACGGAAATCGGCCGCATCCGGCAGGCGCACGGTTTCTGCGTCTTGCTCGACGGCCACTCTATCGCCGCCGAGGTGCCGCGATTTTTCAAAGGGCGCTTGCCCGATCTCAATCTCGGAACCGCCGACGGAACCAGCTGCGCTCCCGACTTGCAGCGGCGCGCCGCGACGGTGATTGGCGGCGCCGACGGCCTGACCCACGTCGTCAACGGCCGGTTCAAGGGCGGCTACATCACCCGGCACTATGGCGATCCGAGGGCCGGCGTCCATGCGCTGCAGCTTGAAATGGCAACGCGTGCCTATCTCGATGAGGCGCACCCGGAAGTATTGGATGCACAGCGATCCGCGGGATTGGTTGTCGTGCTCAATCGGCTTGTTGTTTCTTTGCTGGAATGGGAGCCAAATAAATAAATCCGAGGTAAGTACGCAGAAAACGACAAAATATTGTTATCTTACAAATGATTATACCGCATTCAGGATTTTGCGCTTCCGCCCACGCCGCTGCTAGATTTTCTTAACATTCGTTAACCTTAGCCATTATTCATTCAATTCTTGGAAATTTTTACAAAAAGCAGCTAAAAATTGGCCATGGACTGGGCGTTCGACAATAGAATGCACCCTTGGTCGGTGACGCCGTGATGGACGCGCGTCAACCGCAAGCCAGTATTCACGATGCATTGCTGCACCCTTCGAACATTGCGTTGATTGGCGCGTCGGAGGGTTCGGCGGACATTGCCGCGCGCCCGCTGCGCTATCTCTTACAGCACAAGTTCGCCGGAACGATCTACCCGATCGACCGCACACGGGACAGTGTGCAAGGCGTCAAGGCCTGGCGCGACCTGGCGGCGCTGCCGGAAAAAGTCGACCATGCTTTTATCATGGTAGGGCAGAGCGGGTTGCACGATGCTGTCGAGGCATGCGGAAAGGCGGGGATTTCCGTCGCGACTCTGCTCGCCGACGGATTTGCCGATGCCGGACCGGACGGTGCGGTGGCGCAGGCCCGGCTCGCCGAACTCGCGCGCGGCTACGGGATGCGCATCCTGGGCCCGAATTCGCTCGGTGTTATCGTTCCCGAAACCCATTTGATCTTGACCGCCAATGCCGCGTTCCAAGCGTATGAAATTCCGGTCGGCCGCACCATGCTGCTGTCGCAGAGCGGCAACGTTATCGGCACGATGTTTTCGCGCGCCGCGGCGCGGGATATCGGTTTTGCCGCAATCGTGTCGGTGGGTAACGAGGCCGACCTCAGCATCGGCGAGATCGGCGCCGCGGCCGCCGAGGATTCGAGCATCGACGCATTCGTGCTCTTTCTCGAAACCTTGCGGCACACCACCGAATTGGCACGCTTCGCGGCCAAGGCCCACGCCCATGGCAAGTCGATAGTCGTCTACAAATTGGGCCGCTCCCGTGTCGGCCAGGAAGCGGCGCTCATGCACACCGGCGCGATCGCCGGCGGCGACGCCGCGGCCGATGCTTTTTTCCGCGCCCACGGCATGCTGCGCGTCGATCAGCTGGAAACGCTGTTCGAATTGCCGCCGCTGCTTACCCGCCGGCGCCCCGCAGCCGGACGCGCGACTGCCGTTGTCACGACCACGGGCGGGGGCGGCGCGATCGTTGCCGATCGTCTGGGTCAGGCTTGCATTCCGGTGGAGCCGCTCGACGACCTGGCCCAGACGCGCCTTGCCAGCCAGAATATTCGCTTGCGGCCCGGCCCGCTGATCGATGTGACCCTGGCAGGAACCGCGCCCGAGACGATGCGCGCCGTGCTGCGCGAAGCGCTGCAGGCGCCGAACAACGATGTCGTGCTGGCCGTGGTCGGCGCTTCCGCGCAGTTCGAGCCGCGGCGCGCAATCGAACCGATCGTCGAGGCGGCCGGCCTTAGCGATAAACCGCTCGCGGCTTTCGTCGTGCCCGATGCGCCCGTGGCCTTGAGCCTGCTCGCCAAAGCCGGCATTGCGGCATTTCGCACCCCGGAAGCGGCCGCCGACGGCCTTCGCGCTTTCCTGCAGTGGCGCGCACCGGCGGCGCCGACTCTGCTTGGGATCGACAGCGACAATTGGCGCCCGCGCACCGCTAACCGTGTGCTCCACGAAGCCCAATCGGTACAGATATTCAAGCTGCTGGGCATTCCGATTCCGACCATGCTGTGGCTGCGCAATGGCAATCCGGTGCCGAGCGCGCTGCCCTTTCCGCCGCCCTATGTGGTCAAGCTTCTGTCGCCCGACCTGACGCATCGCAGCGATTTCGGCGGCGTCGTGCTCGATCTCGAAACCATCACCGGCGTGCGGCTGGCGGTCGAAACCGTTACGCAGCGCGCGCAGGCGGCCAATCCGGACGCCTTTCTCGACGGCGTCATGATCGCGCGCCGCGAAACGGGCCTTGCTGAGGTGTTTCTGGGATTTCATCGCGACGCCGAGGCCGGCCCGGTCGTCACGCTCGCCATGGGCGGCGTGATGACGGAAATTTACGCGGACAAGGCGGTTCGCTTGGCGCCGATCGATCGCCCGACGGCGTTCGCCATGATCGACGAAGTCAAGGGCCTGGCCGGGATTCGCGGCTACCGCAACCGCCGGCGCGGCGATCTTGAGGCTTTGGCGACGGCGATCATGGCGTTTTCGTCGTTTGCCCTGGTTGCCTCGCCGCGCGTCGAGTCGGCGGAGATCAATCCGCTGCTCGTCAAGGCCGAAGGCGAGGGCGTCGTCGCGCTCGACGGCCTGATCGCCACGGATTAGCGCCGCCTTCAGCCTGAGCGCAGCAAGCGGACACCTTCGTCGCGATCGAACAAGTAAAGCAACGTACGCACGGCTTGGCCGCGCGAACTGGCGAGGGTCGGATCCTTGTCGAGCAAAAGCTTCGCATCGTCGCGCGCCGCCGGCAACAGTTCCGCTTGGACCGCGAGATCGGCCAGGCGGAACTCCGGCATGCCGCTTTGGCGCGCGCCCAAGGCGTCGCCGCCGCCACGCAGCCGCAAGTCCTCCTCGGCGATGCGGAAACCATCGTCGGTCTCGCGCAACATGGCGAGACGCGCCTTGGCCGCCTCGCCGAGCGGCGCCTGATAGAGCAGGAGACAGGTGGACGGGCGCTCGCTCCGCCCGATGCGGCCGCGGAGCTGGTGCAATTGCGCGAGGCCGAAGCGCTCGGCGTGCTCGACCACCATGACCGTCGCTTCGGGGACGTCGACGCCGACCTCGATCACGGTCGTGGCGACCAGAATATCGATCTCGCCGGCGGCAAAGCGGCGCATCGTTTCGTCGCGCGCCTTGGTCGCGAGCCGGCCATGCACCAGGCCGACACGGCCGGCGAACCGGTCATCGAGCACGCGGTGCCGCGCGGTCGCGGCGGCGAGGTCGGCGGTTTCCGATTCCTCGATCACGGGGCATACCCAATAGGTGCGCGCGCCCTGCGCCATGGCTCGATGCAAGGCCGGATAGATTTCCTCGATCCGCTCGATGGGCACGACGCGGGTGTCGATCGGCCTGCGGTTGGCCGGCTTCTCGTCGAGACGCGAGCATTCGAGATCGCCGTAATGCGCCAGCAGCAGGGTGCGTGGGATCGGCGTCGCCGTCATCACGAGGATATCGGCGCGCTCGCCCTTGGCCGAAAGCGCCAAGCGCTGATGTACGCCGAAGCGGTGCTGCTCGTCGATTACGGCAAAGCCGAGATCGCGATAATCGACGTCGTCGGAGATCAGCGCATGGGTTCCGATCAAGATATCGATCTCGCCGGCGGCGAGGTGCGCCAGCAGGGATTCGCGCGCCTTTCCGCCGTCGCGCCCAGTCAGCAGCGCTACACGCGCACCGGCGGCCGGCGCCAGTTTGGCGATCGTCTCATGATGCTGTCGGGCCAAGATCTCGGTCGGCGCCATGAGCGCGGCCTGGGCGCCCGCTTCGACGGCGTTGAGCATGGCGAGAAAGGCGACGACGGTCTTGCCGCTGCCGACATCGCCTTGCAGCATGCGGAGCATGCGCTTGTCCGACGCCATGTCGGCGTCGATCTCGGCAATGGCGCGCTGCTGCGCGCCCGTGAGCGCGAAGGGCAGGGCGGCGATCGCCTTGCGGCGCAACTCACCGGTCAGTTTGAGCGGGCGTCCGCGCAGGGTCTGTTGCTGCGCCCGCACAAGCCGGAGGGCCACCTGTCCCGCGAGCAATTCATCATAGGCCAGGCGAAGACGGGGCGGCGTCAACGGCGAAAGATCGGCAAAAGCCGTTGGCGCGTGGGCGGCCCGGAGCGCGGAGCGCCAATCCGGCCAGTTCCTCGCCCGGACCAGGTGCGGATCGGCCCATTCGGGCAGGTTGGGCAAGAGGCTAAGCGCTCCAGCCATGGCTTTGCGCAGCACCTTGCGCGGCAAGCCTTCGGTCATCGGATAGATCGGCTCGACGGCGGCCAGCGCGTCCCGTTCGGCCAGGGTCACCACGTAATCCGGGTGGACCATCTGTCGGCCGCCGGAATATTCCTCGACTTTGCCGCTGATGATACGGGTTTCGCCGATCGGATAGTGTTTTTCGACCTGAGCCTGCTTGGCATTGAACAGCACGACGGTGATGAACCCCGTATTGTCCCCGCAAACGATCCGCGTCGGCCTTCGGTTATTGCCAAGCTCGTGGGTTTGGACCTTGACCGCCAAAGTCGCGATTTCGCCCGGCTGTGCCTCGGCGACATTGGGAGAATGCCGGCGATCGACGATGCCGGTCGGCAAGTGCCACAACAAATGGACGATCCTGTCGCCGACGAGGCGCGTCAACAGCTTGGCCAGTTGCGGTCCGATCCCCGGCAATCGGGTGAGCGGCGCGAACAGGGGAAACAGGATTGGCGGTCGCATCGTGAAATCGGAGGCTGGCAATGGCTGCGCGGCCAGACTATAGGAAACGCCGCTCCAGCCAAGGCATGATCCATCGTGACATCGACCTCCGCCGGCCATGATGCGCGCCAGAATTTGCGCAAGCGCCTGAAGTTCCGTTCCTGGCATCGCGGAACGAAAGAGCTGGACCTGCTGCTCGGGCCCTTCGCCGATTCTTGCCTGGACGATTTCAGCGACGCGGAGCTGGCCGAGTACCAGATCCTCCTCGATCAGCCCGAGCCGGATTTGTATGAATGGATTCTCGGCCGCGAATCCGCGCCGGCCACGGTTCCGCATTTCGTGCTCGGACGCATTGTCGCCTTCCATGCCGGCCGGCGCCGGCGATAGCGGCGCAATGTCGGTCATTCCTTTCCCCAAATCCGGCATCGTTGCCGGCGCGCCCGAAGGCGCGGACGCACTGTTGCTAGGCGCCTGGGCGGCGGCCGGGCACAGCATTCTCCATGTCGCCCGCGATGATGCGCGGATGGCGCGGCTGATCGACCATCTGCGGTTTTTCGCGCCCGGCATCGAGATTTCGACATTCCCGGCCTGGGACACGTTGCCCTACGACCGGGTCTCGCCCAATCCCGAAATCATGGCCGAGCGCGCCAGCTTCCTGGCGCGTTTCAGCCGCGACGGGCAGGGCGGCGGCGATCGAATCGCGATCACGACGGTGGCGGCCATCCTGCAACGCGTGCCGCCGCGCGGCGCCTTTGCGGAAACGACGCTCGCTTTGCGCAAGGGCGACAGGATCGCGACCGACGATCTCTTATCCTACCTTGCGCGCCGCGGCTTTTCCCGGGTCGGCACCGTGCGCGAACCCGGCGAGTTCGCCATTCGTGGCGGCCTCATCGACCTGTTTCCGCCCGGCAGCGCGGAGCCGTTCCGGTTGGATTTTTTCGGCGATAGCTTGGAGGCGATTCGCGTCTTCGACCCTGTTGCCCAAACCTCGGCCGGGACGCGCGACGGGCTCGAAATCGCGCCGGTGTCGGAACTCGTGCTCGACGACGAAAGGATCAGCCGCTTTCGCGAGAGCTATCGGAGCGCCAATCCGCAGAGCTGGCGCGGCGATACGCTCTACGAGGCGGTCAGCGCCGGGCAGCGATTTACCGGCATGGAACATTGGCTGCCGCTGTTCTTCGACGGCCTC
The DNA here is from genome assembly GCA_963754645.1 of uncultured Alphaproteobacteria bacterium. Taxonomy (GTDB): domain Bacteria; phylum Pseudomonadota; class Alphaproteobacteria; order Bin65; family Bin65; genus CAVWGP01. The sequence goes on along the minus strand of CAVWGP010000004.1, from coordinate 1,189,600 downwards.
GAAACGCTGTTCCATTACCTGCCCGGCGCGGCGCTGACGCTCGATCACCAAGCCGACGAAGCGGTCGCGGCGCGAATCGAGCAAATCGAGGAATATCACGCGGCTCGGCTCGGCATGGCCAAGAAAAACAAGCCGGGCGACACCGGCGAATTCGCCTACCGGCCGGTGCCGGCGGGCAGCCATTTTCTGTCTCTGGCCGATTGGCGCCGCTTTTTGTCCGAGCGGCGCGTGGCGGCATTTTCGCCCTTTTCGGCCGCCGAGGCCGCCACGGGCGTCGTCGATGCCGGCTTCCGCCTTGCCCCGGATTTTACCGAGGCACGCAAGCGAACCGATATCAATCTTTTCGACGCCGTCGCCGCAACGCTGAAGCAGCTTCAGCGGCAGGGCACGCGAACGGTGATTGCGGCCTTCACCGCGGGTTCGCGCAGCCGCCTGGCCGATCTGTTCCGCGAACACAAAGTCGACGAAGTCGCGGAGGCGGCCGATTGGGCGACGGCCCTGTCGTTGCCGCCGCGCAGCATGGCGATTTGCGAATTGGCGCTCGAACGCGGCATCGCCAACGACGGCATCGCGATCGTCACCGAACAGGACATTCTCGGCGACCGGCTGGTGCGCCGGCCGAAGCGACGGCGGCGCTCCGAGGCGTTCATCACCGAACTTTCGTCGCTGCAGGCGGGCGACCTCGTCGTGCACGAAGATCACGGCATCGGACGCTATGACGGCCTCGAAACCCTTTCGGTGGCGGGCGCGCCGCACGATTGCTTGCGCATCGTCTATGCCGGCGGCGACAAGCTCTTTCTCCCGGTGGAGAACATCGAGCTGATATCGCGCTACGGCTCGGACGAGGCGACGGCCCAGCTCGACAAGCTGGGCGGCGCCGGCTGGCAGCAGCGCAAATCGCGCATCAAGCAGCGTATCCGCGAGATCGCCGACAAACTGATCGCGCTCGCGGCGCTGCGCCAGCTCAGGCCCGGCGCGGTGCTTGAGGCGCCGCCGGGCGTTTACGAGGAATTCGCCGCGCGTTTTCCCTATGCCGAAACCGAGGATCAGCAGCGCGCGATCGAGGAAGTCCTGCACGATCTCGCGGCCGGCCGGCCGATGGACAGGCTGATTTGCGGCGACGTCGGTTTCGGCAAGACCGAAGTGGCGCTGCGTGCCGCGCTCGTTGCCGTCATGGCCGGAAAACAAGCGGCCGTCATCGGGCCGACGACGCTGCTGGCCCGGCAGCACAGCGCCACGTTCCGCGATCGCTTCCAGGGTCTACCGGTCGTCGTCGGCCAGCTTTCGCGGCTTGTATCGAGCAAGGAAGCGGCCGAGACCAAGCGCGCGCTCGCGGCCGGCGAGGTCGACATTGTCGTCGGCACGCACGCGCTCCTGGGCAAGAGTGTTCAATTCAAGCGCCTGGGCCTGGTCATCGTCGACGAGGAGCAGCATTTCGGCGTGGGGCAGAAAGAGAAACTGAAAGAGCTTTGCGCCGACGTGCATGTGCTGACGCTGACCGCGACGCCGATTCCGCGCACCCTGCAAATGGCGCTCTCGGGCGTGCGCGACCTCAGTCTCATCACGACGCCGCCGATCGACCGCCTCGCCGTGCGGACCTTCGTCCTGCCCTACGATCCCGTCGTCATCCGCGAGGCGCTCCATCGCGAATTGTTCCGCGGCGGACAGGTATTCTATGTCTGCCCGCGAATTGAGGATCTAACCGGCGTGGCCGAACAGATTCGCGAGCTTGCGCCCGATGCCAAAGTGCAAGTCGCGCACGGCCAGATGCCGCCGAGCGAACTCGAAGGCGTCATGTCGCGCTTCTACGAGCATCAATTTCAAATCTTGATCTCGACCAACATCGTCGAATCCGGGCTCGATATCCCATCGGTCAACACCATCATCATCCACCGGGCCGATCGTTTCGGCCTGGCGCAGCTTTATCAGCTCCGCGGCCGGGTCGGCCGCTCGAAGCTGCGCGCTTATGCCTATCTGACCTTGCCGCCGAACCAGGCTCTCACCGAAACTGCGATGCGCCGCCTTGAAGTGATGCAAACGCTCGACACGCTCGGGGCCGGTTTTCAGCTCGCGAGCCACGACATGGATATACGCGGCGCCGGCAATCTCCTTGGCGAGGAGCAATCGGGCCATGTCCGCGAGGTCGGCATCGAGCTTTATCAGCAGATGCTGGAAGACGCGGTCAGCTCGGCGCGCGAATCCGGTCAAGGCGGCGCGGCACAGCCCGATGGCCGCTGGACGCCGCAGATTTCGGTCGGAACGCCCGTCTTGATCCCAGAGGCTTATGTCAGCGACCTGGGCATTCGCCTCGGACTCTATCGCCGGCTCGCCGATCTTATCGATGAAGCCGATATCGACAGCTTCGCCGCCGAGCTTGTCGATCGGTTCGGCGCCTTGCCTGACGAGGTGCGGAACCTGCTCGACATTATCGGCTTGAAGCGGCTTTGCCTCAAAGCCGGGGTCGAGAAGATCGAGGCCGGACCGAAGGGCGCCGTGGTCAGCTTTCACGAGAACAAATTCGCCCATCCGGAAAAGCTGGTGCGCTTCGTGGCCGCCGAGGCCGGGACCGTCAAGCTCAGGCCCGACCATAGGCTCGTCTACCGCCGCGACTGGCGCGACGACGCGGCCCGTGTCAAGGGTGTGCAACATTTGATGCGCAAGCTGGCTGCCATAGCCGCGTGAAATCGGCTATTGCCGAGGCGCGGCGGCTCACTAGGATCGCCGCGAGCCAACTCATTAAAAAAACGAAAAGCGAGACGATATGGCCTTTAAGCCGGAAGATATCACGGAAGAAATCAAAAACGCGGAAGGCGACGGCTACAAAAGGCGGAATCAATTGGTTGCCGTTTTCATTTCGATTCTCGCCGTGCTCCTGGCCGTTGCCGCGCTCGGCGGCAGCAACGCGACGAAGGACATGATCAACAACAATATCGAGGCCTCGAATTATTGGGCCTTCTTCCAAGCCAAGAATATCCGGCAGACGTCGGTTTCACTGGCCGCCGACGAGCTTACCGTTTTGGTTGCGACGCGCCCCGACATGCCGCCCGAAGTCAAGAAGCAGGTGCAGGATGTGATCGCCAAGCATCGCGCTACGGTCGCGCGCTACGAGAGCGATCCGCAGGCCGGCGACGGAAAAAAAGAAATCGCGGCCAAGGCCAAGCGCCATGAGGAAGTTCGCAACAAAGCGCAGGCGAAAGATCCCTATTTCGACTACAGCCAAGCCTTCCTTCAGATCGCGATTGTCCTGGCCTCGGTCAGCCTGGTAACCGGATCGACGATTCTGCTGTTCGTCAGTTATGGCCTGAGCGTGCTCGGAATCTTTCTGCTCGTAAACGCCTACACCCTGCTGGTCCACATCGGATTTTTGGAATAGACGCTATTCGGCGCCGGCCGATGAGGCGGCTGCGGCACTTTCGCGGCGCAGCGTTTCGAAGACTTCAAGGAACACGTCCGGCTCCTGGGCGCCGGATACGGCGTATTTCCGGTCGAAAATGAAGCAGGGCACGCCCTGGATGCCCATGCGCCGCGCCATCGCGTCTTCGGATTCGATGCGCTCGACCAAGTCGCGGCTTTCGAGAAAGCGCTGCGTCGCGTCCTCGGGCAGACCGGCTTCGACTGCCATGGCGACGAGCGTGGCGCGATCCGAGAGATTGCGGCCTTCGAGAAAGTAAGCGCGGAACAGGCGTTCGACCATTGCGTCCTGTTTGCCGGCCGCGGTGGCGCGTTCGATCAGGCGGTGGGCGTCGATCGTATTCGGCGTCTGCCGGATGGCCTTGAAATCGAAAGCAATGCCTTCGGCGGCGCCGACATCGATGACGTTCTGATAGACCTTGTCCGCGCGCGCCTCGCCGCCGAATTTTTCGGCGAGATAGCGGCGCCGGTCCATGCCCTCGGGTGGCATGTCGGGATTGAGCTGGAACGGCCGCCAGCCGATGACGGTTTCGATATCCTTGGGCGCGGCGGCGAGCGCGCGCTCGAGGCGGCGCTTGCCGATGTAGCACCAGGGGCAAATGGCGTCGGAGACGATGTCGATCGCGATCTTGAACATGGTTCAACTCTAACGCAAAACGCGCATTGCAGCCAATCGCAATTCGCGGCGCACGCCGCATTGACCGGCGGCAAGCATGGGCCTAGCAATCGTAAAATCGTCGAGGATGCCATGTCGCTGACATTCGATCTCGAAGGCAAAGTTGCGCTGGTCACGGGTGCGTCGGGCGGCTTGGGCGGCGGCTTTGCCATGGCGCTGGCGTCCTGCGGCGCGAAGGTCGCGCTGGCCGGGCGCCGCATGGACAAGCTCGACGCCGTGCAGCGCGAAATCGCGGGCGCCGGCGGCAAGGCCGCTTCCGTCGCCATGGACGTGACCGACGCCGCCAGTGTCCGCGCTGGACTCGCCGCGGCCGAGGCCGCTTTGGGGACGGTCAATGTCCTGGTCAACAATTCCGGCGTCGTGGCGCGCAAGCCGATTTTCGAGCACACCGAGGCGGACTGGGACACGGTGCTCGACACGAACCTCAAGGGCGCCTGGATGTTGTCGTTCGAATTCGCCAAGCGCCTGGCGGCGCTGAAGCAACCGGGCAGCATCGTCAATATCGCGTCGATTCTCGGCTATGCGCGGGTTTCGTCCCAGGTGCATGAATATTGCGCATCGAAAGCCGGGCTCATCCAGCTCACCAAATCGATGGCCACCGAATTGGCGCGTTACGACATCCGCGTCAACGCGCTCGCGCCGGGCTATTTCCTGACCGACATCAACCGGAAATTCCTCACTTCGGAGGCCGGCGACGGGCTTGAAGAACCGGATTCCGCAGCGCCGCTTCGGCTCGATCGACGAGCTGACGCCGATGCTGATCCTGCTGGCGTCGGATCGTTCCGCCTATATGACCGGCGCCGTCGTCGAAATCGACGGCGGACTCTCGGTCGCTTCGGTTTGACAGGGACTGGACAATGGACTTTCGCCTCGCGCCGGAAATCGACGATTACTGCAAGCGCATCCGCGCCTTCCTCGACGAGCACGTCATTCCGCTCGAATCGCGGTCCGCATCCTACGATGCCCATGAGAACATCGCCGACGCGGCATTGAAGCCGCTGCGCGCCAAGGCCAGGGCCGCCGGGCTGTGGTCCTTCGCCATGCCGAAGGCGCGGGGCGGGCAGGGCTTGCCCGTGGTCGGCATGGCCGCGTGCTACGAGGAGGCGGGCCGCTCGATTTTCGGACCCGTCGCCTTCAACTGCGCGGCGCCCGACGACGGCAATATGATCTTGCTCAACCGCGTCGCGACCGAGGCGCAGAAGGAGCGCTGGCTGCAGCCGATCATCGACGGCAAGGTCCGCTCCTCCTTCGTCATGACCGAGCCGCAGCCCGGCGCCGGCTCCGATCCGGCCGGCATGATGCTGACGCGCGCGACGCAGAAGGGCGACAAATGGGTGATCCAGGGCCACAAGTGGTTCATCACCGGCGCCGGCGAAGCGCAGCATTTCATTCTTGTCGCGCGCACCTCGGACCATCCGAGCAAGGGCCTGACCGCCTTCCTGTTCGACCGCAACGATCCGGGTTGGGAAATCAAGCGCCGCATCGGCATCATGGGTCCGGAAGAACACGGCGGCCATTGCGAGCTGATTTTCAACGAGCTGGTTGTTCCCGACGGCAATCGCTTGATGGCGGTCGGCGACGGCTTGAAAGCGACGCAAATCCGGCTCGGCACCGCGCGCCTCACCCATTGCATGCGCTGGCTCGGCATGGCGAAGCGCGCGCTTGCCATCTGCTCGGACCATGTGCGCGAGCGCAAGAGCTTCGGCACGACGCTCGCCGAGCACGAAGGCGTGCAATGGATGCTCGGCGAGGCGGCGATGGAAATCCAGATCGGCCGCTTGCTGACGATGCACGCCGCCTGGAAACTCGATCAGGGCGACTTCGCGCGCAAGGAAGTCTCGATCGCCAAAGTCGCGGTATCCGAGTTGCTGCACAAATGCATCGATACCGCGATCCAGCTCATGGGCGCGAAAGGCTATTCCAAGGATACGCTGTTGGAATGGATGTATCGCTACGCGCGTCAGGCGCGTTTGGTCGACGGCGCATCCGAAGTGCACAAAATGGTGCTGTCGCGCTCGCTCTTGGCCGAAGGCCAGGACTTCTGGCGCTGGGGATAGTCTCGCCGGCGACTATCGGCCGTCGCGTTCGTCGAGCAAAGCCGAGGTCGCGCGCCACATGCGGATGAGATCGGGAACCGCTAGCGGACCAAGCTGCGCGTGCACCAGGGCGTCGAGCAAATAAAGCCGGACCCGGCCGGGCGGCGCCGCGCCCGCCAAGCGGATGCTTTCGCCGGGCGGTATGATGCGATCGTCGCGGCCGTGGACAAGGATCAGGCGAGCCTTGAGCACGCTCAGATCGCGCGTCGCGAGGTCCAATCCGCGCATGCCGTCGCGCAGCTTCGCCGGCAGTCCCGCGATCAGGCGCTCGACGCGGTCCGGATTGCCATTCGACGCCAGGGCGTAGACGGACGCGGCCTCGTCGCCGATATTTTCGAGGAAAGGGTTGGGATTGGCATCAAGATTGCGCATCTTGACTTGTGCCAGCGCCATCAGGGCCACTTGATCGCGCGGCGGCTGGATCAGTATCGCGTTGTATAAGATGAATCGCCAGATCATAACGAAATCCGGCTTGCCCTCGCGCCACGGCGTCTCGCGCCCGTCTCCCGGCGCGCGGAAATATCCGGTCGTCAAGTAGCGAAGCGCATCGACCATGCTGTAATAGCCGCCGATGGCGAAGACGAAATCGACCTTGTCGCGCACGTCGGAGCGCAGCGCGGCGATGACGCTCGGTCCGACGGCGTAGGACACGGCGCTGATGCCGATGCGACCGAAACGCGCCTGCGCGCGGCGCTTGTCGAGATAGAGCACCGCGTCGGCGACGGTGTTCGCATCCTCGGGCGAAAGCAGCAATTGGCGCATCGACGGCGAATCGGGAATGAGGACCAGGAAACGGGCGCGGGCGAGGGTGCCGGCAAAGGCTTGCAGGCGCGGATCGTCGGGGCCATCCGGCACCGCGCCCGGCACGAGAACGACAGCCGCAAGCGGCGTCGAGTTCGGCGGGATGCACCAGCAATGCGCGATGCGTCTTGTCGCCAATATCGTAGATCACGCGCTCGAAGCGCGGCACGGCCGTGCGCTGTTTCAAAGGCGTGGACGACTGGCCGGCGGCGACATCCATCATGATGAGCACCGTTTCGACCAACCGGGTCGGAACCAGCGCCAAATAGGCGGAGCCGAGCATGACGACGGCGACAAAGGCGGTAACGCCGCGCCCAAGCCAGCGCAGCAAGCGGCGGGGCACGGAGGCGGAGGAATTGGCTCGGCGCTGTTTCGTCGGCATGCGGTTGCGTTGTTGGCTGTCATTGTCTTTGACCCGCAACTGTGGCAGCACGCGGGCGAGGTTGGGAGCCAGCGAACATGAAGCCCTTGCGCCAGATGCCGCGGCCGGCGCGCCGCCGCGTGCTCGCGGTTTTGACCGATATCGACGACACGCTGACCGACGACGGGCGCCTGGGGTCGGCTGCCTATGCCGCGATGGAAAGGCTTCAACGCGCGGGGCTGCTGGTCATTCCGGTCACCGGGCGGCCCGCCGGCTGGTGCGACTTGATCGCTCGGCAATGGCCGGTCGATGGCGTCGTCGGCGAAAACGGCGCGCTCTATTTTCATTACGACAAAAAACGGTCGCGGATGATCCGGCGCTATTCCTTGCCGACCGCGGAGATCGGCAAAACGCGCCGGCGGCTCGAACGGCTCGGCTCGCGCATTCTCAGCCAGGTGCCGGGGTCGGCCATTTCAGCGGATCAAGATTACCGCGCCTTCGATCTCGCCATCGATTTCCGCGAAGACGTTCGCCCCTTGAGTTTTGCCAAGGCCGAACGGATTGCCGAAATCGCGCGCCGCGCCGGCGCCATGGCGAAGGTCAGCTCGATCCACGTCAATATCTGGTACGGCACTTGGGACAAGCTCTCGATGAGCCGGCGCCTCGTCCAAGAAGAATTTGGCCGCGACCTCGAACGAATCAAAGACCGGGTCGTTTACGTCGGCGATTCGCCGAACGATGCGCCCATGTTCGGCTATTTTCCAAATGCCGTCGGCGTCGCAAACGTCCTGGATTTTATGGGCCGTATCGCTGCCGAGCCGGCCTATGTCGCGCGCCGGCGGGGCGGCGACGGATTCGCGGAAATCGCGGACTATCTGCTCGCCGCGCGTTGACGCGGCTCAGGCGTCACTGCATCCGGGCCAGGACCGCGTCGACATTTCCGGCGTCGACGAGCAAATGCTTGACATGCACCCGATCGCTGGCCTTCTCGCCCTTGAGGAAGCCGGCCATCGTATCGACCCCGAGCTTGCCCCATTCGAGCGGGTTCAGCGACACCGTCAGATGGATATCGCCGCTTTTCACCATGCGCATCGCCGGCGGAATTCCGTTCAAGCCGGTGACGACGATTTTTCCTTTTTTTCCCGCCGCGCCGATGGCCGTGGCCGCGCCCATGGCGAGATCGTCGTTGCCGCCATAGATGCCGGCAATGTCCGGATGCGCCACGAGTATATCCTCGCCGTGCTTGAGGCCTTGCTCGCGCGTCAGCGCCGACTCCTTCTTGTAAACAACCGCAATTCCCGGCGTCGCCTTGATGACGTCCTCGAAACCCTCGGCGAGATTGCGGAAAGTTGCGGCGCCCTGCGGCCCGCTGACCATGGCGATCTTGCCTTTGCCGTCGAGCTTCTTGACCATCCATTGGCCGATCTCGCGCCCGATCTGCTTTTCGTCCATGGCGACGAAGGTCGATTGATGCGGCGAGGCGGCGTGGCGCGCGATCGAGATGATCGGGATTTTCGCCTTGGCCGCGGCCTCATAGGCGGCGCCCACGGCAACCGCGTCGATCGGTGAAACCAGGATGCCATCGACCTTGCTCGCGATCAGGTCTTGGATGCCGTTGACCTGTTGCGCCACGACCTCATTGGCCGTGACGGTGCGCACTTTCCAGCCGAGTTCCTTGGCGCGCGCCTCGATGCCGCGCTTCATCGCGATGTAAAACGGATTCGTGTCCGATGCGAGAGCGACGCCGATGGTAACTTCCTTGGTCTGCGCCCCAGCCGGGACGGCGCCCGCCGCCAGCAGCGCGCCCGCCATCAATCCCATGGCCTTGCGACGATCGATCATGCTTGTCTCCCTCTTTTGCCCGCTTAACGCCGAGCGCGAAATTGGTCTGCCGCGGCGGCCGCCACGATGACGACCCCGATGACGACGCGTTGCCAGTAAGATCCCACATTCATCAAATTCAGGCTGTTCGACAAGACCGTCATGATCAGTACGCCGATCATGCTCTTGTAGAGCTTGCCTTCGCCGCCGTGCAGCGCGGCGCCGCCGAGCACCACGGCGGCAATCGCGGTGAGCTCGTAGAACTCGCCTGCCGTCGGCTGACCCGACTGAAGCCGCGAGGCCAGCATCACGCCGGCGATGCCGCCGAGCGCGCCGCACCACACATAGGCGGAAGCGACGATGCGATCGACCGCAACGCCCGACAAATAGGCCGCCTCGCGATTTCCGCCGGTCGCGAACAAGCGCGTGCCATAGGGTGTGGCGTGCAACAGCCAGGTGAAGACGACGAACAGCAACAGCGCCGTCCAGACGAGATAGGGGATGTCGAACAGACGCTCGATGCCGAAGCGGACAAATGAATCCGGAAGGCCGCTGTCGCCCGTGATCGGCGCGCTCTCGGTCATCAGCAAGACGACGCCGCGCACCAGAACCATGGTTGCCAGCGTGGCGATGAACGGATTGACCCGGAGCCGCGTGACAATCAGGCCGTTAACCAGGCCGACCAGCGCTCCAACGGCGATGCCGCTTGCGACACCGGCCGCGATGCCGATCTCAAGCATGACCGCGGCCGCCACGCAGCCCGACAGCGCAATCACCGAGCCGGCCGAAAGATCGAAGCCACCGCTGATCACGACATAGGTCATGCCGATCGTCAGAACCGCGAGAACCGAAGCCTGCATGAGTACGTTCGTCAGATTCGTCTGAGTGAGAAAGCGGTTCGACAGGGCAGCGGAAAATAGGCAAAGCACGATGAGCGCCGCGGTCGGTATTTGTCCGCGCAAGAACCGTCGAACTTTGGTTTGTACCGCCGCGCTCGTGGTCACGCTTGGGCCCCGGCGAGCATCTGGCGCATCGCGGATTCGTCGAAGGCACCGTCGCGCCGCAATTGCCCGTTCAACCGGCCCCGGCGCATCGCGTAAATTCGGTCGGCGAGCGCGGTCAGCTCGATCATGTCGGACGTCGACAGCAAGACGCTGCCGCCTTTGCCGGCGAATTCGAGAATGAGGCGATGAATTTGCACCTTGGCGGCAACGTCGATGCCCTGGGTCGGTTCGTCGAGCAGCAGCACGTCGAACTGGCTCAACAGCCAACGGGCGAAGATGACCTTTTGCTGGTTGCCGCCGGACAATTCGCGCACCGGCCGGCGCCCATCCGGCGGCCTGATATCGACGAGTTCGACCAAACGCGACACAGCGGCATCGATGGCCCGCTCGTTGCGGCCGTAACGCGACCGAAACAGGGCGAGATGCGGCAGCACGATATTGTCGCGCACCGACATCCCCGCAATCAGGCTGAGCTGGCGTTCGCCCGACACCAGCGCGATACGGCGGCCGACGGCGTCGCCAGGCGAACGGATCGCGATGGAGCGGCCATGAAGAACGGAGTCAAGCGCCGGCGGCGCGGCGCCGAAGAGTTGGCGCAGCAAGCCGCCGGCACCGCTTCCGAGCAATCCGGCGAGGCCGACAATCTCCCGGCTGCACAGCGAAAGACGCTCGCCGGCAACCGCCGTTTCCAAGATCGGCGCACCGGCCGCGACAGCGGCTCCGCGCGCCTGTTCGGCGATCATCCGGCCGGTCATGTGGCCGACGATGATGCCGCGCTCGAACGCGCTCCGCGCCAAATTCGCCACGACCTGTCCGTCCCGCATGACGACGCAGCGGTCGGCAATGCGGTCGAGCTCGTCGAGCCGGTGGGACACATACACGATCGCAACGCCGCGATCCCGCAGCGATCGCAAAATGGAAAACAAGCGTTCGACTTCGCGGTCTTCCAATGACGCGGTCGGTTCATCGAGTATAAGAATGCGCGCGTCGCGGCTGAGCGCACGGGCAATGGCGACAAGTTGCCTTTCGGCATGGCCGAGGGCGCCGGCCCGCCGCGCCGGATCGACATCGAGGCCCAGCGAGAGAAGGATTTTTCGACTCCGGTCGGCGAGCGCGCGCCGGTCGAGCACCGGCAGCGCGCCGGCCCAGCGCCGCCATGGCAAAGCGCCGAGCAGGACGTTCTCGGCAATCGAAAGCGCGGGCGCGATGCGCAAATCCTGGGGAATGGTGGCGATGCCGGCATCGATGGCGTGCTGCGGATCGCGAAACCGCACCAGGCGCCCGAACAATTCGAGATCGCCGGAATCCGGACGATGCACGCCGCCGAGGATACGAATCAACGTCGATTTGCCGGCGCCATTCTCGCCGACAAGGCCGACGATCTTGCCCGCGCCCACTTCGATTGTCGCTTGCCGGAGCGCTTCGGTCGCGCCAAAGCGTTTGGACACGGCGCGCGCCGCGATGGCGATTTCAGTCATTGCCCGTCCGCAATTCCGCCGGACAATCAGCCGGATTGCGCGGCACATGTCAACGCGGCGCGGAGAATTGCAGTTTCCCGCGCGGTCGCAACGGTCCAATGTCGCCGCAGTTGACATGCCTTCGCGGCTTGCTACCTTGCGCCCGGCTATAGCCGCGGACATTCACACAAGGGCATTCGATGAGCGAACGGAAGCTGTTCGACGCGTATCTCGACGGCGAAAGGCCGAGAGATTTCGACACAGCGTCCGGCTTCAAGCTCGATGCGGTCTATGGTGCGCCGGACGGCGGCGGCGAGAGGCCAGGCGAATTTCCGTTCACGCGCGGAATTCATCCCGACATGTACCGGCGGCGTTTTTGGACCCGGCGGCAGCAGTCGGGCTACGGCACGCCGAAAAACTCCAATGCCCGGCTTGTCTATCTCCTGAAACAAGGGCAAACCGGGCTCAACGTCGATTTCGACGTGCCGACCAAGCTGGCGCTGGACCCCGATCATCCGATCGCCGAGGGCGACATAGGGACCGTGGGGACCTCGTTGGCGACCCTGCAGGACATGGAAGCGCTGTTCGAAGGATTGCCGCTCGATAAGGTGAGTTCGACTTTAATCTGCCAACCGCCGGCTTCGGCTTTCGTCGTCGCGGCCTATCTGCTGGCGGCCCGCAAGCGCGGCATTGCGCCCGGCGCGCTGATCGGCACGATCATGAATTGCGGTTTCACGCAGCTCGTCGGCCCGAATTATCAGGCGAACACGCATTTCTTTCCAATCGATTTCACCTACCGAATCGGGCTCGATGTCATGGAATATTGCGCACGCGAGCTGCCGAAGTGGAACATCGTCAACATCAATGCCTACAATATCCGCGAAACCGGCGTGAACGCGGTGGAGGAGGCAGCCTTTGCCTTCGCGGTCGCGCTTCAGCATATCGACGGATTGGTGGCGCGCGGCATCGATATCGACGCCTTTGCGCCGCGCATGGCCTTCTTTACCGCGGCGCATATCGATTTTTTCGAGGAAGTCGCCAAGCTGCGCGCCATGCGGCGCATTTGGGCGCGCTTGCTGCGCGAGCGCTATGGGGCCAAGCAAGATCGCTCGTGCTGGTTTCGAACCGCGATCCAGACCGCGGCATTGCCGCTGACGGCGCAACAGCCGCTCAACAACATCGTCCGTGCCGGGATCCAGACCTTGGCGGCCGTCTGCGGCGGCAGCCAATCGATCCACACGACATCCTACGACGAGGCTTTTGCCTTGCCATCGGAGGAATCGCACACCTTGTCGCTGCGCACACAGCAGATCATCGCCTACGAAACCAACGTCGTTAAGACGGTCGATCCGTTCGGCGGCTCCTACTACGTCGAAGAATTAACGAATTGTATGGAAAAAGCCATTCTCGGCTTGATCGATCAAATGCTCGAAAAGGGCGGATACTTAAAGCTCTTTAAAGAGCGTTGGATAGAAGATCGGATTGTCGATGCCCGATTCCGGCATAGCGACCGCGTGGAATCCGGCGCCTTGCCGGTCGTCGGTCTCAATTGTTTCGCGGACGATGAGGAAAAGACGCCCGACATGAAGTTTTTCCGGATCGATCGCGGGATGATCGAGGCGCGGGTCGAATATGTTCGCGCTCATCGCGCGGCGCAGGACCACGTTGCCGTACGGCGTGCGCTCGATCGAGTCGGGCGCGATACAGCCGAAGGCGCCAACGTCATGCCAAGCGTGATCGCGGCCGTCGAGGCCGGCGCCACGCTCGGCGCGATCGGCGAGACATTTCGCCACGCTATCGGACACGCAGTGCCGTACTGAAAGTTGAACATAAGAAAGCAAAGGTTGAAATGGCTCGCATTCTTATCGCAAAAGTCGGCACCGACGCGCACGACATGGGGATCACGACCGTGTCGCGCTGGCTGGCCGACGCGGGGCACGAAGTGACGAACCTGGGCCTTTACAATTCCCCGGAGCGCATTGCCGCAGTGGCCGGCGAACTTAAGCCGGACGTCATCGGATTGAGCTTCTTGGGCGGCGAGCCGGTGCTGTTGTCGGGCCGCGTTCTCGAAGCGCTCGGCAGAAAAGGGCTGGGCGCGATCTCGGTCGTGGTCGGCGGCGTGCTGACGCCCGAGGTGAAGGACGAGCTGCGCGCGCTTGGGATTCGCGCCATCTTCACGCCGGGCACCGCTCGCGAAACAATTCTCGACGGAGTCAATCAGGCCATTGCCGGCGGCAAACGCAATGCGCCGTCGGTATCGGCGACGCGAAACCCGGCCGCTCCCGCAAGTGCGGCGTGAGTCCGCGATGACCCAGGCAACGCCGACGCATTTTCAGCCGAACATCGAGCGCCTCGACCGCGGCGCCATTATCGCCCTGCAGCGCCGCAAGCTCACCGCGCTGGGCGCCCGTTTGCAGCAAAGTCCGGCATGGGTGGAACATTTCCGCAAAGCGAAGATGAATCCGCGCGACCTTTCGGACGTTCGATGGCTTGAGTTCGGCGCCGACGCTGTCGAAATCCGATATCCGCGGGAGCGATCCATTTCCGTTCTTGACCATGGATCCGTCGCAAGTGACGCGGTTTTTCGCCACTTCCGGCACGACCGGATTGCCGGTGATGTTCGGTTTCACGCGGCGCGATCTTTACGACCTCATGGCGAACCAGGTCGCGCGCCAGCTTTACGCCATCGGATTGCGGCCGGGCAATCGCGCATATCAAGGATATGGCTACGGTCTTTGGATCGGCGGGCCGGCTTTCGATGTCGGACTTGCCCATCTGGGCGCGACCAACTTCCCCATCGGACCGGGCCGGGCCGAACTCGTCGTCGAATGGATGCGCGATCAAGCCTACGATTTCGCTTCGGTTTCGCCGCTTTGGCTGATGACGCTGGCGCGGATCGCCAAGGCAAAAGGTATCGACCCGAAGAAGGATTGGCAGCTCCGCTTCGCCGCCATCGGCGGGCAGTCGGTATCGACGGCGTTTCGCGACGAACTCGAACGCGAAATGCCCGAGGGCTTCAAGGCGTTCAATGTCTACGGCTCGACCGAGGCGGGCGGCCCCGTCGTTGCCATCTCGTGCCCGCATTCGCACGACCGCGACTTGATGCACCTCATCAATGAAGACACGATCCTCACAGAAATTTTGAATCCCGAAACCCTGAAGCCCGTCAACCCCGGCGAAGTGGGCGAGATTGTTATCACGACCTTGGAAAAGCAGGCCTCGCCGATGGTGCGGTGGCGGACCCGCGATCTCGTGCGCTTTGCCGACAAGCCCTTCGATTGCCCGTGCGGCCGGCGCGGCATGCCGCTCATCGGCCGGATCATCGGCCGCACGGACGACATGCTCAAGGTCCGCGGCACCATCGTTTTTCCGTCCCAGGTCGAAGACGTGATCGCGGCGACGCCGGGCACGGTCAAGGAAGCTTGGCAAATCTACGTCGACAAGATCGATCAAACCTACGATTCGATCACCGTCGCAATCGAGCGGCAGGACTCGGCCCCTCGTTCGCCCGAGGAGCTAAGCGAAGCGGTCGGCCAGGCCCTGTCCAGCCGGCTCGGCATTCGCATCCCGGTCGACTGCCACAAGGAAGGCACGCTGCCGCGTTACGAAACCAAGGCTCAGCGTGTGTTGGTCAAGCAAAAGACTTGATCGGGCGCCCGATACGGCGGGCTAAAATATCAGTTGCAAGGCCTCGAACGCGCCCTCGGCGTCGATCAGATCGACGCGCTTCAGCCGGATGCGCATTTCTCCGCCGTCGATCGCCAGCGTGTGGCTATAGCGGCCGGCGAAGGCTCGACGCCGCTCGTTATGCCATTCCAGCAAATGAAAACGCGACGTAACGACGATGTCCGTCGACGAATTGGCGAGTATCCGGACGTTGCCGATGACGCGGCTTGTGCGAAACGCATTCTCCAAGGCATGGGCGCGCGCATCGCGCAGCCGCTCAACCCGCATCGTTCGGAGCGCCCGATCCTCGTAATAGAGCGACAATTGGTCGTGCGGATCGGACTGGCTCGGCGACGCCGGGACCCAATAGATGCCGTCCTCTGTAAACAGGCGGAGCCATTCCGGGTAATTGCCGGAATTGAGCAGTTCCGCTTCGCGATAGAGAAAATCCTCGATCGCGGCGCGGCCAAGCCGGCTCGCCGGCGGCGTCATTCGGCTTGCGCCATGTAGTGCCGCCAGGCGTCGTATTGATTTCGGATAAAACGCTCGCTCATGGCGCTCGATGCGCCTTGCGGCTGGTTCTCGCTGGTAAAGCGGCGGTGCAGGTCAGCCCAAACATCGTCGTGGGCGAGCAGGCCTTGCTGGATGCGCCGGTAGTTTTCGAGATCGTCTGCGCGGACCAGCGAGGCCGGCGAATGGATCGCGTTGCCGAACGCCACGAAGCGGCGATTGATCGATGCGGGCGCGCCCTTGAGGCGAAAGACATGGACATCGACGCGGGTGCAATCGGCCGACAGCGGCACGATGACCCGAAGCTGCATGAAGCTCGGCTGCAAGGTGAGGCTGGGATAGATCGCGGCGTTGTGCCGATCGACGGCGAGAATGCGCTCCAGTCCCTCCGCGCCAACTTGCGCCGCGAGCGCGGCTTCATATTCCGCTTGTTCCGGTTCGGCGGACCGGCTCTTGCGAAACGCCATCATGTCGCTGTGGCCGAACGCGTAACAATTGACGGTGAGCGCTGCCATGGCTTGCGGCGTCTGGCCGTTGGCGGCGACGGCGTCGATTTGCAATCGCGCAAGCGGCGTCGCGGCCAGCGGCGCCGCGGCGCGCGCCGCCTCGATCGAGGATCGATGGGTCGGAAACGCGTGCAGGCCGTCATGCACGTTTTCGAGATAGATTTTCCAATTGTTGCGCTGGATCATGCGAAACGTGCCGCCTGCGAGTTCGATTTCGCCGGCCGGCGCGCGATCGATCATGGTGTCGAGATTGGCTGCCGCGGCGCCGAGAAAGACCGCAAGATCGGGACCGTCGGCGGCGAGGCTGGCGAAAACGAAACCGCGATAGCTGGCGACGCGCGGCAGCGGGCGAAGGCCGAATTCGGCGCATCCCGGTGCGATTTTGGTGCCGGCATAGTCGTTTGGCATCGGCAAACCGATGAGCGCGCCATCGAGACCGTAGGCCCAGCCGTGATAAGGACAGGAAAATGACCGCACGGTCCCGGAGTGCCGTGTCGTAATCGTCGCGCCGCGATGGGCGCAACGATTATGAACGGCCAGCAGGCCACCGTCATCCTGCCGGACGACGAGGATCGATTGCCCCGCGACCGTCGCGGTTACGAAACTGCCGGGACCCTGAAGCTGGCTTTCATGCGCAACGTAGATCCAGGCCCGGCTGAAAATCCGGCGCTGCTCGCGCGCGAAAATTTCGGGATCGGTGTAGACGCGGCGATGGACGCGGCCGGCTTCGACCAAGCCGTCGGCCGCGCCGCCTGCCGGTGTCACTGGATGCCGGAAGCCTTGCGCGCCGCGTCGATGAACGTCGTGTCGATGATCTGGTCCATTGTGACCTTCTGCCGAATCTTGCCCTCGGTCGCCCAGAATTCCTGCTGCCGGCTGACCGAGTCCTTGTCGATCATGCCGTATTGGCCGACATGCTGCGGGCCCGCAATCGCATTGATGGTCTCGATCGGAAAGCCTGTCCATTTGACGACGGCCTGGGCCAGTTCCGGCGTCCATTTGCCGCCGCTGGCGTGCACGTCCTTGGCGCCCTTGAGGAAGGCGATGAGATAGCGGCGCAACACGTCCGGCCGTTCCTTCATGAACTTCGCCGACGCCGCGAGATAGCTTTCCTGGAACCAGGGCATCACGTCCTTGGACGCCATCCAGCGCTTGGCCAGGCCCTCCTGCTCGAGGCGCGTTACCAGCGGTTCGACGGAGGCGAGAACATCGACCGCCTTGTTGCGGAACAGCGGAAACACGTCGGCCACCGCGCGGTACTTCTCGCCGTATTCGACATCCTTCAGCGTGAGACCAGCTTTGAGAATCGCCTGCTTCGCCGTCAAATTCACCGGCGAGCCGTCCGGGCCGCCATCGACGCGCTTGCCTTTGAGGTCGGCGAGCGTCTTGATCGCGCCGGAATCCCAGGCTTCCTTGCTGACCATGAGCCAGGTCGTGTCGTTCCAGCCGTCGCGGCCATGGCCGACCGAGGCCACGAGCTTCACGCCGAAGCCTTCATTGTGCTGGTTGAAGAAGGCGGGGCCCGTCACCATCGGCGCAACGTCCAAGTCGCCGCGCGCCAGAATGGGAATTTGCGTCACCGCGGATCCCGGATAGCGGGTGACTTCGACATCGAGCTTCTGTTCCGTAAAATAGCCTTTGTCCACGGCGACGAACAGCGGCAGGAAGCTGTAAATCTGCGGATTGATCGACATCTTGACCTTGTCGTTCTGCGCCGCGGCGGGGCCGGGCAGCAGAGCGGGCCAGAGAGCGGCCGACACGAAAGCGACGATATTCATCAGGCGCATTGTTTCCTCCGAAGTTCGGTGAGTTTCCGGCTTATTTTTTCTTCGAGCTCGGTTGCTGCCACGGCGTCAGCCAGCGCTCCAGCCAATCCATCGAAAGATAGAAAACCGCGCCGACAATGGCTGAAATGACCAGCCCGGCCATCGATTGTTTCAGCGACATCACGTTCCAGGAATTCCAGATCACGCCGCCGAGCCCGCCGACGCTGGTCAGGAACTCCACCGCGACGGTGCCGAGCAAAGTCAGGCCGAGCGAAACCCGCAAACCGCCCATCAGCGCCGGCATCGTCGCCGGCAGAATGACCTTGAAATAGAGGTGCCGGGGCCGGACGCCGAAATTCCGGGCGACGTCGCGATAAATCGGATCGACGCTCAAGACCGCGGCCACGGCCGTGATCAGCATCGTGAAAAACGGCCCGATCGCGATCATGATCAAGTTCGAGGTTTCGTTGAAACCGACCAAGATCAGGACCAGGGGGAAGAGCGCGATGCGCGGTATCGGATACAGGATCGCGACCAGCGGATTGAGCGCCAGGTGGATCGGCCGGAACAGACCCATCGACAGGCCGATCAGCGTTCCGGGAACGACGCCCACGATCAGGCCGACGAGAAAGCGCAGGACCGTGATGCCGGTTTCCTGCGCCAGCCGGTCCTTCCTGAACATTTCCCAGATCGTTTCGATGACGACCGAAGGCGGCGGCAGGATGCGGGCATCGAGCACCCCGGTGCGGGCGCCGATCTCCCACAGGATGAACAAGATCGCCGGGCTGGCGATCGCGGCAATGCCTTCGTTCGAGCTCAGCCGCACGGTGAGGCCCGGCGACTTGGGCGATGCGCGTTGTTCGCTCATCTAGTCTCCTCGCGCCGCCATGACTTCCGCGCGCAGCGCTTCCCAAACCTGTTTGCGGGTTTCGATAAAATCGTGATTGTTGCGCAGCTCGAGCGCATTGCGCGGCCGCGCGAACGAGACATCAAACATTTCCTTGATGCGGCCCGGCCGGTGGCTCATCACCGCCACCCGGTCGGCGAGCACGATGGCCTCGTCGAGGCTATGGGTGATGAAAATCACCGTCTTGCGCGTTTCCTCCCAGAGCTTCAGCAGATCGTCCTGGACCAGCATTTTCGTTTGCTCGTCGAGTGAGCCGAGCGGCTCGTCCATGAGCATGATTGCCGGATCGTTGACGAAAGCGCGGGCGAGGTTGACGCGCTGGCGCATGCCGCCCGAAAGCTGGCGGGGATAGGTCTTCTCGAAGGCCGAAAGGCCGAGCTTGGCCAGGATCGAGCGGGCGCGCGTCTCGCGTTCTTCCTTGCCGACTCCGCGCGCGGTCAGGCCGAACGCCGCATTGTCGAGCGCCGTCATCCATGGAAAAACGCCTTGCTCCTGGAACACCATGGATTGCAGCGGCCGGCCGTTGGCCGCCACATCGAACTCAACCGTGCCCGTCGTCGGCGTTTCGAGCCCAGCGAGAATGCGCAAGAGCGTGGTCTTGCCGCAGCCGCTCGGCCCGACGATGCAAAAAAATTCGCCATCGGCGACGTTGAGATCGATGCTTTGCAAGGCTTGAACCGGCTTCGGAATGACCGGAAATGTCTTGGTCAAGCCGCGAATGACGATGCCGCCGCGCCGGGCGGCATCTTTCGAGGAATTCTGACCGATATCCACTCGCTGATCCAAAGGCACGCCTCGTCTCTCCCCGTGCGATACTCTACTCCGCCGCCAGGCGCCGTGTCGCGGTGTATTCTTTGAGCCGCGGCATGACTTCCTTGGCGAACAGGGTCAGGTTTTCCGCGGTATCGGCGTATTTCATCGATCCGGCGTGGCCCATCATCAGGAAATGGCCGAAGCCGCCGACGGTGTCGTAAAAATCGACGAGTTGATTGTACACGTCGTCCGGCGTGCCGGAGAACATCAGTCCGCCGTCGATCGTGTCCTGGATGCTGGCCTCGGAAAACGCCTTGAGCGTATTGCCCTGCTTGTCGACGAGATTGTGGGCCAGGAAGCTGACCGACTTGTATTTAGCATACATGCGCGCGCTGTCGGCGGCCGAAATGAAGCCGGGCGGATTGCGGAACGGTTCGGCGACGATGGCGTTGGTGCGCAGGTAGCTGGCAACGAGATCGGCGCGCCGCAGCCCCTCGGCCTTGCTCGTGCCGCAGGCGACGAAGCCCGCGTAGCACAAGCGGTCGAGCGGCAGCGGCAAGGGGCGGCCCATTTCCGTCCAGACGCGGCGATACTCGCTGAACATGTGCTTGGCGTTGTATCCGGTCATCACCGTGCCGATGGTGTGGCCGCGCGTGGCGATGGCGCGCACGCTGCCGACGCTGTTGGCGCTGATCCAAACCGGCGGATGCGGCTGCTGCCAGGGGCGCGGCCAGATATTGATGCTGCGGTATTGGAAGTTTTCGCTTTCCCAGCTCACCGGCCCTTCATGGCTGGTCAGCGCTTTCAGGATAACGTCATGCGCCTCCCAGAAGCGGTCGGTGTGGCGCGCCGGCGCGGAGTTCATCGGAATGAGCTCGTAGGGCACGCCCTTGACGAAGCCCATTTCGAGCCGGCCGCGCGAAATCACGTCGATCATCGCGATTTCCTCGGCGAGCCGGACCGGATCGGTGCGGTTGGCGATCGGGAAGCCCAAGGCAAGCAGGCGCGCCTTTTTCGTCGTGCGCGCCAAGATACCCAAGGTGATATTGCAAGACGAGGTCAGGCAGGTCGAGGTGGCGTGGTGCTCGTTGACGAAAATATCGAGCCCCAGCTCGTCGGTGAGCTGCCACTCGTCGAGATGCTGATGGTAGATGTTCGCCGCGATCTCGGGCTCGCAATACTTATTCGGCAGGTTGACGCGAAGCGATTCCTTGCTCTTGTCCCAAGCGGGATAATAGGGCTGCTCGGTCATTTGGTAGACGCGCATGGCGGCGTTCCCTCGCGTGAAAGCGGAAAAGTGTGCGGCCGGCCTCAGCCGGCGAAATCGGCGATCGCGCCGGCAAACGCCTCGGGCTGCTCGACATGCGGATAGTGCCCGGCTTTCTCGATCGAGACGAAACGGGCGCCCGGGATCCGCGAGCAATAGGCCTGCCCGTATTCAGCCGGCGCGATCCGGTCCGACGCCCCCCACAGCATGAGGGCCGGTTTCCGGATGCGATGCAGCCGGTCCGCGAGCCGCGGATTGTGCATATAGGGCGACCAGCAGAAGAGCGACGTGGCCTCGCGATTGCGAAAGGTCGCGAGCACGCCGTCTTCGCCCAAATTTTCGAACCGGACGATGTGTTTCGCCGGATCGTGAAAGGACAAGCGCTCGAATTCGGCTTGGCCGATGCTGAAGATGTCGACGATGTCGCGCTTCTCCGGCCCGCTGACCTTGATGCCGACGGCGTTGGCCAGAACGATTTTGGACAGGCGCTCCGTGCTCTTGACCGCGATTTCCGCGGCCACCCAGCCGCCGAAGCCGCAGCCGACCAGCAGTACGTTGCGCAGATCCAGCTGATCCAAGAAATCGAGATAGAAATAGGCGATATCGTCGACGTAGCGGAACGACCGCGGCATTTCGCTGCGCCCGAAGCCGGGGTGGGAGGGGGCGAGCACCGTCCATTTCCGGGCCAGGGCATCGAGCGCCGGCATAACGCCGTGCAGGCCGATATTGGGATGCAAGAACAGCAACGGCGGACCGCTGCCACGGCGGATCAGCTCGGTCTTGATGCCGTTGACATCGATAAAATCGGCATCGTTGCGCACGCCGTCCAACATGGCGAAAACTCCTCCCTCTCCCGGATGGAAACTATAAGCCGAATCAAGGCCGGGTCGCCATGCCGCATTTGCAAATGTCCCGTGCCGTCCGGCGGCCGACGCTCAGCATTGACAAAACAACTGGCGGATGGGGTGGGATTCGAACCCACGAGACGCTTGCGCGTCCTCCGGTTTTCAAGACCGGTGCCTTCAACCGCTCGGCCACCCATCCATTTCGCAGTGCGGCGGCGGCGATGCTCTAGGCCGAAACCCGCGTCGTGTAAATGCGCGGGGTTTCGCAACGCGGCAATTGAACCGACGGCGTTTTGGCGGTAACAACGCGCCAGCGAGGCAGGATGACATGACCGGCGACAGTTTCGAACTCTACGATCTGCGGGTCGAAGTCACCGCGCCGCCCGGCGCCAAAGTCTATTGCGGCGCCAAGCCGGGCGATTGGTTCGAGCTGCGCGGCGAGATGCTGCATCTGCCGCCGGGGCAGGGCTTCTCGATCTACTCGCTCGCGGCGCTGCTGCCGTTGCTGCCGGCCAAGCAGCGGCCGTCGCATCCGAACGATTGGATGAGCACCGACGCCGAGGTCGCGTGCCCGGACCCGCATTGCCCGACGCGGTTTCGCATCACGCGCGCCGGAACGCGCCGCTTCAGCCACGGCGAGACGACCGCCGTTCCGCTCAAATCCGGGGGCGCGCCATGACCGCTGTCGAACGCTACGCGCTCGATCCGACTTATTCCTTCTCCCGCCTGCTCAAGGGCGGCTGGCACCTGGCGAGCGGCCACAACCAAGGCGTGCCGCGCGAGCAGGCGATTCGCGACATGGCCGATTTCGTCGGGGCCGGCATCACGTCGTTCGATTGCGCCGACCACTATCTCGGCGTCGAGCAGATGATCGGCGATTTCCGCCGCGCCGATCCCGCGCTGGCGCCGAAAATCCAGGTGCACACGAAATACGTGCCGGATTGGGACGCGTTGCCGAACCTGAAACGCGCCGACACGGTCCGCATCATCGACCGCTCGCTCGCCCGCCTCGGCCAGGAGCGGCTCGATCTGGTGCAATTCTACTGGTGGCGCTGGCCGGTGCCGGGCGCCGTCCAGACCGCGCTGGTCCTCAAGGATCTGCAAAAAGAAGGCAAGATTGCGCACATCGGCGTGACGAACTTCACCACCGCGCAAATGGCTGAATTTGTCGCAGCCGGCGTGCCGATCGCGGTCAACCAAATTCAATATTCCCTCGTCGATTGCCGGGCCGAGCGGCAGCAGTTGAAATTTTGCCGCGACAACAAGATCGCCGTCGTCACCTACGGCCATCTGCTCGGCGGTTTCATCGCCGAGGAATGGCTCGGGCAACCCGAGCCGGGCGAGCCCTTCGCCAACCGCTCGCTGCGCAAATACAAGCTCATCATCGACGATTTCGGCGGCTGGGCGCTGTTTCAGGACTTGCTGCGCGCGCTCAAGAAAATCGGCGGCCGCCTGGGCGTCGGCCCCGGCGAGGTCGCCTTGCGCTGGACCTTGGACCAGCCCGGCATCGCCGGCTGCATCGTCGGGGCGACATCGACGCGGCATTTGGCGCGCAATTTGAAAGTTTTCGCGATCGAATTGAGCGACGCCGACCGGGCGGAACTTGCGGCGATCACGGCGCGGCGCCGCGGCCCGGCGGGCGATTGTTACGAGCTGGAAAGTGACCGCGAGGGCCCGCATGGCCGCATCATGCGGCCCAATCAGAACGCGCTCGAGGATCGCCCCTGGCCGGGAGCCTGACGGTGCCTGTTGCCCGCGCCGAGCTGGCGCCCGGCTATTCGATCTCGCGCGCCGTCAAGGGCGGCTGGCATCTCTCCGGCGGGCACGGCGCCTTCGACCGGGAGCAGGCGATCCACGATATGGCCGCCTTCGTCGAAGCCGGCGTCACGACGTTCGATTGCGCCGACATCTATACCGGCGTCGAGGCGATGATCGGCCAATACCGCAGCACCTATCCGGAACACGCCAAGCGGACCCAGGTTCACACCAAATTCGTGCCCGATCTTGCGATGCTCCCGTCCGTGACCGCGGCCGATGCCGCGGCCAGCATCGAGCGCTCGCTGAAGCGCCTCGGTCTTGAGCGCCTCGATCATGTACAGTTTCATTGGTGGGATTACGGCGTGCCCGGCTATGTCGAGATCGGTCTCGCGCTCGACCGATTGCGGCGCCAGGGCAAGATCGGCTCGCTCGGCGTCACCAACTTCGACGTCCCGCGCCTCAGGGAACTGTGCGACGCCGGCGTGCCGGTGCGCAGCCATTTGCTGCAATATTCGCTTCTCGACCGGCGGGCCGAGAACGGCATGGTCGAATTTTGCGCCGAGCGCGGCATAGCCTTGCTGTGCTACGGCACCGCCGCCGGAGGATTTCTCTCGGAACGCTGGCTCGGCGTTGCCGATCCGGGCGCGACTTTCGCAAACCGATCGCTAACGAAGTACAAGCTCGTCATCGACGATTTCGGCGGCTGGCCGCTGTTTCAGGAATTGCTGCGCGCGCTGGCGGCGCTGGCCGCGAAGCACGAAACCGATATCGCCACCATCGCCGCCGGCGCCATGCTCGATCGGCCAGCGGTCGCCGCCGTCGTTATCGGGGCGATCAATTGCGATCACCTCATGCGCAATACGCAGATATCGTCGATCGCGCTCGATGCCGCCGACCGCGCCGCCCTCGACACGATCTTGCGGCGCGCAACCGGCCCGCTCGGCGATTGCTATTCGCTTGAGCGCGAGCAAGACGGCCGGCATGGCCGCATCATGAAGTACAACCTCAATCGCGACCGCGCCGGCGACGCGAGCGGCATGCGGCAGGCATGAGTTTCTTGTTCGGCAAGATCGCCTGGTGGCTGATCCGGCCAGGCAATTTTCTGCTCTTGCTGCTCGCCTTGGGCCTTTTGCTTCGCGGTCTGGGGCGCCGGGCGACGGGTCGCCTGTGCACGACCGTGGCGATCGTGTCGTTCTTTGCCATCGCCGTGCTGCCGATCGGGCCATGGTTTCTGTCGCCACTGGAGGCGCGCTTTCCGCAACCGACTTTGCCGCAAAGTGTGGATGGCATCATCGTTCTCGGCGGCGCGATCGATCCGGTCCGATCCGAAGACCGGCAGCAACTCGTGACCAACGGCAGCGTTGAACGGCTGCTCGCCTTCGCCGATCTGGCGCGCCGCTATCCCAACGCCAAACTCATCTTCACCGGCGGCACCGGCAGCGTTGTCGACAGCAAGAGCCGCGAGGCCGATTGGCTCATCCGGCTTCTGCCCATTCTCGGCCCTGCGGAAAGCCGCGTCATGCTTGAGCGCGAATCGCGGAACACGTTCGAGAATGCCGCCTATTCGAAGGCCCTTGCCAAGCCGGCACCGGGCGAGGCCTGGGTCTTGATCACCTCCGCCGTGCATATGCCGCGATCGGTCGGCGTCTTCCGCGCCCAAGCATGGCCCGTGATCGCCTATCCAGTGGACTATCAAACGCTGGCGCGGCCCATTGCCGGAGGTTTCGAATTCGATTTCCTGCACGGGCTCTCGGCCATGGACGCGGTCGCCTACGAATGGATCGGCCTGATCTATTACTATGCGCGGGGCTGGAGCGATGCGCTTTATCCGAAACCCTGAGGCACAGCGGTGCCGCCGAAGCCGTAATTGGGTTGACAGGCTTGCCAGCCTCCGTGCATGAGCCAGCTTCAATGCAGCCGATCTTGAAACATGACGATAGCAAGCGCCGCACCGCGACCGGCCCGATGATTGGTCGGGCGGCGCATTTCCTGTTGGCGATCTCGCTGGCCGGCTCGCTTGGGGCCTGCGTCTATAACGACGCTCGAACGCCGCGATCTTCGCGCAGCGCCGCGGTCTCGACGCCGCCGCCCGCGACCGCGCCGCCGCCGGGAAATATCGACGAAGACTTGCCGCCGCCGAGCCGGCCCGACACAACCGCACCGAGCCGGCCGCCGGCCGCCGCGCCGCGAACGGACGACGGAAATCGCGTTGCCAGCCCGCCGGATCGTCGCGTCGAGCCGGAGCGCAAGGCGGCCGATGGCGCCGAACGCAAGGACGCGCGCCGGCCCGAGCCGCCGCCGGCCAAGGCGCCGCCCACCGCCGCCGCGCCCGGCGGGCGCTTTTATGTCGAAGCCGGGGCTTATAGCGAGCGCCGGCGCGCCGACCGGGAGCGCGGCACGCTTGACGATCTCGGCGCCGTGCGGGTCAAGGAAATCAAGCGCAACGGACGAAGCTACTTCAGCGTCGCCATCGGCCCGGTCGCGAATGCGGAGCAGGGCGACCGGCTCTTGGCGCGCGTCGTCCGGCGCGGATATAACGAAGCTCGTGTCATCGTCGAGTAAGCCAAATGCGTTATCCCCCTATTCGTGCCGGCCTCGCGCTGGCGATTTGCCTTGCCGGCGGGGCCCAGGTTCGCGCCGAAACCGCCAAGGGCGCCAAGCAAGCCATCGTCATCGAGCACCCGTCCGGCCGCGAGCTTTTTGCCAGGGCGGCGGATCGGGCGATGGCGCCATCGTCGATGACCAAGATGATGACGCTGTATCTGGCCTTTGAGGCGCTGGAGCGCGGCAAAGTCGGCGCCGAAACCTCCGTCACGATCTCCGGGCGCGCGGCTCAGGCGCGCGGGGCCGCGATCGGCCTCAAGGCCGGTGAGAAGGCCGCGTTCGGCGAGTTGATCCGGGCCGCGGCCATCGCCTCGGCCAATGACGCGGCCGTCGCCATCGCCGAGCATCTTGCCGGAGACGAGGCCGCCTTCGCGAACGCCATGACGGAAAAGGCCAAGGAGCTCGGCCTCAAGGGCAGCCGCTTCGTGAATGCGACCGGACATCACGCCAAGGATCATCGCATGACGGCGCGCGATGCCGCGCTGTTGGCGGCGCGCTTGATCGAAAAATTTCCGCAACACTATCGAATGTTCGGCGAGAGCGAGTTCAATTTCCGGGACCAAGTGCATCGCAACCGCAATCCGCTGTTGGGCGCCGTTGCCGGCGCCGACGGCATCAAGACCGGCCAAACCGCGGCGGGCGGCTACGGCTTGGCCGGATCGGTGTCGCGCAACGGCAAGCGCCTGATCCTCGTCATCAACGGATTGCCGAGCGAGGCGGCGCGTGCCGAGGAGGCGAGGCGGCTGATCGAAGACGGCTTCCGCCGGCTGGCGCAATAGCCGCGCCGTCGTGCTAGAAACTGCGCATGGCGCGCGGACGTTTCATAACCTTGGAAGGCGGCGAGGGCGGCGGCAAGACGACGCAAATCGAGCGCCTATGCGCCATGTTGGACAAAGCGGGCATTCGGCATTTGCGCACGCGCGAACCCGGCGGCACACCGGGCGCCGAGGCCATTCGCACCCTGCTGGTCCAAGGCGAGGCCGAACGCTGGACGCCTTGGAGCGAGGCGCTCTTGAACTACGCCGCGCGTATGGACCATGTCGCCAAGGCGATCGAACCCGCCTTGGCGCGCGGCGAGTGGGTCGTGTCCGACCGCTTCGCCAATTCGACGATGGCCTATCAAGGCTACGCGCAGGACCTCGGCGTCGATCCGATTTCGGCCTTGCACGCGCTCGTGCTCGGCGCACTCCAGCCCGATCTGACAGTGATCTTGGACACGCCGGCCGAACTCGGCCTGCGCCGTTCGGCCGAGCGCCGCGGCGCCGCGCAGCGCTATGAGAGCATGGGCCAGGAATTCCACGCCAAGGTGCGCGAGGGCTTCCTCGACATTGCGCGGCGCAATCCGGCGCGTTGCCTCGTTGTCGATGCCACGCAGCCAGTCGATCAAGTCACTTCGGCGATTCGCGGCGCGCTCGGCACGCGGCTCGGTCTCAGCTTGTAATGGCAGACAACAAGTCCGAGCCTGTTGCGCGGCCGCCCGTACCGAATGCGGACCTGATCGGCCACGAGACGGCCGAGGCCACGATGCTCCGCGCCTTCGCCGCCAGGCGCATGCCGCATGCCTGGCTGCTAACCGGTCCCAACGGCATCGGCAAGGCGACATTGGCGTTTCGCTTTGCGCGCTGGATTCTGGCTGGCCCCAATCGAAATGCGGCCAACCTCAATCTTGCGGCCGACGATCCCGTCTTGCGCATGATCGACAGCGGCGGCCATCCCGATCTCCGCGTCTTGGCGCGCGAAATCAACGAAAAGACCGGCAAGCTGCGCAGCGAAATTGCCGTCAGCCAGGCGCGCGCCGCGGTCGATTTCTTGCGCCTCACGCCGGCCTTGGGCGGCTGGCGCGTCGTCATCGTCGATGCGGCGGACGATCTCAGCACCGAAGCCGCGAACGCGTTGCTTAAGGCCATCGAAGAGCCGCCGCCGCGGGCCCTGTTCCTCATCGTCGCCCACGCGATCAGCCGCGTCATCCCCACGGTCCGCTCGCGCTGCCAGCGCTTGCTGCTCAATCCGGTGCCTGACGCGGCGGTGATCGATATATTGCTGAATGCATGCGCCAGAATTGTCGCCCGCCGATGCCGCCTCGCTGGCCAGGCTCGCCGAGGGTAGCCCGGGCCGTGCCCTGGCGCTCGCCGAAGCCGGCGCGCTTGCGTCGCTCAAAGACATCGAGACTTTGCTTGGCGCATTGCCCGATCTCGATTCGGGCGCGCTCGAAAAGTTGGCGGAGAACGCCGCGCGCAAGGGCGAAGAAGCGGTCGCCGTCTTGCGCGACCTCGTGCTGTGGTGGATCGGCAACAAAGTAAAGGCCGGACTGGGGCAGGGAACGAGCCGGCTTGATCGTTGGGCGCGGCTGTGGGAAAAGACCAGGCACTTGTTCGAGCGGGCGGAGGCGGCGAGCCTCGACCGCAAACAGGTTTTGCTGGAAATTTTTTACGACATCGAGGCCACGGCGCGCGCCGCATGAGGATCGAGCCTCTTCGGCGACTTCCGCGTCGGGCATACCCGGATCGAGCATGAGCAACGCGCCGAAATTCTATATCACGACCGCGATATCCTATCTCAACGGCCCGCCGCATCTCGGCCATGCCTATGAGGCGATTTCGACCGACGTCATCGCGCGCTTCAAGCGCCTCGACGGATTCGACGTTTGGTTTCTGACGGGCACCGACGAGCACGGTCAAAAAGTCGAACGCTCGGCGGTGAATGCAGGCAAACAGCCGAAAGAATTCTGCGACGAGGTCGCCGGATTGTTTCAAGCCATGTGCCGCGATCTCGGCATTTCCAACGACGAGTTCATCCGCACCACCGAGCCCCGCCACTACGCGGCGTCGCAGGCAATTTGGCAGAAGATGGCGGCCAAGGGCGATATCTATCTCAGCAAATACGCCGGCTGGTACTCGGTTCGCGACGAAGCTTTTTTCGGCGAAGACGAGCTGACCAAGGGGCCGGACGGCAAGTTCCGCGCGCCCTCGGGAGCCGAGGTCGAGTGGGTCGAGGAGCCGAGCTACTTTTTCAAGCTCTCGGCCTACCAGGACAAGCTGCTGGCGCACTACGACGCTCATCCGGACTTCATCATGCCCGGTTACCGCCGCAACGAAGTGGTCAGCTTCGTCAAGCGCGGCCTGGCGGATTTGTCGGTCTCGCGCACGACCTTCCGCTGGGGCGTGCCGGTTCCCGGCGACGGCAAGCACATCATGTATGTGTGGCTCGACGCGTTGACCAATTACCTCACCGCGGTCGGATTTCCCGACGCCGAATCGGCGAAATACCGGCGCTATTGGCCGGCGGACGTGCACATCGTCGGCAAGGATATCGTCCGCTTTCACGCCATCTATTGGCCGGCTTTCCTGATGTCGGCCGGCGTCGAGCCGCCGAAGCGCGTCTTTGGCCATGGCCATCTCAATATCGGCGGCGAGAAAATGTCGAAGTCGCTCGGCAATGTGATCACGCCTGAAGCGATCAAGGCGGAATACGGGCTCGATCCGATGCGCTATTTCCTGATGCGCGAAGTGCCGTACGGCAACGATGGTGCGGTTTCGCCGGAGTTGATCGCGCACCGCATCAACGGCGATTTGGCCAACGACCTGGGCAACCTGGCGCAACGCGTCTTGAGTTTCGTGCAGAAGCAGGCGGGCGCCGCCGTGCCGAAACCCGGTGCGTTCACCGCCGAGGACGAGGCGATGCTGCGGGCCGCGCGCGACGCGCTGCCGGCGATGCGCGCCGAGATGGAAAATCTCGCGATTCACAAATATCTCGAGATCGTGTGGCGCGTGATCGGCGATGCCAATCGCTATGTCGACCGCCAGGCGCCGTGGTCGCTGCGCAAGACCGATCCGGCGCGCATGGCGACGGTGCTCTATGTGTGCATCGACGTTATCCGGCAGGTGGCGCTTTACGTGCAAGCCGTGATGCCGCAATCCGCCGCCAAGCTGCTCGACCAACTGGCCGTGCCGGCCGACAAGCGGCGCTTTGCCGACGCGGCGACGCCGATCGCGAGCGGAACCGCGTTGCCTGCGCCGCAAGGTATTTTTCCGCGCTACGCGGCCCCGGAGGCGGCCAAGGCGTGACGCTCATCGACAGCCATTGCCATCTCGACTTTCCGGAGTTCCAGCCGGATTTTGCCGATGTGCTCACGCGCGCGCGCAATGCCGGCATCAGCCTCATGGTCACCATCGGCACGCGCTTGAGCAAATTTCCCGGCGTGATTGCGATCGCCGAAGCCAACCCGGCGATCTATTGCACGGTCGGCGTGCATCCGCACAATGCGGGCGAAGAGGGAGTGGGGGACCCCGCTCCGCTGCTCGAACGCGCCCAGCATCCCAAGGTCGTCGGTATCGGCGAGACCGGGCTCGATTTCTACTACGACAAAAGCCCGCGCGACGCCCAGGAGCGCAGCTTTCGCGCCCATATCGCCGCCGCGCGCGAGAGCGGCCTGCCGCTCATCGTCCATGCCCGCGATGCCGATACCGACACGATCCGCATTCTCGGCGAGGAACACGCCAAGGGGCCGTATCCGGGCGTCATTCACTGCTTCACGGCATCGCACGCGCTCGCCGAATACGCCGTCGGGCTCGGCCTGCACATTTCGTTTTCCGGCATCCTGACCTTCAAGAACGCGCGCGACATTCAGGAAACCGCGCGCCTGCTGCCGGCGGACAAAATCCTGATCGAAACCGACGCGCCATTCCTGGCGCCCGTGCCCAATCGCGGCAAGCGCAACGAGCCGGCCTTTGTCGGCTATACGGCGGCGTGTCTTGCAACCCTGCGCGGCGACAGCGCGGAACGCATGGCCGCGCTGACCAGCGAGAATTTTCACCGCCTGTTCGCCAAGGCCAAGCCCTTGGCGACCGCGTAGATCCGCCGGCGGCCAGGCCATGCGGATCACGATGCTCGGCTGCGGCAATTCCGACGGCGTGCCGGCGATCGGCGGCGCGGACGGACGCGGCGACTGGGGCCGCTGCGATCCGGCAAACTCGCGCAATCGGCGGACGCGGGCCTCGCTGCACATCCAGCACGAAGGCATCGGCCTCTTGATCGACGCATCGCCGGATTTGCGCGAACAGCTGCTGGCCAACCGCATCTCGTGTGTCACGCACGTCATCTTTACCCACGACCATGCCGATCATTCGCATGGCATCCATGAGCTGCGCCAGCTCGCGCGGATCAAGGGCGATCGAATCGATACTTTCGCCGACGGCGATACCCATGCCCGGATCGAAGAGCGCTTCAACTACGCGTACGCGCAGCCGCCGGGAAGCTTCTATCAGCCGATCTTGCGCGGGCATGCGTTCAAGGATCGCCTGAAAATCGACGCAATGGAGGTGCGGTCTTTCGCGCAGGATCACGGCTTTGGAATGCAATCGCTTGGCCTGCGCATTGGCGACTTCGCGTACTCGACGGACGCCGTTCAACTCGACGAGGCTGCTTTCGCGGCGCTTGGCGGCGTTCGCATATGGATCGTCGACGCGCTGCAAGACATGCCTCATCCGACGCATGCCCATGTCGAGCGCACCTTCGAATGGATCGAGCGCGTGAAGCCCGAGCGCGCGATATTGACCCACATGAGCAATCGGCTCGACTACGAAACGCTCAAGAGACGCTGTCCGCCCGGCGTCGAACCAGGCTATGATGGCCTAACAATCGACTGCTGAAGGAAAGCGAGGCCTG
Organism: uncultured Alphaproteobacteria bacterium; assembly: GCA_963754645.1. GTDB lineage: Bacteria > Pseudomonadota > Alphaproteobacteria > Bin65 > Bin65 > CAVWGP01. The sequence continues at coordinate 1,157,727 of CAVWGP010000004.1, read as the reverse complement.
AAGCGCACCATGTCCTATATTTTCCATAATATACATTATGCGACAAAAGCCATGGGGCTTGCGGCATTGATTTGGGTGTTGGCAGTGGCTGCGGCTTTGTCGCTGGCGCCCATGTCTCCCGCCTTTGCCCAAAGTCCGCGCGCCAATCAGATCAACGCACAATTGGCGCTGATCCGCGACGAGGAAAGCAAGGCGTTGGCGTTGATCCGTCGGATGAACGACCTCGTCAGCCAAAACGAATCTCAGAAAAAAGACTATGACGTCGCGCAAGTCCAACTGCGCGGATTGCAGCCGCGGATCGACCAGTATTCGCAGAAGCTCGCCCGCTACGAAGGCGAAATCCGCGCCTACGACGCTCAGGTAAAAGACTACAACGGTCGCTGCGGCGGAACCTTGGCCGAGGACAAATATCGCACCTGCCTCAAGGAGAAAGGCGATCTTGCCGCACGCCAAATCGAATTGGATCGCGCGCGCGAGGATATTGCGGCCGAAAAGGACAAAGTACAGGCCGAATGGCGCGCCGTGGCCGACAAGCAGTCGACGATCGCCAAAGCAATGGCGCGCAACGTCGAGAGCTGGGAAGCCGCCCAGGCCGAGTACGGCGGCGTGTACAAGCGGATCGACGCGGCGCGGCGGCAACTCGCCGAATCCTGCGCCGCCGGCGACGCGGCCCGCGATCCGGACAGCGTGCGCGCCTGCGTCAGCCTAGGCTGGGACGCCGTGCGCAAGGAGTTCGGCGCGCTAGTCGATCTGCCGCCGCCGCAGGCCGCGAAATAGCCGTCTAGCGCAGGACGACACGTATCTCGCCGTTAACCGGATCGAAGCGCTGGAAAAATCGCGTCGCATAGCCGTCCGGGCAAATGACCTCGCCGCCCGCCGCCATCGGATAGCGCACGGTGAAGCGCTCGCCGAACTTCGTGCAGTGCCGGACGCCACGCTCCGTCGGCGGCCATTGCTGCTTGGTTTCGTTGCTATACGCATAGAAGGAGTACGGCCCGGCGGTGTAGCCGTCATCGACCGTGATGCAGGAATTCGGCGAAATATTGTACCAGCCGCGGACGAACATTCGCCCCTGTTCGTAGCGCGCCATGGCAAAGTGCACCGTGGTCGAGACATTCTCGGAACAAACGACGACGGCGGCTTGCGCTTGATTCGCGGCAATCGTGCCGAGGAAGAGCGCGGTGCCAGCCGCGGCGTATTTCATCAAACGAAATCCAAATTTGCGCATCTTGATGCCCATTGAGTTTGGAAAATCCAGCCATGTTTAGCGCAATTCGCCGTCGCCGATCAGTGAACCACTTCACAACTCCGTACTCAATAAGGGTAAATACGCGCGACAAACTTCGGCAACCCGCTGTTTCACGGATACTCCCGCAATGACCCAAACGCCCGACATGCAGCAGCTTCGGCGCCTTCTTGCGATCATGGCCCGGCTGCGCGATCCCGAGCATGGTTGCCCGTGGGACCGCGAGCAGAATTTTGGCACGATCGCGCCGTACACGATCGAAGAAGCTTATGAAGTCGCCGACGCGATCGCGCGCAACAACATGACCGACCTCAGGGACGAACTCGGCGACTTGTTGTTTCAGGTTGTCTTTCACGCCCGGGTGGCCGAAGAGGCCGGGCTCTTCGGATTCGACAGTGTTGCCGGCGCCATTGCCGACAAAATGGAGCGCCGGCATCCGCATGTCTTCGGCACAAGCCATGTGCGGACGGCCGCCGAGCAAAGCGCCGCGTGGGAAACGCACAAGGCCGCCGAGCGGCAATCGAATCCGGCAGGCGCTGCCGCGAACGGCGCGCTGGACGGCGTCCCGCTTGCCCTCCCCGCCTTGCTGCGCGCCGAAAAGCTCGGCAAGCGGGCAGCGCGCGTGGGATTCGATTGGCCCCATATCGGCGGCGTGCTCGACAAGGTGCGGGAAGAAATCGGCGAAATCGAATCGGCCCGCGCCGGCAATGAGCCGATCGAGCGCGTGGAGCATGAACTGGGCGACTTGCTGTTCGCCCTCGCCCAGCTCGCGCGCCACCTCGCCATCGATCCCGAGACGGCTCTCCGCAAAGCCAATGGGCGCTTCGAGCGGCGCTTTGGCGCGGTCGAGTCGGCGCTGGCGGCGCAGGGCCGCAGCCCGGCCGATGCGTCGCTCGAACAACTCGAAACGCTATGGCAGAAAGCCAAGGCCGCCGAAAAATAGTCCCCGCGCCCGTGTTTGCGGCGCGGGGGCGCTTAGCGCCTTGCCGCCCTGCCGGCGCGCGTGGGCGGCGGCGGCGGTGCGAATTGGCTGTTGAAGCGCGCCAGATCGGCCGGTTCGAGGCGAATGGAAATATGGGCATGAACTTCGTCGTCGCGCCGCGCCACCACGTCGCCGTGACGATAGAGCCAAGCGAGCGCCGCGCCGTCCGCCAACGATACGCGCAACGCGACCGGCGCCCGGTTCGCCGTTAGCGCATCATCGATGCGCCGCAGCAGCAGATCGCAACCCTCGCCGGTGACGGCGGAAACGGCGACGCGCGGCGCGTTGGCGAGCGCGGCGCGCGCATTGAGCGCTTCGCGCGCGATCGGATCCAACCGGTCGATCTTGTTCAAGACTTCGAACAGTCCGCGATCGACCCGATCGCCGAGGCCGAGATCGCGCAGCACCGCGTGCACGCTTGCAGCCTGCGCCTCGCAATCCGGATGCGAAATATCGCGCACATGGAGGATGAGATCGGCGGCGATGACTTCCTCGAGCGTGGCGCGAAACGCCGCGACCAGCATGGTCGGCAGATCGCTGATGAAGCCCACGGTATCGGAGAGAATCGCCTTGCCGCCGGACGGCAACGCGATGCCGCGCATCGTCGGATCGAGCGTCGCGAACAGTTGATCCTTGACGAACACGTCGGCGCCGGTGAGCCGGTTGAACAAGGTCGATTTTCCGGCGTTCGTGTAACCGACCAGCGCGGCAACGGGATACGGCACGCGACCGCGCGCCTTGCGTTGCAATTCGCGCCGGCGCTTGACCGTTTCGAGTTCGTCGCGGATCGTCGTGATCCGGTCGTCGATCAGCCGGCGGTCAATTTCGATTTGCGACTCGCCGGGGCCGCCGATGAACCCGAAGCCGCCGCGCTGTCGCTCGAGATGGGTCCAGCTTCGCACCAGTCGGCTGCGCTGGTAGGTAAGATGCGCGAGCTCGACTTGCAGACTGCCCTCGGCGGTCTTGGCGCGGGCGCCGAAAATTTCGAGAATGAGCGCCGTGCGGTCGATGACCTTGCACGCCCAGGCCCGTTCCAGATTGCGCTGCTGCGACGGCGACAGCGCCGAGTCGACGATCACGAGCTGAATGCCCGCCTCTTTGACGATCTCGCCCAGCCGTAGAATCGCGCCTTTGCCGATTTGCGTGGCGGGATCGATTTTGGAAAGATGCAAGACTTCGCTTGCCGCCACGTCCAATTCGATGGCCGCCGCCAGCCCGATGGATTCTTCGAGCCGCGCGCGTGCGCGTTTCATGCCGGCCAAGTCGCGGCGCAAGACCGGGTGGACGATGATAGTCTTTTGCGCCGCCGGCCTCGTTTCGATCGGCCGCCGGCGCTCTTTCTTCGGTTTGTCGCTCAAGGTGTTTGTTTATTCGCGCTACTGCGCCGTCGTCGGCGGCGTCGCATGATCCGTTTCAGGGTCGAACAATTGAATCGGCCCCGCCGGCATGACCGTGGAGATCGCGTGCTTGTATACGAGCTGCGAATGCTGATCGCGGCGCAATAAGACGCAAAAATTGTCGAACCACGTCACAATGCCCTGCAGTTTCACGCCGTTCACCAGAAAGACCGTCACCGGAGTCTTGTTCTTGCGAATGTGATTTAGAAACTGATCCTGCAAATTTTGCGGTTTTTCCGCCATTGTTTTGTTCCTGTTCATTTGTCAGTTCTTGCTACTTCATCGAAACGCAGGCCTTCGCGGCCCCCGGCAGCCTGCGACCAGGCGGCAAATCATATGGTTAATCCCGAACTCGACGGCAAGGTCTAGCAAGCTTTCAAGCCCCTGCACTCGCAAATCTGGCTTGTGAATATCGATTGCCGCAGGATCGCCGGGTGTATTCCCCACCAATATGGCCGTGCATCCAGCGGCCCTTGCGCACTCCATGTCAAGCGCCGTATCTCCAACATACCATATTGATTTATCGATCAAAAATCCACTCTTCTCGAGAGCAAGATGAATTGGATCGGGCGCGGGCTTGTCCGATCGAGCGTCGCCTGCGCCGACCAAGGCCGCAAAATAGCGGTCCCAACCGAGATGAGCCGCCTCGCGCCGCAAGATGGCTCCGGTCTTGTTGCTGACAACGCCAAGTAACATGCCACCCGAAGCAAACCGGCTCAGCGTTGCCGCGGCCTCGGGCAACGGTTTGAGCATGGCCAGGTGATGGCGGTTGTAAGTTGCGTAGAAAATTTCGCGCGCTTCGGTCCACCGCTCGCCGAACAAGATCGGGAAGCTTTCGCGCAACGAGCGCCGGACCCGCTGCAAGGTTTCCGCCAACGACCAAGGCGCCTGCCCCATTGCCGTCAGTGCGGCATTGAGCGCTTCGTGGATCGTCGGCCACACATCGACGAGCGTGTTGTCCCAATCGAATAAGATCGCGCGCGGCTGTGCCAGACTAGGCACGGTCATTCCGCGGCGGCGTGGGCTGCGTAGAGATGTTGCAGGGCGCGCGTCAGCGTTCCCGGCTGGCCGTTTGCAATCGGCTTGCCGTCGATCCTGATAACGGGGATCACCCAGGATGTGGTTCCGGTCACGAACGCCTCCGCCGAATCGAGCGCCTCCACAAGGGAAAACGGCCGCTCGACGAACCGATAGCCCTGCTTTGTGGCAAGATCGCGGACAGCCATGCGCGTGATGCCGTTGAGGATATCGTGGGTCGGCGGATAGGTTACTAATTCCTTGCCTTGCGTCACGATCCAGGCGTTGGACGAAGTCCCTTCGCTGACCATGCCGGCGGAATCCACGAGCCATGCTTCGAAGGCGCCTGCTTCCGCCGCCGCTTGTTTTGCGAGAACATTGGCGGTCAACCCCACGGTCTTGATGTCGCGACGCTTCCAGCGCAGGTCGGGCGCCGTGACAACCTTCACGCCGTCTTGCAACGCCGCCGATTTCATCGCCGTTCGCCGGGCGGTCATGACGAGGCTGGGCGTCGACTGCCTGGGAAATGCATGATCGCGCGGCGCAACGCCGCGGGTGATCTGCATATAGATAATTCCGTCGTTCACCCGATTGCGGCGAACGACCTCGCGCATCACGCCGCGCAGCGGCTCGCGCGCCATCGGCGCGGCTATGCGCATCTCGCGCAGGGAGCGGTCGAGCCGGTCGAGATGCGGCACCTCATCGATAAGGCGGCCGCCGCGAACGGCGATGACCTCGTAGATCCCGTCGGCAAACTGGTAACCGCGATCCTCGATGTGGACTTGCGCCGCGCGATGCGGTGCGTAGCGGCCGTTGACATAGGCGATGCGGGACATATCTTGGCCTTCGGTCAAAAGAATTCGATTCCGACGGAAAATAGGCGCTCCACCCGCTTGACCAGTTCGGGCGTCGCAAACAGCACGACCCGATCCTTGGGCTCGATAACCGTATCGGCACGCGGCATGATCACATCGCGGCCGCGCACGACGGCGCCGATGATCATGCCCTTGTCGAGGCGAACTTCGGTCAAGGGCTTGCCGGCGAGCGCCGACGTATCGAGCGCCTCGGCTTCGATCACTTCGCCGATGCCGTCGCGCAACGAATAAGCGGCGCGAATGCGGCCCCGGCGCAAATGCTGGAGAATGGTCGAAACGGTGATCGCGCGCGGGCTGACCACGACATCGATGCCGAGCGTGTTGATCAGGGTCTGATAGTGCAGAGTATTGATGAGCGAAATCGTGCGCTTGCAGCCGCGCCGCTTGCCCAGCAGCGAAGCGAGAACGTTGACCTCGTCGTGATTCGTCACCGAAATCAGTGTATCGGCGCGATCGATATTGAGTTCCTCGAGAATATCGTTGTCGAGAATATCGCCCTGCACCACGGTCGCGCGATTGAGCACTGAGGCGCAATGCCGCGCGCGGTCCTTGTTGGTCTCGACCAGGGTGACTGACACCGTCGAGTGCTTCGCTTCGACTTCCTGAGCGAGATAAAGGCCGATATTGCCGCCGCCGACGATGACGATGCGATGCGCTTCCGGTTCTTCGTGACCGAAAGCGGCAAGCGAGCGAGCGACGTGGCCCTCTTCGGCGATGTAGTAGACCTCGTCGCCGACCAGGAGGACGTCGTCGCCGGTGGGAACGATCGGCTTGCCGTCGCGCACGATCGTCACGATGACCAGGTGCAAATCGGGAAACAGCGTGGTGAGCTGGCGCAACGGCGTATCGGCGATCGGGCAATTCGTCTCAATGCGCGTTCCGATGACGCGCACCGCGCCGTCGACGAGCGACAGGGTGTCGAACGCGCCGGGAATTTGCAGCCGCTGGCGAATGGCGCGCGCCACTTCGATCTCGGGCGAGATCGTGACATTGATCGCCATATTGTCATGGGCAAAGAGCTTGCCCCAGAGCGGGTCGAGATAGCTTTGCGCGCGAACGCGCGCGACCTTGAGCGGCACATCGAACAGCGCGTGTGCAACCTCGCAGGCCACCATGTTCACTTCATCGGAATAAGTGACCGCGACGATCATGTCGGCGTCGCGCGCGCCGGCGCGCTCCAGCACGTCAGGGTGCGAGGCGAAGCCGGCGACGGCGCGAACGTCTTCCGTTTCGCCGATCTTTTGGATCAGCTCAGCGGATTTGTCGATGATGGTGACGCGGTTATTCTCGGCGGCCAGGTGGCGCGCGATCGTCAGGCCGACTTGGCCGGCGCCGCAGACTATAACTTGCATCGATCGACCTTCCGATTAGCCGCGGGGCGTGATTGGATCAAGCATCGAAACTGCGCGGACGCGGTTCGTTGCGATCGGCCATGGCAACGCCCAGCAGCTTCAGCTTGCGATGCAGGGCCGATCGTTCCATGCCGATGAACGCCGCTGTCCGCGAAATATTTCCGCCGAAGCGCGCGATCTGCGCCAATAGATATTCGCGCTCGAACGCTTCGCGCGCTTCGCGCAGCGGCATCGTCATAAGCTCCGCCGCGCGATCGATGCGCGGCAGCGGCGTTTCCCGCCCGATGATCTCGGGCGGAAGCTGCTGGGCGCCGATCGGCCGGTCGTCCGGCGGCGTCATGATAAGCAACCAATCCATGACATTCGACAATTGGCGGACGTTGCCGGGCCAGGAATAGGCCTGCAGCGCGGCGATCGCGTCCTTACCGAGCGTTCGCGGCGGCAGTCCGGCGCGCAGCGCGGCGGCGGACATGATATGGCGTGCCAGCGCGGGGATATCGTCGCGCCGGTCGCGCAATGGCGGAACCTCGATCGGCACCACGCGCAATCGATAGAACAAATCTTCGCGAAATCTGCCTTCCGCGATCATCGCCTGAAGATCCTTGGCCGTCGAAGCAATGACGCGGATGTCGACCTTGAACGGCTGCGATCCGCCGATCCGCTGGACCGTCTGATCCTGCAACACGCGGAGTATCTTGCCCTGGGTTTCGATCGGCATGTCGGCAACCTCGTCGAGCAGAAGCGTCCCGCCATGGGCCTGCTCGAGGGTGCCGACGCGCGTCGCCTCGCTCGGACCGTCGCTCCCGAGCAACTCCGCCTCGATCCGGTCGGGATGCATCGTCGCGCAATTGAGAACGACGAAGGGGCCTTGCGACCGATTGGAGCGGGCATGAATCAACCGGGCCACGACCTCCTTGCCGACGCCCGCGGCGCCCGTGATGAGCACCCGGCTGTTTGTCGGCGCCACGCGGTCGATCATTTGGTTGACTTGATTCATCAGCGGCGACGAGCCGATCAATGCCGGTTCCACGCCGGCTCTTGTTTTTAATTCCTCGTTCTCGCGCTTCAGCCGCGCATTTTCGACGGCGCGCTCGATGACGAGCAAGAGCCGGTCGGTCTTGAACGGCTTCTCGATGAAGTCATAGGCGCCCTTGCGGATCGCATTGACCGCGATCTCGACATTGCCATGGCCGCTGATCATCACGACCGGGAGAGTCGCATGCTCGCGACGCACGGCGTCGAGCACGGCCAGCCCATCCATGCTGCTGCCCTCAAGCCAAATATCGAGCAACACGAGGGCCGGACGGCGCAGGCGAATTGCCGCCAACGCCGAAATCGGCATCGCCGGCCACACGCGTTTCGTAACCCTCATCCTGCAGCGTATCGGCGATGATGGTCCGAATATCGGCCTCGTCATCGACGACAAGTATTTCCTGCGCCATTCCGGTCGTCTCCGTACATTCAAGCCTGGCCGGCTGGCGGCTAGCTTGAATCAAGCCATCTTATTCCGCCGCTCTATTCAATTCTATGGCCGTCTCGCCCGGCGAAATCGGCAAGACCAGGGATATTCGCGCCCCGCCTTCGGGCCGATTTTCCAGGCGGATGGTGCCGCCGTGATCCTCCAATATCTTGCGAACAATGGCCAAGCCGAGCCCGGTTCCTTTTGAACGCGTCGTCACGTAGGGCTCGGTCAATCGCGTTAACAGCGTAGTCGGCAAGCCGACGCCGTCGTCGCTCACGACGATTTCAGCCGACTTGGCATCGCGCCGCAATCGCACATCGATCGTCCCCCGCTTCCCGCCATCGTCGACCAGTCTCTGCTGCTCCGAAATCGAGTCGCCGGCATTGCGCAGAATGTTGACGATCGCCTGGCTGATCAAGCGGCCGTCGCAAGGCACCATGAGCGGATCCTGCTCCGCCGCCAGCGCATATTCGATATCAGGGTGCGCGTTACGCTCGAGAAAAATCGCGTGCCGGCATAGTTCGCACAAGTTCTCATTCCGAATGCTCGGAACCGGCATGCGCGCAAACGCGGAGAATTCGTCGACCAGCCGCCCGATATCGCCGACTTGGCGGATGATGGTATCCGTGTAGGTATCGAACGATTCGCGGTCGGCCGTGATTTGGGTCAGGTACTTGCGCCTCAGGCGCTCGGCCGCGAGCTGGATCGGGGTCAATGGATTCTTGATTTCATGTGCAATGCGGCGGGCGATGTCGCCCCACGCCGCCTTGCGCTGGGCGGCTTGCAATTCGGTAATGTCGTCGAACGTCACCACGTAGCCGACGATTTCGCCGCGCAGCCGCTCGGTGGCCACGCGCGCGAGCAATGTGCGCTCGCTGCCATCGCGGGTGATTTGGATTTCGGCGTTATGTTGACGTTCCGGCCGCTCCTCGATTTCCCGCAACAAAGCCGCCATTTCCGGAATGACGGCATCGAGCGGCTCGCCGATCTTGGCCTGAAGATTGACGGCCAAAAGCTCGGACGCCGAGCGGTTCGGCAGATTGATCCGTCCGCCCCGATCGAGGCCGATGACGCCGGCGGAGACGCCAGCCAAGACGGTCTCGGTGAATTCGCGCCGGGCGTCGAGCTGACGGTTTGCCTCGACGAGCTCCTCGCGATTCCGCGCAAGCTGCGACGTCATGCGATTGAACGAGCGGCTGAGGCTGCCGAGTTCGTTGTCGTCCGCGACTTCGCGCACCCGCACCCGCAGATCGCCCGTGCCGACGCGCTCGGCCGCGGTGATCAGCTCGCCGATCGGGCTCACCAGCTGGTTGGCAACGATAAAGCCAAGCCAGACGGCGGCCAGCAGCAGTAACAGCGAAACGCCGGCGAACAGGGCAAAAAACGTGATTTGGATGCCCGAACGCTGGCTTTCGAGGCGAATATATTCATCGACCGCCTGGCGCAGCTTGTTAACGTGCTGGACCAGCGCCGAGTTCGAGCGGGCGCTCCATGAGGAGATAGACATCCGCATCGAAGAATAGGCTGAGGCGGGCGATGGCGCGCAGATAGCCAGCTTGCGTGGATTCGAGCAGAACGATGGTGTTTTCGCCGAGCTGCGACTTGACGGCGTCCAGATCGCGCGCCCGGTCGAACGAGAGGCTCATGCCGGAATCGGCGAGAACGCGACCGCGCGCATCGAAGACATACACGCCCGTGATCCGCCGCTCGCGCCCGGCGGCGATGACGAACGGCGCGAGAGCGTTCGGCTCGTCCATCAGGCGAATCGCCTGGCGATTGATGTCGCCGGCAAGCCCCTCGAGGTCGTCGCGCGCCGCTTGATCCTTTTCGCCGAGATAGATGTCGGTGATCGACAGCGATTCGCGAAGCGCCGTGCCGACACGCTCGTTGAACCACGCCTGGATGCCGAAATTGAAAAACAAGGCGGAAAACACCGCGACCGTGATCGCCGGCGTGGCCGCCAGGACCGCGAACAGCATGACCAAGCGCGCGTGGAGCCGCGAACCGGCCTGCCCTCGCCGCCGCCCGGCCCACAACCGGACCACCTGCAGCGCGATCAGTGCAACCAAAGGCAACAGAAGCACAAGATCGATGATGACCAAAATGAGAAGTGCGCGCGGATCGGGCCCAAAGGGCGGCGCTCCCGTGAGCGCAATGTAAGTCGCGATTCCGGATGCGGAAGCGGCGACCGTCAGCGCAACAGCGAGCTTTCGCGCCAGGTGCGCACGCTGCGCCCAGGCGGACAACCGCGTCCACCGGCCATAGGCGACGTTGACGGGTTCGCTATGTCGCTCACTCAAGGAATTGGTGCCGGCCGATTGCTCAATCGCCTAGTTTACGCCGCGCATCACGCCGATGTCCAACGCCCGAATTTTCTTTCGCAACGTGTTCCGATTGAGCCCGAGCAGTGTTGCGGCGCGCAGTTGGTTGCCGCGCGTCGCGCGCAACGCGAGGGTGATCAGAGGCTTCTCCAGCTCGGGCAACATGCGATCGTAAAGCCCATCGGGCGGCAGGCCAGTGTGCTCCTCGAAATATTGGCGAAGATGACGCTCAACGGCCGCGCCCAGTGTCTCGGCCGCCGCCGGCGGCACCGCAGTATCGCCCTGCGCTGTCGTATCGGACATTTCAGCGACGGGCTCGGCCAGCTCGGCCTGCACGGCTTCGAGCCCGATGACGTCCTCCGAATAGAGCGCCGCGAGCCGGCGCACGAGATTTTCGAGTTCGCGCACATTGCCGGGCCAGCGCAAGGTCTTGAGCCATTCCACCGCATCGGCCGCCATGCTCTTGCGCGGCAGGCCTTGCTTCTCGGCCTGCGCGAAAAAGTGGCGTATCAAATCGGGAATATCCTCGGGCCGTTCGCGCAGCGAAGGCAGCCGAAGCGGTACGACATTGAGGCGATAGAACAAGTCTTCGCGAAACAATCCCTGCCGGATCATCTGGCGCAGGTCGCGATGGGTGGCGGCGACGATGCGGACATTGGCGCGTATCGGCGCATGGCCGCCGACCGGAACGAATTCGCCCTGCTGCAGGAACTCGGAGCAAGCGCGTTTGAGCATCGAGCGGCATGTCGCCGATTTCATCGAGAAACAGCGTCCCGCGCTCGGCCTGCTCGAAGCGCCCGGCATATCGCGCCGAGGCGCCGGTGAAGGCGCCTTTTTCGTGACCGAACAAGTCGCTTTCGATGAGCTCTTTCGGAATCGAGGCCATGTTGATGGCAACGAACGGCCCGTTGCGGCGCTTGCCGTAATCGTGCAGAGCGCGCGCAACGAGTTCCTTGCCGGTGCCCGATTCGCCGTTGATGACGACCGAAAGGTCGGTGCCCATGAGTTCGCGCCAGAACTCGGTAAATTTCCTGCATGGCCGGCGAGCGGCCGATCAGCGGCATGTTGTCCTGTTCGGGCGCTGCGGTTTCGCCCGACGGATCGCGCGCCCGCGAGCGCTCGTCGAGACCGCGGCGGACCACGCTGACGAGTTCGGCGATATCGAATGGCTTGGGCAGATATTCAAAGGCGCCCCGCTCGGCGGCCTTGACCGCCGTCATCAGCGTGTTCTGGGCGCTCATGACGACAATGCGTAGATCGGGCCGCAATTTCCGGATGCGCGGTATGAGATCGAGGCCGTTTTCGTCCGGGAGCAGAACGTCGGTGATGATGATGTCGCCGTCGCCGTCGCTGATCCACCGCCACAGCGTTGCGGCGTTTCCGGTGGATCGTACGTCGAACCCGGCGCGGCCCAAAGCGTGGCTAACGACGGTGCGGATGCTGCGGTCGTCGTCGGCCACGAGAACGGTTGACGCGCTCATGCTTTGTCCCCCTGCGGACGAAAGACGGGCAGCATGACGCTGAACACCGTGCGTCCGGTTTCGCTCGCGAATTCGACGACACCGCCATGATCGTCGATGATCTTGGCGACCAGGGCCAATCCGAGGCCTGTGCCCTTAGCCTTCGTCGTAACGAATGGGTCGAACAGATGCGCCCGCACCGCCTCCGGGATGCCGCTGCCATTGTCCGACACCGTGACCGCAAGCGGAAGCTCGACGCGGCGGTCGCTGCCGGGCATGGCGAGACGAAATCCTTGGCGAAAGGCCGTCGCCAGCACGATCTCGCCGCCCTCTTTCGCCACCGCCTCGGCGGCATTTTTCAGCAGATTCAGAAATACCTGGATCAATCCGTCGCGATCCCCCAAAACAGGCGGCAAGGACGGATCGTATTCTTCGCGGATGCGCAAACCCTTGGCGAACCCGGCGAGCGCGATCGCTTTCACATGCTCGAGCACTTGATGAATGTTGATGGCGACGCGCGCGGTCGGCGGACGATCGGCCAAGATTTCCATGCGATCGACCAAGGCGCATATGCGGTCGGTTTCATCGCAGATGAGCCTGGTCAAAGCGCGATCCTCCCCGACCAGACCCACTTCAATGAGCTGTGCGGCGCCACGAATTCCGGACAGCGGATTTTTCACTTCATGGGCCAGCATCGCCGCCATCGCCGTCACCGAGCGCGCCGCGCCGCGATGCGTGAGTTGCCGGTCGATCATATGCGCAATACTCTGCGCCTGGATCGACACCACGACGGCGTCGCTCTCCTCCACGATCGGCGCGACTTGCAACGTCACGACTTGCGATCCGACTCGCGGTGTTTCGAGGGTCAATCCGTGCTCGCGCACGAGTTTTCCGGTTGCGAATACCTGATCGATCAACGCGAAAACCGGGCTGTCTGCGGGCAAATAGTGGCCCAGTCCGCGACGCCTCATTTGCGCGAGGCTGGCATCGAAAAACTGCTCCGCGGCCAGATTCGCGTAGTTGATCGATCCGCCGCTCCGCACCACCAGGACGGCGTCCGCCAATGCATTCAGGATCGGCGAGCCGCTAAGACCGAATAGGTTCGGTCCACCGCGCCCTGCGAGAATCGGTTCTTCGTTTTCCACTGCGCCTAATCCTTGCTGCTCAAGCGGCATCTGGGCGCCAATTTCGTTGGTCGATGCTCCTATGCAGCCACCATCGAATCTTTCTTAGAGCGGATGTTGCCAAAATTTTAGGCAAATATATATATGCCTATTTTCTATTCACACTATGGGCACCCAATTTGGATTTCAAGGCTTTTCTGTGCAACTCACCGGTCCAAATCGCGCACCAAGCCTTGGCATTGGGATAAGCAGCAAGTAGTTTGGCCAAGTGCATACCGAAAAGAGAGTTCTGGCGATGGGCGGGTGCTACGCGATACTTGTTGCAGCCGGCCGGGGGCGTCGCTTTGGAAGCGAAATACCCAAGCAATATCGGAGACTTGGGCGCGAGACCGTTCTCGCATATGCGGTCCGTCGGTTTTCCGATCATCCCGCCATACAGGGTGTTCGGGTGGTTATCCACCCAGATGACCGCAATCTTTATGATCAGGCGACGCGAGGCCTCAAACTGATGGACCCTGTGGCTGGCGGGCATACACGACAGGAGTCCGTACGCAATGGCATCGAAAGCCTGGCTGCCAATGAGCCTGACTATGTGATCATCCACGATGCAGCCCGGCCGTTTGTGACTGCTGAGTGCATCAGTGCCGCCCGCGCGGCTCTGGCCGACGCGCCCGGCGCGCTTGCGGCGGTCCCAGTCGTCGACACATTGAAACGCGCCGTTGATGGGATGGTTGGCGGCACGATCGACCGCGACGGGTTATGGCGGGCCCAGACGCCGCAAGCGTTCCGATACAAGGAAATTCGCGAGGCCCATCGGCGCGCCGCGGGAATGGAATTGACGGACGACGCCGCCGTCGCGGAGCAGGCCGGTATCAAGGTAACGCTTGTCGCCGGCCACGAGGATAATTTCAAGATCACGACTGAAGACGACTTGCGGCGCGCGGCGCGGTTGTTGGATCTCCGGCCAATGGCGACGCGAACCGGCATCGGCTTCGACGTCCACGCATTCGGACCGGGCGATCATCTTTGGCTCTGCGGTGTCAAGGTGCCGTTCGGGCGCCGACTTGTCGGGCATTCCGATGCGGATGTTGCCCTGCATGCATTGACCGACGCCGTACTCGGCGCGCTCGCCGACGGCGATATCGGCGCGCATTTTTCCGATAAAGACCCGCGCTGGCGCGGCGCCGCGTCGGATTGCTTTCTCCGCCATGCCATCGACCTTGTCGTGAAACGCGGCGGACGAGTTGTGCATCTTGATGTGACCGTGATCTGCGAGCAGCCCCGCATCCGCCCGCTCCATTCCGCGATGGTCAACAGCATCGCCACGATTGCGGGTTTGAAGCCGACGCGCGTCAGCGTCAAGGCGACGACGACCGAAAGGCTCGGTTTCACGGGCCGCGAGGAAGGAATCGCGGCGCAAGCCGTGGCAAGCGTCTTGCTGCCGGATGACGAGCACGAATGAAGCCGCGGCGAAACTTGAATTGGCTGCTTGCAACCGTCGGCGGCGTCGGTCAAGTTCCAATCGCACCGGGAACCTTCGCGTCATTGTTGGCCATACCCGCTGCTGGCCTGATTCTTCAGCTTTCCTTCGGGCGCGCGATATTGGCCGGCGCGGCGTTGCTGGTTTTTGGTGTTGGCGTTTGGGCGACGCAGAATTATTCGTCCGATATCGGCCAGGACGATCCGGGCGACGCAGTGATCGACGAAGTGGCCGGACAGTGGCTGGCGCTTCTGGCCGCGTCTCCGACGAATGTTTGGCACTTCTTGGCGGGATTTGCGTTGTTTCGCTTTTTCGACATTGCGAAGCCCTGGCCGGTCAATTGGGCGCAGCGCGCATTTCCCGGTGGGTGGGGCATCATGCTCGACGATGTCGCCGCCGGGCTGTGCGCGCTGGCGATCATGAGCGGAGGAATTTGGGCATGGAGTTCGCCTTATGTTGCCGTCGTCATTCGCGGACTTGGCTGAGCAAGTGCTGGATCGCTGCCGGCGCGCTGGGCTCAAGGTTGCCACGGCGGAATCCTGCACCGGTGGCATGATCGCCGCGACGCTCACCGAAATTCCCGGCTCGTCCGAGGTACTGGAGCGCGGCTTCGTCGTTTACTCCAACGCGGCCAAATATGAGCTACTTGGCGTGCCGCAGCAAACGATCGAGCGCTATGGCGCTGTCAGCGCGGAAGTTGCCGCTGGCATGGTCGAAGGCGCCCTCGCTCGGTCGCCCGCCGATATCGCCGTTGCCGTCACCGGAATAGCGGGACCCGGCGGGGCTACCGCGGGCAAGCCTGTCGGTCTCGTCTTTCTTGCCGTCGGCAAGCGCGGCGGCGCTCCGCAAATCGAGCGACATCATTATTCCGGCGATCGGCAAGAGGTGCGCATTGCCAGCACGCGGCGCGCGCTCGAATTGATCGACCAAGCGGCCCGCCTGTAACATGGGGTTTCAAATATTTTCCGCGCCGCCGGCGTTGCCGTTCGGGCCAAACCTTGAGCTTCGCGACGTGTTGCGGGCTTCTCTCCTCGCCATTGCGTTCATCGGCACAGCGATCTTGATCCTCAGCTTGGTCGCAGGAGCCTCGACCGAGGCGCGGCGCCTGCAATTGATCATGATGGCCGCGGCCGAGGCCTTCGGCTTGCTCGGCGCAATTTACTTGGTGTTCATCCGTTCCAGGCGCATGAGCTTTTCCGATCTCGGCTATATCGTGACCGAACCGCGCTTTGCGCTCGCCGGAATCGCCGCGGGATTCGGCGCGCTGCCGCTTGCATATGCGGCTTTTTTTCTCCTTCAGTCGATCTTCGGAAGCGACACGAACCCGGATTTGCAGCAGATATTCGGCAGCGCCAAACTGAGCGCGGTCCAAGCCGGGACCATCCTGATCTATCTCGGTTTTCTCATTCCGATCGCCGAAGAATTGTTTTTCCGCGGCATCGTCTTCCGCTGGCTACGGCAGCGTTGGAGTTTTTGGCCGGCCGCGGTCGTCTCCAGCGCCATATTCGGAGCGGCCCATGTTCGCATCGAAACCTCGATCATCGTCGGGCTTCTCGGCATTCTCATGGCTTGGCTTTTTGAGCGCAGCAAGTCGCTCGTTCCGGCCATTCTGCTGCATCAAACCTACAATTCGCTCAACTTGGCCGTGGCCTTCGCGTTTCTGTGGTCGCACGGCGCGACGACATTGTGACCGCGCGCTAAGCCGGCTTTTCCGCGGCGACGGCACCCGGCATCGGCGCCGGGGCGCCGTAAAGCGCCCGCGCGCGCGCATCGAAGGACGCCACCATCTTGCGTACCGCTTCGTGAAACAGTTTGCCGATCAGCGCTTGCAAAAGTCGCGAGCGAAATTCGAATTCGATGTAGAAATCGACTTGGCAGCCCTCTGGCGTCGCGGTGAAATTCCAGCGATTTACGAGATGCCGAAACGGACCGTGCGCATAGGTTACATCGATCCGGTGCGGGCGTTCGAGCGTAACCTTTGAGGTGTATCGTTCGCGGATCATCTTGAATCCGACAGCGACTTCCGCCGAAAATTGCTCGCCGCCGCGATCGAGAATGCGTACCGCAATGACCCAAGGCAGGAACTCCGGATAACGCTCGACATCGGCAACAAGCTCGAAAATTTGCGCCGGCGCATAGGGGAACGTGCGCGTTTCGCGATGCTTGATCATGGCAATGCCGCTCTTTCGGCCGCGGCGTTGCGCCTGGCCGCGCGCAGCCGGGCAAAGTCGTCGCCCGCGTGATAGGACGACCGAGTCAGCGGCGACGATGCAACCACGAGAAAGCCTTTGCCGCGCGCCATCTGTTCGTAGGCGCCGAACTCCTCCGGCGGAACGAAGCGTTCCACCGCCGCGTGCTTCGTCGTCGGCTGCAAATATTGCCCGATGGTCAGGAATTCGACTTCGGCCGAACGCAAGTCGTCCATGACTTGATAAAGTTCTTCCCGGCTTTCGCCGAGCCCAACCATCAGGCCGGATTTCGTGAAGATGGCCGGATCAAGTTCCTTGACCCGCTGCAGCAGGCGCAGCGAATGGAAATAGCGTGCGCCGGGTCGAATGCGGGGATAGAGCCGTGGCACGGTCTCAAGATTGTGGTTGAAAACATCGGGCTTGGCGGCGACGACGGCTTCAAGCGCGCCCGGCTTATGCAAGAAATCCGGAGTCAGAATCTCGATCGTGGTTGTTGGCGCCATGCTGCGAATTCGCTCGATGCAACGGATAAACTGTTGCGCCCCGCCATCCGCCAAGTCGTCCCGGTCGACCGACGTGATAACGACGTGGCCAAGTCCGAGCCGGGCGACGGCGTCGGCCACCCGCTCCGGCTCATGCGGATCCAAGACGTCCGGCAAGCCGGTCGCCACATTGCAAAAAGCACAGGCGCGGGTGCATACGCTGCCCAGGATCATGAAGGTCGCGTGTTTTTTCGCCCAGCATTCGCCGATGTTGGGGCACGCCGCCTCTTCGCACACGGTCGCAAGCTTGAGATCGCGCATGAGCGCGCGTGTCTCGTGTACGACTGGCGAAGTCGGCGCGCGCACCCTGATCCAATCGGGCTTCCGCTTGATCGGACTGTCCGGGCGTAGCGCCTTTTCGGGATGACGCGGCCGGGCGCCGGCAACGGGGGTGCTCATTGGTCGCCACTTCCCTTGGGTTATCCCTAGAAATGGCGGTGATGCAGGCAAGCGTCAAGGCGTCAATATGCCATTCCGGGTCCGGTTCAAGGTCGTCCGGACCGACGGCGACTCTAGACCGTCATGCGGATGAATTGCTGCAGGAAACTCTCGACGTCCTTGGCGAACTTCGATGAATGGGGAATGCGAACATGCCAATTGTCGTATCCCGTGCTCTTACCATCGAGCCGCGGGCGCGACCGCAGGATCCAGCCATCGCCCTCATTCTCCAAGCGTAGATAATAGTCCGAGACCCCCGGGACACCGAGCAAGCCGTTGAAAAATTCGGCTGAGGGCCGGCGGCGCGGATAAATTTCGATATTGGCCTCGTGAAACTTGACCTCGCATTTCTTGCCTTTGGACTTGAGCAGCTCCGCATAGGCATCGAAAAGCGGCACGATTTCCCGAACCATGATCTCATTCGCGGCCAAGAGTGCATTGTCTTCGGCACTCTTCTGGTCGGCATCGCCGCCATCTTTGCGCTTGCCGATGAGTCGATCGATTTCCTTCGCGAAGCCAGTATGGTCCAGCGCGCTCAGGTTTTTCTTCTTGCGTCTGGCAAAGAGCATTTGTTTACCGAATGGTTCAGCCCCAATGCTGGGACAAGGCTCTGGTGAGAACCATTCGATAGCATGGCAAAGATTTCGGCTTGGTTAAAAATGAATGGCGCGCCCATAAGCGGCCAGCACCGCCTCATGCATCATTTCCGACAGGGTCGGGTGGGGAAATACGCTGTGAATCAGCTCCGCTTCGGTGCTTTCCAGCGTTTTCGCGATCGTGAATCCTTGAATTAACTCAGTCACTTCCGTGCCGATCATGTGGGCGCCCAAGAGTTCTCCGGAATTGGCATCGAAAATCGTTTTAACCAAACCCTCGGCCTCGCCCAATGCAATCGCCTTGCCGTTACCGATAAACGGGAAGCGACCGACCTTGAATTTCCGGCCCTGCTCCCGCGCGGCTTTTTCGGTCAAGCCGACGCTGGCGATTTGCGGCATGCAATAGGTGCAACCTGGAATCTTGGTTACGTCGAGCGGCTGAACATGATCGAGGCCGGCGATTTTTTCGACGCAGATGATGCCTTCATGGCTCGCCTTGTGCGCCAGCCATGGCGGCCCGACCAGATCGCCGATCGCGTAGACGTTGGGCTCCGCGGTCCGCAACCAAGGATCGACGACGACGTGGCCTTTCTCGACTTTGACCTTGGTTGCCGCCAAACCAAGGTCCTCGACATTGCCGGTAATGCCGACGGCGAGTATGACGCGCTCGACGGCGATGTCCCAAGTCTTCGCGCCGCGCGACAGCGTGACCGTCACCGAATCCGCGCCCTTCTTAAGCGATTTCACGGTCGCGCCGGTTTCGATTTTCATGCCTTGCTTTTCGAACGCCTTGCGCGCCGCTGCTGAAATATCTTCGTCTTCGACCGGGAGAATACGGTCGAGAATTTCGACGACCGTCACCTCGGCGCCGAGCGTCCGGTAGAAGCTCGCAAACTCGATGCCGATGGCGCCGCTGCCCACGACCAGGAGCGACTTCGGAAACGCCGCGGGCACCATCGCTTCCTTGTAGGTCCAGACCAACTTGCCGTCGGGCTCAAGGCCGGGCAGCGTGCGCGCCCGGGCGCCGCTCGCCAAGATAATGTGCTTGGCCGACAGCGACGCGACCGCTTTGCCGTCCTTCGTGACGCTGACGCGGCCTGCGCCGGCAAGCGCACCTTGCCCGTCGAAAACCGTGACCTTGTTCTTCTTCAGCAGATGCCCGACGCCGCGGTTGAGCTGCCCGGCGACGGCGCGCGAGCGCTTGACGATCTTGGCGATGTCGAAACGGATATCCTTGGCGCTGAATCCGAATTCGTCGAGCCGGTGGAGCAGATGATAAATCTCCGATGAGCGCAGCAACGCCTTGGTCGGGATGCAGCCCCAATTGAGGCAAATGCCGCCGAGGTGCTCGCGCTCGACCAGCGCCGCGTTCATGCCGAGCTGCGCCGCGCGGATTGCCGCCACATAGCCGCCCGGTCCGCCGCCGACGACGATGAGATCGAAACCCGTTTCTGCCATGTTAAATTCTTTGCGCTTGTTGCTGCGTCAATGCGCCGACAGGGGCATCGCCCGTGTTGACGACGCCTTTGCGTTCCATCAACAAGATTTCGCACTCGTCCGCGGCGAACGGCTTGTGCTCCGTCGCCTTCGGCACAACGATCATGTCGCCTGGTCCGAGTTCAACGGAGCGATCACGAAAATCCATCCGCAAGCGCCCTTTCATGACGATAAAGAGTTCGTCTTCGGCCTCGTGCTTGTGCCAGACGAAATCACCGTTCACTTTAACCACCTTGATTTCATAATCATCGATGGTGTCGATAATTTTCGGCGACCAACGATCGCTGAAACCGGCAAATTTTTCGGCCAAATTGATCCTTTGCCCTGCGGCCATGCCAACCTCCTAGGCCAGCATCGTCGCCGGCGCCTCGATATGCCGCTTGAAAACCTGGATCCACTGCGCGCCCAGCGCGCCGTCGACGACGCGATGATCGCAGGTCAGCGTCACCGTCATCAGAGTGGCGATCTCGAGTTTACCATTCCGAACCAGGGGCCGTTGCTCGCCCGCCCCGACCGCCAGGATACAGGCCTGCGGCGGATTGATGATCGAGGTGAATTGCCGGATGCCGTACATGCCGAGATTGGAAACGCTGAAGCCACCGCCCTGATATTCTTGCGGCTTGAGCTTGCCGGCCCGGGCACGCGCCGCAAGGTCTTTCATCTCGGCCGCGATTTGCGCCACGCCCTTGCGGTCGGCGTCCCAAATGATCGGCGTGATCAGACCGCCTTCGTAGGCCACCGCCACGGCGATATCGACCGTATGAAGAATGCGAATGGCGTCTCCAGTCCAGCTTGCATTGACCGCCGGCACGCGGCGCAGCGCAAGCGCCGCCGCCTTGACGACGAGATCGTTGACCGAAATCTTATAGGCTGGCTCGCCTGATTTCTTATCTTTCGGCGCGTTGTCGTTGATTTCCTGCCTGGCAGCCAGCAGCCGATCGATCTCGCAATCGACGGTCAGGTAAAATACCGGAATTTGCTGATGCGCCGCCGTGAGGCGCGATGCGATGACCTTGCGCACCGTCGATGCCGGAACGTCCTCGAATGGCTTGTCCGGCCGCGCCGGCCACGCATCCTTCATCGGCTGTGCGCTGCTTGCCAATTCGGCAGGGGCCGGCGCGCCGCCCAAGGCGGCTTCGATATCGGCCTTGACGATCCGGCCATGCGGCCCAGAGCCTTTGACGCGCGACAGATCGAGCCCAGATTGCTTCGCCATGCGCTTGGCAAGCGGGCTGGCCACGATTCGATCCGCGCCGTTGCCCACAGCGGCCATGGGTGCGGCCGTCACAGGTGCGACTGGCGCCGGTGCTGCCGGCTGCGCCGCGATCGGCTTTGGCGGCGCGATCGTGGCCGGCTGCATTGCCTTGCTCGGCGCCGCCGCCTTCTCGTCTTCGCCGAGCAAAACCGCAATCACTTGATTGACCTTGACGCCCTCGGTTCCGGCCGGAACCAAGATCTTGCTCAGCACGCCTTCATCGACCGCTTCGACTTCCATCGTCGCCTTGTCGGTCTCGATCTCCGCGATGACATCGCCGGGGCCGACTTTGTCGCCTTCGTTCTTCAACCATTTGGCCAGCTTGCCCTCGGTCATCGTCGGCGACAGCGCGGGCATGAGGATTTGAATCGGCATGGCCCATCAGCTCCGGTAGAGAATGGATTTGGCGGCGTCGATGACGCGCACCGGCGTCGGCAAAGCCAGCGCTTCGAGGTTGGCCGCATAGGGCATCGGCACATCCTCGCCGCAAACGCGAACCACGGGCGCGTCGAGCCAATCGAAGGCCTGCTCCATTGCCAGCATCCCGATCTCGGCGCCGATACCGGCGAACGGCCAGCCCTCTTCGAGCGAAACCAAACGGTTCGTGCGTTTAACCGACTCGACGATCGTTGCAGTATCCAACGGGCGGATCGTGCGGAGATCGACGATCTCGGCTTCGATCCCCTCCTTCGCCAGCGCCTCAGCGGCGGCAAGCGCGGTTTCGACCATGCGGGAGAAAGCCGTGATCGTCACATGCCGGCCGCGCCGCACGATCTTGGCCTTGCCGATCGGAACCAGATGATCGCCCTCGACCGGCACCTCTCCGCTTCGACCGTAAAGAATTTCGTTTTCGAGAAAGACGACGGGGTTGGGATCGCGAATTGCCGACTTGAGCAAGCCTTTTGCATCGGCCGCCGACCAAGGCGCGATCACGATCAGGCCGGGGCAATGGGCGTACCAGCTCGAATATTCCTGCGAGTGTTGGGCGGCGACGCGCGCCGCGGCGCCGTTGGGGCCGCGAAAGACGATCGGGCTCGACACCTGCCCGCCCGACATGTAGCGGGTCTTGGCGGCGGAATTGATGATCTGGTCTATGGCCTGCATGGCGAAATTAAAGGTCATGAACTCGACGATCGGCCGCAGCCCGGCAAAGGCCGCGCCGACGCCAAGACCGGCAAATCCGTGCTCGGTGATCGGCGTGTCGATCACGCGCTCGGGTCCGAACTCTTGGAGCAGACCCTGGCTGATCTTGTAGGCGCCTTGGTATTGCGCAACTTCCTCGCCCATCAGAAACACGGCGGGATCGCGGCGCATTTCCTCCGCCATGGCCTCGCGCAGCGCTTCGCGCACGGTCATCGTCTTGGTCGGACCCGCATAGCTGACCTCGGCCGCGGCCGGCTTGGGTACCTCGCGCGCAGCCGGCGAGGCGTGTGTCGGCGCTACCGGCGCTTTGGCAGCCGGCCCCGGCGGCGGTCTCGATGTCATGTCGGCTTTGTCTTCGCCCGTCCGATTGAATTACCGCAATCGGCGTGTTGACCTTGACGTGTTCGGTGCCGGCGGCAACCAAAATCTGGGCCAGAATACCTTCGTCGACCGCTTCGACTTCCATCGTCGCCTTGTCGGTCTCGATTTCGGCGATCACGTCGCCAGCCTTGATCGTGTCGCCCTCGGCTTTCAGCCATTTGGCGATCTTGCCTTCTTCCATCGTCGGCGACAGTGCCGGCATCAGAATCGAAATTGGCATGAAGGCGTTCCCCGGCACCGCTGGCGAGCGGCTAGGCGTAAATATCGGTGTAGAGCTCGGCGGGTGCCGGCTCGGGGCTTTGCTGGGCAAATTCCGCGGCACCGTTGCAAAGTTCGCGGACTTGCCGGTCCATGTCTTTGAATTCGGCTTCGTCGACCAGCTTCTGTTCGAACAGTTCGGCGCGCAAATTTTCGATCGGATCCTGCTGCTTGCGCACCTGCTCGACTTCTTCCTTGCTGCGATACTTCGCCGGGTCCGACATCGAATGGCCGCGATAACGGTAGGTCATCATCTCGAGGATAGACGGTCCTTGCCCGCTGCGTGCCCGCTCGACGGCGCGCTGCCCAGCCGCTTTCACCGCCAGCACGTCCATGCCATCGATCTGTTCGCCTGGAATTCCGTAGGCGGCGCCGCGCCGGTAGAGTTCGCGCCCGGCCGACGCGCGTTCGACCGATGTCCCCATGCCGTAGCGGTTGTTCTCGATGATGTAGACGACGGGCAAGCTCCAAAGCTGGGCCATGTTGAAACTCTCGTACACTTGGCCCTGATTGACGGCGCCGTCGCCCAGGTACGTCAGGCAGACGCCGCCGTCCTTGCGGTATTTGTGCGCAAAGGCAAGTCCAGTTCCGAGCGAGACTTGCGCGCCGACGATGCCGTGTCCGCCGAAAAACCGCTTCTCCAGGCTGAACATGTGCATCGACCCGCCTTTGCCCCGGGAATATCCGCCGACCCGCCCGGTCAGTTCCGCCATGACGCCTTTTGTGTCCATGCCGGCAGGCCAGCATATGGCCATGATCGCGATAGGCCGTTATGACCGAATCCTGGGTCTTTAGCGCGGCCTGCATACCGACAACGACGGCCTCTTGGCCGATATACAAATGGCAAAATCCGCCGATGAGTCCCATGCCGTAGAGCTGTCCGGCGCGCTCTTCAAATCGTCGAATGAGCAGCATCGTGCGGTAATAATCGACCAACTGGCCGCGTGTTGCGGTTGCGCGCGCGACCGGACCATTTGCCGTTTCGCCCTTTTGGTCCGCGTTACCGGGTGGTTTCGTTTTTCGGGAATTGGGTTCGCCTCGCGATGACGCCTTCGCCAAATAACGTCCTCCGAATATAGTAAGTAATTGACCGCTCTTTTCTGCGCAATAATCTTTCCAACACCTACGGAAACCTCCCGGCTTTGGCAAGCCGCAGAACTTCCGCCGGCCGCCGAAACTGTTGATTACTCCGCCGACTCGGCAGTCACGCCGGACCCGGCGTTCAAGGGCCGCGGATACATGATGACGATTTCGCCGGATTGCGCATGGTTGAGCATGACGCGAAGGCGCTCGTCGAGCATCTCCCGATCGAGCGTATCGACGCGCAGCATGGCGACCCGCGCCTCAACGCGGTCACGTTCCGATCGCAGCCGCTTGTGTTCGAACTCGGCGATCTCAAGCCGGTGATTGACCGTCCACCAAGCCTTTAAGCCTCGCTCGCCCTCGAGAACATGGTAGCCAAAATAGAGCAACGCGCCGATCGACAGGAACGGAAGCGCAAATGGCGTAACCCGCCGGCGAAAATCTTGCAGTGCGAACATGGCGCAAAAGAATCACACTGGCGTCGAACTGTCAACCGCATCTCATGGCGTCTTTAACTTCGCAACGCATCGAGCGGGATCGAGACGTCACGTTGCACCTGCCCGGCCTCGTCGCGGATTGCCAAACGCAGCCTTCGCTCCCACCAATCGATATCGATCGTGCCGAAATTCGAGAAACCGAAGAGCGCGCCCAGCCGATTGGGCCCGGCCTCGCGCGCGCCGGGAAACGACCGGTTGAGCCCGCTCGACGTGATCTCGGTCAAAGGATAGGCGACGCCTTGCGTTTCGCGATAAAACGCGCCGATGTGACGGTCGCCCGAGAGGATCACGACGCCGTTGGCGCGCGTCTCGCGCACAAGGTCGAAAAAGCGCTGGCGTTCGCGCGGCAGATTGCCCCACCGTTCCCAGCCATGGCCCTCGGCGATCAACTGAATCGAGGACACCACGAGGCGAATGTCGGCCGGCACTTGAAATCTCTCGCGCAACCACTGCCATTGCGCTTCGCCCAGCATCGACTTGCTTGGATCGGGATCGGGGACGTAGCGCTCCCGCCCCGCTGCCCCTCTCTGGTCGGTTGGTTTGAACGGCGAGCGGAAACTTCGGAGATCGAGCAAGATGATCTGGACCCGCATTCCGGCGGGGCCGTGGATTTCTTCATGGTATAGCCCG
This sequence comes from uncultured Alphaproteobacteria bacterium, assembly GCA_963754645.1. Classification (GTDB taxonomy): domain Bacteria; phylum Pseudomonadota; class Alphaproteobacteria; order Bin65; family Bin65; genus CAVWGP01. The sequence continues at coordinate 1,132,502 of CAVWGP010000004.1, read as the reverse complement.
GTCCGGCCATGGCGCGGATCGCCCGGGGCAATATCCCAAAACTTAATGAACTCGTCGCGCGCCGCAGCTTTGTGCGCCCACTCCGCGCCGCCATCGTTGAGGCCGTAATCGTTGTCGTCCCAAATCGCCAAGGTGCGCGTTTCGCGCCGGACGCGCATATAGCCATCGATACCGCGCGCCGTGGCATAGGCCGCTTTCAACGCGGCCGCATCCGCATCGCTGAAATTGCCGTACACATTGTCGCCGGCAAATATGAAAAGCTCAGGACGATAGGCGAGGATCGCCGGCCAAATCGGCTGCGGATAATCCTGGTGAGCGCATGAGCCGAACGCAATGCGCCCAAGCGGTGACCGGTTTTGCGCCAGCGGCAAGGCCGGCGCAAATCCCGCGGCGGCGGCGGCAATGCCGATAAACTCGCGGCGGCGCATTCCCGCACCTGCTATTTTTTGCGCAACACGCCGCGGCCCGCGTAGCGCGCCGACGGGCCCAGTTCTTCTTCGATGCGCAGCAACTGATTGTACTTGGCCGTGCGGTCGGAGCGCGACAGCGATCCGGTCTTGATCTGTCCGCAATTCGTGGCAACGGCAAGGTCGGCGATGGTCGTATCCTCGGTTTCGCCCGAGCGATGCGACATGACCGCCGTGTAACCCGCGCGATGAGCGAGATCGACCGTTGTCATCGTCTCCGTCAGCGTGCCGATCTGGTTGACCTTGACCAGGATCGAATTGGCGATGCCCTTGGCGATGCCCTGAGCAAGCCGCTTCGGATTGGTGACGAAGACATCGTCGCCCACGAGTTGGACGCGCTCGCCGAGCGCGAGGCTGAGGGCGCGCCAGCCCTCCCAATCGTCCTCCGCCATGCCGTCCTCGATCGACACGATCGGGTAGGCATCGGCGAGGCTCTTGTAGAAACTCACCATGCCCGCGGCGTCGAGCGCTTTGCCCTCGCCTTCGAGCTCGTAGCGGCCATTTTTGAAAAACTCGGTCGACGCGGCGTCGAGCGCAAGAACGACATCCGTCCCCGGCTTGTATCCGGCCACTTCGATACCGCGCAGAATGAAATCCAGCGCCTCTTTGGCGCTCTTGAGATTGGGCGCGAAGCCGCCCTCGTCGCCGACATTCGTGCTGTGGCCCGCCTTCTTGAGCTCGGCTTTGAGCGCGTGGAAGACCTCGGCGCCGTGACGGAGCGCGTCCGCGAAATTCGCGGCGCCCACCGGCATGATCATGAATTCCTGAAAATCGATCGGATTGTCGGCGTGGGCGCCGCCATTGACGATGTTCATCATGGGCACCGGCAGGACACGCGCCTGGGTGCCCCCGATATAGCGGTAAAGCGGTTGGCCGCGTGCCAGCGCCGCGGCTTTGGCGCAGGCGAGGCTGACGCCCAAGATGGCGTTGGCGCCGAGGCGCGATTTGTTCTCGGTTCCGTCGAGCGCGATCATTTTCTCGTCGATCGCGGCCTGATTTTCCGCATCGAGGCCCGACAACAAGTCGAAAATCTCGCCGTTGACGGCGTCGACCGCTTGCCGGACGCCTTTGCCGCCGTAGCGCGCCTTGTCGCCATCGCGTTTTTCGGCCGCCTCGTGCGCGCCGGTCGAAGCGCCCGACGGCACTGCCGCGCGGCCCTTCATGCCGTTCTCAAGCAAGACATCGACCTCGACGGCCGGGTTGCCGCGCGATATCGAGTATTTCGCGGCCGATGATGTCGACAATGGCGGTCATGCGGTTCTCGTCAATCAGAGGAAAAAGCCGAATAGCCGATCGCGTGTTTCGCCGTCAACGCAAGGTCGTGGCAGGGCGGGATTTGGCGAGGCGATCGAATGCCAGAAGCTCTTCAAGCATGGCGGGCAGATCCTTGAGCCGGATCATGTTGGGGCCGTCGGACGGCGCGCGGTCCGGATCTTGATGCGTTTCGACGAACACGGCGGCGACGCCGATCGCGACCGCCGCGCGCGCCAGGACCGGCACGAATTCGCGCTGCCCGCCGCTGGTCGTTCCCTGCCCGCCCGGCTGCTGCACCGAATGTGTTGCGTCGAATACCACCGGGTACCCGGTTTCGGCCAAGATCGGCAAGGCACGCATATCCGAGACCAGCGTGTTGTAGCCGAACGAGGCACCGCGCTCGCACAGCAAGATCCGCTCATTGCCCGTGCTGGCGATTTTTTGCGCCACGTTCTTCATGTCCCAAGGCGCGAGGAACTGGCCTTTCTTGACGTTGACGGCTTTTCCGGTACGCCCGGCGGCAAGCAGCAAGTCGGTCTGCCGGCACAGGAACGCCGGTATTTGCAGGACATCCACGGCTTCGGCCACCGGCGCGCACTGGTCTTCGGCGTGGACGTCGGTCAGCACCGGAATGCCGCGCGTCTCGCGCAACTCGGCGAGGATCGGCAGCGCTTGCCCCATGCCCATGCCGCGCGCGCTGGCGTGGCTCGTCCGGTTGGCCTTGTCGAAACTTGTCTTGTAGATCAGGCCGAGGCCGAGCTTGGCGGTGATTTCCTTGAGCGCCTGCGACATTTCGAGCGCGTGTTGGCGCGACTCAAGCGCGCAAGGCCCGGCGATCAGCGTGAACGGCCGATCGTTGGCGATATCGAGTGGACCGATGCGGACGTGGCGCGGCGTGGTCATGGCGTCAAGCACCTTGCATCGTTCATGTCTCGGGGCGCCGGGTCGGCGGCCGCCGCCGCACCTCGAAACGCGGCGCGTTCGGCGAGGCGACCGGCGGCGAAGGCGACGCAAGCACCTTGCGAATGCGAAAGAACAATGCGCCCTGTTCGCGCGCATCGTCGAGCGCCACGTGCGAATGCCGGCCGCCCCCGGTGAACCATTCCTTCGGCATATTGCGCTTCGTCGCTTCGCGATATTGGCCGTGCCCGAGCGCGGTCCATGCCATGGTCTTGATATCGATGCCGCTATGGCTGAACGGCGAGCGCCCGACGAAGCGGATCAAGTACCAATAGACGAACATCATGTCGAACAGCAGCGGATAAGCGACGAAAACCGGCCGGCCGGGCAATGTTTCAAGCCATTCGACATAGCGCCGCATCGCGGCCTCGACCGGCTGGCGGTCGCGCCGGCACGCCGCCCAGGCTTCGGGCTGGCTTTTCCACCATTCCATCGTCTTGGCGTTTGGCTTCGCAGCCGGCAAGGTTTCCAGATTGACGCTAAAGGTCGAAAGCTCGTTGCCTCCGGCATCGTAGGCGGCGCTGGCGAAGCCCAGCATCGAATTCTCGCCCGGTATGGGGCCGTCGGTCTCGATATCGGTGGAAACGTAAGTTTCGATTTGATTTGTCATTGACGTGAATCGTTGTTGTTGGGCGTGCTCATTCTAGCGAGCCCACGCCGCGGGCGCGACCCGCTATGGGCGGATTATACCAGCCTGCTGCGCTCGATCGCGGCCTTGATGAAGCTGGTGAAAAGCGGGTGCGGCTCGAATGGCTTGGATTTGAGTTCGGGGTGGAACTGCACGCCGATGAACCACGGATGTTTCGGAACTTCGATGATTTCCGGCAGCGCGCCATCCGGCGACATGCCGGAAAACCGCACGCCCGCATTCTCGAGCCGGGCCTTGTATTCGACATTGACCTCGTAGCGATGGCGGTGCCGCTCGCTGATCTCGGCGCTGCCGTAGATCGAGCGCACCCGGCTTCCTTCAGCAAGTTGCGCGGGATAGGCGCCCAACCGCATCGTTCCGCCCAGCTCGCCCGCCGTCTTGCGTTGCTCCAGGACATTGCCGCGCTGCCATTCGGTCATCAGGCCGACGATGGGCTCGGGCGACGGACCGAACTCGGTCGAGCCCGCCTTGGCGATGCCGCACAAATTGCGCGCGGCTTCGATCACCGCCATCTGCATTCCGAAGCAGATGCCGAAATAAGGAACGCCGCGCTCGCGGGCGAAGCGCGCGGCGAGGATTTTGCCTTCCGACCCGCGCTCGCCGAAGCCGCCAGGGACCAAAATCCCGTTCACGTCATCGAGATAGGGTGCCGGATCCTCTTTCTCGAAGATTTCGGACTCGATCCAGCGCAGCTTGACCCGGACGTTGTTCGCGATACCGCCGTGCGACAGCGCTTCGGCCAGCGATTTATAGGCGTCTTGCAGGCCGGTGTATTTGCCGGCGATCGCGATGGTCACCTCGCCTTCCGGCCGCAAGACGCGATCGACGACGCGCTGCCAGCGCGAAAGGTCCGGCGCGCGATCCGCCGGCAATCCGAAATGACGGCAGGTCTCGACATCGAAACCCTCGGCGTGCAGCCGGAGCGGAACTTCGTAAATCGAAGCGGCGTCGAGCGCCGCGATCACGGCTTCCAGGCGCAGATTGCAGAATAGCGCGATCTTGCGCCGCGCCTCGGCGGGAATCGGCCGGTCGCACCGGCACAGCAATATATCGGGCTGAATGCCAAGGCCGAGCAGTTCCTTGACGGAATGCTGCGTCGGCTTGGTCTTGAGCTCGCCGGCCGAGGGGATATAGGGCACCAGCGTCAGATGGGCGAACATGGTGCGTTCGGAGCCAAGCTCGTTGCCGAGCTGCCGGATCGCCTCGAGAAACGGCAGGCCTTCGATATCGCCGACCGTTCCGCCGATCTCGCACAGGATGAAATCGACGTTGCCGGTGTCGCCCGTGATGAACTCCTTTATCGCGTCGGTGACATGCGGAATCACCTGAACCGTGGCGCCGAGATAGTCGCCGCGGCGTTCCTTGGCGATGACGTGCTGATAAATTTTACCCGACGTGATGCTGTCGGTACGGCGCGCCGGCACGCCGGTAAAGCGCTCGTAGTGTCCAAGGTCGAGGTCGGCTTCGACTCCGTCGTCGGTGACATAGACTTCGCCGTGCTGATAGGGACTCATCGTGCCCGGATCGACATTAAGATACGGATCGAGCTTGCGCATGCGCACAGTGTAGCCGCGCGCCTGGAGCAAGGCGCCGAGCGCCGCCGCCGAGATACCTTTTCCCAGGGAAGAGGTCACGCCGCCGGTTATGAAAATGAATTGCGATGCCATTCCGGGATTTCACTCTATAGGGCTCACGGCCGCCGAACCAAGCGCCGCAACATCGTTATCCCCAAAATGCGAAAGGCGACTCGACGAGTCGCCTTTCCGGATCGATACCTCCGCCGATTACTTTTTCTCGGGCGCGGGCGGCGCCCCGGGCGCCGGCGGAGTGCCCGTGGTCGGCGGCGCGCTGCGCCCAGGCGGATCGACCACCGATGTCGGCGTGGCCGCGCGCTTCTGGCTTGCCAAATAAGCGAGCGCCATGCTGGTGCATATAAAAGCCGTCGCCAGGATTGCCGTCGTGCGCGTCAGCAAGTTCGCGGCGCCGCGCGCGGTGAGGAAGCCGCCCATGCCGCCGCCGCCCCCACCCAAGCTTCCCAGCGCCCCGCCCTCGCTTTTCTGCAAGAGCACGACGCCGATCATGGCGACCGCCAAGAATAGATGAATGAGCAGGAGGACGAGTTCCATGGGCTTTGCTGCAAAAAGTTTTCAGGGGATTGGCTGGGAGGGTATTTAGTCGATCTCCGAGCAAATTGCTACCCCGCCGCGCGGACAATTGCGGCAAAGTCCCGCTCACTTAGGCTTGCCCCGCCGACGAGCAGTCCGCCAACATCGGGCGTTGTCAAAAGGGCGGCAGCATTGTCGGATTTGGCCGAGCCGCCATAGAGAATCGCTATATCGGCACCATCGCTGCGTTTGGCGCATAGCTTTGCCCGGAGATGGCGATGCATGGCGGCAATGTCGGCCTCCCCCGCCACGCGGCCGGTTCCGATCGCCCACACCGGCTCATAGGCAAGGATGACCGGCTGCGAACCCAGCGGCAAAGAAGCATCGAGCTGGCGGGCGACGATGTCAAAGGCCCGGCCCGCTTCGCGCTCGGTCAGGGTTTCGCCGACGCACAGGATCGGTATCAATCCCGCAAGCCATGCAGCCTTGAGCTTGGCGTTGACCATGGCATCGGTCTCGCCTAACCCTTGGCGGCGCTCGGAATGGCCGAGAATGACATACTTGCACCCGAGATCGGCCAACATCGGGGCACCTATGCAACCCGTGAATGCGCCGGACGGCTTCTCATGGCAATCCTGCGCACCAAGCGCAATCGACGTGGCGCGGATCCCCGCCGCGACCAGCGAGATCAACGTAAAGGGTGGGCAAAGGACGATTTCCGCCGCCACAGCGGCGCCGCCTTGGGTCGCCGCCACAACGCCCGTAGCCAAGGCTAGGCCATCGGCCTGTCGGCCGTTCATTTTCCAATTTCCAACGATCAATCGGCGCGGGGGCATGCGGGTCTCGCTTGCACTTGTTTTCCTACCGTCAGTCCAATATCAGGCGCAACAGCTTCATGGCACTGCAATCGGCAAAGCCTTGGAATGCCGCCGCTTGTCGATTGGCCCAGCGATCTTTATGTTGTCGCGGCATAAATATTTGTAGCCGGCAAGGTTTTTCAGACAATCGGGCGCCGTCGTTGGAGACGTTGACTTCATGTTGCAATCATTGCGCAAGCATTCGAAAGGCTGGGTCGCCGGCCTGCTATTTTTTGTTCTGATCCTCTCCTTCGCAGCCTGGGGCATCGACGACATGTTGCGCCAGGGCTTTCAATCGACGGGCCCCGTTATCGAAGTCGGCCGCGAGACGGTCAGCCGCACTGAATTTGAAAATGCCTACCGGCGGATGATCAATCAGTGGCAGGAACGTCTCCAGCGCACGATCGAATACGACACCGCGAAAAAAGCCGGCCTCGTCGATCAGCTCATCGCCCAGATCGAGGCGGAGCGCATGTTCGCGCTCGAGGCGCGCGCCAAGGGACTCATGATATCGAGCAGTCTGATCGCGGCGCAAATCCGCGAGTCCGACGAGTTTCGCGGCGCGGATGGGCGCTTCGACCCGTTGGTCTTTCGCCGCGCGCTCGAAAGTGCCGGCCTCACGGAAGCAGGCTATGTGGCGCAGCTCAAGGCGATCGTGACCCGTGACTATCTGATCGCGGGACTTTCGCAATTCGAATTGCCGCCGAAATTCTACGCCGAGCGTCTATTCGCCCACCGCAGCGAACACCGCGGCGCCGAAGTCGTCGTCATCCCGTTGAACAGCATGAACGTGCCCGATCCGCCGGCAGCCGCGCTCGAGGCGTTTCACAAAGCCAATAGCGCCAAGTACACGGCGCCCGAATTCCGTTCGGTGACCTATCTCTTGGTCCGGCCCGAGGATGCAGCCGAGCGCGTGCCGGTGACCGACAAGGAAATCAGCGATTCCTATGAAGCACGGAAATCCGAATTCACTACGCCAGAGAACCGCGCGCTGCGCCAGATCATCTTCAAGGATGAAGAGGCCGCAAAAGCCGGCTACGCGGCGTTGATCGGCGGCCGTACCTTCGAGACGGTTGCCAAGGATATCGCCAAGAATGAGCCGCAGGATTTGGGCAGGGTCGCGGCCGACGGCATGCCGGTCAAGGAGCTGCGCGAGGCTGCATTCAAGCTCAAGGCGGGCGAAGTCAGCGAGCCGGTTCGATCGGCCTTCGGCTGGCACATTCTGCGCGTCGACGAAATCATCGAGCAGACCGTCAAGCCGCTCGAAGAAGTCAAGGATCAGGTCACCAAGGACCTGAAAACACGCCGCGGCACAGCCATGCTGGCGCAAATGCGCGAGCGTCTGGACGACGCTCTCGGCGCCGGCACGAAAATCGAGGACGCGGCCAAGAAGCTGTCGCTCGAACCGGTCACGATCGCCGCCATCGATTCGACCGGAAAAGACGACAAAGGCGTCGCCGTTCCGGGCATTCCCGTGACCGCCGAGGACTCGGACTTTTTGCGCCGGGCCTTCCGCCAAGCCAAAGGCGAAGAAGGCGAATTGATCGATATGCGCAACCACGGGTTTTACACGTTGCGCGTCAACGCCATCATGCCCAGCGCCGTGCGCCCGCTGGAGGAAATCAAGGAGCGCGTGACCGCCGATTGGAAAACCGAGGAAGCCGCCAAGCTCGCCAAGGCCGAAGGCGACCGCATCGCGGCGGAAGCGAAGGCCGGCAAAGCGCTCGCCGACCTCGGCAAGGCGGCGAATTACACGGTGCGCCGCAGCAAGCCGATCAGCCGGGGCGAATCGCAGCAAGCGGGCGCCGGGTCGCTCGACGAGCGTTTGTTCTCCGCCAGGCCCGGCGAAATCATCGTCGCCACGGCGCGCGAAGGCATCGCCGTTGCGCGCATTGAAGACGCCAAGGACGAGCGCACCGAGGACGAACAAAAGAAGGCGCGCGAAGAATTCCTGACGAGTTTCAAAGAGTCCTACGACCAGGACATCGTCGCTGCTTACACGGTCTATCTGCGGACGAACTACCGCTCGAAAGTCGATCGGGCTGGGATCGATCGCCTGCTGATGCCTTCGACAAGACGCTAGGGCGCGGCAGTTACAGCCGCACGGTGCGCAGCCGCAGGGCGTTGCCGATGACGGAGACCGAGCTCAGGCTCATCGCCGCCGCGGCGATCATTGGCGACAGAAGCAGGCCAAACGCCGGATAAAGCAGCCCTGCCGCGATCGGCACGCCCAGCAGATTGTAGCCGAAGGCCCAAGCGAGATTCTGGCGGATATTCGCCATCGCGGCCCGCGCCAGGCGCCGCGCGCGCAAGACGCCTGCAAGATCGCCGCGCACCAGCGTAACGCCGGCGCTTTGTATCGCGATATCGGTCCCCGTCCCCATCGCGATGCCGACATGGGCGAGCGCCAGTGCCGGAGCATCGTTGACGCCGTCGCCCGCCATCGCGACGATACGGCCCTGGTCGCGCAGCGACTTGACGAAGGCGGATTTTTGATCGGGCAACATCTCCGCTGAGAATTCGTCGATGCCGAGCCGGCGCGCCACGGCTTCCGCCGTCGTTCGATTGTCGCCGGTCAGCATGACGAGCCGAAGCCCCTGATCCTTGAGCGCCCGAATCGTCTCCGCCGCGTTCGCGCGAACCGCATCGGCGATGGCAACGATACCGGCAAGTTTGCCATCGATCGCCACGTAGATGACCGTTGCCCCCTCGCGCCGCAGAGACTCCGATTGCGCGGCGAGCGGCGCCGGATCGACGCGGCGCGCCTCAAGGAAGGCGGGCGAGCCGATCATGACGCGCCGGCCGTCGGCCATGCCGCGCACGCCGCCGCCGGCGACGGAGGCAAATCCGCTCGGCGCGGCCAGCGCCAAACCGCGCGCCTTGGCCTCGGCAACGATCGAGGCGGCCAGCGGATGCTCGCTGCCTTGCTCCAAACTCGCGGCGAGCCGCAGCAACGCCGCCTCTTCCACGCCCTCATGCGGCACGATCGCCGTGACGCGCGGCTTGCCTTCGGTCAAGGTTCCGGTCTTGTCGAATAAAAGCGTATCCACCCGTTCGATCGCTTCGAGCTGTTCGGCGTTGCGGATCAGGACTCCGGCCAGGGCGCCGCGGCCGACGGCGACCATGATCGACATCGGCGTGGCAAGACCGAGCGCGCATGGACAAGCGATGATCAGAACCGCGATCGCGTTCACGACCGCATGGGCAAGCCGCGGCTCCGGGCCGAAGGCGAGCCATCCGGCAAAGGCCAGCGCCGCGACAGCGGCAACGGCCGGCACGAATATCGCGGCGACTTTGTCGGCAAGGCGTTGGATCGGCGCGCGGCTGCGCTGGGCCTCGGCGACAAGGGCGACGATCCGCGCCAGCAATGTTTCCGCGCCCACTTTTTCGGCGCGCATCACGAGGCTGCCGCTGCCGTTCAGCGTTCCGCCGGTCACATGGTCGCCCGGCCGCTTCATTACGGGGATCGGCTCGCCGCTCATCATCGATTCGTCGACGGCACTTTCGCCGTCGATAACAACCCCATCGACGGGAACGCGACTGCCGGGCTTGATGCGCAGCCGGGCGCCGACGGCGACCTCGGCGAGCGGCACGGTGCGTTCCTCGCCGCTGTCCCCGATTTGCGTCGCTTCCTGCGGGGCAAGTTCGACGAGCGCGCGCAACGCCGAGCTGGTCTTGCGCCGGGCCCCCAGTTCCAGCATTTGACCGAGCAATACAAGCGTCACGATGACGGCCGCCGCCTCGAAATAGAGTCCGATTTGGCCATGCGCATCGCGCATCGCCGGCGGAAACAGTCCGGGCGCAACGACGGCGACCGTGCTGTAGCCATAGGCGACGGCCGTCCCGAGGCCGATCAGCGTGAACATGTTGAGCGCGCGCCTGACAAGCGACTGCCAGCCGCGGACGAAGAACGGCCAACCGCCCCACAGCACCGCCGGCGTCGCCAAAGCCAGTTCGGCCCAGGGCCGCCAAGCGCCGCCCGGCCAATGGGCGTTGCCGAAAATCGGGATATGCGCGGTCATGGCGAGCGCGAACAGCGGCGCCGTGAACACGAGCGAAACCCAAAAGCGTCGCGTCATGTCGATCAATTCGGGATCCGGCGCATCGAAATCGAGCGGCACGCCTTTGGGTTCGAGCGCCATGCCGCAAAGCGGGCAAAGGCCAGGCCCGACCTGCTCGATTTCGGGATGCATCGGGCAGGTGTAGATGGCGGACGGATCGGCCGGCGGCTTGGGCGCCGTATCGGCTACAAGATAGCGCCGGGGATCGAGACTGAATTTGTTGAGACAGCCGGCGCCGCAAAAGAAATAATCGGCGCCGCCGTGCTGAAACTTGTGCGGCGTCGTCGCGGGATCGACGCTCATGCCGCAAACGGGGTCTTTCGCGACCGTGGCCGCGGCGCTGTGCATGGCATGGCCGCAAGCATGTTGGTGCGCCGGCGCGGGGGGAAACTTCGACGCGGGGGCGGCAGGATCGGTCTGCATCGGGCTCTCGCAGCGTTACGCGGAAAATACCCCATGAGGGTATTGACGATCTATACCCCCAGCGGGTATTAGTCAAGCATGCAGACCCCCAGCAAGCGCGCCTGCGTCGCGCAACTCAAACGCATCGAAGGCCAAGTCCGCGGCGTCGCCGGCATGATCGAGGGCGACCGCTATTGCATCGACATCTTGACCCAGATCCAGGCGGTGCGCGCCGCCTTGAAGCGTGTCGAGGACGCCGTGCTCGCCGACCATGTCGGCCATTGCGTGAAGCACGCCATCCGTTCCGGCGATGCGCGCGAGCAGCAGAAAAAGGTCGACGAACTCCTCGCGGTCATCGAGCGCGCGCGCTGACGCGGCGGCCGTCGGCGGCATGGATCGTTGTTTTCGAGCGTTTTCACCCACCATCGAGCGCTGGGCCGCGAATTGGGCGGCACGGGTTGAAACCGCGGAACCGTGGCGTCTCGCCGGCAGCGTCGCGGCCCTGTCCGGTGCGCGCGAGACGGAAGCGGCACCGCGCTACGTCAAGCTTGACCGTCGGCGTGGCGTGGCGAAATCCGGCACGCCGCTCAATCCACGCGCCGCCAATGAAAAAATCGCGGCCGATCTCGCATTTCGGCTCGGCCTACCCGTTCCACCGGCGATATTGTGGAAGAACGATATGGCGCCCGAGCCGGATCGATATCAGGTCATAAGCGCCGTTGTTTTCAAGGAGCATGACTGCTTCAACGCCGCCTTGCCGGACCTTTCCGCCATCCAGCGGCATGCGGCGGAACGTGCGATCTCCGCCATGTGGATATTCGAAACCTGGATCACCGAAGCCGATCGGGGCGCCAAGCATTGCCTCGTCAACCGCGCCCGCAACCGCTCCTCCTTGCCGCTCGCCTTTATCGACTACGCTTACGCCTTCGCCGATAGTTGGGGGATCGGCGAAGTCATGTCGGGTGCCGCGGATTATTGGTGTTTGCTCGACCGCGACGCGGCGGCCGCCGGTGCCATGCTCGAGCGGATAGAAAAACTCGATCGAGAGTCGATCGAAACAATCATCCGCCGTATTCCGGCGGCTTGCCTGAACGCGCGGCATGCCGAGGCGATCGTCGATAGCCTTCTCACTCGCCAATCGCGCCTACGCCAATATTTGTGAGGCATTGCCCGTCGGCGCCGTGGCGACTGCCCTTCTCCCGCCGGCAAAGTCGCGCTAAGTCTTTAGTCGAACGCCAGCCATACCGAGATCGGTCCATGCCGCAGCTAACGCATTTCGATGCCGACGGACACGCCATTATGGTGGATGTATCGGAAAAAGCGGAAACCGAGCGCGTCGCCGTAGCGCGCGGACGAGTGACGATGCGCCCCGAGACGCTGCGCTTGATCGAGGAGCGCGGCGTCAAAAAAGGCGACGTGCTTTCCGTGGCCCAGCTCGCCGGCATCATGGGAGCGAAGCGCACGGCCGATCTGATCCCGCTTTGCCACCCACTCATGTTGACTTCCGTCAAGGTCGAGTTGCAGCCCAACCAGGCAACAGCGAGTGTTGAAATTACCGCCACGGTCAAGACAACCGGCCGAACTGGCGTCGAAATGGAGGCGCTGACGGCCGTGGGCGTCGCGGCGCTTACAATCTACGACATGTGCAAATCGGTCGACCGCGACTTGGTTCTCACGGATATTAAACTTGACCATAAATCCGGCGGCAAATCTGGCGTTTATCAGAGAAATCCATGATTTCAGTTGAAGAAGCCAGGCAACGCATACTTGCAACGGTTAGTCCGCTTGGCAGCGAGCAGGTTAGCCTAGCCTCGGCATTGGGGCGCACGCTCGCCGGCGATGTCGTTGCCCGCGTCACACAGCCGCCAAGCGCCATCTCGGCGATGGACGGCTATGCGGTGCGCGCCGCCGATGCCGGCCAGGCCCCGGTAACATTGCGCGTCGTCGGAACCGCTCCAGCCGGCAAGCCTTATGCAGGCGCAATCGGAGCCGGCGAGGCCTTGCGCATCTTCACAGGCGCCCCGCTCCCCGCGGGCGCCGACACCATCGTCATTCAGGAGGACACCGAAGCCGAAGGCGATCACGTGCGCATCAAGGATCGCGCACCGGCCGGCCGCTACGTGCGCAAGGCGGGGCTCGATTTCAAGGCCGGCGACGCCCTGCTTCGCCCAGGCCAGCTGCTGACGCCCCGCGATATCGGTCTGGCCGCGGCCATGAACGTCCCGTGGCTCACCGTGCGGCGCAAACCGCGGGTCGCCATTCTTGCGACCGGCGACGAAATCGTGCAGCCTGGCGACCCGATCGGGGCCGGGCAGATCGTGAGCTCGAATAGCTGGGCACTCGCGGCCTTTGTCGCCGCCAATGGCGGCGAGCCGGTCAACATCGGCATTGCGCCCGATGAACGGGCAACGCTGCGCGACATGGCCGACTCCGCCCGTGGCGCCGACCTATTGCTGACCTCGGGCGGCGCCTCGGTCGGCGATCATGACCTTGTGCAAAGCGCGCTCGGAGATGCCGGCCTCAAAGTCGATTTTTGGCGCATCGCGATGCGCCCCGGCAAGCCGCTGATGTTCGGCAGGCTGGGCGGCGCACCCATGCTTGGGCTGCCCGGAAATCCGGTCTCGTCGCTGGTTTGCTCGCTGCTCTTCCTGGGCCCGATGCTCGCCCGTTTCCTCGGCCGAGGCGAAACCGGCCCGCGAATCGCGATGGCGAGACTGGGTAGCAACCTCAAGGAAAACGACCGGCGCGAAGATTACCTTCGCGCGGAGTTGGTTCGCGAGCCGGGTGGCGCGTTGATCGCAACGCCATTTCCGACCCAGGACAGTTCGATGATGGCGGTCCTCGCCCGGGCGGGTTGCCTCATCGTGCGAGCCCCGCTTGCACCTGCGCTTGCAGCCGGATCCGCCGTCAGCGTCATCCCCTTTGCCGAATCCGGAACGGTCATTTGACGCCAAATCTGCATGACCACTGGATGTAGTTGACAGCACCTGGGAACCAAACTAGAACATGCGTGTTGATCATTTGTTCCCTCTCCGCGCCCGCTCGGCCGGATGGGAATTTCAGCGGAGGTTCGCTCCATGCTCACACGTAAACAACACGAGTTGCTCATCTATATTAACGACTATCTGACGCGCAGCGGCATTTCGCCGTCGTTCGACGAGATGAAAGATGCGCTCGATCTCAAATCGAAATCGGGCATCCATCGCTTGATTACGGGTCTCGAGGAGCGCGGTTTCCTCCGCCGCCTGCCGCATCGCGCGCGGGCGCTTGAAATCTTGCGCATGCCCGAAACCGCCGCCTTCGGTGCGCCATCGAAGGAACCGGCTCGCAATAAAAAATTTACGCCGAACGTCATTGCCGGCGACTTCCGCAAGGGCTTGGCCGGCCGCATGGTCTCGGCGCCCAAGCGGGCTGTCGATCTGCCGCTCTACGGCAAGATCGCCGCCGGCACGCCGATCGAGGCGCTGCGCGACCACGCGACGGTCGAAGTGCCGCCAGGCCTGCTCGGCCGCGGCGAGCACTATGCGCTGGAAGTCGATGGCGATTCGATGGTCGAGGCCGGCATCATGGACGGCGACACGATCATCATCGAAAAAAGCGAGAATGCCGACAATGGCGCGATCGTGGTCGCGCTGATCGAGGAAAACGAGGTGACGTTGAAGCGTTTGCGCCGCCGCGGCAATTCGATTGCCCTCGAGCCGGCGAACAAGCGTTACGAAACGCGCATTTTCCGGCCCGATCAGGTGAAGATTCAAGGCAAGCTCGTCGGCCTGCTGCGCAAGTTCTAGTTTCGGTTGCCGGTCTTGGCGCTGTCCCTAGGATCGCGCCAAGGCATGGTGACCCATGGGCGCTCGCCGCGAAATTCGCGATCGCTCAAAGTTTGCCAGCGGCCGTCGCGGAGCCAGATCGCGTGGCTGCCCTGCGTCTGCAGCGCGGACCGGTCGATGACGCGGGTGCCGTTGCGGCACCGGATGCGCGCCGACGCCGGCACAATCACGAGTTGCGCCGTCGAGCAGTCCTCTGCCAGTGCGGCGGGGTCGCGCAAGATCGCGAGAGTCAGGCGGTCTTTGGCATAGAGGCAGCCGAGGCGGTCGCAGCGAAGCCGGCCGTCTGCCGTTTCGCCGGCGACCGGCCAGATCAACACTGACGGCCCGCCGTCGCGCTTTTGCCATGTCTCCGAGATGAAAGCGCGGCGCGACGGGGCGTGGATGTAGAGGCCGCCGTCGCGGGCCCGCGCCGCAAACGCGCTGCCATCGCCCGCGATGAGCAAATCGGGCGGCTGCCAAAAAGCCATGCTGACGAGGCCGCCGAGCATGAACGGCAAGCCCGCGTAGCGCCACCGTCTCTGCCAGATGGCGAGCCAAAGTCCGCCCAGCACGAAAACCAGCAAGCCCCAACCTGGCATGACCGTCGTCGGCACAACGGCGCCGGGCCAAGCTGCAACCGATCGCGCCACCCAATGGACAACGTCGACGCCAGCTCCCATGGCGGCGAGCGGCCAAGCCTCGAGCGCCGATCGTCATGGCCAACATCGCGAGCAGCGCAAACGGCATGACCCAAAAATCGGTTACCGGCACGGCAATGAGATTGGCCAGAAGCCCATAAGTCGTGAAGCGATTGAACGAGTACATGGCAAACGGCGCCGTCGCCATGCCGGCGATCAGGCTGGTCAAGGCCAAGCCCAAGAAACCGCGGCGCCATCGGCGCGCAGCGGTGTCGGGCTCCATGGCCGGCGCGCGGATTGCATAGCGTTCGTAGCACGCGATCAAGGCGACGACGGCGGCGAAGGACATTTGGAAGCTTGGGCCCAGCAAGCCCTCGGGAGCCGCGAGCAAGATGACCACGGCGGCCCAAGCGACGAGCCGCATCGACAGCGCTTCGCGATCGATCAAGATGCCGCCCATCACGACGGCGAGCATGAAGAACGCGCGCTGCGTCGGCACCGATGCGCCCGATATCACGACGTAGACAAACGAAACCGCGAGCGCCGCCACCGCCGCCCACTTCTTGGTTGCTACGCGCAAGGCGAGCCATGGGAAGAGCGCCAGCAGCAACCGCACCGAAAAGAAGACGATTCCCGCCACGATGCCGATATTCATGCCCGAAATCGCCAGCAGGTGCGCAAGCCCCAAATCCTGCATCGCGCTCATGACCTCGGGCGGAATGGTATGGCGATGACCGGTGATCTGGGCGGCCGCCAGCGCGCCGGTCGGGCTCGGCAAGCTCGCGATGATGCGTTCGGTGATGCCCTGCCGCAGCCGCTCGATCGCGTCGCTCAAAGCTGATCCGGTTGCCTCGCCGGTCTTATCGATCGCGCCGAGCGCGTAGCCGACCGCGCCGATGCGTTCGAAAAATGCGTGCCGCTGAAAATCGTAGGTGCCCGGCGCGGCGGGCGCGGGCGGCGGGAATAGCATGGCGCGGAACGCGACTTCGTCGCCCGCGCGAATGCCGCCGGACATGACATGCGCGGTGATCCGAATGCGATCCGGCAAAGCTTTGAGGCGCGCGCGCTCGATCGTCGCCGGCCGTAGAACGAGCCGCAATCCCTTATGACCTGGCTCGGCCTCGACCACGCGGCCGCGAACGTGAACCGGACCCACCGCTTCGCGCAGCACCGGCGCCGTCGCCCACTCCGTTCGCAATTTGGCCGCGCCAAAGCCGATCGCCGCCGCGAGCGCTCCTAAGCCGACCACATAAGCGAAGGTCGAAGCGCGACCGACATAGGCAAGAACCGCGGCAATGAAAACGAACAACCCGGCCGACGAGAGACTCGGCTCGCTCGGCAACTCAAAATAAATGCCGATCCCGCCGCCGAGCGCCACCGGCAACCACAGGATCCAACGATCGCGTTCCTGGGCAAACAGCCGGGCGGCCCATAGGCCCGCGTCGTTGCCCAGGGCGGCGGCGCGGTCGAGCGACAGCGGAAGGGCCGTGCTTTGCATCCCGGCTCCGGCATAGGCAAGCAAGCGCGGCCCATGCTACATGCGCCGTGGACCGAACGCTTTTCCTCCATTTCGCGCTATCCACAGAACTTACCGTGTACAAATTCAGCCAACGTCCATGACCGTCGTAACCCGCTTCGCGCCCTCCCCCACCGGCTACCTCCATATCGGCGGCGCCCGCACCGCGCTGTTCAATTGGCTGTACACGCGGCATGTGGGCGGCATTTTCCGTTTGCGGATCGAGGACACCGATCGCGAGCGGTCGACGGAATCCGCGAAGAAAGCGATCCTGCAAGGCCTCGAATGGCTCGGCATCGATTGGGACGGCGAGGTCGTCTACCAGTTCTCGCGCGCCGCCCGGCACGCCGCCGTGGCGCACGAGATGATGGCAAAGGGCCATGCCTATCGCTGCTACTGCACGCCGCAAGAACTTGCCGAGATGCGCGAGGCGCAAAAGAAGGCCGGCAAGCCGATGCGTTATGACGGACGATGGCGCGAACGCGATCCGGCCGAAGCCCCGCCCGGCGTGGCACCGGTCGTGCGCCTGAAAGCCCCGCAAAGCGGCGAAACCGTCATCGGCGATCTCGTCCAAGGCACGGTCCGCGTGGGCAACGATCAACTCGACGACATGGTCCTGTTGCGCGGCGACGGCACGCCCACCTACATGCTCTCCGTCGTCGTCGACGATCACGACATGGAGGTGACGCACGTGATCCGCGGCGACGATCACCTCACCAATGCATTCCGGCAATATCAGATCTTTCACGCCATGGGCTGGGCGATTCCGAAATTCGCCCATATTCCGCTGATTCACGGCGCCGACGGCGCCAAGCTGTCGAAGCGTCATGGCGCCCTTGGCGTCGACGCCTATCAGGAGTTGGGCATCCTGCCGGAAGCGATGCGCAATTACCTGCTGCGCCTCGGTTGGGGTCACGGCGACGTCGATATGATCTCAACCGCGGATGCGATCAAGATTTTCGACATCAAGGATATCGGCCGCTCGCCGTCGCGTTTCGACATGGCCAAGCTGACCAATATGAACGGCCATTACATGCGCATCGCCGGCGACCAGGCGCTCTTGGATCAGGTCGAACCCCTAATCGCCAAGAAGCTGGGCGCCCCGCCCGATTCCGCCCAACGCGCGCGTTTGCAGCGCGGCATGAACGGCCTCAAGCAGCGCGCCAAGACGCTGATCGAATTGGCCGACGCCGCGCTTTTCTACTGCACCAAGCGACCGATCGCGATCGGCGACAAAGCCAAGGCCGTGCTGACCGGCGATGCCAAGTTGCGCCTTGCGGAACTTGCCAAACGCTTCGGCGCCCTCGCCGAGTGGAGCGAAGCCGCAACGGAAGCCGTCGTTCGCGCCTATGTCGAAGAATTCGACGATCAAACTTGGCGACATAGCGCAGCCATTGCGCGTGGCGCTGACCGGCTCGACGCAATCGCCGGGACTGTTCGAACTCATGGCCATTCTCGGCCGCGAGGAGACTCTTGGACGGCTTGCCGACGCCGTCAAATAGGTTATCTTTGTTGCAGTGCACACAGCCGGTTGCGGGCAGGCCGGCGGGGGGCAGCCGGCAGACAGCCGGCAGAACACGGTCGAAGAAAGGCAATTCAATGAACGAAATCAAGTCGAAGGCTCCGACAGCCGAATCCATTTCGGTCACCGACAATCAGACCAAGAAATCGGTCACGCTGCCGCTGCTATCCGGCTCGCTCGGGCCGAAAGTGGTCGATATTCGTAAACTCTACGGCGACATGGGAATTTTCACCTACGACCCGGGCTATACGTCGACCGGAAGCTGCGAATCCAAGATCACTTATATCGACGGCGACCAAGGTATCCTGCTGCATCGCGGTTATGCGATCGAGGACCTCGCCGAAAAAAGCGATTTCATGGAGGTCTGCTACCTGCTGCTCTATGGCGAACTGCCGAATGCCGCCGAGCGGCAGAAGTTCGACAGCACGATCACGCATCACACGATGCTGCACGAGCAGATGAATTTCTTCTATCGCGGCTTCCGGCGCGACGCCCATCCGATGGCGGTGATGTGCGGCGTCGTCGGCGCCATGTCGGCGTTTTACCATGACAGCACCGACATCAACGATGCACATCAACGCATGGTTGCGTCGCACCGGCTGATCGCCAAGATGCCGACGATCGCAGCCTGGGCCTACAAATACTTTGCCGGCCAGCCCTTCATGTATCCGCGGAACGATCTCTCCTACGCCGAGAACTTTCTGTACATGACGTTCGCGGTGCCGTGCGAGCCCTACAAGGTCAGCCCGACGCTGGCCCGCGCCATGGACCGCATCTTTATCCTGCACGCCGATCACGAACAAAACGCCTCGACCTCGACCGTGCGCCTCGCGGGCTCGTCGGGCGCCAATCCCTTCGCTTGCATCGCGGCGGGAATCGCTTGCCTGTGGGGACCGGCGCATGGCGGCGCCAACGAAGCCGTGCTCAACATGCTTAAGGAAATCGGCCACAAGGACCGCATCGGCGAATTCGTCAAGCGGGCCAAGGATCCGTCCGACAATTTCCGCCTGATGGGCTTCGGCCACCGCGTCTACAAGAACTACGATCCCCGCGCCAAGGTGATGCAGAAGACGGCGCACGATGTGCTGGCCGAGCTCGGCATCAAGGGCAATCCGCTGCTCGACATCGCGCGTGAACTCGAGCGCATCGCGCTGCAGGACGACTATTTCGTCGCGAAAAAGTTGTACCCGAACGTCGATTTCTATTCGGGCATCATCCTCGAGGCCATGGGCTTCCCGACAACGATGTTCACCGCCCTGTTCGCGCTGGCCCGCACGGTCGGCTGGATCGCGCAGTGGAAAGAAATGATCGAGGATCCGGCGCAGAAAATCGGACGGCCGCGTCAGCTCTATAACGGTCCGACCAAGCGGGAATACGTTCCGATCGACCGCCGCAGCTGAGCGCGGCCGTGGCGACGCGCCCGCGCCGCTGGGAGAGTGCCGGTTACGGCGCGGCGCCGATGCGGCCGCGAGCGCCGATCCCGTCCCCGGCCAACGACAATCGGCCAAGCCGTTTTATACCAGCCCTCGCTGATCAGAACTCGTGAGCCCATTGGCGCAGCCCAAGGGATTTATTCGCCAGGGCTGATCGATGAGCTTGTTCCAGGCGTCGGAGCAGTGATCGAGGATATCGTCGAAGGATTGGAAGACGCGGTTCGAGAGCCAGTTGTCGCGCATGAACTGCCACACGTTCTCGGCCGGGTTGAGTTCGGGCGAGCGCGCGGGCAGGAGGACGATCGAGATATTCGCCGGAACGACGAGCGCGCTGGCGGTGTGCCAGCCCGCCTGATCGGCGAGCAGAACGGCATGTGCGCCGGGGGCGACGGCGTGGGCTATCTCGGCGAGATGGAGGTTCATCGCCTCGGTGTTGCAGAAGGGCAGAACCAAGCCGGCCGCCTTGCCGGCCGCCGGACAGGTGGCGCCGAAGATATAGGCCGATTGCGTGCGCTGATCGTGGGGCGCGGAGGGCCGCGTGCCGCGCTTGGCCCAGCGCCGCGTGCGCTTGTTCTTCTGGCCGACGCGGGCTTCATCCTGGAACCAGACCTCTATCGTCGTCCCCGCGGCTTGGCGGCAGGCGATCTCCGCCACGACCGCGGGGAAGTTTTTTTAAAGTCCGTTATCGCCTCAGGATCTTGCGCGCAATGACGTGGGCGCGCCGAAAGCTTGGTGTAGCCCATCGCCTTCAGCACCCGGCCCAAGGTCGGCTCGGAGACCGCGATCTTGAACTCATCGCAGACCCACTGGACCAGATCGGCCAGCCGCCAGCGCACGACGCCGTGCACCGCCGGGATCGGGCCTTCCTCGATCATCCGGGCGAGCGCCTGCCGGTGGGCCGCGTCGAGTTTCGGGCGCTGGCCGGGCGCCTTCCGGCCGATCAGTCCTCCCGGACCCTCGGCGTTGAAGCGAACCACCCAGTCGCGAACGATCTGAACCCCCACGCCGCCGAGGTCCGCCGCCTCCGATCGCCCGCTTCCGGCATAGATCGCCGCCAGCGCCAGCAGGCGACGGGTCTGGCCGGCGTCATCGACTTGGCGGGCCAGGCGGCGCAGGGCCGCCGCGTCGTAGTCGATGCGCAAGGGAAGAGGAACCGACATGGCGAACCTCCTGGGTTCGCCCCTTGAATCATACCCGCGCCCCTTTGGGAATCCCCCGTCAGCGCAGACTACGAGTCACGATCAACGCCGGTTGGTATTATCCTTGTTCTGGCCGCTGTCGTGGTCGCATTGGCCCTGGCGGCGCTCGCCGTCAGCATGCTCGGCTGAGGCCGCTCACGCGCGGTTGATCAGCTCGATCTTGTAGCCATCAGGGTCTTCGATGAAGGCGATTTCGCTGCCGCCATGCTTCATCGGCCCGGGCGGGCGCGGAATTTTCACGCCGGCCGCCGCCAGCTTTTCGCACGCCTTGTAAATATCCGGAACCGCGATCGCGATGTGGCCGAAGCCGGCACCCTTCTCGTAGGGCTCCTTCTGGTCCCAATTGTGGGTCAGCTCGATCGCCGTATTTTCGCTCTCGTCGCCGTAAGCGACGAACGCCAGCGTGAACCGGCCGGTAGGAAAGTCTTTGCGCCGGAGCAGCGTCATGCCGAGCTGGCCGGTGTAGAAAGCCAGCGATTTTTCGAGATCGAGCACCCGGATCATGGTGTGCAGCATGCGATAACGCTGCCCCGTCATCGCTGCCGATTGTTGCTTCGTCGCCGCGTCGCTCATCGCAATTTCCTCCGCGCTAGTTGTCGCCCATCCGCCATCATAGCCGATGGTCTTGTTTTTCGATATTGCCGCGCCCGGTCTTCCATTCGCCGATGACGCGCAGCACAGTCCGGGCCGCGACCTGGCTCGGACGTGCGCCGACGACCGAAAGGAGGCGAAGCGAGTCCGCCACCGCCGCAATCTGGCCTTGCCGCGCCGCCGGGTCCGCGAGCAAGCGGCTGACGGCGCCCGCCAATAGTGGCGGCTTGCAGGCGAATTGAATGAACTCCGGCATGACCTCGCGGTCGACGACGATGTTGACGGCCGAAGCGAACCGTATCGTGCGCGATTTCAGCAACGCTTTGGCGATCGGCGCCACGACCGGGCTGATGCGGTACATGACGACGGTGGGCAATCGTGCGAATGCTGTCTCCGATGTCACGGTACCGGAGGCCGCGAGCGCGACATCGGCGGCCGCGAAGGCGTCCAGCTTGTCGCGCGGATCGCGCAGGATATCAGCCCTAAATGGCCAAGCCTTGACCGCATCCGCCACCGCATCCGCAACCAACGGCACCGTTGGAACAAGGCAGCGCAAGTTCGGAAACTGCGCTTTCAGCAGCGCCAAAGTAGCCGCAAAGATCGGCATATGGCGGCGTATTTCGCCGCGCCGGCTGCCGGGGAGCGCGCACAGCACCAGGTCGTCTTGCCCGATCCCGAGCCGTTCCCGCATCGCGTGACGTTTGCCCATACTGCCGGCACTTTCGGCGGCCGGATGGCCCACGAAGGTGTTCGGCAGGCCGTGCCGATCGAAGAATGGCGCTTCGAACGGGAAAATCGTCAGCAGATGGGCGAGATATTGGGAGATTGTTGCGGCGCGCCAAGGCTTCCACGCCCACACCGTCGGCGCCACGTATTGTACGATCGGAAACGGTGCGCCTTTGAGCGCCTTGCCGATCCGCTTGGAAAAGCCTTGTGCGTCGATCGTGACCAGAGCGTCAGGCGCGGCGGCGCGAATGTCTCGGACGGTCTCATCGATCCGGCGCATCAATTTGGGCAGGCGCGGCAGAATTTCGAGGCCCATCAAGGCCAGCTCGGAAATCGGAAACAGCGAGGTCAGCCCTTCGCTTTCCATGCGCGTGCCGGCGAGCCCGGCAAATCGGATATGATTGCCGGTTTCCGATCGGAGCGCGCGCACCAGGAGCGCGCCGAGCTGATCGCCCGACGGCTCGCCGACGACGATGTAGATCAGTGGAGCCCGGTCCGCGCTCATGGCCGATCGATCTTGATTCCGACGACGAAGAAGCCGGCCGCATCGGCTTTTTCGCGTATCGCGGTGCGTTCGATGACAAGCGCGCCGCCAGCTTCGATGGCGATGCCGCGGAGGCCGGAGGCAATGGCGCTCTCGATCGTGTGCGGCCCGATCGTCGGCAGGTCGATGCGCCGGTCCTGCGCGGCCTTGCGCAATTTCACGAGTACGCCGCCCGGTCCGTCCCGATGAAGATCGCGGCAGCGCCGGATGAGCGCATCGGTGCCCTCGATCGCCTCAACACCCAAAACGATGCCGTGCTGGATGACCACGCTTTGCCCGATGTCGAGCGTGCCCAATCCCGTCGCAACCTCGATGCCGCGGCGAATATCCAAGAGAGCTTGGCGATCCGGCGTGTGACGCCCATAGGGCCCTTCCGTGGCCAGGGCATCGGCGAGAAGGCTCTGCACCGACACGACGCGAAAGCCCATTTTTTCGACTTCGGCCATGATGGCGCGCAGCAATCCATCATCCCCGAGCGCGCGCACGGCGGCTCGGAGCATGACCTTGGCGGCGTGCCAATCGGGCCGCAGTTCTTTCAAACTCGGCCGGCGCACCTTGCCCGCAAAGACAATCTCGACGGCGCCGGCATCGCGCAACATCCGCTCCGCCTCGGCGGCGCCGCCCAACCTCGCCCAGGCATGCGGCTCGCGCTCCAAGCTTGGATCGTCGGCCTGCCCCTCCAGCGCCAAGACAAAAAAATCCCGGCCCGCGCCCTTGCACGCGGCGACAAGCAGCGCCGGCAGGGCGCCGCCGCCGGCCACGATCGCTAGCTTAGGCAGCGGTTCCGGCGCGCCCGGTGCTGGGGAGCATGACGGACCGGCTGGATTTTTCTCCGTCGCGGATGAAATTGACAATTTCCATTACCACTTCGTTGTCGCGGTAGAGGCCGGCCACGTCGTCGATCCGCTCGGCCATCGTTCCCTCTTCGGCGAACAACAGGCGATAGGCGGTCCGCAAGGTATGAATTTGCTCGCGCGAAAAGCCACGCCGCCGGAGTCCGATCAAATTGAGCCCGGCGAGCGACGCGCGCGAGCTAAAGAGTGGATAGGCAAGCCCATAGGGCATGAGGTCGTCGGCCACGGCCGTCATACCCGAAACCATCGCATAGCGGCCGATGCGGCAGAACTGATGAACCGCGCAGTGACCGCCGAACACGACAAAACTTTGAATTGTCACGTGGCCGCCGATCAGGACGCTGTTGGCCATGACGATATTGTCGCCGACCTGGCAATCGTGCGCGACATGGCATCCGACCATGATCAAGTTCTTTTCGCCGACGCGCGTGATGCCGCCGCCTTGCACCGTCCCGGTATGCATCGTCACGTGCTCGCGGATCACGTTATCGGCCCCGATCGTCAGCCGAGTTGGCTCGCCGGCATATTTCATATGCTGAGGCGGCTCGCCGATCGAGCAAAACGGACGGACCACGGTTCGCGCGCCGATCGTGGTATGGCCGGCGATGACGACGTGCGAATGCACCGTGACGCCGTCTTCGAGCGTCGCATCGCCGCCGACAATGCTGAAAGGGCCGACCGAGACATTCGCGCCCAGCTTGGCTTTCGGATCGACGATCGCCGATGGGTGCACCGCAATCATGTCCGGTCCACGATCATGGCCGTATAGGTTGCTTCCGCCATCACGTTGCCATCGACCTTGCATTCGCCGGCGAACTTCCATGCCGTCTTGCGGGCGTGGACCTTCTTGACGTGGATGAAGATCTGATCGCCCGGGCGCACGGGCTGACGGAAACGCGCCGAATTGACCGACATGAAGTAGACCAATTTGCCCAGCATCTCGTCGCCGAGCGACTCGACCACGAGCGCGGCCGCGGTTTGCGCCATCGCCTCGATCAGCAACACGCCCGGCATGATCGGCGCGCCGGGAAAATGCCCTTGGAAAAAAGGCTCGTTGATGGTCACGTTCTTGAGCCCGATCGCGCTTTCGCCCGAAACGATCTCGACCAATCGGTCGACCATCAGGAACGGATAGCGATGCGGCAGCACCGCCATGATCCGGCCGATATCGGCCGTGCGCTTGGCCGGTGGCGGTGCGGCGGTCATGGTGGCTGCGACGCCGGTGCTTCGCAGACCGGAACTATTTGTTCGGCGGCGTCGACGTTTTCGGCGGATCCTTATCCGGGTCCACGCTCAGGCTCGGGTCGCCGCCCGGCTCGGCTTTGGGCGGAAACTCGAACTTGATCGACGCCGTCGACTTGTCCAGCCGGCCGAGAACTTTCTGCGTTATGTCGAACTGCGGCGCGAAATGCAGCACGGCGGCCTTATCCAGAATGATCGTATAGCCCTCTTCGACCGCGAGCGCCTTGGCGATATTCACCACCTCGTCGCGGAACTTGACCTGAAGCTGCCGCACCGAAAGCTGCATCTGCTGCTGGCGAATTTGCGCGGTACGCCGATTCTCGCCGGCGCGCTGGTTGATCGCAAGCGCGCGCCGGTCGTAATCGGCGCCAGTGATCTTCGCGCGATCCTTCTGCAGATCTTCGAATTCCTTCTTCAGCCTGTTTTCCTGATTGGTGAAATCGGCTTCGAAGCGTTTGGCCAGCTTCTCGGCTTCCTCCTGCGCCGCCTTCATGATCTTCGCCTGTTGCCCGAGCACATTGCCGTCGACGACGGCAATGACGAGCGGAGCCTTGGCATCTTGGGCGACAGCCGGCGCGACGCCGGCCAACAGGGGCAGAATGACGGCGAGTCCTTTGAAATGTCGGTACATGATCATCCTATTGTTAGAAGCGGGCGCCGAAGCGGAAATGGAATATCTGCGTCCGGTCGCCACTGTATTTGATAATCGGGAACCCGAAATCAAGCCGCAGGGGGCCGAACGGAGAGGCCCAAGAGATACCCGCCCCGACCGAAGCGCGCGGCGCGGTACGTTCCAGAATGCGGTCGCTCTTGATGTCGATATCGAAAGCACTGCCGATATCGGTGAAAACGCGACCGTTGATACCGAACTCCTTGGGCAAACCGATCGGGAATGTCAACTCCGCGGAGGCGGTATAATACTTGTTGCCGCCGAGCGCGTCGCCGGTAAATCGGTCGCGAGGACCGATGCCGCCCACGCGAAAGCCGCGCAGCGAATTGCCGCCCGGGAAGAAGCGCTCGCCGAGCCGCACATCCTTGCCGACGCCGTCCACCATGCCGCCCTCGCCGGTGAGGCTGAGGACCCAGCCCGGTTGCAGGGAAAAATGCGCGGCGCCGCGCAGGATCGTCTTCACGAAGCGCTCGGAACCGCCCAAACCCGCGAACTGCACCGTCCCGGACGCCACGTAACCGTCGGTCGGGAAAAAGCGATTGTCGCGCGTGTCGAAGATGACCGTGGTCGAGACCGAGGACGTGGTCGACCGGCCTTGCTCGGCAATGATCAGCGGCGACGCCGCGTCGGACGAGTTGCGAATGAAACGGTTGTTCAACTCGTACTGCCAAAGCTGCGTGATGTCTTCGGTGATCCGATAGCCGAAGCGGGCACGGCCGCCGGTGTCGCGCTGGGTAAAACTGCCTTCGCGGTCGAAGTCGCGCGTCCTGCGGTAAACGTCGAGCCCGAGGAGTAGGTTGCGTTCCAGGAAATACGGCTCGGTAAAGCTGAAGTCCAAGCTGGACGACCGCTGCGACAGGAAAAATGTCGCGGACAGGGTTTGGCCGCGGCCCATGAAATTGTTTTCTTTGATGCCGATGCTGCCGAGCGCGCCTTCGTCGGTCGAATAGCCGGCGCCCAGGCTCAATTCGCCGGTCGATTTCTCCTGGACGGTGATGGTGAGGACAATCCTGTCGGGCGCCGACCCTTCACGCGGAATGATCTCGACTTTTTCAAAATAGCCGAGATTGGTCAGGCGGCGCTGCGAAAACTTGATGCGCTCGGAATTGAAGGCGTCGCCCTCCGAGACCCGCACTTCGCGCCGGATTACCTCGTCGCGCGTGCGCAGATTGCCGCGAATCTCGACGCGCTCGATGAAGACCTTGGGCCCTTCCCGAATGTCGAACGTCACCGCGATGCGCCGGCTTTCCTTGTCGGGCGTCAGGACCGGATTGACGCGGACGAAGGCGTAGCCGAGATTGCCGGCGATGGTGGTGATGGCGTCGACCGTCGATTTGATCTTGTCGCCATCGAAGCGGCGGCCTTCGCGCACGCTGATCGCGCTTTGAAATTGCTCGGGCTGCACGCCGCGCAGCGTCGTCGTGACATCGACCTTGCCGAAACGGTAGCGTTCGCCCTCCTCGACCGTAAAGGTCAGAAAGAACGCCTTCTTGTCCGGCGTCAATTCGGCAATAGCGGACACGACCCGCGCTTCGGCGAAACCCCGCGACAGATAGTACTTGCGCAGCTTTTCGCGGTCGGCATTGAGCTTGTCGGGGTCGTAAACATCGGCCGTGCCGAAGAATCGCCACCACGCGCTTTCCTTGATCTCGATCTCATCGCGCAGATCGCCGTCCGAGTATGTCACGTTGCCGACGAAGCGAATTCGGCGGATGGACGTGACATCGCCCTCGTTGATCTCGAAGACCAAATTGACCCGATTCTGCGGCAGCTCGATGAGCTTCGGAGTGACGGTTGCGCCGAAACGGCCAGTCGCCCGGTAAAGCTCCAAGATGCGCTTCACCGACGCTTCGACCTGGGGGCGCGAATAGACCGACCGCGCCCTGAGCGATATTTCCGATGCAAGATCGTTATCCTTGATCTTGCGGTTTCCTTCGTAAGCGATCCGGTTGATGATCGGATTCTCGACCACGCGTACGACCAGCGCGGCGCCATCGCGGCGCAGCTGGACGTCGGCGAAAAGGCCGGTCGCAAAGAGCGCTTTCAGCGATTGATCGAGCTTTGCCGGATCGAATGGCTCGCCGACACGGACCTGGAGGTAGGAGCCAACGGTTTCCGGATCGATCCGGTTCGTTCCTTCAACCACGATCCGTTGTATGACATCGCCCCGGCGGGCTTGCGCTACGGCAACATCGCTCTGCGCCATGCAGACGGCCAAGCCGCCGGCAAGTAGAAGTCCATATCGATGAACCAATGCTGCCTGCCCCTACACCCGCTTGTGAAATCGGCGAGGTTCGGCTGCGAGCCCGGACAGCTTCAGCCAAACAGGCCTTTGACGTACTCGACGACCCGAAGATGAACGAGGTCGTTCCAAGTGGCAAAAACCATGAGGCTTATTACCAGAGCCAAACCGATTCGAAAACCATATTCCTGCGCCCGCTGCCCGAGGGGCCGGCCGCGAAGCGCCTCAATGCCGTAAAACACGAGATGGCCGCCATCGAGCATCGGGACAGGTAGAAGATTGATTATGCAAAGATGCAGGGAAAGGACGCCAAGGAACCAAAAGAAGCTGTAGAGGCCGGATTGCGCCATATCGCCGGAGATCTCGGCTATCCGCAGCGGCCCGGAAATGTCCTTCGTGCTGCGCTTGCCGGCAATCATTTGGCCGATGGCGGTAAAAGTTGTCAGCGTCAGGTTGTAGGTCTCGCGAACGGCTTCGGCCACGGCCGTGAGCGGGTTCGAGGTGCGCTGCAAATTGACCGCTGGTCCCACGCCCAGCAAACCGATGGTGCGTTCCTCGCTGGTGCTGGGACGCGGGACCGCCGCGATCTTCATCGTTTGGCCCTTGCGGATCAGCTCCAATTCGATCTTCACGCCCGGACTAGCGCTGACGATGCGCCGTAGATCCTCGAAGGTTTCGACTGGTTCGCCGTTGATCCGAACGATATGATCGCCGACTTCGACGCCCGCGGCTTCCGCCGCGCTACCTTCGATGATCCGGCCGATGATCGAGGCGACCATCGGCGTGAAGCCGAAATCGCCGACCTCCTGCGTGTTGCCGCGACGGTCCGTGATGGTTCGTGCATCGGCCTTGACGGCGAACTCCCTTTTCTCGCCGCCCCGGTCAATGCTGAAGCTAAAGGTCGCGCCGGGACGAATGCTCGCGATCTGCAGAATATCCTCGTAGCGATCGATCGACTGTCCATCGATCCGAAGAACACGGTCGCCGGTCTTCAGGCCCGCTTTCGCCGCCGCGCCGTTCGGCTTGATCGAGCCGACGACCGGCGGCGCATAGGAATGGCCAGCAACGACAAAAAGCGTAGCAAGCACCAGGATGGCAAAAATGTAATTGATGAAAGGCCCGGCAAATACGATCGCCGCCCGCTGCCAAACCGTTTTGTGGTGAAACGAGACCTCGCGCTCGGCCGCGTTCAGCGCGCGCTCATTGCCTTGGTCGTCGTACACCTTGGCCGATTCGCCAAACATTTTGACATAGCCGCCCAACGGTATGGCGGCCACGCGCCAGCGCGTTCCGCGCCGGTCGTTCCAGCCATAGAGTTCCGGCCCGAATCCGATTGAGAACGTCTCGACGCGCACGCCATTGCGGCGTGCAATGTAATAATGACCCATCTCGTGGACAAAAACGAGAATTGTCAAGATTACGAGGAAGGGGATAATGTAATTCCAGAGTGGAGACAAGAAATCCATAGCGTCCGTTCGACCTGCTCTACTTTACTGCGTAGAATTAGTTTACCTGAATTCTTCGTAGACTATCAAACACTAAGAGGGTTAAGAACCACCAATTCTCCGGCAACCCTCCGCGCCTCCTTATCGACAGCGGAGACGACCTCCAACCGCTCGATCGCAATATTGGCAACCCGCTCGAGGGTTTGATCGACAATTTTGGCAATATCAAGGAATCCGATCCTGCCATCGAGGAATGCGTGAACGGCGATCTCATTGGCGGCGTTAAGGATTGTCGGCGCCGCGCCACCCGCCTCAAGTGCCTCCCGAGCCAGGCGAAGCGCGGGAAATCGGACAATGTCCGGCGGCTCGAAAGTTAAGGTCCCGACGGCGGCAAGGTCGAGTCGGGCAGAGGGAGTTGCCATGCGTTCCGGCCAGGCCATCGTGAAAGCAATCGGTGTACGCATATCCGGCGTTCCGAGCTGCGCCAGGACGGAGCCGTCGATATACTCGACCATCGAATGAATGACCGATTGCGGATGAACCACCACTTCCACTTGGTCTTTGCGCACCGGGAACAAATGACACGCTTCGATGACTTCGAGGCCCTTGTTCATCAACGTCGCCGAATTGACCGATATCTTGGCGCCCATCCGCCAATTGGGATGGGCCACGGCTGCGGCCGGAGTCATCGCTTTCATCTCGGCAAGGCTCTTGCCGCGAAACGGCCCGCCCGATGCCGTCAGAATTATCCGCGAAACCCGATCGCTTTGGGCGAAATCAAAAACTTGAAAAATTGCATTGTGCTCCGAATCGACCGGCAAGATCGTCGCGCCATGCGCCTTGATCTCGCGCATCACGAGGTCGCCGGCGCAAACAAGGGTTTCCTTGTTGGCGAGCGCGATAATCGCGCCTTGCCGCACGCCGGCGAGCGTCGGTGCCAAGCCCGCCGCTCCGACAATGCCGGCCATGACCCAATCGACCGGGCGCGACGCGGCTTCGACCAGCGCGTTGGGGCCCGCGGCGGCTTCGATTCCCGTCCCCTTGAGCCCCTCGCGCAACGCCGCGTACCGCGACGGATCGGCGACGACGGCAACCCGCGGCCGCAAGCGGCGCGCCTGCTCGATCAGCAACGTGACGTTGCGATTGGCGGTCAAGGCCTCGACGCGGAAGCGTCCCGGCTCGCGCTCCACAAGATCGATCGTGTTGCACCCCACCGAACCGGTCGAGCCCAATATCGTAATGCGCCGAGGCGCCTCGGATTTTCGCGGCGCGGTCATAACCATGATCTTGGATCCCCTCCTCGGGCGTAGACGGCGGCGGCAACCGCCAGGATCGCGGCCACCAAGCCATCGACCCGGTCCATCATTCCGCCATGGCCTGGGATGATGCCGCTTGCATCCTTAATTCCGAAAATGCGCTTAACGCGCGACTCAAACAAGTCACCGGCCTGCGAAATCGGCGCCAAAATCGCCGCGCACAGCAATGCCACCGCTGGATCGCGGAAACCCATGGCAAGTGCCGTCGCTAACCCGGCTAGCGCGGCACAGATGGTACCGCCAGCCAAGCCCGACCAAGTCTTGCCAGGACTGACGCGGGGCGCGAGCTTCGGGCCGCCGATGGCGCGGCCGACAAAATAAGCGCCAATGTCTGTCGCGGCCACGACGATGATGAGCCAAATGACCAAGAGCTTGCCCGCCTCGCCAAGATCGTAGAGCCAGATCAAGGCGATGGACGGTAGGCCGACATAAAATGTTCCGATTGCGATCCAATGGGCGCGCGCGATGCCGCTTGCGGCCGCGACCAGCCAAAGGAGCGGAAAACCAAGTCCGATCGCCGCGAGCGCCCATGCGTGATGCTGGAACGCGGACAGGATCGCCGCGCCCGACGCCAGTGCCATCTGCGCGAGAGCCGCGGCGCCGAATCGCGCGCCGCCGCAGACATGCGCCCATTCCCAGGCCAGCACCGCCGCAATCATCGCCACATAGACCGCAACATAGGGCTGCCCTGCGACAAAGGCGCCGGCCGTCGGCACCGCCAAAGCCAGCGCCGAAATCAAGCGCGCGACGCTTTCTCGGCGGGGCCGCGCTCGCCGTGACGGTTCGGAACCGCCGGCCACCGCCGCCATCATCTCAAGCGACAGCGGCGCCATAGCGGCGCTCCCGGCGCTGGAACTCCTCGACCGCGCGCCGCAGGTTCTCGCGGCCGAAATCCGGCCAAAGGCAATCGTCGAAAATGAGCTCCGAATAGGCGCTTTGCCACAGCAGGAAATTGCTCAACCGCTGCTCGCCGCTGGTGCGGATGACCAAGTCGGGATCCGGCACGTCGGCGGTCAAGAGCCGCTGATAGACCATGCCTTCATCGATCTCCGGCGGCCGGATGCGGCCCGCGGCAACCTCCTCGGCGATGAGGCGGACGGCGCGCACGATCTCGTCGCGACCGCCATAGCTGAGAGCAATGATGAGATTGAGCCGTTGATTGCCGGCCGTGCGTTCTTCCGCCTCGCCGATCAGGCGCACGATATCGGTGGACAAACGCGAACGGTCGCCGATGACGCGGAGACGAATGCCGTTGCGATGCAATTCGGCAATCTCGCTGCGCAAATAGAAACGAAGCAGCCCCATTAGATCGTCGACTTCGGCGACCGGCCTTTTCCAATTTTCCGACGAGAAACCGTAGAGAGTGAGATAGGAGATGCCGAGTTCGATGGCGCCCTTCAAGGTTTCGCGCACCGCTTCGACGCCCCGCCGATGCCCCGCCGTGCGCGGCAAGCCGCGCGCCTTCGCCCAACGGCCATTGCCGTCCATGATGATGGCAACGTGGGCCGGCGGCTCGGGCCGGACGGCAAGGGCGGGGATGGCGTCCATCGCGGTCAAACGTGCAAGATCTCTTTTTCTTTGGCCGCGACCGCTTCGTCGACCTTCTTGATATAGGCGTCGGTCATCTTCTGGTTCTCATCCGAGCCGCGCTTGTGGTCGTCTTCGGAGATTTTGTGCTCTTTTTCCATTTTCTTGAGCGTGTCCATCCCGTCGCGGCGCACGTTGCGAATGGCAACCCGCGCCGATTCGGCGTATTTGTGCGCCACTTTGACCAGTTCTTTGCGGCGCTCCTCGGTCAGTTCGGGCAGCCGGCAGCGGATCACTTGACCTTCGGCTTGCGGGTTGATCCCGATATTGGCGTC
Organism: uncultured Alphaproteobacteria bacterium; assembly: GCA_963754645.1. GTDB lineage: Bacteria > Pseudomonadota > Alphaproteobacteria > Bin65 > Bin65 > CAVWGP01. The sequence continues at coordinate 1,100,141 of CAVWGP010000004.1, read as the reverse complement.
GCGAATGGCCTTCTCGACCGCGGCAACCACGCCGCGATCCCAAACCTGAACCGACAGCATGCGCGGCTCGGGCACCGAGACGCTCGCCACCTGGTTCAAGTGCATCGTCTGCCCGTAAGCCATGACCGTAATCGGTTCGAGCAGGCTGACCGAGGCTCGTCCGGTGCGTAGGCCCTGCAGTTCCTTTTTTAACGTCTCGATGGCGCCGATCATCCGGCGCTCTATATCGCCTTTGAGATTTGCATCCATCAGCGTGGCTCCTCATCGGTAATGATCGTGAAGCTGCCGCGGCCTTTTAGCACGTCGGCAATACTGCCCGGATTCTGGATCGAAAACACCAGAATCGGAATGCGGTTTTCGCGCGCCAGCGAGATGGCCGACGCATCCATCACTTTCAGATCGCGCGCCAGGACTTCGTGAAAGCTGAGCCGGTCGTAGCGTTTTGCGGATTTGACTTTCATCGGATCCGCGGAAAACACGCCAGGCACCTTGGTTCCCTTCAGCAAGGCGTTGCAATTCATCTCCGAGGCCCGCAGCGCCGCGGCCGTATCCGTGGTGAAGAACGGATTGCCGGTTCCGGCAGCGAAGATGACGATGCGGCCTTTTTCGAGGTGGCGCACCGCGCGGCGGCGAATATAGGGCTCGCAAACCGTGGCCATCGGTATTGCCGACAACACGCGCGTTGGCGCGCCGCAGCGTTCCAACGCCGCTTGCAGGGCAAGCGAATTCATCACCGTGGCGAGCATGCCGACATAATCGCCGGTGGCGCGCTCGATGCCCTGCGCCGCCGATTGGATGCCGCGGAATATATTGCCGCCGCCGACGACGAGGCAGAGTTCGATACCAAGTTTATGAACGACGCGAATCTCGCGCGCGATGCGGTCGAGGACGGCCGGATCAAGACCATAATCCTGCTCGCCCATGAGGGCTTCGCCGGAAATTTTCAGCAACACCCGGCGATATTTCATGCGCGCGGCCATCAACCCTCTCCGCCCAGGGCACGCTCGGACTGCGGCATTTGGCGCCGCGGCAACGCCATCCGTCAAGCCCGCACCGATCCCGATCAGGCTTTGCCGGTGCCAACAGCCGCCGCCACTTCGGCGGCAAAATCCGTTTCCTTGCGCTCGATGCCTTCGCCAAGCTGGTAGCGTGCGATCGCCGCGATCTCGATCGGCGCACCGGCCTGCTTCGCGGCAGCCTCAATGACTTTGCTTACCTTGGTTTCGTTATCGATAATGAAGGTCTGTTCCAGTAGCACGACATCCTCGTAGAATTTCCGCAGCCGACCTTCAACCATCTTCTCGACGACCTGCGGCGGCTTACCCGAAGCCGCAGCTTGCTCGGAGAGAATGCGGCGCTCGCTGTCGATCAGTTTCGGATCCAGATCGGCAACCCTGATTGAGCGCGGATTGGCGGCGGCAACGTGCATGGCGAGCTTGTGACCGATGTCGGCCAGCTTGGCCTTGTCCGCGGTACTTTTGAGCGCCACGAGAACGCCGATCTTCCCCAGGCCGGGCGCGACCGAATTGTGCATGTAGCTCGCGACGATGCCGGATGATTCGCCGACATAGACGCTCCGGCGCACCGACATGTTCTCGCCGATCGTACCGATGAGTTGGGTCAGCTCGTCCGCGACTGTCCGGCCGGTGCCGGGATAGGGTGCCTTTTTGAGTGCTTCGGTATCGCCTCGCACCGCCAGAGCGGCATTGGTCGCTTGCCGCACGAAGTCTTGAAATTTGTCGTTGCGGGCGACGAAATCGGTTTCGCTGTTGATTTCGAGCAGCACGCCGGCGCCGTCCTTGGTCGCCATGCCGATCAGGCCTTCGGCCGCGACGCGGCTCGCTTTCTTTTGCGCGGCGGCGAGACCTTTCTTGCGTAGCCACTCGACGGCGGTCTCAAGATTGGCGCCGACTTCGCTCAGCGCCTTCTTGCAGTCCATCATGCCGGCGCCGGTGCGCTCGCGCAATTCCTTGACCAGGGACGCAGTTATTTCGGCCATGGCAAATCCTTTCGCTTATCTAAATTTGTGGGCCGACCGGATCCGCTAGGCGCCGTGGCTGGCCTCGGCTCCCGCGCCCTTCCCCGCTTCGCTTATTGCGTCGATCTGCGGCGCCTCCGACGCGCCCACGTCGATGCCTGCCGCCGCCGCTTCGGCCGCGATGCCGTCGAGCACGGCGCCCCAGAAAAGATCGAGATAGAGTTCGATGGCGCGCAAGGCGTCGTCATTGCCCGGAATCGGATAGGTTATCCCGGTCGGATCCGAGTTGGTGTCGAGCACGGCAATAACCGGAATTCCCAGCTTGCGGGCTTCCTGGATCGCGATCGCTTCCTTGATCGTATCGATGACGACGACCATGTCCGGCCGATCGCTCATGTCTTTGATTCCGCCGAGCGCGCGCTCGTGCTTGTCGCGCTGGCGCGTCAGGTCGAGCAGTTCTTTTTTGGTCAGGCCGGCGGTGCCCTTCTCGTCGTTCAACCGCAAATCGAGTTCTTTCAGGCGCTGAATTGAATTCTTGATCGTCGCCCAGTTGGTCAACATGCCGCCCAGCCAGCGATCGTTGACATAGAACTGGCCGCAGCGATCCTTGGTGCGGGCGATCAGCGGGCTGGCTTGCCGCTTCGTCGCGACGAACAGGATGCGGCCGCCCTTGGCCGCCACATCGCGCAGCGCGACGAGGGCGCGCTGCAGCAGAGGAACCGATTGCTGCAGGTCGATGATGTGGACTTTGTTGCGCACGCCGTAAATGTACGGCGCCATGCGCGGATTCCAGCGACGGGTGTTGTGGCCGAAATGAACGCCAGCTTCCAAAAGCTGGCGCATGGTGAAGAATGGCAGCGCCATGTTCGTCGATCTCCGGTTATTCCTGACGCGAAACATGCAACGATCGAAGGATTCGACCGCCACCGGAACCGGCTCGCCTGTCTTTGCCCAGGAAGCCGGATTTCCACGCCAATTGGGGTTGATTAGTGGTGCGCCAAATAACCCAAAATCTCAAGATATTCAAGGGCTATCGGCGCCGGCACGGTGCGCCACAACGCCCCGGCCGCGGGCCACCGCCGCCTAAAACTGCTCGACGTGAACCACGCCCGGCACCGCCTTGATCGCCTGGCGCATTTCCATCGTAATTGCATAGCGTTGCGGCAATTGGACCTCGATCTCCTCGGTGCCGTCGGGGATCTTGAGCTTGATGAGGCCGCGACCCGGTTTTTCGCCTTGCAGCAAGCTGTGCAGCGTGCGCACCGCCTCGCTTTCGGCGACGAAGACCTCAAGCACGATCTGCGAGCGCGCCACAACTTGATCGTAGGGCACGATCGAACGGGCAAACAGGCGCAGACCATCCTCGCCGGATTGCGCGTCGGCCTCGATGACCAGCGGCCGCGACTCGCTCGTCGCTTTCTCTAAGAGGTCGCGGGCAGCCGTTAGAACCTCATTGAACACGAGAAATTCGAACATGCCGGAGGGGTCGCTCATCTGAACGATGGCGTATTTGGCGCCCTTTGCCGAACTCCGTTGCCGGTAGGAAATAGCAATGCCGGCAAGCTTCAATCCGACCGATGGGATGCCCTGCCCTGCCCGCGTCACGAGATCGGCGTAACGCGTGACGCCGATCTTGCCGAGCAGCTTTTCCTGGCCGTCGAGCGGATGGGCCGACAGGTAGAAACCGATGGCTTCGTACTCGTTGCGCAGGCGGTCGCTTTCGGTCCAGTCGGTCACCGTTGGCAGCGGCAAAGCCGCGTCGCCGCCGCCGGCGAGATCGCCGAACAAAGAGTTTTGACCGCTGGCCCGCTCCTGGCTCGCGACCGCGGCGAAGCGCAGGATCGTGTCGGTGCTTTCGAATAGCTGGCGCCGATTGCGGTTCAAGCCGTCGAGCGCTCCGGCTTTGATCAGGTTTTCCAGCTGCCGCTTGTTGATGAACGAAGGGTCCAGGCGCGCGGCGAAATCGGCGAGATCGCGGAACGCGCCACCCGATTTGCGCACATCGACCAGCGACCGCATCGCTTGTTCGCCGACATTCTTGATGGCGGCGAGCGCGTATCGCACCGCGCCGTTCTCGACGGCGAAGCGCGGCTCGGATGCGTTCACGTCGGCCGGCAGCACGGCAATTCCATGCCGCGTCAGCTCGCGCCGGAAATTCGCGAGCTTATCCGGATTGCCGATATCGTAGTTCATCGACGCGGCGAAGAACTCGACAGGATGGTTGGCTTTGAAATAGGCGGTCTGATACGCGACCAGCGCATAGGCCGCGGCGTGGGATTTGTTGAAGCCGTAGCCGGCGAACTTCTCGACCAGAGCGAAGATCGTCGACGCCCGATCCTTGTCGACACCGTTGGCGACGGCTCCGGCCACGAAGATCGCGCGCTGGCCTTCCATTTCGGAGCGGATCTTCTTGCCCATGGCGCGGCGCAGCAGATCGGCGCCGCCCAACGTGTAGCCAGAAAGGCGCTGCGCGATCTCCATCACCTGTTCCTGATAGATGATGATGCCGTAGGTTTCGCGCAGGACGGGCTCGAGCAGCGGATGGAGATAATCGGGCTTCTCGCGTCCGTGCTTGCGATTGATGTAGCTCGGAATATTCTCCATCGGCCCCGGCCTGTAGAGCGCGACCACGGCGATGATATCCTCGAAGCGATCCGGCTTGAGGCTTTTCAGCGCGTTGCGCATGCCGCCGCTTTCCAACTGGAACAGGCCCGTGGCGTCGCCGGAACTCAGCAGCTCGTAGGTCTTGCGGTCGTCGAGCGGCAAGGTGGACAGATCGACCGTCACGCCGCGCGCCTTCAGCAGGCCGACCGCGTGCACCAGCACGCTCAGCGTCTTCAAGCCGAGAAAATCGAACTTCACCAGCCCGGCTTTTTCAACGTCTTTCATGTTGAATTGCGTCACCAGCGCGTCGTGCCGCGGATCCTTGTAGAGCGGGATCAGCTCGTCGAGCGGACGGTCGCCGATGACGACGCCGGCGGCATGGGTCGAGGCATGCCGATAGAGACCTTCGAGTTTGAGCGCGATATCCATCAGATGCGCCACGGCATCGTCGGAGCGCCGCATGTCCTGCAGCACGGGCTCGCCGTCGATCGCTTGCTGCAAGGTGACGGGACTCGCGGGATTGTTGGGCACGAGCTTGCAAATGCGATCGACCTGGCCGTACGGCATCTGCAGAACGCGGCCGACGTCGCGCAAGACGGCGCGGGCTTGCAGCTTTCCGAATGTGATGATCTGCGCCACGCGGTCGCGGCCGAATTTCTCGCGCACATAGTCGATGACTTCGTCGCGCCGGTCTTGGCAGAAATCGATGTCGAAATCCGGCATCGAGACGCGTTCGGGATTGAGGAAGCGCTCGAACAGCAGGCCCCAGCGCAGCGGATCGAGGTCGGTAATGCCCAGCGACCAGGCAACGACCGATCCGGCGCCCGAGCCGCGGCCCGGCCCGACCGGAATGCCGTTCCGCTTGGCCCAATTGATGAAATCCGCGACGATCAAGAAGTAGCCCGGGAACCCCATTTGCACGATGACGCCGATTTCGTATGCAAGCCTCTCGCGGTGGGGCTTGGCCGCCAGATCCCGCTGGGACTCGTCCATCTCCGGGCGGAATACGTGGGCATTCAGGCACTTTTCAAGCCCCTCCGCCGCCAGTCGCCGCAACAGTTCGCCTTCGTCCATTCCGGCTTCGGTCGTGAACGGCGGCAGGATCGGTTTGCGGCCCTCGGCCATGGCCGCGCAGCGCCGGGCGATGACGACCGTGTTCGCAATCGCCTCCGGCAAATCGGCGAACAGGGTTCGCATCTCAGCTTGCGAACGAAAGCGGTAGTCGGGCGTCAGGCGGATGCGTTCGCGCTCGGCAACAACGGTGCCCTGGGCAATACAACGCAGCGCGTCGTGCGCCTCGAACATCGACTGGTCGCCGAACAAGACTTCGTTCGTGGCGACGAGCGGCAATCCATGGGCATAGGCAAGTTCGACCATGGCCGCTTCGCAGCGCCGCTCGACGTCGCGACCGTGGCGTGAAATCTCGACATAGAGCCGGCCGGGAAACATCTGTCGCAGCTTGCCGGCGATGGTCTCGGCCTCGGCAACTTGGCCGGCCAGCAGTGCCCGACCGAGTGGCCCGTCCGGTCCGCCGGTGAGGGCGATCAAGCCTGCGCCGTGCCTCGACAGCGACGCCCAATCGATATGCGGCGGATCGCCGCCCGCCGGCGTCAAATGCGCCAAGCTCGATAGTTTCATGAGATTGCGGTAGCCGTCCGCATCCTGGGCAAGCAAAACGATTTGATCGAGCATCCGGCCGGGCTGGCTGCGATCGCCGCGCTCGTTGGCGATCGCCAATTGGCAGCCGACGATCGGCTGAATGCCGGAATCCTTGCAAGCCGAGGAGAACTCAAGTGCGCCGAAAAGATTGCCGGTGTCGGTGATCGCCACGGCGGGCATGGCGCTCGCCTTGCACAGCTTGACGATCTCGGGAATGCGTAGCGCACCTTCGGAGAGGGAATAGGCGCTATGGACCCGGAGGTGGATAAAGTCGACGCTGGACAATTCCGTCAGCCCACTGTTTCTTCGACCAGCACACCGTCCCGTATTCGCAGCATGCGGCTCATCCGCCGCGCGAGATCGAGATTGTGCGTCGCCACCAGTGCCGCGATTTTCGCCACCTGGACGAAACTCTGCAACAGCGCGAAGACGCGCTGCGCGGTGTTGGTATCGAGATTGCCGGTGGGCTCGTCGGCGAGCAGCAGCCGCGGATTGTTGGCCATGGCGCGCGCCACGGCGACGCGCTGCTGTTCGCCGCCCGAGAGCTTGGCCGGGCGATGCAACTCGCGTTCTTTCAGCCCCATCGCGTCGAGCAGCGCCTGCGCCCGGCGCCTGGCCGGGCCGTAACCCGTCGCGCCGATGAGTTGCGGCATGATGACGTTTTCCAGCGCGGTGAATTCGGGCAGTAGGTGGTGATATTGATAGACGAATCCCAATAGCTCGCGGCGCGTTTTCGAGCGCTGATCGTCGGAGAGTCCGGTGCAATTGCGGCCGCGGATCCAGACTTCGCCGGAGGTCGGCCGGTCTAGCAACCCGGCAATATGCAGGAGTGTCGATTTGCCCGAACCCGAGGGGCCGACCAGCGCCACCATCTGGCCGGGCATGATGGTGAAGCTCGCCTGCTTGAGCACGGTGAGGCTCGTATCGCCGGAGGCGTAGGTCTTGGTGACGAAGCGGATATCGAGAACGGGGGTCGCTTCAGGCGTCGCGGCCGGTGTCGGCGGCGCCGCGGTCGCTGTCTCATTCATTGCGCAGCGCCTCCACCGGATCGAGCCGCGCCGCTTTCCAGGACGGATAGATCGTCGCCAGTAGCGACAACACGAGGCCCATGGCCGCGACTTCGATCACCTCCCGCGGATTGACCACGGCGGGCAAGCGCGACAGGAAATAGATCACCGCCGAAAACAATTCCATGCCAAACAGCCATTCGAGCCCGCGCTTGATCGAGTCGATATTGTTGCAGATGAGCAGCGCCACGCCAACTCCGGCGAGCGTGCCAATGACGCCGATGGCGCCGCCGCACATCATGAAAATCCGCATGATGGTGCCGCGCGTGGCGCCCATCGTGCGTAGAATCGCGATCGCCTGGGTCTTGTCTTTCACCAGCATGATGAGGCTGGAAATGATATTGAACGCGGCGACGACGACGATCAGCGTCAGGATCAGGAACATCACCTGGCGCTCGGTTTCGAGCGCGTTGAAATAGGTCTCGTACCGGCGCTGCCAGACTTGGACTTGCAGATTTGGCAAGCTCAGACCATTGATCGCCCGGCCGACCGCGTAGCTGCGTTCCGGTGCGTCGATCATGACTTCGATGTTCGAAACGGCGTCTTTCTTGTTCGTATCGGCGTCTTTTTGATACTCCATCAGCGTCTGCGCGGCGCCGAGCGGCATCAGCATCGTCAGCCGATCGATCTCCGACATGCCGACATCGAAAATGGCCGCGACGCGATAGGTGGCGGTGCGGGTGAGTATGTCGCCAACCGCCGTGCTGATCGGCGTGCGCAGGAAAATTGTCAGGCGCAACGTATCGCCGACCTGCACGCCCAATTGCTGCGCCATTCGATGCCCGAGTATCACGACTTTCGCGTCGTCCTTGAAGCTATCGAACGAACCGGACCTGATCGCGGTCGAAAACAGTTTGTGCGCGCGCAAATCCTCCTGCTTCATGCCGCGGAGTTGGGCCGGCACCGCGTAGTTGTTGGCATTCGCCATGGCCTGGCCGTCGATCACCACCGACGCGCTCGTCACGCCGCCGATGCGGCGGATTGCGGCCGCATGCGCGTCGTAATCCGTTATCTCCCCGACCGCGCTGTTGATCGATATATGGCCGGCATAGCCGAGCAGCCGGCCCATCAGCTCGATGCGGAAACCGTTCATCACCGACATGACGATAATCAGCGTCGCGACGCCGAGCAGGATGCCGAGGAACGAAAACGCGGCGATGATCGAGATGAAGCCTTCTTTCCGGCGCGGGCGCAAGTAACGCCAGGCGATCATCCGCTCGAGCGGCGTGAACAGGAACAATCGTTGCGGCAGGGCCATGATGCGCGATGCCTCAGCCGGTCAGGCGCGCAAGCGCGCTTTCGGCCGAGAGTTCGACGCGCTCGCCGCTGCGCCGGTTCTTGAGCTCGACCGTGCCGGCCTTGACGCCGCGCGGACCGAGAATGAGCTGCCAGGGCAAGCCGATCAAATCCATGGCGGCGAATTTCGCGCCCGGGCTGTCCTCAACGTCGTCGTAAAGCGTTTCGACGCCGGCTTCGGCGAGCTTGTGGTAGAGCCGGTCGGCGGTTTCCGCCGTCGCCTTGTCGTTGGGCCGCAAACTGACGAGGCCGACCTTGAACGGCGCTACCGAATCGGGCCAGATGCAGCCATTGGCATCGTGGCTCGCCTCGATGATGCCGCCGACGAGGCGCGAAACGCCGATGCCGTAGGAGCCCATATGGACGATGGCGGGCTTGCCGTCCGGCCCGGCGATCTCGGCCTTGAGCGGCGCTGAGTATTTCGTCCCGAAATAGAATATATGGCCGACCTCGATGCCGCGGCCGACATAGCGGCGCTCGGCCGGCACATCGCGCTCGAATGCGGCGGCGTCGTGCTTTTCGTCGGTGCGGGCATAAAGCTTGGTGAAGCGCTCGACGACGCCGTTGACCGCGGCCTCGTCGGCATATTCGACCGGCTGGGCGAGCACGTCGAAGCTGATGAAATCGCGGTCGCAATGGACGCTGCTCTCGCCCGTTTCGGCGAGAATGATGAACTCGTGGCTGAGATTGCCGCCGATCGGGCCGGTCTCGGCCTCCATCGGGATCGCCTTCAAGCCCATGCGCGCGAAGGTGCGCAGATAGGCGATGAACATCCGATTGTAGGCCATGCGGGCGCCGGCATAGTCGGCGTCGAAGGAATAGGCGTCCTTCATCAGGAATTCGCGCCCGCGCATGATGCCGAAACGCGGCCGCACCTCGTCGCGGAATTTCCATTGGATGTGGTAGAGGTTTTTCGGCAGGTCGCGGTAGCTCTTCACCGAGTGCGCAAAAATATCCGTGATCAGTTCCTCGTTGGTCGGGCCGTAGAGCATCTCGCGCTCCTGCCGGTCGACGATGCGCAGCATCTCCTTGCCATAGGCCTCGTAGCGGCCCGATGTCTTCCACAAATCCGCCGATTGAATCGTCGGCATCAGGACTTCGACGGCGCCCGAGCGGTCCTGTTCCTCGCGCACAATCTGCTCGATCTTCTTGAGCACGCGCAGGCCCAGAGGCAGCCACGTGTAAATCCCGGCGCTGGCTTGGCGGATCATGCCGGCGCGCAGCATGAAGCGATGCGAGACGATCTGCGCCTCGGCCGGCGTTTCCTTGAGCAAGGGCATGAAATAGCGCGACAGGCGCATTAGGGCTCCGATCCTATAGTGGGAATTTGCGCGTCACGGCTTGCGCCGGTTGCGAAAGAGGCGGGAATTTAGGGAAAGCGCCGCACCGAGACAAACACAATCGCCGGCGCCGGCCAGCGCCGGCGTTCGATCGCCCCGCCTTGGCACGAAAGAGGAACAACAGCGACGCCCGCATTCTTGCGGACACGCCATTTGTCTTGCCTTTGCGGCGGGATCGAGGCAGATTTTTTCCACAACAAAAAACGTGACCCAAGTCTGGGGAGGACATAGGACCACGCCAACACAACGTAGAGGTTGGGGGACCGAAACGGGGCCGCGGCTTGAAAGCCGCGGCCCCGAATTCATTTGGGCGATTGCATCCAGGGCGGCTTTTTTTTGGCGATCTTCGCAAAGACCGGGCAATCGGGGCGATGGGCGCCCGGCAAATAGCCGATGCTCATCAGAAACTCGCCGACGATTTCCGGGCCGGCGAAACGGAACGTCTGGCGAAACAGCTTGACCCAGTCCGCCTTTTCACGCGGGTGCTGCGCCGCGATCCACGCGGCGAAGCTGCCATGAGCCTCCTGCAGCGCCTTGATGGTCCTCGCGTTCGCAATGGCTGCTTCGATCTTCAGCCGGTTGCGAATCACGCCGGGGTCTTGCAACAGCCGCGTCACGTCGCGCTTGCCAAAGGCCGCGACCCGTTCGATCGAGAATTCCGCGTAGGCGCGCCGAAACGTCTCGCGCCGTTGCAGGATGAGCAACCAGGAGAGCCCGGCTTGATTGATCTCGAGTATCAACCGCTCGAACAATGCGTCGTCGCCGGCAATCGGAAAGCCATATTCGCGGTCGTGATAGGGGCCATGCAATGGATGGCCAAGCGCCGCGTCGCAATAGCCGCTCATCGGAAGCTGAAACCGCTCTTCTCGATGGTCCACCAGGCGATGGCGACGAGCACGATGCTGATGCCGGTCGCGACCGCCGCCTTGCGTCCCAGCCGGGGATTGCTCGGCGCGCCGGCATCGTGGCCCTTGTCCTGGTCCCCGGCGCGACGCACGCCGAAGGGCAAAGCGGCAAAGAACACGAGCCACCAAACCAGGACAAACAACACGATGCCGCTCGTGACCGTCATGGTCTGGCTAGACCTGCTCGATTTCGACCAGCGTGCCGCAAAAATCCTTGGGGTGCAGGAAGAGCACCGGCTTGTTGTGGGCGCCGATGCGCGGCTCGCCGTCGCCCAGCACCCTCGCCCCCTGCGCTTTCAGCCGGTCGCGCGCGGCAACGATGTCCGTCACCTCATAGCACACGTGGTGCATGCCGCCGGCGGGGTTCTTGGCCAGGAATCCCGCGATCGGCGAGGCCGCGCCGAGCGGATGCAGCAGTTCGATCTTGGTGTTCGGCAATTCGACGAATACGGTGGTCACGCCGTGTTCGGGCAAATCGACCGGCGCGGACACTCTTGCCCCCAGGGTTTCGCGGTATAGCCGACTTGCCGCCACTAAATCTGGAACCGCAATTGCAATGTGATTTAATCGTCCAATCATATGATTTATTCCATTTATTTCCGATTTTTCTTAAATACGAAATACATGGACCGACGTGTTAGGTTTCTTGCCGCGTGTTTCGCTGACGCAGCGCCGGATCGCGCGATAAACCGCATCCTCGATGGCGTCATCGTCATTCCGCGCGTTTCCGAGCCGATCCATGGCCGCCTCGATCGCGGCCAAGATCGTATCGATTAGCTGGTCCTCGTCAGCCTCCTCGGCCAGCCCTTGCAATGAAATCTGCGGATCGAAGGCGAGACGGCCCTTCTTGTCGACGAGGACCGTAGCCGCCACGGCGCCTTGATAGAGCATCCGCCGGCGATCTTTCAGCACGCTGCCCTCAAGGTCGAGCAAGGATGTGCCATCGACGGCCAATCGCCCGGATTGCACTTCGTCTATGATCGTCGGCCGCCCAGGCGCCAGGCGCACCATCTTGCCGTTCGGCGCGATCAGCGTATGGGCGATCTGGCACGATTGGCCAAGCCGCTCGTGTTCGAACAAGTGGCGCATTTCGCCGTGGACGGGGATCAAGGTTTTCGGCCGCGTCCACTGATACATTTGCGTGAGTTCGTCGCGCGCCGGATGGCCCGAGACATGGACGAAATGATCTTTCTCGGTCACGACCTCGACGCCGAGTTGCGCCAGGGCGTCGTGCAGGCGGCCGATCGAGCGTTCGTTGCCGGGTATGATGCGCGACGAGAAAATCACCACGTCGCCCGAATCCAAAGTTAGCCGCCGATGCGCCTTGGTCGCGATGCGCGAGAGCGCGGCTTGCGGCTCGCCTTGGCTGCCGGTACAGCCCAGGAGCAGCTTGTGGCGCGGCATGGCCGCAGCCTCTTCCTCGTCCAAGAACGGTTTGATATCGCGGAGATAGCCGGTTTCCTTGGCGGCTTCGTACATGCGCCACATCGAGCGGCCGGACAGGGCCGCGTGCCGGCCGGTGGCGGCGGCAACGGCGGCAAGGGTTTCGAGCCGCGCCACGTTACTGGCGAAACAGGCGATGACGACGCGTTGTTCGTAACGCTTCACCAGTTCGATCAGGCTCTCGCGCACCTCGGCCTCGGACCCGGCGACGCCGGCGCGGAACACGTTCGTCGAATCGCCGATCAGCGCCAGCACGCCTTCCTCGCCGATCTTGCGCAACTTGGCCTCGTCGATCGGTTCGCCGATCAGCGGCGTCGGATCGATCTTCCAATCGCCGGTGTGGAAGATCGTGCCGTGGGCGGTTCGGATCACCAGCGCGTTGGGCTCGGGGATCGAATGCGTCAGGGACACCATTTCGATGTCGAAGGGTCCGACCTTGAATCGCGCGCCGAGCTGGAGAACCTTGATCTTGGCCTCGCCTTCAAGCCCGGCATCGATCAGCTTGCGGCGCAACACGGCCGCGGTGAACGGCGTGGCATAAATCGGGCAGCGCAATTGGGGCCAAAGATATTGCACGGCGCCGAGATGGTCTTCGTGCGCATGGGTCAACACGATGCCGTCGAGCATCTCGACCCGATCGACGATGTATCCGGGATCGGGCATGATGACATCGACTCCGGGCTGCGAGTCGCCGCCGAACATGACGCCGCAATCGACCATCATCCACCGCCCGCGATGGCCGAACAGATTCATGTTCATGCCGATCTCGCCCGCGCCGCCGAGCGGCAGGAAGAGCAGGTCGTCGTTGTCGGGCTGGTTCTTGCGTTTGACAGCCATTAGCGGCGGTTCCGATAATAAATATCGGCGATTCCGCGCAGGGTCAGGTCCTGGTCGACGTGCTGGATCGCAGGACAGCCCGCGGAGATCAACGGAACCAGTCCGCCGGTTCCAATAACGTTCATTTTGCCGCCATACTCCTTTTCAATGCGATCGATGAGGCCCTCGATCAAGCCAATATAACCCCAATAGATGCCCGATTGCATGGCGGATACGGTGCTGCGACCAATCGACTGCGCCGGCCGTTTGATTTCAATGCGCGGCAGCTTCGCGGCACCCATATAAAGCGCCTCGAACGCGAGATTGATGCCGGGCGAAATCACGCCGCCGAGATAATTGCCTTCGGCGTCGAGCACATCGAATGTTGTCGCCGTGCCGAGATCGACCACAATGGCCGGCATGGCATAGGCTTTTTTGGCGCCGACGGCATTGGCGATACGGTCGGCGCCCGCCTCTTCCGGCCGGTCGATCAAAATCTTGATGCCGTATTCGAGGGCCGGATCGCCGACATTCATCGGCTCGCCGCCGAAATAGCGCTGGCACAGGGTCTTGAGATTGAAGCTCGCCTGCGGCACGACGTTCGACAGGGCGGTACCGGTGATCTCCTGGCGGTTGATGCCTTCGAGCGCCATAAGCTGGGTCAGCCACACCATGTATTCGTCGGCGGTGCGGCGCGCATCGGTCGAGATGCGCCAGGCGCCGCGTTTCTCATCGCCGTTGAACACGGCAAAGACCGTGTTCGTGTTGTTCGAATTGACGACCAGCAACATGGCTTCGCCCTCTCTATCCTCGGCTTGGCGTCACGGAGCCGTGGCGAAAGGCTTCGCGCGTTCCCGGTGAAGTTTCAAGCATCAGGGCGCCTTGCCCATCGATGCCAAGGAGGCGTCCGCGATGTCGCGCGGCGCCTTGATCGATCTCAACCGTCTCGCCCATTGCATAGGCGATCGAATTCCACGCCGCAACCATAGCGCCAAAACCGCGCGCCAGCCATTGCGCTTGTCGTTCGGCAATTGCCCGAAGAACCGCTTCGAGCCCGGTCTCGAAATCGATGCCCGAGGCCCCCGCTGCCGCGAGATCCGTTGCTGGCCAACGGGCATCGGCGGGGTGATGGACCAGATTGATCCCGATCCCGGCAACGAGCCAGTCGAGCGTCGTGCCGACGCTGCTCGATTCCAAAAGGATGCCGGACACTTTGCGGCCATCGATCAGAATATCGTTGGGCCATTTGCAGCGCAGCTCGCGTTCCGGCGGCAGAAATTGCGCCAAAGCCTTGGCGAGCGCGAGCGCGAGGACGAAGGTCGCCTCCCCGGCGCGCACCGGCGAAATGTCCGGGCGCAGCAGCAGCGATAGATAAAGGTTACCGGACGGCGACTCCCAGGCATGACCCTGCCGGCCGCGCCCCGCTGTTTGCCGCTCCGCGGTGACAACGAGGCCAGCAGCGGCGCCTGCGACCGCCAAGCGCTTGGCTTCGTCATTGGTGCTGCCAATGCGAGGAAATGCAATCCTGCGGTATCCATAGGGGAGAGCGGCGGCTATGCGCATCGCGCTCCCAGCTTCATCCCGTCAGACTCTTCACCGCGGTTTCGGCGGCGCGCCAGACCGCATTGGGAAACAGGAAGAAGAAAAACGTGAAGGCGCCGGCGGCGACTTGAATCAGGCTGATCTCGCCCTCCTGCAACCGGTCGAAGGCATCGACCGGCTCGTCGAAATACATCAGCTTGACGATGCGAATGTAGTAGTAGGCCGCGACCACGCTGGACAGCACGCCGAGAACCGCGAGCGTCACGAGTTTGGCCTCGATCGCGGCCATGAATACGTAGAGTTTGCCGAAGAAGCCGGCGAGCGGCGGGATGCCGGCCATGGAAAACATGAAGATCGCGAGCAGCAGGGCCAAGCCGGGCCGCGTGCGCGACAGGCCGGCGAGGTCGGCGATGGTCTCGACCATCTGCCCGTTGCGCCGCATCGCGAGGACGCAGGCAAAAGCGCCGATCGTCATGGCCAGATAGGTCGCCATGTAGAACAAGACCGCGGCGGCGCCATCGGTCGTGCCGGCGGCCAGTCCGACCAAGGCGAAGCCGGCATGGCCGATCGAGCTATAGGCGAGCAGGCGCTTGATGTTCGTTTGATTGATCGCGGCGAAGGCGCCGAGCGTCATCGAACCGATCGAGATCAGAACCACGACTTGCTGCCAATGCCCGAGCAACTTGCCGAACGGCCCCATCGCGACCGAGACGAACAAAGCCATCGCCGCCATCTTGGGCGCGGCGGCAAACAGCGCCGTCACGGGCGTCGGCGCGCCTTCGTAGACGTCGGGCGTCCACATATGGAAGGGAAACGCCGACACCTTGAACGCGAGACCGACGAAGACAAACACAAGGCCGACGATGACGCCGACACCGGCCGCGCCCTTCGACGTGAGGATCGCGGCAAGCTGCACGAAATTCGTCGTTCCGGTGAAGCCATAGATCAGGCTTGCGCCATAAAGCAGCATGCCCGACGCCAGCGCGCCGAGAACGAAATATTTGAGGCCGGCCTCGGTCGAGCGAACCGAATCGCGGTGAAAGGCCGCGATGACGTAGAGCGACAGGCTCTGCAGTTCCAGGCCGAGATAGAGCGATATGAGATCGTTTGCCGAAACCATCATCAGCATGCCGAGCGTCGCCAGCAGGATGAGGACCGGAAACTCCGGCCGAGCGAAGCCTTCGCGTTCGTTGAAACGGATCGACAGAACGACGCCGAGCGCCGAGGCGCCGACGACGAGAATCTTGACGAAGGCGGTATAGGCGCTGACCGCGAACATATCGGCGAAAATCAGCACCCGCCCCTTGGCCGGGCTGACGCCGGCGGCGATAAACCCGACGGCGATCAGCACGATCACCGCGCCCCACGAAACCAGCCGCGTCGAGCGGTCGCCGCGGAAAACGCCAAGCAGCAGGAGCGCCATCGCGGCAACGGCCAGGAACATCTCGGGAGCGGCGGGTTTCAGCATGGCCCAGCTCATCGCGCTCCCCTACTTGACGGCCGGAAAGCACGCCGCATCGCGTGCGCAGACCGACGCCTTGAAGTCGCCGATCAAATTCTTGACCGATGGCTCGATCAGCTCGAGGAACGAGTTGGGATAGACGCCCATCCAGATCACGAGAACGACGAGCGGCGCGAAGATCGCGATTTCGCGATAGTCGAGGTCGGCAATATCCTTGAGATCGGCGCGCACCAATTTTCCGAATATGACGCGCCGGTAAAGGTAGAGCATGTAAGTGCAGCCCAGCACCACGCCGCTCGTCGCCAGCACCGCGACCCAAACATTGGCCTTGAAAGCGCCGAGCAGCACGAGAAATTCGCCAACGAAGCCGCTGGTGCCCGGCAGGCCGACGGAGGCCAGCATCATGACCATGAAGACGAACGCGTATCGCGGCATGCGCTCGACCAGGCCGCCATAGCGGTCGATGCGGCGGGTGTGCATGCGGTCGTAGATCACGCCGACGATGAGGAATAGCGCCGCCGAGACGATGCCGTGCGACATCATTTGGAAGATTGCGCCCTGGATCGCCTGCTCGCCAAGCAGCGCCTTCGTCCTTGATTTGATAGGTCGCGGCGAAAATGCCGAGCGTGACATAACCCATATGCGCGACCGAGGAATAGGCGATCAGCTTTTTCATATCCTCTTGCGCCAGCGCGACCAGCGACGTGTAGACAATCGCGACGATGCTGAGCCCGTAGACCAGCGGCGTGAAATAGATCGAGGCATCCGGGAACAGCGGCAGCGAAAAGCGCAGGAACCCGTAGCCGCCCATTTTCAGCAGCACGCCGGCGAGGATGACCGAGCCCGCCGTGGGCGCTTCGACGTGGGCGTCCGGCAGCCAGGTGTGCACCGGCCACATCGGCGTCTTGACCGCGAACGACGCGAAGAATGCGAGCCAGAGCCAGATTTGCAAGTCCGGATCGAAACCCTTGGTCTTGGCGAATTCGAGCAATTTCACAATGTCCGTCGTGCCCGCGGCGTAATAGAGCGCGAACATGGCCAGCAGCATCAGCACCGAGCCGAGCAACGTGTAGAGGAAGAACTTGAACGCCGAATAGACCCGGCGGTCCCCGCCCCAGACGCCGATGATGAGGAACATCGGGATCAGGACGCCTTCGAAAAAAACATAGAACGTCACCAGATCGAGCGCGCAGAACGTGCCGATCATGAAAGTCTCGAGCACCAGGAACGCGACCATGTATTCGCGCACCCGCGTTTTGATCGCCTGCCAGGCCGAGACCACACAGATCGGCGTCAGCAAGGTCGACAGCAGGACGAAGAACAGCGAAATGCCGTCGATGCCCATGCGATAGGACAGCGTGTAGCCGCCCGGCAGGGTGAACCACGACACTTGCTCGACGAATTGAAAGCTGGATTTGCTCTTGTCGAAGTTCAACCACAGCAGGAGCGACACCAGGAACGTCGCGACCGAGGTCCACAGCGCCATGTAGCGCGCATTGCGGTCAGTCGCCGCTTCGTCGCCGCGGACCAGCAACAAGATAAAGACGACCCCGACAAGGGGTAGAAACGTGACGACGCTGAGGATCGGCCAGCCCTGCATTGCCCTACCTCAGTGCGCCGATGAGCTTGAGCGTCACCAGCACAACGACGCCGATCAGGATGGCGAAGGCGTAGTGATAGACAAAGCCGGTTTGCAGGCCGCCGGCCCGCTTCGACGCCACGATCGCCGTCGACGCCACGCCATCCGGCCCGAATCCGTCGATGATCCGACCATCGCCCTTCTGCCAGAACAGGCGCCCCAGCCAAAACGCCGGACGGACGAACAGCCAATTGTAGAGTTCGTCGAAATACCATTTGTTGAGCAGGAATTTGTATAGCGGCTCGTGCTGGCTCTTGAGCCGTTCGGGCAGGCGCGACGCGGTTTTGTAGGCATAAAAGGCGAGCACGATGCCAAGAACGGCGACGACGATGGGCAGCGCCTTGACCCAGCCCGGCGGGCGATGCGCCTCTTCGAGCGCTTTGTGTTCCGCGAGAATCTTGATCGAACCGGCCCAGAATTCGTTCCAATGATGGCCGACGAAAGCGTTGTAGCCGAGGTATCCCGCGCCGATCGCGCCGGCCGCGAGCACGAACAGCGGCACCAGCATAACCCAGGGCGACTCGTGCACGTGGTCGTAGGTTTCCTTGTCGCCGCGATAGGGCGAATGAAAGGTCATGATGAGAAGGCGCCAGGAATAAAAGGCGGTGAGCAGCGCCGCCAGGATGCCGAGCCAGAACGCGAAATATCCCGGATTGGTGCCCGCGCCAAAAGCGGCTTCAAGGATGATGTCCTTCGAATAGAATCCGGCGAAGAACGGAATGCCGGCAAGGGCCAGGCTGCCGATCCACATCAGCACCGCCGTTATCTTCATTTTGGACCACAGCCCGCCCATCTTGCGCATGTCCTGCTCGCCCGACATGCCGTGGATGACCGAGCCCGAGCCGAGGAACAGCAGCGCCTTGAAGAAAGCGTGCGTCATCAGGTGGAACATCGCCGCGGGATAGGCCGAAACGCCGGCGGCGAAAAACATGTAACCGAGCTGGCTGCAGGTCGAATAAGCGATCACGCGCTTGATGTCGTTCTGCACCATGCCGACGGTGGCGGCGAAAATCGCCGTGACGCCGCCGACCGTCGCCACCAGCGCCAGCGCGTCGGGCGCGTATTCGAACATCGGCGACAGGCGGCAGACCATGAACACGCCCGCCGTCACCATGGTCGCGGCATGGATCAGGGCCGAGACCGGCGTCGGACCTTCCATCGCGTCCGGCAGCCAAGTGTGCAGCAGGAATTGCGCGCTCTTGCCCATGGCGCCGATGAACAACAGGATGCAGGCGACGGTGAGCGCGTATTGGCCGTCGACCAGGGCGCCCGCGAAGGGAATTTGCTTGCCCGCGAGGCTCGCCGCCGCCGGCAAGACGTTGCCGAAATCGAACGAGCCGAAAATCACGAACACGGCGAAGATGCCGAGCGCGAAGCCGAAATCGCCGACCCGGTTGACGACGAAGGCCTTGATCGACGCGGCATTGGCCGATTCGCGATCGTACCAGAAGCCGATCAGCAAATAGGAGCACAGACCGACGCCTTCCCAGCCAAAGAACATCTGGATGAAATTGTCGGCCGTGACCAGCATCAGCATCGCGAAGGTGAAAAGGCTGAGATAGCTGAAAAACCGGGCGATGCCCGGATCGCCGTGCATGTAGCCGACCGAATAGAGATGGATGAACGCCGAAATAAAGGCGACGACGAAGACCATCACGGCGGACAGCGTATCGAAGCGCAGCGCCCAGGCAATCTTCAAATCGCCCGACGCGATCCAGGAAAACACCGGAACCACCACCGGCTTGCCGGCACCGGCGATGGCGACCTGATAGAAAATGACGATGCTGAGGATGGCCGACAGAAAAAGCAGGCCGGTTGCGACGAACTGCGCGGCCCGGGCGCCGATGATGCGGCCAAAGAGCCCGGCAACGACGGCGCCGAGCAGCGGCAGGAAGATTGCAGCGGTGTACATGCTCCGGCCCGCCTCAGCCTTTCATCACGTTGATGTCCTCGACCTCGATCGTGCCGCGGTTGCGGAAATAGACGACGAGGATGGCGAGGCCGATCGCGGCTTCGGCCGCGGCCACGGTGAGAATGAACATCGTGAAAATCTGGCCCACCAAATCCTTGAGCGCCCAGGAAAAGGCCACGAGATTGATGTTCACCGCCAGCAGCATCAGCTCGACCGACATCAGAATGATGATGACGTTTTTCCGGTTGAGGAAAATTCCGAAGATGCCGATCGTGAACAGGGTCGCGGCGACCGTCAGGTAGTGGCCGAGGCCGATGTCCCACATGTCAGATGCCCTCGCCCGATCGCACTTTGCGGATTTCAATCGTGCTGGCGCGCGGCCGCGCCACCTGCTCGCCGATGTTCTGGCGCCGCACGCCTTCGCGCGTCCGCAAAGTCAGCACGATGGAGCCGATCATGGCCGCGAGCAGGATGAGGCCCGCGCCTTGGAACAGGTAGATGTATTTCGTATAGAGCAGGCGCCCCAGCATTTCGGTATTGGTCCCGACGCCGAGCTTGGCGATCGGCTCGGTGCCCATCGTTTTTCCGTCCGGCAGCGCCAGCCAGCCGCCGGTGACGATGAAAAGCTCAGCGAGCAAAACCAGCCCGATCAGTCCGCCGATCGGCAGGTATTTGAGAAAGCCCTCGCGCAATTCGACGAAATTGATGTCGAGCATCATGACGACGAACAGGAACAGGACCGCGACAGCGCCGACATAGACGATGACCAGGATCATCGCCAGAAATTCGGCGCCCAGCAGGACGAACAGGCCCGCCGCGTTGAAGAAGGCGAGAATCAAGAATAGCACCGAATGAACCGGATTGCGCGCGGTCACGACCATGGCGCCCGAAACGACAGTCACAATCGCAAACATGTAGAAGGCCAAGGCCTGGATGATCATGGCGCGCCCGCGGCGATCGATCAGCGATAGGGCGCGTCGGCTTCGAGATTGGCCGCGATCTCGGCCTCCCATCGATCGCCGTTATCGAGCAGCTTCTGCTTGTTGTACATCAGCTCCTCGCGCGTCTCGGTCGCGAATTCGAAATTCGGGCCTTCGACGATGGCGTCGACCGGGCACGCTTCCTGGCAAAAGCCGCAATAGATGCACTTCGTCATGTCGATGTCGTAGCGCGTGGTGCGCCGGCTGCCGTCTTCGCGCGGCTCGGCCTCGATCGTGATCGCCTGGGCCGGGCAGATCGCCTCGCACAATTTGCACGCGATACAGCGCTCCTCGCCGTTGGCGTAGCGCCGGAGCGCGTGCTCGCCCCGGAAGCGCGGGCTCAACGGCCCCTTCTCGTAGGGGTAATTGAGCGTCACCGGCTTCTTGAACATATATTTGACGCTCAACGCCAGGCCCGACAAAAGCTCCGACAGGAATATCGAGCGCGCGGCGCGTTCCAGCATAGCCATGGATCAGCCCTCCCAGCGCCGGTGGTTCATGTGCCGAGCCTGCCCGTCGCCAGCGCGATTCCGGCATAGGCGACGACGGCGACGAGCGAGATCGGCAGGAAAACTTTCCAGCCGAGGCGCATCAATTGGTCGTAGCGGTAGCGCGGAAACGCGGCGCGCGCCAGGATGAACAGCATGAGGCACAGGGCGATCTTGAGCGCGAACCAGATCGGCCCGGGAACCCAATTGAGCCACGCCACGCCGAGCGGCGGCAGCCAGCCGCCGAGAAACAGGATCGACGTCATCGCGCTCATGAGAATCATGTTCATGTATTCGCCGAGGAAGAACATGGCGAAGGTGAACGCCGAATATTCGACGTTGTAGCCGGCCACGAGCTCGGCCTCGGCTTCCGGCAAGTCGAAGGGATGGCGGTTGGTTTCGGCCAGCGCCGAGATGAAGAAAATGACGAACATGGGCAGCAGCGGCAGCCAGTTCCAATTCCAGAAGCCGCTGAGCTGGCCCGGCCCCGCCGTCTGCGCCTGGACGATGGCGCTGAGGTTGAGCGAGCCCGTCCATATCAGAACCGTGACGATGACGAAGCCGATCGAGACCTCGTAGGACACCATCTGCGCCGCCGAGCGCATCGCGCCGAGGAAGGCGTATTTCGAGTTGCTCGCCCAGCCCGCCATGATGATGCCGTAGACGCCGAGCGACGAGATGGCGAAAAGATAAAGCACGCCGACATTGATGTCGGATATCACGATCCGCTTGCCGTCCCACATGCCGAACGGGACGACGGCCCAGGCCACCAGCGCCAGAACGAAAGTCACCAGTGGCGCCATGATGAAAACCACGCGGTTGGCGCCGCTGGGGATGATGGTTTCCTTGGTAATCAGCTTGATGCCGTCGGCGATCGGCTGCAGCAGGCCGAACGGGCCGACCACGTTCGGGCCCTTGCGCAGCTGCACCGCGGCGATGACTTTGCGCTCGGCCAGGGTGAGATAGGCCATGGCCAGGATGACCGGCACGACGACGCAGACGATCTTGATGACGATCAGGATCGTCGGCCAAGCGTAGTCGGTCCAGAAATTCGGTTCCATCGCTCAGTCGCCGGTTCCGGTTTTCAACGCGCGCTTGGCGCGGATCGCCGTGCATTCGGCCATGATCGCCGAACTGCGGCTGACAGGGTCGGTCATGTAGAAATTGGCGATCGGGCTGGCGAAGGGTTCGGCCGACATGGCGCCCGTGCGCGCCGAAGCCGGTCCACGCCGCCGGCGTTACCCGGTCGATGGCGCCGAAGATCGGGTTGACCGCCGCCATGCGCGCGCGCACTTGCGCCAGCGAATCGTAAGGCAGCTTGCGGCCGAGGATTTCGGATAGCGCGCGCAGGATGGTCCAATCCTCGCGCGCCTCGCCCGGCGGAAAGACCGCGAGCTTCGTGTGCTGCGGCCGCCCCTCGGTGTTGACATAGGTCGCATTCTTCTCGGTGTAGGCGGCGCCGGGCAGGATCACGTCGGCGCGGCTGGCGCCGGCATCGCCGTGATGGCCCTGATAGACGACGAAGGCCGAGCCCAGACGCTTCATGTCGATTTCATCCGCGCCCAGCAGATAGACCAGCTTGACCGCCCCGCTTGCCGCCGCCGCCAGTATACCTTCGACATCGAGCCCGCCGGCGCCGGGCACGAAGCCAAGTTCCATGCCGCCGACTCGCGCCGCCGCGGTGTGCAGCACGTTGAACCCGTTCCAGCCGCTTTTGATCGCGCCGCAGTTATCGGCAACCTTCCGCGCCGCGCCCAACACCGCGGCGCCGTCTTTCCGCGCCAAAGCGCCCTGCCCGACCACGATCATCGGCTTGGCCGCCTTGCGCAACGTTTCCAGGAAGGCATGGTTGCCGTCGGACAAGTATTTGAGCGTGTCCGGCCCCGCGCCGAGATAAGTGTATTTGAAGGTGAGATCGGCGCGCGGCCCGATGACGCCGATCGGGAACTTGCCGGCAAGCCAGCGCTTGCGGATGCGGGCATTGAGCACCGGCGCTTCCACGCGCGGATCGGTGCCGATGAGCAGCAGCGCGTCGGCCTCGTCGATTCCGGCGATCGTGCTGTTGAACAGCCAGCCGGCGCGCGCCTGGGGATCGAGCTTGGCGCCGTCCTGGCGGCAATCGAGATGGGGCGAGCCGAACGCCGCCAGCAATTCCTTGAGCGCCAGCATCGCTTCGCAATCGGCCTGATCGCCGGCGATCGCGGCCATCTCGGTGCCGCGAATGCCGCGCACGCGCTCGGCGATGGCGGCGAACGCCTCGTTCCAGCTCGCCGGCACGAGTTTGCCATCGCGGCGCACATAGGGTGTGTCGAGGCGCTGGCGCTTCAAGCCGTCGACGATTGCGCGCGTCTTGTCGGAAATCCACTCTTCGTTCACGGCTTCGTTGATGCGCGGCAGGATGCGCATCACTTCGTTGCCGCGGCTATCGACGCGGATGTTGCTGCCGAGCGCGTCCATCGACGTCGATCGACTCGGTCTTTTTGAGTTCCCACGAGCGCGCGGAAAAGGCGAAGGGCTTCGAGGTCAGCGCGCCCACCGGACAGAGATCGACGACGTTGGCCGAAAGCTCCGAGGTCAGCGAACGCTCGAGATAGGTCGTGATCTCCATGTGCTCGCCGCGGCCGAGCGCGCCGATCTCCTCGACGCCGGCCACTTCGGTGGCGAAGCGGATGCAGCGCGTGCAATGGATGCAGCGCGTCATCACCGTCTTGACCAGCGGCCCCATGTATTTTTCTTCGACCGCGCGCTTGTTCTCGTGATAGCGGCTGCGATCGAAGCCATAGGCCATGGCCTGATCCTGCAGATCGCACTCGCCGCCCTGATCGCAAATCGGGCAATCGAGCGGATGGTTGATCAGCAGGAATTCCATCACGCCGTTGCGCGCCTTTTTCACCTTCTCGTTGTCGGTGTGCACGATCATGCCGTCCATCACCGGCTGGGCGCAGGACGCCACCGGCTTCGGCATCTTTTCGACTTCGACCAGGCACATGCGGCAATTGCCGGCGATCGACAGGCGCTCGTGATAGCAAAAATGCGGAATCTCGGCGCCCGCCATCTGGCACGCCTGCATCAGCGTGATGCCGTTCGGCACCTCGATCGCCTGGCCGTTGATCGTGAGCTTTGCCATCGCCGCTAGGCCGCCTGCGCGTCCGCGACGCGCGCCGTCTTGCGCGCCAGGATGCGGCGCTCGAGCTCGGGCCGGAAATGCCGGATCAGGCCCTGGATCGGCCACGCCGCGGCATCGCCGAGCGCGCAGATCGTGTGGCCCTCGACCTGCTTGGTCACGTCGTGCAGCATGTCGATTTCCTCGATCTCGGCCTTGCCCACGACCAAGCGCTCCATCACGCGCCACATCCAGCCGGTGCCCTCGCGGCACGGCGTGCATTGGCCGCAGCTCTCGTGCATGTAGAATTTCGACAGGCGCGCGATGGCTTTCACCACGTCGGCGGATTTGTCCATGACGACCACGGCGGCGGTGCCGAGGCCGGACTTGACCGCGGCGAGGCTGTCGAAATCCATCAGCACCGTGTCGCAGATCTCCTTCGGAAGGAGCGGCACCGATGCGCCGCCGGGAATGACGGCCAGGAGATTGTCCCAGCCGCCGCGCACGCCGCCGGCGTGTTTCTCGATCAGCGTCTTCAGCGGAATGCCCATTGCCTCTTCGACGTTGCACGGCTTGTTGACATGGCCGGAAATGCAAAACACCTTGGTTCCCGTGTTGCGTTCGCGGCCGAGCTTGGCGAACCACGCGGCGCCGCGGCGCAAAATCGTGGGCACGACGGCGATGGTCTCGACATTGTTCACGGTGGTGGGGCAACCATAAAGCCCGGCATTGGCCGGGAACGGCGGTTTCAGGCGCGGCTGGCCCTTCTTGCCTTCGAGGCTTTCGAGCAGCGCGGTCTCCTCGCCGCAAATATAAGCGCCGGCGCCGCGATGCACGTAGAGCTCGAAATCGAAACCCGATTTCGCCGCGTTCTTGCCGAGCAGGCCCGCGGCGTAAGCCTCATCGACCGCGGCCTGGAGCCGTTCGGCCTCGCGATAGAACTCGCCGCGCACGTAAATGTACCCGGCATTGGCGCCCATCGCGAAACCCGCGATCAGGCAGCCTTCGATCAGCTTGTGCGGATCGTGCCGCATCATGTCGCGGTCCTTGCACGTGCCCGGCTCGGATTCGTCGGCATTGACGACGAGATAATGCGGACGGCCGTCGCGTTTGTCGTCGGCGGGCATGAAGGACCATTTGAGCCCGGTTGGGAATCCCGCCCCGCCGCGCCCACGTAGGCCCGAGTTCTTTCACTTGCTGCACGATCCAGCCGCGCCCCTGCTTGATGAATTCGGCGGTGCGCTCCCAATCGCCGCGCTTGCGCGCGGCCGGCAGGCGCCAATCGTGCAGGCCATAGAGGTTGGTGAAGATGCGATCGCTGTCTTGCAGCATGCCGGCCTCAGGACGAGATCGAAGTCAAAGTGGTTGCCCCGCCGGCGGGCTCGGACGAATGGCGGCCGGTTTGCGGGCCGGGCTTCGCGGTTGCGCCGGATTTCAGCGCGCGCAGAATCGATTTGAAATTGTCCTTGTTCAGGTCTTCGTAGAAGTCGTCGTTCACCTGGACGACCGGCGCATTGACGCAGGCGCCCAGGCACTCGACCTCGACCACGGTGAACAGCTTGTCCGCCGTGGTCTCGCCGACGCCGATGCCGAGTTCCTCGCGGATTGCGGCGAATACGTCGTTCGAGCCGCACAGCCAGCACGGCGTCGTGCCGCAGACTTGCAGCAGATATTTGCCGATCGGCCAGCGGTAGATCATGGTGAAGAACGACGCGACTTCGGCGACGCGCATCGGCGCAAGGTCGAGAATTTCGCCGATGTGTTCGATCGCGGCCTGCGGCACCCAGCCATGCTGGCGCTGCGCCAGATCGAGGCAGAACAAAATCGCGCTCGCCTGCCGGCCGGCCGGGTATTTCGCCATTGCCGCATCGACCTTGGCGCGGTTTTCCGGCGTATAGGCCCAGGTTCTTCGGCTCTTCGGCCGATATTGGCGTGACCACGGCGCTCAACGGTCGATCTCCCCGAACACGATATCCATCGAACCGATGATCGCAACGACGTTGGCCAGCATGTAACCCTTGCCGAGAAAATCGGTCGCCTGCAGGAAGGCATAGCTCGGCGCCCGGATCTTGCAGCGATAGGGCCGGTTCGAACCGTCGGCGATCAAGTAGACGGCGAACTCGCCCTTCGGCGCTTCGACCGCGGCGTAGATTTCGCCGGCCGGAACGTGGAAGCCCTCGGTGTAGAGCTTGAAATGATGGATCAGCGCTTCCATCGAGCGCTTCATCTCGCCGCGGCTGGGCGGCGCGATCTTGTTGTCGGCGACGATGACCGGCCCGCCGGGCATGCGCTCGATGCACTGGCGAATGATCTTGACGCTCTGCCGCATCTCCTCGACGCGGACCAGATAGCGGTCGAAGCAATCGCCGTTCTTGCCGACCGGAATGTCGAAATCGTAGGTCTCGTAGCCGTCGTAGGGCTGCGACTTGCGCAAATCCCAGGCGACGCCGGCCGAGCGCAGCATCGGTCCGGAGAAACCCCAGTCCTGCGCCTCTTGCGCCGTGAACTTGCCGATATCGACGGTGCGCTGGCGGAAAATTCGATTGTCGGTCAGCAATGTTTCGAGATCGTCGACCAAGGGACCGAACGCTTCGGCCCAGCGCAATATATCTCGCGGTGAGCCCCGCCGGGAGATCGCCATGCACGCCGCCGACGCGGAAATAGGCGGCATGGAGCCGCGCGCCCGACGCGCGCTCGTAGAACTCCATCAGCTTTTCGCGCTCTTCGAAGCCCCAGAACATCGGCGTCATCGCGCCGACATCCATAGCGAAGGCCGTGATGTTGAGCAGGTGATTGAGGATGCGCCCGATCTCGCAATAGAGCACGCGGATCGCCTGGCCGCGCTGCGGCGGCGCGATGCCCAGCAAGCGCTCGGCGGCGAGCACGAAGGCGTGCTCCTGGTTCATCGGCGCGACGTAATCGAGCCGGTCGAAATACGGAATGGCCTGGAGGTAGGTTTTGTATTCGATGAGCTTCTCGGTGCCGCGATGCAGCAGTCCGATATGCGGATCGGCGCGCTCGACGATCTCGCCGTCCATTTCCAGCACCATGCGCAGCACGCCGTGCGCGGCCGGGTGCTGCGGCCCGAAATTGAGATTGAGATTTTTGATCCGCGGCTCGGCCATCAGGCTTTGGCCTCGGGCTTGGCGGGCGGCGTCCCGGTCGCCTTTTCGTCGCCCGGCAGCGGACGCATCATGCCCTCCCAGGGCGAGAGAAAGTCGAAGCTGCGGAACTCCTGGGTCAGCTTGACCGGCTCATAGACCACGCGCTTTTGTTCGTCGTCGTAGCGCAGCTCGACGAAGCCGGTGAGAGGGAAATCCTTGCGCAGCGGATGGCCTTCGAAGCCGTAATCGGTGAGCAGCCGGCGCAGATCGGGATGATCGGAAAACACGACGCCGTACAGATCCCAAGTCTCGCGCTCGTACCAGCCGGCGGCGCTGAACACGCCGATCGCGGAAGGAACCGGCGTGTCTTCGTCGGTCGCGAGCTTGACGCGAATGCGGCGGTTCTGGGTGAGGCTCAGCAAATGATAGACGACGTCGAAGCGCTGCTCGCGTTCCGGCCAGTCGACGCCGCATATGTCGTTGAGTACGGCAAAGCGGCACTCGGTATCGTCGCGCAGGAACGTGAGCACTTTGACAATGCTCGGACGGCTCACCGTGACGCTCAGCTCGCCATTCGCGACGGCGGCGCTGACGACGGCCTGCGGCAGCTTGGCCGAAATATACTGCGCCAATTCGCGGAGCGCTTCGCTCATGCCGGTTTCGACCTTCCCCTGACCTAGCGCATGAAGGTGCTGACGCGGCGGATTTTCTTCTGCAGCTGGAAAATCCCGTATAGCAGCGCCTCGGCGGTCGGCGGGCAGCCCGGCACATAGACATCGACCGGCACGATCCGGTCGCAGCCGCGCACCACGCTGTAGGAATAATGATAGTAGCCGCCGCCATTGGCGCAGGAACCCATGGAAATGACCCAGCGCGGCTCGGCCATCTGGTCGTAAACTTTGCGCATAGCCGGCGCCATCTTGTTGGTCAGCGTGCCGGCGACGATCATGACGTTGGATTGGCGCGGGCTGGCGCGCGGCACGATGCCGAAGCGATCGAGATCGTAGCGCGACATATAGGTCTGGATCATCTCGACCGCGCAGCAAGCGAGGCCGAATGTCATCGGCCAGAGCGAGCCAGAATGCGCCCAGCCGACGAGATCGTCGAGCTTGGCGACAAGAAAGCCTTTCGACTTGAATTCCTCGGACAGGAACTGATCGAGCGCCGGCGCCGCGGCTCCGGGCGGTTTCGCGGTCACTCCCATTCCAGCGCGCCCTTCTTCCACTCGTAGATGAAGCCCACCGTAAGCACGCCCAGGAACACGACCATCGACCAGAAGCCGAAGAAGCCCGTGTCCTTCAACGTGACAGCCCAGGGAAACAGAAACGCGACCTCAAGGTCGAAAATGATGAACAAGATCGAGACGAGATAAAAGCGCACGTCAAACCGGCCGCGCGCATCGCCGAAGGCTTCGAAGCCGCATTCGTAAGCCGACAGCTTCTCCGAATCCGGCCGCTGCCGGCCGACAATGTAGGAAGCGATCGTCAGCGCGCCGGCGAGGCCGACGGCGATACCCAGAAAGATCGCGATCGGCAGATATTCTTTGAGAAATTCGGTCATCAGCGCTTGGATTGTTTACCTGCACCGGGCAAGCCGGATTTGCGTTTGCGGTCAAGGCGGTGCCGCATTGCCGCAACGCGATATTGCGCCGCTTTATAGGGCTGCGAAATGGCAAATGAAAGGACGAAATGCCGCGCTCCCCCGTACCGGTGGGCGGCTCGAAGCGGCTCAAATATCGAGGAAATCGGCCCGGAGAAAATGGCGGGAGCGACGGGACTCGAACCCGCGACCTTCGGCGTGACAGGCCGACGCTCTAACCAACTGAGCTACGCCCCCATTTTCCGAGAATGGCGGGAAATACGCCACGCGTTCCCGAGTGTCAAGCGAACGCGCGGGGCTCGGCTTATTCGCCCAAAGGCTGGCGCAACTTGCGATGCAGCATCGTGGCCCGGTCGCCGAGATCGAGGATGACGTCGAAATGGTGCCGGTTGGCCACTTCGAGCGCTTCGACGCTGGCGCCGGCTTGCTGCAGAGCGGCGGCGAATTCGCGCTGCTGGCGCAGGAAGTCTCTCGTTTCGTCGGCGCCGACGGCGAGTGTCACCGGCGGCATGTTCTTGCGCACTTGGCCAAGCGGGCTGTTGCGGCGCGCCGTGGCCTCGTCGAGACGCAGAACGTCGTTGATGTAACACAGGCGGATCGGCTCGAGATCGTAGACGCCCGAGATGGCCATGGCGCTCTGGACGACATTTGCCGGCAGTCCGGGCACGAAAGCCGGCCAATCGGTCAGCGCCGCCATGGCCGCGAGGTGGCCGCCGGCCGAATGACCGGCGATGTGAATGCGCCCGGGATCGCCGTTGAAACTCCGGGCTTCGCGCCACGTCCAGGCGATCGCCGCGCGCACCTGGCGCAGGATTTCGTCCAGTGTCACCGACGGCGCCAGGGCGTAGTTGAAATTGACCACGGCAATGCCGGCCGCGGCAAACGGCTCGGCGATATAATCGAAATCGTTCTTATCGAGGCGTTGCCAATAGCCGCCATGAATGAACGCCAACACCGGCGCGCCCGGCTTCGGCGCCGGAAACAGATTGAGCCGCTCGCCATGGCTGGGCCCGAATGGCACGTCGAGTTTCAGATTCAGCGTCGCGCGCACGATGCCGCTGCGACGCGCGCATTCGCCGAGGCATTCCACCGCATTCGGCACGGCGGCGCGCAGATTATATTGCGCGTCGAGCCCGGCCCGGTCGTAGTCGCGAAAGATTGCTGGTGCCATGGCCTGCCTCAGATCATCAACCGCCCGCCGTTGATATAAAGCGTTTGCCCGGTCATGAAACGCGAGGCGTCGCCGAGCAGGAACAGCGTCGGCCCGACGACGTCATCGACGACGGCAATGCGGCCCATCGGAATCGTCGTCAACATGCGCGTCATGTTCATGTCCTTGACCATGACGGCTTGTGGCGCCGGCTGTTTCGGATCGTCGGCGCGCCGCCCCGTGCCGCCGCGCAGGAACTCGGTATCGACCGCGGCGGGTGCGATCACGTTGACGCGGATGGTCGGCGCGTTTTCCTTGGCGAGGCCCTTGGCCATCGCGATGATGCCGGCCTTGGCCGCGGAATAGGTCGCCGTGCCCTTCTCGACCAAGGTGGCGAGGCCCGAAGCCACGAGCACGATACTGCCGCCGCCCGATTTGCGCATCATCGGCAAGGCCTCGCGCAAGGCGAGAAAGGCCGAGCGCAAATTGACGCTGATGCCCTCGTCGAATTCCGCCACCGGCACGTCGTCGAGATTGACCTGCGGCGTCATATATCCGGGGAGATGCACGAAGCCGTCGATCTCGCCGCCCCATTGCTTGCCCAATTTGGCGAAGGCGCGCTTGGCGGCTCCGTCGTCGCGCGCGTCGTAGGGAATGGCGATCGCGCCCTTGGGCGGCTTGTGGCGCTTGATCGATTGCGGCAGGTCAATCAACGCGACTTTCGCGCCCAGGCCGAGCGCGACTTCGGCGATGCGCCGCCCGATGCCGCCGCAGCCGCCGGTCAAGACCAGGCGATAGCCCTTGGGCGGTCCGAGGCGCGAGAAATCCATCTCCGGCAATTCGGTCATCGTTTGTCTCTCAATGAATTGGACGGCGAGCGCCGCAGGCTCACCACGACGCGGCGAGTTGCGCCATGACATCGGCCGCATGGACGGATTGCGCCCGGCTCACATTAAGATGCGTGGTCGCCCGCAAGGTGCGCGGTCCGAACGCGGACAGCAGCACGCCTTTTTCCTTCGCCGCCTGAACGACACGCGCCGCATCGGGCGCGCCCGCGGCCATGCGGAAAATCACGATGTTGGTTTGCACGGTTTCGAGCGCCAGCTCGATCCCTTTCAGCCGCGCGAGGCGCTCGGCCAGCAATTTGGCATTGGCGTGGTCTTCGGTCAGCCGGCCGAGATTGTGCCGCAGCGCATAGAGGCCGGCCGCCGCCAGGATGCCGGCTTGGCGCATACCGCCGCCGAACATGCGCCGCTGGCGCACCGCCTGCACGATTTGCGCGCGCGACCCCGCGATCAGACTGCCGACCGGGCAGCCGAGCCCCTTCGACAAGGCGACCGAGATCATGTCGAAAGGCTTGGCAAGATCCGCGAGGCCTTGGCCGGTCGCCGCCGACACATTGAACAAGCGCGCCCCGTCGCAATAGCTGTTGAGGCCCAATTGCCTGGCGCGGTCGCAGATCGCCTGGACGGCGGCTTGCGGAAAAATCAGGCCGCCGCCGCGATTATGTGTGTTCTCGATGGCGACGAGCGACGTCGCCGGAAACACGACATGGCCCCGCGGCTTGAAGACGCAGTTGAGATCGTCTGCCGAAAACAATCCGCCGCGGCCCGCGACGCTGAATTGCACGCCGGAGTTGGCGGCCGAGGCGCCGGCTTCGTGCCAAACGATATGCGCCTCGTCGCCGACGACGACCTCGTCGCCCGGCCGGGTCAGCAGCTTGAGCGCGATCTGGTTGGCCATCGTCCCGCTGGGCACGAACAGCGCGGCTTCCTTGCCGAGCAGTTCGGCGACGCGCGCTTGCAATTCGTTGACCGTGGGATCCTCGCCGTACTGGTCGTCGCCGACCGGCGCCCGCGCCATCGCGGCGCGCATTTCCTCCGACGGCAAGGTGACGGTGTCGGACCTGAGATCGACCGGCTGCATCGTTGCCTCGCTAAACCCAGGCCTGGAGCACGTAGTCGTAGGGCGCATCGGCATTGACCATATCGACGCGCTGTAGCGTGATGCGATAGCCGTCCGGCGCCTTGACCAAGCGATGAACGTAGGAGCCGGCGAAATTGCGCACCGCGTCGCGCCGGAACTCCATCATATAGAATCGCGAGCGGCAGACGATGGCGCCGCTCGCCGCGCCGGCGTCGGTGACGACGACGTTCGAGACGACGTGGCTCAGGCCCCACTCGGTCTTCTGCGACCAGGCGCGCGGATGCGCCATGCGTTTCATGCGGATCGTCATCATCGCGCGATCTTCGTAGAAAATGCTCGGCACGCCGTCGCCGCTGGCGTGGGCCGGATCGGCGGGCATCCAATAAATTCCGTCATCGGCGAACAGGTCGATGAAGTCCTGCCAGCGCTTGGTATCGAGACACTCCGATTGGCGGTAGAGGAATTGCTCGACGGCGCGCTGGGTTTCGAGCGACACCGCGGCGGCGCGCAGCGGCTCGGCGCCGGGTGCCGCGAGCGGCTTGGGTGCGGGAACGACGATCATGGCGTCAGTTTCCCGCCGTCATGTAGCTGGCCCAAGCCTGGAAATAATTGCGCAGCGGCGCCTCGCTGGTGCCGATGCGGGTGCGGATCGAACCGTCGGTTTCGTCGTCCTGGCCGTGATAGCGATGGAAACTCACCCAATCGCCGCCGTCGGAGTTCAAGCCTTCGTGCTGCTTGCGGAAATTCCACAGATCGTCGGCATTGACCATGGTCGAAGGCGAGTTGACGAGATTGTAGTAGCCGAGCGCGCGGCGATAGATGCCCTCGGGCGCGCCCTTCAGCCGGAAGTGCCAGATCTCCGTCAGCGTCTTGTCGGCCGCGATCGGCCGGATCGCGCGCAATTGCTGCAATGGCGGCTGCAGCGACAGGATCGGATAGACGATGGCGTGATGGATGTTCATGTCGAGAATTTCGTTGGCGCGCGTCTCGCCATGGCGGCGCTTCAAAATGCCCTCGTATTCCAGCGACAGCGGGTCTTGCGGGCGCAGGCTCATATAGCCTTCGAGCAAGGAATGGCCGCGCGGATAGTTCGCCGTCGTCATCTTATCCCAGGCGCCGAGCGGAAGGGTGAAGCCCGAGAGAAAATGATAATCGAGCGGCACGCTGCCGTCGCGCTGCTTGACCTGTTCTTCGACTTCGAGCGCGGCGCGGCCGGTCGATTCGTGCGTCACCACGGCGTGCGCCACGTCGAGCTGATTTTCGAGGAAGAATTTCCAGTTCGATTGCTGCATGACGCGGAAGCAGGTCGGCACGATCTCGACCTCGCCGTCCGGCGCGCGGTCGCACATCTGGTCGATGCCGAGCTTGGACGGGCCGAGCCATTCGAGCAGCGACGGCCCGTCCTCGGCGAGGCTGGCGAACACGAAGCCGCGATAATTCGCGACGCGCGGCGCGCGCTTGATATTGCACGCCGCGCTCGCCGGATCGAGCTTGGTGCCTTCGTAGCCCTTGGCGAGCGGGATCGCCTTGGCCGTGCCGTCGCAATGGAATTGCCACGCGTGATAGGAGCAGATGATGCTCTTGTCGATCGTGCCGTGCCGATTGCCGAGCAGCGTGTTGCCGCGATGCGGGCAGCGGTTGTACAGGACGTGGACCTTGCCGTCGTCGTGCCGGATCAGGATCATCGGCTGCTTGCCGATCAGCACGGTCCAGTAATCGCCGGGATTTTTCACCTGGCTCTCGTGCCCGGCATAAATCCAATTGCGGCTGAAGATGCGCTCCATCTCCAGCTCGAAAATTTCCGGATCGTTGTAAACCAGGCGATGGACCCGGTCGGCCTCGACCATGCCTTGCAGATCTTTGATGCTATAGCGTCCCACGCATTCCTCCCGATCCGTTGGCGGCCGGACCGGGCGAAAGCTAGCGCGCGAGTCGCGCGCTGCCAATGCCAAAGGCGCGACGTTTCCTACTCAGCCGCCTTGGCCCGCCGCTCGCCGTAGCCGGCGGCCTCGCAGGCTTCGCGGTTCTGCTGCGCCAGCAGCACGTAGCCTTTCGTCATGCCGGAAAAATTCGCGCGGTCCGCGTCCGTCAAATCGCGCCAGTATTTGGCCGGGCTGCCGGCCCAGATCTGCCCGGATTTGACGCGCTTGCCCGGCGTCACCACCGCGCCCGCCGCCACCATCGCGCCCTTTTCGACGACGGCGAGGTCCATGACGCAGGCCTTCATGCCGATGACGCAATCGTCCTCGATCGTGCAGGCGTGGATCAGCGCCAGATGGCCGATCAGGATGTTGTTGCCGATCGTGGTGCCGTAGCGCGCGCTGTCGATGTGGACGACGGTGCCGTCCTGGATATTCGTGTTGCGGCCGACGCGCACCGGCTGGTGATCGGCGCGCAGCACGCAGCCGTACCAGATCGAGCTACCCTCGCCGATCTCGACATCGCCGATCAACGTTGCGTTGGGCGCGACAAAGGCCGACGGCGCGATGCGCGGCGTCTTGCCGAAAAACGGAACGATCAATGCCATGGCGCCACTTCTCCTACGGAAACAGCGGCTGCTGTTCGAGCGCCGTGGTTTCGGGCAAGCCGACCATGACGTTCATGTTCTGAATCGCCTGGCCCGAGGCGCCCTTGACGAGATTGTCCTCGACCGAGACGATGATCGCCCGTCCCGGCAGCCGGTCCGCGAACACGCCGATCAGGACGTGGTTCGAGCCGCGCACGTGCCGCGTCTGCGGCGTGACGCCCTTCGGCACCACGCGCACGAACGGCTCGCCGGCATAGCGCTTGGCCAGCGTCGCCCGCAGATCGTCGGCGGTGGCGCCGTTGTGCAGCCGGACATAGATCGATTCTTCGATGCCGCGATTTATCGGCATCATGTGCGGCGTGAAATTGACCAGGATCGGCGTGCCGGCGGCCTGCGAAAGCGCCTGCTCGATTTCCGGCGCGTGGCGGTGATTGGCGATGTTGTAAGGATGCACGCCTTCGCCGATCTCGGCGAACAGGTTCGCCTCCTTCGCCTCGCGGCCGGCGCCGCTCACGCCGGATTTGGCATCGATTATGATGTCGCTCGCGTCGATCGCCTTGGCCTCGACCAACGGCACCAGCGGAAGCTGCGCCGCGGTGGGATAGCAACCGGGATTGGCGACGAGCCGCGTCTTCCTGATCGCATCGCGCGCCAACTCGGTGACGCCGTAAACCGCTTCCTTTTGAATGTCCGGCGCCTTGTGGGCGTGGCCGTACCATTTCGCGTAAGTCTCGACGTCGGCCAAGCGGAAGTCGGCCGAAAGATCGACGATCTTGAGATGGCGCGGCAGCTTGGCGACGATGTCCTGCGTCGTGCCGTGCGGCAGGGCGCAGAACACGACATCGAGCTTGGACCAATCGGCGTCCTCGACCTTGATCAGCGTCGGCAAATCCATGCCGGCGAGATGGGGAAAGACTTCGGCGATCGTCTTGCCGGCCTTGGCGTTGGCGGTCAGCAATCGAATCTCGGCCTGCGGATGGCGCGCGAGCAAGCGCAACAATTCCGCGCCCGTGTAGCCGCTCGCTCCGAGTATTCCGATTCTCACCGCATTGCTGTTCGTCGCCATGTTGAACCTCAGTTCCAGGAGCGGACTATGGCCAATCCGCCGATTTCCATTATGGTGCGGCCCGTTCCTTGATCGTCGTCAAAGCGTCGAGCCGTGGCCAGATACACCGAAACAATTGCCGTCGACAAATCCTATGAAGAAGCGTGGGACGCTTGTCGTCGGTCCGTGATGACGCCGACCTGGAGCATCACGGGCGTGCAGAACAACACGTTCTTCATTCGCGAACGCATCGGCATCCTTGACATGTTCTTCCGCAATGCTTGCCGGTTCGCCATCGTCGTGCAGCGCATCGACGACGGCAAATCCACGGTCCTTATTTGGGGCACCACCTTCGGTTTCGGACCGCTGCCCAAGGCGCGCATCCGCCGCTCGCTCGCCGTTCTCAAATCCCAACTCCTTGTCGAAATCGCCAAGCCTTCGGAGCCGCCGGAAAAATAAAGGCCGGGCGGCTCTTTCGAAGCGCCCGGCCTTGTCCGGAAAACACCGCTTTTGGGCGGCGTCTAGCGCTTCGAGAACTGGAATTGGCGGCGCGCCTTGGCGCGGCCGTATTTCTTGCGCTCGACGACGCGCGCATCGCGCGTTAGGAAGCCGCCCTTTTTCAGCACCGGCCGCAGGCCCGGTTCATAGAGCGTCAGCGCCTTGGAGATGCCGAGCCTGACCGCGCCGGCCTGGCCCGAAAGTCCGCCGCCGCTGACCGTGCACATCACGTCGAACTGATCCTTGCGGTTGGCAATGTCGAACGGTTGCGCCAGCAGCATGCGCAACACCGGGCGCGCGAAATAAACGGTGATTTCGCGGCCGTTGATCAAGAATTTGCCCGTGCCCGGCTTGAGCCATACGCGCGCGATGGCGTTCTTGCGCTTGCCCGTGGCATAGGCCCTGCCCCATTGATCGCGCTTGGGCTGAACCGGCGCCGGCGCTTTGACCGGCTGTGCCGCGCCCGGCATCACGTCGGCGAGCGTACCGCCGCTCTGGATATTGGTCGGGCTCATTGCGGTACCCTCTTCATGTTCTTGCTATTCAGCTTGCCGAGATCGAGCTTCACCGGATTCTGCGCCTCGTGTGGGTGCTTGATTCCCGTATAGACGCGGAGATTGCCGAGCTGCTCGCGGCCGAGCGGATTGACCGGGATCATGCGGCGCACGGCGCTCATGATGACGCGCTCCGGGTGCTTGCCGCCCAGGATTTTATCGGCCGTCCGCTCTTTGATGCCGCCGGGATAACCGGTGTGCCAGTGGTAGAGCTTCCGCTCGCGTTTCCGGCCGGTGAGATGGATCTTCTCGGCATTGACGATGACGACGTGATCGCCGCAATCCATGTGCGGCGTGAACGTGGTCTTGTGCTTGCCGCGCAGGATGTCGGCCGTGATCACGGCCAGGCGGCCGAGCACGGCATCCTGGGCATCGATCAGAATCCACTTCTTTTCGATATCCTTGGGCGTGGCGGAAAACGTTTTCATGGCGCACTTTCGCAATCGGTCAGTCGTTTCGGCGAAAAATAATAGGGTGCCGGCTCAATCGAGCGGCACCCGGTCGCGACGGGCGCAATATGGCAGCGAAACGGCGAAAGTCAATCTCATCAAATATAGGGTTTTCAACACCGTACATTGCCTGGTATTATATTACCACATAATGCTGGGGTGCCATTGCGGGCGATAACCGGATGCGATGACGGCAATTGTCGCGGGCGGCGTCACGAGTCGGACCGGCGCGCCATCGATCGTCGCCGACGCATCGTAACCCGACGGCGTCCAGCGCCAAAACCGGCCGAAAGCCACCAACCAGTAGCCATCCATTTCGTCGCGTTCGACGATCGCGCCATCGGGCAAACTCGCCGCGAATTCGCGCGGCGGTGCCGAGCGCGACACGTTCGACAGCCGGCGCTCCGCATGCAACACATTGTCGATCGCATCGGCGTCGTTGTCGCGTCCGGTCGCGCTGCGCCAAATTCCGGCAAACCGCCGGGCGTTGGCGTGGCGGCATTCGAAGCACGGGCGATGCCCCGCGGCCAATGCCGTCGCTTCGTCGAGAAAAAACAGCTCGGTATACTTGCCCGGCGCCATGACGGTGCGGTGGCGCTCATTGTACCCGAGCAGGCAAATAATCCAGCGCCGCCCCGTCCATTGCCGGCGAATTTGCTTCTCGGCATCGTGCAGGCAGCCGCGATTGCCCATCCAGGCGCCGCGCGCTGGCGTCGCGATCAGGCTGCCCGGCGGCGTCACCCGATTTTGCAATGGCACGTCGCCGGCCCCGCGCTACTTGGCCGGCACGGCGTATGTGCCGACGCAGTGGCACACGCTCGCGCTGTCGCCTTCGACAAAGACATCGACGGCGCAGACGATCATGCGCCGCCCCTGGCGCACGATGCGCGCCTTGGCCGCCAGCGCCGCGCCCGAAGGGCGGCGCAGGAAATGCATCGTCATGTCCGCCGTAACCGCGCGTTCGCCGTGTTCGGAGACTCCCATCACGGCGGCGTACATGGCGATATCGGCCAGCGCCATCACGATCGGCCCCGCGACTGTATCGCCGTGGCGCAGGAACTCCGGCCGCATGGCCATGCGCACCTGGGCGCCGCCGCGCGTGATCTCGGTGGCCTCGGCGCCGGCCCAACGGCCGAACCAGGGATAGGCCGCGATCCGGCGATTGAATTCAGCCGCCGAAACGAGCGGCGGCGCTTGCGATGTTCGAGCCATGCGATATTCCGGCGGTTTACGTCGCCGGCAAGCTATTGCACACTGGGTGGGCGTTCAATGCATCGGCCGCCGAGGAATTCACCGATGACCGCCTTGCCCAAATCGCCGCCGACCGAGGCGATCCTGCTGCGCAACGACTCCGACGGCGTCGCCACCCTGACGCTCCATCGCCCGTCCGCGCTCAACGCGCTGTCGACCGGGCTGATGGCGGCACTGCAGGCGCAGCTCGATGCCATTGCGGGCGACCGGTCGGTCAAGGCAGTGATATTGGCCGCGAGCGGCGGAGCCTATTGCGCGGGACACGATCTCCGGGAGATCCGCGCGAACAAGGGGCGGCCGTTTTTCGAGAACTTGTTCGGCCAATGCAGCCGGCTGATGCAGAGCATTGTCCGCTTGCCGCAACCGGTGATCGCCCAGGTGCAAGGCGTCGCCTATGCCGCGGGCTGCCAATTGGTGGCAAGCTGCGATCTCGCGGTCGCCTCCGAAGCCGCGACCTTCTGTACGCCCGGCGTCAATATCGGATTGTTCTGCTCGACGCCCATGGTCGCGGCGAGCCGCAACGTGCCGCGCAAGAAAATGATGGAAATGCTATTGCTCGGCGACGCGGTTGGCGCCGCCGATGCCGCGGCGATCGGGCTGGTCAATCGCGTCGTCGCCGCGGCCAAGCTCGAACAGGCCACGGCCGAAATGGCGAAAACGATCGCCGGCAAGTCGCCGCTCACGGTCAAGATCGGCAAAGAGGCTTTCTACCGCCAGCTCGAAATGCCGCTTGCCGAAGCCTACGACTATGCCAGCAAGGCCATGACCGAGAACATGCTCGCCCGCGACGCCGAGGAAGGCATCGACGCGTTCCTCGAAAAACGCCAGCCGAAATGGGAGGGGCGGTAAATAAAAGGCGCGTCAGAATTCGTCGTGCCGGAAAAATTCGACGAGGGCGTCCGTTAGCCTGCGCGCGTCCAACGTTGCAAGGCGTCCCACCCGTCGGACCAGACGCGACTTGTCCACGACCCTCAACTGATCGATCGCAAGCTGTCCATCGACATTGGCAAAGCGCAAATCCGGCCGATATCGATAACGCCGCTTGACACTGGTCAACGGCACGACAACGACGGTTCGCAAATGCGGATTGAGCTCATCGGGCGATGCGACGACGCAAGGCCGGGTTTTTGCCATTTCCGCGCCGCGTACCGGATCGAGGGCGACGAGGTATACTTCGAAGCGCTTCATCGGCTGCCTCCGGCCAAGACCATTCTTCTTCGTCGAAACTGTGGCTCATTGCATCCGGCCACAAAGGCTTGTCGTCGCCCGCGGCTGCCGCCCGCTTGGCGTCTTCGCTCCAGCCCTCGCGCAACGTCCGCTTCGTCGGCGTCAAGGCGATCCGGTTTCCGACGAGCGTCATGTCGACAGCGTCGCGAATGCCGCATTGCTTCAAGATCGAACGCGGCAGGCGGACGCCGCGTGAATTGCCAATTCGAATGATCTTCAGCCGCATCGGTTCCTGGTCCGAAAATGGATTTACATTGTAATTACATCGCAGCGCCTTTGCAAGTCCGGACGCCTCGTCTTCGCCGTCCCTTGCGACGCCGGGCGAGTTCCCGCATAACCCGCGCATGAATCACGACGCCTACACCGACGAATTCCTCAAGGACACGCTGGGCCGCGTGCGCGTCATCGCCGTGGTCGGCGCGAGCGCGAATTGGAACCGGCCGAGCTTCTTCGTCATGAAATACCTGCAGGCCAAGGGCTTCCGCATCGTGCCCGTCAATCCCAAGGAAGCGGGCACCGAAATCCTGGGCGAAAAGGTCTATGCCAGCCTGGCCGAGATCCCGCACGGCGTCGACATGGTCGATATTTTCCGCAATTCCGAGGAAGCCGGCGCGATCGCGGACGAGGCCGTCAAGAAAGGCGCCAAAATCGTATGGATGCAGATCGGCGTGCGCAACGACGAGGCCGCGAAATCCGCCGAGGCCGCCGGTCTGACCTGCATCATGAATCGCTGCCCCAAGATCGAATATTCCCGCCTTTACGGCGAGCTGAGCTGGGGCGGTTTCAACTCCGGCGTGATCAGCAGCAAGCGACGAAAGGGTTAGACCGATGGCCGACAAGCAGATGGGATTCGAAACGCGCCAGCTCCATGCCGGCGCCGCGCCCGATCCCACTACCGGCGCGCGCAACACGCCGATCTACCAGACGACGTCCTTCGTGTTCGACGATGCGGACCATGCGGCCTCGTTGTTCAACCTGCAGCGTCCCGGTTTCATCTATTCGCGGCTGACCAATCCGACGGTCGCCGTGCTCGAGGAACGCCTCGCCTCGCTTGAGAACGGCCTGGGTGCCACGGCGACGAGTTCGGGTCATGCGGCGCAAATCTTGGCGCTGTTTCCGTTGATGGCGCCCGGCCTCGAATTGATCGCCGCCAACAAGCTTTATGGCGGATCGATCAACCAGATGCGCCACAGCTTCAAGAAATTCGGCTGGAACACGATCTTCGTCGATCCCGAAAAGCCCGAGAACTTCCGCAAGGCGCTGACCGACAAGACGCGCGCGATCTTCGTCGAGAAGTCTCGGCCAATCCCGGCGGCGTCGTGGTCGATCTCGAAGCCGTCGCCAAGATCGCCAAGGACGCCGGCGTGCCGCTCATCGTCGACAACACGATGGCGACGCCCTATCTGTGCCGCCCGCTCGATTGGGGCGCCGACATCGTCGTGCATTCGACGACCAAGTTCATTTCCGGCAACGGCAGCGCGATCGGCGGCGCCGTGATCGATTCCGGCAAGTTCGATTGGTTCAAGAACAAGGCCAAATTTCCCAGCATGACGAGCCCGGCGCCGGAATATCACGGCCTCACCTTCGCCGAGACTTTCGGCCCGCTCGGCTACACGGTGTACGGCCATGCCGTGGGCTTGCGCGATCTCGGCCCGTGCCAGCAGCCGATGAACGCCTGGATCACGCTGCAAGGCGTCGAGACGCTGTCGCTACGCATGGAGCGCCATTGCGCCAACGCGCAGCAGGTCGCCGAGTGGCTCGAAAAGCACCAGCATGTGGCTTGGGTTTCCTATGCCGGACTTGCTTCGAGCCCGTACAAAGCCCTGGCGAAAAAATACCTGCCCAAGGGCGCGGGCTCGGTCTTTACCTTCGGCGTCAAGGGCGGCTACCAAGCCGGCGTCGCCGTCGTCGAGAGCGTCGAGCTGTTCAGCCATCTCGCCAATATCGGCGACACGCGCTCGCTCATCATCCACCCGGCTTCGACGACGCACCGGCAGTTGACGCCGGAGCAGCTCGTCGTCGCCGGCGCCGGGCCTGACGTGGTGCGGCTCTCGATCGGCATCGAATTGGTGGCGGACATTGTCGCCGATCTCGATCAGGCCTTGGCCAAAGCCGCTCAACCGTCGGCGCGAAAAGCCGCCGAATAAACGGCCGCGAAAATTGCGAGGGGACGGCGCGCGGCCGTCCCCTCGTCTTCCTGCGATCGAACCGCCGGGTTAGCGGGGGCCGTTGGCCTCGCCGCCGGTGCCGCCATCGCGGCCGCCACGGCCCGATTCGCCCATGTCGATGTACTCATTCTTGTTGCGCTCGGGCGTGTGGTCATCGGTGACGTTCGGGACGTAGGTCGTCGGCGGCGTCATCGGCGGCCGCTTGGCGTACTGGACGCGGCGCGCGGCGCGGCGCACGCCGGCGTTCTCGTGGCAGCCGCGAACGCGGTCGAGCTTGCGGTTCGGAATCTCGCAGCGATCGTCCTTCAGCGCCGTGTTTTTCGTTCCCTTGTGGGGAACCGCGGCGTTGGCCGATCCGGCAAGAGCAATCAGGGCGAGAGCAGTCAGTCCCGTCTTTATCAGGCTGGGCATGGTTTCTCCTTTGGGCCTCGATGAGGCTCGTTCGGTAAGACGCCATCCATGTTGATTGTCCGCCCCGCGGCGGTTGCGACATCGGGGACTATGTCACAAGCTGTGATCGCGCGCTGTGACGGCCATCACAGAGGAACGCCGCGAGGCCCTTCGAAGATGGTTAAACAAGCGGCGGCGCACGTCGCGCCGAGGCCGGCACGGCTATGAGGGTTTCTTGGCGCCGCGCGTGATGCGTTTGATGAAGTCGCCGAGTTGGCGCCGCGTCGGCTTGATCGCAAAGAAATTGGCGGGCACCGGTTCATGCAGCCGCGCCCGCACCGTGCCGGCGCGATTTGCATTGGCGTTCGCCGCCAAATTCGCGGCCGCCGGTCCCGACTTGCCGCCGAACAGCGTCGTCCACGAAATCGCCTTCGTAAGTCTCCGGCGCAGCATCGCGAGCCTCAAGCCACGCGGCAGGCTAGTTGCGGCGCGGCGCCGCGCGCGTACCGGGCGCCGGTGGCGGCACCACGGCGGCGGGCGGCGGCGGCGGGCGATCGAGATTGACGCTCGGCGTGTCGAACTCGTAGCGGAAGGTCGAGCTCGGCAGCGTCTCGCCGCGGCGCGGCGCGCCGCACATGATGTTGTTGCGGAAATTGTTGCTGAAGCCGCCGCAGAAGCGGTCGCCTTCGACCCACCACATGGTCTGCGCGGCCGCCGGGACGGCGAGCGACGACATGGCCGCACCCGCGATGCCGAGAACACCCAGTCGCCAATTCGCCATCGTCCTCTCCTGTCTTGCGCGCGCCGGTATTATCGCCGAATTCGGTTAATCGGGAATTGCGGCGCCGCTATGACGCGATGCTGTCCCTGCATGGTTTATTTTCTATTAGCAACAAGCGCGTGCGGGCGATTCAGTCGCCTGTGGATTCTTCGCCGATCCAGCGCAGGAACGCCGGATTGCCGCCGTCGATCGGCAGCGCCACGACGCAAGGCACAGAATAGGTGTGCAACGCGCAGACGCGCGCCGCGAGCCGCTCGACCAGCGCCGCGGTCGTCTTCGCGATCAGCACCGTCTCGCCGTCCTCTTGGATCGCGCCTTGCCAGCGATAGATCGATTGCATCGCCGGAATGATGTTGACGCAAGCCGCCAGGCGTTCTTCGACCAAAGCGCGGCCGATGCGGCGCGCTTGCTCCGGGTCGGCCATTGTCATGTAAACGAAACGCAGCGCCATCGCGCGGCCCTATTCGGCGATATCGACATTAGCGGCTCCTTCGCCTAGTGTAACGGCTTCAGTTTGCAGCGCATACAATCGGCTTTCGCAATGCAAAACGATCGATTGTGCGCCGCGGGAGGAGCCATGCTGTCGTTCCGATCGAATCTGAAAGATTGGCCGTATCATTCGGAAATATCGAATGAAAACTATTTCCGAAAACCCACCGATGCGCAGCGCGAATGGCTCCGCCGCGGGCTCGAACAGCCGGGCGGGAAACTTCCCCTGTTCGATCGCGAAGGCCGCCGGATCAGCCGCGTGATGATGCAGGCCTGCGCCGCGGCGGGCTGGACCGAGCCGTGGTTCGCCAATCCGGTGAAGCCCGATTGGCAGGTGTTCAAGCTCACCGTGGCCGGACGCCGCGCCGCCCTGTCACGCTGAGCGCGGCGTGCCGTCGAAATAGCCGGCGAGCCCGGCGAGGCAATCGATCCAGCCGGCTTCGTGCCCGTCGCGCAGCGCCGGCGTCGCGATGCGCTCGTGGATGACGACGACGTTGGTGCCTTCGGGACAGGGCTCGAACCGGACCGTGACGCGCTCGCGGCCCGACAAGTCCGGCTCGATGCCCCAGGTGAAGATCAATTTGCGCCCCGGCTCGATCGCCTCGAAGGCGCCGGCGATCCACACGATATTGCCGTCGGGAAACCGGTTGCCGATGCGATAGCGCCCGGCGACGCGCAGGTCGATTTCGGCGCCGATGCACGTCACCGAGCGCGGCCCCCACCAGCGCCGCAAATGCTCGGGCGCGGTCCAGGCATCGAACACGCGCGCCGGCGGCGCCATGATGCGGCGGCGCGCGATCAGCAAGATATCGGCTTGAGGCTCGGGCTCGTTCATGTCCGCGCGCTCCACATAGTC
Source organism: uncultured Alphaproteobacteria bacterium (assembly GCA_963754645.1). Taxonomy (GTDB): domain Bacteria; phylum Pseudomonadota; class Alphaproteobacteria; order Bin65; family Bin65; genus CAVWGP01. The sequence goes on along the minus strand of CAVWGP010000004.1, from coordinate 1,055,893 downwards.
GGCCAAGGAGTTCGAGCGACTCGCTCCAGAAGACGCGGTAATGCGCGAGCCAGGTCTCGACATCCTTGAGCGGCCGGGGGTCGAGCGAGCAGCGATGGATGCGGCCGTCGATCTTGCGCCCCACCAGCCGCGCCCGCTCCAGCACGCGCAGATGTTTCGACACCGCCGGCAGCGACATGGCGAATGGCGCCGCCAGCTCGGAAATATTGGCCGGGCCGCGCGCCAGGCGCGCCAGCATGGCGCGGCGCGTGCGGTCGGACAGCGCATGGAAAATATCGTCGAGCCGGCGCTCGGCGGGTCGGGCTCGCGGCGTCGCGGTCATCGTCTCACCTCGATTGACAACACTAAACCATTCGGTTTAGTATTGCACGCGAAATCAAACCGGAGGCCGGCCATGTCGCAATCGATCCATCAGGAAGTGACCATCAAAGCCAATCCGCAGCGCGTCTATGCCGCGCTCACCGACGCCAAGCAATTCAGCGCCTTCACCGGCGGCGCGCCCGCCACGATCGAGGCCGCGGCCGGCGGCGCGTTTTCGTGTTTCGGCGGCATGATCGCCGGGCGCAATATCGAACTCGTGCCGAACAAGCGCATCGTCCAAGCGTGGCGCGCCGGCAATTGGCCCGACGGCGTCTATTCGATCGCCAAATTCGAGCTCCAGGAAAACGGCAAGGAAACCAAGCTCGTTTTCGACCACGCCGGCTTCCCTGCCGAGCAGGCGCCGCATCTCGAAGGCGGCTGGCACAAAATGTATTGGGAGCCGTTGAAGGCTTACCTGGGCTAGGACGGCGCGTTTCGCCCCTATCCGCCCAGCTTGTCGCCGACCTTGATCCCGCCCGCCGCGGCGAATTCGCCCGCCGCGATCTTCTGCCCGCCTTCGGCGCGCACGCGCATGACGCGGATGCGGCCGTCGGCGCAGGCGACGGTGAAGCCGTCGCCGCCGGTCTCCATCACCTGGCCCATGGCGCCGCCGATGCCCTTGGGGTCGCGCGCCGGATTTTTCCGCGCCTCGAAAATATGGAGCTTCTTGCCGCCCAGCGTGGTCCAGGCGCCTGGCGCCGGATTGCAGCCGCGCACGAGATTGTGGATGTCGAAGCCCTGGCGGCCCCAATCGATCCGCGCATTGTCGGCCGTGCACCAGCCTTCATAGGTCGCCTTGGCGTGATCCTGCTCGATCCTCGGCGCCGTGCCGGCCTTGACCAGATCGACAGCCTCGGCCATCGCCGCCACGCCCATCGGGAACAGCCGGTCGAAATAGACCGAGCCCAGCGAATTGCCGTCCGAGATCGGCGTTTTCTTTTGCAGCAGGATCGGGCCGGTATCGAGCCCGTCATCGGGCCAGAAGATCGAGAGGCCGGTCTCGCCGCGCCCCTGGATGATCGGCCAATTGATCGACGAGGGCCCGCGATGCAGCGGCAGCAGCGAGGGGTGATATTGGATCGAGCCCCGCGTCGGAATGCCGAGAAAGCCCGAGGGCACCATCAGCGTCACGAACGCCATCACCTGGAGATCGGGCTTCAACGCCTTGAACTCGTCCCACACCGGGCCGGGCTGCTTGTAGGATTTGGGCTGGAACACCGGCAGCTTCGCCGCCAGCGCCGCCTCCTTCAACGGATCGGCCTTCTGCCCCGGCTTTTCCGGCGCCACATAGACGCCGACGACGTTCTCCTTGCGCGCCAACAGCGCCTCCAGCACCGCCTTGCCGAACGCCTGCTGCCCATGAACGACAATGCGCATCGCAACTCTCCCGTTCGATCGTTTTCCGCCGCCGGCATCCTCGCCTGATTCCGCGCCACCGGCAACGGCTACAGGGACGCGGGGTTGTTTCTTTGTGCGCGCGTCGCGCGCCATGACCCTCCTCCCCGTCTCCCGTCTCCTGTTCAAATTCATCGTCCATCACGGGTTCGATGTTCCCCCGATTGGCAGTACGCTCCGACCGAATATATTCGCGTCGCGTCGCAGCCGGGAGAATGCAAAATGCTGACCATCCATCATTTGGGCAAATCGCAATCCGAGCGCATCGTCTGGCTCTGCGAAGAGCTCGGCATCGACTATGAGCTGAAACGCTACCAACGCGATCCGGTCACGTTTCTGGCGCCGCCGGATTACAAGGCGCTGCACCCGATCGGCTCGGCGCCGGTCATCACCGACGCCGGCGCCATGCCGGCGCCGAAGGCGGCGACCTGGTCCTCGCCGAATTGGGCGCCATCGTCGAGTACATCCTCGCCAAATACGGCGATGGCCGCCTCGCCCTGAAATACGGCGATGCCGATTTCGCCCACTACCTCTACTGGTTCCATTTCGCCAACGGCACGTTCCAGCCGAACATGCTGCGCAACATGGTTCTGCGCCGCATGAACGTGGCCGAGGACGATCCGATGCACGTGGTCGCGAAAGCGCGCCTCGGCCGCAGCTTCGACCTGGTCGAGCAGCGGCTCGGCGCGGCGGAGTTTTTCGCCGGCAGCGAGTTTACCGCGGCCGATATCATGATGGTTTTCTCGCTGACGACCATGCGCGTCTTCCTGCCGTTCGATCTCGCGCCCTATCCCAACATCCTCGCCTACCTGAAGCGCATCGGCGCCCGCCCGGCCTACCGGCGGGCCATGGCGAAGGGCGACCCGGGGATGGCGCCGCTGCTGGCGTGAGGGCGGCGAAAAGGCGTCGTGCCGCGCGCCGTGCCGGTCATTCAGATCGCCCGTAATATATTGAAATATATATTGTTTTCTGGAAATGATGCCCGCTGCTCTATTTCCTCTCCACGCTGCGGAATCGACCTTTAAGTAACGAAATCGTAAGCTCGAGTTGCAAAAATGGCTTATTGACTTATATGTCAATACAAGACGAGATCAACCACAGGCTCTACGAAGGTCGGCTTTTCCGCGTTCAGCCCGCCCTTCGAAGCGATCCCGTTCGAGCGCGAAATCTTCGCCACACAGGAGGTCCACGATTTCGTCTCCGGACCCTGGAAGGAACAATCCGATGAGCGCAGGGCCGGCCGGCTGCGCGCCGACTTGGAGATGTTCATCGCCGGCAAAGTCATTAGCGTTGGCTGGGACCCGATGAAGAAGGGCGTCAGCGCCTTCATGGCTCGGCTGGCGCCGGTGGAGGATGAGGTTTGGGATATCCGCAGCCGCGATCCCTCGCCCGGCATTCGCGTTCTCGGAAGTTTTTCAGAGCGCGACGTGTTCGTCGCGCTGCTCTGGCAGACTTGAGCATCGGCTGGGCGGCCGCGATTCGCGCGAATGGCAAGACTTCATCAGGGCATCTAAAGCCGAATGGAGAAAATTGTTCCACCCCTATCAACCGCATTCCGGAAGCAACGTCCATGACTACATCGAGCACTCCGTCTTTCTTGTCTGAAATCGCCGGCGGCGGGCCGATTCCGGTCGGCAAGCGGGCGTATTTCCAGGCGCGCCTGAGAAATCATCTCTACGACTTCGTCTTGAGGGAATTCTTGAAAATGGAAGGTTCGGGCGAATTGACCAGGGCCGATCTCGCCCGCAGGATCGGCGTCGGCCCGGATCGAATCAGCAAGATCCTGGGAACGCCGGGAAACTGGACGCTCGACACGGTCAGCGACCTGTTTCTTGGGATCATGGCCGCGGAGCCGGCGATTTTGGCGCTCCCGCTCGCGAACCGGGCCAAGCGCAATTACGACGGGCCGGATTGGATCGATAGGCCGGCGCAGGGCGTGGCTTCAATTTCGGTAACTAAGTCCTCCTTCGCCAATGGCGCCGCGTCGGATTTCGGAACATCGATCAACCCATCGCTCCGCATCAAAGCGGTCGCGGCGCCGCGATGAGCCCGATATCATTCAAATTCGCGGTTATCTGCGACGAAATCCGGCGCGAAGACAACGGGAAGTTCCTGATTATTGGAGCCTATGCCGCCGAAATCCTGGTTCTCGAATTCCCCATTGCCTTGGGGCTCGCGGCATTCCTCCCGTTCGAAGCCCAGGAGAAACAATCGCTCGAGCTGGAGTTTCAAGCGCTGGTAAACGGCCAGCGCGTATACGGCGCGAACGGCCATATCGAAATCGTTTCGGGCGAACCTCCCTTCGCCGACGCCCTGCCGATCAATCGAATCGGGATGGTATTATATGGCGAGGGTGCGATAGAGTTTCAGGCGAGGCAGAAAGACGGGGAGTGGCAGACGGTAAGGCGGCTATCGGTTAAGAGACGTGTTGTTCCTTGACGGTATTGGAGAGGCCATTCAATTACTCCGAGACTAGGATCTAGAACGGCCGCCTCGCGACTACCTCATGTCAGAAATACGGGCTGGCTATAACATCTCAAGAACTCGGCCGCCTGCGCGAAATGCCGAAAGGCCCGATCTCTGACCGGGCCCTTCGCTCATTCATTGCAAATTTGGTCGGAGCGGTGGGAACTCGAACCCACGACCCCTAGCACCCCATGCTAGTGCGCTACCAGACTGCGCCACGCTCCGGTCGGGTGGCCCGGCGGCCCTCAGGGGGCCGGCGAGCCGGCGGCGGGCGCCGCTTCTTTGCGGGCGCCGCCGTGACGGACTATGTGGCATAGGCGCCGGGCGGCGGCAAGGCCGGGCCACGCCGCGACCGATACCAAACCTGGATGATCGGTTCGGTCAAAACTGGCGTCGTCGCCTTGAATGTCCGTTGCTCGCGGCGTAGGGGTGGGTCTCCGGCCCGCCCTCGAGGCCGGCCGGCAATGGTCGCCGGCGCCGAAGGCCGCCAACGGGCAAGCCGAAAATTTGGCGGCCTTCGAGGGAAATCGACGTTTCGTGGCGAACACAGCCCCAATATCCAGGCTAACCGCGATCGAGCGCCGCTACGGCTTGTACAAAGCGCGAAATTGCCGAAGGCCGCCAATTCCCAACACCAAAACTTGGCGGCCTTCGGCGGCAAAGGCCGGGCAGGAGCGCAGTTTATTAGCCGCCGCAATGTCCCGGCTCGGGGCCGGGGTGACAGTGTCATTGTGGATGGCGTGGCGGCGACGGGACGGCCTCGCCGGCCCGACTCCGCCCGGCGCGGCCGACCCCTCACCCGCGGGCCTTCGGCCCGCACCCTCTCCCGCAAGGGGCGAGGGTTTCGTGCTATCGCCGATATTCCATCGCCGGATCGAGCGGATAGATCGGCCTTGGCGTCTTGACGAATTTCAGCAGGCTGTAATCCGAGGTGGTGACGCCGGGCCCGTCGACTTCGAGGATGTGCTTGGCGATCGGCTCCAGGCCGGCGCGGAAATGCTGGCGCGATTTGAGCAGGATGTATTTTTTCTTCGTGGGATCGATGCCGGCATGGGTGTAGTTGCCGACATCGAACGGATCGACCGGGCGCTCGCTGACCATGATCTGCATCGCGCCGGTGTCGATGACGGCGGTGCGGCCGATCGACATGCGCATGCCGGTCATCATCGGCGCCGTGATCGTCCAGACGCCGTCGGTGATGCAGCGCACGGTGCCCGAGACGCGCAGCGGCTTGCCCTTGAGGCCGAGCGACGGCATGTCGGTTTTGCCGCCGAGCTCGACCGTGACCTGGGCGCCGACGCCGGCCGCGATCAATTCGGCGACGACGGCCGGATCGCGGAACGGCCCGGCGACGAGATCGCTCAGGCCCTGGCGCATGCATTCGGCGAGCACGGCCATCACGTCCTGCGTGCCGCCGGAAAAGCAATTGTCGCTGTGATCGGCGAGAATAATCGGACCATCGGCGAGCGCCTTGGCCTTGGCGATCGTCGCCGCCATGGGCTCGCCCTTGTAGATGAAACCGGCGCGCTTCTCCCAGGCTTCGTCGAGCAATTTGTCGACGAGGGCTTGCGCCTTGGCCTTGGCGCCGTCGGTCCCGCCGCCACCGGCGGCCCCATCAACAACGACGACGGCCGTCATGCCGGCGAGCGCGATGTCGGCGAGCGCGAAGGCGCCGAAGACGGTGGCGTTGAGCACCTCGCCGGAATCCTCGGCCGCGTTCGCCTTGTCCATGATGCTGCGCATCGGCTCGCGCGACGGCGAATGGCGCAGCGTGTGCGACAGGATCGGCCGCTTGCCCCAAGCCATGACCGGCGCGATCTCGCCCTTCAGCACGCGCCCGATGGTGCGGGCGACACGGGCGCCGGTGTCGTAGACGTTGATATGCGGATAGGTGCGGTAGCCGCAGATGACGGTCGCGTTCTCGACCATCGCGGCCGAAAGATTGGTGTGGAAATCGAGCGCGACGCCGATCGGGATTTCGGGCGCGACGGCGCGGATGCGGCGCAGCAGCTCGCCCTCGCCGTCGTCGAAGCCTTCGACCACCATGGCGCCGTGCAGGTCGAGCAGGATCGCATCGGCCGCGCCGCGCGCCGCATCGACGATGGCGCCGGCGATGTGCTCGAAGGCGTCGGCGGATACCGGGCCGCTGGGAACGGCGGCGGCGGCAATGGGCGTCACCGCCGTGGCGTTTTGCGCTTTCGCGAAATCGAGAAAGGCGGCGATCGCGTTGTTGGTGCCGCCATAGACCGCGGCGATGGCCTGTCCGTAGACCGGGCCGTCGCCGGTGTGGCTGAAGGCGGCGAGCGGCGTCGGCAGCGGCGAAAACGTATTGGTCTCGTGCTTCATCATGGCGATGACGAGCTTCATCGGCAAACTCCCCTCTCCTCGCCGCGCGGGCCGCGGCGCGGCCAAGTTCGCGCCATCGCCGCTCGCGCGCAAGCGCAAAGAAAAACCGGCCGCGTCGCGCGACGCGGCCGGTTTCAGCCGTGAACTCGATGGCGCCGGTTTAAACCGGCTTCGGATCCCAGGCCGCGGCCAGGGTCGGCTGCAAGGCCGAGAGCACTTGCGGCGACAGGTCCATGGCGCTGCCCGAGGGCGCGCGGAACATCGACATGGCCTGCACCAGGCGCGCCACGTCGCTGTCGTCGAGCACGTAGCCGCCGGCCTCGATCTTGTCGATGTGGTTCCTGCTCGATGTGAACCAATCGTCGACCGTGACCTTGTCCTTGGTGCCGACGACGCTGATCACCAGGTCGTTGCCGTTTTTCGTGAACCACAGCTGGTCGTAATCGATATTGGCGCCGAAAGCCAGCACGTCGCCGTCGCTCCCGTGGCCGCGATTGTCGATTACGTCCCGCCCGTCGCCGCGCCCGAACACGTAGCGATCTTTGCCCGAGCCGCCCTCGAGCTCGTCGTTGCCGGTTCCACCCGAAAGAAGATCGTTGCCGTCGCCGCCGAAAATCTTGTCTTCGCCCGAGCCGCCGTTGAGCAAATCGGCGCCGCGGCCGCCGTAAAGCTCGTCGTTTCCGGATTCGCCGTGAACCACATCGTCGCCTTCGCCGCCCCGCAAATGATCGTTTCCGATACCACCATAGAGTGTATCATTTCCGGCGTCGCCTCGAACAACGTCGTTGCCCGCGCCGCCCAGAATGATATCGCCGCCGCCGCCCCCCCGCAAATAATCGTGGCCCGAGCCGCCGTCGATCGCATCTTTTTGGTTGCTGCCCCGGACCCAATCGTTGCCGCCGTTTGCGAATATGATGTATTCGCCCGAATTGCGGCTGACGTTCGATGAAGTCGGCGTGTCCGGTGCCGTTGATCGTCTTCGGCACAGTCGGCGGCGGCGCGCTGCCAACGACGTTGATATTCACCGTTGCCGTTGCGGTTCCGCCAAGACCGTCGCTCACCGTATAGGTAAAGGCATCGCTGCCGCTATAATTCGTGGTGGGCGTGTAGGTGTAGGTGCCGTTTGCATTCGCCACGAGCGAACCATGCGCCGGTTGGCCGATGCCGCTCACGCTCAAAACACCGCCGTCCAAGTCGCTATCGTTCGCAAGCAAGCTCGCCGTCGAAAACGACACTGCGGTATTGGCAGCGGTGGTGACTTGATCGGCGCCCGCAACCGGCGCGTCGTTGACCGAGGCGACATTGACATTGACGGTCGCCGTCGCCGTGCCGCCTCTGCCGTCGCTGACCGTGTAGCTGAACGAGTTGGCGCCGTTGTAATTGGCGGTGGGTGTGTAGGTGAAGGTGCCGTCGGCATTGGCGGTCACGCTGCCATGGCTCGGCTGGCCGACGCCCGAAACCGTGAGCGTATCGCCGTCGAGGTCCGAATCGCCGGCGAGCAGGCTCGCGGCCGTGATCGTCAGCGGCGCGTCTTCGTTGGTCGAAAAGGAATTCGCCGCCGCAACCGGCGCGTCGTTGACCGAGGCGACATTGATATTGACGGTCGCCGTCGCCGTGCCGCCATTGCCGTCGCTGACCGTGTAGCTGAACGAGTTGGCGCCGTTGTAATTGGCGGTGGGTGTGTAGGTGAAGGTGCCGTCGGCATTGGCGGTCACGCTGCCATGGCTCGGCTGGCCGACGCCCGAAACCGTGAGCGTATCGCCGTCGAGGTCCGTATCGCCGGCGAGCAGGCTCGCCGCCGTGATGGTCAGCGGCGCGTCTTCGTTGGTCGAAAAGGAATTCGCCGCCGCAACCGGCGCGTCGTTGACCGAGGCGACATTGACATTGACGGTCGCCGTCGCCGTGCCGCCATTGCCGTCGCTGACCGTGTAGCTGAACGAGTCGGCGCCGTTGTAATTGGCGGTGGGCGTGTAGGTGAAGGTGCCGTCGGCATTGGCGGTCACGCTGCCATGGCTCGGCTGGCCGACGCCCGAAACCGCGAGCGTATCGCCGTCGAGGTCCGTATCGCCGGCGAGCAGGCTCGCCGCCGTGATGGTCAGCGGCGCGTCTTCGTTGGTCGAAAAGGAATTCGCCGCCGCAACCGGCGCGTCGTTGACCGAGGCGACATTGACATTGACGGTCGCCGTCGCCGTGCCGCCATTGCCGTCGCTGACCGTGTAGCTGAACGAGTTGGCGCCGTTGTAATTGGCGGTGGGTGTGTAGGTGAAGGTGCCGTCGGCATTGGCGGTCACGCTGCCATGGCTCGGCTGGCCGACGCCCGAAACCGTGAGCGTATTGCCGTCGGGGTCCGTATCGCCGGCGAGCAGGCTCGCTGCCGTGATGGTCAGCGGCGCGTCTTCGTTGGTCGAAAAGGAATTCGCCACCGCAACCGGCGCGTCGTTGACGGCGGCGACATTGATGCTGACCGTGGCCGTCGCCGTGCCGCCATTGCCGTCGCTCACCGTGTAGGTGAACGAGTCACCGCCGTTGTAATTGGCCGCGGGCGCATACGTGAATGTGCCGTCGGCATTGGCGGTCACGCTGCCATGGCTCGGCTGACCGACGCCCGTGACGGTGATCGTATCGCCCTCAAGATCCGAATCGCCGGCGAGCAGGCTCGCCGTCGTGAACGTCAGCGGCGCGTCTTCGTTGGTCGAAAAGGAATTCGGCGCTGCTACTGGGGCGTCGTTGACCGGGGCGACATTGATCGTCACCGTCGCCGTCGACGTGCCGCCCATTCCGTCGCTCACCGTATAAGTGAAGCTGTCGGGCCCGCTGTAATTCGGCGCGGCGGTATAAGAGAAACTGCCATCGACATTGACCGAGACTGTTCCGTTCGTGGGATTGGTAAAGCCCGTGACGGTTAGGGGATTCGAATTGGCATCGGTATCGTTGCCAAGAAGCCCGCTCGCCACCGGAACGATCAGCGGAGTATCTTCGCTCGCGCTGTAGCTGTCGGCGTTGGCCTGCGGCGGATCGTTGCCGACCAGGCTTATCACCGAGTTATCGGAAAAGCGCAGTTGCTCGACGCCGGTAAGAGTATCCGTGCCGTCGAAGCCGGGACCGCGCAGGTCCGTGACGGTCACCGTCCCATTCGCATTGTAAACAATGCTGTAATCGCTTGGCAGCCCCGAATAGACCGAAACATCGGTCCCTGCACCGCCATCGATCGAGTTGTCGCCTTGACCGCCGCCGATCGTGTCGTTTCCGCCGTTGGCAGTGACCACGTCGCTATCGACAAAACCCACCAAGGTGTCATCGCCATTAGTACCGGTCAGCAAGATGGCGCGGATGTCGGCGTCGGTGAGAACTGTCTCGTTCGCGAACTGGAATTCCTCGATCCGGCTGGTCCGATTGCCGAAGCCATCGTCGCCGAAATTGTTCTCGATCACCAAGCGATCCGATGTGCCGACAACCTGGATCACCAGATTCGTGCCTTCGACCGAATAGACCAGGTCGCCGGGGACGATACCGGGACCGAATGCGACCACATCGATGTCCCCGCTCGCCGTCTCATCGTCGCGAACCGTGTCTTGACCGTAGCCGCGGTCGAACACGTAGATATCGTCGCCGCCGTAACCTTCAAGCCGGTCGTTTCCCGCGCCGCCATCCAAAGTCTCGCCCGTATCGAAGGCAAAAATGTAATCGTCGCCCGATGTGCTGGCGGTCAACCCCTGGCGGATGTCGGCTTCGTCCAGAATCGTTCCGTCGGAAAAGCGAAATTCCTCGATACGGTTGAATACCGTCGCCGACGTGCCGTAGAATTGGCCTTCGATCGTCAGCTGATCGCCCGAGCTTATGATCTCGATGACCAGATTGTTGTTCACGCGGACGAAACGTACATCGGCCGGGGTAATTCCCGGCAAAAATTCTATCGCGTCGATCACCGCATTTGGGTTACCGGCGGCCGTGTCAATGACGAGGTCGTAGCCGTAGCCGACGCCGAACTTGTAGACATCGCCCCCCACTCCGCCTTGCAACATGTCATTGCCGGCGCCGCCATCGAACGTGTCGCCAGTCGCCGAGCCGACCAAGGTGTCGTTGCCCGGTGTCCCCGTGAGCGTCGCCATATGCACTTCCCCAAAAATGCCGAATTGCCACGGAATTGCTTAGTTCCACGCCGCAAATAACATAAGCATTGGAATGCGGTCCATTTTTTTGAGTCCTAAGCTGGCTTAAGCACATTTGGACGCCGATGCGCGCCAATCGTTACGAAATCGTAATCGATTTGAACTCTAATTAGCCGTAATTCCGAAGCGGCATGGTCAAAAAACGATAACCAACAAGCGCCCTGGCCTCGGCGGGAGATTCGTGACCAATTGGCAAAAAGCGGATCAACTTGCCCGAGCACTCGCACAAATTCCGTCCCGCGGCCAAGGCCGAGCCAGTTCCGGCGGGGGCCCATCCGTACATTCATACCGGCAACTACAGCCGAAAGTTGAATGACGAAAGCCGGCGAACAGCGCCGCCCAGGGATTCGGGCGCCGAGTGCCTGGCTTTTCTCTTGCGCTATCTCAAACTACCGGCCGAAACCGAGCTGATCCGCCGAACCCACGCGCCGCACGGCGGCGCCATGACCGCGGCGGAGATCGTGCTTGCGGCGCGCGCGATGAGTCTGCGGTGCCGCACCGTCAAGATCGAGGCCGCCGCGCTCGCGAAAACGCCCCTGCCCGCCATTGCCTTGGCGAAAACCGGCCGATTTTTTATTCTCGCCAAGGCGGACGACGATAACGCGCTGATCCACGAGCCCGGCGCGCCGCCCAAGACCATATCGCGCGCGCAGCTTGGCGAGGCCTGGACGGGCGAACTCATCTTGCTCTCGCGGCGCGACCAGATCGCCGGCGACGACCGCGCCTTCGATCTGTCGTGGTTCATCCCCGTCATCGTCCGCTACCGGCGATTGTTCGGCGAAGTGATGTTGGCCTCGGCCTTCATCCAAACCTTCGGCTTGATTGCCCCGCTATTCTTCCAGGTCATCATCGACAAGGTTCTGGTGCATCGCGGCCTGACAACGCTCGATGTGCTCGTGATGGGCTTGCTCGCGGTCGTCATCTTCGAAGCCGTAATGGGTTATCTGCGCACCTATATATTCGCGCATACGACAAGCCGCATCGATGTCGAGCTCGGCGCCAAGCTGTTCCGCCACTTGCTCGGTCTGCCGGTCGCGTTTTTTCAGGCACGACCGGTCGGGCAAACCGTGGCCCGCGTCCGCGAACTCGAGAACATCCGCGAATTCCTGACCGGTTCGACCTTGACCGTCGTGCTCGACCTTTTCTTCACGCTCATTTTCATTGCGGTGATGGTTTGGATGAGCCCGACATTGACCCTCGTGGTCCTCGGGGTCATCCCCTTTTACGTCGGGCTATCGATTTTCGTCACGCCGATCCTCCGGCAGCGGATCGAGGATCGCTTTCGCCATGGCGCGGCCAATCAGGCGTTCCTGACCGAAACCATCACCGGTATCGAAACTCTCAAGTCGATGGCGGTCGAACCGCAAATGCGCCAGCGCTGGGATCAGCAGATCGCCGATTACGTCCGCGCCTCGTTCCGGGTCGCCATGATCGGCGCGATCTGCGCGCAAGGCGCGCAACTGATCAACAAAGTCATGCTGGCCATGATCCTATGGTTCGGCGCGCAAATGGTGCTTGAAGGATCGCTCACGGTCGGCGCCCTCGTCGCTTTCAACATGCTGGCTTCGCAGGTCAATCAGCCCATTCTGCGCCTGGCGCAGACGTGGCGCGACTTCCAGCAATTCCGGCTTTCGGTTGCCCGCCTTGGCGACATTTTGAACACGCCGGTCGAACCCGCGCCGCAAGGCACGCGGCCGAATTTGCCGGCAATCCAGGGCCACATCGCGCTCGCGGACGTGTCCTTCCGCTATCGCGACGATGCGCCCGAAGTGCTGCGCGGCGTGTCGCTTGAAATCAAGCAGGGCGAAGTCATCGGCGTCGTGGGCCGATCGGGCTCGGGCAAGAGCACGCTCGCCAAGCTCATTCAGCGCCTGCACGTGCCGGAACGCGGCCGCGTTCTCGTCGACGGCGTCGACCTCGCCCTTGTCGATCCAGCTTGGCTGCGGCGGCAGATCGGCGTCGTGCTGCAGGAAAACGTGCTGTTCAACGGAACGATCCGCGACAACATCGCGCTCGCCGATCCGTCCGCCGACATGAATCGCGTCATTGCCGCCGCAACCATGGCGGGCGCGCATGAATTCATCCTCGCCCTTCCGGAGGGCTACGACACCGCCATCGGCGAGCGCGGATCGACGATTTCGGGCGGCCAACGCCAGCGCATCGCGATCGCCCGGGCCTTGATCGGCGATCCGCCGATCCTGGTCTTCGACGAGGCGACGAGCGCGCTCGACTACGAATCCGAGCGAATTGTCCAAGACAACATGCGCAGCATTTGCGCCGGACGGACCGTAATCGTCATCGCCCACCGCCTTTCGACCGTCCGGCAAGCCAACCGCATCATAACCATCGAGGAAGGACGCATCGCCGAAAGCGGCACGCACGATCAGCTGCTCCGGGCCGGCGGCCGTTACGCCGATCTGTACCGGCTGCAAACCGGAGAGCGTTGATGCGCGCCCATTTGGAGCAATTGCGCGAAATCTGGCGCGAATCGGTCGCCATCGAAAAATCCCAGACGAAGGTTGACCGCCGGCGCCACGAGCTGGAGTTCCTTCCCGCCGCAATCGAGATCGTCGAGACGCCCGCGTCGCCGGCCGCGCGCGCGCTGGCGCTGGCCATTGCCGCAATCTGCTTTTTCACCTTGGTGTGGAGCATCGTCGGCACGATCGATACTGTTGCCGTGGCGCCCGGCAAGATCATTCCCGGCGACCACGTAAAAGTCATTCAGAGCGTCGAGCACGCGGTCGTTACGGCCATCAATGTCCGCGACGGGCAGAATGTGGAGAAGGATACCGTTCTGCTCGAATTCGATCCGACCGAGACGCGTGCCAATCGCGACCGCATTCGGCGCGAGTGGATCGCCGCCCGCCTCGAAGTCGCCCGCTTGAATGCCCTGGCCCAAAACGCCGTGCCGCCCGAGCAAGCCTTCCGCCCGCCCGCCGACGCCGACGCCGATCTGGTGGCGACGAGCCGCAATTCGTTGCTCGAACGCTGGCGCGAACACAGCTCCAAGATCGCGTCGCTCGATGCCGACATCCGCCAGCAAGAAGCCAAGCGCCGCGCGCTTGAGGCGACGATCGCCAAGCTGGAGGCCTCGATCCCGCTGCTCGCGGAGCGGGTCAAGTCGCGTCACACGCTCTCGATCAGCGGCAGCGGCTCGGTCTCGTCCTTTCTCGAGCTCAAGCAGCAGCTTGTCGGCATGGAAGGCGACCTTGCCGTGACCCGGCATCAAATCGAGGAGGCTCTGCAGGCAATCGAGGCCGGCAAGCGGCGGCGCGATGAGCTGCTGGCCGGCTTTCGCGGCCAGCTTCAGGACGATCTTTCGAAAGCGTTGCGCCAGCAACAAATCCAGCAGGAGGAGCTGGCCAAGGCCGAAATCCGCCTCAAGCAGACGCGTGTCGTTGCGCCGGTCGCGGGCGTCATCCAGCAGCTCCGCGTGCACACGATCGGCGCGGTGGTGAAGCCCGCCGACCCGATTATGATCCTCGTCCCGCACGATGCCGAGCTCGAAGTCGAAGCCACCGTGTTCAACAAAGACATCGGCTTCGTGCGCGGCGGCCAGGAGTCCGATATCAAGATCGAGGCTTTTCCGTTCACCAAATACGGCTCGATTCGCGGCAAGGTCGTCAACGTGTCGGCGGACGCCGTGCAAACCGAAAAGCAGGGCTTGGTCTATACCGCGCGCATCAGCCTGGCCGAAAAGCGCATCCGCGTCGGCGACGGTTGGGTCGCCCTCACTCCCGGCATGGCGATCACCGCCGAGGTCAAGACCGGCGAACGGCGCGCCATCGAATTCTTCCTGGCGCCTTTCCTGCGCTACCGCGACGAGGCCTTCCGCGAACGGTAAGCGGCGGAATCCGCGACGCTCGAAAGCCAAGAAAATGGGTGAAATGGCCGTTGTCCATGGCCATAATCCCGGCACCGGTTCTCGCCGGATGCGGCAGGGGCAAAACATGCAGGAACGGATCGAGGCGAAGTGGATCGACGCCTTCGCGCACACCTTCGAGCTGTGCAAAATCGCGCCGGGCGACGAAGTTTGCATTTTGTCCGAAACGCTGTCGCGCCCGGTCAATGTCCACCTCGCCGAGCTCGCGCTGCTGCGCATGAAAGCGCGGCCGTTTCACATCGTGCTGCCCACGCCGGCCCAGACCGTCGCCGCGCCGATCCGCTCGACCGGCGCCACGGCCGCCATCCAGCGCAACAAATCGGTGGTCGGCGCGCTCGCCGCGTCCAAGATGGTCATCAACGTCACGGTCGAAGGCATGATGCACGCGCCGGAAACGCCCGAAATCCTCAGAGCCGGCTCGCGCATTCTCTATGTCAGCAACGAGCATCCCGAAATGCTGGAGCGTTGCGTGCCCGACGCGGCGCTGAAACCCAAGGTCCTGCTCGGCATGAAGATGGTGCGGCAGGCCAAGGAAATGCGCGTCGTTTCCGACGCCGGCACGGATTTGCGCGTCGACGTGGCCGGCGCCTTCGTGGGCGGCGGCTGGGGTGCCTGCGACACGCCGGGCCGGCTCGATCACTGGCCGGGCGGCCTCATCGCCTGCGTGCCCAAGGACGGCGCCGTCAACGGCAAGATCGTGCTCGACCGCGGCGACATCAACCTGACCTTCAAGCGCTATCTCGAATCGCCGATCAGGCTGACGATCGAGAAGGATTTCGCCGTCGATATCGCCGGGGACGGCGTCGATGCCGATCTCATGCGCAGCTATTTCAAGGCCTGGGACGACGACAACGCCTATGCCTCGTCCCATGTCGGCTGGGGGATGAATCCCAAGGCGCGCTGGGACGCGCTGTCCATGTACGACAAGGCGGCGACGAACGGCTCCGAGCAGCGCGCCTTCGCCGGCAATTTCCTGTTCTCGACCGGCGCCAACGAATTGGCCAAGCGCTTCACCCTCGGCCATTTCGATCTGCCGATGCGAAATTGCACCGTCATGCTCGACAATCAGGTCGTCGTGAAAAAGGGCGTGCTGCAGGGCGAGCTGGCGTGACGCCGCCGGCGCCGTCTCGCGCCGTCCTCGTCACCGGCGCCGGCCGGCGCATCGGCGCCGCTTTGGCGCGCGCGCTCGGCGCCGCCGGCTGGTTCGTGCATGTGCATTATTTCCGATCCGCCGCCGAGGCCGAGGCGGTGGCCGCCGCGATCCGGCAAGCGGGCGGCGGCGCCCGCGCCATCGGCGCCGATCTGGCCGAGGTCGATGCCGGCGCGGCCGAGGCGTTCGTGGCCCGGTGCCGCGATGGCGCGCCGCCCCTGCGCGCCCTGATCAACAACGCGTCGCTGTTCGAGAACGACGCCGCGACGACGATCTCCGACGCCGGCTGGTCGCGCCATCTGCAGGTCAATCTTACCGCGCCGCTTATGCTGACGCGGGCATTCGCGAACTCGCTCGGCGAGCTGCCGAACGGCGAGGCCGCCAATGTCATCAATATCCTCGATAACAAGGTCACGGCGACGAACCCCGATTTCTTCTCCTATACGATCAGCAAGCAGGCGCTCGACGGCGCGACCCGCACCTTGGCGCTGGCGCTGGCGCCCAAGATCCGCGTCAACGGCATCGCGCCAGGCATCACCATGATCAGCCGGTTGCAGACCGAGGAACGGTTCCGGCTCGCGCACCGCAGCAATCCGCTGGAGCGCGGCTGCACGCCCGAGGATATCGCCCGCGCCGCGCTCTTTATCCTCGATACGCCGGCCTTGACCGGCCAGACCCTCGTCATCGACGGCGGCCAGGCCCTGACGCGACCGCCGCGCGACGTGGTGTTTCTTTGACGCGCAAGCCCGGGAGCCGGCGTTGAGTGCCGAACAGCCGCGATTGGTCCGCCGCATCTTGCTCGAAGACTTCCGTATCGCCGTGTCGATCGGCATTTACGATTTCGAGCGCAAGGCGCCGCAGACGGTGATCGTCAACGTCGAACTCGAACTGGCCGACGATTGGCGCGATCCCGACGACCGCATCGAGCACGCGCTCAATTACGATATCCTGCACAACGGCATCGCGGCCCTGGTCAAGGACCGGCATTTCAACCTGCAGGAAACGCTGTGCCGCGAAATCCTGCAATTCTGCCTGGCGCGGCCCGGCTTCAAGCGCGTCCGCGTTTCGACGCGCAAGCCCGATATCTATCCCGATTGCAAAAGCATCGGCTTCGAGATCGAAGCAGCGCTGCCCGCGGCGGACCGGTGATGCGCGCCATCGACGGGTTCGCCGAGCTGGTCAATGTGCCGTATTTCGCCGATTTCGATGCCATCCGGCTCGAGATCCTGTGCGCCATACCGTGGATTTCGCTGGTCCTGCCTAAAATGATGAAACAAGACCGGGTATGCCCAAACCGGACGCGCGAACGGCCCCGCCGTTCCGACGTTCGTGATTCCGGCCGGATTAAATCCGGTAAGCGCATCGATGAGGTGTCCGTGTCATGCCAGTTCTTCACATCGAAAAGCTCTGCAATGCCTTCCTTCCCAATGCTGGGCCATCGGGACTCGTCGGCGGCGAAGCACTCAAGGCCGCCGATCGCTACGCCAAAAAACACGGTGGCCTCTGGGTCGGCGGCAAATTTACAGCGACGCCGGATGGCGTGTCTTTCCTGCCCAATGCCATAAATGCCGCGTTCCACGACGGTCTTGAGAGAATTCATATCCCGCTCTCCAGCATCCGTTCCGTCAAGCGAATGTTCGGTTGGATTACCGGCATCGTCGTCGTCGAACACCGGCGTGGCCAGTTTCGGTTTCGCTGTTTCGGCGCGAAACGGGTGGCGGAAATTCTGTCATCGCACGTGCGGGCACGCTAACGTTTGCTCGGGCGGAAGCCGCGGCGCCGCGCGGCGCCCTATGACCGCGTTTGGGATGGACGCCTCGCCCATGACGCCGCATCGGCTACCGCCTTCGGCCCGGGCTCGTCCGTCCAATCTGGAGACCTCATGAAACGCATTCGATTTGGATTTGCGGTGCTGGCCGTCTTGGCCGGCGTCGCGATGGCGCCCGGTGTGGCGCGCGCGGATTGCACGGCCGGCGATTGCTGGGGCGCCATTGCCTACGGTCCCGGCGGCGCCTGGGCCTATGCCGTCAATCAGGAAAGCCGGGCGGCCGCGAGTGCCGCGGCGCAAGGCCAATGCGGCGGCCGTTGCACCAACGTGCTCACCTTCCACAATAGCTGCGGCGCGTTCGCCACCGGCCCCGGCGGCTTCGGCTGGGGCAATGCCGGCAGCCGCGAGGAAGCGGAAGAAATCGCGATGGAGCAATGCGAGGCGCGCAGCCAGGGTTGCGCCGTCCGCGTCTGGGGCTGCACGCAACGGTAGCGGCGGCGGGCGATCGTTGTCCATCGATCGAAACGATCGAAAGAGGCGACCGGTTTATTCACCTTGTAACTCGTCATCCCGACCCCTCAACGTCCGCCGCCTTCGGCGGCGGCTCGCTCGGGATGACGACCGAAAAACTCGGAGGCCGCATCCCGCGCTGCCCTACCCCGCCTTGCGTTTCGCCATGGTCAGCGCCTGCCAGACGCGGTGCGGCGAGGCGGGCATGTCGAGCCAGTCGATGCCGAGCGGCGCGAGCGCATCGAGGATAGCGCTTTGCACGCAGGGCATGGCGCCCACCGTGCCGCCCTCGCCCGCGCCCTTGATGCCGAGCGGGTTGATCGGCGTCGGCACGACGTGCTCCTCGACGACGAAGCTCGGCACATCGTCGGCGCGCGGCAAGCAATAATCCATCAGCGAGCCGGTGAGCGCCTGGCCGGTGTCGGCGTCGAATTGCATGTTCTCGAGCAGGATTTGGCCCAAGCCCTGCACGATGCCGCCGTGAATTTGGCCCTTGAGCAGCATGGGGTTCATCACCGTGCCGACATCGTCGACCGAGATATAGCGCTCCACCGTGGCGCGCCCGGTGTCGCGGTCGATCTCGACTTCGCAGACGTGGCAGCCATTCGGGAAGGTCGGCTGCGGCGGCGTGAAGCCGGCGGCGGCGGCGAGGCCCACCTCCATGCCGCCCGGCAGCAGGCGCGGCGCATAGGCGGTGCGCGCGACGTCATTCCAACTCAGCGATTTGTCGGTGCCGGCGACGGCGAAGCGGCCGTTCTTAAATTCGATATCGTCGGCCGCGGCTTCCAGACGATGGGCCGCGATCTGCTTGGCCTTTTCGACAATGCGCGCCGAGGCGCGGACGATGGCGGTGCCGCCGAGGCCCGAGGAGCGCGAGCCGAAAGTGCCGTGGCCATGCGCCACCGTGTCGGTGTCGCCTTGCAGGATGCGGATATTCTCGAATTCGAGGCCGAGCTGGTCCGCGAGAACCTGGCGGAACACGGTCTCGTGGCCCTGTCCGTGATTGTGCGTGCCGATCAGCAACGTGGCGCCGCCGCTCTGGTCGATGCGGATTTCGCAGGCTTCGTCGAAGCCGCCCGCCGATTGCTCGATCGAGCAGGCAATGCCCAAACCGCGCAGCTTGCCCTGCTTCTCCGATGCGGCGCGGCGCGCCACAAATCCGGGTAAATCCGAGAGCGCCAACGCCTTATCAAAAACCGCCTCGAACTCTCCTGAATCGTATACATAACTTAGCCCCGTCTTATACGGCGCTTTAATCGGCGGAATCATATTCTTGCGGCGCAGCTCGAAGCGATCCATGCCCAGGCGGCGCGCCGCCACGTCGATCGCCATTTCGATCGAGAACGACGCTTCCGGCCGGCCGGCGCCGCGATAGGGGCCGATGGTCGGCGTGTTGGTCAGCGTGCCGAGAATTTCGGTGTAGATGACGGGCGTGCGATAGACGCCGGCCAGGCCGCCGATATTGGCGAAAGTCGGCCACGGCCCGAAGGCCGACATATAAGCGCCGACCGTGGCCACGGTCTTGACGCGCAGGCCGAGGAAAATGCCGTTTTTGTCGAGCGCCAATTCGACGCGGTTGACCGTGTCGCGGCCCTGATCGTCGGCGAGGAACGCCTCGCTGCGCTCGCCGTTCCATTTCACCGGCCGCCCGGTCTTCTTGGCCGCCCACAGCACCAGGACCATTTCGGGATAGACGTTGCTGCGCATGCCGAAGGCGCCGCCCAAGTCGGGGCTGATGACGCGGATCTTGGTCTCCGGAATTTTGAACACCTTGTCGGCGAGCCAGCGCCGGTTGTCGTGCGGGCCCTGGGTGCCGGTGATCAGCGTGTAGCGCTCGTCGTGCTTGTCGAAGAGGCCGAGCGCGGCGCGCGGCTCCATCGGATTTTGCGACACGCGCGTGTTGCGCCAATCATAGGCGACGACGTGATCGGCCTTGGCGAAGGCGGCCTCGACCGCCGCCGCGTCGCCGGCGCGCTGCACATAGGCGACGTTGTCCTTGCACTGCGGCCACACCGCCGGCGCGCCGGGCTTGACGGCGTCGGCCGGCGTCGTCACCGCCGGCAATTCGCGATAGTCGACCTCGATCGCCTCGGCCGCGTCCTTGGCTTGCGCAACGGTTTCGGCGACGATCATGGCGACGATGTCGCCGACATGGCGCACGCGGTCGCGCGTGATCGCCGGCCGCGGCGGATGGAACAGGGGCGAGCCGTCCAGGCGCTTGAGAGGAAACAGATCGACGACGAGGCATGGCAGATTGCCGAGGCCGGATTTGGCGATGTCCTCGCCGGTGTAGATCGCGGCGATGCCGGGCATTTTTTTGGCGCGCACGGTGTCGATGCGGACGATCTCGGCATGGGCGTGCGGCGAGCGCAGGAAATAGGCGCGCGCCATGTTGGGCGCCGCGTGGTCGTCGGTGTAGCGCCCGCCGCCGGTGATGAGCCGCGGATCCTCGACCCGCGCCACGCTTTGTCCCAAGCCGAACTTCATTCGTCGCCCCCCGCCGAACTGGATTTGCGCCGTACCATACCGGCGAAGCACCGCATCCGCGAGAGCGGAAATGCAGAGCCGCCTTGCGCCGGGCTGCGGCGTCGCGCGATCTTGATTTCGGCCCGCCGATGCCGTGCAAGTGGCACCGGCGAACTCCGCTCCGGCCGAAACCTTGCCATGCACGAATTCGACGCCGTCACGCTTGCCCGAGTCGTTCACGTCTTCGCCGTCGTTCTTTGGATCGGCGGCGTCGCCTTCGTCGCCGCCGTGCTCCTGCCGGGCATCGGCACGCTCGACCAGGCGCGCGACCGCGTCGCGCTATTCGAGCGGATCGAGGCACGGTTCGCCCTGCAGTCGCGGGTGACGACCTTGCTTGCCGGCGCGAGCGGGTTCTACATGATATACGCGAACGACCTTTGGCTCCGATTTGCGTCGCTTCGATTTTGGTGGATGCACGCCATGGTGCTGGTGTGGCTTGTCTTCACGATCGTTCTGTTCGTGGCCGAGCCGCTTTTCCTGCGGCGGCGGGTTCACCGCATCGCGGAGCAGGATCCGGATCGCGTGTTTCGCCTCCTCGGCCGGCTGCATTGGCTGCTTCTGGGCCTCAGCCTCGTGACGGTTGCCGGCGCCGTTGCCGGCAGCCATGGCTGGCCGTTTTTCTGAGCCGCCGGCACGAGCCGATTGATTCCGCTCAAGGGCGGGCTTGGCCAGCCGCGTTAGCAATCGCTTCGAAAAACGGAAGGCGCCGATGAGTTTTTCCAGTCGCTTTGGCGCGCGGGCCGCGCGCTTTTTGGAATTTGGATTCCGGCCGTTTTTCTTGCTCGCGGGCGTGCATGCGGTGCTCTCGATCGCACTCTGGCTCGCGGTCTTGCGCGGCTGGATTGCGCTCGCCCAGCCTTGGCCGCCCTCCTATTGGCATGCCCACGAGATGGTGTTCGGATTTGCCGGCGCGGCCATGACCGGTTTTTTGCTCACCGCCGTGCCGAACTGGACCGGCACGCCGCCGTTGCGCGGTGCCCGCCTCGGCCTCTTGGTCGCGCTCTGGCTTGCGGCGCGTATTGCGGCCTGGTTCGGCGGCGGCGCCGGCGCAATCGTTTTTGCCGCCTGCGACCTTGCCTTCCTTCCGGTGCTGGCATTTTTCCTTGCCGGCCCGATCCTGCGCCACGCGGCGCGGCGCAACGGCGCCGTCGTGGCGATCGTGGCGCTGCTCTGGACCGCCAATCTCGCGACGCATTTGGACGCGCTGGGCGCCGGCGGGGCCACGGCACGGCACGGTCTCTATGGCGCGATCGGCCTCTTGCTGTTGACGATCTCGATCATCGGCGGCCGCATCGTCCCGGCCTTCACGATGAGCGGTTTGAAAGCGGCCGGCAGACCGCTCGCCTTGCCGCCGCAGCGCCGCCTCGGCATCGTTGCCGTGTTGAGCGTTGCGGGTTACGCCGCGGCCCTCGCGGCCGATGCACCTGACCGCATCGCGGGCGCAATCGGCGCGGGCGCGGCGCTGGCGAATGGCGCTCGGTGGCTGCGCTGGCGCTTCTGGCGCACCTTCGGCGTTCCATTGGTCTGGAGCCTGCACCTTGGCTATGGCTGGCTCGTCGCCGGACTGGCGATCGACGCCGCAGCGCGCCTCGGCGGACTCAACCTGACGGCGGCGGCGTTTCACGCGCTCACGGCCGGCTGCGTCGGCGCCATGGCGGCCGCGGTCATGACCCGGGCGACGCTGGGCCACAGCGGCCAGCCTTTGACGGCCGATCGCACGACCGCGGCACTTTATCGTTTGATAACGCTCGGCGCCGCGTTGCGCGTCGGCAGTGCCGTGGCGCCCATTGCCTGGGTCGAAACCCTCAACGCCGCGGGCGGCGCCCTTTGGGCGCTCGGATATTTGGTGTTCGTGCTCCATTATGGGCCCGTGCTGGTTGGTCTTCGCACAAGCGGAAAGCCAGGATAGTCGGCATCCGTCTGCCGCACGAAAATGTTGACAGGCGCCGCCTCGGGTGAATATCTGCCGCCTCACCAATCGCCCCCAGCACTCCGGCCGAAACGATTCCCTAATTATGCGTAACCCCGATATGTGGTTAGTATGGCAGCTATCGATCCACGCAGCGCGCTGAAAGCCGGCGTCGACAAGAGCAAGCCGCGAAGTCTGGCGTTCCAGTTGGCCCAGACCGTGATCCCCGAGTTCCGCGGCGACAAAGTCTTTCCGGTCCGCCGCGTCTATTGCATCGGCCGCAACTATGCCGCGCATGCGCGCGAAATGGGCTCGGACCCGGCGCGCGAGCCGCCGTTTTTCTTCCAGAAGCCGACCGACGCGATTCAAGTGGTTCCGGTTGCGCAAATCGCCGATCATCCTTACCCGCCGCTCACCAAAAATTACCATTATGAGGTCGAACTCGTCGTCGCGCTGAAACTGGGCGGCAGGGACATTGCGATCGAGAAGGCGCTCGACCACGTCTACGGCTATGCCGTCGGCCTCGACATGACGCGGCGCGATTTGCAGCGCGCCATGGGCGATCTGAAGAAACCTTGGGAAATCGGCAAGTCCTTCGATCGCTCGGCGCCGGTCGGCCCCCTCCACAAAGTCGAGCACGTCGGCCATATCAGCAACGGCCTGATCGCGCTGTCGGTTAACGGCGCATTGAAACAGAGTTCGACGCTGTCGCACATGATCTGGAGCGTCGCCGAGCAGATCGCGAAACTGTCGGAAGCGAACGAGCTGTTTCCGGGCGATATCGTTTTTTCCGGCACGCCCGAAAATGTCGGCCCAGTGGTCAAGGGCGACGTCATCGTCGGTTCGATCCATGGCCTGCCCGATCTCTCGATCAGGATCGTATAGCCCCCAAACGCAAACGGGCCGATCGCGCAGCCCTTGCCGGCCCTCGACAACCCCTTCGGCCCAGGGTTGTCACCCATGTCTTAGGTACGTTCCGTCACCCATGTCTCCGGGCTGGACAAATTTATGATTGGTAGCGGAGGAGGGACTTGAACCCCCGACCTTGGGATTATGATTCCCCTGCTCTAACCAGCTGAGCTACTCCGCCGCGAGATCGTTGAGACAGGTGCCTATATGGCGGCGGCTCGGGCGCTGTCAATGCGCGCCGTTGACGGTCGTGCCGCCGTGCTTGCCGCATCCGATTCCGGACGCTGGATCCAGCCGCCGCCCAGCACGCGCTCGTCGCGATAGAGCACGCAGGCTTGGCCCGGCGCCACGCCTTCCAGCGGCGTTTCGAAAGCGACGGCGGCGCGTCCCGGGCCGCGGGAGAACACGCGCGCCGGGGCGAGCGGACTGGCCGACCGTATCTTGACCTCGACCGCGAGGCCGGCATCGTCCAATGGCTCGTCGCCGAGCCAATTGAGCTCGTGCAGGGCCAGACCGGGCGACGCCAATGCCGCGCGCGGGCCGACCATGACGCGCCGCTCGGCGGCATCGAGCCGCACGACGAAAACCTGCTCATGGCTGCCGGCAACCAAGCCCAAGCCGCGGCGCTGACCGACGGTGAAATGGATTATGCCCGGATGCCGGCCCAGCACGCGGCCGTCGAGATGCACGATGTCGCCCGGCTCGGCCGCGCCGGGCCGCAGCTTTTCGACCACCGACACGTAGGAGCCGTTCGGCACGAAGCAGATATCCTGGCTATCGGGCTTGGCGGCGACGGGCAGATCGAGCCGCGTGGCATGGGCGCGGGTCTGCTCCTTGCTCATGCCGCCCAGGGGAAAGCGCAACAGATCGAGCTGCGCGCGCGTCGTCGCGAACAGAAAATAGCTCTGGTCCTTGGCCGGGTCGGCGGCGCGGAGCAATTGCGGCCCGTTTGGCCCTGCAAGCCGGCGTGCGTAGTGGCCGGTGGCGAGCGCATCGGCGCCGAGTTCGCGCGCGGTGGCCAGCAGATCGCCGAACTTGACGCGCTGATTGCAGCGCACGCATGGGATCGGCGTGGCGCCCGACAAGATAAGTGTCGGCGAAATCCTCCATCACCGCCTGGCGGAAGCGCGATTCGTAATCGAGCACGTAGTGCGGAATGCCGAGCCGGTCGGCGACGCGGCGGGCATCGTGGATGTCCTGGCCGGCGCAGCACGCGCCTTTGCGGCCGATCGCGGCGCCATTGTCGTAGAGCTGCAAGGTGATGCCGACGACGTCGTAGCCCTGCTCCGCCATCAGCGCGGCGACGACCGAGCTATCGACGCCGCCGGACATGGCGACGACGACGCGGGTTTCGCCCGGAGGCTTAGCGATGTCGAGGGAGTTCATGGCGGCGAATATAGTCGCCGCCCGCTCGAGGGCAAGGCGCCGTCGCCAATGGCGCCGGCCGCGCGCCGCGAATTTAGGCGGCGACGGGGCTCGTCGCAGCCAAGATTTGCTCGCGGAAATGATCGGCGAAGGCGGCGAGCGCCAGGACGCGCGGACCTTCGAGGAAGATCTTCTGGCTCTTGCCCGGATGCGCGATCTGCAAATTGTAGCGCACATGGGGAATGCCGAGCGGATCGAGATAGATGCCGCGCACCTCGGCGGTCTCGACCGTCTGGTCGTCGCGCTTGCGCATGAATTGAGCGCCGGGCTTGATGGTGTCGGGTTCGTTTCGGCTTCCGAAAAGCCGTCGTGAGCGTTTCTCGGCCATTGCTCCAGTCCCCATTGTTTGCGCCGACTTTTTTTATGGTCTTCGGCTATGGGGTGAATTTATTGCCGATTTTCTTGCAAAATGATTAACGCGGGGACCTAACGGTTTACTTTTTTTCGCCGCTACCAGGGCTGGGGCAAGGCGCCGGCTATATCGTCGGCGATAAGGCCGGGACCGATCGCGGTGGCGGCCGCGCCATGCAGCCAAACCGCGGCCGCTGCGGCCTCGAAGGCCGGCATGCCCTGCCCAAGCAGGCCGAGAACGAGACCGGCAAGCACGTCGCCGGCGCCTGCTGTCGCGAGCCAAGGCGGCGCATTGCCGTTAACGATGGCGCGGCCGTCCGGCGCAGCGACGACGCTGTCGGCACCCTTCAGCACCACCACGGCGCCCAGCGCCACAGCACCGGCACGGGCGCGCGTCAGGCGGTCGCCGGCAATCGTGGGCCAAAGCCGGGCGAATTCGCCGTCATGCGGCGTAACCACAAGCTCCGATCGACGCAGGCGCGCGAGACCTGTGCGCTTCGCCGGCAAAGGCCGTGAGCGAATTGGCGTCAAGCACGAGTGGAAGGCCGAGGGCGAGACCGTCTTCGGTCACGCGGCGCGCGTCCGCCGAGCGGCCGAGGCCCGGGCCGATCAGCAGCGCGCGCAATTTTCGCACCGGCGCGAATTCGGCGAGTTTGCCGAGCGGGCCGCGGATAATGGCGGCCGGCAAACCTGCGAATTCCATCGCCGGCTCGTCCTGCGTCAGCACAGTCACCATGCCGGCTCCGACATGCGCGGCGGCGCTGGCGGCGAGCTGCGCCGCGCCGGCCATTGCGCCGGCGACGACGGCGACATGGCCGCGCGTGTATTTGTGATCGGCGGAACGCAGCGGAGGCCGCGCCGCGCGCCACAAATCGGGATCGTTCGCCGCGCTGCGCGGCTGAATTTCGGCCAAGACCGCCTCGGGGATGCCGATATCGGCGACAACGACCTCGCCGCACAAGTCGCGGCCTGGAACCAGGAGGTGGCCGGGCTTGCGGCGGAAGAACGTCACTGTTGTGTGCGCCGGCGCCGCGTCGCCCAGCACCGCGCCGCTATCGCCCGATACCCCGCTCGGCACATCGACGGCGATAATCGGCAAGGCCGCTGTCCGCAGCGCGGCGATCGCTTCCACAGCCGCGCCCGCCAGCGGCCGATCGAGGCCGGCGCCGAAAATCGCGTCGATGACAAGACCGGCGCCGGCGAGCGCGTCGCGGCCGAGCGGCACGATGCCGCCATGCCATCGTCCGGCCGCCCAGGCCGCATCGCCCTTGAGCGCCGCGCGCTCGCCGAGCAAGGCAACGCGCACGCTCCAGCCCGCATCCGCAAGGTGGCGCGCCGCGACGAAGCCGTCGCCGCCATTGTTGCCCGGGCCGCATAGGGCGACCACCGGCCGCTTGGCCCAGCGCCGAATGACAATGTCGGCCACGGCGCGGCCCGCCGCTTCCATCAGCGCGGGGCCGGAAATTCCCGCCGCCATCGCCGCCGCATCGGCGCGATACATTTCGGCCGTCGTCAACAATGCGTGGCGGTTCGTGGCCAAGGTCATGCGCCATCTTGCGATGCCGCCCGCGGCGGCGCAAACCCTTGCCGCGCCCGCCCGCGCCACGGCATATAGGGGCAACCAGATCAGGTTCCGTCATGCCGCCACGAATTCGCGTCCGTCTCGCCCTCGCCTGCTCGCTCGCGCTGCTCGGCTGCGGCGACGGCGAGCGCAAAACCGCCTCGGCGCCGCCGGCAGCCCCGCCCTCGGCGCCCAATGTCGCCGCGCCGCCGGCAACGCCCAACGATCCGCCGGCCATCTCTGGCGTCGGCGAGCTTTGCATCTACGGCCCGCGCAGCGAGCCGGTGATGATGGCCTATAAGGACGCGACCGGCGCCGCCTGGATCGGCGATATCCGCCCGCGCGACGCCGAGAACATGCGGACCAAGTGGTTCGGCACCTCCGACAAGCGCGTACCCACGGCCTTAGCGACGCCGCGCGTCGAGGTCTACCGCCAGCGCGTCGACGACAATTGCTACGACGCGGCGCGGCGCGTCTACTATTCCTGCACGAAGACGCTTGAAGCCGATGTCCGCGCCGTGCGCGGCCTGGCGCGCGCCGTCACCATGGGCGACGCTCGCACCTTGGCGCTCCAACTGTGCGAGAAAAAGGTCGCCGAGATCGTCGTCAACGCCATCGAGATCAATCAGGAAAACCGCGACATGAAATGCCGCGTCGCCGAAGAGACCTATTGTCCGCCGCCACCCGAGGCGCCGGCGACGCCCGCGCCGCCGAAGAAGAAATAGCCGCCGCGCCGCCCGATCCGCGAACCCCTATAGCGAGAGACCATGTCCGACCGATATGCCGCCTATCAGCGCCTGAAATTCGATTGGCCCCAGCCGGGCGTGCTGCGCGTTACGATGAACAATCCGGCCAGCAAAATGAATGCCGCCGACGCGCGCATGCATTCCGAGCTGGTGGAAATTTGGCGCGATATCGACAAGGATCCCGATGTCGGCGCCGTCATCCTGCGCGGCGGCGAACAGGCCTTCTCGGCCGGCGCCGAGTTCTCGGTAATCGAAAATATTTTCAAGGACAACGATTACCGCCTCAAGGTTTGGAAGGAGGCGCGCGACATCGTCTACAACGTGATCAATTGCGGCAAGCCGACGATCGCGGCGATCAACGGCGCCGCGGTCGGCGCCGGCCTTGCCGCCGGCATGGTGTGCGACATCACCATCGCGGCGAAATCGGCGCGCATCATCGATGGGCACACGCGCCTCGGCGTCGCTGCCGGCGATCACGCCGCCATCATCTGGCCACTGCTCTGCGGCATGGCGAAGGCCAAGTATTATCTGCTGACCTGCGATCCGCTGACCGGCGAGGAAGCCGAGCGCATCGGCCTGGTCTCGCTCTGCGTCGAGGACGCCGAGCTCGAAAAAAAGAGCATCGAGGTCGCGGCAAAGCTCGCCAACGGCGCGCGCACGGCGATTAGTTTCACCAAGCACGCGCTCAACAATTGGCTGCGCCTCGCGGGCCCGAGCTTCGAAGCGTCCCTGGCGCTCGAGTTCATGGGCTGGAACACGGGTGACGCCAAGGAAGGTTTCGCCAGCTTCCAGGAGAAGCGCAAGCCGGTTTATCCGAAAAAGTCGCCGATATAAGGCACGGGAGCACGCGATGCGCGGACTGAAAGGCAAGGCCGTTCTCGTCACCGGCGCGGGCGGCGGCATCGGCACGGCGCTGGTCAAGCGCCTGGCAGAGGAAGGCTGCGTGCTGGGGCTGATCGACCGCGACTTGGCGGCGGCTGAGAAATCCGCCGCCGGCGCCCGCGCGCTCGGCGCCACGGCGCACGCTTATGACACCGACATAACCGACCACGCCGCGGTGCAGCGCACGGTGGCGAACTTTGCCGCATCCGCCGGCCGCATCGACGCGCTCATCAACAATGCGGGCTGGGACCGCTTCGCGCTGTTTCTCGAAACCGATCCGGCGCTGTGGGACAAGGTGATCGCCGATCAATCTGCGCGGGCCGATCAATCTGCATCACGCGGTGCTGCCGATCATGGTCAAGCAACGCGCCGGCCGCGTCGTCAATGTCGCGTCCGACGCGGGCCGCGTCGGCTCGTCGGGCGAGGCGGTCTATTCCGCCTGCAAGGGCGGCATCATCGCGTTCACGAAAACCATGGCGCGCGAGATGGCGCGCTCGAACATCACGCTCAACGCGGTCGCCCCCGGCCCGACCGACACCGCCCTGTTCCACGATTTCATCGGCGAGGGCGAGGCCGGCAAGAAGGTCCACGACGCGCTCGCCAAGGCGATCCCGCTGCGCCGCATCGCCCAGCCCGACGACATCGTCGGCGCCATTGCTTTTCTCGCCAGCGAAGATGCGGGATACATCACCGGCCAGGTCATCAGCGTTTCGGGCGGGCTGACGATGCACGGATAACGCGACCCGGCGATTGAACAAAGGAGAACTGCCATGAAGCGAAACGAGAAGGCTGCGCTACGGCGGCGCGATATGGTTCTGCCGGTTCTCGGGTTTGCAGTCGCCCTCCTGCCGGTTACCGGCGCTTCGGCGCAAGAACAGCCACCCGGCGGCGTCCGCCGCCCGCCGCCGCCCGGCTCCACGACACCGCCCGGAAGTCCGCCGGCCAAGAAGCCGCCGGAGCCCGACAACACGGCGCTCAACGCCCGCCGCCGCAGCCACCTTGCCGGCGCGCTGAACGGGCTGAAAGAAGCCAAGCGCGAACTTGCCCATCCCTCGATCATTCCGTCGCGGCGCGTCAACGCCCATATCGACGCCGCGATCGCCGAGGTTCAAATCGCGTTCAACAAAACGGCGTAGATTTCAAGCGTTCCCGGCGCCCGGCTCCGGCACGCGCAGGGCGCGCGAGCGATAACCAAGAATGCTTTGCCGCTCAAGCCGAAGCCCAACGGTGTTCACGTATCTTTCGACACAATTTTGCGTACCCCAACGACGTCATCCCGAGCCAGCGCGCGCCAGCGCGCGCCGTCGAGGGACCTCGGGCGGACGAGCGTCGCGCCGTCAAGCGCGGTTTGGCTTGTCCGGTCGAGGTCCCTCCACTCCGCGCGCGTCCGACGCTTTTCGGCGCGCGCGCTGCGGTCGGGATGACGGCTATTTATGGGCGAATATTTTGGCGTGCCGCCTCACCCGTAAAAAATCGCCAGCACCTCGGCGATGAGCGCCGGCTTTTCCGTGCCCTCGACCATGATCTTGCATTCCGAAGTAAGCCTGATGCCGCCCTGCTCGACCGGCTCGGCGGCCTTGATCGTCTGATAGAGACGGACGCGCGCGCCGGCCGGCACCATGCCCGTGTAGCGCACCTTGTTCGAGCCGTAATTGATCGCGCGGCGGAATTCGATCTTGAGCACTTGCCGCATCAGCTTGGGAATCAAGGACAGCGTGAGATAGCCATGCGCGATCGTCTTGCCGCCCGGCATTTCGCGCTGGGCGCGCGCGACATCGACATGGATCCATTGGTCGTCGCCGGTGACCTCGGCGAACTTATCGATGCGAGCCTGATCGACGGTGAGCCACTCGGACGGCCCGAAGCTGGCGCCGATATTTTTCGCCAATTCGGCGACGGCGACGGTTTTCACGCGCCATGCCGCCCGACGATCGAAATCGCGCTGACGTTCTGCGACGGAAAACCGCCGAGATTGTGCGTGAGACCGATGACGGGATTGGCGAGCTGGCGCGCGCCGGCGCGGCCCTGGAGCTGGAGATACATTTCGTAGAGCATGCGGATGCCCGAGGCGCCGATCGGGTGGCCGAAGCACTTCAAGCCGCCGTCGATCTGGCACGGCAGCTTGCCGGTCGAATCGTAGAAACCGTCGAGCACGTCCTTGACCGCGCCGCCCTCGGGCGAGATGTGCAGATCCTCCATCGTCACCAGCTCGGTGATCGAGAAGCAATCATGCACTTCCATCATGCTGATCTGATCGCGCGGCTTGGCGATGCCGGCCTCGCGATAGGCGCGCGTCGCCGCCTTGCGCGTCGTCATGAAATAGCTGCCGTCCCAGGAATTGTGCTGCGCCTCCTGGCCGTTCGATACGGCGAGCTGGATCGCCTTGATCGAAACCAAATCCTTCTTGCCGCGCGCTTTCGCGATCTCGGGCGTGGTCACGATCACGGCGGCGGCGCCGTCCGAAACGCCGCAGCAATCGAACAGGCCCAGCGGCTCGGCGATCATCGGCGCGTTGAGCACCTGCTCCTCGGTGATCGGCTTTTGCAGATGCGCCTTGGGATTCTTGGCGCCGTTGGCGTGGCTCTTGACCGAGACATGGGCCATGGCGCGCTTCAAATCCTTGCGCTCGAGCTTGTACTTGGCGCGGTAGGCCGAGCCCAATTGCGCGAAAGATCCCGGCGCCGATTGGTTCGCCCACCACATATTCGGCGAACGGGCCGTTCATGTTCTGCGGCAGGCCGCCATAGCCCGTGTCCTTGAGCTTCTCGACGCCCAGCGCGAGCGCGATATCGCAAGCGCCCGAGGCGACGGCATAGACCGCGCCGCGAAACGCCTCGGTGCCGGTGGCGCAGTAATTCTCGACCCGCGTCACCGGGATGTAGGGCAGCCGCAGCGCGATGGCGAGCGGCAACGCCGATTTGCCGATGCCGATATCGTCGAGGCAGGTGCCGAGCCACGCCGCCTCGATCTCGCTTTTCTCGATCGCCGGCATCGGCGAGGGCCTCGGTGAAGGCCTCGACCATGAGGTCGTCGGGATTGCTGTCCCAGCGCTCGCCGAATTTCGAGCACCCCATGCCGAGAATCGCGACCTTGTCCTTGATGCCGGTGGCCATTGCTTGCCTCGTTTGCGTGAAAAATTCATCCTATCACGCCTGGCCCGTCGTCGCGGTAGGGGCGGGTCTAAGACCGGCCCCTACGGTGCCACGCGGGGCTATCGCTTGTTGCGGGCTTGCGGCTGCTGAGCTGCGACGCCGGCCGCTACCGTTCTTCTTCCCGACGCTCGATCTCGTCGTTCCGTAGCGTGCCGCTATCCGGCCGGCCCCGCCTTTAAACTGGAGCGCGCCATCATGCGCATGAAGAACCCGCCGCACCCCGGCCGGCACGTGCTCAAGGACTGCCACGAACCTTTGGGCCTGAGCATCGCCAAAGCCGCAGCGGCGCTTGGTGTCGCCCGCCTGACGCTCAGCAACCTCGTCAACGGCAAGAACGGCATCAGCGCTGAAATGGCGATACGGCTGGCACGCGCCTTCGGCGGCAGCCCGGAAGTCTGGCTCGGCCTGCAGATGGACTTTGACCTCGCGCGTGCCGCAAAAAAAGGCGCGCGAATCAAGGTCAGGCCGGTGCGTGCGGAGGTCCGGTCGGACTAGCGCCGCCTCATGCCCCAGCCGGCGCCGCCTTCCAGTAATACTTGCGGAAGCCGCGCGCCGGGTCGGCGTGGCGGACGCGGAACACCATCGTCATCGCCGTGCCGACATCGAAGCTGCCCGGATCGGCGTCGGTGAAATCGGCCATGAGGCGCCCGCCGCCTTCGAACTGGACCATGCCGTATTGCGCCGGCGGATCGGGCGTGAAGGTGAGCCAATCGGCGGACCAGGTGACGATCGCGGCCGGCGTGTCGGCGAAGGCCTGATCCTCCTGGGTGTCGAGCGCGCCGCAATTGGGATTCACGCAAAGATGCGATTTGGGATATTGCCGCGTGCCGCACTTGGCGCAGCGCCCGCCGATGAAGGCGGTCAGCATGTCGCGGTTGCGGTAGAGCATCGAGAGCGGCGTCTGCCGGTCGATCTCGCCGCGGATGCCGGTGTCCTGGACGACGAGATTGTTGAACGCGAGATATTTGTTGTAATTCGCCTCGGCGCGGCCGCGCTTGAGCGCGCCGGCAATGCCGTTGCGCGGCGGCAGTGCTGCGAGCGCGGGCGTGGTTTCGAACAGCAGCGCGTCCGCGCCCTGGCCGAAACCGATCAGCAGGATTTTCTCGTCCGGCTTGGCGTGCTGCAGCGTGTGAACGAGGAGCACGAGCGGATGGGCGGCGCCGGTGTTGCCGAGCGACGCCTGCAGATTGTCGCGCACCGCCGCGTCGGCAATGCCGCAGCGCTTCGCCGCCAGCGCCGGCACGCCGCCATAGGCGCAAGGCAGGATGAAATGGGCGATGGCCGCGGGCGCCGTCTTGGCCTTGGCGAGCAGGCCCGCCACCGCCTCGGGCACGAGCTTGAGATAGCCCTCGTCGCGGATCCAGCGCTCCTCCCAGGCATAATCGAAGCGCTCGCCCTCGCCGCGATAGTGATCGACGAAATCGGCGCTGACCGAATGGCTGGCGACGAAACGCGCGACGATGCCCGCATCGGCGCCGTCGCCCGCTTCGACCAGCAGCGACGCGGCGCCGTCGCCGTACAGCAGCTCCTGCGGCGAGGCCGCCTTGGCGCGACGCTTCTCCGACGCCGTAACCAGGATGCGGCCCTGCCCGGCTTCGAGCCGCTTCAGCGCCGCGATGAGCGCGCTCGTCCCCGCCCGTTGCGAAGTCGTGAGATCGAGTGTCTCGCTCGCCGCCGGCAGGCCGAGGGCGGCGCCCAGCAAGGTCGCGCATTGCCGGTCCTGGAACGGCAGCGTCGTCGAGGCGAGATAGAGCGCGTCGAGCGCCGGGCGATTGTCGGGGCCGGCGGCGCCGCTTGGCGCGGGGCCGAGGCAGTCGCGCGCCGCCGCCACCGCCATCGTCACCGCGTCCTCGTCCCAATTGCAGATCGCGCGCTCGCCCTTGGCATAGGCGGCGAGGCCCGGATTGAACCACGCATTGGCCTCGACCATCGATTTCCGCTGCAGTCGCAGCCGCGGCACATAGCCGCCGAACGCGGTTATTCCCACCATTCTTTGCGCTCCTTCAGTCGCCGAGGCGAAATGCGTCGCTGCCCGCCATCATCGCATTGTCATAGGGCACGGCGCCATTGAGATCGGCGATCGCCGCCCATTGCGCGGCGACGGTTTCGGGCGTGGCGATGCCGTCGGCGCCGAGGTGCACGCCTTTGCTGCGCACCAGGCGCGCCAGCGCGAAATGACCGGCCCCCGCCTCGAGGATCTGCCCGGTGACCGGGCAGGCTTCGCTGCACAGGAATGCCGCTGCCGCGGAAGGCACGTCGAGGCTGAGCTTTTTCTCCATCGCCGGCGGCATGATCGTCGCCAGCATCCGCGTGTATGCGATCGGCGCCAAGGCGTTGACCTTGATGTTGTGCTTCATGCCTTCTTCTTTTAGGGCCAGCATCAGGCCGATCAAGCCCGCCTTCGCCGCCGAATAATTCGCCTGGCCGAAATTGCCGTAGAGGCCGGCGGCCGAGGTCGTCACGACCACGCGGCCGTAATTCTTCGCCTTCATTGCCGGCCACGCGGCCTTGGTCACATAGGCGGCGCCGTTGAGGTGCACCTTGAGCACCAAATCGAAATCCTCAAGCGGTATTTTCTCGAAGCTCTTGTCGCGCAATATGCCGGCATTGTTGATGAGAATATCGACGCCGCCGAACGCGTCGAGCGCGGTTGCCACGATGCGCGCCGCCGCCTCGGGTTCGGCGACGCTGTCGTGATTGGCCAGCGCCGTGCCGCCGGCCGCGCGGATTTCCGCCACCACCGCGTCTGCCGCCGCGCGCGACCGTCCGCCGCCCGACAGGCTTGCGCCCAGGTCGTTGACCACCACCTTGGCGCCGCGCGATGCCAGCAACAGCGCGTGGCTTCGCCCCAAACCGCTCCCGGCTCCGGTGACGATGGCGACGCGGTTGTCGAAACGGATGGTCATGGCATTGCCGTCCTTTTGTCGATCGCGCCGGCGAACATGCACAAGAAATGCCGCGCCGGACCTTCCCCCTGCAAGAGGCCTATCGAATTGGCATCGGCAAGCCAATTCGGACTTCCACCCGCGTTTGGGCCCTCTGGCGCAACATCGACCGGCACCTTATTGTGTCTCGCAAACCGGGCGCGAACAAGCAGCCTGGGCACTGGGAGAGCACGCTCGATGGAGGCAAGGTCTTTGCTGCGCGCAGCCGGGCAGCGGTGGCATCTGATCTTGGCCGCCGCGATCGCGTTTCGCATTCTCTACGGCGTCGAGCTGCAAATTCTGTTCGCGGGCATCGCGCTTGGCTGCGTTTACGGCCTCATCGCCCTCGGTTTCGTGCTGATCTACAAGGCGACCGAGCAAGTCAATTTCGCGCAAGGCGAGCTGATGATGGTCGGCGCCTTCGTCGCCGTGACCTTGATCGCCGATCTCGGCATTTCGTTTTGGATCGCGCTGCCGCTCGCCATGCTCATCATGGCCGTGTTCGGCTATCTCCTGGAACGCGTCGCCATCCGCCCCGCGGTCGGCCAGCCGCAATTCGCCATCGTGATTCTCACGATCGCCATCGGCTTCGTTTTCCGCTCGACCGCGGGCGGCATTTGGGGCCAGGACCCGCGCACGCTCGCCAATCCCTTCGCCAAGCAAACGATCGACATCGGCGGCGCCATCATCGGCGCCGAAAGCATCGCGATCATCGCCGGCACGGTGATCCTCAGCGGCCTGCTTTACGTCTTCTTCCGCTTCACGCGGATCGGCATCGCCATGCAGGCCGCTTCGCAGAACCAGCTCGCGGCCTATTACATGGGCATTCCGGTCCGCTTTGTTTTTTCGCTGGTCTGGGCCCTGAGCGCCGCGATCGCGACCACGGCGGGAATCTTGCTGGCGCCGATCACGACGGTGGATCCGCAAATGGGCTTCGTCGGCTTCAAGGCTTTTGCCGCCGCCGTCATCGGCGGCTTCGGCAGCCTGCCCGGCGCGCTGCTCGGCGGGCTCATTATCGGCATCGTCGAGCCGATCGCGTCGGCTTCGACATTCATTCCAAAGGGCGTGCCCGAGGTCTCGGCCTACGTCATCATGCTCGTCGTCCTCGTGATCCGGCCGAAAGGCCTGTTTGCGCAAATCTACCGCAAGAAGGTCTGACGCGGCCGGCGATGCGCAATATTTTCAAAACGAACTACCTCCAGGATATCCGCCTCTTCGAGCATGGCGGCCACGTCTTGTGGTACGGGCTGCTGTTTCTCGCCGTCATCGTGCTGCCGTGGATTGCGCCGCAGCTCTTGCTGTCCGATCTCGCCTTCGTGTTCATCTATGCCATCGCCGGAATCGGCTTGATGCTGCTCACCGGCTTCACCGGCCTCGCTAGCCTGGGCCACGCCGCGTTCCTCGGCATCGGCGCTTACGCGCACAATTATCTCGTCAGCAAACTCGGCGTGCCGTTTGTTTTCTCGCTCGTCGCCGCGGGCTTCATTGCCGCCGCGGTCGGCATCGCCTTCGCGCTGCCGGCGCTGCGCATGACGGGCATCTACCTTGCAATCGCCACGCTCGCCTTCTCGGTCATCGTCGAGCAGATATTCAGCCAATGGACCGTCGTGACCGGCGGATTTCGCGGCATGAAAGTGAACAAGCCCGATATTTTCGGCTGGAAGTTCGCGAGCGACACGCAGTTCTACTTCCTCTGCGCCGCGATCCTCGTCCTCGTCGCGCTCGGCGCCCGCAACATCCTGCGCAGTCCGACCGGCCGGGCCATGGTCGCGATCCGCGATTTGGAAGTTTCGGCGCAAAGCATGGGCATCAATATCGCGCGAACCAAGCTTATCGCGTTCGGCCTGAGCGCCTTCATCACCGGCATCGCCGGCGGCCTGTTCGGGCACAAGATCGAGTTTCTCGCACCCGACGCCTTCGGCATCATCCTATCGATTCAATTGCTGCTGATGATCGTCGTCGGCGGCATGGGATCGCTGCACGGCGCGATCTACGGCGCCTTTGTCGTCGTCCTGCTGCCGCAGTTTCTGTCGGTCGTGAAAGACTACCTACCGCCCAAGATCGGCCAGATGCCGGGGCTCGAGCCCGGCGTGTTCGGCATTATTTTAGTCTTGTTCATTTT
The DNA here is from genome assembly GCA_963754645.1 of uncultured Alphaproteobacteria bacterium. Taxonomy (GTDB): domain Bacteria; phylum Pseudomonadota; class Alphaproteobacteria; order Bin65; family Bin65; genus CAVWGP01. The sequence goes on along the minus strand of CAVWGP010000004.1, from coordinate 1,019,339 downwards.
GTTCGAGCCGCTCGGCATCTACGGCCGCTGGCGCAAGATCCGGCTTTATTTCGAGCTCTTCCCCATGTACCGGCGCGCCACCTTCAAGCGCCAGCGCGGCTATATCAAAACCGAGCGCCTGCGATGAGCGGCGCAATTCTCGAAGTCCGCGATCTCGCGATCAATTTCGGCGGCGTGCGCGCGGTCGACGGCGTTTCGTTCGAGGTTCGGCCGGGGGAGGTCTACACCATTGTCGGCCCAAACGGCGCCGGCAAAACCACGGTCTTCAACCTCATCAGCCGCCTCTACGACCCCACCGGCGGCACGATCCGTCTCGCCGGCGCCGACATTACGCGCCACCGCGCGCACCGCATCGCGGTCCTCGGCATCGCGCGCACCTTCCAGAACATCGAGCTGTTCGAGCACGCGACCGTGCTGCACAATTTGCTGGTCGGCCGTCATTCGCGCAACCGCACCGACCTATTTTCGGAAATCTTCTTCCTGCCAGGCGTCGTCAAGTCCGAGCTCGCGCACCGCGCCAAGGTCGAAGAGGTCATCGAATTTCTCGATCTTCAGCATTACCGCGACCAAACGATCGCGAGCCTGCCCTATGGCGTGCGCAAGGTCGTCGAGCTCGGCCGTGCCCTGGCAACCGAGCCCCGGCTATTGCTGCTCGACGAGCCGGCCTCGGGACTCAATATCGAGGAGACCGACGATCTCGCCAACTGGATCGACGACATCCGGAGCGACCTCAAGATCACCGTCCTTATGATCGAGCACGACATGCGTCTCGTGTCGCGGGTTTCGGATCGCGTGCTCGCCATGAATCAGGGCCGCATGCTGGCCGAAGGTTCGGCGGCTGAGGTTCAACGCCATCCCGACGTCGTCAAAGCCTATCTCGGAGCGTGACGATGGCCGAGACGCTGCTTTCGATGCGCAATATCGAAACTTTCTACGGCCCGATCATGGCGCTGCGCGGCATCAGCCTCGATGTCCCGGCCGGCGCCATCGTCACCGTGCTGGGCGCCAACGGCGCGGGCAAGACGACGATCCTGAAAACCATTTCCAGCATCATGGCGCCGCAAAAGGGCACGATCCAGTTCGACGGCCGCGACATCCGCGGCAAGGAGCCCGATTGGGTGGCGCGGCAAGGCATCGCGCATGTGCCCGAGGGCCGCGAAGTGTTTCCATTCCTGTCGGTATACGACAATCTCGTCATGGGCGCTTTCGCGCGGCGCGATCGGGGCGAGATCGCGCGCGATATCGAGATGGTCTACGGCTACTTCCCGATCTTGAAGGAGCGCCGGGACCAGCCTGCGGCCTATCTCTCTGGCGGCCAGCAGCAGATGCTGGTGATCGCCCGCGGCCTGATGGCGCGGCCCAAAGTCATGCTGCTCGACGAGCCGTCGCTCGGTCTCTCGCCGTTGCTGGTGCAGGAAATCTTCGCGATCATCGATCGCCTCAACCGCGAGCAGGGTGTCACGATGCTCCTTGTCGAGCAGAACGCCAATATGGCGCTCAAGGTCGCGTCGTACGGCTACGTGCTCGAATTGGGCCGCATCGTGATGGACGATAGCTGCCAACGCCTGCAGCAAAGCGACGACGTGAAGGAATTTTTCCTCGGCATGAAGGAAGACGGCGTGCGCGGCCGGCGGCGCTGGAAGCGCAAGAAGACGTGGCGATAATGAGGGCTCCTGCATGAACGCACCGATCCAGCCGCCGATCCTCATCGAGGGACAAGCCACGATCCCGGCGCTGTTCCGGCATCGCATCGCGGCGCACAGCGCAACCGTGGCGATGCGCGAGAAGGATCTCGGCGTTTGGAAGTCGATTTCATGGGCGGACTACGGACGTCATGTCCGCCATCTCGGTCTCGGACTCGTCGCGCTCGGCTTGGCGCGCGGCGACGTCATCGCGATCCTGTCCGAGAACAACAAGGAATGGATCTTTACCGATATCGGCGCGATCTGCGTCGGCGGCGTGTCCTGCGGCATTTATCCGACGGACGCGGCAAAGCAGGTCGAATATATCGTCAACGATTCGCGCGCCAAATTCCTTTTTGTCGAAAACGAGGAGCAGCTCGACAAGTTCCTGACCGGGCGCGAGCGCATGCCGTCGCTGAAAAAAGTTATCGTCTATGACATGGAGGGCTTGCGCGACTTCAAGGACGACGCGGTCATGTCGCTCGACGCGCTCAACGAGCTGGGCCGCGCCTATGACGCCGCGCATCCCGGGGACTGGGACCGCCGCGCCGCCGCCGCCGAGCCCAACGAACTTTTGATTCTCATCTACACCTCGGGCACGACCGGGCCGCCCAAGGGCGCCATGATCAGCCACCGCAACGTCTTGTTCCAACTCAGCTCGAACCAGACGATGATCCGGCTCGAACCCGGCGACAACCAGCTGTGCTTCCTGCCGCTCTGCCACATCGCCGAGCGCACGTTCTCGGTGTTCCGGCCGATCGCCAACCGCACGACGATCAATTTCGTCGAGAGCCCGGAAACTTTCGCCGAAAACCTGCGCGAGGTTTCGCCCGACATCATGTTCGCGGTGCCGCGCATCTGGGAAAAATTCTATTCCCGGGTCGCGATCGTGATGAAGGAGGCGACGGCGTTCGGACGTATTGCCTATGGCCTGGCGCTCAAGATCGGCGCCCGCCGCGCAGAGGCCCTGGCCGACGGCAGACCGTTGCCGCTCGCGCTCCGCGCCGCCTGGTGGCTCGTCGATCGTTTCGTGCTGCGCAACGTCAAGCGCGCGCTCGGCTTGGACTGCTTGCGCTGGGCCTATTCCGGCGCCGCGCCGATCTCGCCCGACCTGATCAAATGGTACCGCGCCCTCGGCATCGCCATGTTCGAGGTCTACGGCCAGACAGAGAATACCGGCGTCGCCACCGCGACGACGGGCGGGCGCATGAAAATCGGCACGGTCGGCATGACGGCGCCCGGCACCGAGCTTAAAATATCGCCCGAGGGCGAAATCCTGCTGCGCGGCCCGCACGTGTTCCTCGGCTATCTCAATCAGCCGGAAAAAACCGCCGAGACCGTCAAGGACGGCTGGCTGCACACCGGCGACGTCGGCTACATCGACAACGAGGGCTTCGTCAAAATCACCGATCGCCTGAAGGACATCATTATCACGGCCGGGGGCAAAAATATCACGCCGTCGGAAATCGAAAATCAGCTCAAATTCTCGCCCTATATTTCGGACGCGGTCGCGATCGGCGACCGGCGCAAATTTCTGACCGCGCTGATCATGATCGACTACGACAATGTCGCGAAATTCGCCCAGGACAGCGGCGTGCCCTATTCGAATTATGCCAGCCTGTGCCGGGCCCAGCCCGTTATCGATCTCATTCAGGGCGAGATCGACAAGGTCAACCGCGAGTTCGCGCGCGTCGAATTGATCAAAAAATTCCGTCTCATCGACCAGCTCCTGACCGCCGAAGACGAGGAACTGACGCCGACCATGAAGCTCAAGCGTGGTTTCGTTAACCGAAAATACAAGGACTTGATCGAGTCGATGTATCGGGAGCAATAATACCGCAAATGCCGCGGCGTCGCCGTGGCCGAATCCGCCACTAGGAGAACACACCATGCATTGCTGACATCTTGGGTTGCCGGAACGGCACTCACCCTTGCGTTCACCGCCACGGGCCACGCGCAGACCCAGGGCATTGCCGACACCGAAATCGTCCTCGGCACCCATACCTCGCTGACCGGGCCGGTGGCACCCTGGGGCGTCGGCTCGACCAACGGCTTCCGCATGCGCTTCGAGGAAGAAAACGCCAAGGGCGGGATCCATGGACGCAAAATCCGCTACATCGTCGAGGATCACGGCTATCAGGTGCCGCGCGCTGTGCAAGCCGGTACCAAGCTGCTGGTCAGCGACAAGATATTCCTCATGGTCGGCGCGCTCGGCACGCCGATGAACAATGCCGTTCTGCAGCGGCAGTTCGAACTTAACGTGCCCAATGTCGGCCCGTTCACCGCCGCCAGGGCGATGTCGGAGCCGTTTCACAAACTCAAATTCGCGACGCTCTCGACCTATTACGACCAGATGCGCGCCGGCTTGAAGTACTTCGTCGACAAGAAAGGCACGAAGACGCCGTGCGTGATGTATCAGGACACGGACTTCGGCCAGGAAGTCCTCGAAGGCGCGCGCGACCAGGCGAAGGCGATGAACATCAAGATCGCCGCCGAATTGGGCCACAAGCCGACCGACACCGACTTCACCGGCGCCATCACCAAGCTGCGCGAGGCGAATTGCGACCTGGTGCTGATGGGCACGATCGTGCGCGACACGATCCTGCCCTATGCGACGGCGCGCAAGCTCGGCTGGACCGTCACCTTCGTCGGCAGCACCGCGTCTTATGAAGGCGTGGTTGCCGCGGCCGAAGGCGGGGCGACCAATGGCCTCGTCGTCATGGCGGGGCAGGAAGTTCTCTATCCCGATACCGCGACCGGCGCGGCGAAGGCGTTCTTCGAGGCCTACAAGGCCAAGTACGGCCAGGATCCGGCCTATCCGGCGCAGCTCGGATACGGTTACGGCGAGCTCACCGTGCGTGTGCTGCAGGCGGTCGGCAGGAACCTGACCACCGATGCCTTCGTCAAGGGGATGGAAAGCGTTCAGGACTTCCAGAGCATCATGGGCGGGCCCGTCATCAGCTACAGCCCGACCAAGCGCCAGGGCACGACCGAAGTCATCATGACCGTGGTCGAGAACGGCCGTTGGAAGACGCTGGAACGCGGCTTGAAGTATTGAGCGGAGCCAAGGGGCGCCGCGCGCGGCGCCCCTATTTTTTCTGGCGCGACGACATGACGGTCGCGAGCGTGTTCGCCGCCAGCTCGCCGGCCCCGGCATTGTCGAGACCGGCCGCGACGCGCAGGAACTGCTTGGCGCCCGCCAACGTCGACCGGTCGCGCGCCGCCAGGCCCTGCGCCATCGCCTCCGCCGCCGCCGCGAGGTCCGACGCGGGAACGATGCGGCTCGCCAGGCCGAGGCTGAGCGCGGTCGGCGCGTCCATCGGCGCGCCGGAATAGGCGAGCCACGCCACCGCCTTCTTCGGCAAGACTTGCAGCAGCGCCGCCATTTCGAGCGTCGGCGGAACGTCGCGCTCGATGCCCGGCAGGGCGAAGCTTGCATTGTCGGCGGCCAACACGATATCGGCGGCGGCGGCGAGCGCGCAGCCGATCCCCGTCGCCGCGCCCTGCACGGCGGCGACGATCGGCACTTGAATGCGGCCCAGCGCGGCGTAGAGCATCTGGATCGGCTCGAGGACCTGCTCGCGCAAGGTCAGGGCATTGAACGCATCGGCGCCCGGCGGATCGTCGAGGCCGGCGCAGAAGTCCCGGCCTTCGGCTTTGAGCAAGATAACGTGGGCTTCGGAATGGCCCGATTCGAACAACGTCTTCATCAGCTGGAACACGGCCGGCATCGTCAGCCTGTTGCCGGCATCGGGCCGGTTCAGCGTAACGCGCGCGATGCGGCCTTGCCGCTCCGTGACGATCGGCGGGCTCATTGCTTCACTCCGTATGGCCGAGGGGCTATGCCGACTGGCGCGAAGGTTGGGGCGAACGACGGGATTTGAACCCGCGACCCCCGGAATCACAATCCGATGCTCTAACCAACTGAGCTACGTTCGCCGCAAGTCGCGCTTGACGCCGCAATTGTTCGAAAAGATTGCGCAACGGCGCTGAGCGCAAATCCGGCGCCTACATAGGCGCTGCGTAGAAAGGGGTCAAGGCAAGTCTCAATCGAAACGGCCGGGCGTCGCTAAAGCCACGCATCCCAGTCCAACTCGCGCGCGATTAACCGAAAGTTAAATTCGATCCCTTTATGTTCTCTTTATGTACGCCAATGTTTCCGTCCATCCCCGCATATAAGCGGCAATAGAGTTAATGTCTTGTTAACCAATCTCACCTCGCATCGCTCGCGGCTGCACCTCGAGCGAAAATGTCGCTTCGCTATGCGACCGGGCCAATTTGTTGCAGGGCAAACCGGCCCAGCAGACCATCGGGTCTGCCAAGGGTTTCGATTATTTCGAAGTGATTCATGCCTTCGCCTTCCAGGAGCGCGGACGCAACGCGTCCCTGGCCGCGCAGAGCGTCGGCAAAGGATTTGGCGTGGCGCTTGAATTCGGGGCTCTCGCCAGCGCCGAAGGCGACGCCGATCGGGCAGCGCACTTTGTCGAGATTGCGCAACGCCGAGAGCGCCGTTTCCTCGTCGGCGCTGATCTTGACGTAAGATGAGCGGGCCGACAGCAGAACCGCGCGCATGTCGTACATGCCCGAAACCGCCAGCCCGCCCTTGATGACGTTGTCGGGCGCGCCTTGCTTGGCCCAATCCGTTGTCAGCATGACGCCGGCCAAATGGCCGCCCGAACTGTGCCCCGATAGATAAATCCGCTCGGCATTGCCGCCGAAGCCGCGCGCATTCTTGGCCACCCAGGCGATGGCGCGCCGGCATTGATCCGCCATGTCGGTCAGGCGCACCTTCGGAATCGCCGAAAAATTGAGCGCGATGTAAATGACGCCGTTCTCGACGAAGGCCGGCGCGGCGAAGGCGCTGTCGTCCTTGGTCAGCAAGCGCCACGCGCCGCCATGAATGAAGATATGAACGGGCGCGCCCGCGTTGCCGGCCAGCTTGGTCGGCGCGAACACGTCCATAGTCTCATCCGGGTCCGAACCGTAGCTCAAAGTTTGGAACTTATATTTCGCCTTTACCGCCTGGCTCGCGGTCGTATAGCGGGCGATCACCGCCGGTGCGTTGGCCGCCCAGGCGCGCTGATCGTAGGCGCGATCCAGTTCCTCTTGCGTGTAATCGAGAAAGACTTTCGCGCCCACCTTCTTTTCCCCCTGCTGCGCCAGCGCCCACGGCGCCGTAACCAAGCTCGCCGCGCTACCCAGACATGCCGCGCGCCGCGTCCAGTTTGGGTCGCGGCGAATGCTTGCAGGCGTTTCCGGCATGGCTCTCTCCTTCGATCGGCGCCGCACGATGCTAAGGGCAAGCGTGCCCGCTTCGCAAGCGCGCGCGTGGGCGCGTTTGACACGGCCCGGCCGAGGCGTTAGCGAGCCGGCATGGTCCGAACCCCAACCGCCGTCGAGGCTTCGCACCGCCGCCTCAATATCGGCTGCGGCAAGTTTCCCTCTCCGCGCTGGACCAATCTCGATCGCAAGCACCGGCCCGGCGTCGATATCGTCGCCAATCTCAGCGCCCGCCTGCCGATCGCGGCGGCGAGTTTCGATTATGCCGTCGCGATCCATGTCTTGCAGGATTTGCCGCTCGATGTGTTGCTGCCCGCCCTGCGCGAAATCCGCCGCGTCCTCAAGCCCGGCGGCGTGTTCCGCGCCGCCCTGCCCGATCTCGACCGCGCGATCGAGGCCTACCGCCGAGGCGATGCCGGGTACTTCTTGGTGCCCGATGGCGACTGGCAAAGCCTCGGCGCCAAGCTCGTGGTGCAAAGCATCTGGTACGGCGATTCGCGCACGCCCTTCACCTACGATTTCGCGGCGGAGCTCTTCACCAAAGCCGGCTTCGCCACTTCCCGCCGCGCCGAATTCCGCGCCACAAACAGCCGATTCGCCGAAATCGCCGCGCTCGACAACCGCGAGAAGGAAAGTTTTTTCATCGAGGGGGAAGCGTGAATGCGGCAGCATTAACGCGATCTCAAGCCTATTCCCCTATCAGCGACCGGGTCCGATCATCGACTTCCGCCCAAGCAGGGTTTCCGCCCATGCCCATCGCCGCCGCGCTCGCCGCCGTCATCGACCTTATATGCATCGTTCACATCGTGCGGACGAACCGGCCGCAACATTGGATCTACATCGTCATCGCCGTCCCGATCCTCGGCGCCTTGTGCTACGTGCTGTTCGAAGCCATTCCGAACACGCCGGGCGCGCACAAGATACAACGCAAGATTGATGCCGCGCTCAAGGATGTTTCGCGCGCGCTGGCGCCCGATGCCGAACTTGCCAAGCGCATCGCCGATGTCGAAACTTGCGGGAGCCACGACAACAAGGTGAAGTTAGCCGAAGAGTGTCTCGATCGCGGCCATCCCGACGACGCGCGGCGGCTCTATCAGAATTGCCTCGTCGGCGCTTACGCCGCCGATCCAAACTTGAAATTCGGCCTGCTCAAGGCGGAATTCGCCGCCGGCGACATGGCCGCCGCCAGGGCTGAGGCCGACCGGCTGCTTGCCGAGCACCCCGGTTTCAAGACCGCGGACATCAAGCTCGCCATCGCCCGCATTCATGAATCTCTTGGCGAGACCAATGCGGCGGAAGGCTACTACGCCGAGATCGTGCCCAACCACCCGGGCGAGGCCGCGCGCTATTACTATGCCATGCTATTGAAATCGCTCGGCCGCACCGAGCAGGCGCGCGGCCTGTTCCAGACGATCCTCGACAATGCGGCGCGCGCCACCTCGGTCTACCGCGACCAGGAAGCAGCCTGGATCAAGGGCGCGCGGCGCGAACTATCGGCCTAGCGGGCTATCCCCAATTCAGGCGACTTGTGCGGCTTGCCGCTGGGCGCCTACTCTCCGGCATGGCATGAACTCCAATGCTTGCCGGAGATTTCCGATGATGAAATTCGCTATGTACCGCGTCCCCGCCGCTGCGCTTTTTGGCGCAAGTCTGCTCGTCCTCGCCGGCTGCGACGGTCAGCAGAAAGAAATGTTGACCGCCATCAACGGCCAAATTCTCGAGCTCAGGGGTAAGCTCGAAACCTTGACATCGGTAAGTGCCGATGCCAATCGGCGCCTGCAAGCCGCCGAGGCCGAGCGCAAGACGCTTGAGGTCGCAATCGGCACGATCGCAATCCGCGTGGCTGGCGCCGAAGCGGCGTCGGAGACCGCGCTCAAGACCTCGGGCGAACTGGCCGGCCGGTTTGGAACGCTCGAAACCCGCTTGGCAACCGTGAACATCGCCGGTGCGCGGACCGACAACGCCAGCCGAAGCGTCAGCGAATTGTCCGCCCGCTTGCAAGCCCTCGAAACCCGTTCCGGCCCGGGCGAATCCGCCGAGCGCAGTCTCGAAACATTGCGCCGCGAACTGGCGGCGCACGAGGCACGCCTTAAAACCGTGGAAAATCGACCGATTGCGGCGCCGCCGAATCCGGCCAACGAACGCGCCTTGATCGCGCGGCTGGCCGAGGCCGAGTCGCGACTGAAGGCTGTGGAAAATCGACCGGTTGCGGCGCCGCCGAATCCCGACAACGAACGCGCCTTGATAGCGCGTCTGGCCGCGGCCGAGTCGCGCAATGACGTTGCCGTGGCGCGCCTTGCCGAAGCCGAACGCATGCTCGCGGCACGGCTTGGCGAGCTCGATAGCCGGGTCGCCGCGGCTGCCAACAGCGCCAAAGCCGACGGCGCCAAGACGGAAGCGGCCTACGCCGAGCGTTTCCGCAAGCTTGAAGCCGCCTTCGTCGCGGCTGCCGGCCGCATCGTGCGCATTGAGCAGCAAGCGGCGCCAGCGGCCGATCGTATCGTGGCCGCAGAGACGCGCATCGATCGCCTGGCGCGCGGCCTCGCCGATCTGGCGGCGCCGGCCCGGAGGACCGTCGGCGACGGCGAGGCCGGCCCGATCATCACCGGCGTGCCCCCGGCGCAATCGGCTGTGGCGCGCGCCCGTCTGCAACAGATGGAAGCGCAGCTCGCCGCCACGGCGAAAGCCGTCGAGGCTGTGAACAAGCGTGCCTTGGATGAGGAAAAGCGCAGCGCGGCGCTGGCCGAGCGCAACGCCGACCTGGCCCGCGAATTGGCCGATGCGCGCCGGCGCATCGAGGAGCTGGAACGCCGCTCGCTGACGCGGTGAGCGGCGCGATGCTCGAACTCTATCACCACAATATTTCGGTCTGCGCGCAAAAAGTCCGTCTCGCGCTAGCCGAAAAAAGCATCGCCTGGGAAAGCCGCGAGGTCGATCTGGTCAAGGGCGAACAACTCGCGCCGTCCTATCTTGCGATCCATCCCAAGGGCGTCGTGCCCGCCCTCGTTCATGACGGCAAGGCGATCGTCGAATTGACCGTCATCCTCGAATATCTCGACGACGCCTTTCCCACGCCGCCGCTGCGCCCCACAGCGCCCGCCGACCGGGCGCGCATGCGGGTCTGGGCCAAGGTGCCGGACGACGGGCTGCACGCGGCTTGCGGCACGGTGAGTTTCGCCACGGCCTTTGCCGATCGGCTGAAACAAATCCACGGCCTGCCCGCGCTCCAGGCGCGGCTCGCCAAGCTGCCCGATCGCGCGCGCGCCGAGCGCCAGCGCCAGCTATTCGAGCGCGGCATCGACGCGCCCTTCGTCGGCGAAGCCTTGCGCTATTACGACAAGGTTCTCGCCGACATGGAAAAAGCGTTGGCCGCCGGGCCGTGGCTCGCGGGCGAAACATTCAGCCTCGCAGAATGCGCGCTGGCGCCCTATGTGCTGCGGCTCGACAAACTCGGCCTCGCCGCGATGTGGACGGCACGGCCGCGTGTCGCCGACTGGTATCGCCGCCTGCAGGCGCGCCAGAGCTGGCCCGTTGCGATAACGGCGTTCCGCTCGCGCGGCACCGGCGATTTCGACGACGATCTCGTCGCCCAAGGCATCGACGCTTGGCCCAAGGTCAAGCCGCTGCTCGCGGCGTAGGCGGCGCGAATATTGTCGGCACGGCGGCTAATGCGTAAGCTGTCGGCCCAACCCAGCCAAAGGTGGGCAGCCATGCGCAGAATCCTACTTACGACCGCCATCGCCTGTATTGTCTCCAGCGCCGGCGCGCAGTCCTACCCGGAGAAGCCCGTGACGATGCTGGTGCCTTATAGCGCCGGCAGCACCATCGACATCATCGCGCGCGGCTTCGCCGAATCCGCTCAGGCGACGTTCGGCAAACCCATGGTCGTGCTCAACCGCGACGGCGCCGCGGGCACGATCGCGATGACCGAGCTGGCGCGGGCCAAGCCCGACGGCTACACGATTCTCTTCGGCCCGCAGGGCATCCTGACGCTGCATCTCCAGTTGCGCGATGATCTGCCCTACAAGTTCGAGCAGGTGCAGCCGATTTGCCAGGCGGCGTAAAATTTCTTCGTCATCGCCGTTGGCGAAAAATCGCCCTATGCGAAATTTTCCGACTTGCTGGACGATGCGCGCAAGCGCACGAATAAGAAATTGAATTACGGCGTGCCCGGCATCGGCGCGATTCCGCACCTGCAAATGCACATGCTGGCAACGGCGGCGAAGTTCGAGGCCAATCCGATCGCCTACAAGAGCTACGGGCAGATGCCGCTCGATCTCGCTTCGGGCGCGCTCGATTTCGCCATACTCACGCCGGGCTCGACCTATGGCCAGCCGGTGCGCTTTGTCGCCGTGCCCGCCGAAAAGCGCTCGCGCTTCATGCCCGACGTGCCGACCTCCGGCGAATTCGGGCTGCCGGCCACGACCGCGGGATTCTTCGGCCTCTATGCGCCCAAGGGCACGCCGGCCACGGCGCTCGACGCCGTGGAGAAAGCGTGCGCCGAGGCCGGCAAGTCCGACGCATTCGCCAAGCTCGTCGAGCGCACCGGCTCGGAGATCGCTTTTCTGCCGCGCGGCGCTTTCGTGAAGCGCCTGGAGCAGGATTTCAAGGACAAGGCGGCGGCGGTGAAAGCGGTGGGGATGAAGACGAACTGATTGCGTCCTTTCAACAGAGACTATTGGCGCGTGTCATCGGGCAACTCTTTCATGCGTCGAAGATCATCCGGATTCACGCCGCGAATTCACCGTTTCTTCATCGAACAACACGACGCTGGCCCGATCCAAAATGACGAGGATCTGGACCATGTGGAACCGTTTGGCTTTGACAGTCGCGTCGCTCCTTGTGCCGGCCTTGATCGGCGCGGCCTCGGCGCAAGAAGTGCAGCGCGTGCCGCTCGACAACAGCGCGGCGGTCTGGCCCAAGACTTCGACCGATGCCGAAATCCGGCGCGAAGGCCGGCCTGCCCTGCGCATCGAAACCGGCAACGACCGTTCCGGCGCCACGGCGATCACGCTGGCCCGCCTGCCCGCGCCGCGTGTGCCGGATGCCGGCGGGCAATATGTTTATAGCGCTTGGGCCAAAGCAAAAGCCCTTTCCGGCCCCGCCTATCTCGAAATGTGGGTCGAAATGCCCGACGGCAAGAGCTATTTCAGCCGCGGGCTCAACAGCACGATCCGCGGTGACACCGATTGGGTGCGTCTGACGGCGCCTTTTTTCCTCAAAGCCGGCCAGCAACCGAAACTTGTCACATTGAACCTGGTCGTGGTCGGCCAGGGAACTGTTTGGATCGATGACGCCAACCTGGGGGCAGTGGCGGCCCGCTGAGACGACCGCGCGCCTACGAGTTCGGTGCTACATGCTGCGCCGGTACTGGCCACCAACGTCAAAGAGCGCCGTCGTGATTTGCCCGAGCGAGCAATAGCGCGCCGCTTCGACGAGGACGGCGAAGACGTTCTCGTTCTTGCACGCCGCGTCCTGCAGGCGCTTGAGCCATAGAGGGGCTTCGGCCGCGTTTTTCGCCTGGAACTCGCGCAAACGCTTGAGCTGCGATTGCTTCTCCGCCTCGGTGCCGCGGATCAGCGTCAGCGTGGTCTTTTCCGGCGGCGGATTGGGATTGAGGAAGGTGTTGACGCCGACGATCGGCAGCGTGCCGTCGTGCTTGCGCGTTTCGTAATAGAGCGACTCTTCCTGGATGAGCCCGCGCTGATAGCCCAGCTCCATGGCGCCGAGCACGCCGTTGCGCTCGGACAGGCGCTCGAATTCCTTGAGCACCGCTTCCTCGACCAGATCGGTCAGCTCGTCGATGATGAAGGCGCCCTGGGTCGGGTTCTCGTTCTTGGCCAGGCCCCATTCCTTGTTGATGACGAGCTGGATGGCAAGCGCGCGCCGCACCGAGTCCTCGGACGGCGTCGTGATCGCCTCGTCATAGGCGTTGGTGTGCAGGCTGTTGCAATTGTCGTAGACGGCGATGAGCGCCTGCAGCGTGGTGCGGATATCGTTGAAATCGAACTCCTGGGCGTGCAGCGAGCGGCCCGAGGTCTGGATGTGATATTTCAACTTCTGGCTGCGCTCGTTGGCGCCGTATTTCTCGCGCAGCGCCACCGCCCAGATGCGGCGCGCGACGCGGCCGAGCACCGAATATTCCGGGTCCATGCCGTTCGAGAAGAAGAACGACAGGTTCTGCGCGAAATCGTCGACGGTCATGCCGCGCGCGAGATAGGCCTCGACGAAGGTGAAGCCGTTCGAAAGCGTGAGCGCCAATTGCGTGATCGGGTTGGCCCCGGCTTCGGCGATGTGATAGCCCGAGATCGACACCGAATAGAAATTGCGCACCCGGTTGTGGACGAACCATTCCTGGATGTCGCCCATCATTTTCAGCGAGAATTCGGTCGAGAAAATGCACGTGTTTTGGCCTTGATCCTCCTTGAGGATGTCGGCCTGAACCGTGCCGCGCACGTTTTCGAGCGTCCAGGCGCGGATCTTGGCGATTTCCTCGTCGGTCGGCAGCCGACCGTTGTCGCGCTCGAACTTCGCCAGGTTCTGGTCGATCGCCGTGTTGAGGAAAAAGGCCAGGATCGTCGGCGCCGGGCCGTTGATCGTCATCGACACCGAGGTCGCGGGGCTGGTCAGGTCGAAGCCGTCATACAGCGCCTTCATGTCGTCGAGCGTCGCGATCGACACGCCCGAGGTGCCGACCTTGCCGTAGATGTCGGGCCGCTCGTCCGGGTCCCAGCCGTACAGCGTCACCGAATCGAACGCGGTCGACAGGCGCTTGGCCGCGCTGTGCTGCGAAAGATAGTGGAAGCGCTTGTTGGTGCGGAAAGGGTCGCCCTCGCCCGCGAACATGCGCGTCGGGTCCTCGTTCTCGCGCTTGAAGGCGAAGACGCCGGCCGTGTAGGGAAAGCTGCCGGGCACGTTCTCGCGCAGCATCCAGCGCAGCAGATCGCCGTGATCCTCGTAGCGCGGCACGCAGACTTTCGGCACCATGGTGCCGGACAGCGATTTGTACTTCAGCGCATAGCGGATTTCGCGGTCGCGGATCTTCACCACATATTCGTCGCCGCTGTAGCTCGCCCGCAGCTTGGGCCACAGCTCGATGAGCTTTTTGGCGCGCGGATCGAGCTTGGCGTCGCGCTCCGCGAGCAGCGCGTCGAGCTTGGCCGGCGCATCGGCGCCGAGCAGGCGCTTGCTGTCCGCCAGGCGCTGGCGCTCTTGCGCGATTTTGGCCTGGCTCTCGGCCCATTTGTGATGGCCGCGCACCGTGTCGGCGATCTCGGCGAGATAGCGGTTGCGCTCGGCGGGCACGATGGCGCGCTCGGCCGAGGAGTGGCGCCGATCGGTCGCGGGCCAGCCGCTCTCCCAGTGCGCGAGTTTCTTGTCGCGCAGCACACCGAGCAGGCCCTGATACAGCGCGGTCACGCCGTCGTCGTTGAAGCGCGAGGCGATCGTGCCGTAGACCGGCATGGCGTCGGGCCGCTTGGCAAAGGCTTCGCGGTTGCGCTGCATCTGCTTGGCGACGTCGCGCAGCGCGTCTTTGCCGCCGCGCCGGTCGAATTTGTTGATCGCGACGATGTCGGCGAAATCGAGCATGTCGATCTTTTCGAGCTGACTCGCGGCGCCGTATTCGGGCGTCATCACATAGAGCGACACGTCGACATGGGGCACGATGCCGGCATCGCCCTGGCCGATGCCCGAGGTTTCGACGATGACGATGTCGTAGCCCGCGGCCTTGCACGAAGCGATGGCGCCGGGCAGCGCCGCCGAAATCTCCGAGCCCGATTCGCGCGTGCCGAGCGAGCGCATATAGACATTGGCGTGCTCGATCGAGTTCATGCGGATGCGGTCGCCCAACAAGGCGCCGCCGGATTTTCGCCGGCTCGGATCGACGGCGATCACGGCGATCTTGAGTTCGGGCCGGTCGAGCCGGAAACGCCGCACCAGTTCGTCGGTGAGCGAGGATTTGCCGGCGCCGCCGGTGCCCGTGATGCCGACGACCGGCGCCTTGGACTGCGCCGCCTTGGTCTTGAGCGCGCTCGCCGCCGCGTCGCCGAGACGGCCCGCTTCGGTCAAGGTGATAAGTCGCGCCACTTCGCGCTTCTTGTCCGTGGCGAGCGCGGCGATGTCCGGCGCTGGCCCATCCGCCACGTCGTAATCGGCGCGCCGCAGCATGTCGGCGATCATGCCTTGCAGGCCCATCGCCTGGCCGTCATGCGGCGAGTAGATGCGCGTCACGCCGCAATCGTGCAATTCGCGCATTTCCTCCGGCACGATCGTGCCGCCGCCGCCGCCGAAGACGCGGATCGCGCCGGCGCCGCGGGCGCGCAGCATGTCGACCATGTATTTGAAATACTCGACGTGGCCGCCCTGATAGGACGAAATCGCGATCGCGTGGGCGTCTTCCTGGATCGCGGCGTTGACGACCTCGTCGACCGAACGATTGTGGCCGAGATGGATGACCTCGGCGCCGCCGGCTTGCAGGATGCGGCGCATGATGTTGATCGCGGCATCGTGGCCGTCGAACAGCGCCGCCGCGGTGACGAAGCGCAGGCGATGCTTGGGCCGGTAGGCCATGGGCTTTTGGCCGTCGAGCGAAACCTTGCTGTCGTCGGGCATGCCGATCTCCCCAGGCGCCGGGCCAGCATAGCATGGCGGCAGCGAGTGTCAGACCTCAGCCGCGCCGGCGCCGCGCCTGTTTGCCACGGATTGACGTTTACGTCAACGTCAATCACGCGGTTTTCGAAATCCGCTGGCCGCGCGGAGCCCGGCGGCGCTACTGTCCGCCGCTTCCTTGGAGGGCGCGATCCTTATGTACAATCCGCAAGACGACGAAGAGCCTGAATGGCCGCGCATGGAGGGCTCCTACATCGCCGGCCATTGGCAGGGCGAACATTCGCTGCCGCGCAGTTTTTGGCTCAACTACGTCGTGACTTCGATGGCGATCGGCGCGATCGTCATGATTCTGTTTTTCGCGCTGTTCAGCGCCGCCGATATCGGCCAAGGCCGAATACCGGACGGCGCGGTGGGCTTTTTCGCGTTCGCGATGATCGTCGGATCGGTTGTCGGAATTTGGCAATTGGTCGGCATGTGGCGCAGCGCGGCCAATTGCAAGCGGCACACCGGACGAATGGGCTGGGCGACCGTCGTTCAAATTATCGTCGTTCTTGGATGGCTCGGCTTCATCGTCAATGCGATCGACCTCATTTCCGCGCTGTAGCGTTCTGGGACTGCATCCGCGCGGCCATAAACCTTCTGTTTACTTAAAAGGTGTTCTCTCGCGGCAGACAAAGCCGCGTGGAACCGTGATCCAAAATCCGCAAGCCGATATCGACGCCCTGCGCCAACACGCCTCGTCCGCCGCCGAGGTCGCCGAACGCGTGAGCGCGCTGAAGTCGCTCGGCGCCGCCAAACCGGCCGACCCCGACATCAAACGCTTTCTCCGCCAGCGCGCCGCCGGCGACCGCGACCGTGCCGCCGCCTTTGCGGCCATGGAAGCGCTGTTGCATCACGACGCGGAAGACGCTGACACCATGCGCCTCGCCAAGAGCTGGGCCCTGGCCGAGGAGGAAATCAAGGTGCGGCCCCGCCTCGTCGCCTCGGACGATCGCGCCGACCGAGACGAACCCCGGCCGAGCGCGACGGCGGCCGGCGAACGCTACGACTGGCTCGCCCTGCGCGCCGATACGATCGCGGCGCTGTTCAAATCCTGCCGGCTCAGCAAGGACGCGATGAGCTTCGTCGCCGAGCGGGCCAGCGACGATCCCGATCCGGCAATCCGGCGGCATCTGCTCGAACTCCTGGCCGAAGCCGGCGACCGTTCGCCGACCTTGCTCCACTTCGTCATAAGCCGTGCGCTGGACGATCCCGATCCAACGTGCCGCGCCGCCGCTTACGCGCAGCTCGCCAAGCATTGCGGCAAGAAGCTCGAAGTCCGCGATTTCCTGCGTCAGCGCGCCGAGCAGGATCTGGAGCATCCGGCGCAGCATCATTGCGTCATCGCCTTGATCGAAGCCTCCGGCCACGAGGCCGAGACCTGGCGCATCATCCGGCGCATCGCCACATCGACGCCCAATCTCGAAACCCAGCGCCTCGTGTTCAAGGCGGCGGCCGAGAACAACGCCCGCACCCAAGATACCCGCGACTTGATCTATCACGTGGCGCTGCGCTCGACGGACACGCAGATGCGCCTCGACGCGATCGAGGCCGTGGTCCGCAATTGCCGCACCGATCCGAAAGTCTGGCCGCTGCTCGAACGCCTGATCGAGCAGGAAAAGGACAATGAAATCGGCGTCGCGGCCAAGAAAGCCGTGACGCGGCTCAGGCGCTAATTCCCTCGGCTGCTGGCGGCCGGCGGCACGCGCGTCTATTTACCTCCGCCGGGCCGCGATACTAAGTTTCGGCCGGTGGACGCACGCGCGCCGCGCAAAGGGCCAGCCGTCATGAACAAGCCGATCGATCCGACGCAACGCAACCCGATCCTTGGCGCCGGCCGGCTTGGCGCCTACCCCCGCACCCGCATGCGGCGCAACCGGCGCGACGAGTGGACGCGCCGCATGGTGCGCGAAAACGCGCTGACGGCCGATGATTTGATCTGGCCGATCTTCGTCTCCGAAGGGAGCGGCCGGCGCGAACCCATTGCTTCGATGCCGGGCGTCGAGCGGCTCTCGGTCGATCTCGCCGCCGCGGCGGCGAAGGAAGCGGCGGCGCTCGGCATTCCGTGCCTTGCGCTCTTTCCCTACACGCCCGCCGCGCGCAAGGACGACGACGGGGCCGAGGCGCTCAATCCCGACAATCTCGTGTGCCGCGCCATCCGCGCGATCAAGCAAAGCGGCGCCAAGATCGGCGTGCTCTGCGACGTGGCGCTCGATCCTTACACCACGCACGGCCATGACGGCGTGATCCGGGAGGGCTACGTGGCCAACGACGAGACTGTTGCAATTCTGGTCCAGCAAGCGCTCAACCAGTCGCGCGCCGGCTGCGACATCATCGCCCCGTCGGACATGATGGACGGCCGCGTCGGCGCCATTCGCGCCGGCCTCGACGCCGAGGGCTTTGACGCTGTGCGCATCATGGCCTATTCGGCGAAATACGCCTCGGCCTTCTATGGCCCGTTCCGCGACGCCGTCGGCTCGTCGGTCGCGCTCAAGGGCGACAAGAAGACATACCAGATGGACCCAGCCAACAGCGACGAGGCGTTGCGCGAGGTCGCACTCGATATCGCCGAAGGCGCCGATATGGTCATGGTCAAGCCTGGATTGCCTTATCTCGATATCGTGCGGCGCGTGAAGGACGCGTTCGGCGTGCCGACTTTCGCCTATCAGGTCAGCGGCGAATACGCCATGATCCAGGCCGCGGCCCAGAATGGCTGGCTCGACGGCGAACGCGCCATGATGGAATCCCTCCTCGCCTTCAAGCGCGCCGGGGCCGACGGAATCCTGACCTACTTCGCGCCGGCGGCGGCGCGGGTGCTGCAGCGCGGGTAGCGCCGGCTCCGATCGAATGCGATTGGCCGCCCCGGGCGCGGTGAAATCTTGTGAGCCAGCGGCTGCAATAGGCCTGTGCGCATCGTAGGCCCTGCCAAGCGGCTGAAATAGGCTCTTCAGCCACGAATTGTCGGGAGCCCGCCAAGCGTCCAAAACCGGAGGAAAACCATCACGTCTTCGCGCCGGCTGGAATTGGAAATGTGACCGCGAGCCCCGCGCCGTGGCCGGTCGTGATCTCGATCTTGCCATCGAGCTGACGGGCCAGCGCGCGCACCAGCATGGCGCCGAATCCCGGCTCGACGTTCTGGACTTCGACCGCCGGCAAGCCGATGCCGTCGTCGTTCACCTCAAGCCGCATATGTCCCGGCTCTTCGGCTTTGGCGAGCCGCACCGTCACCGTGCCGCGGCGATTGTCGGGAAACGCGTATTTGTAGGAATTGGTCAGGCATTCGGTGACGACCAGGCAGAGCGAGACGCTGTATTCCGACGGCAACATCAGCGACTCCACCGCGCACACGAGCCGCACCCGGTCGCGCGGCGCCGATGAATTGTGCACCTGCGTCGCGATCGACGCGATGAGGCCGCCGACTTCGACCAGGGCCGACGGCTCTCGCGCGTAGAGCTGGCCATGCACCGCGCCGATGACGTGAATGCGCGTCTGCGCGCCGATCAAGTGGCTTTTCGCCGTGGGATCGACCGTGCGACGCGCCTGGAGCCTCAGCAGGCTCGAAACCTGTTGCAGGTTGTTCTTGATGCGATGGTGGACCTCGCGGATCATGAGCTCGCGCTGCGCCAGCAATGCGCCCTGCTTCTCGTGCAGGTCCGCGACGGCATCGGCTAGCGCTGAGAATGCATCGCCGATCCGCACGAATTCGGGCGGCGCGCCGGCAGCCGCGTGGTAGCCGACGCGGGCGCCCGGCCGATAGCTGACGATCGCCGCCTGCAATTGCCCGAGCGGCCTCAAAACGAATTGCTTGGTCGCGACATACATGCCGCCGAGCGCCAGTGGGCAGAAGATCAGCATGAAGACGATCTCGTAGCCGAGCTTCGACAGCAAATGCCCATGCAAGGTCCCGCTCGGCGCGCCAAGCACGAGATGAAGCCCCGCTTCGCGGACCAAGGGAGTTGCGAAGTACGAATATGAGCGGCCATCCTCGAAGCGATGACTGAAATTGACGGTCGCGCGCGCGAGCGACGCCGTCAGCGCGGCCGGCGGCGGCAGGTGTGCGAGCGACCCGCGCCGGCTCGACCACCCGGTGCCCTGGCGATCCACCAGCGCCGTGACCATATTGGCCTGATGCAGCCCTGTTTCCGTGAGCGTACCGAGATATTCAAGGCGAAGGCTGACGATGATCACGGCCGTGGCCGATCCGTCGGCGGCCGTGACCGGATACGCCAAGGTCAAGACCGGTAGATTGCTCACCCGCCCGGACAGCACAATATCGCCGAACGTGAAGCGGCGCTCCACGATCGCAGTCCGAAATTGCCGCCAATCCGCGAAGGATTGCCCGACGATGTCGAGGCGCGAGCTGCAGATTGCCCCACCGCTCCGGTCGAGCAGAGTCAGGGTCGCATACCGCGCGCGAAACACCGTTTGTATCGCCATCAGGCGGGCCGAGCACATAGCCGGATCCGCCATTAGGGTCGCGGCTTGCGTGGCGAGCAGGGCCATTAAGCCTTCGGTCCCGGTCAGGAACTGATCGAGGCGCCCGGCGGCGGCGCTTGCGAGCAACACCATCCGCTCTTCTTCGCGCTGCACGTCGTCGCGAAATTCCTGGTAGGCGAAGGCGAGCTGGGCAACGATCGCGGGCAGGATCGAACATGCCAGCAGGATGAGCACTCGGCCGCGTAGCGAAACGCGCGCGATGCCGCGCCGCGCGGCGGCGACCGGACGCGTGATCCGCGTCGAAAACGGCAATTGCGAGAGCATCGCGCCGGTCACGAGGCGGCCCTCACGCCGCAACGTCGATGATCGCGTCCGCCTCGCCGCGCATCAGGCTGAGGGTCTGCAGCAGCGCCGTGCGCACCGTATCGATATCGTAGGGTTTCGATATCACGAATGCCGGCTCCAGCGGATCGCCGGTCATCAGCCGCTCCGGAAACGCCGTGATGAAAATCACCGGGACGGCGAACGAACCGGTAATCCGCCGCACGGCATCGAGACCGTTACCCCCGTCCTTCAATTGAACGTCGGAAAGAATGATGTCGGCCTTGGCCGTGGCGGCCCGCTCGACAGCCTCGTTCTCGCGCGAAGCGATCGCCACCACTTCGTGCCCCGCCTCCTCGACCATGAAGGCAAGGTCCATCGAAATGATCGGATCGTCTTCGATGATCATGACCCGAGCGGGCTTGGCCGCCGCGAGCGCGGCGCGGCTTTCCGCCAAGTGCCAGCTTGCGGATTCTTCGGTGATCTCCAGGATGTATGCCACGTCGGCGAGTTCGAATTTCTCGACATCGGCCAGCAACAGCACCTGGCGCCGGAAGATCGGCAAGGACAAGAGCCCCGGAATCGGGGCCCCGGCGTTCGGCTGCTCGATCCGCGGCGCCGAAATAAACGCCGCCCAGTTCGTTCCGGCGACCAAGCGCGCGAAAGCGCGAAACAAGGTCAACGTGATCTGCGTTCCTGACGACGCGGCGTCGATGCCCACGAGCGATTTGCCGATGATTTGCAGCAGCAGCCGGTCCGCGACCTCACGATGGCCGACCAACATGCGCGCATGGCGCCGCAATTTTGGAATGAAGGCGTTGATCGCGTTGAGGTCGTTCATCATGGCCACTCCAATTCGATTGTGGCCGCGGCTCGGGCGGAGCCGCGTGCAAAATTCTCGCTCGGATGCAATCTGAGTCCAATAGCAAGAAGATAATGTTAAATATTGCTTTCCTTGGAAACCATCGGCGGTGCGCCGCCGGCCTCCATCAGCGCTTGCGCCGCGGTCTCGTCTTGGCGGCGAACTGAACTTCCACAACCGCGGCCCCGTCTTCCAACCGCCGCAGCAGCCCGATCAAGCTCCGCCGCTCTTCGGCGGAGAAGTTGGCCAATAGAAGCGAATCGATCTTGTGAAACAATGCATGAACGCGGTCGGCCAAGTCGCGCCCCGCTTGGGTAAGCGACACAGCCACCGCCCGCTGATCGCCCGACGCCGCGCCGCGCGCGACGCGGCCACGGGCCACCAGACCCTGCCGCTCCATATCCGTCAGTATGCGCGAGAGGGCCGATATCCGAAGCGGCGTGCGCTCCGCGAGCGCGGATATCCGCATCTTCTCGTGCCTGGCGAGCACGGCGATCACCCTGAGCGCGATGCGCGCGACGCCGAAGCGACGCGCGATCGCGTTGGCGACGATCGAGAGCCGAAATTCGATTCGCGCCATTCGATATGGCACGAACTGGTCAACAAGCTCCAGGACCGGCGCGGATGGCAAAGGCTTCGGACGCTCAGCTCGCTGGCCGATGCTCATCGCGCGCTCATTCGGCCGCCGGGGCATCGAACCTCGGCTCGTCCGCAACGCCGCCGATGGTTCGGTTCAGTCGTTCTGCTCATGGTGCGAATTGTCCGGTTCGCATCAAGAGAAGCGATTCACGTCCCCGAATTCAACACCTCGCTTATTTTTGACGACGATTTGACGAAAAAATAACGCAACGGCTGCGCGTCACAAACGGGCGCCGAAATACGCCGCGATCGCGCGATCGTGCCACGCGATGCGCGTATTTGCCGCATGGAAGCCGACATGGCCGCCGCCGGCCGCAGTCAGCGGTGTGAGCTTGGGCAGCGCGCGCCACGAAATCGCCCGATAAGCGTCGGCCGGTATCCACGGATCGTTTTCGGCGTGGATGAGCAGCGTCGGAACGGCAACATTCGGTAAAAATCCGGCGGACGAGCAGCGCGCGTAGTAATCGACCGCCGAGGCGAAGCCGTAGCGCGGGGCGATGACGGTGTCGTCGAATTCCACGATGGTGCTTGCCGCGCGCGCCGCATCGGCGAGACCGCCCGCGAATCCGCCGCGCGAAGCAAGCACCTCTGTCTTCATGCGCCGCAGCAGGTAATTTTCATAAATCCGGTTGCGCAACCGGCGCATACGCGCCGCGGCGGCGGCTAGGTCGAGCGGCGCCGATACCGAGGCAGCGCCGGCGAGCGGCGTCGCCGCGCCATCCTCGCCAAGCAGCTTCAACAGCAGATTGCCGCCGAGCGAATACCCCACCGCGAAAATTCGTTCGGCGCCGTGATCGCGGGCGAGCGACGCGATGACGGTCCTCAGGTCCGCCGAGCGGCCGGCATGATATTGCTCGGCGCACTGCCCCGCCGAAGCGCCGGCGCCGCGCAAATTGAGGCGGAGCACGGCGAACCCGCGATCGAGCAAATGGCGCGCCGTTGCAAGCACGTAAAAGCTATCCGCGCAACCGGTGAGTTCCGTGGACGAGAACGACGAGCGTTGAACTTTCCGGCGCGCCCGGCCGATGCCAAGTGCCGATCAGCGCGTCGCCGGTGCCGTCCGCCATCGGAAAGATCGTTCGCTCGCCGGGCGCATCGCCAAATGACGGGTGCGATCGCACGACCATGTTGCGCAGCGTTTGCAAATCGCCGCCGTACCACGGGAAACGGGCGCGGAATTCCCGCAGTGGGAGGGGCGGAATTCCGGCCTCGATCAATATCCGCGCGGCGCTATTCGGACGATCGTGCTATCGACGGCGCGGCGCATCTCCGCGTTGCGCGGCCAGGTCGCGCCGGCGACAGGTCCGCCCGATGTCGAGGGCGTGCCCGACGAGGTATCGGGCAAACGCCGCGCCGCCGCAAGCTCGGTGCGCACGCGGACGATTTCGGCGACGAAGGCAGCGAGATTGTGGCGCTTGGCAAGCTCGTCGGCGTCGTTGAGCGCTTTTTCCGCCGCGGCAAAATCGCGGCGCTGCATGGCTTCGCGCGCCTGACCGATCAGCTGGCGGACGCGCACCGTCGCCTCCTGCACCGTGCGTTTGCCGCGTTCCTGCTCGAGCTTGGCGCGCATGTCGCCGACTTCGGGCATTTTGGGCGCCATTTTTTCGGCCTCGGCGATCTCGCGCTCGGCGTCCTCGAATTTTCCGCTGTCGATCGCGCTGCTCGCCCGCGCCAGGGCGTTGCGCGCATCGGCGGCGCGCTTTTCCAGCTCGGACTTGCGCTGGCTGTCGACGATGAAATAGCCGCCGGCGGCCGCGCCAGCGATCGCGAAGGCGGACAGCCCGATAATGACGAACCACTTGGCCGAACTGCCGCGCGCTTGGCCGGTTTCGGCAATGACGCGGCCGCGGCGCGGCGGGGGCGCGGGCGGCGGCGGCCGCGTAATTCCTTCGTCGGCTGGAATTGATCGGCCGCGCCGGCCCTCGGACGCAACCGCCGGCCATTGCATGTCGGCTTGGTCCGCTGCTTGGCGCGCGGGCGGCGGCGCCGTCGGCGCGGTGGGCGCCGTCCGGTCGCGGACCGCTTGCGGCGCGGCGCCGGCCACCAGTGTTGGCTCCGGCGGCGGCCCGGGCTTGCGCGCCATGACGGTGGGCTGCGCCGCCGCCGGCTTGCCGTCGAACAGCGGACGCCAATCGGCGACGCTTTGCGGCCGCTTCTCCTCGTCGACTTGCAGCGCCGCGTCGATCGCGGCGAGGAACGTATGGCTGAAATTGCCCTGGCCGGCCGTGACGGCGGAAACATAGGGATCGTTGCGAATGCGATCCGGCGCGTCGGGCGGCCTTTGACCGAGCGCGGCACGATAGAGCACGCCGCCCAGGGCGTAGATGTCGCTCCAAGGTCCCTGATTGCCGCGCGTCGTGTATTGTTCGAACGGCGCATAGCCGGCGGAAACGATCGACGTCAGGCTCTGGCTGCGGCCGCCCATCGCCAGGCGCGCGGCGCCGAAATCGAGCAGCACGGGCGAACCGTCGCGCCGGATATAGATGTTGCCGGGCTTGATGTCGCGATGCAGGAAGCCGGCGCGATGGACATGCTCAAGTCCGCTCAAGAGGGGATCGAGCATCTCGCGCAACTCGGCTTCGCTGAGGGTCCCGGCGCGCTCCAGGATCGCCGATAGGCTCTCGCCGTCGACATAGGCCATGACGAGATAGGCGGTGCCGTTGGCGGTGAAAAAGCGGAAGACCATGACGATATTGGGGTGCTGGAACGAAACCAGGGTTTCGGCTTCCTTCTTGAAGCGGTCGAGTCCCCACTGGTAGTCGTCCTTGTCCCCGCTGGTCAGCGGATGCACCGACACATCGTCGCGGCCGCGGATGGCGATGCCGTTGGGCAGATACTCCTTGATCGCGACCTTGCGGTTGATCGAAAGTTCGGTCGCGAGATAGGTGACGCCGAAACCGCCGGCGCCCAGGATACTTTCGATCCGATAGCCTTCGATCTCGTAGCCCTTGGCCAGGGCGTTGCGCATCTCTTCGGAATGAGCCATCGACCGTGCTTCCCATATTCCAGACGCCGTTGCGGGCGCGGAGCCGGATAATGGCGCAGGCTTGCTGAATCTGCAATTAAGCTCGCTGCGGGACGGTCTTAGGATCCGGGGGCGGTCAGAAAGTCCCGCACCAGGGCGATCTGCGCCGGGTCGCGCAGCGCCGGGGCGTGGCCGGCGTCGGCGATGGTTGTGAGCCGCGCCTTGGGTCCTCGCCGGGTCATTTCCTCGGCCACGGCCGCCGGCAGCAGTTCCGACTCGGCGCCGCGCATGACCATAACAGGCACCCGGATGCGGTCCCAAACCGGCCATAGAACGACATCGGCGGCGGGCTGGGCGAGCAGGGCTTTGGCGATGGCGGGATCGAATTTCCAGACATATTTTCCGTCGTCGCGCCGGCGCGCGCCGGTTTCGGCGAGCGACACCCACTGCGCGCGCGACAGGCGGCCGAAGCCGGCATTGACGCGCGCCAGATATTCGGCGGCGGCGCCGATCGTGTCGAACTCGGGAAAATCCTTGAGATAGTCGAAAATCGTCTCGAGCGCCGATTTGGGAATGAAGGGCCCGATATCGTTGATCACCAGGCGCCGGATCGGCGTCTTCGCCTGAGCCGCCAGCAGCATGCCGACGATGCCGCCCATCGAGGTTCCGAGCCAATCGACCTGCTCGGCGCCGCTTCTCGCTATGATTGCAGACATGTCAGCGCAATACTGCGTATAGTTGTAGTCCTCCTCGGCGATCCAGTCGCTCTCCCCGCGCCCGGCCACGTCGGGGCAGATCACCCGGTAGCGCCCCGTCAGAGCCGAAGCCAGCCCGTCGAAATCGCGTTTGTTGCGCGTCAATCCGTGCACGCAAATCAACACGCGCGAATTGCGCGGGTCGCCCCACTCCGAATAATGGATGCGGTGAAAGCCGCGAGCGGCCGTCATTCCGAGGACGTAATTCTTAACCGGCTCCACCGCGCAAACTCCTGCAAATATCGCTACTTCTACCGATGTTTCATGTGAAATCCATGAAGAATTTGTCAATTCGTGAATCGATCCTGAAGATTGCCGGCGGCCGGCGCTTGGCTTAGAACCCGTTGCTTCATGACAATCGCGCCCCCTTCCCGCCCAATCGGCGTCGCACTCGTCGTCGGCGCCACGTTGTGCTGGAGTTTGAGCGGCCCGCTCGTTCGCCTGATGGAGCGGCCGGACGATTGGACGATCGCGTGCTTGCGCGCCGCGATCGCGACGCCGTTCGTGCTTCTGGCCCTGGCGATCCGCGAGCGCGGCGCCGTCGCTCGCTGCTTCATCCAGGCCGGCTGGCGCGCGCCCGCTTCGGGCCTTTGCCTGGCGGCAATGCAAATCGCCTACATGCTGGCGATCGCGCGCACGACGGTGGCGAATACGATGTTGTTCTACGCGGCGGCGCCGCTGATCGCGGCGCTGCTGGCGTGGTTTCTCCTCGGCGAGAAACCGAGCTTGCGGATCTGGCTCGCCTTGGCCGCGACGCTCGCCGGCATCGCCGTCATGGCCGCGGGCGATGTCGGCACGGGCGCCTTCGAGGGCAACATGCTCGCAATGGTTGTAGCGATCGCGGGCGGGCTCAACGTCGTCGTCCTGCGCGGCGCCGGCGCGCGCAACATGATCCCGGCGGTGATCTGCGGCGGTGTGTTCTGCGCGCTCGCCGCCCTGCCCTTCGCCGCGATCGGTGCGGTTCCGCCGGGCGACTGGCGCTACCTGGCGCTGCTCGGCGTCGTGCAGATGGCGCTGCCCTCGACGCTCTTCGTACTCGGCGCGCGCCATCTCAGGGCCGCCGAACTCGCCCTGCTCTCGCAACTGGAAGTCGTGATCGGCCCGTTCCTGGTGTGGCTCGCCGTCGGCGAGAGGCCGAGCGCGGCCGCGCTGATCGGCGGCGCCGTCGTGCTCGGCGCCGTGATCGTGGCGACGCAGGCGCCGAGAACGGCGCCGCCCGCCGTCAGGCCGCCAGTTCGTCGGACTTGACGCGCTTGACGCCGGCTTTTTTCATCGCCTCCCAGGCCTTGGCGAGCGAGCCCTGGGCATCGATGCCGCGCGCCGCATCCTCGATGACGAAGGTCTCGAAGCCTTCGGCGCGCGCGTCCATCGCGGTCCAGGCGACGCAGAAATCGGTCGCCAGGCCGGTGACGAACACGCGGTTGAGGTTGCGCGACTTCAAGTAGCCGGCGAGGCCGGTCACGGTCTTGCGGTCGGCCTCGCGGAACGCCGAATAGGAATCGACCGATTTGCGGAAGCCCTTGCGGATCACGAGTTGCGCGTGCGGAATGCTGATATCCTTGTGGATCGCCGCGCCGTCGGTGCCTTGCACGCAATGATCCGGCCACAAGCACCTGATCGCCATAGGGCAGCTTGATCATGTCGAACGGCTTCTTGCCGGGATGCGACGAGGCGAAGGAGACGTGGCCCGCCGTGTGCCAATCCTGCGTCAGCACGACATTGGCGAAACTTTTGGCCAGGCGATTGATGAGCGGAACGATCTCCTCGCCCTTGGCGACCGCCAGGCTGCCGCCGGGCAGAAAGCAATTCTGCACATCGACCACGATCAGGACGCTGCGCTCGTCGATCTTGATCTTGGCCTGGCCGAACGCGCCGCCGGCGTAAGCCAAAGCGCCGCCGGCCGCCGCCGCCGCAAGAAATTGCCGCCGTTGCATGATGGACATCGATCCGCCTCCGCTGATCAAGGTTGACACGGCGCGCAGATTAGCAAGTCTTCGGGCGCCGACCAAGCACTTGGTGCGCGGCGCCGGGGGCCAAGCGCGCTCCTCGGCTCGGTAATTGAGGGCGCGTCGCTGATTTGATCGTCTTCTCGTCGAGGCCGCGGCCGAGCGCGGTAACTTGCCCGCCCTATACGCCCGATTTCGCGGACAAGAAATTTGGGGGCAAAATACCCAGATCGACGCACTTCCTGAGTCCGACCATTCCAACCGCGGTCCGCGCCTGTTCGGCCGTCAACTCAAAAATCTCATCGGCAGCATCGTCAGCCGGGACCAGCGTACCCATCCGACTCATCACGACACCGCACGCCACTCCATTTTCTACAAATCCCTGCACTCCATTGACCTCAACACGACGAGGAATCCGACACGGCCCATCCATCATGATCCCTTTTGCGGCCGCAGATGCAACGAGGGCAACTGCCGTTCGCAATGTCGGCCCCATTGTTCGCGTGGGCCAAGACTGCGTTCGTCGCGGTCTAAATTGTGCCAGCGGCTTTACGACAATGGAGCCCATCTTACCAATGCCAAGCACAAACCGATTCAGCGTTGCCCTATCAGGATTGTCGTCCGGAATGCCTCCGAGCGTCGCTGTGTGGCGCTCCCTAGAAATCGGGGCCATGCCAGCGATGGACCCGCCACCAGGATGCAAGTTGGTCAATGGCCCCCCTTCGTGGAGCCGCTTGAAGCCTCCAATCAGTTCGGCTTCTCGTTCGTACGCGGCGTCCTCGTCCATGGTTAGAAGATCGATTTCATACATGACAGACGCGCCAGCACGCCTAATCGCCCGGATGACGTTCAATTTGTGGGCATTTGAGTTCGTGTTCGTTCTGATGCCTTGCTTCCATCTCGTGCGAAAAAACACGGTATCCGATGCCTTTGCCAACATAGAACGGGCGACCGTCCGGGCGCCGAAGCAAATACACGTAATGGCTGGTTACGTCCCTAAGGAACGCTCTGCTGAGGTCCTTTGGGCCCAAGCTCAGCGCGCTGGTCTTCATGCCACCTCGCGCAACTCTGATTTGAGAACGCTTCTCCAGCGCGTACCCTAAGGTTTATGACCATCGGGGGCAAGATAAAGTGGTCCCACCGATGGGGTCCACTTTACGGCCGCCGGCCGCGTACGAAGCAAACTTGCCGCCGTCTGGGGCCGCTGCGCAGCGGCCCCAGATGGCGGTCATCGCAACCTGTCCCTAATTTTCGTGTCTCACCCGAGGGGTGCAGTCCAATACGTCATTCGCGCCGCCGTTGAAATCGCCACATGACGACTAAATACGCATGACACACGCGGTGGTACGAGTTAAGTATTTTGTCCCTGCAATTCCAGGAGAATCTCGCCCGGATGCGGATTGGGCACGCGATCGCGGCTGGTCATTGTCATCGACGATTTCGACATGGCTTCGCATGTGTCAGGATTGGCCCCACTATGGACCAAGGACGCCAAGGAATCCGCGCGGGCCGATGACGCGCACATCCTCATAAACGCCGACCGCCAATAGTGCGGCGTCGCCTGTCACGACGAAGCCCGCGCGACCTTCGAGGGCGGCGGCGATGTATTTGTCGTCGTCGGGATCGGCCGCGAGGCGCGGGATCGCGCGCTCGCCCGAGACGAAATCGGCAAGCACAAGAATGTCCTCGAACCACAGAAGCGGATCGACGCCGGCGCGATAGTAGCGCCGGAGCTTGGGATAGGCGAGCACGCGCAATACCTCGGCCGCGATCGGGGGCGAAACCACGAGCTCGAACGCCGCGTCGCGCAGCAAGCGCTCGACGATCCGGCCGGGTGGGCCCGCGGGACGCAGCAGCGCGCTGACATAGACGTTGGCATCGAGGACGGCGCGCGGCCGGCTCATTTCCCGGCTGAGCGGGCCGCGCGGCGCGGGCGCCGACGCGGGCGCTTGCGGGCGTGGCGCCGGGCTTCCGCGGCCAACGCCGCGACTTGGGCATCGTTGAGAGCGCGGTCCTTCGGGCGCGCCATGGTGAGCGCGCTGCCCTTCGGGCGCGACTTTTGGCGCGCCATGACGTTCGAGCGCATGACGGCGGGCGATGGCGCGCATCTGCTCGAGGCGCTCAAGCGGCACCAGCGCCGCCAGCGGCTTGCCCTTCCGCTCGATGATGAATTCGTCGTGGCGCAGGGCGACGCGGTTCAGCATGTCGCCGATCCGCGCGCGGACCTCCATGGTGGAGACGCGTTGGGTCATGGGTCACCTCTGGCAACTATGATAGATGCTAGATGTGGGCCGGGCAAGCGGACGCCGGCGTCGGTCAAGGACGAGGTCTGCCGGCTGTATCGCGAGCGCTATGCGGACCACACGGTCAAGCATTTCCACGAGCAGCTGACGCGCCGGCACAACTACCGTCTCGGCTACACGGTGACCAAGCTGATGCTGCACGCGGCGGGCTTGGTGCGGCCGGCCGAGCGGCGCTCGGCGCACCGCAAGAAGCGGCCGCGCCGGCCGCTGCCGGGCATGCTGCTGTTCCAGGACGGCTCGCGCTTCGCCTGGCTGCCGGGCAGCGAGCGCCAGCTCGATCTCGTGGTCACCCTGGACGACGCGACGAGCGAGATCTATTCGGCCGTCCTGGTCGAGGAGGAAGGCACGGCGTCGAGCTTCCTGGGCTTGGCTGAGACGATCGCCGCCCGCGGGCTGTTCTGCGCGCTCTACACCGATCGCGGCAGCCACTATTTCCTGACCGCCAAGGCCGGCGGCAGGATCGCGCGGGCGGCGCCGACCCAGGTCGGCCGCGCCCTGGCCCAGCTCGGCATCGAGCACAAGCGTACAGCCGTGAAACGGGCGCGCCTGAGTCCGGCCCCCACGGATGGCGATATTGGCTCGCGCGGTCCGCGAAGCGTGATCGTTGCCGCGTATCGCCAGTCGCGGTTGTGCCATTCGCGATCAGGGGCTATGAAGCGCGCGAACCTCGATATTGAAGCCCTGCCCATGCCGACAGAAAAAGCCGCCGGACCCCTCACCGGCCTTACAGTTCTCGACATGACCCGCGTCCTTGCCGGGCCCTATTGCACCATGATCCTGGTCGACCTCGGCGCCAGGGTGATCAAGATCGAGACGCCCGGAAGCGGCGACGATGCGCGCGGCTATGGGCCGTTCCTCAAAGGCAAGTCGGCCTATTTCATGTCGCTCAACCGCGGCAAGGAAAGCATCGCTCTCGATCTTAAGAATAAAGAAGATTGTGCGATATTCGAGCACCTTATGGCAAAATCCGACATTCTCATCGAGAACTATCGCGCCGGCACTTTGGCCAAGCTTGGCTATGGCTGGGAGGCATTGCACCAGCGCTATCCGCGGCTGATTTATGCCGCGACGTTGGGTTTCGGCCAGACCGGTCCGTACGCCAAACGCGCGGCCTACGACATGGTGGTCCAAGCCATGGGCGGCGTCATGTCGATCACCGGCCATCCGGGCGGGCCGCCGACGCGGGTCGGCACCTCCGTCGGCGATATCACCGCCGGCCTCTTCACCGCGATCGGCATCAACGCCGCGCTTTATCATCGCGCGCAGACCGGCCAGGGCATGATGATCGATGTCGGCATGCTCGATTGCCAGATCGCGATTCTCGAAAACGCCATCGCGCGCTATGTGACGACGGGCCAAGTCCCCGGCCCGCTCGGCGCGCGCCACCCCTCGATCACGCCGTTCGAGGCTTTCGCGACGCAGGACGGCCATATCGTCATCGCCGCCGGCAACCAAGCTTTGTTCGTCAAGCTGTGCGACATGCTCGGGCGGCCCGACCTGGTGCAAAATCCGCTGTTCGTATCCAACGATCTGCGGACCAAGCACCACGACGCGCTCAAGGCTGAGATCGAGATGGTGACGCGCGAGGCGACGACCGAAGCCTTGCTCGCGCGGCTGGAAAAATCCGGCGTGCCGGCCGGGCCGATCAACAGCGTCGATCGCGCGCTGGCCGATCCGCAGGTTGTTGCGCGCAACATGGTGGTGAGTTTCACCGATCCGGTCGCCGGCGAGCTGCGCCTTGCCGGCAACCCGATCAAGCTCTCCGCCTTCCCCGATCCCAAGACCAGGCCGCGCGCGCCGGAGCTCGACGGCGACCGCGAGAAAATCCTGCGCGAGTTCATGTCATGAGGCGGTGGCGCGGCGCGTTGCGCTGGACGCTGCGCATCGCGCTGGGGCTCGCCGCCGTCGTCGTCGTGGCGGGCCTCGGCGGCTGGGCGGCCTTGGAAATCTGGCTGCCGTCATCGCTGCCCCAGCTCACCGGGCGTTTCGAGATCAAGGGCATCACGGCGCCGGTCTCGATCGTGCGCGACAGCAAGGGCGTGCCGCATATCTATGCCGCAAACATGGAGGACGCGTCCTTCGCGCTCGGCTTCGTGCACGCGCAAGACCGCCTGTTCCAGATGGAAGCGCAACGCCGCATCGGCGCCGGGCGCATGTCGGAAATCGCCGGCAGCTCCTCGGTGCGCTTCGACCGCCTGATGCGCGTGCTCGGCCTGTACCGTCTGGCGCAAGACAGCGAGCGCCATCTCGGCCCGGAAGCGACGCGGAACCTGGTGGCCTACACCGCCGGCGTGAACGCCTATCTCGCGCAGCGGCGCGAGGACTTGCCGCCGGAATTCCTGCTGATCGGAACGCCGGAGCCGTGGCAGCCGGCGGATTCGCTGGTCTGGGGCAAGCTCATGGCGCTCGGTCTTTCGACCGGCTGGCGCCAGGAATTGATGCGGCTGCAACTCGTGCAGCGGGCCGGTGCCGCGCGCGCCGAAACGTTCTTTCCGCCCTATCCCGAGGATGGGCCGACGACGGTGACGCGCGACCGGGCCGCGCTGCCGGGCGATTTCGGCACCGATGCGTTTTGGGCCATGCTGCCCGGCGCGTTGCGCGACGGCGGCGCCTCCAATCAATGGGTGGTTAGCGGCACGCGCACGGCGAGCGGCAAGCCGTTGCTCGCCAACGATCCGCATTTGTCGTTCGATGCGCCGTCGCTGTGGTACCTCGTGCGCATCGAGACGCCGGAACTCACTCTGTCCGGCGCCACGGTGCCGGGCGTTCCCGCCATCATTATCGGCCACAATGGCCGCATCGCCTGGGGCCTGACCACGCCGCATATCGACGCCGAGGATCTTTTCATCGAGAAACTCGATCCGGCCGATGCCGGCAAATATCTGACGCCCGAGGGGCCGAAGCCCTTCGCGACGCGCAAGGAAACGATCCGCGTCCGCCTCGGCAGCGACGTGACCATGACCGTGCGCGAGACGCGGCACGGGCCGGTGATCGACGATGCGATGGATCCGAAGCAGATGCCCAAGCTGGAGCCGGGCCAAGTCCTGGCGCTGCGCGCGGCGTGGCTCGAACCCGGCGACCGGACCGCGGAAGCGCTGCTCGATCTCAATCGCGCGCGCAATTGGGACGAGTTTCGCGCGGCGCTGTCGAAATACGTGGCGCCGGCGCAGAATTTCGTTTACGCCGATGTCGACGGCAATATCGGCTATTACCTGCCGGGCCGCATTCCGATCCGCAAAGCCGGCGATGGCAGCGTGCCGCTGCCGGGCTGGACTGGCGAGAACGGCTGGACCGGTTTCATCCCGTTCGAGCGCCTGCCGCAGCTCTACAATCCGGCGCAGGGCCTCATCGTCAACGCCAACAATCGCGTCGTGAACCGGGACTATCCGTTTTTCCTGTCGCGCGAATGGGGCGATCATTTTCGCGCGGCGCGCATCGAGGCGCTGTTGACCGGAACCAACACCCATGGCTGGGAGGATTTCGCGCGCATCCAGGGCGACCATGTTTCGCTGATGGCGCGGGATCTGCTGCCGCTGCTGCTCGCCGTGCCGGCCAAGAGCGAGCGCGGCAAGGCGGCCCAGGCGACGCTGCGCGGCTGGACCGCCGCCATGCGGCGCGACCGCCCCGAGGGGCTGTTGTTCACGGCGTGGCTCGCAAATCTGAGCCGGCGCATCTTCGACAGCATGCTTGGCGAGCATGCGGCCGAGCATTATGCGCTGGCGCCCGAGATCGTGCTGCACGTGCTGACGCGCAAACGCGAGGCCTGCGCCGATCCGAAGCGCCCGGGCCGGAGCTGCGACGATCTCGTCGCCGAAAGCCTCGAAGCCACGCTGGACTGGATCGAACGCCGCCACGGCGGCGATCCCGCCAAGTGGCAGTGGGGGGCCGAGCATTTCGCCGAGATGCGCCACCGCATTTTCCCATTTATTCCGCTGATGAGCGATTTCGGCACGCTGCGCATTCCGGCCGACGGCGACGGGCGCACGATCAATCGCGCCGACATGCGGATCCGCGACAGCCGCGCGCCCTTTGCCGCGCGCCACGGCGCCGGCGTTCGCGCGATCTTCACGTTCGACGACCTGACGAAATCGCGCTTCATCGTCTCGACCGGCCCGTCCGGCCATCCGCGCTCGCCGTTTTACGGCAACATGCTCGCCGATTGGCGCGACGTGCGTTTCGTCACCCTGGCGCCGACGCGCGCCGAAGCTGACAAAGGCGCCGCCGGCACGATCGAATTGGTGCCCGCGCGATGACGCTGCCGGTCGCCATGGAGGACATTCGCGCCGCGGCGGCGCGCATCGACGGCGCCGTGGCGCGCACGCCGCTGCTGGTGTCGCGCACACTGTCGGAAATTTGCGGCTGCACCGTGGTTCTCAAATTCGAAAACCTGCAATACACCGCCTCGTTCAAGGAGCGCGGCGCGCTCAACAAGCTGCTGCAGCTCGACGCGGCGCAGCGGCGCGCCGGCGTCATCGCGTGCTCGGCGGGGAATCACGCCCAAGGCGTCGCCTATCACGCCCAGCGCCTCGGCATTCCCGGCCGTCATCGTCATGCCGAAGGACACGCCCTTCACCAAGATCGCGCAGACCAAGCGGCACGGCGCCGAAGTCGTGCTGCATGGCGCCGACCTCAGCGAGGCGCAAGACCGCGCCAATGGGCTGTGCCAGGACCGCGGCTTGGTTTTCGTCCACCCCTATGACGATCCCGCCATCGTCGCCGGCCAAGGTTCGATCGGCATCGAAATGCTCGGCGCCGATCCCGCGCTCGACGTTATCGTGGTGCCGGTTGGCGGCGGCGGCTTGATCGCCGGCATCGCGATCGCGGCCAAAGCCCTGAAACCAACGATCGACATCGTCGGAGTCGAGGCCACGCTCTACCCCGCCATGTCG
Organism: uncultured Alphaproteobacteria bacterium; assembly: GCA_963754645.1. GTDB lineage: Bacteria > Pseudomonadota > Alphaproteobacteria > Bin65 > Bin65 > CAVWGP01. The sequence continues at coordinate 984,611 of CAVWGP010000004.1, read as the reverse complement.
CAGGTGCTGCGCGGCGAGGAACCGCGCGCCGGCGGCGTCACCGTGGCCGAGGGCATCGCCGTCAAGCGGCCGGGCCAGATGACGCGCGTCATCGTCAAGGACCTCGTCGGCGACATCGTGCTGGTCGACGAGCACGCGCTTGAGAACGCCGTGCTGCTGATGCTCGAGATCGAAAAATCCGTGGTCGAGGGCGCCGGCGCCGCGGGCTTGGCGGCGCTCTTGGCGCATCGCGCGCGCTTCGCCGGCAAGCGCGTGGGCGTGGTGATTTCGGGCGGCAACATCGATGCGCGGCTGCTCTCCGCGATCCTGATGCGCGGCCTCGTCCGCTCCGGCCGCCTGGTGCGCATCCGCGTCGACATCACCGACCAGCCCGGCCTCCTCGGCCGCGTCGCCAATCTGATCGGCGAGGCCGGCGGCAACATCGTCGAGGTCTACCATCAGCGCCTGTTCCACGACGTGCCGCTCAAGATGGCCGAGCTCGATGTCGTGATCGAGACTCGCGACGCGCAGCACGTCCACGAAATTCTCGAGGCCCTGCGCGGCCAAGGCCTGCCCGCCAACCTGCTGAGCAGCATGACGGGCGAAGAAATCCGCTGACCCGGGCCGGCGCTTGATCCAAATCATTTGCCGCGCCGCGAAGCCGCGCCCTAATGGCGTCGCCACAACGAGTGCGAACCATGCCAGCCAAGCCGATCACCTGGATTTGCGTCGCCGATGCCGGCCACGCCCGCATCAAACGATGGGCGGCGCCGACCGCGGCATTCGAGACCGTGACCACGATCCGTCACGATGGCGCCTACGAACATGGCCGCTTCGAGGGGCCCGGCAAGACGCAGGAAAGCGCCACGACGGCGCGCCACAGCTTCACCGACGCCGACGGCCCGATCCGGCGCGAGAAGCGCAAATTTGCGCACGAGGTCGCGGACTATCTGAACGAGCACGCCGAGAAGCGTGCTTTTCAGCGGCTGATCCTGGCCGCGCCGCCGAAATTCCTGGGCGATTTGCGCGCGGCGCTGAACGACGGGGCGCAAAAGACGGTTGTCGGCGAAGTACACAAGGATTTCACCAAACTCTCCGACGACGAATTGAAGCAACGGATCGCCGCGCTGCCGGCGGGTTAATCGCCGCCGTTCAGGCGTCGGCGTTGCCGCGAAATCCCGTCGCCACGAGGTAAATCTCCGCCGAACTCCTTGCGGCTCGCCGCCGGCTTGACGTGGCGGATGGTGGCGAAGGCGCGCTTCAAGCGATCGAGCAAGACCTGCTCCGTGCCGCCCGAAAAGACCTTGGCCACGAAGGCGCCGCCGGGCGCCAGGTTCTCGAGCGCGAATTGTGCCGCGGCCTCGACCAGCGCCACGATGCGCAGGTGATCGGTGTAACCATGGCCGACGGTTGCGGGCGACATATCGCTCAGCACGACATCCGCCGCGCCGCCCAGCGCCGCGCGCACGGCGGCCGCGGCCGCGTCCTCGGTCATGTCGCCCAGGAGAACCGTCGCGCCCGGGATCGCGGCCATCGCGGCCTTGTCGATGGCGACGATGCGGCCGCCGCCGGGCTTGCCGGCCCCGGCCCGCTCGACGGCAACCTGCGTCCAGCCGCCGGGCGCGGCGCCGAGATCGACCACGCGTTGACCGCGCTTCAGCACCTTCACGCGATCGTCGAGCTCGATGAGCTTGAAGGCCGAACGCGCGCGATAGCCCAGCCGCTTGGCCTCGGCGACATAGGGGTCGTTGAGCTGGCGCTTCAGCCAGATTTGCGAACTCAGCGACAGCTTCTTTGCTTTCTTAAGGCGAACGGCCTCGCGCCGCGGCGCCTTGAACCCGCGCTTGCCCTGACCGCCGGGCTTCCCCATGAACCCTCGCCTATCGGCCAACGTCGCGCCGGCGATGGCGCTCGCCTTGCGCGATCAATTCGTTGAGGATGCCTTCGCGCAGGCCGCGATCGGCAACGCGCAACCGTCCCACCGGCCACAACCGGCAAATCGCGTCGAGGATCGCGATGCCGCCGACCACGAGATCGGCGCGCTGCGGGCCGATGCAGGGAAAAGCGGCGCGCTCATCGTAGCCGAGCTTGGCAATTTCGTCGCTGATCGAGCGTATCGTTTCGAAATCGAGATAGGCGCCGTCGACGCGCAGTCGGCTGTAACGCTTGAGCTTGAGATGCACGCTGGCCAAGGTCGTGACCGTGCCCGATGTGCCCACCATCTGCACTTCGCCCGCGGCAATCGCGCTGCCGATCGCCGCGGCCTTTTCGAAGGGGCTGAGCAGGCGGCAAGCTTGATCCACCATCGCCGCGTATTCCGCTTCGCTGATGCGATCGGCGCCATAGCGCTCGGCCATGGTCACCACGCCGATCGGCACCGAATGAAATCGCAGCACCTTGGCGCCGCCCTTCAAGCGGGCGCCCGGCGCGGCGCCGTTGGCGTTGCGGAAATTCTTCTTCCAAATCAGCTCCGTGCTGCCGCCGCCGATATCGAAGACCAGGGCGTGGGGCGCCGACTCGTCCAGCAGCGAAGCGCAGCCGGCCAGCGCCAGCCGCGCCTCCTCCTCGGGGCCGATGATGGTCAGCGGCAGGCCGGTTTCGTTGCGCACCCGGGCGACGAACGCGGCGCCGTTGCTGGCGCCACGGCACGCTTCGGTCGCCACGGCGCGAAGCCGGATTTGCCGATATTTCTTGAGCCGATCGGCGCATATGCGCAACGCCTCGATCGCGCGATCGACCGCTGCGGGCGCGAGCTTCCCCGTGGCCGCGATGCCCTCGCCGAGCCGCACGATGCGCGAAAACGACTCGACGACCCGAAAGCCGTCGCCCGACGGCTGGGCGATCAACAAGCGGCAATTGTTCGAGCCGAGATCGAGCGCGGCATAGAGCGATGGGTGCTGCGGACTCCGTTCTTTTGCGGGATGTTTGTCTTGAGGTCCGATAAGACGCATGGCGGAAGCGTAACGGCTTCGACACGGCAATGCAATTTGCCGGGCGCCCGATTGTAACGGCCTTGTTCGGTTCGCGCGCCCTGTGTTATGCAGGCGCCGCCCGATGCCGCCCGTCGCCCGATTCCGCGGCAGCGCGTCTTGGGGGATAGTTTAACGGTAGAACAGCGGGCTCTGACCCCGTTAGTCTAGGTTCGAATCCTAGTCCCCCAACCAAGCCTCGTGGTCACGCCGCATTGAGCCGGACGAAATCCTCTGCGTGCCCGCCCGGCGCGGGCCTTGATCGTTCGGGAGGTTATGACTATCTTAGTCACGATAGTCATATTCGGAGATCCCGCCATGGAGCGTTGGACGGTCGCTGCGGCCAAGGCCAAGCTCAGCCACGTGATCGAGCGGGCGCTGGCCGGCGCGCCGCAAACCATCACCCGCTACGGCAAGACCGCGGTTGTCGTGGTCTCGGCGGTCGAGTGGCGGCGCCGGACGAAACGCAAAGGAACGCTTGCCGATTTCCTCGCGCGCTCGCCGCCGCGCCGTTCCGGTCTCAAGATCGGCCGCATCAACGGCAAGCTGCGCGATGCCGATCTCGGGTGACGGCGGCTTCTTGCTCGACACCAACGTCATTTCGGAGGCAAGCCGGCCGCGACCCGATCCGCGCGTGATGGCGTGGCTGGCCGCGGCGGACGAGGACCGGATTTATTTGAGCGTCGCGACGCTCGCTGAGATCAGCCTCCGCATCGAACGGCTCGGCGCCGGCAAGCGGCGACGCGCGCTCGAGGCTAGGCTCGCGGAGGGGCTCGTGGCGCGGTTCGAGGGCCGCATCCTGCCGGTCGATGCCGAGCTTGGCTTGCACTGGGGCCGCGTGGCCGCGCGCGCGCTGGCGGCGGGGTCTCCGATCGAGGCGACGGATGCCCTGATCGCCGCCACGGCCGAGCGGCACGGCCTGATACTGGTGACGCGCAACGTCGCGGATTTCGCCGCCTTGTCGCTGCCGCTCCTCAACCCTTGGGATGCGCCCGCGCCGTGACGATGCCCGACTGCATCCGGCGCGCAAGCCGCAATTGAATTGCCGCTTCTGCTCGCGTCATGCATTCTGATCGTAGCTACAATTTGCTTGACATCGGCCCCGGACGCGACTATGATTTGACGTTAGATTGGCAATCATGATGGCCGACAACATCGAATGGGACGCGGACAAGAATCGGATCAACCGGCGTCACCATCGGATCGATTTGTCGGCGGCGGAGAGCTTCGAATGGGACACCGCGACCGTTCGAGTTGACGATCGCGAGGACTATGGCGAAGTGCGCGAGATCGCGAAAGGCTTCATCGGCGACGCACTTCACGTGCTGGTCTTCACCCGCCGCAGCGACGCCGTCCGGATCATCAGCCTGCGCAAGGCGACGAAGAAGGAGCGCAAGCAGTATGTCGAAGAAACGCGATGAGAAGCTGTGGCGGCGTGCCCGCGCGCGGGCCATCGAGTCGATCGAAAAGACGTCGGATGCGGAGGATGCCGCGATCGCGGCCGGGGCCGCGCGCGACCGCGACAATCCGCCCATCGACGACGCTTTTGCCAAGGGGTTCCGCCCCGCTATCGAGGTCGCGCCGGCGCTCGTGCGACGCATGCGCGGGCCACAGAAGGCTCCCACCAAGCAGCTCGTGTCGCTGCGCCTCGACCGTGATGTGCTGGCGCATTTCCGCATGCGCGGACCGGGCTGGCAGGTGCGCGTCAACCGGGCCTTGCGCAAGGCGGCGGGGCTCGGCCGCATGTGACGCGCAATGCGCATCGGCGTTGCGCGCGTTCCGCCCCATCATTCGATTACCTGGTCCGCCAATTCGAGCATGAGCGGTGGAACCGCGAGGCCGAGCGCCTTCGCGGTCTTGAGGTTGATGACGAGCTCGTACTTGGTCGGCTGCACGACCGGCAGGTCGCCGGGCTTCTCGCCCTTGAGGATGCGGCCGACGTAGACGCCGGCCTGGCGATAGCCGTCCGCGATGTCGGGTCCGTAGCTCATCAGGCCGCCGGCCTCGACATAATCGCGACTGGAGTACGATGCAGGAAGCGCATGGCGCGCCGCCAGGGTCACGAGTTGCGCGCGCTGGTTGAGGAAGAACGCGCCGGGACCGACGAACAGGGCATCGGGCCGCCAGCTCATCAAGGCAGCGAACGCTACGTCGATCTCGCCGCTGGTGCTGGCGTTGAAGACCTGGATGTCGAGACCCAGCGCACGGCCGGCGACGGCCGCGCTCCGCACGGTCGGCCCGAAAGTTGACGCATCGGCCGGATTGACCAGCACCGCGACGCGCTTGATCCGGGGCGCGAGCTCGTGCAACAGCGCCAGCCGCTTGGCCACCAGCTCGGCGACCATGAAGTAGACGCCCGTGAGATTGCCACCTGGCCGATTGAAGCTCGATACCAAACCGATCTGCACGGGGTCCGCGGCGCTGGTGAACACGATCGGAATGGCTTGGGTCGCGCGCTTGGCGGCGAGCGCTGCGGGCGGCCCGCCGCTTGCGGCAATTACCGCGACATTACGGCGGACGAGATCGGCGGCGAGCTCCGGCAATCGCTCGGTCCTGCCGCCGGCATCGCGGTACACAATCGTCACGTTTTGCCCCTCGACGAAGCCCTCTGCATCGAGGCCTTTGCGGAACGCGGCGAAATAATGCGGGCGCGCATCGATCGGGGCGAAGCTGAGGTAGCCGATCACGGGCCTGGCGGGCTGCTGGGCGCCGAGCGACCGCGGCCAGGCGGCGGTAGCACTCCCGACAAGCGTGATGAACTCGCGTCGTCTCATTCGATCACCTTACCGCCGATGATAAGCATCAGCGGCGGCACCGCAAGGCCGAGCGTCTTCGCGATCTTCGGTTCGACGACGAGCCTACCAGCCGTCCTCGTTGGTTTGGAGTACGCCCATCGACAAGGAACAGGCTCGAACCTTTCTCTTCATACTGCCGGCATGCCGCCGCGATCCAGCGGAAAGCCGCCGGTCATGATCCGAAGATCGTGGGCGCCGTGCCGCTTGACCGGCGATACTCCTTGGCAACACACTCGCCGCGCAACTGAAACGGAACCTCATGCCCGGCTCACCCATTTCCGGCGTCATTGCCGCCGCCGTCACGCCGCTCCGGCCCGATGGCGCGATCGATCACGACAAGCTCATCGCCCATTGCCGGCGCCTGCTGACCTCGGGCTGCGACGGCATCAACCTTCTCGGCACCACCGGCGAGGCCACGTCGTTCTCGGCCGGCCAGCGCATCGCGGCCATGACGGCGGTCGCCAAATCGGGCCTGCCCTTGGCGCGCTTCATGGCCGGCACCGGCGCCGCCAATCTGCCCGACGCGGCGCAGATCACGTCGGCGGCGCGCGATCTCGGTTTCGCCGGCGCGTTGTTGTTGCCGCCGTTTTATTACAAGAACATCGATGCCGAGAGCGTCGCGGCCTATGTCGAGGCCGTCATCCAGGCCGCGGGCAAGCGCGAACTCCGGCTCTATCTTTATCACTATCCGGCGCTGTCGGGCGTGCCTTACACGGTCGAAGCCGTGGAAGCCGTGCACAACCGGCACCCTGAAACCGTGCTCGGCGTCAAGGACAGTTCGGGCGATCTCGCCTACGCCGCCGAGCTTGCGCGGCGCATGCCGAAGCTCGCCGTGTTTCCCAGCGCCGAGGGCGCCTTGGCGAAGGCCAAGGAATTGCGTTTCGCCGGCTGTATTTCGGCGACGGCGAACGTGACCGGCCCCTTTGCCGGCGCCGCCTTTCTTCAAGCCGGAACGCCGGCGGCGGCGGACAATCTCGCCAAAGCGGTTGCGATCCGCGCCGCCTTGGCGAACCAGCCGCTGATCGCCGCGGTGCGCTGGGCCCTCGCCGATCTCTCGGGCGATGCAAGCTGGCGTCAACCGCTCTTGCCGCTGCGTGCGCTCAACCTCGCCGAGCAGGCCGCATTAAAGCAGCAACTCGCCGCCACCGCCTACGAAACCCTGCGCCCCGCCTTCGCCCGCGCGGCTGAGTAGAGGCGGATTCTTATCGCCCGTAATGCCGCTGGCGATAGGCGGCGCTGAACTTGCCGCCGGCGATATCGCGCGCGATGGCCTCGGCGCTGCGCTCGGCCGCCGGGCCGTAGCCGCCGGCGCCCGGCGTCTCCACCATCACCGCGGCGTCGGGCGTGACGCGTACGCCCGCCGGTTTGTTCTCGAGCTGCGTGTCGCCGCCCTTCGTCTTGAGCACGAAGCGCCCCGGCCGGCCGGCCGCGCCGCCGAAAATGCCCCACGGCCCGTTGCGGAAACGCTCGCCGGTGCCGTTGAAAATACAGGCATGGCCGACCGGGCGCACGGCGCGGCGCAACCCAAGCCCGCCGCGTTGTTTTCCGGCGCCGCCCGAATCCTCGACCAGGCCGTATTCCTCGACCATCAGCGGATATTCGGTTTCGATCGCCTCGATCGGCAAATTCGAGGTGTTGGTGATGTGGACTTGGACGCCGTCCTTGCCGTCCTTGGTGGCGCGCCCGCCGAAACCGCCGCCCAGGGTTTCGAGATAGACATAGGCTTGGCCGGTGCGCGGATCGTTGCCGGCGAACACGGTCGTGGTGTTGGCGCCGTTGGCCGCCCCCACCGCGCGATCCGGCAAACACGGCGCCAAGGCGCCGAGCACGACATCGATGATGCGCTGGCAGGTATGCGCCCGGGCCGCGACCGGCGCCGGAAAATTGGCGTTGAGCAAGCTGCCCTTCTCGACATGGATATCGGCGACCGACAAGACGCCGTGATTGTTCGGGATCTCGGGATCGAGCAGCGCCTTGAGCGCGTAACATACGCTCGCGACCGTGGCATTCATCGTCACGTTGATATTGCCGGCGACTTGCGGCGCCGTGCCGGAAAAATCGAAGCCGATGCGGTCGCCCTTGACCGTGACGGCGACCTTGATCCGGATATCGCTGGTCCCCATCCCGTCATCGTCCATCACGTCCTCGAAGCGGTAGACGCCGTCGGGCATTTCGCTGATCGCGTCGCGCATGCGGCGTTCGGAGCGCGCGACGATTTCGTCGAAAGCGGCAGTGACGCCGTCCAGGCGGTAGGCGTCGATCACCTCGTTGAGCCGCCGCGCGCCGAGATTGCACGCCGCGATCTGCGCGTAATAATCGCCCTGGCGTTCCTCGGGGCCGCGCACATTGAGCAGCATCAGTTCGAAAACATCGCGCTGCAGCACGCCCCCGCGGAACAGGCGAATGGCAGGAATGCGCAATCCTTCCTGGTAAATTTCCGTCATGCCGCCCGCCATGCTGCCCGGCGCCATGCCGCCGACATCGGCGTGATGCGCGATATTGCAGACGAAGGCGACGAGCCTGCCGTCGCGGAACACCGGCATGGCGAGATTGACATCCGGCAAGTGCGAGCCGCCGGCGACGTGCGGATCGTTGCCGACAAAAATATCGCCGGGCTGGATATCGTTGAGCCGCTTGGCCAGAATCGTTTCGACCAAACCGCCCATCGACGAAATATGAATCGGCAGGCTGTTGGCGGCCTGGACCACGAGCCGGCCGCTGGGGTCGATGATCGCGGTCGAATGGTCGTGGCGTTCCTTGATGTTGGTCGAATAGGCGCTTTTCATCAGCGCCACGAAGCATTCGTCGGTGATCGAGCGCAGCGCGTTCGACAGGATTTCGAGCGTGATCGGATCGTGGGCGAATTTGTCCGGGCTAGGCATTGGCGACCTCGATGAGCAGACTGCCGGAGGCATCGACGCGCGCCTTGTCGCCGGGATAAACCGGCGTCGTGGCGTCGAGCTGTTCGACGATGGCGGGACCGGCGAAAACGGCGCCCGGCGCGAGTTCGTCGCGGCGATAGATCGATGCGGCGACGGCGGCGCCGGATACGAAATAGACCGGGCGCGTGCCGCGCGCATTTGATTGCGCCTTCGTCGGCGCCGCGCCTTCGCGCGCCGCCGCCCGATGGAGCTGCGCCCGCGCGGTGACGCGCAGGTTGATCGCCTCGATCGGCGCCTCGGGGTTGTGAAAGCCGTAGCTTTGTTCATGCGCCTTGAAGAACAACGCGGACAGTGCCGGCGCGTCAGGCACGACGTTGGCGGTCAGCGATGGGCCGCGGCCCAGCGGCACATTGAGTTCGTAGTTCTGCCCGACAAAGCGCATGTCGATGGCGCATTCGACGGTGACGGTCGATGCCGCCACGCCCTCGGCGCGCATCCACGCGGCGACGCGCTCCAGCATGCCGCCGAGATTGCGCCGCAGCGCGGCCACGCCAGCGGCGTCGATCCGGCGCCGGTCGCTGACGACGAAATCCTCCTTGAGATCGGAGACGACGAGGCCCTGGGCGCAAAGGATGCCGGGCGCCGGCGGCACCACGATTTCCTGAATGCCGAGCGCGGCGGCGATGTCGCGGGCGTGCAGCGGCCCGGCGCCGCCGAACGGCATGAGCGAAAATTTCCGCGGATCGTGGCCGCGCTCGACCGAGAGCGTGCGGATCGCGCGCACCATGTTGGCGACCGAAATGCCGATCATCCCGAGCGCGGTGTCCTCGACGCTCTTGCCCATCGTCTTGGCGAGCGGCTCGATGGCGCGGCGCGCGAGTCCGGCATCGAGCGTCATCGCGCCCGAAAGCAACGAAGCCGACAGGCGTCCGAGCACGAGGTTGGCGTCGGACAGTGTCGCCTCGGTGCCGCCCTTGCCATAGCAGGCCGGGCCGGGCACGGCGCCGGCGCTGGCCGGGCCCATCTTGAGCAATCCGTCGCGGTCGAACCACGCGATCGAGCCGCCGCCGGCGCCGATGCTGTTGATATCGACCATGGGCAGGCGGATCGGGAAGCCCTCGACCTCGCGTCCGTAGGCGATATCGAGGTGATAGGTGCGGATCAGCGCCACATCGGCGCTGGTGCCGCCGACATCGATGGTGATGACATTGGGCCGCTTGGCCAGGCGCGCCACATGCAGCGCGCCGATGGCGCCCGCCGCCGGGCCGGACAAGGCCGTGCGCACCGGGAAATTCCGCGCGCGGTTGAGCGTCATCAGCCCGCCGCTCGACTGATTGATTCCGACCGTGGCGCGCGGCAGCAGCGCGGCCAAACCGCTTTCGAGCGTCGCGATGTAGTCGCTCAGCACCGGGCGGAGATAGGCGTTGATGACCGTGGTCGTGAAACGCTCATATTCGCGGAATTCGGGCTGGACCTCGGACGAGAGCGAAATATGCATGCCGGGCAGCGCGCGCGCCAAGCGTTCGCCCACCGCTTTCTCATGCGCCGGATTGAGGTAGGCGAACAAGAAGCACACGGCGACCGAACTCACGCCGCTGCTTTGCAGCGCGGCGATGACGGCATCGACATCGGCATCGGCGACCGGCCGGTGCTCCTTGCCGGCGGCATCGATCCGCTCGCCGACCTCGAAGCGGCGCTCGCGCGGCACCAGCGGCTCGGGATTGTCGATCTGCAGGCTGTAAAGATGCGGCCGGATCTGGCGCCCGATCTCGATCAGGTCGCGAAAGCCCTTGGTCGTGACCAGCGCCACCGGCTTGCCCTTGCGCTGGATGAGCGTGTTGGTGGCAACCGTGGTGCCATGCGAGAAGCGCGACACCGCGTCGAGCGGAATGCCGCAGGCCTTGCTCATGTCTTTCAATCCATCGAGGATCGCGGCCCCGGGATTGTGCGGCGTCGACGGCCGCTTCCACAGCTTGACCGCGCCGCTCGCCTCGTCGAAGGCATAGAAATCCGTGAAGGTGCCGCCCACATCGACACCGATCGCCCAAGTCACAGTCGCTCCCCCAATTGTCGCAATGAATTTAGCATGGGCATTGAATGCCTGCCGTCGTCAAGACAAAGCTTGCGGCTGCAGCGGCAGGTTGCGGATGAACGCGCGTTGACCGGCCGGGCGGCAGCCGATAGCGTTCGCGCGCAGCTTGACGGTGCCCGGCATTGGCTTTGCTTGAAGTTCACGAATTGCACCGCCATTTCGGCGGCGTGGCGGCGCTCGACGGCGCCGATCTCGCGGTCGAGCCGGGCAAGATCACGGGCCTCATCGGGCCGAACGGCGCCGGGAAAACGACGCTGTTCAACGTCGTCTCGGGCGTGCTGCCGCCCCATGGCGGGCGCGTGCTGCTCGACGGCCAGGACGTGACCGGCTGGCGCTCGGACCGCCTCGCCAAGATCGGCCTCGCCCGCACCTTTCAGATCGCGCGCGGCCTGCAGCGCCTCTCGGTGCTCGAGAACATGATGCTGTTCGGCAAGGCGCAGCCCGGCGAAACGCTCGTCCACGCGCTGTTCAAATCGCGCGCCTTGCGCCGGCGCGAGGCGGAATTGCGCGACAAGGCGTGGAGCATCGTCGAGCGCCTGAAGCTCGCGCGCGTCGCCGACAATCCGGCATCCGATCTTTCCGGCGGGCAAAAGAAACTGCTGGAACTCGGCCGCGCGCTGATGGGCGAGCCGCGCCTCATCATGCTCGACGAGCCCGCCGCCGGCGTCAATCCGAGCCTGGCGCGCGAACTCTCGGAACACATTCTCGATTTGCGCAACCACGGCCACACCTTCCTCATCATCGAGCACAATATGGGCGTCATCGCCCATCTCTGCGACACCGTCGTCGTGCTCGCCGAGGGCAAGAAGCTGATGCAGGGCCGCTTCGCCGAAATCAGCGCCGACCGCCGCGTGCAGGAGGCCTATATGGGCCTCGGGCGCCGGCAATGATGCTGCTCGAAGCCGCGGGCGTCGTCGCCGGCTACGGCGCGCACGACGAGATTCTCAAAGGCGTCGGCCTCAGCGTCGCCGAAGGCGAGCTGGTGGCCCTCATCGGGCCGAACGGCGCCGGAAAATCGACGCTGCTCAAGACCGTGGCCGGCCTCTTGTCGCCGCGCGCCGGCTCGATCCGCTTTGCCGGCAACGACATCGGCGGCTTGCGGCCGCGCAAGATCGCCGGCCTCGGCGTCGCTTTCGTGCCGCAGGAAGCCAATATATTCCCCTCGCTCACGATCCGCGAAAACCTCGAAATCGGCGGCTATGTCGATCGCAAGGCGATCCCGCGGCGCATGGCCGCGGTTTTCGCCCGGCTGCCGACCCTCGCCGAACGGCAGCGCAAGCCGGCGCGCATCCTGTCGGGCGGGCAGCGCCAGATGCTCGCCGTCGGCATGGCGCTCATGGTCGATCCCAAGCTGCTGCTGCTCGACGAGCCCTCGGCCGGACTTTCGCCGGTGGCGAGCGAGAAACTGTTTGAAACCATCCGGTCCATTCATCAAGATGGGCACGCCATCGTCATGGTGGAACAGAACACCGGCGACGCCCTGGCCATCGCCGATCGCGCTTATTTGCTGGTCGACGGCCGCAACAGCCGCGACGGATCGGCGAAAGCCATGGCCGAAGACCCCGACATCCGCCGGATTTTCCTCGGCGGATAAAACGAGAAACCGACACTTGGAGGAGGCAAGCATGACCCATCGCATCCGGTATCCCGCGCGGCGCGAATTCCTGGCCGGCGCCGCGGCTTTCGGCGGCGCCGCCATGGCGGCGCCGGCCATCGTCCGCGCGCAAGCGAGCGGACCGATCAAGATCGCCGGCCTCGTGCCGCTCACCGGCAGCGGCGGCGCGTTCGGCCCCAACATGCATAAAGCGCATCAAGCCGTCGTCGACGAAGTCAACAAGGCGGGCGGCCTTCTCGGCCGCCAGATCCAGCTTCTGGTCGAGGACGATCAAACCAATCCCGAAGCCGGCTTGAAGGCGGGTCGCAAGCTCATCGACGTCGACAAGGTTTCGGCGATCATGAGCGTCTGGGCCTCGGCGGTCGGCACCGCCGTGCTGCCGCTGTGCTGGGAAAACAAGGTCATGATGCTGGCGATCTCGGCCGCCGACACGATCGCCGACCTGCCCCATCAGGGCTATTTCGTGCGCACCCAGCCGCACACCGTGTTGCAAGCCGAGCAATTCGCCAAGTTCACGCTCGATGCCAAGGCGAAGAGCCTCTACATCCTGATGCCGCAGACGCCGTTCACCGAATCGGTCATCAAGCGCATCACCGAGATCGTGACGCCGCGAGGGGTCAAGATCGAATCGCTGATTTACGATCTCAAGAAAACCTCGTTCCGCTCCGAGGTGGATCAGGTGATGAAATTCAATCCCGACCTGCTGTTCATGGGCGGCTACCAGAACGACAACATTGTCATGGCCAAAGACGTGTTCCGCGCCAATTTCAAAGGCAAGATCGTCGGATTCGCCTTCGGTATCACGCCGCAATTCGTCGTCGGCGCCGGCAACGAAGCCGCCGAGAACATCTACGGCATCGAGCCGGTTCCGGCCCAGGGCAGCAACGCCTATAGCCGGCTCAAGAAAATGCTTGGGCGCACCGATCTCGATACCTATGTCGCGCAGGCCTACGACCACGCCAGCCTCGCGATTCTGGCCATGGCCAAGGCCAAGGAGGCCAGCGGCACCGCGATCCGGGACAATGTGCGCAAGATCAGCGACGGGCCGGGTGAAAAGGTCGACAACGCCATCGACGGGCTGAAGCTCGTCGCCCAAGGCAAGGAGATCAACTACGAAGGCGCCTCGGGTCCGTGCAAGTTCGCGCCCAACGGCAACATCATCGAATGCGAATTTCGCATCATGCAGGTCAAGGCCGGCAAGATTGTCGACGGCAAGCTCTAGTTTCTAGGTGATCGAACTTTTCCAGCTCGTTCTGAACGGGCTGGTGGCGGGCGCCGTCCTTGCGGTGCCCGCCATCGGCCTGACTATGGTTTTCGCCGTCCTCCGCTTCCCGAATTTCGCCATCGCCGGACACATGGCGGTCGGGGCCTTTGCCGGCTATTTCGCCAACACGACCTTCGGCTTGCCGGCGGTCGCGGCGCTTTCGGCCGCCTTTCTCGTCGCCGGCGGCGCCGGCATCGTTTCGGACCACGTGGCGCTGAAGACCTTCCGCCCCTATGGCGCCCTGCCGCTCGCCATCGCCTCGATCGCGCTCAACCTCATCATCGAAAATATCCTGCGTTTCAGTTTCGGCAATGCGCCGAAGAACTACGCCATTCCGCTGCTGCGCGACTGGACCTTCGGGCCGTTCCGCATGGGGCCGCAGCAGATCGAGAATGCCGCGATCGCCATCGTCACGATGACGGCGCTGTTCGTCTTTCTCTCCGCGACGACGACGGGCAAGGCGATGCGCGCGGTCGCCGACAATCCGTCGCTCGCCGACATCAAGGGCATCGACCCCGACCGCATGGCGCGCATTGCGAATTTCCTCGGCATGGGCATGGGCGGCATCGGCGGCATGCTGATCGGGCTCGATACTTCGGTCGATCCGCTCGTCGGCTTTCGCGCGATCCTGTCGGTTTTCGCCGCCGCCGTGGTCGGCGGGCTCGGCAGCATACCGGGCGCCGTGGTCGGCGCCATCGCGGTCAGCGTGGCCGAGGAACTCTCGCTCTTCGCGCTGCCGGCGACCTACAAATCCGTGGTCGGCTTTCTCGCCATCCTGTTCGTGCTCAGCCTGCGCCCGCGCGGCTTGCTCGGCGACCGGAACGCCTGAGCCATGGTCAATTATCTGCTCGACATGGCGACCTTCGGCGCGATCTACGCCCTCCTCGCGCTGTCGCTCAACGTCATGTGGGGCATGACCGGCATGGTCAACCTCGGCCTTGCCGGCCTTTTTGCTTTCGGCGCCTACGCCTCGGCGCTCTTCACCGTGCCCGCGGGCCTTGGCCTGCCGATCGTCTGGGGCTTCGTCGCCGCCATGATCGTCACCGCCGTTGTCGGCGGGCTGACCACGCTCGGCCTGCTGCGCCTGCGCGAGGACTATCTCGCCATCGTCACGCTCGGCTTCGCCGAGGCGGTGCGCGTCGTCGCCGAGAACGAAATCTGGCTGACGCGCGGCACCGACGGCATTTCGCGCATTCCGCAGCCGCTCAAGGCGAGCTTCGGGCCGGATTTCAATCTCTATTATTTGCTGTTCGCCCTGGCCGCGCTCGCCATCGCCTACCTCGCCGTCGAGCGCGTGCGCCGCTCGCCGTTCGGCCGCGTGCTGCGCGCCATTCGCGAGGATGCGCCCGTCGCCGCCGTGGCCGGGAAAAACATCGTCTGGTTCAAGGTCCAGGCCTTCGCCATCGGCGGCGTCCTGGCCGGCCTCGCCGGCGCGCTCTACGGCCACTACACCAGCTATATCGTGCCCGATCTTTTCACGCCGCTGATCACGATCTACATATTTTTGGCGCTGACCGCCGGCGGCATCGGCAACAATCTCGGCGCGGTCGCGGGCGCCTATGTCGTGGTGTTTTTTCTCGAATCGACGCGCTTTTTGACCGCCATCGTGCCCGGCATCAGCGCCGTGCAAATCGCGTCGCTGCGCGAGGCGCTGGTCGGCCTCGGCCTGCTGCTCGTCATGCGCTACCGGCCGCGCGGCTTGCTGCCCGAACCGATGGCGCGCCTCGCGCCCCCGCGATAGAATCCCGCATTCGGGCGTGATAAGGTCGCGCCGATCGAATGTCCCAATGTTTCACCCGCTTTCGCATGAGGCTCCTATGTCGATGCTGCGTCGCCTATTTCTCGTCGTCGTCCTTTCGCTGTCTGGCACCTTCGCGCCGGTTCACGCCCAAGGCCTCTCGTCCGACGCGCCGAACAAGCCCGGCCAGATGCCGAGCGCGGAATTGCAGGAAGTTCTCATCAAGCAAGCCGTCTCGATGCTCAACGACGCCAACCTGGCCAATAACTACACGGTGTTTCATGCCCGCATCGCGCCGGCCTTTCGCCGCCAATTTTCCATCGAACGCATCGCCGGCGCGTTCAAGGTGTTTCGCGAACGCAAAATCGACTTCGGGCTTATCGTCGCCTACAAGCCCGAAATTGCCGAGGGACCGACGATCGACAGCAACGGCGTCTTGATCATGAAGGGCGTTTTCCAGACCGAGCCGAGCCGGGTGCATTTCGATCTCAGCTTCGCCGACGTTGAGGGCAAATGGCTGATCCTCGGAATCCATGTCAACGTCAAGCCGCGGGAATAGCGAGGCAATGCGATTCGGCCGCTTGGTTTTTATTCCGCCGCCGATGTTGCTACCGAGGATTCCCGATTTGCAATAGCGTTTGGAGACAATGATGGCGGCACCGGCGCGCGACAAGCCACCCTTTCATATCGAGCATGTCGGCAGTTTCTTGCGCCCGGAAAAACTGCTCGATGCGGCGCGCCAAGCCAAGGCCGGCAAGATCGATGCGGCGAGGTTCCGCAAGATTCAAGACGAGTGCGTCGCCGAGATCGTCGGATTTCAGGAAGGGCTGGGTCTGCCATCGGTGACCGACGGCGAATTCCGCCGGCGCAGCTGGTCCGCCGGCTTCATCGACGCGATCCCCGCCTTCGGCCTGCGCGACGGGGCCTGGGGCTCCTTCCGCTCCGAGAAAGGCGAAATCGGCGTCGCTGCCTCGCCTTATGCCAAGGAAAAACTCCAGCGCGTGCGCGGCATCGCGACCGACGAATTCGCTTATTTGAAATCCGTGGTCAAGCGCGGCACACCGAAAGTCACGATACCGTCGCCGCCAGTCATGCATTTTTTTCTCGGGCCCCGCTCGGTGGACGAAAGGGTTTACCCGAACATCGAAGGCTATTTCGACGACCTGGTCGCGATCTATCGGCAGGAGATCGCCGAACTCGCGAAGCTCGGCTGCACCTATCTTCAGCTCGACGACACCGCCCTGCCCTGCAATTGCGATCACGGCGCCCGCGCGGACGTGAAAAAGCGCGGCGACGACCCGGACAAGCTGACGGCGACCTATGCGACGCTGATCAATCGCGCCATCGAGGATCGGCCGGCGGGCATGACCGTCGGCATCCATCTCTGCCGCGGCAATCTCAAGGGCGCGTGGATGGCCGAGGGCGGCTACGAGCCGATCGCCGACCAGCTCTTCAATCAAGTCAAAGTCGACGGCTATTTTCTGGAATACGACACCGCCCGGGCGGGCGATTTCACGCCGCTGCGTTTTGTGCCCAGGAACAAATTCGTCGTCCTCGGCCTGGTCAGCAGCAAGACGCCGCAGCTCGAATCGAAGGACGAGCTGAAGCGCCGCATCGAAGCCGCGTCGAAACACGTTGCGATCGAACGCCTCGGCCTTTCGCCGCAGTGCGGCTTTTCCAGCGGCAGCGGCGGCGGCCAGCCGATCACGATGGACGACACGAAGCGCAAGATCGAGCTGATCGAATCGGTCGCCGCGGAGGTTTGGGGCTAGGCAAGACGATGCTCGATCTCCGGCTGCCCAAATCCAAATCGGATATCGCCGCCATCCAGAAATCACGGCTGCCGATCGCGCTGAACCAAGCGCGGCGCGCGCCGTTCTACAGAGGCAGACTCGATCATGTCCGCGCCGACCGGCTCGACGATCCCGCCGAATGGGCCAAGATTCCCATTGTCGACAAGGAAACGCTGCGCGCCATCCCCGCCGACCGGTTCATGGCCGAATTCGGCATCGCGCCGGCGAACGAGATCGCCGAGTATTGGCGCTCGGGCGGCGCCACCGGCGTGCCGCTGTTCTATCCGCGCACATTCGAGGATCTGCGGCACACTTATTTGCAGCTCGTGCGCTGCTGGGCCTGCGCCGGAGTCCAACGCGGCGATGTCTGCCACATGTCGTTTCCCCTCGGCGTGCATCCCGCCGGCCAGCTCTGGGCGCGTACGGCGAACATGGCCGATGTCGGCGTGCTGTGGGCCGGCGCCGGCAGCAACACGCCGTCGCAGATCCAGCTCGATCTCATTCAGCGCCTGAAGCCGAGCCTGTGGATGGGCATGCCGAGCTACGGCCTGCATCTCGCCAACCTCGCCGAGGCGCAGGGCATCGATCTCGCGGCGGGCTCGGTGCGCAAAGTCCTAGTCGGCGCCGAGGCGCTGTCCAAGGCCAAGCGCGACAAGCTGCAGCGCATGTGGGGCGCCGAGGTCAACGATCTCTTCGGCATGACCGAGATCGGCATTCTCGGCGCCGACAGCCACGTGCACGAAGGCTTTCACATCTGGAGCGATCAGGCGCTGTTCGAGGTCGTCGACGAGAAAACCAAGCTGCCCGTCGCCGACGGCCAAGAAGGCCTGCTCGTCATCACGCCGCTCTGGATCAACAACGGCACGCCGTTCTTGCGCTGGAGCTCGGGCGATATCGTGACGATTCGGAACGAGACGAGCTTGACCGGCCCGTTCTCGGTTTTTCCCGTTATGCGCCATGCCCATCGCACCGCCGGATTTTTCAAGATCCGCGGCGTCAACATGAATCACTCCGAGTTCGAGGATTTCGTCTTCCGCATCGCGGAGGTCAACGATTTCCGCGTCGAGCTGCAGACCGCCGCGGATCGCGAAATTCTCCGCGTCTTCATCGAGGTCAAGCGCGGCCTCGACGGCGGCGCGGTGGCCGGCAAGGTCGCCGAGGCGGTGCGGCGGACATTCGAAGTCCGGCCCGAAATCGACGTGCTCGAGATCGGCACGCTGGCCAAGGAATTCGAAAGCAGCGTGAAGGCGCCGCGCTTCTTGGACAAGCGCGCGTAGCTCAGCGGTCGTAAGCGCCGCCGGTGGGCGACGCGTCGGACCCGGCGCGATTGTCCATGCCGCTGTCGCCGGCGTCGTCGCCGGCGCGCGATTGCGGCGGTGGCGCGTCGCCGCCGCCGGCATCGGTTTGCCGATCGTCGCTCGAGCGCACCTGCTCGGCGCGATTGTCGTCGGTGCGGCTCCGGCTGCTGCGATAGGTACCGACGGCATAGCCGAGATCGCGCATCCGGTCCGCCGCGTACAGATCGCTTGAAGCCGGAGAATCGTAGCGGTCGTCCGTGCGATTAACGTCGTCGATCGGCGAGCGGCCCGAAAGCACAAGCATAGCCTCCCACGGGTCGCCGACATCGACCGCGCCGGCAGCGCTCGCCTTGCCGGCTTGCGACAAAGGCAGCCGGGCGATTTCCACCTCGATCGGCGTTTGCGCGCGCTCGGGCATGAGCGGCGCCAGGCGCAACAAGCGGCGCATATCCGCCGCATCGAGCGCCAGCGAGCCGCAGCCCGCGCCGCCTCCGCCGCCCGTATTGGCGTGGATGACCAGCGGCCCGCGGCCCGCGCTCGCCGCCGCATTGGCTTCGCCGGCGGTGGCTTGGGCGATCAGCGCATCCATGTTGCCCGCGAGCTCGGCGAGTTCGGACGGCATGACGCGATACGAAATGCGCTCGACAATGCGATAGGTGCCGAGCGGCGTGTCGCCAAAACGCCGCTCGCGCGCCGCCAGCTCATTGCCATGGCGAGCCGCGATCGCGCGATTCGCCTGCCCCGCCGCCGGCCACGATGTGTCCAATGCCTGTCCGTCCTTGCCCAAAGCGGTCAGCCGGCCGAGCCGCGTCCGATCGTCGGGCAGCTCGATGCGCAGTCGCGCCAGCGGCGCCGCTTCGGACGATGTCGTGCCGCGCTTGGGTTCGGCGCGCGGCGGCGTTGCCCGCGGGCCAAAACCGTGGTCGCGCCGTTGCACGATCGGGCGATTCTCGCTTTCCGCCGATTCGCCGCCGAAAAGCCGTTTTAGCCAGCCGAACATCGAACATCCTCCGCCAAGTCGTCGGGGAGCAAGGCGCGCCGGTAGCGCGCCGCCATCGCCGTCATCGAAAAATTCTCGATCGCATGACGCCGCGCCGCCTCTCCCATGGCTCGTCGCCGTTCGGGATCGGTCAGCAATTCGGCCGCGGCATCGGCCAGCGCATCGGCCAATTCCGCATCCGGCAGCGCCGGAACCAAGCGGCCGGTAACGCCGTCGATCACTTGCTCGCGCGTGCCGCCATCGTCATTGGCCACGACGGGCACGCCGCATGCCATGGCTTCGAGCGACACGTTCGGGCAGCCTTGCGCCTCGGATATCATCACCAGCGCGGCGAAGCGATGGAGAAACCCCGTCGTCCGGTGGTCTCCGCCGGCAATGTGCAGGTTGCGCGGCATTGCCGTTCCCGCCGCTTGCCACAGGCGCTCCCAGCCCGCGGCGCTGCTGCCTTCATGCAGCGCACCGACGAGCGTGATCGTGGCACCCGGCACTAGCCGGTCCAAGCGGCGCGCGACGCGCGGCAGCAGTTCGAGCTTTTTTGCCGGCGCCAAGCGCGAGACGACGACGAGGGCCAAAGCCGGATTGCAGCCGCTCGGCGGCGCGGGCCCCTCCCAGGCGGGCAAGGGTCCGGCACCTTCAGGAACGCCATTCGGGATCACGTCGCAGCGCGCCGGTCCGGGCCGATCGGTGGGCGGCAGTCCGCCAGTAAATTTGGCCACAAAGCAACTGAGATTTCGAATATAAATATCGGGTTCGAAAGATAATAGACGGCTGAAATTCGATTCTGTCTTAAGTTCGTCGAATAGCATCGGCCCGGGGCTGACATCCGTGACGCGGACCGGCCCTCCCGCCAAAGCCTTTACGACAGCCAGCTTCGTCGCCGCATCCATGTTCCAGAACGCCAGCGTCCGCGGCGCAAGTTTTCGCGTCAAGGCGAGAACGCGCCCGATCCGGCCGGCGATCCCGCCGCCGCCGGCAAGATCGTAGAAGTTCGCCCGCCCCGCTTGCGCCACAAGATCGGGAATCCCGACCGGTCCGCACACGGCCACGGCGATGCGTTGGTTCGGCAAGGAACCTGCCAAATTGACCAAGGAGCGTTGGGCGCCGCCGACGTCGAGATTGCCGGTGACGAACAGAACATCCGAGCGCTCCGCCTCGATCCGGCTGCCCGGCCCAAGCGCCGCCAACCAGGGCCATAGTTCCGCCGCAGCCTTTTCCGCCCGGCGATCGGCCGGCGCCGCAATCCTGGTGGCCGGCGTGGACTCGATCGCATGCACCCACTCATCCAGTCCGGCGGTGACGGCGACCAACCGCACGCCGGCGATTTCCCGCTGTCCGCCGACATCGGATACGACCGCGGGCAATCCAGCGGCAACGGCTTCCATGGTTGCAATCGAAACGCCCTCGAAATCGCTGGTGTTGAGAAAGAGATCGAAGGCGCCGAGCAAGCCATGGGCGTCGGCGACCGGTCCTGGGAGGACGAGGCGGTCGCGAATGCCGAGCTTGTGCGCACGGCTTACGAGCGTGGCCAGTTCGCGCCGCCCCTCTTCCCCCTGCACGGCGCCGACGACGGCCAGCTTGGCATCGCGGCGCGGCGCCAGAGCAGCCAGAATGTCGAGCGCGCGCGCGTAGTTTTTCTGCGGCACGATGCGGCCGATCATGCCGATCAGCCGCGTGCCCGGCGCGGCGCCGAACGCATCGCGCAACGCCGCCCGTCGCGCCGGCGCCATGGGCGGCGGCGGCGGCACGACATGGCGAAGAACGCGAATGGGCTTGGCAAATCCCTCCGCCCGCAACTCCGCCGCCACGACCTCGCCGCAAGCGACGACGAACGGCACCTCGTCGCGCGCCCATAGCGTTGGATCCTGCCGCCAGCCCCGCGCGACATTGTGGACCACGGGTATCGTGCGGATGCCGCCCCGCCATAGCGCCTGCATCTCTTCCAAAGTCGATAAATGGCAATAGACCGGAAGCGAACCGGCCTCGCGCGCAATCGACACGAGCGTGCAAAGGCGTTCCGAATACGGCATGGCGCCCAGCCGATGAACGCGCACCGTCTTGCCGGCGATGCGATGCTCGGTCTCGGCCAAGCGCAACACGACGATATCGGCCTCGGTTCCGGACTCGCTCCAGGCGGCCGCCAGATCGGCCACGATGCGCTCGGCGCCGCCAAGCGACAGGCTGGGAATGACATGGACATGGCGCGGCGGCCGGCGCTCCGGCCATGGTATCAGGCCATGCGCAACGCGCTTCGGCCACAGCGGCGGGGCGCGCGGATCGATCGCCGCTCGATCGAGTGCATCCAATGCGGACGATGATGGCGGCGGCGTCACTCGATCCATGGCGTATGCAAGCGAAATCGTTGCCGCGAGTATTTCAATTTCGCGGTGGATAGCAACCCTATTTCTCGCAGCCAATCAAATTGCGCACAACTCGGTCAGAGACTCGACGCAGCGCGCTTGACCGAATCGACGATATCGGCGATGTCGTCGTCGGTATGAGCTGTCGATAGAAAACAGCTTCGCCCCTCCCATAAATAATGGCCGGCGGCGAGCAATCGATAGAAGAAGGCGTCGAGCGGCCCCGGCACCTGAAAGCGGAACATCGAACCGAAGCGCGCGATCTCAATGGGAATTGCGCGGTCGCGAAAAATTCGCTCCAAGTCAACCATCAAGGCAGCCGAACGAGCATTGAGGCTTTCTTGCAGGGCCGGGCCTTCCGCGGCGAGCTTCGTCAGCACGGCATGCGCCGCTGCCATGCCGAGCGGATTCTTGTTGAACGTGCCGGCGAAGAACGTGCGCTTGGCGGCCGGCACGGAATCGTCGCCGTAGCGCCACGCGCCGCCGTCGATGACATCCAGAAATTTGGCGGCGCCAGCCACGACGCCGATCGGCAACCCGCCGCCGAGGATTTTGCCGTAAGTGACAAGATCGGCGGCGACGCCGAAATGAAACTGGGTGCCGCCGGGATGTATACGAAAACCTGTAAGGATATCGTCGAAGATAAGAGCCACGCCGTGCCTGGCGGTCCACTCGCGCAGCCGGAGGAGATATTCGCGCGGCTGCACGTGCGGCCGCAAACTTTGCACCGGTTCGACGAGCACGGCCGCCAGTTCTGCCTTATGTGCGTCGAGCACGTCGAAACTCGCCGGTTGCGCGTAGTCGAGCATGAGCGTGCGCGCGACCGCGCCGGCGGCGACACCCGGCGCCGCGGGTATTGTCCGACTGCCCTGCGGGCGGCCCAGCGTCGCATCGCCTTGGCCATGATAGGACCATTTGAACATCGCGATCGTTTCGCGGCCGGTCACGGCCCGCGCAATACGCAAAGCGGTCGTCACGGCCTCGGTACCGGTGGAGCAGAAGCATACGCGCTCGACACCGGTCAAGCGAACGATCAACGCGGCGACATCGTGCGCAAGCCGCGCCTGCGGACCGAGATGGTGGCCGCGGTCGAGCTGATCCACTATCGCGGCGCGGATGAAATCGGCGCCGTGTCCGAAAAGTTGCACGCCGAAGCCCATAGCGATATCGACGTAATTGTTGCCGTCGATGTCCCAAATATGCGAACTGCGCGCGCGATCGCCGACGATGGGATAGTGAAGTTCTTTGTAATTTGGGCGAAAGCCCGCGGAAACGCGGCTATCGGCCAAGACTCCCGCCGAAATCGCACGCATCGCTTTCGATCCCTGCGTCCGTTCGGCAAATATCGCGAGCAGCGCGTCGGGTTCCTGCGATGGGCGGTCCGGCATGGCGCGATCTCTCCGACAAGGTCGAAGGGTACGCCCTGCAGCATTTCTCCGGCAAGGCACAAATCGAAGCGTTGACCGGCCGCTCACCGGAAGCGCTGCACGATCTCCAGCACCTCGCTGCCGTAACGGGCGAGTTTGGATTTCCCGACGCCGGCAATGCCGGCAAGCTCGCCCACACCGTCGGGGCGCGCGCGGGCGATTTCCGCCAGCGTGCGGTCGTGGAAGATCACATAGGGCGGAATGCCTTGAGCCGCCGCGGCAGTGCGGCGCCACGCCCGCAAGGCGTCGAACATCGCCCGCATCGCGTCCTCGCTCAGTCCGAGGTCGTCGGCGGCATCGGAGGCGCGTTCTTTGCGGCGCGCCGAGCGATCGACCTTGGCCTGGACCGCGTCGTCACGGAGGAACACCGGGCGCTCGCCCTTGAGCACGGCCGCGCTATCATCGGTGAGCCGGAAACCGCCGTGACCCGCGATGTCGATCTCCACAAGATTGAGCGCCGCGAGCTGGCGCAGCACCGAATTCCACTGCTTGCGGTCGAGTTCCCGGCCGATGCCGAAAGTCTTGAGCTTGTCGTGGCCGGTGCGGACGACTTTTTCGGTCGCCTCGCCGAGCAAGACGTCGACTACATGCGCGGCGCCGAAGCGCTGGCCGGTTCGGTAGATCGCCGACAACGCCTTTTGCGCCGCCACCGTGCCGTCGAACGAAGCGGTGGGCGCCAGGCATGTGTCGCAATTGCCGCAAGGCGCGCCGCGGTCGCCGAAATATTCGAGCAGCACCTGGCGGCGGCAGCGCGCCGTCTCGGCGAAACCGATCAACGCGTTGAGCTTGTGGCGCTCGATTTGCTTTTGCCGTTCGGGCGCCGCGCCCTGTTCGATGAAGCTGCGCAGGGCGCCGATATCGGACAGGCCGAACAGCATCAGCGTTTCCGCCGGCAAACCGTCGCGCCCGGCGCGGCCGGTTTCCTGATAAAAGGCCTCGATGCTTTTCGGCATGTCGTGATGCACGACGAAGCGCACATCGGGCTTGTCGATGCCCATGCCGAAGGCGATCGTCGCGCACATGACCAGCGCATCGTCCTTCTGGAACCGGCTTTGGCGCGCGACGCGCTCGGCCGCGTCCATGCCGGCATGATAGGCCAGCGCCGCGATGCCTTCGGCATTGAGCATGGCGGCGACGCTCTCGGTCTTGAGCCGCGAGCGGCAATAGACGATGCCCGCCCGGCCGCGCTGGCGCTTCAGGAACGCCAGCAATTGCCGGCTGGCATTGGTCTTGGGCGCCACGCCGTAGCGGATGTTCGGGCGATCGAAGCCGGCGACGAAGCGCTCGGCGCCATCGAGCTTGAGCCGCTCGGCGATGTCGCGCTGGGTCTGGCCGTCGGCCGTGGCGGTCAGCGCCAGGCGCGGCACGCCTGGGAAGCGCTCGGCGAGAACCGCGAGCTGCAAATATTCCGGCCGGAAATCGTGGCCCCAATCGGACACGCAATGCGCCTCGTCGATGGCGAAAAGCGCCACGCGGCAATCGCCGAGCAATTGCAGGCAGCGCTCGCCGACGGCGCGCTCGGGCGATACGTAAACGAGATCGAGTTCGCCGCGCCGTATGGCGCGCTCGGTCGCGGACTGATCCTCGGGCGCGCAGCCGGAATGCAGCGCCGCGGCGCGCACGCCGTATTCCTTGAGCGCCGCGACTTGATCATTCATCAACGCGATCAGCGGCGAGACGATCACGCCGATCCCCTCGCGCGCGATCGCCGGTATCTGGTAGCACAGCGACTTGCCCGAGCCCGTCGGCATGACGACGATGGCGTCGCCGCCCGCCATGACGCGGTCGACGATCCGGCGCTGAAAGCCACGAAATTCGCGGAAGCCGAAAGTGCCGGACAATATTTCGAGCGGATCGCGCATGGCCGGCGCTATTTCAGCACGAAGCCGTGCGCGTAGGGATCGCGGTCGTCGATGAAGATCGTGTTGAGGCCGGTGATGCGCGCCCAGCCCTGCACCGTCGGCACCACGGCCCGGTAATCGCCGACGTTCCGTTCGGCAACGAGCGCACCTTCGAACAGCGAACCGATGATCGATTCGTGGACGAATTTTTCGCCGAGCTTAAGCTGGCCCTTGGTCCAGCGTTGCGCCATGCGCGCCGAGGTGCCGGTGCCGCACGGGCTGCGGTCGATCGCCTTGTCGCCGTAGAACACGGCGTTCCTCGCCTGCGCCTTGGGATCGCGCGGCGCGCCGGTCCACAGAATATGGCTCAGGCCCTTGATGGTCGGGTCCTCGGGATGGACGAAAGTGTAGGCGTCGTTGAGCCGCCGGCGCAGGATCGGGCTCAGGCGCACGAGATCGAGCGCGGTGAAATCGGCGATGTCGCGGAAATGCTGCTGCGGCTCGACGATGGCATAGAAATTTCCGCCATAGCCGACATCGACCGCGACCTTGCCGCCCAGCTCGGGCATGTCGACGGCGAGATCGCGGCTGTGCAGGAACGCCGGAACATTGGTGAGCGTGACCGATTCGACGAAATCGCCCCTCTGCTCGTATTCCGCGACGACGAGGCCGGCGGGCGTTTCGAGGCGCAAGCTGCCCGGCGTCTTGGGCCGCACCAGGCCGCGCTCGATCATCACGGTCACGGTGCCGATCGTGCCGTGGCCGCACATCGGCAGGCAGCCCGAGGTTTCGATGAACAGGATGCCGATATCGCAATCGGCCCGCGTCGGCGGATAGAGGATCGAGCCCGACATGATGTCGTGACCGCGCGGCTCGAACATGAGGCCGGTGCGGACCCAATCGAATTCGGCGAGGAAATGCTGGCGGCGCTCGCTCATGCTGGCGCCATCGAGCCGCGGCCCGCCGCCGGCGACGACGCGCACCGGATTGCCGCAAGTATGGGCGTCGATGCAGAAGAATGTGTGATTGGCCATGCGAATGCGATCCTAGAAGCGATCGATGCGGAAGGGTAGCACATCGACCGGCGGCGTCTCATCGGCGACGAGATCGGCGATCAGCCGCCCCGTCGTCGCCGCGAGCGTCAGCCCCAGATGGCCGTGACCGAAGGCGAAGTGGGCGTTGCGCCAGCGCGGCGAGCGGGCGATGACGGGCATCGAATCGGGCAACGACGGGCGAAAGCCCATCCATTCGGTGCCGCCCTCGGCGTTGAGCTTGGGCAGCGCCGCCTTGCCGAGCGCCAGCAGCGCCTTGGCGCGCGCGTAATTGGCCGGCGCCGCGAGTCCCGCCAGTTCGACTGCGCCGCCGATCCGCAAGCCCATCGCCATCGGCGTCGCGACGAAACTGTCTTCGCAAAACGTGACCGGGCGCGATAATGCTATGCCGGGATTGGGCAGAGTTGTGTTGTATCCCCGCTCGGTGTCGAGCGGGACCTTGTGTCCGAATTGCGCCGCGAGCGGCTTCGACCAGGCACCGGCGGCGATGACGACCGAGTCGAATTCGATAGTCCCGCCGTCGGCGAGGCGCGCGCCGGCGGCGACGCCATCCGCGAATTCGATGCCGCTCACCCGGCCACGGCGAAAAACGCAGCCCAGCCGGCCGGCATGATCCGCGATGCCGCGCGCGATCCGGTACGGATCCAAGACATGGCCCCAATCCGGCGTGAAATAGCCTTTGACGAAATCCGGCGACAACGCCGGCTCGAGGCCGCGAATCGTCACCGCGTCCAGCTCGTCGAACGCGACGCCGTTGCGCCGGCGCAAATCCCATTCATAAGCGGCGGCATGAAACGCCGTTTCCGAGCGATAGACATAGACCATGCCGCTGCGGGAAACGAGCGCGCCGAGCCCGGCCTCGGCGATAACCGGTTCGTAATCGCGCCAGGTCCGATTGAGCAGCGACGCCAAGGCGGCGGCGATGCGCTCGACCTCGCCGCGGCGGCCGGCGCGCCAGAAGCGCCACAGCCACGGCGCGAAGTCGCGGCAGATAGCGCAAACGGATCGCCAACGGGCCCAGCGGATCGAGCAGCATCTTGGGCACGTGCCAGATCAGGCCCGGCATCGAGACCGGCGCGACCTCGGCGACCGCGATGCAGCCCGCATTGCCGAAGGACGTGGCTTCGCCCGGTCCCTTGTCGTCGACGACGGTGACGGCGAAGCCCCTCTTGCGCAGCACGAGCGCGCAATTGGCGCCGACGATGCCGGCGCCGATCACCAGCACATGGTGCCCGGATCGCTCCATGCGCGCTCGATGTCGGCGTTAGTGCAGGTTGGGCCGGGTTTCGACCGCCTTGCGGATGACGGCTTCGATGCGCGCGCGCTCGTCGCCCACCAGCGGCAGGCGCGGCGGGCGCACCATCTCGGTGCCCTGCCCCACGATCGTCTGGCACAGCTTGATGTATTGAACGAGCTTCGTCATGTCGTCGAGA
The DNA here is from genome assembly GCA_963754645.1 of uncultured Alphaproteobacteria bacterium. Lineage (GTDB taxonomy): Bacteria > Pseudomonadota > Alphaproteobacteria > Bin65 > Bin65 > CAVWGP01. Next base: position 957,076 of record CAVWGP010000004.1, on the reverse strand, counting down.
TGCAGCACCGGCGTGAACCAGCGATAGAGCGGCAGCGCCTCGGCAAAACGCCCGGCGCGCGACAGCTCATAAAGCCGCACCGATTCGCGCGGGAACGCGCCGGCAAAGCCCGCCACCCAGCCAACGCAGCCGAGCGCGAACATCTCGATCACCAGATCGTCGACGCCGCAGAACAGCGTGTAGCGCCCGCCCACCGCATTGGCGATATCGGTGATGCGGCGCGGATTGCCCGAGCTTTCCTTGATCGCCACCAGATTGCGCGTTTCGGCCAGGGCCGCGAAATGCTCGGCCTGGAGATCGACGCCGTAGGACGGCGGATTGTTGTAGATCATGATCGGCAGGCGCGTCGCCGCCGCCACCGCACGGAAATGCGCCATCGCCTCGCGGCTGTCGGCCTTGTAGACCATGGCCGGCAGCACCATGAGCCCGTCGATGCCGATCTCCTCGCACGCCTTGGCATAGGTGCAGGCGGCGCCGGTCGAATTTTCGGCGACGCCCGACAGCACCGGCACCCGTCCGCGCGCCGCATCCTTGGCGGTGCGCAGCACGGCGAGCTTTTCGGCGCGCTCCAGCACCGTGTTCTCGCCCACCGTGCCGAGCATGATGAGACCGTGCACGCCGTTGTCGATCATGTGTTCGAGATTTTTCTTGGTCGCCGCATGATCGACCGATCCGTCGGCCGCAAGCTGGGTCGTCGCCGCCGGAAAAACGCCTTGCCAATTCACCTTCATCGCGAGCTCCTCAAGATCTCAGGAAATATCATAGCGCAAGACCGGCGCGGAAACCTTCCTCGATCGCGCGCTTGGCGTCGAGCTCGGCGGCGATGCGCGCGCCGCCGACATAGGTGCAGCCGATGCCCGCCGCCGCCAGCGCCGCCTCGTCGAATACGCGCAGCGGCTCCTGGCCGGCGCAGACAATGATCGTGTCGGCCTCGATGCACTCCGCCGAGCCGTCCGGCTTTGCAATGTGCAGCCCGCGCTCGTCGATGCGGATGTAGGTCGCGCCGTCGATGAAACGGACCCCCGCCTTGGCGAGAACCGCGCGATGCACCCAGCCGGTCGTTTTGCCGAGCGTGCGTCCGAACGGGCCGGGCGAGCGCTTCAACATCGTGATGCGATGCGCCGGCGCCGCGTGGCCGCCGGGCGTGGCGAGCCCGCCCGGCTTGGCGTTGGCGAGGTCGATGCCCCATTGCGCGGCGAAATCCGCCGCGTCGAGATGGCTGCGCGTTGTCCGATCGACGAGATAGAGCGCCACGTCGAAGCCGATGCCGCCGCCGCCGACAATGGCGACGCGCGCGCCCGGCTCGCGCCGCCCCGCCAATATTTCGACGTAGGACACGACATTGGATCGATCGGCGCCCGGCACATCGAGCCGGCGCGGCGCGATACCGCTGGCGATCACCGCGTGCTGAATGCGCGCCTGTTCGAGATCGCTCAGCGTCGCTGTCGCGCCGAGTTTGATCGCGACGCCGGCGCGGCGCACGCGCTCGGCGAAATAGGCGGCGCTTTCGGCGAATTCCTGCTTGCCCGGCACGCGCTTGGCCAGATTGAATTGGCCGCCGAGTTCGCCGGCGGATTCGTACAGCGTGACGGCATGGCCGCGCTCCGCCGCCGATGCCGCCGCCGCGAGGCCGGCCAATCCGCCGCCGATCACGGCGACGCGGCGCGCTTCCTTGGCCGGCGCCGCGGCGAACTCCTTCTCGCGCAACGCCGCCGGATTGACCAAGCACGTGATCGGCTTGTGCGTGAAGTAGTGATCCAAGCAAGCCTGATTGCACGCGATGCAAATATTGATGCCCGCACGGTCGCCGCGCTGGGCCTTGGCGGCAAATTCCTCGTCCGCCAGGAAGGCGCGCGCCATGGAAATGAGATCGGCTTGGCCGGCCGCCAAAATGGCTTCGCCGGTCTCGGGCGCGTTGATCCGGTTGCTGGCGACCACGGGAATGCCGACGCCTTGCTTGAGCAGCGCCGCCGCCCAGGCATAGCCGCCGCGCGGCACGGCCTGATTGATGGTCGGGATCGGCGCTTCGTGCCAGCCGATGCCGGTGTTGAGAATATCGGCGCCCGCCGCTTCGACGACGCGGCCGACGCCGCGAATCTCCTCGGCGTTCAATCCGCCCTCGACCAGATCGAGGACCGAAGCGCGGTACATGATGAGAAAATCCTTGCCGGCGCGCTGGCGCGTGCGCTTGACGACTTCTGCCGGAAAACGGACCCGGTTGGCGAAGCTGCCGCCCCAGCCGTCGCTGCGCTGATTGGTACGCGGCGCCAGGAATTGGGTGATGAGATAGCCTTCCGAGCCCATGATTTCGACGCCGTCGAAGCCCGCTTCGCGCGCGTAAGCCGAGGCGACGGCAAAATCCTCGATCGTCTGCAGGATATCGGCCTCGCTCATTTCGCGCGGCACGTGCTTGACGATCGGCGCCTTGATCGGCGACGGCGCGACGATCTCGTCGTGGAAGCCGTAGCGCCCACAATGGACGAGCTGGAACAAGATGCGCCCGCCCTCGGCGTGCACCGCGTCGGCGACCGGCTTCAAGGCCATCACGTCGTCGCGGCTACCGACATAGGCGTTCTTGCCCGCGATGCGGCCGACCCGGTTCGGCCCATAGCCGCCGGTGACGATGAGCGCCACGCCGCCCTTGGCGCGCGCGGCATAGAAGGCGGCGAGCTGCGGCACCGCATCGCGCTCGCCTTCCAGCCCGGTATGCATCGAGCCCATGACCAGGCGGTTGGGCAGCGTGATGGCGCCGGCTGCGAGCGGCGAAAACAGAAGCGGATAGGAGGTCATTGTTTGGGGCTGTTGTTCCGGATAAATTGGTCAGCGTCCGCGCATCAATTCGTTGGGGTTGGCGCGTGGATCGCGCAGGCCCCAGCGCCCGGATTCGGCCATGGCGATGAAGTCGCCGACCAGTTGATTGAAGGCCGCCGGCTCTTCGAGGTTCACCATGTGCCCGGTCCTGGGCAGCATCGCAAGGCCCGCGGACGGAATGACGCGCTTCAAGAACAGGCTGGGTTGCAAACAGTTGAAATCCTCGTCGCCGGTGACGATCAGCGTCGGGACCGCGATCTTGGCGAGCCGGTCCTCCACATCGTAGAGCGACGGACGCTGGCCTTGCACGTTGCGCAAGGTTTTGGCCGAACCCTTGGCGTCATGCGCGGCGAATTTCGCCATGAACTGGCGCCAAGCGCGCGGATCCTTATTCAGAAGCTGGACACGCGACGCGCCGAGACCGTAGCCGGCGGTGAAACCCGCCATCCCCTTGGTTTCGATTTCCGCCGCAATCGCCGCCGCCTCGGCCTGGAACTTCTCGCGCTTGTCGCGCTCGGCGCCGTAGCCGCAGCCGGCGATGGTCAACGACAAAGCGCGATCCTGATAATTCATGCCGAAATGCGCGGTGGCGAAGCCGCCCATCGACAACCCCACGATGTGCGCCGTCGCAAGTCCGAGCCCATCGAGCACCGCGCGGATATCGTCGCAAGCGCGCTGTTGCGAATAGGCGCGGTCGTCGGCGGGAACGTCGGAGGGCGGATAGCCGCGCGCATTGTAGGCGATGCAGCGGTGCTTGCGGCCGAAATGGCGCAACTGCGCTTCCCAGCTTGCCGCTTCGCCGGCGAATTCATGGACAAAGACGATCGGCGTTCCGGCGCCGACTTCGTCGTAGTGGAGGCGGACGCCGTCGTCGGTCGTCAGGTGCGGCATGGCGCATCCCATTTTTCGCGTGCGACGCGGGCAACATTCCCACATTCGCCGGCCCGCGAAAGCGCTAGGGGATGCACACATCTTTCGACGTATTTTTTTCTTGTTCCAATGGCGTCATCCCGAGCAAGCGCGCGCCAGCGCGCGCCGTCGAGGGACCTCGGGCGGACGAGCGCCTTGCCGTCAAGCGCGGCGTGGCAAGTCCGGTCGAGGTCCCTCCACTCGCGCGCTCACGCGCCATCCGACGCCGTCGGCGTCTCTCGGTCGGGATGACAAACGTAGGAAAATTGCGGCGATGCCGCGAAATGTGTGCATGCCCTAACGCTTTCGCGGGGACGACAATGGTGGGCGCCGCGCTACTTGAAATGAACCTCGCCTTCGACGCAGGTCCAGCCGCCGCTTACCGACCGCGTGACGACGCGGCTTTCCTGGCGATGGACGCTGACGCAGCGCTCGCCCTCGGCGCCCCTCCAACTGAACGTGTAGCACAGCAATTTGCCGGCGACGCGCCATGTGCCGATATCGCTGGCTTGCGCGGCGCGCGGATTGGGGTTTTGGCACGGTCGCAAGGCGCCGCCACCGCGCCGAACTTCCTCGCAGCGATAGAAGAAAGAGCCGTCCGGCCGCCATTCAATCGTGATGTAGCGTTCGGTCCAGGGCGGCCCCCCCGGTCGCGCCGCGAAGGCCGCGGGATTCGGCCGGCGGACATGTTCGTTGGTGCGCCCCGAGAAGGCGCGGCGGATGTCGCCGGCGCCGAGGCGATTGGCCTCGGTCAAGGCGAAGGGCGGCGGCGGAATGAGGCAGGGATTGATTTCCTGCGCCGCGATGCAAAAGGGGAACAGCGATGCTGCGACAATCAGCGATGCGACGACGCGTGCGTTCAAAACGATCCCCTCCCGCGTTGCCTCACTTGAAGAGAAACTCGCCTTCGAGGCACGTCCAAGCGCCGCGCGCGAGCTTTGCCGCGTAACGCCCGTCCTGGCGATGCACGGTGACGCACACTTCTTCGCTGCCGCGCACCCGCGTTTGCGTCCAGCACAGCACTTGGTCGGCGATACGCCACACCCCCGCATCGCTGGAGCCGGGAACATTCGGGGTCATGCCGAGGCAAGGCTTGAAGGACTCCGCGGTCCCGGTGCGTTCTTCGCAAGTGCTGAGGAGCGATCCGTCGGCGCGCCATTGAAGCCCGAATATTCGCTCCCTTCTTACGGGCAGCGTCCGCCCCCGGGGCGTCTCGATACCTTCTTCCTGGTAGTGGCGAATATACTCGACCGTCTTGCCGGCAAATAATCTCCGCATGTCCTTCGCCGCAACGCGGTTGCCGTCGCTGAGCGGGAACGGAAACGGTCCGCCACATCCCGACACGGGACTTTGAGCGACGGCGGGGCCCGAAGCGAGCGCAGCCGCGAGACAAACGGCCTTGTGCAATATGCGCATCCTTCGTCACTCCGTTATTTGAACAGGAACTCGCCTTCGAGGCAGCTGGCCGGCCCGCTCACGAGCTTCGCCGCATAGCGTCCTTCGTGGCGGTGGACGGAGACGCAGGCCTCTTGCCCGCCGCGAATCCGCAACGGGCTGAAACAAAGCAGCCCATCGGCGATATGCCAAACGCCCACTTCCCTGGCGCCGGCGGCATCGTTGCCACAGGACGGGCACGGCTTGAACGACGCCATGGCCCCGACGCGATCCTCGCAGGTCGCATGGAATGAGCCGTCGGCGCGCCAGTGCATGGTAAAGATTCGCTCGACCATGGCCGGCGGCGCGCGGCCCTGTGACGTCTCGGTTCCGGGCCTTTGGCCGCGGCGCAGGACGTCGATCGTCCGTCCGGCGAAGAGCTTCTGCATGTCCTTCGCGGCGACGCGACTTGCATCCGTGGCCGCAAATGGCAGCGGCCCCGCGCACCACGCCCGATTTTGCGCGGACGCGCCACTGGCAACAAAGGCAAGAGACAGCAGACAGACAACGGACCTCGCGCGCATCATTTTGCCGCTCCATCACTTGAACAAGAACTCGCCCTCGAGACAGGCCCAAGGACCGCGCACGAGCTTGCCGGCGAAGCGGCCCTCCTGGCGATGGACCGAGACGCAGGCCTCTTGCTCATCGCGAAATCCAAGGACGGAGTGGCACAGCGAGCCATCAACGATGCGCCACACGCCGACTGTGCCAGAGCCGATGCCGCCGCGGCACGGCGTGAATGGATCGCTGGGTTTGACGCGCACTTCGCACAAGCCGGTCATCGACCCGTCGGTTCGGTGTTGAACCGAATAGATGCGTTCGACCATGCTCGGCGGCAAGCGCCCGCGCGGCGTCTCCTCGCCCAGCACTTGGATGCGCCGCACATATTCGATCGACTTGCCGGCGAACAGCCTTTGCATGTCCTTGGCGGCCACTCGATTGGCGTCGCTCACCGAAAACGGCAGCGGCCCGGCGCAGTGCGGACCCAAATGCGGACCCAGTGACTGGGCGAAGGCTGGGCCGGCACCCAACGCAACCGCAAGGCAAACGCTAGCGCTCGATGCGCGCATCCCCCGTCCCCTCCTATTTGAACAGGAACTCGCCTTCCATGCACGTCCATGGACCGCGGACCAGCTTGGCGGCATAACGGCCGTCCTGATGATGAACCGAGACGCAGACTTCTACCGCGTCCCGTATGCGGGTATGCGCCCAACACAATAGTCCGGCATCGATCCGCCAGGTCCCGTTCTCGGTGCTGCCGGACGCTTCCGGCGTATAGCGCTCGCAAGCTCTGAAGGCGGTGCCCGAACCCTCCGGCCGCTCCTCGCAGCGTGCCAACAAGGAGCCGTCTCGTCGAAAATCACCCGACATTATCCTTTCAATCCACGGCGCTGCCGGCTGCCCGCGGCTTGTCTGACTTGGCGCCTGCTGCGCCTCGCGCCATCGGCGCAAAAATTGCATTGTCCGCCCGGCGAAGAGCTTTTGCATATCCTTGGCGGCGACCTGGTTCGCCGCATTGACCGGAAACGGCAACGGACCGGCGCAACGCGCGGGATTGGCGGACTGCGCCGCGGCCATTCCGTCGGTCAGCGCGATTGCAAAGCAAACGGCCAAGACGCGGGTTTTCGCAAGTTTGCGGCACATCGAAGCCTCGCTACGCGATCGCGTGTCCTACCGCAAAAACATCGGCCCGGCGACGATGCCGGGGCCGGAGATTTCCTCACTTGAATGCAAACTCGCCTTCGAGGCACGTCCACGACCCGCGCTCACGCTTGGCCGCGAAGCGATCGTTCTGGCGATGGATCGATACACAAACTTCCTCGCCATCACGGACACGAGTCAGCGAAAAACACAGCAGCCCTTCGCTGGTGCGCCAGATTCCGTTCTCCCTTGCGCCCCTGATGTTGGCGTCAAATCCAGGGCACGGCACAAACGAATCGGAATTCGCCACCCGTTCCTCGCAGGTGACGGCAAGCGAGCCATCGGCGCGGAGCTGGGTGGTAAAGGTACGTTCAAATCTGCGAATCGGAGCGCGCCCGCGATCGGTGACCTCGCCGCCAGCTTGAAACTGCCGCAAATAGACGATTGTCTTGCCCGATAGCAGCCTGTCCAGATCGCGCTGCGCGACGCGGTTCGCGTCGTTGACGGCGAAAGGCCACGGCTTGTTACATTGCGGACCGGGGCCCTGCGCGGAAGCCGCAGCAGCGAAAACAATCGCGGCCAATCCCGCGACGATCCGCACGGCCGGCGAACCGAACCTCCGCCTTGCGCCATGGACGGTCATCGCATCACCGCAGGAACATCGGCCCGGCGACGACGCCGGCGCCCGACGCGACGAGCTGGTTGCCCTCGCCCGAAAGCTGGTAGCAGCTCTGGCTGGCAAGGCCGAGAACGGCGGAGGTCAGACACAGTGTGTTGCCGTTGAGCGACCAGGTGCCGGGGCCGCTTTGTTGGCCGAAGCAGGCCGATTGCGCGCCGTCCGGCGCCTCGGCGCTGCACGTCGCGGTCAGCGCGCCGCCGGCTCCGAAGACGAGCGTGACCCGCAAGGTCGCGCGCTTTTCCCGCGACAGGCGCGAGAACGACGCGGTCCGCCCGGCCAGGCGGATGGCGCCGGCCGGCGCCTTGTCGTCGGGCTTCGATGCGTCGGGCTTGCCCGCCTCAGGCTTGCCGGCCTCGGGCTTTTCGACCTGCACGGCAAATGCCACGCGGCGGAAATCCGGGCCTTTTCCCGCAGTGGCCAACGCGGCGCGCACTTGGCGCGGAGCGAGGCCGCGCCCGGCCGCGATGGTTTGAACGGCCGCGCACCGCAGCAAGGCCAGACGGCGGCCCGCGGCCGCATCGGCGACCTCAAGCTGGTCATGGCCGCAGATTAGCGACAGGTATCCGTCTTTCTCGGCTTTCGCCGCATCGGCCGCCCGCCCGATCATCGCCGCCACGGCGGCGCTGATATCGGATTTCTCGAACACGAAATAGGCGGTGCCGCGGCGCGTGCGCGCATCGAAGGCGGAGTCGCGCACGATGTCGCGTGTCTTCGCGCGCTGTTCGGCATCGGCGTCGGCGCCCGATTTGCGGGCCTCTTCCTCGCGCTTCTTGCGCTCGTCCAACTCGCGCTTGGCCGCTTCTTCCTCGCGCTGCTTGCGTTCGTCCTCGGACTTCTTCCGCGCGTCGTCTTCGGCTTGCTTGCGCGCGGCGTCGAGTTCGCGGCGCGCTTCGACGACCGCGGCTCGATCGAGCGTCGCCGCTTCGTCGAGCTCGCGCTGGGCCTCGGCCAAGCGTTTTTCCTTTATATGCTCGCGCGCCGAGCGCACCAAATCGGCGACGCGCGCGGCGACGCGCTGGGCGAGCATGCGCTGGAACTCCGCCAGATCGCGCTTGACGGCAACCAAATTCGCCGCGGAAGCGTAAATCAGCTCGCCGTCGCGGATGAATCCCGCGCATTCTTCGGCAAGACGACGGGCCTCGACATGGCGCGATTGGCGTAACGCGGCATTGCCGGCGTCGAGCCGCTGGCGCGCCAGGCTGGCATAGGTATCGGCCCGGGTTTCCTTTTCGCGCCGCTCGGTCTCGGCCTTGACAGCCTCCTCGGCCTTCTTGCGTGCATCGTCCTGGCGCCGGCGCTCGTCCTCGGCCTTGGCGCGCTCCTCGGCTTCTTTCTTGCGGCGCTCGTCGTCGGCGCGCTGGCGCGCGGCGGCGAGTTCGCGCCGCACGCTCGCCACGGCGGCCGATGTGGGCTCGAGCGCGGCGGCATCGGTCAGCCGGCGATCGGCATCGTCGAATTGCCCACGCGCCATGAATGCACGCGCTTCGGTCACCAGCGCCGCGACCCGATTGTCGATCCGCTGACTTAACTCGCCCTGGAACTGATCGAGGTCGCGCTGCACGGCGGCGGCCGATGCCGATGACGGGTAAATTCCGACAGCGCTGCGCACGAAACCCTGGCTTTCGCGGGCAAGACGTCTTGCTTCGGCGTAGCGCGATTGTTGCAACGCCGCGCGCGCCTCGGTCAGGCGCTCGCGCGCCAATCCGGCGAAGGTGTCGGCGCGCGTTTCGCGCTCGCGCTGGTCCGCGCTGCCCCGACGCCGTTCTTCATCGGCGCGCTGCCGGGCCGCCGCGAGTTCCCGGCGGGCGGAAACCAAGGACGGCGCAGTCGCATCCAAGTCCGCCACATCTGCGAGCAGCCGTTCGGCTTCGTCGAGTTGGCCGCGCCCGATCGCCGCTTTCGCATCGTTGACCAAGGCGGCGACGCGGTCGGCGATGCGCTGACGCAGCTCGCCCTGCAATAAATCGAGGTCGCGCTGAACGGCCGCGGCCGATGCGGATTGCGGCACGAGATCGAGCGCGTTGCGCAAGAACCCGCGCGCCTCCTCGACGAGGCGGCGGGCCTCGGCGAAGCGCGCTTGCTGCAGGGCCGTGCGCGCCGCGCCCAAGCGGTCGCGCGCCAAGCTGGAAAATGTATCGGCTCGGGTGGCCCGGTCGCGCTGTTCGGCTTCGGCCTGCCGCTGGCGCTCGGCCTCGGCGCGCCGTTGCGTGTCGGTATCGGCTTGGCGTTTTTGCTCCTCCTCCAGGCGCCGCTTGCGCTCTCCCTCGGCGCGGTTGCGCGCCTCGTTGAGCCGGCGCCGCGCCGCTTCGATTTCCGCCGCGGCGGCATCGATACGCGCGGCCTCGTCGAGCTGGCGCTGGGCCGCATCGTGATCGCCGCGCTGCATTTCGCGCTCGGCGCCATCGACAAGTTCCTTCAAGCGCGCCGCGGCGCGCGTCGCCAGGCCGCGCTCCGCCGCCGCTATGTCCTGCTGCGCCTGGCGCAAACGCGGATGATCCGGCCGGCGCTGCAATCCCTCCTCGACACGCCGCTTGGCATCGGCCAAACGCGTGCGCCCGGCCGCGAAATCGCCGCGTGCGATGGCGCCGTTCGCTTCGTCGACGAGGCGCGTGGCTTCGACCGCGGCGTTCTGGGCAAGCGCGTCGGCATTTTCGCTGCTGGCCGCGGGCTGCGTTCGATTGTCGGCCGATTTTGGCGCCAAGACAAAATAGCCGACGGCGGCGAGCGCCAGCGCGCCCACGGCGCCGGCCGGTATCAGCCAGCGCGGCTTTCTTTTCGGCTCGCCCTCGCCGCGCACGCCGCCGCTACGGCGGCCGCTTTCGCCCGAGGGCGAGAGCAGAATCGTCTCGCTCGCCGGACGCGCCATGGCGCTGGCCAGGGCGCTCACCGGCGTGCTTTGAATTGCCGAATCCAAATCGTCGCCGCGCAGCAAGCGGCGCAACTCGCCGACATTCTGCGGCCGCTCGTCGCGCGTCAGGCCAAGCGCGCGGTCGGTGGCAACGAGCAGCGCCATGCCATAGCGCCCGCGCGCCACGACGCTGGCGGGCTCCAGCGGATCGGGCCGGCCGGAGATGCGCGCCGAAATGCGTTCGGGCGCCGGCGGCGGCTTGTTACCCGTGGTGCAGCGGTAAAGCACGGCGCCCAAAGCGTAGACATCGGACCACGGCCCCTGATCGCCCCGCGCTTCATATTGCTCGAAGGGCGCGTAGCCTTCGGACACGATGGCGGTGAGGCTGCGGCTCTCCTGGCCGATGGCGAGCCGCGCGGCGCCGAAATCGAGCAGCACGGGCCGCCCGTCCTTGCGGATGTAGATATTCGCCGGCTTGATGTCGCGGTGCAGGAAACCTGTCTTGTGGACCTGCTCGAGCCCGTCGAGAATCGGCAGCAGCACTTCTTCGATCTCGTTCGCGCTCAGCGTGCCGCCCTTGCCGAGCAAGGCATCGAGCGCGTGGCCTTCGACATATTGCATGACCAGATAGGCCGTGCCGTTGGCTTCGAAATAGCGATAGACCGTGACGATATTCGGGTGTTCGAAATTGACCAGCGTCGCCGCTTCCTTGCGGAAGCGATCGAGGCCCCATTTGTATTGCTCCCGCGTCGCCTCGCTGAGCGGCTGAACCGAGTAGCTGTCGCGCCCGCGCGCGGCGAAGCCGGCCGGGAGATACTCCTTGATCGCAACCTTGCGGCCGATCGTGACTTCCTCGGCCAAATAGGTAATGCCGAAGCCGCCCGCGCCCAGCACGCGCTGGACGCAGTAGCCTTCGAACACATGCCCAATCGGCAGGGAATTGACGTGGCTGGATGTCACGGGCGGTGGCCTTTGCCGGACGGCGCGAGAAAAATAGCGGCGCGGCGAATCTACGGCCCAGCCTTGTCCCCGGCAATGATCTTCTCGGCAGATGGCTGTGTTCGGCATGCCGGCACGCGGGAATGCGCCGGGCGCGGCTCCAATTCCTTGATCTGCTTGACCCTCTGCCGCCCCGTCCCTATGTTCCGCGCGCCCATGGCTGCCGCAAGCGACACAATGCTGTGGAGCCCGATTTCCGGCCCAATTGGCCGAGCCCGTAGCTCAGGGGTAGAGCATCTGACTTTTAATCAGAGGGTCGTTGGTTCGAAACCAACCGGGCTCACCAATTTCATGCGGCATCCGGCGGGGCAGCGGCAGAAACCGCCGCGCCGATCCTTCAAAGCGCCATCAGCCGGAAAACACGGTTCTGCCCGCTTGGTTCAGCCGTCCACCGTCTCGTGCTTTTCCAGCTGCAAGGCGAGGCGCGACAGACCGGACGCCAGATTTCTCATCAGTTGCACTTCGCTGGAGTCGCCGTTCATCGAGAACTCGGCGTAATAAAGCAGCAGCTCGGCCATCGCTGCCGCGTCGGAAACCGATTTCGGCTTGCGCCGCATGATTTCGCGCTCGATCGCGGCCGCTTCCTGCAGCAGGAGCTCCGCATCGTCGTCTTCTGAAACCGGCAATACGCCGCGCCGGCGCTTCGCCTCTTCCATCAGACGATTGCGTTCATGCCACATATACAGAAGGGGATTTTCCATAATGAAACCCCAGGCGCAAGACCCGATATTTAGCAAAAAACAACGATATTGATCTATGCACCTAATCTAATGCTATTTCACCTGTCAACCGAGAATTTCTCCAAGATATCATGGACGAGCCGCCGATCACTGGAAGCCAATGCCGCGCGGCCCGGGCGCTGCTTTCCTGGTCCGCCAACGAATTGGCCGCGCGCGCCTCGATCGCCGTCGGTACGATTCGCCGTGTCGAGCATGGTGCCCCCGCCAATCGAAGCACGCTGGTCTTGCTGCGAAACGCCTTTAAGCAGGCCGGCATACGTTTCATTGCCGAAGGCAAGAAGAGCGGGCCTGGCGTTCGCCTGGCCCGGCGCGGGACAGCGGCGAAGGACTGAGCACGTCTGTTCTTCCACCGGCAAATTAAGCCCCAGTACCGCGATTCAGGTATTCGGCCATTTCGCTCTATCCGTATATTACTTCGCCGACGCTCCGGATGAAGGCGTGCTGGATGATTGCGAAACAGGCCGAAGCCGTAGCCAATAGGTGGCGCATGCTTGCGCAGCCGGCGCTCGCCGCCGCGCTCGTCGCGCTGCTTCCGGGTTGCGCAAATTGGGCGGACGAAATCGCGGCGCTGTTCGAGAGCCCGCGCAGGGCCGCAAGCCAGCCGATGTCAAGCGATGCAACGCCCTCTAGCAATGCCGTCACGGCGCCGACACGCGATGCACGGCCGGCGGAATTGAATTTTGCGCCGGCCGCAAAATCCGCGGCGCCCGCGGACGTGGCACCATCGACCCGCGAAGTGGCGGCCTTTCTCGATGCCGGTCTGCGCAGCGGCACATTCAAAGAGCTCTATGTCGATCGCAATGCCGTGGCCGACGCCGCGCCCGGCGCGCCGGCTAGGGCCAGCGCAATGCCGGAAAAGCCGGCGGTGCCCTTGGTCGCCGCCCGCCGCGGCAACCAGAACTCTCGCAACCGGCGAAGGCACCCCGCCGATCGCGCCGGCCGCGCGCAAACTCGAATCGCCGCCGGCATCGCGGACCGCGAGCGCGGCGGGCCCAGCCTACTTCGTGCAGGTGGCATCGCTGCGCTCGAGCGCCGAGGCCGAACAGGCCTTGAGCGGCGCGCGCTTGCGTTTTGCCAGCCTCCTTGGCGCGCAAGATTCGCGCATCCAGAAAGCGGATCTCCGCGAGCGCGGCACCTATTATCGCGTTCAATTCGGCCCGCTGGGCTCCGCCGCCTCCGCGAGCGGCTTGTGCCGCGAATTGCAAAGCGCGCGGCAAGACTGCTTCTTGCAGGTCGAAAGAGAGGCAGACCGCCTGTCCGAGCGGCGCGATGCCCCGCGCTTCACCGAAGCGTCGCTGGCCGCCATCGACGAAACAGACGGCCCCGGGACCAAGCACACCGATCGCGGCGCCGGCGTGCCGCGCTATACGGCGCCAGGCATGCCGGGCGACAGCATCATGACGTTGCTCGCCCAAGCCGATGCCGTGCATGGGGCCGATGCGTTGCACCGGATCGACGACGGCGGCGCCAACTGAGGTCCGGGGCGTTAGGCGAGCTGGCGAAAGAAATTCCGGTCCCGCAGCGCCGAGACCGAGACCAGGTTCGGCGCCAACCGATCGTCATCCGGCCGCAGTTCGGCGTATTCGACCGAGTCCCAGGATTTCGCCACGCGCACGACCGTCCAGCGCACGAGCTTCGCCGCGGGCCCTTCGCGGCTGACTTTCATGAAGCGTGAGCCAACCAACGACACGGTTTCGTTCATATCGATTCCAACGCCCACCGCTTGCAACGCTCGCGAGCCGGGCGCTCGCCCCAGCTTCGCCGCTCCGATCGACCGCATGGCGTCAGCGCGGCTTGTTGAATCCGAGCAATTGATCCAGGCGCTTCGCCGGGGCCAATTCTAACGCAGTTGCGCCGTCCGTCGATGGCTTCCGCGCGCCGATCGTCATTTTGCGCCGCGCTGTGGATAAGACCCGCATCACCAGCTCGGCCTGCCGATTGGAGCGGGTTTTCTCGAAAATCCGCTTGAGATGGGTGCGCGCGGTGTGCGGGCTGATCGAGAGCTGATTGGCGACCTCCTCGATGCGCTCGCCGCCCACCAGATGGGCGCAGACCTTGGCTTCCGCCACGGTCAAGCCGAACGCGGTGCGCAGCACCTCGTCGTCGATCAGCACCGGCTGTTCCGGATCGTAGACCGTGAGCGCCAGGATCGCGCGTTCTTCGGCCGCGCCCAAGGCCGATTTCATCGGCTTCAGGCGCACGATCAGCGGGCTCTCGTGATATTCGCGCTCGAGCGCGAGATGCACCGTGGCCGTCATGGTGTGGCGCGTGATCGCGTCCGCCAGGGCGCGCGGCATGTGCAGCCGCACCGCGGCCTGCGACAGGGCGCGGCGCGCCGAGCGGAAGCGCGCGACCTGGTCGCTGCTCATCATGGTCGCGAGCATCGCCTCGCAGGACTCGCTCATCGTCACGATGCCCGCCGGCGGCTCGATGATGGCGACGCCGAGCCCGGTTTGATCCGCCAAATCCGAAAAGCAGGCCTGCACCAGCCGGTTGCGCTCGGTGGACCGGCGCAGTTCCAGGGCATGGCGCGCGTGTTGCGCGTAGACGCGGCACAGATCGATCTCGGACTCCTCGTAGTCCGGTTCGATCGGCCGGCGTGTCAGGATCACATGATGCACGCGCGGACCTTCGACCGCGACGATGACGTGCAAGGTGTGAAAAATCGCCTGCGGCGCCAGGACGAGGTCGTAGAAATCGGTTTTCTTCAGCGCGTCCATGGCGAGGATGCTCGAACCGCACCACACCAGGCCCTCGGCCTGGAAGAACTGGCCCTGCGCCAGCCACGCGTTCTTTCCGGCGTAGAATTGATTGTAGTTGTCGACGAAATGCGATTCGGCGTTGAACCAATGCTGGATACGCCCGGTGCCGCGCGCCGTGTCGGCGATGCAATAGAACGCCTTGTCGCTTTGCGTGATCGCGGCCAGCCGCTCGAGCGCGGCGCTTTCCGGAATGATCCCGGCTGCCGCCCGATACGCATCGCTGATCGTCGCTTCTCGCCGCTCGTCCGGCGACACCGCGTCGGAACCCGGTTCGCCCATGCGCGCATTATGATTGGTCACAGAATCGATCCCTCAATTCCAGGTTGTGGGCGCCGGCGACCGCTCCCTTGCGTCCGCCCCCGCCCCGACTCGCTCCACCTTCCACCGTGAAGCACCCCATGACCCGCGCATTCCCGCAGACTTTATGCTTAAAATTTTCTTTCTGCGGGCGCATTGTTGCGCTGGATTCCCGGCGCAAGCAAGATCAATCTGATTTGGCGAACAATCCTTTACTATCTTTTCCACGGAATTCTGGTTAATCGGCGCAATTGTTGCGGAGTGTTTCATGCGCGCGTAACAAATTTGTAGGAATACCTATTGCCGCCCGCTTTGTGCTTGGCAAATTTGGCATTTTCGCTACTTATGCGGGCAAGGCTCGATCTGGCGCAAGGGACGAACCGGTGCGCGGCAACGTCCCAGCCGCCGAGATCCGCTTTAAGTTCAATTCGAAAATCAACATGACCGAATGCCAACCCTTGGCTTCCCTCAATTTGGGGACGGAATACATAAGTAAAAAATGGACTTCGCCCATTTGCCATAAGATCGGCATGGGCCACTCAAGCACTGGAAAAAACTTGTATTGCAAGCCTGCCGCAAATATTCGAACGGCAGAACTCAAGGCTCCGGAAATCGAAAATCACGATATCGGTCAAGCGACTGGCGCTCCATTTCGCGAATATTGCGAGCGCCGGCCGGCGGCGGATTTATCTTCGGACGAAGTCTGCCGGGACCGGCCGCGCCTGCCGAACGGTTGGCGCCCACCACCGCATGCCCTACCGCGTTCCCGGTATATTGGGCGAATTAAAAATTCAAAACTTTGCCCCATTCGGGCAACGAAATGCCACCGCGCGCCGGCCTAGATTTCGACCGTCCAGTCACGTCCGCGGCCCTTGGGCCGAAGGCGGGAGGGAAGCCCACCGGGTTGAGGTCGCAAGGCACGGTCCGGTCGGGGAGGAAAAACCAAAAACAGGAGAAAGGCGCATGCGTAAAGCAACATTGCTTGCAGCGGCGGCGACCTTCGCACTTGGCCTCTCGACGGCCAGGGCGGACGTTTACGTCGATATCGATGTCTACAAGAGCGTCGACATCAACATCATCGAACTCGTCACCAAGCTGAAGCTCGTCGCGCTCGACGTCATCGTGCACATCGATCCGGACGATGCGGCCGAGTCGAGCGCTACTTCAACCAGCGACAACGACTGGAACCGCGCCTGCGAAAATTGCGCCGAGAAGTCCGACCTGATCACGAACTCGATCAACGACAACTCGGGCATCGTTTCGGTCAACCAAGCTTCCGGCAACATGAACAACCAGGGCACGCGCCCTCTCGTTCGCGTTCGCCGATGCGTCCGGGCCGCTAGGGCTTTGCCGATTCGCAAGTCGGCGGCGCGCAGCTCAACGCCTACAACATCGTCGACACGATCCGGATGTGCCGTCGGCATGCGCTGATCGACCAGTTCGGTGAACAACAATCAGCGGCATCGTGGTCGTTCAACCAGGCCACCGGCAACATGAACAACCAGGCCAACGGCATCTCGATCGCGCTGTCGCGGTTGCCAATGGCGTGGCGCTGTCGGACGCGGCGCTGGGCCAGCACAACGCCAACAACAGGATTACGAGCAGAACTCGGCGTCACGAAGAGCGCGCTGCTGCTCGATTCGATGAACGGCAACTCGGGCATCATCGCACGGCAACCAGACGTGCGGGCAACTTTGGCAATCAGGCCAACGTTGTCAGCATCGCTGTCACCGGCTTCTAAGGCAGAAGGAGAAACACACATGAAAAAGCATCTTCTTGCAACCGCGGCCGCGCTGGTCCTTGGCACGTCGCCATGTCCTGGCTCAGGCGCAGTGATCGTGATCCGGTGAGGACACCACCTTGACTCCGACGGTGCGCGATCCTGGTTCGGCGATCCCGTCAGGTCGACGTTGGTACGAAAAGACGTGCTGGTCTACGAACGCCATGTTCAAGTTCAAATTTGCCTTGATCATGGTCGCGAATGTTCCTCGGCCACACGGCGGCCGAATCGAACGCCGTTGTCGAGCGAACACAACGTCAACAACAATGTCCATCAGGAGCCGATCGGCATCGTCTCAGCTGCGAACCTGAATTCGCTGATCGATCAATCGATCAATGGCAATTCGCGGCATCGTGCAGTTCAACCAGGACGTTGGCAATTGCCAACGAACCAGACGAACGTGTTGTCGGCTCGCGATCTCGGCCAAGCGATTTCGCCGAATTCGAACGCCTCGGTCGAGCAGGCAGAACTACTGGCGCGTCGAATCCGGCGCCTCGCACAACGTCAACCAAGAACGCGAACATCAAAGGCTCGATCAATCGCAATCAGCGGCGTGGCGATGGTCAACCAGAACGCCGGCAACGGCAATAACCAGGCCAACGCGTGTCGGCTCGCGATCGCGGTCCAGGGTCGCCAGCCGCGCCGCTGCGCATCGATCCGAAACCGGTCATAACGCCCGCGCAATGGCGATCCGACGGGCAAGCCTGCGTTCGCGCTCTCCGAAGCCGATCTCGGCCAGTGCAACCACGGCAACCACCAGATCGACGATTTCGCGACGTTACAAGTTCCGACGATCGCCAACTCGATCAACAGCAACTCCGGCATCGTCGCGGTCAACCAGTCCACTGGCAACTTCAACAACCAGGGCACGGTCGATCAGCCTCGCTGGTCGGCGCGGTTCTAAGCCACACTCGCCTAGCCTCATCCGCGCTCCGGTGGGGACAGCGTCCGAACCCCTTTCCCCGCCGGCTCGAGGCGGTGGAGCGGAAACTCTTCCGCAGAGAGTCCGCTCCACCCCTTTTTCTCACCAGTTCACGGCTCGCGGAGGCCGTAGAATGAGACTATCCATTATGCAGAGTGCTGACGAAATCTTGCGCTTGCGGGCGGCTGCGTTTTCGGCGTCCGCGGGCGTTGTCCCTTTCGCCGGCGCGCGCGCCAAGACGGCGGCCGCCGGCACCGGCGCTCACGCGTCGTCCAGAGCACGAGCTTCGAGCAGCTCGCGCGCTCATTCTGCATCGGCGACGATCAGCGACAATACGATCGTCGACATCAACGGCATCCGGTACACACTCGATCGACCAATTCCTTCTCGGCAATTCGTCGGCCTGCAACCTCTTCAACCAGGATATCGGCAACTCAACAATCAGGCCAACGTCGTCGCCATCGCGCTTGGCCCGCGGTCCGAGCAGCAGCGTGCATTCAGCAGGTCTCGATTGGGCCGCGCATCACCGGAGATCTCGCTCACCGTCGATCCGGCGGCTCACGCACCAACACGATCGACAGCAGCTTTCACCGGCATGCACGGCATCGCGCATGGTCAACCAGACCTCGGGCAATCTCAACGTCCAGCGCAATGTCGCTCGCGTCTCGGCATCGGCCTCGCCGCCGGCGACGATCTTCTCGATCACGAACGAGCGCGACGCTGACGGCACATCGCGGCCAGAACACCGATCGATGCGACGGCAACACGCAACGCTCAGCAATTCGATCAACAATTCCTTCGCCGGCTACAGCGGCGTCGCGCAAGTCACGCAGGTCGCGGGCGAAGGCAATATCGTGACCAACACCGTCTGCATCGGCATCACCGTGATGAATTGGCGATGATGCGCGCATTCGTACATTTCTGGCGCGCTTTTCGCTGGCCGCGCTCTCAGCGCCGGCGCCGGCGTCGGCTCGGCGCAATACCGATCCCGTGCCGGGCGACTTGCAGCTCGATGTCCGCGCAAGAGCATGGTCGAGCTGCGCTTCACCAACGTCGTGCGCCAGGCCTTCGACCTGAGCTGCGGCGCCGCCACCGTCGCGACCCTGCTGACTTATTTCTATGGCGACAAGGTCGACGAAAGGGCCGTCATCGACGATGTCGTTCAAGTTCGGCGACAAGGCCAAGATCGAGAAGGAAGGCTTCTCGATGCTGGAGCTCAAGCATTTCGGCGACCGCCGCGGCTATGTCGTGCGCGGCTTCAAGATCACCGACGTGAATGCGCTCAAGGACATCAAGGTTCCCGTTCCTGACCCTGATCAACTCGCGCGGCTACAATCATTTCGTCGTCGTCAAGGGCGTCAAGGACGGCGAGGTCTTCATCGCCGATCCCGGCCTTCGGCAATCGCAGCTTGTCGCTCGAAGAATTCGGCCGCGCATGGAATTCGATCATCCTGGTCTTTCTCGAGCGAACAGCGCAGCGCCAAGAACCAATTCGTGCTCGAAGGCGGCCTCGGCCCCATCGGGCAGGTTCGCTACGTGCTTGATCAATATCTCGGACAAATCCGGCCCGGCGCCGGCGAGTTCTAATGCACAGTGAGTACTGAAAGCATAAGAATAGAATAACGGAGGTTACACATGCGGAAAACGATAAGAATTCGGTTGGCCTTGCCGGCGGCTGTTCTCGCGCTGCTGGCTTCGGTTTCGCTCAGCCGCGAGCGGACAAGAAGCGCGGCACGATGGATCTGATGCCGGATTCGCAGATGTGCCGCGCGCGATCCCCGACGAGAAGCTCGGAAGCATGCGCGGCGGCTTCTCCGGCATCGCCTTCAACGTCATGTTCTCGGCCTTCGTCGAGAACGGCAGTCTGATCGGCGGCGGCACGACCGCACGACCGGCGGCACCTTCGGCACGACCCCGACGACAACGACGGTGGATGGCGCCCAGGTCAACATCCAAGCCTTCGTCGGCTCGCTGCAAACGTCTACGGCGTCTTCAACATCGTGCAGGTGCCCGGCAGCTTCAACGTCGTCAACTCCAACCTGACGGTCCAGATCGCGCTCGTGAACGTGCTCAACTCGTCGCAAGTGCCGACCTGTGCAGCGATTTTCGGCGCGATAACGGCGGGACGAGCGCTCGGGCGGACGCTCGCGTCTTGGGGTGTGCCGTTGCGGCGACGGCCGGCGCGAGACGAGCGTGTGCAGCTGGCGTGACAAGAAAGCTGTCTTGCCCTGAGGCGCGATGGCATTTTGGCTGCTCCGCTCGATGCGCGAATTCGCCGGCGCGGCAGCGTCGACGAATTCGTAACTCGAATGCGGTGGCATGTCGAATAACCCGCAACAAGTCGCGGTTTTCTGTTGTCGTGGCGGATAATTCTCGGTTAAGACTTGCTTAACGATATTCGTGGGCGATTCGATTTAGGTGGTGGAAGCAGAGTCCGATGGAACAGCAGGCGAAGGGCGAGGGACACGTGGTTATCCAATCATTGGGGTTCGCGCTTCGATGTCTTTCGACGGCGCTCTCGGCGGTCGCGTTGTCTTGCGCGTTTGTCGGCTGCGGAGCCGCCTGCGCAAACAACGACGACGATCGCATCAAGCGGCTCGAACGCATCATCGAGGAGCAACAGAAGCGGCTCGAGGACCAACAGAAAAAATCGACCGAGCAGGATGCAGCGCAAGCCAGCAACATCGACGCGCCGCGGCGCGGCTCCGGACGGCGCGCGCCCGGCGGCGCCGACGGGATCGGTGCCGGTCTCGCGACTATCGCCCGATCTTTCACGGCAAAAATGCTCTTCGCCGAACAGTTGGGCCACGGAGCTTGGGATAGCGATCTCGAACGCTTCCGTGGCGGCACGACGGTCAACGTCGTGCGCATCATTCTGCCCGACGGCACCTCGATCCTGGCGCCGGCCGATAGCATTCAGCTCGTTCAAGGCACCGTGCCGCGCCAGCCGGAATTCAAGACCGAGCCCGAACGCACCGAGCCTGAACAGCCGGGACGGCCGCGCCGCGCCAGCCCGGCGCCGCCGCCGGCCCGCAACCGGCACGCCGCCCGGACGCCCCGGCCAGCCGCCCGGCGACCCCGCCTGACAACGCCGCCGCCGGGCGCCGGTGACGCCGATCGCGCCAAATCCGAACAGCCGGTCGATCAACTGCTGATCGAGCGCGGCGCCATCCTGCTGAAACCCAGAACGCTCCAGGTCGAGCCGTCCTTCGACTATTCGCGCTTCTCGAGTGATCGCGTCGCGATCAACGGGCATCACGCTGTTCGAAGCGATCATCATCGGCACGATCCGCGTCGACAGCCTTGAGCGCGAAATCATGACGGGCAATCTTCGCGCGCCGCTACGGCATCCTGCCGCGCCTGCAGGCGAATATCAGCCTGCCCTTTTCGCATCGCCGCGAAACCGAAGTCCTCGGCGTCGGCACGCCCGACGTGCTCGAACGGACGGTTACCGGGAACCGGCATCGGCGATCTTGAAGTCGGCCCACCGGCCAAGCCGGATCGGCAGCGGCTGGGTGCCCAATGTCCTGGTGCGCGTGCCGGCCGCTTCCCCACCGGCCGCTCGGCCTTCGACATCCGCACCGAAGTCGATCGGGACCGCCGTGCGGCGAACGGCGCTTGAGGCAGTCGCCGACCGGCAGCGGCTTCTTCGCCGTTTCGGCGACCACGACCTTCGTCTGGACGGTCGATCCGGTCGCGTTCTTCATCGGCGGCGGCTATACGGTCGAACTGCCGCGCAAGCCCAGGCGGATTTCGGCCGCATCGATCCCGGCGATTCCTACAACTTCTTTGCCGGCATGAATGTCGCCGTCAGCGAGCGCATTTCGCTCAACTTCACCTTCATCCACGAGCACGCCTTCTCCACCATCGCGGGCGGCCGCACGGTCCCCGGAACCGTCTTCACCGATGCGCGCATGGTCATCGGCACGTCGATCGGCCTGCGGCCGAATGTCAGTCCTCAGGTCAATGCCGGCCTTGGCCTGACGAAGTACTCGCCGGATTTTGTTTCTCGCGTCGCGTGCCGATCACGTGTCGCTTGATTAGCCAGCCGGCGTTCGCGCGCCGATGCTTGGCTTTCGAAAACGCCGGCGGCGGCAGTTCGCCAGTGCCGCTATGAACGTGAATTCAGCCGCATATTTAATTAAAGATCGCGGCACACAGCGCCAATATTCATGACAAACTGGTATGATTACTGCGATTTAACTACTAATTGACTATTTTCTTGCGATATTCGACGCGATACCGCGATTCAAGGCATGCACGTTGGACCAATTTGCGCTTCTTCCTAGCATTTTCGGCGGTAATCCCGCACTAATAGGGCTTCGCGACTGCGCACGGGGTTTCGGATCGATCTTCGCAATTTCATGTTTCCTCGGTCTCTTTCGCCGCTTCGCCGCTGCGGCGACGCCAGACGGCTGCGGATCGGCCGTTCGTCCGCGTCACCTACTTGCCGGGCACGCCAAGCGCTGCCGCTCTTGGTCGGCATCGAGCGCGGATTCTTCGCCCGCGAAGGCATCTCGTCAGCCAGACGCCGGCGATGGATCAGAACGCCGCCGTCAATGCGCTCGCCAGCGGCTTCACCGATATCGTGCATCGGTCCGCAGTCATGGCTGCTGGATATGGCCCATGGCAAGGCCGACAGCGAAAGTCGTCGCCCTCGACGGCTATGGCCGCGAGATCGAATTGATCGTCCCGGCCTGGGACACGACGACGAAGGACGTTGCCAGTCTCAAGGGCAAACCATCTTGTTTGTCGGCGGAACGCATAATTTCGATCCGGTGCCGGAACTCTTCCGCGTTCTGGCGTTCAGCAAGATGCGCTTTCGGACGTCCATGTCGATTTCTTCCAACTGAACCAGTTCGGCTCATGCTCGATCCGAAGGCGCGCCCAGGCTGGCAGCAAAAGAAGATGCGGCGCCGATCTTCGCAGCGCGCGAATACACGGCGCGGCTACGTCGAAAGACAAACAAGCGCGCGCTCGGTCATGACCGAACGAGCAGATCACGACGCTGATCGGCCGCATCGGGCTGCGCCCGGTTTTTGCCAACGCGGAATGCGTCAAGAACCAGCCCGGGCACGATCCAGCGCTTTGTCACCGCCTGGGTCAAGACCTTGGATTATATCCACAACAACAAGACGACTTGGCGCAGCTCCTCGCCGTACTATTTCGGCCGCCAGTTCGGCGTGCCGCTGAACAAGGAAGAGGCCGAACTCTTCGTCTCCCTCATCAAATACGACCGCGCCGCGTGGACCGAGAACGACATCAAGGAGATCAACATCAACGGCCAGGCGATCTCGGCGGCGCGCAACCTGCTGTTCGCCTCGATCAAGGATCCGGCGAAGCGCCCGTTCCAGACCGCGCCCGACGTGACCGCCTATTTCGACGACAGCTTCGTCAAGAAGGCCGTCGCCGCGCTCGAAGAGGACAAGAAAAAGCGCGCCGCCGCGCCGCCGCCCGCTCCGCCCAAGTCCGGCGAGCCCGAAAAGAAGCCCGAGGGCGAGAAAAAAGCCGAAGGCGAGGATAAGCCCAAGAGCAATTGACGCAGGGCCAGCCGGTCGGGCACCCGGGCGCTAAGTGCTTGATTCGACCGAAGGCCGCCAAATCGGCCGCGGCCGCGCCTGGGATTATGGGCAAAAATCGCGGCTAAGTGCTTGATTCTCTCGAAGAATGCCAAATCGCGAAGGTTCCCAAGCCCAAAACTTGGCGGCCTTCGAGCTTATCAATGGCTTAAGCCCGCGCTCGCGCCGAAGGCCGCCAAGCGCGCCGCCTCAGGGAAATTTGTCCTTCAACTTGTCGGCGACGTGCTTGGGAACGAAGCTGGTCACGTCGCCGCCGAGCCGGGCGATTTCCTTGACCAGGCGCGAGGCGATGAAATGCTGGCTCTCGGAGGCCATCAGGAACACCGTCTCGATGCGCGAATTGAGCCGCGCGTTCATGCCCGCCATCTGGAACTCGTATTCGAAATCGGACACGGCGCGCAACCCGCGCACGATCATCGCGCCGCCGCATTCCTCGACGAAGTGCATGAGCAGATTGCTGAAGGGCCGCGAATCGACGACTCTGCCATTGGCCGAGGCGGCGTTGATCTGGCGCAGCGTTTCATCGACCAGCGCGACGCGCTCTTCCAGCGTGAACAGCGGATCCTTGCCGATGTTGATGGCGACGCCGACGACGAGCTTGTCGCAAACCCGCAAGGCGCGGCGGATGATATCGACATGGCCGTTGGTGATCGGGTCGAACGTGCCCGGATAAACGCCGATGCGCGTGCTGGTCATGCCGCCTTCCCCGTCGATCGACCCACAAGGGCCGACCGTTTCTCTTCTGCGCCAATTGGTTAGCGCGTAACTTGCCGCAATGCAATGAGGCTCAAATCGGAATTATGGCGGGGGGCGGGGCGCCACGGCACCCCGCCCACCGCGTTCCAGCCGGTGAAGTTGGTGACGCTCTTCATCAGGTCTCTAAGATCGATGCGGTCGCCCGCGCTTCCCCAGATCGTATCGCTTCAAGGCTTGCCGTTGATGATCTTGGCCATGGTGTCGCTCCATTCGATTGCGGCGCAAAGCGCCTTTGGGCTCAGGTGAAGCGGACCATATCGAACGGGCGTGAATGTCTCAGGGCGCGCTGTCACTCGGAAGAGGCAATCTGAACCCGCACGTGAACTATTTCGCCGTGCGCGCCGTCACAAATGCAGCGGTGCTGTGATTGCGTTCACAAAATCGGCGTGCCGGCCCGCTTGACCGGGCCGCCGCCGCCGCAATCCCGAGCCGCCGCGGACGCTGGCCCAATGCGCTCGTTTTCCGACATGCGCGGGTTGGCAGTAACCGCCGTCACACGGAGGGCCTCGATGCGCTGGGGTACGATCAGGCGGGCTTCGGCACCATCGTCAAGATCGACGATAACGGCGGCTCGCATTCAAACGGGCATCCGTTCGCCTTTATCGATCTGCTCGGCGCCGACGTCGGCGATCTGGTCACGCTGCCGTTCATCGTATCGTCCGGCGCGACGGCACGTTGAATTGGCAAATTGACGAATCCGCCTTTGGTCGCCATAGCATAAGGCAACGATGCAAGCGACGCTCATCACCAACCTACTGTTGCCGCTCGCCCTCGGCATCATCATGTTCGGGCTCGGCCTCAACCTGACGCTCGATGATTTCCGGCGCGTGGCGCGCTATCCCCGCGCCATCGTTGTCGGCCTGCTGCTGCAGACCGCGCTGCTGACGGCTTGCGCCTACGGGCTGGCGCGGCTATTCCGCTTGCCGCCGGAATTGGCGGTCGGCCTCATGATCCTGGCAGCCTCGCCCGGCGGGGCGACCGCCAACATTTATAGCCATCTCGCCCGCGGCGACGTGGCGCTCAACATTACGCTGACGGCGATCAACAGCGCGCTGTCATTGCTGACGCTGCCCCTGATCGTCGGCTGGTCGCTCGAATTTTTTCTGGGCCAGGGACAATATGTGCCGCCGCCGTTCCGAAAAATCGTCGAGGTCGCGGTCATCATCGTGCTGCCGGTCGTTCTCGGCATGATGGTGCGGGCGCGGGCGCCGGCTTTCGCTGCGCGCTTCGACAAACCGATGCGGCTATTTGCCGTGTTGCTGCTGGCGGCGTTGATCGCGGTCGCCATCGCCGGCGAATGGACGAACGTTGTCGGCTACTTCGCCGCCGTCGGCCTTGCCTGCCTCGCCTTCAACCTCGTCAGCATGGCCGCCGGCTACGCCGTGCCCCGCGCGATCCGGCTGCCCGAGCGCCAGGCGATCGCCATCGCGATGGAAATCGGCATCCACAACGGCACCTTGGCGATCTTCCTCGCCCTCAACGTGCTGAACAACGGCGTCATGTCGATCCCGGCCGCGGTCTACAGCCTCATCATGTTCGTGACCGCCGCGTGCTTCGCGTTGTGGCTGACGCGCAAACGGGGCGCATGAGACACCGTGCCTCAGATTTGCGCGCCGGCGCAAAAAGCGTCGCCGCGCAGGGCTACGCGGCAATGTCGGCCGGCCGCCCCGGGTCGTGCTCGACGCGCTGACGCGGGAGGGTTAGCGTCACCGCGGTGCCCTCGCCCAGAGTGCTGATTAGGGCCATCGTGCCGCCGTGCAATTCGATGAATGTCTTGACCAAGCTGAGCCCGAGTCCGGTGCCCTCGTGCTTGCGGGTCAGCGGACTGTGGATCTGGCCGAACGGAGTCAAAACGATCGCAATGTCATTCGCCGCGATGCCGATGCCGGTGTCGGCCACCGTCAACGCCAGATTCCCAGCCGCATCTTTCGTCGCAAGGATCGTGATCCGGCCGCCGGACGGCGTGAACTTGACCGCGTTCGACAGCAGGTTGATGAGCATCTGCTTGACCAGACGGCGATCGGCGCGGAGACGGCAAGAACCCGGAAGCGACGTGCGTTCGATCGCAACGCCGGTCATATTCGCTCGGTCCGACAGCAATTTGACCGCTTCGTCGATAACCGGATTCAAATCGAACAATTCTTCGTCGAGCTCGAACTTGCCGGCCTCGGCGCGCGACATGTCGAGCAGCTGATTGATAATGCCAAGCAAATGGTGGCCGCTGTCGCGGACGTCGCGCGCGTAGCCGAGATAGCGCGCATCGCCGATCGGTCCGAATATTTGCGTGGCCTGCGCCTCGGAAAATCCGATGATGGCATTGAGCGGCGTGCGCAGTTCGTGGCTCATGCGGGCAAGGAAGTTCGATTTGGCGCGGTTGGCGCTCTCGGCTTCGACCCTGGCTGCGAACAGTTCCATCTCGCGCCGCTTCAAGCCTGTGATGTCGACCATGACGCACAAGCTCCAGTCGCCGTGCAGGCGCCGGTGGCTGATCCACATCCAGCGGCCGCCAGACCATTGCGACTCCAGGTTACCGTGCGTTTCGCCGCACAGGGCGATACGCGACGCAATCCAATTTGCGCGCTGATCGTCCGCGATTCGCAGTTGCGGCGCTCGTCCCGATTGCTCGACGAGTTCGATATAGCGCGCGCCAGTCGCCACGCGGCAACCGACCTCGACGTGCCACGCTTCGAATTGCCGGTTCCAGAGCGCGAGCTGCCCATCGGCATCGAAGATCGCAAAGCCGCCGTCAAACGCCTCGATTGCCGCCTGCAGAAGCTGCCGCATGCGCTCGGTTTCCGCCTCGGCGGCGATGCGGTCTGTGATGTCGCTGGCCGTGCCGCGATATCCGGTTACGCGCCCGCGTTCGTCCGCGACGGGTTTGCCGCTCAGACTGATGTGGCGGCGCTGGCCCCGTTCATTGACATAGCCGATGCGGCCGTCGCGAAAACTCCTGCGGCTCCGGACAAACGGCTCGATGAACAGAGCCGCGATCCCGCGCGCGTCGTTCGGGGGCGCGCTTGCGTCCTGCGCGAACGGCCGCCCCGCGTCGAGCGCGTTCTCGGAAACGAAGCGGAGTTGATCGCCCGTCTTCTGCTCCCAGAACCAGTCCGAGCTCGCGGCGGCAAAATCATGCAATCGCGCTTGGTTCTGCCTTAGCTCCGCTTCGGTGTAGCGCAAACTCGCGCTCGTCCGCTGCAGTCTGCGGGCTTGATACGCCAGTAGAAGCAGGATGACCAAGAGCAGCGCCGTTATGGCGCAGGCGCGGCCGATCAAAACCGCCCGCCACTCATAGTAGGGTGCCAGCACTTCGCCCTCGGCGACACCGACGGCGACGACAAGTTGCGAATTCGGCAGGGCCCGATAGCTGACCATCATTTTGCGCGGGCCGGTCGGACTCGACGTCGCGTATGTCCCGCTCTCGCGCTCGGCAAGGTGAAGCAAGAGCGGCCAATCGCCGAAGCTTTCACCGATGACGAGGCCGCCGGTACTCGACTGGACCCGGCTGATCCCATCGCGGCCAATCAAAGCAATGAACCCGTGACGGCCGACATCGATGGCGCGCTGAAACGCCACAAGTTCCGCCGGATCCACGGATATGACGATGACGCCGGCGAATCCGCCATCCGCGCGGCGCAACTTGCGGCTGAATTGGATCGACCACTTGCCCGAGACCCGACCCTTGACCGGAGCGCCGACGAACAACTCGTCCTTCGGGTTTTCGAACTGGAAGCGGAAATGATCGCGGTCGCCGAGATAGACCCGCCCAGCGTCCGGCGCGATGCTGCTGAAGGTCATGTCGCCCTCGCGGCCGATCACCGATATTTGAAACGCCAGCCGCTTCAGCGGACCCTCGGCCAGAATGCGGCTGCTTTCGGAAATCTTGGCCGGATTTCTTTCGATTTCGTCGCGCACGAGCAAAAGGGTCTGGTCGACGCCGCCGATCGTGCGGACGATGTATTGCTCGAAGGCAAGCGCGAGATTGGCAGTGTCGCGCGCGCCGCGCTCGAGAAAGTGCAACTTGTAGTTTTCGAGCTGCCGATTAACCGCGTTCGCAATCACCGCGGCGATCAAGACGCCGAACAGCAACAGGCCGTGATGCAGCTTGGGTCTCAGCGCAAGCGTGAACCGCGATTGAATTGCAAGGACGATGCGCCGAGCCAACGTCATGTTGCCATCGAGCCAAATCGGATGCGACAAAATCCGACCGCAGATTCAATGCCGCATCGCCGCAGGTTTGAGCAGCGAACCGCGCCCGCTGCTGTCTTCGACAGCGACACTACGTCAGAGCTGGTTAATGCTACGTTCAAAAATCGGGATTAGGGGCCGCAGGCGGGACGCGGCAACGGGTTCGCGCCACCCGCAAATTTCATAATTTGTTCTTATATTTTAATGTCTTAGGCTTCGTCTTTTTCCAGACGGCTGACCGAGACGAGGCGATCATTGTCTTCGACGGTCACGACCTTGACGCCGCGCGTGGCGCGGCGCGCGATGCGGATGTCGTGCACCGGCGTGCGGATGATCTGGCCTTGCTGCGTGACCAGCAGAAGCTGATCCGCCTCGCTCACCGGAAATGCCGCGACGCACTTCGAATCCGGTTTCCCCGCGCGTTCCAACACGATGTTCTCGATGCCTTTGCCGCCGCGGCCCGATACACGATAGCCGTAGGCCGAGGTGCGCTTGCCGAAGCCGTCCTCGGCGAGCGACAGAATGATCTCTTCGCCCGTGGCGAGTTCGGCGAAGCGCTCATCGCTGATCTGCGGCAGCGGCTTGCCGGGTTCGGCGGGCGCGGCAACGTCGCCGCTGCTCTCGGACTCGCCCGGAGGCTCGGCATCCTCGGGATGCCGCATGGCGGCGGCGCGGCGCAAGTAGGCGTCGCGCTCCTCGACGCTGAAATCCATGTGGCGCAGGGCCGACATTGAGATGACCTTATCGCCTTCCGCGAGATCGATGCCGCGCACGCCTTGCGAAGTGCGGCTGGCGAAGACGCGCACATCGCCGACCTCGAAGCGGATGCATTTGCCGTTGCGCGTCGCCAGCAGGATGTCCTGCTTGTCGTTGCACACCTGGGCGCCGACCAAACGGTCGCCCGCATCGAGCTTCATCGCGATCTTGCCGCTCTGCTTGACGTTGACGAAATCGGCCAGCGAATTGCGCCGCACGCCGCCGCTCGCCGTCGCCAGCATGATGTCGAGCGAGCCCCACTTCTCTTCGTCAAGCAGCGGCAGGACGACCGAAATCGTCTCGCCCTCGCGCATCGGCAGGAGATTGACGAAGGCACGGCCGCGGCTTTGCGGATTGCCGAGCGGCAGCTTGTAGACCTTGAGCTTGTAGACCATGCCGAGCGACGAGAAGAACAGCACCGGCGTGTGCGTGTCGACGGCATAGACCTGCGAGACGACGTCTTCTTCCTTGCGCGTCATGCCGGTGCGGCCTTTCCCGCCGCGGCGTTGCGCGCGATAGGTCGAGAGCGGCACGCGCTTGACGTAGCCTTGGTGCGTGATCGTCAGCACCATGTCCTCGCGCTGGATGAGGTCTTCGATATCCTGCTCGATCTCGCTTTCGCCGATCAAAGTGCGGCGCGGCGTATCGAAATCGGCTTTCATCGTGGAGAATTCGCCGCGGATGATGTCGAGCACGCGCCCGCGCGAGGCGAGAATGGCGAGATAGTCCTTGATCTCCTCGACGATTTCTTGGAGCTCGGTGACGATCTTGTCGCGCTCCAAGCCGGTGAGGCGCTGCAGGCGCAGCTCAAGGATCGCCTTGGCCTGCTCTCCCGACAGATGGTAGACGCCGTCGACCACGCGCCGGCCCGGCTCGCCGATCAGCTCGATATAAGGCGCCACGTCCTTGGCGTCCCATGGCGTTGCCATCAACTGTTCCTTGGCGGCCTGCGGATCGCGCGCCCTGCGGATCAGCGCCACGACAGCGTCGACATTGACCACGGCGATGGCAAGACCGGCCAAGAGATGCGCCCGGTCCCGCGCCTGCTGCAGCGCGAAAGCGGTGCGCCGCGTCACCACATGCTCGCGGAACGCGACGAACGCCGCGATCATCGACTTGAGCGGCATCACTTCGGGCCGGCCGTTATTCAGCGCCAGCATGATGATGCCGAACGAGGTCTGCAGCGGCGTGAACTTGAAGAGCTGGTTCAGCGCCACTTCGACGTCGGCGTCGCGCTTGAGCTCGACGACGACGCGCACGCCGTCGCGGTCCGACTCGTCGCGCAGATCGCTGATACCCTCGATGATCTTCTCGTTGACCAGCTCGCCGATGCGTTCGACGAGCTTCTGCTTGTTCACCTGATACGGGATCTCGGTGAAAACGATGGCTTGCCGGTCCTTGCGGATATCCTCGATCTTGTGCTTGGCGCGGAGGACGATGCTGCCGCGCCCGGTGCGGAACGCGTCATAAATGCCGTTCTTGCCGAGAATGATGGCGCCGGTCGGAAAATCCGGGCCCGGCAGCAATTCCATCATTTCCTCGACCGTGATCTCGGGCCTGTCGATATAGGCCAGGCACGCGTCGATGACCTCGCCGAGATTGTGCGGCGGAATATTGGTCGCCATGCCGACCGCGATGCCGCCCGCGCCATTGACCAGCAGGTTCGGGAACACCGAGGGCAGCACGACGGGCTCTTGTTCCTGGCCGTCGTAATTCGGCTGGAAATCGACGGTGTCGCGCTCGATGTCATCGAGCATCGTCTCGGCCGCCTTGGCGAGACGCGCCTCGGTGTAGCGTTCGGCCGCCGCCGGATCGCCGTCCATCGAGCCGAAATTGCCCTGCCCGTCGATCAACGGCAGGCGCATGGAAAAATCCTGCGCCATGCGCACCATGGCGTCGTAGATCGGCGCATTGCCGTGCGGATGGAACTTACCCATCACTTCGCCGACGATGCGCGCCGACTTGCGATAGGGCCGGTCGCTGCCGTAACCGCCCATCTTCATCGCGTAGAGGATGCGGCGATGCACCGGCTTCAAGCCGTCGCGGATGTCGGGAATCGCCCGGCTCACGATCACGCTCATCGCGTAATCGAGATAGGAGCGCTTCATCTCGTCGACGATCGAGACGGGCGTAACGTCGTGCTCTTTCGGGGGCGCCGGTGGGGTTTGCTCGTTCACAGAATAAAACTTGTTATTTCATATACTTATACTGGGGAAACGCGGCACGGAAGGGCCGCCAGAAAAAGCCGCGCGAAAGCTCGGGCTGGACCCGCAAAACTTAGCAGAGCGAACCCCATAGAACAACGAAATGTTGTGTTGTTCGCGACGCTGCGGCCATCCGACGATGCAGCTTTCGGGCGTACTGCGGCAATGCTATCGTGCTGCGCGGCCCACGATTGTCGGAGAAAGCTGGCAGACCCGTGACGCGCAGCCGATCATTGCGTTCGAGACGAGAAGCGCTCGCGGCAGACGCCAACCCGGCGGGCGGTCGGCGACGTCGCGACCGCGCGACAACGCAAGCGCAGCTTCATGTGGCGCTCGATAATATGCCGGGTGCGCTCGTCTACACCGACGACGATCTCAACATCGTCTTCTGCAATGCGCGCTTCCGCGAGATGTATCCCGCGTCGAGCACCCTCCTCGAGCCGGGCCGGCCCTACCCTGATTTCCTGCGCTTCCTCGCCGAGAACGGCTATTACGGCCCGGGCGAGGTCGAGGCCCTCGTCGCCAAGCGCGTCGAGAGCCTGCGAAATCCGTCGGGCACGACCTTCGAGGATAAGGCGCCCGATGGCCGCGTCTATCGCATCAGGCGCCGGCGGGTCGCGGCCGGCGGCGTCGTCACAGTCATGACCGACATAACCGAGCAGAAGCGGGTGGAGCAGCGTTCCGCCGAGCACGAAGCCCGGTTCCACGTCGCCCTCGACAACATGCCGGGTGCCCTCGTCTACACCGACGACAATCTCAATATCGTCTTTTGCAACGCGCGCTTTCGCGAAATGTATCCCGCGCCGAGCGCCCTCCTAGAGCCGGGCCGCCCCTACCCCGGTTTCCTGCGCTTCCTTGCCGAGAACGGATACTACGGCCCGGGCGAGGTCGAAGCCCTCGTCGCCAAGCGCGTCGAGAGCCTGCGCCATCCATCGAACAAAGCCTTCGAAGACAAGACCCCCGACGGCCGCGTCTACCTGATCCGCCGGCGCCCGGTGGACGCGGGCGGCGTCGTCACCGTGATGACCGACATAACCGAGCAGAAGCATGCCGAGCGCGGCTTGCT
The DNA here is from genome assembly GCA_963754645.1 of uncultured Alphaproteobacteria bacterium. GTDB lineage: Bacteria > Pseudomonadota > Alphaproteobacteria > Bin65 > Bin65 > CAVWGP01. The sequence continues at coordinate 924,708 of CAVWGP010000004.1, read as the reverse complement.
CGATGCCAAGCAGCGGACGGAGGACGCCAACCGGCTCGTCACGGAGAAGAACACGATGCTCGAAGCGCTTTCCTCGAAGCTCTCGAAGTACCTGTCGCCGCAGATTTACAAGTCGATCTTCAGCGGCGATCAGAACGTCGAGATCGCCTCCAAGCGCAAGAAGCTTACCGTGTTCTTCTCCGACATCGCCGCCTTCACCGAAACGACCGACAACCTCGAATCCGAGGATCTGACCGAGGTCCTGAACCATTACTTGACCGAAATGTCGGCGATCGCGCTGCAGCACGGCGCCACCATCGACAAGTATATCGGCGACGCCATGCTCCTGTTCTTCGGCGATCCCGAATCCCGGGGCGTTAAGGAGGACGCTGAAGCCTGCGTCCGCATGGCCGTCGCAATGCAACGCCGGATGCGCGAGCTCGAGCAGGAGTGGCGGAACCGCGGTCTCGAGCGGCCGTTCCGCATTCGCATGGGGATCAGCACCGGGTTCTGCACGGTGGGGAACTTCGGCAGCAAGGACCGCATGGACTACACGATCATCGGCAACGAAGTGAACTTGGCCGCGCGCCTCGAATTCGACGGCTGAGCCCGGCAGCATCCTGCTGTCGCACGAAACCAACGCGTTGGTGCGGGACTTGGTGCTGACCGAGGAGCAGCCGCCGATCACCGTGAAGGGCTTCCTGCGGCCGATCAATACCTACAAGGTGGTCGGCACTTATGACGAAATGGTCGAGTCCGGACGAGTCGTCCTGCAGGAGCGCAAGGGCCTGCGCGTCGTCGTCGACCTGACGAAGCAGGACAGGTCGGAGGCGATCGCCATCCTCGAAGAGGTGTTGGCGCAGCTCAAGGGTTGAATCGAAATCGGGCCGGTCGGCACGTTCGCGAATGGAGCCCGCCGCTGCGACGGTCCGTGACGATGCGATCCCGGCGCTTGACGCTATTCGAGGTCTCGGGCGACGCGGAAGCCGCCGACGATGTTCCGGCTCGTAGCGCCGATCCGGGTTCGATCGGCGGCGCGCAGATGCCTCGGGCCGCTGATCCAAGCGCCGCCACGCACCACGCGGGACGCACAGTTTCCGTCGCCAACCCATGCACTTCCGTCGGCCGGTGCGCCGGCATAGTTGCCGTGCCAGCAATCCTCCACCCACTCCGCAACATTGCCGATCATGTCATGCAAGCCAAATTCGCTACGGGCGTAGGAGCCGACCGGGGCCGTGATTGCGTATCCGTCGTCGCATCGCATGACCGTAGCATTCGGAAACTTGGCTTTCGCCGCCGCGTCTGCGCCGTTCGCGTGCCGGCATCCGATCGCCGGGTCGTCACCCCAAACGTGGCTCGTCGTCGCTTCCGGCCCGCGCCGCGTACTCGAATTCCGCCTCGCTCGGCAGCCGATAGGGTTTGCCGGTCTCGCGCGTTAGCCAGGCAACATAGGCCTTGGCGTCATGCCAATTGACGCAAATCGCGGGATGCCGGTCGGTCTGCGCAAAGCCGGGCTTGCTCCAATCGGCTCCGTCGTCCCGCCCCCAAATCCCGGTCGATTCGTTCCAAGTGAAGCACCAGCCTGATGCGACGTGCCCCGTGGCGCGCACGAACGCCGCCCACTCGCCGCGCGTGACCTCGTATTTCCCGAGCGCGAAGGGCTTGACGATCGAAACCCAGTGCTGCGGACCTTCATTGCCCAGCCGGTCATTCTCTGTTTCGGGCGAGCCCATGATGAAATTCCCGGCTGGAACCACCACCATTTCCGGGCATTGCGGACAGTCGCGAAATTCGGCGCCGGGCCGCGGCGCGTGCCGCTCGCTGGCGGCATGGCCGCCGCTCACGAGCACAAGGATCGCGGCGAACTTCGCCCAGGCACGCCGCCCGCTGCTGCACGGCCCCAGCTTCACCCGAACATCCAGATACCGCCAGGTCCGGACCTTCGCACCGACAGGAATACCACCTAAAATGGAATATCGTCGTCCAAATCCTTGCCCGAACTACCCTTGGCCGGCGCGCTCGCACGGTTGGCGGCGCTCGGGCTGGGGCTGCGCGAATAGGAATCGGGGCCGCCGCCATCGTGCGACTTGCCGGCGCCGCCCGGCGCGCGGTCGAGGATTTGCAGCTCGCCGCGGAAGCGCTGCAGCACGACCTCGGTCGAGTATTTCTCGACGCCGCTTTGATCGGTCCATTTGCGCGTCTGAAGCTGGCCTTCGAGATAGACCTTGGTGCCCTTTTTCAGATAGTTCTGCGCCACTTCGGCGAGGCGTTCGTTGAAGATCACGACGCGATGCCATTCGGTGCGTTCCTTGCGCTCGCCCGAGGCCTTGTCGCGCCAGGATTCCGAGGTCGCGACCGACATATTGACGATCTTGGTCCCGTCCTGGGCGCTGCGCACCTCGGGATCGCGCCCGAGATTGCCGATCAAGATGACTTTGTTGATGCTGCCGGCCATGAGATTGTTCCGTTTGAGAATTGTGTTGCAGCGATCCTAGCGCGATCTCCGACGCTTATCCACATCAAACGCCCGGTGGATAAGAGAGTCGCCTTTTTCCACGCCGCGCCCCATATTCAAAACGGTCGCAATCACCGAACATTCCATGGCCATGAAGAAAGCCGAGACAGCCGGACCTTCCGAGGGCGCCGGCGCGCAATTCGTCCGCGTGCGCGGCGCGCGCGAGCACAATCTCAAGAACGTCGATGTCGATTTGCCGCGCAACCGGCTGATCGTCATGACCGGGCTGTCGGGCTCGGGCAAATCGTCGCTCGCTTTCGACACCATCTATGCCGAAGGCCAGCGCCGCTATGTCGAAAGCCTCTCGGCCTATGCGCGGCAATTCCTCGAACTGATGTCGAAGCCCGACGTCGATTCGATCGAGGGCCTGTCGCCGGCGATTTCCATCGAGCAGAAAACCACCTCGCGCAATCCGCGCTCGATCGTCGGCACGGTGACCGAAATCTACGACTACATGCGCCTGCTATGGGCGCGCGTCGGAGTCCCTTACTCGCCCGCCACCGGCCTGCCGATCGAAAGCCAGACCGTGTCGCAGATGGTCGATGCGATCATGGCCATGCCGGCCGGCACGCGGCTCTACATTCTCGGCCCGATGATCCGCGGCCGCAAAGGCGAATACCGCAAGGAATTCCAGGACCTGCAAAAGCGCGGTTTCCAGCGCGTCAAAGTCGACGGCAAGATCTACGAGATCGAGTCGGTCCCCGCGCTCGACAAGAAACGCAAGCACGATATCGAGGTCGTCGTCGACCGCCTGGTCACGGCGCCGGGCCTGGGCACGAGACTGGCGGATTCGCTCGAAACGGCGCTCGACATCGGCGAAGGCCTGGTCTTCGCCGAGAACGCCGATAGCGGCGCGCGCACGACGTTCTCGGCCAAATTCGCCTGCCCGGTCTCGGGCTTCACGATCGCCGAGATCGAGCCGCGGCTGTTCTCGTTCAACAACCCCTACGGCGCCTGCCCGACCTGCGACGGGCTCGGCACCAAGCTCTATATCGATCCCGGCCTGGTCATTCCCGATCCGCGCGCGACCTTGCGCGACGGCGCCGTGGCGCCGTGGGCCGATTCGACCTCGCAATACTATGCTCAAACGCTCGACAGCCTGGCGCGCCATTGCAAAGTGAGCGTCACGACGCCGTGGCGCGAGCTGAGCGAGAAAGTCCGCAAGATAATCCTCTGGGGCAGCGGCGAGGACGCCGTCACCTTCCGCTACGACGACGGCATCCGCAAATACGAGACGACGAAGCCTTTCGAGGGGGTTATTCCAAACCTCGAACGGCGCTGGCGCGAAACTGATTCGGATTGGGTGCGCGAGGAACTCGGCAAGTTCCAAACCGCGACGGCGTGCGACGCCTGCGGCGGACACCGCCTCAAGCCCGAAGCGCTCGCGGTCAAGATCGACAAGAAGCACGTCGGCGAAATCACCGAGCTTTCGATCGCGGCGGCGCGCAATTGGTTTTCGGACCTGCCAAAGCGCCTGACCGCCAAGCAGAGCGAGATCGCCGCGCGCATCTTGAGGGAGATCAACGAGCGCCTGGGATTCCTCGTCAATGTCGGCCTCGAATATCTGACCCTGTCGCGCAATTCGGGCACGCTTTCGGGCGGCGAGAGCCAGCGCATCCGCCTCGCCTCGCAGATCGGCTCGGGCCTCACCGGCGTGCTTTACGTGCTGGACGAGCCCTCGATCGGCCTGCACCAGCGCGACAACCGCCGCCTGCTCGAAACCCTCACCCGGCTGCGCGATCTCGGAAATACCATCATCGTCGTCGAGCATGACGAGGAAGCGATTCGCGAAGCCGATTATCTCGTCGATTTGGGCCTGGGCGCCGGCATCCATGGCGGCGACATCGTCGCCGCGGGGCCGCCCGAAATAGTCTTCCAGCATCCGACCAGCCTGACGGCGCAATATTTGACCGGCCGCCGCGCCATCGCAGTGCCGGACCGGCGCCGGCCCTTCGACAAGAAGCGCGTCATCCGCGTGCACGGCGCGCGCGCCAACAATCTGCAGAATCTCACCGTCGATTTCCCGCTCGGTCTGTTCGTTTGCATCACCGGCGTTTCGGGCGGCGGCAAATCGACGCTTGTGATCGAAACGCTCTACAAGGCGGTGGCGCGGCGCCTGTTCGGGGCGCGCGAACACCCCGGCGCCCACGACGCCGTCAACGGCCTGGAGCACGTCGACAAGATCATCGACATCGACCAATCGCCGATCGGGCGGACGCCGCGCTCGAATCCGGCGACCTATACCGGCGCCTTCACGCCGATCCGCGACTGGTTCGCCGAGCTGCCCGAGGCCAAGGCGCGCGGCTATCAATCCGGCCGCTTCTCGTTCAACGTCAAGGGCGGGCGCTGCGAGGCCTGCGAGGGCGACGGCGTCATCAAGATCGAGATGCACTTCCTGCCCGATGTTTACGTGCAATGCGATGTGTGCAAGGGCAAGCGCTACAATCGGGAAACGCTGGAAATTCAGTTCCGCGACAAGAATATCGCCGAAATCCTCGACATGACGGTCGAGGAAGGCGCCGAGTTTTTCCGCGCCGTGCCCGCGATCCGCGAAAAGCTCGATACGCTGGCGCGCGTCGGCCTCACCTATATCAAGATCGGCCAGGCGGCGACGACGCTGTCGGGCGGCGAAGCGCAGCGCATCAAGCTCGCCAAGGAACTGTCGCGCCGCGCCACCGGCCGCACGCTCTACATCCTGGACGAGCCGACGACGGGGCTCCATTTCGAAGACGTTCGAAAGCTCCTCGACGTGCTGCAGGAACTCGTCGAGCAGGGCAACACCGTCGTCGTGATCGAGCACAATCTCGAAGTCATCAAGACCGCGGACTGGATCGTCGATCTCGGCCCCGAAGGCGGCGACAAGGGCGGCCGCATCGTCGCCCAAGGCACGCCCGAAGACGTGGCGCGGGTGAAGGACAGCTACACCGGGCAATATCTCGCGGCCTATCTGCGGCCGAAGATCGAGAAAAAGCGGGCGTAAGCACGCGCCACCGCTGGCAAGTCGAAGGGCGGAAGCGTATCATCGGCCATGGCAGACGGCGCTGCTCGATCACGGCGCGCATCTCGCATCGGCAACGGACTCATGCCGCACAATTGCGCCCGCAGCGACCGCTGCCGCGTGGCATCTGTGTCGATCGAGGAGACCGCGATATGCAAGGTGCAGCCGAGGCGATCGAATGAGGCGTCGAGAGATACTCACGACGATCGGTGCATCTACGGCTTGGCCGCTCGCGGCGCACTCGCAGCAGCCGGATCGCCCGCGGAAGATCGGCGTTTTGATGGGCCTCGCCGATGGCGACCCGGAGGGGCAGGCCCGTATCGCCGCGTTCCGTCGCGGGCTGGAAGATTTGGGATGGACCGACGGGCGCAATATTCAAATCGAGATTCGCTGGGCCGCCGGCAGCATCGATCGCACCCACGCTTACGCGGCGGATCTCGTGCGCCAGGCGCCGGCGGTGATCCTGGTCAACACGCCGCCCGGCTTGGCCGCCTTGCAGCGGGCCACGCAAACGATCCCGATCGTATTCGTGCAAGTTCTCGATGCGAGCGAGAGCGGTGTGGTCGCGAACCCGGCACGGCCGGGCGCCAACATCACCGGCTTCACAAGTTTCTATGAATTCGCGATGACCGGAAAATGGCTCGGGCTGCTCAAGGAGATCGCGCCGCACATCAAGCGGATCGCGGCGATGCAAAACCCCAATCATCCGAGCTGGTCCGGGTACTGGCGGGCGATCGAAGCGATCGCGCCGTCATTGGGCGTTCGCGCCCAGCCGGCCGCCGTATCGGAAGCGGATCAGATCGACCGCGCGATCGATGAAATTGCCCGCGAGGCGAATAGCGGCCTGCTCGTGCTGCCGGATACGTTCAACGTCGTCCATCGCGATCGGATCCTATCGCGCGCGGCGCATCACCGATTGCCCGCCATCTATCCGTCGCGGTTTTTTGTTACGGGCGGCGGGCTGATTTCGTATGGCGCCGATCTGGTCGATCAGTTGCGGCGCTCGGCGACCTACGTCGACCGCATCTTGCGCGGAGAACGTCCGGGCGACCTCCCGGTTCAAGCGTCGACCAAGTTCGAGCTGGTGATCAACCTCAAGACCGCCAAGTCGCTCGGCCTCGTCGTGCCGGTATCGCTCCTCGTCCAAACCGACGATGTGATCGAATGAGCGGCCTGTCCCAGCGCCACGCCAACGATTACCGCCGCGTCGGCTTTTCCAGCACGGCTTCCATGGCGACGATCTCCAAGGCCGGATTCGACTCAAGCGGGCGGCGCTTGCCGGTGTCGCGGAATCCCGCCTTGCGATAGAGCGCCAGCGCCGCCGGACCGTGCGCCGGCGCCCACAGACCCACACGGAACGCACCACGCGCGAGCGCCCAATCGATGACGGCGTCGATCAACATTCGGCCGATGCCGCGCCGCCGATAGCGCGGCTCGACCCACAGTCCGCCCAGGCGGGCGGCGTGATCGCGCTCCGGGTCGCGCAGCCCGTAGACCATGCCGAAGACGGTATCGGCTTCGGCGACGAGAAAGAGCGCATCGCGCTGCGGCTCGGTCACGGCCTTGGTCAGGCTCTCCCAATAGCTCGCCGATTTCGCTTCGACGTCGGCGTAGCTCTCGCCGAACGAATCGGGCGCATCGAGCAGCGCGCGCAGCCGCAGCCAGCGATGCAACTCAACCTCGTCCTTGCCGAGCCGGCGAAGCTTCATCGCGGCTCCGTCAAATCGCCGTCAGGCCGGCGAGCGCTTGGCGCACGACCTGCCGGCTGCGCCAGATCACGGCTTCGCGCCACGCGTCGCTGTCGGGATAAAAGGCGCGCCGGATCTTGGCCTTGATCTCCCGCGTCCGGGGCGCGTCCCAGCGCACCGCGCCGTTGCGGTGCAGCCAGTGATCGGCCACCAGCGCCGGCCGGACCACGCTCAAATTGTCGTAGGTGCCGTATTCGATCGTGATGAAGGTCAGCCGCCGCCCGAGCTTCGCCTCCCACAACCGGCAGGCGAAACCGTGCCGCGCGCCGGCGGCGGAGGTGCCGGCGAGTGGTTCGGTGACGCTTTCGCCGTACCACGCCCTGGCGCGCTCGACGCCGCGCGAATCCGGCGCATGGACGCAGATCAGCTCGCCATAGCCATGCGGCCCGAGGCCCGTGTGATAGTCGATCGCCGCGACGTGAGCGCGTTTATCCAAGGCGTAATCGGCGATGATGGCGCCGAGCGTGCGATGCGACCAGGTCGGCCCGAAGCCGCCGAAGAACAAGCCCTTCGGATGCTTGTATTGTCCGCCGGCCCAAGCGGCCTGCAGGCCCATGACGCCGTGCTTTTTCTTGAAGGCCTCGATTTGGCGCCGCGCGGCGTCGTAGATCGGGCCTTCGATCTTGGCCGGCAGGATCGCGTCGGCGAGTTCGTCGTAGCCCGGATTGGCCGGCGGCCTGCGGAAATCGACGAAGTTGCGGTTGAGATCGACGCCGTCCTCGGTCACGCGCCGGAGCCAGGCGAAGCCATGCGGATTGATCGCATGCACAAGCAAAAAGGCCGTGTCGCGCGCCGCGGCCGGGCGCGTTTTCAGCACGTCGATCAGGGCGCCGGCGCCGCAAAATCCCTCGACGCCGTGCGTGCCCGCGACCAGCGCCACAACTTTGGGCGCGCCGACCGGCCCAAGCCACGCGCAATCCGTGGCAAGCTTCTCGCCCTTCGGACCGCGGCCGGCGTTCGCATAGGACCGCAGCGTGGCGCCGGCCGATTTTGCGGCGCGCAGGAAGCGCCCGCGCGCGTCGGCGTAGTCGCGGGCGAAACAGGTTTTGGCGGCGGCGAGCGGATCCATCCGTGAATTCCCCAAACAGTCGTTTTGGCGGCGACAAATTAGCGCTCCCGCCGCGCGCCGTCGATCCCGGATCGGGTTGCCAGACCAGCAGCGGGAAGCCACAATTCATGCCGCGTCGTCGCGAACAAAGGAGATGCTTCATGCCCACGCTCAAAGGATTCGGATCGCTGGCCACGCTTAAAGAGGAAAAAATCAGCGACAAGATCACGCGCAAGCTGGTTGCCGGCGAGCAGGCCATGATCGTTTGGTGGAGCGTCAAGGCCGGCGCCCGCGCCGCGGCGCACAAACACGAGCACGAACAGATTTTCGTCATGCTCAAAGGCCGGATGGAGTTCCGCCTCGGCGGCGAGACGCGCAGCGTCGGCGCCGGCGAAATCGCCGTCATTCCCGGCGGCGTCGAGCACGAAGCCTATTGGCCCGAGGACACCGAGGTCATCGACGTCTTCGCTCCGCCGCGCGAGGACTTCCTCGCCGGCGGCACGCCCGCCTATATGCGCGGGGCCGGCGCCAAGCCGTGATCCCGCCCGACGTCAATCGCGACTACGCGGCGGCGCTCGAATCGCTTGCCGCATGGTACGTGCACGAGGCGCCGGCGATCCGCTCGCCGCGCGGGCTGGTGCGCGAGACCTGCCGCCGCCTCGTCGCGCACGGCGTCGGCCTGCAGCGCTTCACCGCGTTCATGCTGATGCTGCATCCGGATTTTTTCGGCGTCGCGCATCGCTGGTGGCGCGCGACCGACGAGGTCAAGTCGAATCAAGCGACGCACGATATCTGGACCAGCAACCTCATGCGAACCAGCCCGAATCGGCTGATACATGAAGGCGCTGCGGCGGTCCGGCGGCGTCTGACCGGTCCGCATGCCTGGCTCGATTTCGCTGTCCTCGATGAATATCTCGCCGAAGGCGCCACCGACTACGTGATCATGCATCTGCCGTTTTCCGACGGCGGCCGCCATGCCGTGGCCTTGTCGACCGACCGCGCCGACGGCTTCAGCCTCGCGGAACTCAAGCTCATCGACGCCATGCTGCCGCATATCGCGCGGCAATGCGAAATTCTCACCCTGCGCTATCTGACGACGACCTTGCTCGATGTCTATGTCGGCCACCGCAGCGGCGAACGCGTCCTGACCGGGCAAATCCGGCGCGGCAGCGGCGAAACCATCCGCGCCGTCATCTTCATGTCGGATTTGACGGGCTTCACGCCGCTCACCGACCGCCTGCCGCGCGAGCGATTGATCGCGCTGCTCAACGACTATTTCGATTGCGTCGGCGGTCCGATCGAGGATTCGGGCGGCGAAATCCTGAAATTCATCGGCGACGCCGTGCTCGCGATCTGGCCGCTGGATGGCGGCGCGCCCGCCGAGATTTGCCGCAAGGCGCTCGCGGCCGCCCACAAGGCCCGCCAAGGATTGGCCGCCTTGCGCGAAAAGCACGACCAGGGCGGCGCTCTCGATTTCGGCATGGCGCTCCATGTCGGCGACGTGATGTACGGCAATATCGGCACCGCCAAGCGGCTCGATTTCACCGTGATCGGCCCCGCGGTCAATCTCGCGGCGCGCCTTGAGGGATTGACGCGCGCGCTCGGAGCCCCGCTCCTGCTGTCCCCGGACTTCGTCAACGCCGCCGATATCGCCGCCCGATCGCGCGGCCGCCACGGCGTGAAGGGCGTTAACGAGCCGATCGAGGTGTTCGCGCCTCCGTCCTAGACCTCGGCCGGCCGCGCATCTATGATGGCGTTCGAGCAAAGGAGCCGGGATTATGCGCATCGTTCATGCCGATGAAGTGCCTTTCGACAAGCCGCGTACCAAGCACCGCGAAGGCGACATCACGTTCAAGCGCCTGATGCAGGGCGTGCCCGGCTCGGTGCACAATTTCGAGTTCCTTGTCGCCCGCACCGGCGGCCGCTTCTACGGGCCGCGCCACAAGCACAATTTCGAGCAAATCCGGCTCGGCATCCACGGCCTGCTGGGCAGCAAGGAAGGCGATACGATCGCGCCGGGCCAGATCGGCTACTATCCCGAAGCGACGCCCTACCAGATCGACTCGACCGATTCCGAGATCATCCTGATCCAGTTCGGCGGGCCGAGCGGCTGGGGCTATCTGAGCTACGACCAGCTCTATGCCGGCAGCGCCGAGCTCGCCAAGCTCGGCGAGTTCCGCGACGGCGTCTTCTTCCGTCACCGCGGCGCCAATCTTGCGCCCGGCGTCAAGAAGAACCAGGACGGCTACGAGGCGATTTGGGAGCACGTGTATCAGCGCCCGATCGAATACCCGAAGCAGCGCTATGCCAGCCCGGTCATCATGAACCCGGAAAGCTTCCCTTGGGTGTCCGATGCGAGCGAGCCCGGCGCCGCGCGGCGCAATCTCGGCGTGTTCTCGGAGCGCAACATCGCCATCGCCCAGATCAGGCTCGCGCCCGGCGCCACGCTGAGCGAAGCCGCGCCGGCCGCGCCGCGCTTCTTCCTGGTGCTCGACGGGACCGGGCACGGCGGCCGACACGGCGATCCGCAAGCACTCGCTGGTCAAGCTCGAAACCGGCGAGCAAGTGGCGTTCAAGGCGGAAACCGAACTGCAACTGCTCATGACGACGCTACCGGCGTTCACCGCCGAGGAAATTGCCGCCTTCGAGCGCCGCAACAATCCGCCCAAGGTCGCCGCGGCGGCCTAGTCCGCCGTCGGGCACGACGCCGATGACCGATCTGCCGTCACCGCCCAATGTCGAACGCGACGCGGCCCGCGCCACGGCGTGGATGTTGGATTGGCTCAACGACGACGCCTGGAAGATCGCCGAACCGCAGGTGCTGCTGCGCGGAATTTGCGAGCGTCTCGTTGCCATCGGCGTGCCGCTCGAGCAGTTCAACGCCTTCGTTCGCGTGCTGCACCCGGATTATTTCGGCGTCGCGCATCGCTGGCGGCGCGCGACCGGCGAAGTTTCGACCGGCGCCGGCCGGCACGACGTGCTCAACACCGACGTCGTGCGCAAAAGCCCGATCTATTTGCTCAACACCGGCGCCTGGGCGGTGCGCTTCCGGCTCGAACGCGAGGCGCCGCCGGACTTCCCGGTATTGGCGGACTACGTCAAAGACGGCGCTACCGACTATGTCGCCATGCGCCTGCCGGGCATCGACGACGCGCCGCATTCCTTCACCTTCACGACCAAGCGCCCCGGCGGCTTCACCCTCGCCGAGCTGACGCTGATCGACCGCCTGCTGTCGCCGATCGCGCGCCTCGTCGAACTCCAGGCGCTGCGCTATCTCGCGACAGTCTTGCTCGATACCTATGTCGGCCATCAAACCGGCGCTGAAATCCTCAAGGGCAATATCCGGCGCGGCAGCGGCCGCACGCTGGGCGCCGTGATCTTGATGGCCGACCTGCGAGGTTTCACCGAGCTGAGCGGCAAGCTGCCGCGCGACCGGCTCATCGAAATGCTGAACGCCTATTTCGACGGTCTCGGCAAGGCGGTCCACGAGAATGGCGGCGAGATCTTGAAATTCATCGGCGACGCCATGCTGGCGATTTTTCCGGTGCCCGACGCCGCTTCGGCCGGCGATGCATGCCGCTTGGCTTTGGCCGCGGCCCGCGGCGGCATCGCCGCGATCGACGCGCAGCGCGCCGAGCGCGCCGCCCAGGGCCTGCCCGAAATCCGCTTCGGCGTCTCGCTTCATATCGGCGACGTCATGTACGGCAATATCGGCACCGCCAAGCGCCTCGATTTCACCGTCATCGGGCCCGCGGTCAATCTCGCCGCGCGCATCGAGAGCCTGACCCGCGCCGTGGGCGTCCCGCTCCTGCTCTCCGCCGATTTCGTCGCCGCCAGCGGCCTCCCTGCGACCTCGCTCGGCCGGCACGCCGTGAAGGGGATCGATGAAACGATCGAGGTCTTCGTTCCGCGATAACGCCGTCCGCACCGACTTGGCATGAGAAGGAAAATTCGATGACCGCCGCGATCAAGCCGATCAAGCCCGACGCCGCGGCGCCCGCGCCGCCCCCGGCGCCCGATCCGAATTCCGCCAACGCCCGGGTCATCACCGCCGACGAATACTTCAAGCGCGTGCGCCAAACCCACGTGCGCGGCTGCAAGTGGTCGGCCGAGGATTGGCAGGCGACGCTGGGCGAATTGGGCAAGGATCCGATCCGCCACGCCGAGCGCCGTTTCGTCGCCCTGGTCAACGAGGATCACGGCGATCTCGCCGGCGCCGCGCCCGGAATTTTTATCGGCATCCAGCTCATTCATCCCGGCGAGACCGTGCCCAATCACCGGCACAACTCGGTCGCGATCTACCACTATCTCAAGGGCACGGGCTTCACGACCGTCGAGGGCACACGCTATCCCTTCAAGCCCGGCGACACGATCGTTTGCCCCGCCTGGGCCTATCACAAGCACGAGGCGACGGGCAGCGAGGACACCGTCATGTACGTGGTCCAGGACATGCCCGAGATGGCGGCGAAGCGGACGCTGTTCTTCGAGGAGCCCGAGGGCGTCGCAAATCTCCGCCATATGGTGCAAGGCACCAGCAAATCCTGGAGCGCGACGCGCGATCCCGACAAGGAGAAAAGCTGACTCGCGCGGGGCCCGCGCCGATCACAATTTTTCGTTGATCGCCGCGACGAAGTCATCGACGCTGTCGGCCGGGCATTCGCCGAATAGGTGATGATCGTCGTCCGCGGTCCATTCGCACAGGCAGGCGACGCCGCCGCCGGCATCATCCAGGGTGAAATAGCGGATACCGTCGCTGCCGCCGGGGGCGGCAGCGACCACGGCGGCAAAATGGGTCTCTGACGGTACCTCGGGCCGGGGCATGGTCACGACAAAACCAGGCGAACCGCGGCGAAAGCGGCGAGCCTCGATTGACAACGATGCGGCGTGCCGGGCGGCGTCGCCGTCGTCAAGCTCAAGATGCGGCGCCATTTTCGACAGCACCATACCCAACATGGACGTGACCCGCGACGGATCGGCCATGGCCGCCTCGACTTCGGAGCCCTTGAGCGCCACATCGCGCAACGCGATATGCGTTACGAAATAGTGCCAAAGGCGCGGCGGGTTGCTGTCGAATAGCCGCTTTGTCGTCGCGGCCAGTGATTGAGTCTCACTCTGCTGCCGGCGTTCAGCTTCGTCCGGCGTCTCGCTCTTGCCCTTGAAAAAGCCAAACCAGCCCACGACTTAACCTCGCATTTTTCGCGCATATTTTGCCGATTTGCGGCCCTGCGATCAACGCAAGATCGTGCGCGTGACAACGCCGGCCTTGGCGCCGATCACAATTTTTCGTTGATCGCCGCGACGAAGTTTTCGGCGCTGGCAAAAGGGCATTCCTCGAAACGATGACGAACGTCGTCGGCCGTCCACTCGCAAAATGCGGTCGTGTCGCCGCCGGCGTCTTCCAGAGTGAAATACCGGATCGGTTCGGCGCGGCCGGGCGCCGGCCCGACCACGGCGGCGAAATGCGCCTCGCTCGGCGCCATCGGAGGCGGCATTGTCACGACCAAGCCGGCGGCATCGCTGAAGAAGCGGCGTGCCACGATCGCGATCGACGCGATTTGCGCGGCAGCATCGTCCTCGCTTAGCTGGAGCTTTGGCGCCATTCGCGCGAGCGCCTGGGCCAAGACTTCCTTGACCCGTGCCGGGTCGGCCAATGCCGCTTTGTCGAATCCGCCTTTCACCGCCAGATCGCGCAAGGCGAAATGGGTGAGGAAATAATGCCATAGGCGCGGCTGCACCGACGGCCGAGCCGACTTGTTTCCTGCCTCGCGGGCAAGCTGGTTGCGTTGCGCAGCTCCCTTTTTTTTGAGGAAATCGATCCAACCCATGGCCGCACCGAACTAAGTTTCCGGCCATTCTGCGCCTACGCACAACAAGCGCATAGACCTCTCAGCGACATCAATGCCGCCCCGAATGTGCAACCTGAACGAGGGGCCTGGCCCCTATTTGCGGCAAGGGGTCAAAGCGCCGGTCTTACGCGCCGGACGCGACCGATCGGACAATGCCGTAGGGTGAAACGCGAATTCCGAACTCATTGAATAAATTGAACTCCTGCGGCTATCGCGCTTTCGACCTCACCCGGCGCGAAACCCGCGAACCGACCATTCGTACCGTTCGCTTTATCCTGTACGGTGCAGAAAAAAATGCTTTTGGCACAATCAGCGTCATCGAAACTCCGACATGAGGCTTACGATGACGACAGAAAATCGCACCGCCACTATCGCCGCGCTGCCGCCGCTGCTTGCCACCGAAAAACTTGGGCGCCACCGCCGCTTCACCGACAAGGCCTTGCTCGGCGAACTCAAGCGTGTCGCCGCCCTGGTCACCGGCCATTTTTCGGCGCGCGAATTCGAGCGCCACAGCGCGGTGTCGTCGCACACGATCGTCATTCGCTTCGGCCCATGGAAGGCCGCGCTGGCCAAGGCCGGCATCCGCAACCGGCTGCTGCCGCGCGCGCTCGGCAGCAAATACACTTGGGAAGAGTGCTACGCGAATATGGACCGGCTGTGGCGCCGTTACGGCCGCGCGCCCCGGCGCTACGAGGCCGACACCAAGCCCTCGGCGATCTGCAGCGCCACCTATATCGTGCGCTTCGGCTCCTGGCGCTCGGCGCTCGACGCTTACGAGTCCTTTCAAGGCGGCAACAAGGCGGCGTGGCCCATGCCGGGCGACAAACCCGGCCCGGCGCAAGCCGCCGTCGCCCGCGGCCAGGCCTTGCGCGAAGCCTGGGCCGCGCGGCGCACGGCGCAAGGCTATCAGGCGATGAACGCCAGTCTGCGCCTCAAGGTCATGAAGCGCGACCATTTCCGCTGCGTGCTCTGCGGCGCGAGCCCGGCCAAGGACGGCGGCAAGACCGTGCTCCACATCGATCACAAAATCCCGCTGCGCCAAGGCGGCACCTCGGCGATCGACAATCTCCGGACGATGTGCCAGCCGTGCAATTTTGCGCGCAGGGATGCGAGGTGATGGCCGATATATCGAAAACCAATAAAATGATCGTCATCCCGAGCGGAGGCGCGTGGCGAAGCGACGCGGCGTAGCCGAAAAAAATCGCCGTGGCGGATGCGAATTATGCCCGATGGCCCTATCCGATCTTGCCCTGCGCAAGATCCCCTGATGGCTCGCGCAACCGGGCTCGATTAGCGAGCCTTTCGACTATAGAATTTTCAGGCGTTCAGGTATCGCAGGTGCCGTTCTTTTGGTTTGGCGGAACGGCGTATGGGCGGCGCAACGCCGGAGCAGCTTGTCAGCGAAAGAAAGATCAGGACCCGCGGAGAAAGCGCATGTTGGAAATTGGCTTGAAACTGAAGCAACTGTGCGACGCCTTTAACGCACATGATCTTGACCGGATCATGAGACTTTTCGCCGACGACTGCGTTTTGGAAATGCCCAGAGGAGACCAGCCATGCGGCGCGCGATTTGAAGGCAGGGAGAATGTCCGTAAGGCGTTAGCCGGGCGATTTGAGGGGCTGCCGGATGTCCATTATGGAAGTGAGGAACATTTCGTCGATGAAAGCGCGAACACCGGTATCTCGAAATGGACGTTGACCGGGACGCGTCGTGATGGGCAACGGATCGAGGTGCGGGGTTGCGATTTCTATACGTTTCGAAGTGGGAAAGTCACCCGCAAAGACTCCTACTGGAAGATTGTGGAGTAACTCGCCCTGGGGCAGCTGGTGAGGTATGCCGGAGATCAAGTTGCCCACAGTAAGCTGACGTGCCTGCGCAATTTAACTGCTTCGCCTTAGCCGATTGCCTCTGCGTGCACCGCCTTTCGTATTGCTCTATGATCCGACTCCATGACCTTCCCCATCCACATCATCGGCGGCGGGCTTGCGGGCTGCGAGGCGGCTTGGCAGGTGGCGCGCGCCGGATTGCCGGCGGTGCTGCACGAAATGCGGCCCGCGCGCATGACCGAGGCGCATCAGGGCCAGGGCCTGGCCGAACTGGTGTGCTCGAATTCCTTTCGCTCCGACGATGCGGCCAACAACGCCGTCGGCCTGCTGCACGAGGAAATGCGCCGCGCCGGCTCGGTCATCCTGGCCGCGGCCGACAAGCACAAAGTGCCGGCGGGCAGCGCGCTCGCCGTCGATCGCGTCGGATTTTCCGACGCGGTGCAACGCATCCTCGAAGCGGAACCGCTGATCGCCATCGAGCGGGCCGAAGTCGCCGGAATGCCGCCATCCGATTGGCGCTCGGTCATCGTCGCAACCGGGCCGCTCACCTCGCCCGCCCTCGCGGCCGGCGATTCTCAAGCTGACCGGCGAAGCCTCGCTCGCCTTCTTCGACGCCATCGCGCCCATCGTCCATAAGGAGACGATCGATTTCTCGATCGCGTGGTTCCAATCGCGCTACGACAAGGCGGGCCCGGGCGGTCCTGGGTCGGGCGGCGACGGCAAGGACTATATCAATCTGCCGCTCGACAAGGCGCAATACGGCGCCTTCATCGCCGCACTGCTCGCCGGCGACAAAACCGAATTCAAGGACTGGGAAAAATCCACGCCGTATTTCGAAGGCTGCCTGCCGATCGAAGTCATGGCGGCGCGCGGCCCCGAGACGCTGCGCTACGGACCGATGAAGCCGGTCGGCCTCGACGATCCGCGCACCGGCCGCTGGCCGCACGCCGTCGTCCAGCTCCGCCAGGACAATGCGCTCGGCACGCTCTACAACATGGTCGGCTTCCAAACCAAACTGAAACACGCCGAGCAGACGCGGATTTTCCGCACCATCCCCGGGCTGGAGCGCGCCGAATTCGCGCGGCTCGGCGGGCTGCATCGCAACACCTTCATCAACAGCCCGAAATTGCTCGATGGCGCGTTGCGCCTGAAGGCCGAGCCGCGCTTGCGCTTCGCCGGCCAGATCACGGGCGTCGAGGGCTATGTCGAAAGCGCCGCCATCGGCCTGCTCGCCGGGCGCTTCGCCGCCGCTGAAGCCGCCGGCCGCGCGCTCGCCCCGCCGCCCCCGACAACGGCCCTGGGCGCCCTCCATGCCCACATCACCGGCGGCGCGGCGGCGGACACTTCCAGCCGATGAACGTCAATTTCGGCCTATTCCCGCCGCTCCCGGTCGAAGGCAAGAAGGGACCGCGCAGCGCGGGCCGCAAACAAGCGCTCCAAGACGCGCCTTCGCCGACCTCGCCCTATGGTTGCAATCGACCCCGGCATCGGGGCCTACGCCCGGGTGCAGCGGCTTCGCACGACGCGTCTTGCCGAGATCGGCGCGTGCGTACGACGGGGCGCGTCCTCATGAATCGCGATCGGTCAGTTGCCGCGCGGCCAAGTTCGAATTAAATCCCTTGGGAGATTCGAGCGGCGCTTCGCGCCGCGCCCGTGATGCGCCAGCTTCGGGCTCGTGCACCGCAGCAAGCAGCATCGTTATTCGATCACCTCATCGGCAAGCACGAGCAGGGTTGGTGGAAACGCCAGTCCGAGCGCCTTCGCAGTTTTCACGTTGACGACCAGTTCAACTTTTGTCGCCTGCTGGATTGGCAAATCGGCAGGCTTCTCGCCCTTGAGGATACGACCGGTGTAAATGCCAGCCAGACGGTATCCCTCCACGATACTGCCGCCGTAGCTCATCACACCGCCTGCCGCGGCGAAGTCGCGATACTGGTAAATCGCCGGTATCCGGTGGCGGACCGCCAGTGCGGCAAGTTGTTCTCTCCGAGCGGTGAAGAATGAATCGATGGCGATCACGAGCGCGCTGGCCCGCAGTTGGACCAGGGTCGCAAAAACCGGATCGAAGTCGCGTTCGGTGCTGGCATGCACGATATGAAGCTGCAGTCCAAGGGTACGGGCCGCCGCCTGCGCCGCCGTTACGGTGGACCCGGCAAGAACGGGATTCGCCGGATTGACGAGTAGGGCCATGACGGTCGCGTTGGGCATCAGTCGCTGCAGCAATTCCAGCCGCTTCGGCGCAAGTTCGCCGCCCAAGGAAGTCGCGCCTGTGACGTTGCCACCCGGTTGGTTCAAGCTCGCGACGAGGCCGAGCGCAACCGGGTCGCCACCTGTAAATATGACAATCGGAATCGTCGCTGTCGCCGCCTTCGCTGCCAGGGCAGCAGGCGTTGAACCAGGTGCGGCAATCACGCTCACCCGGCGACGAACCAGATCTGCCACCAGCGCAGCCAAACGATCGTTTTGACCTTCCGCCCACCGGAATTCGATCGTGACATTCTTGTCTTCCACAAAACCGGTTTCGCTGAGAGCTTGGCGAAAAATTCGCAGAGGCTCGCGAAACAAGGCCAGAGACTCGCTGCTGAGGAAGCCGATAACCGGCATCGCCGGCGACTGAGGTCGCGCGACCGTCGGCCAAGCCGCCGCACCGCCCAGAACACCGAAGAAGTTCCGCCGTCTCATGCCCGCCCCTGGTCGAGGAGCGTATTGTAACGGCACGAAGAGGATCCAAGAAGGGTATAATGGGAGATCGGGCGGCGGTCCGTCGAGTGTGTTCGATGCATGCGCGAGCGAACCCTTGCAACATACGTCGTTGAATGCTGCGACCGGCCGGGCCCTATTCGATCACTTCGTCGGCGCGGGCGAGTAAACTCGGCGGGATTTCGAGGCCGAGCGCCTTGGCGGTCTTGCCGTTGACCACCAGCTGAAATGTCGTCGGTTGCTCGACCGGAAGCTCGTCCGGCCGGGCGCCGCGCAAGATCTTATCGACATAGGCTGCCGCGCGCCGAGCAATCGCGTCGAGGTCGGGTCCGTAGCTGAAGAGCGCACCTTCCCTTGCCCACGGCCCCCAACCGGAAGCGACCAACAGGCGGTGCTCGCCCGCGAATCGCAGAATACGGGAGCGATTTCGCGGTCATGAGTTGCGATGAGACCGGGATGAGGGCTTGAGTCCGCGCGTCGATTGCGGTTTGAAACGCCGCGTTGAAGTCGGCTGCGCTTCTGACTTCCAACGATTGAATTTGTATTCCCATTGTCGCCGCGGTGGTCTGCGTTTCCCGATACTCCGGGTCGACGTGATCGGGATTCCAAATGACCGCGACCCGCGCGAGATGCAGTGCCATCTCGCGGAGAAACTGCAGACGTTTGGCGGCTAGATCGGAGGAAACGAAGGTGAGCCCCGTGATGTTGCCGCCGGGACGAGCGAGGCTTGCCACCAGGCCGGATTGAACCGGATCGGTGCTCACCACCATGACGATCGGTATCGCGCTCGTTGCGGCTCTCGCGAAAGGCGCCACGTCGCCGCCGAGCGCGAGGATGGCGTCGGGCTTGAGCGCCACCAGCTCCGCCGCGAGCTCGCGCAGCCGCTCCGGTTTTCCATCGGCGTAACGATGCTCGATGACGATGTTCCGAGATTCGACGTATCCCAAGTCCCGCAGACCGCGGCGAAACGCGCCGAAGTTCGGATCGGTTTGGGGGCTTCCAAACAACAGCGCACCGAGGCGCGAAACGCCCTTTCTCGCGGTTGGGCGAGCGCAAGGCGCGGCCAAGCGGCTGCGCCGCCGAGCATCGCGAAGAACTCGCGTCGCTTCATGGGCCAAACCTCCCACCTAGATCGGCGGCACTGGCAATCGAGACCACCGGGCGGTCGGCTATCAGCGACGCCGCTCCAACGCAGGGAAAGCCGAAGAATTTCCGCCCTCTCGCACCCGCCTGGCCATGGAGCGTATTATAGCGGCGCAAAGAGTATCCAAAAAGGGTAAAATAGCAGATGCGGCTCCGGCCCGTCGGGCGTGTTCGCTGCGTGCCCGAACGAGCCTTTGCGGCCTATGTCGTCAGGCGCTGCGGCCGGCGACGAGGCGAGGTGCGTGGTACTCCGCGACTTGAACGTCGATCGCGCTTCGCCCGGCTCGCCGGCGGTCGCCACGCGATCAATATCGCCCGCGCGCCGCGGCCCACCACAGGAGGGCGAGCTTCCGGGCCTTGCCGATCTCGATCGGCTGGCGCATCACGTCGTACTTGGCGCGCTTGAGTTCGGCGAGATAGGCGTCGGCGAGCGGGGCGAACAGCAGCAGGGGCCGCGTCGCGCGGTTCATCCGCGCCCCGGCATTGCGCGCGCGCGCCAACAGGCACGCGGCGCGATCGGCGAGGCGCTCGACGGCGGCGGCGAGCGCCGGAGTCGGGCGCAGCTCGAACAAGTCTTGTTCCTTCAATCCGGTTGCGGCGGCAATGTCGGCGGGAATGAATTGCCGTTTGGCGCGCGCGTGAAACGGGATGGCGCGGATCAGGCCGACCAGGGCCCAGGCTGCGCCGATATCGAAGATCGCGTCACGGACGGCATCGCCGCGAATGCCGAGCAGATCGGCGCCGAGCCAATGCAGCGTCGCCGCCGTGCCTTTGGCGTAGGTTTCGAGATCGTCGAGCCGCGGTGGAGCGGCGCCCATCAGGTCGAATTCGCGCGCGTCGATGATGCAATCGAAATAAGCCTTGGTCAAATTCGTGCCGTCGATCGCGGCGGCGAGCGCTTCGGCGACCGCGTGACGGCGCGGCGTCTTGCCGTCGTAGCTTTCGCCAACAGCCTCGCGCCACCATTGCAGGCGGATCTGGCCGAGCATGGGCTCGGTCACGGTCTCGCGGATGCGCGCGATCTCGACGTTGAAAGCGTAAAGCGCCAGCAGGCTCTCGCGGCGCCGGGCGGGCGCGAACAGCGCGGTGGCAAAACGGTCGTAGTCGAGCCGGCGGACCAGGACGGCCGAGGGCGAGAGCGCCGGCTCAGCCATCGCCCCGTCCCTTGAGAATCCCGCCGCACCGGACTATTTTGGCGCCCACGGCGAAACAAAACCGGGGAGATCCAATGGCCGCCATCCTGTCCAATCTCAATCGCACCGTCACCGTCGCTTTCGTTTTGGTGCTGGTCGTGCTCGTGCTCATGGGCGTCACCGACGCCAAGACCTATTCGCTGAAATTCTCGAAAGTGTTCTTCGAGCACGCGTTCCGCTGGTTCCACGTGCTCAGCGGCATCATGTGGGTCGGCCTGCTATACTACTTCAATTTCGTGCAGATGCCGAGCATGCCGAAGATTCCCGACGCCGAGAAGCCCGCGGTCAGCAAGGTGATCGCGCCGGCGGCGCTGTTCTGGTTCCGCTGGGCCGCGATGTCGACGATCGTCACCGGCCTCATCGTCGCGTGGCTCGGCGGCTATCTCGTCGACGCCATCCTCCTCGGCCTCAACAAAGGCTGGGGCGGCAAAGCCACCATGATCGGTCTGGGCATGTATTTAGGTACGATAATGTGGTTTAACGTTTGGTTTTTGATATGGCCTAACCAGAAGAAAGCGCTGGGGATCGTCGAGGCGTCGGCGGACGAGAAGAAGGCGGCGGCGCGGACGGCGATGCTGTTTTCGCGCACCAACGTGATGCTGTCGGCGCCGATGCTGTATTGCATGGTGATGGCGAAGTCGTCGTACTAGAACCGCGCTGGGCCGTCACGCGATCGGCAAGGATCGCGGACGGCGCCGGCGCCACCACCAGGCGAGCTGCAGGCGCGTCAGCATGATGGCGGTGAAAAACGACGCCGCCACGCCGATGACGAGCGTGACGCCGAAGCCCTTCACAGCGCCCGAACCGAACGCGAAGAGCAGCAACCCGGCGATGATCGACGTTGCGTTGGAATTGGCCATGGCGGTGAAGGCGCGCGCGAAGCCCGCCTCCATCGCCGCCAGCGGCGCGCGGCCCGCCCGCGCCTCCTCGCGCATGCGCTCGTAGATCAGAACATTGGCATCGACCGACATGCCGAGCGAGAGCACGATGCCGGCGATGCCCGGCAAGGTCAGCGTCGCCTGCAGCAGCGACATCGCCGCCGCGACGATCGCGAGATTCACCAGCAGCGACAGCGCGGCGAAGACGCCGAACACGCCGTAGCTCGCGATCAAGAACACGAATATCAGCGCCACGCCGAGCGCGCAGGCCCACAGCCCGGCTTCGATCGAATCGGCGCCCAAGGCCGGGCCGATAAATGTCGATTGTGCGGTCGCGAGCCTGGCCGGCAGCGCGCCCGCCTCCAGCGAAGCCGCAAGATCGAGCGCGGCCTTGACCGAAAAATTGCCCTGGATGACGCCGCGCCCGCCGCAAATCTCGCTTTGAATCCGCGCCGAAATCACGGCATCGTCGAGCTTCACGGCGAAGGCTTGCCGATATTCGCGCGCGTCAGCGCGCAGAATGTCCGCGCGCCCGCCGCATCGAACTGGAATTCGACGACGGCGCGCCCGTCCTGAAAGCCCAGGCGCGCGCCGGTGAGGTGCGAGCCCGGCAGCGCCGGAGTTCTCGAGCAGATACCAACGTCCATCGCCGGCACCGCTGGCGACCGGGACGTATCCGGGCGGCGCCACCGTGCGCGCATCGGCGTCGAGCGACGGATGCAGCAAATGGAAATCCATCTTCGCCGGCGCGAGCCGCGCCTCGATCGAGGCCATGTCGCGCGCGCCGGGAATTTCGACGACGATGGCGCGCGTGCCCTGGCGATAAGCGCTGACATCGCCGGTGCCGTCGCGATCCAGCCGCAGCAGGACGATCTTGAGCAGCGCCGCGAACAAGCGATCCTTGAAGGCGGCCAGCCCCGCCTCCGTCATCGTCAGGACGATGCTGTTGCCGACAGCGGTCAGTTCGTAGGCCGCGTCACGCGCGCCCGCGTCGCGTTCCAGAGCGCGCAACGTCTTGCGCGCGATGTCGCGCGCGGCGGCGAGATCGGCGGGCTCGATCAGGCGGATTTCCACCGTTTGGCCGCGCACCGCGGGCGCCGCCGCCGCGATCGGGCGCTCGGCGCCGCGCAGCTCGCGCCGCACGCGATCGCCCATCGCCTGCAATTCCGCGCGCAAGGCCTGCGCGATTTCGGGTTCGAGCACGACCCGCGCGCCGCCCCGAAGATCGATGCCGAGATTCAATTGCCGATGCGGCAGCCAGGATGGCAGCGACTGCGCGAACTGCGCCGAAAACGCATTGGGCAGGGCGAAGATGAAACTGAGCAGGCAAACCACAATCGCGAGCCAGCGCTGCGAGCGCGAGATCTACATCATCGGCGCGTTCCCCCTGCCGTTTCGGCATTGGGCGCATGTGGGAACGGATCAGGCCGCTTTCAAGACGCGACCGCGCCCATCGAGGAGGGCCTCCGCTGCGCCGCAGCGGAGGATCCCGACACGATTGGAGTCTTAATTACCGATGGCAAACACCTGTCTGGCGTCGGCCACGCTCGCCACGTCGCGGCCGGCGGCGATCGGCGATTTTCGCCATCGCGTCGACGAGTTGATCGTTGCGCTGCGCCGGGCGTCCATCGGGCAGATAGATGTTGTCTTCGAATCCGACGCGAACGATGTCGCAGCCCATCGCGACGCCGATCGTGTTCATCGGGAACTGATCGCGTCCGGTCGCCAGCACTTCCCAGCGCCAATGCGGGAACATGCGCTGGCCGTCCTCGGCCGCCAGCGCCAGGGTGCGCGCGGTCGGCACCATGGCGCCGAAGCCCATGCAATAATCGAGCCACAGATTCTCGGTGCCGCGATCGAACACGCCCTCGTCGGCGAAACGGCTCAGCTTGTGGATCTGGCTGACCTCGGTGATTTCGAACTCGAGCGATGCCTTGCGCTTGAGAACCGCCCTGATGTTTTCTTTAAGGAGATGCTCGGAGTTGACATAGGTGACCGTGCCGGGATAGCCGCCCTCGGGGTGGTAAAAATCCCAGGAGCCGGTGGCGATCGAAAACAAATCCTGACGCGGCTCGACCGAATGCAGGGCCAGGCGCTCCTCGTCCTTGGGCCAGATGTACTCGCCGGTCCCCGCATCCCGGCGCACGCCGAAACCGTTGGTCGTCTGGATGAGGATGTCGCACTTGTCCCGGATGCGCTTGATGATGTCGGCGAAGACCTTGACATCGCCAGTCGGGCCTTTGTCCGCCGCGCGCGCATGCACGTGCACCACAGAGGCGCCGGCCTTGTAGCATTCATGCGCCGCCTCGGCGATTTCGGCCGGCGTAATCGGTACTTTCGCGCCGTCGCGATCGAGCTGTGCGCCGCCATTGACGGCGGCGAGGATGACGAGCTTCTTCTGGGCCATGGTTTCCTCCTCATGTCGTTCGTTCGAATGAAAACACAATTTCGCGCTTTCGTCACGCGGGCGCCGCGCCGACAAAATCGCCGAGATAGGCGTCGCGGACACGCGGATCGCCGCGCAGCGCCGCCGCCGTTCCGGCAAGGACAACGCTGCCCAGCCGAAGCACCAAGCCGTTATCGGCCAGGCCGAGGGCCAGCGGCAAGTTCTGCTCCGCCAGCACGATGGTAAGGCCCTGGCGTTTCAATGTGCCGAGCACGTCGAAAAGGCCTTCGACGACCTTGGGCGCCAAGCCGACGGTCGGCTCGTCGAGCAGCAGGAGCTTCGGACGCGACATGAGCGCGCGCGCGATCGCGAGCATTTGCTGCTCGCCGCCCGAAAGCGTGCCGGCAAGCTGGTCGCGCCGTTCGGCGAGTGGCGGAAACAGGCCGTAGACGAAATCGAAAGCGGACGCGATTTCGCGGGCGGGGCCGTGCCGCAACGGAAATGTCCCGGCGGAAAGGTTTCGCGCCACGCTCAGCGAAGGAAAAAGGTGCCGTCCCTCGGGGACATGGGCGATCCCGAGCGCGACGATGCGATGCGCGGGCAGCGTGTGGATCGGGGTTCCGGCAAGCTCCACCCGGCCGAGGCGGCGGACGAGGATGCCCGAAAGCGCGCGCAACAGCGTTGTCTTACCCGCGCCGTTGGCGCCGAGCACCGCGAGGCTCTCGCCCCTCTTCACCTCGAAGCCGACTTCGGCGAGGACGCGGAGCCGCCCATAAAGCGCGCCAAGTTTCTCAACCCGCAGCATGACGTCAGCGTTTGCCAATATAGGCCTCCAGCACCGCTTCGCTGCGCCCCACGTCGCCGGGCGGTCCGTCGGCGATCGATGCGCCGAAATGCATGACCATGACGTGCTCGACCAAGTTCATGACGAAGCCGACATTGTGCTCGATCAAGAGGATCGTGGTACCGGCATCGCGCACCCGCCTGATCGCGGCCCGCAGCTCCTCGATCTCGCTTTCGCTCAATCCGGACGCCGGTTCGTCCAACAGCAATAGCGCCGGGCGCGCCGCTATCGCGCGCGCGACGCCGACCAATTTTTGCTGCCCGAGCGAGAGTTCGCCGACCGGCGTATCCGCAAAACCGGAGATGCCGACGACCGACATGGCCCACGCGGCGCGGTCGCGCGCCTCGCGCTCCTGCGCGGCGAAGCCGCCGAGATGGGTCAGCGCCTGCCAAAGTCCGATGCGGTCATGCCGATCGGCGCCGACCTGCACGTTTTCCGCGGCCGACATGGACTTCGAACAAGTTCATGAGCTGGAACGCGCGCGCGACGCCGAGCCGCGCAATGACGTGGCTCGGCGCGGCCGTGATGTCGGACTCCTTGATGCGGATGCGGCCGCTCGAGGGCGGAAAGGCGCCGGCGATCAGGTTGAACAGCGTCGTCTTGCCCGCGCCATTGGGGCCGATGATGCCGCAAATTTCCCGGTGCGCCACAGCGAGCGATATCTCGCGCACGGCGTGGACGCCGCCGAAAGATTTGCTGACCCGGTCGAGGCTCAGCACCGGTGAGTTCATGTCCGGCCCCCGCGCTGGACGAGCCGCACGGCCGCGTCGAGCCAGCCGCCGATCCCCTGCGGCGCGAACAGCGCGACGGCGACCATCAGCGCGCCGACCAGGAGAACCGTGCGATCGCTGGCAAAGCCGAGCGTCTCGGGCACGAGGGTGAGAACGACGGTACCGAGGAAGACGCCGACATGATGCCCCAGCCCACCGATCAGGACCATGAAGAGCAGGAGGAAAGTGAGATCGAGGCCGAGCAGTGCCGGATCGAGCTGCAGCCGGTAGAATGCCTGCAGCCAACCGGCGAGCCCGGCAAGCGCCGCCGCGAGAACGAAGGCGACGAGCTTGGCATGGGCATTGTTGATGCCCGTCGCCTCGGCCGCCATCGGATTGTCGCGCACGGCGACGATCGCGCGGCCGAGATTGGACAGTGAAAGATTGCGCAACAGCTGCGCGCAAAGCAGGAACACGATCGCGACCAACACGTAGTACGACGGTCCTGTCAGCGCGAATCCGAAAATCGTCAGCGGCGGGATGTTCTGCAATCCGTAGGCGCCGCCGGTGATCGGCGTCGCTTGTTTGACGAACACCTCGCAGAACTTGCCGAAGGCGAGCGTCGCGACCGCCAGGTAGTAGCCGCTGAGCCGGAGCACGGGCACGCCGATGACGAGCGCCAGCAGCGCCGCGCCGGCGACGCTGAGCGGCAACAACATCCAGCCGGACACGCCGAGCTTCGCCGCCAGCGCGCCGGCGATATAGGCGCCGATGCCATAGAACGCCGCGTGCGCGACGGCGAACTGGCCGCTCTTGCCGACCACAAGATTGAGGCTGAGCGTCAGGATCGAAGCGATGAGGACATCGGTCGCCAGCGAAATGAAATAGGCATTGGCCGTGGCGAGCGGCGGCACGGCGATGAGAAGCGCGGCGCCGAGCCATTCCAAGAGCACCATGCTCGACCGGCGCGCGCGGCTTTGCTCGATCGCTGGCGCCGAAGACGGCATTGCCTAACCCTTCACAAGTCCGCTCGGCTTCAAGAACAGGATCAGCATGAGGACCACGAGCGCCGATGCCTCGCCAAAAGAGCCCGGCAAATACCGGCTGGCGCCGGTTTCCACCACGCCCAGAACGATGCCGCCGGCCAGCGCGCCCCAGGGCGAGGCGAGCCCGCCGATGACGGCGGCGATGAAACCCTTAAGGCCCGGTACCTCGCCGATGGTGAAAGAGGCGGCATAGAGCGGCGCGTAGATCCAGCCGACCGTGGCCGAAATCAGCCCGGCAAGCGCGAAAGCGACGAACCGGACGCGCGCCGGGTTGATGCCGACGAGCTGCGCGCCGATCGGATCGATCGCCGCCAGGGTCAAGGAGCGGCCGAGCCACGTGTAGCGGTAGAGCGCGGCGACGCCGAAGAAGGTTCCGAGCAGCACCGCGTAGACGAAAATCGAGTGCGTGAGAATGTAGACATTCTCGGTGAGCCAGATCGCGTCCATGCCGAAGGGGGCACGCAGCGGCAACGCAAGCGGGCCGGCGATCAGGCCGGTGCCGTAGCGAACGATGATCATGATGCCGAGCAATGAGGTGATCACGATCATGAGCGACGCGTTCCGGTTCTGCAGCGGCCGGATCACCAGCCGCTCGCAGATCAGGAAAATGGCGACCGCGCCGAGCAGCGAACCCGCGACCGAAACCCAATAGGGCGCGCCGTAGGTGATGAGGCCAAGGCCGATCATGGCGGCCACCATCAGCCATTCGCCTTGCCCGAAATTCAGGATTCCGGTCGCGTTGACGAGGACGACGTAGCTCAGCCCGACCAGGGCATAGATGGCGCCGACCTGAATTCCCGCCAGGACGACGGCGATCGCACTTTCCATCGTCGCGCCGTCGATCGAGCGCGCCGCGCTAGCGCACCGCCTTGCCGAGCTTGCCGTTCTCGAAGACGCGCATGACGACCTGAGCGCCCGAGGCGAAGACGTTGTGCACCGTCGGGCTGAAATTGATCGTCGTGCCCGCCGGTCCCAGCGCCGTCGGGAAGTTGCGCGTGTTCTCGATATTGTCGCGGATCGCCTCGCGGTCGCATTTGCCGCCCGCCTTGGCGATCGCCTCGGTGAAGACGCGGCTCAGTTCCCAAGCCATCACGGCCAGGCCCTGCGAGCGCGCCCGCTCGCCGAGCTTCGGCACCAGCGCGGCGTCGATCGCCTTGACCTCGGGCCGGTCGGGATCGATCGCGTCGGTGACGATCAGACCGTCGGCGGCGGAGCCGGCGAGATCGGCGAAGGAACCCGCGGTCATGACGTAGGTGCCCTGGACCGGGATATTGAGGTTGAGCCGCTTGTAGCTCTTGAGGAAATTCGCCGTGTCCGGCACCGTGCCGGTGAGCAGGATCATGCCCGGCTTGAGTTCGCGGATGCGCAACACTTGGGCCGAAAGATCGGCCGCCCCCGACTCGAATTGGATATGCGCGATCGTCTCGAGACCGGCGCCGTTGAGAGCCTTGACCCATTCATCGGCGATGAGCAGCGATGTGCGCGTGTTGTCGTTGATGACGACGGTCTTGGGCGAGCCGTGTTTCGCCTTCAGATATTTGATGACGGCATCCGCCTCGGAGCTGCCCTTGGGCGCCATGCGGAAATAGTAGCGCCGGACCGGATTGGTCAGCGCGTCGAGCGAATTGGCGGCGCTGCCGTGCGGCACTTTCATCTGTTCCAGCTTGGCCTGCACCGCGATGCCCGTGCCCGACCCGCCGATCGAGAACACGACGCAGGCGCCGAGCGAAACGAGCTTCTCCGCCTTGGTCACCGCCACGGTCGGCGTCGCCTCGTCATCCTCCCACAGCAGGTTGATCTTGTTGCCGGCGATGCCGCCGCGCTGATTTAGCTGTTCGAAATAGAGATTGATGACATCGCGTTGAAACAGCGAATAATACGAGGTTGCCCGAGCCCAATCGCCGTGCACGCCGATCGTAAAAGTATTTTGGGCTTGACCGGCATTGGCCGCGCCGAGCACGCCGCAGAACGCCAACACGCCGATTACCGAACGATTTCCCTTCGCCTTGCGCATGATGTTGTCCCTCCCATGATACGATTCTTGTTCGTTGCCTGCCGTTCTAGTGCGCCAGCGCCAAAGCGGCGCGCGCATCGCCCGCAGTCGCCGGTTCGCGCCCGAACTCGCGCGCCAGGCGAACGATCGCCTCGACGAGTTGATAATTGTGCCGGGCAGGACGCCCGTCCGGCAAGTAGATATTGTCCTCGAATCCCACGCGCACGAAATCGCAGCCCATGAGCATGCCGATCGCGCCGATCCGGAACTGAATTTTGCCGGCGCCGAGCACTTCCCATTTCAGCTTGGGGAACAGCCGCTGCGCTTCGTCCTGTGCGTTGACCACCATGCGCGCCGTCGCCGGCATGCCGCCGAACCCGAAAGAAAGCTGCAGCCAGACCTTGGGATCGTCGGGCGCGAATACGCCTTCGTCGGCGAGGCGCCTGAGCTTGGCGAGAAAGCCGATTTCGACGATCTCAAGCTCGATCGGCGCGCCGGTGGCGAGCACGCCGCGGATGTTCTTGCGGATCAGGTCCTCGGTGTTCATGAAGCTGGCGGGACCGAGATAACCGCCTTCCGGATGGTAGAAATCCCACGAGCCGCCGGCGAGCGAGAACAGATCCTGCCGGGGCTCGATGCTCAGCAGGCCCAAGCGCTCTTCATCGGTCGGCCACACCAGCCGGCCCGTCGCCGGTTCGCGGTGCACGCCGATGCCATTGGTGGTTTGGATCAGGATATCGCATTTGTCGCGAATGCGCCTGATAATGTCGCCGAACACTTTCTTGTCCGCGGTCGGCTGCTTGTCCGGTCCGCGGGCATGGACATGCACGATGGCGGCGCCCGCCTTCTGGCATGAAACCGCCTCCTCCGCGATCTCGGCCGGAGTCTACCGGCACATGCGCGCCTTCGCGGTCCATCTGCGCGCCGCCGTTCACGGCCGCGATGACGATGAGCTTTTTTTCGGGCACTGGCGAATTCCTCCCTCGCGCCAACGCTCTACAGAACGAATACTAGCGATGCGCCCAGGGACCGTCTATGGCGATTTCGATCGGCGCCGCCGCGCGGTCGGCGCCCAGCGCTCCTTGCCTAGGCCTTCGCCTTGGCGCCTTCGGCCTCCTCGGCCGGCTTCTCCTCCAAGCGGCGCAAGCGGCGGATCGCCGGCATGTAGATGAGCAAGGAGGACGAGACGTAAATCGCCGAATAGGTGCCGGCCAGGATGCCGATGACGATGGCGAGCGTGAAGGCGAACAGCGATTCGCCGCCGAAGAACAGCATCGGCAGAACCGCGATCAGCGTGCAGCCGCCGGTCATCATGGTGCGAAACAGGTTCTGGTTGACCGAGGCGTTGATCAGGTCCTTGAAATCGGTGCGCTTGTAGCGCCGCAAATTCTCGCGCAGCCGGTCGAAAATGACGATTTGTTCGTTGATCGAATAGCCCGCCAGCGTCAGCAGCGCGGCGATGGCGGTCAAATCGAATTCCAACCCGCTCACCGAATAGACGCCGAGCGCGATGGTGACGTCGTGGCCGGTGGCGACCAGGCCGGCGAAGCCGAATTGCCACTCGAAGCGCACGGTGATGTAGACCGCGATCATCAGCAGCGCGACCAGGGTCGCGATCATGCCGTCGCGGAACAGAGCCTCGCTGACTTTGGGGCCGACGAATTCCTTGCGCCGCACTTCGTAGCCGGCGCCGAGCGCCGAGACGACATTGTCCATCGCCTTGCCCTGCTCGGCTTCGTTGCCGGGCGGCTTTTTCACGCGGATCATGACGATGCGGTCGTTGTTCGCGGTCTGGATTTGCACGTCGCCGAGCTTGAGCTCGGCGACATCGCGGCGCACCTTGGCGATATCGACGCGTTCCTTGTGCGCGGCCTCGACCAACAGGCCGCCGGAAAAATCGATGCCGAGATTGAGTTCGCGCACCGCCAGCGAACCGATGGCGATGGCGAACAGGATGAACGTGGCCGTGAAGGCGACGAAACGTCCGCCGACGAAATCGATCTTGGTCGAATGCGGAAAATACCGGGCGAGGGACATGGCGGTGCTCCGGCGAGGTTACGACGAGGTCGGCATTATATGGGGAGCCGCTTCGGCTTGTTCCAGCGCCACCAATAGACGACCTGGATGCGCGTCAGCATCACGGCGGTGAAGAACGAGGCGCCGACGCCGATGGCGAGGGTGACGCCGAAGCCTTTCACCGGACCCGATCCGAAAATATACATCAGGAGTCCGGTGAGGATCGAGGTGATGTTCGAATTGGCGATGGCGGTGAAGGCGCGGTTGAATCCGGCATCGATGGCCGAGAGCGGCGTGCGCCCGGCCCGCGCCTCCTCGCGCATGCGCTCGTAGATCAGCACGTTGGCGTCGACCGACATGCCGAGCGACAGCACGATGCCGGCGATGCCCGGCAAGGTCAGCGTCGCCTGCAGCATCGACATAACGGCGGCAAGAATGGTGAGGTTGAGGATCAGCGACACCGTGGCGAAGCCGCCGAACAGGCCGTAGCTCGTCGCCATGAAGAAAAAGACGAGGGCGACGCCGAGCAGGCTGGTCCAGATGCCGGCCTCGATCGCGTCGGCGCCGAGGCCGGGGCCGACGGTGCGCTCCTCGACGACCTTGAGCGGCGCCGGCAGCGCGCCGGCGCGCAGCAGCAGCGCCAGCTCGGCGGCCGAATTGACCGTGAAGCCGCCGGTGATGATGCCCTGGCCGCCGCAAATTTCGCTCTGGATCACCGGCGCCGACAGCACTTCGTTGTCGAGCACGATGGCGAAGGGCTTCCGGATATTGTCGCGCGTGATCTTGCAGAATATCCGCGCGCCGGTGGTGTCGAGGCGGAACTGGATGATGGCGCGGCCTTCCTGGAAGGACTGTTGCGCGTCGGCCAAATGCTTGCCGTCGAGCTCGGGTTCCTCGAGCAGCAAGTGCCAGGGATTCTCGCCGCGTTTGCCCTTGTAGAGCTTGTAGCCGACCGGCGGAATCGTCGTCTCGGCCGCGGCGATCGACGGATGCGGCAGATGAAACGTCATCTTGGCCGCGGTGTTGAGGCGCGTCTTGAGGTCGTCGGTCTTCTCGATCCCGGGCACCTCGATGATGATGCGTTCGGCGCCCTGGCGCTGAATGCCGACTTCGGCGGTGCCCGTGGGATCGACGCGGCGGCGCACGATCTCGATCGATTGATCGATGATCTTGTCCTTGATGACGGCCTCGCCGGCCTCGGTGATCGTCAGCGTGATGCGTTCGCCGCTGACCTGGACTTGATAGCGCTCGCGCGCGCCGGTCAGCGTCACGGTCGTACCGCTCAGGTCGCGCGCCACGCGGCGCGCCACCTCGGTCGCCTTGGCGACATCGGCGGCATCGACGACGCGGAAGCTCACGCCATAGGCGACGCGGATCGTCCCGGTGCTGGCCGTCCGCTCGCGTTGCAAAATGCGCAAGTCCTCGAAGCGCAGCCTTGTATCGCCGGTGCGCATCGCATTGCGCAGCTGGCTCTGCGCGTCGCGGAAATGATCCTGCAGCACGGGCTGCATATCGACTTCGACCAGCAGATAGGCGCCGCCGCGCAGATCGAGACCGAGATTGAATTGCAGGTGCGGCAGCCAGCTCGGTATCGATTTGGCCGTCGTTTTGCTCAGCACGTTGGGAAAGGCCAGCAGAATGGCGGCGACGCAGACGATGAGCGCCGTCCAAAGCTGGGCGCGGGAAATATTGATCATCGGTCGAACCCGGGCGTCGCCATCGCGGCGCGCGACGACATCGGGTGCCGCACTACCGGCTGCCGAACAGTTTCTTGAGGATGCCGGGCCGCGAATTGTTGGCCGCTTTCGGCCGGTTGGCGGCGGCTTGCTGCGCCGCGAGCGCCTCGGGGTTCCACAGGCCCGCGATCTGGCCGCGCGCGACTTCGACGCGCACGTTTTCCGCGATCTCGACCTCGACCGTGACGCTGCCCTCGTTGGACTTCGTGACCTTGCCGATCACGCCGCCGGCGGTCAGCACGCGGTCGCCTTTCTTGACCCGGCTCAGCAACTCGCGCTGGTCTTTCGCGCGCTTTTGCTGGGGACGGATGAGCAAGAAGTAAAACACCACAAAAATCAGGACCAGCGGCATGATGCCGGTCAGGAAACTTTCGCCCCCGGCGGGCTTCGCGGCTTCCTGAGCGTAGGCGGTCGAAATCCACATGAAAACGTCTCCGAATATTGGGGATGAGCCGAAAATGGGAATTGGGCCGAACGATCCCCCTTCCAGGGGCGAACCCGCCGGCGCGCCGAGCGGACTATACAAGGCCGGCTTATGCTTGCAAGCCTCGCCCGATGTGGGGCGCGCGGCTGCGACATTCAAGCCAGGCCGCTTGCGCGCAAGTTGACCCCAAGGGCCGGCACGGTTAGGAGAGGCCCGCCTGCCCATCGCGTTTCTCGCGCCGCTCACGCCATGCCCAAAAAAGCCAAATCCGCGCGCACCGATATCGCCGCCACGCTCGAACGCGCCGCTTCGGCGCTCGAACGCCTGGCGCCGGCGCGGCCGCCGGCCGCCTCGCTGGCGAAAGGCGAAGCCTTCGTGTGGCACGCCGACGAAAGCCGGCTCGAAGCCATCGCCCGGATCAATCGCGTCGATCTCGCCTTGCTGCGCGGCATCGAGCGCCAGCGCGACGTGCTGCTCGACAACACGCGACGCTTCGCCCGCGGTCTGCCGGCCAACAACGCGTTGCTGTGGGGCGCGCGCGGCATGGGCAAGAGCTCGCTGGTCAAATCCGTGCACGGCGCGGTGGCCAAGGAAACCAAGGGCGCGCTGGCCCTGGTCGAAATACACCGCGAGGATATCCCGTCGCTGCCGCGCCTGCTCGCCATCCTGCGCGGATCGAAACGGCGCTGCATCCTGTTTTGCGACGATCTCTCTTTCGACGGCCAGGACGCGACCTACAAATCCTTGAAGGCCGTGCTCGAAGGCGGCATCGAGGGCCGGCCCGACAACGCCATCTTCTACGCAACCTCCAACCGCCGCCACCTCATGCCGCGCGACATGATCGAAAACGAGCGCGCCACCGCAATCCATGGCGGCGAGGCGGTCGAGGAAAAAGTTTCGCTGTCGGACCGCTTCGGCCTGTGGCTCGGCTTCCATGCCTGCGACCAGGACACGTTCTTCGCCATCGTCGAAGGTTACGCCGGCGCGTTCGGGCTCGACGTGCCCGCCGAACGCCTGCGCGCCGAAGCCGTCGAATGGTCGATCTCGCGCGGCGCGCGCTCCGGCCGGGTCGCATGGCAATACATCCAGGACCTGGCGGGGCGGCTGGGGAAGCGGCTGGGTTAAGCCGGGTTCGGGCACGATCGATATCATAGCGGCCGACGGAGGCGTTGACCCGCCGGCGCACTGGACAACCGCCTCGCGTGCGCGAACCGTGTTCGCCGCCGCCCTTGCGGCGGCCTCGAAGGACGCACAATGCAACTGCAGCGAGCGACCGGCGGGCATTTCGGTCGGTCGGTATGAGACGCGGCGCGGCCTCGGGCCGCGGGTACGGCACAAATTTCGCTCGCTCCGAACGCTAGAATAACGCGAGAATCGGCGACTTAGTGACCGCCGACACAGCCATACGCTGTGATCTACTTCATAGTGCGCGCATCACCCGGACACGCCGCACCGCGACCGCGAGGCGGAAACCGATCGCACCCAACCGACTTAGGTCATGAGGAGACCGCCATGAACCGCTCAATTGTCGCCACCGCCGTCGCGACGGCGTTCTTGTCGCTCAACGCCGATGCAGCCTCGGCCGCACCGTCGTCCGTCTCGACCTTCACCAAGACCTACACGCTGGAGTGCTCCGTCCCCGAGGATAGTAGCAAGTTTATCATCCATAACAACACTTCAATGACGATCAAGCAAGGGGCCAAAATCTACATCAGCATTCGCGCGGCGGTCTCGGGGGGCACCTCGTACGTGGGCCGCAACGAGGTCCACACCACGTTGCGCGACATCGGCCCCAATACGAAAAAGCATTTTGTAAAAACGGGCGCCATGTTGGCCTGCTGGGCCAGGGTGACGCTCCCGAAGCTGGACACCAAGATCGCCACCAAGCGGGTCGTCCGCTAGCTGAAAAACTGCAACGGGCGGTTGTCCGACGCTTCGGCTCGGGCAGCCGCCCCTACTCCGTTTCGCCGTCGACCGAAGGCACGCACCTCGCGCCGGTCGAGAAATCACGTTGAAATCCGTCCCGGTCGCACCTCAGGCGGACAACGACCTGGTCGTCCGCCGCGGCCTCGACCGGGCCGGGTGGCGTGAAGGCGCGTCCGAGATTTTGCGTCGGCGCAGGGCGGCGGCGATCGCGCCATGGCGGCACATCTTTCGGTGGCAACACGGTTTGCGCGCAACCTGAACGCCAGATTAACAAGAAAATCAATAACTTAGTGACAGCCGACACAGCCATACGCTGTGATCTACTTCATAGTGCGCGCATCACCCGGACACGCCGCACCGCGACCGCGAGGCGGAAACCGATCGCACCCAACCGACTTAGATCATGAGGAGACCACCATGAACCGTTCCATCATTGCCACCGCCGTCGCGACGGCGTTTTTCTCGCTGACCGCCCTCGAAGCCGCCGCCGCCCCGTCGGCCATTTCGACGTTGCTCAAGACCCACGCTCTGCAGTGCTCAGCCGGCCAGAGCGACGGCGAATTGCTGAAAGCGAACCAGACGATCATCAAGAACATCACCGGCGCGACGATCGCGAAAGGGACCAAGATCACCATCACCTATCGCGTGAAAACTTGGCGCAACCGGACCTACACGCGCACCGCGGTCGTCATCGCGTATCGCGACATCTACGCCAATGCGACGATCCCGATGGGCGATTCGGGCCGCGCCGTGTCCTGTACCGCCTCGGTGCAGCTCTCGATCGTCAACAAGGTCATCCTCAAGCGCGTGGTCCGCTAGTCGAAGATACACCGAAAGAGGCGGCTGCCCGAGGCTTCGGCCCGGGCAGCCGCCCTATTCCGTTTCGCCCTCGACCAATGGCACGAACCTGACGCCGGTCAGGAACTCGTGGCGGAATCCGCTTTCGTCGCGGCGCACCCGCACCAGCACCTGATCCTCGGCTTCGGCGCCGACCGGGCACACCATGACGCCGCCGCTCGCGAGCTGTTCGAGCAGCGCTTCGGGCACTTTCGCGGCGGCGGCGGTGACGATGATGCGCTCGAACGGCGCCTGTTCCGGCCAGCCCTTGCTGCCGTCGCCGAAGCGCGTCGTCACGTTGCGGATTTTGAGCCGGCCAAAAGTTCCTCGGTCGGCGCCAGCAATTCCTTGATGCGCTCGATCGTGTAGACGCGCCGGCACAGGCGCGCGAGGATCGCGGTCTGGTAGCCCGAGCCGGTGCCGATCTCGAGCACCTTGTGCTGCTTGTTCACGTCGAGCGCCTGGGTCATCAGCGCGACGATGAGCGGCTGGCTGATGGTCTGCCCGCCGGCGATCGGCAGCGGCATGTTTTCCCAGGCGCGCGGCTTGAAGAATTCGGGCACGAATTCGTCGCGCGGCACGGTCTCGATCGCCGCCAGCACGGCCTTGTCGTTCACGCCGCCGCGGCGCAGCTCCATGACGAGACGGGCCTTTTCGGCTTCGACGCTCATCGCGCGCGCCGCCGCAAGGAAAGGTTGAACCATGGAGGCACGGAGACACGGAGAAGTCGACTTTCGCGGGCCTGCGGCCCGCGAAACCGACTCTCCGTGTCTCCGTGCCTCCGTGGTTCAAATTTTTCCCCACGCCGCGCGCCAGGTCTCGATCGTCGCGTGGTGGGTGAGTTCGAGCTGAACCGGCGTCACCGCGATGCGGCCGTGACCGACCGCGTGCAGGTCGGTGCCATCGACGACTTCTTCCTCGCGCTGCGGGCCGATCCAGTAATAGGGCGCGCCGCGCGGGTCCTTGCGCTCGATCCATTGCACGCCGATCTTGCGCCGCGCCAGCGCGGTCACGGCGACGCCCTGCACCGCCTCGGGCGCGACATCGGGAAAATTCACGTTGATCAGCAGATTGACGCCCCAATCGGCCTTTACCAGGCGGCGGATGATGTCGGCGCCGTGCCGCTCGGGCGTGTCCCATTTGGCCGGCTGGTTGGCGGCGACGACGAGGCTGAGCGCGATCGACGGGATGCCGAGCAGCGTGCCTTCGCGCGCGCCGGCGCAGGTGCCGGAATAGGTCACGTCCTCGCCGAGATTGGCGCCGCGATTGATGCCGGAGAGCACGAGATCGGGCCGGCGCTCGCCCAGGATCGAGGTCGCGGCCATCATCACGCAATCGGTCGGCGTGCCGTCGACGCTGAACACGCGCTCGGCGAGGCGGCGGCGGCGCAGCGGCCGGCGCAAGGTGAGCGAATGGCTCGCGCCGCTCTGCTCCTCCGATGGCGCCACGACCCACACGTCGTCGGACAAGGTTTTGGCGATGCGTTCGAGCAGGCGGATGCCCTTGGCCTGCACCCCGTCGTCGTTGGTGACGAGGATGCGCGCCTTGGCGAGATCGGGGATGCGGGCGGTCATGGGCGATGGGCTCGCGTGCATTTAAGCACAGCGCTCCACAGCGGCACAGCGAAATGACGGGCGCAACTTGACTCGCCTGGCGCCGCTCGCGACATTGCGCCGGCCGCGACGCAGGACCGCATGGCTTTGGAAATCGACGCACGCTTGCCGCTCGATCCGGCGCTGGCGCCGTTCATCGCGCAAGTCGCGGCGGATTTCGGCCCGGCGCCGCATTTGCACTCCGCCCAGCATTTCCGCGCCCTGGTCGAACGCTTGAGCACGCACAACCTGCCGCCGCGTCCCGCCGGCATGGCGGTCGAGGAGCGCGTCGCGGCGACGGCGGCGGGTCCGGTGCCATTGCGCCTCTACCGGCCCAAGGCGCTCGCCGGCGCGGCGCCGATGCCCGCGCTGCTCTACATCCATGGCGGCGGCTGGACCGTGGGCAGCCTCGACACGCACGACCCGATCTGCGCCGGCATCGCCGAGGAAACGCCGTGTTGCGTCATCGCCATCGGCTACAGCCTGGCGCCCGAGCACCCCTTCCCCGCCGCCTTCGAGGAAATCGCCGCCGTCGGCGCCTGGACCGCGGCGAACGCCGTGGCACTCGGCATCGACGCCAAGCGCATCGCCATCGGCGGCGACAGTTGCGGCGGCAATCTCGGCACCGCCGTCGCCCTCGCCGCCCGCGACGAAGGCGGTGCGACGGCGCGGCGCTATTGCTTTCAACTCCTCGTCTATCCGGTGTTCGATTGCGATTTCGACACGCCCTCGATGCGGCGCAACGCCACGGCGCCGTTTCTCGGCCGCGACCTGATGATGTGGTTCTGGCGCCAATATCTCGGCGGCGCCACGCGCAGCGACGATGCGCGCGCCGTGCCGCTCAGGGCCCGATCGCTCGCCGGCCTGCCGCCCGCCTTCATCGCCACCGCCGAATACGATCCGCTGCTCGACGAGGGCGAGGCCTATGCCAAGCGCCTCGCCGCCGCCGGCGTCGCCGTCGAATACCGCCGCGCGCCGGCGCTCATGCACGGCTTCCTGCGCGTCCGCCGCTTGAGCCGCTATGCGGAGACGGAATTCGCCGCCATGTGCCGCGCGCTCGCCAGGGCCTTCGCCTGACGCGCGGCGCCCGAAGGCGATCATTGGCGGCCGAGTCCGCGTTTTCGGCGCGGGATGGGCACCTCCGGGCGGCTCGGTGGAAGTTCAAGTGAACCACGGAGACACGGAGGCACAGAGGAAGTCGCGGAGGAGTTCAAGCGCGCGCCGAAGCCCGCCGGCGACAACGTCATCGCGCTAAAGCAAGAACAGACGGCGGCCCGATCGCTTCGATGTTCGGTTTTCGCGGCGTAGGGGCGCGCTGCGCGCGCCCTGCAATGCAACCCATGATTGTTGTGCCCCGCGGCAACAGGGCGCGCGCAGCGCGCCCCTACGTTGCATCGATCGGTCATTCCTTGGGGCCGCTGGTATTACGATGAACGCAGGATTTCCTTCATCCCGCCCATATAGGGCCACAGCGCTTCCGGGATTGCGATGCCGCCGTCGGCGCGCTGGTTGTTTTCCAGGATCGCGATCAGGGCGCGGCCGATGGCGATGCCGGAGCCGTTGAGCGTGTGCACGTGGCGCGTGCCCTTGGCGCCGGCGGGGCGGAAGCGCGCGTCCATGCGCCGGGCTTGGAAGTCGCCGCAATTCGAGCACGACGAGATTTCGCGATAGGCGTTCTGGCCGGGCAGCCAGACTTCGATGTCGTAGGTCTTCTTCGAGGCGAAGCCCATGTCGCCGGTGCTGAGGACGACGGTGCGGAACGGCAGGCCCAGGCGCTTCAGCACTTCCTCGGCCGCGCCCGTCATGCGCTGGTGTTCGTCCTCGGATTTGTCGGGATGCACGATGCTAACAAGCTCGACCTTGTAGAATTGGTGCTGGCGCAGCATGCCGCGCGTGTCCTTGCCCGCGGCGCCGGCCTCGGAGCGGAAACACGCGGTCCAGGCCGTGTAGCGCTGCGGCAGATCGCTTTCGTTGAGCAGCTTGCCGGCGACGAGGTTGGTGAGGGGAATTTCCGCCGTGGGGATGAGCCAGTAGTCATTGGTGGTGCGGAACAAGTCCTCGGCGAATTTCGGCAGATTGCCGGTGCCGTAGGCGGCGTTGGCGCGCACCAGCAGCGGCGGGCTCACCTCGGTGTAGCCGAATTCGCTCGGTGTGCAGATCGAGCATGAATTGCGCGAGCGCGCGTTCGAGGCGGGCCAGCGCGCCCTTCAGGATCGTGAAGCGCGCGCCGGAGATGACGCCGGCCTGCTCGAACTCCATCAGGCCGAGCGCCTCGCCGAGTTCGAAATGCTGCTTGGGCGCGAAATCGAATGTCGGCGGCGCGCCATGGCGGCGCTGTTCGACATTGGCTTTTTCGTCGGCGCCAACCGGCACATCGGCCGCCGGCACGTTGGGCACGCCCTTGAGGAAATCCTCGAGCTCGGCATCGCTGGCGCGCATGGTTTCCTCGAGCGCGGCCTGCTTGGCCTTGAGCGCGCCGACCTTGGCGAGAATGGGCGCCGCGTCCTCGCCCTTCGCCTTGGCCATGCCGATCTCTTTCGACAGCGCGTTGTGCTCGGCCTGCGCCGCCTGCGCCTCGGTCTGCGCCTGCCGGCGCTTCGCGTCGCGGGCGAGCACTTCGACCGAGAGCGGCGCCAAGCGCCGATTGGTCAGCGCCGCGTCGAAGGCCGCCGGGTTTTCGCGGATCCACTTCACGTCATGCATGGAATTACCCCGATTTCTTCTCGCCGCGCAGCTCGGCTTCGAATTCGGCGTCGGCCTTCGCCCGTTTCTTTTCGATGCGTTTGGCGATGAAAATTCCGACCTCGTAGAGCAGGCACATCGGCACGGCCAACGCGAGCTGCGAGATCACGTCGGGCGGCGTGATGATCGCGGCAATAACGAAAATGATGACGATGGCGTAGCGCCAATTCTTGGCCAAGCCCGCGGCACTGGCGAGCCCGGCCTTGGCGAGAATGCCGAGGACCACGGGCGTCTGAAAGCAAATGCCGAAGGCGAAGATGAGCTTCAAGACGAGCGAAAGATACTCGCTCACCTTCGGCACCATCTCGATGTTGATCTCGGTGGCGCTGCCGAATTGCTCGAATTGCGCGAAGAACTGCCAGGCCACCGGGAAGACGAGGTAGTAGACGAAGGCGCCGCCGGTGAAGAACAGGATCGGTGCCGCGATCAGAAACGGCAGGAACGCGTGCTGCTCGTTCTTGTACAAGCCGGGCGCCACGAAAAGCCAAATTTGAAACGCAAAGATCGGAAATGACACGAAAAAACCGGTCCACATGCCGATTTTGATATTGGTGAAAAATTTCTCCAGCAGGCTGGTGTAAATCATCGACTTTTTGGCGGCGGGCATTTGCTTGAAGACTTCGAGCAGCGGATTCGCCAGGAAATTGAAAATATCGGACGCGAAGAACATGGCGACGCTGGTGCAGAGAATGAATGCGATGAACGACCAGAACAGGCGTTTGCGGAGCTCGACGAGGTGCTCCATCAGCGGCATTTTGTAATCGTCGGGATTGCCGCTCAGTTTGGCGCCGGCCGCGCTGGCTTCGGTCTTGGTTTCGCTCATGCCCGCACCTTGCGCCGCACGGCGGCGGCGCCTGTTTTCGTTTCGGGCGCGCCGATCAGCCGCGCCTTGACCGGCGGCGGCGCCTTGGCGCGCAGCGGCTTCTTCTTGCGCTCATGCTCGCTCAAGCCGCGCAAGGCCGGCCAGGGCTGCACCCATTCCGGCGGCTCGACGGCGGGCAGCGACGCGGGCGCATAGCCGGCCAGCGCCGAGTTCGGCCGGCAGCGCCGAGCCGTCGATGATCGTGTGGCTGTCGAGGCCGAGATCGCTGACTTGCTTGTTGACCTCGCTCTCGGCCTTGTAGGCGGCCTTTTCGAGGTCTTCCTTGACCGTCTTGAGGTCGCTTTCGCGCACCATGTCGTCGACGCTGGATTTGAACTCGCGCGCCAGAATCCGCGCCTTGCCGGCAAGCTCCGTGATCGTCTTGATCACCTTGGGCAATTCCTTGGGGCCCAAGACGATCAGGGCGATGACGGCGATCAACACCATCTGCGACCAGCCGAAATCCAGCATGGGACCGTGCCTGCCTAAGCCGCGCCGGCCGCGCCTCAGGCTTTCTTGACTTCGTCGGGCTTCTTGTCCGCGGCGGCTGCCTGGCCGGCCGGCAGCTGCGCCGGTTGCGCCGGGGTCGCGGCGGTGCCCGCGTCCGCCGCGTTGGCGGCGCCGGCCTCGTTCTCCTTCAAGCCCTTCTTGAACGCCGTGATGCCGCTGCCGAGGTCTTTCATCAGGCGCGGGATCTTGCCGGCGCCGAACAGCAGGACGACGACGAGAACGACGATGACGATATGCCAAAAACTAATGCCCATAGTTTGCACTCCGATCGGGGGCCGATGGCGGCCCTATGTGAGGGATGGGGCCCGGGGCGACGCGGATCATAGCGTCGGTATGTTGCCGCGCGACCCAGGCCAAGCCCAATGGGTTCGAACGCGTCTGTTTTGCTTTGTTGGCTCCCGGCCGACAACGGCAACATAGGGCTTCTTGCGGTAAAAGACAAAGGGCTCGTCGAATTTGGTTAAGACGAGTCCCAGCCCTCGATTACCGCCACGCACTTCATTACGCGGCACCGGCAGGCGCGGATGTTCACGAACGCGCGACCGGGAACCGGCCTGCGCCGGCCGGCATTCCTGAGCCGGCGAAACCACCAGCGCGATCGGTTGCCGGCCCTACGCCGCGCCCGCTTTTGCCGCCATTTCGTGCGCGGCGGCGAGCTTGGCGTCGATCGCCCCGACCTTCGCGCTCGACGGCCGCGCGCCGAGGCGCTTCACATAGGCCATGATCGCCGGCAGCTCGGGGACGAGCTTGAACTTCGTCGTCCATGTCAGCGACGTGCCCCAGAGGATGTCGGCAGCCGTGAAGCGTTCGCCGAGGAGATAAGGGCCTGGGGCAAGCTGGGCCGCGAGCGTTTGCAACACTGTGTCGAAATCGCCGTAGGGCGACTGCGCCGGCGGCCCCGGCTCGCGCTTCTGCGCCCGGTCGATGAGGGCGGGCTCGAAGCAGGAGGAATAGAACACCATCCAGCGCAGATACGGCCCGCGCAGCGGATCGCCGAGCGGCGGTGCCATCTTCGCTGCCGGAAAGAGATCTGCGAGATAGAGGAAGATCGCGACCTGCTCGGTGACGAGCGTGTTGCCGTGCCGGATCGCCGGCACCTTGCCCATTGGATTGATTGCGAGATAGGTGGGCTGCCGTTGCTCGCCGGCCTTCATGTTGATCGCGTGCAGCTCATAGGCCGCGCCCAGCTCCTCAAGCAGCAGCAGCGTCGCCGACGATCGCGTGTTCGGCGAATGATAGAGCGTGATCGTCCCGTCCATGACGCGATGGCCCCTCGTTTCTAATTCTTCGGCTCCGAAAGTTTAGCGATAAACCGGGCGCGAATAAGGCGCGAGAGCCACCCTATCCGGCGGCGGCAGTCCTTTCGTGGATCGGGGGCCGCCTCAATCGCGCGGAAAGGCGATCTGCCGGAGCCGACGGACTTTGCATTGCAGCCGCTTGCCGTCGCGCGCGATCAGGCCGGTTTTCTCCCAGGCCATGAGCACGCGGTTGAGCTTGGGCCGGCTGGCGCCGATCAATGACGCGAGATCTGATTGTGACATGGGGAGCGCTAACGAGGCCTCGGCGGATTCGTCGATCGCCTCGAGCGCCATCTGCTTGAGCATGAAGCGCGCCAGGCGCGCCTCGATCGGCAGCAAGGCCAGGCTTTCGACGAGCTCGTTGGTGTCGCGCAGCCGCGCGCACAAGAAGGGAATGACCGCGCGCAGCAATCCCGGCCGCCGATCGAGCAGGCGCTGGAAGCCGGCGCGCGGCAGGAAGCAACCCTCGGTCCGCGTCAGCGCCGTGGCGTCCGCCGAACGCGGGCCGCCATCGAGCAGCGCGATCTCGCCGATGATTTCGCCGGGCCCGGCGTGCTTCAGCGAAATTTCGCGGCCGTCGCGCGCCAGGAGCGAAAGCCGAACGCGCCCGGCCAGCACCACGATCATGCCGTCGCCCTCGTCGCCGCGCTGGAAGATGGTCGTGCCGGGCGCCCAGGTTTTGTCGGCCGCGATCGAGTTCATCGCGGCAAGATCCTCCGCCGCAAAGTTCCGGAACAGATCGCTGGCGGCGAGCGCGGCCATGAGATCAGGCTTTCTTTGCATGCGCGGCTCCGACAATGCCAAGGCGCCACTTCGCGACGGCCATTATGCCGTTGCGCCGCGCGCTTGCAAACATCGCCGAAACGGCGCCGCGCCGAAGCGCCGCCGCGCCGCGGATGCGGCATAGTCCGATTGTCATAGCCATTGTGAGTCCCGCCGCGGTCCCGCCATGGGCCCGCATGTTGCAGCCAAACTAGCTGAAGCCGACAGGCCCCGCTGTTCCCCAGGGAACACCGGGCCAGGGCATCGACATGGGCGCCGCCTGTTACCGGCGGAACAGCGCCGCCGCCCCGCCCCGGCTATTTCATGGCGACATCGGAACCCAGTGACCGCGGTCACAGATCGACAGGAGCGCATCATGGCAATCAACACGAATATCAACGTCATCCGCGGCACGGCGGCAGGCGAGACGCTCACCGGGAGCAATTTGTCCGACCGGATCTTCGGCGAAGGCGGCGACGACACGCTCATCGGTGCCGGTGGCA
The DNA here is from genome assembly GCA_963754645.1 of uncultured Alphaproteobacteria bacterium. Classification (GTDB taxonomy): domain Bacteria; phylum Pseudomonadota; class Alphaproteobacteria; order Bin65; family Bin65; genus CAVWGP01. Next base: position 880,646 of record CAVWGP010000004.1, on the reverse strand, counting down.
ACGATATTCTCGTGGGCGGCGGCGGGGCCGACGATTTGTTCGGCGGCGAAGGCATCGACACGGCGGATTACACGAGTTCCTCCGGCGGCGTGATCGTCAACATTGCCACGGGCGCGGGACGCGGCGGCGATGCCGAGGGCGACTTCCTGTTCGGCATCGAGAACCTCAAAGGCTCCGGGCAGAACGATATATTGACCGGCGATTTCCGGCGCAACGAGCTCACCGGCAATTTCGGCGACGATACGCTCAACGGACGCGGCGGCGACGACCTGCTGATCGGCGGCTTCGGCGCCGACACGCTCAACGGCGATGGGGAAAACGACACCTTGCGCGGCGGCGCCGGCGCCGACGCGCTCAATGGCGGCAGCGGCTCCGACACCGCCGACTATTTCACCATCGGCTCCATCAGCAATACCGCGGGGATCGCGGTCTATCTCAACCTCGGCGTCGCCTTTGGTGGCGAGGCCCAGGGCGACACGCTCAACAGCATCGAGCACGTGATCGGCTCCGGCGACAACGACTATCTCGGAGGGAACGGCGCCGACAACACGCTCTCCGGCAACAATGGCCAAGATTTTCTCAGCGGCGCCGCGGGGCTCGATACACTCGACGGCGGCGGCGGCCACGACTATCTCAACGGCGGAACCGAGAACGACACGCTCCGGGGCGGCCTCGGCGACGATCGGCTCGAGGGCGGCGCCGGCGCCGACATCGTCGATGGCGGCGTCGATTTAACGTACAACGGCGCCGTCATCACCAGCAACGACACGGCCGAATACACCGAATCGAACGCGGGGGTGACGATCGATCTCCGCGACGGCATCGCCAGCGGCGGCCACGCCCAGGGCGACACGCTGATCAGCATCGAGAACGTGCTCGGTTCCAATTCCGGCGACACGCTGCGCGGCGACAGCGGCGCCAATCGCTTCTTCGGCGGCGGCGGCGTGGACACGCTCGTCGGCCGCGACGGCGATGACATCCTCACGGGCGGCGACGGCGGCGACACGCTCGACGGCGGCGACGACGACGACACGCTCGATGGCGGCCGCGGCAACGACACGATGGACGGCGGCGCGGACAATGACACTTTCACCGGCCCGCTGAGCGGAACCGACACCGTGACCGGCGGCAGCGGCGACGACACGTTCCTGTTCTCGATCGGCGCGGACGATTTCAACCTGACCGTGACCGACTGGAATCCGCTGCTCTTTCCGGACGGCGAACAGCCGCCCGAATCTGAGTTCATCTCGAGCGCGTTCGAATTTTTCCTGATCTCGTTCCAGTCGTCGAGCGGCGTGACGACCCAGGCCGAGGCCGACGCGGCCGTATCGTTCAGCGTCGTCGGCAACGACGTCGTCCTCGCCGTCCACACCGACGGCGGCACCGACGGAACGATCACCTTCCAAGGCCTCAACGCCCTCATCAGCGGCCCGAACAGCGCGTCGGTCTTCTGGGAGATCGACCAGAGCGTGGCCGTCTGATGCGGTCCGATGCCGCCGCGCCACGATCCATCGCCGGGGCGAATGCGCGGCGGTGGCGGCACCGGGAATATTCATCCGCTTGTTCCCCCGGTAACAGCGCCGCCGCCGCCGATCGCCGATAATCCAACTCACCAACGACGAACCGCATATGCGGCGCGGCAAACTGATCCCTCATCTTTCAGCAACCCGACAGGAGACGACCCAAGGCACGCCTTCGTTTGAACAACGGCACCCCAAATAACGATGTGGTGAATTTTTCCGGGCTTGAGCAGTATCTGTTGCAGGCCGGCTTCGACGGCATCGAGTTCAACGCCGGCAACGGCGACGACACCGTCACCGGCACGGCGCTCAGCGATTTGCTGCGCGGCGGCGACGGCTTCGATACGCTTAACGGCGGCGGCGGCAACGACATACTTGAGGGCGGAATCGGCAACGACACGCTCGTCGGCGGAACCGGCGCGGATCGGCTCGACGGTGGCGAGGGCGCCGACCGCGCCTCCTATGAGGGCTCGGCACAAGCCGTCATCGTCAATCTCCAGACCGGGTTCGCGGGTGGCGGCGATGCCACGGGCGATACGCTCATCAGCATCGAGAACCTCACCGGCTCGGCGTTCGACGACACGCTCACCGGCGACGCCTCGAACAATCGCATATTCGGTGGCGACGGCTTCGATACTTTGGTCGGCAATGACGGCAATGACCGGCTCGACGGCGGAATCGGCAACGACACGCTCGTGGGCGGAATTGGCGCGGATCGGCTCGATGGCGGAGAAGGCGCGGACACCGCCTCTTACGTGGGCTCGGCCGAGGCCGTCATCGTCAACCTCGCGACCGGGTTCGCCGCCGGCGGCGACGCCAACGGCGACGTGCTCACCAGCATCGAGAACCTCACAGGCTCGGCGTTCAACGACGCGCTCACCGGCGACCAGAACAACAATCGCCTCAATGGCGATGATGGCGTCGATAGGCTTTTCGGCGATGGCGGCAACGACCGGCTAAGCGGCGGCAACAATGCGGATTTTCTCGATGGTGGACGCGGCGCGGACCGGCTCGATGGCGGCGCCGGGATCGATACCGCGATCTATTCCCAATCGAACGCCCGCGTTGTCGTCGATCTTCTGACCGGCACGGGCAGCGAGGGCGACGCGCAAGGCGACACGCTCGAGCAGATCGAGAACTTGGTCGGCTCGGGGTTTAACAACGTCCTGCGCGGCTCGAACGCCCGGAACGAACTCTTCGGCGGCCAGGGCAACGATGTGCTCGATGGGCTGGGCGGCGCCGATACGCTACGCGGCGAAGGCGGCAGCGACGTCCTGACCGGCGGCGCCGGCATCGACACCTTCGAGTTCTTCGCCTCCAACAACATGGGCAACGACTTGGTGACGGATTTCAACACCAGCGCCGATCTGCTCAACATCACGGTGCTGAACGCGGCCGAGCAGGTCTTCGTTCAGCAGGTCGGCAACGACACGCTGATCCGTTTTGACAACACCGTCGGCACGATCACGCTGCTCAATGTCGACGCCAACCAGCTCGCGCTCAATATCGAGGTGAGCGGCGCGTTCTGATCGCGCTGCGCCGCCCGCTCGGATTTCACGATCCGAGCGGGGCCGGCGCGGGGCCGATCCGGCCGGCGCGGCTGGCCAGCACGATGCCGACGCTGATCAGGATCGCGCCGAACGTCTCGAAGTCGTGCGGAATCTCGCCGAGAATGGGAACCGCCGCCGCCATTGTCGCGACGGGCGTGAGCGCCAGCGCCGCGCTGGCGCGCGCGGCGCCGAGCAGAACAATGGCGCCGTTGTATGCGAGGAGCGATACCACCGCCATCAGCACGCCTTGTATCAAAACCTGGAACGCGATCTCGCCGCCGCTGGCGGCAGACAGCGTGCCGCCGCCGAAGGCGAAGTAAAGCGGCACGAAGGCCGTCATGGACAAGACCGAAATCATTGCCGCCGCGATGAACGGCGACAGGCCGGAGCGCGGCAGCGCCACCACGTAAAAAGCCGCCATCAGCGCGGCCGACAGAAACAACAAACAGCCGAGCGCAAAATTCGCATCGAGACTGGCGCCGTAGAGGGCAAGGATCGTCGTCCCGCTTAGGATGAGAACGAGACCGGCAACGCGCCAGCCGCGCAGGCGCTGCCCGAAGGCGAAAGCCATCAGAAGCGCGGCGAAGAGCGGCATGACGCCCGGCGCAAGCGCCGCTCCATAGCCGGCCGGCGCATAGCGCAGGCCGGCGGCGATCGCGAAAATAAACAGCGGCCCCTGGGCAATGGCGAAGGCGAGCCCCCAGAACCAAGCCCGCCGCTGCAATCCCGGGGCTTGCGCGATAAGGAAGGGAAGAAAAATCAAGCCACCGATGCCGCAGCGCAGCAGGACGATGTCGGCCGGTTCGAACGAATGCGTCACGCCAAGCCGCGTATAGATGATCCACGCGGTCCAGATCGCGAGCGTGACGGCAAGGCATAGCCCGCCCCCGAGCCAGGACTTCGTGGTGAGCGATCGGGCCGTCGTCAAGGCCAGTGAACGGCCGTGCATCAGGACACGGGGACGCGGCGCGGTGATCTTTCGCTTGCGGCAATTTTTGTTTCCGGCACGGCCTCGCCATCGACACCGGCCGGCGCGACATGGCCAAACGGGCAGCCCGCTTCGGCGCGCTTGCGCGTCCGAACGGCGTATTGCCCGGGACGGCGTTCCGGCATGATCGACGGCTTGACGACCGTTTCGCGGAACCGCTGCCAATCGTCCGCTCCGAATCCAGCGAGTTCGGGCACGGTTGCGAATTCGTCGAGCGCGGCGGAAGCGTAGACATGGCGCGGCAGGGCCTGCACCTGGAGCAATGGTATCTCGGCGCGGAACTCGATCGGCCGATCGGTTTTGGTCAAGCGGATATTGGTGAACAGCGGGCCGAACCAACGGTCGGTCTCGATGATGCCTTCATAGAGTTCGTAGCCCCGGCTGCGCGGCAGATTGGCCACCGGCCGAATGAGCAAACTCCACTCCGGCGCGGTGCGCGCAAACAGGCCGGTCCAGATTTGGACGATGTTCGACTCGACGAACGCGTTGAGAAAGGGCGGCGCGAACGACCTCATCTCTTCCGGCGCGTGCTCGTCGAAATAATCGCTGAAGCCGGGAAGCTGGGCGCTGCCGAGCGGGTACCAGTGCTCGGTCTCGTCGTAGGTCCAGAGCACGCTGGTGCCATCCCACAACAAGCTGAAATTGATCGGCGGAAAGACATACCAGCCGAACGCCGACGCCGAGGTGATCGCCTCGCAGTAACGAAAGGCGCGTGTCGGAATGGTTCCCCCGACCGAGCGATCGGCGCGCTTCGGCAGACGGGCCTCGGGGAATAGGCGATAGAATCGAACTAGCGGCTCAGCATTTTTGTTGCGTTCGAACGTGTCCACCAAGGCTACTCCCGACCTTGGAAAGCAAATGCCGGGACAGCATGACGCTGCCCCGGCATTCGATCCATCTGCGCAATGCCTAGAATGACGGCGCGACGCCGCCGATACGAACATTGCGCTTGTCCACAACCTTGCCGAAGGCTGGCGCGACGCCGCCGATGCGGACAGCGCGCTTGTCCGTCACCTTGCCGAAGGCGGGCGCGACGCCGCCGATGCGGACTTTACGCGGGTCGACGATCTTCTTGGCGCTCTTGCTCACTTTTTTCATGGCTCTGCCTCTTCCTTGGTTGAATCTATTGGCATCGCCAAAGTATAGATTACACGAAGGCGCACAAGTATTGATTGCTGGAAAATTTATTCTGCCTGTGGAAAAGAATAAGATTGAGTATATTTGTGTATTAGGCTATATTCTTTTTGATTATATTGTTTTTATATTCAATCTTGGACGCCGTTGTTAATCCTGGATATTGGCAGAATTCCCGAACCCTGATCAACCGTTCATCATTTAGACGAAAAATTAACGTTAAATTTTCGTCAACTGAAAATTCTCCTTGCCTCGATGCTGTGTCGCGGTCGGCAATTCTGCAGGAAATACCACTGGTTTCGGCGCAACATGTTCAGCAATTTTCTTGGCGTTTGCATCTTCGTCCGATTAAGGATTGTTTGACGAACCGGCGGCGCTGGCGCATCGAAATTCACACGTGCCACATTTTTATGATGTATTAATCACGATTTTTTACATTGAGCGGGCAATCTCTCGTGTGCCGGATCGAGTGCCGACGCACAATGAACCGAAGGGGAAGGTACCACTAAGTGCGTTGTACGCCTCAAGGAATACAATGGGCCGGTCGGCGCGCATGAATGCCGGACCGCTCTTCCCAGCGACAAGGCCACCGATCGTCGGAGACTCGCAACGCGCGTCGAGCGAAACGGTGGCGGATGAGCGCCCGAAGCTGCGCATCCACCTTCTCGGCCAGATGCGCGTGACGAACGAGCGCGACGAGAATGTCCTGCCGAAGAGCCGGCACGCGCGCGCGATCATTGCGGCGCTCTGCTTGGCGCGCGGCGAAAAAGTGCCGCGCACAAGGCTCTACGGCCAGCTTTGGGACCGCGTCGATGAGGAGCAGGCGCGCGCCAGCTTCCGCCAGGCGCTTTATAAGTTGACGCTCGCGCTGGGCACTGACGCCGAAACGCTCATTGCCACCGATCGAGAATCTCTGCGCCTCGACCAAACGCGCTGCTGGATCGACGCCGCGGTGCTGCTCCGCGATGTCGGCGCGATCGGCGAATTTCCCGATGGCGCATTGCCGCAGGACAGTGGCAGCCGCTTGCTCGAGGATCTCGATGGCGTCAGCGCGTCTTTCGATCAATGGCTGATGGGCGAACGCGTTCGCTTCACCGACGATCTGCGCAATTTGCACGAAACGGCGCTGCGGCAACTCATTGACAAGCACGCGCCCGCCGCGGACATCGCCCTTGCGGCGCGCCGGGTCATCGCCATCGACCCGGCCAACGAAATGGTGTCGCGCGCCCTGATGCGTGTACTGGCCGATCAGGGCAAGCGTGCCCAGGCCCTGCGCGAGTATGAGCGCTGCCGCAACGCGCTTCGGCAAGCGTTCGATGTCGCGCCGACCGGCGAAACCACCGCCCTCTACCAGGCGATCAAGGCCGCGTCCCTTTCGGGAACGCCGGCGGCTGCTTCGGCGGAAATAAGCGGCGGAAGCGCTTTTTCCGCGGCCGCCCAGGCTCGGCGGCGGGTCGACGTTAGGGCGTTCTCGATTCTCGACAAGGAACTCGAATCATCGCTGGCAGGCTCGCTGGCGCGCCAAATCGCGGCCGCTTTGGCGCGGTTCGGATGGTTCGATGTCTTTGCAAAAGAAGAAAAAGTCGCTTCAGGCGCCGAAGGATATACGTCATCGTCGCGCGTACACGACGCGGATTATGCGGTGGTGGGCACTCTCTCGACCGCCGGCAGAATGCTGCACATCGATGTGCAGTTGATTGACTTTGCAGCAGAATCTCGGCCGATCTGGGTGGAGAAATTCAAGGTTGCGCTCAACTCGCTCGGTGATCTGTATGAGCGGATCGTGGCGCAGATCGGCGCGCGTATCGACACAAGTTTGCTGTTGGCCGAAGGCAAGCGCGCCACGGCGCGCGACGGCAAGGACGCCATGTCGCTTTGGCTGCGAGCGATTCCGCTTATCTACAGCATGGAGCGTAAAAAATACGAGGCCGCCGGCCGGCTGCTCGAACAGGCACGCGAAGCGGAACCCGAGAATCCCGCAATCCTCGCCTGGTCAGCGTTCTGGCACGTTTTCTACGTCGGCCAGGGTTGGACCAAAGCCGTCGTGGCCGCCTTCGAGCTGGCCGAGAGCCTGTGTATTCAGGCAATCCGGCTCGACCCTGACAATGCCGAAGCGCTCGGCATCTACGCCCACATGACGTCGTTCTTGCGAAAGGACTTCGACAATGGTGCGCACTATTTCGAACGGTCTTTGCACCTCAATCCCAGCTTGGCGTTCGTATGGGCGCTTAGCGCTGCGACTTATTGCTACACGGGCAATCCGGAAGAGGCGCAATTGCGGCTGGCACGGTATAGCGAGCTTTCTCCCTTTGACATAAGTTTCTCGGTGCTCGAATCGATTTTCGCCCTGGCCCATGTGCTAAAAGGTGAATTTGCCCAGGCAGCCGTCGTCGGCCGGCGCGTGGTCGCCGCCAACCCTACTTTTGTCAATGGCTATGTCCATCTTATCGTCGCCCTCGGCCATCTCGGCCGACAAGACGAAGCGGCGCCCTATGTGCGGAAGCTAAAGGCGATCAAGCCCGATTTCTCGGCCGCGGGATTTATCGAGGTCTATCCGTTCCGCCGCGCCGAAGATCGGTTGCGCTACGTCGAGGGCCTGCACAAGGCCGGGCTTGCCAGCGCCTAATCGGGCGAGCGAACCCGCAGGGCCCCTAATCGTCGCGCTGGAAGATCGTTCCGCGCTGCTGCGCGGCCACGCTGCGGACGGCCACATTAGCCGAGGAAATGTGCGTCACCGACCCGCGCCGAATGGAATTGGCCGCATCTCGACTCGCGACGCCGCCATAAGCACGGCGGCCAAAACATCGACGTCGTCATTTGTGCACGGCAGCGTGGCCGGATCCGCATCGACACTGAGCGCATCCAACAAGTTCCTGAACCTGTTGGCGTGCTCGACTTCGCCATACTTTGCTGCTGCCATGATTTTCATGATGCCCTCACGCCGCCGACTTCATCTTGCTCCCATCTCGGAAGCCCGGGCACTATCGCCGGGTCGCGTCGCGGCGCCATGCCTATTTCCGTCAAAACGCCATCAAATCTTCGCAAGCCATTGATTCATATTTGATTAATAAATAAGAGAGCCCAGCTCAATCGGCGCAATAGCTTGCGTTATTGACTTTCGATCGCCCCCGACTGTCCCGGCGGCCAGGCCGCGCCAAAGATCGGCGGCGCTATGTGGAGGTCTCGCACAAGTTCATCTTATCGCCGCTGATTGGATGAGCGCGGCGCCGAATCCCGATCGCGCGTCGATCAACGCTGGCGCGTGGCGGCGTCGCGGCTTTCCGCGGCGACGTTCGCCGTGCCGAGAGCGCCGATGGCGGCAAACAGCCCCATGGTCAAAGCTGCGCAGGCTGCGGCAATGCGCGGCAAGGACTTGCGCTGGGCGGATTTTGCCGCGGCGACGAACTCGTCCTGCCCAATGCGGATTGGGGCGGCCTGCATTGGCGGCAATGGGAAGTGGACGCTATCGCGGGCTTCAAAATCGGCCCAAACTTTCTCTTGCCCTTCAGCACGCTTCGCCGCGGTTAGCATCGAGGCCAAGACGTCGACGTCGCTGTTCGTGCACGGCACCACGGCCGCATCCGACTCGACGCCGAGCGCGCACAGCAAATTTTGGAATTTGCGCACATTTTCGACTTCGCTATTCATTGCCGCTGCCGCGATTTTCATGATGCCCTCACGTCCCCTGTATCGGAATGTGGCGCACTATCGCCGAACAGTGTCGCAGCGCCGTCGGTTCTTCCGTCAAATTCTCATCAAATCTTCACAACACAATGATTTATCATCGATTAACTATCTGCAATGCGACATCGCTCTAAGTCTGAAACGGTCGCTGCCTTCGGCGCCATGCGGCTCAGCGCTGCTCGCCTTGACCAGGCATGGGCGTCGCAAGGCTGGCTACGCCTTGGTTTCCTCAGGCCCGACCTCGGCGAACTCGTGCAGCAAGGCTTCGGTCGCGGCATCGACCTCGACTAGCTTGACGCTGTAACCCCACAAGTTCGCGACATGGCGCAGGACGCGCTTCGCATCGGCTTCCTCGAGGAGGATGCCGTTGCGCACGCGATGCTGGAGCATCAAACGCCGGTCGCCTGCGAGATCGACATCGATAATTTGAATGTCCGGCTCGGCGGCGCCGATGTCGTAGGAGTCGGCCAAAATGCGCCGGACGTCGCGGTATCCGCGCTCGTCCTGGATTGCGGTGACGTTGACATGTGGCGCGGCAGCATCGTTTTTCACCGCGAATAGCCGCAGCTTGCGGATGAGATGGGGGCTGAGGAACTGGCGGATGAAGCTCTCATCGCGATAGTCGGCCCAGATGGCGCGCAGCGTCGTCCACGGATCGCGATTGCCGGCGATCGCGGGAAACCATTCGCGGTCCTCGCCCGTCGGTTCGGTCGTGATGCGCAGGATGTCGCCCATCATGGCGAAACCGATCGCATAAGGATTGAGGCCGCCGAAATGCGGCTGATCGAATTCCGGCTGATAAACGACGTTGGTGTGCGAGTGCAGGATTTCCATCATCGCGCTGTCGGATATCTTGCCGGCAGCGCTCATGCGGGTCATGACATGGTAGTGGACGAAGGTCGCGCAGCCCTCGTTCATGACCTTGGTCTGCTTCTGGGGGTAGAAATACTGCGCCACGTGGCGGACGATGCGCAGGATTTCGCGCTGCCATGGCTCTAGGCGCGGCGCCGATTTCTCCAGGAAGAAGAGCAGGTTCTCCTCGGGCAGTCCGAGCGCATTTTTGCGCGCCGCCACGTCGTCCGGGATTGCCGTCCCTTTGACCGGCAGGTTGCGCCATAGCTCGTTGTAGGTTCGCGCCTGATGCGCTTCCCGCTCGCGCTCGCGCTGCTCTTCCTCGCGCAGATTGAGCGCGCGCTTGCGCGGATAGCGGTGGACGCCTTGGTCCATGAGGGCGTGAGCGGCGTCGAGTACGCGCTCGACCGCGCGCACGCCGTGCCGTTCCTCGCAGCGCGCGATATAGGATTTGGCGAACTCCATATAGTCGAGGATGCCGGCGGCGTCGGTCCACTGCTTGAACAGGCTGTTGTGCCGGAAGAAGTGGCTGTGACCGAATGCGGCGTGGGCGATGACCAAGGCCTGCATCGCCATGGAATTTTCTTCGAGGATATATGTGATGCACGGGTCGGAATTGATCACGATTTCATAGGCCAAGCCGCGCATGCCCTTGCGGTACAGGGTTTCGTCGCGCGCGACCCGCTTACCGAACGACCAATGCCGGTACATGAGCGGCAAGCCGAACGAGGCGTAGCCGTCGATCATTTGCTCGGTGGTGATGATTTCGATCTGGCTCGGATAGGGCTGCAGGCCCAGCTCGCCGACGGCGACGCCTTCGATCGCCTCGTAGACCTGGGCCAGCGCGGCATAGTCCCACTCGGTTCCGTTGAAAACGAGATTGTCGCCCAAAGCCCGCTCCTCAAGCCGCGGAGCGGCCGTTGCCGGAATTTCCCCGCCCCGCGCTCTGACGCTGGAACAGCTCGTGGAATACCGCGAATATGTCGCCGCGCGCCGAGACCTTGCGCATGGCCGGCAGGCCGCTCGCCGCGGCCAGCGAATAGGCCCGCCACAGCGCGCTCTCGCGGTCACCGCCGCCGCCCTCGTCGCTGACTTCGATATAGGCGAAATACTGGCACAGCGGCAGGATTTCGGTTTGCAGCAAGGCAACGGCCCGGGCGTTGTCGCTGTCGGCGTTGTCGCCGTCCGAAGCCTGGGCGGCGTAGATATTCCATTCCGACGGCGGATAGCGGCTGGCGACGATGCGCTGCATGACCTCAAGTGCCGAGGAAACGACGGTGCCGCCGGTCTCGGCGCTGAAAAAGAATGTCTGCTCGTCGACTTCGGCCGCCTCATGGGTATGGCGGATGAACACGATATCGACCTTGCGGTAGCACCGCGTCAGGAATATGTGCAGCAGCATGAAAAAACGCTTGGCAAGGTCTTTCATGTGCTCGGTCATCGAGCCCGAAACGTCCATCAGGCAGAACATGACTGCCTTGGTCGAAGGCTTCGGCACGAACTCGAACCGGTTGTAACGCACATCGACCGGGTCGATGTACGGCACGCGCCGCTGGCGGAATTCGAGCGTCGCCAACAGCGCCTTGAGCTCTTCCTCCCGCTCGGCGTCGCCGCGATCGGCCTCGGCTCCGCCGCGTTCGGCCAGTGCGCGCAATTCGGCCTCGACCGCCGCGATCTCCTCGGCGCGCGGCCGCCCGAGCGCGCGACGGCGGGCGAAAGAGTTGCGCATGGTGCGCACGAGATTGAGGTTGGTGGGCGAGCCGCTAACCGAGAAGCCGGCCCGGACCGGCGCCACAAGTTCGCTTTCGCGCAGCGTTTTCTTAGCCAAATCCGGCAATTCGAGATCCTCGAGAAAGATGTCGAGGAACTCTTCCTTCGTCAGCGTGAAACGGAAATCGTCTTCGCCGCCGCCGTCGGTGCCGCCCTCGCGGCCGCCAGCGCCGCCCTCGCCGCCGGGCGGCTTGGCGATGCGGTCGCCGCGAACATAGTCCTTGTTGCCCGGCAGGACGAAGTCGCGCACGCCGCCGCGGTTCGAGTGACGGTACCCTGGCTCGCTCAAGCCATCGGACGGGATCGTAATCTTCTCGCTGCGCTCGACGTTGGCGACGTTGCGGCCCGCCGTGGCGTTGCGCACCGCCTTTTGGATATCCAGGCGCGCCCGGCGCAGGAAGCGCTGGCGGTTGGCCAGGCTTTTGCCTTTGGGATTGAGCCGGCGGTCGATGATATTCACGCTCTGCTCCCTTCCCGCCCGCCAGCGCCGGCGCTTATCCAGACCGCTTGACGCGCATGTACCATTCGACGAGGCGGCGCACCTGGCGCTCCGTGTAGCCGCGCGCCTTCATGCGCTGGACGAATTCGGAGTGCTTCTTCTCGGTCTCCGTGTCCTTCTTGGTGCCGAAGCTGATGACCGGCAGCAAATCCTCGACTTGGCCGAACATGCGGCGTTCGATCACCTCGCGAATTTTCTCGTAGGACGTTCCAAGCCGGATTCTTGCCGTTGTTGTTCGCCTTGGCGCGCAACGCGAATTTGACCACCTCGTTGCGGAAATCCTTGGGATTGGCGATGCCGGCGGGCTTCTCGATCTTGGTCAGTTCCTGATTGAGCAGTTCGCGGTTCATCAACTGGCCGGTATCGGGATCCTTGAAATCCTGGTCCTCGATCCAGGCATCGGCGTAGTCGACGTAACGGTCGAACAGATTCTGGCCGTAGTCGTTGTAGGATTCGAGATAGGCCTTCTGGATCTCGTAGCCGATGAATTCGGCATAGCGCGGTGCAAGTTCTGCCTTGATGAATTCGATGTATCGCTTCTCCTCGTCGGCCGGGAATTGCGCGCGGCGGATCGATTGCTCGAGCACATGCATCAGATGAACCGGATCGGCCGAAATTTCCTGGGTGTCGTAATTGAACGTTTCGGACAAGACCTTGAAGGCGAAGCGGGTCGAAATCCCGTCCATGCCTTCGTCGACTCCGGCCGCGTCCTTATATTCTTGCAGCGACTTGGCCTTGGGGTCGGATTCCTTGATGTTCTCGCCGTCGTAGACGCGGAGCTTCGAATAGAGGTTCGAATTCTCGTGCTCCTTCAGGCGCGACAGCACGGAGAAACGCGCCAATATCTCGACGGTCGCCGGAACGCACGGCGCATTGGCGAGTTCGGAATTGCGGATCAGTTTTTCGTAAATTTGCCGCTCCTCGGAAACGCGCAGGCAATAAGGCACCTTCACGACGCAGACGCGGTCGATAAAAGCCTCGTTGCTGCGGTTGTTCTTGAAGGCCTGCCACTCGGCCTCGTTCGAATGCGCGAGCACGATGCCCTGAAACGGCAGCATGCCGATATTTTCGCCGCCGGCATAATTGCCGTCCTGGGTCGCCGTGAGCAGCGGGTGCAGCATCTTGATCGGCGCCTTGAACATTTCGACGAATTCGAGCAGGCCCTGGGTGCAGCGGTTCAGCCCGCCCGAACAGCTATAGGCGTCGGGATCGTTCTGGCTGTGATGCTCGAGCTTGCGGATATCGACCTTGCCGACCAGGGTTGAAATATCCTGGTTGTTCTCGTCGCCCGGCTCGGTTTTGGTGACCGCGATCTGCTTGAGGCGCGAGGGATAGACCTTGACGACGCGGAATTTCGAGATGTCGCCGCCGAATTCATCGAGCCGCTTCAAGGCCCAAGGCGACATGATGCCGGGCAGCTTGCGCTGCGGGATTTTGTAGCGCTCTTCCAGCTCGCGGCCCATGACGCGCGTATCGAACAGCCCCAAGGGGCTCTCGAAAAACGGGCTCAGCGCATCGCGCGCCTTCAGCACGTAGATCGGGCGGTTCTCCATCAGCTCCTTCAACCGCTCGGCAAGCGACGACTTGCCGCCGCCGACCGGGCCGAGCAAATAGAGAATTTGCTTGCGCTCCTCGAGGCCCTGCGCCGCGTGGCGGAAGTACCCGACGATGCGCTCGATGGTTTCTTCCATGCCGAAGAAATCGGCGAACGCCGGATAGCGCTTGATCGTGCGGTTCATGAAGATGCGCGATAGCCGCGCATCCTTGGAGGTGTCGACGACCTCGGGCTCGCCGATCGCGTCGATCATGCGTTCCGCCACCGAGGCATGCATGGCCGGGTCGGCGTGGCAGCCATCGAGATAGTCGCGCAGGTTCATCTCGACCTCTTTTCGACCGGCGCGCTTTCTGAGGAAGCTTTCGAAAACGTCTTCGGCGTTCAAGGAGTTGGGCATGGCGGTGGTCTCCTGCAGCGAGTGCGTTCGCTAGGTCACGGTCGGGGGGAGGTCGATGGGTGGCGGCAAAAGCAGCAGCGCCGACGGTCGGCTCCGGCAAAGGCGGGCCAACAACGTCGTTCGGTCAAACATCTGGAGTACGGCATTTCGTCCTCCTCGAATGTACGCTACGGTCGCCAGTATTAGCTGGTAGCGTTAAAAAAGACTTTCAATGCAAGCCTCATCATCAATGTTCGAGAAATTATCTTTGTTCGTGCCCCTGCCGACCGATCACAGTCCGATGAACGCGGGATGCCCAGCGGTGCGATGACACCGATTTAGCCGCGATTTAGTCTTGCTCATCCGGATTTTCTGTCGGAAAAACAAATACCTCGTTCAAATCCACGCTAGCGAACGTCAAGTCGGCGGTCGGCGCCATCGGCGGCGGTGGCGCGGGAATGCGCGCATAGAAGGCCCTGCCAGGCGCTCCGATGTCGCGGCGCTGAAGCTGAACCAGACATGTGGCGCCCATCGGCCGCGCCCAATTCATCCGCACGGGATAGGCACGGGCCCCCCGATTGGTATCTTCCTCGCTGCGCGTCACCACAATGCCGGATTGGCGGACGACAACAACGGCGGCGGACCCCGGTGCCAAATCGGGCGCCGGTATTGCGCCGAGCGGCGTTTCAACCGTGCCATTCGGACCGACCTGGCCGCGGAATTTGTTCACCTCGGACAGAAACTCGGCAACAAAGGCAGAGCTCGGGCGCCGGTAGATTCCGTCGGCGGTTTCGCTTTGCAGCACTCGTCCGGCGCGCATCACGGCGACGCGATCGCCGAGCAACATCGCTTCCTCGGGATCATGGGTGACGACCACCGAGGCCGCGCCGCTCTGCTTCAGTATGCGCCACGTGTCTTCGATCAGGCGGCGGCGCAGCCGCGCGTCGATGCCGGAAAACGGTTCGTCGAGCAGGAAAAGCCGCGGCGCCGGCGCCAGGGCGCGGGCGAGCGCAGCGCGTTGCTGCTGCCCGCCCGAAAGCGTGTGCGGATAGGCGTCCGCCAAGTCGGCGATACCGAGCTGCGCCAAGGCGGAATTCGCCCGCTCTTGCCGGGCCTCCGGCGCCATCACATGGAGTCCGAAGGCAACGTTTTCCCGCACCGTGAGATGCGGAAACAAGGCGAAATCCTGGAACAAGAACCCGATCCCGCGCTGCTCGGGCGGCACCTCGGCCGCACCCTGGCCCGCGACAATCCGGTCGGCAATGACGACCGTGCCGCTCTGCAACGCCTCGAGCCCGGCGGCGATGCGCAGCAACGTCGACTTCCCGCAACCGGACGGTCCCAACAGGCACACGATCTCGCCATCCGCGACGCTCAGCGTCACATCGTCGAGCGCGAGGCGGTGCCCGAAGCGGTGCGTCACGCGGTCAAGAGCGAGCGCCGTCATGGGATTGCGCCGATCGCCGGGACCGGGGTTGCCTGGCCGGGACGCGCCTGGGCGATGGCGCGGCTCAATAGGATGACGGGCACGATGCCCGCCGCGACGATGGCAAGCGCCGCCGGCGCCGCGGCGGCGAGCTGTTCGTCGCTGGCATATTCGTAGACTCGGATCGCCAGCGTGTCGAAATTGAACGGCCGGATCATGAGCGTCGCCGGCAGCTCCTTCATCACATCGACGAAAACGAGCAACGCCGCGGTCAGAACGCTGCCGCGCAACATCGGCAAATGGATGCGCCGGAATACGGTGCGCGGCCCATGGCCGAGCGTGCGCGCCGCGTCATCCATATGCGGCGTGATGCGATTTAATCCCGCCTCGAGGGCGCCGACGCCGATCGGCAGGAAGCGTACGACATAGGCAAATAGCAACGCGAACAGCGAGCTGCCGAGCGCCAGCGGAAGGCCCGCCGCCGACGCAATCGTCCGATCGATCGCGCCCAGCGCCAGCACCACGCCGACCGCGATAACGGCGCCGGGCACGGCATAGCCGAGACCGGCAAACGCGGTCGCCGCGCGCAAAACGGCGCTGTCACGGCGCTGGCGCTGCGCGTAAGCCAGGAGGCCGCCGAGCGCGACGCAAAGGATGGCGGCGGCTCCGGCCAAGGCGACACTGTTGAGCACAAGCCGCAGAAAGCGCCGGTCGGCGATCGCGCCAACGCCATCGACGATCCAAGCCGCCAACGCGCCCGCCGGCAGCAGGAACCCGAAAAACACCGGAAGAAAGCAAAACAACGCCGCCGCCATTCCTTTCGCGCCGGTGAGCGGATAGGCCGGCAGGGGGCGATAGCGCGTCGTCAAATGCATGTAGCCCGCGCGCCCGCGCGATGCCCGTTCCAGCCAAACCAGCGCCGCCACGAACCCGATCAACAGCAGGGCGAGCTGCGCCGCCGCGGTCACATCGCCACGGCCCAGCCAAACGCGATAGATGCCCGTGGTGAAAGTATCGACGCCGAAATGCTGCACGGCGCCGAAATCGTTGAGCGCCTCCATCAGCGCCAAAGCGGCGCCGACCGCGATGGACGGCCGCGCCAAGGGCAATCCGACGCGCCACGCGCTGCCCCAAATGGTGAGGCCCAGGGTTCGGCTCACTTCCAGCACACAGACCGATTGCTCGACGAAAGCGGCGCGCGCCATCATGTAGACATAGGGGTAAAGCACGAGGACGAAGACCGCGACCGCGCCCCAGATCGATCGGATATTGGGATACCACTCGATAACGCCGCTCGCGCCCAACCACAACTTGAGCACGCCGTGCACGGGTCCGGCGGCATCGAAAAGCCCGGCAAAGACATAGGCGACGACATAGGCGGGCATGGCGAGCGGCAACAGCAAGGCCCACTCGAATATGCGCCGGCCGGGGAACCGGCAAAGGCTCACGAGCCACGCAGCCGTTACGCCGCCGACGATCGTGCCGGCGCCAACACCGAGCAGGATCAGGAGCGTGTTCGCGAGATAGCGCGGCAACACGGTCGCAACGAGATGGCTCCACATGTCGCCGGAAGGCGCCGCGGCCCGGATGGCGATCGCCAATATCGGCAATGCGACAGCGGCCGCGACAAGAAGCGAAATGACGAGCCAGGGCCGGCCCGGCCGCCGCGCGACCCCGAGCGTGGACGATTCAATACTCATTTCCGCGTGGGTCGCGCCTTTGACGGGGAGTCAAACAAACCGCCGCTCGCTTGCCTGGGCAAAGACCTTATTGCGAATCGTTCTTAATAGCAACCAGCTGGCTCGGCGGGTTTGACTCACTATTGCTCTCGCCGGCCACCGCCCCCTTTGCAAGCGGTGCAGTGTCTGCATCGTCGTCCTCGGCGGCAATCGAATCTTCGTCGAGTTCGAGCGGCTTTGTTTCCTCGGGCTCGTCCGCTTCGGTCCCGGCCTCTTCGGCGTGGAAAGCATGGACCGTGTTGCGCGCCGACAGCAGACCAGACGCCTTCAGCTCGTCAAGCCCAGGCAGATAGTCGAGCAATTCGAGGCCGAAATGATCGAGAAAATCCTGCGACGTGACCCACGTCAACGGCCGGCCCGGCGTGCGCCGCCGCTTGCCGGGCTTGATCCAGCCCAATTCGAGCAGCACATCGAGCGAGCCCTGCGACAAGCCGACGCCGCGTATTTCTTCGATTTCGGCCCGCGTCACCGGCTGGTGATAGGCGATGACGCCCATGGTTTCGAGCGCGGCGCGCGATAGCTTGCGCGTGACCTTGCGCTCAAGCTGGAGATGCGGCGCAACCTCGACAGCGGTGCGAAAAGCCCAATTGTCGCCGACCTTGACCAGCCTGATGCCGCGCTTGGCATAGTCGCCCACGAGGTCGTTGAGCAGGGCGGCGAGGTCGGTGCCTTCCGGCAGCCGCGCTTTCAGCGCGCTTTCCGGCGTCGGCTCGGGCGAAGCGAAAATCAGCGCTTCGACAATGTGCAAATGCAGTTGGCGGTCGTCGCTCACGATCCAGCCTCCGAATGTTTGACATAGATAGGGCCGAAGGGCCGATCCTGACGCAGCACGACGTTGCCCGACTTGGCCAACTCGAGGCTCGCGGCCAGGGTCGAGGCGATCGCCGAGCGCCGATTGAGGCCTGGCAGCAGGCCGGGCGGAAGAAAGCTCGTCAGCGTCGCCCAATCGGGCATGCGGCCCAACAACGATCGCAAGCGCCTAATCGCGTCGTCGATCGAGAACAAGGCGACCGATTCGCGGATCGACAAGACCGAACCGATCTGGCGCCGGCGTTGGTCGCCATAGGATTTCAACAAATCGAATAGCGATACTTGATAGACGACCTTCGAGACCACCGGCAGTTTTTCGCTCTCGCCGCGAACGTAGAAATCGATTCCCTTTTGCGGGCGCGCCATCAGCCGCGTTACCACGTCGCGCATCGCCTCGAGGCGGCGAAGCTGCCAAGCCAAGGCTTCGGCCATCTCGGCCCCGCTCGGCTCGCCATCGGCTTTCGGTTGCGGCAGCAACAGCTTCGACTTCAAATACGCGAGCCACGCCGCCATCACCAGGTAATCGGCGGCAACGTCGAGCCGCAAATCGGTCGCGCGCTGAATGAAAGCGAGATACTGATCGGCCAGCGCCAGGATCGAAATCCGCGTGATATCGACCTTCTGATCGCGCGCAAGGTTCAGCAAGACATCGAGCGGGCCTTCGAAGCCGTCGATCGCGAGTACGAACTTATCGCTGTCCGCGACCGGCTCGTCGCGGGCGTCGGGGACGAATTCGGTTTCGTCAACCGCGATCATAGATAAAGCCTTCGCAGCCCAGTAACGGAACCCACGACCTCAATCACCCAATCGACAATCGGGCCGATGACCGTGGCGAACGGATTGAATTCTTGGCCCAGCTGCCGCGCCGCAAGCGGCAATATGAACAACACACCGATCAAGATCCAAAATCCCCAAGGTTCGAGACGCTGCAGCGGATATGCGAGCGAGCCCGGCAGCAAGCCGACGGCAATACGCCCCCCATCCAGCGGCGGCAATGGTATCAGATTGAACACCGCGAGGATTACGTTGACGTAAATCGAGATCGAAAGGATTCTGTGGATAATATCGACATCGCCACCGCGCGCCGGCAAGCCATAGACCGAAAGCAAGAAGCCCGAAATCAGCGCCAGCGCCAAATTGATTCCCGGCCCGGCGGCCGCGACCAAAACCATGTCGCGCCGCGGCTGGTTGAGCAGGCTCGGATTGACCGGAACGGGTTTTGCCCATCCGAACAAGAATCCGGCCGAAACATACATGACCAGCGGAATGATGATCGTGCCCATCAGATCGACATGCTTGATGGGGTTGAAAGTGACGCGGCCGAGCCGATAGGCGGTGGGATCGCCAAGGCGCCATGCGACGAAGCCATGCGCCGCTTCGTGCAGCGTGATGGCGATGATCGCCGGAATCGCGACGGCGATGAGCATTTCGAGGTCGATCATGGGCGCCTTTATGCGCTGGGAGCGAGCAAAGCCGCAAGCCGCTCGCTGGCCGCGGCGGGATCGAACGCCCGAGCCGGGCGGCGCCGCGCCAGTGCGCGCTCGACCCTGGCCCGGCTGGCCGCCGGAAAATCTTCCGCGCCGGCCGCCACCGCTTCCATCTCGGTCATATTGCCGTTGCAGTGAAGGGCGATATCGCAGCCTGCCGCCAAGGCTCGCGCGGTGCGTTCGCGAATGGGACCGGCCAGCGCCTTCATCGACAAATCGTCGGACATCAGCGCGCCATGAAACCCGATATCGCGCCGGATCACGTCGTCGATAATGCGGCGCGAGGTCGTTGCCGTTTCATCGGGGTCGAGCGCGCTGTAGACGACGTGCGCCGTCATCGCCAGCGGCATATCGGCGAGCGCGCGAAACGTCGCGAAGTCCTGGGCGGCAAGTTCGGCGGCGGCGCAATCGACGATCGGAAGCTGCTCATGCGTGTCGGCCCGGGCGCGGCCATGGCCCGGAATGTGCTTGACGACCGGGAGTACGCCGCCATCGAGCACGCCTTCGCATTGCGCCCGTCCCAACGCGACTATCGTCGCAACATCGCCGGCAAACGCGCGATCGCCGATAATGTCGTGGCTGCCGGGCACGGGCACATCGAGGACCGGAACGCAGTCGACATCGATTCCGAGATCGGCCAATTCATGCGCGATCAGCCGCGCATTCAACCGGCATGCCTCCAGCCCGGCTGTCCGATCCCGGCGATACAGGTCGCCGAAAACCCGCGCCGGCGGCGGCAGGCGCCACTGCGGCGGTCGCAGGCGAGCGACTCGGCCGCCCTCTTGATCGATTAGAACTGGCGCGCCTGGCGCACCTCCCGCCGCGCGCAATTCACGAACCAAGGCGCGAACCTGATCGGGCGTTTGGCAATTGCGCGCGAAAAGTATGAAGCCCACCGGCTGCACGCGCGCGAAAAAATCACGCTCCGTGTCACTCAACATTGGACCGGCGCAGCCGAAGACCGCCGGAGTCTTCGCCGCCAGCGCCACGCTAGGTGACCTTGACGACGAAGCACCCGATTTTTCGCGCCGTCAACACGGAGCAAATCTTCTGTCCATCGCCAAGCGTAGAAACGGGGCCGGCTTGAAGCCTAAAAATATCTATATTACCGCTGTTTAATTTGGTTTTCTCGACTATTTTCTTGAGAGTCCCCAGTTGCAGACCATGCACGGTGCGAAGTTTTTCCCAATGCCGGTCGGCAGCTTCAGTGGTGTGGAATATGCCGAGCTGAATCTTATATTTTACAATCGCTTCGCCCGATTTTTTTCCGGCATTGGCCGGCAACTCGGAGCCTGGCTTGGCACGCGGCAATTCGAGATTGTTGTAAATCGTCTTGTCGCGATGCGGCACGCGGAAACCGCCGGGATCGGCCGGGCGTATTTTCGTCGGACCCAGCTCGGCCTTGATGAGCGGCACCGTCGCCATCGTCAGCGCCGGGCCCAACTCTTTGCTCTGGGCCGCCGCCGCGGAAACTGCGGCGATACCGCACAACGTCAGAACAAGCCAGCGGACCACTAGCGCATCTCCGCGGCCGGCGTCACGCCGACGAGCCGCAAACCGGACGCGATGACGAGCTGAACTGCGCGAACCATTGCCAATCTTGCCGTCGTCAAAACCTCGTTGCCCTCGACTATAAAGCGCAGCGCCGGGTCCTCCTTGCCACGATTCCAGTGGCCGTGAAAAGCGGCGGCCAAATCGTATAGAAAAAACGCAATCCGATGCGGCTCGTGCGCTTCGGCTGCCGTTTCGACGCTACGCGGCCATTGTGCCAACATTTTGACGAGGTCGAGTTCGCTTGAATTCGACAGGAGTTCCATCGCCGCGCCGCTCAATGCGTCGTCGCCGATCGCGAGATGGGGCAATGCCTCCCTGGCCTGCCGGAACACCGAACAACAGCGGGCGTGGGCGTATTGCACGTAGAAAACCGGATTGTCCTTCGATTGCTCCTGGACCTTGGCGAAATCGAAATCGAGCGGCGCGTCGTTCTTGCGGGTCAGCATGATGAAACGCATGACGTCCTTGCCGACGCGCTCCAGCACATCGCGCACCGTGACGACATTGCCGGCCCGCTTCGACATTTTGACCGGCTGGCCGCGTTCCATCAGGTTGACGATCTGGCAGACCTTGACGTCGAGCACGCCCTTGCCATCGGTCAACGCGGCGATGGCGGCGGCCACCCGCTTGATATAACCGCCGTGATCGGCGCCCCAAATGTCGATCATGGTGCGGAAGCCGCGCCGGTATTTGTCGAGATGATAGGCGATGTCCGAGGCGAAGTAAGTCCAGGTGCCGTCGGATTTCTTGAGCGGCCGATCGACATCGTCGCCGAACGCCGTCGAGCGGAACAGCATCTGTGGGCGAGGCTCCCAATCATCGATCGGCTTGCCCTTCGGCGGATCGAGCGTGCCGACATAGATCTGCCCGCGCCGCTCCAGCTCGCCGATCGCCGCTTCGACCGCCCCGGATTCGACTAGCCGGCGTTCCGACGTGAAAACATCGTGCCGGACTCCGAGGACGTCGAGATCCTCGCGGATGAGCGCCATCATGAAATCGACCGCAAACGCCCGCGCAATCGCGGCATCCGGTACCGCCGGGAATTTCGCCAGCGCCGCACGCGCCGCGTCGACGACCTCTTCGCCGGGATATAGGCCTTCGAACGCGCTGTCCGGGATCGCTTCGCCCTTGAGCTGGCGCATCCGTTTCAACAGCGATTCGGCGAGATTGTCGATCTGCGTGCCGTTGTCGTTGATGTAGTATTCCCGCGTCACGCGGTAACCGGCCTTTTCGAGCAAGGCCGCGAGCACGTCGCCGACGATGATCCCACGCAGGTGGCCGACATGGAGCAGGCCGGTCGGATTGGCCGACACGAACTCGACGTTGACCGGCTCGCTCTTGCCGAGGTCGCTATCGCCATAAGCCGTGTTGGCCGCGAGCACGTCGCGTATGCGTTCGCGCCACAGCGCCGGTTGAAAACGCAGATTGATGAAACCTGGCCCGGCAATCTCGGCGCTCGTGATCGCCGGGAGCTTGCGGAGCTCGCCGATGATCGCTTCCGCAAGCTTGCGCGGCGTCTGGCCCGCCGCCTTGGCCAAGATCATGGCGGCGTTGCAGGCCATGTCGCCATGGGCGGGATCGCGCGGCGGATCGAGCGCGATGCGCGCGGTCTCGAGACCGGCTGGCACTATGCCAGCGGCAGCAAGGCGCCCGACGGCGGCCACGACCTCGCCGCGGAAATGGGCGTAGAGATTCATGCCGCAGCTCTTACGATGGAATGGTCGCGTCGAACAACCGCTTATGTTCTTGCAGGGCAAAGCGGTCGGTCATGCCGGCAATGTAGTCGGCGACGAGGCGGGCGCGCGGCACGGTGTCGATGGCTGCCGCCTGCGCGCGCCATTGTTCGGGCAGCGCTTCGGGCTCGGTGACATAGACGGAAAAAAGGTCCTTAACGACCTGACGCGCCCGGCCGGTCATGCGATTGACCCGAAAATGCCGATACATGCGTTTGAACAGGAAAGATTTGAGATCGCGCAACCGGGCGCGCATTTCGGACGAAAACGCCGCCGTCGGGCGGCCCAGCGCGCGAATGTCGTCGGCCTTGGCGGGCTTCGCCGCGTCGAGGCGCGCCCGCGTTTCGCTCAACAAGTCACTGACCATCATGTCGATAAGCCGCCGCACCGACTCGTGCACCAAGCGCGACTCCTCCAGGCCCGGATACTTGGCCGCCACCGCCGAGAATACCCCGCCGACGAAATCGACCGTCCGCCAGGTCCACGACCGTGAACAGGCGCGCCCTCAGTCCATCGTCGATATCGTGATTGTTGTACGCAATATCGTCGGCCAGCGCCGCGATCTGCGCCTCCGGACCGGGCCATGTATCGAGGCCAAGATCGTGCCGCGCATTGTAATCGAGGACCGCCTGGGTCGGCGTCTTGGTCTTGGACGCCTGCGGCCCAAGCAAAGGGCCGTTGTGCTTGACGACGCCTTCGAGCGTCTCCCAGGTCAGATTCAGCCCGTCGAAGGCGGCGTACTTGCGTTCGAGACGGGTGACGATGCGTAGCGTCTGGGCGTTGTGATCGAAGCCGCCATAGGGCGCCATGGCATCGTTGAGCGCGTCTTCGCCGGCATGGCCGAACGGCGTGTGGCCGAGATCGTGGGCGAGCGCGAGGCATTCGGCCAGGTCCTCATTGAGGCCGAGCTGGCGGCAGATGGAGCGCGCGATCTGGGCAACCTCGAGCGAATGCGTCAATCGAGTCCGGTAGTGATCGCCTTCATGCGCGACGAAAACCTGGGTTTTGTGCTTCAGGCGCCGAAACGCCGTCGAATGCACGATGCGGTCGCGATCGCGCTGGAAAACCGTCCGCGAGGCGCTTTCCGGCTCGGCGACAAACCGGCCGCGGCTCTGTTCGGGTTGCGACGCGTAGGGCGCATAGGCTATGCCAAATTGCATGCCAGCGACCATAGTCCGCGCCCAGCCTGGCGGCAATCGCCCCTCCGGCAATTGACATCGCCGCTCCGTGACTTACATGAGCTTGCCCGTTGCCCCTGTGCGGTATCAGGACCGATGCTAGATACGATCGTAAAACCCGCCTTTTCGATTTCGGCCAACGCAGCGCGCCGGATCGCCCAACTGCGCGAGAAAGACGGCAACCCGGCGCTCATGCTGCGCATCACCGTCTCGGGCGGCGGCTGTTCCGGCTTCAAATATGGTTTCGAATTTGACAGCACGGCCAATGGCGACGATTTGGTGTTCGAACGGGACGGTGCCAAGGTTGTCATCGATCCGGTCTCGATTGACCTGCTCGGCAATGCCGAGATCGATTTCAAGGAAGATCTGATGGGCAGCGCCTTTGCCATCACCAATCCCAACGCGAAATCGTCGTGCGGGTGCGGATCGAGCTTTTCTGTCGATTGACCGCGTTCGGCCCGCATTTCGGTCGATTCTTCATAATTGATTAATTTCTTGCCGCCTATCCTTCACCAATTCGATTGGAAGGAGCAGGCTCCGTGATCCCAAGGCTGCTGAAGCGAGATGCTGAAGCGCCAGAGGCGATGTTCTGGCGCTGGGTGCAGCTCCATCTACCCGATCCCGAGACGCTGGATCGCACCGCCTCGGAGTTTTCCCGCAAGGCACGCGCGGAAATCGCGCGCTATTGCGCCGATCTTGTCGTCGAAATCAGTCAGGGTCCCGACAATCTACCCGAAATCGTCATCAGCGCGGACGGGCTGAGCGAGAATTTTCCCAAAGTCGTCGACTTGGTCAGCAAAGCCCCGCAGTCCGGGGATTTTCGCGCCGTCGCCTTTCGGCAGCGCCACCCGATTCCGAAGAATTACGCGATCCCGTACCAGCGCGGCGAGGAATTGGGATTGGACGATGTGTGGTTCGCCATTCACAAGCTCGAAGGCATCGTAAACCTGGATCTCTATGTCCATGGGATCGCCGGCCGCAACTCCGACAAGATCAAGAGCGCCTGCTTCGTGCTGTTGGATCGTCTGCTCGGCGAATACGTGGTGGCAACGAAAATCGGACCCATCGAGTGGTATGCGTTGCCGGCAGACCCGGTCGGCTTGAAGCTCCGTCCGGCTTTGGAACTACCGCAGGCGATCCGCGAACTCACCTCGTTGTTCAAGTTCGGTCCGAACTAAGCCTTCGCGCCGAGGCTTCGCCATGGCATAAGTCCGCCGTCTCCAGCACGGCGGCCGGTCATGGTCAAAATCGCAACATGGAACGTCAATTCGATCAGGGCGCGACTGCCCAATGTCCTTTCCTGGTTGAAAGGTGCCGCGCCCGATATCGTCGTGTTGCAGGAAATCAAATGCGTTGAGGAGGCATTTCCGGCGCTTGAACTGGGCGACATCGGTTACAACTGCGCCATATCGGGTCAAAAGACATACAACGGTGTCGCGATCCTGGCGAAATCGCCGATCGAGATCGTGGCACGCCGACTGCCGGGCGACGAAGGCGACGAACAGGCGCGCTATATCGAGGGTATCGTTGCAACCGATGCCGGCGTGCTGCGCATCGCCTCGGTCTATTTGCCCAATGGCAATCCGCTGGGTACCGAAAAGTTCGCTTACAAGCTTGCTTGGCTCGATCGGCTCCGCAACCATTGCCGGTCGCTGCTCGCCTTGGAGGAGGCAACCATTCTTGGCGGCGACTACAACATCATACTGGAGGACCAGGATTGCCACGATCCGGCAGCCTGGGCAGGCGATGCATTGTTCCAGCCGGAATCGCGCGCCGGGCTGCGCCGCATCATGCATTTCGGCTATGTCGATGCGTTCCGGGCGTTGCATCCCACGGGACACGCCTACAGCTATTGGGATTATCAAGGCGGCGCTTGGCAGAAAGATCACGGCATCCGCATCGATCAACTGCTGCTCTCGCCGCAGGCCGCCGACTTGCTTGTCGAGTGCGGCATCGACAAGGGACCGCGCGGCCGAGAAAAAGCCTCCGATCACACGCCGGTTTGGTGCCGCCTGGAGCGCGCGAAGTGACGACTGGCGATTTTCACGACGGCGGATGCCTGTGCGGCGCGATCCGTTTCCAAGTTGAAGGCGAACCGGTCTTCGCAAATCATTGCCATTGCGTTCAGTGCCAAAAGTCCAGCGGCGCCGCTTTTGCAACCTGGGCCACTTGGCACGTCGAGAAATTCCGCCTTGCGCGCGGCGTGCCGAAGCATTTCAAATCGTCACCGCGGATCCATCGCTCCTTTTGCCCGGAATGCGGCAGCGCGCTTTTCTGGCGCCGGCTCGATCGCACGCCCCCGACAATCGACATCGCCGCCGGTTCCTTGGATGACGGAAATTTCTTGCGGCCGCTCGAACACATCTTCACGAAGAGCCGGCAGCCATGGAT
The DNA here is from genome assembly GCA_963754645.1 of uncultured Alphaproteobacteria bacterium. GTDB lineage: Bacteria > Pseudomonadota > Alphaproteobacteria > Bin65 > Bin65 > CAVWGP01. Next base: position 854,400 of record CAVWGP010000004.1, on the reverse strand, counting down.
CGGGCTCGAAGACCGCCTTCCGACATTCGCCGAATATCGGCCTAAGAGTTAGGACGAATTCATTTTTTCAGACCCTTGGTTAACGCGTTTTTAACCAATTCGAGCCACGATCATTGCATGACCAGTCTCAAGACAGCGTTCACGCGCCACCTCTTTCGGGATTCACACCCGAAGCCGGCGAATGACTTGCCGCCGCCGACAGCGCTTCCCGCACGACATTCGCCTCTCGCGGTTGCGCGCCTGCATGGCGATTACTGCCTTGGCGAATGGCCTACCAAATTACACCCAGATCTTGCGCAATTCCTCGACTACTGGCTGGCCAAACATGGTGCCGATGGGCATCTGCCGAGCCGGACGGACATCGATCCCGCTGAAATCCCCAAACTCCTGCCAGGCATCGCACTGATCGACGTTGAAGCCTCTGACGACGCCTACCGTTTCAAGTACCGCCTGCTCGGCACGCGGCACAGCTACGTGACGCAACAGAATATGGTCGGTCTCTATCTCGAGGACTGCACCAGTCCGGATGAACTGCCGGTGATTTCCGCGACCTATACCAATGTCGCGCGGCAAAAGCTGCCGCATTTCCAGTCGCGGCAGTTTCTCAGCGCCGCGCATGGCGAAACGATCGGCTACCAGCGTATTGTTGTCCCACTCGCGCAAGACGGCGAAACAGTCAACATGCTGTTTGGCTATTGGCTCTTCAGCGGTGCCAGCGACGAATGGCACTGGTGGCGCAACGACTAAGCCACGCGATCCGCGCAATAGCGCGCGAAAACGATCCTAACCGCCGCTCACCGGCCCAAGCGGCTTGAGGCGCACGCCCGAGCGCAGCCGGGTGTATGGCAATTGGGTTGGATCGTCGATATTCGCCCCCGGCGCGGCGACAACCAGGATTTCTTCCGCCAAAGGCTGAAAATCGCCGCGGAAATGCACCGAACTCTTGAGCACAAGAATTCTCGTTTCGCCGGGCACGATTCCGATATGAGTGAACATCGCCTGATCCGCCGGCTGCATGCGGCGAGTCACCACGACGATGCGCACGCCGCCGATACGGAGCACGGCGCAAGGCCCCAGTTCCATGCGGGCGCCGGCAAACATGATACCGGTGGCTTCGAAACTGCCGCTGCTCAATGCTTCGACGACGAACTTGCCGTGGAACGGCTTATGTCCCGGCAGCCGCGCCAGCGCGCCGATGCCGCGCTCGATCGTCGCTCCGACCCCGGCCTTGTGGGCCGCCGCCGCCGTCGCCGGATCGTAGAGCATGCCGACGACGGCGCCCTGCGCGTCCTGCTTGACCAGTTCTTCGATGACGCCGACCGTATCCGAATCGCCGCCGGCGCCCGGATTGTCCTGCGTGTCGGCGAGAACGATCGGTCGCTTCGCCGAATTCGATAGCCGCTTCGCATAAGCCACCGCCTCGCCCGCGGCCCACAGCTTGCTGGCGAATTTCGGTTCGGCGGCAATAACGGCGCGCTCCAAATCGTCGGCGCTCGCTTCCACCGTGCCGCTGTCCCAGCCGTAAACGACGAGCGAGGGGCCGCATTCGGCAATATCCGCCGGCGGGAATCCGGCCAACAACGAGAGGTCCGCCACCCCGCGTTTTTCGTAATCCGCCAAGCTGTCCCACAGCGCCTTGGCCGGATCGGTAAACGTGCATTGCTGGCTGATCGGGATCAAGAACGGCATGCGGCGGAAGGCTTTCACCGGCTTGGTTCCGCGCTCCAGTATTTGCGCCAGCAGCCGTGCCGCGCGGCGGCCGGTCTCGGCCATGTCGAGATGCGGATAGGTGCGATAGACGCAGATACCGTCCGCGTGCTCGACCATCGCCGCCGTCAAGTTGGAATGGAAATCGAGACTGACGACGACGGGCATGTCCGGCCCGACGACGTCGCGCACCCGTCGCAGCAATTCGCCCTCGCCGTCCTCGTGGTGTTCGGTCACCATGGCGCCGTGCATGCAAAGATAGACGGCATCGATCCGGCCCGCCGCGCGAATCCCGGCGATGATCTCGCCCGCAACGCGCTCGTAGGCATCTTCGCGCACATGGCCGCAAGGCTGCGCCGCGCACCACACGGTCGGCGCGAACTCCCAGCCGCGCTCGCGGCCGATTTCGAGAAAACCGCTGGTGCCGATATTGCGCCGCTTGAAGACATCGAGAATATCGCCGCCCCGCGTCATGCCCGGCCAGCCATCGGCCATGACGAAATCCTCGTAGGTCGCCTTGGTGGGCGCGAATGTGTTGGTTTCGTGATGAAAGCCGCCGAGTGCGATGCGAGGCATCTGGGCTACTCAACCGCTCTCAAATATCCGCATAAACGTGCTTCTCGGCCTTTCCGCCGGGATGCGTCGTGGCACCGTTGACGGCGGGGCCGACGGTCTGGGCGTAACGCCACAAGGCGCCGGACGCATATTGCGTTTCCTTCGGCTTCCAGTTCTTGCGGCGGCGGGCCAACTCGGTCTTGGAGAGCTCGACATTCATGATGCCCCTGATCGCGTCGATATGGACTATATCGCCGTTCTTGAGCAGCGCGATCGGGCCGCCCACCTGGGCTTCGGGTCCGACATGGCCGACGCACAAGCCGCGCGTGCCGCCGGAAAAACGTCCGTCGGTGATGAGCGCCACGTCGTTCATGCCGAGCCCATAAAGCGCGGCCGTGGTGGAGAGCATTTCCCGCATGCCGGGGCCGCCCTTGGGGCCCTCGTAACGGATGACGATGCACTCGCCCTCCTTCACCTTGCGGTCGGCGACGTGCTTGAACGCGTCTTCTTCGCGATCGAAGACCCGCACCGGACCGCGGAACACCTGCTTCTCGCGCGCAATGCCCGCGACCTTCACGATGGCGCCTTCCGGCGCCAAATTGCCCTTGAGGCCGACAACGCCGCCGGTGTCCGACAGCGGCGCCTTGACACGATAGATCACATCCTGGTTTTCCGGGAATGCGACGCCGCGCAAATTCCCCTTTATCGTCTTGCCCGTCACGGTGATGCAATCGCCATGCAAATAGCCGGCGCTCAACAACTCCTTCATCACCACCTGGATGCCGCCGGCCTCGAACAAGTCTTTCGCCACGTATTTGCCGCCGGGCTTCATGTCGACGATGTACGGCGTTTTGCGGAAGATTTTCGCCACGTCGAACAGGTCGAACTTGATGCCGATCTCGTTGGCGATGGCGGGCAGATGCAGCGCCGCGTTGGTCGAGCCGCCGGTCGCGGCGACGACGGTGGCGGCGTTTTCCAGCGCTTCGCGCGTCACGATATCGCGCGGCCGGATGCCCTTTTTGAGGAGGTCCATCACGACCTGCCCCGAGCGCTCGCAGAACATGTCACGCGAACTCATAGGGCGCCGGCGGCCCAGCCGAACCGGGCAGCGCGATCCCCATCGCCTCGGAGACGCAGGCCATCGTATTCGCCGTGAACTGCCCGCCGCACGAGCCGGCGGAAGGACAGGCAACCGTCTCAAGCTCGTGCAAATCGCCGTCGCTGAACTTGCCCGCCGCGTGCTTCCCGACGCCTTCGAAAATATCGACCACGGTCACGTCCTTGCCGCGAAACCGGCCGGGCAGGATCGAGCCGCCATAGATGAAGACCGCCGGCACGTTCAGCCGGACCATCGCCATCATGATGCCAGGCAGGGACTTGTCGCAGCCGGCAAGTCCGACCAGTGCGTCGTAGCAATGGCCGCGCATGGTCAGTTCGACCGAGTTGGCGATGAGATCGCGGCTGACCAGGGACGATTTCATGCCCTCGTGGCCCATCGCGATGCCGTCGGTGACGGTGATGGTCGTGAATTCGCGCGGCGTGCCGCCCGCCGCCTTGACGCCGAGCTTGACCGCCTGGGCCTGGCGCATGAGCGAAATATTGCAGGGCGCCGCCTCGTTCCACGTGCTGACGACGCCGACCAGCGGCTGGCTGACCTCTTTTTCGGATACCCCCATGGCGTAAAGATAAGACCGGTGCGGCGCGCGCGCCGGGCCGACGGTGGTGTGGCGGCTTGGCATATTGGCTTTGTCGAATTTTCCGGAGGTCATTGCTTCTGCCCGATTGCGCTGTGAAATTGCTGCGATGCCGCGCACATTAGCGGCGGAACCCGCGATGCGGCAAGGGATAGAGCAGCGCAGGCTCAAAGCGATGATCGAGAAATTTTTTCTTTTCGTCTTGCTAGCGACTTGCACATTCGGTTGCGGCCCCGACGGACGGCAAGTCCGGCTTTGCGAGCGTGTTTTCGCCGAGATCGAAGGCGATACGGCGCGTGGCGTGTTTCGCGTCGGCGCTGAGGTCACCCACGGTGCGCTGCCGGGCGTCGCCCTCCTCTTTCAAGCCGTGAATGCGCCGGGCTCGCCGCATAAGCGCTTTGTTTGCCGGTTCAAGGGCGGGCGCTTCGAGGCGGGCCAATCGGAGCTCATCGGCGTCACCCGTCTTTCAGGAGACGAGCTCTCGTTGTCCGCCCTGATTCATCTGCGCCGCCGCGTCGGGCTCGACTAGGCGCCGGCGATGGCCTATCTGCTGCAACAAATTCCGACGATCCTGACGATCGGTTCCCTTTACGCATTGGCCGCTTGCGGCTATACCTTGATCCACGCCGTGACGCGGCAATTCAATCTCGCGCTTGGCGCGATCTACGTCGCCGGCGGCTACGCTGCCTTTATATCGATAACGCTGCTCGATATTCTCGGATGGCCGCTCGGCCTTGCCATGTTCGCGGCCACGCTGCTTGCCGGCGCGGCGGTGGCGGCGTCCGCCGGTGCTGCGCTGCATTCGCTGCCGCTGCCAAACGCGACTGGCCGCGGCAATCCCGCGGCGCCGCTCGTCACAACCATCGGTCTATGGATCGCGTGCGCCGAAGCCGTGCGCCTGCTGCATCGATCGAACACGCTGTTCACGCCCAGCCCGCTCCCCGGCCGCGTCAACTTGGGCGCCGATTGGGCCGTGCCGCTTGGTCAAGTCGCCGTGTTGCCCTGCGCCGCAATCGCACTTGGCGGATGCTGGTGGCTCGTGGCGCGGACATCGATCGGACGTAGCATCCGCGCCGTCGCCGACGACGCGAGAATGGCGCCCCTGCTCGGCCTATCGATCCGGCGCGTCGTCGGCTTTGCCTTTGTGCTGGGGGGCGTTTTGGCCGGCTTTGCCGGGGCGCTTGCCGTGGTACGCTACGGAGCGGTTTGGCCGTATATGGGCCTTGTGTTCGGCCTCAAGGCCCTCACCGCGGCGGTCATCGGCGGTATCGGCTCGGTGGCGGGCGCGATCGCCGGCGCCCTGATCATCGCGGTCCTCGAAACGCTGTGGTCGGCCTATTTGGCAGGCGACTATCGCGATATCGCCGTTTTCGCCCTACTGATCGCGGTGCTTATCTTCCGGCCCGACGGCCTCTTTGCCCGCCCCGCCGGCGACGCATCAAGCGGACCTGGCGGCGCGCGCCGTTGACTGGTGCTGAGAACCCGCCGAGCGGACCGTTAATGGCGGTTAACCATGCTTCTAAAGCATTCCTCCGGTTTACGAAAATAAGATCGCAGCAGCACCAAGGGATTCCCGAAATGCTTCGCTTAGCTTTTGCCGCTGCCTTCATAGGGTGCCTCTCAGTCGGTTCCGATCCGGCATTTGCCGATTCGCATATGCCCGACGTCGACGAAAACGGCGCCGCAAGCTCCTCCGTGGTGAATGCAAAACCGGGGGTCGTGGCGGACCGGCGGAATATAGGGGGCAACAAACGAACGAAGCTGGGCCTGTATCTCGACGCACGCCAAGCCCATACGCGCATCAAGGGCAATCGCGAAGCAATTCTGTTTATCGACGTCCGAAGCCGCGCCGAAATCCAGCTGTTGGGCATGCCGATCATCGTTGACGCCAATATCCCGCTTCTCGACTTCCACGAGCCCTATGTCTGGGACGATGAGCGCAAGCGCTTCAAACAGGACCAGAATCCCGATTTTGAGGCCGAAATCGCGCGTCGCCTGGCAGCAAAAAAATTGAACAAGTCGAGCACAATCGTGCTGATCTCGCGCTCCGGCATCCGCAGCGCAAGGGCCGCGAACCTCCTTGCCGACGAGGGCTATAAGAAAGTTTACAGCGTCATCGACGGCTTCGAAGGCGACGAGCCGGATGACTGGCCGCGCCTTGCCAAGCGCCCCGAGAACGGCTGGAAAACGGCCGGCCTGCCGTGGACTTACAAGCTCGATCCGAAGAAGATGTTCAAGGAACAAGCCGGCGCGGTACCGCGCTAGGCGCGCGCACTTAGGCCTGCCGGCGCCGCTCGACGAGCTTCAAGAATTTTTCGAATTCGGCCTCATTGACCGAATAGGAATGTTCGTCATCGGGGAACTTCGCGGATTTCACCTCGTCGATGTATTTCCTGATCCCCGTGACGGCGACTTCGGTCAAATTTGAATAGCGCTTGGTGAATTTCGGCTTGAAATCGGTGAACACGCCGAGCAGATCGTAGCACAGCAGGATTTGCCCGTCGCAGCCGACGCCGGCGCCGATGCCGATGGTCGGAATGGTGAGCTGCTTCGAAATCACTTCGGCGATCCTGGCGGGCACGGCCTCGAACTCGAGCATAAAGCAGCCCGCGTCCTCGATCGCCAGCGCGTCTTCGAGAATTTTCATCGCCGCATCGGCCGTGCGGCCCTGAATCTTGAAGCCGCCGAACATCGCGATGGTGTGCGGCGTAAGGCCGATATGCGACGCGGTGGGAATGCCGGCATCGACCAGGGCCTTGAGGATCTGCGCCTGGCTCTTGCCGCCTTGGGGCTTCACCGCATCGGCCAAGCCCTGCTGCATGAAGCGCGTCGCGTTTTCAAGCGCGCGTTCCACAGTATTGTAGCTTTGATAAGGCATGCAGCCGAGAACGAACGTATTCGGCGCGCCGCGGCGAACGGCTTGCGTGTGCATGACCATCATGTCCATGGTCGCCGGTATCGTGCTCGGGTGGCCGTGCGCGACCATGGCGAGGCTGTCGCCGACCACGGCGACGTCGACCCCGGCCATCTCCGCCCAGCGCGCCGAGGTATAATCCGGCACCGACATGTAGACAAATTTCTCGCCGGTTTTTTTCGAGTCGCGAATTTCGGTGATCGTGCGCTTCGCCCGCTTGTCGGCCGGTGCCGCGCCTTTCGCTGCCTCAGTCATTGCCGTGCCCCGCCCTCAAAGATCGGCCAAGCGTACATAGACGCCGTAAAGCGCGGCAACGACGCCGGACGCGATCCATTGCGTCGTCCCGGTCCAGCCCAGATCGCGCGCAACGAGCGTGAATATCGCGAATACGCCGGCGGCGACCACGAAAGCGCCCGCCAAGGACGCAAAGCCGCGCTTGAGCTTGCGGCCTGGAACGAAGGTGTCGGTCACGGCACGGCCTCGCGCTAGGCGCGCACCACGCCCGCCATCGGATCGTCGACCGACTGCCGGACTTTCCTCAGATTCCGCTTCGCGTGGCGCCAGCTATTGCCGTTGAAAACATGGCCGAGCAAACCGCGGTCGAGATCGCTGGTGCCGAACAGCCAATCGGCGATCGGATAGGTCAAGTTGAAATTCCGCTCCATCATGATCGCCGTGTTGTGATGGCCGAGATGATGGCGCCGGATCGTGTTGACGAAGGGAATGTGCCGGACGATCCGGTCGTCCTTCAAATGGCAGCTATAGTGGAACAGCTCATAATTCAGATAGAGAAACACGTTGGTGGTCAGGAGCAGCCAGCCGGCATTCGCGAATCCGAGCAGCATCAGGACCCAGGCCGGCACAGCGGAAATCATCATGAAGGCGATCAGCGCGTAGGGCGGAAAAAACGTGATGCGGAAATCGCGCGGCCCATCGACGGTCACCTCTTCCTTGGTGAAGAACTGATGATGCGCCAGCGTGTGCCGCTTGTAGATGCCCATGCAGAAATTGAACGGATCCTTGCGCGGGCGGTGCATGACATAGCGGTGGATCCACCATTCGAAGACATTCGCCACGGTGAAAGAAAAAGGCACGATCAGCCACTCGTACCAGACGGGCGAACCGATCTGGCGCACGAAGTAGACGATGCCCGCGATGCCGATCGAGTAGATCATCAGCACATGGAGCGACCCGACATACCAGGGCGAAATACGCTCGCGGAAATCGCCGCGAAAATGTACTTGCCGTTGCGTCATCGGGGCGGGCACGGGCTGAGACATCGTCTATTCTCCTGGGGCAACAAGGTCGCGACTTGATATATCACGGTCATATTACACCGGGTTCGCCCGCTCCGTCCAGCGCGGTGGCGCTGTTCAGACCCCGCTATCGACCGTCGTGCGCGTAAATTCCTCTATGTAATCCAAAAGCTTATCCGCGGCCTGAGCGGCTTTGCTCTCGCTCCCGTCGGCGATGCCGCGGGCCACGTCGGCGTGCAGGCGCGCGGCCAGCGGCATGTCGGCGACCCGCTTGTAGTGGATATACCAGAAGCGGCGCGCCAAGCCGTGCATGAGCTGCATCGCGCCGGCGGCGAATTCGTTGCGCGCCGCGTCGATGACGGCAAGATTGAACGCGCGGTCGAGGCGCATGAAGTTTATGTCGTCGTTTTCGCGCGCGGCCTTCTCCATGCCGCGGGCGATCTCGGCGAAGCGCAGGCGCTCCGCCTCGCTCGATCGACGCGCCGCGCATTTCGCCAACAATCGCTCGACCTCGCGCCGTGCTTCGAGCAGGCGGAGTTGGCTCCCGACATTGATTTCCGAAACCATGATGCCGCGGCGCGGCAGGATGACGATAAGCTTCTCGCGCGCCAGGCGCTGCAAAGCCTCGCGGATCGGCGTGCGGCCGATGCCGAGGCGCTGGCTGAGGGCGGACTCGGAAACGATGGCGCCGGGCGCGATCTCGAGCGTGACGATGAGTTCTTCGACTTGGCGATAGGCGCGCTCGGCAAGGCTGCCATCGGCCGCCGCCTCCGCTCCGCGCGGCGCCGCGCGCCGGTTTGCGACTTTCCGTTTCTTGGCCATGGCGCGCCTATTTCGGAACGACGAGCAGCTCTTTCGGCAACCACGTCACGGTTTCGGGCCACGCCAGCACGATCGCGAGGGTAACGACTTGCAGCACCAAGAACGGCACGACGCCGCGATACATGTGCATCGTCGTGATTTCCGGCGGACTGATGGCGCGAAAATAAAAGATGGCCGGCGCCATCGGCGGCGACAGGTAGCTGGTTTGAATGACCACCAAAAGGGCGATGCAGAACCACACCATGTCGACCTGTGCCGCCTTGAGCAGGGGCGCGAAGATCGGCACCAGGATCAGCACGATCGAAATCCAATCGATGAAAAATCCGGCGATGAACGCCAGCAGCAGAACGACAAGCAAGATGCCCCAGGGACCGAGCGACAAGCTGTTGACAAGCGCCTGCGTAACGGCGATTCCGCCCGAGCCGACGAAGGCACCGGTCATCAGATTGCCGCCCAGCAGGATTGCCATGATCATGGCCGTGATTGTGAGGGTTTTGAGAATCGCTTCGTGCATCGCGCGCAGGCTGAAGGTCCGGTAGAACAGTGCCAGCAAAACCGAGCCGGCGGCGCCGAGGCCGGCGGCTTCGGTCGGCCCGGCCCACCCCAGCATGATCGAGCCGAGCACCGCGAAGATGAGGAACATCGGCGGCACCAAGGCCCGCGCCGTGACGATGAGCTTATGCGCCAACGGCGGCTCGTTGGGCTCGCGCGGAATGCGCGGCCCCATGCGTGGGAAAATCGAACACAGGGTCAAGGCGTAAACGATGTAGAGCCCCGCCATGATCAGGCCCGGAAACACCATGCCGACAAGCAAATCGCCGACCGACACGCCGGCCAGCGGCCCCATGATGACGACGACGACCGAGGGCGGAATAATCGTGCCGAGCGAGCCGCCGGCGCAGATCACGCCGACGATGAGCTCCTTGTTATAGTGGTAGCGCATCATCACCGGGATCGCGAGCAGGCCGATCACGGTTTCGGTTGCGCCCACCACGCCGCTCGATGCCGCGAAAATGATGCACATGATGACCGTGCCGATGGCGAGGCCGCCCGGCAGGCGCCGCGTCCATAGATGGATCGCCTCGAAAAGCTTGTCGGCGATGCCCGAGCGCTCGAGCATCGAGCCCATGAAGACGAACAGCGGCACGGCGGCGAGCACGAAATTCGAGGCCGTGTCCTCGATCTTTTCGGCGGCCTGCTGAAGGAACGCGGGACCGAAGGTGAACAGGCCGAAAATGAAGGCCGAGGCCATCATCGAAAAGGCGACGGGAAATCCGAGGAACAGCAGCGTCAGCAGGACGGGAAAAATAAGCAGCGATTCGTAGCCCATCAGCGCGGCTCCGCGCCGCCGCGCAGCATCGGCAATTGGCGTATCAGATCCGCGAGAATCTGCAGCGTCAGCAGCACGAAGCTGACAAAGAACACGGCGCGGAACGGCCAGATCGGCGGGTTCCAGCCCGATTGGCCGGTGCGCTCGCCGCTCCGCATGGCGGCGAGCATGCGGTCGTCCAGCACCCAGCACAGCCACGCCAGAAACGGAAGGATCAGAACGATATGGAACACGAAATCGACGAGCGCTTTGCGCCGCGGCGAAAATCGATTGTAAAACACGTCGATGCGGATATGCGCCTTTTTCTGTTGCGTGTAGGCCAGGCCGAGCAGCCAGCCCGCGCCGGTCAAAAGATAGCCGATTTCATAGGACCAGCTCGTGGGCGCGTTGAAAATGTAACGCGCCGTCACTTCGTAACAAATGGCCAAAACGAGGGGCACGATCAGCCATGCGGCAAACGTGCCGACAACCATGCTGAGCCGCTCGGCGGCCCGACAAAATGCCTCCATGTCCCCTCCAAAAACAAACCGGGACGGCCGCCCGCGCCGTCCCGGAGTTCCCCGCTAATTTTCCGCGATCAACCTTCCTTGATCTTGACCTTGCGGTAGCCGTCCGCGCCTTTCCACAATTGTTCGAAGGCGAGCTGGTGGTCGAGGACTTGCTTGAACCACTTGTCTTCCGACGCCACCTTTTGCGCCCAGCGGCCGGCCACGACTTTGGTTTCGTACTGAACCTCGGGCGAGAGTTCGATGATCTCGTTGCCGGCCTTGCGATAAACGTCGAGCGACTTCGCGTCTTCCTGGCCGATGCGCGTCCAGCTTTCGAATGTCGTGAGCTTGGCCGCGGCCTCGACCAGCTTACGGTCGCGGTCGCCGAGCTTCGCCCAGGCGTCCTTGTTGATGCAAAGTTCGAAGGGCGCTGTCGGCTGATGCACGCCGGGTATGATGAGGTATTTCGCGACCTTGTAGAAACCCGGCTCGATGTTTTCCCACAGCGTGCCCCACTCCGTGGCATCGATCACGCCACGTTCGAGCGCGGTGTAAATTTCGCCGCCCGGGGTCGTCACCGGTGCTGCGCCCATTTCCTTCGACATGTCGAGCCAGGCGCCGGCAGTGCGCAGTTTCAGGCCCTTGAGATCGGCCAGCGTGCGCACTGGCTTGCGCGAATGCAGGAACACCTCGGCGGTGCGGATGAAGAGCGGCAACGACATCACGCCCGCGGTTTGATCGCGGAACTTCTGCTGCAAATCGAGGCCGCCCGCCTCGTACATCCAATGCAGCATGCGCTCGGTGTCGAAACTTCCGGCATACCCGCCGAACAGCACCGTGGTTTTCTGCCCGCCCCAATCGTAGCCCATCCAGGTATGGCCGCATTCGGCGACGCCGTTCTTGACCGTTTCCGAGACCTTGAGCGCATTGCCCAGCGCGCCGCCCGGGAAGGTCTGCGCCTTGATGCGGCCCTCCGACAAAAAATCGAGACGATCGGCGAAGGCTTTGGCGCCGATTTCCATCAGCGGACCGCCGGGCCACGCTGTCGCCATTTTCCAACTGACCTTGGCTTGTCCCTTGGCGCCGCCGATGACGAACGGCGCCGCCACGGCGCCCGCCGCCGCTCCGGCCAATAAATTGCGCCGGCTCGATTTGATCTCGCGCATGATGACCTCCCTGGGGTGACGGCGCGCAAGCGCTGCATGGGCGCCGGTGCTTCTTGATATATGAGCGGTATGTTTCGGCCAGTCTATGGCTGGGCCGGAGCGCCGTCAATTGACGCCGAGCTTGCGCAAGGCGTCGTCGATCTCGGCCGTCGTCATGCGCCAGCTATTGTCGAGATCGGCGACCACGGCGCGCATGAACGCCTTGCAATGCTTGAGCGCCCGCGCGCTATCGCCCCAATGATCGGCCAACAGCGCCAGCGCCAATTGCTCCGGCCCGCCGCCCTCATAGGTCCACTCGTAACCGGCGGGCGAAAACACCTTGAGATCGAAGCGCGGATCGAGCTTCTTTCCGTCGACCGTCACGACCGCGCCATCGAGGCTGCGCCCGCCTTCGTAGATTTTCATCGACCCACTCCGCTTTTCCTGTCGTTCGCCGCGCGGCGCCATGCTAGGAGCGCGCAGCCTTCACCCGAAATCCGGCGGCGCCCATGACCCAAATTCCCAAGCTTCGCGTCACCTTCGAAATCTACCCGGATTCCTGGGACATGCTGCAAGCGATCGCCAAGCGTTACGACATGCCCGATCCGTCGAAGGCGCTCCGCTGCCTGCTCGACTTTGCGGCCACCGACGGCGACTGGGCGGAAATTTTCGAGAAATTGCGCTGCCGGCGCTGTTGAGCTAACCGGCGTAGGCGCGGATGCCTTCATCGGCCGTCTCGCCCTGCTGCAGCGCGAAGATCGAACTGTAACCGCCCGACCAATCCGGCGGCAGCAGGCAGGGCCGCGGATCGTGCTGCGCCCAGCGCGCCTTCGTGCCGCGAATGTGGGCGTGCTCGTAGCGCGATTTCAGCGGGTTCGCCGTGTAGGCGTGCGCGTCGGACGACGCCAGTGTCACCAGGAACAGAGGCCGATCGAGCGGCGAGTCGTTGACCGCGCTGCCATGGATGGCGCGGCAATTGTAAATCGTGAGCGAACCGGGCGGCCCTTCGAGATAGACCGCCTTCGACGTATCGACGCGCTTGACATCCCTCTCGCTCAGGCATCCGGTCCACTGGCCCTTGTCGTTGTATTGATCGAATAGCTCGCCCTTGTGGCTGCCGGGAATGACGCCGACCGCGCCGTTCGCCGTGGTACAGTCGTAAATGTAGGTGCCGATCGTCAGCGGCGAGTAATTCGTGTGCGGCCAGAACTGGATGTCCTGGTGCCACTTCACCTCGGCGCCGCCCTCCGAGGCCTTGAAGTTGAGCTTCGAGTGATGGAATTTCACGTCGGGCCCGAGCAGATCGGCGGCGATATCGCCAAGCAGGCTCTTGGACACGTAATCCCAATAGACCGGGTGATGATCGCAAGGGCAGGACAGGCGCCGCAATCGCGGACGCGCCGAGCTATGGCCCATATCCAAGTCCCACACCGCGTCGGATTTCGACACCGCTCGGCTGCGGTTCATCATCTCCGCCGTGGTCGCGCGCAGCTTCTCGACCCATTCGTCGGGAATAATTTTTGGCAGAAGCAAATAGCCATTCTCGAAATACAATTCGCGCTGCGCCTGGCTGAGGACGCGCGGTTTCAAGGCAAGAATAGCTTCGGGGGTCATGGCCGGATCTCCGCCAACTGGTGATATATCACCACAGTATGGCCGACCCTGCCGCCAGTCAACGGCGACCGGGCAACCACTCTTGCCGTCGCCGTCGTGACTACGCCGTCTCGAATTCGAGCCAGTGCTTCGACCAGTTTGGCGCGCGCCTGCTCGGCATCGGCGCGCCGCTCGCGCTGTTCCTCGACGACTTCGGGCGGTGCCTTGGCGACGAAGCTCTCGTTCGTGAGCTTGCCGTCGATCTTGGCGATTTCACCCTCGAAGCGCTCGACTTCCTTCCGTAGCCGCGCCTTTTCTTGATCGAGATCGATAACGCCCGAAAGCGGCAAGATCAGCGTCGCCTCGTCGAGCACGATCTGGACAGCGCCCTTGGGCGCCTCCGTCGCCGCGTCAATCGCATCGAGACGCGCCAGGGTGGCCACCAGATCGCGGTAGCGTTTCAGCCGTTCGGCCGTCGCAGCCGAAGCGCCTTTGACCAGCAAGGCAATCCGCGCGCCGGCCGGCACGTTCAGCTCCGCCCGCACGCCGCGAATGCCCGATACCGCGCGCACGACCCAGCCAAGCTGCGCTTCGGCGGCCTCGTCGATCAGAGCGTCCTCCGCGGCCGGCCACGGCGCCGAAATCAACATCCGCTCTCCGCCCCCGGTCTTTTCCCACAACTCTTCGGTCACGAACGGCATGATCGGGTGCAAGAGGTGCAGCGACCGGTGCAGCGCCCACAGCGCCGTCGCCTGCGCCTCGGCCTTGGCCGCCGCGTCGCCGCCTTGCAGGATCGGCTTGACGAATTCGAGATACCAATCGCAATAGGTGTTCCAGACGAATTGGTAGCAGCCAAGCGCGGCTTCGTTGAATTTGAATTCGTCCAGCGCCGCCGTCACGGCCCGCGACGCGCGCTGAAACTCGCTGACGATCCAGCGATTGACCGCGAGCTTGTTGCGCGCCGGATCGAAATCCGCGCCGTACTTGCACTGATTCATCTCGCAAAAGCGCGCCGCGTTCCAAATCTTGGTCGCGAAGTTACGATAGCCTTCGATGCGGTTCGCCGAGAGCTTGATGTCGCGGCCCTGGGACTCGAGCGCGGTCAGGGTGAAGCGCACGGCATCGGCGCCGAATTTGTCGACCAGGTCCAGGGGATCGAGCACGTTGCCCTTGGATTTCGACATTTTCTGCCCCTTCTCGTCGCGCACCAGGGCATGGATGTAGACCGTGTGGAACGGCGTTTCCTTCATGAAATGCAGGCCCATCATCATCATCCGCGCGACCCAGAAAAAGATGATGTCGAAGCCGGTGACGAGCACGTCGGTCGGGTAGTAGCGTTTCAGCTCGGGCGTCTGCGCCGGCCATCCCAGCGTCGAAAACGGCCACAGGGCCGAGGAAAACCACGTGTCGAGCACGTCGGCGTCGCGCGTCAGCGGCGTCGGTTTGCCGTAGTGCGTTGCCGCCTGCGCCGCGGCCGCGGCCTCGTTGTAATCGACGAAAATCGCGCCGTCCGGGCCATACCACGCCGGCACTTGATGGCCCCACCAGATTTGCCGCGAAATGCTCCAGGGCTGGATGTTCTCCATCCAATGAAAAAAGGTGCGCTCCCAATTTTTCGGCACGAAGACGGTCTTGCCGCTGCGCACCGCCTCGATCGCGGGCGCGGCCAGCGTTTTGGCATCGACATACCATTGCGTCGTGAGCCACGGCTCGACCGGCACGTCGGAACGGTCGCCATGCGGCACGGCATGTGTGTGCGGCTCGATCTTCTCGACCAAGCCGAGCGCTTCCATCGCCGCGACGACGCGCTTCCGCGCCTCGAATCGGTCGAGGCCGCGATATTCGGCGGGCACCGCATCGTTGAGCCGCGCGTCCGCGGCGAGGATGTTGATCGCCTCGAGCTTGTGCCGCTTTCCCACCTCGAAATCGTTAAAGTCGTGCGCCGGCGTAATCTTGACGGCGCCGGAGCCTTGCGCCGGATCGGCATATTCGTCGGCAACGATCGGGATGCGGCGGCCGACCAGCGGCAGGATCGCGTGCCGGCCGACGAGCTCGCGATAGCGCTCGTCCGACGGATGCACAGCAATACCGGTGTCGCCCAGCATGGTCTCGGGCCGCGTTGTCGCGATCACGATGAAGCGTTCGGCCTCGCCATCCACCGGATAGCGAAAATGCCAGAGATTGCCGCGGATTTCGCGCTGCTCGACTTCGAGATCGGAGATCGCGGTTTGCAGCTTCGGGTCCCAATTGACCAGCCGCTTGTCGCGGTAGATCAACTTCTTGCGGTAAAGCTCGACGAAGACGCGCAGGACAGCGGCGGACAGGCCTTCATCCATTGTGAAGCGCTCGCGCGACCAATCCGCCGATGCGCCGAGCCGGCGCAACTGCTTCGTGATCGTGCCGCCGGAAACCGCCTTCCACTCCCAGACCCGGGCGGTGAACTCGTCGCGGTCGATCCGCTTTTTGTTGTCGCCGATGGCGCCGCCCCGGGCGAGGCCGACGCCCTGCGCCGCAAGCTGGCGCTCGACGACCATTTGCGTCGCGATGCCGGCATGGTCCGTACCCGGCTGCCACAGCGTGTCGCGGCCGGTCATGCGGCGATAGCGGATGAGAATGTCCTGGAGCGTATTGTTGAGCGCGTGCCCAATGTGGAGGCTGCCCGTGACATTGGGCGGCGGGATGACGATCGTGTACGGCTCAGCCGCGCCGTTCCGGCTTGGCCGGAAGGCGCCGGATTTCTCCCAGCGTTCGTATTGCCGCGCTTCGACGGCGGCGGGATCGAATGTTTTTTCCAACATGGCGTTCGATTGCGGTTCCGGTCGCAGTAGCGCCGAAACATAACGGGCCTCGCCGATGGGTCAACCGGCAAGGCCCGAAAATATTACGCTATGAGATCGGGTCAGTCGGCGAGGCGCTGCAGCCAATTGCGCAGCGCTGCCTTGACGCGATCTTCGATCAGGCTGCCCATGCGTTCGTCGACGAGGCGGCCGATCGCGTCTTTGTCACGCTCCATATGCTGGCTGACAGCCACGGGCAGATTCTTGTGCAGTGCCACGCCGAGCGCCGTTCCGATCGCCTGGTCGATCAAGGCCGGCAGGCGGGCCTCCACAGCCGCGCCGATGCGCTCTTCGATCATCGGCCTGACGAACGCCTCGCCTTTCGTTGCGAACTGCTGCTCGACGGCGCGCTCGACAGAGCTGGCAATCGCCGGCTGAACTTGCTGCTCGATCGCGCCGGCACCGAAGGCGCCCTTGACTCGCTCGTCGACCATGCGGCCCAGAGAGTCCTTTTCTTGCTCCAATTGCCGGCTGATCGCGACCGGCAGGCTCTTGTGCAAAGCAACGCCGAGGGCCGATCCGATCGCTTGGTCGATCACCGCCGGCAAGCGGGCGTCGACCGCCGCGCCGATGCGCTCTTCGATCATCGGCCTGACGATCGCCTCGCCTTTCGCTGCGAACTGCTGCTCGACGGCGCGCTCGACAGAGCTGGCAATCATCGGCTGAACTTGCTGCTCGATCGCGCCAGCCCCAAAGGCGCCCTTGACCCGCTCGTCGACCATGCGGCTCAAAGAGTCCCTTTCTTGCTCCAATTGCTGGCCGATCGCGATCGGCAGGCTCTTGTGCAAAGCGACGCCGAGCGCCGATTGGATCAATTCATTGATCATGGCCGGCACGCGTGCGTCCAAGGCCGTGCCGACGCGTTCGTCGATCAGGGGCCGGACGAGCGATACGCCACGGCTGGCAATTTGCTGTTCGACGGCCTTCTCAATCGAACCCGAAATCGCCGGTTGAACGTGCCTCTCGATCATGGCGGGGCTGAGTGCGTTTTTCACCTGTTCATTGACCAGGCGCCTAATCGCTTCTTTTTCAGTTTCGAAATGTGCACCCACCGCGGCCGGCAGGTTCTTGTGCATCGCGACGCCGAGGGCGGGCCCGATGGCGTCGCTGATCATCGTCGGCAGGCGCGCATCCAGCGCCGCGCCAAGGCGTTCGTCGACCAGCGGGCGAACAAGCGACGCCCCCTTGCTGGCGAAATGCTCTACGACCGCTTGGTCGACCAAACCTGCTATGACCGGTTGCACTTGTTCCTGAATAATGCTCGGCAGTTGATTTGCCAGCGAGCCTGCAAGGCCGCGCTCAATCGCCGCGGGCACGTCCCGGCTCAGATAGCCGGAAACTTGCGCCTGGACGATCCCAGGCAATTCGGTTGCGAGCGTACTCGAAAGCTTGCGCTCGACCGCCGTGGGCATATCCTTGGCAATAAGGCTTGCCACATGGGTTTGAACCAAAA
The DNA here is from genome assembly GCA_963754645.1 of uncultured Alphaproteobacteria bacterium. Taxonomy (GTDB): domain Bacteria; phylum Pseudomonadota; class Alphaproteobacteria; order Bin65; family Bin65; genus CAVWGP01. The sequence goes on along the minus strand of CAVWGP010000004.1, from coordinate 836,606 downwards.
TAGGCACTTGGTTGGTCAATGCCGGGGAAATGCAACTCTCGACCAGACCGCCCAGATTGGCTTCGACCCACGCTTTGACCGCGCCTTCGGCTGCCTTGCGCAAGTCGGCTTCGGACGGTGCCAGCGCCGCCGTCTTCGGAGGCGTGATCGCGTCGACCGCCGGGCGGACCGGAACAGCAACCGGCGGCGGCGCCAACGGAGCAGGCGCTGCAATATCGTCTGACAGGAATGGATCGGCGGGGCTAGCAACCGGCGTGGCTTGCGCTGGCTTTCGAATATCGATGTTCGGCGATTTCGCCGGCGCTTCGGGGCTCGCTCCCAGGCCGGCCATCGGTGGCTTGGCAAAGGGATCCGAAGCAAAATTGGTCGTAGGGCCCGATTGCGTCAACTCGGCAAAAGCGGGACTCGCCGATTGACGTCGCTTGAAAACGCGGCGACTTGGGCTTTCATCGTCGCTTTCGCTTGGCATGATGGGCTGGTCGGCTGGGGGAGCTTCGAAGCTCGACGGCGCGGGCGGCACACCGCGCGAATAACCTGTGCCGACCGATGCCGGAACACCGACCGGCGGCGCTTGGCGGGACTTCGAAAAACCTCCCATGTCCGACTTCGGTGCGATGGGATCCAGTGGTGCCATCTCCGTCAAATCGAGAATGGCGTCCGGCGCAGGTTCCGCGGGTATGCGCGGCGGCGCCGGCAGCGGCTGCCCGAAACGAGCTCGGCGGCTTGGCGTGTCCGGCGACGCGGCGGGATTGGTAAGTTCGAGAACGGCATTGTCGGCGCCCATTGGCTGAAAGGCTGGGCGCGCGGGAGCCGCCATTGTTGCGGTGTTACTCGGGGGATTGAGCCGGCTGCGGCGCGTTGGCATATCGGCATTTTGTGCCGGCAACGTCAATTCCAGAATGGCCTCGGCAGCCGGCTGAGGTTGCGGCCGTGGTGGCGCTGCAGGCGGCGCAGCCGAACCTGGCGCCTGCCCAACGCGCATGCGACGGCTGGGCGTATCGCTGGAAGATTGCGGTGGCCGAAGCGGCGCGATCGCCGGCGGCGGACTGACCTGGCGCGACGCACCCAATGATGTGGCCGATGGCCGGCCTCGGCTGGCTTCGTCTTCAGCGATGATCCGGCGAATTGAAGAGAGAATCTCTTCCATCGACGGTTCTTGCCCTTTGCCTGTATCGCTCATCATCTAACCTCAGGATATTCCGCAATATTCCAAAAACTCAAATTCCGGAAACCCGACGCTACCCAAGTTCAGTAAACAAGCCGTTAAATGGCTAAGAAAAAGATTTAGGGCGCCTTTTCCGCAGGCAGAACAGAGGGTTTGCCCGTCGAAGGACCGAAACCCGCCGGCAAATATTTTATGGCCCGATAATACAGGGTTGCATCGTAGATCGGTACTGGCAGCTTGAGTTCAGCGGCGGTCAGCCGTCCGATCGCCGAAATCAATTCATAGACCGCGACCGTCACATCGCGGCGCGCACCGACGAGATTCACCTGGGAATCGAGCAGACGTTGTTCGGCATCCAAGACATCCAACACAGTGCGGAGCCCCGCCCGGTTCTCCTGCCGAACGCCTTCAAGCGCGATATTGTTGGCGCGCGACTCGGCTTCGAAGGCGCGGACGCTGGAACGCGCGGCTTGCAGCGAACTCCACGCGCGCGTTGCCGCTTCTTCGACCGTCCGCCGCGCCTGCGCCAGATCGTTTCCGCGCTGAAAGACCGCCTGCTTTGCCGCGCGTACGCGCGAATGGGTGGCGCCCAACTCGTAGAGCGGAACGGTCACCGTTGCGATCAACGAAGCTGAATCGGATTTCTGGTGGACAAAATTTTGCTCATAGTTGCGCGACACGGATCCGTTCAAGGATACTTGCGGCATGAGTTCGCGAATTACCGAATCGACGGCGTGCCGCGCCGCGTTCTCCTCGAAATGCGCGGCGATAATCGTGGGATTGGTCACCCGCGCCGTTTGGAGCGCGCCGGTCAGCTGCGCCGGCAGCGCGACATTGATCCGCGGCTCGCTCAGGCGCCCAGGCGATTTACCGACAAGGTTCACGTAATTGGCTCTGGAGTTTTCAAAATTTCCGACCGCGACGACGCGATTGGCCTCGGCGCGCTGCACGCTGGCTTCGGCCTGGGCCACGTCCGTCCGGGTCACTTCGCCGACGTTGAAGCGATCCCGCACCGCCTGGAGTTGCCTCTGCAACACGCCGACATTGCTGGTTCGCAGCCCGACGATGGCTTGATCGCGGACCACGTTCATGTAGGCGCGAACGACTTCGATAAAAACATCCTGCTCGGCGACATGCAGGCGCGCCCGCTCGGCGCGAATTGTTTTTTCCGCGCGCTCGAGTTCGGAATACTCGCGTCCGCCGCGGAACAGCGGCTGAGTGATGGTCAGCGAGGCGGAAGCCGGATTGAGCCGCTGTCCGCTTTTGGGCGAATTGTCTTGCCATTGACGGGTCGTCGCGAAGCCACCCGTGGCCTGCAGCGTCACGCTTGGCCGAAACAGCGATATCGCCTGGGCGATCTGCTCGTCCGTGGCTTTGAGCCGGTCCCGCGCCGCAAGAATACGCGGATTGTTTTGATAAGCGTGTATCAGGGCTTCGTTGAGGGTCTCGGCCTCGGCCGAGCCGACGACTAGAGTAGCAAGCATCATAAACGTACCGGCCGCAATACCGCCAGCCTTGCCCCGCGCTCTACGTGCCGCGCCCGATTTTATCTGCTTTTTCACGCTGCCACCCTCGGTCTTGAACGGTCTGACAATCGATTCGAAGGCCGATCTTGCTTCCGCCCCATCATAGACCGCCGCGGAACCGTCGATCATCCCCGACGCCCAACATACTATGTTTTTTGATATCAAAGTAATGAATACTAGAAGGTAAATTGGCGACGTGGCTCGAACCCCGGCAAGTAAGGCGTCGCGGCGTCGAACACGGCACGGCTCGATACGGCGCCGTGCTTTTTGACCATGAGCAATCCTTCGCCCATCCCGCGCCCGGCACGGCGAACGGTGACCAGCCGGCCGCCTTCGGCCAATTGCTCCGCAATCGCGGATGGAACCTCGGCGCAAGCCCCGCCGATAAGTATGACGTCATAGGGCGAATGTTTCGGGTACCCGCCGGCGAGCTGGCCTTGCACGATGATGGCATTGTCGATGGCGAGCGCCGCGAGCGTGTCGCTCGCCTGCTGCGCCAGCGCCGCGTCGCTATCCAGGCCGACAACAGTCGCCGCGAGCCGCGCGAGCAAGGCGGTCGAGTACCCGGTGCAGCAGCCGATATCGAGCGCGATGTCTGATTTGCTTACCTCCGCCGCCTGCATCAAACGTGCGAGGACAAGCGGCTCCATCAGAAAGCGGTTGGCCGCAATTCGGATGTCGTCGTCGACATAGGCAATGCCGCGGCGCTCGATCGGCACGAAAATCTCTCGCGGCAGAGCCGCCAGCGCTTCAATCAGCGCCGGCTCCGTTACGCGGTTGGTGCGGATCTGCCCCTCAACCATATTGTGCCGCGCGGCGGCAAAATCGGTCATGTCATCGGCCGTTTGCGTTGTTGTCGGACGACGGCCCTTATAATGACGGGCCTCGCACAAGGCAATTCGGCACGACGGTGCCGTGCCTGACACGCCGTTGCTTGACCCTCGCGGAGGCCATGCTTAAGGTCGAATGGCGCCATCGGCCCGGTGGCAGAGTGGCTATGCAGCGGACTGCAAATCCGTGAACGTCGGTTCAATTCCGGCCCGGGCCTCCAAGCCGCCGAGTTCAGACCCAGTGTTCAGGATACGGCGTCGCAGCCGTCGCTGCCCACGCGCGCGTCGGGCGCGGGCCCGGGCTTTTCGTTGGGACTGGCGGATTTGAACGTGCCACGGGCGGTGCGTTCGCTCAATACGTATTCGCCCTCGTATCGATCGCCGTTGGCCCACGTGAATATGCCCTGGCCATGCATGTGATTGTCTTTGAAATCGCCTTCGTAGCGATCGCCGTTCGCCCACACATAAATGCCTAGTCCCTCGCGCCGGCCATTGACGTAGTCGCCGTCATAGCGCGCGCCGTAGTACCAGCGGCGGACGAGTTTGCCTGTCGGAATACCGTTGAGGCGTTCGGGTTCGAAACGTTCGCTGCGCGCCCAAACGTAGATGCCGAAGCCATGCGCGCGACCGGCTCGCATTGTGCCGCGGAAGCAATCTTCCTTGCCGGCATGTATCCAGCGCAGCTGGCCCGGCCCCTCGGCTCGGCCATCGACGCACTCGCCCGTCCAGATCGCCACTTCGTCCGGTTGCGGAACGTCGTTCCAGACCAAACATCCCGTTCGGTCGGCACGATGCCATCCCGATTTGCCCGGAACGGCCAAACCGGGCGCCGGTACGCCAGCGTCCTGTGCCATGGCCCCGGTCACGGCAATGACGCTCAAAGCGATGATCGCGCCGAGCAAACGACAATGACCCAGAAGCCTATCCGTGAGCGCCATAGCCAACCTCAGGAGCGACATTCGATTTATCGAATTATATTTTGAAAACGCGTAACAATACCACGCCCTTGGGTATCGCGCCTGGCACCGGCATCAAGCGGCTGCCGGCAACGCCGCATCGAGTGTTTTGATGTCATAGAGAAGAAGCGATTTTTCCGCTGGCGTCAGCGTTTGACGACTGGCGAATTTCCGCCTGGCATCGGCGAGCGCGTCGCTTTCTTCCGCCGGCGCTTCATTGCCGGCGATCAGCAAGTGCCGATGGATGGCGTTGGCAAGCGGGTCGCGCATCACCACCTCAAGTCCGTCGCGGACTCCGGGCGCTTGCGCGGCAAGCTCGCCATGAAGCGCGTTGGCACGCGCTATGACCGGCGGCGGCGACGATTCCTCGGGAACTAGGAACAAGCCAGCGCGTCCGAGCCAAAGCCCGACATCGAGGCGCGAACTGAATTGCGCGATTGGGATCGCCACCAGCAAGCCGAGGACGAGTGGCGACAGCCACCAGAACAGATTGGGATCGATCGCGACCGTCAGCGCGCCGATCAGAATACCGAGTGCCGTCTGCCCCCAATGCGATCGAACCGCCGCGCGCCAGCCAATGCCCTGATCGCCGCGGTTCTGCGTGCCCCAGTCGATCGACCGCCCCGACAATGTCTTCATCACGAACTTGCTTTGCAGCAACATCATGGCGGGCGCCAACAGCGTCGAATAGATGAGTTCGAAAAACACGCTCGCCAGGATACGCAACGTACCGCCCTGCGCCACGCGCTGGGTCGCCGAGGAGACGGCACCGATCGCGCCCAGCAAGCGCGGCACCAACAAGAATGCGAGTGCCAGCAAGAACAGGCTCTTGGCGAGTTCCGCATCGAAAATCGGCCAATTCGGAAACAACTGCTTTTCGGAGCCGAAATAAGCGCGCGGAAACAGCGTGTTCACGGTCGTCACCACAAGCCCGATGGTGAGAAATGCAAGCCACAGCGGCGAGGCGATGTAGGACATGATGCCGTTGATCAGGTGAAAGCGGCTGACCGGATGCAGCCCCTTTGCCGCGACGATTCGATAATGCTGAAGATTGCCTTGGCACCAGCGATGGTCGCGCTTGGCGTAGTCCATCAGCGTCGGCGGCACTTCTTCGAACGAGCCGGTCAGTTCCGGCACCATCCATACCTTCCAGCCGGCCCGCCGCAACAAGGCGGCTTCGACAAAGTCATGGCTCATGATGTGACCGCCGAACGGCGGGCGGCCGGACAGCTCGGGCAAGCCGCACGCCGTCATGAAAGCATCCATGCGGATGATGGCGTTGTGACCCCAATAATTGCCGTCGCCAGCCTGCCAAAAAGCCTGCCCGGCGGCAAAGACCGGACCGTAGACGCGACCGGAGAATTGCAGGACGCGGGCGAACATCGTCTTGCGATTGACAATGACCGGCGGAGCCTGCACCAGGCCGGCCCGCGGATTGGCATCCATCAGCCGCGCCATCATCACGAGCGTCTGCCCGTCCATGAGGCTGTCAGCATCGAGCACGATCATGTAGTCGTAATGCCGTCCCCAACGCTGACAGAAATCGGCGATATTGCCCGACTTTTTCGCCGTATTACGCCGCCTTCGCCGATAGAACAGGCGGGAACCGGGGCCAAGGCGCTGCGTCGCGGCATGCCACGCCATTTCCTCCGCCACCCAGGCGTCGGGATCGGTCGAATCGCTCAGTACAAAAAAATCAAAGGCTTCGCCGGCACCAGTCGCTTTGAGCGATTCATGTATCGCCTGCAGGCTGGCAAAAATCCGCTCCGGATCCTCGTTATACACCGCCATGACAATAGCCGAACGGCTCTGTGGCGGCTTTGCCATCATTGCCGGATCCGGCCAGCGCAAGCCGGGCTGCGGCAGGCCAAGCGACAGCATGAGAAATCCGGCAATCGCCGCCCAAAAGGAAAAGGCTATCCACAGAAAACAGGCGACGAAGAGCGCCAGAAGCACGATTTCCAGCCAGCCAAGGCCATGATTGCCGGCAAGGACCGTCGCCAATTGCGCCGTGGCCCAGCCTGTCGTAAGCGCCGTCAGGAGACCAAGTGCGGCACGGCGTAGCCAGATGACGATGTCCGGGCCGTTGACACCACTCATGAGCCGTCGCCGAACAGCTTAGGCAGCGTGGGGCCGCGTCCGCTGACGCCCAAACAGCGCCGGCGCGGGCAGCGTGACTGGATCGAGACTGGCCACCGGCATCGGCGATCTTAGAACCATCGGCGTCGGCATGGGCCAGGCGCGCCGCATGGCGGCGACCAGTGCAACCGGTACATTGTCGGCCAAGAACAGGCCGGGCCACGTCTTGGCGCCCTGGATCGAAAGCCAAGCCAAGCGCCCGGCCGCGAGCAGCCGCTCAAGTCCGAATTCTTGATTTTTCAAGCCAAGCAAATCGGCGAACCATGCCGCCGTTGCAATTTCAGCTTGTTGCAGAGCGCCCTCCGCCGTCGCGTTCGTTGCTGCGAACCGGCGAATCAACCGCTTCTGCTCGATTTCGTCGCTAACCTGGAACTGAAACAGGAACGTCCGCAGCCGCCGAGCGGTATCCACCGGCAACCGGCGGGTCCTCGCGCTTTGCGCTCGCTTCATATGTTCCACTGGTAACTCCATGTTTCGGTAAGAATTTCGGCACCGAGTTTTAGATGGGCTCGCAATTCCTTGGGTCGAGACCCTTCCTGCCGAAAATCAAAGGTGAGACGCCATGACGCGGCCTGGGGCAGCTTTTGGATAACCGCATTGAGGACCTTGCCTTCGGACGCCGTAATGACCGGTTCGACCTTCTGGAGGTCCGGAATTGCATCGAGCGATGCTCCGGCAAATTCGATAATGAATTTGCGCAAAACGCCATCGCTTGGCCGACCGGCAATGCCGCCCCGCCCGACCCTTGTGGCCGAAACCTGAGCAACGCTTGGCCGGAGCGGCGCCATTCCGCCCCAATGAAGCCGATAGGCAATATCGATGCGGGCACCCGGCTCGGGCAAGCTCGACGGCATCCAGAATGCCACGATATTGTCATTTATTTCGGAATCCGTCGGAATTTCAACCAGCCAAATGGCGCCCCGGGCGAATCCGTCGATCGGCTCGACCCACACGCTTGGCCGGCGTTCGTAGCGCGATTCGAGATCGAGATAGTCGCGGAACTCGCGGCTGCGCTGGCTTAGCCCGAAGCCACGCAGCGCTTGGTCCCCGAATACACTGAGGCGCAACCGCTTGGGATTGCCGAGGGGGCGCCAGACCCATTCGCCGGAGCCGTGCCAGATGCTGAGACCTTCGGAATCATGCACGTGCGGCCGGAAATCGTCCGCCCGCCCCGGCGAGGTGGCGCCATGCAAGAACATCGAAGTAAGCGGCGCCAGGCCGAGACGCTCCACCTTGCGGCGGGCAAACAACGACGCCGAAACGTCGATCACCGTATTGCTGCCGGGCGCTATGACGAATTTATAAGCACCGGTCACGCTCTTGCTATCGAGCAGTGCATGCAGGGTGACCTGCGTTGCGCCAGGTCGCGGCCGCTCCAAGTAAAAGTTACGAAAATACGGGAACTCCTCCCCGGTCGGCAGCGCGGTGTCGATCGCGAGGCCGCGCGCCGATAGTCCGAAATTTTGATCGCGGCCCAATGAGCGGAAATAGCTCGCGCCAAGAAAGACCGCCACCTCGTCGGCATAGTCGGGCCGGTTGATTGGATGGTGCAGGCGAAAGCCGGCAAATCCCAAGGTTTCGGGCGCGGTTTCATCGAAACGAAACTTGCCGTAGTCGAACAAAGCCGGCTCGAACAATATCTCGCGCGCGGCGCCTTCGCTGACCTCAAAAATATGGACGGGGCGCTTGTAGATCGAGCTCAAATGAAAAAATTGCGCCGAGAACGTCGAGTCCGGCTCTTGCCACAGTGCCTGGTCCACGCGAAATCGAATATCGCGAAACGTGTCATAGTCGATACGATCGACAAAGGCCGGGAGCTTTACAGCGGCTTCGGAAAACGGCGCGCGCGCCAAGGCCTGCGCCGCATCCACAAGGCCTGCCGCGCTGAAAGGTTCGGATCGCGCACTCAACCGCACCGCGTGCGCGAGAGCGGGAAATCCCAACAGTCCCGCAAGCGCAGCCGCCGCGGTCCCGGCAAGCACTTGCCGCCGATTTCGGTTCCCGATGCTATTCAATCCGTCCACCCTGCCCACTCTGAGCTGTTGTGCCCAGTAACTATTCTTGTTCATATTATGATTATGGAAAAAGGCGATCTGATGACGATTGCTGCCTTTCTTTGTGCCATATTCTACTGGCAAGCGCCGTCGCTGCAAATGCAAGAAATGGTTACGAACTAGGACATTTTTGCTTAACGGTCCTCACAAATTCGCACAGCTCAGTTGCAATTCTTACCAGCCCTTGGGGAGCCTGATCGAATGAGCCCAAAAGGCAAGGCGATCCTGGTTGTTGGCGCAGGCGACTATACGGGCGGTGCGATTGCCCGACGCTTTGCGCGCGAAGGATATATTGCCTGTGTCACCCGGCGTAATGCCGACAAGCTGACACCGCTCGTGACTGCAATACGTGCCGAGGGGGGCGTTGCCCATGCCTATGGCAGCGATGCACGGCGCGAAGACCAAGTGTTGGCGCTCTTCGCCGCGATCGAGCGTGACATCGCGCCGATCGAGGTGTGCGTTTACAATGTCGGCGGCAATGTCCGCTTCCCAATCGCCGAGACGACGGCGCGAGTTTATTTCAAAGTGTGGGAAATGTGCGCCATGGGCGCGTTCCTCGTCGGACGCGAGGCGGCAAAGGCCATGCTTGACCGCGGGCGCGGCACCATTCTTTTTACCGGCGCGACCGCCAGTCTGCGCGGCGGTGTCGGCTATGCCGCTTTCGCCGGCGGCAAGCACGCGAAGCGCGCGCTTGCGCAATCGATGGCGCGCGAGCTCGGGCCCCGGGGCATTCACGTCGCGCATGTCGTCATCGACGGCGCGATCGACACGGCGTTCATCCGCGAGAGCCGCCCCGATCTTTACGCCGAGCGCAAAGGCCGCGACGCTCTGCTCGATCCCGAGGCGATCGCCGAACACTATTGGCGAATTCATACCCAACCGCGCAATGCCTGGACGTTCGAATCCGACTTGCGGCCTTGGGCCGAGCCTTGGTGAGCGGAGACCGGCAATGGCAAAGTCCGTCGAGTTTTTTTTCGACTATGGCAGCCCCGCCTCGCATCTCGCTTTCTTTGAGCTTCAACGCATTGCACGCGACACCGGCGCCGAAATTCTTTGGCGCCCGATTCTGCTCGGCGCCGTGTTCAAGGCGATTGGCAGCCATTCGCCCGCCAACATCAAGGCCAAGGGCGATTGGATGTTCATCGATCTCGGAAATTTCGCAGCGCGTTATGGCGTGCCGCTCCGCCGCAATCCGCACTTCGTCTTGAACACGCTGCCGCTGATGCGCGGCGCGCTCGTGGCCGAAGCGCGCGGCGAGCTGCCGCACTACTCGGAAATCATGTTTAATGCGATCTGGCGCGACGCCCTCAACATGGGCGACATCGCCGTGATCGGAGAAACTCTGTCCCGGGCCGGATTAGACGCACTGGCCTATACCGCCGGCATCCAGTCGCCGGCCATCAAGGATGAACTCAAGGCCCGAACCGAAACCGCGGTCGCCCGCGGCGTGTTCGGCGCGCCGACTTTTTTCGTCGGCGCGCAAATGTGGTGGGGCCAGGATCGGCTCGATTGGGTCGAGCGCGCGCTTTCGACTTAAGCGCGCCTCAACCCATTTCCAGCCGGCTCTTCGATAGGTCGATGAGGCGGCGCAGCACTGGCAGCATCGGCGCTTCCGGGTCGAGTTCGCCGGCTTCGTCGAGATAGGATTCGGCCTCGGCCAAGGCGCCGCGCGAAATCGCGCCGCGCGCCTTGATGCGCATGATGTGCGCCGAATCCCGAAGCGCCTCGATTGCGTAGCTGGCTTTCGACTCGGCTTGTTCCGGCAAGCGCCTTACTTCGACATAAGACGCGGCGTCGGCGCTGGCGTCCAACGCCGGATGACCGGTCTCCGCCGTAGCCGCAAAACCGATCGCCAAGCCGGCGACGATGCCGATGGCGATGCCGCGGAGTTGCGAATGAGTGAGATCGCGAATGCTGCTCGTTCTTGCGCGAGCCGGCACCCAGATTTTCACGGCAGCCGACTGCTCTCCGTTTTCGAAGCGGCCCATTTTTTCCATCCTTGACGCATGCGACTTTTTCTTAGACCCGGTTTTTTCATCCGGGGTCGAATGCAGTTATAAAACGAAACATTAGCGCGGTTGCAACCCATTCACGGTACGTTAACTACGAAAACCGCTCCATTCTTGGTTAACAAGAGATGAAAGGGGGATAAACCAGCGGTTAAGACGCGAAAATTTCGCGCCGGCCGGTCTTAACGCTTCAAAATACTGCCTAGAACGCCGCGCACGATCGCCCGCCCGACCTGCGAGCCAACGGCGCGCGCCGTGCTCTTGGCGAAGGCTTCGCCGATGCCTTCGCGGCGGCGCCCGCCGGGTCCGGCCGATCCTCCGAAGATGCTGCCCAGCATTCCGCCGATGCCGCCGCTGTTGTCCTGGCGCTGGAAAATTTGCGGACGCTTCGCATCCGGCGCCTGTGCCGGCGCGGTCGGCGGCGCGCCCGCGGCCTCGGCCGGCGGCGGCGCGGCGTTGCGGCCGGTCAACATTTCATAGGCGCTTTCGCGATCGACGGACTGCGAATATTTCTGCGCGACCGCGCTCGCCGCCATCACCGCGCCGCGCTCGGCATCGCTGATGACATCGAGCCGCGATTCCGGCGGCCGGATCAAAACTTTTTCCACTGGCGTGGGCGTGCCTTTGGCATCGAGCGTCGAAACGAGCGCCTCGCCCACTCCAAGCTCCGTGATCGTCGTTTCGACATCAAGCTTGGGATTGATGCGGAAAGTTTCCGCTGCCGCCTTGACCGCTTTCTGGTCGCGAATCGTGAACGCCCGCAGCGCGTGCTGCACACGGTTGCCGAGCTGGCCCAGGACGATATCCGGCACGTCGATCGGATTCTGGGTGACGTAATAAACGCCAACACCCTTCGAACGAATCAGCCGCGTCACCTGCTCGATTTTTTCCAGCAGCGGCTTCGGCGCATCGTTGAACAGAAGATGCGCTTCGTCGAAGAAGAACAGAATTTTCGGCTTGTCGACATCGCCGACCTCGGGAAGTTGCTCCCACAATTCGGACAACAGCCATAGCAAAACGGTCGAATACAGTTTCGGCTTGTTGACGAGCCGCTCGGCCGCCAAGATGTTGACGACGCCCCGGCCGTTGGCGTCGGTGCGCATCAAATCGCCAAGCGAGACGACGGGCTCGCCGAAAAACTTATCGGCGCCTTCTTGCTCGAGGACCAGCAGCCCGCGCTGGATGGCGGCAATCGAGCCTTGCCCCACCTTGCCGTAGTGCTGCTCGATTTCGGCGCGTTTCTGGTCGATGAAGGCGAGCATCGATTGAAGATCTTTCAGATCGAGCAACAACAGTCCGTTGTCGTCCGGCGACTTTGAACGCGACGTAGAGCACGGCCTCTTGAATGTCCGACAGGCCGAGGAGCCGCGATAGCAGCAGCGGGCCAAGCTCCGACACGGTGGCGCGGAACGGATGGCCGCGTTCGCCGAAGACATCCCAGAACGCGACCGGCGCCGCGCGGTAGTCGAAGCCTTGCAGGCCGAGCGTCTTCACGCGATCGGCGATCTTGGGATGCGGATTGCCGGGCCGCGCCATTCCGGCAATATCGCCCTTCACGTCGGCGACGAAGCTCGGCACGCCGATCGCGGACATTTGCTCCGCGATGATGCGCAACGATACGGTCTTGCCGGTGCCCGTTGCGCCGGCAATCAATCCATGGCGGTTCGCCATCCGCGGCAGCATGAAAACCGGTTGCCCACCGGCCGCACCGAGCACGATTTCATCGCCATCCGACATGATCCACTCCCTGACATCGTCATTGTCTATCAATCTTCGACCGGACGCGAAAGGTCGCAGTGCGCGAGCCATGGACCGTGGCCGCGATTTGGGACAATATTCGGCATGGGAGGCAACGATCACGGCAATGCAAAGTTTCGAAATATGAAGATTGGATATTGGCTGGCGCTCGTCGCGCTCGGGCTTGCCGGTTGCGAGGAAACGCCGCCGGCACAGAAGGCGGTGGAAATTCGGCCCGTTCGCACGACCGTCGTCGCCCTGCGGGCGATCGACGACAGCCGGCAAGCGATCGGCGACATTCGCGCGCGATTCGAAAGCGATCTCGGATTCCAGGTCGGCGGCAAGATCGTTGCCCGCAGTGCCGAAATCGGCGCCCTCGTCAAGAAGGGCGACGTGCTGGCGCGCCTCGACGATCAGGATTTTCGCAACCGCTTGCGCGCGGCCGAAGCCGATGTCGGTTCGGCGGAAGCCAGCTTTACCGAGGCGAGTTCGGCGGAGGGACGCCAGCGCCAGCTCTTGCAGACCGGCAACACGACCCAAGCGCGCCACGAGGAGGCGATTCGCAACCTGCGCTCCACGGAAGCCAAGCTCCAATCGGCGCGCGCCAATTTGAATCTCGCGCGCGACCAACTCTCTTACACGGTGCTGCGCGCCGATTGGGACGGCATCGTCACCGCCGTCGGCGCCGAGCCCGGCCAGGTGGTCAATGTCGGGCAAGTCGTGGTCAAGCTGGCGCAACCGAAAATTATCGACGCCGTGTTTGCGCTCGCCGAAGGTGGCATGCGGACGCCGCCGACCAACCTTACGGTCGAAGTGTCGCTGCTGGCCGACCCATCGGTCGTGGCGGCAGGGACGGTGCGCGAAGTCTCGCCGGTCGCCGATCCTGTCACGCGCACCTACACGGTCAAGGTTGCGCTCAAGGATCCGCCGGCTGAATTTCGCCTCGGCAGCAGCGTGATCGGCCGCATCCGAATAACCAGCGAGCCGGTGATCGTGCTGCCGGCGACGGCGCTATTCCAGAAGAACTCGTCGCCGGCGGTTTGGCTCTATGTGCGCAGCAGTTCCTCGGTCGTCCTGCGTCCGGTCGCGGTCCTGCGCTATGAAACGGACCGCATCGTCATAGCCAGCGGCCTGGCGCCGGGCGACATTGTCGTCACCGCCGGCGTCAACAAACTGCGCGAAGGCCAGAAGGTTCGCCTCAACGAGGGCGCGGCCAAATGAGCCGATTTCAACCTTTCGCAATGGGCCTTGGATCACCGCAGCTTCATCATCTATCTGATGGTCATCTGCACGATCGGCGGCGCATTCTCCTATTTCAAGCTCGGCCGCGAAGAAGACCCGCCCTTCACCATGAAGCTCATGGTCGTGAAGACGCTTTGGCCGGGCGCCACGGCCGCCGAAACCCTGCAGCAGATTACCGACCGCATCGAGAAGAAACTCGAGGAAACGCCGTCGCTCTATTACCTGCGCAGCTACACCAAGCCCGGCGAATCCTTGGTCTTCGTCAACCTCAAGGATTCGACGCGCGCCTCGGAGGTGCCGGATATCTGGTATCAAGTGCGGAAAAAGGTGGGCGACATCGCCAACACCCTGCCAACCGGCGTCAGTGGCCCGTTTTTCAACGACGAATTCGGCGACACATACAGCGTCATTTACGCGTTCACCGCCGACGGCTTCAGCCACCGGGAGCTGCGCGATCAGGTCGAAAAAGTGCGCGCCGAAATGCTGCGCATTTCCGATGTCGCCAAGGTCGATCTCATCGGCGTGCAGGATGAGAAGATTTATCTTGAATTCTCGACCAAGCAACTGGCGAGCTTGGGCGTCGATATCGACGAGATCGTCAACACGCTGCGGGCGCAAAACGCCGTCGTACCCGCGGGCACGATCGACGCCGCGGCGGAGAAAATCACGATTCGCGTCAGCGGCGAATTCGCGTCCGAGGAAAGTCTCAAAGCGCTCAATTTCCGGTTCAACAAACGCTTCTTTCGCCTGGGCCACGTGGCGCAAGTCAAGCGCGCGTACGTCGATCCGCCGCAACCCCTGTTCCGCTACAACGGCCAGCCCGCCATCGGCCTGGCGATATCGATGGTTAAGAACGGCGACGCGCTCGGCCTCGGCGCCAACATCAAGCGGCGCATTGCCGATTTGACGCACGAACTGCCGATCGGGATCGACGCAAACGTTGTCGCCAACCAGCCTCATGTCGTCGACAAGGCGGTCGGCGAATTCACCACGGGATTGCTGGAGGCGATCGCCATCGTGCTCGCGGTGAGTTTCCTGAGCCTCGGCTGGAGGCCCGGTATCGTCGTCGCGATCGCGATCCCGATCGTTCTCGCCGTCACGTTCGTTTTCATGGATCTGCTCGGGATCAGCCTGCAGCGCGTTTCGCTCGGCGCGTTGATTATTTCCCTCGGGCTGCTCGTCGATGACGCCATGATCGCGGTCGAGATGATGATCAAGAAACTCGAAGAAGGCTGGGACAGGATCAGGGCGGCGACCTTTGCCTACAGCTCGACGGCGTTTCCCATGCTGACCGGCACGCTCGTGACCGTTGCCGGTTTCGTGCCCGTCGGGTTCGCGCGCAGCGGCGCCGGCGAATATTGCTTCACGCTGTTTGTCGTCGTCGCGATCGCGCTTGTGGTTTCGTGGCTGGTCGCGGTGCTGTTCACGCCGTTGACCGGGGTGCTTGTTCTGCCGCGGGAAATGAAGCATGTCGTGCTTGGGCAATCCCGCAGCGGCCGGGCCTTCCGCCGCATGCTCGGCTTCTGCCTCAGACGGCGCTACTCCGTCCTCGCCGCATCGGCGGGCCTCTTCGTGCTGTCGGCCGTCGGTATGAATTTCGTGCAGCAGCAATTCTTTCCCGCTTCCGACCGGCCGGAGCTCTTGGTCAATCTGTCGCTACCGCAGGGCGGTTCGATCGTGGGGACACGCGAGCACGTCGATCGGTTCGAAAAGCTGCTGGCGGGCGATCGCGATATCGAACATTGGAGCACCTATATCGGCCAGGGCGCGGTGCGGTTCTACCTGTCGCTCGACCAGCAATTGGCGAACGATTTCTTCGCCCAACTTGTCATCGTCACCAAAGGGCCGCGCGAGCGCGAACGCCTGCGCGCGCGCCTCGAGGCGGCGTTGGCGGCGGATTTCGATCAGGTTATCGGCCGCGTCAGTGCGCTCGAGCTCGGGCCGCCGGTGGGCTGGCCGGTCAAATATCGGGTCAGCGGGCCCGATCTCGACAAAGTCCGCGAGCTCGCTGCCGCCTTCGCCGAGGTGCTGAGCCGCAACCCGAGCGCGCACAACATCCACCTCGACTGGTACGAGCCGGCGAAAGTCGTGCGTCTCCACGTCGACCAGGACAAGGCTCGAATTCTCGGCGTCAGCTCGCAATCCCTGGCCACCAATATCAACGCGATCTTGAGCGGCACCAACATCACGTTCATTCGCGAATCGACTTACTTGATCGGCGTCGTCGGCCGCGCCGTTCCCGAGGAACGCGCCAATCTCGACACGCTCCGCCATCTTACCTTCGGCTTGCCCGACGGCCGCAGCATGCCGCTCAGCCAGGTTGCGACGTTGTCCTACGAGCTTGAACCGCCCCTCATATGGCGCCGCCAGCGTAGCCCGACCGTGACCGTGCAGGCCGAACTCGCGCCCGGCATCCAGGCCGCCACGGTGGTAAAACAAATGCAGGCAAGCCTGGCGGAGTTCCGCGGCAAGCTGCCGCCCGGCTACCATGCCGTCGCCGGCGGCGTCATCGAGGAAAGCGCGATTGCGCAACAGAGCATCTACGCGGTTTTTCCGCTCGTGATGTTCCTGATCGTCACCGTGCTGATGATCCAGCTACACAGTGTCCAGCGCCTGATCCTGGTCCTGTGCACGGCGCCGCTGGCGTTGATCGGCGTCGCCGGCGCGCTGCTGCTGGCGGATGCGCCGATGGGCTTCATCGCGATACTCGGGATTTTTTCGCTGACCGGCATGGTGATCCGGAACTCCGTCATCCTGATCGTGCAGATCGACCGGCACGTCGCCGACGGCGAGCATCCCTGGGACGCCATCATCAGCGCGACCCATCATCGCATGCGGCCGATTTTGCTCACGGCCGGCGCCGCGATTCTCGGCATGATCCCGATCGCGCCCACGGTGTTCTGGGGGCCCATGGCCTATGCCGTGATGGGCGGCCTTGCCGTTGCGACCTTGCTGACGCTGGTTTTCCTGCCGACGCTTTATGCCGCGTGGTTCCGGGTCAAGCCACCGCCGGCATCCGGATCGGCAGCGTCCGCGCACGAGCCGATCGCGAGCCCCGCCGCCCAGCCCTTGTAAGATCGGGTTATTTCTTCTTTTCGACTTTGTTCGCGATCGGCTTGATCGATTTCAAATAGACCGCCATCGCCTTCAAGTCGGCGTCGCTGAGCTTGCTCGTGCCGAAGGTGACGACTTCGGTCATGGCGCCGCCGACGAAGTCGCTGTCCGGCGTCATGCCCGATTTGAGCAGATCGACGATCTGCGCCTCGGTCCATTTGCCGATGCCGGTGTCGTTGTCGGGCGTGATGTTCGGGATGATCCCGCCTTCGGGTCCGTCGGCCGAACCGGCAAGGTGCAGGCTGCGCCGAAAGCCGCCGAGCAAATTCCGCGGCGTGTGGCACTCGCTGCAATGGCCGAGATGGTTCACCAGGTAAGCGCCGCGATTCCATTCGGCGGATTTTGCCGGGTCGGCGACATAAACGCCGGGCGAAAAAAACAGCCACTTCCAAAAGGTCAGCCCGAAATCGCCAACGGTAGATCAGCCCGAGCTCATGCGGCTTGCTCGGCTTGGCAACCGCCGGCAGCTCCATGATGTGGGCGCGGATGTCGATCAGATCCTGCGGGTTCAATGCGGCAAAGGATACATAGGGAAAGGCCGGAAAATAATTGTGCCCGGTCGGCGAGCGTCCGGCGCGAAACGCCTGCACGAACTCGGCGTCGGACCACTTGCCGATTCCGTGCACCGGATCCTTGGTGATGTTTGGCCCATAGAACGTGCCGAACGGAGTCTTCAACGCGTGGCCGCCGCCCAGGATGGGGCCTTCCGCTTTCAAGGTTTCCGGTTCGGTGTGGCAGGCGATGCAACCGCCGGCATGGAGAAGATAGGCGCCGCGCTTGGCATCCGCGGCTGGCATTTTTAGCAGCTCCGGAATGGGGCGTTGGCCTTGCCAGATCGCCACGCCCAGCACGCCGATTGCGGCGATGGCACCCGCGCCGACGACCCATTTGATCAAGCGCCACATCGCCGCCCTCGCTGATCGAAACCGCACGCAAAAAGAAACGCGGCGGAATTGTTCCGCCGCGCCTCTCTCAATGCAAGCGAGAAAATCTAGTTCGTTTTCGCGCGATAGGCGTTGTGACAGCCGCCGCAACCGACCGCGCCGACGCGGCCGAACTGCGACTTCGCTTTATCCAAATCACCCGCTTTCAGCAGCTCGGCAAGCGCCGCGGCTTCTGTGCTCAATGCATCGCCCGCCTTCTTGAAATCGGCCGGCTTATCCCAGACCGCCGGCAGCGCGGCGGTCTTGCCGGCCTTGGCATCCGAGCCCTTGGGAAACATGGTTGAAACTACGCCGCCCGATGCGGCGAGAGCACGTGCGTTCCCTTCAACCTGCTTCAACCGCGCGACATCGCCCGAATTGATGGCGAGACTGATGGCGCTCATATTGCCACCCTGCAACTTCATCAGTGCCTGACGTTCGGCGATGGCGGCGGCTCCCTCGCCGGCCAGAGCCGGACCGATCTGTGCCACAGCCATCGCCGCGCCGAGCATGCCGATCGTAACGATAAAACGAAATCTCATTGTCATTCCTTCCTCCTAGTTGATACCGCCGCCCATCCCGGGAACGAGCCACAGCGCGGGCACTCTGCCCCAAAGACCAAACACCTGCCAGCCTTAAGCCATCCTCCATCACGGAACTGTGATGGGGCAATAATTCCTTGACTAAGCGTAACAATTCTAGCCAAAGCGGGGCCCAGTTAACTAAGTTCTTACGACATCTTATTATCTAAGGGCGATGAACAAGAAACTCTCCGTTTGCGTCTATTGCGGCTCGCGCACGGGCGCCAATCCCACCTACCGCGCAGCGATCGAAGCCCTAGGCCGCGGCATGGCCGAACGCGGCATCACCGTGGTCTATGGCGGCGGTCGCGCCGGAAATATGGGGTATCTCGCCGACGCCGCGGTCGCCGCCGGCGGTCGCGTGATCGGAATCATTCCGCACCACCTCGATCAAAGCGAAGTCGGTCATCGCGGAATCGACCAGCTCTTCGTCGTCGAACTCGATGCATGAGCGCAAGGCCAAGATGGCGGAAATTTCCGACGCGTTTGTCATCATGCCGGGCGGCCTCGGAACCTTGGACGAGACCTTCGAAATTCTGACCTGGAAGCAGCTCGAACTGCACAACCGCCCGGTCATCATCGCCGATATCGGCGGCTATTGGACCGAATTGTTCGAACTCATGGCCCGCATCGTCGACGAGGGCTTCATGACGCCGGGCCATCTGAAGCTGTTCGAGCGCCATGGCACGGTCGAAGCCGTCTTGCAGCGCCTCGAAGCGCTCGCGCCAAACGCCAAGACGTTCCAGCTCCACAAGGCCTAACTTCCCCGCCTGCGGCGAACCCGCTCTTGCCAGTTTCGCGCCTGACCCGGTAAGTTCCACAGGCTTCGCGGCGCGCTGTCGCGCGCGCGGAATTTCTTCAATCGGATGGATTCCCTCAAATGGCCAAAATCAAGGTGAAAACCCCTGTCGTCGATCTCGACGGGGACGAGATGACGCGCATCATCTGGAAATACATCAAGGAAAAGCTGATCCTTCCCTATCTTGATATCGATCTAAAATACTACGACCTCGGCGTCGAGCATCGCGACGCCACGAGCGACAAGGTCACAATCGAATCCGCCGAGGCGATCCGGAAATACGGCGTCGGCGTCAAATGCGCGACGATCACGCCCGACGAAGGCCGCGTCAAGGAATTCGGCCTCAAGGAAATGTGGAAATCGCCGAACGGCACGATCCGCAATATTCTCGGCGGCACGATTTTCCGCGAACCGATCGTGTGCAAGAACGTGCCGCGACTTGTGCCGGGCTGGACGCAGCCGATCGTTGTCGGCCGTCACGCCTTCGGCGACCAGTATCGCGCCACGGATTTCATCGTTCCCGGCAAGGGCAAGCTCACCATCAAGTTCGAGGGCGAGGACGGCAAGAAGATCGAGAAGGAGGTCTTCGCTTTTCCGGGCAGCGGCGTGGCGCTCGCCATGTACAATCTCGACGATTCGATCCGCGACTTCGCGCGCACCTGCTTGAATTTCGGCCTGCAACGGAAGTTTCCGGTCTACCTCTCGACCAAGAACACGATTCTCAAGATCTACGATGGCCGCTTCAAGGACATCTTTCAGGACATCTTCGACAAGGAATATGCCGCGAAATACAAAGCGGCCGGCATCACCTATGAGCACCGCTTGATCGACGACATGGTGGCGGCCTCGCTGAAATGGGCTGGCGGTTTCGTTTGGGCGTGCAAGAATTACGACGGCGACGTTCAATCCGATTCGGTCGCCCAGGGATTCGGCTCGCTTGGCCTGATGACGTCCGTGCTGATGACGCCCGACGGCAAGACGATCGAAGCCGAAGCCGCGCACGGCACGGTGACGCGCCACTATCGCGAGCACCAAAAGGGCCGCGAAACCTCGACCAATCCCATCGCCTCGATATTTGCTTGGACGCGGGGACTCGGTTTCCGGGGACGTATGGATGGAACGCCCGACGTCACCCGATTTGGGGAGACTCTAGAGAAGGTCTGCATCGACACCGTTGAAGGCGGCGACATGACCAAGGATTTGGCGCTCCTCATCGGTCCCGATCAAAAATGGCTGACGACGACGAAGTTCCTCGACAAGCTCGATGCCAATTTGAAAATTGCGATGGCCAAGGCTTGATCGGCTGCGTGTTGAAGAAGCACGAGGCTGGGGCACTCAACCGTGCTCCAGCCAGCTTACAGTCATTTCAATATTTCAGATGAAAAAATATATTTAAACAATTGTTTTAAAATAATAAATTTAAAAATTGCGCCGCGAATAACAATCGACTTTTTGTGCGCAATAAAACGAACTCGTCGAAGCGTTAACGACACCAATTAACTTATTTCAATCGTTAGCCCCCTATTGTTGCGATTCGGTTTGGACAGCGGCGGATGGCCAGCCGTTGCTGGCTATTGGATCGATGGCCAGCCGGCATCGCGTCGTTTCTAGCGCGAAGCGGCTGACGAACGATTATTCGGTTGAGAAGCATCGGTTAGCATAGGGGTTCTTGGAATGCGGTCACTAAGGCAAGAAAAACAAGGCAGCGCGTTGGTTGCTGGCAACAACAAGACGCCGCCGGCACCGAACGCCAGCACGGCACAGACCCGCCGGCCGTTCTTTGGTACGGATCGAGCCAAGCCGCCGATCGCGCAAGCTCCCGCACCGAATGCCACGCCGGAAGCGGAAGCGCCGGCGTTAAGGCAAACCCAATCGACGCAGCAGCCGACCGCCGCGGAAATCAAGGCCGCGCTCATTGCTGCGGAAATGCCCCAGGCAGCGCCACCTGTCGCCGCGCCAGCCCGGCCCACCGCGCCCATTGCGCAATTGGAACAGCCCGTGACGCCCCCACCGGCTCAAATGGTATCGCCCCGGCCGGCCAATGCGGCAGCGCCGCCGGTCGGTATCGCACCGGTTCGAACGCCGCCAGCACCGGGCCAAGCGGTTTCTTCGACAGCGAATGCAGCCAGATCGACGCAAAGCACGGCGAACTCAGTCGCGCAGACACCGACGCAATTGCCGCAGCCGCCGATCCCAACCCGCGCCGACATGTTCCGCCAGGCCGGCAAGAAGTTGCGCCAGGATTTCGTCAAGAACTACATGGCCCAGAACGGCGGGCCGGTCACGCATGACATTTCGCGTATCCTGCGGATGTTTCTCGGCGACTATCTGCCGAAGCGCTACGGCGTGGGTGCCGGCGTTCTCGTCGATCCGCTCGACAAAGTGACGCGCCAGTGCGACATCGTCATTTACGATTTGCTGGCCAGCCCGCTCTACTTGGCGTCCGAACGGTCCGCGATCTATCCAACCGACTATGTTTCGGGCGTCATTGAAGTGAAGTCGACCCTGACGCTAGGCGACTTGCGCGCCGCGTTCGAGAAAATCGCCCAAGTCAAGTCGCTGGCCAAGCCGGCCTCATTCGATCCGTTCAGCGGCCGGCCGACGATGCGCCATACCTTCGGCGCGCTGTTCGCCTACAAATCCGGCATGTCCTTCGAGGCGCTGATCGCCGAATATACGAAGATCGCGCGCGAATTCGGCGTCGGCTCGCATCCCGATCTGATCGGCGTGCTCGATTCCGGCATCATCATCCTGCATGCGACGCGCTTCGGCACGGAAAACTGGTATCCGGTTTTCTTCGGCGAGGCCGACAAGAAAGGCTCGGAAGGCCTGCATCTCGCGGTCGGCGGCCTGCAGCTCGGAGAGTTCGCGCTCGACGGCTTCTTCCGCTTCCTGCTGTCGCAATTGATCGCGCCGCGCTCCAACAGCCTGGTGCCGAGTTTCGACTGGCTCAAGACCGACGTGAAGCTCGACCTGCTTCTGCAGTACCTGGTGTCGTTCACGGACGAGACCGATCCGCTCCGGCGCGAGGAAGTTCTGAGCCGCTACCGGAACGACGCGATGCGTTCGTTGGGACTCAAATAGCGGCCGGAAACCGCTATCGCCTGAGCTCGCGCATCGCGCGGTCGAGGCCATCGAGGGTTAGCTCGAACATGCGGTTCTCGAACAGCTTTTCGACGATGCCGATCGAAGGCGTATAGTCCCAGTGCTTGGCGGGAACCGGGTTGAGCCACACCGAATGCGGATAGGTGTCGGTGACCCGGCGCAGCCAGACCTCGCCCGCCTCCTCGTTCCAATACTCGACGCTGCCCCCCGGCATCATGACCTCATAAGGGCTCATCGAGGCGTCGCCGACGAAAATCACCTTGTAGTCGTGCCCGAAGGTGTGCAGCACCCGCCAGGTTTGGATCGGATCCGTGTAGCGCCGCCGGTTGTCCTTCCACACATGGTCGTAGAGACAATTGTGGAAATAGAAATATTCGAGGTGCTTGAACTCGGTGCGCGCCGCCGAGAATAGTTCCTCGCACACCTGGACATGCGGGCTCATCGAGCCGCCGACGTCGAAAAACAGCAAGACCTTGACGCGATTGTGCCGCTCCGGCCGCATCTGGAGATCGAGCCAGCCATGCTTGGCCGTTTCCTTGATCGTACCGTCGAGATCGAGCTCGTCCGGCGTGCCCTCGCGCGCCCAGCGCCGCAGGCGGCGGAGCGCGACCTTGATGTTGCGCGTGCCGAGTTCGACACGGTCGTCGAGATTCCGGAAATCGCGCTTGTCCCAAACCTTGACGGCGCTGGAATTCCGCCCGCCTTCTTGGCCGATGCGCACGCCCTCGGGATTGTAACCGTAGGCGCCGTAGGGCGACTTGCCGGCGGTGCCGATCCACTTGTTGCCGCCCTGGTGCCGGCCCTTCTGCTCGGCGAGGCGTTTTTTCAGCTCCTCCATGAGCTTTTCCCAGCCGCCCATCGCCTCGATCTGCTTCTTCTCTTCGTCGGACAGATGCAGTTCGGCCATCTTGCGCAGCCATTCTTCCGGAATATTGCGCACGCTGAACAGATCGGCGAGCGTATCGAGGCCCTTGAAGACGTGACCGAAGACGCGGTCGAATTTGTCGAGATTGCGCTCGTCCTTCACCAGCGCCGAGCGCGAGAGATAGTAGAAATCATCGACGCTGTACTCGGCGATTCCGGCGCGCATCGCTTCCATCAGCGTCAGGTATTCCTTCAGCGAAACCGGGACGTTGACTTTGCGAAGCTCATAGAAGAGCTGGGTGAACATGGCTAAATCCTAGGCGGCGCCCGGCGCGGACTGCGCGGCACGATGATGTTCAAGGAAAATGTCGATCAGCAGCAAGCCGGCCGGCATCGCGGCGCGCGCCGGATCCGATTGCAAACATGAGCTGAACAATTCGAGAAACTTGTCGTAGGAGAAATCCGTCGGGCGCCGGATTTTCATGTGCGCCGGCAGATCGTCCGCCCAGACCAGCATGGCATTGATCAGGCCGGTGACGTAACCGTGGGCGAAGCCGCGCTGCTCGGACGATGCGCGCTGCGTGCACCATTGATAGAAATCGCCGGCGCTTGCCGCCAGCATGCCGGCGGCCGTCACCGGAGCCTCGAAGCCCGTATTCCTGGCGCCGCCCAATCCGAACATGCCCGCCTCTACTTGTTGCGCTTGGCCATGAACAGCAACCGCTCGAACTGGTGCACATCCTGCTCGTTCTTGACGAGGGCGCCGTAGAGCGGCGGCAAAATCGCCTTGTTGTCGGTGCCTTTCAGCGCCTCGGGCGGAATGTCCTCGATGACCAGGAGCTTGAGCCAGTCGAGCAGCTCCGAGGTCGAGGGCTTCTTCTTCAAGCCCGGCACTTCGCGAATATCGTAAAAGGCGGCCAGCGCCTGCCGCAGCAAGTCCTTTTTGAGATTCGGGAAATGCACGCCGACGATGCGCGCCATCGTCTCGGCGTCGGGGAAGCGGATGTAGTGGAAGAAACAGCGCCGCAGAAAAGCGTCGGGCAACTCTTTCTCGTTGTTCGAGGTGATAAAGACGACCGGGCGATGCAGCGCCTTCACCGTTTCACGGGTTTCGTAGACGTAAAATTCCATGCGGTCGAGTTCGAGCAACAGATCGTTGGGAAACTCGATATCCGCCTTGTCGATCTCGTCGATCAGCAGCACGGGCGAGTTCTCGGCCGTGAAGGCCTCCCACAGCTTGCCCCGCAGGATATAATTCTTGATGTCATGCACGCGCGGATCGCCGAGCTGCGAATCGCGCAGCCGCGCCACCGCGTCGTATTCGTAAAGGCCTTGCTGCGCCTTGGTCGTCGATTTGATGTGCCACTCGATCAACGGCCGGCCGATCGCCTTGGCGACCTCGTGGGCGAGAATCGTCTTGCCGGTTCCCGGCTCGCCCTTGACCAACAGCGGCCGCTGCAGGGCGATCGCGGCGTTGACTGCGACCATGAGGTCGTCGGTTGCGACGTAGTTGGACGTGCCGGTGAAGCGCTGGCTCATGAAATCTTTCTTTTCCGGTGATGGGGGAGACGGCGGCAAATTAAAGTCGGCGGGCGAAAGGTTCAAGGGCGCGCGGCGCCTTCGGCCTATGCGCCGCGTTTCGCCTGCATCCGGCGCACCGCGCTCACGACCGCCGCCATGTGGAAAGCGCCGGGCGCTTTTTCGTAGGCGAAGTTGCGGCCCACCGGGCAGGCGCGGCGCGCGAGGCAGCCGCCCGAGGCGCAGGCCCTGCCCTCGCGGCTTTCGACATGCTCGACACAGGCTCCTGAATCGAAGCTACCGGGCTTGAATGCGGTGACGGGGCACGTCGTCAAGCATGGCTTGCGCTCGCAGGCGTCGCAGAGGTGAGGTTGCGCCATCGGCGGATGCGGCAGATCGAGGCGGCCTGCGAACAAGAACGCGCCGCGATAGACATGCCACAGGCCATATTCGGCGTGAATGAGCAGGCCGAGCGGCGAGCGATGCACCGGCTCGCATTGCAACGCCCAACGCTGGATCGGCGGCCAGGGCTTGCGCGTCGGGTAAACCACTTCGGCGCCGACCTCGGCCGCGACCCGGTCGAGATGGCGATCGACCCAGTCGTCGAGCGGGTTTCGCCCTTGCGGGTTCGGCGTTTCGCGCCGAAATGCACGCCACAATTCGTTGCCGGCATTGCCGATGAGCAGCATTGTTCCGGCGGCGCGGCCATCGGCCAGCGGCGGCACGCCATCGGGCGCCGACGGATGAAACCCGCCCCGGACAAAGAGGCCGGTCCCGGCAAGCCCGCGGTCGATCGTCTCGACAATCATTCGGCCACAATGCCGCCAGCCCCAAGTATCCGCAACAGCCCGCAAAATTCTCAACCAAACGCGAATTTCAATCTTCTGGTAATTCCTTTCATTCATGATTACCGGATCGAACGCCTTCCAATCCAGGACACTACATGCGCTTGCTTGCCCACCGGCCAATTTCAGGCAGAGCCGGCCTGATCGCCCTTGCCCTATTCGGATCGATTGGCGGCTTTGCGCTTGATGCCGCTGCCGAAGTGACCAAGTACCGGCCGCCTGCGCCGGGCACGGTCCTGGTCTACGACGTCATGACCAAGACCAACGATATCCGCGACATGATGCAGCCGAAATACGGCCAGGAGCGTCATCGCATCGGCGACGCCGCGGGCGACGCCAGCGCCGACATCGTCCGCTACGAGGTTGCCGGCACGCAGCTTGCCGCGGCGCAATCGATCCGGAGTTTCCGGGGAATCGTCAATATTGCGGCGGAATCGCCAGCGTCAACCTATCGGTTCTCGCTCAATGGGTCGGAGCTCCGCCAGCTTTGGCCGCTCGAGGCGCGCACGAAGATCGAATTGCGCACGACTTGGAACCATCCGAACCGCACATCCGGCGAAAGCGCTTTCGGGCCGCTGTCCATCAGCCTGCGCGTCGAAGAACCCGAGATCATCGAAACGCGGGTCGGGCGCGTCGAAACCTATCCGATCACGCGCATCGCCAGTTTCAGGACGGCATCGGGCAGCGTCGGCGAAAAGCGCACCGTCCGCACGTGGTTTGCGCCGTCGTTCGGATGGGTTCTGCGCAGCGACGCGATCATCGAAAGCAACGACCGAAAAATGCGCATCCTGCACACGATCCGGTCGATCGACGTGCCCACCGGCAAACCGCCGCGGCAGGCCCGCGCCGGCACGCTGGCGGAATAGATCGCGCCGCTCGAAACCTAGGTTTCGGCCCTAGCCTTTAGCGCCGCTTCGATTGCCGCCAGCGCCGCCGCGGCCTTGCTTCCGTCGGGGCCGCCGGCTTGCGCCATGTCCGGCCGCCCGCCGCCGCCCTTGCCGCCCACCGCTTCCGCCCCTGCTCGCACCAAATCGACCGCGCTGATGCGCTGGACCAGATCGTCCGTGACGCCGACCACCAACGACGCCTTGCCTTCCGCCGAAGAGACCACGGCGACGACGCCCGATCCGAGCTTTTTCTTGAGCGCGTCCGCCAATGGCTTGAGTTCCTTGGCAGGCAGATCGGCCACGGCGCGCCCGGCGAACGCGATCCCGGCAACGGTCTTGCTTTCGGCGCCGGCGCCCGCCGAGCCGCCGCCGGTGGCGATTTGGCGCCGGGCCTCGGCCAATTCACGCTCCAGCTTCCTGCGCTCGTCGAGCAGCGCGGCAATCCGCTCGGACAGCTCGGCCGGCGATGCCTTCAAGGCTGACGCGGCGGCACGCAGATGCTTTTCCGCCTCGGCAATAACGGCTTCCGCGGCGGCACCGGTCACGACTTCGATCCGGCGCACGCCGGCGGCCACCGCGCTCTCGCCCACGATCTTGAACAGGCCGATATCGCCGGTGCGCCGCACATGGGTGCCGCCGCACAGCTCAGTGGAATAATGCGGTTTCGCCTCGTCAATGCCCATCGAGACGACGCGCACCTCGTCGCCGTATTTCTCGCCGAACAAGGCCAGGGCGCCCGCGGCGACGGCCTCATCCGGCGTCATCAGCCGCGTCAGGACTTCGGCATTGCCACGCACGCGCTTGTTGACGTTGGCTTCGACGGCGGCGATTTCCTCGGGCGTCGTCGCCTTGGTGTGGCTGAAATCGAAACGCATGCGATCGGGCCCGACCTGCGAGCCCTTTTGCGTGACGTGGGCGCCGAGCACGCGGCGCAGCGCCTCATGGGCAAGATGCGTGACCGAATGATTGCCGCGCAGCCACGCCCGCCGCTCATGGTCGATCTCAAGCTCGACCGCGTCGCCGACCTTGATCGTTCCGGACTCGATCTTACCAAGATGGACATGGAGGCTGCCGGCGCGCTTCACCGTATCGGCGACGGCAACGACGGCGCCGCCAACCGCCCGGATCGTGCCGTGATCGCCGAGTTGGCCGCCCAACTCGGCATAGAATGGCGATTGATTGACGACCAAAGCGACGCTTGTTCCCGCCGCGGCCTCGCCCGATTCCTTGCCGGCGACGACGATGGCGCGGATAACGGCCTCCGCCTTCTCTTCCGTGTAGCCGAGAAATTCCGTGGCGCCGACCCGGTCGCGCAGCTCGAACCAGATGTGCTCCTCCGCCGTCTCGCCGGAACCGGCCCAGGCGCGCCGGGCCGCGGCCCGCTGCTCCGCCATGGCGGTTTCGAAGCCGGCGGTATCGACCTTGCGGCCCTTGCTGCGCAATACGTCCTGCGTCAGGTCGAGCGGAAAACCGAAGGTATCGTAGAGCCGGAACGCGATCGCGCCGGGGAGGGCTTGCCCGGCGCCGAGCTTGCCAAGCTCGTCATCCAGCAGACCCAAGCCGCGATCGAGCATCTGCTTGAAGCGCTTTTCCTCGAGGCGCAACGTTTCGGCGATCAGCGCCTCGGCGCGCGCCAGCTCGGGAAAATGCGCGCCCATGATGCGGATCAGCGACGGCACCAGGCGCCACATCAGCGGCTCCTTCGAACCGATCATATGCGCATGACGCATGGCGCGGCGCATGATCCGGCGCAACACGTAGCCGCGGCCCTCGTTCGACGGCAATACGCCATCGGCGATCAGGAAACTCGACGAGCGGAGATGATCGGCGATCGCCTTGAAGCTGGCGCGATGCGGACCGTCGGGCTCCGCGCCGACGAAGCCCGATGCCGCTTCGATAATCGGGCGAACGAGGTCCGTGTCGTAATTGTCGTGCTTGCCCTGGAGCAAGGCGGTCAATCGTTCGAGCCCCATGCCGGTGTCGATCGAAGGCCGCGGCAGGTCGATGCGCTTCTCCTTCGACACTTGCTCGAATTGCATGAAAACCAAGTTCCAGATCTCGATGAACCGGTCGCCATCGGCTTCGGCGCTGCCCGGCGGCCCGCCTGGCACCGCCGGACCGTGATCGTAGAATATTTCCGAGCACGGACCGCACGGGCCGGTCTCGCCCATGGACCAGAAATTATCCGACGTCGGAATGCGGATAATGCGCGCTTCCGGCAAGCCAGCGATCTTCTTCCATAGGCCGAACGCTTCGTCGTCTTCGGAATAGACCGTGACCAGCAGCTTGTCCTTGGCGAGACCGTATTCCTTGGTGACCAGATTCCAGGCCAGTTCGATGGCGCGGTCCTTGAAATAGTCGCCGAAGGAGAAATTGCCCAGCATTTCGAAGAATGTGTGATGCCGCGCCGTGTAGCCGACATTTTCGAGATCGTTGTGCTTGCCGCCGGCGCGGACGCATTTCTGCGAGGTCGTGGCGCGCTTGTAGCTGCGCTGTTCGAGGCCGGTGAACACATTCTTGAATTGGACCATGCCGGCATTGGTGAACAGCAGGGTCGGATCGTTGCGCGGCACGAGCGGGCTCGACGCCACGACCTCGTGCCCGTTGCGGCGGAAAAAATCGAGGAAGCTGGCGCGGATTTCTGAACCGGTTGTCATTGCGGGCTCGACAGGCTCTTGTGAGGCGTGATTGCGGGATTTCCCGTGAAAATTTCGAGCCTTAGCGCCCGAAACGCAAGGCTTTGCTTTTACCGGCCGCGGGCCGGCAAGTCCACCGGCCCAAGCGCGCCGCCGCAAACGCAAAAAATAGGGCGGGCACCGAAGCGCCCGCCCGAGATTAACCTGCAAATAAATGAAGCGCGAAAACTATTCCCGGTTGTCGTCCGCGGCGCCGTCGTCGCCGCCGGTCACTTCCATCTTGCCCGCCAGCAAGCCGGCATTGTCGCGCAATTGCTTCTCGATCTTGGCCGCGATGTCAGGGTTATCCTTCAGGAATTGCTTGGCATTCTCGCGGCCTTGCCCGATGCGCTGGTCGCCATAGGAAAACCAGGCGCCGGATTTCTCGACCAAGCCGGCGGCCACGCCCATGTCCACAAGTTCGCCGGATTTGGAAATGCCCTCGCCATACATGATGTCGAATTCGACGACGCGGAAGGGCGGCGCCACCTTGTTCTTGACCACCTTGACCCGGGTTTGATTGCCGACGACGACATCGCGCTCCTTGATCTGGCCGATGCGCCGGATATCGAGCCGCACGGACGCGTAAAACTTCAAGGCGTTGCCGCCGGTCGTGGTTTCGGGATTGCCGAACATGACGCCGATTTTCATGCGGATCTGGTTGATGAAAATCACCAGCGTCTGCGAGCGTGAGATCGACCCGGTGAGCTTGCGGAGCGCCTGGCTCATCAGCCTTGCCTGCAGGCCCATGTGCTGGTCGCCCATCTCGCCTTCCAGCTCGGCCTTGGGCACCAGGGCGGCGACAGAATCGACGACGAGGACGTTGATGGCGCCGGAGCGCACCAAGGTGTCGGCGATTTCAAGCGCTTGCTCGCCGGCATCGGGCTGCGAAATCAACAAATCGTCGAGTTTGACGCCGAGCTTTGCGGCATAGGTCGGGTCCATCGCGTGCTCGGCGTCGATGAAGGCACAGGCGCCGCCGTTCTTCTGCGCCTCGGCGATGACGTGGAGCGCAAGCGTTGTCTTGCCCGAGCTTTCCGGCCCGTAAATTTCGACGATGCGGCCTTTGGGCAGGCCGCCGATACCCAGCGCGATATCGAGGCTCAGCGAGCCGGTCGGGATCGCCTCGATTTCCACCGCCTTTTGGCCGGCACCAAGGCGCATGATCGAGCCCTTGCCGAAGGCGCGTTCGATCTGGGCCAAAGCCGAATCGAGAGCTTTGTTCTTGTCCATCTCATCCTTTTCAACTACGCGCAGCGCGGCGGTCATCGATCGATCTCCTTATTCCATAGCCCGGCAGAGGGGCGCAATGAAACCCTGCTGCCCTCTATGTACCCACTTTGTTCTTGTTCGTCAAGTGTTCTCTTTTCGCCCTTTATCGCGTGGCACGCTTATGTCGAACGCAACCGCGCGATCGCCGCTGCCGTTTCCTCGGCGAGACGGGCGACAAGCTCGCCCGCGCTCGCGCGCCGCGCCAATGAAAGGCCCTGCCCCGCCCAGAGCGACAGGAACTCGGCGCGGCCGCGTTGCGCCGCCGCCGTGCGCAACGGCCTGGTCAGGGCGTTTTGCAAGGGGAATGGCAGAATGCTCGCAGATTGGCCATCGACCTCGCTCATAAAGCGATTGACGATGCCGCGCGCCGGGCGGCCGGAGAAAGCGCGCGTCACCCGTGTCGCATCCGGCGACGCCGCCGCGATCGCGGCCTTGTAAGCCTCGGAGATGCCGGCCTCGTGGGTCATTAGGAATGCCGTTCCCAATTGCACGGCACCGGCGCCAAGCGCGAGCGCGGCGGCGATGCCGCGGCCATCCATGATCCCGCCCGACGCGATCACGGGAATCCGGACTTGGTCGGCAATTTGCGGCACGAGCGCCATGGTGCCGATCATGCCCGGTTCGAACGGCTCCGCGAATGTACCGCGATGGCCGCCGGCCTCGCTGCCTTGGGCGATGACCGCATCGACCCCGCTCTGGGCGAGGCTGCGCGCCTCGCTTGGCGTCGTCGCCGTGCCCATGAGAAATAGGCCGCGCGCCTTGATCGCACTCACCGCCTCGGCCGGCAGCAATCCCATGGTAAAGCTGAACACTGCGGCCCCGCAATCGAGCGCGGCCTGCAATTGCTCGTCGAAAGCGTCAGGCGCCGGCGCCGGCGGTGTCGGCGGCGGCAATCCGAGTTCGGCGAAATAGGGCGCCATGCGCGCCAACGCAGCGGCCACATTGTCCGGCGCCGCCGGGGCAGCGGCGGGAGCGAACAAATTGATGCCGAAAGGTCGCTTCGTCAGCGACCGCACCTTTCGGGCGGCATCGCCGATCTGCTGCGCCCTCAGATAGGCGGCACCGATAAAGCCGAGACCGCCGGCATTGCCGACGGCGGCAACCAGTTCCGGCGTGTCGCCGCCGCCGGCCAGCGGCGCCTGGATGATCGGATGCTCGCTATTGAGCGCCTGCATGAGCTCGGTTCGCAACGCCATGGCCTATCCCCCGCAATCGCAAAACACGCCGTCAAGGACACGACGATAGCCCGAAGGACACCAGCATGAAAAATGAATAATTGATATAAATCATATCATTTTTCATGATATCGTTCTCGGATCGATTCGACCGGGAACGGGGTTGGCGCAGCGCAGGAACGCCGCGAGCGCGCTCGACGCAAACCCGTCGCGGCGGCGGATGAAGATCGTATCGACCCGAGCCTCGGCGGCCGGCAGGCGGTGCGCGGCGACGCGGCCTTCGCGCAGCGCGCGGGCGACGACGGCGCGCGGCAGCAGCGTGATGCCGATACCGGCCGCGACGCAGCCCATGATCGCGTCGAGCGTGCCGAATTCGAGCCGGCGCAGTCCGACAACGCCGCGCTTGGCCAAGATCGCTTCGAGGCGCTGACGATAGGAGCAGCCGACCCGCAGCACGACGATCTTGCTATCTCCCTGCCGGATCGCGCCCTCCCAGCGGCGCGTGGCGCGGTTCGTAACCAGCACCAATTCTTCGCGGAAAATCGTCGCCCCGGTCAAATCGGGATGCGCCGCCGGCCCGCAAACAAAGGCACCGTCCACGGCGCGCGCCAGCACCCGATCGATCAATTCGCCCGTCGTGCCGGTGCTTAAGATCAAATCGACATCGCGATAGGCGGCGGCATATTTCGCCAGGATCGGCGGCAGGCGCAGCGCCGCCGTGGTTTCGAGCGACCCAATGGCCAGCGTGCCGCTCGGCACGCCGTCATCCGACACCGCGCGCCGCGCGTCGTTGAGCAGTCCGGCGATGCGCTGGGCGAAAGGGAGCAATCTTTGACCCGCCGCGGTCAGCGCCACGCCCCGGCTATGGCGGCTGAACAAAGACTGGCCAAGCTCGGCTTCCAGCAAACGGATTCGTGCGGTGATGTTCGACTGCACGGTGTGAAGTGCCGTGGCCGCCCGGCTCATGCCGCCGAGCCGGGCCACCGCCTCGAAAACCCGCAAATCCGCCGCGTCCATCTCCGCCTCCGTGTAACCAATCATGCGTAACGATGGAAACGATCATAACACATCTTGTTTTGAGAATGAAACGCAGGCACCAAGGAGAGCGGCGGACCGGATCTCCGCGTTTCAGCGCAGCAGGAACCCTTCGCCGAGCCGGTCGTCCGGCTCGTGAGTGAAGCGCGACGTGCCGACATAGTGGGCGCGGCCGCCGACTTCGACGGTGACGGCGCGAAACCGGCCGGTCCGCGCTTCGCGCAGGGCCTTGCCGGTGAAAATCGAACCCGTGACGCTTTCGAAGCGCCGCTCTTGCCCGATCGCGATCAAGCCCCTGGCATGCTGCACGGCGATACGCGCGGTCACGCCGCTGCCGGTCGGGCTGCGGTCGACCTCGCGATCGGCAAAGACGCAGATATTGGCGGTGGGCGTCTCGCTCCACGCATCGGCCCCGTCGGTCAGGATTGTGCCGTACAGAAACGCGAGGTCGGCATCGTCCGGATGGTCCAGTTCGATTTGCCGCCGTGCCGCATCCGTGACGGCGGCAGCGGCATCGACAAGATCGCGGGTCTTGGAACGCCGGACGTCGAGGCCGAAGTGCGCCGCCGGCACCAACGCATAGAACGCGCCGCCATAGCCGATATCGATCGTGACGTCGCCGAGACCCGGCACGGCAACGACGGCGCCGAGCGTGTGGGCAAAAGCCGGCACGCTTTCGAATTGCACCGCTCCTGCCTTGCCGTTTTCGATGGCGACCCGGACCCGCACCAAGCCGCAGGGGCATTGAATGCCGAAGGCAGCGACCGGCTCGCTAAACCTGACGCGGCCCGAGTCGATCGCCCAGCGGCCGAGCGCAATGACGGCGTGGCCGCACATCGTGCTGTAGCCTTCATTGTGCATGAACAGCACGGCCAGATCGGCGCCCGGCAGATCGGGCTCGACCGGAATGACGCCGTACATGTCGAAGTGGCCGCGCGGCTCGAAGATCAGCAGCTTGCGCAAATGATCGAGATGGTCGCGCGCATGGCGCCGCTTCGCCAGGATCGTGGCGCCGGGAATTGCCGGATAACCGGCGCTCACGATGCGAACCGGCTCGCCGCCGGTGTGCATATCGACGGTTTCGAGCAGGATCGGCGACGCGGCCGGCATCATGGCGCGCGCTCCGGCGATCCGGCGGGCCGCGTCGCGATGAAAAACAAACGCCGGTAGCGAAGCCACGATGCGCCGGCCCGACTAGGATAAGCGGCGCGAATACGATCCGTGTACTGGGCGAGAAAGGCATCACGATCGCCGGCACCGAGCCGGTCCAAGGTCGGCCGCAACAGCGAGCCCTTGACCCATTCGACGATCGCCTCGGGATTGGCGAGGCGGTGAAAATAGATCGTCTCCCAGAGATCCGCGGCACACCCCAATTCCGTCAATTTTTCGGCATACCACATTGGTGTCTGCGTCGCGTATTGCGGCAGGGCCGGACCGAGAACGGCCGTCCAGCGCGCCTCGCCGCGCACTGCATCGTAGATCGCGTGGCACGGCTCGTCGTGATTGTACGGCACTTGGACTGCAAGCGAGCCGCCGGGCGTCAGTACCGCAACCAGTTGGGGCAGCAATCGAGCATGGTCCGGCACCCAGTGAAGCGCCGCGTTGCTGACGATTAGGTCGAATTCGGTCTCAGGCCGCCACGATGCGATATCGCCCGCAACGAAGTGCAAGCGGCCGTCGATCGCCAGCGGCGACGCGGCCTTGAGCATCGCCGGCGAGCTATCGATGCCGACGATGACCGCACCTGGCCATCGCATCGCCAGGGCGCGCGTAAGCTGCCCGGGACCGCAGCCCAGATCGCCGACCCGGCGCGGCCTAAGGCCATCCGGAATCCGCGCCACCAAATCGAAAAACGGCCGCGAGCGCTCGTCGGCGAAGCGATTGTATTGTTCAGGATCCCAGCTGGCCATCGCGCCCAATTGTGCGCAATCGGGAATTTGCCCGCAAGCGCCTACGGCACTGCGTGGCGCGAACTGCCGATCGAGTCCTTCGTCAGGGCGGCAAGCTGATTCAGGCTGTAGGGCTTGGGAAGGAACCAAATGTCGTCCCAGGTGCCGATGCGATCGCGGAAACTTTCCTCCGCATAGCCCGAGATGCAGATGATCTTGGTATGCGGCCAGCGCTCGCGCACGCGCCGGATGAGTTCCGGGCCGTCCATTTGCGGCATCATCACGTCGGTGATGATGAGGTCGGCTGGTCTGCCGAGCTTTTCAAGCACTTCCAAGGCTTCAAGGCCGCTGGCCGCCTCGTGCACCGTGTAGCCCTTGTTGCGCAGCGCGCGCACCGAAAACGCCCGAACCGGATCCTCGTCTTCGACGATCAGCACAACGCCGGCGCCGGTCAGGTCGCGCGCCTGCGACTCGCTGACGGCCACCGGCTCGGCTTCCGCCGTGCTGCCGGCGTGATGACGGGGCAGCAGAATCGTGAAAATCGAGCCGCGGCCGACTTCGCTCTTGACGCTGACATAACCGCCGGTTTGCCGCACGATGCCATAAACCATGGAAAGGCCGAGGCCCGTGCCGCGGCCGACTTCCTTCGTGGTAAAGAACGGATCGAATATCCGAGCCATGTTCTCGGGGCTGATGCCGGTTCCATGATCGATGACGTCGATGCGGACATACTCCGCCGCCGGAATTTGCTCGGCTCCCAGCTGCATCGGCTGATCGATCTTCATCAATTTGGTTTCAATCTGGATGTCTCCGCCTTTTGGCATCGCATCGCGGGCATTGACCACGAGATTGATGATCACTTGCTGGAACTGGCTTTGGTCGACGCAGACGAAGCCGAGATCGCGGCTATGCTGGACATCGAGGTTGATGTTGGCGCCGACCAAGCGGCGGAGCAGCGGCGTTATGTCCGAAATCAAATCCGTGACCTTGAGCACCTTCGGCTTCAGTGTCTGCTGGCGCGAAAACGCCAGGAGCTGGCGCACAAGATCGGCCGCGCGGTTGGCGTTCTGCTTGATCTGCATGGTATCGGCGAAATTCTGTTCGCCGGGCCGCTGGCGTTGCATCAACAGATCGCAATAGCCTATCATCGCCGTCAGAAGATTGTTGAAATCGTGCGCAATGCCGCCGGCGAGCTGGCCGACGGCTTGCATCTTCTGCGCCTGCGTCATCTGAGTTTGAAACTGCCGCTGCTCGGTCGCGTCGATGCAGTAGACCGTCAAAAGGACGCTGGCGTCGCCCGGATTGTCGTCGGCGATCGTGATCTTGACCGAAATGACGCGATCGCCGCGCTGGCGCGGCACGATATCGACCGGGTTCTCGATCGCCTCGTTGACGATCGCCTTATCAAGCGCCTCCGTAAATCTGCTCTGGCTCGCTTCGGCGACCAGGCGCCGCATTTGCATGCCCTTCACGTCCAGCGTGCTGATGCCGAATAGCTCGCGAAACGACGAATTGCTGCGCCGGATCATGCCCTTGGAATCGACCAAGGCAATGCCGATCGGCGCATTCTCGACAAGGCGATGCGAACGTCCCTCCTGCGCGCCGTTTTCGGCTCCGGCCGGCCGGCGCGCTTCGTCCTTGATCGTCCGCACAATGCCGCGCGCAAACAAATTGGGCAGCGCGTTTCGCGCCAGCATCTGCACGATCGAGACGCGAAATTCCCGGCCGTCGATCGCAACCATTTGCGCTTCGCCGGTGCCCTCGCCCGTGGTGCCGCCGAACGGATCGAACGGCGCGTCGGGGACAATGCTGCCTTCGGCGAAGATCGTGCCGAGCGCCAAGCCCTTGTTCGACAGGTTGCGCGTCGGCAAAGACAGCCAGCGTGCCAGCGTGGCGTTGCAATACATGAGACGGCCGTTGACATCGATCTCGTAGTAGCCGTGGTTGAGCGCATCCAAGAAAGTGACGAAACGATTGCGCTCGGCGATCGCCGCGATGGTTCCCGGGTCGCGCGGCACGTCGTGCATGCGAACCACAATATAGCCCGGAAATCCCGGTATCGGATTGGCGAACACACGGCGTATGCCGGGCCCGCCTTGCGCCGGGGACAGCGGCAGGTTGCGCTGGCTCGCGCGGCCGGCGCGGGCCTCGGAACAGATCTGGGCAAATTCCCGAATTTGCGCCGCATCGTTGCCGAATGTCCGCGAAACTGGGTCGCCGCCGGGGCCGGCGCGGCGGAAAAAGTTGAAAAAAGCGGCGTTGGCGTGAATGATATCGCGGTCCGGCGCGATCACCGCCCTGGGCTCGTCGACCGCGTCGCTGGCACGGCGAAAGAGCTCGTTCATCATCGCTTCTTCGCTCTGAAGCGCCGCTTCGCCCTCGGGTGCCGCAGCTTCGTCATTCGTGTCGACCGGGCTCGTGACCGGCTCCGACGCCGTACTGGCATTTTCGTCGTCTTGTGCCGCCGCCGATTGGGCGTTGGCCGCGTCGACGACGCGCGCCATCCGCGCTGTCAGGGCCTCGGGCTCCCCCGGTGCCGCCCGGCCACGTGAAACGGCATGGGCGCCTCCGACGCTCGGCCGGATCTCGCGAAGAAACATCAAAGCAAGCAGCACGGTTGGCAGCGCAACCGCCACGATAATGATCAACTTCGAAGTCGATTCGATATTGGAGCCGATGAGCACGAACATGGCGCCGAATGCCGCAACCAACACGCAGGCGGCGAGCATCCACACCAACACACTGCCGGCTCCGCCTGGAGACGCAGCCTCGCCGAAGTCGATTTTCTCGACATCCGTGCTGACGCGATCATGCATGAATAGGCTGCAATTCTACTCTAGGCGCGCGGCTCTTGCTGACCGATGCTGGGTCACTTCGCTGATATCAATGCTATCCTCAGGTTAATTTAGCTTTAATTGGTCAATGTAAAACAGGGGTTTGGGGCAATCTAGCTCTCGAGCGCCAAGTCAAGCGTCATGGCTCCCATGGATATGCGGTCGCCCGCCTTGATGGCGGTCGGCTGAAACGGCTCCAGCGCCTGATCGTTCACTTTTGTGCCATAGGCCGCCTTGAGATCTTCGATCGCCAAGGAGCCGTTCTCGAGCCGAACCAGCTTGCAGTGCCGGCGCGACACGCTGGGATCGTTGAGCACCTTGTCGGCCATACTGCTGCTGCGTCCGAGCACCAGACCCTTTTCGGCGCTGCCCATTGCTTTCTCGAAATCCGCCTCCGACATGACGACGCGGACCGTGTTGCCCTGGGTATCGAATCCCGACAGCGTCCAGGCTCCGACGACGGGCCCGGCGGCCGCGTCGGTTGTCGCATCGAGTTCGGCCGCGCGGCGGCGGGATTTCCGTTTTGCCCGAGATCGGCGACGCGCTCGGCGCGCCGCGGCTCGGCGTCTGCGAACGCTTGGTTCCCGCCGGCACGTCCTTGCGGCGGACCCATGCGCTGTAGGACTCGACGACACGAACGACCTCGCGCTTGCGGGTCAGGCCGATGAATATGCCGGCAAACGCCAGCAGCCCCAGCACCCCGACAATGACATAGAGCCCGATCGGAACGCCGCCGCCCTCGTCGCTGCAAATCGCCGACGATGTCCGGACATTGATGCGCTGAAGCGCGGGCACGGACTTGAGCGCTTGCAACAAGTTTCCCGCATGGGGCGACAGGAATATTCCCGCCGTTGTGGTGCCGGTCGCGATCGGATTGCCGTCGGCGTCTTTTTCAATCTTCAATTGCGAAGTCGCGACGAACGTATTGACGCCGACGACGACGCCGCAATTGTCGAAGAGCGGACCGCCGGAATTTCCAGGGTTGATCGAAGCATCGTGCTGAACGACCGGGCGCACCCGTCCGCCGACCGGGGCCCGCACGGTCTTGCCGACGACGCCCTGCGTCACGGTCGAACTTGCCTTAGCTTCGTCGGTGTTCAGCGCCTGATCCGATATCCCGGGATAGCCGATGGCGAACACGCGTTGGCCTTTGATGGGATAGTCCATCATTTGCCCGTCTGCCAACTGCACCGGTTCCTTGTCCAGCTTCGCGACCTTGAGAACCGCGAGATCGAGTTCGGCCGAACTCCATATCAGCTGCGCGACGATGTTCTGCGTCGATCCGGCCGTGCGGATCAAGTAGTAGGCGCGTGCGCCGGCCACTTTGTTGACTTCGGCGTCCAAATTGATGACGTGGTGATTGGTCGCTATATGCTCGGGATCGATGACAAATCCCGTTCCGATCGCACAACAGGCAACCCTCTCAGGCTTGTCATTCGGACCCTTGACGACGGCCGAAATGACGCGAACCGTGCTGTTGTCGGCCTTTCGCGCATCGAAAGCGGCGGCGGGCGGCGCGGCCAAGGAGACGCCGAGCGCCACGGTTCCGGTCGCCAGGCAAATCGAACGCAGCCAACTCATTAAAGTCTCCTCGTCCCCATCGTCATGGCGCAGTTTCTAGCACCAAACCGCGCACCAAGCATGAACTTTCTGGTCGCATTCGCGGGATTCGATCCGCGCCGGTTCCCCACCATCACGTCTCGGACAACTCCAGCTTGACATCGCCGAGCGCAACCTTGGCGCGGGGCGGCAGCGGCACCGCCTTATAGGGTTCGATGCGCTTGCCGTTGACCGAAACGCCGAACGACGATCCCAGGTCCTCGATCGCCAGGCCTTTTGCCGATGTAACAATGCGGGCATGACGGCGTGAGATGCTTTCATCGACGATCACCTTGCCGCAGAGCGCCTTGCTGCGGCCAATGATCAGTCCCTTTTCCGCGCCTTTGCCGGCCTCTTCGATTTCCGTCCGCGAGAGCGCAATATGCACGGCGGCGCCTTTGGTGTCTTTTCCCTTGAGGACCCAGCCCGGGCCCGCCGCGGCGGGCACCGGATCCGCCGGCGCCGGCGCTTTCTTGCGCGCTTCGACGGCCCCGTGCCGGCGAATCCATTGGCTATAGGTTTCGACGACCCGAACGGCGCGTTCCGAGCCGCGGCGCCGGATGAGGGCCAGCGTCAGCGACAACAGCGCAATGGCGGAAACCGCGCCGATCGCCACGTAGATCCAAAATGGCACGCGGGTGATGCTGCGCGAACAGGCTTGCGTCGTGCTTTCGAACTTCACGGGGCGCAAATCCGGCTCGGTCACAAGAAAACGGATCAGCGATCCGATGTGCGGCGAATAATATACCCCCGACACGGCCGGGCCATGGGCCACCGTTTCGCCCTTGTTGTCCTTGACCAGTTTGAACGTCGATTGCGCGGCGAACGTGTTGATGGCGATGACTTCGCCGCACTGATTGAACAAAGGTCCGCCGGAATTTCCCGGATTGACCGAGGCGCTGTGCTGGACGATTGGCCGCTCGGCGCCGTCCTTGCTGCCGCGCCCCATGGCGACCTTGCTCACGTCGCCGCGCGTGAAGCTGGTTTCGAGCGCGGCCTCGTTGGCGCCGCTGTCGCCGGCCTTGGGAAAGCCGAGGGCGTAAACCGGCTCGCCTTTTTCCGGCGACGATTCCGCCGCCGCCGCGGACAGGATCACGGGCGGCCGGCGCAGCTCCGGCACATGCAGCACGGCAAGATCGTGCGCTTTCAACGTCCAAATCACCTTTGCCTTCAGTCTTCGCGACCAGCTTCCATCGGGAATGACGATTTCAAGCGGCTTCACGCCGTCGGGTAGCTTGCCGCTCAGCTCGATCACATGGTGGTTGGTGACGACATAGCCTTCATCGTTGAGCACAAAGCCCGTGCCGTGAATTCCCGGAATTTGGCGGTTCTGATAGCTGAAAATATGCTGAACGCGGACCACGCTCCGATCGATCTTCTTGATGTCGAACGATTGGGCGAAGGCCGGCGCCATGGCTGCCAGCAGCGACACTGCGAACAACGCGGCGCCGCGTGCCGAACGCAACCGCGCCGGCCTCGAAACGCCGATGTTCCGCGTTGAATTCATGGGATCGCCCGCGGGCCTGTTTGCCGTGGGCATTGCGTTTATTTGCGCTCCGGCAAAGCCGCGGGCGGAGACGAGCCATCCTTGGTTTGATTGTCCGGCGGCGCCTCTGGCTTGGCAGCCTCGCTATCCGGCTTCTTGTCCGGCGTCTGCTGCGGCGTCGCCGGGTTGGCGCCGTCGCTTGGCGGCGCCCGCCCCTCGATTTTCGGCGGATCGGCCGGTGCGGGGTCCGGCTTCCTCTCATTGCCGGGGCCGGACCGGTCGGTCGGAACCGGCGTCGTCGTCGCATTGTTCCGGTTCTCCGGCACGGTCGAATCGCTGCGCTCCCATGGCTTGAGAACATAGGCCGCGACACCCAACGCGACCAACAAGGCCGCAGCGAGCGCCCACCGCGAGCTCGGCGCGCCGGCGGAGACGGGCGTGCGTCCTGCGGCGCCAACCTCGATTGTGGCTTTCGGCTGCCGCACCGGCGGTCCGCCGACCCGGACCAAGGATAGGGTTATGTTGTCGCTGCGCGGACCCGCGCGCTCGAACGCTCTTTCGACCATCGATTGGGCCAGATTTTCGTCCAAGGCAGGCAATGAAAGCGCTTCGGCCATTTCGCGCGAATGGGTCATTTCCCAAAAGCCGTCCGAGCACAGCAGGAAGCCGTCTCCCTGCATCACGTCGTCGACGCCGAAGTCGGGATTGGGTGTCGTGTCGCCGCCGAGGCTTTGCGTCAGGCGATTTTGATCCGGGTGGGTACCCATCTCCTCTTCGCTGACTTTGCCGAGATCGACCAGCATCTGGACGATCGAATGGTCGCGCGTCCGTGCCGTGTACTGCCCATTGCGGAAGCGATAGATGCGGCTGTCGCCGACATGCGCCCAATGCGCGCGCGATCCGTTCAAATAGAGAATTGCCGCCGTGCTGCGCGGCGTCATGCCGAGCGCGGAGCCAGCCTTGTTGATCGCTGCGTGGCTTTCCTCAACGACGCGTTCCAGCAACCTGCGGGGCTCCAGCGGGTTCTGAATGTGCGCATCCCAAATGCGCTTCGCCGCGCCAACAAGCTCGCTCGAAGCGATGCGGCCGCCGGCGTGGCCGCCCATGCCGTCGGCAACCACGAAAAATTGCGGCGCGCCGTCGCGGCCGGGAAAGACGCCATAGGCGTCTTGCTGCTCGTCGCGGCCGCCCTTGTGGCAGTAACTGGCAATTTCGACTTTCATTCCGGCTTGCACGACTGGCGTCTTCCCTGCGGCGGCTAGAGCGTCCACTCCGTGATCGGCGAAGACTTGCCGTTCCGGAATGGCGTCACCACGACAACGGTTGTGTTGTCCTGGCCACGGCGCTTCTTTTCTTGAACCGCGACCAATAATCTGCGGGCCAATTCGAGTGCGTCAGCATCCTCCTTCACTATTGCGGCGATTTCTGGATGGGAGAGCGTGTTTAACCCGTCGCTGGCAAGGACAAACTTGTCTCCGTGCTTCAGCTTGACGGGTGTTTCGCGAATATCGGTGTGCGGGATCGGCTCGCCGATCAGGGCGGAGCGCAGTGCGTTGCGGTGAGGGTGACGCGCGGCCTCTTCCGCCGAGAGCTCTCCGGCGTTGACCCGCATTGCAATGATCGGAGCCATGGAGTGATCGGCGTTGAGTTGCTTAAGCTCTCCATCGCGCCAGCGCATGAATGGCGAATCGCCGACGCTCACCCAGATCAGTCCTTCTTCGATGAACGACGCACCGACGAGCGTGCAGCCCATCCCCGAATATTGGGGATTCTGCTCGACCTCGGCGCGGATCCGCAGATTGCTCTTTTCCAGGCTCTTTTCGAGGAAGTCCACGACCTCCCCGCCCCCCGCCTGCACCGATTGATACGTCTCGAGAAACGAATCGACCGCCACCGAACTGGCCAGCGCGCCGCCACGATATCCGCCCATGCCATCCGCGAGCACGATGAGAAGTTGGCTCGGCCGCAAGTCGGTCGCCTTGAGACCATTGAGGCAGCCAAAATGGTCCTCCTGGTAAGGTCGATCGCCCTGCACCTGAAGTGCCGCGAATTGCCGTCCTGGAATCATTTGCGGTACCAGTCGAAGGCCTTGCCGCAAAACGGCACGAAGCGAAGTTTCGTGCCGCCCAGGAGCAATTCTTCCCCGCCCGTCAGCTCGACCGGCGACATGACCGGGACGTCGTTGACATAGGCTAGGTTGCGGCCCTGGCCGGCCAAGACATAGAATTGGCGATGACGTCCGTCGAACGTAATGGTCGTGTGATTTTCGCGCGAAATCTGCTCGTCGCCAAAATCGAGCGAGATGTTCTCGGTTGCCGCGCGTCCGATGCGATTATTGCCATAGCCGATCGTCATCGACGCGCCCCGACCGGGCCCGTCGACGATGACGAGCCAGCCGACCACCGGATCCGCGATCGTGAAATCTTCCGAACGTCGGCGCGCCGGCAATGGGCTTTCCGGCCTTGCCCAGCGCCGCGGCGGCGGGCGCGGCCGGCGGCGGCGCAGCGACCGCTGCTGCCGCCACTGGACGATTCGGCCGATAAATTTGCGTTGGCGCCGCTTCGGGGCCTGCTTCGCGCATCGGCGCCGCCGGAACTGGGGGTGGCACGTTCGCCTGGACCGGCGCCGGTGCGGCGGGCATTGGCGGCGGCGGCGGCGGCGGCGTCGCCGGTTTGGCTTCGTCAGCGGCGGGTTTTGCGGCAGGCGCCGCTTCGCGTGGCATCCGAATGGTTGGCGACATCACCGTATCCGGCATTTCCATATCCCGATCTTTCGGGCTCGGGCCGGGCCCCGGTGCCGTCGGCGCACTGTCGGTTGTCATGTCGGTGGCAATTCGCGTTGCCGGCATGTCGTCGTCACCGTCGGTCGCCAGCAAACGATCGCGTATCGAGCGGCGCGGCACCTTTCGCGTCGCGTCTTCGGTGCCATCTTCGGTCGTGTGAATTGTCCGACCGTCCGGTCCCTTGCGCATTACCAACCTCCTGCCGCGCGCCCTGACGGCCGCGCGTATTGTTTTCTCTCGCCAGCCAAAGTTAATTTATTGCCCGAAAAAGCAAAGCAATAAATCGGTGCAAGACAAGCGCTTGTCACCGCCACCTGGCGCTTCGGCGCGAAGTTCATCCGGATATGGTCCATTCCCCGCTCGTCTTGTTCGATCTGCAGGCTACGCCGCTGCCGCTTCGCGTTTGTCCGCCATGCGTGACGGTTTGGCGGAACGTGCGGCAAAATGTTCCGTCGCTCCGTTCCGAGGTTCCCGTTATCGCCACCGAGCCGGTAACGCCCGTCCGTGGATTTGTCCATGTCGACGGCGCCGCGCCTTGCTGGGCGGTCGTGAGCGTCAAGAGCAAGGTTCGATGCACATAGAAGCAATCGGTTTCGTTCAGATAGGCGCCAGCCAGGCTTTGTGCCGCGGAGTCGCAGCTAACGCCCGTTTTGCCGGGCTTGGCCGCATCCAGCTCGCGCCGCAAGGCGGCCAGGACAGGCGCGCGTGGATTGAGCCGCTCGATTTGTCGGATCGCGTTTTCGGCGGCCGTGAAATCCTTGCGCTGAATCGCCGCACGGGCTTCGCCGGCGAACCGCTCGATCTCGCCATCCTGTTCGGACCCGCTGCGAGCGGCCGCGAGTTCGCGCTTGACCTGGGCGATCAGCGGCGAGCTGGGATCGATCGCCTCG
Organism: uncultured Alphaproteobacteria bacterium; assembly: GCA_963754645.1. Lineage (GTDB taxonomy): Bacteria > Pseudomonadota > Alphaproteobacteria > Bin65 > Bin65 > CAVWGP01. Next base: position 792,675 of record CAVWGP010000004.1, on the reverse strand, counting down.
GCACGGGCGATGATTCGCTCGGCCGAATCGAAGTCTTTTCGTTGAATCGCCTGGCGGGCCTCACTCATAAGTTGGCCGATCTCCTTTTCTTTCGCCGCGCGGTCGCGCTGACGCGCGTCCTGGATCTGGCTCCGAAGACGCGCCAAATCCGGATGCGCCGCAAACAACTGTTGCGCCTGACGCAGAAACTGCTCGGCTTCGTCGTACTGCTTCACCTCGATCGCGTCGCGCGCCTTTTCGATCAACTCATCGGCCTGCTTGCGTCTTTGCTCTTCGGACGCCGCCAAGCGCTTCGCGCTTTCGAGTTCCGCGCGCGCCGTGCGCACCTCGGGCGAATTGGCATCGAGTTCGCGCCGCGTCGGCGATATGCCGTTCGGCCTCTTCGAAGCGCTTATCGGTAATGGCGCGCCTTGCGAGGCCGACGAGGCGCGCGATTTCGCGCCGCCGGTCGGCGTCTAAAACGCCCCGCCGCGCGTTTTCAAGCTCGATGCGCGCGCCTTGAACTTCGCTCGACGTCGGATCCAGCTTCTCGGCCTCGGCGACGAGCTTTTCCGCTTCGTCATAGCGCCGCTCGGCGGTCGCGCGTTTCGCGTCGCCGATGAGCTTGAGGACGCGCTCGCGCACCTTTTCCGATTCGGCGCGCCGCCGAGCGTCGACAATCGTCTTGCGCAATTCGTCGACCGCGACGGCGTTGCCGCCGATCTTGGCCGCTTCCTCGATTTCGCGCTCCGCGCTGGCAAAATCGCCTTTCGTCAAAGCCGTTCGCGCCGCGGCCAGGTGTTTCTCGATACGCTCGTTTGCCTGCGCCGATTGCTGCTCCTGATAGTAGCGCCAGGCAAAAAATCCGCCACCGCCCATGATGCCCAAACCGACGACGAGCGCCAAGATCCAGACAACGGCGCGGCCCGACGAGCCTGGCTTCGAAGTCGCGTCATCGCCCCGGCCAACCGGCGGAAAACGAACCGACGGCGGGGCTGCGCCAGGACCCGTTGCCACCCGAATGGAGGATTGAGCGGGGCCTTTAGCGGTGGGGCGCTGGGTTTGTCCGCTGCCGGCCAACATCGTGGCTTGGCCCTGCGTCGGAACAGCTTCGGTGCGGCCGGGCTGATTGCCAAGCAGCATAACGCGCCACTCATTCACGGTCTGCGGGCGCTGTTCTTCTTCCACGGCGAGGGCCACATCGATGGCCTGAAGAAAGTGCTCGCTGAAGCGGCCCTGACCGGCTTGGACCGCGGGCTGGATCGGGTCGCGCTTCACCCGCGCCGGCGCTTCGGGCGGAATACGCCCCGTAACGGCCTGATAAAGAATGCCGGACAAGGCGTAGATGTCGGTCCATGGCCCCTGATTGCCGTCGGCAAAATATTGCTCAAGGGGCGCGTAACCGGGTGTCACGATCGACGTTAAATTCTTGCTCTTGCGCCCGACAGCGTCGCGTGCCGCGCCAAAATCGAGCAGCACCGGCGTGCCATCTTCGCGAACGAAGATATTTCCAGGTTTGAGATCCCGGTGCAGGTAGCCGACCTTGTGAACCGAAACCAACCCGTCGAGGATCGGCATCATGAGGCCCATCAGATCTTCTTCGGTAAACTCGCCGCGATGCCGCCGCATCAGCTCGGACAGGCTTTGGCCGCGTTGATATTCCATGACCATGTAGGCCGTGCCATTGGCCTGGAAAAAACGGTAGACGGGCACGACCGACGGATGGCGGAACAAGGCAAGAGTCTGCGCTTCCTTGACGAAGCGTTCGAGTCCCCATTGGTAGTCGTCGGCATCGGTCGTCGACCGCGGCCGGACCGTCACGCCATCCTGGCGAACCGCAAATTCCGCCGGCAGGTATTCCTTGATGGCAACGTCTTTTCCAAGGTTGTTGTCGAATGCCAAATAAGTAATGCCGAACCCGCCATGGCCCAGGACAGACTTCAGCGTGTATTCCTGCAGAACAAAGTTTGCCGCAAGCGCGTTGAAATGCTGATCATTCATAATTTCGGGCCATAACCATCGATTGCCGTGCTTTGGGATACTCTAGTTACCCAACAATGGTAAACGACAAGCACCATGCGCCCGCCGCCGGGTTTCGGGGCAGGCAATTTGGACCAGCGCCCAATCCGCTGGTTGCTATCACATTTGGCCCTAGGGGGTAAGCCACCTGGGTGTACTCCCGACGGCCGAAATCCACCACCCGGCACCTTGCGCCCTTTGGGCAACGCCGCGCGAGTCTTAGTCGTCGCGCTGCATGCGCTCCAGCCGCTCGTGGCGTTCCTGAGCCTCAACGGAAAGCGTGGCGATTGGGCGCGCCTCCAGCCGGCGAACGTGAATCGGCTCTCCCGTTTCCTCGCAATAGCCATATGTGCCGATTTGAATCCGGCGTAGAGCAGCATTGATCTTGTTGAGAAGCTTGCGCTCGCGGTCCCGGGTTCGCAACTCAAGTGACATATCGGTCTCGAGGCTTGCCCGATCCGTGACATCGGACTCCTGCAAGCTTTCCGTCTGCAGGGTTTGCATTGTGACTCCCGCGTCGCGCAATATTTCCCCACGCCAGAACACGAGTTTTTGCCGGAAATACTCGCGCATCAATTCGTTCATGAACGGCTCGCTGAGCTTCGGCCGGTAATTCGGCGGCAAAAGTACAGCCGTGTCACGAATCGACCGGATCCGCTTAGTATTTGAAATTCTTAGATTTTTTTTCTTTCTTTTCATCGTCTTTTGGCCTTCTCCCCTTCAAGGCGCGCGCAACATAGCGAGGTCATTTTCGCGGCGCAAGCGCCCATATCCACTTCGTCTTATCCACCGCCCATCCACCCAAAAATTAAGAAAATTCAAGGCGTCAGCCGATTCTCGATTAGCGGTTTCTTAAGGCCGGCGACTTATGTTGCGGGCTTCCTGATCGCAAAAAAAACACAACACAGAGACGGTTGACCGGCGAAATGACCGAACAGAGAAAAATGACACGGCCGATGCAAATCATTGGCCCAGACGGCGAGCTCATGACGCTGGCAGATTTGCCTCCGCCAGAGACTCGGCGCTGGGTTATCCGCCGGAAGGCGAAAGTGGTGGCGGCGGTTCGCGGCGGGCTCATTAGCCTTGACGAGGCCTGCCAGCGATATCGCTTGTCGGTTGAAGAATTTCTCAGCTGGCAGCGCATGATCGAGCGGCATGGCGTGCCGGGCCTCCGTGTGACACGGATTCAGCATTACCGGGCAGCGGATAGTTGGACCAGTTTCGATCCCAACACGCCCCAGGCCGCGCCAGCGCGCGACCCCAACAAGCGCGAGAATAGCTAGAACCTCCATTTTCGGTTCGGCGCTGGAACTGGTTGGTGCAACACCCAATTGCGGGTGCTGCATCCGTCGCATCGTGTCGAACCAGTCGAAATCTCGCCAATTACCAATTCATGGCCGGTCGCTGTCTGGAAGCACCCTTAGGGTGCAATGCGCTTGCGCCGCCGGCCGCGGGGCTGGCTCTGCGCCGCACTTAGCTCCAAGCGCCGCAACACCCGCTGATTGCCTTCAACTTGCACCCGGGCTTCTTCAATCTGCCCTTCGACCAAGCGAATCAATTCGTTGAGGTGGGTCCGCCGCTCGTCGATCTGATCGCCTTGCACCTTGTCCAATGACGCCAATTGGCGGCCGAGATCCGCCCGCAAGCGGGTTAATGCACCCAGCTGCTGGCGCTGCTCGGTCAGCACCCAACGCTGTTTGGCGACTTTTCGGGGTATTGCTTGTTCCACTTCGGAATCCTCCATCTCCTTGTTTTCCCTCCCGAATGCTACTCAGTTCCATTCCGCCAATCGTCAATACGCGGCCCCGACCGCAAGAATTTGTACAATTGTCGAAGTGAATATGGCTGGAATACATCCGGTTGTTTTAATTGCGGGTAAAAAAATTTGCGAAAACCCGGTTTTCCTGTACACTTTGTTAACCATCATGTTTTACGGTGCTGGGTAATCCGTTAGCACTTGGCGTCTCGGGGTCGAGACCGGAGGGGAACAAAGTCAATGCGTATTCTGCTTGTTGAGGACGATACGGCCACCGCGCGAAGCATCGAGATGATGTTACGGTCCGAAAGCTACGTTTGCGACACCACCGACCTCGGTGAGGACGGGTTGGAGATCGGCAAGCTTTACGATTACGACATTATCCTTCTCGACATCATGCTGCCGGATATCGACGGCTACGAAGTGCTGCGCCGTCTGCGCGCCGCTCAGGTCCGGACCCCCATCCTCATTCTATCGGGCCTCGCCGAACTCGATGCGAAGATCAAGGGGCTTGGCTTCGGTGCCGACGACTATTTGACGAAGCCGTTCGACAAACGTGAGTTGATCGCCCGAATTCAGGCGATTGTACGGCGCTCCAAAGGACATTCGGACTCGGTCATCCGGACCGGCCGCCTCACCGTCAATCTCGACACGCGCACCGCCGAGGTCGAGGGCCAGCCCCTGCACCTCACGGGCAAGGAATATGGCATTCTTGAGCTGCTTTCGCTGCGCAAGGGCACGACGCTCACGAAGGAAATGTTCCTCAACCACCTTTACGGCGGCATGGACGAGCCCGAGCTCAAAATCATCGACGTCTTCATTTGCAAACTGCGCAAGAAGCTGACGACCTCGTGCAACGGCGAGAATTACATTCACACCGTTTGGGGCCGCGGCTATGTGTTGCGCGAGCCGGCGGACGGCGAGGTCGCCGAACCGGTTCAGGAAGAGGCCGCCTAGGTCAAGGACGGGCCTTTCAGCCACGATTTATCGGTTTTTCGTCGAGACCCCATTGCGTTCAGGTCAAAGGGGCAACTTGCGCCGGATGGGGCTACCCGTCCGGCGCTTTTTTCTTTTTTGTGCGAATTGCCGCGTCGGCGTTCGACGCGCCAGTTGGATGCCCGCCGGTGCCGGCGCCGTCACGTATCCATTCGATTGCGGGAACCGGTGCGCCGAATGCGCGGCATGTCCCGATTTCGGGCTGCGCCGCTTAGGCCGGAGTTTTCGTGCTGGTTCGCTCTAGCTCGGCAAGCCGACGCGGAAGGCGACCATGTTGGGCTGCGGGTAATCGACCGTCAACTGACCACCCAGCGCTTCGGCCATGCGGCCGACGAAAAAGCCATGAATGCTGCGTGGGGTCAATGCGTCGATCGCCACCGAAGCCTCGATCGCGCCGACCGTCGCTTCGTCGACGCGCGCGCCTTGCCCAGACGCCACCGTCGTCAAACGCAGCAACGCGGACTCGCGCTCCATAAATATTTCCGTCGTACCGCCGCGCGGCAGCGTCTCGATGCTGAGAATGACCATATTGAGCATCAGCTTGATGGATTGTTCGCCGAAGGCCCATTGTTCGGTCGAATCGGCCTCGGGCCACACGATCTTGTTGCGCCCGCCGATCACCGCAGAAGTCAGCAGATCGCGCGCGTCGCGCAAGGATCGAACCGCGCCGGGCGCCAATCCGAATGCGACGCGGTAAAAGCGCAATCTTTGGCTCAGATCCTTGATGCTCATCGCCACGAGCTGCATCGCGTCGGTATCGAGCGATCCGCCCATGTCCTTGGCCAATTCGAGGCCATTGGCGATGGCGCCAACCGGCCCGGCCAGGTCGTGCAGCACGCGCGAGTGCAGCATATGAACCGCGCGCAGCTCGAAGCCGACCGGCTCGGCGCGAGAGGATGGCCTCGAATGGCTTTGGTCGTTCATATTTGGCTTTCTGTTCGGGTCGGCCGAGATACTTTCCAAATGATAGTCGAACAGGCTTTAACAGGGAATTAATGGCACGAAACAATATTTACTTTACCATGATTTCTTGCGTCTCGCGCGAGGGTTAATGCCGTCGGCTAAGCCTGACCCCAAACTTCACGTGCCAATTCGACAACGAGCTTGAGCTTCGCCGCTTGCTGCGCATGCTCGAGCGGATTGCCCTCGACAATGCTGGCGAACCCGCATTGCGGGCTGACGCCGCAGCGCTCCAGCGGAACAAGCCGGGCGGCGGCATCCAGCCGGCGCTTCAATTCGTCTTTCTTTTCCAACGCGCCGTGCTTTGTGGTCACCAGGCCGAGCACGATTTTCACGCTCTGCGGGATCAGGGTCAGGGGCAGGAAATCGCCGGCCCGCTCGCTGTCGTATTCGAGCAGGTAAGAATCGACGCGCAATACCGGGAAGATCAGTTCGGCGATCCGCCCATAGCCGCCGGCGCTGCCGAAGGCGCCGCCCGCATTGCCGCGGCAAATGTGATAGGCGATCAGCGTGTCGGGCCGGCGATTTTCGATAATCTCATTGAGAACGCGGACATAGGTCCGAACGGTCGTATCCGGATCCTCGCCGCGCGCCTTGAGCTTGTCGCGCATGCGATTGTCGATCAGATAGGCGATCACCGGATCGTCGATTTGGATGTACCGGCAGCCCAGGTTTTCCAAGCCGCCGATTTCGGCGCGATAGAAGGCGACGATGTCGGCCCAATAGCGTTCGAGGTCCGGATAGGCTTGGCGATCGATGGCCGCCCGCCCGCCGTGAAAATGGATGCGGCTGGGCGCCGGGATAGTCACTTTCGCATCGGCCCGGGCATGCGATTTGATGAAATTCCAATCGCGCCCCATGAGCAGACCGTTATGGCGCATGGCGCCCGTCGTCTCGACGATCTTCGGAAGATAGGCCTTGGCCTCCTCGCCCGGTTTGTGGAAGGCGCCGCTCAGATCCGGCCCGTTGACCCGCACGCCGGGCATGCGCTCGATGAAATCGCGCCACCAATTGACGCGGCGAAACTCGCCATCGGTCACCACCGGCAGGCCCACGTCTTCCTGCATCCCGATCGCTTCGACGATGGCCTCGTCCTCGACGGCGCGAAGCTGTTCGCGCGTGATCTCGCGATACTCATGGCGCCGCCGCGCTTCGTGCAGTTTCAGGGGCCGCAGCAGGCTGCCGACATGATCGGCGCGATAGAATGGCTGTCCGATCCCGGATTTTTCCGTCATCCTCGTCCCCTCCTCCGCCTCGTTGCAGGCAATTCCTAAGCCGGCGCGGGGCGATCGACAAGCGGCAGAAGCCCCTCCGCTTCGGCAATGTCCTCGGGCGTGTTGGCATTGAAGAACGGATCGACATGGACCGCGGGAAATTCCACCGTCACGCGGTGATGGCGGGCCGTCCAGATATCGACCTTGCGAATGCCTTCCTCGGTCATCGCGCGGCGGAGATCGTCGCGCAGCCGCACCGGCCACAGGCCGAAGACCGGGTGATCCCGATCGAGCGAGCGCGCGCACGCCATATCGGCGTGTTCGGCGCGGACCGCTTCCATCATGCATTCGACGAAATCGGGCGGAAAAAACGGCGCGTCCGCGGCGAAGGTCGCGATCCAGCGCAGATCCGGGCGCTGCGCGGCCGCCCACTCCATGCCGGTCAGCACGCCGGCCAGCGGGCCCGCGAAACCGGCCACCGCGTCGGGCACGACGGCGAGGCCGAATTGGGCAAATCGCGCCGCGTCGCCATTCGCATTGAGGACCAGCGCGGCTGCTTGCGGGCGGGCGCGCTCGACGATGCGCGCCAAGATCGGCCGGCCGCCCAGCAACCGCAAGCACTTGTCGCCCCCGCCCATCCGCCGCGACTGACCGCCGGCCAGAATGACGCCGAGCACGATGCTAGTCGCCATCGTCGACCTGGCCGGATTTCCGCTGCGCGCCTTTCGGCTCGTCGAAGGCGGCGGCGGGGTCGGCGTCATGGACGATGCGGTGCTCGCCGGCGAGCGCGATGAAGCGCTTGCCGCGGGCGCGGCCGATCAGGGTGAGATTGGCCTTGCGCGCCAATTCGACGCCCCAGGCGGTGAAGCCCGAGCGCGAGACCAGGATCGGAATCCGCATCTGCACCGTTTTGATCACCATCTCGGAGGTCAGCCGCCCGGTGGTGTAGAACATCTTGTTCTCGGGCCCGAGACCTTCGAGGAACATGTAGCCCGCGATCTTGTCGACGGCGTTGTGGCGGCCGACATCCTCCATATAAAGGAGCGGCCGGTCTTCCTCGCACAGCACGCAGCCATGAATGGCGCCGGCTTCGAGATAGAGGCTGGGGCTGGTATTGATCTTCTTGGTCAGGGCGTAGAGCCACGATGTCCTTAGCGTGGCCTCGGCCGGCAGCTTGACGCGATCGAAGCTTTCCATCAGGTCGCCGAACACCGTGCCCTGGGCGCAGCCCGAGGTCCGGGTCTTTTTCTTGAGCTTGTCCTCGAAATTCGTCGTCCGCTTGGTTCGCACCACGACGACTTGAAGCTCTTCGTCGTGATCGATGCCGGTTATCTCGTCGTCGGGCTTTAGCATGTTCTGGTTGAGCAGGTAGCCGACGGCGAGGTAGCGCGGAAAATCGCCGATCGTCATCATCGTGACGATCTCCTGGCCGTTGAGGAACAGGGTTAACGGCCGCTCCTCGACGACGGCGATTTCGACCGTCCGGCCCGCCTGGTCAGTGCCGGCGAGCCGGCGCGTGAGTTTGGGATCGGCCGGATCGGGCCGCACCAGGAATTCGCCGCGAGACCGCGTGACAGTGTCCATGACGCCAATATGTGCCCCGGCGACGCGGGCGGCAAGCGCGGCACCTTGTGGACATTCGCGAGCGCAGCCTTTCCTTGCCGCCGCGGATGAACTAAATCTCGGCGCGGGAGCATGGCAATGATTCGATCTGCCTCGGAAAGCAAATTTGGATTGTCCTATCGGGTATTTGTCTGGCACGCCGCGATCCTCGGCGCGCTCGCGGCAAGCGCGCTCGGCGTCGCCGTCGCGCAAGAACCGAAGCGCGAGTTCGCCCAGGTTCTGACTTTGGCAACGACCGCCGTCGCCGAACCGATGTTGCGCAGCCTGGCCGCGCGCTACGCCGAAGCGGCCCGCGTCGAACTTCGCGTCACGGTGCACACCGCCGCCGAAGTCCGCCGATCTCGCGCGCGCCGGCAAGGTCGATCTCCTTATCCTCGACGACGAAAAGACGGAAGAGGCCTTGGTCGTGAGCAATGACGCCGCCATCCGCCATGACGTGATGTATGCCGAACTCGTCGTCGTCGGCCCGGCCTCGGATCCCGCGGGCGTCGCCGGCATGGCGAGCGTCGTCCATGCGATGGCCGCGATCGCGCGCACCCAGTCGTTCTTCCTGACGCGCGGCGACGGCAGCCTGATCGAGCGCGTCGAACGCGCGATCTGGGACGAAACCGGCACGCCGCCCAAGCTCGGCCAGGCGACCTGGTACGCGCGCAGCAGCGCCGACATGGCCGCCACCCTCGCCATGGCGGCCGAACGCAATGCCTACACCCTGACCGACAAGGCGGCGTGGCTGCAGCTCGCCAATCGCCGCCAGCTCGTCGTCGTAGTCAGCGACGATCCGCGCCTGCAGCAGCGCCTGGCGCTCACGCTGGTCAACCCGGCAAAGCACAAGACGGTCAACAAACAGGCGTCCGATGCCTTTGCCGCGTGGCTCACCTCGCTCGACGCCCAGCGCCTGATCGGCGCCTATTCCGTGCGCGGCGAATATCCCTTCGCCCCGCATTTCGGCCTGAGCAAATAATGACCGGAATTGCGCGCGGCGGAGCCATATAGCCAACCGGCTATATCGCTCCCCGCGGCGCCCTTGCCGATGCGGCGCGGGCGCTCTATCTTTTGCCCAACGCTTCGCACGGATTATTGGCCATGCAGCCGAACGCCGGATTGGCGCCCCTCGTCGATCCCTTTGCCCGTCAAATCAGCTATTTGCGCGTCTCGGTCACCGACCGCTGCGATTTTCGCTGCGTCTATTGCATGGCCGAGGACATGCACTTCCTGCCCAAGGCCGATCTCCTGACGCTCGAGGAAATGGCGCGGCTGTGCGCCGCCTTCGTCCGCCTCGGCGTCAAGAAGCTGCGCCTCACCGGCGGCGAGCCGCTGGTGCGCCGCAATGTCATGTGGCTCATCCGCGAGCTCGGCAAGCGCTTGAACGGCGGCGGCCTCGACGAGCTGACGCTCACGACCAACGGCAGCCAGCTCGCCAAATATGCCGGCGAACTGCGCGACGCCGGAATGCGGCGCATCAATGTTTCGCTCGACACGCTCGACCCGGCGAAATTCACGGCGCTGACGCGCTGGGGCAAGCTCGACCAGGTCTTGGCCGGCATCGCTGCGGCCAAGGCGGCGGGCCTCGCCATCAAGATCAACGCCGTGGCGCTGCGCGGCGTCAACGAGGACGAGTTCGACCGCCTGATCGCCTGGTGCGGCGACCAAGGCTTCGATCTCACGCTCATCGAAGTCATGCCGATGGGCGAGATCGGCGGCGATTCGGGCGCCGCCGACCGGCTCGAGCAATATTTACCGCTCTCGCTGGTGCGCGCCAACCTCAAGCAGCGCTGGACGCTGGAGGAAACGGATTACCGCACCGGCGGCCCGGCGCGCTATTTCACCATCAAGGAAACCGGCCGCCGCCTCGGCCTGATCACGCCGCTGACGCACAATTTCTGCGAGCTGTGCAATCGCGTGCGGCTCACCTGCACCGGCACGCTCTATATGTGTCTGGGGCAGGAAGACAGCGCCGATCTCCGCGCCCCGCTGCGCGCGGCAGAGGACGACGACCGCTTGGTCGACTCGATTCGCGAGGCGATCCGCCGCAAGCCGCAAGGTCACGATTTCATCATGGACCGCCGCCACCGCAGCCCCGCCGTGTCGCGGCACATGAGCGTGACGGGCGGATAACGGGCGCTACGCCGTCTTCTGCTCCGCCTTGCCGAGTTCGCGCATCGTCGTTTCGCGCATCGCGAATTTTTGGATCTTGCCCGTGATCGTCATCGGGAAGCCGTCGACGAAGCGGACGTAGCGCGGGATCTTGTAGTGCGCGATCTGGCCGCGGCAGAAGGCGCGGATGTCCTCCTCGCTCGCCGTTTCGCCGGCGCGCAGCTTGACCCAGGCGCAGACTTCCTCGCCGTATTTCTGGTCGGGAACGCCGATCACCTGGACATCCTGGATCTTGGGATGGCGGTAAAGGAATTCCTCGACCTCGCGCGGATACACGTTCTCGCCGCCGCGGATGATCATGTCCTTCAAGCGGCCGACGATGTTGACATAGCCCTCCTCGTCCATGGTCGCGAGATCGCCGGTGTGCATCCAGCCACCCTGGTCGATCGCTTCGCGGGTTTTTTCGGGATCGGCCCAATAGCCTTGCATCACCGAGTAACCGCGCGTGCACAATTCGCCCGCCGTGCCGCGCGGCGCGACGCGCCCATCGCCGTCGATAATCTTGACCTCGATATGCGGCTGGACGCGGCCGACGGTCGAAACGCGGCGCTCCAGCGGATCGGCCGCCGAGCTCTGCGTCGAAACCGGCGAGGTCTCGGTCATGCCGTAGGCGATCGTCACTTCACGAAGATTCATGCGGTCGATGACCTTGCGCATGACTTCGATCGGGCATGGCGAGCCCGCCATGATTCCGGTGCGCAGGCTCGAAAGATCGAACTTGGCGAAATCGGGATGATCGAGTTCGGCGATGAACATGGTGGGCACGCCGTGCAGGGCCGTGCAGCGCTCGGCGGCGACGGTTTCGAGCACGGCGAGCGGCTCGAAGGCCTCGCCCGGATAGATCATGGCCGCGCCATGCGTCACGCAGGCGAGATTGCCCAGCACCATGCCGAAGCAATGATAGAGCGGCACCGGAATGCACAGCCGATCCTCGGGCGTGAGCCGCATCGCCTCGCCGACGAAGAAGCCGTTGTTGAGAATATTGTGATGCGTGAGCGTGGCACCCTTGGGAAAACCGGTCGTGCCCGAGGTGAACTGGATGTTGATGGCGTCGTCGAATTGCAGCGTTTGCGCGAGGGCCGCCAGGCGTTGGCGCTGCGCGGCGGCGCCGCGCGCCGGGATATCGTCGAAGTTCAGCATGCCCGGCGTCTTGCCGGCGCCGAGCCGGATGACGCTGCGCAGGCTCGGAATCGCGGCGGCCTGGAGCGCGCCCGGCTGGGCCGTTGCCAATTCGGGCAGGAGATCGGCCAGGATCGCGAGATAGTCGCTCGTCTTGAGCGCCGGCGCCGCGATCAATGCCTTGCAGCCGACTTTGTTGAGCGCATATTCGATTTCCGCGCGCCGGTAGGCCGGATTGACGTTGACCAGGATGAGACCCGCCTTGGCGGTGGCGAATTGGGTCAGCACCCATTCGTGGCAATTCGGCGACCAGATGCCGATGCGGTCGCCCGGCTCGAGGCCGAGCGCCAGCAGGCCCGCCGCCAAGGCATCGACGCGCGCCGCCAGCTCGGCGTAGCTCCAGCGGATGTTCTGATGCCGGACCACGAGCGCCAGCCGGTTGCGGTGCGCGGCAACGATGCGGTCGAAATGCACGCCGACCGTCTCGCCGATCAACGTCACCGGCGAGACGCCGTGTTCGTAGGACAGAGACGGCGCGCTCATGCCGGGCTCATTTGATCGCGATCTGAAGCGAGAAGGCCTCGCCGTCGCTCACCGTGAGCTGCTCGAAGCCGAGCATCTTCAGCAGATCGAGGAAGGTCAGCGCATCGCCGCCGACGACTTCTTGGAAGATCGGCGTCGTGCGCGCCTGCGCCGTGAGCTGGGCCAGCAAGGCGCGCGCCTGAAAGATATTCCCGACATAGTTGCCCATGCCGATGATGATGACCTTCTCGGCCTCGGCGCCCTTGGCGAACATGATATAGGGCGGCGGATAGGAGGCCTGCTGGCTCTTGTTCGCGAGCAGCGTGATGAAGCCAAGACGGCGCGCGCGGCTCGCGCCGGCGAGCGGCGTCGCCTCCGCCTCATAGACTTCGGTTGCGGTCGGCGCCGGATAGTAGTACTCGGCATGCCGATCTTTCTCCGGCTTGGTCTGGGCCGCGGCCGGAACGCCGGCAGCGGCAAGCGCCAGTGCTGTGGCGCTCAACACGATTTTCAATCGCGACATGCTCTCGATCCTCCGGCAACTCACGCCCCATCTGCACATACACCGCGCGCAATGCGCGGCCAAGCGTGTATGGCGGGGCGGCTGGCGCCGCGGCGCTTGGCCGTTATACTGCGCCGTTGGTCCCCGCCGATGAAACATCCGCCGATCGCCGTCGTCGCCGCCAAAACGCCCGAGGCCGACGCCGCGCGCCGCCAATTGCTGCGCCGCTACGCCCATGTGGCGCCCGAGCGCGCGCGCGTCATCGTCGCCCTCGGCGGCGACGGCTTCATGCTGGAGACCTTGCGCCGGACCTTCAACCGCGACGTCGCCGTCTACGGCATGAACCGCGGCAGCGTCGGTTTCTTGATGAACGAGTTCCGTGTCGCCGGATTGCTGGCGCGCATCGCGCGCGCCGAGCGCGTCGATCTGCATCCGCTCGAAATGATCGCGACCACGGTCGCGCGCCGCATCGTGCGCGCCCTGGCGATCAACGAAGTCTCGCTGCTGCGGCGCACCCGGCAAACCGCCGCCATCCGCATCTTGATCAATGGCGTGCCGCGGCTGCCGGAGTTGGTCTGCGACGGCGTCATGGTCGCGACCCCGGCCGGCAGCACGGCCTACAATCTTTCGGCGCACGGGCCGATCATCCCGATCGGCGCCGGCCTGCTGGCGCTTACGCCGATCAGCCCGTTCCGGCCGCGGCGCTGGCGCGGCGCGGTCTTGCCGGAGAACACGGTGGTCGAGTTCCAGGTGCGCCAGGCCGACAAACGCCCGGTCGCCGCCGTCGCCGATTCGGTCGAAGTCCGCGACGTTGTCAACGTCGTCGTGCGCCAATCGGGCGCCCAGCGCTGCACGCTGCTGTTCGACCCCGAACACAATCTTGAAGAGCGGATCCTGCGCGAGCAATTCATGCCGTGATCGTGCCGCGCTGGGTCAATCGCTTTCTGTGGGCCTGCGTCACGCTCGCGCTCGGTGCCGCCGGCGGCTGGGCGGCGACCGGCCTCGACGTGCCGCTGCCGTGGATGATCGGCGCGATGGTCGTGGCGACCGGGGCGAGCCTCGCCAAGCTGCCGATCTTCGTCCATCGCTGGACGCGCCAGCCGGTCATCACCGTGATCGGCCTCATGCTGGGCAGCAGCTTCACGCCGGCGCTGCTGGGCCAGATCGGCCAATGGTGGCAGACGATTGCCGGCATGGCGCTCTATGTCGCGATCGTCACGGCGATTTTGTATGTCTACTTCCGCCGCCTCGGCGGCTTCGACCGCACCACGGCCTATTTCGCCGCCAGCCCCGGCGGGCTCAATGAAATGGTCATCGTCGGGCGCGAGATGGGCGGCGACGACCGGCTGATCGCGCTGGTTCACGCCGGCCGCCTGCTCTTCGTCATCCTCGCCGTGCCCATCGGCTTCGCCTTGATCGAAGGCTATCGGCAAAGCGCGCGGCCGCCGCTGGGCGGCGCGCTCTTCGCCTGGCCGCTTGCCGAGGTCGGCATCTTCGCCGCTTGCGCCGTGCTCGGCGTCGGCTTCGCCAAGCTGATCCGCCTGCCCGCCGCCTATGTTCTGGGACCGATGCTGCTCAGCGCCGCGGTCCATCTGCTCGGCTGGACCGAATCGCGGCCGCCCGCCCTGCTGCTTGCCATCGCCCAGGTCGTCATCGGCTGCAATATCGGCGCGCGTTTTGCCGGCTTGGAGTTTCGCACCATCCGCCGTGTCCTGTTGCTGTCGCTCGGCTCGGCGACGATCATGCTGGTCTTCACCCTGGGCTTCGCCGCGGCGCTGCGGCCGCTGGCGGCATCGAGCCTGCAAGGGCTGATTCTCGCCTTTGCCCCCGGCGGCCTCGCCGAGATGAGCCTCATCGCCTTTGCGCTGGCGATCGACGCCGCTTTCGTCGCCACCCACCACGTCTTGCGCATTGCCATGATCGTCGTGGCGGCGCCGCTGATCTTCCGGCGCTGGTTGCGGCCGCCCGCCGGCGAAAATTAGTCCCGCCGCGAACGCTCTGTGAAAGCCCGCGCCGGTTCGCTATAAGGGCGCGTCGCCGGAAGGTCCGCGCGCCGGTCATTGGGGGTTCTGAATGTCCGCTTTTCCGATTTTCGTCATCGTTTTGGTCGTGCTCGCCATCATGCTGCTGTGGGCGGGCGTCAAGACCGTGCCGCAGGGGTTCGAGTTCACCGTCGAGCGGTTCGGCCGCTACACCCAGACGCTCCGGCCAGGGCTTCATTTGATCGTGCCGTTCATCGATAAAATCGGCAATCGCATCAATATGATGGAAAATGTCATTGACGTTCCATCGCAGGAAATTATCACCAAGGACAACGCCATGGTCACGGTCGATGGCGTGATGTTCTTCCAGGTGCTCGATGCCGCGCGATCGGCCTATGAGGTCGACGATCTGCAACGCGCGGTGACCAACCTGACGATGACCAATATCCGCACCGTCATGGGCTCGATGGACCTCGACGAGCTGCTGTCCCAGCGCGACACGATCAATGCCCGCCTGCTCAAGGTGGTCGATCAGGCGACCGAGCCCTGGGGCCTCAAGATCACGCGCATCGAAATCAAGGACATCCAGCCGCCGACCGACATCGTCGAATCCATGGCGCGGCAGATGAAGGCCGAGCGCGACAAGCGCGCGGCGATCCTCGAAGCCGAAGGCTTCCGCGAAGCCGCCATCCGCAAGGCCGAGGGCGAAAAGCAATCGAACATCCTCGAAGCCGAGGGCCGGCGCGAAGCCGCCTTCCGCGACGCCGAAGCCCGCGAACGCCTGGCCCAAGCCGAAGCCAACGCCACCCGCATGGTGTCGGACGCCATCGCCGGCGGCAATGTGCAGGCCATCAACTATTTCGTCGCGCAGAAATACATCGACGCGCTCGGCAAATTCGCGACCGCGCCGAACCAGAAGATTCTGTTCATGCCGCTCGAAGCCTCGAGCGTCATCGGCGCGCTGGGCGGCCTCGGCGAGATCGCGCGCGAGGCCTTCGGCGCCAAGGACGGCTCGGCCGCGGGCAGCGTGCCGCGCGTTCCGCAACGGTAACGCGATAGACGGAGCGAGCCATGCCCGAGATTCAATTTTGGCATTGGATGGCGTTCGGCGTTGCCATCGCCGCGGTCGAAACGCTGGTGCCCGGCGCCTTCTTTCTCTGGCTCGGCATCGGCGCCATCGTCACCGGCCTGGTCAAGCTCGTCTTTCCGGCCTTGACCTGGGAGGGCCAGTTCATCGTCTTCGCCGTCTGCGCGGTGGCATCGACGATCCTGTGGCTGGTGTGGTGGCGCCGGCGGCCGATCGATACCGACAAGCCGATGCTCAATCTGCGCGGCGAGCAGATGGTCGGCCGCGTCCTCACCTTGGAGGAGGCCCTGGTCAACGGCGAAGGCTCGGTCAAGATCGGCGATTCGCAATGGCGCGTGCGCGGCGCCGATTTCGTGCGCGGCACCAAGGTCAAGGTCGTCGACACCGACGGCACGGTGCTGCTGGTCGAAAAAGCCTGAGCATGCGGCGCGCGCTTGCGCTCCTGCTCGCCGGCGGCTGGATTGGCGCCGCCGGTCCCGGCGCGGCGGCCGAGTATAAGGGCCTGCTCGATTGCACCGTCGACGACGTGCCGGTGAACGGCCGCCTCGCGACCTGCACCGGCCGCGTCAGCCCCAACATGCCCTATTGGACCTGGGTGGTTCGCGGCCAGGCGCCGAACCGCGTCACGTCGATCGAAATCTACGAGCACGAAAAGACCGAGCCGCGCCAGGTGCTGCGCGGCTTCACGGCGCGCCCGGCGCTCGTCCCCGGCGACCGGCGCGACAAGGGCAGCATCGCGCTGATCCTGCAAGACGTGAACTTCGACCGCGAGGCCGATCTGCGCATCGCGCTCGGTCCGCCGGGCGACATCGGCGTGCGTTACCGCTGGTGGCTGTTCGACAAGGCCAAGGGCGAATTCGTCGCCACCGACCTGCTCGACGCGGTGCTGAGCCCGATCGTCAACGTGCGGCGCAAATCGATCATCGGCGCCGGCAAGGACGACAAGGGCCGCGCGCTGCAAGTGCTCTACAAATGGCGCAACGACCGCCTGGATCCCTCCGCCGCCCAAGCCCGCGGCCGCGACGAGGCCGGCAATTGCATCGTCACCCACTACATCTCGAAGAACGGCAAGTTCGAGAAAAAGATGGTGACCGATTGCAAGGCGACGAACGAGGAGTTCGAATAGGGAAATAACAGGAGCCGGGGAGCCGGGGAGGATTTCTGATCGGCGCGAGCCGCAAACTATTTTCTCCCCGCCTCCCCGGCTCCTGTGAATCTACTTCTTGGCTGGTGCCGGTGCCGGCGGTTCCTTCTTCTCCACCGCGCCGCCCGCCTTGACCCATTCGCCAAAGCCGCCCGCCATGTGCGCGACCGGCGCCAGGCCCATGTCCTGCACGGTTTTGGCCGCCAAGGCCGAGCGCATTCCGCCGGCGCAGAAGAAGACGAACTTCTTGCCCGAGGCGAACAGCTCCTTGTGGTACGGGCTCTCGGGATCGACCCAGAATTCGAGCATGCCGCGCGGCGCGTGATAGGCGCCGGGAATGCCGCCCTCGCGCCACAGCTCGCGCACGTCGCGGATATCGACGATCTGGACCTTGGGATCGCCCGCCGCCGCCTTGACCTGCTCGACGCTCATCGTCTCGATCGCCGCATTGGCCTCGGCGCAAAGTTCCTTGATGCCTTTTTTGAGTTTCATGTTTTCTCTCTCCGGTTCGCCCGCATCATGCGCCGGTCTTGGCGAGCGTCAAGGCTCACCGGCCGTGAAAGCCGTCGCAGGAAATTTGTGCGGCGGATCGCGGGGACTGGCGCGTGTTTTCCGGAGCGTCATCCCGACCGGAGCGGCGTGTAGCGCCGCGTAGCGGAGGGACCTCGCGCGGACTGGCATGGTGCCGTCGCGCAGACACACGCTAGTCCACCCGAGGTCCCTCCGCTTCGCGCGCAAGTGCGCGCTTCGGTCGGGATGACGACCGATATTTTGTCGAAACTGCATCACCCGCGCTTATGCGGCATTGCCGGCGCGAACAAATCGCCCTGCGGCCCGCCCGCGCCGCGCCGCGCCGCAGCCCCCTGCTCCTCGATCGCGCCGCTTGCCAGGATGTGCCGCAACGCCGCGCCCGCCGCGACGAGGGCCGGCGCCACCATGTGGAAGCGGTGGCAATCGAGCGGGTCTTTCTCGGCGCACATGAGCGCGAGGCGCCGCGTCTCGGCTTCGCGCAGCACCCGCGCGATCCCGCCGGCGAATTCCGGCCGCGCCGCCAGCGCCGCGAAATCCGGCGCCTCGCCCGGCTGCAACTGCCCACGCGGCTTGCCGCCCAGCGCCTCGCCGAGCCAGAGATAATCGACGCCCGCCGCCGCCAGCGAGTTCGCCAGCGCCTCGTGCCCGAATTGCGGCCAGCGCCGCGAATAGGGTACGCTGCGCACGTCGACGATCAGCGCGATATCGTGCGAACGCGCGAGACCGATGAAGCGCTCGATCGGATGATTGGAATGGCCGATGGTGAAGATCGCGGTCATCGCTTGCCGCCACCGCGTCTTCGTTCCAGTAGCGCTTCGGCGCGCGAAAGATTTCGGTTGGCGATGGCAGCGTGCGCCGGCGCCGCAGTTGTGAGAATTTCGAGCGCCGCGCGATAGGCCGTAACAGCTTCCTGAAGCCGCACCGTTCCTTCTTCCCGCTCGCCTAGTCGACAGAGCGCGGCGCCGTAGGGGCACGCGGCGCGTGCCCTTGGCCGTGCCGGGCATGGGCGGTTGTCTCTTGCATCGAGAGGGCACGCGCCGCGTGCCCCTACGCTGGCAACACCTTGTTTCATCGCACGCTCTTCCTCAGGCTCCCCGGCAATTCCGGCACGCGGCAGCCGGTGGGGCAGCAGCGGCCGGGTTGGTCGGCCAACGCTGGCACCGCGCCCTCGCCCGCCAGCACGCCGCGATCCAGCAAGCGCTCGACCAGCGCCGTTTTCTCGCTGACCGGATAGTTGCGGAAAATCTCCATCTTCATCGCTTCGGGCGAGCCGCCGCCGTGCAGCGAGATGGCCGAGTACCAGCCGGCGGTGCTGGAAATCGTCAGGTCTTCGAGGAAGCGCGCGATGTTGGCGCGGTGCGCGTAGGGAATATCCGGCCGGCCGCGCAGGGTTTCGGCGATGGCGCCGGCGGTGGCGGGGTTGTGGTCCTCGTCGGGGCCGGGCAGCGCCACGATCAAGCCGCCCGAAACTTCGTGGGCGATGCGCTGCATGTCGTAGATTTGCGTCGCCAGCAGCAGCTTGCCGATATTGGCATAGACCGGCTCGGGCTCGATATTGCCGGCGGGATCGCGCAAGCCGTAAACCGAGGCGGCGACGCCGGTCGCGAAAATGCCTTCGACGATTTTGATAAGCTCGCTCATGCGGTCGCGCAGATGCGGTGCGGTTGCGGGCGACAGCCCGTTCGCTTCCATCATCATCATGCCGGCGCCGATCAAGAGATCGCCGAAACCGGCGCGGGCGCCGATGCAGGTGTGCCGGTGATGCGTCGCGTAGCTGCGGGTGAGAAATTCCGAATGCCGCCATTCGCCGTCGAGAAACACGCGCTCATGCGGCACGAACACGTCGTCGAAAAAAATCGCGCCCAGCGCCTGGCCGTATTTGCCGCTGAACGCCGCCGCCTTCTCGCCCGGCCGCCCGGCGGGGCGCGACGAGATCGTCACCCCCTCGGCGTCGATCGGCACGGCGCAGGCGATGGCGAAATCCTTGTCCGCCTCGGTCATGGCGCGGCACGGCAGCACGAGAATTTCGTGCATATAGGGCGCGCCGGTGACGATCGCCTTGGTGCCGCGGATGACGACGCCGCCCGGCCGCCGCTCCGCCACATGAACATAGGAATCGCGCACGCCCTGCTCGTGCGGCCGCAGCGAGCGGTCGCCCTTGCCGTCGGTCATGGCGATCGCCGTGGTCAGGTCGGCGTCCTGCACCCAATGCATATAGGCGAGGAAACGCTGGCGATAGTCCGAGCCCGTCTCTTGGTCGATGCGCCAGGTCGCCTGGAACAGGGCGTTGAACGCATCCATGGTGAGATAGCGCTGGGCGCAGCCGGTTTCCTGGCACACCAGGCGCACGGCTTCGAGCTTGGTCAGGAGATCGGTCGAGGTCCGGTTGATGTGCAGCATGCGGCTGACCTCGCGGCCGGACGTATGCTGCTCGGCGATCATGAGCGGCCGGTATTCGTTGCGCAGCGCGAAATCGTAGGACACGCCCATCGCCGCCACGCCCGGCGCCAGCGCCGGCTCGTCGGCCACGGACGCAACCGCGCGGCCCTCGATGAAGACGCGCGGCTTCAACCGGCGCAAAGATTCGCGGTAGTCGGCGGAGGACATGAACATGGCGCCAGTTCCTGCTTGGCTACTCAGACATGAACAATTCGCTGTATTTTCCTCCTCTCCCCCACGCAATTGCGTGGGGGAGAGGACCGAGGTGAGGGGGTTTTCGCGACGGGGGGCAAAATCGCGGATTGCAACCACCGCGTGCTCCTCGCAAACTCCCCCTCACCCGCGGCACTGCGTGCCGCGGCTTCTCCCCCACGCCCAAGCGGGCGTGGGGGAGAGGCAAGAATTGGTCGCGCCAACGTGATCGCATCGGACCGCGCTCTAGTGAGCCACCCGCGCGCGCTCGACAATATTCTCGAGATCGAGGTCCGGCGGCAGGGTGCCGAAAGCGCGGCCGCCATTGCCGGCGAGGCGCGAGGCGCAGAAGGCGTCGGCGACAGCGGACGGCGCGTGCTGCAGGAGCAAGGCGGCTTGCAGCGCCATCGCCATCGCCTCGCACAGGCGCCGCGCGCGGCGCTCGCGCTCGAAAGGGTCGCGCATCAATTTTTCGAGCCCGCGCATGAAGTCGTCGAAGCGCGGATCGGCGCCCTTGGCCTTGGCGGTTTCGGCGAGAAAAGCGTCGGCGGCGTCGGGCTGGCGCTGCAACACGCGCAGCACGTCGAGACAGATGACGTTGCCCGAACCCTCCCAGATATTGTTGAGCGGCGCCTCGCGATAGAGACGCGCCAGCGGCGCTTCCTCGACGAAGCCGTTGCCGCCATGGCATTCCATCGCCTCGACCGCGAAACCCGGCGTGGTTTTGCAGATCCAGTATTTCGCAACCGGCGTCGCCAGGCGCTCCATGAGTTGCTCGTGTTGGTTGCCCGCGAGCGCGCCGTCGGCGGCGCGGGCGAGGCGGAAGGCGAGCGTCGTCGCCGCTTCCGACTCGACCGCGAGATCGGCCAGCACATTGCGCATCAAGGGCTGATCGGCGAGCACGCGCTGGAAGGCGCGGCGGTTCGCGGTGTGATGCAGCGCCAGGGTCAGCGCCACGCGCATGATGGCGGCCGAGCCGATGGCGAAATCGAGCCGCGTCAGATGCGCCATCGCAATCGCGATGCGGATGCCGCGCCCCTCCTCGCCGATCATCCAGGCCTCGGTGCCGTTGAATTCGACCTCGCTCGACGCGTTCGAGCGGTTGCCGCACTTGTCTTTCAGGCGCTGGATGAAAAACGGATTGGCGCGCCCATCGGGCAGCCAGCGCCGGAAGAAGAAGGCGGAGGGCGGCTTGTCGGCATCGGTGTAGGCCAGCGTCATGAAGCAATCGCTCATCGGCGCCGAGCAGAACCATTTGTGGCCGGTGAGCGCGTAAAGTTGGCCTGGCCCGGCCGTTCCGAGGGCGCGCGCCCGCGTCTGGTTGGCGCGCAGATCGGAGCCGCCCTGCTTCTCGGTGAACGTCATGCCGATCGTGCAGCCGGTTTTTTTCTCCGCCGCGATCGGGCGCGGATCGTAATGCGGCGACATCAGCCGCGGCATCCATTCGGCCACGACATCGGGCTGGAACGCCAGCGCCGGCTGCGCGGCGTAGGACATGCCGGTGGGACAGCCGACGCCGTTCTCCGCCTGGTTCCACAGATAGCTCAGCGCCGCCCGCGCCACTTGCGCGCCCGGCCGCTTCGCCGTCCAAGCCAGCGAATGCACTTCGTGGCCGTAGGCAAGCGCCATCAATTCGTGCCACGCCGGATGAAAATCGACCAGATCGACGCGATGGCCATAGCGGTCGTGGCTGCGCAATTCCGGCGTGTGGCGATTGGCGAGCCGCGCCAGGTTTTGCACATGCGCCGTGCCCACGGCCGCCGCCAGCTTGCGCGCCTTGTCTTCCGCCCAGCCGCCGCCCTCGCGATGCAGCGCCGCCGCCAGCACGCGGTCGCCGTCATAGGGATTCCAGCATTCGAGCGCAGGCGGCTGGTTGAGAACTTCGTGGGTCGTCGCGTGCGGCGCGGCTTGGGCGTTCATGTCGGTATCCCGGTCGCGAGTGTGGCCCGGCAACCATAGCGCGCCGGCCGAAATTGCCCAGCCCGGCCGATCGGTCCGAATTTCGCCATGAATGCGTTGAAGATCGGGGTCCGGGTGCGTATTGTCCGCGCGCGTTACCGTCCATTGTGGAAGGCTTCGATGAAACGTCTGATCCTCTCGCTCGCTCTCGCCGCCGCCCTGCTGGCGCCGCCCGCCCTTGTCCGCGCCGATGCCAAGGCCGATATGGAAGCGGCCAAGGCCGCGGCGCAAAAGGGCAAGCGCGACGACGCCATTCGCCTGCTGACCAAGGCGATCAATGCCAAGGAGCTCGACAGCCCCGAACTGTCCCTCGCCTATTACAATCGCGGCACGCTCTATCTCGAGAGCAACAAATTCGACGTCGCCATGGCCGATTTCACCAAGGCGATCGAGGAGCGGCCGGATTTCGGCAATGCCTACCACAATCGCGGGCTGGTCAAGGCGCAGATGAAACGCTGGGAGGAAGCCGAGGACGATTTGTCGCGCGCGCTTTCGCTGCTGCCGACCAACGCCTTCGCTTTTTTCAACCGCGCCAAAATCTACGAGCAGCTCAACCGCAAGGACGCGGCGCTCAAGGATTATCAGGCCGCCTATCGCTTCGATCCGCGCATGAAACAGGCGCAGGACGCGATCAAGCGCCTGAGCGCCAAATAGCCGGCGGCAAGGGGCCATGGCCGGGCGGCTGCGGGACAAGGTCGCGATCGTTGTCGGCGCCGGCTCGATCGGGCCGGGCTGGGGCAATGGCAAGGCCGTCGCGGTGCTATTCGCCCGCGAAGGCGCCAAGATTCTCGCCGTCGATATCGACGAAGCGGCGGCGCGCGAAACCGCGGCGATCGTGCGCGGCGACGGCGGCGTGTGCGAGATTTTCACCGCCGATGTCGCGAAATCCGATCAAGTCGCGGCCCTGGTCGCGCGCGCCCGCGCCGCTTTCGGCGGCCGCATCGACATATTGCACAACAATGTCGGCATCGTTTCGACCGGCGGTCCGGTGGAAACCGACGAGGCCGAATGGCGGCGCATTCTCGACGTGAATCTCACCAGCCTGTTCCTGACTTGCAAACACGTGCTGCCGGTGATGGCGGCCCAGGCGCCGAACGCGGCCGGCCAGCGCGGCGCCATCGTCAACATCGCCTCGATTGCGGGCATCCGCTGGCTCGGCGTGCCCTATGTTTCTTACAGCACGACGAAAGGCGCGATCCTGCCCTTCACGCGCTCGATCGCGCTGCAATATGCCAAGCAGGGCATCCGCGCCAATTGCATCCTGCCCGGCCTGATGGACACGCCGATGGCGCGCGGCGCCGGATTGAGCAAGGCCTATGCCGAGGGCGACGTGGCGGAAATGATTCGCATCCGCAATGCGCAATGCCCGACCGGCAAGATGGGCGACGCCTGGGACGTCGCCTACGCGGCGCTGTTTCTCGCTTCCGACGAAGCGAAATACGTCACCGGCACCGAACTCGTGGTCGATGGCGGCATGACGGCGAAGGTGAATTAGCGCCAAATTGGCGCGGTCCGCGGCGGCCTTTCTTGCTGTGCCGATCGAAAGGCTAAAGACAATCGTCCTTCAGCGGCGCGGCTTTCTCGGCGACGCCGTCGAGCGAAAGGGCTTTTTCGCTCATCGATTTGGGGCCCGGAATCCGCAGCACGAGCTCGCGCTCGGCGAGCACGGCCTTGAACAAATCGAGCGCGGGCTGGCCGTCGAACACGATCGTGCTCGCCGTCACCGCCTTGCCCTCGATCCATTGCCACTCGGCGGGCGGGAATTTGTAGCGCAGGATCGCGGCCACCGGCGCGCTGGCGGCGAGCGTGACGATAATCGCGCCGCGGGCGCAGATGAAGGCGAGCGTCACGGTGGCGCCCTCGTAGTCGAGCCGCGTCTGCAACGTGTGGTAGGCCAACCGCGTCGCCAGATCGAGGCGCTTGTTGTAGCTCCACTCGCCGCCCGCCGCCCGCGCAGCCGCGGCGCCGAGCATGGCGAAGACGAGCGCGGCGCTAAGATTTTTGCGCAAGGCTCGCGATCTGCCCGGCAAGGTGATCCTCGATAAAGCCCGAAACGATTTCGTCGATGCCGCCGTCATGGGCGAAGCCGAGCGCGGCGGCGCGCGCCGAACGCGTCGCCTTGGGCCAGCCATCGACGATCGCCTGGATCGCGGGATCGGTTTGCCACGCGATCGTGCCGAGCTTGCGGCCCTTGCCCAGCTTGGCCGCCGACGCCGCCATCTCGCCGGCGGTGACGGGAATGCCGGTCAGCACCAGGCTGCGCTGGATGCCGAACGACTCGCTCGGCAGCTCCATCGCGTGCACCAGCGAGGCCACGGCGCGGCGCGGCGACAGGCACGCCATCACGCTGCGCGGCTCGACCGGGCAAACATAATCGACGCCCGAGAGCGGTTCGCGCATGATCGAACTCGCCCAGCCCGACGCGGCGCGATTCGGCGTGCCGGGCCGGACCGTGATCGTCGGCAATCGAATGGCGCGGCCGTCGAAGAATCCCTTGCGGTGATAGTCGTGCACCAGCCACTCGCCCATCAGCTTCTGCACGCCATAGGAGAGCATCGGATGCGGCGGCGTTTCGTCGAGCACCGTCTCGGGCAATTTGCCGCCATAGACCGCGACCGACGAGGTGAACACCAGCCGCGCCGGCTTGGCCAGCGCGCGCACGGCTTCGAACAGGCTGAACGTGCCGTCGATGTTGACGCGATAGCCGAGATCGAAATCGGCCTCGGCCCCGCCGCTCACCACCGCCGCGAGATGGAACACGGCATCGGTGTCCGGCCGCACGACGCGCTTCATCGTCGCCCGGTCGGCAATATCGCCGGTCACGCTCTCGACGCGCCGGTCCCTGAAATCCGGCGCCGCCGCCTGGTCGAACAGGACGATGCGCCCAACCGCCTCGCCGCCCAGCGTGCCGCGCTTCAGGAGAAACTTCGTAATCTCGCGCCCGATAAACCCGGCGCCGCCGGTGATGAGAATGTTCATGGCGCGCAATTTAAGACGAAGCGGCGGCGCGGCGCAAATCGCCGCAGGCCGACGCGCCAAGGCAAGTGCCGTCACTTCCCCTCGCCCACCGCGATCGACGCCTCCAATCTTTGCCCGATGGGCGGCAGGGCGCCGTTGGGGCCGGGGTCGAGGGCGATCCAGATATTGCGCACGCGGGCGTCGGCGCGCAGGCGGTTGTCGTCGGCGCCGATGCGGCGCTTCTTCAAATCGGCGGCGACGCGCGCGACGCGGCCGGTGGCGATGACGCGGCTGTCGCCCGCGATGCGCAGCGTGACTCTTTGCCCAAGGGCAACCTTATCCGCAAAATGGGTTTCGACCTCGGCGCGGGCCTCGACCTCGGCGGGATCGGCGATGCGCAGCAGCACCGGCGAAGCGGCGGTGAGCCCCACCGTGTCGCCGGGATGGACCAGGCGGTCGAGCACGACGCCGGCACGCGGCGCGCGCAGGATCGTGCGGCCCAATTGCTCCTCGGCCTCGCTGACGCCGGCGCGCGCCGCGGCGACGGCGGCCTCGGCTTCCTTGATCGCCTCGGGCCGGCCCGATCTGGCGCCGGCGGCGCGCGCCTCGGCCTCGCCCCGGCGCGCCCGCGCACCCTCATAGGCGAGGCGCGCGGCGGTCGCCGCCTGATCGGTCGTGTTGCGCGTTTCCGACAATTTTTGCTGGCGCTCCCATTTGTCGAGCGTCGCCTGTTCCTCGCGCCGCGCCGCTTCGAGCGCGGCGTCGAGCGCGCCCTGATCCTCGGCGCGCGCGCCGCTCCGGGCCATCGCCAGGCGCTCTTCGGCCACGCGCAGCTCGGCCGCGCGCCTTGCAACCATGGATTGCAACGGCGCGTTGTCGAGCTCGGCGACGATCTGGCCCTTGACGACGCGCTCGCCCTCGCGGACATGGACGCTGCGCACCGTGCCCTCGACCAGGGTGCGGATTTCGGCGATGCCGTGCACCGGCTCGATCTCGCTCTGCGCCACGACGCGGAGCAAGGGCGGCCTTTCCGCCGCGTTCTTGGCCGGCGCCGCCGCGCGCTTGCCGCCGGCGAAGGAGACATAGCCCGCGCCGGCAAGCGCCAGCGCAACGACGAGACCGATGGCGAAATATTTGTTCATGCAGCGAACTCCCGTGGCCGCGCCGGATCAAGCCGATCCGCCGGATCGGGCCGATCCGCCGGATCGAAGCCGCCCGGCCGGACTTTTCCGATGCGCCCGTCTTCGAGTTCGACGACGCGGTCGGCGAATTCCTCCCAGCGCGGATCGTGGGTGACGACGAGCACGCCGCTCTGCGCCGAAACATGGCTGCGCAGGAAGGCGAGCACGGCGCGGCCGGTCCCCTTGT
Source organism: uncultured Alphaproteobacteria bacterium (assembly GCA_963754645.1). Classification (GTDB taxonomy): domain Bacteria; phylum Pseudomonadota; class Alphaproteobacteria; order Bin65; family Bin65; genus CAVWGP01. The sequence continues at coordinate 766,171 of CAVWGP010000004.1, read as the reverse complement.
CGAGCGCGGCCGTCGGCTCGTCGCCGATCACGAGCGCGGGCTCGGGCGCCAGCGCGCGGGCGATGGCGACGCGCTGCTTCTGCCCGCCCGAGAGCTGGTCGGGGCGGTGCTGCAGGCGCTGGCCGAGGCCGACGCGTTCGAGCACGTGGCGCGCGCGCTGCCGCGCCGGCCCGAGCGCCATGCCGCGCAGCGCGAGAATTTCCGCGACATTGTCGAGCGTGCTCAGGGCCGCGAACAGATTCGGCGTCTGGAACACGAAACCGAGTTCGGCGCGGCGCACGGCGGCGAGCCTGGCTTCCGAAAGTCCGCCGAGCCGCGTGCCGCACAGCTCGATCGTCCCGCCCGAGGGCCGCAGCAACCCCGCAAGCAGCGAGACCAGCGTCGTTTTGCCCGAGCCCGAGGGCCCCATGATGAGCGTGAGTTCGCCGGCGCTTATGTCGAGATCGATGTCGTGCAGCACCGGCGTCGCCATGGCGCCCTCGCCGAAGGTTTTGCTCAAGCCGCGCGCCGAAACGAGAACCCGGCTCATTGGAACACCTCGGTGGCGGACACGTTGAACAGGGCGCGCAGGCTGCCGATGCTGGCGAGCAGGCACATGAAGACGACGGCGCCGGCGCCGAGCAGCAGGACTTCGGTCGTCATGTGGATTTCCAGGCCGGCGCTGTCGCCGCCCGCCGCCACGACATGGGCGAGGCCGCAGCCGGCGAGGCCGCCGACCAGCGCGAGCAATCCCACTTGCCAGGCGACGAAGCGCGTGAGCTCGCCGCGCCCGCTGCCCAGCGCCTTCAAGGTCGCGAGTTCGCGGCGGTAATCCTTGATCATCGAATAGAGCGTTTGCCCGACGATGATGGCGCCGACCAGCAGGCCGAACACGGCGCCGAACAGGAGCGCGGCGCCCGCACCCGAGCCGTTGACCCAATAGTCCGAGGTTTTCGCCGCCCAGGCTTCGCGCGTCAGCGCCGAAATATCGTGCTGGGTTTTCGCCCAGGCGACGATGTCCTCGGTGCAGGCCGGGCTGGCGGTGACGAGCGAATAATAATGCGCGCTGCTTTCGCCGAGCAGCGCGAAGCGCCGCGCGCTGGCGACCGAGGCGATGAAGATCGGGCTCAAGGTGATCGAGCGCAGGCCGGTGGTGACGGCGACGACGGTGGCTTCGTGGCCGCTGACCTCGAAGGCCGAGCCCTCGGCGGCGGTGGGCAACTGCAGCTTGGCGAGATTGATGCGGTCGACCGTCACCCGGTTCGGTTGCATAAGTTCGGCGGTGACGGCCGCGTCGCCGCCCCAGGGCGGGCGCGCCCAGCCCTCGCTGCCGACGACGATGGCGAAATCGCGCCGCCCGTTGGGCTTGCGCATCCAGGCGAAGCCGAACACGACGGCGCGCGCCTCGACGACGCAAGGATCGGACAGCAGCCGGTTGCGCACCGCGACCGACATCGGCTCGCCGTAATCGATGACTTCGATGTCGCGCGGCATGACCCAGACGTCGCCGCCGATGCGGTCGATCATCTGCGACGCCATCGAACTCGAAGCCGCGATAGAGGCCGAACTGGACGAAGGCGAGCGTCGTCGCGAAGGTGACGCCGGCCAGCGCCGCGATCAGCTTGCCGCGATTGTGGAACAGCGATTTGAGCGCGATGCGGCGCATGGGCTCAACCCGGCGGGCCGGCGAGCGCGTGCAGCGCTGTGGCGACGGCCGCGGTTTCGCCGCCGTCGAGCGGCAGCATGTCGAGAATTTTCATGAAGAACAGGCCTTCGACGGCGAGCAGGACGGCGGCGCCGCGCGCGAAATCGCCGTTGCTCCGGCGCAATGCGTCGAAGGCGCGCCGGTAATGTTCGCGCAGCGGGCGCAGGAGTTTCAGATCGTTGGCGAGGGCGGCGACCAGCGCCTGCCCGACCGCCTCGATGCCCTCGGCTTCCGGCGAGAAGCAGGCATCGACATAGGCCTGCAGTTCGGTTTTGCCGCCGCGCTCGCCGGCCGCAACCCGCGCCACGATGTCGGCGAATTTCTCGACCAGGCGCGCGACCATGGCTTCGATCAGCGCTTCCTTGGAGGCGAAATGATACAAGAGCCCGCCCTTGCTGAGCCCCGCAGCCGCCGCGACTTCGTCGAGCGTCAGCCGCGCAGCACCACGCTCGCGCACCACGCGCTCGGCGGCATCGAGCACGGTGCCGCGGGTGCCGGGCTTCTTCGGCGAAAGGGCGGCGGCGCTGTCGGCCATGGGCAAGGTTCCGCGCTGACTGGTTCTGTGTTATGACTATACCGTCTGGCCGGTTTAGTCAAGAATAGGAACTTAATCGGCGGAATAGCTCCTATTCCGCACTGCACCATCATTCTCGCCGAAGGCGTCCAAATCTTTTTCATGGGCATCTTTGGCGCCATTGGGCGCCTTTGGCGCCAAGGCCCAAAGCCAGGCGCCGCCGAATCCGTCCTTGGCCCGGACCACGCCAAGCGTTTCGGCGGCGCGCCGCAGCCTGCGATAGGGGATGACGGCGGTCTCCGCCGCCGCCATGACGGCCGCCGCCGCAACCGGCTCTTGCGCCAATATCTGAGCGAGCCACGCCATGGCCTCGCCAAGCCTGCCGCCATCCCGGCGCGACCCCCGTTCACCTTCGAACGCTGCCTTAAGATCGACCATGACCGGCTCGTCTTCCCACACGATGCGCGGAATTTCGTCGAACGGGGCGGCGCATTGGAAGCCGAAGGCGTGGCTCGATCCATTCGGATGGCGGCTGACATTGTTCTTGATCTGCAGCAGCAGGCGGCGCGCATCAGGCGCCGTTCCCTGGGCATCGGCCACTCCCTCCTCCGGCACGATGTAGACGGCGCGCGCGGCGGTGACGAAGGCGAGCGAGCCGCTCAGGCGATGGATCGCCTTACCGCCCGCGTTCTTCCGCAGATGGGTGACGGCGAGGACAGCGACGCCCGCGCTGCGCGCCGCTTCGGCCAGCGGCGCCAGCGCGGCGCGGACATTGGCGCTGCGCCGGGTGCCGGCGCCGGACAGATAAGCCGCGATCGGATCGACGATGACGAGCCGCGGCTCGTCGAGCATGCGCAGCTTGCCGAGCAGAGCATCCGTGTCCGCGGCAAGCGCAAAGTCGCGTTGCTGCACGCTGCCGTCGCACGCGACGGCGCTCACCCGCTCGAGGATATGGATCTTGGTGCAATCCGCGCCCGCCGCCATGAGCCGCGGCACGATCGCCGTATCCGGCGCATCCTCGGCCGCGATCACCAGCACGCTGCCGCCCGGGTTCGGCGTTCCGTCGGGCCACGGCGCGCCGCGCGACACCCGCGCCGCCAGGTCCAGCGCGATCAGCGACTTGCCGAGCCCGGGATCGCCGGCGAGCACGGTGAGCGCGCCGATCGCGATCCGCTCGGGCCACAGCCAGGTGACAGGCAACGCGTTGAGCCGGCTCGCAGCGATCGTGTGCAGCCGCGTGATCGGCACCGGCGGCCGGGCGGCTTGCACCGCCATGCTCGCCGGACCGTTGAACGGATCGTCGCTGGCGAAGACCTTTACGGCGATCGGCGGACTGCGGCGACCGGTTTCGCTGTCATCGTCCATGGCGGCCCTTTCCCATTTCGGCGCGGCGTCCCGCCCGCATTAGTACAAAATAGGAACATTCGGCAAGGGCTATTTTCCCATCGAGGGTGGGATGGGCCGGCCGTCACTTCAACGACAATGGCTATCGCAAGGCGGATGGCATCATCTTGGTCCTTGTCGCGCTGATCGCCGCCGGCCTGGTTTTCGACATCTTTGTCTATGCCGCAAAATCGGCTGCGATCTTGCCCGCTTTCGTGTCGATCAAGGTCATCGTCGGCGTAAAGCTGCTCGCCATGGTCGCGTCCGTCGTCCTGCTGTTTGCATTCGCGCTCAAGGCGATCGGCTTCGGGCGCAGCGGCGGCGGCAAGATTTGGACCGCGACGGGCGTGCTTTCGCTGATCGGCCTGTCGTTGTTCGCCGTCGGCGGCGGCATCGCCGCGTTGATGGTCGCACAGACCCTCACGCCCGCGGTTCTTGCCGATATCAAGGCACTGGTGGCGTTCTTTTCGTCCCATCCGATGGAAACCTTCGACTCGGACGAAAAGTTCGAGGCGCTTCTGCAAGCCAATCCGGCAATTCAGCAATCGATGTTGAACGTGCTTGAAGCCGTGGATTCGGCCAAAGGCAAACTCATGAGCGCGCTGGTATCAGTCTTGGTCACGGTCCTCGGCATGCTCAACCTGCTGGCTTCATGGATCTGCCTGGGCATCGGCTTGCTCAAGCAGCCGAAGGCGCCGGCATTAAAGAGCGCCTTTGCCTAAGCCGCCGCGCCACGCCTAGCCGCGATCGAGCGATGGACGGCGCCGGCCGCACGGCCGAGCGCCGTCCGTTTCGTTTGGGAGCCGCGCTAGCGCGACACGAGCCAGATCGCGGCGCCGATCATCAGCGTGCCCGAGGCGCGGTTGAGCGCGGTCATGGCGCGCATGCTCGTGACGAAGCGGCGCGAATAGGCGGCGAGCCAGGCGAAACCGAGATTCACGACGAGCAAAATGCCGACGACGATGGCGCACAGGAGGGCGACATCGGGCGCCCTCAGCCGCGCGAGGTCGACGAAGGTCGGCAGGAAGGCGGCGTAGAACAGGATGAGCTTCGGGTTGGCGAGATCGACCGCGATGCCCTCGACGACGCCGCGCCCGAAGCGGCGCGATCCCGCGCCCGGCATCGGCAGCGCGCTCGGGGCCTCGGTTTTGATGAGCCACAGGCGAAGGCCGAGCCAGAACAAATAAATCGCGCCCGCGATCTTGACGGCGACGAACAGCTCGCCAAGCAGATGCGCGACCGCGCTCAGCCCATAGACCGTGAGCAGCAGATAGCCGAGATCGACCAGGGCGACGCCGACCGAGAATCCGAGCGCTGGCGCCAAGCCCGAAGCCAGCGCCCGCGCCACCGTCGCGATCACGACCGGCCCGGGCGTGAAGGCCAGGACCAGGACCACCGCCGCCAGGGCCGCCGCCGTCGCCGCGCTCATCGTCGAATTCCAAGTCGTTTAACCACGGAGACACGGAGTTAAACCGATTGCGCCTCCGGCGCATCAATACCTTCTCCATGCCTCCGTGTCTCCGTGGTTATACTTTCCCTTGGATTTGCTATAGTCGGCCGCGTCAAACAGACATCGAATTCGCCGGAGACGAGACCAATGGACAGCACGATCATGCACTACCCCTTGACGCTCATGCATCTTCTCGATCGCGCCAAGGTCTTGTTCCCGACCGTCGAGATCGTCTCGCGGCGGCCGGACAAGTCGCTCCACCGCACGACCTATGCCGAGTTCCATCGCCGCGCCCGCGCGCTGGCCGAAGCGCTGACCAAGGCCGGCATCAAGCCCGGCAACAGGGTCGCGACGCTGTCGTGGAACCACTGGGTCCATCTCGAATGCTATTTCGGCATTCCGGCGGCGGGCGGCATCCTGCACACGCTCAACCTCCGCCTGGTGCCCGACGAGATCGCCTATATCGCCAACCACGCCGACGACAAGTTCCTGATCGTCGACGACGTGCTGCTGCCGCTCTACAACCAGTTCAAGGACAAGGTGAAGTTCAAGCACGTCATCGTCGTGCCCTATGGCGGCGCGGTGCCGGCGGGAATGACGAATTACGAGGACTTCATCGCCACGGCGACCGGCGATTTCCGCTATCCCGAAATCGCCGAAACCGACGGTTGCGCCATGTGCTACACCTCGGGCACGACGGGCAAGCCCAAGGGCGTGGTCTACTCGCATCGCGGCATGGTGCTGCATTCGCTCACCGCCTGCACCGTCGACATGCTCGCGATGTCGCAGAACGATTGCATCCTGCCCGTGGTGCCGATGTTCCACGCCAATGCCTGGGGCATCCCCTTCGGCGCCACGATGGTGGGCGCCAAGCAGGTGTTTCCCGGCCCGCATCTCGACGCCGAAAGCGTGCTCGATCTGTTCGAGCGCGAGCAGGTGACGTTCAGCGGCGGCGTGCCGACGGTGTGGCTCGCCATCCTGCAAAATCTCGAATCGGGCAAGCGCAAATGGAACCTGCATCCGCAATTGCGCACCGTGGTCGGCGGCTCGGCCGCGCCGCCCTCGATGATCGAGCGCTTCGACAAGCTCGGCATCACGACGCTGCATGCCTGGGGCATGACCGAAATGTCGCCGCTCGGCACCGTCGCCCACCCCAAGCCGCACATCAAGAAAAAGGGTGAGCGCGCGGCTTACGAATACCGCGCCAAGCAGGGCGTCCAGGCGCCCTTCGTCGATATCCGCGTCATGGGCGAAAAGGGCCCGCAGCCCTGGGACGGCAAGAGCATGGGCGAGCTCGAAGTGCGCGGGCCGTGGATCGCGCGCGCCTATCACAATTATCCCGACGCCAACGACCGCTGGTCCGACGACGGCTGGTTCCGCACCGGCGATGTCTGCGTCGTCGACAGCGAAGGCTATATGCAGATCACCGACCGCACCAAAGATCTGATCAAATCCGGCGGCGAATGGATCAGCTCGGTCGATCTCGAAAACGCCATCATGGGCCATCCCGCGGTCGCCGAAGCCGCCGTCATCGCCGTGCCGCACCCGAAATGGGACGAGCGACCGGTCGCCTGCGTGGTGAAAAAGCAGGGCGTCAGCGTGAGCGAGACCGAGATCAAGACGCATCTCGAAGGCACATTTGCGAAGTGGCAATTGCCCGACGCCGTGGTCTTCGTCGACTCGATCCCGCGCACCTCGACCGGGAAATTCTTGAAGCTCGCCCTGCGCGAGAAGTTCAAGACTTGGAGCTGGGAGACCAGGACGCTGGGGTGACGGCGCAAATTCGGTGACGGACACAGCGCACGCCGCCCTCGCCGCCATCCGCGTCGTCGATCTCGGGCGCATTTTCGCGGCACCGTTTTGCGGGCAGTTGCTGGGCGATCTCGGGGCCGATGTGGTCAAGGTCGAGGGGCTCGACGGCGATTTCCTGCGCCAGGCGCGGCCGTCTTTCGCGCCCGATGTCGGCGGCTATTTCGCCACCGGCAACCGCAACAAGCGCTCGTTGGCACTCGACCTGCGCAAGCCGGGCGCCAAGAAGGCGATCGAGGCGCTGCTGGCGCGCGCCGACGTGCTGATCGAGAATTTCCGCCCCGGCACGCTCGAGGCGATGGGCCTCGACGAGGCGCGGCTGCAGCGCGATTTTCCGCGCTTGATCGTGGCGCGTATCTCGGCCTATGGCGCGGGCGGGCCCGAGGGCCATCTGCCCGGCGTCGATCAGCTCGTCCAGGGCACCAGCGGCTTCATGGCGATCACGGGCACGGCCGAGACCGGGCCGACCCGCGCCGGCATCGCGATCTGCGACGTGCTTGCGGGCTGGGCGGCCTGCGTCGGCGTACTCGCGGCGCTGATCGAGCGCGGGCGCAGCGGGCGCGGCCAGATCGTGCATACGTCGCTGCTCGAAGCCATGCTGGGCTCGATGAGCGTGCAGGCGGGGAAATATTTCGCCGGCGGCGCCGATCCCAAGCCCGAGGGCAATTTCCATCCCGTCGTGGCGCTTTACGGCGCCTTCGCCACGGCCGACGGCCAGATCCAGATCAACATCATGGACGACCGCCACATGCGCGCCTTCGCCGCCGCCTGCGGCAAGCCGGACTGGCTCGCCGATCCGCGCCTCGCAACCCATGCCGGGCGAACGCAGAACATGGCTTACGCGCGCGCCACGGCGGCCGAAGTATTGAAAACGCGCCGCACCGGCGACTGGCTCGCGGCGCTGCGCAAGGCGGACATTCCCTGCGGCCCGATCTTGTCGGTGGCCGAAGCCTTCGCCTCGGCCCAGGCCCAAGCGCAACAGATGATTCTGGCCGCGACGCTCGGCGACGGCACGCCGGTCAAGGTGCCCGGCTTCCCCGTCAAGCTGTCGCGCACCCCGCCGGCCCTGCGCCGCGCCCCGCCCCATCTCGGCGAGCACACGGACGAAGTGTTGCGCGAAATCGGCTTGGCGGAGGATGACGAGGTCAGGGCGGCGTTAGCGCGATAACAGATGGACCCTTCCTCCTCTCCCCTACACGCGAAGCGTGTGGGGGAGAGGACCGAGGTGAGGGGGGCGGCGGCGAGGGGCGCGCGGTGAAATTATCGCAGGCGGACTGCGTTGAAGATTTTCCCGTTATAGTTGAAGAATGCGCGGCGGCGCGACCCCCTCACCTCGGTCCTCTCCCCCACGCGCAAGGGCGCGCGGGGAAGAGGAGGAAAAAATCGAAATATCACGATGCGCCGCCCCGGTCACCGCCCACACTCAACTCCGCCAGCGCAGCACCGTTGGTTCGACCGGGTGGCGGAACTCGCGCCCCTCGCTCTTGGCCGCGAGATATTCCTTCTTGATCGCGTAATACCAGCGCGCCTGGGTGTCGGCGTCGTTGATGAGCATGAGCTGGGGCGGCGGGTCCTGGTCGAGGCCGGCCTTCTGCATCGTCATGGCGCGGCGGTCCTGGCCGATGAATTCGCGCATGAAATAGGCCATGACCGGCTTGGCGAGGCTCATCCACCACGGCGTCCAATAGATCGCGTGATGGATGATCGAGCGCGACGCGGTTTCGGGCGTGATCGCGGTGAGCCCGGCATAGAACAGGTTTTCGCCGACGAAAATGCGCTCGATGCGCACGCCGGGCAGGCGGAAATCGATCTCGGTCGTCATGTTGCCGCCGAGCAGCTTGAACACTTTGGTGTTGCGCGACGGCTGGTGGCGCGACATGACGAAGCCCAAGGGCGACGGCGCGAAGGCCTTGGCCTTGGCGCGCAGGTCCTTGGCGCTGCGCCACCACCAGGCGCGATGCACGAAGGGCCCGTGCGCCGGGTCCATCAGCCCGACAATGGCATTGTCGACGTCGCAATCGAGCGGCGTCGCGGTGACGAGATTGGGCGCGACCTCGCCCAGTCCTTCGACGCGGCGGATCGCGGCTTCGTCGACGCCCGCCGCCTCGTCGGCGCCCATGAAGACCCAGACATTGCCCTGCACCTCGCGCGCCGGAAAGGCGCGCACGCGGATGCGGTCGAGATTGAGCTTCTGGTCCTCGACCAGCGACGGGATCGCCGTGCACGCGCCCGCGCCGTCGAAGCGCCAGCCATGATAGCAGCACGTCACCTCGTTGCCGTCGAACCAACCGTAGGACAGCGGCATGGCGCGATGCGGGCAGAGATCGCGCAATGCGAAAACGCCGCCGTCGGCGCGCCGGCCGAGGATGAGCTTGATCCCGAGCAGCGTGAGCGCGCGCATTTTTCCGCGCCGGAGCTTGCGCCCCGGCAGCGCGAAATACCAAAACTCCGGCAGCAGCGCCGCGCCCACGCCCATGCGGCGAAATGCTAGTCGAGGCCGACGACGAGGCCCGCCGCCTCGATGCCGGCGACGGCGCACAACTCGTCATTGTCCGAGGTGTCGCCGCTGACGCCGACCGCGCCGATGATGGCGCCGCCCCCGCCGGACCCGGCCTTGTCCTTGATGAGCACGCCGCCCGGCACCGGGATCAGCTTGCCGCCCGAAGCCGCGATCGCCGCCTGGATGAACATCGGCCGCTCCTCGGCCAGCTTGCCGAGCGCGCGCGACGAGCGCCCCATGCCGAGCGCGCCATAGGCCTTGCCGGTGGCGATGTTGTAACGCAGCAAGCCGCCCTCCTCCATCGCATAGGCCTTGAGCTGGCCGCGTCGCATCGAGCACGGCGACGGCGAGCGGCTTCATCTTGGCGTCGCGGCCTTTCTTCAGCGCAACATCGATGATGGTCTGCGCTTGCTTCAATGTCAGCATTTGGGCGTCCCTCCCTCTCAGTGACGTTTGAACTTATGTCCTTCCCTCGGCTTGCTTATCAGGCTGGCGAACCAATATTCTAGGGTAAATCGTGACATGGGCGGGCGCGCCGGGCGGCGACGCCCGCAACGTTTCTGGAGCAATCGCAACAATGCCTGGTTTTTCGGCCGGCAAAGCCGTCGCCTATTTCGTCGGCCTCGCCCTGATCGGCGGCCTTGGCTATGGCACATACACCTATCTGACCCAGACGCAACAGGCGCGCGGGCCGGGCCGGCCGCCGGGCGGCTTCGCCGTGCCGATCGAGGCCCAGCTCGTCAAGATCGACACGGCGCGGCGCGAGGCCGAGGCGATCGGCACGTTGCGTTCCTGGGAGTCGGTCGTCATCCGTCCGGAAATCTCCGGCCGCATCATGAAGATCAATTTCGAGGAAGGCCGCCTGGTCAAGAAGGGCGATGTGCTTGTTGAGCTCGATAGAGCCGAAGCCGAGGCCGAAGTGCTGCGCGCCAAGGCCGCGCTGGAACTGGCGAAGCAGAATCACGAGCGCGCCGCCAAGCTGCGCCAGGACGGCGCCGGCACCGCGGCCACGCTCGACCGCGCCCAGGCCGAGCTGGCGACCGCCCAGGCCGCCCTCATGGTCGCCGAGGCCAAGCTGGAAAAGACGCGCCTCGTCGCGCCGTTCGATGGCGTGCTTGGGCTGCGCAAAGCCAGTGTCGGCGCGCTCCTCATGCCCGCGGCCGAGATCGTCAACCTCGAGCAGATCGACCAGCTCAAGGTCGATTTCCGCATGCCGGAAACCCTGCTCGCCTCGATCAAGGTCGGCCAGTCGATCCGCCTGCGGGTCGACGCCATGGGCAACAAGGCCGTCGCCGGCACCGTCTATGCGATCGATCCGCTGCTCGAAACCGGCGGCCGCGCCATCGTCATTCGCGCGCGCATCCCGAATCCCGATAGCATTCTGCGCCCAGGCTTGTTCGCCCGCGTCGTGCTCACCATCGAGGAACGGCCGAATGCCGTGTTCGTCGCCGAGCAGGCGATCGTTCCGGCGAGCAGCGGCGCCGTTCTGCTGTTCAAGGTCGTGAACGCCAAGCCGGTGCTGACGCCGGTCGAACTCGGCGAGCGGCGCAAAGGTGAAGTCGAGATCACGCGCGGCCTCGCCGCCGGCGACGTGGTGGTCACGGCGGGCCAGCTCAAGCTGTTCGGCAATCCGCCGCCCGATGTCTGCCTGCTGCCCGCGGGCGGGCCGCCAGGTGGGCCGCCTTCGGGCACGCCACCCACAAGTCCGTCTGGCGCGCCGGCGGGGCCGCCGCCGGGATTGCCGGGACTGCCCGTCTGCCGCCCACCCGGCCCGCCGCCCGGCGCCGCAGCGCCGCCCGCCAATGCGCCGGCCGAGCGCAAGCCGGACAACGGCAAGCCCAGCGGCGGCTGACCGACGCCATGAACATTTCCGAGCTCTGCATTCGGCGCCCGGTCTTCGCGACCGTGTTGAGCCTCGTCGTCCTGCTGGTCGGGCTGGTGTCCTACCAGCGCCTGACGGTGCGCGAATATCCCAATATCGACGAGCCGACGGTGTCGGTCGAAACCACGTTTCGCGGCGCCAGCGCCGATGTCGTCGAAAGCCAGATCACCGTGCCGCTCGAAGATTCGCTGTCCGGCATCGACGGCATCGAGCTCTTGACCTCGGTGAGCCGCGCCGAGAAAAGCCAGATCACGGTCAAGTTCCGCCTCAACCGCGCGCCCGACGGCGCCGCCGCCGACGTGCGCGACCGCGTGGCCCGCGTGCGCAGCCTGCTGCCCGCCAATATCGACGAGCCCGTCGTCTCCAAGGTCGAGGCCGACGCCCAGCCGATCATCTATCTCGCCTTCGCCAGCAGCCGGCACTCGGCGCTCGATGTCACCGACTACGCCGACCGCATCGTCAAGGACCGGCTGCAAAATCTCGAAGGCGTGTCGCAGGTCCGCATCTTCGGCGAACGGCGCTATGCGATGCGCCTGTGGCTCGACCGCTCGCGCCTCGCCGCCTACGGCTTGACGCCGCAGGACGTCGAAGCCGCGCTGCGCCGGCAGAACGTCGAGGTGCCTTCGGGCCGCATCGAGAGCTCCAAGCGCGAATTCACCGTGCTGGCCGAAACCGATCTCAAGACGGCCGACGAGTTCAACAATCTCATCGTCAAGGAAACCCCCGGCTACCTCGTGCGCCTGAGCGATGTCGGCAAGGCCGAGATCGGCGCGCGCGACGAGCGCATCTATGCGCGCTACAACGGCCAGAACGCCGTGGCCTTGGGCGTCGTCAAGCAGGCGACGGCCAATCCGCTCGATGTCTCGAAATCGGTGCGCGCCGCGCTGCCGCAGATCACGGGCGAACTGCCCGCCGGCATGGTCGTTTCGATCGGCTACGATTCCTCGATTTTCATCGATCGCTCGATCAAGAACGTGTTCTCGACCATCGCCGAGGCGATCGGCCTCGTCGTGCTCGTCATCTTCTTTTTCCTGCGTTCGCTGCGCGGCACGATTATTCCTTTGGTGACGATTCCGATCTCGCTGATCGGCGCCTTCGCGCTGATGTGGCTGTTCGGCTTTTCGCTCAACACGCTCACGCTCCTCGCCATGGTGCTGGCGATCGGCCTCGTCGTCGACGACGCCATCGTCATGCTCGAAAACATCTCGCGCTACGTCGAGGCGGGCGAGCATCCGTTCAAGGCGGCGATCAAGGGATCGAAGGAAATCGGCTTTGCCGTGATCGCGATGACGCTGACCCTCGCCGCGGTCTATGCGCCGATCGCGTTCCAGCAGGGCCGCATCGGGCGCCTGTTCGCCGAGTTCGCGCTCACCCTGGCCGGCGCCGTCATCGTCTCGGGCTTCGTGGCCCTCACCTTGTCGCCGATGATGGCATCGCAGCTCTTGAAGCACGACGCCAAGCACGGCTGGATTTACCGCATCGTCGAGGCCTTCCTCGAAGCGATCAAGAGTGGCTATCGCCGCGCGCTCACGCTCGTCATCGGCATGCGCGTCATTGTCGTCCTGGTCATGTTCAGCGTCGGCGGCTTCGGCTACGCGCTGTTCCGCGCCCTGCCCTCGGAGCTGACGCCGACCGAGGATCGCGGCACGGTCATTGCCATCGGCATCGCGCCCGAAGGCTCGACGGTCGAATTCACCCTCGACTACGCCAAGCGCGTCGAGGCGATCTTCGCCCGCTCGCCGGCCCAGGACCGCTATTTCATCGTCGTCGGCTTTCCCGTGGTCAGCCAGATGATCGGCTTCGTCGGCCTCAAGGATTGGCGATTGCGCGCGGTCAAGCAGCAGGCGATCGTGGGCCAGATGGCGCCGATGCTGTTCGGCACCGTGCCCGGCCTGCTCGCTTTCGCCGTCAATCCGCCCTCGCTCGGCCAGAGCCCGATCGACAAGCCGATCTCCTTCGTGCTGCAGACCTCGGCGCCCTACGACGAGCTCGAACGCGCGATGAACCAATTGATGGCCGCGGCACGGCGCAATCCGGGGCTTGCAGAATCTCGACACCGACCTCCGCCTCAACAAGCCCGAGCTCAAGGTCGCGATCGACCGCGAGAAGGCGGCGGATCTCGGCATCGAGGTCGAGACCATCGGCCGCACGCTCGAAACCATGCTCGGCGGCCGGCAAGTGACGCGCTTCAAGCTCAACGGCAAGCAATACGACGTCGTCGTCCAGGTCGCCGACACGGAGCGCGTGACGCCCAACGATCTGACCAATATCTACGTCCGCTCGCGCCCGACCGCGGCGAACGCGGCCGGCGAGATGGTGCCGCTGTCCAATCTCGTCACGCTGCGCGAAACCGTGACGCCGCGCGAGCTCAACCATTTCAACAAGCTGCGCGCCGCCAAGTTCACGGCGACCCTGGCGCCCGGCTACACGCTCGGCGACGCCATCGCCTTCCTCGAAACCGAGGCGAGAAAGCTGCCCGCGAATATCCTCCACGACCTCGACGGCCAAAGCCGCGAATTCCGCGGCTCGACCGGCAGCCTCTACATTACGTTCCTGCTCGCCCTCGCCTTCATCTATCTCGTGCTCGCGGCGCAATTCGAAAGTTTCGTCGATCCGTTCATCATCATGCTGACGGTGCCGCTGTCCATGGCGGGCGCGCTGCTCGCCTTGCAGCTCACCGGCGGCACGCTCAACGTCTACAGCCAGATCGGGCTCGTGACTCTGGTCGGGCTGATCACCAAGCACGGCATCCTGATCGTCGAATTCTCCAACCAGCTTCAGGAACGCGGCACGGCCAAGCTCGAAGCCGTGATCGAGTCGTCCGTGCTGCGATTGCGGCCGATCCTGATGACGACGGGCGCCATGGTGCTGGGCTCGGTGCCGCTCGCCTTCGCCAGCGGCGCCGGCGCCGAAAGCCGCCAGCAGATCGGCTGGGTCATCGTCGGCGGCTTGCTCGTGGGCACGTTCTTCACGCTGTTCGTCGTGCCGACCGCCTACATGATGCTGGCGCGGACGCGGCAGGCGGCGCCGGCATTCAAGGCTCCGGCGCTCCAGCCGGCGGAATAACGGCCGTCACCGCAACGCGGCGCGGATCGGGGCGATATGGTCCGTGAGCGTGGCGATAAGCCGCGCGCGGTGACGCCGCAAGTAGCCATCGACAGTGTCCGCCGCGAGCGGTTCGAGATGCAAGCCGAGCGGGCCGCTGCTGTCTAGATGACAGCTCAGGCAATTGGCGCGGCCGTTTTCATCGACGCGGACATAGCCGCCGAGATGAACGATCGGCCGGCGCCCGATCGCGGCAAGACCCGCATTCGCGTCGCACAGCGAAAGGCGCGGATCGAATTCGGCGATGCAAGCCGGCTCGTCGCGCCCCAGCCCGCGGCGCATTTCGATGTCGCCGATGACGGACGTGACATGGGGCCGCCATTCCATGTCGATGGCGACGAGCTGGCTGAAAATGAAGCGCCGTCCGCCGGCGTGGACGATGCGAAAGCTGCGCGTCGATAGATTGACGAATTCGTGAAAAATGCGCGGATCGCCCTGGATGCGCTGCTCGATCCAGGCCGCGCGCGGCCCGAGCCATGCATCCAAGCCGGCATCGGCGTCGGCGTCGCGCAAGCGCTCGGGCGGCAAGGCGAGCAGCGCAATCAGGGCCGCGGCCTCGCGGACCAGCTCGCCGCGCGCGTCGCTATCGCGTTGCAGGCCGTAGAACGACGCTTTCAACGCCATCTGCAGAGCGACGTTCTGCGCCACGACCCTTTCGCGGAACTCGAGCCGGGCGGGCGCGAGCGTGGCGCGCGCATCGCGCACCGTGGCCGCCATGTGCAGCCATTTGGCGCGCGTCGCGTCGAAGTGCAGCCCGATTTTGAACGCTTCCGACGCTTCGATCAGCGCAACCAGCACGGGCGCTGCGTCGTTGACGCGTTCGCAGCGCGCGGGCGCGGCGGGCGCGGCCCATCGGCAATCATAGGCCGGCCCCGGCAGTGTCCCCTGCGCGCGGCTTTGGCTTGGCCAAGCGAGGAAGGCGCCGGCGCAAAGTAAGATCAGAGACCGCTCGATCGAACCTCCGCGCATGCATCGCCTTTTCTTGGCTCCATCGGCGGTTTTCCCGTAGGGACGGGTCTCAGACCCGCCCTCCGTGCGTCGCGCGGCAACGGCGGTGTCGCCAGCTCCGGGCGATCGATCGTCCGGTTGCGCGAGGGCGGGTCGGAGACCCGCCCCTACACCACGAATACCGAACGTAAAAGCGTTCATCCGAATCTCGTTTCAATCGAGCGCCGCTTCGATCTTGTCGCAGATCGTTTCGAGAATTTTGATGCGCGCGTAGTTCTTGTCCTCGGCCTCGATCAGCGTCCACGGCGCCAAGCCGGTGCTGGTGCGTTCGACCATGTCGTTGGCGGCTTGGATGTAGGCGTCCCACTTTTTGCGATTGCGCCAATCGTCGGGCGTGATCTTGTAGCGCTTGAATCCGGTGGCCTCGCGCTCCTTGAAGCGGCGCAACTGCTCCTTGGCGCTGATGGCGAGCCAGAATTTCGCCACCACGAGACGGTCGCGCACCATCGCGTCTTCGAAATCGTTGATCTCGCCATAGGCGCGCAGCCAATCGTCCTGTGCCGCGAAGCCCTCGACGCGCTCGACCAGGACGCGGCCGTACCAGGAACGGTCGAAAATCGCGACATGGCCGTTGCGCGGCAGATGGCGCCAGAAGCGCCACAGATAGGGTTGATCGCGCTCTTCGTCGCTCGGCGCCGCGATCGGGATGATGCGATAGTGGCGCACATCGAGCCCGCCCGCGACGCGCCGGATGGCGCCGCCCTTGCCGGCCGCGTCCGAGCCTTCGAAGACGAGCACGGCGCCGCGCTCCTTGAATTTCCGGTGCCGCGTCAGTTTGCTCAACCGGCCCTGCAATTCGTCGCGGCGCTTGTCGTAGTCCTTCTCGCCGAGGCCGAGGCTGAGATCGAGCGTGTCGATCAGGCGCTTGCCGTCGACCGGCGGCAACGGCATGGGCGCCGCCGCGCCGGGCGCGCGGCGCGGATGGTCGAGGCGCTGGCGCAGCGCCGTCGCCAAGCCGCGGGCCACGGTCAGCAGCCGGTACTCGCGGTCGCCGGCTTCGATGACGGTCCATGGCGCGTGCGACAGGCTGGTCAATCGGATGGCATGGCGCCAGGCAGCGACGACATCGTCGTAGCGTTTGTGCTCCTTCCAATCGGCCTTGGTGACGCGCCAGCACGTCGATTTCTTGCTTTCGAGCTTGGCGAGCGTCTTGCGTTGCTTTTTCTTGGACAAATGCAGCCAGAATTTCAACACCAGCGCGCCCTCGTCGGCCAGCATGCGCTCGAAGCGCTGGATGTCCTCGATCCGCTGGTCGAAGTCGGCGCGCCCGATCTTGCCGCGGCTCATCGCGTCCACCGGGTCCTGATACCAGGAATGGAAGAAGATGCCGGTCCGCCCCTTGGGCGGCAGGTTGCGCCAGAAACGCCACATGAACGGCCGCTCGCGTTCCTCGTCGGTCGGCGCGCCGTTGGCGACGCTGTCGATGCGGCGCGGGTCCATCCATTCGGTGAGCAGATTGACCGTCTCGCCCTTGCCGGCGCCGGCCAATCCGGCGACGAGGACGATGACGGGAAACGCCTTGTTCTCCGCGAGATCGAATTGCGCGTCGAGCAGCAGCTCGCGCAGCTTGGGCGCTTCGCGCTCGAAGGTTTTCTTGTCGAGCTTGTGGCCGATCTCGGCGGCGTCGAACATGCGGGGGTCCTCGTTCCCTGGCCGGGCGGGCATCCGAGCCTATGGCGGCGCCCGCCGTCTGCCGCTAATCTGGCATAGAACAAGCATTGTTAAGCAACCGTTGCAAACGTCCAAGAGGGAGGAACTGCCCATGAAACGCAGCACCATCGGCCTTGCCGCCGGCGCCTTGCTGGCGCTCGCCGCCGGCCCGGCTCTTGCCCAGAGCGGGCCGATCAAGATCGGCATCGTCCTGCCCTATGCGCCGCCCTTCGAGCTCTATGCCAAGTCGATGGAGATTTCGATGCGCATGGCGGTCGACGAGATCGGCGGCGCCATCGCCGGGCGCAAGATCGAGCTCATTTTCGAGAACGACGAGAACAAGCCGCCCCAGGCCATCGCCAAGGCCAAAAAGCTCATCACCAGCGACCAAGTCCATATTCTGATGGGCGGCCTGGCTTCGAACCTGGCCTTGCCGATTCACGGCGAAGCGGTGGCGGCGGAGCAGCCGACGATCATGATCAATGCCGGCCACGCCGACATCACCGGGCCGAAATGCAGCCCGTGGGTGGTGCGCGTGTCGTTCTCGAACGACCAGTTCACGCGCGACAGCGGCAAATGGGTGTTCGACAAGCTCGGCCATAAAACGGCCTATGCCATGTCGCTCGACTATGCCGGCGGCCGCGAGATCATCGGCATCTTCCGCCGCGAATACGAAAAGGCCGGCGGCAAGATCGTCGGCGAAGCCTATGCGCCGTTCAGCGTCAAGGATTTCGGCCCCTATCTCGCCGAAATCAAAAAAGCCAATCCGCAGACCGTCTATGTCTTTTTCCCGGGCGGCGCCGCGATCCAATTCGTCGTCGAGTACGACAAATTCGGCCTCAAGGGCCAGATTCCGCTGACCGGCGCGGCGTGGACCGTGTCGCCCCTGTTCCTCGACAAGCAGGGCAAGTCGGCGGTCGGCTTCAAGGGCCCGATCAACTACGTGCCCAATCTCGACAACGCGGCGAACAAGAAATTCGCCGATGGCTACCGCGCCAAATCCGGCGGCCGCGATCCCGACGAAGTGTCGATCAACGGCTACGACGCCATTCACATGGTGGCGCTCGCCCTCAAATCGCTCGGCGGCAAGACCGACAACAAGAAAGCGATCATGGATGCGATCCGCAAGGTGAGCTATGACGGACCGCGCGGCCCGATGCGGATCGATCCGGCGACCAACAACGTCGTGCAGAATATCTACATGGTCGAAGTCGTCGAGGCCGGCGGCAAAATCACCTACAAAATTCTCGACACGATCAAGGACGTAAAGGACCCGCCGAACGGCTGCACCATGTAGCCGTTGCGCGGATACGGACTGCGACAGGGGAGGCTTCGGCCTCCCCTTTTTATTGGGCCGGATTGACGCGCGGCGCGCGTTCGCTCTACCGTTCGGCGCGTCGAAGGAGGTGGCCATGGCTTTCATCCGCAACGCCTGGTACGTCGCGGCTTGGCCGCACGAAATCGAAGCCGGCAAGATTCTCGCGCGCGTCATTTGCAACGAGCCCATGGTGCTGTTTCGCGACGCGCGCGGCGACGCTGTTGCGCTCGAAGACCGCTGCTGCCATCGCGAAATGCCGCTCGCCAAGGGCTGGATCGAGAACGGCACGCTGCGCTGCGGCTATCACGGCCTGCGCTTCGACGGCGCCGGCAAATGCGTCGAAATTCCCGGCCAGGCCAATATCGCACCGCGCGTTCGCGTCCGCGCCTATCCCCTCGTCCCGCGCCACGGCTGGCTTTGGGTCTGGCCGGGCGACGCCGACAAGGCCGATCCGGCGCTGATCCCCGCGATCTTCGAGCGCATGGACCATCCCGATTGGACGGCGTGCGGCGGCACGACCTACATCAAGTGCCACTACCAGCTCATCAGCGACAATCTGCTCGACCTCACGCACGAGACGTATATTCACCGCGGCTCGCTCGGCAACCAGGCCGTGGTCGAGCATCCGATCGCGACCACGAGCGACGCGCACAACGTCATCGTCCAGCGCCACATCCCCAATCACGAGCCGGCGCCGTTCTGGAAGGCGCAGCTCTTCGGCAAGCTCGGCGCCCATGTCATGGCCGACCGCTGGCAGATCATTCATTTCCAGGCGCCGGCCAATCTCGTGCTCGATGTCGGCGTGACGCCGGCCGGACGGCCGCGCCATGACGGTGTCGAAGGCTGCAACACCAACGCGATCACGCCCGAGACCGAGGACTCGACCTGGTATTTCTGGGGCTTCGCGCGCAAGTTCCGGCGCGACGACGCCGCGCTCTCGGCCAAGCTCGCCGAAACCGTGGCCAAGATTTTCGAGGAAGATCGCGAAGCCTGCGAAGCGGTGCACCAGGTGATGCGCCGCAATCCGGGCCGCGCCACGATCGACGTCAACGCCGACCAGGGCACGATCCTGGCGCGCCGCATGGTGGCCGAACGCCTCAAGGCCGAACAAGCATTGCGCGTAGCGGCGGAGTAGTCCGGCGGCCCCAGATACTGACTGGTTTTGCAACCGTAGGGGCGCACAGCAGTGCGCCCTGGAATTCATAGTTGCCGGGACCCGTGCCCCTCTTCAACAGGGCGCACAGCAGTGCGCCCCTACTGCACATGCATCGGTCAATCTTGGGGCCGCTGGATTAATTGTCCCGCCCTACACCCCGAGCCACGTCGCCTTCACTTCGTCCGCCTGCTTCAAGGCGGCGGCGCTGCCGCTCCAGCGCACGCGGCCCTTGCCGATGACGAAGACGCTGTCGGCGACGCCGGTCGCGAAGGCGAAGTTTTTTTCGACCAGCAGCATGGTCACGCCTTCGGATTTGAGGCTCGCCAGAATCTGGCGTATCTCCTGCACGATGATCGGCGCCAGCCCTTCGCCGGGTTCGTCGAGCATGAGCAGCGCGGGGTGCGTCATCAGGGCGCGCGCGATCGACAGCATCTGCTGCTCGCCGCCCGAAAGCTTGCCGCCGGAATTGCGCTGGCGCTCCTTGAGGCGCGGAAAGGTCGCGAAGACGCGGTCCAGCGTCCACGGTCCCTTGCCGCGCGCCGCGATCGTCAGGTTTTCCAGCACGGTCAAGGACGGAAAGATGCCGCGCGTCTCGGGCACCAGAGTGAGCCCGGCGCCGGCGATCTCGTAGGTCCGCGCCGCCGCGATGTCGCGCCCGGCAAACCGGATCGCGCCGCGCCGCGCCCGCACCAGACCCATGATGGTGCGCATCGTCGTCGTCTTGCCGGCGCCGTTGCGGCCCATGAGGGCGACGACGGCGCCTTTCGGCACGTCCAGCGCCACGCCCTGCAGGATGTGGCTCTCGCCGTAGTAAGTGTGAATGTCCGCGACTTCGAGGAGCGCCGCCATCACGCCTCCGCGCCGAGATAGATTTGCCGGACGATGGGCGAATTGCGGATCTCCGCCGGCGGCCCCTGCAGCAGAACGCGGCCGTAATCGAGCACGGTGATGCGCTCGGCGATGTCGAACACCACGTCCATGTCGTGCTCGATCAGCAGCACCGTGAGATCGCGCGGCAAGCCGCCGATCAGCGCCTGCATGGCGTGGGTCTCCTCGGGACTCATGCCGGCGGTGGGCTCGTCGAGCAGCAGCAAGCGCGGCTCGGCGGCCAAGGCCATGCCGATTTCGAGCTGGCGCTGGCTGCCATAGGAGAGATGCCGGACTTGCGTTGCGCGACGGTCCGCGAGGCCGACCATGACGGCGATGTCTTCCGCCCGCCCATGCAAATCCGCGCGGCGCCAAAAACCGCGCCAGAATACCCGGCTCGCGCCGCGCCGCACCGCCACCGCCGTGGCCAGGCTCTCGGCCACGGTCATGTCCATGAACAGATTGTTGCGCTGGAAGCTGCGCGCCAGGCCGGCATGGACCCGCCGGTTGGGCGCCATGCCGGTGATGTCGACGCCGCCCAGCGCGATCCGGCCGCCATCGGGCCGCAGCTCGCCGCTGAGCAAGTTGAAGAACGTCGTCTTGCCGGCGCCGTTCGGGCCGATCACGGCCTCGCGCGCGCCCGGCTCGATGCGCAACGACACGTCGTCGGTGACGACGAGCGAGCCGAAGGCCTTGCGCAGATTTTCGACGACGAGCACGCGACGCGCCTCAACCGTCGCGGGACGAGCGCGGCGCTCGTCCGCGCGCCAGGCTGAGCAGCCGCCCGTAGAGTCCGTCGGGCGCGGCCAGCACGATGGCGATGAAGCACAGGCCCATCCACACCTGCCAATGCTGGGTGAAGCCCTCGACGATTTTATGAAACAGGACGAACAAAAACGTGCCGATCAGCGGCCCGACCAAGGTTCCCGCGCCGCCGACGATGACGACGACGAGGCCTTCGCCCGATTTGAGCCAGTGGGCGATGCCGGGATCGACGAATTTCGTGTTCTGCACCTGCAGCGATCCGGCGAAGGCGGCGACCGCGGCGGCGATCGCGAAGGCCGCGGCCTTGTAAGTTTGCACCGGGCAGCCCTGGGCGCGGATGCGGTTTTCATTCTGCTTGATCGCTTTCATCGCTTGGCCGAACGGCGAGCGCGCGAGCTGCAGGAACAGCAAATAAACCAGGAAAGCGGCGGCCAGGCAGAAAAACGTGAATACGCGGGGATTTTCGAGATTGATGCCGATCGAGCGCAGATCGAGCCGCTTCAATCCCCCAAGCCCGTCGTCGCCGTTGAACAGCCGCGCCTTCGAGGCCCAGGCCCAGAACATCATGCTGAATGCGAGCGTCACCATGATAAAAAATACGCCCGAGACGCGCGTCACCAGCCAGCCGACGGCGAGGCCGGAGACGACGCCGACCGCGATCGAAACCGGAATCGCGACGCCCAGGGGCCAGCCGAGAAAATGACTTGCATAGGCCGTGGCGTAGGCGCCGACGCCCATGAAGCCGGCGTGGCCGAAGGTGACGAGTCCGCTATAGCCGACGAGAAAATCGATGCTGAGCGCGAATATCGCCAGGATCGCGATCTCGGTGACGATGGTCAGCCAATAGGGGCCGGAGATCGCGGCGCCGATGAAGGCGCCGCCGAACAAGACGGCGACGATCGGCCAGCGGATCGGATCGCGCGGCGCCATCGCCGTTCAGTGGCTCGGCTTGACCGGCACGAGGCCTTGCGGCCGGAGCAGGAGAATGACCGCCATCACCGCGTACATGATGAAGGAGGCGAATTGAGGGAATTCGACCTGGCCGAACGTCTGCGCCACGCCGATGATGAGCGCGCCGAGCACGGCGCCCTTCAAGCTGCCCGGCCCGCCGATCACGACGACGACGAGCGCCGGGATCAGGATATCGACGTCCATGCCCGGCTGCACCGCCTGGATCGGCGCGAACAAGACCCCGGCAACGCCGGCCAGCGCCGTGCCGATACAGAATACGATGAAAAAGGCGCGGTCGATGTTGATGCCCAGCGTCGCCGCCATCTCGCGGTCATCGACGCCGGCGCGCACGATGGCGCCGAGGCGCGTGCGCTCGAGGGCGAAATAGAGCCCGACGATCGTCAGCAATCCGATGGCGATGACGAAGAAGCGATAGGCGGGATAGGTTTGCCCGAACACCGGCAGGCTGGCGGCGAACAGCGCCGGCTCGGCGACGCGGTGCATCTCGACGCCCCACACGATGCGCGACAGATCGTAGCCGATGAAGATCAGGCCGAAGGTGACGAGCGCCTGGATCAGATGATTGCCGCCGAGCCGGCGCAGCAAGACAAGGTAAAGCGCGGCGCCCAGCGCGGTCACGGCGAGCGGCGCGAAAATCAGCGCCAGCCAGAACGAATTGAGCCAGCCCGCCAGGCTCACTCCGATATAGGCGCCGATCATGTAAAGCGTGCAATGCGCGAGATTGAGCACGTCGAGCAGGCCGAAGACGACCGACAGGCCGACGGCGAGCATGAACAGCAACGCCGAGAGCCACAGGGCGTTCAGCATCTGGACGCCCACGAAATTCACCCAGTCCAACCGCCGCCTCCCGCTCCGCCACTTTTCGGCTTGTCGTTATCGGCGGGTAAACTAACGTAGGTCCGGCACCACTGGCAAACCGCCCGCCGCCGCCCCGCTCATTGCAGGATATCCCATGCCCCAGCTCCGCACTCTGCCGCCGAAAGCCACCGTGTTCGACGTCTTTCTCGCTTTCTCGGAGCTCTATGCGCCGTTTGCCGATTTTTCCGAGCGCCTGTTCCGCGGGCCCGGACCGCTGAGCTTCCAGGAGCGCGAACTGATCTTTTCCTATTGCTCCGATCTCAATCATTGCCATTATTGCTTCGGCGGTCATTCGGAAACCGCCAAGCTGTTCGGCGCGGCGCAGGACGTGTTCGACAAGCTGCGCATCGCCATCGACGACGCGCCGGTCGCCGAAAAAATCAAGCCGCTGCTGCGCTACGTGAAAAAGCTCACCGAGACGCCGTCGCGCATGGTGCCGGCCGATGCCGACCCGGTCTATGCCGCGGGCTGGGACGACGCCGCCTTCCATCAGGCCATCGCGCTGTGCTGCCTCGCCAATTTCATGAACCGCCTGGTCGATGGCAGCGGCGTCGAGGCCGATCCCGCCAAGTTCGCCCTGCGCGCCAAGAACGCTTCGGCGAACGGTTACCTCAAGCCGTTCCAGGCCCGCATGGCCGAGCGCAAGGGTGCCGCGGAGTAAACCGCTAAAAAATAGCCGTCATCCCGACCGGAGCGCCGAAGGCGCGGAGCGGAGGGACCTCGGCGGACTAGCGTTGTGCCGCAGCGCGCGGCGAAGTAGTCCGGTCAGGTCCCTCCGCTACGCGCGCAGCGCGCTCCGCTCGGATGACGGCATGCCGCCCCACTCGCCGCGCAGGGCGCGGAACCTTTTTCGCACCGCCTCGAACACGCGCGCCGGGCCCAGCGCCGTCATCCGCTCGTGCCAATATTGCGCGCCCACAAGAACGGCGTTGCCGGCGGAATTTCCCGGCAGGCCGGCGGCCCATTTTTCCAAGCCTTGCGCGTTGAACAACGCCAGCATCGCGATGCCCGTCGCCAACGCCGGCCACAGCCGCTTCGCATTCTCCCGCCGCGCGCCCACGGTCGGATCGAGCGCCGGCGGCATGCTGCGCGACAGGCGATGATGGTTGCCGGTTTCGCTCATGGCGCGCTCAAAACTGGAAATAGATGAAAGGCGCCGTGCCATCGAGGCCGAAGGATCTCGATGACGGCGACCGACAATCCGCAAACGACGCCGACGGCGGCGGCCGGCATGCGGACGAACGCCTGCTCGACACGATGGATCAAGTCGCGCGGCGTGAAATGCATGGCGAGGCCGAGCGCGATCAGCGCGATCGATAGGGGCGACGCCAGCTCCGCCGCCTTCGACCACTGCGCGAGCCCGGCGAGAACATCGAGCGCGCCCGAAAGATCCTTGGCGCGGAAGAATATCCAGCACAGGCACACGAAATTGAAGACGAGGAATACCGCGACCGGCCGCGGCCCCCAGATCGCGTCGCGCCGCGCGCGGCTGGCGAAACGCTCGACCGCCAAGCCCGCGCCGTGCAGGAAACCCCAGGCGACGAATTTCAACGCCGCCCCATGCCAGAGACCGCCGAGCAGCATGGTGAGCAGCAAATTGCGGTAGGTCTTGAGCGCCGAGCCGCGATTGCCGCCAAGCGGAATATAGAGATAGTCGCGCAGCCACGACGACAACGAAATGTGCCAGCGCCGCCAGAACTCGCCGAGGCTGGCGGCGCGGTAGGGCTGATCGAAATTGCGCGGAAAGGTGTAGCCCAACAGCATGGCGGCACCGATGGCGATATCGCTATAGGCGCTGAAATCGCAATAGATCTGCACCGCGTAGCCGTAAATGCCCAGCACGAGGTCGAGCGCGCCGTAGCGGCCCGGATCGAGGAACACCTTGTCGACGAGGTCGATGGCGAGATAGCTCGCGACGATCGATTTCTTGAACAGGCCCCAGACGATCAGCGTCAATCCGAGACTGACATGGACCGCCGTTGCGTTCGGCTTCCTTTCGAGTTGCGGAAGGAAGTCGGCGGCGCGCACGATGGGGCCGGCGACGAGTTGCGGGAAGAACGATTTGTACAGCGCGAGATCGACGAAAGACCGGCACGGCTTGACGACGCGGCCATAGACGTCGACGACGTAGGAAATGCCTTGGAACGTGAAGAACGAGATCCCCACCGGCAAGATGACTTCGAAGATCGGAATTTCGCGCTGCAATCCGGCGCCGCGCAGCACGTCGTTGAGCGAGGCGACGAAGAACTCGTAATATTTGAAGAAGCCGAGGACGACGAGCTGCAGCACGATGCCGATCGCGACGATGACGCGGCGGCGGCGCTCGCCGCCGGCTTGTTCGAGCCACAGGCCGACGGCGTAGATCGCCACGGTGTTGCCGAGCAGGAGAAAGGCGAAACGCCAATCCCAAAAGGCGTAGAAAACGTAGCTCGCGGCGGTCAGCAGCCATTTGCGCCACTGGTCGCGCTCGACCAGGGCCCAGCCGAGTCCGAGAACGACGGCGAAAAAGATCAGGAAATTGAGGGTGGGAAACAGCATCCGGCGGATTGGCGCCCGGATTTCGGGCTAGCGCCGCGCCGGAGAATAGTGGCGCAAGAGGTCCTGGTACAGCGCCTCGCCGCTGAGATCGTAGCCGTCGAGCTTCATATGCACGCGGTCGGCGGTGCTGCGCGGCGGCGTCATGCGCGCCCAGCGGTCCATGCCGCACTCGCCGCCCATGACGCGCGACCAATCCCAGAAATAGACGCCGAGCTGGTCCGCCACCTTGCGCTGGATGCGGCGCACTTGGTCGAGCGTCGGCGGGCTGTGCCAATAGCAGATGTCGCGGCTTTTGCGCTCGACCAGCTCCGGGTAATTCCCGGCATGGGCGGGGCGCAGCGGCCGGCAATCGAAACGCTCGCGCTGCGCGGCGCTGCGCGCGCACCACGACGGCAGGCGCGCGCCATCGGGCGCCGTCACGACGACGACGGACGCGTTCGGCACCATGGCGCGCAGGCCCTTCAGCCGCTCGCGGAAATCGCTCTCGTATTCCTCGGCATTGAAGCGCGTCGTGAATCCTTCGTTGGTGCCGAATGCGACGATGACGAGCGCCGGGTTGAGGGTGCCGATCTGCCAATGGGCCAGACCCTGATTCCAGCGGCCGAGCAAATTCACCGTCTCGCCGCTGACCCCGTGGCTGACGTACACCAGCCCGCTTTTGCGCAGCAGCGACCACGACAGGATCGTCACCGGCCCGTCGCCCTTGAGCGCCAAGGTCGCGTGATAGCCGGCGCGCGCCAGCGGCGTGACGATGCGCTCGAATTCGCTGCGGCCCTTGGTCGCGATCGTCCGCACGACGTGGCCGTCGACATCGAGCGCGAAACTGCCGCCATTGGGCTCGCGCAACAACTCGATCTCGATCGTATCGAAGGTCTTGAGGCCGCGCGTCGCCGCCTCGATCGTGTCGTCCGCCTTCCTGCTTTGCGCGGCGTAGAAGCCGATGCCGGTGCCGCTCCAATCGCGGTAGCTGAAATTCATCCACTCGCCGGTTTGCGCCACGCGCAGCTGATACGGACGGTAATCGCGGAACGGCTTGCCCGGCGCGATCATGCCGCGCCCGCCGTCGCCGAAGCGGCGCTGCAGCCTTTCGCGCAGATAGCCCGACCAATTGTCGCCGGCGGTGTGGCTGTCGCCGAGCTGCAGGATCGTCAGCCGCCCGGTCCGGCCGGTTTTTTCGTAGGCTTCGAGCGCGGCCAGGAAATTCGCCAGCGCGTTGCGGTCGCGCACGGCGTCGCGGGCCGGCGCGTCGCGTTCGGCGCGCGCCCGCTCCGCCCGCCAGCGCGCTTCGGCTTCGGCGATGCGTTTCTTGAGCTGGGTTTCGCGGTCCTCGTGATCGGCCTGGCGCTCGTCCGGCGTCAATCGCAGCGTTTCGGGCTCAACGCCCTGCGCGGCGGCGCTCGCCGCCAGCACCAACAACGCCGCCGCGGCGCTTAAGCATGCGTCGAGCCGCATCGCCTATTCGGCCTGCCAAAGCCGGAGATCGGGCATTTTCTCGCGCATCGCCTTCAAGACCTGGCGCGTCAGATACTCGTATCCGGCATCGGTGAAGTGTATGCCGTCGTCGGCGCGGAAGCGTTTCTTGCGCCCGCCCTCGTCCTCGAAATAGGGATCGTATTCCTGGTCCTTGTTCGCGCTGAGCGACCAAATGTCGATGAAAACGCCGCCGATTTCGCCGATCGCCGAGCGGTAAATGCCGTTCATCATGCGCGCGTCTTCGTTGGCGTCGTCCTTGCGCATGATCGGCAGGCCGACCCAGGCGATCGGAATTTTCTTTTCCTGGAGCAAGGCGAGAAATTGCTGGATGTTCTGGCGATAAAGCGTGTGCCATTTCGACGTTTTGAATACCGCCCATTCCTTGGAATTCCCGACCGCGAATACGCGCTGCCGGTCGTTGGCGCCGACCTGGAAGACGACGAGGTCGATCGGCCCCTTCTCCAGCGCCTTGGCGAGCTGCGCCTCGAAATTATAGGCGGTGAAACCCGCGGAATTGACCGCGAACCGCTCGATGACGATGCGGTCCTTTTGCCGGATATGGCCGCGATAGAGGCCGCCCCACAACCCATCGGCCAGGGAGTCGCCGAGCACGGCGATGCGAAACGGGCGTTTCGGAGCGGCGACGACATTGCCGCTGGCAATGTCTTTTTCCTGCGCCGGCGCGGGCGCGGGGAGCAACAGCGCCAGCATCAGGCAGGCCAGGAAGGCACGGCGCATCGACAAGGGTCCAACAGGTTTGATCGGCATGGGTCGGTATCTACAATCGGAATGTGGCGGGAGGATGGATCGAAGCCGGGCGCGACCTCGCGCGATATTGCACATCCCGATGCCGTGTTCAATCGCCGCGGGCCGCATCGTGCCGCAATAAATTTAATGGACCGTCAACATCGGCACGAGCATGCCGGCATTCACCGGAATCGAGCGCGGCCGCGCTCGCGCGCGCGCGCGGCTGGTGGGGACGGCGGCCATCGGATCGTCGGGCCAATAATGCCGCGGGTAACGCCCGCGCAGGTCGCCGCGCGCCTCGGGATAGCCGTTGCGCCAGAAGCTGACCAGGTCGCGCGTCACCTGGATCGGCCGCTGGGCGGGCGACAATAGATGGAGCAGAAGCGGCACGCGCCCGCCGGCCACGGCCGGCGTGGCAGCGGTGCCGAACATTTCCTGGATGCGGACCGGCAGGACCGGGACGTCCCCGGCGGCGTAGTCGATCCGGAGATTGCGCCCGCTCGGCACCTGGATCGTTTCCGGCGCCTCGCGGTCCAAACGCCGAGCCTGCTCCCAGCTCAGCCGCGCCGCGAGGGCCTTGGCCAGCGGGATGTCGCCGAATTGGCTGCGCCGCGCGATGCCGGCGAGGAACGGCGCCAGCCAGGTTTCGAGCGTTTCCGCCAACGCCGTGTCGCCCATGTCCGGCCAGTCCTGTTGCGGCGGATCGACCCGGCGCATGAACGCGATGCGGGCGCGCAGGCTCGCAGCCTCGCCGCTCCACGGCAGGGCGTCCAAACCCAGCCGCCCGATGCCGTCGATCACGGCGCTCGCCATCAGGCCGGGATCGGGATCGCGCAGCGCCGCTTCGGACAGAACCAGTCCGTCGAGCGTGCGCCGGCGCCGCGCTTTGACCATGCCGTCGCGCTCGTCCCAAGCGATTTCGTCCTGGGTCGCGATCTCGGCGCCGAACAAGTCCTCGATGTCCTCGCGCGCGATCGGCGCCGCCCGGAAAATCCGCGCCTCCTGCCGCTCGCCGTCGAGTTCGGCGACGGCGAGATAGGGCATGGCGGCGAGCGGATCGGCCGCGTCGCAGGCGGCGCCCCGCCCGTTGCGCAAGCGGAAGCTGCCGCGGCTTTCGCCGCGCCGTTGGGCGATTCGATCGGGATAGGCCAGCGCCAGGAGCCGGCCGGTGGCGCGATCGTTGGAAGACGCGGCTTTGTCGATCCGCAGTTGCCGCCGCCACATCGCGGCAACCCGGCGCATGCGCTCGACGGCGCCGCGATCGAGGGCGCGGTCGTGATCGCGCGCTTCGAACGCCGTCAGTCGCAGGCGAATGTCGATGGAGCGCCGGGCGGAATTTCCGCCCTCACCGCCGCTCAGAATATCGCGTTCCTCAAGCAAGGCGGCGAGCTCCACGGCAAGAGCGCCCTCGCCCATCGCCTCGCCCGCGATCATCATATGCGCGAGCCGCGGATGGGCGCCGAAGCCGGCCATGGCGCGGCCATGCGGCGTGATCCGCCCTCCGCGATCCAGGGCGCCGAGCCGTGTCAGCAATTCGCGCGCCTGGTCGATTGCGCCTTGCGGCGGCGGATCGATCCACGCCAAGCCCGCGGGCTCCGCCGTGCCCCAGAGGGCGAGTTCCAGCATCATGCGGTGCCAGATCGGCGCTGCGAATCTCCGGCTCGGCGAAGGGCGCGAGCGCGCGGTGTTCGGTTTCGAGCCAGAGCCGGTAGCAGGCACCCGGCGCCACCCGCCCCGCGCGGCCGCGGCGCTGCTCGGCCGCCGCTTGCGAAACGCGCACCGTATCGAGCCGCGTCATGCCGCTGGCGGGATCGAAGCGCGGCACGCGCGCCAAGCCGCTATCGACGACGACGCGCACGCCTTCGATGGTCAGGCTGGTTTCGGCAATCGAGGTGGCGAGCACGATCTTGCGCCGCCCGGGCGGGCTGGGCCGGATCGCCTCGTCCTGGGCGCGCTGATCGAGATCGCCATAGAGCGGCATGGCGCGGATCGTGTCGCCGAGCGGCCGTTCCTCCAGCCGGCGCGCGACGCGGCGAATTTCGCCGGCGCCGGGCAAGAACACCAGCACATCGCCCGGCTCGTCCGCGACCGCGCGGCGGATCGCGCTTGCGACAGCGTCCTCGATGTAGACGCCCTGCGCGGGCCGGCCGAGCCAGCGGGTTTCCACCGGAAAAGCCCGCCCTTCGCTGGTGAGCAGCGGCGCATTGGCCATGAGCTTGGCGAGCGGCGCGCCATCGAGCGTTGCCGACATGGCGATCAGGCGCAGATCGGGCCGCAGCGCGCCCTGCACTTCGAGGCAAAGGGCGAGGGCCAAATCGATATCCAGGCTGCGCTCGTGAATTTCGTCGAACAGGACCGCGGCGACACCGTCGAGGTTCGGATCGCCCTGCAGGCGGCGCAGGAACAAGCCGTCGGTGACGAACTCGATCCGCGTCTTGGCGCCGACTTTGCTATCGAGCCGCACGCGGTAGCCGATGGTTTCGCCGACGGCCTCGCCGCGCGCTTGCGCCATGAAACGCGCGGCGGCGCGCGCCGCCAGGCGCCGCGGCTCGAGCACGACGATCTTGCGGTCTTGGCGCCACGCGGCATCGAGCAAGGCCGGCGGCACGCGCGTCGTCTTGCCGGCGCCTGGCGGCGCTTGCAAGACAAGGTTCGGCGCCTTCGCCAGCGACGCGCCGATCGCCGGCAGCAGCGGATCGATGGGAAATTCGTTCATCGCCGCCGGATATGGTCATCCGGCGGCGATGAACTCAAGAGGACTCAGCCCCAGACTTCCGCCGCGTTGGAGCGATACCAGCCATCGGCATAGCGCGCCTCGGCCTTGCGGAATTCGGCATTGGCGTCGGCGGGGCTGACGCCGCCCGAACCGGGGACCTGGACCATCTTGCCGCCCTCGGCGCGGTAAACCGCGGCGACCGAAATGCCGTAATCCGGGCCGACCAGGCTGTAGCAGGTATTGGCGAAAGACGCGGCCGAGGGCTCCTTGCCCTGCAGCATGGCGACGATCGCGGCCGCGGTGACTTTGCCCTGGCTTGACGCCGAGAACCCGGATTTCGGCATCGGCGCCGCGATCGAGGCGTCGCCGATGACGTGAATGTCCTTTTGCAGGGTCGATTCGAACGTCGCGGCATTGATCGGGCACCAATCGCCTTGGGCCACGCCGGCCGCCGCCGCGATCGCCGCGGCCTTTTGCGGCGGGACGATGTTGATGACGTCGCCCTTGTGCTTGGCGCCCAGCTCGCACTCGACCTGCTTTTCCTTGACGTCGACCTTGGTGACCTTGCCGTCCTTCGAGATCGGCACCCACTCGATCATCGCGCCGTAAAGCGCCTTCCAGCCAGCCATGAACAGGCCTTGCTTGGAAAAATTCTCCTTGGCGTCGAGCACGAGAATTTTCGATTTCGGCTTCTTCGATTTCAGGTAATGCGCGACCATGCTGATGCGTTCATAGGGCCCGGGCGGGCAACGGAACGGATCGGCCGGCACCGACATGAGAAACACGCCGCCGTCTTTCATCGCTTCGAGCTGGCGGCGCAGCAGCATGGTTTGCGGCCCGGCCTTCCAGGCATGGGGCAGCGCTTCGGACGCCTTCTCGTCGTAACCGGCAATGGCGCCCCATTTGAGATCGATGCCGGGCGAGAGCACGAGCTTGTCGTAGTTGAGCGTGGCGCCGCCGCGCAGCGTCACCGTTTTCTTCGCCGCATCGACCTTGGCCGCCAAGTCGTGCACGACGGTTGCGCCCCAGCGCCCGCGCAGCGCGTTGTAGTTCTGGGCGATATTGTTCATCGTCTTGAGGCCGCCGAGCACGAGATTGCTGAACGGACAGGTGTAGAAAGTCTGGCTCGGCTCGATCAGCGTCACCTGGACGTTCTTGTCGAGCATGCGGATATATTTGGCCGTGGCGGCGCCGCCGAAGCCGCCGCCGACAACGACGACGCGCGAACGCCGCGCCGCGCCTTGCGCCAAAGCGCCCTCGGCCAACCCGGCCAGCGCCGTCGCGGCGCCGATGCCGGCCGCGAAATTCCGCCGTGAGATTGTCGTCATCGCGCGTCTCCTACTTCAAGGTTGCGATATATTTGGCGACGGCGTCGATCTCGGCGTCGGAATAGCCCTTCATCAGCCGGGTCATCACCGTCGCCGCACGCTTGCCTTCGCGAAAATCGATCATCGTCATTTTGAGCGACGTCTCGGTCTTGCCGTTGATCTTGGGAATCTCGCCGGGGCTGGCGCCGCCCGGGCCGTGGCAGTTGAGGCACGACATGGCCAGCACGCGCCCATCCTGCGCGAATGCCGTGCCGCCCGCGATAGCGCACAGTGCCAGTCCCAAATAGACCGCATTCTTCAGTTTCATATTCCAGCTCCCTGACTCAGAAGTTGCGCCAGTCGTTGAGGCTACACCCGCGGATCGTCCGACATCATATTCCGAAACCGCAATTTGACAAAGCCAAAGGTCGCCAAACTTATCCCGCGCGCGCCAAATTCGGCGCCGCTCGTCAGGACGCTCCCGAATTGCCGACAGGCTCAGACTCGGCCGATCGCCGCCGTGCTTCGAGAACCTGCCGGCCGAGAGGCGTGAGGCTCACCAACTTGCATCCGTCGGGCGACACGGAAATCAAACCGTCGATATTCGCATCCTCCCACACCGAAAGCCGGGGGCAACGGGTCCGCCACGCATCGATTGTCTCGGCGTAGCTTCGCGGTCGCGCAGCAACCCAATCGAGGAATTGAACGGTCAGCAAGCTCACCAATTCAGGCATCGCCCGCCCCGCAATTCAGCAATGCCGGATTGCATTCGAATGGGTCGCGCGATTCGATCAGAATATATTTCGCCATCGGAAAGGTTCTCCATGTCGCGGTTCGCCACTCGCCGCTTTGCAGCACGGGCCGCATTCCGTCTATTCTGCCGAGCAAGCCGAGCCTGAACCGCCGGCGGCGCGGTCTCATCGAGACTCCGCTGTCGCACATCGCGGCCGTTTTGAAAATCGGCCTGCCGCGAAACGGTTGTTTTCGATTTTCGAAACGTAGGAACGCCATGGATACGCTTGCCGGCATGCGAGCCTTCGTCAAGGTCGTCGAGCTGAAGAATTTCACGCGCGCCGCCAAGCAGCTCAAGATTTCGACCGCAACCGTGACCAAGCATATTCAGAGCCTCGAACACCGGATCGGCACGCGCCTGATCAACCGCAATGCGCGCCGGTTCAGCGTTACCGAGCCGGGCGCCGTTTATTACGAGCGCTGCATCGATCTGCTGAGCGAAATCGAGAGCGCGGAAACGGCCGCGGCGTCCTACGGCCGCCAGCCGCGCGGCTTGTTGCGCATTTCGGCGCCGCTGTTTTTCGGCGCCGTCGAGCTGCGTCCCGTCGTGCAGGCCTTCATGCGCGACTATGCCGACATCAGCGTCGAAATTCATGTGACGAACCGCTACGTCGATTTGATCGGCGAGGAGTTCGATCTGTCGGTCCGCATCGTCAATCGGCCGCTCGAACCGTCGCTCGTCGAGCGCAAGCTCGCAACCGCGCGCTACCTCGTCTGTGCCGCGCCGAGTTATTTGAAGCGCGCCGGCACGCCGAAGCAACCCGCCGACTTGTTGGCGCACCGCTGCTTGCAATCGACCACGCATCGTTGGCGCAACGGCTGGCCGTTCGCGCGCAACGGCAAAACCGAGCACATTGCGATCGCGAGCACGCTCCAATCGAACCACAATCAATTGCTGTGCGATGCGGCGATCGACGGCATCGGAATTGGCATTCAGCCGTCCTTCAATGCATGGCGTCCTTTGGCGGCCGGACGGCTCCGCACCGTTCTGGACGATTGGTTCGTCGGCGACGTCGGCGTTTCCGTGGTCTTTCCCAGCCGCAAATTGCTGCCGATCAAGA
This sequence comes from uncultured Alphaproteobacteria bacterium, assembly GCA_963754645.1. GTDB lineage: Bacteria > Pseudomonadota > Alphaproteobacteria > Bin65 > Bin65 > CAVWGP01. Next base: position 732,616 of record CAVWGP010000004.1, on the reverse strand, counting down.
CCCGGCTCTTTCTCGACTTCCTGACGGCGCAGTTTCCCAAGGGTCCGCGGCACGACGTTTGGCTCGACCGGGCGCGCGGCACGGCGAATTAGCCGACTCAAATGCCGTGATCGAGCGACGCGCGCTCCATACGCCAGATCAGGAATTTGACGGCGGTGACGGCGCCGGCGACGATGCCGGCGAAGGCGAGAAGGCTACCGAGCGCCAAGGTCGATACGCCGGTCAGGCCCTGGCCCACCGTGCAGCCCGCAGCGATCACCCCGCCGAAGCCCATCAGCGCGCCGCCGGCGATGTGGCGCAGCATGTCGGCGCGATCGGCGAAGATTTCGACGCGGAAGGTCCGGCTGGCGAGCGCGGCGGCCAGACTGCCGGCCAAGGTTCCGCCGACAACGGCGACGCCGAAGGACAGTTTGGCGCCGGTGAACGTCATCAAATATTGCAGCGTCTCGCCCACCGGAAAGACCAGCGTCAGCGAGACCGGCGGCTGCGGATCGAATTCGTCGGCGCCGAGCCAGCCGGTCGCCGCCCAGCCGGCGACGACGAGCGCGCCGAGCGCCAAGCCGGCGCCGATGTCGCGCGCGCTGCGGCGGAAGGCGCCATCCGCGAAACACCAGGCCGTCAAGGCCGCGGCGACGAGCGCGGCGCCGATGCCGGTCGCGGCCGCCGCGCTGGCCCCGAACACGCGCGCCGCCAGCGCCGGCAAGGATTGGCTCGTCAGGCCGAGGCGCGCGAGATCGCTCCCCGCCGACTCGATCGCCGTGCGCGGGAAATACAGAATGCCGCGCGCCGCCGCGTAACCGACCAGGCCCATGACGAGGAACACGACGAGGCTCTTGAGGCTGCCGGCGCCGACGCGAACGACCGTGCGGCTGGCGCAGCCGCCCGCCAGCACCATGCCGAAGCCGAACAGCGCGCCGCCGATGGGCAAGGCGAGCCACGCGATACGCGGCGCCAGGTAAAAGCTTTTTTCCACCGGCACGACGCCGCCCAGCATGAGGGCGTTGGTGCCGAGCGTCGCCACGGCGATGGCGAGCAGCCAGGCGCGCAGCCGGCGCCCGTCGCCGAGCGCAACGGCGTCCGAGATCGCGCCCATGGCGCAGAAATTCGACCGCTGCACGACGGCGCCGAACAAGAGCCCGATGCCGAAACCGCTCAAGGCGATGAGCGTGCCGCTGTCCATGACCTGCTTTCGTTATGCAAGGCTTGCCGTTCGGCGCTCACCAGGTATGCGCCGTGCCGCCGCGCTTCACGGATTCGTCGTGGCGCAGCTTCAGGAATTCGCGGAAGCCCGCGGTCTTGTGGGCGTCTTCCCGGACGAACTGGAACATCGCGTAAAACGGAAACGGCCGCAGATAGCCCGGCATGCGCGCGACCTCCAGCGTGTTGCCGGCGGCCGGGCTTTCGCCGATGGCGAGCGGGAAATACTGGATCGTCGGCGTGAAGCGCACGCCGTATTTCCGCGCCAGCGCCTTTTCGCCGAGCTCTTCGCCGTCAAAATCCTTGACCTTGCGCGCGCCCCGGATGTCGAGCTGGAGAACCTCGAAATGCTTCCGGATGTAGTCGCGGATTTCCGGTTTCGCGAGATTGACGAGATGCGTGTCCTTGCAATAGGGGCAATCGCGCTGCTCCCACAAGACGGCCAGCCGCTTGCCCTTCTGTGCCGCCTCGGCGTGATCGTCGCGCAGATCGAGGAAGCTGGCCAGGAACCAGGGCTGCACGTAGAGCCCGTTGTCGCCGAGCGCCGGTGCCTGCGCCGGCGCTGCGCCGGCACAGCCGAGCAGCGCGATGCACGCCGCGATTGCGAAGGTCAGTCGCTTGCCAAGCATGGTCGGATTCCGCGCCGTCGCTGAAGCACGATCGAGCCGCCAGTGTCGGCCATTGCCGAACGCTTGTCCAATCACAGGCTTGTTTGTGCCGGCCGCCGATCGACGTTCCGCCGACCGCGCGCTCAGCCGATGCGCTGAAACACCGGGACATTGCGGTACAGCCAGAACCCGATGTCCTGGAACGCGCCGGCCATGAGCAACAGGCCGACGGCGACGAGGAAGCCGCCCATCGCCCATTCGACGTATTTCATCCGGCGCCGGAAGCGTTGCATGACGCGCAGGAACCACGGCGCCGCCGCGGCGGCGGCGAGGAACGGCAGGCCGATGCCGAGCGCGTAGATCGCCAGCAGGATGCCGCCCTGCGCCACGTCCTTGGTCTGAGCCGCCACGGTCGTGATCGCGCCCAGCACCGGTCCGGCGCACGGCGTCCAGCCGAAGGCGAAAGCCAGGCCGACGACATAGGCGCCGAGCAGGCTCGCCGGCTTGGCCACGCGGTTGAAGCGCAGCTCGCGGAACAGGAAGCCGAGCTTGAAGACGCCGAGAAAATGCAGGCCCATCGCGACGATGACGGCGCCGGCGATCTGGACCGCGTAACCCGGCAAGGCCGGGCCGATCGCGGCGGCGCCGAGGCCGAGCAGGACGAAGATCGTCGTGAAGCCGAACACGAAGGCGATGGCGCGCAGCAAGACGCGGCGCGCCACCGGCTCCAGCGCGTCACCGCCGGCGCTCAATTGCCCGTAGCTGACGCCGCCGAGAAAGCACAGATAGGGCGGCACCAGCGGCAAAACGCAGGGCGACACGAAGCTCAGCAGGCCGGCGAGCAGCGCGCCGAAATAGGAGACATCAAGCCCCGCCATGCCCGGCCCGCGCTATACGCCGACGATCTTGATGCTGCGGTTGGGCGCGACGCGCACGGTTTTTTGCGTCTCGATGTGCTTCATCACCACGTCCCACACCGGCGGCCCCTGGGTTCCTTCGTTGACCGAGGCCCAGCCGGCGACGATGTATTTCGCATCGGGTTCGACCGGCTTGCCGGTCCTGAGCACGGTCATGCCGGAGATGCGCTTGCCGATCGGCTGGCCGATATCGATCGTGTAGCCGAGCCCGCCGCAGCGCACCATGTCGCCGCCCTGCTGATAGTAGGGATCGGGATTGAACAGATTGTCCGCCACGTCTTCCAGCACGTCCTTGAGGAACGCGCCGGTCATTTCGTTGCGGTAGGCGTTGGGATAGGTGATCGCGGTTTGGTTGTAGACATCCTCGGCCGTGATATCGGCGCCCGGCAAGAGCGTGGCGCCCCAGCGGAAACCCGGGGACAAGGCAATCTCGGCATCGCGCCCGGCCAGCAGCGCCTGGCAGATGAGATCGTCGAAAGTGCCGTTGAAATTGCCCCGCCGGTACAGCAGCGATTCGGTTTTGCCGAGGACGCGGCCCAGCATCGCCTCGTGCGGCGCGCGAATTCGCTTGATGACGGCCGCCATCTCGGCGTCCGGCGCGACGGCGTCGGAAAAGACCGGCATCAGCTTGTAGCGGAAACCGGCGACGCGCTTGTCCTTCACCTCGAGATCGAGGCGCGAGAGGAACTTGCCGTGCGAGCCCGAGGCGACCAGCAGCGTCGCGCCGACCTTGACCGCCTCCGGCAAGGCGTCGTGCGTGTGCGCGGTCAGGATCACGTCGATGCCCGCGACGCGCCCTGCGAGCTTGCGGTCGACGTCGAACCCGTTATGGCTCAGCAGCACGACGAGATCGGCGCCGCCCTGGCGCGCCGCCGCGACGCGCTTTTGCACCTGTTCCTCCTGGATGCCGAAGGACCATTTCGGAATCAGGTAACGCGGATTGGCGACCGGCGTATAGGGGAAGGCCTGGCCGATGACGGCGATCTTGAGCCCGCCGCGCTCGAAGACTTCGGTGTGCTTGAAGACGTCCTCGTTCCATTCGGTATCGCGCACATTGCCGGCGAGAAACGGAAATTTCAGCTTTGCAACAAGCTCTTTCACCCGCTCGGCGCCGTGCGTGAATTCCCAATGGGCCGACATGGCGTCGACGCCGAGCGCGTTCATGGCGACGACCATGTCCTCGCCCCTGGTCGCGTTCGACGTGAACGAACCCTGCCACGTGTCGCCGCCATCGAGCAGCAAGACGCGGCCCGGCCGCGCGGCGCGGACCGCCTTGACCAGCGTCGCCATGCGATCGAGGCCGCCGATCCTGCCATAGGTCTTGGCGAGCGCCTCGAAATCGCCGTGCGTCAGCGCATGGGCTTCGGCGGAGCGCGCCGGCAGCTTAAAATGATCGAGCATTTGCTGGCCGCTGAGATGCGGCGGCAGGCCCTTCGACAAGCCGACGCCGAGATTGATCTCCGGCTCGCGGAAATGGATCGGCAAGAGCTGCGCGTGAATGTCGGTGAAATGCAGCAGCGTCACCTGCCCCAGCGGCTCGAAGCGCAGAATGTCGTCCTGGCCGATGCGCTGTTGCGCGGCGAGCTTCGCGAACGGCGCCGTGCCGGCGGTGAGCGCGGCGGCGGCGGCGGCGACTTGCAGGAAATCGCGACGGGTCAGCATGGCCTTGTCTCCCGCCGGATCGGCGCGCCGCTCAGTGCCGGATGCCCGGGACGTTGAGCCGCAAGCCGTTGTTGAGCGACGACAGATAGAGCTCGATCTCGCCATAGGCCGGCGCCTCGGGCACCAGCTCGTTGGCTTGCACGGCGACGTTGCACCACTGGAAGCGCTTCTGGATCGTCCACACTTCCTGCCGGCTGGTGCGCCACGTGGGGAAATGCGGCAATTGTCCCTTGCTTTCGCCGAGCCACTGGCCGCGAATCCATTTGAGCGCGCCGCGGGCCGGCAGATGACAATCGAAGCACGCGAAATTGAGCTGGCCGATCTTGCGCTCCATCAGCGCCTTGCCGCGATCGGCCGCGGCCTTGGCCGGCCCGTTGGCGATATCGACAGCGATCGGCGAGCCGTTGGCGAGGTGGCGCAAAAAGACCGCCATTGCGATGTTCGGCTCGGTCTCCATCGGCCATTCGTGGCCCGTCGTCGCCTTGGCGTGGCGGAAAACGAATTCCTCGACGCCGATGACCTTGTTGAGCCGCGGCTCCCATTTTGGCATCGCGGCGGCCCAGCTTTTGAAGCGCTCGTCGGCGTTGGCGTGGCAGGTCACGCAGGCGCCGCCGCGCGGACCCTTGGCCGCGTATAGCTCTTTCGCCTTGTCGACCGCCCATATGCCGGGATTGACCAAGGGATCGAGATTGTCGCGGTCCTCGACCGGCGCCGGGCGCTTGGCCGGATCGTCCACCGGGTTGCGGAACACGACCTTGGTCTTGAGCGTCTTGAGGAAAACGACGATGTGGCCGATTTCTTCCTCGCTGAATACGCCATGCGCGCCCCAGGGCGGCATGACCGACTCCGAATTGTAGACGCGCGGATCGTAGACATAGTTGAAGAGCCACTCATCTTCGCGGCCGGCATTGCCAAGCTCCGAGAGATCGGGGCCGACATTGCCCGGCACGTTGGCGCCCGCTTGCCCCATGATGTGGCACGCCAGGCACGCGCCGCCGCGGGCGCGGTCGAATGCGAGCTCGCGTCCCTTGTTGGCGTCGCCCGCGATCGGCGCGGCGAGCTTGCGCGGCGTATCGGGCTTGGGCGGCGGCGGCGATTTGGTTTCGGCCAGCGTGTTGTAGGCGCTGTAGTCGCGCGCCGGCCAGCCGCCAAAGCGGGTCCACGGCCGCGGCGAGGCCACCGCGTCCAAAGCGATCGGCGCCGGCTGCCGCCCGCTTTGGCTTTCGACCGGTGCTACGCCGGCGAACAGGGCCGCCAATCCAACGGCGCCGACGGTCAGCGCGGCGGCGGCGAGCGCCGGCAAGCGGTAACGCGACATCCAGTGACCCATGATCCGGCTCCCCACTTTGCGCGCGGCCGATCGCGTCCGTGCCGGATCAGGCCAGTTCGATTTTCGAGCTTGCCTTGTAAACCGAGCCGTCGTCGTCGAGCCAGCTAAACTCGAAAGTTCCGGCCTCCTCGACCCGATAGAAGAAGGCCATGTAGGGATTGGCCGACACCGCCGGGTGCCAATCGGACTTGAAGAATTCCTTGCCGTTGAACGTGGCGCGGAACTCCTTGATGATCTTGCGTGGAATCGTTTTCCCGGCCGCGTCCTTGCGCTGGCCCAATTCCATGTCGTGGGCAATCAGCGTCTTGATCTCGATCGCCTCGCCCTTTTTGGCCTTGGCGGGAACGCGAACGCGCGGGGTCGGGGTGGTCATGTCATTCGCTCCTGACTTTGCTCAGCCGCCGCAGCCGCCGATGGTGACTTTGACCTCGGTTTTCGTCGCGAACAGCTCGCCTTTGTTGGTTTCGGCGATCGCCACGATGTTCTGCGTGCGCGCGAGCCGGAGGCGCGTCGAGGCGACGGCCTTGGCCGCCGCGGGCGTGAAATAGAACGAAGCCAAGCCGGGCAAGGGATTGCCGTCGGCCCAGACATGAACGGCTTTCACGTAATCCTCGGCCGTCATCGGGCTGTCGACCGTGACCGTGAGCGGCACGGTGTTGCCGTTCTCGGCGATCTGCGGCAGATCGAGCTTGATCTTGCCCTCGGCGGGCTTCTTGTCGCCGTAGAGCTTCTTGATCGCGTCCTCGACCGCCGCCGCATCGGCGCGCGCCAGGCGCGGCATCAGGGCGGCGGCGAGCCCGCCCAGGCCCGCCATCGCCACCACGGCGCGCCGCGTCGGGGCATTCATGGATTTGGCCCGCATCATCGCTCAAACTCCCAATCGAAGCGCGGCAGAAGCCGCGGCCATCAAGTTCAATGCCCAAGATGGTGGCGGCAAAAGCCTTTGGCAACCGGCAACTTCGGCAACCGGCGATCATATTCAGTTTTTGTAGAATGACAAGGGTCAAGCCTCGCGCGAAATTGTATTGCGCCGCGCCGCCGATTGCCACCAAACAGGTCCATGCTGTCTCGCTTAAGCTTCAACACGCTTGCGCTCGGCCGGTTCCTGGCCGTGCTCCTGGCAATGCTGGTCTTCGGCGGCGATAGCCGCGCCGAAGCGCCCCCCGGCCGCACCCAGCTCGTCATGTTCGAGCGCGCCGATTGCCCTTATTGCCGCGCCTGGCATAGTGCCATCGGCCCGATCTTTCCCAAGACCGGCGAAAGCCGCCGCGCGCCGCTACGGCGCGTCGATCTCGCCGAGAAGCGCCCCGACGACCTCGCCGGCATCGATCGCATCGTCTACACGCCGACCTTCGTCCTCGTCTTCGAAGGCCGCGAGATCGGCCGCATCGTCGGCTATGGCGGCGAGGAAAGTTTTTGGCTCTTGCTCGGCGAATTGCTGGCGAAATTGCCGCCTTGATTCCGCGGGCCGGCCCCTTTATTTCACGCCCGACCGCCGTCGCGGCAACCCTGCGTCCAACCGACACGAGGATTTCGATGAACGTCAAAATCGCGACCGCCGCCGCGGCTCTGGTCCTTGCCTACCTCCCGCCCGCGGCCGGGCAAGACGCCGAGAGAGGCAAGAGCCAGTTCGGCCAGTGCCGCGCCTGCCACACCTTGGACAAGGGCCAAAATCGCGTCGGCCCCACTTTGTTCGACGTGTTCGGCCGCGCCGCCGGCACGGCGGAGAAATTCTCCTATTCCGAGGACATGAAAGCGGCCGGGCATAAAGGGCCTGAAATGGGACGAAGCCACGATGTTCGAATATCTCGCCGACCCCGGCGAATTCCTGAAGAAATATCTCGGCAAGGACGATGTCAGCAACAAGATGCCGAACAAGTTTCCGAACGAAGAGCTGCGCAAGAACATCATCGCCTATATCAAGCACGAGTTGGCCGGAAAAATCGAAAAAGTAGCGGCTTGCCGCGCCTTGCGGCGGCTCTTGATAATTGCATTTTATTGAATACGATGCGGCCCCGCCTCCTCTGAGGAGCTTGCCATGGCCGCGCGCGAAATTTCGCGACATCGATCGTCTGACTCAGGTTCGGACAGCGGGCGTCCCGATCGCCGCCGCTTTCTCAAGGCGGGTGCCGCGCTGGCCGGCGCCGCGGCGGCGGGCGCGCTTGGCGGCGGCGCGCGCGCCCAGAGCGGCAACAAGAATTTGCCGCCCAACGTGCCGGAGTGGACGCGCCAGCTCGGCCCCGGCGTCGGCGACAAGCCCTACGGCATTCCCTCGCCGCACGAGAAAGCCATCGTGCGCCGCACCGTCGATTGGCTGACGGCGACCAAGGAATCCTCGGTCTCGTTCTCGCCCGTTGCCGATCAGCTCGACATCATCACGCCCTCGGGCCTGCATTTCGAGCGCCATCACGGCGGCCGCGCCGAGATCGATCCCAAGGATCACCGCTTGATCGTCCACGGCCTGGTCGAGCGCGACATGATTTTCACCATGGACGACATCAGGCGCTTCCCCGCGCTCAGCGTCGCGCGCTTCATCGAGTGCCCGGCCAATGGCGGCATGGAATGGCGCGGCGCCCAGCTTGAGCGCTGCCAATATGTGCGCGGCATGATCTCGTGCTCGATGTGGACCGGCGTGCCGCTCAAAACCGTGCTGCGCGAAACCGGCCTGCGGCCGACGGCGAAATGGATGCTTGCCGAGGGCGCGGACGCGGCCGCGATGACGCGCAGCGTGCCGATCGAAAAAGTCCTCGACGACGCGATGATCTGCTACGGCCAGAACGGCGAGGCGGTGCGCCCCGAGCAGGGCTATCCGCTGCGTCTCGTGTTGCCCGGCTGGGAAGGCAATATGAGCGTCAAATGGCTGCGCCGGCTCGAATTCGGCGACAAGCCCTGGCACACGCGCGAGGAAACCTCGAAATACACCGACCTCATGCCCGACGGCAAAGCGCGGCAATTCACCTGGTTCATGGAGGCGAATTCGGTCGTCACCTTTCCGTCGCCCGAGCGGCCCTTCGACGGCAAGGGCCGCTACGAGATGACGGGCTTCGCGTGGTCGGGCCTCGGCAAGATCAAGCGCGTCGATGTCTCGCTCGATGGCGGGCGCAACTGGACGACGGCGCAACTGCAAGACCCGGTCTTCGCCAAGGCGATGACGAAATGGACCATGCCCTTCGTCTGGAACGGCCAGCCCCTGCTGATCCAAAGCCGCGCCCAGGACGACACCGGCTACGTCCAACCCACCGTCGCGCAACTGCGCAAGGTGCGCGGCGTGAACTCGATTTATCACAACAACAGCATGCTCACCTGGCATGTCAAAGCCGGCGGCGAGGTCGAAAATGTTCAGCTCAAATAGGCTTGCCGCCCTCGCTCTCATAGCGCTGCTCGGCGCCGCCGGCGCCGCGCTCGCGCAGGAAAAAGCCAAGCCGCCCGGCACCGGCGGGATCGCGATCAAGGCGGCGCCGCTCGGCATCGGCCGCGCCGCCAAGCCCGAGGAGATCAAGGCTTGGGATATCGATGTCCGCCCCGACGGGCACGGCTTGCCGCCCGGCAAGGGCTCGGTCAAGGCGGGCGAAGCGCTCTATCAGGACAAATGCGCCAACTGCCATGGCGAATTCGGCGAGGGCAAGGATCGCTGGCCCTATCTCATCGCCGGCAGCGGCAAGCTGACCGGCGACGATCCGAAAAAGGGCATCGGCAATTACTGGCCCTATGCCACGACGCTGTTCGACTATATCAAGCGCGCCATGCCCTTCGGCGACGCCCAATCGCTGACCGATAGCGAAACCTACGCCATCACCGCCTATGTCCTGCACCTCAACGATCTGCTCAAGCCCGAGGACGCGCTCGATGCCGCCAGCATCGTCAAGCTGCGCATGCCGAACAGCGGCGGCTTCGTCGCCGATGTCCGGCCCGACGCGACATCGGCTTTGTGCATGAAAAATTGCGCCGGCCCGGCCGAAATTCATTCCGAGGCGCGCAAGATCGACGTGACGCCGGAAGACCAGCGCGGGCGCGCGCCGGGCAAGCCGACGCTCGATTAACGCCCGTTCTTCGCCACGGCGCGCGGGCGGCGGGCGGCGGGTTTGGGCGCGCAATATTTCGCGTAAAGCACCATGAGCACCGATTGAATGTCGGGGTCGGCGATCGAGTAGTAGATCATCTTCGAGTCCCGCCGCGTGGCGACCATGCCGGCCGCGCGCAGCCGGGCCAATTGCTGCGACAGGGTCGGCTGGCGCAAGCCGATCGCGCGCTCGAGTTCGCCGACCGATTTCTCGCCGTCGATCAAGTGGCACAGGATCAACAGGCGGTTGCGGTTGGCGATCGCCTTCAAGAAGCGCGTCGCCCCCAGCGCGCTGCTGCGCAGCAGTTCGATATCGACGCCTTGCATGTGGAAATGTCCTCGCCTTGCGCGCGCCCGCGCGGCGCGCCGATCTTCTTTCACAAAATGCCGCGCTTGGGAAGAAATTCGCTGCCTATTGCCGGGTCGCGGCCGATCCTTTATGGCCGCGGACGTGGTCGATTCGAACCGCCGGAGCCCGCATGGCCGAAACCGTCGATTTCTACTTCGATTTCACCTCGCCCTACGGCTACATCGCGAGCCAGATCATCGACGACCTGGCCGCCAGGCACGGCTGCGCCGCGCGCTGGCGCACCTTCATGCTGGGCGTCGCCTATAAGCAGTTCAACGCCTCGAACCCGCTCGACCATCCGCTCAAGGGAGCCTACTACCGCCACGATATTCCGCGCACCGCGGCGCATTTCGGCGTGCCTTTCAAGTTTCCGCCGAGCTGGCCCGAAGCGCTGATCGCCGCCGGCCGCGCCTTCGTCGCTATCGACCGGCGCGACCCCGACGCCGCCAAGCGCTTCGCCAAGGCCGCGCTCAGCGCTTATTGGGCCGAAGGCAAGGCGCTCGCCAATGCCGAGATCGTCGCCGACGTCGCCGCCGAGGCCGGCCAGGATCGCGCCGCCATCCGCGCCGCGCTCGACGATCCCGAAGTCAAGAAACTGTTCATCGACGCCGGCAACGACGCCTTCGCCAAGGGCATTTTCGGCTCGCCGCAGATGGTCTATCGCGGCGAGATATTCTGGGGCACCGACCGGCTCGACCAGCTCGAAGCGCGGCTCGCGAAGCGCGACTGAGATCAGCCGCCTAGCGCCGCGCGCGCTTTGGGCACGGCTTCGCGGCCTTTCTCGGCCATCAGCGGCAGGTATTTCGGATTGAGGAAATCATGGATCGCGGCGAAGTTGGGCCGCGCTTGGATGCGCGCGTACCAATCGGCGACCCTTGAGCGCCGGTCCCACAGCCACGCGAGCTGGAGATGATCGAGCCGCACGACATAGGGCGTCAGCGCCGCGTCGGCGAGCGAATAGGCCGCGCCGGCGAGCCACGGCCACGACCCGAGCGCGGCTTCCATCTTGCCCAGCACCCGGTCGTGCAAGCGGATGGCGTCGCCCGCCGCCGGCCAATCCATGCCGTGCAGGATGCCCTGCCGCTTGCGCTCGCGCCGCGCGGGATCGGGCGTCTGGGCGAGATTGGCTTCGAGCTCGTCCTTGCCGAGCGCCAGATATTGCCAGCGGAACGCGATCGCGTTGCTGATCGTGGCGCAGGCGGCGTGCAGGCCCTCGTCGGGGATCTTGGTCCAAAGCCGCATCGCGGCGCGGCCCCAGGGCGTGCCCGGCCGCGCTGGCGGATCGGGAAAGGCGTCGTCGAGATATTCGATGATGACGGTCGATTCGATGATCGCACGCCCGTCATGCACCAAGGTCGGCACAACGCCGTTGGGATTGAGTTTGAGATAGGCCGGCGCGAACTGGTCGCCGCGCCGCAGATCGAGGAAATACAGCGTGGGCTGCAATTGCTTTTCCCAAACGATCAGCCGCGCCTTCTGGGCGCAGACCGACATGTCGTTGTGATAGAGCTCGAGCAAGCTCGCCCTCCCTAGGCGGGCCAGAGTTTCGGCAGCCAGAGCGCGATGCCGGGAAACAGCGTCAGCGCCGCCAGCAAAATCAGATCGGCGACGATGAACGGTGCCACGCCGCGATAGATCGTGCCCAGCGAAATCTGCTTGGCCAGGCCGTGCAAGATGAAAACGATGATGCCGATCGGCGGAACGATCATGCCCAACTCGATGACGACGACGTTGATGATGCCCCACCACACCGGATCGTAGCCGAGCTTGACGACGATCGGCAGCACCAGCGGCAGCGTGATCAGCATGGCCGCGATCTCGTCGAAAATCGCGCCGAGCGCGAGATAAGCGAGCAGCAGCGCCACGACGATGCCGAGGCGCGGCAGGCCGAGATCGCCGATCCCCTGAACCAGCGCTTCGGGCACGCGCGCGAGATTGAGGAAATAGGTGAAAATCAGCGCGCCCATGATCATCACATAGATCATGGCCGTCGCCGTCGCCGATTCGCGCAGGCCTTGCCACAGCCGCGCGCGGTCGAGCCGGCCGCGCAACAGCGCGAAGAGCAGCGACAGGACGGCGGCGACCGAGGCTGCTTCGGTGACGGTGAAAATTCCGCTGTAGAGGCCGCCGAACACGGCGATCATCAGGACCAAAACCGGCGCCGCCTGGCGCAGCGCGGACCAGCGTTGCGCCCAGGGCAGGCGAGCGCCGACCGGCGCCACGCCGCGCCGGACGCGCACGATGACGGCGATGGCGAGCAAATTGAGCCCGATCGCGAGCAGCGCCGGCACGATGGCGGCGCGGAACAGATCGAGGATGAAGGTCTTGGCGACGATGCAATAGAGAATCATCACGATCGAGGGCGGGATCAGCGATTTGAGCGTGCCGCCCGCCGCGATCGTGCCGGCGGAAAACCCCGGCGCGTAGCCGCGCGCCAGCATTTCCGGCAGCGCGGCGCGGGCGAAGGTCGCGGCGGTCGCGGTCGACGAGCCGCAGACCACGCCGAACGCGGCGCTGCCGCCGATCGTGGCATAGGCCAGGCCGCCGCGGCGATGGCCGAGAAACGCCGCCGCCGCGTTGTAGATATCGGTCGAGAATCCGGCGACGCTGGCGAAGGTGCCCATCAGCAGGAACAGCGGCACGGTCGCGAGATCGGCGCTCATCAGGATGCCGGTGGGCTCGTTCGCCAGCAAGGTCAGCGCCGGCCCCCAGCCCGCCTGCAGCGCGAAGCCGGCGACGCCGACGACGATCATGGCGAAGCCGATCGGCACTTGCAGCGCCATCAAGGCGAAGAGCGCGAGCAGGCCCAAGCCGCCGACCGCCAGGGGCCCCATCGCGCTAACCGGCGCCGCGGCCGAACAGGCGCGCCGTGTCGAGCGCCACGACGATCGCCTGCACCGCCGCCGCGATCCACAGAATTGCATCGACCGCGTACCAGAACGGCGCGACCGGCAGCTTGAAGACATAGGTCGTCTCGCCCGACTGCACCAAGCTCTCGGCATAGGCGCGGAACTGCAGCGCCATCAGGACGAGCACGACGAAGACGACGAGTGCTGCAAACACGTCGAAGGCGCGGCCGAGGCGCGGGCTCAGCGACGCGGCGACGCGAAAGCCGATATGGCCGCGCTCGATCAGGGCCACGGGCATGCAGCACGCCACGGCGATGGCGATGGCCAGGCCGCCGACATCGACCACGCCCGCGATCGGCTGATTGAGCGCCCAGCGCATCAGGCCGTTGGCCAACGTCATGAAGGCGAGGACCATGAGCGCGGCCAGGCCGATCGCGGACAGGGCGCGCGCGGCCAGCAGCGCCGCGCGCTCAAGCCGGCTCAACAGCGGCAATGGCGGCAACCGCTAATTGCCGGCGCGGATCGCGGCCAGCTCCTGGCGCAGCGCCGCGAGCAATTCCTTGTTGCGCGGCTCCTTCGCTTCCCAAGCCGCGACCACGGCGGCGAGGTTCTTGTCCCAGGCCGCGTCCTGCTCCTTGGTCGGCACGGTCACGCTGCGCTTCGGGTCCTTTTGCCATTCCCCCAGCAGCTCCTTGTTGCGGTCCTCGGACATGGTGCCGAAGGCGCGCGACAGGGCCTCGCCCTTGTGCTTCTCGATCGCCGCCTTGCCCGCCGCCGGCAGGCTCTCGAAGGATTTCTTGCTCATGAAAATGCCGAGCGTGACCGTTCCGACGCTCGCCATGTAATGATTGTGGGCGACGCGCACGATGCCGAAATCGAACACGGCGATCGGATGCCCGGTGGTGCCGTCGATGACGCCGCGCGAAATCGCCTCGACGATCTGCGGAAACGGCATGCCTTCGGGCACGGCGCCGAGCGCCTTGATCGTTTCGGTGGAAATGGCGCCGACGGCGCGGATTTTCTTGCCCTTGAGGTCCTCGGGCTTGGTCGCCTTGAAGCTGGTGTGGAACGTGTAGGGCGACGAGGTGAACAGCGCGACCATGTGGAAATTCTCGTAGCCGCGCAGCCGGCCCTTTTGCAGCAGGCGCCAGGCCGCGAGCGAGCCCTCGACCGAATTGCGGATGACATTGGGCAGCTCGAATACGTCGTCGTCGAGATAGACGCCCGGCGTGTAGGACGGGATCACCCAGGCGATGTCGGCGATGCCGTCTTGCAGCATCTTCGATTGCAGCGCCGGATTGCGGCCGAGCGCGCCGTTGGGATAGGTCTTGATCTCGATCGCGCCGGCGGCGTCCTTGTTCACCCGCTCGGCCCACGGCTTCATCACGATCTGATGCGTCATCTCGGCGTCGGGCGTGAACACCGAAAAGCGCAGTTCCTTTTTGTCCTGCGCCGCGGCGCCGGCGGCCGCGGCAAGGACGGCGGCGAACAATGCGAATGCGTATCTCGTCATCTTGGCGTCACTCCCAATTTTTTGCGTTAGCGCGCCGGCGACCCGGCGGTTTCGTCCAATTGCTTGGCGAAGTCCGCGCGCCAATCCGCGTAGGGCCGGAAGGTCGGGTTGTTTTCGACGTTCGCCCGCGTCCGCCGCATGATCTCGCCGTCGCTCATGCTCAGGTCGAGCGGATCGACGCGCGGCTGCTCGACGTACCACGGCGCATCGACGAAAATTTCCACCCGGTTCTTCTCGGGATCGCGGAAATAGAGCGACCAGGCATTGCCATGATCGGTGGGGTTGATGTCGCTGATCTCGGGCTCCTGCTTCACCGTCGCCAGCATGTCGCGCAGCGTGTCGAGCGTGTCGGTGCGCAGCGAAATCTGGTTGATGACCCGGTCGTCGAGGCTGCCGCTGCGGCCTTCGCACAGCACGATCTGATGATGCTCGCGCGCGTCGCGCGACAGGAAAACGATCGGCCGGCCGCGCGCCACGCCGCGATCGGTTTCCCGAAAGCCGAGCACGCGGCAATAGAAGTCGCGCATCTTCTCGAGGTTCATCACGAAGATGCCGAAATGGCTGAAAGCGAGATTGCGCGGCGCTGGCGCCATGAATCCGGTCCTGCCCTGATTGCCCGCCCATGGTAACGGCGCCGCGGCGCATCGCAAGGCCCATTCGCTAGGCGCGCAAGCGCGCCAGCACCTTGTGCACCGCGGCGACGGCGCCATCGGCCTGGATCGGCACCGCCGTTAAATCCGGACGCGACGACAGCACGCGCTGCTGGCCCTCTATGATCCGCACATCCTCGGCGATGACTTGGGTGTTCTCGGCCTTGGCGCGCTCGGTGAAGGCGGCGTCGCCGAGCGCGAAATCGCGCGCCCAGCCAATCCAGAAATGGCTCGACGTGGCGCTTTCGGGCGTCACCGGATTGATCACCATGATCACGATCTTGCGTTCGGCGTCGGAGAATTCGGCGCGGATTTCCATGTTGGAGGGCGGGCGCCACGTGTAGCTCGATGTCCGGTCGATGCGCCCGGGAAACTTGCCCCAATCGGCGATGAACGGGCCCGGCTCGACATCGCGCAAGCCGCGCGTGCCCCGCACAATGTCGCCGTCCACCGCCACATCGAGCCGGGCCGCTGCCTCGGCCGCCGAGCTTGCGCCGATCGAGCGGCGGTGGGTGAACGCGACATGGCTCAGATCGAGCAGATTGTCGACGAACAATTGCGCCGCCGCCTGGACGTGAAAATACAGCTGGAAGCCGCGCCAATCGAGATGGTCGAACCACGGCCAATGGGGAATTTGCGCCGGGTCCGCCCGCTCCTTCGCGCCGAACCACAGCCACGCCCAGCCATGCCGCTCGGCGACGGCGAAGGCCTCGACCCGGGCGCGCGGCGGAATGGCGGCCTGGCCCGGGATATGGATGCAGACGCCGTCGGCGCCGTAGCGCAAGCCATGATAGCCGCATTCGATGGTCTCGCCGCGCACGGCGCCGAGCGAGAGCGGCGCGTGGCGGTGGGCGCAACGATCCTCCAGCGCGGCGAGCCGCCCGGCCTCGGTGCGGAACAAGACGATATCGCGCCCGCAAATCCGCCGCGCAAACGGCACCGCGCCGATCTCGGCGCTAAGGGCCGCCGCATACCAGCGATCGGTTAGAAACACGCGCACCCCCTTTGAAACAATCGTCATCCCGAGCGTGCCGCCGCCGAAGGCGGCGGACGTCGAGGGACCTCGGGCTGACGAGCGTAGTGCTGTCACGCGGGCTTGCGCTAGTCCGCTCGAGGTCCCTCCACTCCGCGCGCTCACGCGCGCGTCCGACGCCGTTGGCGTCGGCTCGGTCGGGATGACAATCGTTATTTCGAACGGTCGACATCCCTTGTTGCGCGCCTCCCCCTTGGCTAAATGAAGCCGGCCTTCAACCGGCGGACCATGTATCCCATCGACAATCTCTATCGCGGCTGGCAGCGGCGGCCCGAGGCGCTGGCCATCGAGGACGGCGCGCGCGGCCTGACTTATGCCGAGCTCGTCGCCGCCGTCGATGCGCTGGCCTGCGCCTTGCAGGAGCGTTTTCCCGCGCCCCAGGCGCGGATTGCGATCTGCGGCTACAACACGATCGAGCACGTCGTCGCCATGCTCGCGACCTATGCGGCGGGCCATATCTGGGTCGCGCTCAATCCGCGCAACGGCAAGCCCGAGCTCGACGCCATTGTCGCCCACACCAAGCTCGACCTCATCATCGCCGACGAAAATTGCCTCGACCGCTTCACGCCGCCGCCGCATCTGCCGCTCATTCTCGGCAAGGCCGCGGGCCAGGGCGGCGACACGATGGCGGCGCTGATCGCGGCGCATCGCGGCGCCAGGCCGCGGCGCCACGCCCTGCCGCCGAGCGCGGCGCAGACCATCAAATTCACCGGCGGCACCACCGGCAGGCCCAAGGGCGTCGTGCAATCCTACCGCGTCGTCAACACCTCGATCGCGAGCTACCTGCATCATTTCCGCTTCGACGCCGGCGACGTGAACCTCGCCGCCGCGCCCGTCACGCATGGATCGTCGCATTACATCCTGCCGATCCTCTCGGTCGGCGGCCGGCATGTGCTGCTCGACCAGCCGAAATCCGGCGCCATTCTCGACGCCTTCGAGCGCTTCGGCGTGACCACGGTTTTCATGCCGCCGACCATGATCTATTCGCTCATGGCCGATGCGAGCTTCGCGCGCCGCGACATTTCGCGTTTGCGCCATCTGCAATACGGCGCGGCGCCGATGCCCGCCGAGCGCATTCGCGAGGCGCGCGCTAAGTTCAACAACGCGCTCGAAGTCTGCTACGGCCAAACCGAGGCGCCGCAGATGATCGCGTGCATGACGGCCGCGGAATTCGCCGACGAGCGCAACACGAATTCGGTCGGCCGCCCCACCTTCCTCGTCGATGTGGCGATCGTGGCCCCCGACGGCGCGCGCCTGCCACCCGGCGAAATGGGCGAGATCGCGGTGCGCGGCGATCTGGTGATGAACGGTTATCTCGATATGCCCGAGGAAACCGCCAAGACGATCGTCGACGGCTGGCTGCGCACCGGCGACGCCGGCATCCGCGACGAACGCGGCTACGTGTTCATCAAGGACCGCATCCGCGACATGATCATCTCGGGCGGTTTCAACGTCTATCCGACCGATGTCGAAGCCGCGCTTGCCCAGCATCCGGCGGTGCACGATTGCATCGTGTTCGGCGTGCCCGACGACAAATGGGGCGAGCGCGTCGAAGCCGCCATCCAGCTCAAGCCCGGCGCTGTGTTCGATGAAGCCGATATCGCCGGCTTCCTCAAGGCGCGCATCGGCTCGGTCAAGACGCCGAAACGCATTCACGTCGCCGAGACCTTGCCGAAGAGCGCAGTCGGCAAGGTGCTGCGGCGCGAGGCACGGCGGATCTTCGGCGGGCGATAGGCCGCCACGGAAATATCTGGTAGCATGGCGTCGCTCAGGCAATAATTTTTGGAGGAATTCACATGACTTGGTTGCGAACTGCGCTACTCGGACTGGCGGCGTTCATGGGGCTGGCCCTTGCTTCGACATCCGCGCAGGCGGCTTGCCAAACCGGCGATTGCTGGGGCGCCGTGGCCTATTCGGAAAACGGCGCCTGGGGCTACGCCTACAATTATCCGACGCGGGTGATCGCCGGGCAACGGGCCCAGGCGCAATGCGGCGGGCAATGCACCCACATTCTGACGTTCCACAACAGCTGCGGCGCCTACGCCACCGGCCCGAGCGGCGCCTATTACGGCTGGGGCAATGCCCAAACCCGCTTCGCCGCCCAAAACCGCGCCATGGCCGAATGCCGCGCGCGCGGCCGCAACTGCACCCTTCGCGTCTGGGCCTGCACGCAACGCTGACCGGGCGCGGCGTAAGGCACGCGGAAACCTATGCGCGTCGTCATCCCGACCGGAGCGCCGAAGGCGCGTAGCGGAGGGACCTCGCGCGGACTGGCGCCTTGCTGTCAAGCGCGTTTTCGCTAGTCCGCGCGAGGTCCCTCCGCTATGCGCGCAAGTGCGCGCTCGGTCGGGATGACGCGCCGTGGATGAGGGGCGCTGGTCGAAGTTGAGATTGACCACGGAGGCACGGAGACACGGAGAGGACGCTGAGTAGTTTCGCCGCGCCCTTCCCGATTTCTCCGTGCCTCCGTGCCTCCGTGGTTCGCTAACTTTCGCTAGTCGTGGGCGCCGCCGCCGAAGATGCTCATCACCGGCCGTTTCGCGCCGAATGTGCTCAACCGCGAAAATGAGCATCTTCCGAAATCGTTGGATTTTTTCTTGGGTCGTTTCGCCATAAACAGGGCGGCGGCGCGGTTAAGCCCTTAATTCGGCCGAAGACGCTCATTTCCGCCGATTTTCCCAACACACAAACTTGAGCATCTTCGGGAATCATTGGATTTTTGCTGCCCGGACCAATTATCCGACGCGGGTGATCGCCGGGCAACGGGCCCAGGCGCAATGCGGCGGGCAATGCACCCACATTCTGACGTTCCACAACAGCTGCGGCGCCTACGCCACCGGCCCGAGCGGCGCCTATTACGGCTGGGGCAATGCCCAAACCCGCTTTGCCGCCCAAAACCGCGCCATGGCCGAATGCCGCGCGCGCGGCCGCAACTGCACCCTTCGCGTCTGGGCCTGCACGCAACGCTAACCGGCCGCGGCGCCAGCCGCGACGGACTGCCCGGCACGGACAGGGCACGCGGCGCGTGCCCTCGGGCGGCCAGCCGCGGCGTTCTTGCCGGGCACGGATAGGGCACGCGCCGCGTGCCCCTACGGTGGCGTGGTCGAGCCATGAACGGCCGCGTTTCGCCGCCGAACATGCTCATCGCGCGCCCGAAGCGGCGGCGGCGCGCGGCCTAGGGATAGAGCTGGCCGCTCGCGGCGTTGACCAGGAAGCGCTCCGGCTGAGCCACGAAATCGCCGATCGCGCCGGCGACGGCTTCGGGGCGCGCGACATCGAGGTCGTCCGCGGCGTCGTAGACCAGGACGAAGTGGCATTGCTTGGCGCCGGCACGCAGGCGCCGGCCAGCCGCCTGCGAAGCCGCGCTGCCGCGGGCGCCGACCAGGACGAGCATGGGGAGGTCGGGCGAGGCTACCATCGCGGCGTCATCGGCTTGCGACGGCGCCAGCAGCACCAGGGCGCGCAGCGCCGGGTTTGCCGACGGCGCCGGGCCGCGCGGCCAATCCGCGGCGCGCAGGATCAGGCTGAAGGGCCCGACCTTCAGCGATTTGAAAACGCGCGACAGGCTGAGCGCGTCCTGGCCGCCATCGGAATCGAAAATCAGCACGCGGTGCTGGGCGGCGAGCAATTCGTGCAGCCGCGCCGGGCGCGCGCCGGTCTGGATGTCGATAACGGCGGCACCGGCGCCCGCCGCGCGGTATTGGAATTCCTGGCCGCCGTCGGCCACCGTGGCGGGGCGAAACTCCGCCTTATGTTGTTCCTGCATGGCGCCAATTCCGAAATGTTTCCGAGCGCAATCCGTTTGACCGCTCGCACGCGTTTCATCCATGGTCGCGCCAGCATCGTCCGATCGAGGCGCGAAAGCCAGTACAATGAAAGCCGCATACTTCTCCCCTGTTTTCTACATGGGCCCGGCGCCCGGCGGTTGGCCGGCGCCGGGCAATACTTATTCGTCCGCCGACGCAAAATTCACCGTGGCGGAAGTGATGAAGCAGTTCTGCCTCGCCGACGAGGTGGGCTTCGACTGGGTAACCGTGGCCGAGCACCATTACGGCCCGTTCGGCCTGACGCCCAATCCCATGGTCTTCGCCGGCGCGCTGACGCAGACCATCAAGCGCGCCAAGATCGCCTTGCTGGGGCCGACGACGCCGATCCTCAATCCGGTCCGCGTCGCCGAGGAATTCGCCATGCTCGACACCATGTCGGACGGCCGCGTCGTCGCCGGCATGATGCGCGGTACGCCCAACGAATACGCGACCTACAACACCAACCCCGCCGAATCGCGCGGCCGGTTCGAAGAGGCGCTGCAACTCATCCGCCGCGCCTGGACCGAGCCGCAACCCTTCGGCTGGCAGGGCCGCTATTTTCAATATCGCACGGTCTCGATCTGGCCGCGCCCGGTCCAGCAGCCGCATCCGCCGATCTACATGTCGGGATCGAGCCCGGAATCGGCGGAATTCGCCGCGCGCCAGCGCGTGTCGCTCGGCCTCGCGGTGACGACGCTACCGCTTGCCTGCGGCTCGGCGCGGCACTACCGCGAGTCCGCGCGCGCGGCGGGCTGGGAACCGCAAGCCGATGACGTGCTCTATCGCGTGAGCTGCCACGTCGCCGACAGCGACGCGCAGGCGCACGCCGATCTAGACGCCAGCAAGCTGCGCCCGCAGCGCGGCAGTCCGGTCAAGGCCAATCAGGCGCTCGAAGCTGCGGTTGCCGCGACCGGCTATTACGGCGCCGACGTTGGCGACCAGCGCGGCCGGGTGCTGTTGGACAACGACGCGAACCAGCGCGTGGCGCTCGGCCAGCTCCTGATCGGCAGCCCGGACAGCGTGCGCGCCCAGATCGCGGCGATCGCCAAGGAGCTGCGGCCCGGCATTCTCGACATCGTGCCGGCCTTCGAGCTCGGCGAGCGGACTTTGCGCTCGATCGAGCTGTTCGGCACGCGCGTCCTGCCGCGGATTCGCGAACTCTAACGCTTGAGGCTCAACGCTTCGCGGACAATGCCGTCGAGCAGCGCATCGACCTCGGCGAGCGTTCTCTGCCCGGCGCCGTGCGGCCGGCGATAGGCGACGTGAATCTTCTTGGGATCGGCGGCGAGGGCATAGATCGCGATCACATAGGGGCAGAAGACGATATTGGCCGGATCGGCCTCCATCGTCCGGCGCGAGACGGTGGCGGAGCAGAATTGCACTGCTTCCGCCGCGGCGTAGATTTTCTTCGTCGCCCCGACGTCCTTTGCCGTGCGGTCGAGCATGGCGCCGATATGCGCCGTGTAGTCGATGACGAAACCGCGCTTGGCGATGGCGTTGGCGACGTTGTCCTTGACGTTGGCGAAATTGCCTTGAACTTTGTAAATCCTGACCTGAGCCGGATCGGCCGCGCGCGCGGCGGCCATCGCCGAGAGCGAAACGGCAGACACGGCGAGAACGGCGAGACACCGGACCATGCGGCGGGCTCCGATTGCGAACAGTGGATGATCCAACCGCGCGATCGGTGAAATCGCCTTGCGCTGGATCAAGCGCCGCGCCACGATCCGCAGGATGCCAAGGCCGCGACGATGAACCACCAACCGCCGCGAAATATCGCCGAAGACGAAATCCGCGCCTGGGAGATTGACATCCGGTTCGTGCTTGCGAAATTTGCGCCGTCGCGCGGACAAGCGATCTTTGGACCGCACCCGATTTTTTATCGAGCCGAGCAATTCATGCGAATTTCGTCAAGCGGTATCTCAGAAACGCCAATCCTGACCTAGGTGTAATCTTGGAGGATGGAGGCATGTTGAAGAAGCGGTTGTGGTCTTGGATCGGTATTCTCTTCGTATTCGGCGCGCCCAATGTCGCTCTGGCGGACTGTCCGGATGCGGCTGTAACCTGCGGTGAGCTCAGTATTGGTTGGCAGGGTCGCTGCTTTAAGGCGCCGGTCGCTTGCGCGCCTTGCGGTCCCAAACACTGCCCGGGTCTGGTTGGCTTGCAGCACAACGTCGCCAAGGCGATTCCCAAGCATGCCGACGGGGCCAAATGCCGGCAATTTGTGCAAATCAAAAAGGTCAATGGCAAAGGGAGCGCATGCACCGAATTCCCCAAAGATTTGCAAAAGGTCCAGAACTTGACCGACCGGGTGTTCGGCAGGAGCGCCTGCCTGGAACATGACATTTGCTACGCGCTGCGCGGCGTATCCCGCGCCGACTGCGATACCATGTTCCGCAAGAACATGGAGGCGAACTGCAAGCAGTTTTACTTTGGCCATCTCGGCAATCGACCTGCGATCGCGGCGTTAAATTCAGCCGGTTACGGCTCCTGCTTGGCGGCGGCCAAGCTCTTCTATGATACGGTCCACCATAACGGGAAAGCAAAATTCAACCCTGACCATTATAAACCTGACCCTTATGTAGCGGGTAATGCATTCGAAAAGAATTGCGCGGCAATCCCTGCAGGCTCAAAAGATTGACCGAGGCGATTGAGCGAGGGCAATCGGGGTCAGGCACCGAATTGTCCGCTGTCGTTATTTTGTACAATTGAAAAAAGCGAATTAGGAGATTTCATATGATACCAGCGAGCCTAGTCAATAACTCGTCATCCCGACCGGAGCACGACGCGACAGCGGCGTGCGTAGCGGAGGGTATTGGTTTCGCGACGTGCAATATCCCTCCGCTGCGAGCCGCTTCGCGTCTCGCTCCGGTCGGGATGACCGGTGAGGCTAGGCTCGCTGGTATGACGTGCCGCGCTGACGAAAATATGCGGCAACGCGCCTCGAAGGCCGCCAAGTCCCGGCTTTGCTTCCGTTCGAACGGGGTGTGCTAAGCGCTTGATTCTCCCGAAGGCCGCCAGTTCGCCCGGCGGCGGCTTGGCATAATGGCGGCGCGAATCGCGGCTAAGTGCTTGATCTTCTCGAAGACCGCCAAATCCCGAAGAATCCCAAGCCACGAACTTGGCGGCCTTCGAGAAAATCAAATGGTTAGCGTGACGGGCACGCCGCGCCATGCTCGACGCGCTCGACGGCGCATTGACCGGGCGCCACTGGAACCGGCTGCCGGCGGCGATCAGGACACGCTTGCGCCGCGTCGCCGGCGGCGTCACGATCAAGCCGAAAACGAGGCCGCGACGATGAACCGCCACCCGCTCCGACCGATCACCGCCGCGGAAATCCGCGCCTACGAGGACGACGGCGTCGTCTGCCTGCGCGGCCTGTTCGATGCAGACTGGGCCAAGCGCATGCATGACGCGTCGGTGCGCTTCATGGACAGCGGCGCCGGGCGCAAGCGCATCGTGCAGAAGCCGGGCGAGACGGCGCAATTCTATTCGAACGTCTTCATGTGCGGCCTGGACGCGGATTTCCGCGCCTTCCGCGACGCCTCGCCCGCCGCCGAGATCGCGGCGGCGTTGATGCGGGTCGAACGCGTGCGCTTTTGGTACGACCAGCTTTTCATCAAGGAACCCGGCACCTCGGCGCCGACGCAGTGGCATCACGATCTGCCGTTCTGGCCGTTCCGCGGCAGTCATCTGGTTTCGATCTGGGTCGCGTTCACGCCGGTCACCAAGGCGTCGAGCGGCGTCGAATATCTGCTCGGCTCGCATCGCTGGGGCAAGTTCTACCGCCCGGTCACGCCGGACGAAGACCCCGCCTTCGCCGATCCCGATCTCGAGCCCTGCCCGAATTTCAGCACGCGCTCCGGCGAAAGCGGTTTGCGGTTTCAATCCTGGGACTTGGCGCCGGGCGATTGCGTCTGCCACCATCCGCTGACGGTGCACGGCGCGGGCGGCAATAAATCCGCGAGCCAGCGGCGCATCGGCCTTTCGGTGCGCTTTCTCGGCCGCGACGTGCAGTGGGATCCGCGGCCCTACACGGTGAAGCTGCCGAAGCCGCCCGCCGTTCCCGCCGGCGCCTACCCCGCCGACGACGCGGTGTTCCCGATCGTCTGGGACCGCGCGCGGCAGGCGGCGGAATAGCAGCCCATGAATCCAAGCCACGGCGAACTCATCGCCCGCGCCGCCGCGCTCGGGCCGGCGATCGGCGCGCGGGCGCGGACCGCGGAGGAAGCGGGCCGGCTGCCGAGCGAAACCGTCGCCGACATCGAGGCGGCGGGGCTACATCGCATCTGGGTGCCGCGGCGATTCGGCGGCTTCGAGCACGATCTCGAAACCGGGCTCGAAACCTGCTGGACACTGGCCGAATTTTGCGGTTCGTCGGCGTGGTGCCTCTCGGTCTATCAGCAGCACAGTTGGATCGTCGCGCATTTTCCCGAGGCGGCGCAGGCCGAGACGCTGGCCGTCGATGCGAACTTTCACATCGGCGCGGTGCTGGCGCCGCGCGGCACGGCGCGCCGCGTCGCCGGCGGCTATGTGCTGAACGGGCGCTGGCCCTTCGCGTCGGGCATCGACCATGGCTGGTGGACCCTGCTCGGCGCGCTCGTCGTCGGCGACGACGGCAACGGGATCGAGCTTGACGGCACGATCTATGGCCGCCCGCGCGTCAATGCGCGGCTCTGCCTGCTGCCGTTGAGCGAAATCGTCAATCACGGCGATTGGCGCGCCGCCGGCCTCGCGGCAACGGGCAGCCACAGCCTCGGCGTCAAGGACGCCTTCGTGCCCGAGCATCGCACGATTTCGATTCCCGACACGGTCGAGGGCGAGGCGCCGGGCCGGGCCCTGCACGCGAGCCCGCTCTTCCGCGTGCCCTACTACGCCTTTCTCGTGACCTCGCTCGCGGCAGCCGCGCCGGGCATCGCGGCAGGCGCGCTCAAGGCGCTCGTCGCCGGCGCCGGCAAGCGCATGCTGCAGCCGATGAACGTCGTCCAAGCCGAGCTGACGCGCACCGACCGCATCGTCGGCGAATGCGCGGCCAAAATTCACGCGGCCAAGGCGCTGCTCCTGGGCAATGCGCGGCGCATCATGGAATGCGGCCGCGACGGCGCGCGCATGAGCGTCGGCGAGCGCGCCGATTGCCGCAATCACGCCGCCTATGCCGTGGCGCTGAGCTACGAGGCCGCCGAGCGCGTCTTCTTCGCCGCCGGCGGCTCGGCGCTCGACCTCGGCAATCCGATCCAGCGCGCCATGCGCGACTTGCATGCCGTCAAGGCGCATTATTTCATGGACCTCGATACAACCCAGGAACTCGCCGGTATGATCCGGCTCGGCAAGACGCCGTTCACCTATATTTTCTGAGCAAGGAGCAATTCATGTTTCCGCAACGCACTCTCGGGCGCACCGGCCTCAAGGTTTCGGCCATCGGCCTCGGCTGCATGAGCATGTCGGGCACCTACGGTCCGCGCGACGACGCCGAGTCGACGCGCACCATCCACAAGGCGCTCGATCTCGGCATCGATTTCATCGACACGGCCGAAGTCTACGGCCTGGGCCACAACGAGGAGTTGCTCGGCCAGGCGCTCAAGGGCAAGTGGAACAAGGTCGTCCTCGCGACCAAGTTCGGCAATTTCGGCGGCGGCGGGCGCGATCCCGCGGCCGCGGCGCCGAAAGGCACGGCCTATGTCCGCGCGGCGTGCGAAGGCAGCCTGAAGCGGCTCGGCATCGAGTGCATCGATCTCTACTACCTGCACCGCGTCGATCTCACCAATCCGATCGAAGACGTCATCGGCGCCATGGCCAAGCTGCGCGACGAGGGCAAGATCAAGCATCTCGGCATCTCCGAGGCCGGACCCGACACGCTGCGCCGCGCGCACAAGGCGGCGCCGATCGCGGCGCTGCAATCGGAATATTCGCTGTGGACGCGGCTCGATCCGGAACAGCACATGCTGCCGGTGTGCCGCGAGCTCGGCATTTCCTTTGTCGCCTATTCGCCGCTCGGGCGCGGCTTTCTCACCGCCCAGGTCAAGGCGACCGGCGCGTTGCCCGAGAACGACCGCCGCCGCCAGCACCCGCGCTTCAGCGACGAGAATATGAAGAAGAACCTTGCGATGCTCGCGGCACTCGAAGCCGTCGCCCAGCGCAAGAACTGCAAGCCCTCGCAGGTCGCGCTGGCCTGGCTGCTGGCCAAGGGCGACGACGTCATCCCGATTCCCGGCACCAAGCAAGTCAAATGGCTGCTCGACAATGCCGGCGCCGCCGCGATCAAGTTAGCGCCCGCCGACATGGCCGAGCTTGACAAGGCCTTCCCGCCCGGCGCCACCGCCGGCACGCGCTATCCCGAGTCGGAAATGCACCGCGTGATGGTGTAGCGGCGCCCGCTACAGGCCCAACGACGCGCGCAGTTCGGCGACGGCCTGCGGGCGTTCGTTTTCGGGGATGCGCAGCGCCCAGTCGATGGCCTTGAGCAGCTCGGGCGAGAACATTTCCTTGGCGCGCTTGGCCGCCGGCACTTGCGGATCGTTGCGGCCCTTGACCAGCGCCGCCATGCGCTCGGTGGCCTCGCGCGGCCGTTCCTTGGTCACCGCCGCGTAGAGCACGGCGCCGAGGCCGTAGATGTCGGACCACGGCCCATTGTTGCCGTCGCTGGAATATTGCTCGAACGGCGCATAGCCGGGCGTCACCAGCGCCGTCATCTTTTGGCTCTTGGAGCGCATGGCGAGGCGCGCGGCGCCGAAATCGAGCAGCACGGGGGTCAAGTCTTCCTTGCGGATGTAGATGTTGCTCGGCTTGATGTCGCGGTGCAGGAAGCCGGCGGTGTGCACGGCTTCGAGCCCGTCGAGCAGCGGCCCCAGCATGGCGCGCAGATCTTCCTCGAACATCATGTCCGGCGATTCGATCACGGTCTCGAAATCGACGCCGCGCTCGTACTTCATCACGATATAGGCGGTGCCGTTGGCGCGGAAATAACGCCGCACCTCGACGATGTTCGGATGCTTGAAGCGCGCCAGTGTGCGCGCCTCGCGCTCGAATTTTTCCAGGCCGAACAGGAAATCCTCGCGGTCGCCCTCCGAAAGAATGCCGACCTGGATGCCGTCGGGCATCCGGGTGGCGATCTCGAAGGGCAGATATTCCTTGACCGCGACGTTGCGGTTCGGCGAATCGGCCGCTTCACGCAAGTCCTTGGCAAGATAGGTTATTCCGAAACCGCCGGCACCGAGGACGCGCTTGATACGATAGTCCTCGAGGATCGAATCCTCGGGTAGCGTATTGCGATAGTCGTCGACTTCGTCATCGTTAGACGCCATGGCTGGCCAATCGGCTCCGATTTTCGCTGCGCCGCCAATTATAGATACAGTCACCGGGACAAATCGAGAGCCGAATTGCAACCGGCCCCGGCGCGGTTGGCGAATTCGCCGGCAGCAGCACGGGGGCGAAGGGTCTAGAACGGGTTCGCCCTGGGAAAATTCCTTAAACTCGGGCATCGAACGCCGGTAGGTTGATTTCGACAGGGGTGTCGGTTATGTGACCGGCACAGCCGGCGCGTCTCCCGTCATTGCGCTATGTCATCGAAACCGGCCGGTCACCGCGCGGAAACCAATTAACCGATCTTCATCGATCCATCGCCCGACCTCGGCCGTAGAAAAAGGCGAGACCAAGACTAGGGGAGAATTCGTTGGACGCGATTCGGACCGCCGATGCAGCGACGGCTCAGGCGACAATGGGCGCCGTGCGCAGCATGCGGCCCGAGCGCCCATTGCGGGTTGGCGTGCTTGTCGATCTGGAATGGTCGCCGGCGGCCGGCGGCCACGTCAAGTTCTGGGAGCGCGTGGCCGCAGGCGCGGTGGGCCTGGGCGGCAAGATCGCCGGCGCCCTCGACCTCACCTTGCACTTCGCCGCCGATGTCGAGGACGAATACGTCATCGGCCGCAATGTGCGCTATCGCCTGCACAAGCCCGTGTTCAGCACGCGCCGCCTGCCCTTTCTCTCCCACGCGCCCGACCACACGGACCTGGCGCCCTATCACCCCACGCTCGCGCGCCTGCTGCCGACTTACGACGTGATTCACACGACCGACGGATTTTTTTGCTTCGCCAAGACCGCGCTGCGCATCGCGCGCCGGCACGGCGTGCCGATCGTCAACTCGGTTCACACCGACACGCCGCGCTATGCCAGGCTCTACATGGTCCCGACCGTGCACCGCGTCTTCGGCGACGGCTGGTTCGGCCGGTTTCTTCTGAACCGCGTGCGCGTGCACGATCGCGCCGAGGCCCGCGCCTTGAATTTGCTGCGCCACCATCAGAGCCGCAGCCGATTCGTGCTCGGCCCGCGCGATGAAGACTTGGCCTTCGCGCGGCAATTTCTGCCGCCCGATCGGGTCCTGCTGCTGCCGCGCGGCCTCGAGCTGGGTCGCTTTCATCCGCGCCATCGCGACCGCGCCTGGCTGCGCCAGCGCTTCGATATCGCGCCGGAAACGCCCGTCGTGCTCTATGCCGGCCGCATCAACGACGGCAAGAACGTGATGACCTTGGCCGAGGCAGTGCATCGGCTGGCGGCGGGCGGTACCGATCTTCGCCTCATCTGCCTTGGCGAAGGCGACCGGCGCGTCAGCGTCATGGAGCTGCTCGGCGGCAAAGCACGCTGTCCCGGCACTTTCACCGGCGACGAACTGGCGCGCAGCTTTGCCAGCGCCGACATTCTCGCCCACCCGTCCGAGATCGAGTCCTTCGCCAATGTCGTCGCCGAGGGCATGGCCTCGGGCCTGCCGGCGCTGGTCTCGGCCAAGGCGGCGACTCGGCTGCAAGTCGAGCATGGCGTCACCGGCTCGATCGTCGACAGCGATCCCGCCGACTGGGCCGATGCGCTCTGCGCCCTGATCGCGGATGGCGACCGGCGGCGCGCCATGGGCCGGGCGGCACGCGCCAGGGTGGAAGAACGCTTCAAAAGTTGGGATCGCGTCGCGGCGGACTCGTTCCTGCCGATCTGGCGCCGCGCCGCGGGCTGGCCCGAATCGCCGCCTTAGCGCGATGTTCGGGTCGCGCATCCTGATCCTCGATTCCGCATCCCGACGATGAGGCGGTTGGCGCGGCGCTGGCGATCCGCGCGGCGATCCGGCGCCGCGCGACCGTGATCGGGCTCGATCTCACCCATGGCTGCCCGCCGCGCGGGGCGTTTTGGCCGTGGCGCCGGTTCGGTTACGCCAAACGAGTGGCGCGGCGGCGCGCCGAGGCGGAGAAAACATCCAAGCTGCTTGGCTTCGCGCGCCTCGCCGACGACGATCTGCCCGCGCGCCGGCTCGCGCAAAATCTCGATGCGCAATTTCGCCGCGCGCTCAAAGCCGTGCACGCTCATAAGATCGACACGCTGTGGGTGCCCGCCTATGAAGGCGCCCACGCCGATCACGACGCGGCCAATGCCATCGCCGGCGCCCTGTGCCGGACGCTGCCGGCGCTGCGCGCCTGGGAATTCGCCGAGTACAACAACGCCGGCGGCCGGCTCGCCAGCAATGAATTTCCCGTCGCCAACGGCACCGAGACGACGATCGCGCCGGACAACGAAGACGACGGACGATGGAAATCCTCGGTTCTCGCCTGCTACGTTTCGGAGCGCGCCAATCTCGCCAATGTCGCGGATCGCCGCGTCTTCCGCGAGACGTTCCGCCCGCTGCCGGCGCACGACTATACGAAGCCACCGCATGGCGGCCGCTTGTTCTACGAGCGCTTCCACTGGCTGCCATTTCGCCATCCGCGCATCGATTTCACCAGGAGCGGCGAAGTATCGGCCGCGATCGCCGCGTTCCTGGCCCGGCGCGCACCGCCGGCCGCTTGAATTGGAACGGTGGGCGCCGTATCTAGGCGCGCCCGCTCATGGGCCGTGCCGCAGTAGCTCAGTCGGTAGAGCAGGCGCCTTGTAAGCGTCAGGTCGGGGGTTCAATTCCCTCCTGCGGCACCACTTTTTTCTTTCGCCCGCTTGGCCGCAGGCGCCGCCGGCGCGCCGGACTGGACCCAGTCGAACGCTTTCACCGCCTTGACGAAACTCGCAAGCGCCGGCGAAAAGCGGCGGCCCGCGATCGTCACCAAGCTGACTTTGCGGACGATCTCGGGTTCGGCGTAAGGTCGCGTTAGCAGACCCGGCAGGGCCGGCGAAAATTCCGGCAGGCTCGACACGCCGAGCCCGGCCAAGACCATGATCTGCACCCAATCCTCGCGCTCGCTCTGGTAGGTCACGTCGATCTTGGCCCCGTGCTGGGTCAGCAAATCGGCGATGAAGCCGCGGTATTCGCAGGTCAGGCGGCGGACATAGGACACCCCATCCATGTCCTTCGGACGGACGGCATCGAGCTTGGCGAAGCGGTGGCCGGGCGGGAAAGAGACAATGAAGCGCTCGCGGTATAGCGGAACCACATCGAAGCGCGCGGGAAATTCGACCGGCTGGGCCAGGACAGCGACTTCGAGCTCGCCCTGCTCCAGCATTTCAACCAGGCGCGGCGGGCTGCCTTCGTTCAGATCGAGCTTGATGCCCGGATTGTCGTGATGAAACGCCGTCAGGAACCCGGTGAAACGCAGCGGCCCGATGCTTCTCAGCACGCCCAGCTTGAGCGACGCTTTTTCCAGGTTGAGAAATTGTTTCGCCGACTGCTTCGCGGCATCGGACTGGCGCAGGACTTGTTCGAAATAGGGACGCATCAAGCGGCCCAGATCCGTGAGGTGCGTCAGGCCGCGCTCGCGATTGATGAGCAAGCCACCCATCTCGGCTTCCAGCATCTGGACGGCGCGCGACAGCGCCGGCTGGGTGACGTTGCAATGCTCTGCCGCCTTGGTGAAATTGAGCAAATCGGCGACCGCGAGAAAGTAGCGGATTTGATGCATTTCCATTGGCAAGAACTCGTGCGCGTGGCGAAACCGGCTGGTACACCATGCAGTTCCGGTCAATCTCTGACAACCATCAAACCTGCCGACACGCACCGATGCGGCGACCGGTCGAATCGCGCAGCCGCTCACATCGCAGTCAAATATTCCAACTGAAGCGCTTGATTTTTTTTATAAAAATTGATGACGCGCGGTACGGCTCACGGGCCGCCGGCGATACCAGGCAGATTTCGCGCTCAATCGCCGGATCGGCGATCGGCCGGATGCGCAACCCGGGAAGCAGGATCGAATACTCCGGCATCATCGCCACGCCGGCGCCCGACATGACCATCATTTGCACCCAATCTTCGCGCTCGCTCTCGTATACCGTCCTGACGACGATGGCGCGTTCGTCGAGCATTTTAGTGATCCGCTCGCTGAATTCGCAATTGACCCGTTCGACATAGTTCTCGCCGTCGATATCCTGCAGCGCAACGCGGCGCCGGTCCGCCAAGCGGTGGCCCGGCGGACAAGCGAGCGCGAACTTCTCGCGGTAGAGCAGATGGACGTTGAAGCGCGCATCGAAGGCGTCCGGCTGCGCCATCACCGCGACATCGATGCCGCCGGCATCGAGTGCCGATTTTAGGGTCCCAGGCGTGCCCTCGACGATGGTGAACTCGATGCCGGGCTGCGCCATGCGAAAGGCGGCGAGAAACGGCATGAAGCGCAGCGGGCCGACAGTGCACATGACGCCAACCCGTAGCGCCGCCGTGCCATGCAAGAGTAAGTTTAGCCCCGGCGCATACATGCCTTCGGCGTCCTGTGTGGTGGATTTCAACGTTGAGCGCATTGTGAAACTCTCAAATTGAGCGACTGCCCCGCGCCGTGCGCCCCCGGCGTTCGTCCGTGCGGCAAATCTAGTCCAGCTGCCGCAAAAAGCTCATCGGTCCGTCGCATCATTTCGATAAGCCGATAGCATTGGCCCTGGAATGTCGCGCCGGGCTACAAGACGGCCAACGCAACAAGCCAAGGAAAAAGGAACCGAAAATGGACACGGTTGAAACCCGCCCCACCGGCGCACCGCAGACCCTGCCGCGCAACCTTGCCGGCAAGACCGCGATCGTCACCGGCTCGACCAGCGGCATCGGCCTCGGCGTCGCCAAGGCCCTCGCCGCCGCCGGCGCCAATATCGTCTTGAACGGTTTCGGCGACGCGGCGGAAATCGAAAGAACGCGCGCCGCGCTCGCCGCCGAAAGCGGCGTGCGGGTCGGATATAGCGGCGCCGACATGAGCAAGGCCGAGGCGATCCGCGCCATGGTCGAGAACGCCGTCCGCGAATTCGGCGCCGTCGATATCGTCGTCAACAATGCCGGAATCCAGCACGTCGCGCCGATCGAAAGCTTCCCCGAAGCCAAGTGGGACGCGATCCTCGCGATCAACCTGAGCGCGGCGTTTCATGCGACCAAGGCCGTGCTCCCCGGCATGCGCGCCAGGGGCTGGGGCCGCATCGTCAACATCGCCTCGGCGCATGGCCTGTCGCCTCGCCGTTCAAGTCCGCCTATGTCGCGGCCAAGCACGGCATCGTCGGCTTGACGAAAGTGACGGCGCTCGAAACCGCCGAGACCGCCATCACCTGCAACGCCATCTGCCCGGGCTATGTGTGGACGCCGCTGGTCGAGAAGCAGATCGACGACCAAGCCAAGTCGCACAACATGCCGCGCGAGCGCGTCATCAAGGAAATCCTGCTCGCCAAGCAGCCCAACAAACGCTTCGCCACTGTCGAGGAAATCGGCGCGCTCACCGTTTTCCTGTGCAGCAACTTGGCCGGCTCGATCACCGGCGCAGCGCTCCCGGTCGAGGGCGGCTGGACGGCGCAATGACGCGCAAGCGCGCAAAAATAGCGTTAGGGAGAAATGCCATGGACGCGATTGTTAGCAAGGACGATCGGCCGCACGATCACGCCGACCCGCGCCACAAGCACGCGCCGGCGGCCGGCCATAGCCATCCGAAGCGCGCCGGCTTGCGCCCGCATCAATCTCGCCCTCCAAGGTGGCGGCGCGCATGGCGCCTTTACCTGGGGCGTGCTCGACCGGCTGCTCGAGGACGCCAGCATCGGCTTCGACGGCATCAGCGCCACCAGCGCCGGCGCGATGAATGCCGCGGTCTGCGCCTACGGCATGGCCGAGGGCGGGCGCGACGGCGCGCGCACGGCGCTCAAGAATTTCTGGCGCCGGGTCAGCCACGCCGCCGCCTTCAGCCCGCTGCAACCCTCGGCCCTGGATCGCCTGACCGGCAACAAGACGCTCGAAATGTCGCCGAGCTTCATGCTGTTCGACCTGCTGACCCGCGTGTTCTCGCCTTATCAATTCAATCCGCTCAATTACAATCCGCTGCGCGACGTGCTCGCCGAGAGCGTCGATTTCGCCAAGCTGCGCGCCGATCGCTGTCCGATCAAACTGTTCATCTCCGCCACCAATGTGCGCACCGGCAAAGTCCGCCTGTTCGGCAACGACGAGATCTCGCTCGACGCGCGTGATGGCGTCGGCCTGCCTGCCTTTCGTTTTCCAGGCGGTCGAGATCGACGGCGAGGCCTATTGGGACGGCGGCTACATGGGCAATCCGGCGATCTATCCGCTGATCTACAATTGCGAAAGCGCCGATGTCCTGGTTGTCCACATCAACCCGCTTGAGCGCAAGGAATTGCCCAAAAGCGCGGCGGAAATCATGAACCGCATCAATGAGATCAGCTTCAATTCTTCGCTGATGCGCGAAATGCGGGCGATCAGCTTCGTAACCAAGCTCATCGACACCGGCGACATCAAGCCCGGCACGATGAAGCGCATGCTCATTCACGCCATCAGCGCCGACGACGTGATGAACGAGTTGAGCCACACCAGCAAGCTCAACGCCGATTGGGAATTCCTGATGCGCCTGCACGATACCGGCCGCGCCCGGGCCGGCGCCTGGCTCGAGGAAAACGCCGGCAAAATCGGGCGCGAATCGAGCGTCGATATCCGCGACGTTTACTTGTAGCGCGGGGAGCACGCGCCATGGCCCTCGCCGCCGCCATCCTCGCCGCCTCGCTGCTCGCCTTTGCCATTGGCTGGCTGCTGGCCAATTGGCTAGCGCGGAAGCGGCTGATCGATCGCGTCCGGCGCGTGGCCGAGCACGCCGACCAGCTTGAGCGCCGCCTCGCCCGGCACGGCGCCGGACTTGGCATCGGCGCTTAGGAAAACGGTTCACAGGGTTAAAAACAATGGACTATCGACGGCTTTCTTCAACACTGACGAACCTGGCAAATGCCGGTCCGGCCCCGAGCGGGACCGGCTTCGCCACGGCCACGCTGGACGGACTCGCGGCCTTGGCGCTCGCGCGCCAAGCATCGCGGCGGAGCTTGCGCCCCTCCCTCGCAAGCGCGCCGCAGCCTGGCCGCGGGTCCGCCCGGCGCCAACGCCGCCGCGAGGCGCGTCATGGCTGACTTGCATAATTTTTTCGCGGCGTTGCGCGCCGATGGCGCGGCCGCGCTCGACGCCAAGTTCATGTTCATGCGATCCTCGCCGCCGATGGGCTCGAGCCAGCACGACGCCAAACCGGTCGCGGCACGGCCGCAAGCAGCGGCCGCGCATCGTCATTGTCGGCGCCGGTTTCGGCGGCCTTGCCGCGGCGCATGCGCTGCGCAAGGCAAAGGCCGACATCACGGTGATCGACAAGCGCAATTATCATTTGTTCCAGCCGCTGCTCTACCAGGTCGCGACCGCCGGCCTGTCGCCGTCGCAGATCGCGAGCCCGATCCGCGGCATTCTCAGCCGGCAGCGCAACGCCACGGTGCTGATGGCGCGCGTGACCGGCATCGACACCGAGAACCGCGCCGTCCTGCTCGGCGACCAACGGCGCTCCTACGATTATCTCATCGTCGCGACCGGCGCGCGCCACGCCTATTTCGGCCGGGACGAGTGGGAGCCTTTCGCGCCCGGCTTGAAGAAGATCGAAGACGCGACCGCCATCCGCCGCCGCGTGCTCATCGCCTTCGAGCGCGCCGAGACCGAGCTCGATCCCGCCGAGCGCGAGCGCCTGCTGACCTTCGTCGTCATCGGCGGCGGGCCGACCGGAGTCGAGATGGCCGGCGCCATCGCCGAGCTGGCGAAAAAAGCGCTGGCCAAGGATTTCCGCAACATCGATCCGCGCTATGCGCGCGTCATCCTGGTGGAAAGCGGTCCGCGCGTGCTCGCGGTCATGCCGCCCTCGCTCTCCGGCGCGGCCAAGCGCGCGCTCGAGCGGCTCGGCGTCGAGGTCAAGCTCGGCGCGCCGGTGGCGCAGTGCGACGCCACGGGTATTCTTATTGCCGCCGCCGGCGACAAGGCCGCCGAGCGCATCGAAACCCGCACCGTGATCTGGGCCGCCGGCGTCGCCGCCTCGCCCGCATCGAAGTGGCTCAAGGCGGAGAAGGACCGCGTCGGCCGCGTCATCGTCAAGCCCGACCTCACCCTACCCGGCCATCCGGAAATCTTCGTCATCGGCGACACCGCCGCGGCCAAGGCGCCGGACGGCGCGCCCGTGCCCGGCATCGCGCCCGCCGCCAAGCAAGCCGGCAAACACGCCGCGCGCTGTATCCTGGCGCGCCTCAAAGGCAAGGCCGAGCCCGGCCCGTTCCGCTACCGCCACTTCGGCAACCTCGCCACCGTCGGGCGCAAGGCCGCCGTCGCCGATTTCGGCTGGCTGCGCCTGCGCGGCAACCCGGCCTGGCTGCTCTGGGGGGCGGCGCATATTTTCTTCCTGATCGGCTTCCGCAACCGCATCGCCGTGATGCTCGATTGGTTCTGGGCCTATCTCTCGTTCAATCGCGGCTCGCGCCTGATCACCGGCGACAGCGCCGAGCCGTAAGGCCGATTTCGCTTCCGCCCTACCACCCCCGGCACTTGTCCCATTCGTCCACCACCGCGTCGCCGCCGTCGACGACGTGGTAGCGGTCGTAGGGGGCGGCCATCATGCAGACGTGGTTGGGCAGGATGCGCAGGCGCGTGCCGACGGGAAGATCGGCGAAAGGCGGCGCGCCCGAGGCGGAAGCAACCTGGCCGTGCTCCTGGCTGACGGCGGCGACGTAGAGGCCGGGCAGCGGCTTGCCGAGCGCGTCGGCGACGCGGCCGTAGCCGACATTGGGCGCCAAGCCGCTGGCGCTCAGATCCTGCGACAGGGCAAGACCGCCGGCGTCGGTGAGCACGCGCCCGGTGCGCGGATTGTGGCCGATGACGCTGGCCAGGACCGAGACGGCGAGCTGGTCCTCGCGGCAGACGCCGATCGCCGACTGGAACAGATCGAACAAGGTGTAAACGCCGGGCCGCATTTCGGTGACGCCGGCGAGGTCGCGGGCGAAGGTCGCCGTCGGCGTCGAGCCGACGCTGACGATCGGACACGGCAGACCGGCGGCGCGCAGCCGCGTGGCCGCCAATACCGCTTTCGCGCGTTCCTCCTCGGCCACTTCGGCGATCGCCGCGGCGCCGTGCCGCTTGTAGGATTGGCCGGCATGGGTGAGCACGCCGGCGAGCACGAAATTCGCATCGCCCGCGATGCGCCGGCCGAGCGTCATCAATTCGTCGCTCTCGGGCAAGACGCCGGAACGGCCGCCGCCCGAATCGATCTCGATCAGCAGATTGAAACGCGCGCCCAAAGCGGCGGCGCGTTCGCCCGCCGCCGCCACGGCCGCGGCATTGTCGGTCACAAGCCGCATCGTCACGCCGTCGCGCTGCAGTGCTGCCACGGCTTCGAGCTTGCCGGGCGCGATGCCGACCGAATAGACCATGTCGCGGAAACCGTGCGCCGCGAAATAGCGCGCCTCGGCCAAGGTCGAAACCGTGATGCCGCCGGGCTGGCCCGCCGTGGCGAGCCGCGCCACTTGGGCCGATTTCGCCGTCTTCATGTGCGGGCGCAGATGCACGCCGAGCGTCCGTGCGCGCCCGATCATGTGCGCGCAATTGGCCGCGACCTTGGCGCGATCAAGGATCAAGGCGGGCGTGGCGAGATCGGCGAGGCGCATGTCGGTTTCATCCGGTGCGACGGCGGGGCGTCGACTATAGCGCCGAACCCGTCCGCCGTCGTTGCCAGCGCGAAAAACTTCTGTCACGAAGTCAGTCGTGAACCACAGAGGCACAGAGACACAGAGAAGAAAGGTATGCACCGATGGCGCGAAAATTCTTCTCTGTGTCTCTGTGCCTCTGTGGTTCACTTCAACCTTGTGCATCGATGAAGGCCCGCCATGAGCAAGATCAGCCGCGCCGATTGTGAAGCGCGCGACCGCGCCGATCCCTTGGCCGCGTTCCGCGCGCGCTTCGTCTTGCCCGAGGGCATGATCTATCTCGACGGCAATTCGCTGGGCGCGCTGCCCAAGGCGGCGGCGGCGCGGGTGCGCGAGGCGGTCGAGGCGCAATGGGGCGGCGATGTCATCAAGAGCTGGGTCGTGCATGACTGGATCGGCCTGCCGGCGCGCGCCGGCGGCAAGATCGCGCGCCTGATCGGCGCCAAGCCGGGCGAAGTCGTGTGCGCCGATTCGACCTCGGTGAATTTGTTCAAGCTGCTGGCGGCGGCGCTCAAGCTGCGTCCCGAACGCCGGATCATCCTGTCCGAGCCGGGCAATTTCCCCACCGATCTCTATATCGCCCAAGGCCTGATCGAACTGCTCGGCGGTCAGCACGAATTGAAGCTCGTGCCCGGCGAGGACATCGCCGGCGCGATCGACGAGCGCGTCGCCGTGGTCTCGCTCACCCACGTGAATTACAAATCGGGCCGCATCCACGACATGACGGGCGTGACCGCGGCGGCGCATGTCAAGGGCGCGCTGATGCTGTGGGATCTCGCGCACAGCGCCGGCGCGCTCGCGGTCGATCTCAACGGCGCCGGCGCCGATCTCGCGGTCGGCTGCGGCTACAAATATCTCAATGGCGGGCCGGGCGCGCCGGCCTTTCTCTACATCGCCGAGCGCCATCAATCCGCGATCCGCCCGCCGCTCGCCGGCTGGATGGGCCACGCCCATCCCTTCGCCTTCGACATCGGCTACGAGCCGGCGCCCGGCATCGCGCGCAATCTCTGCGGCACGCCGCCCGTGCTCAGCCTGGCGGCGCTCGACGCCGCGCTCGACGTGATGCTCGAAGCCGATATGAGCGCGATTCGCGCCAAGTCGCTGGCCTTGGGCGATCTGTTTCTCGCGCTTGCCGAGCAGGAATGCGCCGGGCACGGCTTCGTCGTCGGCTCGGTGCCCTCGGCGCGGCGCGGCAGCCAGGTCGGCCTGCTGCATCCCGAGGGCTACGCCATCATGCAGGCGCTGATCGCGCGCGGCGTTGTTGGCGATTTCCGCGCCCCGGACATGCTGCGCTTCGGCTTCGCCCCGCTCTACAACCGCTTCGCCGAAGTCTTCGACGCGGTGGCGATTCTCAAGCACGTCATGGACCGCCGCGAATGGGACACGCCGAAATTCAAGGCGCGGGCGAAGGTGACTTGATCGGATTGCAACGGCGCGACCGGCTTACGCTGCTTTGCGATGAGCCGGCACCGGCGCACGGCGCGGCAGCCGCTTCAGCGCTTTTCCGATACGGTGTTCGGCGATCCGCAAGTCGAAGATCGCCTGCAAATTCATCCCGTATTGCGCGCTCGTGCCAAACCAATGCGCCAGCCGCAGCGCCGAATCGGCCGTGATCGACTGCTCGCCCTTGACAATGCGCGTTACGCGGTTGACCGGCACGCCGATCTGCCGGGCAAGTTCGGTGGGCGTTACGCCGATTTCGGCAAGATCGTCTTTCAGAAGCTCGCCTGGATGAATGGCCATACGCGCCATGACGCACCTTTAATGGTAATCGACGATTTCGACATTTGTCGGGCCTTGCGAAACTGAGGGCCACTCGAAGCAAATCCGCCATTGATCGTTAATTCGAATGCTGTATTGCCCCTTTCGGTTGCCCGAGAGCGCCTCAAGCCGATTGCCGGCGATGGCGGCAAGATCGCGAGTTCGCCTGTCGCGGAATCCTGCAATCATCGGAAATCACACCGACAGTCACCGGCAACAAAGCAAGATTTCCGCCTTCCGGAAAGCGGAAGTTCAAGCGAATATTCGCCCTCAACACCCGCCGCGCGGCACGTCGCGGGTGTATTTTTCGTCGATAATGCACTTTTGAACGTCGCTCGCCTGCTTGCCCCAGCACCAGCGCGCGCGCTCCGCGCCGACATAGACCTGGACCGAGGTTCCCGCCGGCCAGGCGAAGATGGCCCAGCGCCGCGAATCCGGCCACTCGACGCGGAAATGACCCGAGCCGAGCGCGGACGAGAAGCAGGCGAAATCGGTGTGCGGCGTGGCCGAGTCGCCGGTGCGCGGCGGCGTTCTGTCCGTATCGGACTTGGGCGGCGTGTTCGAACCGGGCTTACTGCTGCCCTGTCCCGACAGCCCTTGGGCCGAAACGCCGGCCGCAAATATATGGGCGGCAAGCGCCGGCACGGCCAGGATCAATAAGGTTCGCGGTTTCATCGAGCGCTCCTTTCCGCGGCAATGGTTGGATCGACCGGGCGGCACTATAGCACCAAGCGCCTTGAATATTGCCAAATTCCGCGGACACTGTGCCGCGACGCCACGGCCGATTGAAGCCGCGCGGCGCGTTTGCTATGCCGCAACCCTGCTCTCCGCAAGGGAAAAAATCGTGAACCGATCGATCGAGATCAAGCCGGCGCGCATCGCGCTCCGGGGCGAAAAAAAGACCGGCTACGGCAAAATTTTGACGCCGGCGGCGCTCGCCTTCGTCGCCGATCTCGAACGCCGCTTCGGCGCGCGCCGGCGCGAGCTGCTTGCCCGCCGCTCCGAAATCCAGGCCAGGATCGACGGCGGCTGGCTGCCCGATTTCCTGCCCGAGACGCGGCAGATCCGCGAGGGCGATTGGCGCGTGGCGCCGGTGCCGAAGGACCTGCTCGACCGCCGGGTCGAAATCACCGGACCGGTCGACCGCAAGATGGTCATCAATGCGCTCAACTCCGGCGCGCAGGTTTTCATGGCCGATTTCGAGGACGCCAACACGCCGACCTGGGACAACCAGATCCAAGGCCAGATCAATCTCGCCGACGCGGTTCGGCGGCGGATCGCGTTCACCGACAAGGCGAGCGGCAAGAGCTACCGCCTCGCTGACAAGACCGCCGTCCTGTTCGTGCGCCCGCGCGGCTGGCACCTGCCGGAGAATCACGCGCTGGTCGACGGAGCGCCCATGTCCGGCGCGCTGTTCGATTTCGGCCTCTATGTCTTCCACAACGCGAAAGAGCTGATCGCGCGCGGCACCGGCCCCTATTTCTATCTGCCGAAGATCGAGAATCATCTCGAAGCGCGCTTGTGGAACGACGTGTTCGTCCATGCGCAGAAATCGCTCGGCATCGCCACGGGCACGATCAAGGCAACGGTGCTGATCGAAACCATTCTCGCCGCGTTCGAGATGGAGGAGATTCTCCACGAGCTGCGCGATCACAGCGCCGGGCTCAATTGCGGGCGCTGGGATTATATTTTCAGCTTCATCAAAAAATTCCGCAACCGTGCCGACTTCATCCTGCCCGACCGCGCGCAGGTGACGATGACGGTGCATTTCCTGCGTTCCTACGCGCGGGAATCAATTCGCGTCTGCCATCGCCGGGGCGCCTTCGCCATGGGCGGCATGGCGGCGCAAATTCCGATCAAGAACGATCCCGCCGCCAACGATGCCGCGCTCGCCAAGGTGCGGGCCGACAAAGAGCGCGAGGCCGGCGACGGCCATGACGGCACTTGGGTCGCGCATCCCGGCCTGGTGCCGGTGGCGCGCGCGGTGTTCGACCGGCTGATGCCCGGGCCCAATCAGCTCGCCCGCCAGCGCCCGGACGTGTTTATCGCCGCCCGCGATCTGCTCGCGGTTCCCGCCGGCACGATCGGCGAAGCCGGCATCCGCACCAATATCCGGGTCGGCGTGCAATACGTCGAATCCTGGCTGCGCGGCAATGGCTGCGTGCCGATCGAGAATTTGATGGAAGACGCGGCGACGGCGGAAATCTCGCGCGCCCAGCTCTGGCAATGGCGCAAGCACGGCGTGGCAACCGAGACCGGCGCCCGGATCGACGATGTCCTGCTGAAGCGCCTGTTCGGCGAGGAAATGCAAAAGCTCGCCGGCGCGATCGGACCCGCCGCCTTCAAGGCCGGCAGGTTCGCCGAAGCGCGCAGACTGTTCTGGCGCATGACGACGGCGCGCGAGTTCACGGAATTTCTCACCTTGCCGGCTTACGACATGATCGCGGGCACGGCCGCCGCGCCGGCGGCGCCCGCCAAGCGGAAAGCGGCCAAGCGCAAGCCCAAGGCGAAAGCGAAAAAACCGGCGCCGAAGCCGAAAGCGCGCCGCGCCGCCAAGCGCCGCCGCCGATGACGGGCGATCCCGATCCGGTCGACGATTGGATCGCCGCCGAACATGGCCGCGCGCAGGCCGAATTGCTGCGCCTGCGCGCGCGGCTCGATGCTTTTCTGGCCGAACCCGCCAGCCCGCACACCGCCGGGGAAATCGCGCTGCTCAAGACCATGCTGGCCGATACTGAAGCGCGCGCCGGCCAGCTCGAAGCCCTGGCCGCGCAAGCCGCCGAGCGCCGGCGCAAACCGGGCATGTGAACCACATCACAGCGCCGCCGGCCTTGCGGACGTAGTGTTATTTTCCCATAGTCGCCGCAAGATGAAAAAAAGTTCCGCGCACTGGGAGGCGCACGACTGTGATCGAGCAATTGAGCCAGCCGGCCTATTTGCCGTTTTCGATATCCGCCGGCGTCATGCTCGGCCTGCTTGCGCTGGAAATCGCTTTTCTGCTGCTCGGCAAGCCGCTCTCCGCCTTGCTCGATCATTTCGCCGGCGGCCATCACGGACCCGAGCTCGGCAGCCACGGCGACGCCGCGCACGGCGCGCCGACGCATGGCAAGATCGCCGGCGCCTTCGCCTGGCTCAATGCCGGCCGGGTTCCCGGCCTCATTCTCCTGATCCTGGCGCTCGCCGGATTTTCGGCCGCCGGTTTCCTGATCCAGGGCGTCGCCGCTTCTATTTTCCGCCCGTTGCCGTCGCTGATCGCCAGCCTCGGCGCGGTCGCGCTCGCATTACCCTTCGTGCGCGGCTTGAGCCGCGCGATCGCGCGGCTCCTGCCGCGCGACGAGACCTATGCGCTCACGCATGGCGATCTCGTCGGGCTCAGCGGCGTGGTCACGCTCGGCCCGGTCAGGCGCGGCGTGGCGGCCAAGGCGCGCTTCCGCGATCACGCCGGCAACACGCATTTTCCGCGCATCGAGCCGTTCAAGCCCGACGAGGTGATCGAAGAAGGCGCCGCCGTGCTCGCCGTCGAAACCCGCGGCGGCGTCATCGCCGTGACCCGCGCCAAACCTTCGCTCACCGGCACCGCCGGCTAACCGCAACGAACCGCGAAAGGCAGCAACCATGAATTTCAGCGCGATTTTGATTCCCGTCGCCATCGTTCTCGGCGCGCTTGTCGCCATCGGCATCATCCTGTCGCGGCTCTATCGCCGGGCGGAGAAGGACCGCGCCTATGTGCGCACCGGCCTGGGCGGGCAGAAGGTAGTGCTGGATGGCGGCTCGCTCATCCTGCCGGTCTTCCACAATCTCGCCTATGTCAACTTGCAAACACTGCGCCTCGATGTGAGCCGCAAGGACCAGGATGCGCTCATCACCAAGGACCGCATGCGCGTCGATATCGCCGTCGAGTTCTACGTCCGCGTCAAGCCCGACGGCAATTCAATCGCGCTCGCGGCGCAAACCCTGGGCAACCGCACCAACAACGCCGAAGAACTGCGCGAGCTGGTCGAAGCCAAATTCGTCGACGCGCTGCGCGGCGTTGCGGCGACGATGGACTTGGCCGAGCTTCAGGAGAACCGGCAGCAATTCGTGCAGACCGTGCAGACCTCGGTCGCGCGCGATCTCGAGCAGAACGGCTTGGAACTCGAAAGCGCCTCGCTCACCCGTCTCGACCAGACCAATTTTGAGTTTTTCAACCCCAACAATGCCTTCGATGCCGAAGGCTTGACGGCGCTG
This sequence comes from uncultured Alphaproteobacteria bacterium, assembly GCA_963754645.1. Taxonomy (GTDB): domain Bacteria; phylum Pseudomonadota; class Alphaproteobacteria; order Bin65; family Bin65; genus CAVWGP01. Next base: position 689,746 of record CAVWGP010000004.1, on the reverse strand, counting down.
ACCAAGATCACCGAGCTCAAGAAACAAGAGCGCAACCAGACGGTGCGCACCGCCGAAGTCAACGTCGCGCAGCAGGATCTCGAAGCCCGCCAGCGCACGCTCGAAATCGAGCGCCAGAAGCAGGAAGCGGCGCTCAACCAGGAGCGCGACATCGCCAACAAGACCGCGGCGACGCGCGCCGAGAAGGCCAACAAGGAGGCCGATGCGCGCCAATCGGAGGAGATGGCGCGCATCCAGGCCGAGCAGGCGATCCAACTGCGCCAAGCGGCGGCCAAGCAGGCGCAGGACACGGCCAAGATCGAGGCCGACCTCGCGGTCCAGCAGCGCCGCATTCAGGCCGAGCAGGCGGCGGCGATCGCCAACCAGGAACGCCAGATCGCCGTCGCCAAGAAAAGCGAGGAAGAGTCCCGCGCCAAGGCAAGCGCCGAGGACGCGCGCGCGATCGCGACATCGGCGGAAGAAGGCGTCATCACGGCGCGCGAAATCGCCAAGGCCGAGCGCGAGCGGCAAATCACGGTCATCGCCGCGAAAAAAGACGCCGAGCGCGACGCCGCGCACATCACCATCGCCGCCGATGCCGACAAGCAGGCCGCCGCCAACCGCGCCGACGCCAAGCGTATCGAGGCGCAGGCCGAGGCCGACGCGGTGCGGCTGCACGCCGAGGCCAAGGCGAAGGAATACGAAGTCGAGGCCGCCGGCCAGAAATCGATCAACGAAGCGCGCAACGCGCTCGGGCCGGCGATCATCGAGCTCGAAATCATGAAGGAGCGGCTGCGCATTATTCCGATGGCCTTGGCCGAGGCGGTCAAGCCGATGGAGAAGATCGGCGACGTGAAGATCATCGATTTCGGCGGCCGGGGTTTTCCCGGCAACGGCGCGGGTTCGCCGTTGGGCGGAACCGCCGGCGCCGCGACCAACGGCGGCAATCCGGCGGAAAATCTCGTCAACGCGCTGATGCAATACCGCTTGCAGTCGCCGCTGATCGATCAACTGCTGAAACAGGCGGGCATGGAAGGCGGCGACCCGGTGCGCGCCGCGCTGAGCGCGCTCGGCGGCGCGGCGGCGGCCGAAGCCGCGGCGCATGGCGACGGCGCCCACGCAGCCGCTCCGCGTGCCGACGCTCCGGCGGCGACCGACGGGAAATCGAAAGACAGCGGCGGCAAGGCGAAGCGGTAAGCCGATCGCCGTCGGCGGGCTCGAAGCCCTCGCGGCGCTGCAGGGCGGCGAAGCCGTTCTTGAGGTCTTCGGTGTAGTAAGGCGGAGAAAGACCGCCGCCGCCCGACAGCAAGCCCTCGCGGCGCAAGTGCTTGTCGAGTTCGGCGAGTTCGTCCTCGTCAATGGCTTCGCGATAGCCGAAACCGCCATTGAAATAGGGCCCGTGCTGCATGGACCGACCGATCGAGAGGGGTTGAGGGTCGGCAACAAGCGCAACGGATACCGCTGGCATCCGCCGTGTCGCTGCCGCTCAATCCTCGGGTCGGTATGTCCGTGCCGGGCGCGCTCCGGTTATTCCCGTCTCGAGATCGGCGCCGGTATGTCCCGCTTATCGCGGGGCCGGACCTATGGGCTTCGAGACGGGGCCGGGCGGCAAACAGGTTTGGGTCGCCTTGGGGCTTGATAAGAACAAAATAGCAACATATTCGGATATGTCAAGCGGCTATTTTCGGCCGCGTGGCACGGCACCATGCGCTCAGCCGGAAACGAGATCGAGAATTCGCAGCTCCGGCAAGCCGAACGGCGCCAGTCGCGCAAGCATCGCATCGGCGTCGTCAATCGGGGCGGTGAAAATCGCGATGTCGGCCGGGAGCTTGCCGGGCCCGGGACTATCGGGCGGTAGGGCGGAGAGGAAATGGCGCACGCGCCGCGCCACGGCGGCGGCGGGATCGAGCCAAGCGATATGTGCCGGCGCCAGCGCGCGCAGCTCATCCAGCACGAATGTGTAGTGCGTGCAGCCGAGGACGATCGTGTCGAGCTTGGCGCCGCCGGGCGCTTCGACCAGTGCCGCGATCTCCTCGCGCAGCACGGATTCGTCGGCCGCTTGGCCGCGAAAGCGGCGCTCGGCTTCGGCGGCGAGTCGGCGCGAGCCGTGCGTCAGCACGGTGCAGCCGGCGGCGAAGCGCTCGATCAGCTCGCGCAGATACTCGCGCCGCACCGTCGCCGGCGTCGCAAGCAGGCCGAATGTCCCGCTTTTGCTCGCCCGGGCGGCCCACTTGATCGCCGGCACGCAGCCGATGAAGGGCAGCGGAAACCGCACGCGCAGCGCGCCGAGCGCGATCGTGCTCGCCGTGTTGCAGGCAACGACGACGGCCGAGGGATCGACCAGCTCGGCCAGAGCTTCGGTTATTTTTTCGCAGCGGCGGACGACGTCGGCGTCGCTGCGGCCGCCATAGGGAAAGCCGGCATTGTCGGCGACATAGACGATGTCCGCCGCCGGAACCAGGCGGCGGATTTCGCGCACCACGGAGAGCCCGCCGATGCCCGAGTCGAACACCGCGAGGCGGCGCGATCGCTGCGCGCTAAGGTCGGCGAGCGGCCGGCTTGAAAAATTTTCGATCAACGGCGCTCAGGGCCGCGCCAATCCGGCCATGCTTTGCCGCAGCACGTCGACCGACTTGTCGTAGACGCGCTGCTTCCAATCGTCGGTATCGCCGTAGAAGGCGGCGCGGATGCGGCGCTTGATCGCCTGCCCCTGCGGCGACGCCGGATCGCCGTGCTTGTACAGCCAATGATCGGCGCGCAGCGCATTCAGCACCTCCATCACCGGCTTGGTGCCGTATTCAAGCGCCACGGCGGTCACTTCGGCCTCGGGCATTTCCTCGGGAATCGCGTTGCAATTGACGCCCTGCACGTTGGCCGACAGCGAATCGCCGCCGTCGCCGGTAAAGGCCACCTTGCCGAACCAGGCGCGCGCCCGCTCGAGATCGCCTTTCTTGAATTTCGTCGTGCCGAAAATCACCTCGCAATCGCCATAGGCGCCGAGGCCGGTGTGGAAATCGAGATGCACGATGCGCCGCGCGCCCTTGGCGTGCTGGCGGATGATGGTGCGCCAGGCCTGATGCGACCAAGTCGGTCCGTTGCCGCCGAAGAACAGGCCATCGGGAAAATCCCATTGCCCGGTGCTGACGGCGCTTTGAAACGCGCGCTCGCCGCGCTCGGCGATGTATTTGGCGATCGCCGCATCGGCCGCCTTGTGCGCCGGCCCATCCCAATCCGTGGGGATGAGATGGGGATGGACTTCGGCATAGGCGGGATTCGCCGGCGCATTTTGGCTGTAATCGCGGAAATTGCGGTTAAGATCGACATTGTCCTCATTCACGCGCCGCTCATGCGCGAAGCCGTGCGGATTGATCGCGTGGACAAGCACGAGCGCGGTGTCGTCGCCGAGCTCGTGCTGAAAGCCCGCCGCCATCCAGCCGATCTGGCAGCCCGAGCCGCAGAAGCCCTCGGCGCCGTGCGTCGCGCTGTTGGCGAAGATGACGTTCGGCGCGCCTTCCGGCCCGATCCGGGCGACGCTGGTGAACAGCTCGCCGCCGTTCGGCCCTTTGACTTTGTCGTTGTTGAACCGCGTCACACTGAGCCCGACGGCGCCCGCGACCTCCTCGAAGCGTTTCGCCGCCTCGCGATAGGACTTGCTGAAATATTCGCGCACGTGAACCATTATTCATTCCCCCGCAGAGGCACCATGCTTGGACCAGTTCAGAGAATGGTTCTGACAGCCCAAAGCTCATCGAACAAGCGGATTTCGATGGCTTTTTTGAGGTAACCGACGCCCGAGGTGCCGCCCGTGCCCGGTTTCATGCCGATCACGCGCTCCACGGCGTTGCGGTGCCGGAAGCGCCAAGTCTGGAACAGATCGTCGATATCGACCAGCGTTTCAGCAAGTTCGTAGAGATCCCAATGCGCCGCCGGATCGCGGTAAATCGCTGCCCAAGCCGCGATCACCGCGTCGTTGGACGGACGCTTCTCGCTCCAATCGCGCTTCAGGCAACCGTTGTCGATGGCGAAACCGCGCCGCGCCAAGAGCATGACGACCTCGTCATAGAGGCTCGGCCGTTCGAGCAGCGTCGTCAGGTATTTTACCAGATCGGGGCGATGGTCGTGCGGGCGGATATAGCCCCGGTGCTTGTTGCCGAGCAGATATTCGATCGCGCGGTACTGGTAGGATTGGAAGCCCGAGGAACGCGCGAGCTTGTCGCGGAAACGCACATATTCCGAGGGCGTCATCGTCGTCAGGATGTTCCAGGCCTGGATCAAGTTGTCGAACAGCCGCTTGCAGCGGGCGAACATCTTGAAGGCCGGCCTGAGTTCGCCGGCTTGCACCAGTGGGATCGCCGCCTCCAGCTCATGCACCATCAGCTTCATCCATAGTTCCTTGACCTGATGGATGATGACGAACAGCATTTCGTCGTGCTCGCCGGACCAGGAGTGCTGGGCATTGAGGATTTTGTCGAGCTGCAGGAAATCGACGTAGTTCATCTCCTTGTCGAAACCGACATGGATGCGCTCGCCGGCGAAGCCTTCGAGTTCGGCGACCTTATCCGGCTTTTCTTGCGGTGGAATTGTCGTCATGCCATCCTGCTTTGCGGTTCAACCTTGCCCAATCGGATGCGGGGAGTCTAACCTAGGGCGTCGCTTGAGCAAGCTGCCAAGTCCGGCTCGCGCGCATGTTTCGCCTCGCGGCACCATGGCGAAATTCGGCCTCACAAAGGAAGACACCCCATGTCGAACCAAGTGAAATACCTCCTCGACGAGAACGAAATTCCGAAAGCGTGGTACAACATCATGGCGGACTTCAAGAAGCCGCCATCGCCCGTGCTGCATCCCGGCACCCTGCAGCCGGTTGGCCCCGCCGATCTGGCGCCGCTTTTCCCGATGGAGATCATCAAGCAAGAGGTCTCCCAGGAACGCTACATCGAGATTCCGAAGCCGGTGCGCAATGTTTACCGGCAATGGCGGCCGTCGCCGCTGTTCCGCGCGCGCAGGCTCGAAGAGGCGCTCGATACGCCGGCGCACATCTACTACAAATACGAGGGCGTGAGCCCGGCCGGCAGCCACAAGCCGAACACGGCCATTCCGCAAGCGTTTTACAACAAGGTCGAAGGCGTCAAGCGGCTGACGACCGAAACCGGCGCGGGGCAATGGGGCTCCGCGCTGTCGCTCGCCGGCGCCATGTTCGGCCTCGAAGTCGAAGTTTTCATGGTCAAGATTTCTTACCAGCAGAAGCCCTATCGCCGGGCCTTCATGGAAACCTTCGGCGCCACGGTCCACGCCAGCCCGTCCGAGATCACCAATTCCGGCAAGGCGATCCTGGCCCAGAATCCCAAAAGCACGGGCTCGCTCGGCATCGCGATTTCGGAAGCGGTCGAGCGCGCGGTGCAGCGCGACGACACGAAATATTCGCTCGGCTCGGTGCTCAATCACGTGCTGATGCATCAGACCGTGATCGGCCAGGAAGCCATGAAGCAGATGGAAATGGCCGGCGACTATCCGGACATCCTGGTGGCGCCGACCGGCGGCGGCAGCAATTTCGCCGGCCTCACCTTCCCCTTCATTGGCGAGATGCTGCGCGGAGGCAAGAAAGTCAAAGTCATCGCCGTCGAACCCGCCGCCTGCCCGTCGCTGACGCGCGGCAAATACGCCTATGATTTCGGCGATACCGGCAAGATGACGCCGCTGGTCAAGATGCACACACTGGGCTCGTCCTTCGTGCCGCCCGGCTTCCATGCCGGCGGCTTGCGCTATCACGGCATGGCGCCGCTGGTCAGCCAGCTCACCGACGAAGGTTACGTGACGCCGGTCGCCTATCATCAAAGCGAGGTCTTCGTCGCCGGTGTCCAATTCGCGCGCGCCGAAGGCATCATCCCGGCGCCGGAAGCGAATCACGGCGTCAAGGCCGTTCTCGACGAAGCGCTCAAATGCAAGCGCGAAGGCAAGAAGCGCACGATCCTGTTCAACCTGTGCGGCCACGGCAATTTCGACATGCAAGCCTACATGGATTTTGCCGCCGGCAAGCTCAAGGACGAGGATTTCACCGAGCAGGAGCTGGCCATGGCCCTGGCCGGATTGCCGAAGGTTCCCGTCGCGGCGGAATAGTCGAACGCCAATCGTAATCGTTGTCGGGGCGGGTCTTGGACCCGCCCCGACCGGTTTCCAAAAGGAGCCATTTCGGCGATGACGATCGATCTCCAGCAAGCGACCGAGGATTTCTGGGCGGCGCGCCAGAAAGGCGGGAAATATCCGCTGCAATGGTCCGGCAAGCTCAACCAGGACGAAGGCTACCGCATCATGCTCGACCTGCTCGACCGCCACGCGGCGCGCGGCGAGAAGCAGGCGGGATGGAAGGTCGGCGTCACCGCGCGCGCGATTCGCGAGCAATTCGGCTTGAAGGAACCGGTCTATGCATGCCTCTTCGAGCATGGGCACTGGCAAAGCGGCATCACCTGGAAGCTGGCCGAACTGAACTTGCCGGGCTGGGAGAACGAACTCTGCGTCACCATGGGCGAAGGGCTGAAAGGCCCGGGCATCACGCCCGAACGCGCGGCGCGCGCCGTGAGCCATGTGGCGCCGGCGATGGAAATCATCGAAACCCGCGGACCCAACACGCACGAAGCCATGAACCTGATGATCGCCGACAACGGCCAGCAGCGCGCCTTCGTCACCGGCGCCAAGGTCGCCTTCGATCCGAAGGCGCACGCGCTCGGCCGCGTTTCGTGCCAGGTCTTCGTCGACGGCGTGTTCCAGGAACTCGCCTTCGGCGAAGCGGTGATGGACGCCAATCCACTCGCCTCGGTCGCCTGGCTCGCCAACAAGCTCGCGGGTTTCGGCCGCGCCATCGCGCCGGGCCAAGTCGTGATGACCGGCTCGTTCACGCGGCAATACAAGATCGACCGGCCGATGACGGGCGAAGTCCGCTTCTCGACCTTCGGTGCGGCGAAAGCGATCTTCGCTTGACCCAGCGCCGATCGCGCCGATAATTCGGCACAAAGCCGAACAAACCAGGGAGAGCCACCGATGATGCCGTTCAAATTTAATATCCTGCAACTTGCCGCCGCGCTCGCGTTCGCGAGTTTTGCCGGCGGCGCGGTGGCGCAGCAGCGCGTGTTCTTCGGCATCGCCACCGGCGGCACTGGCGGAACCTACTATCCGTTGGGCGGCATGCTCGCCCAGGTGATCTCGAACAACGCCGCCGTCGCCGGCAAGAAAATCGCCGCCACGGCCGAAACCGCGAACGCCTCGGTCGCCAACGCCAAGCTGCTCGGCCGCGGCGAAATCGAATCGGCCTTCGTCGCCGCCGACATTCTCGATGCCGCCTTCAAGGGCGAGAATCAATTCAAGGACGGCGCGCTCAAAGGCCTGCGCGCGCTGGGCGCGCTCTATCCCGAAACCGTGCAACTCGTCGTGCGCGCCGATTCGGGCATCACGAAATTCGCCGACCTCAAGGGTAAAACGATATCGTCCGGCTCGCCGGGTTCCGGTCAGTGGCAATTGCTCGGCGACCTGCTCGCCGTCCACGGCATGAAGCGCGAGGACGTGAAGGAAGATTTTTCCTCCTTCGCCCAGGCGGTCGACAAGATCAAGGACGGCAATCTCGCGGCTACGCTCATCACGGCGGGCACGCCGACATCGTCGGTGAGCGAACTCGCCAACGGCCACGCGATCCGCGTCGTGGCGCTCGACGGTCCCGAGATCGAGGCGCTCAAGAAGCGCCAGCCCTACTACGCCTCAGTAACGCTGGGCGCCAATACCTACAAGGGCCAGGCAGCGGACGTGAAAACCCTCGCCGTCATGGCGATCTGGGCCGCGCACGACAAGCTGGCCGACGACATCGCCTATGCCGTCGTCAAGGCGGCCTATGAGAACACCGAAACGCTGGCCAAGGTTCATGTCCAAGGCAAGAACATCGCCTTGCAGTCCGCGATGCAGTCGATCTCGATCCCGATGCATCCCGGTGCCGAGAAATATTTCCGCGAGAAGGGCGTGATCAAGTAAGCCGCGTGCGCCGGCTCGTTCGCGCGGCCGGGCTGGCGGTTGCGCTCGCAACGCCCGCCGCGGGTCAAGGCCGCGCCGAGAACTGCGCCGCGAGCCTCGCCGTCCGCGCCTTTCCCGATGGCAACGAGCTGGCGCGCGTGGCACTCAATGGGACGGCGCCCGCCTTTACTTTGACCTATCGGCATTCGGTGACATTGACGATGGTCGAAAGCCGCTACACGGTCGAGGATGGCCGCGTGGTACATCTCGCCGAAGCTTTCGCCGATCACGGTCCCGGGCTCGCGGGCAATGCCGCGGCGCCCGGCGCGCGCTGGGAACGGCGCAACGGCCGTTTCATCCTGCACGAGCGCCGCGTCATCGAGCGCCTGGTCCTGCGCGTCCATCGGGACCACGGCAACCGGCTCGACGCCGCCGGGCCGCTCGATCTGACGCGCTGGGGCAATCGCGCCCTCGAAATCGCGCCCATGCCCTGTGCGGCGGGCGGCTGAGTTGTGACGCAAAGTCCGGCGGCGCCGAGCGCGCCGAGCAAGGCGGAGATCGAGCGACTCGTCGCGCAATACGACCCCGAAGCGAATTTCCGGCGCCTCGCCGGTATCGGCGCGCTCGTCGTCACGCTGCTCGGCGTGGCGCTCTCGCTGTTCCACATCTACACGGCGGGTTACGGCATTCTCAACGAGATCATGCACCGCTCAATTCATCTAAGCTTCGTGCTCAGTCTCATCTTTCTCTGCTTTCCAGATCAGAAGCGGCTTCGCCCGACGGTCGAATGGCCGATCAGCCTCGGCTTCGCGGCGTTCTATCTTTTTCTCGCGGTCGATCTCGTCGGCGCCCTCGCGGCGCGCGCCCCCGTGCCGCACCAAGTTTTGTTCTTCGCCGTCATCGGCCTCGTCGCGCTGCTCGCGCTGCCGATCGGGCGATCGACCGGCGGCCGCGATCGCGAAAACGGCCGCATCCCGTTGCGCGATTGGCTGTTGAGCGCCGCCGCCGCGTCGATCTCGGTCTATTTCATCGTCTTCTTCCACGACATTTTCGTCGTCAATGTCGGCGCGCCGAAGCCGCTCGACTACATGATGGGTATCCTCGCGATCGTCATGGTGATCGAGGCGACGCGGCGCACCATGGGCCTGTCGCTGCCGATCATCGGCGTCGTCTGCATTCTTTACGGCATGCTCGGCCCCTATTTGCCGGGCGTGCTGGCGCATCGCGGCTACAACATCCTGCGCATCGTCAATCACATCTATATCGGCACCGAGGGCATTTACGGCATCGCCGTCGGCGTGGTCGCGACTTATGTTTTTCACTTCGTCCTATTCGGCGTGCTCATGCAGCTCACCGGGCTCGGCCAGCTTTTCATCGACATCGCGACGGTGGCGGCGGGGCGGCTGACCGGCGGCGCCGCCAAGGTCTCGGTCGTTTCGTCCGGCCTGTTCGGCATGATCTCGGGCTCGCCGGTCGCCAACACGGTGACGACGGGCAGCCTGACGATCCCGATGATGAAAAAGAGCGGCTTCTCGCCGCGCTTCTCCGGCGCCGTCGAAGCCTCGGCCTCGTGCGGCGGGCAAGTGACGCCGCCGGTGATGGGCGCTTCGGCCTTCGTCATGGCCGAGATGCTCGGCGTGCCGTACAGCGAACTCATTTTGATCGCGATTTTCCCGGCGTTGTTTCACTACGTCGCGATCCTGCTCATGGTGCATTACGAGGCCAAAAAGCTCGGCCTCAAGGGCGTCGGCGGCGAGGCGATTCCGGGGCTGGGCAGCGTTATCGCCCGGCGCGGTCACCTGCTGTTTCCGCTCGTCGTGCTGGTGACGCTGCTGCTCATGCATTACACGCCGTTCCTGGCGGCGTTTTGGGGCATTATTCTCACGATCGGCTGTTCCTACCTGCCGCTGATCCTGCGCCCCATCGGCTTCACGACGCTCGACCGGAGTTCGGCGCTGGCGCCGCGCCAATTGATCGGCGGCCTCGAATCGGGCGCGAAATACGCGCTCGGCATCGGCGCGGCCTGCGCCTGCGTCGGCTTCATTCTCGGCATCGCGAGCTTGACCGGCATCGGCTTCAAATTCTCGGGCGCCGTGCTCGATACCGCGTCGAGCGTCGCCAGCGGCGTGCTCGCCCTCGACGTGACCGGCCTGCTCGACCGCCGCGAAACCATGGTGTTCTTCGCGCTCGTGTTCGTCGCCCTGACTTGCATCCTCATGGGCACGGGCATTCCGACGACGCCGACTTACATCATTCTCGCCTCGATCGCGGCGCCGGCCCTGGCGGATCTCAAGGTTCCGCTGCTGATCACCCATTTTTTCGTGTTCTACTACGGCGTGCTTGCCGATGTGACGCCGCCGGTGGCGCTGGCCGCTTTTGCCGGCGCCGGCATCGCGGGCTCCGAGCCGATGCGCACCGGCGTCACCGCGTTCCGCCTGTCGATGGGCAAGGCGCTGGTTCCGTTCATGTTCGTTTACGCGCCCAGCCTGCTGCTGCAGAACTTCGATTGGAGCGAATTCGTCCTGGCGATGGCCAGCGGCATGCTCAGCATCCTCGCCATGTCGGTTGCCTATATCGGCTACTTCCACGGTCCCGTCCGCGTCGCCGGCCAGATCGTGCTGACGATCGGCGGGCTGCTGCTGATTTTTTCCAATCCCTATTCCATTGCCGCCGGCGCCGCGCTCGTCCTCGCCGTGCTGGTGCCGAATGCCGTCCGCGGACCGCCTCAGGCCGGAATGGCCGCATTCTCGGCGAGCGTGGGATCCCAACGCTGATTGGCATCGTCGGGCGGCACGGCGGCCAGCAGCGCGCGCGTGTACCAATGTTTCGGCGCCGCGAAAATCTCGCCGACGGTGCCGGATTCGACGACCTCGCCGCGATACATGACGAGAATTCGGTCGCACAAGTAGCGCACGACGGACAGATCGTGGCTGATCAGCAGCAGCGAAAATCCGCCGCGCGCGCGCAGATCGAGCAAGAGATTGAGAATCTGCGCCTGGACCGAAACGTCGAGGCCCGAAACGATCTCGTCGGCGACGAGCACCGCCGGCGCATTGCAGAGGGCGCGGGCGATGTTGACGCGCTGGCGCTGGCCGCCGGAAAGCTGCGAGGGATAGCGCTCGATCAGGTCGGGCGGCATGCCGGTGGCGCCGAGCAGCTCGCGTGCGCGGGCGAGGCGCGCCGGCCAATCGCCCGCGCCCGGCCCCTTTCCCGCTTCCATCGGCTGCGTAACCAGCGCCGCGACGCGGCGGCGCGGATTGAGCGCCGATTGCGGGTCCTGGAATATCATTTGAATGCGCCGGGCGCGAAACTCGGCATGCTTGGCGAACCGCCCGGTCACGTCGGCGCCGTCGAGCTCGATGCGGCCCTGGCTCGGCGTTTCCAAGCCAAGCAGCAAACGCGCGACCGTCGATTTGCCGCTGCCGCTTTGCCCGACGATGCCGACGAACTCGCCCTCGGCAACTTCGAAACTGACATTCTTCGCCGCCGCCACGTGCTGCCGTTGCCACCACAGCAAAGGGTGACGCGCCGTGAATGTCTTGCTCAAGTTGGCGACACGCAGGACCGGCCGTGCCCCGGCCTTGTTCGGCAAGGCCGGAAGCGCGCCGTCGTCGCCGAACGAACGCGCGTCCAGGCAGCGTCCGGCGGCGCGCAGCCAGCGCCCCGGCGCCGCTTCCCGCATGGCCGGAACGCCGGCGCAGCACGCGGCATCGGCAATCGGGCAGCGCGGCGCGAAGCGGCAACCCTTGAGCCCGGCAAGCGCGGCGATGCCGGGCATGTGCTCGGGCAGCGCCACGAGGCGGCGGCGCGGGCCGCTCAACCCCGGATTGCAGCGCAACAGCGCCCGCGTATAGGGATGCAGCGGCGCCGCCAGCAGCGCCCGCGCCGGCGCGCGCTCGACGGCCTCGCCGGCATAGAGCACGACGATCTCGTCGCAGACCTGGGCCGCGAGCCGCAGATCGTGGGTGATGAAAATGACCGCGGTGCCGTGCTCGGCGCGCATTTCGGCGAGCAGGCGCATGATTCGCGCCTGGGTGATGACGTCGAGCGCCGTGGTCGGTTCGTCGGCGACGAGCAGCGCCGGCCGGCTGGCAAAAGCCATGGCGATCAGCACGCGCTGGCACATGCCGCCCGACAATTCATGGGCATAGCGGCCGAGCAATTTCTCGGGCTCGGCGAGATGCACCGCGCCGAGGGCCGCCGCCGCCCGGCGCCGGCGTTCCGCGCCGGACGCGACGCCGAGACGGGCCAAATGCTCGTCGAACAGCGAGCCGATGGTGCGCACCGGATTGAGCGACGTAACCGGCTCCTGCGGGATGAAGGCGATATCGCGGCCGAGCAGCTCGGCGCGCGCCGCCGGGGTCATCGTCAGAAGATTGCGTCCCTTGAATTCCAGCGCGCCGCCGCCGACGGCGAAGCCCGGCAGCAAATGTCCGCCGATCAGGCGGCCGATCATCGACTTGCCGGCGCCCGATTCGCCGACCAGGCCGAGGACGCGGCCCGGCTCGAGCGAGAAATCGATATCGCGCAGGATATCGACCCGGCCGCCCGCGACCGGCGCCGTCACGGTCACGCCGCTTGCGGCCAGCAGCGCCATCAATAGACCGCTTGCTGGCGCAGCCGGGGATCGAGCACGCGGCGCAATCCGTCGCCCAGCAGATTGAACCCGAGCACGGTGACGAAGATGGCCGAAATCGGCAGGATCAGGCCCCACAGCGACTGATACATGTCCTTGCGCGCATCGGCGATCATCTCGCCCCAGGCCGGCACCGTCGATTCGACGCTCATGCCGACGAAGCTCAGGATCGCCTCGACGATGACGGCGATGCCCATCTCGATGCTGAGCATGGTGATGACCAGCGGCGCCACCGCGGGCAGGATTTCGCGCCGGATGGTGCGCGCGTGGGAAAAGCCCGCGAGGCGCGCGGCGTCGACATAGTCGTGCCGGCGCACGACGAGCACCTCGCTGCGCACGACGCGGCAGAAGCGCGTCCAGTCCACCAGGATGATGGCGAGGATGACGTTGCGCAGACCCACGCCGAAGCCGACGATGAGGATCAGCGACAGCACGACCGGCGGAAAGGACAGCCACAGCTCGATCGCGCGCGAGATCAGCCAATCGATCCAGCCGCCGAAATAGCCGGCAACGAGCGCCAGGAACGTGCCGAGGACCAACGCGCCAAGCGCCGCCAAAACCGAAACGATCACCGCGACCCGCGCGCCGTAGAGCAGGCGCGAAAGCGTGTCGCGGCCGAGCCAGTCGGTGCCGAGCGGATATTTGGCGTCGCCCTTCTTGTCCCAAGCTGGCGGCAGCAATTGGGCCAACAGATCCTGCTCGTTGGGATCGTGCGGCGCCAGCAGCGGCGCAAAAACGGCGCAGAATAGCACGACCAGGACGATCCCGCCGCCGATGACGACGCGGCCCGAGCGCAGCAGCCGCCGCGCCGTCATCGCGCCACCCGCAACTTGGGATTGAGCAGCAGCACGAGCACGTCGACGGCGAGATTGATGACCAAAACCGCAAGCGCGTAAACCAGCGCCACGCCCTGGATGATCGGCAGATCGACGTTGCGCACCGCCTCGACCATCAGGTTGCCGATGCCGGGATAGGAGTAGATCATCTCGACCAGCAGCGTGCCGCCGAACAGGAACGAGAATTGCACGCCCATCAGGGTCAGCGTCGGCAGCAGCGCATTCTTGAAGCCGTGGCGCAGCAGTATCTGGCGCTCCGAAAATCCGCGCAGGCGCGCCGTCGTGATGTAGTCCTCATTCGAGACTTCGAGCAGGCTCGAGCGCAGCACGCGCATCAGCAGCGGCGCCGTGCCGAAGGCGAGCGACAGGGCTGGCAGCAGCATGTGCTCCAGCGCGTTGAAGAAGGCGCCGAGGCGCCCGGCGACCAGGCAATCGATCAGCAGGAATCCGGTGACGCGCGCGACCGAGATTCCCGCGTCGAGCCGGCCGACAAAGGGCAAAATATTGAGCGCGACGCCGAACAGCAGGATAAAAAACAAGGCCCAGAGAAATTCCGGGATCGACATGACGAGCGTGCTGACGAGATCGGTCGCCTCGCCCGCGACCCGGCCGCGCAGGCGATACATGGCAAGGCCGCCGGCGAGGCCGATGACCGTGGCGAAGATCGCCGACAGCACGACGAGCTCGATCGTCGCCGGCAGCGACAATTGGATGAGCCGCAGCACCGGCTGCGTGAAAGCGATCGATTTGCCGAGTTCGCCGCTGAGCAGCTTGACGAACCAGATCCAGAATTGTTCCAGGATCGGCAGATGCAGGCCGAGATCCCGGCGCATCGCCTCGATTTCGTCATTGGTCGCGTTCGGCGCCACCGACATCGCCACCGGATCGGCGGGAATGATCCGGAGCACGATGAAGACGAGGACCGAAACGAAAAAGACGATTGGAACGGCGACGGCGATGCGCCGCAGGATGACGCCGACGATGCCGCCGCTCACCGGCCGACCGCGAAGCTAAGGGGCGGCGGCCGCCGCCCCCGGCCGAAGCCTATTTCCACGACCACGTATGCGGCAGCGCCCAGGCATTGCCGTAATTCACGACGTTGAGGCCGTCCTTGTAAACGAAGGTCGCGACCGATTGCAGCAGCGGCATCGCGGCGCCGTTCTCCGACGCGTAAACGCCGACCTCGCGATAGCCCTTGATGCGCTGCTCGTAATTGACCGTCGAGAACAGATTGATGACCCGATTGCCGACATCCTCGTCCTTCCAGGCCGAGAACGGCAGCTTGGGATGCAGCAGATAGCCGGTGAACATCTCGGGATCGCCGGTCGAGTTGTCCCACGAATAAAGCGTCGCCTCGGGCAATTGATTGCCGCGATTGAGCTCGAAATATTTCGGCTGCTCGATCACGTCGACCTTGGCCTCGATGCCGACGCGCTTCCACATTTGCGCGATGGCGCGCGCCATGTCGAAATCGCCCGGGAACACGCCGTTGAACGTCGCGAGGCCGATCTGCAAGGGCTTGTCCGGCGTGAAGCCCTCCTTGGCCAGCAGCTCCTGCGCCTTCTTGGGGTCGAAGGCGAATTTGTATTCCGGCACATGGCCGGGCGTACCGGGCGTGGCGACGGTGGATAGCGGCACGGCCTTGCCGGCATAGAGCGCCTTCGACAGCGCCTCCTTGTCGATGGCGTGATGCGCCGCGAGCCGGACGTTTTTGTTGGCGAAGGCGCGATCGCTGCGGATTTGCAGCAAGACGACGCGCGTGAACGGCAGGAATTCCGCCTTCAAGCCGCGCACCGCGCCGAGCCGCTCGGTTTCGCGGATCGGCACTTCCGGCACCCAATCCGCCTGGCCCGATTGGATCGCCGCGACGCGCGCTGACGGATCCTTGATGATCAGGATCGTGATTTTCTTGATCGCCGGCACGCCGCCCCAATATTTGTCGTGCGCTTCCAGCACGATGCGCGAATTGCGCTCGTACTGCACGACCTTGTACGGTCCGCTGCCGACGGGCTGCTCGCCGAATTTTTCCTCGCCCACGGCTTCGACATGGTGCTTCGGCACGATGAAATTGGCGAGGAATGCCAGCCACGGCACCGCCGTCGGCATCGGCTGGGACAGGATGAAGGAGCATTTCGTCGGCGACTCGATTTTCACGTCGGTCAGATTCCGCCACACGGTCGCGAGATCGTATTTGTGGCCCTTCTCGCGGCGCTCGAGATAAGTGTAGCGCAGGTCCGCGGTCGTCATCTTCTTGCCGTCGTGCCACACGATATCGTCGCGCAGCTCGAGATCGAGCTGCTTGCCGTCATCCGACAATTTCCACGCCTTGACCGCGCCGGGCACGATTTTCAGATCCGGCGTCTGGGTCAGCGGCTGGTCGAACACCATCTTCAAGACCGAATGGATGCCGGGATTGGTGCGCTTGACCGGATCCCAGGTCGGCGGATCGACCGGCCAGGCCATCACCAAGCTGTCCTTGCCTTGCGCGAGGACCTCGAAGGGCAGGCTGGCCGCCGCCACGCCGGCGCCGACGGTTCCGACGAAACTGCGACGCGAAATCGAATGTGTCATGAAATCCTCCCAAGTGTGCGCGACGGCACGTTCTATCTGGCGGCGAGGCTAGCAAACCGCGGGCCGCTGCGGCAATGCGTCTTTCAGCGTTTTTGCCAATCCCCGGCCCGCTCGAAGGCGGCCGAGGCGCGGTAGATCGCCGCCTCGTCCCAGGGCTTCGCCACCAGCATCATGCCGATCGGCAGGCCGTCGCGCTTGGCGCAGGGAATGCTCATGGCGGGATGGCCCGAGCAATCGAACGGCGCCGTGTTGGCGATCGGCGCGAAGCCCGGAACCAGCCATTCGGCGCGCGTCGCATCGGGCGGCGGCAGCTTGACGCCTTTCATCGGCGTCGTCGGCATCATCAAAAGATCGTAACGCGCAAGCGCCGCGTCGTAGGCGGCTTCGAGCTTGCGGCTGAGGTTCTGCGCCTTGGCGTAATAGCGGCCGCGCGTGGCGCCGCGCAGATGTTCGCCGGCCAGCAGGCCAATCTTCAAATTGTCCGGGAACATGTTGACGCGTTCGCGCCAGGCCGAATGCGCTTCCAGCATCCCCGTCGCATAGAGCCCGCGCCAATTGTGGCCGAGGGCGTTGCCGCGGAACACTTGCTCGTAAACGCCCTCGATGGCGATGGGGACCCAGATCGCGACGCCGAGACGGTGCAGCGGCACACTTGTTTCCGCGACCACGGCGCCGAGCCCGGCGAAAATCTTCGCCGCCTCGCGCACCGCGCCGTCGACCGCCGCTTCGCTGTTCGCGAAGCCGAAGCCCTCGGT
Organism: uncultured Alphaproteobacteria bacterium; assembly: GCA_963754645.1. Lineage (GTDB taxonomy): Bacteria > Pseudomonadota > Alphaproteobacteria > Bin65 > Bin65 > CAVWGP01. The sequence continues at coordinate 672,980 of CAVWGP010000004.1, read as the reverse complement.
CAAGACGCCGATGCGCATGCCTTTGACGCCCTGGCCGAGCGCTTTCGTGTAGTCCGCCGTCTTGGGCGCGTATTGCCGGGGATCGAGGCCGTCGGCGCCGGCGAGGACTTCGAGAAACAGCGCATTGTCGGCCGTGTTCGCCGTCATCGGCCCGAGATGATCGAGCGTCAGCTCGACCGGAAACGCGCCGGTATAGGGCACCAGGCCGCGCGTTGGCTTCATGCCGTAGATGCCCGAAAAGGCCGCCGGCTCGCGGATCGAGCCGCCCTGGTCGCCGCCGATCGCGAGATCGACCGTGCCCGCCGCGACCAACGCCGCGCAGCCCGAGGACGAGCCGCCGGTGGTGTAAGCTGGATTGTGCGGATTGCGCGTCGTCGCGATCGCGTTGGTGTGGCTGCTGCCTGAGTAGCAGAAATATTCGCAATGCGCCTTGCCCAGGATCGTGGCGCCGGCGTCGAGCGTGCGCGTCACCACGGTTGCGTCGAAATCGGGCACATAGCCTTCGAGCGTCGAGGCGCCGTTCATCATCGGCAGGCCGGCGACGCAGATATTGTCCTTGATCGCGACCGTCTTGCCCTTGAGCTTGCCCGAGGCGGCGCCCTCGATGCGGCACTTGACGTACCACGCGTCGTAGGGATCGTCCTCGCCCGCCGGCCGATGCCAGGCGCCGCGCGGATATTTGACTGGCGGCATGGCATCGGGCACGCGGTCGAGCGCGCCGTAATATTGCGCAACAGTGTCGCCGATCATCGCCGTGAACTCGGCAATATCGCGGGCATCGATGCTCAAGCCGAGCCGATCCGCCGCCGCCGCTATGTCCTTTTCCGCGGGCCGCCTCGCGCCCATGCCGTCTCTCCTCCCGTCTTCGGATCCGGCGGGCAGCTTAGGTCCCGAGGCGCCGCCGTGCCAGCGGGCGCTTGACTCGCACGCCCGAATACTTACTATCCAGTCAGTATCTTACGAGCAGCGATGGCGACCGCCCTGGCGACGAGGCCCAGCACCAAAAAAGCGCAGCGCGAAGCGAGCGTCGAAGGCTTGCTGGCGGCCGCGTTGCGGCTGTTCGTTTCACGCGGCTATCGCCATACCACGGTCGAGGACATCGCCGACGCCGCCGGCCTGACCAAGGGCGCCGTCTATTTCTATTTCCGCAACAAGGAAGCGCTGCTCGACGCCCTGCTCGACCGCGTCGAGGCCGTCGTCGTCGGCGAGATGGAGCGGCGCGTCGCGGCGGCGGGTCCGGGCGGCGCCGAAAAACTTGTCGCCTTCATGCACGGCCAGGCGCGGCTCGGCGTCGAGCGCGCCGACGACGTGTTGCTGCTGATCCTCATGTCGCTGGAATTCAGCGGATCGGCCGGCCCCATTCAGGCCCGTATTCGCGCGATCTATGCAAAGATGCTCAAGGCGATCGAGGCCGCGATCGCGCTCGGCAAGCGCCAGGGCCAGTTTCGCACCGATCTCCGCAGCCGCGAGCAAGCCGCGGTCGTCATGGCCCTGCACGATGGTACCTTTCTCGAATGGTATCGCCGGCGCGACGCGCTCGACGGCGCCGAGCTGGTGCGCACGCTGCGCCACGCCATGCTGACCGGGCTCAGCGCGCCCGAAAAATCCAAGTGAGGACATGATGGAAGAACCGATTCCAGGCCATGATTTGAAGCCCACGACGTTGCCCGGCTCGAAACTGCGCCAATACAAGAAAGGCGATCCGGACATGCCCGAGGATTACCGGCGTTTCATGATCAAGCTGCTGAAGAACGCGCATGTCGAGAATAATGCCAATCCGAACTACCGCGTCGTGCTCGCCAATATCGCCAATGCCGGGCTGCGCTTCGCGCCCGACGGCCGCGCCATGATGGTCGAGGCCGAAATCGTCAAGCAGGAAGTCGGACACGGCCAGATCGTCGCCGACCTGATCCGCAGCCTGGGCGACGATCCGTTCAATCCGAATTGGGTCGGCCAATACGCATTCGAAATTCCGCTCGAGAACTGGTGCGACGTCGCCTGGTTCCACATGCTCATCGACCGGGTCGGCCTCTATGTCGGCATCGAGTGGATGGGGGCGACCTACGAGCCGCTGGCCAAGGTTTCCGAGAAGCTCGAAAAAGAAGAACTTTTCCACGCCACCGCCGGCTTCCGCTTCATGAAGAAGATCGTCAATTCGCCGGAGAGCAAGAAGGAAGCGCAGGATTTGCTTTACAAATGGTGGCCGGCGGCGCTCGACATGTTCGGCCGCTCGGATTCGAAAAATTCGCAGCACTACGTCAAATGGGGCATCAAGGCGCACACCAACGCCGAGTTGCGCCAGAAATACATCGAAGACACCGTGCCCTTGCTCGAACAGATGGAGCTGGTCGTGCCCGATCACCGGGCCAACCGGCGCTTTGTCTAGCGCGGCACGGCCGAGACGCTCCGCGCCGCCTTCCGCAGCCCGATGTGCTCTGGGAGGAGGACCGCTGATGGACGGCGGCGCGGGGCGACCGATTCAAAATATCCACACGGGGAAACGCTATGGCGGCTTACACTCTTACCCGCGAAGGCGGCGTCGGCATCGTCACGATGAACCGGCCGCCAGCCAACGCCTACACCAAGGCGACGCTGCTGGAGCTGCAGCGCTGCGTCGATGAAGCGCGCAACGACGCGGCCATCCGCTGCGTCGTGGTCAGGAGCGCAAGCGAAAAATTCTTCGCCGCCGGCGCGGATATCTCGACGCTCGACGGCACGACGACGCCGGCGCTCGCCGACTTCCTCACCATGGCCCACGAAACCGTCGCCATGATCGAACAGACGCCGAAATTGTTCATCGCCGCCATATCCGGCCATTGCATCGGCGGCGGGCTCGAGTTGGCACTGGGTTGCGATTTCCGGTTCGTCGCCGAGGGCAAATACGGCATCGGACTCGGCGAGATCAATCTCGGGCTGTCGCCGGGCATGGGCGGCACGCAGCGCCTCGCGCGCCTGATCGCGCGCGGCCGCGCGCTGCACATGATGGTCACCGGCGAATTCATTCAGCCGCAAACCGCGCTTGACTGGGGCATCGCCGACCGCATGTTTCCCGCCGACAAATTCTGGGCCGGGGTCATGGACTATGCCGACAAGCTGGCCGCCGGGCCGAGCATGGCGCAGGGCTATGTCAAGCTTTCGGTCAATCGCGGCCTCGCCGGCTCGCTCGACGACGGCCTCGTCTTGGAGCGCGCCCACCAGGTGACCCTGTTCCAATCCGAGGATGCCAAGGAAGGCCTGCGGGCGTTCCTCGAAAAGCGCAAAGCGCAGTTCAAAGGCCGCTGAGCTTCGGCTAATCTACGCCGACCACGCGGGAGACGGGAATGGCGATTGCGCCGGTCAGCCACTTTACCAAGGCAGCAGCCGAATTGCGCTATTGGAACCGGCACATGGAAACATTGCCGCGTGCCGCGCTCAACGCGCTGCATCTCGACAAATTGCAGAAGCTGACGCGTTATGCCTACGACCACGCGCCGTTTTACCGCAAGCACTTCGACGCCGCCGGTTTCGAGCCCTCGATGCTGCGCACGCTCGCAGATTTCAAACACCGCGTGCCCCTGCTCGACAAGAATGATTTCGTTCATCTGCAGAAGGAGCTGCCGCCCTACGGACCGACCGCGGCACTCGACATCGAAATGATCGCGCATCATTGCGAGACCTCGGGCACGACCGGCGTTCCGCTCGCCATTCCCTATTCGCTCTACGACACGGAACGCTACGGCGAATCCTGGTGCTACGCCTTCTGGGCGCTCGGCATCCGGCCGGGCGACAGTTTCTATTTCGCGTTCAATTGGGGCAATTTCGCCGGCCTGTGGTCGACCTATTGGGGCGCGCGCCGCTTCGGCACGCGCGTCATTTCGGGCGGCGGCGCGGATTCGAAGGGTCATGTCGCCAACATCCTACGCTTGAAGCCGACCGTGCTGTGCGCCACGCCGACCTATGCGCTGCGCCTGGCCCAGGTCGCGCGCGAGATGGGCGTCGATCCCCGCGAAACGTCGATCGAGTTCACCGTCGGCGGCGGCGAGCCCGGCCCCTTCGCCTTGCCCGCCTTGCGCCGCGCGCTCGACGACGCCTGGGACTGCCAATCCTGCGATCAGATGGGCATTGCCGAAATCGACGCCTTCGGCGTCGGCGACGCGGCGCGCGACGGCGTGCTGGTCAACGAGATGAACGTGTTCTGCTGGTCGATCGATCCCGCCACGAAGCAGGAAGCGAAAGACGGCTCGATCGGCGAAAACATCGTCACGTCCTACGTCAACAGCGCGCAGCCGCTGATCAATTACCGGACGCACGATCTCGTGCGCCGCATGCACACGGGGTCCGACGGAAGGAGCTGGGTCAAGCTCGATGGCGTCATCCTCGGCCGCACCGATTTCATGGTCACCGTCCGCGGCGTCAACGTCTATCCAACCGCGGTGCAGAACCTCGTCGGCGAGGTGCAGGGCGTCAGCCAGCATTACCAGCTCATCCTCGAAAAAGATGGGCCGCTCGATCGCATGACGATCGAATTCGAGCCCGAGCGGACCGTGTTTCCGGGCGACATTCCGCCGCTCGCGCGCCGGCTCGAGAACCACATTCACGGCGTCCTTGGCGTCAAGCTCGATGCGAGAGCGGTGCCGATCGACAGCCTGCCGCGCTTCGAGCTCAAGACCACGCGCATCATCGACCGGCGTCCCCCGGAACTCCGCCGCAAGCTCGACCGCTGAACCGCAGGCTCGCCCATGAAAAAACGCCCCGCCCGACCGCGCATGTACAAGCAGACCGACACGGATATGCCGCCGGAATTCCGCGCGTTCCTGATCAAGCTCCTGAAATACGGCCATGTCGAAAACAACGGCAATTCGAACTACCGCAAGCTGCTCGGCGATCTCGCCCGCGCCGGGTTCAGCTATGCGCCCAACGAGAAATTCCTGCTGATCGAATCCGAAATCGTGCGGCAGGAGGTCGAGCACGGCCAGATCGTCGCCGACCTGGTGCGCAGCCTCGGCGAGGATCCGACGACCGACGCGCCGATCAAGCAATATCTGTTTTCGATCCCGCTCGAATCCTGGGTCGATATCGCCTGGTTCCACGGCATCGGCGACCGCGTCGGGCTCTATGTCGGAATCGAATGGGTCGGCAGCACCTACGAGCCGCTTTCGAAAGTCGCGCCGCGCCTGGAAAAAGAGGAACGCTTCCACGCCGCGATGGGTATCAAATACATCAAGGAACACATCAAAACGCCGAAGGGCCGCATGGAAGCCCAGGAAGGGCTCCACAAATGGTGGCCCGCCGTGCTCGACATGTTCGGAAGATCGGACTCCGAAAATTCCAAGACCTATGTAAAATGGGGTATCAAGTCGAAATCCAACGAGGAACTCCGCCAGAAATACATCAAGGACACGGTGCCGATCCTCGAGCATCTCGGCCTGACCGTTCCCGATCACCGCGCCAACCGGCGGTTCCTCTAGCCGGCATGGCGAAGCAGGACATCACCCGATGACCGCCCCCGTCGCGCAATTTACGCCGGCGGCGCGCCGCGCGCGCTACTGGAACGAAATGACCGAAACGATGCCGCGCAAGCAGCTCGATGCGCTGCACCTTGCGAAATTGCAGGACCTGCTGCGCTACGTCTACGAATTCAGCCCGTTTTATCGCCGCCGTCTGGACGAGGCCGGCGTCAAGCCCGGCGACATCCAAACGCTCGACGATTTCAAGCGCAAAGTGCCGCTCACCGACAAGAAGGACTTTATCCAGCTTCAGCAAGAGCGCCCGCCTTACGGCGACACGGTGACGCTCGGCATGGACATGATCGCGCACCACGTCGAGACGTTGGGCTCGACCGGCGCACCGCTGGCGGTGCCCTATTCCGCCTACGATACCGAGCGCGTCGGCGAATCCTGGACCTACGGCTTCTGGGCGCACGGCATCCGGCCTTCGGATTCGTTCTACTTCGCGTTCGGCTGGGGCAATTTCGCCGGCTTCTGGTCGTGCTATTTCGGCGCGCGCCGGATGGGGTGCCGCGTCATCTCGGGCGGCGGCGCCGATTCCAAGGGGCACATCAACAATATCCTGCGCCTCAAGCCGACGGTGCTGATTTCGACGCCGACCTTCGCGCTTCGCCTCGCCGCGGTGGCGCGCGAGATGGGCGTCGATTTGCGCTCGACCTCGATCAAATACACCTATCACGCCGGCGAGCCCGGCCCCTTCGCGCTGCCGGCGATGAAGCGCCAGATCGACGAGGCGTGGGGTGCCGATTCGGGCGAGCTGCTCGGCATCGCCGAAATCGAGGCGCTCGCCCCCGGCTGCCGGCAACGCGACGGCGTCCACGTCAACGAAATGAACGTGTTCTCCTGGTCGCGCAATCCGGCAACCGGCGCTGAATGCGCCGACGGCGAGATCGGCGAGAATATCGTCACCAGCTACACTTACAGCGCCCAGCCGCTGCTCAATTACCGCTCGCACGATCTCGTCCGCCGGTCGTCGCGCTGCCCGTGCGGCTGCACGTGGCACAAATTCGACGGCGTCGTCTTGGGGCGCACGGATTTCATGGTCACGGTGCGCGGCACCAATGTCTACCAGACGGCGGTCGAAAACCTGCTGGGCGGCGTCGTCGGCGTGAGCCCGTTCTATCAGCTCGTGCTGGAACACGCGGACGGCAACGACCGCATGACGATCGAATTCGAGCCCGAAAAGAATGTGCCGGCCTCGCAATGGTTTCCGCTGGCCGAAACCGTAGCCGGCGCGATCCACCGCGCGCTCCATGTCCGCATCGAGGTCACGGCCGTGGCGCCGGACAGCCTGCCGCGTTATGACCTCAAGACCAAGCGCATCATCGACAAGCGGCCGCCGGAATTGCGCCGCGTGCTCGATCGCTAGGCCGGCGCAAAGGCGCCATGGAAACCGATCGGCAGCGCATAGGGCAGCGCCGCTCGCGCGATCGGACCGGCGGCAAGATTTAATCCATCGAAAATCGATAGAACGGTGCGCGCGGTGCCGATGTCGAGCGCTGTGCCGATCGCCCAACCGGCGCCGTCGCCGGATGCCGTCCGGTCCGGAACAAAGACGTGCTCCTCCACCATATAGTTCTCGCCGTAGTCGAATTCGTCGGTCTTGCCGTTGGTAATGTCGAACCGACGAACCGCATTGAAGCCGAACCCGCCGGCTTTCCGGCCGCTGGCAGCCGCGACGTAAAGATTGCGATATCGATCAGCGACAAGGCGCGGATCGACCCTGGGAAATTCCACCGATCCGGGAACGATCGTTTGCTCGGAACGTCCCGTGGCTAGATCCAGTCTCACCAGCGCGATTTCCGCGGGCGCCGAGCTTGTGATGACACCGCGCATGATGTCCTTGAACGATCTCGTCATCGCCGACGCATCGGCAGACCGCACAAAGTCGAACCGGACAACGCCAGCGCTGTCTTCCCAGCCATTGCCGAAATGAAAAACGAAGCCCGCCGGAAGCTCGAATATCCAGCGCACCGTGAGATCGCTCTTTTGAACGACGAGGGCGCGAAGCGGGGCGCCCGCGAGCCATTCATGGCATTCCAGGAAGCTAACACCTTCGCCCATCTTGGCGAGGTTGAAGCGAAAGGGCGGAAGCACGAAAATCAAGTGCCGGGCGGTGACGACAAAATCATGCACCATCGTCATGTCCGGCACGGCAATGGCCGCGGCCCTTGCCAATGTCCCGGTTGGCGAAATTTCATAAAGCACCATCCGGCTATTGATGGAATCGAGACCGAAATTCCATATTGTTCCGCGCTTCTCGACTTTGGGATGGGCCGAGAACGGCAAGCCCGCCAGATCCGGACGCCAGGATTTTGGCCCGAGCGTATCCAGCGTCAGGCCATCCATGCGGTACGCCGATCCCGCTTCCCACAACGCCAGCACTTCGCCTTCCATTGGGAGAACGCTGGTGTTTGCGGCATTCAGCGAATCCGGGCCGCGCGGCGGCTCGGCATCGGCGATTGCCGTGCCGAATGTCATGCGCCGCCGCCGGCCGGCCTTGATTTCAGCGGCCAGTTTTTCCGTCATCACCAGGCGGCCCGTGTGATGGAGCCCCGTGTCCATCAAGCGGAGGGCGTGCACCATTCCGTCGCCATCGAACCAATGGCGATAGCGCAGTCCCGAAAGCTCGTGCAGAGCTGGGCCATTCCGAAATAGCGTCCCGCGCAGGCCCGATGGAATTCTCCCCTCGAATTGAACCTGCGCCGCCAAATCGGCATTCGCCGACACGCCCTTGAAGCCTGCAAGATACGGGTTGGCCAGACGAGCTTGCTCGAATTGTTCGGCCCAAGAATGGGCGGCTTCCGCGCGCGGCCGCACGTGCGAGGATATCGCCACGCTCGACGCGGTGGCACCTCGTAGAACCGATCGACGATTCATGTTGCGCGTCCATCTATCTCAGATTGATGACGATGCTTTGAGTTTCCGCCGCAATGCGTATCTTGGCCGCGTCGAAGCTCGGCGGGCCCATGTTTCCAGCGGCATCCCGGCTAAAACCGTAACGTTCGGTTGGAATTCGAAACAGATTGCGATCCAGTTCGCCGTTCGAATTCTCATCGTGAAACGCGCTGATCGCATATTCGCCGGGCAGAATATTTCGGAACACGAAGACCGCCGTTGGCGAGCTCGCCGGCGCCTGCTGCGCAACCATTGGCTTTTCGTTGAAATCTTCGGCGCGCTGGAAGACCGCCACGCGGACCGACCCGTTCTTGGTCTGGATTCCGTGTATTTCGACACGCAGATCGGCAGCGAGTGCCGCCGTTGCGCCCGCCGCCCAAGATGCCACGGCCAAGGCAGCACAATATATCTTCCGCATCTGATATGCTCCTTCGCGTTATTGGCGACGTTCGAGAATCCTCATGTTGGTACCGATCGGCACCATCTTTGCTCTAGCATTGCAAGGCTCGTAATGCCCCGAAAACGCACAATCCGTCGGCCCGACGATTCGGCTGCTTCGCGCGAACACGCCATCCTCTCGGCCGCCGGCAGCGTTTTTCTCGAACGCGGCTATGACGCCGCGACAACGCTTGAAATTGCCCGGCGCGCAAAAACGTCGAAACGCGCCCTATATGAGCTCTACGGCTCGAAACAAGCGATGCTTGCGGCGATGATTCGCGCAGTCAGCGGGCGTATGACGGCACCGCTCGATCTGCCGCCGCCGGCGACGCGGCAGGAATTCCTCATGACGCTTGAACGCTTTGGCGCCCCGTTTCTCGGCGCGCTTTTGCATCCGCATCGCACCGCTCTGTATCGGCTTGCTATCGGCGAAGCGATGCGCTCGGGCGATATCGCCCGGGAACTCGATTTTAGCGGACACGGCCCGGTTCGCGAGGCGGTGCTGCGCCATTTCCGGCTTGGTGCCGAAAAAGGCTTCGTGAATTTGCGGGACATCGACGTGTTGGCCACCACGTTCTTCAGCGTTCTGATCGGCTCGCTGCAAATCCAATGCCTGCTCGGCATTGAGCCGGCGCCGAGCGCCGATGTGCTGACCGAGCGAAGCGCGCTTGCCGTCTCCATCGTCGAAAAATTGTCCCGCGGCGCTAGGAAATGAGGGTATCGCACCGTGCGAATCGTCGCTTGAGCCGTGCCCGCCAATGCGACCAAGCGTACCGGTGGCGCCTATTTTCGCGCCGTGCTACGAGCCTATATTCGAGCGCTTGTGCGACCGGCAGCCGATGGGGCCGCGGCGCGCCTGCGATCGATTGGAGACCAAGAGAGTAGCCGCATGCTGAAACCGAAAGACATGATCCAGCGCCTGCGCCGGGCGCAAATCCTGGTCAACCAAGTTTACGAGGAGACCGACATACCGCAGATTCAGTCGATCATGCGCCATGCGGATCAGAACCTGCACTGGGCGTTGTGGAATCTCGGCGAGGTCGACGAGCTGCGGCCCGATCTTCCCGGCTCGGTCAAGCCGCTGCGCGGTTCGGCCAGGCCGCAAGGCACGACCGCCAGGAAGAAAGCGAAAAAATGAACTTCGAATTCGTCAAGCTCGAGCGCCAGGACGGCATCGCCATCCTCACGCTCAACCGGCCGGACGCGCTCAATGCCTGGAACGCCAAGATGCGCGAGGAGATGCGCGACGCGGTCAAAAACCTGGTCGAGGACGACGGTCTGCGCGTCGCCATCGTCACCGGCGCCGGCCGCGCCTTTGCCGCCGGCGAAGATGTGCGCGGCATGGGCGATCTGTCCACCGTCGGTCCGCGCGGCTTTCGCCGCCGCGTGCGCATGATCCACAACGTCTTCGACGACATCGAGCAAATGGAAGTGCCGGTGATCGCCGCGATCAACGGCGTCGCCGCCGGCGGCGGACTGGAACTTGCGCTGTCGTGCGATTTTAGGTTCGCGTCCGCGGCGGCGAAGATGGGCCTGCCGGAGAACAATGTCGGCCTGATCCCGGGATCGGGCGGCATCTCGCGCCTGGTCAAGATCGTCGGCCCGAGCCGGGCCAAGCGCCTGGTGATGACCGGCGAGATCATTTCCGCGGCGCGGGCGCTCGAAATCGGCCTGATCGACGAAGTATTGACGCCCGAGCAGCTCATGCCGCGCTGCCTTGAATTCGCGGCGCTGCTCGCCAAGAAAGCGCCGCTCGCGCTCGGCACGGCCAAGCTCGTCATCAACCAGTGCATGAATGTCGATAGCGAGACCGGCCGGAATTTCGAGCGCATCGGCCAGAGCGTCTTGAAGATGACCGAAGACCACAAGGAAGGCGCCACGGCCTTCGTCGAAAAGCGGCCGCCGCAATTCAAGGGCCGCTAGCGCGGCCGAGGCCGCCGCCGCAGCGGGCTGACGCGCTCGTAATTCCGCGACGCATGCCGGCGCGCCGCGGCATGTGTGAGCCACCTCACACTTGATTCGACGGCATTGTTGCTTGGCTCACACGCCGCCGGACGCGCTTCGTGTTAGCGCCTGCTTGTCGGCGACCCCGCCGCTTCGTGGAGCCAGCATGCGCAGCCTCGCACTCACGATCTTCGTCGCCACCGTCGCATGGGCGCCGAGCGCAAGGGCCGAAGCCTCGGCCCGATGGACCGAACTCCAAGCTGCCTTTCAACCGGCGTGCTCGCCCGATTACACCGCGAGAGTGTGCCGTTGCGGGCTGGCCGTTGCCGTGCGACGGGTGGGCTATGAGCGGGTTGCCAATGAGTTGGCGGTCTATGGCGACCTTTTCCTTGAGCGCTCGCCGCTCAAGGCCGTCGCCCTGGTCGCGCTCCGCAATTGCGCCGCCTATTTCAGGGCAAGTCCATTCCTCAATGAACAACCCCAGCCCAACTGACAACTCGCGCGAAATATCGGACCAATAGAATATTGGAAATACTTCATTAACCGATCGGCGCAACTAAAAAAAAGGGCCGCGTGTTAACGCGGCCCAAGTCTAGGGAGGAAACGCCCGAGAAGTACTGCGATATGCCACTGCCGGGCAGCGCGGGCTCATATCGCATTGCACAATATTGTTGGTCCAGCGAAAGATATCAAGAGGAATTATATTTTGTCATATATCAGAATGTAAAATATGTGTTTTCATGTGTTTTTTACGCTCAAAATTACGCGTATTTTCAGCGCAACGCCTGTTAATGCTGCTTTGCCGCAAATTTGCATAGAGGCCATGCGGCAATTGCGGCCTGATCGCCGGCGGCAATGTCGGTGCCCGTTGAACCTGCCTTTATTGTAGCTAATTAACGACTAGACTATAGCTTCGCGCCATGCGCCAACGCACTTGCTGCGGCGCTGGAAATAGCATCGGCAGCGACATTGATGGCGTTAGAGGCCGGCTGGATCAAAGCCAAGGACGACGGCGGCGCGCTCGTATTGAGCGCTGGCGGCACGTGGAGCATTCGTGAGCTGAAGCGCCTGGTGCGCGACGTGCGCGGCGCCCTGCCCGCCAAGCGTCTCGCGACGGGCGCGAAAGCCCGGCTCGATCTCGGCGGCATCACCTATCTGGATAGCAGCGGCGCTTGGCTGATCGTGGATCTCAAGAAGCGCTTGAAGGACGCCGGCCTCGATCACGAGGTGACGGCGATCCGCAACGCCGACCGCGCCCTGCTCGACCGGGTCGAGCGCGCGCTCGCGCGCACCGGCGGGGCGCCGGCACCGCCGCGCGCCCACCCGATGCTGGGCGCGCTCGCCAATCTCGGCAAGATCGTGGTCGACGCGGGCAAGAAGTCCCACGAGCTGCTCGCCTTTTTCGGACTCACTGTCATTCTGATCGCCCGCGCCATCGCCATGCCGTGGCGGATTCACATGAAGGCGACGGTCAAGCACATCGAAACGACCGGATTGAATTCGCTGCCCATCGTCGGCCTGCTCAATTTCCTCATCGGCGTCGTCGTCGCCTTCATGGGCGCGGTCCAGCTGAAGAAGTTCGGCGCCGAGATTTTCACGGTCAATCTCGTCGGCATCGCGATCCTGCGCGAACTCGGCGTGCTGATCACGGCGATCCTGATCGCCGGCCGCTCGGGCAGTGCCTTCACCGCCCAGATCGGCACGATGAAGGTCAACCAGGAAATCGACGCGATGCAGACCATCGGCCTCAATCCGGTCGAGGTTCTGGTGCTGCCGCGCATCCTGGCCATGATGATCGTCATGCCGCTGCTGACGTTTTATGCCGATATCATGGGCATTTGCGGCGGCGCGATCATGTCGATGACGGCGCTCGACATATCGCTTGAGAGCTTCATCCGCCAGTTGCAAAGCGCGATTGACTTCAAGACCTTCATGATCGGAATTCTCAAGGCGCCGGTCTGCGCCTACATCATCGCCCTGGTCGGCTGCTTCGAGGGCATGCAGGTTTCGGGAAGCGCCGAAAGCGTCGGCACGCGCACCACCATGTCGGTCGTCGAGGCGATTTTCCTGGTGATCGTGTTCGACGCGATCGTTGCGATCACGCTGTCCTATCTCGATATTTGAGCGCGCGATCATGGATCAAGCCAACGCGATCGAGGTACGCGGCCTCGTCAACCAGTTCGGCGCACAACGCATCCACGACAATCTCGACCTCGACGTCAAGCGCGGCGAAGTGCTCGGCGTCGTCGGCGGCTCGGGCACCGGCAAGTCGGTGCTGTTGCGCACCATCATCGGCCTGAACCGGCCGCGCGAGGGCGACATTCACGTGTTCGGCATCGACGCCCGCCACGCGCGGCGCGCCGAGGCGGACGAACTGCTGCGCCGTTGGGGCGTGCTGTTCCAGGACGGCGCGCTGTTCAGCTCGCTCACCGTCGCCGAGAACATCGCCGTGCCTTTGAAGGAGCACACCGACCTGACGCCCGACATTATCGCCAACATTTGCGCGCTCAAGATCGCGCTGGTCGGCCTGCCGCCCGAGGCGGGCAACAAATACCCGTCGCAGCTCTCGGGCGGCATGCGCAAGCGCGCCGGCCTCGCCCGCGCGCTCGCGCTCGATCCGGAAATCCTGTTTCTCGACGAGCCCACGGCGGGCCTCGACCCGATCGGCGCCGCCGATTTCGACATGCTGATCCGCGATCTCCAGAAAAGCCTCGGCCTGACGGTCTTCCTGGTCACGCACGATCTCGATTCGCTGGTCGCCATCACCGACCGCATCGCGGTGCTGCTCGACAAGCGCTGCAAAGTCGGCACGATTCACGAACTGCTGCAGGACCAGCATCCCTGGATCAAAGAGTATTTTCACGGTCCGCGCGGCCGCGCGGCCACCAAGCAATGAGGTAAGCGATGGAAACTCGCGCCAGCTACGTTCTCGTCGGCGGCTTCGTGCTCGGGCTGATCGGCGCCGCCATCGTCTTCATCCTGTGGCTCGTCGGCTCGGGCGGGCCCAAGGATCAATATGTCTACCGCGTGCATTTCACCGGCAGCGTCACCGGGCTGCAGCCGGCCGCGCCCGTGCGCTATCGCGGCATTACCATGGGCGAGGTTATCAGCATCGACGTGTCCGAAACCAACGCCGACATCGTCGTCGTCCGCATCCGCGTCGACAAGAAGACGCCGATTTCAACCGACACGATCGGAACCCTCGAGGTCCAAGGCCTCACCGGCTCGCCCTTCGTTCAATTGAAGCGCAGCGATCCGACCAAGCCGCGCGGCGCCGACTACAAGCCGCAAACGCCCAAGGAAGAGCTCGTCATCCGCGGCGAATCCTCGGGCCTGGAACGCATTTTCGACGAACTGCCCAAGGCCGTGGCGTCGGTCACCGAACTGGCCAACCGCGCATCCCTTCTGCTCAACGACGACAATCAGAAGGAATTCGCCACCATCTTGAAAACCGCGAGCCGCGCGCTCGGCTCGCTCGACGAACTGGCCGTGACAACCAGCGGGGCGGTGAAAAAACTTGAAGCCGCGGTCGCCAATATCGAATCGACCGCCAAGACGATCGACGGCGCGGCCAGCGCATTCGGCGACGCTTCGAAAAATGTCGGCAATTTCGCCAAACGCACCGAGGCCGCCGTCGGCGAATTCGAAAAGGCCGCCGGCGCGATCTCCGGCCTGGGCAAGGAAGTGCAAAATTTGGTGCGCGAGAACCGGCGTCCGATCGCCGATTTCGCCTCCACCGGGCTTTATGAGTTTTCCCTTTTCCTCACCGACGTGCGAAAATTCACCCGCACTTTCGATCGGCTGCTCAATCGCTTCGAAGGCGATCCGTCCAACTTTCTATTCGGCAACCGCCAGCGCGGTTTCGAAACCCCGGGAGCCACCCGTCGATGATCTTGCCGCCGATGCGCTTCATAGGATTGTCGCTTCTGCTGCTGCTGTCGGGCGGCTGCCAGAATCTCCTGCCGGGCTCGGATCGCCCCCCGCCCCGGCTTTACGAGCTCACGCCCAAGAGCACGTTTGCGCCCGATCTGCCGACGGTTTCGGCTCAACTCATCGTCGAGACGCCCGACGCCGCCGCCGGCTTGCAGACCGGCAAGATCGTGGTGAAGCAGCAGGCCACGACGCTCGATTATTTCGCGCGCGCGGAGTGGACCGATCTCGCGCCGCGGCTGGTCCAGACCAAGATCATCGAGTCTTTCGAGAACACGCAAAAGATCGTCGCGGTCGGGCGCGAAGGCTCGGGCCTGCGATCGGATTTCATCCTCAAGAGCGAACTGCGCCATTTCGAGGCCCAGCTTTTCGATACCGACGTGCCGATCGTGCGCGTGGTCATCAACGTCAAGCTGGTCCGAATGCCGGACCGCGCCATCGTCGCCAATCGCAGCTTCGACCGCACCGCCAAGGCGAAATCGGCGTCGATCGAAGACGTGGTCGAGGCGTTCGACGACGCGCTCGGCAGCACGCTGAAACGCTTGTGCGAATGGGCCATCCGCGAAATCGCACAACGGCACCGCCTAGGCGCCGCGGGGCGCCGTGAACCCGCGCGCGACAAGGCCGACGACTGAACCGGCGCCGTAACGGACGCGCTATTCGCGCAAGAAAACGACGTCGCCGATATTCACGCCGCCGCGTTCGATCAATTTGCCGATCAAGCGATCGCCCGACAGCGCCAGTTCGTAACGGCGGCTGGTTGCCGGCGGCCCGAATGAAATCGTGAAACGCGGCCCCGCGACCGACATCGCAAACCGGCCATCGTCGGGCAATTCGTTCGTCGCCGTGTAAGGGCTGAGGTTCTCGGTAATGCTGCCGAGAACATGCCCGCTGGGCAGGACTTCGACGATTTGCAGCACCATGGTCCCACGCGCGCGCGTCCAGACCCAGCGGCCGACAAGCCAATGGGACTTCGCCTCGGCGCTCCAATATCCGGGCTGCGCCGGCATTCGCGGCTCAGCGGCCGCCACGCCCGACAGCACGCACAATCCAGCGAGAATCGCGATCAAGCCTGTTTTCATAGTTTCCTCCCCAGCCGCCGCGGCAAGTCGATGCTTGCCGTCTATTCGGCTCAGGGCGCTACATTAACCTGTGAGCGCCCGATTTCCTACCGCAGAAAGGGGTTGTCACGCCCGCGGTGGGCGCGCGGCGGGAACGCCGTCGTCAGGTAAGACAGGATAAGCTCGCGCTCGGCGCCGTCGAGCTTCGGCATCTTGTGACGCGCCGTCATCACGTCGAGCGTCTCGTTCCATTGCTCGCGCGACAGTCCCTGCTGGCTGACGAGCCGGCCGGTGTGGCATGCGGCGCAGAGATTGGCCGTTTCCTCGCGGCCCGGGCCCGCCGGGAAATCGTCGATGCCGCGATCGTCGGCGGCTTGGGCGCTTGCGCCGCTCGCGGCGACAACGAGCGCGAAAAAAGCCATCGACGAGCGTCGCATTATGCCTCGATCAGCACGCGCACGCGGTGAAACGGATTGGCGCCGTAACCCTGCGGATTCCAATTTCCCGCCTGGTGCGGCTGCGCCACGCCGTTGCCATCGGTCGCGCGCGCCCAAATCTCGTAGTAACCTTCGCTCGGAACGCGCAACTTGGCCGTCCAATCCTGCCAAGCGAAGCGATTGACCGGCGCCTTGAGCGCCGCCGCGTGCCAAGTCGCGCCGTAATCGGCGCTGACATGAACCGCCGAAACCGCGAGATCGCCCGCCCAGGCATGGCCGCGCAGCGCGATATCGCGCGATTTGGCCGGCAGTCTCTCGCCATCCTTCAGGTTGGTGATGATCGAGCGCACGGGCATCGATTCCAGAACGCGCATGTTCTTCTCATCGAACTTGCCGCCGGGCACGCCGGGCACGATCGGCATACGGTAGGAAAAACCGGTCATGCCGGGCCCGTCATGCTCCTTGTCGCGAATCCAGATGCGCTTCAGCCATTTCTGCGAGGCCGAACCGGACCAGCCGGGAACCAGCAGACGCACCGGGCCGCCATGGACATGCGGCAAAGGCTTGCCGTTCATTTCGAAGGCCAGGATCGTATGCGGATCCAGCGCCTTGGGCAGGCGCACGCCGCGCGAGATCGCCGGCAGATTGGGATCGCCCGACAGATGCGCGTCGGCGCCATAATGCGCCGTGTACTTGGCCGACGGCTTGAGGCCCGCCGCGCGCAGCAATTCGCCCAGCGCCACCCCACCCCAGCGCGCGCAGCCGACGCCGCCATGCTGCCACTGATTGCCGCGGCCGGGCGGCTCGAAAAAAGAGCGCCCGTTGCCGCCGCATTCGAGCTGCAGCACGTAGGAGACTTTGCGGAAGCGCTTCTTGATTTCGCCGAGCGGGATTTTGAGCGGTTTTTGGACTTCGCCGTCGATGACGATTTCCCACGTGTCGGCGTCGGATACGGGTCCAGGCGGATTGCCGTTGTGCCGGATGAAAAATTTCTCCGTCGGCGTTACCGCATCGTCGAGCAGATGCGCCGGTGTTTCGGCGACAAGCGGCCGATCGCCGAGCACGATGAGCTCGGCCTTGCCATCCATCTTGAGAATTTGCGGCGCTTTCGGTGCGCCTTGCGCCCAGGCGCGCGGAATCGCGCCACCCGGCAGTAGATGACTGAAAGCGATCGGCCCGCCAACAAGCGCCGTCATCGAGGCAAGTCCGGCGCCGCCGAGGAAACCGCGCCGGCTCTTATCCCAACGCCGGCCCAGCATCAGCGCATCGGCGCGCTCGGGGTCGTTGGCATACAGTTCGTGGAGGCCGCGTTCACGGAACAGCATGGGCATGGCGTTTCTCCCGCTAACATGTGTCGATCGGCAGTTAGTTGCATTTTTACGAATATGTTGAACTTTGGCAAGGACGCTTTTTCGGCGCCTCGCCGTGCGATCCGCTCAAAACACAACACCCGCCATTGCGGCGGGTGTGGCTCCGGATTTCCCGGCCGGCACTGGCTTGCGGCGCTACTTCTTGGCCGCGGCCGCGGCGTCCGGCTTCTTGGCCTTGTCGCCTTCGGGCTTCTTGGGCTTGGCGCTCGCCGCCTTGGCGGGTTCGGCTTTGGCGGCCTTGGCGGGCTCGGCCTTGGCGGCCGGTGCCGCTTCGCCGCCGGCTTTCGCTACTTGCGGCGTTGCCGACATGCCGAAACCTTGGAAGCGCTTGTTGAATTTGGCGAGCTGACCGGCCGTATCGACGAGACGGTGGACGCCGGTCCATGCCGGATGCGACTTGGGGTCGATATCCAAACGCATGGTTGCGTCCGGTTTGCCCCAGGTCGAACGCGTCTTGAACGTCGATCCATCGGTCATAATGACGTTGATTTCGTGATACTTTGGATGAATATCTTTCTGCATGGCAATTCTCCGCCCGGAAACGCGCGTGTATAGCCGCGCCACGCCCGCGACGCAAGGCTGCCGCTTGTCCCGTTTGCATATGTCGCACAATGCGTTAAGACCCGACCGTGACCGATCGCAACCGCGCCCTCCCCGGCCTCGCCAAGAAACGCGCCGACATCCGCCAAATCCGGCCGCTGTTGCGCTTTCTCCTGCCCTACAAGCTGCAGGTCGCCGGCGCCATCGCCGCCTTGATCATAAGTTCGGTCGCGATGCTGGCCTTCGGTTTCGGCTTGCGCTGGCTGGTGGACGAAGGCTTTGCGCGCGGCGGCGATGGTAGCAGCCGCGCCTTGGATTGGGCGCTCGCCGGCTTGCTGGCGATCGTCGCCATGCTGGCAACGGCGACCTATTTCCGCGCCTATCTGGTCAATTGGATCGGCGAGCGCTTCGCCGCCGATTTGCAGCGCGCGGTGTTCGCCAATGTCTTGCGGCTCGATCCGGCCTTCTTCGAAGTGACGCCGACGGGTGAAGTGGTTTCGCGCCTGACCACCGACGCGACGCTGCTGCAAACCATCCTCGGCTCATCGGCCTCGATGGCCGCGCGCAATGTTTTGATGTTCACCGGCTGCGTGATTTTGATGGCCGTGACCAGCCCCAAGCTCACGGGCTTGGCGTTTCTCGTCGTCCCGCTCGTGGTCCTGCCGACCTTGATTTTTGGCCGCAAGGTGCGGCGACTGTCGCGCGCCAGCCAGGACCGCTTGGGCGATGTCGGCGCGCAGATCGACGAGACGCTGTCGGGCATGCGTATCGTCCAGGCCTTTACCCAGGAGGCCGCCGAGAAGGCGCGCTTCGATCGCCGCGTCGACGAAGCCTTCGGCGCCGCGGTGCGCCGCATCCGCGCCCGTTCGCTGTTCTTCGCCTGCGTCTTCTTCGCAATCTTCGCCGCCGTGGGCGCCGTGCTCTGGGTCGGCGGCAACGACTTGATGGCGGGCCGCATCACGGCGGGCCAGCTCACCGCGTTTCTATTTTATGCGATACTCGGCGCCAGCGCCGTCGGCGTGCTCGCCGAGTTCCACAGCGATCTGCAACGCGCCGCCGGCGCGGCCGAGCGCCTGATGGAATTGCGCAACACCGAGCCGCGCATCACGGCGCCGCCGAGCCCGATTGCGCTGCCGGCGGCGGCGCGCGGCGCGGTCGCCTTCGAGCGCGTTACCTTTGCCTATCCGGCGCGGCCGACCCATTCGGCGCTGCACGATTTCTCGCTGGTTGTTCAACCCGGCGAAACTGTTGCCCTGGTCGGACCTTCGGGTGCCGGCAAAACGACCGTGTTCCAACTGCTCTATCGCTTTTACGATCCGCAACAGGGCGTGGTACGGATCGATGGCGTGGCGCTGCCCGCGGCCGATCCGGCCGCCTTTCGCCGGCGCCTGGCTCTCGTGCCGCAAGAGCCGTTCATTTTCACCGGCACGGTCGAGCAGAATATCGCGTTCGGACGGCCCGATGCCGGCGGCGCCGAAATACGCGCCGCGGCCGAGGCCGCCGCCGCACGCGACTTTATCGAAGCCTTGCCCCAAGGCTTTGCCACATCGTTGGGCGAAAAAGGCGTGCAGCTTTCAGGCGGGCAACGCCAGCGCATCGCGCTCGCCCGCGCCATCCTGCGCGATCCCGCGATCCTACTGCTCGACGAGGCCACCAGCGCGCTCGACGCCGAAAGCGAGCGCGCGGTGCAAGTGGCGCTCGACCGCGTGATGGAAAACCGCACGACGCTCATCATCGCCCACCGGCTTGCCACGGTGCTGAAGGCCGACCGCATCGTCGTCATGGACGAGGGCCGCATCGTTGCCGAGGGCCGTCATGGCGATCTCGTGCAACGCAACGAGCTTTATGCCCGGCTCGCGCGGCTGCAATTCGATGCGGCGAAGGCGGCGGAGTAGACGGCGCGTCAGCGCGCGTCGAGCACCAGCTCGATGCGATCGTTGCGTTTCATCGGCGCCGGTGTGTCGTCTTTCTCGAGCAGATGCAGCTCGCCGTAGCTGGCGGACAGCAGCCGCTCGGCCGGCACGCCGGCGTCGATCAAGGCTTTGACCATCGTCGATGAGCGAGCCGCGGCGAATTCCCACGGGGTGTAAAACCGCGGAAAGCGCTTGAGGCGGTTGTCGGTGTGGCCGTTGACGCGCAGCACCCAATCGGTGCCGGCCGGCAGGCTCTCGCCCAAGGTCTTGATCGCGGCGGCCATCTCCGTCATGCGCTCGCGCGAATTTTTCTTGAGCCGCTCGGCCGCGAATTCGAATATCTCGTCGCCGGTCAGAATGATCCGGCCGTTGGCGGCGTCGACGGCGCCTTTCTCGGGAAATATCGCGCGCAGCTTCTGCTGGAAATCCGCGAAGGCGGCGGCAATCTGCGCCGCGCGCCGGCGTTGCGCTTCGAGCGACGTGTCGTTCGCCGCGATCGTCGATTTGAGCGACGCTATTTCGCTGTCGCGACGGGCGATCTCCGCCGCGCGGCTTTCGCCCAGCGCCTTCGCTTCGGCGAGGTTTTTCTCCGTGGCTTCGAGACTGGCGCGGACCTGACGGCGGTATTCTTCGAGGCCTTGCTTCGATTCGAGCGCCGCGATCTGGCTGCGCAGCGATTTCGCTTCGTTGTCGAGCGCGCGGCCCTTCGCTTCGGCGTCCTCGCGGCCCTTTTTCATGGCGGCGTGGGCTTCGGTCATGTCCTTGAGCTTGCCGGCAAGTTCGTTGCGCTCGCCTTCGACCGCGCGGAGCCGCGCGCTAATTTGATCGCGCTCGCCCACCACGCGGTCGCGCGTCGCCGTCGTCGAACGGATCGCACCGTCGAGTTCGGCATTCGTCAACGTGGCGGCCGCAAGCTTCTGCTTTTCCGCGGCAAGCTGGGCCGCGAGATCGCCGATCCGCCGATTGAGCTCGGTGGCCGAGGTTTCGCGGCCGGCAAAGGCCTCGGACAGGAAGAACTGTGAGCCGGCGAACATCGCCAGTGCGACGAAGGCGGCAAAGGTCGCGGCGGCGATGGCCGCGGCAAAGGCCGGGCCCAACGCCGAATCGTGCCGCACCGTGTTGGACGATCTGCGCATGGCCGCCTAGTCGCCCCGCCCGCCGGCAACGCGGCGGCCGCTATCGGGATCGGCGCGGAATTGCCGCACGATGTCCTGGTGACTTTGCGACATCTCCTTGACCAATTGTTCGAGGTAGGGCCGCGACTGGAGCTGGGTCTCGGCGATGCGATTGCCGAGATTGCGGAACTCGGTGCGCAGCGCCGTTACCAACTCCTGGCGGCCGAAGGCTTGTTCGTCGGTCAGGCGGCCGAGGATCGGCCGCAGCTCGATCTGGGCATCGCCGAGGCGCTTCATCAGCTCCTGCTGTGCCGTCATCTGATCGACGAGTTGCGAAACTTTTTCAGCCGCGGCGCGCAGCGCCAAGGTCGATTGATTGCGCTCGTCCTCGTTCTTGCCCAGCACCTTATGAAGATCGCCCAGCGACGACGCGGTGTTTTCGAGCAACAACTCGAGATAGCGCGAGATCGATTCGATCGAATCGCCGTCCGACTCGCCGGCGGCGAGCTGAATTTTTGTCAGGCCGTTCAGCCAATCCTCGATTTCGCGATGGAAACGGTTCTGCGCGTGCTGCGCGAGCACGCCAAGCGCGCCGAGAACCAGCGCGCCGCCGAGCCCGAACAGCGCGGCGCTGAACGCCGAGCTTGAGCTTTTCAGCGTCGCGACGAGGCCCGCTTTGAAGCGCGCGAAAGTCGCCGCGAAATCGTCCGCGGCGCCGACCGTGAGGCCGCCGACCACATCGACCACGGCATCGACGGAACGCAGCATGCCCCAGAATGTGCCGAACAGACCCATGAAAATCAGCAGCATGACGATGTAACGGCCGATATCGCGCCGTTCGTCGAGACGCATGCCGACATGGTCGATAAGGCTGCGCAGCAGGCTGGCGGTCAAACGTTGGCGCTGGCCTTCGCGTTCCTTGAGAACCCGCGCCGTGGGGCCGAGCAATTGCGGCGAGGAATCGGGAACCGTGCCGCCGCTGCGGAAAGCGCGGACCCATGCGACCTCGCGCCGCAAGGCGAGCGCCTGCCAAAAGACATAGCCGATCCCGAAGATCAGCACCGCCAGAACCGCTCCGTTCAGGATCGGGCTGACGTTGAAAAAACGAACAAGCTCTGCGCGAAGCGGCGAGAGCGCGGCGAGAACGGCAATCACGACGAATGCCATCCACATTAGGTAGCGTTGGGGCCGAACCATCGTTTGCTAACTTCCCCTCAAGTTTTCAATGGCCTAGCGGGAGGCTAACCGGCGCCTGCCGCGAACGCGCCCAGCGGTGGTGCGCGGAATTTATGTCGAAAAAAAGGCAACACTTCATTTACGATGATTTTGCCAAGCAACCGATTATCAAATCGCTAATTCAGGCAAAGTCTGGCGCAAATACCGGCAATAAAAATGACGGTATAACGAAGAAATCCTTACGCCGGGCGGCGCGCGGCGGCGATGAGGCTCGAAATCGGCCCTTCGAGGCCCGGTGTGACGGCCAGCACATCGCCCGATTCGAGCATCGCGTCGCCGCCATCGAGGTCGGCGACGGAACCGCCCGCCTCGCGCACCAGCAAGATGCCGGCGGCGACGTCCCAGGGCGACAGGGCGAATTCCCAAAAAGCGTCGAAACGGCCGGCGGCGACCCAGGCAAGATCGAGCGCGGCCGAGCCGAAGCGGCGCACGCCGGCGACTTCGGGCAGGATGGCGGCGAGCGTGGCCATATAGTCGGCGTGCTTCGGCTTGCCCTTGAAGGGCAGGCCGGTCGCGACCAGCGCGTCCTCCAGCTTCTGCCGCCCGGTGACGCGGAGGCGGCGGTTGTTGACGAAGGCGCCCAGCCCTTTTTCGGCCCAGAACAGCTCGTCGCTCAGCGGCTGATAGACGATGCCGGCCATGATCTCGGCCTTGTTCCGATAGGCGATCGTGATGGCGAAGTGCGGAATGCCGTGGATGAAATTCGTCGTGCCGTCGATCGGATCGACGATCCACGTCTGCTCGGCATCGGCGCCGGGCCGCGTACCGCTTTCTTCCATGTTAAAGCCGAAAGACGGGCGCGCGCGTCCAAGTTCTTCGGCGATGATGCGCTCGACACGCAAATCGGCGGCGCTGACGTAATCGGCCGGCCCCTTGCGCGAAACTTGCAATTGCTCGACTTCGCCGAAATCGCGCAGCAAACCGCGCGCCGCCTTGCGTGCCGCCGCTTCCATGACGTTGATGATGGCTGACTTGAACGCCATGCGAGTACCCGCCCCGCGCCGCCGCTCAGCCCTTGAACCGCTCGACGTACTCGCCGTTCTCGGTGTTGACGACGACCTTGATGCCGCTCTCGACATGCGGCGGCACCATGACGCGCCGGCCGTTCGAGAGCTTGGCGGGCTTATAGGACGATGCCGCGGTTTGCCCGCGCACCACGGGATCGGCTTCGACGATTTCGAGCACGACCGTTTGCGGCAGATGCACCGCCACCGGCTGGCCTTCGACATAGTCGATCGTGACTTCCATATTGTCCTGCAGGAAATCGGCCTGTTCGCCGACGACGTCCTTGGTCAGGCTGAATTGCTCGAAGCTCTCCTGCTCCATGAACGCCAGCATGTCGCCGTCGGCGTAGAGATAGTTGGCGGTCTTCTGCTCGGTCGAGAGCTTCTCGACGGTGTCGGCCGTGCGCCAGCGCGAATTGGTCTTGAGGCCCGTCTTGAGATCGCGCATCTCGACCTGGATGAACGCGCCGCCCTTGCCGGGCGTGATGAGCTGAATCTTGAGCACGCTGAATTGCTTGCCTTCGTGCTCAATGACATAGCCGGCCCGAATCGTGTTGGCGCCGATTTTCATGGTTCTTTCGCCGAAATTGAGGGATTGGATGTGGCGCCTTCTACCAACTTGGCGGAGGCGAGGCAAGCGGCGCAGTGGCGCATTACAAGTAGCGGTGGCGCTGTCCGGTCGGGTCTTCGATCGTCCAACTCGCGCCATCGCCGGCGGCATAAACCGGTCCGACCGGCACTTTGCCGTGCCCACCCGGAATATCGAGCACATAGGCCGGCTGGGCGAGGCCCGAAAGCCGGCCGCGCAGCCGCTTCACGATGCGCTGGCCCTCGGCGATCGACAGGTTGAAATGCGCGGTACCGGGCGCCGGATCGGGGTGATGCAGGTAGTAGGGTTTGATGCGGGCCGCGAGCAGGGCGCGATACAGTGCTTCCAAAACCGCCGCATCATCGTTGACACCGCGCAGCAAAACCGATTGAGACAGGAGCGCGGCTCCCGACCGCGTCAGCCGAAGCGCGGCGCGGCGTAAGCCGGCCGTCACCTCGCGCGGATGATTGCAATGCAGCACGACATAGACCGCCTTATCGATGCGCAGCGCCTTGGCCAGCGCCGGCGTGACCGATGCGGGATCGGCAACAGGCACCCGCGTGTGCAGGCGGATCACGCGCACATGGTCGATGGCCGCGATCTCGCGGATCAGCGCGCCAAGCTTGGCCGGCGCCAGCATCAGCGGATCGCCGCCCGAAAGAATGACTTCGAAAATTTCGAGAGCGCCGCCGAATGTAATCGAGCGCGGCGTTCAGCTCCGCGCGCGTCAGTGCGCCGCCGCTCGGCCCGACGACCTCGCGCCGGAAGCAATAGCGGCAATAGACCGGGCAAACGTGAACCGGCAGCAGCAGGACGCGGTCGGGATAGCGATGGACGACGCCCTTGACCGGCGAATGGGCGGCATCGCCGATCGGATCGGAGCGCTCGTTCGGCGCGACGATCAGCTCGCGCGGATCTGGCACGAATTGCCGGGCGATGGGATCCGCCGGATCCGCCGGATCGATCAGCGCCGCCATCGCCGGCGTCAACGCCACGGCATAGCGCGCGCCGACGCGATCGAGTTCGGCGATCCGGTCTTTTGCAACCAGGCCGGCGCCGGCCAGCGCGGCGGCGCCGCGCAACGTCTTGCCGCGAGGTTTCGAGTTTCGCGAAATGGCGGGTTTCATCGGCGGCGGTATAGACGGCTTCCGGCTTCGGCGAAAGCCGCGCCATGACGCCCTGGTGGCGCCCCGACCGCCACGCGTCGCGCCGGCCGCTGCTGCTGGCGCGCAATGCGATGACCGCGGCAACGCGGCGCTTTTTCGCCGAGCGCGGCTTCGTCGAAGTCGAGACACCGGCGCTGCAAGCGTCGCCGGGCATGGAGGTTCATCTCAAGGCCTTCAGGACCGCGCTCGAATTCGCCGCAAGGCGGCGCGCGCGCGCTCTATCTTCACACGTCGCCGGAATTCGCGATGAAAAAGTTGCTCGCCGCCGGCGAGCGGCGGATTTTTCAGCTCGCCCGCGTCTTCCGCAACGGCGAGCGCGCAGCGACGCATCACCCGGAATTCACCATGCTCGAATGGTACCGCGCCGATGCCGCGTGGACCGAGCTGATGGCGGATTGCGAAGACTTGGTGCGCGCCGTCAGCGGCGCGGCCTCCGGCGGCATGTTGCATTGGCAGGGCACGACCTGCGATCCGCGCCTGGACTTCGAGCGCCTGTCGGTGGCCGAGGCGTTTCGGCGCCACGCCGGACTCGATGTGCTCGGCTTGGCGGCCGATCCAGGGCGTTTCGCCGAAGCCGCGCGCGGGATCGGCATAGCGTGCCCGCCCCAGGACCGCTGGGACGACATTTTTTTCCGCGTTTTCCTCGACCGCATCGAGCCGAAATTGGGCGTCGGCCGGCCGACGCTCTTGCACTCTTATCCCGCCGCGATGGCCGCGCTGGCGCGCATCGACGCCCGAGATCCGCGGGTTTGCGAGCGTTTCGAACTCTATGTCTGCGGCCTCGAACTCGCGAATGCGTTCGGCGAGCTCACCGATGCCGGCGAGCAGCGCCGCCGCTTCGAAGCGGACATGGCGCTCAAGCAAGCGCTCTATGGCGAGCGCTATCCGATCGATGAAGACTTTCTGGCCGCTGTCGCAGCGATGCCGCCGGCGTCCGGGATCGCGCTCGGCTTCGATCGCCTGGTCATGCTCGCCACCGGCGCCATTCGGATCGAAGACGTGCTATGGGCGCCGGTCGCGGACGGCGAGCGAACTTAGCGCAGCGCCGGCGGACTACATGCCACCGCCGCGAAAAAATCCGCTCTCGTCATCGTCGAGCGCTGCCACGGAACGCGGCGGCTTGGTCGCGCCCGGCGCCGGAAGCGGCGCGGCGGCGATGTCGAGTTGGGGCACGGCGGCGCCCTTGTGAGCGTGCTTCGTTTCGCGCTCGGCTTTCTCCTTGGCCATTTCCGCCATTTCGCGCTGCCACCAGCGGCTTTCGTCCCAATCCTTACCCGCTCCCGCTATCGGATCCGCGGGCTCGGCCGGGCGGCTCGCGTCTTTGCGTCGCGGCGGAACCTCGGTCTTGCCGATCCCTTTCGGCGATATCCCGTTCCGCCACTCTTCAAGTTCCCGGCGCCAAATGCGATCCAGGTCGAAATCCCCGGAAATCGCCGGTTTGGGCGCTTCGGGTTCCGGCGCGGCGGCTTTCAGCGGCAGGCGCGGCCGCTTGATCTCGGGTGCCGCGAGGCCGAGCCCATCGAGCGCCATCGCTTTGTAGGACGCGCGCACGAAGCCGGGCTGCTTCGGAAAAGGCTGCGTCGCATCGAAGCCGATTTTGGGGCCGAGATAATCGGGGAACGACGGGTTGAGGCCATGGCCGAACGCCTTTTCGATCCGGACCAGACCGGCAGCCGGGTCGAAGCGCGTCGCCATCGCCCACTCGACATCCTGTGCGTTGCGGATATCGACGTCGTCGTCGACGACGGTCACCATCTTGAGCGACGGAAAGGCCGCGAAGGCGGCAAGGATCGCCTGCTTGCTCCAGCCCGCGCGCTTCGGCTGGAGCTGCACCACGGCGTGATAAAATCCGCAGCCGCCATGGCTGAAATAAACGTCGCGCACGCCGGGCACTTGCTGTTGCAACAGCGCCAGCACGTTGGCCTCGCCGAGCAGGCCGACCGAATTCCACACCTCCATGCCCGAGAGAATGGTTTGAAAGATCGGATTGGCGCGCCGATGAATCCGGCGCACGTGAACGACAGGCCGGGGCTCGACCTTGGCGTAGTAGTTCGTCACCTCGGCGAACGGTCCTTCGGGCGCCGTTTCGCCCGGGACGATTTCGCATTCGAGCGCCCACATGGCGTGCGCCGCCATCTCGCAATCCGATTCAGTACCCGGCACCAGTTCGAGCGGCGCGCCGTGGAATTCGCTGGCGATGCCGAGCTCGTCGCGCTCGATCGGCGCCGCCTCGGCGGGCGTGGCGGCGGCGAAATGCAATCCGGGCCCCACGCCGCAATTGATCGTGACCCAAAGGCTGCGCCCGAGCTTGCGCGCCTTGTCGAGATAGGTCTCCAAGTGGCGGCCCGCGTCGATGTTGACGCGCATCGTCTCGCGATCGACGACCTGGAAACGCTGGATCGAGGCGTTGCGCACGCCGGTTTCCGGATCCTTGGCGATAACGACGGCGGCATCGAGATAGGGGCCGCCATCCTTGAGAGCGTGCACGGGAATCGGAATCTTCGCCAGATCGACGTCCTTCTCCGTCACGTCGAGGACCGGCCCGGATTTGAGGACGACGGGATCAACAGGTTCGCGCTGCCATTTCGTGACGCAGCGCGAAACGAATTGCGCGAGCTCCGCCTCGTCCTGGCGCATGAGATCGGCAAGCAGCGCGCGGTTCCAATAGAGACCCGTGACGACGGGATGGGCGCTGCCTTTGACCTTCTCGAACAGGACCACGCGCGGCCCGCCTTCGAGCTTCGCGGCGATGCCGGCGAGATCGTGCCGGGGATCGACCTCGCTCGCGATGCGCGCGACGCGGCCCATGCGCTCGAGATCGTCGACGACGAGCGCAAGATCGTGAAGGTGATTTCCGGCCATGCGTTGAGGTCTCCTGGCGCGCAGAAACAAATTAGCGGGGAGTTGGGCGCGCGGGAAGAGCCGGCGCGGCACGCGCGATGCCGCAGGGCGGGCGCGCGCCGTCGCTATTGGCCCGGCTGCTTCGAAATGAAATCCACGAATACCAAGATCGCGTCGACGCTGCGGCCGTCCGCCGCGAGCGGAAGCTCTACTGCCTGCATCTCGCGAATGTCCTTGAGCGGCCCGACATAGGGCGTCTGGTTCGCCACCGGCCGTCCCGTTTCGGCGATCCAAGCCATATTGGACCATATTTTGCTCGGCGCCCTTTGATGCGGAATCGACGAAATCCATCAGCCTGTCAGATCCTAGGCCATGTGCCGCCGCACGTCTTCGCCGATCAGGCGAATCTGGAAATCGAGCGGTTCGCGCTTGACGCCGATAATGACGACATGGGGCGGCAGGCTGCGCATTTGGATCGGATCGACCTCCGAGCGCGGGCAGCCGATCGCCGGCAAGGCTGAGCCAATAAGCGTAGCCTGCTTGCACGATTCTAGACGTGACGCCGGCCGCGGCCAAGTCGAGGTTAGGCCGCCCGCTTACGTCAATATGGCCGCCGGAAAACTGCGCATCCTTGGATGTCTCTGCCATAGGTTCCGTCAGCTGCCGCGAAACCGCCGCACGGGATTGTCGATGCCGCCCTGCTCGCTCGGCTCGCCCCAGCGCTTGACGATGCCGGGATCGATGCCGAAAAGATCGAGCGCGCGCCCGACCGTCTGGCTGACGATATCGTCGATCGTCGCCGGCTTGTGATAAAACGCCGGCACCGGCGGCATGACGATGGCGCCCATCTCGGACACCGAAGTCATGGTGCGAAGATGGCCGACATGCAGCGGCGTTTCGCGCACCATGAGAACGAGCCGCCGCCGCTCCTTCAGCACCACGTCGGCGGCGCGGGTCAGCAGATTGTCCGTCGTCCCGGTCGCGATTTCCGACATCGAGCGGATCGAGCATGGCGCCACCAGCATGCCCTCGGTCTTGAACGAGCCGCTCGCGATCGAGGCGCCGATATCGGCGATGGGATGCACCACGTCGGCGAGCGCATGAAGCTCCGCGACTTTGAGACCCATCTCATAGGCCAAGGTGATCTCGGCGGAGCGCGACATCACCAGGTGAGTCTCGATATCGCTGTCTTTGAGCGTTTCGAGCGCGCGCACGCCGTAGACGATGCCCGAGGCGCCGCTGATGCCGATAATGAGCCGCTTGGATTTGGCCATGACCGGACCTTAAGGCCTCGCCGGCTCAGCGGCAACCGCGCCGGTCTTACCCCATTGGGAACGCAGCCGCTCCGCGCTATAAGAGCGCCGAAATGCGGCCTTCGGCCGCTCCCGGGAAAGGACACCCGATATGAGCCTCGATCAGTTGACGAGCCAGATTAAGGAGAAGGTCGGCGCGAATTCCGGCCTCGACGCCACGGTCATGTTCGATTTCGGCGACGATGGAGTGATTTATGTCGACGGCAAATCGATTCCGAACGCGGTTTCGAACCAATCGCAAGACGCCGATTGCACGATCAAAATTACGCTGGCGAATTTCGCCCGCATGGTGCGCGGCGAACTCGATCCGACCATGGCCTTTATGATGGGCCAGCTTAAGGTTTCGGGCAGCATGGGCGTGGCCATGAAGCTCAGCAAAGTCATCTAACATTTGGCGGAGAAGCAGATATGGCCCGCAATTCGGAACCGGCGCCGCTGCCGGAGCAAACTTTTTTCGCCGATCCGGCGCTCGATCGCGCCATGGGCGTGGTGATGGCGCTGGCGACCGAGGTTTATGTCTTGCGCGACCGGCTCGGCGCCATCGAAGCGAAGCTGGCCGAGCGCGGCCTGCTCGATCCGCGCGCGCTCGACGACGAGCCCGCGCCCGAAGCCGTCGCCGCCGCGGCCCGGGACCGCGCCGCTTTCGCCGACCACGTGCTGCAGCCGCTGCTCGGCCTCCAGCAATCCAAGGGTTCGCGCGCATGAGCAACAAGCCGATCGCGCCGATCCCAGGCCGTAGCTTTGCCGCCGCCCAGGCGTTCATTCTCGAAGCGAAGATCTATTGGACGCGGACTATTTATCCGGCCTTGCGCGCCGACTACGAGGCGCGCGCGAAGAAGGCGAAGAAAAAGCCCAAAACGCCGGCTGAAGCCGGCAAGCTGGTCGAAGGCACGACGCTCTACCGCCACTATGGATGGCTGGAGCGGCACTTGCAGCGCATGAAATATTCCGGGCGCTACGGGCTGATACCGTATCACGAGCAAAGCCGCGCCGCGCTTGAAGCGCAACTCGATCCGGCCGGCCTGCCCGCCGGGCTGCTCGAACTCGATCCCGAATGCCAAGCGCCGGATTACTTCACCGCCATCGACATCCACCAGCATCCGGGCGGCGTTTACGCCGATCCCATCGCCGGCACGATCTATGAGCGCGGCGCGCGTTCCACGACGCCGCTGTTGGGTGGCAAGCATCTCGACTTGCACGACCGGCTCGTCGCCTTCGTCGGTGAGAACGGCGGCGCGCCCAAGCGTTTGCTCGACATGGGCTGCGGTTTCGGCAAGAGCACGGCGCCGTTCTATTCGGCGTTTCGCGACACGGACGTTGTCGGCATCGACACGGCGGCCCCGTGCTTGACGCTCGCGGCGCGCGACGCGGCGCGCAACCAGGCCCGCAACGTGCGGTTCAAGCAACGCCGGGCCGAGGACACGAAATTCGCCGATGCGAGTTTCGATCTCGTGACCTCGACCATGCTGCTGCACGAAATGTCGACCGGCGCGATCGCCGACACCTTCGCGGAATGCAAACGCGTCCTGGCCCCGGGCGGCCGCATGATCCACCTCGATTTCCATCACATGCCGGACCCCTTCCAGCGCTTCATCCATTACGGCCACAGCCGGCGCAACAACGAGCCGCACATGCCGCCCTGGGCCGAGCTCGACGTGAAGAAATTGCTCAAGAAACAGGGCTTCAAGAACATCCGCGAGATGCCCTTTGCCGAGGCCGAGGGCGTGCTCGACCCGGGCTTCACGGCCTGGCGTTTCCCGTGGACCGTCGTCGCCGCCGAGCGCGGGTAACGCCGCATTCGCGAAGGCTTGATTGGTCCGCGAGCGCCGGCGCCTGCTAGAAACGTCGGAACGCCTTG
The DNA here is from genome assembly GCA_963754645.1 of uncultured Alphaproteobacteria bacterium. Lineage (GTDB taxonomy): Bacteria > Pseudomonadota > Alphaproteobacteria > Bin65 > Bin65 > CAVWGP01. The sequence continues at coordinate 641,841 of CAVWGP010000004.1, read as the reverse complement.
ATGGAGAGCACCATGAGCCTGCGATTCCCGATTTTCGCCGCCGCCCTGGCCTTCGCCGCGCCGCCGTTGGCCGCGGCGCCGATGGCGCCCGCCCAGCTTGCCCAGCTCGTCCCCGGCGCCGAATTCCGCGGCTATTTCAGCCGCGGGCCGAATTTCGAGAATCACATCTGGCGTTTCGCGCCGGACGGTTCGGTGCGCGCGGTTTACACGCTCGAACGAAATAATTCCGTCGGCACCTATCGCGAGGAAGGTTCCGATACCGGGCGTTGGTCGCTGCGCGGCGACCGGATTTGCATCGAATGGTCGCGCAATATCCTGCCGCCGGCCTGCTACGCGGTCGATGCCGGCGCTCCGCCGCAAGTCCGTCTGATCGGACCGCCCGTGCTCGACGGCACGCTTTCGCGCTGAGCGTTCAACGCATCGTCAACACGATCTTGCCGCGCGCGTGGCCCGCTTGGCTCAGCGCATAGGCCTCGGCGGCGCGTTCGAGCGGAAACGTGGCGCTGACATGCGGTTTCAGCACGCCTTCGCCGGCCAGCGCCGCGGCACGCTCAAGGGCCGCGCGGCCGCCGCGAACCGCGGCGTTGATCGTTTTGATGTCGGCGCGCGGCGGCTTGTCGGGCAAGGGTGCGGCGACGAGGTAAACCAGGACACCGCCCGGCTTGAGGCACGCCATCGAGCGCGCATGGACCTCGCCGCCGATGCTGTCGAGCACGATGTCGCAGTCGCGTATCGCGGCGGAAAAATCGCCGGCGGCATAATCGAACGCCTCGTGCGCGCCGCAGGATTTGACGAAATCGTGGTTCTCGGCCCGCGCCGTGGCGATGACGTGCGCGCCCTTCTTGCGCGCATATTGGATGGCGAAATGGCCGACGCCGCCGGCGCCGGCATGAATGAGGACGCGGTCGCCCGTTTTGACCGGCGCCGCGGTTTCGAGCGTGGCGATGGCGCTCAAGCCGGCCACGCCGAGCGAGGCGGCGGCGACATGAGACAGCGACCGCGGCTTTTTCGCCGCCAGCTTGGGATCGAGCGCGATCTGTTGCGCGTGCGTGCCCGGCCGCAGCGGATTGCCCATGCCGAACACGGCGTCGCCCGGCCGCAGATCGCCGACATTGGCGCCAACAGCGGCAACGACGCCGGAAAAATCCCGGCCCAGCACGTGCGGAAATTTCACTTCGAAGTGGCGCCGCAACAGGCCCTGGCGGATTTTCCAATCGATCGGGTTGAGGCTCGCCGCGTGAATCTCGACGACGATCTCGTCGGGCGACGGCACCGGATCGGGCAGCTCGGCCAGTTCGAGCGCTTCGGGTCCGCCATAGTCGCGGATCAGGATCGCCTTCATGGCGCCGGGCTCCGACCGAAGGTTTCGGCAAGATCGTTCCACACCCTTTGATCGACGAGCCGGCCGTCGCGCACGGTAAAGCGATCGATGAAACGGATGCCCTCGAACGGCTTGCCGTCGTGGCCGATGCCGAACAGCGTGCCGAAGCAGTAGACGATAGCGTCCTCGCCGGCCGCGACTTCGTCGAAGCGCTCGTAGCGCTTGGCGCAGGTCTTGTACCGCGTCGTCGCCCAGGCAATCAGTTCGGACAATTCGGTAAACCGCCAGCCGCCGGGAAACTGCATCCAGAAACCCGGCGCCTGCATCGCCCGGGCGCGATCGAGGTCGCGCGCCTCCATCGTCTCGAGATAGGTCCGAACGATATGGCTCGCCGTCGTGCCGTGCATTGCACCCTCCGCCAACAGGCCCTTGCTCTCGGGCGAAAAAGACTATGTAACAGGACGAAACGAACAGGGATATGGCCGGTTTTGCCCCCGGCCCATGCGCGCCCAAATGCCGCTCACGCTCGCTGAAAAGCTCTGCGCCCGCGCCGCCGGGCTGTCCGCGGTCAAGCCCGGCGACATCGTCACCGCCACGGTCGATCTCGCCATGACGCACGATTCGAGCGGCCCGCGCCGCTTGAAGCCGATGCTCGAAAAGCTCGGCGTCGGCGTCTGGGATCCGAGCAAGGTCGTCGTCGTCACCGACCACTATGTGCCCGCGGTCGATGCCGAAAGCGCGGCGATCCTCGACCTGACGCGTAAATGGGTGCGCGCCAACGCGATCGAGAATTTCTACGACATGCAGGGCATCTGCCACGTCGTGCTGCCCGAGCGCGGCCATCTCAAGCCCGGCCTGTTCGTGGTCGGCGGCGACAGCCACTCGACCACCGGCGGCGCCTTCGGCGCCTTCATGATCGGCATCGGCGCCACCGAAATGGCGGGCGTGATGGCGACGGGCGAAATCTGGATTCGCGTGCCGCCGACCATCCGCATCGAATGGACCGGGCGCCTCGGCCCCGGCCTCGCGGCCAAGGACATCATGCTGTTTCTGTGCGGCCGGCTCGGCATGGACGCGGCCAATTACAAGGCCGTCGAGTTCGACGGAACGGCGATCCGCTCCTTGCCCATGATCGAGCGCATGGTGCTCGCCAACATGGCCGCCGAGCTCGGCGCCAAAACCGGCCTGATCGCGCCCGACGAGACGACGATCGCCTATCTCCGCGCCGCCGGCGCCGCGGTCGAGGCGGATTGGGCGCAATGGCGCGGCGACGACGGCGCGCGCTTCGATGCGGTTCACAGTTTCGATGCCGCGCAATTGCAGCCGCAGGTTGCAGCTCCGCACAGCCCGGCGAACGCGGCGGATGTTTCGGCGCATCGCGGCATCGCCATCGACCAGGCCTATATCGGCGCCTGCACCGGCGCCAAGCTGACCGATCTGCACATGGCGGCGCGGGTCTTGCGCGGCCGCAAGATCGCGAAAGGCCTGCGCCTGCTCGTCGCCCCCGCTTCGGCGCGCGTGACGCAGCACGCCGCAGCCGACGGCACGCTCGCGGCGCTCGCCGAGGCCGGCGCCATCCTGCTGCCCTCGGGCTGCGGCGCCTGCGCCGGTTACGGCGCCGGCGTGCTGGCCGCCGGGGAGGTCTGCATCTCCTCGACGGCGCGCAATTTCAAGGGCCGCATGGGACACGCCACCAGCAGGGTCTATCTCGCCTCGCCCTACACTGTCGCCGCCGCCGCGCTCGCCGGCGCCATCGTCGATCCGCGCGAATTCCTGCGCGAGACCGCGGCATGAGCGGCCTGCTCAGCCATGCCGGCGGCCGCGCCTTCGTGTTCGGCGACAACATCGATACCGATGTGCTCGCGCCCGGACTCTATATGAAAGGCGGCATCGACGAGCTCGCCAAGCATTGTCTCGAAGCGGTCGATGCGGAATTCGCCGCCAGCGCGCGGCCCGGCGACGTTGTCGTCGCCGGCGACAATTTCGGCATGGGCTCGTCGCGCGAGCAAGCGGCGATGGCGCTCAGGGCGCTGGGCATCGCCGCCGTAGTCGCCAAGAGCTTCGCGCGGATTTTCTACCGCAACGCGATGAACCTTGCTTTGCCGGTCCTGGTCTGCCCGGACGCGGGCACGATTGCGCGCGGCGACCGCGTGATCGTGCTGGCGGGCGAAGGCCGCATCGTCAACGAAACTCAGTCGCACACCCTCGCCTGCGAGCCGATCCCGCCGCATTTGCTCGCCATGATCGCCGATGGCGGCTTGCTGCCGCATCTCGGAAAGCGCCTCGCGAAAACCGTGGCCGCCCGGGCATGACGCCGCCGCTTCGCGCCCGCCTCGACCGGCCGGACATTCTCGTGGCGCCCGGCGTCTACGACGCCTTCTCGGCGCTGCTGGCGGCACAGGCCGGGTTCGAGGCGCTGTATCTGTCCGGCGCCAGCATCGCCTATACGCGCTACGGCCGGCCCGATATCGGCCTGGTCGATGCCAGCGAGGTCGAGCGCATCGTCGCCGCGATCAAGGAACGCGTGGCCGCGCCGCTCATCGTCGACGGCGACACCGGCTTCGGCAATGCGCTCAATGTCATCCAGACGATCAAGCGCTTCGCCCGCGCCGGCGCCGACGCCATCCAGCTCGAGGACCAGACGTTTCCCAAACGCTGCGGGCATCTCGACGAGAAGCGGGTCGTCTCGACCGCCGAAATGGCCGGCAAGATCAAGGCCGCGCTCGACGCGCGCCCGTCGCGCGACACATTGGTCATCGCCCGCACCGACGCCATTGCCGTCGAGGGCTTGGGCGCCGCGCTCGACCGCGCCGACGCCTATCGCGAGGCCGGCGCCGACCTTCTTTTTATCGAGGCCTTGCGCTCGGACTCGGACATCGCCGCCGCGATGCAGCGCTTCCGCGGCCGCGTGCCGCTGATGGCGAACATGGTCGAGGGCGGCAAGACGCCGTTGAAATCCGCCGCCGAGCTGCAGGCGCTCGGCTTCGCGCTCGTCATCTTTCCCGGCGGCACGGCGCGGGCCTTGGCGCACGGCTTGCGGGATTATTTCGCCAGCCTGAAGCAGCACGGCACGACCGCGCCCTATCGCAACCGCATGCTCGATTTCGACGGCCTGAACGCGCTGATCGGCACGCCGGAGATGCTGGCCCAGGGAAAAAAATATGACGCAAGCTGACGCCGCGCCGCCGATCGACCCGGTGACGCTCGCGGTCTTGAAAGGCCGGCTTGAGCAGATCGCCGACGAAATGGACGCGACCCTGTTCCGCAGCGCGTTCAATCCCATCATCGCCGAGGCGCACGACGCCTCGCACGGCATTTACGATCCCGAGACCGGCGACACGCTGATCCAGGGCAAGTCCGGCCTGCCGATCTTCGTCGGTGCCATGGCCTTCGCCGTCAGGGCCGTGATCGCCAAGACGAAAAAGGACGGAGCGCCGAGCGACGGCGACGTGTATCTGTTCAACGATCCCTATGACGGCGGCACGCATTTGTCCGATTTCAAGCTGGTGCGGCCGTTTTTCCGCGACGGCAAGATTTTCTGCTGGCTCGCCTCGGTCGGCCATTGGCACGATGTCGGCGGCAATGTGCCGGGCAATTACAATCCGGTCGCGACCGAGTGCTACCAGGAAGGCATGCTGATCCCGCCGGTCAAGGTCATGGCCGCCGGCGCGCTGCGCCAGGACATCGTCGATATCGTCATGTCGAATTCGCGCCAGCCGATGAGCCTCTACGGCGATCTCAACGGCCAGCTCAACGCGCTCGATCTCGGCCAGCAGCGGCTTGCGGCGCTGCTCGACGAAGTCGGCCCGGCCACGGTATGGACGGCGCTGCGCGAACTCAAGGCGCGCGCCGCCAAGCTGATGCGCGCCAACATCGCCGAGCTGCCCGACGGCATCTATTCCGCCGAAGACTGGCTCGACAATGACGGCAGCGTCGACACGCCGCTCAAAATCGCGCTCGATATCGTCAAGCGCGGCGACCGCATGACGCTCGATTTCTCGCGCTCCGCCGCCGCCTGCGCCGGCCCGGTCAACATCGCGCGCTCGACGGCGATCGCGAGCTGCTATGTGGCGCTCAAGCACGTGTTCCAGGACGTGCCGGCCAATGCCGGCTGCCTGGAGCCGATCGAATTCGTCATTCCCGACAATTCCATTTTGGCGGCGACGCGGCCCAAGCCGGTCGGCGGCTATACCGAAACCATCCTGCGCATGATCGACGTGGTGTTCCAGGCGCTCGCCGCCGCGGCGCCGCACAAGGTCAACGGCTGCGCCTACGGCACGATCAACGCGCTGTCGCTCGCCGGCCACCGCAAGAACGGCCAGCGCTGGGTCATGTTCTCGTTCTTCGGCGGCGGCCATGGCGGCCACCCCGAGGGCGACGGCCTCAACCACGGCAACGCGCCGATCTCGACCGCGACGATTCCGCCGGTCGAAATTCTCGAAGCCGCCTATCCGGTGATGTTCACCCAATGGGCGCTGCGCCCGGATAGCGGCGGCGCCGGCCGGCACCGCGGCGGGCTCGGCGCGATCTACGAAATCGAGCTGCTCGAAGAACAGGCCGATGTGTTTCTGTTCGCCGATCGCGGCCGCCATGCGCCGCCCGGCATCGGCGGCGGCCAGCCGGCGGCGCTCAATCGATTCACCTATCAACAAGCGGACGGCGAGCACCATCCGCCCATGGCGTCGAAAATCGTCGGCATCAAGATCGCAAAGGGCCAGCGCGTGCGCATCGAATCGCCGGGCGGCGGCGGCTACGGCGATCCGAGCCGGCGCGATCCGGCCAAAATCGCGGAAGATATCCGCCTCGGCTACGTCACCGCCGCGAAGCCGCGATGACGCGCCGCAGTCTCGCCATCGGCGTCGATGTCGGCGGCACCTACACCGATTTGTTTTTCTTCGACGAGGCGAGCGGCGCCTGCGCCACCGCCAAAGTGCCCTCGACGCCGCACAATCAGGCGATCGGCTTCCTCGACGGCATCGCGCGGCACACCGGCGATCTGGGGCAGATCGCCACGATCGTGCACGGCACCACGGTCGGCACCAACGCGCTGCTCGAGCGCAAGGGCGCGCCGACCGGCATCATCACGACCAAGGGTTTCCGCGACGTGCTCGAAATGCGGCGCCGCGACCGGCCGCGCACTTGGGGCTTGTGGGGCCAGTTCACGCCGATCGTGCCGCGCGACCGGCGCATCGAAGTCGCCGAACGCACGCTCGCCGACGGCACGATCCACACCCAGGTCGATCCCGAGGAGGTCAAGCGCGCGGCCGAAACGCTGCTGGCGCGCGGCGCCCAGGCGGTGGCGATCTTCTTCATCAACGCCTACGCCAACGACGCCAACGAGCGCGCCGCGCTTGCCGCGCTCAAGTCGGCGTGGCCCAACGACTACGTCAACGCCTCGTCCGATATTCTGCCCGAGATCCGCGAATTCGAGCGCGCCTCGACCACGGCGCTCAACGCCTATCTGCAACCCGTCGTCGGCGCCTATGTGGGTTCGCTCGAAGAACGCCTCGCCGCCGGCGGCAGCAAGGGCCAATTGCTCATCGTGCAATCCAACGGCGGCGTGATGACGGTCGAGACCGCGCGCCGGCGGCCGATCCGCACCGCGCTGTCCGGCCCGGCGGCGGGCGTCATCGCCGGCGCGCACATCGCCAAGGCGGCGGGATTTCCCAACGTCATCACCGGCGATGTCGGCGGCACGTCCTTCGACGTGGCGCTCATCGTCGGCGGCGCGAGCAAGCTCGCGGCCGAAACCAAGATCGATTTCGGCCTCGTGCTGCGCACGCCGATGATCGAGATGACGACGATCGGCGCCGGCGGCGGCTCGATCGCCGCGGTCGATCGCGGCGGCTTGCTGCAGGTCGGGCCGCAATCCGCCGGCTCCGATCCCGGCCCGGCCTGCTACGGCAAGGGCAGCGACCGGCCCACCGTCACCGACGCCAATGTCGTGCTCGGCCGCATCAACGCCGAACGCCCGATCGGCGGCAAGCTCGCCAGCCTCGATGTCGCGGCGGCGCTGGGCGCGATCCGCAAGCATGTCGCGGCACCGCTCGGCCTCGACGACATGGCCGCGGCCGAGGCCATCATCCGCGTCGCCAATTCGCTGATGGCGGGCGCGATCCGCCTGGTCTCGATCGAGCGCGGCCACGATCCCAAGCAATTCGCCCTCATGCCGTTCGGCGGCGGCGGCGCGCTTCATGCCGGCGCGCTGATCCGCGATGTCGGCCTCGCCCAGGCGCTGGTGCCGCGCTATCCCGGCGTCACCAGCGCGCTCGGCTGCCTCATCGCCGACATGCGCCACGATTTCGTCCGCACCTTCAACCGGCCGCTCGACGCGCTCGATGTCGCCGCGCTCGACCGCGAAATCGTCGCCATGGCGCGCGCGGGCGGCGGCCTGCTCGACCGCGCCGGCGTCACCTTCGCCGGCCGCGAAGTCCAGATCGAGTGCGACATGTCCTATATCGGGCAAACGCACACCGTGTCCGTGCCACTCGCGCTCGCCATCGGCGATGCCGGCAGCGGCGTCACGCGCGACGCGATCCGCGCCGCCTTCGATGCCGCCTATACGCGCTCCTATGGCCGCCTGCTGCAGGGCGTGCCGGCGCGCTTCCTCAATCTGCGCGTCGCCGTCATCGGCCGCCGCCCGCCCTTCGATCTCTCGGCGCTCAAGCCCGATCCGGCGAATACGATCGACAAGGCTGGGCGCGGGGTACGCAAATTGTGGCTCGGCGGCGCATGGCAAGACGCGCCAGTCTTCGCGCGCCTGGAATTGCCCGCCGGCGCCAAGATCGCCGGCCCGGCGATCCTCGAACAGCCCGACACGACGATTTTCGTCGATCCCGGCTTGAGCGCGCGCGTCGATGCGCTCGGCAATGTCGTCATGGAGCGCAATGCGTAGCCTTCACCAGTGGCCGCAAATATGATCCGGTGGCAATACCGTCGGCGCGCGCTGCGCGCGCCCTTGTGCCACCGCGACGACCGATCTGCCCTGCACGCGCTGGGCGCGCGCAGCGCGCCCCTACGCCGCAACTGATACGGAATTGTCTCAACCAATGGCCGTTCTCGATCTACGCAAACGAATTCCCGCCGAAACCTGCCTCGTCCTCGGCGACATGCAGAACGATTTCCTGCATCCCAAGGGCGCCTACGGCCGCGCCGGCTGTAGCGCGCCGGAAATCGCGGCGCTGCCGGCGCGGCTCGCGCCGGTCGCGGACGCGGTGCGGCGCTGGGGCGGCTGGACGCTGGCGACGCTGTTCACCCTGGTGCCGGGGCGCAACGGCGAACCCTTCATCGCGCCGCATTTGAAGCAAATCCGCCCGTTTCTCGCCAAGGGCGATTTCGTGCCCGGAAGCTGGGGTCAGGACGTCGTCGACGAGCTGCAGCCGGTCGATTTCAAGATCGAGAAGATCGCGTTCTCCGCCTTCCATCAATCGCGCCTCGAGTTCGTTCTGCGCAAGGCGGGAGTCAAGACGCTCATCGTCGCCGGCATCGTGACCAATGGCGGCGTCGCCTCGACCTTGCGCCACGCGCACGTGTTGGAGTTTTCGACGATCCTGCTCGCCGACGGCTGCGCCGCCTTCACGCCGCAATTGCACGACACGGCGATCGCCTCGCTCGGCGCCATTTCGCCGGTGGCGCGCTGCGCCGAAATCGCCGCCGCGCTCGCCTAAGTCCGAGCGCATGGCGCCGAAAGCCGACGATTTTTTCCGCGGCCTCGTCTTCCTGATGCTGTCGCTGTTCCTGTTCGCGCTGATGGACGCGGTGCAGCGCATCCTGTCGCGCGAATATCCGCTCGGCCTGCTGCTGTGGATCCGCTTCGCCTTCATTTTTGTGTTCGGAATTTTCATGGTCGGCCCGCGCAATCTCGGCGGCGCCATCCGCAGCAAAATCCCGTGGCTGCAATTCGGCCGCAGCCTCATGCTCGTGATCGAGATGGGCGCCTTCATCCTGTCCTTCCGCTATATGCCGATCGGCGACGTGCACGCCATCGCCGCGGTGACGCCGCTGACCGTGCTGATATTCTCGGCGCTGCTGCTGCGCGAACATGCCGCTTGGCGCGTGTGGGCGGCGGTCGGCGTCGGCTTTCTCGGCGTGCTCGTCATCATCCGGCCGGGATTCCGCACGGTCGAATGGTTCTACATCATCCCGGTCGCGGCGGCGGCGACCTGGGGCATCTATCAAACCATGGTGCGCATGGTCGGCAAGCATGACACGCCCGCGACGACGCTGCTGTGGACTGGCGCCGTCGGCTTCGCCGTCCTGTGCTTCATCGGCCCCTTCTATATCGCGCCGATCGGCGCGCGCGGCGCCGCGCTGATGCTGGTCACCGGCGTGCTCGGCGTTTTTGCGCACTACACCTTGATGAAGGCCTACGAAGCCTGTTCGGCGGCGCAGTTGCAGCCCTACAGTTACGCGCTCGTCTTGTGGGCGATCGTCGCCGGCTTCGTCCTGCTCGGCGAATTCCCCGATGCCCCGACCTTGGCCGGCGCCGCGATCATCGTCGCGGCCGGCATCTACACGTGGCACTCGGAACGGCGCCGCGCGGCCCGTGTCAACGGCAAAAATCCGGCCTCCGCCGATTGATCGCCGCGCCCGCGCCGTTAGACTGATCCCATGATCTCGGTGCGCAACGTCTCGAAATCCTTCGGCGGCATCAAGGCGGTGCGCGACTGTTCGCTCGACGTCGCCAAGGGCTCGATCACGGGCTTGATCGGCCCCAACGGCGCCGGCAAATCGACGCTGTTCAACACCATCGCCGGAGTCTTCGCGCCGTCCGCCGGCCATATCCTGCTCGACGGCGCCGACGTGACCGGCAAGAAGCCGCACGAACTGTTCGCGCTCGGCCTGGTGCGCACCTTCCAGATCGCGCAGGAATTTTCGCACATGCCGGTGCTGGAAAACCTGATGGTCGTGCCGGCGCGGCAAAAGGGCGAGTTGCTGCTGGCGGCGTGCCTCGCCTGGCGCGAAGTGCAGGCGCAAGATCGCGAAATCCGCAAGCGCGCCGAGGAAGTCGTCGATTTTCTCCGCCTCGGCCCGGTCAAATACGAGCTCGCCGGCAATCTTTCCGGCGGCCAGAAGAAGCTGCTCGAACTGGGGCGCACGATGATGACCGATCCCAAGGTCGTGCTGCTCGACGAAGCCGGCGCCGGCGTCAACCGCACCCTGCTCGCCGAGATCGCGACCGCGATCGAGCGCCTCAACCGCGAGCGCGGCTACACGTTTTTCGTCATCGAGCACGACATGGACCTGATCGCGCGCCTCGCCGATCCGGTCATCGTCATGGCGCAGGGCACGGTTCTGACCCAGGGCAAGATGGCCGATATCCGCCGCGACGAGCGCGTGATCGAAGCTTATTTCGGCGGCGGTACCAAGAGCGAAGCGGCATGATGCTCGTGGCCGACGCAATGGTGGGCGGCTATGGCGCGGCCGATATCCTCAAAGGCGTGTCGTTCGCCGTCGATGAAGGCGAGATCGTCGTCATCATCGGCGCGAACGGCGCCGGAAAATCGACCGCGATGAAAGCCGTGTTCGGCCTCGTCGCGCTGCGCCAGGGTAGCGTCGCCTTCAAGGGCGAGGCCGTGACGCGCCTGATGCCCGATGCGCGGGTGCGCCGCGGCATGGCCTATGTGCCGCAGGAGCGCAACGTGTTTCCCTCGCTCTCGGTGCAGGAAAATCTCGAAATGGGCGCCTATGTGCGCAACGCGACGCCGAAAGCGGTTTACGACAAGATCTACGGCCTGTTCCCGCCGCTCGCCGAAAAGCGCGGGCAGGTCGCGGGCGAGCTTTCGGGCGGCCAGCGCCAGATGCTCGCGGTCGGCCGCGCGCTCATGGTCGAGCCCGCGCTGCTGCTGCTCGACGAGCCGACGGCGGGGCTTTCGCCGCGCGCCATGGAGGAAATTTTCGCCTGCATCCGCGCCATCAACAAGAGCGGCGTCGGCATCCTCATGGTCGAGCAGAACGCCAAGCAGGCGCTCGCCCTCGCCCATCGCGGCTACGTGCTCGCCACCGGCGAGAACCGCTTCGCCGATACCGGCGCCGCGTTGCTCGCCAACCGCGAAGTCGCGGCCTCGTTCCTCGGCGGTTGAGCGATGATCGAGTTTTTCAACAATTACCTCGTGCCCGGCTTCATCATCGGCAGCATCTATGCGCTGGGCGCCATCGGCATCTCGATGCTCTATTCGATCCTGCGCTTCGCCAATTTCGCCCATGGCGACTTCATGACGTTCGGCGCCTATATCGGCTATGCGGCAGTGACGCTGCTGGACGTGCCGCCGTTGGCGGCACTGCCCTTCGCCATCGTCGCCACGGCGGGCATGTCGCTCGGCATCGACGCTTTGGTGTTCAAGCCGTTCCGCCGCTTCCGCCCGATCGTCGTCGTCATCGCCTCGTTCGGCGTGGCGCTGATGATCCGGTCGGCGATCATGCTGATCTGGGGCGTGCAGCCCGAGCCCTACGAAACCGGCATCGAGCCGCCGCTCGAATGGGCCGAGCCGCTGCGCTTGCGCAACAAGCATCTCATCATCTTCGGCGTCACCGTGGCGCTCGTCGCCTGGATGCATTTTCTGCTGACGCGCACCAAGATCGGCAAGGCGATGCGGGCGATGAGCGACGACGCCGATCTGGCGCGCGTCACCGGCATCAACACCGAGCGCGTCATCGCCTGGACCTGGATCGTCGGCGCCGTGCTCGCCTCGGCCGCCGGCGTGCTGATCGCGCTCGACACGCAGGTGAAGCCGACTCTGGGCTGGGACATGGTGCTGCCGATCTTCGCCGCCGCCATCCTGGGCGGGCTCGGCCGGCCCTATGGCGCGATCCTCGGCGGTTTCGTCATCGGCTTCGTCGAGGAGCTTTCGTCCTATCCGCTGTTCGGCGACCAGCCCCTGGTGCCGCCCGGGTACAAGACCGGCCTCGCCTTCGCCATCATGATTCTGATGCTGATCTGGCGCCCGCAAGGCCTGCTGCGCGGCAAGGTGATGTGATGGAAATCGGCGGCCTGCTGCTTTATTTCATCTATCTGCTGTCTCTGGCCGGGATCTACGCGGTGCTGACGCTCGGCCTCAATCTCAATTGGGGCATGACCGGCCTGTTCAATGTCGGCATCGCCGGATTCTTCGCCGTCGGCGCCTATGTCAGCGCGATCCTGACCGCGGCGCCGGCGCCCGAGCACAATGTCGGCTTCGAGCTGCCGATGCCGCTCGGCTGGTTCGCGGCCCTGATCGCCTCGGCCGCCGTCGCCTGGGTCGTCGGCCGCATCTGCCTGCGCCTGCGCAGCGACTATCTCGCCATCGCCACCATCGGCATCGCCGAAATCATCCGCCTCGTCACGCGCAACGAGGAGAAGCTCACCGGCGGCGTCAACGGCATCAAGGGCATCCCGAAACCGTTCGAGCACCTTGCCGCGCCGTGGAACCAGATCGTCGGCCTGCTGCTCATCATCGGCATCGTCACCGTCGTCTATCTTTTCATGGAGCGCGTGCGGCAATCGCCCTGGGGCCGCGTCATGCGCGCGATTCGCGACAACGAAATGGCGGCGGCGGCGATGGGCAAGGACATCGAGAAATTCCGCCTGCACGCCTTCGTCATCGGCTCCGCCATCATGGGCCTGGGCGGCGCGCTCACCGCGCATTTTCTCAAGGTGCTGTCGCCCGACGCGACCGAACCGCTGCTCGCCACGTTCCTGGTCTGGGTCATGCTGATCGCCGGCGGCAGCGGCAACAATCGCGGCGCCATCCTGGGCTCGGTCGTCGTCTGGCTGCTGTGGACCGCGACCGAGCTGCTGTCGAGCCAATTGCCGTCCGAACTCGGCCTGCGCGTCGCCTATCTCCGGCAATTCCTCGTCGGCCTGCTGCTCATTGTCGTGCTCCAGCGCTTCCCCGGCGGCCTGCTGCCGGAAAAGGCGCCGAAGCTGCCGGAGGACAATGCCGCCCCGCCGCCGCGGTAATTCCGCCGACCCCAAGGAATGAACGCCGCATATTGCGTAGGGGCGCGCTGCGCGCGCCCTGGCGATGCAATGCGCAACCATCGTGCCCGGCGGAAACAGGGCGCGCGCAGCCCCTCCGATGCATCGATCGATCGTTCCTTGCGGCCGCCGCGCTAATACCCCATCACCTTGCGATATTCGTGATAGAAGCCGCGGATCGCCGATTCGGTGACCATGTGGCGCTCCTTGGGCGGCCACGGGCTCTTGCCGTCGAGTTCCAGCACCGCGGCGCCGCCGGGATTGGGGCGCACGCCGGCGCCGCTGAATTCCATCACCTCGCTGTCGTCGATCGAGACATAGCCCGACGGGCCGGTGAGATTGGCCTGGCGCAGCCGGCGCAAGGTCATCGCCTCGTCGTCGTCCGCATAGCCGAGATAGGTCCATGACAGTTCGAACGCGTCCGGCCCGAGCGGAATGATGTAGCGCAGTTGCAGGCTGTTGGTCTGCTGCTGCACGACGAGGCTCGGGAACAGGGTTTGGATCATGATCGAAATGTCGTCGGGGAATTCCTTGACCGGGATCACCATGCGCGGATCGCGCAGCTCGTAATCGGATTTGAGCGAGGCCATTTCCTCGGCACCCTTGGTGTCGGCGCGGTTGTTGCGCATCGAGGCGAACACGCAATGCGCGCCGGTCGCCTCGTCCTGTTCGGTGACGCCGATCTGGTCGATGCGGTATATGCCGAAGCTGATGAGGAACACGTGCAGGATCGTCGCGTGGTACGGATCCTTGATGTTCTCCATGTACAGCTTCCAGTTGCCGCGCAGGCGCTGGCGCTGGTAGCCGAGCACCTTGAGCTTCTTGCCGCTGAACACGCGCTTCAGGTAGCGCATCATCACCGGGCCGATATAGTCGGCGAAGCTCGGCGCCGCGTGATCGAAGGTGGCAAAGACGGCGCCGTTGACGGTTTCGCATTTCAGGCGCTTCAAGCCGTGCTGCGCCGGATCGAAATCCTCGGCGAAGCCGCCCTGGCCCTTGACGCCGCGCCGGAACGGCACGCCCTGGAGATTGCCTTTGAAGTCGTAGCTCCACTGGTGATAGGGGCAGCGCAGGATGGCGCCGCTGCCGAACGGCTTCTGGCACACCTCGGTGCCGCGATGGGCGCAACTGTTGAGCAGGACGTTGATCGAACCGTCCTTGTCGCGCACCATGAGCACCGAGCGCTCGCCGATCGTCGCGCGCTTGTAGTCGCCGGGATTGGGAATTTCGCAATCGACGCCGACGAAGCTCCATTGCCGGCCGTAGAATATGCGCTCGAGCTCGCGGCGGTAATTGTCGCCGTCGCTGTAAATCCACAGCGGAATGCGCGAGGTGTCGGCGGTGGGCCAGGCGCGGGGCGCCGCGGGTTCGGCGTGCAACGTGTCCATGATCGGCGTCCTCGCTTGGCTGCGGGCTACATCGGGAAAATCAGCGCGCCGGGGATCAGCTCGGTGTCGAACACGACGACGCGCTCGGCGAATTTCAGCGCGTCGCCCTCGGCTGCGAGCTTGTCGAAGCTGCGCCCTGCCATGAGCAGCTCGGTGTCGCGCCCGGCCAGCGTGTGATAGGCGGCGAACATGCTGCGCGTCGAAATGGCGCCCGCCGCCTGCGCGACGATTCGGATGCTGCCGACGACGTAGCACAGCGCGCGCGGCGCGTAGACCAGCGCGTTCTCGATCGCGGTCGCGCGGTCGATCAGGCCGCCGCGCGTTTCGGCGAACATCGGCCCGAGCTTCATGCCGCGCTCGTAATTGCCGCGCGGGATGACGAGATAGTGGCATTGCTCGGTGAAAAAATCGGGCCACGCCGCGATCTTGCCGTCGCAGATCGTGTCGGCATAGCGGGCGTAGAGATCGTCGACCCGCGCCTTGAGGGCAATCGCTTCCGCCGACACCGCCTCGCTCCGTGCCATCGATGCGAAGAGTGGGCGGATTTTACGCGAATGTCAATTTTGCCGCCGCGCTTGCATCGATCCCCGCATCCCGCAAAGATGGCGGCGACTTCCAGCGAAATCGCGCGGCCGAGCCATGACCCGAATCTTCAATCACCATCTCAAGAGCGAGTTCCCCATCGCCGTGCGCGGCGATGGCATCGTGATCTACGACGCCGCCGGCAAGGCCTATATCGACGGCTCGTGCGGCCCCGCCGTGTCGTGCCTCGGCCATTCCAACAAGCCGATGATCGATGCGATCAAGGCGCAGCTCGACAAGATTTCCTACGCAGTCTACTCGGCTTTTTCCAACGAGCCGGCGGAGAAGCTCGCCGACGAGCTGACCGCCGCCGCCCGCGACCGTCTCAAGGCGCCGTTCAGCCATGTGTTTTTCGTCTCGAGCGGCTCCGAGGCGGTCGAAGCCGCGATCAAGCTGGCGCGGCAATATTTCTTCGAGCGCGGCGAGACCGAGCGCAAATGGATCGTCGCCCGGCGCCAGAGCTATCATGGCAACACGCTCGGCGCGCTCTCGGCCGGCTACAATCCGGCCCGGCGCAAACCCTATGAGCCCGTGCTGCTGGAAAACGTCCGCCACATAGCGCCGTGCTACGCCTATCGCGACCGCCTCCCCGCCGAAACCGAGGAAGCCTATGGCCGGCGCGTCGCCGACGAACTGGAACAAGCCATTCGCGAGATCGGGCCGGGCAAGGTCGCGGCTTTCATTTGCGAGCCGGTGGTGGGGGCGACGCTCGGCGCGGCGCCGGCGGTGCCCGGCTATTTGCGGCGCATCCGCGAGATTTGCGACGCGCACGGCGTGTTGCTCATCCTCGACGAGATCATGTGCGGCATGGGGCGCACCGGCTATCTTTTTGCTTGCGAAGAGGACGGCGTGGCGCCCGATCTGCTCGTGCTCGCCAAGGGCCTGGGCGCCGGCTACCAGCCGGTAAGCGCCCTGCTCATCCGCGAAACCATCGCCGACACGATCCGCGACGGCGCCGGCTATTTCCAGCACGGCCACACCTATGCCGCCAACCCGGTCGCCTGCGCCGCCGGCCGCGCCGCGCTCAAGCAGATCGCCGATCCCGCCCTGCTCGCCCGCGTCCGCGCGTTGGGGAAATATCTCCACGACGCGCTGACCGAGCGCTTCGGCAATCATCGCCATGTCGGCGACATCCGCGGCCGCGGCTTGTTCCTCGCCTTGGAACTCGTCGCCGACCGCGCCAGCAAGCGGCCTTTCGCGCCCGACACGATGATGTGGGCCAAGGTCAAGGCCGAGGCGATGCGGCGCGGGCTGATGATCTATCCGATGGGCGGCATCATCGACGGCGTCCACGGCGACCACGTCATGGTCATGCCGCCCTTCATCGCCACCGAGCGCGACCTCGACGAGATCGTGGCGCGCCTCGGCGCGGCGGTGGACGCGGCGGTGGCATAAGCGCGGCTCAGAGATAATCGCCTATTCGCGGCGCAGCGCCTCGATCGGATCGAGTTGCGCCGCGCGCCGCGCCGGGAAATAGCCGAACACGACGCCGACCAGCACCGAGAAGGCGAACGCGATCAGCACGATCGACCAATCGAGAACCAGCGGCACATCGAGAATTTGGGTGACCAGCGCCGCCAGCCCGAGGCCGAACAGAATTCCGATCGTGCCGCCGAAGATCGACAACACGACGGCCTCGACGAGAAACTGCAGCAGCACTTGACGCTCGAGCGCGCCGATCGCCAGGCGGATGCCGATCTCACGCGTCCGCTCGGTGACCGAAACGAGCATGATGTTCATGATCCCGATGCCGCCGACCAGGAGGCTCACCGCCGCGACGGCGGCAAACAGGGCCGTGAGGATCGCCGTCGTGCCGGTCAGGGTCGCGGCGATCTGGGTCATGTCGCGGACCGAGAAATCGTCTTCCGCGGTGGCGGCTATGCCGCGGCGCTCGCGCAAGAGCCGCTCGATGTCGGCCTGCACTTTCGCGGTTTGGCCCGCCGTCTCGGCCGAAACGTAGATCGTAGCAATGTCGGTGTTGCCGGCTATACGGCGCTGGAAGGCGCGGATCGGCAACAAGATGACGTTGTCCTGATCGGTGCCGAAGCTCGATTGCCCCTTGGCGGCGAGAACGCCGATCACTTCGCAGGCGACGTTCTTGACCCGGATCGTGACGCCGGTCGCCGCGGCGCGGCCGAACAGTTTGCCGCTCACGGTCTGGCCCAGGATGCAGGCGGCGCGGCCGCCGCGCAGCTCGCTGTCGAGAAACAAGCGGCCGAGCGCCAGCGACCAATCCTGGGTAACGAAAAAAGCGTTGTCCGTGCCCGTGACCAGCGTGTTGCGGCTTTCCGAGCCATAGACGACGGTGACCAACTTCTGCGCCGCCGGCGCCACGGCGCGAATGCCGCCGAGCTGGGCGCGGATCGCCTCGACGTTGCGCGTGTTGAACGGCTTCGCCTCGGCGCTCGCGCGGCCCGGTCCGAACTGACCCGGGCGGACGGACAACAAATTGCTGCCCAGCTTGGCGAGATCGGCGGCAACCTTGGCCGTCGTGCCGTTGCCGATCGTCACCATGGCGATGACGGCGCCGACGCCGATCACGATGCCGAGCACGGTCAGGATCGAGCGCAGGGCGTTGCGCCGGATGGCCTGCAGGGCGAGCTTGACGGTTTCGTACAGCATCACGCGGCCGTATCGCGCTCGATGCGGCCGTCGAGGAAACCGACGACGCGCCGCGCATAGGCGGCCATGTCCGCTTCGTGCGTGACCATGATGACCGTGATGCCCTGGTCGCGGTTGAGTTCGGTGAGCAGGTCCATGATCTCGCGCCCGGTGCGCGTGTCGAGATTGCCGGTCGGCTCGTCGGCCAGCAGCACGGCGGGCTCGGTCACGATCGCGCGGGCGATGGCGACGCGCTGCTGCTGCCCGCCCGACAGCTCGTTGGGCGCGTGCCGCTCGCGGCCGGCAAGGCCGACGCGGGCGAGCGCGCGGCTCGCGCGCCGGCGCCGCTCGGCCAGCGGCAGGCCGCGATAGATCAGCGGCAATTCGACATTCTCGATCGCGCTGGTTCGCGGCAGCAGATTGAAGCCTTGAAACACGAAGCCCAGAAAATGCCGGCGCAACAACGCGCGCCGGCGGCGATCGAGCCGCCCCACTTCGATGTGGCGGAAGCGATAGTCGCCCGAGCTCGGCACGTCGAGGCAGCCGATCACGTTCATGGCAGTCGATTTTCCCGAGCCTGAGGGCCCCATGATGGCGACGAACTCGCCCTCGCCGATGACGAGATCGATGCCGGCGAGCGCCGACACCACGGCGGCGCCGGCGCCGTAGGTCTTGGTGACGCGTTTGAGCTCGATGAGCCGCGCGTCCTGGCTGCCGGAGGCCGACACGTCCGCCCCGTCAGCGCCGCGGCGCGACGGCATCGACGATGACTATCTGACCGGGCGCGATCGCGCCGTTCACGATCTCGGTCCGGCGCCCGTCAGTGGCGCCGGTCACAACGCGGATGGCGACGGGCGCCTCGTCGCGCAGGATCCACACTTGGCGGTTCGGCCCGGCCTCGTCGCGCGGCCCCGCCGGGCGCGACGGCGGCCGGCCCGGCAAGAGACGCCGGATGAAGCTGCGATTGTCCGCGCCGGCGTTGGCGGCCGGCGGCGTAAAGCGCAGCGCGGTATTCGGCACCAAGACCGCGCCGGTGACATCCTTGATCTTGATTTCCGCGGTGGCGGTCATGCCGGGGCGCAGCAGCAGCTCGGCATTGTCGATGCTGAGCACCGCCTTGTAGGTCACGACGCCTTGGATCGTTTCCGATGAGTAGCGCAGCATGCGGAGCCGCGCGGGAAAGCGGCGCTCGGGAAAGGCATCGACCGAAAACACCGCGGCCTGCCCTTCGCGCACCGCGCCGACATCGGCTTCGTCGACATCGACCTGAAGCTCCATCTGCTTCAAATCCTCGGCGATCGAGAACAGGACCGGCGCCTGGAGCGAGGCAGCGACGGTCTGGCCCGGATCGACATTGCGCCGCAGGACGACGCCGTCGATGGGCGAGCAGATGCACGCCTTGGCGAGGTTGGTTTCGCTGAGCTTCAGATCGGCTTCGGCGACGCCGATTTCGGCGCGCGCGCTCGCCACGCCGGCCACGGCGCGCTCATGCGCGGCGCGGGCGGCGTCGAGATCCTGGACCGATGACACTTGCCGTTCGGTCAGCGTCTTCTTGCGCTCGTATTCGCGGAATTTCTCATCGACCGTCGCCTCCGCCTCGGCGAGCCGCGCCTTGGCGACGGCGAGCTTGGCGCGCGCGTTCTCGACGGCGGCATTGAGCTTGTCGGTATCGAGTTCGGCGAGAATCTGGCCCTTCTTCACGATGCTGTTGTAATCGACGAGCACGCGGCGCACCGTGCCCGAGAGTTCGCTCGAAACGTCGACCTTGTTGGTCGGCTGCACGGTCCCGGTCGCGGTCACGACCACGCTTAGATTGCCGCGCGTCGCCGGTTCGGTCACGAAGCGCAGTCCGTTTCCGGCGCCGTCCCCAGCAAACAGCAAATAGACGGCGATGAGAACGAGAGCCGCGCCCGCTGCCCAAGCGCCGTTGCGCCAGCTCCAAAAGCGGCGCCGGGCGGCGCCGATCTCGAGGATGGCCTCAACATCTTTTCTGCCCGGCGATTCGGTCTGCGGCGTCATCCCGACGGATATCCTTTTTCGGCAACTTAAAATAATCAAGGACAACCCCGCGAAATTCGCCTTGATGCTCGTCAATCGAGCGCGTGCAGCGGAGGCCTGTTGCCCGCAATAAAGCGGCCCGCCGGTGAGGGCGGGCCGCCTGGGAAGCCGAGTGCTCGGCGTGGCTGGTCTAGTCAAAGACCCAACCTTGGATCGAGGGACACAGTCGCACATTTCAGTGTGCGCACCTGTGACGGTCGTCACAGGCCGGCCTGTTCAACGGAAATTTACCGCGCCTCACCGGGCGAAAGACCTAGGCTGCCACGCTTACCGGAAGCGATTTCACCAACAAAAGGGGTTCTGCCATGAGACGTTCAACTCACCACGAGCATCGCCGCCGCGGCCGGCGTCATGCTGGCCTGCGCCTTTCTTTCAGCGGCACAAGCCGCCGGCATCAAGCGGCTCTACATGCTCGATTGCGGCCGCCAGATCGGCAAGGACCAGTCGCGCTGGACGCCGGACATCAATGTCGGCCAGCCGGTCGAGCTGTCGAACAATTGCGCGCTCATCCAGCACGAGCGCGGCACGCTGCTGTGGGAAACCGGCGTGCCCGACGTGATCGCCGAAAGCCGCGACGGCGTCACGACGGCGAACGGCGCCATCGTCATGTTCCGCGACAAGACCCTGGCCGCCCAGCTCGAAAGCCTCGGCGTCAAGCTCGACCGCATCGATTTCGTCGCCGTGTCGCATTCGCATGGCGACCATGTCGGCAACCTCAAGCTGTTCGGCAAATCCAAGGTCTTGATGCAGCGGCTCGAGCACGAGGCCGCGCTCAAGCTCATCGCGACGCCGTTCGCCGCCGGGCAGGAGGTGGTCAAGCTCGAAGGCGACCACGACGTGTTCGGCGACGGCACCGTGCGCCTGATCTCGACGCCGGGCCACACGCCCGGCCATCAAGTGCTGCTGCTCAAGCTCGCCAAAACCGGATCGCTGATTTTCTCGGGCGATCTCGTCCATCTGCAAATCAGCTGGGAGCGCCGCATCATACCGTCGTTCAACTTCGACAAGGCCGCCTCGCTCGCCTCGCTCGACCGCGTCAAGGCGTTGATGGACGAACACAAGGCGCAACTCTGGATCGGCCACGACAAGGCGAACACCGCCCGCATCGAGCGCGCGCCGAAATTCTACGAGTAGCGCCAGCTTACAGCCGCCGGCAACCGCCGAGCTGGACGGCGGAGCATGCCGAGCCTGGCGCGCAGCACCAGCTATGCTGCGGATGGGCGCAGCCGGTCGAGCCGCGCGGGCAGCAGAAATAGCGCTGCATGCCGGCGTTGAACCAGCACGCCGGCGTCGGCTCTTCGCAGGCGAAATTCGTGCCGCCGCATTGATCGGCATATTGCCGGCCCGCGCCGCCGTGGCTCGATGCCCGTTCGAGCAGGTCCAACGCCGCGCGCCACGCCGGCTGCCCGGCCGCCTCGCCCGGCATTGTTGATTGCGCGGCGGCGCCGAATTGCGGCGCGCACGCGGGCGGCATCTCGGCGCGAACCGGGCTCGCGGCGACCATCAGCGCCGCGACCAACATAGAACCGAACAGCCTCGATAAACCCGCGCCAGCCCGGCACCGATCGCCAACCGATTTCGTCATGGTCGCTCCCTTGGCTGAAACACCCGATCGTCGCGCAAGATAAGCCGAACGCCCGGTCTCTGGCCAGCATCGCGCCCGAACCCATTAGCCCGCCTAATGATCGGCCTTAGAAAATCCCGTTTGAATAAGCGGGCGATTTCGGCGATTTGTGCCGCACCGCATCACAGCCGACCGGCGGCGCCCCTCCCGGCCGCCTTGTCGCCTCCGTCCCCAGGCGCGAAGATATTTCGCGGCCGTGAGCGGTATAACTCACGCCAAACCGCGTTCGCGCCGCCATTCCGAGGAATGCGGGCGCCGAGCGCGGCGCGGCTGCCGATCGTCGCCAAGCAATGTCAGGAGTTCATCCGATGCTCAAAGATTCCCACGGCCATGCGTTGAGCGGCGCCAGCGCGGCGAGCCTCGCCGACTACGAAACCGCGCTGCGGCAATTCCGCTGCTATATCGGCGATCCGGTTGCCACGCTCGACCGCGCGCTCGCCGCCAGCCCGGATTTCGTCATGGCCCATGCCTGCAAGGCCTATCTGCTGGCGCTCAGCACCGAGCCCGAGCCCACGGCGTTGGCACGCGACATTCACGCCGCCGCCAGCAAGTTATCCGCGACCGCAAGCGAGCGCGCCCATCTTGCGGCGCTCGGCCATCTCGGCGCGGGCCGCTGGCACGACGCCGGGCGCGCCCTCGAAGATATCGCGATCGAGCATCCGCGCGACGCGCTCGCGCTGCAAGTCGGCCACCAGATCGATTTCTTCACCGGCGAGGCGCGCATGCTGCGCGACCGCATCGCGCGCGCCCTGCCTGCTTGGTCGCCAGCCATGCCCGGCTATCACGCCATGCTCGGCATGCACGCCTTCGGCCTCGAGGAAATGGCGGACTATGCCGGCGCCGAAAGCGCCGGGCGCAAGGCCGTCGAGCTCGAGCCGCGCGACGGTTGGGCGCAGCACGCGGTCGCCCATGTCATGGAAATGCAGGGCCGCCAGCGCGACGGCATCGCCTGGATGCGCGCCAACCCCGAGGCCTGGACGCGGGAGAGCTTTTTCTGCGTCCACAATTGGTGGCATCTGGCGCTCTATCATCTCGATCTCGGCGACATCGCCGAAGTCCTCGCCCTGTTCGACGGACCGATCTATGGCGGCCGGTCGAAGATCGCAATCGACATGCTCGACGCTTCGTCCCTGCTGTGGCGGCTGCATTTGCGCGGCATCGATGTCGGCGCGCGCTGGAGCGACCTTGCCGACAATTGGGCGCCCTTCGCCGATGCCGGCCACTACGCGTTCAACGACGCGCACGCCATGATGGCCTTCGTCGGCGCCGGCCGCGACGCGCTCGCCGCGGCCGTGCTCGACACGCATGCCGAAGCGATCGCGCAAGGCTCAGGCGACAATCGCGCATTCACCGGCGAGATCGGCTATCCGGCGGCGCGCGCGATCAAGGCCTTCGGCGACCGCGACTATGGCGAAACCGTGCGCCTGCTGCGCCCGTTGCGCAACAAGGCGGCGCGCTTCGGCGGCAGCCACGCGCAGCGCGACCTGCTCGATCTCACCTTGATCGAAGCCGCGTTCCGCGCCGGCGAAACCGCGCTCGCCGCCGCCCTCGCCGCCGAACGTGTCGCCGTCAAGCCGACCAGCCCGCATGCGCGCTTGCTTGCCGGACGCGCGGCGACGCTGGCGAACGCCGCGTAGCGCCGCGCCGCCGGCGCAACAGGGGAACAGGCTTATGGCGAAAACGACACTGCGGTCGGTCACGCTGCCCATCGGCCTGACGCTGCACTATGCCGAGCGCGGCCCGCGCGACGGCATTCCGGTCATCCTGCTGCACGGCTACGCCAATTCATGGCGCGCTTTCGAATGCGCGATGTCGCATTTGCCGGACTCGCTGCGCGTCATCGCGTTGAGCCAGCGCGGCCATGGCAATTCGGGCCGGCCGGTTGCCGGCTATCGGCCGGCCGACTTCGCCGCCGATCTGCGCGATTTCATGGACCGGTTGGCGATCCCGCGCGCCGTCATCGTCGGCCATTCGATGGGCGCCGCGATCGCCCAGCGCTTCGCCATCGACCATTCCGGGCGCACGCTCGGCCTCATGCTGGTCGGCGCGTTCCGCCGCTGCCGCGGCAACGCGGCGTTGCGCGAACTTCAGCGCGCCGTGGCCGGCCTCGCCGATCCGGTCGATCCCGGCTTCGTGCGCGACTTTCGGTGCGCCACGCTCGCCGGCCCGGTCGCGCCAAACATTCTGGCGGGGCTCGTCGAGGAGAGCCGCAAGCTGCCCGCCTGTATCTGGCGCGAAGCGCTCGCCGGCTTGATGGCGGACGATTGCACGCCCGACCTCGGCACGATCGCGGCGCCGGCGGAAATCATTTGGGGCCTGCGCGACGCCTTCGCGCCGCGCGCCGATCAGGACGCGCTGGCGCGCGCGATTCCGAACGCGCAATTGCGCGTCTATCCCACGATCGGCCACGCGCCCCATTGGGAAGCGCCGGGATGTTTCGCGCAAGATCTCGCCGTCTTCGTCACAAAGCGCGTGCTGCCGGGCGCGGTGGACATGCCGGTCCGAAATGCGCCCAATCCATCCTTCCGCGCACCCGGTCCGCGGCCTTCGCCGGGGCGACGGATCGATTTGAGTTTGCCCACCGCATGAAATCTGTCACCCGGGTGACCGGGCCGGCCAGCCCGCATGCGCGCCTGCTTGCCGGATGCACGATGAAGCTGGTGAACGCCACCTAGCGATTCTCGTCCGCCGTATGTACCGGCGCGCCAGTGCCGATAAGGACAACGGCGTCGTGCCTTCGCTCAGCCGGCCTAGCCGCGCGTTACGCCGGCCGACGCGGCGAGCGCCGCGGCCGCCGCATCCGATGGCGCGCCGCCGACCGATTGCACGGAGACGGTGGCATCGGCGAAGCGCAAGCCCTTTTTCGGAAATGCTTCGTACATGCGCTTGACCGCCTGGCGCTGGATGTAGCTCGGATTGGTCGGCTTGGCGGTGAACTTGAAGCGCACAATGAGCGAATTCTCCTTAATGTCGGCGATGCCCTGCATCTTCAATGGCACGAGCACGTCCTTGGCGATCAGCGGATCGTCCATCATTTCCTGGCCGACCTTCTTGGTCGCCTTGCGCAATGCCTCGACATCGGTCGCGCGCGCCATCGGCAGGTTGAACTTCACCGTCGTCCAGTCGCGGCTGAAATTCGTGATCGAGCCCAGTTGGCCGAAGGGCACGATATGGAGCTGGCCGTTCTGATGGCGTAATCGCACCGAGCGGATTGTGAATCCTTCGACGATCCCCTTTACCTTGCCGGAGTTGATGTATTCGCCAACGCGAAACGCATCTTCGGCAAGATAGAAAACGCCCGACACGATGTCTTTGACGAGGCTCTGGCTGCCGAAGGAGATCGCGAGGCCCAAGATCGACGCGCCGGCGATCAGCGGCGTGATGTTGGCGCCAAGCTCCGAGAGCGCGGTCAAGCCGGCGACAACGATAATGACCGTCGCCAGCACGACGCGCAGCAACGGCAACAGCGTGCGCAGGCGGGAAGCGGTCGGCGGCGGCTGGTCGTCATCGCCGTCGGAGTTGGCGGCGAAACCGGTGGCCGCCACCCTGTTACGCACCAAGTACAAATCGATCCGGTATTTGGCCGCGTGCCAAATGACGTAGGCGCTGTAGA
Organism: uncultured Alphaproteobacteria bacterium; assembly: GCA_963754645.1. Taxonomy (GTDB): domain Bacteria; phylum Pseudomonadota; class Alphaproteobacteria; order Bin65; family Bin65; genus CAVWGP01. The sequence continues at coordinate 616,698 of CAVWGP010000004.1, read as the reverse complement.
GCGCCAAGCCCGCCGTTAGCACGCCGGCCTGCTGCTTGTCCCACTGCGCCGGCGACACCAGGGCCAGGACATTGACGACCCAGATGTCCGCGAACGCGATGATGAAATAAAGCCGCGCCGCAAGCCGCAAGCAACGCGCCACAACGTCGAGCGCACGCGGCTCGCCCGTCGCATCCGCAGCCGTCGTGCCGCGCACGGCGTAGCAAATCAGCGTCTCGAACAGCAGCAAGAGAAAAATCAGCGTCTGTGTCTGGGTCAATCCGTAAACCACCGAAGACCGGCCCGATAGAACGCCGTTCGCCTGGGCGAGCCATTGAATGAGCACGAAGACGATGCCGCCGCACCACCAGTAATTCGCGACCTCGCGCTTGAGCGCGTGGTGGGCGCCCGTGCCGACGAGAGTGCCAAGCCAGCGGGCGACGGCGTGACGCGCCACGACGATGCACGCGACGAAAAGGCCGGCATACAGCACTCCGTTGGGCAGCATGGCGGCCTGCGCAGCCGCGCGCGGCACCGGGATCGACAGCAGGAATGGCACCCAGACACCGCCGATCAACGGCAGCGCCGTCCACACCGCGAGACAGCGATAGATCGTTCGGGCGTCGCCGTCGTCGAGCGGTACCAGCCTCGCCGCGGGTAAGTCCGGACGCAGCAAGACGCGAAAAATCAGAAGATAGAGCCGCCAGAAATAGAACGCCGTCAGCGTGAGGCCGGCGAGCCGCGTTTGCCCCTCATTCGCGGCCAGCCCGGCATTTTGCAGGATCTGCGCCGCGATCCATAGCGCGGCGAGCGCCAGCGCATCGAGTGCCGCGAGCAGCAGCAGCGTGCCGTAGGGTGACGGCGCGCCGGACTGCGGGACGCCGGCATGCGGCGCGGCGAGCCGTGTCGCATGGCGCCGGCGCAAAGGAGCAGCGGCGGCCCCGACCCCGCGTTCCAATGCGAACAGACCAACGACCGCGGCGACAAGCAGCAGGATGAACCCGCCAGGGCCGCGGCCGCCCTCGGCCGAGGCATCGAGCAACCCCGGCACTTTGCCGAGCTCTTCGAACAGCGTCCCATACGCACCCAGCGCCGCCTTCAGCCGCTGGAACAATTCGGCCGCTGTCATAAGCCCTGTCCCCGACGCCTCAGTTTGAGCGTGCGCGAGGCCCGCGGTGCTCGCAATCATCCATGCCGCACCGATCCATCGAAACGACGAACGCATGACGTTTGTCCCTTTCGCGTCTTCCGGGCCGTGGATTTCGTTCGGGCCGGAGTCACCGGGCCGGGCTACGGGGGCCGGCTACGGGGCAAATCCGTCCTCATACCATCTCCGCCCCCTTCCCCACATTGCACTGGACGCACAGCGTGCGCAGATTGTCGATCACCGTCCGGCCGCCCTTGGCGCGCGGGATTTTGTGATCGACATGGAGCTTGACGCCCGCCGTGTTGGCCGGGCTGGCGCCGCAGGCAACGCAGCGGAATTCGTCGCGCGCCAGCACGCGATAGCGCAGCAGGCCGCTGATCGTCGCCGGGCCGGGCAGGCCCATCTCGGCTTCCTCGGCCGCGCGCTTTGCGTCGTCGCTGCGCTTGCGCCGGTCGAGCGCGATGCGCTGGGCGTTGCAATAGGCCGAGCAGCGCTGCGCCTTGCCGGGCCGCGAGCCCGGCATCGGCCAGGCATCCGTGTCGCCGTTGCGGTAGGCGACGAAAGCCGCGAGCATGTTGCGCCAGTTGCGGAAACGCTGAAAATAAGTGCCGCTGCCCACGGTCGAGGGCCATTTGTCGGTCTCTTTCGCGGTCGGCGCGCGGCCGTAATGGCGAAACAGCTTTTCCATGTTGGCGTGGCAACTTTCCCAGGTATGGCGCGCGCCTTTGCGCCGCGGCAGACAGCGCCGGCTCAGCCCCGCCTTCTTGAGCGCGGCGCGCCAACTGCCGAAGCGGACGACGACGGTGGCGGAATGGATGCGGGCATGCGGCTTATAGGTCGTCATCGAGAAATGGCCCTCGACGATCGCCGCGACCCGCCTGAGCTCGGCAATCAGGGCCGCATTGGAATAGTCGATGACGCGATTGAGGCCGGAGGCGGCGACCGCGTCAATCGGCGGCGCCGGACGGGCGGGTTGGGAGGCGGCACGGCGTAGTGTTGCGTTGTTCATGGCTGGACATCCGTCGATCGGTTGAAACGATGGCCCATTGTGCCAGAAACATTTCGCCCCGCACCGTACAGGATAAATCCCATGGTACGAAATATTATTTCCCATCCGAAAGGGGTCAGGCCCCTTGACGGCGGCAGGGGCCGGGCCGGAGCTTGGATCAATGGACCGAAATTCATGACGCGTCATCCCGACCCTTCGTCGTTTGACGCGCGAAGTGGCGAGACCTCGACCGGACCAGCACACGTTCCGAACAGCTGGATTCGGCTGAACCCTTCCTCCTCGCCCCCGTTTGCGAAGCAAATGGGGGAGAGGACCGGTCCAACCCGAAAGGGTTGGCGGTGAGGGGGTGCCAGCGAGGGGGACTATATCGTCGCTAGCAACGAACGGACTTGCGGCGCGCCCGCCCGGCCGCATGACCCCCTCGCCTCGATCCTCTCCCCACGCGCAAGTGCGCGCGGGGAGAGGAAGAAGGAACGGCTCGGTCGCAAAAAAAGGGCGGGTCTTGCGACCCGCCCCTACGGACGCGCTGGATGAATGCGGCGCGAGACTATTTCAGCGTCTCGAGCTTCACTTCCTTGCCGCCCTTGATTTCGTAGACATCGACCACGCCGCTGACGTCGCCGTTCTTGTCGAACACGTGGTTGCCGCCGGCGCCGGTGTAGAACACTTTCTTCTTCTCGGCGATCGCCTGTTTCGCCTTCTTCCACTCGCCGGGGCCGATGGCGACGCCGCCGATCTTGCCGACCTCGCGCAGCGCGTCGTGCACCTTCTTGCGGTCGCCCGACCCCGCCTTTTCGATGGCCAGCGCGACCATGAACGTGGCGTCGTAGCTGTGCGGCGCGAACGGCTTGCCGACCAACTCTTTCGAGACCTTGCCGAGCTCGGCGTTGAACGCGTCGAGATTCTTGCTCGCCGGATCGCCGCTCACCGCCATGATCTTGCCTTCGAGATTCTTGATCCCGATCTGGTCGTAGAGCTTGTTATCGCGGGTGCCTTCGCCGCCGATGAACTTCTTGAAGAAGCCGCCTTCGAGCGACTGCTTGATCATCAGCGGACCCGAGGAATTGGCGTAGCCGATGACGAACAGCCAATCGGGCTTGTCCTTGGCCAGGGTCGCCAACTCGGCGCGGAACGACGTCGCTTTTTCATTGTGCTCGAGATCGGCGGTCAAGGTGCCGCCCGCCTTCTTGAACGGATCGCGGAACGACGAGGCCACGCCGCGGCCGTAGTCGTTGTTCATGTAGGTCATGGCGATCTTCTTGATGCCGCGCTTGATGAGGTATTTGGCGAAAACTTCGCCGAGATAGGCGTCGGACGGCGCGGTGCGGAACAACAGGTCGTTGTCCTTCAGCGTCGAAATCGTCGGCGCGGTGGCGGAGGGCGAAATCATGATCACGCCGGCCGGGATCGCGGCGCCCTCGGCGGCGGCAACGGTCGCGCCCGAACACAGTTCGCCGATGATGGCGGCGACGCGGTCGACGTCGACCAGCTTCTTGGCCGCGGCCGCGGCGGTTTGCGGATTGCACCCGCCATCGGCGAGAATCATTTCGAGCTTGCCGCCCTTGCCGATGCCGCCTTGCTCGTTGACCTGCTTGACCGCGAGCTTCGCGGCCTCGACGATCGGCGGCACCAGCGACGCGATCGGTCCGGTGATTGCGAACAGGCCGCCGATCTTGACGTCCTGCGCTTGGGCCGGCAGCGCGGCGATCAAGCCCGCCGCCACCAGCGCCGTCGCCGCCAGCAACCCGCGGCGGATGGAATTTACGTGAAACATGGTGGAAACCCTCCACTGTTGTCGTTCATTCGATTGTCGGCGCCCGCCTTTGGCGGACGCTGGCGCATATTGTTCCCGATTAGGGCCGGCGGCGCCAGTCAAATTCGCACGCCGCTCCCGTGGCACGGCCATGCCGCTCACGGGCCGTGCAGGCTGACCCCATCGCAATTGCGCCGGCGCGCCGCCACGCATTTCTCGTATTTGACCGCCTCCGCCAGCTCGTCGAGCAGCCAAATGCCGGCACCGATCAGCGCGACGACGATGGCGGCGCCGAGCAGATTGGATTTCCAGCGATCGGCATCGCCGCCCGGTTCGGGCGCGGCGGGGCCCGGAGCGGGATCGGGTTTCGGTTCGGTCATGGCGGCGAGGCATAGCAAATCGCGCGCGGCGCGGCCATGTCCGGTGCAAGACTGCCGCCTATGACCGGTTCAACCACCAGATTGCGGCGTTCAGCGCGGTCGCGAAGGAGACCCAGAGCAGATAGGGCATCAGGAGCAATCCTGCGGCCGGGCTGATACGGCGGAAATGAAGCGCCGTGACCAGGATCGCGGCCCAGAGAACGGCGATTTCGGCCAGCGCCCAGCCCACCGATCGCAGACCGAAGAAGAGCGCTGACCAGCCGAGGTTCAGCGCGAGCTGCGCGCCGAACCAGGCGAGCGGCGCAGCGCCGCGCCGAAAACCCGTCTTGCGCCAAACCAGCCACGCCGCGACGCCCATGAAGATGTAGAGCGTTATCCAGACCGGCGCGAAAACCCAATCGGGCGGATTGAACCAGGGCTTGGCGAGGCCCTGGTACCAATCCGAGACCGAGCTGCGGGTGATGGCGCCACCGATACCCGACACGCCCAGGCACAGCGCCAGTGACAAAACGAGGCCGGCGAGGTCGCGGGATTTTACGCTGGGGGGCATGCTCGCTCTCGTGATTGTCAGATCAGCGGATCGTACGCCCATTGCAACAGCGCTTGCCGCTGACGCGGCCGGCAAAAAACATCGCCCGGATTGCAATGTTTGCGAAGCTGGGCGGCGTGCCGGGCAAAGTTCCGCCAGCGGCGAATCTGGATGCGGTCGATCTCGGGCAACCGGCGCCCGAGATAATAGCGGCAATACCATTGGAACCAGCCGCGCGGATCGGGACCGACGATCCACCCTTTCCGCCGCCAGACGGCAAGCGATTGGCGGCTCTTGATGCCAAAGCAATTGAGCGCCGCGTCGGCTCGATCCGCAATCCGCGCAGTGTCGAACCAGTCCTCGGGCAGTTCGGAACGGCAATCGTTGCAGTATTTGCCCTCGAAAACGCCAAGCTCGAGCATTTCCTTCGGCGAGAAATGGGGTTTGAAGTCCGCATCGAACCCCGCCCCGGGCTCAGCCGCGATGACGTAGCAATAAGAATCCTGCATGCGGTCCTTGACGGCGACGATATCGCCGATGCGGTAGCGCTTGAGGTGTTTTGCGGACGCCATGCCTCCAAATTCCAGTCGCGCCAAGCCGCGGGCCGGGATCGAGAGCGCTCCCGGCCCGCGACGGCAGGCACGCTACTTGGGCATCACGACGGTGTCGATCACGTGGATCACGCCGTTGTCCGCCGCTATATCGGCGGTCACGACTTTCGCATTGTCGACCGAAACGCCGCCGGACCTGGCATCGATTGCCAGCGTTCCGCCTTGCACGGTCTTGGCATCGGTTTTCTTGCCGGCAAGGCTGGCGCTCATCACCTTGCCCGGAACGACATGGTAGGTGAGGAGCTTGACGAGCTGCGCCTTGTTTTCCGGCTTGAGCAGGTTTTCGACGGTACCGGCGGGAAGCTTCTTGAACGCTTCATCGGTCGGCGCGAAAACGGTGAACGGTCCCGGCCCCTTCAGCGTATCGACGAGCCCCGCGGCCTTCAAAGCGGCCGCCAGCGTATTGAATTTGCCCGCCTTGACGGCGGTATCGACGATGTCCGCGGCCATGGCCGGCGAGGCCAAGCCGAGCGCGGCGACGACGGCAAGCAGGCTGTATTTCAACGACATGGAATTCTCCTATTCGGTTGCCTTGCGCCCGCAGCGAACGCGGCGGGCAATGGGATTGATATGCGATGCCACCGCTCGCTAACGTATCGGTAAAATTCCCGATAGCGGGTTGAAAATCGCTGTAGACCCGCATTTCCCAGATGAACCATTGAACTGGCCCGCGTCGATTCCATTTGAGCCATAGGATTCAGCGTCTTGTTTCATTGGATCGGGGTCGATGATGGTGCAGCCAGCGGGTGAAGCGCAATCCGATGCTCTCCGGCTCGATTTCGACCGCCGCCTCAAGCTGGAGTTCCACGGTTCGAGTGTCACCTCCGATGCCGGCTTGCTGGCCTATCGCGAGCTCGATGACGCGCTCGGCCTGATGGCCATCGCGGAGCCAGCACCTGGTTGACGGGCGCACGGGCCGGAACGGTCGCCATGATCTGGTGGGCATGCTGCGCCAGTCGGTGTTCGGTCGGCTTGCCGGATACGAGGACGTCAACGACGCCGACCGGCTGGGACGTGATCCCGCGATGCGCTGGATCGTCGGCGGCAAGGCCGTCGAGCGCGATGCGGCTTCGACCAGCCAGATGGGGCGGTTCGAGACCGAGTGGCTGGCGAGTGACGAGAACCTCGCCGCGCTCACCGATCTCTCCGGGCAGTGGATCGACTGCGTTCATGGCCGCCGCTCGCCGAGGTCCATCGTGCTCGATATGGATTCGAGTGTCAGCCCGACCCATGGCGATCAGGAAGGCACCGCCTACAACGGCCACTTCGCCTGCACCTGCTACCATCCGCTGTTCGTGTTCAACCAGTTCGGCGACCTGGAGCGCTGCTGCGCTGCGTCCGGGCAACGTCCATTCGGCGGACGGCTGGAAGGACGTGCTCGAACCGGTCGTGGCCCGCTACCGGGAGCGCGACCTGCGCCGCTACTTCCGCGCCGATGCCGCCTTTGCCAACCCCGAGGTCTACGAGTTCCTGGAAGCCGAAGGCTACAAGTACACGATCCGGCTGCCGGCCAACCGCATCTTGCAGGAGCGCATCGGCTACCTGCTCAAGCGCCCTGTTGGTCGGCCGCCGCTCACGGTCCGGCGCTCCTACGCCAGCTTCAGCTATCAGGCGGCAAGCTGGACGATGCCACGCCGCGTCGTGGCCAAGGTCGAGTGGCACCCCGGCGAGCTTTATCCCCGCGTCGGCTTCATCGTCACCAACCTGTCACGACCGGTGGAGCGGGTCGTCGCCTTCTACAACAAGCGCGGGACGTGCGAGCAATGGATCAAGGAAGGCAAGAACGCGATCAAGTGGACGCGGCTGTCATGCTGCTCGTTCGCCGCCAACGCGGTGCGTCTTCAGTTGCACGCGCTGGCCTACAATCTCGCCAACTTCATGCGGACGCTGGCGTTGCCCGAGGCGGTCGCGCAGTGGTCGCTGACCAGCCTGCGGGAGAAGCTGATCAAGATCGGCGCCAAGGTCGTGCGCCACGCCCGCTACGCCGTCTTCCAGATGGCCGAGGTCGCGGTGCCGAGAGAACTGTTCGAGAAAATCCTGCGACTGATCGACGGACTGCGACCACGACCGGCCCCAGCGTAGGACCGAACGGGGCGGATGCGTCGTCACCACGGGAGGAGTGCGTCTGAATGGCGAGGGAAAGGGCCAAATCGATGGATCAGAGGTCGTTTTGGACGGTCGGGCACGGCGGAAGCGCCGGGGAAACTGTGTCGGCCGCCCATGGCTTCCCCGGAACCCGGCAGAATGCTAGCGTTCGCCCCGTTCCGAGGGTTCATCTGGGGAATGTCGGATAAGGACCTCAAGGTCAGCTTCGGCTCCTACAACGACTCCGTCTCGCAAATGCAGGACGGCCACGCGCAAATCTTCACGCTCGGCGCCGCTGCGCCGGTCTCGGCGGTGCTCGACCTGGCCTCGAACCGCGACATCCGCGCTAAAAGGGATTTCCTTGGTTGCTAGGGAAACACTGAGGAGTTGGGGCCGTTTTGATCCCTAATTGCAATCCATGAAGTCCGCCCTGGTCACTTTATTGTTCGGGGAGTTGAGCCAGCTATGAACCCAAAATCGCCGTTTGATGCGGGCCACGCGCCGCCACCTGCTGTCATCGGCATTCCTCTCTGCCGAGACAGCGCTCAGATATTGCCCAAACCTGCATGTGCGCGCATCATCACCCCAACGAGGCCGTTCAGCCGGTGGATGTCGGCTCTGCTCGGTCTGGTTGGTCAACCGATAGCGGACACGAGCGTCAATCGGCAGGCTGCACCGGCATGACAAATCCTGTCCGTGCAGTTGCAATCGACGCCGCGCAAGCGATCGAAGTCGCGGCGGAAAGCGTGTTGGTGACCATGGCCAATCTCGACCGGCCGGGACCGACGATCGTGTACGTCAATTCAGCTTTTGAGCGCATGACAGGCTGGCGTCGCAGCGAAGTGCTCGGCAAGACGCCGCGCGTGCTACAGGGACCAGAGACGGACCTGTCGATCTTCTCCGATTTGAGACAACGTCTCTCCAGCGAGCGTCTTTGGGAAGGTCGTGCGGTCAACTATCGGCGGGACGGAACGCCGTTCGTGATGGAATGGTCAATCGTTCCGCTCTACGGACCCAGCGGCGCGGTTGAGCAGTATCTCGCCGTACAGCGCGATGTCACGGAGCGTGTCGAAGCCGACCGAGCGCGCACCAACCTGTCCCGCTATTTTTCGCCCCAACTCGTCAAGCTGCTGGAAACCCGGGACGAACCCCTCGGCCTTGGACACCGGCAAGATGTTGCCGTGCTCTTCATAGACATCATTGGTTTCACGCCAATGGCCGAGTCAATGGCGCCGGAGCAGCTCATTAAGCTGCTGCGCTCGTTCTACCAGCGTATGGAACGCGTGATCTTCAGCCACAACGGGGCCATCCAGGGCTATATGGGCGATGCCATCTTGGCGACCTTCGGCGTGCCCGAGACCAGCGGGCGCGACGCCATCGAACTCACTTGCCTGCGGCCGGGCCATGTTGGGCGAGGTCGCGCGCTGGAACCAAAAGCGGGCGTCGGCCGGCATCTTCCCGGTCGGCGTCGGTATCGGCATACATTGCGGCCCAGCGGTCATCGGCGATGTCGGCTCCGAGCGATGCATGGCGTTCACCATCATCGGCGATACCGTCAACGTCGCGAAGCGCCTAGAGCAGCTAACGCGCAAGCTGGGCTGTTCCCTGGCGGTCAGCAACGATGTCGTGCGCGCCGTTCGACGCCGAGCTGTGCCCCGCGAAGCAGCGCAGCTGCTGGCAAACCTGCGGGACAGTGGGCCGTGTCAAATCCACGGCCGCTCGCGCCGCGTTCGGGTCTGGGTGCTCGACCGCCGGGCGTGAGTGGCGGTGACCGGCCCCCGAGAGCGGAACCAGTTGCAAAGTTAGTTCAATGACGCGCTCGGTGCCAGCGGTGCAGTGGCCGTGTGCGGGCTTGTGGAGCCACGCTTCGCGGGCTGAAATTTGTTCCCCGTCCGCGTTTGCGACCCATCTTCTCGAATCCGGTCATGACATCCGGACCTTTCAGGGTAGATACTGTCCCAGGCCTTGCTTAGACCCCGTTGAACATGCGATCTCGATGCGCCTTGCTAGGACTTCTTCGCGTGACGGCATAGATGAAACTTAGGAAGACGACCCAAGGAAAAGGCAACCGCGCGGTCCGGACGAAGGCCAAGACTCGGCCGCGCGCCGAGGGTAACGCGCCGGCCGGCGAATCCGAGGCACTGCTGCGGCCGACACTCGACGCGCTGTCGGCCCATATCGCCGTGCTTGATCGAATAGGAGAAATCGTCACGGTTAATCAGGCATGGCGAAACTTTGCCCGCGCCAACGGCTTCGCCGGCGCGGACGGCGGCGTGGGCATGAATTATCTCGCGATCTGCGATCGCGCCGCCGGCGCTTCGGCCGAAGCGGCGCAAACCGCCGCCGCGCTGCGCGGCATCATCCGCGGACGCCGCTCGGTGTTCCGGCTGGAATATCCTTGCGACAGTGTCGATGGGCCGCGCTGGTTCCAATTGCGCATCACGCGACCCGAGCCGTTGAAAACTCCGCGCGTCGTGATCGCGCATGAGGACATAACCGAGGTCAAGCATGCGCAGGGTTCGCTCGCGCGGCTGAGCTCGCGGCTGCTGCAAGTGCAGGACGACGAACGGCGCGCCATCGCGCGCGATCTTCACGACACCACCGCCCAGAATCTCCTGGCGATCGTGCTCAATGCGACGCGCCTGCGCGACCAGCCCGACGGCGCCGGACAGCCGCACGGCCGCATCTGCTCGGACATCGTTGAACTCGCAGAACAATGCTTGCGCGAAGTGCGCACGCTGTCCTATGTGCTGCATCCGCCCCTGCTCGACGAACGAGGACTTGGATCGGCGCTGCGCTGGTTTGCCATCGGCTTTTCCGAGCGCAGCGGCATCCTCGTCGACCTGCGCGTCGACGAAGACAACGGCGCGCTGCCGCGCGAGATCGCGACCACGCTTTTTCGCGTCGCGCAGGAAGCGCTGTCAAACGTTCACCGCCACTCCGGAAGCCCCACGGCGCGGATCGAGCTGCAAAGGATCGGGTCGGCCATCCGCCTTGAGATCGGCGATCAGGGACGCGGCTTGCGGCCCGAGATCGACGCCGGCGCAAATTCTCAATCGCTCGGTGTCGGCATATCCGGCATGCGAATTCGTCTCGAACAGCTCGGCGGCCGGCTGGAGATTCGGTCGAAGCTTTCGGGTACGAACGTGACCGCCACGGTTCCGCTCCCGCCGGCGGCGTCCGATATTCAGGCGGCAGACGCGCGCCTGTCTGCCGCCGGCGTTCGGAACGGAACGGCGTGATGCTGCGCATCCTGCTTGCCGACGATCACGGCATTGTCCGGCGCGGCATCAAGGAGCTTTTGGAGGAACACGTCGGCTGGACCGTCTGCGCCGAGGCCGCCACCGGACGCGAAGCGGTCGAGCTGGCGATCGAACACCGGCCGCAAATCGCCGTGCTCGACATGTCGATGCCGGAACTCAACGGGCTCGAAGCGGCGCGACGCATCCACGCCGCCGTGCCGGAGACGGAAATTCTGATGTTCACCATGCACGAGAGCGAGGAGCTTGTGCGCGACGCGCTGGCGGCCGGCGCGCGCGGCTATTTGCTCAAATCCGACGCGGCCGATCAGCTCGTGCCGGCGATCGAGAGCCTGGCCAGGCACAAGCCGTTTTTTTCCGGCAGCATTTCGCAGATCGTCCTCGCCGGGTTCCTCAAGGCCGGGACCGCCGCGAACCTGTCGCCGGCCGCCCAACGGCTGACCTCGCGCGAACGCGAGATCGTCCAGCTTCTCGCCGAAGGCAAGAGCAACAAGCAGATCGCCGCGCTGCTCGACCTGAGCGTCAAGACGGTGGAAACCCACCGCGCCGCCGCGATGCGCAAGCTGGACCTCGGCTCGCTGCCCGACCTCGTGCGCTTCGCGATCCGCAACCGGATCATTCAGGCTTGAGGCGGAGCCGCCGAACCGCCGCAATCGACAAGCCGGCGGCACCTGGGCTAGGCTTTCGCTCGGCCCGGCATCCGCCCGGGCGCCGCCCCCCACGCCCCTGCCGCCATCCCGGACCATGAACCTCAGATTTCTCAACATCTGCGCCGGACTCGGGCTTCTCGCCCTGGTCGTCTACGTCCTCGTCATCGGCCAGGCGTTTTTGCAACCTCTGATTGTGGCGATCGTGCTTTGGTACCTGATCGTGACGCTGCAGCAGGCGATCCAGGGCACGCGTCGGCTCGGCGTGCGGCTGCCCTACGCCATCGCCATGCTGCTGGCCCTCGCCATCGTCATCGGCGCGATCTGGTTGCTGGTGGTGCTGATCAATGCCAGCGTCAACGAGCTCGTCGCCTCGGCGCCGCGCTACCAGGACCGCTTCCAGTCGCTCGTGCAGCAGGCGGCCAAGCTGCTCGACCTGCCGCAGGAGAATCCGCTCGAAAGCGTCATCGCCCAGATCAGCATCCCGCAGCTGTTCTCGAGCACGGCGCGGGCGCTGACCGCCTTGGCCGGCGATCTCGGGCTCATTCTCATCTACACCGCGTTCCTCCTGCTCGAATACCGAACCTTCGGCGGCAAGCTCGCGGCGATGGCGCGGACCGAGAGCCAGGAAAGCCAGGTGCGCGGCGCCTTCGCCGAGATCAGCGCCGACATCAAGACCTATGTCCGCATCAAGACCACGCTCGGGCTGTTCTCGGCGCTGGTGTGCTACGCCATCATGCGCAGCGTCGGCCTGCAGCTCGCCGAGTTCTGGGCGATCCTCATGTTCATCGCCTATTTCATTCCCACGGTCGGCGCCATCATCGGGGTGTTTTTTCCGGCGCTCCTGCTCGCCATCCAATTCGCCAACCCGGCCTACATCGTCAGCATCGCGCTGATTCTGCTCGCCGTGCCGGTGCTGCTCAACAACATCGTCGAACCCCGCCTCGTCGGCCGCAGCCTGAACCTCTCGTCGCTCGTAATTATCCTCAGTCTCGTAGCGTGGGGGCTCATCTGGGGAATCCTGGGAATGTTTCTATGCGTGCCGTTTATGGTGATTTCGAATATTGTGTTGGCCAAGTTCGAGGCGACGCGGCCGATTGCGATACTACTTTCGGTTGACGGCAACATCGGCGAGCGCGGGCGCGGCAGGGCGTGAGCGCGGTGCTCGAATTCGACAAGGTGGCGCTGGCGCTGGGCGGCGAGCGCATCTACGACGACCTCACCTTCGCGGTCGAGCAGGGCGAATTCCTCTGCATCCTCGGCCCCTCGGGCTGCGGCAAGTCGACGGCGCTGCGTCTCATCGGCGATCTCCTGCCGCTGCAGGCGGGGCGCGTCGCGGTCGAGGGCCGGCCGCCGGCCGAGGCGTGGCGCGCGCTCGCCTATGTTTTTCAGCAGCCGCGCCTCGTCCCCTGGCGCAGCGCGCTCGGCAACGTCCTGCTCGGCATGGAGCTGCGCTACGACGCCATGCCCAAAGCCGCGATGCGCGACCGCGCCGCCCAGCTCCTCGACCTCGTCGGCCTCGGCCGCGACGCGGGCAAATATCCCGCCATGCTGTCGGGCGGCGAGCGCCAGCGCGTCGCCATCGCGCGCGCGCTCGCGGTCGAGCCCAAGATCATCCTGATGGACGAGCCGTTCTCGGCGCTCGATCTCAACACCCGCCGCCGCATGCGCGCCGAGCTCGTCGGCCTGTGGCAGAAGACCGGCAAGACGGTGATCTTCGTCACCCACGACATCGAGGAAGCCCTCGTCCTCGCCGACCGCATCCTGCTGCTGTCGAACAAGCCGACGCGCGTCCTCGAGACCATCGCCCTCGAAGCCGCGCGCCCGCGCGACCTCGCCGGCGACCCCGAACTGCAGCGCCACCGCGCAAGGTTGCACGAGCTGTTCGCCGAGATGGAGGATGGAGGGACGGCGGCATAACCTGGCTGGCAAAAAGAGCTCACATGAGCGCGCCGCCCGCGCGATAGAGTCGACGGGCAAAAGCCCAAAGGCGGCGCATGGCCGCGACACGATCCACGCCCCGCCGACGACGCTGCGGCCCCGAAGGCCGTCGGCACAAGATCGCGTGTCCATCATCGGCGCCTGAACGAATCACGATGGCGGCTGGATCGACGACATAGAGCAACCGGGCCGGTCGCCGGGTCCGGCGGCAATGTCGGGTTTTGCTTTGGACAATCGTTCCGACACAGCTTAAGGTGGGCCACATCGCAAAAGCCGAGGTGACGGTCGTGGGAATTCTATCGTGGGCGGTACTCGGCCTGGTTGCAGGCCTCCTGGCCAAGCTTATCTTGCCGGGCAGGGACCCGGGCGGCTTGATCGTCACGATCCTCATCGGCGTCGTCGGCGGATTGCTCGGCGGCTATATCGGCACGCAGTTGGGGTACGGCTCGGTCACGGGCTTCGATTTGCGCAGCCTGGGCCTCGCCGTCGGCGGCGCTGTTATCCTTCTCCTCGCGTACCGAATGGTCAATCGCTGACACTCGGTTCTACGACTTTGCGAATCGCTGCCCGCCAATCGGGGTACTCGAAGTTGCGGCCGCGCGACCTCGCCGCCGACCCCGGGCTGCAGCGCCACCGGGCGCGGCTGCATGCGTTGTTCGAGGCGATGGAAGGCGGCGCGGCACAGGGGGCGGGCCGAGGCTGATGGCGAACCGGCCGGCCTGAGCTATTCTCGCCAACGGGCGCCATCGCCATCGGTCCAACACCATGCACGACGACAGCAAGAAAACCGACCTCGGCGAACTCGTCCACACGCTCAAGAGTGGCAAGAAAGCGACGCTCCTCATCGGCGCCGGTTGCTCCGCCAGCGCCGGCGTGCCGATGGCGAAGGAAGTCGCCGAGAGCCTGCTGAAAACATTTCCGTTCCTCGAAATCCGGCCGGACAAAACTTATCAAGGCCTGATGCGCGGCCTCAGCACCGGCGACCGGCACGACTTCATCCGGAATTTGTGCGACGGCGACAAGGTCCAGCTCAACTGGCCGCATATCCATATCGCCCAATTGATGAAGGGCGGCTATCGTCGATCGCATCCTGACCACGAATTTCGATCCGCTGATCGCGCGCGCGGCGGCGATGGCCGGGATTTTCCCCGCCATCTACGATCTCGCGGCCGGGTCGAAATTCGAGGCCGGCCTGGTCGCGGAGCGCGCCGTTTTCCATCTCCACGGCCAGCATACCGGCTTCGTCCAGGTCCACACCGACAGCGACTTCGAGGACGTGAAGGAAAAGCTGCGCGCCGCCGTGCAGAGCTGCGAGGGCCAGCGGCCATGGATCGTCGTCGGCTATAGCGGCGAGAACGATCCCCTGGTCCGCGTCCTCGAAACCTGCTCGTTTCCCTACTCGCTTTTCTTCGTCACATACCTCGATGACGAACCGACGGCGGCGGTGCGGGACCGTCTCCTCAAAAAGCCGGATGCAAGGCCGATCCGCGGCTACAACGCCGACAGCTTCTTCCGTTCCCTCACCGTCGCGCTCGGCATCGCGACGCCGGACTATTTGGAAACGCCTTTCACCTTCCTCAAAGGGATGACCGGTCGCATCGCGCTATACGAGCCGCCAGTCTCCGAGCCGGCGCCGGATTTTCTCGCAGAGACGAGAGCAATCATCGACCAAGGCTATTTCAACTTTCGAAAAACCCGCCCCGACCGAGACGCCGCCGCCCGCCGGAGAGCAGCGGCCGGCGCAACAGCAGCCTAAACTACCGCCGCTCTCGGCCCGCAAGGCCTCGCGCCTGCTGCTTGAAGAAGATTTCGACGAGATCGTCGCCCGAAGCGCGGAGATCGAGGCAGGCAACGATCCGGCAGCTTCGCCATATCCTTGCCCTCGCGTTATGGGGATCGGGCGATCGTCTCGCCGCGCGGGCAGAAGCGAAATCCGGCGCCGAAGCCGACGCGCTATTCAACGATGCGATGGCGAAGTACGCCGCTGCCCTTAAGATCAAGCCCGACCGGCATGAGGTGTTGAACAATTGGGGTAATGCGCTCGCCAAGCGGGCCGAGACGAAATCCGGCGCCGAGGCCGACGCGCTGTTCAACGACGCGGCCGAGAATTTCGCGGCCGCCCTCAAGATCAAGCCCGACGATCACGAGGCGCTGAACAATTGGGGTGCCGCGCTCGACCGCGCGGGCGCGGACGAAATCCGGCGCCGAGGCCGAAGCGCTGTTCAAGGACGCGGCCGAAAAATTCGCTGCCGCCCTCAAGATCAAGCCCAACAAGCACGAGGCGCTAAACAATTGGGGCGCCGCGCTCGTGGCTCTGGGCGAGACCGAAATCCGGCGCCGAGGCCGACGCGCTCTTCGACGAAGCGGGCGAGAAATTTGCCGCCGCCCTGCAAGTTCAAGCCCGACGATCACGATGGCGGTTCAATTTGGGCGCCGCGCTCGCCGCGTGGGCGAGGACGAAATCCGGCGCAGAGGCCGATTTGCTGTTCAAGGACGCGGCCGAGAATTTCGCGGCGGCGCTCAAGTTCAAGCCCGACTACAAAAAGATTCAAGGAGTCGCGCTGCGCGCGGGCCGAGGCCAAATCCGGCCAGGCCGACGCCTTGTTCAAGGAGGCGGCAGAAATGCCGCGCCCTCGCATCAAGCCAAGCTCAAGCCTCATAATTGGGGCAATGCGCTCTTCGCGCAGGCGAGGACGAAAGCCGGCGCCGAGGCAGGCGCGCTATTCAATGCCGCGGCTGAGAAATTCGCCGCCGCTCTCAAATTCAAGCCCGACTATCACGAGGCGCTGAACAATTGGGGGAGCGCTTGCCTTTCCCAAGCAAGCCGGTCGGCGGGCGAAGCATCGAGAAAAATTCTCTTGCGGAAGCGGAACGGCTGCTTACGCGAGCCGAGTCGCTGAAGAAGGGCGTGGCCGCCTACAACCTTGCCTGCCTTGCCGCGCTGCGCGGGCAAAAGGACGAGGCGCGGCGCTGGCTCGAAGCATCGCTCGCGGCGGGAAATTTGCCCGATCGCGGGCATCTCGAGACGGACAAGGACATGGACCCGATCCGCGGCGAGGCTTGGTTCGCCGACATCGTGAAGCGCGCAAAAGCTTGATGATCGGGCACGGCCGGCCTTACCCCAATATCGGCCGAATCGGACCTTGGCCTTTTCGACGACGGTGATGTGACCGCGCAGGCGATCCGCGGCGTGGCTCACGAGACGTACGAGCCGCTCGGCGGCAAGGCCCGTCTCGGCGCCGCGATAGCGCAATAGGATCAGGCCGGGCACTCGCATACCGCGCCGAACCACGAGGTCGCCGAAATCAAGGTCGTCGGTGATTAGAAAGCGATCTTCCAATAGGGCCAGTTCGAGCAATGTCTCGTCCGCCCGGCCGCTCGCGATTTCCGCGGCCCAAATTACATCGTGACCGGCGTCTCGCAATGCCGCGACAATAGGCCTACGGCAGCATTCGTCGGCCAGGAAACGCAAGGCGCCGCCTCAGACATAGGCCTCGGCGTGACCGGCGAGGTAGTCGGCGGCATAGGCCAGCGCGGCGTCGATGTCGCCGCGTTCAAGCCGAGGGTGATCGCGCAGCAGGGCCTCCGCCGTCGCGCCGCCGCCAAGCTCGCGCAAGATGTGTTCGACCGTGATTTGCGTGCCGCGGATCACCGGTTTCCCGAGCATGACGGCGGGATTGCATTCGATGCGATCGTGGGCCATGGGATTTCTCCGCCAGCAAGCGCACTTACACTGCGCTCGACATTCTAGCGTCACGGGGCGATTTATCCAGTGGCCCTAGCGCCAGATCGACGCGTTCGCCGCGCGGTTCTTTCGATCTCAGCGATATTTTCGCCGCCCGCGCCCTCACCCCGATCCGCTCCCCCATTTGCCGCGCAAACGGGGGCGAGGAAGCAGGGGTTGCCGATCCGGATATTCGGAACGCGCCTACCCCGTCCGCTTCGTCATCGCTCCCGATATCGCGCGGCAGCGTGACGCGGGCTTCGCACATGCGGATCGTGTCGGCGAATTCGTAGTTGGCGCCGAAAATGCCGGTCATCTCGCGCGGCGCGGTCACGGTCTTGACGTATTGCCGTTCTTATAGGTCCACAGCATGATCTGCAGCTGGGTGCCGGCCTTGATGGCGGGCGCGGTCCTGTTCCCGACATAGATGCGATTCGTTCCGTTCGCCGCGCAGTATAATTTATAGGTCTTGCCGAATTGCGCGGCGGCACCCGGTGCGGCGGCGGCATCGAGCGCGGCGCCGGGCAGCGCCACGGCGGCGAGCGCAAAGGCAGCGATGAAATTGCGGTCCATGGTCGTGTTCCGATTTGAGCCGATTACGCGCCCGTCGCCCGGGCCTTGGGAGCCAATTTCTTCTGCCACGGCGCCGGCTTCGTCATCGTTCCGGTATCGGGCGGCAGCGTCACCCGCGCTTCGCAAAACGAAGTCTCCGCGGTCGCGATCGAATTCGATGCGCGCGCGGGGCTTGATCGCGCGATACGCAATCACCGTCCGCTCGACATCCTTCATGCCGCTGCCGCTCAGCTTTAGGTGGATCTTGGCGCCCTCCTTGATGGCGGGCCCGTAGGTGTTCCAGATCCAAAGCTGCTTTCCCTTGGACCATGCAGGTCATGTTGTAGGTCTTGCCGAATTGGGTCGCGGCGCCCGGTGCGGCGGCGGCGCCGAACGAGGCAAAGGGCAGAATCGCTGCGGCGAGCGCGGCGGCGATGAGGTTGCGGTGCATGGTCGTTCTCCGGTCGCAGGTTCGCGAGGGCCGAGCGCTGGCGAGATCGCCGCCTAGCGCGTGACTTTAACCTTTGTCTCAACGTCGGGCCGCAGCGTCACCTTGGCGATGCAGCGATAGGCGTCTTTCATCTGGTCGAAGCCGATGCTGTCGTTGACATAGACCGTGCGGTAAGCGGTGTGGGCTTGGCCGATGCCGAACCGGCTGTTCTTCGCGTAAACCGAGATTTCGATCCTGGCGCCTTCCTTGATGATGCGCCCGCTGGTGTTCTTCACCATCATGCGGACCTTGAGGGCGGTGCCGTCCATCGCGCTGACTTGGCATCCGAGAAAATAGGTCTTGCCGAATTGCGTGACCGCGCCGGGCGCCGCGGCGGCGTCGAGGGCGGCTGAGGGCAGTGCCAAGGCGGCCAGGCCAGCGGCGATGAGATTGCGATTCATGGTCGTTCTCCAGTCGGATGGCGCGCCACGGCGCGCATGGGTTGCTCGTTTAGAAAGCGATCGAGGCCGGATGCCGCTTTCGCCAAATCCATGCCCCGACTATGAACCAGATCACACTTGGGCGCAGTGACGGCGGTCACTCGATAAAAAAACCCGGAATCGCGCGCCGCACTTCGCCGCCCGGCAATTCGCCGCCCGTGTCGGCCGTCACAGACAATCTGTGATCCGGTCCATACATTCCGGCCCAACGATCCCAATTCCGATCGAACCCAATTCAGGAGCCGACAATGTCCAGCACTCTTTCGCCGATTGTCCCGCGCGCCGCGCGCCTTCTCGCGTCCTTGGCGGGCGTAGCTCTCCTGGCACTGGCGGCGTCCGCGCCCGCGAACGCCGCGGCCGGCTATCGCGCGCTGTGCTCCGGCACCTATTGCTTCAACGTCAGCACCTTCATCAAGAGCCGGACCGTCGATGGCGCCGGATTGTGGGACATCTATTATTTCATTTCCTACGGCGGCAACAAATTCACGCACTACAACATCCGGGTCCGCAACGCGAACGGACAGGAATCTCAATTCGAAGTTTCGGCCGACGGGGCGCGCAGCCAAATTCGGAGCTTCGGCATCAAGCCGGGCCATGTCTACGTCGTCAGCAGCCAAGCCTGCAGCCGGCAATTCCTCGGCAGCTCGACCTGCACCGGCTGGCGCACGACGCGCTTTACCGCGCCGAAAGCGTAGCGGGATCGAGCCCGGCGCTGACGGCGCGGCGCGCAATTCTCGATGCGACTCGCATTGGCAGATTTTGTGCCGGCACCGGTTCGATCTCGCCACATCCCGGCCGGACACCGGCAAGCACGGTTGACGCCTTCGCCACGCAGAGCAAACATGGCGCTTCTGGCGGAATGCGGAGGCGGCGTCATGGACGGCAAGGGCGTGCAAGCCAAATCGCCGCGGCGGCATTTTCGCTTGGCCTTTATACTCGGCTTCCTGGCACTCTTTATGACTGGATACGGCCTTTGGGTCGGCATCGAACGCGCGGCGCTTTTTGTTGCCGGCGCGCAAGCAGAGGGCATCGTTCTCCGCTTCGAGGCGCGCCGCAGCTCGAATGGGCGGCTCCACCACCACCCCATCATCCGCTTCACCGACGGCGCTGGCCGAACGATCGAATTCCGCGGCGATTGGCCTGTCGATATCAAGGAATACCAGCCCGGCGCTTCCGTGACCGTGTTCTTTGCGCCGTCGCGGCCCGAGCGGGCGATGCTCGGACGATTCCGCCGCGTGGTGGGACGCCATCATCGGAATCGGTGGTGGCGCGATATGGCTTGGTTTTTTCTGGCTTGCCCGGCGGCAGGCACGCCAAGAGACCACGGCGCCGGCGGCGCGGTAGCGCGCGCTGTGCGCCGGCGCCTATTGCTTCAACGTCAGCAACTTCATCAAGAGCCGGACCGTCAGTGGCGCCGGAAGGTGGGACATTTATTATTTCATTTCCTACGGCGGCAACAAATTCACGCACTACAACATTCGGGTCCGCAACGCGAACGGACTGGAATCTCAATTCGAATTTCCGTCCGACGGGGCGCGCAGCCAAATTCGTAGCTTCGGCATCGAGCCGGGCTATGTCTACGTCGTCAGCAGCCAAGCCTGCAGCCGGCAATTCCTCGGCAGCTCGACCTGCACCGGCTGGCGCACGACGCGCTTTACCGCGCCGAAGGCCTAGGCCGCCGAGCGGGCGGGGCCGCCGAGCGGGACGGGTTTTCGCGCAATCGGTGTGAAGTCCGGCGCGATAATGCGCCGATCGATTCGCGATAATGCCGGTATCGCCGTCGAATAAGACCGTTGTTTTTTCGCGCATAGCGGGCGAACAGTTTTCCGGGTTCGGGGTCGAACCGGCTGCCGGCCGATGAACGACGCGGCTGCTATTCTTCGGAAACCGAGCGAGTTTCCGCCGCGCACAAGTCGAGCGAAGGGCTGAAACCGCAATGCCGGCGCCGATTTCATATCGGCTTCGGTCAAGACAAGGCTCGCGGCTTTACGCCGGATGCGCGGCGTTATTCCGCCAATTGCGGCGCATGTTGCGGTTCACACGGCCTTCACTTGCGGATTATTGCATTGGCAAGAGCCGGTCTATTCCCACTTCGTTCGGCCGCAATCCGGCGATGAATTGTTGACTTATCGCGCCGGAAGCAATAGCAATTGTCTCCATACAACTTCGCAATGAGGAAAACGATGCCACGCGGTAAACGTCGGGTGATCCGGGTCAAGAAATTGAGCAAGGGCGACATGCGGAAATTGACCGCGTTGCGAAAATCCTTGGGCAAGGCGATCGCCGACCGGGCATTCGCGGCGTGGTACCAAGCGCGCGGCTCGTCGGGCGCCGCCGGCTCGGGCGACCGCGATGCCGACACGATCGCGGCATCCTTGTGGAAGATGGTGCGCGCCAAGAAGCTGCGCGTCTCGCGCCGCGGCTACACGGTGAAGCGCGGGCGCGGACGCCTGATCGTCGAAGCGGTGGCGAAGGCGGCTTAGGCTTCGAATTTCGTCCGCGATTTCCCGCGCGCTTCGTTGGCGCGGAGTTCGTAGGGGCGGGTCTTAGACCCGCCCGTACAAGCGATAAGTCGGTCGCCCGTGCCGCTACCCTGCCCGCGCGACGATCTTTGCCGGGTTGCGGCGGCACATCAGGTCGAGCTCGTCGTCCGTCATGCCGAACGCGGCCATATAGGCGCGGATCAAGCGCATGCATTCGACCGAGTTGGGGAACAGCGGCTCGCCCGCGTCGCTCGACAGCGTGACGTGTTCGGGGCCGACCGCGCGGATCGCTTCGTACATGCGCATCGGATCGACGCCCAAAAGCGGCGACAGCTCGTCATAAGTGAAATTCAGCGTGATGCCCGAAGCCGCGAGCTGCTTCATCGCCGGGATATCGAGATCGACGAAGGGGCTGTACGGGTGATCGATCACGCCGCGCTTGCAACCGAGCTTGGTCAGCAGCTCGGCGACGGCGAAAATCTCGCGATGCGTGCAATGGCCGAAAAACAGCGCGGCGCCCGAGTCGGCGACGACGCGGATATAGTCGGCCATGTCGGGCTTGAGCCGGCCGTTGGCGTCGAGCAGGTAGTA
The DNA here is from genome assembly GCA_963754645.1 of uncultured Alphaproteobacteria bacterium. Lineage (GTDB taxonomy): Bacteria > Pseudomonadota > Alphaproteobacteria > Bin65 > Bin65 > CAVWGP01. Next base: position 595,077 of record CAVWGP010000004.1, on the reverse strand, counting down.
GCCGCATTTCACCGCCTCGTCCCAGGGCAGCGGCTTGCTGTGATCGGCGGGGCTGGCGCTCTTGTCCCACCAGATGACGCGGCCGCCGACCTTGAACAGCGTGTTGGCGTGGTTGAACACCGGCAGCCAGACGGCGACGACGCCGTCGGCGAGGTTTTGCCGCAGGCGCTCGATCGAGGGCGGGCGGTTGTCCATCGTCATGCCGAAACCGGCCCAGCAGCCGGTCGGCGCGATGCCGCTTTCGTCGCTCCAGCGCCGCAGGTTTTCGGCGATGCGCCGCACGTCGAGCGCGGGGCGGTACTCGCCGCCGCCCGAGATCGCGCCGACGGTCTTGAACAGCAGCCCGCCCATGGCGTTTTCGGACGCGAACTTGGCGAGCGCGAGCGGCTCCTGCTGGCCTTCATGGGCATGGCAATGAATGTCGATGACGCCGGCCACGCCCGGCACATGGGGCGGTTCGATCGCGCCCGGCCGATAGCGCCGCCGCGCCGGATAGGAGGTGAGGCAGCGTTCCGAGGTCGGCGTCGCCGGATCGCGGCGGGCGGCAACGGGCACTCGATCGTCGGGCATGGCACAGGCCTCGCAAAAGCGCGCCCCAGTAATCGCGCTCGATGCGGCGCTGTCAAGCGCGCCCATGCGGTTGACGGCAGGCCAGGGCTGCGATGTAGTCTCAAACGCAAATCGGCCGCGCCGCGCCGCCGCCAGCCGATGTCCGGAGATCGCCATCGTCCATCGACCGATAAACCCCAGGAGGCCCGCCATGCGTTTCTTGCTTCTCGCCCTTGCCGCCGTCTTATTGCCGGCCCTGGCAACCGCGCAGCAGAAAGTCATTTTCCTCACCGACGCCGGTCCGCTGGGGCGGCACTCGGTGTTCTTCATGGCGCTCGACAAGGGCTATTACAAAGCCGAAGGCCTCGACGTGGAAATCCTCGGCGGGCGCGGATCGGCCGCGACCATCCGCGAAGTCGCGGCCGGCGCCGCGCAATTCGGCTTCGCCGATTTCGGCACGCTGGTGCTGTCGCGCGCCAACGAGAACGTGCCGATCAAGATGATCGGCATCGTCTATGCCCGCGCGCCGCATGGGCTGATGGCGCTGAAATCCTCGGGCATCAACGGCCCCAAGGATCTTGTCGGCAAGACCCTGGCCGATACGTCGGCGAGCTCGAACTACATTCTGTTTTCCGCCTATGCCAAGGCGGCGGGCATCGATCCCAAATCGGTCAAATGGGTGTTCACCGATTTCAATTCGCTGCCCGGCCTGCTGGTGACCAAGCAAGTCGACGCCATCGGCCAGTTCTCGATGGGCGCGCCGATGCTGCAAAGCCGCGTGACGAACGACTCGATTGTGACGCTCGCCTATCGCGATCTCGGCATGGAGTTCTATTCCAACGGCGTGATCGCGTCGGATGCGACGCTGCAGAATTCGCCGGACCTGGCCAAGCGCTTCATGCGCGCGACGCGGAAGGGCATGGTTGACGCCTTCGCCGCACCCGCCGCCGCCGCCGCCGCGATGAAAAAACATCTGCCGCTGCTCGACGTGAAGATCATCGAAGGCGAGACCGCCCATGTCGCGGCCCTGGCGACGACGCCCGAAACCCAGCGCGAGGGCATCGCCCAGCCCAATCGCGACAAGGTGCGGCAGACGATCGAGGTGATGGCGAGCAACTTCGAGCTCAAGCGCAAGCCGACGATCGACGAGGTCGCCTATTTCGATGCGAAGTAATGCGAAGTAAGGGGTCCACGGCCCGGGCCCTGCGCGAGCATCTGCCGCCGGCGCTCACCATCGTGGCGCTGGTGGCTTTGTGGGAGACGATATCGCGCGTGCGCGGCATTGCCACCTGGCTGCTGCCGTCGCCGACCGATATCGGCCTGGCGACGGTGCAGTGGGCGGCCTTGCTGCCGCAGCACACGCTGGCGACGATCTTCGTCACGCTGGCGGGCTTCGGCATCTCGATCGTCGCCGGCGTGTTCCTGGCCCTCGTGGTCACGATTTCGCCTTTCGCGATGCGCACGATCTATCCCTTGCTGCTCGGGCTGCAATCCATGCCCAAGGTCGCGATCGCGCCGCTGCTGCTGATGTGGGTCGGGTTCGGCCCGGGCTCGAAGATCATCGTGGTGTTTCTCGTCTGCTTTTTTCCCATCGTCGTCGCGACGGTCTCGGGCCTGAGCTCGCCGCCGCCCCAGCTCATCGATCTGGCGCGCAGCTTCGCCACGCCGCTGTGGCGCATCTACCTCAAGATCCGCATTCCCTTCGCCGTGCCCTATATTTTCATCGGCCTCAAGGTCTCGATCACGCTCGCGGTCACCGGCGCCGTGGTCGGCGAATTCGTCGCCGCCAAGGAAGGCTTGGGCTTCCTGATCCTCAACGGCGTGCAGCAATTCAACACGCCGCTCGCCTTCGTCGCCTTGATCATCCTCGCCGTGCTCACCGTCGTGCTCTACGGCCTGGTTGCGTTCGCCGAAATGAAATTCGTCAAATGGCAGCCGAAGTCGCGTTGAAAGCCTTCACCATCCGCGGCGTCTCGCGTCGCTTCGAGGTGCCCGGCGCGCCGGCGATCGAGGCGCTCGACCGCGTCTCGCTCGATATCGAGCCGGGCGAATTCGTGTCGCTGGTCGGGCCCTCGGGTTGCGGCAAGTCGACCTTGCTCCGCTTGCTCGGCGGCCTCGACCGGCCGGACGCGGGCACGATCGCCTACAACACGAAAGCGGTCGGCGGCCCTTTTTCCGGCGTCGGCATGGTGTTCCAGCAGCCGACGCTGCTGCCGTGGCGCAACGTGCTCGACAACGTTCTGCTGCCCATCGAGCTCATGGGCGAAGCGCGCTCGCGCTATGTCGAACGGGCGCGCGCGCTGCTCGACACCGTCGGCTTGTCGGGCTTCGCCGACCGGCGGCCGGACGAACTCTCGGGCGGCATGCAGCAGCGGGTCGGCATCTGCCGCGCCTTCGTGCACGATCCCAGCGTGCTGCTGATGGACGAGCCCTTTGCCGCGCTCGATCTGCTGACGCGCGAGGAAATGACCTTGGAATTGGCGCGCATCTGCCAATCGCGTCCGGTGACCGTCGTCTTCGTCACCCATTCGATCGCCGAGGCCGTGATGCTGTCGGACCGGGTGGCGGTGATGTCGGCGCGGCCGGGCCGCATCGTCGAGGTGATCGACGTCGCCTTGCCGCGCCCGCGCCTGCCCGAGATCGAAATCGCGCCGGCCTATATCGCAACCGTCAGCCGGATCAAGGCGCACATCTACCATCGCGCGACAAGCAACAGGAGCAGCGCATGAGCGGCAAAGCCGTGCCCAATATCGAACGCTTGAACGGCGAATTGGATCGCGCCGGGATCGACGTCGTCGTGCTGCGCTCGGGCGAAAATTTCACCTATCTTTCGCAGATCGTCTATCCCGGAACCTTGGCGCGCCATCTCGACCTCGCCAATTCGCGCCGCGCCGTGATCCTGGTCTGGCCGCGCCGCGGCGCGCCCGAGATCGTGCTCAACGATTTCGCGGCCGGGCTGACGCGCCTGCGCACCGACATGAAATTGACCTTGTACGAAGGCTATCGCGAGGATCCCTACGACGCGCTCGGCCGCCGGCTCGCGGCGCTGGGCCATGACGGCGCCGCGATCGGTTACGAAGCCGGCTATATCGGCGACGGCGATGCCGCGACCTTGCGCCGCCATCTGCCGCGGGCGCGCTGGGTCGATGTCACGGCGGCGATGGAACGCGTGCGCTGGGTCAAGACGCCGAGCGAGATCGCGCTGTTGAAACGCGCCGCCGATTTGCTCGACGAGGCCTATCTCAGGGTCTTCCCGACCATCCGCGTGGGCGACAGCGAGCGCCAGGTCCATGCCCGCATCACCAAGGAATGCCTCGATCTCGGCTTCGAATCTCTGCACGGCATCCTCAACACCCACCGCAATCCGGTGATCTACAATGGCGAGGGCGATACGACCTTCGCGCGCGGCGACATGGTGCGGACGGACTATGTCTGCTATCTCGCGGGCTATCCCGGGCACCAATCGCGCAACGCCGTGCTCGGCCCGCCGGCGCCCGCGATGCGCGAGACCTATCGCAAGGTGCGCGACGTCTACGGCCTGTTGATGGAGCGCGTCCGGCCGGGCGCCAAAGTGGGCGATCTCTATGACGGCGTGGTCGCCGAATTCGCGCGCCGGGGTTTGACCTATGGCTCGCTCTTGATCGGCCACTCGGTCGGCGCCTGGTTCCATCAGCAAGAGCCGATCCTGCGCCGCGGCAGCCCCATACTCCTTGAGGCCGGCATGGTGCTGGCGCTCGAGCCCTATTACGAGAGCTACCACATCCAGGATTTGGTCGCGGTCGAGGCCAATGGCTGCCGGCTGCTGTCGGACCGGTTCGATACGACGGAGATGTTCGTAATCGGGTAGATTTCGAAACTCACGCAGCCCGATCCCAAAGCGATCGTCTTCCCGAGTGTAGGCCGCGCAATGCGCGGCCGAAATCGAGGGACCTCGGGTGGACAAGCGTATCGCCGTCACGCGCGCTTTCGCTCGTCCGGCCAAGGTCCCGCGGATCGCTATGCGATCCGCCGCTTCGCGCGCTTGCGCGCGCTCGGTCGGGATGACGACGCAATCGAAATTGGAGCGTACGAACTAGCCCTTCAGCACAAACCCGTAGCGCGTGTGGCTCGGGTCGGCGCCGTTGCGGATGTAGTCGGCCTTGATGCGCGATACCTGATCGGTTTCGAGGCCGGCTTTTTTCACGTCGTATTTGTACATCTTGGCCGAGTTGTCGCTGAAGATCGCGGTCTTGACCGGGCCGTCGGCGGCGCCGAGCGGGGCGAAACCGTGCTTCTTCCGCATGTCCTCGGGGATTTCGAGCCGGCGCAGCGCCTCGATCTGCCATTGCGGCGAGCCGGTCCACACCGCGTCCGAGCCCCACACCACGTGATCGGCGCCGAGGCCCTTGACCAGCATGCCCATCAGCGCCGCGCACAGGCGCGGTTCGGCGACCGTGGTCTGCGCGAAGATCTGCCCGAGATCGCCGTAGACGTTCGTGACGCCGTATTTCGCCGGAATCTCGGCGAGATCGCTGGTCCATTCGACGCGGCCGGTGTCCTCGAACTGTTTCAAGCCGAGCAAGGCATTGCCCGCGCCGGTCCAGCGGAACGCCGAATGATAGATGACGAAATTGATCTGCGGCCAATCCTTCGCCGCCTTGCCGACATCGTCGACCTTGGCGTAGGGCGTGAGGTGCGGAAACTGCGCCTCGGTCGAGGGCGGATAGAGGCCCTTGTGGACGCAGACGATGTTCTGCCCGGCCTTCAAGATTTTTTCGTAGAACGGATAGAGCAGCTTCTCGTCATCCATGCGCCAGGGATGGCGGGCCAGGTTTTTGTTGGTGTTGTCGCCGACCGTGTAGCCCTTCCATGAATCGGGCTTCAATGTCGCGAGTTCCCGGTCGACCTGGTCCATCCAGCCGGGCATGCCGGGCATGAAGATGGCGTGGCTCATGCAGCGCTTGCTGCCCGAAGCGGCGTTGATCTTTTCGCGCGCCTGGAATTTCATCTCGTTGGTCAGGAACCAATCCTTCGGCTCTTCCGAGCCCGAGCCGCTGATCAGCGCCACCTTGGTGTCGCTGTCGAGGAAGACTTCCTTGAACCAGCTCGGATATTTCAAATCGTCGAGCGTCTGCGGCTTGCCGACCAAGGCCGGATTCCAACCCGACTTGCCGACCGCCTCGCGGGCGCGGACGAAGTTCTGCAGCCGCGTGTCGTCGCGCAGGAAATGCGTGTGCACGTCCATGATGAATTGCCGCGACAGCGCCTGGGCGCGCTCGGCGCCGATATCGGGATCGGCCGCCTCGGCCTTGGCGACGCCGTAGAGATCGCCGTAAATCTCGTTCATCGCCAGGAACGCCGTCGCCATGCCCGACGCGGTCTTGAAGAATTGCCGGCGCGTCATCTTGTTCCGGCGCGCGTGCTCGTCGGCCAGCGCCAGCATGCGGACTTCGACGCGCTTCTGCCGCTCGGTTTGCGCAATCGGGAAAAACTCGTCGCTGGCCACGACCTGGGTCGGCACCGGCGATTGGAGACTGTTGCTCGCCGCGGGCAACAAGCGGTCGAGTTCGTCCTTGCTCAGCATGGTCATGGCGGATCCCTCGTTCGGTTGTCCGTATTCTTGCCTATTCGCGGAACATGTCAATTTGGCGGCGCGCCGATTTTGCGCTCACCCGAAGTTCATCATGATGTGGCGCGGCACCGTGTAGTCCTCCAGCGCGTAGACCGACATGTCCTTGCCGTAGCCGGACATTTTGAGCCCGCCATGGGGCATTTCCGTGGCCAGCAGGAAATGCTGGTTGATCCACACGCAACCGTATTGCAGGCGCGACGCGGCCTTCAGCGCGGTCTTGACGCTGCCGGTCCACACCGAGGCGGCGAGGCCGTAGTCCGAATCGTTCGCCCAGCTTATCGCGTCCTCGGCGTCGCCGAAGCGCGTGACCGAGACGACGGGGCCGAACACTTCCTTGCGCACGATCTCGTCGCCCTGCAACGCGCCGGCGATGACGGTCGGTTCGTAATAAAAGCCGGCGCCGGCGCGCTTCTTGCCGCCGGTGACGACCGAGACATGCTTCAAAGCCGCGGCGCGCTCGACGAAACCGGCGACGCGCTCGCGCTGGCGTTCGGTGATGAGCGGGCCCAGTTCGGTGTCTTCGGCCTCGCTGGCGCCCGCCTTGAGCGAGCCCGCCGCGCCGGCGAGATCGGCGACCAGGCGGTCGTAGACCTTGCCCGCGGCATAGACGCGGCATGCCGCGGTGCAATCCTGGCCGGCATTGTAATAGCCGCCCATGCGGATGCCGGCGACGACGGCGTCGATATCGGCATCGTCGAACACGAGCACCGGCGCCTTGCCGCCAAGTTCGAGATGCGTGCGTTTCAGTGTTTCCGACGCCGCCTTGAGCACGCGTTTTCCGGTCGCGACATCGCCGGTCAGCGACACCATGCGCACGGCGGGATGGCCCGTCAGCGGCGCGCCGACGCTCTCGCCCCGCCCGGCAATGACATTGACGACGCCGGGCGGAAAAAATTCGGCGAGCAGCTTGGCGAGTTTCAGGGCGGTGAGCGGCGTCTGTTCCGACGGCTTGAGCACGACGCAATTGCCGGCGGCGAGCGCGGGCGCCAGTTTCCACGCCGCCATCATCAGCGGATAGTTCCACGGCGCGATCGAGGCGACGACGCCGACCGGGTCGCGCCGGATCATGCTGGTGTGATTGGCGAGATATTCGCCCGCCAGGGGCCCGGCGAGGCAGCGCGCGGCGCCGGCGAAAAAGCGGAAGACATCGACGACCGCGGGCATCTCGTCGGCCGCCATGCGCACGCGCGGCTTGCCGCAATTCCGCGATTCAAGCGCGGCGAAAGCGGCGGAGTCGCGCTCGATCGCGTCGGCGAGTTTCAACAGCAGATTGGCGCGCTCCATCGGCGTGGTGCGCGACCAGGATTCGAAGGTGCGCGCCGCCGCCGCCACCGCCGCGTCGATCTGGTCCGGCGCCGCTTCCGGCACCTCGGCGATCGATTGGCCGGTCGTGGGATCGAGGATTCGCTCGGCGGCGCCGCGGCCGCGCACGAACTTGCCGTCGATCAGGAGGTCGAGGTCCATGGCGATGCTCCGTTGTTGCGCCGGGCGCGGCTCACTTGCCGCTGCCCGCCGCGTCCTGGGTTTCTCGCGTCAGATAGAAGGCGGCGAGAATCGGGATAAACGTAACCAGAATGACGAAGACGGCAACGACATTCGTCACGGGCCGCTGGCGCGGGCGGATGAGTTCGCTCAGCATCCAAATCGGCAGCGTCGTTTGCTGGCCGGCGGTGAAGGTGGTGACGATGACCTCGTCGAAGGACAGGGCGAAGGCGAGCATGCCGCCGGCGAGCAGCGCGGTCGCGAGCTGCGGCAGCAGCACGTAGCGGAAGGTCTGAAAGCCGTTGGCGCCGAGATCCATCGAGGCTTCGAGCAGCGAGGGCGAGGTCCGCCTCAAGCGCGCCAGCGCATTGTTGTAGACCACGACGACGCAGAAGGTCGCGTGGCCGACGACGACCGTCCAAAAACTGAAGGTCACGTCGGCGAGGCTCATCGCGGCGCGCAACGAAATGCCGGTGATGATGCCGGGCAGCGCGATCGGCAAGATCAACAGCAGCGAGATCGCCTCGCGTCCGAAAAAGCGCGAGCGCCACACCGCGGCGGCGGCGAGCGTGCCGAGCACCAGCGCGAGCGCCGTCGCCGCCGCCGCGACCTGGAGCGAGAGCCCGAGCGCCTCGCGCACATCGGGCCGGTTGAAGGCGACGGCAAACCATTCGAGCGTCAGCCCCGGCGGCGGAAAGACGAAGCTCTTGTCCTCGGTCGAGAAGGCGTAAAGAAAAATGATCAGCAGCGGCACGTGCAGAAACAGCATGCCGCCGATCGCGGCGAGCTTGAGGCCCCAGCCGGCGCGGACTTGTCCGTCAGAGCGCACGGAACGCTCCCAGGCGGCGCGCGATGGTCAGATAAATGCCCATGATGACGATCGGCACGACGGTGAAGGCGGCGGCCATCGGGATATTGCCCGCCGTTCCCTGATGCGCGAGCACGGCTTGGCCGATGAACGGCGCCGAATTGCCGATGATGCCGGGAATGATGTAGTCGCCGAGCGTGAGCGAGAAGGTGAAGATCGAGCCGGCAACGACGCCGGGAAAAGCCAGCGGCAGGATCACGGCGCGGAAGGTTTGCCGCGGATCGGCGCCGAGATCGGCCGATGCCTCGATCAGCGAGCGCGGCACGCGCTCCAGCGCCGCCACGATCGGCAGAATCATGTAGGGCAGCCAGATGTATAGAAAGACGAGAAACATGCCGAAATAGGAGACCGACAGCGACGTGCCGCCGATGACGGGCAAGGCGAGAAAGGCGTCAAGCAGCCAGCCGAGGCCGAGCCGCTCGGCCACCCAAGTAACGATGCCCTCCTTGGCCAGGATCAGCTTCCACGAATAGACGCGCACCAGATAGCTCGACCACAGCGGCAGGGTGATGCCGAGATAGAGCAGCGCCTTCACCCGCAGCGAGGCATGGCGCACCATGTAATAGGCGATCGGAAAGCCGATGGCGGCGGCGGCCACCGTGACCGCGGCGGCCACCGTCGTGGTGCGCAGGATGACGTCGAGATTGGCCAGCGAGAACAACTCGCCATAGGTCTTGAGCGTGACCTCGCGCACCACCCGGCCGCTGAAATCGTCGATCGCGAAGAAGCTCTGCGCCAGCAGCGCGAACAGCGAACCGAGATAGATCACGCCAAGCCATAGCAACGGCGGCGCCAGCAGCAGGATCAGCAGCAGCGTCGGCCGCCGGTAAAGCGCCGTCGAGACGCGCTCGACGATCGAAGCGGCGCGCGGGGCCAGTGCCGCCGCCGTCATCGCGCGGCCTCGCCGCTGCCGGCAAAGCGGTGCATGTGCCGCCGTTCCCAGATGAGCCGCACCGGAGCGCCGCGCCGCGCCGCCACGTCGCTGCCATGGGTCGCGAGGTTCTGCTCGACCACGGTGAGGCTCAGGCCGCTTTCGAGCCGCACCACGAAGCGCGTGTTGACGCCGAAATAGAGCGCATCGTCGATCGTGCCGTCGGCGGCGACGGCGCCATCGGGCACCGCGGCGCCGGGCGGCGCCAAGCGGATTTTCTCCGGCCGCACCGAAAAGGCGCGATCGACGCCGGCCAGGCGCTGCGCCAGCTCGGCGCCGATGACGTTCGACACGCCGACGAAATTGGCCACGAAGGCGGTGGCGGGATGCTCGTAGATCTCCGCCGGCGCGCCGATCTGCTCGATCCTGCCGCGGTTGAACACGGCGACGCGGTCGCCCATCGACAGCGCCTCGCCCTGGTCGTGCGTGACATAGACGAAAGTGATGCCGATGCGCCGCTGGATGGCCTTGAGTTCGAGTTGCATCTGCTCGCGCAGCTTCAGATCGAGCGCGCCGAGCGGCTCATCGAGCAGCAGTACGCGCGGCTGGTTGATCAGCGCGCGCGCCAACGCCACGCGCTGGCGCTGGCCGCCGGAAAGCTGCGCCGGCCGGCGCGCGCCGAAGCCCTCGAGCTGCACCATCGCCAGCATGTCGGCGACGCGGCGCTCGCGTTCGCCGGCGGCGACGCCGCGCACCGTCAATCCGTAACCGACATTGCCGGCGACGCTCATATGCGGGAACAGCGCGTAATCCTGGAACACGGTGTTGACGTTGCGGCGATAGGGCGGCAGGTCGGCGACGTTGGCGCCGCCGAGCAGAACGCGCCCGTCGCTCGGCCTTTCGAAACCCGCGATCAGGCGCAGGCTCGTCGTCTTGCCCGAGCCCGACGGCCCCAGCATGGCGAAAAATTCGCCCTCGCCGACCGCGAAGCTGACGCGATCGACCGCGGCGAAGTCGCCGAAATGGCGGCTCACGCCGGCGAATTCGACGGCGGGGACCGGGCCGGTCATGGTGGGTTGTCGCGGAACCGCATCGGACGCGCGCTTGGCGCCGGTAGGGGCGCACGGCTGTGCGCCCCTACGAAATGCCCGATCGACGTGATCGCGGCGCCTACCTTCCGCCGAGAACCGCGATGTAGTCCGTGACCCATTTGTGATAGGGCACGCAGGTCCGCCCGCCGCCGCAATTCGCGACCGGCGTGCGCCAGAAGGCGATCCGCTCGAATTCGTTGTAGCCGTTGCGCGCGCAGCCCGCATCGGTGAGCAACGCATTGCCCTTGCACGCCGCCGGCACCGCCGGCACCGAGCCGAACCAGGCCGCGAGATCGCCCTGCAACTTCGGGTTGATCGAATGCTCCATCCACATATAGGCGCAATTCGGATTCTTGGCGTTGACGTGCAACATCGTGGTATCGGCCCAGCCGGTGGCGCCCTCCTTGGGCACGATGCTGGCGATCGGCTGGTTCTTGCTCTTCAACAAATTGACCTGGAAGCCCCAGGACGACGACGCCGCGACGCCCTCATTGGTGAAATCGTCGATCTGCATGAAGGCATCGTGCCAATAGCGGCCGACGATCTTGCGCTGGCCGCGCAGCAGGTCGAGCGCGGCCTTGTATTGCTTCTCGTCGAGTTCGTAGGGATCCTTGATCCCAAGATCGGGCTTGGCCTGCTTGAGGTAGAGCGCGGCGTCGGCGATGTAGATCGGCCCGTCGAAGGCTTGGACGCGGCCCTTGTTCGACTTGCCGTCGGGCAGGGTCGTCTCCTCGAACACCACCTTCCAGCTATCGGGCGGCGTCGGGAACACCTTGGTATTGTAGGCGAGCACGTTGTAGCCCCATTGATAGGGCACGCCGTAATGCTTGCCGCCGACCGTGTGCCACGCCGACTTCTGCAGGCGCGGATCGACCGTGTTGTAGCTCTTGATCAGCGCGATATTGATCTCGCGCACGACCTTGCCGGCGATGAGCCGCAGCGACGCGTCGCCCGACGCGGTGACGAGATCGAAGCCGCCCTCGTTCATCAGTGCCACCATCTCGTCGGACGTGGCCGCGGTCTTGACCCGCACTTTGCACTGGGTGCGCTTCTCGAAGTCGGTCACCCAGTCGAATTTCTTGTCGGTGTCGCCGCGCTCGATATAGCCGGGCCAGGCGACGATATCGACGGCGCCCTCGCCCTTGCCGATGGCCTTCATCTGGGCCTGCACCGGCAGGCTGGCCGCGATAAGCGCGAGCGAAGCGGTGCTCGCGGTGATTCGAGTTCTAAGCGTACCCATGCGCGATTCCTCCTGTTGCGTTTTTGAGGTTGTCTCCCAACCCATCGATGCTAGGCCACGTTGCCGCCCGCTGCCAACGGCGAAAATCGCAGGCCGCGGCCGGCAGGCTGGCAATGCGCCGCCGGGCGCCGTAAGCTCCGCCTGGGAATTCCGCAGGGAGATCGTTCGATGAAATCCGTTCTATCGCTTTCGCTAGCCGCGGCGCTGGCCGCCGCCATGCCCGCCGCCGCCAAGGAGAAGCTCAGCTACGCCTACCTCCAGGATCCGGTGATCGAGACCGTGATGTGGCCGATCCGCAACGGCAAGGTCACGTCGGCGATTCTCGAAATCGACGGCAAGGGCTATCAGATCCCGGTGCTGATCCAGGGTACGGCGACCAAGCAGTGGGACGTCGTGATGACGGCGGTCATGTCGCTGCCGCGCGCCAAGTCGCAAGGCCTCGAGCTGCGCGTGCTGTCGACGGCGCTGCGCTATCACAAATCCGGCAACGGCGCCCATGTCTGGGTCAAGAAGGACAGTTCGGTCAAGACGATCCACGATCTCAAGGGCAAGATCATCGGCACCTACGGCAACGAATCGACCGGCATCACGCTGGTACGCCTCGCCCTGTGGAAGAAATACGGCGTCAACGTCCAGTTCGAGAACGGCGACTTCACCTGGCAGCAACTGCCCGCCCCCGCCCTGCCCGGCGCGCTTGCCACCGACAAGATCGGCGGCGGCACGCTGATCCACAGCCAGGCCTATGCCGCGAGCCAGAGCGGCGACTTCCGCCCGGTCGCGCGCACGGCCGAGGACATGTGGGAATTGTTCAAGCTGCGCATGGTCGCGGCGGTCAATGTCGGCTACGTCGAGAAGATCGCGGCCAATCCCGCGCTGTACCGCGAGTTCAACCGCATGCTGCGCGAATCGGTGCAATACACGCTCAAGAACATGGACGAAGTCTCGAAGGCGGTGGGCCAGGAAACCAAGGTCGATCCCGCCTATTTCAAGATCTGGTACGAGCAATATTCCGATTTCCCCGCCGTCGTCGCCGAGAACGACATCGCCGCGATGAACAAGGTGTGGGAGCTGTCGAAGGAACTCGGCATCTTGAAGGAATATCCCGACGCGAAGACGATGATCTGGGAGGGCGCGATTCGCGAATAGGCGGAGCGGCCCCCACCCCGGCCCTCCCCCTCAAGGGGGGAGGGAGAAGGTTTGCGATGAGCGTTCCGGCTCCCAAGCGCGATCAAGCACGCGAACTGCGCAAGTCCATGACCGACGCGGAACGCAAATTATGGGCAAAATTGCGTGGCAAAGCGCTTGATGATTATAGGTTTCGCCGACAACAGCCGATCGGTCCTTATATCGTCGATTTCTACTGTTCGCGAAAGAATCTCGTCGTCGAACTCGATGGCGGACAGCACGACGATTTGTGCGCAGAGCACGATCGAAAGCGCACACTATGGCTCGAAGCCCGCGGTTATCGCGTGATGCGCTTTTGGAATACCGATGTCATGCGAAATCTGGACGGCGTGCTCGACGAACTTTCGCGCGCGTTGTCACAATGAACGCGAACCCACTTCCCCCTCCCCCCTTGAGGGGGAGGGCCGGGGTGGGGGCCGGGCGAGGCGCGGACCGCTTCATCCCCCACCTCTTCACCCTCCTCGTGATCGGCGCCTGGGCTTACGCGGCGACGCGGATTCCGCCGATCGCCATGCCGGGACCGCTGACGACGCTGCAGGCACTCGGCGATTTTCTCGTCAATCCGAATCAACTGCGCCACATGGGCATTTCCTTCGCCCATGTGCTGGTCTCGATCGGCATTTCCTTCATCATCGGCAGCGCCCTCGCCTTTCTCGCGCATTACGTGCCGGTGACGGCGCTCGCGGTTCACGGCCGGATCAGCCCGTTTCTCAACGCCTTTTCCGGCATCGGCTGGACGCTGCTGTCGCTGCTGTGGTTCGGCGCCAATCACCTGACCGTCGTGTTCTCGATTTCGATGGTGCTGATCCCGTTTTCGCTGGTGAACATGAAGGAGGGCCTGGCGACGCTCGATCGCGAGCTTGGCGAGATGGGGCAGAGCTACACGCGCACCGGGTGGAAGAGCTTCTGGCGCATCACCGTGCCCGCGCTTTATCCCTTCATGTTCGCGACCTGGCGCATCAGCTTCGGCGTCGCCTGGAAAGTCGCACTCACCGCCGAGCTGCTCGGCGGCGGCAGCCAGGGCTTCGGCTATTTGTTCGACAAGCACCGGCAGGATTACCAGACGCCGATCCTGTTCGTCGTCATCCTGCTGATCATCGCCTTCGTCTATTGCACCGACCGTTTCGTGTTCGAGCCGCTGCAAGCGCGGCTGCAGAGGCATTATGGCAGCGCTTGACGCCAGCCGCGGATCGCGTATCGCCGCGCGCCTGCTCGCCGACGGGCTCGTCGCCGCCGTCCTCGTCGCGTGGTGGGCGATCGCGCGCACCGTGCCGGACTACATCGTGCCCGGGCCCGTCGCCGTCGCCATCGAGGTGTGGAACCTTTTCACCGACCGCGCCTATCTCGGCCACACGCTCGCCAGCATCCTGCGCGTGGTTTTCGCCGTCGCCGCCGCCCTGCTGATCGGCGGCGCGCTGGCCTGGCTCGCCCATTCCCAGCCTTGGGCGGTCGGCGTCGTGCACCGGCGCATCAAGCCGTTCCTCAACTCGTTCCCCTCGATCGGCTGGGCGATCCTCGCCGTGATCTGGTTCCGGGTGTCGGATTTCACCGCCGTTTTCGTGCAGGTCGCGATTCTCATTCCCTTTCTGCCTGATCAATCTCAGCGAGGGCCTGCGCGAGATCGACCGCGAGGCATTGGAAATGGCGCGCAGCTTCACGCGTTCGCGCTGGAAGGCGTTCCTCCGCATCGTGCTGCCGCTGCTGCTGCCCTATATCGTCGGCGCGTTGCGCATCGCCTATGGCGTCGCCTGGAAGATCGCGCTGGTCGCCGAATTGTTCGGCACCGGCAACGGCATCGGCTATCTCATGGCGGATGCGCAGCAGACCAACAAGCCGGCCTTGCTCTACGGCGCCTGCTTCGCCATCGTGCTGATCTTTTTCGCCGGCGAGAAGCTGATCCTCGATCCGCTGTCGCGCCGCGTCCGCCGTTAGGGAGACATTCATGGCCCCGGTCGTCACCCGCCACATTCCCGGCAAACCGGGGCTTTGCGTCGACCAAGCCGGCACGGGCGAGCTCGTCCTGTTCATGCACGGCATCGGCGGCAACCGCACCAACTGGACCGAGCAGGTCATGGCGTTCGGCGACAAGTTCCTCGCCGTCGCCTGGGACGCGCGCGGTTACAACGGCAGCGAGGACTATGACGGCCCGCTCGATTTCAGCGATTTCGCCCGCGACATCCTGCGCGTGCTGAAATTCTACGGCCGCGACAAGCTGCACCTCGTCGGCCTCTCGATGGGCGGCCGCATCGCGCAGGATTTCCACGCGCTTTACCCGCGGCACGTGGCGACGCTCACCATCGTCGCGAGCTTTACCGGCTTCCAGCGCTTCACCGAAGCCGAGCGCGACAAATTCCTCAGCCTGCGGCTGAAGCCGCTCGTCGAGGAAGGCAAGGAGCCGCGCGACATAGCGCCCAGCGTCGCGCGCTCGCTGTGCGGCCCGCACGCCACCGAGGCGCAGATCCAGCGCCTCATCCACAGCATGGCGGCGCTGCACAAGGACAGCTACGTCAAGACGATCCGCGCCACC
Source organism: uncultured Alphaproteobacteria bacterium (assembly GCA_963754645.1). Lineage (GTDB taxonomy): Bacteria > Pseudomonadota > Alphaproteobacteria > Bin65 > Bin65 > CAVWGP01. Next base: position 579,653 of record CAVWGP010000004.1, on the reverse strand, counting down.
ACCCTGTTCGACCGCAGCGCCGACCTCGACAAGATCAAGGTGCCGACGCTGCTTATCTTCGGCGACGACGACAAGCTGACCACGCCCGCCATGGGCCGCGAGATGCATGCGAAAATCGCCGGCTCCCACCTCGTCATCATCCGCAAGGCGGGCCACCTCGTGAACCTCGAGCAGCGCGTCGCCTTCGAACGCTCGCTGCTCGATTTCCTGGAACGCCATCGCGGCCTCGCCGACGCGGGCGAAGCGCCGGCAGAGAAGAAAGCGGTCAAGGCGGAAACGAAACCGGCGAAAGCGAAGGCGAAGCGCGGAGGTTGAGGCGGCGCTCCATGAAACCCCACCCTTCCCGCATTCTCACCACCCATGTTGGCAGCCTGCCGCGGCCGGACGACGTCGCGGCCATGATCATGGCGCAGGATCGCGGCGACGCCGTCGATCGCGCGGCGCTGGCATTGCGGGTGCGCGATGCCGTGGTCGACATCGTCGCCAAGCAGGCCGAGGCCGGCATCGACCTGGTCAGCGACGGCGAGATGAGCAAGGTTTCCTACGTCAACTATCTCAAATTCCGCCTCGACGGCTTCGGCGCGCCAGCACCGCTCGAATGGACGCCGGCCGATATCGTGGCCCATCCCAACCCCAACGCCGGCGCGACCAAGGCGAAGAACGCCGATCCGCCGGCGTGCCGCGGGCCGATCCGGCCCAAGGATCGCGCGCCGCTCGATGCCGATCTTGCCAATATCCGCGCCGCGCTCAAGCGCAAGCCGGCGGCCGAGTGCTTCATGAACGCGGCCTCGCCCGGCGTCGTCGCCCTGTTCATGCCGAACAAATTCTATCCGAGCGAAGACGCCTACATCGAAGCGCTCGCCGCGGCCATGACGCAGGAATACGAGGCGATCCACGCGGCGGGCTTCGTGCTGCAGATCGATTGCCCCGATCTCGCCATGTCGCGCCACATGGCCTATGCCGCTCGCACGCTCAAGGAGTTCCGCCGCGCGGCGCGCCGCAACGTCGACGCGCTCAACCACGCGACGCGCAATATTCCGCCGGGCGCCATGCGCCTGCATGTGTGCTGGGGCAATTATCCCGGGCCGCATACCCACGACGTGCCGTTCAAGGACATCGCCGATATCGTGTTCCGCGCCCGCCCCCAAGCCGTGCTGTTCGAGGCCGCCAATCCGTGCCACGCGCATGAATGGGCCGATCTCGCGGCGATGAAGATTCCCGGCGACAAAATTCTCGTGCCCGGCGTGATCGAAACGACCTCGAACCGGGTCGAGCACGCCGAATTGATCGCCCAGCGCATCGAACGCTTCGCCGGAATCGTCGGCCGCGAGCGCGTCATGGCCGGCACCGATTGCGGCTTCGCCACCTTCGTCGGCGCGCCCCGCGTCTATCCCAGCGTCGTCTGGGCCAAGCTCGCCAATCTCACCGAAGGGGCGCGCATCGCCAGCGCCAAGCTGTGGACCCGGCGCCCCTCCCCCCAACTCAAGAACAAGAAGCTCAAGCAAAGGAAAATCCGCCAATGAGGCTCAAGAACAAGGTCGCCATCGTCACCGGCGGGGCGCAAGGCTTCGGCCAGGGCATCGCCGAACTGTTCGCGCGCGAAGGCGCCAAGGTCGTGGTCGCCGATATCAACGCCGGCGGCGCCCGGCGCGCGGCGAAGAAAATCGGCCGCGCTGCCGTGGCTTGCGCCGCCGATGTCAGCAAAGGCGCCGATTGGAAGCGCCTCGTCGCGCGCGCGGTCAAGGCTTTCGGCCGGCTCGACATCGTCGTCAACAATGCCGGAACCACGCACGTCAACCGCCCGATGCTCGACGTCGCCGAGAGCGAATTCGACCGCATCTTCAACGTCAACGTGAAAGGCATCTATCTCAGCGGCCTGCACGCCATTCCCGTGTTCCGCGTGCAGGGCGGCGGCGTGTTCCTCAACATCGCGTCGACCGCCGGCCTCAGGCCGCGCCCCGGCCTCGCCGTCTACAACGCCTCGAAAGGTGCCGCGAATGTGATGACCAAATCCATGGCGGTCGAATTCGCGCCCGACAAAATTCGCGTCAACGCGCTTTGCCCGGTGGCGGGCGACACGCCGTTGCTCGCCGCCTTCCTTGGCAAGAACACGCGCGCGGATTTCATCAAAACGGTGCCGCTCGGCCGCCTCTCGACGCCGCGCGATATCGCCAACGCCGCGCTGTTCCTGTGCTCGGACGAGGCTGAATTCCTGACCGGCGTCCTGCTCGAAGTCGATGGCGGCCGCTGCGTATAGAAAATTGCCGTCATCCCGACCGAGCCGACGCCAAAGGCGTCGGACGCGCGCACTTGCGCGCGTAGCGGAGGGACCTCGGGCGGACTGGCGCGATCCCGCCTGGCAAATCCACGCTCGTCCGCACGAGGTCCCTCCGCTCCGCGCCTTCGGCGCTCCGGTCGGGATGACGGCAACTGGGGAGAACTATTTGATCTTTCGCGCCCAGGCGAGCGCGCCTTGGGCGGCGGCGACGCCGGTCGCGAATGAGGCCTGCAACAGGTATCCGCCGGTCGGCGCTTCCCAATCGAGCATTTCGCCGGCGGCGAAAACGCCGGGCAAACGCCGCAGCATGAAACGCCCGTCGAGCTCGCCGAGCGCGATGCCGCCGGCGCTCGAAATCGCGCGCTCGATGGGAAACGGCGCCAGCAACCGCAGCGGCACGGCTTTGATGCGCGCGGCGAGCGCCTCGGGCGCGGCCGGCAGCGCGCCGTCCTTGGTCTCGTGCAGGAGCGCGATGGCGGCGGGCGCGAGGCCGAGGCGCTTGCGCAGGAAATTCGACAGGGTTTGGCTGCCGCGCGGCGCCGACAGACGTTGCGCCAATTGCGCCGCCGGCGTATCCGGCCGCAAATCGAGATGGACGATGGCGTCGCCGCGCGCCGCGATTGCGTCGCGGATCGGCGCCGCGAGCGCATAGACGGCGCCGCCCTCGATGCCGGCCTCGGCGATTATCGCGTCGCCGCGCGCCGTGGCGCCGTCGAAGGCCAGCGCGATCGTCTTGAGCGGCGTACCGGCAAATTTCGCGCGCATAAGCTCCGACCAGGCGACGGCGAAGCCGCAATTGGCCGGGCGGAATTCTCGTACCGCGACGCCGTGCGCGCGCAAGATTTCGGCCCATCCGCCATCGGAACCGAGGCGCGGCCAACTCGCGCCGCCAAGCGCGAGGATCGTCGCATCCGGCGACGCCGACACCGCGCCACCCGCCGTCTCGAAACGAAGCGCGCCGGACGAGTCCCAGCCCGCCCAACGGTGGCGGAGGCGGAACCGCACGCCAAGCGCCGCGAGCCGCGCGAGCCAGGCACGCAGCAGCGGCGAGGCCTTGAACGCGCGCGGAAAAACCCGGCCGCTCGTGCCCACGAAGGTCGGTTGCCCGAGCCCCTCGCTCCAGGCGCGCAGCGCCGCCGGCGGGAACGCGGCAATTGCCGGCGCCAGCGTCGTTGCCGCGCCGCCATAGCGGGCTAGAAACCGCTCGAGCGGCTCGCTGTGCGTGAGATTGAGCCCGCCCCGCCCGGCCTTGAGCAGCTTCAAGCCGGGCCGGTTCATGCGATCGTAGATCGTCACCGCCGCGCCGGCGGCGGCGAGCGTTTCCGCCGCCATCAACCCGGCCGGACCGGCGCCGATAACGGCGACGCCGATAACGGCGACGCCGAACGACTGTTCCGTTTTCTCCGACACAGGCAAAGACAAAGCCGAATTCGCGGCGCCGCGCAATCGGCGGATCGTCGCTCAGCCGCGCGGCGCCCCTGCTGCCGGCAGCATCATCGGCTCGCCCAAGCGGCGCAGCAGATCGGCCAGCGGTTCGGCGGGCGGGCCGTCGCGCGGGATCGCCGGGTGCGCGGATTCCACCTTGAGGAAGCGGATGCCGGCGGGCGCGCCGGCGCGGTCTTGGCGCTCGAACGGAATATGGCTTTCCAGCAAGTGCGAGATCAGCGCCTCGGTTTCCTTGCGGCTCGAATTCGAATAGAGGCTCCACAGAAACGCGCGGTGGCGATGGGCGCCGAGCCAGTGCGCGAAAATATCGACGTCGCCGAAAAACGCGTCGAGCATGACGAGGCCTTCGATGCGGCGGTCGAGCGCGCCGATGTTGAGCGTCGTGGCCAGGGTGCGATAGCCGCCGCTGAAGGCGACGAAGATCAGCGGCGCGCTTTGCCAATCCGCGGCCGAACCGCCCAGCCGCGCGCGCAGAACGGCGCTCGCCTCGTCGATGAAGACATGGGCCAAGCCCGGTTCGATCCAGCGGCCCGGGCTCGAATTGTTCGCGTTGCGCGCCAATTGCGGCGCCACGAGAACGGCATTGGCGCCGCTGCGCTGGAACTGCCCCGGCAAATCGAGCGCGCGCGCGACATTCTCCTCGATCTCCGAACCGTGGCCGTGGAAATAGACCACGATGCGAAACGGCTTGCCGGGGTCGAAGCCGCGCGGCACGGCGAAGAGCACGCGATTGTCGCTGTAATTGGCCGCGAGCGTGTAGCGCTTGTCGGCCAGGGCGCGAAACGGTTCGCCGGTGGCGGGGTCGCGGCCGGTGAAAAACGGCTTGCCGTCGCGGCCCTTGGCGTCGGCCATGATCGGAAACGGCGCCGACGACAGGGTTTGGATGAAAACGAGCGGCGCGGTCTCGGTCATGCGGCGCGGCCTTGTCTCGGCGGCGGCGTCGGGCAGGGCGGCCGCGAATATCGCGAGCGCGCCCAAGCCGGCGCGCGCCGCGTTTCGGCCGCCCCGGATCACGCCGGCGCAGTGCCCGGGATCGGCTTCAACAGGTAGAAGAAAGCCGGCAGCGCCAGCATGTAGACCGCGGCCGACGCCAGAATCAAAGTGGTGTGGCCGAACAGGACGCTGACGATCGGCACCGACACCGCGCCGACCACCGAGAAGCAGCCGTTGATGCCCCAGGCCCAGATGAAGAAGCGCTCCTTGCCGAGCTTCGAGAGCATCGCCATGCCGGTGGCGAACGGAAAGCCCATCAGGAACGCGGCCGGCGCCACCAGCGCGAGGCAGGCGACGATGCGCAGCGGATATGGCCACGACCCGATCGCCGAGAGCATCATGTCGTAGAACAGCGCGCCGCCCACGAGCAGGGCCGCGATGGCGATGAAAATCCGCGGCATCAGCACGCGGCAGCGATCGAGATAACGCGACGTGTAGAGCGAGCCGAGGCCGGTGAAGAACAGCATGCCGGTGATCAGCACCGAAGCCGAAATCGCCGGGTTGCCGAGTGCCACGGTAAATTTGCTGATCAGGCCGACCTCGACGATGATGTAGCCGGTGCCGAGGCAGAAATAATAGACGAAGATGCCGAGCTTGCCGGGCACGCGCGAGAACACGGTTTTCCAGCCCCAAATGACCGGAAACAGCATCAGCAGGATGCCGAACAGGATGGCGAGCGCGAGCGTCGCCCACAGCAGCAGATAGCCCCACTCGTCGGAAACCGCGTCGAGCTGGTCCATGAACGCGGGAATCTCGCCGAATTTGATATAGCCCGCGAAATAGGGCCGCTCATTGGTGAGCGGGCGCGTGTCGAAAACGTATTTCCGCTGAATGCGCGCGAAGTCGCCCTTCAGGTGGTGGTGGATCATGATTTTGTAGAGATTGGCCCAGGACAGCTTGGGGCCTTTTTTCTCTTCGTCGTCGTCGTCGGTTTTCTTGTCGGCGGTCCCCGGCTTGCCGTTGTTGCCTTCGGCCTTGTCGCCCGGCTTCTTGGGATCCTTCGCCTTGACCTCGGGGTCGAAATGCGTGGCGCGGTAGCCGGCGAAGATCGCGTCTTCCTCCGACAGGTCGATTTCGATGCCCGGGTGATACAGCAGCTCGAAGGACATGTCCTCGGCGTGCTTCTTGAGCTTGTCGGTTTCCTCGGCGGAAAACCCATCGCGCTTGTAGAGGATCGTCGCGGTCGAAAGATAAGTGTGCAGGATGAAAAAGCGCTTCTCGACGCCGTCGCGATTGTGCTCGCGCGCCGCCGCGATCACGGTGGCGAGGAATTTCGGCACCGCTTTCGGCAGATCTTCCTTGTTCCAGATGGTGATCGACAGGATGCCGCCGGGCGCGAGCGCGCGCATGTAGTCGATCAGCGTTTCGCGCGTGTAGTTGAACTTCTCGACGATGGCGAATCCGCCGGGCGAGGACAGGCCGGTCGAATCGGCGAGCGAGAGATCGATCACGTCGTATTTGTCGCGCTGGCCGCGGATGTAGAGCCGGCCGTCGTAATCGATCAGCGTGACGCGCTTGTCTTTCAACGGATTGCCGGTCGCGTCGGCGATGGCCTGGGCGTCGCGCAGCGTCTTGACGATCGCGGGATTGCCTTCGGCGACGGTGATCGACTTGGCGCCGACCGCGCGCGCCACTTCGGTCGGGATGCCGCCGCCGAGCTGGACGACGAAGACCTCGGGCTGCTTCTTCAGCACGTAGGGCAGATACATCGGCAGGTATTCGAAATAGGCGAGCAGATCGGCCGGCAATTTCTTGATGATGCCGATCGGCCCGTCGCTGTCGATGAACAGGCCGAAATAGGAATTCTTCGGCATCTCCTTGAGATTCAGCGAGGCGTTGTCCGAGAGGCCCGGCGCAAAGTGGAAATAGGAGCTGGCATAGACTTCAAGATCGCCGAACGGGCTGTAATTGCGGTAGACGCGCTTGGTGTCCTCGAACTTGCGCGCGTAGCTGATACCCTTGAACTGGTTGACGTCGATTTGCGTGTAGGCGCTGGTCACCCACACCGCGCCGGCGGCGAGCACGACGGCGGCGCCGAGCTTGGCGAAGGCGCGATGCGCGCCGAACCAGATCGCGGCGCCGGCGAGCCACAGCGCCAGCGGGACCATGATGATCCATTCCGGCGCCACGACATACATGCCGGCGAGGAAAACCAGGCCGCACATGCCGGAGCCCGCGAGATCGGCGAAATAGACCTTGCCGAACACGGCCTGGCCGCGCAGGAACGCCAGGCCGAGGAACAAGGCGCCGGGCAGGAACGGGATGAAATAGAACACGAAGAGCCAGAGCAGCGCGTATTTCTGCTCCGGATTGGCGATCAGTTCGACCGGATTGAAGCCCACGGTTTGGGCCAAGGTATTGCCCAGCACCATGAACGGGCCGAAGGTGTAGAGCGACAGCGAAATGAGCTTCGACCAATGGCGCTCGAAGAAATTCGTCGAGACGCACATGATGGCGCTCATCACGCCGAATCCGAGCATCGCCATGCTCACGACCAGCGAGCCGAAATGGCTCCAAGTGCCGATCGAAAAAATACGCATGATGCCGATCTGATAGGCGATGATGGCGCCCGCGATCAGACCGACAGTGACGTAGAAGGGAACGGAGAGCTTGCCGCCCTCCATTCCCCCGGCGTTGTCGCTAATGCTCACTTGCAGCCGTATTTCGTCTTATCGTCGAAGCGGCTCACGGCGCATTGCTTCTCGTCGTATTTGGTGAAGGCGACGAAGGTGGTGCCGCGCCCGCCGCCGCGGCGGTCCGGATCGTTCTCGTAGATGTCGTGGCGCGCGAGGCGGTCTTTGCCGTCGTCGCCCGTCGTCTTGGTGATGCGCAGCACCGCCTGCTTGCCGGGCGTGCCGACCGGGATGACCATGACGCCGCCGCTCTTGAGCTGCTTGAGCAACGGCGGCGGGACGTGATCGATGCCGGCGGTGACGATGATCTTGTCGAACGGCGCGTGCTCTTCCCAGCCGAAATAGCCGTCGGCGATTTTGCGCTTGATGTCGGCGAGCTCGGCGTATTTCGTCTTGGCGAGTTCGGTGTAGATCTTGTCGGTCGCCTTGGCGAGCGGCGGGATGATCTCGATCGAATAGACCTTGTCGGTCAGGCCGCGCAGGATCGCCGATTGAAAGCCCGAGCCGGTGCCGATTTCGAGCACCTTCTCGCCGGGCTTGAGATCGAGTTCGCTCGTCATGCGCGCGACGATGCCGGGTCCGGAGATCGTGACGCCGCAGCCGATATCGAGGAAATTCGGCTCATAGGCCCGCGCCGGATCGCGCGAGCGCGAGAATTCTTCGCGCGCGGTCACCAGGAAGGCGCGCGCTTCCTTATCGCGCCAGATATTCTTGCCGCGAACCAGCGCTTGGACGCGCTCGAAGCGCGGGCCGAGGAACTGGGCCTCGTCGCCGCGCTCCTTGGTCATGTACGCGATGAAAGCGTCTTTTTCCTTGAGCGGCGGATTGAGCTTGGAGCCGTTGAAGCCCTTCGAGTTCGTCGGGCTTGGCGCCGCCGCGCGCGAGGATCGTGCCCGCGACCTTGGCGCAGCCATGATCGTCCTGGGCAAGAGCCGGCGCGGCCGTGAAGGCGAACAGCGCGGCAACGGCGGTCGCCACGACGCGGTTGAAGGAATTCTGGGAAAGCGACGAAAGCATGTCGCGCATTGAGTGCCTCTCTCCTGAGATTTGTGTTGGTCCAAAAACTTGGCCGCGAACCGCAGCCTGTGCCGGCGCTACGGCAATGGCCTACCAGTTCTAGCGGGTTACTTTCGCGTTTGCACTAGATTTCAATCAAATTAAGCTTAATTAGCTAACATTGTCTTACGACAACGGCCGTCTCACCTCGCGACTCCTCAATTTTGCACGCCCAGCACTGGATGGACGAAGCGCCACGCGGCCGTTCGTCTGTCCTTTATCCGAAACTATGGCGCGGTCGCGGCGGTTCTCGCATCGCCGTTCGGCTTTTTACTGGCAACCGTATTTCGTCCGCTCGTCCATGCGGCTGGTCGCACATTTCCTGTCGTCGTATTTCGTGAGCGCGACGAAGACCGTGCTCTTGCTTTTTCCTTCGCTCCGGCTCGGATCGTTCTCGTAGATATCGTGCCGCGCCAGGCGAATTTTGCCGTCGTCGCCCATCGTCTTGGTGATGCGGAGGACGGCCTGCCTGCCGGGCGTGCCGATCGGGATCACCATCACGCCGCCGTTCTTGAGCTGCTTGAGCAGCGGCGGCGGAACGTGGTCGATGCCGGCGGTGACGATGATCTTGTCGAACGGTCCGTGCTCTTCCCAGCCGAAATAGCCGTCGGCGGTCTTGCGCTTGATGGCGCCGAGTTCGGCGTATTTGGTCTTGGCGAGTTCGCTATAGAGCTTGTCGGTTGCGCGGGCGAGCGGCGGGATGATCTCGACCGAATAGACCTTGTCGGTGAGAGCGCGCAGGATCGCCGATTGGAAGCCCGAACCGGTGCCGATTTCGAGCACTTTCTCGCCCGGCTTCACGTCGAGTTCGCTCGTCATGCGCGCGACGATGCCGGGGCCCGAGATCGTGACGCCGCAGCCGATACCGAGAAAGCTCGGCTCGTAGGCGCGCGCCGGATCGCGGGTGCGGGAAAATTCTTCGCGCGCCGTGACCAAAAAGGCCCGCACTTCCTTATCGCGCCAAAGGTTCCTGTCGCTTATGAGCGCCTGAACCCGGTCCCAGCGCGGGCCGAGAAACTGGCTTTCGTCGCCGCGCTCCTTGCTCATATAGGCGATGAAGGCGGCGCGATCCTTGAGCGGCGGATGGAGTTTTGCGCCGCTGCTACCCTTCGCCTCGTCGGGCCTGGCGCCGCCGCGGGCCAGGATCGTCCCGGCGACCTTGGCGCAGCCATAGTCGCCTTCGGCCGACGCCGGCGCCGCCGCCGCCGCCAAGGCGAGCAAGGCGGCCATGGCCGTTGCGGCGGGATAACGAAGGGCAAGCGAAATCGTTCCGTGGCGCATCGCGTCTCTCTCCAAAGCTATTGGCCCGTCCGCCAGATCCTTGCGGCGGCGTCTCCAATAGCTATGACGCGGTTGCGCCCACCGTTCCCTTGCCGCCGAAAATACGGCTGGCGAACTTCGGATAGGGGTCGGCAATCTCGCCCGCCACCCGGCCGCGCAGCAGTGTTAGCCATTCCGGGGCCGGCGGCGGCGTGACGGGAACCGTTGCGGGGCATTCGAATTCGAAGCCGGTTTCCGCCCTGACTTGGCCGATCGACACGCCCGGATGGGTGCTGGCCAGCCGGAACCGGCCTTGCGCCTTGTCGAAGTCGAAAACGCACCGGCCGGTGACGAGGGCATGCGGGCCGCCGGGGCGCCGGACCTCGGGCGGGCTGGAACCCGGCGCGCTGATGAAATCGACCTTGGGCACGAAGACGCGCGGGCTGTGCTCCTCGCGGAACAGAATGACCTTGGGCACGGTGAAATAGAGGTGGGCCGAGCCGAAGGAACCGCCCCAGCGGACGGTCTGCTTCGGATAGGGACCGAGTTCGACGAGGTTGATGTTGCCGGCGCCGTCGATCTGGCCACCGGACAGGAAAAAGGCATCGATGCGCCCCTGCCCGGCGCAATCGAACAGGTCGACGCCGCCATCGGTACGGAATTCCGGACTATCGGCGCCGATGACCGAAACCTTGACGCCGCCGCCGTCGAGCGCGCGGCGCAGCAGCGCGGCGGCGCCCGGTATCGGCGACGACACGCCGACGGCGATATGCCGGCAGCCGGCCAGCAACCGGCAGATGACGGCGATCAGGAGTTCCTCGCTTTTGTACGGCGTGTCGCTCACGCAATCGCTCTATTCGGCCGCGCGCCGTGTTATGTCGGCGTCGCGCGCGAGGAACCGGTCGAGCCAAGCGGCGAACCCACGCGACGTCTCGGCGGCCTGCACATAATCGGCGATCGCCGCCGCGTCCTCGGCATAGGCGCCCGGCATAGCGACGGGCCAAGCGCCGCGCGGCGCCAGGGCGACGCCGTGAACGTAAAGCGAGGACAACACGCCGGCGGCATAGAGCGGATCGGCGACGAGATTTCCCGCATGGCGCGCTTCGACCGTGGCGAGGGTTTGCTTCGCCGCGTGGGCCAAGATTTTCAATTCGTGCTGACGGCCGATCCAGAGGTCGCCCCGGTCATCGGCGAGCGGCGCATGCATCAGCGCGAAATCGGGCCGGATCGCGGGAATTGCGACGATGCGGTCGCCGGGATCGAAGGGATTGTCGATGACCATATAATCCGGCCGATAACGCAAAATGTCCGAGCCGAGCAGGCCGCGCATCGGCATGAATGGGATGCCTTTCTCGGCGGCTTGCAGTGCCGTGTATATTGCGGGGCAAGTCGAATCGAGCGGCCGCACGGCGCCGGATTTGACGGCGCGAACGAAATTGGGCGCTTGACCGTATTCGCCGAGCGTGACGCCGCCGCCCTCGACCGTGGCGACGCAGCCGGCGCCGATCAGGATATCGTGCAACAATCCGCCGGTCGGCACGCAGACCAGGTGCAAGTCGCGCACGCCCTTGCGAATCAGCGCCCGCGCCAAGGCCATCGGCGCGCCGCAGACATCCTTCAATACGGCAATCGTGGCGCCATCGGCGATATCGGCGACCAGCGCGTCGGGCTTGGCGGAGAGGCTGGCTTGCATGGGCGGAAACCCTATGTGCAAAGAATAAATTAGCGTTCCAGGCGTAACATGACCTGGCTGAACCTATCGAGTGCTTCAGAGTATTTTAACATTACCGCGTGATAAATCATACCAACGGAGAAAGTTACCCAGAAACGGAATGATGTCGGGGAGCCAGCGACCAAGTTCGGAGAGGCTCCTATGCGCAATTTTTCAGTGGCATTGATCAGCGCTTTGGCATTCGCCATTCCCGGCCCGGCTGCGGCCCGCGGCGATCACGACATATGGCACGTGCACTACGAGAGCTGGCAGCGGCCCGACGGCAAGGGCTCGTGCTGCAACAAATACGATTGCCGCTCGGTCACCTATCGCGACAACGGCAAGGGCATCGAGATCAAGATTCAGGAACTCGGCGATACCTGGCACGAGGTTCCGAAACAGACCGTGCTGCCTCACCCCTCGTTCAACGCCGATGCCCATGCCTGCTATCTCCTCGAATGGTGCACCGTCGATGGCAAGCGGCAACCCTGCAAGCCGCTCATTCGTTGCGTCGCCCTGCCCATGGCGATGTAGGCACTTACCGCATGGGCCCACGATTCCTCTATGCTAGGCGCGAGCTCAGCATAGAGGATCGACCATGGACGACGCCCGCCTGTTTGAATTCCTGCACGCCGACATCGCCGGCCGCCGCAAAGGCGAACCCGTCCCGCCACCGGTCGTCTTCGCCGCGAAATATCACCTGCCCGGCGATCCGGCAGACGCGGCCTATCAATACGGCCGGTTCCACAACCCGACCTGGGACGCGCTCGAAAAAATGCTTGCCGTGCTGGAAGGCGCCGAAGTGTGTTGCTTTCCATCGGGCATGGCGGCGAGTGCCGCGGTCTTCTACGCCCTGCTGAAAAGCGGCGACCGCGTTCTGCTTCCGGCCGACGGCTATTACACCACCCGCGCGCTTGCCGAACGTTTCCTGAAGCCGCTCGGCATCGCCATCGAAACTGCGGCGACGACCGAGTACGAAAAACGCGACTTCGCCGGAATCAATCTGGTGTGGATCGAAACGCCGTCCAATCCAGGCCTCGAAGTCTGCGACATCGCGCGCGTCGCCGAGCGCGCGCGCCGAGCCGGCGCCCGCGTCGTCGTCGACAACACCACGATGACGGCGCTCGGGCAGGACGCGCTCGGTCTCGGCGCCGATCTGGTCGTCGCGGCGGACACCAAGGCCTTGGCCGGACACGGCGACGTGCTTGCCGGCCATGTCGCGACGCGCGACGCAGCCGCGATCGAGGCAATCCGCGCATGGCGCAAATTCGCCGGCGCCATCATGGGTCCGATGGAAGCCTATCTCGTTCATCGCGGACTGCTCACGTTCGAACTGCGCTTCAAGCGGATGTGCGACAGCGCGGCGCTCATCGCGCCCCGGCTGGCGGCGCACCGCAATGTGAGGAGCGTGCGTTACCCCGGCCTGCCCGGCGATCCGTCGCATGCGATCGCGGCGCGCCAGATGCGCGGCCACGGCTTCATGATCGGGCTCACCTTGGCCGATGCCGCCGCCGCCGAAAAATTCCTGGCGACGTGCCGCGGCCTGGTCGAGGCGACGAGCTTCGGCGGCATTCACACCTCCGGCGAGCGCCGCAAGCGCTGGGGCGACGCGGTGGCGGAAGGCTTCATCCGCCTCTCGATCGGCTGCGAGCCGACGGAAAGCCTGTGGGCGGAAATGAAATCCGCGCTCGACCGCTTGTAGCGCCTACTTCCTGAGGCTGGCGAGATAGGCCGCCACGTCCTTGCGCTCCTTGGCATCGCCCAATCGAAACGGCATGAGCGCGCCGGGAACGAAGGCTTGCGGATTGACAAGCCACGTTTCGAGTTTCGCGGCATCCCAAACATGGCCCGCGTTCCGCAGCGCGTCGGAATAGTTGAATTCGGGGTTCGTGCCGGCCTTGCGGCCGATCACCGTGCCGAGCGCGGGGCCGACGCGATTTCGCTCCAAGGAGTGACAGCCGACGCAGCGGCTTTCGAACACCGCCTTTCCGCCGGCAACGTCCTGCGCGAATGCCGGCCATGTCGCGCCGCCGGCAACGGCAACAATCACTGAGGCTATTCGGGCTTTCATCGTCGTTACTCGAGAGTTGCAAAGCGCTCCACCGGCGCCGGGACCAGGGGGCGCCAACCGGCGCCGGCGGAGCCTCGCGTCGTCACGCGAGAGGGGTGCCGCGCTAGGCGCCGAAGCTCAAGGCCCGTTGCGGAACCTTCACGCCGAGGGCGTTGGACAGCACCGTCCAATGCATCGTTTCGTCGGCGGCGAGGCGGGCCGATACTTTGGCGAGATCGCCGCTGCTGAAGGACGGAATGACGCCGAGATAGGCATTGGCCGCGCCGAGTTCGAGCTTGGCGGCGAGCATGAGGATATCGTTCGCCGATTTGATCGAGGCGGCGTTCAGCTCCTTGGCATAGTCGGCGATCTTCTTCGACTCTACCGCCTTGCCGCCCATTTTGTTGATCGTCGCGATCAGCGCGTCGCGATGTTCCTTGTGGTGGCTCTGAAATTGCACGGCGATGCCGAGAACCGGCTGCTTCAGGAGCTTGCTTTCGGCACCGATTTGGTAGGCGGCAATCGCCTCATGTTCGAGGCCGAGCGCCACGTTGAGGATGGCCACGTCGTTGGCCGGGCTGCCCTTCATGCCTTGGGCGAGCGAATTCGCGCCCAGCGAGCACGGCAATGGCGCTGGCCGAAAGCGTGGCAAGGCCGGCGCCGCGGATGAACGAGCGGCGGTCGGGAGCGTGGATGGCGGTCGAGCGGGTCATTGGTTTCTCCTAGTCGTTGTGTCGATGACGGCGCGGACGCGGTCCGCGCGCGCCTGGGGCCCCTTGCTTTTGCTTGGGAGTCGATCGACGCGAGGCGTCGGCGGTTGCGCAAGGATTACGCCGCCGCCGCGGGCGCGGATTTGCTTGCTCACGGCTTTGTGACGGCGCACGCGCGGCCGGCCGTTTTGACCGCGTGGCGCGTCATCGGCACAATGCCTGCCATGGCCGCACTGCCCAGCTCGAAACCCGCAGCGACCTCGCCGCACGATTACGTCCTCGAAAGGCAGGTCGGCCATTTGCTGCGCCGCGCCCATCAGCGCGCCTCGGCGATTTTCGCCGCACGCATGGCCAAGCACCAATTGACGCCGACGCAGTTCGCCACGCTCGCCAAGCTCACCGACGAAGGCGCGGCGTCGCAAAACCGGCTCGGCCGCCTAACCGCGATGGATCCCGCGACCATGCAGGGCGTCATCTTGCGTTTGATGGATCGCGGCCTCATCAGCCGGGCCGCCGATCCCAAGGATCGCCGCCGCGCCGTGTTGCGCCTGACCGACGAGGGCCGCCGGGTATTTCGCGACACGCTGGCGATCGGCAAGGCTATTTCGCAGGAGACGCTGGCGCCGCTCGACGCCAAGGAACAGGCGCTAATCCTGAAATTGCTGTCCAAGCTCGGGTAGGATCGGGCGGCGTCCGAATGCGCTTGACGACGCGCCGCCGGGCGCTAGTATTGTACGTACACGAACGATATTCCCCGGTTGCGAACACGGGAGACGGGCTCGCCCATGGGCCGGTATTTGCGCCCGACCGAATTGGCCGAAGCGCTCGGCGCGCTCAGCGGCGCCCCGCTCACCGTCTTGGCCGGCGGCACGGATTTTTATCCGGCCCGGGTCGGGCGCACGATCGATGAGGACATTCTCGATATCACGGCGCTCAACGGCCTGCGCGGCATCGCGCGGGGCGGCGCCGGCTGGCGCATCGGCGCACTCACGACCTGGACCGACATTCTCGAAACGCCCCTGCCCCGCTGCTTCGACGCATTGAAGCTCGCGGCGCGCGAGGTCGGCGGCGTGCAAATTCAGAACGCCGGCACGATCGCCGGCAATCTGTGCAACGCCTCGCCGGCCGCCGACGGCGTGCCGCCGCTAATGGCGCTCGATGCCGAGGTTGAGTTGGCCTCCGCCGCCGGCACGCGCCGCGTTGCGGTGGGTGAATTCGTCACCGGTTACCGCGCGACGCAGCGCCGGGCCGACGAAATCCTCACCGCCGTGCTGGTGCCGGAATTTTCGCCGCGCGCGGCCAGCGTGTTCCTGAAGCTCGGCGCCCGGCGCTATCTGGTGATTTCCATCGTCATGGTCGCGATCCTGATCGAGCCCGACGGGCGCGATCACATCGCCCGGTCGCGCGTCGCCATCGGCGCCTGCGCGCCCGCCGCCCGCCGCGTCCTGGCCCTCGAATCCGCGCTCGGCGGTCACAAGATCGACGGCCGGCTTGGCACGCTCGCCTGCGCCGAGCATCTTGCGCAAGTGCTGGCGCCGATCGACGATGTGCGCGGCAGCGCCGAATACCGCGGCGATGCCGCGCTGACCCTGGTGCGCCGCGGCTTGGACCGGCTCGGCGCGGCGCTGGGAGAAAAGGCATGAACGAAATCGTCAAATCCGCGGCGGCCGGCGACGATGGCATTGTGACATGCGATGCCTGCCCGGTGCTGTGCCGCATCCGGCCCGAGCGGACCGGGGCCTGCGACCGTTACGGCAACGTCAACGGCAAACTGGCGCGGCTCGATCCTTTCGTCGTCACCCAGCGCGTTGCGCAACGCGTGCCGTTTGCCGGCCAGGATTGGGACGGGAAATTTCTGCCCGGCGCGCCGACCTTCGTCACGGGGATCGGCGCCGGCACGACTTATCCGGACTACAAGCCCGCGCCCTTCATCGTCGCAAGCGAGCATGACGGCGTCGACATGGTCACGGTCGTGACCGAGGGCATTTTTTCCTATTGCGGCGTGAAAGTGAAAATCGACACCGACCGCTATGTCGGTCCGGAAACCGCGGCGGTGCGCGTCGGCGGCGAGCAGGTCGGCCATGTGACGACGGCGGAATACGGCTCGCAGATGCTGTCCATCGGCGGCGTCCGGCATCTGACAGGCGGCAGCAAGAAGGAAGGCGTCGTCACCTGCGACACGCTGTTGAAGCTGTGCAGCGGCGACGGCGTCGAAATGTCGATCGACGATGGCGCGACGCTGACGGTGCAGGCCGGCAAGGCGCCGCGCATCGACGGCGCGGTCGAGGAGCGCATGCGCGTCGGCTGCGGCTCAGCGACGATCGGCATTTTCGCCAAGCAATGGTTCGGACATGTCGACGAGGTCATCGTCGTCGACGATCACATCACCGGCGTGCTGAGCGAGCACCAAGCGGGCCGCTTTCTCGACATGCCGCCGGCCGGCATCCGCGTGCGCGGCCGCAAATCGACGCCCGGCCGCTATTTCCAGGTCGCCGAGCCGGGCACCGGCTGGGGCGGCACCAACATCACGGCGCCGCTCGACATCATCGAGCGCATCGATCCGAAACACGCGAAACCGGGCTTGCGGCTGCTCATGGTCAGCACGACGGGCGAGCACTCGGCCTATTTCGTTCTCGACGAGCACTTGAAGCCGCGGCCGGCGCCGATGCCGGCGCATTTGAATCTCACCGTCGAGCGCATCGGCGAGAATTGCGAGCCGGCGCTCGCCACGGTGCTGTTCATGGCCGGCGCCGGCGGATCGCTGCGCGCCGGCGTCACCGAAAACCCGGTGCGCCTGACGCGCTCGGTACGGGCGGCGCTGACCCGCGTAACCTCGGGCGGCGCACCGGTCTATGTATGGCCCGGCGGCGGCATCACTTACATGGTCGACGTCACCACGATGCCGGCCAAGAGCTTCGGCTATGTTCCGACGCCGGCGATCGTGGCGCCGCTGGAATTCACCATGCGCCGCGCCGATTACGCCGCGCTCGGCGGCCATGTCGCCAGCATCCGGCGCATCGAGGAGGTCGCCAAGGCCGACCGGCTCGAAGTGCGGCAATGGCACGACAAGACGCCGTGGCCCGGCGTGCCGCTCAAGGGGCTCGGCACGGAATGAACCCCGCCGGCCCCGCGCGCGCCGTGCTCGCCGACGGAAAACGCCGGCATTTTCAGCATGGGCCGATCGATCTCGTCATCGAATGCTTCGGCGATAGCGCCGAATGCGCGCGGGCTTACGAGCAGGCCTGGGTGCGCTTCGCGGCGATATTGCCCGAACTCGTGCGCGAACTCCCGATCTTGCGCCGGCGCGTGACCGCGCCGCCCTGCCCGCTGACCGGCCCGGTGGCGCGGCGCATGTGGCATGCCTGCCTGCCCTTTGCGCGCGATTTCATCACGCCGATGGCGGCCGTCGCCGGCGCCGTCGCCGACGACGTATTGGCCGCGATGCTCGAAGGCCGCGCGCTGCGCAAGGCCTATGTCAACAACGGCGGCGACATCGCGCTCCACCTCGCGCCCGGCGAAAACCTCACCGCCGGCATCGCCGACGATCCGCAAAAGGCCGATATTTTTTCGCGCGGCGTTATCGCCCATGACGATCCGGTGCGCGGCATCGCCACCAGCGGCTGGAAGGGCCGCAGCTTCTCGCTCGGCATTGCCGACGCAGTCACAGTGGTGGCGCGCGACGCCGCCGACGCCGACGCGGCCGCGACCATGATCGCCAATGCCGTCAACATCGAGCACTGGGCCATCGAGCGCCGGCCGGCCCGCGACCTCGACCCGGACAGCGATCTCGGCGACCTGCCCGTGACGGTCGCGGTCGGCCCGCTGCCGGGCGAGGCGATCGATGCCGCGCTCGACAACGGACATCGGGTCGCGACACGCTGGCAATCGGCGGGGCTGATTTCAGGCGCGTTGCTGGCGCTCGCCCGGAGCACTAGGATCGTCATCCCGACCGAAGCGCCGATAGCGCAAACCGGAGAGATCTCGGTTAAACGAGAGAATTGCCGCCTGCCGGCCACGCGCTTGTCCGCTCAAGGTCCCTCCGTTCCGCAGCGCGCAGGCGCGCTGCTCCAGTCGGGATGACGACAATGTGGAGTTTTTCGAGATGAACGAAATCAACCCGACCCTCGCGGCCAAGCGCCCGGCTTACGAAAACGACCTCGTGCAGGTCCGCAAGATCGTGACGATCTTCGAGGAAATCGCCCATGAGGGCGGGCCGCGGCCGGCGACACCGCGGACGCGCGCGGCGGTGGCCGTGGTTCTCGCCAATCCCTATGCCGGCCGCTTCGTGACCGACATCATGCCGATGATGGAGGCGCTCAAGCCGCTCGGTCTCGAAATGTCGCGCCGTCTGATCGGCGCGCTCGGCGGCAATCCGAAAGCCATCGAGGCCTACGGCAAGGGCGCCATTGTCGGCGAGGCCGGCGAACTCGAGCACGGTGCGCTGTGGCACGCGCCGGGCGGCTACGCGATGCGCGAATTGCTCGGCGGCGCCAAAGCCATCGTGCCCTCGACCAAAAAGGTCGGCGGGCTGGGCGCCTCGATCGATATTCCGATCCATCACTCCAATGCCGCCTATGTGCGCGGTCATTTCGACGCGTTCGAAGTGCGCATTCCCGATGCGCCGCGCGCCGGCGAAATCGTTTTCATTCTGGCGATGACGACGGGGCCGCGCGTGCACGAGCGCTCGGGCGGCCTGCGCGTGGCCGACATCAAGGTCGGCGACGGCCAGCGCTAGGAGCGAGAGCGCCGATGGCCTTCATCCGCAACGCATGGTATCCGGCCTCGTGGAGCCACGAATTGGGCCGCGCCATCCTCGCCCGCACGATGCTGGGCGAGAAGATCGCGCTCTATCGCACCGAGGCGGGCGCGCCCGTCGCGCTCGAAGACCGCTGCTGCCACAAATTCATGCCGCTCTCGCTCGGCAAGCTCAAGGGCGACGCGGTGGAATGCGGCTATCACGGCATGACCTACGACGCGGCCGGCCGCTGCATCCGCATTCCGGGCCAGGCCGCCATTCCGCCGCAAGCCCGCGTGCGCGCCTATCCCGCCGTCGATCATCTCGGCCTGGTCTGGATCTGGCCAGGCGATGCGGCGCTCGCCGACCGCGCGCATTTGTTTCCGCTGCCGGCCTACGGCGCCGCGGGCTGGACGACGAATCGCGGGCCCTACATGCATATCAAGGCCGGCTACCAGCAACTCACCGACAATCTGCTCGATCCGATGCATGTCAGCTTCGTTCATCTCTCGACCCTGGGCAGCCCCGAGATGGCCGATATCCCGGTCGAAACCTTGCAGAACGGCGACTCCGTCACCGTGATCCGCTGGACGCTCGACCGGCCGCCGGTGCCGATCATCCGCGCGCTCACCAAGCTCGATGCCAATGTCGATCGCTGGCAATACTACAATTTTTACGCGCCCTCGACCGCGGTCACCGATTTCGGCAGCGGCCCGGTCGGCATGGGCCATGGCGAAGCCGACCGCGACGGCGCGTTCCGCACCTATTCCTGCCACTTCATCGCGCCCGAGACCGAGCGAACGTCGCATTATTTCTGGATGCAAGTGCGCAACTTCGCGCCCGGCGACGAAGCGGTGTCGAAAACCATGACCGATCAGCTCATCATGGCGTTCAACGAAGACAAGGCGGTGCTGGAGGCGATCCAAACCGCCGAGGACGAAAGCGGCGGCCGCCAATCGGTGCGCCTCGCGATCGACAACGGACCGCAACGCAGCCGGCGCATCGTCGAGCGCCTGCTGCGCGAGGAAACGGCAAGCGCGCGCGCCGCCGAATAAGCGGCGCGGCGAAAAATCAGGGAACTTCACCGACAGGAGGTACAGAACATGGTGACACGGAGAACGCTTTTGGTCGCGGCCGGCGCCGCCGCGCTGGCGGCACCCGCCGCGGCGCAGACCACGATCAAGGTCGGCGAGATCAATTCCTATTCCGGCCAGCCCGGTTTCACCGAGCCTTATAAAAAGGCCTGGGAACTCGCCCTCGGCGAAATCAACGCCAAGGGCGGCGCGCTCGGCAAGAAAATCGAGATGATTTCCCGCGACGACGCCGGCAAGCCGGGCGATGCCGTCAAAATCGCCGAAGAACTGGTCGTCAACGAAAAAGTCGTGATGATCACCGGCACCTTCCTGTCGAATATCGGGCTCGCGGTCACGGATTTCGCGGCGCAGAAGAAAGTCTTTTTCCTCGCCGCCGAGCCGCTCGCCGACCAAGTCGTGTGGGAAAAGGGCAATCGCTACACCTTCCGCCTGCGCGCCAGCACGCATATGCAGGCCGCGATGCTGGTCGAGGAAGCGGCCAAGGTTAAGGCGAAGAAATGGGCCACGATCGCGCCCAACTACGCCTATGGCCAGGACGCGGTGAAGAGTTTCGAGGCGCTGCTCAAGAAGGCGCAGCCCGATGTCGAATTCGTCGTCAAGCAATGGCCGGCCCTGGGGCGCATCGATGCCGGCGCGGAAGTCCAAGCCATTCTCGCCGCCAAGCCCGACGCGATCTACAACGTCACCTTCGGCGGCGATCTCGCCAAGTTCGTGAAAGAGGGCGCGGCGCGCGGCCTGTTCAAGGACCGCACGGTCGTCAGCCTGCTCACCGGCGAGCCGGAATATGCCGATCCGATCGGCGCCGAAATGCCGGAAGGCTGGATCGTCACCGGCTATCCCTGGGCGAAGATCGCGACGCCCGAGCACGCCGCCTTCGTCAAGGCCTATCACGCGAAGTACAACGATTATCCGCGGCTCGGCTCGATCGTCGGCTACACCTTCATGTATGCCATTGCCGGCATTATCCAGAAGGCAGGTTCGACCGACACCGAGGCGCTGATCAAGGCGGCGCGCGGCATTCAGCTCACGTCGCCGATGGGGCCCTACCAGTTCCGCGCCATCGACCATCAATCGACGCTCGGCGCCTATGTCGGCCTCACCACCGTCGAGGGCGGCAAGCCCACGATGAAGAATTGGCGCTACGCCGACGGCGCGAAATATCTGCCGAGCGACGACGAGGTCAAGAAGCTCCGCCCCGCGGACGCGATGAAGTAGCGTCGGGGCAAGCCACGCAATCCGGACGGCGCGTTCGCGGCGGTTTAACGCCAACGCGCCGACCGTCTGGACCCCGGCTTCGGCCCGGCCTCAGAGCCGGGCCAAGCCAGGGTGACAATGCTGTTTTTGGTTGAATTGCTCGAAAGAAAACGCAGTCACCCCGGCCCCCGGGCCGGGGTCCAGACTTCACGCGCCGGTGTCGGCCAAGAACGCGCACCGCGGCAATCGACCGGATTCAATCCCGAATGTCCTTCTACATCGTCCAGTTCCTGACCGGCCTCGCCAGCGCGTCGTCGCTGTTTCTGGTGGCGGCGGGGCTGACGCTGATTTTCGGCGTCACTCGTATCATCAATCTCGCGCACGGCTCGTTCTACATGCTGGGCGCCTATGTCGGCCATTCGGTGGTGACCGACCTCGGCACCGGCTTCATCGGCTACACCGCCGCCATCGTCGCCGGCGCGCTCATCGTCGGCGCCATCGGCGTCGCGATCGAGGTGCTGCTGCTGCGCCGCATCTATCGCGCGCCGGAATTGTTCCAGCTCGTCGCCACCTTCGGCGTCGTCATGATCGTAAGGACGCGGCGCGCGCCATCTGGGGCGTCAGCGACCGCACCACGCCGGCGCTGCGCGGCACGGTTGCGATCGGCGACAGCGCGATCCCGATCTTCGATCTGGTGTTCATCGCCATCGGCGCCGCCGTCTTCGCCGCATTGTGGCTGCTGATGCGCAAGACGCGCTGGGGAACGCTGGTGCGCGCCGCGACGCTCGACCGCGAGATGGTCGGCGCGCTCGGCGTCAATCAGCGCCTGCTGTTCACCTCGGTCTTCTTCGTCGGCGCCACGCTGGCGGGTCTCGGCGGCTCGCTGCAAATGCTGCGCCCGGAATTGGTCACGCTGCAAGTCGATCTTATCGTGCTGGCGCCGGCCTTCGTCGTCGTCGTCGTTGGCGGCATGGGCAGCATCGCCGGCGCCTATCTCGCCGCGTTTATTTTGGCGGAGATGAGCGCATTCGGAATTCTGGTTCTGCCGAAAATCACGCTTGTCCTGATGTTCCTGGTCATGGCCGTCGTGCTCGTGATCCGGCCCTGGGGTTTGCTGGGCAAGCCCGAGGCGGCGGCGAGCCATGGCGGCCATGCCGAGGCGCCGTTGCGGCCGGCGACGCGGCCGCTCAAGCTGCTGTTCGCGGCGCTCGGCATCGCCCTGCTGCTTCTGCCGCTCGCCGGCGACAGCATGACGGTGCTCGCCATCGACATCCTCATCCTCGCGCTGTTCGCGGCCAGCCTGCATTTCATCGCCGGGCCGGGCGGCATGCACTCCTTCGGCCATGCCGCCTATTTCGGCCTCGGCGCTTACGGGGCCGCGCTGCTGTTCAAATATTCGGCGAGTGCCATGGAATTCGGCCTGCTCGCGGCACCCTTCGTCGCCGCCATCGGCGCGCTCGCCATCGGCTGGCTCTCGGCGCGGCTCTCGGGCGTCTATTTCGCGATGCTGACCCTGGCCTGCGCCCAGATCGTGTGGTCCTACGCTTTCCAATCGGATTTCACCGAGGGCGAGAACGGCATTCTCGGCCTGCGCCGCAGCGCCTGGGCCGATCGCAAGCTCGTCTATTATTATCTCGTTCTCGCCCTGTGCGGCGGCGGCGTGCTGCTGTTGCGCCGTTTCCTGTTCGCGCCCTTCGGCTACACGATGCGCGCCGGGCGCGACTCGCCGCGCCGCGCCGACGCCATCGGCATCGATGTGCGCAACCATCAGGTGCTCGCCTTCACCCTGGCCGGCGCCTTCGCGGGAATGTCGGGCGCGCTCTACGTCTATTCCAAGGGCAGCGTGTTTCCCGACATTCTCGACATCGCGCATTCCTTCGACGCGCTCTACATGGTCATGCTCGGCGGCGTGCAGACCCTGGCCGGCCCCGCCGTGGGCGCCGCCGCGTTCGAGTGGCTGCGCGACATCGTCAAGAACCCCGGCTTCTGGGGCCTGTTCGGCCTGCCGCAACTGGCGAAATACTGGCAGGGCATGCTCGGCCTGCTCATCGTCGTCATCGTCCTCGCCTTCCCCGAGGGCATCGCGGGTTTCCTGCGCGACCGGATCGGCACCGCGCTCGGCCTGGTGCCGCGCGAAGAACTGATCGGCGGGAGCAAGCCGTGAACGTACTCGACGTTACGGGACTGGCCAAGGCGTTCGGCGGCGTGCGCGCGGTCGACGGCGTCTCGTTCGCGCTCGCGGCCGGCGAGTTGCTGGCGCTGATCGGCCCCAACGGCGCCGGCAAGACGACGTGCTTCAATATGCTCAACGGCCAGTTGCGGCCCGATGCCGGCCGCGCGATGTTTCTCGGCCGCGACCTCACCGGCCTCGCGCCGCGCGCCATCTGGCGCCTCGGCGTCGGCCGCACCTTCCAGATCACCGCCACCTTCGCCTCGATGACGGTGCGCGAAAACGTGCAGATGGCGCTCATCAGCCATGCGGGCGAGACGCGGCGGCTCTGGTCGCGCGCCGCCGCGTGCCATGTCGAGGCGGCGACGGCCCTGCTTGAGCGCGTCGGCATGGCGGCGCAGGCCGAGCGCGCTTGCGGCGTGCTCGCCTATGGCGATTTGAAGCGCGTCGAGCTGGCCGTGGCGCTCGCCAACCGGCCGAAGCTGCTGCTGATGGACGAGCCCACCGCCGGCATGGCGCCCAAGGAACGCATCGACCTCATGCGCCTCACCGCTGAAATCGTGCGCCGCGAACGGATCAGCGTGCTGTTCACCGAGCACGACATGGACGTGGTTTTCGGCCACGCCGACCGCATCATGGTGCTCGACCGCGGCCGGATCATCGCCGACGGCAAGCCCGACGAGGTGCGCGCCAACCGCCAAGTGCAGGCGATCTATCTCGGCGCCGGACTGGCGCCGGCGGGGGCGGCGTGATGCTCGCGGTCTCGGGCCTGCATGCCTTTTACGGCCGCGCGCATATTCTGTTCGACGTGACGCTCGCCGTCGCGGCCGGCGAAGTCGTCGTCCTGCTCGGCCGCAACGGCGCCGGAAAATCGACGACGCTCAAAGCCATCATCGGCCTGGTGCGGCCGGCGCGCGGCCGCATCGAATTCGCCGGCAGCGACATCGCCGGCGAGCCGCCCTACCGCATCGCGCGCCGCGGCCTGGGCTACGTGCCGGAGGAGCGCCGCATCTTCACCGAGCTTTCGGTGCTGGAAAATCTGTCGGTCGGACAGCAAGCGCCGCGCGACGGCATCGAGCCCTGGACGCCGCGGCGCCTGTTCGCGCTGTTCCCCAATCTCGCCGCCATGCAGCACCGGCCCGGCGGCCGCATGAGCGGCGGCGAGCAGCAGATGCTCACCATCGCGCGCACGCTGATGGGCAATCCGCGCCTGATATTGCTCGACGAGCCGTCCGAGGGACTGGCGCCCGTCATCGTCGAACAGCTCGCGCACACGATTCGCGAACTCAAGCAGCAGGGCATTGCGATCTTGCTGTGCGAACAGAATTTGCATTTCGCCGCCGCCGTCGCCGACCGCGCCTATATCGTCGAGAAAGGCGCCATCCGCTACGAAGGCAAGATCGCCGACCTGATGAAGGACGAAGCGACGCGGCGGGCCTATCTGACGGTATGAGGCACAGGGCATGAAACTGGTCGGCGTCGATGTCGGCGGCACATTCACCGATCTCATCCTGATGGACGAGAACGGCGGCGGCATTCGCGTCGCCAAAGTACCGACGACGGTGGAAAACCAGGCCTTCGGCGTGCTCGCGGCATTGGCCGAGACCGGCGTGTCCTTGAGCGACGTCGCCACGATCATCCATGGCACGACGGCGACGACCAACGCCCTGCTCGAACGCAAGATCGCCAAGGCGGGGCTGATCACGACCAAGGGTTTCCGCGACGTGCTCGAACTCGGCCGCCGCACCCGGCCCAAACCCTACGGTCTCAAGGGCAGCTTCGTGCCGCTCATTCCGCGCGAGCTGCGGCGCGAGGTGAGCGAGCGCATGGACGCGGCCGGTGCGGTGCTGACGCCGCTCGACGAGCGCGGCGTCGAGGACGAAGTGCGCCGCCTCGCGGCCGAGGGCTGCCAATCGCTGGTCATCCATTTCCTGCACAGTTACATCAACCCCGCGCATGAATTGCGCGCGGCGGAGATCGCGCGGAAATTCTGGCCCAATCCCTATGTCACCATGGGCCACGCGATCCTCTCGGAATATCGCGAATACGAGCGCGGCGTCACCGCCGCCGTGAACGCCGCGATCCAGCCCGTGATCGACGCCTACATTTCACGGCTGCAGGGCGAACTGAAAGCGCGCGGCTTCGGCCGCGATCTGCTGGTCATGCAGGGCAATGGCGGAACCATGGCGGCCGGCATCGTCAGCGAGGCAGCGGTCAACACCGTCATGTCCGGCCCGGCGTCGGGCGTCATGGCGGCAGCCTACACGGCAAAAGCGGCGGGTCTGCCCAATGTCATCACATGCGACATGGGCGGGACGAGTTGCGATGTCGGCCTCATCCAAGGCGGCGTGCCGGCGGTGAGCACCGAGCTCGAGCTCGAATACGCCATGCCGATCCACGTGCCGATGGTCGACGTGCACACGATCGGCGCCGGCGGCGGCTCGATCGCCTTCATCAACGAGGCGGGCCTGTTGCAAGTCGGACCGGAGAGCGCCGGCGCCAAGCCGGGCCCGATCTGCTACGGCCGCGGCGGCGCGCGCCCGACGATCACCGACGCCAATCTGCTGCTCGGCCGGCTCAATGCGAAATCCATGCTCGGCGTCGCCGGCGCGGTTTCGCTCGAAGCGATCCGGGAAATCTTCCAACGGGCGATCGGCCGATATCTCGGCCTCGACGCCGAAGGCGCCGCCGCCGCCGTCGTCCGCATCGCCAACGACAAGATGGCGGGCGCGCTGCGCATGGTGTCGCTGGCGCGCGGCCACGATCCGCGCGATTTCGCCCTGTTCCCGTTCGGCGGCGCCGGCCCGCTGCACGCCGCCGCCTTGGCGAAAGAACTCGGCATTCCGAAAATTCTCGTGCCAGCGAAGCCGGGGCTCACCAACGCGCTCGGCTGCCTCGTCGCCGATGTGCGGCACGACTATGTGCGCACGATCAACAAGCCGCTGGCGACGCTCGACATGGCCGAGGTCAAGCGCATCTTCGAAGCGCAATTCGCCGAGGGCCGCGCGACCATCGCGCGCGAACAGGTGCCGATCGAGTGCACGACCGTTCTCCATTTCGCCGACATGCAATTCCAGGGACAAAGCCACATCCTCACGGTTCCGGTGGCGAAATCGGGCGTGGCGCGCGACAAGCTGCAGAAGGATTTCGAAGCCGCCTATTGGCGCCGCTTCGAGGTCTCGCTGCCCGAAATCCGCGCCGTGCTGGTCAACCTCCACACCGCCGTCATCGGCCGCCGTAAGCCGGTGCCGCTCGGCGCATTCGGAAAAACCGGCGCCAAGCGCGGCGCCAAGCCCAAGCCGATCGCGACGCGGCGCGTCTGGTTCGACGCCGGCTGGCGCGCGACGCCGGTCTATCGCCGCGCGGATTTCGCGTTCGGCGCCAAGATCGCCGGGCCCGCCATCGTCGAGCAGCTCGATACGACGATCGTGCTCGAACCGGGCGACCGCGCCATCGCCGACAAGCTCGGCAACCTCATCGTCGCCGTGAACGGAGCGAAGCCATGAAAAAATCGGGACGCAAGCTCGATCCCGTCACCCTCGCGGTCATCCACAACGGATTGATCCAAGTGTGCAACGAGATGGACCTCGCCTTCGTGCGCGCGGCCTTCAGCCCGGTGATTTCCGAAGCGCTCGACCGCTCGGACGGCATTTATCATCGCACCACCGGCGAGCTCATCGCCCAGGGCGATCTCGGCCTGCCGGTTTTCGTCGGCACCATGCAGTTCGGCACGCAAGAGGTTATCAAGCGCGCCAAGAACCTGCGGCCCGGCGACATGTACATCGTCAACGATCCCTATCTCGGCGGCACGCATCTCATGGATGTGCGCTTCGTCAAGCCGTTCTTCTACAAGGGCGAGCTGTTTTCCTGGCTCGCCAACACCGGCCATTGGCCCGACACCGGCGGCGCCGTGCCCGGCGGCTTTTCCGCCAACGCCACCGAAGTCGAGCAGGAGGGCCTGCGCCTGCCGCCGGTGAAACTGTTCAAGCGAGGCGTGCTCGACGAGGAAATCCTCGCCATCGTGCTCTCCAACATCCGCATCGCCGACCAGCGCATCGGCGACATCAAGGCGCAAGCGGCGGCTTTGACCGTCGGCGAGCGGCGCCTGACGCGCCTGCTCGATCGCTACGGACGGGCCACGGTCGAGCGCGCGATCGAAGAACTGAAGGCCGGCGCCGAGCGCCTGATGCGCGCCAAGATCGCCGCGATCCCCGACGGCGTCTATCGCGGCCGAGCCTTCGTCGATTCCGACGGCGTCGTCGACGAGCCGCTGACGATCGCGATGCGGATCGAGAAACGCGGCTCGGGCCTTCGCTTCGACATGACCGGCTCGTCGCCGCCCTGCCAGGGCCCGATGAACAGCGTGATCGCGACGACGAAATCCTCGATCTATCTCGCCATCAAACACATTTTCCCCGACGTGCCGATCAACGCCGGCACCTTCGCGCCGCTCAGGATCGTCGAGCCCAAGGGCACGTTTCTCTACGCCGAATATCCGCGCCCGGTCTCGGGCTGCGCCGCCGAGGTCAGCCAGCGCATCGCCGAGGCGGTGTTCAACGCGCTGACGCCGGCGATCCCCGACCTGCTGTTCGCGGCGCCGGCCGGCACCAGCGGCAATTTCGCGCTCGGCGGCCACGATCCCGAAACCGAGCGCAGCTACGTCATGTATCTGATCTCGGGCGGCGGCTATGGCGGCTTCGCCGAGGGCGACGGGATTTCCAACGGCTGCTCGACCATCGGCATTTCGAAAACCACGCCGATCGAGATCATCGAGCAGCGCTATCCGGTTCTGATCGAGCAATACGCGCTGCACGAAGGCTCGGGCGGCGCCGGCAAGACGCGCGGCGGCTTCGGCGTTTCCTACACCGTGCGCTTGCGGCGCGGCGCGGCGCGCGCCTCCTTCGTCATGGATCACGGCCGCACCGGGCCGCAAGGCGCACTCGGCGGCGGCGACGGCGGCACCAACAAGGTCCGCGTCGAGCGCGGCGGCAAAATCTATGTTCCGCCGCATCTTTCGAAGGACCAGGACATCCGCATCGCCGCCGGCGACGCCGTCACCGTTTCGACCCCCGGCGGCGGCGGCTACGGCGACCCGCTGCAGCGCGATCCCGCCGCCGTGGCCCGCGACGTGGCGCGCGGCTACTACACGCCGGCGCAGGCACGGGAGAAATTCGGCGTGTCGATGGGCGAAAAATCGGGCGCCCCAGATCAAGCCGCGACGATACAACAGCGCTTGCCCGAGGGGCCATCGTAATAAATTCTCGTCATCCCGAGCGAGCCGCCGCCGAAGGCGGCGGACGTTGAGGGACCTCGCGCCGACTGGCGCCGCGCCGCACGACACAAACACGCTCGTCCGCGCGAGGTCCCGCGGATCGCTATGCGATCCGCCGCTTCGCGCCGCTGCGCGCCGCTCCGGTCGGGATGACGATTTTTCGCAACGATGACGGTGGCGGATGCGCTGTGTCTGCTGTATGCCGCCCCCATGTCACCCACCCGCCCAATTCTCCGCCTCCTCCCGCACAAGGAGCGCCGGGTTCGCACCGGCTATCCCTGGGTGTTCAGCAATGAGATCGATCTCTCCGATCAGAACCGGCTGCTCGATATGGGCGCGCTGGTGCGTGTCGATGCGGCCGACGGGCGGCCGCTGGGCATCGCGAGCCTCAATCCGCAATCGCTGATCGCGGCGCGCATTTACGACCGCGATCCCGAAGCCGTGCTCGACATCGCATGGTTCGAGGGCAAGTTGCGCGCGGCGCTGAACCTGCGCGAGCGTTTCTTCCAAAAACCGCTTTATCGCCTCGTCCATGCCGAAGCCGATGGGCTGCCCGGCTTTGTTTGCGACCGCTACGGCACTGTTGCTGTGGTCCAAGCCAATACCGCCGGTGCCGAGGCGCTGACGCCGCAATTCCTGGCGGGGCTCGATGCCGTGATCGGCCCGAAAACAATCGTGCTGCGCAACAACAGCGGCGGGCGCGCGATGGAGGGCCTGCCCGAGAAGGTCGCGGTGGTGAAGGGCGAAGTTACCGGCCCGGTCGAAATCGAGGATCGCGGCGCGCGCTTCCCGATCGACGTGCTCGAAGGGCAGAAAACCGGCTGGTTCCTCGATCTCGGCGAAGCGCGCGGCCGCGTCGGCAGGCTCGCCGCCCGGGCGCGCGTGCTCGATCTTTATTGCCACACCGGCGCATTCTCCATTATCGCCGCCAAAGCCGGCGCGCGCGAGGTTCTCGGCATCGACGGCTCGGAGCTTGCGCTCGGCCTCGCCAAACAGGCGGCGACCTTGAACGGCGTCGCCGATCGCGCGACGTTCGAGCGCGCCGACGTCTTCGTTGCGCTGGAGAAGATGGTCGCCGAACGGCGGCGCTTCGATCTCGTCATCGCCGATCCGCCCAGCTTCGTGAAAACCAAGAAAGACATCAAACGCGGCGCCGCGGCCTACAAGAAACTCGCGCGGCTCGCCGCCTCGGCGGTCGGGCGCAACGGCTTCCTGTTCATCGCCTCGTGCTCGCACAACATGACGGTCGAGCTGTTCGGCGGCGCTGTTGCATCCGGTTTGGCCCAGGCGCAGCGCCAGGGCCGCATCGTGATGAGCGGTGGGGCCGGGCCGGATCATCCCGTCCACCCGTTCCTGCCCGAGTCGGCCTACTTAAAATGGTTGCTCTTGAACCTGGATTGAGATTCAAGGGAGTCTGGGCTGGCGGGCACGGCGGCGCAAGGAATGCCGCGGCGCCGCCCGCCGTATGAATCATACTGGGGTTGCGCCACATCGAGGTCCGCGAAGGCGTCTCAGGCTGGGGTGTTTTATGAATAAAAATCAATCTTTTATGGCAATTATTTCGGCGTTTTTCTTGGCGCTGCCGGCGGCCTTGCCGGTTAGCCAGGCGGCGGCGGAAACACCGCTTTATGTGCCCGGCGGCACGATCTTTCTTGCCCAAGGCCGCATTAAGGAAGAAACGCTCGACGACCGCTCGACGGGCGGAACCGAGACCAAGCGCGGCACTGCGCCGGCCAAGCCCAACAGCGAAACGCGCGATGTCGCACCCCCGCCGCCGGCCAATACTTCCGCGCCACCGCCGAGCGGCCGGTTGCGGATCGAAACCTATCGCAACCCGGGCATCGAGCCGCCGCCGTCCTCGTCGACGAACGACACGCGCGACGCGCGCCCGCCATCGAATCGCGGCAATGTTTCGATCACGCGCGAGGCCGCGCCGCCGCCGCCGCCGCCGGCAACCTCGGCAACCCGCCGCCCGGCCGCCAATTCACCCCCGATGAACGACGCCGAGCCACCGCCGCCGCCGATGCGGCGCGCGACGACGACGACGCCGGCCCCGCCCGCCAAGCGCCCTGCGACGAACACGGCCTCGCTCGCCAATTGCACCGCAAGCTGCATCGGCGCCTGCGACAGCGAATTCGCGCAATGCAACGACGGCGCTTCGCCGGCCAAGGCCTCCTGCGTCCGCAAACTCGAATCCTGCCGCCCCTCGCGCTGCGGCTGCCGGATGCAATAAGGCGCCGGTCTTCGCCCGAAATCATTTCACGCGCGCAACAATCCACTTCGCGATAAGTTCGAGGGCGGCCGGCGCAAAGGTTTCTTCGATCGAGCCGTATTCGGACATCAGTCCCGTGTTTGCGGTCTGGAACAGGTGATTGAGGCCGGGCAATTCGTGCGTTTCGACGTCGCGATTTCCAGCGAGGGCGCCGCGAATCGCCGCCAGGTTTTGCTTGGCCGCGATCTGAATGTCCTTCGAGCCGTTGACTGCCAAAACCGGGATTTTGACCGCTCGCAAGGCGGGATTCGGATCGTAAGACAGGAAAAACCTCATCCAGTCCGAGCTATAGCGCGCAACTAGGGCCGATAGTGCTGCGTCGGTCGTAATTCCGAGAACATCCCGCGACGACTTCGATCATCTCGCGCGCCCGCGCGGCCGCTTCGGACGAGCTTCGCACCGCGAGCATCGCGGTAAAGATGTTGCGCATAACAGCCGACATTTTCGCGATCGAGGCATCGCTTGTACCCATCGCCTTGAGTTGGTCGACATATTGGGTGACGCCAATTTCGATTCCAGCCACGCCCGGGGCGGCCAATAGAACGACGAACGCCACCGACGGGTCGCGCGAGGCGACGAGCGGCGCGATAAGGCCGCCTTCGCTGTGCCCGGCAAGGCCGATCTTGCGCCGATTTATGTCCGGCCGCGATTTCAAGAAGGCGACGCCGGCCTCGGCATCGGACGCGAAATCGGCCGTCGTCGCCGCGCCGTAATCGCCCGTCGATTTGCCGACGCCGCGCTTGTCGACGCGCAAGACCGCAATGCCCTGGCGTGTCAGGTGGTCCGCAAGAACAAGAAATACTTTGTGGTCATTGATCGTTTCGTCGCGGTCGAGGTCGCCCGATCCGGCAATCAACAACACGGCTGGAAACGGTCCGGCTCCCGTTGGAACCGTCAGCGTTCCCGCCAACCGAACCTTGGCGGCCGGATTTTCGTATTCGACTTCTTCTTCACGATAGGGATAGGGCTTTACCGGCGTTTGCGGCCGCTTTGCCACCGGATCGCTCGCCCCGGGCGCGCGACGGTTGAATGCAATCGGATAATTTTTTCCACCGGCGACCCAATTGCCGGTCAGGACCTGTTCACGCACATCGAGCGTCGCTTCGATAACGCTGGCAATGCTCCGCATTTCGATCCGGACGGCGGCCCCATTGCGGCGCAACGCGCTCACCGCAAGGCCGGATATTCCTTGATCGGGGCTGTCCAGCGTCGTTATCGTTCCTGTTGCCTCGACTTTGATACGCAGAACGACCCGCAGACGCACTTGCCCGTCTACGAACACGGCGTCCCAATTGCCATCAAGCCCAGTAAACGGCCCTTGAGGAGCCTCCGCGGCCCCACCGCGGGCGAGGTCAAGCGCGGACGTTGCGCCTGCCCGCGTCCACTCGCCCTTCCAGCGATTTTGTGCCGGATCCCACGTCCCCCGGTAGGCGCCGCCAACGGACGACGCGGTGAACACCAGAGACCGCCCATCGGCCGCAATTGTTTCGAGCGGAATGCCGCTCACGCCAAGATCGGGAATATCCATCGATCCGGCGTAGCGCGAGTCCGCCGCTTTTCGGATGTGAATGACGAGCTGATTTTCACTGGCAGACGACTTGACCGTGCCGTGCCAATCGCCGTCCGCGTCTTGCGCCAACGCCGGCGGCACGATGATGAGGTATGCAAGAACGCCGAGAAACCACCGCAAGGATTTCACGCTCGCTCTCCCCTCAATCTTTGTTGAAACAAATTTGGCTTCCGGCTCGCAACTCGTGGTCCGGCGAACGATAGCGAACTCCCCCGGCGCAAACTAGCGGGGTTCGCGCTGGTCTAAACAAGCTATTCAGACCCTCGAAATCAGCCCGCGTGGCGTGCATGGCATCTCAAGGCGGGCGAAATTAGCGCGTGCTGCCCGCCGCCGCCGCATGCAGCGCCAGCAGCGCCGGGATGGATTCGGGCGGGCGGCGGCCGAAGCCGCATTCGGTGGCGATGCCGTAGCCGCGGGCGAAACGATCGGCCATCGCCATGCGGCGGCGGGCGCCCTCGATGCCGTCGCCGTGATGCACCAAGCCAAGAAATAACGTCGTCTCCGGGCGTAGCCTGAGCTGCGCGAGCGGCGCGAAATAGGCGCTGTCGTCGCGCTCCTTCGGCACTGGCATGTGGATCCATTGGATCGGACGCGGCGAGCTTTCCGACAGGGCATTGGCGACTTTGACCAACAGGCCGGTATCCGCCGGCTCCGTGAAATGCTTATGGCCGGCATCGCCGTAGCACAGATGAAACCCCATCTCGACCGCCGGCGGGACGAGCGCGCGCAATGCTTGGAGGCGCGCGACGATGCCTTCGAATACGGGCGCGAAATGAACCCGGCGCAAGCCCTCGAGCACGGCGAATTCGATCGCCACGTCCCACTGCAGGGCCAACTCGTTATGCGGGATCGTGGCGAGGATCGCATCGGCCTCGGCAACGAGCTGGGCGCGATAGGCAGGCTCGACAGCGGACTGGGCGCTGGCCTCGACATATTGCGCGACGACCGCGAGCGGCGTCGGCAGGCTCACTTGGAAGCGATGCGCCGCGGCGATCTTGCCCGCCTGCTTGAGCCGCCGGAATACCGCGTAGGATTGCAACGCCGCCTTGGCGTAGCCGAGCTCGCCGAACGCCAGCGGCGCGCGCTGCTCCGAATTGAGGACGAAAACCGGAATCGGGCCCGTGCCGGGAAGCTGGCGCAAACCCGGATTGGCCGCGAGGACCGCGCGCTGCCAGGCAATCCAATTGGTGCGCGGCCCGGTTTCGCCGTCGGGCAGTCGCTTGACGCTGCTGCCGAGCGCGCCGGCGCAAGCGGCGAACACAATCTCGGGCGATCCCAGCGGCACGCTGCCGACGAGCAAAATGTCCCGTCCTCGATCCGTATCAACCATGTGCCCGTCCCACCGCGGCCCTCATATGAATTTACCCATTCGCCGGCGTAAAAGCTTGTTCCATTCAACCCCTGTTCAGCTAGCATCCACTATAAGAGGCCATCGAAACCAAGGAGCAGACCGACAGGCCCGACATGAAGCGCATTCTCACCATACTCGCTGTAGTGGCGTTACTTATTGGAATCGCTGGATTTTCACAGAATCCCGCGAACGCCGGCCCAGCGACCTGCGCGCCATCGGCCAATCTGGTCGTGGACAAGCTCATGGATGAGTTCGCCCCCGCTTCGTTAGCCGAGAAGCCCTCGGCCTCGCCCAAGCAAAGCATACCGGGCGTGCAGGAATATGCCTGCAACCTGTCCTGCGCCCGGACGTGCAACGCCCGCTACCCGAATTGCTACGACCGCAATTGCCGCGACCAGCGCTCGGCCTGCGTGCGAAGCTGCGGCTGTTGAGGCGCTAACGCTCTGCGCCGCGCCGCGCGGACACCAGGCGCTGCATGCGATTGAGCATGGAATCGCGAATGCCGCGATCGGCAAGCGCCGCCACCGTTTGATCGAGATAGTCGCAGCACGCACCGAGCGGGCCCTCGGCCGTCGCGATCGATTTCGCGATGCGCGCATCGGTCAAGCGCCCGGAATAGCGCGGATGGCCCCGATTCATGACGAAGACGAGCATCGGCACCGAGCGCCGCGCGCCATCCAATGCGCCTGGCACCCAACGCGGAGCATAGGAGCCGCTGACCATCTCGCGGCGAAACAGGATCTCGAATTCGGACTCCGCCACCGTGCGCTCGACGCGCAGGGCGACGCCGGCGCATGAGCCGCCCGGCTCCAGCCCGAGAATGAGGCCCGGCCGTTCCGGCGAGCCGCGACCGAGGCTGGTCCACAAGCAAAAGCGCCGGTGATAGCCGCGCAGGCGCGCCAGCCGCTCTTCCGCAACATGGATCGCGGGATTCCAAATCAACGACCCGTAGGCGAAAATCCAAAGGTCGCCCTTGGGCGCTTCGGCGAGCAGGCGTCGATAGCACTCGCGGATCTGCGCTTTGCTCCAGCGATCGGGCAAGCCGCCGCCTTGGGCGATCATGCGATCGATAAATCCGCTTTTGATGGAATCGCGCGTCAGGACCACGGTTCGGCTTGGAATTGCGCATGCAGCGCCCGCAGCGGGCGCTGTTGCAAGGAAGATCGGGGCGGCGTCTTATAGCGTGCCCACAACAAAAAAACCACGAGGTCGGCGATTCAGCGCTTTTGGACATCGTTAACGCCCAACGGCCGAGGCGCGATTTTCATTATGGCAAGCAGCTTTTTGTTTGCGCTGCAAAGCGCCGGCATCAAGAGCCTGTCGCCGCGGCTTGACATCTGGCAGATCATTTTCCTGCGCTCGGCGATGCTCGCTCTTTTCGTCTTGCCGTTCGCCTTGCACCAGCGCGCGGTGGCGACGCGGCGCATCGGCGCGCATTTCGGCCGCGCCGTGATCGGCCTCTCCGGTTTCATCACTTACGTTTACGCCATCACCCATGCGCCGCTCGCCGACGTGACGGCGCTAGGATTCACCAAGGTCATCTTCACGGTTCTCCTGGCCATCGCCCTGTTCGGCGAGGTCGTCGGCTGGCGCCGCTGGCTCGCCGTGCTTGTCGGCTTCGCCGGCGTCGTCATCATGGTGCGGCCGGGTTCGGCGCCGCTCGATCCCGCGCTGATGGCGGCCCTCGCGAATGCCGTTCTATCCGCCGGTATCGTGATGACCTTGAAGCAGCTCTCGCGCACCGAGGCGCCCGAAACCATCGTGTTCTATTTCGGCCTGTTCTCCACCGCGCTGATGGCGATCCCGGCGGCGCTGACCTGGGTCGAGCCGACGCCGCGCGAATGGCTGATCCTCCTGGTTCTGTCGTTGATCAGCGCCGCGGCGCAATCGCTCTCGGTGCGCGGCTGGGCCGTGGGCGAAGCCTCGGTCATGGCGCCGCTCGGATATTTCCATCTTATCTATGCCGGCGCGCTCGGCTTCTTCCTGTTCGGCGAAATCCCCGATTTTTGGGCGATCGCGGGTTCGGCCGTCATCGTCGCCTCGACGCTCTATATTACCCTGCGCGAAGCCGTGCTGAAGCGGCCGCGCGCCTCGCCGGTCGTCACCGCCGCCGGCGGCGCCGTGCAATAATGGCGGCGCTGCTTGCTTCGCTCACGCCGAACGGCCGCGCCGTCGTCTGGATGCTGCTGACCGTCCTCGCCTTCTCGGGCAACAACATCGCGATCAAGACGCTCGGCCGCGATCTCGACCCGGCGCAAATCCTGTTCGTGCGCAGCATCGTCATGATCGGCTTGATCGCGCCCTTCGTCTGGCGCACTCATGCCTTCGCGACGCGCCGGCTCGGCGGACATTTCATGCGCGGCACGCTGGGCACGGCCGGCGCTTATCTATTCATTTTCGCGTTGACCCTGGCGCCGCTCACCGACGTGATCGCGCTGAGCTTCTCGCGCGCGCTGTTCATCGTGCTGCTCGCGGCGCTCATACTGGGCGAGGCCGTGCGCTGGCGCCGCTGGGCCGCCGTTTGCGTGGGCTTTCTCGGCGTCCTCGTCATGGTCCGGCCCGGTTTCGGCGAACTCAACTGGGGCGTCGTCGCCGCCACCGCCGACGCCGTGTTTTCGGCCGCGGTCGCGCTCACGCTGAAATCGCTCGGCCGCACCGAGCGGCCGGAAACCATCGTGTTTTATTTCGGCGTATTTTCGCTGCTCCTCAGCATCGTGCCCGCACTCTTCGTGTGGCGCGCGCCGAGCCTCGAATTGTGGCTGCTGCTCGCTCTTGCCGGCACGCTTACAACCATGGGCCAATTCGCCAACACGCGCGCCTGGACCGAGGGCGACGCCTCGATCGTGGCGCCGCTCGCCTACACCCAGCTCGTGCTGAGCGGCTTCCTCGATTTCGTGTTTTTCGCCGTCGTCCCCGACCGCTTCACGCTGCTCGGCGCCGCCATCATCGTCGCCGCCACACTCTACATCGCGCTGCGCGAGGCAAAGCTCAGGCAGGCGAAAGCGAGATAGCGATGCCGCGGCGCGCCGGCCGCTTAAGCGTTGCCCTGTATCTGCGATTGAATCAGCACGATCTCGGCTTCGTGGCTTACTTTGAGGCGGTGCCAACGGGCGTCGTCCATACCCGCGTCGCGCCACGCCAGCAAGGTGACGAGACAGGTGTCGACGAGGCGCCCGATCTGGGGTCCGGGCACGATTTTCGCCATGATTCGCGGCGTCAACTGCTCGGGCGTTCGTCCGACATGGTAGTCGATGATGAGCCGGCCGGGGTCGCCCACCGCCCGCCCGTAGCTGACGCTACCGTCGAACAGCGAGGTGCCGACGAAGATGCCGTCCGGCCGAATCGCGGTGCCGAACGAGCCGATCGCCCAGCGGCCGAGCTTGGTGCCGTCGAGGAGGAAGGCATAGGCCTTTTCGGCGGATACGGCGCATTCGGCGGTCACGCAATGCGACAGGTCCATGCTTCCTCCTCGTTCGCTAGAAGCCGAAGGCGCGCGGCAGCGTCAACGTGATCGCCGGGATCGCCGAGACCAGCGCCAAGCCCGCGATGTTAACGACGATGAACGGAAAGACCGCGCGGATCAGCGGCGTCAATCCGCAATTGGCAATGCGCTCGGCGGCGAACAGCGAGACGCCCAGCGGCGGCGTCAACAGGCCGATATTGAGGTTGAGGATGACGACGACGCCGAAATGCAGCGGATCGATGCCGACCGCGGCCGCCGCGGGGGCGACAATCGGCCCGAAGAGAATGATCGAGGCCGAAGGATCGATGAACATGCCGAGCACGAGGAACAGCAGGTTGAACAACAGCATCGTGCCCACCGGTCCGAGGCCGAGGCCGGCGACGAAATCGGCGAAGCGGCCGGTGACGTTCTCGAAGCCCATGACCCAGGCGAAGCCGGCGCCGCAGGCAACGATGATGATGAGCTGGCCCGAGAACACGACCGCGCGGCCGAGGACGTCGCCGAGCTGCCACAGCCTGATCGAGCGGTAGATCAACATCGCGACCGCGAGCGCGTAGGCGACCGAGGCGCCCGCCGCCTCGGTCGGCGTCATCACGCCGCCGACGATGCTGGCGAGGATGATGACGGGCATGCCCATCGGCAGGATGGCGCCGCGCGCGGCCCGGCCGATCGCGCCGAGCGAGCGGTCGGCGGCGACTGGCTTCAAGTCGAGC
Source organism: uncultured Alphaproteobacteria bacterium (assembly GCA_963754645.1). Classification (GTDB taxonomy): domain Bacteria; phylum Pseudomonadota; class Alphaproteobacteria; order Bin65; family Bin65; genus CAVWGP01. The sequence continues at coordinate 541,682 of CAVWGP010000004.1, read as the reverse complement.
CGCCGCGCCATATGGGCGACGAGCAACATCTGCGCCGCGGCGATGACGAGCCCGGGGAGCACGGCCGCGAGGAACATACCGCCGATCGAAACGTTGGTGACCGAGCCATAGACGATGATCGGCAGCGAGGGCGGAATCGTCGGCCCGATGATCGAGGCCGAGGCGATGACGGCGGCGGCGAAGGCGGGCGTGTAGCCGGACGAGACCATGGCCGGGATGAAGATGCGGCCCAAGGCCGCGATCTCGCCAAGGGCAACGCCCGTGATCCCGGAATAGAGCACGCAGGCGCCGATCGCGACTTGAGCGAGTCCGCCGCGCATCCAGCCGACCATGACGTTGGCGAAATCGACGAGGCGCCGCGCGATGCCGCCCTCGGCGAAAAGCTCGCCGGCAAGAAGAAACATCGGGATCGCCGTAAGGATGAACACGTCCATGCCCTGGAAAATCTTCTCGGGCAGGATCGGCAGCAGCGACCACTGGCTCGAGAAGGCCATGTAGGCGACTGTCGCAACCGCCATCGACCAGGCGACGGGCATCGCCGCCACCATCATGAAGATGAAGACGACGAGGAAGGCGGCGAGAGCGAAACTCATGGCCGAAACAGCCGCTTCGCGATCTCGGCCGCCATGAACAGCGCCGCGAGCGCGAAGCATAGCGGGATGAAGGCCATGATGTAGGAGAGCGGCATCTGCAGGCCGGGCGAGCGCGCGATGTGGTTGTAGCCCGCCGCCCCGATGCCGGTGACGACGATGAGGACGAAAAGCGCGAGCGTTGCGAGATCGAGCAGCAGATACCAGGCGCGGCGCAGCCGGGGCGGCAGAAGCTCAACCAGGAACTCGACGCGGATGTGACGGTTGCCACGCACCGAGACGGCGGCGCCGACAAGGACGCCGACGATGAGGAGATAGCGCCCCACCTCCTCGCTCCAGATCGGCGTGATTGCGAACGCGTAGCGGAAGACGACTTGGCCGACGACGGCGAGTGTCAGAGCCGCGAGGCTCGCCGCACCGATCCAGACGAAAACGCGCTCAAGCCGATCGAGCAGGCCGGGCGCGTCGCCCGCGCCGGGCCGGTCCTCGGCCATTCAGTTGCCGGCTTGGCGCGCGGCGGCGAGCGCGTCGTCGATCAGCTTGGGCGAGCTCACCTGGGTTTTGAGCCAGTCGATGACCGGGCCTTGGGTGCGCTTGGCGAGATCGGCCTTGACCGCGGTCGAAAGCTCGATCACCTGCACGCCCTGGCTCTTGACGAAAGCAAGGGCCGCGGCCTCGGCCCGGCGCGAGGCCGGCCGGTTGAACGCCAGCGCCTTGGCGGCGGCGGCGGCGACCGCCTGCTGATCCTTGGCCGGAAGTTTGCCGTAGAAATCGTCGTTCAACGCGAGCAGGCCGATGCCGTAGATGTGGCCGGAAAGGACCAAGTATTTCTGCACTTCGTAGAGCTTGACCACGACGAAGACCGCGGTCGCGTTGTCCTGGCCGTCAACGACGCCGGTCTTGAGCGAAGTGTAGAGCTCGTTGAAGGCGATCGGCGAGGCCGAGCCGCCGAGCGCCTCGACTGGCTTGGCAAAGGCGGGCCCCAGCGCGCGCATCTTCAAGCCTGGAAAATCCGCCGCCGAGCGGATCGGCTTGTTGGCGCTGTAATGCTTGAAGCCGCCCAACTCCCAGAAGCCGAAGACGCGGACGCCGGTTTTCTTACGAATGTCCTCGGCCATCGCCTGGCCGAAGGCGCCGTCGAGCACCTTTGCCGCCGCCGCCTCGCTGGCGAAGAGATAGGGCAGCGACAGCACCTGGATGTCGGGATAGATGGTGGCGAGGTTGCCCTCGGCGACGTCGCTCATCTGGATGATGTTGCGCCGCATCTGGTTCATGCGGTCGTTCGCCGGACCGAGCGCGCCGCCATAGACGATCTCGACCTTGAGCGCCGTGGTCTTCTCGACCTCGGTCTTGAACAGTTCGTAGAGGCCGTTGATGAAGTCGAAACCCTGCACGTCCTTCGGCAAGGTCAGGCCGATCTTGATGTTCTGGGCCGAAGCAGGCGCGGCGAGCAACAACGCCGCGGCAACGGCGATCGTCAAGCGGCGAAATCGCGACATGGCGGCCTCCCCTTTCGTGGAAGGCTAGCAATTCGTGCCGAGCGATGTCAACGAACCGCGTCCCGGCGCGAAGAAATGCAACGCGTCGATCGCGGCGCCGCCATCATCGTCGCGCGCACGCTCCATATCGCCCTACGCGAGGCGAAACTAGGGTAGGCGACGGCGAAAACAGCACCGTGAGCGTGGCGCTGACAATCAGCATTTATACGCTTCTCGCAATAAGCGTATAAGAGCGCCTACTCCTTCTGCAGCGGCTGGATCAGGCTCGACGTGTCCCAGCGGCCGCCGCCGCGGGCTTGGATCGTGCCGTAGAATTGATCGACGATGGCGGTGACCGGGAGCCGCGCGCCGTTGCGCCGGGCTTCGGCGAGCGCGATGCCGAGATCCTTGCGCATCCAGTCGACCGCGAAACCGAAGCCGAACTTGCCTTGGCACATGGTCGGCGCGCGGTTTTCCATCTGCCACGATTGCGCGGCGCCTTTCGAGATCACGGCGATGACTTTTTCCATGTCGAGCCCGGCGCGCTGGCCGAAGGCCATGCCTTCCGCCAAGCCCTGAACCAGGCCGGCAATGCAAATCTGATTGACCGCCTTGGTGAGCTGCCCCGCGCCGGCCTCGCCCATCAACGCGCAAGCGCGCGCGAAACTGTCGATCACCGGCTTGGCCCGATCGAACACGGCCGGCTCGCCGCCGCACATGACGGTGAGGATGCCCTTCTCGGCGCCCGCCTGGCCGCCCGAAACCGGCGCATCGATGAAACCGATTCCCTTCTTCTTCGCGGCACCAAAAATTTCCCGCGCGACATCGGGCGAAGCCGTGGTGTGGTCGATCAGCACCGTGCCCGCCGCCATTCCCGCCAGGGCGCCGTCGGCGCCCAGCATGACGCCGCGCACATCGTTGTCATTGCCGACGCAGGCGAAGACGAAATCGGCGCCCGCCGCCGCTTCACGCGGCGTCTTGGCCAGCTTGCCGTTGTGCTCGGCGACCCACTTTTCCGCCTTCGCCACCGTGCGGTTGTAGACGGTGACTTCGTGGCCCTTGGCTTTGAGGTGGCCGGCCATCGGATAGCCCATGACGCCGAGCCCGATGAATGCAGTTTTCGACATGAATATCCCTTCTCTTTTCCGTTAGAACCTTGCGCTTCACCCGGACTTCCGCGCCCGGGAGTGCCGCCCTCCCGCTTGATGCAAATCAAGGCGAGATCGGCCTCGTCAAGCAATGGTGAATTAGATGACCAGTGGGCGCAAGCAATGAAACCTGTGACCGACAAGGCAGAGGTTGCGATCGATTTCCCCGACAAGGCCTATATGGGCAGTTTCGGGCACGGATCGGCGTTCGAAGCCAATGCCTTGTCAAACGGCATAGAGTTGGCTCTGGCGCAAACCAGCGGCCCGAAGCGGCGCGCCGAGTTGCACATCCACTATTATTTGTTCGCCGACATCCTCGATGCGATCGCCGCAACGCTCGAAGGCCGACCGGACCTCGTCGACCAAGCCCATCGGCCGGCCATGATGGCCGCCGCCGATCGCTTGGCTAATGCCCTGCGTTCGAACGCGCCGACCGCCAAACCGCAGGACGCCGCCTTAGGCACACCCTAGCAGGAGTTCTTGGATATGTTCGCCCGCGATATCATGACAACGAAAGTCGCCACCGTCGAACCCTCGATGCCCGTCGCGGATTGCGCCCGCCTGCTGCTCGACAAGCACATCAGCGCGGCGCCGGTCGTGGACGAAAAAGGCACCGTCTTGGGCATCGTGAGCGAAGGCGATCTCATGCGCCGGATCGAGACGCACACCGAAAAACGTCATTCCTGGTGGCTCGAGCTTGTCAGCGACCCGGCCGTGATGGCGCGCGATTTCGTCAAAAGCACGGGCAAGCGCGTGACCGATGTCATGACGAAACAGGTCGTCGCCGTTCGAGAAGACACGTCGCTCCGCGAGATCGCGGATATTCTCGATAAACGGCGCATCAAGCGCGTGCCCGTCGTCAAAGACGGCAAGCTGGTGGGCATCGTGTCGCGCGCCGATCTGGTCCGCGCCATGCTGCTCGAGTCCGAGCACAAACCGAGCGGCAACGGCGTCGCGAACGACTCCTATATTCGCGACCAGTTCCTGGCCCGGCTCGGCAACGAGCCCTGGGGGCCGCGCAGCTTCGTCAACATCGTCGTCAAGAACGGCGACGTCGAACTCTACGGCTTTGCCCTGTCACACGACGAAGCCCGTGCCATCGGCCTGCTCGCCGAACGGCTGCCGGGCGTCAAATCCGTCAACAACCAAGTGCATGTCGGCGAGCATCCGAAATACGTGTTCTGACGGGCCGAGCGCCACGCATGCCGCGGCCGTGAATCGCGCTATTTAATTCGGAGCCTTCGCGGGTAATCTGCCTCGTCCAAAAAGGGCAAGGAGGACCCCCGTGAAATTCGGATTGTTCTATCTGCCGACCCATCTGCCGGCCGAACGCGGCGACGCGGAGCATATCGACAACATCGTCGAACAGGTCGTCTATGCCGACAAAATCGGCATGCATTCGGTTTGGATGGCGGAACATCATTTCATCCGCCACGGCGGCATCTGCGCTGCCAACTATTCGCTGCTGTCCTTCTTGGCCGCGCGCACCAAGCGCATCCGCCTCGGCACCGGCGCCACGGTCATGCCGCTCAACGACCCGCTGCGCGTCGCCGAAATGGGCGCCACGCTCGATCAGCTCTCGAAGGGCCGCTTCGATCTCGGCGTCGGCCGCGGCTTCCTGCGCCAGGAATTCGAGACCTTCGGCGTCGACATGCGCGACAGCCGCGAGCGCACCGAGGAAGGCATCGATATCGTCAAGCGCGCTTGGACCGGGAAAGTCCTCAATCTCAAGCCGCGCTTCCGCCCGCCGATCGAGAATATCACCGTCTTGCCGCGCGTCTATCAAAAACCCCATCCGCCGATCTGGGTCGCATGCTTCCTGTCGCCGGAAAGTTTCGAGTGGACGGCGAAGGAAGGCTACGGCCTGCTCTATGTCGCCTATCACGTCGATCCCGACGCGGCGATGGAAAAGATCGGCTGGTACCGCAAGGCGCTGCCGAAATTCGGCCGCAAGCCCGAGGATCACGAGGTCAATTGCGTCTATCACGGCTTCTTTCAAGACCGCGACGACGTCGACGCGCTGCGCCGCATCGTCGAGAAGCCGATGCTGGAATATTCCGCGGCCGGCGCCGAGGCCGTCGTCAAGGCGCCCGATCCCGTCGCCTACAAAAATTACTCGGCGCGCGAGGATTATCACAAGCAAGCCGCATTCGAGGGCTTCTTCCCCGGCCGCGTGCTGATGGGCGGGCCGGAGCGCGTCATGGACCGGCTGCGCGTCATGAAGCGCTCGGGCATCACGCAGGTGAGCCTCATCGTCGATTACGGCGGACTGAAACAGAAAGACATCATGGGCTCGCTCGAAGTCCTCGGCCGCGAGATCATGCCGAGGGTCAAGGAACTCGACGGCATCAAGCCGGCGAACTAACCGCCGGGCGGCTCAATCGGCCCAGGCGATCGGCGCCTCGTTCAGCCCGAGAAAGTAGCTTTTCTGGCGCATGTAGTTGCGCAGGCCGAGGCGCGCCTTTTCGACGCCCCAGCCGCTGTCTTTGCGGCCCGCGAAAGGCGTCGAAATGCTGAACTGCTTGAAAGTATTGATCCAAACCGTGCCGGCCTCGAGGCGGCGGCCGAGGCGCAAGGCGCGGCGGTAATCGCGGGTCCAGATGCCGGCGGCGAGACCGTAGACCGTGTCGTTGGCCTCGGCGATCAGCGCGTCTTCGTTCTTGAACGGAATGACGACGAGAACCGGGCCGAAAATTTCCTCCTGCGCCGCGCGCGCCTTGTTCGACAGGCCTTCGATGATCGTGGGCAGGAAATAATTGCCCCGGTCGTAGACCGGCCCCCGCGGCCGCGTGCCGCCGCATAGGATGCGCCCGCCCTCCTCGACGCCGAGCGACACATAGCGTTCGATCGCGGCGCGATGCTCGGGCGTGATTTGCGGGCCCATCTGGGTTTCCGGCTTTTCCGGATCGCCGACGCGCAGCGACTTGGTCTTGGCGACGAGCGCTTCGAGAAAACGATCGTAAATCGCCGCATCGACGAAGCAGCGCGAACCCGCGATGCAGCTCTGGCCCGCCGAGCTGAAAATTCCGAAGATGACGCCGTTGACCGCATGATCGATTTCGGCATCGCCACACACGATCGTCGGCGACTTGCCGCCGAGTTCGAGGATCGTCGGCATCAGTTTGTCGGCGGCCATGTGGGCGATCGCCTTGCCGGTGCGCGTGCCGCCGGTGAACGAGACCATGGCGACGTCGGGATGCTGCACGATGGCGTTGCCGACGATCGAGCCGGCGCCCGGCAGCACGCTGACAATGCCCTTGGGCACGCCGGCTTCGAGACAGATCCGGCCGAGTTCGAGCGCGACCAGGGGCGTCGGTCCGGCGGGCTTCAAAATAACCGCATTGCCGGCGGCGAGCGCGGGTGCCAGCTTCTGCGCGTCGCTGGCGACCGGCGAGTTCCACGGCGTGATCGCCGCCACGACGCCGCACGGCTCCCACGCGCTGAAGGAGAGGAACGGGCCGCGCGGCGGCGTCATTTCGGTTTCCGCCGTTTCGCACACCGCGCCGAAATAACGGAAAGTGCCGGCGGCGCTTGCCACCAGCGCGCGCGTTTCGCCGATCGGCTTGCCGTTGTCGCGGCGCTGCAACTGGGCCAAGTCTTCGGCGCGTTGTGCGATCAGGTCCGCGATCTTGTAGAGATACAGCGCGCGCTGATGCGGCAGCAGATCGCGCCATTTTGGATCGCCGAGCGCGCGCTTGGCCGCGGCAACGGCGTCGCCGACATCCTCCGGCGCAGCACCGCTTACCGAACCCGAAATCGAGTTGTCGTGCGGATAAAGCGACGTGACAACCGGCCCCCGGCCCTGCCGCCACTCGCCGCCGATCAGGATCGGATCGGTCATCGTCGTCCTTTCTGTATAACGTGATGCGGAATGAGCCGCTTCACGAGCGCGGCTCGAACAGCAGGCTCGCGGCGCAATGGCCGAAGGCGCCGCGCCGATCGAAAAGCGTGCCGAGCGCCGTGCCCGTTCCATAACGGCCGGCCTGCGTCTCGGCGTCGAGCAGAATCCATTCGCCGGCCGGCACGCGCCAATAGTTCACCGTCAGATCCGCATTGATGAAACCAAGATCGCTCGGATGCGCGAGCTGCGAAATGCCGGCGACGAGATCGGCCGCCGATACGGATTGCGCCAGCGGCGACGCCGCCTTGCCGTCGAGCAACGGCCGGCGCAGGCGGAGCCACGCGGCCGCCGGGCCCGGCTCGGTGACGCCGCCGCGCAGGACGCGGACATCGACGCCAGTGAAGAACGGGCTCATGTTCTGTTCGCGATCCGAAATCGGCTGGCCCTCGACTTCGCCGGGCAGCGATTTCGAGAAACTGCCGGCTGTCCGTGCCTCGTCGCGCCGCAGCAAGAGCGCGGTGCAGCGGACCGCCGTTCGCCCGTCTTGATCGAGCTTGATTTCGACCGACTTCGCCTTCGTGCCGTCGCGCAAGATCGCGGTTTCGACGGCAAACGGGGCTCGCGCGACCGGCCGCCACATGTCGAAGGTCAGGCGCGCCGGCGTCCAACCCGAGGTGACGCCCGTCCGCTCGAACTCGGCCGCCATCAACGCGCCGAACGCGCTGCCCTGCAAAGCGTTGGGGTCCCAAGGACCCACGGACCACGGCGTCGGAACGAAACGGTCGCCGTCGCGGCGGAACAGTGATTTGTCGTCCATCGCCGTGCTAAATTTCGACCGACGCCGCGCGGTTACGGATGGCGCGCAACACGCTGTAGGCCGTGAGGCTCGACGTCTTCGGGTTTTCGGGCAGCGATTTGCCGCGCATTTCGACGCGCATCTCGCCGAAGGCGCCGCTGGCTTCGATGATGTGGACATTGCCGGTTACGCCCGGATCGGCGACGAGCTCGATTTCCGTCTTGTCCCAGCCGGCGCCGGCGAGCGCGATGGTGGCCGCGACATTGGCGTTTTGCGGATAGAGCCGCGCGCCTTCGTCGGCGCGGCCGCGGAACAGCGTCGTGGCCGCCGTCAGCGTCGCCAGCGTCGCGACTTTCTCGGCGGCCGTTCCTTTCCAGGCCAGCGGCGGCTTTTTCGACGTATAGACCACGCGGCTCAGCCCGCCTTGGCGCGCCGCGGCGAGCGCGTCGATGCCGCCGACGGCGCCGGGCAAGAGCAGCATTTTGGATTTTCCCGCCGCGGCCGACGCCGCCAGCTTGTCGTAGAGAGCGCGATCGGCCAGCGCGCCGGTCGACGCCACGATCAAGTCGCTGCCTTTTTCCAAGACCGCCGCGCCGTGCTCGGCGAGCGCGCCATGTCCGGCCAACTCGACGACCAGCGGCGGCAGGTCGAAGCCCAGCTCGGCGACGCTGCCCGCGACCAAGATGGCGTCGCCGACCGCCTGCTGCACGGCGGCGACACGCGCCTTGCGCATGATGATGGCGCTGACGCGCGCCTCTTCGTTCGGCTTGATGGTCTTGAGCACGTGGCGCGCGATCGCACCGTAACCGATGAAAGCGATGTTCATGCGGAATTTTCTCGGCAAGACGTTCCAGCCCGCGGCGCCGGCCACTTCGATGCTCCGGACGGCGCGCAATCGCCATCAAAGCACTGGCATCGGCGATAGGCAATCCGCGACGCGCTATTGCCTTGGCACGTCCCCCTTTGCGCGCACCGGTGGGCCAGCGAAGGGCCGGGCGAAGGGGCCGAGAGCCGTCATGTCGATTTCGACGATCGCGGGGCCGGCGATTTCGAGCCCGGCGTCGAAGGCGGGCCCGAACTCGGCGACGCTGCCGACGCGGCGGTGATCGGCGCCGAGCGACTTGGCGAGGCCGGCGAAATCCGGCGTGTGCAAATCGGCATAGGCGCGCCGGCCGCCATATTGCGCGTCCTGAATGTTGCGGATCACGCCGTAACCCAAATCGTTCATCAGGATCAGAACCAGCGGCGCGCGCTCCTGCACCGCCGTTGCCAATTCGCCGGCCGCGAGCATGAAGCCGCCGTCGCCGACCAACGCCACGGTTTTGGCGCCGCTGTGCGCGAGCGCGGCGCCGATCGCCATTGGCAGGCCCTGGCCGATGCCGCCGCCGAGCGAATGCACGCCCTGCTTCGGATCGGCGAAATCGATATAGCGGTTGCCCCAGGTGCTGTTCGACAAAGTGATGTCGCGCACAAAGGGTGCGCCCTTGGGAAAGCGCGCGCGCACTTGATCGACGATGGCGCTGTAATTCGCGCCCAATCCGTCGCGCAGCAGCTTGACCGACGCGGACTTGGCCGCGGCGAGATCGCGCGCGAAGGCCGGATCGATCGCGAGCTTGCCGGCCACGCGATCCGCGAGTTCCGGCCAAGGCCAACGCGGCATCGCCGAGCACGAAGCTGTTGGCCGCGTAGCCGCGCCCTTCCATCGCCGCGTCGGCGTCGATCTGGGCGCGCGGCGCGGGCAGCGTCAGTTGGTGCTTCAGGGTTTCGTTGCCGCGCAGGCGCGAACCGGCGACGATCATGAAATCGCAGCTCTTGTAAAAATCCTCGACCGGCGGCGCGGCGTTGAACGCGCCGAGCGAGCGCGGATGATCGTCGGGCACGATGCCGCGCCCGTTGACGCTGCACACGATGCCGACGCCCATGTCGGCCAAGCGTCGCGCCGCGACGCTCGCGCCGCGCGCGCCGCCGCCGAGCCACAGCATCGGGCGCTTCGCCGAGGCCAGCATCGCCGCCAGCCCGTCGAGCGCGGCTCGATCGGGCTGCTGGCGCGCGATGGCGGCCGGCGCGAGATGGTCCGGCACAACGACGCTCGCACCTTGGACATCGATCGGAATTTCGATGCTGACCGGACCCGCCGGCGGCGTCAGCGCCACGCGCGCCGCTTCGCGCAACACGCCCAAAGCCTGCTCCGGCGACCAGATGCGGAAATAGGCCTTCGAGACCGACTTCAGCATGTCGGGCTGTTTCGGCGCCTCGTGAATATAGCCGCGCGCGCGGTCGATATAAGACAGCTCGACTTGCCCGGTTATGTGCAGGAGCGGCGAGCCGGCGGTCAGCGCTTCGACCAGGCTGCCCGCCGCGTTGCCGGCGCCGATGCCGGTCGAGGTGATGCCAACGCCGAGCCCGCCCGAGACCCGCGCATAGGCATCGGCCATGTTGAGCGCGCCGGCCTCGCCGCGCGCCGGGACGAAGCGCATGCGATTGCGCCGCGCGAAGGCGTCGAGGATCGGCATGTTGTGGATCGAAATCACGCCGAACGACGTGGTCACGCCCGCGGCTTCGAGAAACGCCGCCACGAGATCGCCGACCGTGGTTTTCTCAGGCAAAGCGCGACACTCCCCCGGACACTTCGAGCGACGCGCCGGTGATGTAGCTGGCCGCCGGCGAAGCGAGATAGACGATGGCGCTTGCCGCTTCCGCCGGCGTGCCGATACGGCCCAGCGGAATGCGCCGCTCCTTGGCGATCGCGGCCAGCCACTGCTCGCGCGTGACCGATTTGTCCGGGCGGGCCTCGAAACGCTTCTGCCACTGCCCGGACTCGACGAGGCCGAGCAAGATGCCGTTGACGCGCACCGACCTGGGCGCGAACTCGACGCTCAGCGACTTGATCAAGTTTTGCACGCCGGCGCGCAATGCCGCGGTCGCGACCATATAGGGTTCGGGCTGGCGCGCGAGCAGCGAGTTCGCGACCACGATGGCGGGCGATTGCGATCGTTCGAGCAGCGGCAGGAAGGCGCGCGTCGGATTGATGACGCTGAAAAATTTCAGGCGGAATTCGTCGTTCCAGGCTTGATCGCTGGTGTCGGCGAAGGTGCTCATGCGCGCCTGGCCGGCATTGTTGACGAGGATATCGAGGCCGCCGAAACGCGCGACGACGGCGGCTTTGAGCGCTTCGACCTCGGCGGCATCGAGCACGTCGCAGCGTTGCGCCAGCACGGCGTCGCCGTAACGCGCTTTGAGCGGCGCCGCGGCGCGCTCAAGCCGCGCGGCGTCGCGCCCGCACAAGGCGACGCGGCAGCCTTCGGCGAGCAAGAGTTCGACCGTCGCCAAGCCGATGCCGCTTGAGCCGCCGGTGACGAGCGCGCGCAGGCCCTTCAGGCCGAGATCCATGGACTTGTCCCCGTCACCCTTGCCAGCCCGGATCGGGCTTGCCCGCCATGTAAACGCGGAATTCGGGCGGCGGCGGGCCCGCGGTGCCCCAGCGATCCATCAGATGGGGAATGCGTTTCCAAACCTGCGGCTCGTGCGTCGCGTCGTCGACCTGCTGGATTTCGGTCGTGTATTCGACGACGAAATCGTTCGGGTCGGTGAAATAGGCGAAGACGTTGTTGCCCGGCCCGTGCCGCCCGATGCCCCAGCCGACCGGTTTGTTGTTCCGCTTCAGGCGCCCGACGCCGCGCATCAGCGCGTCGATGCTGGGCATTTCGAACGCCACGTGATTGAGCGAGGCGTGGTCGGCGCGGTTGAACGAAATTGAATGATGATCGGCGTTGCAGCGGATGAAGACCATCTGATTCTCGGACCAATCGCTGACCCGGAAGCCGAGCGCGTTTTCGTAGAAGGCGAGATTGGTTTCGAGTTGCGGGCTGTTGAGTACGATGTGCGTGATCTTGCGCGGCGCGTCGGCCTTGTCGGGCGCGTCGGGATAGGCTTCGACGCCGGCCGAAATGCGCAGCAGGCGTTTGTCGGGATCGACGATGTCGAAGCCGATGCCGCCGCCGGGCATGTCCAGCGCGCGGATCGGCGCCGCGATCTCGATCGTCATGCCCGAGAGCTTGGCGAACAGCGCGCGCAGCGCCGCTTCGTCTTGCGCCGCCATGGCGATATGCACGATGCCGCGCTGGGCGCGCTCGTGCAGCGCCAGGACGTGATGCTCCGGCCCCGAGCCGCGCAAATAAAACGCGCCGCCCGCTTCGTGGACCTTGGCGAGGCCCCAGCAATCGGCATACCAGCGCGCCGCGCCCGGCAAGCCCGGCCCGCCCAGCGCGATGCCGCGCACGCGGCTGACTTTCGCGTTGCTCATGGCTGAAATTCCTCCCGCGCGGCGATGAAGTTGCCGACTGCCTCGTTGAACTCGCCGGGAATTTCGAGATAGGGCAAGTGGCCCGCGCCGTCGAGTTCGAGATAATACGCGTTCGCGGCCTTGGCGATCTTGCGATTCGATTTCGGGCGGCGTCACGACGTCTTCGGCGCCGCAGACGACGAGCGTGCGCGCGCGGCAGCCTTCGAGCTCGCGGATCGTGTCGCCCAACGAAAGCATGCGCGCCGCCTGGCCGTAAGGCTTGGGCTTGATGCGGCTCATGACCGAGACGACCTTGTTGAGCGCGCCCGGATCGGCGCGCGAACCGAGCAGCTTCGGCGCGCGCCGCTTGGCCATGCCCGCCATGCCGAATTCGGCGACATCGTCGAGGCGCTGCATGAGCTTTTCATTGCGCTCTTCCTCGCTCAACCGCGCGTGGCCGGTCGCGGCATCGGAGAGTACGAGCGATGCGACGCGGGCCGGATAGCGGCGCGCGAAGGCGGCGGCCATCAGCGCGCCGAGCGAATTGCCGACGAGGTGCGCGCGCCCGATGCCGAGCCCGTCGAGCAGGGCCGCCAGCGCATCCGCATAGTCGGCCGCCGCCGGCGCCAGCGGCTCGATCTCGCCGGAGCCGCCATAGCCCGGCGCATCCCACGCGATCGCCCGATAGGCCTTGCCGAAATGCGCAAGCTGCGCCTCCCAGCCCTCGGAGGACGAGCCGATGCCGTGCAGGAACAAGACGGCCTCGCCTTTGCCGTTTTCGCGGTAGGCGAGAACGCGCGGGCCGGAGATCGTCTTCAACGGAAATGCCGACATGGTTCGCTCAATTCATCACGAAGCCGCCGTTCACCGGCAGCAATTGCCCGGTGACGAAAGCGGCGGCGCCGGACAGAAGATAAATCACGGCGCCGACAACGTCTTCCGGCGTTTGCGCGCGGTTCATGGCGCGGCCTTTGACATAGTGCTCGTGCCTTTCCTTGGGCACGTATTCGGTCGCCTCGACGAGGGTCAGGCCGGGGGCGACCGCGTTGACGGCGATATTGTCCGGACCCAATTCGCGCGCCAGCGAGCGCGTCATGGCGATGACGGCGCCTTTGCTGGCCACGTAATGCAACAGGCGCGGAGCACCCCACAGCGCCGTATCCGAGGCGATGTTGACGACGCGCGCGCCGCCCGCCGCCTTGCGCAGCCACGGTGCGCAGGCCCTGGTCGCGAGCCAGGTGCCGCGCACATTGACGCGCATGACGCGATCCCAGGTCTCGATGTCGATTTCCTCGAAGGTCTTGCCGCCGATGCCGGTCGCGATCGCGCCATTGTTCACCAACCCGTCGATCCGTCCGTAGCGCGCGCCAACAGCGTCGGCCAGCGCCGCGACGCTGGCGGGCTCGCCGAGATCGAGCGGCAGATAGACCGCCTCGTGCCCGGCGCGGGCGAGATCGGCGGCGGCGGCGCGGCCCCAATCCTCGACCAGTTCCGCGATCACGACGGCCTGGGCGCCCGCCTTCGCCGCCGCTTCGGCAAAGGCCCGCCCCAGCCCGCGGCCGGCGCCGGTGACGACGACGATCTTGCCGTCGAGCGCGCCCATCCGGCGCTACGGCGCCTTGAGCTGTTGCCGCGCCCGCGCCTGCAACAGGCGGCGCAGATAGGTGACGCCGATATCGTGCTGATAGAGCATTTCGCCGTCGACGTGGTTCATGCCTTCGATGATGACGCGATCCTGCTCCAGCACGTTCCAATGCCGCTCTTCGAGCCGGTTGCGATACATGAAGCGCCACAGGTCGCGCTGCCAGCCTTCGACCTTGCGCAGACGCCAGAAAAACACTTGGCACGATTGCCCATCGATCGGCGTCACGAAGCCGAGGATGCGGAACATGCCGCCCGGCCCCGCGCTCTTCGGATAGGGCAGGTCGAGCCGCACCCAATCGGCACCGGTGAAGCAATATTCCGTCCAATCGAAATTCAGCCCCTGCTGCTGTTCGCGCTTGACGACGAAGCCGGCCTGCGTGCGCTCGACCTTCATCACGTCGGATTTCGATCCGTAGGCGAGCGTGTAGCTTTTGGCGTGCAGATAGGCGCCGTGCATCGGATCGACGAGATTGTCGAGCGCCAGTTGATAGCCGCCGTGCCAGGTCGCGGTGCACAGGAAATGCGACCATTCGGGCCCGTCGAACTCGACCGGCGGCGCGAAGGGCACGGGATCGGGCGCCGCGGGCGAATCGAAATAGGCGAAAACGCAATTGGCCTTCTCGATCGTGGCGTAAACCTTGACCCCGTGCTTGCCTTCGAGCGAGCAGCCGGGATAGGCCGGTACGGTGACGATCGCGCCGGCGCCATCGATTTGCACGCCGTGATAGGCGCAGGTCAGCTTGCCGTCGATCACCTCGCCGAGCGAGAGCGGCGCGCCGCGATGCGGGCATTGATCCTTCTGCACGTGGATTTTTCCGGCGCCGTCGCGCCACACGACGAGCTTGCGGCCGAGCCGGGTGAGCGCAAGCGGCTTGTCCTTCACCCAATCGGCACGGATGACGGCGTACCACTGGCCCGGCAGGCCTTGCTCGAGCGCGGCCTTAATCGCGCCATTGGGTGCCGCGCGATCCACCGTGTCGGAGGGCGCCGCCGTGCTCATGCTTTCTTGATTTTGCTGCGGTCGATCTTGGCGAGCGGATGATCCGGCGGATAGGTCGGAATTTTCGGCGTCGCCGCGCCCAGCATGACGCACATCAGCGCCTCCTCGTCCGCGTTATTGACCAGGCCGCGATAAACGCCCGCCGGCACCGAGACGAGATCGCGTTCCTTGAGCTCGGTTTCCCAACGCTCGCCGTCTTTCTCGAAAAACAATTTCACCTTGCCGCGCAGCATGAAGAACACTTCCTCGACGTCGTGATGGACGTGCAGCGGTCCCTCGCAGCCCGGCGGCAGCACCATCGTCGAAAACGTGAAGTGCTCGGCGGGAACGGCATTGCCGTCGGCCTCGATGCCGGTGCCGCCGGTGCCGATATAGCGCATCTGGGCGCGGCGGTATTTGGGATCGAAATCGGCCTGGAACTTGAGCGCGTGCCAATCGTAGGTGCGCGTTTCGTAGCGCGCGATCCGCGTTTGCATGAGATCGCCGAGCGCGCCGGCTGGCATCTTGGATTTCATCGCGGCCGAAGACGACATGTTACTTTCCTCCTTGCCCGCCGACATCGCCGAATTCCCGGCGTGGCATATAATGCAATACTTTGCGCTCGACCAGGATAACGCCGCAATAGGCGACGATGCCGATCAAGGTGAGCAAAATGATCGTCAGATAGGCGAGCGGCGCATTGGCCTGGCCCTCGGCGGCGACGAGCAGGAAGCCGAGGCCGCGATTGCCGCCGAAGAACTCGCCCACGGTGACGCCGATCACGGCCAGGGTCGAGCCGATCCGCAGCCCCGAGAACAGCGCCGGCATCGAAGCCGGGAACTCGATCTTGCAAAAGATCTGCCAGCGCGAAGCGTTGAAACTGCGCGCCAGATTGATCATGGCCGGATCGACCGCGCGCACCGCGCCCAGCACGTTGATCAGCACCGGAAAAAAAACGATCAGCACGGCGACCAGGATTTTCGGCACGACGGTGTAGCCGAACCAGATGATGAACAAGGGCGCGAAAGCGACCTTGGGCGCGATTTGCAGGGCCAAAATATAGGGCGAGAGCACGAGCTCGGCGGTGGGCGAAATGCCGAGCACATAGCCGATCCACATGCCGAGCAGCGAGCCGAGCACGAAGCCGGCCAGCACCGTCGCCAGCGTGATGCCGGTGTGGCGGACGAGTTCCTGGCGATCGAAGGCGCGCAGCAGCTCGCTCCAGATTTCCGAGATCGACGGCACGATGTAGCGCGCGACGCCGAGCGCGCGGAAGCCCCACTCCCAGAAGACGAGAAAAATCGCGAGCACGATGAGGCTCAGGACCGGCACTTTGTAGGCGCGCCAAAGCTCCGCCGCCCCACCCGACTGCCGCTCAGCCATCGAGCCGCGTTCCATGGCCGATATCGAGCAACGACATCAGCTCGGCCATCAAGCCGCCCATCTCGGGCCGCTGGCGCCGGCGCAGCGGGTCGTTGCGGCCGGGCAGCTCGACCTTGATCTCCCGCACGATGCGGCCCGGCCGGCGCGACATGACGAGGACGCGATCCGACAGCGAGATCGCCTCGACCAGATCGTGGGTGATCAGCAGCGCGGTCTTCTTCGCTTCGAACAGCGTGGCCGCGAGATCCTGCTGCAGCACCATCTTGGTTTGCGCGTCGAGCGCGGAAAACGGCTCGTCCAGGAGCAGCACGTCGGGGTTCATCGCCATGGTGCGCGCCAAGGCCGCGCGCTGGCGCATGCCGCCCGAAAGCTCGTGCGGATAGTGATGGATGAATTCGCCGAGATGGAATTTTTCCAGCAATCCGAGCGCGATCTTGCGCCGCGCCGCCTTGGCCGCTTGCTGGATTTCCTGGCCGAACTCGACATTCTCGACGATGCTGCGCCACGGCAGCAGCAAGTCCTTCTGCAGCATGAAGGCGACGTGCGAATTCGGCTTGGTGACTTCGTTGCCGTCGATGAACACGCGCCCGGCGCTGGGCCGGTCGAGGCCGGAGGCGAGATTGAGCAGCGTGCTCTTGCCGCACCCCGAAGGACCGATCAGCGCCACGACCTCGCCGGCCGCGATCGCGATATCGACATCGGCCACGGCGGCAACCGCGCCCGCACGGCCACGCCGCGCCGGAAACGACTTCGTCACCTTCTCGAATTGCAGTCGTATCACGCGCCGAGCTCGGCCATGGCGGCGCGGAAGCTCGCCTCCGTCCAAGGCCGGCCGTCGATGGCGAAGACGCGGCGCTCGTTGAGCGCGGCCACGATCGCCGGCAGCTCGGCCACACCCTGGCCGAAAACCGCCTCGAGCGCGTCGCCGAGTTCCTTTTCCCAAGGCGTCATCGGCCCGCGGCGGCATTGGCGGGCGTGATCGATGGCGCTGAAATCGGTCTTTTGCAGCATGGCCGAATCATTGCAACGACCGGGCGCCGCGTCAACCGTTGCCAAGCCCGCGCCGCCTCTGCCAGAGTGCCGCGCGGGAGGGGATTCCGGATGTATTTCGGATCGCATAGCGCGATACCGCCGTTCCGGCTGGAACGGCCGGCGACGGTCGCGGCCGCGCTCAAGGCCAAGGCGGCAGCCGGCCGGCGCGGCGCCTACATAGCCGGCGGCGTCGATCTCGTGCCGGCGTTGCGCGCCCGAGCCCAGCGATGCGAGACCGTCATCGCGCTTTGCGGCATTGCCCGCTTGCGGCGGATCGCGATTTCCCGGGCCGCCATTCGCATCGGCGCCTTGGTCACCTACCGCGAGATCGAGACCGACCGGCGCATCGCCCAAGCCCTGCCCGAATTCGCGGCGCTGTGGCGCGACGTCGCCAACATTCGAACCCGCCACGCGGCAACGATCGGCGGCAATCTGATGTCGGACGACCCGGCCTACGATCTTGCGCCGGCCCTCGTGGCCCTCGACGCGGCGCTGATCTTCGCCTCGCTCAAGAACGGCCGGCACGTCGAATCCGTCTTCGAGATAGGCGAAAAGCGGCCCGCGGAAGCTCTCTTGACTGAGATCGAAGTGGCCCGCATCGAGGGCCGGCGCTTCGCCATGGACCGAAGCTTAAAGCCGGTGGTCAGCGTCGCCGTCAGCGTGACGCCGCAAAGCGGCAATCGCGCCGTCTGGGCCGCGTTCGGCTGCGCCTTCGACCGGGTCTCCTGGGCCTACACGGTTGTCCCCGCGGCAAGCTCCGCCCGCGAGGTTGCGGCGGATATCGTCCGCGAAATGCCGCCGGCGCGGAGCGATTCCGTCGCCAGCGCCGCCTATCGCCGGCGCATGGCCGAGACGCTGCTGGCGCGCCAGCTTGCCACCCTAGGCTTGGCCGGATAGGCGCATGGCAAAGCCCAAAGCAGCGCCGGCCGAAATTCCCGTCATGCTGACGATCAACGGCGAATCGCGCCGCTTCACTGTCGCGCCGAATCGCGTTCTCGCCGATCTCATCCGCGACGACTGCACCTTGACCGGCACCAAGATCGGCTGCGACCAGGCGGTGTGCGGCGCCTGCACGGTGCTCGTCGATGGCGTGCCCACGGCGTCGTGCGCGATCTTCGCCTGGCAGGCCGACGGCAAATCGGTGACGACGATCGAGGGCCTGGCGCGCGGCGGTGCGCTCGATCCCGTGCAAGAAGCCTTCAAGGCGAACAGCGCGTTTCAATGCGGCTATTGCACGCCCGGCATGATCCTGCTCGCCAAGGCGCTGCTCGCCGAAAATCCCGAGCCCGACCGGGCGACGATCCGATCCTGGCTCAGCGCCAATATCTGCCGTTGCACGGGCTACCAGATGATCGTCGAAGCCGTCGAGGACGCGGCGCGGCGCTTGCGCGAAGCGAAGACGCGATGAACGCGCCGCCGCCGATCCGCGCGCTCGGCGCGCCCGCGCCGCGCATCGACGCCGACGCCAAGGTCGCCGGCCGGGCGCGCTACACGACCGATCTCGCGCTCCCGCACATGCTGCACGCCAAGGTGCTGCGCAGTCCACTGCCCCATGCCCGCGTCAAGCGCATCGACGCCGCCCGCGCGCGCAAGCTCGCCGGCGTCCATGCCGTGATCACGCGCGACGATCTGCGCGGCCTCAATCCGACCTACGGCTATTTCATCAAGGATCAGCCGATCGTGGCGCTCGACAAGGTGCGCTATATCGGCGACACGGTCGCGGCCGTTGCGGCGGAGAGCGAAGCCATTGCCTTGCGCGCGCTCGATCTCATCAAGGTCGAGTACGAGGCGCTGCCGGTCGTCGCCACGATCGAAGATGCGCTGTCGGCGCAAGCGCCGGCGCTGTTCGAAACGCCGCAGCCCGGCGTCGTGCCCGCCTACGGCACCGGCGCCAGCGGCTTCAAGGAACCGGCCAAGAATATCTGCTACCGCTTCTGCTACACGACCGGCGACGCCGCCACCTTCGGCGAAGCGGACCATGTCTACGAAGACGAATTCCGCTTCTCGCGCATGCAGCATTACCACCTCGAACCCTTCGTCACCCTGGCGCGCGTCGAGGGCGGCACGATCGAGATTTGGTCGAGCACGCAGAATCCGTTTCCGCTGCGCAAGGAGCTGGCGCGGGTTTTCAATCACCCCGAACAGAACATCCGCGTCCACGTGCCGTTTCTCGGCGCGGGCTACGGCGCCAAGAACAATTGCAAGACCGAGCCGATTGCCGTCCTGCTCGCGAAACTATCCGGCCGGCCCGTGCGCTATTGCATGACGCAGGAGGAAAATTTTCTCACGCAAAGCCAGCACGCCGCGATCCTGCGCCTCAAATCCGGCGTCAAATCCGATGGCGCTTTCGTGGCGCGGCAGAGCGTCATCCTGCTCGATGCCGGCGCCTATTCCGACGCCTCGCCGCTGGTCGCCGAAAAAGCCGGCTATCGCATCCCCGGGCCCTATCGCTGGCGCCACATCGACACACGCTGCGATTGCGTGATGACCAACACCACGCCGGCCGGGCCGTTCCGCGGCTTCGGCGGCACGCAGGCGAGCTGGGCCTCGGAAAGCCAGATCGACATGATCGCGCGCCGCCTCGGCATCGACCCGGTGGCGATCCGCAAGAAAAACCTGCTCGGGCTCAAGGAAGCCTATGTGCCGGGCGAGAGCGGCATGGACAGCGATCTCAGCGCAGGCCTCGACGTCGTGCTGCGCGAGATCGGCTATGGCAGCCGCGCGCGGGTCAAGGGCCGCGGCATCGGCGTCGCCATCGGTTTCAAGGATTCGGGCGGCGTCAACAAACCGGCCCGGGCCCAAGTGAAAGCCACCACGACCGGCGGCGTGATCCTCAATTGCGGCGCGATCGAGATGGGCCAGGGCATCCAGACGGCGATGACGCGCATCGTGGCCGAGCTGTTCGCCTGCCCGATCGAGCGCGTCGCCTATGCGCCGATCGACACCGACGTGACGGCCTTCGACCAGGGCACCAATGCCAGCTCGGCCATCGTCGTGATGGGCCAGGCGGTCGAGCGCGCTTCGCGCGATTGCATCCGGCAAATCCTCGATTTCGCGGCCGCGGCGCTGAACTGCGATGCCGCCGAGCTGCGCCTCGACAATTGGTCGGTCATCCGGGGCAACACGCCGCACGCCTTGGCGCCGCTCATCATGCGCCATTTCGGCGGTACCGGCTTCGAATTTGCCGGCCACGGCTTTTTCAAGGTCGAGGCCGACCACCGCGCCCCGCTCGAAGCGCAATGCGTTTCCTGGGAGTTCGGCTGGGGCGCCGCCGAGGTCGAAGTCGACGAAGCGACCGGCAAAGTGACCGTGAAGCAGCTCGTCGTCAGCGGCGACGCCGGCAAGGCGATCCAGAAAGACGTTTGCCGCGGCCAGGACGAGGGCGCCGCCGTGATGGCGCTCGGCCAGGCGCTGTTCGAGCACATGAACTACGACGGCGCCATCCTCACCAACATGGCGGCGGCCAAATATCGCGTTCCCCTGGCGAACGACTTGCCCGAGCGTTTCGTTTCGATCACCCAGGAGCAAGGCCACGGCCCCGGCCCGTTCGGCACCAAGGGCATGGGCGAGGCCGGCATCTTGCCCGTGGCACCCGCCATCGCCAACGCGATCGAAGACGCTGTTGGCGTCCGGATCACGTCGCTGCCGATCACGCCGGAAAAAGTTCTGGCCGCGCTGGATGCCAAGCGGCGGTCTTGATTCATGTCATGGACGGGCGCGCATCGCGGTCGAAAGTGGCGCTGACCTTCGAGGGAGTGTCCGCCATGCCGATCGTGAACATCCACCACGTCGCCTATCGCTGCCGCGACGCCAAGGAGACCGTGGATTTCTACCACGGCCTGCTCGGCATGACATATTTCATGGCGGTTTCGGAGGATCGGGTGCCTTCGACCAAGGAGCCCGATCCCTATATGCATATTTTCTTCAAGGCGGGGAAAGGCGCCGCCCTAGCCTTTTTCGAGCTGCCGAAGGCGCGGCCCATGGGCAAAGACCCCAACACGCCGGCCTGGGTCCAGCACATCGCTTTCCAAGTCGGCAGCGTTGCCGAGCTCAAGCGGATGAAAGCAAAGCTTGAACGGAAAGGCATCGACGTGCTCGGCCCGACCGACCACGGCTTCTGCCGGAGCATTTACTTTTTCGACCCCAACGGCCATCGCGTCGAGCTCGCGGCCGACACCAGCACCAAGCCGATGATGCGGAAATTGAAACGCGTTGCGCCGCGCATGCTGCGGGATTGGACCCGGCAAAAGAAGACGCTGAAGAACGCCGCGTTCCTGCACGAGAAGGAATGGGAGGCGGGTGCGGTGCGGCGCTGACCGGCGCCGAAAGATCATCGGCTGCTGAAGATCGAGACCTGATCCGTGCCCGATTCCGGCAGTAGGATTTCGCCGGCGCGGCCGTGGATCTGGCGGATATTCGCGCCACCGCGCGGCATCGGAAAGACCGCGAATTTTTCGGTTGCCGGGTCGAATTTCACCAGCGCATTGGCGCTCCACTCGGCCAGCCAGACCTTGTCTTGGTCGTCAACATAGACGGCGTAAGTGCGCGGGTTCGTGCCCGGCAGCTTCCATTGTTTCCACGAGCCATCGGCCGGATTGTAGACGCTGACATTGCCCGAGTTCCACTCGCTGACCCAAATTCGGTCCTTGGAATCGGCCCAGACACGTCGCGCCCCCTGCCCCTTCGTCGGCGGCTCCAGGATCGTCGCGGCTCCCGTCTCGATGTTCACACGTCCGACATACGAACCCGCAAGCGAGGCATAGTACACGTCGCCGGTCCGGGTGCCGGTGATGCCGTAAGGACCGCGACCCCTGGGTGCGTCCCAAACGTCCACCTTGCCGGTCTTGGGGTCGAGACGGCCATAGATGCCGTTTTGACCCGTGAACCACAGCACGCCCTTGCGATCGAATGCGGCCGTGTTGAGATTGGTATAGCCGCGCGCTTCGGGGAGCTTGTACACGGTAACTTTTTTCGTCTTGGGATCGTAGCTCACGATCGCGTTCTGTCCGCCGTCGGTCAGCCATGCAACGTCGCCGGGGCCCGTAATGACGCCATGCGGCGATGAACCCTCGCCCAGCGCGATGCGCTCGATCTTGCCCGTCTTAGGATCGACGATGCCCAGCACGCCTTTGGGCTGCCCAGCATAGTAGACAGTGCCGTTCGGGCCGGGCGAAACATCGTGCGGCCGCTCGCCTTGAATGGTCGGAAAATTGCGCAGGCGCGAATCCGCGGCGGCGGGTGGGGCGATAACAACGGCGGGGGTTATGCAAGACAGCGTCCACGCCGCGATTCCGACGGAAAGCTTGCCGATGAATCTCATCTTGGTCTCCACCCATTGGAAGGTGCGCCGCGATGGCGGCGAAAATTGCGTTAACTCTGCCCGTTAAAGCGGCGTTAACCCTTAATCCGGCTTAACCTGGTCCACACGCGGGTCTATCGTCGCGCCAACGATAACACAGGGAGTTCCCACCGTGCGACTTGCAATCCTTTGTTTGATCGCCCTAGCCGGCGCCGCGATGTCGAGTGCCGCGCTTGCCCAAGGCCGCTGGAGCGCCATCGCCGTCGGCCCGAAAGGCGTCTATGGCGTGGCGCAATACCAGGAGAACGCCGCCGAGGCCCGCGCCAACGCACTCGAAGCGTGCGGCGCGACCTGCACACAGGTCTATACCTACAATGCCGGTTGCGCCTCGGTCGCCGCGGCGGCGCCCGCCACGCCCGAGGATGAATCCGTGGTCGCCTTCGACTACAGCAAATTCCTCGGCCGCGCCCAGTTCCGCGCGCTGCGCAAATGCTCGACCGACGCGGAGAATTGCGAAATCGTCGTCACCGCCTGCGCCCGGCCGGGCATTGCGCTGCATTAGAGGCGCGGCACGGCGATAGCGCCGGGCGGCGATGTGTCATTTATTCCGCCGGCGCCGGCCGGCAACGCCCGCGCGCTCACAGCCCCATATAGGCTTGCCGCACCTTATCGTTGTCGAGCAGCTCCTGGCCCGTGCCGCTGAGCGTGACGCGGCCGTTCTCGAGCACATAGGCGCGTTGCGCCAGCGCCAAGGACACCGCGACGTTCTGCTCGACCAGGACGATCGTCATGCCCTCGCGGTTGAGGCGCTGGATGGTGCCGAACACCTCTTGCACGACGGTGGGCGCCAGGCCGAGCGAGGGCTCGTCGAACATGATCAGTTCGGGCTCGCCCATCAGGCAGCGGCCGATGGCGAGCATCTGCTGCTCGCCGCCCGACATGGTGCCGGCTATTTGCCCGCGCCGTTCGGCCAGGCGCGGAAACATCGCATAGACGCGCTCCAGGTTGCGCGCCCGCACGCTCCGCCCGCGCGCGCGCGGCAGATAGGCGCCGACGTCGAGATTTTCCGCCACGGTGAGCGACGGAAATATCTGCCGGCCCTCGGCGACCTGGCCGATGCCGAGATCGCACACTTTGTGGCTCGGCCAGCCGGCGATGTCGGCGCCCTTGTAGGCGATGCGGCCGGCGCGCGGCCGCTCGATGCCCTGGATGGCGCGGATGAGCGACGACTTCCCCGCCCCGTTGGCGCCGACGATGGCGACGATCTCGCCCTCGCCGACATCGATGCCGACGCGATCGAGCGCCTGGGCATCGCCGTAGTAAAGATCGAGATCGCGCACGCTGAGGATCATGCGGCGCCGCCGAGATAGCATTCGAGCACGGCGGGATCGCGCGTCACCTCGGCGGGCGTGCCCTCGCTGATTTTCTCGCCGTGATGCAGCACGACGACGCGCTCCGACAGCGCCATCACCGCGCGCATGACGTGCTCGATGAGGAGAACGGTCAGGCCGGTTTCGTCGCGCAGCCGCTTCAAGATCGCGACCATGCGGTCGGTCTCGGTCGGGCGCAGGCCGGCCATGACCTCGTCGAGCAGCAGCAGGCGCGGCCCGGTAGCAAGGGCGCGCGCCACTTCGAGCCGCTTGCGGTCGGGCAAGGTGAGGTTGGCGGCGTGCATGAAGCGCTTGTCGCCGAGTTCGAGCAGATCGAGAATGCGCGCCGCCGCGCGCTTGGCGCCGGCGACGCTGCGTTCCGCGTGCAGCGCGCCCACGGTGACGTTGTCGAGCACGGTCAGATCCTGGAACGGCTTGACCAGCTGGAAGGTGCGGCCGATGCCGGCGGCGCACACCCGGTCGGCGCGCAAGCCGGTGATGTCGCGGCCGGCGAGCGTGACGCGGCCCGCATCGGGCGCCAGCGCGCCGGCGACGAGATTGAACAGCGTCGTCTTGCCCGCGCCGTTCGGCCCGATCAGCGCCACGATCGCGCGCTCGGGAACCGCAAAGGAAACGTTCGCCACCGCGCGCAATCCTGCGAAGCTCTTGCTCAAGCCATCGACCTCGAGCAGCGCCGCCATGGCTCAGCCGCGCTCCCCGGGCGGCTTGAGAAACCCGGCCCGCTTGCACACCCACGGCCACAGCCCGCGCGGCTGCAACAGCACGATCGCGGCGACCGCGATGCCCCAGAACAGCAGCTTGACGCCGTCGACCTTGACGCGCTTGTCGATGACGCCGGTTCTCTGCAGCCATTCGACGAGGGCGGTGATCAGTTCGCCGAGCGGCGTCAGGATCAGCGCGCCGAAAATCGGGCCGAACAGCGTGCCGACGCCGCCGACGATGGGCGCCAGGGTCATCTCGATCGAGCGCTCGATGCCGAAGACCTGCTCGGGGAAAAGATTGTTGTAGAAAAATGCGTAGAATACGCCGGCCACGCCGGCCATGCCGGAGGAGATCATCACCGCGTACATGCGGCAGCGGAACACGTTGACGCCGGCGGCCTCGGCGGCCTCGGCATTGTCGCGGATCGCGCGCCAGTAGTAGCCGAGCCGGCTTTCCAGCAGCACGCGGCAGAAGGCGAAGGCGCCGAGCGCGAGCGCGAGCATGACGACGTAATACATCTGCGGCGCGCCGCGCAGATTGACGAGATCGACGCCGCGGCGGCTTTCCTGCGTCACCGGCAGGAACAAGCCCTCGGTGCCGCCCAGAAATTTCGCGTGATCGACCATGATGCGCATGAATTCGGCGAACGCGATGGTGAGCAGCGCGAAATAAACTCCGCCGATCGCGAAGCGGAAGCCGAGATAGCCGATGAAGGCGCCCATCGCCACGGCGAGCGCCACGCCGGCCACGACGCCGAGGATCGGCGGCACGCCGAGCTTGACGAACAGATAGCCGCTGGCATAGCCGCCGATGCCGACGAAGAGCGCGTGGCCGATCGACAGCAGCCCGGCGAAGCCGAGCATGAGGTTCCAGCTTTGCCCGAGATAGGCGAGATAGAGCACGATAATCGCCACGGTCAGGACATAGCCCGCCGCAAAGAAAGGCAGCGCCAGCAGCGCAAGAACGAAAGCGCCGAGCGCGGCCTTGCCCTTGGCGCTCAAGTCGCCGAACAGGAGCGTCATCGCGCCGCCTTGCCGAGCAGACCCTGCGGGCGCAACAGCAAGACGAGGATCAAGAGCCCGAAGCTGAACGCCGACTTCATCGACGGCTGCAGGATGAGGGCTGCGAGGCCTTCCGAGACGCCGATCAAGATCCCGCCGAGCAGCGCGCCGAACAGGCTGCCCATGCCGCCGACGATGACGACGACGAAGGCCAACAGCGTGTAGCCGGGTGCCAGATAGGGATGCACTTCGACGAGCAGCAGGATGATGCAGCCCGCGGCGCCGATGCAGGCCGTGCCGATGCCGAAGGTCAGCGCATAGAGTTTTCCGACATTGAGGCCGACGACGCGCGCGCCCGCGTAATTGTCGGCGCAAGCGCGGATCGCGCGCCCCGCTGCCGCGTATTTGAAGAACAGCAGCAGCGCCGTCGCCACGGCGAGCGCGGCGACGGCGGCGTAGACGCGCGCCTTGTCCAGCACCAGCGGCCCGATCTCGAAGGAATCGAGCGCGTATTTGAGCTGCACGCCCTGCGCGTCGGGGCCGAACACGACGAGGCAGCCGCTCACCATGATGATCGCGATCGCGGCGAGCAGCAGGAACTGCATGTGCTCCGGCAGATGCGCGACGCGGCTCACCACCACGGCCTGCAGCGCATAGCCGAAGCCGAACAGCAGCGCGGCCACGACCGGAATGGCGAGCAGCGGATCGAGCCCGAGCCAGCGGAACAGGACCAGCGCCAGGAACATGCCGATCACCATGATCTCGCCATGGGCGAAATTCACGATGCGGATGACGCCGAAAATGACCGAGAGTCCCAGCGCCGACAGCCCGTAGACGAGCCCGGTGAGCAGCCCGGCCGCGAGCGTGTTGGCGAGGGTGACGGCGTCCATTCCGACGGCGTTCGGCGCCCCCTAGCCGCGCTTGTCCCAGGCGCGCATCGGCCAGATCGGCTTCGACATGGCGGCGCTCGCCGGCGCCACCGGGATCAGCTTGCCGCCGCGATTCTGGATCGCCGAATTCCGCGTCGTCGGGTTCTGGCCGTTCTCGTTGAACTTGATCGACGGGCCGACGGTGACGTTGTCGGCGATGTCGGTCTTGCGCAGCGCCTCGATCAGCTTCGCCGGATCGGTCGAGCCCGCGCGTTTGAAGGCGTCGAGCGCGATGATCATGGCCTCGAAGGAATGCGAATGCGCGGTGTTGAGGTTGCGGTCGGGATGCTTCTTGTCCCAGGCCGCGATCATCGCCTTCGACATTTTCTTGTTCGGATCGAACCACGGCACCATGTTGACGATGTCGTCCGAAAGCGGGCCGAGCGTTTTCAGGAACGGATCGTCGTAAGGGCCCGGGCCCGAGCTGATGATGCCCATCGGCTGCCAGCGCTGTTTGACCATTTCGCGCACGATCATGATCGCGTCGTTGAGGCGCGTGATGACCCAGAGCATGTCCGCGTCCGTGGACTTGGCCTTGCGGACTTCAGCCGAGAGGTCGCGCGCCGTGGGATCGTAGGCGATCGTCTCGGCGATCGTGTAGGGCATGTCGAAGCGGCCGATGAGATTGACCGTCGCATCCTTCTGCGTCGTGCCGAAGGTGTCGTTGGCGTGCAGCATGACGCATTTCTTCGGCGCGGCGCCGGCCGATTGAAACACCTCCTTCTGCAGCAGAAACGCGTCGGACGCGATCATCGGCCCGGTGGGGAAATTGCGGAACACGGTCTTGAAGCGCCCGTCGGTGATCGCCGGCGCCGCCGCCACGTTGACGACGAGCGGAATGCCTTTCTGCTCGCAGACCTGCGCCACCGCGACGGTGGCGCCGGAATCGAAGCAGCCGACGATCATGTGGCAGCCCTGCTCGATGAGCTTTTCGGCCTGGGCGCGGGCGAGCTGGACGTTGGTTTCGTTGTCGGCCCGGATCACCTCGCAGCGCGGAAAGCCGAGACCCGGCAGGATGTCGAGCGCCAGGTCGATGCCGCGCTCGGAATCGGCGCCGAACTGCGCCTGGATGCCGGATTTCGGCAGATTGGTGCCGATCTTGAGCACGGCGCCCTGGCCATGGGCGTAACGCAGCGGCAGCGGCGCCGCGATGGCGGACGCGGCGGCGGCGAGGAACGAGCGGCGGCGAATGCGGGACATTGTTTGCCTCCCAGATTTTGTTGCGATCCCTGTCGGACGCGACATTAGCGAGATGGGCGGCGGCGGCACAAGGGCGCGCTGGCCGGGTTGTGACGGCGGTCACAGGTCGTGACTTGGATCACGCGCGACGCGCCGGGCTGGTTAACAGCGGCCGGACGTGGCTTCGGTGAACTTCGCCTTCAGCTCAACCGATCCGGCCGCGAGGCCCCAACCGACCCGAGGAGACCGTAGCATGGCGACGACATCGACCAACACCGGTTCCACCCGCCCGAACGGGACCACGCCCAGCCTGACGCCGAACTTCGACGATGTCATTTGGATGGGCGACAGCAAGGATTCGGTCCATGCCGAACTCGGCAACGATATCGTGCACGGCTCCTCGATGAGCGACGCAATTTACGGCGATCAGGGCAATGACACGCTGTTCGGTTACGCCGGCGACGACTACTTGAATGGCGGATCCGGCGCCGATTCGATTTTCGGCGGCGTAGGCAGCGACCACGTCGAAGGCGGACACGGCGGCGATTTTCTCGACGGCGGCACGGGAAACGATACGATTTCCTACGCCGGCTCGTCGGCGGGCGTTACCGTTTCGCTGGCAACCGGCCAAGCGTCGGGCGGCGATGCCACGGGCGACACGTTCGCATTCTACACGCCGGAGCGCAGCGCGTTCGCCTATAACAGCTTCGAGAATCTCTATGGCAGCGCGTACAACGACACGCTCGAAGGCGACAATCGCGCCAATGCCTTGCACGCCTTCGCCGGCGACGGGGCCGATTTGCTCCAAGGCGGCGGCCAGGACGATGTCTCGTTCGGCGGCGCCGGCGGCGACCGGTTCGTGCTCGAAGCCGGCATGAGCGCCATCAAGGATTTTGAGGTCGGCCTGGACAAGATCGACATCGGCGAACTGCTGCCAACGTACATCAACGGCATGGACGCCGAGGTCAGCAACGCCTTCGCCAGCGGCTATATACGCTTCGTATCCAACGGCAACGGCGGCCTGTATATCCAATCCGACGCCGACGGCGCGAATGGCGGCGCCAATTGGCAGACCGTGGCCTTGGTCGAAAACGTTCGCCTGTCGCAAATCAGCCTAAGCGATTTCACGGTCTGATTTGGCCGGTTGCCCTGGGAGGGGCGGGTCCGCGGCCCATCCCCATTTGCGTCATCCGGTAACCGGCGCCGTACGCGGCGGAACGCCGCGGAAGACATAGAGCCGGTAGAAAAACCCGATCGCGACCAGGCACAGGCCGAGGCCGAGGAAGCTGAGCACGCGGTAGAGGCCGGCGATCGCGGCAAGGTCGAACAGGAAGATTTTCGCCGTCGCGATCACGACCAGCGTAAGCGACGCGTAGCGCAGCGCGATCGAGCGCCGCCAAATGCCGAGCGCCAGCAGCACGCCGCCGAAGCCGAGCCAGGCCGCCGAATAGGCGTACCATTCCGCCGGCCCGGCCTGGCCGCTCCACAGCAGGGCGCCACGGAAGGCGTGGCGCACTTCGAGCGACAGCCACACGAAGATCAAGGCGAGGCTCAACACGCCCGCAAGCTTGGCAAGATCGGCCGCGCCCTGGCGCCTCCATTCGGCATGGAACGCGGCGGCAAAGGCGGCGGGCACGGCATAGAGCAGGAGCAGCGTGTTGAGGATGGGCGCCTCGCCGACGCCGCGCGTGGCGCCGAAAATCGGCGGCAGCAGCGGGTTTGTCGCGAGCAGCGGAAAAATCGCCAGGTGCGCGGCGGCGGCGAGAAACAGAACTGTCGCGCCCCAGCGCAGCACCGGGCTCGCCACGTCGCGCGCCAAGCGCAGTAGGCCGTAGCCGAGCGCCAGCAACGCCGCCTGCTGCACGGCTTGCTCGGCGAGGCGGTAGTTCATGCGGTCGAAGCGGCCATCGGCGCTCAACGCCGCGCGCAACTCGAGAACCAGTCCGACGGTCAACAGCAAAAGTGCCGCGACATGGAGGCAGACGATCACCGGATCGCGCAGCGTCGCCGCGTCGCGCATATTGGCGCCGAACCAATGCGCGGCGATCAGCAGCGCCGCCACCGGCACGCCATAGCCGTAGAGCAGCCAATTGAGCGGCGCCGCCGTGCCGATGTGGTAGTTGACGATGCCGGGATTGAGCACGAGGCGCACGACCACGGCGCCAACCAGCGCCAACGCCACCCAACGCAGCGGCGCCAGGCGCATGTGCCGATAGACCCAGGCGATTGCCGGAACCAGCAAGGCGAGCGCCATGGTGAGCGTCACCTGCGGCAAGGCGAAAGCGATGCCGCCGGCGATCGCGGCGACCGCGCCGACCGCATAGGCGCCGAGCGCCGCGTTCATGCCGGGTTCGGCGCGGTGCCGCGCCACGGCCTGCGCCGCCGCGAGATAGATCAGCGCCACGCCGATGCTGATGCCGCCCCACAGGGTGCTGCGCACGAAGCTCGTGGCCTCGGCATAAGCGATGAACAGCAGGACCATGGGCGCCGCGACCGAGAGCGCGGCCCAATTGGCCGGGCGCCTGGCGCCCCACAAACCCGCGTAGCCGCCGGCGCCGAAGACGGCGCCGAAGCCGACAGCAGTTGCGATCATCGTCGTCTCGTCGGGAATCGTCGCCGGCGGCGCGCCGCGCGCGATGAAGCTCGGAACGTGCCACAGCGCCAGCGGAATGGCGACGCCGATGGCGGCCACCCACGCCGCGCCATCGAGCGCTTGCTCGCGCCGGCCGAGCGCGAGGCACGCAGCCGAGAAAATCGCGAGCAAGGCCAAGGCGGGCGGCGCGTAGTTGTAGGAGCGCACATAGAACAGCGCGAGCGCGGCGACGGCGATACACGCAATGAGCGCCGCGCGGTTGGCCGGTTGTTGCGGATTGCCGAGCCAGCCGGGCGCGAAGCTTGCATCGCCCGCCTCGCGCGTTCCCTCGCGCGTCAAAAAAAACAGGCCCGCGACGAACAAAAGAAAGAGACCGGACGGATAGGCATCGGCGACGTGCCACGAGGCGTAGAACCAACCGAGCGGCCACAGAATCAGCGCGCCCAAATTAAGCGATCCCAGCCACCACCAGGCGCGCTTGCGGGTCAGCAGCGCCGCCGCGGTGCCGACGATGGCGACATAGCTGAACAGCGGCCAAGCCGCGGGCGCCTCGTTGGCGACAAGCAGCGGCACGGCGTGCGCGCCGACCAGGCCGAGAATGGCCATGAACGGGCCGTGGCGCAGCGCCAGGGCGAAGGCGCCGAAGGCGACGCCGGCGAGCAGGCCGAAGGCCGGCGCGGCACCGATCAGTTCGTAGAGCTTGTAGGCGGCGAAGATCGAGCCGAAGCCGGTGAACACGCCGCCCGCCGTGAGCGCGCCGGGGACATAGGACGGAATCTCGTCCGGCGACGCGGCGCGCGCCAGGCGGCAATGGGCCGCCTCGCCCGCCGCGACCAGGGCCGTCGCCAGCAGCAATCCCGCGACGATCCGCAGCGGCGGCGTGATCCAGCCTTCGTCGATCGAAAGCTTGACCAGGAAAGCGCCGGCCAGCGCCAGCGCCACGCCGCCGATCCACACCAGCCAGCCCGAAACGAAGCGCTCCTCCAGCGAAACCGGCGGCTTCGCCGCCGCGGCGGCGGCGGCATGCGGCGCCGCCCATGACAGCGTCGGCGGCACGGCTGCAATCGCCGGTTGCGGCGCCGGTTGCGGCGGCGGCGACGGCGGGCCGATCGCAACAATCGGCCGCGGCGGCTCAGGCTCGGCAACGCGTGCCAGCGCTTCGGCTTCGGCCGCCGCCGGCGATGGCTCGGCCGCAACGGATCGCGCCGCCGCGTCGAGCAGCTCGTCGAACTTGCGCCGGAGCTCCGCAAGCTCCGCCTCGAGCCGCGCCACGCGCGGCGCCGGCACGCCGACGCTGAGCGCGACGATGGCGAGGATCAGCGCGATGAGCGCCAACACGAATCCGAAAGCCGCGAACAGCCACGACATGACCGGAACCCTCTCGCGGCCAATGCGGCCGATGAAGGTCGACGATGTGCGAGCCGCCGGGAAAACAAAAGCCGCCTGCATTGCCGGCGGGCGGACACCATGCAAATGCACCGTGGCGGGTCTCATACGCAATTCGGTAAATTGCTTCTCTATCGAGCGCGCCGGGATCGTTTCTCCTTTCATATGGACCCCGGCCCGTTGGCCGGGGTGACCGTGCAAGGCATGCTCTACTTGCCCGGTTTATGACGCTGTCACCCCGGCCAACGGGCCGGGGTCCAGCCTTCGCGCGCAGGCGCGTGCAGCCGCCGCGAGGTCCTATTCAGCGAGTGACGAAGCGATCATCCGGATTCCGTACCAGACGCGCCCCACCGGCGATCAACGAAGATCCGCATATGTTTATTTTGCAGGTAGTAATGCGATATCGATGAGGTTTTCGCCCAAACCGGAGATTTCGCCTTGGCGCGTGGCTTCGCCGGTCGCGAGATCGACGGCGTAGAACACCTTGTTGACGACCAGAATGCCCCAGTTCTTGTCCCTGCCATCGGTCCAGATGTCGAAGGCGACGGGGCCGGCGAGCGATGCTCCGAGCTTGCCGATGGTCTTGAGCACGCCGTCGTTGGGCGGCGCCTGCAGCGCGAGCGCGCCGGACTTGCCGTCGATGTCGTAAAGCGCCGTCTGCTTGGCGCCGGCGACGGAATTGGTGTAGGCGCCGGCGACGATCCACGGCATGGCGTCTTTCATCGCGCCCGACTTGTCGAAATTCAGCTTGGCATCGGCGGCGACCTCGCCGGTTTCGACGTTGACGCGATAATTCGTGCCGTCGCTGCCGATCAGGCGCAGCCGGTCGGCCACCGGATTGAAATCGACCGTGGCGGCGACGCCCGGCGGAAACGGCTTGTTGAGTTTCGCGACCGCCGTCGCCTTGCCGGTTTCGAGATCGATCGTGTAGATCGTGTCGTCGGCGCCGACCGCATAGAGCCGGCCGTTGGCCGGGCGCACATCGATGCCAAGGATGCGCGCATTCACGCCCTCGATCTTCATCATCTTGATGACGGCGCGCTTCTCGCCGTCGATCCAGGCAAGACGGCCATCGGCGGTCAGGCCGGCAAAACTATCGGCGGCGGCATAATCGGCGGCGAGCAGCGCGGCGGCGGCGACAATGGCACTCAGTGTCGTTCGTTTCATGGCGTGTCCCCTGGGCATGACGATCGCAGAAGCGGGATGCGTCTGCATATTCGACAAAGCCGGATACGCCGGGCCCGGCGCCGCGGATCGCCGGTTGACGAAACCGTGAAGCGGTCGCTTCCGTCGATAAGATAACCACGGAGGCACGGAGACGGCAGGACCGCGCGCCGGCGGTGCGCAATGATCTGTTCACGTCTCCGGTTCTCCGTGGTTCAATTCTCCGGCGCCGCGCGCTACGGTGCGATGCGGGGACGCGAGCGGGGCCGTGGGCGATGGCGGGGCGATGGTTTGTTTTGGAGCGCATAGCGCGGCCCGTGCCGCGCTTGGGCGAGATCGCGGCCGATTTCCGCGGCCACCACCTCGCCAACGGGACGGTGAGTTTCCTCTTCGCCTGCACCGGGCCGGTGGCGTTGATCCTGACCATGGGCCTCGCCGGCGGGCTGAGGCCGGCCGATATCGCGTCGTGGATTTCGATCGCCTTCATGCTCGGCGGCGTCGTCACCGCGGCGATGAGCTTCCTCTATCGCCAGCCTTTGGCGATGGCGTGGACCATCCCGGGCACCGCCATCGCCGGCGCCGGCATGCTCAAATTTCCCTATGACCAAGTGGTCGGCGCCTATGTCGTGACCGGCCTGCTTATGGTCATCCTCGGCCTCAGCGGCGGCTTCAAACGACTCATGAGTTTGATGCCGCAACCGATTGTGATGGCGATGGTTGCCGGGCTATTCCTGAAATTCGCCGTGCTCGCCATTCAGGGCTTCGACAAGGCGCCCTATGTCGCCATCGCGGCGACCGCGGGCTTTCTCGCCTGCTCGCTCGTGAAGGCTTTGGGCCGCGTCATCCCGCCCGTGGTGGCCGCCCTGGTCACCGGCGGCATCGCGATAGCCGCGCTCGGGCTCTACGTGCCGCGGCCGGGCGCAAGCGGCGTCGTGGCCGAGCTTGTATTCTTCCGCCCGGTTTTTACGCAAGCGGCGCTCGTCGATCTTGTGCTGCCGCTCGCCATTTCGGTGCTCGTGCTGCAGAACGCCCAAGGCATCGCGCTGCTGCGCATCATCGGTCACGATCCGCCGCCCAACACGGTCACGGCGGTGTGCGGCATCGGCACAATCCTCTACGGGCTCTATGGCTCGGTGTGCCTGTGCCTGACCGGTCCGGCCAATGCCATCATCGCCAGCAGCGGCGCGGTGCGGCAGCACTATATCGGCGCCCTGGTCTGGGCCGCGCTCGCCGTGCTGTTCGGCCTGTTCGCGCCGGCCATCACGCGCCTCGCGCTCGGCGTGCCCGACGCGTTCATCTATGTGATCGGCGGCCTCGCCATGCTGCGCGTGCTGCAACAGGCCATGGCCGTCGCCTTCGGCGGCAAATTCGGCCTCGGCGCGATGGTGTGTTTCGCGATCACGATCACCGAACTCATCCCGGAAGCCCGCCTCTACCCTCCTCGGCATCGGCGCGCCGTTTTGGGGCCTGGTGTTCGGCATCGCGACTTCGCTCATGCTGGAGCGCGGGGATTTTGCGCCGGGTGGCTCGAAGAAACCGGTTGGTTAACAGATCAATAGGCGAATTTATATTTTCAGGACAGCAACGGAATTTTGCTCGCATGGCGTATACTGGCCAAACCAACCTGACACGGCCGCGAGGGGATCATGGCTGCCGCAACCGACGCTTTTGTTGCCGCCAACCGCTTCGGCCTCGGGCCGCGGCCGGGCGAACTGGCCGCGATCGGGCGCGATGCGCGCGGCTGGCTCAAGGCGCAGGTCGCGGCGCGGCCTGAAATTCCGCCCGAGGTCGCCGCCTTGCCGCCTGCCAGCGACGGCATGGCGCGCTTCCTGACGGCGCGGCGTGGCGGGCAGGAGGCGGTCATGGCGGCGTTCCGTGACGGCCTCGCGCAGCGCGCGCGCGACGAGATCGACGCCCGCGCCCTCGCCATGCTGCGCAGCAAGGCATCGTTCGTCGAGCGGCTGACCGCGTTCTGGTCGAATCATTTCACCGTTTCGAGCGCGCGCTTTTTCATCGGGCCGGTGGCCGGCGCCTATGAGCGCGAGGCGATCCGCCCGCACCTCCTCGGCCGCTTCCGGCACATGCTCGGCGCCGTGGCGCAACATCCGGCGATGCTAATGTATCTCGACAATGCCGGCTCGGTGGGGCCGAACTCGATGGGCGGGCGCCTGCGCCGGCTCGGCATCAACGAAAATCTGGCGCGCGAAATCCTCGAGCTGCACACGCTCGGCGTCAACGGCGGCTACACGCAGAAGGATGTGACCGAATTCGCCCGCATCCTCACCGGCTGGTCGGTGCAAGGCATCGGCCGGCAGCAGGCGGTGACGGGAAAATTCACATTTCAGTCCGGGCGCGCACGAGCCCGGGCCGAAGACGCTGCTCGGCAAGGTCTACGACCAGGGCGGCATGGCCGAGGGCGAGGCCGCGTTCGACGCGCTGGCGCGGCATCCTTCGACCGCGCGCTTCATCGCGACCAAGCTGGCGCGCCACTTCGTCGCCGACGAGCCGCCGGCCGCGGCGATCGATCGGCTCGCCGATGTGTTTCGCAACACCGACGGCGATCTGCGCGCGGTGACGCTGGCGCTCATCGATCTGCCGCAAGCCTGGCAGGCGCCGCTCGCCAAAGTGAAGTCGGCGCATGATTTCGCGCTCTCGGCCCTGCGCGCCGCCGGCATCGCCGAGAAGCCGGAGCGCGGCTTCCTGCCGATGTTCTTCAGCCTGCGCCAAGTGCCCTTCGCCGCGCCCTCGCCCGCCGGCTGGCCCGACCGGGCGGCGGATTGGATTTCGCCCGAAGGCCTGATGCGGCGGCTGGAATTCGTCCAGCTCGCGAGCCGCTTGGCCGAGCGCGCCGCGCCGTCGCCCGACGCCTTGCTTGCCAACACCATCGCGCCGGTGGCCGCACCGGCGACGCGCCAAGCCGTGCTCGCCGCCGCCTCGCCCGGCGAGGCCGTGGCGTTGACCTTCGCCAGCGCCGAATTCCAACGGAGATAGCGCCATGACGCAACGCCGCGATTTCCTGAAAGGCCTCGGCGCCACCGGCGCGCTTGCCGCGCTCGCCGATCCGCGCGCCGCTTTCGCCGCCGCGCCGACGGACAAACGCCTCGTCGTCGTCATCCTGCGCGGCGGCTGGGACGGGCTCAATGTCGTCATACCTTATGGCGACGCCGATTATGCGCGGCTGCGCGCCAACACCGGATTGAAGCCGCCGGGCACGGGCGGCCCGGATGCGGCGCTCGATCTCGACGGCAAGTTCGGCTTGCATCCGGCGCTGGCGCCGCTGCATGGCTGGTACGCGGACAAGCAATTGCTCGCCGTCCATGCCATCGCCAGCCCGGACCGCTCGCGCTCGCATTTCGACGCGCAAGACACGCTCGAGAACGGCGCCCGCGGCGCGCGCGGCCTGGCCGATGGCTGGCTCAACCGCGCGCTGGTCGCGCTCGGCGCGCTCGACCGGCAAGGCCTCGCCATCGGCGTCAGCGTGCCGCTGCTGCTGCGCGGCCGCGCCGCGGTGCGCACCTGGGCGCCCGCCGTGCTGCCCGCCGCCGAGCCCGGCTTCCTCGACAAGCTCGACGCGCTCTATGCGAAAGACGCGCTCTTCCAAAAGGCGCTGCGCGACGGCCGGCGCTCCGCCGCCGGCGCCGCCAAGGCCATGGGCGACAAGAAAATGGACATGGCGGCGGCGCGGCCCAATCGCGCCTTTCCGCTCATGGCCGAAGCCGCCGGCAAGCTGCTCGCCGCCGCCGATGGGCCGCGCGTCGCCACCCTCGCCGCCGAGGGCTGGGACACGCATGTCAATCAGCCCGCCCAGCTGCGCCAAGCGCTCGCCAATCTCGCGCAAGGCCTGGTCGCGCTGAAGGACAATCTCGGCCCGGTCTGGGCCAAGACCGCGATCCTCGTGGTCTCCGAATTCGGCCGTACCGCCGCCGAAAACGGCACCCGCGGCACCGATCACGGCACCGGCGGCGCGGCCTTGTTGCTGGGCGGCCGGGTCAATGGCGGCCGCGTGCTCGGGCGCTGGCCCGGCCTTGGCACCTCTGCGCTGTTCGAAAATCGCGACCTCAATCCCACGACCGATCTGCGCGCGCTGCTGAAAAGCGTTTTGCACGGCCAGCTCGGCCTGGTCGAAAGCGCGCTCGAAGACAAGGTCTTCCCGGACAGCCGCACGGCGAAGACTTTGGACGGGCTGATCCGGCGCGGATAAGAAGTTTCACAGGAGCCGGGGACGGGACGCCGCTTGCGCCTTCTAAAAAAAGCGTCATCCCGACCGGAGCGCGCACTTGCGCGCGTAGCGGCGGATCGCATAGCGATCCGCGGGACCTCGGGTGGACTTGCACAACCCCGCATTGCGGCACGACGCCAGTCCGCCCGAGGTCCCTCCGCTGCGCGCCTGCGGCGCTCCGGTCGGGATGACGGGGAATGAGCGATGGCCACGGGCGGCTACGTCTACATCGTCGCGAGCAAAAAGCTGGTCCTGTACATCGGCGTCACCAGCGATATCGCGCGCCGCGCTTGGGAGCACAAGCAGCATCTGATCGAGGGTTTCACCAAGAAATACAATTGCGAACGATTGATCTACGTCGAGCGATTTCCCTCCATCGAAGAAGCCATCGCGCGCGAGAAGCAATTGAAAGGTTGGCGGCGCGAGAAGAAGCTGCGGCTGATCCGGCAGGCGAACCCCAACGTTCCGCGACTTCTACGACACGCTCAATCAATAGCGCCATTCAAATTTTGCCGTCATCCCGACCGGAGCGCGCACTTGCGCGCGTAGTGGAGGGACCTCGCGCGGACTGGCGTCGATGCTCCATGCGGAACCGCGCTCGTCCACGCGAGGTCCCTCCGCTGCGCGCCTGCGGCGCTCCGGTCGGGATGACGACTTCTTAAAAGAAGGCGCAATTACCCGCCTCCCCGGCTCCTGCAAAACCCTTTCCCTAAGTCCGGTAGCCCGGATCCTGCCGCTCGATCTGGCGTATCAGCGCGGCGAACACGTCTTCGCCGCACACCGGCTGGTTGGCGAACAGACGCGAATCGCGCGACGAATTGGCGGTCGCCTGGCGCGACACCGGGATCGTGTCGCCGCGCATCGCGTCGGTCGTCACCTGCGCCTCGCACGCCCATTGCAGATTGAGCATGCGCGCGAAGCATTCGGGCACAGTGCGGCCGTGCGCGAGCAAGCCGTGATTGCGCAGAATGACGAGCGGCTTCAGGCCGATGCTGCGGACCAGGCGCTCCTCCTCGTCCTCGCGCACCGTCAAGCCTTCGAAATCGTGATAGGTGACGTGGTCGGCGATCATCGCCGAATAGAAATTGTCGTTGCGCAAGCCGTCTTTCTTGCAGGCGACGGCGAGGCCCTCGCGGGTATGCGTGTGCGCGACGCAGATCGCCTCGGGCACGTGTTTGTGGATCGCGGCGTGGATGAGGAAGCCCGCCGGATTGATACCCCACGGCGTATCGTCGATCTTGTTGCCCTTGAGGTCGATCTTGACGAGATTCGACGCCGTGACCTCGTGATACATCAGGCCGTAGGGATTGATGAGGAAATGGTGCTCGGGCCCCGGCACGCGCACCGTGATGTGGTTGTAGATCAGCAGCGACCAGCCGAGGTGATCGACGATGCGGTAGAAGGCCGCGAGCTGGATGCGCAGATTCCACTCCTCCTGGCCGATATGCTGGGGCCGGGCGTCGTCGCCCGCGACCTTGAGCTTGACGGCGGCTTGAACGGGATAGCGCATGGGGACCTCGAAGGATCGATTGGCGGACGATGGCTGACTAACACAAAGGCGCCGCGCCAGCCATGCGATTTGCCACGGCCCGGCCATGGCCAGCACGCAACCAGCGAACGCCATGAGCGGGAAATGAGGCGGAAATGAAATAAGGCAGCGGAAATTTTTGTTGTTGTTTGTCAAGCATTTGAACTTGGCCTATACGATTATGAGGGCGAAATGAAATGAGGTTCCCTGAATGAAACTCTGCATTTTCGGCGCGGGCGCGATCGGCGGCTATGTGGCGGCCAGGCTGGCCATGGCGGGGCACGAGGTCTCGGTCGTGGCGCGCGGCGATCACCTCGCGGCGATCAAGCAGAACGGCCTGACGCTGCATCAGGGCGGGCGCAAGTATCACACGCGGCCCAAGGCGGCGGCCGAGGCGGCGGCGCTCGGGCCGCAGGATTTCGTGTTCCTCTCGGTCAAGGCGCCGGCGCTGCCGGACGCGGCGCCGACGCTGGCGCCGCTGCTCGGCCCCGACACCGCCGTAATCGCGGCGATGAACGGCATCCCGTGGTGGTTCTTCGCCGGCGACGCGGGCAAAAAATTTGCCGCGATCGATCCGGGCGGCGCGTTGGCCAAGGCGATGCCGGCCGAGCGCGTTATCGGCTGCGTCTTGCACATCGCCTGTTCGGTGCCGGAGCCCGGCGTCATCGTGCACAACAGCCAGAACCGCTTCATCTTCGGCGAGGCCATCGCGCGGGCCGGCAGCTCGCTGTCGCCGCGCGTCGCGGCGCTGGCCGAAGCGTTCAAGGGCGCCGGCATCGACGCCGAAACGGGCGCCAATATCCGCCAGGATGTTTGGTTCAAGCTGCTGGGCAACATTTCGTTCGCGCCGGTCAGCGTCGTCACCGGGATTACCAACGACGCGCTGGCGAAAAATCCGGGCACGCGCCTCGTTCTGCGCCGCATCGTCGAGGAAACCAACGCGGTCGGCCGCGCCTATGGGCTCGAGGCGACGGGCGACGTCGAGGGGCGCATCGATCTCGGCGGCTCGCTGATCGGATTCCGCACCTCGATGCTGCAGGACATGGATCGCGGCCGCCCGGTCGAGCTCGATACGATCGTCCGCATCGTCATGGAAATGGGCCGCGCCGCGGGCGTCGCGACGCCGGTGATCGAAACCATCTACGGCCTCGCCGCCTGCCGCGCCGAAGCGGCGGGCAATTACCGTCCGTGGTAGGCCCGGCGCGGCACCGTCATGGCCCGCTCACTTTAGCGGTCACTTTAGCGGTTAACAAAGCGCGGCGTTTGCCGTAGCGTTTTGCCGGACGGGTTTGCCATAGGTCACCGCGATGACTGAGACGAAGAACACCGAACTCGCCGAGGGCGCGACGGTCGGGGACTACCGGATCGAAAGCGTCATGGCGAGCGATGCCGAGGGCGTCACCTATGCGGCCTGCGCGGCCGGCGACAATGCCGCCGTTTCGTTGCGCGAGTATCTGCCGCAAGACCTGGCGCGGCGCGGCGACGACGGCCTCATCGCGCCGATGGCGGGCGAGCCGGCGAACGTGGCCTTCGCGGCCGGCTTGGCCGCCTTCCGCAAGGCGGCCGATGCGCGGCTGCGCCTCAAGCACCCCAATCTGCAAGCCGCGATCAAGCACCTCGACGCGAACGGCTCGGCCTATCTCGTGCTCGACCGGCCCGCCGGCGAGCGCCTCGACGTGCTGCTGAAGGCCGGCGAAACGCTGCACCGCGACGAGATCGTCGAAATCGTCGTGCCGATCGTCGATGCCTTGAGAGCGTTGCATGGCGCCGGCATCGTTCACGGCAATATCCAGCCGCGCACGATTACCTTCGGTGCCGCCGACGGCGCGCCGATCGTGACCGATCTCGGCCGCGTCGACCGCGCGGGAATCCAGGAAGGTCCGTCGCTGCCCGCCGGATCCGCCTCGCCCTATCGGGCGCCGGAATTGTGGGGCGGCGCCGGCGCGGCGGTGTCGCCCGCCGCCGATATCTATTCGCTCGGCGCCGTGCTCTATCGCTGCATCACGGGCAAGGCGCCGACGCCGGCGCGCGAGCGCCTGGTTGCGGTCAGCAACGGCCAGCCCGATCCGCTGCCCTCGGCGAACACGTCGGACCACGCGGAAAAGCTGGTGAGCGCGGTTCATGCGGCCTTGCGCTTGGTGCCGGGCGATCGCCCGCCCAATGCGATGTCGTTCCGCCTGCTGCTGCCGCCCGAGATCGCCCAGCGCGGTGCTGTCGCGCAGCCCCGGTCGCCGCGGACCGTCGCGATGACCGAAAGGCCCGCGACGCCGCCGCCGATGAAGCCGCCGGAAAAAACCGCGGGCGCCGCGCCGGCGAAGTCTGCCGCCGCCAAAACGGCCGGCGCCACGGCCGCGGCCGGCGGCAAGCGTTGGCGCTACGCCGCGGCCGGCGTGCTCGGCCTTGTCCTCGCGGGCGGCGCGGCGGCCATGATTTTCGAGCCGTGGAAGGACGACCAGCCGATCGATCCGCCGCGCGCGGCAAGCGACGACAGCAAGGCCGAAACGGCGCCGCCGCCGTCAAGCCCGCCGCCGACGGCGAGAAAAGCCGGCGAGCCGTTCCGCGATTGCCCGGAGTGCCCGGAGATGATCCCGCTCCCCACCGGCTCGTTCCGCATGGGTTCGCCCGCCGGCGAGCGCGGCCGCGCCAACGACGAGGGGCCGCAACTCGCGATCACGTTCGCGAAGCCATTCGCGATCGCCAAGTTCGAGGTCACGTTCGACGAGTTCGACGCCTGCGTGAAGGATAAGGGCTGCGCGCGCGCGCCCGACGACAACAAATGGGGCCGCGGCAAGCGTCCGGTCATCAACATCACCTGGGCCGAGGCGAAAGCTTACGCCGCGTGGCTGTCGAAGAAAACCGGCAAGACCTATCGCCTGCCGAGCGAGGCCGAATGGGAATATGCCGCGCGCGGCGGCACCGCGACGCGTTTTTTCTGGGGCGACGACCAGGGGCGCAACAAGGCGAATTGCGACAAGTGCGGCAGTCCGTTTGACAAGAAGCAGACGTCGCCGGCGGGCAATTTCGATCCCAATCCCTTCGGCCTTTACGACATGCACGGCAATGTCTGGGAATGGGTCGAGGATTGCTGGCACGACAGCCTGACCGGCGCGCCCGCCGACGGCGCGGCGCGGACAACGGGCGATTGCGCCAAGCGCGCCGTGCGCGGCGGTTCGTGGAACAGCTCGGTCGCCAATTCGCGCTCGGCCAACCGCTCAAGCTACGGCGCCACGCAGCGCAACAGCGGGCTCGGCTTCCGCGTCGCGCGGGCGATGAACTAGGTCGCGGAACACCGGGAAACTTGCCGCAAACCGTCCGAAACAGGAGACCGAAACCATGACTTCGCCCAGCCGCGCGACTTTGGCGTCGCGCATCCGCCGCAAGGAATGGACGTCGCTGCCCGGCGTTTTCGAGATGATCTCGGCGCGCATTGCCGACGGCATGGGATTTCCCGGCCTCTACATGACGGGCTACGGCACGGTCGCGTCCTATCTCGGCATTCCCGATGCCGGACTCGCCACCTACACCGACATGGTCGATCGCGTGACGCAGTTCGGCCAGGTGTGCAAAACACCGCTGATCTGCGACGGTGACACCGGCTATGGCGGCCTGCTCAATGTCGAGCGCACGGTGCGCGGCTACGAGCGCGCGGGTGCGGCCGGCATCCAGCTCGAAGACCAGCAATTTCCCAAAAAATGCGGCCACACGCCGGGCCGGCGCGTCATTCCGCTTGAAGACGCGGCGGCCAAGATCGCATGCGCCGTGCAAAGCCGCGAACTCGAAGGACTTTCTGATCGTCGCGCGCACCGACGCGCGCGGCGCACACGGCATCGACGAAGCCTTGAAGCGCGGCGAGGCCTTCGCCAAGGCGGGCGCCGACGTCATCTTCATCGAATTGCCGCAATCGCTCGATGAAATGGAGAAAGTCGGCCGGACGTTCAAAGGCCTGCCCTTGCTCGCCAACATGGTCGAGGGCGGCCTGACGCCCGTCCTGCCGGTCAAGGACTTGGAGCGCATTGGCTACAGCATCGCGATCTATCCGGGCACCGGCTTTCTCGCCATGGGCATGGCGGTGAAGCGCGTATACGAGCACATCAAGGCGACGGGATCGAGCATCGGCGCGTCGGTTCCGGTCTACGACTTCAAGGAATTCTCGCAACTCATGGGCTTCCAGGACGTATGGAACTTCGAGAAAAAATGGGCCGGCATGGGATGACGCGCGATGCATAATTCGCAATTGCACCCGGAC
This sequence comes from uncultured Alphaproteobacteria bacterium, assembly GCA_963754645.1. Classification (GTDB taxonomy): domain Bacteria; phylum Pseudomonadota; class Alphaproteobacteria; order Bin65; family Bin65; genus CAVWGP01. The sequence continues at coordinate 498,872 of CAVWGP010000004.1, read as the reverse complement.
GTTGTCGCGATCCTGCTGAAGCGGCGCGGCAAGATGCATGTGTTCGACGCGATCGAGCCGAAACGCACGGCGCTGGTCGTCATCGACATGCAGGTCGCGTTCCTGGGCCAGGGACGGCCATCGGAAGTACCCATGGCGCGCGCCATCGTGCCGGGGATCGAGCGCATGGCGAAAGAATTGCGCGCCGCCGGCGGCACCGTCGTCTGGGTGATCAGCACCTTCACCGACGCGATCTTCGAGGATTGGTCGTGCTTCTTCGGCGGCACGTACAATCGCGACTTGTCGCAGCGTGTCGTCGACAATCTCAAGGCGGGCTCCGAGGGCCACAAGCTATGGCCCGAATTCGCGCCCGCGCCCGGCGATTTGTGGGTCGACAAGAACCGCTTCAGCGCCTTCCTGCCCGGCGCCTCGGACATCGAGGCGCAATTGCGCGGGCGCGGCATCGACACGGTCATGATCGCCGGAACGCTGACCAATGTGTGCTGCGAATTGAGCGCGCGCGACGCCATGATGCGGAACTTCAACGTCATCTTTCTCGCCGACGCGAACGCGACCTATAACGACACGATCCACAATGCCAGCCTCAACAGCATGGCGATCACGTTCTGCGACGTGATGACGACCGACGAGGCCATCGCGCGGCTGCCGGGCGGTGCCCAGCGCCGGAGCGCGGCCGAGTAGCCCGGCGTGCCGCGCGACCGCCTCGCCGACCCCACGGTTTTCGGCGCGCGCGCCAAGCTCGGCGTCATCGTGCCGCCAACAAACACGGCGAACGAAGCCGAGTGGAACGCCATGGTGCCGCCGGGCGTCAGCGTCCATGCGGCGCGCATGCCGCTGCACACCGACACGGCGAGCGACGCCGGCAAGCGCGCGCTCTACGACGACGTCAAGCGCTACGCGCGCGATCTCGCCCAGGCCAGCGTCGACATCGTCGCCTATGGCTGCACCGCGGGCTCGATGGTGACGCCGATGACGGCGCTGCCCGACTTCATGGCGCGCGAGGCCGGCACGCCGGCGATCACGACGGCGCAGGCCATCGTCGAGGCGCTGCGCGCGCTCGGCGCCAGGCGCATCGCGGTGGCGACGCCCTATCACGACGCGCTCAACCGCCACGAAGTGCATTTTTTCGCCGCACACGGCATCGAAACCGTGTCGATCGCCGGCCTGGGTTACGGCGCCAACGGGCCGGCGGAGTATCGCAACATCGCCCGCGTGCCGCTCGAGGAGGGTTTCGCGCACGCGATATCCGCCGACCGCGCCGAAGCCGACGCCGTGCTCGTGAGTTGCACCGATTTCGCCACGCTCGGCCTGCTCGATCGCCTCGAAACCGCGCTCGGCAAGCCCGCCATCAGCAGTAATCAGGCGACGCTGTGGCTGGCACTGCGCCGCGCCGGCATCGCCGACAAGATTTCCGGCCACGGCCGGCTTCTCGCCTCGCATTGATCGGACCACGATGAACGATATCCGCCTGCTTTATCCCTCGCTGCGCAATCGCGTCGTCATCGTCACCGGCGGCGGGCGCGGGCTCGGCCGCGAGATGGCGCTCGCCCTGGTCGAAGCCGGCGCGCGCGTCGTCGCCACGGCGGCGCGCGAAATCAAGGAGCTCGCCCAGGTCGAGCGCGAAGCCGAGGATCTGGCCGGCGACGACCGGCTGCTGGCGGTCAAGGCCGACGTCACGGACGAAGCGGATTGCAAGCGCGTGGTCGCGGCGGCGCTCAAGAATTTCGGCGGCTTGCACGGCGTCGTCAACAATGCCGGGCGCGGCATGCGCCATGTCAGCGAAAAATACACCACCGAGCCGACAAAATTCTGGGAGACCGATCCCGCAACCTGGCGCATGATCGTCGATGCCAACGTCAACGGCGTTTTCCTGATGGCGCGGGCGGCGCTGCCGCACTTGGTGCAGCAGCGCTGGGGCCGCATCGTCAACATTTCCACCAGCCATCAGACGATGGTACGCCAGGGCTACTCGCCCTACGGCGCCACCAAGGCCGCGCTCGAGGCGATGAGCGTGTCGTGGGCCAAGGAACTCGACGAGACCGGCGTCACCGTCAACGTGCTGCTGCCGGGCGGCGCCTCGAACACGCGCATGCTGCCCGACGGGCCGAGCAGGCGCGGCGCCGACGGCCAGCTGCTCTCGCCCGCGCTGATGCGCGCGCCGATCCTGTGGCTATGCGCCGACGAATTGAACGGCCACACCGGCGGGCGCTACATCGCCAAGGCCTGGGACCCGGCCCTGCCGCCGGCCGAAGCCGCGGCCAAGGCACGCCAGCCGCGGCACGAAATTCCCGCGATCATGTGAAAGGCCGGCGATGAAAACGCAAAATCTCGGCAACCTCGCCATCGATAGCGTGGTGGAGAGCGAAGGTCCGTTTTTCAAGCTCGATTTCCTGCTGCCCGACGCGCCGCCCGACCTGATCGCGGCCAATGCCGAATGGCTGGCGCCGATTTTCTACGATCCGGCGAGCGCGCTGCTGCGCTTGAGCTTCCATTCCTTCGTCATCCGCACGCGGCACCACACGATCCTGGTCGATGGCTGCGTTGGCAACGACAAGGAGCGGCCGCTGCGCCCGAACTGGCATCGCAAGCAATTCCCCTTCATCGCGCGCCTGGCCGCGCTCGGCGTGCGGCCGGACGACGTCGATTTCGTGCTGTGCACGCATCTGCACGCCGATCATGTCGGCTGGAACACCAAGCTCGACAACGGACGCTGGGTCCCGACCTTTCCCAAGGCGCGCTATATTTTTTCCAAAACCGAATATGCGCATTGGGAGCGCGAGCACCGCGCCGCGCTCGCCACGGGCGCGGCGCCGCCCAATCACGGCAGCTTCGCCGACAGCGTCCTGCCCGTGGTCGAGGCCAAGCGCGCCGACCTCGTCGCCGACGATCATGCCATCGACGACGGGCTCTGGCTCGAAGCCGCCCCCGGCCACACGCCGGGCAATGTCGTCCTGCACGCGCGCGGCGACGGCAAGACCGGCGGCGACGGGCACGCGATTTTCCTCGGCGACATCGTCCACAGCGCCGTGCAGTTCGCGGCACCGGCGATTTCGAGCCGCTTCTGTGCCGACCCCGAGGCCTCGCGGCGCTCGCGCCGCGGCCTGATCGAGCGCTTCGCCGAGCGCGACACGATTGTCCTCGCCGCACACTTTCCCGCCCCCACCGCCGGCCGCATCTTGCGCCACAAGGACGCGTTCCGGTTCAAGATGGTGGCCGAGGGCTCGTCGTTGAACGGCGGGCTTGGATTGGCTAATTTGCGTTAGCGAACCAAATGCCAGCGATATGCGATACCGAATTCGGCTGATTGCTTCAGCGCGCCCTATTCTGCAACGTCGGGGCATGAATTCTGGACCCCGGCTCGGTGGCGAAGCAATCGACCGAACGCCGTATAGTACCAGGAGACCGAAATAATCATCGTCATCCCGAGCGAAGGTCGCGCATCGCGCGACCGAAGTCGAGGGACCTTGTGCGGACGAGCCGCCCGATTGCAAGGCACGTTGTTGCTAGTCCGTCCGAGGTCCCTCCACTGCGCGCCTTCGGCGCTCCGCTCGGGATGACGAGTTATTATTTCGGTCTCCTGGTATCATGCGCCTCTGGTATTTGCGCGACCTTCAGCAAGTAGCTCGGCCGCAAACAGCGCGTCCGTCGAGGCGCCGCTTGAGCGCATTCCGGCTCAGGATGTGGGGGCGCGATCGGGCCCGCCGGCGGCGCTGCCGATCACATCGCGAAAGGCGGCCTGCCACACCGCAGCGGTGTTCGTCGCGCGATTGTAGGGCCCGGACACGACTTCGCCGACCACGGCGAGACAAATAAAGCGGGCGCGCAGCGCCGCCGATTTTGCGTCCAGGCCGAGTTCGCGGAGCAAGCTCGCGACATAGGCTTCGCGCCGCGCGTCGGCGCGGCGGACGACCGCGGCGGCCCGCTTGTCCGATTGCGCCCAGGCGCGGATCGCGGCTTCGAGCCGGTCATAGGCGTGGCCGCCGATCATGCGGAACAGGGCTTCGAGCTTGGCGCGGGCGCCGGGCTTGCGCGCGTCCAGGCGCGCGATGATGGCCGAGGTCCCGGCGCGCTGCCAATGCGCCAACAGCGCCTTGAGCAACGCGCCGCGATCGGCGAAATGCCAGTAGAAACTCCCCTTGGTCACGCCGAGGCCTGCGGCGAGCCGTTCGACCCGGACCGCGCCGATGCCGCCGGCGATCAGCGCCGCGGCCGCGGCCTCGATCCAGGCCCGATCCGACAAGCGGCCCGGGGCTTGAGCGGGTTTGCGTGGCATGGCCCCTCCCGGCGCGCTTGTTCCATACGCTTCCGTATTGACACGCGGGCACTGTACCGGCACTCTCCTTCCATACGCAAGCGTATGGAAGGAGATCCGCATGGCCATCGAATTGCTGGTTCCCGGTGTGTTGCTCGTCGCGATCGGCGCCACCCATTCGGCGCTGGGCGAGCGATACCTGCTCGGGCCGCTTTGCGCCGCGCCGCATTGGCCGGCGACGCCCTTGGGCGAGCGCGCCGCGAAGCGCATTCTGCGCTTCGCTTGGCACCTCACGACTCTCGCCTGGGCCGCCGCCGGGTTCGGCGTGGCCGCGCTGGCGTTCGACGGCGGCGATCTGGCCGGCAATGTCCAATTGGCGGCGTTGACGCTCGCGCTTCTCGCGACCGGCGCGGTGGTCTACGGCGTCTCGCGCGGCGCGCATCTTGCGTGGCCCGCCTTCGCCGCCGCCGGCCTCATGATCGTGCCCGTGCTGGCGCCGCGCGCCTATGCCGAACTGCGCCACGGGATCGGCGTCGCCGGCGGCGCTCTCCTGCTCGCCATCGCGGCCTGGCATTTCTATTGGGCGGCGGGCGGCCGGCGCGGCTTGCAGGCGGCGGTGCCGCGGCGCAAGGACGGCACCGCGGTTTTGGCCCCGCGCGCCGTGGCGAGCGCGCTGGCGGGCGCGGCGATCGCCCTAGCCGGCTCGGTCTTTTGGATGGCGATCGGCTGGCTGCCAGCACCCCTGCCCGGCCCGGCGCTACGCATCGGCCTGGCGGCCATGGCCGCGATCTTCGCCCTGCGCTTGATCGGCGATTTTCGCTATGTCGGCCTGTTCAAGCGCGTGCGCGGCACCGAATTCGGCCGGCGCGACGACGCGATTTACGGCCCCTTGCTGTTTTTCTGGGCGACCGGCGCCGGCGCCGTCGCCGTTGCCGGGCCCTAAGCGGCCCGGCTTATTGGCGCAGCGCGGCTTTCGGCAGGAAGCTGCGGTCGACGAACGCCGCCCAATCGATTTTTTCGTCGGGCACGACGCCGACCGCTTTGAGCGCGTCCATCAGCGCGTCCATCGATGCCAAATCGAAATCGCCGTCGGACCAGAAGAACGGCTGGCGATAGACCGCGAGCAAGGCCTTGGCGTCGGCCTCGGCCATGTTGAAGATCTTGGCCGCCAGCGCCGCCGACTTGTCCGGGTTGTTGCGCAGGAAATCGACCGCCTTGGCGCGCGCCGCCAGGATGGCGCGCAGCTTGGCGCCGTTCTTGGCCGCGAAATCGCGCGTCGTCATGCCGACATAGCCCATCATCGGCGGCGTGTAATCGTCGATGCGGAACACGATCTTGTATCTTTCCGACAGCTTGCGCGCGGTCCAGATCGGCTCGGCGGCAAAGGCGATGTCGACGCCGCCGACCGAGAGCAGGGTGAGCGCCTCGTTGAGCCCGCCGGCGGCGACGATGTTGACCTTGTCCGCCGCGATGCCCGCCTTGGCGAGCGACATGCGGACGAAAATATCGCTGCCGCCTTTCGGGTTGGTGATCGCCACCTTGCGCCCAACAAGGTCGCCGATCCCGTTATATGGCGATTCCTTCTTGGCGATGACGTATTGATCCTGCTGGCCGGTGACGCCGCCATTGATCAGCACGACCGGCACGCCGCTTTTCCAAGCGGCATGGGCCGCCGGCATGGAGACTTCGCCGTATTTGAATTCGCTGGCGAGAATGTTGCGCACCGTGGTGCCGCCGCCATCGCCGGTGACGATGCCGGTCACGTCGATCCCGGCTTCCTTGTAGAAGCCCTTGGCCAAGGCGATGCCGTGCGGCAACCCCATCGCGGCGCGCCCGTGATGGGCGACGGTGATTTCATTGGCGAGAGCCGGGCCGGCGCCGAGCGCGACCGCGATCAAGGCGACGACGCCGCGCCGCCGCCATTCGTGCTTCAGCATTGTATTCTCCCCCCGGAATGTCGGCGCGATCCTGCTCCCGCCCAGCCGCTTCGCGCAATCGCTTGGACGCATCGAGCCGCAAAAATGCCTGTTGCAAAAAAGCAACGATCAAAAAAATTCTTTCGTCGCCGAATCATCGAGGGCGGCGCGATTGAGCGCGGATCCGTGCGTTTCGCCGAGCCTTGCGGATGTCAATGGTTTTATTTGCCGGACGCGCGGGACGGCGGCGCGCGAGCCCGCGTGAACGCGCCGCGATAGTCCTATAACAAATTGAAAATTAACAATAAAATATTGGAATGCGGCGTTTTGGCCGGACCGCCGGCTTGGTTGAGGCAAGCCGACTGCGATAGCGGCTCATAACATGGCGATTTCTTGGAATCCCGAATCGAAGTCTATAAAACTCGCAGGTTTTACAGAATAGAAAAAGAACTCGCCGAATTTTTTTTAGAACATAAAATAATACGCGCGATTTATTCTGTGCTTCTATGCCAGAGGCGACCGAAGTTCGATTCAATTTCACCTGAAATCAGGGCCGCTTCGACTGTTTTTCGCCGTCCGGAAATAAACTTATCTGAAACAATTTGTTGACATACTACATATTGCAAGCCTAACTAAACCTTGAGTTCCTTTTCGGGGAACTCTCTAACTGTAGTTATCCAAAGGAGCAAGACAATGCCTGCAAAGAAGAAAGCGAAGAAAACGACGAAAAGCGCCAAGAAGGCCAAAAAGCGGAAGTAGCTTTACGACCTGAGCCATGCTGGTGCCCCCGCCACAAGTCCGTGCTGGGGCTTAAGCGAGCGGCCTAGGCCGCAGCGGTAGGCGCACCACGCCGTGGCAGGTTACCGAAAGGAAGCGGGCGGACCCCCATGGTTCGCCCGTTTTTTTGTGCGCGCCCGCCTCAATGCTCGCTCAGCAGCGAGCCCCAGCCATGGACCCGGTCCATGATGCCGTTGGAGCGCAGGGCCCACCAATAGGTCGCCGTGTTGATGGCGAGAACGGGCTTGTCGAGCCAGAACTCGGCCATCGCCGCGACCCGGCCCATGGCCAGATTGGTGCCGACCTGGACGATGGCTTCGACCGCGGCATCGTCGACCTCCTTGATCGCGTCGCGCAGCTCTTTTTCCGACACATGCGCGATCAGCATCGGGCTCTTGCATTTGAGGCCCTTGATGGCGACGACCTCGAAGCCGCAATCGGTGAAGAACTTGCGCACGTTCTTGTCGCCGACCGGCATATAGGGCGTCACCACGCCGATGCGCTTGATGTCGCCGTAGCGGCGCAGCGCGGCCTGGCACGCGTCCGAGCCCATCGAGATCTTCACCCCGGCGCGTTCCTCGCAATTCCGCTGAAACACCACCGAGCCGTCGAGCCCGTCCCAGAAGGTTTCCGCCGACATGCCCATGACGACGTGCTGCGGCCGGCAGGTCATGACGCGGTCGATGGCGTGCATCAGCTCCTTGCGGATACTGACCATCAGCAGCTCGAAATCCGCGTCGTTCTTGATCGGATCGTCGGGGATGTGGATGCGGGCGAAATGATTGGTGACGCCATGCGGCCGCATCGAGTTCGAACTCGGGCTGCACCGAGGTGTTGGTGGACGGCGCGATGACGCCGAACTTCATGCGGTAACCGAGCGTATCGACCATGTCGGTGTCTCCCTATTCCGCCGCGCGCGCGGCCGCGCCCGCGCCCGCGCCCGCGGCATTCTGCAAGCGATCGAGCTCGGCCATGATGTCGCGGCTCGGCATGAGGTCGGCGTATTTCTGGCCGAGATCGAACAGATTGGCCTCGTGCGGCCCGAGCGCGCGGTCGCCGACGCAGTCGGTCGCGATCACGGTGCGGAAATTGCATTGCAGCGCATCGACCGCGGTGGCGCGCACGCAGCCCGAGGTCGTGCAGCCGGCGACGACGAGCGTGTCGGCCTGCTGCAAGGTCAGCCATTCGCGCAACGCGGTGCCGAAAAACGCCGAGGCCTGCTGCTTCCTGACGATGTATTCGCCGCGTTCGGGCGTGAGCTCGGGCACGATCTGGCTCAGCGGCGAGGTTTCCGTGAGCTTCAGGAGATTGGGCGCCTTGAGGGTGAAAATCCCGGCATCGGCGCCGTCATCGGCATAGACGACGCGGGTGTGCGCGACCGGCCGCTTGTAGCGCCGGAAGGCGTCGAGCAGCGGCCGCGTCGCGGCGATGGCGGGCCCGATATTGCCGCCGCCGAATTGCGCCGGATCGGCGAAGCCCGCGACGAAATCGACGATGACGAGCGCCGGCCGCCGGCCGAAGCCGCTGCGGTTGCCGAAATTCTGATTTTTGTAAACGTCGAGATCGGCCATGCCGGCCCTCCTCTTGCGCCGTCATCCTCGGCAAGCGACCGCGCCTTGGCAAGTCCGGCGCATGAAGTTTTACAGGGTGAACCGCATGCGGTTCACGGGAGCCGGGGAGGAAAGTTTACGCGCGCTTCGCGCACTGATCCGTCTCCCCGTCTCCTGTTGAACTTCGGCCGTCCGCGCAAGTCGAAGCCTAAGCCAATTGCCCGCCGCCGCCCGCAACCGCTATTGTTCTCCGATCCGCGCATCTATCCGGGAGCCCGCCATGCCGATCGACCGCCGCCGCCTGTTCGCCTGGACCGCGCTCATCGGCCTCGGCGCCGCCGCCGCCGCGCGCGTCCGCGCCCAGCCCAAGCCGCTCGACCCCAAGGACATCAAGAAGGACGCCGAATTCGCCACGGCCTATCACTGCGATTTCGGCGCCCCCGAGCGCTTCGGCCAGATGCTCAACAACGTCAACAATCACCTCTCGGTCTACGATTTCGATCCGTTCAAGGCCAAGATCGTCATCGTCGCCCACGCCGCCGGCGTGAAGTTCTTCCTCAAGGACCTGGCCGGCACGCCGTGGGACAAGGAAACGCTCGCCCCCGAACTCGAGCAGCGCATGGCGGCGCTGGCCAAATACGGCGTCGAGGTCCTGATCTGCCGCCTGACCTTCCAGCGCCTCAAGCTCGACATCGCGAAAATCCGCGCCGACGGCTACATCAAGCTCGTGCCCTCGGGCGTCGCCACGGTGGCGGAGCTGCAGGGCAAGGGCTTCGCGTATTTGAAGATCGGGTGAGCGCGCTCTTCCTTCACCTCCCCCGCCCAGGGGGAGGCCGGGTGGGGGCTCTACAACCAGGGCGAGAATAGCCCGGATCGACGCTCCCGCGCCGCTCTCCCGCCGTGACACGCCGCACCGATCGTCTCCATCTCCGCCAGAGGGGCAGAGCCACATGAGAAAAGGAAGTGTCACGAAATTCAAGCTCGATCCGAATAAACCGCCCAAGACCGATTGGCGGAATTTCGATCGAATGAGCGACGGAGAGCGCCATCGGGCCGCCCGCGCCGACCCCGACGCGCGGCCGGCAACCGCGGCCCGGATTGCCCGTGCCCGCCATGTGCTGACGGTCAAAACTTTGCGCAAGCGCCTCAATCTCACGCAACGCGAGTTCGCGGCGCGGTTCCACCTTCCGCTCGGCACGATCCGCGACTGGGAGCAAGGCGCGCATGTTCCCGACCAGGCGGCGCAAGTGCTGCTCACCGTGATCGCGAAAGACCCCGCCGCCGTGGCCCGGGCGCTGAAGCGGTAGCATACCGTCGCGAACGGCAAGCGACCGCAACGGGCCGGCACCGGCGATGATTTGATTGGCCCCGCCAGACCCGAAGGGATAGGCTGGCGCGCACTGCCAGATGTGCGGTCCAATCTGGACCGTAAGCCGCGCCAGCAACCAAACTACGGAGGTAGACCATGCCGCTCTTCATGTATCAGGGTGCCTATACGGCGGAGTTGTGGGCAGCGCAGATCAAGAACCCGCAGAACCGCGTCGAAGCCATCGGCCGCCAGGCCTGCGAGGCCGTCGGCGGCAAGCTCGTCGGCGGCTGGTTGTGCTTCGGCGAGTACGACCTCGTCCTCGTCGCCGAGGTGCCGGACATCGAAAGCATGGCCGGCATCGCGCTTGCGGTTGCGGCCGGCGGCGCCGTCAAGGCGAGCAAGACGACGGCCTTGATGTCGGGCGCGCAGGGTGTCGAGGCGCTGAAGAAGGCGGACATCGTCGCCAAGACGTACAAGGCGGCGCGATAGGCCCGGTTCGCTCCTCACGCCGCGAGAGCGCCCGAGGCTTTCGCGATGTGCGTGGCGATGGCGTCCATCAGCGGGGGCGAGAGGCAGTCGTAGGGTTCCAGGCCCAGGGTCTTCAGGCGGCCGCGGATGGCGCCCATCGCCGCGGGTTTCGTGCCCGCTTCGATGATCGACGACACGAACGCCGCGAATTCGGGCGCGGCCGCGCCGGATTCCTGGAACAATTCCGGGTGGATGAAATCGAACCCGTAAAGCGGATGGGCCTTGTTCTCGATGCGGCCGTACAGGTGAACGCCGCAGCCCTTGCAGGCGTGGCGCTGGATGCTCGCCTTCGCATCGACGATCGCGAGCTTGTCGCCGTTCTCGACGACGCTGACCTTGTCGCGCGGCACCACGGCGACGACCGAGAAAACGGCGCCCTTGGGCTTCCAGCACTTCGTGCAGCCGCAGGCATGGTTGTGCGCCACTTGCGACTTGGCGGCGACTTTCACCGGCCGGTCCGCGCATTTGCACACGAGGGTGCCGCCGGAAAAATCCGCCGAGCCCTTCTTGAGTCCCTGATCGACCGAGGGATGAATCGAGATCGTGTTGGTCATGGCGTCCTCCGCATTGCAGGCCCGAGTTTCCGATTTCGAACCGGGCATCGAGCGCCTTTTTGGGCGCTCGAACGCGTTCGCGCCGCGTCCGGTTCGGGCTCAAGTCAACGGATCGGCATGGTGCCACGCCTTCCGAGCGGAGTCATGCGTCTTTTCGCCGTCGGCGCACCGCCTTGCGGAATCGCGCTGCAAAAAATGAGGCAGACCTCTTTCACGGCAGAATTGGCATCGGAATGGATTTTGTCGGACGGCTGCGACATTCGCGCCGCGACCGATGGTGGCCGGACGTCGGGCGGCGCGGTTCCACCTTCCGCTCGGCACGATCCGCGACTGGGAGCAAGGCGCGCATGTTCCCGACCAGGCGGCGCAAGTGCTGCTGACCGTGATCGCGAACGACCCCGCCGCCGTGGCCCGGGCGCTGAAGCGGAAGCGGCGATTTCGGGAAAATTGACAGCGATATATTTGATTCCCAGGCAGCGCCGACGTCGCCGTCGCACGCCAATTATGTATTGCGTTCCTACAATTCGAGCAGTTCAAATGAATGCCGAGAGACTCCAGCTTGTCCCGGCTTTCTCCATCCCCATCATCGTAAGGCGCCCCAGCCGATGACGAACGCCGCCCAACCGGCCGATTGCGAACTCTGCATTCCGCGCGATGTCGTGCTGGAAAACGACCTCGCCTATGTGCGCGCCGACAACAACGCCCTGAGCCGCGGGCACGTCCTCGCCATCCCGCGGCGCCATGTCGCGAGCTTCTTCGACATGACGCAAGCGGAGCAGTCGGCGGTTCTCAGCCTCTTGAGCGCGGCGGAACGCCTGGTCCGGCGCGAGCACGCGCCCGACGGCTACAATATCGGCGTCAACATCGGCAAGGCGGGCGGCCAATCGCGCATGCACGTCCACGTGCACCTGATCCCGCGCTACGCCGGCGACGTCGCCGACCCCGGCGGCGGCATCCGCTGCGTGCTGGCGAAGCGGGCGCCCCGGCCCTGAGCGGCGAACGCGGGACGCCTCAGAGCGGATTGTCGTTGCCCGCCCTCCCGGCCCGTCGCCCCGGCCCCCGAGCCGGGGCCCAGGCTCTTTGCGCAATGACCGAAGTCGATTTTTCCGAGTACAATCTGGAGGCTAGGTCTGCGCCCGGCGTGACGGCTCGTTTTGGATGTGTGAAGAAATTCCACTCTGACCCTGCTTTCGCAATTTGGGTGCGGCTGAGAAGCGGAGTAATTCAATATCAAACACTAATTCCCGCTTTCCTTTAAGCGTCAAGCAGTTTTCTCAGTTTTGACCAGTGCGAGGGGCTGGGCGATGTTTGGCCGGCCGTTGCCGCCGGTATGGAGCACACCAAAGATCAAGGCGCTCACTTCCGGTTCGGCCTGACGTTGGCCTCTGCCACAGCGCGCTGAACCACATGAGCAATTGTCGCTGCGGCATTCCAATCAATTTGGCAAAAGAACTCGTTCATAGAGAAGTCTTTCTCCAACGAATCCAGGAACGAATCAAGCCAATTATGATACTGCCATCCGGATCGAAAGAGTAGCGACAACGCCTTAAATTTTATGTCTGTCACGACATTCAGCGCAAAAGCATTGGTATCGTCTGAATTTGGCCGATCAAGATATAGGCGCTCGAAATCGCGTGGAAGAACTGCACCAAAACCAGCAAATTCAACTTCGATTTTCAAGCAAAACCTGGGCGTATCGATTTCAATGCAGCCTGATTGCGTTCGGCTAACTTTAGCACCAGATGGCAGCACGAGATCAAACTTCGCATAGTGCGGTCCGTCGGCACTATATGAAAAAACAACTTCGCCGAATTCTGAACCAACTTCTCCGAAAGATACCTTTTTCTTGAGCATATTATCGACAAAGGCCGCCCTTTCCTGCATCGGACGTGAAAACGTATCGAGGAACCTATTCTTAAACAATACACTTGGCACATCTTCGCGAGTCAACTTCTCCAGACGATGCCCATCCACTTCGACGCGATTGAAGTAATCAGACAAGTGAAGTGAAAGCTTCTGGAGCACGAAGTACTCTGTCGCCTCGATTAGCAATTGGCCGGCCGCTGTTGCACGCTTCTTAAACACGCCTGCTTTGGCATCGCGATCAAATGTTTTAGAGATTGGGTCTGAATCCCACAATTTTTTTGGAGCTTCGTTCTCGGCAAAAAGTCCGTCGATATAGAGTGAAAGTTGTTCCGATATTTCATACCGAGGAATTTCGATTAGTTTATTTTCACTTCCGCTATAGTATATGAATCCTTCGAAGGTTCGTGATACACGCGTAGTAGAAATTGTCCGGCGACCAATTAGTCCAATGCTCAGGAATATCAAAGCCGAACTTAACCAAACTAATGCATTTGCGTTGGAGTCGAAGAATGTCGCGATGGCGGCGGCAAATAAGTTGACACCGATCGCTAATATTACGGCCGCGATAAAGAGCTCGACGATGGCTCCTCGGCTTTTGAGGATTGAAGCGAGTATTGGAGGCTGAGACATTGGCGGCTTCTTGTATGGTGGCAAATGCAAATTGGACCGGAATTTCGGGGACGCTTTACTTATTTCCTCGGCAGCGCCGACGTGGCCGTCGCCGAGTTTTCAGGGTCAGAGTAAATTTAACTCCCGCTTTTCGGCGTGGCTCTGTGGGAGAAAGTCCACTCTGACCCCGATTTTCCCACGCCTCACGAGCTAGCCCTGAGGAGGCGTATATGATTTTGCGATCTGCCCCGCCTTTTTCATCGCCTCAGAAAATTGCGAAAATGTCAGGAGCTTCGTCGTTGCCGCGTTGGTCATGGTTCCGGTGGCTCCGACAGCTAGCGTGACTGCCACCATCGCGGCGTCATCCGGGAACTCACTCAGCACCACGACGTCCGATGAACCGAGAGCAACGAACGCATGGAGGAGCTTTCCACCGGCTGCTTCGATTACCTTGCGCGCTGCGGCTTCGCGATCCTGCGGGTTCTTGACCATCGCTTGGATGGCTTCACGCGTGTAGTTCGCGGTCCACAAGTAATATGCCATGAGACATCCTCCTATTGGGGCGCTGTCCTTGTCGCACCGATCGGCGCGCCCCATTGCCGATTGCAGAGCATCTTAGCACTGCGCCAGGGCCACAGCCATGTGCCATCGGATGTTTTGGACGCGCTAATCCTCATCCCGGCACGCGTCGAACGGCAATTGGGGTCAGAGTGCGCTAGCCCGGGTTTTCCGGTTGATCGCTTCGGTATCGGGCGCGCCTGAATTGTTTCCCCTCATACATGGGCCTTATACATGGTCCCCGGCCCGTTGGCCGGGGTGACGGAACAAGGCATGCTTGATTTGCCCGGCAAACAACGCTGTCACCCCGGCCAACGGGCCGAGGTCCATACTTGGCGCGCCGAGGCCGCGCGCATTGCACACCGTGGCGATCACCCGGATTCCGTATCATCGGGCAACGCCACGGCCCCGAATGGGCGCATTCCCACTCTAGCACCTGTTCCTATTTTGTGCTAGTCATATTTAGCCGCAAAATCGCAGGCGGCGCAACACATTGACAGCCAAGGGATATATCCCATGACCCGGCGCCCGATCGAGGAACATGATATCCGAGCCTATCTCGCGGAGATTACGGCGGCGGGGCGGTTGGCGGCTTCGGGGGTGGCGCTGACGCCGGAGATCGCGGCGGCGCTGCGCGCCCAGGCGCGCTCGCCCGTGCCCGCCCCGGAGCCGGCGCGCGCGGCGCCGCCCATCGAAGTCCGCGCGGCGGGCGAGCCGGCGGCGCTATCGCGGCCCAACACGCTTTACGAGGGCCGCACGCGGATCAGCACCGTGCTGGCGAGCCGCGTCGAGGGCAGCCCGGTGGACTGGCTGTGGCCCGAGCGCATCGCCATCGGCGCGCTCACCGTGCTGGCCGGCGATCCGGGCATGGGCAAGTCGCTCATCACCATGGACATCGCCGCGCGCGTCACGCGCGGCACGCCGTGGCCCGACGGCACGCCATGCCGGCGCGGCAGCGTGTTCTTGATCTCGGCCGAGGACGCGCCCGACACCACCATTGCGCCGCGCCTCGCCGCCGCCGGCGCCGATCTCGCCAAGGTCCATATCGTCGATCGCGTCTTCACCCTCAGGCCCGGCGACAACGAGCATCCGCGCGTGCTCTCGCTGGCCAAGGATCTGGCGGCCCTGCACGACAAGATCGAGGGGCTCGGCGACGTGCGCCTCGCCGTCGTCGATCCGATCTCGGCCTATCTCAGCGGCGTCGAGACGCATCGCAACGCCAATGTCCGCGCCGCCCTGGCGCCGCTCGCGGAAATGGCGCGCGCCGCCGGCGTCGCCATCCTCGCCGTCACGCATCTCAACAAGGGCGCCGGCGGCAAGGCGATCTACCGCCTGACCGGCTCGCTCGCCTTCGTCGCCGCCGCGCGCGCCGTCTATCTCGTGCCCGAGGAGGGCGAGGCCGGCGCGCCCGGCACCACGCCGGCCTCGCGCCGCCTGTTTCTCCAGGTCAAGAACAATCTCGGGAAACATCCCAATGGCAGCGGCCACGCCTTCGGCATCCAGTGCGATCCGCTGCCCGCGCCGCAGCCCGGCGGATCGACGCTGCTCGCCGCCCATGCCGGTCCGGTGCCGCGCATCGCCTGGGAGGGCGATCCCGTCGCGGTCGACCTGCGCGCCATCTTCGACGGCGAACGCGCCCGCGCCTTCGGCGGCAAGCTCGGCGAAGCCATGTCCTGGCTCGCCCGCGTCCTGGCGCCGCAACCGGTTGCGGCGGCAGCGGTGATTGCCGGGGCGAACGGTGCGGGCATTCCACTCCGCACGCTGGAACGCGCGGCGCGCGCCCTCGGCGTGGCGAAGCTCAAGAATGGCTACGAGGCCGGCTGGCTATGGTCGCTGGCGCCGAAGGCCGCCAACGCCCACGACGAAAATTTGGCGGCCTTCGAGGGAAATTGACGTTTCGTGGCGAACACAGCCCCTAAATCCAGTACAACCGCGATTGAGCGCCGCTACGGCTTGTACAAAGCGCGGAATTTCCGAAGGCCGCCAATTCCCAACACCAAAACTTGGCGGCCTTCGGCGGCGCGAGCAATAGCGGCGAAGATTTACAGGAGCCGGGGAGACGGGGAGAAGGTTTGTCGCCGGCCTTCGGCCCGACCTTGAAGTCCTCCCCGTCTCCCCGGCTCCTGTCAACCAAACGCCCGTCATCCCGACCGGAGCGCCAAAGGCGCGCTCCGGTCGGGATGACGCGGAAATTCACGCCACCGCCTCGCTCTCCTTGAGCGCGGCGATCATCGAGGTGCGCAGCAGGAAGTCGCGCGCCGCCTTGGGGTCGGCGGCCATGCGCCTCATGTCGTCGTGGCGCTTGGCGCGGGCGGCGGGGTCGGTTTCGCGCAGCGCCTCGCGGTTGCGCACCGCATTGGCCTGGACGAAGTCGATCGCCATCTTGCGGCGCTGGCGCTCGTAGCGGTCGAGCGCGGCGTCGCCGGCCTCGCCGCGCCACACCGCGACCAGCTTTTGGGCGAGGTTGAACGCGTCCTGGATGCTGCCGTTCATGCCCATGCCGCCCAGCGGATTGTTGATGTGGCAGGCGTCGCCGGCGAGGAAGACGCGCCCGGCGCGGTATCTCTCGGCGACGCGCTCGTGCACGTGATAGAGCGTGCGGTGCACGACATCGTAGGGCTCGGCGCGGGCGACGATCGAGTTGAGCCGGCGCTGCACGCTGGCGTCGCTCAGGATGTCCTCGCGCGTCTCGCCGGGATGGGTCGGAAACAGCACGCGCCAGGCGACGACGGTGCGCAGCAGGACGCACCACTCCGTGGGATCGGCCAGGTAGTTGACGAAAGTCAGATCCGGCAGGTGGTGCATGAACTCGAACGTCGTCGAGATCGAAAAATACAGCTCGGGAAAGGTCATGCCGTCAAAGGCGATGCCGAGCGCGCGGCGCACCGCGCTGTTGGCGCCGTCGGCGCCGATCAAATAGCGGCCGGCGAATTTGCGCTCGCCCTCGGGCGCTTGGACGTGGAGATAGGCGCGCTCGCCGTCCTGGCTCGCGCCGGTGGCGGCGTGGCCGAAACGGATTTCGGCATGGGGAAAATCGGCGAGGCGTTTCTCGATGATGCGCGTCAGGCGCCATTGCTCGGTCTGCACGCGATAGGGATGGAGTGTGTCGTTGCGCAGCACGCCCATGTCCCAGGTCGCGATCGGGCCCAAGGCGCGGTCGCGATATTGCCAATAGCGCGCGATCAGGCCGAGATGGATAAGCTGGCGCGTGACGCCGCCGAAGGCGTCGAGCAGGTCGAGCGTCGCGGGATGGAAGGTCGAGGCGCGCAGGTCGGCCGGCAGATCGGGCGCCGCTTCGCACACCAGAACGGGCACGCCGTGCTGCGCGAGATAGAGCGCCGCGCACAATCCGGCAGGCCCGGCGCCGGCGATCAACACGCGATCGTCCGCTTTGTTCGTCACGCGACTCTCTCCCATGTCCCAGCGGCGGCTTGACGGCGGCGGGCCATACAATCAAATAGGACCGCGCGCCGCAAGCCGCGGGCGAGAGTTCGGCGCGCCGGGGAGAGCCATGCATTACGATTTCGTGCCGCTGCCGGAACGCCGGCCGCTGAAATGGCCGAACGGCGCCCGCGTGGCACTCATCGTCACGATCAATTTCGAGTATTGGGATCTGGTCAAGGACACGGACCGGCCCTATTACGCCGGCGGCCCGCCGGTGCTGCCCGATCCGCTGCCCGGCAACGTCGCCGACTTCCACAATTATTCGTGGCGCGAATACGGCCAGCGCGTCGGCGTGTGGCGCCTGATCGACGCGTTCGACAAGGCGGGCGCGCCGGCCTCGTGCACGATGAACGCCAAGATGGGCCTCGAGCGCCGCGCCGTGGTGCAAGCCGCGATCGACCGCGGCTGGGAGCTCGTCGCGCACAATTACGAGCAGGGCGATCTCTTGACCAACTATCACAAGGACCGCGCCGCCGAGCAAACGCTGATCCGCGAAACCTTGCGCGTCTATAAGGACGTCGTCGGCAAGAAAGCCAAGGGCTGGCTGTCGTCGTCGCTGCGCGGCACGCCGAACACGCCGGACATTCTCGCCGAGGAAGGCCTGATTTTTTTCTGCGACTACATGAACGACGACCAGCCCTATCTCATCGAAACCCCGTCGGGCCCGATCGTGGCCACGCCCTACACGGTCGAGATCAACGATTTCACCCTGTTCCACCGCCGCGGCATGACGACCGACGCGGTGTCGGCGACGTTCAAGGAACAATTCGACGTGCTCTATGCCGAGGGTGCGAAGAGCGGGCGGCTGATGAATATCGGCCTGCATCCGCACGTCGCCGGCCATCCCTACCGCATCCGCGCGCTGCGCGAATTTCTCGCCTACGCCCAAATCGAAGAAGAAAGTGTGGTGGGCGACGCGCGAGGAGATCGCGGCGTGGTATCTGCGGAACCACGAGACGCACATCCCGCGCCGCCGCTAGCGCGATGCAGACGCTGCAACAGGTCATTAACGGGCTGATGCTCGGCGGCATTCTCGCCTTCGTCGCCGTGGCGTTCACGCTCACCATCGGCATGCTGAATTTCCTGAATTTCACCATCCCGGCGCTGTTCATGCTGGCGGCGATGACGACCTGGGCCTTGTCGACGGCGGGCGAGCATATGTTCGGCTTCGGCCTGCCCTGGCTCGCCGCCGCCGCGATCGGCGTTCTGGTGTCGGTCGCCGCCGCACTCATCATCGAGCGCTTTACTTATCGCTACATGAAAGCCAAATACGGCGACGCCACCGAGCACGCGCTGCCGCTGGTTTCGTCGCTCGGCTTTCTCATCGTGTTCGAGCATCTCGTGATTACGCTGTGGGGCAGCGATCCGCGGCGCCTGGCACTGCCGATCGAACAGGCCGATCTGCATGTCGCCGGGCTCGTGATCGGCATTCCGCATCTGGCGAGCCTCGGCCTCGCGATCGCGCTGGTGTTCCTGCTGAGCCGCGTGCTGGCGCGCTCGCGCCTCGGCCGCGCGCTGCGCAGCATCGCCGAGAATCCCGACGCGGCGACCTTGATGGGCGTCGAGGTCAACCGCATCGTGCCGATCGTGTTCGTGATCTCGGGCGCGCTCGCCGGCCTCGCCGGCATTCTCTACGGCGCCAGCTACGGCACGATCACGCCCTATATGGGCGACACCATCGCCGCCGACGCGATCGCCGGCATGGTGCTGGGCGGCTTGGGCAATGTGTGGGGCGCCATCGTCGGCGGATTGTTCGTCGGCCTGGTCAAGGTGCTGGCCATCGCGCAATTCGGCGCCGAGATCGAGAAGATTCCGGTCTGGGGCCTGCTGCTGCTGATCCTGATCGTCAAGCCGACCGGCCTGTTCGGCCACAGCAAGATCGGCAAGGGCAAGTTCTGATGAGCGGCTATCTCTCGGGCATTTTGGCGCAACTGCTGATCAACATCGTCGTCGCCTATTCGGTGTTTCTGCCGGCCTCGGCGGGCCTGCTCAATCTCGGCGCGGCGGGCTTCGTGCTGATCGGCGGCTACACGGCGGGCGCGCTCACCCTCAAGCTCGGCTGGCCGCTGCTGCTGGCGATCCCGGCGGCGGGCATCGCCGCGGGCGCGATCGCGTTTCTGATTTCGTTTCCGATCCTGCGCACGCGCGGCGTCTATATGGTGCTCGCGACCTTCGCCTTCGCCGAGGTCGTGGGCGGCATCATTCTCAATATCGAAGCGCTCGGCGGCGCCTCGGGACTGTCGGTCACCGCCTATGCCGGATTGAGCGTCGTGCTGCCGGTCACGGTCGGCGTCGTCGCCGCGGTCGCCTGGCTGCTGGCGACGCGCTTCGGCCTGGCGATGCGCGCCGTGCACGACGACGACAATGTCGCGACCCTGTTCGGCGTCAATCTGCGCAACACCCAGGTCGCCGCGTTCACCTTGGGCGGCGCGATCGGCGGCATCGGCGGCGCGCTGCTCGTGCACCAATTCAACTTCATCGACGTGCAAACCACCGGCGTGCTTTTCAGCATCTACGTTCTGCTCTACGTGCTGATGGGCGGAACGCAGACCGCGTGGGGCCCGATCGCGGGCGCGCTGGTGTTCACCGCGGTGCCGGAGATTTTGCGCACCGTGTCGGCGCTCGATGCCGGCCTGAAATTTCTCGAAGGCGGGCGCTACATCGTGTTCGGCGTCATCGTCGTCCTCATCATGACGCTCAGGCCCGAGGGCCTGGTGACGCGGACCCTGATCGAGAAAGCGCGCCGGCCATGAGCGACGCGGCGCTGGCGCTGGACCAGGTGCACAAGAGTTTCGGCGGCCTCAAGGTGATCGACGACGTGACCTTCGAGGTGCGCGGCGGCAGCCGAACGGCGCTGATCGGCCCGAACGGCGCCGGCAAGACGACGGTGTTCAACCTGATTTCGGGTATCTATCCGGTCGACCGGGGCCGCATCCGCGCCGGCGGCGCGGACATCACGGCGGTGCCGGCGCGCAACCGCGTGCGCCACGGCCTGGCGCGTTCGTTCCAGAACATCCGCCTGATGCCGCATCTCTCCACCGTCGAGAACGTCATGCTGGGCGAGCACGCGCGCCGCCCGCCGCTGTCGCCGGTACGCGGCCGGAAAGCGCAAGCGCGCGCCGTAGCCGCGCTCGGCGATGCCGGCCTCGGCACTTATCCGGGCGAGGTCGTCGCCAACCTGCCCTACGGGATTCAGAAGCGCATCGAAGTCGTGCGCGCCACCCTGGCCGAGCCCAGCGTGCTGCTGCTCGACGAACCCGCCGCCGGCCTCAACACCGCCGAAACCGAGGCGCTGCGCCTGCTGCTCGAACGCATCAATGCGCGCGGCGTCACGCTCCTCGTCGTCGAGCACGACATGAATTTCGTGCGCACCTTGTGCGACCACGTCGTCGTGCTCAATTTCGGGCGCAAGATTTTCGAGGGCAGCTTCGATCAGGTGCACGGCAACCAGGGCGTGCGCGACGCCTATCTCGGCGGCACGGCGGCATGAGCGCGCTGCTCGAAGCCGACGGCCTCGACGTGCGCTACGGGCGCAACCATGCGGTGAAATCCATGTCGCTCGCCGTCGCCCCCGGCGAGATCGTGACCGTGCTCGGCGCCAACGGCGCGGGCAAGAGCTCGCTGCTGAAGGCGCTGCAGGGCACGGTGCGGCCCGCCGGCGGGCGGGTGCGCTTCAAGGGCCATGACACGACCGGCTGGAGCGCGCCGCGCCGGGTCGCGGCCGGCCTGGTCCTGGTGCCCGAGGGGCGGCAGATTTTCGTCAGCCTCAGCGTGCACGAAAACCTGCTGATGGGCGCCTATACGCGGCGCGACAATGTCGCGCGCGAGATCGACGCGATCTACGGGCGCTTTCCCAATCTCGCGCAGCGCCGCGACATGGCGGCCTCGGTCCTCTCCGGCGGCGAGCAGCAGATGCTGGCGATCGGCCGCGCCCTGCTCGCCAAGCCGGCGCTGATGATGCTCGACGAGCCCTCGCTCGGCCTGTCGCCGATTTTGGTCGTGCGCCTGTTCGATCTGATCGCGGAACTCAACCGCGACGGCCTCGCCATCCTCCTGGTCGAGCAGAACACCAAGATGGCGCTCGAAACCGCGTCGCGCGGCTACGTCTTGGAACTCGGCAAAACCGCGCTCGCCGGCCCGACCGCGGCGCTGCGCAACAACCCCAAGCTGGCCGCGGCCTATCTCGGCGGCGGGTAGGGAACATTCGGAGACTATGGATTCGGCCGGCCCCTGCTTCCTTTCCCCGACACGCGAAGCGTGTGGGGGAAAGGAGGAAATTGGCGGACGACGCCACGCGGATGAAACATGCTTTAGTTGTGCCCGGCGCGGCGGACGATTTCGGCGCGCGTTGCGTTGCTGCCGGCGCGCAGCGCGGCGATGAGGCCGGCGAGCACGACGCCGTGCACGAGCAGACCGACGGAATATTCGGCAACCATCGTAAGCCCGCCGATCGGAACCTTCACGATATGAATTCCGGCCATGACGGCAAATATCGCGAACTGCAATCCCGCCGCGAACGACCCGAAGACGATGAGCACCTCGCGATCGCGCAGGTTCCGCGCCAGCACGAACAGCGAGAACGCCGACGATAGGATCGTCACGACGCGCAAGGCCGGATCGACGAGATCCTGCTGCGGTACCCATTTCGAAACGCCAAAAGCGATCACGAACGAATAGTCGCCGCCCGCGAGAAAATAGAGCGGCGGAAACGTGAACGCCACGGCCGGGTTTTCGCCGAGATAATTTACCACGGCGAACATGGTGGCCTGGATCGCCAGCAGCAGGGCCAGCAGGATGGCAGTGACAAGTTTCATCGGATCGCCAATTGAGCCGAAACGGGCGCGCTTTCAACGCCGTGACTTTCCGCCACCGCGTTGCGACGCGTCAAGCGTCACAATCTCCCGGACACCCGCTCACGGACTGGTCTCGGCCGATGACGGATCGTTACCGCGCCGCGCGATCGCGCCGGCTAATCGTATTTGATGCACTTCGGACAGTCGGGGTGGGAGCCTTGCGCCCAGTTGCCGGCGATGACGCGGCCGTCACTCTTGCGAAAGGTGCCTTGCCCATGCGGCATGCCCTTGCTGAATTCGCCTTCGTAGCGCTCGCCCTTGGCGCTCGTGTACACGCCGTGGCCCTGCGGATAGCCGTGCCGAAACTCGCCCTCATAGCGGGCGCCGCTGGCCCAAATGTATACGCCGCGGCCGTTCTGGTTGTTGTCGCGGAATTCGCCTTCGTAGCGATTGCCGTTGACGAGCATCGATACGCCGTAACCATGCGCCTGGCCGTCGCGATACTCGCCCTCGAAGCGATCGCCGCGCGCCGATATCATCACGCCGCGGCCGTTCTCGCGGCCGTCGCGATACTCGCCCTCATAACGATCGGCCGGCTTGCCGTCGTCGTACCATTGCGCGACGCCGCGACCCGCCGCCCGGCCGTTCGAGCATTCGCCCGACCAGGTCACGCTGTCCTTGGGCTGCGGGTACCAATTCCACAGTTTGCATCCGGTCCGCTGATCCGCGATCCAGCCCGGTTTCACGGCTTGCGCCGAAGCGCCGACCGGCAGGACGAGGATGCTCAAAAGCGCGAGGATGCGGCAGAATATTGCCCCTCCGACGCCGATTTGCTGCGCCGTCGCGATCCACGGCGCCGCCGGTTTTTTTGCGATTGCTGGCATTTGCCGCTCACTCGTTGCCGGAATAGGTGAATTTGCCGTCATCGTAGGCCGCGCTTGATTAAGGGATCCTTGAGGCGGGGTCGGTCCTGCCTGGCTGGCACCGCGGCACGGCCGGGGCTCATCGCCGACGCGCCCCGACCGAGCGACAAGGCCATCAGAATTGCACCACCGGCGGCTCGTCGTTGTCGGGCGCGCGGCGGATCGCGGGCGGCTGGCTCGGCCGGTTGCCCTGTGCCAGCCGGGCCATGCCGCTGCGCGCGTATTCATTGTCGGGATCGATCGCCAGCGCGCGCCGGTAATCGGCGAGCGCCGCGCCGGGCCGGCCGATCGCTTCGTACATCAGGCCGCGCAGGGCGAGCGCGACGGCGTTGTCCGGCCGCCGTTCGATGACGACGCCGATGTCGGCGATGCCGCCGCTGAGATTGCCCATCAACGCCCGGCTGATGCCGCGGTAATAATAACTGCTCACGGCCTCCGGGCTGATCTCGATTGCAACCGTATAGGCATTCACCGCGTAATCGTGGCGTTTTTGCCGGTCCGCGATCCGGCCCAGATATTCATAAGTCAGCGCCAGGCAGCGATCCGCCTTGGTGGCGGCGTCGAGATCGTCAAGCGCCGCCCGGTCGCGGTTCAAGTGGAAATTGGCGGCAC
Organism: uncultured Alphaproteobacteria bacterium; assembly: GCA_963754645.1. GTDB lineage: Bacteria > Pseudomonadota > Alphaproteobacteria > Bin65 > Bin65 > CAVWGP01. The sequence goes on along the minus strand of CAVWGP010000004.1, from coordinate 475,181 downwards.
CGCGCAGCGTCAGATAGGCGCAGCGCAATTTTCCGTCATGGGCCGGCGTATTCGCCAATACCTCGGTCGCGATCCGGATCGTCGCATGATAGTCGCGGCGTTTGAAAAACGCGTCCTTGATATTGTCGCCGTCGTCGGACGGCGAGCCCTGGGTATTGGCGCCCGCGAGCTGGCGGCGGGAAGAATCGGCCGATCCGGCGGCCATGCCCTCCATGCCGGAGTGCGAGCAGGCGGACAGCAAAAGCGCGGCGGCGGCAATGAGCACGGGTTTCATGGTTTATACTCCTTGGGTTTCTGGTTGCGGCGGTTCCCGCTGTCCCCGTATTCTTTCGTGGTGCCCGGTTGGCCGGGTTGGGCTATAAAGCGGCACGGCGCGCCGGATCGGCGTCGCGTGCGCGATATTCGGAGGGAGATTTCATGGTGTTGAAACGCATCTTGCTGGCCGCCGCGGCCCTGGCCGTGTCGGCGGCGCCGACGCTGGCGCAGGACCTCGTGCTCGGCCTTTCGTTCCCCAAGACCGGGCGCTACGCCTCGGTCGGCGCCACGACGGAAATCGCCGTCGATATCGCGGTTGCCGAAATCAACGCCAAGGGCGGCGTCAACGGCAGGAAAATCCGCATCGAGCGCTTCGACACGGCGAGCGAGGCGAAAAACGCGCAAGTCGCGGTGCAGCGCTTCGCCGAGGACGTGAAGGCCCTGGCCGTGATCGGCCCCTTCGCCTCGCAAGAAGCGCAAGTCGCCTTCGCCGCCGGCGAACGTTTGGAAATCGTGCAGATGCCCAACGCCGCCTCGGCCCCCGGCCTGACGAAAGACAAGGTGTGGGCCTGGCGCATGACCGAGGACGAGGGCAAGCAATTCGACCGCCTGCTCAAGACCCTCGCCGACAAGAAACTGATCGGCGAGAAAACCGCGGCGGTGATGTATCCGAGCGACGAATTCGTCGGCAAGGCGCTGGCCGCCTGGATGCCGCAGGCGATGGAAAAGCAAGGCTGGAAGCTCGTCATCCCGGCCGAGGGTTTCCCGACCAACGCGCCCGATCTGTCGCCGCACGTCACCAAGCTCAAGGACAAGTCGCCCGCCGTCCTCGCCTTCGCCGGCCTGCCCGAAGGCACCGCCAAGGTGATGAAGGAAATGCGCCGGCAGGGACACAAGAGCGTGCTCATCGGCGCGCAAATTTTCGCCGACCCGGACATCGCCAAGGTGCTCGGGCCGGACGGCGAAGGCGCCATCTTCGTCGCCTGGTATTGGTGGGACGCCAATGCCAAGACGCGCGAGTTCGAGAAGAAGTTCCTCGACGAGGCGAAGAAGCGCGGCATCAACAAGACCGGCGCGCACCATGTCGACGCCGCGGCCTACGACATCGTCTATGTCTATGCCGACGCGATGAAGCGCGCGGCCGTGACCGGCGACGCCACCAAGCTCAAGGCCGAGCGCACCGCGATCCGCGACGCGCTGGGCGCCACCAAGCTGGACGGCGTCACCGGCAGCATCTGCTTCGACAAGGAGCGCGACGCCGAACTTGCCGCCTATATCATCACCATCAAGAACGGCCAGCGCGCGCTGGTCGATTCCCATCCGTCGGACAAGTGCAACTGACATCGCGGTTCCCCTATCGGTTGCCGTGCAGGGGCGGGTCCGGGACCCGCCCCTACGCGTTTCGCTTCAGAATCGCCGCGTGCCGTAGGCGTTGTTGCGCCGGCGCTCGAGTTCCATGCGCCGCAGTTCCTCGCGCTCGCGCCGCTGGCGCTCGAGCTCGCGGTTGATCTCCAACCGCTCATAGGCCGAGGGGCCGGGCTGCGAGCGGTTGTAGCGATTTGAGTTGCAGGCGTAGTCGTTCCGGCAATTGGCGGCGGCGGGTTCCGCCGCGAGCACAGCAAGCGCGAAAGCGGCGATGGCGTGGTTGCGTATGGTCATGCGATCCTCCTTTGGTTGCGCCCGGTTTGGGCGGGATCACATTTGCGATTTTGCCGGGCTCGCGGCTGTCATCTGCATCACCGGAAAATTGTTATCGGGATCACAGGCGTCATCCCGAGCAAGCGCGCGTGCCGACGCGGTCCGCCACCGGCGGCTGCGTCGGACGCGCGCGCTCGGTCGGTAGGACGCCCCGCTCCGGAAATCCGCGCGCTTCGGCATGGCCGAAGCACCATAGCCTGCTTCGTGCTGTTGCGGCCCGCCGGCTTGACGGAACGAACGGCATCGCCGATCCTGACGCATGGCGACCCTGCGGTCTCGCGGATGGAGGCGCGGCGATGAGCGGTCAGGCGGCGAGTTTTGTCGGCACCATCCCGGACGACTACAACCGGCGGTTGGGGCCGCTGATTTTTGCCGACTATGCGGCCGATCTCGCGCGCCGCGCCGTAGCCTCGAACCCGAGCCGCGTGCTCGAAACTGCGGCGGGAACCGGCATCGTCACGCGTATCTTGCGCGATCGCCTGCCCGCCGGCGCGCAGCTCACCGCGAGCGATCTCAATCCGCCGATGATCGAGGCGGCGCGGGCCAAATTCCGCGACGGAGAGCGCGTCGAGTTCCGCCAGGCGGACGCAACCGCGCTGCCGTTTGCCGACGGCGCCTTCGACGCCGTCGTGTGCCAGTTCGGCGTCATGTTCTATCCGGACAAGGACAAATCGTACCGCGAAGCGCATCGCGTCCTCGCGCCGGGCGGCCGTTATCTATTCAGCGTGTGGGATTCGCACCGCCACAACCCGTTTGCCCGCATCGCGCACGAAACGGCGGGCCGCTTCTTCGCCGCCGAGCCGCCGCAATTTTACCTTGTGCCGTTCGGCTATTGCCGGATCGACCCAATCAAGGAGTCGCTGATCGCGGCGGGTTTCGGCGACATCGCGATCGCCGTGGTCCGGATCGATAAGACGATCCCCGACGCCGCGGACTTCGCGCGCGGCTTGGTCTACGGCAATCCGCTGATCGACCAGATCAGGGTCCGCGGCGGCGTCGATCCGGACGCGGTCGTCGATGCCGTGACCGAGGCGCTGCGCGGCGAATTCGGCGCCGATCCCGGCCGCATGCCGTTGCAAGCGATCGTCGTCGAAGCGCGCCGGGGCTAGCCCGCGTCGTCCGCCGGGACAAACTTCCTTGCGTCACGGCTCTTGCGGGATTGCCTGCGCCACAAGGACGTTCGCAAAATAAAGCGAATCCGCAACGAAACGGAACCGACCGCGTGGGCGACAAGGGCATCGAGCGCAGGCTGGCGGCTATCCTCGCCGCCGACGTTGTCGGCTACAGCCGCCTCATGGGCGCCGACGAGGTCGGGACGTTGCAGGCGCTCAAGGCGCATCGCCGCGCGCTCGTCGATCCGTCCATCGCCGTCCGCCATGGCCGCATCGTCAAGACGACGGGCGACGGCATCCTCGTCGAATTTGCCAGCATCGTCGACGCCGTCGGTTGCGCCGTCGCCATCCAACGCGGCATGATCGGCCGCAACCGCAGCGCGGCCGAGGACAAGCGAATCGAATTCCGCATCGGCATCAATGTCGGCGACATCATCATCGACGGCGGCGACATTTTCGGCGACGGCGTCAATGTCGCGGCGCGCCTCGAGGCGCTGTGCGCGCCGGGCGGGGTCTGCATCTCGCGCGCCGCGAACGACCAGATCCGCGACAAGCTTTCGCTCGCCTTCGCCGATCTCGGCGAGCACACGGTCAAGAACATCGCACGCGCGATCGGCGTTTACGGGCTGTCGGCCGCCGCGATCGCGGCGCTGCCGGAAGAAATTCCGCCCGCGGCGGGCGCCGCGGCGGCGCATCAGGATATCCGTTTTTGCCGCGCGCCCGACGGCGTGCAGCTCGCTTATTCGCGGATCGGCCGCGGGCCGCCGATCGTCAAGACCGGCAACTGGATGACGCATCTCGAATTCGATCTCGAGAGCCCGATTTGGCGGCATCTTTATCGCGAGCTGGCCAAGGAGCATTCGCTGATCCGCTACGACGCCCGCGGCAACGGGCTCTCCGACTGGGACGCCGAGACAATAAGCTTCGAGGCCTTCGTGCGCGACCTCGAAACTGTCGTCGACGCCGCCGGCATCGAGCGCTTCGCGCTCTTCGGTATATCGCAAGGCTGCGCCGTGTCGATCGCCTATGCCGTGCGGCACCCCGAGCGGGTGAGCCGTCTCGTGCTCTATGGCGGCTTTGCCGTCGGCTGGAAAATCCGCAAGCGCACCGAAGCCGACAAGGAACAAGCAAGCGCGATGCTGACCCTGATGCGCCATGGCTGGGGCCAGGAAGACCCGACGTTCCGACAGCTTTTCACGTCGCAATTCATTCCCGGCGGCACGAAGGAACAGGCCGATTGGTTCAACGAATTGCAGCGCATGTCGTGCCCGCCCGAGAACGCCGTCCGAAACCTGACGGCGACCGGCGATATCGACGTGCGGGAGCTGCTGCCCGAAGTATCGGTGCCGACGCTGGTCATGCATGCGCGCGAGGATTTGCAAGTGCCCTTCGACTTCGGCCGCAAGATGGCGGCCGCGATCCCGGGGGCGCGCTTCGTCCCGCTGCAAAGCCGCAACCATCTGATCCTCGAGCACGAGCCGGCCTTTGCGCGTTTCCTCGAGGAAATGCTGAGCTTCCTCGGAAGTTGATGCCGGGCGAATTGGCCGCGCCCCGCGCCGCGCTCAAATCCCCGCGATGGCGTCGCCGCCGATGGGGCTCACGGTTTGCCCGGTCATGAAGGCGGCGTCGCCGGAGGCGAGCCGGGCAGGACCGCGCTCGGCCGCTCGAGGTCCTTCGACTGTGGTCGCGCGGCGAACACGGTTCGCTCGCGCGACCTCCCCTCAGGATGACGACGCCTATCCAAGGTGGCACTCTCTTATCAGCAAGGATCGAGGTCATCCCGAGCAAGCGCGAGCCGACGCGGTTCGCCACCGGCGTTTGCGTCGGACGCGCGCCGTCGACGGACCGCGAGCGGACGAGCATCTCGCCGCATTGCGCGGTTTTGCCAGTCCGCCCGAGGTCCCTCCGCTTCGCGCGCTTGCGCGCGCTCCGGTCGGGATGACGCCCCGCGCCGGAAATCCGCGCGCCTTGGCATTGCCCGCACGCAATGGCCTGCAGCGCTCCGTTGCACACACAAAGGAGGCGGAGCGATGAAGAAAAAATTTCGGACGCGCTGGACGGCGATCGCAATCGGCGCGATCTTGGCTGGCGCGCTGGCGGCGGGAACAACCGATGCCGCCAAAGCAAAAGAGCCAGTCAATACGGTTCTCATGGCACTTTTTGTCATTGCCCTGCCCTGGCTCTTGCTGGCCAACGCAGTCAACAAGCTAGGTTCCAAGTCCGGTTCAACGCACACGCCACAGTCTCACCGGGATTTGAACCCTGGCGAAATTGGCCACCGCTAGAAAGCCGGCGCGAGATTCCTTCGTCCTTTCCCCGCGCGCTCTTGCGCGTGGGGAGAGGAGGAAGGTTGGGCCAATTCGAATGCTCGTTAGAGTTCCCTCAGCGGCGCCGTTTCAAATCCCCACGATGGCGTCGCCGCCGTTGGGACTCACCGTTTGACCGGTCATGAAGGCGGCTTCGTCGGAGGCGAGCCAGGCGGCGGCGTAGGCGAGGTCGCGCGGGGCGGCGAGGCGCTTCAGCGGCACGGCGGCGGCGCGCTTGGCGAATTCCTCGTCGGAGCCGAGGCTGCGCGTCGTCATCTCGGTCTTGACCAGGCCGGGGGCGAGCGCGTTGACGGTGATTTCGTAGGGCGCAAGCTCGATCGCCCAGGCCTTGGTGAGGCCGAGCAGCGCGCCCTTGGCGGCGGTGTAGTGCGCGGCGTTGGGGCTGCCCTTCATCGCGAACATCGACGATATGTTGACAATGCGGCCCCAACGCCGGTGCTTCATGCCGGCGACGACGGCCTGGGTGCAGAAGAAGGCGGATTTCACGTGCACGTCCATCATGCACTGGTAATTCGCCTCGTCGATATATTCGAAGGGCTTTTGCAGGCCGGAAATGCCGGCATTGTTGACCAGGATGTCGATATGGCCCAGGCGCTGCTCGGCCTCGGCGATCAGGCGCTTCATCAGCGCCACGTCGCTGGCGTCGCCCGGCATGGCGTCGGCGGCGCCGCCCGCCTTGCGGATCGCGGCCGCCACCGCCTCGGCGCGTTCGGGCACCAGTTCCTGGACGACGACGTGGGCGCCGCGCTCGGCCATGACCTCGCAATGGGCGCGCCCCATGCCGGAGCCGGCGCCGGTGACCAGCGCCACCCGGTTGGTTAACGGTTTCGCCATCGATTATCCTCTTATATATAAGAGCAGCGCGCCGTACGGTTATTATCTCTGCCGCGCGACAATCGGCAATGACGGAAACGGGGACGATGAGCGTTCAATCCAATCTGCCTTCCTGGCGGCGCGCCTTCGGCGCCTTCGGCGCGCTGGCCGCGCTTATGCTGGCCGCAGCACCCGCCGAAGCCAAGAAACCCAAGGCGGCCGAGAACACCGAGGACAACGAGACCGCGTCGGACGAGGATCTCGCCAAGCGCCACCATATTCCGCTCAGCGGCCTCGCCTATCTCGTCATCGACGCCAAGACCGGCCAGGTGCTGCAGTCGCGCCAGCCCAAGGAGCCGTTTCCGCCGGCGTCGTCGATCAAGATCGTGTCGACGATCGCGGCGCTGACGCTGCTCGGCGCCGAGCACCGCTTCGCCACCGAATTGCGCATGACGGGAACCGTGCAAAACGGCACGCTGACGGGCGATCTGTTTCTGAAAGGCCTCGGCGATCCGGTGCTCACGCACGACGAATTCGCCGTGATGATCGCGCGCCTCAAAGCCGAGGGCATCACCCGCGTCGCCGGCCGCTTCGTGTACGATTCGACGCTCTACAAATCCGTCACCGCCATCGACGAGAAATACGAGGAAGCCGCGGCCTACAATCCCGGCATCGCCGCGCTCTCGATCAACTTCAACGTGCTGCGGCTCAAATGGGAGCGCGGCAAGGACAAGGAATCGCTCGCCGCGAAATTCTTTTCGCAAACCGATCACGGCGATGTCGAGGTCGGCTATCTCAAATCCGGCATCGCGCCGCCCGGCGCGCCGGCGGCCTACGGACTGGTCTATCGCGACGACCCCAAGCAGCCGGCCTGGCTGCTGTCGCCCGGCACCAAGCCCAAGGGCGAGATCAATCTTCCGGTCAAGGCGCCCGCCTTCTCCGCCGCGCATGTCTTCCGCAAGATCGCCGAGCGCGACGGCATGACCCTGCCCGAGCCCGTCGCCGACGCCATGCCCGAAGCGGCGCGCCTCGTGCATCGCTCGCTGTCGAAGCCGTTGCCGGAGATCGTGCAGCGGGTGCAGCGTTTCTCCAACAACATGGCGGCCGAGATGCTCGGCCTCGCCGCGGCGCACAAGCTCACCGGCAAGCCGAGCACGATCGCCGAAGCCGCCAAGATTATCGGCGACTGGACCAAGAGCGCGATCAAGGACGCCGATTGGACCGGCTTCGATTTGCGCAATTCGTCGGGCCTGACGCGCGACACGCGGATTTCGCCGGAGCAGATGGTGGCGATCCTGCGCAATGCGCAAGGCCTCCGGTTGGGCAATCAGAGCTATGCCGACCTGCTGAAGAACTACAACGCCGGCAGGGTCGACGACGACCACGAGGCGGAGCGCAACGGCCGCGGCAAGGGACAGCCGCGCGAGCGGGTCGAAGTGCGCGCCAAAACCGGCACGATCAATTTCGCCAGCGCCGTCGCCGGCTATCTCCACACCAAGAAAGGCCGCGACGTGATCTTCGCCATCTTCGTCTCGGATTACAAAGTGCGCGAAACCGCCGGCCGCGACGGCGGCGCCACGGCGACGACGCACAAGGAGCCGCCGCCGCGCGGCTGGAACCGCCGCGGCAACGAAATGCGCCGCTCCGTGGTCCGCCGCTGGGCGGAAACGCTGTAGCGAACAGTAAGTTTTACCACAGAGGCACAGAGGCTCCGAGGAGCCAAGAATGCGCGCCGAAGGCGCGCGACAACGTCTTCTCTGTGCCTCCGTGCCTCTGTGGTTCCCTTCCCCTCATCCCCCGCGCAGAATACGCAACAGGCTGCCGAGCGACATGACGGCGGTGGCGGCGAATAGCGCGAGGGCGGCGACCAGCGACCAGCGCCGGATCGTGGCGGCCAGTTCCGCCGGCCGCGTCCAGGCGATAGCGAAACCGATGCCGTAAACCGCGACCGCGATCAGCGCCGGCCAAAACAGGACGGCGAGAATTCTGCCGATCAGATAATAATCCATTGGCGCGTCCCTAGGTTTCAGCCGCCTGCCGTTCGAACCACGCCAGCGCCGCCGCGAGCGAATCGAGCACGAGCGACGGCCCGCCGCCAGCCGCGGCCGGCGGCCGCGCGGGCGCGATCAAGATCGCGGTTCCGACACCCGCCGCGCGCGCGGCGGCGATGTCGCTGTCCTTGTCGCCGATCAGGATCGAGCGCGCAAGATCGAGATCATGGACGCGCGCCGCTTCGAGCAGCATGCCGGGCGCGGGCTTGCGCCAGGGATGCTCGCGCCGGTACTCGCCGACGCCCTCGGTCGGATGGTAGGGGCAGTGATAGACCGCCGCGATGTCGACGCCCTCGGCGCGGAAGCGGCCGAGCATCCATTCGGTGAGCGCGCGATACTCCGCCTCGCCGTACAGCCCGCGTGCGATGCCGGATTGATTGGTGACGATGACGAGCGCGTAGCCGCGCGCCCGCGCCAGGCGGCACAGCTCGAAGACCGGCGCCACGAATTCGAAATCCGCGATCCGATGGACATAGCCGCGATCGCGATTGACCACGCCGTCGCGGTCGAGGAAGAGGGCTTTGTGCCGGGGCATCGCCAGTTTTCGGTCGCCTCAAGCGTTGGATCGGCGGTTCTACGCCAAGCGGAGCCTTGGGCCAAACCACACCCGACATTGACTTGGCGGTCCGGCACGCTATCATATCATTAGCACTCCGAATTAACCAAATCGGCCATGCCCGCCATCGCGCATCCCGTTCCCCTGCCCAACCGCCTGGTGGCCGGCCTTGCCAAGATCGGCATGGCGCTGCGCAGCGGCGCGTGGCGGGCTGGCGAGGCGCGCGGGCTGACGCCGACCCAGGGCCAGATCCTCGCCCTGCTGCGCGCGCGCGGCAAGCAGCCGCAGCGCCTGGCCAGCATCGCCGAGGGCCTCGCAATCTCGGCGCCGACGGCGAGCGAGGCCGTATCGGCCCTGGTGCGCAAGGGACTGGTCGCCAAGCTGCGCGCGCCCGACGACGGCCGCGCCGTGGCGCTGAAGCTCACCGCCGCGGGCAAGCGCGAGGCCGCGCGCTCGGCGCAATGGCCCGATCTCCTGTTGGGCGCCGTGGGCACGCTCGCCGCCGCGGAGCGCGAGGTGTTTCTGCGCGCCATCTTGAAGATCATCCGCACCCTGCAAACGAGCGGCGAAATTCCGGTCTCGCGCCTGTGCCTGACCTGCCGCCATTTCCAGCCCAATCGCCACGCCCAGCGCCCAAGCGCGCCGCATCATTGCGCCTTCATCGATGCCGCGTTCGGCGATCGCGATCTGCGCCTCGATTGCGCCGATCACGCCGAAGCCAGCGAAACCGAGCGCGACGCCGCATGGCTGCGCTTCAACGCCATCCCACCGCAGGAAACGAACCATGGATGATCTACCGGTCGAGGCGCCCGAGATCGAGGCCAGCGAATGGTTCAACACGCCCATTCCGCTGACCTTGGCCGATCTGCGCGGCAGCGTCGTCGCGATGCATGCATTCCAGATGCTGTGTCCCGGCTGCGTCAGCCACGGCATTCCCCAGGCCGAGAAAATCCAGCGCGTCTTCGGCAAGGCGGGCTGCGTCACCATCGGCCTGCATTCGGTGTTCGAACATCACGAGGCGATGCCGCCGGTTGCCTTGAAGGCGTTCATTCACGAGTACCGGCTCAGCTTCCCCATCGCCATCGACCGGCACGAAGCGCCGCAGACGACGCCGCTCACCATGCGCGCCTACGACATGCGCGGCACGCCCAGCCTGATCCTGATCGACAAGCGCGGCTTGATCCGCCGCCACAGCTTCGGCCCGGAAGACGACATGCTGATCGGCGCGGTGATCGCAACCCTGCTGGCGGAGACCACGGACGGCGTCACGACGGACGAGGGGATTTCCAGCTTCTCGCCAGTCTAGGATCGGCCGCGCGGTGACGCTATAATTGGCGCAACAAGCTTTTTGCCATAGGGAGAATCGAGAATGCGTTTCGCACGGCCGTTCCTGATAGCCTGCGCCCTCGCCGCCGCTGCGGCCGGCGCCCATGCCCAGCCCAAGAGCCTCACCCTCGGCACGGCTTCGGTCGGCGGCACCTATTTCGTTTATGGCGGCGTGCTCGCCAAGCTGCTGACCGACAAGATCGGCATCACGGTTTCGACCCAGCAGACCCAGGGCCCGAACCAGAACGTCATTCTGGTGCACGACAAGAAGGTCGAGCTTGGCATGACAACGATGGGCATCGCGCTGCAAGCCTGGACCGGCCAGGGCGAATGGACCCAGGGCAAGAAGTACGACGGCATCCGCGCGCTGTTTCCGATGTACGACACGCCGTTCCATTTCATCGCACTGAAAAAGAGCGGCATCAAGACGGCGGCGGATTTGAAGGGCAAGAAATCCGGCGTCGGCCCGCGCGCCGGCACCTGCGGCACCTATTTTCCGCTCATGTTCAAGGCGCTCAATATCGAGACGACGATCCGTTTCGGCCAGGCGAGCGACATGTCGAATCAACTTGCCGACGGCTTGATCGACGCGTTTCCGTTCTGCGCCGGCATTCCCATCGCCGCCTATTCCGAGCTGGATAACTCCAAGGAGGTCACGTTGTTCACCTTCACCGCGGCCGAGATCGCGGCGATCAAGAAGGCGCTGCCGGAAATGTCGGATGCGACGATTCCCAAAGGCACCTACAAGTCGCAGACCGAGGACCACAAGACCGTCGGCGTCTACAATTTCTTCATCGTGCACAAGGAAATCGACGACGACACGGCGTACAAAATCACCAAGGCCGTGCTCGAGAACAACGCCGAGATGGTGCGCGGCCACGCCGCCGCCAAGGAAACGCTGATGGAGAATTGGACGAAGAACGCCTTCCTGCCTTTCCATCCCGGCGCGGTGAAATACTACGCCGAGAAAGGCATCAAGATTCCCGACAATCTCAAGTAGCAGCGGACGCATTCGAATTGCGTGTCGAGCGATTTCGCCCGGTAGGGGCGGGTCTTAGACCCGCCCCTACAGATTCGCACGGCACCGTCGATCATGGCTGACGCCGCCGCCCCGCCGCCGGCGATCAACGAACAGGAATTCGGCAGCACGTGGCGCGAGCTGAGCGGCCCGCTGACCGGCTTGTTGTTCGTACTAAGCGCGGGCTTCGCCGCGTTTCACCTGCTCAACCTCAATTATCTCGCGCTCGATTCGATCCTGTTCCGCATCGTGCATCTGTGCGGCGGCGCCGCGCTCGCTTTCGCGCTGGTGCGTTCCAACGCGCGCGACAATGGCGGCCGCATCCCGTGGTACGACTGGCTGCTGATCGCCGCGTGCGGTGGCGTCGCCGCGCACTTCATCGGCGATTTTGCTGCCTGGCAAGGCCGCGCCGGCTCCTCCTACACGCGCGGGGATCTCGTCGCCTCGATTGTCGGGATCCTTGTCGTGCTTGAATTCGTCCGGCGCACCGCGGGTTGGGCGCTCACGATTATCGCCGCGGTTTTCCTCGGCATATGGCTACCGTCGGCCCCTTCATGCCGGGCTCGCTCTATCACCGGGGCTTCGCGATTCCGGCGATTGGTTCGTGGCGATATTCAGCGATCTCGGCGTCTTCGGGCAGACGCTCGAAGTCTCATCGACCTTCATCATCATGTTCGTCGTGTTCGCGGCGTTCCTGTCGCGCTCCGGCGCCGGCGACTATTTCAACGATCTCTCGGTGGCGCTGGTCGGCTGGGCGCGCGGCGGGCCGGCCAAGGTCGCGGTGCTCTCGGGCGTCATGTTCGGCTCGATCAGCGGCAGCTCGGTCGCCAACGTCGTCGCCTCGGGCACGATCACAATCCCGATGATGCGCCGCGTCGGCTACGACCGCGCCACCGCCGCCGCGATCGAGGCGACATCGTCCACCGGCGGGCAGATCACGCCGCCCGTGCTGGGCGCCGGCGCCTTCCTGATGGCCGAAATCACGGCGACGCCTTATGCGCAAATCGCCTATATGGCGATCATTCCCTGCCTGCTGTTCTACGTCGCCAACTACGCGCACTGCCATCTGCACGCGCTGCGCCACGGCCTCAAGGGCATTCCGCGCGCCGAGCTGCCGCGCATCCGCCCGATGCTGCTCAAGATTTATTTCATCGCGCCGATCTTTTTTCTCATCTACGCCTTCATCACGGGATTTTCGGCATTCCGCGCCGCGGCGCTCGGCATGATCGCGGCGATCCTGGTCACGCTGTATCAAATCGCGCGCGACAAGACGGGGCGCGACCTTTGGCGCGCCGTCCTGCTTGGCGTGGTGCTGATTCTCGCGCTTGCACTGCTCGTTTCGCTGCTCGAAGACGACCTGCCCGCCATCGCGGGCGGGCTGGGCTTCGGCGGACTGGCGGTCGATATCGCCGCTGCGCTCAAAGCCTACGGCGGCAAGCAATTGTTCTTCGCGCTGGCGCTGTCATCGATCGCGCTGGGGCTGGCCGTGGGCTGGTTCGCCAGGCGCGAGGCGAGCCCGCTCGCGCTGCGTCCCGGTGCCACGGCCTTCGGCGTTCCCGGCCTCGCCGCTGCGCTCAATACGGGCACGCGCGATTCGCTGCAGCTCATTGCCTGCTGCGCCGCCGCCGGCATCGTCGTCGGCGCCATCGGCGTGACCGGCATTGGACAACGCCTCGCCACCGTGATGCTGACGATCTCGGGCGACAACAAGCTTATTGCTCTACTGTTCTCCGCGATCATCGTCACGGTCCTCGGCATGGGCATGCCGACGACCGCCGCTTATGCCGTCGCCGCCTCGGTCGTGGCGCCCGGCTTGATCGGGATCGGTATCGACAAGCTGGTCGCCCATATGTTCATTTTTTACTATGCGGTGATGTCGGCGATCACGCCGCCGGTCGCCGTCGCCTCCTTTGCGGCGGCGGCGATGGCCAAGGCCGATCCCTGGCGCACCTCGTGGATCGCGTGCCGCAACGGGTTGGCGGCGTTCATCGTGCCATTCATGTTTTTCTACAGCCCCGTGCTGCTCGGCCGCGGCGATTGGCAGAGCATCGTGGCGGCGCTCGCCTCGGCGATGGCCGGCGTATACTTCCTGGCTTGCGCCACCGAAGGCTGGCTCAACGGCCCGCTCGCCGCGGCCTTGCGTGTCCTGCTTGGCATTGGCGCGATCGGCATGATGCTGCCCGAGCTCTACAGCACGCTCACCGGCCTCGCGATCGGGCTTGGGATTTTCGCCTATCAGCGCCGCCGGCACGGCGCCGATCCGGCCGGCCGCGTTCCCTCGCCGCCCCTGCAAACCGCGGCGGCCGGAGCGAATTGAGCCGCCGCGCAGCCGGCGCAAAAGAAATCCGCGCCATGAGTGGGACAACCCATGGCGCGGATATCGAAAATACGGCTTCAGCCAGCGCGCGCATTACGGAGGACAATGGCGCGCCTGCTCGTGGAAGGCGTCACCGCCATCCGCTAACCACAATCGCAAACAGGCGTTAACATTATCTGAACGCCAAATCGAAAGGCCTGGTTCAGGCGGCCTTACGCCGTCTTTGCCTCCGTGCCGTCCACGCTCAATCGCCCAGGGCCATAAATAGCGAGATAAATCAATCCGCCCATCATGGCAAAATTCTTAAGCAATTGAACCGTCTGGCCGTATTTCGCAGGCGCCGCAACGTTCCAAAAATCATGGAACAACAGACCGGCGACGAGACAAAATGCCATGGCCGCCAGCGCCGTGATCCGCGTCTTGAAGCCGATGACCAGGCACAGCACGACGGCGAATTCGAAGACCAGATTGCCATAGGCGAATATTTCAGGCAGCGGGAACCCCTTGTCCGCCAGGCGTTTGACAAATCCTGGGAACGGATCGACGAAGGCCTTGTTCCAACCGCTGACAAGAAAGAGCTGCGCTTAAAGCAAACGAGCAAGCAACTGTAGGACTGCGCTTGGCATGATTTTCCCCTCCCAAAATCGATGACGGACGAAAGAGCCTAACGGCGATATTCCATAAAGCAAAGACGGTCGTCGTTACCCAATCCCCGTTGCGATGACCCGCAGGCGGCTCAATCAGAACTTGAAAAATCACGATGAGCCTCCTCTGTGGTTAACAAATTCGAAACCCTATTTGCCCCAAATTGCACATCCATAACACCGGCCGAAGCGGGGCGATGAAACTTTTTGCCATCCAATCGACGCACGCATTCCCCCGCTTGTTCGCGGCCGTCGGCGCCGTGTTCATCGTCATTGTTTGCGCGGTCGATGCCCTGCTCGAGTGGGAGCATTCGGCCCACACGATGCGCATCCAGTCGGAGCAGAACAACGAACTGATTGCACGCGCCGTTCAATTGGGCGTCGCGCATCACGCCGACGTTTTGCTGGGAGTAGCGCCCGCTTCGGGGGGCGAAGCCGCCGCGGCCGTCCGCGCGATCGAAGGCTTTCTCAGCCAGAATTTCCGCGAGACGGGCCTGTTGAAGATCAAGATATTCGATCGCCGCGGCACGATCGTTTACGCCATCGATGCGAGCGAGATCGGGACGACGAACGACCGCAGCGTCGGCTTGCGGCGCGCCCTTGCCGGCGCAAACGCAACGGTCAGCGATTTTCGCAAGTCGATCACGACGATCTCGGGCGTTGCCGAGAACCGGCACATCGTCCATTCATATGTCCCCGTCCGCGCCGGCGTTGGGCGCGCCGAGATTGCCGGCGTGTTCGATGTCTATCTCGACGTATCGCCGCTCGTCGGCTTGATTCGAAGCAGCCTTTTCCAACGCACCGGCCAGCTCCTGGCCTTGATGTTCGTGTTCTATGTCAGTCTCTTGCTGCTGCTGATTCACATTCACCGCCGCCTCAAGGTTGCCGAAAACGAGCGCATCGAGCTCGCCACCGAGGCCGCGCGCGCCGACGCCTTCGCGGACGCCAAATCCCAGTTCATGATGAACGTCAGCCACGAGTTCCGCACGCCGCTCAACGCCATTCTCGGCTTCGCCGAGATGATGAAGTCGCCGTCGTTTGCGGCGCACGACACGGCGCGCGTTCGGCAATATGCCGCGGACATCCATGATTCGGGCAACCACATGCTCCGGCTCGTCGAAGAAGTCGTGGCCATGGGCGAGATCGAGCAAAGCCTGCGTCAAGTTCCGGAACACGGATTGTCGACGCTCGAAGTGATGCAGAAACGTCCACGACGCGCACCGCAAACAGGCGCAAGCTCGCGATATTTCCGTCGTTCCCATGGCGGACGCAGCGACGCCGGCCGCCGCGGTCGACGCGGCGCGGTTGCGGCAAATCCTGCTCAATCTCGTCGGGCTCGCGGTCAAATCGACACCGGCAAGCGGGCGCGTCGATCTGACGGCGCGCGGCGCCGAAAGCGGACGCTTCGTCGAATACGCCGTGCGCGATGTCGGAGCCGGCTTTAGCCAGGCCGAAATCGTCAATCTGCTGAAACTCGGCGGCAAGGCTGAGAACCCCTGGACGACGCATAATTTTCACCTTGGCCTGCGGCTGCCGCTCGCCAAGCAAATGACCGAGTCGCTGGGCGGCGTTTTCAGCATCGAAGGCGAGCGCGGCGGCGCCGTGCAAGCGGTTCTTCGGTTTCCGGCCGCCAAGTCCGTCCCGTCGCTTGCTGTGCCGGTGGCCGTGCCGCAAGAACCCCGGCTCGCATGAACCGGCCCGCCGCTCCGCCCGGTTAGGAGGGGCAGCGCCGGAACAATGGCGCCGAGGGCGGATATTGGTTGGTCGCCTTGCCGCGCGACAGCGACACCGGTCTGAGCGCGGCGCCTTGGCGCTGATAGGCGATGACGTCGCCGGCCTGCGGCCCGCCCTCGTCTCTTGCCGGCGCTTCGATATCCCTGGTTAGGGTCACCAAAATCCGGTCGCCCTCGACTTTGAAGCTGGCTTCGCCCTGGTAGATGCGCTTGGCCGCCGTGCGCCACTCATAGGTTTTGGCTCCGATAACGTGACGCAGCGCCGCCGGCGCGCAACGCGGCTCGCCGGACCAAGCGCCGCGCAATTCCGGCGGCGCGTCCTGGGCACGCGCGACGCCCGCGCCGCAAACGGCCGCCACAGCGAATGCCAGCGATGAAACAACTCTCTTGCGCATGATTCAGTTCCTCGCTTGCCGCGAATCCGGAACGGGTTCGCGCACAATGATGGAACATTGGCAGTTTCGCAAACGGAACGAGCGCGCTGCGGCGTCCTAGACCAGAACCATCCGCGCGGGCAGCATGGTGCGCTGGTAGCCGAAAGACGGAAGGCCGTCCGGACGCTGGCGCAAACGCACCGGCGCCACATCGACGCAGCGCGCCGGCCGAAGGCGGATGCTCGGCCGCGCCTTGCTCAGCCGCTCTTCGACGATATCGCCGAGGCGGCTACGCTGGCGAATTTTCCGCACCGGCGCCGGCTGGGGAGCCGGTGCGGCGGAAAAGCCGCGTATGAGACGTGCGATGCCGAACATAGTCGTTCCTTCGAGGCTCAGTTGTTCATTTAATGCCACGATCCTAGTCGACAGCGGCTGAACCGTCAGTGAATGCTGTCACGTGTCGATATCACAAGCCGCGCCAGCGTGTGACGAGCATCACACAGCGGCGGGCAATTTCCCAAGTATTTCAAATGCTCTATAAGGGCCCGATCGGCGCCACCACGGCCGGCCGAAAATATAGAGGTGCCGCATGACCGGATTTTCACCCCGCCTTTCGCGCCGGACCATCCTGTCCGTGCTGCCTTGCGCCATGGCACTGGCCGCGCTGGCGCCGCCCGCTCGTGCCGTGGAAGCGCGGATCGATTGGAGCGCCATTCCGCTGCCTGGGATCGCGGGCGAGCCGCTGCCACCCGCCACATTCGCCGGCAAAGTCGTGCTCGTGGTCAACACCGCGTCGTTTTGCGGCTATACCGGCCAATATGCGGAGCTGCAGCAGCTCTGGCGGCGCTATCGCGAGCGTGGCTTCGTCATCCTGGGCGTGCCCTCGAACGAATTCGGCGCCCAGGAGCCGGGCAGCAACGAAGCGATCAAGAGCTTTTGCCAGCTCAACTACGGCGTCGACTTTCCGCTGCTCGAAAAACAGACCGTGCTTGGCGCCGGCGCGCACCCGCTTTACCGATGGGCGGCGCACGCCAGCGGCCCCGCCGGCGTGCCACGCTGGAATTTCCACAAGATTCTGATCGGCCGCGACGGCCGTCTCGTCGCATGGTTCGCGACGGCGGTGAAACCGGACGATCCCGAAATCCGGCGCCGCATCGAAGCCGCCCTCGCCGCCGCCGCGCGCTGAGTGCCAAGCCGAAAATCATGATGCTTTGGCATCTTCCGCAAGCCCGATTTTTCTGCAAGACTGCTCGAACTGACACGGCCGCGGGGGCCGGGCACTCATGCGTCATCAAGTTTTTCTTTCCAGTGTGCGCGTTGCCGACGAGCGGCTGGCGATCGCTTTGCGGCGTTCGCTCGAGCGCTTCGGCGCGCCGTGGTATGGCAAAGGCAGCATTTCCGTCGCCCTGCCCGAGGCACAGCGCGCACTCGCCGATGCATCGCCCGAACTTGTCGTTGAGCCGCTGGGCGGCGCGCAGGCGCTGATTCTCGTCGCCTCGCCCTATGCCGCCCATTCCGCCACCGCGTCGCGGCAATGTGCGTGGTGGGCGGCCAACAAGGATCCGGCTCGCCTGTTCATCTTGCGCGCCGATGGCGACGTGGCGTGGAGCGATGGCGCGGACGACACAAGCCGCGACTTCGATTGGGACCGAACCAACGCCTTGCCCGAGACGCTACGCGGCGCGCTGCGCCAGAAGCCGCTGATTCTCGATGTTGCCTGGGCGCGCCAGCTCGGCGATCTCGGCGAACGCGATCCCCGCTTTCTCGACGTGGTGGCGCGGCTCGCCGCGGCGATCCGCGGCATGAGCTTGGATGCCGTTGTCGGCGAGGCGGCGCGGCGCCATGTGCAATCGCGTCAAGCGGCGCTGGCCGGCGCCGCCGTGCTGGCGGCAGTCGCGATCGTCGGATCATATTCGGCTTGGAACTCGACGCAGCGGCTGCAAGCGTCCGAGCAGGCGCGCGCCGCCTTGGTCGATCGCCACGGACAGGCCGAAGCGGCACGCATTGCCGCCGAGCGGCAGCGCGCCGACATCGACGCGCAACGCCGCCTGGCGGACGACCGGCGCACCGATGCCGAGCGCCAGCGCGCCGAAATGGAACGCCAGCGCTCCGAGGCCGAGGTTCAAGCCAGATTGGCCGATGCGCGCCGCGTCGAGGCCGAAAAACTGCGCGCCGACGCCGAAAAACAGGCCGACGTTGCGCGCCAGGCGAGCGCGATGTGGCAGAGCCAGGCCGAGCGTGAAAAGCAACGCGCCGAAGCCTTGGCACGGCAAACGGAGGAGGCGCGGCTTGCCGGCGAGGCGCGCTACGGCGCAGCCGAGGCGCGCCGTGCCGAGGCCGAGCGCCAGCGCACTGACGCCGAGCGCCAACGCAATGACGCGGACCGGCTGCGCGGCGAAACGGAGCGGCTGCGCGCCGAGGCGGATCAGCGCCGCGAGCGCGCCGAGACCAGGCTTGGGACCGCGGGCTCGGCAGCGGAAGCGCTTGCCTTGGCGCTGACGCGCGCCGTGAGCGACACAGCCAATGGGACCGCCGTACTTTCCGCCGAGCGCCGCGCTCAGATTCTCGAATCAGCCGAAACGCTGAACGAACAATTGCGCGGCAGCGGCGGGACGCCCGAGCAGCGACATCGCGCCGCGCAAGTCCGCTTGGCGCTGGCCGACGCTTATGCGCGGATTGGCGATCACAGACGCGCGCTTGACCGCGCCGTCGCCGCACGGACCACGCTCGAGGCCCTGCAGCAGCAGGGTGCGGGCAACGGGCGATTGGACGCCGAAATCCTCGCGACCTATGTCCGGGCCGGCGAGGCGCTGGCCGCCCAGGGCGAGCACGCGAGGGCGCTGCAGACTTATCGCGACGCCATTCCGGTCAGCGAGAAATTCGCCGCCCAGGACACCAATGATGGCACCCGGCAATTCGAATCCGCCGCGTTGCGCTTGCGCATTGCGGGCTTGTTGAAGGTCATCGGCGACCTACCCAGCGCGAGGCGTGAGGCCGAAGCAGCCGCCGATCTGCTGCGCCGCTTGGTGGCCCGACCGGAAGGCCAGCGCTGGCAGGCCGCACTGGCCGAGGCCGAGGCTACGTTGCATTCGCTCGGGCGACCCTAGAAACGCACCAACTCGGTTCCATCGCGCCACCGCCGGGGACCCGCCGCAAACGAGCCCGTCTTAATCAATGTGGCGACTTGGGACATTTTTGAGGGGCATTGCCACGCCCTAGGCCGGCTTTGCATCTTGTTCCAGCGATATTCTTCCGAAAAACCTTGGTTAATGCGGCGACTTTGTGGCGAATTACGGTTTTTCAACAATCTGCGTTTACGTTTTCGAAATCTCAAATGACTAAAGCTTCCGCTCGACATTCAAGACCAAGAAATGGCGCAATTGGGCCGGAGCATTCAATGAGAGACCTTCACGCTTTCGAAGCCTTCAAGATCGATCGCCCCCTCGTTCTCTTCCTTGAGGACTGGATCGATCAGATCAACAGCGAGGCGGCGGTGGCCCGGTCCCGTGGACGTGACGTGAGCCGCAGCACTGAATTCGTCGCCGTGATCCAGGCCGTACTCGACAAGCACTATGAAGAAATGGAAATGGCACGCGGCGCAGGCAAGCCGGCGTCCGCAACGACCACCGACCCCGGCACCACGCTGGCCGCGGCAAAGCCGGACGCGCCCACCGACGGTGCCATCGTCCTGAACTTCATGGCCTATCAGCGCAAGCGCACGGGCGTACTACGCATCGCCGCCGATCACACGCCCGCAGCCTAGCATTCCTCGAATTCCTATGGTTTCGATGGGGCAGGTCTTGGACCTGCCCCAATTTATTTTTGCATGGCGGGCAAAATATCCAGTAGGATGATTCTGTCCCGCCGTCGGCCATTTGCGAATTCTGAGCGCTTGGCCGGATTGCGGCGGGTCGGCTCACTCGGCCCAAAGGATAATTTGTCATGTTGCTTGCTCGGCGTTTCGTGCTCGGCGGCCTGGCTGCGGCGCCTATCGGCTTGATGCCGACCGTTGTGCTCGCCGACCGGCACAAATCCAGCGGCAATCTGATCGTACCGGGCCAGCGTTTCGGCCCGATCGATCGCACGACCAAGCCGGCCGATCTCGCCAAACTGTTCGGCGCCGCGCACGTCAAGCGCGCCAAAGTCAGCCCCTCGGCCGAAGCCGAAGGCGAAGGCGTCAAAATCTT
The DNA here is from genome assembly GCA_963754645.1 of uncultured Alphaproteobacteria bacterium. Lineage (GTDB taxonomy): Bacteria > Pseudomonadota > Alphaproteobacteria > Bin65 > Bin65 > CAVWGP01. The sequence continues at coordinate 454,770 of CAVWGP010000004.1, read as the reverse complement.
CGGCGGCAAGCCCGACGAATTCGACGTGCAATTTACGGCGAACGGCAAGGAAATCGGACGCGTCATCGTCGAAAAAAAGGACGGGCCGTGGCGCACCGCCGACGGCATCCACGTCGGCATGAGCGCCGCCGAGATCGAGAAACTCTTCGGCCGGCCCTTCGGCTTCACCTATGGCATGGACGGCGGAGGCTTCATCAAGGACGCGCCGGCGAAATATGCCGGCGGCAAATTCGGCATTCGCATCGGCCCGAGCGGCCAATTCAATTCCCGCAAGCAGACATTCAAGTCGAACGAACCCGCGGTGCGCGCGGCCAAGTTCGTCGTCCAGCAGCTCTGGATCAACTTCCGGGACTAGGAACCGCGCGCCGGCGCGCATCGGGTTGACTCGGCCGACTTTGTCCTTCTAGCGTGGCGCGCAGCCAACGAGGGGGAACGGTCATGAAAAAACTGCTCGCCGCATTGTCGGGTACGGTTGCGCTTGCCGCGGCGCCAGCCGCGGCGCAGAACGGCTTCAGCTTCATCGATGCGGGCAAGACCGCGATCGACTATCGCGTCGCCACTGTCGGCCCGCAGCGCGTTTGCGCCGAGCTTGCCCGCCTGTCGGGCCGCGATCTCACGATCCTGTCCGCCGAACTCGTCGCGGCGAGCGACAGCGCACCGGCGAAATTCGCTTGCAAAAAATCCGCAGTAAGCGGGCCGCAAGCGGCGTGATCGATCCGGCGCTGTTCGGCGCATTCATGGCGGCGGCGCTGGCGCTCAATCTCACGCCAGGGCCGGACATGGCCTATGTCGCCGGCCGCGGCGCCGTGGGCGGAGTCGGTGCCGGGATCGCCGCGGCGTTCGGCATCGCGCTCGGTGCGCTGGTGCATACCGCGTTCGCGGCGATCGGCCTTTCGGCAATCCTGGCGACGTTGGCCATTGCCTTTGAGGTGTTGCGCTGGACCGGCGCCGCCTATCTCGTGTGGCTTGCGCTTCGCCTGTGGCGCGAGCCGGCCGCGCCCGTCGCGGCCGCGCCGCCGGACTCGATCGCGGCCTATCGGCGCATCGCTGTCGAGGGTGCGCTGATCAACATCCTCAATCCGAAAGTCGCGTTGTTCTTCCTCGCGCTTCTGCCGCAATTCGTCCGCTCCGACGCGGGCAGCGCGGCGCTGCAATTTGCCGTACTCGGCCTCGCCTTCAACGTCAGCGGCACGCTGGTCAATTGCGGCGTCGCTTGGCTCAGCGGCCGCGCACGCCGCGCGGTCGGCGCCGGGAGCACGCTCGCGCGCTGGACGCGGCGTCTGGTCGCCCTGCTCTTTCTCGGCCTCGCCGCGCGGCTTGCGTTGGTCGAGCGCGGCTGATCGGCGGCGCACATCGTCCGGCCTCGGCCCCGCCCGCCGAGGCCGCAAGGCAAGACACGGGATCTTGGCGGGAACGGTCTCGATCATGGTGCCGAATATCCCCGGCAGGTTGGCCAGCCCAGCGCCACAGTCGAGTGGCTCGACCGGGTCGGGTGGCGCCCCACCCCGTATCTTGGGGGCCGCTCCGGCCGCGGCGCATGGTGTTGATTTTAATGACTATTCAAGGGTCGACCCAGCGCTCGCTAATCTTTCATTCAGCAAGAATTCGACCGGCGATCTTGTTTTCGCGTCATAAGGTGCATAATATCGCTGCGCCAGTTTTCGAACGTCCTGGGTTAGTTTCCGCTGCGCCATCTTGCGTTGCCCGGCTCATCTCCAGACCATGCGTTGCGACTGACTCCCGCCGGGCGCGCTGTCCGATGGGAAATCCGTCTCAAGAGGTTACAACTGTGAATACCGGTACTGTAAAGTGGTTCAACCGCACCAAAGGCTATGGTTTCATCAAACCCGACCGCGGTGGACCGGATGCTTTCGTTCATATCTCCGCGCTTGAGCGCGCTGGACTGGAAGACCTGGCAGAAGGTCAGAAGGTCCAATACGAGCTCATCACCGGACGTAACGGCAAGAGCGCCGCAGACAACCTGAAAGTCCTCGGCTAACGCCGACTTGGCTTGAACTCGTCAAAGCCCCCTGGCAGGCCAGGGGGTTTTCTTGTTTGAGCGCGAGGCAGGTTCGACATTTTTCGTTGCGGCAGCGTGCGCAACGATGGCGTGTGCGCCTTCATAGGCGGCCATGACGGCATTCGACATCGCCGTACTCGCAGCCGCCGGGCTCTTGGGCGGATTCATTACCGCCATCGCCGGCGGATCCAGTTTTTTCACGTTCCCAGCTTTGATTTTTGCCGGCCTCGGTCCGGTCGCGGCCGTGGCCACGGGCGCTATCGCCAGTTTCCCGGCCAATCTTACGGCTGGGCTGACCGCGCGGCGCCACTTTGCCGGGCTTGGCCGGCGTTTCCTTTACTGGAATCTCATGGCGCTTGCCGGCGGTACGCTCGGCGCGCTGGCGCTCGTGATCGGCGGCGACGCCGTCCTCGGCGGCTTGGTGCCATGGCTGCTGCTCTTCGCGACCGTGACCTATGCGTTCGGGCCGCAGCTGCGCGCCGCCCTCGCCCGCCGCGCGCCAAGGCCGGCGAACGCGAGGGCGCCGTCCAAGATATCGCGCGCCGCTCTGTTCGAGTTTTTTCTCTGTTCGGTGTTGGCCCTTTACGGCGGCTATTTCGGCGCCGGCCTCGGCATCATGCTTCTGTCGGTGCTGGCCATAGCCGGTATCGATGAGCCGCGTCAGGCGAATGCCGTCAAGAATATTCTCGCGACCTCCGTGACGGTGGCCGCGATCGTCGTCGTCGTTGCGGCGGGCGCCGTTTCATGGCCGCACGCGCTGGCGATTCTGTGCGGCACGATCGTTGGTGGCTGGGCCGGCGCCCGCGCCGCCGATGCTATGCCCGCCCACTGGCTGCGCCGCGTCGTCATCGCCGTCGGCGCAACGCTGACGATTTGGTTTTTCTGGCGGCAATGGGCGTAGGGCGCTTCGGCTCGCTTTAGCGCTTGCGCTTTTTCGCCTTGGCCTTCGCCGGCTTTTTCGCGGCGGCCGACCTGCCCGCCGCCGCCAATCCCGGCCAGTGCCGGCGCCAGGCGCGGCCATAGAGGTCGCCGATCGATTCCGGCGTGAGGGCGATGCGGAACGTCCAGCGCTGCTTGGTCTCGTGGCGGCGCCATTCGGGGATGGCCGGATTGTTGGGATCGCCGGTCTTGGCGAAGGAGATCCAGGCGCTTTGCACGATGCCGGCCACGTTCTTGATTTCCGCCGCGTCGGCGCCCTTGAGCATGCCGGCGTTCCAGTTCGCCGGTTCGTGGAACTGAAACGCCAGCTCGATGCAATGGCAGGCGCCGAACGGATTGCCCGGCGCCGCCCAATCGAAGCGGTAGAGCCAAGCTGGCCGCCCGACCGCCGCCAGCCGCTCGGCAAAATCGAGCGTGCCGGCCGCGAAAACACGATCGGTGAAGAAATCGGCGAGACGCTGCCACGGCGGCGCGCCCGGGCGCAGGCGGCGATATTCCGCGTCCGCCGCCGGCGCCTTGGCGCCAAAGGTCGCGGCGAAGATCTTGCCCACTTGCTCGTCGCCCATCGCCTTGACGCCATCGTTCGCGGCGTAGAAGGCGAACATCTCGTCATGCACCACGCCGGTCATGATATCGATGCCGGACGCAGCCTTGACCGCGGGCACCAGCATATCGGCGCCCAGCAACACGCCATCGGCGACCGGCTGGAACGGCGGCGCGCCGTCGACGCGCGGCGCCTGGGCGCGCAACACCTCGCCCTGGATGCGCAGGATGTCCTGCCACGGCAGTTCGCGCAGACGATCGGCACCGCCCGCCGCCGCCACGAACTGCGCGCCGAATTTCTCGGCGACATCGAGCGGCATGGGCTTCAGGCCGAATGGCCCGCTCTGCAGGATGGCGCGTCGGAACAAGCCGCGCCCCGCCCCGCCCTTGGCCGCCATCACCGCCAGCAGCGAGCTTGCGCCCGCCGATTGCCCCGCCACCGTGACGTTGCGCGGATCGCCGCCGAACGCCGCGATGTTGTCGCGCACCCATTGCAGCGCCGCGATCTGATCGCGCAAGCCGAGATTGCCGGCGCTGACACCGGGCGCATAGAGATAACCGAGCAGGCCGAGCCGGTGATTGACGCCGACATGGACGATATCGCCCAGTTTCGCCAGGCCGGCGCCGGAATACCAATCGAGCGAGCCCGCCCCGGTCATATAGGCGCCGCCGTGGAACCAGACCATGACCGCGCGCGGCTTCGGCGCAGGCTTGTCGGGCGCGTGAATGACCAGCGTGAGGCAATCCTCGTCTTGCGGCCGGCTGAAATCGCCCATCACCGCGCCGAGGCGCGAGGGCAGTTGCGGCGGAATCGGGCCGTGCTGGCCGGCGTCGCGCGGCTCGCTCCAGCGCTTGATGGGCTCAGGCGGCTTGAAGCGTAGGGCGCCGACCGGCGCCGCCGCATAGGGCACGCCGCGAAATACCGCGAGTCCGCCTTCGCTCCGCCCCTTCAACGCCCCCGAGCGTGTATCCGCAATCGGCGACCCATCGGCCGCGCGCGACATTGTTGGCATTGTCCCCTCCCCCGGCGTTAATACCTTGGCATTGTTGCAGGCTCCGGCACCCCCCGGCAAGCGCGCCGAACGAGCGGCCCACAGGATGCAAGACCATTGCCTCGGCGGCAAATATTCTACCGTTAATTTCTAATTAGCGATCGGGCGATACCATTGTATTGGATGAAAATCTCAGCCGCTTGAGCTGAAGCGGGAGGGTGCGATGATGACGATACGGACGTTCGTGGGCGCGGCACTGCTCTGCCTTGGAGCGATCGAGGCGGCCGCACAGGGTTTGCCGGAGACGCCAGCCGAATTGCCCGGCGTCAGATAATCGCGGCCGAGGACCTGCGCCGTATCGTCGATCGCGGCGCCGCCGTTATTATCGACGTGCGCGTGAAGGCGCAATATGTCGAGGGCCATGTGCCCGGCGCGCGCAATCTCGTGCTGCCGCGCAACGAGGAGATTACGCCATCGCATATAGCGAGTTTCGGCGCGGACAAGAGCGCGGCGATCGTAATCTACAGCCATGGAATTGATGGCTGGCGAAGCTACAAGGGTGCCAAGGCAGCGGTGGACGCCGGTTATAGCAATATCCAATGGTTCCGCGGCGGCTGGGCCGAATGGCTCAAGCAACAACAACCGGTCGAACGCTAGCCGTCAGCTGACCATGGAAGCGGGTCCGCAAAGCCGAACGTCCAACTGGTTTGGACGGATATCGAATTCGGGCCAAGATCGTTACGGCCGTGGTCCTCGCCGTCTTGGTGGCGCAGCACATCGCGCTCAAATCCGCGGTCCACAACCACACCCAAGCGATGTTCAACATCGGCGAACGCGACCGCGAGGCGACCGCGGCCATCAATGGGCTCTCGGAAGACGCCGGTACGGTAAGCCGGCTTATGATCGGCACCGCGGGCGGAATATTCACGCCGTCTGGCGTCGCACAATCCTTGCCGGTCCTGGCCGAGGGATTGTTTGAGCGCTGGAACAAGTCGCGCGTCCGGCTGCGTCCGTATGTCGACGGCGTCACCGAGGCGCGCGCGGCCGACGCGCTCGCCACCCTGCCGCCGCTGATCGCGCGCATTCGTGTCAAGTTCCGGGCGCTCCCGAACAACCAGGGCGAAGCCGACCGCGTGCTGCTCGAGCAAATGCACGACGAATGGCTCGACATTCGCGTGCCGCTGGAACGATGCATCCGCCAAGTGCGCGAGCGGGTCGAAGCGCAATCGCGCGAACACGTCGACACCGCGCGAGTGCTCGCCGGCCGGCTGGAATTCATAGCGGACACGATCTTGATTGTTGGTTTGGCGGCCGTCGGCGCCTCGCTCTTGATCCTCGTCTTCGGCATCGCCCGGCCGATCGGTCATTTGATCGACACGACGCGCCGCGTGACCGCCGGCGACACGACGGTGACCATTCCCGAGGTCGCCCGCAAGAGCGAGATCGGCGACTTGGCCCGCGCGGTCGAGGCGCTGCGCGTGGGCCGCATCGAGAACACGCGCCTGCAAGCCTCCACGGCAGCCGAAACGTCCCGCGCCGAGGAGATGCGGCGCGCGCGCGACGCCGAGGTGGCGGCCAACCGCGCCAAATCGGAATTCCTGGCAAACATGAGCCACGAACTGCGCACGCCGCTCAACGCCATCATCGGATTCCGCCGAGATGATGGCGCGCCAGCTCATGGGCCCGGCGCCGGCTGTCTATGTGGAATATTCGGATAATGTCCACCGCAGCGGGCTCCACCTGCTTTCGATCATCGGCGACATTCTCGACATGTCCAAGATCGAGGCGGGCGAAATTACGCTCGACGATGAGGCGGTGAATATCGCCGAGATCGCCGACGCCTGCGGCAAGCTGATTCAGGGCCGCGCCAATGAACGCCGCATCGCGCTGACCATCGACATCGGCGCCGACGCGCCCGCGATCCGGGCCGATGCGCGCTCCCGCAAGCAGGTATTGCTCAATCTGCTCGCGAATGCCGTCAAGTTTTCCGAGCCGGGCGGGCGCGTCACGGTGAGCGCCGCCGCCGCGGCGGATGCATCTTTCGCTTTGCGCGTTACCAATCAGGGCATCGGCATTGCCGAGGCGGATATCGAGCACGTGTTCGATCCATTCCGGCAAAGTCAAGGCGGCCGCGCGCGCGGCGGCACGGGACTCGGCCTGTCGATCAGCCGCAGCCTGATGCTGTTGCACGGCGGCAGCTTGGTCCTCGAGAGCCGGCTCGGCGCCGGCACGACGGCGATTGCGCGCTTTTCGCGCGAGCGCGTGCTCAACAAGCAAACGCAGCCTATCTAAGACGTGGCATAGCAGTCGCGCCCGCAACGAATTCGCCCGGCCGTCGCTTGCGCGAGGGCCGGGCGGATCGTTCGGCGACTTGGTTCGGCGACTAGGCGCGCGTCTTGAACGTGAAACGGCCCGTCGTGGTGCAGACATTGGCCGCGGTGCAGGCCTTGACCTTAAAATTGTAGGTCTGGCTCGGCGAAACATTGATCGACCAATTGCGGCTCTCGAAATTGCTGCTGTCGGCGATGACGTTCACGATCCGCGTGGTCAGGCCCGTCTTCAGATCGACGTAAGTGATCTTGTAGTACGTCACGTCCATCCGGCCGCGATAGGAAAAGCGCATCTTGCGCGCGAAATCGTTCTGATCGACGGTGTTGAAGCTCTTCATACAGATGACGCCGCTGCAGGTCCGTGCAGTCGCGTCGCCGACATTCGGGCGGGCGCTGGCAGGCGCCGCGAGCGTGGCGATGGCGGCGGCGGCAAGGGCGAGTGTCTTGAGATTGAACATGGTCGCTTTCCTTTCCTGGAGATTGACGGCGGAAACCTTCGAAGCCCGGCGGTTTGACCGTTCGGCTCGAAGTTCGCGTGAACCGTAGCTGAACGCGGCCGGCCGGGCTGTGTCCGCCATCACACCCGGCTTGAAATTTCTCGAAAATATCGCGGGGAGGCGCCGCCAGTGGCCTGCGTATGTCGTTCTTACCGCCAACGAAAGCGCCCGGCCGTCGCTTTTGCGAGGGCCGGGCGGGTCGCGAGAAGCTTTGTTGGGCGGCTAGGCGCGCGTCTTGAAGGTGAAACGGCCGGTCGTGGTGCACACATTGGCGGCCGTGCAGGCCTTGACGTTGAACTTGTAGGTCTGGTTCGGCGTCACCTTGATGGCCCAGTTGTGGCTTTCGAAGCTGGTGCTGTCGGCGATGACGTTGACGAACCGCGTCGTCAGGCCCGTTTTCAGATCGACGTAAGTGATCTTGTAGTACTTCACGTCCATCCGGCCGCGATAGGAGAAGCGCATCTTGCGCTCGAATTCGTTGCGATCGACGGTCTCGAAGCTCTTCATGCAGACGACGCCCATGCAGGTGCGCGCGGTTGCGTCGCCGACATTCGGGCGGGCGCTGGCCGGCGCCGCGAGCACGGCGATAGCGGCGGTGGCGAGGGCGATGGTTTTGACGTTGAACATGGTCGTGATCCTTTCTCTCGGTTTGCGGTGCAGTTCGTAACTGGATGAACCTTAGCTGAATGGCGCCCGAAGCTCTGTGCACGGGTTCACAACGGGCGGCACTTTTTGTGTGACAGCCGTCACAGCCCGGCCGGATCGCGCCGCCGCGCGCGGCGCTTCAGCCGCCCGATCTCGTCGTTGCCCATGGCGGAGGGCGGCCTGCCATCGCGTTGCGACGATGTCATCCAATTGGCCGATCCGCAGGGTCGCGGCACGACGCCGAAATATCGATTCAGCGATCCCTGCATCGCGGCGCAATAGTCGGCGCGGGTGTCGCAGCGCAAATTTGCAGGGCGATAATAGCCGGAATTCGTGCCACAAGCTTCGATCATGCCGCACGTCCAAGATCGATCAAGCCCGCCGATCGCCGCCCCGCTATGGCTGCGCGCCGCGCCCGCCATTTTTCTCGCGCTGTGGGCGACCGGCGTGCCGGTGGCCAAGCTCGGCGTCGCCTCGGCCGAACCGATGACGTTTCTGGCGCTGCGCTACGCCTTCGTGCTCGCCATCCTGGCCGCCTTGTTCGTCGCGATCCGGCCGGCGCTGCCGCGCCGCGCTGCGGTGTGGCGCCATCTGGTCGCCGTCGGTTTTGCGTTTCAGTTCGCCTATTTCGGTTTGATCTACGTCTCGGTCGATCTCGGCTTGAGCGCCGGAAGCCTGGCGCTCATCTTGTCGCTGCAGCCGATCTGCATCGCCGTGCTGGCTCCCTCGATCGCCGGCGAACGCGTCGATGGCCTGCGCTGGCTCGGCCTAGCGCTCGGCCTTGCCGGCGCCGCGCTCGTCATCCTGGCGCGCTCGTCGATCGAGGCGACGTTGGTCGCGAGCCTGGCTTGCGGCGTCGGCGCGCTCGCCGCCATCGTCGCGAGCACGCTTTACGAGAAGCGTTTCATGGCGACGCCGGCCTCCGACCCGAGCCAGGGCGCGCATCCCGTGGTGGCAAACCTGGTTCAATACGCCGTCGGCTTCGTTCCGACCTTACTGCTCGCGCTCGCTTTCGAACGCATGACGGTCGCGTGGAGCGGCGCCTTCGCCGGCGCCCTCGCCTATCTCGTCATCGCCAATTCCTTGATCGCAATCTCGCTCTATCTCGCCATGGTGCGCAGCGGCGAAGTCGCGCGCGTCTCGGCCCTGTTCTTCCTGTTGCCGCCGGCCACCGCGATCACCGCCTGGATCCTGCTCGGCGAACCGATCCCGCCGCTGGCCTGGCTCGGGATGGCGCTGGCCAGCGCCGGCGTGGCCCTGACCGGGCCGTTGGGCGACCGGCTGCGGCGGGCCCGCGGCTGATCCCGGAACTCAGATTCATGAACAAACATCATCCGCCCTGCCATGCACGCGCCGGTGACACGCCGCGCACAGCGCCGCCAGCTCGAACAGGAATTCATCGAACACGTTCGCATAGCTCAAATGATGGACCTCGGTCGCCGGCCGGGTGCCGCAGCCTTCGCACCATCCGCCGGCGCGCCGCAGAATTTTCTCGCGCCGGTCGCGCCATTGCGGCGTCTTGAGATAGGCACGGTACCAGCCCGACCGTTCCGCACGCATCGCTTGCTGCATCAGGGCGTGGCGCTGCTCGATGGCGCGCCGCGCATCGGCGTGCGCCGCACGCGACCGCGCGCGCAATGCTTCGTCGTAGAGCGGCGGATTTTCCGGCGCCGCCGCTTTGGCAATGGCGGTGCCGATCAACTCGCCGCAGGCGAGGCATTGCCGGCGGAGCTGGATCGCGCCGCCGGCGACGGGCACCTTGCGAATGGCGGTCGTCTCGTGCGCGCAGTCACGGCCGTGGACTTTGTCGAGATCACGCGCAAATTCCTCGGTGCGATTGAGCGTGAAGCCTCCCGCCCCGTCTCGATCGGGCGCGCCCATTGTCCTAACGCGGCGCGGCGCGGTCCGCCGCGGTCCGCGCGGCTTTGCGCATCAGGCAATGGGATTTCCACGGCGCGCGATAGGCGCGCAGCGCGCGGGCATAGCCCAAGGCGCGCTCGAAGGCGCGGCCGGCGGCGATGTAGTCGCCGCGCGCGCGGTGCGCCTTGCCGGACGCGACGGCGTCGCGCGACAGCATGGCGAGCAACGCCATGTTGGCGCGCATTTCCTGCGTCACCAACGCGTCGGCGCGCCCGGTGCGCGCCGCTTCCAGCGCCGCCGGCGGGATCGGGCCGTCGTACTGCGCGGCCAGGAAATCGAGGCGGCGCATCCGGTTGCTGGCGTCGAGCATGGCTGACCTCCGTTGGAGCGACCGGAAGTCTACTGGGATTATTCCCAGTGTCAAGAACAAAATGGGAACAATCCCGGAGCGGCTCGCACGGCTCTACCGCGCGACCCGCCGCCGCTCGGCGCGCCAGGCGAAAACGAAAAAGGGCAGCGACAGGAGCGGCATCGCGGCAAGTCCGACGAAGGCGGCGGCGAAGCTGCCGAGCAGCGCGACGCCGAGCGCGAAGACGATGGGGCCGAAGAAATAGCCCAGGAAAATAAAAATCGTCGAACCCGAGGTGGCGTCGCCGATCTGGCCGAGCGGCGCCAAGCGCGCGACCTCGGCGAGATAGACGCCGTTCCAGCTCGTCGAGGCGAAACCGGCGAAAGTCGCGGCGGCGAGCAGCGCCGCGAAAGACCAGTGCGGACCGATCGCGGCCACAAGGCCGATCGCGGCGAAGGACAAGAGCGCGAGAATCCCGAGAGTCGCGATGCCCGAGCCGATGCGGTCCGCGACCCAACCCATGGCGACGCGCGCGCCGAAGCTCGCGAACTGCGTGGCCGAAAAGGCCGCGCCGGCGACGGCGAGCGAAAATCCGACCTCGGCGATGAGATAGGACACGAAAACCGCGATGAAGGAGCCTTGCACCGAGGAAAACAGGAAACAGCCGGCGGTGAGCGGCAGCAGGCCGCGGGTGCTGAACAAGGCGGCGAACGGGGCCCGCAGATTGCCCGGCGAGAACAGGCGCGCGAAGGAGATGGACCGCGCCGGATGGTTCGCGGGCGCGCGGTCGCCGTCGAAGCGCTTGCGGAGCGGCTCGATCGCCGCCACCGCGATCACGGCGAGCGCGGACATGATTGCGGCGGCCCATTGCCAGCCGAAGGCGAGGATCGCCGGCGGCACGATGAGGCCCGCCAGCACACCGCCCAACGGCACGCCGGATTGCTTGATCGAGAAGATGAGGCTGCGATGGCCGGACGGCGCATGGCGCGCCAATATTTCGCTGCCCGAGGGCGGCGCCGGCCCATAGCCCATGCCGAGCAGCACGGCGGCCAGCACCAGAATGGGCCATTCGCCCGCCGTCATCGCCGCGATCGCGATGGCGCCGGCGACGACGCCGCATTGCGAGGTCCGCACCGGACCGAAGCGCAGCAGGACCGCCGAGCCGACCAGCATGAAGGCGATCGAGCCCGCGGCATGAATGCCGGAGAGATGGCCGATCCATTCGGACGGCAAGCGCGCCGCCGCGGTGATCTCCGGTCCGAGCACGGGAATCGTGCGCAGCAGCAGCGACGTCGTCGTCTGCAGCAGCAGCGCCACGCCCAGCGCCGACAGCCACGCGCGCCGCGGCGCCGCCCCTTCGCCCGTCCCCATCCCGATCCCCGCCATCGGCGCGACATTGCCATAAGCCGCCAGCGCCGCAAACGCGCGCCGCGCCGGGATCGGCGACGCGATCCCATATCGCGGCCACGACCCAAGTGCTATGCTTTTCCAACCACGCAGCCAACTCTATGGCGGGAGAAAAAGGTGCGGCGGCGAAGTTTCATCGCGATTGTCGGCGCCGCGGCTTTGGCGCGACCGCGTGCCGGGCGTGCGCAGCAACCCAAGGTGCCGAGAATCGGCGTCCTCATCGTCGGGAATCCGGAGCCATTTTGGAGGCTGTTCCGGAACTCTTTGCGCGAGCTCGGCTATGTCGAAGGGCGCAGAGTCCTGTTCGAATTCCGTTCGGCAGACGGCAAACCGAATTTGCTCGCCGGTCTGGCGGCGGACCTCGTCCGGCTCAAGGTTGACATCATCGTCGCGGTACAAACACCGGCGGTCGCGGCGGCGAAGCACGCGACCGCCACGATTCCCATCGTCATGGCGTCAGCGGGCGATCCCGTCGGCACGGGCCTAATCGCCAGCCTCGCCCGGCCAGGCGGCAACCTCACCGGGATGGCCGGCGTGACCGCCGAATTGGCGGGAAAGAACCTCGAGCTGATCCGCGAGCTGCTGCCGGCGGCGCGCCGCGTCGGGGTGTTGGCAAATCCGGCCGATCCGTTCACCACGCCCTTCCTCGCGCAAATCCAGCTCACGGCGCGCATGCTCGGTATCGAAATCCAGACCATCATGATCGGCGGGGTGGACGAGTTCGATGCCGCCTTCATGGCCATGAAGCGCGAGCGGGTTGCGGCCGCGATCGTCCAGCCGAGCCTGCCGCGCAAGCGCGCCATCGATCTGGCGCTCAGCCATCGCCTCCCGGCGGCCTCGCCGGTCCGGCCCTTTGCCGAGGACGGAGGCCTGCTAGCATACGCGCAAGACGTGGCGGACCAATATCGCAAGGCCGCGGTCTACGTCGACAAGATACTGAAGGGCGCCAAGCCAGCCGACCTGCCGGTCGAGCAGCCGACCAAATTCGAACTGGTGATCAACCTCAAGACCGCAAAGGCGCTCGGCATCGCGGTGCCGACCTCGATCCTGGTGCGCGCCACCGAGGTCATCGAATGATAACCCGTCATCGAGTGATGACCCGTCATCGAACAAGGCGGCGGCAGCTTCTCGCCTCGCTCGGCGGCGCGGCCGTCGCCTGGCCGCTCGCTCTACACGCGCAGCAGTGGGCAATGCCGGTGATCGGCTTTCTCAACAGCGGCTCGCCCGCGGCATTCGCGCATATGGTCGGAGCGTTCCGCCGCGGGTTGAACGAACTCGGCTATGTCGAAGGCCAGAACGTCGCGATCGAATACCGATGGGCGGAGGGACAGAACGACCGCCTACCGGCGCTGGCCGAAGACCTGGTTCGCCGCCGCGTGGCGCTCATCGCCGCGACCGGCGGGTCGCACCCGGCGCTCGCGGCCAAGGCGGCAACCGCGACGATCCCCATCGTGTTCACCGGCGGCGACGATCCGGTGAAGCTGGGCCTCGTCGCGAGCCTCGGCCGGCCCGGCGGCAATGCGACCGGCGTCATCAACATCGCCGTCGAGCTGACCGCCAAACGGCTCGGGCTGTTGCGCGAGCTGGTGCCCGCGGCTTCGGTGATCGCCGTGCTCATCGACCAGACGACGCCCACGGGCAAGCAATTGTTGATCGAAGTCCAGGATGCGGCGCGCGCCGCCGGCCAGCCGATCCTGGTCGTGAGCGCCGGCAGCGAGCGCGACTTCGATGCGGCCTTCGCGACGATCCTGCGCCAGCGCGCGGGCGCGCTCTTGGTCGGCGCCAATCCTGTCTTCATGAGCGAGCGCGCGCGGCTCGTGGCGCTGGCGGCGCGGCACCGCATTCCGGCCTTCTATGCCTTTCGCGAATTTCCCGATGCGGGCGGCCTCATGAGCTACGGCACCGACCTCGCCGACCTGTACCGCCAGGCGGGCGTCTACGCGGGCCGGATCCTCAAGGGCGCCAAGCCGGCGGACCTGCCGGTGCTGCAGCCGACCAAGTTCGAGCTGGTCATCAACCTCAAGGCTGCCAAAGCGCTCGGCATCACGGTGCCGACCTCGATCCTGGTGCGCGCCGACGAGGTCATCGAATGATGACCCGTCATCGAATGATGACCCGTCATCGAATGATGACCCGTCATCGAATGATGACCCGTCATCGAATAAGGCGGCGCGATTTCATCGCCGTCGCCGCAGCCACAGCGGCGATCGGCCCGCTCGCTGCGCGCGCGCAGCAACCCGATCGGATCCGGCGGATCGGGGTGATGATGACGGTTGACGAGAACAACCGCGAAGGGCGGACCCGCCTCGCTGCATTCCTGTCCGACCTCGACGCGCTCGGTTGGGCCGACGGCCGCAACATTCGCATCGAGTATCGCTGGCCGAGACTCGACGCGGCGCTCATGCAACGATTTGCAATCGAGCTCGTTGCTCTCAAGCCCGACATCATCGTTGCGCAGAACACGCCCGCGACCGCGGCGGTGCTGCAACATACGCGCTCCATCCCGATCGTTTTCTTTCAGTCCTCCGATCCGGTCGGCCGCGGCTTGGTCACAAGCGTTGCGCGGCCGGGTGGCAATGTCACCGGCTTCATCGATCTCGAAGGCTCGCTCGGCGGCAAGTGGCTCGAGCTGCTCAAGGAGATCGCGCCGCGTGTCTCCGACGTTGCCTTCCTGTTCAATCCGGCGACGGCCACCTATGCCGACTACTACTTGAACCCGTTCAAGGCCGCTGCTTCGTCCCATGACGTGGAGGCGATTGCGGCACCGATTCGCGATGTCGCGGCGCTCGAATCCGCCATCGCCGTGCAGGCGCGCAAGCCGAACGGCGGTGTCATCGTGATGCCCGAGGCCTTCACGGGTGCCCATCGCGGGGAGATTACCGCGCTCGCCGCTCGGCACCGTGTCCCCGCTGTCTATCCCTACCGTTTTTACACAGAACTCGGCGGCCTGCTGTCCTACGGAATCGACCTGATCGATCACTATCGGCGCGCGGCGGCATATGTCGATCGCATCCTGCGCGGCGCCAAGCCGAGCGAGCTTCCAGTGCAGCTCCCGGTTAGATTTGAGCTGGTGATCAACCTGAAGACCGTAAAGGCGCTGAGCCTAACCATACCGCAGTCGTTGCTCGTCCGTGCCAATGAGGTAATCGAATGAACACGCGTCGAAATCTTCTGAGCGCGATCGGCACCGGATTCGCACTTGCGCCATTCGCACTCGCGGCACAGCCGGCGGGGAAAGTTTTTCGCGTCGCGCACCTCTCCGGAACCGGCGCGGCGGCGAGCAAGCCTTTCCTCGATGCCTTTCGCGAGGGCATGCGCGCATTGGGGTACGTCGAGGGGCAGAATTGGGTCCTGGACCTGCGCTTCGCCGATGGGAAAATGGAGCGCCTCGCCGTCCTGGCGCGGGAACTCCTTGAACTTCGGCCGGACGTGCTCCTTGTCGCGACGACACCGGCGAACGTGGCGGCCAAGGCCGCGACATCGATCGTACCGATCGTCATGGTCTTGGTCGCCGACCCCGTGGGTGTCGGCCTTGTCCAGAGTCTCGCCCGGCCGGGCGGCAATATCACAGGGATTACGAACATCGGTGCCGAGCTTACCGGGAAGCGGCTGGAAATTCTCAAGGAACTTGTCCCGGCGGCGACGCGGTTCGCGGTCATTGTAAACCCCGATAATCCCAATACCGCGCCTCAACTCCAGTTCGGCGAGGCGGCCGCCCGCGTCCTTGGGATCGAGCTTCGCCCAATTCTTCCGGTGCGCAGCCTCGCCGACTTGGAGTCCGCCTTCGCCGAAGCGGTTCGTGCCCGCGCCGGCGGTGTCATCCGCACGCTCGATGCCCTGATGATCACGCTGCGCAAAGAAACGATCGCATTGGCCGCCAAGCACCGGCTCCCTGTCGTCTATGCGCTACGCGAGGACGTCGAGGCCGGCGGCTTGGTCGCGTATGGCGCCAACATCCCGGATCAATTCCGCCAAGCGACGGCCCTCGTCGATAAGATCCTGCGTGGCGCCAAGCCCGCCGACCTGCCGGTCGAGCAGCCGACCAAGTTCGACCTCGTGGTCAACCTCAAGACCGCCACTGCACTCGGCCTCGCTGTCCCGCCCGCCGTGCTCATGCGCGCCAGCGAAGTTCTGGATTGAAAGCCGCGCGCTTGTGACGGCCGTCACCGACTCCGTGTGAAGCGGGCAACTGCGGCTCCGGCGGCGCCATGGCATCGTTCGCGCCATCGGATCAACCCCTACATGGCGCAGGTCACCCACATGTTCGAAAAACACACGCTTTCCGGGCGCATCGGCCGCATTGCCGCCGGCGCCTTTGCTTACGCCCTGGCGCTCGTCGCGGCGGCGCCCGTGTTCCTGGTATTCGCCGCATTCTTTGTCGCGTAGCGGCGGCGCCACGCGGCGTCAGATGCCGACCAGTTCGCTCCAATCGATCACGCGATACAGCCGCTTGACGCGCTTGGCGTCGATCTCGATCTTGTCGTTGGGCGGATTGTACTGCGCCAGGCGCAGCTTGTTACCGCTGCGCGCGACCAGGCGCTTCAAAAAGGCCGGCCCCGCCTCGCCGTCGCGGCCCACGCATTCGACCACGACATGGTCGCCGACGCGCGGAGCCCGGTGCGGATCGAGATAGACCGGATCGCCCGGGAAGCGCCACGGCTCCATCGACGAGCCGGCGACGAAAATGGCGAAAATTTCCTTGCGCTCGGAAATGCCCGGCAGGCGGCGGACGTAATCGACCGTTTGCCCGTTGAACGCGAAATCGCCCTTGGCGCCGCCGATCGCCGTGCCGTGCACCGGCACGTCGGCTTTGCCCATTGCCGGCAGCGGCGCCTCGACGCCGGGCAGGACGTTCGCCGCCGGATCGCCCGCCGCCGCGCCGCCATCGGTCAGGTCGGCGACGGTGCAGCCCAGGGATTTCGCGATCTTGCCCAACGTATCGACGCGCGGATGCTTGGAGCGCCCGATCAGGATGTCGCGCACGCCGGTTTCGTTGAGACCGGCGGCGCGCGCCAGGCTCTTCTGGTTGTGCCCGGCCGCCGTCATGCGGCGAGCGATGTTGGTTGCGAGGCTCATTGGGGATATATCCCACAAACGGGGCTCGGGCGCCAGAGATTATTTTTCCCATTGACAGATGCTTTTTTCCCATTATTCTTCGGCGAGAACAAAACAGGATCGTCGCGAGAGACGGCATGACGATCGGTCCGAACATCTATCGCCCGCAGATCGACGCCCTGGTCAAATTCCTGATCGCGCGGCGCATCGAGATCGGCTGGACCCAGTCCGAACTCGACGGCGCGATCGGCTGGTCGAGCAGCCTGACCGGGCATTTCGAGCGCGGCCACCGCCAGCCCTCGCTCGCGGCGCTGATCGAATGGGCCAATGCGCTGGGCTGCGAGATCGACCTCGCCAATCGCCGCACGCCGCGCCGCCGCGTCACCGAAAGCGCCGCCGCGGCGCCGCGCGCCGACACCGCCGCGCCGCGCCGCCCGCTGCGCCCCGACAAAGACAGCGGCCGCGGCCCCGCCGTGCCCGTCTTGACGCTTTTGATTGCCGAACGCCTGCCGCCCCACCGCCCGCGTTCCGGGCCCGCAACCGCAACTGCCGAGGAGACACCGCATGACGAAGCGCAACCGCGAGACCAAGCGCCGCCCGAGCCCGAAATCGGCGCCGCCAAGACGACGCCGCGCTACCGCCGCACCTGGGGCAGCAACCGCTGATCGGCGGCTCGAGGCCGCCTCCGGCGCGGTGCTGATCGAGCAACTGCGCGAACGCCACCGCTTCGCCATCGCGGCGCTGGCCTCACAGATTTATGTCGATCTGCTGTCCGGCGCCGCGTCGGAAAATGTCCGCGCCGATCTGGCCAAGGACGCGCTGGCCCAGGTCGGCATCCGCGCGCGCCTCGAACCTGCCCGCCCCGCGCCCGGCGCCGACGCGGCCGCGACGCCGCAGCCACCGATCCAGGTCCAGGTCGTCGTGCCGGCCGATGTCGCCGAGACCCTGGCGGCACAATCGCCGGTTGCGGTCGTCCCCGGCCCCGCCGCGCCTGGCAGCGCCGGCCCGCCTAGCAGCGCCGGTATGCCTAGCAGCGAATGACGGCGTCGAACTTGCTGGCCAAATCGCCCACCGTGTTGTGATTGACCTTGATGAAGCCGTTCAACTCGCCGCTGATGCGGCAGCCCTCGATGCGGCCCGGAATGAGCTGCGAGACGGCGACGGTCGGCTTCAGCACCTCGTTGCCGACGCAGGCCCAGACGCCGGTGGCAAGAAAGAGCAGGATGACGCGGTCGATACGGCGCATGTCGTGGTTCCCCTGGTTACGATCGCGCCAGATTAGTCGGCGGCGCGCGGCGAGGCCAGAAATCTTCGCTGCTTAGCGCGCGATTAACAATTGCGCGGCTAAGCTCGGCGCCCGCCGCCAAGGAGGCCACCCCGATGCGAATACACCGCGCCGCCTCGTACGTGTTCGCGGCCGCTGTCCTGATGCTGGCGGGCCACGCCCGCGCGCAGATCCGCGATTGCGCCTTCGAGGCCTATGTTGCCGACCGCGACCCGGCCGGGGCACGGCTGCACGCGGCGCCGAACGCGCGTTCGCCCGTCGTGCAGCGCCTGGCCATGTGGCCGAGCGATAAAATCCCCGGCCGCCACCTCGGCCATACCCTCGCCATCTCGGGCCAGTCCGGCGAGTGGTACCGCGTCGTCGAAGCCGGGCGCGAGGATGCGGGCAGCAAGACGCCGGACTGGACCGGAGAATCCTATATCCATCGCAGCCGCATCCGCGTCCTGGTGCGGCGCGAGTCGCGGCTCTATGCCGGGCCCGACGGCTCGCTCGGCATCGCCGGCATCGTCAAGCGCGCCGTCGCCGCCGCGCCACTGGCCTGCCGCGAGCGCTCGCTGCGCGTCAGCATCGCGACCTCCGAAGGCCGCGTCGAGGGCTGGCTCAACGAGGAGTCCTGGTGCGCGATGCAAACCGCCGGCTGCGCGCTCGGCGCCGCGGACTAGGCCGAAGCGGCCCTGGCCCCTGCCCCTCGCGAGGGGCCTGACCCCTTCGTGGAATTCCGTACCAAGGGATTTATCCTGTACGGTGCGGAATTAATTGCTTCGGGCACAATGCGGCCATGTCCGAGCCGCAAACTTGCCCGCCGCCCGCCGCCGCATCGCATGATCCGGCCGCCGCCCTCTCGCCCGCGTTCTCCATCGTCCCTTCGGGCGCGGTGCTGGCGCGCTACCTGGTCGATCCCGCCGACACGGTGCTGATCCAGGGCCCGCGCGGCTCGGGCAAGAGTACGGCGAGCGTGCACAAGCTGCTGCTCAATGCCGCGCGCCAGCCGCCGGGACCGGACGGCATCGCGCGCCGCCGCTCCTACGTTGTGCGCAACACCTTCGACGAGCTCAAGCGCACGACGGTGCAGACCTGGCTCGCCGTGCTGGCCGAACCGCATCACGGCACGATGAAGTGGGACAAGCCCTTCGAATACCGCATTCGCATCGGCCCGCTGCGCTGGGACATCGTCTTTCTCGCGCTCGACCGCGAGGAGGATGCCAAGAAGCTGCTGTCCTCGGAAATCTCCGACATCTGGTTCAACGAGTTCCGCGAGATCCCGCGCCGCATCATCGACGACGCCAGCGCCATCGTGGGACGATTCCCGCCCAAGAAGGACGGCGGCTGCTTCCGCGCCCAGATCATCGGCGACACCAACCCGGCGCGCATCGACCACTGGTTTACGGTGATGAGCGGCCAGGCGCCGCTGCCCGACAATCTCACCGAGGAGCAGCGCCGCGCCATGCAGCGGCCCGAGGGCTGGTCGATCCACCGCCAGCCGCCGGCCATGATCGAGGAAACCGGCGCCGACGGCCAGGTCCGCCGCTATCGCGCAAACCAGGAAGCCGAAAATCGGCGCTGGCTGCCCGACGGCTATTACGAGCGCCTGCTGCAGGGCAAGAGCCGGGCCTGGATCCGCGTCAACCTGCTCAACAAGCCGGCGCTGCTTGCCGCCGGCAAGCCGGTGTGGCCGGGTTTCCGCGAGGAGCACCACATGGCGCGCGAGGCGTTGACGGCGATGGCGGGTCATCCGCTCTTCGTCGGCATCGATTTCGGCCGCACGCCGGCGGCGGTGATGGGCCAGCGCATCTTCGACCGCTGGCGCATCCTGGGCGAGCTGACCGCCGAGGATGTCGGCGCCAAAACTTTCGCCGGACTCCTGAAACGCTTTCTTGCCGAGCGCTTTCCGGGCCTGGATTGCCGCCTGTTCGGCGACCCGGCCGGGCAGAATCTCGCCGAAGCGGACGACATTTCGCCCTTCCTCATGTTCCGCGCCGCCGGACTTGCCATCCGTCCGGCGCCGTCGAACGATCCTGTCATCCGCATCGGCGCGGTTGAGGAGTTGCTCGCCGCGGCGCCCGAGGGCCGGCCGCGCCTCACGCTGTCGCCCGCCTGCGTCCGCCTCGCCGCCGCGTTGGCCGGCGATTATCAATACAAGCGCATTCAGGGCGCGGGCGAGCGCTTCGACGAGGTGCCTTTCAAGAACGCTGCCTCGCATATCGCCGATGCGCTGCAATACATGGCGCTCGGCGCCGGCGAGGGACGGCAACTCCTGGCGCCGATCGATCCGGAGCGGCCGAAAATCATGCAACCGAAGATCGAGCGCGGCTGGTCGCGGCTGCGCTCGTTCGACCGCTAACGAGGGACATCCGGCGTCATGGCGCGAAATAGGATCGATATCCGACGGAAGCACGGAGATTCCGAGAGAAACAAACCGCGCCTTCGGCGCATACCAGCTTCTCCATGGCTCCGTGCCTCCGTGGTTGACTTCCCACTCTCATCTTCGGAAAGGACGTTACGATGAACCGCGCCGGGGCGCCGCTGCCGTATCTCGAGGAATGGTTCGTGGCCTTCGTCGATTACGGCTGCAATCTGTGGTGGCATCGCTTCTGCCGCAAGGGCTTCCGCCACGTTTTCGCATTCGCCTACGACCCTTCGGCGGGCGTTTGGATCCTGTTCGATCCGACGCTCGAAGGCTTCGTGCTGCGCGCGCTGCCCGGGCACGCCATCGACCGCATGGTGGCCGAAATCTGGTCGCGCGACGGCCGCATCCTGCGCGCCCGCGCCCAGGGCAAGGCGCCGGCCCGGCCGCGCCTGTTCGCGACCTGCGTCACCGTCATCGCCCACCTCCTCGGCCTGCGCCGCGCCCCCCTCCGCCCCGACGGCCTGCACGCGCTCCTGCTCAAACACGGCGCGCGGCCGGCCTTCGATAAAGACGAGGCGGCCGGCGCGCCCACCACCAACCCCTGAGAATGGACACATCCCAATGCGACACAGCTATTACCGCCCGCGCCCAGGTTTCGATCCCGACGATCCGGCCGAGCAGGAACCGTGGGACGCGCCCGGCGGCGGCCCGCCGGTCCTATCGGATCGATCCACGGACGACGACGCGCCGACGCCGTCTTTCGACGACGAACCCGGCGATGCGGAAGGCATCGAAGCGACCAAGACAAAGCTTAAGGAGCTTGTCGCCGACGAGCGCTACTGGCGCCAGCGCGACCCGGTCTTTGTCGCCAACGTCACCAAGGCCTTCGAAACGGCCTATCCCGACGCCGGATATGACGCCACGGGCAAGCTCCGGCGCACCGAGCCAAGGCCGCTAAAATTCGGTGCTTTCGACGGTGCCGAGCCCACGAAGACAAAAGCCGGCGCAGCGAGCAATGACGGCGGCACCGATGGAGCGGCCGATTTGCTTTGGCGCGAAACGACGCCGCCCACGCGAAACCTTCGCTACGATCCGGGCACCGACAAGCCGCGAATAATGCTGGCCGACGATCGCGTCGCGACCGGCGACACCTTGGCGGAGAATCCGGATTTGGCGATCAAGCCCCAAGGCCGCGATCCAAAACCCAAAAAGAACAAAACAGGATCAAGTCTCGACGAGAAATTGTTCGATCTCGACTTGGACGATCCGAATACGCAGCAATCCGCCGCCGGCCAGGAAAAGCCCAGGCAGATCGGCCCCGACGAGCGCAAGACGCTTGAACGCGAAGTCAATGAAGAGGTCCTCGAATTTCGGCGCAAGACGCGCGGCCTTGGTCTGCCGCACAGCGCGGAGATCGAGGCTTTTCTCGATGCCTCGAAGTCGCGCGGCATTCTCTCGAACGGCCTGTTCGACGCCATTCGGAGTGGGTTCCACAAACGCGATCCCGCCGATCGCCTGGCTGCGGCCCGGGCGCTCGCCGAAACCATGCGCTTGTTTCCCGACGAAGCCTCGGCGTGGTTCGAGCCCCAGGAACTCGCCTTCGCGCGAGAAGTCGAGCGTCTCGGCGCCGATCCGAAACTCGCCGACGATCCCGGGCGCCTGATCGACCTCGCCACCGAAACGCCAGACCTGCGTTATTTCCGGCACGCCTATTTTGTTGGTCGATGGCGGCATAGTTCCGCGCGCCGGCAGCGCGGCCGGTCTCGGCGCCGCGCTCGGCGCCATGACGCGCAAGCCCGGCGGTGCAACCGGCGGGCCCGGCAAGGGCACGCCGCCCCGCGACCCCCGCATACCGCCGCTCGGCGAACCGCGCAGCTTTCCGAAGGAGTTGACGGACCGGCTCGATCACATCAAAACGCCAGAAGTACGCGGCGCGGTCGAGCGGCTCATGCAGGGCGCAACGCCTGACAAATCGAATCGCGCCGATTTCGCCAAGGATTTTGTGACATACAAGGCTGGCCGGCCCGACACTGCCTTCCGCGACTATTGGAGCGCCGTGCATCGCGCTGGCGGGGACTGGAAGAAAGTCACAGTCGATAGAGACCTGAAGGTGTTGATCTACTCGGCCGCCGATGGAACCCGTATCATATTCCGGCGCCAAATGTCCGGCAGAGAGCCGATTAACGAAATTCAGATCGAGTGGGGCGCCAAGAATCCGACACGACTGAAAGTACGATATGAATGACAGCGGTGACGCCAAATGACCGATAGCGATGAAATCGAATTTCTCTACAACGATTTGTACGACGCGCGATGTAAGCCCTTTGTCGACAAACTGTTCACTGGGGCTCAATTTGACGATCTGGCCAGCGACCGCGACAAGCGAATTTTTCGCCATGCCCATTGGCCCGAAATCGGCCTTCCCTACGATCTCGACGGGGCAATCTTCGATGTTCCGGAGTCTTGGATCGAAGCCGACGAAAACGACATCGTTTCCGCTCGTGCTTGGAACGCTTGGCTGAAAACAGCCACCGCCGCAGGGAGTAAGCCTGCCATTATGACGCCGATCGCGTGCCCATTTCATGCGGACACGAACTATACCCGCCCAATCGCGGCTATCTTTTCGTTGACATTAGAGCACATCGAATGCGCTTCTCGCGCTTTGCGCTTATCCAGCATTGGCAACGGCTGGGCAACATTCGATCTCGATCTACGCTGGGCGACTTACTCTCATCACACGAATTTTTCCATCTTCGCCGCAGAACCTGCGATCATCGCCACATTCTCAGCGGCGGTGGGCGATCTCGCGGCGGTCAAGCGGGCCTTCGATGCGAATATCGACTTTCCGGTATCGAAACTACTCACTTACAGCGCCGACCTGCTCAAGGCCGTCGTCCGCTGGCCGGCGGCGGCGCTTGAAGGCGGAGCTTCTTCGGAGCCGGCCCTCTAATCCATTTGGAGCCGGTTTCACAAACGCGATCCCGCCGATCGCCTGGCTGCGGCCCGGGCGCTCGCCGAAACCATGCGCTTGTTTCCCGACGAAGCCTCGGCGTGGTTCAAGCCCCAGGAACTCGCCTTCGCGCGAGAAGTCGAGCGTCTCGGCGCCGATCCGAAACTCGCCGACGATCCCGGGCGCCTGATCGACCTCGCCACCGAAACGCCAGACCTGCGTTATTTCCGGCACGCCTACTTGCTGGTCGATGGCGGTGCGATTCCGCGTGCCGGACGCGGCGCCGCCGGCTTCGGCGCCGCGCTCGGCGCGATGACGCGCAAGCCCGGCGGACCGGGCAAGGGCGCGCCTTCGCGCGACCCCCGCATACCGCCGCTCGGCGATCCGCGAACGTTCCCGAAGGAACTGACGGACCGGCTCGATCACATCAAGACGCCAAAAGTACGCGGCGCAGTCGAACGGATCTTGCAGGGCTCTACACCGGACAAGCTTAACCGACCTCCGCTCGAAAAGGACTTCGTTGCCTATGAGCCGGGCGGCCACTTTGCAGGGATGCGTGATTATTGGCGCGCCGTACGCAACACCGGAGGCGATTGGACCAAGATCGACACAAGGGAACCAGGGGTAATCAAGTACGCTGCCGCCGATGGAACGCGTATAACGTTCAGGCGCCAATCCGCCAACAACGCGCCCACAAATGAAATTCACGTTGAGTGGGGCGCTAAGGGCCCGGCCAGACTAAAGGTGCGTTATGAGTGAGAAAAACGCCGCTTTCGATGAAATCGGCAATGAGATCGAGTTGCTCTATGCCGATTCATATACCACCCGATGTCGATCAAGCGTCAGCAAATTGCTTACTGGACTTCATTTTGAAGATTTGCTCGGCGAGCCCGCCAAACGCCTTTTTCGCAATGGCAATTGGCTTGAGATCGGCCTCCCCAACTATCTCGAGAACGCTTTGTTCGAGATCCCAGCAGACTGGGACGGCTCCGATGAGAATGCCCTTATCGCCGTACGGGCGTGGCGAGCCTGGATGAAAGCGTTGATTGAGACTGGAACGCGGCGCGTCACGGCCACGGCAATAGATCCGGCACCGCCGGATCCCCGGTATTGCGATCCAACGGGCGTTTCCTTCCCATTTTCGCTTGAAGGCTTCGGTCGCGCACGGCGCGGCATCTACTTTGCGGGTCTAATTCACACTGGACTGGCGTTCGATAACGGACTTCGTTGGGCTCTGTATTCGCACCACGAAGGTTTTTCCATTTTCGCCGCGGAACCAGACATCATCTCCGTGTATTCGGCGGAGGTCGGCGATCTCGCGGCGGTTAGGCGCGCATTCGACGCCAATATCGATTTCCCGGTTTCGACAGGATACAGATGTAGCGCCGATCTGCTAAAGGCCGTCGTCCGCTGGCCGCCGGCGGCGTTTGAAAGCAAAGTGGGCTCGAAACAATCGCCCTGACTCTTTCGCAGCGGATTTCACAAGCGCGACCCGGCCGATCGCCTGGCCGCGGCGCGGGCGCTGGCCGAAGCGACGCGCCTGGTTCCCGACGACGCAACGGCCTGGCTCGAGCCGCTGGAGCCCTCCCTCGCGCGCGAACGTATGCGGCTCGGCGTCGGCCCGCTACCTCTTTCCAATCTTTGCGCGCTGATCGACAGCGTGTAAAGAGCGCGTCCGGCGGAAATTTCCCACAACAGACGCGGCCCACCAGGCCTGACCCCTCCACGGAGCAAGGTGCCAGGCCCCACGGGGCAATTCCGTACCATAGGATTTATCCTGTACGGTGCGAAAAAAATTGTTTTTGCCATGATGGCCCTGGCTTTCGAACCCGAGGACATCATGAAACGGATTTTCACCCCGCCCAAGCCAGATAGCACCGCCGCCAATCTCGCCGCCCAGCAAATGGCCGAGAACCAGGCGCGCGTCCAACGAGAACAGGAAGAACTCACCCGCAAGCAGAACGAGGAGCTGGATGCGCGCCGGCGCGGCGTCCGCGGCATACGCTCGCTCCTGTCCGGCGCCGGCGGCTTCCTTGGCTTTAAGGACACGCTCGGCGGCTGACCCCGCCGGTCTCCCCTTCCCAACCCGAAAAAGGCTTAGCATGAGCAAATACGATGTGACGCAAGCGGCCGAACCCGGCGCGCCGGATTCGAAACGAGCCGATCTCGATCGGGCCGATCTTGACCGGTTCACCGAGCGCTTCAAGTCAGCGAAGCGGAATTGGGAACTCGTGGCCCCGGTATTCGACGAGGCCTATGAGTTCTGCATGCCGCTGCGCGAGCGGCCCTATGCCAAGGGCCTCGGCGGCGGTTCGGCGGCGCGGCGCACCGACCGGCTTTTCGACTACACGTCGGTGGAGGCGATCGCCGATTTCGCTTCGCAGCGGCTCGAGGAAATTTGGCCGACCGATCAGAAGCCGATCGAACTGCTGCCCGGCCGCGCCATACCCGGCGACGAGGCGGACGAGATGCGCAATGCCTTGGCCGAGGTTTCGGACTACGCGATCGAGGCGGTCAACAATTCGAATTTCCGCGCCGCCGCCTTCGAGTCCAATCTCGACTACGCCATCGCCACCGGCGTTCTCCTGGTCGATGAGGGCGACGCGCTCACGCCGTTGCAGCATCGCGCGCTGCCGCTGACCGAGGCCATTCTCGATGTCGGCCCCTATGGCGAGCACGACGCGCTTTATCGCGAGCGCCGCGTCAAGGCGCGCGATATCGCCGTGCTGTGGCCCGACGCCGCCGATTGCCTCGCGGCCCCCTCGCATCCCGCCATCGGGCCGGACCGCTCCGGCGAACAAAACAAGTCCGCGGTGTCGTCCGCCATGGCACACGCGATGCGCGAAAAACCGGACCAGGAGTTCGAGTTGATCGAAGGCTATGAGCGCGATTGGTCCGATCCGAAGAACGAGGTCTGGGTCTATCGCTGCGTCGATCTGCAGAGCCGCACCGAGCTGGCGCACAACGTGACCCGCGGCATGGGCGCCAAGCCTTTCATCGCCTACAATTATATGCGCGTGCCCGGCGAGACCTATGGGCGCGGACCGGCACAAATCGCCATGCCGGAAATCCGCAGCGCCAATGTGCTGCGCGAGCTGCTGCTCGAACATCTCGATCTCTCGGTCGGCGGCTTGTGGTCCTACGAAGACACCGGCGTCATCAATGTCGACACGATCCGCATCCAGGCCGGCACCATCATCCCGCGCCAGCACGGCAGCACGGGGCTGACGCCGATCCAGGTCGGCGGCAGTCCCGATTTCGGCGCGATGCAGCTTCAGCTGCTGCAAAACAATATCCGCTCGGCGTTTTTCAAGCTCGATCTCGGTCCGACTGACAAGGCGCCGATGACGGCGACCGAGGCCATGCAGCGCGTCGCCGACCGCGCGGCGCGGCTCTCCGGGCCCAATGCGCGGCTGATCTCCGAGCTGCTCTTCCAATATATCCGCCGCGTGCTCTTCATCCTGCGCAAGAAGGGAGCGATCAAGCTGCCGCGGCTCGATCACGGCTTTCTCGATATCAAGCCGCTGGCGCCGATCACGCGGGCGCAAGCGCAAGACGATATCCTGCGCCACTTGCGTTACAGCCAATTGCTCACCGGCCTCGACGGCGGCAGCACCGCCAACCTCGTCATCGACGGCGAACGTTTCGCCGATTATCTCGCCAAGAAAATGGGCATCGAGCCGCGCATCCTGCGCAGCCGCGCCGAGCGTCGGCAATTGGCTTCGAACATCGCGGCGGCGGCGCAGGCCGCGGGCGGCATGGCCCCAAGCGCGCCGCGACCGGGAGCGGAGCAATGAGGGAGACCTTGCTCTACGACGCCGAGCGCCTCGCCGAGCGCGCGCTCGCCGCGGCCCGCGCAGCCGCCGCGCAGCTTGCGGGCGGAACCGAGCCCGATCCTCATGAGGTTTCTCCGGCCGTGATGGCGCTCGATGCGCGGTGCCTGGCCGAACGCGCGCTCGCCATGCTCGCTGAAGCGACGCAGCGCGACTCCGGCCATCCGGCCGGAGGCCAAGGCGGCGCGGCTGGAGACGCCGGCGGGTTCCCGGGCCTACCGGGACCCGCCGGCCCGCCGGGTCCGGCAGGGCCGCCCGGTCCGGCCGGCGACGGCCTGCGCTTTCGCGGCAGCTGGGACAACCAATACGAGTATTCCAAGGGCGATCTCGTAGTGTGGTGCGACCATGCTTGGATCTGCACACGCGCCGGTAGCGGCGCCGAGCCCGGCGGCGCGGAAAGCGTGACCAGCGCCGCCTGGTCCGTGCTCGTGGCGCGCGGCGACAAGGGCCCGCCGGGACGCGCCGGCCGCGGCGTGCCGCGCGGCGGCACAACCGGCCTAGTGCTGGCCAAAAAGACCGACAAGGATCACGACGCCGAGTGGGTCGCGGCGGGCGGCGGCGGCGCGGGCGTTGCCAGCTTCGAGGGCCGCAGCGGCGCCGTCGTCTCGACCGCGGGCGATTACACGGCGAGCGAAGTGGCGAATGTCCCGGCCGGCGCGATTTCCTCTCTCACGGTGCAAGCCGCGCTGGACGAACTCGACGCCGAAAAAGCGCCGCTCGTCCATGCCCATGGCAGCGCCGATATCGCCGACTTCGCCGAAGCGGCGCAAGACGCTGTTGGCGCTGCCCTGGTCGACACGGCGACGATCGATTTCACTTACAACGACGCCGGCGACGCCATCAGCGCCGACGCCGTGACGCAGATGTCCATTGCGGCCGACGCCTCGGGCCTGAGACTGTCGGGCGACGCGGCGGCGCCCGGCGTATCGCGCTATTACGGCACGGACGCCGGCGGAACCAAAGGGTTCTTCGCCCTGCCTACGGGCGGCAGCGGCGACTCGATCAGCGTCAACGGCGCCGCCGCGTCCGACGCGGATTTCGACGACACAACGCCCGCTGCGCCGGCCAATGCCATCAACGTCAAATGGCAGAACGATGCCGCCGCGCCGAACAATATCTCGGCCTACCTGCCCTATGCCGCGCCGCTGATCGTCAGCGGCGGCAATCTCGATTTCGACGAAACGGCCGTGCTCGGCAACAATGCCCGCGTCGCCGTCGCCAAGAACGGCGGCGCCACGGCGGGCACGCGCCGGCGCGTCAACCTGATCGAAGGCGCCAACGTCACCATCACCGTCGCCGACGATGCCGCCAACGAGGAAGTCGATGTGACGATCGCGGCCACGGCGGGCGGCGGCGGCTCGGGCCTCGATCATCCGGCGGTCATGGGCCGTCTTTCGCTCCGGGCCTGACACGAATGCAGCGCCAAGCCGAAGCCGTTCCTTCAACTGCCCCGGGCAAACGGGGACCCATGCGCGCGCGGGACGCCAAGAGCAGATGTGTTTCCCGTCCGCCGCGGCCATGGGTCGCCGTTTGCCCGGGGCAGGCAATCGCAACCGATGAGACCCCGCCATGCTGATCCTCGATACCACTGGCAAATCCCTCGAATTCGTGCTCGGCGCCGCCGTCGCCGCCAACCAGCTTCCGTTCGTCGCCGCCTATGCCGATCACACGGCATCGGCCTTCACGCCGGCGGCCAATGACGGAGTTTCGAACAACACGACGGCGGTGACTCTCGTCGCCGCCCCCGCCGCCAGCACGCAGCGCCAGCTCAAATATCTCATCGTCGAGAACGCCGACACGGCGACGGCGACGGTGACGGTTCGGCTCAACAATGGCGGCACCTTGCGCACGCTAATTTCGGTTTCGCTCAACCCGGGCGAAAATCTGCAATTCACCGACGGCGCCGGCTGGCAAGTCCTCGATGCCGGCGGCGCCGTCAAGACCGCGACGGCGAGCCTGCTGAGCGGCCTGGGCTATGACGAATACCGGCACGTCAACGGCGCTTCGAGCCTGTCGCGCTACCAGGTCGCGGGCCTGGTCAATTGCACCGTGCTCACCACCGGCGCGCCCTCCGCGGGCAATCTGCGCGCGCTGCCCTTCACGGCGCCGGCCAAGGGCGGCATCGTCGACCAGCTCGCCTTCAACGTGACGACGCTCCTGGCCGGCAATGCGCGCATCGGCCTCTACCGCAATCTTTCGCCCGGCAATCTCTATCCCGGCGATCTCGTGGCCGGCACCGACACCGGCGCGATCGCCACCGGCACCGCGGGCGTCAAGACCGCGTCGGTGAACGTGAGCCTGATTCCCGGCGAACTCTATTGGCTCGCGCACCTGTCCGACGTGGCCGCGACGTTGCGATGCCTGGCGCTGGCCAACATGCACCCGATGCACGGCCTCGATAGCGCTCTTGGCACGGCGCCCGGCTTCGGCATCACCCGCGCCTTCGCCTTCGCCGCGCTGCCGACGCCGTTCGGCGCCGGCGGCTCGGTGATTTCCGCTGTGCCGATCCCGGCCCTCGCCTATCGGTTGAGCGCGTGAGGCGGGCCATGCCGAATACGAACCGTCTGCCCGAGCACGTGGCCGAGATCAACGCCCGGTTGTCGATGCACGAGCGCTATTGCGGCGAGCGCGAGACGCGCACGCAGCAGGCGCTGGCCGAGATCGCGCGCCGCGCCGCCGAGAACCGCGCCGTCCTGCACAAGAAGCTCGAAGCCCTCGCCCGATCGACCGACGAGCGCTTCGCCGCGATCGATCGCGGCATCGCGCGCGTCCAGTGGTGGCTGATCGGCGGCCTGGTCGGCGTCATAGGCGCCGCCGCCGCCGGCGCCTTTTGGCTCGGCGCCCAGCTCGCCCGCCTCGGCATCGCCCATTAGGAGAACAAACCATGACCGCTTCCGCCAAGCGCAGCCCGGCCGCCACCGATCCCATCATCGGCAGCGACGGCGTCCAGCGCCCCGCCGAACTCGAGCGCCGCCTGAACGAGGCCTTCGCCGCGATCTTCGCCGGCGAGAACGGCCGCGTCGCGCTCGACTATCTGCGCTCGATCACCGTTCTCAACGTCACCGGCCCCGCCGTGTCCGACGCCCAGCTGCGCCACCTCGAAGGCCAGCGTTTTCTCGTAGCCCTCATCGAAAGGAGACTAGACCATGGACGCAACCACGAACCAAAGCTCGCCAGCGACAGCGCCGGCGCCGGCGCCTGACAGCGCGGCCCCGCGCCCCGGCGCCCCCACCGGCCCGGGCGAAGGCCGCAGCCGGCGGCTTCCGCTCCACCTCGCCGCGGCCCGATTGGGCGCCGGACAAGTTCTGGGATGCCGACCAGGGCTCCGTGCGGGTCGAGGATCTGGCGAAGTCGTACATCAAGCTCGAAAGCGAGCGCGGCAATCTCAAGACCAAGCTGCGCGATGAGTTTACGGCCGAGATCGATACCGAGCGCCTCGCCGCCCGCCCGGCGCGGCCCGAGGATTACGCGCTGACGGTCCCGGAAACGCGCTCGGACATCGTCATCTTCGACCAGGAGCCGGCGCCGGGCACGCCGCTCGATCCCGGCAAGCGCTACGCCGTGCTCAAATCCGACGATCCCTTGTGGCAGTTCTGGCGCAAGACGGCGCATGCCAACGGGTTGTCGCAAGAGCAATTCATGGACGGCGTCTTGCTCTTCGCCGAGCAAGTCATAGCACCGACGCCGAGCCGCGAGGACGCCGCCGCCGCAAGGCAATCCGTTTACGACAAGCTCGGCGAGCACGGCGCCGCCCGCGCCCATTCCGTGTGGCAGGGCCTCGTCGCCCTGGTCGGCGAGAACCGCGCCCGCGCCTTGGACGAAGCGCTCGGTAGCGCCGACGCCATCGCCGCGCTCGAATTGGTCCTCGAACGCGCCAGCCAGGGCCGCTTCGTGCCGCTCAATGCCGGCGCCCGCTCGCCGTTCAAGAGCGAGGCCGAGCTCAAGACCATGATGGCCGACCCGCGCTACTGGCGCGACCGCGACCCGCGCTTCGTCGCCGACATCGAGGACGGCTGGAAGCGCCTCTACCCCTCCGACCGCAACGCCTTCGCCGGCTCCCGCGTGCGGCGCTGACACCGACCTCTCGTCATTCCACCGTGTGAAAGGAACCTCCCTCCATGTATGACCTCTATCGCCGCCGCCGCGCCGCCCCCAACTATGACGAATACAATCCCGAGGATTGGTCCGGCGAGATCGTCTGAGCCCTCGACGACGACACCGGCCGATCGCCCGCTCGCCAGCCGCGACATTCCCGATAATTTTCCCGTCGAAGCCGAAGCCGGCCGCGCCTCCGGCCTCGACGCCGAGGCCCAAGTCGCCGCGACGAAAGCGCGCCTGCAATCCCTGGTCGAGGACCCGGACTATTGGCGCCACCACAAGCCCGACGCCGTCGCCCGCGCCACCAAAGCCTTCGAAGCGGCCTATGGCGGCGGCCGCGGCACCGACGCCACCGGCAAGCTGATCCGCACCGATCCGAAGCCTATCGACTTCGCCGCATTCGAAACGCAGCCGAAGAAGGAGGAATACGGTGCCAATGCGAGCGCCAGCCGACGCACGGCAACCGCGTCTAGCGATTTTGCTGGCAGACCGGAAAGACCTAAGACGCAACCGATCGCCCCTATCGACTTCGAAGACTGGCAGAACGGGGCGCAGTTCGTGCCGATGACGAAATCACGCCCCAAGAATCCGGAAACTGGGTGCGTGCCCCAGCCCGATGGCCGCATCGATACGCTTGGGTACGATCCAGACACTGAATTGGCAACAATTGAGTTTGCAAGAATACTGCCACCCGTCATTCAGCGGCCACCAATGGCTCCGCGAGCGCCGACGCAACCGCGAACGACACCAAGGTCGGAACAGGAACAAGGACGGTCGCGGAATAACCCATCCTATCCCGACCGTTCGGGCAGAGACGATAGCAACTCTGCACCATCGGACTCGATCGATCACAATCCAGAAACGGACCGCGGTCGCATGCGCGAAATCGTCTTGCCGCACAATATCGATGAGCAAGGCATGCGGGATTTGGGACTGCGGCCCGATCCTCGCTTCGGGACCGAAAATTCACCGGAACCCGGATCGCGGCTTGATATTCCGCTCACGTCGTACAATCCCCACGGCAGACCCGGCGATCCACGCACGCTCCAGACGACGGAGGATGTTGCAAAGGCCATCGCGAAAGAATGCAAGGATGTCATGAAAGATGGTATTTTCACTTATGTCTATGGCGGTCCAAATTCGGAAAATCTCAAAGAGGAGTACTTGCCGAACATCCACACGAAAGGCCGTAAAGGCAGCTCCTATGTCGACGCCACAGTCACCGCGAGCTATGGCGGCTTCACGATGACGTTCTTTGTCGATACATATACCGCCAAGGCAGACGGCACGCCGGACCGGAGCGAGGAAAGCCGTCATATGAAATTATATTGGAATTCCGCTGAACGGCAGCGCTTGTTCGTCCGCCTGCCAAAGGCATGGAAGTTCGGGCAGGAGATTGACGACGGCAAGCTCCGCGAATCGGTCAGCGAGCTGTGCAAAGAATTCAAGAAAGCTGTGGACAGCGGCGATATCGCCAAATTCAACGGCATGAAGCGACTACTCGATCACCTTTTGAAGAAGAAAAATCCGAGGCAACCAGATGACAAAGGCGAAACCGATCGATCACAAGACCCTTGAGTGGTGGATAAATTCGCGCCTTACAAAGTCAAGGGTCTGGCAGAACACGTTCATGACCGGCGAAGATGCGGATACGTTTACTGCCATGCTCCGGCCCTTGATGCCGAAGATGCGCATCGTAAGCGACGACTACTGGCAGCACTATGTTGATTGGCCGGCATGGGATGCGGCGGTCGCCGAACACGATCGTCAAGAGCGCCTCGGCGCAGTTCCAAGACATCTCCCTCATCCCATGCGCAATCCGGCCGGTTCGATGCCGCCGCAGCTCTCATCGCTAAGCGCCGATCCAAGCGTCCGTAAGCCGAAGGAAATTTTGCGATCCATTACCTTTTGGAACGAGCCAGCCGGCTGGACACCAGAATGGAATGGCCCTGATGAATTCGGCGTGTACAAGATCGCAAATTTTCCAAGCCCCAAATTTAAATTCACCCAATGCAGCCATTTTCGCCTCGACTGCAGCAAGTGGCCGTTCAACCAATATTACGTGCCTGCCGATTATCGTCCTGAAGATGAAGATGAGATTGTCGTGATGCACACCCTTGGTGGCTTCAGCGCGCATTGGGATCGTTACGACAAGGCGTCCGAAACTCTTGTTCGCAAGGTGTTCAATGTAGTATCCCGCATGACGATCGACCGCTTCATAGAAATCGACTACGGAACCCGCCGCCCATTTCGTTCGGCGCTGGGCGGAATTGGGCGAGATTTTGCCTGCGCCGCCGCAGGCGCCGCCACATGGGCAATGCGCAGGCGGCATAATTATTTTTGGGCTATGCCGTCTTTTCTGAAGCCGCCCGGTTACCCATACAAGCCCGGCGATGCCTACACAGAAGCAGAACTTGCGGAGTACTATCGCAGATGCCAGGAAGAATTTGACGAGATGAGTCGGCAAATAGATAGCAAAACGATCCGCAGCAGTCATAGCCAACAAGATTAAATTCTCCAGAAGTTAGAGCGACAAACGGTGCCGTAGCAGGTTTGTTTCTGCCTTCTTGAGCGGCGCTGTGCTTCGGCATTGCCCGGTTGTCGATGCACGAGCGCTATTGCGGCGAGCGCGAGACGCGCACGCAGCAGGCGCTGGCCGAGATCGCGCGCCGCGCCGCCGAGAACCGCGCCGTCCTGCACAAGAAGCTCGAAGCCCTCGCCCGATCGACCGACGAGCGCTTCGCCGCCATCGATCGCGGCATCGCGCGCGTCCAGTGGTGGCTGATCGGCGGCCTGGTCGGCGTCATCGGTGCCGCCGCCGCCGGCGCCTTTTGGCTCGGCGCCCAGCTCGCCCGCCTCGGCATCGCCCACTAGGAGAACAAACCATGACCGCTTCCGCCAAGCGCAGCCCGGCCGCCGCCGATCCCATCATCGGCAGCGACGGCGTCCAGCGCCCCGCCGAACTCGAGCGCCGCCTGAACGAGGCCTTCGCCGCGATCTTCGCCGGCGAGAACGGCCGCGTCGCGCTCGATTATCTGCGCTCGATCACCGTTCTCAACGTCACCGGCCCCGCCGTGTCCGACGCCCAGCTGCGCCACCTCGAAGGCCAGCGTTTTCTCGTAGCCCTCATCGAAAGGAGACTAGACCATGGACGCAACCACGAACCAAAGCTCGCCAGCGACAGCGCCGGCGCCAACGTCTGAGAACGCGGCCCCGCGCCCCGGCGCCCCCACCGGCCCGGGCGAAGGCGCGCAGCCGGCGCCGGCTTCCGCTCCACCGCGCCACGGCCCGATTGGGCGCCGGAGAAGTTCTGGGACGCCGACCAGGGCTCCGTGCGGGTCGAGGATTTGGCGAAGTCGTACATCAAGCTCGAAAGCGAGCGCGGCAATCTCAAGACCAAGCTGCGCGATGAGTTTACGGCCGAGATCGATACCGAGCGCCTCGCCGCCCGCCCGGCGCGGCCCGAGGATTACGCGCTGACGGTCCCGGAAACGCGCTCGGACATCGTCATCTTCGACCAGGAGCCGGCGCCGGGCACGCCGCTCGATCCCGGCAAGCGCTACGCCGTGCTCAAATCCGACGATCCCTTGTGGCAGTTCTGGCGCAAGACGGCGCATGCCAACGGGTTGTCGCAAGAGCAATTCATGGACGGCGTCTTGCTCTTCGCCGAGCAAGTCATAGCACCGACGCCGAGCCGCGAGGACGCCGCCGCCGCAAGGCAATCCGTTTACGACAAGCTCGGCGAGCACGGCGCCGCCCGCGCCCATTCCGTGTGGCAGGGCCTCGTCGCCCTGGTCGGCGAGAACCGCGCCCGCGCCTTGGACGAAGCGCTCGGTAGCGCCGACGCCATCGCCGCGCTCGAATTGGTCCTCGAACGCGCCAGCCAGGGCCGCTTCGTGCCGCTCAATGCCGGCGCCCGCTCGCCGTTCAAGAGCGAGGCCGAGCTCAAGACCATGATGGCCGACCCGCGCTACTGGCGCGACCGCGACCCGCGCTTCGTCGCCGACATCGAGGACGGCTGGAAGCGCCTCTACCCCTCCGACCGCAACGCCTTCGCCGGCTCCCGCGTGCGGCGCTGACACCGACCTCTCGTCATTCCACCGTGTGAAAGGAACCTCCCTCCATGTATGACCTCTATCGCCGCCGCCGCGCCGCACCCAACTATGACGAATACAATCCCGAGGATTGGTCCGGCGAGATCTTCGAGCCCTCGACAATTCCGCCGGCCGATCGCCCGCTCGCCAGCCGCGACATTCCCGACAGTTTCCCGGTCGAAGCCGAAGCCGGCCGCGCCTCCGGCCTCGACGCCGAGGCCGAGGTCGCCGCAACCAAGGCGCAGCTCAAATCGCTCGTCGATGACCCCGACTATTGGCGGCACAAGAAGCCTGACGCCGTCGCCCGCGTCACCCGCGCCTTCGAAGCCGCCTATGGCGGCGGCCCCGGCGTCGACGCCACCGGCAAACAGATCGACCAAGATCCGCGACCCTTCAACTACGCGGAATTCGCGCCGAGGAAGGAGAAGGACGAGTTCGGCGCCGATCCACGCCCAGCCGGCCGAGCGACAGACAACGCGCGAAACTTCCTCGCGGACGGCCAAGAGAAGCGCGACAACGTCACGCTGTCGCCGGCGGCCCGGACCGGCGGCAAGACGGATGTGCGCGATCTCCTTTACCGGCCGCCCGAGAACAAGCTGGAATTCCACCACCGCCCCTACGATCCGTCGCGCGACAAACCCGACATCGTGCTCGCCCAGGCAGGTTCCTCGGATAAGCCTTCTTGGCCGCCGCAAAATCACAGGCAGAGTCAAGACATAAGGCCAATGATTTGGCAATCGCCGTTGAGAGCATTCCCTAAAATCAACAGCGAACATCAGCCGGCACGCATCGATCCATTCACCGGAAAGCCGCGGCCACATTCCGGGATCGACCTTGGCGCTTCCGACAATACGGACGTGTTCGCAGCCGGTAGGGGAATAATTCTTCGCATGGGTGAAGAACGTGGCCTACGACGCAAAGACAACAAGATCGGCTCAAAGGGCTGGGGCAAGTATATCGAAGTCTTGCACGACGACGGCACCAAATCGATCTATGCTCATCTCAGCGAATTCAACCCGCGTTGGAAGCCGCTCGCCTATATCAGCGAGGAGGACGCCCGCAATATTCCAATCGGCAAGACCGGCACCACTGGCGAAACGCAGGGCTACCATTTGCACTTCGAGATGTGGCGTCGTGATCGCTTCGGCAACTGGGAACGATACAATCCGCAAGAAACGCTGCGGCAACAATTTATCGATGCCCAAAACAACTACGTACGACAACATATCGGTTCAATGCGGCCACACCTTGACCGCGAGCGGAATGAACGTCTACCCTAGGCCCGCGAAACACTCGAATGACAAGTCCGTGCCCCACAATTCGAATGCTACATTCTTTGTAGATTATTAACCGCGAGGATAAGCGAGCACAATGAGGTCACGGTATTATTAGAATAAATCATAAGGCAAAAATATGCGATTTCGCTTCCTGCTTATCCTCGCGTTGACGTCGCTTGCGGCAATACCGACTAAGGCTGAATTGCTTGCTTATTGGAGCTACACGGGAGCCCGTGTCGGCATTTCTGTCCCGGCGCAATTCGGCCAGCATTTCGCGTCCCCAACCCTTTCCTGCGAATCGGCACGGAATTTATACATATACGATGAAATAGAATTGGCCGGATTCAAAGCCGGCGATCTATATTCGATTTCACTTTTTGCCGACGAAGTCGAGTTTCGATTTTCCGGCCGGTTGAGATGGCGGCTGCCAACGCCGCCTAACCTTGATCTCATACTCGATACGTCGCTTGATGCACGGAGCGCGGCAAAATTTTTCCAAGCGTTGCCGGCAGCTCGGCAAATATTCATTTCCTTCAATGGCGGACGCCGCCACGTGCTTCCGTCAACGCACGCCGCGAAGGCGATGAACAGATTAGCGGCAAAATGCGGGTTCCAACAGAATTGGACATTCGCCATACAGCGGGCACTCATTTGGGCTGGGTTTTTCGACGAAATTCCGACAGGACGTTCTCGACGCGCAAACGCAACGCGCGATCGACCTTTGGCGGCGGAACCGTGGCTTTGCATCCATCGGACAACTAAGTCGGAGTGAGGAAATTCAGCTCATCGGCGAAAGCACTCAGAATGCAAAAGACCTCGGTTGGAAGCCTCATTCGGCGGAAAATTTCATCCTTGAATTTTACTACCCATCAGCAATGTTCGGATTGCCGTGGCAATTTGAAGGCAAGTCCGACTCCCGATTCGAACTGCATCTTGATCTCTTGCGAGCGGCAAATTCCGCCTCCGCCTATCAAGAACGGCTTTCCGAACTGACCAAGAGCGGACCGAAGCGCCAAGTCAAGGTCATAAGCAAGAGTGCGGTCTGGTCCGCCATTGCCAGCATCGAGAATGGCGCTACGTGGTTTACGCATGTCGAGCGCCGCAATGGCGGCATTGTCATGCTGCGTCTCAAAACGCCAAATGGGGCAGATATACCGCGTATTTGGAGCAGGATTTTTTTGCTTATGTCCGAATCTTTTGTTGTAGGAAGCACTGTGTTCGACTAATCGTCGGACGCAACCGATACCTATAGCCGCCCCCGCCCCGGCGCCCCCACCGGGCCGGGCGAAGGCGCCGCCGGCGCCGGATTCCGCTCCAACTCGCCGCGCCCGGATTGGGTGCCGGAGAAGTTCTGGGACAACTCGCAAGATGCGGTGCGGATCGAGGATCTCGCGAAGTCCTATCTCAGGCTCGAAAGCGAGCGCGGCAATCTCAAGACCAAGATGCACGATGAGGCGGCGTTATTGCCCTTTTTCGAATTTCAGCGGAACGAAGCGGAACAGGCCAGGCTGATCTGGGGCTTGCAGCGGCGGTATGGCAGGGCCGGCGCCGTTCGATGCGTCGTCGTCGGTCTTGGGCGATAATGCCGTCACCATGTCGATGAAGGGGCGGTGGCGCGGGACGGACGCCTCGCCCGATCCGGCGGTACCACCATGGCCGTTGCGCCGCGCCGCCTGCGCGCCATGCGAGGAGGCGCCGTGCGACGGCGCGCCGTGCGACGGCGAGCGCGAGCGCGAATTCGAGTGCGCGTGGGAAACCGTGCGGGACGGCGAGCGCGAGTTGCCGGGCCGGCTCGGCCCATCGGCGACGAGGCGGGATGCCGGCAAGGTGAGGGCAATGACTGCGCCGGAATCCGGGTCGATTTCGGCATTTCATGCTGCCGCCATGCATCGCGATGAATTTTTCCGCTTGACGCAAGCCAATTATGGCCTCGCCCGCCGCCGCATTCCGGCTGCCGCCCTCGGTAGCATCGGCGTCAGACCGCGCCGCTTGCCCCTCCGGTATAAAGCCGGGATGCTCGCTTTCGATTCGGATTTCGATATCGCGCGCTTCGTTGGACGTGAGCGATACAGCGATGCGGCCGCCAGCGCAGTTGAATTTCGCCGCGTTGGCGACAGCGTCCGCGATCGCTTGCCGCAGGCGCCATGGATCGGCGTTGAGAACGAGTGGCTCGGCGGGCAGGTTGCTGTCGAAAACCCGGCCCTCGCCATGTCGTCCGGCGCGCGAGTTGGCGATGCACTCGGCCACCAACGCCACGACATCGAGCGGCTTTTCTGCGAGGGTCAGCACGCCGGCTTCGATCGCGGCGCGGTCGCCAATGCGGCCGACAAGATCGATCAGGCGCTTGAGATCGACGATCAAGCGCTCGGCATAGTCGACGTAGCGCAAATCGCCGAGCGGACCGTAAAGCTGGCTGCGCAAAATTTCAGCGTGGCCCAGCATGGCGTTGAGCGGCTGGCGAAGCTCGCGCCGCGTGCTCGACAATATCGCGATCTTGGCGCGTTCGGCGTGCTGCAGCGCGTCCCGGGCCATGGCCAACTCGTCGATGGCGAACGCCATCCGGCGCTCCCGGCTCACGCGCTCGAAGCCTCGGTCGAGAGCGGCAAGAAGCGTTTCGAGCGGCACCGGCTTGAGGAGATAGTCGGCGGCGCCGGCCCGCTGCGCCGCGACGGCGGCGGCGGCGTCGCCGCGCGCCGACATCGCAATGCACACGACCGGCACGGGCCGCTCGCGAATCGCGCGGACAAGGCCCAGGTGGCCGCCCTCCGCGGCGCCGTCGTCCAATCCCAAATCGAGCAGCGCGAGGTCCGGCGGATCGGCATCGAGCGCGGCGAGCGCATCGGCCGCGCCCGGCGCCAGAGACACGGAATAGTTGTAACCGGCCAAGACCGAGGCGACCGCGCCGCGCAATTCCGCGTCGGGATCGACGATCAAAATCTTGCGCGGCGTCCCGGCCATTCGGCTCGTCCCCAAGAGTTCAGTACCGGCGCAGATTCTTCGTGCCTTAACGGTACCCATCCATGCCGCCAGGCAGTATTCGGCTGCCGTCATCCTGCTCATGCAGCATGAATTTTTCATCAAAAAAGCCTGCCAACCGTTTGCCGTTTCGCCGAATTTTGCCTTCGAGATACGGTTAACGCTGGGCCCTGCGGGATGCAGGTGCCGATCCATGCTCCTGACGCCGATTTTTCGCTTGCACTTTTCGAAAATGTTGCTATATTGTTCCTTGCAAGCCTAATGG
This sequence comes from uncultured Alphaproteobacteria bacterium, assembly GCA_963754645.1. Lineage (GTDB taxonomy): Bacteria > Pseudomonadota > Alphaproteobacteria > Bin65 > Bin65 > CAVWGP01. Next base: position 415,008 of record CAVWGP010000004.1, on the reverse strand, counting down.
CGGCCCACTGCCCCGAGCCGCCCGGCCCTGCCTCGTCGCACTTATTATCTAGGGACCGGCCCCGCCCCGCGGGACACACCGGACCCGATCACGAGCCAGGCGAAACCGGAGCGCGGCGGGCAAAGGACATACCGACCCAGGATTGAGCGGCACCTCGGTGTCCGCGGTGCATCGCGCGCCGGCGGAGACCCGTGCCGACCCTCAACCACAGAGAAGGGCGGATCATGTCCACTTCCATCGACCAATCCTTTGTCAAGCAATACGAGGCCGACGTCCACACCGCCTATCAGCGGATGGGCTCGCGGCTTCGCAACACCGTGCGCACCAGGCCGCACGTCATCGGCGCCACCTGCGTCTGGCAGAAAGTCGGCAAAGGCTCGGCCTCGACCAAATCGCGGCACGGCCAGGTGCCGGTGATGAACGCCAGCCACACGCCCGTCGAAGCCACGCTCGTCGATTACTACGCCGGCGATTGGGTCGATAAGCTCGACCAGATCAAGCTCAACATCGACGAGCGCCAGGTCGTCGTCAATGCCGGCGCCTACGCGCTCGGCCGCAAGACCGACGAGCTGGTCACGACCGAGCTCGACACCTCGACCAACTTCGCCGGCGGCAACGTCGACGGCCTGACCATCGAGAAATCGCTGCTCGCCATCGAGCTGCTCAACAACGCCGACGTGCCCGACGACGGCCAGCGCGCAGCCTCGCCGTGGTCGGCAACAAGCAGTGGAACGAGCTGCTGCTGATCGACGAGTTCTCGAACGCCGATTTCGTCGGCTTCGACGAGCTGCCGTTCAAGGGCGGCATGGAGGCCAAGCGCTGGCTCGGCGTCATGTGGATGCGCTTCTCGGGGCTGACGCTCACCGCGACGGTCCGCTTCTGCCACATGTACCACAAGACCGCCGTCGGCCACGCGATCGGCCAGGACGTGCAATCCGACATCACCTGGCACGGCGATCGCGCATCCTGGTTCGTCAACAACATGATGAGCCAGGCGGCCAAGATGATCGACGTCCAGGGCGTCGCCACCCTGCGTTGCAAGGAGTAGTCCCATGGCATTCGATCCCAAGAACCTGTCTTCCATCGGCTACGCCAACGCCTTCACCCTCTGGCACTACAAGACCGCGGCCGACGCGATGAACACCGTCGATACCGCCGGCTACTTCAACGCCGCCAAGGACATGATGCGCCTCGGCGACATGGTCGTGGTCGAGGCCAGCAACGGCCGCGGCCATGCCTTCATCAACCAGAACGACGGCACCACGGTCGATCTCACCGACCTCGTCGCCGCCAACACCGACAGCCGGTAGGAGGGCGCGACATGGCCATCTATCAACTCGCCACCAACCAGGCCGCGACCGGCGTCGGCGCGGCGGGCATCGTGCAGCCCTCGCGTTCGAAGTTCTACAAGCGCGGCGTGCTGCATGTGCAGGGCATCACGACCGCGACGGTCGTCCTCCAGGGCTCCTTGGACGGCACCAACTTCGCGACCATCGCCACGCGTCTCGCGGACGGCGTCCAGGACGTGCCGCTGCCCAAGTTTATCCGCAGCAACGTCACCGCCTACACCGCCGGCACGATCAACGTGTTCGTCGAGTCGGAGCGGTAGCCCGACCACCGAGCGCTGACGCAGCCCTGAGCTTCTGGCCCGGCACGCGATCTTGCCGGGCCGGAGAGCGGGCGGACGGTCCGGTTCCCTCTCCTTCCCGGACCCGCAGGCTTCCGACCCCCGCGGCGTGGCAAAACCACGCGTCCGCCCGCGACTGGCGCTTCACTCTTTCGCAGGAACCGATCCCATGGTCTACGATCTCTACCGCCGCCGCCGCGCCTCGCTCAATTACGAGCACGAGGATCCCGACGACTGGTCCCATGCCGGCTTCGAGCCCGCCGACACTTCGGCGCCGGCGCCATTTGCACCGCTCACCTCTGGTGCCATCCCCAACGAGTTCCCGGTCGAAGCCGAAGCCGGCCTCGCTTCGGGCGTCGACGCCGATGCCCGGGTCGATGCGACCAAGGCCAAGCTTAAGTCGATGGTCGAGGACCCCGACTACTGGCAGCACAAGAAGCCCGACGCCGTCGCCCGCGTCACCCAAGCCTTCCAAGCCGCCTATGGCAGCGGCAATGGCGGCACCCACGACGCCACCGGCAAACTCATCCGCACCGATCCGAACCCCGACGCATTCGCCGCGTTCGAGGAAACCAAGAAAGACAAAAACCTATTCGGCACGATTGAGAATTCGCCAATCTTGGGCGCCCATCGAACTCGGCCGCTCCAAGCAACAAATCGAGATGCTGACATCGGCCCTGCCGTTTGGCGCGGCGGCAAAATACCTGTCCGCGATGCCCTCTACGATCCGAAACGCGACGGACCGCCCAATGTCGTCCGCACGGACTATTTGCATCAACAGGAGCAGAATTGGCCGCCCTGGGCCGACGGCACAAATCCGTTCCAAGCCGATGTCGCGCCGCGCAGCAAGCCGACGCATCGGGAAGCCGAGCGCGAGAGCTACGATGAATACGTAAATTCGATACCGCCGATGAAGTGGCAATTGCCAGTCCGCGACATGACATCAGTCTCCAGCCCCTATGGCATGCGCATGCACCCAATATTGCGAATAAATAAAATGCACGAAGGAATCGACTTTCCTGCCATGATAGGTACGCCAGTTTACCCGGCCGACCGCGGCTACGTGATCGATCAAGGAGAAAGCAAGGCAAACGGAAAGTATGTCAGAATTTTTCACGGCAATGGCGTAGAATCCGTTTACCTGCATCTGGATTCACATAATCCACGCTGGCGCAAAGGCTCATACATTTCTGACTCCGACGCAGTGAACTTTCCGATTGGCCGTTCGGGCAATAGTGGGCTCAGTGGCGGCCCCCACCTTCACTTTGGAATGTCTGTCGATGGCAAGCCGGTCAACCCGCGCCTTTATGTTGCTAACTTGCTCGACCGCCAGCATAAGCATTACGGCGGATCGCGTTGACTACGTTGCCGCTGGCTATCTTTCATCGTAGAATAGCTCGAAGAAATTACTGTGATCTACCAATTGAGTAGCTGAACTCAGAGTCAATACGGTCAATCGCCTTCCTCGAAATGAATTAGCAGCGGTCAATCCATGCCACGGCCAATGAACAATTTCGGATCGCTTCTCGGCCTCCTATTTCTCCTCGCAGTGCCGGAATCGCGCGCGGATCAGAGATGGACGGTGCAAATTCAGAAGGCTGGCGTCTTCTTTCCGGAGTTCGAACGGCATCACTACGATCAAGCGGCTTTCTCCTGCTTGTCGAAAGGGGAATTCTCCGTATCGTTTCGGCTTGATCACGCCCGGTTTTCCACGGCCGAAGCGGTCAACGTCTTGTTGCGAATAGATGGGGCGAGCACGAACATTACGTCGCTTTCCAAAGACGACATTTCGGGCGACTGGGCATCGAGCAAACTTCCATCTTGGCGCGCCCGCAACCTCGTCGCCCAACTCGCGGCGGCCAGGACGATCTCCTGGTCGGCGAATAGTGGACCGCACAGATCGATAACGACGCGGGGCATCGACGATGCCATGCGGCGGCTGGCGCGCGACTGCGGGCTGCCCTTGGATCCGACACTCGGGCTGCAGCAGTCTTTGATCTTATTGGGGCACCTCGACGATGTCCCGACATCGCGGCTCGATCAGGCAACCCGGCGGGCCATTGCGGCCTGGCAGAGAAGCCATGGCTTGGCCGACACCGGCCACTTGGCCGATGGCCACCGGTTGGCGCTCGATTTCGCGGCCGAGACGGAGCGTACGAAACTCGGCTGGGCCATATACGCCGACCCGCAAGGGCGTTTCGTCGCGCCCTATCTATCGACGGTATTCGCGCCTCCGGAAGAGCCCTCCGGCGGATGGAACGCTTTCGCGACAACGAACGAACACGTTGAATATGGCATCGATGTTATCGAGTCTTCGAATATCGAGAATGAATTCGCCAGTTTCGCGGACCGCTTCGACCTTACGGACGAGGAACGGAAAGCCTTGTCGATCGTGCGGAACAAGAATGTACTGATTCTATTCGGTTCTTCGGGGGACAGGATTTTTTACGTTCGCGTCGAGCGCAAGTCTAAAGCGCTCATCGCGCTGCAGATTTCTCACGATAAATATTTTGCGCCGTCGCCGATGTGGCGGCGCTTTTTCCTCGCCGCTCTGAGTTCTCTGTAATCGGGATTTCGCTTGGAGCCCGGGACAAAGCGGGGGACGACATTCGGCGGCAAGGCCGAAGCGGGATACGGCGCGGCCGGCGCCGGCCGATAAGCCGGCCAATCAGCGCATTCAAAATCCAACAGCTTATAAGTAAATACAGTCCGAATGAACGAATGATTTCGATCCAAGACCACGTCCAGTCACCCTGACAGCTGACCGCTGTCTCTTCGTCCGTCGCAGAACGAGACCGCGACGCTGCCGTTCAAGGGCGGCATGGAGGCCAAGCGCTGGTTGGGCGTCATGTGGATGCGCTTCTCGGGGCTGACGCTCACCGCGACGGTCCGCTTCTGCCACATGTACCACAAGACCGCCGTCGGCCACGCGATCGGCCAGGACGTTGCCTCCGAAATCACCTGGCACGGCGACCGCGCATCCTGGTTCGTCAACAACATGATGAGCCAGGCGGCCAAGATGATCGACGTCCAGGGCGTCGCCACCCTGCGTTGCAAGGAGTAGTCCCATGGCATTCGATCCCAAGAATCTCTCCTCCATCGGCTACGCCAACGCCTTCACCCTCTGGCACTACAAGACCTCGGCCGACGCCATGAACGCCGTCGATACCGCCGGCTATTTCAACCTGGCCAAGGACATGATGCGCCTCGGCGACATGGTCGTGGTCGAGGCCAGCAACGGCCGCGGCCATGCCTTATGAATTCGGCTATTTTCCGCAGATGGTATTTTTCCCCCCATGCATTTGAACGATAGCTCACTCTGCCGAAAAAGGCTTTTCCCTTTTTCTAGCCTATGCCCGGCACTTTCACCGCAAAAGGGGCCTGACCCCTCGGCCACGCTTGACAGTGGGAAATAATATTTCGTACCATAGGATTTATCCTGTACGGTGCAAAACAAAATGTTTCTGGCACAATGCGCCCCGAACATGAACCGGGATACGCCGATGGCACTTTCTTCTATCGAAATCTGCAACCGGGCGCTGGCGCAAATCGGCGCCAATCCGATCGCATCGTTTGCCGACGACTCCGCCGAGTCCGTCGTTGCGGGGAAGGAATATGAACAGAAGACACAGGCCGTGCTTGCCGCCTACCGTTGGCGATTTGCCATGGAATTGAAGGCGCTGGGTCCGCCACTCGCCAACGTTCCCGCCGACAAATGGGCCTACGCCTTCCAGTTGCCGACCGACGTCCTCGTTCTTCACGGCCTCTCCCGCCAATCGCGTGCTGTGACCTATGCAGTTTACGGCGATAAGGTGTTTTCCAACGAAGATGCGGACCTCGTCGCCGAGTACACATTTCGGCAAGTCGAAACCAAGTGGCCGGCCTATTTTACCGAACTCTTGGTGTCCGAGCTGGCGGCCAATTTCGCCATGGCGCTCGCACGCGATTCGGGCCTAGCCAACATGCATGCGACAGAAGCAGCGCGCGTCCATTGGCCCCGGGCCCGGCTTGCCGACAGCCAGCAGCAAACCACCGTTGCCCTGCGCGCCGGCCGAATCACAGGCGCAAGGCTCTAGCATGTCGCGCATTCGAAAGGGCCAAACCAATTTTACCGCCGGCGAGCTCTCGCCGCTCATTGCGGCGCGCGCCGACACGGCCGTGTATCAGAACGGAGCGGCAACACTGCTCAATTTTCGCGTGCTCTATCAGGGCGGGGTCCGCACACGCTTCGGAACGCGGTGGCTCGCGAAATCTTCCGCAGGCTCCGATCAAGCTGGCAGAATTCGTTTTCAATCGCAGCCAAGCCTACATCATCGGCTTTTCGAACGGTCGGGCTGATATTTACAATGAGGACGGCACTTTGGCGGCGACTCTGGCGAGCGCGCCATGGACGTCGGCGATGCTCAACCGATTGAATTGGGCGCAGCTTGGCGACACCATGATTGTCGTTCATCCGGACTTGCCGATGCAGGTCATAAGGCGAACGGGCGCCACGACCTTTACGGCGGGTGCGCTCGCTTTCGAAGCTCCCGCCAGCGGCATTCCGCGCTATCAGCCCTATTTCAAATTCGCGGAACCTGCCATGACCTTAACGCCGTCGGCGACGACGGGGGCCATCACCTTGACGCTCTCAGGATCCGGAGCTTGGGTCGCCGGCCACGTCGACACAATCGTGCGCCACAAGAAGAAGGAAATTCTCGTGACCGGCGTTACCTCGGCGACGGTGGCGAACGGCACAGTGCGAGAGACGCTGACATCGGCCGCGGCGGATGTCGACTGGGACGAGCAAGCTTTTTCGGCCGTGCGCGGCTATTCCAATAGCGTTGTGTTTTTTGCCGATCGATTGTGGTTCGGCGGAAGCAAGGGACACCCGGTCGGCCTATGGGGCAGCAAGACCGGTGCCTATTTCAATTTCGATGTCGGCACAGGCCTCGATAATGAGGGGATCTGGGAGACCGTCGTTGGATCGCGACTCTCAGAAATTCGCCACCTTCAGGATTTTAGGCATCTGCTGGTCTACGCCGATCGCGCGCTGTTCTATATCCCATCATCGCCATCGACGCCGATAACGCCCAAAAACATGGCCGTCATCGAACAACAGCCCTACGGCGCATCTTTCACGCGGCCGCAAAGCTTCGATGGGGCCTCCGTGTACATCCAGGAAACCGGCAGGATCGCGCGCGAGGGATACTGGGTCGACACCGACCAAGCCTATCGTGCGGACGCCGTCAGCGCCGTGTCCGAACATCTAATTTCGGCACCGGTCGAGATTGCCGCGACCTATGGCGACACCGGCCGGGTGGAAAGTTATTTGATGCTCGTCAATGGCGATGGCGCCTTGCTGGTTTTCCATTCGGTCCGCCAAGAAAAAATGGCAGCGTGGACCAAATGGACGACAAGCGGCACGTTCAAGGCCATCTGCTCGACCGGCCAGAAGGTTTTTGTCGCAGTCGAGCGGACGATCGACGGCGTTACCGTTCTGATGCTCGAACGCTTCGATGAGGTCGCGGGCCCGATCGATGCCGGCCTGCCTGCAGTTTCGGCAACACCAACAAAAACATTCGGGGGGTTTTCCCACTTGGCGAGCGCGACGGTCGATGTGCTGTCGAAAGGCCACTACCTCGGTCAATTCACGGTCAGCGCGGGCGGTACGATCACGCTGGGCGCGAACGATCCTGCCGTGACCGAGATCGAGGCCGGATTCGCCTATGAACAGCGCATTCGCCCGCTGCCAATCGATTTCGATCTTGCGGACGGTCCGGCGCGCGGTCTCATGAAGCGCTTGGTGCGCGCGCTCCTAGTCGTGGATCGCGCCGGCGGATTTTCGGTTCAGGGCCGCGACGTCTTGCTTGACTTCGCCGGCGACGATTTCAGCGTCCCGGCACCAACCAAGACCGGCATCGCCGAAGTGCGGCTCCTCGGCATCGACCGCGACTGTCAATTCGATGTCGTCGTTGCCAAGCCGCTTTCGGTCACGGTGCTCGGCATCATCCGCGAGGTACAAGTTACGACGTGATCGGGAACATTGCAGCAACAATCGCCCTCTCTAACGCAACCCACCACAAGTGAGCCTTCAGGCATGATGGAAACCGCAATTGCTACGACTGTCATATCCGGTGTCGCCAGCGCCGGTATGAGCGTCTTATCGGGAGTTCAAGCCGCTCAAGGCGCCAAGGCCGAACGCCGCCAATACGAGTACGATCGCGATCTCGCCTATGCCGAGGCCAGCGAAGGAGAAATCAGGCGCACGAAAGATCTCAAGCGGGTGCTGGCAACGAATCAAGCGTTGCGGGCGGGCCGCGGTCTCGCTTTCTCCTCCGGTACCGCCGATGCCATTGAAGAGGCGAATATTGCCGAAGCGAGAGCCGATATCGGCGTCGCCAACCTCAATGCCTACAACAAGGCGCTGCGGAATAGCTACGCGATTGCCGCATCGCGTCAGCGTCAGGACGCCGGATATCTCTCGGCTGCATCCGGATTTGTAAAAGGCCTCTCGAGCGCGGCCTCTGGATTTGGTCGCCTTGGCAGCCTCGGCGGCGCCTCGGGCTCCAATGTCGGCTAACACCGCCGACGATCGAATTCCCCGCCAAGCAACCAATTCGCCTTGAAAGACGCTGCCATGCCCCTAGCCGAGTATCGCCGTTCCGCAGTGACCGAACAAGTTGGCGTCGTGCGCTTCAACGAAGCCGGCCAAGCAGCCAAATACGCGGCCGAAGGGCTCGCCGAAGCGGCCAAATTTTCGAACCAGCTCGTGTCCGACGCCGAGACGCGATATTTGCTCGAATTCGAACAAGCGCAGCGGCGCAGGGCCGCCGATATCGCCAAGAATTATCCAGTCGATTCCGAAGGTTTCAAAGCGGCCCATTCGGAATCCGCCAAAGCCGACCTTACTGCCGTTCCTTGGTACTTCCGAGAGCGCGCCCGGGCGGTTCAAGACAAGCTACAGACCGATCACTATGCCACGATCGTCAACCACACCATGGCTACGGAGCGGGCCAACTCCCGTAGCACCTATTCCGCCGGATTCGATGAAATCAACAAAGAAGCCGCGGCAGCCATAGCAAGCGGCGACAACCGTAGAAAGGCTCAAGCAGATACCGCAGTCGAAACCCATATCCAACTTGGACTTGCACAAAAGTACATCGACGAAGGGACCGCCTCAATCATGCGCCGTCAGTATGACGACCGCAAGAAACGGCTCAACCTAACGCTGAAGCGAAGCGGCAAACAGCGGACCAATGCCGCAAAAATAGCTGCCGACTCCGACCAAACGGCGATGGACTACACATCCCTTTCCGACCTAAGCGACAATGAAGAAAGCTATCGGCTCGAAGCAGCTGCAGTGTATGCTCGATCCAGCCATTTTCAGGACACCATCCGTAGCCACATCGCAAAGGTAGTGACCGACGGGATTCCGCCGAATTTTATCGAGCTTTCCGCCACGCTTGACGATTTGAGCGGGCCGAGCGCCGAAAAGTTCCGCGAGCAGGCAAAGTGGCTTGAAAACAATAGCGAGAACCTAGTGCGCCTTTCGCGCCTATCGCCTGCGGCCCAGGCTGCATTGGTCGAAATACGCCGTAACGCCGCTGGTACATATCCAAATGACCCCGAGCAATTTTTTGCGCAAGCGGTACATGCTCACACCCGGCGAAATTTTCACGCCGACGAGTTCGCCGCCAGCCTTAACTATTTAGGCGTCAACCGCCCGGATTTCAAACCGCTCAGCTTGGGCGCTCCCAACTTTAACGAACAAGTATCCGAGCGCTATGCGAGTGCGGCCCAAGTTTCCAAGCTCGTCGGGAGGCAAATTGCCCCGGTCTTTGCCGGCGAGGTCCTGCAAATATCAAGGCAAGTGAAGCACTCTGATCCACAGGAGAAAATGTCTCTTCTTGGCCGCATCGACGACGCCTTCGGTATCTATTCTGTGCCGTTCTGGCGGCGCCTGTCGAGTCCCGCGCAGGCGCAATACGATCGAGCGGCCGCTCGCAACGCACGTATCGCCCTGCTCGCCTCGGCGAACCGGTCGCTCGCTGCCAGCGTCTTTGAGGGACACGCCGCCGTCCAACAAGATCCAGCCTTGCTGCCAGGAAATTTGGTTGCAATGCGCGATTGGGCCTCGTACCGGATCGGCAGCGCCCTCCAAAAGCCGGCGGCGCGCCGCAACGTACTTGGCGACATCCTCCACCTCTATGCGCTCGAAGCACGAGACTATGGGATTCGTAGTCGCGATTTCGACTCCGATCTACTCGCAGCGGCGCTTGAGCGCCGCGTCGGCGATCCCATCGACTTTAACGGTGTTCCGATCATTTCACCCGTCATCGGCTGGACCCGCGACGACCTCCGCAAGTACGTGGCAACGCTAGACGCCGAAGCGCTCGGCCTTGAGTTCCGCCAATGGCAAGCGGCCGCACTTGCCAGTGCAAGCCTCGACGATGCGGCCAGTGACGCTCAACGTTTTAAACCGACATATGCAACTCCACGACCTGGGCGACGGACTCTTTCAAACTGCGCTAAATGGGGAGAAGCTCGTCGACCCCCGCTCTGGCTTTCCACTGATTTTTGATTTCTATCGCGCGCTCCACCGGGACAGGGCCGCGATATGATGAAACGGTCAAAACAGTCCGATTCAATTCTCCTCGACAAGCAGTTGTTGACACTAGCAGAGATGAAGCGAGCCCGCTCGCGGTCATCCCTGCAAGAATCCGACTTCGTTCCACGCAACAATATTGGCGAACGGGCCATCGAGGCCACAGCACGCCTTGCGCGCGCCCAAATCCGGCACGCAAAGATCGATAGGCTTGTCGCTTTCGTTGCGGCGGCGACCGGCCGACGCCTCGACAATCCACTCGTCGCGGCAACGGAAAGCGAACGAATCGCGAATCTCCGGCGCTTTGCAGACGACTATCGCGCGCTGCGGATTCAAAATCCTACGTTACCGGCAATTCCCGAAGAAATTACCGACTTCTCCGAAGCCACTTTGCGGGCGCCGCAAGGGCAGATCGGTGGCGGAACGCCGTCGCAATCCGATATGCCGATGCGTTCTGCCATGAAACTGCGCTCTGTTTCGGAACTGATTCCGAAAATGCAACGACAAGATATCGATGGCGACGGCCTCCTCGCCTTGCTTTCGGCATGGCGCCACGCCGCCGAGTCTCAAGAACCGACAAGTTCCGCACGAGGTCTACCTCCGAGCAGAATTGACGAATTGAACGAAGCCGCGAGCGACGCGGAAGACTGGCTCGCCGAGCGCTCGATGGAGACTGATGCCGAGCCAGGGCTCATGCGCTACTCATCGTCACTAGCGGCCGCTTACGAGGCGCTCGACGATTCGGACGCGCAGCCTTTCGATACGAACTCAAACCATATCCGCACAAGCGCTTTGGAAACGAAATTGATTCGCGCGGCCTCAGGCCGGCCAATTCGCGCCATCTATGAATTGACCGAAATTCCAACATTGATCGCGGCATTTACCGAGGCATTGCGGAGCAATATTGCCTACCCGCCGACATTGCGCTCTCCGCTCGCCGGGCAGACCGATATCGCCCGGAGGGTGGAGACCATTGCCAACGATCTCGATCCACTGCGGCTTGGACTATCCGACAATGCCGGATATGGCGCACCGATCGTTGGGTACGACAATGTGGTGGAAAGCGGCACAGCCCGCGTCCTTGCGCTTCGCAAGCGCTATGCCGGCGGTACAGGCGGCAATGCCGACTATATTTCCTGGCTTGAACAGCAAGGTTACGATACGGCCGGATTGCGCCAACCTATTCTAATAGCGCGGCGTGTCTCGCCGCTCCGCCCCGCCGAGCGCGCCGCCTTTGTTCAGGAAGCAAACGAAGGCAATGCAACTGACGGCAATGCCGCCCTAGCCGGCATCGGCCTTCTCGACGGGCTCGCACAATCCGCCGATCCGGACGTCGCCGGTATCGGGTCCGCACTCGCGATTGCAGCGCCAGAGTGGCATGAAATGCGCGTGGCCGCCGCCGTCGGCAAACTGCCGATCGAACTGGACATCACCGCCGACATTCGCCGCCTTCTACGGGCATTGCTTGATCGCGGTGGCCCTGCGGGACCCGACAATCAAGAGATCGAGATCGAAAGAGCTGGTCCGGCCACCGATGGCATGGTCGCCGCCGCCCGCCTTCTTTGCCGATCCATATCGCCGCTTCGGCTATATGAGCCGGCGCTTGTCTTAGCCAATTTTCGCAATTTCCTGAATTGGGCTCGCCGATATGGTGAAACCAATTTGCGGTTACCGATCGAAAAGCCCAAGCGGCCTTTTTCATCGGCTCGACGAGTTGATTTTACCGAATTCCGCGCTGAGGATCCTGTCGCTCGACTGCGTCGATTACTTGCATTCCCGCCCGACCCGCGCGCCCCGATCGATATGCACAGTGTCGCGACCGAACTTGCCAATGCAGACAATCGCGTTCTGGCCGCCGCCGAAATTGCCAATTCTGCCAGTAATGCCCGAGCTTGAACTATGGAGCCGCTCCAATTGAAAAATCCGGAATTTGATTTCGATAGCCTAGTCGAAGGTAAAGTTCGTACCGGCCGCATAAGCGAAATGGACAGAAACTCCGCGCACCGTTTCATTGGCGATCGCGTCGATCCGTCACTTTCGCCCGCCGATTTGCGCCATGCCCGCATCGCAGCGGCGGAGGCCTGGGTTGAAGAGGTGAAACGGGATCGAGCCGCATTGGCCGACCGGACTTTGAAACACCTCGCTGCATTCGAGGAAGCAGCGCGCCACCCTCACGGGATTGCGGCTGGCGTGGCCGCGTTGATATCCGATACGCCGACCATTTGGTCTGGCGGCGAGTTCGTCGGCGCATTGCGGCGTTCCCTCTTCCAGCGGACCTGCCTGATATTTCACGATACCCTCACGCACTCAACGCCGAGCGAACGACGCCACGACATCTCCGATGATGGTTTCATTCGCGATCTCTTGGGTGATCGCCCTGGCAATGATAGTACCGCTGCTGCTGCGAACGCGTGGCGCGAAGCGATCGCCGCTCTCAATCACTCGAGAGATGCGACGAATCGGCCCGCGATAAATCATGTCAAGTATCTGATTCCAGTACCGTGGCGTTTGGAAAAAATCGCCGCCGCACCTGGCATCTTCCGCCAGGAACTGCAGACCGCAATCGCGGGCGGCGCCTTCGTTCCAAGCGAATTTCGATATTTCGATCGGCCGCATCATAAAACCATTGAAAATTTGATCGACGTTCATCTAGGCGCTCTTGACGAAGCCGGGCCGCCGGATTTAACCGATGATCCGCACATCGAAGGCCAGTGGCGGAACGCGGACGCCTGGCTGCGCTTTTGGCAGCAATGGGGCTCGGAAGATGAAAGTCTGTTTGAAATTGCATTGCGCCATCTCGATCGCGCAGCTCGAGTGGAAGCGGCTTTTGTTAAATTTGGGGATGACCCTGAAGACGTTAAGAGGAGGCTCGTCTCGGTTGCGGGTAACAATGCTGCTGCAGCGCCTTCTACCGGTCCGTATTTCGCCGATCCGAAAACAGTCGCGTATCAGGACCTGCAGTGCTTCGACTTTCCGCGCCGTTGGGCACAATGCGCAGTTGCGCTGAATCCCGATCGGTACCAAGGAACCGAAAATTCGATCGCCGCGGCAATCGAGTTGGCGCTTGAAGCGTTCTGGCGGCTGCGGCACTGCAAACAACTCCAGATTGCCGAGCGCTTCTCGTGGGCCGCCAAGCAGCGCCTGCTCGCAGTACCAACGGCAATATTGCAGCGCTCGATTTTGGCGCGCACCGGTCCCGGCCTAGAGCGCGGCGGCAGTCCGCTCTTGGCGATTGCACGCCGCGGACACGATTCGGCGCTCGTCGGGCTCGCTGACGGATGGCGAACTCCGGAAATCGCGGCGAATTTTTTTATCACTTTGACTCTTCTCGGCGCCGAGATAGCTCGGCGGCCACTGTCCGCTGCTGAGAACGGACAGTGGCCGCCGATAGACCCGCACTTTTGGCGATGTGCGGCGCGCCGGGCGCGCGCGACCGAATTGTTCGCCCTCTTGCTAGAGGACACCCCACTCACGTCGCGTGCCGCTGATGATGCCAAGGATCTTGGCCAAACGCTCGCACGGCACATCATGTTCAATCGTTCCGGAGCGTCAGGTTGGTATCGCCGCCTCAAGCTTGACGGTCTCGTCGCGCGCCAACTTCGCGGCTTCGCCCATTTGCCTGGCGAGAGCAGCCATCAGGCCAGGCTCCAAAGCATTTTGTCCGACTGAATTCAAGAGCGAAGCCGCGACCGGCGGCCAAGCTTTCAATTCGAACCGAAGGGTGACCAACAACATGCCTCATATCACGATCAACGATCAAACTCCGCGTACTGTCTTTGCCGTCGGCGGCGCGCCGACGACCGGGCCGTTCAACTTCCCCTTCGAATTCTTCGCTGTCTCCGATCTGAAGGTCTATATCGGCGGCGTGCTGGCGTCCTACAACGCGGCGCCGACCTTGGCGACCGAGTACAGCGTCACCGGCACCGCCGTCGATGGCGGCTTCGAAGGCGGCTTCGTCACGATCGGCGGCAATATTTCGAACACGACCGTCGTGGTGCTGCGCGACGTTCCTGTTGCCCGCACCGAGGACTTCCCCTATCCGTCTTCGACGCTCGACATCAAGGGCCTCAACACTGCGCTCGACCGGGCCGCCGCCATCCAACAGCAGCTCGAAACGCGCCTCGCCCGCACGCTGCGCCAGCCCGACGCCGACGCAACCGATCTCGCCGAGCTGCCCAATGCCGCGAGCCGGGCGAGCAAGTTCATGGCCTTCGACGCCCAGGGCCAGGCGATCGTGGCCGCCGGCACCTCAGCCAATCTCGCGCCAGTCTCGGGTTTCATCAATGGATTGCTCGACGACGCGGACGCGGCGACGGCGCGAGGGACGCTCGGCGCCGCGCCCAACACGGCGCAATATCTGGCGCTCGCCGCCGATGGCGAACTCACGGCCGAGCGAGTGTTCACGCCGGGCACCGGCCTCGCGGCCAGCAATGCCGGCGCCAACGGCGCCTATATCGTGTTTTCCGAACCGGCGTTTTTCATGCGCGGCTACCTCGCCGGGCTCGGCCTCGCCAACAATGCCGGCGACGCGGCGAACGATATCGACATCGCGGCGGGCGTCTGCGTTTCGGACAACACGCCGTTGCGCTGGATGGGCCTCAACGCCGCGCTGACCAAGCGGCTCGATGCCGGTTTTGTCATCGGCACCGGCACCGGCGGCCTCGACACCGGCGCCGAGGCGAACTCGACCTGGTATCATTTGCACCTGATCGGCCGCCACGATCTCGCGATCACGCAGCGCGCGCGCAACGCCAACGTTGCGACCCTGACCTTCGGCGCCGCGCACGGCCTCGCCACCGGCCAGACCGTGCTGGTGCGCGGCGTCGGCAGCGGCGCCGGCACGAGCTATGACGGTTTGTTCACCGTCGCCTCGGCGCCCACCGGCACCACGATCACCTACGCCAATGCGGGCACTAACGAGGGCGCCGTCGCCTGCGCCGGCCTGGCGGACGGCTTCGACGCGATCTTCTCGACCTCGGTCGCGGGACCGACGATGCCGGGCGGCTGGACGAGCCGGCGGCGGCTCGGCGCGGTGCGCAACGACGGCGCTCGGCGCGCTCCTGGCGTTCCTGCAATCCGGCGACGATTTCATGTTCAAGACGCCGCCGGCGCTCGACGTGGACGTGACCAACCCCGGCACCGCGCGCGGTGCTGCGCACCTTGACGACACCGCCGGGCGTCGATGTGCAAGGCGTACAGTTGAACGTCGGCGATCAGCATCGCCGGCACTGTTCCACGCGAGTTATTTCAGCGACCCGGATGCCAACGACATGGCGGCGTCGCGCACGGCGACCCCGTTGGACAGCAAGGGCGGCGACATAGTAGGCGGTGGCCGCGTCTATGGCGCCGTCGCGTGCTGGACCAACACGTCGTCAGCCAAATCCGCACTCGTCGGACGCTTCGGGCGCGCTCGACACGTTCAAAATAGCGCCGCTCGGCTGGTTCGATACCGCGCGGGAGGTTCGCATGAGCGTTTTTGTCGAACGCAAGGCCGGCATCGTCGCCGGCGTCTATGCCAACCCGCAGCCCGGCTATGCCGAGGAAGCGATCGACGACGAGCATCCTGATATCGTCGCCTTCCGTACGCCGCCCGCGCTGCCGCCTAATCCTTTCGAACGCCTGATGGACGCGCTCGACGCCGAGGGCGCGATCCCGCCCGGCAAGGCGGCGGCGATCAAGGCGCGGTTGAAGGCGTGAGCCGGCCGACGATGTCGGACGGCGGCAAGCTACGCGAGCGCCTGGCGCGGCCCGAAACCCAGCACGAGCACATTGTCGGCCGGCTCGAACATCAAGACGCGCACCGCGCCAAAATGGACCGGAAGCTAGATCACGTTGTCAGCGTGCTCGATCAAGCCAAGGGCGGGTGGAAGACCCCGGCCGCCGTCGTGGGCGCCGCAGGCATAATCGGCGGCCGCTCGCCTTGGCGCTCAAACCTTGGAAAGGATGACCAATGACGGCCAAGCTCCTCACGAACACGGTTCGCACGAACATGGTTCGCGGCATCGACGTGTCCATGCACCAAGGCGTCATCGACTGGCCCAAGGTCAAGGCGGCCGGCATCGACTTCGCCTACATCAAGGCGACCGAGGGCCGGACCTATGTCGATCCGTTCTTCGACGCCAATTGGCAAGCGGCGAAGGCGGCGGGCATCGCGCGCGGGGCCTATCTCTACCTGCGCTTCGACCGGCCGGCGGCGGATCAGGCGAATAATTTCGTCACCTCCGTCCGGCTCGAGCCCGGCGACCTCCTGCCCGCGATCGACGTCGAGGACGAACGCGGCGGCGTCAACCCGGTCGTGCTCGATCAGGTGCACGACCACATCGTCAGCGAACTGCGCGTGCCGGCCATGATCTACACCATGCCGGCCTTCTGGCAGCGCCACGCCGCCGGGCCGGATTGGGATTTCTCCGAAACGCCGCTGTGGCTCGCGCATTGGGGCGTCAAGGCGCCGAAGGTGCCGAAGCCGTGGACGACGTGGACGATCTGGCAGCACAGCGCCGAAGGCAAGGTTCCCGGCATCGTGGGCCCGGTCGATCTTAACTGGCTGCAAGGCTCGCTCGACGATATCCGGGTGGCGCTCCATCCGTTCGCGATCCCGGGCGCCGCGGCACAAATCGCGCCCGAGACGGTTGCCGCGTGAGCGACCCCGCGAACGCGCGGACCGTGTCCGACACGAACGGCGCCACGAAGAGCCGCATCGACCGGCGGCTCGTCGTCTATCCCGCGCTCTACGTGGCGCTCGCCCTGCTGGCCTTTCTCGTGGTCGGCGGCCACGAAGGCAAGCTGCGCGAGAGCGTCGCCGACGGCCTGGTCAACATCGCGCTCTTCATCGTGCTCGGCGTGCTGTTCGCCCGCGGCGGCGAGAGGGTATTGGAACATTATATGAACAAGCGTTTCGGTTTGGAAAAGCCGAACGTCCCACCGCCATCGCCAAATCCGGATTCACCTGGAGACCGTCAATGATCCCGCCGAACTTAATTGCTTTGGCCGCCAAACCGCTCGTTGCCTGGATCGTCGGTCCGCTGATCGGCGGGGCCATGCTTCTTGCAACTTATGGCCTCGTCACTCATGGCGCCTATCAGCGCGGCCACAAGGCGGCCGAAGCGCGGATTGCCGACATGATCCGCGATCAAGCCGAGCGACTGCGCCGCGACCGCGACCGGCTCAAGGCAATGCCGGACACGCGTATCGACTGCGAACTCGATCGCCTGAGCAATCCGGAGCTGTCATGCGATTGAACCAGAATTTTTGGCTATGGACACTCTTGGTCGCGCTTAGCGCCTGCGCCGCGCCAACGCCTCCGCTGCAAAACTTCTGCACGCTGTATTCCCGCACCTTGCCCGACCGCGACGAGATCGACGCACTGAAGCGACCGACCAAGGAAGCGATTTTGGCCAATGAGCGCGCTTATATGCGCGAGTGCACGGGCCGACCGTTTCTTGGTGGACAGCGATGATCCCATCCTCAATCAACAAGTGAAAGAAAGGATACACCCATGTTCTGGCTTGGCTTTACGATCGGCGCGCTCCTGCTCGGCAGCATCGGCGCTTGCGCCGGCTGGTCGATTTGGAATCGCAGGGAAAAAATACTAAGTAGCGCCGAACATATTCGCGCCGAGGCCCGAAAACGCGGCATTTCTCTCTAAAAAAAGGCGTCGAATTCGGCCTTGCGGCATGCAGGGGCCAGCGTGGAGGAGCCGGCATGGAGGGGATGGTGGGCGCGGCTGGGATCGAACCAGCGGCCCCTGCGATGTCAACACAGTGCTCTCCCGCTGAGCTACGCGCCCTTGACCATCGGCCGGAGTTCGGCTTCCCGGCAGCGCGGACTTATCGCCCGCCGCAGCCGGAAATGCAAGACCCGCCGACTCAAAACTAAGCTTTGTTGCCTGGGGCGGAGGCACCCGTAAACCATTGCGCCAAGACCGGCTTGAATGCTTCACAAAGCCGCACGAGGCGATCGATATCCGAATGAACTAGCGGCGTGACCCCCGACGAAATCGCCGACTCCATGGCCGCCGCCTGCTTGGCGATCGCGGATGCCCCAACGGCGGCCGCCGAAGACTTGAGATTGTGCATCGCTCGCAGCCACGCGCCGCCGGTTTCCTCGGCCGCGCCGGCAAGCTGAGCAACGATGTCGTCGAGCTGAGCAAGAAAGATGGCGGCCAATTCGCCGCGCGCATCGAGGCCGACGTCGTCCGCGAGTCTTTCGAACGCCGTGCGATCGAACCAGTCGCCATTTGCGGCGCCATGGTCATCCGCCATGCGTAACTGCGCGGCGGCGCCGTTCTGTTCCAGCAAATGACGATCGAGAGCGATCAACAATTGCGCGCGACGAAACGGCTTGGCCACAAAGTCGTTCATGCCGGCGGCGCGGCATTTTTCCAGATCGTCGGCGAAGGCGTCCGCCGTGATCGCGACGATGGGGATTGCCGCCTTCGCGCCGGCCATGCCGCGGATCGCCCGTGCCGCGTGCAGCCCATCCATCACGGGCATATGCACATCCATCAGCACAATATCGTAATCATTCTCGGCAACGGCCAGAACCGCATCGCGGCCGTTGGCGGCAATATCCAAAACGACACTTTCGACCGGCTTGAGCATAGCTTGCACGAGGAAAGTATTGGTAGGATTGTCCTCTGCGAGGAGGATGCGTAGTCGGCGACCGGGCTTGTTGAGCCGGACGATCAGGTCGCTTTCCGGGACGGGGAGGTCTCGCCGCGCGTCAAATCGCCCGGCGCGGCCAGCGGCAGCGTTACGCACACCGTCACAATCGAACCCTCGTTTTCGCGGCTGCGAATTTCGATACGGCCGTTCATGCTGTCCATGATACGCCGCGAGATTGCCAGGCCCAGTCCGGTACCGCCGTAACGCCGCGCGATGGAGGGATCGGCCTGGACGAACTCGCCGAAGAGCTTTGGCAACACATCGGCAGGAATGCCGATACCGGTGTCGGCAATCTCGAACACCAACGTCACGTCCGAACTTGAGGACTCGCGGACGGAAACCGTGAGCGTTACTTCGCCCGCCGCGGTAAATTTGATCCCGTTGCCGAGCAGATTGAGAAGGACCTGGCACAGCCGCCCTTGGTCGCCGCGCACCAACGCCGGAAGCGTGGGATCGAAGCGATGTAGCAAGGCAACGTGCTTGGCCTGCGCCCGCGGCGCCATGATTTGCATCGCATAGTCGAGCGTCGCGCGGATATCGAACGCCGCAGCATCGATCGGAATCTTGCCGGCCTCGAACTTCGAAAGATCGAGAACATCGTTGATGATGCGCAGCAGCGTCTCGCCCAATTCGCGGATGACGGCCACCACGCGCCGTTGTTCCGTCGTGAGCGGCGTTTCCAGCAGCAGGTCCGCTGTTCCGATCAAGCCGTTCATTGGCGTTCGGATCTCGTGGCTCATCAAGGCGAGAAAATCGGCCTTTACCCGTTCCGATGCCTGGGCCCTCTCCAACGCCGCGCGCAGCTCCTCGGCGCGCAACTTCTGCTCGTGAATATCGATCAGCGACCCGTTCACGCGCTCGATGCGGTTCGCGGCATCGCGTCTTGCGCGGCCCTTCAATTGAAACCAGCGATACTGCCCGTTGCGGTGGCGTAGCCGGAGATCGAGATCGATGTCGGCGCCGTCCAAGATGCGCCGGCGCTGCGTCATGAAAATCGCCCGATCGTCCGGCTGCACCAACTGAATAATTTGATCGAGGGGCCGGACCTCACCGCCAATCTCGTCCGGTCGTTCGTCGCCGAGCAATATCCGGCATTGGCTCGACCGATAGAACGTCGAGGCATCGAAATCCCAACTCCATATTCCCGTGCCGCTGCCTTCGACCGCCAGATCGTAGCGTTCCTTGGCGATCTTCAGCGCCTCCTCGCTCGCGGCCAACGCTCGAAGCGCACGCATGCGGTCGGTTACGTCATATGCGAGCCCATCGTAAACGACATTGCCGTCGGCATCCTTGGCGACCCAAACCGATTGCTCGATCCACAGTCTTTCGCCGGTACCTGGGCGAAAAACTTCGCAGACATAGCCGGCAATGCGTCCCTCGGTGTTGAGCTTGCGCGTCAACTCGTCCCGCACAGCTGGGTCGACATAGACGTCGCGGGCGATATCCTGGACGGAGTTGACCAGCGCGGCCTCGCTCTGGTAGCCGCACAAAGCCACGAAGGTGGGATTGGCCCTGAGATAGCGTCCGCCCGGAACTCGAGCGAAAAATGCCGAAAACGGCGCCTTCGTAAAGCGCGCGATAGATTTGTTCGACCGACCGGCGCCGGCTTTTTTCTTGCTCGGTTTTGGCCTGCGCTTTCGCCAACGCCGTTTCAATTCGTTCGCGCTCCTGTTGCGTCCACATCAGAATTTGCGACGTTTTTCGCTCGGAGCGGAATTGGGCGATGAAATCCCGGTTTACCACCCTGATTGCCGAGAGCATGATGACCATGAGCATGAAAGCCAGCGTCGCGAGGGCGATGCCGTTGGCCGTGCCGTACGATCCAAAGTGCAGGACAACGGGCACGAGGCAACCGGCCAGAAACAAGCGGGACGCCCACGGGATCGCCGCCATCGTCGTGGCGCCACCCGCCGCGAGGCCGGCGGGAAACAAGATCATGCCGTTGGCAACTTCCGGATTCAAGTAGGGCAGGTATAAAACGGAAATGCCCCAGCACAGGCCCGATACGCCAGCGGCAACCATGGCATTGATTTCGGCCCGGGCAACCGATTTTTCCGCAATCGGGCGCGCTTTCAGCGGTGGGCTTGCGGCGCGCCGGCGGCTTTTCCTGACTTTCGCCAGCGCGAACAGCGGCAGGGCCGAATGTACCAGGATCCACGGCGCAACCATCGCGATCGGCAATTGATAAAGCAGAAAGCCGAACGAGACCAAGGCAGCAACGATAACGACCACGGTATTCTGCGGCAGATAGCGCGCATAGGCTCGAACTTGCGCGTGCCGGACTTCGAGCGCCTCGGCGGCATCGAACGCGGTCGCCGGAGCTAACGAACCGATCGCCTCAATCTCGGTTGCCGCGGCAGGCGCGCCGGTATCCGGCGACGTGGCGTTATCGGGCATGGTTCGGACTCGCCGAATCGCTTTTGGAGACCGCGCTGGTCCGGTCCGGCAAAAGCAGGTCGATCGCGCATTTCAACGCCGATCCATTTAGCGGCCTCGGCAGCGCGGCGTTTGTGCCGAACGATTGCGCGATATCGGGATAATTCGCCGCGCCGGATGCCGCCCTCATGGTCGTTCCCGAGATCGCGACAATAGGCATGTCGACATAAATGGTCCGAATCTTGCCGATGGTCTCAATTCCATCTCGCTCGGGCGTGAATAAGTCTGTGATCGCAATATCCGGCCGCTGCCGCCGCGTCTTGGCAACGCCGATGGCGCCGTTTTCCGCCGCCGTGCGTTCGTCCCTAAGCCGAGGCTGGAGCTGGGTCACCAGTTGGCGGGAGAATTCATCGTCGTCGATGAAAAGCACGGGTGCCATATTTAGTCCGAATGACTGGGACTGTTCTCGGGCGCAGCGAAATTCAGTTCGCGCTCGATGTCCGCAAAAACAAAACCGTAACGAGTGCGCTCGTAACAACGAATGTCGATGCCCTTCGGCGTTCAATCTATAGAATCGACAGCATAGAATTTTGGGGGACGCCAAAGGACAGATACTGCATTCCGGCTCGCTGCGACCAGAGCTTAATCAAGCAATTGGCACTCTCGTTTAAATGGCAAATTCGCGATCTGATGCCAATTCGATGCAAAATCATACAAATTCATTGTCAACAATAGATTAACAATTCAATCCTGCAGCTATTCGCCTCATCTCGCCGACTCGCGAATCTCAATTGCCAGCCGCGATCTTCTCCTTGAGGGCCGCGAGAGCGGCTTCGGCCGTGGCACGGTCGGCGAGGCCCTGTTTGCGGTCGAGCGGCACCGCACCGCGTTCGTCGGGCTTCGGGAAGGTCTCGGTCGGATAGATGGCGAGCGGACGACGCTCCTTGCGCTTGGCGCTCTCGCGGCGAAGATCGCGCTCGTTGGCCTCGGCCTTCACCACCTTGCCATCGACCGTCTCGATGTCGAACCACCATTTCTTGAGCTTGTTGCGCACGCCATAGCCGAGCGCGTCGTCGAGCCAGATCAGGAACCGGTGGGACCATTTCCACTTGATCGCCGCCCACATGGCAAGGCGATGCTGGAGCAAGCCCTCCTTGTTCCATGGGCACATCTTCATGCACCGCCCGCACGCCGTGCCTTTCGGATTGGTGACGCGATAGGTCACGCATTTGCCGACATCGGGCTTCCAGATTTCATAGCCGTTGTAGAGCGTCTTGGGCCCGTGCGGGATGGCCTGCGGCGGGCACTCGCGCGCGCATTTGCGGCAACTCTCGCAGAAATGCTGCAAGTTGAAGTCGATCGGCTTATCGATCGCAAGGGGCAAATCGGTTGTAACGACCGCCGTCTTGTGGCGCGGGCCGAGAAAGGGATTGAGCACCAGCTCGCCGATGCGGCTCAGCTCGCCGAGGCCCGCGAGCAGCATCAGCGGGATCTGCAGCACATCGCCGTCAGCATTCGAATGGGCTTGCGCCGGGTAACCCAAACGGCGCAGGTAGTCGGCGAGGACATTGGCTATCATCCCGCCTTTCAAATAGGCGCGGTAGCTTTGCACGCCGCTGGCCCAATCGTCGCCGGTCGAGCCCTCGAAAGTCTCGAAGCCCTGATCGATGACGATGACGATCGCGTATTTGTGCCGCGTCGCAATCGGCACGCCCTTGATGTCGTGCGAGTACCAGGCGTAGTCGGGCATTTCGCAAATGCCGACGAGATCGGCATCGAGAAAATGGCACAGCGATTTAATATGCCTGGCAAGCTCGGCGGGATCCTTCGGCAGCGGCGCCTGCTCGGCCGCTGGCTCGCCGCGATGGCCCGGAACCAGCTTCCAATGCGTCGTTCCCATCGCGGCGGCCAACGGACTCTTGGTGACGAAGCGCTTGATCTCGCGCGCCGCGATGGGGCCCATGTCGCCGAAGAACGAACGCACGAAGAAATCGGCACGCTTGGGCACGCGCTGGACGTTGTCGGTGATCAGCGTCGTCGGCTTGTCGAGCCGTTTCAGCTTCTCCATCGGGTAGCGCCCGAGATGGGGCGGACGCCTCTTGTTGGAAAAGATGCTGAGCATGGCGCGTTCCTGCGGTGGCGGGCGATTGTTAATATCATATGATACTAATTATCACAAAGCCAGCGGCAGCAGCCGGACTTGGGCGCAGCCATCCGCTCTTGCTCTTGCGCCCCCAAGGAACGGCCGTCGGCATGGTTGGCGTTGGCGGCACCGACCGCCGCTCGCCGCGCATGCACCGCTTGACCCGAAGAATCGCGCTGCGTTGACGATCTATCTTGCGCCCAGGTCTGCCGAAGAATTTCCGCTCGGCGGCAACTGACTCTGCTGGCTCTAGTTGATCGCGACAGGCTTCGCCGAACGCTCGCGTTCGGCCCGATTCAACAGATCGTCAACCGCGGCCGAAAGCGCGAATGCATTCACCGGCTTGTCGAGCGTGGCGCTCGCACCGATGCCGGTTGCGATGGCGAGATAGTCGATCTTGGAAGCTGGATTCGTTTTGGTGCCGCCCGACATCGCAATGATCGGCAAGTCGCCGTAGACGGAACGCAGCTCGACGATGGTTTCGATGCCCTCGCGCTGGGGCATGAAAATATCGGTAATCACAATGTCCGGCCGATGGCAGCGCGCTTTGCGGACACCCTCAACACCGTTCATCGCCACGGAAGTTTCATGGCCGCGCATCTGAAGCATTCGGGCAATATGCTGCAGACAGAATTGATTGTCGTCGATGATGAGAATATGTGCCACGGCTTTGATCTACCGTGAGAAATATATGCAGGAAGCTGGCATGGTCCCCTCGAATCCGGTCGCCGGCTATAACTTCTCCAAACCCGCCTACGCGAGCCTAGCCACTTCCGGCAACAATGGATCCCTTACCCCAGCCTCTATACCCGCTCATATACCGTTGCGACTTGCACTCGGCTTGAGCTTGTTTAATAGAGCATTTTCTACATACGCGCCGCGTTTGTACGACGTTCCCGATATGGATAATGATTGTTTATATGATTTTAAGCATCATTACAATGCCGCATGCGTACCGAAGCATAGGTGAATTTGCCGCGGTGCCGTGCAATGTCCGTTGACGGCCGCCAAGACGGCAATTGTGCGTTATGCCGCAACGATCAATCCATCGCCTCGATCCGGGCAATGAGCTTGCCGAGCGTCAGCGCGAGGCGGCGGCGTTCGGCTCGATTGAGCGGCGCCACGATGGCGCGGTAACGCCGTGTTGCAGCTGGTTCGATGCGGGCGTAGAGCCGCCGGCCAGCGGGTGTCAGCGCCACGGGCTGGCGGCGCCGATCCGTCTTCGCCGAACCCGCCATGCGCCGTACCAGACCCTGGCGCAGCAGGCGCGCCACGGCGCGGTTCGCCGCCATCTTTTCGAGACCCCAAGCTGCAACGATCTCGCTCGCCGTGGCGGCCCCGCGATGGGCGAGCGTGACCAGCACCCGCCATTCGGCAAGGCTGACGCCGTGCTTCGATTCGACATCGGCAAAAAAAGCGCGTCCAATTCGATTCGAAACCACATGGATGCGCGCGAGAATGATGCCGCCATACCCGGCGCCCGCTTTCGCATCGTTTACTTTTGCCATCCTCGGGCACCCGCTGCGCTGATCTTGACCAATCCCACCCTGACCGCGCGAGCCGCTTCCTGGCAAGCAACCAAGCTTGCGCGTACCAATCATTTGGTAACATTGCCTGGCGTATCAAGAAATGCATTGGCATTCGTTGGTCATGCCAAATGAAAGCAACCGCGATAGAATGAGACGCCGACGCAATTGATGTTTCGATGCGAATGAACCGAGCCATGCCGCCCCAACCCCCTGCCATCTTTGCTTTCATGCCCGCCGACGACACGGCGCTGGGCGGCCGGCTGCAAGCCGTGTTCGCCCGGCTTAGCGGTATCTTCCTCGACTCAGGCGACGCGGGCAAAAATGCGATCGAGCGTTTCATCGCCGCGGGCGTTCCGCCCGAGGACATTTACGTGGCAAATCCGGTCCTCGTGGCTGTCGTCACGCCGTACTTCCTGGCGCACGCTGGCTGGCGTGTCGTGCTGAAATATTTTCTCGAAGAGCGGCGTGCCTTCGGCCATGGCTCGCGCCTCCTCGTTCTGACACTCGAAGATGAGCGCTACGCCTTGCCGGCGGGCGATGCGCTCACGGCGTCAATAGCGCACCTACCGGCCAATCTCCGGCCACGCTATCGCGCCGATATGCTTGACGGCGATCATGGCCGATCGATTGCCGAGCGCTTGGCCGATGAGATCGCGTCCGCCGTCGCCGTGACCGCCAAATCCGCAAGTGTGGTTTGGCGCAAGGGCGCGGCTGAATTCATTGCGGGCGCCGTTGCATCGATCGACGGCGGAGACATCGTCGCCGCCACCTATTGGAATGGCGCCAAGCAGGCCGCGATCGCGGAGCGCAACAGCGCATTGACGACGCTCGATCTTGCGACGTTGCAGGCGACGCGAAGCGAGGCGGCGCGAGGCGCGCCGATTCATGCCATGGCGGCAATACCTGGCTCGAGCGGCATGCTCATCGCCCAAGGCGACACGCTCGTCCTGCACATGATTGCCGGAGGCGCGCGGCGGCGGATTGCGCACTGCGACGGCGTCATTCGCGCCCTGGCCGTATCGAACGACGGCCGCATCGCGGTTGCGGCCGGTGACGGCGGCCAGGGCGCCGCGTGGAGCCTCGCCAATGGCGCCTGTCTCGCGGAGTACGAAGTCGGTCAATCCCCAGTCCTCGCCGCCACATTCTTACGCGACAATCGCACCGTGCTGATCGGCACGGCTCAAGGGGAAATTCGCGCCTTTGCCGGCGCGGCGACGAAGCCGCGCTTCGCCGTTAAGCTGCACGCCGAGGATGTTTGGGCGATCGCGGGATCGCACGACGATGCAATGTTCGCTTCGGGCGGCTTCGGCGGCGAAATCGCGATCGCCGCCGCGGTCGACGGCGCCGAGCGCCGCCGAATGCTTGGCCATTGGGGCCCGGTTGCCGGATTGCGCTTTCTTGTCGGCGCCGCGCGCGCGTCCTGGTTGGTCAGCGCCAGCCACGACGCCACGCTGCGCCTTTGGGATGCCGCCACCGGCGAGTGCCTCGCCGCGATCGCGGCGCCGGGCCCGGTCCATGCGATCGACCTCTGCGCCGACCAAGCCGGCGCATCGCTCATCGCCGCCGGCTTCGTACCCGGCGAAGACGGCACCGGCCCGTCCTATGTTGCAACCTATCGCATAACCACGCCGCAAACTTAATTGTAGTGACGCCCGTCACGCACGCTCGATGCGCGCCGTCACTGCGCCGCGATCGATAGCGGCTTAGGATGCTGGCGTTGGCGTCTTGAACGCCGTGCTTTCTTAAAGGATGACGTCCATGAAACACATGTTCGCCGCTTTTATCGCTGCCGCAGCCATCGTTAGCGGCGCAATTCCCGCTTCCGAAGCCAACGCCGCCGGCACCACTGTTAATACCAATGAATGCCTCAAAGTGTTGCGCCGCGACGGCAACTATCTCGTGTGCCCAAATGGCGACGGCACCCACACGGTCTATAAACTGAAGTCTCTGCTCCGCCGCTAGCCGTCAGCCACCATTGACGCGGCGGCGCGCCGAATTCACATTGTCGCTCAGACCAGGGGAGCCCCGCCGGGGCTGAGAGACCGCGACTTTGCGGTGACCCTGTGGCGGCGGTTGCGGGTGCTAACCCGCGCCGGCGCCAGGAACCTGATCCGGATCATGCCGGCGTAGGGACGGGACGAACGCGCGGCCGAAAACCGCTTACCTCTCGTCATGCACCTAGCCGGCAAACCGGATCGCCCAATGTTCGAAAAGCGAACCGACATGCAACTCACCCCTATTATAGTATCGGCGCTGTGCGCGGCGCTGCTGGCAATCGCCGGCGCCGCGGCGCAGACCCGCACGAAGCTCTTGGTCTACACGACCCTTGTTCCGGAATTTATCGATAGCTTCAAGCACGGCTTCGAAACCGAGCACCGCGATATCGAGATCGTGTGGCATCGCGATTCGACCGGCACGCTCACCGCCAAGCTCATGGCCGAGCGCGACGCGCCGCGCGCCGATTTCGTATGGGGCTTGGCCATCACCAGCATGATCGTGCTCGCGAAAGACGGCTTGC
The DNA here is from genome assembly GCA_963754645.1 of uncultured Alphaproteobacteria bacterium. Classification (GTDB taxonomy): domain Bacteria; phylum Pseudomonadota; class Alphaproteobacteria; order Bin65; family Bin65; genus CAVWGP01. The sequence continues at coordinate 387,565 of CAVWGP010000004.1, read as the reverse complement.
TCGAGCCCTATGCGCCGAAGGCGCTCGCCGATATCAAGCCGCTGTTTCGCGACAAGGCCGATCCGCCGGCCTGGGTCGGCATGGAGGCTTGGGCCGCCGCGATCTGCTTCAATACGATCGAGGCCAAGAAACTCGGCCTGCCAGTGCCGCGTTCATGGCACGATCTCGCCGATCCGGTTTATCGCGGCCGCATCGTCATGCCCAATCCGGCTTCGTCGGGCACGGGCTATCTCCATGTATCCGCTTGGCTGCAAATATTCGGCGAGGCCAAGGCCTGGGCGCTGATGGACGGCATTCACGCCAATATCGCCGCCTATACCCATTCCGGCAGCAAGCCGTGCCGCCAGGCGGCGCAGGGCGAATACCCGATCGGCATCGCCTATGAGCTGATCGGCGCGCAGGCCAAGGGCCAGGGCGCGCCGATCGACGTGCTTATTATGAAGGAGGGCGGCGGCTGGGAAATGGACGCGGCCGGCATCGTCAAGGGCACCAAAAATCGCTCCGCCGCCGAACGCCTCGCCGATTGGGCCGCGAGCCGCGCCGCCAACGAGCTCTATGCCCGCTTCGCGACGATGGTCGCATTCCGGGGCATCAAGCCCTCAATGCCGCATTATCCCGAAGGCGTCGAAGAATCGCTGATCGCAAACGATTTTGCCTGGTCGGCGGCCAATCGCCCGCGCATCCTCGCGGAGTGGCAGAAACGCTACGAGGGGAAGAGCGAAAAGCGGAATTGAGTCCGTTGCACGGCGTCGTCGCGCTGCCCCGTGACAAGCCGCGGGGCATGAGCTAAATCTTGCAGCCATGAATTTCGAAGCGCCGCTCCCCTCCGCCGCCCCCGACATCGGCCCGCGCCACGACGCGCCGCCGGTGTTTCGCATCGACGGTCCGAGCGGCGCGGACGCCCTGTCGGCGCCGCTGATCTTCTGCTCGCCGCATAGCGGCACGGACTACAGCGACGCATTTCGCAATAGCGCGAAGCTCGATTTCGCCACCTTGCGCAAATCCGAAGACAGCCACGTCGACGCGCTGTTTGCCGTGGCGCCGGCGCGCGGCATGCCGTTGCTCGCCGCGCTGTTCCCACGCGCCTTCGTCGATCCGAACCGCGAGCCGTACGAACTCGATCCGGCGATGTTCGAGGACCGGCTTCCCGATTACGTCAATACCGCCTCGCCGCGCGTCGCGGCCGGGCTCGGTACCATTGCGCGCGTGGTTTGCAACGGCGCCGAAATCTATCAGCGCAAATTGCGCTTCGCCGAAGCCGTGGCGCGCATCGATGCCCATTACCGGCCCTATCACGCGGCGCTGCTGCGCCTGATCGCGGCGGCCCAGCAGCGCTTCGGCATGGCAGTCGTGATCGATTGCCACTCGATGCCGTCGATCGGCGGCCCGATGGATCGCGACCCCGGCGCCAAGCGCGTCGATTTCGTGCTCGGCGACGGCTTCGGCACCGCGTGTCAGCCCTGGCTCATTGCCGCCGCCGAGGCAACTCTGAAACGCCAAGGCTACGCCGTCGCGCGCAACATGCCCTATGCCGGCGGCTTCACGACGCGGCATTACGGCCGGCCCGCCGCCGGCACGCAGGCCTTGCAGATCGAGATCAATCGCTCGCTTTATATGGACGAAGACAGCTACGCGCGCCGGCCTTATTTCACGACTCTGCAAACGCATTTCGCGCTGCTCGTCGCCGATCTCGCGGCGGCGGCGCAGCGGGAAATGGCGGCGTGAGCGCGGGCGGCAGCGCCGCCGCCCACCTCGTCCGCCCGTCGCGCGACGGCGATCTCGCGGCAATCCACGCAATTTACGCCCATCACGTGCTGACCGGTTTCGGCTCCTTCGAGGAAGTGCCGCCCGATCTCGCTGAGCTGACGCGCCGGCGCGGCGAAATCCTGGCGCGCAACTTGCCCTATCTCGTCGCCGAACACGGCGGGCGCGTCGCCGGATATTGCTACGCCGGCCCCTACCGCCCGCGCTCCGCCTATCGCCATTCGCTCGAAGATTCGATCTACGTGGCGCCCGAAGCGGGTCGCCGCGGCATCGGGCGCTCGCTGCTCGGCGCGCTGATCGATCGCTGCGCGGCGCTCGGCTATCGGCAAATGGTCGCCGTGATCGGCGATTCGGGCAACACCGGTTCGATTCGTTTGCACGAAGCGCTCGGCTTCGCCCGCGCCGGCACGCTCAAGGCGATCGGCTTCAAGCATGGCATGTGGGTCGATTCGGTGCTGATGCAACGCGCGCTCGGCGAAGGCGCGGCGACCTTACCAATTGATGGGCGGGGCAAGTCGTCGTCCTGTCCCTAAAGGCGAATCGCAATGCGCGCTTCCGCAAGAATCAACCCTCCCCTTCACAAGCTTCGCGCTTTGGCTGCGGCGGTTGCCCTGACCTGCGGCATCGTCGGCCACGCCAGGGCAGACGAAGCATGCTTTGCGAAGCCCGACATGGCCTGCCTGCATCGCATCGCCGTATCGCCGGTTCCGCTGCTGCCGCCCGACCACGTGATCGGGCTCGCGCTCGCCGAAGCGCGCCTTGGCAAGCTCGAAGAAGCGCGCGCCACGCTTCGACGGTTGCCGCCGGGTTGGCTCGAGACCGAGCACAGTGAGCCATTCGATTTGCTCAATCTCGGCAAATCCTTGGGACGGATCGGCGATCGGCGGCGCGCGTCGATCGCGCTCGAGAAAGCGCGCGACCTTGTCTTGGCGCATGACGGAAAAGCCGCGGTCGTCTTGCCGCCGCCATTCGCGCAATTCTCAATTTCGGAACATATCCTCACTGCGGCCTACTTTCACGTCGCCGCGGGCGAGGCCGATGTCGCCCCGGTGCTCGTCGAACGCGCCCTCGCCGCCGCCGATGCCATCGAAGTCGCGGCGGCAAAGGACCCGGCGGTGCCGCTCCGGCAAGGCGAATACGCCAATGTAATTCTGTTTGGCGCGATCGTGCACGCGCGCGCCGGCGATACCGCCACGGCGCGCCGTCTGATGGCACAGGCCTTGGCGCGCGCCGCTAGCAACGGCGGCTGAGGCGACGGCGCACGCCGGCATGCTGCCGCGCCTCGTCCGGCTGCGGCGCAAGCTTGGCGAGGCCGACGACGCACCACGCCAGCTCGCCGAAATCGCTCAGCGCATTCATCGCGCCGCGCTCGCGGCGCCTTACGACGAGGCGCCGGTCGTCGCCCCGATGCAAGTTTTGATCGCGCACGCCGTGCTGCGCGATAAGCCCGGGACCGTGACGACGCTACTCTTGCTCCGGGCTCTCGTCGCCCGCGCCGCAACCGACGCCCAGATCAAGAACGTTCCAGATCTTATGTTCCTCGCCGAGACCGCGGCCGGCAATTGGCCAGCCGCCCTCGCCTATTTGCCTTCGAATGACAGCGATCGGCTCGAAAAACTCATGTTGCACGGAACGGACGTTGAATTTTCGCTCCATCGCTGGGGCGCGCTCGGCGACGTAGTCGCGGCCATGCGCGCGATGCGGCCTGAATTTGGGCGCGACGAGAATTGGCACGCTATTCTTGCCATTGTCGCTCTGCGTATTGCCACCGAGACAATCCCCTATTGACGCCCCACGCCGATTTGCAGCGCCGCGTTCGAGGCCTGCCCGTCGCTGCGCGGATAGCGATGCCTATCGCGTCATTCGTCGCGTTCGGTATATTGACGCGGACAATGTCAGAGCCGGCCATCGCAATGCGCCACGTTGCCTCGCCTATAAATCGCCTGCGCCGTACGCTCGGCACGCTCGCGCTGATATTCGCTTTTGCAGCGCCGGCCGCGGCGGATGACTCTTGCCGCAAAGAGCCCGATGCGGCTTGCGTTCTCGCTTGGGGGACGAAGCTCGCCGTCGGCAAAATCGAGCCCTTCGATCGCCTTTTGATCGCGCTGGTCGAAGCGCGCCTCGGCAAGGGCGAGGCGGCGCGCGACACGCTTGCGCGGCTCGGCCCGGCGGCGGCGGAGCGCTTCGACGATCTGCTGGCCCTCGCCTGGCTCGGCGAGACGGCGGGCCGCCTAGGCGACCGGGCCATGGCCGATGCCGCGTTCGGCAAGGCGTTGGCCGCGATCGAGCGCGATCCCGACAAGCTCGCCTCGCAACAAGCCAGTCATCGCCTTTACGCGACGGAAGCGCTGCTGACCCTCGCCTTCTATCGCACCCAGGCCGGGCACAATGCCGAAGCCGCTGCGCTGGCGCGGCGCGCGCTCGGCGTGATCGACGCGCTCGAAACGGCAAGCGAAAGATCCACGCCGCCGCAGCCGAGCTTCGAGGAAATCGCCAACGCCCTGCTCTTCGCCGGCATCGTGCTGTCGCGCGCCGGCGAACGCGACGCGGCGCGCGCGATGCTGAACCGCGCCGCGACGCGCGTGCCGCTCGAAAGCGGCAACGCCGCCGCGCATGCCGGCGCGCTCGCGCGTCTCGCGCGCTTGCAGCAAGAACTCGGCGATACCGAAGCGGCGCAACGCGGGGTCGCCGCCGCGGCCAAGCGCATCGAAGACGAAACGGCGCGCCGGCCCTATGACGAACTCGCGGTCTACGCGCTGCAGCGGGTGCTTGTCGCCCAAGCCGTGCTGCGCGACGCGGCGGGCGCGCGGCAGACCCTCGCCGCCGTCCGCGCGCTGCTCGGACGCGCACAGGCGGCGGACGAACGCAATGCCGTGCCCGAGTTGATGTTTCGCCTGCAACTCGCCGCCGGCGCTTGGCCCGAGGCCGAGATTTATTTTCGCGCGCTGGCGCCCGACGCCAGGCTTGCAGCGATCGACGACACCGCGGCAGCGCTGCTGCGCTGGGGCGCGCTTGGCACGGCGCTGTCGGCGGTCGGCGAACTCAATATCCCGGACCACGAGAAGGGCCAACTCCTGATCGCCATCGCCCGCATCTTCACCGACGCGGCGCCGTATTGAAGCGGCGCAAACAGCAAATCGAACGACAGAGGCACGGAGACCCGGCGCTGGGCCAAGCGCGGCACGCGGCCCTCCGCGCCCCACGATCAGCCCACGCAATCGGCCTATATCTTCGGCGCCATCTGTCCAACCGGCGGCAAGGCGGCCGGCTTGGTTCTGCCCTTCTGCAACACCGAGGCGATGAGCCTCCATCTCGCCGAGTTATTCCACGCCGTCGTCCCGGGCGCGCATGCCGTGTTGCTCGCCGATCGGGCGGGCTGGCACACCGCCAGCGCGCTCGCCGTTCCGGCGAATATCTCGATCGCTGCTCCGACGCCTGGAACAAGCTCGTCGATCAGCCCTGGCGAATAAAATCCCTTGGGCTGCGCCAATCGGCTTACGAGTTCCGATCGGTGAGGGCTGGTATTACGTCAATGCCGGTGGGCTCATGTCCCGCAGCGCGGACGTCGTCGATATCTGGCGCCGCGCGGCCGCCTATGTCGACAAGATCGTGAAAAGAGCCAAGCCCAGCGGCCTGACGGTCGAACAGCCCACCAAGTTCGAACTGGTCGTCAACATGCGCGCGGCCAAGGCGCTCGGCCTCAATGTCCAGCCCTCGATCCTGGTGCGCGCCGACGAGGTCATCGAATGATCGATCGCGAGGCGCCCCTAGAGATCGACCAGCGCAATGCCGAGCGCTTCGGCGCCCGCATTCAGCCGCGCATCGTAACTGGCGAGATCGATTGTCTGCCGCTGGCCGCGCAGGAACTCGATCGCGGAAAGATGCAGCGCATCGAGCGTTCGAAGCGGCACGGGAAACGGTTCAAGCGCCCGCACCAACACCGTGGGCGCCAGATCGAGCAGAGCCACGCGGCCCAGCAGCGCACGGGCGGCCTCGCCATGCGAGCGGGCCAAACGGCGCGCATTGATGCGGTTCCAAAGCTCGTATTTAAGGAGACGGCTCGATGCGAGCCACTCGCGCCACAGCAGCACAGGCGGACCGCGATCCACGGCCAAGAGCTGGGCAAGCGCAACCGACGTGTCGCGATAGATCACTTCTACTCCCGATCCGCCGCCAGCTCCGCCATAAGTTCGGCGAAACTGGCGACCGGGGCGCCGCCCGGTACTCTCTCCGCGGCGAGCGCCGGCGGTGTCAGCCAGCCCTGCCGCACCGCTTCGGCGAGCACGGCGTCGGATAATAGCGGGCTACGCCCGGTTCGCGGCGGGACCAACTCCGCAACCACCCGGTCAAGGTCGGTCACCAGCACGGTTTCACCGCGCTCGACGAGGCGGACATATTCGCTCAGCTTGATTTTCAGCACATTGAGGTCCACGACGCTCATGTCGAAGAAAGTAGCGTCTCGAAGCCGCTTCTATCAATATCGCGCCCGACCGCACCGAGGAGCCTGGACCATGCATGTTTCCGTCAACGGCGTCCGTCTGTTCTTCGATGTCGAGGGCGCCAAATTGGTCGCCGATGGCGCCGCGATGCGCGAGCGGCCGACGGTGATCCTGCTGCATGGCGGGCCGGGCTTCGATCATTCGATGTTCAAGCCGCGCTATTCGGCCCTCGCCGACGCGGCGCAGCTCGTCTATCTCGATCATCGCGGCAACGGGCGCAGCGACCACGGACCGCGCGAATCCTGGACCTTGGCGCAATGGGGCGACGACGTGCGCGGCTTTTGCGACGCGCTCGGCATCGAGAAACCCATCGTGCTCGGCGTCTCGTTCGGCGGCTTCGTCGCCATGGCTTATGCGACGCGGCATCCGGCGCATCCGGGAAAGTTGATCCTGTCGAGCACGGCGGCCAAGGGCACGGCGCATCGCGAACGCAGCGTCGCGGTGTTCGAGCGCCTGGGCGGCCCCGCGATCGGCGCGCTGGCCCGCCGCCGCCTGATCGATCTCGCCGACGATGAGGCGACGATGGCGGCGTGGATCGAGCAGGCCTTTCCGCACTATAACCGCGCGCCGCCCGACAAGGCCGTGCTTGGCCGCGCTCTATTCAATCAAGAAGTGCGGCGCTGGTTCATGGGCCGCGCCGGCGAATGGCACCGCTTCGACATGCTGCCCGATCTGGCGCGCATCCAGTGCCCGACACTCGTGCTCGGCGGCGAAGACGATCCGATGACGCCGATCGAATGCCAGAGCGATATCGCCGCCGCCTTGCCGCGCCACCTCGCGCGCTACGAACGCTTCGCCAATGCCGGCCACCACGTCGTCCACAACTCGCCTGACAAGGCGTTCGCCGTGATGCGGGAGTTCATTCGGGCGTGAGTCGCGCGGGCCGATGGCAGCGCGTAGCCGGCGCATCGGCCTCAACCGGCTTGGCGCTCGCGGCGTGAAACTTCGCGGCCGTCACGGAAGATGATCTCGATTTCCATCTTGCGCTCGGCATCGTAGGCCTTCCATAGGCCGGTGCGGCGCTTCTGCTTGTTCTTGCAGCCGGTGAATTGCAGTGCGCCGATGCGCTCGGCCTCCGGGCGCGCGTCGCCGGAGCAAAGCAGGCGCATCTCGCCGGGTCGCGGCGGCGGCGCGTCCGGCGCCGCGGCCGAGCCACTCGGCTTTTTCGTCGCCGTCACATTGGGAAACGCGCCGGGGCCAAAGGCCGAACAATCACGCTTACAGAAGCCGGCCTCGTTCAAGGCGCGCTCCATGTTCCCGTGCTGCGCGTAGCTCTGGGCGCATTTCTCCAGGATTTTGCCTTGGCAGGCGTTGCAATCCTTTTTCCAAGTTTCGGTGAGAATGCCGGCGCTGATGCCCGGGCAATCGCACGACATCGCGGCGCTGCAGGGATTGCCGCTTTGCGCCGATGCCGTTGAGGCGGTCAGTGCGGCGAGGGCGAGAACGGCGAGGAATCGAACGAACGGCATGGTCGGGCTCCGGTCGATGCAGGCCGAAAATGCTACATTACGGCGTTTAACAATTCGTGGCCGCCCGCCGAATGCGCCGAAAATGCGGCGCGTTCGTGGCGGCATCTGCCATGCGGAAGTGTGACGCCCGTCACTGTGCGGCGCGGCGGACTTCGCTATCGTGCTTAATGCAGCGGGCAACGCGGGTCGATTTCGCCGCTTCGAATGAAACGACTGACACAGCGCTTATGCAGACTGGCGGGCACGGGCTCGCGATGCGGCGCCATTGGAGCATGACATGACCCACCACGCCAAAGAGAGTTTGATCGAGCGATTGGGACCCTGGACGCTGCGGCTGCTGGCTTTGCTGGCGGCCGGCTTGATCGTGGCGCCGCTTGCGCTCGTGCTGATCGCGCCGCTGCTCGCCTAACCCGCCGCGCGTGGCGGCGCACGCCGATTGGCGATCACGATGCCGCCGATGATGAGCGCGGCGCCGGCGAGATGGAACGGACGCAATTCCTCGCCGATGAAGAGGATGGAGAACACCGCGGCGAAGGCCGGAATAAGATACTGGAAAACGCTCGCCCGCGCGGCGCCGACGCGCGCCACGCCGAGGCTCCAAAACAAATAGGAGCCGATCGAGGGAAAGATCGCGAGATAGGCAATACCGGCGATCGAGCCGGCATTGAGCTCGATGCGGCGCCCGGTATAGGCCTCGACCGCATAGGCCGGGCCCATAACGGCGAGGCCGCACACGATCGTCCCGAACAGGAACATCGTCGGGTCGAGCGCGGTGCGCCAATGCCGAAGCATGACCGTGTAGAGCGACCACAGCGCGACGGCGACCATGATCCAAACGTCGCCGATACCGATGCCGGTCGCCAGGATCTGTTGCGGCGCGCCGCGCGCGATGATCGCGAGCACGCCGGCGATCGCGGTGACGAGGCCGAGGATTTGCAGCCAGCCGATGCGCTCGCGAAAAAACAGCGCCACGATGAGGATCACGAACACGGGCGACGCCGCGTTGAGCAGCGCGCCATTGATGGCCTGCGTCGTCTGCAGCCCGTTGGTGCCGCAGATCGCGAAACCGGCAACGCCCGCGATGCCGAAGAACGCCAAGTGCGGCGCTTCTTTGCGCAAGACCGGCCAGGCGGCCCGCAGCCGCGGCAGGACGAAAGGCAGCACGATGAGCGCCGCGATCGCCCAGCGCCAGAAGGCGAGCGCATAGGGCGGTACGTCGTCGCGCACCGCGCGGATAATCGGCCAATTGCCGCCGAAAAACATCGCCGTCAGCGTCAGCATGACATAGGCCATGCGGGCGTCGAGCGCGGCGTTCGGCTTGGGTGCCGACGGCGCGCTATCGGCCATCGAACCGGCGATTGAATGCGGCGACGGCGGCGCCGGGGCCGGCCGGGTGCTGCCAAACGGCGCGGCCAATGGCGATGAATTCGGCGCCGGCGGCGATCAGCGCCGGCGCATTGTCGAGCGTGACCCCGCCGGCCGCGACGCACGGCACAGTCATGGTCTCGCTCCAATCGCGCAACAGATCGACATCGGCATGCGGTTCGGCCGCCGGAGCAAAGAATGGGCCGAACGAAACGTAATCCGCGCCGAGTTCCGCCGCCTCGAAACCGCGATGCTTCGAGCCGCCGCAATCGACGCCGACAATGCCGGCCGACCCCAGCTCGGCGCGCGCATCCCAATAGGCGCCGGCATCGCCGAGATGCGCGCCATCGGCCTTCATTGCCGCGGCGAGATCGGGCCGGTCGTCGATCAAGAACGCCACGTCGCGGGCGTGGCACAACGGCATCAGGACGGCGGCGGCGCGGCGGATCGCGCCATCGTCGGCGCCCAACAAACGCAAGCGCAGGCACGCCACATCGCCCCCCGCCAGCGCCGCTTCAAGAACCGGCGCAAACGCCGCCGGCTCCAACGACGGCGGCGTCACCAGATATAGCCGGCAGCGCGCCAACTCGTCCCGTTGCGATCCTTCGGTTTTGGATTGAATAACGTCTCTCCGCGGAAATTCGGAACGAATTGAAGATTCAACACCGAGGCACGGAGATAAGGAGGTAACGTTCCGGGCGCCATCGGCGCGCTTTGGTATCTCGGCTCCGTATCTCCGCGCCTCCGTGGTTCAACTCACTTCGCTACGATGCCGCGCCCTTATAGATATTCACGATGCCCTCCAGCAGACGAAGCGCTTCTGCGCGCGGGCGCTGGAAGCTGTTGCGGCCGATGATCGAGCCGTGCGCGCCGCCCTTGGCGAGTTCGCGCACTTCGGTGAGGATGTCGGCCTCGGACTTGGCGGCACCGCCTGAAAACACCACGATGCGCCGCCCGGCGAAGCACGATTGCACGACATGGGCGATGCGCGCCGAGAGGGTCGAAATGTCGATCTTCGCCTTCTCGTAAGCCTGCTTGGCCTCGGCCTGCTCGATGAAGGCCGTCGGCGGCTTGACCTTTATTATATGCGCGCCGAGCATCGTCGCCATATGCGCGGAATAGGCGGTTACGTCGATCGCGGTCTCGCCGTCTTTCGAGATTTTGCCGCCGCGCGGATAGGACCAGATGACGACGGCGAGTCCGTACGCCTTGGCCTCCTCGCCGAGCGCGCGGATCTCTTCCATCATCGCGTATTGATCTTCGGAGCCGGGATAGATGGTAAAGCCGATCGCGGCGCAGCCGAGACGAAGCGCGTCCCTGACCGAGCCGGTCACCGCCTGGTCCTTGTTGGTCGAATGCGAGTTGCCGCTGTTGATCTTCAGGATGAGCGGGATCTGGCCGGCGAAGGTGCCGGCGCCCGCCTCGATCATGCCGAGCGGCGCCGCATAGGCCGAGAGCCCGGCGTCGATCGCGAGCTGGAAATGAAAGTGCGGATCGTAGGACGGCGGGTTGACCGCGAAGCTGCGCGCCGGCCCGTGCTCGAACCCCTGATCGACCGGCAGGATGACGAGCTTGCCGGTGCCGGCCAGCTTGCCTTGCATCAGCATGCGGGCGAGATTCGCCTTGGTGCCGGGATTGTCGCTCTCATAGAAATCGAGAATGCGCTTGACCGCGGGCGTGATGGACATGGGCCTCGTCTCCGCTTCTGTTCGCCGCCGGAAAGCACCATCGATATCGCCGCCGCGCCGCGAATTCAACGATGTTTTTCATTGCCGTGCGATCGAGCCTTTGGCGCGAAATGACTGCGCCTCTGCAGCTAATTTTCCTTTGGACCGCGCGCGCGCGGCGGCCGGCTTGCAACGGACGCGCCCATTTGCCTGGCGATGTCGGCGACGCGCGCGCGCGCCTTGGGATGGCCGGCGAGGATAACGCGCTTGAAGCCGAGGCGCAGGGCCGCCAGCGCGTAGCCGGGATCGGCGCCGCAATCCATCGCAGCTTCGAGCGGGACGCCGGGAAATTCCGCGGCCACGGCATCGACAAGCGCGCGGAAATAACCGACGCCGAGTGTCGCCGCCGCGCCGGGCGGACTGACCAGGACGCAGCCTGTGCCCGCCCGCGACGCCGATGCAAGCGAAGCACGAGCTTCGCCCAACGAGGCGACAATGGCGACGCTGTAGGGGCGGGTCTGAGACCCGCCCCTGCGAACGGGACGGGCTCGGCGGTTGCGCATCGCGTTTAAGAGACCATTTGCCGCGCGCGATCTTCGACTGCCGAGGACTGGCCGCGCGGCTTCGCCCGTAATAAAAGGTGAAAGCAGCCCGTGGAGCAATCGGTGGTTACGAACAAAACCCGGCGCCGGCGTCCACTCCGGATCGCTATTTGGTTCTTACTCTCGGCCCTGGCCGGCGGCGGCGCTTGGTACGCGACGCACCGACCGCCAACCGTGGCCGCGGCCAAGCCGACGCGCGGCCCCGCCGTCGAGGCGGTCTATGCCAATGGCGCCGTCGAACCGGTTTATTGGGCTAAAGTCGCTTCGACGCTGGTCGGCCGCATCGCCGAAATTCCGGTCAAGGAAGGCGATACGGTCAAGGCCGGCGCCGTGCTGATGAAGCTCGACGACCGCGAAGCCAAGGCCAAGCTCGCCGAATCCGAAGCGCGCGAGAAATTTCTCGCCAGCGAGGCCGCGCGCATGACGACGCTGGCGCAGCGCGACATCGCCTCGCAACAGGCCTATCAGCGGGTCGTCAGCGAGTATGCTGCCGCGGTCGCGGCAACGATGGCGGCACGCCAGCGCCTCGCCGATCTTACGATCGTGGCGCCGCTCGACGGCGAAGTCCTTCGCCTCGACGGCAATATCGGCGAGGTCGTGCGCAGCGGCGATGTTTTGGTTTGGGTCGGCCATTGCTGCCCGATGCGCATCGAGGCCGATGTCGACGAGGAGGACATTCCCAAGGTGCAGCGCGGCCAGACCGTACTGGTGAAAGCCGATGCCTGGCCCGACCGCGTGTTCAAGGCGCAAGTTTCGGCGGTCACGCCCAAGGGCGATCCGGTGAGCAAGAATTACCGCGTGCGCATGACGCTCGACCCGGACCAACCGCTGCGCATCGGCATGACGGCCGAAGTCAATATCATCGTGCGCGAGGAGAAGAACGCACTATTGATCCCGTTCACGGCGCTGCGCGGCGGATTCGTCTTCGTCGCCGAGGGCGGGCGGGCGAAAAGGCGCGCGGTCAAAATCGGCATCGCCGGCGCCCAGCGCTTGCAGATCGTGCAAGGCATTGGCGACAACGATCTCGTCATTTCCGATCCGCCGGCGAACCTCAAGGACGGCGACGCGATTGAACTGCAAGCCGACGAGAAAAAGTAGCGCAACATGGGTCTCGCGCTCGATATCGCCCTCACCCACCTCCTGCACCGCAAGCGCCAAAGCTTCGTGTCGGTGATCGGCGTCGCCATGGGCGTCGGATTTTTCATCGCCATCGCGGCGCTGATGCAGGGCTTTCAGGAGGATTTCGTCCGCCGCGTCATCAACAATTCGCCGCACATCGTAATGAAGGACGAGTTCCGCGATCCGCCGCGCCAGCCGGTCGAGATCGCCTATGCCGGCGGCGCCATCGCCCTCCTCGGCATCAAGCCCAAAACCGAAATCCGCGGCATAAGGCGCGCCGGGCAAATCATGCAGTCGCTCGAGGATTGGCCGGGCCTCACCGTGTCGCAAACGCTGCGCGGCCAGGGCATCCTGCGCTACGGCAGCAAGGAGCGCTCGGTCGCCGTCGTCGGCATCGAGCCCGACCGCGAGCGCCGTGTCACCAAGATCGACAAGGACGTCGTGCAAGGCTCGCTCGACGCGCTCAAGACCGCGGCCAACGGCATCATCCTCGGCCGCGGCGTGGCGCGCCGCCTCGGCGCCGATGTCAACGACACGATCTCGCTCGCCTCGCCGACCGGCGTCGTGCTCAAGATGAAGGTCGTCGGCATTTCTCAAACCGGCGTCGTCGCCTTCGACGAGGCGAACACCTATGTGCTGCTCAAGAAAAACCAGATCTTGCAGGGCCGCACCAATGTCGTGAACGAGCTGCGCGTGCGCGTCGACGACCTCGCGGAGGCGCGCGCCATCGCCGCCAAGATCGAGTCGCGCTTCGGTTACCGCACCGAGGGCTGGGAGGAATCCAACGAAGGCGTCTTCGGAATTTTCGTGATCCAGAACATGATCATGTATTCGACGACCGGCGCCATCCTAATCGTCGCTTGCTTCGGAATTTTCAATATCATCTCGACGGTGATTTTCGAAAAAACGCGCGACATCGCGATTCTCAAATCGATGGGCTTCGCCGAGGGCGACATCAAGCGAATCTTCCTGCTCGAAGGCTTCGCGGTCGGCGTCGTCGGCAGCCTGGCGGGCTGTGTCTTCGGACTGGGGCTGACCTATTTGCTTTCGATCGTGCGCTTCAAGGCGGTGGGCATCGTGGAGATTCAGCAATTCATGCTGAAATGGTCGATCGAGCACTACGTCATTGCCAGCCTCATGGCGATGGCCGCCGCCGTGCTCGCGGCCTACATTCCGTCGCGCCGCGCCGCGCGGGTCAATCCGGTGGAAATCGTGCGCGGTGCCGCGTGACGGCCGGAGTGCTCCGGCCACCGGCGGTTGAAACACGCGACGTGACGCGCGTTCTCGGCGAGGCCGTGCCGGTGACGCTGGTGCGCGGCGTCAACGTGGCGATCGAAGCCGGCGAATTCGTCGCCATCACCGGACCTTCGGGTTCGGGCAAATCATCGTTGCTCTATCTCCTGGGCCTGCTCGACCGGCCCAGCGAAGGCCGCGTTCTGGTCGAGGGCCAAGATACGGCCCGCCTGGGCTCGGACGAACTCGCGGCGGTGCGCCTGGAAAAGATCGGTTTCGTGTTCCAGTTTCATTTCCTGCTGCCGGAGTTTACCGCGCTCGACAATGTGCTGGTACCGATCCGCAAGCTCGGCCGCTGGGACGGCGCCGAGGCCGAGGAGCGCGCCGCGCAACTCTTGCGCGACGTGGGCCTTGACGACCAGATCAAGAAGCGGCCCGATCAAATGTCGGGCGGCCAGCGCCAGCGCGTCGCCATCGCGCGCTCGATGGCGAACGACCCCGCCATCGTCCTCGCCGACGAACCCACCGGCTCGCTCGACCAAAAGAACGGCCAGCTCGTCTTCGACATTTTCGCCCGCCTCGCTGCCGAGCGCGGAAAATCGGTCATCACGGTCACCCACGATCCGCATTTGGCCGCGCGCACGCACCGGCTAATTCACATCGTCGATGGCCGCATCGTCGATGACGGAAATGGCGCGGCACGCGCCGTGCCGGCCCCAACCGCCGGGATCGCGCCGCGGCCATCGCCAATCTGACGCAAAGCCGGGAGAGGACCATGAATATCGCCGACATTCCCTTCGGCACCACCGATTGGAGCGCGGTTGCGCCCACCGAGCACAAGGGCGAGCGCGGCGTGGCCCGCTGGCGCACGCGCCAATTCGGCGCCATCCGCGTGCGCATGCTCGAATATTCGGCGCATTATCTTGCCGATCATTGGTGCGAGAAGGGCCACATTCTCTATTGCCTCGAAGGCCGGCTCGAAACCGAACTCAGGGACGGCCGCGTCGTCGTTCTCACGCCCGGCATGTCCTACCAAGTCGCCGACGGCGCCATGGCCCACCGCTCGCGCACGGGCGCGGAAGGCGCCACGCTGTTCGTGGTGGATTGAGGGGCGGGGAATTCATGCCATGACGATCATGCAATCGCTGCGCGAGCCGAGCGCGAATTTCGCCAAGGCCGCGGATTTCATCGAAGGGCTGCGTTTCGACGACGTGCCCGCGCCGGTGCGCGAGTTTGCGGCGCTGCTCATGCTCGACCTGATCGGTGTCGCGGCGGCGGCGGCGCGCCTGGACGCGGGGCGCATCGCGCGCGATCACGCCGTCGCCCATTGGTCCGCCGGCCCCGGCGCGCCTTCGTCGCGGCTGATCTTCGACGGAAGGCGCTGCTCGCTGCCCGGCGCCGCCTTCGCGCTCGCGACGCAGCTCGACAATCTCGACGCGCATGACGGCTGGCAGCCCTCGAAGGGCCATGGCGGCGCCGCGCTATTTCCCGCGCTGGTTGCGCTGGCCGAGGCCGCGCCCGCGGTGAACGGCCGCGAGGCGGTGCTGGCGCTCGTCATCGGCTACGAGATCGCCTATCGCGCCTCGGCGGCGCTGCACGCGACGGTGCCGGAGTATCACACGTCGGGCGCGTGGAACGCGCTTGGCTGCGTCGCCATCGCGGCGCGGCTGCGCGGAATGAAACGCGCCGCGCTGCGCCACGCGCTCGGCATCGCCGAATATCATGCGCCGCGCAGCCAGATGATGCGCGAGATCGCCAATCCCACGATGCTGCACGACGGCACGAGCTGGGGCGCCCCCACCGGCGTGGCCTCGGCGCTTATGGCCGAGGCGGGCTTCACCGGCGCGCCCGCGGCGCTGATCGAGTTCGACGACGCCGGTTTCGCCTGGGCCGATCTCGGCGCGCGCTGGCTCACGGTCGAGCAATACATCAAGAATTACCCGGTGTGCCGCTGGGCGCATGCGCCGATCGACGCCGTGCTCGAGCTGCGCCGGCGCCACGCGATCGACCCCAAGCGCGTAACGCGCATCGAGATCGCGACCTTCGAATATTCGGCGGCGCTGTGGAACGACGTGCCCGGCTCGTCGCCGGTGGCGCAATACGCGCTCGCCTGGCCGGTCGCGGCGGCGCTGGCGCGCGGCAAAGTCGGGGTCGATGAAATCCTGGATTCGAGCTTCGCCGATGCCGAGATCGGCCGGCTCCTGAAGGCGGTCCACGTCACGGTCGATCCCGAGATCGAACGCGCCTATCCCGCCCATCGCCGCGCCCGCGTGGCGTTCACGCTCGACAACGGCGATCGCTACGAAAGTCCGCTCACCGACGCCTCGGGCGGCCCGATCCCGCCGCCCAGCGCCGCGACCATCGTCGCCAAATACCGCGCCTTCGCCGCGCCCGTCCTCGGCGCGCGCCGCACCGCCGAAATCGAAGCCGCCACGCTCGGTCTGACCAAGCCGGACGCGGATTTCAAGGCGCTGATTGCGATGCTGGCGGGGGGAGTTGGGTAAGCGGCGGCGCATTGCGCGACGAGAACAAAATGCGTACATTGGCTTGGGGATCCACAACTTCGCGCAGGCTTAGCCGGAATTCCCGTACCAAGGACACAGGCAAAATGCTAACCGACCGCGAGATGATGCCGCTTCTAGTCGGACTTTCCGCGTCCGACGAGGACTCCGCCGTGGTTCGACCAGGAATCAACAACCAGCTTCTTACCTTTGCCGAAGGCCGGCGCTTTGCGACGATCCTGGCCGACCCGCCCTGGCGCTTCGCCAACCGCACCGGGAAAATGGCGCCCGAGCATCGCCGCTTGTCGCGCTACGGCACGCTGGCGATGGATGAGATCGCGGCGCTGCCGGTGGCCGAGATCGCGGCGCCGACGGCACACCTTTATCTATGGGTGCCGAACGCGCTGCTGCCGTACGGCTTGGCCGCGCTCGAAGCCTGGGGTTTCACATACAAGTCCAACATCGTCTGGCACAAGCTGCGCAAGGATGGCGGCTCGGACGGCCGCGGCGTCGGCTTCTATTTCCGCAACGTCACCGAGATGATCCTGTTCGGCGTGCGCGGCAAGAACGCGCGCACCCTGGCGCCCGGCCGCCGGCAAGTGAACTACATCGGCACACGCAAGCGCGAGCATTCGCGCAAGCCCGATGAGCAATACGGCATCATCGAAGCCTGCAGCCCGGGCCCCTACCTCGAACTCTTCGCCCGCGGCGCGCGGCCGGGCTGGCAATGCTGGGGCGATCAGGCCGAAGTGGATTACAAGCCGAGCTGGAAAACCTACGCGCACAATTCGGCGGCGGAGCCGGTCCCGGCGAAATAGGATCGGTCACGGACAATTGGAGCGATATTCGCGGCGGACCGTCAAGTGCTCGAAAGACTGCAGCCGCAAGGATTTCAAATCGAATATCGCTCCCATGCGGAAGCGGTCCTTCGCCTTGATTTTCCCGAGGCCGCCGCGGACCTACACGCCGCGCTCCGCGATCTTCGAATTCCGATCGAGGATTTGGTTCGCGGCGGCGGCGGCGAAGCGAAAGTAACGCAGTCGCTGCGCAAAAAATTGGCGGGGCACGGATGGCGCAAGCATGTCTTTCAAATCCGCAAGACTATCGACAAGCGCGAGCGCGAATCGATCAGCCACCAGGTCGATCACGTTCGCGAATTGCCGCTCGGCACGATCGCGCTTGAAATCGAATGGAACAACAAAGACCCGTTCTTCGACCGCGATCTTGAAACCTTCAAGCGCCTTCACGCCGATGGCGCCATCAGCATCGGCGTCGTCGTAACGCGCGGCGCGGGGCTCCAGAATGCCTTGAAATCCCTCATCCGGCAGTTTGCCGAAACGCGGCGCATCGCCTCGTTCACGGACCTCGAACCTTACGGCGTCGAACCCACCACGCGCCAGAAAACGGCGGTCGTGGCCCGAATCAAAAGCGCGACCGAATTTGCGGCGGCGTGGTCGGAAGCGTTTTGCAACGACAAGTTCGGCCCCTCGACGACCCACTGGCAGAAGCTACAGGAGCGCGTTGGCCGCGGCGCCGGCAATCCGTGCCCGCTGGTTCTTATCGGGATGCCGGAAAGCGCGGTCGTGGTTTAGCCCGCCCCCGACCCCATCACCCTCCCCATCGCCACCGCCGTGTCCGACATGCGGTTGGAGAAACCCCATTCGTTATCGTACCAGGCGAGGACGCGGACGAGGCGGCCGTCGACGACTTGGGTTTGCGTCAGGTCGAAGATCGAGCTGGCGCCGTTGTGGTTGAAATCGATCGAGACCAGCGGCGCGTCGTTGGTGACCAGAATGCCCTTGAGCGGGCCGGACGCGGCGGCCTTGCTCACGGCGGCGTTGATTTCCTCGACCGTGGTCGCGCGCTTGGCGTCGAACTTGAAATCGACCACCGAGACATTGGGCGTCGGCACGCGGATCGCCGTGCCGTCGAGCTTGCCCTTGAGCTCGGGCAGCACAAGGCCGACCGCTTTGGCGGCGCCGGTCGAGGTGGGAATGAGCGAAACGCCGGCGGCGCGGGCGCGGCGCGGGTCCTTGTGCAGCGTGTCGACCGTGCTCTGGTCGCCGGTATAGGCGTGGATCGTCGTCATGTAGCCGCGCTCGATGCCGATCGCGTCGTGCAGCACCTTGGCCACCGGCGCCAGGCAATTGGTCGTGCACGAGGCGTTCGAGACGATGCCGTGATTGTTGTTCAACTGCTGGTGGTTGACGCCGTAGACGACGGTCAAGTCGGCGCCCTCGGCCGGGGCCGAGATCAAGACCTTCTTGGCGCCGGCCTCGATGTGCTTGGCCGCCTGCTCGCGCTTGGTGAAGATGCCCGTGCACTCCATCACGACATCGACGCCCAGCGATTTCCACGGCAGCTTGGCCGGATCGCGCTCCGCCGAGACCCTGATCGGCCCGCCGCCGAGATCGATCGTATCGCCCTTGGCCGTGACGTTGCCGGCGAAAACGCCGTGCACCGAGTCGTATTTCAGCAGATGTGCGTTGTCGGCCGGCGAGCCCAGGTCGTTGATGCCGACGAACTCGATATCCTTGCGCTTCGACTCGTAAGCCGCCCGCAGCACGAGCCGCCCGATCCGTCCGAACCCGTTGATGCCAACCCGAAGCGTCATCGCCTATTACCTCCGATCGAATTTCCGCCCGGCCCCGCATGGCCGGCGCCGCGGAGAAAGCTAAACCACAGAGGCACGGAGGCACAGAGAAGATTTTGCCGCGGCGTTTCCGGAATCGCTTGGCGAGGTGTTCGTCGAGGTGGGTCCCCGACCCGCCCCCACTACCTGCCGAGTTTGTAATCGGCCGGAAGCGCGAACAGCGTCGGATCGACCGGTCCGACGGTAAGCTTGCGGGTCTCGACGACAAGGCGCACCCTTACAGGCTCCTTGTCGGGCTCAGGCGACCCGATCTCGACCTCCATCTTGACCGGAATATTGCCTTGGGCGATCCAGAGGTAGCCTTTGGCCGTCAGCACCGTCCGGCTTGCCGGCATCCCGCCTGAAAGCTTCCACTTTTCGGCGGCAATACCGTTAACGGTCTCGCGGCCGGCAAAGTCGTAAGCTTCAATGACGATTTTCGGCACCAGCGCAAGCGATTCGGACGGGTACTCCACGGTGCCCTCGTAGTAGGTCTTGGTCGTCAGGTTGAAATCGAAGCGTTTCTTCGCCGCAACGTCGATAATCACGACCGAGAGATCGCCGCCCTCCCGAGTTTCACGGCGCTGCAACCCCGGCGCATAAAAAATCTTCTGCGCCAACTCCGGCTCTTTCTCGGTCAGCTTTGTCCGATTCCACATTTCCTGGTTTATCACGGTCTCGGCGATATAGCTCAGCGCGGGCGGTTTGCGCGGGTCGGTGGTCGCGGACTGCGCCGCGCTTTCGGCGGGCAGCAAGAGCATCGAGAACATCGCAATGGCCAGGAGCCGGGCCAAAGGAGCTTGGTTGCCAATCATGGTGTCGCCTCGGGTTCACGCGGTCCGCCGCAACTATCGGCGGAATTCAGCAAGAATTGATTTACAAAGCGCCGGAACGGCAAAGGAATCGCGCAGAGATTGTGGCGTCTCGGCCCCGCATGGCTGGCGCTGCGAAGAAAGCTAAACCACAGAGGCACGAAGGCACAGAGAAAAAAATCGCGTTTACCCTATCGCGCGGCTTCGCGCCGGAAATCCGCCGGCGGCGCCAGCAATTTCGCATCGACGGGGCCGAGCGTGAGCTTGCGAACCTCGACGATGATGCGCACCCATTCCGCATCCTTCTCCGCCTGGGGCGGGCGGATATCGATCTGCATCTTGACCGGAATATTGCCCTGTGCGAGCCACAGGAAGCCCGCGATCGGATGCGCCACGCGACGCCGCAGCGTGCCTGACATTTTCCATTTCTCCGCCGCGATGCCATTGACGGTTTCGCGCCCGACATAGTCGTGGCTCGACATCGGATAACCCGGCGCCAGCGACAGCGCGTCGGCCATGTCCGCCACGGCGGCTTCGGTGTAAGCCCGGTTCGTCATGTCGAGCGCGAAGCGTTTGCGCCCGGCCGTGTCGACGATCGAGACTTCGAGCTGGCCGTCGGTCACCGATTTCGCGGCGCTGCCGTCCCGGCGCGTAGAAGATTTTCACCGCCGGCCCCGTGTCGCTCTCGATCCGCTCGGTGCCGAGCCACTCTTCGCGCGCGCTCGCGGTCTCGGCGCTGTAGCTCAGCGCCGGCGGCTTGGCCGGATCGGTGCCGGCGCGCTGGGCCGTAGATAGACCGGGCAATGCGGTGATCGCGAATGCCGCCATGGCGAGAATCCGGGCCGTACGAACGCGGAAAGCGATCATGATCGAGCCTTTGTTCATGCAGAAGATTTGACAGGAGCCGGGGAGCCGGGGAGGAGTTGTGCCCCGCCGAAGGCGCAATTCTTATCTCCCCAACTCCCTGGCTCCTGTAATCTAACTTCTAACCTTAAACCCGCCGGCGCGTTGCCTCGACGATCGCGTCGGACGTGATGCCGAAATGCTTGTAGAGATCGCCGGCCGGCGCCGAGGCGCCGAAGCCCTTCATGCCGACCATGGCGCCGCTCTCGCCGACATAGCGCTCCCAGCCGAAGCTCACGGCGGCTTCGACCGCGACGCGCACCGTGCCGGGGCCGAGCACCGAGTTCGCGATAGGCCTGCGGCTGCGTGTCGAACAATTCCCAGCACGGCATCGAGACCACGGCGGCGGCGACGCCCTGGCCGACCAATTTCTGCTGCGCATCGAGCGCCACGTGAACTTCCGAGCCGGTGGCGAGCAGCGTCGCGCGCCGCGTGCCCTGCGCCTCCGCCAACACATAGGCGCCGCGCGCCGATAGGTTCTCGCGCGTATGCACCGTGCGCAGCGCGGGCAGCGCCTGGCGCGTCAGCACCAGAACCGAGGCCGCGTCGGGCGCCGCCAAAGCCAGGGCCCAGGCTTCGGCGGTTTCCACCGTGTCGGCGGGGCGGAAGACGCGGAGATTCGGTATCGCGCGCAGCGCCGCGAGATGCTCGACCGGCTGATGCGTCGGCCCGTCCTCGCCGAGGCCGATCGAATCATGCGTCATCACATAGATGACGCGTAGGCCCATCAAGGCCGAGAGCCGGATGCTGGGCCGGCAATAGTCGGTGAAGACGAGGAATGTGCCGCCATAAGGTATGACGCCTTTATGCAGCGCCATGCCGTTCATCGCCGCCGCCATGCCGTGCTCGCGCACGCCGTAATAGACATAGCCGCCGGTATAGGCCCCGGCCTTGATGCCCTTGTGCGCCTTGACCAGCGTGTTGACCGAGCCGGTGAGATCGGCAGAACCGCCGACAAGCTCGGGCATCGTCTTGACAAGTTCTTCGAGCACGAGGCCGGAGCTTTGCCGGGTCGCGATCTTGGGCTTCTCGGCGGCGGCCTTGAGCTTGATCGACTCGATCGCGGCGGCGAAATTTTCCGGCAGATCGCCGGCCATGACGCGCTCGAACTCGCGCCGCATTTCCGGCGCGGCGGCGCCGAGGCGGTTGCTCCACGCGGTGAAATCCTTGGCGCCGCGCGCGCCGGCTGCGCGCCACGCCGATGCGATGTCCTCCGGCACGACAAAGGGCGGATGCGGCCAGCCGAGCTTTTGCCGCGCGCCGGCGACTTCCTCCGCGCCGAGCGGCGAGCCATGCGTCGCCGCCGTCCCGGCCTTATTGGGCGCGCCGTAACCGATCACGGTGCGGCAAGCGATGAGCGACGGCAGCGGCGTCGCGCGCGCCGTCTCGATCGCCTTGGCGATGGCGGCGGAATCGTGCCCGTCGATCGCCTGCACGTCCCAGCCGGCGGCGCGGAAGCGCGCGAGCTGATCCTCGGACGTCGTCAGGCTGGTCGGCCCGTCGATCGAGATATGATTGTCATCGAACAGCACGATAAGGCGCGCGAGCTTCAAATGCCCGGCCAGCGTGATCGCCTCCTGCGACACGCCCTCCATCAAGCAGCCGTCGCCGGCGAGCGCATAAGTATAGTGATCGACCAGCGCATCGCCGAAGCGGCCGTTGAGGATGCGCTCGGCCAGCGCCATGCCCACGGCATTGGCGAGGCCCTGGCCCAAGGGCCCGGTCGTGGTTTCGATGCCGGCGGCGTGGCCGTATTCCGGGTGGCCCGCGGTGCGCGAGCCGAGCTGGCGGAAGCGCTTTAGCTCGTCCAGCGTCATATCGGCATAGCCGGTGAGATGAAGCAGCGCGTAGAGCAGCATCGAGCCGTGGCCAGCCGAGAGCACGAAGCGGTCGCGGTCCGGCCAATCGGCGTGCCGCGGATCGAATTTGAGAAAGCGCGTGAACAGCACGGTCGCGACATCGGCCATGCCCATCGGCATGCCGGGATGGCCGGACTTGGCCTGCTCGACGGCGTCCATGGCCAAGGCGCGGATCGCATTGGCGAGCGCGGAATGGGAAACAACGGGTGCGGACATGGCGGGCGATCGCTCGAAGAAGGGCGGCGCCGAACATGGCCCGCGCCCCCTCCCCGGTCAACGCGGCAGCGCCGCGCAACGGACTGGCGATTGTGGACAAGTGAGGCCGGCGATTCGCGCTTTGGCGGATGCGCGACCGCCTGTAGACTACCGCTATGCTGTTCAATTGCCGCGAAATCGAATGCTGACCCGCGACGAGATCGAAACGCTCTTCCGCGACCGCGAAACCGATCGCGTCGAGCGAAAAGAGTTGGCGAAAGCCAAGGACAGGATCGGCCAAGCGATCTGCGCCTTCGCCAATGATCTGCCGCGCCATGGCGCGACGGGCGTGGTCTTTGTCGGCCTAACCGACGATGGAAAATGCGCTAATCTGGCGATAACCGATAATTTGCTGCTGGACCTAGCGGGCCTCAGGGGCGACGGCAAGATTCTACCTTTTCCCGCCATGGCGGTCTCGGCTGCAACATTCGATGGCTGCGAAGTGATTGTCATTCAAGTTGAGCCATCGGACAATCCGCCGGTAAAATACGACGGCCGCGTTTGGATCCGTATCGGGCCGCGCCGCGCCATTGCGACCGCGGAGGAAGAACGGCGCCTCGTCGAAAAGCGCCGCATGGCCGCGTTGCCGTTCGACATGCAGCCGGTTCCGGGCGCCACTGTGGCCGACCTGGACCTTCGGCGCTTCGAAGCCGAGTACCTCCCCGCCGTTATTTCACCCGAGGCGTTGGCCGAAAATCGCCGATCGCGGGAAGATCAGCTTTTGGCGCTTCGGCTCATCGGGCGCAATCAGGTTCCGACGCCGACCGGGCTGCTCATGCTCGGCAAGAACCCGCGCCATTGGTTTCCGGGCGCCTACATCCAGTTCATTCGCTTCTCGGGCACGGAGATTACGGACCCGGTCAAGGACGAGAAGGAAATATCGGGCGTGCTGACGGATCAGCTCCGGCAGATCGATGAGGTTTGCCAGGCCAACATCGCGGTCGCATTGGACATGTCCGCAACCCAGCATAGAAAATCGCCCGATTATCCGCTCGTCGCGCTCCGGCAAATCTTGCGCAACGCCATGCTCCATCGATCCTACGACCAGACCAACGCGCCGGTGCGCATTTATTGGTACGCCGACCGCATCGAGATATCGAGCCCCGGCTCGGTTTTCGGGCAAGTCACTAGAGACAATTTCGGCCAACCCGGTGTCGCCGACTATCGCAATCCGACGCTGGCCGAGGCGTTAAAGGCCATGGGCTTGATCGAGAAATTTGGCGTCGGTATCCCCTTGGCGCGCAAAGCGCTCGGAGACAATGGCAATCCGCCGCCCGAGTTCCGCGTTGAGGATACCTCCGTGCTGGCAATTCTGAGGCCGCGGCAATGAAGACCGTCGCGTTCTTCAACAACAAGGGCGGCGTCGGCAAAACCTCGCTTGCCTATCATCTGGCGTGGATGTTTTCGGAATTGGGCTTGCGAGTCATTGCCGCCGATCTCGATCCGCAAGCAATCTCAGCAGCATGTTCCTTAGCGACGAGCAAATCGAAAAAATCTGGCAGCGGCAACCGCGTCCCACAATCTACGGAATTCTTTCGCCGCTAATTCAGGGCACGGGCGATCTCGGCGCGCCAGCGCCCGAGGAGGTTGCCGCCAAGCTCGCGCTGCTTGCCGGCGATCTTGCTCTCTCGGAAGCGGAGGACCAGTTTTCGGCAAATTGGCCGTTGTGCCTGGATCGGCAACCACGTGCGTTTCGCATCACGGCCGCCTTCGCGCGAATGATTGCCGCCGCCGGGAAAGATTTCGAGGCCGATGTCGCCTTGGTCGATGTCGGACCGAACCTCGGCGCCATTAACCGCGCCGCGCTAATCGCGGCGGATGCGGTGGTCGTACCTTTGGGTCCAGACCTGTTTTCGCTTCAAGGCTTGCGCAACATGGGGCCAAAATTGCGCGCTTGGCGCAGCGAGTGGAAAGAGCGGGTGCAGAAAAAGCCGCCGCTCGATTTCGCGCTACCGGCGGGAAAGATGAAGCCGATCGGCTACATCATCGGGCGTCATTCGATTCGCCTTGACCGCCCTGTTCAAGCATACGCCCGATGGATCGACCAGATGCCCGGGGCGTATCTCGGCTCCGTGCTCGGAAAATCGTCGGCGGATGCACCGCCGATCGAAACTGATCCAAATTGCATCGCTCAGCTCAAGGACTATCGCTCGCTAATGCCGATGGCCCAGGAGCACAACAAGCCGATGTTTCTGCTGAAGCCGGGCGACGGCGCCATCGGCGGCCATCAGGCCGCCGTTCAGGCGTGCTACGCCGATTTCCGGAATGTGGCGGTGAAGATCGCGGCGCGCTGCGATATCGAATTGCCGAACTTCATTGGCGCCAACTCGGCGGCGCGCTGAGGAACGCCGTACTCCCCGCCGCGCCTCGCAATTGACGGCGCGCGCGGGCACCGCTTATGGTGGGGCCTTAGGGAACGGCGGTAATTGGCACCGCCGCTTATATTTCTACCGGGGTAAACGGGGCGCTCATTTGGCCGGACTGAGGATCGAAAAAATCGAAAAAGCGCGCGAACGGCTCGAGCGCGCGCTCGACCGTTTGGGCGTCGCCCAGCGCCGCCTCTCCGAGCGCATCGACAAGCTCAAGAAGGAACCGCGGCGCGGCGGGCCGGAGTGGAACACGCTGCTCGCTACGGTCGAGATCGGGCGCAAGGAAAACGAGGAATTGGTCGCCCGCGAGAAGCGCGTGCGCGAACGCCTCGACGGGCTGATCGGCCAAGTCGCCTCCCTGGTCCAAAGCAAGACCGCCGAAGCCGCCGCGCCGCCTGCCGGGCGCGGCGATGGCGTCGGCGGCGCCGTCGGCGAGTACACCGGCACGGCGCAGAAGGGCAATCCGTGAGCGATCTCACCCTCACCGTCAACAAGCTCAATTATCGCGTCGCCTGCGAGGCCGGCCAGGAAGACCGCGTCCGCGCCCTGGCGAAAAAGCTCGACGACAAGGTCGGCGAATTGGTGCACGCGGTGGGCCATGTCGGCGAGCAGCAATTGCTGATGATGGCGGGCCTGATGCTGGCCGACGAGACCGAGGACTTGGCGCACCGCCTCGCGCAGGCGCAGCGTGGCGCGCCGGTCTCGCGCGCGGCGCCGAGCGCGATCGCGCAAGCCGCGCCGGCCGCCGCGCGGCCTGTGAACCCAAAAGTGACGGCGGCCCAGGAAGAAGCCATCCGAGCCGAAGTCATGGCCGCGGCAGCGGCCGAACTTGCCGACGCGCTCAACGACATCGCGGAGCGCGTCGAGGCGCTGGCCGGCACTGTTGAAAAGGAAATTGCCGCGATCGCGTGACGACGAGCCCGTCGCTCCGCCGCTCGCAGCGGTCGCACTCGCCACGACGCCGCTGCACGCCCAGGGCACGATCAAGATTCCAAGCATCATCGAGCTGTCCGGCGCCGGCGCCACGGTCGGACTCAATTGGCGCGACGGATCGAGCCTCGCGGTCGAGGAGATCAATGCCGCGGGCGGCGTGCTCGGCACGTAGCGGCGCAATCCGCGGGCCGCGCGCGGCGGTGGCGAAGAAATCGCTTTCTTCCTCTTCACCGCTCGCGTAGCGCGTGGGGAAGAGGATCGAGGCAAGGCGGGGGCCGCGAAGGGCGCGGGACGCGCGCCTATCGGGCGAAGCTTTAACTCACCTCGCCGACACCCCATCGCCCGCGGCCCGTTGGGCCGCACCTTCTCCCCCAATAGCTTCGCGAGCGCCCACAAAATCGATCCTGCATTTTCGCCATGGCCGGCCCGCGCCTGACGCTGCTTGACGAACCGGCGGGCGGCGTCAATCTCACCATGCTCGCGAACCTGCGCGAGCGGCTTGCAGCCGTCAACCGCGAGGCCGGCGCCACATTCGTCGTGATCGAGCACAATATGGAATTCGTCATGGCGCTGAGTTCGCGCATTCTCGTCCTCGCCGAAGGCGCGATCCTCGCGCTCGAGAACGTCGTCGCCGGCTACGGCAAGATGACGGTCCTCAACGGCGTCACCGCCCAAATCCGGCGCGGCGCCATCGCCGCCGTGATCGGCCCGAATGGCGCCGGCAAATCGACGCTGTTCAAAACCGGTTCCGGCCTGGTGCTGGAACAGGGCCAGACGCGGATCGAGGATACCGCGCGCGCCATTCTGGCCGATCCGCGCATCGGCGCGTTGTTCCCGGGCGGCGGCTTGAAGCCGGCGGCGCCATGAAAACAACGCGCGCCCTGCTCGGCCTGATCGGCGCCAATATCCAAGGATCGCTGGCGCCGGCGCTGCACGAAGATGCCTGCGCCGCCGCCGGCATTCGCGGCCATTACCATTTGATGGATCTCGACGCCCTGCCCGGCCGCGCGCTCGCCGGCCTGCTCGGCGCCGCGCGCAGCGCGGGTTTCGCCGGCGTCAACGTCACCTATCCATGCAAGGAAGCCGTGCTGCCCTTGCTCGATGAAGTCTCCGCCGAGGCGCGCCAGATCGGCGCCGTCAACACGGTGACGATCGCCGCCGACGGAAAGACCGCGGGCTACAACACCGATCGCAGCGGCTTCCGCTTGAGCTTCGAGGAAACGCTCGGCCGCGGCGCGATCGCGGGCAAAACGGCGGTCCTGGTCGGCGCGGGCGGCGCCGGGCGCGCGGTCGGTTTCGCCCTGGTCGATCTCGGCGCCGCGCGCCTGCTCGTGTTCGACATCGACGGCAAGCGCGCCGCGGCGCTGGTGGCCGACCTCGCGCGCCACCCGGGCGCCGGCCGCGCCGCGGCGATCGCGGATGTGGCGCCCGCGCTCGCCGAGGCCGCCGGCGTCGTCAACGCCACGCCGATCGGCATGACGGGCTTTCCCGGCATTCCGGTGCCGCTCGACGCGATCCGCGCCGGCCATTTCGTCGCCGACGTCGTCTACACGCCGCTCGAAACCGCGCTGCTCAAGGGCGCGCGCGAACGCGGCGCCCGCGTGCTCGACGGCGGCGGCATGTGCGTGCACCAGGCCGCAGAGTCGTTCCGCCTGTTCACCGGCCGCGCCGCCGATACCGAACGCATGAAGCGCGTCTTCGCCGATGCCGTTTCCAAGCGCGACGCCGGCTGAGACGATTTCGGGCGTTATGAGCGTCAATTTCCGCAAAATCACGGTCGGAAAAAACCCAATGATTCTCGAAGATGCTCAAGATGCTCATGTTTGTGCATCGGCACCGGCGGCGACACAAAATCTTGAGGTCATACCGAAAATCTTGCCCAGATGCAGTGGGTCATGCCGGCGTTCTTGCGAAGATGCTCAAAATCGGCTTGAGCATCTTGAGCATCTTGCCGCCGATTGAGCGTCCTTGGCGCGCCGCGGGGTCCCGCGCATCGCGCCCCGCGGCGATCGTCCGGATTCCATCTGACTTGGCTCAAGACTGGTCGATCGCCGCAGCAACGCCGTGCGTCCTTCGAGGTCCGACGGCGTCGGCCGCCGATCGATCCTTCGACGCCGCGCTCACTCGATCACCTCGGTCACGCGCAGCAGGATCGCGGGCGGGAACGTCAGGCCGAGCGACTTCGCCGTCTTGAGATTGACGACGAACTCGAACTTGGTCGGCTGCTCGACCGGCAGATCGGCGGGCTTGGCGCCCTTGAGGATCCGGTCGATGAAATAGGCGGCGCGGCGGATAACCCTGGCGCTGGTCGGCGGCATAGGCCATCAAGCCCTGATCTTCGGCATATTCCAGGCTCGAATAGATCGCCGGTATCTTCCGCTGCGCTGCGAAGGCGACGACGTCGCGCGCGCCAGCTCAGCAGCGTCGGATCGAGCAGAACAACGAGCGCCTCGCAGCGTTCGCGCTCGCACTGCGCCGCGAGGCCGCGGATCTCCTCGGGCGAGTTCGCGAAGGCTTCGATCAAGCTCAGCCGCAGCGTCTTGGCGGCGGCGCGCGAGGCGGCGCGCACGTCGGGCTCGACCAGGCCGCGGCCGGACGACAGGGTCATCACGCGCTTGGCGCCGGGCGCGATCTCGTTGAGCAGTTCGAACAGCTTCTGCGTCAGCTCCTCGCCCTGATTGGTCGAGCCGGTCACGGTGCCGCCGGGCCGCGCCAGGCTCGCGATCAGGCCGGATTGCAACGCCCCGGCGCCGCCGGCCATGACGATCGGCACTGTCTTGGATTCGCGCCAGAAGGCTTGCGCCGCAGAGGACGTTCGCGCCGACGGCGACATCGGGCTTCAACGCCAGCAGTTCGCGCGCCAGCCCGGGCAGCCGCTCGATCCGGCCGTCGCTCCAGCGCAGCACCAACGCATAGTTCCGCCCCTCGGCATAGCCGTGCTCGCGCATGCCCTCGCGCAGCGCGTCGACCCGCGCGCGATGCGCGTTCTCCGTGCCATGCACCAAAACGGCGACGAGCGGACTCCGCGTCTGCGCCTGCGTAGCACCGGCGAGACAAACGATTTGCAGCGCGAACAGTGCCCAGCGCAGGATGCGCGGCGGGAGGAAATTCATTCGATCACCTCGTCGGCGCGCACCAGAATGGATTGCGGGATCGTAATGCCCAGGGCCCTCGCCGTCTTGAGATTGACGACAAGCTCGAACCGGGTCGGCTGCTCCACCGGCAAATCCGCCGGGCTGGCACCCTTGAATATCTTGCCGACGAAGTGCGCGGCGCGCCGGCAAATTTCGCGCGTATTGGCGGAATAGGTCATCAACCCGCCGAACTGGGCAAAATCGCCGATGCCGTACGCTCCGGGCAGGCGATGCTTCAGCGCGAGGTCGGAGATCGCTTTCCCGCTTTGCGTGAATATCGCATCTTCCAATACGATCAGGCCGGTGGCGCCGGCGCGCGCGGCTTGCGCGAAAGCGGTCTCGAACTGATCGGCACTTCGGACTTCCGCCGCGGCCAATTCGATCCGCAGCCTGCCCGCGATGCCTTGCAGTTCGCTCAACGTGACGGCCGATCCCGCGTTTAGCGGATTGATCAAAACGGCCACGCGGGTCATGCCGGGAACCGCTTCGCGCAGAAGTTCGAGCCGCTTGGCCGCCAGCTCCGCCGAAAGCAGCGAAATGCCCGTGATGTTTCCGCCCGGGCGCGCCAGATTGGGCACGACACCGGTCCCGATCGGATCGGCAACCAGAACGAAGACAATGGGGATCGACGCCGTCGCGCGTTTGAGCGCAAGCGCCATGGGCGCGCCGCTGGTCAATATGACATCGGGGCGAAGTCGGACCGCTTCGGCGACGAGGCCGGGCAGGTTGTTCAAATCTCCGGCCATGTTGCGGCGGTCGGCGGCCAGATTGCGTCCCTCGACATGGCCGAGCTTCGCAAGCTCCGGCAGCGTCTCTTCGATCATCCGAGCATAAACCAAATGGTTCGCCGCCAGCATGAAAAGCCGATGCGCCTTCGGCGCCGGCTGCGCGCCGGCACTGCGCGGCCACGCAACCGCGCCAGCGCCGGCAAGAGAGAGGAATTGCCGGCGCTTCATTCGATCACCTCGTCGGCCTGCACCAGAATGGATTGCGGGATCGCGATGCCGAGCGCCCGCGCCGTCTTGAGGTTGACGACCAGCTCGAACTTGGTCGGCTGCTCGACCGGCAGATCGGCCGGCTTGGCGCCTTTTAATATCTTGTCGACATGAATCGCGGCGCGCCGGTGCAGGTCGACAACACTGGCGCCGTAGGCGATCAAGCCGCCCGCTTCGGCGAAATCCCTCACATTGAACATCGCGGGCAAGCGATGCCGCTGGGCAAGCTCGGCAATGAGCCGTCGCTCGATGAAAAACATGGGGCCGGCAAATACAAGGAGGCCGTCAACGCGCTCTTGCGCCGCCGTCGCGACGGCGCGCTCGATCTCTCCGGGGCTTGACACGCCGATGAAGCGCAATTGTACGCCGAGCGCGCGAGCGGCGGCCTCGGTCTCGCGCCGCATGTCGCCGGCCACGCGCTCGGCGAAGGCGCCGGGTTGCCACAGGATGGCGATGCGCGAGGCCTCGGGCAGCGCCTCCTTCAAGAGCGAAAGCCGCTTCGGCGTCAGCTCCGGACCAAGGTTGGTCAGGCCGGTGACGTTGCCGCCGGGCCGCGCGAGGCTGGCGGCGAGCCCGTCGCCGACCGGATCGCCCATCGTCGCGGCGACGATGGCGATGGTCGACGTCGCGCGTTGCGCGGCGCGCGCCGCCGGCGTGGGGCCTGTCATGATGAGATCGACCCCGAGACGAACCAGCTCGGCCGCGCGATCGGGCAACCGTTCGAACTTCGCCTCCGCCGATCGATATTCGATGACGATGTCCCGCCCCTCGACATAGCCGCGCTCGCGGAGCCCCTGCCGGAACGCATCGATCACTTGCTGCTGCTCGCGCGATTCCAGCGGCGCGGTCGCGAGATAGCCGATCCGCGCAACCCTCGCCGGCGCTTGCTGGGCGCGCCCGGCGAAGGGCCATGCAGCGGCAGCACCTGCAAGCGCCGCGAATCGCCGCCGGTTGAATCGCGCGCGGATACTCATTCGATCGCGGCTCATCATTCGATCACCTCGTCGGCGCGGAGCAACATCGCGGGCGGAACGGCGATCCCGAGCGCCTTCGCCGCTCGGAGATTAACGATCAGCTCAAATCTCGTGACCTGCTGGACCGGCAGGTCGGCCGGCTTCTCGCCTTTGAGAATGCGGCCGGCATAGACACCGGCTTGGCGGTGCGTCTCGGCAACGACGCCGCCGAGGCTCATCAAGCCGCCCGCCACGGCGAACTCGCGCGATTGATGGATCGCGGGCACCGCGTGGCGCGCCGCCAGTGCCGCAAGCTCCTTGCTGCGGGCGGCAAAGAACAAGTCGGCTCCGATCACGAGCCCGCGGATTTGCCGTTGGCGCATGGCGGCGAACACGCCGTCGAAGTCGGTTTCGGCGCTGGCGCTGAGGACATGAATCTCGAGCCGAAGCGCGCCGGCCGCGGCGCGGGTCATCCGCACCTGAGGCTCGGCATTGGGATTGCTCTGGTTGACGAGGAGGGCGAAGCTCGTGGCCGCCGGGAGCAGTTCGCGCAGCTGCTCAAGCCGCTTCGCGGCAAGCTCGACGTTGAGCGACGTCACGCCCGTAATGTTGCCGCCCGGCCGGCTGAGGCTCGCGACAAGGCCCAGCGCAACCGGGTCGGCGCCGGTCTCGAAGACGATGGGAATTGTCGCGGTCGCGGCCTTGGCGGCGAGCGCCGAGGCGATATTGCCGGGCGCGACGATGACGGCAACCCTGAGGCGCACCAGATCGGCCGCCAGCGCCGGCAATCGGTCGATGTGGCCGTTCGCCCAGCGATATGCGATCGTCACGTTACGGCCGTCCTCGAAACCTGCGGCGCGCAGGCCTTGGAGAAACCAGCTGAGACGGCTCGCGAACCGTTCCGGCGTGTCGCTGCCGAGATAGCCGACCACCGGCATCGCGGCCTGCTGCGCGCGCACTGGGAGCGGCCAAGCGGCGGCGG
The DNA here is from genome assembly GCA_963754645.1 of uncultured Alphaproteobacteria bacterium. Classification (GTDB taxonomy): domain Bacteria; phylum Pseudomonadota; class Alphaproteobacteria; order Bin65; family Bin65; genus CAVWGP01. The sequence goes on along the minus strand of CAVWGP010000004.1, from coordinate 355,519 downwards.
CGCCCGCCAGCGCCGCGAATTTGCGCCGGTTCATTCGATCGCGCCGCCTCATTCGATCACCGCATCGGCTTGCACCAGGATCGAAGGCGGGACCGTCAAGCCCAGCGCCTTGGCGGTTTTCACGTTGATGACCAGCTCGAAGCTGGTCGGCTGATGCACGGGCAGATCGGCCGGCTTGGCGCCGCCGATAATCTTGGAAACGTACCCGCCTAGGCGATAGGCGTCTCGTCCGACTCGCGCCGTAGACTCATCAAGCCTGCCGCCGTGACGTAGGACCGGAGACTCATAAAACGCCGGCAAGAGAGGCGCGAGGCCAGATTGATTATCTCGCCTCCGCGCACATCAATCGAACAAAGTCTGTGATCGAGCCCGAGCCCGCGGAACCCGATGGCGCGCGCGAACACGCGAAGGCGGCATCGAGTCCTAGCGAGTCGCGACAAGAGCGATCTGCTAACCGCAATTCCGAATGCTGCGCGGCGGCGATCATATTCTCGTCATTGACGCGACGCGGGTGGCCAACAACCCGACGCGCGTTCGCCGCGAACAGCTCGCGCAATAAACCCAACGCTTTCTGCACTTCGCGTCAATCTAGATCGCTACGCCCGGTCCACGTTCCCGCCGGGACGGTTGTAGGCTCGCGACAAGACCCAGCTCACTGGATCGTTCGCCGCTGGAAACGACGGGATCGTGGCGGTCGCCGCCTTAGCGCCGCCATCGCCGCGAGCTCGTGAGGCCAGCCGCGAAGATGACGCGCGACCCTTCGGCTGACCAGATCGGACGCCAGCGCCGCAATCGCTCGATATGCCCTCAGCCCATCGATACCGATCGCCGTACGGCCGACTCACCGCGGCGCGCAGGCCTTGGAGAAACCAGCTGAGACGGCTCGCGAACCGTTCCGGCGTATCGCTGCCGAGATAGCCGACCACCGGCATCGCGGCCTGCTGCGCGCGCACTGGGAGCGGCCAAGCGGCGGCGGCGCCCGCCAGCGCCGCGAATTTGCGCCGGTTGATTCGATCGCGCCGCCTCATTCGATCACCGCGTCGGCTTGCACCAGGATCGAGGGCGGGACCGTCAAGCCCAGCGCCTTGGCGGTTTTCACGTTGATGACCAGCTCGAAGCTGGTCGGCTGTTGCACGGGCAATTCCGCCGGCTTGGCGCCTTTCAGGATCTTGTCGACATAGACCGCGGATTGCCGGTACAGGGCATTGAAATCGACGCCGTAGGCGACCAGCCCGCCGCCTTCGGCGAAGTAGCGCAGCGGATAGATCGCCGGCAGGCTATGTTGCGCGGCGAGCTTGACGATTGCGGCGCTGTGCAAGTTGTTGAACACGTCCGGCATGACGACGAGGCCGGAATTCGGCTCGCGCGCGAGATCGGCGAGGGCAGCTTCGATCCCGGCGAGATCGCCGACAGGTGCCGCGATCGGCGTCACCGCGAAAGTGCGCGCCGACATTTCGAAAAACGGGCGGAGGAAATAGGTGCCGCCGCCTGGCGCGGTGCGCGGGTTGTACAGCAGCGCCACGCGCGACAGCCGCGGCGCCAGCTCCTTCAAAAGTTGCAGCCACTTGCCGCCGATCTCGGGCTGGTAGCTCGCGAAGCCGGTGACGTTGCCGCCGGGATTTTGCAGGCCGGCGACGAAGCCGTCGCCAACCGGATCGGACACGCCGGCGAACACGATCGGGATCGCCGCCGTCGCCTGCTTCAGCGCCGCCGTCGCCGGCGAGCTGCCGGCGAGGATCACCTCGGGCTTGAGCGCAACCATGTCCTTGGCCAAGACATCGGTGCGGGCGCGGTCGCCGCTGCCCCAGCGCAGATCGACCTGAAGATTGCCGCCGTCACGCCAGCCGAGCGCCTGCATGCCTTCGAGAAACCCCGCGACGCGCCGCCGGCCCTCGACATCTTCGGTCGTCGCCAGGAGAATGCCGATCCGCCGAACCCGGCCGGATTGCGCCCGGGCGAATCCCGGCCAGAGCGCGGTGCCCGCGACAAAAAGAAAATTCCGCCGCTTCATTCGATCGCGGCTCATCATTCGATGACGGGTGATCATTCGATCACCTCGTCGGCGGCGACGAGGATCATGCCGGGCACTTCGATGCCGAGCTTTTTCGCGGTGGCGAGATTCAACGTAAGGTAGAAGCGCGTCGGCTGTTCCATCGGCAGGTCGGCGGGCTTGGCGCCGTCGAGGATGCGCGCGACGAAGTGCGCGACACGGACCAGCAGCTCGGGCACGCTCGGCCCGTAAGCGATCAGGCCGCCCTCGCGCACGATCGCCCCGGCCTCGTACATCGCCGGCAGCCGGCGCTCGGCGGCGAAGCCGAGAAAGCGCCGCCGGTTTACGTTGGTCAGCGCGTCCGCGACTAGCAGCATCGCGTCCGGCGGGCGGGCCGCCATCGCCGCCAGGACGGTGTCGATATCGCCGACCGAGCGCAGGCCATGGGCGTCGACCGCGACGCCGAGCTTGATGGCCGCATCGTGGATCACTTGGAAGCGCAGCGTCATGCCTTGGTCGTTCGCGTTCCAGACGACGGCGATCCGTGCCGCGCGCGGCACGATCTGCCGCAGAATATCGAGCCGCTTGGCGCTGAGCTCGGTCGAGGCTTCGGAAACGCCGGTCACGTTGCGGCCCGGCCGCGCCAGGCTCGCAACCAGACCGACGCCGACCGGGTCGCCGGCGCCGACGATGACGATCGGGCGATCGGCGGTCGCGCGCGCCGCGGCCGATGCGGCAAGGCCGCCTTGCGCCACGATGACTTCGGCGGGCGAGCGCACCAGCGACGCCGCCAGCTCGGGCAAGCGATCGAGCTCGCCGCCGGCAAAGCGCCATTCGACGGCCAGATTGCGCCCTTCCACATAGCCAAGCTCGGCGAGTGTGCGGATCAGCGGGTGCTTCGCCAGCGCCTCATCGGGCGGGCGGCCGATGCCGAGCAGATAGCCGATCGTGCGCCGGCGATTGCGGTCTTGCGCAAAGGCCGCATTGGGCGCCGCGGCGAGCGCGGCCAGCAAGGCGAGGACATTGCGTCGATTCATTCCATCACGGTTCATCATTCGATCACCTCATCGGCTTGCACCAGGATCGATGTCGAAATCGCGATGCCGAGCGCTTTCGCGGTCTTCAGGTTCACCACCAGTTCGAACTTGGTCGGCTGCTCGATCGGCAAATCGCCGGGCTTGGCGCCCTTCAATATCTTGTCGACATAGCCCGCCGCGCGTCGATACAGATCGGAAATATTGGCCCCGTATGCCATTAGCCCGCCCGCGTCGGCCGCCTCGCGGAAAGAATAGATCGCCGGCAAGCGTTTCCGGGCCGCGAATTCGACGATGAGCCGATGATGGGCAATGTTCGAGGGATTGCCCATGACGAAGAGCGCATCGGGCCGCTCGCCGGCGATGACGGCGAAGGCATCGGCATAGTCGGTCGGTGCATGGTCGGCGCGAATCAAGGTCAACCTCAGCACGCGCGCCGCATCCCTTGCGCTCCGCGCGCTTTGCTCGTCCCATTCGTTTGCGACGCCGAGCCAAGCGACGCGCGCGGCCGTGGGCACTGCCTCCTTCAGAAGCTGCATTCGTCGTCCGTGAATCTCGGGCCCGGCATTGATCGTCAGCCCGGTCAAGTTTCCGCCGGGCCGTGCAAGACTGCGCACGAATCCTGTCTCGACCGGCTCGAAGCTCGTCGCCATGACTATGGGAACCGTGGCAGTCACCTCCCTGGCGCGTCGCGGAATTTGGTTGCCGGAGGCGACGATTACGTCAGTCTTAAGATGCACCAACTCGCGCACGATATCGGCCGTGCGTTCGAACTGCCCATCGGCGGAACGCCGATCGAGCACCAAGTTCCGTCCTTCGACGTAGCCGAGCGCGCGCATCGCGTGCAGGAAGGCGCGCGCGGCAGGATTGATGGGATCGGGTCCGGCCATCTCGGATGCGGGGGTGGCCGCGACGATCAGCGCAACGCGGTGGATCTTGCCCGGTGGTTGCGCGATCGCGCGATCGCCCGTCGCGCCAATTATCGCCGCCGCGGCGCCAGCGAGAAAGTTGCGCCGCTCCATCGCGCGGTCGTGGCGGACGATTCGATCGCCGCTCATCATTCGATCACCTCATCGGCTTGCACCAGGATCGATGTCGGAATCGCGATGCCGAGCGCTTTCGCGGTCTTCAGGTTCACCACCAGTTCGAACTTGGTCGGCTGCTCGATCGGCAAATCGCCGGGCTTGGCGCCTTGCAGGATCTTATCAACGTAAGTCGCGGCGCGACGAAACTGGTCGGGAAGATCGACTCCGTACGACAAGAGACCGCCCGCCTCGACGGACGCGCGGAAGGGAAAGATCGCCGGCAGCCGGCGCTCGGCGGCGAAGTCGATGATGAGCTGGCGACGGCCGGCGTTTGGCGAGTTGTCCAATACGAAGATCGCGTCGGCCCGCTCGCGCACAATGATGGAGAAGGCTTCGTCATGGGCATTCCACGTGTGGTCGGCGCGAATCAGACTGACGCCCAGCAGGCCTGCCGCACCGCGAGCACTCCGCGCTCGGGGCGACTCCCAGTCCGCGCCGAGACCGAGCCAGGCGACGCGAGCGATCGACGGCACCGCTTGCTTCAACAACTCCAACCGTTTCGCCTCGAGCTCGGGCCCGATCGTACCCGTGAGCCCGGTGACGTTACCGCCGGGCCGCGCCAGACTTTGCACGAGGCCAGCTTCGACCGGGTTGGAGCTGAGCGCCATGACGATGGGAATCGTTGCCGTCGTTTCCTTGGCTTGCTGCGCCATAAGATTGCTGACCGTCACAATCGCGTCGACCCTGAGCGCAATCAATTCGCGCAAGATTTCGGCGAAACGCTCGGGCCGTCCTTCGGCGGAGCGGCGCTCGAAGATGAAATTCCGTCCTTCCTCGTAGCCGTGGGCGCGCATGCCGCGGAGGAAAGCCCGCAACAGCGGATTCACGGGCTCGGGTCCAGCCATCTCGGAGAAGGGCGTCGTCGTCGCGATGAGGGCGACGCGAAATACCTTGCCCGGCTGCTGCCCACGCGCGGCGAGCGGCCAGGCGGCAATGGCGCCGCCCGCGAGCACCGCGAATTCGCGCCGATTGATTCGATCACGGCTCATCATTCGATGACCTCGTCGGCGCGCACGAGAATGGATTGCGGAATGGTAATGCCGAGCGCTTTCGCGGTCTTCAGATTCACGACCAGCTCGTAAATGCTCGATTGTTCGATCGGCAAGTCGGCGGGCTTGGCGCCTTTGAGGATGCGATCGACGTAGGACGCCGCGCGTCGCACCTGATCCGCCTGGTTCGCGCCATAGGCCATGAGTTCGCCATCCTCGGCCGAAATCCGGTCGGCGTACAGGGTCGGCCACCGCTTGCGCGCGGCAAACTCGACGATCCGCTTTCCGTAGGCGAAAACCATCGGCGGCGGCACGAAAAGCGCGGCGGCCCGCCGGCCGATCGCGGCATCGAGTGCGCCGTCCAACTCGTCAGGCGCGCGCACCACCACCGAATCGATTTCCAGGCCCAGGCTACGCGCGACCGCCTCGACCGCGCGAAATCGGTTGGCCAAGGCGGCATTGCGCGGATCCCACGCATAGGCCACACGTTTGAGCCATGGCACCGTCTCCTTGAGCAATTCGAGCGCCTTGCCGTCGGTTTCCGGCCCGACCAGCGACACGCCGGTGACGTTGCCGCCAGGCCGCGCGAGGCTCGCGACCAAGCCGGTTCCGACCGGATCGGCGCTGATGCTGACGATCGGAATGGTGCCGGTTTGCGCCCGCGCCGCCTGAACCACCGGCGTCGTGTAGGCGACGATGACATCGACGGGGCGGCGGACGAACTCGGCGACAAGACCCGGAAGGCGCGCGACATCGCCTTCGGCGGAGCGATGCTCGATGACGATGGTCCGGCCCTCGACATAGCCCAATTCGCGCAGGCTCAGCCGAAACACCTCGACGCTGCGGCCGGCCGAACCCCAGAGCACGAAGCCCACGACCGGCATTCGGCCGCCGGAAACTTGCGCCGCCGTCAAGCGCGGCGCCGCGATCGCCGCGCTTACCATCGCGATAAATTTCCGGCGCTCTGTCATTCGATGATGGCCGTTCACTCGATCGCGGGTCCTCATTCGATCACGGCTCATCATTCGATCACCTCGTCGGCGCGCACCAGGATGGATTGCGGGATCGTCAATCCCAGCGCCCTGGCGGTCTTGAGGTTGACGATCAACTCGAACTTGGTCGGCTGCTCGATCGGCAGATCGGCCGGCTTGGCGCCCTTGAGAATCTTGTCCACGTAACCGGCAGCGCGGCGGAACAAATCCGGATAATGCGTGCCGTAGCTCGCGAGACCGCCAGCCTCCGCATATTCCCGAGAGGTGTATATGCTCGGCAAAGCGTGGCTGAGCGCGAGTTCGGCGAGCCGGCGCCGATGCGGAAAAAAGGCGGCGCCGCTGCTGACAATGACGGAGCCGAACCGCTCGCCGCGCATCGCCTGAAAGGCGTTCTCGTATTGCGCCGGCGAGCGGACGCCGAAAACACGCAAGGTCACGCCAAGCGACGCGGCCGCCGCCTGCGTCTCGCTTGACGGCGAGTCTCGATGCCGGGCTGTTCTCGTCGGCCAGCAGCGCGACGCGCAAATTTTGCGGAACCAATTCGCGGGCCAGTTCGAGGCGCTTGCCGCTCAAATCGCCGGTAATCGACGTAACGCCGGTGATGTTGCCGCCGGGCCGCGCCAGGCTGGCGGCGAGGCCCATGCGCACCGGGTCGGTGCCCGTGGCGGTCACGATCGGAATTGTCGATGCTTGCGCGCTGAGCGGCTTGCGCCGCGACCGTTCCAGCCACCACGATCGCGTCGACGCGGAGCCTGACCAGATCCGCCGCAAAGGCCCGGACCTGTTCCTGATCGCCCTGCCCGAAACGGGCCTCAAAAGCAATATTCCGTCCTTCGACGTAGCCCAATTCGCGCAGGCGCGTCTTGAAGGCCGCCCACCATTCGAGGCGCCCGGCCTCGGCCTCGCTGTAATCGAGCAAGCCGATGCGATAGACCTTGCCCGCCGGCTGCGCTCCGAGCGCGAACGGCGAAATGGCGGTGGCGCCGGCAATGAGCGCGATAAGATTTCCGACGTTGCATAGTTCCCCCGTGCTTGCGCAAGCCTCGGATCCGGCGCCGACGATACGCTTCCGCCGTTCGGACTTCCAGCCGCGGCGCCGATCAATCCTTCACGAACACATCCGCGCGCTTGCGCCGGATCAGCGGCAGCAGGACGACGAGCAAGAGCAGCAAAGCGACGGCCAAGAGCGCCGCCGACAGCGGCCGCTCGATAAAGGTCGCCGGATCGCCGCCGGCCAGCAGCAGCGCGCGGCGCATGTGCTCCTCCATCAGCGGCCCGAGCGCGAAAGCGAGCAGCAGCGGCGCCGGCTCGAAATCGAGCTTGATCAGGACATAGCCGACGAAGCCGAACAGCGCCACCAACCCGACCTCGAACACCGAACGGTTGAGCGAATAAACGCCGACGGCGCAGAATAGCAGGATGGCCGGATAAAGCAGGCGATAGGGAATGCGCAGCAGCGAAACCCAAATGCCGATCAGCGGCAGGTTGATGACCAGCAGCAGCAGATTGCCGATCCACATGCTGGCGATCATGCCCCAGAACAGATCGGGCTTGAGCGTCATCACTTGCGGCCCGGGCGTGATGCCGTGGATGGTCATGGCGCCGATCATCAGGGCCATCACCGGGTTCGAGGGAATGCCGAGCGTGAGCAGCGGTATGAACGAGGTTTGCGCGGCGGCATTGTTGGCCGCTTCGGGCGCCGCCACGCCCTCGATGGCGCCTTGGCCGAAGCGCCCGGGCTCGCGCGCGATTTTCTTCTCGAGCGTGTAGGCGGCGAAGGCGCCCAGGATCGGGCCGCCGCCGGGCAGCACGCCGAGCAGCGAGCCCAGCCCGGTGCCGCGCAGGATGGCGGGAAACGCGCCCCGTATCGTCGCCCAGCGCGGCCAGAGAGTCGCGATCTTGGCGACGCCCGCGTCGCGCGCCCGGGGCGAACGTTCCAAATTGCGCAGGATTTCGGCGACGCCGAACAGGCCCATCGCCACCGGCACGAAGCCGATGCCGTCGCCGAGCTCGGGCACGCCGAAGGTGTAGCGCGCCGCGTTGCTGATGATGTCGTTGCCGACCAGGCCGAGCAGCAGGCCGACGAGGATCATGGCACAGGCCTTGATGACCGAGCCCGACGCCAGCACGATCGCGGCCACCAGCCCGAGCAGCATGAGCGAGAAATACTCGGCCGCCCCGAAGCGGAGCGCGAGCGCGCTCAGCGGCGGTCCCGCCGCGGCAACCAGCAGCGTCGCGACCGAGCCGGCGAAGAACGAGCCGATCGCGGCGATGGCCAGCGCCTCGCCGGCGCGGCCCTGGCGCGCCATCTGATAGCCGTCGAGCGTCGTCACCACCGACGCCGATTCGCCGGGCAGGTTGACCAGGATCGCCGTGGTCGAGCCGCCATACTGGGCGCCGTAATAGATGCCGGCCAGCATGATGAGGGCGCCCACCGGCGGAACGGAAAAGGTGACCGGCAGCAGCAAGGCGATGGTGGCAACCGGGCCGATGCCGGGCAGGACGCCGATCAACGTGCCGAGCAGCACGCCGGCGAGGCAGTAGAGCAGATTGCCGAGCGAAAACGCGACGCCGAAGCCGAGCGTGAGATTGTCCGCCAGATCCATTACGGCCAGACGCGCAGGCTGAGGCCGAGACCGACGCGAAACACCAGCACGGAAAACGCGGCAAGCGCGGCGGCGGCGGCCAGGATTTCATGCCAGCGAAAATCCCGCGCCGCGAATCCGGCCACCGTCACCGTCGCCAGCGCGGCAACAACCAGCCCCACGCGTTCGATCGCGATGCCGAACAGCGCCAGCGGCGCCAGCACAAGCACCAGCGGCCGCAGCGCCCAGAGTTCGAGGCGCGGGCTTTCGGCGAGCACGGCGCGCAGCGCGATGACGCCGCCGAGAAGCGCGAGCGCGCCGGCAATGAGCATCGGCATGGTGCCCGGCCCCATGCGCGCGCCGCCGCCCATCGGCAGAGTGCGCCCGAACCACCACACGGCGGCGGCGAAGATCAGCAGGAGCATGCCGGCGGCGAAATCGCGCGAGGCGAGAAATCTCGGCATGAAAGCCTAGGTCGCGCGGCACGCCGCGATCGAACCGCGCCCCGTCAATCGACCTTGATGCCGGCGCGCTTGATGATCGGCCCCCATTTCGCAAGGTCCGCCTTGGTCTCGGCCGCCAGCGCATCGGGCGAGCCGCCGATGATTTCGAGGCCGAGTTCGACCAGCCTCGTCTTGACCTCGGGCGTGGCGAGGACCTTGAGGTATTCGGCATGCAGCTTGGCGACGATATCGGCGGGCGTTCCGGCCGGCGCATAAAGGCCGAACCACGTGCTGGCCTCGAAATCGGTCACGCCCGATTCGTGCAGCGTCGGCAGATCGGGGAACAGCGGCGAGCGGGTGCGGCTCGTGACCGCCAGGGCGCGGACCTTGTTGCCGCGCACATGCGGCAGCGCGGTCAGCATGAAATCGAACATCACCGGGACCTGGCCGCCGATCACGTCGAGCATGGCGAGCGGATTGCCGCGATAGGGCACATGCACCATGTCGATGCCGGTTTGCGCCTTGAACAGCTCGCCGGCCAAATGATTGGTAACGCCGTTGCCGCCCGAGGCGTAGTGCAGCCGGCCGGGCTGCGCTTTGGCGAGCGCGATCAGTTCCTGCGCGGTATTGGCCGCAATCGAGGGATGCACGACGAGAAGCATCGGCAACCGGCCGATCAGCACGATCGGCGCGAAATCCCGCACCGGATCGTAGCCGGCATTGGCGAAAAGGTTCGGCGCGATGGCGATCGAGCTCGGCGCCAGCAGCAACGTATAGCCGTCGGCGGGCGATTTCGCCGCCGCCACGGTGCCGATATTGCCGCCCGCCCCGGCGCGATTTTCGACGACGACCTGCGTCGACCAGTTCTCGCCGATCTTCTGCCCGGTGATGCGCGCGATCGTGTCGGCCGAACCGCCGGCGGGAAACGGAATGATGACCCGGATCGGCTTCGCCGGATAAGGCTGCGCCTCGGCGGCGCCGGCCGCCAAGATCGATAGAGCGAAAAAGCCGATAATGCGGCGGACGATGCCCATGGTCGCTCCCGTGTTTCGCCTGCGGACGCCATGACATTAGTCGAGTTACAGGGCGCGGGACAATGTCGTCCGCCACATCCTCCAAGCCCGCGTCAATGCTAGCGCAATCGACCTCAGGGTTTTATATAAAGGTGCTCGCACCATCTGGGATCTCGCCATGTTCCGCCGCCTCGTACTCGCCTGCATCGTTGTCGCCGCCGCCGCTTCGCCCGCGCTGGCTAAAAAACATGAATTCAAGCTCATGAAGGGCGAGCGCATCGGCGGGCTCGCGATCGACATGAAAGCGGCCGAGATCGGCAAACATCTGCCCGGCGCGGCACGGCGCGGCGCCGAGAAGAACCAGGCCGCCGACGGCATGTGGGTGCAGAGTTGGGTCTATAGGGACAAAGGCGTCACGCTCGTCATGGCGAGCGAGAAGCGCGGCGGCGCCAAGACGATCGCGACGATCCATTGCCAAGCGCGCTGCGACCTTAGGACCGCGCGCGGCATCGGCATCGGCAGCGCCGCCGCCGACGCGATGCGCGCCTATGCCGCCGAATACAACAAGGAGGAGAGCAAGCCCGACTCGTTCGTCGCTGGCACGATCTATGGCGGGCTGATCCTCGAAATTAAGGACGGCAAGGTCGTGAAAATGTTTCTCGGCGCCGCGGCGGAATAGATCGTTTTACAGGAGCCGGGGAGTCGGGGAGAATTGAGCAAGCGCCCGCGGCGCGAAAATCCTTCTCCCCGCCTCCCCGACTCCTGTGAATCTTTCATTGCCCGATGACGATCGCCGATCCGAGCGAAACGAAAATCGAAAAAGCGCGGCTGCGACAGGCGGCGGCGGCGATGCGGGATGCGCTTCCGGCGGCGCATCGCGAAGCGGCGGCGCTAGCGATCCGGGATCGGGTGTTGAGCGCCGGCCCGATCGCGCCGGTCGCCACGGTAGGTTTTTACTGGCCGATGCGCAGCGAGGCCGATCCGCGCCCGCTCGCCGAGGGGCTGGCGGCGCGCGGCCATGAATTGTGCCTGCCCGTCGTGGTCGCTCGCCAGGCGCCGCTGATCTTCCGCCTTTGGCGGCCCGGCGACGCGCTTGTTCCGGGCGGATTTGGCACGCAGGTTCCGGCGCCCGCCGCCGCCGAGATCCGCCCCGCTCTGCTGCTGGTACCCTTGCTGGCCTTCGACCGGCGCGGTTTCCGCCTCGGCTACGGCGGCGGCTTCTACGACCGCACGCTGGGGCAACTGCGCGCCACCGGCACCGTCCGGGCGATCGGCCTCGCCTTCGCCGATCAGGAAATCGCCCAAGTCCCCGCCGGCCCGGCCGACGAACGCCTCGACGCCATCGCCACCGAGAGCGATTTTGTTCGGGTCGGCGCCAAGAAAGTTTAACACAGAGGCACAGAGACACCGAGAAGAAGAAAAAACGCGCCTGCGGCGCCTAGAGAATACTTCTCTGTGCCACGGTGCCTCCGTAGTGATACTTTCATCCGAAGGCCAGGAGCGAAGGAATGGACATTTATCACATCTGGTGCGATTTGAAGCCGGGCGTCCGCGACCTTGAATGGTGCGACGCGGTCAGGCGTTATCTCGACGCCTTGAAAGCAAAGCGACTGCTCGCCGGCTATCGCATCATGCGGAGGAAGCTCGGCTTGGGGCCGAGCGAGATCGGCGAGTTTCACATCATGGTCGAGACCGAGACCCTGGCGCAGCTCGACGCCGCGTTCCAGGCCGTGGCGACGCGCGACGAGCCGGTCGAGACGCTGCATCACGGCGTCAATTCGCGCGTCACCAATGCGCGCTTCGGCCTTTACCGCGATTTTCCCGACCCGGTGCGCAAGTCCGGCGCGGAAAAATTCTGACATGCGCCGTCCTGCGCGGCATGAGGCGTAATAAAATTGAACCACTGAGGCACAGAGAAGGAAGGAATGCGCCTGCGGCGCAAAGAATTCGCTCTGTGTCTCTGTGCCTCTGTGGTTAAACTTGCTTCCGTCCATAGCGAACCGATGAGGCAGCGAGACGTGCGAATACTATATTGCGGCGACGTGGTGGGGCGCGCGGGGCGCGACGCGGTGACGAGCGAGTTGCCCAAGCTGCGCGAACGCTTGAAGCTCGATTTCGTCATGGTCAACGGCGAAAACGCGGCGGGCGGTTTCGGCATCACCGGCGAAATCTGCCGCGCCTTCTACCAGACCGGCGCCGACACCGTCCTGCTCGGCAATCACGCCTGGGACCAGCGCGAGACCATCGGCTATATCGAGAGCGATCCGCGCCTGCTGCGCCCGCTCAATTTTCCCAAGGGCACGCCCGGGCGCGGCATGGCCGTGTTCACCGTCGCCGACGGGCGCAAGGTGCTCGTCATCCAGCTCATGGGCCGGTTGTTCATGGACGCGCTCGATTGCCCGTTCCAGTCGCTCGACGGCGCGCTCGCGGCCCATCGCATGCCGAACAACGTGCAGGCCATCGTCGTCGATATCCACGCCGAGGCGACCAGCGAGAAGATGTCGATCGGGCACGCGGCCGACGGGCGGGTTTCGCTCGTCGCCGGCACGCACACGCATATTCCCACCGCCGACGCGCAAATCCTGCCCGGCGGCACCGCCTACATCACCGATGTCGGCATGTGCGGCGACTACGATTCGGTGATCGGCCTCAAGAAGGAGGCGCCGGTCGAGAAATTCCGCCGCAAGATGCCGGGCGAGCGCTGGGCGCCGGCCGACGGACCGGCGACGCTGTGCGCGGTTTACGTCGAGACCGACGACGCCACCGGCCGCGCCAAATACGTGGCGCCGCTGCGCCTGGGCGGCCGGCTCGTGGAGACCTGGCCGGCGAGCGTGTAAGCGCCGTTACCCGCGCGGATATTTGCGGTCCGCGCTCCGTGGCGGCGCGTTTAGGGATAAACGCCGCCGGCACCTCGTCGCGCGGCGGTCCAGCACGCCATTGCATCTTGCGGCGATTTCGCCAATAAGAATGCGCGAATCGCTATATAACGCATTGAGAAACCAAGCGGCGGCGCGCGTGCGACGCGCCGCCCATTGCGAGCACCGTCATGGCCGGCCATTCCCAATTCGCCAACATCATGCACCGCAAAGGCGCGCAGGATGCCAAGCGCGCCAAGATCTTCACCAAGCTGGCGCGCGAGATCACGGTCGCGGCGCGCCTCGGCGGCGGCGATGCAAAGGCGAATGTGCGGCTGCGCGCCGCCATCGTCGCCGCGCGCGCCCAGAGCATGCCCAAGGACAATATCGAGCGCGCGGTCAAAAAAGGCGCCGGCGCGGACGATGGCGGCCACTATGAAGAAGTGCGCTACGAGGGCTACGGGCCGGGCGGCGTCGCCCTCATCGTCGAGGCGATGACCGACAACCGCAACCGCACCGTGACCGATATGCGTACCGCCTTCGGCAAGAACGGCGGCACGCTGGGCGAGGCCAATTCCGTTTCCTTCATGTTCAGCCGCGTCGGGCAGATCCTCTTCCCGGCGGCGGCGGCGGGCGCCGATGCCATGTTCGAGGCGGCGCTCGATGCCGGCGCCGGCGACGTGCAATCCTCGGCCGACGGCCACGAGATCACCTGCGCGCTCGAGGATTTGGCCGCCGTGCGCGACGCGCTCGAGAAAAAATTCGGCACGCCGCAAAAGGCCGCCCTCGCCTGGAAACCCAACAACACGGTCGCCGTCGACGGCGAGCAGGCGGCGCGAACGCTGTTCAAGCTGGTGGAAACCCTGCAAGACAACGACGATGTGCAGAACGTCTACGGCAATTTCGACGTGCCGGACGCGATCATGGCGAAAATCGCGGGTTGATCGGGGAGCGAAGTTCGTTGAACCACGGAGGCACAGAGACACAGAGAAGAAAAATAGCTTGCGCGCGACGCGCGCGAATTCTCCCTGCTCTGGGCCTCTGTGCCTCTGTGGTTCATGTTTTTTCCGCCGTCGTCGTATGACTGACCCGGGCCTGCGCATTCTCGGACTCGATCCCGGCCTCAGGCGCACCGGCTGGGGCATAGTGTTGGCGCGCGGCAACCGCTTGACGCACATCGCCCATGGTGCGATCGCGACCGACGCGACGGCGTCCGCGGCGCGGCGCCTGACGCAGATCTTCCGCGGCGTCGAGGCCGTGCTCGACGCCCACGCCCCGAACGAGGCCGCGGTCGAGGAAATTTTCGTCAACAAGAACGCGGGCAGCACCTTGAAGCTGGGCCAGGCGCGCGGCGTCGCCATGCTGGCGCCGGCGATGCGCGGCGTCGCGGTCACCGAATACGCCGCCAATCTCGTCAAGAAGTCGATCGTCGGCAGCGGCCACGCCGACAAGCAGCAGATCGCGCACATGGTGCGCCTGTTGTTGCCCGGCGCCGGCGCGGTCGAGGCCGACGCCGCCGACGCGCTCGCCGTCGCCATCTGCCACGCGCATCATGGGGCGACGCGCAAACTGTGGGCCATCGAAACGCCGCGCGTGGCGCGGATGGGATCGTGATGCCCCGCGCTTCGGGCCTGTGTTGTTCGCCGGCAGGCTGGGCCCCGGCCTTCGCCGGGGCGACAGGTATTTCATGGAATTGTCACCCCGGCCAGCGGGCCGGGGTCCAGGCCGTGCGAGCCGGGTTCGCCGCATGATCGCCTCGCTCACCGGCCGTATCGAGGCGATCGGCGCCGATCATGTCGTGATCGAGGCCGGCGGCGTCGGATATTTGGTACATGCCTCGCAGCGCAGCCTGGCGCGCATGCCGGCAATCGGAGGCCAGGTGCGCGTGCTGACCGAGATGCAGGTGCGCGAGGACGCGCACAATCTTTTCGGTTTCCTCGATGCCGCGGAGCGCGATTGGTTCCGGCTGTTGACGACAGTCCAGGGCGTCGGCGCGAAAACCGCGTTGGCCATTCTCGGGACCTTGGCACCCGACGACCTCGCCTTCGCCATCGCGGCGCAGGACAAGGCGGCGCTGACCCAAGCCGAGGGCATCGGCCCCAAGCTCGCGATCCGCATCGTGACGGAATTGAAAGACAAGGCCGGCAAGCTCGCGCTCGGCGCGCAATTGAGACCGGGCCGGCCGGTTTCGGGCCCGGCGCCAGCCGATCGCGCCGCCGAGGACGCGGTGTCGGCCCTGGTCAATCTCGGCTATAGCCGCGGCGAGGCCTTCGGCGCGGTGAGCCGCGCGGTGCAGACCCTCGGCGCCGCCGCCGCGACGGCCGATCTGATCAAAGCGGGCTTGAAGGACCTCTCCGCCTGATGGCGAAGCCCGACGCCGACCGCCTCGCCGCCCCGGCCAAACGCGCCGACGACGCCGATGCCACGATTCGGCCGCAGCGCCTCGAGGATTTCGTCGGCCAGCCGCAACTGAAAGCCAATCTCCGGGTGTTCATCGAGGCGGCGCGCGGGCGCGGCGAGGCGCTCGATCACGTGCTGTTTCACGGCCCGCCGGGCCTCGGCAAGACGACGCTGGCGCAGATCGTGGCGCGCGAACTCGGCGTCGGTTTTCGCGCCACTTCGGGGCCGGTGATCGCGCGCGCCGGCGACCTGGCCGCGATCCTGACCAATCTGCAACCGCGCGATGTGCTGTTCATCGACGAGATTCACCGGCTCAATCCGGCGATCGAGGAAATTCTTTATCCGGCGATGGAGGATTTCCAGCTCGATCTCATAATCGGCGAGGGGCCGGCGGCGCGCTCGGTGCGCATCGATCTGCAGCCTTTCACCCTGGTCGGCGCCACCACGCGCTCGGGCCTGCTGACGACGCCGCTGCGCGAACGCTTCGGCATTCCGCAGCGGCTCGAATTCTACGCCCCCGAGGACCTCGCCAAGATCGTGACGCGCGCCGCCGAGATTTTCGCCATCGCGATCGGCGCCGATGCCGCGCTCGAAATCGCGCGCCGCGCCCGCGGCACGCCGCGCATCGCCGGCCGCCTGCTGCGCCGCGTGCGCGATTTTGCGGCAATGGCCAATGACGGATCGATCACCCTCGCGCTCGCCAAAAGCGGCCTGGCGCGGCTCGATATCGACGAAGGCGGGCTCGATGCGATGGACCGGCGCTATCTGCGTGTCATCGCGGAATTCGTATCAGGGCGGCCCGGTCGGCGTCGAAACCCTGGCCGCCATTCTCGCCGAACAGCGCGACATGATCGAGGACGTGATCGAACCCTATTTGATTCAAGCCGGGCTCGTGCAGCGCACGCCGCGCGGCCGTATGCTGACCTTCGCGGCCTGGACCTATCTCGGCCTGAAGGCGCCGAAGGAACTCGCGGCGCGCCAGCTCGATCTGCTCGCATCCGACGGCGCGAACGGCGGCAAAGATGAATGAATCCTTGCCGACAAGCGGCTGCGCCGATAATGAACGCGGGATTCACCTATTCCCGGTCCGGGTCTATTACGAGGATACCGATGCCGCGGGTATCGTATATTACGTAAACTATCTCAAATTCGCGGAGCGGGCGCGTACCGAAATGCTGCGGCTCGCGGGCCGCGGGCAGCAAAAGATGTTGGAGGAGCAGGGCGTGGCGTTTGCGGTGAGGAGCTGCCGCATCGAATATTTCAGTCCGGCGCGGCTCGACGATGCGCTCACGGTTGAGACCAGCCTGGTCGAGGTCGGCGGCGCGAGCCTGCGCCTGCGCCAGCGCATCCTGCGCGGGCCGAACCTTCTCGCCGATATGGCGATACGGCTTGCGGTGATGAACCGCGCGGGGCGCCCGGTTCGGCTGCCCAACGATCTCCGCGCGCGCCTGGCGCCGCACGCCGACCCTGGCAACGATCTCACCAAGTCGTGAATGGGGCACGAACGAGTCCAAGTTTTGCCCTTTTTCACCAATAGAAGGCCGGCATGGATGTATCCGCACTAAGCTATTTCGATCCGATTCTGTTGCACAGCCTCGGCGATTCCCTCGCGGCCGCCGGCGATGCGGCGCGCGCGCTCTACGACGGCGTGGGCGGCCCCGGCTCCGCCGATTACGAGCTCGCCCAATCGACGCCGCCGGTGAGCGGCGAAAAACCCTCGACGACGCCGCCCGAGCGCAAGGTGGGCGAGACTCCGGTCGACACCAAAAATGTGCCCGGCGCCGGCAACGCGCCCGCCGCCGGCGTCGATTTTTCGATCTGGGGTATCGTCAAGCGCGCCGACGCCGTGGGCAAGACGGTGATCGGCATCCTGGTCATCGCCTCGGTGTGGAGCTGGGCGATCATCATCGAAAAGTGGCTGGCCGTCGCCGCCGTCAACCGGCGCTCGGACAAGTTCGAAGAGCGTTTCTGGTCGGGCGGCTCGGTCGATACGCTCTATGAAGACGTGTCGAAGCGGCCCGATAGCCCGATGGCGGCGCTGTTCGCGGCCGCGATGCGCGAATGGCGCCAATCCACGTCTTCGGACTCCAGCGGCCAGCAGACACTGCTGGGCGGCGTCAAAGAGCGCATCGAGCGCGTCATGAACGTGACACTCGGCCGCGAAATGACGCGGCTCAACCGCCATGTCGGCTTCCTCGCCACCGTCGGCTCGACCGCGCCGTTCATCGGCCTGTTCGGCACGGTGTGGGGCATCATGCACAGTTTCCACGAAATCGCGGCGCAGAAGAACACCAACCTTGCCACCGTGGCGCCGGGCATTTCCGAAGCGCTGTTCGCGACCGCGCTCGGCCTCGCCGCGGCGATCCCGGCGGTCGTCGCCTATAACCGCTACGTCAACCAGCTCGATCGCTATGCGCATCGCCTCGAAGGCTTCACCGGCGAATTCAGCGCCATCGTGTCGCGCCAAGTCGAAAGCGGGGCGCGCTGATGGCGGTCTCGGTCGGCGGAAGCAACAGCAACGGGCGGCGGCGCAGCTATCGACCGATGGCGGAAATCAACGTCACGCCCTTCGTCGACGTGATGCTGGTCCTGCTCGTCATTTTCATGGTGACGGCGCCGCTGCTCACCGTCGGCGTGCCTGTTGATCTGCCGAAAACCCAAGCCAGCGCGCTAAGCCGGCCGGATGAGCCGATCGTGGTCTCGGTCACGGCGGCCGGCGACATCTATATTCAGGAAAGCAAAGTCAGCGACGCCGAGCTTGTCGAAAAGCTCAAGCTCATCGCCCAGCAAAAGGACGAACAGCGCATCTATGTCCGTTGCGACAAGGCCGTGCCGCACGGCCGCTGCGCCGAGACGCTGGGCTCGATCACGGCTTCGGGCTTCACCAAGATCGCGCTGATCCAGGAAGGCGCCGAGACATCCACCACCGAGCCGCGGCGTACGCCGGTCACGCCCGCGCCGCCGTCGACGCCTAGTCTCCGGGCGCGGTGAGGCGGCAGCGATGCGCGTCGGACTCTCCTGCTCGATCGCGATCCACGCCACCCTGTTGGTGGCGGCCGCGATCGGCTGGCCGACCGAGACGCGCCCGCTGATCCAGCACAGCCCCGACGTGCCGATCGAGATCGTGCGCTTCGACGAGCTGTCGAATCCGCCGCCGGGCAAAAAGCCCGACCCGCGCGACGAGCGCAAGCCCGACGACGACGAGACCAAATCGAAAAACCAATCGGCCGAAGGCGGCAAGACCGAGCCGCGCACGACCGAGCGCAAGCCCAAGCTGCCCGACAAGCCCGCGACCAAGCCCGAGCCACCCAAGACTGCGCTGAAAGAAGCGCCCAAGGCAGCCGAGGCCGAGGCCACGCCCAAGACCGACAAGACGGAAATCACGGCGCCGAAACGGCCCGACACCACGCCCGAGCCGCCCAAGCCCGAGGTCCGCGAGGCGCCGTCGGCGACGGCGCGGCCCGATACGCCGGCGCGGCCCGAACGCGAAACCGCCATGCCGAAACGGCCCGACACTTTGCCCGAGCCGCCCAAGCCCGAAGTGCGCAACGTGCCCTCGCCCACCGCGCGGCCCGACGATGTGGCCAAGCCCGACCGCGAGACCGCCGCGCCGAAGCGGCCGACCGCGGCGCCCAAGATCGAGCAGGACGAGGCCGCGCTGCGCGCGCCACCGAAGCCGGCGCCGCGCGAAGACAGCAAAACCGAAACCGTGCCGCGCCCGAGCGTCAAGCCGACCTTCCGCCCCGAACCGGCCCCCAAGCCCGGCCCGACCGACGTGGCCTTGCGCGCGCCCAACAAGCCCGAAGCCGCAAAGGAGCCCGAGCGCGAGCCCGAATCGAAAGCGACGCCGCCGACGCCGCGTCCGCCCGAAACCGCGTCGCGGCCCGAGACCGACGCCAAGCCCGATGTGCGCTCCAAGCCCACCTTCCGCCCGGAAACCGGCAAGCCCGGCGACTCGCGCGACTCGAAGGCGACCAAGCCCGACAAGCGCGCCGCCGAGTTCGACGCGATGATGAAGTCGCTCGATTCGAAGCGCCGCGCGCCGAAAGAGTCCGACAGCGAGACCAACGCCAAGCCCGAGCGCGCCGGCGCGCCCGAGCACAATCCCGCGCGCGCGCTTTCGATCAGCGAAATGGATTCGATCCGGCGCCAGCTTCAGCCGTGCTGGAACATGGACGCGGCGGCGAAGAACGCGAAAAACTACGTCGTCGAGGTGCACGTCGAGCTTGAGCGCGACGGCGCGGTCAAGACCGCAAAGGTCGTCGGCCGCGCCAGCAACACGCGCGACGGCGCCTACCAGGCAGCGGCGAACTCGGCGCTGCGCGCCGTGCAAAACCCGCGCTGCACGCCGCTCAAATTGCCCGCCGACCGCTACGACCGCTGGCGCACGATCATCATCGTGTTCGATCCGTCGCGGGTGTAGGCGAGGATGGGCTTGGCCACGGCGGCGACTCGAATACGCCTGTCACCGCGCAAACGGGGGTCCAAGGCGCGAATGACGCGCGATGCCCGCGCAATCCTTGTGTGGCGCGAGCCTGGGTCCCCGCTAGCGCGGGGACGACGGACTTAGACAGCGCCGCGCGGCAATGAAATTTATCGGGAGAGAGTGACAACATGAAATTCGGAACGAAGCGCTTGCTGGTATTGGCCGCTTTTGCGTGGGGCGTCGTGCCGCTCGGGCACGCGGCGGCGCAGCCGAAGATCGTGATCTCGGATCCGAATTTCCGGCCGATGCCGATCGCACTCGCCGAGCTGATGGCCGAACGCGAGGACGACCGCGCCCAGGGCCGCCGCATCCTCGAAATCGTCGCCAGCAATCTGCTCAATTCCGGCGTCTTCAAGCCGCTCGATCCCAAGTCCTTCATCCAGAAGCCCGAGGACCTCGCGACCAAGCCTAACATGGCGGATTGGAAAACGGTCGGCGCCGAAGCCGTGCTCGGCGGCAAGGTGATCGCGACCGGCGGCGGCATCCGCGTCGAGTTCCGGCTGTGGGACGTCGCCACCGGGCAGCAGCTCGTCGGCAAGGCGCTGACCACGACTTCGGGCAATTGGCGCCGTCTCGCGCACAAAATGTCCGACTCGATCTTCGAGCGCGTCACCGGCGAAGGCGGCTATTTCGACACCCGCGTCGTCTACGTCGCCGAAACCGGGCCGCGCACGCGCCGGGTCAAGCGCCTCGCCATCATGGACCAGGACGGCGCCAACAACCGCTATCTCACCGAGGGCCAGAGCCTAGTGCTGACGCCGCGCTTCTCGCCCACGGCGCAGGAGATCACCTTCGTCTCCTATGCCGGCGGCACGCCGCGCGTCTATATCTACAACATCGACACCGGCCGGCGCGAAGTCGTCGGCGATTTTCCCGGCATGACCTTCGCGCCGCGCTTCTCGCCCGACGGCAACCGCATCGTGATGAGCCTCGAGGCCGACGGCAATTCCGAGATCTATTCGATGGATCTGCGCACCCGCCAGCTCATCCGCCTGACCAACCACCCGGCGATCGACACCTCGCCCTCCTTCTCGCCCGACGGACGCAAGATCGCGTTCAACTCCGATCGCGGCGGCAGCCAGAAAATCTACGTGATGAACGCCGACGGCAGCGACATCGCGCGCATCAGCAACGCCGCCGGCCGCTATGCCACGCCGGTGTGGTCGCCGCGCGACGATTATGTCGCCTTCACCAAGATCGACGGCGGCCAGTTCCGCATCGGCATCATGCGACCGGACGGCACCGCCGAGCGCATCCTCGCCGAGGGCTTCCTGGCCGAGGGCCCGACCTGGGCGCCCAACGGCCGCTACCTGATGTATTTCAAGCACGCCCAGGGCGCGCCTCTCGGGATCTATTCGATCGACATCACCGGGCGCAACGAGCGCCGCATCGAGACCCCGACCGAAGCCTCCGACCCCGCCTGGTCGCCGCTGCTGCGCGACTAGGCATGACGAATTGGCGCTATTTGCCGGTATCCCCCGGCCTGCCCCCCTAGAGGCACGCTGGGCTCGCGGGAGCCGTAAAATATTCGTTAAGAATCTCAAGGAGAGAAGGGAAAGCGCATGAAATTAAAGCATATTTTGGTTCTGCTTGCAGTCTCGTTCGCAGTCGCGGCGTGTGGCTCGAACCGCAAGGACGATCCGAATGCCAATTCGACGACGAACCTGGGAAAACCGAACCCGAATTCGAGTTGGACGGACTTCACGAATTCCAGCCGCAACGGATATTCCGACCGCGTCCTCTTCGACTACGACAGCAGCGAAGTGCGGCAAGACCAGGTGGCGACACTGCAGGCCTGGGCCGAGTGGCTCAAGGCCCATGGCGGCGCACAGATCATGGTCGAGGGCCATTGCGACGAGCGCGGCACGCGCGAATACAATCTCGGCCTCGGTGCCAAGCGCGCGACGTTCGGTCAAGAACTACCTGGTTTCGCTCGGCATTCCGGCCAGCCGCATCCGCACCGTGTCTTACGGCCAGGAACGCCCGGCCGAGGCCGGATCGGATGAGGGAAGTTGGGCGAAGAACCGCCGCGGTGTCGGCGTGCCCAGCGGTCCGGGCGCATAGGCAGCGCCACCGATGACGAAGCGACGGGGCGCGCGGACCGCAAGGACGTTGCGCCCCGTCGGTTTCTTGCTTCGGTCGCCGGCCGGGAACAACATGAAACGCGAGCTCACCATGACCCTCCGTCTCTCTCGCTTCTGTGGCGCCGTCGCCGCGGCCATCGCCCTCGCCTTGGCGCCCGCCTGGGCGCCGGCCACGGCCGAACCGGGCGGCGCCATCGTCCGCGTGCAAATGTCGAACGACGCGGCGCTGCGCTTCGAGGAGCGGATCCGCGAACTCGAGCGCGAAAATCGCAGCCTGACCAGTCGGGTCGAGGACCTCGCCCATCAATTGCGCGAAGCCGCGCGCGAGAACGAGCGCTTCCGCAACGATGTCGAATTTCGCCTGAGCCAGATCGAAAAGGGCGGGCGCGCGGCGCCACCGCCGGGCAAGCCGCCCGGCCCCGGCCCGGATCGCGGCGCCCCGCCGGATCGCGGCACCGGCGACGACGCGGCCGGCAACAGCGCGACCAAGGACGAATACGACAGCGCCATCGCCCTGCTGCGTCGCGCCGATTACAAGGGTGCCGAAGCCGCGCTCAGCCAATTTCTCAAGCGCCATCCCGCCGGCCCGCAGGCGCCCAATGCGCATTTCTGGCTCGGCGAAACCTATCTCGCGCTCAGCCGCCCGGCCGACGCGGCGCTGCAATATGCCGATGTCGTCAAGAAATACCCCAAGCATCCCAAGGCGCAGGACAGCCTCTACAAGCTCGGCGTCGCCATGGCGCGGCAAAACAAGAAACCGGAAGCCTGCGCCGCCTTCGCCGAATACCACCGCCGCCACCCCGCCGGCGCGCTCAAACGCGAAGTCGACGCCGAAGCGCGGCGCCTGGCGTGCGGATGAATCGTATCTGTATTGCGCCGAGTATTTCCCTCTCCCCCACGCAGTTTCGCGTGGGGGAGAGGGTGCGGACCCGCAGGGTCCGTGGGTGAGGGGGCGCTCGCGAGGCGCGCGCGATATTCGCCGTCCGGAATCCAGATGAACCGCATCGCACGCGGCCGCCACACTCCCCTCACCCCACCCTCTCCCCCCGCCGAAGGCGGCGTGGGGAGAGGGAAAAGCGATATCGATCCCGACTTCGCGCGCCTGATGGCGCCGCTTGGGCCGTTCGAGGCGCGGCCGCAACTGGCGGTTGCGGTGTCGGGCGGTGCCGACAGCCTGGCGCTGGCGCTGCTCGCCGAGCGCTGGGCGCGGGCCCGCGGCGGCCGGATCGTGGCGCTCACCGTCGATCACGGCCTGCGGCGCGAAAGCGCGGGCGAGGCGGCGGCGGTGGCGCGCTGGATGAAGCGCCGCGGCATCGCGCACCGCATTCTCGTGTGGCGCGGCGCCAAGCCCGGCGCCGGCATCCAGGCCGCGGCGCGCGCCGCGCGCTATCGCCTGCTCGAAGATTGGTGCGCCGCGCGCGCGCGCGCGCGCGGCATCGTGCATTTGCTGCTCGGCCATCAGCGGGAGGATCAGGCCGAAACCTTGCTGCTGCGCCTGGAGCGCGGCAGCGCCGCCTACGGCCTCGCCGCCATGCCCGCGATTACGGAGCGGCCCGGCGTGCGCCTGCTGCGCCCCTTGCTCGCCGTGCCGCGCGCGGCGCTGGCCGATTTTCTCCGGCGCGAAGGCCAGGCCTGGATCGACGATCCCTCGAACCGCGACCGCCGCTACCGGCGCGTCCACATGCGCGCCGCCTTGGGCGGAGACAGCGCCCTGTCCAAGCGCATTGCGGACTCCGCCGCCGAGCTTGGACGGACGCGCGCGGCACTCGAGGCCGGCGTCGCGGACTGCCTGGTCCGGGCGGTGACGCTGCATCCCGAAGCCTTTGCCAGTCTCGATGGCAGCGGCGCTCGCCGCCGCCGGCCGCGAAATCGGCGAACGCGCCCTGGGCGCGCTCCTGGCCACGATCGGCGGCGCCGACTACGCGCCGCGCCGCGCCAGCCTGCAGCCGCTCTATCGCGATCTGACGCTGCGGCCGGATCGGCGCCGGCCGCACGCTCGCGGGCTGCCGCATCATGCCGCTCAGCGGCCGCCGCGACCGTTTCATCGTCTGCCGCGAACAGCGCGGCTTTGCCGCCGCGGCGTTGCGCGGCGCCATGCCGATCCTGTGGGACGGGCGCTATGTCTCTGCAGGCGGTGCGCGGCGCGGGCTGTTTCTCGCTGCGCTCGGCGCGAAGGGTTGGGCCGAGATTGCCGCCCGCGCGCCCTGGCTGCGGCGCGGCGCCCTGCCCGCCTCGGCGCGCTTGGCCTTGCCCGCCCTGTTCGACCGGAAGGGCGTGCATAGCGTACCGGCCCTAGGCTATCGCCGCGCCCGGCCCGGCGCGCCCGCCAAGCCTGGAAGCGATAAAATCGTCCACCGGCCGCAACGTGCCCTTGCACCGCCCTATTATGCTGCTAGCACACCCTTAACCTTGCCGGAATCAACCATTGTTTAATCGTTCCGACTGCCTATTTCATTGTATAATCCCGGCTCCTCCCCGGGCGATGGGCATGCGGGCTTCGACCTCCCGCCATGAAAGGCCAAGGCTTTGAACAATATCGGCAGAAATCTGATCATGTGGGTCGTCATCGGCGCGTTGCTGGTGGCGCTATACAGCCTGTTCCAGGGCACCACAGGCCGCGAAAACGGCAGCGAGCTCAGCTATTCCGATTTCATCGAAAAGGTCGAATCCGGCCAGGTCCGCAAGGTCAAGATCCAGACTTCGACCATCACCGGCGAAATGCAGAACGGCTCGCGCTTCAGGGTCAACAAGATCGACGATCCGAACCTCGCCGATCGCCTGCTGCGCACCAAGGTCATCATCGACGGCGCCACCGCCGACAAGGGGACGCACCCGCTGCTCTCGATGCTGATTTCCTGGCTGCCGCTGCTCGTCATCGTCGGCGTGTGGATCTTCTTCATGCGGCAAATGCAATCCGGCACCGGGCGCGCCATGGGTTTCGGCAAGTCGCGCGCCAAGCTGCTCACCGAACGCCAGGGCCGCGTCACCTTCGAGGACGTGGCCGGCGTCGAGGAAGCCAAGAACGAGGTTCAAGAGATCGTCGAGTTCCTGCGCGACCCGCAGAAATTCACCCGCCTCGGCGGCAAGATTCCGAAAGGCGTGCTGCTGGTCGGCCCGCCGGGCACGGGCAAGACGCTGCTCGCCCGCGCCATCGCCGGCGAGGCCAACGTGCCGTTCTTCACCATCTCGGGCTCGGACTTCGTCGAAATGTTCGTCGGCGTCGGCGCCAGCCGCGTGCGCGACATGTTCGAGCAGGGCAAGAAGAACGCGCCCTGCATCATCTTCATCGACGAAATCGACGCCGTCGGCCGCCATCGCGGCGCCGGCTTGGGCGGCGGCAATGACGAGCGCGAACAAACGCTCAACCAGCTTCTCGTCGAAATGGACGGCTTCGAGGCCAATGACGGCGTGATCCTCATCGCCGCGACCAACCGCCCCGACGTGCTCGACCCCGCGCTGCTGCGCCCCGGCCGTTTCGACCGCCAGGTCGTCGTGCCCAATCCCGACGTCGTCGGCCGCGAGAAAATCCTGCGCGTGCATATGCGCAAGGTGCCGCTGGCGCCCGATGTCGATCCGATGGTGATCGCGCGCGGCACGCCGGGCTTCTCCGGCGCCGATCTCGCCAATCTCGTCAACGAAGCGGCGCTGATCGCCGCGCGGCGCAACAAGCGCACCGTCGGCATGCGCGAATTCGAGGATGCGAAAGACAAGGTCATGATGGGCGCCGAACGGCGCTCGATGGTGATGACCGAAGAGGAAAAGAAGGCGACGGCCTATCACGAAGCCGGCCACGCCATCGTGGCGCTCGAATTGCCCGACGGCGATCCGCTGCACAAGGTGACGATCATCCCGCGCGGCCGCGCCCTCGGCGTGACCATTTCGCTGCCCGAACGCGATCGCTTGAGCTACTCGATGCGCTATTGCGAAGCCAACATCGTCAAGGCGTTCGGCGGCCGCATCGCCGAGCAGCTCATCTACGGCGAGCACGCGCTCAACACCGGCGCTTCCAACGACATCAAGCAGGCGACCGAACTGGCGCGCCGCATGGTGACCGAATGGGGCATGAGCGAGAAACTCGGGCCGCTGCGCTATTCCGAAAACCAGGACGAAGTCTTCCTCGGCTATTCGATCGGCCAGAAGAAAACCATGTCCGACGACACGGCGCGCATCATCGACGAAGAAGTCCGCCGCATCGTCGACGAGGGCGAGAAGAAGGCGCGCGCGATTCTGGAGAAGCGCATTGAGGAACTGCACCGCGTCGCCGCCGCCCTTGTCGAGCACGAAACCCTCTCGTCCGAGGAAGTGCAAAAGGTGATGAAGGGCGAGGCGATCACCCGCCCGCCGAGCGAGGAGCCGCCGAAGCCCGGCGCCGCCTCCGCCAAGCGCCCCGGCCGCGGCTCGGTCCCCACCAGCCGCCCCGGCCAGGGCGGCGTGGCACCGGAGCCGTCGGCGTAACCGATTTTTGACTCGCGCAGCGCGCGACGGAATAGTTGAAACCACAGAGACACAGAGGCACAGAGTAGCAAGGAATGGGCGCCTCCGGCGCGCCGAACGCCTTCTCTGTGCCTCTGTTCTCTGTGGTTCACTGACTTTCGGGCAACGACGATGCCCGCCCCGCTCTCCTTCGCCGGCCTCGCCCTCGACTGCCCGATCTTGATGGGCGTGGTCAATGTCACGCCCGATAGTTTCTCGGACGGCGGCGAATTCTTCGATGCCGATAAGGCCATCGCCCGTTTCGCTCGACGAGGAGCGCCGGAGATCAAAGGGCTGCGCGGCGGCGGCGCCGTGGTCGTCGACGAAGTGTTCGCGCTGACCGAGGGCGGTCGGTAAGAAATTCGGCACCCTCGTATAGTGCGAAGGCTTTCGCCTAACGCAGAATCATCACGCTTTCCTGCCAGGCAGCGCCGAACTCGGCAATCGCCGAATATTTGACTTTTAGAAGATCGATGATCTCGCGCGAGCCAGCGTTGCCGATTTGCAGATGCACGAATTTCGGCGGCGGGCCGTTCAGGATACAGAGCTGACGAAAGTCGCCGTCTTTCGACACGATCACATGGTCGTGTTCCTTGGCGTATCGCCAAATTTCAAGATCCGCACGGCCATGCAGGCCCACGGCATCGACATGCGTGCTGCCCGGGTAAACGATACTCAGTGCGGGAACGAGATTCGGCGAAAGATTCTCGTCGAATAGCAGCTTCACGCCGCGGACAACCCGGCCAGCCGTCGCTCGCGCGCGGCCGCAAACGCCAAGCAGGCACGTATGTGTTCGGGCTTGAGGCTTGGGAAGTCGGCCAGAATGTCACTCTCCGACATTCCGCCGGCGAGGTACTCCAGTACATCGTAAACCGTAATGCGCGTGCCCTTGACGCAAGGCTTTCCGCTGCGCACGCCGGGCGTGATTTCGATATGGTCTTCGAAGTTCATGCGCCATTTTAAGCCCTTGCGCGAAGCCAGAGCAAGTATACTGGCTCACCGATTATCTTGGAAAAACCGACGCCCAATCTCCACCGATGCCGCCCGCCCCGCTCGCCTTCGCCGGCCTCGCCCTCGACCGCCCGATTCTGATGGGCGTGGTCAATGTCACGCCCGATAGTTTCTCCGACGGCGGCGATTTTTTCGCCGCCGACAAGGCGATCGCCCACGGCCGGCGCCTCATTGCCGAGGGTGCCGCGATCCTCGATATCGGCGGCGAGTCGACGCGGCCCGGTGCATCGCCGGTTTCGCTCGACGAAGAGCGCCGGCGCGCGCTGCCGGCGATCGAAGGGCTGCGCGGCTGCGGCGCCGTGCTTTCGATCGACACCTACAAGCCCGAGATCATGGCGGCCGCGCTCGACGCCGGCGCCGCGATCGTCAACGACGTGTTCGCGCTGACCGGCAAGGGTTGCCTCGAAATCGTCGCGGCGCGCAAAGCCTGCGTCATCCTCGGCCACAGCAAGGGCGCGCCCGCCGAGATGAACCGCGCGCCCGACTACGGCGACGTTGTTGCCGAAGTGCGCGACTATCTCGCCGCCCGCCTCGCCGCCTGCGTCGCCGCCGGCCTGCCGCGCGAGCGCGTGGCGCTCGATCCCGGCCTGGGCTTCGGCAAGCAGCGCCGGCACAATCTCGCTTTGCTGCACGGCCTCAACGCGCTCGCCGCGCTCGGCCACCCGCTCTGCGTCGGCGCCTCGCGCAAATTCGCGCCGAAAGACGCGGCGCCCGAGATCAAGCTCACCTCCTCCATCGCCGCCGCCATCGAAGCCGTGCGCAACGGCGCGCGGATCTTGCGCGTCCACGACGTGGCGGCGACCAAGGCGGCACTCGCCGTGGTCGAACTTCTCTAACCGCCCGGCCCGCTCACCCGGAAATGATTGCGCAGCGCCAGCGCGATCAGGAACAGGAACAGCGCGTTGAGCGCGAAATGCGCGCCCTGGCCGACATGGACGAACCACGGCGCGCCGGCGGCGCCGAACAGCGTCGTCACGGCCTTCTCATAGGCGGCGCGCGGCAGCGTGCCGAGCGGCACGGCGGAACTCCACCAGAATTCGAACAGCGCCCGGTATTGCTCGGGCGCGATCGCCGACGTCGTCGTCGTGCCCTCGCTCGACACCAGCGACTTCATCCAGCCCCAGGTGCCGCGCGCGGTGCGGCCGACGACCGTCGTCTTGGGGACGATGGCGCCCTCGTAAAACAGATAGGCAGCGTAATTGGCGAGGCCGAGCCACAGCAGCGGGCGAAGAATGCTGCGACCGGAATTCGACGTGCCCCAATAAGCGAATAGAAGGGTGCTCGCCCAAATCGCACGCAAGAAATTCAGGATCTTGCGCAATGGGCGGTGCCACGACGCGCCTAAAGCGCGCCGCCAGATCGCCTGAGCTTCCGCCTTGCGCTCAAGTATGAATAGATCGCGCTCCGCATCAGTAGCGTGGATCTCTTTTGCAATCCCTCGTAGGCGGCGAAAATCCGCCGTTGTCTCCGATTTGCTATACTGTGACGCCGTTTGGTTGACGAGTCGAAACTGCGCATTCGCAAAATTGAGCCGTTCCCGCTTTTCCGTCCCGATGAAAGAGGGAGGATAGTCAAAAGTCGCGTGAGAAAAATCAAGTTCGCCATTCAGCGTTCGTTTCTCGAAATCAAGCCGCCCGCGAAACTTGGCTCCGCCAAAGAGGGCATCTCCAAATGACGTTCGCATCGAAGGATTCGGTTGGATCATAAACCAAGCAAGTTGCTGATTTGGGGGGACTAGAGATTGTAGCCTCTTGAAATCGTCAAATCTGTGACTTCTGTCGGCCCAACCACGAAAGCTGCAATGGCCATCAAATGAAGCATTGTTGAAAGTTGTCTTTCCGCAGAAGACCGCACCTTCAAATCGAATATTGCGTCCAAACTGGCACCCATTTCCGAAATTTGCGTCCTTTAGGAATATTGCCGCATTGAAATTGGCACCTTGCCCAAAGCGGCAGCTCGAAAAATCAGCGTTTCCGTCAAAAACAGCGCCGATAAATATTGCGGCGCCGTCCGCAGGTACGCCATTAGCAACGGAGTCATAGGGCTTATCTTCATACGCTTGCGGCGCGTCGCCAAATTTGGCGCCGGCGAAATTTGCTTCGCCGTAAAACCGAAAACCCGCGAATAAAATTGATCGATTTTCCTCAATGGAAAAATCGACGCCGGAAAAGTCCAGCGGTGCGACACCGAATCTATTCCAATGCTCATTCCATGACTTTACGCCCCTGTCGAGCCAGATCGAGGTGCGCGGGATCTGCCATCAGCGTCGCCTCGCCTTACTCGGCGAATTGCACGGTGACGCGGCGGTTCTGCTTGCCCTTGTTTTCGATC
Organism: uncultured Alphaproteobacteria bacterium; assembly: GCA_963754645.1. GTDB lineage: Bacteria > Pseudomonadota > Alphaproteobacteria > Bin65 > Bin65 > CAVWGP01. The sequence goes on along the minus strand of CAVWGP010000004.1, from coordinate 325,748 downwards.
TTGGCAACCGTGACCGCGCCGATCTCGCCGGTGCGCGCCACATGCGTGCCGCCGCAGGGTTGCAGATCGACGCCGGGAATGTCCATCAACCGCACCTTGCCTTGGCCGCTCGGCGGCTTGACCGACATGGTGCGCACGAGATCGGGCCCGGCCGCCAGCTCGGCGTCGCTGATCCAGCGCGCGGCGACCGGGTGATCCTCGCGGATCAGGCGGTTGAGCTCGCCCTCGATATGGGCGCGGTCGAGGGCGTCGGTGGCGACGTTGAAATCGAGGCGACCCTTGCCGTCGCCGATCTGGCCGCCCGTCACCTGGCCCTTGATGACGTTGCACATCAGATGCAGGCAGGTGTGGATGCGCATATGGCGATGGCGCCGCGCCCAATCGATCGCGGCGGTGACGGCGGCGCCGGGCGCGAGGCGCACGGCGTCGGCGGGCGATTTCAATATATGCAGGATCGCGCCGCTCTCGCGGTCGCGCTTGGTGTCGGCGATCTCGATCGTGCCGCCGTCGGCGAGCGTGAAACTGCCGCTATCGCCCGGCTGCCCGCCGCTTTCGTAATAGAACACCGTGCGATCGAGCACCACGCCGTTCGGCCGGACTTCGGCGATCGTGGCGGGGCAGGATTTCAGATAGCCGTCGCCGCGGAAAAGCTCTTCGGTCATGCGTCACCCAGGATTATTTGCGCCGACGATGCGGTGCTCGATGGCCAAAGTCAAACCGGCGCCAAGAAAGTTTTACCACGGAGGCACGGAGGCACGGAGAAGAAAGAATTTTATGCGCGCCCGCAGCGCGCGAAAATTCTCCTCCGTGCCTCCGTGTCTCCGTGGTTCACTTTACTTCTATTATCCTTCCGCGAGCACGCCGCGATACAACCCTATATCGATATTGCCACCCGAGAGCACCAGCCCGATTTTTTTGCCGCGCTGCTTCTCTTTTTCCTGCAGCAGGCCGGCGAGCGGCGCGGCGCCGGCGCCTTCGGCGAGGTTGTGGGTGTCGGTGAAATAATGGCGCATCGCGGCTTTGATCGCGGCCTCGCTCACGCGCAGGATGCGCGCGGCGCCGGCGCGGATATCGGCGAAGGCGTCGGCATTGGGCACGCGCACCGCGACGCCGTCGGCCATCGTGTCGGAACTGTTGGTCGAAACCGGCGCGCCGGCGGCGAAGGACAGCGCGTAGCACGGCGCGTTCTCGGCGACGACGCCGACAATCTCCGCGCGCAAGCCGAGCGCGTCGCGCGCCGCGATGGCGCCGCAAATGCCCGAACCCAAGCCGATCGGAACGTAGAGGGCATCGAGATCGGGCACGGCGCGGAACAATTCCAGGCTGTAGCTCGCGACGCCTTGCACGAGCCAGGGATGGAACGAGGGCAGCATGTAAAGCCCGCGCGCCTCGGAGAGCCGGCGCGCCTCGGCGACGGCGGCCTCGAAATCGTGGCCGTGCTCGATCAGTTCCGCGCCCAGCGCCTTCATCGCCGCGTTCTTCTCGACGCTGTTGCCGTACGGGACGACGACGACGGCGGACAGGCCGACGCGCTTGGCGCCATAGGCCACGCTCTGGCCGTGATTGCCGCGCGTCGCCGTGATAATTCCGGCGAGGCCCGGGCGCTCGGCCTTCATGCGCTCCATGCACACGATTCCACCGCGCACCTTGAAAGCGCCGGCCGGCGTGTGGTTCTCGTGCTTGACCCAAACCTCGGCGCCGGCGCGCGCGGCCAAGAGCGGCCAGCGATGCTGCGGCGTCGGCGGCATCACGCCATGCACCAGCGCGGCGGCGGCTTCGAGATCGGCGAGCGTGTGGGCGGGCATTGTTCTCAGCCTCGTTGCGCAAGGAGCGTGCCGGCGAGAATCACGCCGGCGGTGGCGAGCAGCGGCCAGGTCAGCGGCTCGGACAGAATGAGCGCGGCAAAGACCAGGCTCGCGACCGGCTGAAGAAATTGCAGCGTGCCGGTGCGCGCCATGCTGCGCCGCGCCAGAGCCCAATACCACAGCACATAGCCCAACGACGAGACCGCGAAGGCGAGATAGGCGACGGCGAGCCAGGCATCGGCCGTTACCGCGCTCCATGCGGTTCCGCCGGCGCGCCAGGCGAAGAGCGGGAGAAGCGCCAGCGCGCCGATCGCGAGCCCCCACAGCGTAACGCCGACCGCGGGAAAACCGCGCGCGACCTTGCCGCCGATGACGTAGCCGATCGAGGCCGAGGCGCCGGCGGCGAAAATCATCAAGTCGCCGACCCAGCTCGTGTCCGTGCCTTCGGCGATGCCGATGCGGAAATGCACCAGCGCCGCGGCGCCCGCGGCCGCGATTGCGGCGCCGAGCGCCCAGCGCCGGCTCGGCCAAGTGCGTTCGGCGATGTGCGCGGCAAGCGCGGTGACGGCGGGCTGCAGCGCCAGGATGAGGCCGGCATGGGCCGCCGTGGTGCGCTCGGCGCCGATGCTGAACAGGATCGGAAAGGCGACATAGGCGCAAAGCGCCGCGGCGACGAGCGGGTGGAAAGTGGCGCGCGCCGCGGGGCGCGGCAGGCGGAAAACGAGGATCAGCGGCAGCGCCAGCGCGGCCGCGAGCAAGGTTCGCATCATGCCGACCATCGCCGGATCGAGCGCGTTCACGGCAATGCGCGTCGCGATCGGCGTGCCGCCCCAGATCACGACCGCCGTCACCGCCGCGATCAGCGGCAACGGCGGCGCGGCATTCATATCTCGATCGTGCCTTCGAGATAGGGCGCGCAGTGGCCGGCGATGGTGACGCGGGCGCCGTTGTGGCGGCACCAGATTTCGCCGCCGCGCGCCGAGACCTGGCGCGCGAACATTTCGGTTTTGCCGAGTTTGCCGGCCCAATAGGGAATGAGCGTGCAATGCGCCGAGCCGGTGACCGGATCCTCCGGAATATCGTGCTTGGGCGCGAAGAAGCGCGAGACGAAATCGCACGCGCCCTCTGGCGCGCCGCCGCCGCCGCGCGCGCGCGCGGTGACGATCAGGCCCATGCCTTCCAACGCCGCGACCTTGCCCATGTCGGGCTTGAGCGCGCGGACCTGCATTTCGTCGGCGAGCACGGCGAAGCCGTCGCGCGACAGCAGCACTTCGGCGGGCTTGACGCCGATCGCGCCCGCGACATCGCCGATATCGGCCGGCTTGGGCGGGCGCGACGGGAAATCCATCGCCAGCTTGCCGCCCTCGCGCGCGACGACGAGACGGTCGCCGAGCTTGGTGTGAAAAATCGCGCGCTCGAGCCTGGGCGCCATGCGATTGAAAATGTGCCACGCCGTCGCCAAAGTCGGATGGCCGGCGAGATCGACTTCGGCGGCCGGCGTGAACCAGCGGATATCGTATTCGCCCGCCGCCGCGCGCGCGACGAAATAGGCCGTTTCCGACAAATTGTTTTCGTTGGCGATCTTCTGCATCAGGTCGTCGGCGATCCACGCGTCGAGCGGGCAGATCGCGGCCGGATTGCCGCCGAAAACCTTGTTGGTGAAGGCGTCGACTTGATAGAGCGGGATTCGCATTCGATCCTCCGGAAATATTTTGCGCCGCGCTCAATCGCGCCAGAACGGCTTGCGGGCTTCGCTTACCGCATCGCCGCGGCTGATGCCCATGTCTTTCAGCATATGGTCGCTGAGGCTCTCGAGCGCATGGCGTTCTTCCGCCCTTTCCTGGCAGCGCAGCAAGACGGCGAAGACAGTGGCGGGAAAACGCTGCAGCCGGCCCCAGAATGAAGGCCGGGATGCCACGGTGGTGGCGGGCGGCATTGAATTGGTACATTCAACCATGACAATTCTCCGAAAAAGTTCGATTGTATCTCCCTGATTGATTTTTGCTCGAACAAAACAAGATCATTCCTCTCATTCTTGCCGAAGGCGCCCAATATATTTCATGGGCATCTTGGGCCTGCTTGGCCACCTTCGGCGCATTGACAGGATCAATCTTGTGATGATCGATCTATTGAATCGATCCTATTGACAAAAATACCGGTGTCAATTTAAACATTGAACCATGACAAACTGGCTCCCACAGATTGAGGGCCGTAAGGGCCCGATCTACCAGCGGATCGCCGACGCGATCTCGGATGGCATCCACAGCGGCACTTTGCCGCCCGGCGCGCGCCTGCCGCCGCAACGCGATCTGGCCTGGAAGCTCAAGGTCACGGTGGGCACGGTGAGCCGCGCCTATATGCTGGGCGAACAGCGCGGTCTGCTCTCGGGCGAAGTCGGGCGCGGCACCTATGTCAAACCGCCGGCGGCGGATGGTCCGACACTATACGTACCGCCCGGCGACGGCGTGCTCGATCTCAGCATCAATATGGCGGTCAGCCCGCAGCACGGCGCGATGCTGGCGCGCGAATTGAAGGCCATCGCCGAGCAGCGCGGCGTCGAAACCCTGCTGCACTACATGACCGCGCCGCTGCAGCGCCCGCACAAGGAAGCGGCGGCGAAATGGCTTGGCGCGCTCGGCCTCGACGCCGCACCCGAGCGCATCGTGCTCACAAACGGCGCGCATCAGGGCCTCGCCGTCGCCTTCGCCGCCCTGCTCAAACCCGGCGCGCCGGCGCTCACCGAGCGCATGACCTATCCCGGCATCATCGACAATGCGCGCATCTTCGGCCACCCGCTGATCGGCGTCGCGATGGATGGCGAGGGCATGGTGCCCGAGGCGCTCGACCATGCCGCCGCCGAAAGCGGCGCGCGCGTCGTTTTCGTGCAGCCGACTTTTCACAATCCCACCGTGGCGACGATGGGCGAGCGGCGCCGTCGCGACATCGTCGCCGTCGCCCAGAAACGCGATCTCCTCATCGTCGAGGACGATGTTTACGGCCTGCTGCCCGCCGAGCGCCCGCCGGCGATCGCGGCCCTGGCGCCGTCGCGCACCATCTACATCAACAGCGCCTCGAAAGCGGTGGCGCCCGGCCTGCGCATCGGCTGGATCCTGGCACCCGTGGCACCCGCTGCGCTCACCCAGGCGCTTGGCGAGACGCGCTACAGCCTGTCGGGCGCGCTGCCGTCGCTGACGTTCGAAGTGGCGCGGCGCTGGTTCGCGAACGGCACGGCGCGCGACCTCATGCTGCGCACCCGCGCCGAAACCGCTCAGCGCCAGCGTCTCGCGGCCGAGAAGCTCGCGGGCCTCGCCGTCGACGGCCATCCCGATGCGTTCCACATTATCCTGACCTTGCCCGATCCGTGGCGCCGCGAAAACTTCGTCGCCGCGGCGCTGGCGCGCGGCGTGCGCGTGGCGCCGATCTCGGATTTCATCGTCGGCCAAACCGCGGCGCCGCATGCGGTGCGCGTCTCGCTCGCCGCCGCCCCGGACCGGACCACCCTCGCCCACGCCCTCGATACGCTGCGCGATCTGGCGCTGGCGGAGAAATCGGGGACGCGGCGCGAGGTGGTGTAGGAAAGTGCGGTCGCATTTTCCGTAGGGGCGGGTCCCCGACCCGCCCTCTTCGCGTCGCGCGCATTGGGGGGCATAACGGCGGCGTCAGGGCGGCGCGCCGCCCCATGACGATGGTCACACGCGGCGATTGCAGCTGTGTGGGCCGTCACAAAAAAGCGGATCGAGCGTGGTGCTCGAATAAAATTTGGCCGCGGCAAATCTTGCGCCGCGCCGGTGCCGTTCGATTTTCTCCCGCTTTTCCCGGCGCGTAAGGCGCGTTTTCCCAAGTGTGACGGCGCTGTGTGACGACGATGTGTTCCCGAGGGAACAGCGCGCCGGTTCATCCTGGGTTAATCTTGCGCCCATGGATGGACCGCGATCATGCGATCCTGGCTTCAACGGAATCAGAGGAGACGGACCATGGCGATAAAGCACGGAAATTATAATTTCGACGATCATTTCGAGGGCGTTGGCCAGGAAGAAGATGTCTTTTTCGGCGAGGGGGGCGACGACGTATTGATCGGCAATGATGGCGATGACCACCTTTTCGGCGGTGACGGCAACGACACGCTGGGGGGCGGGAGCGGAAATGACGAGCTCGATGGCGGGATGGACGCCGACGTGCTGATCGGCGGCAGCGGCGACGACACGCTCATCGATAGCGGCTTTGGGAGCTTATTCTTCGACGACCATGATGAACTGTACGGCGGGGCCGGCAATGATTATCTGAACGGCGGGGCCGGGGACGACTATCTCGACGGCGGCTCCGGCAACGACACGATCATCGACCAGAGCGGTGTCGATACGGTCGCTGGCGGCACCGGCAATGATAATATCACCGTCCAAGGCGGCCACTTATTCAGTTTCGACAGCGTGGATGGTGGCAGCGGCAACGACACGATCAATGTCTTTGGCACGAAGGTCCGCGCTTCCGGCGGCGCCGACAACGACACGATCACGACCGATCTCGCATTCGACACCTATATCCGCGGCGGCACCGGCAACGATCGTTTCCGGGTCGAAATTATGTCCTTTGGCGGCAACATAAATTACACGTCACTGTACGGTGGCGAATTCGACTCCGATTTCGGCATCGACACGCTCGATCTTTCGCAGCTGAGGGGCGATGTCGCGCGCTCGGAGGATGGCGGCTTCTATGAGGTCGGGGAAGGGACTATCACGTCCAAGATCGATTTATTGAGCGGCAAATTGCGCATCGACATCGTCGATCAAACTTCCGCCGGCGGCAGTTCCGGGGTTCCTTTTCTCCCTGATCTTCCCGCTAGTACCTTGGTGGTCTCGGCGAATGCCGCCCTACACGGTTTCGAGAATGTGATCGGAAGCTCGAGCGCCGACGAGATCATCGGTTCAATCGGCAACAATGAGCTTTCCGGCGGCGGTGGCGACGATACGATCGATGGCGGCGGCGGCCAGGACTTCGTCGAGGGCGGCGCAGGCCATGACGTTCTCTACGGCGGCAGCCAAGACGACGTCGTCAACGGCGGCGCCGGCGACGACCACGTCGAGGGCGGCTCGGGCTCGGACACGCTCGTCGGCGGGATCGGCAAGGACACGATCGTGGGCGGCTCGGGCATCGACACGATCTACGGCGACGGCTACGGCGACGCGGTGAGCGCCGATACGCTGACCGGCGGAATCCAGTGCCGACCGCTTTGTCTTCTTGGAAGCCGCCAAAACCTTGATCTTTTCGAAGAACACCAGCAGCCTCGTGTCGGTCTCGATCACCGACACGATCACCGACTTCGATGTCAGCGGCAGCGACAGCGATCGGATCGATCTGTTCCTAATTCTCAACGAGCAGGCGCTCTTCGGCGGCAGCGCCCAGCAGGCGATCGACCTGGGCTACATCCACTTCGTCCAGCACGGCACGGCAGGCAATGCGGGCTTCGGCACCAGGGTCATGGTCGATCTGAACGGCGGCACGACGCACACCGACGGGGCGAACAACTTCGCGATCGCCGATCTCCTCGGCGTGAGCGAGAATCAGTTGAACGCCAACCACTTCGTCGTCTGACGCGTCCTACGGCGCAACGGCTTCGCACAACAAGCGGCCCCGCTGCTTCACGCAGCGGGGCCGCTTGCGTCGGACGCGCGCCGCTACCTCGCCGCCGCTTGGATGACGCCGCACAGTTCCTCGACCACCGATTTGACCAGCGCCGCGTCGTCGCCTTTGGCCATGGCGCGGATCAGCGACTCGGTGCCGCGCGGGAATTCCGCTCGCGGCACTATGCTTCCGGAAATAGGCGCGGGAACAGTATTTCGGCGTTGTCGATTGAAAAATGCAGGTAAACGGCGCCCTTGGGAGAGTCGCTCGCAAGTATCCGGCGTTTGGCAAGCATATTCGAGAGCAAGCCGCGCGCCTTGCGCTCGCCGAAGCCGCTGGCGCGGGCCGCGGCACCGCGCGGCAGGGCGCCGACGAGCCAAATCTGCTCCAGCAATGAAGCGGCGCCGTCCGGCAGATTTTGAGCGTCGGCGAGCCGCCGAAGTCGCTGGCGCATCTCGCCGAGAGCGATCATTTCGCCCATGAACCCGATCTGGTCGCGGCAGACGCGCAGAAACCAGGCGACGAAATCCCTGAGCGCGCGTTCCGAGAGATTGCCGCGCCCGTCGAGATCGCCCCGGCGCGGCGCATCGGCATGATCGAGCATGCTCTTGTACTCGCTGCGCGAGGACAAGCCGCGGGCGAGTCCGCGCGACACCGACCACAGGCCGCGCGCGCCGATGCCGGCCCAGTGGGCCATGGCGTGCGACATCAACCGGCCGACGCGGCCATTGCCGTCGGGAAAGGGATGTATGTAGTTGAACCGATGATGTGCGCTCGCGACGGCGGCAATGCGCTCGGCTTGCCCGAGCGGCGCCAAGCGGAAGCGCCCGGCAAAATAATCCATGAATGCCGGAACCGCGGCGCTCGACGGCGGCACATGACGGCCCACGGCAACGTCGTGCTCGGCGCGCGCCCGGAACTCGCCCGGGATCATCGTGAATTCGCGGCCGCCACCGGCAACGCGCAACATCTCGTGCGCCGCGTCGCGATAGAATTCGCGGTGCAACCAGCGGATGAAATCGGGCGACGCCGGCTCGGGCAATGCGGCGGCGGCGTGCAATCGGTCGATCTCGCCTTGCACCCGGATATGCGCGGCGGCCTCGACCTGCAGGTTGCGCCGTGCCGCGCTGGGATCGAAATCGGCGGCGAGCGCGCGTTCGATGTCGCGGGGCCGCGTGTTGTGGCCCTCGATGAGATTGCTGTAGTAGCAATTCATGATGCGGACGAGATCGGCGAGGCTCGCCGCCGTGCGCGCATGCAGCATCGCATCGAGCTTGGCCGCCGCCGCCGCCAGCTCGACGGCAAGATTCGCGACCTCGCCGCTCATATCCTCGATACGGCAAGGTTCGATGCGAGACGGCGTTTCGAGGACGATTTCGGGCAACTTCTTGCCGATCTTATACAGATTACAACATTATGATAATACTATATTATTTTAATGTTGACGAGGCCGATTTGCCGATCATCGTGCCGATCCGTTCCCGACTCCAACATAGACCTACTTCGCGGCCGCCTGGATGACGCCGCAGAGATCCTCGACGACCGATTTCACCAGCGCGCCATCGTCGCCCTCCGCCATCACGCGGATCAGCGGCTCGGTGCCGGATTTGCGGATCAGCAGGCGGCCGGAATTTCCCAAGCGCTTGTCGGCGGCGGCGATCGCGGCCTTGACCGTATCGGCTTCGAGCGGCTGCTTGCCGTTGCCCTTCTCGTAGCGCACGTTTTTCAGGAGCTGCGGCACGGGCTCGAATTGGCGCGTGACGCTGCTCGCCTGCTTGCCGGCGGCGACGAGCACGGCGAGGACCTGGAGCGCCGCGATCAAGCCGTCGCCGGTGGTGATGTAGTCCGACAGGATGATGTGGCCGGATTGCTCGCCGCCGACATTGAAGCCCTCGTTGCGCATGCGCTCGACGACGTAGCGGTCGCCGACCGGGGTACGGATCAAGTTGAGCCCGCGCGACTTCAAGATAGCGCTCGAGGCCGAGATTGGACATGACGGTGGCGACGATGCCGCCGCCGCGCAGCGCGCCGCTCTTGAGCCAGGACAAGGCGATCAGCGCCATGAGCTGGTCGCCGTCGATCACCGTGCCGCTGCTCGTCCACCAGGACGACGCGGTCCGCGTCGCCGTCGAGCGCGATGCCGATGTCGCAGCCGTGCATGACGACGTGGTTGCGCAGCTCGTCGGGCGCGGTGGCGCCGCATTTGCGGTTGATGTTGAAGCCGTCGGGCGCCACGCCCATCGGCACCACCGTGGCGCCGAGCTCGAACAGCACGGTGGGCGCCACCTTGTAGGCGGCGCCGTGGGCGCAATCGATGCCGATCTTGAGGCCGTCGAGGCGCAGTTCGGCGGGGAAGCTTTTCTTGACGTATTCGATGTAGCGGCCGGGCGCGTCCTCGATGCGCTTGGCGCGGCCGAGATGGCTCGAATCGGCGCGGGCGAGATCGAGGCCGTTTTCCATCAGCGCCTTCGATCTCGAGCTCGATGTCGTCGTTGAGCTTGTAGCCGTCCGGGCCGAACAGCTTGATGCCGTTGTCCTCGTAGGGATTGTGCGAGGCCGAGATGACGACGCCGACATCGCAGCGCATCGAGCGCGTCAGCATGGCGAGCGCCGGCGTCGGCAGCGGGCCGACCAGGAACACGTCCATGCCCATGGCGACGAAGCCCGCCGTCATCGCCGGCTCGATCATGTAGCCCGAAAGCCGTGTGTCCTTGCCGATGACGACGCGGTGGCGATGGTCGCCGCGCCGGAAATAGGCGCCCGCGGCCATCGCCAGGCGCAGCGCGGTCTCGGCCGTCATCGGCTCCTGATTGGCCTTGCCGCGGATGCCGTCGGTGCCGAAAAGCTTGCGCGCCATGGGCGAACCCCCGTGTGTGGCGACGGAATAATCCGGCGCGCGGCTTTGCGCAAGCGGGACGAACAAAGGAAGTTTCACCACGGAGGCACGGAGGAAGTCGGTTCGCGCGCCAAAGGCGCTCAGACGTTCTCTTCCTTCGCTTCTCCGTGCCTCCGTGCCTCCGTGGTTCGACTGTCTCGCCGCCTTTCCCTCGCGGCGCAAAGCGGCTAGAAGGGCGCGGGATTATTTTGGGACATCGCGACATGAACGATCCGCGCAGCCGCTTATACTCGTGGGGCGATCCGCGCGCCGGCGCCGGGGCCGGGCGCGCGCTGTCGGGCCGCGACTATCTCGCCAAGATGATGGCGGGCGAGCTGCCGGCGGCGCCGATCGCGCATACGCTCGATTTTCGCTTGGCCGAGATCGGCGACGGCCTCGCCGTGTTCGAGTGCAGCCCGGGCGAGTTCGTCTACAACCCGATCGGCTCGGTGCATGGCGGCCTCGCGGCGACGCTGATCGACAGCGCCACGGGCTGCGCCGTCCACACCCAGCTCCCCGCCGGCACGGGCTACACGACGGTCAACCTCTCGGTCGATTTCATCAAGGCGATCAGCGACAAGAGCGGGCTGTTGCGCTGCACCGGCCGGGTCGTGCGCGCCGGCGCGCGCATCGCCGTCGCCGACGCCGAAATCAAAGACGCCGGCGGCACGCTTTACGCGCGCGGCTCCGCCACGTGCCTGATCCTGCGGCCCGACACCGGCGAAGTTAAGAAGTGAACCACAGAGACACAGAGGCACAGAGAATTTAGGGTTTGCGCGCCTTCGGCGCGCGCATGTTCCATCCTCCCTTTCTACTCCTTGCCTCTGTGCCTCTGTGGTTCGACTTCTTCTTGTTGTCGGTGAACTCGCCCAAGATCCAATCGCGGAACGCCGCGACCTTGCCGTCCTTGGCGCGCGGCTCGGGGTAGACCAGGAAATAGGCGCGCCCCGAGGGCAAGGCGCGGTCGAAGGGCACGACGAGCCGGCGCGCCGCCAGCTCGCCCTCGACGAAGGGCCGCGGCGTGATCGCCACGCCCAGGCCGGCGATCGCGGCGTCGATCGCCATCGCCGAAATCGGCGAAGTGCCGGCCGCTGCTGGAATCGATTCCGGCAATGCCGGCGGCATGCAGCCAGACATGCCACGCTTCGGGAAATTGATCGGAATGCAGCAGCGTATGGCGCGCCAGATCGGCGGGCGCGCGCAGCGGCTTGCGCCCGTCCAGCAACGCGGGCGCCGCGACCGGCTGCAGATCGAACGGCATCAGATGATGGGCGATCAAGCCGGGCCACACGCCGGCGCCGGTGCGGATCGCGAGATCGACGCCGTCGGCGGCGAAATTCGCGAGGTTCGTCGTCACGTTGAGATTGACCAAAGTCGCGGGATTCGCGGCCTCGAAGCGCGCGAGGCGCGGTACCAGCCAGCGCACGGCGAAGAGCTGCGAGGTGCTGACGGTGAGCGCGCGATTGGCGTCGCCGGGGCGGACACGGCGCGTCGCCTGGCGCAACAGATCGAGCGCGCCGGCCACGGCGCCGGCATAGCTCTGCCCCGCCGCCGTGAGCCGCACCGCGCGCACCCGGCGCTCGAACAGCAAGGTGCCGAGGATGTCTTCCAGCGCCTTGATGCGGTGGCTCACCGCCGAGGGCGTCAGGTGCAGCTCGGCCGCCGCCTTGACGAAGCTGCCGGCGCGCGCGGCGGCGTCGAACACGCGGAGGGCATCGAGCGGGGGCAGGTCGGCCATGGCGGATAGATGAACCTTGTTCACTCGAAGGGCGAGAACTGATCTTTTGCCGCGGCGCGCGGAAGTCAATAGATGTTCGTCATGGACCAAGGTGGCCGAACGGACGGCGATCGCCGATCCGGCGGCCACATGAACCGGCCTCACTCATCGATAGGAGATCGCCATGACCCTGATCCCCGAACGCACCCCGGCTCCGCGGCACGAACTCGGTGCCGTCGGCCTCGATCCCGCGACGCCGAAGCTGCGGCGCAACCCCGACGGATCGATCGATTTCGCCTGGTACACAAGCCGCGCCCGGGTCGATCGGGCCCTGGCCGTCGCCCGTCTGTTCGGCCGCATGGCGCGCGCGGTGCGGCGCGGCTTGATCGAACCGATCCGCGAATGGCGCGCGCGCAACCGCGCGCTCGACGAACTCGCGCAGATGGACGACCGCATGCTGCGCGACATGGGCCTCGACCGCGGCGGTATCTACTACGCCATCGAACACGGCCGCGACGCCGACGCGACGCCGGCAAACGACAACGCGCCGCGGAAATCGACCGCGGCTTGAAGAGAAGGACAGAACCACAGAGGCACAGAGCACAGAGACACAGAGGAGAGGCGGGGTAGCGCCATAGGCGCAATATTCTTCTCCGTGCCTCTGTGCCTCTGTGGTGAATCTTTTCCCTTCCCGCCTGCGGCGCCTTACTTGCCCAGCTTGGCCTCGCGGGCTAGGAAAGAATTGATAGCAACGAGCGTCCAAGAATGTCATCCAGCATAACCGCGGAGCGCGAGCGCGCGATCGAGTGGGAGGATCCGGCGGCGCTGGCCGCGCTGCGGCGCGCCAGGACCGGCCTGGAGTTTTTCACCCAATCGGCGCGCGGCGAATTGCCGGTGGTGCCGATGTACAAGACGCTCGGCTTCCGCATCGAGTTGGTCGAACCGGGCGCGGCGGTCTTTGCCGGCGAGCCGGGCGAATACCTGGAAAATTCCTACGGCGTGCTGCATGGCGGCTATGCCGCGACGCTGATCGATTCGGCCTGCGGCGTCGGCTTGCAAACCAAACTGCCGCTCGGGCGCGGCACGGCGACGATCCGGCTCGAAATCGATTTCCTCCGCCCCGCGACCGCGACGATGGGCACGCTGCGCTGCCGCGGCCGGCTCGTCCAACTCGGCCGCAGCATCGGCCGCTCGGATGCGGAATTTCAATCCGCCGACGGCAAGATCCTGGCGCGCGGACGCGGCACGTTCAGCGTCTTCGACGTGACGCCCGACAAGCCCGGCGCCGTTCCGCCCGCGGCGCCGGCGCAGCGCCGCATCACGCGCTGGCGCGATCCCACGCCGCTCTATCGCGCCGCCGAGACGCTGCCCGGCATCGACTATCTCCGCGCCATGGCCGACGGCACGCTGCCGCCGATCCCGATGTATGCGACCATGGGTTGCAGGATCGGCGCCTACACGCAAGGCGCGGCCTCGGTGCACGTGACGCCCGACTTCTCGCATTACAACCCGATGGGCGGCGTGCATGGCGGCCTCGCGGCATTCATGATCGACAGCGCCACCGGCTGCACCGTGCAAACCGTGGTGCCCCGGGGCAGCGGCGCCACGACGGTGAACCTCGCCATCGACTACTTCCGCCCGATCGCGGCCGACACCGGCCCGCTCGAATGCGCCGGCCGCATCGTGCGCGCCGGGCGCCAGATCGTCATCGCCGACGCCGAACTCAAGGACGGCGCCGGACGGGTCTATGCGCGCGGCTCGACGAGCTATTTCATCTATCCGCTGGCCAAGGCGGCGTGACCGTGGCTCCCGACCCGGTTCCGGTCACCATCGCGCCGGTGCGCGACAGCGACGATCTCGCGGCGGTGGCACGGCTGTTCCGCGAGTACCAAATCGGCCTCGGCGTCGATCTCTGCTTTCAGGGCTTCGATGAGGAACTTGCCACCCTCCCCGGCCATTATGCGCCGCCGCGCGGCGAAATCCTGCTCGCCAATGTCGGCCGCTTCGCCGCCGGCGCCGTCGCGCTCCGTCCGCTCGGCGAAGCGGATGCCGGGCTGTGCGAAATGAAGCGGCTCTATGTCCGCCCGGCGTTCCGCAAGCTCAAGCTCGGCCGCCGCCTCGCCGAAGCGATCCTCGGCGAAGCCCGCCACATCGGCTACCGCGCGCTGCGCCTCGATACGCTGGCCACCATGACCGAGGCGCACAAACTCTACGAAAGCCTCGGCTTCCGAACGATCGAAGCCTATTACGCCAATCCGCTGGACGGGGTGAGGTATTACGAGATCACGTTGTGACTTTGCTTGTTACGTTGTGGTAGATAACCACGGAGGCACGGAGGCACGGAGAAGAAATTTCGTTGCTTCGCATAACCCCTGGCGAGATATTTGCCTGTCGTTGGCATCATGCGGTGCGGCAATCGTGGCGATTGATGATCCACTCACGGAGCGAATAATCGGGCTAGCAATCGATGTTCACCGCAGCCTTGGCCCAGGCCTGCTGGAATCGGCATATGAAGAGTGCCTGTGTGTCGAACTAAGGTCGCACGCTATCCCGCATCGTCGGCAGGTTGCCCTTCCGGTGAGCTACAAGGGCACAAAGATCGATTGCGGGTATCGATTGGATATCGTTGTCGACAACGCCTTTATCATCGAGCTCAAAACGGTCGAGCGATTCCTGCCGGTCCATGAGGCGCAATTGCTGACCTATCCACGGCTATCTGGACTGAAGCGCGGCCTATTGCTGAATTTCTATACGCCGCTCATGAAAGATGGGATAAAGCGCTTCGTTCTTTGAAATAGAAAAAATTTGCCTTTTCTTCTCCGTGCCTCCGTGGTTCCACTGACTTGCTGCAACTGCAAACCGGACGCCCATGAAACGCTATCGCATCGCGCTTATTCCCGGCGACGGGATCGGAAAGGAAGTCGTGCCGGAGGGCCAGCGCGCGCTGGAAGCCGCCGCGCGGCGCTACGGCTTCCAGCTCGAATGGACCGAGTTCGATTGGAGCTGCGAGCGCTTCCTGAAGACCGGCGAGTTCATGCCCAAGGACGGGCTCGACCGCCTGCGCGGCTTCGACTCGATCTTTCTCGGCGCGGTCGGCTGGCCCGGCGTGCCCGACCATGTGTCGCTGTGGAACCTGCTGATCCCGATCCGGCGCGGCTTCGAGCAATATGTCAATCTGCGGCCGGTGCGCCTGCTCGAAGGCGTGCCCTGCCCGCTCGCCGGCAAGAAGCCGGGCGATATCGACTATTGGATCGTGCGCGAGAATTGCGAGGGCGAGTACTCGTCGATCGGCGGACGTCTCTATGAAGGCACAGACGCCGAATTGGCGATGCAGGAAAGCGTCTTCACCCGGCGCGGCGTCGACCGCATCCTGCGCTTCGCCTTCGAGCTGGCGCGCTCGCGCAAACGCAAGCGCCTCACCTCGGCGACGAAATCCAACGGCATCATCCACACCATGCCCTATTGGGACGAGCGCGTGAAAGCGATGAGCGCGAACTACGCCGACATCGCCGTGGACCAATATCATATCGATATTTTGACCGCGCATTTCGTGCGCTACCCCGAGCGTTTCGACGTCGTCGTCGGCAGCAATCTGTTCGGCGACATCTTGTCCGATCTCGGCCCGGCGACGACGGGCACCATCGCGATCGCGCCTTCCGGCAACATCAATCCGGAAAAACAGCATCCGTCGATGTTCGAGCCCGTGCACGGTTCGGCGCCCGACATCTACGGCAAGGGCATCGCCAATCCGATCGGCCAGATCTGGTCGGGCGCCATGATGCTGGAGCATCTTGGCGAGGCGAAGGCCGCGGCCGCCGTGGTCCGCGCCTTCGAAACCGTGCTCAAGACCGGCGGTCCGCGCACGCCTGACATGGGCGGCAACGGCTCGACCAAAGTCTTGGGCGAGGCCATCGCGGCCGCCATTGCATGAGCGGCGCGGCGCGCGCGCTGCCGGGCTACGATCTGTGGCTCGAGGATTTCAAGCCGGGCGACGAATTCACCACCGAGGCGATCACGCTCACGGAGAGCGCGATCATCGAATTCGCGCTGCAATGGGATCCGCAGCCGACCCATTCGGACGTGACGCACGAACGCACGGCGCTGCTGGGCGGCTTGATGGCGAGCGGATTTCTCACGGTGTGCGTAACCTTCCGCCTGTTTCTCGGCAGCGGCGTGCTCGGCGCCGGCAATCTCGCGAGCCCGGGCTTCGACAAGCTGCGCTGGCTCAAGCCGGTGCGCCCGGGCGACACGCTCCATGTCGTCTCGAAAGTGATTTCGATGACGCCGTCGCGCTCCAAGCCGGACCGCGGCGCCGTGCTGATGACGCACGAAACGCTCAATCAGAACGGCGAAACCGTGCTGACTTGCGAATGCGCGCATTTCATCCGCCGGCGCCCGGAGGTCAGCCGGCCGCGCGACGCCCGATAGATCGGGTGCCTGGCCGACGAGAGCGCCGAAATCGGGCGAAAAGATGGTGAATTAAGCACGAACCGAAGAAAATCGTCCTGAATCTCCCCGATTTGCGAGGTGCTTAGCAACGCAACGCGATGGTAAATCGTATACATACCATAACGAAAAAATTTCGCCGTTGCGGAGGTCCACCATGCTCATCACGAGCCGTCGCTCCCTGCTTCTCGGTGCCGCGGGCTTTGCGCTCGTGCCGCGCGCCGCCGCGCTGGCCGGCGAAAACCAATCGCACGATTGGCTGATCGTTCCCGGCGAGCGGGTCGGCCCGATCACGCGCTCGACCAAGTTTGCCGATCTCGAACTCCATTTCGGCGCCGCGAATTTGCGCCGCGGCTTCGTCAAATACGGCACTACGCCGAAACATCCGGCGATCATCGCCTTCCCCGGCGGCAAGGACGAATTGGCGATCCTGATCGGCGACAACACGCGCGCCGACGCGGTCTGCCTCACCAAGCGCGGCGGCGCCTGGCAAACCGCCGACGGAATTCGCATCGGCACGCCGATCGCGCAGCTCAACCGGTTGAACGGCCGCGCCTTCGCGGTCGCGGGCCTCGGCTGCGGCGGCGAATGCGGCTACGTCAAGCCGAAGCCGGGCGACAAACTGCCCGATCCCGACAGGATTTCGCTGCGCCTCACGCCGGAGCGGCCGCTTCGACCGGACGATCTGGCCCAGCTCGCGGAAGCCGGCGGCAAGACCGGCCTGATATCCTCCGCGGCACCGCTGTTCCGCCGCGTCAACGCCATCGTCGACGAGGCGCTGGTGTTCCTGACCTGAGCCGGCGCGCGGCCGGAACTACTTCTTCGCCGCGTCCTCGTAGTCGGCCGGGATCGCGAAGATCGCGGGATCGAGCGGACCGACGGTGAGCTTGGTGACTTCGTCGATCGAGCGGACTTGCATATTGCCGGACTGCATCGTCAGATCCGATTTGATTTTGATATTGTCGCGCGTCAGCCAGACGAAGCCCTTGACCGTGAAGCCGCCGGGCAACGGTCCGCTCATCTCCCATTTGTCCGCCGCGATGCCGTTGACGGTCTCGGCGCCGAGCTTCTTGGCCTCGACCTTGGCGCTCAAGGCCGGCGTGAACAATTCGGGCGTCACATCGCCGGGCATGACGAGATATTTTTTCTGCCCGACGTAGAGCATGACGATGCGATTCTGGGCGAGGCTGAAGATCCTCACCTGCATCCGCTCGCCCTCGCCGAATTCTTGCCGCATCAAGCCGGGCGCATAGTAGCTTTTCCAAGTCGCGGTCGTCCGGTCGCCGACTTTCGTCGTGCCCTCGGCGATGTAGTTCGCGGTCGGCGGCTTCAACGGATCGGCGGTTGCCGGTGCCGCGGCCAGCGCGCCGGCGGCGAATAGGCAGGCGATCGCCAATTTCATTTCCTCTTCTCCTCGACCTTCTTGTAATCGGCGGGAACCTCAAGCAGCGCCGCGTCGACCGGCCCGATCTTGAGGTTTCGCATCGTCATGGCGATCTTGCGCGGCTTGTATTGACCTTGGGTTAAGACGCCATCGAGCTTGACGACGATGCGTTCGGCGCTGAGCCAGGCGAAACCGGAATAGGCTTCGCCCATGCCGGACTTGCTGTCGACGCGATACTTCACGGCGGCGATGCCGTCGATCGTCTCGGCGCCGAGCTTTTCGCGCTTGGCGTCGTCGTTCGAAATGCCGAAATCATAGGCCGGGCGCGCATAGGCCGCCTGGCGGTAGAGCTTGAGGGCCGGGCGCAGCACAAAGACCGCCTGCTTGCCCTCGTCGACGATCGTCACCTCGTCGTCCTTGCCCGCCTTGTAGTCGAGGCGCTGGCGCTTGGCGGTGTAGACCAGGCGATGCGTCATCGACGCGCCGCGTTCCTCGGTGAAGGTGAGGACGGCGTCGTAGTCGGCGGTCGGCGGCCCCCAATCCTGCGCCGCCGCTTGCGCGGCGAAAAGGCCAAGTTTCACCACAGAGACACAGAGGCACAGAGAAACGGAGGCAAAGAATCGTCGGGCGCTACCTGCAACCAATCCTGGTCTCGCTTTGTCTCTCCGTGCCTCTGTGCCTCTGTGGTTCAATATTTTCCCTCCCTTGCCAAATCCGCAGCGCGCTAGGATTTGCGCCCGAGATAGCGAACCAGCTCGACCTTGCCCTTGCCCTTGAGCTCGAGCAAGCCGACGGATCGTCCCAGGCCCGCGGCCCGCAGGTTCATCCAAGTCGCGGCCGTCACCACGACGGTATCGGGTTCGGCGAGCCCGGTCGCGCGCGCCGCGACATTGACCGTGTCGCCCCACAGATCGAACATGAAATATTGCTTGCCCATGATGCCGGCCACGACCGGGCCCTGGTGAATGCCGACGCGCACTTGCCAGCGCGGCTCGATGCGCCCCGCCGCCTCGATCATGGCCAAGCCGC
Source organism: uncultured Alphaproteobacteria bacterium (assembly GCA_963754645.1). Classification (GTDB taxonomy): domain Bacteria; phylum Pseudomonadota; class Alphaproteobacteria; order Bin65; family Bin65; genus CAVWGP01. Next base: position 306,873 of record CAVWGP010000004.1, on the reverse strand, counting down.
AATCCGCGGCGGCGAGCGCCGGGCGCTCGACGTCGTTCAGCATCCCGGCCGTCGCCATGAAGGCGTCGCCGATCGTCTTGATTTTCTCGAGCCGGTGCGCGTCGACGATGTCCTCGAAAGCCGCCACCAAATTTTGCAGATCGCGCACGACCTTTTCCGGCGTGTTGCCGTCGCAATAGGGCGTGAACGCGACGATGTCGCAGAACAGCACGGCGACATTGTCGTAGCGCCGCGGCGCGACCTCGTTCTTGCTCTTGAGCTCGCGCGCGATGCTGCGTGGCAGCAGGCTGAACAGCAGCTTGTCGGCGCGCTGCTTTTCGGCTTCGAGCTCGGCGAGATATCCCGCCTCCTGGTCGCGCAGGCGCTTGCGCTCGAGGCTGGCCTCGACGCGCGCGCGCAACAGCTCGCCGTTCACCGGCTTCGCCACGTAATCGTCGGCGCCGAGCTTGATGCAGCGGAGCACGTTCTCGAATTCGTCATTGGCCGAGATCATGATCACCGGAATTTCGCGCAGCGCCATATCGGCTTTCATCCGCTCGAGAACCTGAAAGCCGTCCAGCTCGGGCATTTGCACATCGAGCAGGACGAGATCGAAGGGCTCGGCGCCGAGCCGGTCGAGCGCCTCGCGGCCGTTGCGCGCGACAGCGAGGATGGGGTTGAGATATTGCTTGAGCCGCCGTTCGAGCGTGTAGACGTTGTTGTCGTGGTCGTCGACGATCAGGATGCGCGGCTGCCTATCCGTCATGGCCGGCCCCGCGCGCCAACAATTCGTTTATCTTGGCGAGCAGCCGCGCGAGATCGATCGGCTTGGTCTCGAATTCGTCGCAGCCCGCAGCCAGCGCCTTCTCGCGTTCGCCATCGAGCGCATGGGCCGAGAGCGCGATGATCGGGATCGCGCGCGTCTCCGGCGCCGCCTTGAGCGCGCGCGCCGCGTCCCAGCCCGACATCACCGGCAGGCTCAGATCCATCAGGATGAGATCGGGCTTGTCGCGCGCTGCGGCGGCGAGGCCCGCGGCACCGTCGCCGGCGATGGCAATGTCGTAGCCCTGCTTGGCGAGACGGCGGCGCAACATGAAGACGTTGTCTTCGTTGTCCTCGACATAAAGAATTTTCGGCATCGCCCTGCCGCTCACGGCGCCACCAGGCGGCGGATTTCGGACGCCAGCTCGTCGCGGCTGTGCATCGACTTGCGCAGCACCTTTTTGACGGCGCCGGCGAGCCGGGCACGGTCCTCATCGGTCACCTCGGCCGCCGTCAGCACGACGACGGGCGTGTCGCGGAACTCGGCAAGCGCGCGCTTGGCATCGAGAAATTCGAAGCCGTCCATGTCCGGCATCAGCAAATCGAGCAAGATCAAGTCGGGCCGTGCCGCGGGCAACAGGGCGATGGCGGCGCGGCCGTCGCCGGCCTCGCTCACGGTCCAGCCCTCCTTGCCCAGCATGTCGGCGAGCATGCCGCGTACGAGAGCGTCGTCCTCGACGACGAGGATGCGGCGCGCCGACGCTTCCTTGCGAAACCGCGCCAGGATGGCGCGCAGGCGGTCGCGTTCCACCGGCTTTGTCAAATAATCGGCGGCGCCAAGCGCGAAGCCTTTCTGCTGCTCGTCGAGAATCGAAAGCATGACGACGGGCGTGTCGGCCAGGCTCGCATCCTTGCGCAGAGCCTGAAGCACCGACCAGCCGTCGAGCCGCGGCATGACGACGTTCGAGCGTGATCAACGCCGGCCGGATCTGGCGCGCCAGGCGCAAGCCTTCGTCGCCGTCGCTCGCCGTAACCGTGTCGTAGCCTTCCTGCGCGAAGAAGCGGCGCATCAGGTCGCGCGCCGTCGGATCGTCGTCGATGACGAGCACGGTGTTGGGCCGTTTTTGCGCCGACGCTCCAGCCGCGATCGGCGAACGGCCGGCCTTGTCCGGCTGCGCCGCGGCCGCGCCGGCGGGCGTGGCCGGGAGCCGCAGAGTGAACACCGAACCGCGGCCGGGCGCGCTTTCGACCTCGATCGTTCCGCCCATCATCTCGGCGAGGCGCCGGCTGATGGCGAGGCCGAGGCCGGTGCCGCCGTATTTCCGCGTCGTCGAGGAATTGGCCTGGGTGAATTCGGTGAACAGCTTCGCGAGCTGCTCCTGCGTCATGCCGATCCCCGTGTCGGCGACGGCGATTTCGATCCGGTTCGCGCCATCGCCCGCCATGCGCTTGATGCCAAGAGTCACGGTTCCGTCCTTGGTAAACTTGCAGGCATTGCTCAGGAGATTGAGCACGATCTGGCGCACGCGCATCGGATCGGCATGGAGCGCGCCGATGCCGGCGGCGACGTTGAGCCTCAGCTTGTTGCCGTTCTTCTCGGCCAGCGACTGCGCCGTTTGGCTCAAGTCCCGCGCCAGGGTGGCAAGATCGAATTCCTCGGGATTGAGATCGAGCTTGCCGGCCTCGATCTTCGAGAGGTCGAGCACGTCGTTGATGAGCTGCAGCAAATGCTTGCCGGCGCGATGCACGCGTTCGAGCGGCTCGGCGAAATCGGCGTGCTCGGGGCCGGTCGCTTCCTCGCGCATCATCTCGGTCAGGCCGATCACGGCGTTGAGCGGCGTGCGCAGCTCGTGGCTCATATTGGCGAGGAAGCGGCTCTTGGCCGTGCTCGCCTCCATCGCCTGGTCGCGCATGACCGCGAGCTTGCCGACCAAGTCGGTGAGTTCGGCCTCGTGCCGCTTCAGTTCGGTGATATCGGTGTAGATGCCGACCAGGCCGCCCTCCGCGGTGACGCGCTCGCTGACGATCATCCAGCGGCCGTCGGACAGCCGGTATTCGAACGGCGCGGCCGGATTGTGATGCAGCACCAATCGCCGCTTCTTCCATTCGGCGGCGCCGCCTTCGCCGAACACGACGAGGCCGCCGGCGACAACCTTGTCGCACATTTCGCTGAACGTGATGCCGGGCCGCACTTGATCGGCGAAGGGCTGATAGAGTTGGCGGAAGTAGCCGTTGCAGATGACGAGCCGGTCGTCGCGGTCGTAGAGCGCAAATCCCTCGGACACCGCCTCGATCGCCTCGGCCAGCCGCGCGCGCGACTTGTTCGCCTCGTCGCGGGTGATTTCGAGCTGCGCCACGAGATCGGTCAGCTCGCGCGTCCGCGCCTGCAGCTCGTTGAACAGGCGCGCGTTCTCGATGGCGATGACGGCCTGGTCCCCGAAAGTCTTGAGGATCGCGAGTTGCTTGTCCGAAAGCGGCCCGGGCTGGAGGCGCACGACGCTCAAGACGCCGATCGCGTCGTCGCCGCGCATCATCGGCATGGACGTCATCGCCCGATAGCCGCTGGCGAGGAAGTTCCGGGCGCCGGCGGCAAATTGGGCCGGCGCCTCAGCCGCGTCGGGAGCGTCGATGACGCAGCGATCGAGTATGGCCGCGCTCTGCAAGTAGTCGCGCGCGAGCGGGAATGGAAATCGGCGCCGCCACGCTTCGGCGCGCGCCGGATCGGATTCGGCAAACGCCGCCAAGATCACCTTGTCGCCGTCCGGAAGCGCGATGCTGATCGCGGCGTCGGGAAACAGCTTGAGGCCGCTCCGCACGATGGCGTCGAACACCGGCTGCGCGTCGGTCATCGAGCTGCTGATGACTCTGCAGTATCTCGCGAGCTCGCCGTCTGCTGCTCCAACGCCTCGGTCAGCTCGCGCGTGCGGGCCTGAAGCTCGTCGAACAGGCGCGCGTTCTCGATGGCGATGACGGCCTGGTCGGCGAAGATCTGCGACCAGCTCGATCTGTCGATCGGTGAAGGGCCGGACCTCTTGGCGGAATGAGGAAGAGCGCCGACCACTCATCGTCCTCGCCAGCATCGGCACGCACAACGACCGTACGCATTCCGCCACTTTGTCGACGCTGGCGACGCGATTCGGGTACCTCTGGCGCGTAAGCGTCTTCCTGCGATACATCCAGGACATGGACCGCCTGCATCGTGCTACGATTGCCAAGGCCCGTCTTCGGCCCGCAAACGCGTTTTTGCCGGATATGCTCGTCCGAAACGCGGCGGCCACCGACCCAGTCGCAGTGTGAGCTGCGCGAATGCTCGCCGTCGGCAACTCGAACAGGACGCCGTATTTCGCTTCGCAGAGTCGCGTCGCGTTCTTCAGCGATGGCCTCGAACACCGGCTCCACGTCGCTCGGCGAGCTTCGATATGACGCGTAGAACCTCGGACGTCGCGGTCTGATACTCCAGCGCCTCGGTCAGCTCGCGCGTCCGCGCCTGGATCTCCGTCGAACAGCCGCGTGTTCTCGATGGCGATGACGGCCTGGTCTGCGAAGGTCTCGACAAGCTCGATTTGCTTTGTCAGTTTATAGCTCGACTTCCGGATCGCGCAGAGGACGAGAGTCCCGATGCCCTTGTCCGTCGCGCAGCAGCGGCATGAATAAAGCGGTACGAAATCGTATGCCTAGCCCCTCTGCGCGTCGCGTCCACGCATATTCGGGTCGCGAAGGCATCCGTCGATCTCGATCGCTTTCGCCGATCGCAGGATGGCTCGTGCCGATGGAGAGCGATCGGGATCGAACGCGACCGGATAGATTGACGAATACTTGGCACTAATTTGGACCGCATCCGAGCAGCGGCCGTTGCCTTAAAGCGCATTTGCCATCATGCTCCAGACAATATAGTCACGGACAAGGGTAAAAAAGTTCGGCCGCGCACTTCACGATAGCATCGAACACGGGTTGCACGTCCGTCGGCGAGCGCGAGATGACGCCAAGGACCTCGGAAGTCGCCGTCTGATGCTCGAGCGATTCCGAAAGCTCGCGCGTGCGGGCCTGAAGCTCGGCGAGAAGGCGCGCATTCTCGATGGCGATGACCGCCTGGTTGGCGAAGATCGTGACCAGCTCGATCTGTCGATCGGTGAAGGGGCGGACTTCCTGGCGGGAAAAGGCCAAGGGCGCCGACCAGTTCATCGTCCTTGAGCATCGGCACGCAAACGACCGTACGCATTCCGCCCTTTTCGACGCTGGCGACGCGATTCGGGTCCCTCTCGGCATAAGCGTCTTCCTCGCGAACATCGAGGACATGGACCGCCTGCATCGTGCTAACGACTTTGCCAAGACCCGTCTTCGGTCCCCAAACGCGTTTTTGCCGAACATGCTCGTCAAACGCGGCCGGCACGCCCAGCGAGGAGAGCGCGCGAAATGCGCCGTCGGCAAACTCGAACAGGACGCCGTATTTCGCTTGGCAGATGCGCATCGCGTTCTCCAGCATGGCCTGGAAAATCGGCTCCACGTCGCCGGGAGACTTCGATATCACGCGTAGAACTTCGGAAGTCGCGGTCTGATACTCCAGCGCCTCGGTCAGCTCGCGCGTCCGCGCCTGGATCTCGGCGAAGAGCCGCGCATTCTCGATGGCGATGACGGCCTGGTTTGCGAAGGTCGTGACCAGCTCGATTTCTTTTTCAGAAAAAGGCTCGACCCGCTCGCGCAGCAGGGCGATGCTGCCCAACGGCTCGCCGTCGCGCAACAGCGGCACGCCCAGTATGGTGCGGAAATTGCCGGCCTTCTGCGCGTCGCTCCACGCATATTCGGGGTCTTGCGACGTATCCTCGATATGGATCGTGCGCCGTTCGAGCACGGCTCGCCCCGACGCGTTGCCTCGGTTCATTTCCGCCGGGTTTCTCGCCAGGAAATCCGCGAATGCCGGATCGATCCGATAGCCGGCCGCCTGCTCGAATTTTCCGCCGGTTATTTTCCAGATATTGCCGCGGTCGGCGCGGCACAATTGCCCGGCGGTCTCGACGATGGTTTCCAGCACCGGCTGAATGTCGAAGGTCGAGCGGCTGATGACGCTCAAGACCTTGCTCGTCGCGGTCTGCCGTTCCAGCGCCTCGGTGACCTCCCGCGTGCGCGCCTGCACTTCCTCGAACAGCCGCACGTTCTCGATCGCGATCACCGCTTGGTCGGCGAAGGTCGTGACCAGCTCGATCTGCTTCTCGGTGAACGGCATGACGACGGTGCGGAAGAGCCCGATGGCGCCGATCGGCGCGCCGTCGCGCAGCAAGCGGCACACCCAGCATCGTGCGGAACTTGCCAACGCTTTGATACGCGAACGCCGCAAACTCGGGATCGGTCAGCGCGTCCGGGATATGGGCCGGGCGCCGGTCGAGAATGGCGCGGCCGATCGCGGTGCCGCGGCTCGCGGCAACCGGTTTTTGCCGGAGAAAGCTCACATATTCCGCCGTCGCGTTGCTAGCGGCGACGTGGAACCGCCCGTCTTCTAGCTTGAAGACAAGCGCGAACTCGGCGCTGGCACAGTCGCCCCGCGGTTTCGACGATCGCGTCCAGCACCGGTTGCATTTCGATGGGCGAGCGGCTGATGACGCCGAGCACTTCGCTCGTCGCGGTCTGCCGTTCGAGCGCCTCGGTGACCTCGCGCGTGCGCGCCTGCACTTCCTCGAACAGGCGCGGTTCTCGATGGCGATGACGGCCTGGTCGGCGAAGGTCTCGACCAGTTCGCGTTGCTTGTCGTTGAACTGGTACCCGGTCCGCGCCGACGATGATGACGCTCCGATGCCCTTGTCCTCGCGCAGAAGCGGAATGCACAAACCGGCGCTGCTTGCCAATCCTGTGCCATTCGGCGCATTGAAGTTCGGGCACATCGGGCGCAGGACGTCGAGGATGTGCGACGCTCCTTCGACTGAGGGCCACGCGGCCGACGAGCGTGCCGGGATCGAACGGCAATCGGATTGTCTTCGGCGGGCTTGACGTAATTGGGTCCGCATCGCGAGCGGCCGCCGCCGCTTCCAATGTATTGCGCCTATTCTCAAGAACAACGATGGACATTCGAGCAAGGATCGAAGAGTTCGGCCGCGCTCTTCACGATGGCCTCGAACACGGGCTGCACATCGGTCGGCGAGCGCGAGATGACGCCGAGGACTTCGGACATCGCGGTCTGGTACTTGAGCGATTGCTGCAGCTCCTTCGTCCGCGCCTGCACCTCCTCGAACAGGCGCACGTTCTCGATGGCGATGACGGCCTGGTCGGCGAAGGTCGTGACCAGCTCGATCTGCTTGTCGGCGAACGGGCGCACCTCGGTGCGATGAAGCGCGATCACGCCGATTGGAACGCCATCGCGCAGCAAGGGGACACCCAACATGGTGCGGAATTTCCCGATACGTTGGCCCTCCCGCAGCGTGTATTCGGGATCGCTTGTCACGTCCGGTATGTGGACGGTTGCCCGTTCGATCGCCACACGGCCGACCAGCGTGCCGCGGCCTGCATTGATCGGATTGCTGGAAAGGTATGCGACGATCTCCGGCTTCGCTCGATTGAACGCCGCGACGCGATACTGCGACCCGACAAGTTTCCAGACCAATGCAAATTCGGCTTGGCAGAGCCGCACCGCGGTTTCGACGATCGCGTCGAGCACCGGTTGCAGTTCGTTGGGCGAGCGGGAGATGACGCCGAGCACCTCGCTGGTCGCGGTCTGGCGTTCCAGCGCTTCGGCCAGTTCGCGCTCGTGGCGCCGAATATCGGAAATATCGGTATAGAGCGACACCAGGCCGCCATCGGGCAGCCGGTGATCGTTGATCCGGAGCCAGACATCGCCGCTGAGGTGCTGCTCGCGCGTGCCGCTGGCCTGGCGGTGCGCGGCTTGAACCTTGCGGAACCAAGGCTCGAAATCGGCCCCGGCCGAGGGAAACATGCCGCGCTCGAAGCCGGCCCGGATCATGTCTTCGAAGCGCACGCCGGGGACCGCGCGGTCTTCGACGCCGCGGAAATAGCTGCGCCATTGCCGATTGCACAGCACGAGACGATCGTCGGCGTCCCACAGCGTGAAGCCCTCGGACATCGCATCGAGGGCGCTCGTGAACCGCGTTTCGGCGCGCTCCAGCGCCTCGGCCATGCGCTTGCGTTCGGTGATATCCGAGATCGCGCCGACGAAGCGCGTCGCCCGGCCCTTGCCGTCGCGGACCGCGATGCCGCCATCCTGGATCCAGCGATAGCGGCCGGCCTTGTCGAGGACGCGATATTCGCAGGCCAAGCGCGGCGACCGGCCCTTGAAATGCTCCCGAATTGCGCCGCGGTAGCGTTCCTTGTCGTCCGCATGGACGCGGGCAAACCAGCTTTCGGACGTTAATTCGCCGTTGCGGAACCCCAACATCTCGCGCAGGCGCGGCGACACGTAGAGGTCATTGTCGGACAGAGTCCATTCGTAGATTCCCTCGGCGACCGCGGACAGGATCAAGGCATGGCGATCTTCGCTGTCCTTGAGGGCTTGGGCGATCGTCCGATTGCCGCGAGCGCGCCGCGGTCGCGCGGGCGCGGATCGCACCGTCGTGCTTTTCTTTTTCGCTCCCCGACGCTTCAGCATGAAGGCAATCTTTCGGATCTCGTCGACCAGCGTTCTGCGCGCCTTCATGTCAGTACATCGCTTGACGCCATGCTGCAACACGCCGGCCGAACGCCTCACAGGTGCAAAGGCGCGCGCCGGACTTGGCCAAGGCGCGCGTTGACCGCGCCCTGGCTGCTGCCTAGACTGCGCCCGCTTTGCATTGCGAAAAATCCCGCCGGATCAGAAAGTTGCCATGAAATCGCCCGCCGCCAAGCCGAGCCGCAAGCCGGCCAATGCGAATTTCTCTTCAGGGCCTTGCGCGAAACGACCGGGTTGGTCGTTGGATGCGCTGAAGGCGGCGCTGGTCGGTCGTTCGCATCGCGCCGCCGAGGGCAGGGCGCGCATCGCCGAAGTATGCGAGCGTAGCCGCGCGCTGCTCGGCATTCCCAAGGAGTATCGCATCGCCATCGTGCCCGCCTCGGACACGGGCGCGGTCGAGATGGCGCTGTGGTCGATGCTGGGCGCGCGCGGCGTCGACATGCTCGCTTGGGAAAGCTTCGGCGAAGGCTGGGTCACCGATGTCTTGAAGCATCTCAATCTCAAGGACGTGCGCAATTTCGTGGCGCCCTACGGCGCGCTGCCCGATCTGACCAAAGCCGACACCGACCGCGACGTGGTGTTCACCTGGAACGGCACGACCTCGGGCGTGCGCATGCCGCACGCCAATTGGATCAAGCCCGATCGCCGCGGCCTCACGATCTGCGACGCGACGTCGGCGGCCTTCGCCATGGATCTGCCGTGGGCGAAACTCGATGTCGTGACCTGGTCGTGGCAAAAAGTGCTCGGCGGCGAGGCCGCGCACGGCATGCTCGCGCTCTCGCCGCGCGCGGCCGATAGGCTCGAAAGCTACACGCCGCCCTGGCCGCTGCCGAAAATATTCCGTTTGACGGCGAACGGCAAAATCAACGAAGCGATCTTCAAGGCCGAGACGATCAATACGCCGTCGATGCTGTGCGTCGAGGACGCGCTGGACGGCCTGAAATGGGCCGAGGCCGCAGGCGGCTTGAAATCGCTGATCGCCCGCTCCGAAGCCAATCTCGCCGCCGTCGCGGCCTGGGTCGAGCGCAGCAAATGGGCGGGATTTCTGGCGCGCGACGTCAAGACGCGTTCGTGCACGTCGATCTGCCTCGGCTTCGTCGATCCAGCCGTCACCGCGAAGCCGGCCGCGCAGCAGGCCGAGGTCGCCAAGCAGATCGCGACTCTGCTGGCGAAGGAAAAAATCGCCTACGATATCGGGTCCTATCGCGACGCGCCGCCGGGTCTGCGCATCTGGGGCGGCGCCACGGTCGAGACCGCCGACATCGCCGCCTTGTTGCCATGGCTCGACTGGGCCTATGCCGAATCCATCGGCGCGGCCAGGGCCGCCGCCTGAGCACCCGGCGGCCATGAAACCGAAGGTTCTGATATCCGACGAAATGAGCGCGCGCGCCGCGGAAATTCTGCGCGAGCGCGGCGTCGAGGTCGACGTGAAGACCGGCCTGAAGCCCGATCAGCTCAAGTCCGCGATCGGCGCCTATGACGGGCTCGCGATCCGCTCCGCGACCAAGGTCACCAGAGATATTCTCGCCGCGGCGGCCAAGCTCAAAGTCGTCGGGCGGGCCGGCATCGGCGTCGACAATGTCGATATCGAGGCGGCGACGGCGCGCGGCGTGCTGGTGATGAACACGCCGTTCGGCAATTCGATCACCACCGCCGAGCACGCCATCGCCCTGATCTTCGCCCTGGCCCGCGAGCTGCCTGAGGCCGACCGCTCGACCCAGGCCGGCAAGTGGGAGAAGAACCGCTTCATGGGCGTCGAGATCACCGGCAAGACGCTCGGCATCGTCGGCTGCGGCAATATCGGCACGATCGTCGCCGACCGCGCCAAGGGCCTGAAGATGCGCGTCATCGCCCATGATCCGTTCCTCTCGCCTCAGCGCGCGGCGCAGCTCGACATCGAGAAGGTCGAGCTCGACGAACTCTATGCGCGCGCCGATTTCATCTCGCTGCACACGCCGCTCACCGATGCCACGCGCAATCTGATAAACAAGGACAGCATCGCGCGCATGAAAACCGGCGTGCGCATCGTCAATTGCGCGCGCGGCGGGCTTGTTGCCGAAGCCGATCTCAAGGCCGCGCTCGACAGCGGCAAAGTGGCGGGCGCGGCGCTCGACGTGTTCGAGATCGAGCCGGCCAAGAGCAACGTGCTGTTCGGCGCGCCCAAGGTCGTGTGCACGCCGCATCTCGGCGCTTCGACCGAGGAAGCGCAGGCGAACGTCGCGGCGCAAGTCGCCGAGCAGATCGCCGATTATCTCCTCAACGGCACGGTGACGAATCCGATCAACATGCCCGCGGTCTCGGCCGACGAGGCGCCCAAGCTCCGGCCCTATCTGAAGCTCGCCGAGCTGCTCGGCCGCTTTGCGGGCCAAGTCGTCGAATCGACCATCCGCGGCGTTCACATCGCCTATGAGGGCCATGCCGCCGAGCTCAACGCCAAGCCGCTTACCGCCGCGATCCTCAACGGATTGCTGGCGCCCTTCTATGAAGGCGTCAATCTCATCAACGCGCCGTCGCTCGCCAAGCAGCACGATATCGCCGTGACCGAGGAGCGCAGCGCGCATTGCGTCGATTATCAGACGCGAATTCGTATCACGCTCAAGAAAGAGCATCGCGACCGCACCGTCGCCGGCACGCTGACCGGCGGCATCAAGCCGCGCTTGATCGAGATCGAAGGTATCCCGGTCGAGGCCGAACTCGCCGGAAACATGCTGCTGGTGCGCAACTACGACAAGCCTGGCATGATCGGCGATCTCGGGCGAGCGCTGGCCGACGCCAACATCAACATCGCGACGTTCCACCTCGGCCGTCAGAGCCCGGGCGGCGACGCGCTCGCCCTCGTCGCCGTCGATCAGCCGGTCAACGACATGGTGCTGATGTCGATCTGTTCCTTGCCGAATGTGCAGCAGGTCAAGTTGCTGCGGTTTTAAAGCGCCAAACCGGAGAAGCAAAATGATGCTGTCGTCTCCGCGAAAGCGCTATGGGCATGCCCATATCTTTCGACGATATTTTTCTTGCATGTCACATTCGCGTCATCCCGAGCAAGCCACCGCCGAAGGCGGTGGAGGCCGTCGGATCGCAACTCGATCCGCGGGACCTCGGGCGGACGAGCGCCTTGCCGTCAGGCGCGGTCTGGCTAGTCCGGTCGAGATCCCGCGGATCGCTATGCGATCCGCCACTACGCGCGCTGGCGCGCGCTCGGTCGGGATGACGAACTTGGAAAAGTCGCGGCGATGCCGCGCAACGGCGGTTCTTCCCGCCGGCGGGCTATTCGCGTGGCGGATAGCGCTCGAAGGCCGGCAATTCGTGCAAGTGCTTCATCCAGCCGATCCGCTCGGCGACCTGGATTTGGGCACGCGGCGGCACCGCATCGGGATTGTCATAGGTCGCGCTTTGGATGTCGATGATCTCCGGCAACATCTCGGCATTGGTGTAGAAGAGACCAGTTCCGCAATCTCGGCAAAAATGCCGCCGGCCATGAATCGAAGATTCGTAGATCTTGGGCGAGCCCTTCGTTACCTTGACCGCGCCGGCCGGATACATCGTCCAGCCGACGATCGGCGCACCCGCATGTCGCCGGCAATCGCTGCAATGACAAATCGCGTGCGTAAGCGCCTCGCCGTCCGCCTGGTAGCGGACGGCGCCGCAATGGCAACCGCCGGAAATCGGCATCGATGTCGTTCCTTCGCTGTCGGTTCGAGCGCAAATCTAAGGCCGAATCGGTTCGCCGCAAAGATGGATCGGCAATTTAGCTTGTACCGCCGCCGCGCTTGCCGCTAGATCGCGGCAGTGATATGCGGCCCGCCAATGACCGACACTCCCAACCCCGCCCTGCTGCCGGCCGGCCTGCGCGACGTGCTGCCGCCCGATGCCGCCTACGCCGCCGATCTCGTCCACCGGCTGCGCGGGATATTCGGCCTTTATGGCTACGATTGGGTCGAGCCGCCGCTGGTCGAGTTCGAGGACTCGCTGCTCGACGGCGCCGGCGCCGCCATGGCGCCGGATACGTTCCGGCTGATGGATCCCGTGTCGCAGCGCATGATGGGCGTGCGCGCCGACATCACCGTGCAAGTGGCGCGCGTCGCGACGACGCGGCTCGCGCATCTTCCGCGGCCGCTGCGACTCGCCTATGCCGGCGACGTGCTGCGCGTCAAAGGCAAGCAACTGCGGCCCGAGCGCCAGTTCACCCAAATCGGCGCCGAGCTGATCGGCGCGGCCGAGGCGGCGGCCGATGTCGAGGCGGTGTCGCTCGCGGTCGACGCCCTGATGCAAATCGGCGTGACGCGGCTCTCGGTCGACCTGACCGTGCCGACGCTCGTGCCGCTCGTTCTCGCGGCGCAGGATTTCGCCTCGGGCACCAAGCGGCCGGCGGCGACGCAGCGCCTGCGCAACGCGCTCGACCGCAAGGACGCCGCCGCCGTCGATGCCGCGGTCCAGATGCTGGGGCGCGAAGGCAAGATCTTCGGCGACATCTTGCGGGCGAATGGGCCGGTCGAGCCGGCCCTGGCCGCGCTCGCGGCGCTCGATCTGCCGAATGCGGCGCGGCGCGAGATCGAGCGCCTTGCCGCGGTGGCGCGCGAACTGGCGGCGGCGTGGCCCGAGGTTTCTTTCACCATCGACGCCACGGAGAATCGCGGCCTCGAATACCACATCGGCGTGTGCTTCACGATCTTCCGCGCCGGCGTGCGCGGCGAACTCGGCCTCGGCGGTCGCTACCGCGCCGGCCGGCTCGACGAAGCGCGCCCACAAGAACACGCCACCGGCTTTACGCTCTACCTCGATCCGATCCTGCGCGCCCTGCCCGCCGCGGCCGCGCCCGAGCGCGTTTATCTTCCGTTCGGCACCGAGCGCGCGATCGCCGCCCGCCTGCGCGCCGATGGCCACGCCGTCATCGCCGCGTTAGCACCCGAGCCCAATGGCGACGCGGCGGCGGAGGCGCACCGGCTGGGGTGCAAGTCGATGTGGCGGGCGGACGCGATCGAGCGACTAGCCTGACCGGGCTTGGCATATTATAGCAAAAATGCTATAAGATGGATTGGATCATAAAAGTCTTGCCGGAAGCCGAAGAGGAAATCCGCGCATTGCCGGCTGAAGTGCAAGCGCGTCTTTTTCGCATTCGGAGCTTGATCGAAAGCAACGGCCCGCATCGCGTCGGAATACCGTATGTGCGACCGCTGGGGGACAAGCTATGGGAGATGCGCCTCAGCGGACGTGCAGGAATTGCTCGAGCCATTTACGTCGCGGCATCGGGCAGGCAACTTGTGATCTAGCATGTGTTCGTCAAGAAGACCGAGGCGACGCCGCGCCGCGCGATCGAGACCGCGCTGCGCCGAATTAGGGGATTGTCACTATGAAGCGACTGAAAGATTTGGCGAACCAAATACTCGCCAATCCCAAAGTTCGCGCCCACTACAACGCGATGGAGGAGGAATTCGCTCTGGCCGAGGCGATGATCGCGGCGCGCGGACGCGCCGGCCTTTCGCAGGCCCAGCTCGCCAAGCGCATGCGCACGACCCAATCCGCCGTTGCCCGCCTCGAAAGCGGCCGGTCCTGGCCGAGCATGCGAACCCTGCAGCGTTACGCCGCAGCGACCGGCCATCGTCCGAGACTTGTCATGGAGCCTTTGCGCCCGACGCAACGGCGGCGGCGGTTGGGCGCAGCGGCCGCAGCGGAATGACGCGCGCGGCGCCTTTTCCGATTGCCCCGCGCCGCGCGCTGGTCTAGCACTCATCAACGGCCGCGCCGATCTCGCGGCCGTCATGCTGTCCGGGATAGACGACGATGGCCAATGTCGCGGTGATCGGCGCCCAATGGGGCGACGAAGGAAAAGGCAAGATTGTCGATTGGCTCTCGGAGCGCGCCGATGTCGTGGTGCGCTTCCAGGGCGGGCACAATGCCGGGCACACGCTCGTCATCGGCAACAAGACCTTCAAGCTTTCGCTGCTGCCCTCGGGCGTGGTGCGGCCGGGCAAGCTGGCGATGATCGGCAACGGCGTCGTTGTCGACCCTTGGGCCCTGCTCAAGGAGATCGCGGCGATCCGCGCCCAGGGCGTCGATGTCACGCCGGCCAATCTGCGGCTGGCCGACAACGCCACGCTGATCCTGCCGCTGCACGGCGAACTCGACCGCTTACGCGAAGAAGCCAGCGGCGCGGCCAAGATCGGCACGACCGGACGCGGCATCGGCCCCGCCTATGAAGACAAGGTGGGGAGGCGCGCGATCCGCGTCTGCGATCTTGCCGATGGCGCGGCGCTGGCGCAGAAGATCGAGCGCCTCCTCGCCCATCACAACGCGCTGCGCCGCGGCCTCGGCGCAGCCACGATCGACGCGGCCACGCTCCACGGCGAACTCGTCGCCGTCGGCAAGGAAATTCTGCCATACGCCGATAGCGTTTGGTCGCGGCTCAGCGAGCTGCGCCGTGGCGGCGTGCGGATCTTGTTCGAGGGCGCGCAGGGGACCATGCTCGATGTCGATCACGGCACATACCCCTACGTCACGTCGTCGAACACGGTCGCGGGACAAGCCGCCATCGGCGCCGGCGTCGGACCGGGCGCGATCGGCCATGTGCTGGGCATCACCAAGGCTTATACGACGCGCGTCGGCAACGGCCCGTTTCCCACCGAGCAGGTGAACGAGATCGGCGAACGGCTGGGGCAACGCGGCCACGAATTCGGCGTGGTGACGGGCCGCAAGCGGCGCTGCGGCTGGTTCGACGCGGTCATGGTGCGCCAGGCGGTCAAGGTCGGCGGCATCGACGGTATCGCGCTCACCAAGCTCGACGTGCTCGACGGCTTCGGCGAACTCAAGATCGGCGTCGGCTACATGCTGCGCGGCAAACGCATCGACCATTTTCCGGCCAATGCCGCCGACCAGGCCGCGGTCGAGCCGGTCTACGAATCCATCGCGGGTTGGAGCGAAAGCTCGCGCGGCGCGCGCTCCTGGGCCAAGCTCCCGGCGCAGGCGATCAAATATGTCCGCCGCATCGAGGAACTGATCGAGGCGCCGCTCACTCTGCTCTCGACCAGCCCCGAACGCGAGGACACGATCCTGGTGCGCGACCCGTTCGCGGATTGAGGCGGGCCGGTCAGCCCGACTTCGCCGCGCGCTGCCGCTTGGCCCGCGGCCGGATGACCTCGGTCGCGAGGCCCAAGCGCTCCAATAGGCAGATGACGTAGTAGGTGAAATCCACCTCCCACCAGCGGTGCTGATTCGAGGCACTGGCCGAATCATGGTGGTGATTGTTGTGCCAGCCTTCGCCTGAGGCGAGGTAGCCGAGCAGCCAATTGTTGCGGCTGTTTTCTCCGGTCGAATAGGTGCGGTAGCCGAAGCAGTGCGTGACCGAGTTGATCGACCAGGTGATGTGCCACACTAGCACTGTGCGCAAGAAGACGCCCCACACCAGAACGCTGACGCTCAATTGCACGGCGCCGCTCCAATCGTCCCCAATCGCCAGGCCGAACGCGAAGCCGACCAGTGCGAACATGACGGCGTGCGCCGCGTAAATCGCGATGCCCAGCCACCAATGGCGCTCCAAGGCACGGTAGAACGGATAATCGCGAAGGTCGCGCGCATAGACCTGATAAGCGATCGCCCCGCGCGTCGCGGAATTGCGATAGAACAGCCAGCCGAAATGCGACCAAATAAAACCCGCGCGCGGCGTGTGGGGATCGTCCCGCTCGTCCGAGTGCTTGTGGTGATGGCGGTGCGCGGCAACCCAGCGCATCGGCGTGTCTTGCAGCGAACACAGGGCGAGAACGACGAAAGACTGTTCGAGCCAGCGCGGCACGACGAGGCTGCGATGCGCCAAAAGCCGATGGTAGCCCAGATTGATGCCTTGCCCGAACAGGAACACGCCGATGACGCAAATCGCAACGCTCGCCGGGACGAACAGCGCCGGCACGAATGCCAGGCCTGCCAAAACATGCATCGCCGCCAACGTGATCGCATAGCGCCACAGGAATTTGTTGCCGGCAACGCTGGCCGGCCGCGCGAGCTTCGATACGGCCGGATTAGCTTCGGCGACGGCCGCGCGTTCGGCAACATTGTCGGACCGTACGCGCTCGATCATTGCGTTGCCTGTGCCGGACATGAATTGATTCAACCAACTTACGCTTCGAATCGCGGCGCGTCGAGCATAATGCGCATTTTTCGCCGGCGACGGCCGCTCTTCACGGTCGCGGCCCGAACCGGAGCCGCTTATATCCGCGGCGTGATGCGCATTTGCGGATAGGGCTCGGGCGGGCCGGGGTCGTCGGGGTCGGCGCGGCCGAACGTCTGGTCCATGGTCTTCCAGCGCGCGACGATCTGGCGGAGCGCTTGCGTTACGTCAAGCGCATGGTCGCGCTGGCCGTCGTTCCACCACGGGAAGGCGAGCGGCGGCTGGCCGCGCTTGCGGCCGATCATGTCTTCGTAGCTGCGGTCGCCCGGCAATCGCTCGCTCAAGCTGCGCTCGATGCTCACCAGCACTTCCTCGAGCGCATACATGCTCGAGCGATAACGCACCCAGCGATGCGCCTCCCAAGCCGCTTCGACATCGCGCCGCGGCCCCGCGGCATAGCGCTCGGCCAAGGTGCGCCCGGCGATGCGTCCGCGTTCGGCGATGTCGTTGATGACATGCGCCGGCATGTCGAGATTGACGCCGCCCTCGCCGGGTTTCAACGTGATGTGGACGATGCGGTCGCGGAAGCCGGGCACGCGCACCTGCTCGCTGTCCATCCAAGTCTGCGTCACCTCCTTGACGGTATTGAGGAAGCCCCACAGCGTCGGCTTGCGCTCGGCGTCGAAGCGGTTCCAGATCGCAATGCCGCGCTCGCGGTGGCTCTTGGGCATCCACACCATCTCGTCCGGCATGTCGGGATGCGGCGGGCGGAAATTGATCGCGAATGTCGGCCAGCGCGGCAGCGGCTGGTCGAAGAAATGGATCGGAAAATTGCTGCTGAGACCGCCGTCGGAAAACCAGCAGCGATCGGGCTTCAAGCGGTCCTTGGCCGCCTCGCGCGTCCAATCGTGGGTGTAGAGCGGCACCGCGCTGAGCAGCAGCGGATAGGACACGCTCAGGCGCACGCCGACGACGACCGGCAGATCGCGCGCGCGCGGCATGCGGATGAGATTCGACGGCAATTGGGTTTGGCCAGCCTGGGCCGCGTGCACAATCAGCCATTCGACGATGCGTTCGGGAAACAGCCGGCGCATTTCCTGGGGATCGAAATAATACTGGTTGAAGCCCTTTTGCCCCGGATCCTCGAACGGCACGCGCATCGGCCGGCCCTGGGTGAGGTTGGTCGTCATCATCTGAAGGTTGACGCCCTTTTCGGGATCGTCGCCCCACAGATCGCCGAAGGTCAGCGGCGGGTCGACGGCCGGATCGCGGCCGGCGATGCGGTCGATCGTATCGGCGATCCAGGCCGTCAGCGGCTGCGGCGCGCCGGGCTTGGGCGCACCGTTGCCGCTGCATACGCCGTAGAAGTTTTCCGGCACATGGCGGCGCAGAATCTTGACGACGCCCCAGGCGACGCCGAGACCGGCGCCGGCGCCGATCATCAGAAGGGCCGCGATCAGGCCGGCGGCAAACATGCCGCCCCGCGCCAGCGTCAGGCTTGCCGCCAGCAGCAAGATGCCCGGCGCGGCACCGAGCGCCATTTGCAGGGGAAACCCGAGCGGCGGCCGCGCGCAGCATATTGATCATGCGGCCGAGCCGGTTGCGCCGGCCGCGCAGCCGCGCCACGAGCAAGCCGAACAGCGGCGCGGTCTTGGGTTCGGGCTGAAACAGGTTGAGGAGATTCGAGCGGCCGTTGGCGCCCGCGACGCCGAACCACGCGGGCAGATGTTCGAGCGATTCGAAGCCGGCGCCGGGCTTGCCGCGCGCATGCTCGGCGGCGGCGGCGAATGCCGCGGCGATGGCGCCCACCGATGTGCCGCCGATATTGCGGAAGCGGAAATGCTTGGCGAGTTCGACTGTGGCGAGCGGATAGGCGACGCCGCTGGTGATGCCGCCTTTCATCACCAGATCGCAAATTCGCGTCGGCTCTTCGGACATTCGGTCGCTCGCTCCCGTTCCCGGCTGCGCGCGAGTGTAGCCGCCGCCGGCCCCGCCCGCCATCGCGCGATGCGTTGCCTTGACGGTGCCGCCCTACCCGCTTAGGTCTTGGCTCCGCCCCAGCTGCGAGCCCGCACCGTGCCTCCGACGCGCCGCGCCACACCCGAACGAGCCGCGCCCGCGCCCACGGCCAAATCGCGCCGCCGGCGCGGCGCCATTGTCGCCGCCGCGACCGCGCTGTTCGACCGCCAGGGCTATGCCAACACGTCGCTCGACGACATCGCCGGCGCGGTCGGCATCGCGCGCGAGGGTATCTACTACTATTTCGCCAATCGCGCCGAGATTCTGCTCTCGATCATCGCGCCGCAAAGCGCGGCGCTCATCGCCGGTCTCGGCCGCATCCTGGCCGACAAGCGCATCGCCTACCCCGCCAAGCTCGACGCCGCGATCCGCAATCATCTCGAACGCTTCGACCGCCATTGCCTCGAAATGACGGTGAGCCTGCGCGACGGCTTGATCGAGGATACCGGCGAGGTCCATCGCCGCATGCAACGCATTTGGAAGCGCTATGAGGCGCAGTGGACGCGCCTCATCGCGGAGGGCCAGCGCCGCGGCGAATTCCGCAAGACCGGCGACGCCAAAATGCTCGCCTTCGGCATGCTCGGCATGTGCAATTGGCTGGCGCGCTGGTACGACCCGGCCAAGACGGTTTCGATCGACGCCATCGCCGGCGCCTATTCCGCGATGATCGCCGAAGGCGTCGTCGCCCCGAAGCCGCCGCGCAAGCGCTAGGCGCGCCCGGGGAAAGCTGCTATATTTTACGGTATCGTAAATTTCACGCGCAACGCAAGGCTCGGCCATGAAGCTGGCAATGCAGGGGCACGAATATGCGCCCTATCGTCTCAAGCCGGACCGCGCTTTGGCGGCGGCCATGCTCGAAGGCCAAGGTCTCGATCCGGCCCGGCACGCGGCCGTGCCGCCGACCTATTTCATCTTCCTGCGCGGCGAGACGCGCGGCGCCGACGTGTTCGGCGACCTCGGCATCCCGCGCCTCAAGGCGCTGCATGGCGGCCAGCGCTACGAGTGGTTCCAGCCGATCGGCTGGGACGACGAGCTCGAACGTCACCTGCAAGATCGAGAAGATCGTCGAGAAAGACAGCAAATCCGGCAAAATCTGGTTCGCCGATATCGTCTACGACTATCGCCGCGCGCGCGACGGCGCGCTGGCGCTGCGCGAGCTGTCGCGGCTGATCGAGCGGAGTTGAAGCATGGGCGAACCGGCCAAGGGCACGGTGATTTTCGATCGGACATGGCCGGGCGCGGACCGCGAAAGGTTGCGCCGCTTTTCGCGCGGCACCGAGGATCCCAATCCCATCCATGTCGATGACGACTTCGCGCAGCGCGCCGGCTTCCCCGGCGTGCTGCAGCAGGGGCCGATGACGACGGCGCATTTTGCCCATCTTCTGGCCGAGACATTCGGCGCCGCGCGGCTCCGGTCGCTCGATATCGATTTCACCGCGCCGGTGTTTCTCGGCGACGCTCTGCGCTTGAGCGCGACGGTGGTATCCGACGACGGCGACATCGTCATAGCCCTCGCGGCAACCAAGCTCGACGGCACGGCGACGGCCAAGGGCCGGGCCATCGTCGCGCCGGCATGACGAAGGATGGGTCCATGAGCGCGACACGTTACGGCGAAGCCGGTATCGGCAACGTCACAGCCGCGAGTTTTCGCCAGCAGGATCCGGAATTCCAAGCGCTCATCCGCAACCTCATCGACATCCACGTGGTCAGCGAGGATTACGGCGCCGATTGCTTCGAGGTCAGCATCCTGCGCGGGCCGACGCCCGAAATGAAGCAGCGCATGGCCAAGACGGTGATGGAGGAATATGGCCATCATCTGCGCTTCCGCCGCCTGCTCGAGGAGCTCGGCGTCGATTGGCGCGAGACGATGAAGGCCAAGGAGCACCTTTCGACCTTCGACACGCCGATCAAGACCTGGGCCGATCAAATGGTGTTCCTCGCCCTCGTCGATCGCGCGGCGGCCTATCAATTCGAGGAATTCATCCACTCGCCCTATGAGCCGTTCCGCGTCGCCTGCGCCGAGACGCTCAAGGAAGAGCATGGCCATGTCGGCTTCGGCATGAAGGGCACCAAGGATTTGCTCGCAACCGAACAAGGCCGGCGCGAGGTCGCCGACGCGGTGCGCGCCTGGCTGCCGGTCGGCCTGCAAAGCTTCGGCGGCGATGGGTCGCGCAGCAACGCGCGCTACCGCTACTGGGGCATCAAGCGCCGCACCAACGAAGCGATGCGCGCCGAATATTTCGCCGAGGTCATGCCGATCATCGCCGAAAAATGGCGCGTCGCTGTCCCGACCCGGCTCGAAGACTGGTGGACCGGCAAGACCGCCCAAGCGGCCGGCGATGCCGGCTACAAATACGGCGGCATCACGACGCGGCCCTGATCGGCGGCATCATCGGTTGGCGCGGAAGAATTTCTCCGTCGCCGCATCGGCCGGGAAGAACGATTCGATGCGAATGTCTTGCAGCGTGACATCGAGCGGCGTGCCAAGCGTCGTAATCGTCGAGAACAGAGCGAGAGCGATCGCGTCCTTGCGGAGCTTGACCTTCAGGATCGGCGCCGGCACCGGATCGGCCCGGATGTTGCGCGCCAGCTCGGCGACGCCGGAATAATTCAGCAACACGGGCGGCACGAGCGCGCCGTCCCCGCCCTCGCCTTCGATCAACGATTCGGCCTTGTGGCGGTGCAAGAGACAAGAGACGACTTCCTCCCAATTCACGATGAAGGGGCGGATGCCTTCCGGCGATAACAAGATGTGCCAGAAACTGGGCAGCGTTGCGGGCGGCGAAGCGAGTCCGAGCAGGAAGCCGAAAAGTCCTTGCGCCGCTCCGTTCGCGCGCAGCACCGCCAGCGCGCGATCGAACACCAGGGCCGGGAATGGCTCCTGCTGCGCCAATATGCGATCGAGCGCGGCGTTGACTTCGGCCATTTCGGGCCCGGCGAGATCGCGTGCGCCGTAGACCGGGGCGAAGCCGGCGGCGAGCAATAGCGCGTTTTGATGGCGCAGCGGCAGCCCCAGCGCGCTGCCGAGGTGTAGCACCATGTCGCGGCTGGGCCGGGCGCGGCCGGATTCGAGGAAGCTCAAATGGCGCTGCGAAACGCCGGTATCGAGGGCGCAGGCCAGTTGGCTCAATCCCCGCCGCGCACGCCAGGATTTCAGCATGCCGCCGAAGGGCGGCGCCGGCCGCCGCGTTGTCGTCGCGATGTTCGATTTCATGGCGCGAAACCTAACGCGAAATTGCGGCCAAGCCTATTACCTCGCGCGTAATTGCGGACTGGCGGCGAGCACGCCATTTTCGCGACATCAACGAAATGGAGGTCGCTCATGTTTACAACTTCGAAATTCCCCGCACCGGCATGGCTCCCCGCTTTGCTGGCGGTCAATGCCATCTCGTCCGCCGCGATCGGCGTGCTATTGATGGGCGCGGGCGGCGTGGCCGCCGACCTGATGTTCGCGCGCGCCGGGACGCTGCTTGGTCTCGATCTCGCGACGATCCTGCGTCTCGTGGGCGCAGGCCTAATTCTCTTTGCCGCGGCCGTCGGCGTGACCGCGCGCGAGAGCCCGCCCCCGACCAGCGGCCTTGGCGCGATCTTCGCCCTCGACGTCGGCTGGGTCGCCGGCAGCGTAGCGCTGCTGGTCGGATTGCCGTCGCTGTGGACGACGATGGGCGTGGCCGCGACTTTGGCTGTGGCGTTCGCCGTCGCGTTCTTTGCCTGGTGCGAAGGCATCGCCCTCAATCGGCTTCGTCGGGGCCGCGAACCGGCGTATGCCGGCGCCCAATAATCGGAAAACCCGAACTTACGATCGGTACATTTCTGGCGAGGCTGGCGCAGTGGCGCCGGCCTCTGCCGCGCTTCCATCGAGAGAAACCAGCACCAGCCGGCGCACGCGGACAAGCGAGCCGGCACTCGATGGCTCGGTGAGACGCGGAGCGAATGGAAATGGCGTCATTGGCGCATCGGGCATCGGCCAATGTCCGGCGCGATCCGGCGCCAAAAAAATCACATGTCGATTTTCTGTTCGACGACTTTGGCCTTGATCGCTTTCTGGATTTTCTCGAAGGCGCGCGCCTCGATCTGCCGGACGCGCTCGCGGCTGATGCCGAATTGCTGCGAGAGGTCTTCGAGCGTCAGCGGCTCGTCGCGCAGGCGGCGCTCGGTCAGGATGTGGCGTTCGCGCTTCGACAAAGTTTTCATCGCCTCGGTCAGAAGCGCGTTGCGCACCGTGCGCTCTTGCTGCGCCGAGACCAGCGCTTCCTGATCCTGGCTCTCGTCGACGAGCCAGTCCTGCCATTCCATGTCGCCATCGGCGCGCAACGGCGCGTTGAGCGAATGATCGGGCGCGGCGAGGCGGCGGTTCATCGACACCACCTCTTCCTCGGTGACGTTGAGCTGCTTCGAAATTTGCTTGACCCGCTCGGGCGGCAGATCGCCGTCCTCGAACAGCTTCATTTTCGCTTTAACTTTGCGCAGATTGAAGAACAGCTTTTTCTGCGCCGCCGTGGTGCCGAGCTTCACCAGCGACCACGAGTGCAGGATGTATTCCTGGATCGAAGCCCTAATCCACCACATCGCATAGGTGGCGAGGCGAAAGCCCTTTTCCGGATCGAAGCGCTTGACCGCCTGCATCATGCCGACATTGCCTTCGGAAATCAGCTCGGCCACGGGCAAACCGTAGCCGCGATAGCCCATGGCGATCTTGGCGACGAGGCGGAGATGGGAGGTGACCAGGCGATGCGCGGCGTTGACGTCGTCATGCTCGCGCCAGCGCTTGGCGAGCATGTATTCCTCGTCCGGCGCCAGCATGGGAAACTTGCGGATTTCGTTGAGATAGGCGGCGATATTGCCGCCGGCCAAGCCCGGTATCGGCAGCGCCGGGCCTAACGTCGAAACTGCGGTAGACGTCATGTCGATCCCTCTTGCGTCCCGCGGTCCATCGGTCCGCTCTTGGCCCCGATCACCGCGTACCCTAGTCGATTTGGGGAGCCATCCGGTTGATTTCAATCAAGCCCAAGTCTAGCCGCAAATTACGACAATTTTTTGATACATTCTAACGAGTTGACAAGGCTTTCGAAATCGGCCGGCGGGCCGGCATCGTGGGTTTGGCGCCGGCCGCTTTCGGGATGCTCGAAGCCGAGACGCCAAGCATGGAGCGCCTGCCGGCGGAAGCCGGCAATCGCCTGGCCCACCTCCGGCGGCATGCCCGGAACACCCTTAATACTCATACGCCCCCGCCCATAAACCGGATCGCCCAGCACGGGGTTGCCGAGATGAGCCAGATGGACGCGGATTTGATGGGTACGGCCGGTTTCGAGCCGGCATTCGATCAGGCTGGCGGCGGCGCCGAATTTCTCCACGATCCGGTAATGGGTGACGGCCGCCTTGCCGCCCCGGGTCACGATCGCCATCTTTTTGCGATCGCGCTGGCTGCGGCCGATCGCGCCCTCGATCCGGCCGGCGGGCGGACGCGGCACGCCGATGACGATGGCGCGATAGGCCCGCTCGATGCTGTGGGCGGCGAATTGCAACGAGAGCGCGGCATGGGCGCGATCGGTCTTGGCGGCGACCATGACGCCGCTGGTATCCTTGTCGAGGCGGTGAACGATGCCGGGCCGCGCCACGCCGCCGATGCCCGAAAGCGAAGCGCCGCAATGGGCGATGAGCGCGTTAACCAGGGTGCCGTCGAAATTGCCCGCGGCAGGATGCACGACGAGGCCGGGCGGTTTGTTGATGACGATGAGGTGCTCGTCCTCGAACAAGATTTCGAGGGGTATCGCCTGCCCCGCCGGCGTCGCCGGGCGCGCGGCAGGCACCGTCACCGCGTAGCGTGTGCCGGGTTTGACCCTCAGCGACGGCTCGGATATGACTGCGCCGGCGCTCGTTACCCGGCCTTCGAGCAACAGCGCCTTTAAGCGCGAGCGGGAAATTTCCGGCAGTGCGGCGGCCAAGACGCGGTCGAGCCTGGCGCCCGCGTCGCTGTCCTGAACCGTCACGCTATAGCGCCGCTCCGCCGCCACCGATCGCCCCAATGAATTCGCCGCAGCCCTCATATGGGATGACGATCGTCAAAACCAGCGTCATCGTCATGGGTATTTTGCTCGTGCTCGGATTGGCCTTTCTCGGCTACCGGGTATCGAACCAGCCTGGCGCGCTGGTGGCTGCGGCGCTCAATCCGGACAAGGCGCTGCTCGTGCGGCTCGGCCTTCCGGCGGACAGCAAAATTTTGAGCGTTGCCACGTCCGACAAGACGCTGACGCTGCATCTCGCGATCCCCGGCCAAGGCCAATGGATTTACGTCATACCGCTCGCCGGCGACGGGCGGATGCTCAAAATCGCCGTATCGGACACCGGGGGAACCAGGCCATGAATTTCGCCAGCGACAACACCGCCGGCTGCGCGCCGGAAATCATGGCCGCGCTGGCGCAAGCCAGCACGAGCACCGCCGGCGCTTACGGCAACGACGAGATCACGCAGCGCCTCACCGGCCAATTCGCGGAAATCTTCGAGACCGAGGTCCATGTCTTTCCGGTTGCGACGGGAACGGCGGCGAACTCGCTTTCCTTGAGCACACTCACCCCGCCCTATGGCGGCATCATCTGCCTCGACCAGGCGCATATTCACGAAGACGAATGCGGCGCGCCGGAATTCTTCACCGGCGGCGCGCGCCTGTTCAGCGTGCCGGGCAAGCGCGGCAAGCTGCAGGCCACGGACATCGAGCGCGTCGTCAAGCTCAACAGCGCCAAGAATTTCCATCGCATGCAGCCCGCCGCCGTCAGCATCACGCAGATCGGCGAAGGCGGCGAAGTTTACAGCCCCGAGGAAATCCGCGCGCTCGGCGACACCGCGAAGCGGCTTGGGCTCGGCCTGCACATGGATGGCGCGCGTTTCGCCAACGCCGCGGCCGGGTTGAATTGCAGCCCCGCCGACATCACCTGGCGCGCCGGCGTCGATATCCTGTCCTTCGGCGCGACCAAGAACGGCGCCTGGGCGGCCGAGGCCATCGTCGTCTTCAAATCCGATCTGGCCAAGGGCCTGCTGTTTCGCCGCCAGCGCGCCGGCCATACGTTTTCGAAGATGCGCCTGCTTTCAGTGCAGCTCGATGCCTATCTCGCCAAGGATTTGTGGCTCAAGCACGCGCGCCACTCCAACGCCATGATGGCGCGCATTGCCGAGGGCCTGGCCGAGATCCCCGACGTGCGCATCGGCGACATGCCGCGCGGCAATCTCGCTTTCATCAGCTTGCCGGTCTATCTTGTCGATCCCGTGGAGAAGGCGGGCTTCAAATTCTATCACTGGGGCAACGCCGAATATCGCACCGCCCGCCTGGTCACCTCGTTCAACACCGAGCCGGCCCATGTGAAGAAATTTCTCGCGACGCTTCGTAAACATAGCCGTGGCAGGAAACCGCCCTTCGCCATGGAATTCCTGCCGCGGCCTTGATGACGCGCCTTTGCAATCAAAGCGGGATTAGCGTTTTCGCGCTCCTGGCGCTGGCCGTGGTTGCCTGGGGCGCGGGACCGGTGGCCGGGCAAGGCGCCGCCGCCTTCGCCGAAAAATTTCCCCGAGCGTGGTGCGGCGTGTTTCATTGGCGCGGCGACCCGTCGCCGCAGCATTACGCCATTCGCTTCACCGAGCTTGCGGCGACGGCCGATGGCAAGGCCCGGGCACGCGGCCCCGCGCTCGTGCTTGGAGCCAACAGCACGACCGAGCTCACAATCGAAGCCGTCATCGATCCGGCAAACTTGCGCATCGAAATGTTCGAGCGGCTCGGCCAGGCGCCATCGCCAAGGCGGGCCGCTCCCGGCTTTACGACCGATGGGTCGCACAAGGGCACGATTGCCGCCGACCTCCGATCGATGCGCACGGTGTGGACGCAGAACCGCACCCGCGCGCGGGGCGACATGACGCTGGATGCGCGGCCGGATTCGAGCGCGCTCGCCGAGCTGTGCGCGCGGCCGGTTAGCGATCGCGGGCCTGGGAACCGATTGGCGCCGACCGCGCCGGTCATTTCAACTCTTCTTCAACCTGGCTATGGTACGTGGCGATCAATTGTGTCCGGCATCGCGCCGCGGCCCTGAATGTAACCCTCAGAACGAACGCCATTTGCCCCAATGCTTAAGTTTGCCTTCATCTTCGCCGCCAATTTGGCCCTGCTTGGCCTTGCCGCCGCGCCGGCCTTTGCCGTTAACGACCTATGGGCGCTGCAAAAGGACGCCGACGATAACGCCAATCTCAAGGGCTTTCCGTCGCGGATTCGCATATTTTCGGTGGCCGAGCACGAGAAGCTCAATGACGGCCTGAAGCGGCAGCATTCGTTGAAAGTCACGTTCTGCAACCTCGATTTCATGATCACGACGGCACAGCGCCGCTGGATCGCGACGCACGAGAAGGCCGGCCACCGCATCGTGCTGCGCGAGCGCGAGAAGGACAGCAAGCATCGCACCGTGTGCTAGGCGCCGGCGCGCCCTTGCGCCCCCGCCGCCTCTCCGATAGACCAAGCGCCGACGCCCCCATCGTCTAGCGGCCTAGGACACCGGCCTCTCACGTCGGGAACAGGGGTTCGAAACCCCTTGGGGGCGCCATTCTCGTCAATCGGCAGCAGTTTATGCGCGACTGGGTCCGATGCCAGCCGGGCCAGCCGGTTATCTCGGCGCACTTGCGGTCGCGCTTGGCTCAGCCGCATGGCACGCGACAATCCCGCGCGCGACCGGCCTGAGTAGCGGTAATTCTCGCCGGCAGCGGTCGAAAGCCTCGGGGCAGCGCGGATGGAACGGGCAGCCGGGCGGCGGATCGAGCGGGCTCGGCACTTCGCCCGACACGGGTCCGCGCGACCGGTGCGGGTTTTCGATATCGGGAATCGTTTCGAGCAGAAGCCGCGTGTAGGGGTGCCGCGGCTGCTCGTAGACGGCATCGGCCGCGTCTTGCTCGACGAAACGGCCCAGATACATGACCGCGATCTCGTCGGACATATGCCGGATGACCGCGAGGTTGTGGCTGATGAACAGATAGGTCAGGCCCAGCTCCTGCTGCAGCGCCTTCATCAGATTTAAGATCTGGGCTTGCACCGAAACATCGAGCGCCGAGGTCGGCTCGTCGCAAACCAGGAAATGGGCTTCCGTTGCCAAGGCGCGCGCGATCGAAATGCGCTGGCGTTGCCCGCCGGAAAACTCATGGGGAAAGCGCGCGCCGTCGGTGCGCGCGAGTCCGACGAGACCGAGCAATTCGTCGACGCGCCGGGCGATATCGGCGCCATGCGCCATGAGAGCCAATTCGCGGATCGGCTCGGCGACGATGTCGGCGACGCGCCAGCGCGGGTTGAGACTGGCATAGGGATCCTGAAAAATCATCTGCACCCGCGGAATCCGGCTCGCGCCGCGTTCGACAACCTCGGCGAACGCGATGCGTCCGCGCGTCGGTCGAACCAGCCCGACGATGAGCCTGGCAAGAGTTGATTTTCCGCAACCCGATTCGCCGACGATCGAAAACGTCGTGCCACGGCGCACCTTGAAGCTCACGCCATCGACCGCCTTGAGAATTCGGCGCGGCCGGCCCTCGATCGCGCGCGCCAGCCACGGCGGCGAAACGTCGAACCAGCACGCGGCATCCTCCACCGTCAGCAGGCAATCCGCCTCAGCCATCGCCGGTACCTCCGGCGGCGAGCCAACAAGCAACGAAACTGTTGTCCGCGGCGACGAGTTCCGGCCGCGCCGCGCGGCAACGCGGCCCTGCCTGTTGGCAGCGTGGATGGAAGGCGCAGCCTTGCGGCATGGCATCGAGCCGCGGCATCGCGCCGTCGATCTGGCTCAGCATGGCCGACCGCTGGCGCACGCGCGGGATCGAAGCCATCAGCCCGGCCGTGTAAGGATGGCGCGGCCGGCGGATGACGTCTTCGACCGCGCCGAGCTCGACGATGCGCCCCGCATACATCACCGCGACGCGGTCCGCGGTTTCGGCGATGACGCCCATGTCGTGCGTCACCAGCATGATCGCGGTGCCGTGCTCGCGGCACAATTTTTTCAGCAGGCTGGTGATCTGCGCCTGGATAGAGACATCGAGCGCCGTCGTCGGCTCGTCGGCAATGATGAGGCGGGGTTGCGCGCAGAGCGCCAGCGCAATGACGACCCGCTGGCGCATGCCGCCTGAGAATTGGTGCGGGTATTGGTCGATACGGGTCTCGGCGGCGGGTATGCCGACTTCCTTGAGCAGCGCCAGGGCCCGCTCGCGTGCCGCGCTGCCCGACATCGGCAGATGCGCGCGGATCGTCTCGGTGATCTGATCGCCGATCGTCAGCAGCGGATTGAGCGACGTCAGCGGGTCCTGGAATATCGCGCCGATCTCGCGTCCGCGCACGGCGCGCAGCGCGCGCGGCGGCAAATTGTCGATGCGACGGCCGGCGAGGTGGACGGAGCCCGCGGTGATGCGTCCGGGTGGCTCGATCAGGCCGATGACGGCGGTTCCGGTCAGCGACTTGCCCGCGCCGAACTCGCCGACAACGCCGAGTATTTCGCCCGGCGCGATCGACAGCGACACGCCGTCGATCGCCAAGAGCTGTCCATGGCGCGTTTTGAACGCGACCGAAAGATCGCGGATTTCGACGACCGGCGCTTGAACCAGGCTCACGCCGGTCTCCGCACGACCGGATAGCTCGCGGAAAAAATCTCCTCGACCGGCGGATGGCCGACGGTGCGCCGCGGATAGAGCGCGATCAGGCGATCGAACTGCGCTTGCGCCCGCGCGGCATCGGCGGCGGCGTCGACGCCGGGAATCGCCCCGCCCTCCATCACGAAGCGGCCGTCGATCACGACGCTGCGAAAATGGCGGCCGGCG
This sequence comes from uncultured Alphaproteobacteria bacterium, assembly GCA_963754645.1. GTDB lineage: Bacteria > Pseudomonadota > Alphaproteobacteria > Bin65 > Bin65 > CAVWGP01. Next base: position 277,546 of record CAVWGP010000004.1, on the reverse strand, counting down.
CCTGAAATCATCATTGTTTGGATCGGATCGATCGCCTGGCCAAGCTCGGGCGACGATAGATCGAAAATTGTCAGGTCCGCCTTGGCGCCCGGCGCGAGCCGGCCGAGATCGTCGCGGCCCAGCGCCGCGGCGCCGCCCAGCGTCGCCGCGTCGTAGAAATCCTCCGCCCGGCACGCATCGGCGCCGCGCTCGACAACGCGGCACAGGAGCAGGCCGGTCTGCATGTTGAGGATCATGTCCGGCGGCGCCGTATCGGTGCCCATGCCGAGCCGGATGCCCATCGCCTTGTAGCGGCGAAAACTTTCGATCACGCCGCCGTGGCGCGCCGATACCAGCGGGCAGTGGACGATCGCAGCGCCGGAATCGCGGATGATTTCGAGATCGCGCCCCGGCCGGTCGATGCGGCTTGACCCCGATACATAAGTGCCGTGCGGCAAGAGCGTGCGCGGCGTGAGAAAGCCCAGGCTGGCGAGCCATTCCGGCGGGCTCTGGCCGTGCAGGCGGACCACGGTGTCGTATTCGAACTTCGACTGGCAGCTGTGGAGACGCACCGGCACGCCGAGCGCGCGCCCGGCCGCCGCTGTGCGGGCGAGCAATTCAGGCGTGCAAGTCTCGATGCGATCCGGCGCCAGCATGGTGCGCACCAAACCGGCCGCCTTGCCTTCGAAAGTCTCGGCAAAACCGCTCGGCATCGGCCAAGCCGCGCAGGCCGCGCTCCTCGTCGAAAAAAAGATCGATGGCGCCGTCGTCGCGCACGAAGCTGTTGCCGCTGCGATAGGCCGGGCCGAGATAGACGCGCAGGCCCAGCGCCTCGGCGGCCTCGGCGGCGGCGGCAAACTCGTCCCAGGTCTCGCCCCACGCGCGATAGAACAACGACGCGATCGGCAGCGCCGTTGTGATACCGTTGCGGATCAACTGCGCGAAGGCATGGCGTTTTTGGAACGCCAGTTCCTCGGGCGCGTACATCTCGAACGGGCCGGCATCCATGTAGGATTTCGGCCAGACACGGCCTTTGCGCCAAGCGGGCTGGTTGTCGAAGCCCAGGATCGTCGTATCGAGATCGGACAAGGCATCGAGATCGATGAAGCCGGGTCCGATCAGGGCATTGCCGCAATCGATCCGGCGCGCGCAGGGACCGGAATAGCCGAAGCCGACAAAGACGATGCGATCGCCGTCGAACACGACTTCGCCGCGATCGAGCAATTGGTGGCGCCCCTGGGCGTGGCCGACGACCCAACGCGCGGTCAGCAGAACCGGACCGGCGCTGCGCCCGGGTCCGCCGGTCATGGCGCGGCGACGAGGGCGCGCCCGTCGCGCGCGACGATGCGGCCGCCTTTGATGACGAGGCGGCGCGGCGGCCGGCTCATCACGGCTTCGGTTACGCTTTCGCCGTCGACGAGGACGAGATCGGCCTTGCACCCGACGGCGAGACCGTAATCCTTGAGGCCCATGATCCTGGCACCGCCATGGGTGCAGATATCGAGCGCGCTTTCGACCTCGGCGTCATGCCGGAAATTGTTGCGCAGTCCGATGAACATCGCGCGCTCGAGCATGTCGGCATTGCCATAGGGACCCCACGTATCGCGGATGCCGTCCGACCCGGAGCACAGGACGACGCCGGCGGCGATCATGCGGGCGACCGGCGGCGCGGGCCGGCTGGCGGGCCCGGTCGTCATGATGGCGATGCGTTCGCGCGCCAAGGCGTCGATCAGCGGATCGACCAAGTCGCGGTTCGGATCGCCCAAGCAAAAAGCATGGCTGACGGTGACCTTGCCGCCCAGACCATGCGCGCGCGTTCGCTCGATAATCAAATCCATCGAGAACGCGCCAAGCTCGCCCGGTTCGTGCAGATGGATATCGAGCGGGCGCGCATATTTCACCGCCAGGGCAAAGACGCCGTCGAGATGGCCTTTCGGGTCGCGGTCGATGGCGCAAGGATCGAGCCCGCCGACAATCTCGGCGCCGAGCGCCATGGCGCGATCCATCAGCGCGGCGGTGCCCGGCCGTATCAGCATGCCCGATTGCGGAAAGGCCACGATCTCAATATCGACGGCGTCGCGATAGCGCTCGCGCGCCGCCATCACGCCTTCGATGCCGGCCATGCCGATCTCGGTATCGACATCGACATGGCTGCGAATGTGCGTCGTGCCCTTCGACAGCGACAGGACGATCTGGCGCGCCGATTGCCGGGCAGCATCGATGCCGAGTTCCTTTTTCAGACGGCGCTCGGTCTCGATTTTGTCGATCAGGCGCGGACCGGCCTGATGCGAGTGCCAGCCCATACCCCACAGCGTCTTGTCCAGATGCGTGTGCGCCTCGACCAGGCCCGGGATCGCCAGCGCGCCGCCGCCGTCGACGGCCGTGGCACCGGACGCCGAAACATTCGCGCCGATCGCGGCGATGCGTCCCGCGCGGATGAGAATCGAGGCCGAGGGGCCGCCCATCGGGCGGACGTTCGCTAAGAGCAAGTCGTTCGACATGGCGTCCCCGATCAGCGCAGCTTTGGGTTGAGCGCGTCCCGCAGCCAATCGCCGAGCAGATTGACCGACAGAACGATGAGCCCGAGTTGAATGGCGGGAAAAACAACGACCCACCACGTCCCGGAAAAAAGATACTGGTTGCCGATGCGAATGAGCGTGCCGAGCGACGGCTGGGTCACCGGCATGCCGACGCCGAGGAACGACAAGGTCGCCTCCGCCAGGATGGCGAGGCCGAGATTGAGCGTCGCCGCAACAAGCACCGGCGTCATCGTGTTGGGCAGAATGTGGCGGCGGATGATGCGCGCCGGACGCACGCGGATGATCTGCGCCGCCAGCACATATTCCTTGCGCCGCTCGACCAAGGTCGAGGCGCGCACCGTCCGCGCGTATTGGACCCAGGCGGTGAGCGAGATCGCCATGACGAGGATGAGCGCCGAGAACGCCTCGCGCAGATGGGCGGGGAGCAGCTCGCGGAAAATGGCGCTGACAAGGATGGCGACCAATAGCGTCGGCACCGAGAGGACGGTGTCGCCGATGCGCATCAGGAGATTGTCGATCCAGCCGCCGAAATAGCCGGCGGCGAGGCCGACCGCGAGGCCGATCGTCATCGATAGACCGACACTGGCGAGGCCGATGATGAGCGAGACGCGCGAGCCATAGAGAATGGCCGAGAGCATGTCGCGGCCCTGATTGTCGGTGCCGAGCAGATAGGGCCATTGGCCTTCGCGCGACAGGATCGGCGGCAGCTCGGATTTGTCGAGGAAGAGTTGCTTGAGATCGTAGGGGTTTTGCGGCGCGATCAGCGGCGCCAGCAACGCGCTCAGCGCGATCGCGGCGAGGACGATGCTGGCGCCGAGCGCGATCGGGCTGCGGCGGAAGCTCCACGCCAGATCGCTCGCGAGAAAGCGCGCGAGCCGGCGCGGCTTGTCGCGTCGCGCCGCGTCAGCGTCCATCGGCTTTTCCTCGAACCGCATCCTGCCGCAGCCGCGGATCGACCGCCGCATAGAGCAGATCGACCACGGCATTGACCGCGACAAAGATAAACGAAACCACGAGCAGATACGCGGCCATCACCGGGATATCGACGAACATGACGGCCTGGATAAACAAAAATCCCATGCCCGGCCATTGGAAGACGGTTTCGGTCACCAAGGCAAAGGCGATGAGATTGCCGATCTGCAGGCCGGTGAAGGTGATCACCGGCATCAGGCAATTGCGCAAGGCGTGGCGGAAATGCACGGCGCGGCTGCTCAGGCCGCGCGCGCGGGCGAAGCGGATGTAGTCGGTGCGCAGGACTTCGAGCATCTCGGCGCGCACCAGGCGCATGACGAGCGTGACCTGAAACACCGACAGCGTGATCCCGGGCAGGATCAGGGCGGCGCGGCCGGACGGCGTCAGGAGGCCGGTCGTCCACCAGCCGACGCCCACCACCTCGCCGCGGCCGAAGGCGGGCAGCCAGCCGAGATAGACCGAGAAAATCAGGATCAACAGGATGCCCACGGCGAAACTCGGCAGCGAAACGCCAAGCACCGAGATGAATTGCAGCGCCTGGGCATCGACCGCGCGCCGGCGGATCGCGGTGTAGACGCCGAGCGGAATGCCCAGCGCCAGCGACAGGAACGTCGCGACAAGCACCAACTCGAAGGTGGCGGGAAAGCGCTCGACGATGAGCTGGAACACGTCCTGCTGGTTGCGAAACGAGATGCCGAATTCGCCCCGGATCGCGTTGCCGACGAAGGCGAAGAATTGCAGCACGACATGGCGGTCGAGGCCGAGGCGCTGGCGCAACGCGTCGCGCTGGGCCTGCGTCGCCTGCTCGTTGAGCATCATCTCGACCGGATCGCCGAGCAGGCGAAAGATCAGGAACGCGATGAAGGCGACCGTCAGCATCACGGCCGCGGCGTTGGCGAGACGCTTGATGACGAAGACGATCACGGCCGCGCCCGCGAGCGCAAGACGAGAGCGCCGGCCGGAGGCTGCCGGCCGGCGCTCCCTGGTCCTACTTGATCGTCGTGTACCAGAGGCGTGGCTTGTTGTCCGAGAGCTGCACGATGGTTTCGACGTTGCGCCGCGCCGCCCAGGCCATGGGCTGCTGGTGCAGCGGGAGGAAGATAATATCGTCGTGCATGATCTGCAGCGCCTCCGCCATGATCTTGACGCGCTTCGGCGTATCGAGCTCGCGGCCGGCGGCGTCGATCAATCGATCGAGCTTGTCGGTTCCCCAATTTCCCCAGTTGAACACGCCCGCGCTCGCGCTCTTGGAGCGGATGACTTGGACCAGGATCGAATAGGCATCGATCATCGGCTCGTTGGCCCAGCCCAAGGTCACGATATCGAACTCGCCCTTGACGCGCTTCGGCAATTGAACCGAGCGCGGCGCGATCGAGAGATTGGGCTTCAAGCCGACCCGCGACCACATCGAGCCGACGGCCTGGCAGAACTCCTCCTCGTTGACGTATCCGTCGTTCATGCAATTGACCGAGAACGAGAAGCCGTTGGGATAGCCGGCCGCCGCGAGCAAGGCCTTGGCCTTGTCGGGATCGAAGGCAAGCCGCTTGTCTTGCTCCGGCGCGTAGCCCGGGATCGCCGGCGCCACGAGGGCGCCGGTGTTGCGCGACAGGCCGCGCATCACGCGCTTTTGCAACGTGTCGATATCGATGGCGCGGTAGAGCGCTTCGCGGACGCGCTTGTCCTTGAACGGATTGGCGCCCTTGACGTCCGACTCGAACATGGCGTCGCGCATGTTGAAGGAGAAGAAGATGGTGCGGAGTTCATTGGTGTTCAGCACCTTCACGTCGGGCGACGCCGAGAGGCGCGGCAAATCCTGCAGCGGCGCGAGATTGGTGAAATCGATCTCGCCCGACAGCAGCGCCGCCACGCGCGTCGCCGCCGAGGTGATCGGCGTGAACTCGATGCGCGTGATGTTGTGCTTGGCCTTGTCCCACCAGGCCGGATTCACGACCATGATGGTCTTGGCGTCCGGCCGGCGCGACTCGACCGCGAACGGCCCGGTGCCGTTGGCATTGTTGGTCGCGTAACCTTCGACGCCCTTGCCGGCATCGGTCGGAAGCGTGGCGTTGTTGGCGACGAGCCACTCCTTGTCGAAGATGTAGATATTGGTCAGGTCGTTAAGCAGCAGCGGATAGGGCTCGTTGACTTCGATATCGACGGTGTGGTCGTCGACTTTTTTCGCCGACTTGTAGGCCGGAATGTTGCCCTTGAGCGGGGAATTCGGATGGCTGACGCGTTCGAGCGAGGCGATCACGTCATCCGACGTGAAGGCGCTGCCGTTGTGGAATTTCACGCCCGGGCGCAGCTTGAAGCGCCACACGGTCGGCGAAACCAGTTCCCACGACGTCGCCAGCGCCGGTTCGATCTTGAGCTGGTCGTTGTAGCGGACGAGGCCCTCATAGACGTGATTCAGCATCGCGAGGGTGAAGGTATCGCCGTAGGAATAAGGATCGAGCGAGACGATGTCGCGCGGCGAGCCCCACTTCAAGGTTTTGGCCGGCAGATCCGCCGCGACACCGGCGAGCAATGCGGCCGCGATGGCTAAAGTCCGAAGAAACTTCATGGCTGGCTCCCGTGATATGCACTAGGTTCGACTGCAACTGCGACCGCTTATTTTGCATCCTATCTAATAAGACAAATTGTAGACGATCAAGTCGTTTCATCGTTCAAGAAACGCGCTTGGCGACTTGCCTGCCTGATGCCCCGCCATCGTTCCGTACCGGTACGAATAGTAGCAAGGCTCCATCGCTTACCCGTAGGGGCGGGTCTCAGACCCGCCCTCGGCGTGTCGCGCGGTACCGGCCGTGCCGCCGTTTTCGGGCAAACGATCACCGGCCTGCACGAGGGCGGGTCTGAGACCCGCCCCTACGCGGCAACAGCCGAATACCGAGGCGATCAACCGGATGCCGTATCACGCGCCATATGCTCGCCGAATCTCCGCCGCGCTGACATAACCATGGCGCAGATCCTCCGCGATCGCTTCGCGCGGGCGATTGCGCGGATCGCCCCAGCCGCCGCCGGTCGCAGTCGCAAGCCGCACCAAGTCTCCTTTGAAAAGCGGAATGCGGGAAATTTTGCCGTAGATTTCCTCGGTGCCGTCGCGGCGGATCACCTTCACATAGCTGCATGAGCCGTTTTCGCCGCCATTGACGCCCCAGGGCGGATATTTGTGCCGGCCGATGCCGGCGGCGAGCAGCGCGCGGTCGTTGGTCACGCGGTAATCGAGATAAACGCCGTTGCCGCCGCGATGTTCTCCGGCGCCGCCGGGCTCGTCGTGGAAGGCATAGCGCTCGACCGTCAAGCCGTAGCGGGCTTCGGTAATCTCGATGGGAATGTTGAAGGTTTGGCCGTTGGCGGCGGAAAATTGTCCGCGCCCGCCATCGTGATCGTTGCCGGCACCCCAGCCGCCGACAAAGGGGCCGAAGATCATCCAGAACTCGCCGGTATCGGGATGCTGACCCGATATCGCGATCGACGCCGTCGAAGCGAGATTGCCGGCGGTCAGGCGTTGGGGAATGTGCGACGCGAGCGCTTTCCAGATGACGTCGAGGGCCATGATCGCCGATTTGTAATAGGTCGAGACCGGCGCTGGATGCCGCGCCGAAACGATGGTGTCCGGCGGGCAAATCACCTTCAGCGGCCGATACATGCCGCCATTGGTCGGAATGTCCGGCACGGTCACGGCGCGAAACACGACGCGGGCGCGCGAGGCCAGATTGACGATCGTCGTGTTGATCGAGCCGGGAACGCGCGCATGGCTGCCGGTGAAATCGCAAATGAACTCGTCGTCGGTGATCGTCACGGCGCATTTGATTTCGAACGGACCGTTGCCGAGCCCGTCGGCATCGAGAAAATCCGACGCCCGGAACGTGCCCTTGGGCAGCTTCTTCAGCGCCGCCCGTGCCATCGCCTCGCCGTAGTCGAGAAACGCCGCCATCGCTTCGACCACGGCGGCGCGGCCGTATTTGGCGACCAGCGACGTCATCCGCGCCTCGCCCATGCGCAGCGCCGAAATCCCCGCCCACATATCGCCGACCGTCATGTCGGGCAGGCGCACATTGGCGCGCAGCATTTCGATCAGCGCCTCGTTCATGCGGCCGCCGTCGCACAGCTTGATGTTCGGGAAATGCAGCCCTTCCTGATAAATTTCAGTCGAGTTCGTCGTCACGCTGCCCGGATCCATGCCGCCGACCTCGGTCCAATGGGCCTTGTTGACGACATAACCGACAATTGCGTTTTCGGCGAAGACCGGCATCACCAGCGACACGTCGGAAAGATGGCTGCCGCCGCCCTCATAGGGCGTGTTGAGCATCATGATATCGCCGGGCGCGAGCTTGCCGGGCTGCGCGTATTTCTCGATCACATCCTTGACCGCGCGGTCGAGCGTGCCGAGGAACCCGGTAACGCCATTGCCCATGGCGACGATTTCGCCGTCCGCGTCGGTGGCGCCGACGGCGAAATCCAGCGTCTCGAAAATGAGCGGGCTATGCGCGGTGCGTTGCAGGATGGTGAACATTTCGTCGCCCATCGCCTGCAAGGCCTGCTGGATGACCTCCAGGGTGAAATAGTCGGCGCCGCTTTTTTCGCTAGCCATCCCCGCCTCCGATCCGAATGACGATATTGTCGAAGCCGTCGACGCGCGCGGTCTGGCCCGGCCAAATCAGAACGACCGAACCGCGTTCTTCGGCGACGGCCGGGCCTTCGATCGTCATGCCCGGCGTCAGGCGCTCGCGGTCGTAGGCCGTGGCTTCGTGCGTGCCCGGTTCGCCGAAATCCACGCGCCGCCGCCCGATCGCGGCCGGAGCCGGATCGGCCGTCCCATCGGCGCGGCGCGCGAGGGCCGGCTTGGCGATCAAGCCGTAGGCCGTGATGTGAAAATTCACGAGCTCGACGGGAACGTCGAGACGGATGCGATAGAGACGGTCGTGCGCGGCGCGGAAACGCTTCGCCCATTCCTCGATCGCCGCGCCATCCACCGGGCCGTCGGGCAGCGCGACCTTGACGGTGAACTCCTGGCCGCGATAGCGCATGTCGGCGCCGCGCTCGATCGCGATGCGGCCGTCCTCCTGCCGATCGCCGGCGAAATCGCGCCGCGCTTGCTCCTCCAGTTCGGCGATCACGGCGGCGAGCGCCGCCGGATGGGCCTTGTCGAGCTGCGTCGTGCCGGTGCGGATATAGTCGCGGCGTAGATCGGTTTGCAGCATGCCCCAGGCCGAGAACACGGCGGCATTGGCCGGGACGATGACTTCGGGCATGCGAAGCGCCGCCGCCAAGGCAGCGCCGTGCAACGGCCCGCCGCCGCCGAATGCGATCAAGGAAAATTCGCGCGGATCGCGGCCGCGGTTGATCGACACGAGCTTGAGCGCGTTCTCCATGTTGACGTTGGCGAGCCGCAGCACGCCGTGGGCCATGGCTTGCGCATCGACGCCAATGCGGTGGCCCAGCTCGGCATAGACGCGCCGCACGGCCTCAAGATTGTCGCGGCCTTCGCGCCCCAGCACTTTGGCGATATCGATGCGGCCGGTGAGAACATGGGCGTCGGTCACGGTCGCCTGCCGCCCGCCGCGCCCATAGACGACGGGGCCCGGATCGGCGCCGGCGCTGACCGGGCCGACATGGAGCTTGCCGCCCTCGTCGACCCACGCGATCGAGCCGCCGCCTGTGCCGATCTCGACGATGTCGATGACGGGCGATTTCACCGGATAGCCGGGCCAGAACCGCGTCGCTTCGACATGATAGTCGGTGGTTATGACGGTGCGCCCGCCCTCGATGAGCGAGCACTTGGCCGTGGTGCCGCCGATGTCGAGCGCCACGACGTTGGAGCGGCCCATCGCCTGGGCCAAGGCGGCGGCGCCGAGCACGCCGCTCGCCGGGCCCGATTCGAGAATCGCGATCGGATTGCGGCGGGCGTCGGCGACTGTCGTCACCCCGCCGTTGGACTGCATGATATAAGGTGCGCGGTTCATGCCGCCGGCCTGAAGCCGGCCTTCGAGCGTGCTCAGATAGCGGTCGGTGACTGGTGCGACATAGGCCGAGAGCACGGCCGTGTTCGTGCGCTCGTATTCGCGCCATTCGCGCGTCGTCTGGTGCGAAGCGACGACCGGCACATCGGGCCAAAGCTCGCGAATCATCGCGACGGCGGCAATCTCATTCTCGGGATTCGCATAGGCGTGCAGAAAGCTGACCGCGAGCGCCTCGATCTTTTCGGCGCGCAGAAACGCGACGGCGTCGGCGACGCTCTTGCGATCGACGGCCGTCACGACGCGGCCCTTGTGATCGGTCCGTTCGGCGACTTCGAGCCGCCACGCGCGCGGCACGAACGCGACCGGCTTGCGAAAGCGAAAGTTGAACAGATCGGGCCGGTTGCCGCGCGCGATTTCGAGCACGTCGCGAAATCCATGCGTCGTGATCAGCCCTGTGCGCGCGCCTTTGCGCTCCGTGATCGTGTTGATCACGACCGTCGTGCCATGCGCGAAAAATCCGATGGAGCGCGGGCTGAGCCCGGCGCCGCCCACGGCGTTCATCACGCCGGCGGTGAGATCGCCCGGCACGGTATCGCATTTCCACGCCTTGACGGATCCCGCGACGCCCGTCGACTCGTCGAGTTCGTAGTACGCGATGTCGGTGAAGGTACCGCCGATATCGGTCGCGACGCGAATCATAGCCGGCTCATCCTCGCACCTCCGGAAACAGCCCGAGCATGTGGCAGGCCTGGGACGTGAATCAAGCGCGCCTCAGCGCGGATTGTGGCAAGCGGCGGCGTGCGCGGCGCCGCCGGCGAAGGGCGGCTGCTCGGTGCGGCAGATCGGCAGCGCAAAGGCGCAGCGCGGATGGAACGCGCAGCCTTCATCGGCGGCGCGGTCCACGGCCCGGAGTTCGCCGTCCCAGGGCCAATCGGGCTTGGCCGATTGCTCGGCGCGGCTGACGACGGGAATCGCGGACAGAAGCATCTGGGAATAGCGATGGCGCGGATTGGCGAAGAACGGCTCGGTCGCGCCCATTTCCACCACGCGCCCGCGATATAACACGCAAACTCGGGACGAGATATTGCGCACGACGCTGAGATCGTGCGTGATGAAAAGATAGGCCAGCGCGAACCGCTTTCTGCAGGCTCACCAGCAACTCAAGCACGCGGGCTTGAACCGAAACGTCGAGCGACGAAGTCGGCTCGTCGAGCACGATGCCGTCGGGCTCGGCTGCCAGGGCGCGCGCGAGCGCGACGCGCTGGCGCTGGCCGCCGGACAGCGCCACGGGATATCGCGGCATGTAGTCCGGCGACAGGCCCACCAAGTCGAGAAGCTCGGCGACACGCTGTTTGACCGCGCTGCGCGGCACGAGCTCATGGACTTTAAGCGGCAATGCCACGCTTTCAAGGATCGTCCGCTTGGGATTGAGCGTCGCCATCGGATTTTGCTGCACGACCTGGATGCGCCGGCGCAAGCGCCGGTCGCGCCGCGTCATCGCCTCGCGCCCGTCGATGAAGATTTGTCCGGCGCTCGGCCGTTCGATGCCGAGCACGAGATTGCCGAGCGTCGTTTTGCCGGAACCCAATTCGCCGACCACGGCCAAGCACTCGCCGCGCTCCAATGTCAGATCGATCCCGCGCAAGGCGTGCACGACATTGGCCGCGACGCGGTACTGTTTCGCCAAGCCGCGTGTTTCCACCAGGATCTCAGCCATGTTGCGCCGCCTCGGCCGGCGCGCCGGCATAGAGAACGCAATGCACGCTATGATCCGGCGCCACCGTCGTCTTCGGCGGCGGACGCCGGCAGACGGCTTGGGCTTGCGGGCAGCGCGGATGGAAGCGGCAGCCTTCCGGCGCGCGCGTATAATCCGGCACCATGCCTTCGATGGCGCGCGGCAGGCCGCCACCGGTCAGTCTTGGCACGGCGGCGAACAATGCCCTGGTATAGGGATGGCGCGGATCCCGGAACAAGTCTTCGACCGAACCTTCCTCGACGATACTGCCGGCATACATGACATAGACGCGTTCGGCGAAGGCGCGCACGACCCCGAGATTGTGGGCGATGAGCAAGACAGCGGCGCCGTTCTCGCGGGTGAGGCGCGTCATGAGCCGCAGTGTCTGCTCCTGCACCGTCACGTCGAGCGAGGTTCCGGGCTCGTCGGCCAGCACCAGATCGGGCCGATTGACCAGCGCCATGCCGATCAAGACGCGCTGCGCCATGCCGCCCGAAAGTTGGAACGGGTACGACGCAAGAACCCGGTCGGGTTCATCGATGGCGACCTGCAAGAGCGACTCGCGCGCCAGCTCAAACGCCGCGCGGCGGTTCCGCGCCTGCCCGCCCCGGGCGATGACCTCGCACATTTGATCGGCGATGGTGAACACCGGATTGAGCGCCGCCATCGGATCTTGAAAAATCATGCTGATCTTGCGGCCGCGCAGCGCGCGCCGTTGGCCGCGCGGCATGGCGAGGACATTATCGCCGCGAAAACGGATTTCGCCCGATATCGCCACGTTCCGCGCGGACAGCAATCCGAGCACGGTTCGCGCCAGCAACGACTTGCCGCAACCCGATTCGCCGACCAGCGCGACCCGCTCGCCGGCGCGGATCGCCAAGTTCACGCCGTTGAGCACGCGGCTGACGCCTTCGAACAAGCGAAAGCTCAAGCTCAGGTCGCGGACTTCGAGCAACGGCGCTTCGCTCATAGGTCCACGTCGAGAAAATCCCGGAGCCCGTCGCCGAGAAGATTGAAGCCGGTAACCGCGACCAGGATGGCGAGACCGGAAAAGACCGGCAGCCACCACACGCTGGGCAGGTAATTGGCGCCCTCCGCCACCATCGAGCCAAGCTCCGGCGTCGGCGGCTGGACACCGAGCCCAAGAAAGCCCAGCCCGGCCGCGAGCAGGATGACGAAGCTCATGTCGAGCGTCATCTTGGTGAGGAGGGACGGCACGCAATTGGGCAGAATTTCCCGCAACAGCACGTGCCAATGCGACGCGCCCACGACTTCGGCGGCGGTCACATAGCCTTCGTTCCGGAGCGAGCGCGTGATGTTGTAGATCAGCCGCGCATACCACGGCCACCACATCGCCGAAATTGCGATCATGGCATTGCCGAGCGTGGGCTCCAGAAATCCCATGATCGCGAGCGCCAGGACCAGCGGCGGAATCGACAGGAAAATGTCGGTCAGCCGCATGATGATCGTCTCCCACCAGCCGCCGAAATAACCGGCGGCGAGGCCGGGCACGACGCCCGCCGGCACCGCGATCGCGAGCACGATCACGGCAAGCTCGAGCGACGCGCGATAGCCGAACATGACGCGGCTCAGTATGTCGCGGCCGACGACGTCGGTGCCGAACCAATGCGCGGCCGAGGGCGGCTTGCTCGCATTGGCGAAATTGACAAAGGCGCCGGCGTGTTCGGGATAGGGCGCGAGGAAAGGCGCGAAAATCGCGAGCGCCACGAAACCGATCACGAGCGCGAGGCCGAACACCGAAAGCGGGCTGCGGCTGAATTTGTACCAACCGCGGGTGCGGAAGATGGCGACCGCCGTCATCGCGCCCGCGTCCCCAGCCGGATGCGCGGATCGACGAAGGCGACCAGCAAGTCGATCAAGAGATTGACCAAGATAAAAAATGCCGCGATCACGAGAACGACGCCGACGATCGCGTTCAAATCCTTTTCCAGGATCACCTTAACGCCGTAGCGCGCCATGCCGGGCCACGCGAACACGGATTCGACGAGGAAGGCGCTGCCGAGCTTGACGGCGATGTCGAGCCCGAGAATCGTGAGCGTGGGTATCAAGGCGGGGCGCAGCGCATATTTGGCCGCGATGCGCGTTTCGCTGAAGCCGTAGGCGCGGGCGAATTCGATATAGGCGCGCTCGTAGGATTCGCCGACATTGGCGCGCGTCAGCCGCGTCGTCTGGCCGATGCTGGCGAGCGAGAGCGCCACCGCCGGCATGAGAATGTGCCGGAGCGCGTCGCCGAACGTCGCCCACCGCCCGGCCAGCGCCGCATCCACCAGGAACAGGCCGGTGACGCGCGGCGGCGGCACGGCGCCCTCGCTGAGCCGGCCGGCGACCGGCAGCAGATCGGTCCAAAACGCAAAGACGAGAAGAAAGAAAATCGCCCATACGAAGCTTGGCGTGACCACCCCCAGCAGGGACACGATCCGCGTGATATTGTCGATGACGCCGTTGCGGTAGCGCGCGGCGAGCGTGCCAAGCGGAATGCCGATGCCGATCATCAGCAGCGCCGAGACCAGGACCAGCTCGAGCGTCGCGGGAAAAGTTTGCAGCAGATCGTCGCTCACCGCCCGGTTGGTGAACAGCGAAATGCCGAGATCGCCGCGCGCCACGCCCTGGATGTATTTCCAATACTGCACCGGCAGCGGATCGTTGAGATTGAGCTTTTGCCGCAACTGCTCGACCTGCTCGCGGCTCGCCGTCGGCCCGAGCGCGATGCGCGCCGGATCGCCCGGCACGATTCGGGCGATGATGAAGATCAGGATCGACACGCCGACCAGCGTGACGATCCCGGCGACGGCGCGGCGCGCCAGAAAGCGGATCAGCATGGCGAGGACGGCGCGGCGGCAACGCGCCGCCGCGCCCGGCGTTCGGCGCCTACTGCTTCATTTCCATGACGCGGAACAGGATATTGCCGCCCATCAGGCCGGTGTTGAGGCCGGGCTTTTCGAGCGTCGGGATCGAGACCATGTCGCGCTTCGCATAAAGATTGAGCACCTGGTAGCCGTAGATCGACGGCCGCAAATCCACGATCCGGCGCACGAGTTGCGTATAGATCTCCTTGCGCTTGGCCAGGTCGGTCGTCACCCGCCCCAGATCGAGCAGCCGATCGACTTCGGCATCGGCCAATTGCTCCATGGCGTTGTATTGGCCGTGCTGGCTCGAATGATAGAGCGTGTAGAGATAAGCGTCCGGATCCGGCGTGCGGGCATTGTAAAAGATCTGCCCGACATGCGGCGTCGTCTCCGATTTCGCGACGCGCTGGGTGAACAGCACCCACGGCACCCGCACGACCTTGGACTTGAAGCCGAGCTCGGCCCAGTTTTGCTGCATGAGCAACGCAAAGCGCTCTTCCACCGCGACTTCCGCGATCCAGGTGATTTCGATCTCGTGGTCGCCGGGCTTGTGCTTGCACAGCGCCAGCTCGGCCTTGGCCTTGTTCAGGTCGCGCGCGAAATCCGGCATGGCGGGATCGAAGCCGATCATGGTTTCGAGCAGCGGACCCTTGGCCGGCTTGGCGCCCTCGACGCCGGGCGCGATGCGCGCCTGGCCGTGGATCGCGGCAAAGTCGAGCGCGTAGGACAGCGCTTTTCGACAATGAACGTCGTCGAGCGGCGCCTTCTTCGTATTCAGCTTGATGAAGTATTGCGCGATGCCCGGCTCGGCCAAGAGCGTGACGCCGGGCAGCTTCACGAACTCGCGCTTGATCTCGGGGCCGACCCATTGGTTCGCGATGTCGTGCTCGCCCCGGCTCAGCAGCGTGAGCAAGGTCTGATCCTTGAGCGCATAGCGCTGGCGCACCAGATCGGGCGATTTGGCGCCGTGGCCGAGGAAGTAGCCCGGGAACTTGCGCATGACCGTCAGGTTCTGCGGATCGTGCGACACGACTTGATAGGCGCCGGATCCGGCCGCGTTCGTGTTGAGGTATTTCTGGCCGTAGTCGCCGAACTCGCCGAAAGGCCCCGGCTCCTTGTTCGCCATGACGGTTTTCATGTCGACGATCGAGAGCCGCGTCAGCGCGCTGTAGAAAGCCGCGTAGGGCGACTTGAGCTTGATCACGGCGGTTCGCTTGTCCTTGACCGTGGCGCTTTCGACCCAGCCGCCGAACAGGTAGGAAAACCCGTCCTTGAGCGCGATCATGCGATTGAGCGAAAAGACCACATCGTCGGCGGTAAGAAGATTGCCGCTGTGGAATTTGACGCCGTCGCGCAGCGTGATCGTGTAGGTCGTGCCGTCGATGTCGATCTTTTCGGCCAAGAACGGCTTGATCTCGCCCGAGCCGTCCAGCGCCGGGAAAACCAGCGTGTCGTAAATATTGTACATCAGGATCGAATCGGCGACGTCGCGCGCCTTCATCGGATCCAGCTCGCCGACCGCGACCTCGTCCAGGCGCAGCACGGTTTCGGCGCGGGATGCGGCGGTGCCGCCGATCGCCGCGATCGCCATCAACGCAATGAAAAGCAGAATTCGCTTCATGCCAAATCCTCCCTGCCCGATGTTGCTCGTTAGCGCCTTGGAAATCGGCGCTTGAATTGCGTCATAGTAAGAGGGTCCGCCAAGGCCGACAAGCGCGCGCCGGCTAGGTCAGCAAGGCCGGAACAAGCAGCGCCGCGATCACGCGGCCGTTCTCGACGTCTTGCGGCGTGAACCAATTCGCCTCGTGCAACGCGTTCATGCTGCCGAGCCGGCGTCCGGCATGGACAATCGGCACATTCATGCTCGATCCGAGCCCGAGGCTGAAGATGAGTGCGTGATCCGCGAAGGCGGCCTTTAGTTCCTCCGGCGTGCGAGCGAGGAAGACTTCGCCCTCGTCAACGGCGACGCGTCCGTACTGCGTATCCTGCTTCTTCTTTCGCCCGCCCACCGGATAGGCCGCCGGGTTGCTGCTGTGCAGGCGCTCGACCTCGGCGCTCGCCGCATGGACGCGCATGATGCTGAACAGCTTGTAGCCGATCTTGCGGCGCACGAGATCGTCCGCCGCCGCGAACAGCTCGGCTGCGGCATGCTTGCGCCCGACAATTTGCGCCAGCGGGGCAAGATCGCGCGCTGTCAGGGGTTGCCGATCGGCCATCGATTGTTTCCGTCGATTGACGAATTCAAATGCCGAACAATCCTAGACGCCGCCGCCCGATTGCGCCATGGCCGCCGCCGCGCAAGTTACCGATTGCCGAGCATGTCGAAATCGCGCGGAAAATGTGTCAGCAATTCGCAGCCATCGGCCGTGACCCGCAGCATGTCCTCGGGCCGGCTGCCGCCGATGCCGTCGGCATAGACGCCGGGCTCGAGCGCGAAGACCATGTTCTCTTCCAAGATCGTCATCGAGCCGGCGGCGATATAGGGCTCCTCGTGGAGATTGAGGCCGATGCCGTGGCCGACGAAGGGGATCGTGATGCGACCCTCCATTCCCGCGCGCGCCGCCACGTCGCGGCACGCGCGCCACACCGCGTCCGCGGTAACCCCGGGCCGGACCGCGGCGATGCCGGCCTCCAGCATGTCTTGGCCGACGCGCAGCAAACGGCGCTGTTCGGCGGTCGGCGGCCCGACCACGACCGTGCGATTGGTGTCCGACACGTAACCGCGATGGACGCAACCGATATCGATCTGCACGCAATCGCCCGCATCGATCGCGCGCGGTGTCACGACAGGATGGAGGCCGCTGGCATGCGGGCCCGAGCGCACGGTCATGTGGTGGATGAATTCGGCCCCGGCATCGAGCATCGCGCCCGAGGCGCGCGCGGCGATTTCGATTTCCGTCGTGCCTTGGCGCGTTGCCGCCACGGCGGCGGCCATGCCCAGATCGACCATCCGCGCCGCCTCGCGGAGCAACGCGATCTCGGCCGGGAATTTCACGCCCGTGACTTGGCGCATCAGCGGCGTTGCGTCGACGATGTCCGCGCCGCGCAAGCGCCGCGTCAATTTCGCCGCTAAACTGTGATGCAGAAAATCGAATTCGATACCGACGCGCCGATCCGCGACGCCCAGTTCCTCCAGCAATCGGGCCAAGGTTTCGACCTGCGCATCCTCGCCGCGCGGATATTCCACGGCGCGCTCGGCGCTGCACTCCGCAGCCGTGCCCATGACGTGCCGCGGCAGCAGCAGGATCGGCCCGGCATCGAGCGTCGCGACGACGGCGTGCACCGATCGGATGTAAGTTGCGCTGAAATAGCGCTGATAGCCGGTGAGGTAGCGCGTGCGCCCGTTCTCGGCAAGCACGATCGGCGTCAATGCCGGCGCGCCGCATGAGATCGCGCAGGCGCGACGTTTTCATGGCCGACAGTGCAGCGTCCGTCACAGCGGCGTCTCCGTGTCGCGCGGGCGGCCCAAAGCGGCCCGCAGCCGCATCCCGCGAATGCGCGCTTTATGGCATCGATATGGGGCCCGGAGAAGCGCTAGGATTGTCCGCGTCGAGGAAGCTGGGGAGGATCGCATGGAGCAAATCCTATTTCGCAATTGCCGCGTCGTCGATGCCAAGGCGCCCGAGGCGCGCGGCGGCATGGAGGTCTTGATCGAGGGCGACCGCATCCGCGAAGTTTCCGACAAGCCGATCAAATCGGCCGGCGCCGCGGCCATCGATCTCGGCGGGCGCGTGTTGATGCCGGGATTGATCGACGCCCATGCGCATATCTACCTCAGCGAGGTTCACGTCCGCCGCTTGGCCGGCGTGCCTTTGACCTTGATGGCGGCGCGCGCCGGCAAGGCCATGCGCGCGATCCTCGATCGCGGCTTCACGACGATCCGCGACGCAGGCGGAGCGGATTGGGGCATTCGCGAAGCGGTCGAAACCGGCCTGTTGCCGGGGCCGCGCCTGTTCATTGCCGGCCGCGCGCTCAGCCAAACCGGCGGTCACGGCGATCAGCGCTTGCGCACGGAAAACGCGATCGATCCGTGCGGCTGCGCCAGCGCGCTCGCCTTCACCAAACAGATCGCCGACGGCGTGCCCGAAGTGCGCAAGGCGGCGCGCGAGCAACTGCGCCAGGGTGCCAACCAGATCAAGGTCATGGTCTCGGGCGGCGTCGCCTCGGCCAACGATCCGATCGACTCGAAGCAATATTCCGGCGAGGAACTGCGGGCGATCGTCGAGGAAGCGGCGGCGTGGAAAACCTACGTCATGGCCCACGCCTACACGCCCGAATCGATCACCCACGCCGTCGAGAACGGCATTCGCTCGATCGAGCACGGCAATCTGATCGACCGCGCCGCCGCCGAGCTGATGGCGCGGCGCGGCGCATTCCTGGTTCCGACGCTCGTCACTTACCAAGCGCTCGACAGCCGCGGCCGGGAATTCGGGCTTCCGGCGGAAAGCATGGCCAAGCTGCAACGCGTGCTCAAAGCCGGTCTCGGCTCGCTGGAAATCGCCAAGGCAGCGGGCGTGCGCATCGGCTTCGGCACCGATCTCCTGGGCGAGCTGCAAATCGATCAATCCAAGGAATTCCTGATTCGCGCCCAAGTGCTCTCGGCGCACGAGATCATCGTGTCAGCCACCGCCACGAACGCGGCGCTGCTTGGGCAAGACGGCGTGCTCGGCATCGTCGCGCCGGGGGCCCACGCCGATCTCCTGGTCGTCGATGGAAACCCCCTCGAAGATCTAAACCTGCTGCAGGATCAGGGCCGCCACCTCAGTGCCATTATGAAAGCCGGACAATTCCACAAGAACCGCTTGGCAAAATGAAGCGCGCCGGCTCCGCGGCCTGCGGTCGCGACGCATCGCCCAAGTTCGTTTCTGTTGCGACATTCGGTTGATCGCCTCGGAGCCAGTCGAAATGTCGCTTGATCGCCAATCATCCGTCGGGGCGGGTTTCCGGCCCGCCCGTATGTCGCGACAATCGAACACCGAAGCGTTCAACGGAGTTTGGCATTCGCCGGCGCGGGTACGATCGGGACGAGCAAGTGCGAGTCGCGGTCGCCGCCGCAGTGGATGACATGGATGCCGCGGTTGAAGCTCGCGTTCTTCCTGTAAGGCGGAGACGGGATAATTTCGCTCGGCCGCGACGATCAGCTCCAAGTGACTCGCCGGCGGCGAAAAACGTGCTGCTCGGATAGAGCGCGATATCGACCGGCACGATTTGGCCGGGTGCCAGCGCTTGGTGGCTGGTTCCCGCGAGCACCGGCTGGTCGTCGGTCGATGCAGCGGCATCCAATTCCCGCCGCGATACCCGGCAGAAGCCCCGCGTGACCATGTCTTTGCGGTTGCCGACCGAGCCGAGAAAACGCACCGCCCGGCCGCGCGCGTCGCGCTTGTTCACCGCGACGAAGATGGCCATATCGTCGGGCGGCGGCCCAGCCTCCACGGCGGCGTCCGCTGCCGCTTTCGCCTGCACCCAAAGCCGCAGCTTCATATTGCCGGTCAATTCCGTGTCGCGCTCGAAGCGAACGGAAAAGCAGGAGCGGCCGCGTTGCGCCCGGTGTTCAACCGATTGGCGCGACGGCGGAATTCGCCAATCGAGCCCGCGCGGCTCGGCGGCGAGATAGAGCTTGACGTATTCGGTCCGCTCGATCGGCCACGCTTGCTCGTCGCGAATCGCATGGATCGCGTCGCGGCTCGAGCGAACCTCCAGCCGGACCGGCGCTTGTTCGAGGAAGCCGCTCGACGGATCGTCCTTGAGAAAGCAATCCATGAAATCCTTGGTCAGGCGTTGCACCTCGGGCGAATAATAGGCATCCCATTTGCCGGTCCGATGCGTGTACAGCCATTTCCGGCTGGACTTGGATTTCACGAAGGCGCGAAACGAACCGGCGGTGTGCAGTCCGTGATCGGAAAACGAGGCACAGACCAACATCGGGAGCGCGATCCGATCGAGCTTCGCCGCCTTTTCGCGCCAGAAATCGTCGAGGAACGGGTGCCGCTTCAGGAAATCCATCGGCAGGCTTCCATTGTGTTCGATGAAATCGGCCGGCGACCCGTTGAGCGCCGGCTTCACCTCGGCCGCCCACCAGAATGGGCCGAACCCTTCGTCCTCAACTCCGCCCGGGCAGGCCACGTCGCGATATAGGTCGGAAAACCCTTCCCACGGCGCGATGCAGCGCAACGAAGGCGGCGGGCCGCCGTAATGCCGGCAGGCCGCGACATGGTATTGCGTGATGGCGAGGTAGCTGACGCCGCTCAGCCCCACCTTGCCGCTGCACCAACTCTGCCCCGCCACCCATTCGATCGCTTCATAGTAGCTCTTGGCTTGATGGTCCGAGAAAACGGTGGGCGGACCGCCGCTCGTCCCATAGCCGGGGAGATTGAGGTTGACCACCGCGTAGCCTTGCGGCACCCAAAAATTGGGATCGGGCGACTCCCAGCTCGTCAGCGTCGAGAAGCGGGGCCGGCCATATTGCGGGATGATGCGATATTGCAGCGGCGGCCCGCCGAACGGCGTCGTGCCGAGGGCGGGCAATAACCGATTGTCGTAGGGGTGGGCGCACATCACGACGGGAACGCGCGCGCCGTCCGCCGCCGCCTTGCGCGAGCGGAAAACATTGGCCGTCAGCACGACGCCTTCGGCAATCGGCACTTTTACGTCGTACTCGCAAAGAATATCAGCGTGCGGTTGCGCAAGTTCGCAGCGCGGCCGGAACAATTGGCCGCTGAGGACGGCCCGCCGCAGCAAGGGCCATGCCGCCTTGAACGCACGCAGATGGTCGCCGAGCGACATGATTGGCGATTACCTGCCGATGCGCGCTCGTCGCCCGCCCCAGCCGATCCGTGTCCTACGCGGCCTTCTTCCGGTTCGCCGCGAGCCAGCCATCGACCAGCTCGATCGTGCGGTCGAGTTCGGCGAGGCGGCGGCCTTTTTGCGCGGCGATGGCTTGCACCAGGCGATCGACGCGCTCGATGTTCTGCGCGCCGGCGGCCAGCGCCCGCGCCGCCGAGGATGGGCTCAGCAGCGATTGCGCCGCGGCGGCGTATTTCTCGAACGGCACGAGATCGTTCGGCGATGCGCCGAGCGCGGTGCAAAGCTCGAACACCCAGGCATAAACCGCGCGCGAGGCGGCAAGATCGCCATGCACCGCGTCGCGGATCGGCCGCATGCCCTCCTTGCCGACGCAGCGGTAATTGCCGGTGAGCAGCATGCACCACTTGGCGAGCGGGACGAAAATCGAATCGTGGACCTTGAGCTTGACCGGCAGCTCGACCTTGTCGCCGCCGACCGGATAGCGGATCGCCTCGATATCGGCTTCGAGCTGGCGCAGCATCGCCGTGTGCTCGGGCTTGTCGAATTTCGCCGATTTGAAATTCGTCGGCAGCCGCACCTGGAGCACGTTGACCTTGTCTTCGGGCGGGCGGAAGGCCTGCGGATCGGGGCTGCACAGGGTCATCAGCGCGGGATCGCAATTGTCCCACACCGCGGCCTCGGTGTAGCAGCCGCGCAGCGCGTCGCCGTCAAGGCCGGGGATGCGCTTCAAGAACGGCAGCGGCGGCATGTTCATGATCGACATGCACGGCACCTTGGACTTAGCCACCGCATCGAGCAGCTCGCGCACCCCGGGCGCGCGGTATTGCGGCTCCTGCATCGCCAGCACGACGAGATCGTATGCCTTGGGATCGATGCCCGCGGTGCCGCCGGCCGAGAGCGTGCCGGGCGCGGCGCGCGAATTGATTTCGACCAGGCCGTCACGGCCCTTGACCGGCAGGCGCACGACGGCGCCCTCGCGCTCGATCAGCTCGGCCTCGGCCGGCAGGCAGACGAGGCGCACCTTGTGCCCCGCCAGCACCAGCTTGATCGCCAGCAGCGAGCCGTACGACGCGCCCAGGCTTAGAACATTGTATTGCTTCGCCATCGGAGTCTCCCGCGCACCTTGCGGATGATGCCAGATTCGGCGGCGGCGGCAATGGCGCACCTGTAACGAGCCGGCCCTCGGCGCCGGCGAAGCCGGCAACCTTTACTGTGCGGCTGCATGTAATACCGACTCCGCCGGATCGCCGCGCCACGCGCTCTCGCGCACCGCCCGCGCGTGGAGCCTGGGCCCCGGCCTTCGCCGGGGCGACAGAAGAATATAATGATTGGCGTCCAAACAATCCCCTGTCACCCCGGCGAAGGCCGGGGTCCAGATGCAGCCGAAGCCAATTCCGGCTGGCTCAATTCCACGCCGCCGAAAATTTTACTTGCAATCGCACATATAGGCCCCTAGCTTTTCCGCTCGAACGCGGGCGGTCGCCCGCGGCTCATGTCGGTTTCGGCCACCGATCGGATCCCCATGGCGTTACGGCCCACGGCACGGCGAATGAAAACGAGCCCGCCCGCGGCGCCCGCCCCGCAAAGTGTTGCCGCCGTCGAGCCCTTCGACCTCGACCATCATGTGTTCTATTGGATGACGCAGATCATGGGCAGCCGCGACCGGCAGCTCGGCGCCGAACTGCGCCATCATCGGCTGCGCGTGCCGGAGTGGCGCATCCTGGCGTTGCTCAAGGCGCGCCAGTCGCTCTCGATCGGCGAGGTCGCCGGATTCGTCGGCCTCGATCACACGACGACGAGCCGCACGGTCGATCGCATGGAGCGCGCCGGACGGCTGCTGCGCCTGTCCGACGTCGCCGATATGCGCGTCACGCGCCTGTCCTTGACCGCGGCCGGATTGAAATTGTTCGAGCAAGCGTGGCCGATCGTGGCCCGGCTCAATCGCGCGGCGTTGGGCGGGCTGCCCGAGGGCGGCGTGCCGCTGCTGTGCCTGGCGCTCGGCGAAATCCGGCGCGCGATGGACGAAAGCTGGCGCCGGCCCGCCCCAGCACGAATTCCGAAGACAAAAAGGGAGCGACAACCATGATGAAGCATCACAATGCCTGGCAAGGCCTGGTCGAGGCCGACCGCGTGCACCGGCGCTGCTACACCGACCAGGAAATCTTCGACGCCGAGATCGCGCATATTTTCGAGAAGACCTGGATCTATGTCGGCCACGAATCCCAGGTCAAGGCGCCGGGCGACTACTACATGATGCAGATCGGCAACCAGCCGATGGTCATGGTGCGCGCCAAGGATCGCAAGATCCACGTGTTGTTCAACCGCTGCCCGCACCGCGGCGCGCTGCTGTGCTCGGACCGCAGCGGCAACACCGGCGCCACCTTCAAGTGCGCCTACCACGCCTGGCGCTTCAACCTCGACGGCACGCTGCTGAAAGTTCCCGTCATGGAGGGTTACGACAACACGCGCTTCGATCCCGCCGATCCGCAATTCCACATGCGGCGCGCGCCGCGCATGGGCATCTATCGCGGCTTCGTGTTCGCCAGCCTGTCGGAGACCGGACCCGATCTCGAAACCTTCCTTGGCGGCGCCAAGATCGCGTTCGACGACATGTGCAACCGCGCGCCCGACGGCGAGGTCGAAGTCGTCGGCGATTGCTTCCGCATGATCCAGAAATCGAACTGGAAAATCTTCCTCGAGAACCAGCTCGACGCGGTGCATCCCTCGGTCACGCACGAAGCCGCCGGCCGCGCCGCGCTCGAAGTCGAGAAGGACATCAAGGCGCGCACCGGCAAAAACGCGCCGCTCGACTACCACTATCTCTCCGCCTTCACCCTGCCGTTCCACAAATTCGACCAGATGAGCAATACCG
Organism: uncultured Alphaproteobacteria bacterium; assembly: GCA_963754645.1. Classification (GTDB taxonomy): domain Bacteria; phylum Pseudomonadota; class Alphaproteobacteria; order Bin65; family Bin65; genus CAVWGP01. Next base: position 253,814 of record CAVWGP010000004.1, on the reverse strand, counting down.
GCTTTGCCAACGGCCACTGCATCCTGCAGGGCTACATGGATTTGCGCCGCCAGGATCCCGAGATGATCGAATACGAGGCGATCATGCGGCAGCGCCACGGCGCGGAAGAGGTCGAGCGGATTCTCGGGGTCGATATCCATCACGTGCTGGTCTATCCCGGCCTCTCGGTTCAGCCGCCGCTGCAGCAGCTGCGCTCCGTGCGGCCGCTCGCGCCGGACAAAACGCTGACCGAAATCTGGCTCTTCCGCCTCAAGGGCGCGCCGCAAGGCATCTATCGCCGCGCGCTCGGCTATTACCAGCTCGTCAATTCGCCATCGACGACGATCAATGCCGACGATCTCGACAATTGGTGGCGCTGCCAGCAAGGGTTGCAGGCAAACGGCAGCGATTGGGTCAGCTTCCACCGCAACGCCGGGCAGGACAGCCGCCAGAACGGCATCACCAAATCGGTCACCGGCATGAGCGAGCTGCCGATGCGCCACATGTTCGAAGCCTGGACGCAATATATGAGCCAAGGGAGCGCGAAATGAGAGCGACGCCGAGTTCCGGTAGCGCCACCGAATGGGCCGAGGCGATCGACGGACTGCCGCCGCCGCCCGCCAAGCAGCCGCTGCCGCCGATGGCCGACGTCACGCCGGCGCAGCAGATCGAGCTCGAACGCTTTCTCTACCGCCAGGCGGAAATCCTCGACGACAAGCGCTGGGACGATTGGCTCCAGCTTTTCACCGAGGACGGCCGCTACTGGATGCCGGCGACCGAGAGCCAGACCGACGCCGAATTCATGCCCAGCATCTTCCACGAAGATCTCGATTTGATGCGGGTGCGCATCAAGCGCGTCACCCATCCGCGCGCCTGGTCGCAGAAGCCGCCGCACCGCACCATGCATGTCGTTTCGAACGTCATCGTCGAAGCGATCGACGCCAAGACCGGCGACGCCACGGTGCGCTCGAAATTCCACATGGCCGAGTTCCGCCGCGACGCCTTGCGCCACTTCACCGGCAAATACCGCCACGTTCTCGCGAAGACGCCGGCCGGCTACCGCATCAAGCAGCAGCGCGTCGATCTGGTGAACGGCGATGGGACGTTCGATTACGTGATTCAAACCTGGGTGTAGAGCGCGCGCTCACCGCGTCCGGAAGCGGCGCCAGAATTCGCTGGGCTTCATGCGCTTGCCGTAGCCGAGCGCCACGTCGAGGCGCAGCGCCAGCCGCTTCAGGCGCGAGGCGGCGAGGCGTTGCCAGAAGCGGTAGTAGAGCCGTTGCCACCAGCGCGCGATGTCCTTGTTGTAGGGGCAGACGCGGATGCAGATGCCGCATTCGGTCGCCTGATTGGCCCAGAACTTGAAGCAGCGTTCGGGATCGACCTGCCACTTGCGGATGCCCTTGGTCATCGACTGATTGGGCACGATTTCGCTCGGCGCGCCGTGCGAGATCGCCTGGGGCGGGCAGGCTTGGGCGCAGCGCCGGCAGGTCGTGTCGCAGAATTCGCGCACGCCGAAACCGATCGGCTTGTCGCGCACCAGCGGCAGATCGGTGTGGATGCGCCCGATGCGCACGCGCGGCCCGTAATCCTTGGTGATGAGCAGGCCGTTGCGGCCGTATTCGCCCAAGCCCGCCTGCACCGCATAGGGGATCGCCTGGCTCGTGTCGTTGACCGAGGCGAGCGCGCGATAGCCGAGATTGAGGATGTAGGTCGCGATCGTCTGGACCAGCTCGCAATCGCGCGAATAGCCGTGCCCGACCGCGACGCCGGCGGTGGCCGAGGGATAGCATTTGACCGCCTCGTAATTCATCGCCGTGACGATGACGATGACGTTGGGCAAATCCCCGGGAATGCCGTAGGGCTTTTCGGTGAGCGTCTTGATCGAAAAATTGTTGGTGAAGTGCCAGCGCGGATCGTAATCCGCGATGCCGACGGCGTCGGCGCCGAACAGGCGGCAGACGCGCTTGATCTCCTCGGTCATCGTTTCGGGCGATTCGATGTCGATCTTTTGCGGATTGGGCGCCGAGAACGGGCGGATGTAGTCGCCGAAAGCGTCGACCCGGTCTTCGGCGAGGCTGCGCTGGATCACGAGATTGGTGCCCATCCAGCCGGCATTGCGCAGCGCGAAGTCGCGGGCGCCGAAACCCTCGGCCGCGCGCACGCCCAAGCCGGGGACGAACATGCTCTTGAACCAGTCGATCGCCTTCTTGGTGCGGATGCGCGTGTCCCATTGCGCGCGGCAATAGATGTCGTTGGCCTGGTGGAAGCGCTCGAAATCGTCGAGCACGTCGAAGCCGCAGGCCTCGTCGCCGGGCCGCCGCACCTCGCCCTTGAGCCGATAGGGGCCCTCGGTGCGCGGCTGGTTGTCGACGCTCAAACGCTGCGCGGGATCGCCTTGCGGCATCGAGGTCACTCCACGGTCGAACGAAATCGAGCGGCGCGCGCTGCCGATTTTCATCGGCATCGCGCGCGACTACCATACAGTGCAAGCGCGAAGATTTAACCGGCACCGGCGGCGGAGGATTTCGATGGCTCGCTACAAGCTCTATGGACGGCACGGCTGGGGCTCGGCCATCGTCGAGGCGCAGCTTGCCTGGCTCGAACTGCCGTATGATTTCGAAGCGGTGCCCGACTTGTTCAAGTCGGACGAAGGGCGCCGCAACTTGGCGGCAACAAACCCGATCGCCCAAGTGCCGACGCTGATCCTGCCCGATGGACGCACGATGACCGAAAGCGCGGCCATCACGCTGCACCTGGCCGATGCCGCCGGAAGCGACGATCTCGTGCCGCGCGCCGCCGAGGCAATGCGGCCCGAGTTTCTGCGCTGGCTCGTTTTCCTGGTCGCCAATATCTATCCGACCTTCACCTATGCCGACGATCCGGCGCGCTTCGTCGCCGATGCCGCCGCGGCCAAAGACTTTCGCGCCGCCGTCGATGCCTATGCGCAGCGCCTGTGGCGCATCGTCGAGGCCGAGGCGCGCGCGCCGTGGTTTCTCGGCGGCCGTTTCTCGGCGCTCGATATCTATGTCGCGACCATGACGCACTGGCGCCCGCGCCGCGATTGGTTCGCGGCCAACACGCCCAAGCTCATGGCGATCGCCGAGCGCGGCGACGCGGAGCCGCGCTTGAAGCCGGTCTGGGCGCGGAATTTCCCGGACAAGGCCGGCGGGTGATTGCTTCAGCGCGCCCTATTATACAACGTCGGCGCGGGAATTCTGGACCCCGGCTCGGTGGCCGGGGTGACAGTATTTTTTCCAGGTCATCGATCGAAAATGACACTGTCACCCCGGCCATCGCGCCGGGGACCAGGTGCAGGGGGAAACGCATTTGGCGCGCTCGGTGCCGAAGCAGTCGACCGAACGCCGGACAAGACCGGCGGCTGAGAACCGCGCCGCGGCATTGCCGATCGCGTGGCGTTAAGCCGACGCTGCCGCGCCGCGCTCCTCGCCCGCCGCCTCCGCCGCCCCGGCGTAGTGCTTGAGCAGCGACTTGATCTCGAACGGGCGCAGGCCGGGATAGAGCCCGACCAGCATGGCGCAGAACGCGCTCACCATCGGCGTGGCGAAGCTGGTGCCCGATTTGGTGGTATAGCCGCCGCCGACATTGGCGATGGTGATGTTCTCGCCGAGCGCGGTGAACTCGATATTGTCCTCGGGATTGAAGACGATCTTGAACGGCGAATCGAAGCGCCCGATCTCGATGCCGATGGTCGAGGCATAGGCCGCCGGAAAACCGACGTCGGGAAACGGGAAATTGCGCTTCGAGGCGACCAGGATCTGATTTTGGAAATAGGCCTTCTCGCACAGCGGCAGAAGCTGGGCGCCGAATTTTTCCGCCACCGCGAGCGACAGGTTGATGATGCGCCACTTGCGCTCGATGGCGTAGCGCAGCCCGGCGATGACGCAGGCGGCCACGCCCTTGTTGCCCGGCTCGAGCACGCGCAGGTCGAAAATCCGCGCATTCGGCGCCATGCGCGCGATGATGCTGGCGACGCCGGTGCCGTGGCCGTAGGTGTCGTTGTTTGTGCCGGCGACGACGTTGGTGCGCGCCACGTCGTCGCCTTCGGGGCGGAAATGCATCGCCTCGACGACGCGGCCGGCGAGATCGGGATGCGTCGCATCGACGCCGCTGTCGAGCACGGCGACCTCGACCGGCGCCAGGGCTTCGCCGCGCGCAGCGAGATCGCTCAACTTTTCGCTGAACGCGGCCAGGACCGCGCCGGCGCTCACGGGCGCGCGCCCTTGCCGTCGGGCGCCGCGGCGGGAACCGCCGTCACGCCCTCGATCGCCGCGAGCAGGCTGGCCACCGTCTTGAGCCGCGCCGTGTCGCCCGCGATCAGGGCCTGCACCGAGGCCAGGATCTGGCGCTCGAGCCGGGCGCGCTCGCTTTCGTCCCGCGCCGCCCCGCCGCCGTCCGCGCTTTCGTAGGCCGAAAGCCGGCGCCGGAGATCGACGACGATGGCCGCGATCGCGGCAAAGCCGGCGTAGAGCCGCGCATCCTTGCTCGAAAAGCGCTTGCCGTCGGCGAACGAGACGGCGGTGATGACGCCGACAAGCTCGTCGCCCGAGGCCATCGGCGCCGCGATCACCGCGTCGGGCGTGGCGTCGTCGCCGGTGCGCTCGTTTTGATCGACGTCCTTGAAGGTCGGCGCGCCGGTTTGCACTTCGAGCGTCGCGGCGGCAAGGCCGGTCAAGCCGGCGCCGAGCGGCACCGATTGGCCGCGCAGCTTCTTCTCGGATTCGGGATCGCCCACCGTCATGGCGAAGCGCAGCACGTCGGCGTCCTTGTCGTAAACCAGGAGCGAGCCTTCTTCGCCGCCCACCACCTCGCAGCCGAGCTCGATCAGCATGCGCAGGATTTTCTCCTCGGGCGTGCTCGGCAGGATGCCGAGATAGCGCGAGAGCAGCTGGCCGGAGGCGGCGGGTGTGGCGGCGGTCATGGAGGGGTCACCGGGTTATTGGCGAGGCCGTGCAAGGATCGCGTCGATGCGCTTTCAGTAGCGGCGGCCTTGTTGCCAGTCAAATGCGGCGGCGCGCGCCGTCCGTGATCTTGACGCGGCGAACGCGATCGGCATTCTCGCCGACGACACCGCGACCGCGGGGAGTTGGAGGCTTCATGCCCATATCAGGCGCCATTGCCCAGTTGCGGACGACGAATCTCGCGGAGTCGATTCGCTTCTTTACGGAAAAATTGGGATTGACCTTGGCGTTCAAGTACCGCGATTTTTATGCCGGCATCCGTGCCGGCGACGATATGATTCATCTCAAGCTTGTTGACGCAAGAGATCCATCGATCGATTTCGTCGACAGAGGCGGCCACTTCCACCTCTATTTCAGAACCGACGATGCCGCGGCCACGGCCGTAGCGTTGAAGCGAAACGGTGTAGCTCTCACCAGGGACGTGCACGACACGGCCTGGGGCACGCGGGAGTTCGTCATCAAAGACGATCAAGGACACACCATTTACTTCGGCGAAACCCGATAGGCGGCGATGCCGCCGACGGCGACGGAATTGGGAGACAAATTGTCATGTTCGACTTGTTCGGGTCTGCACGCCATGTCGACGCGCAACTGGGCGAGTTGCGGCGGTCGCGCGGCGCATGGCGCGGGCGCATCGACGTTGCCCATGGATCGACTGTCCCGCTCATTCTGGCCGGAACGCGAGCCGCGCCCGATGCCGAAGCGCTTCGTCTCGCCCGCACGATTGCGGCCGATATGCCTGGCTGGCTGCCGCACATCGCCAAAGCGTTGCACGAGCACTATCTTCCCTATGCCGAAGCGCTTGCAGCCGGCGGCGAGGAGCCTCCCGTCTCAGGCCTACCGAAAATCGAACGGGCTGACGACGTATGGGCGAACACGGCGATCGAGTACATCGCTGTCACGCCGTTGGGCGGCGCGCTGACCATCGAGGTCGGCTATCGTGCCGCGTGGGACGAAGAGCATACGCTGGGCGCGCGTCTTCGTGACGGAAAATTGTTGGAGCTCAACGGCAGCGTTCTTCCGCCGTGAAGCAGCCGAAAAAATCAGCCGTAATCCTGAGCGGCCTGAATATCTTCATCAGATCGCCGAGCAGGCCCAGCCTTTGCGCCCTATGGCGCAGACGGTTGGCGGGTGGTGGCACCGGCCGCCCCGATTCCGCGTTACGAGCCCTTCGGCACGGCGTAGTCCGCCGGATACGTCGCCGTGAATTCCGGACGCACTTCGCAGCGCGCCGACACGGCTTCGAGCGCCGGATAGCGCCCGGCCGGCAGTAGATCGGGCGTCGCCATGCGGAGATAGCGCAAGACGCAGGCGGCCGTGATCTGCGCCTGATCCAACGCCGCATCGGCCGGCCAATCCTTGGCGGCCAGCGCGGCGACCGCGCCCTCGGCTTGCCGCGCGCAGCGCGCGATCCAGTCCGGCCAGCGATAGGCGGCGGGGCGCACCATGCGCTCATAGGCGACGGCACCCGCCTTGTCGATGATGCCGGTGGCGAGCGCCACGCGCTGCAAGGCCGTTCGGCGCGCGACGCCGCCCGCGGGGATCAGCCGCCGCCCCGGGCCGGCCTCCTCGTCGAGCCAATCCAGGATCGCGCCGGAATCGACCAGAACGGCTCCGTCGTCGAGCACGAGCGACGGGATGCGGCCCAGGGGATTGGTCTTCAGCATCGAGTCGAAATCGCCGAACACCGAGCGCGTATCGTGCCGGTAGGCGAAGCCGAGCACGCGCAGCGACACCGCAACGCGGCGCACATAGGGCGAATCGTACTGGCCGACCAAGATCATCGCGTCAATCATACGCGACGGAGATCGCCGCTGTGAAGTGCGTCACGGCGCCGGCGGGCGTCCTGGACGATCGTTTGCGGCCCTCGTATCGCCCAAGCGCTGATACGGCGTTCGGTCGATTGCTTCGCCACCGAGCGCGTCAAATGCGTTTCCCCCTGCACCTGGTGCCCGGCCTCAGCCCGGCCTCAGAGCCGGGCCAAGCCGGGATCCAGATTTCATGCGCCGACGTTGCATAATACCAGCCGACCGAAATAATGACTCGTCATTCCGACCGGAGCGCCGAAGGCGCGGAGTGGAGGAACCTCGGGCGGACTAGCAACGACGTGCCTTGCAATCGGACGCTCGTCCGCACGAGGTCCCTCGAACGTCCGACGCTTTCAGCGTCGGCACGCTCGGGATGACGATGATTATTTCGGTCTCCTGGTATAATAGGGCGCGCTGAAGCATTCAGCCGCATTCGGTATGACAGGAGCTCGTCATGGCGCGTCGCGTCGCGACCGGCTTCCTGGCCGCTTTCTGTCAGGCATCCGCCGAAGCGGGCGCGGCACCGCCGGCGCGCCCTCAGCCGACCTCGGGCCGGAGCACGTACATGCGCAGCGTGCCGTAGTTCTTGGCGAGCTGGGTGCTGCCGACATATTCCGGACGCACCGATTTTTCGCCGTAGAGCGCCATCGCCGCCGCCATCGCCTCGGTGACATAGACTTCGCCCGGCGGCGTCACCGGCTCGATGCGCGCCGCGCGCGTCACATGGGAGCCGAAGAAGGTCTCGCTCTTCAGCAGGAAGTCGCGGCCGCGGAAGATCGGGCCGTAATGCACCGCCAGGCGCAATTCGAGCGGATGGGCGAAGCCGAGCGCGCGCAGGTTGAGCTGGCGCAGCTCGTCCTGCATCTGCAGCGCGCAACGCGCGCCGGTCTCGGGCGTGTCGAGGATGGCGTAAATCGCGTCGCCCCACGAATTGCGATAGAGGATTTTCTTGCCGAAAGTGTCGAGCACGTCCGAAATCTTGCCCATGAAACCCTTGTGGAACATGGGCAACAGGCGCTCCGGCACCTGGCTGAAGCCGACGACGTCGCCGAACATGATGGCGTGCAACGCGCGCGAAACGTCGGCGTATTTCCACGAGGTCAGCACGCGCGAGCCTTCTTCGTCCGGCTCATGGATCGGCAGGCCGCTCGGCAATTGCGACGAGACGCGCAGCGGGATCACGTCGGTAGGGCCGCCGCCCTTTTTCCAAGTCTGGACGTCGACCGCGGTGCCGGCGCGCGCCGCCGAGCTTTCGCCGTCCCACAACGCGATCTGCCTGGGCGTGCCGTCGAGATTCTGCGCGCGCAGGATGGCGAGGCCCATGGCGAGCTGCGAGCCGTAGGTGAACAGCATCTCGTCGCCGAGATATTCGCCCTCGGTCGCGTAGGTCACGGAGCGCGCTTGTTCCAGGCAGCGGTCGAAGCGCGCGTCCCAACCCGGGCCGCCGCGCAGCACCGAGAGCTTCTTGAACTCGTCCTTCTGGAACGGCAGCACGACATTGAGATCGATGCCGCGCGCGAGGCAGGCTTCGGCGAACAGGATATCGGCGCCGCAGGCGAGCGATCCGTAGGCGAAGCCGACGCCGGTGCGATCCAAAGCGGCGGCGATCGTCTCGGCGACTTCGCGCTCGCGCGTCGCCGGGAACCGCCCCTTGGCGCCCGGCGGATCGATCATGTGGCCGGTGTAGTGGATGACGGCGGGCGGCGCCAAGGGCTTGAGCATGGCCTGATTGGTGCCGCTCGCCTCGCACACCAGGCGCAATTGCCGGCGCGTGGCGGCGCGTAGCGCCAGATTCTGCCGGGCGTGCTCGCCCGCCTCGGCCAGCGCATCGAATGCCGCCGTTGCGTCGCCGAGCACGAGATTGGCCTCGGCCCGGCTCGCCGCGAGATAATAGGCTTCGAGGTCGTTCTCGGCCGGATTTTCGTCGCAGACGCGCAGCGTCCGCTTGGCCCATTCCGTGGCCCTGTCCTTGGCGCCGACCAGGAAATAGAGCGATGCGGCATTGGCCGCCGGATAGTGGTCGCCGCTCGCCGAATAGACTTTTTCATAAAGCGCCGCCGACTCGCGCAGCAGCGACCAGCGCTCCGTCGACGTGGCGCGCAGGCCGAGATCCTTGACCAGCCGCGCCTGCAGCGCCTTGGTGTCGAGATCCTCGGAGCGCGGCAGGCCGTATTCCTCGTAGAGCCGCAAGGCGCGCTCGGCGGCGCCGCTGCGCGCCAAGGCGCGGACCGCGAGATATTTCAGCGACTCGTCGTCGGGATGCGCCGCGATCGCCTTACGCGCGACCTCGAAAGCCTGGAAATAATCGCCGCCCGATTCGAAGTCGCGGATCTGACGCGCCCACTGCTTTGGCGTCATGCCACCGGCGGCAACGGATTCGTTCATATTGTCATGCTCGGGAAATTCATAACCGAATGGGGCTGACTACGGCAATCAACTCATAAACGGCACGGCCTCCAATGGGAAGTGCGGGAACGGCGCGGCCAGCCGACATCGATTTAACCATTCCTGCCGGCCCCTGGCGCCCCAAGGCTCAGAAAATTCTCGTCTTTTCTCAATAAACGTGCTATTTTATTAAGTCGATTTCCGTATTCTTCCGGGTTCCGGCCGGCCCTCCGGCGGATCATGAGAACGGCGAGGTTCGCGTGGCAACTGAGGAATTGGACGCAATACATTCTAGCCGCGGCGGCCGGCGCCGCCGCGGCCGAAATCGGTTCACGCGGCGCGCCCTGCCCAGCGCCGCCGCAATCGCCGCCTTTATCGCCCTCGCCGGCCCGGGGCGGGCCGCACCCTGCGATGCGCCGGACGACTTGGTGCGCTTCGAGGCCCCGCTGAATAATCTGGCGAAGGCCATGGCGGCGTCGCGCACCGTGCGGGTCGTGGCGCTGGGATCGTCGAGCACGGCCGGCACCGGCGCCAGCGCTCCAGCGAACGCCTATCCGGCGCGGCTCGACGGCGAGCTCGACCGCCGGTTCCCGGCGAATGATTTTCAGGTGATCAACCGCGGCGTCGGCGGCCACCTCGCTTCGCAAATGCTGTCGCGAATCGAGACCGACATTCTGCCGCTCGAGCCGGCGCTGGTGATTTGGCAAACCGGCGTCAACGACGCGATTCAGAACATCGACATCGGCGACTTTCGCCGCACCCTCGACCGCGGGATCGGGCGCCTCAAGGCGGCCGGCATCGACGTTCTCCTGGTCGGGCTGCAATACTATCCGCGCTCCGAGCGGGTGGCGAGCTACCCCGCCTACCGCGACGCCATCCGGCAGCTCGCGCGCCATCACGCGGTGCCGGAATTCCGCCGCTTCGCCGTCATGCGGCACTACATCGACACCGACCGCTACCGGTCCGAGGACTTGCTCGCGGCCGACCGCTTTCACATGAACGACTTTTCCTACGGTTGTTTGGCTGTCCTGATGGCCGACGCGATCGCCGAAACCGTCCGCCGCCGCGAAGGCACGGAGATCGGCCGGGCGCTGCCTCGGCCCTAAGGCTGCTGAACGTCGCGCAGCCCGCGGCCGAAGATGCCGACGGCAATCGCGCGCGCGATATATTCGGCAAGGCAGGTGTAGCCCGCTTCGGTGCGTTCGAATTCGTCGGGCGTCCAGGCCGTGCCGCTGTTCTGGGCGGTGGCGATGACCTGCATCGCTTCGTAGCGGCGAATGATGATGATTTTCTCCTCGGCGGCGACGGCGCGAAGCATGGCGCGGATGGCTTGATAGTGTTGGTCGCGCGCCATGCCGTCGACATATTGCAAGCCGACCAGGACGACATCGATCTTGTGCTCCTTGAGCCAACGCACCGTTGCGACGACGGTGGCGCGCAACTTGTCGATCGGCATATAGGCCAGGGCATCGTTGGTGCCGACTTGCCAAAGCACCAGGTCCGGCTCGTTGAGCGCCACTTCGAGCTTGAGGCGGACCGCGGCATCGGCCGCCAATTCGCCCGAGTACCCGCGATTGACGATGGCGAGATCCAAGCCCTTGATCGCGCGTTCGAGAATTTCCTCGATCAACGCCGTGTAGCCGCCGCGCGCCGCGCCGCGGCCGGCCGAAGCCGAAGCCCCGATCGTCAGAATCTTGATCGATTTGCTCTGACCGAGCCCGCGGGCGATATTGATCAATGGCGACTCGTTGGCCGTCACCGCATTGCCGGCTTGGCATTCTTTCGACAGCGCCGGAGGCGGCGTTCCCTGGGCGGAAACGCCGGTCGCGCCGAGCAGCAGGCCAAGCGCTATGGCGCCGCCCGCGCCGCGCCGGAAGTTTTTGCCCGTTCTCGCCATTCGGCCAGCCACGCACCGCAAATCATCACCAGAAGACCCACAAGTACCACGAAAAAATCGACCCAGATATCCCCCTTGTAGGCGAAGCGCAGAATTTGCCCGGCCAGGCTCAGGACCGAAGCGATGCAAAAGACTTCGAGCGAATTCCGTCCGAGCAGGCTAAGGCCATTGACGATCGGCCGCGCGGCGCGGCGGATATAGGGAAAAACCGCGGAAAACATCGCGATGAGGGCCAAGAACTGGGCAAGGCGGAGCGGCGTGAGATAGGATTTGTCGGCGACGAAGAACAGCGTCGGCCGCGGCACGCGGGTGGGATCGGGCCACCACGCAAACCAGATGATCAGCGCGCCCAGCACGACGACCGGCACCGACCCGATCCTGATCCAGCCGATCCGGCGCCGGGCCCAGTGACCGACCCCATCGTCCCTCGCCAGCACAAAGCCAAGGACGAAAATCAACTGCCAGGCCAAGGGATTGAAGAACCATCGGCCGGACACCGGCCAGGTCGGGATTGTGACGTGAAATCCGAGCGCCAGGCCGTAGATCGCCAGCGAAATCGGCAACAGCAGGCGCGGCGCCCGGCGATCGAGGAGTGCCACGGCCGGTGCCGCGAGCATGAGGACGACGTAAAGCGGCAGGATATCGAAATAGCCGAGCTGGTGGGTGAGCAGGGCAAGCCCGATATGCGTCGACACCGGATCGTGGAACACCGCCGCGGCATTGTGCCATTCGAGCAGAAGCGGATTTTCGAGCGCGGTTGCGGCGGCGGCCAGCATCGCGATGGCCAGCATGATAATCACGATTTGCGCGGCATAAATTTGCAGCGCCCGCCCGATGACCCGGAATGCGACATGCCGCATGGGCGTCGCCCGGTCCGCGCGGCCGACGATGTAACGCAGCGACCAGCCGGCCAGGAACACGAAAAGATCGGCCGAGTTGGAGATCGAGATGTTGCGATGCGTGAATTGGTCGAAATAGATGCCCGGCACGTGATTGATGAAAATCGTCACCAGGGCGAAGCCGCGCCAGAAATCGACTGCATTGGATTGACGCGGCATGCAATGCGCCCGTTCCGATTCCTAGTTTCCTTTTCCTATCCTTACAGCGTGAACCGCATGCCGTCGATGAGCGCGCCCGGCAGGCGGGCGCTGCCGGTCGAGCGCTGCGAATAGGTGCCGTCGTCGATGCGCAGCTCGCGCTCGCGGGTCAGCGCCAGCAAATTCTCGCCCAGCATGCGGTAAACGCTGTCGTCGAATCGCATGACGTTGATCGGCGCCGCGATCCGGCCGTCCTCGACCCAGAACGTGGCGAAGCGCGTCATGCCCGTAAGGCGGCAGGCCGGACGGTCCGAGAAGTTCAAATACCATAGGTTGTTGATGTAAAGCCCGGTGCCGAGCCGGTCGAGCACGTCGGCGGCGGCGAGATCGCCAGCGGCCATGTCGAGCGCGAGCGGGCCTTCGTGGCCCGAGGCGCCGTTGGTCGCGAGACCGTATTCCTTCGCCGTGCGCGGCGAAACCAGCGCGTCGCCGAGCCGGCCGGCGGCGATGAGCGTGACGGACGGCGGCTTGAGATAGCCGTCGAATTGGAACCCGGGCGCCAAACCGTCCGCGATATTTTCGGTCAGCGTCACCGCCGGGCTGAGCGCCGTGCCCTGTTCCATGCGCAGCAGCGGGCTGCGCTTGGTCGCGCGCGCCTTGCCGGAGAAGCCGCCCCAACTGAGCATGCCGATAATTTCCTCGAGCGCTTGCGGCGCGAGATAGACGCGATACTCGCCGGGCGCGATCTCGCGCGGCGCGCGTTCGATGAGCGCCAATTCCGATTGTGCCTTTTCCAGCCGAGCGGCGAACTCCGCGGCCCGCCATTCCATGCCCGCATAGGACGATTTCACCGCCTTGTCCGCCCGGGCATAAAGGCTCCAATCGAGATGGAAGCTGGCGCCCTCGTGCCAGTTGCGCTGCCCGAGCGAATTGGCGAAACCGTTGCAGACCCCGCCCGCGGCATAGAGGCCGACGAAATCGAGCCCCGCGGCGCCCGCCACGATCTCGGCGGCGGCCTCCTCCGGCGCGGCCAAGCTGCCGGCGCCGCGATGCTCGGTCGATTTGACCTCGGTGGAATAGAGCAAATGCGGATCGGGCGGCAGATCGGCAATGACCGCACGCAATTCGCCGAGCGCGTGCCGGGCCAGCGCGAGATCGCCGGCGTCGCCCGTCAGCGTGATGGCGCTTTGCGCCTGCCTGCCGCCGCCGATGAGGCGCAGCGAAAGATAGCGCTGCTCGACGCTGCCGGGCTGGCGCATCTTGCCGTGGTTGAACGATACGAACGACGAGCGTTCGCCCGAAAACCAGCAGGTCAGCACCTCGTCGCCCTTGAGGTCGCGGACGAGGCCGTCGGCCAATTCGTAGAACGGCGCTTGCACGGCGCGTCAGCCGTCGCCGCCGAAGACATCGACGCCGGAGAACAGGCAAGCCGGCGAAGCGTGGCCGACGCGGATCGCCTGGTTGGGCTGGCCCTTGCCGCAATAGGCGGTCCCGGTCACCTCGACCGTTGCGGCCTCGCCGACCTTGGCGAGGTTGCGCCAGAACGTGGCCGAAATGCCGCGATAGTTCGGATTCTTGACGACGCCCTTCAGTTGGCCGTTCTCGACGATCTCGCCCCACTCGCAGCCGAATTGGAACTTGTTGCGCGAATCGTCGATCGACCACGACGCGTTGGTCCGCATCAGGATGCCGCGCTCGATGCCGGCGATCATGTCGGCGAGCGCGCTGGCGCCCGGCTCGATGTTCAAGTTCGCCATCCGGTCGATCGGCGGCCGGTTCCAGCTCGCGGCGCGCGCATTGGCGACGCCGGCAAGGCCGGCGCGCAATTGCGACAAACGGCCGCCCAGCGGCCGCTCGAGGATGCCGCCGCGGATCAGGTGCGTCTTCTCGGCCGGCGTTCCGTCGTCGTCGAAGGAATAGGATGCGAGTTCCTCGGGCAGGGTCGGATCGTAGCTGACATTGAGCAGGTCCGAGCCGTAGCGGTAGGTGCCGAACATGTCGGGCGTCACGAAGCTCGTTCCCGCGTAATTGCGCTCGTCGCCGAGGATGCGATCGAGCTCCAGCGGGTGGCCGATCGATTCGTGGATCTGCAGCATCATTTGATCGGGCATCAGCAGCAGGTCCATCGTGCCCGACGGGCAATTCGGCGCCGCGAGAAGCCGCAAGGCCTCGTCCGCCACGCGCTTGCCGGCGCCGAAAAACCCGGAATTCGCCAAGCGCTCGAAGCCGCCTTGCTGCAGCAGGCTGAAGCTGCGCGACTGCGTTTCGCCGCCCTCATTCGCCGTGGCGCTGCAATCCGGCAGGATGAAGCGGAAACTCTGGCGCACCTCGCCGCCGGCGTTGGTGAGGTAGAGATGCTCGGCGGCGACGGTCTCGATGCTGGCGGCGCGATCGACGATGCGCGCATCGACCGCGGCGCCGCGGCATTCGGCGGCGAGCAGGTCGTAAAGCTCGCGCCGCGACCAATTCGGCGCGCTCACCGCCGGCAGCGTGCGCGCGCCGCGCGGCGCGCCGAACTTGCGCGGATCGATGTCGACCACGGATTTGCCGCGCGCCGCCATCGCCCAGCTCGTCGCTTGATCCAAGGCGCGCTGCAGCCCGGCGACGGACAGATCGCTCGTCGCCGCATAACCGTAGCCGCCCTGCACGACCGCCGTCAGCATCGCGCCGCGATCGACCGAGCGCGACGGCGGCAGCGGCACATCCTCGCGCACGCACAGCGATTCGGAAATTTCCTCGGAATAGCGCAGCGACCAGAACGCCGCCGCCGAGCGCAACTTGGCGAAATTTTTCGCGACGGTATCGAGCATCGGTAGCCGCTCCTCGTCAATGGCCGCCGGACACTAGCGAATAGGCATGACACGGGCAATCGTTCGGCCGGCCGCGGGAATGCCTAGAAGCGGGTGATTCCCGATTTGTCGAGTGGCTGCGGCGGAGCGAGATCGTCGAAGGCCCGGATGCCGATGTAGCGCTCCATGGCGTTCAGCCAGGACGGCAGCAGCGCGATCTGGTCCCGGTTGCGCGGCGAACAATTGAAGCGCTCGAGATAGGCTGGGCTGCGCCGCAACGCCGTGAGCAGGGCTTCGATCTGGTCCGCCCGGAATTCGGCGCGCATCTGCCGATCGATGCGCGCAAAGCGCTCGGTCGTGAGCCGGCGCAATTCCGCCGGCTGAACCTGGCAGTTCTTGTCGATATAAAGGCCGATGAACACGAGAACATAGCGCGCGGCCAGGAAGTCCAGGTCGGACCGCTCGCTGAGATAGGGCGTTCCGATCCCGGCGAACGCGAGTGCGCGCGCCTGCTTCAAGCCTTCGGCAATCGCCGCCAAGCCCACCTTCTCGCAGTCGCCGAGCGCCTTTGTCCGGGCCGCCGCCGCCTGCGCGGCCTTTCTGACCCCGATGAGCTTTTCGCGGTCGTTCGTCATCTTCAATGCGGCCGGATAGAGTTGCGTATAGAGAAAGATGAGCTCGCGGCTCCGGCGCGGCCCCGCCACCTCGCACGACCAATTCATGTAAAAGCCGCGAATCACGTCCGCCATGGCGGCGGACAATTCCGGATCGCGCGGCGGCGCCGCGTGCGCGGAAACGGCCGCAAGCATTGCCGCGGCCGCGATGCACGAAAACACTTTCAATCGACGCCGCATTGCCGCCCACCGGTTCCCGATTTCGCGAAATTCCCGCGCAGGATGGCACGCGGGCGTAAACAAAGGCTTTGCGGCCGTTAACCAAGCCGGGCGGAAAGCCGGCCTATGGCTTGGCTGCAAACTCCGCTTCCAGTTCGCGCAAATCGGCGAGGGCGCGCAGATAGATTTGCTGGGCCGCATCGCTGCAGGCGAAGTGATCGCCGCCCTCGTCGAAATAGCCGCGGCGCAGCGAGTTGTAGAGCGCGCCGCCGCCGTAGCTATCGACCATGCCGGTGGTGACGCGCGTCTGAACGCGCTTCACGTCCTCGGCGATTTCCTTCGTCATGTATTTGCAGCGCTCGGCCATGCGGATCGCGGCGGTGATTTTCGCCAAACGGGCGAGCGCGTAGTCGCGATAGGAGGTTTTGGGATCGTAGACCTTGTTCGCGACTTCCTTGAGCAAACTCGGCGCCAGCGCGACGGCGCCCTCGACCAGCTTGCGGCTCGGACTTCCGCAGGCGGCGAAATCCGCCATGCGCGGCGCGGCGGTGGCGTTGCGCGCGACGGCGTTCAGCCGATCGGGCTCGACGCGGCGCGCCAGGAGCGCTTCGTTGATCAGCACCGCGTGCCATTCGAGAGCGCGCCGCCCCGCCGTATCGAGAATTTTGCAGGAATTGTCGACGTACCAGGCGGCGGCGATCGTGGTCAGGCCGGCGAGCCAGCGCTCGCTGTCGGATTGCGCGCGCGCCGGCATCGCCATGGCGGCGGCGGCCACAAGGCAACCCGCAATCGTCAATCGAACATGCGACATGGAACGGCACCGAGCCAGGGATCGACCACGATAAGCCCATTGTCCTAAACACCCGGTAAACGCGCGGGCGGCGCTATTCGGCGGTTTCGCCCGCACTGCCGTAACCGCCGCCGCCCGGCGTTTCGACGACGAAAACGTCGCCGGCCTTGACCTCGCACTTGTCGGTGCCCGTCATCGGCACGATCGTGCCGTCGGTGCGCTGCGACCCAGTTGCGGCCGCGCATCACCGGCGCCGCCGCCCGCCATGCCGAAGGGCGCGTAGACGCGGCGCGACGACAGGATGGCGACCGTCATCGGCGCCAGGAAGCGGATGCGGCGCACCGCGCCGTCGCCGCCGCGCCAGCGCCCGGCGCCGCCCGAGCCGCGCCGGATGCGGAAGTCCTCGAGCAGCACGGGAAACCGCCATTCCAGCACTTCGGGATCGGTCAGGCGCGAATTGGTCATGTGGATCTGCACGCACGACGTGCCGTCGATAGCCCGGTCCCGGCGCCCGAGCCGCCGGCCGACGGTTTCGTAATATTGGTAGCGCGCGTTGCCGAAGGTGAAGTTGTTCATCGTCCCCTGCCCCGCCGCCTGGACGCCGAGCGCGCCGTAGAGCGTGTCGGTGACGATCTGGCTGGTTTCGACGTTGCCGGCGACGACGGCGGCGGGATAGCGCGGCCGCAGCATGCTGCCCTCGGGAATGACGATGTCGAGCGGCTTCAGGCACGCCTTCGTTCATCGGGATTTCGTCGTCGACCAGCGTGCGGAAGACGTAGAGCACGGCGGCGCGGCACACCGCCGAGGGCGCGTTGAAATTGGTCGGCAGCTGCGGCGAGGTGCCGGTGAAATCGATGGCGCGCGGCGCGGCTTTGCCGGTCGATCGCGATCCGGACCTTGATCGTTCCGCCGCTGTCGAGCGGATCTCATAGGCGAATTCGCCGTCCTTCAAGCACGCCGAGCACGCGGCGCACTTGTTCCTCGGCGTTGTCCTGCACGTGCCTCATGTAGGCGTGCACGACATCGAGGCCGAACTGCGCCACCATGCGGCGCAGCTCCGGCCACGCCCTTCGCGCAGGCCGCGATCTGGGCCTTCAGATCGGCGATGTTCTGCACGCGGATTGCGCACCGGATAGCGGCCCGAATTGAGGATGGCGAGCGCCTCGGCCTCGCGGAACCGGCCGCGCTCGACGAGCAGGACATTGTCGAACAGCACGCCCTCTTCCTCGACCGTCGTCGAATTCGGGCGGCATCGAGCCCGGCGTGATGCCGCCGATATCGGCATGATGGCCGCGCGCGCCGACATAGAACAGGATCTGGCCGCTCCGGCCTCGTCGAACACCGGCGTGATGACCGTGACATCGGGCAGATGCGTGCCGCCATTGTAGGGCGCGTTGAGCACGAACACGTCGCCGGGCGCCGATTTGCCCTCGCGTTCGCGAATCACCGCCTTGACGCTCTCGCCCATCGAGCCGAGATGCACCGGCATGTGCGGCGCGTTGGCGATGAGGTCGCCGCCGCGGCCCGAACAGGGCGCAGGAGAAATCGAGCCGCTCCTTCATGTTGACCGAATAGGACGTGTTCTCCAGCACCGAGCCCATCTGCTCGGCGATGCTCATGAAGAGATTGTTGAACACTTCGAGCATGACGGGATCGACCTGCGGTCCCGATCGCCTTGCCGCGATCGAGCGCCACGACGCGGGTCAGCACGAGATGCCGGCGTTCCGTCACCGTCGCGCGCCAGCCCGGCTCGACGACGGTCGTGGCATTGGCTTCGATCAGGATCGCCGGACCGTCGATGGCGGCGCCCGGCGCGAGGTCGCTCGCGCTCGAACACGGGCGCCTGCGTGTCGTGCCCGGCCGTGTGCATGGCGACGCGATCGAGCACCTGCCGGCGGCGCACCGCCCGGTTCGACCGCAAGCTCGGCATCGCCGGCTTTCTCGGTGTGCCCGACCGCTTCGACCGAGGCGGCTTCGACGATCTTGGCTTTGTCGGGCACGTCGAAACCGTAGCGCTGCCGGTGCGCGGCGGCGAAACGCTCGGCGATCTCGGCCAGCGTGCCGTGCTCGACGACGAGCGCCGTGTCCGTGCCCTCGACCTTCACATGGACGCGGCGGATGATCTCGATCGCGGCCGGTGCGATGCCCTGGGCGGCAAGCTCGGCCGTTGCGTCGTCCGCCAAGCTCGCGAGCGTTTCGGCGATGGCCGGCAACGCCGCGTCGTCGAGGCGCGACTTCGATCGCCCGTTCGCGCAGCGCGCGCACATCGGCGAGGCCCATGCCATAGGCCGAGAGCACGCCGGCGAAGGGATGGATGTAGATGCGCGTCATGCCGAGCGCGTCGGCGACGAGGCAGGCATGCTGGCCGCCGGCGCCGCCGAAACATTGCAGCGTGTAGCCGGTCACGTCGTAGCCGCGCTGGATCGAGATTTCCTTGATCGCGTTCGCCATGTTCTCGACCGCGATGCGGATGAAGCCCTCGGCGACTTCGACCGGCGAACGGCGATGGCCGGTCTGCGGCCGCGATCTCGCCGGCGAGTGCCGCGAATTTGCCGCGCACGATCTCGCCATCGAGCGCCGCGTCGCCTTTCGGCCCGAACAATTTCGGGAAAAAACGCGGCTGGATCTTGCCGAGCATGAGATTGGCGTCGGTCACCGTCAGCGGCCCGCCGCGCCGGTAGCAGGCCGGGCCGGGATTGGCGCCGGCCGAATCCGGCCCGACGCGAAAGCGCGCGCCGTCGAAATGCAGGATCGAGCCGCCGCCCGCCGCCACCGTGTGGATCTGCATCATCGGCGCGCGCATGCGCACGCCGGCGACCAGGGTTTCGAAGGCGCGCTCGAAGCTCGCCGGCATAGTGCGAGACGTCGGTCGAGGTGCCGCCCATGTCGAAGCCGATGATCTTGCCGAAGCCGGCCATCTCGGCGGTGCGCACCGCGCCGACGATGCCGCCCGCCGGGCCGGACAGGATCGAGTCCTTGCCCTGGAAGCGCCGCGCATCGGTGAGGCCGCCATTCGACTGCATGAACATGAGCCGCGCTTCGCCCAGCTCGGCGGCAACTTGATCGACATAGCGGCGCAGGATCGGCGAGAGATAGGCATCGACAACGGTGGTATCGCCGCGCCCGACCAGCTTCATCAGCGGGCTCACCTGGTGCGAGACCGAGATCTGCGTGAAGCCGATCTCGCGGCACAGCTCGGCGACGGCTTTCTCATGCGCCGGAAAGCGGTAGCCATGCATGAAGACGATGGCGACGGCGCGGATGCCGGTCCCGTAAGCCGCTTCGAGGTCGCGCCGCGCGGCGGCCGAGATCGAGCCGGCGTCAATACTTCGCCCTGCGCCGTCACGCGCTCGGCGACTTCGACGACGCGCTCATACAGCAGCTCGGGCAGCACGATCTGGCGCACGAACAGCTTGGGCCGGTTCTGGTAGGCGATGCGGAGCTGATCGGCGAAACCCTTGGTGATGACCAGCAGCGTGCGCTCGCCCTTCCGCTCCAGCAGCGCGTTGGTCGCGACCGTCGTGCCCATCTTCACGGCCGCGATGCGCTCCGCCGGAATGCGCGCGCCCGGCGCCACGCCGAGCAGCGCGCGAATGCCTTCGAGCGCCGCGTCGCGATAGCGCTCGGGATTTTCCGACAGCAGCTTGTGCGTCACCAGCGCGCCGTCGGGCCGCTTGGCCACGATGTCGGTAAACGTCCCGCCGCGATCGATCCAGAATTGCCAGCGGGCGTCGGTCATTGCGCCTTTGATTCGTAAAGACGCATCGGATTCTCCACCAACACCTTGCGCCGCGCCGCCTCATCCGGAACCCAGCGCGCGAGGTCGTTCAGCAGGTCGCCGTCGTCGGGCGTGGTGCCGTCCCAGAGCGCGACGTGGGGCCAGTCGGTGCCCCAGACGAGGCGGTCGGGTGCTGCCGCGACGAGGGCGTCGGCGAGCGGCTGCACGTCCTCGTGCAGCGGCGGCGGACGCCGGCTGATGCGCGTCGGGCCGGAAATCTTGACCCAGGCGCGGCCGTCGCGCACGAGGCGCAGCATTTTTTGAAAGCCCGGCGACCGAGCGCCGAGCGACGCATCGAAATGCCCGTAATGATCGAAGACGAGCGGCACGCTCGCGCGTTCGAGCCAGTCCCAGGGCACGTCCGGTTTCGCAATATCGATCAGCAATTGGATGTGCAGGCCGCGCGCCCGCGCCTTGGGTTCGATCGCCTGCCCGACCTTGAAGCCGACGCCGCCGCCATAGAGCACGTTGACGCGCAGACCGCGCACGCCGGCCTCGGCCAGCTCGTCGAGCGCGCGATCCGTCACGTCGGGGCCGACCACGGCAATGCCGCGATAGCGGCCCTGGCCGGCGCGCAATGCGGCGAGCAGCACGCCATTGTCGGTGCCATAAACCGCGCCCTGCACGATGACGCCGCGCGCCAGCCCCAGCCGGTCATGCAGGCGCGCGACATCGGCGAGCGACGCTTCCGGCGGATCGTAGACCCGCGCCGGCACCAGCGCGGCGCGATCGATCGGGCTGAAGATGTGAAAATGGCAGTCCCACGCGCCCTTGGGCACGGCGAAGCCCGGCGCTTTCGGCGGCCAGAGCGGCGGCGGCGATTGGCGCGCCATGGCGCGGCCTATTTCGGCCACTGCAGCGAGCGCAGCAATTCGCCGATTTGCTTGTCGACAAAAGCCGTGTCCGCCGGGCGATAGATCACGCGCAGCTTGACGGTGTCGGCGCGCGAGCGGAACAGCAGCAGGCGCGTCGCCACCGGCCCGCTCTCGGCGAGATATTCGAAGCGCGCCTCGCGGCCCTCGATCCTGCGCTCGGCAATGTCGAACGAATAATTTCCGCGTTTCTGCATCGCCGCCTGCCGGTTGAAATTTCGGATGCCGGCGATTTCCTGGCCGAACACGGCGTCGATCTCGCCCTCGGGCCGGTAGATGTAGAGCGTGACGCTGACGCCGCCGTTCGGCCCATCGGCGCGGTAGCCGATGCTGACGTTGAAACCCTCGTCGTCGTTGATGTCTCGGCGGAATTGGAGCAAGGCGCCGGCGCGCTCGAAAAATACGATGCCCGACGCCGCGTGCTGGACAGGGCCGTTGACGCCGGCCGCGTGCAGCCAGGCCCTGACCTTGGCGTTGCGGATGCGCGTCGCGTGGGCGAACGCGTCCTGCGCCCCGGTCCGGTCGTTGTGCCGCCGCAGCCGCAGCACGCCGTAGAGATAGCGGTTGCCGGCGACGGCGAGATGATCCTCGCCGAAGGTCTTGACGATATGGGCAAAGGCCTGATCGACCGCGGCCTCGGCGCCGGCGAGATCGTTGACCGCGATGAGCGCCCGCGCCAGGCCGTGCAAGGCGCGCACCCGCTCGACGCCTGCGGCGCCGGCCTCGATCGAACGGCGGAAGTGCGGCACGGCCTCGGCGGCGCGGCCGGCCTTCAAGTCCGCGTCGCCGCTGGCGATCGCGTCCGAAATGCTTTGCGCCGCGGCCGGCTGGGCCAGCACAACGAACATGGCGACGGCGATCCGCCGCATCGCGCTTGAAACCATCGGCAAATTCGGCACTCCTGGGTTGAACGGTTTTTTCACTATAGCACCGGGCCTTTCAAGTTTCGTGGCGTTTCGCCTACATGGTTTGTGAACCCTTGCGGCGCTATGCAAGCGGGCACCGTCATGGCGAGGAGCGTCGAACAATGCCGCATCGAACCCGGTTACCGGCCTGGATCGCGGCCGCCATCGCCGCTGCTGCCCTGCAAGGCTGCGCCGGCGCGCGCGAAAACACGCAGGTCGCCGCGCCCGGCAAACACAGCTCGAGCCAAAATTACATCGTCGGCCGCCCGTATCAGATCGGCGGGCGCTGGCACCATCCGGCGGAAAATCTCGACTACGACCGCACCGGCCGGGCTTCGTGGTACGGCGCCGAGCTGCATGGCCGGCGCACCGCCAGCGGCGAGCGCTTCGACATGAACGGCATGACGGCGGCGCATCCGACCTTGCCCATGCCCACCATCGTGCGCGTGACCAATGTCGCGACCGGACAGAGCGCGCTGTTGCGCATCAACGACCGCGGCCCGTTCGCCGGCAATCGCATCATCGACGTGTCGCGCGCCGCGGCCCGCGCGCTCGGCTTCGAGCGACAAGGTGCCGCGACGGTGCGCGTCACGGTGATGAAGGCGGAAACGCTGCGCCTGAAGCAGGCCCTGGCGCGGGCGGAATAGGCGCCGCGCTGGCATCGGCATCGGTTTGGTATATCATCGCGCCGTTCCCGTCCCGCAACCGAGCGGCCCGCACCCAAGAGGAAACCAGAATGGCCGGTGGCATCTATCGTTGCATCGTGGTTCCGCACGCGCCGCGGCTGGGCTTTCGCGACACGGCGCCGGAATTCGGCCTGCCGCTGATCGACGGCTGCATCGCGATGGGCGAGGATATCAGGCGCGACACGCCCAAGCCCGATCTCATCGTCATCAACTCGACGCACTATGTCAGCACCTTCAATTGGCACGCCTGCGTCCAGGCCGAGCAGAAGGGCGTGTGCGTCGCCGAGGAAGCGCCCGATCTCATCCCTGGCGCGCCCTATCGTTACAAGGGCGATCCGATTTTCGCGCGCGCGATGAAGGACGAGATCGCGGCGCTCGGCCTGCCCTGCGTCGAGAATGCGACGCCGCATTACAATTGGGATTACGGCACCTGGGTGCCGATCCACTATCTCGATCCCGAGGCTGAGATTCCCGTCATCAGCGTGCCGACCGTGCTCTCGGCCGACATCGCGGAATGCGCCAAGGTCGGCGCCGCGATCGACGCCGCGGCGCGGAAAACCGGGCGCCGCGTCGTCCTCGCCGCGTCCACGAGCTTCGCCCACAAGCTGGTGCGCGGCCCCGCCCTGTGGCCTTCGCCCGAGCGCGTCGCCGCCGACCGAAAATTCATCGACCTCCTGGTGGCCGGGAAAATCGCCGAAGCCAAGCAATGGTTTCCCGACTACGCCGAGGACGTCGTCGCCGAAATGGGCGGCCGCGTCCTCGCGCTCTTCCTCGGCGCGCTCGAAGCGATGGGCGGCAGGATCGAGGCCAAGGAATACGGCCGCTATTGCCAATCCTCCGCCAGCGGCAATCACAACCTGTCGCTGAAACGCGCGGCGTAGGGGCGCGGCCGTCGCGTCATGTCATTCGTAGGGGCGGGTCCCCGACCCATAGCGCTAGCATAAGCGTAGACCGGTGGGGAGAGATTGTCGTTTTCGTCGTCGCGGCGGCTCGGCGAGATGGCGTCGGAGACGCGGCATGAGACTGAGATACGCCGCGCAATCTGCATGACGGCGATGGCGCCGAGGATGGCGCTAAGCAGGGCGCGTTGCAGGCGCCAGCGCGAGATGGGGCGGGCGGGCGATGCAGCGTCCTCAGGGGCAATGTCGAGGATGTCGTGGGTGACATCCTCGAGCAGCAAAGCCGCGATCAGCTTGGCGTAGATCCATGTTCGGGCGAGATCGGGGTCCTTGGCCGGCAGCGCGCCGAGATCGAGCAGGCTCTTGAGGCGCTTGAAGACGAGTTCGATCTGCCAGCGCAGGCGATAGAGCGCGAGGATGTCGGCGGCGGCGTCGCGTTCGAGCGACGTGATCAGCAAGATATAGCCCGCCGCCTTGAGCGTCTCCGGCTGCACGGCCTTGCCCTGACGCCGGTCGCGGCTCGCCTCGGCGTCGGCCGCGCTTTTGCGCCAGACGACGAGGCGCGCCGGCAGCCACTGGGTGTCGGCGCGGTTGAGCGCGACGGCGATCTCGAACGCGGCGTCGCCCAGCTCGGGCACGCGGTCAAGCGATGCGAAGAGATCGAACGGCGCGCCGTCGCGGGCGCGCAGCCGGAACGCGTTCCAGCCGGTGCGCACGATGAAATCCGCGCCCGCCTGCGCCACCGCCGCCAGATCGCGGGCCTTGGCATAGCCCCGGTCGCCGATCGCGAGATCGCCCGGCGCCCATTCGAAGTTGCACAAGCTCTCGGCGCCCCGGCCATCGCTCAGCGCGATCGCCGTGGTGCGCTGCGCGACGAGGTCGTAGGCCACGTGCACGCGCCAATCGGCCCCGCCGCTGCCCGGCGCCGACAACGTCGTCGCGTCGACCAAGCGCACGCGATGGCTCGCCGCCGCCGCCGCCACGCTAGCCGGCCCCGACACGCGCGACGACAGCATATGGCCCGCGATCGTCGCCAGCCACGGCGCGCAGCCGCGCAATCGGTTCAACAGCGCCACGTTCGACACGCTTGCCAGCTCCGCGGCTTCGGCCCACATCGCGGCCCCGCGCAAACTCAGGCCGCAGGCGCCGTAGCTCAAGGCCAGACGCAGCAGCGTCTCGGCATCGCGGATCCCGCGCTGGCGAATCAGCGCTCCGTGCTCAAGCGCCGACGCCGCCAATTCCGCCGCCGTCGGCAATCGCGGCCGCATCGCGTTCCACGCTGCGTCGCTCGCTATATCAGGTTGCATCCCATCTTGAATCACAACCCGATTCCGTCGGTCAATCCCTTATGTTAGCGCCTATGGGTCGGAGACCCGCCCCTACGGAATGCACGCCAGATAATCGTCGAGGCGGGTGCGCGCCTCGCTTGGAAGTTCCAATCCGAGCTTCGTTCGCCGCCACAGGATGTCGTCGGCGGTCGTGGCCCATTCGGTGCGGCGGAGGAAATCGACTTCGCGCGCGTGCAGGCCGGCGCCGAGATCTTCGCCGAGATCGGCGGCGGCCACGGCGCCGTCGAGCAGAAGCCGCGCGCGCGTGCCGTAGAGCCGCGCATAGCGGCGCAGCAGCGGCGCCGGCAATGACGGATACTCGCCGGCAAGCGCCGTGGCGAAGGCCGCGAAATCGCCGCCCGGCATGTCGCCGCCGGCGAGCGGCGCCGTCGCCGTCCAGGCGCGCGGCACGCGCTTCAGCGCCGGCAATAATTTCGCCATCGCGTGCTCGGCAAGCCGGCGATAGGTCGTGAGCTTGCCGCCGAAAATCGTCAGCAGCGGCGCGCCCCCGGGCGGCGCGTCGAGATCGAACACATAGTCGCGCGTCGCCGCCGTGGCGCTGACCGCGCCGTCGTCATAGAGCGGCCGCACGCCGGCATAGGCCCAGCGCACCGCCTCGGCCGCGACCGGCCGGCGCAGGAAGCGGTTGACGGCCGCGATCAGGTAATCCGTCTCGGCGCGATCGATCGCGACCGACGCGGGATCGCCTTCGTAGGCGATGTCGGTGGTGCCGATCAGCGAATAGCGCTCGAGATAGGGCAGCAGGAAAACCACGCGCTTGTCGTCGTTTTGCAGAATATAGGCCTGCTCGCCCTCATGCACGCGATCGACGACGATGTGGCTGCCCTTGACCAGCTTGAGCTTCTTCGACTTGGCGCCGCCGGGCCGGGCCGCGATGCGTTCGTCGAGCGCGCCGGCCCACGGACCCGCGGCGTTGACGAGGGCGCGGGCGCGCACGGTTTCGGACGCCGCCGCGCCGCCCAGCGCCGCTTCCCAAACGCCGTCGATCCGGCGCGCCGCCAGCAATTCGGTGCGCGGCCGGATCGCGCCGCCGCGCGCGGCGGCGTCGAGGCAGTTGGCGATCACCAGC
This sequence comes from uncultured Alphaproteobacteria bacterium, assembly GCA_963754645.1. Taxonomy (GTDB): domain Bacteria; phylum Pseudomonadota; class Alphaproteobacteria; order Bin65; family Bin65; genus CAVWGP01. The sequence continues at coordinate 227,756 of CAVWGP010000004.1, read as the reverse complement.
CGCGCATCGTCGCACCGGCAATCGGCGTAGGAAAAGCCGCGGCGGAAGCGTTCTTGCAGCGGCGTGCCGTCGGCGCCGGCGCGGAGATCGAGGCCGCGGCTGCCCGGCAGCGTGTCGCGCCCGCCGAGATGATCGTAGAGAAACAGGCCGAGCCGGATCATCCAGGCGGGCCGCAGGTTTCGGTCGTGCGGCAGGACGAAGCGCAGCGGCCGCACCAGATGCGGCGCGAGCCGCAGCAGCACTTCGCGTTCCTTCAGCGACTCGCGCACCAGGCGGAATTCGCCGTATTCGAGATAGCGCAGCCCGCCATGGATCAGCTTGCTGCTCGCCGAGGACGTGCCGCTGGCAAGATCGCGTTGCTCGACCAGCAGGACCGAGAGGCCCTGCCCCGCCGCGTCGCGCGCGATGCCGGCGCCGTTGATGCCGCCGCCGACGATGAGAAGATCGAAAATATCCGCGCTCACGCCCCGTGCCCCCTGGCGGCGCATCCTATCGTCGCAGGCCGCTTGGACAAGCCGCGCGGCTCGGCCAATATGCGGCCATGGCCGCCCTGCTCGCCATCGACGAAGGAACCACCGGCACGCGCGCGATGAGCTTCGATCTCCGCGGCAACGAGATCGCGCGCGCCCAGCACGACATCACGCAGCTTTACGGGCCCGCCGGCGGCGAGCCGCTCGTCGAGCACGACGCCGAGGAAATCTGGCGCAAGACCCTGGCCGCGGCGCGCACCGTGCTCGACGAAACCGACGACCGCGTCGCCGCCATCGGCATCGCCAACCAGCGCGAAACCACGGTGCTGTGGAACCGCAAGACGGGCAAACCCGTCGCCAACGCCATCGTTTGGCAGGACCGGCGCACCGCGCCGCAATGCCGCCGGCTCGTCGAGCAAGGCCATGACCGGCGCATCGGCGAGATCACCGGCCTCGTCGCCGATCCGTATTTTTCCGCGACCAAGCTCGCCTGGCTGCTCGACAATGTCGCGGGCGCCCGGGCGGCGGCGATGCGCGGCGAGCTCGCCTTCGGCACCATCGACAGCTTCCTGTTGTGGCGCCTGACCGGCGGCAAGGTGCACGCGACCGACGCCAGCAACGCTTCGCGCACCATGCTGTTCGACATCGGGCGCCAGGCCTGGAGCGACGAGCTGCTGGCGCTGTTCGACATTCCCAGCGCGCTGCTGCCCGAGGTGCGCGACAGCGCCGGCGATTTCGGCATGGCCGAGGCCGCGCTGCTCGGCGAGGCGATTCCGATCCGCGGCATCGCCGGCGACCAGCAGGCGGCGACCTTCGGCCAGGCCTGCTTCGAGCCCGGCATGATCAAGAGCACCTTCGGCACCGGCGCCTTCGTGCTGATGAATGCCGGCGAGACGCGGCCCGTGCCGGCGAAAGGCCTGCTCGCCACGGTTGCATGGCGCCTCGACGGCAAGGCGACTTACGCGGTCGAGGGTGCTGTGTTCAATGCCGGAACCGCGATCCAGTGGCTGCGCGACGAACTCGGCCTGGTGCAAGACGCGGCCGAAACCGAACGCCTCGCCGCCGCTTTGCCGGGCAACCGCGGCGTCTACTTCATCCCGGCCTTCACCGGCCTGGGCGCGCCCTATTGGGATCCGGCCGCATCGGGGGCGATTTTCGGCTTGCGCCGCGACGTGGGCAAAGCCGCGATCGTGCGCGCCGCGCTCGAGGCCGTCGCCTATCAGACCAACGACCTTGTTGCGGCGATGGACGCGGGCGGCGGCGGCGCGCGGCGCCTCCGCGTCGATGGCGGCATGGCGCGCAACGACTGGCTGCTGCAATTCCTCGCCGATATTCTCGCCATGCCGGTCGAGCGTCCGCGCACGATCGAAAGCACCGCGCTCGGCGCCGCCCTGCTCGCCGGGCTCGGCGCCGGCCTCTACGGCTCGCTCGACGAAGCCGCCGCCGGCTGGCAATGCGAGAAGCGCTTCGAGCCGGCGATGCCGGCGGCGGAGCGGGCGCGGCTGCTCGGCACGTGGCGCGATCTCGTCGGCCACGTGCTGCAGGTGCGGACGTAACGCCGCCGCTACTGCCCCTCCGCCCAGCGCTTCACCGCGCGGCGGTGCTCGTCGCGCAATTGGCGCAGCGCTTCGACGGCCTTGGGCGCGCCGGCATCGAACACACGCCGGTAGTCCTCGCCATCCTTCGCCTTCGGCCAATCGTTTTCGACGAACACGGCGCGCGCCGGGTGCGGGCCGCTGACTTGCAGCGGCAAGGCGGGCTGCGCCGCCGCCGCGCGCTTCAGCCCGGCGAGAAACTCCGCGTCGCCGATGCCGGTGCCGATGTTGAGAAAGATCATGCGATTGCCGAACGAGCCGAAGCCCAGCTTGTTGCTCGAAAGCTCCCAGCGCGCATGGGCGAAATAGAGCTCGGCGCGGGCCGGGGTCAGCGCGCCGCGGGTGACGGTGACCGACACGTAGTTGGTTTCGCCCTTTTCCGGCGAAAGATCGGACATCAGCACCGACCATTGTTCGAACACGAAGCCGAGCCCGGCCGCGAGGCGCCGCGCGCCCGATTTGGCGGCGGGGAAGTCGCTCTGGATCGCCGGGTTCACCGCGTCCTTGTAGCCGCCAGGGCCGGTGCGCGACGAGATTGAGGCCGGCGCGGCACCCAAGGCGGTGAAAATTTTCGGCACCAGGCGCGCCAGCGCATCGCGCGTCAGCGTCTCCTTGGCGGCATAGGGCGCGTTCCGCTTCGCCTCGGGCACGGCGTGCTGCGAGGATAGCACCTCGTAGGACAGCAGCCAGCGCCGCGGCTGTTCGGCCAGGGCCGCCGCGCTCGAGAACGACAGCAACGCGACGACGGCGCCTCGCGCCAAACCTCTGAAATTTCGCATGGTCTCGGATCCCTCGGGTGAAAGGCGGTTGCCCGCCGCCTGCCTACACTATGTCACAATGGCGAACTAGATTCTCGGGTCATGCCGCAAGACGCAGCGCCCATGGCCGCCGACACCTTCCCGCTCCCGCAGCTCGATCGCGGGACCGCGCGCGACATCGTCGCGTCGGGCATTCGCCGCTACATCGCCGATCGCCGCGCGCGGATACCGGGTTTCGTCGACCGGCATTTTTCGCTGAAAGGATCGCTCGATCTGCATCGCCATGCGCTCGGCTACGACCTGGTGCGCGCGCCGATCAACGTCGCGGCCAGCCTCGCCACCGCCGGCAAGAACCTTTCGGCCTTCGCCCTGCGCCGCGCCGGGCACACGCAATTGGCCCGGAAGCTCGGCGCGATCGACCTGTTCCTGGCGACCGATGTCGGCCGCGAGATCGAATGGCGCATCCGCACCGACTTGCTCGAGCTGCCCGCCGCCTTGGGCAGCCGGCGCTCGGAGCGCGATGCCTTGGCCGAGGCCATCCTCGGCGATGCGCGCCTCGGCGCGCATATCGGCGCCGTGCTGCAGGCGATCCGCGCGCGCGCCGGCGACGCGGAGTTCCGCCGCCAGATCGAGGACGCCATGGCGGGCTATGCCGGCAGCCGCGCCGCCGCCGCCGATGTCGTGGCGAGCTTGTTTTCCGCCGCGATCGGCTTCGCCGCCTATCACCAATTCACGCCCGGGATGGCGACGCTGTCGGGCGCCGTCGCCAGCGCGGTCGCGCACAAGGCGGCGGCATCGGGCCTGTTGCTGGGCCCCTGGCTCGGCAAACTCTGGTATGGCGGCGTGGCCGTTTCGGCGCCGCCGCTGATCTATGCCGGCGTCTTCGCGGGCATGCTCGTTCCGCTGGCCGCACTCACCGCCTTCGCCGGCATCGTCGCCGATCCGGTGCAACGCGCGTTCGGCGTGCACAGCCGGCGGCTTGAGACGATGATCGACGTGCTCGAGCTCAACCTGCTGGGCGACGATGCGCGGCTCGTCGCGCGCGATCACTATGTCGCGCGCGTGTTCGACATTCTCGATTGGAGTTACACCGTGCTGCGCCTGGCGCGCAGTTAGGAAGACAAGATCTAGCGCCGCAGCATCTGATTGATGTAATCGCCGGGCTTCTTCAGGAGATCGGCCGGGGCCTTGATGGCTTCCTTGAGAATTTCGCCGCTCCTTTTCTTCACGTCGTCGGCAAGGCCCGCGTCGTCGAGGCCGTAGCGGAGGTTGCCGAAGGTGCCGGCAACGCGGATCGGGATCGGAATGCCGAGCTTGGCGAATTCGCTGCCCTGGCCCTGCAAGGTCGGCACCACGCGGACCAGGATTCGCTTGTTCAGCTGTTGGCTGGCCAGGGAGACGGTGCCGGACCCTTCGATGCGCATGAGCGGCGCCGCCAGGCGCATGTCGCCGGTCGAGAATGTGCCCTGGCTGCCGCTATAGCTCGCGGACATTTCGCTGAACTCGGTGCGCTGGTTGGCATCCGAGCTGTTCAATGCCTCGGTCGCGCGCTTCAGCGCTTGGACGATTTCCAGCGGGTTGCGGATATCGGTCACGGCGCGCGCCACGCTGCCGACATTGCTGCCGCGAATGGCGCCGTTGACGACGCGGAACGACATTTGCCCGGCGAGGCTGCCGAGGAGCGCCTCGGCATTGTTCCCGGCCGCCGTGACGTTGATGTCGCTGTGCAGCGTCCCGCTCAGCCGATTGCCGCCGCCGAGCGCCGCCAGCAAGGCTTGCATGTCGACGCCCGCGATCTTGAGGTTCGGCGCGATCGACAGGCCGCGCGCCAGACTGACGTTCACCACGCCGCGGACCGTGCCGCGATAGGCGGCGATGCGGGTGAGAACCAGCGCCAGCGCGCCGTCTTGCAATCGAATGCCGATCTCGGCTTCGTCGATCGCGTGGGTTTGAAAGCGCACGGCGCGCGCGTTGAGCGTCACGTCGGCATCGACGACGCGCAAGGGATTGGCCGCCATCGCCGACGGACCGCCCGGCGGCGGCGCGGCGGGCCGCATACCGACCGACGCGCCCGGTGCCACCGACTTGTCGCCATTCGCCGGCGCGCTCGCCAGATAGGGATTGAGATCGAGCTGGGGGATCGTGACGGTGCCGCGAACGATCGGCACCGCGGCAAAGCCCAGGCCGATATCGCCCGAGGCCTCGACCTTGTCCATCTTGAGCGTGAAGCCGCTGACCGCGATGCCGGCGGGCGATGCGATCATGGTGCCGCTGAGCGCGAGCGGGCCGAAGGTGGCGCCGGCCGGCAATGTTGTGCCGAACGCGAGCGCCGTCTTGCGCACCGACGGAATGTCGAGCACGAGGCGGCCGCTCACCGACGGTTTCGCGCCGCCGGTGCCGGCGCCGTTGAACGACAGGCGCCCATAGGGCGACGCGACATGCAGATTGGCGCGCACCAGGGGTGCGGTGCCGAGACCCATGGTGAATCCGCCCGTCGCGGTCAGATCGTCGAGCTTGAGCGTGAGACCGGCGAGCGAGATGCTTTCGGTCGAGCCGTCGAGATCGGCGGTCAGGGCAAGCTTGCCCAGCAGCGGGCCCTTCGCGAGTTTGAGGCCGAGCCATTCGGCGACGTCGCGCAGCGAAGCGATATCGAGCTTGATCTTGGTCGAAACCCGCGGCAGCACGCCGAGCTGCACCTTGCCGGCGACGCTCAAGGCCGAATGAACCGTCTGCGCATCGAACACGAAATCCGCCGGCTTGCCGTCGAGCGCGTCCTCGGGCGCGCTGAGCGCGGTCTTGAACCGCACTTTCTGCCCGTTGGTTTCGATATCGCCCTCGATGCGCACCGGACGATTGCCGCCCGGCAGCGCCAGCGAAAGATTGGCCTTCGACAGCTCGAACTTTTCGCCGCTGCGCGCGTCGCTGTAGCGGATGCGGCCATCGACGATGCGCAAGTCGGTGACCTGGGCGCTGCGCAGAGTCTCGAAGCGCGATTTGGCCCCGCTCGGCGGCGGCCCGCGGCCGGTCTCGGGCGGCTTCGCCTCCTTGCCCGCGATCGCATCGACCGGACGATCGAAGATCCAGTTCGGCCGCCCCTCCTTGTCGATTTCGAGAAAAATTTCAGGCCGGTGCAGAACCAGCTCGTCGACCTCGATCCGGCCGCTGAGGAGGGGCGCCAATTGCAGGCGCAAATCCAGCTCCTTGAGGTTGACCATGTCCTTCTCCGCGGCGCCGGCGCGGTTCGCGAAGGTCACGTATTTTGCGGACAGCGACAGCGACGGCAGGATCGAGAGCTTGACGTCGCCGTGCAGGACGATGTCGCGGCCCGTCGCCGCCTTCACGCGCGATTGAATCTGCTCCTTATAGGTCGCGGTCGGAACCAGCAGCGGCACGGCAAAGGCCAGCGCGAGCAGCAGGCCGACCGCCACGCCCGTTCCGATCGAGATGCGCTTCAGCCATTTCATTCGGATATTGCTCCAAGATATTCGGCGTGCCGACCGGGCGATAAGAAGAAGCCGCGCCCATTCTTTCCGGCCGCAGACCGTTGTCTCTTGTCCCCCGATCGATTCTCGAAAGCTACGGGGACATTGTGGCGCGGATGTGTCAACGCATGTCGCTCCATCGGCCGCGAATCATGCCACGAAATGTCAACAATTCGATAAAGCGGGAGCCATGGTGGGTGCGGCAGGGATCGAACCTGCGGCCACCGCCGTGTGAAGACGATGCTCTTCCGCTGAGCTACGCACCCATTGCCAAGGCCGTATGGATATAAGAAGCCTGCCCGACCACTGTCAATCGCTCCGCCGCCGCCCCGCGCGCGGCGAACCTGTCCGAGGCGCGAGGAAAAATTACCGAATCTCAACCTAATCGGCGAAATCTTGCGCGTTGGACGGCGCGGCGGCGCTATGGCACATTGCGCCGCCAACGCCGGATTTACGATTTTTCAAGGATACGCCCAGAGCCCGCCATGAGCCGTCACGACGTCGCCGCCATCGTCCTGGCCGCCGGCAAGGGCACGCGGATGAAATCCGCCCTGCCCAAGGTGCTGCACCCGATCGCCGGCCGCGCCATGGTCTTGCACGTGCTCGACACGGTGCGCGCGCTCGGCGCGTCGCGCGTCGTCGTCGTCGTCGGCCCCGACATGCCGCAAGTCGAAGCCGCCGTGGCGCCGGCCGCGACCGCGCGCCAGGCGCTTCAGCTCGGCACCGCCGACGCGGTCAAGGCGGCGCGCGGCAAGCTCAAGGATTTCCGCGGCACGGCGCTGATCTTGTTCGGCGACACGCCGCTGATCGCGCTCGCGACCTTGGAAGCGATGATCGCCGCGCGCGCCAAGCCCGCCAAGCCGGCGATCGTCGTGCTCGGTTTCCGGCCGGCCGATCCCGGCGCCTACGGACGCCTCGTGCTCGGCGCCGACGGCGCGCTCCGCGCCATCGTCGAAGCCAAGGACGCGACCAAGCAGCAGCTCCGCATCGGCCTGTGCAATTCCGGCGTCATGGCCGTCGACGGCGAAATCCTGTTCGAGCTGCTCGACCAAGTCGGCAACAAGAACGCCAAGGGCGAATATTATCTCACCGACATCGTCGCGCTCGCGCGCAAGCGCCGGTTGCGCGCCGTCCACATCGAGGCGCCGGAAGCGGAGCTGCAAGGCATCAACGACCGCAACGACCTGGCGCGCGCCGAAGCCGCGATGCAGGAGCGGCTGCGCCGCGCCGCGATGACCGGCGGCGCCACGATGACGGATCCCGCCAGCGTGTTCCTGTCCTGGGACACGCGCATCGGCAACGACGTGACGATCGGGCCCAATGTCGTGTTCGGCCCCGGCGCCAGCGTGCTCAACGGCGCCGAGATTCGCGCCTTCTGCGCATATCGAGGGCGCGGAGATCGGGCCCGGCGCCGTCGTCGGTCCTTTCGCCCGGCTGCGCCCCGGCACGCGGCTCGAAGCCGGCGTCCATATCGGAAATTTCGTCGAGGCGAAGAACGCGCGCTTCGGGCCCGGCGCCAAGGCCAATCACCTGACCTATATCGGCGACGCCGAAATCGGCGCCAAGGTCAATGTCGGCGCCGGCACGATCACCTGCAACTATGACGGGTTCCTGAAATCCAAGACGATCATCAAGGACGGCGCCTTCATCGGCTCGAACACGGCGCTGGTGGCGCCGGTCACGGTGGGCGAGCGGCGCCATCATCGGCGCCGGCAGCGTCATCACGCGCGACGTGGCGCCGGACGCGCTCGCCCTCACGCGCGGCGAGCATCGCGAAATTCCCGGCGGCGCCGAGCGCTACCGCGTCAAGAAACGCGCGGAAAAAGCCGCGCTCGCGCGCGCGCGCGCCGAAACCAAGGACGATTGAGGAGGCAGGCGCTCATGTGCGGCATCGTCGGCATTATCGGCAAGCGCGAAGTGGCGCCGCTGCTTGTTGAAGGACTGCGGCGGCTCGAATATCGCGGCTACGATTCGGCCGGCATCGCGACGCTGATCGACGGCACCATCAAGCGCCGGCGCGCCGAGGGCAAGCTGGCGCGGCTCGAAACCAAGCTGCAGGAGCGCCCGCTCGCCGGCACCGTCGGTATCGGCCACACGCGCTGGGCGACGCACGGCGTGCCCAACGAAACCAACGCCCACCCGCACGCCACCGAGCGCGTGCGCCATCGTCCACAACGGCATCATCGAGAATTTCCAGGAACTCAAGACCGAGCTCGCGGCCGCCGGCCACAAATTCGAGAGCGCAGACCGACAGCGAAGTCGTCGCCCATCTCATCACCGACAATCTCAACAAGCAGATGAAGCCGGCCGAGGCGGTGGCGGCGGCGCTGAAACGCCTGCACGGCGCCTTCGCGCTCGCGATCATTTTCGCGGGCGAGCACGATCTCTTGATCGGCGCGCGGCGCGGCAGCCCGCTCGCGGTCGGCTACGGCGACGGCGAGATGTATCTCGGCTCCGACGCCATGGCGCTGGCGCCGCTGACGCGCAAGATCACCTATCTGGAAGAAGGCGACTACGCCGTCATCAGCTCGAAAAGCGTCGCCATTTACGACGCCGGCGACAAATCGGTCACGCGCAAGATCAGCGAAACCGCGGCCTCGGGCGCGCTCGCCGGCAAGGGCGAGTTCACAGCCATTTCATGCTCAAGGAAATCTACGAGCAGCCGGCGGTGATCGGCGACACGATATCGAGCTATCTCAATCCGGCGACGCTGCGCGATCACGCTGCCCGCCTTCCCGTTCGATCTCGCCAAGGTGCCGCGCTTCACGATCTCGGCCTGCGGCACCGCCTTCTATGCCGGCTTCGTCGCCAAATATTGGTTCGAGCAGGTGGCGCGCGTGCCGGTCGAGCGTCGATATCGCCTCGGAGTTCCGCTACCGCAACGCGCCGATGCCCGAGGGCGGCGTCATGCATCGTGGTCTCGCAATCGGGCGAGACGGTCGACACGCTGGCCGCGCTGCGCTACGCCAAGGAGCAAAGGCAAAACGTCATCGCCGTCGTCAACGTGCCGGAAAGCTCGATCGCGCGCGAAGCCGATGTCGTGCTGCCGACCCAGGCGGGGCCCGAGATCGGCGTCGCCTCGACCAAGGCGTTCACCACGCAGCTCACCGTGCTGGCCGCGTCTCGCGATCGCCACGGCGCGGGCGCGCGGCGCCATCGACAAGAAGCGCGAGGCGCATCTGTCGCACGCCATCGCCGAAGTGCCGGCGCGCGCCGCCGAGGTCTTGGCGCACGACAAGCAGATTGAAGCTCATCGCCCACGTCGTGAGCCGAGGCGCGCGACGTGCTCTATCTCGGCCGCGGCACGTCTTACCCGATCGCGCTCGAAGGCGCGCTGAAGCTCAAGGAAATCTCCTACATCCACGCCGAAGGCTATGCCGCCGGCGAGATGAAGCACGGGCCGATCGCGCTGATCGACGAAGCACGTGCCGATCATCGTCGTCGCGCCCTCGGACGAGCTGTTCGACAAGACCGCGTCGAACATCGCAGGAGGTCGTGGCGCGCGGCGGCAAGGTGATCTTCATCAGCGACAAGGCGGGCATCGACAAGCTCGGCGACATCGCGCTGACCTCGATCGAGCTGCCCGACGTCGATCCCTTCGTGGCGCCGATCCTCTACGCCATCCCCGTCCAGCTCCTCGCCTACCACGCCGCCGTCATCAAGGGCACGGACGTCGACCAGCCGCGCAATCTTGCCAAGAGCGTGACCGTGGAGTGAGCGCGCTGTTTCGATTTTGCCATGGTCCGCAAAACCGATTTGACGAATTTTCACAGGAGCCGGGGAGCCGGGGAGAAAAAGCAACGCGCGCAAGGCGCGCCCGCACGCTGTCCTCACCGTCTTCCCAGACTCCTGTTCGACTTTTTCGCGCGCGGCCCGACGGATCGCTTGCCGGCCGGTGGCGACGGCATGATTTTCCTGCGACCGCTGCGCAATATCGCGGTCGGCGCCGTGTTGGGCGCGCTCGCCGTGTTCTTCGCCGCGCGCGACGGCGGCCAGGGCACCGGCATTCACTGGGAATGGTCGCTCTACGGCGCCGGCGCCGGCGCCGTTGCGGGCCTGCTCGCGACGCTCGTGCCGCGCCTCTTGCGCGGGCCCAAGGATTGGCCGACGCTCGACGAGTTTCGCCGTGGCGCGCGCCGCAGCCGCAAGCCCGACGCGCCATAAGGGCGGCAATGAAACGCCGGAAACGAAGCCTCGAATTCGCCGTTCGCTGTCAATGAAATTCCGGTGCCTTGCGCGCCAAGCACGCGCGGCGCATTCTCTGAGAGCGTCGAGGTCACGGGTCGGGAAAGCGACATGCAGCAGGTCATCGCATCGAAGCGGGCGGAGATCGCGGAGCTGTGCCGCCGGTTTCATGTTCGGCGGCTCGATCTGTTCGGCTCGGCTGCGCGCGGCGACTTCGATCCGGCGCGGAGCGATGTCGACTGTCTCGTCTGCTTCGCGCCCGAGGCGCCGCAGCGCGCGCTCGATGCTTATTTTGGCCTCAAGGAGGGCCTTGAGGCGCTGCTCGGCCGCAGCGTCGATTTGGTCATGCAGGACGCGGTGGTGAACCCCTACTTGAGCGCCAGCATCGAGCGCCAGCGCGAGACGCTTTATGCCGCATGACCCGCGCAAATACCTTTGGGACGCGCGCGAGGCCGCCGATCTGATCCTTGCGTTCACGCGCGGCAAGAGCTGGGACGATTTCGCGGCCGACGCCCTGCTCCGCTCCGCTGTCGAGCGGCAGTTCGAGATCATCGGCGAGGCGCTCGGCCGCCTCGCCAAGGCGGATGCCGAACTGGCGCGTGCTATACCGGAACTTGGCCGCATCGTCGCCTTCCGCAATATCCTCGTGCACGGCTATGCCATGGTGGATCGGCGCACAGTTTGGCGAGCGGTCGAGGAGAACCTGCCCGAGCTGCGCGAGACGTTGCGTCGCCTGATCGGCGAATCCTGATGCATCGGATCGCGCCCTAACATTTTACAGGTTTTCCATTCCCGGAGATCGGCAATTGGGGCTCAAAATAGGCAGCCGCCGCTTTCCCATCCACGAGGTCCAAGATGTCGCCCGTCGTTGCGAAAGCCTTGTGGCTGGTCTTCAACCCCGCCAATGCATTGACCGGTTGCCTCGTGCTGGGCACCTTGCTGTTATTCACGCGCTGGCGGCGGACCGGGCGTTTCTTCGTTGCGCTGGCGGCGCTCGGAGCTTTGGCCGTCGCCTATTCGCCGCTGCCGGTGTGGCTTGCCGTGCCGCTCGAAGCGCGCTTTCCGATCGTGCGCGCCCTGCCCGACCGCGTCGATGGCGTCATCGTCCTCGGCGGCGCGATCGACACGCGGCCGTCCAACGCCCTGAAGCAAATCGCCGTCAGCGGCCGCGCCGAACGCCTTCATGCCTTTGTCGAACTGGCGAACGCTATCCGTCGGCGAAGCTGGTCTATACCGGCGGCGCCGGCCTGTTTTTCGAGGAAGCGCTGAGCGAAGCCGAAATCGCCAAGCCGTTGCTGATCGCACTCGGCATCGCCGAACATCGCCTGATCCTCGAAACCAAATCGCGCGACACGGCCGAGAACGCGGCGCTGTCGCGCGATCTCGTCAAGCCGAAGCCGGGCGAGACCTGGGTGCTGATCACCTCGGCCCTGCACATGCCGCGCGCCGTGGGCGTGTTCCGCAAGGCGGAGTGGCGCGTCATCCCCTACCCGGTCGATTTCCGCCATCTCGGCGAGGGCGACGAAGGCTTCGGCCTAAATTTGGGCCGCGGCCTGACGCTGCTCAATTCCGCGGCGCGCGAATGGCTCAGCCTCGCGCATTATTATGTGACGGGGAAAATCGACAGGCTGCTGCCGGGGGCGGAGTGACATCGGCCGGCGGAATTCCTCACCTGTCGGCGCGCGGCTTCGCCTGGGCGCGAAAGTAAGTTTCACCACGATCGGCACGGAGAAGAAAGCAAAATCGCGCCGTTGGCGCGCGGAAAAATTCCTCCGTGCCTTCCTCTGTGCCTCCGCACCTCTGTGGTTCACTGAAATTTCAGGGACGCTGCATGTAACCATCAATCTGCTGCCGGAAATTGAGTATTGCTAAGAGAGGACGCAGCCCTTTATTTCCGGTTGCCGCCGCCCCGTCTAGCGCGCAAGGGGCACGCCGCAGTCGCCCGCTGGCCGGTCGCCGAACGCAACAATAAAAGGTTGCGTCACCTTTTCCACGCCTTGAGAATATTTGATCTCGCAATTCCGGGCCACTGCCCCGCCGATCCGGCCGCTTGTCGGTTGCCGTTTGCCATAGTAGCATGCCTTTTCGAGTCGGCGCCGTATCGTGGCGATCCACGGCGGCGACGGGGAGGACGGCGGTGGACACTTTCGAGAGGCCGGCAGACCAGCCCAGCCTCGAACCGGTCGAACATTACAATTTCCGCGACCTGACGGCCGCGGAATGGGTCCGCCTCACCGCGCAGGGCCGCGCCCGGATCGAGGCCGATGCCGGCCGCGACGTCCTGGAGCTTTTTCGCGCCGGCAAGAACGCGCCCAAAATGCTGTTCGGCCTAAACCACTATGAACACGGCCTGCAATCGGCGTCACGCGCCTCTCGCGCCGGCGAGCCCGAAGACGTGGTGACCGCCGCGCTGCTTCACGACCTGTTCGAATGGTTCAATCCCTACAACCACGACCGCATGGCCGGCGATTTGCTGCGCTATGTGCTGTCGGACGAGCTGGTCTGGATCGTTGCGAATCACGGCGTCTTTCAATTGACGTTCCGCACCCATTCGGCGTTCGACATCAAAGCCGCCGACAAGTTCCACGGCCATCCGCAATACGAAGCCGCGATGCGCTTCTGTGAGCGCTACGATCAGAACTGCTTCGATCCGAACTACGACGCCATGCCGCTCGAAGCGTTCGAGCCGATGGTGCGGCGCCAGTTCGCCGACGCCGCCAAGCGATTCCACGCCCGCTTTCCCTATCCGGGCGTCGGCTGAGGGGAAGCCATGACCACGATCCGCCGCCGTTCCGTTCTCGCGGGCGCCGCCGCGCTCGCTACACCCGCCATCGTCGGGCCAGCCCGACGCGCCTTCGCGCAGGCGCGCGCCCGGACCTTGCGCTTCGTCCCCGAATTCGACGTGCGCGTGCTCGATCCGATCGTCAACACCGGCTTGAGCACGCTCCAGCACGGCTACATGGTCTACGACACGCTGTTCGCCATGGACCACAAGCTCACGCCGCGGCCGCAGATGGTCGAGCAGCACGAAGTTTCGGCCGACCGAAAGGCTCACAACTTCCGGTTGCGCGCGGGCCTCAAATTCCATGACGGCCAGCCGGTGCGCGCCGCCGACTGCATCGCGTCGATCCGCCGCTGGGGCGCGCGCGACGTGATGGGGCGGCGGATGATGGCCGCGGTCGAGGATTTCGACGCGCTCGACGACCGCAGTTTCCGCATGCGGCTCAAGCAGCCTTACGCGCTCGTGCTCGATTCGCTCGCCAAGGTCTCGGCCAGCCCGTGCCTCATCATGCGCGAGAGCGACGCGAAGACCGACCCCAACACCGCGCTCGCGGTCTCGGTCGGCTCCGGCCCCTATGTCCACCAGCCGCGCGAATCCCAGCCCGGCGCCAAGATCGTCTACACGCGTTTCGCCGACTACCAGCCGCGCGGCGAGCCGGCCGACGGCTTCGCCGGCGCCAAGGTCGCGCGCGTCGAGCGCGTCGAATGGCAGATCATGGCCGACCCGGTGACGCAAGTGAACGCGCTGATCGCGGGCGAGGTCGACATCGTCAACACGCCGCCGCTCGATGCGTTGGCAGCACTGCGCTCGGCGCGCGATGTCATGGTGCGCAACATCGATCCGCAGGGCTGGATGGCCTATATCCGCCCCAACCATCTCCATCCGCCGTTCAGCGACGTGCGCGCGCGCCAGGCGCTGATGGCGCTGGTCGAGCAGCCGGACTATCTGCGCGTTGCCGCCGGCGACGCCGCCAATTGGAAAGCGTGCCACGCCTATATGGTGTGCGGCTCGCCGATGGGCAGCGAAGCCGGCACCGAGACCTATCGCCGCGCCAACCGCGAGCGCGCGCGCCAGCTCATGCAGGAAGCCGGCTATCGCGGCGAGCCCATCGTCGTGCTCCATCCCAGCGACAACGCCATGCTCGGCGCCATCACGCTGGTGACGGTGCAGAACCTGCGCGCGATCGGCTGCACGGTCGACGTGCAATCGAGCGATCTCGCGACGGCTTTCGCGCGGCGCGCGCGGCGCGAGGCCCCCGCGCAAGGCGGCTGGAACATCTTCCACACGCGCTCGCTCGGCGTCGAGCTCAACAACCCGCTCACCAGCTTCCCGCTCGCGAGCCCGTGCGGGCGCGACGCCTCGGGCGTGCCCCAGGGCTGGTTCGGCTGGGCCTGCGACGAGCGCATCGAGACCCTGCGCGCCAATTGGATGCAGGCGCCCGACGCGGCGACACGGCGCGCCGTCGCCGAGCAGATCCAGCAGCGCGCGGTCGAATTCGTCCCGTTCATCCCGCTCGGCCAGATCTACACGCCGATCGCCCACCGCGCCAACGTGCAAGGCATCATCGAGATGCCGATCCCCGTGCTGTGGAATATATCGCTGGCGTGAGCCGTGCCGGCGCGTCCGCCGCGCCGGCGAGGGCGACGAAGCCTTCGGCCGGAATCTCGGCCGCGGCTTGAACCTCCTCAACGTCTCGCTGCGCGAATGGCTGAGCCTCGGGCACGACTATCTCTCGGGCCGGACTGCGCGCCTGCTGCCCGGGACGGGGTGAGCGCGAGGCTAGAAGGGGACGCAAACCTTTGTTTCCGGTTGCCGCCGTCCCGTCTAGCGCGCAAGGGGCACGCCGCAGTCGCCCGCAGGCCGGTCGCCGAAGACAATAGAGGGTTGCGTCCCCTTTTCCCGATCGGCTGCTGCCGGGGCCGGAGTGAGCAGGCGGTTTCGGTGCGCTTGTTCACGCTCGCAAACTCGGTCGCTTAGATTTCGCGAGTTCGCGCCAGATCTGCGTTCGGCACGCAAAAAACGAAATGCGCACAGAATTTCCACTCAGACGCCGAATACTGACCCCGAATACGCAAGTACCTTGAGTTTTCTGTTATCTAACTCGAGGTCGCGGACCGAGCAGCAATCAATTCTTGTCCTTCCGTGAATCCAAAACCCGCTCGAATTTGACCTTCTCAGCAACTCGCGGATCGGGACCTTGTTCCTTCACGATCCAATAGTTGTCTTGCTCAAATGCATTTGAAAGTTTTTTCTTTGCTAACATCTCTGGAATTGTCATCGCGTCATCCGGAGCTCGAATATTAGGTTCATGCGCGCATGCTTCCAATCCCTTTTGAATGTAGTGAGATGGCACGACATAGCTGATTGCAGTCGGCACACGATAGTATGTCTTTTTATCTAGTGCGACATCAATCTCGTCCAATCCAGCATAGAGCACGCCAATCACATCGCCTGTCTCTGAAAGTAAACACAGGTGAACCACTGGCGCCACCTTGTGTCATAACATTTATTGCAAAAGAATGAGGGGTACTGCAAGCGAATGGCAGCACAGCGCTCACTATTCCAGCTTGTAGTGTGGGCGTGACTTGATGAAGCCATCCTGGAGCCGTTAGAGCGTCCGTACCCATCGGAAGCCAGCGTAGATGCCCATACCCTCCTCGACTTGAGTTCGGTAGTCGAGTTGTATTGTCGGCAGTCCGCGCGCTTTAACATGGACGAAGGCAAGGTCGGGGCCGTTTTTTGGTCCATAGTAAAATTTTCCGACAACAAAATCCGCGATCTTGGCACAGCCAAGAATTTCAAGAGGTATCTCGATCAATCCATCGGCCGTCATGTGGAAAAGCATAGCGTATATCGGCCATTGATCTTTCGGCCAGTCTTTGGCGTGCTTGCCTTTGAAAACGCTCTGACTACGTGTGCATTTGTCGCGATAATGCCGTCCTCCCCAACGACGAATCCTGTTCCAATAATTGGAGGAAAGGCTGGGGGAGCATCTTCTGGGCCTTTCATGGGAACAATGCATTGAACGAAGGCAACAATTCCTGGGCGTATCTTTTGGCTGTAATTTTGGGAATATCGGATTGTTTTTCCGTTGGCAGATAAAGAAAAAATGCAACGATAAAAGCTTAGCACAAAGCAGCGACCGTCGCACCTTTATATTGTATCTTAGGCCGAGTGAAAAGATTTGATCCAAAACGCAATCGATGCGTGCGGTCGCCAAGGCGCCGCCATCCGCGGGTCACGGTCGATGGCCTCAGCTCGATGCGGCGCGTTCGTCCGCAGCGCCGCGCTCAGCCGCCGCCTTCTCCTTCTCCTTCGCCTCGTAGTAGGCGGGCATGAATTTCATCTCCCAGCGGTCGAGGAAGGCGCGGACTTTTTGGCTCAGGCGCTGGCGCGGCGCTTGGCCGGCGCGGTCGTAATGCGCGGCATAGGTGCGCAGCACCGAGCCGAGGACCGGGACTTTCGAGAGCCGCGCCGCCACGGGCCGCAGCATGCCGCGGATCGCGGCGCCGGTGCGCGCGGCGCCGCCGTCGATAGCGGCGCTTAAGCCCCGCCAGAAACGAATGAGACCGAGCGCCGTGGCCGCGCGCGTCGCGCCGCGCGCCGCGGCTTCCTCGATCTGGCCGAAGCGCCCGATCGCCTTGCGCACCACGGCGAGGCTGGCGACGAAGCGCCAGGCCACAGTGCGCGGCGCGCACCACCGCATGTTTTTTCGCCTGCGGCCAGGCCGCCGGATAGGCCGGCAGCATCAGGAGCTTGCTCTTGGCCAGGATGGTCGCCACCGCGTGGAAGAGCTGCATCCAGGCCGGCAGCGACGCGGCCTCGGCGATGAGCCAGGCATGCACGCCGGTCGCGGCCAGGAACGACACCGGCATCCAGACCAGCGCCGCCAGGATGACCAGCAAGGCGCCGCCCGGCGAGAGCTTGCGGCAGGTCCGGAACACCCAGGCCATGCCGTCCTCGAACAAGTGATGCATCCACTCTTCGAACGCCTTGAAGCTTGCCTTGCGCCGGAGCCACGACCAGCCGCGCGCCACCGCCATGCGCCATGCCATCCGCCGCGCCGACGGCAGCGGCAGGAATTTGATGACGAACCGCAGCAGCGCCGAAACGCCGTCGCCCAGGATGCGGAAGGTGAACAGCAAAAACCGCGCCACCTGCAGGAACAGCGGAAACAGGAAATCGACCACATGAACCAGCAGTTGCCACGCCCAGCGCAGCAGCGTCTTGATCGCGACGCCGAGCGCGGCCAGCGGCACGATGACGGCGTCGTCGATGCCGGCGCGAAACACCGGCTTGCTCTCACCCGGATTGGTTTTTTCGTTCAATGCCTAGCTCCCCGCCGCCGGCCTGCGCTCGTTCTTAGCTCAATCGCCAAGCTGGTGGGAGCCCCCGGGGCGATCAAGGTCGGTCGGCGCCGAAGGCCGCCAAACCCCACGCCGGAAACTTGGCGGCCTTCGATGGAAATAGGCGGGCTGCTTCGTGCACAGCCCCATATCCGGACATTCCGCGCGCAAGAACCGCTATCGCTTGCGCCAGCCGCGGCCTTCCCGAAGACCGCCAACTCCCAAGCCCGAAACTTGGCGGCCTTCGAGCATCGGGGTGCGAAACCTGCCGCGACCCTCGGTCTTCCGCCCCGGCCGATTGTCACGCATAGTTCGCGCGACCGAACCCGCCGATCCAGCGATAGGACTTGCCATGAACCTGAAAGACCCCGCCCTGCTCAAGATCCCAGGCCTTCGTCGCCGGCGCCTGGATCGCCGCCGATGGCGGCAAGAGCTTCGCCGTGAACAACCCGGCGAATGGCGACACGATCGCGACCGTGCCCGATCTCGGCGCGGCCGAGACCCGGCGCGCCATCGCGGCGGCGAGCGCGGCCCTGCCCGCCTGGCGCGCCAAGACCGGCAAGGAGCGCGGCGCGATCCTGCGCACCTGGTTCAACGCGATCCTGGCCAACACCGACGATCTCGCGGCGATCATGGTGAGCGAACAGGGCAAGCCGCTGGCCGAGGCCAAGGGCGAGGTCGCCTATGGCGCGTCGTTCGTCGAATGGTTCGCCGAGGAGGCCAAGCGCGTCTATGGCGACGCGATCCCGAGCACCTGGGGCGACAAGCGCCTGTTCGCGCTGAAGGAGCCTGTTGGCGTCTGCGCCGCGATCACGCCGTGGAATTTCCCGATCGCGATGATCACGCGCAAGATCGCGCCGGCGCTGGCCGCCGGCTGCACCGTCGTCGTCAAGCCGGCCAAGCAGACGCCGCTCTCGGCGCTCGCCATCGCCGCGCTCGCCGAGCGCGCGGGCCTGCCCGGCGGCGTGTTCAACGTCGTCACCGGCGCTGCTGCCGCGATCGGCGGCGAACTCACCTCGAATCCCATCGTGCGCAAGCTGTCCTTCACCGGCTCGACCGAGATCGGCAAGCTCCTGATGCGGCAATGCGCCGGCACGGTGAAAAAAATCTCGCTCGAATTGGGCGGCAACGCGCCCTTCATCGTGTTCGACGACGCCGATCTCGACGCCGCGGTCGATGGCGCCATCGCCTCGAAATACCGCAACACCGGGCAAACCTGCGTCTGCGCCAATCGCTTTCTCGTGCAAGACGCGGTTTACGATGAATTCGCCGCGCGCCTGTCGCAAGCGGTCAGCGCGCTCAAGGTCGGCGACGGATTCACCGCCGGCGTGGCGCAGGGCCCGCTGATCGACAAGGCCGCGCTCGACAAAGTGGAGGACCATGTCGCCGACGCCGTGGCCAAGGGCGCGCGCATCGTGCTCGGCGGCAAGCGCCATGAGCTGGGCGGCACGTTCTTCGAGCCGACCGTGCTCGCCGGCGCGACGCCCGAGATGAAATGCGCGCGCGAGGAAACCTTCGGCCCGGTGGCGCCGCTGTTCCGCTTCGCGAGCGACGACGACGCGATCCGCATCGCCAACGACACCGAATTCGGCCTCGCCGCCTATTTCTACAGCCGCGACATGCAGGCGCATCTGGCGCGTCGCCGAGGCGCTCGAATACGGCATTGTCGGCATCAACACCGGCATGATCTCGACCGAAGTGGCGCCGTTCGGCGGCATGAAGGAATCGGGCATCGGCCGCGAGGGCTCGAAATACGGCATCGAGGACTATCTCGAAATCAAATACCTGGCGCTCGGCGGCTTGTGAGGCGTGTCCGCGATGATCCGCTGCGAGAAGCTGAACTACGATTATCCCGGCAAGCGCGCGCTGCATTCGATCTCGTTCGAGATCGACAAGGGCTCGATCACCGCCCTTGTCGGCCCCAACGGCGCCGGCAAATCGACCTTGCTGCGCTGTCTCGCGGTGCTGGAACAGCCCTATTCCGGCGCCGTCTGGATCGACGAACTCGCCGCCGCCGGCAAGCCGCGCGAATGCCACGCGCGGCTCGGCTATCTCGCCGACAATTTCGGGCTCTACGACAATCTCACCGTTGAGCAATGCCTGACCTATCACGCCGCGATCCACGGCATGGCGCCGGCCGACCAGCCGCGCGCGATCGAGTGGGCGACCGAGCGCATGGAGCTGGCGCCGATCTGGAAACAGCGCGCCGGGACGTTGTCGCGCGGCCAGCGCCAACGCCTGGGTGTGGCGCAAGCCATCGTCCATTTTCCCAAGGTGCTGCTGCTCGACGAGCCGGCCTCGGGCCTCGATCCCGAGGCGCGCTGGAAACTCTCGTCGTTGCTGACGCATCTCGCCGATGAGGGCCTCACGCTCGTCGTCTCGTCGCACATCCTCAGCGAGCTGCAGGATTATTCGACGCACGTTCTGATCATTCGCGACGGCCGCGTGCTGCGGCATCAGCCGCTGGCCGAAGCCCAGCGCGGCGCCGAAGCCGGTCTCGACGGCCACGCCTGCCTACGCGTCGAACTCGCCGCCGCCGACGAGCGGTTCGACGGCGCGATTCGCGGCTTCGCCGGCATCAAGCAGGCGACGGTGCACGGCCGCAGCGCCACGGTGTTCCTGCCCGAGGACGCGAAAACGCGCGCCGCCTTTCTCCGCCACCTGGTCGGCGCCGGCCTCGATGTCGTCGGCTATGCCGAGGACAAGAGCCGGGTGCAGGATATCTATTTCACCAGCGTGGCGCCCGAGCCGCCGAAATCGGCGGAGGGATCGCTGCCATGATTGCGCTCAACCCGGAATTCCGCCGCAACCTGTGGCTCGAAATGACGCCGCTGCGCGTCGTGCTGCTCGGCGCGCTGCTGCTGCTGGCGCTGGGCGCCGCCGCCGCCGCGGACTATGCCTCGCGCAATTGGCGGCTCGGCGCGCTCGACGCCCTCGCGCAGGCGGCGCGCTACGCCTTCTATCTCCTGGTCGTTTTTTGGGGCGGCTGGCAGGCCGCCGCCGCCATCGTGGCCGAAGCGCGCGACCGCACCTGGGATGCGCAGCGCATGTCGGCGCTGAGCCCCTGGATGTTAAGTTGGGGCAAGCTCTTCGGCGTCACGTCGCTCGGCTGGTGCTACGGCCTCGGCTGCGTCGCCGTCTATGTCGCGACGCAGGAGGCCAGCCGCAACTCGCTGATCGAAGCGGCGGCCATGATCGGCACCGGCCTGCTGTGCCAGTCGACCGCCATGTTCGCGAGCCTGGTCCGGTCTTCGGCGCGCGCCGGCGCCAAGCCCGGCAATTCCACCTTGCTGTTCATCGCCGCGCTCGGGTTCACGATCCTTATCCGTTCCGCCGCCGAATACGCCGAACTCATTTCAAGGATCGACGACGGCGTGCCGAGATTTTACGGCGCCGCAATCGCCGGGCACGAGCTCAAGGCGGCGGCGGTTTGCGCCTTTGCCGCGATCATGATCGGCGGGATTTATTGGCAAACGCGGCTCGCGCTGCAAATCGAGACGCGGCCCTGGATGTGGCTGACCATCCTGGCGGCGTTGGCCGCGCTCGTCGGCGGCGTCGTCAATATCCCGAACGCGCCGGCGGCGAAAGGCTTCGCCATCTGCGCCGCCTTCGCCATGCTGACCTATTGCACCGTCCTGATCGAGCCGAAGGATATCGTTCAGTTCCGCCGCGCGCTCGGGATCGGCGGGCGCTTTTCGCTGAACGCCTGGTTTGCGCTGTCGCCGCTTTGGCTGCTGACGCTTCTGGTTTTCTTGCTCACGGTCGGCGCCGAGTTGGTGGCGATTTCGAGCGGTTATGCCGTCGCGAACCCGCGCTATGTGTCGCTGGTCGGTGCAACGCCGTCGCACGTATTGATCGCCCTGGCGCTTTTCGCGATCCGCGATCTGGGCATCGTGCTGATTTTCGCGCTGCGCCAAGACGCGCGGCGCGCCGAGATATTCGGCCTGCTGTGCTGGATCGGCCTTTACGGGCCGCTGGTTCTGACCGTTTCAATGCTGTTGCCGTGGCAATTCCTCAGTTTCGTCGTTCCGGTCGGCGGCGGCGGCTTCTGGTTCGCGGTCGTGCCCGCGCTCGTTCAGGCCATCTTCGTCGCCGGCATCGTCGTTCACCGCTGGCGCCGCTTGCGCATCGCGGCTTAGGCGAACCCATGCGCATCCTGGTCACCGGCGCCAACGGCTTTATCGGCGGCCATCTCGTGGCGGCGCTGCGCGCGGCGGGGC
The DNA here is from genome assembly GCA_963754645.1 of uncultured Alphaproteobacteria bacterium. Classification (GTDB taxonomy): domain Bacteria; phylum Pseudomonadota; class Alphaproteobacteria; order Bin65; family Bin65; genus CAVWGP01. Next base: position 205,918 of record CAVWGP010000004.1, on the reverse strand, counting down.
ACGGCGTCGTGGCCGCGGTGCGCGACACGGCGGACGCGGCGCGGCGCCTGCCGGGCGTGCCGGCGGTCGAGATCGATTTCAACCGCGACCTCGATACGATCTATTGGCTGCCGCGGCTCGACAAGATCGACGCCGTGGTCAATTGCGCCGGCGTGCTGCAGGGCACGCGGCGCCAATCGATCGAGGCGGTGCACACGACCGGGCCCAAGGCGCTGTTCGATGCCTGCAAGGGCGCGGGAGTCAAGCTAGTCATCCAGATTTCCGCCGTCAGTGCCGACACCGCCGCGGGCACCGACTACGCCAAGACCAAGCTCGCCGCCGACAATTACCTGCGCACGCTCGATATCGACTGGGTCGTGCTGCGCCCGTCGCTGGTTTACGCCGAGGGCTCCTATGGCGGAACTTCGATGCTGCGCGGCCTCGCGGCGTTTCCCGGCTTCATCCCGCTGCCCGGCAAGGGCGATCAGCAGTTCCAGCCGATCCATGTCGAGGATTTGGCGCGCGCCGTGGTCGAGATCGCCGCCAATCCGCAGCTCCGCCGCCTGTCGCTCGACGCCGTCGGCCCGGAAACGCTGTCGCTCAAACAAGTCGTGCTGCGGCTGCGCGCCTGGCTCGGCTTCCGCCCGGTGCCGGCACTGTCCATGCCGCGCTGGCTGGTCGATCTCGGCGCCCGCTGGGGCGATCTCACCGGTTCGGGCCCGCTCAACACGACGACCTTGCGCCAGATCGACTACGGCAATGTCTCGTCGCCCGAAGTCTTCATCGGCCAGATCGGCTTCCGGCCGCGTGCCATGGCCGAATGGATGATGCTGCGCCCGTCGCACGTGCAGGACCGCTGGCACGCGCGGCTCTATCTGCTGCGGCCGGTGCTGCGCGCGAGTTTGGCGCTGTTGTGGTTTGTCTCCGGCATTGTCGGGCTGTTGGCGCCGTTCTCAAGCTATTCGGCCATCGTGACGCCGCTCGGCATCGGCGCCGGCGCCGCCGCGATCTTCGCCTGGCTCACTTCGCTCGCCGATCTCGCCATCGGCGCCGCCGTCGTGCTGCGGATCAGCCCGCAGCTCGTCGGCTGGCTGCAACTTGTATTTGTAGGCGGTTACACGGTGGTGCTGACTCTGCTCGCCCCCGGCCTGTGGCTCGAGCCGCTGGGGCCGCTGCTCAAGAACCTGCCGATCGTCGCCGCCATTCTGGCGCTCATGGCGGTCGAGAACGACCGGTGAGCGAACCCTATCTCTGGATCAAATGGATCCACGTGCTCAGCAGCACGATCCTGTTCGGCACCGGCATCGGCACCGCATTCCAGATGTGGATGGCGCATCGCAGCGGCGAGCCGCGCGCCATCGCCGTCGTCGCCCGCCACACCGTGCTGGCCGATTGGCTGTTCACCGTGACATCAGGCGCGGTTCAGCCGGTATCGGGCTTCGCGCTGATCTACCTCGCCGGCTTCGATCCCTTCGCCATCTGGCTGGTCGCGACCTATATCCTCTATGCCATCGCCGCGCTGTGCTGGTTCCGCGTCGCCTGGCTGCAGATCGAGATACGGCGCATCGCGGCCGAGTGCGTGGCGCGCGATGCGCCGCTGCCCGACGACTATCGCCGCCGCATGCGGCAATGGTTCCTGCTCGGCTGGCCGGCGTTCCTGGGCCTTGTCGCGGTCTTCGCATTGATGATTATGAAACCGAGCCTGGATTGAGGAGCGCGCCATGAAACAATTCGCGGAACGCCGTGCCGTTTTTCGCCGCTTGCATGAGAGCGGGTGCTTCGCCATTCCCAATCCCTGGGACATCGGCACCGCGCGCTATCTGCGCTCGCTCGGCTTCAAGGCGCTGGCCACGACGAGTTCGGGCTACTCGTTTTCGATCGGCCTGCCCGACACCGACTGGGCCGTGCCGCTCGAAGCCGCGCTGGGGCATATCGCCGAGCATCGTCGGCGCCGGCGAGTTGCCGGTGAATGCGGATTTCGAATCGGGCTATGCGCACGAGCCCGACGCAGTCGCCGCCAACGTCACGCGCTGCATCGCCACTGGCGTCGCCGGCCTGTCGATCGAGGATGCGACCGGCAAGCGCGAGCAGCCGCTCTATCCGCTCGAAGCCGCGGTCGCGCGCATCAAGGCGGCGCGGCGGGCGATCGACGCCTCGGGATCGGGCGTCCTGCTGACCGGACGCGCCGAATGTTTTCTCGTCGGCCACGCCGATCCGCTCAAGGAATCGATCAAGCGCCTCACCGCCTATGCCGAGGCCGGCGCCGACGTGCTCTATGCGCCGGGACCGCGCAAGCCCGAGGACATCGCCGCCGTGGTCAAGGCCGTGGCGCCCAAGCCGGTCAATCTCTTACTGGGCGGCCCGGCCGGCTTGACCATGGCGGATATCGCCGCGCTCGGCGTGCGGCGCGTCAGCGTCGGCTCGGGGCTGGCGCGCACCGCCTGGGGCGCCTTCATGCGCGCCGCCAAGAGTCTCGCCGAGCACGGCTCGTTCGACGGCATGGCCGAGGCCGTGCCGTTTCCCGACATCAACGGATTTTTCCGCAAGGACAGCGCGGAACGGAGATCGTAATGGCCGAATTCGAACTCTATTGCTTCGCGCAATCGGGCAATGCCTACAAGGCGGCGCTGATGCTCAATCTCGCCGGCGCCGATTGGACGCCGCGCTTCGTCGATTACTTTAAGGGAGAGACGCGCACGCCCGAGTACCGGCGCGACGTGAACGTCATGGGCGAAGTTCCCGTGCTCGTCCATCGCGGCAAGAAGCTCAGCCAATCGGGCGCCATTCTCACCTATCTCGCGGATCGGCTCGGCAAGTTCGGCGGCGACGCGGCCGACGAACGCTACGAAGTCTTGCGCTGGCTGCTGTTCGACAACCACAAGTTCACGAGCTATCTCGGGACGCGCCGTTTTTTCATTGCATTCATGAAGACGGGCGAAACGCCGGTCACCGAGTTTCTCGGCCAGCGCATGAAGACGGCGCTCGGCGTGCTCGAAAGCCAGCTCGACGGCCGCGATTTCGTGCTCGGCAAACGGCCGACGATCGCCGACATTTCGCTGTGCGGCTATCTCTACTATCCCGAAATCTACGGCTTCGACCGGGCCGAGCTGCCGCGCATCGCCAAATGGCTCGACCGCATCGCCGCCCTGCCCGGCTGGAAACATCCTTACGATCTCATGCCCGGCCATCCGCTGCCGGCCTGAGCGCGGCGCTTGCCCGAGGCGGATCATGATGATATCATGGTGATATCAAGTGGAGTTCGGCCAAATGGGCGACTTTGTCGTGCGCAACCTCCCGAGCGGCGTGATCGCCGCGCTCAAGCTGCGCGCGCGCGCCAAGAAGCGCTCGTTCGAGGCGGAGGTGCGCGATATTCTGTCGCTGGCCGTCAGGGCCGACCGGCGGCCCTTCGCCGCGTTTTGCCGGAAGATGCGGGCCGAGATCGGCGGCAAATGGGATCTCGATAGCACGGCGATGATCCGGCAAGACCGCGACCGCCGATGAATTTCGTGATCGATGCCTCGGTGGCGGCCAAGTGGTTTGTACCCGAGGCCGGCACGAACGACGCCGAAGCGCTGCTCGGCGCGGCAGCCGAGCTTATCGCTCCCGAACTCCTGTTCGTCGAAGTGGCGAATTTTCTCTGGAAGGCGGCCCGGACCGGCCGCGTCAAGCCGGCGCGCGCCCGGCGCGCCCTTGCCATGCTGCCGCGCTACGTCGCGCTGACAAGCGACCGCGAACTGGTTCCCGCCGCGTTCGATCTTGCCCGAACACTCGATCATCCGGTTTACGATTGCCTCTACCTCGCCCTGGCGGGCGCGCGGGATGCAAGGCTGATCACGGCCGACGAACGGCTCCTGGGCAAAGCCAGCGAAGCGAGCATCGGCAAGCGCATCGTTTCGCTGACCGAGGCGGCCCAACACTTCGACTGAGCGGGATGCCAGCCATGCCCACATACGATTTCGATTTCTTTGTCTTCGGCGCCGGTTCTGGCGGCACGCGCGCGTCGCGCATCGCCGCCGGGCACGGCGCGCGGGTCGGTGTTGCCGAGGAGCGCTATCTCGGCGGCACTTGCGTCAATGTCGGTTGCGTGCCGAAGAAGCTCTTTGTCTATGCCGCGCATTTCCGCGAGGATTTCGAGGACGCGGCGGGTTTCGGCTGGGCGCCGCTGCCGGAATTCGACATCCGCCACGACTGGCCGGCGCTGATCGCCAACAAGAACACCGAGATCGCGCGCCTCAACGGTATTTACCGCCGGCTGATCGAGGGCGCGGGCGCGCGCATTTTCGAGAAGCGCGCGCGGCTGCGCGACGCGCACACCGTCGAGATGCGCGCGAGCGCCGATCTCTCCGGCCCGGTCCAGGTCGTGACCGCGGACAAGATACTGATCGCGACAGGCGGCTGGCCATCGCTGCCCGACGTGCCCGGCAAGGAATTCGCGATCACGTCGAACGAGGCTTTCTTTTTGCCCGAGTTTCCGAGCCGCGTCGTCATCGTCGGCGGCGGTTACATCGCCGTCGAATTCGCCGGCATCTTCCGCGGCCTCGGCGCCGAGGTGACGCTGATCTATCGCGGCCCGCTCTTTCTGCGCGGCTTCGACGACGACGCGCGCGCCTTTCTCGCCGAGGAGATGCGCAAGAAGGGGATCGATCTGCGCTTCAACGAAGACGTGGCGCGGATCGAGGACGCCGGCGCGCGCCGGCGCGTGTTCCTCAAATCCGGCGGCGCGCTCGATTGCGACGCGATCATGTATGCGACCGGCCGCGCCGCCGCGAGCCGCGATCTCGGCCTCGAAAAACTCGGCGTCGCCCGCCGGCCGGACAATGCCATCGTGGTCGATGAAAATTGGCGCACCAATGTCGAAAACATCTACGCCATCGGCGACGTCACCGACCGGATCAACCTGACCCCGGTCGCGATCGCCGAGGGCCACGCGCTGGCCGACCGCCTGTTCAATCCATCGGGGCGCGCGGTGCGCTACGAAAACGTGCCGGCCACGGTGTTCAGCCAGCCCAATCTCGGCACGGTCGGGCTGAGCGAGACCAAGGCACGGGCGAAATTCGGCGCGGTCGATATCTACCGCTCCACCTTCCGGCCGATGAAACACACGCTCTCCGGCCGCAACGAGCAATCGATGATGAAGCTCGTGGTGGAGCGCGCCGGCCAGCGCGTCGTCGGCCTGCACATTGTCGGCCCCGACGCGGGCGAGATCGTCCAAGGCTTCGCCGTGGCGATCAAGATGGGCGCCACGAAAAGCGATTTCGACGCGACGATCGGCATTCACCCGACCGCGGCCGAGGAATTCGTCACCATGCGCACGCCGGCGAGCGGCCCCTGGCAAATGCCGAAAGCGGCGGAATAGTCAGGTTCCGCCGGTGCGCGCGGTACTGGCATTTCCCGCCGCCCCGGTGTAGAGCCTGTGGATAATTCAATCGCGCTTTAGGTGCCGCCATGCCCACGACCTGGTCGCCGACGAGCTGGCGGAACAAGCCGGCCGTGCAAATGCCCGAATACGCCGACAAGGCGGTGCTCGCCGCCGTCGAAAAGCGGCTCGGCACCTTTCCGCCGCTCGTCTTCGCCGGCGAAGCGCGGGCGCTGACCGAGCAATTGGCGCGCGCCGCCGCGGGCAAGGCGTTTCTGCTCCAGGGCGGCGATTGCGCCGAGAGCTTCGCCGAGTTCCACGCCAACAACATCCGCGACACGTTCAAGGTGCTGCTGCAGATGGCGATGATCCTGATGTACGGCGCCGGCGTGCCGGTGGTGAAGGTCGGGCGCATCGCGGGCCAATTCGCCAAGCCGCGCTCGTCGCCGGTCGAGGCGCAAAACGGCATCGAGCTGCCGGCCTATCGCGGCGATATCATCAACGCCATGCCGTTCGAAGCCGCGGCGCGCCGGCCCGATCCGGGACGCATGATCGAGGCCTATTGGCACGCCGCCTCGACGCTCAACCTGCTGCGCGCCTTCACCAGCGGCGGCTATGCCGATCTGCACAAAGTGCATCGCTGGAACATGGACTTCGTCGCTGACAGCCCGGCGGGCAAGCGCTATGCCATGATCGCCGACCGCATCGCCGAGACGCTGGATTTCATGGAGGCCTGCGGCATCACGCCGGACAGCACGCCGCAAGTGAAAGAGGCGAGCTTCTTCACCTCGCACGAAGCGCTGCTGCTGCCCTATGAACAGGCGCTGACCCGCCAGGACAGCCTGACCGGCGATTGGTACGACGTCTCCGCCCACATGCTGTGGATCGGCGACCGCACGCGCCAGCCCGACGGCGCCCATGTGGAATTCTTGCGCGGCGTGCACAATCCGCTCGGCTTGAAATGCGGGCCGAGCCTGGCGCCGGACGAACTGCTCCGCCTGATCGACATTCTCAACCCGCGCAATGTTCCCGGGCGCCTGACGCTGATCGCTCGCATGAGTTCGGACGAGGTCGAGGCCAAGCTGCCGCCGCTGGTTCGCGCGGTCAAACGCGAGGGCCGCAACGTCGTCTGGTCCTGCGATCCGATGCATGGCAACACGATCAAATCCGCCAACGGCTTCAAGACGCGGCCGTTCGACCGCATCCTGAAAGAGGTGCGCGGCTTCTTCGCCGTGCATCGCGCCGAAGGCACCTATGCCGGCGGCGTGCATTTCGAAATGACCGGGCAGAACGTGACCGAATGCATGGGCGGCGCCCAGGCGATCACCGAGGCCGATTTATCGGACCGCTATCACACCCATTGCGACCCGCGGCTCAACGGCGCCCAGGCGCTCGACCTCGCCTTCATGATCGCCGAACAGCTCAAATCCGAGCGCGAGGCGCGCGGCCAGGCGGCGAAGGCGGCGGAGTAGTCTCGACATGAACGATGCACCGAAGCCGTCCGCGAAATTTCACCCGGTCAACCGCTTACCGGAAAACGCCGAAATCCCGGCCTGGACCGATCACTATTTCAACCGCTCGAAGAGGCATCGTCGAAAAATTCGGCGACGTGACCGTCACCTATGCGGTGTTCATGCGCCGGCCCGTCGTCTCGGCGCCGCGCCTGATGCTCGATTGGCTCGATAGCGTGGCAGCGGCGCGCCAGACCAAGTTCGAAACGCGCCTCGTCTATCGCGAGGGCAACTGGGTCGGCGCCGGCGAGCCGATCCTTTATCTCTCGGGCTCGTTCCGCGCCCTTGTCGATCTCGAGACCATCCTGCTGCAAAAGCTCGGCGCCGCCTGCGTCGCCGCCTACAACGCCTACACCATGTGCGCCGAACTGCCGAAGGTGGCGTTTCTCGCCATGGACGCGCGGCATTGCGCCGGCATCGGCATGGCCGAGATGATGGCCTATGCGGCGAGCGTCGGCTCGGCGCGCGCCCGGCGCAAGCACGGCGCCATCGGCTTCGTCGGCAATGCCACCGCCGCGACCGCGCATTTCTTCGGCCGCGACAGCGGGCGCGGCACCATGCCCCACGCCATCATCGGCTATGCCGGCTCGACGCTGCGCGCCGCCGAGATTTACCACGAGACCTTTCCCGACGACGACCTGACGGTGCTCTGCGACTATTTCGCGAAAGAGGTCACCGACTCGCTCGCCGTGTGCCGGCGCTTTCCCGAACTGGCCGCCGCCGGGCAGGCTCGGCTTCCGGCTCGACACGATGGGCAGCCGCTACATCGAGGGGCTCGATCCTTCCGAATCCTATCGCGTGCTCGACCGCCATACGCCCGATGCGATCCGCGGCTACCGCACCGAGTCGGAGCTGCGCCACCTCGTCGGCCCCGGCGTTTCGGCGGCCGCGATCTGGCTGCTGCGCGAACAGCTCGACAAGGCCGGCTTCCCCAAGGCGCGCATCGTCGGCTCGTCGGGCTTCGGCCCGGAAAAGTGCCGCGTCATGGCGCTGGCGCAAGTGCCGCTCGACGCCATCGGCACCGGCTCGTTCCTGCCCGAGCATTGGAACGAAACCTACGCCACCGCCGACATCATCGAGTACGGCGGCCGGCGCAGCGTGAAAGTGGGCCGCGAGTTCCTGTTTCCGAAAGATTCATAACATAAAGTTCGTCATCGTCAGGCTGCCCGCGTCGCGCCCGGCGCCAGAAATTTCTGCCACGCCGCGACCGCGGCGATGAGGCCGATGCCGGCTACATCGGTCACCCAACCGGGATTGATCAACAGCAGGGCGGCGGCGACAAGGACCGCGCGCTCGGCAAGGCCGCAGGCGCGCAGCAGATAGCCGTAGAGTCCCGCCGCCAACGACACGCAGCCGATCGTTGCCGTGCAACAGGCGAGCGCGATCGCGAACCAGTCCGTGCCGATCAGCAGCAGCCCCGGCTCGTAAACGAACATGAAGGGCACGATGAATCCGGCGGCGCCGATGCGGACCGCCGCCCATCCGGTCTGCCACATATTCGCCTTGGCGAGCGATGCCGCGGCGAACACGGCCAGGGCCACCGGCGGCGTGATCGCCGACAGGATCGCGAAATAGAAGGCGAACATGTGCGCCGCCGGCACGATGATGCCGAGCTTCACCAGCGCCGGGACCAGCAAAGACACCATGAGGATATAGGCCGGCGTCGTCGGCATGCCCATGCCGAGCACGATGCCCGCAAGCGCGGTCATGATCAGCGCCAGCCACAGCGTTTTGCGCGACACATCGACGACGAGCTGCGTGAAGTCCTGGCCGACGCCGGTCAGCGAGATGATGCCGATCACGATGCCGGCGCTGGCGCAGGCGAGCGCGACCGGGAGCGCGTTCTTGGCGCCGTCGATCAGGGCATCGAGCACAAGCCGGCAATTGGCCGCAAAACGAGCGCGCGGCGCCGCCCGCGCCAGCGCCAAACACGCCGTCACGGCGATCATCGCGCCGCTGGCCCAGATGACGGCGGGACCGGACACTTCGAAACCGCCGCGCGATTGCGAGCCGACCGCGGCGACGACGGCGATGGCGGCCAGCAGCGGAACGGCGATCGAAGTGCCGCTGAGGAAAATCAGCGGCAGGCACGACGCCGTTGCCGCCAAGGCGGCGAGCGGCGCCGAGGACCCGGTGAACATGACGACGAGGATGACGACCAGCGGCAGGAACAAATGGCCGCGCCGCGCCATGACCTCGGCGAAGCGCGGGCACTCCGAGCGCGGCAAACCGTGCAGGCCCTGGCGCTTGGCCTGGAAATGCACCGCCGCGAAGCACGCGACGTAATAGAGAATTGCCGGCACGATCGCCCAGATCACGACTTGCAGATACGGAACGGCGAGGAACTCGGCCATGACGAAGGCGGCGGCGCCCATGATCGGCGGCATGATCTGCCCGCCGGTCGAAGCCACGGCCTCGACCGCGGCGCCGAAATGCGGCGAGAAACCCGTGCGCTTCATCAGCGGAATCGTGATCGGCCCATCGACCATGACATTGGCGACCGCGCTGCCCGAGATCGTGCCGAACAGGCTCGAGCTGACCACCGCGACCTTGCCCGGCCCGCCGGCGCTCGTCCCGGTGAGCGACAGCGCGAAATCCATGAAAAGTTGCCCGGTGCCGGCGCGTTCCATGAAGGCGCCGAACAGGACGAAGATCAGCACATAGCCGGCGGAAATGCCGAGCGTCTGGCCGTAAATGCCCTCGGTCGTCAGATAGAGCTGATTGATGTAGCGCGAGAACTCGATGTTGGTGAACAGAAAGGCGTAGGCCAGGAAAACCAGCACGGTCACGGGCAGCGCCCAGCCGAGAATCCGCCGCGTCGCCTCCAGGATCATGACGACGTTGACGACGGCGAAAATACTGTCGCGCAGGGTCGGCGTATCGACGAAGGGATCGCGCTCGAAAATGTACGGCTTGTAGAGCACGAGGAGATAGACGCAGCTCGCCAGCGCGGCGGCGAGCGCCAGGAAATCCCAAGCCCGCGGCAGCGCCGCCGCGTCCTTGCGGATCAGCGGATAGAGCAGGAAAACCAGCGTGATCGAGAACGCGAGATGCGCGATGCGGAACGGAAACGCCTCGGGCGGCGCGATGGCGATGGCGTGGAGATGATAGAGCGACATCGCGACGGCGACGCCGCCGGCGCCGAGCGCCAGCCAACGGCGGCCGGACGCGTCGGTCGGCGCGACTTCGGTCATTGCGGCGCGCCGCCGCCTTGCAGCGCTACTTCTTGAGCGCGCCGGCGCCTTCGTAATATTTTTTCGCGCCGGCATGGAGCGGCACGCCGATATCCTGCGCCATCGCCGCCGGCGTCAAGCCGTCCATGCTCTTGTTGATCGCGACCATGTCGCCGAGATTATCGACCATGGCCTTGGTCATGGCGAAGACCTGCTCGTCGGGCAATTTGCAGGCCACGACGACGTGCGTCCAGTAGGAGATGACCCGAACGTCCTTGTCCTGCTTCGGATAGGTGCCGGCCTTGATCGTCGACAGCGTATAGCCGGGATTGAGCTTGCGCATCGCGTCGAGCGTCTCGGTCAGGTCGAGCACGCGAATCTCGCGGTTCGAGGCCAGGTCCAACACCGCCGAGACCGGCGCCGCGGCGCCGAGCGTGAAGATGTGCGCGTGGCCGTCTTGCATTTGCGCGACCGAGTCGTTGTAGGAGCCGAAGCTGACCTTGAGGTCTTTGTAGGACAGCCCGGCGACCTGGAGAATGTGCTGGGTGATGAGCTCGCCCGTGTTGCCGCGCACCTGCGTCGTCAGCGACTTGCCTTTGAAATCCCTGAGGCTGTTGATCCCTGAATTCGCCAGCACGACGACCTGGAAGAATTGCGGATAGAGAGTCGCGACGTTGCACACGCCCTTGTGCGGCTCCTTGAACGGCTCGCGGCCGGCGATGGCATCGACCGAGGTGATCGAATTGCCGAAGCCGATCTCGGCCTTGCCTTCGTGAATGGCGCGCACGTTCGAAATACCCGCGCCGGGCAGGTTTTGGATTTTCGCGTCCTTGACGTTCTTCTCCCACATGGATTTGAGCGCGCCGCCGAGCGGCACCCACACGCCGCCTTGCGGGCCGGTCATGAAGCGCATGTCTTGCGCCGCCGCCAAGCCCGGACAAACGAGCACGAGTGCGGCAATGCATAGAGAAAATTTGTTCACGGCGATTCCTCCTTGGCCGGCGCATCCGCGCCCCGGCCGCGATGTTTCGGCAAGATTGCCGGACTTGCGGGCTTGGCGCAACCGCCCGCGCCGCGCCCGCTAATCGAGATAGGCGACGCAGTCGATCTCGACGTTGACGCCCGCGCGGTGCGGCGTGCCGCCGATGCAGGTGCGCGTCGTCTTGTGCTCGCCCATCAGCGCGCGGAAGGCTTCGTTGAACTTGGGAAAATCGGCGGTATCGCGCAGGCAGACGCGCATGTTGACGACCTGCGCCAGCGTCGCCCCGCCGGCAGCAAGCACGGCGACGAGGTTCTGCATGGTGCGCCGCGTCTGGGCCTCGATATCGCCGGCGACGACCTCTTTCGTGTCCGGATCGAGCGGCCCCTGCCCCGACACATAGAGGAAGTTGCCCGCCCGGATCGCCTGCACGATCGGCGGCGCCTTGCTCTTGTCGGTAAAGCCGGTGGCCGGCGCCTTGGCGCTGGAGATGATTTGCTTGGGCATGGGTTGTCGTCCTGCGCTCAATACATCTCGAAATATTCGCGCTGTTCCCAATCGGTCACGGTGGCGAGGAAACGGGCGATTTCGGCTTCTTTCAGGTGAACGATGTAATCGACGAAGCCGTTGCCGAGCGCCGCGCGGAAAAACGTGTCGGATTTCAGCGCCGCCACGGCTTCCATCAGGCTGCGCGGCAGCGGCGGCGCTTCGGCGTTGTCGTAGGGCGTGTCGGTCGGCGGGGGCGGCTCGGCGCCACGCTCGATGCCGTCGAGGCCGGCGAGGATTTGCGAGGCGAGATAGAGATAGGGATTGGCCGCCGGCTCGCCGATGCGGTTTTCGATCCGCGTGCCCGCCTCGCCCGGGCCGCCAATGACGCGCAGCATGACGCCGCGATTGTCGCGGCTCCAGGCGGCGCGGTCGGGCGCCAGCGAATTCGGCTTGTAGCGCTTGTAGGCGTTGATCGTCGGCGCGGCGAAGACCGAGGCGGCGCGCGCGTGCTCGATCAGCCCGGCGGCGAAGCGGCGGCCGAGCGGCGACAGCAATTCGGCGGCGGTTTCGGGCATGAAGGCGTTCTTGCCCGTGGCGCGATCGAGCAGCGATTGGTGCAGGTGCCAGCCGCTCGGGAACAGATTGGCCAGCGCCGGCTGGCACATGAAGGTGACGTGATAACCGTGGCGCCGCGCGATCTGCTTGGCCGCGCTCCGGAACAGCACCATCGTATCGGCGGACTCGATGCCGACGCCCGGATGGAAGGTGAATTCGCACTGGCTCGGCCCATATTCGATCTCGAGGGAGCGCAGCGGCAGGCCGAGCGGCAGCAGGTTCCGGCGCAGCAGATCGAGCGCCGGCTCGACCTCGTCATAGCGCGTCTCGGTGAGATAGTGAAAGCCGCGCGCCAACAGGCTCACCTCCGGCGCGGCCGCAGGCTGCGTCGCATCCTCGGGTGCCAGCCGGGGATTTTCGAGCTTGAAGATGTGAAACTCCACTTCGAGCCCGGCGAGATAATCGAAGCCCTTGTCGCGCAGCCGTTGCACGGCATCGCGCAGGATGTTGCGCGTGGCGAATGGCACCGGCTTGCCGTTGGTGAAATAGATGTCGCACAGCACCCAGCCGGTGCCCGGCGCCCAGGGCAATATCCGGAACTGCGCCGGATCGGGCAGCATGACGAAATCGCCGCCGCCGGTCATTTCGTCCAAGCCGAAGCCGCCGCCTTTGCTGAACACGGGATAGACCGTGCGGTGCGCCGTGTCTTTCGCCAGCAGCGTCGTGACCATGGCAATGCCGTTGCGCATCGCTTGGGCGAATTCGGCGGCCAGGATCGTCTTGCCGCGCAACAAGCCGTGCTGATCGGGGAACGAGAGGCGGACGGTCTCAAGCTTGTGCTGCTCGATCAGGGCCAGCGCGCGTTTCGCCGCTTCGGCCTTGTCCGCCGGCCACAAGCCGTGACGCTGCGCGAAATTCGAGCGGCCGAGACTGTCGTCGCCGAGCGCCATCGCCCTAGCCTTCCGCGGCGGCCCAGGCCGAGCCGGCCCGGCGCTTGTGTTCTTCGCTCAACCAGAACTGAAGCCAATTTTCCGCCGGCCCGATCGTGTCGATCGCGAGCGGTTTTTCGCGGCCCGCGGCGAGGAAGGGCAAGGCCTCGCCGCGGCTTTCGCTTGCTCGATGAGATCGAACATCAACCGGCGATAGGCCGCAATCGCCTTGTCGGTCGAGCCGAGATGCTCAGCCGTGCGGTCCTGGATGGGGCCCGGCGATTCCACCGCCCATTGATCGTGCGCGTTGATGTCCATGCCCATGCCGGTGAAGGTGCGCGCGCTCTGCTCCGCCGCATCGTAGCCGTAGTCGTTCGCCTTGTTGCGCAGCGGCTTGTAGTCCGGCAGCGTGCAGGCGGCGGCGCGCTGCGCGCGCATGGTTTTCTTGTCCACCTTGTCGCGATAAGACGTGAACATCGCGTACCAATAGCAGCTCGTATCGTCGGACGGCGCGTGCCACTGGGTGATGATCATGTCCTGGCTCAACGGAATGACGATGGCGTGCGGCAAGACTTGATTGGTGATGCGGATGTGCAGCCGCCCGGCGTCGAGCTGGCGCAGGGTCGAAATGCGCAAGCCGTAGTCGGCGGGCTCGACTTCGATGCGCGGGCGGTCGTATTCGCGCAGCAGCTTGGTGAGCGGCACATTCGCCGTGGTGGCGCGGAATTGCTGGCCGTAATTGGCGTTTGGGTCTTCGTCCTCGAAAAAGCGATGCAAATAGGAGGCGTGCGCGGGGTCGATGCCGACCTCGACCGCTTGCAGCCAATTGGCTTCGAGATAGCCCTTGAACGCGAAGCTGTGACTGCCCGGCGCCGCAAGGCAATCGAGCGCGGGCAGCGGCGGCGGATCGCCCGGCCCCAAATAGGCGAAGACGATGCCGTTGCGCTCGGCGCAAGGATAGGCGCGCTGGCGCACCTTGGTGTGAAACGTGCTGCCCAGCGGCTCCGCCGGCTGCTCCAGGCAGCGCCCTTCGATATCGAACAGCCAGCCGTGAAACGCGCAGCGCAGCCCGCCCTGCTCGAGCCGGCCGAAAGCGAGATCGGCGCCACGATGGCAGCAATGCCGGTCGACCAGGCCGCAACGGCCGCGCTCGTCGCGAAACAGCACCAGGTTCTCGCCGAGCAGGCGGATTGCCTTGAGCGGCCGGTCGCCGGCGAATTCCTCGCTCAGCGCCGCCGGCTGCCAATAGCGCCGCATCACGGCACCCGCCGGTGTGCCGGGACCGATTCGCGTGATTCTGTGGTTTTGCTCGGCGCTGAGCATGGCTTGTCAAAGTCCGCTGGGGCCCACTGTCCCGCATCCTGTTAGCCACAGGCCCGGAACCCGCGCAAGCCCCGGATCGCGCCGGCGCATCGATTGGGCATTCTATCCAGTCGAATTTGCGTTATGATCGCGAGCCGCCGCCGATCCAGAATAAAGCAATCGGCGCTTCGCTCGGAGGGAGCCCCAGAATGTCGATCCATCGCCTCATCAACGCCGCCGCAGTTCTGTCGGTGCTCGCCGCCGGCGGCGCGTCGGCGCAAGACAAGATCGAAATCAAGGTCAGCCACTACGCGCCGCCGACCCACGGTTGGACGGTCGATGTCCTCCAGCCTTGGGCCGAGGACATGGACAAGCGCACGGGCGGCAAGGTGGCGGTCCGCATCTTCGCCGCCAACTCGCCGTTCGGCAACGTCGCCAACCAGGCCGACCAGGTGAAGGCCGGCGTCACCGACATGGGCTGGGGCCTCAACGGCGTGCCGCGCGGCCGCTTCCTGCGCACGCTGATCATGGACATGCCGTTCATGGCCGAGACCTCGGACGCCGCGACGCGCGCCGTGTGGTCGATGCTGAAATCGCATCTCGCCGAGGACTACAAGGATTTCCACACCGTCGCCGTCATGTGCCACAACGCCGGCGACTTCTTCATGCGCGACAAGAAGCTCGACAGCCTCGAAGATCTGAAGGGCCTGCGCATCCGCGCGCCGAGCGCCCAGGTGCAGGCGCTGCTGACGCATATCGGCGCCACGCCCGTCACCATGGGCCCGGCGCAGATATACGAAGCGCTCGAAAAGGGCACACTCGACGGAATTTCCATGGTGCCCGACGGCGTGCGCGGCTTCCGCTTGGACGGTCTCATCAAGCACTGGTTCGGCGCCAAGATTTACACCACGTGCTTCCACATGCTGATGAACCAGCGCAAATACGAAAGCCTGCCGCCCGACGTGAAGAAGGCGATCGACGAGACGACGGGCGACGCCTGGGTCAACCGCTTCGGCCAGCTTTGGAACAAATGGGACCAAGCCGGCATCGACGCGCTCAAGGCGCGCGGCGTGACCATGCAGGCCGTTCCGGCCGAGACCCGCGCCAAGTGGAAAGAGCAGATGAAGCCGGTGATCGACGCCCAGCTCGCCGAGCTTGAGAAGCAGGGTGTCGCGAATGCGCGCCAAATCTATAGCGAAATGAACAAGCGCATCGCCGAATTCTCGAAGAAGTAGCGCGGCGGCCGGCGGCGTCCCGATCCTCATCGCGGCCCTATCGATCGGAACGCCCGCACCCATGCTCGCGCGCCTGTATCGCAATTTCGACCGGCTCGGCGAGATCTTCGCCTTTGCCGGCATGATCTGCCTTTCGGCCATCGTCGCCGTGTCGATGTTCGACATCGTCGGCCGCAAATGGTTCAAGACGCCGATCATCGGCATGGAGGACATCACCTCGCTGGCGATGATGGCCTGCATCGCGCTCAGCATGCCGATCACCTTTCTGCGCGAGGGCCATGTCGGCGTCGAATTCGTCACCGACGGGCTGCGGCCGCGCGCGCTCGCCGGCTTGAAATGCGCGATCGCCGTCTTGACGTTGATATTCGTGTTCTATCTCACCTGGTACGGCTGGAAGCAGGCGCTGAACCGCATCGGCAATGGCGACATATCCGACACGCTCGCGATCCCGATTTTCTACTTTTGGACGCCCCTCATCGTCGGCTTGATCGCTTCGGTGTTCGCCTCGCTCCTGCTCGTCGTGCGGTTCGGCTTGGTTTGCGCCGGCGGCCCGGATTTCGCCAAGCGCGCGGTGCAACCCGGCCAAGCCGGGATCTGACCGGCCATGAGCAACGACGTCATCGGCCTCCTGGGTTTCGTTGCCGTGATCGCGCTCATCATGATCCGCATCCCCGTCGCGATCTCGATGGGCGTGGTCGGCGCGCTGGGCTACGGATTTTTGAACGGCTTCGGCACGCTGGGCTTCATCCTCGGGCGCGCCACTTACGAATCGATCTCGCCGGTGACGCTCTCGGTCGTGCCGCTCTTCGTCATGATGGGCGTGTTCGCCGGGCACGGCGGCTTGTCGCGCAGCCTTTACGACCTGGTCTCCGCCTTCGTCGGCCATCTGCGCGGCGGCCTCGCCATGGCGACGATCGGCGCCAGCGCCATGTTCGGCGCGGTGTGCGGATCGAGCATCGCGACCGCGGCCACCATCGGCAAGATCGCGATGCCCGAAATGCGGCGGCACGGCTACGACGACCGCCTCGCCTCGGCCTCGGTCGCCGCCGGCGGCACGCTCGGCGTGATGATCCCGCCGTCGATCCTGTTCGTCGTCTACGGCTTGATGACGCAGACCAATATCGGCGAATTGTTCATCGCCGGAATTTTGCCCGGCATCCTCGGCATGCTGCTCTATATGGGCGCGGTGTCGTGGATGACGATGCGCAACCCCAAGATGGGGCCGGCCGGCGCGCGCCAGCCCTGGCTCCGGCGCATCGGCTCGCTGTTCAAGGTCTGGCAGGTCGTCGTCCTGTTCGGCGTCGTGCTCGGCGGCATGTATGTCGGCTGGTTTACGCCGACCGAGGCCGCCGGCGTCGGCGCCTTCGGCGCGATTTTTCTTTCGGCGCTCAGCGGCCGGCTGACGATGTCGGTGATCCGCACCGGCTTCGCCGAAACCGCGTCGACCACGGCCATGATCTTCATGATCCTGATCGGCGCGCAGATCTTCAATTATTTCATCGACGCCACCGGCCTGACCCAGGCGATGATCCGTTACGTCCAGGACTCGGGGCTGAGCAAATATTCGATCTTCGTGCTGATCTGCGTTTTCTACGTCGTCCTCGGCTGCCTGATGGACAGCCTGTCGATGATCCTGCTCACCGTCGGCGCGGTCTTTCCGCTCGTCAAGGCGCTCGGCTTCGATCCGATCTGGTTCGGCGTGATTCTGGTCACGCTCGGCGAAATCGGCATGATCACGCCGCCCGTCGGCATGAATTTGTTCGTGCTCAATGCCACGGTCAACAACCTGCCGTTGCAGACCATCGCGCGCGGCATCCTGCCCTTCGTCACCGCCGACGTGATCCGCATCGTCATCCTGGTGGCGTTCCCGGCGATCGCGATCTGGCTGCCGGGCTACATGGGGAAGTAGGCGCGTCGCATGAACCGACCCATATAAGTGTCGTCATCCCGAGCGAGCCGCCGCCGTAGGCGGCGGACGCCGAGGGACCTCGGGTGGATTTGCGTCCCGGCGCCACGCGGGATGACGCTCGTCCAATCGAGATCCCTCCGCTTCGCGCCTTCGGCGCTTCGGTCGGGAAGACGAATCATCAAATAGGTCGGCGCGCTTCACCCCGCGCCGCGGGCGCGATCGAGGATGGCGAGCGGGTCCGGCGGCGGCGCATCACCGCGCCAGAGCACGTGGC
Source organism: uncultured Alphaproteobacteria bacterium (assembly GCA_963754645.1). Taxonomy (GTDB): domain Bacteria; phylum Pseudomonadota; class Alphaproteobacteria; order Bin65; family Bin65; genus CAVWGP01. The sequence goes on along the minus strand of CAVWGP010000004.1, from coordinate 188,227 downwards.
AGTCGGGACCGATCAATGCAAATTCACATTCGTACAAGGCGCGCGCCGCCGGATCGGCGACGCGGCAGAATATCGAGTGGCACGCCGCGTATTGCCGCCGCCGCGCGAAACGCCGCCGATACATCGTCGCGTTCGGCCAAGCACAGCAGCGTGAAATCCAGGCCGAAGCGATCGAACAAGGCGTCGTCCGGCCCGAGCCAGAGATGCGGCGCGCGGTGGCCCGGCCGCGCCGTGGGGAAATATTCGTTCGAGGGATCGGCCGGTTCCGGCGTGCCGTCCGGCGTGACCAGCGGCGAGCCTTCGTAGCGATAGCCGAGATGGATGCCGGGAATGAGGAATTCCCAGGCCGCGTGGTGCAGCAAATGCGCGCCGACCGCGGCGCGCTCGGCGGCACCTTCGGGCGTGTCGGTTTCGATCGCCGCCGAGGCGCGCGTGCCGCCGACCGAGTCGGCGAATTCTTTCGAGAACCCCAGATTGCGCGCGCCCACCGGACGGCGTTCGGCTTCGTAGCTCGCCAGCAAGCGCGGCCCGCCCCAGCCCGTCATCGTCGCGGCCAGCTTCCAGGCGAGATTGACCGCGTCGTCGACGCCCGTGTTCATGCCGAGACCGCCGGTGGGCGTGAACAGATGCGCCGCGTCGCCGGCGATGAAGACGCGCCCCGCGCCGTAACGCTGCGCCAGCAAGCGAAAACCCGCCGTCCAGGGCAGGAACGCGATGATGTCGCGCAGCACCGGCCCGCCCGCCGCGCGCTCGACGCGCTCCGTGACATAGGCGGCGTCGAGCGGGCGTTTCTCCGGCAATTGCACGTGCACGACATATTCGCCGCGCCCGTCGATCGCCATAATGAGCGCGCGGATCTCCGGCGTGACCACCCAATATTGCCAGGAGCGCGCCGGCCATTTCAGGCCCGGCGGCGGCGCCAGGCGGACATGCGCCGCCAGCATCGTGCCGCCCATGAAATTGCGCTGGATGCCGGCATCGCCTTCGAGCTCGATGCCGAGCTGCTTGCGCACCGCGCTGCCGCCGCCGTCGCTGCCCACCAGATAGGCGCCCTCGATCCATTCCTCGCGCCCGCTCGCGGCTTCAGCGATGCAGGCAGCGCACGCGCTCCCCGTCGTCGCGGAATTCGAGAAAGCGCCAGCCATGGCGCCGCTCGATGAGCGGAAAATCGTGCAGCCGCTCGAACAGGGCCCGTTCGACGTAGATTTGCGAGGCGCGGTGCGCCGGTTCGGGCGCGGCCCAGGGCCCGGCGCCGCGCCGCGTCTCGGCCAAGCCTTCGGCCCAGGGCGGCAGCTTGAGCCGCGCCAGCTCGTAGCCGGTCAAGCGCGTGAAATAGGTGACGTTGGCGGGATAGTCGGGCGGCAGGCCGAGTTCGCGAATCCGCGCCGCGACGCCGAGGCGGCGGAAATGCTCCATCGAACGCGGGCTCGTCGCGTTCGCCTTGGGCTCGGGCGACGGGCCGGGCCGGTCGTTAACCAGCACCGAGCGCACGCCGCGCCGCGCCAGCTCGAGCGCGACCGTCATGCCCACCGGCCCGGCGCCGGCGATGATGATGGGCAATGTGGGCGGCATCGCGCGCGGCTATGCGCCCTTGTTCGCGTCCGCGCGCAACTCGACGCGGCGGATTTTGCCGGAGATCGTTTTCGGCAGCGCGGCGCGGAATTCGATCTCGCGCGGATATTTGTAGGGCGCCGTGGTTTTTTTCACGAAATCCTGCAACTCCTTGACCAGCGCGTCCGACGCCTCGAAGCCCTTCGCCAGCACGACATAGGCCTTGACGATTTCGCCGCGCAGCGCGTCCTTCTTGCCGATGACGGCGGACTCGGCGACGGCGGGATGTTCGATCAGCGCGCTCTCGACTTCGAAAGGGCTGATGCGATAGCCGGCCGATCCGATCAGATCGTCGGCCCGGCCGACAAACCAGAAATAGCCGTCCGCGTCGCGATAGGCCGTGTCGCCGGTGTAGTAGTAGCCGTGATGGAAGCACTTGGCGTTCGCCTCGGGCTCCTCGTGATAGCCGCGAAACAGGCCGAGCGGCCACGGCTCGGTGAGCTTGACGCCGACATGGCCGGTTTCGCCCACCGGCGATACGCGGCCTTCCTCGTCCACGACGTCGACCGCGATGCCAGGAACCGGCAGCCCCATCGAGCCCGGCTTGACCGGCACGCCGGGATAGTTCGCGACCACGTTGACGGTTTCGGTTTGGCCGTAGCCGTCGCGGATTTCGGTCCCCGTGGCGTCCTTCCAGACGCGGATGACTTCGGGGTTGAGCGGTTCGCCGGCGCTCAAGGAATGGCGCAGCGAGCTGAAATCGTAGGGCTTGAGATCGTGCTGGGCGAAAGTGCGATAGGCGGTGGGCGGCGCACAGAAGGTCGTCACGCGATATTTGCCGATCGCCTTCAAATGCGCGTCGGCGTCGAAGCCGGGCGCGGGATTGTAGAGAAAAAGCGTGGCGCCGATCTGCCATTGGCCGAACAGCATGCCCCAGGCCGCCTTGGCCCAGCCCGTGTCCGAGACGGTCCAATGCAAATCGCTGTCGCGCAAATCCTGCCAGTAGCGCGCGGTGATGGCGTGGGCGATGGCGTAGGCGTGATCGCGCGGAACCATTTTGGGGAACGCCGTCGTGCCCGAGGTGAAGAACGCGAGCATGGTCTCGTCGCTGCGCGACTTGGGCAAGGCGCCGCGATCGAGCGCGGGCGAGGCCGCCGCCAGCGCCGCTTCGTAATGCGTGGCGCCGGCATGGGCCGCGCCGATGACGATTATGTGCGCGAGGTCCGGGCATTTGGCGCGCACCGCGTCGAGCTTGGCCGCGTGATCGGCGGTGACGATGGCGAAGCGGGCACGCGATTTGTTGAGCCGGTATTCGATGTCCTTGGGCTGCAGCAGGTTCGTGCCCGGCATGGCGACGACGCCGAGCTTCATGCAGCCGACGAGAACCTCATACCAGGCTGGAATGCGCGGGATCATGACGAAGGCGTAGTCGCCCTTCTTGGCGCCGAGACCGCTGAGCGCATTGGCAAAACGGTTCGACGCGACGGCGAGATCGGAGAAGCGCACCGTGCGAACCGCGCCGGTGTTGGCATCGACATGCAGCAGCGCCGCCTTGTCCTTGAGCGCCGCGCGCTTGTCGATGAGATCGAAGCCGAAATTGTAGAATTCGGGAATTGCGAGCCGGAAATTGCGCTGCGCCTCGGCGTAATCCGGCAGGGAAAGGAAGTCGCTCATTGTTGCACCTGTTGCGCTCGGGCTACGGCCCCTTGGGATCGACCAGGTTGCGCTCGACGACGGCGCGCAAATCGGCCGGCATCGGCGCCGACCGGCGCGTTTTGGGATCGAAGAACACTTCGGTCACTTCGTTGACGGCCTTGAGTTCGCCGGTATCGGCGTCGAACATCTTGTTCAAGTAGGTGACGCTCTTGGTGCCCAGGCGCACGAAACCGCCGCGCATGACGAAAAGCCGGCCGGCATGGATTTCCTTGACGAAATCGATCTTCGTGCCCGCAACCACGGCGACGATGCCGCGCTTGTCGAATTCCGCCGGACCCAGGCCGATCAGCGACCACACCTGGAAGCTCGCATCGTCGAAATGCGCCGCGTACCAGCGCACATTCATGTGCCCGAACTGGTCGCACAGCCACGGAAACACCACGCCCCGCCCCGATTCGCGCCACGCCGCCATTGCCCTGTTCGCCGCCTCCGCCTTCCTAAAGCTTTCAATACACGGTAAGCCAGCGCCATTGCCAGCATGGCGCTGCGCGCTTGGGGAATGACGACAATGCAGTGGGAAGGCCGCCTCGAACACATCCATGTTTCGCCCGCCGGATCGCAGCCGATGCGCCCGCTCGGCGAGGCGCGCCTCGTCGCCGGCCAGGGCATCGAGGGCGACCGCTACATGCTGGGCACCGGCACCTACTCGCCGCGGCCCGATATCCGCGAGGCGACGCTGATCGAGATCGAGACGCTCGAAGCCCTCAGGCGCGATCACGATATCGACCTGCTGCCGCACGAGCACCGGCGCAACCTGACGACGCGCGGCGTGCCGCTCAATCACCTGGTCGGCAAGCGCTTCCGCCTGGGCGAGTGCATGCTCGAAGGCGGCCGCCTCAACGTGCCCTGCCAATATCTCGAAGACCTCGTGCAAAAAAAGGTGTTCAAGCACCTGATGCACCGCTCGGGCTTGAATTGCCGCATCGTCGCCGGCGGCATCGTGCGCGTCGGCGACACGCTGCGCCCGGCTTGATCGCCGGCGCCCGACCGGCTCATATCCATCCAGCCCGCAACCGGAGGACACCGCCCATGGCGGCCACGAACGTTTCCGAAACCCTGAATTTCATCGGCGGCGAATTCACCAAGGGCGGCACCGGCCGCACCTTCGAGAACATCAATCCGATCGACCGCTCGCTCGTCAGCCGGGTTTACGAAGCCGGCAAGGCCGAGGTCGACCTGGCGGTGCAAGCGGCGCGCCGCGCGCTCGACGGCGAGTGGGGCAAGATTCCGGTGGCCAAGCGCGCCGAGCTGCTCAACAAGGTCGCCGACCGCGTCAACCAGCGCTTCGACGAATTCCTGCGCGCCGAAATCGCCGACACCGGCAAGCCCGTGTCGCTCGCCTCGCACATCGACATTCCGCGCGGCGCCGCGAATTTCAAGGTCTTCGCCGAGACCATCAAGACGGCGGGCGCCGAGTTTTTCGAAACCGTGACGCCCGACGGCCAGGAGGCGATCAACTACGCCGTGCGCCGGCCCAAGGGCGCTGTCGCCGTGATCTGCCCGTGGAACCTGCCGCTGCTGCTGATGACGTGGAAGGTCGGCCCGGCCATGGCCTGCGGCAACACCGTCGTCGTCAAGCCGTCGGAGGAAACGCCCTCGACCGCGACCCTGCTCGGCGAGGTGATGAACGAGGTCGGCATCCCCAAGGGCGTCTACAACGTCGTGCACGGCTTCGGCCCGGATTCGGCCGGCGAATTCCTCACCCAGCATCCCGGCATCGACGCCATCACCTTCACCGGCGAAACCGCAACAGGCACGGCGATCATGAAAAACGCCGCGGTCGGCGTGCGCGACGTGTCCTTCGAGCTCGGCGGCAAGAACCCGGCGATCGTTTTCGCCGATTGCGATTTCGACGCGACGCTGGAAGGCATGGCGCGCGCGGTTTTCGCCAATTGCGGCCAAGTCTGCCTCAACACCGAGCGCGTCTATGTCGAGCGCCCGATCTTCGACAGGTTCGTCGAAGCGCTGAAGGCCAAGGCCGAGGGCTTCAAGCGCGGCGATCCCTTCGACAAGGCGACGAACCAGGGCCCGCTCATCAGCCAGGGCCACCGGCAAAAGGTGCTCTCCTACTACGAAGCGGCGAAGCGCGACGGCGCCAAAATCGTGACCGGCGGCGGCGTGCCCAAGATGGAAGCGCGCTACGAACAAGGCTCGTGGATCGAGCCCACGATCTGGACCGGGCTCGAGGAAAACGCCAAGGCGGTGCGCGAGGAAATCTTCGGCCCGTGCTGCCACATCCGCCCCTTCGACAAGGACGAGGACGCGATCCGCCTCGCCAATGACAGCCCTTACGGCCTCGCCACGTCGATCTGGACGCAGGACATCAAGCGCGCCAACCGCACCGCGCGCCAGGTCCGCGTCGGCATCACCTGGATCAATTGCTGGTTCCTGCGCGACCTGCGCACGCCGTTCGGCGGCTCCAAGCAATCCGGCATCGGCCGCGAAGGCGGCGTGCATTCGCTGGAGTTCTATACCGAGCTGACGAATGTTTGCGTGCGGCTGTAGGGGCGGGAGGATTGTCGGTTTTAGGAATTTAAAAGTCCGTCATCCCGGCCGGAGCGCCGAAGGCGCGCAGCGGCGGATCGCATAGCGATCCGCGGGACCTCGACTGGACGAGCGTCAGCCCGCGTGACGGACAGTGCTAGTCCCCCGAGGTCCCGCGGATCGTTAAGCGATCCGCCGCTCCGCGCGCAAGCGCGCGCGTCCGACGCCTTCGGCGTCGGCTCGGTCGGGATGACGACATGTTTTCCGCCGATAGCAAATCTGCCCTACGGCAAGCCCTTCGCCTTGCGGAACTCCGCGATCTTGGCGAGGCCGGCCTTGAGATCGGCCAAGTCCCAGTCGTAGTCCTTGGGCTCTGTGATGTCGGTGAAGGCGAGCGAAATGATTTTCGCCGTCGCGATGCGCGCCAGCAATTCCTTGCCCTGCTCGCCCTCGACGATGCAGCGGCCGAGGATGCAGCGGTCGAACCAGAAGGCGCGCTGCCCGTCGATCTTGATGCCGCCCCCTAACCACGTCGTGGTGCGCTCGGCATCGACGGTGATGCGCAGGCCGTCGGCGTCGAAGCGCCAGAAGATGACCATGGCGCGGAAGCGCGGCCGCGGGTTGAGGATGTCGGTGCGGCGCAGCTCGCATTTTTCGGCCTTGGGATCGCTGAAATGGCCGCAGATCAGCTCGTACTCGCCGAATTTTTCGAATTCGGTGAGCTCGAACTTGGTGTCGTCCTGGCCGCGGTTCTGCGCCGCGGCGGAAACGGCCAATCCAAGCGACAGCAAAACGGCGAGCACGAGGCGCGGCATCGAGGCTTTCTCCCAGGCGGACATCCGCAGTACTAGCGCCGACCGCGCCGCCTGTGGCATCAAGCCTTCGTGAGCAGCGGCACTGACAACCCTCTCATCGACGCGGCCGGGACACGGCACGAACCCGCGCCCGCCGATGCGCGCATCGCGTGCTTCGTGCCCAGCATCACCGAGCTCGTCGTCGACCTCGGCCTGGGCGAGCGGCTGGTGGCGCGCACGCAATTCTGCATCCATCCCGCCGAAGCGGTGGCGCGCATCCCGACGATCGGCGGCACCAAGAAGGTGAGCATCCCCAAGCTGCGCGCGCTGGCGCCGAGCCACGCCATTCTCAATATCGAGGAGAACACGCGCGACATGGTCGAGGCGATGCGCGAATTCATTCCGCACCTCGTCGTCACGCACCCGCAACGGCCCGAGGACAATCTCGCGCTCTATCGCCTGATCGGCGGCATTTTCGGCAGGCGCGCCGAAGCCGAGGCGCTGTGCGGGCGATTTTCGTCCGCCCTTGCCGCGCTGGCCGCGCAGCGCGCGGCGCTGCCGCCGCGCCGCGTCGTCTATTTCATCTGGAAAGAGCCATGGATGTGCGTCTCGCGCGCGAGCTACATCGCCAATATGCTCGCGCTCGTCAATTGGCGCGTGCTCGGGCACGGCGGCGACGCACGCTATCCCGAGATCGCGATCACGCCGGCGCTCGTCGCCGAGGCGGATTGTTTCCTGTTCAGCAGCGAGCCCTATCTATTCGCCCAGGCGGATATGGACGATTTCGCGCGGCGCTACGATTGCCCGCGCGAGAAGCTCCGGCTCGTCGATGGCGAATACTGCTCCTGGTACGGCCCGCGCGCGATTCCGGCGCTGGAGTATCTCGGAAACATCGCGCATGGCTAGCCTGCTTCCTCCTCGCCCCACGCGCAAGAGCGCGCGGGGCGAGGAAGAAGGCGAAAGTCGCTCTCCCGCCTACGACCCGTCCTTGTAGTGGATCGTGCAACCGTAGGCGCGGGTCGCGTGATCGGTCACCGGCTTGCCGGCCTTGATCTCGCCCAGCGCCGCGAGCACGAAGTTCTTGGCCTTGGCGATGTCGTCGGTGCGCCAGCTCGGGATCGAATCGATGCCGCCCATGTAGAGCAGATTGCCGTCCTTGCCGACGATGAACATGTGCGGCGTCACGCGCGCGTCGTAGAGGCGGCCGATGCGGCCCTGGGGATCGAGCAGCACGCGCGACGGCTGCGCGCCGCGCTCGGCCGTGAGCTTGTTGGCTTCGGCGCCGTTCACATGACCCTGGTTGCCCGGCGCCGACGAGATGATCGAGAGCCACACCGCGCCGTCGGCGCGCGCCGCCTTTTGCGTTTTCTGCATGTTGTCGGCGCCGTAATGCTTGCGCACATAGGGGCAGCCGTGATTGGTCCATTCGAGCACGACCAGCTTGCCGCGGAAATCGCTGAGCTTGACCGGCTTGCCGTCGCTGTCGACGCGGTGAAATCCGGCGCGGGCTTGCCGATCGTGGGTTCGGCGGCGAGCGGCGCCGCGGCGAACGATACGGCGAGCGCGATGGCGAGAGCCTTCAAATTCATGTCGATGTCTCCTTGGCCCGCGGCGCGGGCTATCGAACGGACTTTGCCCGAGGCGGCGCATCGGGGAAAGCGTTGATTTCACCGAGCACGATCGCTTCGGTGAGGATTTGCGGCAGGATCGCCGGCGCCTTGTCCGAGCCGGCGGGCGGATAAAACACGTAGAGCGGCACGCCGTTGCGGCCGTGCCCGGCGAGCGCGCGGGTGATCGCGGGATCGCGCCGCGTCCAATCGGCCTTGAGCGCCACGATGCCCTTGCGGCCCATGGCCGCCCACAGCGCATCGGCGCGCAGCACGATTTTTTCGTTGACGATGCAGGTCACGCACCACGCGGCGGTGAAATTCACCAGCACCGGATGCCCGGCCTGGCGCAATTCGGCGAGCTTATCGGGCGAGAAGGCGAGCCAGCGCTCCGTGCCGTCGCCCGGCGCCGTGGCGGTGCCCGCCGCCGGCGCCGCGCGGCCCGCCCAAACGGCCAGCGCGCCGGCGCCGATCAGGGCGGCGAGCGTCAGCGCCAGTCCGGCGCGCCGCCCGCGCGGCGCCGCGTTCTTGCTCGCCTGCCACAGCCACAGGCCGAAAGCGATGAGAATGCCGCCCGCGAGCGCCGCGAGCAACGCGCCGTCGCCGCCCTGGATGCTCAGCACCCAGACGAGCCACGCCGCCGTGCCGTACATCGGAAAGGCGAGAAACTGCTTGAATCGCTCCATCCACGCGCCGGGCCTGGGCAGGCGGCGCAGCAAGCCGGGGCTCAGGCTCAGCGCCAGGAAGGGCAGCGCCATGCCGAGGCCGAGCGCCAGCAGAACGGCGAGCGCGACCGGCGCGGGCTGGGCGATCGCATAACCCAAGGCCGCGCCCATGAATGGCGCCGTGCACGGCGTCGCGACCACGGCGGCGAGCGCGCCGGTGAAGAACGAGCCCGGCAGCCCCGGGCGCGCCGCCAATCCGCCGCCCGCGCCCATGAAGGCGCCGCCCAGGGTGAACAACCCGGAAAGGTTGAGTCCGATGGCGAACATCAAATAAGCCATCGCCGCGACGAAGATCGGCTCTTGCAGCTGAAAGCCCCAGCCGATCTCGGCGCCGAGGCCGCGAATGCCGATCAGCGCCGCGCCGATGGCGGCGAAACAGGCGAGCACGCCGCCGGTATAGGCGAGGCCATGCGCGCCCATGCGGCCCGCGCCGGCGTGCGCGGCGAAGCTCAGCGCCTTCATCGACAGAACCGGGAAGACGCAGGGCATGAGATTGAGAATCACGCCGCCGGCGAGCGCCAACAGCAGCGCCAGGCCGAAGGACAGCGTGCCCTCCGCCGGCGCGGCTTCGGCGCCCGAGGTCGCGACGCTCACCGCGGCGCCGATCGCGAAGGCTTGCGTGACGATGCCGGTGTCAAGCTTTTCCTTGATTACGAGCACGCCAGCGACCGATTTGAGTTCGCCCAGTTTCTTGTCGGCCTTGACCGCGATGACGAAGCCTTTGGCGGTCTGCTCGATCGTCTGCGGCGCACTATAGGCGAGCGCGCCATGGGTGATCGGATAGAACCAAACCTCCTCGATCCGCGGCTTGTCGAGGACGGCGCCCTCGACCAGGAGCTTGAACTGCCCGCCCTCGCTCGATGGCACTCGCCTTCCACGGCGACGGCTTGGGAAGCGCCGCGCGCGCGGCATCGAGCAAATCGGCGAAGCGCCCATCGAGCGGCGGCTCGATCGACAGAACCGGCAAGGTCAGCGTGAAGCTGCCTTGCTCCGGAATGCAGATTTTTTCGCACACCAGCCAGGTCGCCTCGGCCTTGAGCGCAACCATGTCGCCCGGCTTGGCCGCGGCGGGCACGCGGATCGGGACAAGATGCACCGCGTCCTTCTCGTAGCCATAGACGACGACCGGGCCTTCGCTGAACCGGCTCGGCGCCGGCCACGCGATGTCGCCCGCCGCATAGCCCGGCGGCAGGGTCCATACGATCTCGGTCTTCTCGCCGGCATCGGCCGCATTGACCCAATAGGTGTGCCAGCCCGGCCGGATCGCGAAATGCAGCGCGAGCCACGCCGTTTGGCCCGGCTGCAGCGCGATGCGCTCGCTGACCAGGCGTGCCGTGACGTTCGCGGTCTTGACCTCGGGGATCGCCTGCGCCAAGCCGCCACCGGCATGCACGGCAAGCCCCAGCGCCGCCGCTGCGACGGTCGAAACGATGTGGGCGAAATTGCGCTGTCGGCGATGCAAGGGGCTGGGCTCCGCGCCAACGCCTCAAGTGGCACTCGCGAGGCCGCCGGTCAAGCCACAGCCTGGTCCCGATCCGTCACGATTTCGTTAAACGCAACAATAGCTTATACTAATGAAACACTACCAACGGCCCGACGGAATGGCCGATCGACGCAACGTAGCCAGGACGCACCGCAATGCGCCCTGGCGATGCAATGCGCGACCGTCGTGCCCTGCATGGACAGGGCGCACTGCGGTGCGCCGCTCCGTAACAAGCGACAGTCATTTCTTGGGACGGTTGGTATGAATATCGATTCGCGATACTGAGCAAGCCAATTCTGCGAGCCGTCGGCAATGACCACGTTCCTAAAAATCAAACTCACGCCGGACTTCGTGCGCCGTCTCGAAGGCGCGGCCCAACGCAGCGGAATTAGCAAGAACGAATTCGCGCGCATCGCCCTTGAACGCGCAATCGACGCTGACGAAGCCGCGCCTCGCCCACTCGATTTGTTGCGCGACCTTATCGGCAAGTACGACCTTCGCGGCGTGAACTTGTCGCACGCCGATCCTGGCGACGTTATCCGCGAGAAATTCCGGCGCGAGCGCGCGAAATTTACGCGGCGCGCTCGCTGATGCACCGCGCCCCTCGCCTTGCCCACCGCCGGCGCGGCGTAAAGTCCGGCGCATGACCGTGATCGACGCGCACAATCATTTCTTCCCCGAGAGCTGGCCCGATTAGGATGCCCGGTTCGGCGGCGACGCCGGTCCTGTTCGCGTACGGCGCGCCGGCCGATCATTCGATCACCTCGTCGGCGCGGGCGATGAGCGACGGCGAGATCGCGATCCCGAGCGCCTTCGCCGTCCTCAAATTGACGATGAGCCCGAACTTGGTCGGCTGCTGGATCGGAAGTTCCGATGGTCGCGAGCCGCGCAGGATCTTGTCGACGTAGCCTGCCGCGCGCGTGAGCATATCATGCTCATCGACGTGGTAGACCAGCAGGCCGCCGGCATCGCGCGACTGCACGTGGGGATATATCGCCGGCAATCGATGGCGGGCCGCAAGCTCGGCGATCGTCGCCCGCGCGATACCGAATAGGCTGGCGGTCGTTACCAGGAGTCCGTCGGCGCGGTCCTTGGCGCCAGCGTCGAATGCCGCGGGAAGGTCTTCGGCCAAGCGGATGTCGCGGAACACCAGGCTCACGCCGAGCGCGGTGGCGGCCTCCTTCAGGACCTCGACCTGCAACGCTCCTATGGGGTCGGCAAGATAGGTCAGCACAAGGACGCGCGAGACCCGCGGCACCGCCTCCTTCAGCAGAGACAATCGCTTCGCCGCGAGCTCGATGCCCATGTTCGACAAACCGGTGACGTTGCCGCCGGGCCGGGCGAGGCTTTCCACGATACCGGTGCGGACCGGATCGGCAAGGGAGGTCATTACGATCGGAACCGACCGCGTCGCGGCCTTGGCCGCCTTGGCAGCCGGCGTCGTCGTTACGGCGATGATGTCGGCGCCCTGGCGCACGCAATCGTCGGCGAGTGCCTGGAAATTATCGCCGCGGGCGCTTGCAACGAGGTAGTCGATCTTGATGGTCTGTCCGTGCACATAGCCCAGGCCGCGCAAAGCCGCAAAAAATGCCACGTACCGCCGCGATGGCGACTCCACCGATCCGGGATCGAGCGTCAAGAAGCAGAGCCGCGGGACGGACTTGCGCTCTTGCGCCTCTCCCGCAGCCGGTGCGAAGAGGAGGGCGAGCACGGTCAAGAGAGCGGCGCGACGCCAATTGACCGGCGCCTCCGCGAGCGTCCGCAGCGATGTCGGGCGGCCATACGACGCGACGGCCTGCCGCCGCCTCATTCGATCACCTCCCTGTTTGGCGCAAACATCAGAATAGCGTTCTCTCAGCGACGCCGCTAGATCGCTTCCGCTGGCTCAAGCCTTGATTCTCGGCGCGGCGGCGCGGCTTGCTTGCGTCGTTCCTTTGCCGCGGCGTAAGGTCCGCCGCATGACCGTGATCGACGCGCACAATCATTTCTTCCCCGAAAGCTGGCCCGATTGGGATGCCCGGTTCGGCGGCGAGGCTTGGCCGCGCCTGCGCCATGGACGGCGGCGGCAAGGCGACGATCATGATCGGCGCCCAGGAATTCCGCCGCATCGACGAGCGCTGCTGGAACATGGCGCGCCGCATCGAGGACATGGACCGCGACGGCGTCGATATCCAGGTCATCTCGGCGACGCCGGTCCTGTTCGCCTACGGCCGCCCCGCCGAACAGGCGCTGGAGGTGGCGAAATTCTACAATGATTGGGCGCTCGAAGCGGCGGCGCGCCATCCCAGCCGGTTCGCGGCGTTGTGCCAAGTGCCGCTGCAGGACATCGATCTCGCCTGCACGGAGGTGACGCGCGCCATGCGCGCCGGGCATCGCGGCGTGCAGATCGGCAATCACGTCGGCCCGAAGAATTTCGACGACGAGGGCTTGATCGCGTTCCTGCAGCATTGCGCCGCCGAGAACGCCTTCGTCCTCGTCCACCCGTGGGACATGATGGGCGGCGAGCGCACCACGAAATACATGATGGCCTGGACCGTGAGCATGCCGGCCGAGACCCAGCTTGCGCTGGTTTCGCTGATCCTGGGCGGCGGCTTCGACCGGCTGCCGCGCTCGCTCAGGATCTGCTTCGCGCATGGCGGCGGCAGCTTCGCCTTTCTGCTCGGCCGCCTGGAAAATGCCTGGCACCATCATCCGGCCTGCAAGGGCGCGAGCCAGCATCCGCCGTCGCATTATTGCGACCGCTTCGCCGTCGACACCGCCGTGTTCAGCGAGGACGCGCTGGCGCTGCTGGTCAAGACCGTGGGCGAAGACCGCGTCCTGCTCGGCTCGGACTATCCGTTCCCGCTCGGCGAGCAACAGGTCGGCACGCTGGTGCGCGAGGCGGCCTCGCTGAGCGCCGCGCAGAAGCACAAGCTGCTCGGCGGCAATGCGCTCGCCCATCTCGGATTGCGGCCCGCCGAAGCCGGCAAAGCGGCGGCCGAGTAACCGTCCATTGACCGTCAAGATGTCGCCCGAAAAAGCCGCGAGCCGGTTGGCGCCGCTGCTCATCGTCATGCCGCTCAACGGCGTCGATCTCACCTTGCCGGCGATGCCGAAATACGGCGCCGAGTTCGGCGCCTCGGTGACCATGACGCAATTGACGCTGAGCCTGTTTTCGCTCGGCTTCGCGCTCATGCATCTGGTCTACGGCCCGCTCGCCGACCGTTACGGGCGGCGGCCCTGGCTGCTCGCCGGCCTCGTCGTCTTCGTCCTCGCCAGCCTCGCCTGCGCGCTGGCGCCCGACATGGAAACGCTGCTCGTGGCCCGCGTGTTCCAGGCGATCGGCGCCTCGGCCGGCCCGCTGGTCGCCCGCGCCGTCATCCGCGACGTTTACGGGCCCGCCGGCTCGGGGCGCATGATGGGCGTCATCATGTCGTTCTTCGGCGTCGGCGCGATCGTTTTCCCGATCGCCGGCGGCCTGCTCGCCGACACGGTGGGCTGGCGCGCGAATTTCTACGCCGGCGCCGCCTATGGCGTGCTCGCGCTCGCGCTGTGCTGGCGCTATCTGCCGGAAACGATTCCGGCGCGCGACGCGGCGCCGGCGCGCTTCTACCGCGATTTCGCGACGCTGCTCGGCGACCGGCGCTTCATCGTGCCGGCGCTGACCGGCTGCCTCGTCGCCGGCGCGATGTTCACCTGGATTTCCGGCTCGTCCTACGTCGTGCAGCAGGCCTACGGTTTTTCCGCCAGCGCGCATGGCGCGATCTTCGCCGGCACCGTGCTGTGCTTCGTCGGCATGACGTATCTTTCGAGCCGGTTGGCGGCGCGCCTGGGATCGGAACGCCTGCTCGCCATCGGCGCGCTGATCGCGGCTTCGGGCGGCGGCGCCGGATTGCTGTTCGGGTTTTTCACCGCCCTGCCCTTCGCGCTCATGCTGCTCGCCGCGTCGATCGTCACGCTCGGCCACGGCTTTACCCTGCCGCAAAGCATGGCGGCGAGCATCGTGCCCTTCCCCGCCCTGGCGGCGACGGCCTCGGCCCTGTTCGGCTGCCTGAACTACGGATTGAATTCCGCCGTCGTCATCCTGAACGGAGTCCTGTTCGACGGCACCGCCTTTCCGATGCTGGCGATGATGGCTATCCTGACCTTCGGCGGATCGGCCTTGTTCGCGCTCGGCCGGCGCGGTGCCGCAACGAAAGAGCGGATGGCATGAACACGGATCGCGGCAACGCCGACCAAATCGCCTTCTGGAACGGGCCGAGCGCCGAGCGCTGGGCGAAGCTGCAGCGCGAGATCGACCGCAACATGCAGCCGGTCACCGCCGCGGCGCTGGCGAAGCTCAAGCCCCAGCCCGGCGAGCGCATCGTCGATATCGGCTGCGGCGCCGGCGAAACTGCGCTCGCCATCGCCGACCGGGTGCAGGCACACGGCCACGTGCTCGGCATCGACGTCTCGTCGCCGCTGCTCAAGGTGGCGGCGGCGCGCGCCGCGGTGACGCCGGAATACCCGATCGAATTGCGCAACGCCGACGCGGCGAGCCACCGCTTCGCCGCCGCGTCCTTCGATGCGCTGTTCTCGCGCTTCGGCGTCATGTTCTTCGCCGATCCGGTGGCCGCCTTCGCCAATCTGGCGCAGGCACTCAAGCCCGGCGGGCGCCTGGTTTTCGCCTGCTGGCGCGACCGGCGCGACAATCGCTGGGTGCGCCTCCCGGTCGAGGCGGCGCGCAAGCACATCGCCCAATTGCCGCCGCCGCCCGGCCCCGACGATCCCGGCCCCTTCGCCTTTGCCGACGAGGCGCGCATCGTGCGCGTCTTGACCGAGGCCGGTTTCGCCGGCATCGACATCGAGCGTTTCGACGCGGATTTGTTCTACGGCGGCGATGCCGCCGACGCGGCGCGGTTCCTGACGCAAATGGGCCCCGTCGCCTCGGTTCTCAACGACCATCCGCCCGCCACCCGCGACGCCGTCGCCCAGGAGATCGAAACCATGCTGGCGCCCGAGCAAGGCCCCGGCGGCGTCCGCCTCGCGGCTTCCACCTGGATCGTCGCCGCGCGCCGTGCTTAAACTCGCGCTGTTTCGTCCAATGGAGAGGGATACACGATGACCATCAAGCGCATTCAAGTCGGCCCCCGCATGAGCCAGGCCGTGGTCCATGGCGACAAGGTCTATCTCGCCGGCCTCGTCGCCGACGACACGTCGCAGAGCGTCGCCGGGCAAACGCGGCAGATCCTCGACAAGATCGACGCGCTGCTCAAGCAGGCCGGCTCGGACAAATCCAAATTGCTCAAGACCAATATTTGGATGTCCGACATGGCGCATTTCGGCGAGATGAACAGCGTGTGGGATAGCTGGGTTTCGCCCGGCAACACGCCGACCCGCGCCACGGTGCAATCGGCGCTCGCCGGCCCGCAATACAAGGTCGAGATCATGGTCGAAGCCGCGGCACCCACGAAGGGCCGCGCCGGCGGCGGCGGCGGCTCGGCCAAAGCCAAGGCCAAGAAGAAGCCCGCCCGCCGCCGCTAGGCTTCGGACGATGAGCGGCGACGGCGCGCCGGCGACGGTCGTCCTCGGCGCGGGGTTGATGGGGGTGACGACGGCGTGGTGCCTCGCGCGCGAGGGCCACAAGGTCGTCGTCGTCGACCGCCGCGCCGAGCTGGCGTCCGAAACCAGCTTCGCCAATGCCGGCCTCGTGGCGCCCGGTCACGCGCTCACCTGGGCCTCGCCGCGGGCGCCGAAAATCCTGTGGAAGTCGCTGTTCCGCGACGACCAGGCCTTGAAGCTCAAGCTCAAGCTCGATCCCGCCATGTGGGCCTGGTGCTGGAAATTCTGGCGCAACTGCACGAGCGAGATGGAACGGCGCAACACCGTCCGCAAGCTCGGCCTCTGCGTCTATTCCCAGCGCGCCATGCACGAGGTGATGGACCAGGCCGGCATCGCCGAGGCGGATTACGACGGCATCCGCCGCGGCCTGCTCTACGTTTATCGCGACGCCGCCTCGTTCGAGGCCGGCAAGCACCGGATGAAGATCATCAGCGACAACGGGCGCGCGCTCGAAACCGTCGATGCCAAGCGCATCGTCGAGCTCGAGCCCGCGCTCGCCGGCGCCCGATCGGCGCTCGCCGGCGGCTTCTACGCGCCCGACGACGAAAGCGGCGACGCGCGCAAATTCGTGCTCGCGCTGGCGAAAAAATGCGTCGAACTCGGCGTCGAGTTCCGCAACGAGACCACGGTCACGGGATTGGCAACCGAGAAAGGCGCGGTCACCTCGGTTGCGACCGACAGGGGCGCCATTGCCGCCGGCCGCGTCGTGCTGGCGCTCGGCGCCTTCTCGCCGCTGCTGGCGAAGACATACGGCATCAAGATTCCGGTCTATCCGGTGAAGGGCTACTCCGTCACGTTCCCCATTCCGGTCGCGATGGCGGCCGCAACGCGGCGCCCGCGATCGGCGGCGTCGATGAGAACGGCCTCGTCGCCTGGTGCAAGCTGGGCGACAAGCTGCGCCTGACCGCGACCGCCGAATTCACCGGCTACGACACCGGCCACAAGCCCGAGGATTTCCGCGTCATGATCGCGACGATCAAGACGCTGCTGCCCGAAGCCGCCGACTACGCCAAGCCGAGCCTATTGGGCCTGCCTCCGCCCGATGACGCCCGAAGGCACGCCGATTTTCGGCCGCGCCGGCGCGCTGTCGAACCTGTTCATCAACACCGGCCAGGGCCATATGGGCTGGACCATGGCCTGCGGCTCGGCGCGCATCACCGCCGACCTCATCGCCGGCCGCAAGCCCGAGATCGACACCGCGGGCATGATTTACGGCGCGGGCTAGCGCGGCGGATCGAAAGGAAGAATTACCACGGAGGCACGGAGTAGGCACAGAGGAGTCACGGAGAAAGGTTGCGTTGCGCCTGCGGCGCGCCAATCATCTTACTCCGTGGCTCCTCCGTGCCTCCGTGCCTCCGTGGTGAAACTTTCTTCAATCCGCGCTATGCTCCGGCACAGATGGCACTACCGCCGCGGAGGCCGCCGACCATGCCTGACACGCTCGAATCCCGCCTGCTCGTCAACCGGCAAAACCTGCCTTTCGCGCTCGACCAGGGCATCGCGCGCAAGGCCGCGCTCGGCGTCATCGTGCTGGCGACCGACCACACGATCGAGCACGAATGGCGCCAGATGCTCAGGATCGACGGCGTCGCCTTTTACGAAAGCCGGTTGTGGAATTCCGCCTCGATCACGCCCGAGACCTTGCGCGAGATGGAGAAGGACATCGCCTATGCAACGAAACTGATCCGGCCCGGCGAGCGCATCGACACCATGGCCTTCGCCTGCACCTCGGGCGCCATGGTGATCGGCGACGACAATGTCTACGCGCGCATCCGCGAGAGCCGGCCCGGCATTGCGGCGACGACGCCGATGGCGGCCGCCATCGCCGGCGCCAAGGCGCTGGGCGCGCGCCGCATCGCGCTGCTGACGCCCTATGTCGACCGCATCAACCGCATGATGCGCGACTATATCGAGGCGCGCGGCGTCGAAGTCCCCGTCCTCGGCTCGTTCAACCACGAGAACGACAACGAAGTGGCGCGCATCGACGGCGCCTCGATCGAAAGCGCCGTCCTCGAACTCGGCCGCCACGCCTCGGTCGACGCCGTCTTCGTCTCCTGCACCTCGCTGCGCGTCGTCCACCTGATCGAAGCGCTCGAAGCCAAGCTCGGCAAGCCGGTGACCTCGAGCAACCACGCGCTGGCGTGGCATTCGCTGAGGCTGGCTGGGTCGCGAGACGGTGCCGGGATTCGGGAGGCTGATGCGGGTGTGAGCTGCGACCGAACCATTCCTTCACTGCGTCATCCCGACCGAGCCGACGCCAAAGGCGTCGGACGCGCCGAAGGCACGAAGCGGAGAGATCTCATGCCCGAGAAGCCGAAAATTCTCGAAATTAATATGGCGAGGCGCTCGATCGAGAGTCGCATACCAATGACGAGTTTCTACCTCCCTCGGAACTAGGAGCCCTAGGCCAGAAACGTGGTGCTGACAAGCCTCGGCGAGGAGTAAATCAAGGGATTTCGAAGCCGCGCGGGCTCTTTACGGCGGCATGATTCTCACTGCAGACCGAAATCGGATGCGTCCCCCTTTCCCCAATTCGGCGAGGCCAAGTTAGAGTTCGATGAAATTTTGGTTTGCTTGGGATGTTGACAATTTATCGGGAAGCAAACAGGAGTTTGTAAGGCTATGTGGGAAATAAAGATAGCGGACATTGTAGTGATGCTCTCCACCGTGGTCGTTGCTGTTTTTACTGGGTGTCTATGGTGGTCTACGCACAGGCTATGGAAGGCATCAAAAGAGACTAAGGAATTTGCGAACCGTGCCTGGGTTTTCGCAGCACCGTCGCTTGGAACTATCAAACCTAGGGCGACCGCATTTCACCAATCTTTTTGTAGTTAATTCTGGAAACTCTCCGGCCAGAATTCGTGAGCTTTTATTTTGCACGGAGCCTGCTCAACCAATGGATGATGAGAGCATTTTCGCAAAGCACATTTTGAAAATTAACTTTCCGCTGGGACCGAGAGGAGATCGATGGTGTGCGCAAGAGAATATAAGTGTGCCTGACAATTCTTTTGTCTTTGGATGCGTAAAGTACGTCGATTGTTTTGGTCTTGAACGGTGGAGCCGATACTGCGGGCAAGTCAGAATAAATCAACCGCCATACTATTTTGTCGCTGGAGCCCCTTATTGGAGCGAGTTCAGCTGACAAAGATATTGGCAATATACTTGGCAATCGCCAAGCGATGGAGGATAAGTCGGGATCGCATCTCCGCGTGACCGCGTTGGGCGCTCGAAGGGCTCGCGTTATCTACTATTTTCACTATGAACACATCCCGCTTTTCGCGCTTACCGCCTACGCCAAGAACGCATGGGCCGATCTGACGCCAAGGCCGAGCGAAACGATTTCCGCCGCTTGACCGCGCGCCTGGCCGAGGCCTATGCGCGAAGGAGGATGCAATGAAGAGCAAACCGGCCGCCAGCATTCGCCGCGGGCTCGCCGAAGCGGTCGCCTTCGCGGAGGGCAATGCCGCTGCGGACCGCTATCGCGTCCGCATTCCCGCCGAGATCGACGTGAAGGCCATCCGGGCGAAACTCCGCATGACCCAGGCCGAGTTCGCCGGGCGCTTCGGGTTCAGCATCGACACGCTGCGCCATTGGGAACAAGGGCGGCGCGTGCCCGAGGGGCCGGCGCGCGCTTACCTTCGCGTCATCGCCCGCGATCCCAAGGCGGTGCAGAAGGCGCTCAAGGCGGCGTAGAAGCGGCCGGCGCCGAGGCAGCAGCCGTTCGCGCGACTTTCGGCGGAAGGCTTGCAAAATTCATGAAAAGAACATAAAGTGAACAATCGGGCGGGCTGTGGGTTCGTCAAAGACCGCGTCGGCGCGTGCCCGGTCCGCGGGGCCGATGGTGGTGCGTTGTCGGGGCCAGGGCACGCGCCGCGTGCCCCTACGCAACGTGCATCGGTCATTCCTTGCGGCGCGGCCTTCGGCCCAAAGGCGGCCGAAGTCCCGGTCGCAATCTCGGATTTGGACACCTTTGGGAGAATGAGAATATCAAGGACTTAGCGGCAGCGATGGACAGGCAATTTCCGCCGGTTTCCGGCATGCAATCAAAAGCTTGGCCCGAAGGTGTCCAAGTTGCAGACGGCGCTTGGACACCTTCGGCGCGGATTTGGACATCTTCGGCGCCAACCGGCCTCTCGCCCGCCCACGCCCGCACCCTAGCCGATGATGTTGCGCTCGATCACCGGCGCGTTGCGCGCGAAGCGGCCGTAGCCGAAGACGGCGAGGTCGAGCGTCGTGTAGCGGCCGTGCAGGATCTGCTCGGCGATGGCGCGGCCGACGGCGGGCGATTGCTGGATGCCGTGGCCGCTGAAGCCGTTGGCAAAATGGAAATTCGCGATCTCGGGATGCGGGCCCAGGATCGCGTTCCGGTCGAAGGTGTTGTAGTCGTAATAACCGGCCCAGGCATTGACCACCTTGACCGCCTCGAAAGCCGGCACGCGGTGCGCGAGGGCGGGCCACACCAGCTCGTCGAACTGGTTGTGCACGACATCGAGCGGCAGCTCGTGCCGGTCGTCGCTCTCGGGCGGCTCGGCGCCGCCGATGAAGACGGCGCCCTCGGCGCGGAAGAAAATGCCGCTGGTGTCGATGACGAGCGGGCAGCGTTCGAGCTTGCGCTTGGCGTCGAACACGAAAATGCAGCGCCGCCGCGCCTCAACCGGGAGTGGAATGCCCGCCAGCGCCGCCACGTCGCGCGCCCAGGGGCCGCCGGCATTGACCACGGCGCCGGCGCCGAGCGCGCGGCCGTCGCTCAAGGTCACTGTTGCGACGCGGTTTTTTTCGACGCTCATCGCCTTGGCTTCGGCGGCGATATAGACGGCGCCGAGCGCGCGCGCTTTCTTGCGGAAGGCCTGCATCAAGCCGTAGCCGTCGAACCAGCCCTCGCCGCTGACGCCGAGCGAGCCGAGCGTGAGGTCGCTCGGTGTTGAGCCAGGGAAAGCGCTGGGCGAGCTCGGCGCGGCCGAGCAGCGCCACGTCGGCGCCTTCGGCTTTCTGGATCGCGTGATTGCTCTTGAAGCCGTCGACGTGGCTGTCGTTGCCGAGATAGAGATAGCCGGGCTCGATCAGGCCGACGTCCACTTTGTCATCAACCGACAAGTGCTCGTCGATCCGGCGCAGGAATTGCAGGCTGAACAGCGACAGCCGGATGTTCTCGGGCGTCGAGAATTGCTGGCGGATCGAGCTCGCCGACAGCGCCGAGGAGGCGCGCTTGTAGCTCGGATCGCGCTCGACGACGGCGACGCGAACCCCGCCGGCGCGGCCGAGAAAATATGCGACCGCGCTGCCCATGACGCCGCCGCCGACAATGACCACGTCGAATTTTTCCATACCGTCGGTGCCTTGCTTAGAATTTTGCCAGCGCGGGAAACGCCGCGCGCAATCCGGCCACGAGTTCGCGCGTCATCTCGGCGAGGATCGCCTCGCCCTTTGCCGCGCTGGCCAGGGTCGGATCGCCGATGGCGCCGGTGGCGCTGTAATCGGCGCCGCGCGCGGGATCGCGGCTCAGCGTCGTCGGAAATTGGAACACCGGAGCCGGCGCGCCGGCGCGCTGCCCGTAATCGGTTTTCGCGCGCGCCATGCGAACGCGGTCCGGCGCCACGGCGAGCATGACCGAGGTCTCGCGCTCGTCGGCGTGGCCGCCGCGTTTTTGCGCGAGCACGCCGTCGGCGCCGCGGCCGAGCCGCGCGATGTCGGCGATGCCGACATCGATCGCGTGCCGGTCCCGGATGCGGCGCACCGCAAGCCGCAGCGGCGCTTCGGTCGAGACGCCGGTGTTGACAATCGCGAGGTGCCGCACGCCCTGGGCGATGAAGCCGCCCAGAATATCGACCACGAGTGCCACGAAGGTTTCGTCGCCGAGGCTTTGGCTGCCGGCGAAGTCGACGAAGGCCGGGTAATAGCCGAAGCCGATGACGGGCGCGACCACAACCGGTAGTTGTAGCAGCGACGCGCCCGGCCAAGGCGCGGGCGATGCGGAAATCGGTGTCGAGCGGCAGATGCGGACCGTGCTCCTTCGCCGCGGCGCCGACGGGAACAAGCACGACGGCGCCGTCGGCAAAGCACCGCGCCGCGTCTTCCCACGTCAGGTCTTCCAAAAATACGCCGGGCGTTGCGATGGCCTGGTCCTCCGGTCGCGCGCGAAACGCTGGTGCCCGCGACGGGACTTGAACCCGTAACTCCTCGCGGAGACCGGATTTTAAGTCCGGTGCGTTTACCAGTTTCGCCACGCGGGCAGCGGGGTCGGACACTAATACAGAGTGTCAGCGGAAACCAAGCGGCGCTATTCGGCGGCGCTGCGGCCCTTGCCGGCCAAGAGCCGGCGCGCCTGGCCGACCCAGTCTTCGCGCTCGATGCGGCCCTTGAAGCCGAGATAGTCGTCGAGCCAGGCGATGTTCTCCTCGGTCAGCGCCGCGATCTGCGCGAAATTGTAAATGCCGAGCGCGTGCAGGCTTTCTTGGTTGAACGGCCCGATGCCGCGGATGCGGCGCAGATCGTCGTGCCGGCCGGCCGAGACCGCGGGCCGCGGCGGCGCGCCTTGCGCGCCGAGCCCGCTCGCCGCGTTGTGCGCCGCGCGGGTCATGTAGTCGGCATCGAGCGGTGCCGGCGGCGGCGGCAAGCCGGCGGCGCGCGGCGCCGGCGCGCCGGCGGCGAGGTCCGCTTCGAGGCTCGTGATGCGCAAGCGCGCCGCCGCCAGATCGCCGGCCAAGGCGGCGCTGACGCGGACCAGGGCATCGGCTTCCGGCACTTTGGCTTCGGCGGCGGCGGCGCGGGACAAGGCCGCGTCGCGCTCGCGCTCGGCGCGGACGACGCGCTCTTTGAGCTCAGCCGTGGCGCGCTCGGCCGCGCCGATGCGTTGCAATCGCTCGTCCGCGGCCAAGAGCAGTTTCTCGCCGGCGAGCAGTGCTTGCATCGCCTGATCTTGACGTGCCCGGCCGCGCTCGCGCTCTTCGTTCCCGGCCGCCAACTCCTTGCGCAGCGCCGCCATGTCGGCACCGGCGCGGGCCGCGGCCTGGCGCAGGATGGCGTCGGTTTCGAGATGCGCTTGCTCGGCCTGCGCGCGCGCCTGCCGCGCGGCGGCGAGTTCGGCGTGCGCGCGCTGCAAGGCGGTTTCGGCTTCGGCGAGCCGCAATTCCATCGACCGCATTTCCGCCGGCGAATGGTCCGCGAATTTTTCTTCCTGCGCGGCGAAGACGTTGAGCGCCGCGGCATTGGCCTGCTCCGCCGCCGCCAGCTTCGCGGCCGTGTCGCGCGCGCGGGCGTCGGCATCGCTCAGCCGCTGCTCGATCTCGCGCTGGCGTTGGTCCGCGCCCGCCATGCGCCGCTGCAGCTCGCCGCGCTCCGTCTCGAGCGCGGCGATGCGCGCGGCTTGCGCCGCCGCCTTTTCGTCGAGCGCGGGTTTCGCCTCGGCCAGCGCCTTCGCTTCCGCGGCCTTTTCCGCGGCCGCGGCCTTGGCCGCCGCCGCATCGGCGAGCAACGCGTCGCGCTCCGCCGCCCAATCGAATTCGCGCCGCGCCAGCGCGGCTGCGGTTTCGAGGCGGGTCCGTTCGGCGAATTCTTGGCCGTCTTCGAAACGGCGGCGTTCGACTTCGAAGGCCGCGGCGCGCCGGCGTTCGGCGCCCGCCCGCAACCACCAGCCGATCGCCCCGCCCAACAGGCCGGCGGCGACGACATAGAACAGCACATCGAGAAGCAGCCACGTCATGGCGCCACCCGCGCGGCCGACGCGAGCGCGACGCGCGTGCCGGCGGGCGGCGGCTCGCCGCCATCGCGGCCGCGGCTCGCGCCGGCGCGCGCGACGATTTCGATCCGCTCGTCCGCCGCCGGCGCGGGATCGACAAAGCCCCGCGCCGACAGGCACGAGCGCGCGACGCCCGCGCCCGCGAGATAATGGACCAGCGCCGATGCCCGGCTCTCGGCCAGGCGAAGATCGGCGGCCGCGTCGTCGCCGGCGCCGCGCGCGACATGGGCGCGGATTTCGAAGCAAAAGCCGGCGCAACGCGCCGCCGCGCCGACCAGACGGGCCAGGCTGCGGCGGTTGCGCGGGGTCAGAATCGGCGCGCGCGCCTCGAATTCGAGCGGACGCGCTTTCACGATATCGGCGAACAGCAACGTGCACGACTTCGCGTCGGCAATGGACCGGACGGCGGCGCCGTTGCGCACGAGTTCGTCGAGCGGCGTATCCAGCGTGGCGCTGCCGGTGAAACCCGCCGGCATGTGCCGCCGCAGCCGCTCCTCGATCGCATCGAGCGCGGCATCGTCGGCGACGCGGCCGGCGACGTGGAGAGCGCGATCCGTCAGCACCGCCTCGCCCTCGGCAAGCATCAACGCGATCTCGCCCGCCAGCGTCGCGGCGGCGAGCCAGTTGCCGGCCGGCACGCCGAGCCGAATGACCGTCGTGTCGGAGATTTCGTTCGCGTTCGCGCCGCGCAGCCGCGCCAGCAAGCGTTCGCGATGGTCGGCATCGGGCATGGCGCCCGACAGCGCGGTTCGTCCCGCGGCGTCGCGGCCGACGCGGAAAACGAAAGGCCTCGATCGGGGCGCGAGCACGGTGGCATCGATCACGCGCCGCACGCCGGAAATGCGCGACACAACGGCGAGCGCGGTCCGGCGATCGAGTTCGCTCAAAGCGGCGCCGGTGACGCGCAAGTCGCGGCCTTCAACCGTGACCGCCAACCCATCGAAGCGGCGATCCAAGCCGCGGCGCTGCAACTCGAATTCGGCGCGCGCGCGCAGGCCGCGTTCGATCGCCGGCAAACGATCGTAGATCGCCGCGCTCCAAATGAGCGCGCCGCCTAGAATTGCGACAATCCAGGTGATTGAGCGCGACATGAAATTCAAGTTCAGCCAAGGTTTTTTAAAACGGTCTTCTACGCGTTCTTTTATGACCGTTCGCAAACCGCCCTGCGCCCCCAATTTAGGTATTCGTTAGCCAACAAGCGAGTTGGTTCGCGGCACAGATGGCAAGGCGAAGCGCGGATCGTGGTTAAATTAACGAATCGCGGAAACAAAAAAAGCCCCGCTCTTTCGAGCGGGGCTTTTCTTAATTCGATCGGCTCGCGACGATTACGAGCTTTTCTTCTTGTCGTCGGTCTTCTTCGGCGGCTCTTTCGGCGGCATCGCGGCTTCTTTCGGGCAAACCACTTCGTACTTTCCGGCTTTCACATGGTCGCGCACGCGGATCTCGTGCTTCGCATCCTCGTGCACCTTCTTCCAGTCCACGTCCTTCTTCGACAAGTAATACTTGGCGCCGCACATGGTCGCGGTCTCGGCATTGTCTTTCTTTTTGTTTTCGGTCAACTTGTCGTACTCGGCTTGGCTATAGACGCGGATTTGCTTGCCGGCGAGCGACTTCTTGGTTTTTGGGTCCCGAAGTTCGGCCTGCTTGCCGTCCTTATAGGCGGAGAAATACATCTCGCCCGCGCTGGCCGAGCCGGCGAAGGCGACGGCGGCAATGGCGAAAAGTGAAACTGCTAGTCTGTTCATGGGTCTCATCCTTGCTTGCTGTGAGGGTCGGCGAACGGCGACGGACACTATACTCCTCGCCCCGCGGCGTCACCATAATTCGTAACGCCGCCAGCGACTTGCTTTATCCATCACCGGCACGGATTGACGCCCCCGATCGCGTCCGGTGCCTCATTTACGGCGCCGAGGGTTGCGATTATCCTACGGACGTGGCCTAGTCACATGAATTTGACTGCAAACGGTTTTTTGCGATGGGGAGCACAGGATGGGCTTGTTCGATAGGCTGGTTGGCGAGGTTGTGGGCAAGTTCGCACCGGAACAGGGGCGCGACGGGGTGGGCGGCATACTTGGTCTGTTAACCGGCAAGGATGGAGGGCTGCAGGGCTTGGTTAATCAATTCGCGTCCAAGGGGCTCGGCGATATCGTCCAATCCTGGGTCGGAACCGGGCAAAACCTGCCGATATCGCGGGATCAAATTCAGCAAGCATTGGGCAGCGGCCCGATCGGCGAAATCGCGCAAAAGCTCGGCATTTCGCCGGAACAGGCCTCGGCCCAACTCGCCGAATGGTTGCCCAAGGCGGTCGACACCGCCACGCCGAATGGGCGGATCGAGGAGTAGCGCCGGGCCGCCGGCTACTACTTGAGCCAAATCGTCGCCGCCAAGGAGGCGGCGACCAACGCCACGCCGATATTGAGCAACCAAAGCCCGCGCCGGCGCCGAGATGCGGCGGCGGACATATCGGCGACGCGCTTGAATCCGTAATAGGCCACAAGGACACCCAGCCCGCCCAAGGCGCCCCATAGGTAAGGCAGCAGCGACTTCATGCCGTCTCGGGCTGCGGCTCGCCGCCGCATTCGCGTACCAGCGCATCGAGTTCGGCGCCGGCTTGCTCGATCTCGGCGGCATCGGTGCCGCGCAGCACCAGGCTCGTGCCGAACCGCCCGCCGCGATAGAAGGGATAGCTTCCCATGTCGATCGCCGGGTATTTGCGCTGCAGCGCCGCGAAACCGGCGGCGATCACGCCCTCGCCGAGAAACACGCCGATCGAGCGCGCCAGCACCGGCTTGCCGCCGACCAGGCGGTTTTGCAGCGTATCGACCATGGCGCGCATGATCGACGGCACGCCGGCCAGGACGAAGACATTGCCGATTTGAAAGCCGGGGGCGATGCTGACGGCATTCGCGATGATGATCGAGCCTTCCGGCACGTAACACATTTTCTGCCGCGCCTCGTTGAACTCGCCGGGTTTGTAGTGCGCGCCCATGCGCTGGAAGCTGTCCTCATCCTTGACCAGCTTGACCTTGAATGCCTTGGCGATGGCCTCCGCGGTAATATCGTCATGCGTCGGTCCGATGCCACCCGTGGTGAAGACATAGTCGAACTTGGCGCGGCATTCATCGATCGTGGCGACGATGGTTTCCTCGATATCGGGAATGATCCGCCCCTCGCGCAACCGCACGCCCCATTCGCCAAGCTTCTTGGCGAGATACTGCACGTTCGCGTCTTGCGTGCGCCCGGACAGAATCTCGTTGCCGATAATGACGATGCAGGCGGTGTATTCCGATTTGACGATCACGGCGAAGCGTCCTTCCAGTTCAACGATATCTTATTGATTTCGCGGCACGAATACACCGGCAACGTGCCGAATGTCGCGGTCGGAGCGACGTGAGCTTAACCTCATGTTAACCAGGGTTTGGGAGGTTTGATTTGCCGACTGGCTTGGCTTAGCGTCGCGCGGCGTCGGATGCGCGGCGCGTGTTTTCGGCAGCCGCCTTGACGTTTGGAATCGGTGATCGCTTGACGAATACACGAAACCCGGCGATGGCGGGGGGCAAGAAAGCGAGGCAGCGCCGGCCGGTTGCCGCGAAGCGCACCGTTGCGGCGAAGGCGAAGGCCGCGTCCCAGGCCGCGGCGAGCCGGATATCGCCCTTGCGCGATCCCATCCTGCGAACGACATTCGATACGTTGACGCAGGGCATCGCGATTTTCGACTGCAACCTCCGCGTGATTGCGCACAATCGCGCGGCGCGCGAGATGTTCGGCTTCTCCGAAAAATATGGCAGGTCCAGGCCGACACTGCGGGCCCTGGCGCAAAATTTGTACAAGCGCGGCCTTTATTCCAGCCCCGCGGCGGTCGACAGGATCGAGAAATATTACGCCGATCGCCTGCGGAATCGCGGGCCGGCGACGCTGGAAGGCCAACGAAGCGATGGCAAAAAGATAATCGTACGCGCCGAGCCCACCGGCGACGGACACCTTGTCGTCACCTATTCCGACGTAACACACGCGCTGGCCAGCGACGCCCGCCTGAGCGAGGCTTTGGGCTTGCTGCAAGCCACGGTCAAGACCATGGCGCAAGGCCTCGCCGTCCATGACCTCGATTTTCGCCTCATCATGCACAATGCGCAATATCGCGCCCTGTTCGATCTGCCGCATGGCCTTCTCAAGCCCGGGACGACCTTTCAGGACATTGTCCGCTTCATGGCGCAGCGCGGCGATTTCGGACCGCGCGATGCCGATGACATTCTCCTTGAGCGCGAATTGGCGCTTTGCGGGCAGCCAAGTTCGCGCAGCGAATTCCACCTCGCGAACGGTACGATCGTTGAGACATGGGTGAAGCGATTCGCCGGCGGTTATGTATGCACGTTCAGCGACGTGACCGAGTCGCGTCAGCGCGAGATGAAGCTCGCGCGCGCCTCGTCCGCGCTGCAGGCGACGCTCGACGCGGTCAGCCAAGGCATCGCCGTCCTCGACCGCGATGGCCGCATCACCGCCTACAATCGCCAGGCAGGCTCGATCTTCAAATTGCCCGGCGCGCTGTTCAGGCCCGATCCTTCCGAAGGGCTGGCAATCGGGCACATCGCCGCGCGCGCGCGCGGCGGCGGCATGCGTTATCCCGCCGAGATCGTCCAGGGTTGGCAGAAGCGTATCCGCGACGGGGTTCCCGATCGCTTCGAGATCGAGCGCGACGACGGGACCTTGCTCGACGTCGTGACGACGCCGACCAAGGATGGCGGCATGGTCGCGACCTGGACCGACGTCACCGAAGCGCGCCGGCGCGAGCGCGATCTCGCCGAAACCGTGGGCATGCTGCACTCGACCATCGATTCCATGGCGCAAGGCCTCGCCGTGCACGATCACGACCTGCGCCTAATCCAGCACAATGCGCCGTTCCGCGCGATATTCGATTTGCCGGAGAAGCTCCTGGCCGCCGGCACGACCTATGGTGACATCATTCGCTTCTTGGCAAGGCGCGGCGATTTCGGCGCCGGCGACCCCGCGGAGATCGCCCACGCGCGCGAAGCGCGGATCCGCGGCCAGGAGCGCGTTTGGGGTCAAGTGACTCTGGCAAATGGCAAGGTTATCGATTCATCGGTCAATCGGTTTGCCGGCGGCTATGTTTGCACCTTCACCGACGTTACCGAACTCCGGCAGCGCGAATTGCAGTTCGAGCGCACCTCGGCGGCCCTGCAGACGACGCTCGACGCCATGAGCCAGGGTCTCGCCGTTTTCGACCCGAACGGGAAGATCACGGCCTTCAACCGCCGGGCGCAGTCGATCTTCCGATTGCCGCCGGCGCTTTTCGAATCGAACCTGTCGATCGGCAGCGCGATCGAGCACATGGCGGGACGCGGCGAATACGGCGGACGGGACCCGGCCGAGGTCAAGCAGCGCTGGATCGATAGAATCCGCGCCGGCAAGCCCGATCGCTACGAGCTGGAGCGCAAGGACGGGACTCTGCTCGATGCCGTGACGACGCCGACCAAGGATGGCGGCTTGGTCGCGACATGGACCGACGTAACCGAAGCGCGCCGGCGCGAGCGCAAGCTGGCCGAAACCACGGCCTTGCTCCAGACGACGGTCGAATCGATGGCGCAAGGCCTCGCCGTCTACGACCGTGATTTCCGGCTTATCCTGCACAATGCCCAATTGGCGAAGAACCTGAATCTGCCGGACCGCGTCCTCGCGGATGGCGCGACCTTCGGTTCCATCGCGACCTTCATGGCCGAGCGCGGCGATTTCGGGCCCGTTTCGGTCGCGGAGCACGTGTCGAAGCGCCTGGCCTATGTTCGACGAAAGCCAAGGCACACGCTGGAGGAAACGCTGCCCGACGGCCGCGTCATCGAGGGCCGCTGCCTGCCCTTCGATGGCGGCTACGTGATCACCGTGACCGACGTGACCGAGGCGCGGCAGCGCGAGCGTGTTGCTTCGCAAAACGCGGCCGTTCTTCAGGCGACCTTCGATGCGGTCGGACAGGGTTTGGCCGTCCTCGATCGCGAGCATGTCCTCGTCGCCTACAACCGCAAAGCCGCCGAACTCTACGGCATTCCCGGCGACTGGTTGCAGACACGCCCGACCATCGACGAGATCTTTGCCTTTCTGGCGGCGCGCGGCGCCTTCGGCACCGCCGATGCCGACGCAATAGTCCAAGCGCGCCTGAGACAGGTCAAATCCGGCAAGCCGTTTCGTTGGGAGACCGAACGGCGAAATGGCCCCATCGTCGACATAGAAGGTTGGCCGATGCCTGGCGGCGGCACCGTCGTCACCTACACCGATGTGACCGACGCGCGCAAGCGCGAGAAGGAGTTCGCGAGCACCAGCGCCGTCCTGCGCGTCGTGCTCGAGAGCGTGACGCAGGGCATTTCGCTCATCGACCGCGACATGCGCGTCCGCGTCCACAACAAGGCGCTGCGCGATATCTACAACCTGCCCGAGAGTCTTTTCGCCGGCGAGGCGCAATACGAAGACATAACGCGATTTCTCGCCACGCGCGGCGACTTGGGGACGACCGATATCGAAACCGCGGTGCGCGATCTGGTCGGGCTGGTTCGCAAGTTCGAGACCATCCGGCTCGACACCGAGCTTCCGTCCGGCAAGACCATCGAAGTCCGCGGCATCCCGATCGCCGAAGGCATGGTGACGACGTACACCGACGTGAGCGACCGGCGGCGCTTCGCGCATGAATTGCGCGAGGCCAAGGTTGCGGCCGAAACGGCCAACGGCGCCAAATCGGCGTTTCTCGCCAATATGAGCCACGAACTGCGTACGCCGCTCAACGCCATCATCGGTTACTCGGAGGCGATGACCTCCAGCCTGTTCGGCCCGCTGCCGGCAAAATACGCGGAATACGCCAGCGATATCCATCGCAGCGGGCGTTTGCTGCTCAACATCGTCAACGACCTGCTCGATCTGGCCAAGGTCGAAGCCGGGAAAATGGCGCTGTCGGACGAGGCCGTCGATCTGAAAGACACGATCGACGGCGCAATGAGGTTGGTGCGGGAACAGGCGGCGAAATCGGGATTGACGCTGGCGGCGGAACAGAATGCCGCCGACACGGCGCTCATCGCCGACCCGCGCGCCTTGACGCAGATGCTGCTCAACCTGCTGTCGAACGCGATCAAATTCACGCCGCCCTGCGGCCGGATCGCGATCCACACCGGCGAAGCGGCGGATGGCGGGATCGAGCTTGCCGTTGCCGATAGCGGCATTGGCATCGCCGCCGCCGATCTCGCGAAAATCATGGAGCCTTTCGGGCAAGTCGCCGGCCCGCTCAACCGCAAGCACCAGGGGACCGGGCTCGGCCTGCCGCTGGTCAAGGCACTGGCGGAACTGCATGGCGCCCGGCTCACCATCGACAGCGCGCCCGGCCGCGGCACGCGCATCGCCATCGTCTTTCCGCGCGAACGCCGGCGCCGGATCGCGGCACAAGCCGCCGATTAGCCCGGCCTCGATACCCGCCGTGACATTCGATCCGCCGCTGCGCCGCGCCCGGTTGCTACGCCGCTACAAGCGCTTTTTCGCCAACGTCGATTTCGGCGACG
Organism: uncultured Alphaproteobacteria bacterium; assembly: GCA_963754645.1. Classification (GTDB taxonomy): domain Bacteria; phylum Pseudomonadota; class Alphaproteobacteria; order Bin65; family Bin65; genus CAVWGP01. The sequence goes on along the minus strand of CAVWGP010000004.1, from coordinate 157,005 downwards.
GCGTCGCCGTGACCGCGCATTGTCCCAATCCCGGCTCGATGCTGGGCCTGTCATCGCCCGGCAGCGAGGTGTGGTTGGCGCCGGCCGGCGGCGGCGGGCGAAAATTGCCCTATCGGCTCGAACTGTGCCACGACGCCGCCACCGGCGGGCTGGTCGGTGTCAACACCGGGCGGGCCAATGCCCTGGTTGCCGAAGCGCTCGCCGGGCGGCGCTTGGCCGAATTCGCGCACCACGAGACGGTGCGCCGGGAGGCTACCGTGGCCGATGGCTCGCGGCTCGATTTCCTGCTCGAAGGCGCAGGCCGATCGCCGCTCTACCTTGAGGTCAAATCGGTTACCCTCAAGCGCGACACGGCAAATCCCGGCCTCGCCGAGTTTCCCGACGCCAGGACCGAGCGCGGCGCCAAACATATGGCGAGCTTGGCCAAGCTCGCGGCCGCCGGGGCCGGCGCAGCCGTGCTGTTTCTCGTCCAGCGCTCGGATTGCGCCGCTTTCGCGGTCGCGCCGGATATCGATCCGGCCTACGCCGCGGCCTTGGCCGCCGCCGCCGCGGCCGGGGTCCGGATTTGCGTCTACGGATGCTCGGTGACGGCCACGGCGATTGCCGTCGCCGGCCCCTTGCCGGGCCGCCAATCAATCGTTACGTAACCACCATGCAGATCACCGAACTCAGCGACCGGCGGCGCAAGCGCAGCGTCAAGGTCAAGCTTCATGACAAGCACGAATTCGACGCGATGCGCCGCGCCGGCCGCCTGGCGGCGGAAACGCTCGATTTCATAACGACCTATATCCGCCCGGGCGTGACGACGAGCGAGCTCGACCGGTTGTGCCATGAGTTCATCGCGGCGCGCGGCGCGGTGTCGGCGCCGCTCGGCTATCGCGGTTTTCCGCGCAGCATTTGCACCTCGGTCAACCACGTCGTTTGCCACGGCATACCGGACGAGAAGAAAATTTTGAACGACGGCGACATTCTGAACGTCGACGTGACGCCCATCGTCGATGGCTGGCACGGCGATTCGAGCCGCATGTTTTTCGTCGGCCGGGTGGGTGTCAAGGCGCGCAAGCTCGTCGACGTAACCTACGAAGCGATGATGCGCGGCATTGCCGCGGTGCGGCCGGGCGCCACCCTCGGCGATATCGGCCATGCGATCCAAACCTTCGTCGAGGATCAGCGCTTTTCGGTCGTGCGCGATTTTTGCGGCCATGGCCTGGGCACCGTATTCCACGAGGCGCCCTCGGTGCTGCATTACGGCCGGCCGGGCGAAGACATCGTGCTGACCGAAGGCATGTTCTTCACCATCGAGCCGATGGTGAATGCCGGCAGCCACGAAACCAAGATTTTGAGCGATGGCTGGACCGCCGTCACGCGCGACAAGAGCCTGTCCGCGCAATTCGAGCACACGGTCGGAGTGACCGAGATCGGTTGCGAGATATTCACGCTGTCGCCGCAGGGCTGGCACAATCCGCCTTACGCTTAGATTTCGACGCCAGCGCTCGCCGGCGATCAGTGTCGATCGGGGCGAGCAGGAATTGCGCTATTCGCCTCGACTTTCGCTCGCTACTATCCGACGCAGCCGCAGGAGGACATGCAACAATGCTTCGCGCCGCCGCCATTGCCGTTGCCGTTCTCTCGTCGCTGCTGTCCGCGTGCGCGGGCAATCAACCCGGGACAACCGCGAATCGCCAAATAACGCGCGGCGAGGCGCTCCTTGCCATCGCCGTCATCGATTTCCGGCGCAAGAATTTCGGCAACACCATCGCGGCGGCGACTGCGGCGTTGCAAAGCGGGACGCTCAATCCGCGCCAGACTTCGATCGCCTACGAAGCCCGCGGCCTCGCCCACCTCGAACTGCGCAACGCGAAGCAGGCGCGCGACGACTTCAATGCCGGCGTCAACGCGGATGCCGCCAATCCCAGCATCTACCTGGCGCGCGCGCATCTCAACATGGTCGAACGGCACATACCGCAGGCGCGCAACGATCTCGACCGCTCGATCGAGCTCAAGCCGAACCACGTTGCGCATTATTTGCGCGGCATGCTCCGCCTCGCCGGCCGGGACCGCAATGGCGCGCGCGAGGATTTCGAACGCACGGTGGCGCTGCAGCCCACGGCGCATGAAGGCTATTACGGGCGCGGGCTGGTGCATCATATGGCCGGCCAATACGCCCAGGCCCGGAAGGACTACGAGAAGGCGCTTGAGCTGCAGCCCGGTTTTTCCATCGCCCGGATCGCCCTCGACGCCTTGAGCGCGCGGCGCCCGGCGCCGAACGTGCCGCAGCAGCCGGATCGCGTCATCCAGCTCTAGCCGCGCGCGGCGCGCCACGGCCATGAACGATCGCGCGCCGGCGCCGAAGCCGCATTTCCACGGCCATCGCGAGCGGCTGCGCGATCGCGTATTGACGGGCGGGACCGACGCCTTGCCTGACTACGAATTGCTCGAATTGATTCTGCAAGCCGCGCTGCCGCGACGCGATACCAAGCCGATCGCCAAGGCGCTGCTCGCCAAGTTCGAAAGTCTCGCCGGCGTGCTGGCCGCGACGCCGGACGAACTGCGCGCCGTCGACGGTGTCGGCGAGGTGGCCGCGGTGCAAATCAAAGCGACCCGCGCCGTGGCGCTCCGCTTGTTGCAAAACGAGGCGCGCGCGCGCCCGGTCATGTCGAATTGGGATCAGGTGGTGGCCTATTGCCACGCCGCGCTCGCGCACGAGAAAACCGAGCTGTTGCGCCTCTTGTTTCTCGACAAGAAGAACATGTTGATCGCCGACGAAACCCAGCAGCGCGGAACGGTCGACCATGCCTCGGTCTATCCGCGCGAGGTCGTGAAGCGGGCTCTGGAGTTGGGCGCCACGGCCCTCATCATGGTGCACAACCATCCGAGCGGCGATCCGACCCCGTCGCAGGCCGATATCGACATCACCCACGCCGTGCAGCGGGCCGCGGCGACGATCGGCGTGACGCTGCACGACCATGTCATCATCGGCCGCAACGGCCATGCCTCGCTGCGCGGTTTGAAATTGATCTAGGTCAGCGCGGCTTCAGGCTCAGCAGATAGGCGGCGAGATCCGACTTTTCCTCGCCGTCGAGGCGATAGGTCGGCATCGGCAGATGCTGGACTTCCATGAAACGGGCAAGATAAGCGGCATCGACCGCCGGCCGCGCCGCGATGGCGGCAAAGGGCGGTGCCTTGTTCCCCGGATAGCGCACGCGCGCTTGCCCCGCCTTCACGCGATGGCAATCGGCGCACCAGCGCTCCGCCAGGCCGAGGCCGGCGTCGATGGCGGCGGCGCGCGCGCGTTTCTCCGGCGTCGCCTTGGGCGCCGGCGCGCAGGCGGCAAGCGCGACGCAAGCCAAGACGATAACCGCGACCCAACAATTCATGAGCGAGCTTCCCGTGCCAAATTGTGCGCCGACCGATCCATCTCGCGGCTAGGAGCGCACCGGTCCATGACTTGCGTCAATTGCGAATTTGCATAATTCCGCCACGCGGGCGCCGCGATTTGCACCCGCGCCCGCCGCGGTTCGAGCCAATGCCCGCCGCAATGCCGGATTAGCGATGTGGTTATAACAAAACCTGGGAGAGTCCGATGCTTCGCCGTACGTTCTTGTCGCTCGCCGCGGGCGCCGCGCCGCTTTACGCCGCGTTTCCGTCCTTCGCCGCTTCCGCCAACGTCATCGTTTCCGGCCCGCATGTTCACGAGAATTTGGCGGTGTACTTGATTCACGGCGCCGGCAGCACCGGGCCGGTGCCGCTGACGCTCCAGGAAGCGCTTGCCAAGGGCTCGGTTACGGTGCGCGAGACCAGCAACGTCAACGAGCTCATCGTCGAAAACACCGGAACCGAAGACGTGTTCGTGCAATCGGGCGACATCGTTAAGGGCGGCAAGCAGGATCGCGTCCTGACCGTCAGCCTCATCGTCCCGCCGAAATCCGGCCCCGTCCCCGTCGCGTCCTATTGCGTCGAGCAGGGCCGCTGGGCGCCACGCGGCTCGGAGAAGGCCGATCGCTTCGCCAGCGCCGACGCGGCGATCCCGTCGCTCGATGCCAAGCTCGCCATGAAGGCGCCGATCGCCGGCGAAATAGCGGCGGGCCGCGGCGAAACCGGCCGGCGCCAGACCATGGTTTGGGGATCGGTGGCGAAAACCCAGGAAAAGCTCGCCGGCTCGATCAAGGACACGGTCAACGCCAGGGAATCGCGCACCAGCCTGCAACTTTCGCTGGAAAACGAGAAGCTCAAGGCGGCCACCGCCGCCTATGTCGCGGCTCTACAACCGTTCGGCGAAAAATCCGGCGACGCGCTCGGCTTTGCTTTTGCCGTGAACGGCCGGCTCAACAGCGCCGATGTCTATCCTTCGAACGGCCTGTTCCGGAAGATGTGGCCCAAGCTGCTCAACGCGGCCGCCACCGAGGCGATCGGCGAACTCGGCAAGCTGGCAATGGCGTTGCCGGCGAGCGGCGCGGTCGGCGAATTCCTGATCGCGGCCGAACGCGGCCGGGCGGAGAAAAAACCGCTCGCCGCCGGAAACAAGGTCGAATCCCGCGCCAGCGACAAATCCTATTACTTCGAGACCGAGCGCGCCGACGGCAAATGGATGCACAAGAATTATCTGATGCGCTGACGCCGGGCGCCAGCGCGCCGCTCAAGGAATATCGGCGATTTCCTTGATGCGCCGGATGTTCCAGGCTTTCATGAGGTCGCGCACCGGTTGGTCCGACGACAATCCGTTGCCGTCCATGCGAATGTAAAGGCGGCCGGGGATCATGATGAGGGCTTCGACGCGTTTTTGCGGTTCGTGCCATTTCATCAGCGCGTGGCCGGTCGCGATGCCGGGAACGTCGATCGCGGTGTATCCCATCTGCGCGGCGTGCAGCGGATTCAGGAGCGCCGCGTGGCCGCCGGACCAAATCTGCGGATTGTCGATCATGAGTTGAGCGGAAATGTTGACGTTGGTGCCTTGATACGAGCGCACAAGCATGGTGCCGATCGTGCCCGGCGCGCGACTGCCGTCTTGCGGATGGGCGCGCCAGCCCTCGGGAGCCTCCGGAAACGTCGCCTGATAAAGCTCGTTGAGCTTGCGCTGCATCAGCAAGAGCGCGAACTGCAGCTCGTAGGCGGATTTCGCCAGCCGCTTGTCTTCATATTGCTTCCTGGCAATGTCGAGCCGGCTGAGAATTTCGTCGGCGCCGGCGGCAGCAGCGCTCGCCAGCAGCATTGCGGAAGCAAGCACAATCTTTTTCAGCATTTCGATCCTCGCCCAAACAGAGCCCGTAGACCTCGGAACCGCGCGTGGCGTAGTTTAACGGCTGAACGTTAACGAGAAATTGCGGGACCCCGCCAATGCGCGATGTCTATGTCATCGGTGCCTTTTCGACCGCTTTCGGCAAGTTCCCCGACACGACCTACAAGCAACTGACGCGCGAAACCTATCTCGGCGCGCTCGCCGATGCCGGCTTGGCGAAGGGCGACGGCATCGAGATGGCGTGGTTCTCGAATTGTGGCATGTGGGTCGACGATCAGGCTTGCATCCGCGGTCAGGTCTGCTTCACGCCGCTGGTGCGCGACGGGCTTTTCCCCGAGCGCGCGCCGATGATGAACGTCGAAGGCGGCTGCGCCAGCGGCCAGCTGGCCTTCAACGGCGCCTGGAAGGACATACTCTCGGGCCAATCCGAGATGAGCCTCGCCATCGGCGTCGAAAAACTGGTCAATCCGGCCGCGCCCGAGAAGACGATGAAGGCCTATATGGCCGGGATCGACAATTTCGATCCCGGCGAGTGGCAGGCCTACTACAAGCAGGCCGGCGCCAAGAGCGGCCAGGCCTTCGAGCCGGGACCGGGCCGCACGATCTTCATGGACACCTACGCCATGCAGGCGGCTTATCACATGAAAAAGTACGGCTCGACCCAGCGCCAGCTCGCCATCGCCGCCGCCAAGACTCACGGCAACGGCGCCAAAAATCCGAAGAGTCAATACAAGTTCCAGCTCACGCCCGAGGCGGTGTTGCAGGACCGGCCCGTCACCTGGCCTTTCACCCGCTCGATGTGCGCGCCGGTCGGCGACGGCGGCGCCGCGATCTTGCTGTGCTCCGGCGACAAGCTGCAGGAATTTCCCGGCCCGGTGCGCGACCGCGCCGTCCAGGTGAAGGCGAGCGCGCTCAGCGGCGGCAAATACCGCGATCTCGACGAACCCGGACTTTCGCATGTCGCGGCCAAGAAGGCCTATGCCATGGCGGGCGTCGAACCGGGCGATATCGACGTGGCCGAGGTGCACGACGCCACGTCGTTCTGCGAAATTTACCAAGCCGAGATGCTCGGCTTCTGCGCGATCGGCGACGGCGGCAAGTTTATCGAAGCTGGCGAAACCGCGATCGGCGGGCGCATTCCGATCAACACCTCGGGCGGGCTCTTGGCGAAAGGCCACCCCGTCGGCGCCACGGGCCTGTCGATGATTGCCGAATTGACCATGCAATTGCGCGGCGAGGCCGGCGCGCGTCAGGTCAAGGGCGCGGCTTTGGCGCTGACTGAGAACGGCGGCGGCGTGACCGGCTTCGACGAAGCGGCGTGCTCGGTCGTGATCCTGGAAAAACCCGGCGCTTAGAACGCGCCCGAGACCGCGCGCCGGATGCCGGCGGCGTTCATCTCCGACCACGCCTTGGCCAGCGAGCCGCCCGTGTCGATGGCGCGGCACGCATCGTCGACGACCGCGACCTCGAAACCCGCCTGGCGCGCATAGAGCGCCGACCAGGCGACGCAGAAATCCGTCGCCAGGCCGACCGCGAATACGCGCTCGATGCCGCGCTCGCGCAAATAGCCGGCGAGGCCGGTCGGCGTTTTCCGATCGGCCTCGACGAACGCCGAGTAGCTGTCGCAATGGCGATGGTAGCCCTTGCGGATGACAAGCTGCGCCTTGGCGACGTCCAGATCCCGATGCAGCTCGGCACCTTCGGTGCCTTGCACGCAATGATCGGGCCACAGGACTTGCGTTCCATAGGCCAGGGCCGCCGTGGCGAACGGTTTGGCGCCGGGATGGGACGAGGCAAAGGAAATATGGCCGGCCGGATGCCAGTCCTGCGTCAGCACCACGTTGGCGAAATTCGCCGCCAGCCGGTTGATGACCGGCACCACGGCGGCGCCGTCCGGCACGGCGAGGCCGCCGCCGGGCATGAAGTCGTTCTGCGCATCCACGACCAGGAGAACGCTGCCGGCGTCCGGCGCAAATTTCGCAATCATGCTTGACCTCACCATGCGGCGGACGCGGCGCGGCGTCGCCATGCGCCAGCTTCGCGCGCCGTGCCGCGATTGCGCAAGCGCCGGATTCGCCCGCATAATGGCGCAACGCCGGTTTCGACGCGACGCCGGAGTGTCGAGTTCGGATGTGCAATCAAAGGATCGATCCATGACGCAGACCGGCACCGCCGACGAAACGGTCCCGACTTTCTCGGACCGCCTCAAGGAAGCGCTGGTCACGCCGATTTGGGCCATGCGCTTGCGCTATTTGCCGTTGCTCATGGTCTATTTTTCCTACGGCGCGCTCGGCATCGTGGCCCAGGCGCAGAATTTCTGGGTCAAGGATTCGCTGAAAATGACGCCGGCCGAGCTGGCCGCGCTCGCCGTTTGGCTCAACGTGCCGTGGACCATCAAGATGGTGTTCGGCCAATTCGTCGATTTCGATCCCGATCCTCGGCTCGCAGCGCAAGGCCTATGTTTTCATCGGCGCTTCGTTGATGGCGCTGGGCCTGCTCCTGCTTGCCGGCGCCGCGGGCCAATGGCTCACCTTCGCCAGCCCCGACACGATATACGCGATTGCGGCCCTGTCGATGACCTTCGGCGTCGTGATGCAGGACGTCGTCGCCGACGCCATGTCGACCGAAGTCGTGTCGCGCGCCAATGCCGACGGCACGCCGCGGCCCGAAGCCGAGGTGCGCGCCGAGCTCGGCATGGTGCAGGTGCTGGGCCGCTTGGCGATCTCGTTCGGCATATTTTCGGTCGCCTGGCTCGCCGGCTATCTCGCCACCGTCTTACCCTATGAGCGCGTGTTCCTGATCGGCCTCGCCGTGCCGCTGATCTCCATGACCGGCGTATTTCTCGTCCGGCTCGAAAAAGTCGAGCGCCAACCGGTCGATTGGCGCATTCTCGGCGGCGGTTTGGTGTTCGGCGCCGCGGTCGTCCTGCTCGGCGTGCTCAGGATGCCCTATGCCCAGGAAATCGTTTTCGCCATTTCGATTTCCGTCGTCTGCGCGCTGCTGGTTTTCGTGACGCAAGACCTCGACCGCCGCACGCGCCTGGCTATTCTATTCGCCACGCTCATCATTTTCGCCTTTCGTGCCACGCCGGGCACGGGCGAGGGCATGCGCTGGTTTCAGATCGATCGGCTGGGATTCGACGCCGAGTTTTACGGCGCGCTCGACCAGATTTCGAGCACGCTCGGCATTGCCGGTTTGTGGCTGCTGGCGGCGACGATCAGCCGGCGGCCGATCGCCTGGACCTTGTTTTGGCTCACCGTGTTGTTCACCCTGCTGTCACTGCCTTCGCTCGGCCTCTACTATGGCGTGCATAACTGGACCGAGGCGAATTTCGGCTTCGGCGCGCAGACCATCGCGCTGATCGACACGGCCGCGTCGTCGCCCTTCGCCCAGCTCAGCATGATTCCGCTGCTGACCTTGATCGCGATCTACGCGCCCGCCGGCCGCCGCGCGACCTGGTTCGCGCTGATGGCGTCGCTGATGAACCTGGCGCTCGTCGCCGGGCAATTGCAAACCAAATACCTGAACCAGATTTTCCACGTCGATCGCGGCAAGTACGACGAACTCGGCTGGCTGATGATCACGGTGCTCATCATCGGTTTCGCCCTGCCCGTGCTGGCGATCGCGCTCCTCGGCGGCCGGATCGCGGCCAACCGGACGGCGAGCGCGGCCGGACGCTAAGGCCGCGCGGTGGCCGACATCGCCCGTTTGCGGCACGGATGCGACGCTTAGCGACGGGCGGCGATGGCCGCCTCGATGGCCGCGTAGTTTACCTTGCCGAGATAGGCGAGGATATCGGCGCGCACCTCCGCCTTGTTTTCCGGCTTGCCGACCTGGATGAAGCCTGCGTGAACGATCACGCGCGACGCCACGAACACTCGACCGTACGACATTGCCAGCGACAGTGACAGGTAGACGGCGCGCCCATCGGCCTGCGCCATGCTCGATTCGGCCCCGCCCTCCCGCTTCGAATTCGCCTCGAACTGGGCCCGCAATTCCGGCACGGCCAGCACGAATGTATGAATGGACAGAATGAGAGTTTCGCCGCCCTTGCGGTAGCGCGCCGCGATCCGGACCTCGCCGTTCTCGCGCGTGCGCTCGATGGCGGGCGCCGACCAGCCCGGCAGCGGCGCGGGCAAGGCGGCTTCAAGGCGTTCCGCCGTTTCGTTGAAGCGGCTGCGTTCGCTGAGATAAGCGGGCCCGTACCACAGGCCGCCGGCGACCAAGATTGCGAATCCGATCCAACGCGCGCTCCGGACGCCGGCAAGGCTGCCCGGAAGTTCCAATATGACGTGCAACGACGATTTCCTGTTTGCGGGCGGCGAGACTATGATGGCATTCCGTCGTTGACAAGCGCGCCCGCGCGACCGAGACCGTATCGATGATCCCACGCTACACTCGCCCCGGCATGGCCGCCATTTGGGAGCCCGCCAACCGCTTCCGCATCTGGTTCAGGATCGAGGCGTATGCCACCGAGGCGCTGGAGCGGCTCGGCACGGTGCCGAACGGCACGGCCGCGGCGCTGTGGGCGAAAGGCGACAGGCCGTACACGGCCGAGCGGCATCGCACGCATCGACGCCATCGAAAGCGAGGTCAAGCACGATGTCATCGCCTTCCTGACCGAGCTTGCCGAGCAGGTCGGACCCGAGGCGCGCTTCGTCCACCAGGGCATGACGTCGTCGGACGTGCTCGATACCTGCTTCGCCGTGCAACTCACCGAGGCGAGCGACCTGCTGCTCGCCGATATCGACGCCGTGCTCGCCGCGCTCAAGAAGCGCGCCTTCGAGCACAAGCTGACGCCCACCATCGGCCGCAGCCACGGCATCCATGCCGAGCCGACGACCTTCGGCGTCAAGCTCGCCGGCCACTATGCCGAGTTCCTGCGCTGCCGCGCCCGGCTCGAAGCCGCGAAGAAGGAAATCGCGACCTGCGCCATTTCCGGCGCGGTCGGCACCTTCGCCAATGTCGATCCGCGGCGTCGAAGCCTATGTCGCGGACAAGCTCGGCCTGGCGCCCGAGCCGGTCTCGACCCAGGTTATCCCGCGCGACCGGCACGCGTTGTTCTTTGCGACGCTCGGCGTCGTCGCCGGCGCGATCGAGCGGCTGGCGATCGAAATCCGCCATTTGCAGCGCACCGAGGTGCGCGAGGCCGAGGAGTATTTTTCGCCCGGCCAGAAAGGCAGCTCGGCGATGCCGCACAAGCGCAACCCGGTGCTGACCGAGAACCTGACCGGCCTGGCCCGCCTGGTGCGCGGCATGGTCGTGCCCGCGCTGGAAAATGCCGCGCTCTGGCACGAGCGCGACATCTCGCACTCCGCCGCCGAGCGCGGCATCGGGCCCGACGCCACGGTGACGCTCGATTTCGCGCTGGCCCGCCTGGCGGGCGTGATCGAGAAGCTCGTCGTCTATCCCGAGCGCATGCGGCGCAATCTCGATTCGCTGGGCGGGATCCACAATTCGCAACGCGTCCTGCTCGCCCTCACCCAGAAGGGCATGAGCCGCGAGGACGCCTACGCCGCCGTTCAGCGCAATGCGATGGAGGCTTGGAAGGGTAACGGCGCCTTCGGCGATTTGCTGAAAGCCGACGCCGCGATCGGGCGGCACCTAAGCCCGGGCGAGATCGCGGCCCTGTTCGACCTCGACTATCACTTCAAGCATGTGGAAACGATTTTCCGCCGCGTGTTCGGCGGCTAAGTCCGGCGTCAATTCATCGGCAGGATGATCTTGAAGCGCTTCTCGGCGAGCACTTGGCCGTTGTGCAGGACCTGGAAGGTCCAGTAACCCTCGGCCATTTCCCAATCGTAGTCGAAGCCGTAGGCGTTGAGATGGAGCGTGCCGGGGCTGGCGACGACCTCGCTCTCCATCACCGTCGAGGATTCGCCGGTGGCGGGATTGGTCAGTTTCGGCACGATCTTGCGCAAGGTGAGCGTTTGTCCGGCCAGGCTCGGATCGGCGATGCGGAATTGGAAGCCGAACATGCGCCCGGGCTGGGCGTCGATTTCAATCGCCTGGATGCGAATGCGAACGCCCGAAACGATGCTGCGCTCGCGCGCCAGCTCCTTGGGGTCCTTGACGACTTCATCGACGCTGTGATCGTAGATGCCGTAGTCGACAATCTCGACGCGGCTGCCGTCCTTCGCCGCGGCACCCGAGGCGCCGGCGGCGAACAGAAGGATCGTCAAAAGGCGTGCCGCGAAGCGCATCGGTTGGCCGTCAATTCATCGGGATGATGACTTTGAACTTGCGCTCGGCGATGACCTTGCCGTTGTGCACGACCTGGAACACCCAGATGCCCTCGGCCATCTCCCAATCGTAATCGAAGCGGTAGCCGTCGTAGGTCGAGCCCGGCGTCGCCACGAAATCGCGATCCTGGGTGCGCATGGTCCGGCCGCTCTTGGGATTGGTCAGGGGCGGAAAGGTCGTGCGCAACGTCAGCGTCTTGCCCATCAGGCTCGGATCGGTGACGCGGAAGCGATAGCCGAAGCTGCGGCCGAGCTGGGCGTCGATCTCCTCGGCCTGGCGTTGCAAATTGATGTTGCCGACGATGTTGCGCTCTTCGCTGATATCGCCCGGCGCCGGCGTCGAGCCTTCGACCGACACATCGTAGAAGCCATAGTCGAGAATCTCGACCTGGCCGGATGCGCGCGCCGCGGCGGCGGCGAACAGCGCCACCAGCACGGCGGCAAACAGCGCCGCCAGGCGGCTCGAAACGGTACGGGTATGGCGCATGGCGTGACGGTGCCTCGTGTCGGTTCTAGTTCATCGGAACGATGATCTTGAAGCTCTGTTCGGCCAGAACCTTGCCGTTGTAGACAATCTGCTTCTTCCAGATGCCTTCGCCGATTTCCCACTTATAGTCGAAGGTGAATCCGAAATAGACGTTGTCGCGCTGCGCCACCGTCCAATCGAACTCGCTCACCGTCATCGTCTTGCCGGTTTCCGAATTGGTGAGCGGCGGATGGATGGTGCGGATGATGAGCGTCACCGGCCCTTCCGGCAGTTCCGAAAGATCGACCTCGATGCCGAACGTGTTGCCGAGCTGGCCGACAATCTCGTCGGTTTTCTGGATCAGGCGGTGCGCATCGACCGGGCGCAACTCGCCGGCAACGGTTCGATCCGCCTTTTCGGTGGTGCCGTTCTGCCGGATTTCGTAAAGCCCGTACGCCTTGATCTGGGCGCGCGGCTCGGCGGCGGCGGCGCCCGCCCAACCGATCGCGATCAGCGCAAACGCTGCCAGGGCGGCACGCGCGGGTAGTTGCTTCATCGACGATATCCTTTTAGTTGAGCGGAACGACGACTTTGAACGTCTCGGCCGCGAGAACCTTGCCTTCGTGGATGATCTGGATCGTCCAATTGCCTTCGGCGATCTCGTAGCGCGCATCGAAACTGTAGCCCGTGTAGCGCTCGCCCTCGGACGTGACGACATCGTCGCGCTGGCCGTAATTCATGCTGCGGCCGGTTTCGGGGTGGGTGAGCATCGGGTGATTGGTGCGGATGGTGATCTTGTCGCCCGGCGGCACGCCGAAAATCCGGTAGCGGAAGCCGAAACTATCGCCGAGCTGCCCCACGATCTCCCGGGTCGGCCTGACCAGTCGCACGTCATTGACGAGATTCATCGTGCCGCTGACCGACTCCGGCATCGGCTGTTGGGTGCGCTTGCCGGTTTCGTATTGCCCGAAATCGAGCACCTCGACGCGCGGCTCGGCCCGCGCCGCGGCAGCGGACCAGGCCGTCAGCAAAACGATAGTCAGTGTTCGGATCAGCCGGCTCATCGGTTCGCATATTCCTGTTCTGGGGCTGAGATCGGTTAGCCGGAAAATATGGCGGCAGTATGAAGCCTGCGCCCGGAAAATTGAAGACTTTCCTTTGTCGTCAATAGGTTAATTTACCATGGGCGGTCTATGAACCAGATCACATGTGAGCATGATTTAATTATACGAAGAGAACTGGTGCCGCGTTGACAGCCTGGGGGGCGGTCCCTACTGGTAAACGAAACCGGAAACAATCAGCTGCATCGACGATGACCGACCGCTTGAAAATCGCGCTCGCCCAGATCAACCCCATTGTCGGCGACATCGACGGCAATGTGGCGAAGATTCGCGCCGCCCGCGCCACGGCGGCCAGCCAGGGCGCCGATTTGGCGGTATTTCCCGAATTGGTCATTGCCGGCTACCCGCCCGAGGACCTCGTCCTCAAGCCGCTGTTCCTGGAGCGAATTGCCGCGGCCGTGACGGCGCTGGCGGCGGACACACAGGATGGCGGCCCCGGCATGGTTGTGGGCGGTCCCTGGGTCGAGAACGGCAAGCTCTACAATGCCGCCTTCATTCTCGATGGCGGCTTGGTTAACAAGCGGTTCAAGCACGATCTCCCGAATTACGGCGTGTTCGACGAGAAGCGCGTTTTCGCGCCGGGGCCGTTGCCCGGCCCGGTCAATCTGCGCGGCGTCCGCCTCGGCGTGATGGTGTGCGAGGACATGTGGAAACCGGACGTGACCGAGACGCTGCAGGAATCCGGCGCCGACATTCTCGTCATTCCCAATGGCTCGCCCTATGAAAGCGACAAGCTCGATGAGCGCCTCAATCTCGCGGTCGAGCGCGTCACCGAAGCCGGATTGCCGCTGATCTATGTCAATCAGATCGGCGGGCAGGACGAGCTGGTGTTCGACGGCGCCTCTTTTGTCCTTAACCGGGATCGCCGTCTCGCGGCCCAGGCGCCGGCATGGCGCGCGCATGTGATGACGACCGAGTGGCGGCGCGGCGCCGAGGGCTGGACTTGCGCGCCCGGCGACATTCACCCAGCACCCTCGGCCATTGAGAATATTTATCAGGCGATGATGCTCGGCCTCAGCGACTATGTGCGCAAGAACGGCTTTCCCGGCGTCATCCTCGGCCTGTCGGGCGGCATCGATTCGGCGATCAGCGCGGCGGTGGCTGCCGACGCGCTGGGACCGGACAAGGTTTGGTGCGTCATGATGCCCTCGCCCTTCACCAGCCGCGACAGCCTGGACGACGCCGCCGAAACCGCGCGGCTCTTGGGCGTCCGGCTCGATACGATTTCGATCGAGCCGGCGATGAGCGCATTCGGCGCGATGCTCAAGCCCAGCTTCGCCGGACGCGCCGCCGATACGAGCGAGGAGAACATCCAGGCGCGCTCGCGCGGCATCACGCTGATGGCGATCTCGAACAAGTTCGGGCACATGGTGCTGTCGACCGGCAACAAATCGGAAATGTCGGTCGGCTACGCCACGCTCTACGGCGACATGTGCGGCGGCTACTCGGTCCTCAAGGACGTTTACAAAACCGACGTGTTCCGCCTTTCGAACTGGCGCAATCAGCATCGTCCCGCCGGCGCGCTTGGGCCCGCCGGCCGCGTCATTCCCGAACGCGTCATCACCAAGGCGCCGACCGCCGAGCTGCGGCCGAACCAGAAGGACGAGGATTCGCTGCCGCCCTACGCCAAGCTCGATCGAATGTTGAATTGCCTGGTCGAGAAGGAAATGAGCATCGACGAAACCGTGGCGGCGGGCCACGACCGGGCGACGGTGTTGCGCGTTTTCCGCATGCTCGATATCGCCGAATACAAGCGGCGCCAGGCGCCGCCGGGCGTCAAGCTCACGCGCCGCGCCTTCGGCCGCGACCGGCGCTATCCGATCACCAACGCCTTCCGCCACCAAGTCAAATAGCGATGTCCGTCGCAACCCGATTCGCTCCGAGCCCGACCGGCCTGCTGCATATCGGCAATGTCCGCACCGCGCTGATCAATTGGCTGTTCACGCGCAAGAGCGGCGGCAGTTTCATGCTGCGCCTCGACGACACCGACGTCGAGCGCTCGCGCGCCGATTACGCCGCCGCGATCGAAACCGATCTCAAATGGCTCGGCCTCGCCTGGGACCGCTTCGCGCGGCAGATGGACCGGCTCGCCCGCTACAGCGCGGCGGCGGAGCGGCTCAAGGCCTCGGACCGGCTCTATGCCTGCTACGAAACCGCCGACGAGCTCGACCTCAAGCGCAAGATCGCGCTCAATGCCGGCCGTCCGCCGCGCTACGACCGCGCCGCCTTGAAGCTCTCGCCCGCCGAGCGCGCTCAGCTCGAAGCCGAAGGCCGCAAGCCGCATTGGCGTTTCCGGCTCGAGGACAAGCCGATCGAGTGGCGCGATCTGGTGCGCGGCCCGGTGCACATTGAGGCGCATGATGTGAGCGACCCTGTGCTGGTGCGCAGCAACTCCTATCCGCTCTACACGCTGTCGTCGGTCGTCGATGACGTCGATTTCGGCATCACGCACATTATTCGCGGCGAGGACCACGTCACCAACACGGCGGTCCAGATCCAGATTTTCGAGGCGCTCGGCGGCGCGGTGCCCGCGTTTGCGCATCTGGCGCTGCTGGCCGATGCCGAAGGCAAGGGGTTGTCGAAGCGTCTCGGCAGTTTGAGCATCGACGAGCTGCGCAAATCCGGCATCGAGCCCGAGGCGATCTCGAGCCTGCTCGCGCGCATCGGCACCTCGCAGCCGGTCGAGGCCTTCGTCGACCTGGCGCCGCTGATCGCCGGCTTCGACTGGGCCTCGTTCAGCCGCGCCACGCCGAAATTCGATCCGCGCGATCTCGAAACGCTCAACGCGCGCGTGCTGCACGCCCTGCCCTTCGCCGCCGCAGCGCCGCGCCTGGCCGCCGCCGGGCTCGCCGACGCGGACGAACATTTCTGGCTCGCGGTGCGCGGCAATATCGGCCGCATCGCCGAGGCCCATGAGTGGTGGAAGGTTTGCCGGGGCGAGGTGACGCCGGCGATCGAGGACGCGCCGCTGATCGCGGCGGCGCGCGACATGCTGCCCACAGAGCCGTGGTCGGCGGAAACCTGGCCGCGCTGGACGAAGTCGGTCGGCGAAGCCACCGGCAAGAAAGGCCGCGCCCTTTTCCATCCGCTCCGCCTCGCCTTGACCGGGCGCGAGACCGGGCCGGAGATGAAGGCGATGCTGCCGCTGATCGGCCGCGCCCGCGTTCTCGCGCGCCTGTCCACGGCGGCGCGGCCATGAACGCCGGCAAGACCGCCGCCGACCGGCGAACCGGCCTCGCCCTGCTGCTCGGGCCGCTGCTCGCCGTCGCCCTCTATATCGTATCGTATTTCGTGTTGCTCGTCGGCTTCTCGGCGATCTCCGACGATCTGTCGCGCGACCGGGTATGGAAGGTCCTGATATTTTGGTCGATCTATGCCGTGCCGTCGATCTTCGCGCCGGCGCTGTCCGCCCTGTTGACCGGCGCCATTCTCGGCGCGGCGGCGCGCCACGCGAGCTATTGGCCCATCCTCCTGCTGCTCGTCGCCTTCACCGTGCTGACGATCTTGTGGAGCGTTCTTTCGGGCGGCGGCTGGGGCGTTCTCGCCGCGCTGTTCCAGGCCGGCTCGACCGCGCTCGGCTGGCGCTGGCTCAACCGCGCCGCCGCCGACGACGATTGATCGGCGCCGCTGGACCGTCCGCCGGGCCTCTGGTAACCACAGGCGAGGTCTGAAACCGGGGCCGCCATCGTGCCTATATCGCTTTACAACACGCTGACGCGCCAAAAGGCGCCCTTCGTTCCGCTCGATCCCAATCGCGGCGTGCGCATGTATGTCTGCGGGCCGACGGTCTATGACCGGATCCATATCGGCAACGGGCGGCCGCTGGTCGTGTTCGACGTGCTCTACCGGCTGCTCAAGCATGAATTCGAGCCGCAGGGCATCAAGGTCACCTATGCGCGCAACATCACCGACGTCGAGGACAAGATCAACGAACGCGCCAAGGAACGCGGCATTTCGATCCGCGAGCTGACCGAAACGACGACGCGGTTTTTCTCTCGACGACGCGAAGGCGCTCGGCTGCCTCGATCCCGACGTGCAGCCGCGCGCCACCGATCATATCGACGACATGATCGGCATGATCGAAACATTGATCGCCAAGGGCCATGCCTACGCCGCCGAAAATCACGTGCTGTTCAGCGTGAACTCGATGCGCGACTACGGCCGCCTGTCGGGCCGCAACCGCGACGAAATGATCGCCGGCGCCCGTGTCGAGGTTGCACCATACAAAAAGGACCCGGCGGATTTCGTCCTCTGGAAGCCTTCGACGCCCGATCTTCCCGGCTGGGACTCGCCCTGGGGCCGCGGCCGGCCGGGCTGGCACATCGAATGCTCGGCCATGTCCGAGCGCCATCTCGGCGAGCATTTCGACATTCATGGCGGCGGCATCGACCTCGTCTTCCCGCACCACGAAAACGAAATCGCCCAGAGCGTGTGCGCCCACGAGCACCCGCGCTTCGCCGAGATTTGGATGCACAACGGCTTCCTGATGACCGAAGGACAGAAAATGTCCAAATCGCTCGGGAATTTTTACACCGTCGGCGATCTGCTCGACGAATTTCCCGGCGAGGCGATCCGCCTGCTGTTGCTCAAGTCGCATTACCGCCAGCCGCAGGATTTCACGAAGGATGGGCTGCGGGAGGCGAAGAATGATCTGGATCGCCTGTACCGCGTGCTGCGCGAGGCAGGCACCGCGCCCACTCGCGAAGATCACCCTCACCCCCGGCCCCTCTCCCCTTCAGGGAGAGGGGAGAGCACCGTGCGTACGGCGCTCAATGACGATCTCAACACGCCGGCCGCGATCACCGGACTCTTTGCGTTGGCAAGCCGCTTTTTCGAAGCGCAAAAGGCAAATCGGCCGGACGATGCGCGATTGGCCGCGGAACATTTGAGCGCCTCGGCACAGATATTGGGCCTGCTTCAGAGCGATCCAGAGGCGTGGTTCCAAAGCAAGAACGCTCAAGCAAGTATCAATGTCATGGCGCACGGCAGCGTAACGATAGAAGCGCGCGTCATTTACGGACCGGATCGATCCAGCGCCTCATCGACGCCCGCATCGCCGCGCGCAAGGCGAAGAATTTCGCCGAGGCCGATCGCATCCGGAAGGAGCTCGCCGATCAGGGCGTCGTTCTCGAGGACGGCCCCAAGGGCACGACATGGCGGCGGGCGTGATGAGCGGCACGATACACAAGACATGCGCGGCTACGAGGCGCCCTCGTAGGGGCGGGTCTCCGACCCGCCCTCGGGCCGCACGGCGAATCATCGCCCAAATCTCGGACGCGACGAGCATGGGCGGGTCGGAGACCCGCCCCTACGGTGGTTTGATCGGGCGAAGTGGACAATGACCGCGCCCGATCCCAACTACGTCTTCCTGTTCGACACCACGCTGCGCGACGGGGCGCAGACCCAGGGCGTGGATTTTTCCGCCGGCGACAAGGCGCATATCGCCAAGGCGCTCGACGCGCTCGGCATCGATTACATCGAAGGCGGCTGGCCCGGCGCCAATCCCACCGACGACGCCTTCTTCGCCGATCCGCCGGCCTTGAAGCGCGCGCGTCTCGCCGCCTTCGGCATGACGCGCCGGCCCGGCCGCAGCGCCGCCAACGATCCGGGCTTGACGGCCGTGCTCGGCGTCAAGGCCAAGGCCGCGGTCCTCGTCGGCAAGACTTGGGACTTCCATGTCGAGACCGCGCTCGGCGCCACGCTCGCGGAAAATCTGACCATGATCGCCGACAGCGTGGCCTTGGCGAAGCAGCGGCTGGGCGAGGCGCTGTTCGATGCCGAGCATTTTTTCGACGGCTACAAGGCCAATCCCGCCTTCGCGCTCGATTGCCTTAAGACGGCGCGGGACGCCGGCGCGCGCTGGATCGTGCTGTGCGACACCAATGGCGGAACCTTGCCCGGCGAGGTGCAGCGCATCGTCGCCGAGGCCGCGCGCATCATTCCCGGCGCCAGCCTCGGCATTCACGCGCACAACGACACCGAGAACGCCGTCGCCAATTCGCTCGCCGCGGTCGAAGCCGGCGCGCGCATGATCCAGGGCACGCTGAACGGATTGGGCGAGCGCTGCGGCAATGCCAATCTGTGCTCGCTCATCCCGATCCTGAAGCTCAAGACCGAATTCGAGACCGGCGTCGGCGATCAGCAGATGACCCGGCTCACCCATGTCTCGCGCCTGCTTGACGAGCTGCTCAATCGCGCGCCCAACCGCCGGCAGCCCTTTGTCGGCGAATCCGCCTTCGCCCACAAGGGCGGGCTGCATGTCTCGGCCGTGACCAAGGATCCGCGCACCTACGAGCACATCGATCCGCAGCGCGTCGGCAACCGGCGCCATGTCGTGGTCTCGGATCAAGCCGGACGCTCCAACGTGCTGGAGCGCTTGCGCGAGGCCGGGATCGAGGTGGCGCCGGACAATCCCAAGATCGCGCGGCTGGTGGAAACCGTGAAAGCGCGCGAATACGATGGCTATGCCTATGACGGCGCCGAGGCGAGCTTCGAGCTGCTGGCGCGCGATCTGCTCGACGGATTGCCGCGCTATTACGAGATGGAGAGCTTCAAAGTCGATGTCGAGCGCCGTTACAACGCCAAGGGCAAGCTGGTGACCATGGCCCAAGCCGTGACCAAGCTCGCGGTCGGCAGCGAGCGCTTCATGGAGGTCGGCGAAGGCGTCGGCCCGGTCGATGCATTGAGCCATTCGATGATGAAGTCGCTGCTGAAATCCTATCCCGGCTTGGCCGATATGCGCCTCACGGATTTCAAGGTGCGCATCGTGACGCCGCAAGCGGGCACCGCGGCTGTGACGCGCGTCATGGTCGAATCGGGCGACGCCGGCGGCGAGCGCTGGTCGACCGTCGGTCTCTCGCCCAACATCATCGACGCCTCCTACGAAGCGCTGCGCGACGCGATCTACTACAAGCTGCTGCGCGATGGCGTGACGCCGGCCGGCTGAGCGCGCCATGGCCGGCACCGACCGATCGCAAGGCAGCAGCGGCATCGATCCCAACGGACCTTCGATCGTTTTGGCCGGGCCGCAGCTTGGCGAGAATATCGGCACGGCGGCGCGCGCCATGCTCAATTGCGGCCTGGGCGATCTGCGCATCGTCAATCCGCGCGACGGCTGGCCCAACGAAAAAGCGCGCTCGGCGGCTTCGGGCGCCGATGCCGTCGTCGATGGCGCGCGCCTGTTCGGCGATATTCCGGCGGCGATCGCCGATCTGCATCGCGTGTACGCGGCGACGGCGCGCCCGCGCGAACTGGTCAAGCCCGTCCTGACGCCGCGCGCCGCCGCCGCCGAAATCCGCGCCGCCGCCGCGCGCGGCGAGCGCGTCGGCATCCTGTTCGGCCCCGAGCGCTGGGGCCTGCAGACCGACGAAGTATCCTTCGCGGCTTCGATCATCGAGGTGCCGCTCAATCCCGCCTTCGCCTCGCTCAATCTTGCCCAGGCCGTGCTCATCGTCGCCTACGAATGGCGCGCGGCGGCCGATACGACGCCGGGGAAATACATTCCGACGCTCGAAAACCATGGCGGTCCGACCGAGCTGGCCGATCAGGGCGACACGCTGCGATTTTTCGAGCATCTCGAAGCCGAACTCGACGAATCGGGCTACCTCTATCCGCCCGACAAACGGCCGACCATGGTGCGCAACCTGCGCAGCATTTTCCTGCGCGCGCAGCTCACCGAACCCGAAGTGCGCTCGCTGCGCGGCATGGTCAAGGCGTTGGCGCGGCGCCGGCGCGATCTCGATGCCCGCGGCGTGCGCCCAGCGCGCCGGCGCGGGAACTCCGGACAAAGAGTCCCTTTGACAGCGCCGGGGCGGCGGCTATAGTCCCGCGCTCTTTCGGAGAAAGCGGGCACAATCAATAAGATGACTGCCCCGCCGAACGCCCCAATCGGGCATTCGGACTATCCGGACAACAGCGACATCGGCCAGGGCCGCAAAGCGCCTGGACCGGGAAAGGCATCGAATGACGAAGCGACACTCCGCCAAGGAGAAGATTTCGCGCCGTTTGGGCGTGAATTTGTGGGGCCGGCCGAAGAGCCCCTACGGCAAGGACGAGGCGGGTCCGGGCCAGCACGGCGCCAACAAGCGCCGCAAGCTCTCCGATTTCGGCACGCAATTGCGCGCCAAGCAACGGCTCAAGGGCTATTACGGCAATATCGGCGAGCGCCAATTCCGCAAATATTATCTCGAAGCGGCGCGGCGCAAGGGCGATACCGGCGAGAATCTGATCGGCATCCTGGAACGCCGGATCGACATGGTCATCTACAGGATGAAATTCGTGCCCACGGTTTTCGCGGCGCGCCAGTTCGTCAATCACGGCCACATCAAGATCAACGGCAAGCGCGTGACGATCCCGTCCTATCTGCTCAAGGTCGGCGACACGGTCGAGATCAAGGACAAAAGCAAAGAATTAGCGCTCGTCATGGAAGCGATCGAGACGCGCGACGGCGACGTGCCGCCCTATCTCGAGGCCGACAGCAAGGCGAAGAAGGGGAAGTTCGTCCGCGTGCCGAACTATTCCGAAGTGCCCTACGCGGCGCCGATGTCGCTCAATCTTGTGGTCGAATACTACTCGCGCTGAGACAACGGCGGCGGCGAACGGCAAAACGGCCCGGGATCGCTCCGGGCCGTTTTCGCTTCGAGGATTCGGCTGCCGACATCAGCTCAGCCGCGTGCTTCAGCGCCCATGGCCCGGGCGCCGCAGCTCGGGCAAGAGCGTGGCGGCAGCCGGGAGCGCTTCCGCCGGCGTCATCCCGGGCCTGAGGCTCGGGTGATAAAGGATGCGCAGCAGCAATTCGTCGAGCGCGGTCAGATCGCGGGCGGCGCCGCGGTCGTTGAACAAACTATCGGCGACCTCGTCGGAATCGTTGAGCAGGCCGAGGACCTGGGTCGTTTCCTCGGCAATGCAAAACGTCGCGAGGCCGTCCCTGCGCGCGCTGTCGAGCGGAACGATGGCGACGGCAAAAAATATTTCCGAGGTCACGCGGTTCCGATTGACCAGGCCGATGCAATTCGTCCGGACAAACCGCGCGAGCAAGTGGCGATTGCGGGATGAGAGATAGCGGTCGATCGTCGCCTCGTAACGGTCGCGGCGGACGAACAGAATATGGAAGTTGGCGCCGCTCCAGCTTTCGGCCTCGGCGAACGCCAGCCCGGTCAAGCGCTGCAAGCGCTCGATGTGCCCGCGCAGGAAGCGCGCCTCCTCGGCCTGAAGGCTTTCTTCCTCGTAGATGCGAAACCGGATCGGCCGCAGCCACTTTTGCAGCCGCGGCGCGGCCTCGTGCTGGAATTCGTTGCCGAAGGCGATCTTGCCGAAAGCGGCGACGACAGCGTCGCCGCTCGGCTCCGCGGCCAGCGCCACCGCCGCAACGGCGGTCGCACAAATGGCGAGGATCGGACCCCGGACGCGGCGAGAGAGCAAATCGCCCCGATCGGCCGGCGTTAAGCGTTGGCCGCGACCTGCTTTTCCTTCAACAGCGCCAGAAGTTCGCCCGAGTCGAACATTTCGCGCATGATGTCGCAGCCGCCAACAAACTCGCCCTTGACGTAGAGCTGCGGGATCGTCGGCCAATTGGCGAATTCCTTGATGCCCTGGCGGATTTCCGAGATCGGCCAGAACGTCGACGCCCTTAAACTTGACGCCGAGATGCGACAGGATCTGCACCGCCATCGAGGAAAAGCCGCATTGCGGCATCACGGGCGAGCCCTTCATGTAGAGCACGACGTTGTTTTCGCTGATATCTTTCTTGATCTTGTCGTGGGCGGACATGGCTGTTTCCTTTGCGATGAAAGTGGAAGCGGACGAAAAATTCCGGTTTTCAAGCGGGCGGCAGCGCCGTGGTCAGTGCCAAGGCGTGCAACTGTCCGCCCATATTTCCGCGCAACGCGGCATAGACCATTTGATGCTGCTGGACGCGATTCTTACCCTTGAAGGCCGCCGAAGTCACGATAGCGGCATAGTGATCGCCGTCGCCCGCCAAATCCTTGATTTCGACCTTGGCATCGGGGAGCGCCGCCTTGATCAGGCGCTCGATGTCTCCTGCGTCCATTGCCATCGCGGGTAAGTCCTTACGCTGCAGCCATAAATTCCGGAAGCCAAGCGTCGTTCGCCTGGCGTAGCTCGGCCAGCGATATAGGGTGCGCGGCGCCCAGGGTCAACGCGCCGTCATCGGTCGCCGCGCCGACCGCGGTCGCGGTGACGCCGTGCACGCCGGCGGCGGCCAATATGAGGTCGGGATGGCGCGTGGCCACGAGGTAGCGCGCCTGATCCTCGCCGAACAGCCAGGCCAAGCCGGCACGACCGGAAGCCGGCGGATCGAGCCGGCAGCCGCGATCGCCGGCCAGCGCCATTTCGGCGGCGGCGATGGCGATGCCGCCGTCGGATAGATCGTGGCAGGCGCTGATCCAGCCCGCGCCGATGAGGCTGGCGACGAATTCGCCGTTCCGCCGCTCGATACCGAGATCGACCGGCGGCGGCGCGCCCTCTTCCCGCCCCAACACGTCGCGCAAGAAGGCGGAGCAGCCGAGCCATCCCTTGGTGGCGCCGACAAGTACAAGTGTCTCGCCCGCGTCCTTCAATCCGATTGTCATGTGCCGGCGCCAATCGGCAAGCAGGCCGACGCCGCCGATGACGGGCGTGGGCAGGATCGCGGTGCCGCTGGTTTCGTTGTAGAGCGAGACATTGCCCGAGATGACGGGAAAATCGAGCGCCGCGCAGCTTCGCGCCATGCCTTCGACGCAGCCCACGAGCTGGCCCATGATTCTCGGCCGCTGCGGATTGCCGAAATTGAGATTGTTGGTCACGGCCAGCGGTCGCGCGCCGACGGCGATGAGGTTGCGCCAGCTCTCGGCCACCGCCTGCTTGCCGCCCTCGAACGGATCGGCGAAGCAATAGCGCGGCGTGCAATCGGTCGCGATCGCCAGCGCCTTGTCGCAACCTTCGATGCGCACCACGGCCGCGTCGCCGCCCGGCCGCTGCACCGTGTTGCCGCGCACCAGATGATCGTATTGCTCCCACACCCAGCGCTTGCTAGCGAAATTCGGCGCGGCCATCATCTTGCGCAGCGCCGCGCCCGGATCGATCTCCGGCACGCCGGCGAGCGCCACCGGCGCCTGCTTCGGCGTCGGCTCCGACGGCCGGTCGTATTGTGGCGCCTTCGACACCAGCGGATCGACGGGAATATCGATCTCGCCCTTGCCGTGGCGCTTGACGACGAGGCGGCCGGTGTCGGTCAGCCGGCCGATGACGGCGAAATCGAGCTCCCATTTTTCGAAGATGCGCCGCGCCTCCGCCTCGCGACCGGGCTTCAAGATCATGAGCATGCGCTCCTGGCTCTCGGACAGCATGACTTCGTAGGCCGTCATGCCGGTTTCGCGCATCGGCACCTTGTCGATGTCGAGTTCGATGCCGAGCCCGCCCTTCGACGCCATTTCGACCGACGACGAAGTGAGCCCGGCGGCGCCCATGTCCTGAATCGACACGATGGCGTCGGTCGCCATCAATTCGAGGCAGGCTTCGAGCAACAGCTTTTCGGTGAACGGATCGCCGACTTGGACCGTCGGCCGCTTGTCCTCGGATTTGTCGTCGAACTCGGCCGAGGCCATGGTGGCGCCGTGGATGCCGTCGCGCCCGGTTTTGGAGCCGACATAGACGACGGAGTTTCCGAGCCCGGCGGCGCGCGCGTAGAAAATATTGTCGGCGCGCGCGATGCCGACGGTCATGGCGTTGACGAGAATATTGCCGTTATACGCGGCGTGGAATTCGGTTTCGCCGCCGACGGTGGGAATGCCCATGCAATTGCCGTAACCGCCGATGCCGGCGACGACGCCCGATACCAGATGCCGCGTCTTGGGATGCGCGGGATCGCCGAAGCGTAGCGCGTTGAGGATCGCGATCGGCCGCGCGCCCATGGTGAACACGTCGCGCAAGATGCCGCCGACGCCGGTCGCGGCACCCTGATAGGGCTCGATGAAGGACGGGTGATTGTGGCTCTCGATCTTGAACACCGCCGCCAGCCCGCCGCCGATGTCGATCACGCCGGCATTCTCGCCCGGCCCCTGGATCACCCAAGGCGCCGCGGTCGGCAGCTTTTTGAGATGGATGCGCGACGATTTGTAGGAACAATGCTCGGACCACATGACCGAAAAGATGCCGAGTTCGGGCAAAGTCGGCGCGCGGCCGAGAATGCCGAGCAGCACCTCGTACTCGTCCGGCGTGATGCCGTGTTCGGCGACGAGCGCGGGCGTGATGGCAATGGCGGACTGTTTCATGGGCAGGGCGCGGTTCGGTTCAAGACAGCGCCGCCGCGATGCCTTCGAACAAGGCCTTGCCGTCGGCGCTGCCGAGCGCCGGCTCGATCGCGTTCTCGAGATGCGGCATCAGCCCCAGCACGGTCTTGGTCTCGTTGTAGATGCCGGCGATGTTGCGGATCGACCCGTTCGGATTGTCGCTCGCGGTCAGCGCGCCCGAAGGCGAGCAATAGCGAAAGGCAACGCGGCCCTCGCCTTCGAGCCGGTCCAAGGTCGCCTCGTCGGCGAAAAAATTGCCGTCGCCGTGCGCGACCGGCGCGCGCACGACCTGGCCGCGCTCGTATTTGCTGGCGAACAAGGTTTGGCTGTTTTCGACGCGCAGATGCACGTCGCGGCAGACGAATTTCAGCTTGGCGTTGCGCATCAGCGCGCCCGGCAGCAGTCCCGCCTCGGTCAGGATTTGGAAACCGTTGCACACGCCGAGGACGGGCGTGCCGCGCCTGGCGCGTTCGGCGACGGCGCGCATGATGGGCGAATGCGCCGCCATGGCACCACAGCGCAGATAATCGCCGTGCGAAAATCCGCCGGGCAGCACGATGAGATCGGTGGCGGGCAGGTCGCTGTCGCCGTGCCAGACGATGGCGGGCGCCCGTCCGCCGGCGCGTTCGAGCGCGGCCGCCATGTCGTTCTCGCGGTTCGATCCGGGGAACAGGACGATGGCGGATTTCACGCCCGCACCGCCGCGCGCCGTTGCATTTCAAGCCGCGCCGCGACCGCGCCGTAGGTCGCGACGCAATAGGGCACGCAATAGGTGAACGCGATCTTCCACCAATTGAGCGCGCCGCCGCCGACCAGGGCATCGCCTTGATTGATTAGATTGATGATCGTTCCGACGACGACGGCGACGATGAACGACCGGCGCACGATGCCGCGCGCCATGCAAATGGCAAGAAACCCCGGCGCCGCCGAGCCGACTTCGGTCACGGTGCGATCTCGACCTGGTAATTTTCGATGACGAGGTTGGCGAGCAGCTTCTCGCACATGGCGGACACGCGCGCCTTGGCGGCAGCCGCGT
This sequence comes from uncultured Alphaproteobacteria bacterium, assembly GCA_963754645.1. Taxonomy (GTDB): domain Bacteria; phylum Pseudomonadota; class Alphaproteobacteria; order Bin65; family Bin65; genus CAVWGP01. The sequence goes on along the minus strand of CAVWGP010000004.1, from coordinate 130,617 downwards.
CGGTGTCGTCGAGTTCGATTTCGATGAACTTGCCTTGGCGCACGTCGCCGATGCCGGCGAAGCCCAGGTGATTGAGCGCGCTATGGATCGCCTTGCCTTGCGGATCGAGCACGCCGCGCTTGAGGGTGATGTGGATTTTTGCCTTCATGCCGTCGCCGAAGAAACCGTTTGTCGATCGAATGCCCGTCGCGCCCGGCTCAATGCATCGCGGTGCCGCCCTTGATGTCTTGAATTCCCGCTTCGGGCAGGATGCCGAGGCGGCGCGCGACTTCTTGATACGCTTCTTCGACCTTGCCGAGATCGCGCCGGAAGCGGTCCTTGTCGAGCTTCTCGCCGGTTTTCAGATCCCACAAACGGCAGGAATCGGGCGAGATCTCGTCGGCCAGGACGATGCGCATCTGCTCGTTCTCGTCCCAGAGGCGGCCGAATTCGAGCTTGAAATCGATCAGCCGGATGCCGACGCCGAGAAAGAGGCCGACGAGAAAGTCGTTGACGCGCAGCGACAGGGCCATGATGTCGTCGAGGTCCTGCACCGTCGCCCAGCCGAAGGCGGTGATGTGCTCGTCGTTGACCAGCGGGTCCTCGAGCTTGTCGTTCTTGTAGTAGAATTCGATTATCGAGCGCGGCAGCGCCGTGCCCTCTTCGATGCCAAGCCGCTTGGCAAGCGAGCCGGCGGCGACGTTGCGCACCACGACTTCGAGCGGGATGATTTCCAGCTGACGGACGAGCTGCTCGCGCATGTTGAGCCGGCGAATGAAATGCGTCGGCACGCCGATCTCGCCGAGCTTGGTCATGATGTATTCGGAGATGCGGTTGTTCAGCACCCCCTTGCCGGTAATGATGCCGCGTTTTTGATTGTTGAAGGCGGTGGCGTCGTCCTTGAAATATTGGACGATCGTTCCAGGCTCGGGACCTTCGAACAATATCTTCGCCTTGCCTTCATAGATGCGTCTGCGTCTGCTCATGAACCACTCGGTCGGATGACGGCGCGGCACAGCCGGATATTCGATTTGCCGTTGATCCGCTTGGCCAATCCTATATCAGGCGCGTCCGCGGGAAACAATTGGAGCCGCCGGGGCGGCGCGCAATCCGTCCACAGGATGAAAGGCGCCCGGCGCCGGCGCGCCGGCGGCAAAAAGCCACACCGGTTTCAGCGCCGGGCGCTCGATCGCGGGCAGCGCGATCAGCGAACTTGAAGACGTGCCGAACCCGCCGCCGGTTTCGATCGACATGGCCGATTCGGGGCCGTGGCCGGGCAGTTCTTCGCGGCTGGCGAGCAGATGTTCCCAACTGGCCCAGTCGCCGCGCGCCGGATCGGGCGCCGCCGCCGCCGCGAAACGCGGCATGTAAAGCCTGACCCGCGCCGACTCGCGATCGGACAAGCCGTGCGCGGTCAGCATCGAAAGGCCTTCGGTCAGCGGCTGCACTTCGACGCGGCCGTGCCGGGCCTCGCCGCGGTTGCAGATCAAATAGGCATCGCGGTTGTCGGCGACGAACAGATTGAACGAGCGATAAGCCTGGCTATCGAGATCGGCGAGCGCGGTTGCGGCATCGAGCGCGTCGGCGTGATCGAGGGCTTCGAGCACCAGTTCGCCGCGCGAGCGCAGGCCCGGCGCCGGCCCCAGGCTACCGACGCGATTGAGCACGCCGGCGACGACGCCCTCGTCGTTCATCCCGATCCAGCTTCCGCCGGCCAACTCGTCGATGCCGGCGACGACGCCGGGCCGATCGGGCCAATGCCGGCCCGGCGCGCGCCACGGCCGCGCGCGCAATTCGTCGCGGTTTGCGGCAACCAAAACCGGCCAATCGTGGTCGGGCCGGCGGAGAAGGACAACGGTGCACATGGCTGAGGTCTGGGTTCGGGCGATGGATGGCGCGGGGCTTCGGCAGATACTATATAAGGCGGGTCCGCGGCCGATTGAACCCGCCGGCCGCACGTAGGAGACCGAGCAATGACGACTTTCGACGACCGCAAGAAAGGCTTCGAGAAAAAATTCGAGATGGACCAGGAACTGCAGTTCAAGGCGACGGCGCGGCGCAATCGCCTGCTCGGCCTGTGGGCGGCGGAATTGATGGGCTTAAAGGCCGATGCGGCGGATGCCTATGGCAAGGCGGTGGTCAAAGCGGATTTCGAGGAATCCGGGGACGACGACGTGATCCGCAAGATCATGGGCGACTTCAAGGCCAAGGCCGTCAATCAAAGCGAGCATCAAGTCCGGCGCAAAATGGACGAGCTGATGGCCGTCGCGCGCGAGCAGATCATGACCGAGGTCAAATAATCGCGGCGAAGCAAGCAACGATCGCAGATCGAACCGGGAGCTCAGCGCCAGGCGCCCGAGCGTTTTGCGCCGCCGATCCCGTATTGCCATGAACCAGCCGCCAATCCTTTCTCTGCGCGACGTCACCGTCGGTTTCGGCGGCGCTCCCCTGTTCCAGGGGATCGAAATGCATCTCGCGCGCGGCGAGCGCGCAAGCCTGGTCGGGCGCAACGGCAGCGGCAAGTCGACGCTGATGAAGACCATCACCGGCGCGATCGAGCCCGATAAGGGCGAAATCTATCGCGAGCCGGGCCTTGCGATCGAATGGATGGAACAAGAGCCGCGTTTCGCCGCCGGCCGCACGGTGCGCGACTACGTGATCGAGGGCAACCGCCCGGACTACAAAGTCGACGATATACTCGCCGAGCTTCAGATCGCGGGCGAGCGCGAACTCACCTCGCTGTCCGGCGGCGAGGGCCGGCGCGCCGCCCTCGCGCGCGTCTTTGCCGGCGAGCCCGACCTTCTCCTGCTCGACGAGCCGACGAACCACCTCGATCTCGCGACGATCGAATGGCTCGAGCGGCGTTTGCTCGAATTCAAGGGTGCCGCGCTCGTCATCAGCCATGACCGCGCTTTCCTCTCCAATATCACCAATCGCATCGTGTGGCTGGATCGCGGCCGCCTTCGCGTCGCCGACCGCGGCTTCGCCCATTTCGAGGATTGGCGCGAGGAAGTCCTGGCGATGGAGGAGCGCGCGCTCGAAAAACTCAATTCCAAGCTGGCCGACGAGACGCGCTGGCTGTTGCGCGGCGTGACCGCGCGGCGCCGTCGCGACCAGGGCCGCCTCGCGCGGCTCGAACAGATGCGCGCCTTCCGCGCGACGCTCATCGGCCGCCAGGGCAAGCTCAAACTCGAAGCCAAGGAAACCGAGGCGCGCACCAAGCTGCTGATCGAAGCCGAAAACATCGCCAAGGCGTTCGGCGAAGGCGACCAGCGCCGCGTGCTGATCGCCGACTATTCCACCCTGATCCTGCGCGGCGACCGCGTCGGCATCGTCGGCCCGAACGGCGCCGGCAAATCGACGCTGCTGAAAATCTTCGTCGGCGAGCTGGAGCCGGACCTAGGCAAGCTCCAGATCGCGAAGAATCTGGCGATCGCCTATTTCGACCAGAAGCGCGAGCAGCTCGACCCCAAGAAAACGCTGCGCGAAGTGCTGTGCCCGCAGGGCGGCGACCAGGTCAGCGTGCAGGGCCGCCCGCGCCATGTGCGCGCCTATCTCAAGGACTTCCTGTTCGATCCGCGCGCGGCCGACATGGCCAATGGCGCGCTCTCGGGCGGCGAGCGCAATCGCCTCTTGCTGGCGAAAATCCTGGCGACGCCCGCCGACCTTCTCATCCTCGACGAGCCGACCAACGATCTCGACACCGACACGCTCGATCTGCTCGAGGACGTGCTGGGCGATTTCGCCGGAACCTTGCTGATCGTCAGCCACGACCGCGATTTTCTCGACCGCATCGTCAGCAGCACGATCATCATGCCGGGCGACGGCACGGCGGTCGAATATGCCGGCGGCTTCAAGGACGCGATGGCGCAGCGGCGCGGCGTCGGCATTGTCGGCGCGACGGCCAAGAAAACGGTCGCCAGGGCGGCGGCCCGCGCCGAAGAATCCCGGCCGAAGCAGCGCAAGCAATTGACCTATAAGGACCAGCGCGAACTCGACGGGCTGCCGCCGCGCATCGCCGAGCTCGAAGACGAGATCGCCGCGCTGGAGGAGAAGCTCGCCGATGGGGCGTTTTACGAACGCGATGCGGTCGGCTTTCAGCGCGCGATCGCGCGCATCGCGGCGGCGCGGCGGGAGCTCGGGGACGCCGAGCATCGCTGGCTCGAACTCGATGAAATGCGGAGCGCGATCGAGCGCGACAAATCAGGCTCCGCCGCCTGACCATGGCGCTTCGACACGTCGCGCTGTTGATTTTCATCGTGCTGATCTGGGGCGCCAACTTCGTCGTCGGAAAAATCGGCACCGGCGAATTTCCGCCGTTGCTGTTGCTCACCTTCCGGTTCGCGATCACCGCCGCGGTCCTCGTGCCGTTCGTGCCGCTGCCGCGCGGCCATTGGCGCCAGATCGCCATCATGTCGGTCGTGCTCGGAACGCTGCACTACGGATTGTTTTTTTCCGGCGTTGCCGGCACCGATGCCGGCATCGCCGCGATCATGTCGCAGCTTCACGTCGCGTTTTCGACGCTGTTCGCCGCCGTCTTGTTGCGCGACCGCATCGGCTGGCGCCGCAGTTCCGGCATCCTCTTGGCCTTCGCCGGCGTTTACCTGATCGCCGGCGGGCCGCAACTGCGCGCCGATTTGGTGCCCATGCTGTGCGTGATCGCGTCGCAGTTTTTTTGGGCCTACTCGAACATCCAGATCAAGTTCATGCCCGGCGCCCATCCGCTCGGCGTCGTCGGCTGGGTCGCGTTGCTCGGACTGCCGCAGATGGCGGCCTTGTCGTTTGTTCTCGAACGCGATCACTTGGCGATCGTGCGAAACGCTACCTGGGTCGGATGGTCGTCGATATTCTATATGGCCCTGGCAGTCAGCGCCTTCAGCTATTATTTTTGGTACGCCATGCTGGGGAAATATCGCGTGACCCAGGTCATCCCATGGACGCTTCTGGTTCCCGTTTGCGGCCTGCTTTCGGGCGTGATTTTCCTCGGCGAGAAACTGAATGTGCTCGCCATCGCCGGGGCCGCCATGGTCGTTGCCGGCGTCGCCGTCATCGTCCTGCGCCGGCCGCGCGATGCGTCCGAGCCGATAACGAGCTGAAAAGCATGACGCTCAAGATCGTCGATCGACCGTCGCCCAATTTCAACGAGCGGCCCGCCGGCGTTGCGATCGATATCCTCTTGCTGCACTACACCGGCATGCAAAGCGCCGAGGAGGCCTTAAGCCGCCTTTGCGATCCGGCGGCAAAAGTCAGCGCGCATTACACCATCGACCTGGACGGCGCGATCTACCGCCATGTCGAGGATGCGAAGCGGGCGTGGCACGCCGGCGTCAGTTTTTGGGCCGGCGAGCGCGATATCAACGGCCGCTCGATCGGCATCGAATTGGTCAATCCGGGCCATGAATTCGGTTACAACGAATATCCCGAGGCGCAGATACAGGCCCTGATGGCGCTTGGCACCGTTTTGCGCCGCGAGCACCCTATTCCGGTCGAGCGCGTTCTCGGCCATTCCGACGTCGCCCCAGCGCGCAAGCGCGACCCTGGCGAACTCTTTCCCTGGGATCGCCTGGCAAAGCATGGCCTTGGAATATATGCAGACCGATCAGTATATATAAATTATTCTCGCGCCTTGAGCATTGAGGACTTACAAAGGGACCTATCGGGAATCGGTTATGAATGCCCGCACAGCCGGATATTAGACGAACAGTCTAAATACGTGATCCAGGCCTTCCAATGCCATTTCCGGCCAACGCGCTGCGATGGGATACCGGATGCGGAAACGGCCGCGATCGCTGCCAGCCTCGCCCGCCGTTTTTCGCGTAAATCGTCGTCGCGCCCATTGGGCCCTTGAATCGCGGCGCGAATCGTTCCTACATGGGCCTGTGCCAGATGGTTGGATGGCCGCGTCCGCTTTCGAGCGGTCGAGGAAAGTCCGGGCTCCATGGAAACACGGTGCCGGGCAATACCCGGCGGGGGCGACCCCCGAGACAGTGCCACAGAGAACAGACCGCCGGCGCGCCTTCGGGCCCGCCGGCAAGGGTGAAACGGGGCGGTAAGAGCGCACCGCGCGCTGGGCAACCAGGGCGGCATGGCAAACCTCACCGGGAGCAAGACCGCATAGGGACGGCCCGCATCCTTTAGGGGGTGCAAAGCGCGTTTCCGCGCCGCCGTCCGGGTTGGTTGCTAGAGCGGCTTGGCAACGGGCCGCCGAGATGAATGGCCATCATCCCCGCTTCGGCGGGGATACAGAACCCGGCTTATAGACCATCTGGCACGCGCGATTGGCCAACAGATCGAGAATAGCCCCAATGATCGCGAAGTGTGCGACAGGAAAATTCGGCGCCCTTCGCGACCAACGACAAGTGACTAGACATTCATCCGCAAATGTTCTAGTCTTGTACTCATACAATCCTTGGTTCGAACGAAAGGTGACTCAACCAACTCATAGATTTATTGACAAATGATTAATCAAATCGAGGAAATTTATAGCTATTTTGCCCTTCAATTAGTTTGACGCCCATATATTCCCATGATATCCCGATAACGAAATCGGGATAGGCCGCCGTTCGTGCGGACCGTCCAAACGGGAACGTCGCGGCAAACGAGGGGCTGGCCGCAAACACTCATTTCGCCAAAACCTCGAATGCTGCCCGACGAGCGGATCGGGCGCACAATGGACGGCATTTTTTACGGCCAAGAGACCAGCAGGGTCGATAGCAAGGGGCGCATCGCCGTCCCGGCTTTCTTCCGCGCGGCGCTTGGCTGGACGCGCGAGAAGACCGTCGAAATCTGCGTTTGCGAAACCGAGGGCAAGCCGGCGCTCGAGTTGGCCCCCACCGCCTTCGTCAACGATCTCGTGGTCCGCGCCTCGACGCCGGGGCAAATGACCGAGCAGCAACGGGCCATGGTGCGCCTGATGCTGCCGCGCATCCGGCGCCTCACCATCGACGAGGACGGCCGCTTCATCCTGCCGGAAAAATTCAAGTCGCATGCCGTGCTCGAAGATCAAGCCCATTTCGCCGGCATGGGCCGCACGTTTCAGATTTGGACGCCCGCCAATTTCGCCGCCGATCAGGACGAGCGCCGGGCCAAGGCCGGCGTGACGTCGTTGAGCCTCGAAGAAATGGCGCTTTTCGAGAAGTCGGGCGCATGACGGGCGGCGCGCATATTCCGGTTTTGGTCCGCGAAGTCGTCGCCGCCTTGGCGCCGCGCGACGGCGGCGTTTATGTCGACGGCACGTTCGGCGGCGGCGGCTATGCCGAAGCGCTGCTGGCCGCCGCGCTGTGCAAGGTTTGCGGCATCGACCGCGATCCCGACGCGATCGCCGGCGGCGCTGGACTGCAGGCGCGCTTTCCCGGCCGCCTCGATCTCATTCTCGGCCGCTTCGGCGATATGACGGGCTTGCTCGCGGCGCGCGGCATCGCGCTCGTCGACGGCGTGGCGTTCGATCTCGGTGTTTCGTCGCCGCAGATCGATCGCGCCGAGCGCGGCTTTTCGTTCCGCCACGACGGGCCGCTCGACATGCGCATGGAACGGAGCGGCCGCAGCGCCGCCGATATCGTCAACGCGGCAAGCGAGAGCGAGCTGGCCGAAATCATTTCGGAGCTTGGCGAAGAACGCCACGCGCGCCGCGTCGCGCGCGCCATCGTCAAGGCGCGCGCCGAAGCGCCGATCGCGACCACCGGCCGGCTGGCCTCGATCGTGCGCGGCGCCGTGGGCCGCGCCGGCCAAGACACGATCGATCCCGCGACCCGCAGCTTTCAAGCGCTTCGCATCGCCGTCAACGACGAGCTCGGCGAGATCGAGCGCGGCCTCGCCGCCGCCGAATCCGTGCTGACACCCGGCGGCCGGCTCGCCGTTGTCTCGTTCCATTCGCTGGAAGACCGCCGCGTCAAGAAATTCCTGCGCGCGCGCAGCGACGACGCGCCGCGCGCCTCGCGGCACGCGCCCGAAGCCGCGGCGCCGCGCGCACCGACCTTCGTATTACCGCAGCGCCGCCCGACGGGCCCGGGGCTGGCCGAGATTGCGGCCAATCCCCGGGCCCGTTCCGCGCGCTTGCGCTCCGCCGTCCGCACGGCGGCGCCCGCTTGGCCGTCCAATTCCTGAGGAAACCGATGAAGCGCCTAACCTTCTATCTTTGGCCCGTGCTGCTCGCCGCCAGTTTCGTCGGCCTCTACCAAATGAAGTCGATGGTCGAGGAGCGCGAAAAAGATCTTGCGCAGCTCCGGCGCGTAATCGCGGACGAAAAGGAAACCATCCAGATTCTGCGCGCCGAATGGGCGTATCTCAACCAGCCCGCGCGCTTGCAGCGCCTCGCCGCCGCGCATTCGGATACGAAACCGCTCGCCGGCCGGCAGTTGACGACGATCGGACTCTGGCCCGACCGCGCCGCCGCTGCCGCCGCGCAAGAGGCGATGCGCGGCGACGCCGCGGCGACGCCGGGCCGCGTGAAGGGACCGAGATGATCGAATACGTCCGCGAACTTTGTCGTCCGCTCGCGCCCGGCGGCCAGTGCCGTCCGGGTCAGTTGCGTCTTGAGGGCAAGGCGCAGGAAAATCTCGACACCGGCCGCGCCCGCCTCTACGTGATCGGCGCTTTGTTCGTTGTCGCTTTCAGCGTCGTGGCTTGGCGCTTGGTCGATGTGACAATGGTCAAGGCGCCGGCGGACGCCAAGCGGCATGCGCCTTCGCGCATCCTGGCCGATGCCGACATGCCGGTCCGCGAAGACAGCCGCGGCGAAATCGCCGACCGCAACGGCCAGATCCTGGCGACCGGCTTGCTGACGTGGTCGCTCTATGCCGACCCCAAGATGATCGTCGACGCGCCGCGCACGGCGGCCAAACTCGTGGCGCTGTTTCCCGATCTGACTGTCGCCGAGCTGCGCGAAAAGCTGACCACGGAAAAGCGCTTCGTTTGGTTGCGCCGGCATCTGACGCCGAACGAATATCAAGATGTTATTGCCACCGGCTTGCCCGGCATCGGCGCGCGCAAGGATCGCCGCCGGGTCTATCCGCACGGCGCGCTATCCGCCCACATCGTCGGCTACGCCGATATCGACAATAACGGCCTCGCCGGCATCGAGCGGCAATTCGACGGCCGCTTGAAACTTGGCGAGCGGATCGTGCTCGCGCTCGATATCCGCGTCCAGCATATCGTGCACGAAGAACTTGCGGCGGCGGTCAAGAAGCACCGCGCGATCGGCGGCATGGCCGTCGTGCTCGACGTCAAGACCGGCGAAATCGCGGCGCTCGTGTCGCTGCCCGATTTCGATCCGCACGAGCCGCTGCGTTCGGCCGAGGAAACGCGCTTCAATCGCGCCACGCTCGGCACCTACGAAATGGGCTCGACCTTCAAAATTTTCAACACGGCGATGGCGCTCGATGCTGGGACCGCGACTCCGCAAAAATATTACGACGCCAGCCGCCCGCTGACGCACGGCAAGTTCACGATCAACGACTATCACGGCCTGCGCCGGGCCATGACGACCAGCGAAGTCTTCATGTTTTCCTCCAACATCGGCTCGGCCAGGATGGCGATCGAGGCCGGAACGCCGCGCCAGATGGCGTTCATGGGCCGCGCGGGCATGTTGAAGCCGACGACGATCGAGCTGCCCGAATCGGGCGCGCCGCTCTATCCGCGCGAATGGAAGCCGATCAACACGATCACGATCGCATACGGACACGGCATTTCCGTGACGCCGCTGCACCTCGCCGCCGGCGTCGCCGGCATCGTCAATGACGGCTTGCGGCCGGACGTGACGATCCTGCGCCGCGCCGCCGGCGAAGCGGCGCCGACGACCCAAATGATGAGTGCCAAAACATCGGCTGAAATGCGCCGCCTGATGCGGCTCGTGGTCGAGAAAGGCACCGGCAAACGCGCCGAAGCCGCGGGCTACATGGTCGGCGGCAAAACCGGCACGGCCGACAAGTCCGCCGGCAAGGCGGGCTATAGGCGCAACACGCGTATTTCGTCTTTCGTCGCCGCGTTCCCGATCCAGGCGCCGCGCTACGCGGTCCTCGTCATGGTCGACGAACCCAAGCCCGGCCCCGAGGGCGGCGAAGCGACCGGCGGCGCCGTCGCCGCGCCGGTGGTGCGCGAAATCGTCCTGCGCATCGGCCCCCTGCTCGGCATCGCGCCGGCTGAGGCCACGTCGGAGAAGCCCGCCGACAAAACCAAGCCGGCGTCGAAGCCGCCGATCCGCGCGGAACGCGTGGCGCCGACGCGCGGCCCGTCCCGAACGCGCGGCGAACGAGTGACGCGATGAAGCTGGCGGCGCTCATCGGCGACCAAAACACCGCGGCGGGCTTGGCGCTCGATCCGGCGTTGCTCGACGCCGATATCGCCGGCCTCACCGCCGATTCGCGCCGCATCGAGCCGGGTTATCTTTTCGCCGCCCTGCCCGGCGCGCGGACCGACGGCCGAAAGTTCATCAAAGACGCGATCGACAAAGGCGCCGCCGCGGTGCTGACGACGCCGGAGTTCGCCGGCGCCGGCCCCATTCTGCGCGATGCCAATCCGCGCCGGCGCTTGGCGCTCATGGCGGCGCGGTTCTACGGCGCGCAGCCCAAAACCGCGGTGGCGGTGACGGGCACGAGCGGCAAGACCTCCGTCGCCTCCTTCTGCCAGCAATTGTGGGCCCGCTGCGGCTGCAGATCGGCAAGTATCGGCACGCTCGGAATCCGCGGCGCCGGCGTCGACCGCTACGGCTCGCTGACCACGCCGGACCCGATCTCGCTCCACGCCGATCTGGCGGCGCTGGCGAAGGCAGGCATCACGCATCTTTCCATCGAGGCATCGAGCCACGGCCTCGATCAATCGCGCCTGGACGGCATTCGATTCGCCGCCGGCGGTTTCACCAATCTTGCGCGCGACCATCTCGATTATCACCCGAGCATGGACGCCTACCGCGCCGCCAAGTGGCGCCTGTTCGGCGAATTGCTGCCGAAGGGCGCGACGGCGGTGCTCAATGCGGACAGCGCCGAATTTCCGGCACTGCGCGCGCTTTGCGAACGACGCGACCTGGATGTCCTCCCCTACGGTCGCGAAACTGAGGCGGTCGGGCTGCGCTTGGACTTCGTCGAGCCGCACCCCGGCCGCCTCGTTCTTTTTTTAACCTTTCGCGGCCGATCGCACCGGGTCGAGCTGCAACTGGCCGGAAATTTCCAGGCTTCGAACGTGCTATGCGCGCTCGGCCTGGTGATCGCGACCGGAGTCGATTTTGAGCAAGCCTTGGCCGCGCTGCCGGCGCTCTCGGGCGCGCCCGGCCGGCTCGAGCTCGCCGAACGGCTTGCCAACGGCGCGCCGGTCTATGTCGATTACGCGCACAAGCCGGACGCGCTCGAAGCCGTGCTCAAAGCGGTGCGGCCGCAAGTGCGCGGCAAGCTCGTGGTCGTGTTCGGCTGCGGCGGTGATCGCGATCGCGGCAAGCGGCCGATCATGGGCGCCATCGCGGTCCAGAACGCCGATATCGTCTATGTCGCCGACGACAACCCTCGCAGCGAAGATCCCGCGGCCATCCGCCGGGAAATTCTCGCCGCCGCCCCCGGCGCGATCGAGATCGGCGATCGCGGCGCCGCGATTTCCGCCGCAATTTCCGAACTACAATCCGGCGATGTGTTGGTGATCGCCGGCAAGGGCCACGAGCAAGGCCAGATCGTCGGCAACACGGTCTTGCCGTTCGACGATGCCGAAGTGGCGCGCCAGGCCATCGCCGCGCGCGGGAGAGGCCATTGACCGCAGTCGAGACGCTTTGGCGCGACAGCGATGTTTCGGCCGCGACCGGCGGCCGCGCCTCGGCCCCGTTTGAGGCGGGCGGCGTCGCGATCGATTCGCGCACGCTCAAGCCGGGCGACATCTACTTCGCCATCAAGGGCGTGAGCCTCGACGGGCACGATTTCGTCGCGGCCGCCTTCAAGGCCGGCGCCGCCGCGGCCGTGGTCGAGCCCGGCCGCATCGCCGATCCGGCGGGCCCCGTCGTCGTCGTCGCCGACGCGCTTGCGGCGCTCAACGATCTTGGCCGCGCCGCGCGCAAGCGCAGCGGCGCCCGCATTGCCGCGGTCACCGGAAGCGTCGGAAAGACGGGAACGAAAGAGGCGTTGCGCACCGTCTTGATGGCGCAGAGCGTGACGCATGCCAGCGAAGGCAGCCTCAACAATCATTGGGGCGCGCCGCTCTCGCTCGCCCGCATGCCGCTGAATGTCGCATTCGGCATCTTCGAGCTCGGCATGAATCATGCCGGCGAGCTGACCCCGCTCACCCGGCTGGTGCGGCCGCATGTGGCGCTCATCACCTGGATCGCGCCCGCCCATACCGAATTTTTCCGCACCGTCGCCGAGATTGCCGACGCCAAGGGCGAAATCTTCCGCGGCGTCGAACCGGGCGGCACCGCGATTGTGCCGCACGACAGCGAATTCTACGCGCGGCTTAGGGGCCACGCCGAAAGCTGCGGCATCGGCCGCGTTCTCTCGTTCGGATCCAATCCCGGCGCCGACGCGCGCCTCCTCGATGCCGATCTCGGCCCGCTCTCGAGCACGGTGACGGCAGATATTCTCGGCACCAAGATGCGCTATAGGATCGGCGCCGCCGGCAAGCATTGGGTGGCGAACAGCCTCGCCGTGCTGGCGACGGCGGCAAGCCTCGGCGCGGATTTGGCCAAGGCGGCGGCGTCGATGAGCGACGTTCAGCCGCCGAAAGGGCGCGGCGTCCGGCATCGCGTCGCGCTCAAGGGCGGCGCCTTCGAACTGATCGACGAAAGCTACAATGCGAGCCCGGAGGCGGTGCGCGCCGCGCTCGAAACCTTGGCGCTCGCCGTGCCCGGCCCCGGCGGACGGCGCATCGCGATCCTCGGCGACATGCGCGAACTCGGCGATACGGCCGACGTTCTGCACGCCGGCCTCGCGGCGCCGATCGATGCCGCCGGAGTCGATCTGGTCATGACCTGCGGCCCACATATGCACGCTCTCAGCCGCACCCTGCCGGCTTCGCGCCGCGGCCCGCACGCAGCCGATTCCGCAACGCTGCTGCCGGATGCCGTCAACGCCGTGCGCCCCGGCGACATCGTGCTGGTCAAGGGCTCGCTCGGGACGCGGATGGCGCCGATCGTCGAGGCGCTCCGCGCGATGGGGATAGCGCAAGCCGATTCTTCGGAGCAAAAGAAGACCGCCGAAAACAACGCTTCGCGGAGCCATTGATATGTTGTTCGAGTTGCTCTTTCCCTTGCAGGAACAGGTCAGCGCCTTTCGCCTGTTCCAGTATCTGACGTTCCGCGCCGGCGCCGCAACCATGACGGCGCTGATCATCGCCTGGATCATCGGACCTAAGGTGATCCGCTGGCTGCGCAGCAAGCAGCCGCAGGGCCAGCCGATTCGCAGCGACGGGCCCGAATCCCATTTCAAGAAAATAGGCACGCCGACGATGGGCGGCATGCTCATCTTGATTTCGGTGATCGTCAGCACCGTTCTCTGGATGGATATCTCGAACGGCTATGTCTGGGCCGTCATGATCGTAACCGTCGGGTTCGGCGTGCTTGGCTTCTTCGACGATTTCAAGAAGCTCACCAAACGTTCGAGCGCCGGCATTTCGGGCAAGGCCAAGCTGCTCGGCCAGATCGTGATTAGCGGCATCGCGGCGTACTGGATCATGCGCCTCAACTGGTCGGCTGAGTTCCGCGTCGATGTCGAACCGACGATTCCGCTGGCCACCGGGCTCGCCATTCCATTCCTGAAAGACGTGATGCTCAATCTCGGCATCGCGTTTTTCGTCTTCGCCATGTTCGTCATGATCGGCGCGTCGAACGCCGTGAACTTGACCGACGGTCTCGACGGTCTCGCGATCGTTCCGGTGATGATCTGCGCCGGCGTCTTCGGCTTCATCGCCTATCTCGTCGGCAATCTTAACTTCTCGAAATATCTCCAGCTTCACTACATACCGGGGACCGGCGAGCTTGCGGTCTTTGCCGGCGCCCTGGTCGGCGCGGCCCTCGGCTTTCTCTGGTTCAACGCGCCGCCGGCCATGGTATTCATGGGCGACACGGGTTCGCTGTCGATCGGCGGCGCGCTCGGCGCGATTTCGATCGCCGTCAAGCACGAGATCGTGCTCGCGATCGTCGGCGGGCTTTTCGTGCTCGAAACCGTCTCGGTCATCGTCCAGGTGGTCTCGTTCAAGCTGACGGGAAAGCGCGTCTTTCGAATGGCGCCGATCCATCATCATTTCGAGAAAAAAGGCTGGCCCGAGCCCACCGTCGTCATCCGCTTCTGGATCATCGCCGCGGTGTTGGCGCTTGTCGGCCTTGCGACCTTGAAGCTGAGGTGAGCGGATGATCCGTGTCCCCGGCTTCCAGCATCGGCGTGTGGCCGTCATGGGGCTCGGCGTCGCCGGGATGCCGGCGGCGCGCGCGCTCATGGCGAGCGGCGCCGAAGTGCTGGCCTGGGACGACAATGTCGATTCGCGCAACAAGGCCGCAGCGGGCGGAATTCCGGTTGCCGATCTCCTGTCCGCCGATTGGCGCGGGATCGACACGCTCGTTTTGAGCCCGGGCATCCCGCACACATTTCCCAAGCCGCATCCGATCGCCGAGAAAGCCCGCGGCGCTGATGCGGCGATCGTCTGCGACGTCGATCTCCTCGGCCGCGCCTGTCCCGATGCCGTCTATGTCGGCGTCACCGGAACCAATGGCAAGTCGACGACCACGGCGTTGATCGCCCACATTCTCAAGACGGCGGGCCGCACGATCGAAGTCGGCGGCAATCTCGGCCCGGCGGTGCTGGAATTCGCGCCGCTCGGGCGCGACGGCATCTATGTGCTCGAAATGTCGTCCTATCAGCTCGAACGCACGTTTTCGATCGCGTTCGATGTGGCGGTGTTGCTCAACGTCAGCGCCAATCACCTCGACCGCCACGGCGACATCGCGGGCTACATCGCCGCCAAGCGCCGCATCTTCAACCACGACCGCAAGCGGCAAACCGCCGTGATCGGCGTCGACGACGCCGATACGCGGCGCGTCGCCGATGAAATTTCCGCCGAGGGCGGCGCGCGCGTCGTTCGCATTAGCCGCAATCCGCCGGATGGCGCCGCCATCGGCGCGCGCGACGGCGCGCTGATCGAGCGCGGCGCCGGCGAGGCCGAGACGCGCGTGCTCGATCTCAGCGCGGCACCCGACCTGCCGGGCCGGCACAATGCGCAAAATATCGCCGCGGCCTATGCGGCGACGCGCGCGCTCGGCGTGCCCGTCGAAACCGTCGTCGCCGCCGTGAAAACCTATCGCAGCCTGCCGCATCGGCTGGAACGCGTCGGCACGGCCGACGGCGTGAATTTCGTCAACGACAGCAAGGCAACGTCGCCCGACGCGACCGCCTGGGCGCTGACCTCCTATGAGCGCATCTATTGGATCGCCGGCGGGCAATCGAAGCATGTCGGCTACGATGCGCTGCTGCCGCATTTGAGCCGCATCGCCCACGCGTTCCTGATCGGCGAAGCGGCTGGCGAAATCGCCGATTTTCTCGCGACGCACGGCGTCGCGCATAGTCGATCCGACACCCTCGACCGCGCCGTTGCCGCCGCCCACGCCATGAGCAAAGCCGATTCCGGCGCCAACCGCGTCGTCCTACTGTCGCCGGCCTGCGCTTCGTGGGACCAGTTCGCCAGCTTCGGCGCGCGCGGCGATGCGTTCCGCGCCGCCGTGCAACGATTGGGGAAGGCGGCGCGATGAACAGCGTTGCGCGAACCGATACGAGCGTGGTCGGCCGCTGGTGGTGGACGGTCGACAAGTCGACGCTCGCCGCGATTTTCCTGCTGATCGCCTGCGGCGCCGTGCTGACCCTGGCGGCGGGCCCGCCGGCCGCGGCGCGGATCCATCTCGACAGCTTCCACTTCGTCCGCCAGCAGATGCTCGTCATCACGCTCGGCATCGCCGTGCTGATCGCGACCTCGTGGTTCTCGCCGCGCTGGATCAAGCGTTTCGGCGTACTCTTGCTCTTCCTTGTAGCGATTCCGCTGACCGTGCTGGCGACATTCTACGGCCCCGAGATCAAGGGCGCGCGGCGCTGGCTGCAATTCGGCTTCTCGCTGCAGCCTTCGGAATTTCTCAAGCCCAGCTTCGCCATCTTCGCGGCCTGGATGTTTTCGACCGCGCGCCTCGAACCCGGCTTCCGCGGCGGCCTGATCGCCACCGTCGTATGCGGACTCATCGTGGCAATTCTGGCGCGCCAGCCCGACATCGGCATGGCCGCCGTGATCGTCGCGATCTGGTTCAGCCAGCTTTTCATGGCCGGCCTAGCCTATCGCTGGGTCTTGCTCTTGATGACGGCGGCGATCGGCGTTTTTGCGTTGGCCTATGCCACGATTCCGCACGTCGCGCACCGCATCAATCTGTTTCTCGACCCGAGCAGCGGCGACAACTATCAAGTCGATCGTTCGCTGGGCGCCTTCATGGGCGGCGGCTTGTTCGGCAAGGGCCCCGGCGAGGGAACGGTCAAGGCGCAGCTGCCCGACGCGCACAGCGATTTCATCTTCGCCGTGGCCGGCGAGGAATTCGGGCTCGTCATGTGCCTGTTGATCGTCGCCGCTTACGGCTTCGTCGTGCTGCGCGGCTTCGTGCGGGTGCGCGACGACACGAATCTTTTCGTGTTGTTCGCCTCGACCGGCCTGCTCGTCAGCTTCGGGCTGCAAGCCGTGATCAACATGGCATCGGCGCTCAGCCTGATGCCGACCAAGGGCATGACCCTGCCGTTCATTTCCTACGGCGGTTCGTCCGTTCTGGCCCTCTCGTTCGGCATGGGGATGCTGTTGGCGCTGACGCGCCGGCGTTCGGGGATGGCGATATGAGCGCGGCGCGCGGAAAAACCATCGTGCTGGCCGCCGGCGGCACGGGCGGCCACATGTTCCCCGCCCTGGCTTTGGCGGAAGAACTGATCGGGCGCGGCCAGCGCGTCCTGCTGTTCACCGATGAACGCGGCCGGACCTACGCCGATCGCGTGAAAGGCGTCGTCGCCCATGTCGTGCCGTCGGCGTCGCCGTCGCGCGGCAGCGCTTTCGGCCGCATCGGCTTCCTCGCGACATTGGCGCGCGGCGCCTTTGCCGCGCTCCGCTTGCTGCGGAAAAAAGGTGCGCACGCGGTTGTCGGGTTCGGCGGCTATGCCTCGTTTCCGACCGCCATCGTCGCCGGGCGGCTTCGCCTTCCGCTCATACTCCACGAGCAAAATGCCTTTCTCGGCCTGGCCAATCGCAAGCTCGCCGGTGCGGCGCGCGCCATCGCGATCGCCTATCCGAAGGTGACCGGCATGTCGGCGGCCAAAGCCAAGATCGCGACGGTCGGCAATCCGGTGCGGCCGGCCTTCGTGGCACTGCGCGAGCAAAACTATGCGCCATCGCAGGTCAACGATCCGTTCCGCCTTCTCGTCATGGGCGGAAGCCAAGGCGCGCGCATTTTCAGCGACGTGCTGCCGGCGGCGATCGACAAGCTCGAACTCGACGCTGCGCGCGCGGCTCGAAATCAGCCAGCAATGCCGCCCCGAGGATATCGAGCAGGTCACCGCCGCTTATGCCCGGCTTGGCGTGCGCGCGACGCTCAAGAGCTTTTTCGACGACGTGCCCGAACGGCTCGGAAATGCGCATCTTGTCATCTGCCGGTCCGGTGCTTCGACCGTCGCCGAAATCACGGTGGCGGGCCGGCCCGCCATCTTCGTTCCCTATCCGCACGCCGCCGACGACCACCAGCGTCACAACGCCGCGCAAGTCGCCGCCGCCGGCGCGGGCTGGCTGATGGCGCATGACGAGTTCACCGCCGAAGGGCTCGCCGTGCGCCTCGTCGAGCTCGCCCATCGGCCGCACGAACTCGCCGCCGCGGCCGAGGCCGCGCGCAATTTCGGCAAGCCGGACGCCGCCAAGGCGCTGGCCGATCTGGTCGAGGAATACTTGCCGCAAACCCAGGGGGCCGCCGCATGATCAGTACGCTACCGCTTAACGTCGGCACGATTCACTTCGTCGGCATCGGCGGCATCGGCATGAGCGGTATCGCCGAAGTGCTGAATTCGCTGGGCTACCGCGTGCAAGGCAGCGACCAGTCCGACGGCGCCAATGTGCGCCGCCTCGCCACGCTCGGCATCAAGACTTTTGTCGGCCACCGCGGCGAGAATATCGGCGACGCTTCCGTCGTGGTCATTTCATCGGCGGTGAAGCCCGACAATCCGGAAGTTGTGGCGGCCCGCGCTCGCCTCACACCCGTCGTCCGCCGCGCCGAAATGCTGGGCGAACTCATGCGGCTCAAATGGGCCATCGCGGTCGGCGGCACGCACGGCAAAACGACTACGACCTCGATCATTGCCCACTTGCTCGAACACGCAGGCTCGGACCCCACGGTCATTGTCGGCGGCATCAGCAATGCGTCGGGCAGCAATGCCCGGCTTGGCAAGGGCGATTGGATGGTGGTCGAGGCCGACGAGTCCGACGGATCGTTCCTGAAGCTGCCGGCAACCATCGCGATCGTCACCAATATCGACCCGGAACATCTCGACCACTATGGCAGTTTCGACAAGATCCGCGACGCCTTCGCCACTTTCGTCGGCAACATTCCGTTCTACGGCGTCGGCGTCGTCTGCATCGATCATCCGGAAGTTCAGGCCATGATCGCCCGCGTCTCGGACCGCCGGCTGGTCACCTATGGTTTCGGACGCCAAGCCGACATTCGCGCCCTCAATCTCCGTTTCGGCGCCCAAGGCGCGATATTCGATATCGAAATCAAGGAGAGACTGTCCAAGGCAAAAAAGCGCTTGCAAGATGTAGTGTTGCCTTTACTCGGTGAACACAATGTGTTGAATTCCCTCGCTGCCATAGCGGTCGCTGGCGAATTGGGCATCGACGAGCCGACCTTGAGGCAGGGATTGAAGGAGTTTCAAGGGGTTAAACGCCGGTTCACGAAAACCGGCGAGGCGAATGGAATTACCGTCATCGACGACTATGGCCATCACCCGGTTGAGATCGCCGCCGTGCTGCGCGCCGCGCGCCAAGCATGCCAGGGCAGCATCGTCGCCGTCGTTCAGCCCCATCGCTATTCGCGGTTGCGCGACTTGTTTGAAGATTTCTGCACCTGCATGAACGACGCGGACAAAGTCGTCGTCGCCGATGTCTATTCCGCCGGCGAAGCGCCGATCGAAGGCATCGACCAGGACTCTTTCATCGAAGGTCTGCGGGCCCGCGGCCACCGCAACGTCAAGGCGCTGGAACGGCCGGAAAACCTGCCGGCGCTAATCGCCGACATTGCCGGCCCCGGCGACTACGTCATCTGCCTCGGCGCCGGCAATATCACGCAATGGGCCAATGCGCTGCCGGGTCAATTGCGCGCCCTGGGCGGAGCCAAGGGATGAAACGCGCCGCACCGCAGCGCATCCTTGCCGACAAGCTGCCGCCGGTTCGCGGCGCGCTTGAGGCGAACGCGCCGCTCGATCGCGAGACATGGTTCCGCGTCGGCGGTCCGGCCGAGATCTTGTTCCGGCCGGCCGACCGCGACGACCTGATCGATTTTCTGCGCCAGCTGCCGAAGGGCATCCCCGTCACCGTGATCGGCTACGGCAGCAATCTCCTGGTGCGCGACGGCGGCGTCGCGGGGGTCGTCATTCGCCTCGGCAAGCAACTCGCCGAGATCGAGATCGAAGGCGATGACGTCAGCGCCGGCGCCGGCGCCGGCGATGTCGCGGTCGCCGCGGCCGCACGCGATGCTGGATTGGCCGGCCTCGAATTTCTATCCGGCATTCCGGGCACGATCGGCGGCGCGCTGCGCATGAATGCCGGCGCCTACGGTCGCGAGATGAAAGACATTTTCGTCGAGTGCAAGGCGCTCGACGCGGCGGGCGGCCTGCACAAATTGCGCTACGAAGACATGGGCTTCAGCTACCGCCACTGCGGCGTGGCCGAGGACTGGTTGTTCACCAGCGCCGTCATGCGGGGTACGCCCGACGACAAAGCCAAGATCGGCGAACGCATGGCGGAGATCCGGCGCCAGCGCGAGGAAAGCCAGCCGATGCGCACGCGCACCGGCGGCAGCACGTTCGCCAATCCGCCGGGACACAAGGCCTGGAAGCTCATCGACGAGGCCGGTTGCCGCGGGCTTTGCATCGGCGGCGCCATGGTGTCCGAAAAACACACGAACTTCCTCATCAACACCGGCAACGCCACGGCGGCGGAAATCGAATCGCTCGGCGAAGAAGTGCGCAAACGCGTCAAGGACAAGAGCGGCGTGACGCTGGAATGGGAAATCCGCCGAATTGGCATCGAGCGCGAGGTGCGGGCATGACCAAGCGTGTCGCCGTGCTGATGGGTGGCTGGTCGTCGGAGCGCGAAGTTTCGCTGTCCTCGGGCAAGGGTTGCATCGCGGCCCTGCAGCGCGCCGGCTACGAGGTGACGCCGATCGATCTGACGCGCGACATGGCGGCGCTGGTCCAGGCGCTCACGCCCAAGCCCGACGTCGTCTTCAACATTCTCCATGGACCCTTCGGCGAGGACGGACGGGTGCAAGGATTGCTCGACATGATGGGCATTCGCTACACGAACTCCGGCGCGCTGGCTTCGGCGGTCGCGATGGACAAGCACGTGAGCCGCGAAATGTTCCGCGCCGCCGGACTGCCCATCGCGCCGGGCGAAGTCCTGGATCGCGCCATGCTGCTGGCGCGGGTCGAGCCGGCGCGGCCCTATGTCGTCAAACCGATCAACGAGGGCAGCTCGGTCGGCGTCCACGTCGTCTTCGAGGGCGACAACATCACGCTGCACCAGATCGCCGCCGACCTTGCCGCCCACGCCCGCGTCGTGATCGAAAAATTCATCCCGGGCCGCGAGATTCAGGTCGCCGTCATGGGCGACCGCGCGCTGGGCGCGATCGAGATTCGCACGCGGCGGCGCTTCTACGACTACATCGCGAAATACACGCCCGGCGAATCCGAGCATTTGATGCCGGCGCCGATACATCCCGACGCCTATCGCGCCGCCTGCGAACTCGGCGTCGCATCGCACAAGGCGCTGGGTTGCCGCGGCGTCAGCCGCGTCGACCTGCGCTACGACGATACCGGCGGCGAGCCCGGCCGCTTCGTCGTTCTCGAGGTCAATACCCAGCCCGGCATGACGCCGACTTCGCTGGTGCCGGAGATCGCCGCCAAGGCCGGCATATCGTTCGAAAAACTCGTCACATGGATGGTGGAGGACGCCACATGCGACACCTAGACGAGCGCGCGACGCCGCTCGATTGCGGGCCGCTGACCAGCCCGGTTGAGATCATTTCGCGCGCATCCTCGTCTATTCCGGCGCGCGCGGCGCCGCGGCGGTGCGACGAGGACGACGACGACGAACAAGCGCCGCCCGCCTTGCAGCCCAATCGCCGGGCACGGCGGCGGCTCCGCGACGTTGCGCACGGCGCATTGTTCTACGGCACGCGGTTCGGCATCGGCGCCGCGGCCCTAGCGCTCTTTGCCGGTGTTCCGCTTTGGCTTTGGCAAAGCGGCGTCTACGGCACGGCGCGCGATCAAGCCTCGGTCGCCTACCGCAATTTGAGCCAGGCGGCGAAAATCCGCTTTGCGCTCAGCGTCGGCGAAGTGACGATCGAAGGCAGCCAGCACACCGATCCCGAAACCTTGCGCGCCGCGCTCGGATTGCGCCGCGGCGACAGCCTGTTCGGCGCCGACCCCTGGATCATCCGCCGGCGCATCGAGGCGCTGCCCTGGGTCAAGAGCGCGGCGGTCGAGCGGCGCTTTCCGAATTCGCTGCTCGTCCACATCGTCGAGCGCACGCCGGCGGCGCGCTATCGCGAAGGCAAGTCGACGATGCTCGTCGACGACGCCGGCTTGGTGATCCCGGTTGCGCCCGAAGCCGAGCACGAAAACATGATTCTGTTGACCGGCGCCGGCGCGCCGGCGGCGCTGCCCGCGCTGTTGAAGCTGTTCGACGAGGAGCCGGCCCTGGCTCGGCGCGTCACCGGCGCCGCGCGCATCGGCAATCGGCGCTGGGACATCGCCTTCGATTCCGGCGCCACGGCGCGCCTGCCGGAAGGCTTCGAGCGCGCGGCGTGGAACAAGTTCATCGAGCTCAATCGCAATCACAGTTTTCTCGCGCGCGGCGCCGTGGTCTTCGACATGCGATTGCCCGACCGGTTGGTCATTCGCGGCATCGAGGCGAAGGAAACGGCGCCCGCCAATCCGCCGCCGGGCGACAAAGCGCCGGCCAACAAGAAACCACGCAGGACCGGTTGATCGAGCATGGCATCGACGGAGAAAAAAAATGGACGGCAACGCGGCGAACTCATCGCCGCGCTCGACGTGGGAACAAGCAAAACCGCTTGCTTCCTCGCCCAGATCGACGATGACGGGCACCCGACGATCATCGGCGTCGGCTATCAGCCCGGCAGCGGCATGCGCGCCGGCGCCGTGATCGATATCGAACAGGCGCGCGATGCGGTGGTCAACGCGGTGCACGCCGCGGAGCGCATGGCCGGACAAACCGTTCGCTCGGTCTTCGTCGCGCTCGGCTGCGGCAAGCCCGGCACGGCGCGCGTGTCGCACACCACGAGCCTTGACGGCCGCGAAATTTCGGCCACCGATATCCGCAAAGTGCTCGAACAGGAGAAAGGCCGCACCGCACCCGCCGACCGCGAGCTGCTCCATTCCTTGCCGCTCGGTTTTCGCGTCGACGGGCAGCGTGGCATCCGCGATCCGCGCGGCATGTTCGGCAAATCGCTCAGCCTGGACCTCAACGTTATCACCGCCGAGGCGGGACCGGCGCGCACGCTGTCGACCTGCATCGCAGGCGCCCATCTCGATATCGAGGCCTTCGTCGTTTCGCCCTATGCCGCCGCGCTCTCCTGCCTCGTCGAGGACGAGATGGCGCTGGGCACGATCGTCATCGACATGGGCGGCGGCACGACGAGCCTCGCGGTATTCGAAGACGGCGCGCTCGTGCACGCCGACACGGTGCCGGTCGGCGGCGCGCACGTCACGCAAGACATCGTCCACGGGCTATCGACGCCGTTTGCGCATGCCGAACGTCTCAAACTGCTGTTCGGCAGCGCCGCGCCCCGGCCCGGCGACGACCGCGAGATCATCGACGTGCCGCAAATCGGCGACACCGAGAATCACTCGCCGAATCACATGCCGAAAAGCCTGCTCGCCGGCATCATCAAGCCGCGCCTCGAGGAGACGCTCGAACTCGTGCGCGGCAAGATCGAACTGAGCGGCGTGTCGAAAGCGTCGGTGCGCCGCGTCGTGCTCACCGGCGGCGCGAGCCAGCTCAGCGGACTGGCAGAGATGGCCGCGACGATGCTCGGTCGTCAGGTGCGCGCCGGCCGGCCGAAACGGCTGCGCGGCCTCGCGGAAGCCGCAACCGGCCCGTCATTCGCCGTGGTCGGCGGCCTCGTCGATTATGCAATCGAGCGCCACGCGGTCGCGGGACTTGCCGCGATCGCGGCACTGGCGCCCGCGCAAAGGCCGCGCCTGCGCGGCTGGAGCAAGCGCGCATCGGCCATGCCGCCGCCCGCGGCGCAGCCGATGCGCAACGGCGTCATGCGCCGCATCGGGACGTGGTTCCATGATCATTTCTAACGGACGCTGCCCAATTTCATTCGCAACCGAGACCGTTGAACGGCGTGCCGCGCCGACAACGCCCAACGACGAAGCCCATGGAGACTAACATGACGATCAATCTCACTCGCACCAGCCAACCCCAGGAATTGCGGCCGCGGATCATCGTATTTGGCGTCGGCGGCGCGGGCTGCAACGCGGTCAACAACATGATCCGGGCCAATCTTGAAGGCGTCGAATGTGTCGTCGCCAACACCGATGCCCAGGCGCTGGCGCTGTGCCTCGCGGAACGCAAGATCCAACTCGGCCTCAGCATCACGCAAGGGCTCGGCGCCGGTTCGCGGCCCGAGATCGGGCGCGCCGCCGCCGAGGAAGCCTGGGAAGATATCTCGACCCAGATCCAAGGCACCCACATGGTGTTCATCACGGCGGGCATGGGCGGAGGCACCGGGACGGGGGCAGCGCCTGTCATCGCACGGGCCGCGCGCGAGCAAGGTTTGCTGACCATCGGCGTCGTAACCAAGCCGTTCCACTTCGAAGGCGCGCATCGCATGCGCCTGGCCGAAGCCGGGCTCGAGGAACTGCAGGGTGTCGTCGATACGCTGATCGTGATCCCGAACCAGAACCTGTTCCGCATCGCGAACGAGAAAACGACGTTCGCCGACGCCTTCCATATGGCCGATCAGGTGCTGCATTCGGGCGTCCGCGGCATCACCGATCTCATGGTCATGCCGGGCTTGATCAATCTCGACTTCGCCGACATTCGCACCGTCATGAGCGAGATGGGCAAGGCGATGATGGGCTCGGGCGAGGCCGAGGGGGCCAACCGCGCCGTCGATGCGGCCGAGCGCGCGATTTCCAACCCCTTGCTCGACGACGCGTCGATGGCGGGCGCGCGGGGCCTGCTCATCAACATCACCGGCGGCCCGGACTTGACCTTGTTCGAGGTCGACGAAGCGGCCAATCGCGTGCGCGACGAGGTCGATCCGCAAGCCAACATCATCTTCGGTTCGGCCTTCGACGACTCCCTGAAGGGCCGAATTCGCGTATCCGTGTTCGCGACCGGCATCGACAGCGTCGGCGCCCAGCGCGGCAAGAGCGAAACGGCCAAACCGGCCGCGGCGCGGCCGCTTCCGGTCCGCGCGCCGATCGGCGGCGATATCGACGCGGCGCTGGTCAAGCCAGCCGCGCCGGTCGAACGGCCGCGTCCACCGGTGGCGGCGCCCGTTCCATCCTTCGGCACGGCACCGGCAGCGCACGTCAATCACGCGCCGGTGCGCCCGGCCGCCGCCGCGGTCAGTGCGCCCTTCGCGCGGGCACAACAGGCTCCAGCCGACCAAGCGGCGCCTCGCCCGGCTGCAATCCAGCCGCGCCATGAATCGGCCGCGGCGCCGGCGCGCCGAGCCGAACCTGAAACGTCACTCCCGATGCCTTCCGCGGCACCGATACTTCCGCCGGATACCGCCCTCCGCACGGCGGCAACGGCGCAGGCGCAACCGGATATGTTCGGCAGTTCGCCGCGCCACGGCGAACGCTCCGCTACGCCGGCGCTTCGGGCAAGCGCGCCGACGAGCCGCGTCGTCGCCCACGTCGACGACATCGAGCCCGAACGCAGTTCGCCGGAGCCGGTTGCCAGGCGGGCTGAAGCGCCGAAAGCAGACGCCGCGGCGAAGGCCGCCCGTCCCTCGATCTTCAATCTGTGGCGCAACCGCCGGAACGACGATGATGCAGCCGGATCGGGCGCCCATTCCGAAGCTGCGCCGACGTTGTTGACCGGTCAGGCAGCGGCGGCTCGGGCAAATACCGCGCGCGCCTCCGCTCCAGCCGCCGGTGACGCCGAGCGAGCGGCAAAACCGGCGCCGGCACCCATTCAAGAACCGCAGGCCAAGCGTATTAGGGATGAAGACGTCCTTGAAATTCCGGCCTTCCTGCGGCGGCAGGCCAATTGAAGCCGCTCCTTAACTTGTTGGAAACTTTTGAATCCCGCAGAAACATCCTGAAACAAAGCGTGATTTGAGCTGGCACCAGCCTGACGTTAGTCATTAATCGGCCCGGATAACATTGCCGGGCCGATTAGCGATTGACCGTCAAAACAACAGCGCATTTTGAAGCGCAACAATCGGGGGGTTGAAAGGCGCGCCGCCAACGCGACACGGAGCCAAGTGCGGCTCCGGGTTCCGATCGAACATCGAAAAGGACGAAGCGGAATGAAAATGGGGTTCGGGGAACGAGATGGGCATTTGGCCATCTCCGAGAATGGTTTCGTGCGTCAGCGCACTCTACGGCAGGCTATTTCCTGCACAGGTACCGGGCTACATTCCGGCGCAAAGCTCAATCTGACATTCGCGCCCGCCCCGATCGATCATGGCATTGTCTTTCTTCGCAGCGACGTTGCGCGGGACGCAGCCGCTATCCCGGCACGTTGGGATCACGTCGTCGATACGAAGATGTGCACGACGCTTGGCAATTCCGCCGGGACGACAATCGGCACGGTCGAACACGTCATGGCCGCGCTTGCGGGCTACAACATCGACAATTGCTTGGTCTCGGTCGATGGGCCGGAATTGCCCATCATGGACGGCAGCGCCGAGCCATTTGCGTTTCTGATCGACTGTGCCGGGATCGAAGAGCAAGCGGCGGCGCGCAATGCCATTCAAATTTTGAAGACGGTACGCACCGGCGACAGCCATAAATACGCCTCCATCGGGGCGGGTACGCGCACTGCGCTGAGTTTCGAGATCGATTTCGAAAATGCAGTCGTCGCCAAGCAACGGCTTTCGTTCAACCTGCATGACGGCACATTTCGCAAAGAACTAGCCAGGGCGCGCACCTTCGGGTTTGCCCACGAAGTGGAAGCGTTGCGCAAGATGGGCTTGGCGCGCGGCGGCTCGCTCGACAACGCCGTGGTCATCGCGCAGGACCGGGTGCTCAATCGCGAAGGCCTGCGTTTCCCCGACGAATTCGTGCGCCACAAGCTGCTCGACGCGCTGGGCGATCTTTATCTCGCCGGGGCGCCGATCATCGGCCGTTTCCACGGCGCGCGGGCCGGCCATGCGCTCAACAATCTGCTGCTGAAATCGCTCTTCGCCGACAAATCCGCTTGGCGTTGGACGACAATTGCCGAGAATTCCCCGATGGCCCTGCCGCTTCGCCGCGGCAAGCTCGCCGAGGCGGTCGGCGCCTAGCGCTCCGATCCTGCGTTTCAGTTCGATAAGGGCCCCGGACGGGGCCCTTATTTTTTGTGGGTTAGCGCGCCTGCGGTCGGATAGCCCATGGAACGCAGGTTCCGGCCCGTGCTAAGAACGCGGCCAGGATCGTCTCATCCGACGAGGTATCGTTGCCATGACCGCACTTGCACACTCTTCCCTTTCGCGGACCGCCGCCTTGGCGGCCGCCGCCTTGCTGTTCCTGCTCGCCGCCTGCAGCAATTCCGCGCGCGAGGAAGACATCGTCATCGAAGGCTCGGTCGAGGATCTCTACAATCGCGCTTCCGACCTGTTGCAAGCCGAAAAATGGAAAGAAGCGGCCCGCTTTTACAACGAGGTCGACCGGCAGCATCCCTATTCGCCGTGGGCCAGCCGCGCGCAGTTGATGGCGGGTTACGCCTATTACAAGGATCGCGAATACGAAACGGCGATCACGGCGGTCAATCGCTTCATTCGCCTGCATCCGTCGCATCGCGATATTGCCTATGCCTATTACCTGAAGGCGCTGTCCTATTTCGATCAGGTGCGCGACGCCAAGCGCGATCAGACGCCTGCGATCGAAGCGATGAAGGCCTACGAAGATCTGATCAAGCGCTTCCCGGACACCGCCTACGCCCAGGACGCGCGCAACAAGATCGTCCTGGTGCAGGACCACATTGCCGGACACGAAATGGAAATCGGCCGCTACTACCAGCGGCGCGGCCAACACCTTGCCGCGATCAATCGTTTCAAGACCGTGGTCGACAAGTATCAAACGAGCCGCCAAGTCCCCGAAGCGCTGCACCGCCTGGCGGAAAGCTACACGGCACTCGGCGCCGCCGACGAGGCGCGCCGCGTCGCTTCGCTGCTCGGCCATAATTTCCCGTCGAGCGAGTGGTATCTCGAAAGCTACGAATTGGTCGAGAAGAAGCCGGTCGAGCGTCCGCCGGGCGCCCCCGATACGCGCAGCTTCATCCGGCGCGCCTGGGATTGGCTGTTCTAGATCCGGCCGTCGCTGTTCGCGATGCTGGCCCGCCTCTCGATCAGGGACGTTGTGCTGATCGACCAGCTCGACCTCGTTCTCGATGACGGGTTTTCGGCGCTGACCGGCGAGACCGGCGCGGGCAAGTCGATCCTGCTCGATGCGCTCGGCTTGACCCTGGGCGCGCGCGGCGATGCGCGATTGATCCGCCTGGGTGCCGAGCAGGCGGTCGTGACCGCCGCATTCGAGGTCGGCGACACCCACCCGGCCCGCGCGCTGCTCGCGGACCGCGGCCTCGACTCGGACGGCGCGATCATCATTCGACGCGTCCTCGGCAAGGACGGCCGCGGCCGTGCCTATGTCAACGACCAGCCGGCGACGATCGGCCTGCTGCGCGAATTGGGCGATCAGCTTGTGGAGTTGCAGGGCCAGGCGGAGCAGCGCGGTCTCGCGGATCCCGCAGTTCACCGCGCCGCGCTCGATGCATTCGGCGATCTCGCCGGCCGCGCGGCCGGTGTCGCCGATGCCTATCGCGCCTGGCGCGCCGCCGTTTCCGAGCGCGACGCGCTGATCACGGTCGCGCAACAAGCCTCGAGCGACGAGGCCTATCTTCGCCACGCGCTCGGCGAAATCGAAGCGCTCGATCCGCAGCCCGACGACGAACAGAAGCTGCAGGCGGAACGCCAATTGCTCATGAACCGCGAGCGCCTGGTGGAGGCGCTCAACGCGGCCGAAGCCGAGCTTGCCGGCGCCAAGCCGGTGGAGGCGGTCTTGCGCACCGCGCGGCGCCATCTCGACCGGATCGCGGCCAAGACCGGCGGCCTGCTCGACCCGGCCATTGCCGGGCTCGACCGGGCCGCGATCGAGCTGGCCGAAGTGCTGCGCCAGCTCGGCTCGGTCGGCGCCAAGATCGATGCCGATTCGAACCGGCTGCAAACCGTCGACGACCGCCTGTTCGCCTTGCGCGATCTCGCGCGCAAGCACCGGGTCGAAATCGGCGCGCTCGCCGCGCTCGGCCGATCGATTGCCGCGAAGCTCGCCGCCATCGCCGATGACAGCGAGGCGCGCGGGCGGCTGGAAAAGCGCGCCGTCGAAACGCGGCTCGCCTATGCCAAATGCGCCGAGGCGCTCACGGCGGCGCGCAAAGCGGCGGCGGCCAAGCTCGACAAGCTGATCATGAAGGAGCTTCCACCGCTGAAGCTCGAAAAAGCCAAGTTTGCCACCCGCATCGAAGCCTTGCCCGACAGCGAATGGGGGCCGGCCGGCGCCGACCGCGTCGCGTTCGAGGTCGCGACCAATCCGGGCGCTCCGCTGGGGCCGATCGGCCGGATCGCGTCCGGTGGCGAGCTCGCGCGCTTCATGCTGGCGCTCAAGGTCGTGCTCGCACGCTCGGACTCGGCGCCGACGCTGGTCTTCGACGAAGTCGATAGCGGGATCGGCGGCGCCACAGCCGCCGCCGTCGGCGAAAGGCTGGCCCGGCTGGGCCGCGACGTGCAGGTCTTGGCGGTGACACATTCTCCGCAAGTAGCGGCGCGGGCCGATCACCATTGGCGGGTCGAAAAGCTCGTCAAGAGCGGCGGCAAGACTTCGGCGCGCCTCGATGTTCTAAGCGGCCCCGACCGCCGCGAGGAAATTGCCCGCATGCTGGCCGGCTCGGCAATTACCGACGAAGCCCGCCGCGCCGCCGACGCGCTCATTGCCGGAACGGTCCGATGAAGCCGGCACCGCGCGAAATCGCGGTCGACATGCTCACGCCCAAGCAAGCCGCCGCCGAACTTGAAATCCTGGCCCGCGACATCGCGCGCCACGACGGGCTGTACTACCAGAAATCGGCGCCGGAACTATCCGACGCCGACTACGACGCGCTGCGCCGGCGCAATGCCGCGATCGAGGAGCGCTTCCCCGATTTGGTCCGCGCCGACAGCCCGAGCCGGCGCGTCGGCGCGCGGCCCGAGTTGGGCTTCGCGGAAGTGCGTCACGCCGTCCCGATGCTGTCCCTCAACAACGCGTTCACGCGCGAAGATGTCGAGGACTTTACCGCGCGCATCCGCCGCTTTCTCAGCCTCACGGAGGGCGACGCTATCGAACTCGTCGCCGAACCTAAGATCGACGGACTTTCGGCGAGCCTTCGCTATGAGGGCGGCAAGCTCGTGCTCGGTGCCACCCGCGGCGACGGCACCACCGGCGAGGACGTGACCGCGAATCTCAAGACCGTGCGCGACGTGCCCAAGGCGCTTGTCGGCCGCCTCGTGCCGGCCGTGGTCGAAGTGCGCGGCGAGGTCTATATGCCGCGCTCGGAATTCGCCGCGCTCAACAAGCAACGGGAAAAAGACGGCCTCGCGCTCTACGCCAATCCGCGCAATTCGGCGTCCGGCTCGCTGCGCCAGATCGATGCCGCGATCACCGCCGGGCGCAGGCTGCATTTTTTTGCCTATTCCTGGGGCGAGATCAGCGAGGAACCCGGCGAGACCTATTGGGACTTTCTCGCGCGACTGCGGCGCTGGGGCTTCAACGTCAATCCGCTCGCCAAACTCTGCGCATCGCTCGACGGCGCGCTCGAATTCTACGACGCGATCGGCGCGAAACGGGCGAAACTCGACTACGACATCGACGGCGTCGTCTACAAAGTCAACCGGCTCGATTGGCAAACGCGGCTGGGCATGGTGAGCCGCGCGCCGCGCTGGGCCGTTGCGCATAAATTCCCGGCCGAGCAAGCGCAGACGATCTTGAACAAAATCACGATACAAGTCGGCCGCACCGGCGCGCTGACGCCGGTGGCCAATCTCGAACCCATCACCGTCGGCGGCGTCGTGGTCTCGCGCGCGACCTTGCACAACGAGGACGAAATCGCGCGCAAGGACATCCGCGAGGGCGACACGGTGGTGATCCAGCGCGCCGGCGACGTGATTCCCCAGGTCGTATCCGTCATCGCAGCCAAGCGTCCCAGGCACTCGAAGCCCTACGTCTTTCCCGACCGTTGCCCGTGCCCGCTCAAGACCGCAGCACACCGCGATCCCGGCGTGGCCGTGCGGCGCTGCGGCGGCGGCCTCGCCTGCCCCTTCCAGCAAGTCGAGCGCCTGAAACATTTTGTCTCGCGCGATGCGCTCGATATCGAAGGTCTGGGCCAGACCCATATCGAAAGCTTTTGGCAGGACAAGCTCCTGGCCACGCCGGCCGATATCTTCCGGCTGCATAGGCATAAATCCGCCCTGCTCGAACGCGAAGGCTGGGGCGAGCAATCGGTCGGCAAGATGCTCGATGCCATCGAAGCGCGGCGCACGGTCGCGCTTGACAAGTTTATTTTCGCGCTGGGCATTCGCCAAATCGGCCAGGCCACGGCGCGCCTGCTGGCGAAGCATTACCGCACGCTCGATGCCTGGCGCGATGCCATGATTCCGGCCGCAAAAGAGCGCCGCAAACAGCCCGACGAAATGAAAAAGGCCGAGACCGTCGGCCCGGCCTATGCCGAGCTGCGCGGCATCGAGCAGATCGGTTTCGCCGCTGCCGACGACCTCGTGGAATTTTTCAGCGAGAAATCCAATCTCGACGTGCTCGACGATCTCGCAAGCGAACTCCGCATCGAAGCCTTCGCCGCGCCGGCGGGCACCTCGCCGCTGTCGGGCAAGACCATCGTCTTCACCGGAACGCTTGTCGTCATGGGCCGCAACGAGGCCAAGGCGCGGGCCGAGGCGCTCGGCGCCACGGTCGGCAGCGCCGTGTCCAAGAAGACCGATATCGTCGTGGTCGGCGCCGATGCCGGCTCGAAAGCCAAAAAGGCCGAGGAACTCGGCATACGCATGCTCAGCGAGGACGAATGGTTGAAACTCATTGCCGGCACTTGAAAGCCGCCCTGCTTGTCGCGGGGCTGACGATCTCCGGCGCAGCCGCGGCGCAAGACGACACCAAGCCCGCCGCGCCGGAGGCGGTTTGGGTGAAGAATAAAATCCTGATCTGCGATATTCGGCAGGCGCAGACTTGCCGCAGCGAGGGCTGCGTCGCCGGACCGAAGGCGCCGGCCTTCCGCCTCGATCTCACCAAGCGGTCGCTGTGCGGGCTTAACGAGCGCGGTTGCATCAACGAGCAGCGCATCGGCCAGATCGGCCTCGATCCCAACAACACGCGCATGGCCGTGCACGCGCTCGGTTTCGCGCTCGTGCTGAGCGTGGATGCAAACGGTGCCATGAACGGCGCCGACCTGGTGCGCGGCCGCGTGGTGGTGTTTCACGGCCAATGCCGGCCCGGATAAGTCGCCCGAGACGGACGCGACTACATCGCCAGAGGCGCCGTCGCTGCTTCGAGCCAGACTCGCGTATCCGCATCCACCTGCGGCGCGATCGCGGCGCGCACCCGCGCGTGATAGGCATCGAGCCACGCGGTTTCTTCGGCCGTCAACAGCGCGGTGTCGACGAGATTGCGGTCGATCGGCGCCAAGGTCAGCGTTTCAAAGCCCAATTGCTCGCCGCTTTCGCCGTCGCCAAGCTTGGCGACGGCCACGAGATTTTCGATGCGAATGCCGTAGCCGCCGGTCTTGTAGTAGCCGGGTTCGTTGGACACGATCATGCCGGGCCGCAGCGCTACGGTGTTCGGCACTTTCGCGATCCGGTGCGGACCTTCATGCACGCATAAGTAGTGGCCGACGCCGTGGCCCGTGCCGTGATCGTAGTCGAGGCCTTCGCGCCATAGCGCAACGCGCGCCAGCGCGTCGAGCTGCGAGCCTGAGGTGCCGGCGGGAAAGCGCGCGAGCGCCAGCGCGATATGGCCCTTCAGCACCAAAGTGAAGTGTTTCTTCATCGCCGGGGTCGGCGCGCCGATGGCGACCGTGCGCGTCACGTCGGTTGTGCCGTCGGGATACTGGCCGCCGGAATCGACGAGATAGAGCTCGCCGTTGGTCAAAGTCCGGTTGCTCTCGGGCGTCGCGCGGTAATGCACGATGGCGCCGTTCGCCCCCGCGCCCGATATCGTGCCGAAGCTGAGATCGCGCAGGAGATTGCTTTCGCGCCGGATCGCTTCCAGGCGATCGGAGGCCGCGATTTCGGTGATCCCGCCCTTGGGCGCCTCGCGCGCGATCCAGCCGAGAAAACGCGAGAGCGCCGCGCCGTCGCGCAGATGCGCCGAGCGAATGCCGCTCAGTTCGACCGGGTTCTTGCAGGCTTTCGGCATCAGGCACGGATCGGCCTCGTGCACGATCGCGGCCCCGGCCGTCGTGAGATGATCGAACAGCCACGCGGCCGCCGTCGCGGGATCGATCTGGACTTTGGCGCCGCGCAGCTCCGCGAGCGCACCCGCGAGATCGCCGGGCGCGCGGACACGCACGGCGCCGCCAAGATGCGCCGCCATTTCAGCGCCCAACTTGCGCCGATCAACAAACCAATCGACCGAGCCATCGGCGCGCAGCATCGCAAAGGACAGCGGGAGCGGCGAATGAGCGACATCGCCGCCACGGACATTCAGCAGCCAGGCGATCGAATCGGGCAAGGTCAGGATCGCCGCGGCGATGCCGGCCTTGGCCAGGGCCGCGGCAAGTTCGCCGCGCTTCTCCGCCGAGGATTTTCCGGCGAACGCCGCGCCATGCGGCTCGATCGGCGCCAGCGGCGCCGATGGACGGTCGGCCCAGATCGCATCGACAAGGTTCGACGGCGCCGCAACCAGCGTGGCCCCGGCGCGGCGCGCCGCTTCGGCAAGGCGTCGCAATCCATCGGGCGTGTGCAGCCACGGATCGTAGGCGATGCGCTGGCCGGCTTCCGCCGCCGCGGCCAGCCAATCGTGCGGCTGCGTCTTGGCGAGATGGCAAATCTCGAACTGCGCCGCATCGACCTGCGCGCCGACCTGCAAGGTGTAACGGCCATCGACGAAAATCGCCGCGCGTTTCGCCAGCACAACCGCAAGTCCGGCCGAGCCCGTAAATCCGGTCAGAAATTTCAGACGCTCGGCGGATTTGGGCACGTACTCGCCCTGATGTTCGTCGGCGCGCGGCACGATGAAGCCATCCATCCCGGAGCCCGCCATGGCCGCCCTCAGAGCCGCCACTTTGGCCGCCGCCGAGGCACCGGACGAGACCCGCTGTAGTTTAGAACCGTTCTCGCTCATATTGCCTCGTTATGCAATAAACGCTTAACTATTGCCGATTATGGCCACGCCAAGCATCGTGCCATGCAAATATCGCATTGCTGCGATGCAGCATCGAGTAATTTTCTTTCGTACCTTGGTTCCTATTTCCAGTCCAGAAAGGGCCGCAAGACCGGCTCACTTAGGAAAACCGGCTCACATAGGAAAAGAGGTACGACATGACCGCCACCGAGAACAACCCCAAGCTTGACGCGTTTGAAATGCATCGGCAAGCCCGCGAACTGCGGGCGCAGGCGATCGGGCAAGGATTCGAGGCCGTGATGAAGGCGGCGCAAGGGTGGCTGTTGCGCCACATCCTCGAGCCGATCCAGCATCGCGCGACGCAACGGCGCCAGTTCGACGAACTCATGTCGATGGACGACCACATGCTGCGTGATCTCGGCCTGGCCCGGGGCAACATCGCCTATTCCTTCCAGCATGGCCGCGACCCGGTCGTGCCGAAGCCAGCGAACACAAACGACCCGGCCCACAAGGCCGCGTAACTGCGGCCGGTATCCCAATCCACGAAGGCAGGTCCCCGCCTAAAAAACCCAATGATTCCTGAAGATGATCAATTTTGGGAGTTGGGAAAATCCGCCGATTTGATCATCTTCGGCCAGATCAATGGCTTAACCGCGCCGCAGTGCCGTTTATGGGAAAAGCGCCGCGGAAAATAACCCAATGATTCTCGAAGATGATCATTTGAGTGGATGATCACCTTCGGGCGGGACATGATCATCTTCGGGTACGATGATCACCTTCGGCGCAGCGTGGCTCGGACGCTGCAACCTAACAGATTGTGCGAAATCCGAATCAGCTGCCGCGCAGCACGAGTTGCGGTCGGCCCAGCAGGGCATTGGGCTCGAGTTCCGGCGCCGGCTTCAAGTCCATGATCAGGCTTTGGCGCTCCGCGGAATCGCGAACGGCATTCAGCAACCCATCGCGTTCGTTCCGCGGCTCGCCGGCGATATAGAGCTGGGTCGTCAGACGCGGCATGCCCGATGCCGCCACGATGACGTGGATGTGCGGCGTCCGGCCGGGATAGGGCACCGGCTTGATGGTGCGAAAACGGAAGGCGCCTTTCGCATCCGTCAACGTTTTGCCGAAGCCTTGGAAATTCGGATCCGCGCCCCGGCTGTGCTCGCCCACATGATGATAGACGCCGTTCGCGTCGCACTGCCAAATCTCGATCGTGGCGCCGGGAATGGCGCGGTTGTCGTCGCTGCGCAGTGTGCCCGCGAGATAGGTCACCGTGCCCTTGGCGCGCTGCGCGCCGCCCGCGACCTGCACCAGATCGGCGTCGGTATCGAGCGGAAACTGCTTGGGGTAAAATGGGCCCTCGGTCTGACGCGGCGTCGCGACCAGCCGCTGCTCGGCATTCGCCCCGGCGGCCGGCAGCAGCCAGACGGCCGGTGCCGATGCTATGATGAACCGACGGGTCAACCGCTTCATGGAATACTCCACTGTTTGCAGGCCGCCTTATCGTCGGCCACTGCGGCGCAATCTTGTCGGCGCTTTCTCAATCTTTCGTGAAGCCCCGCCGAGGGCAAGGACGAGCGTCGTCCAATCGCCGAGACGCACGCGGTCGATCAGCGCGCCGCCTTGCGCGCCATAGGCGGCGAGCGCCGCCGCCTCGTCGGAGCGCGTGAGGCCCGACAGGACGATGCAGCCGCCGCGCGCCAGCCGCCGCATGAGTCCCGGCGCCATGGCGGCGAGCGGCTGAACGACGATGTTGCCGAGGATGAGATCGAACCGCCGCGCGCGGCACGGCACGCCGCGCAGCCCCGGCCCGGCGCCGACCTCGATACGCGACGCCAACCCGTTGGCGGCCGCGTTGACAGCGGCGAAGCGCGCCGCGACGGGATCGATGTCGGTCGCGACGATGCGCGCCGGCCAAGTCCGCGCCGCCGCCATGGCGAGTATGCCCGAGCCGCAGCCGATATCGAGAACGCGGCGCGGCCTGCGGCGCCGGCCCAGGCGATCGAGCGCAACCAGGCAACCTTGCGTCGAAGCGTGGATGCCCGAGCCGAAAGCAAGGCTGGCGTCGATGCGCAGCGCGACGCGCCCGTCGCGCGGCGGCGGCGCATCGTGGCCGCGGTATACACAAAAGCGGCCGACGCGCACCGGCGGCGATCCCTTGCGGCTTTCGGCAACCCAATCGACATCCGGCACCGGCGCGACCGCCGCGTGCGGCAGAGCGATTCCCGCGGCCGCCGCCGCGACGGACAAGGCGATCTCGATCGCAGGCCGCTCCGGCTCGGCGGCGCAGTAGCCGACGACGCGCCAGACTTGCCCGCTCCCTGTCTCATCCGCCGCCACGGCATCGCAATGCGGTTCCAACGCGAGCTGAAACAAGAGCGCCGCATCGCGCGGCACCGAGAGCGTGACCGACCACATCGGCTCAGCGCGGCCGTTCGATGCCGACCGGCAAGGTGCCGAGGCGGGCATAGTCGCCACGCGCGAAGATGGCGGGATCGGCGAGATAATCGAGCGCCATGTCGGTGGCATCGGCGCCCCAAAACAGCTCGCGGTCGATCATGATCGTCGGCACGCCCCACACGCCGTTGCCGATCGCCTCCTCGGTGTTGGCGCGCAGTTTGGCCTTTACGGCGGCGCTCGCCAGTTCGGCGTCGGCCACCGGCCGGCCAAGCTTCGCGGCGAGCGTGGCCCAATCGGACGCGTTGTCGAGATCGCCGCCTTCCGCCCAGATCGCGGCGAATATCGCATCGATCGCCGGCGGCCGGCACTCGCACGCAATGGCCAAGCGCAAGGCTTTGAGTGGCGGGAACGGATGTTTCGGCGGCATCCTGAACGCGATTCCGTGCTTGGCGGCGAACCAGTGGCAGAATCTGATAGGTAAAGACGCGTTTGGCGGGCAGTTCGGCCGGGCCGACGGTCTTCCAATGGTCGAGCAGTGCTGCAAAAAGCACCGGGACGGCGCGAATGTCCGCCTTGCCGGCGAAACGGCCGAGCATCGCGCGCTGCAAATAGGCGAACGGTGAAATGAAATCGAAATACCAAGTCGCTTGCTTCACGGCGCCTTGCCTCCGCGCGAAGCCGGTTACGCCTTTTCGACGAACCCGGCCAACAGCTTCTTTTCGTCCGAATGATCGAACTTCACGGCGAGCTTGTCGCCCTCGACGGTGCGCACCGTGCCGTAACCGAACTTCTCATGAAACACGCGATCGCCGGCGGAAAAATCATCGCGCGACACGCGCTTCATGCCCGGCGCCGGCTTCGCGGCGGCGATCCTGCCGGACGCGGCGCCGGCATCGCGCCAGCCGCTCCAGGCCATTTCGTTGCTCGCTTCGGCAACGGCGAGTTTCGGTTCGAATTGAACCTCGGCCGCCGCCGGCCGCCGCGACCAGCCGCCGCCATAGAGCCCGCTGTCGGCCACGATCTCGATTTCGCCCGGCGGGCAGCTCGTCGATGAAGCGCGACGGAATCGCGCTCTGCCATTGATTGTAGATCCGGCGATTGGCCGCGAAGCAGATGAGCACCCGCGAGCGCGCCCGGGTCAGCCCGACATAGGCGAGGCGGCGCTCCTCTTCGAGCCCCGCCTCGCCGCTTTCGTCAAGCGCGCGCTGATGCGGAAACACACCCTCTTCCCAGCCTGGCAAGAACACCGTGTCGAACTCCAGACCCTTGGCGCTGTGCAGCGTCATCAGGTTGACGCGATCGTCGCCGGCCTGTTCGTTGTTTTCCATGACCAGGCTGATATGCTCGAGGAAGCCGCCCATGTTGTCGAACTCGTCCATGGCGCGGATGAGCTCCCTGAGATTTTCGATCCGGCCCGGCGCTTCGATGGATTTGTCGGCCTTCCACATCGCGATGTAGCCCGATTCGTCGAGCACGGTTTCGGCCAGCTCGATATGATCGACCGTCTCCTGCAGTTTGCGCCAGCGCGCGAGATTGCCGACGAAACCGGCAAGCGATTTGCGCGCTGCAGGCTTCAAGTCCGTGCCGGCGGCCAAGGATTGCGCGGCGGCGGCGAGCGACATGTTGCGCTCGCGCCCCGTTCGATGCAGCAGCTGCATGGCAACCTCGCCGATGCCGCGTTTTGGCCGGTTGACGATGCGCTCGAACGCCAGATCGTCGTCGGGTTGATGGACGAGGCGGAAATAGGCCACTGCGTCGCGGATTTCCTGCCGCTCGTAGAACCGCGGCCCGCCGACGACGCGATAGGGGATCGCGAGCGCTAGAAAGCGCTCCTCGAATTCGCGCGTTTGAAACCCGGCGCGAACCAGGATCGCGATTTGCGATAGCGGCTGTTTGGCGCGATGCAGGATTTCGATTTCGTCGGCGACCAGCCGCGCTTCGGCCTCGCCATCCCACACGCCGCGCACGCCGATCTTCTCGCCGCCGTCGGCCGCGGTCCACAAGGTCTTGCCGAGCCGGCCTCGATTGTGCGCGATCAGGTGCGAAGCGCCCGCCAGGATCGGCGCGCTCGACCGGTAATTCTGCTCCAGCCGGACGATGCAGGCGCCGGGAAAATCGCGTTCGAATTTGAGGATGTTGCCGATCTCGGCGCCGCGCCAGCCATAAATCGATTGATCGTCGTCGCCGACGCAGCAAATGTTCTTGTGCGCCTGCGCAAGCAACCGCAGCCAGAGATATTGCGCCAAGTTCGTGTCCTGGTACTCGTCGACCAGCAGATATTTGAGCTTGCGATGATACTCGGCCAGAACATCCGGGTGCTGCGTGAACAAAGTCAGATTGTGCATCAGCAAATCGCCGAAATCGGTGGCGTTGAGCGCGCGCAACCGTTCCTGATAAGCGGCGTAGAGCGCACCCGCGCGGCCGTCGGCGAAGCCGCTCGCGTCCTCGGGGGCCTGATCGGGCCGCAGGCCTTTGTCTTTCCAACGGTCGATGATCGCCAATAGGGCACGCGCCGGCCATTTCGTATCGTCGATATCGGCGGCGGATAAGATCTGCTTCAACAAGCGAATTTGATCGTCGGTATCGAGAATGGAAAAATTCGGCTTGAGACCGACTTTTTCGGCGTGGCGCCGGAGAAAGCGGGCCGCCAAGGCATGGAACGTGCCGATCTGCATGCCTTCGCCGGCCGGGCCGGCCAATGCGGCGATGCGCTCCTGCATTTCGCGCGCCGCCTTGTTGGTGAACGTGACCGCGAGAATTTGCCACGGCTGCGCGCGCCGCGTTGCGATCAGATGGGCGAGCCGCGTCGTCAGCACACGCGTCTTGCCGGTGCCGGCGCCCGCCAACACGAGCACCGGTCCATCCAAAGCTTCGACCGCTTGGCGCTGGGCCGGGTTGAGCGCGCTGAGATAGGGTGCGGCGAATGCGGCACTGGCGCGCGCGCTCAGCGGCGCGGTTGCGGCCTCAGTTGACGATGGGCGATCGGTCATTCACGCGGCATACGAAATGGAGGATATTCAATATATAGTGCGCCGGAGCGAGGCGGCCAATGCCTATGGATGGTTCTAAGTAGCTTGTCCACAGCGCGGTGCCTCTTGGAGCTGGAGCGATGCGATGGAATACCGAAATTCCGTCTTGGCGGCGGCGCTTGCCGCGCTGGTCTGGCTGACGATGCCGCAAGCCGCCGCCGATACGGCCCGCGACCAAGCCCTTGTTGCCGCCGCCCGGCGCGGCGACCTGACGGCGGTCGAGCGCGCGATCAAGGACGGCGGAAGCGTGCGCGCCGCAAACGAACAAGGCGAGACCGCGCTGATCGCCGCGGCGCGCGGCGGGCATATCGCGGTGGCTCGGGCGCTGATTGCCGCCGGCGCCGACATCGACGCCGAAGAACGCACGCCCCAGGGCGCGCTGATGATTGCGTGCGTGGCGGGCAATGTCGAGCTGGTGCGCTTGCTGCTGGCCGCCGGCGCCAATGTGAATGCCTCGAATCAATATGGCGGCAATTGCCTGATCCCGGCGGCCGAGCGCGGCCATGTCGACGTTGTCCGCGAGCTGCTCAAGACCAAGATCAATATCGACCACGTCAACCGCCTCGGTTGGACGGCGCTGCTCGAAGCCGTGATCCTGGGCAGTGGCGGCGAAGCGCACACCGAAATCGTGCGGCTCCTGTTGAACTCCCGCGCCAATCCGAACATCGCGGACAAGGATGGCGTAACACCGCTCGCGCATGCAAAACGCCGGAACTACGCCGCGATCGTCGCCCTGCTGGAGCGTGCCGGCGCACGCTGACCTTCCCGCCGGGACTGTGCTAGTCTGTCCGTGCCTATTCGATGCAAAGGTGACGCCATGATGCGCTGGACCCGTTCCGCGATTGCCATGCTCCTGCTGCTTGCGATGCCCGCATCCGCGCAAGTCCGCGGCCCCAGCGACAATCGCATGCGCGATTCGCTGCAAGCCGTTGTCGGCGTCACGGCTTACATTCCCGAACGCGCGCGGTCGGCCCGCACGCTCGGCACCGAGCGCAACGGCAGCGGCATTGTTATCGGCTCCGACGGGCTCGTACTCACGGTCGGCTATCTCGTCCTCGAGTCGGAACGCGTCGTCTTGACCACGACGGACGACCAGGAAATTCCCGCCAAAGTCGTCGCCTTCGATTTCGATACCGGATTCGGCCTGGTGCGCGGACAATTTCCGTCGCGCGTTCGCGCTGTCGAAATCGGCAATGCCGCCGAACTCAAGCACGGCAGCAAGGCATTCGTGGTTAGCCGCATCGCCGAACTCGACGTCCGCGAGATCACGGTCGTCGCGCGCCGCGAATTCGCCGGCTATTGGGAATATCTCCTGAGCGACGCCATCTTCACGGCGCCGCAATATCCGGCTTTCGGCGGCGCGCCGCTCTTGTCGCCTGACGGAAGGTTGGTCGGCATCGGCTCGCTCGCGGTCCGCAATGCGGCGAACGAAAGCGAAGTCCTGCCCGGCAACATGTTCATTCCGATCGATCAGCTCAAGCCGGTGCTTGGCGATCTCCTGGCCCTCGGCCATCGCAGCGGCCGGGAAAAGCCGTGGCTCGGCATTTGGACAGCCGTACTCAACGGCGGCGAACTGGCGATCAATTTCGTTTCGCCGGACAGCCCATCGGAGAAAGCCGGACTGCGCCGCGGCGATATCATTCTCGGCATCGGCGGCCAGCCGATCGCGAATCAGGCGGATTTCTATCGAAAATTGTGGTCGACGAACGGCGGCGGCGCGGACATCACGCTCACCATCCGACGCGGTGCGACGACGATCGAGCAAAAAGTGCCCAAAGTCGGGCGCAGCACCCTGTTCCAGAGCACGGACAGCGCAAAATAAGCGCGCCTTCGCCGCCGCGGCGCCGTAGATCATCGACGATGCGCGGCTCGGCTTTCAGTGTCGCGGCGTCCTCCAGTCCGGACGCCGACTGAGCCGATCGATGGCCATTGCCCTCGCCTTTGTCGGCCGCCACGCGGGCGTGGTCCTGGGGATTGGCGTGCTGATCGGTATCGCGATCCCGGCGCTCGCCCGCTTGGCAGCGCCGCTGTTAGTGCCGTCGATCGTCCTCCTGCTGGTATTTTCGCTCATGCGCCTCAAGCCAGCGGAAGTTCTCGCCGTGCTCGGCCGGCCGGTGGCGACCGCGAAAGTGCTGGCATGGCTCTTGCTCGCGTCACCCATCGTCATGCTCGGTTTCGTCTCGCTTGTGCGGCCGCCGCCGGGCCTGGCGACCGCCATGGTGTTGGCCGCGGCGTCGGCGCCGGTATTTTCGACGATCGCCTTCGCGCTGATGTTCCGGCTCGACACCGCGCTGGCCACCGTCGTCGTCGTCATCTCGATTTTCGCCATGCCGCTGACGCTGCCGCCGCTGGCCCTGCTGCTGCTCGGCCTCGATCTCAAGATCGAGCTGCTCGATCTCATGTTGCGGCTCGCCGCCATTGTCGGCGGCTCGCTGGTCTTGGCCCTGCTGGTGCGCGCCGCGGTTCCGCTGGCGCGGATGGAGCGCCACGGCGATACGCTGGATGGGCTCAACGTTATCGGCCTTCTGGTCTTTGCCGTGGCGATCATGGACGGAGTGACCGACATGCTGATGGCGCGGCCCGGCCATGTGGCGCTCACCCTCGCGGCATCCTTCGCGGCCAACGCGTTGCTGCAAATCATCGGCGGCGCGCTGTTCAGCCGAGGCTCCCGCCGCTCCGGGTTGACGATTGCGATCGCATCCGGGAATCGAAATATGGGGCTGCTGTTGGCGGCTTTGGGCCCGTCGGCGGAGCCGGATATCGTCCTCTATCTCGCGGTCGCCCAAATCCCGGTCTATCTCATACCGCTGTGCCGGCCGCTCTACGTGCGGCTATCCCGGGGCGGCGCGCCGGAGAGCGGTTGGGACGGAGGTTGATCGGCAGCCTCGTCATAACCGCGGCGCGCGCTGAAATAGACCAACGACATAAGCCCAAACGCGAGCAGCACCGTAAAGCCGACGCCGAGCCCGATCGCGATATAGCCATGGGCGCCGATTTCGACGTTTGCGTCGCTGAGCCAATAGCGCAACACCGCGATCGCCACGCCGGCGGAGAGCAAGCTAACCGCGCAGATCGCAACTATTCGCCGCTTCATTCGCTCGCACCATCAAATGCCGACTTGTCAACATAGTGTGCGATCGCGCGCCCGCCACTGGCAATATCGGCGTCCATGTGTTAACCGGTCCGCGGCAAGCATCGAGGATGTCGGCTCAAATGAAGATTTGCCGCGGACGACCACGCGCCCTTATTTCCGGTTTCGCGCTGTTGGCGCTGGCCGGCTGCGCAACGCCGCCCACCGACCCCACGGCGCGCGCCGAATTCGAGAAGACGAACGATCCGCTTGAACCGCTCAACCGCAAGGTATTCGAATTCAATCTCGCGCTCGACGATGCTATCGGCAAGCCGGTCGCCAAGGCCTACCGCGATACCGTGCCCCCTTTCATCCGCACCGGCTTGCGCAACCTGATCGACAATTTCAACGCGCCCATCACCTTCATCAACGATCTCCTGCAAGGGGAAGGCGCGCGCGCGGCAGAAACCGGCACGCGCTTTTGGGTCAACACGTTGTTCGGCTTCGGCGGATTTTTCGACGTGGCCGGCCAGTATGGATTGAAGGCGCACAAAGAGGATTTCGGCCAAACCCTCGCGGTTTGGGGCGTCGGCGAAGGCCCCTATTTGATGGTGCCCCTGCTCGGCCCGTCCAATCCGCGCGATCTCACCGGCAAGGTGGTGGATAATTTCATCAATCCGCTAAGCTATGCGCTCAACGCGGGCGGTGTCGGCTGGATCGAGTCGATCGCCGGCGTCATCGTTGCGATCGATACGCGTGAAAAGCTGCTGAACGCCGAGGAAGAGCTGCGCAAATCCTCGCTCGACTACTATTCGTCGATTTCGCAGCCTTCACCGCCAGAACCGCGAGGCCGAAATATCCAACGGCAAAGTCAGGCGCGTGCCATTGCCCGGCGAGGACGAGTAGCTTGGCGGGAACGGACGGACGGAGCGATCTCGTATGAGTTTCCGACGCTTGCCGCAACAAATTCGGAACGGAGCACACCTGCAATGACCGCCCACGTCCGCCGCCGTTTCGTACAGGGACTTGCGTTCGCCGGACTGGCGGCCGGCGCGTTTTTCGGCGGCCTCGGCGCGCCGCGCGCCGACATCAAGGCGGACGGGCAGGTCGTCGTGCGCGCCATGGCGGAGCCGATCCTCGCCATGCTGCGCACCAAGACGCTCGATCGCGCGGCGCGCGAAAACCGCTTCCGCTCGGTCTATCGCCAGCATTTCGACTCCGCGACGATCGCGTCCTGGGTCATGGGCCGGCCGTGGCAGACGGCGACGCCGCAGCAGCGCACCGACTATCTGCAGGCATTCGAAACCTACGTCGTGAAAGTCTACACGGCGCAGCTTGCTTCGTATGGCGGCGAACAGTTCAAAGTCACCGGCGCCGAAGCGGATGGCGATGGCGTCATCGTCACCAGCGTGATCGTCGATCCGGACGGCCAGCGCCCGGTCGACGTGAAATGGCGCCTGCGCAGGGTCGATAGCGCGCTCAAAGTGCGCGACGTCGTGATCGAAAACATCAGCATGTCGCTCAATCAGCGGCGCGAATTCGCGACTGTCCTGCAGCAGAACAACAACAGCGTCGACGGCCTGATTTGCGCGATTCGCGACAAAATCGCCGAACTCGACAAGAAATAGCCCGCCGCTATACGCGCGCGAGCGGCTTGTAGCGGATGCGATGCGGCTGTTCGGCCTCGGCGCCGAGGCGTTTCTTGCGGTCGGCCTCGTAGTCCTGATAATTTCCCTGAAACCACATGACGCGGCTGTCGCCCTCGAAAGCGAGGATGTGCGTGCAGATGCGGTCGAGAAACCAGCGGTCGTGGCTGACGATCACGGCCGAGCCGGCGAAATCGAGCAGCGCCTCTTCGAGCGCGCGCAGCGTATCGACATCGAGGTCGTTGGTCGGCTCGTCTAGCAGCAGTAGATTGGCGCCCGATTTCAGCACCTTGGCCAGATTGATCCGATTGCGCTCGCCGCCCGAAAGCTGACCGACCTTTTTCTGCTGATCGGTGCCTTTGAAATTGAAGTTCGAGACATAGGCGCGGCTGGGAATTTCGCGCTTCCCCAGCATGATGATGTCGTTGCCGTCGGAGATTTCCTCCCAAACGTTCTTGTCGCGTCGATAACGTCTCGCGCGTTTGATCGACATAGCCGAGCTTGACCGTGGGACCGATGCGGAATTCGCCGCTATCCGGCTTTTCAGCGCCGGTGATCATCTTGACCAGCGTCGTCTTGCCCGCGCCGTTCGGCCCGATAACGCCGACGATCGCGCCCGGCGGCATGATGA
Organism: uncultured Alphaproteobacteria bacterium; assembly: GCA_963754645.1. GTDB lineage: Bacteria > Pseudomonadota > Alphaproteobacteria > Bin65 > Bin65 > CAVWGP01. The sequence continues at coordinate 86,065 of CAVWGP010000004.1, read as the reverse complement.
AACTCAGCCCGTCGATCAAGAGCCGGTCGCCGAAGCCCTTGCGGACATTGCGCGCCTCGATGACGTTGCCGCCGAGACGGGGGCCGGGCGGAATCCAAATCTGGACCTGCTCCGCTGTCTTCTCGGATTGCTCGGCAAGCAGCGCCTCGTAGGCCAGGATGCGCGCCTTGCCCTTGGCTTGGCGCGCTTTGGGCGCTTGCCGGATCCACTCGAGCTCGTTGGCAAGCGTCCGTTGGCGGGCTTCTTCCTGCTTGCCCTCCAGCTCGAGTCGCTTCTTCTTCTGGTCGAGCCACGACGAATAGTTGCCCTGCCACGGAATTCCCTGGCCGCGGTCGAGCTCGAGAATCCAGCCGGCGACGTTGTCCAGGAAATAGCGATCGTGCGTGATCGCGACGACGGTACCCGGAAATTCCTTGAGGAAGCGTTCCAGCCACGCCACCGATTCGGCGTCAAGGTGGTTGGTCGGCTCGTCGAGCAGGAGGATATCCGGCTTCGACAACAGCAGCCGGCACAGCGCCACGCGGCGCTTTTCGCCGCCGGACAGCGTCTTGATGTCGGCATCGGCCGGCGGGCAGCGCAGCGCGTCCATCGCGATCTCGACCGTGCGCTCGAGCTCCCAGGCATTGGCGGCGTCGATCTTTTCCTGCAGCTCGCGCCTGCTCGGCGATCAGCGCGTTCATCGCGTCGTCGGACATTTCCTCGGCGAACATGGCGGAGACTTCGTTGAAGCGGTCGAGCACGGCCTTGGTTTCGCGGACGCCGTCCATGACGTTGTCGACGATAGAGCGGTTGGTATCGAGCGCGGGCTCCTGTTTCAAAAAGCCGATCTTGATGCCCTCTGCCGCCCAAGCCTCGCCGACGAATTCGTGGTCTTCGCCCGCCATGACGCGGAGCAGGGTCGACTTGCCCGCGCCGTTCATGCCAAGCACGCCGATCTTGGCGCCGGGCAGGAAAGAGAGCCAAATATCCTTCAAGACCTGGCGTCCGCCCGGATAGGTCTTTGACAACCCCTTCATCACGTAGATGTATTGGTAAGCGGCCATACGGGGCGCGGCTCCATGTCGGCGAATTGGTTGAAGGGGAAAGATGCGGCGGGTTTAACGCAGGCCCGCGCCTCATTTCAATCGGTTTGCCCTGCGACCTGATCGCGGCCGATTGTGCCTTGGGCCACACCTGGAATTGGTCTAATCTGCCGCCCGTTTAAGGCCGGCGCTTCAGCCGGCCGCTTTGTTTGGGACTATGCCAATGCTGCGCGAAAAATTCAAAGACGCCCTCAAGGACGCGATGAAGTCCAGGCGCGAACGGGCGACGGCGACCCTGCGCCTTATCCTCGCCGCCCTCAAGGACCGTGACATTGCCGCCCGCGGCCGGGGCAAGACCGATGGCATCGAAGAGACCGAAATCTTGCAAATGCTGCAAACCATGATCAAGCAGCGCCAAGAAAGCATTTCGCATTTCGAGCAGGGCGGCCGTCTTGAGCTGGCGCAGCAGGAAAAGGAAGAAATTTCCATCATCGAGGGCTTCCTGCCCAAGCAGCTCGATGCCGCGGCAACCGAAGCCGCCGTCAAGGGCCTCATCGCCGAACTTGGTGCCGCGACGATCAAAGACATGGGCCGCACCATGACGGCGCTGCGCGAGCGCTATGCCGGCCAGCTCGATTTCGGCAAGGCCAGCGCCTTGGTCAAGCAGCTGTTGAGCAAGTGACGCCGGCCCGCTCCATAACCCCGCCAAGCGTTCGCGCAGCGGTCATCCCCGAAACGCTCCCTAAAACAATCCACCGGCCAGCGTACGGTCCCGAACAATATCGCCTAGCCCTTGCCGCAAATCAGGGCTAGGCCTGCGCTCCTATGGCCCGCCGCGGATTGCGGCAGAGCGTCCCAACACAAGCATATCGATGGCCTTTCCGCCGCGCTTTCTGGATGAAATCCGCAATCGCCTGTCCCTGGCCGAAGTCGTCGGCCGCAGGGTCAAGCTGATCCGGCGCGGGCGCGAATTCGTCGGCCTGTGCCCGTTTCACAACGAAAGATCGCCGTCTTTCTCCGTCGTCGAGGAAAAGGGCTTCTTTCATTGTTTCGGCTGCGGCGCCCATGGCGACGTGATTGGGTTCACGATGCGGACCGAGGGCCTGCCGTTTCCAGAGGCGGTCGAACGCCTGGCACAGGATGCCGGCCTGCCGCTCCCGGAGCGCGACGCGCAGGCGGAAGAGCATGCCCGGCAAGCCAAATCGCTCCACGACGCCAACGAAGCGGCAGCGGAGTGGTTCGCCGCCCAGCTTTACACGCCGGAAGGCCGCACCGGGTTGGACTATTTCAAGCGTCGCGCGCTCAGCGACGAGACCGTGGCTCGATTCCGGCTTGGCTATTCGCCGAACGCGCGGGACGCCTTGAAGCGCGCGCTGATCGTCAAGGGCTTCGAAGAAAGCTTGCTCGTCGAAGCGGGATTGCTCATCCAGCCGGAAGGCGAGCGCGGCACCTATGACCGGTTCCGCGGCCGCGTCATGTTTCCGATCGGCGACAAGCGCGGACGTATCATTGCCTTCGGCGGCCGTGTGCTCGGCGACGAAAAGCCCAAATACCTCAATTCGCCGGAAACGCCGTTGTTCCAAAAAGGCCGCGTGCTCTACGCCTATCGCGATGCCAGGGCGGCGGCGCACAAGGGCGCGGACGTGCTCGTCGCCGAAGGATACATGGACGTCATCGCCCTGCATCAGGCCGGATTCGAAGGGGCGGTTGCCCCGCTCGGCACCGCGTTGACCGAGACCCAAATCGAGGAAATCTGGAAGCTCCGGCCCGAACCGATCCTGTGCTTCGACGGCGACGAAGCCGGGCGCCGCGCCGCCGCCCGCGCCGCCGAGCGCGTGTTGCCGATACTTTGCCAGGCTTTTCGCTGCGGTTTGTTTTCCTTCCCGAGGGCGAGGATCCCGGACAGCCTGCTCCGGAAAGCGGCAACGAGGCGTTTGAAGATATCCTGCAAAAACCACATCATCTTGTTGATTTCATTTGGATAAATTTAACAGAAGGCAAAGATTTTTCCACACCGGAGAAGCGAGCCAACCTTTGGAAGGAGCTTTCCCGATGCGTCTCACAGATCGCCGGAAGGGAGGTTCAGCGGCAGCATTACGCAAGAGTTCCGTCTAAGATATTTCGAGAAATTTCGAGGGCATCGAGAAGCAAAATTCAAAGAAAAAGCAGCCGAGATGACTGGCACAGTCGGTGCCGAAAGGTTTTATTGAACTTAGCCGGCAACAGCTTCTTCTTTTCTATCCAATAAACAACCCATTCTTGATGGATGAATATTTCGAGCAATTATTTTCAGTCATAATTGAAGACAGGGAGTTAGAGGAACTCCGCCAGATTTCCTTGGATATATTGCTCAGTGCCATGCGACGGCTGAACCGGCCGTTCGCGAGGGGCGGAAACGTATTTGCTAAATCAGCGGACGAAGGAGACCTTCTCTGCGATGCGCAGTCAAAAAGCAAAGCTAAGCATATTGGGACCATGCTCCGATGGTACTTTCCGCCTGAAGAAATAGAGTATCATTATTTGGGGATCTTGCTCATTGTGAAGCAAATATCGCTAAAAAAAGCCATTGAGCAGATGGCACCCGCTTTCGAAAAATCATTAAATATCAATAAATTAGCTGCGGATCGAGTTCAGAGGCAGTTGAATAGCATGAACGCCGAATTGAAAAATTACAGGTCCAGCAGGAACAGATGCTTGATAAACAAGAATGGATTTCGAAATTAAAACCGAAGAACCGGTATGGCGCGCATTCTTATGCGCCTTGACAGGCTTCGGGCGGCAATCTTAAACACCGCTGGGGCGCCGCCTCTTGACACGGATGCTTTAAGGAACCATTTGGCGAAACTGGGTTTTTCAGACGCGCTCAAAGGGGTCCTGAGCGCTGATGTTTATGGTATGTTCCCACTAGCCCATCCCCAAGCCCAACGCGAGGAAGCGTTGCAGGCTTGGCGCGTATTATTTGCGGACCTGGTAGAGCGGCCGGCGATCGAGAAAGAACTGCTCGCCGCGGAGCGCGACTTGGCCGAGGATATGAGCCCGAAAAACCAATTGCGAATGTATGCGATCCGGGATCAAGCCGGCGCCTCCCGAAATTCCGTCACTGACCCGTCAACAAGTCTCACGGAAACAACCGAGCAATATGGCGAAGACACGTAACATCACCCGATCGAACGAAAAGCGCGTCGAAGGCAAAACTCGCACCGCGTCATCCCGGCCCATGTCGGGCGCTCCGAAACGGCATAGCAGCGACGAAAAACGCTTCGCGCCGGGGAAGAGCGTCGATGGCAGCGAGACTGCGGCGGAACACGGCGCGGAATCCGGCGCCGAAGATCCGATGATCGATGGGCTTTCGGCCGCGGTCAAAAAGCTCGTCGTCAAGTCGAAGCAGCGGGGTTACATCACCGAAGCCGAAATGAACGAGGCCTTGCCGCCCGAACAGTTCCAATCCGACCAGATCGAGGACGCCCTCGCGCGCTTGTCGGAACTCGGCGTCAATATCGTCGAAACCGAGGAAGCCGAAGGCGAGCCGGCCGCCGCCGCCGAGGAAACGGCGGACGGCGAAGACGAAGACGGCGAGGAACGCCGGAGCGGCAATATCAGCGAAAGCGACGCCGGCCGGACGGACGACCCGGTGCGCATGTATCTGCGCGAAATGGGCTCGGTCGAACTCCTGTCGCGCGAAGGCGAAATCGCCATCGCCAAGCGGATCGAGGCCGGCCGCGAGAAGATGATCGGCGCGCTGTGCGAAAGCCCGCTGACCATGAAGGCCGTCGTCCAATGGCGCGACGACCTGTTGAACAAGCGCGTCCTGCTGCGCGACATCATCGATCTCGAAGGCACCTATAACGGCCCGATCCCGGATCAAAGCGCCAATCCGCCGGGCCCGCCGCCGACCCCGGCACAGCAGCTCGCCGCCGCCAAGGCCGCGGCGCAAGCCCGCGTCGATGGCGTCAAGGCGCCGGTCGAGAAGGAAAAGGAAAAGGAAGCCCCCAAGAAGATCAAGGTCAAGCGCGACGAAGACTACGATCCGCTGATCGACGACATCGAGCCGGAGACCCAGCAGCCCGAGGAGGAGGACGAGGACGAGGCCAATCTCTCGCTCGCCGCCAAGGAAGCCTCGCTGATGCCGGAGGTGATCGAAAATCTCGACGAGATCGCCCGCATCTACAAGAAGCTGCAGAAACTCCAGGAAGAGCGCATCGCGATTCTGCAGCGCGGCCACAAGATCGAACCGCGCATGGAGAAGCGTTACGAGCAGGTCAAGCTCGAACTCGTCGAAAAAGTCCGCGAAGTGCGGCTCAACAACGCCCGCATCGAGCAGCTCATCCATCAGCTTTACGAATTGTCGCGCCTGCTCAACCAGCTCGAAGGGCGCCTGCTGCGCCGCGCCGTCGATTCGAAGATCGACCGCGAGGATTTCCTCAAGAGCTATTTCGGCTATGAGCTCGATCCGCGCTGGCTCTCGCGAATGGGCCAGAAGACCAGTAAGGGCTGGACCGGCTTCGTCACGCGCTTCAAGACCGAAATCGGCGACCTGCGCGACCGGATCGCCAAGATCGCCGAGGGCGCGCAACTGCCGATCGGCGAATTCCGCCGCGTCGTCGATTCGGTGCGCCAGGGCGAGCGCGAATCGAACCAGGCGAAGAAGGAGATGGTCGAGGCCAATCTCCGCCTCGTCATCTCGATCGCCAAGAAATACACCAACCGCGGCCTGCAGTTCCTCGACCTCATCCAGGAAGGCAATATCGGCCTGATGAAGGCGGTCGATAAGTTCGAATACCGCCGCGGCTACAAGTTCTCGACCTACGCCACCTGGTGGATCCGCCAGGCGATCACCCGCTCGATCGCCGATCAGGCGCGCACGATCCGTATTCCCGTGCACATGATCGAGACGATCAACAAGCTGGTGCGCACCTCGCGCCAGATGCTGCACGAGATCGGCCGCGAGCCGACGCCCGAGGAGCTGGCCGAGAAGCTCGCCATGCCGCTCGAAAAAGTGCGCAAGGTGCTGAAGATCGCCAAGGAGCCGATCTCGCTCGAAACACCGATCGGCGACGAGGAGGATTCGCATCTCGGCGACTTCCTCGAGGACAAGAACGCCGTGATGCCGATCGACGCCGCGATCCAATCGAACCTGCGCGAGACGACGACGCGCGTGCTGGCGACCTTGACGCCGCGCGAGGAGCGCGTGCTGCGCATGCGCTTCGGCATCGGCATGAACACCGACCACACGCTCGAGGAGGTCGGCCAGCAATTCTCGGTGACGCGCGAGCGCATCCGCCAGATCGAGGCCAAAGCGCTGCGCAAGCTCAAGCACCCGAGCCGCAGCCGCAAGCTCAGGAGCTTCTTGGATACGTGAGCGGCGCTACCAGAACTTGAAATAGCGCGGCGGCGGGTTGGCGCGCTTATAGGCCGGCCAGCCGAAGGCGCGCACCGAGGCGTGGATCAGCACGATCTGGTCGAGATCGACCTCGGCCGCGATCATGGCGACGCGCATGACTTCGTCGGCGAAGTTCCAATCCGCTTTTCGCGCCGCGCCGGCCGGCAGGTCCTGCCAGGCGATGTAGAGGAAATCGTGGACGATCGAGGCTTCGAGATGCGGCCCGACGCGGGCGACGATGCCCTGGGCGAAGCGCGGCACCGAGGATAGGTCGGTCAGCATGCCGCGCGGCACCGTGATCGTGCGCCTCGCCGCCTCGCCGGCGATGCGGAAGCGGACCTCGTAATCGGCGCCGACGATGTAGTCGGCGTCGTCGCGGCCTCCGCGTATTTTGACGGCGTCGACCTCGCGCCGCAGCACCAGCGGCGTCAGGTACTCGAATTCCTCGATCGCCTCGCCGTTGTAATCGGCGGGATAGGGATCGACGATGGGCGGGACGAAGTCGGGCATGGCTGTCCCCTCGCTGTCGGTGAGATCATTGTATCGGAGGCGTTTCATGAGCGTAAGACCGTTTGTATCGAGGCGCGGATTGGCGAGCGGCGCGCTTGCCGTGGCGGGCGTGCTGGCCGCGCGGCGCGTGGCGTCGGCGCAACCCGCGCGCGACATCGAGCAGCCGGCCGATCCGGGCCGCGCCGCCTTCATGGCGCGCGCGTTCGCCATGCGCGAGACCGCCCGCGCCGCCGGCGACCAAGCCTATGGCGCCGCCATCGTGAGGAACGGCCGCATCGTCGGCGAGGCTCCGTCCCGCGTCGTGACGGCCGCCGATCCCACGGCGCATGCCGAGATGGAAGCGATCCGCGACGCCGCCCGCCGCCTCGGCACGCGCGATCTTTCGGGCTGCGAAATCTACGCCAGCTCCCAGCCCTGCCCGATGTGCGAAGCCGCCGCCTACTGGGCCGGCATCGGGCGCATCCATGCCGGCGAAACCGGCGCCGATCGCGGCGCGCCGAGGCTGACGCGCTGTTAACGCGATCTAAAGGCTGCCAACTCATATTGCTCGCCGCCGAGCGACGGGTCGCATAGTCCGATACTCCATCGACGAACGATCGCGGCGATGGAACGCTGTGACGAGCCAGGTGTCGAGATGCCAAGCGGAAGCGAGCCCGGGCGGGATTTTTTCGGAAAATCCTCCCCCGACGAAATCGACGAAAATACCAAGCGCGAAGCGCTAGCCGCAATGCGGCAAGAAGTTGCCGACCAGCAAGCGGCGCGTTAGCGCGAAGGCTCGGATGCGGCGGCCTGGCGATCTGGCAGACCGACGTTCTTTGCCGGAATGCTAAGACACGTGTCGGCCGGGGCTTCGATTACGAATTTTATCGGTGCGTGTCTCGTTGTCGCCGTCGTCCTCGCCATAAAATTCGGGCTGCCAGACTTGTCGCGTGACCTGCCGGGCTGCGAGTCATCCAAGGTCATGGGCATGCTCGATAGCATGTTTCGAAAGTCGCTGGCTGAAAAAGGCGAAGCGGATCGTTCGTTCTCCATATACAATCCCGAACGCCGATCGGAAAATGCCGAGGTCCACGAATGCAAGTCCGTCGTGCAAATCTACGGCTATGCGGACACGCCATTCCACTACGAAGTTTCTTGGGACAATCGCATCTTCGGCCGGATTATTGTAAGAATGCGGACCGTCAAATAGCCCGCGGCGGCGGCGCGATCGCGGCGTTTGGTGCGCTGAAAAATCCGTCGGTCAGCGCTTTTTCCTCTCGCCTCGCCGCCGCATTCGCGGCAACATGCGCGGGATTTCGCCGGCGCCGGCAACTTCAATGACCGGCGCCAAATCCCGCACGGTCCGAGGAGTGAACGATGTCCGAACAGAAGCTGCATCCCGAAACGCTTGCCCTGCACGCCGGCTTTCGCGCCGATCCGGCGACCGGCGCCGTCGCCGTGCCGATCTATCAGACGACGGCGTACCAGTTCCGCGACACGGAGCACGCCTCGAACCTGTTCGCTCTCAAGGAATTCGGCAACATCTACACGCGGATCATGAATCCGACGACCGACGTGCTGGAGAAACGCCTCGCGGCGATGGAGGGCGGCGTCGCCTCGCTCGCGCTCGCGTCCGGCCAGGCCGCGACCGCGTTCTCGATCCAGAATATCGCGCGCGCCGGCGATAACGTGGTGAGTTCGACCGATCTCTACGGCGGCACCTGGAATCTATTCGCGAACTCGATGAAGGACCAGGGCATCGAAGTGCGCTTCGTCGATCCGGCCGATCCGGAGGCGTTCCGCCGCGCCAGCGACGACAAGACGCGCGCCTACTACGCCGAGACCTTGCCCAATCCGAAGCTCGAAGTGTTTCCGATCGCCGAGGTGGCCAAAATCGGCCGATCCATGGGCATTCCGCTGATCATGGACAACACGGCCTGCCCGATCTTGTGCCGGCCCTTCGAGCACGGCGCCGCCATCGTCGTCTATTCGACGACGAAATATCTCGGTGGCCACGGCACCTCGATCGGCGGCGTCCTGGTCGATGGCGGCAATTTCGATTGGGCTGCGCATCCCAAGCGCCAGCCGATGCTTAATACGCCGGACCCGTCCTATCACGGCGCGGTCTGGACCGAGGCGACGAAGCCGCTCGGCCCGATCGCCTACATCATCAGGGCGCGGGTGACGGTGCTGCGCGACCTCGGCGCCTGCATGAGCCCGTTCAACGCCTTCCAATTCATCCAAGGCATCGAAACCGTCGTGCTGCGCATGAAGAAGCATTGCGAGAACGCCGCCGCCGTCGCCGATTTCCTCGCCAAGCAAAAGAACATCGAGCGCGTCATCTATCCGAAAATGCAGAGCGGCGAAGCACGCCGCCGCGCCGATGCCTATCTCAAGGGCGGTCTCGGCGGCCTGGTCGGCTTCGAGCTCAAGGGCGGCCGCGCCGCCGGGCGCAAGTTCATCGACGCGCTGAAGCTGCTCTATCACGTGGCCAATATCGGCGATGCGCGCAGCCTCGCCATCCACCCCGCCTCGACGACGCACAGCCAGTTGTCGCCCGCCGACCAGCTCAAGACCGGCGTGTCCGACGGCTATGTCCGGCTCTCGGTCGGCATCGAGCACATCGACGATATCCTGGCCGATATCGCCCAGGCGCTGGCCAAGGCGGGGTAGCGCCGAAACGTTTGCCCGGCGGGCGGCTCGTGCTAACAGTCTCCCGCCGCGGCCCGCCGCCGTGGGCCCGTAGCTCAATTGGTTAGAGCCGGCCGCTCATAACGGTCTGGTTGCAGGTTCGAGTCCTGCCGGGCCCACCAGCTTTCTTGCGCCGCGCCGCCTTCACGCCGCCTTCGGCACCCCGCCGAATCGCCGCTCGCGCTTGCGGAAATCGGCGAGCGCCTCGGCGAGGTCGGCGGCGTCGAAATCGGGCCACATCGTTTCGGTGAAATAGAGTTCGGCATAGGCGCATTCCCAGATCAGGAAATCCGACAGGCGGCGCTCGCCGCTGGTGCGGATGACGAGATCGACGTCGCGCGGCGCCGCGTCGCTGGCGAGGAGGCGGGCGAAGCCCTCGCGCGTCAGGTGCTCGTCGATGCTAGCCTGGAAGGCAGCGCGCAAGATCGCGTCGCGCCCGGAATAGTCGACCGCGATGCGGAGATGCAGGGTTCGCCCGCTCGCGGTCGCGGCCTCGGCGCGCTCGATCTCGGCGGCGAGCCCGGCGGGCAGCCGGTCGCGGCGGCCGACGATCGACAGCCGCATGCCGTCGCGCACCAGCCGCGCCGTCTCGGTGCGGAGATAGTGGCGCAATATATCCATCATGCGGGCGACCTCGGCCGGCGGACGGCGCCAGTTGTCGGACGAGAAGGCGAACATGGACAGCATGTCGATGCCGAGACCCGGTGCCGCATCTGCAATGCGGCGGACGGCTTCGACGCCGGCTTCGTGACCGACGGATCGCGGCAAGCCCTGGCGCGAGGCCCAGCGCCCATTGCCGTCCATGACGATGCCGACGTGAAGTTTGTTACAACAATTACTTTGTATCATAGAGTTTCCTCGCAAAAAAAATGAAAATTCAGGCGGGCGCCGCGCGATGGCGGAGCACGGCACTGTCTTTCTCGCCCGCCGCCTTGGCCGCGTCGCGCACGACTTGCTCGAGCACGGACAGGTAATTGATGAAACGCTGCCGCCCGCCCGCTGTCAGGCGGCAAGTCGTATGCGGCCGGTTGTTGAGATAACCCTTGTTGATCTCGACCAACCCGGCCTCCTGCAAAACTTGGAGATGCCGGCTAAGGTTTCCGTCCGTCAGGCCGCAGAGCTGCTTCAAATCGCCGAACGCCAGGCCCTGGGGGTGCGCGACCAGCGACGTGAGCACGCCGAGCCGCGCCTTTTCGTGGATGACGCGGTCGAGGCCCTCATAGGCGAAAGGCGCGGCCCCATGTCTATTCTTCGGCATCGGATTTTCCAAAAGCGAAGTGCAGGATCGCGGCCATCATGAACTGGCCGACGGCGAAAGGCACGCCCATCGCCCAGGGCGACAGCACGCGGCCGTCGCTTGCCAGCATGACGACGCAGAAGCCGGCGACGAAGTACCAGGCGCCGGCCAGCGCCACGGCGCGCGGCAACGAGCGGGCCGTGGCGAAAATTCCGAGGCCAACAAGGACCTGCCACAAGCCGGGCAGCATCCACACGGCTTCGGGCGCGAAACGCAGGAACATCAGCGGCAGCAATAAGCCGGCCGCGGCGGCGGGCATGAAATGCTCGATCGCGTTGTGGATCATCGCATCGGCGAGGCCGGAATGATGGCGGCGCGCGCGCCGGCGCATTTCAACCCAGATGATGCCGATCGCGAGCAGCGCCGTGACCACCCAACCGGCGAGAAAGGCCAGCGGCCGGCCCGTGGGATCGTCAAGCCAGATCGTCTGCGCCGTCGCCGTTACCAGGGCCAAGCCACCGGTCGCTGTCAGCGCCGCCGGGCCGAAACCGCGAAACGCGGTGCTGGCCGCGATCTGGCTGCGGATTTCGCCGATATCGGCCAAGGCTTTGTCGAGATCGCGCATCGGGCCCCACTTACTCTGCAACGCAAAGTATCTCAAATCGCAAAGCAATGCAAGCGGCTTTGGATCGATTTGTGGTTAGCGAGATTTTACGATTGTCCCGAATAGGAAATCGCGGAACCGGCGGCGCCGATCGTCAATCGATTATCCACGCCACGCCGCACAGCAGCAGCAGCAGCAGCGCGCCGATGCCGGCAAAGACCGCATAGCGGATAAAGGTCTCGCTCAAGATGCCGGCGATGAGGTGTTGCGCCTGCTCCTCGGAGCGGCAACCGTGCCGGCCGTCGAGCAATTCCCAGAGTTGGGTTTCGTGATAGGGCGTGCGTTGCGCACGGGCGGATTGGAGCAGCAGAACGGCCCAGACCAGCGCCGCGAGCAGCGCCGCTGTCTTCAAGGCCAAAACCGGCGCATCGGCCAGGATGAATGTGAGCATCGCAATGGCGATGCCGGCCCTGGCGCAGCCGCGGCCCACCGCGTGCGCGGCCAGAACGCGAATGCGCTCGTCATGTTGCACCATCGGGGGACGCTCCGGCGGATACGATCGAAGCGCGAATTTAGCGGCGGCGCGATTAAGAAAGGCTCAATCCCGGCGGATCTTGCAATATCAGCGAAATACAGCGCATTGACGTTATTGCGCGCGCGGTTCATCGTTACAAATTTAAGGCAATCCGCATGATTAATGCGATGCTCCACATCGCCAGCGCCAGATAGGCGGCAATGCGCGCATGCCAGAAGTAACTCTCGGCGAGCGCGCCGCCGATCCATCGCTGCATTCGATCGACCGGGATGGCAGGCTCGTCCCTGATCATCAGCCACACTTCGGTGCGCCGGTAATTGCGGCCCGGTGCGTTGCGGCCTCGGACAAAAAGCGTGACGGCCGTGGCCGTTACAAGAATTGCGCCGGCGCGAATGGCGAGATATGGCTCGCCGGAAAGTCCAACCATGAACGTAAAGATCGCGATGGCCGTGAAACCCAAAGCGCGGCGAATAGAATTGTCGGCGCAATTGCGAATTTGCTGGAAATCCATGCTGCCGCCCTGCCCGTCTCACCGAACCACGATCCGTCGGAGCAAAAACCGCAACGAATTGTATGCGCAATCGATGGCCGGAGGGAACGGAGCACCACGCTGTTCTGCGACGAATTGCCTTTGCGCCGGTACACCCGCTTGACCCAATGCCGCCGAGAAAATAGGAAAATCATGCGCCAGTCCGCACGACCGAACTTGGAGAACAATATGCAATCCAGACATACTTTGATCGCCGCATTTCGCCTGACCCTGCTCGCCGCCGGAGGGTCGCTCGCCCTCGCTGCCTGCGGCGACAGCGCAAAAGACGATGCCGCCGCCTACAATGCATGCTTGACGCTTGCCAAGAGCAAGCTGCCCAAGGCCGAATTCGTGGCGCAAGACAAGGCGAAGATCAATAGCCTGCAGGATGGCACCGTCGCCGTCATCATCGGCTACACGAACGAGGGCAAAGCCGCCAACGTCGATTGCAACGTGCAAAAGCAGCAGGATCAGAGCTTCAAGGTCAATTATTCGAACTTGCCCTAGGGGCGGTTAGAATACGGACTGTAGCGCGGGCAGGCAGAGCACGCCGGCCGCAGCCAGCCAAATATAGAGCGATGTCGCGTCGTCGGGCGCGGGCTTTAGAATGCGCTCGTAGAGCGCCGCCGGAATCCCGCTTAGGAGCAAAGTCGCCGTCGAAACGACGATCGACGACTGGTAAAGCAGCCAGCTCGGTTCGCGGGGCAGAAACTCGAGCGGCCAGGTAACGGCAATGAGGGCGGCAACAAAGCGCAAGGCAAGTATCGACGCCATCCCGTTGAAGACGCAGAAGGCCAGAATAACAAAGAAGGTGAGGTTCATCGCGCTGGCCTATTGGGTGGGGGCCGACGGGCGCGGCGTCAGGCCCGCGTAGAACATCGCGATGAAAAAGGCAATGCGCAGCGCGATCAGCCAGAACGCGGCGATCGGCGGCAGCAAGATGCGCGGCATGATCCGTGGCGTGATGAAATCGACCGGCCGGATGAACCACTCGGTCAGTCGCACGAACCAGCGGTAGATGTAGTTTTTGGTATCCGGCCGCAGAATGAACGAAAGCAGGAAGCGCCCGAACATCGTGTAAATCAAAATCGCGAACGCGTAGTTCGGGATGTGAAAAAACCAATAGGACCACCGAACGTCCTGCATCGCCCGCCGCGCAATCAGTCTGGAATCATGGCACGAAAAGAAACGCAGGGCCCGCGTGTCGCGAGCCCTGCGTCGTGTGGCAGGTCCGAGTCCGTCAGGCCTTGGCCCCTTCCGCGTGGAGCACATCGCCCTTGGGAATGCGGATCGAGTCGATGAAGTCCTGCATTTCCTGGGGCGGTGCCTTGGTCATGAGGCTGACGACATACATCACCAAAAACGCTGCCGGGATACCGAATATGCCGCAGGAGATATTGAGGATACCCCACCACAGCTTGGTGCCGAACCACGCCTCGAAGGTGAGCGGGGCATAGCGCGTCATCACCAGGTAGAAGAGGCAGATGCCGAAACCCGCGATCATCCCGGCGATAGCTCCCGCTGTATTTGCCCGTTTCCACCAGATGCCCAGCACCAGCGGTGCGAACAGTCCGGCCGCAGCCAACGAAAAAGCCCAGGCCACCATCTGGATGATGCCCGACGGTCGCGTGCCGGCGACGGTGGCGGCGATGACCGCGACCACGACCAGCAGCGTCCGGGCCACGATCAGCCGGCGCAATGTCGACGCCTTGGGATCGATCATCTTGTAGTAGATGTCGTGGCTGAGCGCGTTGGCGATCGCCAGCAACAGACCGTCAGCGGTTGAGAGCGCCGCCGCCAAACCGCCGGCCGCGACCAGGCCGGAAATGACGTAGGGCAAGCCCGCGATTTCCGGCATCGACAGGACGACGATGTCCTGGTGGATGCGGAACTCGTTGAGCTGGAGTATGCCGTCGCGATTGACGTCGGTGATGGTCAGCAAGCCGCCGACGGCCTGCCAATTCTTCACCCATTCCGGCAATTGCGCTATCGGCTGCCCGATCACGGACGAATACACTTCGAGCTTTGCGAACGCCGCATAGGCCGGCGCGGTGAAGTAAAGCAGGAAGATGAAGAAGATCGCCCAGCCCACCGACATACGCGCGTCCTGGACGTTCGGCGTGGTGAAATACCGCATGAGGATATGCGGCAGCGACGCCGTGCCCACCATCAAGCACAAGACGAGCGCAAAGAAATTCACGAAGCCCTGCGGCCCCAACAAGCTGAATGACCCGTCCTTCAAATCTCCAAAGGGCAGCGTATGGGACACCGGCTGGTTGCCCATCGCCGGAAGGATCGATGCGACGTTGAGCTTCTGCTCGAATTCGGCGATGGCTTGCAGTGCCTGACCGTAGGTGAATTCGGGGATCGGAATGCCGTACTTCTTGGTCGACAGCCAGATCACCGGGATCAGGTAGGCGATAATGAGGATGATATATTGCGCCACTTGGGTCCAAGTAACCGCCCGCATGCCGCCCAGCATCGAACACACAAGAATCCCGACCAGGCCGACGAAACACGCCACTTCGAAGCCGATGCCGAGGAAGCGCGACGTTATGATGCCGACCCCGAACACCTGCGCCACGACATAAGTGAACGACGCCGCTATCAGCACGATAATGCCGCAGAACCGCGCCCCATGGCCACCGAACCGCGCGCCAAGAAAGTCCGGGATCGTGAACTGGCCGAACTTGCGGAGATACGGCGCCATCAGCGTTGCGATCAGCACATAGCCGCCGGTCCAGCCGAGCACGTAACCCAAACCAAAATAGCCGCCGAGATAGAGACCACCGGCCATGGAAATGAACGAGGCCGCGCTCATCCAATCCGCGCCCGTCGCCATGCCGTTGTAGAACGCCGGCACTTTGCGGCCTGCGACGTAGTATTCGGAGAGTTCGGCCGTTCGCGACAGCCAGCCGATCAGTGCGTAAACGCCGATGGTGATGAAAACGAAGCAATAGCCGATGATCTTGTTGACGGCCCCGGGGTCCCAGCCGGCGCGTTTGCCGCCCCATTCGAAGAGGCCGAGCAGGATCGTGAAGCCGATAAAGCTCCCGGTGTAGATCGCATAGATACGACCGAGATTCTCGAGAAAACTGCCTTTTTTCGCTTGTGCCTGTGCCATGTTCCGCTCCTATTCGTCGTCGGCTACGCCGAACTCCTTGTCGATCTTGTTCTGCGCAACGGCGTTCCAGAAACAAAGCACGACAAAAGCGATTAGCGATCCCTGCGCGGCCATGTAGAAGCCAAGCGGGAAGCCGAAAATGACGATTCCATTGAGCGGGCGCGCGAAAAAATGGATGCCGAAGCTAAAGACGAACCACAAGAACATGATGGTCCACATCAGCCGTGAGGTCCTGCGCCAATGAGCCTCGCGTACTTCTCGTTTGATCTCAGTCATTTGTTTCCCCCGTTGCGAGTGTGGGTTCCGGTTTGACGACCGACGACACAATCGTATTTTTCTTACGCTTTCATACCATTATTCATAACATTCTGCCAGAATGAGGCTGCCTAGGGACTGCGACATTCGGTCAGGCCGCGACAGTTGAACTGCGACAAATAGACCGGCGGCAGCGGCGCGGGAGTCGCCTTCTCGGCGCATACAAATTAGAGAAAACATATGCTGATACAATGGGTCAGAGAGCGATTGCGGCCGTCGGCGATCACATCGCTTGCCGAGCTTTGCCCGGCCTTGATGCGCGAAGCGAATTTGATCGGGCAGAAATGCCTGATCGGCTATTGCCACGCCCGGACCCAGTTGCCGATGAACGAATTGATGCGCGAAGCGCCGTTCAAGACGGCCTACGATCACGCCTGCGCCGAGACGATTGTCGCCGTATTGGCCGACCTCGTCGTCGTCGCCGAAGGACGATTGCGAGCCGCTGCGGGCGGTCGCGCGGCGCGTGTGGCCGCTGCCTTGTGTCAGATGTACCGCCGCTCGATTGCCGCCGAACCGGCACTGATGTCCCACGTCAACCTCGACGCAGCCGTTACCGTGTTGGAACGGCGGCTGGCCGCTGCCCAGCTTTCGGCGCCCCGGGGATCGGCCGAGATTGCCGAAGTATCCGGTCGGCGGCTGTACGACGTACTGCCAATCCACGAACGACTGCGCCGCCCGGACCGCGATTCGGTCATCGCGAGCGTTCGTTTCATGCTGATGGCGCGATACCAGGTGCTAGATCGGCGAATGGCTGTCGATCAAATCGTTGCGGACATGGCCCCAGACGCCACGACCGCCTCCTAGCCGGGCGGCGGATCTAGAGACGGACGAGGCAACGCCATGCACTCGCTCGCCGCCATCTTCCGCCGTCGCGCCAACCAGGAACCATTGGCGCCGCTGGCGCGGGTTCCGCACACCGCGTCCTGCCGCGAGACGATCGAGGCGATGGCGGCCGAACGGGCCTCGGCGGCGCTCGTCGTCGACGCCGGCGGCCGGCCGCTCGGCATCGTCACCGAGCAGGACGTGGTGCGCCGCATCGCGTTCAAGCTCGCGCCCGAGACCCCGATCGCGACGGTCATGACGGCGCCGGTCGAAACGATTCAAGCCGAAGACTATGTTTTTCACGCGATCGCCCGCATGCGGCGTCGGCGCCTGCGCCATATGCCGATGACCGGCGACGATGGCCGCATCCTGGGCGTGCTCGACCTTCACCGCGCCTATGCCGGCGCGATCGCCGGCATGGTGGCCCTGATCGACGAATTGACCCACGAGGCCACGCTCGACGGCCTTAAGGAAGTCAAGAAAGCGCAAGTGGCCCTGGCCGACGCGCTTTTCGAGGAAACGCTCCCGGCGCCCGAAATCCAGGCGCTGCTGTCCGACATCAACCGCGACATCCATGCCCGCATTGCCGGCTTGGCGGAGGCCGCCATGCGCGAGGCCGGCTGGGGCGATCCGCCGGCCAAGTACTGCCTCATCGTCATGGGTTCGGGCGGGCGCGGCGAAAATTTTCTTTATCCGGATCAAGACAACGGCATCGTCATCGATGAGTATCCCGACGACGCTCACCTTGCGATCGATGCGTGGTTCGTCGCCTTCGCCGAGCGGCTGACCTTGTCGCTTGCCGCCATCGGCTTTCCCCTGTGCAAGGGAAATGTGATGGCGACCAATCCGCTGTGGCGCAAAACCCGCGCGCAGTGGCGCGAGCAAACCGCGATTTGGTTCCGCCAACGCCTCGGCCCCGCCGCCCGATACGCGGATATTTTTTTCGACTTCGCGCCGGCGGCGGGCGAAGCCGCCTATGCCGCCGAGTTGCGCGCTCATGTCACGCCGCTTGTCGCCGAAAACGCGGGGTTCTTGCGCGATATCCACGATTTGCAGGCCAATCACACGACCGCGCTCGGCTGGTTCGGCCGGATTCGCGGCGACACGGAGCAGCGCGGCATGGTCAATGTGAAATATCGCGGCACTCTGCCATTGGTTGACGCGGTTCGCCTGCTCGGCCTCAAACATCGCGTCGGCGAAAGCTCGACGGCGGGCCGCATCGCGGCGTTGGCCGCGCGCGGTATTGTCGGTCCGGATGAGCGCGACGATCTTGCCGGCGCGTTCGCCAACCTGACGCGCATTTTGCTGCGCCAGCAGCTCAATGACTTCAAGGCAGGCCACGCGGTCGGCAATTTCGTCCCGTTGCGCGCGCTCTCGCGCTGGGACCGGCGGCGGCTGATCGACTCGTTCCGCTCGATCGAGGCGTTGCGCGAGCGTGTCGCGGTCGAAATCGGCGGCCGCGCGGTGTAACGGCTAAGCCGCAGCCACCAGCCGCCGGGTGATGGCGCGCGACAGCGGCACGGTAAAGGCGAATGTGGCGCCCTGGCCGGGCCGGCTATCGACCCAAATTCTTCCGCCGAAGAACTCGATGATCTGACGGCAGATCGGCAGTCCCAGGCCGGTGCCTTCGGGCTTGTTGTCGTCGCGCTTTTTCACTTGGATGAACTTATCGAAGATCCGTTCTTGCCATTCCGGCGCGATTCCCGCGCCATTGTCGCGGACCGAAACCTCTAGGTAGTCGCCGTCAGCCCGCGCCCGGACCCAGATCTTGCCGTTTTCGGTGTCGCTGAACTTGACCCCGTTCGAGAGCAGATTGATGAAGACTTGCGTGAGCCGGTCCTTGTCGGCGCGCACGAAAGGCAAGTCCCTGGGGACGTCGGCGGACAGCTCGATTTTTCGTTCTCCGACGAAGCCCTGCGCCACCGCGATCGCGTCCTGAATGACGGGCCCGGGATCGAAATCCGCCATCTGCCAATCGAGCCGCCCGGCCTCGAGCTTGGCGAGATCGAGCAGTTGGTTGATCAGCCGCGTCAGCCGCTCGGCCTCGCGCGCGATGATGCCGAGGAAATTTTCGCGCTGGGCCGGGTCCAGCTCGGGGTTGTCGAGCACGATCTCGGAGAAGCTGCGGATCGAGGTCAGCGGCGTCCGCAACTCGTGGCTGATGGTGGATAGGAAATCGTCCTTGAGACGGTCGAGTTCCTGGAGCCGGAGATTGGCCTCGCGCAATTCGCGCGTCGCCGACTCGAGCTGCTGCGACTTGATCTCGAGCTGCCGGCTGTACCGAAGGATTTGCGAAGCCTCGTCGAGGATGCGCATCACTTCTTCGATGCCGACCATCTCGCCGCGCGTCACCGACGCAACCATGACGCGCGCCGACGCGGCGCCGATGGCGCCGGCGAGAATCCGCTCGGCGAAATTCACCAGATCGGCATCGGCCTCGCGCACGCGGTCGAGATCGACGTTGCGCGCGCGGGCATAGTCGCGAAATGCCAGCCGGGTGCGCTCGGCCCCGACGAAGCGCGCCACCAGATCGCGCAGCTCGGACAGCGTCGCGGTGCCCTGCCACAGCGCATTGTCCCGTCCCGCGCCGCGCTGCCGGAACACGTCGACGAACTGCGCCGCCTGTATCCGCTCGATCGCGTCCTGCCGCGTCATCATCGAGACCCCGACATAGGCGGCGCTGTTGATCAACAGGCTCCAGAACGTGGCATGGCCGATTTGATCGAACCCGGTCAGCCCGAACAGGCTGTAGGGCTTGAGGAAAGCCAAGCCGAACAGCCCCTCTTCGATGAACCCCGCCGGCAGCCAGCCGGACCGCGCCAGCGACGGGATCAGCAGCGTATAGGCCCAGACGACGAAGCCAGAACTCAGGCCGGCGAGCGCGCCGATCCGCGTGCCGCCCTTCCAATACATGCCGCCGATCATCGCCGGCGCGAATTGCGCCGCCGCCACGAAGGACACAAGCCCGATCGTGACCAACGTGTAGCTTTCGCCGATCACGCGGAAATAGAAGTAGCCGAGAATGACGACGCCGATAATAGCGCCGCGCCGGATGCCGAGCAGCAGGCGCGTCAGGTCGCCGCGCTCGGTCAGCTTCAGCCAGCGCACGCGCAGCAGCACCGGCATCACCAGATCGTTGCACACCATGGTGCTGAGCGCGATGGTCTCGACGATGACCATGCCCGTCGCCGCCGAAAGTCCGCCGAGAAAGACAAAGAGCGCCAGCCATGGCTGCTGTTCGGCGATCGGCAATGCCAGGACAAACGTATCCGGCGACACCGAGCCCGCCGGGAAATGCAGCAGCCCGGCCAAGGCAATCGGCAGCACAAAAATATTGATCGCAATCAGATAGGCCGGAAACAGCCAGATCGCCTTCTTGAGATCGCGCTCTTCGAGATTTTCGACGACAGTGACTTGGAACTGCCGCGGCAGGCAGACGATGGCCGTCATCGCCAGCATCGTCAGCATGACCCAGGATGTTCCGGACTCGGCGCCCAAGGTGAAGTGGCGCGCAAGTTCGGGATCGGCCAACGCCTTGGCGAACAAGTCGGATGGGCCGCCGAAGATTCCGAATGTCACGAACGCGCCAACGGCGACGAAGGCAAGAAGCTTGACGACCGATTCGAAGGCGATCGCCGCCACCATGCCTTGGTGATGCTCGCTGGCGTCGATATGGCGCGTGCCGAACAGAATCGAAAAAACGCCCATCAACAGCGCCACCAGCAGCGCTTCGTCGAGCAGCAACGGAAACGAATCAGCAAGCCCGCGCGGCGCCACGGCCGGATAGGCGAGGAGCACGCGGAAACTTTCCGACACCGCCTTCAACTGCAACGATATGTAGGGCAGGATGCCGACAACGGCGACCACGGTGACAAGGCCGGCAAGAAGCTGGCTCTTGCCGTGGCGGGCGGCGATGAAATCGGCGATCGACGTGATTCGATTGGCCTTGCTGATGCGGATCATCTTGCGCAGCACGAACCAGCCGATCAGGAAAACCAGCGTCGGCCCAAGATAGATCGGCAGAAATTCCGCGCCGGTGCCCGCCGCCCGCCCCACGCTGCCATAGAACGTCCAGGACGTGCAGTAGACGGCGATCGACAACGCGTAAAAGACGGGATTGCGGATCAGGCTGCGGCCCCGATCCGCGCGCCGGTCGCCGTAGTACGCGATCGCGAACAACAGGCATAGATAAGCGACCGCGGCTGTCGCGACGATCCAACCGGCCATCAGCGTCCATCCGTCGGTTGCGGCGCCTTGCCGCCGATAGCCGCAGCGTCGCCGTCGGTGCCGTCATCGACCTCGTCGGGCAGCCTTGCCACGACCAAGGCGGCCAGCGCGACCAGCGCAATCCAGAGGCCGAAGAGGTACACGTAGAATAGCGGTATACCGGCCAAGAAAATCGGCACGCCGAACAGCAAGAGCACGGGCGGCGTAAAACCGACCGCGCCGATCAGGAAAAGCCCGACGAGCCGCTCCGCGATCCTGCTTGGCCGCCGCATATTTTTGTTGTCCCGCCCGCTCCGAGTGCCTGCGATCTTAGGCCGGCATGCGACGCTTTCGCAACGCCGCAATGCCGCCGGCCGCGCTGCGAGCCTGTCCCAGCGTCGTGATGCCGCGCGCGCCGAGCAGTTCGACGAGATGCAGGAACAGCGCGGCCGTCGCCATGGCGTCGCCGAGCGCGCTATGGCGCTGCAGGATTTCGACCCCGAGCCGCTTGGCGACCGAGTTGAGCGAATGCTCCGGCATGTCGTCGAGCACGGCGCCGGCGAGCAGCAGCGTATCGAGGACCGGGTTGTCGAAGCGGAGGCCCGCCTCCGCTTCGTGTTTCAGCAGGAAGCGCATATCGAACGCGGCATTGTGCGCGACAAGGACCGAATTTTGCGCGAAGCGCTGGAATTGCGGGAGAACGACAACGATCGGCGGGCGCCCGACGACCATCGTATCGGTGATGCCGTGAAACACGGTTGATGCCGGCGGGATCGACCGGCCGGGATTGACGATACGCTCGAAGGTCTCGCCAGTCAGCAACCGAAGGTTGACGATGCGGACCGCGCCGATCGATACGATCTCGTCGCCGCCATCGGGATCGAGACCGGTCGTTTCCGTGTCGAACACGACGTAGTCGAGCGCCGATAGCGGACGATCCATGCCCGGCGCGTCGCGGCTCCGCGCCATGAGATCGAAATCGTAAAATTCGGGTCGCGCGGGAAGCGCGCTGCGGCGCGACTGAAATTGCGGCCGATGCGGCGCCGGCACGGGAAAGCGCAAGACGGCTTCGGCGCCGTCGGCAAAGCTCCAGGCCTCGCTGCCGTGCCGCTCCAGCACTTGGCGCAAGTTCGCGCCGCCGAGTGCGCCGGGCAGCGGCGCATCAAGCCAGGATTCGATCTCGCCCGCGCCGATCGCTGGGCCCGGCCAGCGCAGCTCGAGATAAACG
Source organism: uncultured Alphaproteobacteria bacterium (assembly GCA_963754645.1). Taxonomy (GTDB): domain Bacteria; phylum Pseudomonadota; class Alphaproteobacteria; order Bin65; family Bin65; genus CAVWGP01. The sequence continues at coordinate 63,883 of CAVWGP010000004.1, read as the reverse complement.
CGCCGGTCGGCCAGCAACGGCTCGACATCGAGCGTCCGGAGCCCGGCCGATGCGGCGACCCGCTCGGCAATCCTTTCCAGCAACAGCAGCAACGCATGGCTGTCGCCCCGCATCCACAAGGGAATGCCGATCATGGTGAGGACGAGGCCGCTACCGTCCTTAAGGTGCCGAGCCGCGCAGCCGATGAGGTCGGCCGAATAGAAGTCCTCCACCGGCCAAGGCCCGCCGCTCAGCGCGCGATATTGTCCTGAGAGGGCCTCAAGACGCTCGCTGAGCTTGGTGCTCTCAGTGACGAGCGCGGCGTCGAACGCGGCGCGCGCGGCGGTGTCTTGCGACCCGATCGTCTCAAGCAATTCCGCGCCGGCCCGGATATTCGCCACGGGCCCGCGCAGGCCCTCGGTCGCCGCGCGGAGCAGGGCTTCGCGTTCCGCCAAGTCGCCGATTTCGGCGCTGGCATCGGCGAGGCTGAGAACGTAGCCGTCGCGCGTGCCAGCCGCGCCGAGGATCAATCCGATGCGGCCGCGCATCAGGCGCCTGGCGTCGATCGTGCCGACGACGAATGCTGCGGTGCTATCTTCGGCAGTTCCATCGGGCCCGGCGGCCTGTGCGGCGAGCAGTTCGAGCGTGTGTAGCACCGGCTCGCGCGTGACGAATCCGAACAGACTGCGGCCCAGCCCGATATCGCTCGAAGCCCCCATAATGCGCGCCGCGGCGCGATTGTAGAGCAGAATCTGGTGATCCAAATTGCACACCAGCACGCCTTCGTTCAGGTCGAGTAAGATCGCTTCGAGGCGCCGCTTCTCGGCATCGAGGCGCGCCGCCGCTTCTTCGCCGGCGGCGGCAAGCTCGCGGCGCAAGCCGCGGTAGCGCTCGATCAGCAGCGCGCCGCCATCGCTGACAGCGCCGAGCTCCGGCAGCTCGGCGGCTGGGGCATTGCGGGCGCCGCCGAGCTGCGCGGCAAGCTCAAGCTCGCGGCCGATGCGCGCGATCGGCCGCAACAGGAAATGGCGGATTGCGAGCCAGCCGGCGCCCAGTATGAGCAACAGCGCGAAGCCGAGGCCGCTCCACAGGCGGGTCCGATCGAGCGCCGTTTGTCCGGCGGCTTCGCCCAGCGAATACGCGGCGGCAACGGCAGCGATGGCGGCCACGATGAGCGCCCCGAAGATCAAGGCGGCTATTCGGTCCGGACTCCGCGTCAGCCGCCGCTTGCGCGCCGCCGTCGCCATGCCGCGCCTAGGCCTGATCGACCTTGAGAATAGTCCGCACCTTTGCCATCAGGCTGCGCGTCGAGAACGGTTTGGTGACGTAGTCATCGGCGCCCATGGCGAGCCCTTTCTCGCGTTCCACATCGCGGCCGCGCGCCGTCAGCATGATGATTTCGAACCTGTTTCCAGGCCGGGTTGGCGCGCACGCGCTGGCAAATGTCGTAGCCATCGGGCGGCGGCATCATCACGTCGAGCAGCATGAGGTCGGGCGTTTTTTCGGCCAAAGCCGCCAGCGCCTCTTCGCCGTCGCGCGCCGTGCGCACCTCGAAGCCGGCATTTTTCATCATGAATTCGAGCGCCAACAATATGCTGGGCTCATCGTCGACAACCAATACGGATCGCGCCATCGGCGTTTCGTCTCCCGGTCCCAGTGTCAATCGTTGCAGTTTTATCGACCGCGATACCTTGATCCAGGATAAACCAGCGCTGCCGCTGTTGGCCACGGGGGAAGCCCGGGGTCATTTTGTCAACAAGCGACGGTTGACGCTGCATTGGAATCTTTCTAGAAATTCGCCGCGCTGCCCGTTGTGCCGGCGCAACTAGCCAATACCCAATAGGTCCTCCCGAATGGCGATGTCGAACGACACCGAAGCGCCGCGGGTCCTCGCGCACGCGGCAAACGCCGCGGCAGGACCGGTCGCGGCCATCGTGGCGCGCCCTGAGTGGGCGGACGCGGCGCTTGTCTTGGCGGATGGAACGGTGTTTTGGGGCAAGGGTGCCGGCGCGCCGGCCACGAAAATCGGCGAAATCTGCTTCAATACGTCAATGACGGGCTATCAGGAGATCATGACCGACCCGTCCTACGCTGGGCAGATCGTCACGTTCACGTTTCCGCATATCGGCAATGTCGGCGCCAATCCCGAGGATATCGAGGCGACGACGCCGGCGGCGCTCGGCTGCATCCTGCGCATGCCGATCACCGAGCCATCGAACTACCGCTCGGCGCAGCCGTTCGCCGCATGGCTCAAGAGCCACGGCCTTCCGGCGATCTCCGGCATCGACACGCGCCGGCTGACGCGCCGCATCCGCGATCTCGGCGCGCCCAATGGCGTGTTGTGCTACGCGCCCGACAAGCGCTTCAAGCTCGACGACCTGATCGCGAATGCCCAGGCATGGCCCGGTCTCGAAGGGATGGATCTGGCGATCAGGGTAACCTGTCCGCAAACCTACGCCTGGGACGAAACGCGCTGGGCTTGGGGCCAGGGCCATGGCCGGCAGACCACGCCGCGCTTTCATGTTGTCGCCGTTGATTTCGGCGCCAAGCGCAACATCCTGCGCTGCCTGGCCGATGCCGGCTGTCGCGTGACCGTGGTGCCGGCGACGGCCTCGGCCGAGGACATCCTGCGCCACAAGCCCGACGGCGTGTTCCTGTCCAACGGCCCGGGCGATCCCGCCGCGACCGGCACCTATTTCGTTCCCGTGCTGCGCCAGATCATCAAGTTCGGCCTGCCCATCTTCGGCATTTGCCTCGGGCACCAGATGCTGGGCCTCGCCTTGGGCGGCAGAACCAAGAAAATGCATCTCGGCCACCGCGGCGCCAATCACCCGGTGAAAGATATGGAGACCGGCAAGGTCGAGATCACGTCGCAAAATCACGGCTTCTGCGTCGAGCCGGACTCGCTGCCCACCAACGTCAAGCCGACGCATGTCTCGCTGTTCGACGGCACGCTCGAAGGCTTGCGCGCCGAAGGCCAGCCGATTTTCTCGGTCCAGTATCACCCCGAGGCGAGCCCGGGTCCGCGCGACAGCCATTATCTTTTCGGGCGGTTCGTCGCGCTGATGGAAAAGGGACGCGGCTGAGCGATGCTGTTGATCCCAGCGCGAGAGCATCGATCGCTCGTCAACTTTACCCCTCTCCCCTTGCGGGAGAGGGGCAGGGGTGAGGGGCTGGCCGCGCGAATTGTGCTAGAATTGCGACTATGTCCGTCCCCCGCGCTCGCCGTCTCCGCAAAGAACAAAGCTTGGCCGAGCGCCGGCTTTGGCAGACCTTGCGCAACCGCAAGCTTGAGGGCGCCAAAATCCGGCGGCAGGTGCCAATTGGCCCCTACATTGCCGATTTCGCGTGCTTCGAGAATTGGCTTGTCATCGAGATCGACGGCGCGGCGCATCGACTGCCCGGTCGGGCCGAGCGCGATGCCGCGCGGCAGGCGTGGATCGAGTTGCAGGGGTTTTGCGTGCTGCGGTTCGGCGACCTCGATGTTGTCAATGAGCTGGACTCGGTTATCCACAAAATTGGGGCCGCGTTGGCTGAGTAGCAACCCCTCACCCCTGCCCCTCTCCCGCAAGGGGAGAGGGGTACTTATTCAAATTTTTTCGGTGCTCAGTCCGCATGCCTAAGCGCACCGACCTCGAATCGATCCTCATCATCGGTGCCGGGCCCATTATTATCGGGCAGGCCTGCGAATTCGATTACTCGGGGACCCAGGCCTGCAAGGCGCTGCGCGCCGAGGGCTACCGCATCGTCCTGGTCAATTCGAACCCAGCGACGATCATGACCGATCCTGAGCTCGCCGACGCAACCTATATCGAGCCGATCCTGCCAGCGACCGTGGCGCGCATCATCGAGAAGGAGCGCCCGAGCGCCTTGCTCCCCACCATGGGCGGGCAAACCGCGCTCAACACCGCGATGAAGCTCGCCCAGGACGGCACGCTCGCGCGCTTCGGCGTCGAGCTGATCGGCGCCAGGCGCGAAGCCATCGAAATGGCCGAGGATCGCCTGAAATTCCGCGAGGCGATGGAACGCATCGGGCTGCAATGCCCGAAAAGCCACATGGTCACGTCGCTCACCGAAGCCGAGCAGGCGCTCGAGTTTGTCGGCTTGCCGGCGATCATCCGCCCGTCCTTCACGCTCGGCGGCACCGGCGGCGGCATCGCCTACAACCGCGACGATTTCGCCGAGATCGTGACGCGCGCGCTGCGCGCCTCGCCGGTCGGCTCGACGCTGATTGAGGAGTTGGTGCTCGGCTGGAAAGAGTTCGAGATGGAGGTGGTGCGCGACCGCAAGGACAATTGCATCATCGTCTGCTCGATCGAGAACCTCGATCCGATGGGCATCCATACCGGCGATTCGATCACCGTGGCGCCGGCGCTGACCTTGACCGACAAGGAATATCAGATCATGCGCGACGCCTCGATCGCGTGCCTGCGCGAGATCGGCGTCGACACCGGCGGATCGAACGTCCAATTCGGCGTCGATCCCAAGACCGGCCGGCAAGTCGTCATCGAGATGAACCCGCGCGTCTCGCGCTCCTCGGCGCTCGCTTCGAAGGCGACGGGTTTCCCGATCGCCAAGGTCGCGGCACGGCTCGCCGTCGGCTACACGCTCGACGAAATCCAGAACGACATCACGCGCACGACGCCGGCCTCGTTCGAGCCGACGATCGACTACGTCGTCACCAAAATTCCGCGCTTCAATTTCGAGAAATTCAAAGGCTCCGAGCCGCTGCTGACGACGGCGATGAAGTCGGTCGGCGAGGCGATGGCGATCGGCCGCAATTTCCAGGAGAGCTTGCAAAAGGCGCTGCGTTCGCTGGAGACCGGCCTGACCGGGCTCGACGAGATGCCGCTGCCCGATTTGGCCGACGGCTCGGCCGACAAGACCGCCTACCGCGCGGCCATGGCCAAGCCGACGCCCGACCGCCTTCTGGTTGCGGCGCAGGCGATGCGTGCCGGCATGACGATCGGCGAGGTTCACGGCGTCACGAAATACGATCCATGGTTCCTGGCCCAGATCCAGGGCATCGTCGCCGCCGAACAGGACCTGCGCGCCAAGGGCCTGCCCGAGTCCCGCGACGGCTGGCAACGCCTGAAGAGCATGGGCTTCTCCGATGCGCGCATCGGCAAGCTGACGGCGAAGCAGGAAGGCGCGGTTGCCGCCGCGCGGCGCAATCTGGGGCTCCACGCCGTGTACAAGCGCATCGACACCTGCGCCGGCGAATTTCCCTCGGCGACGCCGTACATGTACTCGACCTACGAAACCGGCGACGTGCCCGAATGCGAGGCCGATCCCTCCGACAAGGAAAAAATCGTCATCCTCGGCGGCGGCCCGAACCGCATCGGCCAAGGCATCGAGTTCGATTATTGCTGCGTCCACGCCGTTTATGCGCTGCGCGAAGCCGGCTACGAAACCATCATGGTCAACTGCAACCCGGAGACGGTTTCGACCGATTACGACACGGCGGATCGGCTCTATTTCGAGCCGCTTACCGGCGAGGACGTTGTCGAGATCATCCGGCGCGAGAACGAGAGCGGCAAGGTCAAGGGCGTCATCGTGCAATTCGGCGGCCAGACGCCGCTCAAACTATCGCTCGCGCTCGAGAAGGCCGGCATCCCGATCCTCGGCACCTCGCCCGACGCGATCGATCTCGCCGAGGACCGCGCGCGCTTCCAGAAGTTTCTCGTCGAACTCAATTTGCGCCAACCGCGCAGCGGCACCGCGACGTTGGTTCAGGAGGCGGTGCGCGTCGCCGCCGCCGTCGGCTACCCGGTCCTGCTGCGGCCGTCCTATGTTCTCGGCGGCCGCGCCATGGAGATCGTGCACGACGAGGCCGGGCTGCTGCGCTACGTGCGCGAAGCGGTCAAGGTTTCGGGCTCGAACCCGGTGCTTATCGATGCCTATCTGCAGGACGCGATCGAGGTCGATGTCGACTGCCTCGCCGACGGAACCGAGGCGCGCGTCGTCGGCATCATGGAGCACATCGAGGAAGCCGGCATTCATTCCGGCGATTCCGCCTGCAGCCTGCCGCCCTATTCGCTCGGCGCCGGCGTGCTGCGCGACATCGAAGCGCAAACCGTGAAACTGGCCAAGGCGCTCAACGTCGTCGGCCTGATGAACGTGCAGTTCGCGGTGAAGAGCAATCAGGTCTACGTGCTTGAAGTCAATCCACGCGCCTCGCGCACCGTGCCCTTCGTCGCCAAGGCAACGGGCGTGCCGGTGGCCAAAATCGCGGCCCGCATTATGGCGGGCGAAAAACTCTCGGCCTTTTCGCTGCCGCCGCACGCGGCGGCCAAGCATATCGCGGTCAAGGAAGCCGTGTTCCCGTTCAACCGCTTCCCTGGCGTCGACGTCATCCTCGGCCCGGAAATGAAATCGACCGGCGAGGTGATGGGCATCGACAGCGATTTCGGCCGTGCTTTCGCCAAGGCGCAGCTTGCCGCCGGCGTCAATCTGCCGCTCTCCGGCACGGCATTCATTTCGGTGCGCGATCACGACAAGGCGGCGATGGTGCCGATCGCCAAGCGCCTGATCGAAATGGGCATGAAGGTGATCGCGACACGCGGCACCGCCGATATCCTCAACGCCCACGGCGCCACGGCCAGGATCGTCAACAAAGTTCTCGAAGGCCGGCCGCACATCGTCGATGCGATGAAGAGCGGCGAGGTCCAGATCGTCATCAACACGACGGAGAGCGCGCTCGCCATCGCCGACAGTGCGAGTTTGCGCCAATGCGCGCTGACCACCGACATTCCCTATTACACGACCGTCGCCGGCGCGCGGGCCGCGGTCGCCGCGATCGCCGCCTTGCGCGAAGGGTCCCTTGAAGTCGCAACATTGCAATCCTACTTTTCCACCGCATTTTAGGTTTGTGCGTAGCTGCCGCCTAAAGGGTTGCGCAAGGCACGCGCGGCGCTAAGATGCTTCACTCCGATACGTTGAATCAAATTGTAGGTTGAAGCAGTCATGGAAAAACTGCCGATCACTCCTCGTGGCTTCGTCCGATTGCAGGAGGAGTTGAAGACTTTGAAATCCGTCGAGCGCCCGTCCGTGATCCGGGCGCTTGAGGAGGCGCGCGCGCACGGCGATCTCTCGGAGAACGCCGAATATCATGCGGCGAAGGAGCGGCAAAGCTTCATCGAGGGCCGCGTCGCCGAGCTTGAGGACAAGCTGGCGCGCGCCGACGTGATCGACGCTAGCAAGCTTTCCGGCAACCTCGTGCGTTTCGGCGCCACCGTGACGCTGGCCGACGAAGACACCGACGATAAATCAACCTATCAAATCGTCGGCGCCGACGAGGGCGACATCTCGAAGGGCCTTATTTCGCTGACCTCGCCGCTTGCCCGCGCCCTGATCGGCAAGAGCAAGGGCGATTCGGTCGAGGTGAGCGCGCCCGGCGGCTCTAAAGCCTACGAGATCATCAAGGTCGTTTACAAATAAGCGCGGCAGCGCTACTCGGCCAAGTCGATCGGCACGCCGGGATGGATCTTGTCTGTGCGGATGACCTGGATTGTCTGCACTCTGGCGACATGGGGCGCCGCGGTCAGCTTTGTCGTCAGCTCGTTTTCATGCACCGTGTTGCGCGCGACGAGCTTGAGCACGAAGTCGGCCGCGCCGCGCACCATGTGGCATTCGCGAACTTCGGGCCAACGCTGCATCTCGGCTTCGAAGGCCGTGAGCACTGCGTCCGATTGGCTATCGAGGCCGACGAGCGCGAAAAACAGGACCTCGAAACCAAGGAGCCCGGCATCGACGTTGGCATGGTAGCCGCGAATGAAGCCCGCTTCTTCCAAGGCGCGGACGCGGCGCAAGCACGGTGGCGCCGAAATCTGCGCCCGTTCCGCCAGCTCAACATTCGTCATTCGACCGTTGTCTTGCAGATCGTGCAAGATATTCCGATCGATTCGATCGAGCTTGACCCGGCGGATATTTCCGGCAGTCGCCATGGTCGGCATGAACCTCGATAGTCGCAAAATGCGCCAATATCGGTTTATTGCGTCCTATTATAATTTTGAGCAATAATATTTCAAGTATTATGAAAGTGTTGGCGTGAACAAAGTATTGGCGTTGAACAAGGTCAGTTGCTGGGTCCTATCCGAAGGCTTTGCAAGTCTGCATAATCAAGCGCTCGGCATCGCCGACCGTCTCGGCATTTCGCCCGTGCTCAAGACCGTGCGCGCGCGCCAACCATGGCGCAGCTTGCCCCCGCGCCTGTGGCTCGGGCCGTCGAGCTTCGCAAAGCTGGTTGGCGACCCACTCGTGCCGCCATGGCCCGACTTGGTGATTGGCTGCGGCGGACAGGGTGCCTTGGCCGCCTGCCTCATCCGCCGGGCCAGCGGCGGTCGCGTGTTCGCCGTGCAAATCCAATCGCCGGCCTTGCCGAATGGCGACTTCGACGTTCTCGTCGTTCCCCGGCACGACAACCGCGTCGGCGCCAATGTCTTGCTCACCGAGGGCGCGGTGCATCGGGTCACGGCCGCGCGCCTTACTGGCGAAGCCGATCGATTTCGCGAGAAATTCGACGCGGTGCCGTCGCCGCGCGTCGCCGTCTTGCTCGGAGGCAGCAACCGGCGTTACCGGCTGACCCGGCGGCGCACGGCTGAATTGGCCCATCAATTGGCGGGGCTGGCAAAGTCCGGCGCCGGCTTGCTGATCACCGCTTCGCGCCGCACCGAACCCAACGCCATCCGAGCGATCAAGGACGCGCTCGCCGGCACAACCTGCTATTTCTGGGACGGCACCGGCGACAATCCCTATCTCGCATTTCTCGCCCTCTCCGACCACATTCTGGTCACGCGCGATTCGGTGTCGATGACGTTCCGAAGCGGTTTCGACCGGCAAGCCCGTCCACATTCTCGATCTCGACGGCCGCTCGCGGCGCATCGAGCGGTTCCATGCGCAGATGCGCGAGGCCGGCTTCACCCGCCGCTTTCAGGGCCTGCTCGACACTTGGTCGTACACGCCGCCCGACGATACCGGGCGCGCGGCGGAACGCATCGCCACGCTGCTCAAGGCCCGGATCGAGGGCGTCCGCGCGCCGCTTGGGCAAATCCGCGGCGGCGCCGAATTGGCTTGATTATTTTGGAGTCCGAATTAAATTCAAGCCATGCGCTCGCGCCGCCCAGTTTGGTTGATTCCATTTTTCGTATTGTCCGCCGGCCCGGCCGCCGCGGAGGCCGAACGCGGCCGCGAGCTGTTCAAACAATGCTACGCCTGCCACACCGCCTATCGTTCGGAAATCGGCGACCATGGCTTGACCTTGTGGCGCGTCGTCGGCCGCCGCGCGGCGTCGGTCAAAGGCTACGACTATTCGCCCGCCCTGCGGGCGCTCGGCCGGACCGGCCACGTCTGGAGCGAAGCGCAGCTCGATGCCTTTCTCGCCGATCCGCGCGCCGCGGTACCGGGCACATCCATGACCTTTCCCGGCTTCAAGAACACCCAAGACCGCGCCGATCTGATCGCCTTTCTCAAGCGCGCCGAATTGAGGCCACCCAAACGCTGACCTTGCTCAAGTCGCCAAAGCTGCTTAGCTTTCAGTCAGCTATGCGGAGAAATCATGCCTCAAACCTATCGCGACAAAGTCTTGATCATCGGGTCGGGGCCAGCCGGTTACACCGCCGCGATCTATGCGGCGCGGGCCAATCTCAAGCCGCGCGTGATCTCCGGCATGGAGCCGGGCGGTCAGCTCACGATCACGACCGATGTGGAAAACTATCCCGGTTTTGCCGACGTGATCCAGGGCCCCTGGCTCATGGATCAAATGAAGGCGCAAGCGGCGCATGTCGGCGCGGTGATCACCTCCGACTTGATCGTCAAAATCGACCTGTCGCGTCGCCCCTTTGTCTGCACCGGCGACGGTGGCGACACCTACCTCGGCGACGCGATCATCATCGCCACCGGCGCGCAGGCGCGCTGGCTGGGGATCCAATCGGAAGAGAAATTCCGCGGCTTCGGCGTTTCGGCCTGCGCGACCTGCGACGGCTTTTTCTTCCGCGGCAAGGAAGTCACGGTGATCGGCGGCGGCAATACCGCGGTCGGCGAGGCGCTGTATCTGACCAACCATGCCTCGAAAGTGACGGTCATCCACCGCCGCAACCAATTCCGCGCCGAGAAAGTGCTCCAGGATCGCCTGTTTCAAAATCCCAAGATCAAGGTCATCTGGGACTCAACAGTCGAGGAAATCCTGGGTACGGGCGAGCCGGCCGCGGTGACCGGCGTCAGGACGCGCAACGTCAAATCCGGAGCGCTGTCGGAAGTGCCGTGCGACGGCGCTTTTGTCGCGATCGGTCATGTGCCGGCAACGGCGCTGTTCAAGGGCCAAGTCGCGATGGATGGCGAAGGCTACATCTTGACCAAACCGGATAGCACGGAAACCAGCATTCCCGGCGTGTTTGCCGCCGGCGATGTGAAAGACAAGGTCTTCCGGCAAGCCGTGACCGCCGCCGGCCTTGGCTGCATGGCGGCGATCGAAGCGGAAAAATATTTGGCACAGCATGAATACGAGAACGCCGCACAAGCCGCCGAATAAGAAGGTTGCCGAAACCTTCCGCATGGATTGGGACAAGCTCCGTGTCTTCCATGCGGTCGCGGAGGCTGGCAGTTTCACTCATGCGGGCGAAATGCTGCGCCTGTCGCAATCCGCGGTCAGCCGCCAGATCAGCGCCCTTGAGGAAAGCCTCGACACCCCGCTATTTCATCGTCATGCCCGCGGCCTGGTGCTGACCGAACAAGGCGAATTGCTGCTACGTACTGTGCGCGAGATCACCGGCAAACTGCGGCAGACCGAAGCTGCCATCCTCGAAAGCAAGTCGAAGCCGGAAGGCCCCCTGCGCATCACCTGCACCACGGGTCTCGGCACGACGTGGCTGGCGCCGCGCATCAAGGAGTTCGTCGAACGCTTCCCGCATGTCGATTTGACCTTGGTGCTCACCGACACCGATCTCGACCTCACGCTGCGCGAGGCCGATGTTGCCATTCGGGTGACGCCGCCGACCCAGCCGGATCTCATCCGCCGCAGCCTGATGACGATCCATTTCCACGTCTTCGGTTCGACCGAATATCTCAAAAAGCACGGTATTCCCAAGACTGCCAAGGATCTTGAAAAGCACCGGCTGATCGTCTTCGGCGACGAGTTCCGGCCGTCTTTGCCCGATTCGCAATGGCTGCTGACGACGGACAGCGATACGGCGAAACCGCGCCGCCCGGTGCTGCGGGTGAACAGCGTGTACGGCATATTTCAAGCCATGCGCAGCGGGCTCGGCCTTGCCCTGATCCCGGACTACATGACTGAAAAGGTGAGCGACGTGGTGCGGGTCTTGCCGGAATTTCGCGGCGGCGATGTCGAAGCGTTCTTCGTTTATCCCGAGGCGCTCCGGCATTCGGCCCGTGTTGCGGTGTTTCGCGATTTCCTGCTGCAACAGATCGCCGCCACCGCATTCTAGCGGTTGCCGCGAGTCATGCGGTGGGTGCATGGCAGGGGCATCAAACGGACTCTTCTCATTTTGCGGCGCTGACTCATATTGGGCCTGCGTTGCCGCCGCGCTGCGTGCGCGCGGCAACCGGGATCCGCAAGATTTGCGCGGTCCTACGTCCTCCCAGACGTGAAGCCTCCCTGTTCCTTGGGCCGGGATCGCCAACGATCCCGGCCTTTTTTTGCCCGCGGCTTGGGCGGCTCGGGCGGCCCCGCATCGAAGGGGCCAGGTAATCATTACCTAACCTATCGGCGTCATGGATATGCGTCAGGCGCAACAGGGTTTGACGCGGACGCTGTGACGAAGGCAATCTGCCGCCTCCATTTCATGGCAAGGGGTTTGAGCCGACAATGGGCGAGCACGAACAGGCAGCCGACACGGCACCGCGAATCGAAAGTCTTCAGGACCTTGCAGCGCGCTTTTACCGTATCGAACTGAGCGCCGAGCGGGCCGCGAGCATCGCCCGCGAGCTGGTTCGAATTCAATCGCACCACAGCCGCTCCGGTGGCGCCGACGGTCGAGCCGATCTCGCCGTTTCGCAGTCTGCTCATCGGCAGTGCGCCACGCCCATGACCGAGCTAACCAACCTCACCCTGGCCGCCGCGATCGATGGCATGCACCAGCGCCGCTTTTCCGCGTGGGAACTCACGAGCGCCTGCGCCAAGCGCATCGCCGAATGGCAGCCCAAGGTCAATTGTTTCATCGCGCTCGATATCGGCGGTTCTCTGAAGGCGGCGCTCGCCGCCGATACCGGATTGGCGCGCGGCGGAACGCCGGGCGCCTTGCAGGGCATTCCGCTTGCCCACAAAGATATTTTCAACCGCGCCGGCACCGTCATGACGGCGGGTTCGATCATTCTCAGCAGCCTCGGCGATATGACCGCGACGGTGCTCGAGCGGCTCGACGCCGCCGGGGCGATCGATCTCGGAGCGCTCAACATGTCGGAATTCGCCGCCGGCGCAACCGGCCACAACCGGCACTTCGGCGCGGCCAAGAACCCCTGGAACGCGGACCGCGTACCGGGCGGATCGTCGGGCGGATCGGCCGTTGCGGTCGCCGCGCGCTTGGTTTTCGGCTCGCTGGGCACCGACACGGGCGGCTCGATCCGCTTGCCCGCGCATTTCTGCGGCGTTGTCGGCCTAAGGCCAACGACCGGCCGGGTCAGCCGGCGCGGCGTATTCCCGCGCGCCTGGTCGGCGGATTCGGTGGGACCGCTCGCCCGCACCTGCGAAGACGTCGCGATCCTGCTGCGCGTGATCGCCGGCGTGGATGAGGCAGACAGCAGCGCCGAGGCCACGATCGCCGTGCCGGATTATCGCGCAACCGTCGCCCAGCCGATAACCGGGCTCCGCGTCGGCATGCCGCGCAATTTCTTCTTCGACAACGTCGACGCGGGAATCGGCAAGCTCATCGACGAAGCCAAGGGCGTTTTGCAGAAGCTCGGGTGCGAAATCGTGCCGATCGACGTGCCCGATCCGGCGCGGCTGATCGATTTCGCCGATATCATCGCGCGCGCCGAAGCGGCGGCGATCCACGAAGATTGGCTGCGCGACCGCGCGGCGGATTACGATCACGGCGTGCGCGAGCCGACGGAGACCGGGCTGTTCATTCCCGCCGTGCAATACATCAAGGCGCAGCGGCAGCGCGGACCGGCGCTTAAGGCCTATCTCGACGACGTGTTCAGCAAGGCCGATCTGCTGCTGACGCCGGTTTATGAGCATGCGACGCCGACGCTCGCCAATACCGAACCGAAGAGCGAGGACGTCATCACGCTCATCTGGTCGACCTTCGGTCGGATGACCCGTCCATTCAACTATCTTGGACTGCCGGCGCTTTCGGTGCCCTGCGGCTTTCAGCCCGATGGGCTGCCGGCCGGCATGCAGCTTGTCGGCGCGCCCTACACGGAAGGCCGGCTCCTCAATGCCGGCCATCTCTACCAGCGCGAAACCGGCTGGCACGAGCGGGCGCCGGCCCTGCCCGCCTGAGGCCGGCCGCATTGCGCGCGATCCAATATGCGCGCTATGGCGGGCCCGAGGTGTTGCAGTTCGTTGAACTGCCTGAGCCGCGCCCGGCCGATGACGGCGTCCTGATTCGTATCCATGCCGCCGGCGTGGCGCCGGGCGATTGGAAGGTTCGCGCCGGACTGCTGCAAGCGATGTTTCCGGTGACGCTGCCGAAAATACCGGGCCGCGACGGTGCCGGCATCGTCGTCGCCAAGGGGCCGAAAGCCGACTACGCCGCGATCGGCGACGAGGTCTGTTTCGTTGCCCAGCATGTCGAACAGGGCGGTGCCGCCGAATTCATCGCGCGGCGCCGGCCCGAGATTGCCAAGAAGCCCGCCGCGCTGAGCTTCGTCGAAGCGGCGGCGCTGACCCATGCCGGCATGTGCGCGTGGATCGGCATCGTCGAGACCGCCATGGCCGGACCCGGCATGAAACTACTGATTCACGGCGGATCGGGCGCCATCGGCGCGCTCGCGATCCAGCTCGCCAAGCACCGCGGCGCGGCCGTTGCCGCAACCTGTCGCGACGCGAATGCCGATTATGTTCGCGGCCTCGGCGCCGACATCGTCATCGCCCACGACCGCGAGGATTTCGCGGCGAAGCTGCGCGATTACGACGCAGTCTTCGACCTCGTCGGCGGCGACGTCCATCGCAAGTCCTACGCCGCGTTGCGCAAGGGCGGGACGATCGTCTGGCTGCACGCGGCGCCGATCAAGGACGACGCCGCGTCCTTCGGCCTCGTCAGCCGCCGCGCCGTCATCCACGACCGGATCGAAACGCTCGAAGCCGTGCTGGCACTGGCGGCCCGGGGCGTGCTCAAGGCGCCGATCGGCCGCGTTCTGCCGCTCGCCGATTGCGCCGAGGCGCACCGCCTGCTCGAAGCCGGCCGCCACGGACGCGGCCGCATCGTGCTCGAAATCGCCGCGCCCTAATTTCCCATCAGGCTCGGCAGCCACAACACGAGCGACGGGAACACGATCAACAGACCCATGACGAATGCGTCGAGCAGGCAGAATGGAATGCTGCCGGCATAAACGTCGCCCATCGTCGTCCCTTTGGGCGCCACGCCCTTCATGACGAACAGATTGAGACCGAAGGGCGGCGAAATCGTCGCCAGCTCCATGTTGAGCAGCATGATCGCGCCGAACCAGATTTCGCTGTAGCCGAACTGCTTGATGACCGGAAAAAAAATCGGCACCGTCAGCATCATGATCGACAGCGGTTCCATGAACATGCCCATCAGGATCAAGACCGCTTGCATGACGATCACGACGGTGAGCGGCCCGACGCTGCTTTGCGCGGAAACAGCGAGTTCGGCGAGGCCGGAGGTCGCGCCGGTGAAAGCCAGAATCTGCGCGAAAGCCGTCGAACCGGTGATGATCATCAAGAGCATGACGGTGATACGCAGCGTCGAGAGCAGCGATTCCTTGATCATGGGCCAGCTGATGCCGCGGTAGAGCCAGGCAAGGAGAAATGTGCCGAGCGCGCCGAGCGCCGCCGATTCGGTCGGCGTCGCGACGCCGAGGAAGATCAGGCCGACGACCAGGAACATGACGAAGAACAGCGGAAAAATATAAAGCGCCGTGTTCCAAAGTTTCTCGCTGAGCGGCCTTGCCGCCACCGGATAGGCCGGCGCCAGATGGGGCTGAATATAGCAGCGCGCGACGATGTAGATCGCATAGGACAGCGACATCAGCAGGCCGGGCACGATGATGGCGACGAGAAAATCGCCGACCGAAAACTGCGCCAACGCCGCCAGCAGAACGCCGAGTGCCGTCGGCGGGATCATGATGGCGAGCCCGCCCGCGCCCATGATCGGGCCCAGAGTCATCGATTTGCTGTAGCCGCGCTTCTCCATGTCGGGAACGAGCAGCTTGCCAAGCATGGCGGTGGCCGCCGAACCCGAACCGGTCAGCGCCGCGAACACCGTGCCGCCGGCGACCGAAACCAGCGCCAAGCGTCCCGGCAGCCGGCCGAACCAGGAATCGAGCACGTCCATCATCTTGCTCGCGATGCCCGAGCGGAACATGACCTCGCCCATCAGCACGAAGAGCGGCACCGAGACGATGGTGAAATGCGTCACCGAACTCGAGATCGACAGCACCAGCTGCGTGATTCCGGCGGGCCCGTTCCAAAATATGTAGCAGCAGATCACGTTGATCGCGAGAAACGCGAAGGCGATCGGCACGCCCAGCATCATCAGCAGCAAAAACGCGCCGAAAATGATCGTCAGCAGCCAATACCATTCCACGGCGCGGTTTCCCTAGTGGCTCGAACTCGGCGCCGAAATCGCGCTGACGGGTGAAATATTCGACGAACAGGACGTTGAAACGAAAGAACAGCAGCAGCGCGCCGACCGGGATGCTGATCAGCACCATCCAAGTCGGAAAATTGATCCCCGTGGATTTGTAGGAATCACGGACATAGGCGGTCCACGTCGCGTCGGCGCCGAAGACGAGCAACACAAGGGTCGTCAGCGCGCCGGCGGCGGCCGAGAAGAGGCCGCAGACGCGAAGTCCGTTGGGCGACATATAATGCAGCAGAATATCGACCCGGACATGGCCGCCCTGGCGCAAGACCCAGGAGGCGCCGAGAAACGTGATCCAGAGCAGCGAATACTCGCTGATCTCGACGATCCACCGGATCGGGCTGTTGAAGCCGTAGCGCAGCAGGACCTCGGCGCAGACCGCCAAGGTCATGGCGACAAACATCACGGCCGCGAGCGTTGCGAGAATATCCTCGCACGCCGAGAGCCAACGCAACAAGCGTTGCACCTAGTCCCCTCCCATCCGCGATTGCGGCGGGCCGAAAACCGGCCTGCCGCGCCGCTCAGTTCCCCGTCATTTTCTTGAGCTGAGCCAGCACCTCGGGCGACACGCGCTTGGCGATGGCGTCCCACTCGACGCTGTAGGCCGTGTCGAGGAATTTCTTGTTCTCGGCCTCGGAGAATTTCACCCGTCCGACCAATTTTTCCAGCTCGACCCACTCTTTCACTTCTTCGCCTTTGAAGAACTCGACCATCTTGGGCTCGAATTCGGCGGTCGTGTCGATCAAACTTTTTTGCACCTCGGCCGGCAGTTTCTTCCATTTGTCGAGATTCATGATCGCGATCATGTTGCTCGGCCCGTAGAACGGCAGATCGACGACGTATTTGACGTGCTTGGTCCAGCCGATCGAACGCACGCCGAACACGGGCCAGCCCAGACCGTCGACGACACCCTGTTCGAGCGCCGTGAACACTTCGGGCTGGTTGATCGTAACCGGCACCATGCCGAGCTCTTTCATCATCTTGTCGTAGAGCGAGCCGGTCCGCATCTTGAGGCCCCTGAGGTCGGCGAGCTTCTCGGGTTTCTTTTTGACGAAAAGATAGAACGCCCCGTATTGAATGCGCCCGATATAGCGCGCATTCACCTTTTCCATCGATTTCGCCATCATGTCGTAGAAGCCGGATTTGCGCTCCTCGCTCGGGTTGATGCGCGACAGGGTGAAGGCGCTGATCTCGGGCATTTCGTCCTGGAAATCGGCGGTCACCGAAAGAACGATATCGAGCACGCCGGTGCGCACCGCGTTGAGCTGCTCGTAGCGGCCGATGACTTCGGGGCCGCCGACATAGTTGATCTTGAGCTTGCCGGCGTGCTTTTCGTTCATCGTGTTGACCCAGACATTGGCTTGCACCATGACCGGGTGATTTTTCGGCACGAAGCTGACGGCGCGCATGGTCACTTCCTGCGCCGAAACGGCGCCGGCCCAGCCGGCGGCGAGCGTTGCCAGCGCGATGCCTGAAGCGAAATGTCTCACGACGATTCTCCCTCGAAAAATTGCCCGTCTCGTATTGCCGCGGACTGTAGCTTTGCCGCGAAAGCACGGTCAAGGCGCCGTACGCTCAGGCTGCTGCGACTGCCGCGATCGTATCGGGGCGTGGCGCGGCCTCGGCGAGAATCGAATCGGCGAGCGCCGCCGCGCGGGCTTGGCCCAAGCGGCGGCCGGCGTTCGCGACGAACTTCGCCCGCAGCTTGGCGGCGTCGGGCGGCATCGACGCGACATCGCGGCGAAAGCGCCGGCCCGATACGGTTTCGATCGCGATCCGTCCGTCGAAGCCCTGGCCGAGCGCCGGATCTTCCCGGTGCAGGATGCGCTGGGCGAGCGCCAGAATATCGGCCCGCTCACGCATCGGCGCCTCGATCGCGTCCAAACCGACGCGGCCTTCCGTGAGAGCGACAGCGAGCAGGAACGGCAGGCTCGCAATCGCGTCGATATCCGATGTGGGACGCAGCTTGGGCGCGCGCGGCTCGCACACGATCGCCGCCGCCCAGGGCGCAATCGCGCATTCGACCGCGCGAATTTCGGAGGGAGCAAGCCGTTCGGCGGCGGCGATGGCAAGCGCGCCGTCAAGATAGGGCTGGATGACGTGGGCGCAGGGATAATATTTGAAATGAGCGCCGCCGCCGCGCCACTCGGCGCCCAGCCCGGCGGTCAATGCGGTGAGATCGAGTTGCTCGCCGGCTAGCATGGCCGCATAGAGATTATGTTGCCCATCGAGCGCCGCGGCGGGACCGATGAATCCTTGTTGCGCGAGTTGCGCCGCCACGATGCCGCCCTGCGCCGCCCAGCCGCAATGCAGCCATTTCGACCAGGCGCCGTCGTTCATGAACGCCAACAGCCCGCCCGACATGCTGGCGGCGAGTCCCATGGCGGACGCCATCGTCGCGCCGTCGAGGCCGAGAATGCGCCCGGCCGAGACCGCCGCCGCGAGCGGGCCGACGATGCCCGTGGCATGCAAGCCACGCTTGTGGAAGCGCCGGCCGGCAACGCCGCCGATCCGCGCCATGACCTCGTATCCGGCGACAATGGCCGCGCCGATATCCTCCGGCGCCGTTTGGCGAGCCTCGCCGAGCGCCAAGGCCGCCGCCACGATCACACTGCCGCCATGGACGACCGAATCCTGAAACGTATCGTCGAAATCGCGGCAATGCGCGATCGTGCCATGCGCGAACGCCGCCGCCGCGGCGGGCAGTTTCACGCCGCAATCGAACACGGTGCTGTCCGCCGCCGTGCCTTGGCCGCGCGCGACGGCGAGAACGGCATGGGCCGCCTGCGTATCGGCGCCGGCAAAAAGCAGGCCGATCGTATCGAGCACGCGCAACGGCACCAGGGCGCGCTGCTCCGCCGGTATGTCGCGCCACCGGAGCGAAGCGGCCCAGTCGGACAGTTGCCTGGCGGCAGGCGATTTTGCCATGCCTACCAAGCCTCGCGCAGCATCGTTTCGATGGCATTCCGGTCGAGCGGCGCGGGCAAGTTCACGATCATGTAGTCGCCCAAGGTCGCCGCCGCGAGCGCGGGGATTTCGTCTTCCTTGACGCCGACCTCGCGCAGCCGCTGCGGTAGCGGCAATCGTTTCAACAACGCGGCGATCGCCGCCGCCGGCGCCTCGGGCGATTTTGCTTCCGGCGCGCAGCCCAAAGCATCGAGCATGTAGGCCTGGTCGGCGCCGATCGCGGGCAGCACGCGCCGCAGCGCCGGCGCCAGCAGGATCGAATGCGAAATACCGTGCTGCAGTCCGTATTTTCCGCCGACAACGTGGCCGATCGCGTGCACGACCGAAACCATGGCATTGATCGAGGCCGTGCCCGACATCAGGCACGCCATCTGGCAATCGGCGCGGGCCGCCAGATCGCTGGGCGCTTCGACCGAGCGCGGCAGGGCGCGGCGCAACAGCCGCATGGCATGCAGCGCCAAGCCCTGCGAGATCGGATGCCGGTGCTTGGAATAGATCGTTTCGATGCAGCGCGCGACCGCCGTCATGCCGGTCGCGGCGGTGAGTTCCGGTCCGGCATAGATCGCCATTTCGGGGTCCAGGATGGTGGCCTCGGGCACGATCCGGTCGTCCCAAAACAAATACTTCTTGCCAGCCTTGGGATCGCGAAATGCCGCGGTCGGCATCACGTCGCTGGCCGAGCCGGCGGTTGTCGGAACGGCGATGTGCTTCAGGCCCGAATCCGGCATGGCGGCGCGCGCCATGCCCTTGGTCGCCCATTCGATGGCATAGGGCTGGAAATCGCCGCCCGTGGCGGCGAGCAATTGAACCGCCTTGCCGCCGTCGATCACGCTGCCGCCGCCGAGGCTCACAATGGCGTCGGCGCCCGCGGCCTTGAGCGACTCGCTCGCCGCCTTCACCTGATCGTAGGGCGTGTGCGCGCCCATGGTGCCGTAGACGCCGGCCAAATGCGCGCCGAGCGCGGTTTTGATTTTGGGCAGCATCGGGCCGCTTGACGCCGACTTGCCGCAGATCACGAAGGCGCGCTTGACGCCCAGCCCCGCCAAGATGCGCGGCAATTCCCCAATGCTGCCGCGGCCGAACGTGACGCTTTTCGGCCAATCGCGAATGGTTCCGGAATACATTTGTCTTGCTCTCCCTCGCCAAGCACTATGGCGGAAGTCGCGCGGATAGCGCAACGCGAGCCAAGCAAGAGCGAATTGATGGCGACCGATCCCGACTCCGTGGCCAAGATCATTCAAGACGAATTCGGCCGGCCGATCCCGCGCGCGCTCGCCGAGCTCATCGCCGCCACGACCGACCGGCAGCGCATCGCCGCCGCGCCGCTGCTGGCGAAGGCCGACGGCCCGGCCGAAGACCATGCGCACAGTTTGCTCGATCTCGCGCCACGGGGCCGCGATGAATGACGTGCTCGACGGCGATCTTGTCGGCGCGGCGGAGGCGGTTCGCCGGGGCGCGATTTCCGCGCGCGAGTTGACCCAGGCCGCGCTCGACCGCATCGCGCGGCGCGAACCCGCGCTCAATTGCTTTCTACATCTCGAAGCCGAGGCCGCGCTCGCGCAGGCGCGACGCGCCGACGAGGCCTATGCGCGCGGGCAAATCGTGGGACCGCTGCACGGCGTGCCGGTCGCGCGCAAGGATCTGTTCGAGCGCGCGGGGCAACGCATGACTTGCGGCGCCGTGTTCTTGAAAGCGAAAATGAGCGCGGCAACGGCAACCTGCCTCGCGCGCCTCGACGCCGCCGGTGCCGTCGATCTCGGCGGCCTCAACATGTCGGAGTTTGCCTATCATCTGCATGGCGCCAATTCTCTAAGCGGGCCGGCGCGCAATCCTTGGGAGGTCAGCCGAACCGCCGGCGGTTCATCGGGCGGCAGTGCCGCGGCGCTGGCGGCACGCTTGGTATTCGGCGCCCTCGGTTCCGACACGGGCGGCTCGATCCGCAGCCCGGCGGCGCTCAACGGCGTCGTCGGCCTGGTGCCGACGCAAGGCCGCGTGAGCCGCGCCAACATGATGCTGGCAAGTCCCTCGCTCGATATCGCCGGCCCGATGGCGCGCAGCGCGCGCGATTGCGCCCGGCTGTTGACGGTCATCGCCGGCCACGACGACGCGGATTCGCACAGCGCGGCCTTGCCGGCGCGCAATTACGAAACGGGCATCGAAACGCCAATTCGCGGCCTCACGCTGGCCTGCCCGGACGACGCGTTCCTGGCGCCGCTCCCGCCCGAGATCCGCGCCGCCTTCGATGCCGCCGCCGCTAACTTTCGAGCGCTTGGGGCTCAAATCGATGTCGTCGCCATCCCGGACTGGGACGCGCTCAATGCGGCGACGGCGATCGTGCATCTCGTCGAAGCCGCGGCGGCGCATCGCGACATGCTAAGATCGCATTGGGACGATTATCTGCCCGAGATCCGCGACCGCATCCTTGCCGGGTTCGCCCACGATAGGGGCGATTACCGCACGACACTGGCCGCGCGCGGCCGCGCGCTGCGCGATTTCGCCGGCGCCGTGCTGGCGCGCCGCGCCGCGCTGCTGTTTCCTTCGGCGCCGGTCGTGGCGCCATCGCTGGCTGCGCTCGCGCCGCAGGGTGCCGTCGGCGACACGGTCGATGCCATTCGGGCACTGGCCAGCGCCGCCGATCCGGGCCGCTTCACGCGGGCGATCAATTATCTCGGATTGCCGGCGCTCGCCTTGCCCGCCGGGTTTTCCGCAGGCGGCCTGCCGCTCGGCATACAGCTCGTCGGCCATCCGTTCGACGAGGCGATGTTGCTACGTTTGGGTTACGCTTTCCAGCAAGCGACCGACCATCACCGCCGCGCGCCGGCGCTTAATTGACAAGCCGAAGGGCTGGCGGCACGGTTCGCGCGCGGCCGAGCGCCGCCGCAGGAGCCCGCAAGGCATGATCCGCTACCGCGCCGGTGTCGATATCGGCGGCACGTTTACCGATATCGTGTTGATCGGCGACGATGGCAGCTTGGCGACCCACAAGCGGCTGACGACGCCGGACGATTACGGCCGCGGCATCGCCGAGGGGATCGCGGAAGCGCTGGCTGGCGTCCGCGCCGCGCCGGCGCAGATCGAGCGCGTGGTGCATGCGACCACGGTCGCGACCAATGCGGTTCTCGAAGGCAAGGGTGCCGTGACCGGCCTGGTCACGACGCGCGGCTTTCGCGACGTGCTCGAAATGCGCCGCCTGCGCATTCCGGAAATGTACACGCTCAATTATCGCAAGCCGGAACCGCTGGTGCCGCGCCGGCTCCGGCTTGAAGTCACCGAGCGCCTGGGCGCGCGGGGCGAGGTGCGCGTCGCGCTCGACGAAGCCGATGTGGGCATCGCGGCCCAGCGCTTGCGCGAGGCCGGCATCGAGGCCGTCGCCATCGCTTTCCTGCACGCCTACGCCAATCCCGCGCACGAGCAGCGCGCGGCGGCGCTGCTGCGCGAAAAACTGCCGGGCGTTTTCATCACCTGCTCCAGCGACATCCTGCCGGAAATTCGCGAATACGAACGCACCAGCACGACCGTCATCAATGCCTATCTCGGCCCTGGCCTGCGCCGTTATTTCGAATCGCTCGCCCGGCATCTCGCCGCCATCGGCGTCGCGGCGCCGATCGACATCATGAAATCGGATGGCGGCGTCATGTCGGCGCGCGCCGCCGGGGAGAGGCCGGCCTATATCGTCGAATCGGGTCCGGCCGCGGGCGTGATCGGCGCCGCCAAGGTCAGCGCCGCGCTCGGCGATTGCCTGACGCTCGACATGGGCGGCACGACGGCGAAAGCCTCGATCGTCGAAGCCGGCCGGGTCGCGCGCACCGCCGACTACGAAGTCGGCGCCGGCATCAATCTCAGCAGCAAGCTGGTGATGGGCGGCGGCTATGCCCTAAAGCTGCCGGTGATCGACATTTCAGAGATCGGCGCCGGCGGCGGCAGCATCGTGTCGCTCGATGCCGGCGGATTGCTCCATGTCGGACCGAAAAGCGCCGGCGCCCTGCCCGGCCCGGTCGCCTACGATCGCGGCGGCACGGAACCGACGTTTACCGATGCCTGCCTCGCCCTCGGCTATATCAATCCCGATTATCTCATCGGCGGCGGGTTGAGGCTCGACGCCGCGAAATCGCGCGCTAATTTGGCGGAGCGCATCGCGGCGCCGATCCGCCGCAATCTGCTCGATGCCGCGCACGGCATATATCAGGTCGCGTGCGGCACGATGGTGCGCGCGGTCAAGGCGGTTTCGACCTATCGCGGCCGCGATCCGCGCGATTTCACGCTCTTTGCGTTCGGCGGCAACGGGCCGGTCGTGGCCTGCGCCATCGCCGACTTGCTGGAGATGCGGCGCGTCCTGGTGCCGCCGGGTCCGGGCGTGTTCAGCGCCTACGGACTCTTGCTCGCCGATTTTGAAATCGAGCGCAGCCAAGCGTTGTTGCGGCGCCTGGACGAATCGGCCGCCGCCGAAATCGCCGCCGGCTATACGCGGCTCGAACGGCAGATCGCCGGCGATCTGGCCGAGGAAGGCATGGCGGCGGACGAAAGCGCCGCGCAGCGTTTCGCCGATCTACGCTATTCCGGCCAGGCGCATGAGCTGCCCGTGCCGTTTTGCGCGCGCGCCGACGGATCGCCGGACCTTGCTGCCATGGCCGAAGCCTTCGGCGCCGAACATGCGCGAACCTACGGCCACCGCGCCGAGGCCGAGGCGGTCGAATGCGTTACCCTGCGCGTCAAATGGCGCGCGGCGCGGGCGGCTCGATCCATGCCCAAGCCGCTCGCCGCGGCGGCACCGGAGACGAAGCGCATCGCCTATTTCGGCGCCGGCTACGGCGCGCTCGAAATTCCCGTCATCGGCCGCGCCGCGCTCGGTGCGGCGACGCGTCCAGGCCCGCTCATCGTCGAAGAATACGATGCGACTTGCATCGTGCCGCCGGGCTGGCGCGCCGCGCTCGACGGCGCCGCCAATATCGACTTACGCCGCGAGTGACCGCCATGCGCAACGTCAGCGACCCGATCACGCTCGAAGTGCTCAAGAACGCGCTTTCATCCATCGCCGACGAGATGGCGCTCGTCATCATGCGCACGGCCTATTCCTCGATCGTGCGCGATTCGATGGACTACTCGACCGCGCTGTGCGACCGCGAGGGCCGCGCGGTGGCGCATGGGCTGACCATGGCGCTGCATCTCGGCTCGTTCCCCGATGCGATGCAATGCCTGCTCGCGGAATATCGCGGCAACATCCGGCCGGGCGACATGTTCGTCTGGAACGACCCCTACGGCGCGGGCGGGATGCATATTCCCAACGTCTATATCGTCCAGCCGGTGTTCCACGCTGGCGAACTCGAAGGCTTCGCCTGCACCCTCGTGCACCAGATCGACATGGGCGGTATCGCGCCGGGCAGCACCGCGGTTTACGCCACCGAGGTTTTCCAGGAAGGCCTGCGCCTCCCGATCCTCAAGCTCTATGAGGAAGGCCGGCCGAACGAAACCTTCTTCAAGATCATGGCGAAAAATACGCGCATGCCCGACAAGCTGGCCGGCGACATGCGGGCGCAGATCGCGGCGTGCAAAACGGCCGACAAGGGAATGCGCGCGCTGATCGGGCGGCACGGCAGCGCGAATTTCCGCCGCCTGCTCGACGAACTGCACGATCACGCCGAACGCATGATGCGCGCCGAGATCGCCGCGTTACCGAGCGGAACTTGGTCGTTCACCGATTACATCGACGGTCTGGGTGAGACGCCCGAGCCGCTGGCGCTCAAGGTCGCGGTCACGATCGACGGGGGCGATATCGTGTTCGATTGGACCGGCTCGGCGCCGCAAGTGCCGGGGGCCATCAATTGCCCGTCGCCCTTCGTGAAATCGGCGGCGAATTTGATCCTGAAATGCATCGCGCGCGCCGAGGTGCCGAATTTCGAGGGTTATTTGCGGCCGATCCGCCAGATCTTGCCCGCGGGCACGATCGTCAATCCGGTGCTGCCGGCGGCCTGCGCGGCCCGCGCCATCGTCGGCTGGCGCGCCATCGACGTGCTGCTGGGAGCTTTCGCGCAGATCGTACCCGAGCGCGTGCCGGCGGCGGGCGAAGGCGGCGTCACGTTCCCGATCATCAGCGGCTTTCACGAGGGCCGCCGCTTCGTGTGCAGCGAGACCATGGCCGGAAGCTGGGGCGCCATGCACGACCGCGACGGCGAATTCGGCATTCCCAATCCGGGCGGCAATCTCACCAACCAGCCGATCGAGATGATCGAAGCGCTCTATCCGGTCGAGGTCACGCGCTACGGCATGGTCGAAAACAGCGGCGGACCGGGCAAGTTCCGCGGCGCGCCGGCCTTCCTGCGCGAATACAAGCTGCTCGGCGACGAGGCGGTTTTGGTCATGCGCTCCGACCGGCGGCGCTACCTGCCTTATGCGCTCGAAGGCGGCGCGCCGGGCACGCCGTCATGGAATTTCATCGGCTCGGGCGGCTTGCGGCGGACCATGCCCGTCATGCCGATGGACGCGGTGACGCTCAGGCGAAACGACGTGTTCTGCCACATCGCCGCCGGCGGCGGCGGCCGGGGCGATCCGTTGGAACGCGATCCCGGCATGGTCCTGGCCGATGTGCGCGAAGAGCGCATGTCGCGCGACTATGCCGAGCGCGTTTACGGCGTGGTCCTCGAAACCGATCCGCTGCGCGTCGACGCCGCGGCGACGATCGCCAAACGCCGCGAACTCGCCGCGGAAAGGGCCAAAGGCTTCGAAAAGCGGCCCGCTTATCTGGAAATCTTCCATGCCCAGCTCGGTATCCGCGACTTCGAGATGGTCGGCGAACGCGAGATGAAAACCTCGGCTACATAAAGAGCGCTTCGCCTTTGATGCCCGCATACATGTGGGCGACGTATTCGCCGTAGCCGTTCCAGATCACGGTCTTGACCCGCTCGCTGGCGCCCAGCACCTGTTCGGTCGCCTGGCTCCAGCGCGGATGCGGCACGTCGGGATTGACGTTGGCCCAGAAGCCGTACTCGCTCGCCTGTAGCTTCTCCCAGAACGAGACCGGGCGCTTATCGGTAAGCTCGAAGCTGACGATGCCCTTGATCGCCTTGAAGCCGTATTTCCACGGCAACGCGATGCGCAGGGGCGCACCCATCGAGCGCGGCGCCGGCTTGCCGTAAACGCCGGTGACCAGGAAGGTCAGCTCGTTGTTCGCCTCGTCCATGGTGAGGCCCTCGGTGTAGGGCCACGGGAACCAGCTTTGCCGCTGGCCCGGCGCCACTTTGGGATTCAAGAAAGTCTTCATCACCAGAAATTTGGCGCTCGACAGCGGCTTGGCGAGGGCGAGCAGGTGCTTCATCTCGAAGCCGGCCCACGGCACCACCATCGACCACGCCTCGACGCAGCGATGCGAATAAATGCGCTCTTCAAGATGCGGCTTCATCTTGGCCATGAGATCGTCGATGCCGAGCTTTATCGGCTGCTCGACCATGCCGGTGATCGACACTTCCCAGGGCCGGATTGGCAACGCATTCGCCTCATCATAAATGCGCTTGCTCGATCCGAATTCGTAGTAGTTGTTGTAGGTCGACGCCTCCTTCTCGGGCGTCAGCGCGCGCGGCGGCTTGTATTTGTCGTTTTTCGTGAACGGATAGAGCCCGGCGGAAGGATCGGCGGCGATCTTTTCCTGCGCGAAAGCGTCGCCGGCCAACAGCGACGAGGCGCCGAGCAGCAGCGGGCCGGCGGCCAGGCCTTTGATCAGCGCGCGACGGCCGCGAAACAGGTGCTCAGGCGTAACCGCACTTTCCGGCTTTTCCCAACCACGCGGACTCTTGATCAGCATCGGGCTCTCCCACTCGGAATTCAGTGACGGCTACTACCATAGAGCCCCGCTCCATGCCGGGCAATTCAAGCGAATTCACGATCCCGTATGCAGGGCTTGGGGCTTGGGTCCGCCGGTCGCCCAATCGAGCAGCGCGACCGTGTGGACGATGGGAATCCGCGTCCCCGCCCCGATCTGGATCATGCAGCCGATATTGCCGGTGGCGATCGCATCGGGCGCAAGGCTTTCAATGTTGTTGACCTTGCGGTCGCGCAGCCGCGTGGCCAGCTCAGGCTGCAGCACATTGTAGGTTCCCGCAGAGCCGCAACAGAGATGTCCTTCGGGCACGTCGCGGACGGCAAAGCCGGCCTGCGCCAACAGCGCTTTCGGCTGGTTGTGAAGGCCCTGGCCATGCTGCATCGAGCACGCCGAATGATAGGCAACGGTCAAGGCTTCGGGCGCGCGCGCGGCGCCGAGGCCGAGATCGTGCACGAGTTCGGTCACGTCGCGCGCCAGCGCCGAAATACGCGCCGCCTTCACCGCATAGGCGGGATCGGCGCGGAACATGAAACCGTAATCCTTCACCGTCGTGCCGCAACCCGAGGTGTTGATGACGATGGCGTCGAGCCCGCCTGTGTCGATCTCGCGCTGCCAGGCATCGATATTGCGCTTGGCTTGGAGATGCGCTTCCTCGGCCTGGCCCATGTGATGCACCAGCGCGCCGCAGCAGCCCATGCCCTTTGCCACCACAACGTCCGCGCCGAGCCGCGTCAGCAGTCGCACCGTCGCTTCGTTGATCCCGGGATCGAGCACGCTTTGGGCGCAGCCGGTGAGCAGCGCCACGCGCCGGCGCCGCGTGCCCTCGGCCGGGAATGTTTGCGGCCGATCGACCGGCGAGCGCGTCGCCGCCGCCTTGGGCACGAGGGCGAGCATGGCGCGCAGCGGCTTGGGCAAGGCAAAGGCAACGAGCCGGCCGAGGCCGGCCGCCATTAGCGCAAGGCGAAAGCGGCTCGGATAGGGCAGCACCGCGGCGAGCGCGCGCCGCATCAGCCGCTGGCCGATCGGCCGGGCGTGGGATTTTTCAATCCGCGCCCGCGCCTGGTCGACCAAGTGCATGTAATGCACGCCCGAGGGGCACGTCGTCATGCACGAGAGGCACGAAAGACAGCGATCGACATGCGTCACCGTCTCGGCATCGGGCTTGGCGTCGTTCTCCAACATGTTCTTGATGAGATAAATCCGCCCGCGTGGACTGTCGCGTTCGTCGCCGAGCAGGACATAGGTCGGGCAAGTCGCGGTGCAAAACCCGCAATGCACGCAAGCGCGCAGGATCTTGTCGGCTTCCTGGATGTCCGGGTCGGCGAGCTGCGCGAGAGAAAAATTGGTCTGCATCGCTAGGCAGCCCGCCCCGGATTGAGAATGCCCTTGGGATCGAATGCCTCCTTGATTCGTTGCGCGAGTGCTGCGAGCGCCGGAGGTTCGGGCTGGAAAACGGCGAGGCGGGCGCGGGTTTCGGCGGGGGCGCGGATCAGCGTCGCGTGGCCGCCGCTCGGCTGGATCGCGGCGCGAATCGCGGCGGCGGTCGCCTCCGGATTGCCGGGCGACGCCGCGAGCCAGATCAGACCGCCGCCCCAATCGTAGAAATAATGCGCGCGGTCGAAGCCGTGGCCGAAGGCGAGCGACGCCATGACCGCGGCGCCGAGCGACGGCGGCACGGAGAGTTTCCACAAATCGCGCGCCGCATCGGGTAGCAGCGCCGCCACGTCGCGGATTTCGTGCCACAGCTTGGCGGCGTTCATGCTGTGCAATTCCTCGGTGCGCCCGGCCTTGCCTAGGAATTCGCGCAGCGCCTTGCAGCGATAGTCGACCGAGGGTCCGGGACCTTCGACCCGGATCGCGGTGACGGATTGGCGCTCGGCGCGCACATAGCCGACGGTTGAGCGCGCCGCCACGGCTTCGGGCAGATGCGCCGCGGCGGAAACCTCGTGCGGCGAATTGAGCGCCGCCGCCATCGCGTCGCGCGCTTCGTCGTCGCCCAGACCGTAAACGAGAACGGTGCGCGCCTTCTCCGGCGCCGGCAGCACCTTGACCGTGATCTCGCAGAGCACGGCGAGCGTGCCCATCGAGCCGCACAGCAGCTTGGGCAGATCGTAGCCGGTGACATTCTTCATCACCCGCCCGCCCGCCTTGAAGATTTCGCCGCGCCCGCTCACCGCCTGGAAGCCCAGGAAATGATCGCGCGCGGCACCCGATTTGATGCGCCGAGGCCCGGCGAGATTGCAGGCAATGACGCCGCCCAGGGTCTGCCCGCCCGCCGGCAGGCCGTAGATCGGCCCGTAATCCGGCGGCTCGAAGGCGAGCATCTGCTTCTGCTCGGCGAGCCGCGCCTCGATCTCGCGTAACGGTGTCGCCGCCTTGGCGCTCAGCACCAGCTCGTCGGGTTCATAGAGTTCGATTCCGGCAAGCCTGGCGAGATCGAGAACGCGGTTGGAATCCTGCGGCCGGCCAAGCCCGCGCTTCGTTCCGCCGCCGCGGATTTCCAGCGGCAATTCGCTGACCAGCGCGTCCTGCACCGCAGCAAGGACGCGGTCGATCGAAGTCGGGCGAGAGCGTGTCAGTCACGGTTGCCGCACGCGACGAAGTAAGTTGAACCACGGAGACACGGAGGCACGGAGGAGAAAGTTTCACGCGCGCGAAGCGCGTCCAAGTTCCTTCTCCGTGCCTCCGTGTCTCTGTGGTTCACTGAACTAGAATCTCGGCAAATCCGGGAACCGCGTCTCGCCCTTGTGGACGTGGACGCGGCCCAGCTCGGCGCAGCGATGCAGGGTCGGGAACACCTTGCCGGGATTGAGCAGCGAAGCCGGGTCGAAGGCGCATTTCACCCGCTCCTGCTGCGCCAGATCGGTTTCGCTGAACATTGCCGGCATGAGGTCGCGCTTCTCGACGCCGACGCCGTGCTCGCCGGTGAGCACGCCGCCGACTTCGACGCAGAGGCGCAGCAGGTCGGCGCCGAATTCCTCGGCGCGCTCCAGCTCGCCCGGCTTGTTCGCGTCGTAGAGGATGAGCGGATGCAGATTGCCGTCGCCGGCATGGAACACATTGGCGACGCGCAGACCGTATTTTTGCGACAGCTCGGCGGTGCGCGTGAGCACTTCGGGCAGGCGGCGGCGCGGGATCGTCCCGTCCATGCAATAGTAATCGGGCGAAATGCGGCCGACGGCGGGGAACGCCGCCTTGCGCCCGGCCCAGAATTTCGCGCGCTCCTCGTCGCTGCCGCTGACGCGGATCACGGTGGAGCCCTTGGCGCGGGCAATGGCGTCGACCCGGCCGATGAGATAGTCGATCTCGACCGCGGGTCCGTCGAGCTCGACGATGAGCAGCGCCTCGACGTCGAGCGGATAGCCGGCGTGGACGAATTCCTCGGCGGCGTGGATCGCCGGCCGGTCCATCATCTCCATGCCGCCGGGAATGATGCCGGCGCCGATGATGGCGCCAACCGCGTCGCCGGCGGCCTCGCTGGTGGGAAATCCGATCAGCATGGCGCGCGCCGCGGTGGGCTTGTGCAGCAGGCGCACCGTGACCTCGGTGACGACGCCGAGCAGGCCTTCCGAGCCGATGACGAGGCCGAGCCAATCGTAGCCCGCCGCGTCGAGATGCTTGCCGCCGATGCTGAGGATCGTGCCGTCCATCTGCACCAGCTCGAGTCCAAGGACGTTGTTCGTAGTCAGGCCGTATTTCAGGCAATGCACGCCGCCGGAATTCTCGGCGACATTGCCGCCGATGCTGCACGCAATTTGGCTCGAAGGATCGGGTGCGTAATAGAAACCCTCGGCCTCGACCGCCTGGGTGATGGCGAGGTTGGTGACGCCGGGCTGCACCACGGCACAGCGATTGGCGTAGTCGATCTCGAGAATGCGGTTGAACTTGCTCAGCCCGAGCAGGACTCCGTCGGCCAGCGGCAGCGCGCCGCCCGAGAGCGATGTGCCCGAGCCGCGCGGCACGACCTTGATGCCCTCGCGAAGGCAGTATTTGAGAATTTCGACGACTTGCGCCGTGGTCTCGGGCAGGACGACGACCATGGGGAGCTGGCGATAGGCCGTGAGCCCGTCGCATTCGAATGGCCGGCGCCCGGCTTCGCTGTCGATCACGCCCTCGCCCGGCACGATGGCCCGCAATGCGTCCACAATGGCGGCGCGGCGCGCCAGCACGCCCTCATCCGGCTCAGGCATTTTCATGGGCAGGACCCGCTTTTAGGCCCCAGCAAGATGCGCGCGGGCTTGCGTCGAGGCAAGCACCCTCGGGCGCGCCGGCAGCTAGCCCTGGCGGGCCTTGAAGCGCGGATTGCTCTTGTTGATGACGAAAATGCGGCCCTTACGGCGCACGATACGGCAATTCTTGTGCCGCTTCTTGATGGTCTTCAACGAGCTGACGATTTTCATGGCTTCAATCCCAAACAAAACCGGCCGCCGGAAGGCTGGGCGGCCGAAATATCGCGGCGGACCATAGGAAACGGCCCATGCCCTGTCAACCGCTTGCCCCGGCTCAATATGACGCGGCTGGCACAGCGTGATTCGGGCTGTTGCGCGCCAAGGCAAGATCGTGAACGGCGCGGTGCAAGATGAGCAACATGAGCGCCAGCATTGCAAGCACGCTGATCGGCACGAATGTATGCATGGCGACGGTGCGCGCCGCCACCGGCGTGGCCCAGGCGAAGGCCAACAGGCTCTTCTCCCAGGGCCGGAAGCCTTGCGCCAGACCGTGCGCGACGAAGAAGGCGATCGCCGGCGCCATCACCACCAGGTCGTAGTCCAAGCTGTACGGAGTCGCGAGGAGCGCGGCAATCAACAGGGCGGCAGCCTTAAGCGCATGCGCCGCCTGCGAGCGCCACAGCCAGATGACGGCGCCGGCCAGCAAGAGCGTGACGGTGCCCTGCGCCGCATAGGAAAGCGAAATCGAGCCGCCCCACATCCGCGCCACGGAGAACACGCTTTGGATTTTGTGCCAGCCGGTGCTGCCCGCCTCGAG
Source organism: uncultured Alphaproteobacteria bacterium (assembly GCA_963754645.1). Lineage (GTDB taxonomy): Bacteria > Pseudomonadota > Alphaproteobacteria > Bin65 > Bin65 > CAVWGP01. The sequence goes on along the minus strand of CAVWGP010000004.1, from coordinate 32,359 downwards.
CACGACCTTGCGCGAAAATTCGGTCGATGCCAGGAAAGCGTGCCAGACATCGACGCTGAAAACGACGGTGACGATCGCGGACAGGGCCAGCACAGTCGCGGTCGCCGCGGCGGCGACGGGCCAGCGGCCGGTCGCGACCAAGACCAGCGGGATGAGCACGCCGAATTGCGGCTTGTAGGCGAGCAGCCCGATCATGATCCCGGCGAAGATCGGGCGACGGTCGAGCAACAGTAGCGCGCCGGCAAACAGCGCCGCGGTGAGGAAGCCATTGTGGCCATGCGCGAGGTTGATGAATACCGCCGGAAACGCGAGCGCGGGGACAATGACCTCGGCCCGCGGCAGAACTTTGCGCATCGCGGTGACGTAAAGCGCCAAAGTCGCGGCCTGCCACACGAACAGAGCGAGCAGATAGGGCAGCATCGCCAAGGCGCCCGCCAGGAGCAGAAAAAACGGCGGATAGTGCCAGCCGAAAAACATCGTTTTCGGGCCGAAGATCGTCTTCTCGCGCGTAAACTGGCGTTCCGGGTCGAACGGCGAAAGACCGTCGCCCTCGATCGCATAGGTGCCCGCGGCGTAGATATTGGAAAAATCGGTGCCGATCGGCCGGCCAAGGCGATCATTAATCCCGTTCGCGGTGGCGACGAGTTCGATCAGCGCGATCGCAAAAGCGACAATGAACATCAACCCATAGACGCGGATGCGCCGCGGCGCCACCCACGTACCGTCGCGGAGCCCACGGCCCAACCTTGCAAGAATTCCGCCCATCCATGCTCCAATGGCCGGGCGAGACGCCCGTGGGCGGAAACTAGTAAATCGCGATTAAGAACGAATTACCCCGCGCGGGCGGCCGGCCCGGCGCTCTATTGGACGCCGTCGAGAATCATCGCATCGAAGATCGCGGCGCCCTCGCGCAGCTTGATACAGGCTTGATATTCCGGCGAATCCCAAAAGGACTTGGCCTTTTGCATATCGGCGAATTCGATCAGCACCACGCGGCGCTTTTCGTCCTTGCCCTCGACCGTCACCTTGTCGCCGCCGCGCACGACGAAGCGGCCGCCGTATTTCTGCACCGCCGCCGGCGTTGCCGCTTGATACGCTTTGATTTTCTCGGCGTCGGTAATCTGGATTTTAGCCAACAGGTAGGCGGGCATTCTTGTCCTCCACGGGCCGAGAAAATTCGGCGGCGGCGGAAACTAGAGTTAACGCGCCGGAATTTCAACGATTCTTAATCCGGATGAACGAAACCTTGCGGCGCCGAAATCGCTTGCACGACAACCCGATCGTTTTATCGAATGCCCATGAGCCGCATCCGAATCAATCCACGCGTGTACCTCCTGCTCCTGAGCGCGGCCGTGATCGGAATTATGGCGATCGGCCCCGCCGCGCGCGACGATAGGAGCAATGCGCGGACCGCAAACTGTCAAGGCGCGGCCTGCCTGCCGCCCGCAAACGCCGACGCGCTGAAATAGATCGGCGGTCGTGCTAGGCTGAATTTGCCAACGCTTCGTTGAACCGCGGCATGACCTCCGCCGCGCGGTCGCGGCGCATGGCGAGGGCCAGCGGGATATCGATGAAACAGCGTGTGGGCTTGCGGAAGCGATCGGGAAAATCGCGCTCGGCTTGAAGCCAACCGACATCGACATTGAGCGCCGCCGCATCGGCGCGCCCGTCGAGCGCGGCGGACAGCGCATCGCGGTAGCCGGCGGCATCGATCAAGGCAAGCGCGGGAAACAGCCGCGCGATCGCGGCATGAAGCGGCCCGATGCGCGGCGTTGCCGCGCGCAGGCCTAGGCCGGCGGCGCCGGCAAGCGCGTCATCGTCGGGCCAAGCGCGGTCGCGCGGCACGAACCAGGCGCCGCCGCTGGCGGCGATGGGTACGGAAAAGGCAAGCTCGCCGCGCGCCGCCGAGACGCCAGTGCCCGCGATTGCGTCGACCGCGCCGCCGGCGAGCGCGGGAAAAAGCGCGCTTTGGCCGAGGCCGATCCAATCGATGCGCCAACCGGAACAAGCTCGCGCGATGCGCTCGATGACGAGCCCGCGCGGCTTGCCGTCGTCGCTCCAGGCATAGGGCGCGAAATCCGCGTTGAAGGCGAAACGCAGCGGCGCCGTCATTCGACAAACCGGGCCTTGGCCGCCTCGGGCACTTCGGCGGCGCGGAAACCGGCCGGCCGCGTCGCGTCGCTTTTGATCCAGACGCGGCGTTCGAAGCCTTCGAGCGCGGGACGGCCGTCGGCGTGGGTGAGCTTGTGCTTGACGACGAAAGTCTTGCCGTCCCAGGATTCGACCCAGCTTTCGATCGCGAGTTCGTCGCCCAGGCGGCAGGCATTGGCGTATTTCGCGCCGGTTTCGAGCAGCGGCAGACCGGGCGCGTCGAAATCGCGTTTCAGCTCGGCATAGGACAGGCCATTGGCCGAGAACAGCCGCTCGCTCGCTTGATCGAACAGCATGTAAAAATGCGGATAGAAGACGATGCCCGCCGCATCGCAATGCGCCCATTCGACCTTGAATTTACCCTTGTAAACGCGCAACGCCCGCCTCGCTTCGCTTTTCCGGTTACATGCGCAGGGGCGGGTCTAAGACCCGCCCCGACTATCGCTGCGGATCATATCCGATATTCTTTCGCTCGCACCGCTTTTCTCGCTGTGCGGCATGGCTAGAATGTCGGCAGCGCAATTCGGTGTCCGCAATTGAACGAAACTCGGCGCAACGCGACGGCCGATATGTCCGGCTACGACTTGCCGGTGTTCGACTATGTCACGCCGCCCGAAATCGCGCGCGGCGAGCGGCGGCGCTATCCCATCGTCATCGTCGGCGGCGGCCTCACCGGCCTTGCCGCCGCCTGCGATTTCGCCGCGCGCGGCATCGCCACCGTCCTGCTCGACGACGACGACACCGTGGGCGTGCGCGGCTTTTCGAGCCGCGGCATCTGCATGGCGCGCAAGTCGCTGCAGATATTCGACCGGCTCGGAATTTACGAGCGCTTCAAGGCGAAGGGCACGACCTGGTCGGTCGGCCGCGTCTTCTCCGGCAACGACGAGCTTTACCGCTTCAACCTCGATCCCGACCCGCGCGACAAGCAGCCGGCCTTCATCAACATCCAGCAATATTACACCGAGTGGTTCCTGGTCGACCGCATCCGCGAGCTCGGCCTGACCGAGCTGCGCTGGCGCAACGCCGTCGTCGGTTGCCGGCAAGCGGCCAACGGCGTCGTGCTCGATGTCGAGAACTCCGGACGGGCGCTACGAGCTTGACGCCGATTGGGTCCTCGCCTGCGACGGCGCCAACAGCGCCGTGCGCCGCGCCCTCGGCCTCGATCCGGCGATGGAGGTGAAATCGGACCGCTGGTGCATCACCGACGTGCGCTTCAAGGACGACATCGCGCCCGAGCGCTGGATCTGGATCGACGCGCCGTTCAACGACGGCCGCGGCGTGTGGCGCCATCTCATGGCCGACAATGTGTGGCGCCTCGATTTCCAGATGGCGCCCGACAGCGACCCCGCCCATGTCAGCGACCCCGCCGTGGCGCGCGCGCGCATCGCCGGCATGCTCGGACCCGAGCGGGAATTCGAGATCGTGTGGGTGGGGCCGTGGAATTACCGCACCTTCCTGCTCGGCAAACTGCGCCACGGCCGCGTGTTCTTTCTCGGCGACGCCGCCCACTTGATGAGTCCGTTCGGCGCGCGCGGCGGCAACAGCGGCATCCAGGACGCTGAAAACCTGGTTTGGAAATTGGCGCTCGTGCTCGCCGGCCAGGCGCCGGAGCGGCTGCTCGACAGCTACAACGCCGAGCGCCGGCCGGCGGCGGCGCACAATATCCGGCTCACCACGCGTGCCGGCCGTTTCATGCATCCGGAAAGCGCGGCCGAACGCGTTTTGCGCAAGGCGGTTTTGAGCCTGGCGCGCTCGCACCCCTTCGCGCGCGCGCTCATCAACGGCGGCCGGCTCTCCGATCCCTTCGCCTACCCTGCTTCGCCCTTGACCTCGTCGGGCGGCGGCGCGGCGCCGAATGCGGCGATCATGCTCGCCGACGGCACGCCGGGCCATCTCGTCGATCTCGCCCGCGGCGGCACGAAATTCCTCGGACTGTGGTTCGCGCCCGGCGACACGCGGCATGCCGCCGCGCTCGCCGTGCTTGCATCGAAGGCGCCGTTCGACTGCTACGCCGTCGATCGCGCCGCCGACGGCCTCGGCACGATCCGCGATCCCGACGGCACGCTCGCCGACATGCTGCAGGCGAAACCGGGCCATTTTGTCCTGCTGCGCCCGGATCATCACATCGCCGCACATTTGCCCGCAGGCGAGCCAGACGCCATCGCCGCGGGGCTGAAACGCGCCTTGGCGCGAGCGGCGGAACCATCGCCTATTTAGCGCCTTTCTCGTACGCCTCCCAAAACTGCCGCTCCAGTCCCGGCTCCACCGGGCCCGCGGCTTCGACCACTTCGCGCGCCCAGGCGAAATATTCGCGCTTGCGCGTCTCGCTCCAATCCGGCGGCGGACTTTGCGCGATCGAACGCAGATTGCTCGTCTTGTCGGCCCACTTGATCAACTTGGCGCGACTCGACGATTTCGCCGCTTTTTCGACTTGCTTACGCTTGCGCGCCGCCTTGGGGATGGTCGTGTCGTCGGTGACTTCGGATACCAGCGCCGCCACGCCCTCGCCGAACAGCGCCTCGATTTCCGCGCGCGTCACGCCGACATCTTCGATCGAATCGTGCAACAGGGCGGCGAGCAGGACATCGGCGTCTTTGCCGCCGGTCGCGTCGGCGACCAGCGCGGTCACCTCGGCGAGATGGTTGATATAGGGCTCGGCCGCCTCGCCCTTGCGGCGCTGATGGACATGGCGGCGCGCGGCGAAATCGAGCGCTTGGGCGAACCGGACGAGATCGTGCGCGGCGGTCATGGCAGTCTCCGATGGCAGCCCGTCTTACGCTGTCGCGGCCGGCACGAATTGTCCGGATTGCCGGTCGTGAAATTGAAGCTGGCCGGTGGCAACATCGAAATAGGCGGCGTGGAGCTGAAGCTTTTGCCGCTCGGTCAGAATGCGCACGCAGGGAAACGTCGTCAGATTGTCGAGCGTCTTCACGATCGAGGCTTGCTCGAGTTGGGAAAGATATTCCGCCAGCGGACGATCGCCGCGCGCGCCCACCTGCGCCACCGCGGGCGCGACCAGCGCCATCCATTTTCCGACGAAATCGCCCGGCGACAGCGGCTTCTCCTGCTCGACCGAGGCCCGAATGCCGCCGCACCGCGCATGACCGAGCACGACGATGTGCTTGACGCGCAGCGCCATGACGGCGAACTCCAGTGCCGCCGACACGCCGTGCGTGAGCCCGGACGGCATATACGGCGGCACCAGATTGGCCACGTTGCGCACCACGAACAGCTCGCCCGGGCGCGCGTCGAAAATGACCTCCGGCGAAACCCGCGAGTTGCTGCAGCCGATCACCATGATTTCAGGCTGCTGCCCGCTATCGGCGAGCTCGCGATAGCGGTTTTGCTCGATCGGCAGCCGGGTCTCGCGAAAACTGCGATAGCCGTCGATCAAGCGATGCGGAAGTGTCATGTGGCAATCCGGGTTGAAATGTGGGTCGCTAGCGTCGCGCGCGCGCCAGGCTTGTAATCTCATCCAACATCGGCTCCGTGCCGCCGACGGTAAAGCCGGCGGCGCGCAGGATGCCTTCGACGAATCCCGGCGTAAGACATTCGGCGCGGGGATTGTCGAGCATGGCGGCGAGCAGATACCAGGCCGCGAAATTCGGCCCCTCATGCGCGTCGTCGACCATGAAATCGTGGACCAGGACGAGGCCGCCGGGCTTCAGGGCCGCAAAAGCCCGGCGCGCCAGGACGGCGATGTCGTCGGCGCCGACCGCGCTCCAAACATAAGACATGAGCACCACGTCTTGCCCGGCGGGCCATTCGGTCGTGATCGCGTTGCCGGCGATGTGTTCGACGCGGCCGCTCATCCCGGCCTCGGCGGCATAGCGCTTGGCCGTGTCGACGGTTTCGGGAAAATCGAGGATCGTCGCCCGCAGATTTGGATTCTGCTTCAGGAACGCCAGGCTGTAGGCGCCGCTGCCGCCGCCGACATCGAGAAATTTCGCCGCTTCGCCAAGCTTGACGCGCTTGGCCATCAATTTTGCCGGGCCGAGCGAGCCCGCGTGCTGCGCTGCGCTGAAAGCCGGGCCGCCGACGCCGCCCTCGGAATAGACGATGCCCTCGTAAAAACTGCCGTTGGGGAAGACCCGCTCGCCGCGCAGGCTCTTCTCGATGTGGCGCATGCCTTCGTAGAGAAAGCCGCCATTGACCACGCGGATATAGTCGCGGAAATCGCCGGGCGCGCCGGCGACGAGAAAGTTGGCCGTGGCGGGCGCGTTGGCGAATGCGCCGCCGGCTTCGCTCACCACGCCCGCGGTCTTGAGCGCGGTCAACAAGGTGCGAAGCCGGTTGGCGGCCACGCCCGTGGCTTCGGCAAGCGCCGCGATCGTCGCGGCGCCGCGCGCGATTTTGCTGAACAGATCGAGTTCGAGCGCGGCGAACAACGCCTTCGAGGCGATGAAGCCGTAGGTGAGCGCGGAAATCTGCCGCACGTCGTCGAGCGGTTTCATGATGCTTGTCTCCGCCGGCGGAGATCGGTCAACGCTGTCCGCCCAGTTCCGTGTTGATGACGATCGAGCGCCGCGCCAACTCGTCGCGCAGGCTGCGCAGATCGTCCTTGGCGCCGCGCGCCGGATCTTCGCCCCGGCCGCAGCCGGCAAGCACAAGAACGATGAGGAGCAAGGATGGGACGAGCAGGTGTGTCATTTTCGGCTCCCGGCATCAGGTTTCAACATCGGGCATCGGACGGAGAACATAATCGCGGCGACGTGGCAGCCCAGAGAAAAAGTGTCGCGCGCCGCAAGCCCGCTCAATTTTCATCGGCGCCGACTGCCTCGGCCACACTCTTGAATCCGTCGCGGCGAAGCAAGCCGGCGAGATCGCGCTTGATGCGCGCCACGAGACCCGGGCCTTCGTAGACGAGCGCGGTGTAGAGCTGGATCAGGCAGGCGCCGGCGCGGATGCGGCGATAGGCGTCCTCGCCCGAAGCGATACCGCCCACGCCAATCAGCGGGATTTGCCCCTCGGTGAGGCGGCGGAAATCCCGCAGCGCGTCGAGCGCCAAGACCTTGAGCGGCACACCCGAAAGGCCGCCGCCCCGCCGGGTCACGGCGGGCAGGGGGCACCGGCATTGGCCCAGGCTTCGAGCGCGGCGACGAGTTCGGCGTGGCCGAGGAGCGGCACGCTGCGCGCCCGCCCCGGCGTCCAGGCCCAGCGCACCAGCGGGTCGTTGCGCATGTGCTCGATCACGGCGGCGACAGAGCGATTGCCGTTGCGCGCGGGATCTTTCAAGGCGCGGCAACTGTCGCCGGCACTCAGGCCATCGACGCTGGTCGAGGGCGGCGCAAATTGCCAGTTCGGCGCGCCGGGCACGCCGGTCGTCGGGTTGTTGGCCGCGCCGTGGCACGTCCCGCAACGCTGGAAGCCGACGCCCTTGTTGTCCGGGCCGCGTTGCACGTTGGGGATGTGCCGCCGCCCCTGTTCGCCCTGGCGTACGAAATCGCCCGCGACGTGGCAGTTGGTGCAACGCGGATGTTGCAACACGCGCGCGACCGGCTCGAACAGAGCGGCCTGCGCGCGGGCGGGTGCGGCGGGCGCGAGCCCGACGATCAGGAGCGCCAAAAGGACCGCGACGGCGCGACGCGACGGGTGGGTCCGTGGACGGCGATACGGCATTGACTTCATCCGGTTGGCGAAGGATTGACATAAGCTTGCCGCGGCGCCGTGGCAATTCTTGGCCACCCCGCCCGCCGCTAACGATCCTCGGCCCCGACCGCCGCGGCGACGTTGGCGAAGCCGTCGCTGCGCAACCGGACGGCGAGATCGCGCTTGATGCGCGCCACGAGACCGGGGCCTTCGTAGACGAGCGCCGTGTAGAGCTGGATCAGGCAGGCGCCGGCGCGGATGCGGCGATAGGCGTCCTCGCCCGAAGCGATACCGCCCACGCCAATCAGCGGGATTTGCCCCTCGGTGAGGCGGCGGAAGTCCCGCAGCGCGTCGAGCGCCAAGACCTTGAGCGGCGCGCCCGAAAGGCCGCCAGCCTCGGATTTGTGCCGGCTCGCGAGCGAAGCCGGACGCTGGATCGTCGTGTTCGCGATAACGAGTCCGTCGACGCCTTCGGCGAGCGCGAGCGCCGCGACCTCGGCCCTGTCCTCGGCGGCAAGGTCGGGCGCCAGTTTCAAGAGCAAGGGCACCGATCGATGCAATTCCGTAGGGGCGGGTCTCGGACCCGCCCCGACCGATGCCCGCGTCGCCTCCGCCATGGCCGCCCGCACCGCGCGGATGATTTTCACCAGTTCTACCGGATCCTGGAGCGCGCGCAAGCCGGGCGTATTTGGCGAGGAGACGTTGACGACGAGAAAATCGACAAGCGGCGCGAGACACGCGGCACCGGCGGCATAGTCCTCGGCGGCGCGCTCGCCGGGCGTGTTCTTGTTCTTGCCGAGATTGACCCCGACAAGGCCCGCGGGCGCCGGATGGCGGCGCCGGAATTCGCCCAATCGCTCGGCGAAGGCCGCGAGTCCGCCGCTGTTGAAGCCCATGCGGTTGATGACGGCGCGGTCCTCGGCGAGGCGGAACAGGCGCGGGCGCGGATTGCCCGGCTGCGGGCGCGGCGTCACGCCGCCCGCCTCGACGAAGCCGAAGCCCAGGCCAAGCGCGGATGCGACGACCTCGGCCTCTTTGTCGAAGCCCGCCGCCAGGCCCACCGGATTGGCAAAGCGCCGGCCCCAAATTTCTTGCGACAGAATCGGGTCGTCCGGCGCGGCCTCGGTCGAGCCGGCGGCGCGCAACGTCCGCACGGTCCAGCGATGCGCGGTTTCCGCGTCGAGCGCGAAGATCAACGGGCGGAGAAGGCGGTAGAGCATCAGGCATCCGCACTAGTTTATTGCCGGAAGAAAAGTTTGAGCCACAGAGGCGCATAGTAAAGTATTTCGCGCCGAAGGCGCATCTTCTCCCTTCTCCGTGCCTCTGTGTCTCTGTAGTTCCTTCAACTTTCCAGCCGCGGAAACACGTGCCGGCCGTCGGCGCCGAGCGGGAGATCGCGCACGCCAACCACGGCGTCGCGCGGGATCGGGCCGTGGAGGTGCGGGAACAGCGCGCCGCCGCGGGACGACTCCCATTTGAGCGCCGCGCCGCAGCGCGCGGCATCGACGGCGACGAGAACGAGGTCCGCCTGCCCGGCGCGGTGCTTGGCCGCCGACTCCACGATCTGCGCGGCGGTCGAAAAATGGATAAATCCGTCGGCGATATCCTGCGAGCTACCGCGATAGGCGCCGGCCGCCGCCCGCGCCCACTCGTCGCGCCGGCACATGTGATAGATGAGGGTCATACCGCGAACCTAGCCGAGGGCGGAAGCGAAGAAAACTACGGAGACACGGAGGCACGGAGCAAATTTTATGGTTTGGCGCGCCGCGCGCGCGCTTATATTCCTGGGTCTCCAAACCTCCGTGCCTCCGTGGTGAAATCCCTATGTCCAAAATTCTCGTCGATAAAGCCGACCGCGTCTGCACCGTTACCTTGAACGAGCCCGACAAGCGCAATCCAATCACCGAGGTCGCGACGATCGACGCCCTCCTCGCCGCCCTCGCCGATGCCGAGGCCGATCCGGCGATTTCGGTCCTCATTCTCACCGGCGCCGGCACGGCCTTCTCCTCGGGCGGCGACGTGAAGGCGATGCGCGACAAGAGCAGCATTTTCGCCGGTGCGCCGATCGACGTGAACGACGGCTACCGGCGCGGCGTGCAGCGCATTCCCAAGGCGCTGTACAATCTCGACATCCCCACCATCGCCGCGGTCAACGGCCCGGCCATGGGCGCCGGCTGCGATCTTGCCTTCATGTGCGACTTGCGCCTCGCCTCGACCACGGCGCAGTTCGGCGAGGTGTTCATCAATCTCGGCATCATCGCCGGCGACGCCGGCTCGTGGTTCCTGCCGCGCCGCATCGGCTATCAGGCGGCGGCGGAAATGACCTTCACCGGCCGCCTGATCGGCGCCGCCGAGGCACTGGCGCGCGGCCTCGTCCTCAAGGTCGTGCCGCCCGAGGCGCTGATGAGCGAAGCCCGCGCCCTCGCCGCCGGCATCGCCGCGAAACCGCCGCGCGCCGTGCGTCAAGCCAAGCGCCTGCTGCGCGCCGGCGAAGCCATGGACCTCGCCAACTTCCTCGACCTCGCCGCCGCCAACCAAGCCCTGGCGCACAGCACCGAAGATCACATGGAAGCGCTCAGCGCGTTTATCGACAAGCGGAAGCCGGGGTATAAGGGGAAGTAGGTATTGCCGGTCGCGTCCGTCCGGATCGGGAAAAAAGCGTCGCAATCCCGATCGATGCGGGGCGAGCGGCGATTGAGCCGCTTGCTTGCGGCCGTTAGTGCCGGTAATCCGGCGCTTCCTTGTCGAGGACGCGCTTCAGCGCCTCGAAATGGTGGTCGGTCTGCAGCGCGCCCTTGTTCATTTGCTGCAGCGTCAGGCGGCATATTTCGGGCGGAATGTGCTTTAGTTTCTTGCCCGTGCTCAGCGCCATGACTTGGTGCATGCAGGCTCGTTCCAAGTAGTAGAGTCGGTCATAGGCTTCGTGCACGGTGCTGCCGGTGACGATGACGCCGTGATTGGCAAGCATCAGCACCTGCTTGTTGCCGAGCTTCGACGCCATGCGGTCGCCTTCGGCCTCGTCGAGCGCCAAGCCGCGATAGTCCGGATCGTAGGCGACCTGATCGTGGAACATGAGCGAGGTCTGGCTGATCGGCAGCAATTCGGGCTGGTCGAGCATGCACAGCGCCGTCGCCCATGGCATGTGCGTGTGCAGCACGCAGCGCGCATGCGGCGCGGCGCGGTGCAGTCGCCAATGGATGAAGAAGGCGGTCGGCTCGGGCGGCGAGCCGCCTTCGAGCAGCTTACCGTCCTTATCGACCAATAGAAGCGAGCTTGCGGTTATTTCGCGCCAATGCCAGCCCTGCGGATTGATCAGGAATCGATCGTTGTGCCCCGGCACCATGAAGCTGAAATGATTGCAGATGCCCTCGCTGAACCCCTGCCGCTCCGCCCAACGCAGGGACGCGGCAAGGTCGACACGGGCTTGGCGGAGAATGTCGCTGGTCATGACTCTATTTCCATTTTCGGCCGCGCCAGTTTTAATCCTGGCCGCCGTTTGGTCAATCGCGATGCCGCCGGCTATTCGGTTGGGGCCGCCGCAGGCACTTTGGTGCGCCGCACCCGCTCGCTGGCGCTTTTGAGCTGGCCGCAGGCGGCGAAGATGTCGCGGCCACGCGGCGTGCGGACGGTGCCGACCAAGCCGCCCTCATGCACGATGTTGGCGAAGCGCTGAATGGCGTCGGCCGACGAGCATTCGTAGGGCGCGCCCGGCCAGGGATTGAACGGAATCAGGTTTACTTTGGCCGGAATGCCTTTCAGCAGCCGGACCAGTTCGCGCGCCTCGCCGGCGCTGTCATTGATGCCGTTGAGCATCACGTATTCGAAAGTGATGCGCCGCGCGTTGTTGACGCCGGGATAGTCGCGGCAAACGGCGAGCAATTCGGCGATCGGGTGTTTCTTGTTGATCGGCACGATCTCGTCGCGCAGCTCGTCGCTGACCGCGTGCAGCGAAACCGCGAGGTTGACGCCGAGTTCCTCGCCGCAGCGCTTCATCATCGGCACGACTCCGGCCGTCGAGAGCGTGATCCTGCGCCGCGAAATGGCGATGCCCTCGCCGTCCATCACGACGCGCAACGCCGTCGCGACCTCTTCGTAATTGTACAAGGGTTCGCCCATGCCCATCATGACGATATTGGTGATCGCGCGGTCTTCGACCGGCGTCGGCCATTCGCCGACAGTGTCGCGCGCCACCATGAGCTGGCCGACGATTTCGGCATGGGTGAGGTTGCGCACGAGGCGTTGTGTGCCGGTGTGACAGAATTTGCAAGTTAGCGCGCAGCCGACCTGGGACGAAATGCAGACGGCGCCGCGATCGTCTTCTGGAATCAATACGCACTCCGCCTCGCGGCTGTCGGCAAAGCGCAGCAGCCATTTGCGCGTGCCATCCACCGACACGAGCGATTGCACCGCCCGCGGCCGATCGAGCGTAAAGCGCTCGGCGAGACGTTGGCGCAAGCCCTTGGCGATGCTGGTCATGGCGGCGAAATCGGTGACGCCGCGATTGTAGATCCAGTGCCAGATTTGCTTGACGCGAAACGCCGGCTCGCCAAGCTCGCGCACCACCGCGGCCAGCTCGTCGCGCGTCAAGCCGACAAGGCTTGGCCGCGCATCCATGGCAGACGAAGTTGCCGCCGGCGCGGCGCTATCGAGGACAGTATCCATCGCTGAGAGATAGACTGCCGATAGGCGGGAGACAAGGAATGGCGGTGCGGCTCAGTCCTGGCGGGTCTGTTGGCGAAGCACGGCGGCCCGGTCGCCGGCGCGGACATGCTCCGTCGCGGTCAGGCGCGCGCCCAGGCTGAACAGCAGCGGCACCGATCGCGGATGCCCGGCTTCGGCCGCGATCCGAATATGGGCAAAGGCCTCGACCAGGTCGCGCGGCGCCCGCTCGCCGGCAAGGTAGATCAGGCCGAGCAGATAATGCGCCGCCGGGTCGCCGCCGCGCGCCCGCTCGACCAGGCGTGCCGGCGGCAGACTTTCAAGCAGGGCGTCTTCGAGCTGCGGCGCCCGCAGCGATAGCGGCGCCGCCGACGGCCGCGCCGTTGCCTTCAGGCGCTGATCGGACGCCGATCCCGTGGCGAACAAATCGAGCCCGGCCTGCTGCGAATAGGCCGCGGCACCGGCAATGGCGGTCAGGGCGAACGCGAGGGCAAAGCGTCGAGCCGCCGCCATGTTTCGGGACTTATGCCGCGACATGGTCGATGAACTCCGCCAGTTCGACATCGCGCGCGCTCACGCCGCCGCAATCATGAGTAGCAAGGACGACCGAAACCCGATTGTAGACATTGCTCCATTCGGGATGGTGATCCATCCGCTCGGCCTTTAGCGCAATGCGGGTCATGAAGGCGAACGCTTCGTTGAAGTCCTCGAATTGGAAATCCTTGGCGATGGCGTCGCGCGCCTCGACGTTGCGCCAGCCGCTGAGCCTGGCAACGGCCTTGTGCCGTGCTTCGCCCTCCAATCGCGCCAAACGCGCCGGCATTGAACTTCCTCCCTGGAAGGCCCCCGGGCGTACCCGCCCGGTTCCTATGACGCCGCCTTGGGCGGTCGTTGCTTGCGATCGTTCTTCCGTTTCGAAACCTTAGCGCCAAGACTTCGTATTGGCGATAGCACAGTGCCGCGTTAAGGTCCGGTCATGTCCACCGCTTCACCCCCCAGCGACCCCGATTGGGAGCTTGAGTTCGACGGTCCGGCGATTGAGGACATGCACCGGATCGCGCTTGAGTGTTACGATTTGATTCCGGCGGAATTGCGGCGTTGGACCGAAGGCGTCGTCGTCCGCGTTGCCGAATGGCCCGAAGCCGAGGTGCTGGAGGAAATGGGATTTACCTCGCCCTACGACCTACTCGGCCTCTATCAAGGCATTGCCATCGGCGAAAAGAGCGTCGCCGATCCGGCGCCCACTATCGATATGATATTCCTATATCGCCAGCCGATCCTGGCTTATCATGAGGATTCGGGTTTCGACCTGCGGTCGATCATCCGCAATACGATGATTTACGAAATCGGCCATCATTTTGGACTGAGCGACGCCGAAATGGACGAACTCGAAGCGCAAGCCGAGCGCGAAGACCGGGCCGGCTGAATATGGCACTGCCACGACCGCTGAGCGCCGAGCAGGTTCGCTTCGTTTGCGATCCCGCGTCGCTCGGGTTCCGCACCACCGACGACTTGCCCGATGTTGCAGAGATCGTCGGCCAGCCGCGCGCCGTCGGCGCGGTCAAGTTCGGCATCGATATCCGCCACAAGGGCTACAATATCGTTGTGCTCGGGCCGCCGGGTTCGGGCCGATACACATTGATCGGCGAATTCCTCCGCCGCGCGGCGGCCTCGCAGCCGCGGCCCGACGATTCGTGCTACATCCACAATTTCGACGAACCATACAAGCCGAAGGCCCTTAAGCTGCCCGCCGGCCGCGCGCTGCCGTTCCGCGAGACGATGGCGCGGCTTGTCGAAGATCTGCGGGTCGCGATTCCCGCCGCCTTCGAGAACGAAGAATACCACTCGCGCCGCAACCTCATCGAAAACGAGCTGAAAGAGCGCCAGGATCGCGCTTTCAAGGAATTGCGCGAGGTGGCACAACACAAGAACCTGGCGCTCGGCCAATCGCCGGCCGGCTTCGTCTTCGTGCCAATGCGGCTCGGGCAAATCATTGCGCCCGACGCTTTCAACGCCTTGCCGCAGTCCGAGCGCGAGGCTATCGGCAAGAACATCGCGGACATGGAGCCGCAACTCGAAGCATTGTTCCGGCAAATCCAAGCCTGGCAGAAGGACAGCCTCGAGCGCCTGCGCGCGCTCAATCGCAGCGCCGCCGAGCGCGTCGTCGATCATCGGATCGCGCCGCTGCGCGAAGCGTTCGCCGGTTTTCCCGGCGTATTGGCGTATTTGCAATGCGTGCGCGACGACGTCATCCGCAACGTGTTCGATTTTCTCAAAGCCGCGGCCTCGGGCACGGGCGGCACAACCGGCCAGGCGCCGGCGATTCATTCCCTGGTCCACAATCCCAACGAACTTGTCGGCGGCGAGGATGCGAATCCGTTTCGCCGCTACCAGGTCAACGTCATCGTCCACAATGGCGACGGCGGCGGCGCGCCGGTCGTTTTCGACGATGCCCCGACGTTCATGAGCCTCGTCGGCCGGGTGGAATACGCGGCGCAACTCGGCCAGCTAACGACCGATTTCACGCTCATCAAACCAGGCGCCTTGCACAAGGCGAATGGCGGCTACCTCGTCCTCGACCTGCGCAAGCTGCTGATGCAGCCTCTGGCCTATGAAGAGCTCAAACGCACGCTGTTGAGCCAACAGATCCGCATCGAGTTGGTCGCCCAGCGGCTTGGCTATTCGAGCGTCGTCACGCTCGAGCCGGAGCCGATTCCGCTCGACGCCAAGATCGTCCTGGTCGGCGATTCGATGCTTTACTACATGCTCAGCGCCTACGATCCGGAATTTCCCGAATTGTTCAAGGTGCAGGCCGAACTCAGCGACCGACTGGCGCCCTCGGCCGAGATGCTGCCGCACTATTCGCGCCTGATCGCGACCTTGTGCCGGCGCGAAAAGCTGCGCGCCTTCGACGCCGGCGCGGTCGCGCGCGTCATCGAGCACAGCGCCCGCATGGTCGAGGATCGCGAGCGGCTTTCGGCCCGCTTCGCCTACGTTCTCGATCTACTTCGCGAAGCGGATTACTGGGCAGGCGAGGTTGAGCGCAAGGTCGTCACGTCAGTCGAAGTGCAGAAGTCGATCGACACGCGCATCGGCCGCGCCGATCACATGCGCGAACGCGTTCATGAGCAGATCGAGCGCGGCTGGGTCATGATCGACACGGCCGGCGAAGCCGTGGGCCAGGTCAACGGCCTGTCGGTTCTGCAGCTGGGGAATTTCGCATTTGGCAAGCCGTCGCGCATCACGGCGCGCGTGCGCGTCGGCCGCGGCGAAGTCATCGACATCGAACGGCGCGTCGAGCTCGGCGGGCCCCTGCACTCCAAAGGCGTCTATATCCTGTCCGGCTATCTCGGCGCGAAATATGCCGCCGATGGACCGCTCGCGCTTTCGGCGTCGCTCGTGTTCGAACAATCCTATGGCGGCGTCGATGGCGACAGCGCCTCGTCCGCCGAGCTTTACGCGCTGCTGTCCGCCCTCGCCGGCATCCCGATCAGGCAAGGCTTTGCCGTGACCGGCTCGGTCAATCAGTTCGGCCAGGTGCAGGCGATCGGCGGCGCTAACGAGAAGATCGAAGGCTTCTTCGATATCTGCCGTGCCCGCGGCCTGACAGGAGATCAAGGCGTTCTGATTCCGGCCGCCAACGTTGTCAATCTCGTATTGCGCGGCGACGTTGTCGCGGCGATCGCCGATGGACGCTTCAAGATTTTCCCGATTCGAACCATCGACGAAGGGATCGCGCTCTTGACCGGCCGCGAAGCCGAAGCGATCGACGAGCGCGTTGCCGAGCGGCTGCGGGAATTCGCCGCCGTCGCGCGCAAGCTGGGACCGCCGGCCGCGGGCGGCGACCACGCCGAAGCGCCTGAAGCGAGCAAGCCATGAAACCGCGCTATTTCGAGGATTTCGCCGCCGGCGACCGGCTCGCGACTGCCGGCATCACGATCACCGAGGCAATGATTGTCGATTTCGCGCTGCGCTACGATCCGCAGGCGATCCATCTCGACAAAGAAACCGCGGCGCAAGGGTTCTATAAAGGCCTGATCGCCAGCGGCTGGCAGGTCGGCGCGCTCGGCTTCCGGCTGGTCGTGCAAAGCGGATTCTCTGTTCGGCGGCTCGATGGGTTCGCCGGGGATCGACGAGTTGCGCTGGCTGTTGCCGGTTCGGCCCGGCGATACCGTTCACGTCGAGATCGCCGTAACCGCCACGCGCCTGTCGAGCAAGGGCGACCGCGGCTATGTTCACGTCGACTACGCGATCAAGAATCAGCGCGGCGAAACCGTCATGACCATGAAGAGTGTCCAGATCATCGCCGCTCGGCCGCCCCAACCATGAGGACGAATCCATGTTAAAACGCCACAATCCGAAAAGCGTCGCGGCACCGGCCAGCCGTTACAGCCACGGAATTGAAGTTCCGCCCAACGCCCGCTGGCTCTATCTATCCGGCCAGGTCGCGATCCGGCCCGATGGTTCGATCCCAAGCGACCCGCGCGAGCAGCACGATGTGGTCTGGTCGAATATCAGGGCGATTCTTGCGGAAGCGGGCATGGGCTTTGGCGACGTTGTCCGTTTCAATGCCTACCTTGTGAAGCCCGATCTCATCCCGATTTACCGCGCGGCCCGCGATGCCGCTCTGGGCAATGCGCTTCCGGCCGCATCGACCTTGGTCATTGTCGCGGCCCTCGCCAATCCGCAATGGCTGGTGGAAATCGAGGTAGTTGCGGCCAAAGCCTAGCGTCGGTGGGGATGCATGCCGCTAAAGGCTGCGTATTCGAGTTGGGAACAGGGAACACGCGCGCGGCAATCTCCTAACCCAGCCTTAACGCCGTTGCGCTATTCCCCCAAAGATGATGCCGCGCAGACTCCTGCCCCTCGCCTTGTCGCTCGCGCTCCTCGCCTTCGCCGTTACCAATACGGCGGCGCGTTATCGCGCGGCGCTGCCGGACGTCGATCTCGGTATCCCCAATATATCCCAGGAAACGCGCGTTTGGTGCTGGGCCGCGGTGGCGCAACAAGTCATTCGCATGCGGCGCGGGCATTCCCCGCCCCAGTGCGCGCTCGTCGCCATGGTGAACGGCCGTTATCCGAGCTTCTGCTGTCCGAACTACGAGCGTTGCGCGACACCCGGCAGTCTCGCCCAAATCCAGACTCTGATCCGCAATTTCGGGCATCGCGCCTCGCACATTTCGGCGCCGACGGACGCCATGACGCTGTATCGCGAATTGCGGGCCGGCCGCCCCATCATTATCGCCATTCGCAATTCCGATTTCTCCGGCCACGTCGTCGTCTTGACCGGCATGAGCTGGGTTAACCTCGGCAAAGGCCCCGAAGCCGTGCTGCATATCAACGATCCGCTCCATACGCTGGCGCCCCGCATGCCGCTGTTCGATCTTCTGCCGCGCTGGGCAGCGGCGATCATCGTTTATTAACGTATGCCGCGCAGCGAGAAATCATTGCCGAATGCCTTGTTCGATCAGTAAAATTCAATCTTTTATTAACTGCGATCCCGTATCGATGGTGGGGCCTGAATAGTATCGGAAGGTCTTCGGCCGCCCCATGTACTTCAATCAATCAAAAGCCGCCGGACGCGGATCGTTGCTGCGCAATTATTCGACGCGGCTGCAACTGTATGTCGAACGGCGTTACAAGCCGGTGACGAGCGAAAGCCGCGGCCGCGAAATCGCATTCAAGAATGCGGTGGCGCTGGCCGCGTTCGGTGCAAAACGCGACCTTATGCAATCGCTTGTCGATGTCTTGCGCACGTCCTTGGTTTCGATTCTGGAATGCGGCGAGTTGATCGAGCGGCAGGATCGCGGTGAACTTGTCGCGGAATATGCCGATGCCGCCAAATACGTTGCCGATGCCAGCGCCACGCTGATGGAAACCGTCTCCAGTGTGCTTGAAATGGCGCAGGTCGAGATCGGGCGATACGACGCGGTCGATGAAGAATTCGACGTCTCGAAGGCGATCGTTTCGACGATGTTGATCTTCGAATCCTATGCGCGCGCGGCAAACGTTTCGCTGCGGTCCATAACGCCGCCGAACCTACCCAACATCTTCGCCGATCTTCGGGCCTTCAAATTGGCGCTGGCGACGCTCATATGCCGCGGCATTCAGGCCGCGAACGCCATTGGCGCCCAAGTCATCGTGCTGACCCGGCACTCGGCCAACGGCAAGCTAGCGATTTCGGTGGCCTGTGCCTCGACAAGTGGAAGTTCAAGCGAAGGCGGCGAGAGTGAGGCGGAAAAGGCAAGCGTCGGGACATCCAAGTCGGAGAATCACGCCGATCAACTCCTGGTCGAAAACCTTGTCGGCATGAGCGGCGGATCGATCCACATGCAGAGCGACGGGGTCCTGAACACGGTCGTTGCGATTGTTTTCCCTGCGGAGCGCCTGCGTACAGCGAAGGAAGGCGCCGATCATGCGCCGACCGAACCCGCGGAAGGCAGCGCCACGGCCGGTGCGGTACCGATCGCTGCGGGCGGAACCAAGACCGTGGCGCTGGCGCCGAAAATCTCGAAGAACCTGAATTGATGAATTCGACCGGCTTGAAAGGCATAGAGTATGGACGGGTTTGACGGCACAAAAACCGCGACGCAGCGGATTGGGCGCGTTGTGTCAGTTGAAGGCAACCAGGCTGTTTGCATGCTTGTGCCCGACAAAGAAGGCGTCGTGGCGCCGTTGCAGATCGGTTCGCTGGTAAAAATTCGCGTCGGGCAATCGACCGTTTTCGGAACGACGCGCGGCGTGAGCATCCCGGTCCCGACCCTCGACGGCACCGAGACCGAAATGAAGATGGTGGAACTGACGCTGATCGGCGAGCTGTCGGCCTCGGCGCCGCTGCGGCCGGCCCTGTTCCGGCGCGGCGTCTCCGCGTTTCCGACCCTTGGCGATGCCGTTTACGCGACCGAGCGCGAGGACTTGCTGCACGTCTACGCGCCGCCGATCGCCTCGAACATCTCGATCGGCGTGCTGCATCACGATCGCACGATCCACGCCCACGCCCTGGTCGACGAACTGCTCGGCAAGCACTTCGCCATTTTCGGCACAACGGGTTCGGGCAAGTCGTGCGGCGCGGCGGTGATCCTGCGCAGCGTAGTCTCGCAGAACCCGAACGCCCACATCCTGGTTCTCGATCCGCACGGCGAATATGCGCGCGCGTTCCCGAACCGCGCAGAAGTCATCACGGTCGACGATCTCGAGCTGCCGCACTGGTTGCTCAATTTCGACGAGCTGATGCTCGCCGTGTTCGGTCCGGGCGTCGACATGTCCGGCGAGGAGGCGGAAATTCTCGCCGATCTCGTCAGCGGCGCAAAAATGGATTTCGCCGGCCGGCAAGAGCACTATTACGATCCCAATTTCTCAGTCGACACCCCGGTTCCCTACCGCCTGTCCGATCTCATGGTCCGGCTCGAAAGCGACATGGGCCGGCTTGAGAACAAGACCAACACCTCGCCCTATCGCCGCATCAAGCACCGGCTTTTGTCGCTGCAGGGCGATACGCGGTTCGGTTTCATGTTCGGCAGCGTCTCGGTCCGCGACCGCATGTCGGCGATCCTGGCCCGCCTTTTCCGCATTCCGATCGACGGCAAGCCGATATGTATCGTCGATCTTTCCGGCGTGCCTTCGGACGTTCTCGCCGTCGTCGTCGCCGTGCTTTGCCGGCTTGCGTTCAATTTCGCGGTTTGCAGCAACCGCGCTTGCCCGATCCTGCTGGTGTGCGAGGAAGCCCACCGCTTCGCGCCGCAAACGACCACGGAGCCGGCCTTCGAGGTTAGCAAGACGTGGCTGACGCGCATAGCGAAGGAAGGCCGCAAATACGGAGTTTCGCTCTGCGTCGTGAGCCAGCGGCCTTCGAAGCTCGCCACCGACTTGATGTCGCAGTGCAACACCATCTTCGCGCTGCGCTTGAGTAACGTCGAGGACCAGCAATTCCTCACCGGCGCCTCGGTCCTGACCAGCGCCGCCGCCGATACGACGATGGGCCTGCAGGATTTTTTGCCGACCTTGTTGAGCGGGGAAGCGGTTGTCATCGGACAAGGCGTCGCCATGCCGATCCGCATGCGGTTCCATCCCCTGCCCGAGGATGAGCGGCCCGGCACAGGTGCCAGCGCTGTCACCGACGCGTGGCGTTCGCCTGTCGAAAACTCGGCATTGCTGCCAACAGTGGTGACGCGCTGGCGCGCGATGCGGCGCTGAGCCAGCGGGTGCGCCGGCTTATTCGTTGATTTGCGTGACGCCGGTCATCAGCACGATCTTTCCGGTCGAGCGCCGCTCCATCATCATCTTCATGGCCTCGCCCGCATCCTCGAGCGGAAACGTGTTCGAAACGTAGGGCGACAGGAGCCCGTCGACCTGCCAGCCGAGCAGCTCGTCGAACGAGCGCCGGATGACCCCCGGATCGTTGCGGTAATAGGCGCCCCAGTAAAACCCGATCAGCGAAAAATTCTTGACGAGCAGGCGGTTGGCCGGCGCGTTCGGGATCCGCCCGGAGGCGAAGCCGATGACGAGGATTTGCCCCTCCCACGCGACGCAGCGCAACGAAGCGTCGAAAACGTCGCCGCCGACCGGATCGTAAATGACGTTGGCGCCGCGATTGCCGGTGATTTCGAGGACGCGGTCGCGAATATTCTCCTTGCCGTAGTCGATCAGATGGTCCGCGCCGTTGGCCTTCGCCACATTCAGCTTGTCGGTGCCGCGCGCCGTCGCGATGACGGTCGCGCCAAGCAGCTTGCCGATCTGCACTGCCGTGAGCCCGACGCCGCCGGCCGCGCCATGCACCAATAAGGTCTCGCCGGCGCGCAAATGCGCGCGATGGCGCAGGGCAACATGCGACGTGCCATAGGCAACGGGAAATGCAGCCGCCGAAGCGAAATCCATCGTCTTCGGTATCTTATAGGTTGCGCTCACCGGCGCGACGGCGCGCTCGGCAAAGGCTCCGCTGCCCAGAACCGCCATGACCCGGTCGCCGTCCGAGAATTCCGTAACCCCCGGCCCGACGGCGTCGACGATGCCCGCGACTTCGGTTCCCGGCGTGAAAGGAAGCGGCGGCTTTTCCTGATATTTTCCGGCGATCATTAGCGTGTCGGCGAAATTGAGCCCCGCCGCTTGGACCGCGATGCGCACCTGACCCTTGCCGGGAGTGGGAACGTCGACGTGTTGCACCACCAATCCAGCGGGATCGCCCCACTCTTTGCACTGCACCGCGCGCATCTTGCCTATCCGTTTCCTGCCCCGTGATAATGCGCGATGCGGCCATGGGGCCAGCCGGACATCGTGCGAATCTCGCCGACCGCGATTCCGGCGGCATTCGTAAGCTGCGGCGCGCAGAATGCCGCCAATGCCTCCCAATCCGCGTCGTCGAGAACTTCCAGATAGCGGAGAATGGCGGCCAGCGCTACCTCGGCGGCCCGCTTGGCGCCGTCGTCGATCTTGAGCGCCAAGCCGATGCCCAAGGGCGGCACGGCGGCGCAATAGACGCCCTCGGCGCCGGTCTTGACGTAAAGCTCCGTCCCCTTGTGGGCGATGAGGGCGGTGCAAAATCGGCCGGAACCGGCGACATGAAATGGATTGCGGCTGACCGCCGTGCGCAGCCGCCGGATGGCCGATTGCCGGGCGATACGCAATCCGGCCGGCTCGGCAATGCGCGCCATCGAGCGCGCCAGACCGGCCAACGACAAGCCGTAGGTCGGCACGCTGCAGCCGTCCGCCGCCACGGCCGCCGCGGATAGATTTTCGCCGCTCATCTCGGCAAGGCAATCACGGATGCGGCGCTGCACGGCGTGCGCCGGCTCGTGGTAGCCGGCAACCGGCTCGTTTGCGGCCAGTGCCGTGGCCATCATGGCAAGATGCTTGCCGGAGCAGTTGTTGTGCAAAGGCGATGGCGCCAACCCCTGACGCGCGAGGTCGGTTGCCGCCGCTGGATCGAGCGGCGGATGCGCCCCACAAGCAAAGTGGCTTTCCTCAAGCCCGAGCCGGTCCATCCAACCGGCGGCGGTTTCGATGTGGGCCGGCTCGCCACCATGCGAGGCGCAGGCCAGCGCGATCTCCTGGAATGATGCGCCGCACACGTCCGCCGCGCCCGATTCGAGAAAGGGCAGCGCTTGGACAATCTTAACGGCCGAACGCGGAAACACCGGCGCATCGACGTCGCCCCAGGCGATGACGCGCGCGCCAGTTGCATCGTAAACGCAGGCGGCGCCGCGATGACGGCTTTCGATCAGGGTACCCCTGGTCACTTCGACCAGGACGGGATTAACGTTTGGGAGCATGAGCATGCGTCTAGCCGATTGCCCTGCCGCCCGCTAGGGGTCGGCCTAATCTGCCGGCCGCCGCCGCCGCCTGCCGGCCCGGCATCGCTTAACAGGATTGTGATCCGCCTTTGATTTCACAAGCAATTGCCGAAGCGCTAAGAATTGCCTGGCCCGCACCGATCGGCGCGGAGTCAATTGATCCTCGAGAGACAATAAAGGAGCTTCACCAATGACGAAGAAATCTTTGGCCATCGCCACCGCCGTCGCCGGCGCTCTTTCGCTCGCCGTTGCCGGCGGTGCGGCTGCCCAGATGAAGGGCGCGGCCGGCTTCAAGTGCTACGGCATCGCGAAGATGGCCCAGAACGATTGCGCCAACGCGGCAGGCACGCATTCCTGCGCCGGCCAAGCCAAGGCCGACTACGATCTGGGCGAATGGAAGGCCGTCAAGGACGCCGCAGCCTGCACCGCGGCCGGCGGCTCCGACAAGGCCGGCAAGGGCATGAATGACAAGGTCAAGAAGTAACCGTTCGCCCGGTTAGTTTTGCAGATGGCGGAGCAACGTGCCGCAGCGGACCAACGCAAAGCGTCACGCGCCGATCCCGGCTCTGGCCGGGATCGGCCTCCGCCATCCGCATATTCAGCAATTTCTCGACGCGCCGCCGGAGATCGGCTGGCTCGAAGTCCATAGCGAAAACTATCTCGGCGCCGGCGGCCCGCGCATGGCGGCGATCGAAACGATCCGCCGCGACTTTTCGCTGAGCTGTCACGGAGTTCGGCCTATCGCTCGGCAGCGCCGAGGGCCTCGATAGCGTCCACCTTGCGGCCCTCAAGCGCCTGTTCGATCGCATCGAACCCGGGTTGATATCCGAGCACATCTCCTGGAGCGTTGCCGACGGCGTCTATCTCAACGATCTTCTGCCGCTTCCGCTCAGCACGGAAGCGCTCGACGTTTTCTGCCGCAATGTCGACGCGGCGCAGAACGCCTTCGGCCGGCGCCTCCTGGTCGAAAACCCCTCGACCTATCTCGATCTGGCCGCGTCCACGATCCCCGAGCCCGAATTCATCTCCGAAATCGTCCGGCGCACGGGTTGCGGCTTGCTGCTCGATGTCAACAACATTCACGTCAGTGCGCACAACCGCGATTTCGACGCCGCCGCCTATCTCGCGGGACTGCCAACCGAAGCGGTTGGCGAAATTCACCTGGCCGGATTCGCCACGCGCGACTTCGGCGGCGAACCGGTGCTGATCGACGATCACGGTTCCACAGTGAAGCCCGAAGTGTGGCGCCTGCTCGATGCCGCGCTCGCGCGCACGGGTCCCGTCCCCGTGCTGGTCGAATGGGACACCGATATTCCCGAGCTGCCCGTCTTGCTCGCCGAGGCCGCCACGGCGCAGGTCTCGATCGACCGCGCCGCCAACCGGACGCGGAGCAGCGCCCATGCTGCGTGAGGTGCAAAGCGCGCTGGGTGCGAGCCTTCTCGCGGATTTTCACGCGCCGCCGCCGGAGGGCGTGATTGCCGGCGACCAAGCGCGCGCCGCCGCGCGTTTCGCCATTCATCGCGGCACGGTGCTCGAATCATTGGTAAACGCGCTGGGCGCGGCGTTCCCGGTGGCGAAGAAAATCGCGGGCGACCACAATTTTCGTGTTTTGGCCGGGAACTATGTGCGGGCGCGCCCGCCGCGCCGCCCGCAACTCTCCGACTATGGCGGCGATCTTGCCGATTTTGCAGCCGGCTTCCCGGCCGCGCTCGGCGATTTGCCGTTCTTGCCGGATCTGCTGCGCCTCGAATGGGCGTTGCATGATTCCTATTTCGCCGCGGACGGCCCGCTGCTGTCGCCGGAGGCACTTGGCGCCGTCGATCCGGAACGCTTGCCCGGCGCGCGCCTAGCCCTGCAGCCGGCGGCGCGCATCGTCGTATCGCCGGAATTTCCCATCTGGACCATTTGGCAGGCCGAAATCGCGCCCCCGGCACCGATCGAACCTGGCGAAGCGGTGCTCGTGACCCGGCCCGCCGGACGGGTCGAGGCCTATCAGCTCGCGCCAGGCGAGGCCGCGTTCCTGCGGGCGATCGACGCTGGGGCGGACCTGGAGAACGCCGCCGACAGGGCCTTCGCCGCCAACTCCGGCTTCGATTTTGCGGCCGCGCTGGCCGCGTCCCTCGCCCGCGGCGTCTTTGGCGCCGGCATCAAACTCACCTAGTTCCACGGGAGTTGCCGCATGACCGCCAATCAATCCACCGCCGCTGCGCGCTCTGGCGAGGAGACGCCATCCTTCTTGGGAAAATTATTCGATGCCCACGAGGCCTTCGGCCGATCGCTCATGTCGTGGGCCGAACCGCTCTTCAACGTGCTCGTGCGCGCGGTCCTGGCATGGGATTTTTTCAAATCCGGCTTGACGCGCGTCGATGGCTGGAAGTTTTTCACCAGCTTCAGCGTTCGCGCCGAGCATTGGCAGAAACAGATCGGCTTGTTCGAGACTATCCATCCTTTGCCGATTGTGCCGCCGGGAATAGCCGCCTTGGCCGCGACCGCGGCCGAAATCTTTTTGCCGATCGTTCTCTTGATCGGCCTGTTCACGCGGGTTCCAGCGCTGGGCCTGCTGGTCATGACCGGCGTAATCGAATTCGTCGCGGCGCGCACGCCGCAAGGCATCGAAAACGGCATCGCTAACCATCAGCACATCCTGTGGATGCTGCTGTTCGGCTATCTCCTGATCCGCGGCGCCGGTCCGTTCTCCGTCGACGGATTCGTCAAAAGCCAGCGCGAGTAGCGGCGAGCGCTTCAAGGTAGCGCTCGCGCCATGCCGCAATGGTGTTGACGCGCAACGCTTCCATCATCGTCGACCAGCGCGCGCGCCGCTCGTCGAGCGGCATGGTCAAGGCGTTGTGCAGCGCATCCGCGAGTTCTTCGACGTCGTAAGGGTTCACGATGAGCGCCGCGCCGAGTTCGCTTGCGGCGCCGGCAAACCGCGAAAGCACCAGCACGCCCGGATCCGCCGGCGGCTGCGCCGCGACGAATTCCTTGGCGACGAGATTCATCCCATCGCGCGTCGGCGTGACCAGCCCTACGCGAGCGAAGCGGTAGAAGCCCGCCAAGACATCGCGGCGAAACGAGGTGTTGAGATAGCGCACCGGCGTCCAATCGAAGGCCGCGTACTTGCCATTGATCCGCCCGGCGAGACTTTCGAGCTCGCGCCGCAAGCTGCGATACTGCGCCACCTCGCCGCGCGAAATCGGCGCGATCTGCAGGAACGTAACCTTGGAGCGGTGCTCGGGCCGGCGGTGCAGCAACTCCTGAAAAGCCTCGAACCGGTTCGTCAGCCCCTTGCTGTAGTCGAGCCGGTCGACGCCGATGACGAGGCTGCGTCCTCCGAGGCTGTCGCGCAGGCGTGCGGTTTCGGGGCCGGTCGCGGATTTCTCGGCGAGCGCCGCGAATTGCTCCGTCGCGATACCGATCGGAAACACGGCGACACGCGTGCGCCGGCCGGCGGCTTCGACATGGTCGCCGCC
This sequence comes from uncultured Alphaproteobacteria bacterium, assembly GCA_963754645.1. GTDB lineage: Bacteria > Pseudomonadota > Alphaproteobacteria > Bin65 > Bin65 > CAVWGP01. Next base: position 6,204 of record CAVWGP010000004.1, on the reverse strand, counting down.
GACCGCGAATCCGGTCGCTTCTTCGGTATAGCCGCGCAGCAGTGCCCGCGCGTCGCTTTCGGTCTGTACGCCAACCAGATCGTAGGCGCAAAGATCGCCGAGCAGGCGGCGATAGCCGGGCAACGCCACGAGGAGTTCGGGCACGGGAAACGGGATGTGAAGGAAAAAGCCGATCCGATTGGCGTGACCGAGGCGGCGCAACTCGGCGGCCAGCGGAATGAAGTGGTAGTCGTGCACCCAGATCAGATCGTCGGGCTGCAGCAAGGCGGCAAGGTGCTTGGCGAAGGCTTGATTGACCCGCATATAGCCGTCGAACGCGCCGCGCTGGAAATGAAACATGCCGGGCCGATAGTGAAAGATCGGCCACAGCATGCCGTTGGCAAAGCCGAGATAGAATTCGCGATAGTCCTCGGACGTGAGATCGACAGTCGCGACCGTGACCTTGCCGGACTGCGCGATATGGGGCGCGCCGGCCGGGCCTTCCGCCACCTGGCCGCTCCAGCCGAACCAGAGTCCGCCGCGCTTGGCCAGCGCCTCGCGCAGGGCAACGGCGACGCCGCCGGCGCGCGCCGCCTTGTCGCGCGGCGCGGCGACGCGATTGGAGACGATCACCAGCCGCGCCAAAACATCTCCTCCCAGCTTTTCGAGAGCCGCATCGCGCCGACGATGAGGCCGACCATCGAATAGGTCTGCGGAAAGTTGCCCCACAACTCGCCGGTCTTGGAATCGATGCCCTCGGACAGCAGCCCGACATGATTGCGGCAGGCCAGAACCTGCTCGAACATGGCGCGCGCCTCATCGCGCCGGCCGACGGCGGCGAGCGCTTCGATGTACCAGAGCGTGCAGATGGTGAACGCCGTTTTCGGCAGGCCGAAATCGTCGGCCGAACTGTAGCGCATGATGTGGCCGCCGCGGCGCAGCTCGCGGCTGATGCGATCGAGCGTGCCGATGAAACGCGGATCGGACGCCGCGACCAGGCCAAGCTCCTGCAGCAGCAGCAGGCTGGCGTCGATCTCGCCGCCATCGAAACTGGCCGCGAAGGAGCCGAGCTTGGCATTCCAGGCGCGCTCGAGAATGACGGCGCGGATGCGGTCGGCCTCGCGCCGCCAATAGTCGGCGCGCGCCGCCTTGCCGATCGTCGCCGCGATCTTGGCCAGCCGGTCGCAGGCCGCCCAGCACAGCGTCGCCGAATGCGTATGCACCGATGTTCGGCCGCGAAACTCCCAAATGCCGGCATCGGGCTCGAACGCCACGGCAGCCGCCGTCAGGCCGAGCTTTTCCAGCCGCTCGAACAGCGCGGCGTCGCCCTGGCGCGGCAGGCGGCGGTCGAAAAACATCTGCGCCGCCGCCAGGATGACGCTGCCGTAACTGTCGTTCTGAATTTGTGCATAGGCCTGATTGCCGAGCCGGACCGGGCCCATGCCGCGATAGCCCTTGAGCGACGCGACATCGCTCTCGTCCAGCGACTGCGCCGGCAGAATGCCGTAAACCGGCTTCAAACTGCCGTTCGCCTCGCGCGCCATCACCGTGGTGATGTAGCCGAGAAAATCTTCCATCGTCCGCGTGGCGCCGAGGCGATTGAGCGCCTGCACCGAAAAATAGGCGTCGCGCAGCCAGCAATAGCGATAGTCCCAATTGCGCGGCGTGTTCGCCGCTTCGGGGATCGACGTGGTAAGGGCCGCGACGATGGCGCCGGTTTCCTCGTAGCTGCAGAGCTTGAGCGTGATCGCAGCCCGGATCACCGCGTCCTGCCACTCGAACGGGACCGAAAGGTTGCGGCACCATTCGACCCAATGGTCCTGGGTACGCTCGAAATATTCGCGCGCCATATGCGGCAGCGACATGGCGAGCACTTCGTCGGGGCCAAGAATGAGGTTGATCGGCGCCGTGAGCGCGAACGCGGCCTCGGTTTCGAGATAGGCGATCGGCGCGTCGGTCGTCAGCCGCAATGCCGCGTTCGGCGCCACGAAGCGGATGTGATTGCTGCCCAGCGTGCGCGTCGGTTTGGTGCGCCCGTAATCGAACAGCGGGCGCACGCGGATGCGTATCATCGGCAGGCCGGCAACGGGTTCGACGCGCCGGATCAGCATGGCGGGCCGGAAAATGCGGTCGTGCTGCTGGAAACGCGGCGCGAAATCCGTGATCCGGATCGCGTTCCCCTGCCGATCGGTCAGGGTCGTGACCACGACCGCGCTGTTGCCGAGATATTCCTGCCGCGCCGAGGCGAAATTTTCGACGGCGATTTCGTAGAACCCGTCCTCGACTTCCTCGCCGTTGACGAGGCCGCAGAACACCGGGTCGCCGTCGAACCGCGGCAGGCAGTACCACACGATGCGCCCGCGCCGGTTGATGACGGCGGCGACGATGCTGTTGCCGGTAACGGCGAGATCGAGATTTTCCATTGCGGAGATTTTCCGGGATCGGTCCAGACTCGCGTCTCCGTTGTTTGGGCGATCGATCCGTTTCGGTCAACCTTTTGTTTTCCGCGCGCCCAAGGCCGATGCCGCGTGCCTTACAATCGCCACGTGTGTGGGCAAGAATGCGCTATGCAGGGGCCTGTATCGATGCTCGATGAATCAGCCGCCGCGCCGCCGGCGCGCGCCGGGCATTGGGCGATGTTCCTCGATGCCGACGGAACCTTGCTCGACATCGCGCCGACGCCCGACGCGGTTGCGGTTCCGGCGTCGCTGATCGCCGCGCTAAAGCGGTTGAGTGCGCGCCTCGGCGGCGCCGTGGCCATCGTGAGCGGGCGGCCGATATCGACGCTCGCGACTTTGTTCGGCGATATCGGCTTGACCTTGGTGGGCCAGCACGGCGCCGAGATTGCGCCGCCGCATGCGGACTGGCAGGTCCCGGCGCCGCGCGGCGCCGCGATCGAGCGCGCGCGACAATCCGCCGAGACAGCCGCGGCGCGCTGGCCTTTTCTCACTTTCGAAGACAAAGGCATCGTCTTCGCCCTGCACTATCGCGACGCGCGCGCGGAACTTGCCGAAATCGAGCGCATCGCGGCGGCGGTGATCGCCGCCGGCGCCGGCGCGCTTGAAACCGTGTACGGCCGCCGCATCGTCGAATTCGTGCCTGCCGGCACCGGCAAGGGCGCGGCTGTCGAGCGGCTCATGACCCGCACGCCCTTTTCCGGCCGCGTTCCTGTCTTTGCCGGCGACGACATTGCGGACGAAGCAGGCTTCGCGGCGGCCAATCGCTTCGGCGGCCTCAGCATTCGCACGGCCTCGCCGGAGCGCCGCGCAACCGCGACGGCGGCGCGCCACCATCTCGCCGGGCCCGCCGCGGTGCGCGCCTGGATCGAAGCGCTCGCCGCCGCCGACAGCGGGTGAATGCCTATCCGTGGACGAGATCGTAGCGGTGGATTTTGAGTTCGGCGATCATCGGGCGCGCGGCCTGCTGAAAGGCCTTGTAATGCTCGGTCTTGCGGTGCGCGTCGAAGGCGGCTTCGTCGTCGTAGATTTCGTAGAGCATCAGGCGGTCGCCGTTTTTGCCATCCTGCGGCACGAGAATGTCGAAATGCCGGCAGCCCTCCTCGTCGGCGAGCGAGCGCTTGGCGTTTTCGGCGATGAGCGGCATGAACGCAGCCATCTTGCCCTCGGCGACGCGAATTTCCACCGTGATGACGTAGAGGGCCATGGGCTATATTCCTCCTGAATGGCGACCCGCCGAATTTGGCGTCAATTTTTCCGGCCCGTCAATTCGTTCGCGATACGGCGAACCTCCGCATCGCCGAGCACGCGCCGAAGCCGGCGCATTTCGTCTTTGACGCGCGTCAAGATCGGCTCGACAGCGTCCTTCTCGACCGCGATCCCGAGCGCCGTCAACTTGTCCAACATCGTGTATGGACCGCTATCGAAGGTGATGTCCCAGCGGCGCTCGTTGCCGACGACGGAAGGCTCGATGCACCAATGGATCAGCGGATCGATCTTGAGTTCCTGGATGACGAATTCGGTGCCGCCCCAATTGTAGACGTTCTCGCCGGTCACCGGCGAGTTCCAGGCGAGCTTATAGCCGGTAATTTCCTCGCCGGTGCGGGCGAGCGGCGTGAGCTTTTCGAGCGCCAGCCCGGTTTCGACGCCATAGAGGGCTTCGAGCGCCAAGGCGGTTGCTGCGAGATCGGCCTGACCCGACGCGGAGCAATAGCCATTGACCGACACTTCGAGGATTTCCGCGCCGGCTTGGGCGGAGGTCAACGCGCAAGCCACCGCGAGATCGAACATATTATGTGTGTGCACGCCGATCCTGGCCTTGGGCGCGTGCCGCTTCACCAGACGCACCATGTGGCCGTAGCCCTCGGGCCCCATGCCGCTCGATCCGTCGTAGAGGACAATCTCCGGCGCGCCCGCTTCGTTCATCGCTTTTGCATACGCGGCAACGTATTCTTCCGGCGCGAAGGAAATCTGGTTGATGCCGGTCGAGACCGTGACGCCCAGCCGGTTGCCGCATTCGACCAGCGCGCGCGCCTCGTCCAATTGCCGCTCGACCGAGCTTGGCAGCATCGCGTCGCGCAGGTCTTCGTCGGCCCAGGCCTTGCGGTAGATGCCCTGCCCGGCATAGATCGGCGCTGCTTCGACATAGGGTGCCGCCCAGAACTGCACATTGTCGACGTGGTTCGCCGCCGCATATTCGATGTCGGCATTGTTGCGCAAGCCGCCATAAACGATTTCACAATGCGGATTGATCGATTTGATCAGCTCGATCTCGGCGCGGACTTCGTCGAGGCTGCGGCTGCGCCCAAAGGCGCCGATCTGCATCGAGGGCACGCCCGACTCGGCGACCGCGCGCATGAAGCGCAGCCGGTCCGCCGGCGCCAGAACGACGCCGGGCATCTGGTCGGTCGTGCGCAAGGCGATGTCGCGCAGCACGATCTTGTGCGGGAATGCCGGAACCACATCGCGGCGCCGGTTGAGCGGACTGACCGACCATTTGCCCGGCACATAGGAGCCGGGTTCGCGGTAGCGGTCGATCATGCCGCGAAATTCGGCGACTTGCGTCGGTGTGAAAACCGGATTCTTTGGCACGGCGCGATCTCCCGAACCTGCCCTACTTCTTGCCGAGACCGATCGCCTTGGCGACCGCGCCGAAATCGGCGTGTTCCGCGCGGATCAGATTGCGAAATTCGTCGGACGTCCCGGCGACGACGATTTCGCCGCTTTTCTGCACGTAGTCGCCGAAGGCCTTGGCGCCCGCTGCCTTGCGCAGCGCGTCTTCGAGGATTTTCAGGCGATCGGCCGGCACGTCCTTGGGCGCGATGGCGCCACGCCACAGCTCCGTCGCCCTGTCGGGCACGCCGAGATCGCCGGCGCTCAGCGCATCGGGCGCCGACGGATTGCGCGTTCGCGTCGTCGCCAACAGGCATTTGGCCTTGCCGTCCTTCATATAGGCGCCGATCACCGGCACGCTGCCGCCGTAAATGTCGATCTGCGCGCCGAGAAAATTGCGCAGCGTTTCGGCCGCGCCGGCAAACGGCACGGGCCGAAGCTTGATGCCGAGTTGCTGAAAAATCCGCTCGCCCGACAGCTGCACGATCGCGCCGACGCCGTCGGTGCCGTAAGTATATTTGTTCGGATTCTGCCTTAGATGCTCGATCAAATCCTTGCCGGTGGTCGCGGGAAAATCGGGGCGCACGCAGAAAATCAGCGGCGTGCCGCCGGTGATCTGGCTGATTGGCGCGATGCCGTCGGGCCCGTAAGGCACGTCGAGCGTGTGCGGCGCGATCGTGATCGGCGCGTTCCAGACATAGGCGATTGTGTAACCGTCGGGCCGCGCCGCCGTCATCCGGGCCACGCCGACGCCGCCGCTGGCGCCCGGCACGTTCACCACGACGAGCTTGACGCCCAGGATCGGCTCGGCGGCCTCGGCCAGCATGCGGCCGGTGATGTCGACGCCGCCGCCGGGCGGCGTCGGGATGATCATCTCGATCGGCCGCGACGGAAATTTTTCCTGCGCCTGCGCCGGGGCCGCCGCCAAGGCGAACATGGCCGGGACGCAACCAAACAGCACCGTGAATCGCAGCGTCATGTCGGTTTCCCCCTCAAGCGCGGAAAGCCGAGCGCTCGTGCCTCGGCAGCATGAACGCTATTTATAGCACGCGGCGCGCAAGCGAATATACGCGTTATCGGCAATCGGGCCATGAGCCCGTTGCTCGGCGGGCAGGAAATTGGCCGAAAGCTATGGGGTTTCAATTCGGCCCCCGGC
>CAVWGP010000003.1:0-47315 GCA_963754645.1 uncultured Alphaproteobacteria bacterium | reverse complement strand
CTGTGCATACCGAAAATTCGATCCGCGGAATGATCCCAATGGCGGGCTGAGTCTACTCGGCCGTTGACCGTACGCGTACAGTCGCCATCACATGGACTCCCTTGTCGGCACGCCTTTAATTCTTCAGTGAATCCAATTTTCGGTAGGCACTGGCTATGGCCGAGTGGTCTTGTCTTCGTCATCGAACAAGATGCGTTCCGCGGCGCCGTCGGGATCGTCGAATTGACCGTTCTTGACCGCCCAGAAGAAGGCGGCCAGCCCGACGCCGCCGAGCAGCATCGCGATCGGGATCAGATAGGCGATTATTTCCATCGCCGGCCTCCACGCGCGAGACGCAAGGCATTGCCGACCACCGCGAGCGACGACGTCGACATGGCCAGCGCGGCGAGAAACGGCGTGAGCAACCCGACAATGGCAACAGGCACAGCCACGGCGTTGTAGGCGATGGCGGCTGTAAGATTCTGGCGCACGAGCCGGCGGGCCGCCGCGGCGGTATCGAGGAGATCGAGGACAGCGGACAGCTCGGCGCCTTGAAATACTGCGTCCGCCGCGGTCTGGCTGATATCGGCCGCGCTCGCCGGCGACGCCGAAACGTGGGCGGCGGCCAAGGCCGGCGCATCGTTCAGGCCGTCGCCGACCATGAGAACCCGGCGGCCCTGTGCGGCAAGCGCTTCGAGCAGCCGCGTCTTCTCGCAGGGCAAACAGCGGGCATGCCAGTCATCGATGCCGAGCGCCGCAGCCGTCGCGGCGACGGCCGGCCTCCGGTCGCCGGATAGGAGCTTGATCGAATATCCGCGTCGCTTCAGCGTCGCAATCACGGCCGCGGCATCGTCGCGCAGTTCGTCTTCAAACCTTAGCCGCAGCGGCGCGTGGCCGGGTCGCGCCAGCCAGAGTTCGGGTCCGCTGTCGTCAGCGCCGTCGTTGTCGGGCACGTTGCACCAGGCACGGCTGCCGAGACGAATCCTCCCCTCCGGCGCATCGACCACGAGGCCCGCGCCGGCCTCTTCGCGCACGCCTTCGATAACCGGCGTCTCGGGCGCCGCGCGCGCCAAGGCGCGCGCCAGCGGGTGGGTGCTGTTCCGCGCCATTCCGGCAGCAATTTGCAGCGAGGTCGCATCGATCGCGGCTCCGAGCTTGAGCGCGGGCCGGCCTTTTGTCAGCGTCCCCGTCTTGTCGAACACGATCGTGTCGACCGTTGCCAGACGCTCCAGCGCCGTCGCCGACTTGAGCAGGATGCCGCGCCGCATCAGCCGGCCGCTCGCGATCACCTGCACAGCCGGCACGGCCAAGCCGAGCGCGCATGGACAGGTGATGATCAAGACCGCGATCGCGTTCACGAGCGCCGATTGCCACGAGGCACCGGCCCATCCCCACCATCCGATGAACGTGAGCAATGCAAGCAAGTGCACGACGGGCGCATAGAGCCGTGAGACGCGGTCGGCGAGCGCCACGTAGGCGCTCTTGCGCTGCTCGGCCTGTTCCATGAGGCGTGCGATCTCCGCCAACAGGGTACCTTCGCCGGCGGCGTTGGCGGTGATGCGCAGCGGCGCGTCGAGATTGATCGCGCCCGCAAATACATGATCGCCGGGCTTGGCTTCGGCGGGCATGGATTCGCCCGTGATAATGCCGGCATCGATGGCAGACCTTCCGCTCGCCACGACGCCATCGACGCCGATCCGCTCGCCGGCGGCAACGAGAACGGTCATGCCCGGTTCGACTTCGGCGGCGGCCAGCGGATAAGTGCCGCCGTTAGGGTCAACGATCGAAACCGCGCGCACGGTTAGCGCCAGCAGCCGTTCCGCCGCCGAGCGCGCGCGCCCACGCGCGCGCAGGTCGAGGTAGCGACCCAGCAGGAGGAAAAAGACCAGCGTGATCGCCGAGTCGAAATAGGCGTGCTCGGCGCCGCGCATGGTCTCATGCAGGCTCATCGCCGCGGTCAGTGTGATACCGACGGCGATGGGCACGTCCATATTGAGCGATCGCCGGCGCAGCGCGCCCATTGCCGAGCGCAGGAACGGACGCGCGGCATAAACCAATGCAGGCAGCGCGATCAGCGCCGAGAACCAATGCAACATGTCGCGTGTCGCCGGCTCCATGGCCTCGACATGGCCGGCCCAGATTGCGACCGACAGCAGCATGACATTGGCGGCGGCAAAGCCGGCAACGGCCAGCGCGCGAAGCAATATTCCCTCGGCCGCCAGGTCGGCGGCGCTCAAGCGGGCCGGATCGAACGGGATCAGCTTGAAGCCGAGCGCCGCCACCTTCGCCGCCAGCGCATCGGCATGCGCGGCGCCGCCGTTCCAGCGCAGCGCCAGGCGCCGAGACGAGAGATTGAGCCTAGCTGCAACGACAGCGGGGTGGGCCTTGAGCGCACGTTCGATCTTGGCGACGCAGCCGCCGCAATGAATGCCCTCGACCATGGCTTGCAGCGTCATGCATCCATCCGCTTCGCGCCGGGCAAACGGGGCGATCGAGTCCGACATGCCGTCTGCATGCGACAAATGCGCCGCCGAGATCGGCGCTGCGACAGCGCCGCTCATTGTGTCGCTCCGACTTGGAAGCGTTCGCGGATTTCGGCCAAATCGCCATTGCGCCGGATGCGATAGCGCACCTCCCATTGGCCCGGATGGGGCAAGGCCAGGCTCAGCTGGTGCCGGCCGCGGCCGGCATCCTCGAAAACAGCGGCGAAATCATGCGCCCTTTCGAGCGGCCGCACGATCTCGGCGGAAACCTGCGCGCCGAGCAATGGCGCTCCATCGCGCTCGGTTGCCACGAGATCGATCGACACATATTGCGGCCGGCTACGATCGATGTGCGTCGCGATGCGCCAGCCCAGGCGCCGTTGCGTTTCCGCGAGGCGCAGCGTGTCGTTGAAGCGCAGGCCTTTCGTATAGGGCTCCGTCGTCGTGAGGCCGGAAAACGTACCGATCGAAAAAAGCACGAGCGCGCCATTGGCGGCGACGACGACGAAGAACCCGCCGACAAAAATCCACGGGATCCAATGTCCCTTGCGCGCCCGCACGACTCCGCTCATGGCTTTGGCCCGTAAAAATGGCTGCGGCGCAACGCCGTTGTCCCGCTGGCCTGCTCGGCGATCGTCAAAGAAATTTCCATTTGCTCGGAAGCGAGCGCCGCGGCGCGGACGGTCACATGCACCTGATACGTCGTCACGGTGTCCGGCGCGGCGGCAAGATCGACTTGCCCCGCCGGCAGCCCGACAACGCGAAATTGCGGCGCAGCGAGCCCCGTGACGCCAAGCCGGAAAATGCGCGCCGTTCTTTCCTTGTTGAGAATCTTGATCGTGTAGCTGTTCCGCACCGAGCCGTCCGACAACGTCACGAACAATGGGTTGCGTTCGTGCAGCACCGTGATCTCGGCGTCGCTGCGCAAGGCCAGCCCAGCCAGCATCGCCAAACCGACAGCGGCGAAAATCGTGCCATACAGAATCGTGCGCGGGCGCAGCAGGCGATAGCCGAGCTTCGCCCCGCCGGCGCGCGCCGCGAGCCGCCGCTCGGTCGTGTAGGAAATCAGATTGGCCGGCAGGCCGAACCGCTTCATCACGCCGTTGCACGCGTCGATGCAGAGCGCGCAACTGATGCATTCGAGCTGCGTGCCATCGCGAATATCGATGCCGACCGGACAAACGGCGACGCACAGGCCGCAATCGACGCAATCGCCGGCGCTGCCGGATTTCTTGCCGCCGGGCCCGATCTTGGCGCGCGGTTCGCCGCGCCACTTCTGGTAGGTGACGATCAGCGTATCTTCGTCGAACATTGCCGACTGGAAACGCGGCCACGGACACATATAGGTGCAGACTTGCTCGCGTGCCCATCCGGCGAGCGTGTAAGTCGCGGCGGTGAACAAGCCGACGAAGAAGTAAGTATGGGCGTCGGACCGGCCGCTGAAGAAATTGCCGACGACGGTGGGGGCATCGACGAAATACATGATCCAGGCGCCGCCGGTGAGGAACGCGACGAGCAGCCACGCCGCATGTTTGGCGGCTTTCATTGCCGCCTTCCCGGCCGTCAGCGGCGCTTTGTCGAGCACGATGCGGGCGTTGCGATCGCCTTCGATCCGCCGCTCGATCCACATGAAGAGATCGGTCCACACGGTTTGCGGGCAGGCGTAGCCGCACCAAACGCGGCCGGCGAGGCTGGTGGCGAGAAACAAGCCGACCGCGGCCAGGATCAAGATGCCGGTGAAATAGAAAACCTCTTCCGGCCATATCTCGATGAAAAAGAAATAGCCACGCTGGTTGGTCACATCCAACAGCACGGCCTGATCCGGCGCGCTCGGCCCGCGATCCCATCGAATCCAAGGCAGGAGATAGTAGATGGCGAGCCAGGCGGCGAGCAGCCGCCACTTGAGGTTGCGGTACCAGCCAGAGACCGAACGCGGATAAACACGGACGCGCTCGGCATAGAGTTTGCCGGCGGCCTGCGCCGCGACGAGCGCCTGCTTCTGCGTGCGGACGGAGCGAACCGAATCGTCCGGCGTCACCGAGGTCGGCAGCGATCCGTCTGCAAAGTTCACTTGCCGCCCCCCAGCGAGTGAACGTAGACGGCCAGCATCTTGATTGTCGTATCGTCGAGCCGCCCGGCCCAAGCCGGCATGACGCCATGCTGCGGCTTCGCGATCTGCTTGACGATGTCGTCCTTTGCCGCGCCATAGAGGAAAATTCGCGTATCGAGACGCGGCGCGCCGAGTTCGGCATTGCCCTGCCCCTTGGCGCCGTGGCACGCCACGCATTGCTCGGCGTAGAGCTTGGCGCCGCGCCCGACGGCCGGGGCGTTCTGCGCGCGGTTGCTCAACGACAGGACAAACTCGGCAACATCGTCGATCTGCGGCGCCTTCAGCACGTTGTCGACACCGAAGTTCGGCATCAGCGCCGTTCGCGAATCCTTGCTGTCGGCGCGGATTCCGACGCGGATTGTCTTTTCGATATCGGCAAGGCTGCCGCCCCAGATCCACACATCGTCGGCAAGCGAAGGGAAGCCCACCCGCCCGGCGCCGCCGGGGCCATGGCAAGGCACGCAATTGTCCGCGAACGCCGACTTGCCGCCGGCGAGGACAAAGTTCATCAAGTCGGTATCGGAGCGGATTTCCTCGGGCGAGGCGACGCGCACGCGGTCGAGATAGTTCGATTGGGCACGGCGTGCCTCTTCGATACGTTGGCCAACCTCGATGCGCGAGTTGTAATTCAAAACGCCCTTGGTGTATCCGCTGATGCCGGGGATCGACGGATAAAGGACGAAGTAAACGAGCGCCCAAGCGATCGAGGCATAGAGGACATACACCCACCATTTCGGTAGCGGCGTGTCGAGTTCACGTATGCCGTCCCACTCGTGGCCGGTTGTCGGCTTGCCCGCGAAGATATCTTTTTCGCTCTTGGTTGGCATCGTTCACCCTTCCGCTTTCGATTTGGCGGCTGTTGGCCGCTGTTCGTCGTTGAAGGGGATCTGCGCCTGGGCTTCGAGCCGGCGCTTGTTCGATGGCCAGTATGCCCAGACCGCGATTGCCAGGAACAAGCCGAACAGCCAGACAACCCACAGCGACCGCAGCGTCTCGTAGTACTCAACCATCGCGTGCTCCCTATTGCCGGAGGTCTTCGGGCTTGATCGACCGGAAGTCGACCATGCGGCCGAGGATCTGCATGTAGGCGATGATCGCGTCCATCTCAGTGAGGCGCTTGGGATCGCCGTCGAAATCGCCGGCCGTGGCTTTCGGATAGCGGCCGAGCAGCGCCTTGTGATCGCCGTCGGGATCGGCCTGTGCCTGCAAATCCTTGTCGGCGTTCGCGATCATGTCGTCGCTATACGGCACGCCCACGGCACGCAACGCGCGCAAATGCGCCGCCATCTCGCCGGGCCGCAGTTCGCGCCGCGCGAGAAACGCATATCCCGGCATCACCGACTCGGGCACGACGGCGCGCGGGTTCGCCATGTGAGCCGCGTGCCACTCGTTGGAATATTTGCCGCCGACCCGGGCCAGGTCCGGGCCCGTGCGTTTCGAGCCCCACTGGAAGGGATGGTCGTACATGCTTTCGGCGGCCAGGCTGTAATGGCCATAGCGCTCGACCTCGTCGCGGAACGGCCGAATCATTTGGCTGTGGCAATTGTAGCAGCCTTCGCGGATGTAGATGTTGCGGCCCGCAAGTTCGAGCGGCGTATAGGGGCGCACGCCCGAAACCCGCTCGATCGTCGATTTGATGGTATGCAGCGGCACGATCTCGACCAAGCCGCCGATCGCGATCGTGACGACGATGCCGATGACGAGCAGAGTCGCATTGGTTTCGAAGGCGGAATGCTTGAGACGCATTATCTCGTGCCTTTCTTGCTAACGAGCGATCTGGAGGCGAGCTTCGCTCGCGGCCGGATAGTCGCCTTTGACCGTGCGCCAAACGTTGTAGACCATGAGCAGCGCGCCGATCAGGAACAGCGTGCCGCCGGCGGCGCGGATGACGTAGTAGGGATGCATCGCCGCGACGGTTTCGGCGAAGCTGTATTGCAGGAAGCCGAGCTTGTCGTAGGCGCGCCACATTAGGCCCTGCATGATGCCGCTCACCCACATGGCGGTGATGTAGAGCACGATGCCGAGGGTCGCGATCCAGAAATGGACGCTCACGAGCTTCAAGGAGTAGAGCTCGCGCCGCTGCCACAACACCGGAACCAGAAAATACACGGCGCCGAAGCTGATAAACGCCACCCAGCCGAGCGCGCCGGAATGCACATGGCCGACGGTCCAATCCGTGTAATGGCTGAGCGCGTTGACGGCTTTGATCGACATGACAGGCCCTTCGAAGGTGCTCATGCCGTAGAAGCCGACCGCGGCCACCATGAAGCGCAAGACCGGATCGGTGCGCAGCTTGTCCCACGCGCCGGACAGCGTCATCAGCCCGTTGATCATCCCGCCCCAGGACGGCATCCACAGCATGACCGAGAACATCATGCCAAGGCTCTGTGCCCAGTCGGGCAGCGCCGTGTAATGGAGATGGTGCGGTCCGGCCCAGATATAGAGGAAGATCAGCGACCAGAAATGCACGACCGAGAGGCGGTAGGAGTAGATCGGCCGCTCGGCGCGCTTGGGCACGAAGTAGTACATGATGCCGAGGAAGCCCGCGGTGAGGAAGAAGCCGACGGCATTGTGCCCATACCACCATTGGGTCAGCGCGTCCTGAACCCCCGAGAACACCGAGTAGCTCTTGGCGCCGGTCCACGACACCGGAACGGCGAGGTTGTTGCCGAGATGGAGCACGGCGACGGTGACGATGAAGGCGAGGTAGAACCAGTTCGCCACATAGATGTGCGGTTCCCTTCGCCGCACGACGGTGCCGAGAAAAATCGCCAAGTACAGGACCCAGATGAAGGTGAGCCAGAGGTCGACATACCACTCAGGCTCGGCATACTCGCGGCCCTGCGTCACGCCGAGCACGTAGCCGAGCGCGGCCATCACGATGAAAATCTGGTAGCCCCAGAAGATGAAATTGGCCAAGGCGGGACCGCCCCACAGCGGCGCGCGGCAGGTTCGCTGCACGACGTAAAGCGACGTGGCGAACAGCGCATTGCCGCCGAACGCGAATATGGCCGCAGAGGTGTGGACCGGCCGCAGCCGTCCGAAGGTAAAATACTCGAGATCGAAGTTGAGGGCCGGAAACGCCAATTGATAGGCGATGACGACGCCGACGAGAAAAGCCACGACGCCCCAAAAGACGGTCGCCGTGACGAAGTGGCGGACAACGTCGTAATTGTAGACAATCCGCTCGGTCGCCGGCGCGGACACGCCTGTCGCGGACATGACGGCAACGCTCATTCGATCGCTCCCCGGGCCAGCCTCGCTGCGAGCTGTTCGCCGCACGCCGCGCTGCGGTCGTCGTTACTGCGCCGCAGCATCGTCGGCCTTGACGTAAATCAAGGCTGGACGGGCGGTCAGCCCGTAAACGAAACTGATCGCGACCGTCGGGCGGTGTCGTTGAGGCTCGACGATTTCGTCGCGAATTTGCGCGTGAGGCTTGCCGATGAACTATGTTATTTCGAGCTGGATCATTCTCATTGTTTCGGGCGTCGTTGCCTTGCTGGGCTTGAACTTCGCCGCGCGCGGGCACGATGCGGGCATTAATGCGGCGGGCTGGCTGCTATTTGCATTTGGCACGATCTACACCATCCGCCTCGGCGGAAGCATTGCCGCTGGCGTGGACGACGACGCGAGCTGAGCCGAAGTCGAATGCTCGAATCTCGGCCTCGCCGCAGCCGTTCTACTGCACAAGCGGCGAACTTGCCGCTTCGAGTTCGATTCCTTCGATCTGGCTGCGGCCGGCCAGAATCAAGATGTACTGGCGCAGGGCTCGGCGCCAGGCATGCTCGGTGAGATAGTCGGCGATCCGCTCGCAAACCCGGTCGAAGGGCAGTTCTTTTCCGTCGGCGCGATTGAGCACTTCGACAATGTGCCAGCCATATCGGCTCGACACCGGCACGGGGCAAAGCTCGCCGGCCTTCATCGCGAAAACGTAGGTCTCAAGCTCTGGAACCAGCGAACCGCGCGTGATCTGGCCGAGATGGCCGCCATTCGTCTTCGATGGACAGGCGGAGTGCGCCGCGGCCAAGGCGGCGAAGCGCGCGCGGCCGGCGGCGATCTCGTCCGCGATGGCGGTCGCCTTGATTTTGGCCTCGCCGCGCGCGGCCGCATCGTCAGGTGGCGCCGCAACCAGGACGTGCCGCGCTTCGAGCAGATCCGGCGTGCGAAAACGCTTGCGGTTGTTCTCGTAATAGCGCCGGCACGTCGCCTCGTCGGGCTCGGGTACCGGCAATTCCTCCGCAAGCAGCGCTTCGACGCCGGATTCGTTGGCGGCAAAGCCTCGGCGCGCCGCCTCCTGGAGCAGGAGCTCGCGCACGACCAAAGCCTCCCCGGCCTGTCGCTGCGCCTCGCCCGCATTGCGCGCCGGGTGATACTGCATTTCAGCGAACACGGCTTGATCCGGTATTGCGACCTCGTTCACGGTGATTGTCATAGCGAAATCCTCAGCGGCCATGCGGCGCGGCGGCGCCGCGGCGGCGGACGACCTGGTAGCGCCGGAACGGGTAACCGATCGGCGCGCTCCAGATATGGACGAGGCGGCTGAACGGGAAGACGAGGAAGATCGTCATGCCAAGAAATATGTGCGCCTTGTAGACCCAGGCGACACCCGCGACTTTTTCAGCCACGCCGCCTCGCAAGGTGACGATGCGTTGCGCCCATTCCGAGAGCTGCACCATGACGCTGCCATCGGGGTGCTGCAGCGAGTACGGGATCGAGATCAGCCCGAGCACGAGCTGCAGCCAGAGCAGCAGGAGAATGCCGATATCCATCGCCGAGCTGGTGGCGCGAATACGCGGGTCGAACAGACGCCGGTGGATGAGCAGCGAGAGGCCGGCGAAGCACATGGCGCCGAAAATTCCGCCGGCCACGATCGCGAGCATCTGTTTGCCCGGCGTGGAAAGGCCGACGGCTTGGTATAGCTCTTTCGGCGTCAGCAAGCCGACGAAATGCCCGACGAAGATCATCAGGATGCCGACGTGAAACAGATTCGAGCCCCAGCGCAACTGCCGCTTGCGCAGCATCTGGCTCGATCCGCTGCGCCAAGTGTATTGCTCGCGATCGAAGCGGATCAGGCTGCCGATCAGAAACGCGCTCAGGCAAATATAAGGGTAGATGCCGAAGACGAGGGTATTGAGATAGTTTTGCATCGAGCTTCTCCCCTTTTCGTCTACGTCTCGGCAAAGCCGGCGACGACCGCGGCGGCGCGCGAGCAGGGCGAGCCGTTTTGCGCCGCCGACGGATCGTTCGGGCCGAACTGCACCGCCGCTTCCTCCCAGGCCCGGTCCAGCGCCTCGAAGCTGTCTTCGTCTTCCGCGGGCGCGGGTTGGGCCGTGGGTTTGGCGCCTGCGAGGTGCAGCAGCGCGGCAAAGATCGCGGCATAGGCGCTGCCGCGTTCCGACAGCCGGCCGTGAATGAGATCGAGGATATGCGACGTGTCGGCCAGCATGCGCGAAGCCTCGTCCGGCTCGACGATCGAAAGAAACTCCAGGAACAGCGGCAGATAGTCGGGCAGCTCGTTGGCGGCGATCTCGAGACCGTGGCGGCGATAGAGGCCAAGCAGATCGACCATCGCCATGCCGCGGTCGCGCGAGGCGCCGTGCACGTGCTCGAAGAGATGCAGCGAAGCGGAGCGCACGCGATCGAACAGCCCGCCGTAGCGCTCCTGCGAATCGAGCAGATCGCGTTCGGCGAGTTCGGTCAGGAGCCGGTCAAGCGCTTCCTTTTGCTTGAGCGGCAACGCGGGTGCGCCGCGAATCTCGCCGCGCAGCTCGGGCAGTGCCGCGACGAGCGATTCCTCCGGGTAGGATAGAAGGGCGGCGAGCGCGCGATAGATCAGCATCACGAAACCTCCATCGGCGTCTTGCCGCCCGCCTTGCCTTTGCGCGGGCCGAACAGGCTTGCCGTGTTGGCGCCATCGGAGCAGCCATTGCCGAAGCTGAAGCCGCACGCCGCCTTGAGATCGAAGGCGTTCTCGGCATATTCGCGGTGCGCGGTCGGGATCACGTAGCGGTCCTCGTAATTCGCGATCGCCATGATCTGATACATGTCCTCGACCAGGGCTTTGGTCAGGCCGACACGCTCGAGCACCTCATTGTTCTCGACGCCGTCGACATGACGCGAGCGCATATAGGCGCGCATCGCCATCATGCGTTCGAGGCCGAGCACGACCGGCGCCTCGTCGCCGGCGGTCAGCAAATTGGCGAGATAGCGCACGGGAATGCGCAACGAATGCACGTCGGGAATTCCGCCGCTCATCGCGATCTTGCCGGCGTCGGCCGCGGCCTGGATCGGCGACAGGGGCGGGATGTACCAAACCATCGGCAAGGTGCGGTATTCGGGGTGGAGCGGAAACGCGACCTTCCAATCGATCGCCATCTTGTAGGTCGGCGAACGGCGCGCGGCTTCGAGCCAGGACTCGGGCACGCCGTCCTTGCGTGCCTGTTCGATCACCGCGGGATCATGCGGATTGAGGAAGATCGAGAGCTGCGCGGGATAAAGCTCGGTTGTTTTTTCCACCGAGGCCACTTCTTGGATGCGATCCGCGTCGTAAAGCAGCACGCCTAAATAGCGGATGCGGCCGACACAGGTTTCCGCGCACACAGTCGGTTCGCCGACCTCGATTCGAGGATAGCAGAAAATGCATTTCTCCGCCTTGCCCGATTGCCAGTTGTAATAGATTTTCTTGTACGGGCACGCGCTGACGCACATGCGCCAGCCGCGGCACTTGTCCTGATCGATGAGAACGATGCCGTCTTCCTCGCGCTTGTAGATCGACCCCGAAGGGCATGAGGCGACGCAAGACGGATTGAGGCAGTGCTCGCACAGGCGCGGCAGGTAGAACATGAACGTGTTCTCGAACTGCCCGTAAATTTCTTTCTGCATATTGTCGAAGTTCTTGTCCTTCGAGCGCTTGGCGAATTCGGTGCCGAGGATTTCTTCCCAGTTCGGCCCCCAGACGATTTTTTCCATGCGCTTCCCGGTGATGAGCGAGCGCGGCCGGGCGGTCGGCATCGTTTGCATCTCGGGCGCCGATTGCAGGTGCTCGTAGTCGAAGGTGAAGGGTTCGTAGTAATCGTCGATCTCAGGCAGATGCGGATTGGCGAAGATGTTGGCCAGGATGCGCCATTTGCCGCCGAGCTTCGGCTGGATCTTGCCATTGGCGAGGCGGACCCAGCCGCCCTTCCATTTTTCCTGATCTTCCCAATCCTTGGGATAGCCGATGCCGGGCTTGGTCTCGACATTGTTGAACCAGGCGTATTCGACGCCTTCGCGGCTCGTCCACACGTTCTTGCACGTCACCGAGCAGGTGTGACAGCCGATGCATTTGTCGAGATTGAGCACCATCGCGATCTGTGCGCGAACTTTCATTGCCGGATCCTCCTGTTGCGCGGCACTACTCGGCAGCCTGACCGAGCTTCGTTTCGAGCGGCCGCTCCATCCAATCGACCTTCGCCATCTTGCGGACGATGACGAACTCGTCGCGATTGGTGCCGATCGTGCCGTGATAGTTGAAGCCGTAGCTTTGCTGGGCGTAGCCGCCGATCATGTGCGTGGGCTTCGGGCAGGTGCGGGTCACTGAATTGTGGATGCCGCCCCGCGCGCCGGTGATCTCGCTGCCGGGCACGTTCACGATCTTCTCCTGCGCGTGATACATGAGCGTCATGCCTTCGGGGACGCGTTGGCTCACCACCGCGCGCGCGACGATCGCGCCATTGGCGTTGAACAGCTCGACCCAATCATTGTCCTCGACGCCGATTTTCTTGGCGTCGATCTCGCCCAGCCAGATCACCGGGCCGCCGCGATTGAGCGTCAGCATGATGAGATTGTCGGTATAGGTGCTGTGAATGCCCCATTTCTGATGCGGGGTGATGAAGTTCAGCACAACTTCGGGGTTGCCGTTGCCGCGCGTGCCGAGCAGCGGCTTGATCGTCTTGGTGTCGATCGGCGGCTTGTAGAGGCAGAAACCCTCGCCGAAGGCGAGCATCCAGGCGTGATCCTGGTAGAGCTGCTGCCGCCCCGTCAGGGTGCGCCACGGGATCAGCTCGTGCACGTTCGTGTAGCAGGCGTTGTAGCTCACCTTCTCGGATTCGATCCCGCTCCAGATCGGCGACGAGATGATCTTGCGCGGCTGGCTTTGCAGGTCGCGGAAGCGCAGCTTCTCGTCCTCGCGGTGGAGGGCAAGATGCGTGTGGTCGCGACCCGTCGCCTTGCCGAGCGACTCCCAGGCTTTCACCGCGACGTGCCCATTGGTCTCGGGCGCCAAGGTCAGGATCACCTCGGTGGCGTCGATATCGCTCTCGATCTTGGGCATGCCTTGCGTTACGCCCGGCTCGGTGACGATGAAATTGAGCTCCTTCAAGAAGGCGATTTCTTCGTCAGTCTTCCACGCGATGCCTTTGCCGCCATTGCCGAGTTTGCCCAAGAGCGGCCCGAGCGCGGTGAACTTCTTGTAGGTGTTGGGATAGTCGCGCTCGACGACGGTTATCGCCGGCATGGTCTTGCCTGGCACCGGCTCGCACTCGCCTTTCTTCCAATCCTTGGGTGCAAAGGGCTGCGCGATCTCGGCCGGCGTGTCGTGCAGGATCGGCGTCAGCACCACGTCTTTCTCGACGCCGAGATGGCCAACGCACACCTCCGAGAACTTGCGCGCGATGCCCTTGAAGATATCCCAATCGCTACGCGCCTCCCAGGCCGGGTCCACCGCTTTCGAGAGCGGGTGGATGAAGGGATGCATGTCGGACGTGTTGAGATCGAATTTTTCATACCAGGTGGCGGTGGGCAGAACGATGTCCGAATACATGCAGGTCGTCGACATGCGGAAATCGAGCGTCACGAGCAAGTCGAGTTTTCCTTCGGCGCCTTTATCGTGCCACGCGACATCCATCGGTTTCTGCCCACCCTCCTGGCCGAGATCCTTGCCTTGCACGCCGTGTTGGGTCCCGAGCAGGTATTTGAGGAAATATTCGTGGCCCTTGCCGCTCGATCCGAGCAGGTTGGAGCGCCAAACGAATAAATTGCGCGGGAAGTTCTTCGCGTTGTCTGGATCGTCGCAGCTCATCTTGAGAGCGCCCGACTTGAGCTGGGCGACGGTATACGGAATCGGCTCCTGCCCGGCAGCGGCCGCATCTTTCGCGATCGTGAGCGGATTTCGTTCGAGCTGCGGCGCGGACGGCAGCCAGCCCATGCGCTCGGCACGCACGTTGAAGTCGATGAGGCTGCCTTTGAGCTCGCCTTTGGCGAGCGGCGAGAGTATCTCGTCGATGCCGAGCTTCTCGTAACGCCACTGGCTGGTGTGGGCATAGAAGAAGCTGGTCGAATTCATCTGCCGCGGCGGGCGGCTCCAATCGAGCGCGAAGGCCAGCGGCAGCCAGCCCGATTGCGGCCGGAGCTTCTCCTGGCCGACATAGTGCGACCAGCCGCCGCCCGACTGACCGACGCAGCCGCACATCACCAGGAGATTGATGATGCCGCGGTAATTCATGTCGGCGTGATACCAGTGATTGACCGCGGCACCGAGGATGACCATCGAGCGGCCCTTGGTTTTGTCGGCATTGCTGGCGAATTCACGCGCCACGGCGATGACTTTCTCGCGCGCCACGCCGGTGATCCGCTCCTGCCAGGCCGGCGTGTAAGGCACGTCGTCATCGTAGGATTTTGCCGCGTCGCCGCCGAAACCGCGATCGACACCGTAATGGGCGAGGAAGAGATCGTACACCGTGGCGACAAGCGCCTCGCCGTCCTTGAGCGTCACGCGCTTGGCCGGCACGTTGCGCGTCAGCACGTCGGGATGCGCGGTGTGGCGGAAATGCTCGTGCGGAATGTTGCCGAAATAGGGAAAGGCGACGGGCACAATCTCGTCTCGGGCGTCGCCAAGCGTTAGCCGCGGCACGATCGCCTTGCCGTTGGCCGAGCGGCTCTCGAGGTTCCACTTGCCTTGCTCGCCCCAGCGGAATCCAACCGAGCCGGTCGGAGCGACGATGTCATTTGTCGCCGTATCGACGACCAAAGTTTTCCAATCGGGATTGTTCGTCTCGCCCCTCGCGTCAGCGAAATCGGACGCGCGCAGGAATCGATCCGCGACATAGCGCCCGTCCTTCTTCGCGAGGCGCACCAGATGCGGCATGTCGGTGTATTGGCGGCAATAGTCCTCGAAATAGGCGCTCTTCTTGTCGACATGGAATTCCTTGAGGATGACGTGGCCCATCGCCATGGCCAGCGCCGCGTCGGTGCCCTGCTTGGGGTTCAGCCAGAGATCGGCGAATTTCGAGGCTTCGCTGTAGTCGGGCGTCACGACCACGGCCTTGGCGCCTTTGTAGCGAACTTCCGTGAAAAAATGCGCATCGGGCGTGCGTGTCTGCGGCACGTTCGATCCCCACAGGATGAGGAAGGTCGAATTGTACCAGTCGGCGCTTTCCGGCACGTCGGTCTGCTCGCCCCAGGTCTGCGGCGAGGCCGGCGGGAGATCGCAATACCAGTCGTAGAAGCTCATGCAGACGCCGCCGATGAGCGAGAGATAGCGCGAGCCGGCGGCGTAGGAGACCATCGACATTGCCGGGATTGGCGAGAAGCCGATCACTCGGTCGGGGCCGTGGGCCTTGATCGTGTAAGCGTTGGCCGCGGCGATGATCTCATTGACCTCGTCCCATTTGACGCGAACGAATCCGCCGAGCCCGCGCACCAATTTGTAGGCGCGCGCCTTGACCGGATCTTCGACGATCGACGCCCAGGCGGCGACCGGGTCCTTGTGCTCGGCTTTGGCCGCGCGCCACAAGCGCACGAGCCGGCCGCGCACCAGCGGGTATTTCACGCGCTGCGCGCTATAGAGGTACCAGGAGTAGCTGGCGCCGCGCGAGCAGCCGCGCGGCTCGTGATTAGGCAGGTCGGGCCGGGTGCGGGGATAGTCGGTCTGCTGCGTCTCCCAGGTGACGATGCCGCCCTTGACGTAGATCTTCCACGAGCACGAGCCGGTGCAATTGGTGCCGTGGGTCGAGCGCACGACGCGATCGTGCGACCAGCGCAGGCGGTAGCCGTCCTCCCAGGTGCGATCTTCGTTGGTGACGACGCCGTGGCTGCCGGAGAAACCATCGACATTGCGCTTGAAGAACATCAGCCGGTCGAGAAAGTGGCTCATTTTAGATCCCCTTGAATTCGGTGCGCGGCTGGCCTGCGCTCAGCACGGCTTTTCCGCGCCTTTGCGGGCGTAGAACCACCAATTGATAGCGACGCAGATCGCGTAGAACACGGCGGCCCAATAGAAGAAGGCGTTGGGCGTTCCGAAGAACGCGAAGGAGAGGCCGAACATCATGCCGCAGGCGAAGGGCCCGTAGGCGGCCATGGCGCCGGTCCAGCCGATCACGCCGCCGGCCTGCCGCGGCGGGAAGATCATCGGCATCTGCTTGAAGGTCGAAGCGTTGCCGACGCCCGCAAAGAAGAACAAGCCCAACATGCAGGCAACGAAATACGGAAACTCGGCCAAGGAACCGGGCGTCGTGAAGAACGTCACGCCGATCGCGCAGGCAACGAGACCGATGCCCGCGATGTGGGTCACGATCGCGCCGCCGAAACGGTCCGACGCCGGACCGGCAACGACGCGGATGATCGATCCCACGAGCGGGCCGATAAAGGCATAAGCGAGCGGATCGGGCGCGCCGGGAAAGCCGCCATAGATCTGCTTGATGAGCAGCGGAAACGTCGCCGACAGGCCCGAGAAAGTACCGAAGGTCATGATGTAGAGCAGCGACATGAAAAACGCGTGCTTTTCCTTGAAGATATCGGCCTGCTCGCGGAAATTGGCGCGCACCGGCACGCTCTTGAGGCCGAACCATGCGAGCGCGGCGAAGACGACGATGAACGGGATGTAGATGAGCGTCGCGTTCTGCAGCCAGATCGGGCTGGTCGCCGTGCCGCGGGTGAATGTCTGCGCGCTGCCGAGCAGGGTCCCGAACAGCGCAAAGCCGATGATCCACGGCGTCACGAATTGCACGACGCTGACGCCGAAATTGCCGATGCCGGCCTGAATGGCGAGCGCCGTTCCCTGCAGCCGCTTCGGGAAGAACAGGCTCGTCGAGGGCATGAAGGACGAGAAGTTGCCGCCGCCGAGGCCAGCCAACAAGGCAAGCAGCATTAGCACCCAATAAGGCGTGCTCGGATCCTGCACGGCGAAGAACCAACCGATCGCCGGCACAAGCAAGCTCAGCGTCGACAAGGTGATGACGTGACGCGTCCCGTAAAGCGGCGTGAGGAAGGTGTGAATGATGCGCAGCGAGCCGCCGGCGAGCCCGGGCATTGCGGCGAGCCAGAAAAGCTGCGTCGACGTTAGCTTGAAACCGATATTGGGCAGGCGCACGACGAGCGCGCTCACGGCAAACCAGACGATGAACGCCATGATCAAATTGGCGGTGGTGATCCACAGCGTTCGCCACGCGACCGCTTTGCCGATTTGCTGCCAGAAGGCTTGATCTTCCGGCGTCCATTGTTTGAGCCAGGTGCGGCCCGTCCGCGTTGGCAGGGCCGTCTCGGTTGCTTGCGTCGCTGTCGTCGCCATGAGTGATCTCCCAGCCCCAATTGTGCCGCGTGCTATTCGGCGGCGCGGACGGCGCCGCTGACAGGCGCACTTGCCTGTTGCTCGGCGGCCGGCGGATATGGCGGCTTGGCGCCGTGCAATTCCTCAAGCTCGGGCAAATGGCGCGGTCCGCGCAGCGCCGGGATCTGTCTGCGCTCCATGATCTGGATCGCGAAATGCATCCAGGTGAGCGACGTGGCGACGATGAGGAACAAGAGCATGAAACAGCTCGTCCAAATCCCCGTCAGATCGTTGAGCGCGCCGAACATGATCGGCAGGACGAAGCCGCCGAGCCCGCCGATGAGGCCGACGATGCCGCCGACCGAGCCGACATGCTGCGGGTAATAGACCGGGATGTGCTTGAAGACCGCCGCCTTGCCGAGCGACATGAAGAAGCCAAGGATGAAGATCAGCACGGTGAACGGCACAACGCTCATTTCGATCGTGAATGAGATCGGGCCCTTGATGCCGCTCACGGTGTAGTGCGTGCTCGGGTAGGAAAGCAGAAATGTGCAGGCGACAGAGGCAAAGAAGGTCCAATACATGACCTTGCGCGCGCCGAACTTGTCCGATAGCACGCCGCCGAAAACGCGGAAGATACTGCCCGGCACCGAGTAAGCTGCGGCCAGCAGGCCGGCGGTCTGGATATCGAGCCCGTAGGCGCCGACGAAATAGCGCGGCATCCACAATGCCAGCGCCACGAAAGCGCCGAAGGTGAAGAAGTAGTAGAGCGAGAAGCGCCAGACTTGGAGCTTCTTGAGCGGCTTGAGCATCGCGGCGAGCGGTTCGGGCTTCTGCTTGAGCCGCCGCCGTTCGGCGACGTGCGGATCGTCCTTGGTCGCGAACCAGAACACGATCGCCATCAGCAGGATCGCGCCGGCCCAGATCTCCGCCACCGTTTTCCAGCCATAGGCGACCATGATGAAGGGGGCGGTGAATTTCGTGACCGCCGCGCCGACATTGCCGGCGCCGAAAATGCCGAGGGCGGTCCCCTGTTTTTCCTTCGGGTACCAGCGCGAGACATAGGCGATGCCGACCGCGAACGATCCGCCGGCGACACCGACGCCGAGGGCCGCGATCAAGAACGTCGCATAGTCGTAGGCGAAGGTGAGCAGAAAGGTTGCGACCGCGGCCGAGGCCATGACCAGCGTGTAGACGATGCGGCCGCCATATTGATCGGTCCAGATGCCGAGCATGAGGCGAATGAGCGATCCGGTCAGGATCGGCGTTCCGACGAGGAGGCCGAACTGAGTTTCGTTGAGATTGAGGTCCTTCTTGATCTGCAAGCCAATGATCGAAAAAATCGTCCACACGGCAAAGCAAACGGTGAAGGCCAACGTGCTCATCCACAACGCTCGGTTTTGCACCGATGTATCGACTTCCCGCAATGCAGCATGCGCCATGGCAACCCCTCCGGCTCGAATGACCATGGAGTTCCTAGTGGGTCGGTCCGGCGCCGGACTTGATCTGCATCAAGCGCGGCAAGCGCGCACGTCTGTAGGAATATCTTCTACAAGCCAGATGCTGATTGTCGGTTCATCGAAGTCGTTGTCAAAAGGAAGGCAGTGATCGATCGAAATGCGACCATAGCAGGACGCGCGCTGCACGCGGCGTCGCCGATCTTCGCCGCGCTCATCCCGGAAACGGCGGCGCGCTTGGCCGAGCGTGCCGAAACGAAAAGGCTGAGCGCTGGCGAGCTATTGTTCGACCAGGAGGAGCAGCCTGAGCGGCTTTTTATTCTTGTGTCGGGGCGCGGCATATTGACCGGCCGTTTCGGCAAGAAGGCGGAAACAGTCGTCGCGTTCGTAAAGCCGGGCGATGCGCCGGCCATTTCCGCCGTCGTGCTCGATGTGCCATTTCCTGTCGCCGCGAGAATGTCCGAAGCATCGAGCCTGATAGCCATACCGGCGCCGATTGTTCGCGAATGCTTATTCACCGATGCCGCATTCGCCGTGTCGGTCGCCGCGGCGCTGTCGAGCGAACTCCACGGCTTTATCGGCGACAACGTCGATCTCAAATTGCGCACCGCGTCGCAACGACTGGCAGCATACTTGCTGGCGCTTTGCGGCGGCAAGAACGGCTCGGTCCTGCTGCATCACGAGCGTCGACTTTTGGCCGGGCGGCTGGGCATGACGCCGGAGAGCCTCTCGCGCGCCTTCGCGCAGCTCGATCTACTGGGGGTTCATGGGCGCGGACACGATATTCATATAACCGACGCGAAGAAGCTGCGCGAATTCTCCGTGGCGATCGGGAACGAGGCGGCGTTCTCATCGAACACATTGCGTGTTGCATCAAGCGGGATGCCGCGCGGCGATCCTGATCCGTCGTTGATGCAGATCAAAGGCAACGCCAAGTGAAATTATTAGAATATTTTCCGTCGGTCATTCGGCGATGCAACAAGATCGATCGTTTGATTGCCGGAATGCGCACTTCATCTGAGCCGAGCTGAGGTGCGTCGGGGCGGGAGTGCAGCCGGATCCCCCGTGCTCCCGCCCCACTTCATGCATGATCGAATCACGAAGCGATGCGACGGGCGTCCAGCCCGCTGCCGTTTGCGGCCGTCGATGGGAACCGATAATTTCGCCGCAAGATTGACTCGCATCAAAGAATTGCCTCGGCCGGTCGCGTATCTGACATCCTTGCCGCGCGCGCGAGGTTCGTTGTGCAGTCCGATTTCACCATTCGATCGTTGAATGCGCTGCTGATTCGCAGAACGTTTCCGTTTGCCAACGCTTTTGGCGTCGAAAATTTTTCGGATTGGGAGCACCTTGCAACGCGGCTCAACGGCGTTCCGCCCAAGCCGGAAAGATCCGGCGTGATCGTTGCCGAGGGGCCGAATGGCATCGTCGCCGGATTGCTCGCCTATCGCGTCGATGAAGCCGCCATCCAGGGCCCAATTCTCGTGTGCGACCCGTTTTGGGTCTGCAACCTGCCGCGCCAAGCCACGCCGCTCAATGCGCTGCTCGCCGAAGCCGAGCGGATTTCCTGGCGCTGTGGCACGAGAGCGATTTCGATCGCCCTGACTGCCAATGGCGATCCGATCGGCTCGGAGCCGACCGGCTGCGAGGCCGCTCTGTTCCGTGCTGGATTTGCGCTCGACCGTGTCGCATTCCGCAAGCGCAATGCCATTCGGCCGCCCGGCGCGCCGGCGGGTTGCCGAGTTGCCAGCGGCTAGAGGCCGCGGAGGAGATGGGATCGATGGAACCTTGCGCCGCGCACGAATCACCCGTTCGTCTCGCAACAATGGCCGCCGCCGCGAAATTCGGCGATGGATTGTTGCGTTCCTTTGCCGCGCCGGCACCGCGCTACACCAGCTATCCGACAGCGCCGCATTTTCACGCCGGCATCGATGCGCGCATCTATGAAGGCTGGTTGCGCGCGCTGCCGGCCGATCTGGAAGCCTCCGCCTATTTGCACATCCCGTTCTGCGATACGATGTGCTGGTTTTGCGGCTGCCATACCAAGGTGCTGAACCGCCGCGGACCGCTCGACGCCTATGTCGCGGCGCTAATCGGCGAAATCGAGGCGGTGGCCGGGCGCTTTGCGGCACCGCGCCGCTTGACGCGCGTTCATTTGGGCGGCGGTTCGCCGACCATGCTAGGGCCGGATCACCTTGGGCGGCTTCGCAAAACGCTGCGACGTTATTTCGACATTGCACCCGAAGCCGAGATCGCCGTCGAGATCGATCCTCGCGGACTGACCGGTCAGGCGATCACGGCGTTGGCCGAGTTTGGCGTCACACGTGCAAGCATCGGTGTTCAGGATTTCGATCCGACGGTTCAGCGCGCCATCAACCGAATCCAATCGGTCGAAGAAACCGCCGCCGTGGCGGCGGCGTTGCGCGCGCATGGCATCGTCGATCTCAACATCGATTTGATGTACGGTTTGCCCCATCAGACCATTGACGGAATCGGCGCCACGGTCCGCTCGGTGGTTGAGCTTGCGCCGGCGCGCATCGCGGTCTTCGGCTACGCGCATCTGCCGCATCTCAAGAAGCACCAGGCGTTGATCGATTCCGCCGCGCTGCCCGGCGATCTCGACCGGTTCCATCAGGCGCGGCATGCGGCGCGGCTTATTCAAGCGGCGGGTTACGAGCC
Source organism: uncultured Alphaproteobacteria bacterium (assembly GCA_963754645.1). Taxonomy (GTDB): domain Bacteria; phylum Pseudomonadota; class Alphaproteobacteria; order Bin65; family Bin65; genus CAVWGP01. The sequence continues at coordinate 26,084 of CAVWGP010000003.1, read as the reverse complement.
GGTCGGCTTCGATCATTTCGCCAAGCCAAGCGACGGCTTGGCGCGTGCCGCGCGCAGCGGAAGGCTGCGGCGCAACTTCCAAGGCTACACCGATGACCAAGCCACCGTCCTGCTCGGCTTCGGCGCATCCGCCATCGGTTCCCTGCCCGGCGGCTATGCGCAGAATCGCTCGGATGCCCGTCAATACATTGAATGCATCAATTCGGGCAGCCTCGCGACGCAGCGCGGCATTGTTTTGCAAGACGAAGACCGTCGCCGGCGAGCGATCATCCATCGGTTGATGTGCAATCTCGCCGTCGATCTCGGAGCCGATGCGGCGGTCGAATACCCCGACGAATTGCAGCGGTGTCGCGAACTCGCCGCCCAAGGCCTGGTTTCGACCAGCGGCGCACGAATAGGTGTCACCGAGGAAGGGCGCCCCTTCCTGCGCGGCATCGCGGCGATCTTCGACCGCCGGCTGCAATCGGCGGCTCGGCAAGACATGGAGGGGCGACCATAGCCGGTCGGGGCGGCGATCCTCACTTGATCAAGATCAAGGAGCGGGAAGGTCGCTCGGCGTAAGCATGGCCGAGGAAAAAGATGAGGATTCGCCATGACCGCCGCGATCACGGCGCTTCAGCGCGAGCACCGCGCGATTGCCGCCGTCCTTTATTGTCTTGAGCAGGTGCTGCGCGAGTTGCGGCAAGACAAATTGTCGCCGGACTTCGATCTTTTCGACGCCATCATCGCTTATCTTCGCGATTTTCCCGACCGCTATCACCACCCGAAAGAAGATGATCATTTTTTCCCGTTGGTGGAGGCGCGGTCGCCGGAGGTCCGCAACGATCTCGCCGAGCTCAGAAAGCAGCACCATGACGGCCTGAGACTCATCCAGGAACTGAAATGGAAGCTCGATGCCTGGCGCAAGGGCGAATTCGGCGCCTTCAAGGCGTTCGACGAGGCGGTGACGCAATACATCGAGTTCCAGCGGCACCACATCGGTATCGAAGAGCGATCCATCATTCCGGCGGCCACGGCAAAATTCACCGCGGCCGATTGGGAGAAGGTCAACGCCGCCTTTGCCGATAACGAGGATCCGATGTTCGGTCGGCGGCCAAAGGCCGAATATGACCGCTTGTTCTCGAAGATCGCTCACTTGGCGCCGGCGCCGCACGGCCTGGGCGCGCGCATCGAGCCGAATAAGCCCGCCCGCAAGCCGGAATCCTATGGCGGCACGCGCGCCGAGCTGCTCGACACGCACTGGCGCTAGGCGGTGAGCGCTCGGTTACTTGGCGAGAATACCGAGCGCGGCGGCCGCGCGGACGCCACGTGCCGATAATCCCTGGTTTCGTTTCATTTGGCCGACGATGGTTTCGATAGTGATCGAATTGAGCGTTGCGCGCGAATTGTCCTCGAGTTCGCGCAGTATCGCGTGCAGCGACCGTCCGATGTCGGTGCGCCGCCCGGAATCGTCCGATCCCTCGGAATCGGCGCTGATGTCCTCGAACAATTCGATGATGTCGAGCAGAGTTGCGCGCTTCGCGTTGCCCGAGAACCGGTAACCCCCGCCAACCCCGCGCACCGACTCGACCAAGCCGGCGCGGCCTAGGTTGCGCAAGACCTTGGCCAGATGATGTGTCGAGATGCCGTATTTCGCCGCAATATCCGCAGCGGAAAGCTGCCGCTCCGGTTCGGCCGCCAGCTCCAGCACCGCATAGAGCGCGAATTGTGTCGCCTTCTGCAACTTCATGGCGTGTTCAAACCCCCGCTGATCGGCCCTTTTCGACGTGCCGGCGAGCCGGCCGGCAAACGATCCCGGACAATTATGAGTTTGCCTATCTCAAATCCTTTTCCAATTGGATGTACGGACCCGCCATCATGCCTTGGCTGCGGAAGAATCGAAGGTTGAGCGAATCGGTGCGGGCCAGCATGGTGCGCAATTTCGCGACGCCCGCGCGTCGAAAGCAGTTGACCATTGCAGCGAGTAGCTCCGTGCCGATCCGGCGCAGTCTTGCGCCGGGCTCGACGTGAATCGCGAACACCCATCCGCAGGGCGGCGATCCGAACTCCCAAGCCCGAATTTCGCCGGCGACGAAGCCGAGAAACTTCCTGTCGTCCTCGGCGACGAGAAAGAAGCGCTCGTCGCGCCGCCGGCTATATCGCTGGTAAAGGTCTTGCCAATATTCGGGCTTGGCGCGGCCCGTGTTGCGCTTGTCGAGGGCGATCACGGCCGGCAGATCCTCCGGCACGATCGGCCTGATGCGAACCGGCGCCGGGTTCCTCGCCGTCGAACCTCGGTCGGCCGTTGCCGCAGCGATTCGATTCGATCGACGTTTTGGCTTCACGGCTGAACCCCGCTGCATCGCGCCCAACTCATATTGCCAATCGATTGTTCGATCAACCGCCAATCGCGGCCGCTTGGAGAATTTGCCGCAGACAGCGGGCTTGCGCGCTCTTAAAATGGTATTACAGTACGACAATATAGTATATCTGGAGATTGTCAACATGACGCAGGAACCGCGCGCTCGGCCGGCTTGGGTCGGCCAATCCGACCGTCGAAGGTCGTTCGACGCCCGGCCATTGTTGGGCGCCGGCCGCGATCCCTTTGCGGCGATTATGGGCGAGGTGGCTGGGCTTGCGCCAGGCGAGATGCTGGTTATCGATGCGCCGTTCGATCCGGTTCCGCTGCGCCGCGTGCTCGGCCGAAAGGGGTTCGCCGATCACGCCGAAGCGCTCGGCCCCGCTCATTGGCGCGCCTATTTTCGCCAGGTTGACGATCCCGCAACGGATGCGGCGGTGCCGGCGGCGCAAGCTGATGCGGCATCGATATGGCAGGAGGAAGGCTCGGTTCATATCGACGTTCGCGGACTCGATCCGCCGGAGCCGATGTTGGCGATCTTGCGCATGATCGAGAGCGAGGATTGTCCGCCGACCGTGATCGTTCATCACGATCGCGAGCCGATCTATCTCTATCCCGAACTCACTGAGCGCGCTTGGCGCTTTGAGCGGATCGCGGCTCCGGCGGGGGAGGTTCGGCTGCGTCTGAGCCGGGACGTTCCATGACGGCCGCGGCAAGTCCGGCGCGCCCCGCCGCGGCCACGTTTCTCGGTGGCGCCAAGAGCCGGCTGTTGCCGGCATCGATTCCATTCCGTTTCTTCGGAGCGGCGGCGATCTACAACGTCGCTGCGTGGATCGCGCTGTTCTTGGCTGCGCCCGAAGTGCCGGATTTCCGCGGCGGCACCGGTCCGGTGCTTGCCGCGATCCACTTCATGACGCTGGGCGTTTTCGCGACGACGGCGATGGGCGCTGCGGTGCAATTGCTGCCGGTCGCGACGCAGGCGCCGTTTCGGGCCCTGTGGCCCGCGCGCCTGATGTCCTGGCTGATCGTGGCCGGCGTTCCGCTGTTTTCGCTCGGCGTCTTCGCGCAAGACCATGATTTGACTGTTTCGGGCGCCATACTCGCCGTCGCTGCACTTGCATTGTTCGCGGCCCTATTGGCCGGAAATCTATTGCACGCCCGTGGCATGATTGTCGTCGTGCTTCACGGCTGGGGTGCGCTGGCGAGCCTTATCGTCTTGTTTGCCCTGGGTATGATTCTCGTCGTCGACCAGTTTCACGGCTTCCTCGCCAACCGCGCCACACTTGCTCAGATACATATGATCGTCGCGGCCTACGGCTTCATGGGCTTCTTGGCAATGGGGTTCAGCCACGTCCTGGTCCCGATGTTTGCGCTCTCGCCGGCGCCTGCGAAGGGCCTGGGCATCCTGGGCTTCTGCGCTGCCGGGTTTGCTCTATCGACGACGACTATCGGAATCGCATGCGAACAGATCTGGGTGCAACGCGGCGGCGCGTTATTGGGCGTCGGCGCCATCGCTCTTCATCTTTGGCTGATGCGCGAGGCGCTGCGGACGCGCATGCGCAAGCGGCTCGGTCCGGCCTTTATCCTCTTGCGCGCGGCGTGGGTGCTGCTCCTGGCGAGCACCCTACTCGGGCTGCTCCTATTCTTCGATATCGGATGGCCTCGGCTTCCGGCTCTGTTCGGTGCCGTCTTGCTCTATGGCTGGCTGGCGACGTTTCTGTTCGGCATACTGCAGCGGATCGTTCCGTTTCTGGCCTCGATGCATGGCAGCCGGCCAAATCGCTCGCCGCCGCTGGTTTCGAGCCTGACGCCGGAACTTCCGCTCACCGTCCATCGCTACAGCCACGCTGCCGCGCTCGTTTTGCTTTTCGGCGGAATAGCCGCGGATGTCTCGATTTTTGTTCGTTTGGCTGCCATACTTGGCGCAATTGGCGGGCTTGCGTTCCTGGTGTTCTTCGCCGGCGTCTTGCGGCGAACAGCTGCTGGCCGATCCATTTTTTAGGTTTGAGCGTGAGCAAAAAATGGCCGACCTTGTCGATCTGGCGCGCGACCGGTTGAAGCAAGTCATCGATCCGGAAGTCGGCGTCAATATCGTCGATCTCGGGCTGATCTACGATCTGGTCTTCGACAAAGACGGCCTCCGGATCGTCATGACCTTCACCAGCGAATCCTGCCCATTGGGCCCCCAACTCGTTGCCGAAGCCGAACGGGTCCTATGCTTCCTTCCCGGCACTCCAAACGTGACGATCGCCGTGACTTTCGATCCACCATGGTCGCCGGAACGGATTACGCCCGACGGCCGCGCTTGGCTTCAGCGTTAGACAAGGTGTTCGGGCAGACCCAAGAACCAAGCCAACCGGAAGCGTGAGCGACTGCGATTTCGAAGCATGCGGAGGATACGGAAACCATGAGCAGCGCACCGATCCGTAAGCTCGTGACACCTCTCTCGAGGCCGGCCTCCGGCGCGAACCCCTGCGCGGCGTGCTCGGTCCGGGTTCTCAGCATCTGCGGCGTCGTCGAGCCGGAGCATCTTCATCGGCTCAACGCGATCGTATCCCACAAGAATCTGGCGCCCGGCGAAACCCTGTTCATCGAAGGCGATCGTTGCGAAAGTTTCTACATCATCACCGACGGTTGCGTCCGTCTGCACAAGATGCTGGCCGACGGGCGGCGGCAGATAACGGGCTTTCTTTTCGAGTCGGATTTTCTCGGTCTGGCATTGCGCGAGCGTTACGCCTACACCGCCGAGTCCGTCACGGCGGTCAGCGTTTGCCGCTACTCCAAGGTCAGATTGGAAGAGCTGTTCGCCGAGTTTCCCGCCATGGAGCGCCGATTGCTGTCGGTCGCATCCAACGATCTGGCGGCGGCTCAGGATCAAATGCTGCTGCTCGGCCGCAAGACGGCGCTTGAGCGCGTTGCATCGTTCCTGCATCTGCTCGTGCATCGGCTCAAAAGGAAGGAACATCCGGCGGACCGCATCGCGCTGCCGATGACCCGCACCGACATCGGCGACTATCTCGGGCTGACGATCGAAACCGTCAGCCGCAGCCTGTCGAAGCTGAAGCGCGACGGGGTGATCCGCTTCGCCAGCGCGCAGGACGTGGAGATTGTTTCATCCGATAGGCTGGCCGAGCTTGCCGGCACCGATGAAAGCTGGGACTCGCCAGCCTCACGTCGCTAAGCCGGTCCACAGACCGAAGTCACGCCGACCCGCCGCTTTTTGCGACAATTCGGTCGTTGACACGCTGCGGCATAATAAGGTAAATAAGTACGATGATACCAATTTAGGCAAGGCGCTTTCGAAACATCGAGTCAATGCCATGGACTATGCGCGCCAGACGACGGGGCTGATCCATCGGGAGCATGTCGAGACGATCGGCCTCCTCGAGCGGCTCGATACGGCATTTGCGTCGCATCGGCCGGGCCGAGCGCCCGGCGCCGACGATCGCACGCTGCAGGCGTTGCTGCGCGATGTGGCGGGCGTCGTTGAAAATGAAGTCGGACGTCATTTCGCATTCGAGCAGAACGCGCTATTCCCCATCCTATCGGAAGCCGGCGACGGCGATATCGCAGCGCTGTTGCAGGAGGAGCACGCGGCAATCCTCCCGCTCGGCACGCGCCTCGCCCAGTTGGCGCGGGAAGCGCAACACGGCGGTTTCAAAGCCGACGATTGGGCGGAATTTTTCCGCCTTGGGCGCGAGCTGATCGAGCGGCAGATCGCGCATATTCAAAAAGAAGAGATGTCGCTGCTGCCGCTCCTCGAGTCGGCGCTTACCGACGCCGCCGACATCGAGCTTGCCAATGCCTATCTGGCGGCCCAGTGACCGCATCGGCGGTTGGGTGTCGGCCTGAGCCTTTGGGAGGATTACCGATGAGACGAGGACCGAAAACGCCCCAGAAAGCGTCAAAATTACGATCCAGCAGGCCGACGCTTCGCAGAAAGCAAAAGGCGAATCGGCCCGCGCCGCAGGCTGAGCAGTTGAAAACCCGACCGCTTCGGGCCGGCGATCTCGCCGACGTCATTGCCTTGGACAACGCCATCCTCGGCCGCTCGCGTCGCGTCTTCTTTGAAAAGCGGCTCGAGGCCGCCCTAAAGCACCCCGATTCGCACATTCAAGTGGCGGTGGAGTTCGGCGGCCGGTTTGCAGGCTATGCGCTGGCGCGCGTCCTCGCCGGCGAATTCGGCCGTCCGGCGCGCGCGGTCGTCGTGGAATCGATGGGCGTTGCGCCGGGACTGTGGAACCACGGCGCCGGCCACGCGCTGATGCGGGGAATCGACGATGTCATGGCCCGCAAGGGGATCGTCGAGCAACATACGCAGGTGGAATGGACCAATCATCGCTTACTCGAATTCTTCGATCATATCGGGTTCAAGCTCGCGCCGCGTCAGGTGATTGCACGGTCCATCCACGGCATGCCCCCAGGCACGGCGTGTGAGGCAGTCGCTGCAGCGGCGACGACCGAGGCAACTCGTGCCGAGATCGATTTTAGCGTCGCGTCGCCCGATTATCAGGCGCTATCGCGCGATAGCATTCCGGTGCGCGCGCTCGGCGAGAACGACCTCGGCAACCTGGTTCGGATCGATCGCAAAACGACCGGGCGCGAGCGACGCGACTATCTCGAGCGCAAGATGCACGAGGTGTTGCAGGAAAGCGGCGTGCGGCTTTCCCAAATCGCGGAGCTTGACGGAATGCCGGTCGGGTTCGTGATGGCCAAGGTCGACTACGGCGAGTTCGGCCAGACCGAGCCCGTGGCCGTCATCGACACGATCGCCGTCAATCCCGACTATGCCGGCCGCGGCGTCGGCAGCGCCATGCTCTCGCAGCTTTTCGCCAATCTGCATGCGCTGAAGGTCGAGCAGGTGGAAACCGAAGTCGCGCGGGAGAATTTCGGTCTCCTTGGCTACCTCTATCATCGGGGCTTTGCGCCCTCGCAACGGCTCGCGCTCACGCGCCAGCTAACGTGAAGAACAGGGTCGAGGCCCTAAGCGGCCGGGACGGGTTCGTCGGCCGCGGCTTCGGCGCCGACGCCCAAATAGCGATTGAGTAGTTGCGGCCGCGCCGCCAGCTCGCGCGTGCCGCCGGTGAAGACGATGCGCCCTTTCGCGAGCACGATGCTGCGGTCGCAAACTGCGGTCAATGCGCGAATATCCTTGTCGACGATCAGCGTCGCCACGCCGGCAGCTTTGATCGCCTGGATAACGGCCCAGATCTCCTTGCGCACCAGCGGCGCAAGCCCTTCGGTCGCCTCGTCGAGGATGAGAAGCCGTGGGTTGGTCATTAGCGCCCGGCCGATCGACAACATCTGCTGCTCGCCGCCCGAAAGCTGCGGTCCGAGATTGGCGATGCGTTCCGCCAGCCGTGGGAACAGCGCCAGGACGCGGTCATAGGTCCAGGGCGATTCTCCGTCGGGACGAGCTCGCACCGCCATGATGAGATGCTCGCGAACGCTGAGGTCGGGAAAAATGCCCCGGCCTTCGGGGACCATCGACACGCCGAGGCGCGCGATGCGGTGCGGCGGGAGTCCCGTCACGTCTTGGCCCGCGACATGAACCGTGCCGCGGCGCGGCGGGACGAGCCCGGCTAGCGCGCGCAATGTCGTCGTCTTGCCCATGCCGTTGCGGCCGAGCAGGCTCACCGACTCGCCCGCTTGGATCGCGAAGCTGATCCCATGCAGCACGTGGCTTTCGCCGTAGAAGACGTGCAGCCCCGTGGCTTCGAGGAACGGCGGTGCGAGGCGGCTCATTCGTCCTCCTCCCTGCCAAGATAGGCGGCCTGAACGGCTTCGCTTGCTTGGATTTCGTTGGCCGTGCCGGTCTCAAGCACGCGGCCGTTCACCAGCACCGTGACGCGGTCGGCGATGGAGAACACCGCGTCCATGTCGTGCTCGATCAGGATGATGGTGCGCGTTGCCGAAATGCGTCGTAGCCGCGCAATGACATCGAGCAACTCCTGGTATCCCATTCCGGCCAGCGGCTCGTCGAACAGCAGAAGCTGCGGTTCGGTGGCAAGCATCATGGCGATCTCGAGCTGTCGGCGCTCGCCATGGCTGAGCGTGGCGGCCACCGCCTCCCGGCGCGCGATCAACCCGCAATCTTCGAGGCTGCGCTCCGCCCAATCGCGGACTTCGGTACGGCCGCGTGCCGGTCGAAAGAATCGCATCGAGCTCGGCAAGCGAGATTGTGCGGCGATCCAGACGTTGTCGAAGCAGGTGAGATCAGTGAACACATTGGTCCGTTGGAACGAGCGCCCGATCCCGCTGCGCGCTATGCGGTCCGGCGGCGAGCCCGTGATATCCGCCCCGCGAAATCGCACGCAACCGGCCGATGGCTGCATTTCGCCGGAAAGCAGGTTGAGAAACGTCGTCTTGCCGGCGCCGTTCGGTCCGATCACGGCGTGAACTTCGCCGGGCTCGAAAGCCAGCGTGACATCGTTGACCGCGACGATGCCGCCGAATCGCTTCGACAAGCCGCGCGTTTCCAAGATTGCGCTAATCATGCCCGGCATCCTGCGCCCGATCGAGCGGCACCGGCGGCGATCTGAGGGTGCCGAGCCGTTGCATCGGCGAAAGACTGGCGATGCCGCGCGGCAGCAATAGAACGACGGCGATGACGAACAATCCGACGAAGAGCAGCCAGTGCTCGGTAACTCCGGAGAGAAAATCCTCGATCGCGATCAGCGCGAAAGCGCCGGCCACGGGGCCATAAAGCGTGCCCAAGCCGCCCAGGATCACGATCACGAGCGCCTGGCCCGATTGGTGCCAGGAAAGAAGGGCCGGGTTGACGATGCCGTCTTGGGCCGCGCCGATATAGCCGGCGAGGCCGGCGATCGTACCGGCGATCACGAACATGACGAGCTTGAAGCGCCGCGTCGCGAAACCGAGCGCCCGCGTGCGCGGCTCGTTGCTGGCGATCGCGCCGATCACGCGGCCGAAAGGCGAGGCGAGGATCATGCGGCCGATCAGGAAGCTGGCGACCAAGGCCGCCAGCGCGAAGTAATAGAACGTGACGCGGTTCTTGAGATCGAATAGCTCAAGTGCGAACAGCGTCGCCGTCGGCTTGGCGTCGATGAACATGCCGTCCGAGCCGCCGAAAGCGCGCGTATCGTTCGCCAAGTAAAAGAGCATTTGCGCAAAAGCCAGCGTCACCATGATAAAATAGATTCCCGAAGTTCGGATTGCGAGCCAGCCAATGACGAACGCGGCCGCCGCGCAGACGGCGAGCGTCGCCGGCAGCGTGGTCCACAGCGATACGAGCCCGAAGTCGCGCTGCACGATCGCCAACGCATATCCGGCGAGCCCGAAGAACGCGGCATGCCCAAAGCTCACCAGCCGCGTGTAACCCACCAACAGGTCAAGGCTGAGCGCAAAGATCGCCATCACCATCATCTTGGTGACGAGCTGGACGTAGAAGCGCTCGGCGAATTGCGGAACAACGAGCAGCAGCGCCGCGCCGACGAGCAACAGGCCGAGGACAGGGCGCGAAAGCGGCTTCATCGAGCAGTCATGCCGGCTTGCCGCCGAACAGACCCTGCGGCCGCCACAGCAGCACCGCCGCCATGAAGGCATAGACCGACATGCTTGCCGCTTCGGGCAGGAATACCTTGCCGAACGTGTCGACGAAACCGATCGCCATGGCACCGGCGAAAGCACCCGCGACCGAGCCGAGCCCGCCGATGACCACGACGACGAAGGAGATGATCAGAACGTGCTCGCCCATGCCGGGATAGACCGAGTTGACCGGCGCCGAGAGCATGCCGGCAAAGGCGGTGAGCGCGGTTCCGAGCGCGAAGACGATGGCGTAGAGGCGCCGGACATCGAACCCCAGCAGCTCGACCATCTCGCGGTTGCTGGCGCCGGCTCGGACCAGCATCCCGAGCTTGGTGCGGTTGATGACGACATACATGGCGCCGGCAACGGCGATGCACGCCGCCGAGATAAAGAAACGATAGACCGGATAGGATTGCGTTTCCGTCAGCGACACCGACGCCCCGAGCATCGCCGGCGCGGGCACGCCGTGCACGTCGTTGCCCCACAGCACCCGTTGCAATTCGTTGAAGATGAGGATCAGGCCGTAGGTCAGCAGCACTTGATAGAGGTGGTCGCGCGTGTAGAGAAAACGGATCGCAAGACGCTCGACGACGAGGCCGAGCACGAAGCTCGCCGGCACGCCGATGGCGATCGCGAGAAATAGGTTGCCGGTCTTGAGATTGAGCCAGAACGCGACATAGGCGCCGATCATATAGAGCGAACCGTGCGCCAGATTGACCACGCCCAAGATTCCGAAAATGAGCGTCAATCCGCTGGCGACCAGGAACAGCAGGAAGCCGTATTGGATTGCGTTAAGGCTTTGGATAAGGAATGCGGAAAGATCCACGGCGGTCCCGCTTTTTTGATGCGACGGAAGGCGGCCGCGGCATGGCCGCGGCCGCCTCCCGATCGTCGCTAGGCGATCGAGCAACCGTTGCCCGGATCGGCGAGCGCTTTGTGGGCCACGCCGATGACGATATTGTCGCCCTTGCGAACCTCGCGCAGATAGATGTCCTGCACAGGATTCTGCGATTTCGAGAAGGTCAGCGTGCCGCGCGGGCTGTCGAGCTTGGCGGCCCGCATCGCCGCCATGATGTCCGTCTTCGCCTTGACGTCGCCCTTCACCGCCCGCATCGCATGGACGAGCAGCTGGCCGGTGTCGTAGCCCTGCACGGCGAAGACGTCGGCCGCACGTTTGGTCCTATTCCTGAAAGCCGCGGTGAATCGCTTGTTGGTCGGATTATCCAGCGATTCGGCGTAGTGCAGCGTGGTGACGATGCCCTCGCCGGCAGGGCCCGCGGCCTCCAGCGTGCCATCGGTCAGGAAACCGGCGCCGAACAGCGGAATGGTTTTCTTCAGACCGGCGGCGTCGTAGTCCTTCATGAATTTGACCGCGCCGCCGCCCGAGAAAAAGGTGAACACGGCATCGGGCTTGAGCGACGCGATTTCGGTAAGATGCGCTTGAAACTCGACATTGGGGAACGGCAGGAGAATCTCTTTCGCCACCGTCCCGCCCGCCTTGACATAGCCTTCCTTGAACGCGCCGATCATCTCGTGACCAGCGGCGTAGTTCCAGGTGATCGACACGGCTCGCTTGTGGCCGCGCTTCACCATCTCCGGCCCCATCGGGAAGCAGGTCTGCCAGTTGGAGAAAGAGGTGCGGAACACGTTCGGCGCGCACATCTGCCGTGTCACGGCGTCGGCGCCGGCATTGGATACGATGGTGATCGTGCCTTCTTCGCGCGCGATCTTGACCATGGCCATGGCCACGCCCGAATGCACCGGCCCGGTCAGGAAATCGACCTTTTCGCCACTGATCAGCTTGTTGGTGTTGTTGGCCGCCTTGGCCGGGTCGGCTTCGGAATCGACTTTCACATATTCGACCGGGCGCCCGCCGAGCGCGCCGCCGGCTTCCTCGATCGCCATGATCATGCCGTCGGTGATGTTGTGGCCGAGCGAGGCGTAGGTTCCGGTGTAGGGCAGAAGTATCCCGACTTTCACCTTTGCCGCCTGCGCGCGGACGAATGGCGCCGGAAACATTGCGGCGGTTCCGGCAAGAGTTCCGGCGGTGGCGAGAAAGCGGCGGCGGGTCGGCATTCTAGGGTCACGGGTCATGACTTCCTCCGTTGGATGTTGACTAAACGCCCGCCATGCAGCCGGCCCCGTGCCTGGTGGCATTCTGCCCCTCGGGTGAGGAGCGATCGTGCTCAATTGTGGAGCTGGTTGTATTTCTCCATGAGCTGATCCTTGCTTTCGGCGAAATCGGGATTGATCTCGATGCAATTGGGTGGGCAAACGAGCTTGCACTGCGGCTCGTCATGCGCGCCGACACACTCGGTGCAGCGCAGCGGATCGATGACGTAAATCGGCTCGCCTTTCTTGATCGCCTCGTTGGGGCAGACCTCGCGGCAGGCGTCGCAGGCGGTGCAGTCTTGGGTGATCAAAAGAGCCATGGCGTCCCTCCGGCGGGCTAGGCAGCGGCACGCTGTTCGAGCGCGGCAAGCTTTTCATGGCGGAAAGCGCCCCACAGGGCGGCGCCGATCGCGCCTGCATAGATCGAGTCGGGGCTCGCCACGATCTCGAGCTTGACCTTCTCCTTGTCCATTTGCTCGCGCATCGCGGCAACAAGGCCGGCGTCGTGCGCCAATCCGCCGGTCACCATGACCATGCCGTCGATCGTGCCGATGGTCTTAAGAAGTTTCACCAGCCGGTCGGCCATCGAAACGTGAATGCCCTTGAGGATGTTGGCCGACGATATTCCGCGCGAGACCATGTTGATGACGTCGGTTTCGGCGAGCACTGCGCAAATGCCGCTGACTCTTCTCCGGATTGTCGCCCTGTTGCGAGAGCGCGCCAATTTCGTCCTGGGCGATGCCGAGGTAGCGCGCGATGTTCTCGAGGAACTGGCCCGAGCCCGAGGCGCACTGGCTCGTCATCTTGTAGCTCAGAACCTTGCCGCGCTCGTCGACGCGGATGGCGCGACCGTGCAGCGCGCCGACATCGAGCACGGCGCGGGTCCTGGGATCGAGATAGAGGCCGCCCCGGCCATGGGTCGTCATCGAGTAAAAATGACCGGTGTGGAATTCGATGCTCTCGCCGTCGCCGGTCGTGGCGCAATAGGCGACGTCCTTGCGCGTCAATCCCGCATCCTTCAGCGCGAGATCGTAGAACTCGGCGGCGAGCTGAAACGGATCGCGCTGGCGCAACCGATCGGCGCGCTTGGCGAGCCATGTCGGCTTGCCCGCCTCGACCTTGAAGATCGCGGTCTTGACCGCGCCCGTGCCGACATCGATGCCCGCTGTGATCGTCATGGCTCGCCTCTCAATTCACGACGGCGCGGCGGGCGAATTCGGCGGCCCCAAGCGCACCGGTGTAGATCGACTCTGGATTGATGTTGATGGTCAGCTCGCCGTAGTTCTCGGCAATGAGCTTCTTGAGTTCCTTGACGGCGGCCTCGTTCTTGGCGACGCCGCCGGTGAAGGTGAACTGATCCTTGACTCCGCCCGAGCGCGACAGGATCGACATGGCACGCAGAATGATGGCGCGGTGCAGGCCGGCCAGGATGTCCTCCCGCTTCTCGCCGAGCGCAAGCCGGTCGCGCAACTCGGCGCCGGCGAAAACAGTGCAAGTCGAATTGATGCGCACCGAGCGCGTCGCCTTCATCGCCATCGGCCCGAGCTCGTGCAGGCCCATGTTCATCTCGTCGGCGATGTAGCCGAGATATCGGCCGCAACCGGCGGCGCAGCGATCGTTCATCTGAAAATTCTCGACGATGCCGTTGGCATCGACCTGGATCGCCTTGGTGTCCTGGCCGCCAATATCGAGCACGGTGCGCGTTTCGGGATACATCAAGTGGGCGCCGAGGCCGTGGCAAAGGATCTCGGAGCGGATATGTTCTTTCGAGAAAGGCAGCGTCACGCGCCCGTAGCCGGTGCCGACGACATAGGTTTCCTCGATCGGCACGTCGAGCGCATCCTTGATCGGTTTCGCGACGGCGCGCGCAATGCTGGCGTAAGCCGATTGCCCGGCGACGACGCGGTCGAATGCGCGCAGAAACGCGCCGTTCATGTCCACGGCCGGCGGCCGGTTTTCGACATCGATGATCGATTTGTCGTAGACGTTGAGCAGCAAGTCGAACGGCAGCTTGGCCTCGCGCGCGACGTCTTCGGCGATCGCCATGTAGCGCGAACCCGCGATGTCGCGGAAGAAATCGGACTTGCGCTTGGCGCCGGGCGCGAATTGCTCGGGCGCCTCGTCGCGCAAACGCCGGAAGGTCTCGGCCAGCGCCGCTTGCACGGCTTTCTCCTTGCCCTTGAAGCGGTCGCCGGCGACATTGGCGAGACAGGTATCCTCGAGATCGTCGAGTTGCCCGAGAAACGCCACCAGGCGGTAGCTGCGCTCCAGATCGGCAAGAAGCTCGCCCATCAGGCCGTTGACCTGGGGTAGCTTGGCGAGCCCGCGGCGGAACAGCGTGAAGCGCGTATTGACCAGTGCCTCGTGCTTGGCGGCGGTGCTCGCCGTGCCGTAGTTCGAGCGCGAATTGGTGATGCCGCGCCCAAGCACGTCCATCGATTCGTCCATGATAACCGATTTGGTCGTGGTCGAACCGAGATCGATGCCGATGAACGCCCGCATAATATGCCTCCCGCCTCAGTGAACCGTCGCGGCCGATTGCGCGCCGCGCCGCTTCTGCTCGATCATCTGCAAATAGCTCTCCAGCCGATTCTTGACATTGGCCGGGGAGAAGTAGCGCGGATCGACCAAATCGGTTTCAATGAAGGCGCCGGGCTTGCCGGTGCGCTTCTCGATCTCGCGCAGCACCAGGAGCTGGCCGGCGGAGAAGCTGTTGCAGCTTTTGATCGAATTGATCAGCAGGCCGTCGGCCTGGTACTCATTCACATATTTTTCGATCAAATCGATCCGCAGCGGCAGATTGCGATTCGTGTAACAGCCGAGGCAATAATCGGCGAGCGATTCGATCGGGTGATCGGGATCGTGCCGGAAACCAAGATCGTAAACGCCGCCGACCTTGGTGTATGTGCTCGCGACGACGACAGCGCCTTCGTCGTAGAACATCTTCCAAAAATCGCGGAAACTCGTCCAGTTGGGCGGACCCTCGACGATGAGCCGGTATTTCTCGCCCTTCATGTCGCCGTCGGGCGTGATCGGACCCTGCCCGCGGGCGATGCGATCCTCGATCTCCTTGCGCAGCAGCCGGTAATAGTCGGTCGCGTCGGGCGTGCCGCGGAAGGCGGTGAAGATCGGGCCGACATAGTAGACGCCGCCGAAATAGGCGTCGATCGGCGAGGGCTTGTGTTTGGCGCTCTCAAGAACCCAGACGAAATTCTCCTCGGCCTTGGCCGATTCGCGGAGATTTTGGCGCAAGCGGTCGATGTCGAACTTGACGCCGCTGATTTTTTCGAGCTTTGGGATGACTTCTTCCTTGAGCTGCTTGACGACATAGTCGCGCATGTTCTTGGACACGTTGCCGTCGGCCATGTAGGGAACGTGCAGCATCGCCGTCTCGCATTTATAGCGGTCGCGCACCAGCTCGAACCATTTCATGAAGGTGAAGCAGCCGGTGTAGGACAGCAGCAACAAATCGGGATCGGGCAGCTTCTGGCCGTCGGGCCCGATATTGCCCCTTTCGATCATGCCGAGATCGGCCTTGACATAGGTGCAAACGTCTTCCGAGTGGCCGCGCTTTTCCGCTTCCATGATCAGGCCGCCGCTCTTCTTGCGCATCCCCATCTGGATCGCGTTGATTTCCGGCAGATTGTTGGCCATGTCGAAGCACATGATGAGCTCGTTGAGATTGCCGGGAACGAAAGTCGAGGCGACCTTCATCCCGCGCTCCTTGGCGGTTTCGAGCTTGTGGTAATTGCCGGCGATCATCTCCTTCTGCTTGAGCATCGACGGTTCCTTGACGACATCTTTGACGGCTTTGACCGGGGCGGTGCTCATGCGGCGCTCCACAATTTGATCGAATCGGCGAAGGTGCCGGCTTGTTCGCGGATGGGCTGCATCTGGCCGGAGTTCTCCGCGTATTTGAACGCAATGAACGGAATCTGGTGCTCGCCGAGCACACGCTGCAGCATCGGCCGCTCGAGCAGCGCCGGATCGCAGAAGCTCGGGCAGGCGATGATCACGCCCTCGGCCCGGTTCTGGCGCACGGAATCGACCAGCCACAGGCCTTTCTGCTTTTCATCAGGCTCGTATTTCGACGTCATGCTGAGCGAATCGTGCAGATAGGCGTGGGCGAGGTTCGCGATCGGATCGCCCTCGGTTCGCACGTCGTGCTTTTCCCAGCGGTTCACCAGCATGAAATCGTCGTCGACGATGTAGCAACCAGCCAGCTCGATCGACTTCACGAGGTTGAGCGGCGGCTGCTCGCAGAACACGCCGGTGACGACGACGCGCGTATTGTCCTTGCGCGCCCGGTTTTCCCTGCCCGCGGCGGCGAGATAGTCGCGCAGCAGGTCGGAATGCTGCTCGACCGGCATCACCATGCCAGCGCGCATCAGCAGATAGACTTCGGCCGACGGCGCTTTCCAAGGCTCGGCGGCGCGGAACGCGTAAACGCTGCGGACGAGGCGGCGGTTCTCGTTAAAGGCCGCGATCGACGCGCGCAGGGCTTCGTCGGTCACCGGCCGCCCAGTCATTGCGGCCAAACCGTCGCGCAGATCGCTCAGCTCATGGACGTAGAATTCGCCGCCGACCCGGTCGTTGTAGTTTTGCGGCACGTCGAGATATTTGGCGTAGACCTTCGGGAACATGACTTTCCACATGCCCGAAAGATTGCGGATCACGTCGCAGATGCTGGGAAACAGCATGCCGTCGACGAAATCGAGCCGGCCGGTAACGCCGAGCTCGATCGTCGAGCGCGGGATGCGGCAGATATAGCTCTGGTAGTAAGCGTCGCCGTGGATGACTTCGAGCTGGTCGCCGCCGCCCAGGATGCCGAGCGGCAGCGCGCCGGCGGCGTGGATCAGCTCGCGCGGCACGTACCACGGCATATAGCCGACGACTTTGCGGCCGGGCTTGGCGGCCTTCCATTCGCGGGCGTGGTTGAAATTGAGATCCTCGTAAAGGCTCAGGCACCACGCGGCGATTTCGCTTGTCGTCTTCAACATGTCAGCGGTTCTCCCAACGCGCCGGCCGCTTGGCGATGAAGGCTTCGAGGCCTTCCAACGCATCGCGGCTCGGCAGCAATTCCCGGACGTACATCGCTTCGACAGAGTCAAGCTTGGCGGCAATGCGCTGGATCAAGTCGCCGCGCGCGGCACGGATGGCGTAGCGCAGCGAGCTGGCGCTCTTGGGCGCAAGTTGGGCATCGAAATAGGTCAGCGCCGCCTGCTCCGGATCGGGCGCGCACTGGTTGACAAGGCCGATTCGCGCCGCTTCATCGCCATTGACGCTGCGACCGGAAATCAGGAGATCCTCGGCGTGGGCGCGGGCGATGCGCTCCGGAAGAAGGCACGATGCCGCCGGTGCGATGACGCCGAGCTGGATTTCCGGTTGACCAAGCTGGGCTTCGGGCGTCGCAAACAACAGATGGCCCGCTGCGGCTAATTCGAGCCCGCCGCCAAGACAGCGGCCGCGGATGGCAACTAGAACGGGAATCGGACTTTCAACGACGCGGCGGATGAGCGTATGGAAACTCCTTAGCATCGCCGCGCAGCGTTGCGGCAAATGCTCTTCGACGCTGGCGCCGAAGCTGAAATTGGGTCCCTCGGCGTCGAGCAGGACCGCTTTGAGCCCGGCCGAGCCTGTGTATTCGTCGAATGCCCGCATCAGCGCGGCCATCATCGCCGAGTTGATCACATTGGCTTTCGGCCGGGCCAGGCGCAGGCGCAACAATTGCCCGTCGCGCTCGAGCCAAGCCTTGAGCGGCGGAGCGCCGTTCACGGGGCCGCCCTCCGATTGGCCGGCATCAGGCTTTCGGTCAGGGCCTCGCTCCAACCGTCGCCGCGCGCCAAGACTTGGCGCAGGGCCACGAAATCGATCTCGCGATCTTCTTTCGTGCCTTCGTTGAAGGCGCGGAATCCGGCCCGCGCTTCGCCCATCATGTTGAGCGCCAGCCAGGCCCGCGAGTTCTCCTTGTTGCGATTCCAGGCATCGAGCTTCGGCTTGCGCAGTTCTTCGAGGCTCTTGGTCAGGCATTCCGGGAAGGTGAGCAGCAATTTGGCGCACAGCGCTTCGACGCGCTGGTCGAGCATGGCGAGATCGACTGTGCCGCGCGCCATAAGCGCTTTGCCTTCGGCCGCCGCCGCGCCTGTCTTGTAATCGCCATGCACGATGCGGCCGTATTCGTCGCAATAGCGGTCGGTGACGACGAGCGGATTGGCGATGAACTTACCGTCGATCTTCAGCGCCGGCACGACGTTGAGGATCATGCCCAGCCGATAGGCCTTGTGCGCCGACCAATGCTCGCACAGCGTGCCCGACTTGATCGCCCGTTCGTTGCCGACGAGCACGGGTAGAAAATCGGTCGCCCCGCCGATCGCCGCCGATCCGTGCTTGGGACCGGCCTGGCCGAAGCGCGCCAAATCCTGCGCGACCGTGTAGTCGCAAGCCATGCCGATTTCCTGCCCGCCGCCGATGCGCATGCCGTTGACGCGGCAGATGACCGGCTTGTCGCAAGCCAGGATGGCGCTCACCATGTCGTTGAACAGGCGCATATACTGCCGGTATTCCTGATGCCGGCCGGCGTAGTATTCGGCGTATTCCTTGGTGTTGCCGCCGGTGCAGAACGCCTTGTCGCCGGCGCCGGTGAAGACGACGGCAACGACGTCGCGTGCATTGCTCGCGGCGCGAAAGGCCGCGATCACCGCCTTGGTCATCTCGGTGGTGTAGGAATTGAATTGCGCCGGGTTGTCGAGCCAGATCCAGGCGTTGAACAGGCCATTGACGATCTTGCCGTCCGGCGTTCGGGCCGGGCGCTTTTCGTAGCGTACGCCGGGAATCGTGCCTGGCGCCGCCAGATCGTGATCGACCAGCGCATGAGCATCTTGTTTCGGCATGGGCGCGTTCATGATCCGGCTCCTCAGTGAACGGTGGCGGGAACGAGCACGGGGCGCTCGCGAAACTTGTGGGCATGCGCGTCGGCGAAAATCCGATTGATGTCGTCGAGCGGCAGGCGGCGGACGAAGGGCGCGACCTTGACCCGCCCCGTCAGGACGAGATCGACCGTCGCGGGATAGAGCTCGGGCGGGCAGCCCCAGTTGCCGATGGCGCGGGCATCGAACGCCATGAGATTCGACAGGCGCAGCTCGACTTTCGCCATGGTGAAGCCGACGACGCAGAGCGTCGCGCCGTGCACGAGAAGGTTGTAGGCCGTCGTCTGTCCGGCTGGCGTGCCGGAGCATTCGAAGATGACCCATTCGTAGGACGAAAGACCGCGCTGCTTGGCGAATGCGGCGACGGCCTGTTTCAGCGCGCGACCGTCCATTTCGCGCGCATTGAGCGTGAGCGCGGCGCCGTGTTGGGCCATAACGCCGAGCTTCTCGGCGTCAACGTCAATCGCGATGACTATTGCGCCGAGGGCGTCGGCAATCTGCACCGCATAGCCACCCACGCCGCCGACGCCGACAACGATGACAAGATCGCCCGACTTGACGCCGGCACGCGTCGCCGCTTGGAACGGCGTCGTCATGGCATCGGCGACCACGGCGAGATCGGCAAGGCCCAAACCCGATGCAGCCAGCCGCGCGTCATCGACCGGGCAGAGGCCGCGTACCGGCGCATATATATGTGTGGCAAATCCGCCCTGAATGTCGTTGCCGGGCATTTTTTGGTTTCGGCAGATGCTGCCCCGCCCGCGCCGGCAGAGATCGCAATCCCCGCACGGCAGCACGGCCGGGACGATCACGGCCTTGCCGACCCAGGGCTGGGCGCCGGCGCCGGCGGCGATAACGCGGCCGCTGATCTCATGACCGAGCGCCAAGGGCAGCTCCGCGTTGGTCCGCACGCCATCGTAGTAGTAGCCGAGATCGGTGTGACACAGGCCGCAGCCGGCGATCTCGACGATCACCTCGCCCGCGCCGGGGGCCTTGAGATCGAAAGCCGCCTTGATCAGCGGCGCGCCCGGCGCCGTCATCATCCAGCGGTGGGAATTTAAGGAGTGAACCATGCGGTCCTCCGTCGCGGCATTCCTTGCTTGACGCAGCACCGGTTCGTCAGTAATATGCAAATCGGTACGCGTTTACGTATTTAATTCAGTATCAGAATGCGTATTTCGAGTTAAGGCGCTAATGAGGGTGCGACAATGAGGAACAGCGGTGAATTTTCCTCGATTTCGGTGGCGGTCTGCGGCAGCGGCGGCGCCGGCGCGATGACCGCGGGCAGCATGCTGCTCGATGCGGCGGCGGCCGCCGGTTTCTACGGACTTATGACCCGGTCGGTCGGCCCCCAGATCAGGGGTGGCGAGGCAGCCGCGCTCATCCGCATAGCGCCCGAGCCGATCGAAGCGCACGACGACCGTTTCGATATCCTCGCAGCCCTCGATTGGGAAAATGTCCAGCGCTTCGCGGCGGAAATCCCGCTCGGGCCCGACAGCGTCATTCTCGCCGATCCGGCGGCCGGCGCCATTCCGGAGGCGATCGCGGCGAAGGGTGCCCGCGTCGTCGAGTTTCCGTTCAAGGAGATCGCGAAGGCCGTGCCAGGCGGGCGCGTCAATATGGTCGCGCTCGGTGCGGTCGCGGCGCTGATCGGCATTCCCGCCGAGACCGTAACGGCCGTCGTCGCCAAGTCGCTCAAGAAGAAAGACGAAGCGGCGCTCAAGGCGAGCATGGCGGCGATCAAGCTTGGCGTCGCGCGCGCCGCCGGATTGCCGACATCTTGCGCGGGGCTCGCACCGGTGAAATCGGCGACCGAGCCACGCTGGGCCATCAACGGCAATCATGCCGCGGGACTGGGGGCAATCCGCGGCGGAATCCGCTTCGTCGCCGCCTATCCGATCACGCCTGCCACCGAGATTTTGGAATGGATGGCAACGGCCCTGCCGAAAGTCGGCGGCGTGCTCGTGCAGGCGGAAGACGAGCTGGCGTCGATCAACATGGCGATCGGCGCCTCGTTTGGCGGCGCGCCGGCGCTGACCGCTACGTCAGGCCCAGGTCTGTCGCTGATGACCGAATCGATCGGACTTTCGGTCGCCGCGGAAGTTCCGATTGTTATCGTCAACGTGATGCGCGGCGGGCCTTCGACGGGCATTCCGACGAAATCGGAACAGGCAGATCTCAATCTTGCGGTTTATGGGTTACACGGCGACGCGCCGCATATCGTCATAGCGCCGATCTCGGTTGCCGATTGTTTGCATGCCACGCAATGGGCCGTAAGCTTGGCAGAGAAGCTGCAAGCGCCGGCCATCGTTCTTTCGGATCAATTCATCGGACAGGCGCGGGCGGTCATCGACCGACCGAAAAACCGCGGTTATATCGGTGCGCGAGCTGTCGCTCGCGGCAATGGCAAGAGCTACGCGCGCTACGCGTTGACCAATGACGGCGTCTCGCCCATGGCTTTGCCGGGCACGCCCGGTTGCCAATACACCGCCGACGGCCTCGAGCACAGTGCGCGCGGTACGCCGTCGAGCCAGGCCAGCGATCACAACGCGCAGCTCGACAAGCGCAGCGACAAGCTGGAGCGTCACGACTACGGAAACGACTGGGCGGAAATCGAAGGGGACGGCGACACCGCGGTCATCACCTGGGGATCGACGACCGGCGCGGTTCGCGAAGCGATCCGTCGCCTGCGCGCCGCCGGCCGCGCCATCAAGCTCATCGCGCCCAGGCTTATTCTACCGACACAGCCCGAACGGATGGCTGCGGCCTTGGAAGGAGTCCGGCGCATTCTGGTTGTCGAGCAAAGCCATTCAGGCCAATTCCATCGGTATCTGCGCGCGCACTACGAATTGCCGGAGCAGGTCGACGCGTTCTGCCGTCCGGGGCCGCTGCTGTTCCGGCCCAATGAAATCGCCACGCGTCTCGCCTGAGGGAGCGATCCATGAATCTCCGTCGAATCAACAAGGCCGGCGCGGGCTGCGAATGACTACAAGTCGGACACCAAACCGGTCTGGTGCCCGGGCTGCGGCGATTACTCGGTCTTGCTCTCCATCACCAAGGCGCTGGCCGAGCTCGGCCTTGCGCCCGAGAACGTCGCGGTCGTGAGCGGCATCGGCTGCTCTTCGCGCATTCCGGCGTACACCAATTGCTACGGATTCCACGGCGTCCATGGCCGTTCGCTGGCGCTCGCCACCGGGCTCAAAGTGGCGCGGCCCGATTTGACCGTGCTCGTGGCCAGCGGAGATGGCGACGGCTTCTCGATCGGCGGCAATCATTTTCTGCATGCCGCGCGCCGCAACATCGATCTCACCTACATCGTCATGGACAATCGCGTCTACGGCATGACCAAGGGCCAGCCGTCGCCCACGACGGAGCCCGATTGGGACAATGCGCTCTCGCCCGGCGGCAGCGGCTTGCGTCCGTTCAATCCATTGGTCATTGCGCTCGCCTCGGGCGCCAATTTCATCGCCCGCGGCTTTTCCGGCGACCCCAACGGCACCGCCAAGCTCATCGTTGCCGCTATCAGTCATCCCGGTTTCTCATTCGTCGAGATACTGAGCCCGTGCGTTACGTTTCGTCCCGATCAGCGCAACTGGGCCAAGATGGTGCGCCCTGCCGTCGTGTCACAGACCGGCGATCCGGCCCGCGCGGCGCGCCGGCTCATGACCGACGACGGGTTCAATCTCGGCGTCCTCTATGCCGGCGATCGCGCGCCATTTCAGCCGAAGATCGGCAGCTTTGCCGGCGGCGCCATGGCCGACGCCGCACTTTTGGAAAAGGAATTCGAGCTATGACCGGGCTGCGACAGCGAAAGTCCACGGCGGGGCGGCATGCGAAGGTCGTCGCCCATCCGGGCGGCGTGGACATCGCGTTCGACAAGGAGCAATTGCGCGGTTTCATCCACGCCATCGAAACCGAAGCAGCCGAACGATATGTCGAACTCGCGCGCCAAATGGACGCGCACAACAATTCAGAAGTCGCCAGCCTTTTTCGCCGCCTCGCGGAGATCGAATCGGCGCATGCCGAACAGTGGCGGCCGCTGCGGCCAGCGGACCGTCTACCATTGACACGGCTTTGGCCGGGCGCCGAGCTGCCGGAGACGGCGTCGCTCGCCGATGCGCACTATCTGATGACACCGCATCATGCGCTCATGCTGGCCCTCAAGGCCGAGCGCAACGCCGTTCAATGCTTCGTCGACCTCGCGCGCCGCACCAAGGACAAGGCCGTGCGCAGGCTCTGTCTCGACATGGCCCGCGAGGAGCGGCACCATGTGACGCTCGTCAAGTCCTGGCTGGCGAAATACCCCAAACCAACCGCGAACTGGGCCGATGATCCAGATCCGCCCAACAGCTTGGAGTGACACCATGCACGAAATGCTTCATCCATCCGGCTGGGCGCCGCCGATCGGCTACGCGAACGGCGTTGTCGCAAAGGACGGCCGCATCGTTTTCATCGCCGGCCAGATCGGCTGGGACGCGCAGCAGAGATTCCATACCGACGACATGGCGGGCCAGTTTGAGCAGGCCCTGCGCAACATTCTCGTTGTATTGGCTGAGGCCGGCGGCAAGACCGAGCACATTTGCCGCATGACGGCCTATTGCACCAGCAAGCCCGAGTACCTTGCCGCGCGAAAGAATATCGGCCGCGCGTGGCGCGCGATCATGGGCAAGCATTTCCCCGCCATGACCATGGTCTTCGTGACGGCGCTGCTCGATGAAGGCGCCAAGATCGAACTCGAGGCGACGGCGGTCGTGACGGGTCGATAGCGCCTATCCGGTAAGCGTCGCGCCGTTGCACGTCGGTCAGGGCTTGACGCGTGATTTCGCCCAGTTCCAGGGGAGCAGCTCGTCGAGACGGTTCACGGGATGGCCGTCGGTCATGCGCTGGAGCACGTCCTTGAGGTAAGCATAGGGCTCGACGTTGTTGAGCTTCGCGGTGGCGATGAGGGAGCAGACGGTGGCCCAGCGCTCGCCGCCGCCATCGGAGCCGGCAAACAGATGGTTCTTGCGTCCGAGCGCAATGGGCCTGATTGCACGCTCGACCGTGTTGTTGTCTAGCTCGATACGACCATCAGCGAGGAAGCGGCAGAGGGCGGGCCAGCGCGCGAGCGCATAGCGGATCGCCTCGGCCAGGCTGCCGCGTGCCGGAACGCGACCCAGCTCCAGCTCGAGCCACGGCCTCAAGGCATCGACCAGAAGCCGCGACTGCAGGTTCCGAATCTGCTGACGCTCCTCGGCGGAGCAGCCACGGATGCCATCCTCGATCGCATACAGCTCGGCGATTTGGCGGAGCGCTTCGGCCGCGATCGGCGAGCTTGTCGCCTGGTGCACATCGTAGAACTTCCGCCGGGCGTGCGCCCAACAGGCAGCTAGAACGATGTTGCCGCGCGCGGTCAGCCGCTCGAACCCGGCATAGCCATCGACCTGAAGGACACCGTGGAATCCATCAAGATGCGAGGCGGGGCGATCGGCCTTGCGGTCGGGACTGTAGAAGTAGACGGCCGCCGGCGGATCGGGTCCGGTCCAAGGCCGATCGTCTCGAGCATAGACCCAGAGTCGCCCCGTCTTGGTGCGGCCGCGGCCGGGATCGGCGCG
The DNA here is from genome assembly GCA_963754645.1 of uncultured Alphaproteobacteria bacterium. GTDB lineage: Bacteria > Pseudomonadota > Alphaproteobacteria > Bin65 > Bin65 > CAVWGP01. The sequence goes on along the minus strand of CAVWGP010000003.1, from coordinate 1,566 downwards.
TGCAGCGGCCGCGAGGACAGGGATTGGCGTGTCGTCCGCGAAGAGCTTGCTCGAGGCGAACACATGGCCGGCGAGCCGCGCCTGAAGCGGCTCCAGCCACCAGCATGCCCCACCCACCCAGTTGGCTAACGTCGACCGTTCGATCTCGACGCCGGACCGAGCGAAGATCTGGGTCTGACGATAGAGCGGCGTGTGATCGCAGTATTTACTGACCAGCACATGCGCCAGCAGGCCCGGGCTCGCCAGTCCCTTGGCGATGGGCCGCTCGGGTGCCGCGGCCTGGTGGATCGTGCCGCAGGCGCGGCAGCCATACTTGGGGCGGCGGATGCGCAGCACGCGAAGTCGCGCCGGCACAAAATCGAGCATCGCGCTGACCGTCTCGCCGATCGCATGGAGCGCGCTGCCGCAGCACGGGCAGAGATGCCCTTCAATGTCGAGTTCCACTTCTTCGCGCTGTGCCTACCGAGAATTGGATTCGACGTGGACAGATTGATTTTGGTCGTTAAGCTTCGATCGGGATGCTGCATCTTGTTGGCCTGCTGTTCGGCCTGATTGCGACGCGGTTCAAGTCACGGGCTCGGCTTGAGGCTGAGATCCTCGTCCTCCGCCATCAGTTAGGCATACTTCGCCGGCAGATGCCCAAGCGCCTCGCGCTGAACGGCCTGGATCGCCTGCTTTTCGTTTGGATCTATCGGGTATTTCCATCCGTCGTCCGCGCCGTCACGGTCATCCGACCTGAGACGATCGTGCGATGGCATCGGGCGGGGTTCCGGGCCTATTGGCGTTGGCGATCACGGCCACGTTGGGGCCGCCCAAAGGCGCCGCTCGAGCTTCGCCGGCTCATTCGCGAGATGAGCCTCGACAACCCGCTTTGGGGCGCCCCGCGGATTCACGGCGAGCTCCTGAAGCTTGGCTTTGAGGTCGCGCAGTCCACGGTTGCCAAGTACATGGCAAAACGACGCTGGCCGCCGTCGCAAAGCTGGAAGACGTTCCTCCGCAACCATGCGGAGGGTATTGCAGCAATCGACATGTTCGTTGTCCCGACGGTCGATCTACGCATGCTCTTTGCGCTGGTCATCGTCGGCATCGATCGCAGACTGCTCTTCACGATCAATGTCACGGCGCATCCCACCGCCGAATGGATTGCTCGGCAAGTCACCGAGGCGTTCCCATGGGATCGGGCGCCGAAATACCTGATCCGTGATCGCGACGGTGCGTACGGCCATGCCTTCAAGCGGCGCCTTCACGCAATGGGGATCCGTGACCGGCCGATTGCCGCTCGATCCCCTTGGCAGAATGCGTTTGCCGAACGGCTGATTGGCTCGATCCGTCGCGAGTGCGTCGACCACCTCGTCGCATTCGGAGAGACGCATCTTCGACGGATCCTCAAGAAGTACGCCGACTACTACAACGGCAGCCGCACTCATTTGTCTTTGGCAAAGGATGCTCCGGTCCGGCGGCCGATCCAGCACGAAGGACGCATCACCCGGCGGCCACTCCTCGGCGGCCTCCACCATCAATATGCCCGCGGATGAATTTGCGGTAGGCACAGCGCGTAGTTCGATA
>CAVWGP010000002.1:0-190663 GCA_963754645.1 uncultured Alphaproteobacteria bacterium | reverse complement strand
TGTTCGGCTTGTTCCTGGCAATCGCGGTCTGGGCATACTGGCCATCGAACAAGCGCCGGCTCGAAGCCCAGGCGCAGATCCCCTTCAACGACGAACAGCGGCCAACAGCCGCCAAATCGAAAGCGGAAGGGTGAACGATGCCAACCAAGAGCGAAAAAGATATCTTCGCGGGCAAGCCGACAACCGGCCACGAGTGGGACGGCATACGTGAACTCGACACGCCGCTACCGAAATGGTGGGTGTATGTCCTCTATGCCTCGATCGCTTGGGCGCTCGTTTACTTCGTCCTTTATCCGTCGATCCCCGGCATCAGCGGATACACCAAGGGCGTTTTGAATTACAACTCGCGCATCGAGGTTGGCCAACGTATCGAAGAGGCACGCCGTGCCCAATCGAACTATCTCGACCGCGTGCGCGTCGCCTCGCCCGAGGAAATCCGCTCCGATACCGACTTGATGAACTTTGTCCTCGCCGGCGGCAAGTCGGCGTTCGCGGACAATTGCGTGCCTTGCCATGGCCCCGGCGGCGCCGCGCGGGTGGGCTTCCCTTCGCTTGCCGACGATGTGTGGATTGGGGCGGCAGCCTTGCCGATATCGAAAAGACAATCCGCGTCGGAATCCGCGCCGACAGCAAGGATTTGCGAACGGCGCTGATGCCGAACTTCGGTGTCGACAACGTGCTGAAGGCGCCGCAGATCGACGATGTTGCCGAGTTTGTCCTGTCGTTGAGCAACCGCGCGCAGAACGCCCCGGCCGTCGGGCGCGGCGCCAAGCTCTACGCCGAGCAATGCGTGGCGTGCCACGGCGCCAAGGGGCAGGGCAATGCCGAACTCGGCGCGCCGCGTCTCGATACGCGAATTTTCCTCTATGGCGCGGCAAAGGACGACATCGTCAAGCAGATCGCGAAGCCGCAGCATGGCGTCATGCCGGCTTGGGCCGGGCGGCTCGACGATACGACAATCAAGATGCTGGCCGTCTACGTTCACTCGCTGGGGGGCGGCAAGTGAACTTTGCAGACGGATCGCTGCCGACCTCGGTGACGCCGGACAATTCGGTTCGCTCCGTCCGCACGCAGAAGCAGGCGCTCGTCGCGGCGCAGGCCGCCGGCAAACTCTATGCCGAGCGCGTCCGTGTTTATCCGCGTTCGGTCTCTGGCTGGTACCGCAACCTCAAGTGGCGGCTGCTCGCCGCCTGGCTCGCCATCTACTATCTCCTGCCTTGGATTCGATGGGATCGCGGGCCGAGCGCGCCGGATCAGGCCGTGCTGTTGGATGTGACCAACCAGCGTGGCTATTTCTTTTTCATCGAGATATGGCCGGAAGAGGTTTTCTATTTCACCGGCATCTTGATCCTGGCCGCGGTCGGCTTGTTTCTCGCCACCAGCCTCGCCGGCCGCGTTTGGTGCGGCTACGCCTGCCCGCAAACCGTGTGGACCGATCTCTTCATGTGGATCGAGCGGCGGATCGAAGGCGATCGCAACGCCCGCATCGTGTTCGACAAAGCGCCGCTGACGGCCGGGAAGGCGGCAATGAAAGCCGCCAAACATGCGGCGTGGCTGCTCGTCGCGTTCCTCACCGGCGGCGCCTGGATCATGTATTTCGTCGATGCCCCCACCGTCGTCGGCAATTTCTTCAGCGGCCGGTCCGACGCCCATACTTACTTCTTCGTCGGCTTGTTCACCGCCGCGACTTACACGCTCGCCGGATGGGCACGCGAGCAAGTCTGCACCTATATGTGTCCGTGGCCGCGTTTCCAGTCGGCAATGTTCGACGAAGATACGCTGATCGTCACCTACCAGAAGTGGCGCGGCGAACCGCGCGCCAAGATCGGGCCCGGCGGCAAGAAATCCGGCAGCGCCGGCGATTGCGTCGATTGCGGCCTGTGCGTCGCCGTTTGTCCGGTCGGCATCGATATTCGCGATGGCACGCAGCTCGAATGCATCAGTTGCGCGCTCTGCATCGACGCGTGCAACGGCGTGATGAAGCGGTTCGGCCTGCCGGCCAATCTGATTTCCTACACGACCGAGCGGCGGCTCGCGGCGCGCGCCGGCGGGGCGAAGCTCGGCTATCGCCTGCTGCGCCCGCGCACGATTCTGTATGGCACGATTTTCGCCGCTGTCGGTTTGGCGATGCTGGCTGGGCTGGCCTTGCGCAGCGACGCCGAGATCACGGTGCTGCACGAACGCAACCCATTGTTCGTGACGTTGTCGGACGGCTCGGTGCGGAACAGCTACACGATCAAGATTCTCAACAAGGAAAGAACGGCGCGCATTTTCCGGCTTGGCGTCACGGGGCTCGCTGCGCCGCAATTTCGCGTTGTCGGGCTGCCGGCGGGGCAAGTCGATCTTGCCGCCGCGCCGGACACCGTGACGACGTATCAGGTGCATGTGACCGTCCGCGCCGCGGCGCTCGCTTCCGAGCAAATGGAAATTTCTTTGACGATCGCCGAGCAGGCCAGCGGGACAACGGCGTTGCGCCGCAGCCATTTTTACGGGCCAAAGCCATGAGCGGAGTCGTGCGGGCGCGCAAGGGACATTGGATCCCGTGGATTTTTGTCGGCGGGTTCTTCGTCGTCGTCGCCGCCAATGGCGCGCTCGTGCTTTTTTCGATCGGTACGTTTTCCGGCCTCACGACGACGGAGCCATATACGAAAGGCCTGCGCTTCAACGACACGCTGCGCCTCGCGGAAACGCAGCGGCGCCTGGGCTGGCGCATCGCGACGCACATCGATCGTAGCCGGCCGCAATATGTGTCGATCGATCTCGTGGCAACCGAGCGCGATGGAGCGCCATTGCTCGGCGCGCAGGTTTCCGCCGAGATCGTGCGGCCGCTCGAAAGGGCGCATGATTTCGCCGCTGTTTTCGAGGATGCCGGCCGCGGCCGGCACCAGCTGAGCCTGGCCTTGCCCCATCCGGGCCAATGGGAGGTGCGCTATCGCATCCGGCGCAATGGCGATTTGGCCGAAATCCGCGAACGCTTCCAAGTCGGAGCGACACAATGAGCGGCGCTGTCGCAGCGCCGATCTCGGCGGCGCATTTGTCGCATGCAGACGGCATGTCGGACTCGATCGCCCCGTTTGCCCGGCGCGAAGCGGATGGATGCATGACGCTGCAAGCCATGGTCGAGGGCATTCATTGCGGCGGCTGCGTCGCCAAGATCGAACGTGCGCTCAAGGCCCACCCCGCTGTCGTTGCAGCTAGGCTCAATCTCTCGTCTCGGCGCCTGGCGCTGCGCTGGAACGGCGGCGCCGCGCATGCCGATGCGCTGGCGGCGAAGGTGGCGGCGCTCGGCTTCAAGCTGATCCCGTTCGATCCGGCCCGCTTGAGCGCCGCCGACCTGGCGGCCGAGGGAATATTGCTTCGCGCGCTGGCCGTTGCCGGCTTTGCCGCCGCCAATGTCATGCTGCTGTCGGTCGCAATCTGGGCCGGCCATGTCGAGGCCATGGAGCCGGCGACACGCGACATGTTGCATTGGTTCTCGGCGCTGATCGCGCTGCCTGCATTGGTTTATGCCGCGCGTCCGTTCCTGCGCTCGGCAATGGGCGCGCTGCGCCGGCGATCGCTCAATATGGACGTGCCCATCGCCGTCGGTATCACACTGACCGCGGCGATGAGCCTGCATGAGACCATGCGCGGCGCCGAGCACGCCTTTTTCGACTCGGCGATCACGCTGGTCTTTTTCCTCCTCCTGGGTCGCTACCTCGACCTGCGCGCGCGTGGGCGCGCGCGCTCGGCGGCGGAACGGCTGCTGGCGCTAACCGTGCGCGCGGTTTCGATCGTTGACCCTAACGGCGGCACTTATCCGCTGGCGGCCGCCGAAGTCGAACCGGGCATGACCGTTCTCGTTGCCGCCGGCGAGCGGATCGGCGTCGATGGCGTCGTGGCGAGCGGAAGGTCTGCCATCGATGCCGGCATTGTCACGGGCGAATCCATGCCCGCCGAAGCCAAGCCCGGCGATCATGTATTTGCGGGCGCGATCAATCTCGACGCGCCGCTGCGCATCACCGCCAACGCCGCCGGCGAAGGTACCCTGTTGGCGGAGATCGCACGCCTCATGGAACAGGCCGAGCAGCGCAAGAGCGCTTATGTGGCGCTCGCCGACCGCGTCTCACGGCTCTATGCGCCCGTCGTGCACTTGCTTGCATTGCTCACGTTCATCGGATGGTGGGGATGGGCCGGTGCCTCGTGGCAATCGGCGCTCGTGAACGCGATCGCGGTCTTGATCATCACCTGTCCATGCGCGCTCGGCTTGGCCGTGCCGGCTGTGCAGGTGATCGCGAGCGGCCGGCTGATGCGGCGCGGCATCCTGCTCAAGTCGGCGACGGCGCTGGAGCGTCTGGCAACGGTCGACACGATCGTGTTCGACAAGACGGGGACGCTGACAAAAGGCCGGCCCGCGCTCAAGCTCGGAGCCGCGACCGATGCGACCTCGCTGCAAATTGCTGCCGGAATGGCGCGGAACAGTACCCACCCGCTGGCGCGCGCCTTGGCGCGCGCGGCGCCCGAGACGCCGGTTATCGAAGGCGTGCGCGAAGAGGCCGGCGCGGGCCTCGTGGTCGATGCGCCGGAGGGGAGGATTCGTCTCGGCAGCCGTGCCTGGTGCAACGTGCCCGACAACGACGGCGCTGACGACAGCGGACCCGAACTCTGGCTGGCGCGACCCGGCCACGCGCCGCTGCGGCTAAGGTTTGAAGACGAACTGCGCGACGATGCCGCGGCCGTGATTGCGACGCTGAAGCGACGCGGATATTCGATCAAGCTCCTATCCGGCGACCGGAGGCCGGCCGTCGCCGCGACGGCTGCGGCGCTCGGCATCGATGACTGGCATGCCCGCTGTTTGCCCTGCGAGAAGACGCGGCTGCTCGAAGCGCTTGCCGCACAGGGCCGCCGGGTTCTCATGGTCGGCGACGGCCTGAACGATGCGCCGGCCTTGGCCGCCGCCCACGTTTCGGCGTCGCCGGCGAGCGCGGCCGATATCAGCCAGACCGCGGCGGACGCAGTATTTCAAGGCGCCGAGCTGTCCGCTGTCCTCGATCTCCTCGATACCGCCGCGGCGGCCCGCCGGCTCGTGCGCCAGAATCTTACAGCCGCCATCGCCTACAACGCCGTGGCTGTGCCTGTTGCCATTGTCGGGTTGCTCACGCCGTTTCTCGCCGCGCTGGCCATGTCGACGTCGTCGCTCGCGGTGGTCGGCAATGCCTTGCGTCTCGCGCGTGGAGGCCGGCGATGGAAATAATCGCTTACCTGATCCCGATCGCGATGCTGCTCGGCGGCGTCGGGCTGGCCGCCTTCTTCTGGGCGGTCAAGAACGGTCAATTCGACGATCCCGACGGCGCCGCGGAACGCATCTTGTTCGATGACGAAGACAAGACCACTCGGCCATAGCCAGTGCCTACCGAAAATTGGATTCACTGAAGAATCAAAGGCGTGCCGACAAGGGAGTCCATGTGATGGCGACTGTACGCGTACGGTCAACGGCCGAGTAGACTCAGCCCGCCATTGGAATCATTCCGCGGATCGAATTTTCGGTATGCACAGGTGTGATTGAATAGCTGGCACGGCAATGCCCGGTAGATCGACCTCCTGACCAGCCCCCGATAGCGGGTCCGTTCTTTTGGGGCAATCCACTTCAGACTATTGTTCGACCATGCGGTAGGCTTCGCCGACCCCAAGATACTCAACCGCGACGATTGCGCCATTCTCAATCAACTTTTGTTTTCCTTCATCCGTAACCCTGACAAATCCGCTCCAAGACTTAGCCACGATCAATGGCGCGGTGGTCTCGACAGCACTTGGGATGATTCTGGACGAACCGAACAGGCGTTCCTGTGCAGGGACCAGCGCATCTTCGACAATGTCGATCCCTTGCGGGCAGATCTTGCGCAGCGAATCGTAGAGGGGAAACTCTTTCAGTCCGGCCTTCAAGGCGAGAGCCTTGCGGTCGAGTTCGTCGCGCGGATCGAGCACAAAGCGCGCAAATCGCACCAGGGCGGCAGGGCCGGAATAACCGCTCCAATCGACGCCCGCCGGCCCCAGGCGATTGGCCGGAACCGTCGACGTGCAAACATTGCATTCGATGCATTTGAGAAGCCGTTGCGCGCCGAGCATCGTTGCGTGAGGAAGTTTCTCGGGGAATACCGGCGGCTGACTGCGCTGGACATTGGGCCGAAGTTCGATCAGCAGCTTCTCGTACGGTTCGGTATCGACCACGAGGTCGCGGATGATCGGAAAATTCGCCAGCGGTTCCAGCGTCATCTCGTCGGCCGCGGCCTCCCAGCAGGCGAGCATCGCCGTACCGTTTACCGTTACGCCGCACTCGCCGCATTTTTTCGTGCCGCAATACCACCGATACGCAAAACTCCCATTTTCATCGCTATCGTAGATATGGTTGAGGACATCCAACACCCGCATGGCGGGCTTCCGCGGCACGACAAAGCTATCGTAGCGGGGCGCCTCTCCGGTACTCGGATCGTAACGGAAGAGACGAAGCTTGATTTTGCCGTTTCGCGTCATGCGTAAGGGTCCTTGAGATAGTCGATCCGCTCGGCCTTGTACCGAATGTATTTCTGCTCGACGGGCACCAATCGCGACCTGATCTCGCGCCCCTCGCGGCGCATGACGATCAGTTTCAGCCAATTCTCGTTATCGGTATAGGGATAATCCTCTCGGCAGTGAGGACCGCGGCTTTCGCAGCGCAGGAGCGAGGCGTGCGCCGTGATTTCGCAAACATCGAGCATATCGTCGATATCCAGCGCGTCGATAAGATCGGTATTGTATCGCGCCGCAGCGCTGCGCAAGCGCAACCTGGCAAGGTCGTCCCGCACGCCGGCAAGTTCCTTCAGGGTAAGGTGCAGCCGCTGTTCGTTGCGGGCGAACATCATGTTGTTCCAGACGATCTCGCGAATGCGATTCTTGACTTGGATCGGCGACAGCCCGGATTCGTTGCCTTTGGCGCCCGCAATGATGACGCAGTTGGCATCGATGAGGATTGGGTTGGTCCAGCCGAAGTTTCTGATCGATTCCGCGAACTTGCGGAGCTGCTTCTGCGAGTGAATGCGCGAGTTGCAGGCTTTAGGCTTCAAGGTCGAGATCGGCACGACCGCGAATTTGAAATCACGGATGCGTTGGGACATCACCCGCCTCCAGAACCTTCACAAACGCCTCAAGCCAACCAACAGGGCGGCACCGCCGGTCGGCGCGAGTTTGCCGTTCACAAGACGCTGGCGCGTGATGCCAATGGGACGATGCGCTGTCTTGTCGTCCTCCCGGAACTTGACCCGAACGTGGTGGATAATCGGCGCGCTTGCGACCGGGACTGCCGGCATTCGCGCGCCTATTCCTGCGACGCGGACGAGAGGAGAGCAGTTTGAGAGGGCCGGCATCTGTTCACTCCACAGTGGATCGTGCCTGTGGAGCCAACCTAGCATCGTGCTATCTAAAAAAATTAGTCCGCAGAAAATAGATTGGGTTTAGCGGCCCTTGCGGGGTCGACTTGGCGGATTGAGCTCCGCCATGAGTTCGTTGGGTAGCTTGAGGTGGGGGAGCATGCCCGTCTTGAGCCAGCCGGCGTGGCGCAACAGCGGTTCCCAAGTTTCGGGCACGCGCCAGACATCGGGTGGCAAGAATGGCTTGCTCTTCGCGCGTCGCGGACGCCATATTTGCCCCCAATCACGGAGAATTTCGGACTCGGCCAGAAACGATTGAAAGTCGTCGTAGCCGTCATATCCAGCCCCCGGCGCTCGCCAAACTGTCCTTCGCGGATGCACCAGGCGCCCCAAAGGTGCGCGACCGAAAGATAGCGACTTCTCGCTGCCCACTGAAATGTGGTCGAGCCTCTGGCCTTGCTGCGCCGCGCAAACAATCGCGCGATTTTGATCGCGTTGTTCCATGAGGCCAGCTTAGGATCAATGTTGAAGAGCGCCCACATTACCTTGAACAGTTCGCCGGTCGCGGTTCCGTCGCACCAGCGATCATCGAGATCGTTCAGTTGTTCACCAGCATCGATTGCGATGCGCAGTAAGGCCTCATACGGCAGCCTATGGCCGGCTAAGTTATAGTGGGAGAGCGACCCTGCGATCCACCGCGCGGCAAAAACTCGTGCTTTGCCGTGGTCGTGCTCGTCCGTACCTGGACAAAGCATCACGCCGAGAGTTGCCGCGAACGGCTCGAGATCGTTGAGTGGCAGAATCGGCATCGGATCTCCATGGGACATAGTATGCCGCAGCTGTTGTGCCACGAAGATGGATATCGGCGTCACCGGTCATCTCTTGAAACAATGCTCGTTGTGCCATGTCAATGCGTTGGGATCGGGGCGTTGGCAGATATTTTCGGGTGCACTGATCCGTTGACCGTGAAAAGCATAGTAGTGCTTGCCGTTGTCAAACTCATCTCGAATGCGCCGGCTGACCTCGAACCGAAGGTCGGGTGTTACCGTCACATAGCCGGCGTCGAACAGGCTGTGTATGTTACGCCGCAACAGAAGCCCGTTCCGTACGTCATGTTCGCCGCCATCGCCGTAAGGGCGGATATGCGCAGCTTCCAGGGCCGGCAGTGTCCGCTCCTGGGTGACCGCGCAACGCCGCCGGTAGATATCCGTCACAAGGACCCGAAATGCACCTTGCCCAAGTCGGGGGCGAATCAGAGGTGGCGCGCCGAATCGCACACCAGTCTCGGCCATGCCTGGAAACTGTGTACGCGTCTGACGATCATTGACAGCTTCCCACAAGGCCAAGCCTTCGCCGTCGCTCGTATTGTAGGTCTTGAACGAGACGATTTTCGGCGACCAGCTTGACGGCACGGAAATCCAGTCGGGCTCCTCAAAAAAGAACGGCTGGGTCAGGGTGCGGCAGCCGATCGCGAAGCCGCTCCGGTCGTTTGGATCGGTTTTTCGGTAGCGGGCAATCCGCGCGCGCATTTCCTGGGCCGACCGCGCGCCATTCGCCTCGCCGAAGGCCGTCCAGGCAAGCGAGCATGGCAGTGAGTTCGAATAAGCAAATATCCCGCCGCCGACAATAAAGTTTCTGGGCGCATGCAGTTTGAACAAGATCATCTCACCCGGCTGAAGCGCGCGAAAATTCGCCGCTGACGGCGCCCAAAAGTTTACCTCGCTGAGGTTCGGCTGCCGCCGGAGCATCTCGAACCAGTCATCATCGGTGACGGCGACCACGAGGTTGATGCCCATCGTTATCCGCCGCTCCCATTGGAAGGGGCGATCTGCGAGACCGGCCAGTCGAGCTTGTTAAGCGTATCCTGCGGCACCGTTGTGCCTACCGAGAATTGGATTCGACGTAGACAGATTGATTTTGATCGCTAAGCCTGGATCCGATGCTGCATCTTTTTCAGCTTGCTATTCGGCCTGATCGCAGCGCGGTTTAAGTCAAGGGCTCGGCTTGAGGCTGAGAGCCTGTGAATTTTTCGTGAGGCACTTGCATTTTAGTGGTGCGATTGGAGGAAAAGTGATTCTGTGTTCGGCATCGTTCGAGCTGCGATGAGGACACGATGGGCCAGGAAGAGTTGTTCGACGGGTTGCCGGAGCAGAGTTCGCCGTCGGGCGGCGGGGCCTTGGGGTCGGCGCGGTTGCGCGAGCCGGCGCGCGATCAGGTCGAGCTGCGGTCGATGGACATCGATAGCTTGATCGGCGCGGATGACCCGGTGCGGGTGATCTGGGGCTACGCGTCGCGTCTCGATCTGAGCGCGCTGGAGAACGCGATCAAGTCGCGCGAGGGCGTGGCCGGGCACCCGGCGATCGCGCCGCGCCTGCTGCTGGCGCTGTGGCTGTATGCGACGATCCGAGGGGTCGGGAGCGCGCGGGCGTTGGCCAAGCTGTGCGAGCGGGACGATGGGTTTCGCTGGCTGTGCGGCGGCGTGAGCGTGAACTATCACACGCTGGCGGACTTCCGGGTGTCGCAATCGGTGCTGCTCGACGCGCTGCTGATCGAGCACACGGCGTCGCTGGCGGCGGCGGGCGTGATCGACTTCGACGTGCTGGGCCAGGATGGGATCCGGGTGCGGGCCAGCGCCGGGGCCGGCTCGTTCCGGCGCCGCCCGACGCTTGTCAAGGCGGTCGAGAAGGCACGCCGGCTGGTCGAACAGCTCAAGCGCGAAGGCGACGACGATCCCGACGCCAGCAACAAGCGGATCGCGGCGGCGCGCGAACGGGCGGCGGCGGAGCGGCTGGCGCGGATCGAGGACGCGCTCGCCAAGCACGTCGAGCTCGCGGCCGAACGGGCGCGGCGCAAGAAGCGCAACGCCAAACAGACCCGCAAGCAGAAGCCGCCGCGCGCCTCGACCACCGACGCCGACGCGCGCGTCATGAAGATGCCCGATGGCGGCTTCCGCCCGGCTTACAATTTCCAGATCGCCAGCGCGGTCGAACAGCAAATCGTGGTCGGGGTCGCGGTCGAGACGAGCGGTTCGGATCATGGCCAGCTGCAACCGATGATCGAGCAAATCAAGGCGCGCACCGGCCAGACGCCCAGGTGCTACCTGGCCGACGGCGGATTCCTCAAGAACGCCGCGATCGAATGGGCCGCGGCGCCGGCCAATGGCGCCATCGAAGTCTATTGCCCAGCCATGGCGACGCGGCATGGAACCAAGCCATACGCGCCGCGCCGCAAGGACGGTCCGGGCGTGGCGGCGTGGCGCCGCCGCATGAAGAGTCGCATCGGAAAAGCCCTCTACAAGCGTCGCGCCATCCTCGAATGCATCAATGCACGCGGGCGAACTTGGATCCTGCGCCAGCTCACCGTGCGCGGGCGCGCCAAGGCGCGCGCCGTCCTGCTCTGGTTCGCCCTCGCCAACAATATCCTGCAAGGCCACCGCCTCACCACCGCCTAAGACGGCACCAGCCCTCGCCGAGCGAGCGCCGCGCCGGCCCGACAACAAAGCCATGCCACACGCCGCCCCCGTCCAAGCGGTCGGAAAAGCCAACCCCTTCGTCTCATGCGCCGCAAAAAAACGAATCATTCACAAGCTCTGAGATGTTCATCCTCCGCCATCAGTTGGGCATAGTTCGCCGGCAGATGCCCAAGCGCCTCGCGCTGAGCGGCCTGGATCGGCTGCTTTTCGTTTCAATCTATCGGGTATTTCCATCCGTCATCCGCGCCGTCACGGCCATCCGACCGGAGACGATCGTGCGATGGCACCGAGCAGGGTTTCGGTCCTATTGGCGTTGGCGATCACGGCCCCGCTGGGGCCGCCCAAAGGCGCCGCTTGAGCTTCGCCGATTCATTCGCGAGATGAGCCTCGACAACCTGCTGTGGGGCGCCGCGCGGATTCACGGCGAACTCCTGAAGCTTGGCTTTGAGGCTGCGCAGTCCACGGTGGCCAAGTACATGGCAAAGCGACGCTGGCCGCGCTCGCAAAGCTGGAAGATTTTCTTGCGCAACCATGCGGAGGGTATTGCAGCAATCGACAAATTCGTCGTCCTTACGGTCGATCTACGCATGCTCTTTGCGCTGGTCATCGTCGGCATCGATCGCAGACTGCTCTTCACGATCAATGTCACCGCGCATCCCACCGCCGAATGGATTGCTCGGCAAGTCACCGAGGCGTTCCCATGGGATCGGGCGCCGAAATACCTGATCGTGATCGCGACGGTGCGTACGGCCAGGCTTTTGAGCGGCGCCTTCATGCAATGGGGATACGTGACCGGCCGATTGCCGCTCGATCCCCTTGGCAGAATGCGTTTGCCGAACGGCTGATTGGCTCGATCCGTCGCGAGTGCGTCGACCACCTCGTCGCATTCGGAGAGGCGCATCTTCGACGGATCCTCAACAAATACGCCGACTACTGCAACGGTAGCCGCACTCAATTATCTTTAGCTAAAGATGCTCCGGTCCGGCGGCCGATCCAGCACGAAGGACGCATCGTGCGATTGCCAATTCTCGGTGGCCTCCACCATGAATATGCCCGCGGATGAATTTTCAGCAGGCACAAGAGCCTGAGCTCGCCTTGCGACCAACTCAGCGGCCTGTACACGTACAGGCCGCTTTTTCTAACCTTTGTTCGGACGTTTTTCCCAAATTGCCGCGGATGGAATAAATGGTAGCCACAGCGGCCTCGTCAGCCATCGACTGATTGCCCTTGACCTGCCCCTGAACTTTCATCCAATAGCGCTTAGAGTCCGGACAGTTGATACGCCATCTGGCGCGGGTGGAGCAAACGGCCCGCGCGCGGAGCCATTGATAAGCGCAGCGCGCGGGCCGTTTGCGGATTGCAATTCTTCGAGATAGGCCAAGGGAGTTCGGTAGCCGAGCGAGGAATGCGACCTCGTCGTGTTGTAATCGGTCACCCAGGCGGCGAGCGTCCGGCGCGCGTGATCCAAGCCGAAGAACAGGCTTTCGTTCAGCAACTCGTCGCGCATGCGGCCGTTGAAGCTCTCGACATAGCCGTTCTGCATTGGCTTGCCTGGCGCGATATAATGCCAGTGGATGCCGTTCTCGGCCGCCCAGGCGAGAACGGCATTCGAGGTGAACTCGGTGCCGTGATCGGACACGGTCGGACAGGGTCCGCATCATGGCGGGTTTGCCGCGTTTCTCGATCAGCGCCGACAGCTCGCGCGCGACGCGAAGGCCCGAGATCGATGTGTCGGCAATCGCAGCCAAGCACTCTCGCGTCACGTCGTCGACGATGTTGAGAATGCGAAACCGCCGGCCGCACGCCATCTGGTCGTGCACGAAGTCCAATGACCACCTGGCGTTCATCCTTGCCTCGACGAGAATGGGCGCGCGCGTGCCAACGGCTTTGCGCCGGTCGCGGCGTCGGCGCACGGCCAGGCCCTCTTCCCATAAAGCCGACAGATGCGATTGATGCCAGCCATTTCGCCATCCCGCCGCAACAGGATGAACAGCCGCCGATAGCCGAAGCGCCGGCGCTGGTTCGCGAGCTCGCGCAGGCGCGCGCGCAATTGGCTGTCGTCGGGCCGGCGCGCGCGATAGCGCACCGACATCCGATCGGCGCCGATCAAGGAACAGGCCCGGCGCTCGCTCATGTGCAGGTCCGACCGCAATTGAGCAACGGCCGCGCGCTTGGCGCCGGGCCCTACCATTTTTTTGACAGAAGGCCCTTCAGCCCCGCGTTGTCGAGCATGCTCTCGGCCAGGAGCTTCTTGAGCTTCGCGTTCTCGTCCTCAAACGCGCGCAGCCGGCGCGCGTCCGACACGTCCATGCCGCCGAACTTCGACTTCCAATCGTACAACGTGCCTTCCGAGATCCCATGCTTGCGCGCCAGATTCGCCGCCTTGGCCCCCGCCTCGTTCTCGCGCAAAATCCCGATGATCTGCTCTTCCGTGAATCGCTTCCGCTTCATTGTCCGTCCTTCCTTCGAAGCCGGACTCTAATTCTACCTGGAGAAATTTCTCAGGGGCAGGTCACCCTCATTCCGCTGCCTTGGCTTCGCCGGGCAGGTATTGCGCCTGGAGTTCCTCGATCTTCTTGTATCCGATGAAGGCCTTGAACATTTCCATGCTCATCTGCGGGAAGGGCAGGTTCTTCGTGCCCTTGTCGCGCGCCAAGATTTTCAGGTTGGCGCGCAGCGCGTCGGTGACGGTCATCAGCGGCACGAGCGGGAAGGTGGCTATGCCGGCGATCTCGCCGATGCTTTGCGGCGTCAGATCCTTTTCGAGCCAGCCGAGGATTTGCAGCGAGAGCGGCACTTTGACGGCGGCCTTCAGGCGGCGCAGCGCGGCTTCGCTCTTGAAACAGCGTGAGATCGGTTGGATGACGTCGGCGCCGGCGGCCTCATAGGCTTGGGCGCGGCGTATGGCCTCGCCCTCGTCCACGGCATCGGTGCGCGCGACGATCACAAGATCGGAATCGCGCCGCGCCGCGACGGCTGCGCGAATCTTCGCCGTGCTCTCGGCGAGAGGCAGGACTTCGACCACAGTCGCGATCGCCGGGCAGCGCTTGGGCACGACCTGGTCCTCGAAGATCATGGCCGCGACGCCGGCCTGCTCGAATTCCCGCACCGTGCGCATCACGTTGATGGCATTGCCGTAGCCAGTGTCGCAGTCGGCGATGACGGGGATGCCCGTGCGATTCACCGCATGACGCACGACGGCGAGATTTTCGGTCATGGTGTAAATTTCGACGTCCGGCTCGCCGAGATGCGAGGCCGAAATGGCGAAGCCCGAGGTCAGGATCGCATCGAAGCCGGCTTCCTCGATCAGCGCCGCGCTCAACGCGTCGTAGGCGCCGGATGCCCAAATGGTCTTGCCGGAACGAAGCTTCTGGCGGAGTTTGGTTGTCATACGCATAGTTCGCTCCTGTTTGCTGTCACGCCTTTTGGCGCCGTTCTTCGGCGATGGCGCGCTTGATGTATTCGACGACGCCGCCTTCCTCGATCGTCAGGCGGTCGGCGTAAGAAAGCGGCTCGAAGGGCAGCGACTTGCCGTTGGTGCGGTTGCGCACCAGTCCCGCGTCCCAATCGACCTCGACCTCGTCCCAGCGCTGCACGATGCCAAGGATGCCGAGGCAGGCCACTTGCGGAAATCCCATGCTGATCTCGCCGCGCCAATAGCCCGGCGCGAAGCTTTCGGCGATCATGCCCTTGATTCCGAGATGGCGCATGCCGCGCATCGGCGGATAGTGCGGATGGCCGTAGCCGAAATTGCGGCCGCCGACGAGCAAGTCGCCGGGCTGCACATTTTTTGCGAAATCCGGGTCCTCGACTTGCATGGCGAGGGCCGCGAGTTCCTTCACGTCGGAAATGCGGATGTTCTTGACGCCGATGATCTGGTCGACGTCGTAATTGTCCTCGGCGAAGATCCAGGCGATGCGTCCGCGCAATGTGGGCAGGGCCATGTCCGCCTCCCGCTTTACAGATATCGCCGCGGGTCCGCGATCTTGCCCTCGATGGCGGAGGCGGCGACAGTCGCGGCGTTGCAAAGATAGATTTCGGAATCCGGGCTGCCCATGCGGCCGGGCACGTTGAGCGTGCCGGTCGAAACCGCGCGCTGCCCCGCCGTCATTGTCGCTATACGGCCGAAACAGTAGTCGCAGCTCGATGACGACACGAAGGCGCCGGCCTCGACCAGCGTCGCGATCAAGCCCTCGCGCGCCGCCGCCGCCATGATGGCCTGCGAGGTCGGGCACGATGTGCAGCGCGAAACCCGGCGCGACTTGGCGGCCTTTCAGAATTTGCGCCGCGATGCGAATTTCCTCGATACGCCCGGACGCGCAAGAGCCGAGATAGCCGGCCTGCACGGAAAGGCCCGCGAGCTCTGAAACATTGCGGGTGTTGGCCGGCGTCGGCGGCATGACGACGATCGGTTCGAGATCGCTGATCTCGATGTCGTGCACGGCGGAATAAGCCGCATCGGGATCGGAGGCGAGCGGCGCGATTTTCTTGAGCGCGCGCGGCAACGCATAGGCGAGCGTGTCGGGCCGCGGGTTGACCACCGCCGTCACCGCGCCGACGAACATGGCGAGGCCGCATAGCGTCTGCATGCCCTCGATACCGACATGGTCGAGCGCCGTACCGCCCAGCTCCATGACCTGGAAGCGGCAGGCGGAGGGCCCGAGCACGCGCACGATGTGATGGAACAAGTCGCGCGCCATCACGCCCTTGGGCAGCTTGCCGTTGAGGTTGATGCGCGTGGTGTGCGGCACCTTGATCGAGATGCGCTCGCGCACGAAGGCCTCGATGACGTTACGGCGCAGGCCGATCGCCAAGGTGCCGAAGGTGCCGAGCTGGCTGATATGGCCGTCGAAATGGACGACGAAACCGCCGGGCACGGCGTAGCCTTCCTCGGCCGCGACCTGGTGGCCGATGCCCTTGCGCTCGAACAACTTGACGCCCTGCTCGGCGCACCAATTGCGCGTCTGGATATGCAGCTCTTCTTCCTTGGGCGTCGCCGCCGGAACCATGTGATCGATGAATATGACGAAGCGCTCGGGCTCCTTGACCTTCACGATGCCGAAATCCTCCTTCATCTGCTTGAAGTACACGTCGGTGTAGCCGGGAAAGTCGTAGACCGTGACGAAATCCGGCTTGGCGAGGATTTCGTCGCCGGCCCGGACCGAATCCGTGCCGGCGGCCCGCGCCAATATTTTCTCGGCGAGCGTCAATCCCACTGCATTTCTCCCTTCCATCTTGCAACTTTGCCGAACGATACTTTGTTTCCGCCCGAGATCCTATTCCCTTCGCCCGATGAACGCGCATGGGCTCCCCGCGCCGGCCTGGGGCTTATTCCGGACCTACGCGAACGATCTGCTTACCGATATTGGCGCCGCGGAACAGGCCGGCGAAGGCCTCGGGCGCGGCTTCGAGGCCTTCTGCGACGCTCTCGCGATAGCGGAGCTTGCCTTCCTTGAACCAAGCGGCCATCGCGGCGATGCCCTCGGCGTAGCGCGGCCGGTAATCGAGCACGCTGAAGCCTTCGAGCCGGGCGCGATTGATTTCGAACTGCTTCAGGTTGCGCGG
The DNA here is from genome assembly GCA_963754645.1 of uncultured Alphaproteobacteria bacterium. Taxonomy (GTDB): domain Bacteria; phylum Pseudomonadota; class Alphaproteobacteria; order Bin65; family Bin65; genus CAVWGP01. The sequence continues at coordinate 174,244 of CAVWGP010000002.1, read as the reverse complement.
ACCGGAATCGGCGGCGGTATCGTTGTATTGGGCGATCTGGCCGCAAACGACGATGCGGCAACCGCGGTTCATCCATCGTGTGACGGCCTCGTAGGTCGAGCCGCCGACATTGTCGAAATAGACGTCGATGGGATTGGGACAGGCGGTGGTTAGTGCGGCGTGCATATCTAAAGTTTCGCGGTAGTCGATCGCCGCGTCGAAGCCGAGATCGCGGCAAACGTGGTCGCATTTCGCGGGCGAGCCGGCGATGCCGACGACGCGCGCGCCGGCAATGCGCGCAATCTGCCCGGCCGCCGACCCGACCGCGCCCGCGGCAGCCGAGACCACGACGGTCTCGCCGCGCGCCGGTCTGCCGATCTCGACCATGCCGAAATAGGCGGTCATGCCGGGCATGCCGAAAACGCCGATCGCGGTCGAGATCGGCGCCAGAGTGGGATCGACGCGACGCAGTTCGGCCGCCGGCGCAGCCGTGTGGGTCTGCCAACCGAGATAGCCCTCGACCGTGTCGCCTTCCGTGTAAAGCGGCGTGCGCGAGCGCAGCACCCGGCCGACCGCGCCGCCGAACATGGTGTCGCCGACGCGCACCTGCTTGACGGCCGGGTACACGCCGTCGATCAGTCCGCGCATGTAGGGGTCAACCGAAAGATAGGCGATGCGAACGAGCACTTCGCCTTCACCCGGCTCCGGCATCGGCATCTCGCGCAACGCGAAATCGCTCGCCTGCGGCGCGCCGCGCGGCGCGCTTGCCAGATAGACTTGCCGGTTAAGCGCCGTCACGCTGCGGCGCGCAGGCGCTGCGTCTCGGCGGCGTCGAGCGAGCGGCCGTCGGCGGCGATGGCGACGCGATACAATTCGCGCGCCGCTTTGGAACTGACCACGCCGTCGCGCACATCGCGCAGCACGGCAGCGGGATCGCGCTTCGCCGGATTGCCGACACCACCCCCGCCCGGCGAAGCCATGGCGACGCGGGTCGGCGGCAAGCGCAACAGGCTGTATTGCGGCGGATCGAACCGCTCGCCCTTTTCGTTATAGGTCGTCAGCTCTCCCGGCTCGCCGGCCGCGCCGCCGAGGACGCCGAAGCCCGAAGGATCGTAGAGCCCTTCGCCGCGAAACGAATATTCGGCCGCCGTCAAAACGTCCGCCTCGTAGTCGACGCCGGTTCCGCCGCGCCATTCGCCGGCGCCGCCGCCATCGCAGCGGAATTCGTGGCGGCGCACCAGCACCGGATAGAGCTGCTCCCAGGTTTCGACATTGGGCAGGGTGAGGCCGCCGAGGCTCGAAAGGTGCGCGATCTGGTTGAGCCCGTCGCGGCCTTCGACCGCGCCGCCGCCCGATAGGCCGTTCCAATGATAAAGGACATAGGTCGTGCCGTCGCTTTCATTGGTGCCGGCGCAGAGCGGAATGATCGCCTTGCCCCACCCGGCCACGGCCTTGCCGGGCAGCGCCTGCTGTAGCGCCTTCCAACAGGCCTGGATCATTTCGTGCGCGGGAAACGCCGTGGCGAAGGTCGTCGCGGCGGGCGGCTTGGGATGGAGCGTCGAGCCGTAGGGTACGATCAGCTTGACGCTGCGGAACGTGCCTTCGTTGCGCGGCAAATCGGGATCGAAGAAGGAAGAAAGGCCGACATAGACCGCGGAATGCGTGTTGGCGAAGGAGCTGTTCTTGAAGCCGCGCATTTGCGGCGAGGTTCCGGTGAAATCGACGGTGACGCTCTCGCCCTTGATCGTGATCGCCACGCGATAGGTGATCGTCGTGCGCTCGAAGCAATCGTTGTTGCTCGTCTCCTCGCCGATATAGACGCCGTCCGGGAGCGCCGCGATCTCGGCGCGGAAGCGCCGGTCGGCGTGGTCGAGAACGCCGTCAATATAGCGGCGGCCCTCGTCGATGCCGAGATCGCCGACGAGCTGCGCCACGCGTTCGGCGCCGATCTGGGTCGAGCCGAGCATGGCGCGGAGATCGCCATCGAGCAGATTGGGCGTGCGCGTGTTGGCCATCAGGAGTTGCCACACATCCTCGCGGATGCGGCTTTTCTCGACCACGCGCAGCGGCGGAATGCGGATGCCTTCGTGAAATATCTCGGTGGCGCGCGGATTGTAGGTGCCGGCCGCGCCGCCGCCGATATCCGATTGATGCGCCCGGTTGCAGGTGAAGGCGACGAGCTGGCCGGCGACGAAGACGGGGCGCGCGATCACCCAATCGGGCAGGTGATTGCCGCCGGCGAGATAAGGATCGTTGAGCAGGAAGGCGTCGTCTTCGCCGATGTCATTGCCGAAGGCCTTGAGCAAGCCGCGCACGGCGAAGCCGCCGCCGCCGGTATGCACCGGGCAGCCATCGGCTTGCGAGACCAGCATCCCGGCCGGGCCGGTGATGAAGCAGGAGAAGTCGTGGCTTTGGAAGATCGGGCTGCGCGCGGTGCGCAGCATCACCCAGCCCATCTGCTGCGAGATGTAGTCGAGCCGGTTCTGCACGAGCGCGAGTTGGATCGGATCATAGTCCATGCGGCACCTTACGCATCCAGGTGAATGACGAAATTGTCCATCGCGTCGACCTCAAGCCGGTCGTTGACGCCGATGAAGACGGTCGTCGTGGCCTCGTCGACGATGGCCGGGCCGGTGATCGTGTGTCCCGGCCTTAGATCGCGGCCGGCGAAAACGCGCGTCGGCCGCCGGCCTTGTTTGTCGTCGAGATAAACAGGCCGGACGGCGCGCGGCTGCGGCACTGTGCCGTCGCGCTCGCGCGGACTGGGACGCAGCGGCGGCAGCGGGCCGATCCCGGCAACACGCAGCGCGGTGATGTCGATCGCGCCGTCGGGCTGGATGTGGCCGAATTGGCGGCGGTACTCGCGCTCGAAATTGGTGCGCACCGCCTTGGGATCGAGGCCGTGCTCGTCGAGCAGGACTTGCAGCGACCATTGCTGGCCGCGATAGCGCAGGTCAAGCTGCCGTTGGATCTGCACCTGCTTGCGCGCGAATCCCTCGCGTTCGAGCGCGAAATAGGCCTTGCCTTCGAGTTCCAGGAATTTTTCCTCGAGCGAGCGGCGATCCTTCTCGTCGATCGCGACTGGCGCCACGACCTGCAGATAGTCCTGGCGCAAATTCGAATGCAGCATGCCGAGCGCGCAGAAAGCGCCGGCGAGGCGCGGCGCATAGACTTTGCGGCAGCCGAGCGCGCGCCCGACCGCGGCGCCATGCAGCGGGCCCGCGCCGCCGCCGGCCACGAGCGTAAAGCGCCGCGGATCGTAGCCGCGCTCGATGCTGATGCGCTCGACCGCGTGCAGCAGTTTTTGTTCGAGCAGCCGGAGGATACCGGCAGCGGCGGTTTCGACGTCGAGTCCGAGCGGACCGGCGACCTTGCTCTTGATCGCGCGCGTTGCCAGCGCTTCGTCGAGCGTGACCGCGCCGCGTTCGCCCATCGGTCCGGGCGCCAAGCGCCCGAGCACGAGCTGCGCATCCGTCACCGTCGGGTCCTCGCCGCCCAGCCCGTAGCAGGCCGGGCCGGGCCGCGCGCCGGCGCCGCGCGGCCCGACGAACAGCATTCCCGCCGCGTCGACCCCGGCAACGGTGCCGCCGCCCGCGCCCACCGAGTGCACGTCGATCGACGGAATATTGACGTGATATTGATTGATCACGAGCTGGTCGGTGACGGCGACCTTGCCGTCGCTCATCAGCGTCACGTCGCACGACGTGCCGCCGATCTCCATCGAAATGAGATCCTTGCCGGCTGCGGGGGCGTAGAAGTCCAGCGCGCCGACGCCGGCGGCGGGGCCGGACAGCACGAGATTGATCGGGCGCGCGCCGGTCTGATCGACCGAGACCACGCCGCCATTGCTTTGCACCAACAAGAGCGGGTGCTTCAATCCGGCGTCGCGCAGCGACCGGTCGAGCGATTTGAGATAACCGACGACGCGCGGCGCGATATAGGCGTTGAGCACGGCGGTCGAGGTCCGCTCGTATTCGCCCATCAGCGGCACGATTTCGGTCGACACCGAAAGCCATTCGCCCTTGCCGTGCTGGCGCAGCGCATCGGCGGCGGCCCGCTCATGGGCGGGATTGACATAAGCGTTGAGCAGCGCGACCGCGATCGACTCGACGCCCTCCTCGGCGAAAACCTGCAGGGCGCGCGTCAGCGCCGCGCGATCGAGCGGCGCCAATTCGCGGCCCTTGCTGTCGATCCGCCCGCCCACCGGCAGGCGCAAATAGCGCGGCACCAAGACCGGCGGAAACGCGGCGCGATGGTCCCATTGATGGAAACGAATGCCGCGGCGGATTTCGAGGCTGTCGCGGAACCCGTCGGTGACGATCAGCCCGACCTTGGCGCCCTTGCCTTCGAGCACGGTGTTGGTGGCGACGGTCGAGCCGTGCACGAAAAGCGCGCAGCCGGCCATGAAATCCGCGCGCTCAAGTCGGAAAAAATTCGCCGCCGAGCGGATCGCCGCCATAACGCCTTCGGCGGGATTGGCGGGCACCGAAGGCTCCTTGAACACCCAGATCGCGCCGGCGGCATCGACCAGCACCATGTCGGTGAACGTGCCGCCGATATCGACGCCGATGCGCCAGGGCGCGGCGAGCGTCGCGGAGCTTGCTTGGGAATCGTCTAGCATTGTCGTTTTCCAGCACCGGCGCGCATCATACACCCAAAAATGCTTGCTTGACCTGCGCGTTGTCGGCAAGCGCGCGCGCCGTATCTTGCAACACGACCCGGCCGGTTTCGAGCACATAGCCGCGATCCGCCAGTTTCAAGGCAAGATCGACGCGCTGCTCGACCAGGAGCACGGTCAGACCTTCGCGGTGCAGCGATCCGATCACGTCGGCGAGCGCATCGACCACGATCGGCGCCAAGCCCAGCGACGGCTCGTCGAGCATGAGGAGCCGCGGATGCGACATCAGCCCGCGGGCGATCGCGACCATCTGCTGCTCGCCGCCGCTCAAGGTGCCGGCCCGCTGGTCGCGGCGCTCTTTCAGCTTCGGAAACAGGGTGAAGCAGCGTTCGGCTCGGCGCTCGAAGCTCTGCGCCTCGGCGGGCGCGCGCATTGCGCCCAATTCAAGATGCTCCATCACGGTCATGTCGGGGAACAGCAATCGGCCTTCGGGAACATGGGCCATGCCCATCGCCAAAAGTCGATGCGGCGCCGCGCCGTTGATCCGCGTGCCGCGGAACTCGATCGTGCCGGCGCTTGGCGTCAGCAATCCCGAGATCGTCTTGAGGCACGTGGTCTTGCCGGCGCCGTTGGCGCCGATGAGCGTGACCATTTCGCCGGCGTTGACCTCGAACGAAATCTTGGTCAGCGCCGCGCGCAAACCGTAACGGACGGTGACGCGATCGAGCTTAAGCATGGGCGGCCTCGCGCCCGAGATAAACGCGGATCACCGTCGGATCGTTGGCCACGGCGGCGGGCGGGCCCTCGGCGATTTTAGTGCCATGATTGAGCACAATGATGCGATCGCAAACGCCCATCACGACCTTCATGTGATGCTCGACCAGGAGCACGGCGACGCCGCGGTCGCGGATGCGGCCGATCATCTCGGTCAAGCGGCGGCTTTCGTCGGGGTTCATGCCGGCGGCCGGCTCGTCGAGCATCAGCAGGCGGGGCTCTGCGGCAAGCGCGATGGCGAGTTCGAGCTTGCGCTGATCGCCATAGGGCAGGTTCTGCGCAAGTACGCCCTCCTGCCCGCTCATGCCGAGAAAGCCCATGATCTCGGACGCCTTGCGGCGGACGGCGATTTCTTCCGTTCGATAGAGCTTGCCGCGCAGCAACGCGCCGAGAAACGTACTGCGATTGAGGCGATGCGTGCCGATCGCAACATTTTCGATCGCGGACAAGGTTGGGAACAGGCTGGTGATCTGGAAAGTGCGGGTGACGCCGAGCTGCGCCATCCGGTGCGGCGGCAAGCCCGTGCAATCGTGGCCGCGGAACTCGACGCGCCCCGAGGTTGGCAACTGCGTGCCGCCGATCATGTTGAAAACCGTCGTCTTGCCCGCGCCGTTCGGGCCGATCAAGCCGACGATCTCGCCATCGCCGACCTCGAAATCGACCGCGTTGGCGGCAACCAGCCCGCCGAACGCGCAAGTCAGCTTTTCGACGCGGAGCAGGGCGTTCATTTTGCGTCGCCCCGCGCTGCGAAGCGTTCCCACAGCGACACAATCCCGCCCGGCAGGAAGATGACGGACAAAGTGAGCAGCACGGCAAAGGCCAGCATGCGCAGCGAGCCGGAAGCGCGCAGGATTTCGAGCAGGCCGACATAGACCAGCGCGCCGATGATCGGGCCGGCGATCGTGCCTTTGCCGCCGACGATGACCATGATCACCATCGGCGCCATATAGTGAAGCGTGAAGAGATCCGGCGTGATCACCTTGAGATAATGGGCGTAGAGGCTGCCGGCGAGGCCGACGATGACGGTCGCGAGCGCGAAGCCGAGCAACTTATGCGCGAAAACGTTGACGCCCACGGTCGCGGCTAAGGCGTCGTTCTCGCGCACGGCGATGAAGGCGCGGCCGGTCCGGCTGCTGATCAGCGCGTGGCAAAAATAGGACGCCGCGAGCACGAAGGCGAAGACGAGGTAGAAATAGGGGCGCGAGGCCGCGAAATCGATGTGCGGCAGGAATGGTATCCGCGGCGGAGGAATTCTTGTGATGCCGAGCGGGCCGTTGGTGACATCGACCCAATTGGCGAAGACACTGTGCAGGATCGCGCCGAACCCGAGCGTCAGGATCGCGAATTGAGGGCCCTTGATGCGCAACGTGACGAAGCCGATGACCACGCCGAAAGTCCCCGCGACGACCGGCGCCAACGCCAAGCCGATCCAGAACGGCATCCCGGCATCGACCGACAGCATTGCCGAGGCGTAGGCGCCAAGGCCGAAGAACGCGGCGTGGCCGAAGCTCAGCTCGCCGAGATAGCCGATGATGATGTTGAGGCTGAGCGCCATCAGCGCGAACAGCATCCACATTACCAGGAGATGCTGGAGGTATGCGTCGATACCGAGCAGCGGCAAGACGCCGACCGCGGCTATGGCGATCAATGTCGCCGTGCGGCCCGCGCCTAGCATCTCATCGGCCCTTCTTGGCGAACAGCCCCTGGGGCCGCCACAGCAGTACGATGATGATGATCGCGTAGCCGATCGCGTCCTTGAACGCGATCGAGATGTATTGCGCTCCGAGCGCCTCGACGATGCCGAGAATGAGGCCGCCCGCCACCGCGCCGCCCATGCTGCCGAGGCCGCCCAAGACGACGACGATGAAAGCCTTTAAAACCGCCCATTCGCCGATCGTGGGAAAGATGATCGCCGTCGGACCGAGCATCGCGCCCGACGCGGCCGCAAGACCGCAGGCCAGCGCGAAGGTGTAGGTGTGCACCCAATCGATATTCACGCCGGTGAGCGCCGCGCCCTCGCGATTCTGCGCCGTCGCCTGCATCATCTTGCCCATCGTCGTATAGCGGATGAAAAGATAGACGATGGCCATGAGCAGTGCGGCCGCGCCGATGACCATGATGCGCTGCCAAGTGAGAAAAACCGGCCCGATCTCGACCGGCGTATCGACATAGGGGCTGGGAATGTTCTTGGGATCGGCGCCGAAGAGGACCTCGCCGCCGTTGGCGAGCACGAGGCTCAGGCCGAGGCTCACCATGAGGATAGTGAATTCGTGCTCGCGGCGCAGCGGGCGAAACAGGAACTGGTTGCCGATCACGCCGACGCCCGCCACCAGCGCGGTGGCGAGGACGACGGCGGCCAAATACGGCACGCGCAGCAATGTCATGACAAAGAACGTGGCGAACGCGCCCAGCATGTAGAACTCGCCATGCGCGAAATTGACGATGCGCAACACGCCGAATACGAGCGTGAGGCCGACGGCGATAAGCACATAGCCCATGCCGTTGACCAGCCCGTTGGCGACTTGCTGGAAAAATGTGTCCCAGAGCACGGGCCGCTCCCGAGGTGGCGCGCGATACCGGGCGCCGCCGCGAAAGGCGGCGCCTGGCCCGGCGGTCGCGCCTAGTTGGCCTTGGAATGGGTGACGATCTTGCCGTTCTTCACCTGGACGATATAGCTGGCGATGAAGCCTTGGCCGATCTTGTCGAAATTGATCTCGCCCAACGTCGTGCTCCACTTGCCGGCGCGGATCGTCTCGGCGATCTTGTTGTAGTCGGTCGAGGTGCCGGCCTTGTCCATCGCTTGCGCGATGAGCTCGATGCCGACCGCGCCGAGCGAGGCCACGAACGAGGTCTCGTTCTTGAACTGCTTGGCGTATTCCGCGCGCCACGCCGCGGCGACCGGGTTCGATACATCCTCGACATAGGGCGAAACGCTGAACACGCCCTCGATGGCCGCGCCCGACAGCTCAATCAATTTCGGATTGATATTGCCGCCGGAGGCGATAACCGTGCCGCGATAGCCGAGCTGCTTGATCTGGCGGTAGATGGTGGCGCCTTGCGCGGTCGTGCTCGAGACGACGTAGATGCCGTCGGGTTGCGCGCCGCGCAGTTTGGTGATCTGGACGTTGAAATCGGTGTCGGTGCGCTGGAAATACTCGGTGCCCTTGAATTCGAGTTTGCACTCCTTGAACCACTTTTCGAAGTTGGCCGAACTCGTTGCGGCCATAGTCGTCATTGACCGCAATGATGGCGACCGATTTGAGATTCATCTTTTCGCAGATGAATTTCGAAAAATTGCCGCCGCGCATGATCGTGGTTTCGTTGATGCGGAACAGCCATTTGTGGCCTTCCTCTGTCACCTTCGGGTGCTGCGGCGCCAGCACGACGTGCAGGATCTTGTCGCGCGTGACTTCCTTCATCGCCAAGGCAATCGGGCTGAACATGTTCGCCGCAATGGCGTCGACCTTGTCCTGCTCGATGGCGCGGCGCGCGGCGCTGACGCCTTCCTCGGGCGAGGACTTGTCGTCGTAGGAAATGAGTTCGATCTTGCGGCCGCCCAGAATTCCGCCTTTTGCGTTGATGATGGCGGCCGCGGCCTTCATGCCCTCGAGGCCGAGCTGGCCTTCGAAGGTTCCGGCGCCGCTCAGCGGCAGGATGGCGCCGATGCGCACCGGCGGTTTGTCTTGCGCCAAGCCCGGCCCGGCCCAGCTTGCGGCGATCAAGGCGCTGGCCACCACGGCCCTACGCGAAATCTTTTCAATCATGCGATCTCCTCCCGTGAATGTTCGATTTGTGTCTTGGGCGGGGCGTTGTCCGCCCCGGTGACCGTCGCACAGTAGCGCAAGTCGATGCCGACTTGCATCGCTATTTCTGCATCAAAGGGATACGAATCGGCATGGCGCGGTCGCCGTTTCGCCGGCCAGAACGCGCTGAGGTATCCGCGCAAGCCGTTCGCGCAGCTTGGGCAGGCGCTCATGGCCGGCGATGGCGTCGGCGGCGACGACCTCGGCCACGACCATGCGTCCGATCTGCCGGCGCAACGCCTCATCGTCCCTGTCGTTGCGCTTCGGGATGTCGTACACCGTGTTGGTCGTGTAGGTCGGCGTGGTCCGGTCCGCGCCGCGCGTCGCTTGCTGCGGCGCTTCGCCCTTTGCCGCCGCTTCCACCGCGCGCCGCAGCTGATGGCGCAAGACGCCGATACCGAGATCGCTGCGGCCGAGGTTTTCCAGCCCATGAATGGCGATCGGCCGCTGCGACACTTCAACCTCCCAGTCGCCGGGGTTGTTCTGCATCTCCGCGTAGGGCCGCCCGCCGGTCTGGCCGTAAAGATCGAGCAACTCGTACCCCACCTTCGACTTGTCGCCGGCGCCGTAACGCTCAAGCGCCTCGCTGAAATGGCGCAGTCCGAATATCCAACATGTGCGGTCGTCGCCCGGCACTGTCCAGCGCGTGGCGCCGACGCGGTCGAACAGGCGCTCCTCGGCGCCGGTTTCCCAAAAGCCGCCGACTTGGCCGAAATTTGGCACGATCACTTCGTTGAAGCGAACCCAGATTTTCGCGCCGATACGGCGCGTCGCGACGTAGAACGTCACCCGGCCGTCGAGATCGCCCCATTCCGTCACCGGCTCCTCGCCCCAGGCCGGCGTGATCTGCACATTGCCCATCTTGGCGTGCAGAAACACCGAATGCACCGGGTCCATCAGGTTTTCATGCACCTGAAGCCAGCTGCAGGGGTGATGAATGGCGTAGGGGACGAGTTCCACCCCAGGGAGCGACAGCGTGTCGAATTCGGGAAAGGGCGGCTTTCGGTCGGGCGGACCCATATAGGCGAAGATCAACCCGGCGCGTTCCAGCGCCGGATAGGCACCGTGGCAGATGCGGTCCTTGATCGTGCTGCCGGGCGGTTCGCCGGGCGTTTCGAGGATCGTGCCGTCGATGTCGAAATGCCAGCCGTGATAGCAGCATTGGATGCCGCGCTCGGCGATGCGGCCAAATTCGAGCGACGCGCCGCGATGGCTGCAATGCTTGTGCAGCACGCCGAGCCGCCCCGCGCCGTCGCGAAAGACGACCAAGTCCTCGCCCAGGATGCGCGTCGCATGCGGCCGGTCGGTCACCGACTTGGCCATGGCAACAGGCTGCCAATAGCGGCGCATGAGTTCGCCGCAGGGCGAGGCTGGGCCGACATGCGTAAGAACCGAATCTTCGGCCGGCGCCGCGCCCAAAAAATAGCCGGAAAACGGCCGCTTTCCGACCTCGTTTTGCTTCAGCGACACGGCCCATCTCCCTCTGGCAACACGGACAACACGATCCCTGCGGCGCCGTTCAACGATGCATTGATAGCCTCGCCCGCGTTCAAAGGGAACGGGGCAGCATCTTGCCTGGGTTCATGATGCCCAAGGGATCGAGTGCCTGCTTGATGGCGCGCATCGTATCCAGCGCGGCGCCATGCTCCCGCTTCATGTAGCCGAGCTTGCCATAGCCCACGCCATGCTCGCCGCTGGCCGTGCCGCCCGCTTCGATGGCGCGCTCGACGATACGATCGGTGAGCCGCTTCGCTTCCGTCATTTCTTCCGGCGAATCGGGCATCACCAGGAACGCGACGTGGAAATTGCCATCGCCGACATGACCTAGGATCTTGCCGCGAAGAAACGACGTATCAAGGTCCTTGCGCGCGGCCAGGATATTGTCCGTCAATTGCGAGATCGGCACGCAGACATCGGTGACAAAGGTGCCGCAGCCCGGGCGCATGACGCGCGTCGCCAAGGCCGAATCGTGCCGCGCCTTCCAAAGCCGTTCGCGATCCTCTTGGCGTGTCGACCACTCGAAATCGGCGCCACCACTCTCGGCCGCGATAGCCTGCACCGCCTCGGCTTGCTCGCGCACCGAGGCCGCGCTGCCGTGAAATTCGAGGAACAGCGTCGGCGCGACCTTGAGGCCTAGTTTGGAATAGATATTCGTCGCCTCGATCGAAACCTCGTCCATCAGCTCGATGCGCGCCACGGGAACGCCCGATTGGATCGTCGCCATGACCGCATCGACGGCGCCCTTGACGCTTGCGAACGCGCAAACCGCCGAGGACATGGCCTCGGGAATGGGATAGAGCCGCACCGTGACTTCGGCAATGACCCCAAGCGTGCCTTCGGAGCCGACGAAGATTTTCGTCAGATCGTAGCCGGTCGAAGATTTGCGCGCGCGGCTGCCGGTCGCGATCAGATCGCCATTGGGCAAGACGACTTTGAGCGCCAGCACAACTTCTTTCATCGTTCCGTAGCGCACCGCATTCGTGCCGCTGGCGCGGGTCGCGGCCATGCCGCCGATCGAAGCGTCGGCGCCCGGATCGATGGAGAAGAACAAGCCCAAATCGCGGAGGTGCGCATTGAGCTGCTTGCGCGTTACGCCCGGCTCGACCACGGCGTCCATGTCGGCGGCGTGAACGGCGAGAATGGCGTTCATGCCGGACAGATCGAGGCATAGCCCGCCCTCGAGCGCCGCGATTTGTCCTTCAACGGACGTGCCCGTGCCGAAGGGGATCAGCGGAACGCAGTGCCGCGCGCAAGCCGCCACGACCCTTTGTAAGTCGTCGACCGTCTTGGCGTACACCACGGCATCGGGCGGCGCGCCCGGGTGATAGGAAAATCCTTTGCCGTGATGCTCGCGCACAGCCACCGCGGTCGAAAGGCGATCGCCGAAATGAACCTTCAGGCTCGCAATTGCCGATTCTATGGCCGATTTGTTAAACGGCATCCCTAAATTACCCCGTTCGGATTGCTTCCGCATAGACTACGCCGTTTGCGGCGGTTCGCACTACCTGTTGACCACACCGGACCCAGAGTGCCGCGTCAGCGTCGCACGACCGCACGTCGTTCAATGCTTGACGTGTGAACCCTCCTCGAACGGTATGCGTCTGCACCGAAGAACATCCGCGACTTCGTCAACCACGGCAATTGTACGGGACGTGGACGCTTACGTTTCAAACGTAAGCGTCGAATGATCGCACGTGATTCAGTGCTTGACGTGTAAGGGTTCCCAGTTCTGCGGGAGGAGATCGTCGAGACGGCGCATGGGATGGCCGTCGGCCATGCTGTGCCTACCGAGAAATGGATTCGACGTGGACAGATTGATTTTGATCGTTAAGCTTGGATGTCTGTACCGAAAATGTCATCCGGTTTGACTCGGTGATGAATTCGGCTAGCGTAGGCGGCGATGATCGCGCTGGTCCGCCTGCTCCTGTCCGTCTTGGCTTCGCCATTTCGATCGAAGACGCGCCTTGTAGCCGAGAACGCGGCGCTCCGACAGCAACTGATCGTGCTGCGGCGCAAGCTGCGGGGTCGCGTCAGGCTTAGGAATAGCGAACGGCTCTTCTTTGCCTGGCTAGTTCGGCTGTTCCCATCGGCCCTCGGCGCAATCGTGATCGTCCGGCCGGAAACGCTGCTGCGGTGGCATCGAGCCGGCTTCCGCCGCTATTGGAGATGGAAGTCACGGGTCCTTTGCGGTCGGCCACCGGTCGAAGGCGAGCTTCGCTCGCTAATTCGGCAGATGAGCCGAGAGAACCCGTCGTGGTGAGCGCCCCGCATTCACGGCGAGCTGCTCAAGCTGGGCTTCGAGGTGGCAGTCCCTGTCGCAAATTCAATCTGCCGAGGTAGAGCCTGAGCTCGCCTTGCGACCAACTCAGCGGCCTGTACGCGTACAGGCCGCTTATTCTAACCTTTGTTCGGACGTTTTTCCCAAATTGCCGCGGATGGAGTAATTGGTAGCCACAACGGCCATCTGCCCGAGCGTGAAGTCATGACCCGGATCGGCCTGGTCGCTGTGCCGCCGCGCAGCGTCGACGCCGCGCGTGCGCGATCGCGAGGCCGGTGCCGATGATGCCGCTCGCGTCCGCTTCACGCCCGCGATACTGCCGCCCTATGCCCGGGCATGTTGCGCCGCTCGAAGAGCCTCGATGTGCTGATCCCGATCCTCTACCTGAAGGGATTTGACCGCATCGCGGTCAAATCGACCGGCGATTTCGAGGACGCGCTGGCGGCCTTGCTCGGCGCGGATGCGGCGAACACGGTTCGCTCGGCTTGTCGGCCTCGACGATCGCGCGGCTGAAAGAAGTTTGGATCGACGAGCACAAGCGCTGGAACGAGCGCGACTTGTCGAGCAAGCGCTATGTTTACGTCTGGGCCCACGGCATCCATCTGCAGGCGCGTCTGGAGGACGACGCGCAATGCATCCTCGTCATCATCGGCGCCACGCCCGAAGGCAAGAAGGAGCTGATCGGCTTCACCGACGGCACGCGCGAGAGCGCCCATGATTGGCGCGCGCTGCTGCTCGATCTGAAGCGGCGCGGGCTCGCAATCGCGCCCGAACTCGCCGTTGCCGACGGTGCGCTCGGGTTCTGGAAGGCGCTCGGCGAGGTATGGCCCAAGACGCGCGAGTAACGCTGCTGGGTGCACAAGACCGCGAATGTCCTCAACAAGCTGCCGAAGAGCCAGCACGCCAAGGCCAAGCGCGCGCTGCAAGAGATTTGGATGGCGGAAACCAAGGCGGCGGCCGAGGCCGCATTCGATGCCTTCATCGAAACATACGAAGTCAAATACGAAAAAGTCGCCGACTGCCTAACGAAGGATCGCGCCGGACACGGTCCGCGCGCTGCTGGCGTTCTACGACTTTCCCGCCGAACACTGGAAGCACCTGCGGACATCGAACCCCATCGAAAGCACCTTCGCGACCGTGCGGCACAGGACGATCCGCTCGAAGGGATGCCTCTCGAACGACACCGCGCTCGCCATGGTGTTCAAGCTGGTCGAGGCGGCAGAGAAAAGTTGGCGCCGACTCGACGGCCACAACCAGTTGCCAAAGATCATCCAAGGTGTGAAGTTCGCCGACGGCCTCGAAGTCGCCGTCAAGCCGGCCAACGTTCAAGCCCAAACCGTCGCCGCCTGACTCGTCAGGCCGTCACCAAGATTTCAGCGATAGCTCTCTTGGCCTGCTGGAAATCAATCGCAGCGGTGATCTGCTGGCGGGCCAAGCGGAGAATTGACCACTTCGCCCGACGCAAACTCGCCCTCAATTCGGTTGGCTGCGAAGACACTAGTCGAACTCGTGGAGAATGCACCCCTACTCGATCCCGATCGGGCCCGGCAGGCAGAAATGCGGCCCACGCACTCCGCGGGCGGCGAACATGCCATTCGCCTCGTGTAGGGCGACGCGCGCCTCCTCGCGGCCCAGCGCCTCAAGCGCGGTGCGCTGCAAGACAAGATCGCCTCCCTCGACGCGCCAAACTCCGACATCGCGATCGCGCGCCCTGGGATTGGATTCGTTGAGGCCCCGGCAAGGCGACCAGCGTTCGGCCGACGCCGCCTTTTGCTCACAGCGCATACGTAGCGAGCCATCGGCGCGCAATTGGATGCGATAACTCACCCCGCCCTCGAAATTTGCGCCCGTTTGCAGCCGTGTATATACGATCGTCTTGTCACCGACCCGCTTGCGCAAGGCTGTAGCCTTGAGTTGGTTAGCGTCTGTCAACGCAAAGGGCGGCGACATAGTGCAATGCGGTCGCGCAATCGGCGGCGCCTGAGCCTGGCAGGCCGAAGCCATCGCGAAGCATGTGGCAGCCATGCCGACTCCCGCGTCGCGCCATTGCGTGAAGCAAGCCATTGCCACCTCGACCCGTCGTCTCGTCAAATCATATGGCAGGTTCGGCCTGCTGTCATCGGAGGCGCGGCCGGTCGCGCACGATGTTGGGCCGGGTAGCCTCGGTCCATGCGGGTGGCAAGCTGACATGGCCGCTGGCGCCATCGTGATCGCCCACATTGCGCAGCTCGGCGGTTCGGCTGCTCGCGCGGTGATGGGCATTCTTGACATGGCGCGCCATCACGACCTTGGCCGTCCGGCAGATGTCGATTTCCGAGACCTGCGGCATGGTGCGACGATAGCTCACGCGCTATGTTGACACTGTGCGCTTCATGATCAGCCGTGCGCCGGTGCTCACGCTGTGACCCGCCGTCGCCGACCGGCGCCGAGCTTCTATTCGAGGTGTTCAGTCAGCGCTATGAACGCGGCTCGACGATCGTCACCTCGAACCTGCCGTTCGAGGATTGGACATCCGTGTTCGGCTCGGAGCGTCTCACGGGAGCGCTGCTCGACCGGCTCACACATCACGTCCATATCCTCTCGATGAACGGCGAGAGCTATCGTTCGGCCCAGTCCTCGAACCGGCGGCGGCCGGCCGCCAGGGCGGAGCAAAAGCAAGCCAGCGCCGACAATGTCGATCCCGACACCGGCGAGATCATCCAGCCGTAGCCGTCAAAACATTCGCGCCGCCGACATGCAAAGGGGCCCGATCAGGCCCCTTTGCATGTCGGCTCATCCTCGCGCCACTGGCCTGCTTTTACTCCGCCCCCGCGGCCTGGAATCTCTCCGCCGTTGACAATCGTGACCGGCCCCCGAGAGCGGCTCCAATTGCGAAGTTAGTTCAATGACGCGCTCGGTGCCAGCAGTGCAGTGGCTGGGCGCGCGACCGGAGACGGTCGAACGCCTGCGTTCAACGGCGCGGCCGACCAAGAATCTGACAGCAACAGGATCGCGCCGCTGAAGCCAGCGGTGACGATAACGAACAAATAGTACCAGGGAAACGCGGCTCGGATGAAACGGCCCGCATCCTCGGTCGGCAGGGCCCTGAAGACCATTGGCGCGAAACCAAAGGAATACAGCATCATTCCCCCGAAAAGCGTCGAAACCAAAAGCAAGGCGGCAAACTCATTCATTGGCCAGCTCCCGCGTGGGGATATTTTTCATCAAGTTTATCGAGAAAAGCGTCCGCCTCGGCGAGTATCTCTGCTTCGCGTTCTCGCGGCCATCCGGCAAGAGTACGATAGGGCATCGCCATCCGCGGGTTATCTGAAAGCCGGTCTTTCTGTCGGATCAGAAAGGCCCAGTATAGGTAATTGAAAGGGCATGCCTTTGGCCCAGTCTTCTGCTTCACGTCGTAGGTGCAGCCGGCGCAAAAATCCGACATCCGGTCGATATAGGCTCCAGAAGCAGCATACGGCTTGGACGCCATCTGCCCGCCATCCGCGAAAACCGCCATGCCGAGCGTGTTAGGCATCTCCACCCACTCGAACGCATCGGCGTAAACGGCGAGGTACCAGCGCTCGATTTGCCGCGGTGCGATGCCAGCCAGCAGGGCGAAGTTGCCGGTCACCATCAGCCGCTGAATATGGTGAGAATAGGCGTGTCTCGCCGTACTTCCGATCGCCTCACGGAGACACCGCATGTCGGTGGCGCCGGTCCAATATAACGCCGGCAGATTGCGGGTCGCATGCAGTGCGTTTTGATCCGCATAGCCCGGCATCAGCGTCCAGTAGACGCCGCGAACATATTCCCGCCAGCCCAGGATCTGACGTATGAAACCCTCCACGGCGTTCAGCGGCGCCGCGCCTGCCCTCCACGCAGCTTCCGCGGCCTGGCAAATCTCGCGCGGGGAAAGCAGCCCCAGGTTCAAAGCCGGCGCCAGCAGCGAATGGTACAGGAACGGGGCGCCGGCTTTCATGGCGTCCTGATAATCGCCGAAGTCCGGCAGTCCATGTGCGACGAAATCGTCCAGCGCGCGCAACGCATCGGCCCGCGTCACCGGCCATCCGAATTCTTGAAGCTCTCCAAAATGATCGGGAAAGCGCCGTCCGACGAGCGCCATCACCGCTCGTGTCGTTTCGTCCTGCGAAAACCGCCGCCTCGCAGGTGGAACAGTACTTGCCGGAAGCCTCTTGCGGTTCGCCCGGTCATAATTCCATTCGCCGCCGGCCGGCTGATCGCCTTCCATGAGGAGCCCATGTTCGCGCCGCATCGCGCGATAAAAATGTTCCATCCGCCAGCCGCGGCGCCCGGAAGCCCAGGCAGCGAACCGCGCACGGCTCGCGAAGAAGCGATGGTCGGAACGGATTTCGACCGGCGTGCCGGTGAAGGCGGCCCAGCCATCGACCAGCGCCTGGACGCGCCATTCCGAAGGTTCCGTCACCACAACGCGGCTCGGGCGATGCCGCGCAACGGCGCGTTGGACCTCGGTTGTGAAGCTGCCGGTATTGTCGGGCGCGTCGAGCCTTACATAGTCGACTGTCAGACCACGCTGCCGGAGCGTCTCCGCGAAGTGGCGCATCGCCGAAAGCACCAGCACGATCTTCTGCTTGTGATGCCTGACGTGGGTGTTTTCCTCCATCACCTCCATCATCAGGACGGTGTCACGGCCTGGATCGAGGTCCTCCAGCGCGGACAGGTCCAAAGACAGCTGATCGCCGAGAATAACTCTCAGGACGGTCACGACGGTGCCCCTCCCGGCCCCGACGCGGGTCGGGGTGAAGGTGCGCGGCAGCGCTCCGAGCAGTATTTCCCGTTCGCCCAGTCACGCGCCCATTTCTTTCGCCAGACGAAGGGCCGACTGCAAACCACGCAGAGCTTAGTCGGCAGATCAGTCGTGCGACGCATCCCAGCCATGGGATCACCAAGGCACCGGCTGGCCGCGCCAGTCGAAGAACCCTCCGTTGGCATCCGCCGTGAGTTGATCGACGACGGCGAGCAGATGTCGGGCCGCCGCCGCGGGAGAATGAACCTCCAACCCAGTCGCCGCGAACGGAGCGGATAGCGCCGTGGCGACCGTGCCGGGATGCAAGGCGATGCAAAGTGCGTCTGGAGATCGACGGGCCAATTCAACAGCCGCTGTCCGAACCAGTTGATTGAGAGCGGCTTTGGAAGCCCGGTAGGAATACCAGCCGCCCAGCCGATTATCGGCGATGCTTCCGACCCTGGCCGACAGCGTCGCGAAGACGGCTTTGCCCGACCGCGGCAACTGCGGCAGCACATGCTTCATGATCAGCGCCGGTCCGATCGCGTTCAGCGCAAAGGATCGAGCGAGGTTGACCGCATCGAGTTGCCGCCAGCTCTTCTCCGGCCCTTGGTGATCATCGTGCAGAAATCCCGTGGCATCGATCACGAGGCGAAGCGCGCCCTGATCGGCGGCAAACGCCGCGGCGCGTTCGAGACTGGCCTCGTCCAGAAGGTCGATCGATGGCGAAGTGCTGCGACTGAACGCAACGACACGCTCGAAACATTCTGCGGCCCGAATGGCCTCGACCAAGGCCCCTCCGATTCCGCCGCCCGCGCCGAAGATGACCGCAACCCCGGCCTTAGGAAACGACCCAAGGTCAAACCTGGCGACAGTTGCGGCTTGGGGTTGGAATTGTTCAGTCACCGAGGCTTTACTCCGTCGAAAACCGACTGAAGCTTCAGAACCCGTCCAAAGACACGCGAGATGATCGGCCGGATCGGAAGAAACATTCGATAGCCCAACTCCAGGGCAGCCAGCGCACCCGGCAGCGATGCGGCTCTCGCCGCCCAGCGCCATTTGGGTAAACGAGTCCAAACCTCCACGAACGCCGCCGCTCCGGAGAGAACACTCCCATCGCTCGCGCGGACATGGAAACGTTCCATCGCTCGCCGCTGGGTAATTCCTTCCGGGGTTACGGCGCCGGGATCAGAGACATCAACAAAGCAAAAAGCGCCGGCTTGATCTTGGCGGCGATAATATCCGATCTCGGCCCGACAAAGGGGACAGGAGCCATCAAAAAACACGGTTGATTTCAGAACCTCTGACTCCACGCGGACCTCCTGAATATCGAACCGTCAGCTGACCAGCACGGGAGTTTGACGAACGTAAGTCTGATCCTCGATCTGTCGAACAAGGAATTCTGCAACGTCCGACCGCGAGATGATCCCGTTGCGCCACTGAGAGGCATTGGAAAGAATCTTGTAGCGGCCTGTCCGCGGCCCACTGGTCAGAACTCCAGGCCGCACGATCGTCCAATCGAGCTCGCTTTCCTTGATCAATCGCTCTTGCAAACTCTTGTCGTCATAAGCGCGGCCGAAGACGATCTGGAACGGCAAGCGCTGCAGGCAGCTGATGCTCGCGTGGCTATCGCCAGCTCCAAAACCAGTCACACAGATCAGACGTTTGACGCCTTGGGTCCTCATCGCCGCGATCAGCACCCGGGTCGCGTCCGAGAACAGGTGCACAGGCCGGAACAAGTCTCCTAATCCGACACCTAGGGTCTGGATCGCAACGTCTACCCCGATCAGGGCAGCTTCCACGTCCTGGCTCTTCAACGCATCCCCGCGAACCTTCTCGAGACTCGGATCTGAGAGCGCCATTCCGGCAGCGGATCTCGCCAGGGCGCGCACGTAATAGCTGGCCTCGAGGGCCTGGCGGGTTGTTTCCAGCCCGATCCCCTTGCTGGCGCCGATAATCAATACACGCATGATGGGCCCGCTGTTACAGAGTTGAAGGTATCACCCGACTACAACCTGGGTGGCGATGCAGGTAGCGGAGACGACGCGCATGGGCGCTTCAGGCGCTTTCAGAAAAAGCCAGCGGGACGGAAAGGAAGGCGCGGCGTAAGGCCTTCGTAAGCGGTACCGCACCATCGAGACTTGAACTGAAGCCAGATGCGGCTGAAGCGCTAGCGGACGGGCGTCCGCGTCGAACGTGGTGTGAGGCTTGCGGCAGCTGATTTGCTCGCCGGCATGATATCCGCGCGGCTGCCAGCTCGGTTGACGCCTCGGCTGTCGATCACGCCGGTCGATGGGCTCGTGTCCCGGCCATATTCTGCCTACGGTTAATCGGGGTCCACATGACGCGTTCCAAACAAGCTTCGACAACCGTTCGGAAGCACACCGGAACTTGATCATCAAAACCCTACTACTTTCGAGACGACCTCTCAGATGACCGACCCCTCACGCTGGATGGCAACCCAGGCGGTTATCTTCTTGCCTACTTTGATCGGCAGCACACGCCAATACATGATGAAGGGCGTACCGTCTTTCTTGTAGTTGATCGCTTTGCCTTCGAATTTCCCTCCCGACTTCAGGGCGTCGGAAATCCTGACAATCACTTTGGGATCTGTGCCCAGGCCTTGGAGTATCCGTGGGGTCTTGCCGATGACAGAGGAAGTATCGTGGCCAGTTAGTTTTTCAAATGCCTCGTTGGCATAAATAATTTTTCCTTCCGTCGATGCATCTGCGATCAGGATTAAATCAAAGCTATTTTCTGCCAAAACCTGAAGCAAGGCCAACCCACCATCAGCTCCATTCATCAGTTTTTCAAACGTGCCAGACATTCTAGCTTCCTCTCTGAGTAGAACGCGCCACCTAAGACCACGTCGGTCCGAAACGGCGCGATCAGTTATTGTCTTGACCTTTGGGACTATCTTGTTCTTGCCGGGCAGAACCACGGACAAACAATTCAGGTTTCACGGTAGCTGCCGTCCAGGTCGCTACCGTGATAGCTGCAGCCGCTATTAGAAAGGTGTGGCCTATCACGCTAACGGCCAAGAACGTGTAACTTCCAGTCGCCACCGCAAAGGCCACGGCCCACATAAACCCGAGAGCCTGTAAAACATAGTGGCGAACGGCAACATCAGGAATGTTACGAAGCGGGCTTACTTCGTGGTTGAACACAAAATTCCAACAATAGACGACGAACTTTCTTACAGGCGTAAACATGGGTGTCATTCTCCAATGATTGAAAATTGAAACTGGAAGAACGGGCCACCAGCCTTGACGGCAGGCGGCCCGCCTCTCTTCGCAGTACCAATCGCTACGCAGCCTGTGGAAGAACCACGCTGTCGATCGCGTGAATGACGCCATTTGAGGCAAAGATATCGGCCGAAGTGACCTTCGCATCATTGATCATGACGTTGCTCCCGTTCACCTTCACATGGAGCATCTTGCCGTTGACGGTCTTGGCTTCCTTGAGCTTGACGACGTCGGCAGCCATCACCTTACCGGGCACGACATGGTAGGTAAGGATCGCGGTCAACTGAGCCTTGTTCTCAGGCTTCAACAGGTTCTCAACCGTTCCCGCCGGGAGTTTGGCGAAAGCGGCGTCGGTCGGGGCGAAGACCGTGAATGGTCCAGCTCCCTTCACCGTGTCGAGCAGGCCTGCGGCACCGAGAGCGACCGCCAGCGTCTTGAACTTGCCAGCCGCAACCGCGGTGTCGACGATGTTCTGCGTATTCGTGGTCATATCATTGCTCCTCGTGATTGTTGGCGGCCTCAGTCGGCCATCTCGAGCGCGGCCCCTTGCAGCCGCCTCGTGAAGCGCACATAGTGAAAACAAATTTAACTGTCAAGAAAATTTTCGTGATGAGAATATAGATTGTCACTACGAGACAATTGGTGTATGGTTTTTTCATCACCAGGAAAGAAGGGGTGTGAGCCATGCTCTCGCAAACCTTGGCCGCCGGCCTTGAGAGCTATGAGATCGGACCGAAAATCAGGGCGCTTCGCCTCAAGAAGAACCTCGGGCTCGTGCAACTCGGTGAGCACACCGGCATGTCATCAGGCATGTTGTCGAAGATCGAGCGGGGACAGCTTTTCCCGACGCTTCCGACGCTGCTCAAGATCGCCATGGTCTTCGGCATCGGCCTCGAGCATTTTTTCATTGATTGGAAAGACAGGTCGACGCTCGCCGTCGTTAGAAAAAAGGACCGGTTGCGCCTGCCAGACCGTCCGGGCGCCGAGAATCCTTCCTTTTTCTTCGAGAGCCTCGACTTCCCTGTCAGCGATCGAAAGATGGAGGCCTACTACGCAGAGTTCGAACCGCACTCGGGAGTGACGGAGCCCCATAAACATTCAGGCGCAGAGATCATCTATGTGATCAGTGGTCAGCTTGCCGTGAACGTTGACGGCGAGGACACGCTATTGGCCGAAGGCGATTCCATGTATTTCGATTGTGCATTTTCGCACAGCTATCGCCGCCAAGGAAGGGGTACCTGCTCGGCAATCGTTGTGGTCACGGGTTAGGCGGTGTGCGGAAAGAGGTATCTGAGTGGAGATATCTTCGATCGTTGCGCTCGCTGGCTGTAAATTCGCTTGCAATAGTGACCCCCTGAGGGGGTTTTTCGCGTCCAATTCCGACCCCCTGTGACGTGTTGTGTCAGCGCCCTTCCTTTTGACCTTGATCGGCCGGGAAGGGCTGATGGGGATGATTGGCGTGGACAAGATCGGCGAGATACGGCGTGCCTACTTTGGGCTGCTGCCGGTTCGGTTGACAGCAACCTAAGCTAACATTGCCTGCCTTTCGAACGCCACTGGGCTAACATAGCCCAGCGTCGAGTGCCTGCGTTTCGTATTGTAGTAGCGCTCGATGTAGTCGAACACGTCGGCTTTTGCCTCGTTGCGTGTGCGGTACGTCTTGCGCGCCGTCCGTTCCGTCTTCAGCGACGAGAAGAAGCTTTCCATCGCCGCGTTGTCCCAGACATTGCCCGCCCGGCTCATGGAACAGCTGACGCCGTGAGCGGCCATCAGCCGCTGGAACTGTTCGCTGGTGTACTGGCTGCCGCGATCGGAGTGATGCAGCAACGCATCGGGCTGGCCTCGGCGCCAGATCGCCATGATTAGGGCATCGGCGACCAGCGATGCCGTCATCGCCGCGCTCATCGACCAGCCCACCACGCGCCGGGAGAAGAGATCGAGCACGGCGGCGACATAGAGCCAGCCCTCGGCCGTCCAGATGTAGGTAAAATCCGCGACCCATTTGCGGTTGGGCGACGGCGCTTCGAAGGCCCGGTCCAGCCTGTTGGGAGCGACGGCGCTCGCCGGCCGCTCGCCCGCATCGGGTGGCAGGCGACGGCGCCGCGGCCGTGCTCTCAAGGCCTGGAGGCGCATCGACCGTTCGATGCGATGCAGGCCGCACGAGATCCCGTCCGCCAGCATATCGTGCCACACTCGCCTCGCGCCGTAGGTTCGATCGCTGGCGAGGAAGCTGGCCAGAACCTTGGCTGCCAGCGCTTCGTCGGCCCGCGCCCGCGCGCTCGGCGGACGCTTTAGCCAGGCATCGAACCCGCCGCGCGAGACACCGAGCGCCGCGCACAACCACGCCGCCGGCCAAAGCCCCCGGTGCGTCGCGACGAAGGCGAACTTCACGCCGATTCCTTCGCGAAGTAGGCCGCGGCTTTTTTTAGGATGTCGCGCTCGGCCTTGAGCTTGCTCACCTCGCGCCGCAGCCGCTCGATCTCCAGCTGCTCGGGCTTCATCCGACCCTGGCCGGGAAAGGATTGCTCGGGATCGGCCTCGAAATCCTTCACCCAGTTGCGCAAAACGTTCGGATGCAAGTCAAGATCGCGCGCCGCCTGGGCCATCGTCACCCCGCGCTCTCGCACCAGCCGTACCGCCTCAAGCTTGAACTCGCGCGTAAAACTCCGTCGTCCCATGACCCACCTCCGGTTCCGTGTTTACACCTAAACTCGGTGTCAACCGAACCGGCAGCAGCCCACGGCCCCTTCGACGGGTTCGTTGAGAAGGCGGTGAGGGCCACCACCACGTGCCTGATCATGGCCGATCATAATCGCTACAGCGTCGATGCGCGGGCCGCCGGCCGGATGGTGTTGGTGCGCTCCCATGCCGAGCGCATCGTCGTGCTGCTGGGCGACGAGGTGGTTGCCGACCACCCGCGCCACTTCCGGCGCGACCAGATCATCTACGATCCTTGGCATTATCTGCCGGTACTGATGAAGAAGCCCGGCGCCTTGCGCAACGGCGCTCCGTTCAAGGATTGGAACCTGCCGCCCGCCCTGACCGAGGTGCGCGCGAAGCTGAAGCAACACGCCGACGGGGATCGTCAGTTCGTCAAGGTTTTAGGCGCCGTGCCCGACCACGGGATGGGCGCGGTCGAGGCCGCCTGTGCCGAAGCGCTGGAAGCGGGCATCGCCAGCGGCGATGTGATCCTGACCGTGCTGGCGCGCCGCCGGCAACCGGCAATGCCCCCCAGCATCACCACGCCCGATGCGCTTCGCCTGAAGATCGAACCCATGGCCGATTGTGGCCGCGACGACAGCATAAGGAAGGTCGCCTGATGGAACGTCATGAGATTCTGGAGGCTATGAGCGAACTCAAGCTCTACGGCATGCGCGCCGGCTTCGATGAGGCGGCCGGCAAGGGCCTGAACCGGCGCGATGAGGTTTATCCCCTCATCGCCAGCCTGATCCGGGCCGAACGCACGCACCGGCAGGCCCGTTCGATCAGCTACCGTATCGGCGGGGCCAAGTTCCCGGTTCTCAAAGACCTGGACACATTTGTCTTCGGCGATACGCCGGTCGATGAGGGACAAGTTCGCGAACTCGCAACCGGCGCATTCCTCGACGCCAAGCGCAATGCCATTTTTATCGGCGGAACAGGCACCGGCAAAACCCATCTCTGCATCGCGGTTGCTTCCGCCGTGATCCGCACCCGCGCCAGGGGACGCTTCTTCAACCTCGTCGATCTGGTCAATCAGCTGGAGCAGGAGAAGGAAGCCGGGCGCAGCGGCCGGCTGGCCGAGAAGCTGCTGCGCCACGATCTCATCGTCATAGACGAGCTGGGCTATTTGCCGTTCAGTCAGTCTGGCGGACAGTTGTTGTTCCACCTGATCAGCAAGCTCTACGAGAACACGTCCCTGCTCATCACCACCAATCTGGCCTTCGCCGATTGGCCCCAGGTGTTCGCCGACGCCAAGATGACGACCGCCATGCTCGATCGCCTGACCCACCATTGCGACATCATCGAGACCGGCAATACCAGTTGGCGGTTCAAAAACCGCAACTGATCGAACCCTCCCCCCACGCCCCCCACCCGGCCTTATCCACGTGGGTGCACAGGCACCTCCCACGGCCGCCGCCGCCAGCGCGCCGACCCGCGCGGCGCCGGCCGCGGGACCCTCCTATGCACTACGTGGACAAGACCTTTCCATCACCCCGAAGGGGTCATTATTGAATGCGAAACGGGGGTCGCAGTTGGAAGCGATTTGACACCTTGGACCGGACCCGATCCGCCGGCGGCCGTCTACTTCTACAGTCCCGACCGCAAGGCCGATCGCCCCGCCTCGCATCTTGATGGATTCCACGGTGTCCTTCAGGTCGATGGCTATGCCGGGTTCGAGCGGCTGACCGCGCGCGGCGACATCGTTCTCGCTGCCTGTTGGGCGCACGCCCGGCGGAAGTTCTACGATGTGCACCAGGCGACAAGCTCGCCGATCGCGGCCGAAGCGCTCCGCCGAATTGCCGAGCTGTATGCGATCGAGGATGGCATCCGTGGCTGCTCCGCCGAGGAGCGTCAGCAGATTCGGAACCTGCAGTCGCGGCTTCTGGTCGATGCCTTGAGGCCGTGGCTCGAGCTGGAGCTGGGTCGCGTTCCGGCACGCGGCAGCCTGGCCGAGGCGATCCGCTATGCGCTCGCGCGCTGGCCCGCCCTCTGCCGCTTCCTCGCTGATGGTCGTATCGAGCTAGACAACAACACGGTCGAGCGCGCAATCAGGCCCATTGCGCTCGGACGCAAGAACCATCTGTTTGCCGGCTCCGATGGCGGCGGCGAGCGCTGGGCCACCGTCTGCTCCCTCATCGCCACCGCGAAGCTCAACAACGTCGAGCCCTATGCTTACCTCAAGGACGTGCTCCAGCGCATGACCGACGGCCATCCCGTGAACCGTCTCGACGAGCTGCTCCCCTGGAACTGGGCGAAATCACGCGTCAAGCCCTGACCGACGTGCAACGGCGCGACGCTTACGCGAATTCAATTCATGATTCGTGACGGTGCGAGCCAAAATCATCGCACCTGTGATCCGATCAAACGATCGGAGCAAGATTCCGCCGCCTGTATGCCATCGAAATCAATAACGATTCCAGTCACAGACAATTGCGGTGAGCCTTCGCAATAGCTGTCTCTACATTGCACCCAACCTCGCGTCATCGCTGCTTGGCAGCAGCAATGCGGTCGTCAGTCTCGTCGGCCAGCTCGCGAAGCGCCGGTGCGATTATCGCGTCGTAGTTCGGCGCCGGGTCGAGGCCGCGCAGTCCCGGCGGCAGCTCTGTCAGCGAGCGGCTGGCGCGCCGCCGGCATTCGATAAGCGGCTCGGCCGCGCCGACCCGCCGGCCGTTTCGCATGACAGGTAGTATGAGCGCTTCGTCATCTCGCGCGTCGGCATCCACTGTCAGAACATCGCCGCACCATCCGCCGGATGCATCACGCCGCCGATAGACCTGCTTTCGCCCCGGCCAGGTCGCCTTGCCCGCCGAAAGCTTGCGGCGCGGCTGCCCGGCATATTCCTGCAGCTTGTACGCGCAATCGAGATAGGGCGCATCGGCGGACGTTGTTAGGCGAGTGCCGATCCCGAATATATCGATCGGCGCTCCTGCATCGGCTGCGCGCTTGAGAAAGTGTTCGTCGACACTGCCGCTTGCCATGATGCGTGTCTCATGAAGTCCGGCTTGGTCGAGTATTTGGCGCACGCGTATCGCAATTTCGATCATGTCGCCGCTATCGAGGCGCACGCCTTTGATCGCGATCCCTCGGCGCGTGAGTTCGGGGGCCAGCGCCACGACCTTTTGCGTTGCCTGTTCGTCGTCATAGGTATCCAAGAGGAAGACGCAGCTCGCGGGCCAGCTTTCGGCGAAGTGGCGGAAGGCCTCGGTTTCTCCGGCGTGCGCCAGGACGAAGGAATGCGCCATCGTGCCATAAGTCGGTACACCGAAGACGCGTTCCGCCGCCAGCGTCGCCGTGCCCGCAAAGCCTGCGAGGTAGGCGGCGCGCGCCGCGAGCAAACCGGCTTCGCCACCGTGGGCACGCCGAAAGCCGAAGTCGATGAGCGTTGCGTCAGGCCGAACGAGGAGCATGCGCGCCGCTTTCGACGCGATCAGGGTTTGATAGTGAAGCAAGTTGATGATCCGACTTTCGACAACCTGCGCCTGGGGCAGCGGCGCCGTGACCCGCAATATCGGTTCGTTGGCAAAAAAGATCGTGCCCTCCGGCATCGCGTGCACATCGCCGGTAAATCGCAGCCCTGCGAGCCAATCGAGGAAGGCGCCGTCAAATCGCCGGGCCGACCGTAGCCAAGCAATCGTTTCGGCATCGAAGCGAAGCTCTTCGAGGTAATGAAGCACCTGCTCCAGCCCGGCCGCGACTAAGAAATTCCGCTTCGACGGCATCTTGCGAACGAAAAATTCGAAGACCGCGGTCTCATGCATGCCGTGCTGCCAATAGGCCTGCAACATGGTGAGCTGGTAGAGGTCGGTCAGCAGCGGATCGACCACGGCCGAGGTCATTGGGCGCTGATTTCTGCGTCGTGCCGCAGCGGCACAAATGCCACGGGCAGTACCGTTCGCTCATGAACGGCTCCGTGCTCGTTCTTCGTGATCAGCATCAGCATTTGTTCCTGCATCGGCGCGCCCACGGGGACGACCATCCGGCCGCCGCGCTTCAACTGCGCGATAAGAGGCAGGGGCATCTCGGGCGCCGCGGCCGTCACGATGATCTTGTCGAATGGCCCCGCTCCTTTCCAACCCGCGGAGCCGTCGCCGGAGCGAACTTCGACCGCGGCGAAGCCAAGGTGACGCAATCTCTCCTGGGCAGAGGCGGCAAGCGCATCGATAACCTCGATCGAGCAGACCCGTTCCGTGAGGCGCGAGAGGATCGCCGCTTGATATCCCGATCCCGTGCCGATTTCGAGGACGCTGTCTTGCGGCGACAGATCGAGCAACTCGGTCATCAACGCGACGATGAATGGCTGCGATATCGTCTGGCCGTGCCCGATGCCGAGCGGACGGTTTTCGTACGCGCGGCCTTCATCGCCCGCCGCGACGAACCTATCGCGTGGCACGCTCAGAAGCGCTGTCCGCAGCCTGGCGCTCATGCCTGGCATGCCCGTGACGTGGCGGGTTACTTCAAATTCTTCGGCAACTTGCTCGACCAGGAGGCGGCGTGTTCGGAACAAATCGGCGGCTGAATCCGGCCAATCGTCGTTGCCCGCCTCGCCCGACAGCACCGACTCCCAGAACCGGCCGATACTCTCGAGATGCCGAAGGGCGATCGATTCAGAGCTCTTGCGAATACGCGCCTCGATTTTGCCGCTCGCTGTCCGCAGCCGCAATTGCAGCGCCGCGGGATCGCCGATCGGCCGCCCGATCCGGCCGGCGAGATAGCACTCCGCCTCGATCACGCCCGGCACTTCCTCGGTTATGGCCAGCGCGAGCCGGTGAGCGAGGATATTGTACAATTTGCCGACATGGTTGATCGGATTTTTGCCGGCGATCGCTTCCATCGTCATCGGCCGATAGGGCGTGATGAGGCCATTGGCGCGATTGCCGCGGCCGACCTGTCCGTCGTCGCCCGCATCGGCGGATGTTCCCGTGACCGTCAAATAAATCGACCCCGATTCCAGGTTGTCCGCCGCATTGACCGTGACGGCAGGCGCGATATCTGCGGCGGACCGCGCCGCCTCGATGGCCATTTCCGCAACGCGCGCCTTGCTATGCGCGTAGTCATCGAGCCCGGCCGTGTGAGCTCCGACCATCGCCGCCGCAATCGTGAGCGACACTTTCGAGCCGTCGCGCAAGCCCATGACCTTGATGTCGTCGCCCAGCGCGGCGAATTCGCGTTTGGTGGCCGAAGCGTTAAGCGCCCGTTCCACGGCCAAGACGATCCTTTCCAACGGCGAAAGCGGCGCGTGCCCGGCGCCGAATGAGCTGTCGTTGGCGAGCGGCGAGGCCGATTGACCATGGCGAAGGAACAAGTCGACGAGATCGGAAGAGCCCGGGCGAAATAGACAATGAAAATGGATATGTCGCTCGATATCGACATAGCGCAGATGCTGCCGCAGCCAGTTCCGGCAAGCGGCGACGGCGATCTCGTCGACGGGAACGACTGCGCCGTTGACCAACGCCGTCGCTCGGCCGGCGAGATAGATTTCGATTGGCGCTTTCACCGTACCCCCGCCGAAGGCCGCGTCGGCTTGTCCGCCGCGAAGCAGCATCTTGTCGACGTTGTGATGCAAGACGGCGCCGAACCGCTCCAAATAATGCAGCGACAGCCCGCGGCTTACGGCTTCGGCAAGCGCATCGCAGATTGTGTCGGGATGACCGAGGCCTTTGCGCTCGACGAATTCAAGCGGCGCCTCGGCGACGCGCTGCCCGCTCATTGCGGTTACGATCGGCATCATCGCGCCTATTCCTATCGAACCGGACCGCTTGCCGGCATCAATGCGACATCAATACCGGAATTTTCGAATCTCGGAGCACCGTGTGCGTCGCCCCGCCCAAAATCATCTCGCGCAAGCGAGCATGGCCGTAAGCGCCCATAACGAGCAGATCGGCCGACATGTCATAGGCGGTTGACAAGATCGCTTCGCCGACAGTCATTTTCTTACTGCGGACCGCAAGCACGCCGCACTCGATGCCGTGGCGCGCAAGATATCGGCCAAGGTCGTGCCCGGCGCTTTCGCCGTCGTCCGGATTGAACAACATGATCGAGGCTTTTCGCGCGCCCGCAATATACGGCAATGCATCGGCCATCGCGCGCGCCGCTTCGCGCACCGGCTTCCAGGCGATCAGTGCTTTGCGACCGAATTCGCCGAACGCGCGTCCCGCCGGCACCATCAGAACGGGCCGGCCGAGCGCCATGACCAGATCGGCCGGCATGCTGTACTCCGAGGCGAAATCGATGTCGTATCCCGCCGCCTGACAAATAATCGTCAGATCGGCGTAACATCCACGTTGCAGCATGATGTCGAGCGGCCGGCCGTCGATGTGCAGCCAGGCAGCGCCCGCCTTCACGCTGTTCACCGCGGACTTGAAAGTTCGTTCCGCAGCGGCCGCTCGCGCGCAATATCCCGTTTCATGCGCCTCGGCCGCCATCGGTAGCATCGCGGCATCGACAGCGGCCATGTAGGCGAATGGCGGCTTGGCAAACACGGCTTCCAGGGAGGCGCCGAATCGATTGGCCACAGCGACGGCCGTCTCCAGCGTCGTCGCATCGTTCTCAAGTCCCTCAAGGCGTACCACTA
Source organism: uncultured Alphaproteobacteria bacterium (assembly GCA_963754645.1). Lineage (GTDB taxonomy): Bacteria > Pseudomonadota > Alphaproteobacteria > Bin65 > Bin65 > CAVWGP01. The sequence continues at coordinate 144,029 of CAVWGP010000002.1, read as the reverse complement.
TGTGCTTCGGCGCAAGCATGGCGACCTCATCGAAGCGACGTTGCAATTGCGTATTCGGCGCCTACACAGCCGCAACCCAGGGTGCGCCGATGCGGATGTGGTCTGTGACTCGCAAGACGCCGCTGACGCTTTCCGCCATGACGCGGATGGCCTTGCGTTGTTCCTCGGAGCCGACGAAGCCCCAGAGTTCGACCGCCCGCCCGCTCACGGTAATATTGATGAAAGTCGAATCGAGCCAGCTTGCCGCGCGCAGCTTTTCCGTTATCGCCTTTTGCAGGGTGCCGTCGTCGGGCGGGGCGGCTTTCTCGGCGGGCTTCATCTGCGCCAGCGCCTTGACGACGTTGGCGCGGCTGACGATCCCGATCAACTTGCCGTTGCGCAGCACCGGAAGCCGCTTGATGCGGTGGGCTTCCAGCAAATTGGCGATTTCGGCCAGTTCGGCGTTTTCAGGCACCGATACGACCGGGCGCGCCATCACGTCCTGCGCCTTGAGGCCGTGCGCCTTGACATATTCGCGCGCCATGGTGTTGGCATCGACGAAAATTTCGAGCCACCACCCGCGCTTACGCTCGGTACCGGCCTCGGTGCGCCGCACCAAGTCGCTTTCGCTAACGATGCCGATCACGTCGTTGTCCTTGGTCACGACCGGCAGGGCGCTGATGCGATGCCGAACCAGCGCGGCGGCGATTTCGCTGACCGGCGTCGTCGGGCTCACCGTTACTGGGTCTTTCGTCATCATTTCGAAGGCTTTCATCGCACGCTCCCTATCGATGCCTTACCGCTTAGAACAAGAAGCAAAATTCTGCGTTCAACGCCGCGGATCCGCATTGACGCGCATCAATTGGCAGGCCGCGCGATCTTGCGGCTTTCCATGCAAAACTTGATGCATCTCAATGCGCTGCGTTTCCGAGATCGCCAGCATTAAGCAACCTATGCGACGACGTCGGTCCAGCCAGGCACGGCGCGGCGCCAACGACATTATCAGGACAAGCGAATGTTTGGCCGCCGCTTCAGAGTCGCCGGGCTTTTCGGAATTTCGGTCTATGTCGATATTTCGTGGTTATTTCTCGCCGCCTTGATCACTTGGTCGCTGGCGCGCAACGTGTTCCCGATCGATTATCCCGGCCTTGCCGAGCGAACCTATTGGATGATGGGCGCGGCTGGCGCGATCGGACTTTTCTTTTCCATCTTGTCGCACGAAGTAGCCCATAGTCTCGTCGCGAAACGCCATGGCATCGCGATTCGCGGCATCACGCTATTCATTTTCGGCGGCGTTGCGGAAATGGAGGATGAGCCACCGAGCGCCAGGGCCGAGTTTTGGATGGCCGCCGCCGGGCCGGCTTGGAGCCTGGTATTGGCCGGTTTGCTGTACGCCGCGTCGATCGCATCGAATACGGGCGGCGGCGAAGGCGATTTAGGCGCGGTTCACGGGACGCTGGCCTATTTGGCGCTCATGAATGCCGTGCTCGCCGGCTTCAACATGTTGCCCGCATTTCCGCTCGATGGCGGGCGCGTTTTCCGCGCCGCGATTTGGCACCTTCGGCAAAGCTATGCGGCGGCGACCCGGCTGGCGGGAGGCGTTGGCGCCTGGTTCGGCCTTGGATTCATGATCGTAGGCGCCGTGGCCGCGCTTGCCGGCGGAAATCTGGTCGGCGGCATTTGGTGGTTCGTCATCGGACTATTTCTCCGGGGCGCGGCGCACGCGGAACTGGCGCGGCTCGAAGCTTCTTTGGCGCTCGGCGGCATCACGGTCGGGCGCTTCATGACACGCGATCCCACGGTCGTTCCGGCCGATACCAGCATCGCCCATTTTATCGATGATTTTGTCTATCGCTATTTTCACGATTGCTTCCCCGTTGTCGATGGCGGCGTCATCGGCATGGTTGGCCTGCGTCAGCTTGAGCGAGTTCCAGCGGCACAGTGGCCGACGACGCCGGTAAGCGCAATTATGATCCGGGCCGACAGAAATTCGACAATCGAGGCTCGGGCCGGCGCCGTGCGCGCGCTCGCGCTTATGCAGAAGACCGGGCTAAGCCGCCTCCTGGTAACCGAGCGCGGTGCTTTGACCGGCATTGTCACGCTCAAGGATCTGTTGCAAGCGGTCGAAATCGCAGCGCAGCTCGGTGCGCTGCGCGGCGCGTAGTTCAGGCAAGCCCGCCATGCGATCGAATGCCGCCCGCCGCGCTCCGACAAGACCCACGGCCGCGGCACTGTCCAATGTCGATATCGCCGCCGCCTTCGAAGAAATCGCGGACATGCTGGCGATCGAGAGCGCAAATCCCTTCCGTATCCGTGCCTATCGCAATGCCGCGCGCACCTTGCGCGGCCTCAAGGAAGAAGCGGCCGAACTTCTGGCGCGCGGCGCGGCCTTGAACGAACTGCCGGGTATCGGCGACGACCTGGCCGGCAAGATTGCCGACCTCGCAACCACAGGCCATACCGAACTGCTCGACCGTCTGCACACGGAATTGCCTGCCGGCCTCCCCGACTTGCTGCGCCTCCCAGGGCTCGGGCCGAAGCGCGTGGCGCTTCTGCATCGCAAGCTCCGGGTCAAAGACGTGCCGGGGCTGCGGGCAGCGGCGGAGAGCGGCAAGCTCAAGACACTCGAAGGTTTCGGGCCCAAGATTGACGCCGCCATCATGGCCGCGCTCGGCGCTCAAATTTCCGCCGCGCGTCGCTTCACCCTGGCCGAGGCGACCGCCGAGGCTGTACCGCTGCTGGCCTATCTGCGGAATGTACCGGGCGTGAAGCGAGTCGAAGCGGCAGGCAGCTTTCGGCGCGGGCGCGACACCGTGGGCGATCTCGACATACTCGCGACGGCGGCGCATGGCGGCCCGGCGATCGACCGGTTTGTCGAATACGGCCGCGTGGCACGCGTTCTGGCAAGAGGATCGACGCGCGCCGCCATTGTCTTGCGCAGCGGGATTCAGGTCGATCTCCGGGTCGTAAGGGAGAATGAATATGGCGCGGCGCTCTATTACTTGACCGGTAGCAAGGCGCACAACATCGCGATCCGCCGCCTCGGCGTAGAACAAGGCCTCAAGATCAACGAATATGGCGTTTTCCGGGGCGACACGCGGATTGCCGGCGAAACCGAAGAATCGATCGTGGCGGCGATCGGCTTGCCTCTTGTCCCGCCCGAACTGCGCGAGGATCGCGGCGAGATCGCCGCGGCGCGGGCCGGGACTCTGCCGCGGCTGGTCGAACTTGTCGATATCCGCGGCGACTTGCATTGCCATACGAAGGCGAGCGATGGCCGCAACGGCTTGGCCGAGATGGCGGCCGCGGCAAAAGCCCGCGGCCTCGAATATATCGCGATTACCGAGCATAGCCGCCGCCTCGCCATGGCCCATGGCTTCGACGCGCGGCGTCTCGCCCGCCAATGCGAAGAAATCGACCGGCTCAACGAGCGCCTCCAGAACATTACGCTGTTGAAGGGCATCGAGGTCGATATTCTCGAAGACGGCGCCCTCGATCTGCCCGACTCGACCCTGGCGCCGCTCGATCTTGTGGTCGGCGCCGTGCACAGTCATTTCGGCCTCTCGCCCGAAAAGCAGACGGCGCGGCTGCTGCGCGCGCTCGACCGCAAGCATTTCACGATCCTGGCTCATCCCGGCGGGCGGCTATTGGGCCAACGAGAGGCCATAAGATTCGGTATGGCGCGCGTCATCGAGGCGGCGCAGGCGCGTGGCTGCTTTCTTGAGTTGAACGCGCAACCTGAGCGGCTCGATCTCGACGATGTCCAGTGCCGCGCGGCGCGCGACCGCGGCGTGCGGCTTGCCCTCGGCTCCGACGCGCACAGCGCCGACGAGTTCGAGTTCCTGAAATATGGAATTCTTCAAGCGCGGCGCGGCTGGCTCGAAAAAAAGGATTTGCTCAACACGCTCAGCCTTGAGGACTTGCGTCCGCTGCTGGCCAGGACGATGTCATGAAGCGGGACGCGGGCGTCGCCGGCTGGGAGCATTTTCATCATGTTGCCGATGTCGGCGTGCGCGGTTTCGGCGCCAACGAAGAGTCGGCGTTCGAACAGGCGGCCATGGCGATGACGGCCGTGATCACCGATCCCGCGACGGTTGCGGATCGCGCCCGTGTTCCGATCGCTTGTCATGCGCCGGATGACGAGATGCTATTGGCCGAATGGCTCAACGCCCTGGTCTTCGAGATGGCGACGCGCCAGATGCTGTTCGGACGGTTCCGCGTGCGGATTACCGGCGGCGCTGTTCGACGCAAGCTCGACGGCGAGGCGTGGGGCGAACCGGTCGATCGCGTTCGCCATGCGCCGGCCGCCGAAGTGAAGGGCGCGACCCTGACCGCGCTCAAGGTCGGTTGCGATGGTACCGGCCGCTGGATCGCGCAATGCGTGGTCGATGTTTGAGGACCGCGTCATGGATCTCGCCCGCTTCACCCGACTATCCGAATACTCCTGGCAAATTCCCGCTACCGGCGCGATGCAGGTGCCGGCGATCCTTTACGCGAGCGAGGCGCTGATCCGCGACATGGATGACAAGGTCGCCGAACAGGCCACCAATGTGGCGACGCTGCCCGGTATCGTGAAAGCCTCATATGCCATGCCGGATGCGCATTGGGGCTACGGCTTTCCGATCGGCGGGGTCGCCGCGTTCGATGCGGAGCGCGGCGGCGTGGTCTGCGCGGGCGGCGTCGGTTTCGACATTTCCTGCGGTGTCCGCACCATGCTCACCGGATTGCCGGCCAGCGAGATCGAGGCCGTCAGGCGCGAGCTGGCCGATGCCCTGTTCGAGCGCATCCCCGCCGGCCTCGGCAGGACCGGCGAGATCTATCTCGACGACCGCGAGATGGAAGCGATGCTTACGGGCGGCGCGCGCTGGGCCTTGGGCAAAGGCTATGGCATCGCGGGCGATCTCGACCGCATCGAGGATCGCGGCATGGCCGAGGATGCGCGACCGGACTGCGTTTCGAGCTTGGCGAAAAAACGGCAACGCAAGGAAATCGGCACACTCGGCTCGGGCAATCACTATCTTGAAGTGCAGGAGGTCGTCGATGTTTACGACGCCGGCGCGGCCGCCGCCTTCGGTCTCAAACACGGCGACGCCGTGGTCGGCATTCACTGCGGCTCACGCGGACTTGGGCACCAGATCGGTTCGGAATATCTGCGCGAAATGGCAATGGCGGCGACCGAGTACGGGATCGTCCTGCCCGACCGCGAACTCGCTTGCGCGCCGATCGCCTCCGAGATTGGACAGCGTTATCTCGGCGCCATGCGCGCGGCGATCAATTGCGCCCTGGCGAATCGGCAAATCGTCGGGCACCTGGTGCGCCAAGTCTTTTCCGCGATCTTGCCTGCGGCCCGCCTAGAACTGCTGTTCGACGTTTCGCACAACACGTGCAAGATCGAGGAGCACGTCGTCGACGGCGAAAGGCGCCAGCTCTACGTTCATCGGAAGGGAGCGACCCGCGCGTTCGGTCCGAACCATGCGTCGTTGCCACAGGCACTCAAGACTGTCGGTCAGCCGGTTCTCATCGGCGGCAGCATGGGCACGAGTTCCTATGTGCTCGTCGGCAGCGAGGCCAGCGAAGCGGCGGCATTTAGCTCCGCATGCCATGGCGCCGGCCGTGCGATGAGCCGGCATCAAGCACTGAAGACATGGCGCGGGCGAACCTTGGTCGACGATTTGGCCGCCCAAGGCATCGAGATTCGCAGCCCGTCCTTGCGCGGCGTGGCCGAAGAAGCGCCAGGCGCCTACAAGGATGTCGGCGTCGTCGTCGATGCGGCCGATCGCGCGGGACTTGCGCGCAAGGTCGCGCGCTTGAGGCCGATCGTCTGCATCAAGGGTTGACGGCCGCGGCCGGAGCTTGAGGGAGATCAACACCGTCGCGCCAGCGGATATCTAGAATTTTATCGAATAGCGGACATCGCGGGAGGCATGCTCATGACGACGCCACAGATCGATGAAACCAAAGGTGACGATCCCATTCCCGAGTTATCGATAAGCCAAGACAAGCTTTACTTCATCATTATCAAAGCGCGCGAATTCGATGTGAAGGTCGACCCGGTCGAGGAGGATTCCGGTTCGAACGCGGCGGACGAAGGAGCGCGCGAAGTGCTTGCGGATTTCGCCGACGACGCGACGCTCGCCGAACTGCGCGAGGCGATCGACGATCTCAATGATGACGAAGTCATCGAGCTGATTGCGCTGGCCTGGATCGGGCGCGGCGACTTCACCCGGGCCGAATGGCGCGAAGCTGTCGAACTCGCGCGCGAGCGTCATCGCCGCAAATCGGCCGATTACCTGATTGGCATTCCGCTTTTGGGCGATTTTCTCGAAGAAGGCTATGCCGCGCTTGGCGGCTCCTGCGCAGATCTGGAAATGGATCGCCTGTGACGACCGCCTAAGGCGCGCCACGGCGCCGAACCGGAGGAACCGCGGCGTTGGAGACATTCGAGCTGTTCAAGCGTTTGGGCCTCGCCTTGGCGGTCGGCGTCTTGATCGGCATCGAACGCGGGTGGCGCGAACAAATCCAAGAACAGGGCGAAGGCTTCGCCGGCCTCAGGACCTTTGCTTTGATCGGCCTGCTCGGCGGCATTTGGGCCACGATCGCCCAGGCGCTTGCACGGTCGCCCGAATCCGCGAGCGGCGCTTATGTCGCCTTGGGCTTGGTCTTCGCCGCCTTTGCCGGCGGTGTCGTTGCCGTGCGGTTGCGTGTCGCCTCGACGACCGGCGATTTCGGCATGACGACGGTTATCGCGGCCTTCACGACCTTCGGTCTCGGCTGCCTCGCCGTCATCGGCGACCTCCAGATCACGGCGGCCGCGGCGGTCGCCGTCGTCGCCGTGCTCGGCTTCAAGGAACCGCTGCACAAATGGCTCGCCAAGATCGAGCGCGCCGAAATATTTGCCGGATTGAAATTGCTGGTGATGACGCTCGTTCTCTTGCCGCTGTTGCCCAATCGTGATCTCGGGCCGTGGCAAGCCCTCAATCCCTACGAGCTTTGGCTCATGGTGGTGCTGATCGCCGGCGTGTCGTTCGTCGGCTATGTCGGAGCCAAGATCGCCGGCGAGCAGCGCGGTTTGCAATACAGCGCCGCCGCCGGCGCGCTCGCGTCGTCGACCGCGGTCACGCTCGATATCGCGCGCCGCGCGCGCGAGGCGGCGGACAATCTCGGCCTGTATTCCGCCTGCCTCGGCATCGCTTCGGCCGTCATGCTGGCCCGCATCCTCGCGGTGGCCTCGATCATCGAGCAGCGCCTTTTCGTGCCCATGGCCGCGCCTTTTGGCATGGCCATACTCGCAACAATTGCTTTCGTCGCGATCTCCCGCCGGAGGAACGGCGGCACTGCGGCGACAGCGGCAGCGCTGGCGAAAAATCCGCTGGACCTGTGGTCCGCGGTGAAATTCGGCTTATTGCTCGCCGGCCTCATGCTTCTTACAAAAGCAGCGCTCTCGATCGCCGGCGCAAGCGGGCTCTATGCATTGGCGGCCATCAGCGGGCTCGCCGATACCGATGCGATTACGCTCTCGCTTGCCAAAACCGCCGGCGCAGACATCGGCATCCGCCAAGCAACGATCGCCATCAGCCTGGCGGCCGCGGCAAATACCGTAGCGAAACTGGTTGCGGCCACCATCATTGCCGGTCGTCAAGGCTTGCGCATCTGCGTTGTGCCCGCTTCGGTCGTCATACTCGCCCTCGTCGCGGGCGTGGCTGCCCTGCTGTTGATCCCGGTCTCGATGCTGTCGGCGGTCTGAGATGCGCCTCAGCCGCTCGGCCTTTCCAACGCGCCGATCAAGGCGCGCATGAAACGCGCGGCTTCGCTGCCGGTGACGGCGCGGTGATCGAAGGTCAGGGAGAGCGGGAGCATGACGCGGCGGACGATCTCGCCGCCGCGCACCACGGCTTGCGGCCCCGCGCGGCCGGCGCCGACGATCGCCACCTGGGGCGGCAGGATAACGAGGGCGGCGTGCTTGCCGCCCAGCGTGCCGAAATTCGACAACGTGATCGTGGCGCCGCTAAGTTCGTCGAGCCGCAGAGTTCGGGCATTCACGCGCAATTCAAGGTCGTCGATGCGCTGGCGCAATGCGGCGGGGCCCGCCGCGGCGACATCGCGCAAAACCGGCACGAACAATCCGTCCGGCGCATCGATGGCGAGACCGAGATCGACCGCGGGTTTGAGGCGCCTGGTCTGCCGGATGCTGTCGTACTGCGCGTTGAGCGCCGGCTCGGCCGCCGCGGCAACAGAAACGGCCTTGATCAGCAGAACGGTCGCATCGGTCGCCGTCGTCCAGTGATCGACTTCGGCCTCGTCGGTCAGCGTCGCGGGTACGGCCGCGCGGCCGGCTTTCGCCATGGCCTCGGCCATCGCCCGCCGCACGCCGCGCAGCGGTTCGCCCAACCCGGGTCGTGCTGCGTCCTCGACATCGACGCGCGTGATTGCGCCCTCGGGTCCGGTGCCGTGAATTGATCGAAGATCGACGCCGAGTTCGCGTGCGCGAGCGCGGACGGCGGGCGACGCCGCGGGAGGCGGCGCTTGTGGAGCGATGCCGCCAGCGCCCTGTTCTTGTCCGCGAGGCGCGGCAGAGTCGATTTTGCCCACGATCGCGCCGGTATCGGCGTCGGCTCCGCCTTCGAACTCGACAAGCGGCGCGCCAACCTTGATGCGCTCGCCCGGGTTGCCGAAGCGGCGTTTGACCGTGCCGGCCTGGGGCGATGGAATTTCCACAACGGCCTTGGCGGTCTCGACCGAAACGAGCGGCTGGTCGGCCGTCACATGATCGCCCTCATTGACGTGCCAGGCGACGATTTCGGCGTCGTCGAGGCCTTCGCCGAGATCGGGCAGCTTGAACACCGTCATTGGAACGCCATGCATTCGCGCGCCGCGGCATCGATGCGCGCCGCGCTCGGCATATAGAGGTGTTCAAGCCGCGGCAGCGGCATCACCGTGTCCCAACCGGTCACTCGCTTGATCGGCGCGAGCAGGGCGGTGAAGGCGCCTTCCGCAATCGTCGCGGCGACTTCAGCGCCGAAGCCGCCGGTTCGCGCCGCTTCATGCACGACGACGCAGCGCCCGTTGGCCCGAACGGCCCGTATCAACGTCTCCGCATCGAGCGGCTTCAACGTCGCGACATCGATCACGGTTGCGCTCACGCCGTCGGCCTCGAGCGACGAAGCCGCGTGCAAGGTTTCCTGCAGCGAGGCACCCCAGCTCACCAGCGTAATGTCGCTGCCTTCCCGCAAGGTGAAACACCGATCGAGCGGCACGCGCTTGCCATCGTCCTCGACATCCTCCCTCGGCGCGCGATAGACGCGTTTCGGCTCGAGGAAGACGACCGGATCGGGATCGTCGATCGCCGACAGCATGAGGCCATAGGCCTTGACCGGCGAGGACGGGATGACGACGCGGAGTCCCGGAATATGCGCGAACATCGCTTCGTTGCTTTCCGAGTGGTGCTCGGGCGCGTGGATGAAGCCGCCATAGGGCGCGCGCAGCACGAGCGGACAAGTGAGCCGGCCGCGTGTTCGATTGCGCAGGCGCGCCGCATGGTTCACCATCTGATCGATCGTGGGATAGATGAAGCCCATGAACTGAATCTCGGCGACAGGCTTGAAGCCCATCGCGGCGAGCCCGACCGCGAGCCCGCCGATCAATCCCTCGGACAGCGGCGTGTCACGGACCCGATCGGGTCCGAAGCGGGCGAACAGGCCGTTGGTGACGCGGAAGACGCCGCCATCGATGCCGACATCCTCGCCGAAAACGATGACGCGCTCGCTTTCCTGCATGGCGCGGGCGAGCGCCAAGTTGATGGCATCGACCATGGTCATCTCAGCCACGACCCGCCTCGCTCGATGCCGAAGCGAGGAACGCCGCGCGCTGCGGCGCCAGGGCTTCGGGCAAATTCGCATAGAGATAGTCGAAGATCGACTCCGGCGCCTGCGGTGGGGTCGCGAGATAGGCGGCGGCGGCGGCCTCGACGTTGGCGCTGCAAGCGGCAAGCACGCGCTCTTCGTCCGCTTTGCTCCAGCCATGGCGCGCCACCAGCAGATTGCGCAGGCGCGCTATGGGATCCTCCGGCCAATGGGCGCTAACCTCCTCGTCCTTGCGGTAACGCCGTGCATCGTCGGCGGTGGTGTGATCGCTCATACGGTAGGTGATGGCCTCGATCCATTGCGCGCCCTCGCCGGACCGCGCCCTTTCTATCGCGGTGCCCGCCACGTGCCGCACGGCGAGCACGTCATTGCCATCGACCTGCTCGCCCGGAACGCCGGCCGCGATTGCCTTTTGCGCCAGCGTTGTCGCCGCTGTCTGCCGGCTCAAGGGCACCGAGATCGCCCATTGGTTGTTGCTGACGACGAAGACGACCGGCAACCGCCAGACGCCGGCGATGTTCATGGCCTCGTAGACATCGCCTTTCGAGGTCGCGCCGTCGCCGAACATACAAACCGCGACGCGCGGCTCCCGGCGCAGCTTGAACGCCAGAGCCACGCCTGCCGCATGGGGCGCATGGCTGCCGACCGGAATCGAGATCGGAAAATCGCCGCGGGCCTTGGCGAAATCGCTGCCCCGTTCGTCGCCGCCCCAAAACAGCAATTGCTCGTTCATCGAGACGCCGCGCCAGATTAGCGCCGATTGCTCGCGGAACGAGGGCACCAGAACGTCGTTCGGCCGCATCGCCGCCGCAACGCCGGTGCCGATCGCTTCCTGCCCGAGCGAGGACGCGAAGGTTCCGAGCCGGCCTGTGCGCTGCAATGCTACGGCCTTCGCGTCGTAGGCGCGCGTCAGCACCATGCAGCGATACAAGGCCGCGAGCGTCCCGCGGTCCTTCGCCCATGCGGGCAACTCGCAAAGCACAGCGCCCTTTGCATCGACGAGGCGCGTCAAGCGAATTGCGAATTCGGCGACGATTGTCTGGGCTTGGCTCATGCGAACAACATCTGAAAAGTGTCGTCGCGAGCAAACCGGGCCGTCCTTGATGAGGATCAATTGCGCCGAAGGCCGGACGCGATAGGTAGATTTTATAGGCACCCGAACGAGGTGGCACATGGCCACGATGCGCAAAGGCAACACCAAGGACGTTCCGCTCATCTCGCCGGACGAAGTGCGCCATTTGATCGGCGAGGTGGACGACGAAACGATCAGCGAGATTCTCCGAATTCGTCCGTCATTGAACGAGCTTGAGCTGGCGATGACCTATGTGCGCGGCGAGGGCAGTATGGTGGACCGCGCGGGCCATCCGCTCGCCGGCCGCGTCGCGCAGCTTTACGATATTCTCACCGCCGACGAGCAAGCCGCCGAACCCGAGCGCTGAATCGCGCCGGGGCGGTGGATCATGACTTTCGCCGCAATTCGCAAGAGCCGGGCGGCGGCGCAAGCGATTCCGCAACTCGCAAACTATGAGCGCTGTGTTGGCGAATTTTCTTGGGCCGCAGCGCGGGCGCAGCTGGATGGCCTGCCGGGCGGAGCGCTCAACATTACCCACGAAGCGGTCGATCGCCACGTCTCGGCCGGCCGCGGCGACAAGGTGGCGGTTCGCTGGCTGCCAAAAGACGGCGCGACGCGGGATTTCACCTACGCGCAAATGAGCGAGCTGACCGCACGGTTCGCCAATGTGCTGACGAAGCTCGGCCATGGACGCGGCGCCCGCGTCTTCAGCCTGCTCGGGCGGATTCCGGCGCTCTACATAGCGGCGCTCGGCAGCTTGAAGGCCGGCGCGGTATTTTCGCCGCTGTTCTCGGCGTTCGGGCCCGAGCCCGTACAGGCGCGCGTGAGCATCGGCGAAGGCGCGGTGCTGGTGACAAGCGAGGCGTTCTACCGCAAGAAGGTCGAGGCGATCCGAGCCCGTCTGCCGTCGCTCACTCATGTGCTGCTCGTCGGCGGCGTCACCGGGGCGATGCCGGCGGGATGCCACGATTTCGATTCATTAATGGCGGCGGCTTCGCCCAACTTCGCAACGGCGGCGACGAAGCCCAACGATATGGCGTTGTTGCACTTCACCAGCGGCACGACGGGGCGGCCGAAAGGCGCAATTCACGTGCACGAAGCCGTGGTCGCGCACCACGTCACCGGCCAATACGCCCTCGATCTTCATCGCGACGATATTTTCTGGTGCACGGCGGACCCCGGCTGGGTCACCGGCATGTCCTACGGCATCATCGCGCCCTTGACCAATGGCGCAACTCTGATCGTCGATGAGGCCGAATTCGATGCCGAACGCTGGTATCGCATTTTGCAGGAGCAGGCGGTCTCGGTCTGGTACACGGCGCCGACGGCGATTCGCATGCTGATGAAAATCGGCGACGAGCCGATCCGCAAATTCGATCTTTCGCGGCTCCGCTTCATGGCGAGCGTCGGCGAGCCGCTCAATCCCGAGGCCGTCGCATGGAGCGCCAATGCCTTCGGCCGGCCGTTTCACGACAATTGGTGGCAGACCGAGACCGGCGGCATCATGATCGCGAATTACGCCGCGATGGATGTGAAGCCCGGCTCGATGGGCCGTCCGCTGCCTGGCATCGTGGCCGGCATTTTGCGTCGTGAAGCAAACGGCGACATGGTTGAGATCGCCACGCCGATGACCACGGGCGAGCTTGCATTGCGCCCCGGCTGGCCGTCGATGTTCCGAGGCTACCTCAACGAGGCCGAGCGCTACAAGAAGTGCTTCGCCGGCGGCTGGTACCTGACCGGCGATCTGGCGATGCGCGACGCCGACGGCTATTACTGGTTCGTCGGCCGAGGCGACGACGTCATCAAGTCCGCCGGCCACCTCATCGGCCCGTTCGAGGTCGAAAGCGCGCTGATGGAGCACCGGGCCGTGGCCGAAGCCGGCGTGATCGGCAAGCCCGATCCGACGGCGGGCGAGACAGTCAAGGCTTTCGTGGCGTTGAAATCGGGCTTCGAGCCGAGCGAAGCCTTGCGCAAAGAGCTGCTCGGCCATGCCCGGCTTCGCCTCGGTCCGGCGATCGCACCGCGCGAGATCGATTTTCGGAAGAACCTGCCCAAGACGCGCAGCGGCAAGATCATGCGGCGCCTGCTGAAAGCCCGCGAACTCGGTCTGCCGGAAGGCGATCTTTCGACCCTCGAAAGCGAGGAGAAATGACGGCGCGCGACTCTAAGCCGCATTTGACACGGCCGCATGCGCTACTCTTGCTGCGCGAAATGCTGCGCATCAGGCGCTTCGAGGAAAAATGCTCCGAACTTTATCAGCAGGAAAAGATTCGCGGCTTTCTGCATCTATATATTGGAGAGGAAGCCATCGCAGTCGGCGTCATGCAAGCGCTTGCGCCCGATGACGCGATCGTCGCGACCTATCGCGAGCACGGGCACGCCCTGGCGCGCGGCCTTGCGATGAACCCCGTGATGGCCGAGATGTACGGCAAGCAGGAAGGCAGCAGCCGTGGGCGCGGCGGCTCGATGCACATCTTCGACGCCGCAATGCGATTTTACGGCGGAAACGCCATTGTCGGCGGCGGTCTGCCGCTGGCGGTCGGCCTCGCCCTGGCGGACAAGATGCGCGCACGACCGAACGTTACTGTTTGCTTCTTCGGCGAAGGCGCCGTCGCCGAAGGCGAATTTCACGAAAGCCTCAACCTCGCGACCTTGTGGCGATTGCCGGTGCTGTTCGTCTGCGAAAACAATCTTTATGCCATGGGCACGGCACTGGCGATTTCCGAATCCGAAACCGACATTCACGCCAAGGCGGCGAGCTATCGCCTGCCATCGGAAATCGTCGACGGCATGGACGTTGTTGCGGTGGAAGCAGCGGCATTGCGCGCGGCCGCTGCAATTCGGGCCGACAAGGGGCCCTATTTTCTCGAATGCCGCACCTATCGGTTCCGTGCCCATTCCATGTTCGACGCCCAACTTTATCGTTCGAAATCCGAAGTCGAGGATTGGAAGAAGCGCTGCCCGATCGACCGCTTCATGGCGTGGGTGAAGTCAACGGGTCTGATTCACGATGGCGATATCGACGCGCTCGAAAGGGAAGTCGCAAGCGATGTCCAAGCTTCGGTCGATTTTGCCGAGGCGGGGAGCTGGGAGCCGGTCGAGAATTTGTGCCACGACGTTTACACGCCGCGCGTCGCGCCATGAACGCGCCGCCGGCAGCCAAGGCCGACCGCGTCACCATCACCTATCGCGATGCGGTTCGCGCCGCGATCCGCGAGGCGCTGCAACGTGACGAGCGCGCATTCCTCATGGGCGAGGACGTTGGCCGCTATGGCGGTTGCTACGCCGTGAGCAAGGGCCTGCTCGACGAATTCGGCCCGGAGCGCATCCGCGACACGCCGCTTTCGGAGGCAGGCTTTGTCGGCGCGGGAATCGGCGCAGCGCTCGGCGGCATGCGGCCGATCGTCGAAGTCATGACCGTGAATTTCAGCATGCTGTGCCTCGATCAGATCCTCAACAGCGCCGCCACGATCCGGCATATGTCGGGCGGGCAATTCAGCATTCCTGTCGTCATCCGCATGGCGACCGGCGCCGGCCGCCAACTCGCCGCGCAGCATTCGCACAGCCTCGAAAACTGGTACGCCCATATTCCCGGCATCCGCGTGGTCGCGCCGGCAACAATCGAGGATGCGCGCGGCATGTTGCGGACGGCAATCGAGAACCCCGATCCAGTTCTGATCTTCGAGAACGTCTTGCTCTACAATATGACCGGCGAAATCGCCGCCGGCGCCGCGCCGGTCGATATCGACAGCGCGGCGGTGCGACGTGCCGGGCGCGATATCAGCCTCATCACTTACGGAGGCTCGCTGTGGAAGACGCTCAAGGCGGCGGATGAGCTGGCCGCTTTGGGAATCGACGCCGAAGTCGTCGATCTTCGCACGCTGCGCCCGCTCGACGACGAGACCATTTGCGCTTCGGTGCGCAAGACACGGCGCGCCGTAATCGTCGATGAAGGATGGAAGTCCGGCAGCCTTTCGGCCGAGATTGCCGCCCGCCTTGCCGAGCAGTGTTTCTGGACGCTCGACGCGCCGATCGGCCGGGTTTGCACGGCTGAAGTGCCGATCCCCTACCCCAAGCATCTCGAGGATGCCGCGTTGCCGCAGACGCCGACGATCGTTGCGGCGGCGCGGACCGCGCTGGGCCGCTGATGGGCGAGTTCCGCATGCCCTCGCTCGGTGCCGATATGGAGGCCGGCAAACTCGTCGAGTGGCTCAAATCGGCCGGCGACGCAGTCAAGCACGGCGATGTCGTGGCCGTCGTCGAGACGCA
This sequence comes from uncultured Alphaproteobacteria bacterium, assembly GCA_963754645.1. Lineage (GTDB taxonomy): Bacteria > Pseudomonadota > Alphaproteobacteria > Bin65 > Bin65 > CAVWGP01. The sequence goes on along the minus strand of CAVWGP010000002.1, from coordinate 128,849 downwards.
GAAAGGCGCGATCGAAATCGAGGTGTTCGAGTCGGGCGTGATCGAAAAACTTCTGGTGTCGCTCGGACAATCGGTCCCGGTCGGAACACCGCTGGCCATGATCCGCGCGTCTCCGAGCCGTGAGCCGATTGCAGCACCGCCGCGTCATCCGGTGGCAAGCGTAAGGCCCGCTGCTCCAAAGCCGGCAATAGTGCCAGGCGCAATTCCCGCGCAGCCTTTGCCCGTGAGCGATGCAATCAGGGCATCGCCTGCGGCGCGCAAGCTCGCAGCGGAACACGGGCTCGATCTTGCGACAATTGCCGGCAGCGGCCCCGAGGGCGCCATCGTCTTCGTCGACGTTGAGAACGCATTGAAGCAAGAGAAAGCCTCGCCACGGCCGGTGCCCGCCGCCCCGGCGCCCGCCGCTTCGGCGGCACTGTCACCGCGCTCAAAGGGAATCGATCTTGGTGCCATGCGCGGCGCTATTGCGACCGCCATGGCCCGCTCGAAGCGTGAAATTCCGCACTACTATGTCTCGCACAGTCGCCGACCTTGGGGGCGCGACCGCGTGGCTCGCGCGCACCAATGCGGAGCGACCGCCCGAACGACGCCTCGTCCTCGGCGCGTTATTGGCCAAAGCCGTGGCACTCGCGGCCCGCGCCGCGCCCGAGTTCAACGGGACCTATGGCGAAGGGCGATTCGCGCCAAGCGAGCGCGTGCATCTCGGCCATGCGATTGCGATCCGCGGCGGCGGCCTGGTGGCGCCGGCAATTCACAACGCCGACACTCTCGGTGTCGATGACATCATGGCGCGCCTGCGCGATCTCGTGGTGCGGGTCCGCGCCGGCCGCTACCGCAGCTCGGAACTCAGCGATCCGACCCTAACCTTGACCAGCCTCGGCGATCGCGGCGCCGATGCAATTTTTCCGATCGTCAATCCGCCGCAGGTCGCGATCGTCGCCGCCGGCACGCCAACCGAGCGGCCTTGGATCGCGGGCGGCGCGGTCGTCATCCGGCCGGTGCTGCATCTCTCGCTCGCCGCCGATCACCGCGTCAGCGACGGCCATCGCGGCGCGTTGTTTCTCGCCGACATCGCGCGGCGGCTTCAGGAACCGGAGGCGCTATGACACGCGACGAAATCAAGCGGGCGCTGCTCGAGGAAATCGGCAATATTGCGCCCGAGATCGACCCCGCATCGGTGCCGGCCTCGGCCAATCTCCGCGAAGCGCTCGATATCGATTCGATCAGCTTCATAAACTTGATCGTGGCGATCAAAGCAAGCACCGGCATTGACGTGCCTGAGATCGACTATCCGAAGTTGAGCAGCTTGGACGGCGCTGTCGATTATCTGGTCGCGCGCTCGCCTGGCGGAGGTTTGTCTACGGGCTAGCCCGTACGGTGCTAACCCAATTTCAGCGCGGCACAGCGCGCCATAGCTTTCGACCCGTAGAATGAAAATTCGACTGGGGAACGGAGGCTGTCATGGTCATGTCGTATTCGGCTCAAACGACGGCAAATCACGCCTATCTTCCGACAGCGGCTGGCGCGCGCTCGCGCGGTGCCGTCGCTGGCAAATCCGCCCTGGTGGGCATCGATCTCGGCGCGCTCGAGAAGTTCGCGATTCGCGCCACCTATGAGCCCAATCGGTCCATTTGCGAGCAGGGCGAATACGCGCGTCATTGCTTCAAAGTGATCGCCGGCACCGTGCGGCTGTGCAAGATGACCGACGACGGCCGTCGTCAGATCGCGGCATTCGTCCGCGACGGCGAACTGTTCGGCTGGGACGACAGCCAAACCTATCGCTACTCGGCCGAAGCGGTGACCCACATCGTCGTTGCCAAATACGACCGCGCCAAGATCGGCGACGCTGTGACCGCCTATCCCGCGCTCGGCCGGACGCTGCTCGGCGCAATTGCCGGCCAACTCGACGCGGCGCAGGAACATCTGCTTCTGCTTGGGCGGAAATCCGCCGGCGAGCGCATCGCGACCTTCTTGCGGTCGCTGGCGGCGCGCGCCAAGGCGCGCACCGGCAATGGCGATGTCGTCATGCTGCCGATGACGAGGATCGATATCGCAGACTATCTCGGCCTGACGGTCGAAACCGTGAGCCGCATGTTCACCTGGCTCAAGACCGAGCGCGTCATCACCCTGCTCGAGAGCGACATCGTGCGCATCGACGACCGCGCGACGCTCGACGCACTCGCCACCGTGGCCTAGGACGCGGGGCCGGAATAACCGCCCGCTCACCCTCCCCAGATTCGCGGCGGGCGGCAAACTCCGGCCAGGCAGCGATGCTTGGCCCGAAATTTTTTACGTTGCCGCGAGGCGGCGGGCAAGCAGCGCCGTATTCGCTTCGCGCGCGCGTCCGATCGCGGCAAGGGCAAGATCGCGCAACTCCGATGCCGTGCGCGCGAGCGCCGCGATGCCTTGTCTCTGCGCTTCCATTCCGACCGCGACGGCGACTCGCGCGACCGCTTCGCGATCGTCCATCGCCGGCAAAATTCGCCCGGCATGCACGCCCAGCTCGGCCGAATATTCCGCAAGAGCTTGGGCCGCCGCGGTCGCCATGCCCTCCGTGATCGCCCGTGCGCGCACATCGAGCACGCCGCGAAACATGCCGGGAAAAGCGAGCGCGTTGTTGACTTGATTTGGGAAATCGCTGCGCCCGGTCGCGACGATTGCAGCACCCGCGGCGGCGGCATCGATCGGCCAAATTTCAGGAACCGGATTGGCGCCGGCGAAGACGATCGCCTTTGGTTGCATGGCAGCGATCCATTCGGGCCGAATAATGCCGGGTCCCGGGCGGGAGAAAGCGAGACATACGTCGGCATCCGCGAGCGCGGCGGCAACGCCGCCGGTCTTTCGAGCACGGTTGCTTTCGCCGCAAATCTCCCATTTTTCGCGAAATTGCGCTTGCTCACGTTCGATATCGGTTCGTCCGCGATGCAAGATTCCTTTGCTATCGCAGGCAACGATGTTCGCGGGATCGGCGCCAAAGGTCTTGAGCAGCCGGTATGTGGCGACATTCGCCGCGCCCATGCCGATCAAGGCAATACGCGTCTCGGACAAAGTTCGCCCCGTTAAGCGCAACGCTGTGATCAGTCCGGCCAAGACAACCGCGGCCGTGCCTTGTTGGTCGTCGTGCCATACTGGAATGCGGAGTGAGGCCCGCAGCGCATCAAGCACGCGAAAGCATTTCGGCTGGACAATGTCCTCGAGGTTGACGCCGCCGAATGACGGCGCCAGCCATTCGACGGCGCGGACGATGTCCTCGGCACGCTTCGTGCCGAGGCAGATCGGCACCGCATCGACCCCGGCGAGGTACTTGAACAGCAGGCACTTACCTTCCATCACCGGCAGTCCGGCTTCGGGTCCGATATCGCCCAGGCCGAGCACGCGCGTGCCGTCGGAGACGACGGCCACCAGATTGCCCTTGTTCGTGACCTCGTAAGCGGCATCCGGATCGGCGACAATAGCGCGGCATGCCTCGGCGACACCCGGCGTGTACCAAACGGCAAAATCCGCTGGGCTTCGAATCGGGAATTTCGGTTGCATCTCGATCTTGCCGCGCGCCGCGCGATGGCGCCGCAGCGCCTCGCTTTCGGCCGTCGCGGGCGTTGGATCGGTGTCATTCATCGCGATGCCGTCCGGGCTGGCGAAGCAGCTTCGCGCGCCGCGCCAATACCCGACTTGAGCCATATCAAGGCCGGCTTGGCCGCCGTGACGGAGCCTTGCTTTGCGAGCGAGGTGAGCATGCCGTATCGAAACAAACGAGAGCTGCCGCCTGGGGTGCAGCGCGTGCTTCCGGCGCATGCGCAGGATATCTACCGCGAGTCGTTCAACAGCGCATGGCGCGGCTATCGCGGCACCGGGCCGGAGCGCGATGCGTGCTGCCACCGCATCGCCTGGGCCGCGGTCAAAAAACGCTACCGAAAGAAGAACGATATTTGGGCCGAGTCGCCATGAACGGCCCGCACCGTCCGGTTTTCGTTGCCCGCAATCTCGGGAAGGACTACCGCATGGGCGACGTCACGGTATCCGCCCTCGCGGATATTTCGCTCGAGATCGACGAAGGCGAGTTCATCGTCATGCTCGGGCCGTCCGGCAGCGGAAAGTCCACCCTGCTCAACATCCTTGGCGGGCTCGACACGCCGTCGCGCGGCGAGGCTTATTGGCGCGATCACAATCTCGTCGGCGCCGACGACGGGGCGCTCACCGCCTATCGCCGCGATCACGTCGGATTCGTCTTTCAATTTTACAATCTCATTCCGAGCCTGACGGCGCGCGAGAATGTCCGGCTCGCGACCGAGATCGTCAGCGATCCGATGGACGCCGATACCGCCTTGGCGCTGGTCGAACTCGCCGACCGCGCCGATCACTTTCCCTCGCAGCTTTCCGGCGGCGAGCAGCAGCGGGTGGCGATCGCGCGCGCCGTCGCCAAGCGCCCCGACGTTATCCTGTGCGATGAACCGACTGGCGCGCTCGACGCCAAGACCGGCCGGCTCGTACTCGAGGCGATCGCCAAGATCAATCGCGAACTCGGCACGACGGCGGTCGTTATCACCCACAATGCCGTCATCGCCGGCATGGCCGATCGCGTTTTGCGCCTGGCCAACGGCCGTGTTGCCGGGGTCGAGCGCAACACAAAGAAACTCGTCCCGGGCGAACTCGCATGGTGACGGCGCTCGACCGCAAGCTGCTGCGCGACCTCCGACGCATGAAGGGCCAAGCCACAACGATCGGCGCGGTCGTGGCTTGCGGCATTGCCGGGTTTCTGGCGGCGATGGGGACCTATTTATCGCTCGCGGCGGCGCAGCGCGAATATTACGAGGAGGCGCGTTTTGCCCATCTCTTCGTCGGCGTGAAGCGGGCGCCCGAGCATATCGCGCGGCGCGCCGCTGAGATCGCCGGTGTCGCTGATGCCGAATTGCGCGTGGTGTTCGACGCCATCCTTGACGTGCCTGGCGAAGCCGTGACGATCACCGGCCGGTTCGTGTCGCTGCCGGATCGCGGCGAGGCTCGACTCAACCGCGTCCATCTTGTCCAGGGCCGGTTTCCCGAGGCCGGCCGGTCCGACGAGGCGCTCGTCAACGAAGCATTTTTCAAGGCGCGGCAGCTTCGCCTGGGGGATCATGTTCATGCGGTGCTCAACGGCAAAAAACAAAAGCTCCGCCTGGTCGGCACCGGGAACTCGCCCGAATACATCTACGCGGTGCGCGGCTACGGGGAGGTGCCGGACGACCGGCGGTTCGGCATCTTCTGGATGCGCCGCCAAGCTGCCGCACGCGCCTTCGATTTGGAAGGCGCGTTCAACGATCTGAGCCTGCGCCTCGCCCCTGGCGCGCGCAAGGAACCGGTGATCGACGCGATCGATCGTCTCCTGGCGCGCTATGGCGGACTGGGCGCGGTCGGCCGCGACGACCAAGCGTCGGCGCGATTCATCGCCGACGAGCTGGAGCAGCAGGGCTTCATGGCATCGACCATCCCAGTGATCCTAATGTGCGTCGCCGCCTTTCTGCTCATTGTCGTGCTCGGTCGTGCCGTCGCCGCGCAGCGCGGGCAGATCGCGACACTGAAAGCGCTCGGCTATTCCGACCGGCGCATCGCCGCCCACTATATGAAGTTTGCTGCCGTCATCGTCGGCGGCGGCACGGCGGCCGGAATCGGACTGGGCAACATATTCGGCGATGCGATGACCCGAAGCTACGCGCCGTTTTTCCGCTTTCCGGATTTGAACTTCCGCTTTGAGCTTTGGCCGCTATTCGTCGTCATTGCGCTCAGCGCCACGGTCGGCGCCTTGGCGGCGTGGAGTGCGGCGCGCCGAATTTCCCGCCTACCGCCGGCCGAGGCAATGCGGCCGCCCGCCCCCGCCGCGTTTCAGCAAGGCTGGCTTGACCGTACGCGCCTGTTCCGCCGGCTGCCGGCACGGCTTTTGATGGTCCTGCGTCCCATGCTGGATCGGCCGTGGCGCTCGCTTATGAGCATCGTCGCGCTCGCTTCGGCATTGCCGATCATCGTGCTGGGCCTGTTCTGGCGCGATGCGATCGATCTGATGGTCGACGTCGCCTTCGGCCTCGCCGATCGAAGCACGCTCGCGATCGGCTTTGCCGAGCCGGTCCCGGATCGGGCGCGCTTTACGCTCGCAGCCTACCCCGGAATTCTTCGGATCGAGCCCCACCGTGCGGTGCCGGTCCGCCTGCGGGCCGGCCATCGTACAACACGCACCGTGCTTGAGGGCATGTCCGAGCAATCCGAACTTCACCGCCCTCTCGATACGAATTTCAAGCCGCTTCGCCCGCCGACGTCCGGCATCCTGCTCACCGAGCGGCTTGGGGCCAATCTCGGCGTGGCGCCGGGCGACCGCGTGACGATCGAAGTTCTCGATGGCAAACGGCCGGTGCGCGAAGCGATCGTCGCAGGCTTGTCGCAGGAATTTATCGGTCTTGCGGCACGCATGGAAATCGGCGCGCTGCATCATCTGCTCGGCGAGGCGCCCGCGATGAATGGTGCTGCGATCCGCGCCGATCCGGCGATGCTGGCCGCGCTGCACAAGCGCTTCAAGGAAACGCCCAAGATCACCTCGGTCTCGGCGCGCCGCGATGCCGTTCGCCGCTTCATCGAAACGACGATGTGGCTCATCCTCGTCTTCAGCGCGATTTTCACGGGCTTTGCGCTGACCGTCGCGGTCGGGGTCATTTACAACAATGCGCGCATCGCGCTGGCCGAGCGCGCCTGGGAGCTGGCGAGCCTGCGCATCATCGGCTTCACGCGCGGCGAGATCCTCGCAAACCTGCTCGGCCAGCTCGCGATCGAACTCGCGCTCGCGCTGCCGCTCGGCATCGAACTTTCCCACTGGGCCGTTGTCGGCGTCATTGCCGCGCATCAAAGCGACAGTTTCGCGATTCCGGTCGCGATTTCGCCATCGACTTACGTCATCGCCGTGGGCGCGGTGTTGGCCGCCGGCGCACTCAGCGTCGCGATCATTAGCCGCGAACTCGGCCGACTCGATCTGATCGCCGTGCTCAAGACTCGCGAGTGATCCCATGAGCTGGAAACGAAGCAGTGCAATTGCGCTTGCCGGACTCGCGTCTATCGGCCTCGCCTATTGGCTCGCGATGCCTCGCCCGATCACGGCGGAGATTGCCGTCGTAAGCGCCGGCACGCTGCGCGAGACGGTGGACGACGAAGGCAAGACGCGCGTGCGCGAGCGCTACGTCGTTTCGGCGCCTCTCGCCGGGATCACCGAACGCATCGTGCTCAAGCCCGGCGATTTGATCCAATCCGGCCAGCTCATCGTCGCAATTCGACCAAATCTGCCGGCGCTATACGATGCGCGCACCGAGCGCGAACTCACAGGGCGCTTGGGCGCGGCAGAGGCCAAGCTGCAGGCAGCGAATGCATCCTTTGCCCGCGCCCTGGCGGCGCGCGATCAAGCCGAAATCGACTTGAGGCGCGCGCAGACCCTATTTGAGCGCGGCACGATCGCGGCGGCGCGCCGCGAACAGGCGGAGCTTGAGGCACGGCTCCGCCAACGCGAGCTCGATCTAGCCAAGGCCGAGCAGCACGCGGCCGAGCACGACGTCGGCGTGGCCAAGGCCGCCCTGGAAAGGCTGCGCCGCGCGCCCCCATCCGACAGTGCAAGCGAGGCGGACGCCGTTTTCGAGATACGGGCGCCGATTTCCGGACGTGTGATCAAAGTCAATCAGGAGAGCGCCGCGGCGGTCACACTCGGCGCGCCGCTCATCGAGCTGGCCGATACCAGCGATCTCGAGATCATCGCCGATTTGCTGACGCAGGACGCCGTTCGCGTGCGGCCCGGCGCCGCCGTTCGGGTGACGGGCTGGGGATCGCCGGCGCCGCTGCAAGGCCGCGTCCGCCGAGTCGAGCCTGGCGCCTTTACCAAAATATCCTCGCTCGGCATCGAAGAGCAGCGTGTCAATGTCGTGATCGACATCCTAAGTGCGCCCGATGAGCGGCCGGCCCTCGGCGATGGCTTCAGGGTCGAAATCGCAATCGAGACCTTTGTCCGCGACGGTGCCGTCAAGGTGCCGCTCGGCGCGCTGTTTCGTCTGCGTGAGGATTGGACGGTGTTGGCCGTGACCGATGGGCGCGCCGTCAGCCGGAGAATCGTGATCGGGCGCCGCGGCACGGCCGAGGCCGAAGTCTTGGACGGGCTCAAGCCGGGCGATCAAGTTATCGTTTATCCCAGCGATCGTGTGAGCGCTGGCGTGCGTGTTCGAGCGGCGCAATAGGCGAGTTCCGCGCCGCTTCAAAATGTCGCCAAGGGCAAGGTAATGGCGCTTCCGGCTGCTTGATTTGGCTCAATACGTTGCGCCGTGAATCCGGCGGAAAGTCGCGACGTCATACAGAGGGCATGCGAGCATGGCGCCGGCGGGCAGGACGCGCATCGTCATCATGGGTGCGGCGGGCCGCGACTTTCACAATTTCAATGTCGTCTATCGCTCGGACCCGGCAGTCGAAGTCGTTGCGTTCACCGCGACGCAAATTCCCGGCATCGCGGACCGCCGGTATCCGCCCGTTCTTGCCGGGCCGCTCTATCCGGACGGTATCCCGATCGTGCCCGAAAGCGCTTTGGAGGAGCAGTGCCGCGCACACGAGGCAAATCTCGTCGTATTCGCCTATAGCGACGTAACCCACGCCGCGGTGATGCACGCCGCCTCGCGCAGCCTTGCCGCGGGCGCCGATTTCGCCTTGCTCGGGCCGGCCCGTACCATGCTGCGCGCGGCCAAACCCGTCATAGCGATCAGCGCGATTCGGACCGGCTGCGGCAAGTCGCAGACGGCGCGCTACGTGGCGAATTGCCTGCGTCAATCCGGGCGACGGGTGGCCGTCGTGCGCCATCCAATGCCCTATGGCGATCTCGCGCGGCAGCGGCTCCAGCGTTTCGCCGAGTTCAACGATCTTGCGGCGGCCGAATGCACGAACGAGGAGCGCGAGGAATACGAGCCGCACATCGCCGCCGGCAGCATCGTATTCGCAGGCGTGGACTATGCTGCGATTTTGGCGCGCGCCGAGCAGGAAGCCGACATCATCCTTTGGGATGGCGGCAACAACGATTTCCCGTTTTTCCGTCCCGACCTGCACATCGTCATGGCCGATGCGCTCAGGCCGGGACAGGCGGCGGCCTATCATCCGGGCGAAGCGGTTTTGCGCATGGCCGATGTCATCGTCCTGAACAAGGTCGACGTTGCTGAGCCGGCGTCGGTCGCGGCAATCGGCGCCGAACTGCGCGCGATCAACGGACATGCGCCGCTTGTACTCGCCGCTTCGCCCGTGACCCCCGACAATCCGAATGTTATTCGCGGCAAGCGCGTTCTCGTGGTCGAGGATGGGCCGACGATCACCCATGGCGGGCGCCCCTATGGTGCCGGCCTTGTCGCGGCCAGGAAATTCGGTGCCGCCGAGATCGTCGATCCGCGAAAGAGCGCCGACCCAATGCTTGCCGCGCTCTATGCGCAGTATCCGCATATCGGGCCGGTTTTGCCGGATGTCGGCTATAGCGCGGACGAAGTGGCGGCGTTGCGCCGGACGATTGCGGGCGCCGCGGCTGATCTCGTCGTGGTGGCAACGCCGATCGATCCCGCTGCCATCGTGGCCGGCGACAAGCCATACGTTCGCGTCCGTTACGACTATGCCGACGCCGGCGAGCCGAAGCTGTCGGACCTGATCGCTCGATTCCTTGCGCGCGGCGGGCGATCATGCTGATCGTGGCCGCGCTCGGCGGCAATGCCCTGCTGCGGCGCGGCGAAGGCCTCGACGCCGAAACCCAGCGCCGCAACGTTGCCGCGGCAGCAGCGGCGCTGGCGCCGCTGGCCCGCGATCACCGGCTCGTCATCACTCACGGCAATGGGCCGCAGATCGGCCTCTTGGCATTGCAGGCGGAGGCTTATCGGCCGGTTCCGGCCTACCCGCTGGATCTGCTCGGCGCCGAAAGCCAAGGCATGATCGGCTATCTAATCGAGCGCGCCCTGGCACCGCTCTTGCCGGGCCGCCCGATTGCGACCGTGCTGACGCAAGTCGTCGTCAATCCGGCGGATCCAGCTTTGGCAAATCCGACCAAGCCGATCGGGCCTCTCTATGCGGCGACGGAGGCCGCTCAACTCGCGAGCGAGCGTCATTGGCAATTCGTCCCCGATGCGGAACACATGCGGCGCGTTGTTCCATCGCCCGAACCCGTCGCGATCCGCGAAATCGCGGCAATCCGCTTGCTGTTGAACGGAGGCGCCGTGGTCATCTGCGCCGGTGGCGGCGGGATTCCCGTGGCGGTCGAGCCCGATGGTGCATGGCGCGGCGTCGAGGCGGTGATCGACAAGGATCTGACCTCCGCACTCTTGGCGATCGAACTTGCCGCGGATCGCCTGCTGCTGCTGACCGATGTCGACGCCGTCTATCTCGGCTGGCCAACGCCGGCAGCGGGGCCGATTCGCAACGCCGGATGTGCCAGTCTTGCCGCATTGGAATTCGAGGCCGGAAGCATGGGACCGAAAGTCAAGGCGGCATGCCGATTTGTCGGCCGCACGCGCCGGTCTGCCGCGATCGGCGCCATCGGCGACTGCGGCGACATCTTGGCCGGTCGAGCGGGGACGACGATCCTGCCGGGCGACGTGCCGATCGAACACCGCTAAGCGGTGAATTTGACCGGGATCAATTCCGGCATGAGCGCCAGCCGCTAACTTTCGATCGCGATGTTTATTCGAGCAACCCGCAGCTTGGCGGTCTTTCAGGGAACGAATGCACCATGGCCCACAAACATGTTCTGTTCCGCTCCGGTGCGCGCGAGAAGATCCTGCGCGGCGCCACCCAGCTCGCCGACGCCGTGCGCGTCACGCTGGGTCCGAAGTCGAAATCCGTCTTGATGCAGCGCAAATGGGGTGCGCCGCTGGTCTGCAACGACGGCGTCACCATTGCCAAGGAATTCGATCTCAAGGACCCGGAGGAGAATCTCGGCGCGCAGATGCTGCGCCAGGCGGCGGAGCGGACGGGCGACGCGGTTGGCGACGGCACGAGCACCTCGACGATCCTGGCGCATGCCATTTTGGGCGACGGCATCCGCAACGTCGTCGCGGGCGCGAGCGCCATCGACTTGAAGCGCGGCCTGGAACGCGGCGCCAAGGCGGCGATCGAAACACTTCGCGCCCTCTCGCGGCCGGTCAAGACGCGCAAGGAGAAGGCCCAGGTTGCCACCATTTCGGCGCACAATGACCCGACGATCGGCGAGCTCGTGGCCGACGCGATGGAAAAAGTCGGCGGCGAAGGCGTCATTACGGTCGAAGAATCCAAGACCACGGAGACCGTTCTCGACGTGGTCGAGGGCATGCAGTTCGACCGCGGCTATCTCTCGCCCTACTTCACGACCGATCCGGAAAAGATGGAGTCGGTGATGGAGGATGCCCTCATCCTGCTGTGCGACCGCAAGATTTCCGTGCTCAAGGATCTCGATACCCGTGCTCGAGCAGGTTGCCAAAGCCGGCCGGCCGATTCTCGTCATCGCCGAGGACGTTGAAGGCGAGGCCTTGGCGACGCTGATCGTGAACCAGATTCGCGCCGCGCTGAAGAGCTGCGCGGTCAAGGCGCCGGGTTTCGGCGACCGGCGCAAGGCCATGCTCGAGGACATCGCCGTGCTTACCGGCGGCCACGTGATCGCCGAAGAGCTCGGTGTCAAGCTTGAAACCGTGACGATCGATCAGCTCGGCCGCGCCAAGCGCGTCGTCGTCGACAAGGACAACACCACGATCATCGGCGGGTCGGGCGGCCGCGCCCAGATCGACGGCCGCATCCAGCAGATCCGGCGCGAGATCGAGAAAACGACGAGCGACTACGACAAGGAAAAATTGCAGGAACGCCTGGCCAAGCTCGCCGGCGGCGTGGCGGTGATCCGCGTCGGCGCGCCGTCCGAAGCCGAGATGAAATCGAAGAAAGAGGCGCTCGACGACGCGATCAGCTCGACCAAGGCCGCCGTGGCCGAGGGTATCGTGCCCGGCGGCGGACTCGCGCTTCTCCGTTGCACCGAGGCGGTTCAGCGCGAAGAGGCGAAGTGTGACGGCGATGAGCGGACCGGGCTCCAGGTTCTGCGTCGCGCGCTTGAGGCGCCGGCGCGCCAGATCGCCGAAAACTCGGCGGTCGATGGCGGCGTCGTCGTCGCGCGGATGATGAGCGACAAGGGAAATCTCGGCTTCGATGCCGCGCGCAAGGAATATGTCGACCTCGTCGAGGCCGGCATCATCGACCCCACCAAGGTCGTCCGCATCGGCCTGCAAAACGCCGTCTCGGTCGCGAGCGTCCTGTTGTTAACCGAGGCGACGATGACCGAAATTCCCGACGAGCGAAAGGAACGCGCCGGGGCTGAGCCCGAAATGGCGATGTGATGGGCGAAATGAAAATCCGCTTGCAAGTGTGTCCCGCAATCGATTCTTTTCCACGCCCTTGTGGGCTGTGTGTATCGGAAATTTCATCCGATTCGACTCGGTGATGAATTCGGTCAGCGTCGGTGGCGATGATTGCTCCGATCCGCCTGCTGCTGGCTCTCCTGGCCCCGTCGCTTCGATCGAAGCTATCCATCAAGGCGGAGAACGCGGCGCTCGGACAGCGGATCGTCGTGCTGCGATGCAAACTGCGCGGCCGGATCCGGCTCTCGAACAGCGACCGCCTTTTCTACGTCTGGCTCTATCGGCTGTTGCCGTCGATCCGTGCGGCCACCCTGATCATTCGCCCTGATAGGCTTGTGCGATAGCACCGCGCAGGCTTTCGCCTGTATTGGCGGTGGAGATCGCGCGGACGCTGTCCCTTCTCAAAACCTGATCCGAAGTGATTCGTGGACGATTTTGGTCATTCAAGAATAGCCTGACCCACATGTGGAGGTCGCTGCGTGATGCGGTTGGCGCCGCGCGAGCGGAATTTCGGGCGCGCACCGCGCTGATCATGGAGGTAATTGCGCTCCGCCACCAAGTCGCTGTGCTGCAGCGCAATAGAACCCGACGCCCGTGCTTTCGTACGTCGGATCGATTGCTTTGGATTCTGTCGTCGCGTTGGCGGCACCGGTTGTGGCTACCGTTTATTCCATCCGCGACAATTGGGGCAAATGTCCGAACAAAGCTTAGAATAAGCGGCCCGTACACGTACAGGCCGCTGAGTTGGTCGCAAGGCGAGTTCAGGCTCTGCCTCGGCAAACTGAATTTGCGACAGGGACAGCCCCAAAGCGGGTTGTCGAGGCTCATCTCGCGAATGAACCGGCGAAGCACGAGCAGCGCCTTTGGGCGGCCCCAACGTGGCCGTGATCGCCAACGCCAACAGGACCGGAACCCGGCTCGGTGCCATCGCATGATCGTCTCAGGTCGGATGACCGCGACGGCGCGGACGACGGATGGAAACACCCAATAGATCCAAACGAAAAGCAGGCGATCCAGGCCGTTCCGCGCGAGGTGCTTGGGCATCTGCCGGCGAAGTATGCCCAACTGATGACTGAGGACGAGGATCTCAGCCTCAAGCCGAGCCCTTGACTTAGGCCGCGCCGCGATCAGGCCGAATAGCAAGCTGAAAAAGCGCAGCATCGAATGGACGCTTAGCGATCAAAATCAATCTGTCCACGGCGAGTCCAATTCTCGGTAGGCACAGGGCACGCGACTCATCAATGATCGTACCGCGTCGGGTAGCGCCAGCGTCGCAGCGGCCTTGCGACCCATCGGCGACATCTTTCGCCACGTTTTCGCAACAATGTCGGCCATTTTGTCGCCGGGCTGCTTGGCCGCGAAGTCGGCAAGATGGTTCTCCAAGAAAACCAGGCAAGCCACATCCTCGAGCGCCTGCGCCTCCGCATCCACTCGGAGATTGCGTTTTCGAACCAGGGACTTGACTTTGTCAATTTGATCCGGCCCGTAGTCTTCCGCCAGCATCATCGCGGCCACCAATTCAGCGTGGCGCTCGGCGAGGCAAGAGCGCCACCGCAGGTAGCCGGCACGGCCGTCGGGATAGGAGTTGCGCGGTATCTTCCAGCGTTCAAGGTGCTGGGCGCGGACCGCGATGCGCAGCTCTTCAGACGCTTCCGGCGCAATTTGGGCGAGCCATCGCGTCATACGCTTGGCGTAAACGAGCGAGCTGGGAAAATCCGTGCCGTCGACAACCTCGTGGTTTGGATCGGCGCTGTTGGCCTGATCGATCCGCGCGGTGACGCGGGCGAAACGGTCACCGAGGTCATCGGCTGGAGAGTCGGGCATCGCTATTTCATCGAAGCGAGGGACTTGTGGGGGCTGCTCTTGGCGGCAACGCACTGGGCAAATAAACAAAACCGATATTTTTCTCGGCAAACCTGGCTTTGAGCCAATCTTTGTCGATCCCGTCGCGATCACGCGAGCACAGCCACACCACGCGGCTGCCAACGGCGGCCGCGCGGCGGGCCTCCTCGATTGCCTCCATCCAAATCGATTGTTGCATTGTCGGCGTTCCCCCGACCGAAATGCGCCGCGCTTCGCGCCGCGCACGATCCGCGATCGTTTGCGGCGCTTTGTCGTCGGAAACGATCATATCGGCGTTGTTCAACCAACGCAGCGCCCGAGCGGTTAGCTCGTCCTCATGAGCCGGCATTTCCACGAGGGCGACGTGCAGATCAACGCCGCCTGTCGGCGCCCGTGCCGCATCGATCAGGGCGCGAAATTCCTGCTCAAGGCGTTCTTGTCCACCGATGCCTTCGGTAAGGACTCGCTCAAAGAAATCTTCCCACAAACGGCGGCGTTTCGCCGGCTCAGCGAAGATGCGCGCGAGTTCCCGGCGCTTCTCGCACGCGAATCCGACAATCGCTTCGAGATCGGCGGGCAGCAGCAACTCGATCTTGCGCCGCAGCATGCGCGCCAGCACGGGCGCGGACCCTTCTGTCGAGATCGCCACGATCACCGGGGATCGATTGACGATGGCGGGAAAAATGAAGTCGCTGACATCGCCGGCATCGACGACGTTGACGAGAGCGCCGTTCCGCCGCCCCGCCTCGGCCACTAGCCGATTTGTTTCCGCGTCAGCCGTGGCGGCAATGACGACTTTCTTGCCGGCCGTATCGAGGTCCGAGAACGGCCGCGCCGCGACGGTCACGCCCGATGTCGCACCTCCGCAGGGCCGGGCCTTTGGATCGACGACAAGGACCTGCGCGCCGCTCGCGGCAAGAACTTCGGCCTTCCATTGGCCGATCGGCCCGCCGCCAACGACGAGGCACGCCGAGCCCCGCAGGTCGAGGTAAATCGGGAGCCGCGCGAGCCGGCCAATTCGATGCGCCACCGGCGCCTCGGGAACCCCGGAACGTCATTGCGAATGCCCTCCGCGCAGCCAGCGATGAAGCCGGGCGTCTTCCGTCTTGAAGTGGACCACGAACCATTGGCGGAGTGCATCGCCCAGCACGGCATCGTAGTTGACGAATTCGCCGGCGAGCTGCCGATCCATCAAGTCACGGATCTCGTCGAGCAATTTTTCATGATCGTCCTTGTGCGCCCGGAGCCGGTCGTAACGCAGATCGCGCATGATCGTCTCCTCGAGCGCGAAGTGGCGCGCGATTTGCGCGTGCAATTCGACAAAAAATTCGAAAATTTCTTCGTTCGACGCCGCCGGCCCGAGCCTGGCATGGAGACGATTGATGAGATCGATCAGCGCTCGATGTTCGCTGTCGATGTCGGGTATGCCCAGGTTGAAGCTTTCGCTCCATTCGATCACGGCCATGGCGTCGAACCTCTCGCTGTAACGCGACGTGCGGCGGGGCGCGGGTTCATTGGATAATAAATCCGCCTTCGGCAGCGCGAAAGTCGATGACGAGATTTTGGCGCGGATTGAGCGTGACCTCGGCGCGTTTTTCGTAATCGAAGCCCTCGGCCCGATCGCTGTCGCGCAGCCGGGCGACAATCGAATGCTGACCGGGCGAAAGCACGAATTTTTCGTAGACGCGCGCCGGGCTGTCGCTGCCGACGCCGCCAGCCCGCACTGTTTTGCTGATTCGCAATTGATTGTCGATGTAAAGTTCGACATAGACCGGCACGCGCTTGCGCTCGCAGGCATAGAGCACGCGCTCGCGATGCGGCAGCTTGGCCAATTCATCGGCCGTCCGCCGCCGGCAATCGGCAGCCTCGCGCTTGGCACCATGAGCGAAACTCAATCGTATTTGCGCCTGGTCGTCGCGAAAATGGGTATAGACCGGGCCGGTGCCGAAATAACCGAGCGCGGCCGCAATTCCCGCATACCAGGCCGCCTGGCCGAAATAGCGGACAATTCTATTCATCGACCGTCTCCGCTTCGCGCCGATCCAGGTCAAGTGCATCGTTCGCTCGCTTCGCCGGCGCCGCGCCCGCAATTGGCGGAGGAGCGAGCCTGGCCGCGAATTCCTCGACTTCGCGGCTCAGTCGCGACAATTCCGCGCCGCCGGCCCATGTCACCAACAGGCGCTCGCCTGGCACGCGGGCTCGGAGTCTCGGGTCGCGCTCGCGACCCAGGCGCTGCCCGGTCCATCGATTGCCCACGCGGTAATGGCAATTGCCCGGTGGGCAGCCGGTGACGACGACGCCCTCCGCAAGGTTCCGGCTCAGGACGAAATCGACGAAGGACGGCGGCAACTGGGCGCTGCATTCGAGGCCGACGACGCCGGTGGCGCCGTTCGCGAGTTTGTCCAGCGGCACGGCGTGCCGGCAGCCGAAGACGAGAACACGCTTTGGCCCCGACAATCCGGAAGATCGGGCCTTGATGCGTGCCTTGAGATCGGCGAGCGAATCGTGCGGCAGGTCGATGCCGCTCGTCACATCGCTGCGCAGCCGGAACGGCGTGGCGCTGGGGCACGAACCGACGCAGACGCCGCAACTGACGCAGAGCGCCGGCTTGACGACAGCTTCGCGGGAGAACGCCCGCCCGTCGCTGCGCGGCTGCATGGCGATCGCGCCATAGGGGCAATCCTGCTCGCACCAAGTGCAGCCGTTGCAGTGGGCGAGATCGACTGCGGCCGCGGGCGCGCGCCGGCGCGGCGGCAGCCATGGCAGCATTATGAGCAGCAGCGCCGCAAGCGTCACGAGCAGCCACATCGTCGCCGCCGACCAGCGGTCGAACAGCGGATATAGCAGAAGATAATACCAATCGAGTTCGACTTGCCCAGGCACCTTGGCCAGGTTCGCCTGTTTGTGGCTGACGACCGGATGGGCAAGCGATAGCGCCAGAAGCATCAGGAGAGTGCCGATGGCCAATCCGCGCGGCGGATTGATGCGCGCGCGGCTGACGCGCAAGAGATGGATCCAAAGCACGAACAGAAGGAATAGGGGCACGAATATGTGCAGGAAAATCAGCAGCGTGAAAAAACGATCGTCGATCGACTTCGGCGTCAGGAAATTGCGCGCGATCGGATCGGCAAAGATGGGCAGCCAGTCGAGGAACTCCGAGGTGGCGATCGCGACGTATTGCGCAAGCTCGTCCCACACCAGCAGATAGCCGGTGATGCCCGAGCCGTAGACGAAGGCGACGATCGGCACGCCGGTGACCCAGGTGAACCAGCGCGCACCCCGGAACCGGTCGAGCGCGAACTCGCGCGCCATGTGCACGACCATCATCAGCACCAGACCGTCCGACGCATAGCGGTGCAGGCTGCGCATCACGCCGCCGAGATATCGTTGCTGGGTCAGCTTCTCGATCGAGGTGAATGCGCCGACGACGCTGGTGTCGAACAGAAAATAGAGATAGATGCCGGTGACCGTTGCGATCCAAAAAAAGTAAAACCCAAGCGCGCCCAGATAGTAGAGCGGATTGCAGGCCGGCATGAACACGGCATCGAGCAGCGCTTCAAGGCGCTGGAAGCCCGATCTGAACAACGACTGGATGAAGCGCATGACGCCGTTTAAACCGACGATGGCTGAGGCCGGCGTTTCATGACAGCGGCCTTCTATTTCCGCGCCGCGATCTGAAACCGGCGCATGCGGCGCCACTCGCGCAGCAGCACGATGACGACGACCATGACGAGCAGGCCGGAAATGGCAATGCCGGTAATCAGCCCGTAGTCGATGTGATATCGCCCGGTGCGCGGATCGTAGATCGTGCAAAGGATACGAACGCGATCGAGCCACTGCGCCACGCCCGCCGATCGGTCGTTGACGCCCAAAGCCAAAGCCTTGAGCGGCTCGACCAGCATCGGCGCTGCATAGTCGATGCCGTAGACTTGCCGATAGACCCGCCCATCTCCGTCGATGATCGTCGTCTGCGCCGCATGCTCGAATCCGCCGGGCATGCGCGCGAATGCAAACCCGACATCGCGTGCCAGCCTTGCAACACCTTCCTCGTCGCCGCTGAGGAAGAGCCACTCCGCGTCGCCGACGCCGATCTTATGCGCGTAGGCGCGCATCCGCGCCGGCGTATCGTTGCGCGCGTCGAATCCGATGGTCAGGACCAGGAACTTGCCGCGCCCCAGCGCCTCGCGGGCGATATCGACCTTGGGCGCCAGATTCGTGGTCAGCGTGGGACAGAAATGGAAACAACTCGTGTAGATCATGTTGATGACGATGGGCCGGCCCCGGAAATCGCCAAGGCGCACGGTTCGCCCCTCCGTGTCGACAAAAACATGATCGCCGATGACGCGGCCCAGCGCGGCGCGGCTGGTCGCCAATGCCGCATCGGCATCGAAGGGCGCCGCGGCGCTGGGTGCCTCGGCCGCCGCCGGCGCCAGCGTCATCGCTAGAATGGCCGGGGCGAAGAAGCACGCCGCAACATTGAGCCGAGCCATTGCGTCATCCCCCGCCGACGAAGCGAAGGGGCAGCGCCGCGTCGATCAGCGCCGCCAGCGACAGCAATGTCAGCTGAACGAGGGACGCGAAAAAATTGCGCATGGCGTGACGCCGGTCGGGCCGGATGACGAGGGCGATGCTTCGCCTCACGAAAAACGCGCCGCCGACAGCCGCCCCGGCTGCATAGATCCAGCCCATGCCGTAGGCCAGCGGGAGCAGCGACAATGCGACGAGCGCAATTGCGTGCGCGAGAATGGCCCATGCCGACTTCCGCGGGCCGACGACGACCGGCAGCATCGGCACGCCGGCGCGCGCATAATCGTCGCGCAGAGCCAAGGCAAGGCTCCAGAAATGCGGCGGCGTCCACAAGAACATGACGACGGCCAAGATGATCGGCACGGGCGCCAACGCCGGATCGACGGCCGCGGCGCCCGCCAACACCGCGAAACTGCCGGAGAGTCCGCCCACGACGATGTTGGTCCAGCTCCGCCGCTTGAGCCAAACCGTATACACGACGCCGTAAAACAGCGCGCCGAGGAGCAAGTACGCCGCACTTGCCGCATTGAACATTGCGTAGGTTGCGCCGACAGGGATTGCAAGAAGCAGCCCAATCGCCGCATACCATGCCGGGCTCGCCACTTGTGCGCCCGTGACGAAGGGGCGCTTGCGCGTGCGTTCCATGCGCGCATCGAGGTCGCGCTCGAAAACGTGATTGAACGCTCCGGCGCTGGCCGATGCGGCGAGGACGGCGAGCGCGAGGATGACAATCTCCCACCACACCGGCGCCGCGCCCGGCGTCACCGCGACGCCGACCAAGGCGCTCAGCGCGATTGTCGCGCTGATGCGCAGCTTGAAAATCGATGCTGCATCCCGGAGCGTGATCGTCATGCTTGCTCCCCTGTACGGCCGCGCCGCTATTTGAGCGGCCACAGCTCGGCAACGAACTTCCAGTTGACGAAGTAGTAGAGAACGAAGGCGACGAAAAAGACACTGACGAGAACGATCGTGCCGGGCAATTTCAGCGTCGCCTCGCTGCCATAGCTCGCGACCACCGGCGGCGCGGCGGGCCGAGCCTCAGGCTTCGGCGCCGGCGCGGCTGCACCAATTCGTTTGCCGAACAAGACCGAGCCGACGACGATCAGCACATAGAGCACGCCGCCGATCGACGCGATCACAGCCGAGACGCCGTTCAACGCCAGCATCATGAAGGCGGCGCCGCCGTGGTCGAAGCTGAGTGCCGCGTCGGCGAATGTGATGTCCCAATGCCGCCGCGACACGCCGAGCGTGCCGGCGCCCATCATGAACAGCGAGATTCCGGCAACGCCGAGGCCGAATAGATAGGGCTGCCACTTCGCCAGTCCGGGCCAAATGATCTCGCGGCGGAAGATGAGCGGTACCACGAGATAAGTCACGGCCATGAAGGCGAGCGTCGTGCCGGCCACGACCGTGCCATGGAAATGGCCCGGCACGTAGAGCGTGTTGTGCATCAGCAGGTTGATCTGCTCGGTGCCCATGACCACGCCCGATATGCCGCCCAAGAAGCCGAACATGACGACCGAAAGCGCCATGCCGGCGAAGGCCGGATTGCCCCACGGCGCCCGCCGCAGCCACTCGAACACGCCCTTGGTAAATCCGTTGCGCCGCTGCGCCGCCTCAACCGCGCCCGGAACGCTCAAGCCGTGGATCATGCTGCCCAGGACCGCGAGATACATCGCATAGCTGGTGTTGAACACTTTCCACGTCGAACTCACGCCGGGTTCGACCAGCAAGTGATGCGCCGAAGCGAGCTGCAGGAACAGAATGTACAGAAGAAAGGCAAAGCGGCTGACCCGTTCGGACAGCGGCTTGGCGCCAACCACCACCGCCGCGATCAAGTACCAGACGGCGACATGGGCCGAGACATTGATCTGCTGCGACGAATGCCCCATCGCCCACCACACGACCTTGTAGGTCAGGGGATCGATTTCGCTGACGATGCCGACCGACCAGAGCAGGGTCGGAATCAAGATAATCGCGCCCGATGCGATGGTGAAAACGGCGATGATCGCGGCCGTCAGCGCGCCGAAGGTAACGAGCGGAATCGAAGTCTTATAGGTCCGCTCCTGGCGCGCGATCACGAGCGTGCCGAAAAATACGCAACAGCCAATCAGCGCGCCCACGGCGAACAATATGATTCCGAGATAAAAATGCGGTGAGGCCCTGAGCGGAACGTAGGACGTGAACATCACGCTCGATTGACCCTGCAGGACGGCAACGTTGGTTGTAACCGCCCCGATCAACATCAGCGCGAAGCCGATCCACGCAAGTTTCGGCGTCGCCAGGCGGCAACTCAACAGCACCGACGATGCGAAGTAGAGGATCGCCATCTCGAAGAAAATGATCCAGACCAGCAACACGTCGAGGCCGTGGGCCGTCAGAGCGAGATAGAACCATTCTGCCGGCAAGATGTGCACGGCGGGCCAGCGCGTCAGCGCCACCAAAAGCCCGAAGAGTCCACCGA
Organism: uncultured Alphaproteobacteria bacterium; assembly: GCA_963754645.1. Classification (GTDB taxonomy): domain Bacteria; phylum Pseudomonadota; class Alphaproteobacteria; order Bin65; family Bin65; genus CAVWGP01. Next base: position 107,630 of record CAVWGP010000002.1, on the reverse strand, counting down.
TTGCCAAGAACACCACCGCGGCAACCGCGTTGGCCTTGATGAGATTCTCGGCTGATGAATAGACCTTTAAACCCGTGCTTGGACAAATCCGAAAAGTCGCTTGAGCGGCCATGGCTTTCTCCCCTTGCCCGCCTATTTCTGCGCTGTGCTATCGACAACGATGATGCGGCCGATCATGGCGTGGTGGCCCAATCCGCAATATTCGTTGCAGATGATGCTGTACTCGCCGATTTTTTCCGGCGTGATCGTCAACACCATGTCGTAGCCGGGATGGATCTGCAGATTGATGTTGACCGGCTGCAGCGAAAAGCCATGCTGCACATCGGCCGACGAAATATGCAGCCGATAACTCTTCCCGCGCTCAAGCTGGACGATCGGATACCATTCGAATGTTCGCCCGAGGATGTAGACATCGTTGCCGACGGGCGGACGCACGATCGGCAGGCCGCTCTTGTGCTCGCCGATCTTGAATTGCCGCACCATGGCCTCGACCCTGGCCGTGAAAACGTCGGGCCGGATGCGGTAGGCTTCGTTCGACAGATTCTGCCGGCCGTAAATGTGCCAGTAGATCATCGCGAAGAACATCACGAGGCCCCAGATGAAGGCTACCGTGATCCACACGATCTCGACGCGATGCAGCGGCTCTTTCCACCACAGGCGATTTTCCGGAGGCGTTATGGCCATGCTCGCCTCCTACTTCGCGATCGGAATGTTCGCCACTTCCATGACGCCCCACACGACGTAGAGCACCGCGGGTATCGTGACCCCGAGGAAAAGAAGGAGGAATGGGTTGTCGAGAAGCTGCTGCATGAAGGGCACGGGCTCTTCGCTCCCCGGCTCGTTTGCGGGTTCCGGTTTGTTCGTTTCGCTCATGCAATGGGCTCCCCAAGTCGAGACAACGAATCCCCCGCGTCGGCGACTCTGTCCCGCAAAATCGCCTGTCGAAAAATCTACGCCGCCTTGCGCTCGCTCTCCCTTGATTTAGGTCAACGGGCCGCGCGTCGCCGGCGCGCGTCAGTCCCCGAGCCAATGCCGAAGGAGCGCGAATGAACCCAGCGCGAACGCACCGAGGATGAATAGAAAATAGATGCTGCGATATTCGAAGCGCCGGCCGGCGCGCGCTTCAAGCCGGTCGAGGAGCCAATCCGCCAGCAAATAAAGCCCGACCGCAACGACCGTGAAATAGAGTGTTTCCAATCCCGATATGCCCGCGCTATTCCGCCGCAGCCCGGAGCGACATCCGGCTCCAAATTGCCGACAGCGCGCGCACCAGATCGTCCATCATCGCGTCCGAGTGACAGGGATTGGGCGTGATCCGCAGCCGCTCGGTGCCGCGCGGCACGGTCGGATAGTTGATCGGCTGAATGTAGAGTCCGTATTCGTCAAGCAGCGAGTTGGTCATTCGCTTGCACAATACAGGATCGCCGACGAGAACGGGAACGATGTGGGAGGTGGACGGCATCACGGGCAGCCCGGCTTCGGCCAGCATCGTCTTCAACCGCGCCGCCCGCTCCTGATGCCGCAGGCGTTCGGCGTTGCTCCACTTAAGATGGCGGACGCTCGCGAGCGCGGCGCCGACGACCGGCGGCGCGAGCGATGTCGTAAAGATGAACCCCGGCGCGCTGCTGCGAATAGCGTCGACCAGCGCGGACGACGCCGCGATATATCCGCCCATGACGCCAAAGCCTTTTGCCAATGTCCCTTCGATGACCGTGAGACGGTGCATGACGCCATCGCGCTCGGCCACGCCGGCGCCGCGCGCGCCGTAAAGTCCGACTGCATGGACTTCGTCGAGATAAGTCATGGCACCGTACTTATCAGCCAGGTCGCAGATGGCGCCGATCGGCGCGACATCGCCTTCCATCGAATAAACCGATTCGAATGCGATCAGCTTGGGCAGATCGCGCGGCGTTTCGCGCAACAGCCGCTCGAGATGGCCGAGATCGTTGTGCCGGAAGATGCGTTTCTCGCATCGCCCCTGCTTCATGCCTTCGATCATCGATGCGTGGTTGAGCTCGTCCGAATAAATAATGCATCCAGGGAGCAGTTTGGCCAGCGTACTGAGGCAGGCTTCGTTCGCGACATAGCCGGACGTGAATAGCAGGGCCGCTTCCTTGCGATGCAGATCGGCAAGCTCCTGTTCGAGCTGCACGTGAAGGTGCGTCGTGCCGGAAATATTGCGGGTGCCGCCGCTGCCGGCGCCGATTCGAGCGAGCGCATCGGCGGCGCCCTGCAGAACCGTGGGGTGCTGCCCCATCCCAAGATAATCGTTGGAGCACCAAACAACGACATCGCGCGCGTCGCCGTTTCGCAAGTTTCGCGCCTCGGGAAATCGGCCGACCTTCCGCTCGAGATCGGCAAAAATGCGATAGCGCCCCTCGGCCTTGACGCGAGCAACAGCTTCGGCAAACCGCGCTTCATAGTCCATCATTGTCTGGTTTCCCTGTCGCTTGCATCGAAGATGACCGCCCGACCCGGTATGTCAATTTCCCCTCAGGGCGGACCCGCCTCCTTGATGCACGTCAATTGGATCGGCGATTGGAACTAGGCGGCGAAACTTGTCGCACGGCCGTCGAGATGGACAAGCACGGCGCTCATGGCGCCGGCGCGCTTGAGGATATCGTCATGCAATAGGCTCGGTTCGACATAGAGGGCCGTCGACAGCGCGTCGGCGAGCACGGCACGCCGCGCCACGACGGACACGCTTGCGATCTGTTCCGGGCAAGCGCCCGTCCGCGGATCGAATAGATGATGACTTCCGAGCACCGGATCGAGCCGCGTTCCGTAAGCACCCGAGGTCGCTATGGCCGCGTCGATCAACTCGATGGCGACTCCGGGCGACCGCGGCCTCGCTCCGTCGGGAGATGCCAGCGCTACCCGCCAGGGCGTGCCGGCCGCCGGTCTGCCGATTGCGACGATTTCGCCGAGCTCGACCAGGACCGACTCCAATCCGGCATCGCGCAACAAATCGCCGACGCGATCTGAGATGTATCCTTGCGCAATACCGTTGAGCGTCACAGACATCCCAGGCTCGGTCAGCCGGATGCGGCGCCGGTCAAATTCGACATTCCCAAAGCCGACCAATCGAAGCGCGGCCGCCAATGTTCGGCGGTCTGGCAATCGCCGCGCGGCATCGGCATGCGCCGCATAGAGCCGCCACAGCGGTTGAACCGTCGGATCGAATGCGCCGTTCGAAAGCAGCGCCATCCGGCGTGACGCTTCGAGCAATGCAACCAATTCCGGCGAAGGGCAGTCGATCCGTCCTGTGCGGCTGAGGCGCGCGAGCTCGCTGGCCGGGCGATAAAGGCTGAATACGCGTTCCAGCCGCTCGATTTCAGCGATGCAAAGTTCGATCAGATGACATGCCCTTTGCGAATTGGGATGATGGAGCGTGATCGTCGCTTCCGCCCCTAGCGCCGTTCCCCGCCATTGATGCGCGAGCGAATCGATGGCCTTGGCCATTGCGCCGGTTCTGGGAAAGAAGGGTAGGCAAGAAGCGACCGCGATCACCGTAAGCGCTTGGCGCCGTGTTCTTCGCGGCACGGTTCCGTCGCCCTCGCTTCCGCAGACCTTGTTGAACGTCATGGCGTCGCCCTCTTACCCGGAGCGGCCGGTTCGCTGGCGAGCGCTTCGCGCCGCTCACGCCGCTTTCTGCGTTCGATCAACGGCGGACAGGTCCGATCGTCGAAATAATGGACTTGGCACTCGAGGCAGTGGATGCATTCGTTGGGATTGATACGGCCATCGGGGTGAATTGCCTGCACCGTGCACTTCACCGCGCAGGCCTGACAGACCGAACCGCACTGGTGGCGGCGTTTCAACCAATCGAACATGCGGAGCCGCGCCGGAATTGCGAGCGCCGCGCCGAGCGGGCAGAGATATCGGCAGAAAAACCGCTCGACAATGAGGCCGATGTTCAGGAGCAGCGCGACATAGGCCAGAAACTGCCATTCTCGCGCGAACCGCAAGGAAATCGCCGTCTTGAACGGCTCGATTTCGGACCCGAGAACGGCGTGGCTCATCGAACCCAGCGACAAGGCGAAGAGGGCAAGGAACGCGACGTATTTCAACGGCCACAGACGTTCGTGAAGCCCGAACGGAACGGCGATCTGAGGGAGCTTGAACAGCCGCATGAGGCGGTTGAGCAGTTCCTGCAGCGCGCCGAACGGACAGAGCCAGCCGCAGAACACGCCGCGCCCCCAAAACAATATTGTCACGGCGACATAGCACCAAAGTATGAATATCAGCGGCTCAAGCAGGAAATCCTCCCATCGGAAACCGGTGAGCATGGCTTGCGCAAAGGTCAGCACGTTGATCACGGAAATCTGGGCGCCCGCAATCCAACCTACGTAAATAAGCGTCACCAGGAGAAAAGCGACACGCAGCGGACGATAGAGCCGCTGCCGCCGGGCGAGCGCATCCTGGAAAAACAAAATGGCGGTGAGCGCCGTCAGAATTATCAGCAGTAGCGCGATGTGGACGGCCCGCTCCTGCCAAATCTGCCGCCAGATCGGCGCTTCGGCGGCGGCGATCGCATCCTTCGTCTCTCGTCCCTTGATCTCGGCCGGCGGCGGCGCGGGGCGCAGCAGCCGCGCGGGCGGCCGGTAAGCGAGCTGGAACGTCGCCGTTGCATCGCCGCCGTCCGTCCTTGCCCGGCGCACAGTCAGCTCGAGAACCCAGGGGCGCGCCGGATCGAACTTGGCGGGCACCGGGATGGCAAATCGGGCCATTTCACGCAGTTCGGGAGCGCCGGCCGCTTCGAGACGCTCGATCAGCGTGTGCCCGGCACGCGTCAAGGCAATGGCATGCGCGCCTTGAATAACTCGGACCCGGTCGAACACACCCGTGCGAAGCCATTCGGTTCCCTTGAATGAATAGAGCCCCGAGGAACCGATGAAGATCGCCTGGCCGCCCGGTGCCGCCGACGCCGTCATTGTCGCGTAGTTCCTCTCGCCAAGCAGGTTTCGTCCGATCAGCGCCGGCGAAACGAGCGCAACGTAGAGATCGATGAAATTGCCATCCGGCGAGACGCCCTCGAGCGGCACCCCGATCCGCTCATCGACCGCGCGATGAGACAGCGTCAGACGAGCGACCGACTCGGACCGGAGCAATCCATTCCAATCGAGGGGCTCGAAATCATCCAGGTCGAGCCCCGCCGCATCGTTCGCCGCGGGCAATATTCCGCGCGCGCGTGCGACAATTCGCGCCGAGCGCATGATGGCGTCGGTGATCACGGCCGAGCTGGCTGTCGCGCCGGAAATCGCGTCGACGCCGATCTCGTGCGGCCCGCGCGGCCGGCCGATGCGCACGACCGTGCGTACGTCGACCCCACGGAACCGGCCCACATAGTTTGCGAGCGCCTGCTCCGATATGCCGATGACGAGAATGGGCTCCTGCTGCGCGACCAACAGCGTGCCGACAATCTTTCCTTGAAGATCGAGCCCGACCCAGATGTCGATCGGTTTGCCGGAGTAACCTTTGGAATCGACGATTTTTCGCGTCGAAAACACATAACCGAGGCGCGCGCCATTGCGGCGCGCTTCGAAGGTTGGCGGCGCTTCAAGCTGTACAACGACCGACTCCGCGCCCGGAAACACCTTCGCCAACTGCGCCGATGGCAACGCGTCTTCGGAGCTGCGCTGACCTTCTGCCGGTGACGCGGCGATGGCTATGGCCGCGATTGCCAAAGAAAGGCGTCGCATCCCGCCCCACCCACTTCTTTTCGGATCCCATGACCGCAGTGCGATCACGCCAAGGCATGAAACTAGAGTTCCCGACCCGTTGGCCTTGACCTCCGTCAATGTCGGACGGACTGCGACGCGCTAAACGCCTCTTTGCTGAGCAAGCGGGGACCGCGTGCCCATGGAGGGTCAGGAATGAAACGTTTTCTTAGGACGTTGGCAGTCGCATTCGTGCTTTTCGCCGGTGGCGATGCTTGGGTTCTTGCGCAAACCCAGCCGGGGCCCCCGGCCGACGCGGATAAGCACAAAACGACTCCCGGCGAACGCTACCAGCCGCGCCTCGACGTTTTGCCCGCGAATCCGGGCGAGCAGCCCGGCGCGAAGCCAGGCGTTCCGACGCTGACGGCCGACCAATGGAAGCGGGCGAACCAGATTTACTTCGAGCGCTGCGCCGGCTGCCACGGCGTGCTGCGCAAGGGTGCTACCGGCAAGGCGCTGACGCCCGATCTCATGGCGAAGCGTGGCGCCGAGTACCTGACCCAGTTCATCACCTACGGCTCGCCGGCCGGCATGCCGAATTGGGGCAGCTCGGGTGAGCTCAACAAAGACGATGTCGCGTTGATGGCGAACTACCTGCTGAACGAACCGGCCGCACCGCCGGAATTCGGCATGAAGGAAATGCTGGAGTTGTGGAAGGTCCATATCCCGGTCGACAAGCGGCCGAAAGCGAAAGAGAACAACTACGACATCGATAATATTTTCTCGGTCACGTTGCGCGATTCCGGCGAGGTCGCGCTGATCGACGGCCACAGCAAGAAGATCATTTCGATCATCAAGACCGGCTATGCCGTCCATATCTCGCGCATGTCGGCATCGGGCCGCTATGTCTACACAATCGGCCGCGACGGCAAGCTCAATCTGATCGATCTCTGGATGAAAGAGCCGCAGACTGTCGCCGAACTGAAGATCGGATCGGAAGCGCGTTCGGTCGAAACATCCAAGATGAAAGGCTGGGAGGACAAGTTCGCGATCGCGGGTGCCTACTGGCCGCCGCAATACGTGATCATGGACGGCGCCACGCTCAAGCCGCTCAAAGTCGTTTCGACCCGCGGCATGACCTACGACACGCAGGAATTCCACCCTGAGCCGCGCGTTGCCGCGATCGTCGCCTCGCACTTCCGTCCCGAATTCATCGTCAATGTCAAGGAAACGGGCCAGATCCTGCTGGTCGACTACAGCAACCTCGACAATCTAAAGGTCACGACGATCAATGCCGAGCGTTTCCTGCACGACGGCGGCTTCGATCGTACCGGTCGCTATTTCCTTGTGGCCGCCAATGCGCGGAACACGCTTGTCGTGATCGACACCAAGGAAGGCAAGCTCGTCGCTCGGATCAAGGCCGGCGCGACGCCGCATCCCGGCCGCGGCGCCAATTTCGACCATCCTCAATTCGGACCGGTCTGGGCGACGAGTTCATCTCGGCGATGAGGGCATCGCGTTGATCGGGACCGATCCGGTAAAGCGCGCGAACCACGCCTGGAAAGTCGTGCAGACGCTCGAAGGCCAGGGTGGCGGCTCGCTGTTCATCAAGACGCACCCCAAGTCGAAGCGGCTTTACGTCGACACGCCGCTCAACCCCGAGGCCGAGATCGCTTCGTCCGTCGCTGTCTTCGATCTCACCGACCTCAAAAAGAAGCCGACAATTCTGCCGATCGGCCAGCTCTCGGGCATCAGCGAAGGCATGCGGCGCGTCGTCCAGCCCGAGTTCAACAAGGACGGCACCGAGGTGTGGTTCTCGGTATGGAACGGCAAAGAACAGGAGTCCGCGATCGTCGTGATCGACGATGCGACCCTCAAGGTCAAAGCCGTTATTCGCGACAAGCGGCTCGTAACGCCGACGGGCAAGTTCAACGTGTTTAACACAAAAGGCGACGTCTACTGAACGACTGGCGGCGGACCGGGACCTGCAACCGGTCCGCCGCCGCTTGCTCGGCTCGATTTTCTTGACGGCGGAAACAACGGACAGGGACGCGGGGGACCGTCACCATGATCCAAAACAGCGAAAGGCACGAGGCTTGTGTCTATCTGGTCGGCGCCGGTCCCGGCGATCCGGACCTGCTGACCGTAAAGGCCGCGCGCCTGCTGCGGACGGCGGACATCGTCGTCTTCGATCGCCTCATCGCGCCGCCCATCCTTGAATTCGTGCCCAGCGCCGTACCGCGCGTCTACGCCGGCAAGGCGACGGGCGAGCACGCCATGCCGCAAGAGGAGATCAACGCCTTGCTCGTCCGGTTGGCGCGCAAGCACCGCATCGTCGTACGCTTGAAGGGCGGCGACCCTTTCGTTTTTGGTCGCGGCTGCGAAGAAGCCCTCCATCTCGCGGCCAACAATATTCCATTCGAAGTCGTTCCGGGGGTTACGGCGGCCTCGGGTTGTACGGCAAGCGCCCGCATTCCGCTGACGCATCGGGGCTTGGCGACCAGCGTTACTTTTGTGACCGGCCATTGCCGGGCCGATGCGAATTTGGAACTCAATTGGCATTGCCTCGCGAATCCAGATACGACGCTGGTCTTCTACATGGGCATGGCGAACTTGCCGCAGATCAGCCGTGAGCTGATGAGAGCCGGATTGCCGGCATCGACACCGGCCGCGGCGATTTCGAACGGCACTACGCCAAATGAGCAGATTCTAATCGCGACTCTCGCCGATCTGCCGCGCCGGACCGTCGAAGCGCGATTGCGCGCTCCGGTCCTCATCGTCATCGGCCGCGTTGTCGCGCTGGCGGAGACGCTGGGTCATCATCGGTCTTTCGGGCCGCTCCTGGAGGCCGTCGGTGCGTAGCGTCGTTACGCTATTGCTCGCTCTGCTCGGCGTTGGTTTCTGGCCCGCGGCATCAAGGGCCGACGATCCAGCGCCGCCGCGGCAGCACGAGCTTATCGACCGGCTGCGACATGACTGCGGCTCGTGCCACGGCCTGACACTCAAGGGCGGCCTGGGACCGCCGCTCCTTCCCGCACAAATCGCCGACAAGCCAGATGACTATCTCGTCGACGTGATCTTGTTTGGCATTCCCAGGACAGCGATGCCGCCTTGGGAATTCGAAATCAATCGCGGCGAGGCCGAATGGCTGGTGCGTCACATGAAGCGGGGATTGGAACGATGAAAAGCTGCGCCAACTTATTGCGGTCTTTTATGTGCGCCTGGATTGCCGCAGCAATGGTTGCTTTTGCTCTCTTAGGCGGCGCGAATGTTGCGCTCGCCGAGTTGCGCGGCACAGGCGACCTCGGGCTCGTCGTCGAACGCGCCAGCGGGAGTGTGCTGATCGTCGAAACAACCACACGGACGCGCCTGCAGCGCGTAACCGGTCTCGGCGACTTGTCGCACGCTTCGGCGGTCTTCTCGCGTGACGGACGCTTCGCCTTCATCTTCGGCCGCGACGGCGGCTTGACCAAACTCGATCTTCTGACCGGCGAGATCGTCAAACGCATCATGCAGAGCGGCAACAGCATCGGCGGCGCCATCTCGCAGGACGGCGCGCTTGTCGCGGTGGCCAACTATGTGCCCGGCGGGATCAAGGTGTTCGATTCGCGAACGCTGGAACTCGTCGCCGACTTGCCCGCGGCCTATGGCAATGGCGAGCAATCGAAAGTTGTGGGTCTGGTCGATGCGCCGGGGCAGAAATTCGTTTACGCGCTGTGGGACGCGGGCGAAATCTGGGTCGCCGACCTCACCGACCGGAAGCAGCCGCGCCTCGAAAAGTTCCGCAATATCGGGCGCAATCCCTATGACGGCATGGTGACGTCCGACGGCCGCTGGTATGCGGCGGGACTGTTCGGCGAAAATGGCGTGGCGCGGCTCGATCTTTGGCATCCGGAACGCGGCGTGACGCGCATCCTGCCGGCCTACGGGCAAGGCGAGCAGCGCTTGCCCGTCTACAAGATGCCGCATTTCGAAGGCTGGGCCGACGCGGGCGGCGTCCTCATCGTTCCCGGTGTCGGCGCGCACGAGGTCGTCCTTGTCCATCGCGAGACTTGGCAGGAGGCGGGCCGGATCGCCGTTCACGGCCAGCCGGTTTTCGCCATCGCGCGGCCCGATGGCCGCGAAGCGTGGGTCAACTTCGCCCACCCCCGCAACGACACGGTGCAAGTCATCGACGTCGCCAGCCGCCGGGTGGTGCGCGCAATTCAGCCCGGCAAGGCGATCCTCCACCTCGAGTTCACGCCGCGCGGCGAGCAAGTCTGGCTGTCGGCGCGCGATGACGACAAGGTCGTGATCTACGACACGCGCAGCGGCACGCCGATCGGCGAAATTCCCGCGCAGAAGCCGAGCGGCATCTTTTTCACCGCGCGCGCCAACCGAATCGGTTTCTAGGCGCAACGATGGACCGCTTGCATCCCGATAGACCGAGGCCCGGCGCAGCGCTAGTTCCGGGCGAGTTTGTCGCCGACCCGCTGACGGACATCGAGAAGCAACTCGTCGACTTCTATCAGCGCGATTTCCCGCTGGTGGAGCGGCCTTTCCTCGACATGGCGGAGCGGCTCGGCGCGGCCGAGGCGGACGTTATCGAAGCAATTCGGCGGCTTGAAGAACGCGGCGTGGTGAGTCGGCTCGGCGCCGTCATCGCGCCGCACCGGGCCGGATGCAGCACGCTGGCGGCCATGGCTGTGCCCAACGAGCGCCTTGACGAGGTCGCTGCTTTGATCAGCGCCTATCGCGAGGTGAATCACAATTACGAGCGCGAACACGCGTTCAACTTGTGGTTCGTGGTCACGGCGCGGACCGAGGATCGCGTGCGCGAGGTGCTCGCCGAAATTGCCACGACAAGCGGGCTCGATGTGCTCGATCTGCCGCTTGAGAGCGCCTACCATATCGATCTCGGATTCCCGATACGATGGACATGACGCAGCAGGACCGCCGAACGCTCGCGGCTATCGAGGACGGCCTGCCCTTGACGGCGCGGCCCTATCGCGTGCTCGCCCAGCGCACCGGCTCAACGGAAAAAGCGACAATGGGACGGCTTCGGCGGCTCATCGATGCCGGCGTGGTTCGCCGACTAGGCTTGATCGTCAATCATCGCGAGCTTGGTTATGTCGCAAATGCCATGGTGGTTTGGGACGTGCCCGATGACGAGGTGGACCGAATCGGCGCCGCGCTCGGCCGCTGGCCGAGCGTGTCGCTCAGCTACCGGCGACCGCGCCGGTTGCCGGGCTGGCCTTACAATCTTTTCTGCATGCTTCATGGCCGTGATCGCGCCGACGTTCTGTCCGAGGTTGAGCGTCTTGCGGCGGCCTTATCCCTCGCCGGCGTTCCGCGCGCCGTCCTGTTCAGCCGGCGCCGATTCAAGCAGCGCGGCGCGCGTTACTCCGAAACGCCGTCGACGTCGAGCGCACCATGACACGACCGACTCCCGCGCGAGCCAACGACGCGACGGCGCTCGACGAGATCGACCGGGCTATCGTCAACGCCCTGCAGGGCGGCTTTCCGATCAGCGACCGGCCCTATGCTGAGGCGGCCGCCACCCTCGACTTGAGCGAGCAAGAGCTGATTGACCGGCTGGCCGCGCTGCTCGCGCGCGGCGCGCTGACCCGGTTCGGGCCGCTTTACAACGCCGAAAGAATGGGCGGCGCCTTGACGCTCGCGGCCATGTCGGTGCCGGAGGAAAGTTTCGATGACGTTGCCGCCGAAGTGAACGGCTGGCCGGAGGTCGCCCATAACTATGCCCGCGGCCATAGGCTCAACATGTGGTTCGTGCTGGCGACCGAAAGCGCCGAGCGGATTCCCAGCCTTGTCGCGGAAATCGAGCGAAAAACCGGCTGCAAAATTTACGACTTTCCCAAGCTAGACGAATACTTTATCGGCCTGAAGTTCGATCTGTGACAAAGCTGCCGCCAAAGCCGATGCTTGACGAGACCGACCGGCGCATCATCGTGGCGACGCAGGCCGGCTTGCCGCTGACGCCCCGCCCCTATCACGCGATCGCGGAGTTGCTCGAACTGACGCCCGATGACGTCATGACGCGCCTGCGGCGCATGGCGCGAACCGGCGCCCTGCGCCGCATCGGCGCGGTGCCGAACCACTATGCCCTCGGCTTTCGCGCCAACGCCATGACTGTTTGGGACATCGACGATGCGCGCATAGCAGCACTCGGCCCGCGCGTCGGCGCGCTGGATTTCGTCAGCCATTGCTATCGCCGGCCACGCCACTTGCCCGAATGGCCCTTCAATCTCTTTGCCATGGTCCATGGCCGCGATCGCGGCGAGGTCGAAGGCAAGATCGAGACGATCGGCGTTTTGCTCGGCGCGGCCTGCCGGGCCCGCGATATCCTCTATTCGACGCGCATTCTTAAGAAAACGGGCCTGCGATTGGCCGCGTGAAAACGAAAGCGAGCGAGCGATGTTCCGCATTTCCCAGTTCATGCGCGAAATCTTAAACCCGACGCCGGCGGGCCCACGGCGCGACCTGCCTGGCCCGGTGGTGATCTGGAATCTAGTGCGGCGCTGCAATCTCAATTGCAAACACTGTTATTCGATCTCGGCCGATGTCGATTTCGCCGGCGAGCTCACGACTCCGGAGGTCAATTGCGTCCTCGACGATCTCAAGGCATTTCGCGTCCCGGTGCTGATCTTGTCGGGCGGCGAGCCGCTGCTGCGTCCCGATATTTTCGATGTCTCGCGCCGCGCCAAGCTCATGGGCTTTTATGTCGGCCTTTCCACCAACGGCACGCTGATCGGCGAGCGCAACATCGCCGCCATCGCCGGCATTGGCTACGACTATGCGGGCATCAGCCTGGACGGGATCGGCGCGGTGCACGACGCCTTCCGCCGCAAGCCGGGCGCCTTCGCCGCGTCGCTCAGGGGAATTCGGCTGTGCCGCGCGCACGGGATCAAACTCGGCCTACGCTTCACCATCACCAACGACAACGCCCAGGATTTGCCGCGGCTGCTCGAACTCATGGAGCGCGAGGCCGTCGACAAGTTTTATCTCTCGCATCTCAACTATGCCGGCCGCGGCAACAAGAATCGGCGCGACGATGCCTATTTCCGCACGACGCGCTGGGCCATGGACCTGCTATTCGACGAGGCGTGGCGACAGGCCCAGGCCGGAAGCGGCAAGGAATTCGTCACCGGCAATAACGACGCCGACGGCGTGTACCTGCTGCATTGGGTGCGCAATCGGTTCCCCGATTTGGCGGATCATGTCCGCGCCAAGCTCGTGCAATGGGGCGGCAATGCCTCGGGCGTCAACGTCGCCAATATCGACAATCTCGGCAACGTGCATCCCGACACCATGTGGTGGCACCATTCGCTCGGCAATGTGCGCGAGCGGCCATTCTCGGCGATTTGGCGCGATACGTCCGACACGATCTTGGCCGGGCTCAAAGCGCGGCCGCGCCGGATCAAGGGCCGCTGCGCATCGTGCCGCCACTTCGACATCTGCGGCGGCAACACGCGCGTTCGCGCGCTGCAGGTCACCGGCGACGCGTGGGCGGAAGACCCAGGCTGCTATCTAACCGATGACGAAATCGGTCTCGCCGAACCGGACACGGCGCGCCAGATCGTGGAGGCAGATTGTGCGCATGCGATCCCATAGGTTCGCCCTCGCATTCGCCGTCATCCTCGCGGGCGGCAAAGCCGCTCAGGCCGATGGCGGGGCCGAAGCGCTTTACAAGACTCACTGTGCCGCGTGTCACGGGGCCGACCGATTCGGCGGCACCGGCCCGGCTTTGTTGCCGGAGAATCTCGGCCGCTTGCCGAGGCGCGAGGCCGCCCAGGTCGTTGCCCGCGGCCGCCTCGCCACGCAAATGCCGGGTTTCGCCGACGCACTGGAAAAGGATCAAATCGAAGCGATCGTCGGACTTATCTACCAGCCCCTGGCCGTTCCGCCGCGCTGGGATGCCGCCGAGATCAAGGCGAGCCATGTCGTGCACAACCCGGTCGCAACTCTGCCGGATAAGCCGCTGCACGCCGCCGATCCGCTCAATCTATTCACGGTCGTCGAGGCCGGCGATCATCACGTTACTATTCTCGATGGCGACCGCTTCGAGCCGCTCGCCCGCTTCAAGAGCCGCCACGCCTTGCACGGCGGCGCGAAATACTCACCCGACGGCCGCTTCGTTTATCTTGCCTCGCGCGACGGATGGGTCAGCAAGCACGACCTTCACAGCTTCCGGCTCGTCGCCGAAATACGCGCCGGCATCAACACGCGCAACATCGCGGTTTCGGCCGATGGCAAATGGGTCATGGCCGGCAATTATTTGCCGCATACCGTCGTTGTCTTGAATGCAGAGGATCTGTCGCTCGATCGCGTCGTGACCGCGGCAGACAGCAAGGGCAGGACCTCGCGGGTCAGCGCGGTATACGATGCCGGTCCGCGCAAGAGCTTCATCGTGGCGCTCAAGGACATCAAGGAAATCTGGGAGATGTCCTACGACCCGAATGCCGAGCCGGTCTATTCCGGCCTAGTGCACAGCTACGACAAGGACAATCCCGAGGGTCTCGCCGAAAAGCAGCCCTTCGCGCGCCGGCGCGTGCCGCTCGATGACTACCTTGACGATTTCTTCTTCGGGCCGCGCTTCGAAACCGTCGTGGGTGCGTCACGCGACGGCAAGGCGATGGTCTACAATCTGAACGTGCGGCGGAAGATCGCCGAGGTTCCGATCCAGGGGTTGCCGCATCTCGGCTCGGGCATCACCTGGCTCCACCGGGGCCGCCGCGTGATGGCGACCCCGCATCTCAAGGAAGGCAAGGTCAGCGTCATCGACATGGAGAGCTGGACGGTCGTCAGGGAGATCAAGACTGCGGGCCCCGGCTTCTTCATGCGCAGCCACGAGAATTCGCGCTACGCTTGGGTCGATGTCTTTTCCAGCCACGATCGCGACTCGATCCACCTCATCGACAAGGACACGCTCGAAATCGCACATACGCTTAAGCCGGCGCCCGGGAAGACAGCGGCGCATGTCGAGTTCACGCGCGATGGCAGCCACGCCCTGCTGAGCCTTTGGGAAATGGACGGCGCCATCGTCGTCTACGATGCACGCACGCTACTTGAAATTCGACGCATCCCGCTGGTGAAGCCCGTCGGCAAGTACAATGTCTACAACAAGATCACGAACTCGGAGGGCACGAGCCGCTGACCGGCCGGTGAGCGTTCGCCGCCGTCACTGGATCGTCTTGAGATAGGCGATCACATTCTTGCGCAACGCTTCGTTGGGGAACTTGTTCGGCATCTTGTTATCCGCGGAATCCTTGCCGACATATTTTTTCAAGAAGGCGTTGGGATCCTCGAGATACTCGTCCATGTTCTTCTCGTCCCAGACCAAGCCCTTTTCGGCGGCCTCCTTCATGATTTGGGAATAGGCGTATTTCTCGACCGTCCCCGCCTTTCTCCCGACAATGCCGAACAATGTCGGGCCGACACGATTCTGCCCTTTCTCGATGGTATGGCAGGCGCGGCACTGGGCGAATTGGCTCTTGCCTTTTTCAGCATCCTGCGCGCTCGCTGTCGCTCCGAATGTCAGGACTGTGCATGCAAAAAAGCACACGCGAAACATTATCATAAGATTGCACTCTCTTTTTGCATTCGTCCCAACGGTGCAAGGAAATCCACAGCTCGCATCGCTATAAGATTGGGTGCGGCGCGGCGGTCACCGCGAAATGGTGCTTTGTAATAGCATCGCCGACAGGCCGACGATATTAATTGCCCAGGCGGTTGTGAGCCAGCGTGCCAGTGCGGTGAGCGTATCTTTCGGGATACCGAGGGGCTCGTCATTTATATTTGGCGCGCAACGCCACACACTGACCAGCACCCAAACCGTATATGCCACGCCCAGCAGCAAGGCGACGAGCACCCAGACGGCCGTGATCCAATTGTTCAGAGTCGCCGCCAAAACGATTGCCGTCAGCAGCGCGCTGGCCAAAACGCCGTAAATCCAAAAGACGACCCAAAGCCGCCCCTCACCGCGCCAATAGTGACTAACGAACCCGACGCTCATTTTCGCGCCCTAGATTAGCCTATGACAATTAACTCCAAATAGACGCCAACATGCCTTGATTCTGATCAAGGACCCTGTTTTCCCTGCTGAAAAATCTTCGCGGGCATATTGATGGTGGAAGCCGCCGAGAAATGGCCGCGGCGTGCCGGATGATGCGTCCTTCGTACCGGATCGGCCGCTAGACCGGAGCATTTTTTGCCAAAGACAAATGAGTGCGGCAGCCGCCGTAGCAGGCGGCGTATTTCTCGAGATTTCGTCGAAACTGCGTCCCTGTCCCTTCTCAAAACCTGATCCGAAGTGATTCGTTGACGATTTTGGTCATTCAAGAACAGCCTGACCGACATGGTGGAGGTCGCTGCGTGATGCGGTTGGCGCCGCGCGAGCGGAATTTCGGGCGCGCACCGCGCTGATCATGGAGGTGATTGCGCTCCGCCACCAAGTCGCTGTGCTGCAGCGCAATAGAACCCGCCGCCCGTGCTTTCGTACGTCGGATCGATTGCTTTGGATTCTGTTGTCGCGTTGGTGGCAGCGGTGGCGTGAGAGTCTGATCATTGTTCAATCGGAGACAATCCCGCGCTGGCGTCGTCAGGGATTGTCGCTGATCTGGGGATATCGATCACGCGGTCGTTGGCGTGGCGGGCGCCCACGGATCGCCCGTGAGATCCGTGGCCTGATCGCTCAGATCGCCCGAGAGAACTTTCTCTGGGGTGCGCCACGGATTTATGGCGAGCTGCTGAAACTCGGCTTCTTGGTGTCGCAGGCTACCGTATCTCGCCATACGCCCGAATCTTAGAGGCGGCGCTCACAAACGTGGCGAACCTTCATTCAAAATCAACTTGAGGGCCCCGCCCCAATCGAACTTCCGATTGGGCGAGGCATCGCAATCCGACTTCGTTTCCAACGACGGTTGTCGCTACCATTTACTCCATCCGCCACAATTTGGGAAAAGCGTCTGAACAAAGGTTAGAATAAGCGGCCTGTACGCGTACAGGCCGCTGAGTTGGTCGCATGGCGAGTTCAGACTCTACCTCGGCCGATTGAATTTGCGACAGGGACAGCCAATTGCTGCGTCACGATCAAGAAAGTTTCAAAACAATTCAATGCGTCACTGTGAAATATTTAATTGACTAATATTTCTAAATATCGATATTTTGGGGAAGGTCAGCGGCGGTCGGCGCCTTCCATGCAATTGACTGTCAACAAAAGCGAAATCGATCTTGGGCGGATTGTCGTGCCCAAGGCCTGCAATGTGCTGGCCGATGGTTTGCGCAAGCGAATTCGCTCCGGCGCGCTGGGTGAAGGCCAAGTCTTGCCGAGCGAACGCGACCTGATTGCGCAAACCGGCCTGAGCCGGGCGTCGGTGCGCGAGGCACTCCGCATACTTGAGGTCGAGGGCCTGATCGAAACACGGCCGGGCCGCAATGGCGGCTCGCGCGTCCGCCGGCCCGAGGGCGGCGAGTTTTTCCGGCATCTTGACCTTTTCATATGGGGCCGCCGCGTCAGCTTCGAGGATCTGCACACGGTGCGCGAGGCGCTCGAAGCGGTCGCGGCGGAGCTTTCGGCGAGGCACCGCGACGAGGCCGATCTGCGCCAGCTCGAAGCGAAAACGGCGGCGGTCGAAGCCGCGATCGGCGATGTCGGCGCCTATCTCGCGGCCAATCTGGAATGGCACATGGCGGTGGCGCGCGCGAGCCGCAACGATTTGCTGATCGGCTTCATGGACGTTCTGTCGAACGCCATCCTGGAAGCCACCAACGACAAAGCGTTCGATTCGTCCGAAGTCCGGCAAGCCACGGTGAAGGCGCATCGCGCCATTCTCGAGGCGATCGCGCGTCGGGACGGGCCCGCGGCGCGGCGACGGATGGCGCGGCACGTGGCGGCCGCGCGCGAAATTGCGATGTCGTCCGTCACGGAATTGGGGCGGTCGAAGGCATAGAAACGACAACGATGGGGCGGCCGACCTTCGTGTCGCCGAACCCATCAAACGGAGGAGCGAGAGAAATGGGCGGCGTGGTCGGTATCGATGTCGGTGGCACTTTCACCGATCTCTATTACGTCGATGCCAAGAGCGGCACGGAACGCATCTTGAAAGTTCCATCGACGCCGGACGATCCGTCGCGCGGGCTGCTCGATTCGCTGCGCGCCGCCGATATCGATCCCGCCAACCTCGATGCGCTGTTGCACGGCACGACGATCGCGACCAATGCCGTGATCGAGCGCAAAGGCGCGCGCTGCGCGCTGGTCACGACGCGCGGCTTTCGCGATATTCTCGAACTCGGCCGCCGCGACCGGCCGCATATGTACGGTCTCTACGGCGTGCAACAGCCGCTCGTTCCGCGCGACCGGCGCTGGGAAGTCGATCGAGCGCATCGATCGCCATGGCAAGATCCTGCTGCCGCTCGACGATGCAGAAGTGCGGCGACTCGGCGCGGTGCTGAAGCAGCAAGATGTCGAGGCCATCGTCATCTCGTTCATGCACGCCTACGCGAATACGGCGCATGAAGATCGGGTGCGCGAAATTCTCGCGGCGATCGATCCCGCCTGGGAAATCGTGACCTCGACCGGCGTCATCCGCGAATATTACGAATTCGAGCGCACCAGCACCGCCGTGATCCAGGGCTATCTGCAGCCGCTCGTCGCGCGCTATGCCCGCAACTTGGCCGACAAGCTCAAGACCTGGGGCTATGGCCGCGACATTCTTATCATGCAATCGAATGGCGGCGTGGCGCCGCTCGCGCAACTCAGCCATCGTTCGGCGCATATCGTGCGCTCGGGCCCGGCGGCGGGCGTCATTGCGGCGGCGCAATTGGCAAAACAAGCCGGCTTCAGCCACATCATCACGGCCGATATGGGCGGCACCAGCTTCGATGTCGCCGTCGTCATCGACAATCAGCCGCGCGTCGCCGGAACGACCAATCTCGATTTTCGCGTCCCGCTGCGCCTGCCGATGATCGACGTGCACACGATCGGCGCCGGCGGCGGCAGCATCGCGTCGCTCGATCGCGGCGGCATTCTCGAAGTCGGGCCGCGCAGCGCCGGCGCCGTGCCCGGACCGGTGGCCTATCGCCGGGGCGGCGTCGAACCCACCGTAACCGACGCAAATCTTGTGCTCGGCCGCATCGCCGACGACAGCCCGATCGGCGGCAGCGGCAAAACTCGGGTCGCGCTCGATCTCGAAGGCGCGCGCCGCGCGGTCGCCGATCTTGGCGCGCGCCTCGGCCTGGCCGTCGAACCGGCGGCGGAAGCCATCCTCGCCGTCGTCAACCAGCGCATGGCCGGGCGCATTCGATTGATTTCGATCGAGCAAGGCCTCGATCCGCGGGATTTCGCCATGGTCGCGTTCGGCGGCGCCGGTCCCATGCACGGCGCCGCCCTGATCCGCGAGGTCGGTATCAAGACCATGCTTGTGCCGCCCTATCCCGGCGTTCTATGCGCGATGGGCTGCGTCATGGCCGATATCCGCTACGATCTTTCGCAGACTGTCGAGCAAAGGCTCGACCGAACCGACATCGCGACGATCCACAGCATTCTGCGCCGCCAGCGCGGCGAGGGCGAGGCGCAGCTTCGCAGCAGCGCGGCGCCCTATTCCGGCACGCGCGTCGAGCATTTCGCCGACATGGCCTATCTCGGCCAAATCCATTCGCTGCGCGTCCCGATCGAGCGCGAATGGGACGCGGCGCGGCTCACCGCGGCATTCGCCGATGCCTATCGAAAGGAATTCGGCAACACGCTCGGCGATATTCCAGTCATGATCGTCAATCTGCGCAGCACCGTGCTCGGCTTGCGCGGCGGCGGGACGGGCGCGGCGGCGGGCAAGCCGAACGGCCGAGCGGCGACGCCTTTCAAGCGCCGGCGTGTCTATTTTGGCGGCTGGCACGATGCCGCCGTCTATCGCCGCGCCGAGCTGAAGCCCGGCATGAGCTTCGCGGGCCCGGCCGTGATCGAGCAGGATGACGCGACGACCGTCGTCGAGCCCGGCATGGTCACGCGCATCGACAACGCCGGAAATCTACTCGTGGAGCTTACATGATCGACCCTGTCACCCTCGCCGTGGTGCGCGGCAGCCTGGAGCAAATCGCCGACGAGATGGATTTGCATCTCATCCATGCCGCGATCTCGCCGATCATTTCCGAAACCAACGATTGCGCGCACGGCATTTTCCATCCCGAAACCGGCGAGACGATCGCGCAGGGCCGCTACGGCCTGCCCGTGTTCCTCGCCAATATGCAGTTCACGACGCAGAACGTCGTCAAGCTCGCCAAGCAGCAGGGCGGCTTCAAGCCGGGCGATATTTGGATACTCAACGATCCCTATGTCGGCGGCACGCATTTGCAAGACGTGCAACTCGTGGCGCCCTATTTCGTCGGCGACCGGCTGTTCGCGCTGTTCGCGAGCACGGGCCACTGGATGGATATCGGCGGCAGCGTGCCGGGCGGCTGGGCGCCGAAGGCGCAAGAAATCCACCAGGAAGGCTTGCTCATTCCGCCGGTCAAAATCTACGACCAGGGCCGACTCAACGAGCCGCTTGTGCAGATGTTCCGCGCCAATGTGCGCCTGCCCAACGAAATCGCCGGCGACTTGGCGGCGATGACGAACGTGTTCGGCGTGGCGCAGCGCGGCTGCGACCGGCTCGTCGCGCGCTACGGCTTCGAGCGCCTCAGCGAATGTCTTGAGGAAATGATCGCTCGTTCCGAGCGTCAGATGCGCTCCTACATCGCCGAGATTCCGCCGGGCACCTACCGCTTCGAGGATTTCATCGACAATGACGGCATCGTAGACGAACCGTTGAAGCTATGCTCGAGCCTCACCGTATCGGGCGACGAGCTGCATTTCGATTTCACCGGCAGCGCCGGCACGTCGCGCGGCCCGTTGAATCTGTCGCGCAACACCACGCTTTCGACGTGCTACGTGGCGATGAAGCATATTTTCCCGGAAGTGCCGGTGAACGGCGGCGCGTTCCGGCCGGCGCGCTTCACGATTCCGCCGGGAACGATCGTGTCCGCCGAATATCCCACGGCGGTCGGCGGCTATCTCGAAATCGTCGGCCGTGTCCTCGATGTCGTGTTCGGCGCCTTGGCGCAGGCGATCCCCGATCGCACGCCGGCGGCTCGCTTCGGCACGACGGGCGTTTGCACCGTCGGCGGCCGGCATCCCGATACGGGCAATTATTTCGTCGGAGTTTTTCCCTATCCGGGCGGCTACGGCGGAACCAAGCAGACCGACGGCCTGGTGCACGGCAACACGCCGCAATCGATGGCGAATTTCATGTCGCTGGAAATGTCCGAGCACCGCTATCCGCTGCGCTTCGACTATTTCCGCATGCGCGAGGATTCGGGCGGCGCCGGCCGGCATCGCGGCGGCTGCGGATCCGAATATAGCTTCACGGCGTGGTCGGATTGCGTTGCCTCGGTGCTCGGCGACCGTGTCGACTACCGGCCCTTCGGCATTGCCGGCGGCGGCGGCGCTGCGGCGAATTTTGTCGAGTTCCACACCGGAAACAAGAATTGGCGGCCGGAGATGCGCAGCAAGCACGAGAAACTGCCGCTGCGCGCCGGCGACGGCGTCCATGCGCGCTCGCCGGGCGGCGGCGGGTTCGGCGATCCGCACGAGCGCGATCTGGCCGAGATCGAACGCGATCTCAATCTCGGCTATGTTAGCCGGGAAACCGCCGAGCGCGACTACGGCGCCGTCATCGCCGAAGCGAGGCCGCTTGGCGATCGCTTCGTCTACCGCATCGATCGCGAAGCCTCGGCGGCGCGGCGCAAGCAGCCGAAAAGGGCATCGTGACATGAACGCGCTCGGGAGCTGGGATCTGCCGCAGGAACTGAAACTGCTGCAAGAAACGACGCGCCGCTTCATGGAAAAGGAAGTGCGCCCGGTCGAAGCCGGCGAGCCGCACGATTCGTTCAAGCTGCCCAAGGACAAGCTCAAGGCGCTCCAAGCCAAGGCCCGCAAGCTCGGCCTGTGGTGCGTGCAGACGCCGGCGGAGTACGGCGGCGCGGGGCTCAATCTGCTCGGGCAATGCATCGTCGCCGAGGAATCGGCGAAATGCAAAATGGGCGCCTATATCGCGGCCTGCGGCGCATTCGGCTTCGATCCGCCGAATGTCATTTTCAGCGGCACACAGCAGCAGATCGAGAAATACGCCATTCCCGCCATCGAGAACGGCGACAAGACCTTCGTCGCCATCACCGAGGCCGAGCGGCGGCTCCGATCCCGGCCGCTCGATCCGCACCCGCGCCGAGCGCAAGGGCGACCGCTATATTCTCAACGGCACCAAGATCTGCATCTCGGGCGCCAATGAATCGCGCTGGGGCATCGTTTTCGCGCGCACAGGCGGGCCGGGCCGCGACGGCATCACGAGCTTCATCGTCGAAGCCGACAAGCCCGGCATCCACATGAAGCCGATCCCCGTCATTCGCTCCTACTTCCCCTTCGAGGTGCATTTCGACAATTACGAAGTGCCGGTCGAGAACCGCCTCGGCGAGGAAGGCAAGGGCTTCCAGCTCGCCGAAAAATGGCTCGTGCACGGCCGAGTGCCTTATGCCGCGGCCACGATCGGACTCGGCCAGGCCGCGCTGGAAATGGCGATCGAGTGGGCGCGCGAGCGCGACACCTTCGGCGCCAAGCTCGCCGACAAGCCAGGCGATCCAATGGATGATCGCCGATTCCGAGATCGAGCTGCGCGCCGCGCGCCTGCTCGCCTACCAAGCCGCGTGGAAGGCCGATCGTGGCGAGGACATCAAGCTCGAAGCTTCGATCGCCAAGGTTTACGGCACCGAAACCGCAGGCCGCGTCGTCGACCGCTGCATGCAGATTTTCGGCGGGCTCGGCGTATCGCGCGAAATGCCGCTCGAGCGCTGGTATCGCGAGCTGCGCATCAAGCGCATCGGCGAGGGTCCGTCCGAAGTGCAGCGCATGGTCATTGCGCGCAATCTCCTCGGCGGACAGCGCAAGCGGGGCTAGGCCATGTCGATCGACACCACGGTCCAGGACGGCATTTGCACCATCGTCATCAACCGCCCCGAGCGGATGAACGCCATGGACGCCGAGCACTATCGCGGCCTGTCC
This sequence comes from uncultured Alphaproteobacteria bacterium, assembly GCA_963754645.1. GTDB lineage: Bacteria > Pseudomonadota > Alphaproteobacteria > Bin65 > Bin65 > CAVWGP01. The sequence goes on along the minus strand of CAVWGP010000002.1, from coordinate 84,887 downwards.
GAGGCGTGGTGCCGCGTGCGCGACGAGGCCGGCGATCCGCGTCGCCATCGTCACCGGCGCCGGCGACAAGTCCTTCACCACCGGCGCCGACTCAAGAGCTTCGTCACCACGCCGCCCGGATACGACGAGATGTGGCTGACGCAGCGCGATCAGTTGCTCAATCGCGGCCTCGAAGTCTGGAAGCCGGTGATCGCCGCGGTCAATGGCTACTGCCTCGGCGGCGGCATGACGCTGCTGCTCGGCACCGACATCCGCGTCGCCGCCGAGCACGCGACCTTCAGCCTCGCCGAGGTCAAGCGCGGCGTCATCGCCGGCAATGGCGGCACGCAGCGCATCCTGCGCCAGCTGCCGCACGCCATCGCGATGGAAATGCTGCTCACGGGCGATAGCATCGACGCGGCGACGGCGGCGCGCTGGGGCTTGGTCAACAAGCGTCGTGCCGCAAGCCAAGCTGATGGACAGCGGCCGAGTCGCTACGCGCGGCGCATCGCCGCCAATGCGCCGCTCGCGGTGCAGGCGGCCAAGGAGCTGGCGCTGCGCAGCCGCGATCTCGATCTCGCCAGCGGTCTGCGCATCGAGCAGGTGATGAACCGCATGCTGATGGCGACGGAAGACGCAAAGGAAGGCCCTGCCGCCTTCGCCGAGAAGCGCCCTCCGCGCTTCCAGGGCAAGTAGCAATGGCGAGCCCGCTTTCCGCTCGAAGGCGTCACCGTCGTCGATCTCGGCCAGATCTACAATGGGCCTTATGCGACGTTTCTGATGGCGATGGCGGGCGCGCGCATCATCAAGGTCGAGCCGCGCGAGGGCGAGCATCTGCGCCGCCGCGGCGCCGTCGGCGGAGCGGCGCTGCCTTTCGCGATGCTCAATTCGAACAAGCTCGACGTGACGCTCAATCTCAAGACGGTGCGCGGCAAGGAGTTGCTGCTCGAAATGGTCAAGCGCGCCGACGTCGCTGCTCGAAAATTTCGCGCCCGGCGCCATGGACCGGCTCGGTCTTGGCTGGGAACGACTGCAAGACCGTCAATCCGCGCCTGATCTACGCTTCGGGCTCGGGTTACGGCCTGAGCGGCCCCTACCGCAACTACCCGGCGATGGATCTGACGGTGCAGGCCATGGCCGGCGTCATGAGCGTCACCGGTTTCCCGGACCGGCCGCCGGTCAAGGCCGGCCCGGCGCTTGTGCGATTTCTTCGGCGGCGTGCATCTGTACGGCGCGGTCATGGCCGCGCTTTACGAGCGCGAGAGGACAGGCGTCGGCCGGCTCGTCGAAGTGTCGATGCAGGAGGCGGTCTACGCCTCGCTCGCTTCCAATCTCGGCCTCTATTACGGCAGCGGCAGCAAAGCGCCGCCGCGCACCGGCAATCGCCATGGCGGCCTCGCCGAATCGCCCTACAACGTTTATCCGGCCAAGGACGGCCATATCGCCATCATCTGCGTCGGCGAAGTGCATTGGAAATCATTGATCGGGGCGATGCGGCGGCCCGAGCTCGGCGCCGATCCGCGCTTCCAAAGCCTCAAGACCGCGCGTCGCCCACATGGACGCGATCGACGAAATCGTCGTCGGGATTCACCCGGCAATATGCCAAGCAAGACTTGTTCGAATTGCTGATGAAGCATCGCGTGGCCTGCGCGCCGGTGCGCGATCTCGAGGAGGTCGTCAACGATCCGCATATGCACGCGCGCCGCGCGCTGCGAATGGGTCGAGCATCCGAGCTTGGCCGCGTGCCGCTGCCGAACTCGCCGCTGCGCTTCGAGGGCGCCGAACCGCTGGCGATCGTGCCGAGCAAGCGCCTCGGCGCCGACAATGGCGCAGTGTTCGGCGGCTGGCTCGGCCTGTCGGCAAGCGAACTCGACCGGCTCCGGCGCGAGGAGGTGATCTGATGCGCGGCAAGGTCGTCATCGCCGGCATCGGCCACACCGCTTTCGGCAAGCTGCCGGGGCGCAGCACCTATTCGCTCAATATCGAAGCGTGCCGCAACGCGCTGGCCGATGCCGGCATCGAAAAGGCGGAGGTCGATGCGCTGCTCGTCAAGCCGCCGACGTCCAATCCCGAATTCATGTACGGCCAAAAATTGTGCGAGGCGATGGACCTGCAGCCGCGCATCGGCGGCGCCTGGGACCAGGGCGGCGCCACCAATATCAGCATGATCGCGTTCGCCGCGATGGCGATCGAGGCGGGGCAATGCGAGATCGCGCTCGTCTGCTTCGCCGACAATCCGCGCACCGGCAGCCGCCACGCTTATGAGAAAGCGTGGGGCGACGATGCGGCCTATGGCTGGTTCGGCGTGCCGGCCGGCTACGCCATGCTGGCGCGCCGGCACATGGAAGAATTCGGCACCACGGGCGATCAATTCGGCGCCGTCGCGATTGCGTGCCGGCGCCACGGCGCCGCCAATCCCCATGCCCAGCTTCGCCAGCCGCTTACGCATCGAGCAATATCGCCAGTCGCGCTGGATCGTCGATCCGCTGCGGCGCGACGATTGCTGTCTGGTATCGGACGGCGCCGCCGCCGTCGTGCTGATGAGCGCCGAACGGGCCAAGTCCCGGCGCGTGCGCAAGCCCGTGCCGATCCTCGGCTTCGGCCAGGGGCAAAGTTCATGCGACGTGGCGCAGCGCCGCGATCTGACGGTGACGTGCGCGAACATTTCGGGCGCCACGGCATTCAAAATGGCGGGCCTGGCGCCCAAAGACATCGACGTGGCGCAAATCTACGATTGCTACACAATCACCGTTTTGATGACGCTCGAAGCCTACGGTTTCGCGAAGCGCGGGCAGGGCGGGCCCTATGCCGAGGGCGGCAGGCTGGAAATCGGCGGCGAAATGCCGCTCAACACGGCGGGCGGCTTGCTTTCGGAAACCGGCATGCCGGGCTTGCAGCTCGTCATCGAAGGCGTGCGCCAGATGCGCGGCGAGGCGGAATTTGCAAGTCAAGGATGCCGAGACTTGCATCGTCAGCAACCAGGGAGGGATCATGCACACGCATTCGACTTTGATCCTAGGCCAATGGCAGTAGGCGCGGCCGAAAAGCCTGCACCGTTTCCGGCGCCCGAGCCGAGCGAACTCAGCGCGCGCTATTGGCGCGCGCTTGGCGAAGGCAAGCTCACATTTCAACGCTGCGATTCCTGCGCCAACGCGTGGCTGCCGCCGCGCAGCGAATGCCCGCAATGCCTCGCCGCCGATTGGCGCTGGGAAACGGCATCGGGCGCGGCGAAGCTGATCTCCTGGGTCGTCTATCATCACGGCTATCATCCGTTCTACGCGGCGCGGCTGCCATACAACGTGGCCGTGGTCGAACTCGCCGAAGGTCCGCGGCTCATGAGCAACATTCTCGAAACCGAGCGCGGCCTCAAGATCGACATGCCGCTTCGCCTCGTCATCCAGCGCGAAGGCGATACCGCCTTGGCGCGTTTCAGGCCCGCTTGAAACGAGCGGCAGTCGCACGGCAACAAAGTAACCGAAAGGGAGAAACACCATGACCACCAGACGGAACCTGAACATTTCGATTGCCGCCGCGATGGCGGCGGCGTGGCTGCCCACGGCGGCCTTGGCGCAGGAGCCGCTGCGCATCGGCGCGATCAATCCGATTTCCGGCCCGCTCGCGCTCTACGGCGACGAGCTGTCGCGCGGCTATCAGCTCGCGATCGACGAGGCCAATGCCAAGGGCGGCGTGCTCGGCCGCAAGATCGAGTTGATGCGTGGCGACGCGGCCAATCCGCAACAGGGCATTGCCGCCGTCGACCAACTCGTCAGCCGCGACAAAGTCGAGCTGTTCGTCGGCACGTATATTTCAGCGGTTTCGAACGCCGCCAGCGATGCCGCCCAGCGGCATCAGAAGATCTATTGGGACACGAACGCGCTTGCCGCCGAACTCACCGAGCGCGGCCTGCCGAATTTCGTGCGCTCGGGGCCGCATGCGGCCAACTTCGCCGAGATCTCGGTGCGCGCGATCAAGGACATGATTGCGCCGGCGCTCAAGAAGGACGCGAAGGACGTTCTCGGTCTGGATCGAGCACGAGGATTCGATCTACGGCAAATCGATCGCCGACCGGCAGAAGAAGCTGCTTGAGGACAGCGGCATCAAGGTCGCCGGCCTCGGCGCGCATAATTTCCGCGCCACGGATTTGACCGACGTGATCCTGCGCGCCCGCCGCGCGAATCCCGATGTTTGGATGCAGACCGGCTATGTGCCCGACGGCAATCTGATGCTCAAGACGGCGCGCGAGCAGGGCTACAAGCCCGCCGCCATGCTTTGGGTCGGCACCGGCGACACATTCGAAACGCTGGAGGCGCTCGGCGCCGAATATCTCGAAGGCCTGCTCGTCGTGTCCTATCCGCGCCCGGATATTTCCGAGAAATTCGGTCCCGGCGCCGCGGCCTATCTCGCGGCCTATCGCGCCAAGTACAATCGCGACCCGATCGCGCCGCAGGGCATGTCGGCCTACACCGGCCTCAAGATTCTGCTCGAGATCGTCGCCGCCGCGGGCAGCACCGAGGTCGCGAAGGTCCGTGCCGCCGCCGCCGGTTTCGACAAGCCGCTCAACTCCTACGCCTCGGGCTTCGGCGTCAAGTTCGACGAGAAATTCCAGAACACGCGCGCCTACCCGACGGTGATCCAGTGGCAATCCGGGAAGCAGATCACCGTCTTCCCGGCCGAGGCGCGCGGTCCAAGCATCGAAATCAAGAACCTGCCGCGCAAGCAATAGCGCAAGACGGCGCCGGGCCGCCGCGCGCGGCCCGGCGTTTCTCCGCATGGACAGCCTCCTCAACGTGCTCGTCGTCGGCATTCTGCTCGGCGGGATTTACGGCCTGGTCAGCATCGGGCTCAACCTGATCTTCGGCGTGATTCGCATCGTGAATTTCGCCCAGGGCGAGCTCGTCATGCTCGGCATGTACGGCGCGTTTTTCGCCTATTCGCTGCTCGGGATCGATCCTTACGTTTCGACGCTTATCGTCGTACCGGCCATGTTCGTTATCGGCGTGGTATTGCAGCGCCTCGTGCTGCAGCCGCTGCAGGCCGAATCGTCGATGCAGATCTTCGCCTCGTTCGGCTTGCTCGTCTTGCTGCAGAATATCGTGCTCGCGGTCACCCGCGGCCAAGCGGTGAGCGTCAGCTCGCCGCACGCGAATTTTTCCATCGCGATGGGCGAAATCCGCATATCCGGAACGCGCTTCATCGTCTTCGTCGCGGTCACGCTCGTCGCCGTGGCGCTGCATCTTTACCTCAAGCACACGATGACCGGGAAATCGATCCGCGCGGTGACGCAAGACCGCCAAGCGGCGCGGCTGATGGGAATCGATGTCGAGCGCACCTTCATCGTTACGTTCGGCATCGGCTCGGCGCTCGCCGGGCTCGCGGGCGCGCTGCTGGCGCCGATCTACACGCTGTCGCCCCAGATCGGCGGCAATTTCATTCTCGCGGCCTTCGCCGTCGTCGTCCTCGGCGGCCTGGGCAGCGTGGCCGGCGCCTATATCGGCGGCATCATCGTGGGCCTGGTCGAAGCCTTCGCCGGCTACTACATCGACCCCGAACTGAAGCACGCGATATGGTTCCTGATCTTCCTCGCCGTCCTCGTCGTGCGGCCGACCGGCCTGTTCGGGCAAGTCGGCGCCGAGGAAGTCGGTTTCCGCGAGCAGAATTGAGCGGCGCATGAGCGATCCCGGCGCCATGGCCATGCGTAGAGGCGTCGCTCCGCTGCCGCATACGGCAATCCGTTTCGCGCTCGGCCTCGCGGCCTCGCTCGTTCCGCTCGTGCTTCTTCTCGACGATTCGTATTGGCTCAACATTATCGCCTACGCCTATTTGTTCGCCGGCCTCGCCGTCGCCTGGAACATCATCGGCGGCTTCGGCGGGCAATTTTCGCTCGGTCACGGCGTTTTTTTCGCACTTGGCGCCTACATGACGGCGCAATGCTACATGCTATGGGGTGTGTCACCCTGGCTCGGAATCCTGCCGGGTGCCGCGGTCTCGGCGATCCTCGGTCCGCTAATCTTTTGGCCGACCTTCCGCCTCAAGGGACCGTTTTTTGCGATCGCCACGCTCGCCTTCAACGAGGTCGCTTTCGTGATGGCGAATTACTTCGAGTCGGCAACCGGCGGGCCGCGCGGGCTGCAAGTGCCGTACAAGGTCGGCTTCTTCAATATGATTTTCGCCGACCGCTGGCTCTACGCCATCCTCATGTTCGCGTTCATGGCCGGCACGATCGGCGCCGCGATTGCGCTGATGCGCGGCCGGCTCGGCTATTATTTGCTCGCGGTGCGCGAGGACGAAGACGCGGCGCGGGCCGCCGGCATCGACGTTCTCGCCGTCAAGCTAAAGGGCACGGCGCTGAGCGCGGCGCTGATCGCGCTCGGCGGCGGCTTGTACGCGATGTATGTGCGCACCATCGAGCCCATCAGCCTGTTCTCGCTGCCCGATATCGGCGTGAAGTTCGCGTTGCTATCCCTGATCGGCGGTATCGGGACGATCGCGGGGCCGGTCCTGGGCGCGTTTCTCATCGTGCCACTCGAGAGCTATTTGCGCGCGATCCTGGGCGGCGCCTGGCCCGGCACGCATCTCATTGTTCTCGGAATGGTGATGGTTCTCGCCTCGCTGTTCATGAAACACGGCGTCGTCGGGGCCGCCACGTGGCTGTGGCGCCACATCAAGCGGGCGCGCGCGCCATGAGCGAAGCCTTTCTCAGCGTGCGCCGGATGAGCAAGCGTTTCGCGGGGCTGCTCGCGGTCGACGATGTTTCGTTCGACGTGCGGCGCGGCGAGATCGTCAGCATCATCGGCCCCAATGGCGCCGGCAAGACGACGCTGTTCAACCTTCTCACCGGCCAGCTTCGCCCGAGCGGCGGCGAGGTCCATTTCGGCGGCAAGTTGCTCAATGCGCTTGGGCCGCATGAGCGGGCGCGGCTCGGACTCGGCCGCACCTTCCAGATCGCGAAGCCGCTGGTGGCGCTCACCGCGCTCGAGAACGCGATGGTCGGCGCTTTCTTGCGGCATCGCAATTTGCGCGCGGCGGAAAGCCGGGCCTTCGCCGTGCTCGAGGAAGTGGGTCTCGGTCCGCGCGCGCATTTCCGCGCCGGCGAACTGACCTTGTCCGAGCGCCGCCGCCTCGAAGTGGCGCGCGCGCTGGCGCTCGAACCCAAGATTATCCTGCTCGACGAAGTCATGGCCGGGCTCAATCCCAGCGAGGTCGGCGACGCGATCGATTTGTTCCGCCGCCTCAATGCGCGCGGCCTCACCTTTCTCATCATCGAGCACAATCTCAAGGTCGTGCGGGCTTTTTCGGAGCGCGTCATCGTGCTCGATCACGGCGCCAAGCTCGCCGAGGGCAATGCCGAGCAAATCTTGAATGCACCCGAAGTCGTCAAGGCCTATCTCGGGCGGCGGCGCAAATGAACGAATTGCTCAGCGTTGTGGCGATGTCGTCGGGCTACGGCTTGGTGCCGGTGCTCGAGGATATCTCGCTATTCGTTGCGCCCGGCGAAATCGTTGCCGTGGTCGGCGCCAACGGTGCTGGCAAGACGACTCTGCTGCGCAGCATCGCGGGTCTGATCAAGCCGTCGCGCGGCGGTATCCGGTTCAACGGCGCCGACATCGCCGGCGAGCCGGCCCACGCGATCGTCGGCCGCGGCCTCGCCATGGTGCCCGAGGGCGGCAGGTTGTTTCCGTTCATGACGGTGCGGGAAAATCTCGAACTCGGCGCGTTCAACCCCATGTCGCGCCCGACGCTGAAACGCAGCCTCGAAGAAGTGGCCGAATTGTTCCCGATCCTTGCCGAGCGGCGCGATCAGCTCGCCGGATCGCTCTCGGGCGGCGAGCGGCAGATGTGCGCGATCGCGCGCGCCGTGATGAGCCGCCCAAAGCTGTTGATGCTCGACGAGCCCTCGCTCGGCCTATCGCCGATGATGGTCGAAAAGGTTTTCGAATTGATCCGCTCGGTCGTTGTTTCGCGCAATCTCACGATCCTGCTCGTCGAACAGAATGTCGCCGACGCACTCGAGATGGCCGGGCGCGCCTATGTCGTCGAGCGCGGCCGCGTCGTCAAGACCGGCGCCGGAAAAGCCTTGCTCGAAGACCCGGATATTCAGCGCGCCTACATGGGCTTGTGATGCGCAAGCGGACCTGCAGCGTCGGCGCCGGCGCCGGTTTTGCCGGCGACCGCATCGAGCCCGCGGTGAAGCTCGCTGCCTCGGGCGAGGTCGATGCTGTCGCTTTGGAATGCCTCGCCGAGCGCACTTTGATCAGCGCACTGCGCGCCCGCGAAGCGGACCCCAAGGCCGGCCACGATCCCCGGTTGCGCCGGCGCCTGGCGCCGCTTCTGCCGGCCGCGGCCCGCACCGGTTGCCGGATCGTGACCAATCTCGGCGCCGCCAACCCCCTGGCGGCGGCGGAGAAGGCGCGGAGTCTTGCCGTGGAGCTCGGCCTCTCCGCCTTTAAGGTCGCCGCCGTTCTCGGCGACGATCTCATGGCCCGGCGCAACGAAGTCGCCTGGTCGGCGCCGATCGAAGACGGCACATGGCTCGGCGCGCACGCCTATCTCGGCCTCGAGCCGACCGCGGAAGCGCTCGCGAACGGCGCCGATCTCGTCATCACGGGCCGCGTCGCCGATTCGTCTTTGTTTGCGGCGGCGCCAGTCGCGCTTCTCAATCTTCCCGCCGGCGCCGTTGCCGGCGCGCTCACGGCGGGTCATCTGCTCGAATGCTCGGGCCAATTAAGCGGCGGCAATCTCAGCGATCCGGCCAAGCCCGATCTGAGCGCCGCCGAACTTGCCGATCTCGGCTATCCGCTGGCGGATATCGACCGAGAGGGAAACGCGCTGATCCGCCTGCTCGACGGCGCGCCCGGGCGCATCGATCCCGTCTCATGCACGCTGCAACTGCTCTACGAGGTACACGATCCGGCGCGTTACATCACGCCCGACGCCATTCTCGATTTTTCCGCGCTGCATTTCGAGCCGGCCGGCGCCAATCGCGTGCACATGACGGGCGCGCGCGGCGTGGGCCGGCCCGACACGCTCAAGGTCATCGGCTTCGTCGCGCGCCGCGGCATTATCGCCGATGTCGAGATCGGCTTTGCCGGCACGGGCGCGCTCGAACGCGCGCGGCGCGCCGCCGATGTGCTGCGCCTGCGTCTGGCGCGCGAAATCGCCTTGTCCGACATGCGGATCGATCTCGTCGGCGTCGACTCGGTGCTGGGCGCCGCGTCGAAACCGAGCAATGCCGAGCCGGCCGAACTGCGCGTCCATGTTTCGGCGCGCTGCGACGACGGCGAGTTGGCGCAGGCGGTCGAAGACGAAGTCTACGCGCTGACGTTATCCGGCCCGGCCGGCGGTTGCAGCGTGCGCAGCGAGCGCCGGCCGCGCATCGAAACCGTCTCCGGCCTCATCGCGCGCGACCGCGTGCCGACCGGCGTCGAGTGGGTGACGCGATGAAAATCGGCGAAATCGCAACCGGCCGCGCCGGCGACAAGGGCGATATTCTCGATCTGACCGTCGTCGCGGGCGATGAGCGCGCCTTCGCCGCGCTGGCACGCTATCTCACGGTTGCGCGGGTCACGGCCATTCTCCAGCGCGTCGTTCCCGGCCCGGTCGATCGTTACGACCTGCCCAATTTGCGGGCGTTGAAGTTCGTGGCACCCGCGGCGCTGCCGGGCGGCGTCAATGCTTCGCTCCATGCCGGCATGCATTGGCAGAAAGCCGCGATCTGGCTCCTGCTCGATCACGAGTTGCCGCACGGCTTCGGCCGCGATTAGAGCAGGCCCTTGAACAGCCCGCCATCGACCTGGATCGTGGTGCCGGTCACATAGGAGCCGCGCGGCGACACGAGAAAGGCGACGACGGACGCGATATTCTCGGGCTGGCCGACGCGCCCGAGCGGGATGCTGTCGAGCAAGGCGTTCATGGTTTCGCTCGATTGTTCCGTGACCTTGTGCAGCCGCAGCGTTTCGACCAGGCCGGGACAAAGGGTGTTGATCGTGATCCGGTCGCGGCCGAGTTCGAGCGACAGCGTCTTTGCCAAGCCGATAACGCCTGTGGCTACCGTTTATTCATCTGCGGCAACTGAGGCCAAACGCCCTATCAATGGTTAGAATAAGTTGCCCGTACGCGCACAGGCCGCTGAGTTGGTCGCAAAGCGAACCCAGGCTCTGCCTCGGCAGACTGAATTTGCGATAGGGACAGGGTGCATTCAGGCCAAGACGATGATGCGAATGCCAGTCGCCGAAGTACCGGAGCGCCCACTGGGAAGCGAGCTGTTCACTCAGCTTTCTCAGGTAATCGACGTCCAGCCGAAAGTGAGCGTTTTCGCGCTGGACGTTTGGTCCAGCTTTTGTCGCAAAGAAAATCGTCGGTGTCCCCTGCCACCGGCCGAATAATACCAACCGACAGAATTGATCATACCTTTGCCCAATCGCGCGTGGTGATGGAGGCGAGCCTAGCGGGCATGGCGAGGAGATCGTTCCACGCCTTGCAGCAGGCGTCGATGATGGCATCGTAAAAGTCGTAGACGCGGATTGCGAGCTTGTTGTTGCGCGGGTATTCCCAGACGTTTTCGGTCGGGTTGAGTTCGGGGGCGTAGGCGGGCAGGCAAACCAGCGTGACGTTTTCGGGCACGGCGAGCGTGGGGCTGGTGTGCCAGCCGGCGCCATCGCACACGAGGACGGCGTGCGCGCCCGGCATCACGGCGCGGCCGATTTCGGCGAGGTGCAATTTCATCGCCTCGCAATTGGCGTAGGGCAGCACGAGGGCGACGCCGGTGGCGCGTTCGGGACAGACGGCGCCGAACAGGTAGGCCCACTCGTAGCGGCTGTCACGCGGCGCGCGCGGGCGCGAACCGATGCGCGCCCAGACCCGGGTGAGCGTGCCCTTCTGGCCGACGCGGGCTTCGTCCTGGAACCAGATCTCGAGCGGCTTGTCGCGGGCCGCGGCGGGCAGCGCCTCTCTTACGATGTCGGCGAAGTTTTTTTAAATGCTTCCTGCGCCGCTTCGTCGGCCTCGGGATGGCGCGGGCGCACCGACAGGCGCGTGAACGCGACCCCCTTCAGGAGCCGCCCGACGTGGCGCTCCGACACCTCGACATCGAACCGCTGCTTGATCTCGGCCCGAAGATCGACGCAGCGCGCCGGCCGCAGCCGGTCGCGCACCACGCCATGCACATCGATATCCGGCCCCGCCTCGACCAGCCGCTCCAACTCGGCGAGCTGTGCCGCGGTCAGTTGCGCCGGCCGCCCCGACCGCGGCCGGTCGCGCAAGCCCTCGACACCCGCCGCGTTGTAGCGGAGCACCCAGTCCCGCACGGCCTGGCGGTCCACGCCGGTCAGTCGCGCTGTCTCGGTCCGCGACGTGCCGTCAAGCACCAAGGCGATCGCCAGCAGCCGACGCGCCTGGTCGCTGTCCTTCGATCGCCGCGCCGCCAAGCGCAGCTCCGCCGCTGTAAGCTCCCGCCGTGCAATCGCCAACGCCATGTCGATTCTCCAAGCCAATCAATCGCTATAGAGAATCACATCCCGACTCGCTTGGAAATCCCGTGCGCGAGTCACGACTTCTGTCGGTTGGTATTAGGCCCAAACCAGCGGCAAATTGGCGACTCCCACCTCCGCGCGGTTGAAAATTGCGACTGGCTGGCGGAGCGAACGGTCCTGAAATCCAACATTCTCTGGGACCAATGGGTTGCTATTCGCCGTTCTCGCCGTCGGCGTCTGGCGAATTCGTCAACGAATCCAGCGGTATATGGCATTAGCTCCGACAGCCCATGCTCCTGACGCGAAGACGCAATCACCTGTGTCTAGATGCCTGTGTTCTTGCCGCGCGCTACGCTTCCAAACTGAAAAACGGCGGAAGTCAGCCAAGAGTAAGCGTACCGAGACGATTATGACCGCCGACGCTAGCCGAATTCGTCAGCGAGTCAAACCAGACGACATTTTCGGTACACACAGGAAGGACAGCAGGGATAGGACGGCGGATACGAGCGCGATCATGCCGGCGACGCTACGGCAGTCGATCCTGCAACACCATGTTCTCTATGTATTATTGATTTTGCAACAGGGACAGTTGTACAATAGCACCCGCCCTCACCTGTCTTTGGCCAAAGACGCTCCTCTTTGGCCAAAGACGCTCCCGCACGGCGACCGATCCAGAATGAGAGACGCATCACTCGACGGCCAATTCTCGGCGGCCTCCACCATCGGTACGTCCGTGGATGAATTTCTGGTAAGGACACCCCGCAAGGCGGCAAGTCCCACTTGCCACAAGCCCGCCAACCGCCCCGCCGCACTCAGCCTCAATCATGGCTGAGATAGTCGAACGCGCACAGCGCGTGGGTCTTTACGATGTGTAGGAACTCGCTGACCAACACGGACTCGTCAGGCGCTCCCATCCGTCCCGGCGTGCATCCATAGACGTAAGCTGGCACGCCTTTGTCGCGCCAGAAGCGGCAGTCGGTCCCACCGAGCGTTAGGGTTGCCGCCGGCCGCGCGCCTCCGAGCGCTTCGGCATTATCCTGAATCAGCCGCAGCATCTCGTGCTCGGGCGGCGACCAGTTGGCGTTGAAGGTCCGGTGCTTGCCTTCCTCGGCCGAGACCTCGGGATATCGTTCGAGTATGCGGGCGACGGCGGCACGTACTTCGCCCTGGTCGACACCGACCGGCAGGCGGATATCGGCCTCGACGACGCATTCGCCGGGCAGCATGTTGACCTTGAGGCCGCCGCGCACAGTGCCGAAATTCACCGTGATTTGCTCCATCACATCGCATGCGCCTTTGCCGAGGCCGCGCTCGATCGCGGCACGGACCTCGGGCTTGGCCATGGCGCGGGCGACGGCTTCGGGCACGTCCGGGCGCAGCTTTTCGAGCGTTTCGAGATCCAGCATCAACCGGGCGGCAATTTTCGTGGCGCTTTTCGAGACGTGGGGATAGGCACCGTGCGCCCCCGGCGTGCGGACGCGGAACGTCAGCCAAAGCGGTGACTTCTCGCCGAAGCGGACGGTCCATGGACTGCTGGGCTCGCCGTTCAGCACGCAATCGCCCAAGACCTCCGAGCCGTGCTTCTCGAGAAGATATCCGGTTCCCCAGACACCGCCGGTCTCCTCGTCCGAGACTAGCGTAACGGTCAGCCTGCCCTTTAGTCGGTCGCGCAGCTGATGGAGATACAAGAAGGTGAATATGGATGCCGTGGTACCGCATTTCATGTCGGCGGTGCCGCGACCGAACACGCGGCCATCGACGATATCGCCGCACATCGGATCGCGCGACCACGCTTTGCGATCGCCGGCGGGGAAAACGTCGATGTGGCCGTTCAGCACGAGATGTCGCCCGGGCGTTTTCATTGCGACACTCGCCAGGATGTTGGGCATGGTCTCTTGCGGTGCGATCACCTTGTAGGGGACGCCCTGATCGTCGAGGAGCCGGCTCAGAAACGCCGCGCCGGCGCGCGTGTCGCCGGGCGGATTCATGGTGTCGATGCGCGTGAAATCCTGAAACGCACGGACCAACCGGTCCTTGTCGTCGTCGATTCGCTTGAGAAGCAGCTCGCGATCTCTGTTCATGGGTCCTCCTATCGCCGGTCGGCCGGCGGCGTCAGTGTGCACCTTTGATCTCGGCCAGCCGCACGCAGGCTGCTGCGCGGCCGGCTCCGGCAACGGCGAGCGGTGGCGGCTCAAGATCGCATGGCGCGGCCGCGTGCGGACAGCGCGGTGCGTAGGCGCATCCCACCGCCGCCCGCGGCGCGCGAATCATTGCCGGTTCGGGCCGCTCGGCCGTCGGGTCCGGTACCGGAATCGAAGCGATCAGCGCGCGGGTATAGGGATGAAGTGGCGAAGATAGCAACGCCGCGGGCGGGCCGGTCTCGACGAACCGGCCCTGGTATACGACCGCAACTTCGCTGCAGATCGAGCTGATCAGCGACAGGTCGTGCGTGACGAAGGCCATGCCGAGCCCGCGCTCGCGGACGAGGTTGCGCAGGAGGTCCAGCACCCCGGCGCGAGCCGAGACGTCGAGCATCGATACCGGCTCGTCGGCGATCACGATTTCCGGGTCGAGCACGAGAGCCCGCGCGATCGCAACGCGCTGGCGTTGCCCGCCCGAGAGCTGGTGCGGCAGACGATCGAGAAACGCAGCGCCCGGCTTGAGTTCGGCGGCTTCGAGGGCATCGATCACGCGTCGGCGCCGCGTGGCCCGGTCGCCCATGCGGTGAATGACGAGAGGTTCCGCAACGGTGCGCGCGACCGTGAAACGGGGATCGAGCGATGCAAACGGATCCTGGAAGATCATTTGCACCGAACGCCGGAACGCTTTCAAGCCCGCCCGATCCAGCCCAGCGATATCTTTGCCGTGAAACAAGATGCGCCCGGCGCTCGGCCGCTCGGCCCGGACGAGGATGTTCGCCAAAGTGCTCTTGCCGCTTCCACTTTCGCCGACGATGCCCAGCACCCGGCCTCGCGAAAGGTAGAAGGACACGCGATCGACCGCCAGAACCGTGCGGCGGCGAGCTGAAAAGATTTTGCTTACCGCATCGGCGGTGAGGATATCAGGCGACTGCACGCCAGGTCTCCGGCAGCGCGGCCGCGCGCGACAGCACATCGCTCTCCCGCGCACGATGACAGGCAACAAGCCGGCCGTCTCCGATCGACTCAAGGCGCGGTGTCGCGCTGCGGCACAGATCGAGCGCGAACGGGCAGCGCGGCGCGAAGCCGCATCCGACCGGCGGCGGCGCCAGCGACGGCGGAGCTCCGGCAAGGCTCGCCAGTCGCTTTCCCGGATCACGGATATCGGGGCAGGCCTGGCGCAGGCCCATGGCATAGGGGTGCGCCGGCCGGTTCAACACCGCGTCGGCTGCGCCGCTTTCGACGATCTCTCCCGCATACATGATCGCGACGCGTGTGCAGACCTCGGCGATGACGCCGATATCGTGGCTCACGAACAGCATGGCCGTGCCGCGTTCCCGCTGGAGCTCCCTGAGCAGTCTTAGCACTTGGCGCTGAACGATGACATCGAGTTCCGTCGTCGGCTCGTCGGCGACGAGCAAGCGTGGCGCGAACAGCAGCGCCAGCGCGATCACCGCGCGCTGACGCATCCCGCCCGAGAGCTGATGCGGAAACTGCGCGAGCCAGCGTGGGTCCAGATCGACGCGGCGAAAAAGCTCGTCGGTGCGGCGCTCCATCTCCTCCGATCTCGGCCGGTGGGCCCGCCAGGTGATTCCGAACTGATGTCGCAGATCGCGCACCGGATCGAGAGCGTTCATCGCGCCCTGCGGCACGTAGGCGAGATCGACCCAACGCCGTCGGCGCAAATCGCGCGGGTCGAGGCCGAGCAAATCGACGCCGTCAAACGCGATGCGGCCGTGAGAGACGGTGCCGGCGGGGGGAAGCAACCCGAGGATGGCCAGCGCCAATGTCGTCTTGCCGCAGCCGGATTCGCCGACGAGCCCGAGCGTTTCGCCCGCCTCGACCCGAAGCGAGACGCCGCGCACCGCGGTCACCGGGCCGTAGCGCACCTCGAGTCCGTCGACGGCGAGCAGCGTCATATCCGCAGTCGCGGATCGACCGCGCTCTCCAGATCCCGCGCTATGAGGAACACCGCAATCACGAACAGGGAGATGCACAAGCCGGGCGGCAGCGTCCACCACCACGCGCGGCTGATCGCGCCCGCCAGATACGCGTCATACAGCATCGTGCCCCAGGAGATCATGTTCGGGTCGCCGAAGCCGAGAAAGCTCAGACTCGCCTCGGCGAGAACGGCATAAGCCACGCCAAGCGCGACGTAGAGCAGTGCTAGCGGCAACACGTTCGGGAAGATGTGCATGTAGAGAATGCGGATATGCGAGGCGCCGGCGATTGCCGCCGCGCGCACGAACGCGCGCTCCTTGAGGCTCAGCGTCTGCGCGCGGATCACCCTCGCCGCGGAGCGCCACAGCAGGCAAGAAATCGTCAGCACGATGTTCCAGATCGACGGCTCGAGCAGTGCCACGAGTATGACCGCGAATGGCAGGAACGGGATGCCGAATGCAATATCCGTGAAGCGCATCAGGAGCGCGTCGATCCGCCCCCCGAAATATCCCGACACGAGGCCGATATTGGTGCCGATGAATACAATCGTTGCCGCCGAAAGCACGCCTACCAGCAATGAGACGCGCGTGCCCAGCAACAGCTGGCTCAAGATGTCGCGACCGCGATCGGTCGTCCCAAGCAGGAACTGCGCGTCGGGCGGCTGAAGGCGCGGCAGCCTGTTGCCCGGCAGATAGTTGAGCGCGAGTGGATCGTAGGGAGCCAGCGCCGGCGCCGCGACCGCCACCGCGACAAATGCGAGTACCAGAGCGACGCCGATCCGGCCCGCGGTACCCTGGAGCCCCAGCGGCACTCGATTACGCATCGCGAATCCGTGGATCGAGCCACTGATAGATGAGATCGACGCCGAGATTCACCAATACGACGATGACCGCCATCAGGAGGAACGCCGCCTGGGCCACAGGATAATCGCGTTGCGTGACGGCGTTGACCATCAGCCGGCCCATTCCGGGCCAAGAGAAGACGATCTCGAGCAAAACCTGCCCGCCGAACGCGAAGCTCACCATGATCGCGACGTAGGTGATCACTGGAAGCAGTGCGTTGCGGCGCGCGAGACGCATCACCTGCGTCTCCGAAAGGCCGCGTGCCGTTGCGTATGCCACGAAATCTTCCGACCGCGCTTCCAGCATCGCGGTACGCATGATCATCAAGGGATCGGCGACGAAATAAAGGACCGCTGCGAGGACCGGAAGGATCAGATGGCGGGCGACGTCATAGCCCGGAAGGGCCTCGAGCCAGGTCTCCGGCACAAAGGCGGGTGTGCGAATGCCGCCCGACGGGAACCAATGCAATGTATAGGCGAAGACGAGCAGCACCACCATGCCGATCCAGAACGCCGGCAGCGCGCGTGGCACCAGAACGATGATGCTACCGAGCGTCTCCACCGCCGTGCCGCGTCGCCACCCCAACCACGAGCCGGCAACCAGGCCGAGAGCGATTGCCAGGCCAACCGATGGCAGCATCAGCAGGACCGTATTGCCGAAAGCCGGCAGCAGTACATCGAGGACCGGCTGACGGAATACGAACGAGATGCCGAAATTTCCGGCCAAAAGATTGCCGATGTAGCGCAGGTACTGAACCCAGGAGGGATCGTCCAGCGCCCATTCACGGCGCAGCTGCTCGACTGCATCGGCCGGCAATTGGCCCGTCCCGAGCAGCATCGTCGTGGGGTCGCCCGGCAAGAGCCGGAACATCAACCAATTGAGCGTGGCCAGAATCCAGATCGTAACGATCGTCTGAACGAGGCGCTTGGCGAGAGCGTTTCGCCAAGCCTGGTCTTCGGGTTGTGAAGCTTTGCGCTGCCGTCCCAAGATCGCCCCGCCCTTGGCCAGCGAGAGGCAATGCTCCGCATTCGCCTAAACTCGCTAGTCGCTCGCTCGCCGGCACGATGTCGGACGGCGGCCTAGTTCTTAGGATAGCGCAGCTTGCCCTCGCCATCCCAGCTGTATCCGGCGTCCGCCAGCACTTTGCGACCCTTGTCGATCGAGAACTCGACGTTGGCAAGGTCCCGATTTGTCCAGAATTTGCTTGCTGGCGCAATGAACGTGTTGTTCGCCCCTTCCGCGAGGCCGCCGAAGACGACGTCCAAAAGTTCGCTGCGGTTGGTCGCGTATTGCAGCGCCAGCCGGAACCTTGCGTCGCTGACCGGGGCCATTTCGAGGTTGAAGCGGGCTTCGTGCAAACCATGACTAGGCACCGTGCGCACCGCCAGGTCCGGGTGCCCGCGCAGGCGCTTCGCCTGCTCGGAGTCGATCGTCCACCCGATCATGTCGGCCTCGCCGCGCTCCATCATCGCCAGCTGGTTCTCGATATTGGGCACGACCAGCCAAATCACACCGTCGATGTTGGGCGGCGTGAAGAAGCCTTTGTTAACGTCGAAGTGCAAATACTCGCCCTTGCGCCATTCCTTGAAGCGGAACGCGCCGTATCCGATCGGTTTCACATTGGGCCAATCGGCGGGCGACTTCAGGTCCGCCGGCACGTTCTCCCAAACATGCTTGGGCGCGATGAACGCGAATGTGAGCACGCTGGGCACGAACGGCGCCGAAGGCTGCTTGAGATTGATGCGAACCTCGCGCGGGCTCTTGATCTCGACGCTGGCGACGCTGTCCGAGACGCGCGCCAAGGCCGGAAACTTCCACTTGAGGATGTAGTCGAACGTGAATTTCACGTCTTCGACAGTCACCGGCTTCCCGTCGTCGAACATCATTCCGTCGCGAAGGACGAGATCGATCGTCTTCGGGTCGACGACACTCCACTTCTCCGCCGCCCAGGGCTGCAAGTTCGTGTCCGGACCCCGAATGACGAATGTCGGGTACATCCACCGCAGCGTCGTGGAATTATTGATTTCGGGCGTCGCGAACGGATTGAGCGTCACGATGTCGTAGATGTTCGTAACGCGAACGATCTTTCGGCCGGTCAGCGGCTTCATCTTGAGGTAGGACCACGGGATATACGGCATCGCGAATCCCGAGCCGAGAACGTCGACCATTCCCTCGAAGCGCGTCTTGTTGTAGGCTTGGGTCGCGCTGCGATGAAGCATGACGATGGCAGGATTTCGCCCGGCCAGCATCGCTTGCAGCTTCATGACCATATCACGACGTTTGTCGGGGTCCATTTCGGCGCGCTGCGCGTCGGCCAGCTTGTCGTATTCCTCGTTCTTGTAGTGGCCGTAGTTGAGACCCTTGGGAACCGCGCGCCGCGAGTGAAAGAACTCGCTGAGGAAATAGTCGGGGTCGAGCCGATCGGGCGCACCGCCCCACGAAATCGCGACGGCATGCGGCACCTTGTGCTCGCCGATCACTTCCGCGAGCAGGCTCTCGAGCGTGCCCTGCCGCAGAGAAACAGAAATGCCGAGCCGGCTCCAGCTTCGGCTCAAAAGACGGCTGATCTCGATGAAGTCCGGCCAGTTCGGGAAGACCAGCTGAAGCGGCGGCACCGGACCGCCGGGCACCGGCTGCGCCGCGGCACGCGACACCGCGGCATCCAACGCGGCGAGCGCGGCAGGACCGAGAGTCGCTCCGCCGCTTGCCGCCAGCAGGCCGTTGAGAAAGAAGCGGCGCGAGGTCTGCGTTTCGGCCATTGCGGTCCTCCCCCTGAACGCACGGCACCGACGCCGTGCCTTGACTGGAACGCCTAGCACAGTCTGCTCCTCTCGACAATGCGAACACGCTATGCTCCGGATAACCCTTCAGGAGCAGACCATGACACATCAGCGCATGCGCATCAGGAACACGAAAGGCCGCTGGCCGAATCAGAGCATCGACTATGACATTGCGCTGATGGTGCGTGCATCGGGACAACATCTGTTCCTCGGCGGCCTCACCGGTTTCGATCTCTCCGGTCAGTTCGTCGGGCAAGGCGATGTCGCGGCACAAGCCGACCAGGCCATGAAGAATCTCAAGATCTTGATCGAGGAAGCAGGCGGCGACCTCTCCTGCGTCTGCAAGGTTACGACCTATCTGCTCGACCGGGCCCATCGTGAGGCGGTCTACAATACGGTCGCGCGCCATCTGCGCGGCGTCCACCCCTGCGGCACGGGCCTCATCGTGAGCGGCCTTGCCATGGCCGACATGCTCGTCGAGTTCGACGTCGACGTCGTACTTCCCGGTTGACGCTCGGTTAAGTTGCGAAGAGCGCAACGAGGTCTTTGCGCGGCTATAGGGCCGAATGGCGACGTGCCACCGCCGTGCCGACGGCGGCCGCACCGCACCGACAAGCTGAGGCCTTGGCTGTTGAGGCCTGTGCCTACCGCAAATTCATCCGCGGGCATATTGATGGTGAAGGCCACCTAGGATTGGCAGCCGGGTGATGCGTCCTCCAAGCTGAAATCGGTCGCGGGACCGGAGCATCCTTCCCCAAAGGCAAATGAGTGCGGCTACCGTTGTAGTAGTCGGCGTATTTCTTGAGGACCCGTCGAAGTACCGCGCCGCGAACAGGCCGAATAGCAAGCTGACAAAGTGCAGCATCGGATCGAAGCTTAGCGGCCAAAATCAATCTGTCCACATCGAATCCAACTCTCGGTAGGCACAACCGAGTTGCGACCGACATCGGCGGCACCTTCACGGATCTAGCCTATGCTGTCTTTGACGACAGCGAAGTTGAGTGGTCCGATATCAAAACAGCCCAGGCGTCGGCAACACCCGCGGATTTGGAGCAGCGCGTAGTCCGCGTCATCGATGCCGACGGATTGCCCTATTCGATTCGTCAATCGCGGCGCTTGCCCATGGTAGCACGATTGTCATCAATACGCTGAGCGAACGGCACGGTTGGTGCCCTGGTCGCAGAGTTCCCGCGAGCTCATTACTGTACTTCGGCTCAATAGTCACTGTTCCTGTCTTGCGCAAAGTAATAGCGTGCATGCATCGGCCGTCAAGATAGCGAGTGGGCCGGGAACAATTCTTGGTGGCGCACAACGGAGGGGCGAACCTATGGAAGCCGATATCGACAGCGTGAATCATGTTGGCTTGGTCGTCGAAGATATCGGCGCCGCGGCCAAGCGGTTCGAGGCATTCGGCTTCATCCTGACGCCGCTGTCCATGCATTCCGGGGCGCGCAAGCCGGGTGAACCGGAAATCCCCTATGGCAGCGGCAACCGCTGCGCCATCTTTCCTGACAATTATCTCGAGATCGTCGCTCACGTCGACAAGGACAAATACGACCTGTTTTGCGGCAAGTTCCTCAAGCGCTTTGAGGGCGCACACATCATCTGCTTCGGATGCGGCGACGCTCGCGTTGTCGATGCGCGCCTACGCTCCGTTGGAATTGGCACGTCCGGCGTCATCCCGCTGAAGCGCGATCTCGACACGCCAGAGGGTATGCGCACCGCAAAATTCGATTGCGTGCATTTCGACTACAATGCGACGCCCGAAGGCCTCATACAGGCGGCCTACCACGTCACGCCACAATATATCCATCAGCCGCGCTACATCGGCCACCCCAACAAAGTTACGGCGCTATCCGATGTCTATCTTGCCGTGGCCGATCCCGACGAGGCGGCGGCGCGCTACGAAAAGTTCACGGGCGCCAAGTGCGAGCGCCGGGGCAGCAATCGTGTATTCAAGCTGCCACGCGTTTCCAAGGTCACGATCATGCCGGCGGCGGAAGTGCCCACGCAACTGCCGGGCGCGCCGGTGCACCAGGGGGCTTATCTGGCCGGCTTTGCGTTCACGACCGCCGATTTGCCTGGAATGGCGACTAGGCTCAGGGAGAGTCGAATTCGATTTGCCGAGCACGATGGCCGCCTTGTCGTACCGGCGCAGGAGGCGTTCGGCGCCGCGGTCGTTTTCGAGCGAGCGTAACGTGGCTCAGCGGTATTGACGGCGGAATACAGCGCGTCGCTCTCGAAATTTGGGCAAGTTCGCGAGGACCTGTCCTATAGCCCCAGATACCGTTCCCGCGTTTCGCCATCGGCGCGCAACTGGTCGGGCGTGCCGCGAAAGACGATGCGTCCCTTGCTCATGACGATGACGATGTCGGCAAGCCGTAGTGCAGCGGGCACGCGCTGTTCAACCAGTAGAATGCCGATACCGTCTTTCTTAAGGCCAGCGATAATACTTTCCATCTGCTCGACCAGAATCGGTGCGAGGCCCTCCGTGGGCTCGTCGAGCAGCAATAGATCGGGATAGCCAACGAGGGCGCGCGCAGTCGCCACCATTTGCTGCTCGCCGCCGGATAGCCGCCCAGCGCGTTGGTCGGCACGCTCGCGCAGGCGCGGAAATGCCTCGAAGGCTTGCGCGATCGTCCAGCCGCGCCGATTCTTGTCCCAACGGCTGACGATGCGTCCCACATCGAGCGTCTCGCGCGTCGTGAGCGACGGAAACATACGCCGGCCCTGCGGCACGAGGCCGATGCCGAGGCGCGCGATCCGGTGCGGCGGCATGCCGGTGATATCTTCGGCCTTGTACGTCACCCGGCCACGTCGCGGCGGCACGAAGCCGATGATGGATCGCACCAGCGTCGTCTTTCCGACGCCGTTGCGGCCGAGCACGGCGACGACCTGCCCCGGCGCCACGCTCAAGGAAACGCCCTGCAGCACGTAGCTATCGCCGTAGTAGGTGTGTATGTCGTGGACCTCGAGCACCGCCGACCTCAAATCCGCTCGCCGCCGAAATAAATCTCGCGGACTTTGGGATTGTCGCGGATTTCCGTGGGCGATCCGTCGGCGACGATCGTACCGCCGCTCAGCACCGTGATCCGATCGGCGAGCTCGAATGCGACGTCCATGTCGTGCTCGATGAACAGGATCGTCATACCGCGCTTGAGCCGCCCGACCAGAGATGTCACCGCCTTGGTTTCGCTGATCGAGAGGCCGGCCGTAGGTTCGTCTAGTAGCAGCAACCTCGGTTCGTTGGCGAGCGCCATGACGATTTCGAGCTGCCGCTGGTCGCCATAGGAAAGATTCCTCACCTGCTCGCGTGCAATCGCTTCCAACCCCCATGTGCCCAGCAGCCCGATCGCGCGCTCGCACAAGTCGCGATGGCCGCGGATCGGCCGATGCATGAGGTAACGTCTCCGGTCGAGTCCGGTGATGGCGAGCAGCACGTTATCTTCTGCCGTGAGCCGCGGGAACAGGCTGGTGATTTGAAACGTGCGCGCCAGGCCGCGATGCGCCCGCTGATATGGCGCCAATGCAGTGGCGTCCTCGCCAAAAATTTCGAATTCGGCCCCGGTCGGGCCGAAGCTGGCCGCCGATGACGTTGAACAACGTTGTCTTGCCGGCACCATTGGGCCCAAGCAGCGCGCGCCGTTCGCCGGACTCAAGGGCGAGCGACACCTGGGACAGTGCCGCCAAGCCGCCGAAGCGCAGGCTGACATCGGTGACAACCAGTGGATTCACGTCGCCCGCCCGCGCAGCCTTGCCGCGAGATCGCGCCCGAGCCCGACAATTCCCTCAGGCGCCACGATGACCACCAGCACGTAGATGACGCCGAGTATCAGCACCCAGCGGTCGGTATAGGCGCTCGACCAGTTGCTGAGGAACACGATTGCAAAAGCGCCGATGACCGAGCCGAACAACGTGCCCGCGCCGCCGACGATGACCATCAATAGCACCTCGGCGGAAACGACGATGCTCAGGCTTTCGGGGCTGACAAAATTCTTGTACCGCACGTGCAAGACCCCGGCGATCGCCGCGAACAGGCCTGCAAGAACGAAAGCGAGCAGCTTATAGCTCCACACATGATAGCCGAGCGCGCTCATGCGCGCGGGGCTTTCGCGGACACCCTTCAACGCGTGGCCGAACGGCGAAGCAACGAGCAGCGACATCGCACCGGCACTCAGCGCGAATACGACCAGCGTCACATAGTAGAAATTCTCCCCGCGGGAGAGATCGATCCCGCCCAGGGTCCAGGCCGAGCGCGCAAGACCGCGCAGCCCGTCGTCGCCGCCGGTCACGTCGCGCCAGCCATAGGCAACCGCCCACAGAATTTGCGCCACGGCGAGCGTAATCATCAAAAAAAACACGCCATGCGTTCGCAGCACAATGGCGCCGGTCAGGGCGGCGACGGCGGCGCCGCCAGCGATGCCCAAAGCTGCGGCGAACCAAAAATTGAGTGCGAACTTCACTGCGGCGATCGCGGCGATATAGGCACCGACGCCGAAAAATGCGGCATGGCCGAGCGACGGCAAGCCGGTATAGCCGAGCAGCAGATCAAGGCTCATGGCAAACAAAGCCCAAATCAGCGCCTCGATCACCAGGCCGCGCCAATAGGGCGGCAGCCAGCGGGCGGCCACGGCCAACAATACGACGAAGGCGAGCACTGCGGCGAAGTGCAGGGCCTGTCTGCGACCGAGATTGGCTGGCACCACCGCCTCACGCCCTTCCGAACAGACCTGTTGGGCGTAATGCCAGCACAATTGCCATCGGCACGAAGATCGTGAACAGGGAAAATTGGGGAATCAGCGCCTTGCCAAAATTGTCGACCAAGCCGATGAAGAGACTGCCCAGGAACGCCCCCTTCATGCTACCCAGGCCGCCGATGACGACAACGGCAAAGGCCAGCAGAAGGACCGCGAAATCGGAACCGGGGCCGATGCCCAGAATTGGCGCGGCAAGAACGCCGCTGAGCCCGGCGAGAAATGCGCCGAGGGCGAAGATCGCCGAAAACACGTTGGGCAGATCGATGCCAATGCCGCCCACCATCTCCGCGTCGTCGACGCCCGCCCGCACGACCGCGCCGAGCCGCGTCCGCTCGATGAACAGCCACAGCAAAATGGCGACGACGCTGCCGATCGCCATCAGCGCCAGCCGATAGATTGGAAATACCGCGCCCAGAATCGGCACCGAGCCTTCGAGAATTGCGGGCCTCGGCAGGGTGCGCGGTTCGCCGCCCCAGACCCATAGCGACAAATCGGCTATGATCAGCAAAAAGCCGAAGGTCATCAATACCTGAGCCAATTCGTTCTGGCCAAGCCGGTGAAGAAACCAGCGCTGCATGACGACGCTGAGCATGGCGACCAAGGCGGGTGCAACTGCCAGCGCCAACCAGAAGCTGCCGGTCTTCTCGACCACCACCAGTCCAAAATAGGCGCCGAGCAGGAAAAACGAGCCATGCGCCAGATTGATGATGCGCATCAACCCAAAAATCAGTGACAGACCAACGGCGAGCAGAAAGAGCACGACGCCGAATGACAGGCCATTAAGCGTCTGGATGACCCAGAAGGTCACAAGAAAATTCCCCTGTTCCGTTCTTTTCAAGCAAGCGGACGCGCACGCCCGGCTTGCGCGCCGTTAGCTTGACGCGGCGCGGCCTGTCGTAACGCCGACGTCGTACGCCGGGCCTCAGTCAGCCCACTTGTTGGGGATATCGCTGTAGCGCGGTTTCGCCAGATAATCCTTGGCGCCCCAGGTGTAGAATTGCGAGACGTTCTCGAACTTGTCGATCACTTTGTTGACATACGTATCGCCCTGCTTCTCCACCTGAAAAATGTACATGGTGCCGATCGGATTGTTGTACTCGTCGAATTTGAAAGGCCCACGGGGCGCTACGAACTGAACTTTCTTCATCGCCGCGACCAGCGCATCCGCATTGTCGGCATCGCCCTTCACCGCTTCGAGCGCTTCCTTGATCACGCGCGCACCGACATAGGAATACTCGGCATAGGCCGTGGGCGCACGGTTGAACTTCGCGCGATAGGCGGCAACGAATTTCTTGTTTTCGGCCGTGTCCAGCGACTGCGTATAATTGAGCGTGGTGATCGTACCGACGGCGGCATCGCCCTGCCGCTGCAGGATGAGGTCGTCGGTGAGCAGGCCCGAGCCGACTAGCGGTATCTTGTCCTTGAGGCCGTATTCCTTGTATTGCTGCACGAAGCGTATTGCGTCGCCGCCGGCGAAGACCACGCCGATGACGTCGGCCGATTTCAGATCGAGCGAAGTCAGGAACGGGCCGTAATCGGGCGCGCCCAGCGGCGGGTAGACGGACTTGACGATCTTGCCGCCGAGATCCTTGAATGTCCGCGCGAAACCGCCGGTCTGCTCGTAACCCATCGCGTAATTCGGCGCGAGAATGATCATGCGGCGGTAGCCCTTCGTCTTGTACAGCCACTCGCCGAGTACATGGCTCTGCTGGCTGCCGGAAGCGCTCGTGCGGAAAATATTGGGCGCCGCGTCGTGCTGCGTCAGCCCGTCGGCGCCGGACACGGTGATGACCAGCGGCACCTTGGCCGAGACGACGTAGTCGCGCAGGGCATAAGCGACGCTCGACGAAACGATGCCGGAAAGGACCTTGACCCCGTCGCGTTCGACCAGCTTCTTGGCCTTGGTCAAGCCAACATCGGGCTTGTTCGTATCGTCCTCGAAAATGAGCTCGATTTTCTTACCCGCCGCGGTGTTGTTAACCTCGTCCCAATACATGGAGAATCCATTCTTCACGTCTTCGCCGATGATCGCGAATGGGCCGCTGCCCGGAATGATCGCGCCGATTCGCACCGTTTGAGCGGCGGAAGGCGCTCCGCTGAGGACCGCTCCCGCGAGAAAAGCGCTGGCAATCAGGAAGTGTCCAAGCCGAGTTGTCATGATCCTCTCCCACGTCTGACTTGTGATTTTTGCCGATGCGGCTGACGCATGTCCTGCCGGACCATGCTCGCCGCCTTACTGTTCCGCGTACGCCGCCGGCAGTGCCAACGCAACCGAAACTTTCGGCGCGATCGTTGGCACCGACGGTTGTCGATCAAGTCTGCAAACAAAACGAACGAAATTTTCCGCAGGCATCGTTGTCTCATTTCGAACCGCCGCCAGTGCCACAATAGTTCGCGCTTCGTGTCGGTCCCTGCATGGCGAGCTTCAAAACGAAAGCTTATGCGAATTCCCGCTGGCAGGTAAGGGGTCAGTTAACGCCGGGGTGCGACGGCCAGCGCCGCAGGCGGAAAGGGCGATTGCGGCGGCGTCATCAGTGCCGTCTGCACCCCGCCCGGACAAACGTGGGACATGGCATAGACGCGCCGATCAGCCTGTTACTGGGAAATGTAGCGATGCATGCCGATGTCCTGGGACCAAGTGCGTTCGTCGGCCGCCAGCAAATAGGACGCAGCCTGCCGATTGCGCGCCATGACGCGCTCGGCCTCGGGGCGGAAGCTTCGCATCGTCTCCGCAACGGCGGAATGGAGGGCTGCCTCGTCGATCGTCTTGATGACGCGATTTTCCATGACGATGCATCCGTCGACGATGACGGTATCGACGCCGCGCCCGCATTCGGAATAGACGATCTGCCGGGCGACGCTGTTGAGCGGGACGAATGACGGATCGTTAAGATCGAAAACCGTCAGATCCGCCTTCATGCCGGCGCGAATGACGCCGATGTCGCCATCGAGCCCCGCGGTGCGCGCGCCGCCCACGGTCGCGGCGCGTATGGCATCGACCGCGTCCGGCGGGCCGATCCCAGGATCCGAAACAGCGGCGAGCAGGGCAAACATCTTCATGCCCTGAAAGATGTTTTGCGCGTCCGTGCAACTGCAATTGTCGCAGCCGAGTGCGAGATTGATTCCAGCGGAGATCAGCCGCCGGATCGGCGCCACGCCGTTCTTGTTCTTCATGTTGCTGATCGGATTCAGGACGATGTTTACGCCAGCCTTCGCGAGAACGGCAATTTCCTCGTCCATCAGCCAGACTCCATGGGCGAGCGAGAGTTTCGGTCCGAGAAGACCGGCTGTCCGCAACAGCTCGACAAGCGATCCATTCGCACCCTTGAAATTGCGCCGGGCGTTTACCGCTTCGGCCTTGGAGATGTAAATGTGCGTGTAGACCGGGAGATCGAGCCGCCCGCTCATCTCGGCGATACGTTCGAGCAGATCGCGCGTGCAGCGTTCTGGGCTGGACGGCGCCAACGCCCAAGTCAGGCGCGGATGCCGTTCGATCCGGCTCCGAATCTCGCTTTCGATCACGTCGAGCGGATCGGGTCCCTTGGCGCGCCCGCCCGGCACGGCGAACAAGAACTCGCTGCAAATCCTCCGGAATGAGCTCGCGCCAATAGGGCACGGTATCGAGCGGCGGCACATTTGCCACCTGCAATCCCAGAATTGTCCGGATTCCGACCGCCTCGTAAGCCTCGATGACGGTGTCGACGTGTTCATGATCGAGCGGCAGAAGCGTCACCATATCCTGTACCGTCGTAATGCCGCTTCGGATGCATTCAACGGCGCCCAGCATTGTCCGCAACCGGATCTCGTCGCGACTGCGCGGCGCGTAAGACTGCGGCAGTGCGTTCAAAATCCACATCTCGAGCGGCGCGGGTTCGAAACATCCCTTGAGTAAAACGTCGGCGGAATGGTAGTGCGCGTTGACAAATCCGGGTGTCACCAGCTTGCGCCGCATGTCGATGATTTCGAGCACCGGCCTGCTCGGACTGAAGGAGGCGATCCGCGGCATCGGGTCTGCCATGTTTGACAACCTCGGCGATTCGATCTTGCGCGATATGAATGTCGCCGACAAATCCAACATGCGGCGCCAATTCCGAATCGTAAATGAGGGCGCCGCGCAGAACGAGGCCGACCCTTGCGTCACTAGCCATGATGCGCTCTCCGCGCCTTTGATATGCGTTTACGGCGTTCGGCCATCAGTCTCTCCGACCGCATTCCATTGTGCAATCCCAGCGACAGGGGCGTAGCGCGCCAAATTTCAAAATTCATTGCTTGACGGCCGCTGTCCCTGACAAAAATTCATCCGCAGGCATATTGATGTTGGAGGCCGCCGAGAAGTGGCCGCCGGGTGATGCGTCCGTCGTGCCGGATCGGCCGCGGGACTGGAGCACCCTTTGCCAAAGACAAATGAGTGCGACTGCCATTGCAGTCGTCGGCGTACTTCTTGAAAATCCGTTGAACGTGCCTACCCTCAGCCTCATCTGCTCGCGACTACGTCGAGTTTTTGCGAAATCTGCAGTGAACGCATTCACCCCAACTTTGGGCGCGCCGTCGTTGTGCGAGGCGGATGCAATCCATCATCCGATCATGAGCAATCCGCGCAGCTCGTGATGCGCGCCTGATCCCTCTTCGTGGCCGCGGCGTAGACTTCGGCGCCCTCCTCGCCGTCGGTGCACAGGCAGTAGATGCCGACGCCGGCGCAGAGGGTGCTCTTGCCGTTCTTGCGCCCGACCTCGTCATAGACCGTGCGCAAGCGCCGGGTACCGTCGGCGCGCTTCCAGCCGAACACCGAGCCGACGTTGAACTTCTGCTACGGCTCGAGCGCCAGCGGCATCTTCGCCCACTCACCTTTCGATGCCGCAGAAAGCCGAAGAAGCGGATCGCGTAGGGCGCCGCCTCCTGGTCGAACCTCAGCCCGCGATCGAGCCCGGTTTCAAGATCGCGCAGGTGGCGCTCGCAGGCGAGACAGCACCAGCCGGCGAGCAACAATCCCGCCGGACACGACGGCGCGCGCGTAGTCGCCCGCAGGGTCAGTTGAACCAGGATGGCTTCGCCGCAAGGAAGGAGTCAAGATCGGACTCTTCGCCGGCCTGCTGCTCGGTATTGACGTACGGAGCCGGGGCTTTGCCGGCGGAAACCCGCGAGCGGCTTGACGGCGTCAAACCGAACTCGGCGGCGATGCGGATCATGATCTCGATTTGCTTGTTGGCGACCGCCATGTAGGGCGACTGCATGGGGAAGCCCGAGGGCGACTTGACCATGGCACCATGCTTCTGGATCGCCGCGACGGCTTCGAGCCAGAGGCCGTAGGCCGAGCAATAGGCCGCGAGCACGGCGCGGTCGAGTTCGCTCAGCACGCGCATCGCCGCAAGCTGCCGCGCAATGCGCTGCCATTCCTTCCTCGCTGCCAGGCTCAGCTCGCGCGGACACAACGGGATGCAGATCGCGGGCCGCGGCTCGCGCCGTTCATCCGCCGCTTGCCGGGATTGCCGCGCAGATGCCTGAGGCGGGTCGGCGTGGGCTTCGGGCCGCGCACTAAAGCGCCCTCCGGCGGTCAATCGGACGATCGCCGGACTGTCGACAAAGCAACAAAATAATCGCGCAATTTGCTTGATGTCGGTGCGGCAAAGAGCGAATGGTCCGCCTATTGGACCTGGAACCACGGTCGCCCCGGCCTCGCAATGGAGCCGGGGCTTGAGCCGGTAGAAACAGCTCGATTCCCGGGCTGTCGAACAACCAAAAGGTTCCCATGTCCAAGACCACGCAGAAACAACCCGCAAGTCGCCGCACCGGCAAGCCCGCATCGAATATCCCGCGCAAAGCCGCGCGAAAGCACAAAGCAAGCCAAGCTGATCGCAATGCTGCAGCGCCCGGATGGCGCCACCATCGACCAGATCGTCAAGGCCACGGGCTGGCAGCGCCACACCGTGCGCGGCGCAATCGCCGGCGCCCTCAAGAAGAAGCTCGGGCTCTCCGTCACCTCCGAGAAAGCCGAGGACGGGCCGCGCGTATACCGGATCGCGTAAGCCCGCCCCATCATTGAACCGACCTCACGCCGCCGCCTGGGCCGACCGGGCGGCGGCTTATCTTGTTCGCAAAGGGAAGGGATCGGTACAGCGTGCCCTCTCGTGGGGCCACAATATTGGTGCGCCAATTTCTGGTGAGCACTGCGCATCACGCTGGCTAGGCGGGGACTCGCTCACTTCAGCGACTCCCGCGCGAGCAGATCGGCGAGTGCACCGATTATCGAAGCGGGCGTCTTTCGGCCGCCAAGTCGACCCATGGTTGACGCGAGCGCCATTGGCTCGACGCCATACTGCAGCAGTAACGACAGCGCGATGCACGCGTCATCGAGGATGCCATCCATGCTCGATCCCACTTTGGCGCCGTGCGCGAATACTTCGCCGAGCCAGCCATCGGCCGGATCGAAGCCCACCGTCGCGGCATACGCGCGGCCTTCGTAGTTAAGTTCGGCGGTGATACTCGGCCGGCGATTCGGGAGGCGACGCCGGCTCATTAAGGTTTCGGGCGACGCTTCTTACCTTGGGGAACGACGCGAGGGCTAGTGTACCGACTCTAACGCTTGTTTTGCACGGGCGACTTTTTCGAGGATGGTGCCGGTCGGAGCGGTCCAGACGAAGGGCTTTGGGTGGGCATTGTGGTGATCGAGGTAGGTCATGATGGCCTTCTCCAGTTCGGCGACGCTGTGGAAGACGCCGCGGCGGATGCTCTTGTCGGTGATGTCGGCGAAGAAGCGCTCGACCAGGTTGAGCCAAGAGGCGGAGGTCGGCGTGAAGTGGAGATGGAAGCGCGGATGCCTCTCGAGCCAGCGCTTGACCGTCGGCGTCTTGTGGGTGGCGTAGTTGTCGAGGATCGAGGTGCAGATCGAGATGCGGCAGCGACTGCCTGTCGATCTTGCGCAGGAAGCGCAGGAACTCGCTCGCCCGGTGCCGCGGCAGGCATTGGCCGATGACCTTGCCGGTCTGCACGTCGAGCGCGGCGAACAGCGTGGTCGTGCCGTGGCGTTTGTAGTCGTGCGTCATCGTCCCGGCGCGCCCTTTCTTCATCGGCAGTCCCGGCTGGGTGCGGTCGAGCGCCTGGATTTGGCTCTTCTCGTCGACCGACAGCACCAGCGCCTTGTCCGGCGGGTTGAGGTAGAGGCCGACGATGTCGGCGACCTTCTCGGCGAACTGGGGGTCGCGCGACAGCTTGAAGGTCCGCCGTCAGATGCGGCTTGAGCCCGTGCGCCTTCCAGATCCGCTGGATCGACGACGTGCGAGAGGCCGGCCGCCTTGGCCATGCGTGCGGACGCTCCAGTGCGTCGCGCCCCCGGCGGCTTGGTGTTGAGCGTCATGGCGACCACCCGCTTCACCGTTTCCGCCGACAGCGGCTTGCGCCGCGGCGGGCGGGTCGCGTCCTTCAGAAGCCCCTCGACGCCTTTGTCGCGATAGCGACGGCGCCAGCGCCGGACCGTCAGCATGCTCTTGCCGACGGCGGCGACGACCGCCCACCGGCCGTTCTCCGGCGCCGCCAACAGCACGATCCGCGCGCGCCAGACCACCTTCTGCGGTGTGTTGCGATCCCGGACCAAGCCCTCAAGTCGCGCTCGATCCGAAGCGGAAACCTCGATGCGTTCGATCTTGCCCATGTTGCAAGACTCGCACACTTCGCCCCGCTTGTGAATCGACCGTCAGTGACGGAACACTAGATCGTCACCAAAAACCGAAGCGCACGAACGCCCGCCGGAGAATGCCGGGCGGAAATGGGCTTTTGCTTCTGTAAAGGCCGGTCTCCCGCTTCGGATTCGACGCAAAAAAGGCGGATTCCGGCGAGAATACTCGCTCTCGGGCGCACAGGTCTCCGGCAGTGCGGACTGGCTGGCGGAGCGAACGGTCCTGAAATCCAACATTCTCTGGGGCGAATGGGCTGCGTCCCGCCGCAATCACTACTGACAGCCTGAGAATTTTCTAACGAATCCAATAGCATAAGGCTAAAGTCGAGACAGTCAAAGTGTACTACGCAAAGGCGCCATATTCCGCTTCGGCTTGCTGCATTCTTTCCTGAGCGCCACGCTTCCGAGATGAAACTCGGCAGAAGTCGGCCAGGAACAAGCGTACCGAGATAGTTGCCGCCGCCATGCGAGCCGAATTCATCACCCATTCCATCCGAAAGACATTTTTGGCATCAACAGCGGACGACGGATGGAAATATCCGATAGCTTCCAACGAACAGCTAACGATCCAGGCTGTTCAGAGCGAGACGTTTGCGCATCCGCCGGCGAAGTATGCCCAACTGAGTTTGGGATGTTGGCTTCAGCTTCAAGCCGAGCCGGTGACTTGAACCGCGCGGCGATCAGACCGAACAGCAAGCTGAAAAAGTTCAGTGTCGGATCGAAGCTGGCGGCCAAAATCAATCTACCTACGTCGAATCCAATTCTCGTTAGGCACAGCCTCTAACTAAGAGGCGGCGATGCTAGTCTTTGCTTGATCAGACGCGACAGTTGCTCGGTCTGCCTTGGAGTCGCTTTGATTGACTCGAACATGTCAGCGCTCCATAATTGCTTCAAAATATTGGGTCAAATTGATTCAAAAAAGGGAGGCGGCGTGCGACTGGCGAGCTATCGCGCGCCTGAAATGATGATCGTGGGCAGCGTTTCGGCGGATCTGCGCCGGATCGAACCCGCGCCGCCAGATGCTTTTGCTTCGTACCTCCGTTTGTTCGATGGGCAAGTCGACCCGCCCTTGGCCGCAACCGCCGCGGTCGATGTTGCGAACGTCGTGCTTGAGGCACCTCTGCCCCGGCCGCGCCGCAACATCTTTTGCGTCGGCAAGAACTATCACGAGCACGCCCACGAATTCGCCCGCAGCGGCTTCGATTCCGAGCGCCGCGTCCGGCGCCGTGCCGGACGCGCCCATCATCTTCTCCAAGGTCCCGGAATCCGTCATCGCCCCCGGCGCGCCGATCCGCATCGATCCGCGGCGTCAGCCGGCGGTCGACTACGAGGCCGAACTCGCGGTCATCATCGGCAAGGGCGGGCGCGGCATCAGCCGCGGCGCGAGCGCTGGACCATGTCTGGGGCTACACCATCGTCAACGACGTGACCGCCCGCGACCTGCAGGGCAAGCACAAGCAATGGCTGATCGGCAAATCGCAGGACACCTTCTGTCCGATGGGCCCCTGGGCCGTGACCGCCGACGAGGTCGATCTGGCCGACACGCCGATCCGCTGCTGGGTCAATGGCGAGCTGCGCCAGAATGCCAACACGCGCGACCTGATCTTCGACATCCCGACCTTGATCGAGACGATCTCGGCGGGCATCACGCTGCTGCCCGGCGACATCATCGCCACCGGCACGCCGGCCGGCGTCGGCATCGGCTTCAATCCGCCGCGCTATCTGCAAGCCGGCGACGTCGTGCGCATCGAGATCGGCGGCATCGGCGTGCTCGAGAATCCCGTGATCGAAACGGGGGCGGCGTGAGCACGCAAACGTTCGAGCGCATGGCGGTCGAGATCGACGGCAGCGGCGATGCCGATCGTCATGCTGCACGGGCTCGGCGGCACGTCCAACGTGTTCCAGCCTTTGCTGCCGGCGCTCGCCGGCCGGTTCGCGTCATCCGGCCCGATCTGCCGGGCTCGGGCCGCTCGCCGTCGAGCGAAGACTCTGTCTGATCGCCAGCGTGGTCGGAAACGCTGGTGCGCGTGGCGCGCGTGCTCGGCGTCGAGACGCGCGCATTGGCTCGGGCACTCGCTCGGCACGATCGTCGTGCCAGCACGTGGCCGTGGATCATCCGCACTGGTGCGCAGCCTCGCGCTGTTCGGCCCGCTCGTGGCGCCGGCGGATGCTGCGCGTCAGGGCATGCGCGCCCGCGCCGATAAGGCGCGCGAGCGAAGGCATGGCGCGCGATCGCCGACGCCATCGTGCAGGCGCGCGACCTCCACCGACACCAAGCAGTAACCAGCCCGTCGCCGTCGCTTTCGTGCGCGAACTCGTCATGCGCCAGATGCGCCGAAGGCTACGCAAGACCTGCGAAGCCCTGGCCGGCGCCGAGGCCGCGGACATCGGCCGCATCAAATGCCCGACCTTGCTGGTGACCGGCGACGAAGACGCTGTGGCGCCGCCCTCGGCGGTGCGCGCCATGGCCGAACGAATGCCTGGCGCCCGCTTGACGGTGCTCAACCGATGCGGACACTGGACGACGTTGGAGCGCGCGGCCGATTGCGCCGCCGCGCTGCGCGGTTTCTACACCGGCCGGTTCTAGGCGAGGATCTCAATGGCAAACGTCCTGTTCACCAATGTGCGCATTTTCGACGGCTCCGGCGAACATCCGTTCACCGGCGAGGTGCTGATTCAGGGCAACCGCATCCACCGCGTTGCGCGCGGCAGCCGCACCGTGCCGACCGGCGGCGTGACCGTCATCGACGGCGCCGGCGCCACGCTGATGCCCGGCATGGTCGAAGCGCACACGCATTTTTCCTGGAACGATCAACCCACCCTGGGCTCGATCCAGCGCATGCCGACCGAGGAGCACATGCTGTGGTGCGCGCATATCGCCAAGCGCTATCTCGACATGGGCTGGACCTCGTGCGTCGGCGCGGCGACGGCCAAGCCGCGGCTCGATGTCGTGATGCGCAACGCGATCAATTCGGGCCAGATTCCCGGGCCGCGCTATCTCGCGGCGAGCCAGGAAATCACCGTGCCCGGCGGCCTCGGCGACGAGACCCTGCCGCACTTGCCGTTTCCCGAGCTGAGCTTCGGCGCCGTCGTCAACGGCGCCGAGGATATGCGCAAGGTGGTGCGCATGTTCCTCAAATACGGCGTCGATACCATCAAGCTCAATCTGTCCGGCGAATACATCGCCGGCATTCGCCGCCGAATTCACGCCGATGACCGATGACGAAATCGCCGTCGCGGTGGAGGAAGCGCGCATGCGCGGCAAGCGCCTCGCGGCGCACGCCCGCTCGCTCGGCTCGGTGAAGCAATGCGTGCGGCACGGCATCGAGATCATCTATCACGCGAGCTTCACCGACGAGGAAGCGCTCGACATGCTGGAGGCCGCGAAAACCAAGCATTTCGTGGCGCCCGGCATCGCGTGGCTGATCAACACCTCGTTCCACGCCGAGGACTGGGGCATCACGCCCGACGTGGCGAAGCAGATGGGCTATCACCGCGAGCTCGAAATCGCCGCCGAATCGTTGAAGAAGATGCACAAGCGCGGCATCCGCATCCTGCCCGGCGGCGATTACGGCTTCGCCTGGATCAAGCACGGCACCAATGCCAAGGACCTCGAATATTTCGTCAAATATCTCGGCTTCACGCCGATGGAGGCGCTGCTCGCGGCGACCAAATACGGCGGCGAGATCATGATGCGCGGCAATGAGCTCGGCCAAGTGAAGGAAGGTTTCCTCGCCGACCTGCTGCTCATCGACGGCGATCCGCTGACCAACATTTCCATGCTGCAGGATCAAAACCGCATCCTGGCGGTGATGAAGGACGGCCAGTTCCACAAAGAGCCCGAGTTGCGCTCGACCGGCGCGCGCCGGGCGGTTTCGGCGGCCTAGAGCGAGGAGCGATCCATGCCCGCAACCCTGTTCACGAACGTTCGCATCATCGACGGCAGCGGCACGCAGCCCTACACCGGCGAAGTCCTGGTGCAAGGCAACCGGATCGCGCGCCTCGGGCGCAGCGCGCGCGCGATCAACGCCTCGGGGGCGACGACGATCGACGCCGCCGGCGCCACGCTGATGCCCGGCATGGTGGAAGCACACACGCATTTTTCGTGGAACGACACGGCGACGCTCGAAGCCATCCAACTCATGCCGCTCGAAGAGCACGTGCTATGGGCGGCCGGCGTCGCCAAGCGCTATCTCGAAGCCGGCTGGACCTCGTGCGTCGGCGCCGCCTGCGCCAAGCCCAGGCTCGACGTTGTTATCCGCAACGCCATCAACGAGGGCTTAATCCCGGGGCCGCGCTATGTCGCAGCGTCGCAGGAGATCACCGTCGCGGGCGGGCTCGGCGACGAAACCCTGCCGCACATTCCCTATCCCGAATACAGTTTTGGCGTCGTCGTCAGCGGCCCCGAGGAAATGCGCAAGGCGGTGCGCCAATTCCTCAAATACGGCGTCGATTGCATCAAGCTCAATCTGTCGGGCGACAATTTCGTGCCCGGCGCGCGCGCCGAGACGACCTGGATGAGCGACGAAGAGGTCGCGATGGCGGTCAAGGAAACCAAGCTGCGCGGCAAGCGCGTCACCGCCCATGCGCGCTCGTGCGAGTCGCTGAAGCAATGCGTGCGCCATGGCATCGACATCATCTATCACGCGAGCTTCACCGACGAAGAAGCGCTCGACATGCTCGAGTCGGTCAAGGACCGCATCTTCGTCGCCCCCGGCATCGCGATCGTGATCGCCATGCTGGAGCACGCGGCACCCTGGGGCATCACGCGCCAGAAGGCGGTCGCGGCGGGCTACGAGATCGAGTTTGCGGCGGCGTGCGATTCGCTGCGCAAAATGCACCGGCGCGGCATCCGCGTGCTGCCTGGCGGCGATTACGGCTTTGCCTTCACGCCGCATGGCGAGAACGCGCGCGACCTCGAATATTTCGTCAAGCATCTCGGCTTCACGCCGATGGAGGCGCTCGTCGCCGCCACGCGCCATGGCGGCGAGATCATGCAGATGGGCAAGGAGCTCGGCCAGGTGAAGGAAGGCTTCCTCGCCGATCTGCTGCTCGTCGACGGCGATCCGCTCGCCAATCTCGCGCTGCTGCGCGACAAGGCGAAGATCCTGGCGGTGATGAAGGACGGAGTTTTCTACAAGAAACCCGACATGATCGCCGCGCGCTCGCGCTGGTCGCGGACCGCGGCCTAGCGCATGGCATCGGCGATGCCGCTGTTCTGGCGCTGGTTCTGGGCCGTCGCGATCGCCGGGCCGGTCGGCGCGTTCGCGATCTGGGCGCTGGCCACCGATACGCGCCTGTTTTTGCTCACGACGCTCAACGGCGCAACGCTTGCGGCATTGTATTTCCTGGTGGCGAGCGGCTTCACCCTGGTCTTCGGGCTGATGCGCAACGTCAATCTCGCGCACGGTTCGCTCTACCTGCTTGGCGCCTATGTCGGCTGGCTCGTGGCGGAGCATGCCGACAATTGGTTCCTCGGCGTCGCGGCCGGATTTCTCGGCACCGCGCTGTTCGGCCTGATCCTGCAAGTCGCCGTGTTCCAGTTCATGCAAGGCCAGGACATGCGCCAGACCATGGTGACGATCGGCCTGTCGATCGTGCTGGCCGACATCATGCTGTGGATTTTCGGCGGCGAGATATACCAGTTCGATCCGCCCGGCTTCGTCTCGGGCTCGAC
This sequence comes from uncultured Alphaproteobacteria bacterium, assembly GCA_963754645.1. Lineage (GTDB taxonomy): Bacteria > Pseudomonadota > Alphaproteobacteria > Bin65 > Bin65 > CAVWGP01. Next base: position 47,636 of record CAVWGP010000002.1, on the reverse strand, counting down.
CGTGCTGCCCGTGATCGGCAAGTTCTCGACTTATCGCCTCGTCCTCCTGGCCGCCTCGATCGCGATCGGCGTCGGGCTCTGGGCCTTCCTGGCCAAGACGCGGATCGGCATGATGATTCGCGCCGGGGTCGACGATCGCGCGATGTTGTCGGCGACCGGCGTCAATGTGCAGCTCGTCTTCGCAGTCACCTTCGCGATCGGCGCCGGCCTCGCCGGCTTCGCCGGCGTCGTCGGCGGCTCGGCGCTATCGATGACGCCGGGCGAGGATACGCGCTATCTGCTCGCCTCGCTCGTCGTCGTCATCGTCGGCGGAATGGGCAGCGTCGTCGGCGCCGCGATCGGCGCGGCGCTGATCGGCCTCGCGGAAACATTCGGCCTGGCCTACGCGCCGACCTACAGCGTCGTGTTCACCTTCGTCATCATGGCGCTCGTTCTCGCCTTCCGGCCGCAAGGTATCCTGGGAGCCAAGGCATGAGCGCGGCTGATCCCAGGCGCGCGGTGCGGCGCGGCGCGGCGCCCAACCGCTGGTCCGGCGGCGCGTGGCAAGCCAATGCCGCGCCGCTCTGGCGCACCGATGCGGCAGCCGCCCTGCCGCCCGGTGCCTCGGCCAAGCCGCGCTTCTGGCGCCATATCGGCCTGCGCCACATCCTCATCGTGCTCGGTGTGCTCGTCTATCCGCTGCTGGTTTCGCCGTTCTTCGTTTTTCAGATCGGCGCACAAACTTTGGCGCTCGGTCTCATCGCCCTGTCGTTGTCTTTTCTCGCGGGCTATGGCGGCATGGTCTCGCTGGCGCAGATGACGGTCGCCGGGATCGCCGGTTACGTCTTCGCCATTTTCGCCGCGAGCAGCAGCGACATCAGCCTCGACTGGCCGTGGTGGCTCGCGGTGGCGCTCGCCATCGTCATCGCGACGATTGTGGCGACCTTGATCGGCTGGCTCTCGGTGCGCACCGAGGGCATCTACACCATCATGATCACGCTCGCGGTCGGCGTCGCGTTCTTCTTTCTCGCGCAGCAGAACTATTCGGTGTTCAACGGCTTCCAGGGCTTCCAGGCGGTCAAGGTGCCGACGGCGCTCGGCATTTATTGGCGCGATCCCGTGCCGTTCTACTATCTCGCCCTGTTCTGGGCCTGCTCCGGCTACGGCTTCGTCAAATATATCGCCCGAGCGCCGTTCGGCATGGCGCTGCAGGGCATCCGCGACAATCCGCGGCGCATGGCCGCGCTCGGCTTCAACGTGACGGCGCACCGCGTCGCCGCTTATGCCGTGGCCGGACTGATCGCCGCGGTCGGCGGCGTGCTGATGGTGTGGTACAACGCGCTGATCTCGCCGGGATCGGTCGGCACCGGCTGGCTGATCAATATTCTGGTCATCGCCGTGCTCGGCGGCTTCGGGCACCCGATCGGCGCATTTATCGGCGCAACGATTTTCGTGCTATTGCAGAATTTCGCGATCGACCTGGTGGATCGCGAACGCTTCAACTTGGTGATCGGCGGAGTTTTCCTGGCGATCGTCCTGTTCTCGCCGGACGGAATTATCGGCTGGTGGGCGAAGTTGCGGCGGCGGATGGAGACCGCGCAGGAACGGTCGAAGCCCGAGCTGGGGCTTGAAAAAATCTAACGGCGCGGCCGCGACGGCCGTGTTTAACAAAGGAGGATGGACATGACGATCACTCGAAAGCATTTGCTCGGAACCGCATTCGGCGTTGCGCTGGCTGTCACGGTGTCCGGCGCCGCGTTCGCGCAGGACATCAAGATCGGCGTGCTCGCGACGCTCGAAGGCCCGTTCGCGGCCGGCGGGCAGGACGGCATGCGCGGCGCCGAGCTGGCGCTCAAGGAGCGCAACGGCATGGTCGCCGGCAAGAAGGTGACGCTGCTCAAGGCCTCGTCCAATGCCCAGCCCGACGTCGCCGTGGCCGCGACGCGCAAGCTCGTCGAGCAGGACAAGGTCGACATCATGGTCGGCCCGCTGTCCGGCTCGGAAGGCATCGCGGTCAAGAATTATTCGAAGTCGCAGCCGAACACGACTTTCATCAACGGCTCGTCGGGCGCGCAGCAGGCGACGCTCGTCGATCCGTCGCCGAACTTCTTCCGCTTCAACACCGACGGCGCGCAATGGATGGTCGGTCTCGGCGAATACGCCTTCAAGACCAAGGGCTACAAGAAGATGGCCCTGATCGCCGAAGACTATGCGTTCCCGTATTCGCAAGTGCACGGCTTCATGGTCGGCTACTGCGCGGCCGGCGGAAAGGTCACGCACAAGGCCTGGGTGCCGCTGGGCGGCAAGGATTATTCCTCGGTGATCGCGCGCCTGCCGAAAGACGTCGACGCGCTCCTGGTCGTCCTCGGCGGCTCCGACGCGGTCAACTTCCTGACGCAATACGAGCAGGCCGGCGGCGACAAGCCGATGGTCGGCGGCTCGATCACGGTCGATCAGACGGTGCTCAACTTCAAGGGCAAGCGGCGCGACAATTTGCTCGGCACGCCGACGGCGGGCCCGATCGCCGACAATCTCGACACGCCGGCCTGGAAGAAGTTCGTCGCCGATTACAAGGCGAGCTTCAAGGACGGCTTCCCCAGCCCGTCGCTCTTCGCCTGGGCCTATTACGTCAACATGAAAGCCGCGCTCGACGGCCTCGATGCCGTCAAGGGCGATCTCTCCGGTGGCCAGGCCAAGTATCGCGCGGCGCTCACCACACTCACGGTGAAAGGGCCGACCGGCGACATCAAGCTCGACGCGAACCGGCAGGCGATCGGCACGACCTTCATCACCGAAGTCGCCAAGGGCGCCGACGGCGTGTTCTTCAACAAGGTCGTTTCGAGCGTAAACAACGTCAATCAGCAGCTTGGTATGAACAAGGCAGCCTTCGAGAAAGCGGGCCTCGGCTCGCGCGACGTGCCGAACTGCCCGTAGGCGGTCGATCGCGTCCCGGGGAGGGCCTTTGCCCTCCCCGAAAGCGAATCCGCCGGTCATGCTGTCGCCGAACGCAACCAGCGCGCGCAGCGCGGCCGCCGCCCCTGTGGCGGCGAGCCGCGCGCTCGAGCTCGTGGGCGTGTCGCGCAATTTCGGCGCGCTGCGCGCCATCGACGACGTGTCGCTCAGCGTAGGCGTCGGCGAGCGGCGCGCCGTGCTCGGCGCCAACGGCGCCGGCAAGACGACCCTGTTCAACGTCATCACCGGCGATTTTCCCGCGACCGCCGGCCGCGTCCGCTTCTTCGGCGAGGACATCACGCATTGGCCGCCGCAGGAGCGCATCCGCCTCGGCTTGCGCCGCACCTATCAGGCCTCGCTCCTGTTCCGCAACCTTACGGTGCGCGACAATCTCTTCCTCGCCGTGCGCGGCGTTTCGCGCCGGCGCTATTCCATGGCCCGGCTCGGCGCCGCGCATCCGACGCGGCGCGCGGTGGGCGAGCTGCTCGACTACGTGCGCCTCGCGCCGGTCGCCGGCGTCGCCGTGTCGGAGCTTTCGCACGGCCAGCAGCGCCAGCTCGAAATTGGCATGGCGCTGGCCGGAGCACCCCGCCTGATCCTGTTCGACGAGCCGGCGGCCGGGCTTTCGCCGGCGGAACGGCGCGAGCTCGTCGGCATCCTCACCGCGCTGCCGCGCCATGTCGGCTATGTGCTGATCGAGCATGATCTCGATATTGCCTTGCGCGTCGTCGATCACGTCACGGTCATGCACAACGGAAAAGTATTCAAGGAAGGCTCGCCCGGCGAAATCGAACGCGACCCCGAAGTGCAGGACATCTATCTCGGCGGCAAGCATGGCTGAGGCGATGCGCAGCGGAACGCCGGCGCTCGATATTAGCGGGCTGCAAGTCTATTACGGCCGCGCCCATGCATTGCAGGGCGTGACCCTGCGGCTGGAGCGCGGCGTGCTCGCCGTCGTCGGCCGCAACGGCATGGGAAAATCGACGCTGTGCAACGCCATCATGGGCCTGGTGCCGGCGCAAGGCGGCAGCATCCGCGCCAACGGCACCGAACTGATCGGGCGCGCGCCGCACGCCATCGCCGGGCTTGGCATCGGCTATGTGCCGCAAGGCCGGCGCGTTTGGCCGTCGCTCTCGGTCGACGAGCATTTGCGGCTCGCGCTGCGCGGCGGCGGCACCTGGACCATCGAGCGCATCTACGAAACTTTTCCGCGCCTCGCCGAGCGCCGGCGCAACGGCGGTGCCGAGCTTTCCGGCGGCGAGCAGCAGATGCTCGCCATCGGCCGCGCCCTGCTGGCCAATCCGCGGCTGCTCATCATGGACGAGCCAACCGAAGGCTTGGCGCCGCTGATCGTCGAGCAAGTTGCGCTGACCTTGCGCCGCCTGGCCGACGAGGGCGCGATCGCCTTGCTGCTGATCGAGCAAAATTTGGGCGTCGCCGCCGATGTCGCCAGCCGCGTCGCCGTCATGGTCAACGGCCGGATCGCGCGCGAGCTTGATGCCGCCGAACTCGCCGCCGACCACGAATTGCAGCAGCGCCTGCTCGGTGTCCGCCGGCAAGACGACGAAGAGCCGATCGCGCCGGACCGGCCGGTGCCCTCGGCCTTGCTGGCCGGCGCGCCGGCAACGGCCGCGCCCAACGCCGTCGAAATCTTTCAAGTACGGCGCTCGGAGCCGGCGGCAGCGCCGGAAATCGCCCCGCCGCCGCCCAATGTCTATTCGATCGCCGGGCCGCCGACGCGCTGGGCGCCGCCGGCGGTCAACGCGCCGGCCGGCCCCGATCAACCATTGGGCGAGCAGCCGCCCGGCCCGATCGCCGTGCCGGCGAGTGCGGCACCGGTCGATCGCGCCGCCTATGTCGCCGGCACATTCGATACCAAGGGCCGCGAGCTGACGTTCATCAAGCAATGCCTGGAGCGGCTCGGGCTGCGCACCGTCGCGGTCGATCTCGGCACCAGCGGCCGGCCATCGCCGGCCACGGTGGGCCCAGCCGAGGTTGCGCGCCATCATCCGCGAGGCGCGGCAGCGGTCTTTTCGGGCGATCGCGGCAAATCCGTCGCCGCCATGGCCGAGGCCTTCGCGCGCTTCATCGCCACGCGCCGCGACGTTGGCGGCATCATTTCCGCCGGCGGCTCGGGCGGCACCGAGCTCGGCACCGCCGCGATGCGGCGCCTGCCGATCGGTGTGCCCAAGGTCATGGTGTCGACCATCGCCTCGGGCGACGTGCAGCGCTATGTCGGCCCCACCGATATTTGCATGATCTATTCGGTCACCGACGTGCAGGGCATCAACCGCATTTCCGAGCAAGTGCTGTCAAACGCCGCCCACGCCCTGGCCGGCATGATGACCCATGCTAGGCGCGGCACGACCGTGGACAAGCCGGCGATCGGCCTCACCATGTTCGGGCTCACGACGCCGTGCGTCCAAGCGGTCATGCGCGCGCTCGAAGCGCGCTACGACTGCCTGGTGTTCCACGCCACCGGCATGGGCGGGCAATCGATGGAGAAGCTCGCCGATTCGGGCCTGCTCGCCGGCGTCATCGACGCAACCACGACCGAGGTCGCCGACCTGATGATGGGCGGCGTGATGAGCGCGGGCGAGGATCGCCTGGGCGCCATTGCGCGCAGCCGCATTCCCTATGTCGGTTCGTGCGGCGCTCTCGACATGGTCAATTTCTGGGCGCGCGACACCGTGCCCGAGCGCTACAACAACCGCAAGCTGCATATCCACAATCCCGGCGTCACGCTGATGCGCACGACGCTCGAGGAAAACGCGCGCATGGGCCGCTGGATCGGCGAGAAGCTCAATCGCTGCGAAGGCCCGGTGCGCTTCCTGATTCCGGAGAAAGGCGTCTCGGGCATCGACGCGCCGGGCCAGCCGTTCCACGATCCCGACGCCGACGCCGCGCTGTTCAAAGCGCTCGCCGAGACGATCCGCCAAACCGAGCGCCGGCGGCTGGTGCGCCTGCCGCATCACATCAACGACGCCGCCTTTTCAGCGGCGCTGGTGAGCCATTTCCTCGAAATCATGCCCGGCGCGGCCGTGCGCCGCGCCGCCGGATAACCGTCATGCCCCGCTTCGAACGCCGCGCCTTGCTGGAAAAATTCCGCGCCATGATCGCGCGCGGCGAGCCGATCATCGGCGGCGGCGCGGGCACCGGGCTCTCGGCCAAATGCGAGGAGGCCGGCGGCATCGACTTGATCGTGATCTACAATTCGGGCCGTTACCGCATGGCGGGGCGCGGTTCGCTCGCCGGTTTGCTCGCCTATGGCAACGCCAACGAGATCGTCCTCGAAATGGCACGCGAGGTTCTGCCCGTCGTGCGGCGCACGCCGGTACTGGCCGGCGTCAACGGCACCGATCCGTTTCTGCTGCGCGAGCCGTTCCTCCGCCAAATCAAAGAGCTCGGCTTTTCGGGCATCCAGAATTTTCCCACCGTCGGCCTGATCGACGGAACTTTTCGGAAAAACCTCGAGGAGACCGGCATGGGCTACGCGCTCGAAGTCGAGCTCGTCCAAGCCGCGCACGCGCTCGACCTGCTGACCACGCCCTATGTGTTCAGCGCCGCCGAGGCCGCCGCCATGACCGAAGCCGGCGCCGACATCGTCGTGTGCCACCTGGGCCTGACCACGGGCGGCGCCATCGGCGCCGAAACCGCGCTCAAATTGCGGGATTGCGTGCCGCGCATCGAGGAATGGGCCGCCGCGGCGCGCCGCGTGCGCAAGGACGCGATCGTGCTCAGCCATGGCGGGCCGATCGCATCGCCCGAGGACGCGGCCTACATCCTCCAGCATTGCCGCGGCTGCAACGGATTTTACGGCGCATCGAGCATGGAACGTCTGCCGGTCGAAATCGCGCTCACCGAGCAGACGCGGAAATTCAAAGCGATCGGGAGACAAGCATGAGCGGGCAAACCGTGGCCTGGATTGTCGGCGGCATCGTTGTCGCCGCCATCGTCATCGTCGTCATTTTCTACATCCTCTCGTTCCTCTACCGGCGTTCGTCGCAAGAGGTCGCCTTCGTGCGCACCGGCCTAGGCGGACAGAAAGTCGTGCTCAACGCCGGCGCCATTGTGCTGCCGATCGTGCACCAGATCGTGCCGGTCAACATGAACACGATCCGCCTGGCGCTGCAGCGCGGGCGCGAGAACGCGCTCATCACCAAGGACCGCATGCGCGTCGATGTCGAGGCCGAGTTCTACGTGCGCGTCAAGCCGAGCCGCGAGGCCATCGCGCTCGCGGCGCAGACCTTGGGCCAGCGCATCATGCAGCCCGAGAATCTGCGCGATCTCGTCGAGGGCAAATTCGTCGACGCGCTGCGCACCGCGGCGGCCGAGATGACGATGGAGGAGATGCACGAGCGGCGCGGCGACTACGTCAAGCGCGTCAAGGCGGCGGTGGCCGAGGACTTGGCCCGCAACGGGCTCGAACTCGAAGCCCATTCCTTGACCCAGCTCGACCAGACGAACATGGAGTTTTTCAATCCCTCGAACGCCTTCGACGCCGAGGGTTTGACGCGCCTCACCGACCAGATCGAGCGGCGCAAGAAAATCCGCAACGACATCGAGCAGGACACGATGATCCAGATTCGCAACAAGAATCTGGAAACCGAAAAACTCACCCTCGGCATCGAGCGCGACAGCGAATATGCCCGCATCGAGAGCGAGCGGCAGGTCGAAATGCAGCGCGCGGCGCAGCGCGCCGAACTCGCGCGCGACAAGGCCATGCGCGAGCGCGAAGCCGAGCAGGCCCAGATCGAGGCCCGCGAAGAGATCGAGAAGACGCGCATCGTCACCGACCGCCGGCTCGACGAGGAGCGCATCGCGCGCGAGCGCGAGGTGCAGCGCCTCGAAATCGACCGCCGCAAGGCGCTCGAGCTTGCCGAGCAGGATCGCACGATCGCGATCGCCGAAAAATCCAAGGCGCAATCCGAGGCCCAGGCGGCGGCCGATCTGGCGCGCGCCAAGGCGGTGGCGGCCGAGGAAAAAGTATTCTCGGCGCGCGAGATCGAGCAGGCCGAGCGCCGCAAGCAGATCGAGCTGATCGCGGCGGCGCAGGAGGCGGAGCGCGATTCGGTCCGCGTGCGCGTCGCGGCCCAGGCGGAAAAATCCGCCGCCGGCGACCGCGCCGAGGCGCACCGCCTGACCGCCGAGGGCGAGGCCGAGGCCGAGCGCATCCGCGTGCTCGCCGCGAAGTTGCGCTACGAAATCGACGCCGAAGGCACGCGATTGATGAACGAGGCGCACAACATGCTCGATCCCGATGCGCGCACCGCGGCACTGCGCATGCGCGTCGTCGACAAGCTCGATTCGATCATCCGCGAAAGCGTCAAGCCGCTGGAAAAGATCGAGGGCATCCGCATCGTGCAGGTCAGCGGCCTGGGCAATGGCGGCGGCGACGGCCAGAGCGGCGGCACCGGCATCGCCGACGACGTGCTCAACAGCGCCTTGCGCTACCGCATCCAGGCGCCGCTGGTCGATCAGATGTTGAGGGAAATCGGCATCCCGGGCGGCGCCAATGTCGGGCAATTCGCCGACACGATGATGCAGCTCCGGCGCCAGGACGTGGCCCGCGCCGCCGAAGCCGGCAAGCCGAAGCCCGACAAGGACGATAAGGGCGCGTGATGCCGAAGGTCTACGTCTCGACCGTCATCGACGCGCCGGCGGATCGCGTTTGGCCGCTGGTGCGCGATTTCAACGGCCTGCCGCGCTGGGTCCCGATCGTCGCCAACAGCCGGATCGAGGGCGGCCTGCCCGCGGACAAGGTCGGCTGCGTGCGCAATTTCAACCTCAAGGACGGGGGCAATGTCCGCGAGCAGCTCCTGTCGCTCTCGGATTACGATTACACCTGCAGCTATTCGATTCTCGAATCGCCGATGGGCGTCGTCGATTACACGGCGACGCTCAAGCTGACGCCGATCACCGATGGCGGCCGCACCTTCGCCGAATGGACCGCCGAGTTCGCCTGCGATCCGGCGCGCGAGCGCGAGCTTGTCGACCAGATCGGCCGCAACGTGTTCCAGGCCGGCTTCGACGCGCTGAAGCGGCTCGCCGGCCGCCGCTGACTTTGGCGCCATGGTCCACGTCGTCCGCAGCACGATCATCGACGCGCCGATCGACGCGGTGTGGCAGTTCCTGCGCGACTTCAACGCGCACGACCAATGGCACCCCGCCGTGGCCGAAAGCCGGATCGAGGACGGCAAGGCGGCGGACCAGGTCGGCTGCGTGCGCCGCTTCCGCCTGGCCAACGGCGCCGAGCTGCGCGAGCAGCTCTTGGCGCTGAGCGACCGCGACCGCAGCTTTACCTATTGCATCAACGATTCGCCGCTGCCGCTCGTCGACTATGTTTCGACGGTGACGCTCAAGCCCGTGACCGACGGCGACCGCACCTTCTGGCATTGGCGCAGCAGCTTCATGCCGCCGCCGGATCAGGCCGAGGCGCTGGCGGCCATGGTCGGCAGCGAAATCTATGAAGGCGGATTTGCCGCCGTGCGCCGTGCCTTCGCCGGGCAGGATCCGAAGCAGCCGGATGCCGATGGCGCGCCGCGCCGGGCCGCAACACCGCGCCGACCTTTCCCATCGGCTGCGCAGGGCACGATGACGGCGCGTGCCATCGTCATGCGCGCTCATGGCGGGCCCGAGGTCATGCGCCCCGAAACCGTCGAGGTGCCGCCGCCCGGCAGCGGCGAGGTGCGCCTCCGCCAGACGGCGATCGGCGTGAATTTCATCGACGTCTATGTCCGCAGCGGCGCCTATCCGATGCTGACGCCGCCGGGCACGCCGGGCATGGAGGCGGCGGGCGAAGTGCTCGATGTCGGCGACGGCGTCTCGGGCATTCTGCCCGGCGACCGTGTCGCCTATGCCTGCCCGCCGCCTGGCGCCTATGCCGAAATTCGCACCATGAAAGCCGATCAGCTCGTCGTCCTGCCCGACGATATCGGTGACGATGTTGCCGCTGCCGCGATGCTGAAGGGGATGACGGCGGAGTATCTTCTGCATCGCACCTATCAAGTGCGGCGCGGCGACACGATCCTGGCCCATGCCGCGGCCGGCGGCGTTGGCCTCTTATTGTGCCAATGGGCGCGGCATCTCGGCGCGACCGTGATCGGCACGGTGAGCACCGAGGAAAAGGCGCGGCTCGCCCGCGACAACGGGTGCGATTACCCGATCGTCGCGGCGCGCGAGCCGATTGCCGAGCGCGTCATGGACATCACCAAGGGCCGCGGCTGCAACGTCGTCTATGACGGGGTCGGCGCCGCGACATTCGAGGAGTCGCTGGCGTCGCTCGCCTTGCGCGGCCATCTAGTTTCCTACGGCCACGCCTCGGGTCCGCTGCCGGCGATCGACGCGGCCCGGCTCGGCGCGCGGTCGATCACCATGAGCCATCCGGTGCTGTTTCATTACACCGCCAATCCCGCCGATCTGCGCGACATCGCGCGCAATCTGTTCGACGCGCTCCGCCGCGGCGTGCTGCGCCCCGGCATCAACCAGCGCTATGCGCTCGCCGACGCCGCCGGTGCCCATCGCGACCTCGAAGCGCGCCGCACGACGGGGGCTTCGCTGCTGTTGCCGTAGCGGAGCCGGCGTATCAGCCCAATCTTGACGGCAGCGGGTTCGGATCGACCAGCGCCATCTGCGAATAGGCCAGGCCTTCCATCAGCTCGCGGCGGATTTCGCGCGCGTTGTGGCTCGACCAGAGATTGACCAGCTCGTGCGGATCGTCTTCGAGATCGTAGATCTCGCCCCAATCGGCGCCGTGGTGGATCGTCATGCGGTAGCGCTGGGTCAGCAGCGAGCGGACGCGCAGCGGCTCGTCGTAGCCGAGCACGCCGGCATGCTGCTCTTCCTCGATCATGAACATGTTGCGCCAGCCGCTCGACACGCCCTCGAGCAGCGGCAGCAGGCTGCGGCCCTGCAGGCCGTGATAGGCATCGACGCTGGCGCGGGCGAGCACGGTGGCGGCGATGTCGATGGTGCCGGCCAGCGCCTTCGAGGCCGCGACCGGCGATGCCGCGAAGGGATCGGCCCAGATGAACGGCACGCGCACCAGGCTGCGATAATGGAACGGGCCCTTGAGGATCATGCCGTGATCGCCGAGCAGATCGCCGTGATCGCTGGTGAACATGGCGACGGTGCTGTCGGCGAGGCCCGATTTCTCGAGCTGGGCCATGACCTCGCCGACCGAGTCGTCGATCATCGCCACCATGCCGCAGGTCAGCGCCATGGCCTCCTGCGCCTCGCGGCCGCTCACCGCCATGGCGTGTATTCGTTGCCTCCCTGGCGCGAATGCGCGCGCACCTGCCGCAGATGCGGCGTCGGCTCGTGGCCCGACGAGAACGAGGCCGGCAGTTTCATGTCCTCGGGCTGGTACATGTTCCAGTAGCGGCCCGGCGGCGTGAACGGATGGTGCGGATCGGGAAACGACACCATGAGAAAGAACGGCCGGTCGTTGGCGCGCGCATCGTGCGCGGCCAGGTATTCGACGGCCTTCTCGGCGATGAATTTCGTCGGATAGAGATGTTCCGGCACCGCGGTGCGCCACGCCTGCGGGCAGGTGTAGTCGTGCGGCAACTGGTTGGCGCGGCCGCGCAGCCGGTCCGCGGCGTGGTGGCGCGAGCGCAGCCAATGGTCGTAGGCAGCGCCAACAGCGTCGCCGTGCAGGGTGCACAGCTCGACCTGCTCGAAGCCGTAATAGCGCTGCGGCGCGCGCGCATGGCCGTAAAGACGCCAGCGCGCCGTGCGCTCCTGCTCGTAATCGTCGCCCAGCACCGGACGCATCGCCTCGGCATAGTCCGAGCGCCCCGTCTTGCGCCGCTTCTCGACGCCGGGCGGCGTGCGGTCCGGCGCGTGATCGAGCATGTTCTGGAGATGGCATTTGCCGACCAGCGCGGTGCGGTAATCGTGGGTGCGCAGCAGATCGACGAAGGTATTGGCCCGGAGCGACAGCGGAATGCCGTTGGTGCGAACGCCATGGACTGAGGGCGTGCGCCCGGTCATCAGCGTCGCCCGGTTCGGCATGCATTGCGGCGACGAAACGTAGAAGCGCTCGAAGCGTGTGCCGCGCAGCGCGATGGCGTCGATGTGCGGCGTGCGCAGCAACGGATGGCCGTAGCAGCCGAGATAGTCGGCGCGGTGCTGATCGGTGACGAACAGGATGAAATTGGGGCGCTCGCGGCGCCCCGGCCGTGCCGGCATTGTCGCAGTCCTTGCCCGATCGAACCCGGCCGTAACGGCGCGGCGCGCCATCCTTGACGCGCCGAAACCACCCCGTCAAGATCGCCAGCGCTTTAGAAAACGAACCGAAAATCGAGGGAGGAATGCAATGACGAAACCCATCGCTGGCGGGCGCCGCCGCCTGCCGCGCCGCGCATTTTTGGCCGGCGCCGCCGCTGCCGGCGCGGCCATTCCGCTCGCCGAAGTCCGCGGCCAGGCCGCCCTCGAAAAGAAGGACATCACGCTCGGCATCGGGCCCGATTGGGGCACTAGCGGCCACGCCGTGATCGCGCATCACAAGGGCTATTTCAAATCCGAAGGCATCGAGACGGTCAACTTCAAGGTCTTCGCCGCCGGCTTGGTGCAGATGGAAGCGCTCGCGGCCGGCGGCATCGAGCTCGCCAACCCCGCCCAGGCGCCGATCTTCACCTTGCGCGCCGCCGGCGTTCCCATCGTCGTCTTGTCGAGCCTCGCCGCCTATTCCAATTCGCTCGCGGTCGCGATGCGCAAATCGGCGAACGTCAAGGAAGCGAGCGACCTGATCGGCAAAAAGATCGGCGTGTTCAAGGGCTCGGGCGCCGAAGCGATGATGACCGCGCTGTTCAAGGAATATAAGCTCGACGCGGCTAAGGTCGATCTGGTCAACCTGCCGCCGCCGGAACAGCTTGCCGGCCTCGCCACCGGCGCCATCGACGGCATCTGCGTGTGGCAGCCCTGGATCTACCAGGCTTCGCAAAAGGCCCAGGTCGATATCGTCCACACCGGCGCGCACAGCAATTTCGCCAGCAACAAGGGCAAGCCGGTGCGCATCGATTATACGCGTGGCGTGCTGACGACGACCGAGCGTTTCGTCCGCTCCAACCCGAAGCTCATCGACGCGATCATGCGCGCCTACGGCAAGTCGCAGGCCTTCGTCGCTGACGCGAAGAATTTCGACGAGACGGCCGACATCTTCTCGAAGCACCACAACCAGGATCTCGCCGCCAACAAAGTCATCCTCAAGGACTACAAGAGCACGCTGGCGCTGGACCGTGACTATCTCAACGACATGAACGCGGTGCAGGACTTCCTCGCCGAAACCGGCCGGCTGAAGAAAAAGATCGTGGTCGAGGACGTGACCTATGGCGGACCGGTTGCGAAACTGGGTGCCAACCTCGTCGCAATCGACGCCAAGTGGAAGCCGTGATATCGGCCGGCGCGGCTTGAGCGCGCGGCTTGAACAACGGCATCAGCGTCCGCAACGTCTCGAAAACCTACACGGCGATCGACGGCCGTGCGGTCGAGGCGTTGCGCGACATCGATCTTGAGGTCAAGCCGAACGAATTCGTCTGCCTGGTGGGCAAGAGCGGCTGCGGCAAGACCACGCTGCTCAACATGATGGCCGGCTTCGTGTTTCCGTCGCGCGGCGATATCCGGGTCGGCGACAAGAAGGTCGACGGGCCGGGCGCGGGCAAGGGCGTCGTGTTCCAGCAATTCGGCCTGTTCCCGTGGCTCACCGCCGCGCGCAACATCGATTTCGCGCTCAAGCAGAAGGGCCGCAATGCCGGCGAGCGGCGGCGCATCACGGCCGAGCTGATCGACCTCGTCGGCCTGAAGGGTTTCGAGGGCAAATATCCCTACGAGCTTTCGGGCGGCATGCAGCAGCGCGTGGCGATCGCGCGCACCCTCGCCATCGACCCCAAAGTGCTGCTGATGGACGAACCGTTCGGCGCGCTCGACGAAATCACGCGCGTCGGCATGCAACAGGAAATTCTGCGCATCTGGTCGTCGCGCAAAAAGACCGTGGTGTTCGTCACCCACAGCGTGTCCGAAGCCGTGCTGCTGGCCGATCGCGTCATCGTGTTGAGCGCCAATCCCGGCCGCATCCGCTCGGAGCACGCCATCGACCTGCCCCGGCCGCGCACGCGCGCCCATCCCGATTGTATCCGCGTCGAAACCGCCATTCAGGCCGAACTCTAATATGGGCGAGAGAGAGCGCGCTGCCGCGATCGGCGCCGCCACGCTGGCGGCGATCTTCGGCGCCTGGGAAATCCTGGCGGCGACCGATCGGCTCAACCCATTCTTTTTTCCGGCGCCGTCGCGCTTGGCCCTCAGCTTCTACGAGCTGATCACCGAGGGTTATCCCGACGGCATCCGCATGCAGACGCATATTGCGATCACGCTGCGGCGCGTGCTGACCGGCTTCGCCGGCGCCACGCTGATCGGCGTGCCGCTCGGCATCGTGATCGGCTCATTTCCGCTGCTCGACCGGCTGACGCGCCACATCTTCACCTTCGGGCGATCGATCGCGGCCATCAGCCTGCTGCCGCTGTTCATCGCCTGGTTCGGCATCGGCGAGCTTTCGAAGATCATGCTGATCGGGCTGGGCGCGTTCTGGGTCATCGTGTCCTACACCGTGGCCGGCGTGAAATTCGTCGATCCGATCCTGCTGCGCGCTGCGCGCTCGATCGACACGCCGCGCGCGCGTATTTTCAGCCACGTCATCCTGCCGGCGGCGCTGCCGCGCATCTTCAACGGTCTCAAAGTGGCGCTCGGCGTCGCCTTTATGATCATCGTTGCCGCCGAAATGATCGCCACGGTGCGCGGACTCGGTTCGCTCATTCAAGAAGCAAGGACGTCGTTCCGCACCGACATCACCATGGTCGGCATGCTCGTCATCGGCGCCATCGGCTTCGCGTTGTCGCATCTGCTCGACTGGGCCGAGCGGCGCCTGCTGCCGTGGCGCGGCGCGGTGGAGCAACGATGACGTTCCGGCAACGCCTTGCCGTCTCCGACGCGCCTTATATCCTGGCATCGATCCTGCTGGTACTAGCTTTGTGGTGGGGCGCGGCGGCGTTGCGCCTCGTGCCCGAGCTGGTGCTGCCGACCCCGCTCGCGACCTTCAAGGCCGCATTGGCCGAGGCGCAAAGCGGCCGGCTGACCGCGCACTTATATAGCAGCGCCGGGCGGCTGCTGGGCGGCTTCGCCATCGGCGCAGCCGCCGGCATCGCGATCGGCGTGCTGGTGGGCGGCGTTGCCGCGATTCGCGCGGCGGCGCTGCCGGTGATCGAGATCCTACGCCCGATCCCGCCGCTCGCCTGGATTCCCCTGGCGCTGATCTGGTTCGGCATCGGCGAGGGCTCCAAGATATTTCTCATCGCGCTGACATCGTTCTTCCCCGTCGTGGTGGCAACGCACCGCGGCGTGCGTCAAGTCGATGCGCTCCTGATCCGCGCCGCGCGCGCCCTCGATATCGGCGGGCTGCGCCTGCTGTTTGCCGTCACGCTGCCAGCGGCGATGCCCGATGTCGTGACCGGCCTGCGTCTGGGATGGACGCTCGGCATAACGATTCTGGTCGGTGCCGAAATGCTCGCCGCACCCTCGGGTCTCGGCTTCATGATCATGGACGGGATGAACAAGGGCCAGTTCACCATCGTCATTTTCGGCGTGCTGCTGCTGGGCGCGATCGGCATCGTGTCGGACAGCGCTTTTTCGCGCCTTGCCGCAAGCAAGCTGCTGCGCTGGCACGCCGGCCTCGACCGGGCCACGGCGTAGCCGGACGATCGTGCGTTGCCTTCTGTCGCGCGATGGCCGGCGCGTTTTCTTGGTGGTGTGTGTACCGAATATTAAGTCCGCGCATAGACACGATGGAGACCGCCAAGGATCGCCGTTGACGCGATCATGCCCCTTGCTTCCACACGACGATGGATAGGAGAGTCCTTTCCCAATGACCAGTGTGTCCTGGATTTGTTGTAGTAGGCGGCGTACGCATTCAGGATCCGTCGCAGGTGGGTTTCGCCCTTGACCACAATGTGGTCGAGACATTCGCGTCGGACTGAGCCGATCAACCGTTCCGCATAGGGATTCTGCCAAGGTGACTGTGGTGCAATGGGATTGTCGCGAATCACCATCGCGCGGAGCCGCTTCAGGAACGTCAAGCCGTACGCACCATCCCGGTCACGGATGAGGTAACATGGCGCCTCATTCCAAGGGAACGCCTCGGTGACCTGTCGCGCGATCCAGTCCGCATTTGGATTCGTGGTGACATTAACGTGGACGAGACGACGCCGGGCCACCCGAATGATGACAAGGCCGTACAGCAGACCGAAGCCAATGGGCGGAGCGACGAAAAGATCGATGGCCGCGATGTCAGGTGCATGATTGCGGAGGAATGTTCGCCAATCTTGCGACGGTGGACCGCGACGCTTGACCATGTATTTGGCGACCGTCGACTGCGCCGCCTCGAAGCCCAGCTTGAGCAGCTCGCCGTGAATGCGGGGCGCTCACCACGACGGGTTCTCTCGGCTCATCTGCCGAATTAGCGAGCGAAGCTCGCCTTCGACCGGTGGCCGACCGCAAAGGACCCGTGACTTCCATCTCCAATAGCGGCGGAAGCCGGCTCGATGCCACCGCAGCAGCGTTTCCGGCCGGACGATCACGATTGCGCCGAGGGCCGATGGGAACAGCCGAGCCAGCCAGGCAAAGAACAGCCGTTCGCTATTCCTAAGCCTGACGCGACCCCGCAGCTTGCGCCGCAGCACGATCAGTTGCTGTCGGAGCGCCGCGTTCTCGGCTACAAGGCGCGTCTTCGATCGAAATGGCGAAGCCAAGACGGACAGGAGCAGGCGGACCAGCGCGATCATCGCCGCCTACGCTAGCCGAATTCATCACCGAGTCAAACTGGATGACCTTTTCGGTACAGACACACGGACGAATACCGCAACCCGGTCGAGTTCTTCCGCCGCACCTATCTCACCGAGAGCCTGAAGCGCCTGCTGGTGGGAGCGGTGCAGCGTTTGGCCGGGGGCGGCGGCGATCCTGTCGTTCAGCTCCAGACCAATTTCGGCGGCGGCAAGACGCATTCGATGCTGGCGCTCTATCACCTGTTCTCGGGCACGGCACCGAGCGAGCTCACCGGCATCGACGGCGTGCTCAAGGAGGCCGGCGCGGCGAAGCTTTCCGCGACGCGGCGCGTGGTGCTGGTGGGAAGCAAGATTTCGCCCGGCAATCCGGTCAAGAAAGCGGACGGCACCATGGTGCGAACCTTGTGGGGCGAGCTCGCCTGGCAGCTCGGCAATGCCGCTGGGGGTGCCAAGGAAGCGAAGAAGGCCTTCGCGCGCATCGCGGCCGATGACGAGAAGGCGACGAGCCCCGGCGACGCGTTGCGCGAGCTGTTCAAAGACTATGGCCCGTGCCTGATCCTGATCGACGAGTGGGTCGCCTATGCCCGCCAACTGCACGATCAAAGCGATCTGCCTGCCGGCGGCTTCGAAACCCAGTTCAGTTTTGCCCAAGTGCTGACCGAATCGGCAAAGCTGGCGAAAAACTGCCTGCTGGTCATCAGCCTTCCGGCATCGGACACCGCCGGCTCGCCGCACACCCAGGCCGACGATGTCGAGGTCGGCGGCCAGCGCGGGCGCGAAGCGCTCGACCGGCTGCGCAATGTGGTGGGGCGCGTCGAATCCTCCTGGCGCCCGGCGAGCGCGGAGGAGGGCTTCGAGATCGTGCGCCGGCGCCTGTTCGAGCCGCTCGCCGACGCGGCGCAGTTCAAGGATCGCGATGTGGTGGCCCGCGCCTTCGCCGATTTCTACCGCACGCAGCATCAGGAGTTTCCGCCCGAATGCCGCGACGCCGATTACGAAAGGCGCATCAAGGCGGCCTATCCGATTCATCCGGAGATCTTCGATCGGCTCTACACTGACTGGTCCACTCTGGTGAAATTCCAGCCCACCCGCGGCGTGCTGCGGCTGATGGCGGCGGTGATCCACAGCCTGTGGGAGAAGGGCGACCGCAACCCGCTTATCCTGCCTGCGAACATCGCGATCGACGATCCGCGGGTGCAGTTCGAGCTGACGCGCTATCTTTCGGACAATTGGGTTCCGGTCATCGAGAAGGACGTGGACGGCCCGCACTCGCTGCCGCTGCGCCTCGATGCCGAAGTGCCGAACCTGGGGAAATTCGCGGCCTGCCGGCGCGTCGCGCGCGCCATCTATCTGGGATCGGCGCCGACCGCGGCCGCCGCCCACCGCGGCATCGAGGACCGGCAAGTCAAGCTCGGCTGCGTCATGCCGGGCGAGTCGCCGGCTGTCTTCGGCGATGCGCTGCGACGGCTCGCGGGAACCGCGACCTATCTCTATCAGGATGGGCCGCGCTACTGGTATTCGACCCAGCCCACGGTCACCAAGCTGGCCGAGGATCGCGCCGAGCAGCTGAAGCGCGATCCCGATCGGGTCGTGCAGGACATCGACAAGCGGCTGCGCGCCGGCTTGGCCAAGGCCGGCGAGTTCAGCCGCGTTCATCCCATGCCGCAATCACGCCAGGACGTGCCTGACGATGTCGATGCGCGCCTTGTCGTCCTCGGGATCGATCACGCCTACACGAAGGAACCCGGCAATGCCGCCGAAGTCGCGGCCAAGGCCATTCTCGAAACGCGCGGCGACACGCCGCGCCTCTACCGCATACGCTCGTGTTCCTAGCCGCGGACAAGATGCGGCTGCAGGACCTCGACGAGGCGGTCCGGCGCTATCTCGCCTGGAAATCGATCATCGACGAAAAGGAAACGCTCAACCTCGATCCCCATCAGCTGCGGCAGGCGGAAACCCAGCAGGCGGCTGCCGATCGGCGCGTGACGGCCCGCTTGCCGGAAACCTATCAGTGGCTGCTCGTGCCGGCGCAGGCTTCCCCGCAGGGCGCTATCGCATGGCAAAGCACGCGGCTCTCGGGCCAGGACGAATTGGCCGTGCGCGCGAGCCGCAAGCTCCGCAGCGACGAAACACTCATCACGAGCTTTGCCGCCACCCGTTTGCGCATGGAGCTCGATCGCGTTCCGCTCTGGCGCGGCGATCATGTGCCGATCAAGCAACTGGTCGAGGACTTCGCGCGCTATCTCTATCTGCCGCGCCTCAAGCATCCCGATGTGTTGCTGAGCGCGATCCGCGACGGCCTTGCGCTGCTGACCTGGAGCATGGATTCTTTCGCTTACGCGGACAGCTATGACGAGGCGGTCAGCCGATATCGCGGCTTGCGCTGCGGTCAGATGGTCGCCGTATTCGCCGATAGCGCGCCCGGCCTTGTGGTTAAGCCCGATGTTGCCCTGAAACAATATGAGGCCGAAACGCGGTCATTGCCGAGCGCCCCGACTGGCCCCGGAATGGCGGCCGGCAACTCGCCGGGAGTCCAACCGGTCGATACCGGCACTCCAGCGCCAGGCGCGCCGCTAGCGCCATCCCGGCCCAAGCGTTTCCATGGAACCGTCGCGTTGGACGCCAGCCGCGTTGGGCGCGACGCCGGCCGCATCGCGGACGAAGTGATCGCGCATCTCGTCGGCTTGGTGGGTTCGTCAGTGAAGGTCACGCTCGAAATCGAAGCCGACGTCCCAAGCGGCGTGCCCGACAATGTCGTCCGCACCGTGACCGAGAATAGCCGCACGCTGAAATTCGGGAGTCATGGCTTCGAGAAGGAATAAGTCTTGATTCCGTGGACCTATGCGTTGGCGGATTCCGTAACGACTCAGGAGGAAATCCAAACGAATCAACGCGCGGGTTGTACTATGGAGTCTTCGCGAACCGAAAGCACAAGCGAAATCTACGGACGCCGGCTGAGCGGAAAATTCGGGAAAATCAGCCCATTGCAAAATCCGTACTACTATTCCTAAGTCCAGAGCTTCGGAGAAACGGCGGCGAGAAAACGGATTTCCGCTGTTCGCCGCGCTCGGCAGTCCGGAGGTCGGGCGACGAAAGCCCGCAATTACTGGCGCTTTCATTGCCCGATTGCGCGACGGAGAATGTATTCGCGAGAACAGCTGGCGGTGTGCGCAGGCCGGATCGAACGCTGCTCCGGCCCGAATTCCCTGATAAACAGGGAATTTACAGGGAATTTTCGCGAGAATCGGGATGAATCGGCTTGTCGTCGCCCTGAAAGGCACTGAAATTCCTCACGAATTTATCGAATTCCCTACGCAACCGAACAGGGAATTCATTCGGCGGAACAGGGAATTTGATAAAGAGAACAGGGAATTCTTTGCGCCGACTGTAAGCGTCCATTTCTCGCACATTTTTCTTGCGGCTCGCGAATGCCATGTGTTCTCGCCCTGATTTTGCAGGCGTGGAGATGGAGATGGCAGAGGTGAACCGATCCCGGGAGCGTTACGGCGAGGCGTTTTGGCGGGCTCACCACGAGGCGTGGCGCCGTAGCGAGTTGAATCAGCGCGAGTATTGCGAAGTCCAGGGCATCCCGCTCAAGGCGTTTGGCAATTGGCGGGCGAAGTTCAAAGCCGAGCCCCAGCCGCCGGGGCGCAAGCTGCTCTATCGCCATGGTGGCCTAAGTCACACCCTAAGTCATAGCCTTAGTCATAGGACTTGCGACGCGGGCCCGATCGTTCCGCCGCCACGTGAAGGCTATCGGCGGAGGTTCAGCGAGGCGGCCAAGCGTCGGATTGTTGAGGAGGCTGTGCAGCCGGGCGCGAGCCTCTCCGCCGTGGCGCGGCATTACGGGATAGCAGCTCGTGTTCTGTTTCGCTGGAAGCAGGAGCTGGCGCCCACGCCGGTGTTCGTCGCCGTGCAAATCACCGATTCGCTCACTCCAAGTGACGCGACGCCGAGCGAGGAGGAGCCCGTGCCATGACGCTGCTTCCTGCTGGCGTGAAGGTGCACCTGGCCTTCGGCTACACCGACATGCGCAAGGGAATCGACGGTCTCGCCATGCTCGTGCAGGGCGTGCTGCGGCAGGATCCCTTCTGCGGCCATCTCTTTGTGTTCCGAGGCCGGAAGGCCAATCTCATCAAGATCATGTTCTGGGATGGCACCGGCCTGTGCCTGTTCACCAAGCGTCTCGAGCACGGCGTCTTTCTTTGGCCATCGAACGCCGAATCGGGTGGGACCTTGATGCTGAGCTCGGCGCAATTGACGAAGCTGATCGACGGCATCGATTGGCGCGCGCCAGAGCGGCAGTGGCGTCCAGCCGTAGCCGGCTGATTCGCGCTGTGATTGCGACCGATTGACTCACACCTGCGATAGCCGTGGGCGTCGCAACGCCGCGGCGGTAGACTCGAATGCGTGACGATCGATCTTGCCGCGCTGCCTGTTGACGTCGATGCGTTGCATCGGCTGGTGCGCCACCTGGCCGTGCAGTGGGACGGCGATCGGGCAGAGCTTGTCCGGGCGCAGACCGAGATCGAGAGACTGCGGCTCATCGTTCAGCGTCTTCAACGGATCCAGTTCGGGCGGCGGTCGGAGCGGATCGATGGCGACCAGCTCGCCCTCGGGCTCGAGGACCTCGACGCTGACATGGCGCGGGCGAAGGCGCGCCTTCCGGCAATGGCGGCGAATGGCGCAAAACCCGAGCCCACGTCACGGCGCCCGAGACTTCCCGACCATCTGCCGCGCGAAGACGTGGAACTCGACATTGAAGGGCATCTCTGCCCGTGCTGCGGCGGCGCGCTCCATGCGATCGGCGAGACGGTCAGCGCGATGCTCGATTTTGTGCCGGCGCGACTTCGCGTGCTGCGCATCCGCCGCCCCAAGTATGGCTGCCGCGCCTGCGGCACGATCCACCAGGCCGCGGCACCCGAGCGGCCCATCGCCAAGGGACTGGCGAGCCCGGGCCTGCTGGCGCATGTGCTGGTCAGCAAATACTGCGATCACACGCCGCTCTATCGTCAGACCCAGATCTTCGCTCGGTCCGGCGTCGAGATCGAACGGTCGACGTTAGCCAACTGGGTGGGTGGGGCATGCTGGTGGCTGGAGCCGCTTCAGGCGCGGCTCGCCGGCCATGTGTTCACCTCGAGCAAGCTCTTCGCGGACGACACGCCAATCCCTGTCCTCGCGGCCGCTGCACGCGCCGATCCCGGCCGCGGCCGCACCAAGACGGGGCGACTCTGGGTCTATGCTCGCGACGATCGGCCTTGGACCGGACCCGATCCGCCGGCGGCCGTCTACTTCTACAGTCCCGACCGCAAGGCCGATCGCCCCGCCTCGCATCTTGATGGATTCCACGGTGTCCTTCAGGTCGATGGCTATGCCGGGTTCGAGCGGCTGACCGCGCGCGGCGACATCGTTCTCGCTGCCTGTTGGGCGCACGCCCGGCGGAAGTTCTACGATGTGCACCAGGCGACAAGCTCGCCGATCGCGGCCGAAGCGCTCCGCCGAATCGCCGAGCTGTATGCGATCGAGGATGGCATCCGTGGCTGCTCCGCCGAGGAGCGTCAGCAGATTCGGAACCTGCAGTCGCGGCTTCTGGTCGATGCCTTGAGGCCGTGGCTCGAGCTGGAGCTGGGTCGCGTTCCGGCACGCGGCAGCCTGGCCGAGGCGATCCGCTATGCGCTCGCGCGCTGGCCCGCCCTCTGCCGCTTCCTCGCTGATGGTCGTATCGAGCTAGACAACAACACGGTCGAGCGTGCAATCAGGCCCATTGCGCTCGGACGCAAGAACCATCTGTTTGCCGGCTCCGATGGCGGCGGCGAGCGCTGGGCCACCGTCTGCTCCCTCATCGCCACCGCGAAGCTCAACAACGTCGAGCCCTATGCTTACCTCAAGGACGTGCTCCAGCGCATGACCGACGGCCATCCCGTGAACCGTCTCGACGAGCTGCTCCCCTGGAACTGGGCGAAATCACGCGTCAAGCCCTGACCGACGTGCAACGGCGCGACGCTTACGCGATTCCTGCGGGCGCGAGCTGAACTCATGACCCGTTCAAACCGGTTGGCTATGCCGGTATCGGCAGCCAAAATGACGGCCTGCTTAAGGGCTCAACGCGTGCTTGATTGTATCAGTTCAAGGCCGGTCATCGGCGCTGTTGCCGCCTTTTGAAAACCGCGCTGAGATTCAATGATCGCCGTTCCAACCGCCACGCTGTTCGAGTCCCAAATCGATTTGGGGCGAAAGCCGTCAATTCCGATCCGCCGCAAATTCGGAACAGACATGCGTATCCGATCCGATCGTTACCCGGTCCAATGGTTTTCGATTTCTTGACTCGGCTATTTGGAACGAACTGCCAATGCGCCAACGCTGGCCTGGATGAGCGCAACCAATCGATCCATGGGCTCCGGCGGCGCGTCGCGGCGATAAGCAACCGATAACTCGTGGGGCTTGATACGCGGCCGGGTCTTGAGTCGCTGCAATTTTCCGGTCCGCAATTCGGGACCGAGAATCGCAAGCGGCATCAACGCTATACCGGCAGCGGCCGTGGCGAGCGTCGTCATGACCGAAAGGCTCGTGCAGGTATGAACCGATTGCGGTCCGGCGTCGCCGCGCCGAAACCAATCCGCGATCGTGCGGAACAGGTGCGACGGCGCGGGATTGGTGATGATCGGATGCCGTGCCAGATCGCGCGGCGCCAAGGTCTTCGCCGGCAGATCGAGACGGGGCGACGCGACCCAGGCAAGCTCCAATGGCACGAGCGGCTTGGTCACGATTGCCGCTCGGGGCCGCGGCGCCGTGAGGACGGCAATGTCGATCCGCCCGGCATCCAAGTGCTCGTCGAGCCGCGTGCTGAACTCCACGCTCAGTTCGAGTCGGGCGGCCGGAAAAATCTTCTCCGCCTCGACCAGCATTTGCGGCAGGCACACGATTGCGAATGTGTCGGCGACGCCGAGGCGCAACAGGCCGCGGAACTGGCCTTCGTGGGCAGCCTCGATATCGCTGCAAAGCGAAAGTATTCGCTCCGCCCGCTCGATGAGTGAGAGGCCGTCCGAGGTCGGCTCCGCGCGATAACGATCGCGGCGCAGCAGCCGGCGGCCGAGCGACTGTTCCAGCTCCCGGATCCGAAGCGATAAGGCTGGCTGCGACACGCCAAGCCGCGTCGCCGCGGCGCGCACGCCGCCAAGTCGTACGATCCAGACGAACGCTTCAAGCTGGCCTAGGGTCGGGCGCATGATTTGAAAATCTTATCGTTCTAACAAAGAATATCAAATTATCTTCGATGGCGCGAGGCTGCTAGTCTGCCGATCGTTGATGCGTTATCCGCGCGCGGAACCACCTAGGATGGATGGAACGACGCAATACAGCATTGGCTGCGACATCGGCGGCACCTTCACGGACCTCGTGCTCGTCGGCACCGACGGGTCGGTGCGGACGCACAAAGTTTCGTCTTCGCCCGACGACTACAGCCGCGGCATTGTCGAGGGCATCGGCGAGTTGTTGCGCGAAGAAGGCGTTGCCGTCGACGCGATCGACGCCGTCAGTCATGCGACCACGGTCGCGACCAATACGATTCTCGAACAGAAGGGTGCTCGCACCGGCCTGATTACGACCAAGGGATTTCGCGACGTCCTCGAAATGCGCCGGCTTCGCATCCCGGTGCTCTACGATCTGCAATACGACAAGCCGCCGCCGCTCGTCCGGCGCCGCTTCCGCCGCGAGGTCGCGGAACGAACTCGCTGGGACGGATCGATCGAAACCCCGGTCGATGCGAAAGAGGTCGCTGATGCGGCGCGGTTCCTGCGCGATGCGGGCGTCAGCGCCGTGGCAATTGCGTTCCTGCATTCCTATGCCAATCCGGAGAATGAGCGGAAGGCCGCGGCGATCGTGCGATCGATCATGGGCGACAATGCGTACGTGACATCGTCCTCGGCGATCCTGCCCGAGATTCGCGAATACGAAAGATTCAGCACGGCGGTCGTCAACGGTTATGTCGGGCCGACTGTCCGACACTATCTCGAATCGCTGATCGGCAGGCTTCGAGAACTCGGTCTGCGCGGCGCGCTGCGCATCATGCAGTCCAACGGCGGCGTCATGGCCGCCGAGGCCGCCATTGCCAAACCGGCGTATATTGTCGAGTCTGGCCCCGCGGCCGGAGTCATCGCCTGCGCGCGAGTGGCCCGGCAGGCTGGACTCGAAAACGTCATCTCCTTCGACATGGGCGGAACGACGGCAAAGGCGGCAATCATCGAGAATGGCCGCCCCGCGATGACGACCGAGTATGAGATCGGCGCCGGCATCAATCTCAGCAGCAAGCTCGTCAAGGGCGGCGGTTATGCGATCAAGCTGCCGTTCATCGACGTATCCGAGATCGGCGCCGGCGGCGGCAGCCTTGTATCGATCGACAGCGGCGGGTCGTTGCGCGTCGGACCGCGGAGCGCGGGCGCGGTGCCGGGGCCGGCCTGCTACGGCCTCGGCAACACCGAGCCTACCTTCTCCGACGCCATGGTGGTGCTCGGATATCTCAACCCGCGCCATCTTGTCGGCGGCCGACTGAAGATCGATGCTTCGCTCGCGCATGCGGCGATCCGCGACAAGGTCGCGAAGCCGCTTCGGCTCGCGCCGCTCGACGCCGCGCTATGGCGTGTTTTCGATCGCAGTCGCGACAATGACGCGCGCGGTGAAAGCGGTTTCGACCTTTCGCGGCCGCGATCCGCGCGATTTCGCGCTCGCCGCTTTCGGCGGCAACGGGCCCGTCGCGGCCGCTGCCATTGCCCGCGAACTCGGGATGCGGACGATCTTGATTCCACCGGCGCCCGGCGTGTTCAGCGCCCTTGGCCTGCTCTACTCCGATATCGAGCAGAGCCACCAGATACCGTTCGTGCGTCGGGTCGACAGCCTGCGTGGCGGCGAGATCGAAGCGGCGCTTGAAGCCGCCGAGCGCGACGCCCGCGCGCAATTCGCGGGCGAGCTGAATTCCGTTGCGAACGTCGCGCTGCGCCGCTCGATCGATCTTCGCTATAGCGGACAAGCCTATGAGCTGACAATCCCCCTGCCGGAGGGGCCGCTCAATGTAGTGGCCTTGGTCGAAGAATTCCATCGCGAGCATGAACGCACTTATGGTCATCGCTCGCATTCCGATCCGGTTGCCGTCGTCAATCTCCGCCTCGTCGTCAGCGCGTCGCAGCGGTCGGCGGGCTGCATTGGCGAACGCCCGACCGCGGCGCTGGGCGGGCGCGCAATCCCACCCAGCGAGCGCCAGGCCTATTTCGGTCCGCGCTTCGGCTCGCGCGCAACACCGGTCATCGAGCGCGAGAATCTGACGGCCGACTGGCGCGACGGGCCTTTCATCGTCGAGGAATTCGGCGCGACTTGCGTCGTCCCGCCCGAGGTCCGCGGCCGGCGCGACGCCGTCGGCAACATCATCCTTCAAGCGGCGAGCGCCGCATGAATCGGCCGATCGATCCGATCACGTTCGAAGTCGTGAAGAACGCGCTGTCTTCGATCGCGGACGAAATGGCGCTCGTCATCATGCGCAGCGCGTATTCGCCGGTCGTTCGCGATTCGATGGACTATTCGACGGCGCTGTGCGACCGCGACGGGCGCATCATCGCGCAGGGCCTCACCTTGGCCGTGCAGCTCGGCGCATTTCCCGACGCCATGCGCTGCCTGTTGCGCGACTACGGCGGCAAGCTCGAACCCGGCGACATTCTCATCGCCAACGACCCTTATGGCTCGGGCGGGCAGCACCTACCGGATATCTACATCATCAAGCCGGTTTTCTTCGAGGACGGGCTGCAAGGCTATGTCTGCACCATGGCGCATCATTCCGATGTCGGCGGCATCGCGCCGGGCAGCATCGCGATCCATGCAACCGAGGTGTTCCAGGAGGGCTTGCGTATTCCGATGCTCAAGCTCTACGCGGCCGGCGAGCCGAACACGACGCTGTTCCGCATGATCGAGCAGAATACGCGCCAGCCCACCGAGGTGCTCGGCGATCTTCGCGCTCAACTCGCGGCCTGCACCGTCGGCGAGCGCGGATTTCTCGACGTGTTGCGGCGCTATGGCGGCGGCGCGGGCATCGGGCCTTACTTCGCCGTGCTGCAAGCGCAGGCGGAGCGGATGATGCGCGAGTTCATCCGTCGCATCCCCGACGGCCGCTATTCCTTCACCGACTACATCGACGGCTTCGGCGAGGATCCGGCGCGCCTAACCATCGCCGTGGCGGTGACGATCGCCGGCGACGAGATCGATATCGATTTTTCCGGAACCTCGCCGCAAGTGCCCGCGGCAATCAACTGCCCAATCGCCATGGTCAACTCGGCGGCCTATTGCGCGATCCGCTGCATTACGAGCGCGGATATTCCAAATTGCGAAGGCTACATGAAGCCCATTCGCGTGCGC
This sequence comes from uncultured Alphaproteobacteria bacterium, assembly GCA_963754645.1. Classification (GTDB taxonomy): domain Bacteria; phylum Pseudomonadota; class Alphaproteobacteria; order Bin65; family Bin65; genus CAVWGP01. The sequence continues at coordinate 20,478 of CAVWGP010000002.1, read as the reverse complement.
GCGCCCGAAGGCTCGATCTTGAACCCGCGCCTCCCGGCGGCGTGCGGCGCGCGCGGAGTGATGGGCTATCGTGTGTTCGACGCGATCATGGGCGCCTTGGCGCCGATCGCGCCCGACAAGGTGATCGCGGCGGGCGAGGGCGGCCCGACGCTCATCGGCATCGGCGGCATGCACAAGGGGCGGCATTTCGTGTTGACCGAAGTCATGGTCGGCACCTGGGGCGCGCGCGCCGCCAAGGACGGCATCGAGGGCATATCGAACCCGGCCGCCAATCTTTCGAACCAACCGATCGAGCTGATCGAGGCCGAGCTGCCGCTTGAGATCAGAAGCTACGGCTTGGTTGCCGACAGCGGCGGCGCCGGCAAACAGCGTGGCGGCCTCGCGTTCACGCGCGAATTCCGCGTGCTGGCGGACGAAGCGGTTTTCACCACCCGCGCCGATCGCCGGGCGCACCGCCCCTATGGCCTATTCGGCGGCGAGCCGGGCGGCGCATCGCAGAACGAGTTGATCTCGGGCGGCGTAGGCCGAACCCTGCCAACCATGCCGATGGCGGCGCTGCCGTTAAGGCGCGGCGACGTGATTCGCCATGTCTCGGCCGGCGGCGGCGGTTACGGCGACCCGTTCGAGCGCTCGCCAGAACGCGTGCTCGAGGATGTTCTCGACGAAAAAGTGTCGGTCGACGCGGCGCGTCGGCATTACGGCGTCGTGATCGATCCCGTTCACCTTGTGATCGACCGGGCGGCGACCGATGCGATGCGCAAATCCCAACGGGCGGCGGCGCAATGATGCTCGACCTTGTCATTCGCAACGGCCGGATCATCGACGGGTCCGGCAAGCCGACCTTCGAGGGCGATATCGGCATCGCGGGCGACCGGATCGCCGCGGTCGGCCGCATCGACTCTCGCGGTGTCGCGGAGATCGATGCGGCCGGCGATGTCGTGGCGCCCGGATTTATCGATATCCATAGCCATTCGGATTACACCTTGCTCGTCGATCCGCGCGCCGTGAGCGCCGTTCATCAGGGCGTGACGCTGGAGGTGCTTGGCAATTGCGGCTTCGGCTGCGCGCCGATCCGCGACGCGGCGCTGGCGGCGGGCTCGATCTACGGCTTCGACGGCTCCTTGCCGCTGACCTGGCGCACCATCGGCCAGTATCTCGACGCACTCGCGGCGGCTCGTCCGGCCGTGAATGTTTTGACGCTCGTTCCCAACGGTCAATTGCGCCGGCATGTGCTCGGCGTCGCCGATCGACCGGCAAATTCGGACGAAACGCGAAGCATGGCGGCGCTGCTCGAAGCGAGCATCGACGAGGGCGCCTTCGGCCTGTCGACCGGCCTCGAATATGTCGCCGAACGCGGTGCCTCGGAGGACGAAGTGGGCGAGCTGTGCCGCATCGTGAAAAAACGCGATGCGCTTTACGCGACCCACACGCGCCGGCGCGACGAAGGCGCCATCGAGGCAATCGAAGAGGCGCTTCGTGTCGGCAGGCGAACCGGCGTGCGACTGCAAATATCGCATCTTCTTCCGCGCAAGGTGGCGGACCAGGAGGGCGAACGGGCATTGGCATTGGTCGATGCGGCGCGCGGCGCGGGCCAGGATGTCGGTTTCGACATGCACACCCGGCTTTTCGGCACGACCTATCTCGACACGATCGTTCCGCCTTGGGCGCATGAGGGCGGTGCCGCCGCCCTGCGCCGGCATTTGCAATCGTCGGAGAGCCGCCGCCGCATGCGCGATTTTCCGAGCATCGTTGCGGGCGGCGGCTGGGACCGCGTAGTTCTGCTTGATCACCCGGCCTATCCGGAGCTGGCGCGGCGCAGCGTCGGCGAGGCCGCGCGCGAGCTGCGCCGCGATGCGCATGATCTCGCCTTCGACATAGTGCTCGCCGAACTCGGCAAACCGATCCGGCCGATGGTGATCATCAAGACTTATTGCCCCGAGGATCAGGCCGCCATTTTCAGCCATCCGCTCTGCGTGCCCGGGTCCGACGCGACGACGCTGGCACCCGATGGGCCGTTGGCACATTCGAGCTTTCACGGCGCTTATTCCTGGGCCGCGTGGTTTTTCCGCTTTATGGTGCGCGAGCGCCGCCGGCTGAGCGCCGAGGAGGCCGTGCGCCGGCTGACCGGCCTGCCGGCGAGCATCTTGCGCCTTGCCGACCGCGGCTCGATTCGCGAAGGCGCGCGCGCCGACATTGCGGTCTTCGATCCGGAAAAGCTGGGCGAGACGACGACGACCTTCGAGCCGAACCGCCTCGCGACAGGGATGCGGCACGTCATCGTCAACGGCGTGCCGACGCTGCAAGACGGCACGTTGACGGGCAACCGGGGCGGCCAAGTGCTCCGCTATTCTACGGCTTAACAAGCAATGCCGCGCCGGGCACAATCGACGATCCGATCCCCGCCCGACTCGCGAATCAAGCGAGACGATCCGAAACGCATGAAGGGAGGTTTTCCCATGATCAAGAGCCTTGCACGAAATTCGAGCGTCGCGTTTTTGGCAGGTTGCCTGGCCCTGGCCGGTCCGGCGCCTTTCGTCGCGGCGCAGACATTGTCGCTCAAGATCGGCACGGTCGACGCGCCGACCTCGCACTCCGGCGTCGGCGCGGAAGCCTTTGCCGCCGAGGTCGCCAAGCTCAGCAACGGCGCGATGAAGATCGAGGTCTTCCACGCCGGCAAGCTCGGCAATATCGGCGACCAGATCAAGAACGTTTTCACCGGCGCTCAGGATATGCACCTGCTCTATCCCGAGTTTCTGGCGAATCTCGTCGACGAGACGAAAATCCTGTCCGCGCCCTACGTGTTCCGCGATTTGGCGCATCTCCAGAAATATCATAAGAGCGCGTTGTTCAAGCCGGCGGTTGACAAACTCCAGCAGATGGGCGCCGTGCTGCTCGATCCCGATTGGAAATGGTGGGTGCGCGATCCGCGCGGCATCGTCGCCACGCGCGCCATTCGCACGCCGGACGATCTCGCCGGCCTGAAGCTCCGTATCTGGGAGTCGAAGACGGCGATCGAAACCTGGCGCGGGCTGGGCGCCAACACCATCGTGGTGCCGCGTCCGGAGGTCTATCTAGCCTTCAAGCAGGGCATCATCGAAGGCGGACCGGAAACGATCGGCATCGCCTACGACCAAAAGTCGGCCGAGGTCGCGAAGTTCTGGACTCGCACCGACGAGTACTACCAGATTCTCAACATCATGATGAACCAACGCAAGTTCGATGCGCTCACGGCTCAACAGAAAAAAATCCTACAAGATGCCGCGAGCAACGCCTCCGGAGCGATCGGCAAGGAATCCGACGATGGCTTCAAGATCAAGCGCGAGAAGGCCATGAAGGAATTCGGCGTTCAGGTTTTTGAGCCCGACCTGGCGCCTTGGCGCGCCAAAGCCAAGAGCATCGTTGAAAAACTCGAGGCCGAAGGCGTCATCCCGAGGGGCCTCGCGGCGAAAGCCCAGGCGTTGTAACGCTTCGATAACAGCGTGTGGCGGCCGCGATCGCACGACCGAGCGCGGCCGCCGATGGTTCGAGCGCGATGATGCTTGAGCGAACGACCGAGACTTATCTGGCCGCATCGCGCGCCGTCATTCGCTGGTGCGCGGTCGCGGCTCTTGCGGCCATGGTCGTCATTCAATCGCTCGAAATCGTTTGGCGCGTCGCCGCGTCGAAGGGGCTCATTTGGGTCCATGAGCTATCGATCATGCTGGCGATGGTGATTTATTTCCTGGCCTATGCAATCATCGCGAAAGATCACGGCTATATCCGCGTCGAGGCATTGTTCCGCCGCTTTGCGCCCGCGGTTCAGCGCCGGCTCGATATCGGCATGCGCGTCGTCATCATCGGATTTCACGCCTTGCTGTGCTTCCTCACGGTCAAGATTTTCAACTTCGTCGGCGCCTTCGCGACTCCCGTGCTCGGTCTGCCGGAGACCGTCTACTACGTGCCGCTGGCACTCGGAACCGGCGATATCGTTCTCACCGAGCTGATCTATCTTTGGTACCGATTGTCCGGCCGCGATTCGGGTTTTTCCCGTCGCGGCGATATCCTCGCCTAGGCCGGACGAGGCGGAATGGCGTCGCTCGCCATGATCCTGTTTTTTCTCGCGCTCATGCTGCTCGGATTGCCGGTGTGCGCCGCCATGGGCGTCGCCGCCTTCGCCGGGCTGCTGATGCTCGATCTGCCGCTCGACACTTTCGCGCGCTATATCCTGCACGACGTCAAAAGCGTGCCGCTGCTCGCCATACCGTTTTTCATCCTGGCCGGGAACCTCATGAACAATCTCGGCCTGACGCAACGCATCTTCGATTTTATGGATCATGTTATCGGCATCATGCGCGGCGGGCTGGCGCAGGTGACCGTGCTTTCGAGCGTCGTCTTCGCCGGCATTTCGGGTTCGGCGCTGGCCGACATCGCCGGGCTCGGCACGATGCAAATCCACGCGATGAAACGCGCCGGCTACCGCGAATCCTTCGCCGCCGCGCTCGTGATCGCGTCGTCGCTGCTGGCGCCGATCATTCCACCTTCGATCATGTTCATTCTCTACGCCGTTTATATGAACGTCTCGGTCGGCCACATGTTCGTCGCCGGAATTCTGCCCGGCCTCGCGATGGCGGCTATCTTGATCCTCAACAATGTCGTGTTGGCCAAGACGGGGCTTGAGAAGTTTCCGCCGTCGCGCCGCGGCACTTGGCGCAAGATCCTGTCGTCGGGCTGGCGCGGACTTCCGGCGCTGCTGACGCCCGTCGTCATCCTCCGCAGCATGGCGACCGGCCTGGTGACGCCGACCGAGGCGAGCGTGCTCGCTGTCTGCTACGCCCTGCTGCTGGGCGTGCTTTATCGCGAGATCTCCTTCGCAAAAATCAATCGGGCCTTCATAGCCTCGATCCGGACGACGGCGCTCATCATGTTTCTCACCGGTATCGGCAGCGTGATGGCCTTCGTCTTGACCTCCGAGCAGGCAGCCGAAAATCTGTCGAAGTCCCTGGTTTCCCTTACCCAAAACAAGTGGATGGTGCTTTGCATGGCGTCGCTGGCAATGCTCATCCTGGGCTGCTTTCTCGAAACGGTCCCCGCCCTGCTGATCTCGGTCCCGTTGTTTGGACCTCTCGTCGTCAGCTTCGGCATCGACCCGATTCATTTCGGCGTCGTTCTGACCTATGTGCTGCTGCTTGGGATCGTCCATCCCCCTGTTGGGCTCGGCATTTTCGCGGTTTGCGCCGTGACGCAGTTGCGGATCGAGGATGTCATCCGCGCGACGCTTCTGTTCTATCCGGCTTTTCTTGTGATTCTATTCATGTTGATCTTCGTGCCGTCGCTATCGACTTGGTTGCCGTCCATAGTCTTCGCGCAATCATGAGTATCGGCGTTGCGATGTTTCCGTTTAAGGAAGATTGACCGCTGCCGGTTGCGAACAGAGAAACATAACGCGAAACAGGATAGGGCAGAACAGTGTCTGGTGTGCACGTTGGCATCGATGTCGGCGGAACGTTCACCGATTTCGTCATGGGCGATGCCCGGACTGGCGTCATCCGGCACTGGAAACGCGCGTCGGTGCCGGGCCAGCCGGATCGCGCCATCGTCGCCGGGCTCGCCGAGGCCTTTTCCGCTTTCGAAGATCGATGCCGCCGATATCGCCCAGCTGGCGCACGGAACGACTGTCGGCACGAACGCGCTCATCGAACGGCGCATCGGCCGAGTGGCGATCGTGACGACCGGCGGATTTCGCGATCTCATCGAGATCGGGCGCCAGACGCGGCCTAAGATATACGACGTTCATCTCGACAATCCGCCGCCCCTGGTTCCGCGCCAGCTTCGTTTCGAAGTCGCCGAGCGCATGCTCGCGACTGGCGCCGTGCTGCGGCCGCTCGACGAAGACGAAGTACGCCGCGTAGCCCATGAGATTGCTGCAACCGGCATCGATTGCGTCGCGGTGTGCTTTCTGCATTCGCATGCGTATCCCGAGCACGAAGCGCGTGCCACCGCGATCATTCGGGGCGTTCTCGGTTCGGCGATCCCCGTGCTGTCCTCCTCGGCGGTCTACCCGGAGTTCCGCGAATATGAGCGCTTTTCGACCGCGGTGCTGAATGGCGCCCTGCTCACGGTCATGCACGCCTATCTCGAACGCTTCGCCGCCGACGTCAAGAAAATCGGCATCGTTGTCGAGCCGACGATAAGCCAAAGCGCCGGCGGCCTGCTATCCTTGGCGCGGGCGCGCGAATTGCCCGTGCGCACGGCGCTGTCGGGACCGGCCGCGGGCGTCATCGGCGCGACCCGGCGCGCCGTTGCCGCCGGCCACGGCAATATCATCACCATCGATGTCGGCGGCACGAGCACCGATGTCAGCCTGATTTCGCGCGGCGTGCCTTCGCTGATTGCCGAGCGGCCGCTCGCCGGTTTCCCGTTGCGCATGCCGACGCTCGACGTCAACGCGGTTGGCGCCGGCGGCGGTTCGATCGCTTGGATCGATCGCGACGGGCTGCTCAAAGTCGGGCCGCGCAGCGCCGGCGCCGATCCCGGCCCGCTCTGCTACGACCGCGGCGGCGCCGCCGTCACCGTGACCGATGCCAATGTCGTGCTCGGCCGGCTCAACGGCGAGGCGCTGCTCGACGGCCGCATGCCGATCCGCAAGACGCTGGCGGAAAAAGGCATCGCCCAATTGGCCGACCAATTGTCCTTGTCGCCGACCGAAACCGCTTTGGGCATCGTGCGTCTCGCTTCGGCAAACATGGTCCGCGCGATTCGCACGATTTCGGTCGAGCGCGGCCACCGGCCGGGCGATTTCGTCCTGTTCGCGTTCGGCGGCGCCGGGCCGCTGCACGCGGTCGAAGTGGCGCGCGAACTCGACATTCCCACCATCGTCGTGCCGCCCAACCCCGGGCTGCTGTGCGCCGAGGGTTTGCTTTTCTCCGATCTCGCGATGGATTTCGTGCGCTCGGTTGTCGGCGAGCTGCGGCCCGAGCTGATGGCGGAGCTTGGCCGCGCCCGCGCCGCCCTGCTCGATCAGGCCAAGACTTGGTTCGTTCAGGAGAAAGTGCCGGCCGCGCGGCAAAAGATGCGGTGGACGGCCGAGATGCGCTTCATCGGCCAGAATTTCGAACTCTCGGTCCCGCTCGCCGATGCGCCCTTCGCGGCCGCATCCTCAGCGACAATGCAGCGCGCGTTCCGGGCCGCGCACGAGGTCGCCTATGGCTATGCCTCGGAAACCGAGCCGATCGAGCTGGTCAACCTCCGGCTCGCGGTCGTGGGCGAACTCGACCGCATCGACATCGAGCCGCTCGCTAATCGCGCGCCCGGCCGGCCGGTGGGGCGGCGGCGCGCGATTTTCTCGCTGACCGGCGAGAGCGATACGCCGATTTTCCGCCGCGACGTGCTGGGCGTGGGACAGCGCATCGCGGGTCCCGCCATCGTCGAGCAACTCGACAGCACGACGCTGGTCTATCCCGGCGATTCTTGCGGAGTTGACGAATGGGGCAATCTGCTGATCGACCTGGCGCCGGCGAGACCGGCATGAGCTTGACGCCGATCGACGTGGAATTGCTGCGCAGCGCGATCTCGAGCATCGTCGACGAGATCTACGTGGCGCTGATGAAAAGCGCCTACTCGACCAACATCAAGGAACGGCGCGACCACAGCGCGGCGGTGTTCGATGCCGCGGGCCGCGTCGCCGTGCAGGGCGACAGCCTGCCGCTCCATCTGGCTTCGATGCTCGGCCTGGTCGATGTCGTGCTGAAGACGCATGGCCGCGATTCGATCCGGCCCGGCGACATGTTCATCTCCAACGACCCTTTCGTCGGCCGCGGTTCGCATCTGCCCGATGTCGCGATCGCGGCGCCGGTCTTCGTCGATGGCGAGCTGGCGCTCTTTGTCAGCAATATCGCCCATCACGCCGACATCGGCGGCATGGCGGCCGGCAGCATGGCCGGGGGCATGACCGAAATCTACCAGGAAGGGCTGCGCATCCCGCCGATAAAGATCGTCAGCGGCGGGCGCATCGTCGATGACGTACTCAATCTCATCCTCCTTAACGTGCGAGTGCCGGCCGAGCGGCGCGGCGACTACCTCGCGCAAATCGCATCGAACAAGCTCGGCGTGCGCCGCGCCGAGGAGCTGGCGCGCCGCTGGACGCTGCCGGTTCTGCGCGAAGGACTTGCCGCCATCATCGACGCGACGGCGCGGCGCATGCGGCGCGGCATTGCCGAATTGGCGGATGGCCAATACCGCTTCGCCGATATCGTCGACGACGACGGCATGGGCGCAACGGCGATTCCGATCGCGGTCAAGGTTACGATCGCCGGCGAGGAAATCGAATTCGATTTCACCGGCTCGTCGCCGCAAGTCCGCGGCAACATCAACAACAGCATCAGCGGGCTCCAGGCAACGGTGCTTTATGCCCTGAAATGCCTGGTCGATCCCGACCTCATCCCCAATCACGGCATGCTCGAGCCGGTGCGCATCGTGGCACCCGAGGGCACCATCGTGAATGCCGCCTTCCCGGCCGCGACGGCGGCGCGGGCGCAAGTGTGCCAGCGCATCGTCGACGCGATTTTCGGCGCGCTTGCCCAGGCAGTGCCCGACCGCGTCATCGCCGCCAGCAACGGCGCCAACACGAGCGTCGTCTTCTCGGGTACGGCGCGCGACGGGCGCTATTACCTGTATATGGAAACCATCGGCGGCGGCGCCGGCGCGCGCGCCTACAAGGACGGAACCGACGGCGTGCAAGTGCACATCACGAATACGTCGAATCTTCCAGTCGAAGCGCTTGAAAAAGAGTATCCGCTGATCATCGAGCGCTATGAGCTGATCGAAGAATCGGGCGGCGCGGGCAAGTGGCGCGGCGGGCTGGGCCTGCGCCGGATCTATCGGGCACTCGACCACACGGCGCATTTTAGCGGCCAAGGCGAGCGTTTCACGAGCCGGCCTTGGGGCTTGTTCGGCGGCGAGGCGGCAAAGTCAGGCACTTTCAAGCTGGTTGCGGCCGATGGCGCGGTCAAGACGCTCGCCGCAAAAACCGCGACCGTGGACTTGCCCGCGGGAACGGCCCTGGTCGTGGAGACTCCCGGCGGCGGCGGCTACGGCGCGCCCGCGCATCGCTTGCCGGAAAAACTTGCCGAAGATTCGTCAAGCGGCAAATATTCGCCCGAATTTCTGGAACGCCACTACGGCAAGCGATGACAGCGCCGGCACCCAAAGAGAGATCATCCCCATGCCTTTGACGCCGGAGCAGCTGGCGCATTATCGGGAGCACGGCTATGCCGTCGGCGGCCGTCTTCTAGCGGACACGTCGCTCCGCGAATTGCGCGGGCACATGGACGCCGCGATCGACCGCCTGCCGCCGGGCAAGCGGCCGGAGAACATGCCCTCGATCCACTACGGCAATCCATATTTTCTCGATCTTTTCCTGAGCCCCGCCTTCGTCAAGATCGCCGAGCAGATTTTGGGGCCCGATATCGCGCTGTTCACGGTCTACGCCATCAGCAAGCGGCCGAACGATGGCCTGCCGGTCGACTGGCACCAGGATGCCGCGTTCTTTCCGATCGAGCCGATGGAAACTTTCACGCTTTGGCTCGCAGTCGACGATGCCGATCGCGACAATGGCTGCATGCAGGTCATCCCCGGCAGCCAACGGCAACGGGTCGCGCTCGAACACAAGGTCGACACGTCGCAATCGACAACGCTGGCCTATACGCTCGGTTCGCTCGAAGCGGGGCGCACGGACTTCATCGAAGTTCCCGCCGGACACTATTCGGTGCACGACCCGTATATCGTGCATGGCTCGGCGCCGAACCGGTCGGCGCGGCGGCGGTGCGCCATCACGATCAAATATGTTTCGACGGCGATTCGCCTCGATCGCGGCTTTCGCTCGGCAACGGGATTCGATTGGGCCAATGTAAAGCTCTACCATGCCCAAGGTGCGCGCGGTTCCTTGCCATACGCCAACTGAACCGGCGCGGCCGCGCCGAGAAGCATCCTTAGCGGGAGAAAAATCATGCCACGCATTCTCGTCATCAATCCCTTCGGCGGCACCGAATTCCGCGGGCACAGCAATCTGGAGCGCATCCGGCGGCCGGATACAAAATTCGACATGGTCAACATCGCGGAAAGCTATCCGCTCAAGAACAACCAATGGCTCTATTTCAAGTACGCCTGCACCGACCCGACGCTGGAAAAAGTGATCTGGGCCGAGAAAAACGGCTATGACGGCGTGTTCATTTCGTGCCAGCTCGATATCGGCCTCTATGAGGCGCGGACGCTGGTCGATATTCCCGTCACCGGCACGCTCGAATCCGCCGCGCTCATGGCCTATACGATGGGCAAGCATTTCACGCTGCTATCCGTCGACTACCAGAATGGCGAAATTCAGCGCGACTTGCTGAAGGTTTACGGCCTGGAGGGCAATCTTGCATCGATCATCCCGATTCACATCGATGCCAACGATCTCTATCCAGAACGGACGAACGAAACCGCGGTGTTCGAGCGCGTTGTCGCGGCCGCCAAGACGGCGCGCGGACGCGACGGCGCCGAGATGGTCATCCCAGGCTGCACGCTGTTCGGCTCGCTGCTGACGCACCACAACGACACGCTCGAGCGCGAGGTCGGGATACCCGCGGTCGACGGCATGGTTGCCGGTTTCAAGCTGGCCGAGATGCGCGCCGAGTTGTATCGGCTGGGCGCCCTGCCGGCCGTGTCGCGCGCCGGCTACTTCACGAAGCCGCCGCGCGAAGATTGGGAGAAACTTCGCAAATCGCAAGGCCGGCCGGCATGAAACGAAAGACGCGCGGATCGAAGCGCCGTCCGCGGCCCGCGCTCCCGATGGCGCGCCGCATCAGGGCGATGATCGCGGCGAGCGAGAACGCTGTATTTCAAGATCGCTTCGCCTGCAAGCCGGCGGATTTCACGCGCATCGCCGAGGCCGAGGCCCGCCGTGAATCCCGCCGATCTTGACGCTGTGTCGCTCGCCGGCGCCATCGCTGCCGGGCGCATATCGGCGGTGGCGGCGCGGATGTTGCCCGCAGCGCTCGGCTCGGCCATGCGTATGAAAGAGCTGCGACGCGCGCGTGACGCTCGCCTTGCTGGCATCGGCCCGGCTCGTATATGGTTGACGAAAGACTTGGCCGCCGATTTCACGGCGGCTGTTGAAACATCGATGGCATCAGGGAGGCAACTTTGGTCCGGACGATTTCGAGATTTTTCCTGGCGGCAACCGTCATGTGTGCTCTTGCCGCCGGCGCGCCGACCGTCGCGCAAACGACTCTGCGCATGGGCCATATCCTGCCGCCGACCTCGCCCGAGCACGAGGCATTCACCTTCCTTGCGGATCGCATCAAGGAACGCAGCAAGGGTTCGGTAACGCTTCAGGTCTTTCCCTCGTCGCAGCTTGGCGCCGTCAACGTCATGCTCGAAAGCCTGCAGGCCGGCCAGCTCGATATGATGGTCGAACTGCTCGAGTGGTACGGCAACTGGGATAAGCGCTTCGGCGTGTTCGGCATGCCCTATCTGTTTCGCGACCGCGAGCATCTCGCCAAATTCCTGGCGACGCCGGCCTTTCAGGAAATGCTGAGCGACCTTGAGAAGCAACGCAACCTCGTTTTCCTGAAAGACCCGATCAACTGGCGTTTCATGTCGGACCGCACCTTGTTGTCGAAAAAGGCGGTGTTCACGCCGGCCGATCTCAAGGGCATGAAGCTGCGAATGTTTCAGGCGCGCGTCCCCGTTTTGTCGTGGCAAACGCTCGGCGCGAACACGGTCATTATTCCTTGGGGCGAAACCTATGCCGCGCTGGCGACCGGCACGGTCGAAGCGGTCACGGCGCGCGTCGAGGCCCACTATCAAATGAAGCAGACCGAAGTGGCGAAATATTTGACGGTGACCCAGGAATATTTCCAGATCTATATCCCGGTGCTGAGCAAGAAGACGGTCGACAAGCTCAGCGCGGAACAGATCGCGGCGATCCGCGAGGCCGCGAAAGAAGCCGGCGAGCGCTTCACCCAGCTCACGGCCGACGCGACACGCATCTTCCGAGAGAAGGTGCGAACCGAGCATGGTGTGTCGATCATCGAGCCGCCCTTGGCGCCGTGGCAACAGGCGATGCAGGCGGCCTACGTGAAATTCGAGGAAGAAGGCATCGTGCCGAAGGGCATGATCAAGGCGATAACCGACCTGAAATAGGCGCCGCCCGACCGGCCGTGGCGGCGGTTTCGAGCCGATCGGCCGCGGCCGCGCTCGGGCCGTTCGGCCGTGCGCTGCGTCTTGTCGGACGCTGCGAGCTTCTTGTCGCCGTCCTCGCCCTCCTCGCGATCACCGGCCTCACCATGGCGGCCATCGTCGTTCGCTACGCCTTCAACGCGTCGCTGGTGTGGTCCGAGGAAATCTCGCTGCTGCTGACCAATGTCCTCGTTTTCATCGGCGCGGCCGCGATGCACATGGCACGCGCCGATGTGGCGCTGGAATTTTTCGTGCGCCGGTTTCCGCCGCGAATCCAATGGCCGCTGGCGCTGCTTGCTTGGTTTTGCAGCCTCGCCTTGGGCACCGTCATTGTTTTCGAAGCGGTCGCGCTTTACCCGCTCCAGATCAACACGACCTCCTATATTCTCGAGCTGCCGCGCTTCTACGCCACGATACCGTTGATCGTGGGCGGGGCCTCGATCGCCGCAACCTCGCTCTACTACTGCGCGGTTTCGTGGCGCGGCTGGCGCGATGGCGCCGTCGTCCAAGAACGCGAAAGCAAAACCGCGCTTCTCCCTCCCCTCGAGACGATGTGATGGCGAGCGCGATCGTCTTCGGCACGTTCCTGCTGCTTTTCGCGCTCCGCGTGCCGGTGACGATCTCGATCGGGACCGGCTGCATCCTGGCACTTCTCGCCGATGGCAAGTCGCTCCAGGAAATCCCGCGCTACATGATGGGCGGGATCGAGTCTTTCATACTCCTGGCCATCCCGTTTTTCGTGTTGGCCGGCAACCTGTTCAATATCGGCGGGGCCACCACGCGGCTGTTTTCGTTCTGCGAAATGATCTTTGCCCGCATTCCCGGCGGCTTGGCGCAGGTCAATGTCGGAGCGAGCGTGATCTTTTCCGGCATGTCGGGCGCGGCGCTCGCCGACATTGCCGGCCTGGGAACGATCACAGTCAAGGCGATGCGCGAAGCCGGCTATCGCGAGGCCTTCGCCGCGAGCGTCGCGCTCGCGTCCTCGACTCTCGGCCCGATCATTCCGCCCTCGATCATGTTCGTCATCTATGCCGCGTCGACGAATGTCTCGATCGGCCGCCTCTTCCTCGCCGGCGTCGGGGCGGGAATTCTCATCGCCGCTTTCATCATGATCCATATCGCCGTCGTCGTGCTCATGCGACGCGAGAAATGCCCGCCGCCGCGGCCGCTCACTTGGCGGCGCGCCGCTTTCGAGACGCGCGACGCGATCCCGGCCCTGCTCGCCCCGATCGTCATTTTGGGCGCGATGCGGATCGGCGCAGTGACCGCGACCGAGGCCGGGATCGTGGCCGTGGTCTATGCCGTGTTGCTCGGCTTCCTCTATCGCGGCTTCACGCGCGCGAATCTCGGTGCCGCCCTCTCGAGTTCGGCGATGATGTCGGCATCGATCCTCTACCTCATCGCGATTTCGACGGTCATGGGCCACATCCTCACGGCCGATCGCGTGGCGCACGTCGTCTCCGAAGCGCTCACCTCGATAACCTCAGATAGATTCTGGGGTCTGTTGATTATCAACGTCGTTGTGCTGGTCATCGGCTGTATTCTGGAAACCACGCCGGCGCTGCTGATCACAGCGCCGATCTTAATGCCGGTCGCGGCAAGCTACGGCGTCGACCCCGTGCATTTCGGCGTCATTCTTTGCTTTAATTTGATCATCGGGATCGTTCATCCTCCGATGGGAATTGGCCTTTTTGTCATGTCGTCGATCACGAAAATCAGCTTGGAAGCGATCACGCGCGCAACCCTGCCGATGTTGATCCCGTTGCTGGCCGCCCTTGTTGCAATCACGTACATCCCGGAAATCTCGCTCTGGCTGCCGGACCTGGTCTTCGGCCGCAGCCGATAGGAGCGGAAAGCCAGAGCCCGAAAAAGTTTTTTTTCGACGCGACGGTTGTCCCTTGTGCCTACCGCAAATTCATCCGCGGGCATATTGTGGTGGAGGCCTATCACTGCCGCAGACTCATTCGGGGATGAATATTCAGTGGGGACCGGCATGGCCGTCGGTCAATTCGCGCCTGCTCTGGAACGTTCCAGCGTCGAGTGGGGCGACTCGCCGTGCTATCCCCGGAGTACGATCGGCTATCGGGATGCCGGGTCACCCGTGGAATGCTGTTGTCTGTACCGAAAAGGTCATCCGGTTTGACTCAGTGAGGATTCCGGATACCGTCGGCGGCGATGATCGCATTGATCCCTTTGTTCCTGGCCCTCTTGGCCGCGCCGCTCCGGTCCAAATTGATTCTCGAGGCGGAGAACGCGGCACTCCGGCAGCAGATCATCGTGTTGCGGCGTAAGCTGCGCGGCCGCGTCAAGCTTTCGAACGGCGATCGCCTTTTCTTCATCTGGCTGTCCCTGTCGTAAAATCAATAATCCATAGAGAACATGGTGTTGCAGGATCGACTGCCGTAGCGTCGCCGGCATGATCGCGCTCGTATCCGCCGTCCTTTCCCTGCTGTTCTTCCGCCTTCGTCGCCGCGCCTCGCTGGAACTGGAGGTCATCGCCCTCCGCCATCAGCTTGGTGTACTCCGACGCCAGTGCCCACGCAGGCTGCGCCTTCGCTCCAGCGACCGCCTGTTTTGGGCCTGGCTCTACCGGCTCTGGCCGCGCTGTCTCGAGGCGATGATTTTGGTCAAGCCGGCGACCGTCATTCATTGGCATCGAAGTGGTTTCCGGCTCTATTGGCGTTGGCGTTCCAGTTTAGGTCAGCGCGGCCGCCCGGCGGTTGGCCATGATGTCCGCGCCTTGATCCGCCGAATGAGCCAAGCCAATCCGCTGTGGGGTGCGCCACGGATCCACGGTGAACTCCTCAAGCTCGGGATCCGCATCGGACAGACCGCGGTGGCCAAGTACATGGTCAAGCGATCCAAGTCCCCCTCCCCGTCTTGGCGGACCTTCTTGCAAAACCAAATGTGTGGGATCGCCGCCCTCGACATGTTTGTCGTTGCCTCCGGCGCGTTCAAGCTTCTCTACGTCGCGATCGTTCTCGGCCATGCCCGTCGGCAGATCCTTCACTTCGCCATCACCCAGCATCCCACCCAGGATTGGCTATCCCAGCAGATTACTGAGGCTTTTCCCTGGGACACCGCACCGCGCTATCTGCTCCGCGATCGTGATGCGTCATACGGTCCGAGGTTTCGTAGGCGCGTCCAAGCCATGGGAATCGACGAGGTCGTCACCGCACCGCGTTCGCCTTGGCAAAACCCGTATGCTGAGCGCGTCATCGGCTCAATCCGCCGCGAGTGTCTCGATCACGTCATTATCTTCAACGAACGCCATCTGCGCCGCGTTCTCGTGTCCTACGTCGACTACTATCACCGATCCCGCACCCACCTTGCCCTCGACAAGGATTGTCCGCACGATCGTCCAATCCAGCCACCCAGCGCCGGCAAGGTCATTGCGTTCCCAATGGTGGGCGGCCTGCACCATCACTACGAGCGCCTTGCCGCCTGACGTGGCGTAGTGGCCTGAACCAACGCCACGCCCGCTGCAGCGCATCGCATTCTGCCGTTTCGAGTACCAGGCAAGCTCGCATCAGCGCGTCGGCTGCCCGTTAGATCGCCCTTCCATATCGTCTCCTTCTGTCGGAAGGCAGCCCTTGAGCGCGGTGGGACGTTTGCAGGAGGCTCGTCCTAAATCGAATTATCCGATTATGTATTTTGCGACAGGGACACCCGTCGCGGCGAACTCGTCGTCAGCGCGCCGGTGGGCTTCGTGAAGGCCGGCGATCGCTATGAGAAGGACCCGGACCGCCGCGTGCAGGAGGCCATCGGCCTGGTCTTCGATAAAGTCCTGGAACTCGGCAGCGCCCGGCAGGCTTTGCTCTGGTTCCACGAGCATGATCTCGATCTGCCGGTGAAGGGCAAGGATGGCGACGACAGCTTGGCGGCGCCCGAACTACGCCACCATCCACCGGATGATCGAGAACCCGATCTACGGCGGCGCCTATGCCTATGGTAAGACGGCCGTCGCGGCGGGCTATGATGCTGCTGGCGTCAGCGTGAAGATTCGCCGCAAGGCGCGCAGCGATTGGCTGGCGCTGATGCCGAACGCCCACGAAGGCTATGTCAGCTGGGAGAAGGCCGAGACGATCCGCAAGATGGTGAGCAGCAACGTCCCCACCAGCCGCCATCACGGTGCGCCCAAGCACGGCGACGCTTTGCTGGCGGGCCTGCTTCGTTGCCGCCGCTGCGGGCGCAAGCTGACGCTTCGCTACTCGGGCGCGAAGCATCACATCCCGCGCTACAGCTGCAGCCGCGGCTGGATGGACAATGGCGAGCCGCGTTGCATCGCCTTTGGCGGCCTGCGGGTCGATGACGCCATTGAGGAAGCGCTTCTCACCGTGGTCGGCCCCGGCGCTATTGCGGCGGCCGTTGCCGCCGAGAAAGAGGCCAGCCAGCGGCGCGATCAGGTGCGCGAAGCACTCAAGCGCGATCTCGAAGCGGCGCGCTATGCAGCCGATCGCGCCTTCCGGCAATACGATGCCGCCGATCCCGGCCAACCGGCTGGTGGCCGGCGAACTGGAAGCGCGCTGGAACAAAGCACTCGCGCGCGTGGCGGAGGTCGAAAGCAAGATCGCCGCCCATGATGCTGCCAAGGCCGCGCCTGTCGCCGATCCGGCATCGCTCGCCACGCTCGCGGCGGATCTCAAGACCGTCTGGACCGCCCCTTCGACCGATGCGCGGCTGAAGAAGCGTATCGTCCGCACCGTCATCCATGAGGTGATCGCCGATGTCGATTCCGAGGCGGCCGAGATCGTTCTGGTCGTCCATTGGATCGGCGGCGTTCATAGCGAGATACGCCTGCCCAGACGGCGGCGCGGGCAGCGCAACAGCACCTCAGCCGATGTGATTGCCGCGGTTCGACAACTGGTGCTGATCGCCAATGACGATCTCATCGCCGGCATCCTGAACAGGAACGGATTGGTGACAGGCTATGGCAATCGCTGGACGCGCGAGCGCGTCACCTCGCTGCGCTCGCATCACCGCATTGCCGTCTACAAGCCCGCCGATGACGGAATCGAACCGTGGCTGAACCTCAGCAAGGCCGCGCGGCTTCTCCATGTCGCGCCCAAAACGCTCAGGCTGGCAGCGGAAGCCGGCGAGATCGAAGTGCATTCATCCTCTGCCGGATGGTCCCTGGATCTTCAGCCGTGCGGTTCTCTCGTCATCACCGGCACGCGCTATCACCGAGCGCGCGCGGCAGAACCCAAAATACCCCACGGGATCGCATCCCGATCAGCAAAGCCTCTTCTCTTCAATCGACATAGACAGATGGGTGTTGTGATGCGCGGTTGTAGTGGCGTCGCCACTCTCGATCATGATCCTGGCCTCCGCGAGCGAGTAGACGATCTCGACGTTCAGCAGCTCATCGCGCAGCTTGCCGTTGAAGTGACCTGCTCAGCTCATCGTCCCAACGAGGCTCTGAAATATCAACAGGCACCGGTCATACGGGCGCGCCGATGTCCGCTTTTTAATTGAGAGCGGCCCTCCTTCTCGCGGCTCGGCATGTCGCAGAAGTGCCAAGGTCGGACATCAGCGCCGTTGAAGACGCTCAGAACCAACGCGGGCTGCTTTGCCGATTTCCGTTTCACCCGGCGGATTGCGTTTTGGCCTGTCCCTTCTCAAAACCTGGTCCGAAGCAATTGATTGACGGTTTCGGTCATTCAAGAATATGGGTACCGCCGAGATTCGGAATAGAGCCGGGTCAAACGCCTAGCCTTGAAACCAGAAAAGCCTTAGTTGGTAGTCTCCAAATACGATTGATCATTCGCGGCCCCCATTCCGGCCTATCGATCAACCAGCGTCAGGTGGGGAGGATCGCTCGCGAGAAGACTGCAGCATGTCGGCCAGCGCCTTTCGCAAGCCATGCATCTGATCCAGAAGGTTCAGGACTACGCCCACTCCCTCGTCATTGACACCCAGGTCCCGCATCAGCTCTCGGATCAATTTCGCACGCGCCAGGTCTGCCTCGGAAAACGCCGGGTCGGTCGCTGTCTCCACTCGGAACCAACCATTCCTCCTCGATCCACACTTCCAGGGTTTCAAGGTCGAGTTGTGCGCGATCGAAGAAATTCCAGCTTGCTGATGATCATGGCTGCATATCCCGGCGAGGATCGTAGCTCGTTCCAGGTGCCCAGTTGGCGAGAAAGGCTTCCAACTCAGGGTTCGGCTCTGACGGCAACATGACCTTAAGCTTGACGAGTTCGTCGCCATGGCCACCCGCGCCGTGGAACGCCTTTTCCCTTCAAGCGGAGGACAGCACCAGTGTTCGATCCCTTCGGCACCGTCAGGATGACGGGCCCCGTCGGTGTCGGCACTCTGACGCGCGACCCGAGGACGGCTTCTGCCAGAGTGATCGGCAGGTCGACATGAATATCGTCGCCATGTCGAGAAAAGAACCGATGAGGATTGATTGAAATCTCCACCAGCGCGTCGCCCGGTTCGCCCTCACCGAGCGATGGGGCTCCCTTTCCGCGAAGCCGCAAAATTTGTCCCTCTTGAATCCCAGAGGGAATTGTTACGTCGAGCGATCCACCGTCCGGCAATGTCAGCCGCTTGGTCGCGCCGTTGACTGCGTCGAGAAATTCGATCGAAAGTCGGTAGTGCAAGTCCGGCCCACGCGCGCGCCTCGATTCCCGCGCCTGCCGTCTGAACAACTCCGCAAAAATATCGTCCGATTCGGCAAAATCCGCAAAGCCGGAAGGGTTCTCGTAAGGATGGCCTGCGGGAGCCTCGGCCGCAAAATCCTTGTAAAATCGCTGGCGCGGCCGTTCGGAGCCCGAAGCGTCGATCTCTCCGCTATCAAACCGGCGACGCTTGTCCGGATCCGAAAGGAGATCGTAGGCGCCGGCAACCTCTTTAAATCGCTCCTCCGACTCCTTGTTTCCGGGATTGAGGTCCGGATGCAGCTTCTTGGCCAAGCGGCGGTACGCCTTCTGAATGTCTTCGGGCGAGGCGGTGCGTGCGACGCCCAGGATTTCGTATGGGTCTTTCACTGCTCCTCCGTTGACACCAACACCGCCGGGCGTTGCGTAAGAGAGTTAATCCAACCGACATCCACCCGATGACCGGCCTGTTGAGCTGAGATTGCGGCATTGAGCGGTCATTAACAAGACTGGGACTTCGTCATGGGGGCTGCCGTGCACCAAAGCCGATGACGGCTGTGTATACCGAGAAGGTCATCCGATTTGAACTCGATGGGGGATTCGGCTAGCGTCGACGGTGTCAACGCCGGAGTAATTATGTAGCACCCGGCCGGAGCAAAAATGCAACAGGCAGGGACGCAAGAAGGCCTGTCCCTTCTCAAAACCTGATCCGAAGTGATTCGTTGACGATTTTGGTCATTCAAGAATAGCCGGACCCACAGGTGGAGGTCGCTGCGTGATGCGGTTGGCGCCGCGCGAGCGGAATTTCGGGCGCGCACCGCGCTGATCATGGAGGTGATTGCGCTCCGCCACCAAGTCGCTGTGCTGCAGCGCAATAGAACCCGCCGCCCGTGCTTTCGTACGTCGGATCGATTGCTTTGGATTCTGTTGTCGCGTTGGTGGCAGCGGTGGCGTGAGAGTCTGATCATTGTTCAATCGGAGACAATCCCGCGCTGGCGTCGTCAGGGATTGTCGCTGATCTGGGGATATCGATCACGCGGTCGTTGGCGTGGCGGGCGCCCACGGATCGCCCGTGAGATCCGTGGCCTGATCGCTCAGATCGCCCGAGAGAACTTTCTCTGGGGTGCGCCACGGATTCATGGCGAGCTGCTGAAACTCGGCTTCTTGGTGTCGCAGGCTACCGTATCTCGCTATATGCCCGAACCTTACAGGCGGCGCTCACAAACGTGGCGAACCTTCATTCAAAATCAACTCGAGGGCATCGGCCCAATCGAACTTCCGATTGGGCGAGGCATCGCAATCCGCCTTCGTTTCCAACTACGGTCCCGGACGCGCAGGTCCCTGCTGCATCTCGCCAAGCTAATCAGGGCTGCGTTCTCCGTATTCCGCCAATCGCCGGCATGGCCGTCGGTCAATTCGCGCCTGCTCCGGAACGTTCCAGCGGCGAGTTGAGCGACTCGCCGTGCTATCCCCGGAGTACGATCGGCTATCGGGATGCCGGGTCACCCGTGGAATGCCAGTAACGGCTCTCGCCGGGCGACAGCTTAAACGCGGGCTCCACCCTATTGCGCGAGGGCGTCGCCGGCGCCGCAAGCGAACTTGAGTAACCTCGCTATTCAATCCGCCCGCCGTGCCAACTCTCGTCGCGGCGCGGCCAAGTCGCGACGCGTGCGCTCCC
>CAVWGP010000001.1:0-689564 GCA_963754645.1 uncultured Alphaproteobacteria bacterium | reverse complement strand
GCCGCTTCGAACTGGCGCGTCCAGAGCGCGATCTGGCGGCGCACGTAGTTTGCGGGCTTGCCGTAGTCGGACAGCCCCGCCGCGGCCCAGTCGGCCGTGTGCAGTGCGGCCAGGGCATCGCCCATGGCGTCATAGACTGCGATGCGCTCGGGCTTGCTCATGCCGGGAAGGCGGTTGTCGCGGAAGATGCGCCCCTCGACGAAATCCATGACGTAGAACGGCGTGCCGATAATCGAGGCGTCCTCACACAGCAGCCGCATCGCCGGCACGGGCACCCCGGTGCCGGCCAGTGCTTTCATGACGCGATACTCGCGCTCGACGGCATGGGCCGATGGAAGCAGCTGACCGCCGGCTTCTTGCGCAGGATCCACCTTCGGCCGGCGGCCGCGACGATGAAAGTCGGGTTGGATTGGCCGCCAAGGATCTTCTCAACGACGAACGGTCGCAAAAACTCCGGCAGGTGCTGTGTCAGATAGGCGCCAAGAGGAGACCTCGTCCAAGCCTGAGGATGTCGGCTGAGTTGCGTGTGCGATCGCGGTCACGCGGCGCCCTCCAGATTCGGATCGATGCGCATCGGCATGGTTCGATCACCAAGGCTTGTCCGGAAGCTCGCGGCCGAGTTCCATCTTCGCGATCGCCGCCAGATGCACTTCGTCCGGGCCGTCCGTCAGCCGTACAGCGCGAGCAAACGACCACGCGTCGGCGAGGCCGAAATCCGCGAGGCACCGGCGCCGCCGTGCACCTGCACCGCGCGGTCGAGCACGGCGAAGGCCATGCGCGGCGCGACGACCTTGATCATGGCGATCTCGGAGCGCGCGGCCTTGTTGCCGACCGTGTCCATCAGATACGCGGCCTTGCAGCGTCAGCAGCCGCGCCTGCTCGATCTCGCAGCGCGACAGCGGCGATCGCCTCGCGCATCGACGCCCTGATCCGCCAAGCGGCTTGCCGAAGGCGACGCGCCTGCTTCGAGCGCGGCGATCATCGCCTCGAGCGCGCGCTCGGCGACGCCGATCATGCGCATGCAGTGGTGGATGCGGCCCGGGCCCGAGACGGCCCTGCGCGATCTCGAAGCCGCGCCCCTCGCCCAGCAGCATGTTCGACGGCCGGCACGCGGACATTGTCGTATTCGATCTCGAAGTGGCCGCACGGCGCGTGTCGTAGCCGAACACCGATAGCGAGCGCACCGAGCTTCACGCCCGGCGCGTCCTTCGGCACGAGGATCATCGCCTGCTGCTGGTGGCGCGGCGCGTCGGGGTTCGAGCGACCCATGACGATCAGCAATCTTGCAACGCTTGTCGCCGGCGCCGGACGTCCACCATTTGCGGCCGTTGAGGACGTACTCGTCGCCCTGGCGCTCGATCTTGAGGCGGATGTTGGTCGCGTCGGACGAGGCGACGTCGGGCTCGGTCATGGAGAAAGCGGAGCGGATCTTGCCATCGAGCAGCGGCTTCAGCCAGCGCTGCTTGTGCTCCGTGCGTGCCGTAGCGCGCCAGCACCTCCATGTTGCCGGTATCGGGCGCCGAGCAGTTGAACACCTCGGGCCGATGTAGGAGCGCGCCCATGATCTCGCACAGCGGCGCGTATTCGAGATTGGTCAGCCCGGCGCCGTCCTCGCTCTCCGGCAGGAACAGGTTCCACAGGCCTTCGCGGCGCGCGCTGCGCCTTCAATTCGTCCATGATCGGCGGACTGTCCCACTTGTCGGCGAGCGCCTTGTGCTGCTCCTTGTAGACTGCTCGTTCGGGTAGACGTGCGCGTCCATGAACGCGTTGACCCGCGCTGCAGGTCCTTCGAGCGTATAGAATAATCGATCAGCATGGAGAGGCACTTCCCGCGCTTGGTCGCCGCGACGCACGGTGGCGGCGACCGGAAAAATCCCGAGCTATCATTGTGTTATCGACCGTCCAGTCGGACTTTAGATTTTCGCTGACATCCGGCTTACCGGACATGGCCGACTGGACGGTCGAACATTAATCACCTAGGCTCGACCGGGCGCGGGCGAGAGCGGCATTGGGATTTCCCCTGAGCGACGAGGAAGAGCGATTTCAAGGCGGAGCATTCGGGTCTTTTGCGCCGGTCAACCTGCCGACCGACCTCGCGCGGCGAGTCGAAGCGGGCGTCGATCTCGACGCGAGGACTATGTGCGGTGGCAGCGGATCCTGGCCCGGGCGGGTTGCTATGCGGGGCCTGGCCGGAGGCGTTCGGCGGCGAGGCTGGATGCGCTGCAATCCTATCTCTTCGACGAACAATGCGCGCTCGCCGGCGCGCCGTGGCTGTTTCCGTTCGGCGTGAATTATGTCGGCCCGGTGATCTTCACCTACGGCACGGACGAACAGAAGGCGAAATAGTTGCCGGGCATCCCGAGCGAACCTTCTGGTGCCAGGGCTATTCGGAGCCCGAAGCCGGCTCCGACCTTGCGGCCCTGAGGACGCGCGCGGACCGCGACGGCGACCACTACTTGTCAACGGCCGGAAGATATGGACGACGATGGCGCATTGGGCGGACCGTATTTTCTGCCTTGTGCGAACGGGCGCCGGCGGAAAACCGCAGGCCGGCATCTCCTTCCTGCTCATCGACATGGCAGCGCCCGGCATCGCCGTGCGGCCGATCGTGACGCTCGAAGGGCGGCACCACCTGAACGAAGTCGTGTTCGACAATGTTCGGGTGCCGGTCGCCGATCGCGTCGGCGAGGAAAACGCGGGCTGGACATCGCGAAATTCCTGCTCGGCCACGAGCGGCTTCTGGTCGCGGAGATCGGCAAGCAGAAACGCATTCTGCGCGGCATTCGGCGCGGCCTCGCCGCCATGGATGCGAGGCGGCGCGGGCCTGATGGAAGACGGCGATTCCGCGCCCGTTTTGCCGAACTCGACTCCGTCTCGCGGCGCTCGAGTGGACCGCGCTGAGGACCATCCGCGAGGCCGGCTCGGGGCGCCTTCGCCGGCCGCCGTCGGAATGCTGAAAATTCGCGGCTCGGAGTTGGAACAGGCGCTGACCGATTCGCCTACGAGGCGCTCGGTCCGCTTGGGCAGCCTTACGAGCCGGCTTTCCGTATCGGGGGCAACGACGGCCGCGATCTTCACGCCCATGGCTCGATCGCGCGGCTGCTCGGGGCGCGTGCGACTACCATCTACGGCGGCTCGAACGAAGTGCAGCGCAAGATCATCGCGAAAACATTGATCGGATTGTGAGCAACCTTCCATGCCCGGCATGCTCACCCTCGAACAGCAACAATTTTCGGACCAGATCGCGCGCTTCGCCGCGCGCGAATATGGCCTCGGACCGGCGCGACCGCGCCATGGCTTCGACCGCGCGCGCCTCAAGCGCCTCGCCGATCTTGGCGCCTTGGCGCTGGCGATTCCCGAGAGTTCGGTGGAATGGGCGGCCCGGTCGAAATGATGCTGGCGGCCGAGCGCCTTGCGCCCGCGCTGCCGCACGAGCCCGTTCTGGCGTGCGGCATTCATGCCGCCGCGTTGATCGCCGCCGCCGCCCGAAGCGAACAGGCGGAGCGCCTGCTGACGGCGATCGCTGCCGGCGAAGCGATCGCCGTCGTGGCGCATCAGGAAGCCGAGCAGCGATACAGTCTCGATCGGGTCGCAACCGCGGCCCAGCGCCTTCCCTCGGGAGACTGGCAACTCGATGGAACGAAGTGCCTCGTTCCTTCGGCGCAAGACGCCGATGTTTTCATTGTCAGCGCCCGCGACGCTGGTGGCGAGATCCGTTTGTTCGCGGTGGCGCGGGACCGGCCGGGGCTCTCGGTCGTGCAACGCGGGCGCATCGACGGACTGCCCGCCGGCGATCTGAAGCTTGCCGGCTGCGTCGTGGAGCCGGCTGCGGCGTTGGACGCGGACCCTGCCCAAGACGCGCTGGCCGCGGCCGCTGACCGCGCCGAAGCGGCCGAAATCGCGGCGATGGTCGGCATCATGGACGCCTGCATCAAGGCGACGGTCGAGCATGTTCGGACGCGACGCCAATTCGGCGCGCCGATCGGTACGTTTCAGGCGCTTCAGCACCGGATTGCCGATATGTGGATCGCCTGCGAGGAGACCCGGTCGCTCGCCTTTGCCGCTGCGCTGGCGTGCGGCGGCTCGGCGGCGGAACGACGCCGAGCCGTGTCGTTGGCGAAGGTCCGGGCCTGCGACGCCGCCCAGCTTGTCGGCGCCGAGACGATCCAGCTTCACGGCGGCAGCGGCATGACCGACGAGCTGATCGTCAGCCATTGGTACCGGCGATTGCTGGCGTTACGTTCGAGCTTCGGCGACCGCCGACATCACATCGCCCGGCTCGCCGAAACCGCCGCGAGCTGATTATCCCGATTAACGGGGCCGCAAGCTTAGGATCAGCGGCCGGCCCATTTCGGCGGGCGCTTGGCAAGAAACGCGGCGACGCCTTCCTTGGCGTCGGCCGAATGATGCACCACGTTGCATGTCATCGTTTCGAGCGCGATCAGCGTATCGGTATCGGCGTCCAAGCCGCGATTGACCGCCAGCTTGGTCATCCACATGCAGAACGGACTCTTGTCGACCAGCGGCTCGCAGAAGCTCTTGATCAAGGCGTCGAACTTTTCCGGCGGGGCGCAATCGTTCACCAAGCCCCATTCCTTGCATTCCGTGCCGGAGAGCAGCTTGCCTGTCAGCATCAATTCCTTGGCGCGGCGCAGGCCGATATAGCGCGGCAGGCGGTAAATCGGGCCGGCGCCGCCGAATAGCGCGCGGCGAATGTGGAAATCGCCGATCTTCGCCGTGGTCGCGGCCAGCGCGAAATCGCAGGAGATCATCAGCTCGAACCCGCCCGCGACCGCATGGCCCTCGACCGCGGCGATCGTCGGCTTCTTCATGTTGAAGAAGTGATCGTAGGTCTTGGCCGAGAGCTGGGCGAGTTCGATGGAGCCGACGCTGGTCGCAAGCTGCGGCGTCAGGAGCTCGCCGAGATCGGCGCCGGCGCAGAACGTATTGCCGCGGCCGCGAAAGACCACGGCCCGCACCGCGTCGTCGGCCTCGGCCTTGCGGGCATATTCGCCGAGCTTGTTCAGCGTTTCCGGATTGATGCAATTTTTCACATGCGGCCGGTTGATCCAAATCGTCGCGATCGGACCTTCGATTTCGTATTGGACGACATCGCCTTTTTGGGCCATCGGGTGCTCCTTCAAAGTGCCGGCGCGTGGTCGGTTTGGGTTTGTAGGTTTTCGGGTGCCTACGGATCGTCTCTCAAAAGGCGCCCGGCCGTCCACCGCTAATATTGCCGACTGACCAGTCGATCGAATAATAACATAATGCGATTTCTGTCAAGGCGGGACCGTCACAACTGGACGAATGACTCGTCCGCCCATACGGTCGAATGAAATTTCATGGGTTGATTGCGGTGGCGGGCGAACGAAAGAAACGACAAGTGAAAAGAAGGCTCGCCGCGCGTTGTGCTCCGGAACCGCGGGAGGACGACGGCGTCCAGGTTCCGCGCCGGCGCGGACCCAAGGTCGATCTGGAGCGGACGCGCCAGCGCCAAGCCGACATCATGCGCGCCTCGGCACGGCTCTTCGACGAGGTCGGTTATCACGGCGTCAATATGGAGACGATCGCGAAGGCCGCCGGCCTGAAGAAACCGACGCTCTATCATTACGTCCGCTCCAAAGACGAAATCCTGTTTCAAATCCACCAGGCGATGATCGAGGCCTTGCGCGCCAAGATCGGCGAACGGCGCGCGTCGGGGCAGGGCCCCGAGGCGATCCTGCGCGGGCTTTACGGCGACATCTTCGAGCAGATGCGCGATTTCCCCGGCTATGTGCGGGCTTTTTTCGAGCACATGCGCGAACTCGACGGCGAGCGGCGCGTGAAAATTCGCGCCGAGCGCAGCGCTTATCTTGCCGAAGTCGTCGCCGTGATCGAGATCGGCATGGACAAGGGATTATTCCGCCGTGCCAATCCCCGTCTCACCGCGCTCGCGCTTTTGGGCATCTGCAATTGGGGCTACCAGTGGTACCGGCCGGCGCGCGACGGCAAGCCGCTCGAAATTGCCGCGAAATGCTGGGAGATATTCAAGAGCGGCCTTGCGGCGCACCCGGTTTGAGGCCGGCGAGGAAGCGTCCCGGCGTTTCGAACTCCCAGATCGTGACATGCTCGCGCCTGCGAATTAGCCATGTTCCGCCTGCGCGCGCGAGCACGTCGCGATAGATCAAGCCCCGCACCGTGACTTTGCCGGGCGAAATATTGCGCACGGCCATCGCGGTGGTCTCGGCCTCGGCCTCGGCACCGCGCAAAGTGACCAGCACATTGGTCATGAAATGCGAAGATGCGGTTGAGTTTCCCCCGTCCGTGTCGAGCGCCTTGATGAAGAAGCTCCTGAGTTCCGCCTTGCCGTTCAAAGTCACGGCGCCGTTGCCATAGGCGGCGGCGCAATTTTCCGCAAAGCAGGCGAGCACGCCGTCGATGTCGCCGGCATCGATACGGCTGGCGTAACGGTAGATCAGGTCGACGATCGCCTGTCGGCTGGCGACATCTTCGAGGTTTTGAATTTGCCCCATCGCGGCTCGTCCGTAGCGTTGTTGACGAGTCTCAAGCTATTCAATCATAGTGCCGACCGTCCAGTCGGCTGAAAAAAGATCGTCCCTGGCCGCGAGGTGCCATTGTGCCATTCGGCAGAAACTTGAGCGCATTCGATTTCAAGGCAACCGGATCGGGACAGGAAGCGATCGCCCGCAAGGCCGCTTCCGTGCTGCCGAATATCAAGGGCACCCTCGGTTCGACGGACGCCG
Organism: uncultured Alphaproteobacteria bacterium; assembly: GCA_963754645.1. Classification (GTDB taxonomy): domain Bacteria; phylum Pseudomonadota; class Alphaproteobacteria; order Bin65; family Bin65; genus CAVWGP01. The sequence continues at coordinate 682,821 of CAVWGP010000001.1, read as the reverse complement.
TTCGGGTTCAGAACCTGTCCAAACTGACGCCGGAATACGTGACGGCCTATCGAGAGAAGTGGAAAAAGCTGTTCGTCGGCAAATAGGATCGCCGGCGAAGGCGCAAAGAGCGCGCATGAACGACGACACCGGGCATTTGGCGGCGAGGCAGCGCGCGACGCGCGCATTGCAGCAAGGGCTGCTCGTGCTGTTCGTCGCGGCGCTCGCCTATCTCGTGATCGTGCCGCTGATCCGGCTGCAAGCGTTGGCCCTCGAGGATGCGGCGCGCGGCTATCGCGCCGCCTTCACCGGCGATTTCGTCGGCACGACGATCCGAAACACCATCGGGCTTGCGCTCGGATCCTTTGCTATCGGCATGTTTTTCGGCACGCTGCTCGCCTGGTGGTCGACTCAGCTTTCGCCGAGCATGAGCTGGCTCAAGGCATTGCCGGTGCTGCCAATCGTGATTCCCGCGGTCGCGAACGTGTGCGGCTGGGCCTTTCTGCTGTCGCCGAGGCCGGGCTATCTGAACGCCATGCTTCGGTTGTTGCCGTGGTGGTCGGATCTCGACTCGGGCCCGGCCGACGCCTATTCGCTGTTCTGGATCGTCGCCATCACCGGCTTCTCGCTGAGCGCCTTCGTCTATCTGTTCGTGAGCGCGGGCCTGCGAAATATCGGGGCCGAATTGATCGAGGCATCGCGGGTCAGCGGCGCCTCCGGCTTCGTCACTTTCTTCCGCGTCGTGCTGCCGTTGCTGCGCCCCGTGCTGCTTTATGGCGGCGGCGTCGCGCTGCTGCTTGGACTTGGCCAGTTCACGGCGCCATTGCTGCTGGGCACGAACAAGGGCGTCGTCGTGCTGACCACCGACATGTACATCGCGATCAATCAATCGCCGGTCGATTTCGCCAAGGCCGCCGCCATCGGCTCGCCGTTGCTCGTCTTCGGCCTTGCCGTCGTGCTGGCGCAAAAATTTCTGTTGCGCCACGAGACGCGTTTCGTGACGCATGGCGGCCGCGCCTTCCGCATCGCCGGCAAGCCGTCACGCATGGCCGCTGCGGGCATCATTCTCTATACGATCGTCACGGTCGGCCTGCCGACGATCTCGCTCTGCATCCTCGCCTTCTCCAATTATTGGAGCCCGCGACTGCGCTGGGCGAACGTGACGCTCGACAATTTTCGCCAAGTCTTCGCCGAATCGGGCATCGTCGATGCGATCGCGACCAGCGTCGTCGTTTCGTCGATCGCCGTCGCGATCTCGCTCGCGCTTGGCTTCGTCGTCGCGGCGATCCTGGTGCGGGGCCGCCGGAACGCGGTTCTGCGCGCGATCCTCGACATCATCGTCGCCATGCCGCTTGGCATTCCGGCCGTGATTTTCGGCGCCGGTTTCCTGTTCACCTACAGCCGGCCCCCGCTCATCCTCTACGGAACGTCCTGGGTCATCATCGTCGTCTATGTCACGCTGATGCTTCCGTTCACCACGCGCATGCAGCTCTCGGGCATGCTGCAGCTCGGCTCCGCCTATCGCGAGGCGTCGCGGGTCTGCGGCGCGAACGGCTTCGTGACCGATCTGCGAATTACCTTGCCGCTGATGCGCGCGACGCTGGGCGGGGCCGCGGCGCTTATGTTCGTCCTGCTGACGCACGAGTTCACCGCCTCCATGATGGTGCGCTCGCCGCGCAACCAGGTCATGGGCACCGTTTTGTTCGATTACTGGTCGAACGGTTCCTTCCCGCTCGTCGCCGCGATCGCGCTGGTGATGACGGCGGTGACCGCCGCCGGCGTTTTTCTTAGCCATGCTGTTCGGCGGCAGGGACGTTTTGAGCAAGCTTTCGTAGGGATAGGCCATGGCATCGGCCAATGACTGGCATTGGCAAGGTCAGGATACGCTGCTCGCCGCCTTTGCGCGCGCGCTTGCGGCGGGGCCGGAGCGCGTATTCCTCGATTTTTCGGGCGAGCTATTCAGCTACGGTGCCTTCGACCGGCTGACGACACGTTTCGCGCATGCGCTGGCGGCACTCGGCGTGCGCGCCGACGACACCGTGCTCAGCATGCTCGACAACAATATCGACGCCATGACCGCCTGGTTCGCAATCAACAAACTGCTGGCGATCAGCGTGCCGGTGAATACGGCGTTGAAGGGCGAATTCCTGCGCCACCAGATCGCCGATTCGGGAGCCACAATCCTGATTTGCGAGGCCGAATACCTTCCGCGCATCCTTGCGGTCGCGGACCGCCTCGCCGATGCAAAACTAATTCTCTGCCGCAATCTCGCGGGCGCGGTTCCGCCCGGTCCCATCGCCGTGGCGCTGCTGGACAGCCATCGCGGGCTTGACGAAACGCCGATCCCGCTGCGCCCGAAGCCATCCGACACGGCCGCCATCATCTACACGTCCGGCACGACTGGACCGTCGAAAGGCAGCATGCAGAGCTACAACTACTTCTGCAATTTGGCCAATGCGCGGCTGAAAGGAAATCCGGCCACGGCCGACGACATCACCTTTTCGCCCATGCCGCTTTTCCACAACAACGCGCTGATGACCGGAGTCGCCGCAACCGTCCTGACCAAGGGCCGGCTCGTCATCGCGCCGCGCTTTTCCCTGTCGCAGTTCTGGCCGGAGATCGAGCGCTCGGGCGCGACCATCGTCTCGCTCGTCGGTCCGATGGCGTTGATGATTGCCAATGCACCGGATACGCCGGAAGCGAAGCGCTGCTACGGGCAAGTTCACACCGTGCGCGGCGTGCCGTTCTCGGATCCGGTCAAGCGACTATGGCGCGAGCGCTTCGGCGCCAAACGCGTCGGCTCGAACGACTACGGCATGACCGAAGCCGCCGTCGTCACCTGGCTCGACGGGCTCGACTATGCCGCGCCGAATTCGTCCGGCAAGCGCTATGCCGACTTCGCCCTCCGCATCTTCGACGACGAGGACAGGGAGCTTCCGCCCAACATGCCCGGCGAAGTTGTGGTGCGGCCGAACAAGGCGGATATCATGTTCAAGGGCTACTGGCGCAGGCCGGAGGCGACGATGGCGGCCATGCGCAACCAGTGGTTCCACACCGGCGACATCGGTAAGTTCGACGACCGGGGCTTTTTCTACTTCGTCGACCGCAAGAAGGACTATCTGAAGCGCCGGGGCGAGAATATTTCCAGCTTCGAAATGGAGGTGACGTTCCAGAGCCATCCGGATATCCAGGAGGTCGCCGTGCACGCCGTCGCCTCGGCGGTCGGCGACGACGACGTGAAGATCACGGCGGTGTTGCGACCCGGCTCGACGCTGACCGAAGAGGCGCTCTGCCGCTGGGCCATCGAGCGCGTGCCGTATTACGCGGTGCCGCGCTACGTCGAGTTCCGCGACGATCTGCCGAAAAACCCGCAGAACAAGATCTTGAAGCATTTGCTGCGCGGCGAGGGGAAGACCGCGCGAACTTGGGACATCGAGAGCTCCGGCATCAAGTTCACGAAGCGATAACGCGCTATCGCTTGACCTTCGGCGGAATGGTCGGGGGAAAGTTCGGGTCCCAGCCGCCGGCCGGAAAGCGGCTCAGCGCGACGCGGAAATCGAGGATCTCAAAGCTCTTGTACACACCAGCCTTGTAGAAGGGTTCGTTGCGGTACCAGTCCCAGAGCTCTTCAGCGTTCTCGGCCTCGAACAGCTTGAACGTGCCGCACTGATTGCCGTCATCGCCATAGAACGCGCCGGCGAAGCGCGTATTGGCATCGTGCGCCTTGGAATAGGCGCGGTGTTCCGCGCGATGCTTGGTCCTGAGCTCGGCTGAGCGCGGCGTATCGTCGAAAGCGATGACCGCAAAGAGCGGCATGGGGCTTCTCCCGGTAGTTGTCTCGGCCTGGTTGCCGCGGCTGCGGGCAAATTTTGCGGCCAAGCTAAGGCCGCCAAGCGTTCTGTCAATATTGAAGATCGACTGGACGGTCGAACAAAATTGGCTAGATTGCTTTTGATGCAATCCGGCGTTTCGCGCATGATGATGAAGCAAATGCCGCAACTTTCTCCGGCGATCGCAGGCCGGCTGGCGCTGACCTAGACCCGTGACAGAGCGAATCAATGGCTGGCTCGCATTACGAGGATATCAAGGTCGGCGACCGGTTCGACACGCTGGGCCGCACGATCACCGAGACCGATATCGTCCAGTTCCTCAATCTTGTGCGCAACCTCGAGCCGCAGTTCTCCGATCGCGAATTCTACGAGAAGAAGTGGATCTACAAGCGCCTCGCCGTGCCGGGCGGCCTCACTTATTCGATCATGACTGGTCTCTTCACCCATCTCGGCCTGGTCACCGGAACGGGCGAAGGCTATCTCGGCATGGACGAGTTCCGCCTGCCTGCGCCGCTTTTCTGCGGCGACACGATCTACGTCGCCGTCGAGATCGTCGACAAGCACATCTCGAGCAAGGGGCGGGGCATCGTCGCCATGGCGTTCACAGGGCGGAACCAGAACCGCGAGACGGTGCTGACCTGCCGCCAAACTTTTGTGCTCGCAAGGCGCGGCGCGACGGGGTGAGCGTGGTTGCGCCTCGCATCGATCCGGGAATTTGCCCTCTGCCGCGGGCGCTCTGCGTCGAGTATGCGACGAAGGGCCATTGGCGGCGCGAAGACCTTTGGGAGACCTTTCTGAAACGCGTCGTGGCCGATCCGCGAAAAATCGCGTCGATCGATGGCGGCGAGACACTCACCTTCGGCGAGCTTGCAAGCCGAGCGGCCGGGATCGGCGCCGGTCTCAAGGGCCTCGGTGTCGGGCCCGGCGATGTGGTCGTGATTCATGCGCGCAACGCGATCTCATCGACGTTGGCGCTCTTCGCGTGCGTCTGGGCCGGGGCGGTCATGGCGCCGCTGCCGCCGCAATTCGATGCGGCGCAAGTCGGCGCCGCCGCTGACAGCGCCGGCGCGGCGGTTGTCATCGCCCTCGGCGAGGCCAAGGAAGCGGCGCGCGCGATCGCGGGCGCCCGGCGCGCAGCCAGCGTCCGTCACGTGATTGCGTCGGACGAAGTTGCCGACGCCGACGCCGATCTCATCGCGTGGACATCGCTGCAGCGGCGCGAAACGGCACGCGAACCGGTCGATGCCGACGGGCTCGCCTTGCTGACCTATTCCTCGGGCACGACAGACGCGCCGAAGGGCGTCATGCATTCCTCGAACACCGTGCGTTACGCCATCGAGGCGCGCGCGGCGATGCATGGCGTCACGGCCCGGGATACCTGCCTTGTCGCGGCTCAATTCGGCTTCGTGGGCTCGATCGTCTTCGGGCTGCTGGCGGGGCCGCTCCTCGGCGCGACCTCGGTGCTGATGCGGGCTTGGGATCCGGCCGAGGCGCTCAGCCTCATCGCCCGCCACCGCATCAGCTACGGCCTCTTCATGCCGACGCATTCGCATGACCTGTTGAACTGTCCCGATCTCGACCGGTCGGAACGTCGCGAGCCTGACCCGCGCGGCGATGGGCGGCCTGCCGCCCGAGCGCCGCAGCGAAATCCGGCGGCGGCTCTGCCCGAATCCGTTTCCCGGCTACGGCATGTCAGAATGCCTGGGGAATTCGAGCTGCGGGCCCAAGGACGATCCGGCCAAGACGCTGAACCGCGACGGCATGCCCTATCCCGGAACCGAACTCCTCATCCTTGGCGACGACGGAAAGCCAGCGCGCGCCGGCGAGGCCGGCGCCATTCTGGTGCGCGGTCCGAGCCGCTGCCTCGGCTATTTTCGCGCGCCGGAGCTGACGCGCGCCGCGTTCACCGCCGACGGCTTCTTTCGCACCGGCGATCGCGGTATGCTGGACGAGGACGGGTATCTCACCTTCCTTTCGCGCGAAAAAGACATCATCCGCCGCGGCTCGGTGACGATCGTCCCCAACGAGGTGGAAGCGGCGCTGATGACGCACGCCAATATCCGCCGCGTAGCGCTCGTCGGCCTGCCCGATGCGCGACTTGGCGAACGGGCCTGCGCCTGCGTCATTACCCGCGACGGCGCGCCGATCGGGCTCGACGCATTGACCCAGCACCTCGCATCGCGCGCCGTTGCGCGCTACATGTGGCCGGAGCGCGTCGAGCAGTTCGCCGAATTTCCCCTGACGCCGTCGCTGAAGGTCAGAAAGCCGGCGCTGATCGAAGCCATCGCGGAACGGGACAGGAGGGCTTCATGAGCAGCGCGGTCGGTCGAAGCAAGGTCGCGGCGGACGCGTCGGTCCTCACAAGTCAGCTGAACGACGGCATGGCCATCGGCATCGGCGGCTTTGGGCTCGATCGCAAGCCGATGGCGCTCGTGGCCGCGATTGCCGCGTCGCCGGTGCGCGATCTCACCATCGAAACCTATGCCGGCGGTTTCGACATCGAAGTCCTGCTCGCCGCCGGCAAAGTCCGGCGCATATCCTCGTGCCATGTCGGCCTCGACCAATTCGGGCTGGCGCCTCTGTTCCGGGCCGCTCGGGAAGCGGGGCGGATCGTATTCGAGGAGTGGTCCGAACTGTCGCAGCTCCATGCTTGGCGCGCAGCCGCCGACGGCGCGGCATTCGTGGCCGTGCCGATGGACCCGCGCTCGGATCTATTGAAGGTCAATCCGAACCTCAAGCTCGCGGCCTCGCCTTTCGGGGACGGCGAGGCCGTGGTGGCGCGCGCGCCGCGGATCGACCTCGCCATCCTGCATGCCGAAGCCGCCCATCCCGATGGTTGGGCCGTCGCCCTGGGCGATCCCTATCTCGACGCGATCCTGGCGCGCGCCGCGGGCAAAGTCGTCCTGTCGGCGGAGCGGCTGATGGACAACGCCGAGCTCGAAAAGCGTCATCGCGACGTGCACCTCCTCGCGAGCTACGTCGATGCCGTTGTCGTCGCGCCGCACGGCGCGCTTCCGGGCAGTTGCCTGCCGAGCTACATGATCGATCTGCCGCCGATCCGCGCGTATTGCGAGGCGAGCGCAGAAGGGAAGAGGCCACCGGCAGAGATGATCCGCGCCGTCCTCGCGCATCTGCCCGATCTTCGCTATCGCCCCGCGGGAGAGGCTTGACCATGCGCAAGGCGGATCGCCTCTGCTGGACCATTGCCCGCCACGCGCAACGCATCCCGGGCGGAACGCTGTTCGCCGCTTCGTCTTGCGCCGTTGCCGGCATACGGCTGGCGCAAGAGATGTTCGGCTCGACGCTCTATCAATGCGGGCGGGGCGGCGCCTACGATCTCCGCGGCATCCTGTCGATGCACGCGCGGCATTGGCTATTCAACCAGCGCCCGCACGCCCATGTCGATCTGCCCGGCGTCTTCGATACGCTCGCCGAGCCGCATGCGCTGATGGCGACGCCGGCGCAAGTCGACGGCCTTGCCAACGCCAATCTCTCGACAGTCGGCGAGCATGCGAAGCCGAAGGTTTCTTTCGGCGGCGCGCGCGGCCTTCCCGATGCCCGCGCCGTTCATTTCGTCCTGCCCGCGCACAATCGGCGGCAGCTTGTCGAGAGAGTCGATTTCATCTCGACGGCGGCGGCCTACCGCGCCGAAGCGCCGATGCTGTTCACGGAACTTTGCGTCATGCGTTGGAACAGGGCTACTGGAAGCTGGCGGCTGGAATCGATCGCCCCCGATACCAGCGCCGCCGCCGTCGCGGAGCGCACGGGCTTCGCATTCGATATCGCCGAAAACCTTACGTTCATCGAGGACCCGCCGCCCGAGGCCGTTGCGCTGCTGGAGCGGATCGATCCCCTAGGCCTGCGCGATCTCGACTTCATCGCGGGCCGGAAGGAGATGCTCGACGCGTTCGAACGCATCTACGAGGCCGAGGCGCGGCTCGTCGGCGAGCACCTTGTCCCCGCCAACCAGCGCGTCGCGCGCCGCTAATTCGGAGATCGACATGGATACGCTCACGCGGATGGAAATCGAGCGCGCCTGCGAGCGGCTCGTCAAAGTTTATGCCAATCGCATCGACGCCTACGACTATGACGGATTCATGGAGCTGTGGACCGAGGATGCGGTGTGGAATGTCCTGGGCAAGGAATGGAAGGGTCTCGCCGGCATCCGCGCCGGGTTGGAAGCGCGCGACCCGACCATGATCTGCCGCCACCTCGTCAGCAACATCGTCATTGATGTGCTCGACGACAATCGCGCGACCGGCTTCTGCTACACGATCGCCTATCGCGTGCTGAACGCGCGCGGCAAGGCGCCGGCGCTGTTCGAGCCGCCGCAGTTTCTCGTCGATTACCGCGACACCTTCGTCCGCGACCCAAGGCGCGGCTGGTTGTTCGCGCGGCGCGATATCGCCGCCGCGCTGCAGCGCGCGCTGGGCTGAGGGATTGGCTGCTTTCGACTACATCATCGTCGGGGCCGGAACTGCCGGCTCGCTCCTGGCGCTGCGCCTCGCGGAAGCGGGGCGAAACTCGGTCTGTGTCGTGGAAGCAGGGCCGGAGGATCGCAATCCATGGCTGCGAATTCCGGCAGGCTTCTTGAAAACCCTTGCCGACACGCGCGTCACCTGGCCGTTCACGACCGAGCCTTCGCCGGGAACCAATGGCCGCTCTCTGCGACTGCCGCAGGGCAAGGTGCTGGGCGGCACAAGCGCCATCAACGGCGCGATTTACAATCGCGGCCAAGCCGAGGATTTCGACGGCTGGGCGGCGGCCGGCAATCCGGGCTGGGCCTACGCGGACGTGCTCGGCTATTTCAAGCGCACCGAACGGCGCATCGGTGCGGCGGACCTGGCGTTGCGCGGCACGCGCGGCGCCCTTCCGGTCTCGACGAACCGCCTGCCGATTCCCGCCAATCTTGCCTTCATCCGCGCGGCTGAGGCGCAAGGCCTGCCGTTAAATCCCGACTACAACGGCGCGACGCAGTTCGGCGTCGCCTGGACGCAAGCGACGATCGAGCGCGGCTGGCGCGTCAGCGCCGCGCATGCCTTCCTGCATCCGGCGCGGAAAATGGGCGTTAGCGTGCGCACCCGGCACTGCGTCTCGCGTCTGCTGTTCGACGGCCGAAAGGCCGTCGGCGTCCTGTGCCGGGCCCGCGACGGCGCGGAAGTGACGATCCACGCACGCCGCGAGGTTATTCTGTGCGCCGGAACGGTGAATTCGCCGAAGCTGTTGCAGCTCTCCGGCATCGGCCCGCCCGCATTGCTCGGGCGTCACGGCATTCTCGTCCTGCTGCCGCTCGTCGGCGTCGGCGAAAACCTGCAGGATCACTATGGCGTGCGGCTGACGGCGCGGGGCAAGCGTGGCATGGACGGGATCAACGCGCGCGTGCAGGGCTGGCGGCTTCGCACGCGAAGTCTTTCGCTGGCTCGTCGGAAGGCCGAGCGTGCTCGGCATGAGCCCCGGCCATCTTCATGTTTTCGGCAAGACCGATGCCGAAATGACGCGCCCGGACTACTTCGTCGTCTACGCGCCCGGCAGCTACAAGCTCGGCGTGATCGGCCGGCTCGACGATTACCCCGGTGTCAGCGCCGCGACTTGCGCCCTGCGGCCGCACAGCCGCGGCCATGTGCGCATCGCTACGGCCGATCCCGCGGCACCGCCGCTTGATCCAGCCGAACTACCTTGCCGACGAGCGCGACGTGAGCGTGACCGTGGCGGCCCTCATGGCCGTGCGGCGCATCGTCTCTTCGCCCGCGATGGCCGAGATGATCGAGGCTGAGACGCCTGCCCGGCGCGGCCGTGCAGAGCGATGCCGATTGGCAAGACTTTGCGCGGGCCTTCGGCAGCACGGCATTCCATCCCGTCGGCACCTGCAAGATGGGTCCGGCGAGCGACCCATTGGCGGTGGTCGATCGCGAGCTTCGCGTGCACGGCATCGAAGGCCTGCAGCATGGTCGACGCATCGGTCATGCCGACGCTGGTTTCCGCCAACACCGCCGCGGCCACGCTGATGATTGCCGAGAAGGCGGCGGACATGATCCTGGGGCAAACTCTGGCGGCGACGAACATTCGCGGAACGGGAGCTGACAATGGCCGGCAATGACGTCATTCAAATTCGTCTCAAGAGCCGTCCATCCGGCGCGCCGGTGGCGGCAAACTTTGAGGTCGTTCGCGCGGCCCTGGCCCTGCCCGCGGAGGGCGAAGTTCTGGTCGAGGTCTTGTACCTATCGCTCGATCCGGCGCTGCGACCGCGGATGAATGCGGTGTCGGACTATGCGGGCGCCATCCCGCTGGGTGCGGTAATTCCGTCGCCCGCCATCGGCGTTGTCACTCTCTCGCGCAGCGCGCAGTTCGCGGCCGGCGACCATGTCTTCGGCTTCCTGGGTTGGCAGAGCCATGCGGTTATGAACGCCGCAGATCTCCGCCGCATCGATCCGGCGCGCGCGCCGCTGCCGAAGTGGCTGAGCCTCCTCGGCCTCTCGTCCTTCACAGCCTGGATCGGCCTCGTCGAGATCGGCCGGCCGCAAGCCGGCGAGACCGTCGTCGTTTCGGCGGCGACCGGCGCTACGGGCGCTGCGGCCGGCCAGATCGCGAAGATCATGGGCGCCCGCGCGGTGGGCATCGCGGGCGGGGAAGCGAAATGCCGCCATGCCGTCGAGCAGCTCGGTTACGACGCCTGCATCGACTACCGCGCCCCGGACTTCCCGGTCCGCCTCGATGCAGCCTGCCCGAGCGGCATCGATGTCGATTTCGAGAATGTCGGTGGCGATATCCTGCGCGCCGTTTTCGCGCGCATGAATCCCTTCGGACGGGTCGCGATCTGCGGCCTGGTGGCGGAATACTCGGCGTCGGGTTGGCGCGACGGGCCCAGCCTATGGCCGACGGTTTACAAGGCGCTGCGCATCGAAGGATTTCGCGCCTCGCGCTATTTTGATCGCATCCCGCAATTCGTCGATCAGGCGCTGGCCTGGGAAGCCGAAGGCTGGCTGAAGCACGCTGAGCATATCACCGACGGCATCGAGAACACGCCGCAGGCTTTCGTCGAAATGCTGGCTGGCACACATGTCGGAAAGGCCATGGTCAAGGTCTGAAGCAGACTAACGCTTCAGCCGCTGCGCGCTCTCCTTTTGCGACAGCGCGAGGAGGTCCGGGAAATTCGGATTGCGCCGCGCGAGAATGCTCTCGAACCGCTCGCGGATCCCGTCGTCGAAGGCGTCCGTGGTCAGGACATAAAACCGGTTCTCAAGGATCGCCCGATGGACCATGTCGGCGACGCCGTCCGACCCCAGCCCGCCGGGCCTTAAATTCACCATGGCGTCGTGGATGTCCTTTCGCTCCTCGCCGATGCCGCCGGGCGGCACAAGCCCCTCGGGTCGGTTGCGCTCCGATTCATAGAATTCTCGTCTGCACCACGCCGGGGCAAAGAACCGTAACGCCGATGGACGCGCCGGCCTGCACGAGCGAAGCGTAGAGCGCCTCGGAAATCCGCACAACGGCGTGCTTGGCCGCGCTATAGACCGGCGTTGCCGATCCGCTGATCAGGCCGGCGATGGAGGACGTGTTGACGACGTGGCCCTCCGCCTGGCCCGCGAGCATGCGGGGGATGAAGCTCCTGAGTCCGTGCACGACGCCCATCATGTTGACGTCGAAAGCCCATTTCCAGTCCTCGATCGGGTATTCCCAGACCGGGCGGAAGCGACCCGCGGGCACGACGCCGGCATTGTTGCAAAGCAAATGCGTCGCCCCGAACGTGCCGTAGGCGAGCTTGGCCAGCGCTTCCACCGCCGCGGGGTCCGAGACGTCGAGCGTCATGGCCGCAACAGGAATCTTCCTGGCCTTGAAGGACGCGACCACCTCGTTGAGGCGCGGCTCCTCGATATCGGCTAGGACGAGCTTCATGCCTTCCTTGGCGAAGCGCTCGGCGAAGGCGAGGCCGATTCCGCTGGCAGCGCCCGTGATGACGGCGACGCGGTCCTTTAGTTCCTTCATGAAAAAATCCTCCATCAACGAAATAGGATGGTGCAAAACTCATCGGGCGTAGCCCAGCGTTCGCATGGCGCGGAAGGCAAAACCCGCTGCGAGCGAGAGCCCGCCGCAATAGCCGCCGCGATAAACATTGCCGACATCGGCGCCAGCAGCCAAAAGTCCGGAAACGGCCTCGCCCGCTGGGTCGAGCACCCGCGCCTCAGAATCCACCCCGAGACCGCCGAAGGTAAAGGTGATCGCGGGCTGCACTTCGAGCAAGTAGAACGGCGCGCGGACGAGGGCGACCGCATTGTCGACGCGCGGCGGATGCAGTGCCTCGGGCGCGGTACGCATGGCGGCATTGTATGCTTCGATCGTCGCGACGCATTGCGCGCCGTCGTATCCCCATCGCGAGGCGGCAGCCGCGACGTCGCCGATACGGGCAAGCTTGGCGCCGCGCGCGCCGGCCGCGATCGCGAGCTCGTAGCGGTTGAGCGGCGCGGCTCCGGCCACCGGCGGCTGCAGCGCGATCTCGTCCTGCACGCGCGAGTCCCAGAACAGCAGCGCGCGCGCCTCGGTTTGGCGCAGCGTTTTCTGTGTGCTCGTGTGGTCGGCGCGGCATTCATCGACAAAACGCCGGCCCTCGCGGTTGAGCAGCAAAGAATGGTCGCTGTGATATTGCGTGAAGACGACGAAATCCGACGCCGTCGCCGCCTTGACCGGACAGGCGAGAAGATGGCCGTAGAAACCCGGATTGGGCCCGGCATAGGCGCCGCCGGCCGCGACGCCCAGCCTCAGCCCGTCGCCGGCGCTGCTCGTGTTCGAGCGCAGGATCATGTTGCGCGCGGCCGGATGGATCAGCTCGGCGCGGAGATCCGGCGAGCCCTGGAATCCGCCCGTGGCCAGGAGAATTGCGCCGGCGCCGACCTCGACCTCGCCATCGGCATGCCGCGTAAGCGCGCCGGTCACGCGGCGGTTGTGCTTGAGGAGCGCCACGGTCTCGGTGCCGCGGACGATATGGCCCCCGGCCTTCTCGATCGAAAGCGCGCATTGCTGGAGATGGCCGAGGATGTCGATCTGGTAGCCGCGGCCGAACAGCACGCGCTGCGGCGGTTGAATGTCGAGGCCGCGTTGCCGGAGCCATCCCATCACTTCGGGAAACTCTTCGATCACAACGGCGTGCAGCCGCGGATCGCCGTCATCGTGATAGGCCATGTGGCTCAGCGAGGTCGCGGTCCATAGATAGCCGCCGGAAAGCGCGGCCGAGCCGCCGGTCTCATGCGCCTTCTCGACGACGATGACGCGAGCGCCACCTTCGGCCGCCCGCGCGGCGGCTGTCATGCCGGCCATGCCCGAGCCGAGGACGAGAAGGTCGCACTCGATCCGGTCGTGCTTCGCCGTCATCGCGGCGATCCTCCGCCAGTATAGCCCTCCGTCAGCGCCGCGCTGGCGGCATCGCCGTGCGGCGAGCCGGTATAGACTAGGCGGCCGCGCTCGAGAATGAGGAGCGAGTCCGAATGCCGCACCGCATGGGTCGCCATCTGCTCGAGCAGCACGATCGTGACGCCCGATTTGTGCAGCTTTGATAGCACCGCATAAACCTGCGCGATCAGGATCGGCGCGAGTCCCATCGACGGCTCGTCGATGATGAGCGTTTCGGGCTCGGCCATCAGCGCGCGGCCGATCGCCAACATCTGCTGTTCGCCGCCGGATAGAGTCGCGGCGATTCGCGACGGCTCGTCGCGAATCGCCTTCGGCAATCCCTCGAGCACCGCCGGCATCCGCGCCTTGATCTCGGCCTCGGACGCGCCGGCGCCGTATCCGCCGAGCAGCAAGTTCTCCGCCACCGTGAGCTGGCCGAACAGCCGCCGGCCTTCGGGTACGAGCCGCACGCGACTGGTCGGCCCGGCGTCGTAGCCAGCGGCGGATCGGCCGCCGGCGCTGACGCTGCCCTTGGTCGGCGCCAGCAAGCCCGCGAGAATGTAGGCCAAGGTCGATTTGCCAGCACCGTTCGCGCCCAGCACGGCGACGAAGCTGCCGCGCGCGATCTCGAGCGAAACGTCGCTGAGGGCCAGCACGCCGCCATAGCGGTGGGTGATATCGCGGGCCGAGAGGGCAGGGGAGATGCTTGCCGCGCTAGGCATGCGCATTCTCCCGCGCGTCCTCGCTCAGGCCGAAATAGGCCTCGCGGACCTTGGGGTCGGCGCGGACCGTATCCGGCGTGCCGCGCGCGATGACACAGCCGAAATCGAGCACGAAGACCTCCTCGGCGAGCTCGAAGATCTCATGCACGGCGTGATCGATGATGAGGATCGTCACGCCCGCCGCGTGCAGTTCGCGCAGCATCGCGCGCAGCTTCGCCGATTTATCGGAGTCGAGACCCGAGAACGGCTCGTCGAGCGCGAGCGTGCCGGCGCCGCCGGCGAGCGCGCGCGCGATGTCGGCGACTTTCTGAATGCCGAAGGGCAGGGAATGCGGCAGCCTGTCCGCCGCATCTGCGAGGCCGAGGTCGGCGATGATGCGTTCGGCAACATCGTGCGGATCGACGAGCGCCTTGCCCGCCGCCTTGCGCGCGCCAATGCCCTGGCGCGCCACAACGGCCAACATGTCGCGAATCGTCAGCTCCGCAAAAAGTTCGGCGTGCTGGAAGGTGCGCCCGAAGCCGGCGGATATGCGAGCCCAGGGCGTGCGCGACCTCAAATCGGCGTCGCCGATCCGGAGCCCGCGTACCGCGGCTGGCTGCACGAAGCCGCTCAGCACGTTGAGGAGCGTCGTCTTGCCGGAGCCATTCGGTCCGATCAGGCCGTAGAGCCGACCCGCCGGCACGCGGAGCGAGACGTCCTGCAATGCCTTGACGCCGCCGAACGCGACGTTGACGTTATCAACGGCCAGCTCCCTGCCCCGGGCCGGAAGCACGTCCGCGACTAGCGCGGCGAGGTTGCCGCCGGCGCCGATTGCGGGCTTGCGCTGGCGTCCGCGGCCTGCGCGCAGATGGAGGGCCTCTAGCAGCGTCGGGACGACGCCCTTCCGGAGAAAGAGCAGCACGGCCATGGTCGCGACGCCGAAGACGAAGGGCGCGACGTGGTTCGTGCCGCGCGCGAGCTCCGGCACGCCGACGATGAAGGCCGCGCCCAGCACGGCGCCAACGATGCTGCCGGCGCCACCGACCACCGTCGAGACGAGCATGGTCACGCCAGCGTTGAGCGAGAAGCTCTCGGGATCGAGGTAGCCGATAGCGATCGCCATCGCGCTGCCCGAGATTGCCGCCATGGCGGCGCTGAACGCGAAGGCCAGCGCGTTCTCCCGCGCTGGCACGAAACCGACTGCCATCGAGGCCATGCGCTGGCTCTTGATCGCCAGCCAGCGCCGGCCGATCGGGCCCTGGCAGACAAAGTCGATCATGAGAAAGGCGGTGGTGGCGCTGAGCAGGCAGAACGCCGTCGCGTCAGCGATGCCGAGGCTGCGCCCCACGAGCAACGATCGCACCGGCTTCACCGGCATGCCGTTCTCGCCGCCTGTAAATTTGCCCCAGTGGCCGATGACCTCGAACGCCGCAAGGCTGATCGCCAGGGTGAGGAGGCCGAAATACAGGATCGAGAAGCGGCCGGCAGTCGTGCCGAGAACGAAGCCGATCAGCGCCGCCGCCAGTGCGGCGACGGGAAGGATGGCCTCGATCGGCAGGCCCGCCGCACCCAAATTCGCGGTCAGATAGGCACCGATCGCGGTGAAGGCGGTATGCCCGATCGGCCAGATGCCGCAGTAGCCCGCAAGCATGGAAACCGACATCGTCACGACCGCAAAGTAACAGGTCGCCGCTACGAGGAACGAAACGTACTCGCCGGTGAGCCGCAGCGGGCCGGTCGCGAGCCAGACGAGCGCGCCGACGGTAAGGATCGCCCCGGCGCGGACAAGACGACGGCGTGTGCTATTGTTGACGCTCAAACGCGCTCCTGCCGGATTGATCCCATGAAGCCGGCTGGCCGCGCGAAGAGCACGACGACGATAATCGCGAAGACGATCGTGTCGCGGTAATTCGCCGAGATGTAGTGGCCGGCAATGTTGTCGAGCACGCCGATCGCGAAGCCGCCGATCACGGCACCCGGCATGCTCGTCAATCCGCCGAGGAATACGCCGGCGAAGGCGCGGAACAGCGGCACATGCGCAAGGTGCGGCTGCAGCGCCGATTCAGCCGCGAGGAACAGCATAGCCAAGGCCGCGAGCGCGCAGCCGAGAAACCAGGCGAGCGCCGCCATCCGGCCGACGCCGAGCCCGACCAGCCTGGCGGCGAACGGATCTTCGGCAGAGGCTCGCATCGCGATGCCCATCGGCCGGTAGCCGAAGAACCAAGCGACGACGGCCATGGCGGCGAGCGCGATCGCGGTGGCGGCGATCTTGTTCAGCGAAATCGCGACCCCGGCGATTTCGATCCAGCCGGGAACCAGCGGCGGGAACTTTCGCGGCGTGGGGCCCCAGATCGCGCCCATCCCGGCCTGGACCACCAAGCCGAGACCGATGGTGATCACGAGCGCCACGAAGAGAAGGTGCTTGCCGTGGCCCAGCGGCCGGACAAAAATGCGCTCCGTGACCATGCCGAGCGCGCCGGCGGCGATGACGGCGAGCGGAAATGCGACCCAGATGCTAAGGCCCGCCAGCATGGCACTGAGCGCAAGATAAGCGGCGAGCGTTCCGGTGTCGCCGATCGCGAAGTTCACCGTGTCGGTCGAGCGGAAGATGATGACGACGCCGAGCGCCAATAGGGCGAAGGCCGATCCCGAGGCAATTCCGGAAACGACAAGGGAGACGATGTCGCCCACGGTTACGTCACCGCATGCCGAAGTCTAGAACGCGTCGCATAGCAGATACGCTCGTTAGGCTGCGGGAATGCGCGCGGAGCCCTGTCCCCACCGGGAGCGGGCGCGGACGGCGGCCCCGCTCATTTCTTCTTGCGGACGTTGACGATCGAACCGGCGTTTTCCCACTTGCCGCTCTTGATGACCATCGGCTGCAGCAAACGGCCGCCGAGCGGCTGGCTGACCGAGAACTCGACCGCCGGGAATATGCCGGAATCGTAACTTTTCAGCGCATAGAAGCCGTCGAGCAGCGACTCGCGCGTCAACGGCTCCGCCGAACGGTTGAGCGCCTCAGCGAAGATCTTGGCCGTGCCCCAGGCGATGATCGAGGCAAAATCCGGCTTCTCGCTCGGCGCGTGCTTGGCGAGCGCGTCGCGATATTCCTTCACCGCGGGCGTGTCGGCTAGCGGCGAGACGGTGAGCGATACCGACTTCAGGCCCTCGACGAACTCGCCGCCGAGCTCGATCATCGACTGGGCGACGTTCGGCGCATAAGTGTAAAGCGGGATCGAGACCCCCCGCTGCTTCAGGCCTTTCGCGAGCAGCACGATCTCCTGCTGCAACTGCACCATGACGATCGCGTCCGGCTTCTTGCGAGCGATGTCGAGAACAATTGGTGCATAATCGGTCGTGCCGATCTTCACCGCCATCAACTCGACCTCGCCGCCCGGGACCACCGACAGCAGGCCCGGCTTGACGTAGTTCGCGACGTTCTCGAAGGCGGAGTGGGCACCGTGCACGACGAGGACTTTCTTATGGCCGTCGCGTCCGGCCCAACGGCCGAGTTCCTCGCACTGATCTTCATAGAGGACGTGTAGGCCGAGCAATCCGGGCTTCGGCGGATCATACCATTCCTTGGCGCCGCCATAAGGCATCAGGATCGGCACCTTCGCCTGCTCGACGAGAAAGGGGAACGTCGCCGCGGTCTGCGCCGTTCCATGCGCGATCGGAATGGCCAGCACGTTGTCGCGCGTCACCAGCTTGCGAGCGATGGCGACCGTTTGCTGCGGGTTGTAGCCGTTGTCGTCGACGATGAAGTTGATCTTACGGCCTTTGATGCCGCCCTTCTCGTTGAGCTGCTTGAAGAACGCCTCGGCACCGGCCTTGATCGGCACACCATAGATCGCGACCGGCCCGGTCGTAGTGATCCAAGTTCCCACCGTCACCGAATCCTTGGTCACACCCGGCGCCTGTGCCGTCGCGTCGGGCAATCCTGCGGCGATGCCGGCTAGAAGCGCCAATGTTGCTGCGCCAATGCTTCTAACGTGCCCCATTGGAATCCTCTCCAATTTTCGCAACGGCTGCCGAGAAACTATAGACCAACCAGACGGTCTATTATTTTAGACTATGGTCACCCAACAGGCGAGTCAACCGCTGACACTGATGCGGCGAGCGGCAACCTCGCGTTGAACAAATATTTTCACGGCACGATCCGGATCCGGAACCTGTGCCTACCGAGAATTCGATTCGATGTAGACAAGTTGATTTTGGCCGCTAAGTTTCGAAATGATGCTGCACTTTTTCAGCTTGCTATTCGGCCTGATCGCGGCGCCGTTCAAGTCAAGAGCTCGGCTTGAGGCTGAGATCCTCGTCCTCCGCCATCGGATGGGCATCGTTCGCCGGCAGATGCCCAAGCGCCTCGCGCTGAACGGCCTGGATCGCCTGCTTTTCGTTTGGATCTTTCGGGTATTTCCATCCGTTATCCGCGCCGTCACGGTCATCCGACCTGAGACGATCGTGCGATGGCACCGGGCGGGGTTCCGGACCTATTGGCGTTGGCGATCACGGCCCCGGTGGGGCCGCCCAAAGGCGCCGCTCGAGCTTCGCCGGTTCATTCGCGAGATGAGCCTCGACAACCTGCTGTGGGGCGCCCCGCGGGTTCACGGCGAACTCCTGAAGCTTGGCTTTGAGGCTGCGCAGTCCACGGTGGCCAAGTACATGGCAAAGCGACGCTGGCCGCGCTCGCAAAGCTGGAAGATTTTCTTGCGCAACCATGCGGAGGGTATTGCAGCAATCGACAAATTCGTCGTCCTTACGGTCGATCTACGCATGCTCTTTGCGCTGGTCATCGTCGGCATCGATCGCAGACTGCTCTTCACGATCAATGTCACCGCGCATCCCACCGCCGAATGGATTGCTC
The DNA here is from genome assembly GCA_963754645.1 of uncultured Alphaproteobacteria bacterium. GTDB lineage: Bacteria > Pseudomonadota > Alphaproteobacteria > Bin65 > Bin65 > CAVWGP01. Next base: position 664,063 of record CAVWGP010000001.1, on the reverse strand, counting down.
GGCAAGTCACCGAGGCGTTCCCATGGGATCGGGCGCCGAAATACCTGATCGTGATCGCGACGGTGCGTACGGCCAGGCTTTTGAGCGGCGCCTTCATGCAATGGGGATACGTGACCGGCCGATTGCCGCTCGATCCCCTTGGCAGAATGCGTTTGCCGAACGGCTGATTGGCTCGATCCGTCGCGAGTGCGTCGACCACCTCGTCGCATTCGGAGAGGCGCATCTTCGACGGATCCTCAACAAATACGCCGACTACTGCAACGGTAGCCGCACTCAATTATCTTTAGCTAAAGGATGCTCCGGTCCGGCGGCCGATCCAGCACGAAGGACGCATCGTCCAACTTCTAATTCTCTGTGGCCTCCACCATCAATATGCCTGCGGATGAATTTTCAGCAGGCACAGGTCCGGTTCCCCCGTCGCCGCGTTCTCGAACTCGATGACGCGAGCCATGAGCTGGCTGCGCACGGCGGGGAGAAAAGCCGCTTCAGCCGCGCGGCGAATACGGCGCGCCTCGCCAAGCATGCGCCGCGAATATGCATTGTCGCCGGCCACGACCGGATCGTCGCGCTCGGTCATGCCCCGGCCCCGATGCGGCGACCGTCGCCGCTTGCGAACAAGTGCAAATTTTTTGCGCGAATGACAAGCCCGACTTGTGCGCCGGGCCGCGGCGTCGCCTCGGCCCCCACGCGCCCAACCAAACTCGTGCCGGCGACATCGTAGACGATCAGGCTCTCGTGGCCGGTCGGCTCGACGACCGCGACCCGCGCCGCCACGGTGACCGCGGCCGAGCCGGGCTCGCCGATGAGCACATCCTCCGGCCGGATGCCGGCGGTGACCTTGGCTCCGACCTGGAGCCCCGGGCGGGCCTCGTGGTCCGCCGGAATCGAAATTGCGAGGGAGGCGCCAACGAAGGCCGGCCCTTCCGGGCCGCCGCCGATCTCGCCTTCGATGAAGTTCATCGCCGGCGTACCGATGAAGCCCGCAACGAAGCGATTGATCGGCCGGCGGTAGATCTCGTTTGGCGTGGCAAGTTGCAACAGCTCGCCCTTGTCGAGAATCGCGATGCGGTCCGACATCGTCATTGCCTCAAGCTGATCGTGCGTCACATAGATCATCGTCCGTCCCAGCCGGCGTTGAAGCTGGATCAGCTCGGTACGCATCTGAGCGCGTAGCTTTGCGTCGAGGTTGGAAAGCGGTTCATCAAGCAGAAACACATCGGGATTGCGGACAATTGCGCGCCCCAGCGCCACGCGCTGCTGCTGTCCCCCCGAAAGCTGGCGCGGCTTGCGCGCCGCCATTTCGTCGAGATGCAGCATCTTCAGCGTCTCCGCAACCTGCTTGCGTCGCTCGGCGCGGACGATGCCTTGCTTCTTGAGCGGATATTCGATGTTCTGCGCCACCGTCATGTGCGGATAGAGCGCGTAGCTCTGGAACACCATGGCGATATTGCGCGATGCCGGCGCGAGGCCGGTGATCTCGCGCGCGCCGATGCGGATCGAGCCCCGCGTCGGATGCTCCAATCCGGCAAGCATGCGCAGCGTCGTCGTCTTGCCGCAGCCGGAGGGCCCGAGCAGGCTCAGGAACTCGCCGTCGCGCACTTCGAGGTCCAGATTTCGAACAGCCACGGCGCCGCCGGGAAATTCCTTGCGTATGCCGGTGAAGACGACGGCGGCCATCGCGCGCTCAGCCCTTCACGCCGCCGGCACCCACGCCGCGCGTCAAATGCTTTTGCAGGAAGGCGAAAAGCACGATCAGCGGCAGGCTCATCATCACTGAGGCCGCCATCAGTAGCGACCATTCGATATTGAAGGACGAGGTCAGCATGTTGATGACACCGGTCGTGAGCGGCCGGAATTCGTCGCGGTTCACCAGCACCAGCGCGTATAGATATTCGTTCCAGGCCAGGATGAATGTGAACAACGACGTGGCGATGATGCCGGGCAGGGCTTGCGGCAGAATCACGTCGATGAACGCACCCATGCGCGAGGCGCCGTCGACCAGTGCCGCATGTTCGAGATCGTCCGGGATCGCGGCCATGAACGAGCGCAGCAACCACAGCGCGAAGGGCAGGGCGAAGCTCGTATAGGCCAGCATCAGCGAGAACAGGCTGTTGGCGATGCCGAGCCACACCATCAGCAGATAGAGCGGGATGAGCAGCACGACCGACGGCAGGAGATAGGTGAACAGCACGGCCTGCGCCAGCCATTGCCGGCCGCGATAGGCAAAACGGACCAGGCTGTGCGCGCCGAGCGTGCCGATCAAGATTACGACCAGGGTCGTGCCCAGGGCGATCACGACGCTATTGCGGAAATATTTCGGAAACGGCGTCGCGTTGAGCAGCGTGGCGTAGTGTTCGAGCGTCGGCGCCTTGGGAAAGAACGAGGGCGGAATCGCGAACAGCTCGGATTGCGGTTTGACCGACGTCAGCACCATCCACAGCAGCGGAAACGCGACGACGAAAACCACGATCCACGCGGCCAGCGAATAAGACCAATAGCCGAGGCGCGAGGGCCGCATCATCGGCCAAGTTCCTGTTTGCCGTAGCTGCGAAAGTAGAATGACATGAATACCAGCATCAGGGCCATCATCACGACCGCGACGGCCGAGGCGCGGCCCATGTCCTGCATCGCAAAAGCTTCCTGATAGACCAGGAGCGGCAGGGTCTGCGTGTTGTCGAGCGGGCCGCCGCCGGTGAGCAGGAAAATAAGATCGAACTCCTTGAAATCCCAGATCGCGCGCAGCAGAACGACGATCACGAGCACCGAGCGGAGCTGCGGCAAGGTCACGTCCCAAAAGCGCGACCACCAGCCGGCGCCGTCGATCGACGCCGCCTCATAAAGCGCATCCGGAATCGTCTGCAGCCGCGCCAGCACTGCGATGACGACGAAGGGAAAATACTTCCACGCGCCGACCAGGATCAGGCTCACCATCGCGTTCGGCATCGAGCCGAGCCAGTCGATCGGCATGCCGATCACGCCGGCGATGCGCAGCGCGTGATTGAGAATGCCGTAAAGATCGTTGAACAGCCAGCGCCAGACCAGGACGGCGACGACGGTCGAGACGAAATACGGAAACAGAACGAGGCTCCGCGCCAGCGAGCGCATGAGAAAATTCTGGTGCAGCAGCAGCGCCGCGCCGATGCCGAAGACGATCTGGAGGAAGAGCGTGCCGGCCGTCCACACGAGATTGGCCCACAGCGCGCGCCAGAATTGCCCGGAGCCAAGCAAAATCGCGTAATTGTCGACGCCGACAAAGGGCCCGGTCAGCGTCGCGGTCGCGATCTTGAACAGGCTGAGATAAATCGCGCTCGCGAGCGGATAAACGATGACGGCGCAGAAGATCAGAACGGTCGGCGCGATGAGTGCCACGCCAAGAAAATTGTAACGGCGCTCAAGGCGTCTGGCGCGGTTTTCGGTGATCGCGGCCGCGGCCATCGGCGGGGTGCTGGCGAATAAAACAATGGCCGGCCGCCCGCCCGTTCGGGCGCGCGGCCGGCGCACCGTTCCGTCAGGTGCGTTTCATGATTTCCGCGACGCGGTCCTGCGCCCAAGCCTGGGCCTGCTTCGCCGGTTCCTTGTTGAGCACGACTTTTTGCACTAGCTCGGCCATGACATGGCTGCCGATGATGTCGCGCGCCTTGATGTTGCTCTTGTGGCGCGTCGTCTCCCAGCCGAGATTGTGGCCCGCCGCGGCCGATTTGCCCATGAGTTCGACGGCGGCCGCGTTTTTCCGGATGATGTCGTTGTTCTTGTAGGCGGCCGATTCCCCGACCGTGCGGAGCACGGGCATGACGTGGCCCGGCGCCGCGTGGAGCTGGCGGACATAACCTTCTTCCTTGAACAACCAAACGGCGAACAGCCGCGCCGCCTCCTGATCCTGGAATTGGCGCGGGATCATGACCGAGGGGAAGTCGTTGAACGTCCAGCCCGGGATGTTTTTCGCCATGGTGGGATAAACGTGGCACGAAACGTGGTCGGCGATCTTGGCGTTCTGGGCCGCGACATTGGCGAGCACGCGGCCGGCATAGATGCCCGTTGCCGTGGCGCCCGAAACGAAGGCCGTCAGGCTTTCGCCCCAGGAATAATTCGTCGCCCCTGGCGGACACAGTTCGCGCATCGACGCATAAAACTCAAGCGCCTTGGTCACGGCGTCGGACGTAAGCTGCGGTTGCAGATCGGGCGAAAACACTGCGCCGCCCGCGCCGTGGATGAAGCAGATGAAGATGAGCGACGTCATCGAGTTGCGCGCATAGGGCAGGGGCACGCCGAAAATTCCGCCCTTCTGCATTTTTTGGCACGCGGCGCGCAATTCGTCCCAGGTTTCCGGCGCCTTGGCGACGCCGGCTTCCTTCATCAGGTCCTGGCGCAGCCACATCATATTGGCCGCGGTATTGCCGATGCCGATGCCGGCGAATGTGCCGGGTTGCACTTCGTATACGCGATTGGCGCCCGGATAGAAATTATTCTCGCCCAGGGCCTTGATGACCTCGTTGAACGGCGTCAGCAAATTTTGGCTGAAATAGTTGGTGACCGCGAAGCTTGGCAGATGGGTGACGATGCCGGGCACTTGGCCGGAGGCGAAAGCGGCGGCGAGTTGCGCCGGATAGCCCTCGTCCGACGTCGCCTCGAACACGACCTTTATATTTGGGTGCGCCGCTTCGAACGTTTCGATCTGGAACTTGTAGGCGGCAAGCTGGGCCGGAGCCCCTTGCGGCGACCACCAGCGCACGGTGCGCGGCTGCCCTTGTGCGCGCGCGCCGAGCGCTAGGCCGCTCGTCATCGCGATGCCGGCGGCGCCGGCCTTTACCAGCGTGCGGCGCGAAATGTTCGATTTCGAATTGCCGGAATCCAATGCCATTGTTTCCCCCTGATCGCGATGTGCCGTTTTCCAAGTTCGACGGTTAAGAATGGCAAGCTATCGGGGCCATTGCAAGCGGCCCGGCTCTTGCTTAAGCCGTCGCGAATGCTCCAAGATTGCCGCTTGGCGACGCTCCGCTCGGCGCGCGGCCTGATCCCGAGGTGAAGAATGGACGGCAATTCGGTTGGTTGGCGCGGCGTCATCCCCGCGCTCGTGACGCCCTTCAAGGCCGACGGCGCGATCGACGCGCCAGCGTTTCGGCGCAACATCGAGTTGCTGATGGGCGCGGGCGGTCACGGCGTCCTGGTCGGCGGCTGCACCGGGGAATTTTGGGCGCTTTCGACGGAAGAGCGTGCGACGTGCATTCGCCTTGCGGTCGAAACCGTCGGTAAGAAAGGCACCGTCCTCGCCGGCACCGGCGCGATCACGACCGCGGACGCCATCGCGCTCACCAAAATGGCCGAGGAACTCGGCGCCGACGGCGCGCTGCTTCTGCCGCCGTATTTCGTCCAGCCCAGCGCCGACGACATTGTCGCGCATTTCCGCGCGGTGTCGGATGCGACGCGGATTCCGATCGTGCTTTACAATATTCCGCAAGTGTCCGCGAACGCGTTGACGCCGGCGCTCGTCGATCGCCTGGCCGATGTGCCGAACGTCGTCGCGATCAAGGAAAGCTCCGGCGATTGGCATAATTTTTATCGCACGCTGCTGGTGGCCGAAGGCCGCTTGCGCGTCTTCTGCGGCCCGTCCTCGGTGTTCGGCGTGCCGGGAACCTTGGCGGGCGCGGTCGGCCATATCGATTGTTTTCCCAATGTCTGGGCGCGACCGATGGTCGAGATGTGGCAGGCGGCCGAAGCGCGCGACATGGCCAAGGCCAATCCGCTGCAGGCCAAGGGCCGGGCGCTGACCGATCTCTTTGTCGCCAATGGCCGCAATCTGTATTGCGCCACGAAGGCGGCGATGAACATGCTCGGCCTGCCCGGCGGTTATCCGCGCCTGCCGCTGCGGCCGCTTGGCGCGGCGCAACAGGCCGAACTCCGCGTCGGCTTGGCGCGGCTCGGCTTCGCCGTCGAGCACGCCGCCGCCGCCCAATAATGTAGAATTTCGATCGCATCGCCAAACGCCAGGGAGAAGCAGACATGAACGTGATGGCCCCGCTGTCGGCCCCGAAGCTCACGCCCAAGTCCTATAAGAATAATTTCGGCGACTTCATCGGCATCGGCCCCAACGGCAATCTCTGGGTCGAGGATTGCGACGTGAAGGCGCTCGCCGACAAATTCGGCACGCCGCTCTATATCTTCAGCGAGTCGCAGTTCCGCCACACCTACCGGCAGTTCCGCGACGCGTTCCGCAAGCACTATTCCGATGTCGAAATCCTGTTCGCCAACAAGTCGAACAACGGACTCGCCATCCGCCACATCATGAATCAAGAAGGCGCGGGCGGCGATTGCTTCGGCGTCAACGAGATGTATCTGGCGCTTCTCGCCGGCACCGATCCGAAAACGCTGGTGCTCAACGGCTCGAACAAGGAGACGGTCGAACTCGAGATGGCGATCGAGAACGGCCTCTGCATCAACATCGATGCCATGGACGAGATCGACCGCATCGACGAGATTTGCCGCCGTCTCGGCAAACAGGCCGATATCGGCATCCGCCTCAAGCTCGATCTCGCTCCGCTCAAAGACCGCGTCGGCGTCCTCATGCATGGTCCGGGCACGCTCAAGCAGCAGAGCGATTCGACCAAATGGGGCATGTCGCGGGCGCAGACCGTCGAGATCGTCAAGCGCGCGCTGGGCACGAAGCATCTCAATCTGAGGGAAACGCATTTCCATTTGAGCCGCATGTCGAACGACCCCAAGGATTTCGCGGTCATGGCGCGCGAAATGGTGACCTGGTCGGGCTACATCAAGGAACACACCGGCTGGACGCCGCCCTGCATCGATATCGGCGGCGGCTGGACTTTCGGCAAGCCCTACGGCACCGGGCCCAACAAGCAGCTCGACGGCCCCGACGCGCCGACCGCCGACGACTACGCCGTGCATTGCAGCGCCGCGATCAAAGACGAGGCGAAAAAGCTCGGCCTGCCGCTGCCCAAGCTCCGGCTCGAGCCGGGCCGCGCGCTCTCCGGGCCGGCCGGCGTCACCGTCGGCCGCGTCGGCGCGGTCAAGGTCGGCGAAAAGAAAAAATGGGTCAACATGGACCTCTCGACCAACCATCTGTCGTGGCCCGCGGTCCTCGACTGGTACTATCACGCCGTGCCTGTCGTGAACGCGGATGCGCCAGCGAGCGAGACCGTCGATCTCGTCGGCCCGCTGTGCAACTCGGACGAGGTCGGCGCGCACCGCAAGATGCCGCCGTTGCAACGCGGCGATTTGGTCGCCTTCCTGGACACGGGCGGTTACACCGAAAGCTGCGCCGCGCGTTACAACGCGCAGCTCCTGCCGGCGTCGGTGCTGGTGTGCGGCGATCGCGCCGATATCACGACGGAACGCGAGCAGCTCAAGGACATTGCCGGGCGATTCAAGGTGCCGCCGCGGCTCCTCGCGGCATCCTTCGCGCGTTAGATGGATCTCGGTCTCCGCGGCCGCAAGGCCATCGTCTGCGCCGCTTCGAAGGGCTTGGGCAAGGCAACGGCGTTCAGCCTGGCCCGGGAAGGCGTGGCGCTGACCTTGATGGCGCGGACGCGGGAAACCCTCGAAGCGACCGGCGCCGAAATTCGCGCCGCGACCGGTGCGTCGGTCACGTGCGTTGCCGGCGATGTCGGCAGCGCCGAGGATCGCGCCCGCGTTCTTGCCGCATGCCCCGAGCCCGATATCCTCGTCAACAATCCGGGCGGACGGCAAGTGCCGGGCGATTTCCGCACCTTCTCGCGCGACGAGTGGCTGCGCTGGATCGACGCGCAGATGCTGTCGGCCATGGGCTTCATCCAAGGCGTGGCCGAGGGCATGTGCCGGCGGAAATTCGGCCGCATCGTCAATGTCACGGTCAGCTTCGTAAAATTTCCCCAGATCGGCTTCGCGCACAGCCACGCGGCGCGCCTGGCGCTGACCGGCGCCGTCGCGTCGATCGCGCGCGAATTGATCCCCCATAACGTCACGATCAACAATCTATTGCCTGGCTTGGTCGAAACCGATGCGCTTACGACGAATCTGAAGGTGCTCGCCGAGCGCGCCGGGCGCGGCTACGACGACATCGTCAAGGAGCGCCTGATGACGTGCCCCGCCGGCCGTTTCGCCGATCCCAAGGAAATCGGCGATTTCGTCGCCTATCTCTGTTCGGGGCAGGCCGGCTTCATCACGGCGCAAAACATCGTGCAGGACGGCGGCGTCTATCAGGGCCTGTTCTAATGGATCGAGCGCCATGACCGGCGACGAATCTCTGGCGCCCGTCGGGCGCGTCGTCATGATCTCGGGCGCCAATCGCGGCATCGGCCTCGCTATCGCCCGCCGGCTGCACGGCGACGGCTACATCGTGAGCCTCGGCGCGCGGAACCTGGCGGCGCTTGAAACGGCGACGGCGGGGTTCGATGCGGCGCGCGTGTTGCGCGCGCCATTCGATGCATTGCGGGCGCCGGACGCCGGCGCCTGGGTGGACGCGACGATCAAGCGCTTCGGCCGGATCGACGGTCTGGTCAACAATGCCGGCATTCTCCGGGTGGTGAATTTCGAGCAGGGCGACGAAGCCGATCTCGATGCGCTGTGGAACGTCAACGCCAAGGCGGCGTTCCGCATGATCCGCCTCTGTCTGCCTCATTTGAAACGCGGCGGTTCCGGCCGCATCGTCAACATCGCCTCGACCGACGCCAAGCGCGTGCGCGATTATTCGGTCTCCGTCGGCTACGCGATGGCCAAGCACGCGCTGCTGGCGCTGTCCCATTCGGCGAAATTCGCCGGCTGGGATGCGGGCGTGCGCGTGACCGCGCTGTGCCCCGGCGCCGTCGATACCGAATTGATCGCCCGCATCCCGGGCGTGGCGCCGGCGGCCAATCGCATCGACCCCGCGACGATCGCCGCGTCCGTCGCCTTCATCCTGTCGCTGCCGAACAACGCTTCGGTCGCCGAGCTGGCGATCAACGGGCGGCTCGAATTCGACGCTTTAGCCGCCGGCAAAGCGCGCCGGGGTGAAATCGGCGATATCGTAGCCCGGATCGCGTCCGAGCATCGCGGCGGCGAGCAGGCGGGCGCAGATCGGCCCTAGCGAATAGCCGGCGTCGCCCGACACCGCCGCGAAATGACCCGGTATGCCGGGCACGGCGCCGAGCACGGGCAGGCCGTCGGTCTTGGCATTGATGCCGGCCCAGGTGCGCAGCAGCCGCACCTTGGCGAGCCACGGCGCGATATGAATGGCCAGCGAAAGATTGCCCTCGATCGAGCGGCGGTAAACCGACGGCAATCCGCTTTCGGGATCGACGAAGGCCGGACGGCCGCCGCCGATGATGACGTTGCCGTTGACCGCCTGCTTCAAGGTCAATTGCCGGTCGGCGTGCTGCACGAGGTGCTTGATCGCCGGCGCCACCGGCTCGGTCACATTCATATGCAGCGGCTCGCCCTCGACCGGGATGGCATAATCGAGCATCGCGGCGATGGCGCCGGCGCCGGCGCCGGCAGCGTTGACGAAGCGTCCGCATTTGATCGCGCCGCGGTCGGTCTCGACGGCGAAGCCGCCGCCGTTCCGGGCCGCGCCCGTGACGGCGGCCGGCCGGACGATGACGACGCCGGCGCTCCGGGCGGCCCGCTCGATCGTCGGGTTGGCGAGCAGCGTGTTCAATTTGCCTTCGTTCCCGCAATATTGGGCGCCCAGAACGTCGGCGGCGAGATAGGGCGCCATGTTTCGCAGGTCGGCGGCCGAGAGCATATGGACGTCGAGCCCGAGCTTTTTTTCGGCCGCGCACTTCAATGCCAGAAATTCGTATTGGTCGCCGGTTTCGGCCAGCATGAGGCCGCCTTCGACGACGAGCTCGATATCGCCGTCGAGTTGCGTCGCGAGTTCTTGCCAAGCCTTGGTGGCCTCGACGTAGAGGCGCTGATGGCGGCGCACCGCGGCGACACGCTCGTGCGTCTCCAGGCGGATGAAGCGCGATTGCATTTGCACATGCAGACTTCCGGCATTGACCGTCGAGCCGGCTTGCACCGCCTTGTCGACGACGACGACGCCGAGTTGCTCGCGCGCCAAATGCCAGGCGAGCATGATGCCGAGTATGCCGCCGCCGGCGATGACGATTTCGGCTTCGGCCGGAAGCGGCGGCGGCGCCACGCGGCTCATTGCTCCTCGCGCCGGGCGATGCTGGCGAGCGGTACCGGCTTTGCCGGAAAGCGCGGCGCGAAGAACGCGCGCTCGTCGGGTGTCTCGCCGGACGCCGCGGCGAGGGCTTCGGCCATCGCCGGTCCGCAATAGCGCCCTTGGCACCGGCCCATCCCGGCGCGGGTCGCCCGCTTGATTGCGCCGATATCGGCGCCGGGCAACATCGCGGCCGCGATGGCCGCGCGGCTCACGTCTTCGCAGCGGCAGACGATGTCGTCGGGCCGGCGCAACGAAGCCGGATCGCCCGGCGCCCGATACAGCGTCCACAGCGCTTCCTGAAAGGCGAGAGCCCGATCGCGCTCCCGTTTTGCCTCGAGCAGCGACCGTTCCAGCGCCGCCGAGATCGGCTTGCCGATCGCGCGCGCCGCCGCGATCCCGGCGATCGTGCCCTCGGCCATGGCGGCCCGCGCGCCGCCGAGGCCGCCGGCGTCGCCCGCGACATATATCTCGGAAACGGTGCTGCGCATTCCGGCATCGCGAATGGCAACGAGGTGCCGGCGGCGAGAATCCCAAACGTGGCGGCAGCCAAGCGCGCGCGCGAGTTCGTTCTGCGGCATGAAGCCGTAACCCAGACAAACCGTATCGGCGGCAAGGCGGCGCTCGGTGCCGGGAACCGGACTGCCCGCCACATCGATCGCGACGAGGACGGCGCCGCGCACCTCCTCGGCACCTTCTATGCGCTCGACGACGTGGCCGTGGAGCACCGGAATGCGCCGGCGGGCGAGCGCGAGCCGATATCGAAGTCCGTCGCGGATCAGGTCCGGCGCGGCGCGTGCCATGGCCAGGAGCGCGCCGGCCGTTCCCAGTCCCGGCGCCGGCGCGCTCTCGGCGATGGCCACGATTTCGGCGCCAGCACGCATGAGTTCGACCGCGACCTGAAGATTGAGCGGACCGTTGCCCGCGAGCACGATGCGGCGCCCGGCGAGCACGCGATAGGCGCGCAGCAGCGTTTGCGCCGCGCCGGTCGTCATCGCGCCTGGCAAGGTCCAGCCCTGAATGGGGATACCGCGCTCATAGGCGCCGGTCGCAAGGATCAGCCGCGCGGGCGCATAAATGCGCGTGGCGTCGCCGATCTCGACCGCGATCTCGCGCGGCGAAAAGGCGCCCCAAACCACGGCCCCGCCGATGAGCTCCGCGCCGGCGTCGCGCGCGGAACCGATCAGGGCCGCGCCGGCCAGCATCTGGCGATCGAGCGTTGCCGGCGGCCACGACCCGGCATTGGCAAGCTGCTTGAAGAATTGTCCGCCCGGCGCAGGCCGCTCGTCGAGGATCGTCACTTTGGCGCCCGTCATGGCTGCGGCGCGCGCCGCCGACAGTCCGGCAGCGCCTGCGCCGATGATAAGAATATCCGGCGTCTCGGTTCTCGACGCGCCATCCGGAGGCGGCGAGTGCGCGGTCGCGGGCGCCGGGGCATAGGGCTGGGAGCGGATCGTCATGCCGTCTCGCGCCGCCGTCATGCAGGCGCGCTGACCGGCGACATCGTCGGCGATCACGAGGCATTCCTGGCACACGCCCATGCCGCAAAACAGGCCGCGGGCCCGCCCGAGGCGGTCGCGCCGAAATTTTCGCTTGCCCGCCGCATGCAGCGCGGCGGAGATCGATTCTCCCTCGATTGCCTCCAGCGCCTCATCGTCGAAGCGGATGCGGATGCGTCGAAGTTTTCGCGTTTCGCCGTCGTCTTTAGCGCGCATCTATCGGCTGCTGCTGTGTTCCGCCCGCAATTGGGGCGGTACTTGTCGATCGCCTCGATACGGCGGTTCGTTAAACGAGCGCGCTTCGGTTGGCAACACCATGGTTCGCAATGGGTCGGCAGCCAAACTTGCCGCCCCATTGGCGGTAAACATGCCCGCCGGCATTGTCACGTTGTCAAACCAACAACGCGAGAAGCCTGCGTCTTCCTTACCCTCAAGCGACCGCGACCACCGCCCGCCACGTGTTCATCGCGGCGACACGAAAGCCTCGGTGCGTTTGAGCCGATGTAGATGGCGTTGGACGTTGAAGGTGTTGTAGACGGCTGCGTGAGTGGAGAGAAATCTCTGGGCTGATCCCCGGCTCTTGAAGCCTTGCATCTTGCGCTCCCGTCGTCGGGTCGGCTGATGCGAGTTCTCGGCTCGATTGTTGCGCCATCGACCGCGCTCATGGCGGTTCTCGATCCCGAGATCGCGGGCAGCAGCGCCATACGACCGCAAGTCGTCCGTGACCAACCGATCCGGAACGAAGCCGTATTTCTTCAAGAGCTTTCGCATGAGTTTCAGTGCGGCGTGCTTGTTCCTTTTCGCTTGGACCAGCACGTCGAGGACCTCGCCTTCGGCGTCGACGGCGCGCCACAGGTAGACCATGCGGCCATCGATTTTCAGATAGACCTCGTCCAGATGCCAGGTCGTGTGGGGCCTGGGTCGGCGCTTGCGCAAGTCCGCTGCGATCATCGGCCCGAAATGGTTCACCCAGCGTCGAATAGTTTCGTAGGAGACCGTGATTCCGCGTTCCGCCAACAGATCTTCGACGTCGCGGAAGCTCAGTGTGAACCGGAGATAGAGCCAGATCGCCTGATGGATGATCTCAGGCGGAAACCGATAGCCGCTGTAACTGATTTTCTGCATCGCCTTGGCTATCGAGCCGCCAAACGAACCGCACGCCATAAAACGCCGTGACTATGCCGTATTGCGCGCTCGGTCCAGGCGGCGATAATGGCCGCCGCAAATGGGGGCGGAGACAATCGGTGTGACCGGAAAATCGAGAGGCGGCGCCGGGCGCAAAGCCCGGCCGAGGCGGCGGCCATGAAGGCCCCGTTGGCGGTCATGTCGTGGGTCATGGATGCGCTGGGCAGCCTGTTCGGCTGGACTATCGGCGTCCTGATCGTGCTCATGACGGCCGAGATCGCGCTGCGCTTTTTCGGCTGGGGCTCGCTCCCCTGGTTGATCGAAGTCAGCGAATATCTGCTGTGTGCGGGCGCCTTCCTGTCGGCGCCGTGGGTGTTGCGCAAAGGGGCCCATATCCGCATCGACATTCTACTGACCGCGTTGCCGCGCCGGGTCGCGATCCGGCTCGAACAGGCGATCGACGGCATCGGCTGCGCGGCCTCGCTCGTGTTTTTGTATTACGCCGTCGTCGTCTTCGCCGATTCGTGGCGCAACAAGACCCTGATCTACAAATCCTGGTGGACGCCGGAGTGGCTGGTGCTGCTGCCGCTACCGGTCGCGTGCCTGCTGCTCGCGATCGAATTCGCGCTGCGCCTGGCGCGGATTCCCGGCGTCGTCGCCGAATTGAGCGACCCGACGCAACGGGCGAGCTTGTGAAGCGATTGTGAAGCGATGGAGTGGGGGACCGCGCTCGCCCTGATGCTGGGTTCGGTGTGCCTGTTGCTGGCGCTGGGCCTGCCCGTGGCTTTCGCCTTCATCGTCGCCAGCATCGCGGGCGCGATGCTGTTCATGGGCGGGTCCGGCGGGCTGGTGGCGTTCGTGCGTGGCTCGGTCGCCTCGATCAGCAACTTCAACCTGGCTCCGATCCCGCTCTTCCTGCTGATGGGCGAAATCCTGTTGCGGACCGGCATGGCGTTCAAGGCCATCGACGCCATCGACCGCCTGATATCGCGGGTGCCGGGCCGGCTGGCGGTCGTGGCCGTGACCGGCGGCACGGTGTTCTCGGCGCTATCGGGGTCGACCATCGCGACCACGGCCATGCTTGGCCAAGCGCTGCTGCCCGACATGCTGAAACGCGGCTATCACCCGACCATGGCGATGGGCCCGATCATGGCGATTGGAGGCGTCGACATGCTGATCCCGCCTTCGGCCCTGACCGTCCTGCTCGGCAGCCTGGCGCAGATCCCGATCGCTGAATTGCTGATCGGAGGCATCTTGCCCGGGCTGATCATGAGCGGGCTGTTCATCGCCTATATCGTCGTCCGCTGCACGCTTCGGCCCGAACTCGCGCCCGTCTACGAGGCGCGCAAGGTCTCGGGCCGCGAACGCTGGCTCCCTTTCTTCGTCCATGTCGTGCCGCTTCTGTCGATCTTCGTCGTCGTGGTCGGCAGCATTTTCGCCGGCGTCGCCTCGCCGACGGATTCCGCGGCGCTGGGCTGCGTGGCGACAGCCCTGATCGCCATGGCCTACCGGGTGCTGACCTGGCGCATCCTTCACCGCTGCCTCAAGGACGTGGCCAAGGTGACGACCATGATCTTCTTCATCATCGCGGCATCCTCGGCTTACGCCAACATGCTCGCCTTCTCCGGCGGCACCGACGGGGCTTTGAAGGCGCTGACCGCGCTGCAATTGTCCCCGCTCATGGCCGTCCTGGTCATGATCGCGATATTGCTGTTCCTGGGTTGCTTCCTGGATCAGGTGAGCATGATGCTCCTGACGCTGCCCTTCTTCATGCCTCTGGCGGCAACGCTGAAGATCGACCTTATCTGGCTGGGCGTGATCTTTCTGATCTCGATGCAGATCGGATTGTTGACGCCGCCTTTCGGGCTGCTGCTCTTCGTGATGAAGGGTGTCGCGCCCCGCAACATCGGCATGGGACAGGTTTATGCCGCCGCGGCGCCGTTCGTGGCGATGACGTTCCTGGTCCTGATACTTGTCGTGGCCGTGCCTTGGCTGGCCACGTCGCTGCCGCGGCTCCTCAACTGAGCCACGGCGCGGCGGCGGTTATTTCTTGGTCGTCAAGGCCCGGATCTTGGCGGCGTTTTCCGGGTCCTTCTTGGCGATATCGTCCCAGCCCGCATCCTCGGCGGCCTTGAGCCATTGCTGCGCGTCCGCACCGCCCAGCACGATGGGCGTCATGCCGGCATCGGCCTGGACTTTGCGCGAAGCGGCGTCGTTGGCGGTCCGTAAATTCGGGAAATCGTTTTCGAGTTCGAGCATGGCCCCTTCGAGCACGTCCTGCTGCGCCTTGGTCAGTTTCTTCCAGGTGTCGAGATTGACCAGCACGCTAACATCCGAAGAATAGAACCCCGGTTCGATACGGTACTTGAGGACCTTGTGCCAGCCCCAGGCTTCAATGCCCCAGAGCGGCCAGCCGAGCCCATCGACCACACCGCGCTCGACCATGGTGTAGGCGTCGGCGGGTGGGGTTATGACCATGGTGCCGCCGAGCTTCTCGACGAAGGCCTGGTAAACCGACGTGCCGCGGATCTTGAGGCTTTTCAGATCCGCCTTGTCGATCTTCTTGTTGACATAGAGGTGGAAGGGCACGCCGTCGCCCCAGCGGCCGAGATAGTGCACGTTCATCTTCTGCGCGTAGATCGGCCGCAGGAAAGCATAGGTGCCGTTGGTGCGCTCCTCTTTCGACGAGATCGTCGAGAGCTTCTGGGCGTCGGCGAGCGGCACGATCTTGTTGTAGAACGTGCCGGCAAGGTGAATGAGGTCTAGCACGCCGTTGCGGGCGGCATTCCCCATCTCGAATGGCGATACGCCCTTGCCGCCGGCCGCGAGCATGTTGACCGATAGGCCTGTGGCCTTGCCCTTCTCGTTCACGGTGTCGAGGAATTTCTGGATCGGCGGATACCAGAATTTGTCGACCGGCGGCAGGAACGTGCCGGCCTTGAGTTGGATTTGCTGGGCGAAAGCGGGCGTTGCCAGGGCCAGCACCAGTCCCGCGCTAGCGGCCAATACAGACTTCATCGATTCTCTCCCTTGCGATCTCCCGGCCGGAGCGTTCCAGCGGCGGTTCAGCTTCAGTCTATGGCAAAGAGCGGCTCGCGGCGCTGGTCGGGCGCCGCCACGTCGTTTTCGAGGCGTCCGATGCCGGGAATTTCCACCACCACCCGGTCGCCCGGCCGCAAGAGCCGTGCCTTGCCCGCATACATATGCTCGAACACTTTGTGGATCTCGCCGTGCTTGACCTTGACGCCTTTGGCCATGCCCGCGCCAGCGCCGGTGCCGGTTGCGATCACGTCGCCGGGCGACAGCGTCGTGATCGACGAAGCGTTGGCGACCAGCTCCGGGATTTTGAACACCATGTCGGCGGTGCTGTAGTCCTGCATGACCTCGTTGCCGACGATGCAGCGCACGCGCAGATCGGCGAGGTCGGGCATGTAGCGGGTCGGCGTGATATAGGGCCCCATCGGGCAGAAGGTGTCGTTGCCCTTGTTCGCGAACCAGTCGTAGTCGAACGTCTCGCCCTTGCGGATCATGCGGTCGCGGCCCGAGACGTCGTTATAGCAAGTGAAGCCGGCGACGTAGTCCATGGCCTTGTCGATCGGCACGTTCTTGGCTGTGCGGCCGATCACGACAGCCAGTTCGGCCTCCCAATCGATGTATTTGGCGCGCGGCGTCAGCACGATCTGGTCGCCATTGCCGATCACGGTGTGGCGGCTGCCCTTGTAGAAAAAATAGGGCTCGTGCTTGGCGCGATCGGGCGCGGCCGCGCCCATTTCGAGGGCATGGTCGTAATAGTTCGATCCGGCGTTGAGGATCTTGTTGGGATGGAGGATGGGCGGGCGCAGGCGCACCTCCTCGCTGGCGTATATTAAAGCCGTGGGCGCGGTGCCGCGCTTCAGGCCGTCGGCGAAAAACGCCGCCATCTTGTCGATCTCGGCGTCGAACAGTTCCCATTCCTCGAGGATGTCGAGCATGGTCGCGCCGTGCCGGGACTTGAAGAAGTTCCGGACACCGTTTTTCTGCTTGTAGTATTCGTAGCCGCCGTTGAAATCGATCAGGGCCTTGTCTACCGCCACGACCGGAAACGTATGGCCCCGGTGTGTGATCGTCGCCAGTCTGTAGGCCATCGCGCTTCCGTCTCCCCTCGCGGCTGCGTTTCAAACACCGACGCTCCCATCGTTATTTGAACTTGTCAAGGCAAGCGGAAAACGGTTGTCGATCGTATGCGGAAAACGGTGAGGCCGAGCGGCTTGGCGCCGCTCTCTTTGGTCGCGGCGCTGCCGCCGGGGCAGGCCGACACTCGCGCCAGCACGTTCATGTCGGCGCGCAGATCGATATAATCGCCGGTGTCGGCCGCGGGCGGCAGGATGGCGAAGGGGCCGTCGGCGTGCAGGGCCACATTCATAAAGACATTGAACACGTCGCCGATGTCGCGGCCTGTCCCGGTCGCAAAATCAATAATTCATAGAGAGCATGGTGTTGCAGAATCGACTGCCGTGGCGCCACGCCCGCCGCAGCGCAGCGCATTCTGCTGTTTTGAGCAGCACGCAAGCTCGCATCAGCGCGGCGGCTGCCCGTTCGATCGCTCTTCCATATCGTCTCCTGCTGTCGGATGGCAGCGCTTGAGCGCGGCTGGCAGTTTGCAGGAGGCTCGTCCTATATCGAATTATCCGATAATGTATTTTGCGACAGGGACTGCGTCGGCGAAAGGCCGCTTTTGAGCTGGTGCCAGATACTGCGGCGCATTTCGACGAATATGGGGTCGCCTTTGATGATTTCGTCGCGCGGTCGCTTGAACGGCACGCGCACATCCATGGCGATCCGTGCCGGTCGCGCTGATAGAACGACGACACGGTCGGCGAGATAGATCGCTTCCTCGATGCTATGCGTCACGAATATCACCGTTTTGGCTTCGGCGTCGAAGATGCGCAGCAACTCGTCCTGGAGCAGGTCGCGGGTTTGCACGTCGAGCGCGCCGAACGGCTCGTCCATCAGCAAAATATCCGGCTTGGTCGCCAATGCGCGCGCGATTCCAACGCGCTGCTGCATGCCGCCGCTGAGCTGATGCGGATAGGACGTCTCGAAGCCCTTGAGCCCGACCAGTTCAAGGTAGTGCTGACTGGTGCGCCGTCGCTCCGCCGCCGTCATGCGCGTCATCTCGAGGCCGAACGCGATGTTGTCGATCGTCGTGCGCCATGGAAACAAATCGAAGCTCTGGAAGACCATCGCCCGGCCCGCGCCTGGGCCCGAAATCGCCGCGCCATCGATGAAAATCGAGCCCGTATCTGGAATTTCGAGCCCATCGATGATGCGCAGCAGGGTGGACTTGCCGCAGCCGCTCGGCCCGACCACGGCGACGAATTCGAGCGTGCCGATATCCAGCGTGAGATTATCCAGGACGACGAGCGGCTGTTCGCCGTCGCGGCTGAAGCGTTTGGTGAGATTCTCGATCTTGAGCTTCGGCGATTTCAAACCAGCGGACATTCCCCACCCTGCCCGATGCCGGTCCGGCTCAGCCATTCCACTTCTTGATGTGCCCGAACCGGCTCACGCTTTCGTAGACCGTCTGGCGATCTTCGCCGGCGGACAATCTCGCAAATTGAGCCGCCTCGATGCGCGCGAGTTCGTTCGCATAGGCCAGGCAATCCGCCGCCGCCTTGCGGGGAACAATGGCGATGCCGTCGTAGTCGCCGAGCACGATGTCGCCGGGATGGACCGTGACGTGGCGGGTGGTTTGCCCGGGCATTACGACCGGTACTTCGTACGCGGTGACTCCGAAACGCGGCGCGGAACTCACCGGCGTGACGAAGCGGCCGAAGCATGGCAGGCCCGATTCGGCGATGGCCTCGGCGTCGCGAAAGCCGCCATCGACGACGACCCCGGCGCAACCCTTGATCTTGGCGGTCATGTTGATGTTGTCGCCCCACGACGCGGCTTCGTCGTAGCCGCCGGTCGCGTAAACGAGCACGCAACCTTGGTACATCTTCGAGAACATTTCGTACTTCGGTTGCGGCGTGCCCGGCGGCAGTTTCGCGTAGCCGCCCATCGCCGTTTCGGCGCGAATACAGAAGGCCGGGCCGACGACGCGCATTCCGCGGATCAAACCGCTGATCGTGGAACTCAAGATCTGATGCGGCATGCCCATTTCACGAAGCACGTCGCCGACAATCGCCGTGCGCAGCTTTCCGATTCCGTCGCAGAGTTCGCGCGTCGTCTTGTCCATGGCAGCTCTTCCGTTCGATGCTCGGCCGCCCGGCGCGGCGGCGCCGGGTCAGCCGAGTTCCTTGACCGCTTGTTCCATATACTTCGTCTCGACGACGTCCTCCGCCTTGACGGTGCCGCGGATCGCGTCGGCGGCCTTGCACGCGGGTATCATGTCGGCGATATCCTTGACGCTAAACTTGCCGTCGACGGGCCAAGCCTTGACCTCATTTTTGAGCTTTTCCCAGATCGGCTTCAGTTTCTCGCCCGTCATCTTATTCGCGTCGGTCAGCGTCGCATATTTGCGGAAACTGTCCAGGTACCAGTCGAAATCCGCATTGGCGCGGCGATAGGCGATGAGCGTGGCCTTGAGGAAATCGACCAGCGCGCGCTCGTTCTCGGGCTTCTTGAGCCAATCCGTCCGGACAATCCACACTTCATTGGTCCAAGCCGAGAACTCGTTCCACGGCTCGACCAGAACCTTGAAATTACCCTTGCCCGCGATGCTTTCCAGCTGATCGAAGTGAAGATTTCCGGCATCGATCCGTCCCGCCAGCAGCCCGGTCACGCGGGTGCCCGAGCCGGGCAGCTCAAGGATCGTTAGATTGTCGAACTTCACGCCGTGTTTGAGCAATGGCGCGACAAGCATGACGTGAGTGATGTCGCCCTTCGCGCCGATGGCGACGCGCGTCTCGGGTTTGGCGAGATCGGCGTGGCTCTTCACTTTGTCGGCATTCACGACCAGGGTGAGGCTGCTGCTGTTGTAGGGCTTGCCGACGATTTTGAGCGGCGCGCCCGCTTCGATCGCCGCCAGAACCGTGGGCGGATCGGATTCGCCGATATCCGCCGTGCCGCCGACCATGGTTTGCGTGACCAATCTGATCTGGTTGAGGCGCGCGAATTTCGGCGCCGCGTATCCCTGCATTGCCGGCAGGATGCTGAGGGCCCCGGCGATCGCCGGAACATGAATGGCAAGCGCAAAGCCGAGAAATTGCAGATCCAGCGCCCGTGGGGCCTGTGCCCAGGCCGTGTTGACCAGCGGAAATCCGAGCGGCGAGGCCCCCATCAGTGCGCCGCCAACTCCGGCGGACATCGTTCTGCAGAATTCTCGGCGTTTCATATCAGCATCTCCCTGCGATCGGGTTTTTCGGCTTACGCCTACTCGGCGCGTTTGCTCGGCTCGTACCACGGCGCCAACCTGCGGGCAGTCCAGCCCAATAATTCATTCGCAACCAGCGCGATCGTCATGATCAGGACCAGCAGCGCCAAATATCGCGCCGTCGAAATCTCCTGGCCGGCACTATGGATCAAACCGCCGATCCCGACGATGACGAAAAGCTCGGCAACGACCATACCCCGAAGCGACTGGCCGAGTCCTATGCGCGCGCCCGTGAGAAGATAGGGGAACAGCGCCGGCAGCACGATCTTGACGAAGCGTTGCGGGCCGTTCGCGGAAAACGACCTGCCGACATCGATAAAGCGCCGCTCGACGTCGCGCGCGCCCTCATACGAAACGAAGATCACATAGAACACGGCCGACGCGAACACGACGAGAACCCGGAACTCGAACCCGGTGCCGACCGCGAGAATGAAAAGCGGGATGAGCGACGCAACCGAGGTGACGATCAACATGCTGAGCCAGGGGTACACCATGGTGCCGAGAAACGGGATGCGGCCCATCGCGATGCCGAGCGGCATGCCGACGGCGCAGGCAAGGGCGTACCCAACCAGCATCTGCCGCAGCGATCCCGCCACAATCGGCAGAAGCCGCTCGTCGCCCCACATGGTGAAGAATTCCGGCAGAACCTGCGATGGCGGCGCGATCAGCCCCGCGCCCAGGCTCGATCCGGCAATCTCCCAAAATAGAAATAACATGCCGGCGCCGGCGATATGCCGCGCCCAGCGCCGCTGGCCCGGCGGCAGGCCGCGCGTCATGCGCGCTTTTGCGGAAACAGCTTCCATTCCAGCGCCTTCAATCCTTCCTGTATCGCCAGGCCGAAAACCGCCAGGACGACGATAACCGCCAGCACGCCGGCCGAGTCGAAGCGAGCGGCGTCGCGCTTCATCACCGCCCCGAGATTGACCGCGGCGAAAAACAGCTCGGCCACGATCATGCCGTGAATAGCCCGCACGACGCCGAGTCTGAGCCCGGTGAGTACAAACGGCAGCATCGCCGGCAGCATGACCTTGCGCGCGAGCGACCAGCGCCCGGCGCCGAAGGAGCGGCCGACATCGATCAACGACGGCGGTATGTTGCGCGCGCCGGCCGAGAAGGCGAACAGCATCTCGAACACCGACATCAAGGCGACGAGCACGACGCGCGCCTCGAAAGCGAAGCCGGACCAAATCGCGACGATGGGAACGAAAGCGACCGGCGGTATCGCGTAGAGCGCGCCGGTCACCGGCTCCATGAATTCGGCCGCGGCGCGGCTGCGCCCCAGGAGAAGGCCCAGCGGCAGCGCGACCGCGAAAGCGATGGCAAGGCCGAGCAACATGTGGGCCAGCGAGGCAACGAATGCCGTGCCAAGCGAGCCGGAAAAAATTCCGTCGTACAGGCGAACGGCGACGGCCGATGGCGGTGCGACGACGATGCGCGAAACATTGTGCGCCGCGGCTTCCCAGATCGCCAGGCCGCCGACGATCGAAGTCGCATACAGAATGGCGCGTTGTTGCCGGGCGGCAATCATCATGGCCGCGTCCGGCGGCGCGCCGTGGCGCGCGGCAGGGTCACAAGGAGGTTGCGATTCTCGTCGATTTGCGCCGCCGCACCGGCACCGATCACGACCGAGGATTCGCGCTCCTCGACGATTGCCGGTCCGATGAGTTTGCCGGACAGCGCGTATCGATCGTAGACCGGGCAGCGAACGAATGCCGCGCTCTCGGGCATATAGACCGGCCGCGCACGTTTGAGCGCATCGGCGCGCTTGCCGGGCGCGGCGGCGGGATTCTTCAGGACGACCTCGGGTCGCGGTCCGGATACCACCGAACGGAGACTCGCGACTTCGAGTGCCACTCCCTTGTTGATGCGGTGATAACGCGATCGGTATTCCTTGAGAAACGCCTGTTCCACGCCAACGAGAAAAGCGGCGGCCGATTTTGCCGGCGGCGCCGGGACATAGAGAATGAAGGCCTGCCCGCTGTAGCGCAGGCCAATCTCGCGGCTGGTTTCGATCGCGTTTGCCGCAACGCCGGCCGAGCGCAACAAGGCGCGCCCCTCGCGCTCCATCTCGGCGAACATCTCGTTCATCCGGCCGACGCGGCTCTTGGCCAGCGGCGTCTCGTGCGAACGGACGAATTCGAACGAAGGCCGCGCGATGAGGAATCCGACCGACGACATGATCCCGGCATGTGCCGGATAGAGGATGGTTTGGATGCCGAGGACCTGAGCGATCCGATAGGCGTGGGTGGGCCCCGCGCCGCCGAAGGCGACCAGTGTGTAGAGCCGCGGGTCCTTGCCGCGCTCCATGCAATGAATTTTCGCGGCGCGTGCCATGTTGTTGTTGACCACATCGTGCATACCCCAGGCCGCGCGAATCGGATCGAGGTGCAGCGGCTCGGCGATCTCACGCGCAATCGCGCGCTCGGCGCGCGCCTTGTCGAGCCGCATCGCGCCGCCAAGGAAATAGCCCGGATCGAGATAGCCGAGACATAGATCGGCGTCGGTCACGGTCGGCCTTTCGCCGCCCAGGCCATAGCAGGCCGGGCCGGGCGCGGCGCCGGCGCTTTCCGGCCCCACCTTGAGCAGGCCGATGCGATCGATATGGGCAATGCTTCCGCCGCCTGCGCCGATCTCGATCAATTCGATCGCCGGCACTTTGAGCGGGAGGCCGCTGCCCTTGACGAAACGCTCGATTCGCGCCACCTCGAATTCCGTCGAATGTTCAGGCTTGAAATCGTCGATGACGCAAATCTTGGCGGTGGTTCCGCCCATGTCGAAGCCGATGATGCGGTCGAGGCCGGACTTTTCGCCGAAATAGGCTGCCGCGATCGCGCCGCCGGCCGGCCCGGATTCGATCAGGCGCACGGGAAAACGCATGGCCGCTTCGCTGCTCATCGTTCCGCCATCGGAGGCGATGATCATCGGCGGTCGGGCAATTCCCAATTTCGCCAACGACTGCGCCAGCCGTTCGAGGTAGCCGCGAACCACCGGTTGCAGATAGACGTTGGCCACCGTCGTCGTCGCGCGGTCGTATTCGCCAATGGCGGGGACGACGTCCGACGAAAGCGAGACGGACAGCGCCGGCGCCGCCTCGGCCAGGATCGCTCCGATCGCGCGCTCGTGCGCGGGATTGGCATAGGAATGGAACAGGCAGACCGCGACGCTTTCGATGCCGCCCGCAACCAGCGTTCGCGCGAGATCGCGAAGCGGCGCTTCCGCGAGGGGCCGCACCACGGCTCCCTCGAAATCGATGCGTTCGTCGGCCTCGAACACGAGCGACCGGGGCGCCAGCGGCTTGGGCATTTCGATGTCGAGATCGTAAATGTCGTGGCGCGTGCCGCGCGCGGTTTCGAGCACGTCGCGAAAGCCGCGGGTCACGACCAAGGCGGTGCGCGCGCCGCGCCGCTGGATCAAGGCATTTGTCGCCAGGGTCGTGCCATGCACGACGATGTTCACGGCGCGCGCCGCGACGCCGTTCTCGCTCAGGATCCGCTCGACGCAACCGATCACGCCGCGTGAAAAGTCGCCATAGTCGGTCAACGCCTTACCGGTGAACAGACGCCCGGTCGAACGCTCCAGCAGTGCCAAATCCGTAAACGTTCCGCCGATGTCCACGCCAAGGGCGAAATCCCGGCTCCTATGTCTCGGCATTGCCGGCCCTTTGGCTTGGACTGGCGCCGTAGTCGCGGTTGGCGGCTTCCGGCGTCACGACGCCATCGGCGATGTCCTTCGCCAATGCGGCCGCGGCGCGCTCCGACGCCGGATACATACCGCCGGACCCGGGGGTCAAAATACGCACCACGTCGCCCTGACGAAGCACGACCGGCTGTTTGTCCGGAATCGACTGGCCATTCAACAGATGGCTGCCACCCACGCCGCTCCCGCCGCCGCGCGAGCCTTTGGGCGGCGTGTCGAGCTTGCCGTGCTCGGCTTGAATGACGAGCGGCTCGGTCGAGCGCGATTCGAAAGCGAAGTCCGTCCCGCATCCGCCGCGAAAGCGGCCTGGTCCGCCGGAATCGGGCCGTAGATGCTTGTGATGCACCAAGATTGGCGTGACCGTTTCGAGCACTTCGATCGGAATTGCACCGGCATTGCCGGGGAAACTCGTGCAATGCAGCCCGTCCTTCGTGGCGCGCGCGCCGATACCGCCCATGACGAAGGTAAGATCGGAAAAGGGCGCGCCGTCGTGCCGGCGCCCGGAAAGATAGAGCAAAGACTTCTTCCCCGATTCGGCAAGCATTTTGGCCGGTAGAACATCGCGGAAGGCGTCGATAATGGCGATCGGGATGTAGTGGCCCGTGGCCGGTTTCATCTTCACCGGCGCGGGGAATTTCGGGCTGACCAAAGTTCCTTCCGGCGCGTGCGACCGGATCGGCCGGAACGTGCCCTCGTTTCCCGGCAACTCGGGCGCCGCCAGGCATTTGATCGTGAAGGTGCTCCACACGTGGCGGTAGATGCCGGTGCAATTGATGCCGAATTCGTTTTGGGCGGACGTACCGGCAAAATCGAGATCGACCTCGCCTTTCTTGACCGTGGCGCGGACGCGAATGACGAGCGGTTCCTGGAAACCGTCGACGCTCGTCTCGCCGCGATACTCGCCGTCCGGAATGCTGTCGCGGATGCCCTGCCGCATCGCCTTTTCCGAACGATCGATGATCTCCGCCGCCAGCGGGTCGATTGATTTCAGGCCGTGAGCCTTGAGAAACTCGCCGAGCTTTTCCTCGAGCACATGACAGCCCGTGATGAGCGCGCGCATGTCGCTGACAACCTGCTGCGGCACGCGGACATTGGCCCGAACCATGTCGAAGAAAGTCGCATTGTCGCGCCCGGCCTCGACCGCCTTCAGCGGCGGGACGATGAGTCCTTCTTCGAAGAGTTCGCGCGGCCGCGCCGAAAGCGAGCCGCCGATATCCGCCATATGGGCCATGCATTCGGCGAATCCGATGAGTTTACCCTTGAAAAACAGCGGCGCCAGAAATGCGATGTCGTTGAGGTGGCCCATCAGCCACCAAGGATTATTCGAGACCAATACGTCGCCGGGCTTCAGCGTGTGCGGCGGAAAATATTCGAGCAGCCGCTCCGCTAGGATCGAAACCGTGCTGACTTTCGCTGCAACGGCAATATCCGACGCGACCAGGCGCCCCTTCGTGTCGTGCAGCATGACGCCGAAATCGGCGCCCTCGACCACGACTTTCGACATCGAAGTTCGGCGCACGGCGTAGGCTGTCTCGTCGATCGACGTGATAATTTGATTCCAAAGAATTTCGAGATCGATCGGATCGAACTTCGCGCGCTTGGCGGAGGACCTCATAGCGTCAATCCCGCATCGGCAGATCCGCCGCGGCGAATATCGGACTGGGTTGCAACAATTGCCGTTGGCGCATCGCAAAAAATTTCGTCGCGACGATATTGACGGCCCAAATTCAAGTCAAGGCGCGCTGGCGCGCCGATCGCACGCGGATGGTGGCTTGGTTCGGCGCTTTTGCCGCGATAGGCTGTATTTGTCCGATCGCGGCGCTCAGGCGGAAGGCCGATGGCGCGCGAGTCAACGAGGAGCCGATATGGGTTCAGGCGTCCGCGTCGCGCTGATTCATGCTACGCCGCTTGCCATCGAGCCGGTCCAGGCCGCGCTGGCGGTGCATTGGCCGGAAGCCGACCCGGTGAACTTGCTCGACGATTCCCTGAGCCGCGACCGGGCACGGGACTCGGGCCTGACACCCGCCGTGGCCGACCGCATCGTGGCGCTCGCCGCCTATGCAAGAACCACGCATTGTGCGGGCATTCTATTCACCTGCTCCGCATTCGGCCCGGCGATCGAGCGCGCGGCGGCCATGGCGCCGGTGCCGGTTCTCAAGCCGAATGAGGCGATGTTCCGCGCCGCGTTAGCCGCGGGCAAACACATCGGGCTGATCGCGACCTTCGCAATGGCTATTCCGACCTTGAAAGAGGAATTCGAGGACGAGGCGCGTCGCGTGAATTCGGATGCGCGATTGACGACGATCGTCGTGCCGGAGGCGATGCGCGCGCTGCAAGCCGGCGACGCGGCGGAACACAATTCACGTATCGCGGCACGCGCGAGCGAAGTCGGGGATTGCGATATCGTCGTGCTTGCCCAGTTTTCGATGGCACGCGCCGCCGATGCGGTCCGCCGCGCGATCCGATGTCCTGTCCTTACCAGCCCGGATTCGGCCGTCCGCTTGCTGCGAAACGTCGTTGAAACGAACCGCAAAGTGGACAAAGGAGTATAGTGCCGCACTGTGTCGCTATGCGCGTCGGCCGAGCAAGGGATGCGGGCAGTCGGTCGCCGCCGCCCAGGCGCCGCTGAGCTTCGCGTCAGGCGAAAACGATCATTTCGACTGGAGCTGCAAGATCGCGCGCGGCTTCGCGGCGTGACGGTGTTCGTGACGTAAACTCACTAGGCACGGGCACGTTTGCGCTCCGGATCGTAAGGAGCGGAAGTTCTGACGATTCCCTGTTTGACGGCGCCATCCGCACTTTTCCTGATCGTGACGGTTTGTCCGGCTTCGGCTATCGCAGGGTTCACATACCCCAGCGCCAAGCTTTTGCGCAGGTAATAGCCGCGATCGGCGGACGTCACTTTTCCGATGGCGTGGCCGTCCATCAGGATCCCGTCACCCGGTGCCGGTACGAAATCCAGATCGGACATTTCCACCATGATCAAGGTGCGACTCACGCCGCGGTCTCGTTGCCGCATCAGGGCGTTGCGGCCGATGAAGTCGGGCTTCTCGAACTTGACTGTCCAGCCCAGCCCGGCTTCCAACGGCGAAGTCGATTCATCGAGGTCGAGCCCATAGAGCGGATATTTCTTTTCGATACGCACGCTGCGCAAGGCGCCGAGCCCGCACGGTGCCAACCCGTCGCCCGTGCCGGCGGCGAGCACGGCGTCCCACATATGCTCGGCGTATTCGCCGGGATAAAACAGTTCGTAGCCCAGCTCTCCGGAATAGCCGGTCCGGCTGATCACGGTATCGGGCACGTCGGCAACCCTGCCGCGCGCCCAGGAATAGTAGGGAAGCCTGGCGGTGGACAGATCGGAGTCGGTCAGGCGCGCGAGAATATCGCGGGCGCGCGGGCCCTGGATCGAAATGAACGCGCGGCCGGCGCCCAGGTTGGTTACGCAGGCGTTCATGCCCTTGGCTTGTTCCGCCATCCAGGCGGTAACGATATCGACGCGCGACGGCGTTGGGCAAAGCCAAAAATGATCGCGGTCGAGCCGCAGGCAGGTGAGGTCGTCCACCATGCCGCCTTTATCATTGCAGACCGAGGAATAGATCACCTTGCCGGCCTGAAGCTTCGCCACGTCGTTGACTAGGGTCAATTGCAAAAGTTTTTCAGCGTCGCGCCCTTTGATGTCGACCAGCACCTGATAGTACACGTCGTACATTCCCGCTTGGCTGCGTGTGGCAAGGTGCTCGGCTTCGACCGAGGTGAACTTGAATGCGGAGTCGAAGCCGATGCGGTCGACCATCTCGGCGCCGAGCGCCATGAACTTGTGATAGTAAGGGGTGCGCCTGCGCGCCATTGATCCCTCCTTGTTAGGCAAGAGGTCTTTCTTATCGAAGCGGGGCGATCGCTTCGCTTTCAAGAACGCCGAGCCGCATCACGATAGCATGCCCGGGCCGGCGGATACGGTTGTGGTCTGCGTGCTAGCGCCGGTGACCGACTGACGAGCGGCTTTCACATGCCTGATGATCGATTGGGCTTTTTTCACTTTAGATTGGCGCGTACGATAGTCAAACGCCGAAGCGTGGCGGCGCCACCGGCACGGGGGCACGAAACATGGGCGAGACCTTTGACGCGATCGTCGTCGGCGGCGGTCACAACGGACTGGTTTGTTCGGCTTATCTCGCGCGTGCGGGCTTGAAGGTCTGCGTTCTGGAACGGCGCCACGTCCTCGGCGGCGCCGCGGTGACCGAAGAAGTATGGCCGGGCTATCGCGTTTCGGTCTGTTCTTATGTGATGAGCCTGTTGCAGCCCCGGATCATTCGCGATCTGGAGCTTGCCAAGCACGGCTTCGAAGTCCTGCCGGCGAACAATCTGTTCATCCCGTTTCCCGACGGTCGTTATCTGGTTTTTTGGGACGACATCAAGAAGACTTGCGCCGAAATCGCGAAGTACTCGAAGCGCGATGCGGAGGCTTTTCCGCTGTTCGACGCCCATCTGCAAGACGCGGCGAAGGTCGTTCGAGCGTTGCTGTGGGAAACGCCGCCCAACCCCGCGTCGCGCAAGTGGAAAGATCTAAAGGAATTGGCCGGATTGTTTTGGCGGTTCCGCAAGATTGGCGGCAAGCTGTTTCGTTTCGTCGATCTGATGACACAGAGCGCCAGCGACTATCTGGACCGCTGGTTCGAGTCGCCCGAGATCAAGGCGGCGCTCGCTTACTACAGTTCGATCGGCACATTCCTCGGGCCGAAATCCCCCGGCACGGCCTATGTGCTCCTGCACCACGTCATGGGCGAGCACGAAGGCGCCGGCGGCTGGGGATTCATTCGCGGCGGAATGGGCGCGATCAGCGAGGCCATCGCCAAGTCGGCGCGCGAGAAGGGCGTCGTGACGCGCACCGGCGCGGAGATCGACCGCATCGTGGTGCGCGACGGCCGTGCCGCGGGTGTGCGCCTGAAATCGGGCGAGGTCATTGAGGCGAAACTGGTCGCATCGAACGCCAACGCCAAGGCGACATTCCTCGGCATGGTCGATGCCGCGCATCTGCCGCCGGAGTTTATCGCGGAAGTCAAGTCGTACCGAACCGTCAGCTCGGCATTCAAGATCAACCTGGCGATGGAGGAGCCGCCGCGCTACACCGCGTTCGACAGGGCGAAGATCGGCATCGACTACCCGACCTACGTGCATATCGGACCGAGCGTCGACTATCTTGAGCAAGCCTATGACGAAGCGAAATATGGCCGACCGTCGAAGCGCCCCTTCATCACGCCGGTCGTTCCCACCATCGTCGATCCGGAACTCGCTCCCCGGGGCAAGCACATCGTCAATTTGTTCGGCGGCCACGCCCCCTATTATCTGCGCGAGGGCAGCTGGGAGACCGAACGCGATAAGTTGTTCGACTCGGTCGTCGAGACCATGAGCGAGTATGCCCCCAACTTCAAAAGCTCGATCATCCATAAGCAAGTGCTGACGCCGCCGGACCTCGAATCCCTGATCGGCCTGCCGCACGGCCATATCTTCCACGGCGAGTTAACTCTGGATCAACTCTTCTTCATGCGGCCGGTACCAGGCTACGCGAATTATCGCAGCCCGGTGCCGGGGCTCTATCAATGCGGTTCTTCCGCCCATCCTGGCGGTGGCGTTATGGGCGTGCCAGGCTACAACGCCGCGCGCGAAATCCTGAAGGATCTGCGGCGATGAGGCCCGAGTCCGCCCACGCACCTGGCGCCGATACGGTGTGGGCGCCGACGGCAATACCTTCGCCACCCGTCACAGCCCTGCACGGCGAACGACGGGCGAGCATTGCGATTGTCGGCGGCGGCTATGCCGGGCTGTCGGCCGCGCTGCATCTGGCGGAAAGCGGTGTCGATGCTGCGCTATTGGAAGCGGGCGAGATCGGCGAAGGCGCATCCGGGCGAAACAACGGCCAAGTCATTCCCGGCTTCAAATACGATCCGGACGAGTTGGCGGCGAAGCTCGGCGAAACCGGCGAGCGCATGGCGTCATGGGGAGGAAAGCTGGGCGATCTGGTATTTTCGTTGATCGAGAAGCATCGGATCGACTGTGCGCCGCGCCGCGCGGGTTGGCTGCAGCTTGCGCATTCCCCGGTGATGGCGCGGGCCGTCGAACGCCGCGCCGCGCAGTGGCGCAACCGCGGTGTGGACGCTGATTTTCTGGACCGAACCGCCACCGCCGAAATCCTTGGCACCGACCGATATCACGGCGCCTGGATCGACCGTCGCGCGGGCAGCCTGCATCCCCTGAGCTACGCGCGCGGCCTGGCCGCTGCGGCGATGCGATCGGGCGCGCATATATATGTACAATCGCCGGCATTGGCGGTGGAACGGGCTTCGCCCGGCTGGCGCGTGGCGACCGATCGTGGCGGCGTGACAGCCGACACGGTGCTAATCGCCACCAACGCTTATACCGGCGATCTGTGGCCAGGTTTGCGCCGCAGCGTCATTCCCGCCCACAGCATCCAAAGCGCAACGGCGCCGCTCCATGAGTCCCTGCGCGCTTCGATCCTGCCGCGCGGAGAGGTGGCGTCGGACACGCAACGCATCATCTTCTATTACAGGCTGGACCCCGAGGGGCGGTTTATCATCGGTGGGCGCGGATCGTTCGGCGAAACCAATCCGCCACTGCTATTCCGGTATATCGAGCGCGCCGCCAGCCGGTTCTTCCCAATCCTGAAAAAGCCACGCTGGGACTATCGCTGGGGCGGCAAGATCGCCATGACCACCGACGTCCTGCCGCGCCTGCACGTGCTGGCGCCGGGTGTGTTCGCGGCCCTAGGCTGCAACGGCCGGGGTGTCGCCTTGGCAACTGGCATGGGCAAGGTGCTCGCCGATCTGGCGCGTGGCGCAGCCGCGGCGGATGTTCCGTTGCCCGTCACGCCCATGCGCCAGATCCCCTTTTTCGAGTTTCGACGCCCTGCATTGACGGCAATCACGCAATATTATCGTTTGCGAGACATGATCGGATGAACGCCAACCCGAATATATGCATCAAGACGCGCAGGGATGGATCCGTCGGCATTATCACGCTCGACCGGCCGGAGGTGCTGAACGCGCTGAATGTAAATTTGATGGAGCAGACGACGGCGGCGATGCAGGACTTCGTCGCGGCTGCCGATGTGCGCGCCATCGTGCTGCACGGTGCGGGTCGGGCATTCTCGGCGGGTTTCGACCTAAAGGAATCGGCCGCGCGCAACATCACCGGGCTTGGGCAGTGGCGCGAAGTCCTGGACTACGACTTCAAGTTCTTGATGCAGTTCTGGGACTGCCCGAAACCCACCATCGCGGCGGTACACGGGTTCTGCCTGGCCGGCGCGTTCGAAATGGCACTGAGCTGCGACGTAACGGTGGCCGCCGAAGGCGCGCGCTTCGGCGAGCCCGAGGTACGCTTCGGCTCGGGTATCGTGGCCCTGTTGTTGCCGTGGTTCGTCGGACCGAAAGCGGCGAAAGAGCTGCTGCTGACGGGCAACGACAAAGTGGATGCGGCGCGCGCCCTGCAGCTCGGCATCGTCAACCACGTCGTCCCAGCGGGGCAGGAGCTCGACAAGGCGCTTGATATCGCGCGCGACATGGCGGCTGCGGCGCCGTTATCGGTCGCGTTGACCAAACGCGCCATCAACCGCACCTACGAGATGATGAACATGCGCCAGGCGTTGCTGGCGGCGCTGGACATCGATGCGCTGATCGAGGCCAGCGGTGGGCCGGAGCGCGTCGAGTTCAATCGCATTCGCAAGGAACAGGGACTGAAAGCCGCGATCGAATGGCGCGACGCCCGTTTCAAGCGCGCGGACTGAGGCGCGGGCGATGACACTGACAGCAACCCAGCGGCGGCACTTGGTTACCTCGGCGCTGTTGCTGCCGGCGTTGCTGTTTCTGGCGTTTTTCTTCGTCGTGCCGATGCTGCTTCTTTTCGAGCTCAGCATCGCGGCGAAGGAAGGCCCGCTTTGGGCCTATGGCGAGATCATCGGCAGCGTCGTCTACCTGAAAGTGTTTTGGAACACACTCGTGGTTGCCGTCGTCGTCACGGCGATCTCCGTGTTCTTGGCCTATCCCACCGCCTATTTGCTGACGTTGCTTAAGGGATGGGCGCTGACGCTCGCCATATATTGCGTGCTGTTCCCCTTATGGATCAGCGTGCTGATCCGCACCTTCGCGTGGATTCTGCTGCTTGAGAAAAACGGACCGGTAAACCGCGCGCTGGTCGGCGCGGGCATCGTGGATGGGCCGGTGCAGTTCCTGTTCAACGACACGGGCGTGCTGATCGGCATGGTCCATGTGCTGCTCCCTTATGCGATTTTGCCGATCTACGCCAACATGCTGCGAATCGATGGGCGGCTGATGCTGGCCAGCGATGGCCTTGCGGCATCGCCCTGGATGACTTTTCGCCGCGTCTATCTGCCGCTGTCCATGCCGGGCGTGGGCGCAGGCGCGGTCTTCGTGTTCCTCCTGTCGCTCGGCTTCTTCATTACGCCTGCGCTACTCGGCGGCATTTCCAACTTGACCGTGGCGATGCTGATCGAGTTGCTGGTCAACGAGCGGCTGGTTTGGTCGCTGGCGGCCGCCGCCTCGTTCATGCTGCTCGGCGCTATCGCGGCGCTGCTCGCGCTGGCATCGCGCTTCGCGTCACTCGGCTCGGCTTTGGAGGTGCGCTGAAATGAGCGCACACGGCTCCAGAGCGCGCTGGGCGGCGCACGGCTTCGGCTCGGCAGTGCTGGCGTTCCTCATGCTGCCGATCCTGGCTGTGGTGCCGGCCTCGTTCAACCACGGCACGTTCATCCGCATTCCGCCCGAAGCATGGTCGCTGCGCTGGTATCAGCGGTTTTTCGCCGACATGGAATGGCTGACCTCGCTGCGGACCAGTTTCGAGGTGGCGCTTATCGCCACTGTCCTGTCGGTTGTGATCGGCACCTCAGCGGCGCTGGGCTTGGCGCGAATCGGCGGGCGTCTGCGCGCGATTCTGACCGGTCTCGTGTTGGCGCCGATCATTGTTCCCGTTGTCGTCACGGCCGTGGCGCTCTACTACATCGGTCGCTACTGGGGGCTGACAGGCACGTTGCTGGGGCTTGCCGTTGCGCATGTCCTGATGTGTTTGCCCTTCGTGGTGTTGAACGTGGGCGTCAGCCTGCGCAGCCTGGATCCGAACTGGCTGCGCGCCGCCGAGGGACTGGGCGCGTCGCCGGCGCGGGTGTTCCTAACCGTGACCCTCCCCACGATCCTGCCTGGGCTGTTTGGCGGCGCGGTGTTCTCGCTGATTACGTCGTTCGACGAAGTGGTGATGTCGATTTTTCTGGCGGGCATCAGCGCCAAAACCCTGCCGGTGAAAATGTGGGAGACTGTGCGGCTGGAATTCACGCCGGTTCTGTCCGTGGCGTCCACGCTGCTCATCCTGCTGACCGTCGTGCTGTTCGCGATGTTCCGCCTGGCCAGCCGCAGGTCCGGTCGATGAACAACCGCGGCCTGGCAATCTCGTTCCGCGGCGTGTCGCGTTCGTTCGGCCCGCTGCGGGCGTTGCTGCCGATCGACCTCGAAATCGGCACCGGCGAATTCCTGACCTTGCTCGGCCCCAGCGGTTCAGGGAAAACGACGCTGCTCAATATCGCAGCCGGGTATCTTTCGCCCAGCGCCGGGAGGGTATTGATTGGAGCGCGCGACGTGACCGATTTGCCGCCGCGACGGCGCAATATCGGCATGGTGTTTCAGAACTATGCGCTGTTCCCGCATATGAACGTGTTCGACAACGTCGCCTACGGATTGCGCGCGCGCGGCGTGGCGGCAGCCGACATCGCGCGACGCGTCGACGCCGCGCTGGAAATGGTTCGCCTATCCGGCTTTGGAAAACGCGCAACCCGCCAGCTTTCGGGCGGGCAACAGCAGCGCGTGGGGCTGGCGCGCGCGCTGGTCATCGAACCCGACGTGCTGCTGATGGACGAGCCGCTTGGCGCGCTCGACCGCCAGTTGCGCCAGCATGTGCAGTTGGAAATCCGCCGGTTGCACCGTCGGCACGGGCGTACGACAATCTATGTGACACACGACCAGGAAGAGGCGCTGGTCATGTCCGACCGCATCGCCATATTGCGCAACGGCAGGGTCGAGCAGATCGACAACGCCGAAAAACTTTACCGCCGGCCGCAGAGCGCCTTCGTGGCCGGATTTCTGGGCGAATCCAATCTTCTGCGAGGCACGGTGACCTCCGTCAACGGCGTGCAGGCAAGTCTTAACGTGGCTGGATTGGCCGGCGAAATTATTGGGGACGCCGCCGAAGGGATAGCGGTCGGGTCGCGCGCCGCCGCGCTGCTTCGGCCGGAGTCGGTGCGGCTGGTTCCTGAAAGCGGCATAAGAGCTAAAATCGTCGAGACGGTATTTCTCGGCGAACTGCTTGCGCTGCGTTTGTCGCTTGCGAACGGCCAGATCGTGCTTTGCCGTCGCTTCGCCAGCGATGGAGTGCCCGACGGCGATTCGGTCGGGATCGTTTGGAATCCGGGCGACGTCCGCATTCTGCCGGACGGCGACACGGACGAATCAATCACCACAACCGAGGAGGACTGAGATGCTGACACGTCGTCGACTGATGAATACGGCGGGCGCCGCGGCGGCCGTAACCGGGGCCACGGCGCTAGGCGTTCGCCCGGCGGGCGCACAGGGCCGGCCATTTACATTCGTATCCTGGGGCGGAGCTTTGTCCGCAACCGAAAAGGCAGCGTTCATGGACCCGGCGTCCAAGACGCTGGGTTTCGAGATCGCCAATACGTCGCCAACGTCCTACGCGAAGCTGAAGGCGATGGTGGAAGCAAAGGCGGTGGAATGGGACTTGGTCGACGTCGGAGGCCGCTTCATTTTCCAGGGCCGCGACCAGGGCCTGCTGGAGGAGATCGACTACAAGATCGTCGACGCATCGAAGCTGGACAAAGGCTGGGTGACGCCGCACGGAATCTTCACCAGCATCGGCGCAACCGTGATCGCGTGGAGCACCAAGGCGTTCTCCGCGGAACGCGCGCCCAAGTCTTGGAAGGATTTCTGGAACGTGAAGGATTTTCCGGGCGCCCGCGGACTTTACAACTTGCTGTACTACAACTACGAGGCCGCGCTACTCGCCGCTGGCTTGAAGACGTCGGAGATTTATCCGGCGACCGATGAGAAGGTCAATCAAGCGATCGCCAAGTGCCTGGAGCTCAAGCCACATGTGAAAGTGTGGTGGAGCGCCGGCGCCCAGCCGCCGCAATTGTTGTCGAGCGGCGAGCTGGCAATGTCGTCGGCCTGGAGCGGGCGAATCCTCGACGCAAAGAAAGAAAGTCCTGCCGTGGACATGACCTACAAGGACGGCATTGCCTGGGGCAATGCCTACGTCGTGCCCAAGGGAACGCCCAACAAGGAAAAAGCGATGCGGTTGATCAACTATTGCATCAGCGAAGCAGCGCAATTGCGCCTCTTACCAGTGGGAACTTACGGCCCCGTTCTTTCCAGCGCGGCGGCGAAGGCCGATTCGTCCCAGGCCCGCAATCTCGTCATGCATCCCGACAATATCAAGGACATGCTGATCATCAACGAGGAACAGGCCGCGCAGTACTCGACGAAGCATGAAGCGGCGTGGAAGAAGTTTCAGCTGGGATGAGCTTTGGCATTAATGGTGCCCGCCGCTTGACGCGGCGGGCATTCTTCTTGGATTGAAGATGCAGCATCCGCTTTCTGCGCTATTGGCGCCGCGCGCTGCCGCGTTCGTGGGCGCAAGCCCGCGCCCGAATTCGCCGGGTAACGACATGTTGCGGATGTTGCGGCGCTCGGGTTTTGGCGGCGCCGTGTACCCGGTCAATCCCAAATACGAAAGCGTCGAGGGATTCCGCTGCTATCCATCCCTCGCTGCGTTACCTGAGCGCGTCGATCACGTCGTGCTAAGCGTCGCCAACGCGCGGCTCGAGGCGGCGCTTGAGGAGTCGATATCGCACGGCGCGCGAGCGGCCACGATATTCGGCAGCCTGTACTTGGAGAACGACGCCGACCCGCCTCTGGCACGCCGCGTTGCGCGGCGCGCCAGGGAAGCCGAATTCGCGATCTGCGGCGGCAACTGCATGGGCTTCTACAACGACGAGGCGCCGTTCTGGGCGGTCGGCTTTCCGGCCCCGCGCGAGCCGCGCCCTGGGCACATCGCCTTCATCAGTCATTCCGGATCCATCTTCGGCGCGATCGGACACAACGATCCGCGCTTCCGCTTCAACATCTGCGTCTCGCCGGGCCAGGAGCTGACCACGACGGTGGCTGATTACATGGATTACGCTCTCGAACTGGAAAGCACGCGAGTTGTGGGGCTGTTTATCGAGACTGTGCGCGATCCAGCAGGATTCGTGAAGGCGCTGGAGAAAGCAGCGCGCCGCGGGATTCCGGTCGTGGCGCTGAAAGTGGGCCGAACCGAGGAAGCGGCGCGCATGGCGCTGGGCCATTCCGGAGCGCTAACCGGCAACGACGCCGCACACGATGCGCTGTTCCGCCGCCACGGCGTCATTCGGGTGGACACGCCCGACGAGCTTGGCGCGGCGCTGCTGCTGTTCGCGCAGGGGCGGCGATGCGCGCCCGGCGGGCTGGCGGCGGTCTTCGATTCCGGCGGGGAGTGCGAGATGATCACCGATCTCGCCCACGAGATGGGAATTCCCTTCGCCTGCATCTCGGAGGTCACGCGACAAAAGCTCGCCGGCCGGCTGGAATACGGGCTTGAGCCGCGCAATCCGCTGGACGCGTGGGGCACCGGCAACGACTTCGCCGGCATATTTCTGGATTGCGCCCGGGCGTTGCACGACGATCCCGATACCGCGTTGCTGGTGCAATTCGCCGATATACGCGACGAATACTATGTCAGCGAAGGCTACCTGGAGCTGCACACCGCGTTGATCAAGCGTACCGCCAAGCCGGTCGCGTTGGCGACGAACTACACCCAGCTACGCCACGACGCGCTGGTGCGGAGGTTTGCCGAGATCGGAGTGCCGGTGATCGATGGCACGGCCGCGGCGCTGCAAGCGGTGCGCCACATGCTGGACTACCGCGATTTTCTGGCGCGTCCGCTTGCCGCCATGTCGGCCGCGCCCAAAGGAATGCGCGAACGTTGGCGCCAGCGTTTGGGCGAGGCGCGAGTCCTGGACGAAGCCGAGAGCTTGGCGCTGTTCGCGGATTACGGCATCCCGACCGTGCCGTTCCGCGTCGCCGCCAGCGCCGCGGAGGCCGTGGAAGCCGCCGCGGCAATGGGTTACCCCGTCGCGCTAAAGACGGCCGCGACCGGAGTGATGCACAAGAGCGACGTGGACGGTGTACGCCTTGGTCTTGGCGAGGAACATACACTGCGCTCCGCCTATGCCGACCTCGCGTCGCGGCTAGGCCCACGCGTGCTGGTCTCGAAGATGGCGGCGCGGGGCGTCGAGGTCATGCTCGGCGCCAGTGTCGATCCGCAGTTCGGGCCGGTCCTGGTGATCGGCGCGGGGGGCGTTCTCGTCGAGACGCTGGCGAGCGTGACGCACGAACTGGCTCCGTTCGACGCCGCGGCGGCGCGCCGGGCGCTGGATCGCCTGGCGCCGCTGCGCCGGATTCTCGCCGGCGGTCGCGGCCGGCAGCCCAGCGATCTCGATTCGCTGTGCGGCTTGATCGCTCGATTTTCTATTATGACCGCCGACTTGGCCGACCTGGTGGCGGAAATCGACGCCAATCCGGTAATCGCCGGAGCTGAAGGAGCGGTCGCGGTGGATGCCGTGGTGGTGACGCGAGCAGCGAAGGAGAAAGCGTGATGGACCTGACGATCCCGTCGGCCGATCTTAAGCTGAAGGCGCAAGCGCGACACTTTAGCGAGACGATTCTGTTCCCGCATGAAGTGGAATTGGAACTAAACGGCCATTTGCCGGACGCGGCCAAGGCGATGCTTAAGCAAGCCGTGATCGACCACGGCCTCAACGCGATCAATCACGCGAAGGATCATGGCGGGCAAGGGCTTTCGATCTTCCAGCAGACGCTGGTGAACGAGGAGTTGGGAAAGGCGACGGGCGCAATGTGGGCCGCCGCATGGCACCCGGCGGTTCCGCTGCGCTTGGGCACCAAGGAGCAGGTTCGCGACTATCTGGTGCCAAGCTGCCAAGGCAAGCGACGCGGCGCATACGCGATAACGGAGCCCGGCGCCGGGTCGGACGCGCGGCGGGTACAGACCCGCGCCGATCGGCGGAACGGCCGCTATTTTCTGAATGGCGAGAAATGGTTCGTCACATCGGGCGACGTGGCCGACTACCTGATCGTCCATGCGCATGTCGATGGCGACGCCGATAAGCCCACGCTGTTCCTGGTCGACAAGGCGCTGCTCGGCGTGCGGGTCAAGCGCATTCCGAAATTCATGCATACCTATCTGTTCGAGCACCCCGAATTCGTATTCGACAACGTCGAGTTGGACGAGTCGACGGTTTTGGGCGGCGTGGGGCAGGGCCTTGAGCTGACCAAGGATTGGTTTGTCGAGGCCCGGCTGCAAATCGCGGCCAACTGCTTGGGCGCCGCGATCCGCGCGGCGGAGACGGCCAACGCCTATGCCGCAGAACGAGTTCAGTTCGACCGACCGATCCGCGATTTCCAAGCGATCGAGTTCATGCTGGCGGACATGGCGGTCGAAATCATGGCAGCCAAGAGCATGGTCTATCGCGTCGCTTGGGAGATCGACCGAGGCCTCGACCGCAAGCTGGTGCATGGCCGCGCCTCAGCGGTGAAATTGTATTCGTCGGAAATGGCCGGGCGCGTGATCGACAAGGCGGTGCAAATACTGGGCGGGCGCGGTTACATGCGCGAAAACCCAGTCGAGCGGCTGTACCGCGACATCCGGGTCGACCGCATTTGGGAAGGTACGTCCGAAATTCAGCGCGTGATCATCGGAGCGCAAATCAAAAAACGCGGGCTCGGTCCTTTTGTGGATTGGACTTGATCCAAGAATAGGATCGTTTTGGGTGCCGAAGACTCGAATCGTCGGAGAATCAAGCTCCAAAGGCAGGCGGCCGGATGCGTAACCATGGTTGGACGGACGTGCGTGGATGACGAGAAACACGGGCGATTCGGCCTTCTCCGAATGCCGCGCGCCCGGCTCTGCACCGCAGGCGTTCCCGGCTGCCGCCACTTAGCTTCCTGCGACCCCGCCAATGTGCTAATTTTTTTCGCCCCAACGCTCGATCACCTGGGGAACGTCGGAATTGTTGAAATTTGCGATTAGCGATCGGCCAGGGGGCACATGTCGGCATTGCGGATTGGCTATATCGGCGTCGGACTGATGGGTCATGGCGCGGCAAAGAATATCCTGCTAAAAGGCCATCCTCTTACGATCCTCGGCAATCGCCAGCGCGCCAACGTCGACGATCTTGTTGCCAAGGGCGCAACGGAAGCGAAGACTCCGGCGGAGATCGCGCTTCGCTCGGACGTTGTGTTCACCTGTGTTCCGTCGTCGGTTGAAGTCGAGGCGCTAGTGCTGGGTCCGAACGGACTCATGGCCGGTGCCAAGGCTGGTCTTATCCATGTCGACTCGACGACGGCCGACCCCAAGTCGACGCAGCGGCTTGGTCAAGAGTGGGCCGCCAAAGGCTGTTTCATGGTCGATGCGCCGGTCGGCCGCTCCCCGAAAGAAGCCGAGGAAGGCAAGCTCAATACATTCATCGGCGGCGACCCGGCCGTGGTTGCAAAAGTGAAGCCGGTCATCGCCTGTTACGCCGATACCATCATCGACGCGGGGCCGCTTGGTTCCGGCCACACGCTGAAGCTGATCAACAACTTTATCTCGATCGGCACCTGCGCCGTAATTTCGGAGGCCGTCGCGACAGCGGCGAAGCTCGGTCTCGATCTTGACAAAGTTTATGAAGTTGTTTCATCCGGCGGCGCCAACAGCGCGATGTTTCAGATGATAATGCCGTGGCCGCTGCGCGGCGACGACAGCCGGCTCAAAGGCCCGCTCCGGATCGCCAGCAAGGACATGCGTTTCTATTGCAAGATGGCCGAAGCGGCACCGGCAACAGCCTTCATCGCCCAGGCCGTATCGCAGACCTACCAAATGGCGAATTTGCTCGGCCATGGCGAGCGCTACATGCCGACACTCTCGGGAATTCTAGCCGAGATCAACGGACGGAAGATTCGCGATCTGCCATGAATGCCGGCGAAAGCGTGATCGATCATCAACGGCTCCGTGCGATTGCAGCCGCCATTTTTGCAGCGGCCGGCTCGTCGCATGAGGAATCCGCGATCGTCGCCGATCACCTCGTCGACGCCAATCTCAAGGGGCACGATTCGCATGGCGTCATACGCGCACCGAAGTATGTCGCGTGGGTCGACAAGGGCGAGCTGGTGCCGAACCGCCACGCCGAGCTTGCTTCGGATCAAGGCGCGTTGCTGGTCGTCGATGGCGGGTTCGGTTACGGCCAAGTTATCGCGCGGGAAGCCATGTCGCTGGCAAGCGAACGCGCGCGAAAACACGGTTTTTGCGCCCTAGCCCTACGCAACGCCGGCCATCTCGGGCGCATCGGCGCTTGGCCCGAGCAGCTCGCAGCGTCCGGCCTGGCCTCGGTTCATTTCGTCAACACCTCCGGCTATGGCATTCTGGTCGCTCCGCATGGCGGGAGCGACCGCCGTCTTTCCGCCAATCCGATCGCCGCCGGATGCCCCGGTCCTGACGGTCGGCCCATCATCCTCGACATAGCAACGGCCGTCATCGCCGAAGGTAAGATTCAGATCGCGCGAAACCGCGGCGAAAAACTCGAACCCGGACTTGTCGTCGATGGCAGAGGCGCGCCGACGACCGATCCAGAAGCATTCTACGCGGCGCCGCCCGGCGCGATATTTCCGATGGCCGGGCACAAGGGGTCCGGCCTCTCGTTGTTCTGCGAAATTCTGGCGGGCTCGCTGACCGGCGGAAGCAGCAGTCATCCGCAATCTCCGACAGCGTGGCGGCTGGTGAACAACATGCTCAGCGTCGCGTTCGATCCGGCGGCTGTTCCCGGCGCAAACTTCGGCGGCGATCTCGATCGCCTCGTGTCCTGGGTCAAAGGTTCGCCGCCGCTCGATCGCGGTGGCAGTGTCCTTCTTCCCGGCGAGATTGAGGATCGAACTGAATTGGCCCGGCGACGCAGTGGAATCCCGGTCGACCGCGAAACCGCGAGGCAGTTGCGCGAAACGATGACGCGGCTCGGACTCGCCACGCCACAGGAGCTTGCGGCATGATGACGATACCGATGCGGCCAAATCCGGTGCGCGAGAAGCTCCGCCGCGGCGAGGCCGTGTTCGGGCCAATGGTATTCGAGTTCTTCTCGCCGGGTTTGATGGCCATTCTCGGTCAGGCAGGCGCGGACTTCGTCGTTCTCGACATGGAGCACAGCGGGGTCGGTCCGGACACGATCAAGACCCAACTCGCGGCGGCGCGCGGCACCGGTGTCGCCCCGTTCGTCCGCGTTCCGGGTTCGGCGGCTCATCTGATTGCGCCAATCCTCGACGCCGGCGCGTTGGGGATCATGGTGCCGCTGGTCGAGAGTCGCGAGCAGGCGGAGGCCATCGCGGCATGGTGCCGATACCGGCCTCAGGGCCGGCGCGGCCTCGGCTTTTCCGTGGCGCATGACGACTATCGCGGCGGTGAAATTTCGGACAAGATGGCCACAGCGAATGAGCGGACCTTGGTCATCGCCCTTATCGAATCCGAGAAGGGCATCGCCAATGCGGACAAGATTCTTTCGGTGCCCGGTATCGATGTGGGCTGGCTGGGACACTACGACTTGACCGACAGCATGGGTATTCCCGGCAAATTCGATCACCCCCGCGTTGAATCGGCGGTGGCCACTCTGCTGGCCGCTTGCGAGCGCCACGGGAAAGCCGCCGGCTACCTCGCCACGTCATTGGCGATGGCATTGTCATGGCGCGACAAGGGCTTTCGATGCTTGGCTTACGGCGCCGATGTCGGCCTGTTCCGCGACGCATTGGCACACGGCATCGGCGCGCTGCGCCGTCACGAAAATGCGAAATCGAAGGCGAAAAGACCGCCTCGCAAGAGACGCTGAGGGACCAGCCGCGAGCGGGGCTCGGCGCGGTCGGGAGACAACAGGGAGCCGCTAGGAGGAAGCGAAAATGAAAACACTGCTTCGAAGCTTGACGACCGCCATCATCTTGGTCTCGGCTACGGTTCTTGCCGTTCCCGCCGAGGCGCAGACCACGCTCGAGCGGATTCTGAAGGACAAGAAAATTCGCGTCACGGCGGAGTTGACGTCGCCACCCTTCGGCATCATGGACAAGGATGGCAAGCCGGACGGTTCCGAAATCGCGACGGCGCGGCAGCTGGCAAAGGACCTCGGCGTGGAGCTCGAACTCGTTCAAGTCACGGCGCCACAGCGCATTCCCGCGCTGCTCGCCGGCCGGGCCGATGTTGCGATCTCATCGCTGTCGATCACGATCGACCGCGCGAAGACCGTCGCTTTCGCCAATCCGCACGGCGCGCTCAGCATCGTGATCGCCGCGCCGCAGAATGTTTCGATCAAGGGTGCCGCCGATCTCGCCGGCAAGCGCATCGGCATCACACGCGCGACGCTTGAAGAAGCGAC
Source organism: uncultured Alphaproteobacteria bacterium (assembly GCA_963754645.1). GTDB lineage: Bacteria > Pseudomonadota > Alphaproteobacteria > Bin65 > Bin65 > CAVWGP01. The sequence continues at coordinate 621,680 of CAVWGP010000001.1, read as the reverse complement.
CGTCCCGGGCATGGCCCCGAAGGATGCTCGTATCGTGTTCTTCGACGACATCGCGGCGACGATCCAGGCGCTGCTTTCGGGCCAGGTTGACTGCGCAGCCTTCTCGGCTTTTGCCGCCAAATCGGTTTCCGATCGCAATCCGGACAAGAAGATCGAATCGAAATTCACCGTGCGCACCGCGTACTACGCCGCCGCCGTTCGCCAGGCTGATCATGATCTTCTGCGCTTCATCAATAGCTGGGTCTTTCTGCGCACCCAGGACGGTACCCTGGCGGAAATTTACGAAAAGCACACCGGCGTAAAGCTCGTACCGTTGCCGAATTTCTAACGTCGTCAGCACCGGACGGAGAACCAAACCTTGGCTCGCTGCGCCCGGCGGGCCAAGATTTTGCGTTGACCCGCACCCACCCCAAGCCGCCATGACCCTTGCCTGATGCGGTACGTATTCCAATTCGGCACCGTCTGGGATCACTTCGATCAACTGATCGCCGGCGCGATTGCGACCCTATGGATGTCGTGCCTGTCGATGCTGTTCGGCTTCGCCATCGGCATCCTGTGCGCCTATATCAAGAAATCCGCTCCGGCCCCGCTGCGCTGGCTCGTCAACGCCTATGTCGAGCTATTCCGCAATACGCCGCTCCTCGTCCAACTTTTCATCATCTATTTTTCGCTGCCCGCGATCGGTCTCCGGCTTGATGCCGAGCACGCGGCGGTTCTGGGGCTTTCGATCAATCTCGGGGCCTATGCGACCGAGATTGTGCGAGCCGGGATTGAATCGATTGCGCCAGGCCAGATCGATGCCGGCCGTTCCCTTGGCCTTTCGCGCCTGCATATCTTTCGTTTCGTCATCCTTTTTCCTGCCTTGAAAGCTGTTTATCCCGCGCTCGCCAGTCAATTCGTGATGCTGATGCTGGGCTCCAGCATTGTCTCCGCGATCTCGGCGACCGAGCTCACAGCCGTCACCAATTCGTTGCAGTCGACAACCTTTCGTGCGTTCGAGTTCTATTTCGTCGCGACCGGCCTCTATCTCTTCATGGCCGTCGTGCTCCGGGCGATGCTCGGCGGCCTCTATTGGCTCGCTTTCGTGCGCGGCCGCCCGACCTGAGGCCCGCGATGCGCACATTCGAATGGCCCGAATTCTTCTTCGTCCTGCTCGCCCTGCGCTGGACGATTCTGCTCGCCCTCATGGCTTTCGTCGGCGGTGGCATCGTCGGATTTCTTGTGGCACTTCTACGATCGTCGCCGCTGCGGCCGCTGCGCTGGTTCGCCGGTCTCTATATTCAGCTGTTCCAGGGAACGCCGGTCCTGATGCAGCTTTTTATCGCTTATTACGGCCTCATCGTCCTCTTCAACATCAGTTTCGATGCCTGGCCCGCGGTTACGCTCGCCTTCACGCTTTACGCGTCCGCCTTTCTCGGCGACATTTGGCGCGGGACGATCCAGTCGATTCCGCGCCAGCAATGGGAGGCCGCCGAGTGCTTGTCGCTCGGCTATTTTGCCCAGCTCCGGTACGCCATCCTGCCCCAGGCGATGCGGATCGCTATCCCGCCCACGGTCGGTTTTCTCGTTCAACTCATCAAGGCGACGTCGGTCGCCTCGATCATCGGTTTCGTCGAGTTGACTCGCGCGGGCCAACTGATGACCAACGTGACGTTCCAGCCGATGATCGTCTATCCACTGATCGCCGCCTTTTATTTTCTGCTGTGCTGGCCCTTGTCGGCGCTGAGCCAAAGACTCGAGAAACGCATCGATGCCGCTCGTGGCCTTGCGAAACGTCTCTAAACGGTTTGGCACACAGCACGTGCTCGATCGCGTCGACCTCGAGGTCGACGAAGGCGAAGTGCTGGCGATCATCGGGCGCAGCGGCTCCGGCAAGAGCACCTTGCTCCGTTGCATCAACGGCCTCGAAACAATCCAAAGCGGCGAGATCTGGGTCAACGGCCGGCCGGTGACCCGCGCGCGTTCGTCCCGACGCGCCTTGCATCGCGAGGTCGGCATCGTGTTTCAGAGCTACAACCTATTTCCGCATTTGACGGTCGAACGAAATGTTACGCTTGGCCCCACGGTCGGCAAGAAAATATCTGCCGTCGAGGCAAAGGAGATAGCGCGCAGGGCGTTGGCGGAAGTCGATCTTGCGGACAAGCTCGACGCCTATCCGGCACACCTGTCCGGTGGCCAACAGCAACGCGTCGCAATCGCCCGTGCGCTGGCGATGGAGCCGGCGCTCTTGCTATTCGATGAAATCACGTCGTCGCTCGATCCTGAGTTGACCGCCGAGGTCGTCAATGTGCTTGCTCGCCTCGCCGCCAAGGGCCGCACGATGCTGCTGGTAAGTCATGAGATCGGATTTGCGCGCCGCGCCGCGAATCGGCTCGTCTTCATGCACCAGGGCAGAATATGGGAGCAGGGCACGCCGAAAAATCTCATCGAAACGCCCAAGACCCCGGAGCTTGCAACTTTTCTGGCTGCAATTCTCCCTGGGTAGGACCCGGGCCCCACACGACCTGGCATCTGGACGAAGTCTAGTTGAAAATCGATGACCGCATGGTCTACCTGTGGCGCGCCGTCGACGCCGAAGGCGAGGTCCTCGGCGTATTGGTCCAAGCGAAAAGGAACAAGCACGCCGCACTGAAACTCATGCGAAAGCTCTTGAAGAAATACGGCTTCATTCCGGATCGGTTGGTCACGGACGACTTGCGGTCGCATGGCGTTGCTGCCCGCGATCTCGGGATCGAGAACCGCCATAAGCGCGGTCGATGGCGCAACAATCGAGCCGAGAACTCGCATCAGCCGACCCGACGAAGGGAGCGCAAGATGCAAGGCTTCAAAAGCCGGGGATCAGCCCAGAGATTTCTCTCCACTCACGCAGCCGTCTACAACACCTTCAACCTCCAAAACACCTTCAACGTCCAACGCCATCTTACATCGGCTCAAACGCATCGAGGCTTTCGTGTCGCCGCGATGAACACATGGCGGGCGGTGGTCGCGGTCGCTTGAGGGTAAGGAAGACGCAGGCTTCTCGCGTTGTCGGTTTGACAACGTGACAATGCCGGCGCGTGCATATTGCCGAGGCAATTTCGTACCGAAGGATAAAACTCTCAGCGCGATAGGCCGCGCGTCGAAAAATGACGCACAAGCGAAATGCGCCACGCGCCGCACGCTCGCCGGTCTTGACTTCGGTTGCGGTCAAAATGCGGGTTGGCGTTGCGCCTCGGTTTTACCATCACCCAGATCGGCGCCGGCGGTTGGTGAAGGATTGGCGGGTTCTCGCGTCTGGACATCGGTGTCCGCCTCGATAACCGCCTTGCTGCGAACCGGGCAGTCGAGCAGGAGCGCGAGGACCGGAAGAATTTCCTCCACTCGCTCCTGAATCATGATGTCGGCCCGAAAATCAGCGATAAGCGCCGGACCAATATTGAAAAACACGATGAGGGCGCCTTCAGCGCGCGCTTCGGCGACAAGGGCTGCCGCTGATGAAATCGCGAGCTGGGAGCCAATCACGATCAACACACCGCAATTGGCGACTGCGCGACGGGCGCGGACCCAGGATGTTCGCGGTATTTCCTCCGCCAGGGCAATCACCGCGGGCTTCAGAAGGCCGCCGCACGCCGCGCAACGAAGATCGAACCGCTGCCACAATTTCGCCGGCGGCCAAGTCGAGATGGCGCCGCAGGAGAGGCAAGATATCTGGTCAATTCGGCCGTGAAGTTCGATGACTTCCGTTGCGCCGCATTCTTGATGAAGCCGATCGACATTCTGCGTGACGATCGCCGTGACAAGCCCGCGCTTCTGGAGCGTCGTTAGCGCTGTGTGACCGGAATTCGGTGCCGCCGCGACGGCCACATCGCGGAACTTGCTGCACGCATCCCAATAAGCGCGGCGGCAACGCGGCGAAGCCAAGAACCGCGGAAAACTATACGTACCTTGCGGAATTTGAGGATCAAGCCAGGCGCCCGATACGTAGTCCGGGATATTTGATGCGGTGCTGATACCGGCTCCGGTTAGGGCCACCACGGGCCGGCCGGCACTGCGCGCGCGCCGCACGCGTTCAACAACGTACCACAATGCAGGGTTCTGGGAGTGCGGCCCCCATAGGAAGCGTGCCGCGCTAACGGCGCACCAGACAGCGACGATCACTGGGACGATGACCGGCGGAACAGCCGGCATCAATGGACTACTGATCCAGCCAAGCCACAACAACGAACTCAGCAGAGATGCCGCAATCGCCAATAGAGCGCCGTGCCGAGAACCGGCGCCAAAGACGGAATGAACCGCGAAAACCGTCGGCGCGACCGTGAACGCCCAAAGGCCGACCGGTCCAACGGTGCCGAGCCCGTAAGCCGCGCCCGACAGGAGGCTGGCGATCGCCGCGCACGTCGCCGCGAGCGCCGCGCCACGCCGCGATTTCAAAGCGAGGCCAGCACACATTAGCAGCAACGCCGGGGCAATATCATCGAATTGAATCGGCATCGCGGGACGCTGCCACGGCGGAGAGCCAAAAACGAACTGCAGTCCTGCCAGCAGATAGAATGTAATGACCGCGGGAACGGCCAGCATGGGAAGATGCCAGCGTGCGAGGAAGCGAGCCAGCGCGCGCTCGATTGCAATCGATCCAGCCACGGCTAGGATGAGAATGCCAATTCCCGATATGTCGGCAGAATAAATTCCGGACCAAAGTAGGCCAATCAATGCCGGGTTTACACCGGCTAGGCCCTCGCGCCATTCGATTTCCGCTCGTAGCGTCAGGGCGCGCGCGACAACGGTACCTATGATGCTGCCAAGCAAGGCGGCGCCGGCGCTGTTGAGGGAGAGCGATGCGATCGCGGCAAGCACGAAGATGCCGGATCGGTAATTGTCGCAGAACGCGATCTGCCCGATCCCCTTAAGAATTGCTTTCAGCCAATGCTCGGCGTCATGAGCCATGTTGGCGAAGGCGGTCGGGTACGGTATCGCGGGCGAAGACATCCGCCCAAGTTTCGCGGCGTTGAATAATTTCGGGCCCGTTCGGTCCGAGCAAGACCGTCGCTGGCCGCGTCTGGATGAATTGCATTGATTGAGTGTGACAGTATGCCCCGACATTGCCGATCACGATCGCATCGCCATACTTGACCGGCGGCAACATCGCCCGTTCGCGCACCACGTCGATCTGCATGCACAGCGGCCCGTAGATGCTGACCGGCTCAAGCGATGAATCCGCCTCGGGTCCGGCGTCCGTCGGCTTAATGTTGTGGTCATACCAGTAGGCGGTCGGGATCAAATTGACCCCTGCGTCGATCACGACCGCGCGGCCTTGACCGGGAATTGTCTTGACCGAAACCACCGTTGCAAGAAGCTGCACGGCCGAGTCCACAAGTGCGCGGCCGGGCTCCAGAACGAGCGTGGGACTTCCGCCGAATACGTCCTTTGCTTTGGCGAGGCGGCCGCAGATCGCTTCGGCGTAGGGGAAAAGCATATCGCCGCGCCAATTCGTGCCGCCAGGAAAGTCAAAGGCGGGCTTGAGGCGATTGCCAGACGGGAATCCGCCGCCAACATCGATCTTGGTCGGACTTAGACCCAATTCGCGGGCTCGGCGCGCGACTTGGATGAGAACCTCGGTCGAACGGCCGTAGATATCGTGCTGCAGCAAATAGGTTCCACTGTGGTTGTGGACCAGATCGAGATCGAGGTTTGGGTTCTCGGCAATTCGTTTCAGAAGTTGCTCGGCGTCGCCGTTCTCGAAATTGAAGCCGAACTTGTTCCACGGATTGGAACCGTGCCGGAAGTTGACCCGAATGCCGAGCTTTGTCGGTCGGTCGAGCGCTCCAACGACCTGCTCGATGAGCGCAAATTCGTCGAAACTGTCGACGTTGATCGTGGCGCCTTTCGATAGCGCCCGCTCGATCTCTTCGCGTCGTTTGTAGGGTCCGTTGAATATGATCTGCGAGCCGGCCATGCCAAGTTTTTCAGCGTGCTCGAACTCCATGCCCGAGACAACCTCGGCCCAGGCCCCCTCTTGGTGCATGATTGCGACGATTGCCGACAGGTAGTTGGTCTTGTACGAATATGCGACGCGAGTTTGGATACCCGCCTCGCTGAACGTCTCAAGAAATGCGCGATATTGCCGGCGCAATTGGCGTTCCGACACGACGAAGAGCGGCGAGCCAAACTCGCGCAGCAGCGCCGCGCTCTCGATCGTCTCTTCGAAGGCGCCCTCCGAAGAAACATCGAATGTCAGGTGCTTGCTAATCGCCGAGTAAGTTAAGGGAACCAGATGCGGCGGTTCGTAGCGCGTTCGCCTAGACATGCCGCAACCCGCCTTTCATTGTCACGGCCGCGAATGCCAGAGGGCTGACCGGCACGTCCTCGCAGCTTCGCATGAAGACGAGATCGCTGCGGCCGCGCTCCAATTGCGTGTTGCGGCCGCAAGCGAGATTGACGGCTAGCATGGCGTGATTGATTCCGGCCAATGCCGTAAAGGCGATCCAGCCCGTCGCCCGCGGATTTACCTCGATCAGGGCAAATCGCTCGGTATCGTCGTCGCGAATGAACTCGCCTTCGACCGGCCCCACCCACCGGATTGTCGAGAGAAATTCGGCAAATGCGTGTTCGAGATCCGGGATATGAACGCGCACCGCGCTCCACGTGCTGCCTCGACCGCACACCCGCATTTTCTTGATCGTATAGGGTGCGAGCGCCACATGATTGCGATCGCACACCGCCGCGACCGCAAATCGCGTGCCGTTGACAAACGGCTGGGCAAGCATGGTTTTCTCCTGCCGGTCACGGAGTTCACCAATCGCAGCGGCGACCTCGTTGCTGTTATCGGCACGCAAAGCGAAGGAAATGCCGCCTTTTATGACCAAGGGGAAACCAAGCTCGTCGATTGCCCGGTTGACGGTTTGATCGTCGTCGACGACGAATGTCTTTGGAACGAAAAAGCCGGTCCAGTCTCGCTGATGAACCCCGGTAAAGAGCCAACGCTTGGTACGAAGTTCGAATGCCGTCATATCGGGCAGCAGTGACCTTATTCCATGTTCGGCCAAGGCTGCTTGAATGCGAACGAACGCCGGCAGCTCTCCGTCGAGGCACGGAATTACGACATCGAACGGTGTCGTCGAGTGTATCTCTCGCAGCCGGGCTAACAGGGCAACCGGATCGGCGTTCACGGGTAGCCGATAGGTGGCATCGAACAAGTCGCCTCGGTACATGCCGGAATCGTTGGCACCGTATCCGAGACCGATCACCGCGCCGATACCATCGGCCATATTTAACGCCCGGGCAACGCCGAGGCCGGCGTTGACGACGTCGAACGTGCTGATGCCGCTCACCGCGACGCGGATTCCGTTCGACGCCCGGCGGCGCGGAACTCGCAGCGCATCGCCATTCGGCTCGACGCGGTTGAAGCGCTCCAATCGCTGGACGGTGCCCATGGGCACCGCGGTCTCGGAGATATCTCGCACAAAAGTCGTGCCGGACCGGGCGGCGTGCCGTTGGCGGGACGCGAAGCCGACGATTTCCTCGACGGTCATGGCCGGAAGATTGCAGCCAGACCAAGCCGACAGCAAGATCCACGAGGGAAAGCGACAGTTGATCTCGATCAAATAGAAATTCTTCGAGCCGGCTTGCCGGACTAACTCAAGCTCGAGCGGTCCGGCCCAATTGAGCTTAGGCAATACGTCATCGACATAGTCATCGATCTCGGGGTCGCTAACAACCGAGCCTAGAACGCCCTTGCCTTTCTCATTGACCCCAATCTTGCGCATCGTGACGCTGGCGATCCGCCCGCCGGCCCGATCGGCCAACACGGCCACGACGAATTCATCGCCGGCGATCTTATCTTGCAATAGGACGCCGCCGCCCCATTCAGCGTTCAACTTGCGCGATTCCATCATCATCTGTTGGCGATTCGAGACGAATCGGGCGCCTGCGACGATGCCCTTGACGAAGCAAGGGAACCCGAATTGATCGGCATGGAGCGGCAGGTCCGACAGGTCCGACACGTGTATGGTTCGCGGCACTCGAATATTGCTCGCGTGACAGAGTTTCGGGAGCCTGAGCTTGGAAGTGGCATAGACGCTTTCAGGTTGCGGCAGCAGCGTTCCAATTCCCTCCTTCGCCAAGCGGGTCGCCAACCGAGCGAAGACAGGCACTTCCAGGTCCAGACAGGGCAGAATCGCGTTGAGGGGTCGCCGCCCGTGAATTTCAGCGATCCGATCGAACATGGCGTCGTCGCCCGCGTGCAAGGGCGGCAGTATGTGCAAGGACTCGGCAATGCCCGGAGTCCAGGCGCCCGTCATGTAAGGGCTGTAACCCAGCGCGCATATTTCGACCGGCGAATCCCAGCCAAGCCTTATCGACCCGGCAACGGCGATACCGGGATGCGGATTGTCCAGGCCGTCGAATCCGCTGACGGCGACGCTGATGCTAGGCCGTTTCATCGATAAGACCGGCGGCGCTCAGTTGGCGAAGAAACTCGGTAACATCGCGCGCCGCAGCTTCACGCCCGACGGCAAAGCGCTGTTCGATATGCGCCGAGAGCGCCTCGATGGTCGCCGCACTCCCGAGCTGTTCGAAAAGTATCCAGGCCGATTCGTTGCACGAAAACATCGCGGCGTTGTGGGTGTCGATCACAACGTAGCCGTCTTCGGTCGTGCTGCTTTCAAGCGCGATCTTTTTTTTCAGCGCATATTTCTTGATCTTGGTCAATGGAACGCTCCACTCATTAGAAATTTGCATGCGCCCGCCGGGCCGTTTGAGATTGCGGCCGGTGTGCGCCTCACTTCTTCCCCGGACCAACGGTCGTCTCATCGCGAAAGATCGAAAGAAGAATTCGATCGACCCAGCGGCCTTCACGCCAGGCGTCTTGGCGCAGTCGGCCCTCTTCGACGAAGCCGCAGCGCGAGTGTAACTTTGCCGACGCTAAATTCGGCGCCAGATAGTCCGATACGATCTTTCGCAGACCGAGCTTTTGGAATGCGTGCTCGATCACCGCCAAAGTAATGGCGAAGCCCAATCCGCGACCCCAAAAATCCCGATTGCCAATGACGATCGAATACCGCGCAGCGTTGCGGGCCGCATCCGGCTCATAGAGGCTAGCCACGCCGATGAACCGCTTTTCGCATTCGATCGACCAAAGGCACCAACCGTCGCGTAGCAGCAATGACTCAACGCGCCCGCTGGACATTGGCCGCTGAACCGAATCATCCAGCCACACGCTGACGGCGGAGTCGGCTAAAAACGTCGTATAGGGAGCGACGTCGCTTAGCGTCGGAGGCCGAAGAATGAAATTTGGGTGCGCCATTTGACGGGCTGAATTCTATCTCCATTGTCGCCTAATTCTGAACGAGATCAGTTAAGAATTGGTGGAAATGCCGGGGCAATATAATGAGTAAACAAAATACGTTCACCACCGAACTTAATCATTCCGTTAGTGACTTTGTTATTAAATTAGCACCGAATTTTGCAGCGCCGTTCGCGCGGCATGAACAAGCGTTCCGAGAAAAGCAAAATGAGCGCCCAAAACCTTGAAATAATAGGCCATTGGCGGATTGATCGGTGCCCAGTAACATCCTCCACAAAATTCGCTGGACTCTCGGCCTCCGTGCAGCGATTCTGATTCTGACCCTGGCCAGCATCGCGCAGGCCATCGGAATTGTGGTCGATCAGCGCGACCGCCGGGCGCAGATTGTGGCGGCACTTGAGCGCGACGCGCGTGTCCAGATCGAATCCCTGAACCGCATGGCATCAAGCCTTGGTGCGATCGATGAGGTCCGGGCGCTGGCCGAACAAGGCATCACCGGCACACGAATCAAAGGCATCGCCATCCACCATGCCAGCGGCGGGTTGATCGGAGTCATCGGCGAAGCGCCAGACATGAAATTGCGACCGGCCAACGCGGTCCGACAGCCTCAGCACCGATGGGCGTCCGCCGCCCGCTACGAGTTCTCCGCGCGCATCGGGGGGCAGGATAGTCAATTCGAAGTTGTGGTCCGTTTGGGCCTGACGGACGCCTTCGAGGCCGCCGATCAGGCCTTGCCCGGACAATTGATCGGTGCCGGCGTGATTGCGCTCATTCTCGCGCTGGGGGCCGCAATTTGGCTCAATCGCACGGTGGCTGCGCCGATTGCACGGTTGACGCGAATTCAGACCGCCAAATTTGAGTCGAGGGAGATTTGCGAGTTACTTTCGAAGCCCGATGAAATCGGCCGGCTCGCCAAGGCTTTGAGCCTCTCGCTGCAACGGCAAAGCGAGTTCGAGGCCAAGCGCGGTTTCGATCACGAAGAATTCGAAACGCGGGTCCGCGACCGCACGCGCGAGCTGTTCCTTGCCAAGGAGCGCGCCGAGGCGGCGGACCGGGCCAAATCGACCTTTCTCGCAAACATGAGCCATGAACTCAGAACGCCGCTCAACGCGATAATCGGCTTCTCCGACATGATGCAACAGCAGATATGGGGCCCGCTGGGCGACCGGCGCTACGGGGAATATGCCGAAGATATCCATCGCAGCGGCTTCCACCTACTCGGTGTCGTCAACGACATCCTCGACATGTCGAAGATCGAAAATAACGCTCTGCTGCTCGAAGAATCGGTATTCGCTCTGGAGGACGTCATCGCCGAGTCGGTGGCCGTCATTCGCGGCTACCTCGAACGCCGAAGCATCGCCATTCAAGTCAGCCTGCCGAATCGCACGCCACATCTCAATGCCGATCGTCGCCGTATCAAGCAGATTCTGATCAATCTGTTGTCAAATGCCGGGAAGTTCACCGACAGTGAAGGCACTGTCGTTGTTGAAGTGGCGGTCAAACCCGAAAGCGGCGTCGGAATTTTCATCCGCGACACGGGCATTGGGATGTCGGACGAAGACATCGCTATCGCGCTGTTGCCATTTGGCCAGGTGGACAGCCGACTTGCGCGGAAGTTCGAAGGAACCGGTCTTGGCTTGCCGCTGACCAAGGTGCTCATCGATATGCACGGCGGTTCGATGGTCATCACCAGCGCGCGCGAAAAAGGGACCTGCGTCGAGGTTCGGCTTCCGGAGCGACGCGTGGTGTGGCAAGCAAATGATTTAGGCCGTCAATCGACCGCAGCGACGTTGGCCGATGCGTAGATGCTCCCGGCATCGGGCCAATCGAAAGCGCGACGGCGCGCGGCGTCGCGTGGCCGCAGCCGCGATCGCCCTTCTGCTGGGCGCAAGTGGCCTGGCCGTCCGCGCGCAAGAGGATTTCGGCCGCGGCACGACGGTCCAAGAACTGATTCACAATGGCCAGTCGCAATACGCGTCCGCCCGCTTCAGCCGTGCGCGTGCGACCGCGCTGATATTGATTCGCCATAATGCGGCTCGCGCCGCGGGTTACAGCTTGCTGGGTTGGAGCGAGTACCAGATCGGAAATTACGAAGAATCCCAGCGCGCGTTCCAAAACCTGTTGGCGATCGTTCCGGGCTCGGCCGAAGGCCGCCTCGGACTCGCATTGAGCGACCTGCGGCTGGGTCATGCCGCCGCGGCCGAAGCGGAGTTCATCAAGATCAAGGCTGCGGGCCCGAATCCCTTAGCGCACTTTGCCGCCGATGGCCTTGGTTGGATCGCCCTGCTGCGCGGCAAAGACGAGGAGGCCGCACAGTATTTTAATTCCGAGATTGAGTCGCGGCGGAACTCGAAATACCCCCATGACGGGCATCTCGGGCTCGGTTGGATCGCGCTCACGCGTGGCGAATTCGAAGCCGCGGAAAATCACTTCAAGGCAGGTTTGGCGGCTCATCCGAACTATTTTCGTTTGCACGAGGCGCGGGCTCGATTGGCACTGCTGTCAGGCAAGCCCGATGAGGCCGCACGGATCGCTCTGGAGGTCATCGACAAAGTCCGCTTCAACCGCGACGTTTACTACCTGCTCGACGCGGCGCTGGATCAATTGGCCGATAGGCCGCGCGCGATCGGTACATACCGCAAGCTTGTCGCCGAGTTTCCCGACATTCCGGAATACCATGCGGCGTTGGGAGCGCATGAGCTGCGTGCGGGCAATTTGTTGGGAGCGGAGGCCGCCTGTGAGATTGCGCTCCAATTGCGGCCGAACGAACCATCTTGTTTGTTCAGTCGCGAACAGGCACGCAAGCGCATGATTGCGGAAGTTGGCGAAGCATGGGCGCTCTACGAGAAAGGCGAGTACGAAAAGGCTTTAGCGCGTTTCGAAGCGCGGCGCAGCCAGATCGGCGATCGCAACCCCGCCGTGCATGCGGGTCGCGGTTGGGCGTATCTCGCGTTGGCCGAATTGCGAGAGGCGCGCAGCGCGTTCGCCGCGGCTGTGAAAGTTGATGCTCGTTTTACCTTGGCGCGCGACGGCGAATCGGCGGTTCAACGCGGTTATGAAGTTCCTTATTTGAAAGGCTGGGACTTGGTTGCGGGCGGATATTTTGCGCGCGCCCAAAAGCAGTTCGACCGGGCAGGCACGTTGATGCCGCGCAGCGAAAGGTGGCGCCTCGAAGAAGCTGAAGCATGGATCGACCTCCTGCAAGGCCGTGTCGCTCGAGCCGAACGCACGTTCAAATTTATCGTCGGCGAAAGACCCAAGGCCCATCTCTCGATCAAGGGCCTCGGATATGTCGCGATCGAGCGAAAAGACTATTCGGCCGCTTTGGTCTTGCTGCAACGCGCTTATGGCATAAATGCGAAGCAGATTTTGCCGAGCTACACCGTGCCGGCCGATCGACTCATCGAAGCGGGCGAATCGGCCTCTGCGCTGACGATTCTCGATGCCGGCGCGCTGGCGCATCCCGACGACCCGACGATCGAATTTCTCCGCGCTCGTGCCCATGCCGAGTTAGGAAACACGGAACTCGCCGCCGCTTGGCTTATTCGCGCTGTCGGACGCGCGCCGATCCAACTTGATGCTCATGCGGCGAAGGTGCGCTTGCCGCCGAGCGCCTTGGCCGACGTAAACCTGGCATTGGGCCACGGTCTCTTGGCGGCCGGCGAAAATGACGGCGCAATCCGCCGCTTCGACGAATATCTGCGCGGTGGCGGAACGGACATCGCCGCTCGGCGCGGGCGGGGCTTAGCCCTGTATCGTCTGGCACGCTATAGCGAGGCAATCGTCGAACTCGAACAGGCCGCGGCAACAGACGACGGGCGCGTGGCGCCAATCCAGGCAGTCGTTCATATCCCGGGCACCGAGCGTCCGTGGCCGATTGCCTACGATGCGCGTTCAGTGCTGGCTTGGGCGAATTTCCATGCCGGCGACGCCAAGTCAGCGGAGCAGCATTTCCGGATCGCATTGTCATATTACCCGGCATCGATCGATGCCTTGACCGGCATGGCATATAGCCTGCTGGCCCAAGGCGAGCGCGCGGCCGCGCTGAAAGCGATCCGGACGGCGCTCTTGATATCCCCGGGGTACCCCGATGCATGGCGGGCGCTGAAAAAAACTGGTGAAAACGAATACACCGGCGATTCGCGTCCGTAAATTTTGGATCTGACCGGACACGGCGGATCGGCTAATACGCAAAGCCAATTTCATACCGTGCCCGAAGCCGGCGTCACGATTCATCGAGCGACTCACGGCAAAGAATCTCGCGCCGCAATTCAGGGAGCGCTAGAGCGGGATGAGATCGGGTTGAATCGAATTGGGGTTCCCCGAGCCCGGCGATTGTGATTCGACATGCCGGCTGGAACAGGAGGCCAGCATGCATGGCGAAACCATATCCGATTGAGCTTCGGGAGCGTGTGGTTGCGGCGGTTGTGTCGGGCGGTATGTCGCGGTCCGGCGCGGCGCGGCGGTTCAAAGTCGCGCTGAGCACGGCGATCGGTTGGGTGAAGCGCTTCTTGGCGACGGGCAGCGTGGCGCCGGGCCGACCGGGCGGGCACAAGCCGAAATCGATCGTCGGCGCGTACCGCGACTTCATGCGGAACTGTCAGGAATCTTGCCCGTTATCCCCTTGGCGTGCGGACGGCCAAGGGAGCAGAATCCGTGACTCGATACACCATGACCTGCCGCCTGGCGTTTATCTTTGCCTCGACGAGAATGGGAGCGCGTGTGCCAACGGCTTTGCGCCGGGCACGGCGCCGGCGCTGGTTCGCGAACTCGCGCAGGCGTGCGCGCAAACGTCTGTCGTCGGGCCGCCGCGTGCGATAGCGCACCATCGTCCGATCGGCACCGATCAAGGAACCGGCCCGGCGCTCGCTCATGTTCAGGTCCGACCGCAATTGAGCGAGCGGACGGTGTCCGACGGCGGCGCGCTTGGCGCCGGGCCCTACCATTTTTTTGACAGCAGCTCCTTCAGCCCCGCGTTGTCGAGCATGCTGTCGCCCAAGAGCTTCTTGAGATTCGCGTTCTCGTCCTCAAGCGCGCGCAGCCGGCGTGCGTCCGACACGTCCATGCCGCCGAAACGGTCCTAACCGACGACACGCGAGTTCATGGCGCCGAAGATCGTGTTGCCGCCGCGGTCGAAAGCTTCCAAGCGGATGCGATCGCCGGGCTCGAGATAGCGCGTGGCGGCGCTCCGACGTTCGAGGATCTCGATTGCGCGCTGTTCCGCGAGGCAGCTCACACCGCGCGCCGAGTCCCAATTCGAGATCGTGCCGGAGCCGACGATCGTTCCGGCGCCCAGGCTGCGCGTGCGCGCGCCATGCGCAATAAGATCGTTGAAGCTGAAATTCATGTCGGCGCCGGTGTCGAGCGACCCGATGAGCCCATCGTCGATCCAGCACTTGAGCGTTGCGCGCAATCGGCCGCCTTGCCAATCGTCGCCGGCCTCGTCCGGCGTCACCGCGATCGGCGCGAACGGCCGGGCCGGCTTGGTCCACAGAAAGCCGACGCCCTTGGCAAACTCGATCGGCAGCAGGTTGCGCAATGTCAGATCGTTCGCGAGCAGCAGTAATATCACGTGGCCGGCGGCGCGCTCGGCGGCGATGCCGAGCGGCACATCGTCGGTGACGACGGCAAGAGTTCCTTCGATGTCGAGACCCCAGCTCCGGTCGGGGAGGGCGATGTTCTCGGTGGGCGCGAGAAAACGGTCGGAGCCGCTTTGGTAGAGAATGGGCTCCGTGTCGTGGTTCGGCGGCAGCGCGGCGCCACGCGCCCGGCGCGAGCGCTCCATATGCGTGAGATAAGCGCTGCCGTCCAACCACTGGAAGGCGCGCGGCAACGGCGCGTGGAGCGTCGCCATATCGAGAGGTCGCGCCGCGCTTGCCTCGCCCCGGTTCAACGCTTCGTAGACCGCGCGAAGCGCCGGCGCGCAGCAGGCCCAATCCTCGATCGCGTCCCGCAGGGTTCGGGCGATGTCGGGGACTTCCGCGGCGGTCCGGAGATCGCGGCTGACGACGACGAGCGTTCCGTCGCGGCCGCCGCGCTTCAGGGTTGCGAGTTTCATCGCGATATCGGCCGCCGCTCGAACTTGGCCATCTCAGAGCGTAACGGCGCCGCGGCTAAGGGGCATGAAGGCGTTGGTAAGACCGCCATCGACGGTGAGGTTCGCCCCGGTGATGTAGCGGGCATCCGGGCCAGCGAGAAAGGCGATGGCGGCGGCGATGTCTTCGGGCACGCCGACGCGCCGTAGCGGAATGTTGGCCGAGCGCCGCTTGCGAATTTCGGGATCGGAGTAGACGCGGTCGGTCAATCCGGTGTGCGTGGCACCCGGCGACACGCAATTGCAGCGGATGCCCTCGGGACCCCATTCGTCGGACAATTGGCGTATCAGCATGACCAGAGCGCTCTTGCTCGCGCTATAGGCGCCAAGCGGGGCGGTTGCTTCCTCGGCCGAAATGGAGGCGGTGGCGATGAGGCAACCCTGCGATCGCCGCAAAGCGGGATAGGCCGCCTTTGCCAGCAGCCAGGTGGCGCGGGTATTGACGGCAAAGGTTGCGTCGTAATCCGCCAGCGTCAATTCCATGAGCGGCGCCGCCATCGCGATTCCGGCATTGCTCACGACCACGTCAAGGCCGTCGAACCGCATTGCCGCCGCGTCGGCGATCCGTTGCGGGGCGGCTGGATCGGCAAGATCGGCGGCGAGCGGCTCGGCCTCGGCGCCGTCGCGGCGAAGCATTTCCGTCACCTCGTCCAGGCCCGTCCGATTCTTGTCGACGATCAAGAGGCGCGCGGCCCGGCCGCCACGTTGCTGCACGTCTCTTGCAAGTCGCAAGGCCGTCGCCTTGCCGATGCCGCTTGCGGCCCCGGTGACAATGATCGTCATCGAACACTCCTGATTGTTAGGCCGCCGGCGCTTCGGTCGCCGTGGTGTCGTAGTCGGCCGGGATGCACATTTCGAGCACCTTGTAGTCGGCGGAGTAGGCCGGCACGTCGTGGCGCATGCCAGCGCGGAGGCACATCGCGTCTCCGGCGTTCATCGTGCGCTCGCCGCGGCCTTCCACGGCAACTTTCGCCCAGCCCTGGAGCACGACGAAAAGCTGGCTCATCGTGTGATTGTGCCACCCCGTGCCGCCGGGCATCGGATCGAGCGCTTTGACGACGTGGATGTGGATGCGCCGGCGCGTGAAGTCGGCCGTGCCGAGATCGCGATAGGCGAAATAGCGGCGCGGGCCGGCGCCGACGGCGTAGGATTTCGGCGTTTCGTGCAGGTATTGCGCGCGCCGTGCCGCGGCGATCGGGGTGCCGTGCGGCGGCGGCGGCGCGTCGCGGCCCAGGATCGTTGCGGCGTTTGCCGGCGCGCCGATCTCGATGATCTCGAAATCGTCGCTCACTTCGATCTCGGCGTAGCGCAGGAACCGGCCGTGCAAGCCGACCCCGCCGGCGCCGAGTTTGTGCCGGCCGCTGAGTTCGTTCTCGATCGTCAGCGACCCCTTGAACACGTAGAAAAACTGGAAGTCCATGTCGTGGCATTGCCATTCGCCATGCGCCGCGCCTTGCTTGCCGATCGCGCGGCGATGCTGCGCCGCCATCGATCCCCGGCTCGCTTCGGCGAGGCCCAGATCGCGGCATTCGAAATTTCCGCGCGGCGCCTTGCGCCAGACCGAACTCGCGCCGGAAAAGCTGTAGTCGATCGTCATCGGCCGCGCCGCCGACCATGGCGCGCGCCAATCGTCCTGACTCTGCTCCTGCATCATCGCGCTGCTCCGTTGCTGCCGAGCCGTCTTGCACCTATGGCCTGCGATCGAGGCCAAGTCTACCGTTGTCGAGCGCACGACGCCGCCGCTACTGTGGCATGGTCGCAAGCCGGCAGGAAATACCATGACCGCGAACGCACCCGAACCGAAGCAAACCATGGCCGCGCTGGGCGACGTTGACCCCTACCCATTCTACGACAAACAGCGGTCCGTCGCGCCGCTCGTGTGGGACGAGAGCATGAAGGGCTGGCTCGTCACGTCGTACCAGATTTGCCGCCATGTCGAAACGCGGGAGGATCTCTTCCGCCACCCTTATGCGGATGCGAGCCCCGCGCTGGTCGAGATCAAGGGCGGGCGGCGCAACGTCACCATCTTGCAGGGCCCGGAACACAAGAAAGTCCACGTATTCCTGCAGAACCTTTTCGCGCCGAGGGTCATGGAGCAATACCGCCAGCATCACGTCCGGCCGATCGTAAGCTATACGATCGACCGATTTGTCCGGCGCGGCCGCGCCGATCTGGCCAGCGAATACGCGGACCAAATTCCGCCGCGCGTGCTGATGTCGCTATTCGGCATGCCATGGCAGGACGACGCCGTCGTGGCCCGCGTCCTGAAGCTGCACGACGACGTATTGATCTGGATCGGCGGCCAAAACAAGGATCCCGAGGCAACCCGGATCGCGCGCGCGGCGTCGGACGAGATCAACGCGATCCTGCTGCCCTATATTCGGATGCGCAAGGCGAACCCGGGCAACGATCTTATGAGCCAAATTTGGTCCGAAGGCCCGCGCGTGCTCGAAAACATGACCGAGGACGATGCTCTTGCAACCTGCCGGGAGCTGTTTCTCGGCGGCACCGATACCACGGTGCATTCCATCGCCAACGCCCTGTACATGCTCCTGACCGAGCCCGATGCCATGACCGCGGTGCGCCGAGATCGCGATAAGGCGCTGGCGAATTTCGTCGAGGAGGCGCTGCGCATGTACGGTTCGGTGCATTACCGCTTCCGCATCGCCAACGAGGCTTGCGAATTGGGCGGGATGCCGGTGAAGAAGAACGAAACCCTCATCCTCATCAACGCGGCGGCGAACCGCGATCCGGAAAAATATACCTGTCCCGCGCAGATCGATCTCGCCCGGGCGACGCCGCGCGATCATCTTGCTTTCAATGTCGGCCCGCGGAGCTGCATCGGCGCCGCGCTCGCTCGCGCCGAGATCCGCGATGCAATCGGCATCCTGCTCGATCGAGTATCGGGCCTGCGGCTCGATTCCGCAGCCGAGCCGCCGCGTTTCCGCTTCCACTACATCCGGTCGTTCCGGCCGCTTCACGTTCGCTTCGACGCCTAACCGAGCGAACTTCGAATACTGTAGTCTCGATCCGGCGCGCGCCTTTCACGCGCGTCCGCCAGCCGCAAGGAGCAAGGACAATGCTCGTCAAATCGCTGCACCACGTCGCCTATCGCTGCAAGGACGCGAAGAAGACTGCCGAGTTCTACACCAAGGCGCTCGGCCTAAAATATTCGATGGCGGTTTCGGCCGATAATGTTCTCTCCACCGGCGAATACAGCCCGCATTTCCATCTCTTCTTCGAGATGGAGGATGGCAGCCATGTGGCGTTTTTCGAGGTGCCGGAAGCGCCGGAGATGGGGTTCGACCCCAACACGCCGGATTGGGTCCAGCACCTGGCGATGCGCGTCGGATCGATGGAGGAGCTGCTCGCCGCGAAGCAACGCCTTCAAGACATGGGCATCGAAGTGCTCGGCCCGGCGGACCATCGCATCTGCCAGTCCATTTATTTCCGCGATCCAAGCGGCCACCGGCTCGAACTGGCCTTTCCGACGCAGACGGCGGCGATGACCGCCGCGCTGCGCAACTCCGCCGAAGCCATGCTCGGCCAGTGGGCCAAGACCAAGCGCGCCGTGCCCAACGCCGTTTGACGGCGCGGCATCGAACCGGCGGGCGCCCGCGCGCTTTGTTGTAAATCGCCCGGAACTGAGGCACGCTCGCCGCTTCAACCGACCCGATGGAAAAAAAGAATTCGAAAACCGCGATAAGGGAGAGAAACAATGTCGATCATGAAGACGATGCGAAGCGCCGCGCTGGGCGGCCTGGCGGCGCTGGCGGTTTGCGCCGGCGCGGCCCAGGCGGCCGATCCTGGCATCACCGATACGGAAATCACCATCGGCCTGTTCGCGCCGATGTCCGGGCCGTTGGCGGCTTTCGGGCTCGACCCGCTGCAGGCGGCGAAGATGTGGTACGAGGAAGTCAACAAGAAAGGCGGCATTCACGGCCGCAAGATCAAGGTTCTGGTCGAGGACGACAAATGCAATCCGACCGAAGTCGTCGCGGTCGTAAAAAAATTCATCACGGTCGACAAGACGTTCTTCGTGCACGGCGGTTCGTGCTCCGCGGCGGTCGCGGCGGCGCAGGAGTTCGTCACGCGCGAAAAAGTGCCGATGGTGATGCTGAACGCGGCGGGCGACGTCGCGGTCATTCCGGCGACGCGCTATGTGTTCGGCGCCTTTGCCGGCACCCAGCGCACCGTCGGCGGCACGATCATGGAATTCGCGATCAAGGAGCTGAAGGGCAAGCGCATCGCCTACATCGCGCATGACGACGATTTCGGCAACGCCAACTGGGCCACGGCCAAGGCGGTGGCGGCGAAGCACGGAGTCGACCGTCGTCGCGGTCGAGCGCATTTCGCCGCGCATTGCCGACGTGACCGCGCCGATGCTGAAAGTGCGCGCCGCCAATCCCGACGTGATCATCAACACCGGCTATCCGGCGCCGGCGGTGTTGATCACGCAAAAATACGCCGAGTTCGAGATGACCAAGACGCCGATCGTCGTGGCGGTGCAGGGCATTCCGCTCCCGGCGGTGTTCGCCAAGAACGTCGGCAACGACGCGGCCCTCGCCAATCTCTATTACGGCTCGCCGCTCAACGACCTGACCGACGGCCCCAAGCAGCAGCGCTGGATCCAGCTTTACAAGCAGTACTACCCGGACCGCACGGCGGGCGCTTTCATGACCTACGGGCTGCCGTCCGCGATGGCCGTCACGATGGCGCTCGAAAAGGCCGGCAAAGGCGTGACGCGCGAGAGCTTCATCGATGCCCTGGAATCGATCGAATTCGATTCCGGCGTCGCTCGCGGGACCGATCGCCTTCGCCAAGGATCGTCGCGACGGGCACCGCGCCTCGGTCTTCATCAAGTTCGACGGGAAGACGCACAAGCTGATGCCGGGCGCCTATTTCTGGAACGGCAAGGACGGCATGTAAGCGCCGCGCGGGCGGATCGGCCGAAGTACCGCCCGTGCCTTCGCTCTGAAGCCCGCATGTTGCCGCTCGTCCTGCAGGCCGTCGCCAGCGGCGTCGTCACGGGCTGCGTTTACGCTCTGATCGCGCTGTCGCTGGTCATCGTCTACAAATCCACCGATGTGATCAATTTCGCCGGCGGCGAAGTCGTGATGATCGGCGGCTATCTCGGCATGCTGGCGCTGCTCTATTTGGAGCTGCCCTATCCGCTGATCTTCGTCTTCGGCGCGCTCGCCACCTTCGTGCTCGGCGCCAGCTTCGACCGCGTCGTTCTGCACACGGTGCTGGGCCGGGCGCAACCGGGCCAGAGCATCCTCGTGGCCCTGGTGATCGCCACGGTCGGCCTGTCCTATGTCTTGAAGGGCGGCGTGCGCGTGATCCCCTACACCGAGGAAGTTCGCCGGCTGCCGCCGCTCTTTACCGGCAAGCCGATCTTCCTCGATTCCGGTGATTCTGCAGCGCCAAGACATCGCCATCGTCGCGATCGCGGTGGCGATCATGGCTGGCACTTTGGGTGTTTTTCACGTTTACCTTCACCGGCAAGGCGTTGCGGGCGACCAGCCAGAACCCGCGCGCGGCCGCGCTTGCCGGCGTGCCGGTGCGCTCGATGCGCATGGCGGTGTGGGGCATTGCGTCGGCGCTTTCGGCGATCGCCGGCATCCTCATCGCGCCCAAGCTGCTGATGACGCCCGACATGGGCGTGATCGTGATACTCGCCTTCGCGGCGGCGATCGTCGGCGGTTTCGCCAGCCTGCCGGGCTGCGTCATCGGCGGGATCCTGCTCGGCGTGATCCAGAATCTCGTCGGCCTGCTGTATCTCGTCCAAGGCGATTTCGGTCGCGCCGTTCGTCGTGATCATGCTGATCCTGGCGCTCCGGCCCCAGGGCCTGTTCGGCGGTCGCATCGCGACCAAGAAGCTGTAGCGGCGCCGATGTATCGCAGCCCATCGCTCGCCCGGCTCGCGCCGCTCCTGGTTCTGCTCCTCGCTCGGCTTCACGTTGCCGTTTTTCGTGCCGCAATATTTTCTTTATCTCGGCAACACGCTGATGATGTACGCCGTGCTGGCGATCGGGCTCGATCTGCTGCTCGGCTGGGCCGGGCAATTCGCCTTCGCGCACATCGCCTTCTACGGCATCGGTGCCTATGCGACCGCGCTTTTGCAGCAACGCTGGCGGCATTCCGCTGCCGCTGGCGATGCCGCTCGCGGCTCTCCTCGCCGGGCTGGTGGGCCTCCTCATCGCCTTCCCGGCAACGCAATTGCGCGCCGTGTATCTCGCGCTCGCGACCTTCGCCTTTGCGGAAGGCGCGCAGTGGGTCTTCAACGCCTGGGACGCCGTCACCGGCGGAGCGGACGGCCTGCGCGTCCGCGCGCCGAACCTGTTCGGCATCGCGCTTGGAAGCGACATCCGGGCATTCCCGGTCCTAGCCTCGCTGCTGGCGGCCGTCGTCGCGGCCACGATGTATCTCACGACATCGAAATTCGGCCGCGCCATGGCGGCGGTCCGCGATAGCGAGCCGGTAGCGGCGGCATCGGGCATCGACGTGCGGGGCACCAAGATCGCGGCTTTCGGAATATCCGCCGTCTATGCCGGTCTCGCCGGCGGCATGTTCACGCTCTACCAGTCCTACGTGCATCCCGACACGTTCGGCTTCGGCCAGGTCGTGCTGGTGCTGTCGATGATCGTGGTCGGCGGGCTCGGCACCCTGCCCGGCGTGCTGATCGGCGTCGCGCTGCTCGGGCTCATGCCCGAAATCATGCGCGCGGCGATGCGCAGCCTGCTTGTGTGGCAGGAGATGGTCTACGGGCTGATCTTGATCCTGGCGATGATGTATATGCCGCGCGGCATTTGGGGCCTTGTCCAGCGGCGCGGGCGCGGCGCATGAC
Source organism: uncultured Alphaproteobacteria bacterium (assembly GCA_963754645.1). Lineage (GTDB taxonomy): Bacteria > Pseudomonadota > Alphaproteobacteria > Bin65 > Bin65 > CAVWGP01. The sequence continues at coordinate 599,456 of CAVWGP010000001.1, read as the reverse complement.
GGAACCGCTTCTCGCGCTGCAGCGACGTCAGCGTCCGCTTCGGCGGATTGAGCGCGTTGCGGAATTTCTCGATGGCTGTCGCGGAGGGCGCGATCCATGCCTTGATCGGCCCGAACGGCGCCGGAAAATCGACGGTCTTCAACTGCGTGTCGCGCTTCTACACGCCGGCCGAGGGCGACATTCGCTTTGCCGGACGCTCGCTTTTGGCGGTGCCGGCGCATGGCATCGCCGCGCTCGGAATAGCCCGCACCTTCCAGAATATCGAACTTTGCCGCAGCCTGACCGTGCTCGAGAACGTGCTGGTTGGAATGACGCCGCGCATCGGCGGTTATTTTCCGTTCGCGCCGGGGCGCCGCCGCAATTCCGCCGAACGCGAAGCGGTCGCGGCGGGCGAAGCGCTGCTGGAGCGGACCGGCCTCGCCGAGCTGCGCGACAAGCGCGCCGAGCAACTCGATTTCGGCAGTCAGAAGAAACTGGATCTTGCGCGCGCGCTGGCCTCCAAGCCGCGGATCCTGCTGCTCGACGAGCCTGCCGCGGGCTTGCGCAACCGCGAGATCGCGGCGCTCGATGTGCTGCTTGTCGATCTTGCGCGCCGGCAGGGCATCACGATCGTGCTGGTCGAGCACGTGATGCGGCTCGTCATGGCGGTGGCGGATCGCATCACCGTGCTCAACTTCGGCCAGAAGATCTCCGAGGGTACTCCCGCCGAGGTGAAGCAACGACCCGCGCGTGATCGAGTCCTATCTCGGGCAGGAAACCCATGCTTGAGGTGAACGGCATCTCCGCGAGCTACGGGCCGGTGCGCGCGCTGGAAGGCGTCTCGCTCGACGTGGCGCCGAAGCAGATCGTTTGCCTGCTCGGCGCCAATGGCGCGGGAAAAACAACGACGCTGAATTGCATCTCCGGCGTCGTGCCGGTGGCCGGCGGGCGCATTCGGTTCGACGGCGTCGACATCACAGGCTGGCCGATCGACCGGATCGTGGCATGCGGAATCGTGCAGGTGCCCGAGGGGCGCGAGATTTTTCCGGAGATGAGCGTGTCGGACAATCTGCTGCTCGGCACGTGGCTGCGCCGCCGCGAGGCGCGGTCGCGCGCCGGATTCGATCGGGTTTACGAATATTTCCCGCGGTTGAAGGAACGGGCGCAGCAGTCCGCCGGCACGCTATCCGGCGGCGAGCAGCAGATGCTGATGATCGGCCGGGCCCTCATGGCGGCGCCCAAGCTGCTGTTGTTGGACGAGCCGAGCCTCGGTCTGTCGCCGATCCTGGTGCAACAGCTTTTCGCCATCGTCAGCCGCGTGCATGACGACGGCGTGCCGATTTTGCTGGTCGAGCAGAACGCGCGCGTGGCGTTGGCGGCAAGCCATCGCGGCTACATCCTGGAAAACGGCGAAATACGTCTGCATGGGCCCGCCGCCGAGCTGGCGGCTAGCCCGGAAGTCCAATCCGCTTATTTCGGAGGATGAGCAATGCGGTACGGGTCAGCCAATGCCGACGCGGCGCTTGACACGCTCGAATGTGGCGCCGACGGCCTTGAGCGCGTCCGGATAGACGAGCGGATCGGCGAAATCGGCAATCTCGCCGAGCCGCGCGGCCAGCGCTTCCGCGTTAATCGCGAGCGGATCGTCGATGTCGATACCGCGCGTCTCGACCGTCCGCGCCAACGCGAAATGGCCGCCGCCGGCGATAAGGATATCGCCGGACAGCGGGCATTCTTCGGCGCACAGCAGGGTAACGGCGGCTGCCGCTTGCGCCGGATCGATGAGGGGCGCGATCTCCTTGGGAAAAATGTCGCCCATCCGGGTGAGCGCAAAGGGCGAGATGCAATTGACCTTGATGCCGAGCGGCTCGGCCGAAAGCTTCACCCCGTGCATGAGGCCCACGATCGCCGCCTTGGCCGCGCCGTAGGCGACGCTGTCGACCTTGCCGTAGAAACCGACCTGGCTGGTGGTGAAGACGATGCGACCGTAGCGCTGGGACGCGAGGATCGGCCATGCCGCCTGCGTTACGAGCAACGCGCCGAACAGATGCACGCGCAGCACGTTCTCCAAATCGGCGGGAGTCGTTGCGGCGAATTCATTGCGGCGGTTGTTCCCGGCATTGTTCACCACGATGTCGAGACCGCCGAGACGATCGACCGCCGCGCCCACCATGATGGCGCAGGACTTTGCGTCGGTCACGTCGCCGTAGTCGGCGGCGGCGCGCCCGCCTTTGGCGCGAATGGCGGCGACGACCTCGTCCGCGGGTCCGCGATCGGCGCCATCGTCGCCCCGGAGATTCAAACCCGGATCGTTGACAAGGACGGCGGCGCCGCGCGCCGCCAATTCGAGCGCGTAGGCCCGGCCAAGGCCGCGTCCGGCGCCGGTGACGAGGGCGACGCGGCCATCGAGCCGGATCGGGTTCGAGCGCAGCTCGGTCGGCATCGGAACTCCCAATTCAAACGGATGCTGGCCGGCACCGTGGCACGCGGAACGCGCAATGGAAAGATCGTTGCGCAACGTGCCGGCGGCGGCGGGCGAACGCAATGAACGGAAGGACAAGCCGATGATCGATCTTCACATGGTGGCGACGCCGAATGGCCACAAGGTTTCCATCATGCTCGAGGAAGTTGGGCTGCCCTACGAAGTCATCGCGTACAATATTTTCGACGGCGACCAGTTCAAGCCGGAGTTTCTCAAGCTCAATCCCAACAACAAGCTGCCGGTGATTCTCGATCGCGATCCGCTGGGAGGCGGCGCGCCGTTTGCGGTCTTCGAGACCGGCGCCATTCTCGCCTATCTCGCGGACAAGACCGGAAGACTGTGGGGCGCAACGCCGCGCCAGCGCCATACGGTTCTGCAATGGCTGATGTTTCAGATGGCGGGGCTGGGGCCCATGCACGGGCAGGCACATCATTTCGTGCGTTACGCGCCGGAGAAGATTCCCTATGCCCTCGACCGGTACATGAACGAGGCGAAACGCCTTCTGCGCGTGATGGACAGCCGCCTCGGCGAAACCGAGTATCTGGCCGGCGAATATTCCATTGCCGACATTGCCTGCTGGCCGTGGATACGCGGCACGCGACTCATCGGCATCGGGCTTGCCGAGTATCCGAACCTCGATCGCTGGTATCGCGCGATCGAAGCGCGGCCGGCGGTCCAACGCGGCGGCGCGGTCATCGACGATAGTATCAAGACGCGGCCGGCCAGCACGAAAGTGCCGCTCACCGCGGAGCAATGGTCCACTCTGTTCGGCGGACGACAATATGGCAGGCCCTAGCGCGGACGGATCGCCGCAAACGATAAGGAGCAGCGAACATGCAAACCGAAGCCGAGATTCCGCCGACGAACCGGCCGCGTATCGCCGAACGTTTCGACTACACGCCCTTTCGCGAGCCCGACTTCGAGCAAAAGGGGCTGCGCGCCTTTCTACAGTATCGCGATCTCGGCCTTAAGCGCGCGACCGGCGGCCTCATGCGCGCGGAACATATCCGCGTCGCCGGGCAGTTCGAGAACAAGACCGGTTGGCATTGCCACGATCTCGATTTCCAGTTTGTCTATGTTTTGAAGGGCCATGTGCTCTTCCGCACGGAGGACGGCGAAACCGTCACCTTGCGCGCGGGCGACGCCGCGCACCTGCCGCCATTCTATCGGCACGACGAGTTCGAGTTCGCGCCGGATTTCGAGGTGGTGGAGATTACAGCGCCGGCCGATGTCGGCACGATCGTCGGCCGCGACACGGCGCCGCCCCCGCAGCCGGCCCGCCCCGGACGCGCCGCCAATTTCGCGGTCAGCTACGACCGCCCCGAAGCCTACAAGGTGGGCGACGGGCCGCGCCGCTTCCTCGCCTATCGCGACGCTGCCGTGACCGCGGCAACCGGCCGCCGCGTCAACATCAACGTCGTGCGCAACAGCAAGGCCGGCGACAGCTCGACGGGCTGGCACTACCACACGCTCGCCTGTCAGTTCGTTTACGTACTCAAGGGCTGGTCGCGCGTCCAGGTTGAAGGCCAGGGTGAATTCACGGTCCGGGCGGGCGACGCGATGACGCTTCCCCGCCTGCTCAAGCACGACGTGACCGGATTCTCGTCGGATTTCACGGTGCTTGAGCTCAACATCCCGGCTGACTACGAGACTATCGCTTGTGAGGCGCCGGCGCCGGGATAGGGCAGTCGCTGCCCGGGTCTTTGCGGGCGAGGACGCGACGGCTCTGTCGAAGGACATCGACGACGCGCCGTCGCCGACGAAGTCGGCTGCCGCCGAATCCCGATCGGACGCGACTTATCATCCGATGAAGGCAAACTGGTGCCTACAACACCTGTCCCGACCGCGCTGGCGCGTTTCAAACGGCTGTCTTAATCTCCCGGCATGAAGCTCGTGACCTTCAAGGACACCGCCGCCGCTCGCATCGGCGTGTTCGCCCGGGCCGACATGATTGTCGATTTGGCAATCGGCGATGCGCTGCTGGGCGGTGACGGTGCCGCCTACCGCGACATGCTGGCGCTCATCGATGGCGGTCCGGCGGCCCTCGACCGCGCGCGCAAGATCGAGGCCGAAGCCATCCGGCGCGGCATCGGCGAGTCGCTGATCGAGGCCAAGCAGGTGCAACTGCTGGCGCCCGTGCCCGAGCCGCGGCAGATGCGCGACTGTCTCTCTTTCGAGAAGCACCTGGTGCAAGCGCGCGCGCAGCGTTTCACGAAGCTGGCGGCGCAATCCGCCGATCCCGCCGCCGCCTGGCGCAGTTTCGAGGAAAGCGGCCAGCTTACGATCCCCAAGGTCTGGTACGATCAGCCGCTCTACTACAAGCAGAACCGTTTCAGCGTCGTCGGCCCCGAAGCCGAGATCGTGTGGCCGCGCTATTCGCAAGTGATGGACTACGAACTCGAATTCGGCATTTTCATCGGCCGCCGCGGCAAAAACATCGCGCGCGCGGCGGCGCGCAGCCACATCTTCGGCTACACGATTTTCAACGATTTCAGCGCGCGCGACGCGCAAGCCAAGGAAATGCAGGGACAACTGGGTCCCGCCAAGGGCAAGGATTTCGACACCGGCAATGCGCTCGGTCCCTGGCTCGTCACCGCCGACGAGATCGCCGATCCCTACAACCTAACCATGGTCGCGCGCGTCAACGGCGAAGAGTGGTCGCGCGGCAATAGCGGCACGATGCACCACAAATTCGAGGACATGATTGCACACATCTCGGCCGACGAAACGCTGCACGCCGGGGAATTCATCGGCTCTGGCACGGTCGGCGGCGGCTGCGGTCTCGAACTCGGCCGCTACCTGAGCGACGGTGATATCGTGGAACTCGAGATTACCGGCCTCGGTATTCTGCGCAACCGTGTCCGCGTGCAGCGCTAGGCTCCGCCCTTATTCTCCTTTGGCCCGCCTGACGTTCTTCGCGCGCCTCGCCTTGGGTGCAGCGAGGGCGCCCACGAGGAACGGCACAAGACTTTCGATCGCCACCTCGACATTTTCGGGATCGCACAGCCCTTCCGAACGGCTGGGCAGCCATTGGCGCGCCGACGAGAGGAAATAGAGAGCACCCAGGAGATGATAGAAGCGCCAATAAACCGCGGCCTTGCCGAGGTGCGGCAGCAGCGCGCGGAAAGCCGTGGCGAAGCGGCGCCAAATCGGGTCGTATTGCTTCAGCAGCATCGCGTCGATGAGCCCACGCTCCCCGGGATCGGTCGAGAGACGGCCCAGGAGTTGCATCACGACGGTGCCACCCGGGCCGAACTCGCGGGTGAGGCGGAGATGGGGCTCGACGAATGCGCGCACCACGGCCTCAAGCCGCACCCGCCCTTTGCGGTTGCCGGCGAGCGCCTCGTCGAGCAGGCGAATGCGCTCCCGGTTGATCGGCACGATGCGCCGGACGAAAATCGCCTCGAGCAGATCGTGCTTGCTCTTGAAGTAGTAGTTGACGGCGGCGATGTTGGCGCCCGCTGCCTTGGTGATGCGCCGAAGCGTGACCGTGGCGAAGCCTTCGGCGGCAAACAGCCACTCGGCGGCGTCGAGAATGCGCAAGCGGGTTTCAACGCCCCTAGAATTCGGACGCCGTCTTCCGTTCACCTTGAAATCTCCGGCCGGCGGCGCGGGCGCGCATCACCGCATGAACGAGGGCAGAACCAGCACGACATCGGGAAAGGCCACCAGGATCGCCACGAGAACGACTTCCGCGGCTATGAAGGGATAGAGGCCGCGCACGACATCGCGCGTGGCCACATCGGGTACCATCGTGGTGATGATCGAGTAGTTCAGTCCCACCGGTGGCGTGATCAGGCTTATTTCGGCCACCACCACGACGAGAATGCCGAACCAGACCGGATCGTATCCCAGGCCCTTCACGATGGGAAAGAAGATCGGCACGGTGAGGAGGACCATCGAAACGCCCTCAAGCGCCGTGCCGAGAACGATGTAGATCGCAACGATGAGGGCCACGACCAGGATGGGCGCCACATTGAGCGACTCAAGCCATTGCGAAAGGGCGCGCGGCAGACCGGCCGCCTCGATGAAGGCCGAGAATAACAGCGCCCCAAACAGGATGACGAACATCGCGGCGGTGGTGCGCGCGGTCTCGATCAGGATCGCCAGCAGCCGCGACAGCGAGAGCATCCGGCGGCCGACCGCGAAGAGGAAGGCGCCGGCCGCCCCCATGCCCGCCGCCTCCATCGCCGTGAAAGCGCCGATATAGATGCCACCCATCACGAATACGAATAGAACGACGATGCCCCAGACATGCTGGAGCGCCTTGAAGCGCCCACGCCAGCCGGTGCGCGGCCCGGCCGGGCCGAGAGTGGGATTGCGCCATGTGCTCCAAACGATGGCGCCCATCAGGCAAAACACGGCGATGATGCCGGGAATGATCCCCGCGGCGAACAATTTGCCGATGTCGGTGCCCGTCATCAACCCGTAGATGACCGTGACGGTACCGGGCGGAATGAGATTGCCGAGCGTGCCGCCGGCGGCGACCGAGGCGGCGGCCAGCGATGTGGCGTAGCCGCGCCGGCGCATGGCGGGCAGCGCCACATTCACCATCGTCGCCGTGGTGGCGAGGCTCGATCCGCAAACCGCGCTGAACGCGCCGGCGGCGATGATCGTCGCCATGGCGAGGCCGCCGCGCAGATGGCCGATGAAGGCATGCGCCGCGTCGAACAGCTCCTCGGCGAGCTTCGAGCGGGCGACGAAATTTCCCATCAGGATGAACAGCGGCAGCACCGAGAATCCGTAATTCATGACATTGTCGAATACGATCTGGCCGACCAGGTAGCGGGCTGGATCGAGGCCGACGAGGATCGCGAAGCCGAGGAAGCCCACCAACCCCATCGCCAAGCCGATGGGCACGCCCACGAAGAGCAGTGCGAGCATTCCCAGAAAAGCGAGCGCGGCGGCGGTCACGCGAGATCGTCCGTGCGGCGCTCGCGCCGGCGCATGACGCCGAGCGCCAGCTGGATCGCCGCGCACACGAACCACACGACGGACATGAAATAGGCGAACGGCGCCAACGGAAGACGGAGATTCGAGGAGGTTTCGGTGCTGACGCGGAATGTCTCGGCGCGCATCCACAGTTCCACGCCGAAGCCGGCCAGCACCGCGGCGCTGAGGAAGGCGCTGAACATGGCGAGCGCCGCATCCAAGCGCGGGCGGTACTTGCCGGGAATGAGATCGACGCAGACATTCTCGCTCCGCGCCGTAACGACCGGCAATATGAGGAACACCAGCGCGGCCATGCCGAATTGGATGAGCTCGTAGCCCGCCCGCAGCGGCGCGTTGAACGCATAGCGTCCGACAACGTCGACAACCGTTACTGTCATCATCAGGAAAAGGACGACGCCCGCCGCGAGCCCGAGAGTCTTCTCGGCCATGGCCACCAGCCCCGCCCGGGGCCGGGCGCCGCTATCTCTCATAGTTGCCGCGGGCGAGTTCGGCGTGGATTTCCAGCAGGCGCGGTATCGTTTCCGGCGGCCTGCGGCCGAGGCCGCATTCCGTCGCAATACCGAACTGCGCACAGTGACGGCGCGCGGTCCGCATTCGGCGCGCCGAGCCCTCGACGCCATCGGTGTAGTGAACGAGGCCGAGATAGATCTCCGTCTCAGGCGGTACGGACAGGCGACCCATGGGCGCAAAATACGCGTCGTCGGAACGGTCGCGCGGGACGGGATAGTGGAGCCACGTCGCCGGCCGCGACAAGCGCCCGACCAGGGCGTTCGTCATCTCGACCATGAGCCCCATATCCTTGGGCTCGACGCCGTGCTTGTGGCGAAAGTCGCCATAGCAGAAATGATACCCCAGCTCCGCGGCGGCGGGCACCGCATCGCCCAGTTCCACGAGACGATCGATGCAGCCTTCGAACGGCGGGTCGAACCAGGCTTTGCGCAGGCCTTCGAGGACAAAGATTTCCAGGCACACATCCCACTGGATCGCGAGATCCTCGTTGGGAATCGTTCTCAGGATATCACGCAGCTCCGCGCCGATGCGGAATTCGAAGGCGGGCGCAATTCCGGACTGGATTTCCGGCGCGAGCAGGCCGCAGATGAACGCCATCGGAGTCGGCAGCGAAACCTGGAAGCGCGTTTCCGGCTGGATTTTGCCGGCGGCCTTGAGGCGCTTGAACAAGGCATAGGAATCGCGCGCCGCTTCGGGATAGCCCAGCGGCGGAATTGCCACGTCGCTCGCGCGCACGCCCTGCTTCAGGCGGTATTTCGGGGCGCCGGATTCGGGGACCGTGCCGCTGTCGGGATCCCAATTGTGGCCAGCTGGCTCGAATTGCGGATGGCGGGCGAGAATCCGGGCCTGGCTCGTGATCCAATAGGCGCGTTGGCCGGTCTCGCCGTCGGGCAGCCGCTTCAGCATCGGGCCGAGCTTGCTGGTCAACGCATCGAAGACTTGCGATGTGTTCGCGAGCGGCACCGTCCCGATCATCTGCACATAGTGCATTGGACGCTTCGTCGAAACTTCCACGACACACTTCCTTCTAAGTCGAGACCGAAGACGCCGGCCAGGGACGGGCGTACATTTCGCAGCGAGCCCCTCGCGGTCGCCGCGTCTGGGTGCGCCCTACTTGCGCGTCGGCTCCGCATCGACGAGCACGGCCACGAAGCGGCAGGGCTTGTCGCTGCGGTTGCTCCAAGCGTGGTTCGTGCCGCGCTGGATGAGGCAGTCGCCCGCCTTCAGGAGCACTTCCGAATCGTCCATGAGCGCCCAGATCTCGCCCGACAGGATCACGATGTAGTCGACCGAGTCGGTCTTGTGCATGCCCGGATGGCGTTTGCCCGACTTGTCGAGGATGCCCTTGCCCGCGCCCATGCCCTGGAAATAGGCCTTGGTTCCGCTGTAGTCCCGCTCGCGATCGGGCGGCAACTCGAGGATTCGGATCACCGTGCCGTTTTTGGGCGGCAGCAGCTGCAGCGGCTTGGCGGTGGGGTCGGCGTTCCCGGCGTTCGAGGCGGGCGTGCTCTCGCTGAGCCAAAGATCGGTCAGGCTCACATTGGGATTGCGCGGCGGCACAAAAACGCAAGGCGCGGGACCGTCGCTGATGAACACCGAGCGTCCGTTCTCGTTGTGCCCAGTCACGACGCGGCGGCAGGGCGTGGGCATGGGCTTGCTCGCGGGTGGGGCCTGGCTTCCGGCGCGGTCGCTCATGGCTTGTACGCCGCGGCTTCGTCGCGCAGCATCTTCAAGGCCGCCGCGCCGTCGACGTCCTTTTCCCGCGCTTTCGCGATCCAGCGTTCCTCGAGGAAAACGAGCTTCGCTTTGAGCGCGGCGATGAGGGCCTGGTCGGCCTGGATCGTTTTGGTGCCGGCGGCAGCCATCTGCTCGTCGCCGAGCTTGGCGCTGGCGTCGATGATGCGGCCGAGCGACTTGGCCACGGCCTCGCCGGCGATGCGCTCGATCGCGGCACGGTCGGCAGCCGAGATCGCTTCCCATTTGCGGGCATTCACGGCGACGAAAGTGCTGTAGTTGGAGATGCCGCCGGGAACGACGGTGCGCGCGGCGATGAACTTGGTGAGGTTGAAGCTGCGAATTTGGTCGTCGTTGGACAGTCCGCCGTCGACGATTCCTTTCGAGAAGAGATCGTGCAGCTCCGTCACGGATGCCGACACCGCGACACCGCCGAGCGCCCGCACCGTGTCGTTGAGCAGCGTGCCGGCGGCGCGGAGCTTTAGGCCCGCGAAATCCTCGATCTTCGCGACCGGCTGCTTGACGGTGTGGACATAGTTAAGGTGCGAGGCCGGACAGTGCCAGGAGATGCGTGCCGGAATAGGGCTTCGTTTTCTCGAAATGCGCCTTGTAGACCTTCCAATAGGCGACCGAGACCGATTCGGCGCTATTGCCGATGAAGGGCAGCTCGAGAATTTCGGCGAGCGGGAACCGCCCGGGCGTCAGCGATTCGGAGCCGAAAACAATGTCGGCCGCGCCCGAGGTGGCGAGCTCGTACTGGCGCGGCAGCGGCGCCAGTGACGACGTCGTGAATTCGATCTTGACCCGGCCGCCCGTGACCTTGGCGATTTCCTCGAACCAGGGCCTGAAGACCTTGTTGTCGATGTCGTGGGTGGCCGGAAGCCACCGATTGTAGCGCAGCTGGGTTTCCTGCGCGCCGGCGCCGGCGAGCGGCGCTGTCGCGACGCAGAGTGCGGCGAAAAACGTGGAACGGATGCGAACCATGGCGTTCTCCCTTTGCTTGCAGCGCTTGGCGCGGGCCCAGCTTCGATGCCGGATAATTAAAACAAGCGTTTGAAGAATAGTTAGGCCATCGGACGCAAGTCAAGCAAACGCGACGCGCTCCTACGGCAACGAGTTCGGGTTAGCTGGAATTCCCAGTAAGGCCGATAAATGATTTGTTGCGGCTCGGATTTGACAGGAGCCGGTCATGGAAGGTGCGGTCGAGCGGCCGCGTTTGGCGGGATTGTTGAATCATTTTCGGCGGCGACGGACGCGCGGGCGGAATGGCGCGTGGCCTACCCGCTACCCCGGTCGATGCCACGGTCGAGCTGCGCGGGCGCCGCGATTGCCAGCGCCGCTACGACATTCTCTCGACGCCGCTGTCCGCCCTGGACTTTGCCGCCGCCGTGCGCGGCCCTTCCGGATTTGGGCCCGTGGCTTCCGTCCAAGCCATATTGAGGTGCGCGGCGACGGTTCCGGCTTGAATTGGCTCAGGCGCCGATTAAGGTGATTTGCAAAGGCCAACACACTTGGGACGAGCCCGCATGACGCAGGAGGATCCGGAACTCTATTACTATTCGCCCTGGAACGACCGGCCGAAGATCGAGTGGCCCGGCGGCGCGCGGGTCGCGTTCTGGGTTGCGCCCAACATCGAATATTACGAACTCGAGCCGCCGAAACACCCGACAAAATATCCGTGGTGGCGCCCGGCGCCCGATTTGCCCAATTACTCGATCCGCGACTACGGCAATCGCTGCGGCTTCTGGCGCATGGTCGAAGTGCTCGATCGTTTCGGAATCCGCGCCAGCATTTCGCTCAACGTGGCGCTGCTCGATCATTTGCCCGAGATCGGCAGGGCGATAGTCGAACGCGGCTACGAGCTGTTTTCCCATGGCGTTTACAACACGCGCTATCTCTACGGCCTCAGCGAAGAGCAAGAGGCCGGTATCATCGAGGATGTCAAAGCCGCGGTGCGCCGGCACGGCAAGCAGGAGCTTGCCGGCTGGCTTTCGCCATCGCTCAGCAACACGCCAAACACGATGGAACTGCTGGCCAAGGCCGGCGTCAAATACACGCTCGACCTGATGCACGACGATCAGCCGCAGCCGGTGCGCGTCAAGAGCGGCCGCCTCATCAGCGTGCCCTATTCGCTTGAGGTCAACGATTGGGCTGGTTTGCACCTCACCGGGGCGCCGCCGCGGGTCTACACATCGATGATCAAGGCGCAATTCGATCGGCTATATAAGGAAGGCGCGAATTCGGGCACCGTCATGTGCCTGCCGCTCCATCCCTGGATGGTCGGCTATCCGCACCGCGTCGCGCATTTCGCCGAAGCGCTCGACTATATCAGGGGGCACGACAAAGTCTGGTTCGCGACCGGGCGCGAGATCGCCGATTGGTACTACGCCCATTGCTACGACACCGTGCTCGCCGAGCAGAAAAGCCGCGCGGGAGTTGCACAATGACCTGGCAGGACGACTATGTGCGTTACGGCCGGCGCCGCGCCGGGATGGAGCACGGGCGCTACGACTACTCCAACCTGTTTGCGCGCAAGCCGCTGACCTGGCCGGGCGGCGCGCGCGTGGCGCTCTGGATCGTGCCGACCGTGCAATTCTATCCGATGAACATGACGCCGAAGCCGTTTATGCCGATCGGCGGCATGGAACGGCCGCAGCCCGACTATTGGAACTACACGCTACGCGACTACGGCAATCGCATCGGTATTTTCCGCATTTTTCGCGCCCTCGCCGAACGCAATCTCAAGGCGTCGGTCGCGGTCAATTCGCGCGCCGCCGAGCGCTATCCGGCGATCATGAGAGAAATCAAGCGCAACGCTTGGGAAGTGCTCGGCCATGGCGTCGACATGGGCAAGCTTCATTACGATGGCCTGCCGAGCGCCGAGGAAGAGCATCTCATTTCGACATCGTTGGCGTCGCTGCGGCGGATCACAGGACAGGCGGTGACCGGCTGGCTCTCGCCGGTTCAGGCCGAGTCGTTCGATACGCCCGATCTCCTGGTCAAGCACGGCATCGACTATGTGTGCGACTGGGGCAACGACGACCTGCCCTACCGGCTCGCAACCAAGACCGGCACGCTGCACGCCATGCCGCAGGCGCTGGAAATCGCGGACACGCGCTTGTTTCACACCTACAAGCACCGCAACGAGGATGTCGTCGAGGAATTGCTCGACCATTTCCGCTTGCTCTATCGCGAAGCCGAAAAGCACGGCGGACGTATTGTGTCGCTGTCGCTGACGCCGTGGCTCATCGGCGTGCCGCACCGCATCGGCGTGCTCGAACAGGCGCTCGACTCGATGTTGCGCCACGAAGGCGTGTGGCCGGCGACGAGCGGCGAAATCCTCGCCGCCGTCAAGCAACAGCAATAGCGGAGCGCCGCGCATGAACGCCAATCCGTTTCGCATCGGATTCCTGCTGTTTCCCAACATCACCCAGCTCGATCTTACCGGGCCCTACGAGGTGCTGGCCGCGCTGCCCAACGCCGACGTGCGGTTAATCTGGAAAACGCTCGATCCGGTGATCGCAATGCGCGGGCTCAGGATCGTGCCGGACACCCGCATGGCCGAGTGCCCGGCGCTGGATCTCGTCTGCGTGCCGGGCGGCCCCGGCATGAATCCGCTGCTCGCGGATCAAGACGTGCTGGCGTTTCTCCGCGCGACGGCGGACACCGCGCGCTACGTCACCTCGGTTTGCACCGGCGCGCTCGTGCTGGGCGCGGCCGGCTTGCTCAAGGGCAAGCGCGCCACGACCCATTGGAATTCGCTGCCGCTGCTCGCGGAATTCGGCGCCATTCCGGTGGCGGAGCGCGTCGTCGTCGACGGCAAATTCATAACCGGCGGCGGCGTCACGGCGGGCATCGATTTCGGCTTGCGCGTCGCCGCCGAGGTTGCCGGCGACGATGTCGCAAAGGCGATTCAGCTTGGCATCGAATACGATCCGGCGCCGCCGTTTTCCGCCGGCTCGCCAAGGACGGCGGCGCCGGCCTTGGTCGAGGCCATCCGCCGCGCAGCGGCGCCGATGCAAACCGAGCGCGAACGCCTCGTGCGCGAGGCGGCGGCGCGGTTGCGTTGACGCCTACTCCATCAAGTGCAGCATCGCGGCGCGGTTGTAGGGCACGAGCGGCGCGCCGGACTTCAATTTTGCCACAAGATCGGCGTTCGCGATGAACAGCTTGCCGAAGGCGATGAGATCGAAGGCGCCTTCCGCGATCGCCGCCGCCGCCTTCGCCGGCGGGTAGCCGCCGTTGGCGATCACAGTTCCGCGATAGTGGCGGCGCAGGAATTCGGTAGAGGTGCCGCCGAGATAGTCGTAGGGCAGGTCGTCGACAATTCCGGTATGGAGATAAGCGATCGACGCGCGATTGACGTGCTCGATGACGTGGACATAGGCCGCTTCGTCGCCCGCGCGATGCTCCATCATGCCGAAATAGGCCGCCGGCGAAAGCCGCAGCCCGACCCGGTCGCGGCCGAAAACATCGGCGCAGGCCTCGACGATCTCGATCGTGAAGCGCGCGCGATTCCCGGGGCTGCCGCCATAGTCGTCGGTACGCCGATTGGTGAATTGGCGCAGGAATTGATCCGGCAGATAACCGTTGGCGCCGTGAATTTCGACGCCGTCGAAGCCCGCCGCCTTGGCGTTGGCGGCGCAGTGCCGGTAGAGCGCGACTATGGCGCGGACCTCGTCAAGCGTGAACTCGCGCGGCGTTTCGTGGCACAAGGGGATGCCGCGCGACTGGCGGACTTCGCCATAGGTCGGCACGGGCGAGGGCGCGACGGGCCGTGCGCCGGTGAAGAAAGAATGGCTCAAACGGCCGGTATGCCAAAGCTGGCAGAAAATCAACCCGCCGGCCGCATGCACGGCATCGGTGACGTCGCGCCAGCGCGCCGCCTGCGCATCGGTCCAGATGCCCGGCGTGTTGATATAGCCCTGGCAATCGCGGCTGATCATCACCGCTTCGGTGATCTGCAAGCCGGCGGCGGCGCGCCCGGCATAGTAGGAAACGGCGCCCTTGGTCGGCTCGTGACCGGGCAGGTCGCAGCGGCTGCGCGTGCACGGCGCCTGCACGATGCGGTTCTTCAGATGAAGCGACGTATTGAGCCGGAATGGCCGGAAGAGAGCCGCAATGTTGGGATCGGGTTGCATGAGCCTTTCGATTTAAGTTGGAATAATGTGGCCGCCATCGGCGATGCGCAAGCACGCCGCGCGGCGCGACGGGCCGGCGGCTTCGAGCGCTGGCACCTGCGTTCGGCAGCGATCGACGGCGACGGGGCAGCGCGTCTCGAACGGACAGCCTGGCGGCAGATGCAGCGGGCTTGGAACTTCGCCTTCCAGGACATGGCGCTTCGGCGTCCGCGCGGGGTCGGCCGGCAGTTGGGCCGAGAATAGCGCCTGTGTGTAGGGGTGGAGCGGCGCGCCGAATATTTCCGCCGCCGGGCCGCTTTCGAGCACGCTGCCGAGATAGAGCACGATGACCCGGTCGGCGATGAGCCGCACGGTGCCGAGATCGTGAGTGATGAAAAGGAATGCGGCGCCGGTTTCGCGCCGCAGCAGGGCCAGCAAGTTCAGGACCTCGGCGCGCACCGAAAGATCCAGCGAGCTTGTCGGCTCGTCGAAGATGACGAGGCGCGGCCGCGTGACGATGGCCCGCGCGATCGCCACGCGCTGGAGTTGGCCGCCGGAGAGCTGCGCCGGATGGCGCCGCAACAGCGCTGCGTCGAGCCTTACTTTATCGGCGATCGCCGTGACGCCTTGCTCGCGCTCGCGCCGCGACATTTTCGTGTGCAGCAGCAGCGGCTCGCCGATGATGCGCCCGACCGTCATGCGCGGATTGATCGTGCCCCACGGATCTTGGAACACCATCTGCATGTGGGGCCGCAACCGGCGCAGCGCGCGCTGGCCGAGCGCGGTGATGTCCTCGCCGGCAAAACGGATGCGCCCCGCGCTCGGCCGGTCGAGCCGCAGGGCCACGCGCCCGATCGTCGACTTGCCGCAGCCGCTTTCGCCGACCATGGCGACCGTTTCGCCGGGCATGAGCGCGAACGACACGCCGTTGACCGCGCGCACCGTTTGGCCGCGGCCAGGCCCCGGGAAATGTTTGACCAGCTTCTCGACTTCGAGGATCGGAGTCATAAAGGCGCCGTCGCGGGAAAATGGCACCGGGCGGAATGCGCGGCGCCGAACGACGCCGTGGGCGGCGGCTCGGCGCAGCGAGCCTCGGCCCGCGGGCAGCGATCGGCGTAACAGCAGCCGGGCGGCAGATTGTAGAGATCGGGCGGCGTGCCGGCGCGCATGATCGGATTGCCCAAGTCGATGCGATCGGGCGCGCTGGCAATGAGCGCGCGCGTATAGTGATGGCGCGGCGCCTTGAACACCTCGGCCACCGGTCCGCTTTCGACCACGGTTCCGGCGAACATCACGGCGATGCGATCGCAGTAATGCGCAACGATGCCGAGATCGTGGGTGACGATGAGGCTCGCGAGCCGCCGGGCGCGCACCATGTCGCGCAGCAGGTCAAGTATCTGCGCTTGCACCGTTACGTCGAGGCCCGTGGTCGGTTCGTCGGCGATGAGCAGCTTGGGATCGTTGATGAGCGCCATCGCGATCAGCACGCGCTGCGCCATGCCGCCGGAAAGCTCGTGCGGCCACGCCTGGAAACGCCGCTCGGCATCGGGGATGCCGACGGCGCGCAGCATGGCGATGGCTTTGGCGCGCGCCGCGTCGGCCCCGACGGCCCGGTGCACCCGGTGGACGCGCGCGACCTGCTCGCCGATGCGCGTCAGCGGCTCCAGCGACGTGCGCGGCGATTGCACGACGAGGGCGATGTCCCGGCCGCGCAGCGCATTCATTGCCACGGGCGAAAGCAAGGTCAACTCCTGCCCGGCAAAGCGGATGGATCCGGCGACGATCCGCGCGGGATGCTGCAACAGACGCATGATGGCGAGCGCGGTCAGCGACTTGCCGGCGCCGGTTTCGCCGACGAGGCCGACGACCTCGCCTTCCGCGACCGTCAAACAGACGCCGTTCAGCGCGCGCGCCGTCCGCAGCCGATTCCGGCGGTCGCGGGCGACGAAGTGAACGTGCAGGTCCTCGACCGCAAGGAGGCTCATCGCGGCCGGCCGGCGCGGCGCGGATCCAGCGTTTCCTCGAGCCCGTCGCCCAACATGCTCAGGCCGATGACGAGCGTGACCAGCGCCGCACCCGGAAAAATCGCCACCCACCACTCGCCGCTGATCATGTATTCGGCGCCCTGCCGGATCATGGCGCCCCATTCCGGCGTCGGCGCCTGGATGCCGACGCCGATGAAAGCCAGCGTGGCGCTGACGCGCACCGCCCAGGCCATGCGGATCGGCATCTGAGCGAACGCGCCGCGCATGCAATTCGGCAGCAGATGGACGAACAGAATGCGCCAAGTCGGGTTGCCCGCATTGACCGCCGCCTCGACGAAGCCGCCCCGGCGCAACGCGAGGACCTCGGCGCGCACCAGCCGCGCGAATACCGGCACGTCGAGTATCGCGATCACGACCACGACATTGGCGAGCGATTGGCCGGTCACCGAGACGATGGCAAGCGCGAGGATAATCGAGGGAAAAACGCGCAGCGCATCCATGGCGCGCAGCGCCACTTCGTCGAACCAGCCGCCGCGATAGCCGGCATAGAGGCCGATCGGGATGCCGATGGCCATGCCGAGTGCCAGCACGGGGATGGAAATGCCGAAGGCGTAGCGCGCGCCGTGAATGACGCGCGACAGGACATCCATGCCGTTGCCGTCGGTGCCGAAGGCGAACCGCGCATCGGGCGGCTTCAGCACCGAATCGGCGAATGAAGCGATCGGATTGTAAGCCGCCAGCAGCGGCGCCGCGATCGCGGCAACCGCGAAGCCGGCAATGATGAGAAAGCCGATCGTCGTCGTCGGCGAAACGGCGGCAAACGCCGCGACGGATTTGACCGTATCGCCGATCCGCCGTCCGAAGCGCGGCGCCATCGGCATCTTACGAAAGCCCGGCGCGCGGCTCGATCCACGCGACGACAAGATCCGCTGCGGCGAAGACGGCGACGGAAACGAGCGACATCAGCAGCGCGTAGCCCTGCACGACGGCGAAGTCGCCGCGCAGAATCGCGGTCAGGCCGAATTGCGAGACGCCGCCCCAGGAGAAGATCAGCTCGAGCACCGCGGCGGTGCCGAACAGGGCGACAAGCTCGGTCGCCATATAGGTGACGATGGGCACGCTGCTGTTGTGCCACACCATGCGGCGGAGCAGCGGCGGCGGCAGGCCTTGAGCGCGGCCGAAGCGCACATAGTCGCTGGCCAGCACATCGAGGGCGATGGCGCGCGATTGCTTGATGAGCGGCGCCGCAAACACGATCGCGACGCAGCTAACGGGCAGGATGAGCCGGCCGCCGGCCGACGCGGCGGCCGGCCAATTGCCCGCGATGAGCGCGTCGACCAGATAGCTGCCTGTCACCGCGGCCGGCGCCGTTATCATCAGATCGAGCCGGCCCATCGGCGGCGGCACGGCGCGCAACAGGTAGAAAAAAACGAAGATCGCCACGAGGCCGAGAAATATCGTCGGCATGCCGAAGCCGAACAGCGAAATCAGCCGGCTTGCATGATCGAACATCCCGTTGGGCCGCATCGCGGCGACGATGCCAACGGGAACGCCGATCGCGGCGCCGATCAGGGCACCGAGCAGAACGAGCTCCAGCGTCGCCGGCAGACGGTTCATCAGCTCGGCCAGAACCGAATTGCCGCTGAGCCAGGAGCGGCCGAGATCGCCCATGGCGGCCTTGCGCGCAAATTCGACGAATTGCTCCCAGATCGGAAGATCGAGCCGCAATTGCCGCTTGATTTGCTCGACTTCGATTTCCGTCGCGGTGGGGCCGGCGAGCATGCCCACCGGGTCGTTGGAGCCGACGCGGATCAGCAGAAAAGTGAAAAGCAGGACCCCGAACAGAATCGGGACCAGCAGCAACAACCGCCGCAAAAGGAAGCGCAGCGCCGCCAATGTGTCCTCACGCTATGCGCGAGCGAAAGTCAGGCTCGCGCTGGAATTCCGCGAGCGCGCGCCTCACGAATCGCAGCGCAAGTCGTGGAAGCGCGGCCAATCGTCGGGGTGCCAAACCCAGCCGCTGATGCAGCGCGCCATCGCCTGATGGATGCCGGGATAATAGAGCATGACCCAACCGGCGTCGTCGGCGTGGATTTGCTGCATATCCTTGGCGATCGCGGTGCGCTTGGACTTGTCTTGCTCGGTCAGGGCCGCAACGACGCGCTTATCGAATTCTGCGCTGCTGTAGAAGTTCCGGTTGGCGGTCCCGTTCGTATAGGCGAAGATCCACATTTGAAAAATAGGATCGAGCACGAAAGTCGGATCGCCCGCGGTGAAAAACGGCATATCGCGCCTCGGGATCAGCCCGCGTTGCACGAATTCCGGATCGGGCAGGCGCTGCAGGTTGACCCGAATGCCGGCCTCGGCGAGTTGATTCTTGAGCTGAATCGCGACCGGCTCCATCCACCAATAGGTGCCGGCGTAATTCAGCGTCACGTCGACGCCGTTGGCATGACCGGCCGCGGCGAGCAATTGCTTGGCTTTGGCGACGTCGCGTTCGGTTTTCGATGCTTCGATCATGTCCGACACCGTCGGCGACACGATCGAGCGCACGCGCACGCCCAGGTTCTCGAAGACCGATTGGTTCATCGCCGCATAATCGGTGGCGAGGACGACGGCCTGGCGCACGCGGATGTCGTCGAAGGGCTTGAACTTGGCGTTCATGCGCACGGTCGCGGGCTGGGTGCCGATCGTCGAATTCGACCTTGACCGAGCGGTCCTTCTTGAGATCGGCGATCTGCTTCAAGGGCACATCCTCGACCCAATGAACCTGGCCGGTTTTGAGCAGCGCCACGCGATTGGCCACCGACGGCACCTCGCGATAAATGACGCGCTCGAAATGCGCCTTGCCGCGGAAATAATTCGGGTTCGCGACCAGCACCGCCTGCTCGCCCGGCCTTAGGCTTTCGAGATAGTACGCGCCGTAGCCGACCAAATTCTGATCGATGAATTTCAGCGCCCAGGGGTCCTCCGCCGTCGCGAATTTCTTGGCATGCGTCGAGTCGTGCAGCATCGGGAAGTACATGGTCAGCATCTGGAGGAAAATCAGGTTCGGCGCCTTGAGCGTGATCTTCACTTCATTGGCCGATACTTTTTCGAAGGTATCGACTCCGACCAAGTTATAGAGGAAGAAGCTCGTGCGCTTGATGAACCAGGCGCGCTGCCAGCTCCAGATCACGTCGTCCGCCGAAAACTCGTTGCCGAACGGACTTTTGACCCCGGCGCGGAGCTTGAAGACGTAAACCTTGCCGTCGGGCGATACGGTCCAGCTTTCGGCCAGGTTCGGCTCGACCTCGCGGGCATCGAGCTGGGCGCGGCCGTCGGCGCCGGTCACGCGCTTGTAGCGGACGAGGCCCTCGTAGGTCTGAACCACCATCTGCCGGGTTGCGACCTTGGCGATGTCGCCGTCGAAGCCGGTCGGCGTCTGCGGCGCGGCGACGATGAGCGTCCGCGCCTGCTGTGCTTCGGATCCGGTGGCGAAAGAGCCGAGGGCGGCGACGCCAGCCGCCATGAACAACGCGAGGCGCACGTGCTTCATCATAGCGGGATTTTCCCTTGCCGGTGTGATTGCCGCGAAGCGAGAATTAATCCGGCAATTTCGACCCTGCGTCAATGTCGAGTTTGATCCTTCGCCATGTCGCGATTGCGAAGCCGCCGCGCGGCGCTTAGGGTCGAGTTCCGCCGGCGCCGCCACCGGCCGAACTTGGAGAGTCTCATTCATGGCCGCACGCTTGACCGAGGCGATCGCCGAATTCGCCGCGGCGATGAACGAGGCATCGCCACCGGCCGGCGCGGTCGAGATCGTGCGGACCGGCTTCACCGACTGCCTGGGCGTGCTTATCGCCGGCCGCAACGAACCGGCCGTGGCGGGAGCGACGAAATTCGTCAGGACCCGGCGCGGGCCGGGCGAAAGCCGCATCCTGTTCGGACGCGAGCGCGCGTCGGCCGGCGACGCCGCGCTGGTCAATGCCACCGCGGCCCATGCGCTCGATTTCGACGACTACGCGTTCGCCAATCATCCCAGCGCCGTGCTGGTGCCGACGGTGGTCGCGGCCGGCGAACGCTCGGGCGCGAGCGGGAAGCGTTTGGTCGCCGCCTATGTCGCCGGTTATGAAGTTTGGGCCGAATTGATGACGCGCGAGCCCGACCACCTGCACTCCAAGGGCTGGCATCCGACGCCGATCTTCGGCGCGGTCGCGGCGGCGGCGGCGGCGGGCTGCGTCTTCGGCCTCGACCGGACGACGATGCGCCATGCCGTGGCGCTATCGGCCTCTTTTGCCGGCGGCGTCATGGAAAATTTCGGCACCATGGCAAAACCGCTTCACGGCGGCCGCGCGGCGCAGCAGGGCCTTGAAGCCGTCGCCTTCGCAATGGCCGGCATCGATGGCAGCGCCACGGCGATCGAAGGCGACCGCGGTTTGTTGCGCGCGCTCTCACCCAAGGGCAATGTCGATGTGACGTCGGCGCCGGCATTCGGAGAGCGCTGGCACATTCTCAAGCACAAGCTCAACATCAAAAAATACCCGACCGTCGGCGCCTCGCAACGCACCATCGATTCGATCCTGACGACGCTCAAGACGATGCCGATCGAACCGGGCCGCATTCGCGCGATCCGGCCGCTCATCAGCGTCAAACAGGCCTCGGTTATGCAGTTTCATCGGCCCAAAACGGCGCTCGAAGCCAAATTCAGCCTGGAGTTCGCGGTGGCGGCAGCGCTGCTGCATCGCGCGGTCGATCTCCGCGTGCTCAGCGATGCCGTGGTCCAGAGCCCGGCGATGCAGGCCATGATGGACCGCGTCGCGATCGAAACCACGGAAGAGAGCGACCCAGGTTATCCCATCGCCGCCCCAATCGCTATCGTGCGCATCACCTTGGACGACGGCAAGGTAATCGCCACTGAGCCGATCCGGCGCGCCTCCGGCCATGCCGATGCGCCGCTGACGCGCGAGCGGCTTTGGGCGAAATTTGCCGATTGCGCGGCGGCGGGTGGCGTTGCGGGCAAGCAAGCGCGGCGCTACTTCGATCTCATGCAATCGATCGACACGCTCGAAAATGCCGGCGACATCGCCGAATTGGCGGCATGATAACAACTGCCCTAAGGAATGACCGTTGCCCATGATCGCGTGGTGATGGAAGCGATGCGGTCGGGGTCGCGGGCGAAGAAGTTCCAAGCGTCGCAGACCGTGGCGACAATGCGGCGTAGCCGCCGTCGTCGTAGCTGTGTGAACCATTTGACGGTTACTGCTGGATGATCTCGCCGGTCGCCGGATCGACGGTAGGCTCGGTCCCAGCCTCGCCGATCTTGCGGCGTTGGCGCCCCATGGACTGCTTGAGCCGGTCGCTGTCGCCGTTCATCTCGAGTATGTGGACGTGGTGGGTGAGCCGATCGAGCAGCGCGCCGGTGACGTGCTCGGATCCGAACACAGACGTCCAGTCTTCGCACGGCAAGTTGGAGGTGATGATCGTGCTGCCGCGCTCGTAGCGCTGGCTGAACACCTCGAACAGCAGCTCGGCGCCGGTCGACGACAGAGGGACGCAGCCGAGTTCGTCGACAATCAGCAATTTGTACCCTGCGAGCTGCGTCTGAAGCCGCAGGAGCCGTTTCTCGTCGCGTGCTTCCAGCAGTTGGTTCACGAGCGAGACGGCCGTGGTGAAGCCGAAGGCAAAGCCTCGCTGGCAGGCGGCAAGCCGGAAGGCGAGAGCCACATGGCTCTTGCCGGTACCGCTATTGCCGAGCGCGACGATGTTATCGCGGCGCAGTGTGTACTCCGAACGCGTCAGTTCCAGCACGAGCATCTTGTTCAAACTCGGAATCGCCGCGAACTCGAACGTGTCGAGGCTTTTCACGGCCGGCAAACGTGCTTCCCGAATGCGCCGGTTCGACCATGCGCTGCTCGCGCTCGATCAGCTCCAACTCGGCCAGCCGCAATAGATAGCTTGGACGGTCAATGCCTTCGCGCGCGCAGTCGCGGGCGACCTTGTCGTACTCGCGCAGGAACGTCGGCAGCTTCAGCGCCTTCTGGTGATGACCGAGAAGAACCTGTGGCTTGTCGGACGGCGTCGCGCTCATGTCGCCCTCCCGTCGAGCAACCCGGCGTAGTCGGCGGCCGACGTCGTTCGCACGGTCGCCGTCGGCAGGCAGGGGTAGGCCGCCAGGTCGAGCCGTGGCGGGCGTTTGTCGATCCGGCAAAGTCGGACACGGTCCGCGACGAGCTGCTTGACGGCATCGAAGCCGGCGGCGCCAAGACGGATCGCGTCCGTGACCGCGGCCGCGACGACCGGGAGATCGAATACCTCCCTCAGCCGCAGAACCTGGATGAACTCGCGCTTGCCCCGATGACCCAGCGGCAGATCCATGTAGAAGACGTGCAGCTTCTGCCGCACGCCGCCGATGATCCCGATCGCCTCGCCGAAGTCCACCTGCGCGTGGCCCGGCGGATGGGCAAGCGGCACGAACGTCTCGCGCGACCGCGCCTTCGCTATCCGCACGTATTCCTTCACCACCGTGTAGCCGCCCGTGAATCCGCGCTCCGCCTTGAGCCGCTCGAAGATCCGCTTCGCCGTGTGTCGCTGCTTGGGCGGAGCCGTCCGATCCGACTCCAGGATCGCATCGATCACGGGGATCAAAGCGCCCAGCTTTGGCTTCTCGGGCTCCTTCGTGCGCTGATAGACAGGGGTGCCGAGAACCGGCACATCTTGTCGATCGTATCCCGGCTCAGGCCGAACACACGCGCTGCTTCCCGCCGGCTCTTACCCTCGACGAAAACGAACTGTCGGACCGCGACGTAGGTTTCCACGGCTACATCCCCGGCCAACCCTCCCCATTCGGGAATGGGCAGCCTATCCCCTGGCCGGATTTTACTCCGCCTCGCAGCAAGCACCGCGCCGCCGCTCCAGTGGCCAACTATTCCACCGTCGCCTACACATTAAACCTTGTATGCCTTGGCGCGTGCGATGACCGGGGCCGGATCGAAGTCGTCGAATTGGGACACCATTTCGTCCGTGTAGTAATAGTAAATGCCGGGATCGCGCCTGGTTTTGATCGCCTTGGTCGCTAGCAGGAAGTCCTGCCAATCGCTGATCTCGTGGCGCGAAATCGCGCCCCATCTCGCCACCCGCGCGCCCTCGATGCGGTGGCCAGCCAACCGCACCTTCAACGCGGCCAACTCGCGTCGCAGCGCCTTGGCCGGATCGTCGCTCGCGCGCGGCGCTATCTCGGGATAGGTCTGCCACATCAAACTTATCGCCGCCTCGGGATTGGTGATGGCGAACAAAGTCGCTTTCGCGACCGCGCGGCCGACCGCGCCATAAGCGTCCGGCCGCGCCTCCAGTCGGTCGGCCATGGCCATGAGGCAAGAAGACGGCGTCAGCCGGTCGATCGCCGGCGCCGGCAAAAGGCGCACCGGGACGCCCTCGACTTCCAGAAACCCCGCCAAAACGTCGAGTTGCCAGATGGCTTGAACCTCGTTGTCCGTTAACGCCTTGGCCATCCGCGGCCCATCCAGCGGCGAGCCGGCCAGCGGCTTGAACGAAACTTCGGTCTCGGGATTCACGCCCGCGTCAATCAGGGCGGAGCGGGCGAATTGGAAGAGCTCCGGATCGTCATAGTGCAGACCTACAGTTTTGCCGCGCAAATCCGCCAGCGACTTGATCGGGCTGTGGATGGGTACCGAGAAAGCGCGGTTCTGTAGCCGCACGAAGGCATAAAACGGCGCGAGGGAGATACCCCTGTCGCGCTGCAGGAACGAAAAAACGATATTGACGAATGCAGAATCGCCCTTGCCGGCGACAATGGCATTGACCGCGGCCTTGGGGCTGCCACCTGGTTCGACTTTGAGGTCCAGGCCCTCCGCGGCGCCGTAGCCCAAAATCTCCGCCAGCCAGATCGGCGCGAAGTTCGGCGTCGGATAGGGTACCGGCGCCAGGATTGTCATGCGACCGAGGGACGCCTTGCTCATCGGAACCTCTCCTCACTCGATTGAACGAGGCAGCCGTACAACGGAATCAAACCACACAAAGCAAGCGCCTGCCATACCTAGGCGCGGGACAAGTTCGCTTTCGCCAAGGCAGCGTGACCGACGTCGCTTCGTCGGCGTGCTTGACATCCGATAGCCCATTGCAGATGCCGGCGATGACAAACTAGCATTCTAATTGGACCGCCACCTCGGGGCCGGTCTCACGCGGCTTGGAAGGAACGATCATGCAAACTTCGAACGGCGTCGAGGTCGGCGTCGATATCGGCGGCACCTTCACCGATGTGGTGTGCCGATTGGCGGACGGCCGTTTACGCACCGTCAAGCTTCCGACGACGCATGCCGATCCGAGCCGAGCCGTGCGCCAAGCGCTGTCTCATCTTGCGGAAGTCTGGCAAGTGCCGCCGGCGCAGATCGAGCATTTCAGCCACGGCACGACGCTCGCCACGAACGCCGTGCTCGAGCGCAAAGGGGCGCGGATCGGCCTCATCGCCACCGAGGGCTTCCGCGACGTCCTCGAGATCGGCCGACAATTTCGCCGCAGTCCCTACGAACTCGAGCCACAAGCCGAGGCCCCGACATTCCTCATTCCCGGCGCCCTGCGCAAGGAAGTTCGCGAGCGCGTGTCCAGCCAGGGCGAAATCCTGACGCCGCTCGACGAGGACGCGTTGCTTGCGCGCGCCCGCGAATTGACCGAGGAGCGGGTGCAGGCGATCGCTATCTGCTTCCTCTTCTCATTTATGAATCCGGCGCATGAATTGCGCGCGCGCGCACTCATCCGCAAGGAATTTCCGGACATGCTGATTTCGATTTCATACGAGGTCGATCCGGCGTTTCGCGAATATGAACGCACCTGCATCACCGCTTTCGATGCCTATGTGAAACCGGTTCTTGACCGCTACCTTTCGGGTATGGAGCGGGATTTGCGCGACGGCGGCGTCGGCGGGCCGTTGCTGGTGATGCTGTCGCGCGGCGGCAAGTGCTCGGCACGCGTGGCGCGGGAGCGTCCGGTCCGGCTGTTCCTGTCGGGGCCCGCGGCCGGCGTGATCGGCGGTTGTGTCGCCGGGCGGAATGCGACGAAGTCCGACCTTATCACCTTCGACATGGGCGGCACGAGTTGCGACGTGGCGCTTGTCGTCGGCGGCAAGCCGGTGGTCAGCGCCGAGGGCGAGATCGCCGGATTTCCGGTGCGCGTGCCGCTCGTCGACATCAATACGATCGGCGCGGGCGGCGGTAGTATCGCCCGGCTTGACGGCGCCAAGAATTTGCGCGTGGGCCCAGGTTCCGCCGGCTCCGAGCCGGGTCCGGTCTGTTACGGTCGCGGCGGCACGGAGCCGACGGTGACCGATGCGTCGATCGTCCTTGGTTATATCGATCCCGAGAACTTCGCCGGCCGCACGATGCGGCTCGATCCTGAAGCGGCGCGGCGCGCGATCGCGGAGAAAATCGCGGGGCCGCTCGGCATGTCGCCGGAAGAAGCCGCCCGCGGCATTCACCGCGTCGTCAATGCGCAGATGGCCGAGGCGGTGCGCTCCGTGTCGGTGTATCGCGGCGCGGATCCGCGACGCGCGATTTTGCTGCCGCTAGGCGGCGCGGGACCGCTGCACGCAGTGGCGGTTGCCGAAGAACTCAAAATGGAGCGCGTGCTGGTTCCGCTCATGCCCGGCGTCTTGTCGGCTTGCGGGCTGCTCGTCGCGCCGGTCGAGCATGAACGATCGAGTGCGTTTTTGCGGCCGTTGGACGGGCTTGCAATGGCGGACGTCGAGCGCGCCATCGCCGCGCTCGACGCCGAATGCGCCGCGCTCATGGCCAAGGAGGCTGTTGCCCAGACCGGCATCGAAGTGCTGCACTTCGCCGACATGTGCTACGTCGGACAGTCCTATTACCTCGAAGTCGCGTTCGCGGCGGACGAGTCAAATCCGCTCGGGCGGCTCTACGCCGATTTCTGCGTCCAGCACGAACGGGTTTATGGCCATGCGACGAAGGGGCCGGCAAGCATCGTCAATTTGCGCGCCGTGCACCGCGCCCACGGACTGCTGGATTTCGGGCAATCGGATGAGCCGGTTCGCAAATCGGGGAGCGCCCGCTATCGCACGATTTTTCCGACAGTCGGCGGCGGCGCCGTTCAGGCGGCGATTTACGATCGTTGGGCGCTGCGGGCAGGCGACACGATCGACGGTCCCGCCATCGTCGAGCAAAACGACACCACGACCTTGGTCGCCAGTGGCTGGCGCGCGACGGTCGACGCTTCCGGCAATCTCATGATAGAATTGAAGCATGGATAGGGAGTCTCCGATGAGCGCAGCCGAGGGCCCCGGACAAATGCAGGATATGGCGGTCGATCCATTCACCGCCGAAGTCGTGCGCTACAAGCTCGAAGGCATCGCCAACGAGATGTGCACGACCATTCTCCGCAGCGCCTTCTCGCCGATTGTGAAGGAGGGGCGCGATGCTTCCGCGAGCCTGTTCACTCCGGAGGGCGATGCATTGGCGCAATCGAGTTCGATCCCGATTCACCTGGCGACGCTCATTCCGGCGATCGGACAAATTCTCAAGACCTATCCGTTGCATTCGATGCGCGAGGGCGACGTCTATATTCTCAACGATCCCTATTGCGGCGGCACGCATTTGCCCGATATCGCGGCCGCCGTTCCAATCTTCCACAAGGACCGCGTCATCGCCATCGGCGCGACCATGGTCCATCATCAGGATGTCGGCGGCATGACCGCCGGCTCGGTGCCGCCAACCGCGACGGATATTTTCCAGGAGGGCATCCGCATCCCGCCGCTCCGGTTGATGGAGGCGGGCAAGCCGAACGAAACGCTGGTCGCAATGCTGCGGCAAAACGTGCGCGTCCCCGACATGTTCATGGGCGACATCAACGCTCAGATAGCAGCGTGCACGATTTGCGCGCGGCGCATGCGCGACGTGGTGGAGAGTTGCGGCGACAATCTGTTGGCGGCGATCTTCGGCGAACTCTTGTCGCGCTCGGAAACGCTGACGCGCCAAGCCTTGCGCGCATTGCCGCAAGGGACTTTCCGCCATGTCGATTTCCTCGACAATGACGGTATCGATTTGGATCGCCGCGTGCGCATCGAAGTCGCTGTCACCATACGTGACGGCGCCATCCATTTCGACCTGACGGGCACCGATGCGCAGCTCCGCGGCCCGTTCAATTGCGTACCCTCCGGCATCCAAGCCGCGGGCTACTATACCGTGCGGGCGCTGACCGGCGCGCAGATCCCGACCAATGCGGGATGTTTCCGCCCGGTGAGCTTGCATTTGCCCAAAGGCACTTTGGTCAATCCAGAGGAGCCGGCGCCCGTCAACTCCCGCACGGCGACGGTGATCCGCGTCGCCGGTACGATGGTCCACGCGATCGCCAAAGCCGCGCCGGAGCGCGTGCCGGCGGCATCGTCGGGCGAATTGCTGGTCATGGCGTTCGGCGGCAAGGGATATGATGGCAGGCGGTTCGTCGTCGGCGACATGATCTCCGGCGGAACCGGCGCGAGCGCGCAGCGCGACGGGGTCGATTCGCTCGATTGCTACACCAGCAACTCGATGAATCTTTCGGCCGAGGCGCTCGAGATCGAGGCACCGCTGCGGGTCCATCATTTTGCGCTGCGGCCGGATTCTGGCGGCGCGGGAAAATTCCGGGGCGGGCTCGGCGTGCTGCGCGAATACGAGGTGCTGGATGGCGAGATTTCTCTCACGCATCGCGGCGAGCGGCACTACACCGGCGCGCCTGGCCTTGCCGGCGGTCATTCGGGAGCCCAGGCGAAGTCGCTGATCCGCCGCCATGACGGCGCGCTGGAGGTCATTCCGTCGAAGCTCGTCACCAACCTCCGCAAGGGCGACCGGCTGGTGGTTGAAACGGCCGGCGCCGGCGGCCACGGCGATCCGCGTCTTCGCGATCGCACCGCGACGGCGGCCGATGTGCGCAACGGCAAGGTGACGGCGGCGGCGGCGCGCGACATTTACGGCTTGGATGTTGCCACCCCGCCGGCGGAGTAGACGGATCGAATTCGAACTTCTTTCGCGTATCGAAATGATCCGATCGAAGGCATGGACAATTGACAAGCTTTGGAGGCGAGGGATACGCTTAATTTAAAATAACCGACAACCGCGTTGACAGCGCGTTCTTGACTCGTTGCCTGGCCCTAATCGGAGGTAAGAGTGATGGCGGGATTTACGCGACGCGAATTGCTTAAAATCACCGGAATGACGGCTGGATCGCTCGCCCTGATCGAGACAGGTTGGTCGCCGGCTCGCGGCGAAGATAAATTCACCATCGCCTCGACGGGCGGGTCTTGGGGCGAAGGCATTCGCGAATCCTTCGTCAACGCGCCGAAATTCGGCGACGCGGCCAAAGTGGCGATCGACTATTCGCATCAGCTCGAATCCGTCGCCACGGCGAAGATTATCGCGCAATGCGGCAACCCGCCCTTCACCGTGTCGGGGCACGGCGAGGCCGAAGCAATCCTGATGGCGGATGGCGGCTGCGTGCAGCCCTACGATCTGAGTATCGTCACCAACTACAAGAATATCTACGACACGGCGAAGCTGCCGCCGCGCGCCGGTATGCAGGCGTGGTGGGCGTCGTTCATGATGCTGGTGTTCGGCCTCGCCTATAATACGAAGGAAGCCGCAAAGCCGACGTCGTTCCAGGATTTGTTCAGCGCGAAGTACAAGAACCGGATCGGGGTGCCGGCCTATGGCTGGTACGGCATGTATTGGTTGCACGCCTTCAACAAGACTCTGGGCGGCAACGAGGACAATATCTCGCCGGGTATTGAGGCCGTCGCCCGCCTGGTCAAACAGAACGGCGCGATCATCATCCAGAACGTCGATCACGGCATGAAGGCCTTGACCCTGGGTGAGGTCGTGTTGGCGCCGATTTTCAACGGCCGAGCCTTCGCAATTCAGGAGCAAGGCGTTCCCGTTGATATGGTTTATCCGCCGGGATCGATCCAAGTGGGCAACGGCGCGGTCATCCTCAAGGGCTCGCGCTTCAGCGACGCCGCGCAACGTTACATCAACAATACGCTCAACGGCGAATTCCAGCTCAGCATAACTCAGCGCTTTCGCTATCCGCCGTCGGACCGGACGGTGAAGCTGCCGCCTAAAATGGCACATTACGCGGTTCCCGAAGCGAGCTTCCCGAATATGGTGGCGCTCGACTGGACGAAGATCAACCGGCATCGCGAGCGGTATCTCGATCGGTGGAACAAGGAAGTGCTTGCCTAGTCGTTCGACGTCGTATTGGAGCCCGCGCCACGCGTGAGTAACGTCGAGTTAGAGGTGGCGGGGCTCGTTAAGCGGTACTCACCGCAAGTTGCGATTGGCCCGGTTTCTTTTGCCGTAACCGAGGGCGAGTTCTTCTCGCTTCTCGGGCCGAGCGGCTGCGGCAAAACGACGACCCTTCGCTGCATCGCCGGGTTCGAGGATCTCAGCGAAGGCAAGATCGTCCTCGACGGAAAGCGGCTCGACCTATTGCCGCCGCACCGCCGCGACGTCGGCTTGGTCTTTCAGAGCTACGCCCTGTTCCCGCACCTCTCGGTGTTTGAAAACATCGCGTTCGGATTGCGCTTGCGGCGCGTCAGCGGCCGGGAGATCGAACAGCGGGTCGGGCGGATGCTGGATCTGGTCGGCCTGCCGCAACTCGCCGGCCGCTACCCACCGCAACTGTCTGGCGGGCAGCAGCAACGCATCGCCATCGCCCGGTCGATGGTGCTCGAGCCGCGCCTTCTTTTGTTCGACGAACCCCTGTCGAATTTGGATTTCAAACTGCGGGTGCAGATGCGCTTCGAGCTACGCGAGTTGCAGCGGCGCCTGGGCAAAACGTCGATCTATGTCACGCACGACCAGACCGAGGCGCTGGCACTGTCCGACCGCATTGCCGTGCTGTCGCAAGGCCGAATCGAACAGATCGGAAGCCCGACCGAGATCTACGAAACGCCGCAGAGCGCCTTCGTCGCCGATTTCATCGGCAGCTCGAATATCTTCGAGGCGAGCATGCGGTCGAACACCGCGTCCGAAACGGTGTTGTCGACGAAATCCGGCCTGGAGCTCCGCATGCCGCCGTCCGATGGCGGGGTCGGCGAGCGGATTCTCGTCATGGTGCGGCCCGAGCGCATCCGGCTTGTAGACGAACGCGACGGGGCCGTTACAAATCCCATCGCCGCGGAAATCGACGACCTCACTTATCTCGGCGAGGACGTGCAATTGCGCGCCACGGCCTCGGGCGGCGCAAAAATCTTGGTCGCGCTCAAGAGCGGCAAGGCGACGCGTTATTTGCGGCGCGGCGCCAAGATCGATCTCGCGATCGATCCCGACGACATCCATCTTCTGCGGCGGTGAGGCGCCGTGCGGATCCATGCGCCCCGGTCCTTTTGGGTTTTGTTCGCGGGCCCCTATGGCGTGTATCTCGGCTTCCTCTTGATCGTGCCGCTGCTCAACATCGTGGCGTTCAGCTTCTACACCTACTCGCCGACCTCGATCGCCCGTCCCGATCCGACGCTGGCAAATTACGCGCGGCTCTGGGATCCCTATTACGTGCAGCTCTTTATCAGGACCATGAAACTGGCGCTGATCACGACGGCAATCAGCGCCGTTCTCGGCTATCCGGTCGCCTACGCGCTCGCGCGTGCCAGGCCGGTCTGGATGGCGCTCGGCCTTTTCTTGTTGGTCGTGCCGCTCATGGTCAGCACGGTTATCCGCGTGTTCGGCTGGGTGGTCATTCTCGGCCGCAACGGATTGGTGAACGAGCTGCTGGGACTTGCCGACATCGCCCCGATCAACTTGCTGTACACGGAAACGGCCGTGGTGATCGGCTTGGTGAATATTTTCATTCCGTTCATGGTGCTGCCGCTGATGTCGGCGATCGAGCGGATTCCGCCAAGCTTGGAAGAGGCCGCAACCAATCTCGGCGCCGATTGGTATTCGATGTTCAGGAAAGTCATATTTCCGCTCAGCTATCCCGGCCTGATCTCAGGATCGCTTCTGGTGTTCAGCGTCTCGCTGAGCGCCTTCGTGACGCCTGTGCTGATGGGTGGCGCGCGCATCCGCGTCGTCGGCTCGCAGATCTACGACGAAGTGCTCGTCTCGTTCAATTGGCCGGGCGCGTCGAGCCTGTCGCTCGTCGTCATCGTGGCCACGATGATATTGGTGTTCTTTGCGCTGCGGTCGACGAGACGAGCGGCCCGTCTGGAGGGCCACGCATGAGCGTGCGGCGGCCCGCGGCCCTGCCCTTGGCGGTGTTCCTGGTTTATCTTGGGTTGCTCGCGCCGCTCATCGTCGTCATCGGCGTGTCGTTCAACGCCGGACTGGGCTTCGACTTCCCGCCCAAGGGCCTGTCGCTGCGCTGGTACGAAAGCTTCTTCTCGAAGACGGCGTTTATAAATTCCTTTTTCAATGTCAGCTTCCTAGTCGGAATTTTCGTGGCGTTGGCCGCAACCATTCTTGGGGCGTTTGCGGCGATCGGTCTGGTGCGTTTCCGCTTTCCCGGCCGCGAGGCGTTGGAGGCATTTTTTCTCATGCCGCTGGTGGTCCCGCACATCCTGTTGGGCGCGGCGCTGTATCTTCTCTATGCCAGGCTCGGCATGAAGGCGTCGTTGCTGACGCTCACCTTGGCGCACATCGTTATTTCCACGCCCTACGTCATCCGCAGCGTCACGGCCGGCCTGGTCGGAATCGATCGCCGGTTGGAAGAGGCCGCCATGAGCCTCGGCGCCAGCCGAACACAGGCCTTTATCAAGGTCACGCTGCCGCTGCTGCGTTCCAGCCTTCTCTCCGGCGCCATCTTCGCCTTCATCATTTCGTTCAGCGATATCAATCTCTCGCTTTTCCTGTCGGGGCCGGGCGTGACCACGCTGCCGGTCCATATTTTTTCCGAAATCCAATGGGGCGGCGATCCGACCATTGCCGCGGCCTCGGCTCTTCAGATCGTCATTGTCGGCTTGCTTATTTTGTTCGTGCAGCGTCTCTTCCGTCTGCAACTCATGATCTGACGCCGCCCCGCACTCGGAGCACGGTATGCCCAGCTATCGCATCGGTATCGACATCGGCGGTACCTTCACGGATTTCTCGCTGCTTGAGGAAGAGACGGGCCGCATCCGCGTGCTGAAGGCGCCGTCCGACCCGTCCGAGCCGGAAAAGGCCGTGTTCAACGGGTTGTCGCGCATTTTCTCCGACTTTCAAGTGAAGGCTGAAGAGGTGCGCTATTTCATTCACGGCACGACCCTCGCGGTCAACACGGTCATCCAGCGTTCCGGCGCCAAGACCGCGTTCCTGGTGACCGGGGGCTTCCGGGACATTCTCAATATCGGTCGCCATCGCATTCCGGACGTCTTCAATTTTTTCACGGAACTGCCGCGCCCGCTCGTCCCCCGCGCGCTGGTATTCGAGATTCCGGAGCGCTCGTTGGCGACCGGCCGCATCGCCGCGCCGGTTGACCGGAACGCCGTGCGCGCCGCCGCGGCGCAGATGCGCAAGAAGGGCGTCGAGGCCGTCGCCGTCTGCTTCCTGCATAGTTATCGCAACGACGAGAACGAGAAAGTCGCGCGCGCCATCCTCGAAACGGAAGCGCCCGGCCTGTATATTTCGCTGTCGTCCGAAATCTGGCCGCAGATGCGCGAGTATGAGCGCGGACTTGTTGCCGTCATGAACGCCCATGTCGGGCAAAAAATGAAAACTTATTTCGCCGGCCTCTCGAAGGGCGTGCGCGCTTTGGGCATCGACGTGCCCATTCTGTCGACGAAATCGAACGGCGGCGTCATGCATGTCCACGAAGCGGGCGTAAGGCCGGTCGATACTTTGCTCTCCGGCCCGGCGGCGGGCGTGATCGGCGCCTCGTTCGTCGGCGCAGCGATCGATATTCCCAACCTCATTACCTTCGACATGGGCGGCACCAGCGCCGATGTCGCCGTCATCGAGGGCGAACCGCGTTACTCGACCGAGAACCATGTCGGCGATTTTCCGGTGATCATGCCTGCGATCGACGTGACCTCGATCGGGTCCGGCGGCGGCTCGATCGTTTGGACCGATAGCGCTGGCGTATTGAAGGTCGGTCCGATGAGCGCGGGCGCCAAACCGGGCCCGGCCTGCTACGGCCTTGGCGGCGAGCGCGCCACGGTGACGGACGCATATGTTTGCCTCGGTATCATCGACCCCGAGCGCTTCTTGGGCGGTTCGATCGACATCAAGCCCGCGCTTGCCGAGAAATCGGTGGCGGCGATCGGCAAGATCATCGGCGTCGATACGCTCGAAGCATCCGAGAGCATCCTGCGCGTGGCGACGTCGCAGATGTACGCGGCATTGGTGCCGCTCTTGGCGCGCAAGGGCATCAGCTACGACGATTTCGCGCTGCTGCCTTTCGGCGGCGCCGGGCCGACGCACGGCTTTCTGCTGGCCCGCGAGGTCGGCATCAAGCGCGTCGTCGTCCCGCTTCATCCCGGCGTCCTCTGCGCGGCCGGTTCGCTCGTCGCCGATATCCGGCGCGACTTCATCCGCACCATCCACACAACGATGCAGGCGGGCGCGGAAGCCCCCGTCGTCAAAGCGATGCGCGGCGGCCTCGAGGCGCTGTCGCGCGAGGGTACGGAGTGGCTCGACCGGCAGCAAATGGAATTCCTGAAGCGCCATTCGTATTGGTCCGCCGATATCCGCTACCTGGGACAATCGTTCGATCTGACCGTATCGCTTGACGCCGACGTGCTCGCCGACAACAGCGGCGCGGCCATACGGCAGCGCTTCAATCGCGTGTACGAGCAAGTGTATGGCTACAAGGACGAGGCTGCCGCGCTCGAAATCCTCGACGTGCGGGCAACGGCGGTCGGCGTAACCTTGAAGCCCAAGATCGCGAGCGTCGCGATGAGCGCCGAGGGCAAGCGCGGCGCCGCGGCGCTCCGCAAACGGCGCATTTTCCTGGACGGCAAGTACTGGGAAGCACAGGTCTTCGACCGCGATTCGCTGCCGTCGGGGGCGCAATTCAAGGGCCCCGCGATCGTCGAACAATACGACACGACAACGCTCGTTCCGGACGGTTTCGCGGTCGCGGTCGACCGCTTTGGGAATCTTATCGGTGAGGCGCAAGATGCCGTCTGAAAAAGTCCTGCTCGAGATTCTCAACAACCGGTTCACCGGCATTGTCGAGGAGATGGGGTATGTGATCCATCGCGCAGCCTTCACGGTTTTTGTGAAGGAAACCTGGGATTTCGATTCCGCGCTGCTCACGCCGAAGGGCGAGGTCTTCTGCTATCCGCGCAATATTGGCGTCACCAACATGCTCGGAATCGATATGGGGCCGGCAATCGCCTGTATCGACGAGTTAGAGCCCGGCGACGTCATCGTCACCAACGACCCGCACACGACGCGCGGCATGTGCACGCATTTGCCCGACATCATGCTGTTCAAGCCGCTCTTCTTCGAAGGAAAATTGCTGTGCTTCGCTTGGTGCTTCGTTCACTCCTCGGATGTCGGCGGCCTGGTGCCGGGCAGCATCGCGCCGACCGCCTATGACCGCTACCAGGAAGGCTTGACGATCCCACCGACCAAACTGGTCAAGGCAGGCAAGCTGAACGAGGAGCTGCTGCGCATCATCCTCGCCAATTGCCGCATTCCGGGGCAGAACTGGGGCGATATGAAAGCGTTGCTGGCGGCGCTCAACATCGCGGAGCGGCGCATCGGCCAGGTCGTGGCGCAATACGGCGCGGCCACGGTGGCAAACGGCATTGACAGCCTGATGAATTACGGCGAGCGCCGCGCGCGCGAAATCCTCGGCGCCATCGGCAACGGCGAATATCGTTTCTCGGACTATATCGAGGTCGATTTTGTCACGAAGTATTTCGTGCGCATCAATGTCCGGGTCGTGCTCGAGGACGGCAATGTGCTGCTCGATTTTACCGGAACCGATACGCAGATGCGCGCGGCGATGAACCTGCCGACCTACGGCAAGCCGAATCAATGGGTGGTGCTGGGAATCGTCAACTTCCTGCGCACGTCCGATCGCGCGCTGCCGGTCAATCGCGGCATCCTGCGGTCGGTTCGCGTGAATATACCGGAGGGCACATTGCTCAATCCGGCGCCCTTTGTCGCGACCGGCGTGCGCCACACGACCGGATACCGCGTGTCCGATGCGGTGCTGGGCGCGTTGAGCCAGGCGGCGCCCGAACGTATTCCGGCGGCCGGTGCCGGCCAAGTCGCCATCGTCCTTTACTCGCATCTCGATTTGCGCACCGGCGGCTACAGCGTCAACGTGCTGCAGCCAATGCAGGGCGGCGGCGGCGGCCGACCGACCAAGGACGGCATCGACGGCGTCAATTTCTCGGCCGGTTCCCTGCGCAATGTGCCGACCGAGAGCATCGAGCTCGAAGCGCCGATCGTGGTCAACCGCTACATGCTGGTCGATAAAGCGGCGGCCGGCCGCTATCGCGGCGGCTCGGGCGTTATCTTCGAATTCCAATCGCTGGCGCCCAATGCCATTGTCACCGCGCGCGGCATGGATCGTTTCAAGCTGCGGCCTTATGGGCGAAAAGGCGCGCATCCCGGCAGCTTGGGGCAGACTCTGGTCAATCCCGGCACGGCGCAGGAGAAGGATATCGGCAAGATCGACATACTCAAGCTCAATCCCGGCGATGTCGTGCGCATCACCGCACCGGGCGGCGCGGGCTATGGCGATCCGCTCGACCGCGATCCGGACGCCGTGCGGATCGACATCGACAACGGTATCGTCACGAAAGAGGAGGCGGCCGAGGTCTATGGCGTTGCCGTCACCGACGACGGCGTCGATGCCGCCGGCACCGAGGTGTTGCACGACCGGCTGAAAAATCGCCGATCCAGCGAAGAATTCGTGTTCGGGAGCGAGCGCACCGAATACGAGACTCGATTGCCGCATGCGATCCAGGACCTTGTCGCCGAACTTCTGACTGCTTTTCCGGCGGCGACGCGGCAATATCTTCGCGACCGTCTTTACGATCGCATCGTGGGCAATACCAAGATTCTCGGCCAGCCGGTGCCGGCGATTCGCCGCGAACTACTTGGGCTGCTCGAAGAGGCGATGGCGCAAGGCAAGAGCGCCATGGCCGCCGAGTAGGCGTGGAATAGGCGCTGTCAGGCATTGCGCTTTGCAGCCGCCGGCGCGCGAACGTGCTTGAAACGGAGATGGACATGAAGCGGGTCAACTACGACGGAAGTTGGCAGAAGCCGCGCGGCTATTCGCCGATGGTTAGCACCGAGGGCGGCCGCATCCTCTGGCTTTCCGGCCATGTTGGCGCGTCGGAGGCGAGCGGCGGCTGGGGATTCGCCGACGATTTCGAGACTCAGGCACACCAGACATTTCGCAACATCGAAACGACCTTGGCGCGCGCCGGCGGCAAGCTAAGGGACGTTGTCACAATGACCGCGTTCATCATCGACGCGAAGTACAGCGAAAAGTTCATTGAGATTCGAAAACAGTATTTTCCCGAGGATAACTTTCCCTGCAGCGCGCTCATCGTCGTGTCGGGATTTGCCAAGCCGGCCATCAAGATCGAGATCCAAACGGCCGCCGTGCTGCCGGAGTAGTTGTCTCCGTCGCAAATAAATCACATTTCAAATGGCGCGCTGTATGATGGCCTTCGATGCTGCCCCAGCGATATTGCTGGGGCTCGTTCGGCTGCCGTTATTCCGCCGCCTTGACCTCGCCGGGCAGATATTGCGCCTGAATTTCCTCGATCTTCTTGTAGCCGATGAAAGCCTTGAACACCTCCAAGCTCATTTGCGGGAAGGGCAAGTTCGTCGTGCCCTTGTCGCGCGCCAAGATTTTCAGGTTGGCGCGCAGCGCATCGGTGACGGTCATGAGCGGCACGAGCGGGAAGGTGGCTATGCCGGCGATCTCGCCGATGCTTTGCGGCGTCAAATCCTTCTCGATCCAGCCGAGGATTTGCAGCGAGAGCGGCACCTTGACGGCGGCCTTCAGGCGGCGCAGCGCGGCTTCGCTTTTGAAACAGCGCGAGATCGGCTGGATTGACGCCGGCGCCGGCCGCTTCATAAGCCTGAGCGCGGCGGATCGCCTCGCCCTCATCCACCGCATCGGTGCGGGCGACGATCACGAGATCCGGATCGCGCCGCGCGCCACCGCCGCGCGAATCTTCGCCGTGCTCTCGGCGAGCGGCAGGACTTCGACCACGGTCGCGATCGCCGGCCTGCTCGAATTCGCGCACCGTGCGCATCACGTTAGTGGCGTTGCCGTAGCCCGTATCGCAGTCGGCGATGACGGGGATGCCCGTGCGATTGACCGCGTGACGGACGACGGCGAAATTTTCGGTCATGGTGTAGATTTCGACATCCGGCTCGCCGAGATGCGAGGCCGAGATGGCGAAGCCGGAGGTCAGGATCGCGTCGAACTCGGCCTCCTCGATCAGCGCCGCGCTCCGCGCGTCGTAGGCGCCCGAGGCCCAAATCGTTTTGCCGGTCCGCAGCGTCTGGCGGAGTTTGGTGGTCATGCGCATGGTCGGCTCCTTGCGCGTGACGCCCGGCTCGGCGACGGCGTCCATGTCGGCGGCGTGAACGGCGAGAATGGCATTCATCCCCGAAAGGTCGAGACAAAGGCCGCCTCGGAGCGCCGCGATCTGGCCTTCGACCGACGTGCCGGTACCGAAAGGGATCAGCCGAACGCGGTGCTGCGCGCAGGAGGCGACGACACGTTGCACCTCGTCGGCGGCCTTGGCGAACACAACAGCATCGGGCGGCGTGCCCGGGTGATAGGAAAATCCCTTGCCGTGATGTTCGCGCACCGGCCCCGCGGTCGATAGCCGATCGCCGAGATGAAATTTCAGGTCCGCAATGGCCGATTTGCCGAACGGCATCGCCGGATTATCCAGTTCGGACTTCGCCCGCTCAAACTATGCCGGTTTCGGCGACTCGTACTATCTATTCGCGATGCCGGCTCCCGCGTGCCGCGCATCTCGCCATGCCGAACTCGGATCGTCCGCCCGGCGATCGCCGCCGCGGAAATCCGGCGGCTTTCTTGCCACGAGCGGCCCCTTCGCTTCGACGGGATTGCGGCGTAGGATTTCGGCCATGCGGCCGATGGTTCGGATGATTTTGATTAGGCTCGGGCTCGGATTTCTGAGCCTTTTTGTCGTTTCGATCGTTGTCTTCGGCGCGGTCGATCTTTTGCCCGGCGATGTCGCCGAGGAAATTCTCGGCCAAAATCGCACGCCCGAAGCGGTTGCCGCGATCCGCCGTGACCTCGGCCTCGATCGGCCGCTCGCCGAGCGCTACGCCGGTTGGATCGGCGGGGCGCTGACCGGTAATTTCGGGAATTCGCTGGCATCGGGCCAGCCGATTTCCGGCCTGATCGGCGTCCGTCTCGGCAACACATTGCTGCTCGCCGGTTTCGCCGCGCTCATCGCCGTTCCCTTGTCGCTTGGGCTCGGCATCGTGGCGGCACTCCATCGCGGCCGGCCGGTCGATCGCGCGATCTCGGCCGGCTC
Source organism: uncultured Alphaproteobacteria bacterium (assembly GCA_963754645.1). Classification (GTDB taxonomy): domain Bacteria; phylum Pseudomonadota; class Alphaproteobacteria; order Bin65; family Bin65; genus CAVWGP01. Next base: position 560,246 of record CAVWGP010000001.1, on the reverse strand, counting down.
GCTGACGGCGATCTCGATTCCCGAATTCTTCATCGGCTACATCCTGATCTTCGCGCTCGCCGTGGAGTGGCGCATGTTTCCCGCGCTCGCCGCCGTCAGCATCGACATGCCGCTCGGTGAACGCCTCTATCGCATGATTCTCCCGGCGCTGACGCTCACGCTCGGCGTCGCCGCCCACATGATGCGGATGACGCGTGCGGCCATCGTCAACCTGATGGCCAGCCCCTATATCGAAATGGCGCGCCTCAAGGGAATTCGGCCCTGGCGCATCGTCGTTCGTCACGCTTTGCCGAACGCGCTGGCGCCGATCGTCAATGTCGTGGCGCTCAACCTCGCTTACCTCATCGTCGGCGTCGTCGTGGTCGAAGTCGTGTTCGCCTATCCCGGACTCGGCCAGCTCCTCGTCGACTCGGTGTCGAAGCGCGACGTGACGGTCGTCCAGGCGGCGAGCCTGATCTTCGCCGCGACCTACATTCTTCTCAACCTGGTCGCGGATTTGCTGTCGATCGCGGCAACGCCGCGGCTCCGGCACGCGCGCTAGCGCATGGGCTTCCGGATCCAAGCTCTTCGCGGCGCGCCGGTTTCGGCCCGGTTCGGCGCGGTCGTGATCGCGATTTACGTGTTTGTCGCGCTGCTCGCCCCGCTCTTGGCGCCGTTCGGCGAACGCGAGGTCGTCGGCAATGCCTTTGCCGCATGGTCGCGCGTAAATCCGCTCGGCACCGACAATCTCGGCCGGGACATGCTGACGCGCCTCATCTACGGCGCGCGCAACATGCTCGCCATCGCCACGGCGACGACGCTGCTCGCCTTCGTGCTCGGCGGCGTTTTCGGCATGGTGGCGGGATTGCTGGGCGGCGCGATCGACCGCGTCCTGGCCTGGATCGTTGACGTGCTGATGGCCATCCCGTCGCTGATCCTGGCGCTTCTTCTGCTCACCATTTTCGGCACTTCGATCCCGGTGATGATCCTCGTCATCGCCGCGCTCGAGGCGACGCGGGTGTTTCGCTTGGCGCGCGCGGTGGCGATGGGGATCGCGGCGATGGACTATGTCGACGCGGCGCGGCTGCGCGGCGAAGGCGTCGTTTGGCTCGTCGGGCGCGAAGTCTTGCCCAACGCCGCGGCGCCGCTCGTCGCCGAGTTCGGGCTGCGCTTCTGCTTCGTCTTCCTGTTCATTGCCGGGCTCAGCTTCCTCGGCTTGGGCGTGCAGCCGCCCACGGCGGAGTGGGGCAGCATGGTGCGCGAGAACGCTTCGCTCATCACCTTCGGCGACATCACGCCGCTCCTGCCGGCGGCGGCGATCGCGCTCTTGACCGTGGCCGTGAACTTCGTCGTCGATTGGATCCTGCACCGCGCCAGCGGGCTCAAGGATTGAAGCGATGAACGCTTCGAACCCATTGCTCGCGATCGAGGGCCTCGTCATCGAGGCGCGTAGCGCCAGCGGCCTCGTGCGCATCGTCGACGGCGTCAGCCTCGCTTTGCGGCGCGGCGAGATTCTCGGCTTGATCGGCGAGTTGGGCGCCGGAAAGTCGACGATCGGCCTGGCGGCGATGGGTTTTGCGCGCGACGGCTGCCGCATCGCGGCGGGCTCGATTCGCTTCGACGGAATCGAGCTCGCGACCGCGCCCGAGGAACGGCGCCGCGCGCTTCGCGGGTCGCGCATCGCCTATGTCGCGCAGTCGGCGGCGGCGGCCTTCAATCCTGCCCATCGCTTGATCGAGCAATGCGTCGAGTTGGCGCTCGAACATCGTCTCGCCGATCGCGCAAGCGCCACGGCCGAGGCCATCGCCATCTATCGCCGCCTCCGCCTGCCCAATGCCGACGAGATCGGATTCCGCTATCCGCATCAGGTTTCGGGCGGGCAGCTGCAGCGCGCCATGACGGCGATGGCGCTGGTCACCAAGCCCGATCTTATCGTCTTCGACGAGCCGACCACGGCGCTCGACGTGACCACGCAAATCGAGGTCTTGGCCGCGATCCGCGAAGCCGTCGCGGATACGGGCACGGCGGCGATTTATATCAGTCACGATCTCGCTTTGGTGGCGCAGATGGCACAGCGCATTGTCGTGCTGCGCCATGGCAAAATGGTGGAAGAAGCCGCCACGCGCCGCATGCTGGCGGCGCCGCAAGAGGACTACACAAGGTCGCTCTGGGCCGTCCGTTCCTTCCGCGCGGACGCCAAGCCGGCGCAGCCAGCCAGCGCGCCGCCGCTGCTTCGGATCGAGCGCGTGACGGCGGCCTACGGCGCCGGCGCGCCGGTGCTGCACGATGTTTCGCTTACGCTCGCGCCGGGGCGCACGACGGCCATTGTCGGCGAATCGGGCTCCGGCAAATCAACCTTGGCCCGCGTCATCACCGGCCTATTGGCGCCGCGCGCCGGCCGCGTCGTGTTCGATGGCGCGCCCTTGCCGCCGAGCTATCGCGCGCGCAGCCGGTCGCAGCTCGGCGCCGTTCAGATGATCGCGCAAATGCCCGATACGGCGCTCAATCCGCGCCAGCGTGTCGGCGACGCAATCGGACGCCCGCTCGCGCTGCAAGGCGGGCTGCATGGCCGCGCGCGCGAGGCGCGTGTCGTCGCGCTCATGGAAGCGATCGAGCTCGATCCCGCGACCTATCGCGACCGATTGCCCGGCGAGCTTTCCGGCGGCCAGAAGCAGCGCGTCGCGATCGCGCGCGCGCTGGCGGCCGGGCCGCGGCTGTTGATCTGCGACGAGGTGACGTTGGCGCTCGACCAGATCGTCGCCGAGGAAATGCTGAAATTGCTGTGCCGCCTGCAGCGCGAGCACGGCCTGACCTTGGTCTTCATCACCCACGATCTCGCCACCGTGCGCGCCGTTGCCGACGAAGTCGTCGTCATGAAAGATGGGCGCGTCGTTGCCGCAGGATCGAAAGAGCAAATCTTCGCGCCGCCCTTCGATCCTTACACCGAGCTGCTGCTGACATCGGTACCCGAGATGGACCCGGATTGGCTCGATCGCACCTTGGCGCGGCGGCGCATGGCCACGGAGACGGCATGACGAACCTGATACTCTTCATGGCCGATCAAATGCGGGCCGACAGTCTGTCCTGCTATGGCAACGCCGTGGCGCGCACCCCGGTTATCGAGAGAATGGCGCGCCGCGGCGCGAGGCTCGATGCGCATGTCACGCCAAATCAGATTTGCGCGCCCAGCCGCGCGACGATTTTCTCGGGGCAATACGCGCGCCGCCACGGAGTCGTTCGCAACGGCATCGCGCTTTCGAGCGAGGTCGAGCTTCTCTCGGATGCGTTCCGCAATTCTGGCCATCGCACGCATGGAATCGGCAAGTTCCACTTCCAGCCGATCCTGGCGGCGGCGGAACTTCGCATGCCGGAATCGAACGCATTCTGGCGGCTGCCGGAAGCCGAGGCCTGGCGCGGTCCGTATTTCGGATTCGAAACCGCCGATATCGTCATCGGCGAATCCGTCGCCGCAACCGAAGGCGGTCATTACGCGGCGTGGCTGCGTCGATCGGCGCCGGCCATGGCCGCGGAGTATCAGCGGGGGCGCGCGCTCGCGCCGCCGCCCGCCGATCTCGACGAAGTTTGGAAATGCGCGGTACCCGAGAGCCATCACTACAATAGCTGGATCGCGGACCGCGCGACCGGGTTTCTGCGCTCGCTTGGGCGGCAGGAGTCGTTTTTTCTCTATGTCTCGTTCCCCGACCCGCATCACCCCTTCACGCCGCCGGCACCGTGGTGCGATCTGGTCGATCCGCGCGACACGCCGATGCCGTCGATCGTCCCCGGAGAACTCGATCGAATGCCCGACTACATCCGCCGTAGTGCCCGCGGCGAACGCGCGCTCGGTGAAAGCGGCAAGAGCTATGTCGATTTCCTGCTCGCGCCAGATCGTCCACGCGAGCAGGGGTTCATGACGACGACCGAGGGCATCGGCGAGGCGACGCAGCGGCTGATGATCGCGCACACTTATGGCTCCATCGCCATGATCGATGCCAAGATCGGCGCCGTTCTCGGCACGCTCGAAGCGCTGGACCGGGCCGAAGACACGATCGTCGTCTTCACGTCGGATCATGGCGAGCTTCTCGGCGACCACGGCTTGCTGCGCAAAGGGCCGCCGCCTTATCGGCAGCTGTTGCAAGTTCCGTTCGTCATCGCCGGGCCCGGCGTCGGCGCCGGCGTCGTCCGCGGCTTGACCAGCCATGTCGATGTCAAGGCGACGTTGCTCGACCTGTGCGGGGTCGCGGGCGATGGCGGCGAAGGATTGAGCCTTGCCCGCCAGCTGCGCGGCGAAACGGCGCCGGCGCGCGATATCGTGCTGGGCGAGTATCATCCGCGTGCGATCCCCGATCAGTACAATCAGACGCTGATCACCGATCGCTGGCGATACACCGTCTATCCGCGCCGGCCCGAATGGGGCGAACTCTTTGACCACTGGCGCGATCCTGGCGAACACTATAACTTATTCTACGAACCCTCAGCGGCGTCGATTGTCGGTGAATTGGGCGGCCGAATTGCAGAAGTCTGGCCGCCGAACGAATCGGCGGGCGGCACGCCGATCGCGACCTACTAACCCAAGAAAATTGTTTGCCCCGTTTCGAATCGCAATCGAACCGGCGTGTACACACGGTCAAAGGGAGGAATTGCATGAGCGAGAATAAGGGTTACGAACAAAGCCGCCGGCGCGTTCTTGCGGTCAGCGGCGCCATGGCGCTGGCGCTGGCTTTGCCGCGCGCGGCCGCGGCGCAACCGGCGCCGAAGAAGGGCGGCCGGTTCCGTCTTGGCCTCGGCGGCGCAAATACGACCGATTCGCACAATCCCGCCACCTGGGGCACCGGCGCGCTGACGAACATCGGTCTCTGGGGCGCCGTCTACAACAATCTCATGGAAGTGGGCGCCGACGGGAAGCTGACGCCCGAGCTCGCCGAGAGCGTCGAACCCTCGAAGGACGCCAAAGCCTGGACCTTCAAGCTGCGCAGCGGCGTCACCTTTCATAACGGCAAGACGCTCGATGCCGAAGACGTCGTCGCCTCGTTCAACCAGCATCGCGGCCCGGATTCGAAATCGGGTGCCAAAGGCATCGTCGATCCGATCGTCAACATCAAGGTCGACGGCAAGAGCACGGTGGTATTCGAGCTCAATGCCGGCAACGCCGATTTTCCCTATCTCACGACGAGCTATCAGCTCGTCATCGGCGCGGCGAAGGACGGCAAGATCGATTGGGAGCCCGCGCACGGCACCGGCGGCTATTCGCTCGTTTCGCACCAGCGCGGCGTGCGCATGACGCTGAAACGCGCCGCCAATTACTGGAAGGCCGGGCGCGCCCATTTCGACGACGTCGATCTCATCGGAATCCCCGACCCGGCGACGCGCATGAACGCGCTCGTCACCGGCGAAGTCGATGCCATCGGCGGCGTCGATATCAAGGCGCTCGAGCTGCTGCGGCGCAATCCCAACATCGCCATCGAGGAAACAACCGGCACGCAGCATTTCACCATGCCGATGTTCACCGACGTCGAGCCTTTCACCAACAATGACGTGCGGCTCGCGCTCAAATACGCGATCGACCGCAAGGCGCTGGTGCAGACGATCCTGCGCGGCCACGGACTGCCGGGCAACGACAGCCCGATCACGCCGGCGAACCGCTATTTCGCGAAAGATCTTCCGGTGCGCGAATACGATCCGGAGAAGGCCAAGTTCCATCTCAAGAAGGCCGGGCATTCGACGCTCAAGGTCGACCTTTCGGCCGCCGATGCGGCTTTCGTGGGCGCGGTCGATACCGCGATCCTGTTCAAGGAGCACGCGGCCAAGGCCGGCATCGAGGTCAACGTCGTGCGCGAGCCGAACGACGGCTATTGGTCGCGCGTGTGGACCAAGAAGCCCTTCGTCATGTGCTTCTGGGCCGGCCGGCCGACCGAAGATTGGATGTTCAGCCAGGTCTACGCCAAGGAGGCGCGCTGGAACGACACGCATTGGAACCACGAGCGTTTCAATCAACTGCTGGTTGCCGCGCGCTCCGAGCTCGACGATGCGAAGCGGGGTGCCATGTACCGCGAGATGCAACTCTTGGTGCGCGACGAAGGCGGCGTCATCGTTCCGATGTACGCCAACTTCGTCGATGCGCGATCGAAGAAGATCGCGCGCGGCGCGACGCTCGGCTCGAATTACGGCCTCGACGGCTGGAAATGCATCGAGCGCTGGTGGACGGCGTAGCCGATAGCGCGGCCAGGCGCGCGTGAACTGGGAGGTCTTCATCACCTGCGCCGTGACCGGCGCGGGCGATACGGCGGGCAAGAGCGAGCACGTGCCCGTGACGCCGAAGGCCATCGCCGACAGCGCGATCGCGGCGGCGAAGGCCGGCGCCGCGATCGCCCACATCCATGTGCGCGACCCCAAGACCGGCAAGGGCGGCCGCGATCCCAAGCACTATGCCGAGGTCGCCGAGCGCATCCGCGCATCCGGCGTCGATATGATCTTGAATCTCACCGCCGGAATGGGCGGCGATCTCGTTTTCGGCGGCGCCGAAACCCCATTGCCGCTCCGCGCCGAGGGCACCGACATGGTGGGCGCCGCCGAGCGGCTCGCGCATGTGGAAAATATCCTGCCCGAAATCTGCACGCTGGATTGCGGGACGATGAACTTTGCCGAAGGCGATTACGTGATGACGAACACGCCCGGCATGCTGCGCGCCATGGCGCGGCGCGTTCGGGAGCTCGGCGTGCGGCCCGAGCTCGAAGTGTTCGATACCGGGCACCTCGCCTTCGCGAAGCAATTGCTTCGCGAAGGGCTGATCGACGATCCGGTCATGTTCCAGCTCTGCCTCGGCATACCGTGGGGCGCGCCGGACGATCCGACGACGCTGATGGCCATGGTCCATCAACTGCCGCCGAACAGCATCTTCTCGGCATTTTCGATCGGCCGGATGCAACTGCCCTATGTCGCGATGGCGGCGCTGGCGGGCGGCAATGTCCGCGTCGGCCTCGAAGACAATATTTATTTGTCGCGCGGCCGGCTTGCGACCAATGCCGAACTTGTCGAGCGCGCCAAGGCGATTTTGACGGCGATGAACGTCGCCGTGCTGGGACCCGACGACGTGCGCCGCAAGCTCAAGCTCAAAAAGCGCGGCTGAGGGCCGGGCGGTGTCGTCGATAAGGCGGGCGGCCTGCATCGGCGCCGGCGTCATCGGCGCCGGCTGGGCCGCGCGCTTGCTGTGGCACGGAATCGACGTCGCGATTTACGATCCGCATCCCGCGGCGGAGCGCCGGCTGAACGAGGTCGTGGCGAACGCCGATCGCGCCTTGAATCGCCTCATGCTGGTGCCGCCGCCGGTCAAGGGCCGCCTGCGCATGGCAAGCAGCGTCGCGGCGGCGGTCGAGGATGCCGACCTCGTCCAGGAAAGCGCGCCCGAAGAGGAAGCACTCAAACGCCGGATGCTGGCCGAGATCGATCGTCACGCGCCCGCGGCGACGCTCGTTTGCTCATCGACCTCGGGCCTGTTGCCGTCGCGGCTGCAGTCGGACATGGCTCGGCCCGAGCGCTTCATGGTCGCCCATCCGTTCAATCCGGTTTATCTGCTGCCCCTGGTCGAGTTGTGCGGCGGCGCCAAGACGGCGCCGGCGGCCATCGCACGCGCGGCGGAATTTTTCCGCGCCATCGGCATGAGGCCGCTGACGATCCGCAAGGAAATCGACGGGTTTGTCGCCGACCGGCTGCTCGAAGCCCTTTGGCGCGAGGCGCTTTGGCTGGTCCATGACGATGTCGCGACGGTCGAGGACGTCGACGACGCCGTGCGCTTCGGCGCGGGTCTGCGTTGGGCGATGATGGGGACATTCCTGGTTTATCGCATTGCCGGCGGCGAAGACGGCATGCGCCATTTCATGACCCAATTCGGCCCGGCGCTGAAATGGCCGTGGACCAAGCTCATGGATGTGCCGGATTTGACCGAGGCGTTCATCGACAAGATCGCGGCGCAATCCGACGTCCAAGCCAAGGGGCTATCGTTGCGCGAGCTGGAGCGAAAGCGCGACGACGGGCTCGTCGCCATCCTGCAGGCGCTGAAGACGCAGGATTTCGCCTCGGGGCAAGTCGTGGCCGAGCATGAAAGCCGGCTCATTGACCGGGCGCATCGCGCCAGCCCGCGCGCGGCGCCGGAATATTCGCAGCCGCTGCGGCTCTACGACACCGTCGTGCGGCCGGATCAGGTCGACTACAACAATCACTTGTCCGAATCGTCCTATCTGCGCCTGTTCGGCGAGGCGACGGATGCGTTCCTCGCGCTGATCGGCGTCGACAAGGATTATCGCGCGGCCGGCGGCAGTTTTTTCACCGCCGAAACGCATTTGGCGCATCTCAGCCAGGTCGCCGGGCTCGAGCCGGTTTCGATCGCGACGCAAGTGCTCGGAGTCGATGCTAAACGGCTTCATCTCTTCCACCGCATGCTGCATGGAAAAACCGGCGCGGCGCTGGCGACGGCCGAGCAGATGATGATCCACGTCGACACCAAAACCGGCCGCGCCGCGCCGGCCGCGCCGGCGATATTGTCGAAAGCCCAAGCGATTTTCACGCAGCAAGAGTCGCTATCGCGGCCCGCCGAGGCCGGGCGCGCGATCGGCCAACCGCGCGCTGCAAGAGCGGGCTGAGCGGGTCGCATGCGGCGCGTCACCGACTTTCCGCATCGAACGCGCGAAATCGAGAATTTGTGGATTCCGCTGCCCGACGGCACGCGTCTTGCCGCGCGGCTGTGGCTGCCGGACATGCCGGCCGAGCGCGTTCCGGCGATTTTCGAATTCGTGCCGTATCGCAAGCGCGACATGACGGCGATCCGCGACACGGCCACGCATGGCTATCTCGCGGGACACGGCTATGGCTGCATTCGCGTCGATGTGCGCGGCACCGGCGATTCGGAAGGCCTCTATGGCAACCAGTTCGGCGCGCAATACGCCGAAGACGCCGCCGCCGTGATCGAATGGCTCGCGCGCCAAACCTGGTGCTCGGGCGAGGTCGGCGATGTTCGGGCTGTCCTGGGGCGGCGCCATCGCGTTGCAAACGGCGGCGCGGCGCCCGCCGGCGCTCAAGACCGTCGTGTGCGCCGCCGGCGTCGACGATCGCTATGCCTTGCGCTATCCGGGCGGATGCCGCTCCACCGCGACGGCGAATTCGATCGTCGCCCAGATCAGCTATGCGACGCGCCCGCCCGATCCCGCCATCGTTGGCGCGCGATGGCGGGACATGTGGCTCGCCCGGCTCGAAGCCGTGCGGCCGATGGGCGCGGAATGGTTCGGCCATCCGTTGCGCGATGAGTATTGGCGCGCCGAATCGGTGGCCGAGGATTTCGGGCGCATCGCTTGCCCGGTCATGCTTGCGGCCGGCTGGGCCGATCCGGCCTTCGCCGACGCGATGCTGCGCACGCTCGCCGGTCTATCGGTGCCGCGCCGCGCGATCGTCGGACCGTGGGGCCATCGCTATCCGCATTTCGGCATTCCCGGTCCCGCTATCGGCTATCTCCAGGAAACGCTGCGCTGGCTCGATCATTGGTTGAAGGGGCGCGACACCGGCATCATGCGGGAGCCGCTGCTGCGCGCCTGGCTGCCGCGCGGTTTCAGCGTTGCGCCGACACCGGAAGACCGGCCGGGCCGTTGGATCGGGCTCGACCATTGGCCGCCGCCGCCGAATGCGAGCGAAACCTACTGGTTCGGGAGCGAAGGTCTGCGATCGTCGCCCGGGGCGGAGATCGAACGGGCAATTCCCGTGGCGCTTACCGTCGGACTTTGCGGCGGAGAGCCGATGCCGATCTTCACGACCGGACTGAATCCGGAACTGCCCGGCGAGCAACGCGAGGACGATGCGGCATCCCTATGCTTCGATTCGCCGCCGCTCGCCGAGGACAAGGAGATTCTCGGCGCGCCAGCGGTGATGCTGACCGTGACTGCATCGGCGCCGACCGACATTGTCGTCCGGCTCTGCGACGTTGCCGCCGATGGCCGCTCGCGCCGCATCGCCTGGGGCGCGTACAGGCTCGACCTCAGCGACGATTTCTCCGAAATCGTTCCCGTGTCGCCTGGCGCCGCGCGGCAATTGACGATCCGGATGAACAATGTCGCGGACTCGGTCGCCGCCGGTCATCGTCTTCGCCTCGCGCTGTCGATCGGCTATTGGCCGACGCTCTGGCCGCCCGCCCGGCGGGCCGAAGTTGCGATCGCCTGCGCCCGCAGTTGCCTCGCCTTGCCGGCGGCGCCGGACACGCGCGGCGCCAGCCATTCGATGCCCGCGCCCGAGGCGGCACCCGGATTGCGCTATCGCGAAATACGCGCCGGCGCCTATCGGCGCCGGGCGTTCATCGAACCGGGCACTGGTGCCCACGTCGTCGAAATCGCCGACGACATCGGCGAAGGCGCGATCGAGGAAATCGGGACGACGATCGGCGAGGCCACGACGCGGCGTTTCCGGACAGCCCCGCAGCATCCGGCGAATGCGGAAGTCGAAACCGAAACGCACTGCCTTTTCGCGCGGCAAGATTGGCGCGCGGAAACGCTGGTGCGCGGCGTGGTCCGCGACGAAGGCGCGGGCCTGTTTCTCGAGCACTCGATCGAAGCGCGAGAAAACGGCCGCGTGGTATTCAGCCGGACCTGGCGCGAACGCGCGGCTTAGCGCGCGGCAAAGCCGCTGACGCGCTTCAGCAATGCCATGCAATCGGCGGGCACGGCATTGTCCCGCCAGGCGACATGATGATCCGGGCGGATCAGCACGAAATCATAACCGTAGATATCGCGCGCTTCGGTATTGCCGACGCGCAGCACATCGAGCGGAATACCCAGCGCTTGTGCCGCCGCCGTCGCGCGCTCCGCGCCATTGTCGCGAGAGCCCAGCACGAGCAGGGTGAAGCCATTGCCGAAGCGGTCGAATATCGACACGTCCCCGGCGAGCCACAAATGGGGGGCGCGCGCGCCCGGCGTCGTGTTTGGCGTGTAACGGCTCCAATCGTCGGCCGGCGCGCCCGATGTGTCGCCGCCGACGATCGGCGAGTCGCGATAGATCGCGCCGAGATGAATGCCCGGAATGTCGAACTCCCGGTGTGCGTGTTCGTCAAGCTTGCGACCGAGCTCTGCTCGCGCCAGCGCGCCTTCCGTCGTTTCGTCTTCAATCGTGGGCGGAACCGGAATCCGCCCGATGCTTTCGGCCATCGCCCGCGCGAACCCGGTGTTGCGGTGCGCGATGGGCTTTCGCTCGGTCTCATAGCTCGCCAGAAGATGCGGGCCGCCCCACCCGTCGCAGGCCGCCGCCAGCTTCCATCCCAAATTCACGGCGTCGTCCACCGCGGTGTTGTAACCCTGTCCGCCGGTCGGCGTGAAAAGGTGCGCCGAATCGCCGGCCAGAAATAAACGCGGATTTTCCGAATCATCGACGAATTTGTCGGCGACGAGCATGAATCCCGCCGTCCACTCCGACAAAGCGATGACGTCATGACGATAGTTGCGTCCCATGGTTTGCGCGATGCATTCGGCGGCGAATTGCAAGCTCGGCACCTGGCCGCGCGCAAGCTGCACGCCCATGGTGAAATGATCCTTGCCGTCGATAGCGACCGCGACGGCGCGGCGTTGCCGGTTGAGGGCCCAATATTGCCAGGCCGGCGCATGCCCGGTGGCGGCGTAGAACTCCGGCGACTTGAAATAGATCGAGAGCATCCGCCCGCCCAAAAAATCCCGATCCTCTTCTCTGAGGCCTTCGTATGCACCCCCCATCGCCTCGCGTGTCGGGCTGCGCGGCCCTTCGCAACCGACGAGGTAGTCGGCTTCCAGCGTGGATGTCGTTTCCTGGGCGCAATCCAAGGCTTCTACCGCTACTCCGCGCGGCGATTTTCGAATCTTGAGCGCGCGCCAGCCCGATCGAAATTCGATCGAGGGATGCTTCGCGACTTCATCGAGCAAGACCGGCTCGATCAGCATTTGCTGCGCCCTGTGCAGCGGCTCAGGCGTCGGCCAGCGCGGATCGATCGCCGAGCGCGACGATATCGCCTGCCGCCGCGTGTTGCCTTTGAGCCGGGCCAACTCAAATCCGGAATACCGGGTGAAATAGGCGACGTCTTGCCGATAGTCGTCGGGCAGGCCCAGCTCGCGGATGCGCTTCGCGCAGCCGAGGCGCCGGAAATGCTCCATGGTGCGCGCCGTCGTGGCATTCGCCTTGGGAATCCGCGGCGGTTCCGTGTCCTCTTCCAGCAGCGTGACGGCGACGCCGCGGCGTCCTAACTCGAGCGCAAGGACGAGCCCCGCGGGACCGGCTCCGACGATGAGCACTCGTGATCGTTGCCGCGTGTACATTCTGCCGGGCATCCTTCCTGGCCGACTCGGTCGGCGAACCGGAAGAACATCGTCAAATTCTTCGCGAGCAGCAAGCGTAACGTTCGCTCGAACCGGCATCCAACAGGCGACGTCGCCGTGGCCGAGCGTTTGGCCTATGCAAGGTCGATGCCGGGCCGGCGCCGACCATAGCGCGATGGCTTGGTGCGGGCGCCGGCGCTCATCTCTGATGCCAGCTCCGCCCCAGGGGTTTGGCCCCGTTGAGCTCGGCATAGCCGCGGCCGGTGATCCCGATCGGACTTTTCCCGAAGAAGCGTTCGTCTCGCGGTTCGCTCGCGGGCTGAAACCGCAGATCGAACGATAGGCGAATACGATTATCGGGCGTGTAATTGTCCAGCGAGCCGTGGCAGGTGAACATATTCATCACCACGATGTCGCCGGGCTGAAAGTCCGCGGTCAGCAACCGGCTGCCTCGCGCGCGGGCAAACTCGGCCACTTTCTGCTCGAATGCGGCCCGCTTTTGCGGATATTCGACGACATCGAGCGATGTCACATCGCTCAACAGGTCTGCGAATTGATTCGAACCCTCGACGATGACCAGCGGTCCTTCTTCGATAGGAACGGGGCCGATCGGCACCCAGCACGTCACAACTTTGCGGCTTTTCCGGGCGAAGAAGGGATAGTCGTAATGAAGATCGGTTGCGGTTCCGGGAACGCCGGCCCGGAGATAGAGAAAATCCTGTGCGATCGGCTGCGCGCCGATGATTTCTTCGACGATCGCGTAAATGGCCCGACCGTGACTGAGACGACGGAGATTGGGCCCTTCGCAAACCGATTGCCAAAAGGCACCCAGGTCGGGCGCAAGCTCCTCGCGCCGGCTTTGCCCGCTCCAACGGGCGGAGATTGCCGGCGCCACGACCTCGCCCACGGAAGCAAGCCGTTCGAGCACTTCGGCGCGCGCGGCCATGACGTCCGCCGGCGGCAATACGTTGCGGAGAAATACGTAACCTTCGCTCGCCAGCAATGCGCCGAGCGTACCCTTGCTTGCGCGCTCGCCCGACATATCCTTCAGCGGCGCGCAAAGTTCGCCGGCGACGAATTCGTTGCTTGCCTTGACACGGCTCATTGTCAGGGTCATCGAAATTTCCACACTCTATATATATCACCATAGCAATCCGTCGAAAGCCAGTCGACCGTCGACGGTCCGCGGCCGTCGGTCGTCGATTGACAGATTGCGGTGTGCTTGGGCATTCTTTCCCAATGGAAGATGTCCTCGATGCAGTCGGCACGCTTCGCTCGGAACTGCACATCCCGACCTTGTCGAAGCGCGTGGCGCGCCGGATCGAGCAGCTCATACTCGACGGGCGGCTGAAGCCGGGCGCCCGGCTCGTCGAAGAATTGATCGCACGGCAGCTCGGCATCAGCCGCGCATCGCTTCGCGAGGCCATCATCGGCCTCGAGCGGTCGGGTCTGATTGCGCGCGAGGGACGCAATGCGCGGGTGATTCGGCGCCTCGAGCACAGTGATGTCGTCGAGCTTTACGAAATGTGGACGATTCTCGAAAGCGAAGCCGCCGCCTTGGCCTGCGCCGCCGCCACGCGCGACGATCGCGACGCTATCGCCCAGGTCATGCTGGCCACGGAACGCGCCGACGACAAGGTCGCTTATCACAGGCTCAATCTGGAGTTTCACCGGTCCTTGATCGCGCCATGCCCCAATCGACGGCTGGTCGAAGCGTACGATCATTGTCTTAAGCAAATTCGCTGGGTTTGGGCGCTCGCCATCGGCGAGGCCGGCGATCCCGCGGTCTCGCGCCGCGAACATCGCGAAATCGCCGACGCCTATTTTGCGCGCGACGCCGAAGCGACGCGCCGGACGATTCGCGCTCACCTGTCCGAAGGGGCAAAACGAACGATCAGCGCATCTCCGAAACTCGAAATCGAACAAGTCAATCAAGGCCAAATCTCAGCCGCTTAGCAGAACGATCAATCCAGGGAGGAAGCACCATGACGAACGGCCGACGCGCATTTCTACTTGCAACCATATCGACCCTCGCGGTCATCGGCGCGGACATTGCCGTGGCGCAGCAAAAGACCACGATCAAAGTCGGTTCGCTGCAGATGCTGACTGGCGATCTCGCGCGCTATGGCGTGCCGCTGCGCGACGCCGCGGTGTTCGCCGCCGACGAGATCAATGCCAAGGGCGGCATCAATGGGCGGAAAATCGAACTGATCACCGAGGATGTCGGTTCGACTCCGCAGGGTTCGGTTCAGGCGGCCCTCAAACTCATCCAGCGCGACCGAGTCGATGTCCTCATGCAGGGCGGCACGAGCGGTCATACGCTTGCGACGATCCCTGTCGCGGACGAACACAAGATTGCGATGGCCAATATGTCGACCGCCGAAGGGATCACCAAAACCGGATCGAAATGGACATTCCGCGCCGCGCGCGTGCCAAATAGCATTCTCGACCGCAAATTCGCCCAATACGTGGCGAAGGAAACGAGTTACAAGCGCATTGCCGCGATCTACGGCAACGACGAGATGGGCCGCGACGCGGCTACGATCTTCTTGCGCGCGATCGAGGCCAACGGCGTGAAGCCGGTGGCGGTCGAGCAAGTGCAGCCCGGCGATCCCGACGTGAGCGCGCAGGTCACGCGCATCCGCGCCGCCAATCCCGACGCGATCTTCGTACAGGGGCACAGCAACGAAGCGACGAAGATCATCCGCACGATCCGCCAGCTCATCCCCGGCAACGTTCCGCTGCTCGGTTTCGACCAGATGACGACCGCGAAATTCATCGAGGAAGCCGGCGGCGCCAAGAACCTCGAGGGAATGATCCTCCGATCCGGTTTCCTCGGCGAACTTTCGCAAGATCCGGCGCTGCATTCGTTCATCAAGGCCTATCGGGCGAAGTACCCGAACGCCGACATGCTGCTTCCCATGGTGCAATATGCCGGCATGCAGGTGCTATTCGCCGCGCTGCGGCAGGCCGGCGACAATCTCAGCCGCGAAGGCATCCGCGACGCGTTCTACAAAGTCCAGAACGCTCCGACAATTCTCGGCCCGGTCTCGGTCCAGCCCGACGGCGAAACGATGAGCGTCGTGCACATCACCAAACTCGTCAACGGCAAGCAGGAGATCGTCAAGGAGAACTACTAGGCGGGCGGATCCCGCCGGACCGGGCGGCATGATCTTCGCGCAGCAACTCGTCAATGGGCTGACGCTTGGCAGCATCTACGCTTTGGTCGCAATCGGCCTGACGTTGATCTGGGCCACGGCCAAGCTGCTCGATTTCGCGTTCGGCGAAATTTTCATGCTGGGCGGAATCCTGGCCTACACGTTCGTCGTCATGGTCGGGATACCCGTCATCCCGGCCATTCTGCTCGCCCTGATCGTCTTGGCGGCGGCCGGCTTTGCCCTGGAGCGCGGCGTTTATTTCCGGCTCTACAAAGCCGACCACGCCATCGTTCTGATCGCGACGATCGGCATGTCGATGATCCTCAAGGACGGCGCCACCAAGATCTGGGGATCGGAGACGATGATTTTCCCGCCGATGTTCGATCAGGTCTGGTCGATCGGCGAGCTGATCGTCCGCACGCATTACGTTTTCATCGTCGCGACCGCCTTGCTCTTGATCGGTGTCTTCCACTTCGCGATCAATCGGACGCGAGTCGGCATCGCGCTCCGCGCCGTGGCCGAGAACCGCGAGGTGGCGGCGATGATGGGCATCAATGTCGTCGCCATGCTCGGCCTGGGCTTTGCCATCAGCTACCTGATGGCGGGCGCCGCCGGCGCACTGATCGGTCCGATCCATTACGTCGCGACGACGGGCGGCACGGCGATGATGATCAAGGGCGTCGCGGCCGCGGTTCTCGGCGGGTTCGGCAGCCTCCCCGGCGCGCTTGTCGGCGGCATCGGCATCGGCCTGATCGAAGCGATGGCGGCCGGCTACGTCTCGTCGGCCTTCAAGGACGTGATCGTATTTTCGGTGTTCATCGCTGTTTTGTATTTCCGGCCGCAGGGCATCCTCGGCCAGCGGCCCCGGGGCTTTGTCGAGGCTTGACCGGCGATACTGCATCGGCGACGCGAAGCGGCCCAAGCGGCATCGCGGCGAATCGATGGCTGCGCATAACGTGCTTCGCCGCCGTGGCGACCGGCATCGGTCTGTTTCCGTACCTGGCGGGCGGCGAAGATTACCTCATCTACAATGCGTGCATCGCCCTGATCGTCGTGATCCTGGCGACGGGCTACAATATTCTGATCGGGATGTGCGGCCAGCTCGCCATGTCCCACGTCGCATTCTTCGGCATCGGCGCCTACACGTCCGCGCTTTTGACCCGCGAGCTTGGCGTGCCCTTCGCGGCGGCGCTGTGCGCGGCGATCCTGCTGCCAACGGCCGCGGCATTCGTCATGGCGCGGGCGGCCGTGCGTCTGACGGGTCCCTATCTCGCGATGGTCACGTTTGCCTTTCATTCGATCGCGCTCACTCTGTTTATCAATTGGACCGAGCTCACCAACGGCTGGGGCGGCATTTCGCGGATTCCGCCCGCGTCCATCGTCGGTTTCAAAGCCGATACCAACACCACGGTCTTTTATTTGATCCTTGCCTTCGCGGCGGCGAGCGTTGTTCTCGCTTGGCGTATCAAGGCGACGCGGTTCGGGCGCGCCTTTTATGCGATCCGGGAGAATCGGCTTGCGGCTCGTGGCGTGGGCGTCAATATTCCGGCGACAATAACGCTGGCTTTCTGCCTATCTGGTGCCTATGCCGGATTGGCGGGCAGCCTGGACGCGCACTTCGTGCGTTACATCGATCCAACGTCCTTCGGGCTCAACCGGCTGATCGATCTGCTCATCATCATTATCGTGGGCGGCCGCGGCAGCGTCGCGGGCGCCGCGCTGACGGCGATGGCCTTCGTATTTGCGCTCGAGTACCTGCGTTTCCTGCAGGAATGGAAATTGATGATATTCGGCGTCCTGATCATTGTCCTGATCAACGCCAGCCCGGATGGAGTCGCCGCTTTCGTGCGCGGCAAATTGCGGAAGACGCCGGCATGAGCGCTTCGCCGCTGATCGCCGTCAAGGGTCTGACGAAGCGGTTCGGCGGGCTTATCGCGATCGATGGCGTCGATTTTCACGTGAGCAAGGGCGAAATCGTCAGCCTGATCGGCCCGAACGGCTCGGGAAAAACTACTTTCTTCCACCTCCTGGCCGGTTTCCATGAGCCGGATTCGGGCGAAATTCAGTTCAGTCCGGCCGATGGATCGACGCGGCGGATCGACGGCCTGAAGCCGCACGATATTCGCAGGCTGGGACTCGCGCGGACATTCCAAACGCGCGAGATCTTCCCGGGCATGAGCGTGCTCGATTGTGTCCTGTGCGGCATGCACCCGACGCTGCGCGCCGGATTTGCGAGTTCGATTCTTGCTGGCCGAGGATTTCGGCTCGAAGAGGCGCGCGCGCGCGAGCGCGCCATCGCTATCCTCGATATGTTCCCGGGCCGCTTCGGTCCGGAGCGCTGGAACGAGCCGGCGAGCAGCCTCAGCTTCGCCAATCGCTGCCGCCTCGAGATTGCCATGTGCCTGGCTTCGGAGCCCAGGCTTCTCTTGATCGACGAGCCCGCCGCGGGGATGAACCCCGTCGAACGCGTCGAGATCATGGCGACACTCAAGAGCATCCGCGACCGCGGCTACACGCTGGTCGTCGTCGAGCACAATATGCGCCTGGTGCTCGGTGTTTCGGATCGTATCGTCGTGTTCGATCGGGGCCGGAAAATCGCCGACGATCGGCCGGATCGCGTGATCGACGACCCGAAAGTCGCCGAGGCCTATCTTGGAACGCATTATGACGTTGCTTGAGATCTCCGGCCTCAAGGCGGCCTACGGTTCGCTGGAGGTGCTGCACGGCATCGATTTTCGCGTCAACGAGGGCGAAATCGTTTGCATTCTCGGCAACAACGCCGCGGGAAAGTCGACGCTGGTGAAATCGATTCTCGGCCTGGTCAAGGCGACGGACGGCGCGGTTCATTTTCGCGGCGAGCGCATCGACGGCCTGAAGCCGGAGAAAATCATCGCCAAGGGCTTTGCCGTCGTCCCCGAGAACGGCCAGGTCTTTGCCGAGCTGACAGTGCTGGAAAACCTCAAGATCGGCCTTTATCTCAAAACGCGCGAGATGCCGCTCGAACCGGCCCTGCAACGCGTCTTCGCGCTCTATCCCGTCCTCGACGAGCGGCGCTCGCAGAAGGCCGGCTCGATGAGCGGCGGCGAACGGCAAATGCTGGCGATGGCGCGAGCGCTGATCTCCGAACCCAAGGTTCTCATCCTCGATTCGCCTTCGATGGGCCTTGCGCCCCGCTTCGTGCATCAGCAATTCGATATGCTGCGGCGGCTCAATCGCGATCGTGCGATGACGGTGATCCTGATCGAGCAAAACGCGAATATGGCGCTCGCGCTCTCGCATCGCGGCTACGTGCTGCAGCTCGGGCGCGTTGCGATGGAAGGCGACGCCAAGGAGTTGCTACGCAGCGAACAGATGAAACTGGCTTATCTCACCTGATATCGATTGAAAGGAGTCCCGGATGGCGACGCGAGCAAAAACCAAATCGGCACCGGCTGGCGCGCGGCGCGGCGGCAAGCAGTGCTACGGCGGGCCGATCCTGGTCGGCGGCGTTCATCGCATGCCATTGTCGAAGGTGGTCCGCGCCGGCGACTGGGTCTTCGTGTCGGGCATCACGGCGATCGACAAATTCGGTGCGGTCGTTGCCGGCGGAATCGAAGCGCAAACCAGGCGCGTTCTCGAGGTGATCCAAGAATTGCTCGCCGAGGCGGATTGCACCATGGCGGACATCGTGAAAACGACGGTTTGGCTCGAAGACCCCCGCGACTTCTGGAGCTTCAACCGCATCTACGCTGAATTCTTCCCCGTCGATCCGCCGGCCCGCTCGGCGCTCCGCTCCGATCTCATGCTCGATTGCAAGGTCGAGATCGAGACGTTGGCATACAAACCGGTCGACTAAGCCGCATCTCGCGTATTTCCTCTTCACCAACACAGGGCTATCGCCATGACCCCCTTCGTTCAATCGATCCTCGATACGCCGCTCGATGCGACAAGCAAGGGCGTGCCGCTGAGCACGGGCTCCGTGCGGCTCGCCGATGCCGGCAAACAGGGCTGGAGCGTCCTGCGCGGCGACATGATGCTGCCGTTGCTCGTCATGCGCGACGGCCACCTCGCGAACAATCTGCAGCTCTTGCGCCGCTTTGCCGAGCACCACGGCGTGTCGCTGGCGCCGCACGGCAAATCCAGCTTCTGCCCGCAGCTCTATCTTGAGCAGGTCGAATTCGGCGGTTCGTGGGGCATCACGGCGGCGACGATCCATCAGGTCGCCGTCGTCGCGGCGACGGGAATCCGCAATATCCTGATCGCCAACGAAGTCATCGGCAAAGCCAATGTCGAGCAGCTTGTCGCGATCCGCCAAGCCTATCCCAATGCCGCTATCTACAGCCTCGTCGACTCACCGGGTACCTTGGATGAATTGCGGCGCTATGGGGCCAAGAAATTACGCGGCGGCGAGCGGCTCCAAGTGCTGATCGAAGTCGGCGTGCCCGGCGGGCGGGCGGGCGTCCGGACCTTCGAGCAGGCGGCCGACCTGATCGATCGCGTCATGGGCGAAGGCGACATTTTCGATTTTGCCGGAGTCGAATGTTACGAAGGGCTTGTCGCCAAGGACACTTACGATGAAACCATGAAGGAGGTCGACCGCCTTTTGGCGCTGACCGTCGATGTGTTCATGCATGCCAACAGCAAGGGCGCATTCGCCAAACGCCCGGAGGTCATCCTGACCGCCGGCGGCTCCGCCTATTTCGATCGCGTGGTCCATCATTTCAAACGCGTCAACAACGTGCCCGGCACGCGCATCGTCCTGCGCGGCGGATCATCGCTGACATACGATCACGGGTTCTACATGACGCATCTCGCGAACATGGATCGCCGCAAGGGCTTCGCAACCGACGACGGGACGGTCTCCGCCCTCAAATCCTTCAAGCCCGCGCTCGAGATGTTCGCCGGCGTCGTATCGCTGCAGGACAAAGGCATCGCCGTCATGAATATGGGCATTCGCGACCTGCCCTATGATTTGGGCTATCCCGCACCGCTGCGGCAATATCGCGACGGCAAGCGGCTTTCCGGCCTCGACGGTCCGGCGCCGAAATGGGCGATCACGAAGTCCAACGACCAGCATTGCTACATGAGCTATCCGGCCGATGCCGGCATCAAGGTCGGCGACGTATTCGCTTTCGGAATCTCGCATCCGTGCACGGCTTTCGACAAATGGAAGGTGCTTTATCGGGTAGACGACGAATTCAATGTGACGGGCGCGTTGAAAACGTTTTTCTAACGGAGCCGGGCGCGCGATGAACGACAAGCGGGAAATCGACGTAGTTTCTGCGCGCGCCAACGTAGCGGCGCCGGCCGATGTCATGCTCGGCCTCTATGAAACGATGCAGCGCATTCGCCGCTTCGAAGAGCGGACGACTGAACTGTTCAAAGCCGGCCAGATCAAGGGAACCGCGCACAGCTATGCCGGGCAGGAGGCGATCGCCGCCGGCATCTGCCTGCATCTGCGCGCCAGCGATGCGGTGGGCAGCTATCACCGCGGGCATGGCCACTGCATCGCGAAAGGCGCGCGGCTCGATCGCATGATGGCCGAACTGATGGGCAAGGCGACGGGCTATTGCAAGGGATTGGGCGGCTCGATGCATATCGCCGATCTTGGGCTGAATATCCTGGGCGCCAATGGCATCGTTGGCGCGACGATGCCGCTCGGCACCGGCGCTGCCCTGGCCTCGAAGCTGCGGGGCTCGGACGATATCGTCGTCGCATTCTTTGGCGACGGCGCCGCCAACCAGGGCGTATTCCATGAATCGCTCAATCTCGCCGCGGTCTGGCGCCTGCCCATGGTTTTCGTTTGCGAGAACAACGGCTATGCGCTCAACACCGATTTTCACACAACGACGTCGGTCGCCCAGATCGCGCACCGCGCCGCGGCCTATCGCATTCCCGGCATCACCGTGGATGGCAACGACGCCATTGCCGTCTGGCGTGCCATGGAAGGCGCCGTCGCGCGCGCGCGCGGCGGCGAAGGCCCGTCTCTGATCGAAGCGATGACGTGGCGCTGGGGCCCTCACAGCATGCGCGCCAATCTTCCGGAGCCACGCACCGATGCGGAGATGAGCGCCTGGAAGGCACGCGATCCGATCCCGTCGCTTCGCGCGCGCATGACCGAACAGTTCCCGATCGAAGCGGGGAAGATTGAGTTAATTCATGCCGGCATCGAGCGTGAAATCGCCGAAGCCATCGAATACGGCCGCGCCGGCCCCGAGCCGACCTTGGCGGATGCGGTTTCGTCGGTCTACGCGCCCGCCTTTAGTTACGCCGAGCCGCCGTCGAAGGGCGATCGGCCGCTATCCTATGCCGAAGCCCTCAACGAAGCGCTGGCCCAGGAAATGGGGCGGGATACGTCGGTTATCCTGCTCGGGGAGGACATCGCCGCAACCGGCGGCATTTTCCGCGTCACGAAAGGCCTCGTCGACAAATTCGGCAGCGATCGGGTTCGCGATACGCCTATTTCCGAAGCGACCTTTTGCGGCACCGGGATTGGCGCGGCGATTGCCGGCCTGCGGCCCGTGGTGGAGGTGCAGATATTCGATTTCGTCACCTTGATGATGGACATGTTGGTCAATCAGGCCGCAAAATTTCGTTTCATGAATGGCGGCGTGCCGAAAGTTCCGCTCGTCGTTCGCGGACCGCAAGGTGGAGGCATCCGGCTCGCCGCGCAGCATAGCCAATCGCTCGAAGCCTGGTTCACGCACATACCCGGGCTCAAAGTCGTGGCGCCGTCGACGCCCTATGACGCGAAGGGCCTGCTCATCGCATCGATCCGCGACGACAACCCGGTCGTGTTTCTCGAGCATAAGCTGCTTTATCTCGCGCCGCCGCAACCGGTACCGCGGGAGTCATACGCGATTACCCTGGGCAAGGCCGACATCAAGCGGCCCGGCCGCGACGTGACGGTGATAGCGACCCAGGCAATGGTGGCGAAAGCGCTGCAGGCGGCGGCCCTTCTGGAACGCGAAGGGATCAGCGTCGAGGTCATCGACCCGCGCACGCTGCGCCCGCTCGACGAAGACATGATTTTGGATTCGGTTCGCCGAACCAACCGCCTCGTCGTGGCCCATGAAGGTTGGAAGACGGGTGGTTTCGGCGCTGAAATCTCCGCCATCGTCATGGAAAAAGCGTTCGATTGGCTCGACGCGCCGGTCACCCGCGTCGGCGCGCTCGATATTCCAATGCCGTTTAACGATAGCCTCGAAAGCCAGGTGATCCCGGATCAACAAACCATCGTCGACGCAATCAATAGTCTCTACCGCTAACCCGGGTGCCCGAAGAAAACGCAACGATGAAATTCCGAATACCCGCGGCGCGCTGCAGCATCTTCGGGCGGAGTGATTTGACTTGAGCGCGAGCTGGAGTCTTGCCGTCGGTGCAATCGCCGCTTGATCGCAAGCCGCCGATCGACCCAATATCCCGCTGCACATCGAGGCACCGGAGAGATATTTTGAAAAATTTCGCGGGCAAGTCGGCAATCGTAACTGGCGCCGCATCCGGCGTGGGCTTGGGGATCGCGCTCGCGTTCGCGCGGGCGGGGATGAACGTCGCCCTGGCCGATATCCGGCCGGATGCTTTGGCCGCGGCCAAGCGGCAGGTGGAGGCGCTCGGGGCGCGGGCTCTGGCGCTGACCGTCGACGTTTCGGATGCAGCCTCGGTCGAAGCCGCGGCGCGCGCGGTCGGTGCGGCGTTCGGCAAGCTGCACATTGCAGTCAACAACGCCGGCATCGCGATGCACGGAACGCCGGTCGAGAAGCTCGAATTGCGCGATTGGAATTTGGCGTGATGCGCGATGAAACGACAATCGGGCTCGGAACGATCGGCGTGCCGATCTTCGGCAATGGGCAGGGCATCGCCCGGGTGCTGGGGCTCGCATTCCCGACCCACTTACTGCCGTCAACCGACGAGGTTCGCCATGTCGCGGCACTCCACCAGGCGGCACGCACCTATCGCTGAGGATGAGTTGCTCGCTTTATCCGTATGGCGGGCAACCGCCAAACTCTGGAAAGCCCGGCGAGCGCGCCAAGGCGGCGCGGCCCGATCTGACGGTGCTCGTTGCCAGCGGCGACGGCGACGGCTTCTCGATCGGCGGCAATCATTTCCTGCACGCCGCGCGCCGCAACATCGATCTCACGTACATCGTCATGGCCAATCGCGTTTACGGCATGACCAAGGGCCAGCCGTCGCCGACCACCGAGCCCGATTGGGACAACGCGCTGACGCCCGGCGGCAGCGGCTTGCGGCCGTTCAATCCGCTGGTGATCGCGCTCGCTTCGGGCGCCAATTTCATCGCCCGCGGCTTTTCTGGCGACCCCAACGGAACGGCTAAGCTCATCGTCGCCGCCATCAAGCATCCCGGTTTTTCGTTTGTCGAAATACTCAGCCCCTGCGTCGCCTTCCGCCCTGATCAGCGCAATTGGGCCAAGATGGTGCGCCCGGCGGGCGTGGCGCAAACCTCCGATGCGGCCCGCGCCGCGCGGCGCCTGATGACCGACGACGGTTTCAATCTTAGCGTCCTCCACGCCGGCGCTCGCGCGCCGTTCCAACCGAAGCTCGGCGGCCTGCCGGGCGGCGCCGGCACCGACTTGACGCAGCTCGAAAAGGAGTTCGCGTTATGACCGGGATGTGGCAGTCGAAATCCGAGCCGGTTCGCCGCGATAACGCCGCCCAATACGCCGGCGGCAAAAACGTCGCGTTCGGCCTCGAACAATTGCGCGGCTTTATCCATGCGTTCGAAGCCGAGGCAGCGGAGCGCTATGTCGAGCTGGCGCGCCAGATGGACGCGCACAACATCATGCGTTTACGCTGACGCTCAAGGCCGAGAACAACGCGGTCCGGTGTTTCGTCGATCTCGCGCGCCGCGCCAAGGACAAGGCCATGCGCAAGCTCTGCCTCGATATGGCCCGCGAGGCGCGGCATCACGTGGCGCTCGTCAAGTCCTGGCTCGCGAAATATCCGAAACCAGCCGCGGACTGGGCGGCGCCGATCGGCTATGCCAACGGCGTCGTCGCCAGCGGCGGCCGGATTGTCTTTATCGCCGGCTAGATCGGCTGGGACGCGCGGCAAAGATTTCACACCGAGGACATGGCCGAACAGTTCGAGCGGGCCCTGCGCAACATTCTCGCCGTGTTGGCCGAGGCCGGCGGCAAGGCCGAGCACATTTGCCGGATGACGGTCTATTGCACAAGCAAGACCGAATATCTCGCGGCGCGCAAGCGCATCGGCCGCGCCTGGCGCGAGATCATGGGCAAGCATTTTCCCGCCATGACCATGGTTTTCGTAACCGAGCTGCTCGCCGAAGGCGCCAAGATCGAACTCGAAGCGACGGCCGCCGCGGCGAACGGCTAAGATTTGGCGCGCAACATTAGCGCAAGCCCGCCGACCCGGCCCTGCATCCGGCCAGCCGTCCCGCTCGTCGTTCTGGTCGTCGCCATCAAACTTTTGAGCGACTGGCTCCGGGACTCCCTGAACCCATAGCTGCGCCGATCGGCATACCAAGTTCTTGCGCGCTTGCAGCGTTCCGCATTGCCGCCAGCAATCCGATTGGCTACCTTCGGGAACTATGCCAAGGTCGCCCGAGAACATTCGGCGGAGCGCGCTTGGAGCAAGACGATCCGTGCGGACGCACAAGGGAGAACGACCGATGCCGCCGTTCCGCGCCGAACATGTCGGAAGCCTGTTGCGGCCCGAGAAGCTGCTCAAGGCGCGCGCGGCGATCGAGGGCGATCAATATCGCACTGTCACCGGCTCGACGCTTTACGCCGAGCTCAAGAGCGTCGAGGACGAAGCGATCCGCGATGCCGTCCAGCTCCAGGAAGAGGCCGGCCTCCAATCGATCACCGATGGCGAGTTTCGCCGCCGCTCCTGGTATCAGGATTTCGTGCTGGCCTTGGGCGGCACCTCGATCACCTTCGTCGATGCCGCGAAAACAATTTCAGCCGCCATGCCGTTCGAGGATGCCGGAGGGGTCGAGAAATTGCCGGGGCATCTTGTTCAGGTCACCGGCAAGCTGACGCGCAAAAGCGGCATTTTCACCGAGCATTTCAAGTTCCTCAAAGCCGCGACGAAGCGCACGTCCAAGGCGACGATGCCCGCGCCCACCATGCTCCATTTCTGGGGCGGCCGGCCGTCGATCGACGCCAAGGTCTATCCCGACCTCGACGAATTCTGGAACGACGCCGTCGGCATCTGGCTCGCCGAAATCCGCGATCTCGCGGCGCTCGGCTGCACCTACGTCCAGCTCGATGACGTGACCTGGCCGCTGCTATGCGATCCGCGCGGGCAGGAGGCGCTGCGCAAACGCGGCGAAAATCCCGACAAGGTCGTCGAGATGTACGCCAGTGTCCTGAACCGCATCGCCGCCGGCGTGCCCAAGGGCGTAGCACTCGGCATGCATATGTGCCGCGGCAACAATCGCGGCAAATGGATGGGCCGCGGCGGGTATGAATATGTCAGCGAAGTGCTGTTCCGCAACGTCGCCATCGACACCTTCTTTATGGAGTACGACAGCGACCGCTCCGGCGATTTCCGCCCGCTCCGCCATGTGCCGAAAGGCAAGCGCGTCGTGCTCGGCCTCGTTTCGACGAAAACGCCGCGGCTCGAAAGCAAGGAAGAATTGAAACGCCGCATCGGCGAGGCGGAGCGCCACATGCCGCACGACGATCTTTGCCTGTCGCCGCAATGCGGCTTCGCCAGCAACTTCATGGGCAATCCCGTGACGATCGACGACGAAAAACGCAAGCTCGGCCTGGTCGTCGAAACCGCGCGCGATGTGTGGGGCCAAGCTTAGCCGGCGCGTTGCACTTCGGCCGGAAAAGCGCATAGTGGCGATTGCCGTTCAAGAAATCGGTTCGTTTCAAATAAGGGAGGATGAATTGGCAAGCTCGAAGATGGTCGGTGTCAGCCGCAGGCAATTTGTCATTCGCTCCGGCGCTCTCGCGACTCTCGCGGCGGCCGGCATGCCGGCGCGCGCGCAAGGCAAGGACGATTTCAAGATCGGCGCCATTGCCTCGCTGACCGGGCCCGCCGCGGCCTTCAGCAAGGACTACGCCGATGGCCTCAGCGCCTATGCCAAGGCTTGGAACGCGCGCGGCGGCCACAATGGCCGCAAGATCGTGACCGAGCTGCTTGACGACGAGACCAATCCGGTCAACGCGGTCAACGCATTCCGCAAGCTTGCGTCCGACGCCAAGACGAATGCCATCTGGATGGCGCTCGGCAGCCAAACGGCGCTCGGCATCAAGGCGATCGCCAGCGAGTTCAAGGTTCCGATCGTCTCGGGCGGCGGCGTCGACGAGCTCGGTCGCCCGCCCGATCCGTGGTTCTTCAAGGTGGCGCCCGGTGCCAGCGATTTCATGAAGGGCACGGCCGATTTCGCGATCAAGCGGGGCTACAAGACTATCGCCACGCTCAACGCGACCGACGCCTTCGGCCAATTCGAGGCGCGGAAGATCAAGGAATATGCCGAGGCCGGCGGCATGAAGTTGGTGGCGGCGGAAACTTTCGCGATCACCGACACGAATTTCAACGCCCAGCTGGTGAAAATCCGCAACGCCAAGCCCGACTTTTTCTACAACGGATCGACGGCCAATCCCTCGATCTTGATTTTCAAGCAGATCAAGCAGCTCAAGATCGAAGTCCCGATGGCGGTCTCGCTTGCTGCAGTGACGGGAGCCTTCTTCGAAGGCATTGGCGGCCGCGGGCAGGCCGAGGGCATGCTCGGCCTGATTCCCATGGGCGCGCTTGCGGCCGACATCGGCGGCGAGGTGACGCGCATCTACAAAGAATGCACCGATGCGCTCGGCAAGCCGGCGCTGCTGTTCCACACACTGGGCTGGGATACCGCGCTGATCACCGACTATGCGATGAAGAACTCGGACGGTTCGCGCCAGGGCATTCGCGACGCATTGGAAAAAGCCAAGGACGTGCCGGCAATCAACGGTCCCTTCACCTATACGCCGACCGATCATATCGGCCAGGATATCCGCGGCCTGATCATGTCGGAATTCAAGGGCGGCAAGTGGGTGAGGGTATCTTGAAAACACCGGCTTGAAGCGAATGCTCGGCGCGAGAAGGGCCGCCCGTTCCAACCCACGCATGACTTGACGTATTGGAACGGGACGGAGCGGTCACGATTTTGGATTTCGCGACGTTCTCACAATTCGCCCTCTCGGGCCTGACGACCGGCTGCATTTACGCTTTGGTGGCGCTCGGCTTCGTGCTGTGCATGAACGTCTCGGGCGTCATCAACTTCGCTCAAGGCGAATATGTGATGATCGGCGGCGTGGCGGCCGCGTTGCTGATCGGTCTCGGCCTGCCCCTGTTGCCGGCCATCGCCGGGGCGGCTTTCGTCGGTGCCGCGCTCGGCATGGCGCAGGAACGCCTGACGCTGGCGCCGGTTCGAGCTTCGCCGCCCTTTATTCAGGTCACGATCACGCTCGGCGTCGCGGCGATCCTGCGCACGGGCGCGCTCGTCATCGGCGGCAAAGATCCGCTGTCGGTCCCCGCCTTGAGCGGGGAGGGCGTCTTCGAACTGTTTCAAGCCGCGCTTCCGATGCAGTCGCTCTGGGTTTGGGGCTCGACGGCGGCGCTGCTGGCCGCGACGTTCTGGCTGATCAAGCGAACCGATCTTGGCCGCGCCATTCGCGCCTGCTCGATCAACGTCCAGGCCGCGCGCCTGATGGGCATCGAAGTTGAGCGGTTGACGATCATCGTCTTCGCTTTGTCGGGAGCGTCCGGCGCGCTCGCCGGCGCCATTGTCGCCAACGTGACCCAGGCCAATTGGCTGGCCGGAATCGAATTCGGGTTGAAGGGCTTCATCGGCGCGATATTCGGCAATTTCCGCTCGCCCGGCTTGGCCGTCGCCGGCGGTCTCGCGATCGGGATCGTGGAGTCGCTTGCCGCCGGCTACATTTCGTCGGCCTATAAGGACGCGATTTGCTACGGCGTGCTGCTCGTTTATCTGCTCGTGCGCGGCGGGGTTTTCGTCTACGGGCGCGCCTCGCTTGCCGGCGGTTCGCGTTAGCGCCGCAATGCCGCGCGCCCCGGGCGAACGCAAATGGGCGGCCCTCGCCGTATTCATCGGCCTGGTGGCGCTTTATCCGATCGCTTTCGGCGGCGGTTATCATCTCGGCGTTGGAATAACCGCCGGCGCCATGGCGGCGGGCACGGTGGGCTTCGTCCTGCTGCTCGGCTATGCCCACCAACTCGCGCTCGGCCAGGCGGCGTTCTGCATTGTCGGCGGTTATGTCAGCGCGGTGCTGACGACGAAATTCGCCTGGGACCCGTTCGTGGCGCTCGTGCTCGGCGCCATCCTCGCCATGTCGCTCGCCTACGCGATCGGCAAGCCGATCCTGAAGTTGCGCGGCTTCATCCTCGCCATGGCGTCGCTGGCGCTGCAGCTCGTCCTCATCGTCGTGCTGCAGGAAATCGACTACACCGGCAAGGCCCTCGGCCTTGTCGGGGTGCCCAAATTCGCCGTGCTCGGCCTCAAGCTCGATGGCGATCTTGCCTTCTATTATGTAACCTGGGCGTTCGTGCTCGCGGCCATCCTCGTCGGTCTCAACATCGACCGCTCGCGCATCGGCCGCGCGCTCAAGGCCATCGCCGGCAGCGAAGCCGCGGCGGGTTCGGTCGGCATCGATGTCACCAAATACAAAGTGCAGATGTTCGTCATCAGCGCCGGCATGGCGAGCGTGTCGGGCAGCCTGACGGCGCATTATCTTCGCGTGATGGGGCCGCATGTCTTCGATTTCGCCTACAGCCTGAATATCGTCACCGCCGTTATCGCCGGCGGTCTGATGTCGATCTGGGGCGGGGCCTTGGGCGCCACGATTTTCATCGGCATCCGCGAGATCGTGCGCAATGCCGGCATTCCCTATCTCGAAACCATCGTGATGGGGTTTCTCACCTGCATCATCCTGATCGCGTTTCCGCGCGGCTTTGCCGGCGTTATCGGCGACGTTGCGGGCCGCGCCATGGGCCGGCCGGCGGAGCGCCCGCGAACGGAAATCGTCGCCGAGCCGGCACCGGCCGCCGTCGCAGCCGGTCCGCCGATGGCGCTGTCGCTTGCCGGGGCGGCCAAATCCTTCGGCAATTTGCGCGCCGTCGCCGATGTCGGCTTCGAGGTGCGTGCCGGATCGATCACGGCGTTGATCGGGCCCAACGGCGCGGGCAAGACGACCTTGTTCGATCTCGTCACCGGCCATGCTGCGCTTGACGCCGGCTCGATCCGGGCGGGCGGGCGCGAGATCGGCCGCGCCATGCCCGATGAGATCGCGCGCTTCGGCATCGGGCGGACCTTTCAAAATTTGCAGCTCTTCCCCAATCTCACCGTCCTCGAAAACGTCATGTGCGGCGCCTTCCGCCATGCCAAAGCCGGAATTTTCGAAGTATCGGCCCGTCTGCCGCGGGTTTCGCGCGAGGAAGCCGAAATCAGGGCCGCCGCGTTGAACTGCCTCCGATTCGTCGGACTGGAGCAGGCCGCCCATCGCCGCCCGCTCGAATTGCCGTTCGGCCACCAGCGCCTGGTCGAGATCGCCCGCGCCTTGGCGTTGGCACCGTCGCTCCTGCTTTTGGACGAGCCAGCATCGGGGTTGAACGATACCGAAACCGAGAAACTCGCCGGGCTGATCCTCGCCATCAACGCGCTGGGCGTGACGGTCCTCCTGGTGGAGCACGATATCCGGCTCGTCATGGGCGTCGCCGACCACGTTGTGGTTTTGCATCATGGCGAAAAAATCGCGGAAGGGACGCCGGACGAAATCCGGCGCGACGAACGCGTTGTCACCGCCTATCTCGGCCGCTGACATGGCGGCGCTTCTCGAGATCGAGTCCATCGCGAGCGGCTACGGCCGAAGCTTGGTTCTTGACGGCGTGTCGATCTCCGTGGCGAAGGGCGAGATCGTGGCGCTGATCGGCGCCAATGGCGCCGGCAAAAGCACGTTGCTCAATACCGTCATGGGCGTGGTTCCATTGACGGCAGGCGAGATCCGCTTCGCGGACAGGGCCATCGGCGGCATCGGCACGCCGCCGATCGTCCGCGCCGGACTGGTACAGGTGCCCGAGCGCCGGCAGCTTTTCGGCGACATGTCGATCGAAGAAAATCTCCGCATGGGCGCCTACGTCTCGGAGCGGCGCGCGGTCGCCGCCGCGCTTGAGGCGCAATACGGCCTGTTTCCGGTGCTGCGCGAGCGCCGCCGCCAATTGGCGAACACCTTGAGCGGCGGCGAACAGCAAATGGTCGCGATCGCGCGCGCGCTCATGTCTTCTCCGAAGATGCTGCTGCTCGACGAGCCTTCGCTGGGCCTGGCGCCGCTCATCGTGCGGCAGATCGTCGGCCTCATCGGCGATCTGCGCGAGCGCGGCGTGACCGTGCTTCTCGTCGAGCAGAACGCGCGCGTTGCCCTCGAAATCGCCGACCGCGGCTATGTCATGGAGACCGGCCGCATCGCGTTAAGCGGCAGTGCCGAGGAATTGCTCAACAACGCCGCGGTGGCCGAGGCCTATCTCGGCGGATCGGGCGCGGGGGAAAATACGATGGAGCAGCGCATCCGCGCCAAGAAGCTCGCGATACGCGCGACGGCGGGGCTGAACCATCGGTAGGCCGGCGGCCAATCAACGCCTCGGCGCCGCCACGCGCAAGCCCAGGCGTTCAAGGCGCGGCAACACTTCCGCCGCGAATAGCGGGAACTCGGCGACATAATCGACGAACGCGATCGTCGTCCCGGCAAAGCCGGCGGCCGCGATCTCGCCGATCTGCCGGGCGACATCGTCGGGCGATCCGATCAACGGATAGCAACCGTGCCCGCCGGCGAAGCGATGGCGAAACAGGTCGCGCAGCTCCGGCGGCCGAGTGCGCGTGTTCGCGGCCTGCATGGCAAACCAATGATCGGCGGCGTCCCAATCGCCGTTCTCATCCACGTAGTGGCGGTGATAGTCCTCGGCTTCCTTGCGGCTGGGCCGGCAGACGACATAGGCCGTGGTAAGAATATCGATGCGCTTTCCCGCGGTGGCCGCCATGTCGTCGATCGCAGCAACATCGCGCCGGCCGCGCTCGAGATCGATCAGGATCGTGAATAGCAGTTGGCAATTGCGGATCGCGAATCGCCGGCCGGCGGGCGATGCCGCGGCGTTCATCGGGATGGGCAGCGCGTCGCCCCACGGCGCCGGCTTGCCGGTCACGCCGCGCAGGTCGAAATATTTTCCGCGGAAATCGAAAGACGCATCGCCGCGCCAAACGCGCTGGACGATGTCCCACCATTCCTCGCCGAAAGCATAGCGGTCGTCGTGCTCGCGCTGGCCGACGCCGAACATCTCGAATTCGTCGGCGTTCCAGCCGCAGACGATGTTGATGCCGAAGCGCCCGTGGCCGATGTGATCCACCGTCGCCATCTGCTTCGCGGCATAGACCGGATGGAGCAGCGGCGCGTGAATCGTCGCGAAAACGGTGATGGAGCGGGTTTGCGCCAACAACCCGCCGGCCCAGGTCAGCGCCTCGAACGAATGTCCTTGAAAATCCGACGGACCCGGATAGCCCTTCCAGCGCGCCAGCGGCAGAAGAAAATCGATACCGGCCGCATCGGCCATCTGCGCGATCTTGAGGTTGTTGTCCCAACTCGCGTCCCAGCGCTCGGGCACCTTGGTCGCGGCCAGCCCCGACGAGCAATTAGCGGCGAAGATGCCGAGCTTGAAGGAATTGCGCATTCGCCCATAGCGCGTGTCGCCCCAACCGATTTCGATCGAACGAGACATCGGCGCAATCAGTTCCGCCAGCTCGCTTCGACCGCGCGGATCATGTCGATAAAGGCGCGGTTGAGCGGCGCCGCGATGCCGTGGCGCTCGCATTCGCGCAACACCGCGCCGTTGAGGCAGTCGATTTCGGTCAACCGCTTGCGCCGCACATCGATCAGCATGGAGGGAAAATGCGCCCGCGCCTCCTCGCCGACCTGGCGGAGAAAGCGGCCGGCTTCGGCGCGTTCGAGCGGGATACGGTTGCGCTGGGCGGCGGCAACGATCTCGTCGGTGAGCGCATCGAGCACCGGCCAAACCTCCGGTCGCGCGATGAGTTCGCCCACCGAATGCCCCGTGATCGCGCATAGCGGGTTGTAGCAGCAATTGACCACCAGCTTTTTCCAGATGCGCAACTCGATATCCGGCGCCAGCCGCGTCGGCACGCCGGCGCGGTCGAGCAGGGCGGCCAAGGCTTCGCAATCCGCATCGGCGCGGCCATCCGAGGGCCACAGATAGGTTTCGCCTTTGTTGGCGTAACTCGCCTCGATCGAGCCTGGGCCGAGCATTTCGCTGGTCAGCGTCGTCAAACCGAACAGGATCCGGTTGTCGGGAGCCGCGGCGCGGATCGCCTCGACATTGCCGATGCCGTTCTGCAGCGTGACCAGCAAGGTCTGCTTGCCGATCATCGGTAGCGCGGCGGCAACGGTCTCGCGCGTCTGGCGGAATTTCACCATGACGAGGGCGATATCCACGATTCCCGGCTCGCGCGCATCGCTCGTGGCGC
Source organism: uncultured Alphaproteobacteria bacterium (assembly GCA_963754645.1). Taxonomy (GTDB): domain Bacteria; phylum Pseudomonadota; class Alphaproteobacteria; order Bin65; family Bin65; genus CAVWGP01. The sequence continues at coordinate 527,301 of CAVWGP010000001.1, read as the reverse complement.
GCAACGCGACTTTTCGTTCGCCGCAGGTGGCGCGGATGCGCAAGCCGTCGCGCCGCATCGCTTCGATGTGCTCGCGCCATCCGTCGAAGGCCCAAACCTCGGCGCCGGCATCGGCGAAATGCGCAGCGAACAGGCTGCCCATGGCGCCGGAACCGATGATTGCAACGCGCGTCATGTTGCGTTCTCCCGAGAATCGGCGCGGGCGCCAGCCTCAGTCGACGAGGCGGTTCGCAAGGAAAAGGACCGTGGCCGGAACATAGGTGATGACCAAGAGAGCCAGCAGCAGAACGATGACGAAAGGCCACACCTCCCGCGTGTACTCTTTCACCGTGATCTTCCCGATGGCGCAGACGATGAACATATTCATGCCCACGGGCGGAGTCAGCAACCCGATCGTAAGATTCAGCGTCAGCACGACGCCGAAATGCACCGGGTCGATGCCGTATACGACCAGCAGCGGCATGAGCACCGGCGTGACCAGGATCAGCAGCGACACCGCTTCGAAGAAACAGCCCAGCACCAGAAACAGCGCGTTGACGGCCAGCAGGAAAACATAGGGGTCGGTCGTCCAGCCCGTGGTCGCCGCCACCAGCATGTCGGGCACGCGTTCGCGCGCCAGCAGCCAACCGAACAGCGATGCCGCGGAGACGATGAGCATGACGGCGGCGGTGATCGACGCGGTCGAAGCCAGCAGCGGCAGAATCTCCGAAACTTTGATCTCGCGATAGACAAGAAGCGCGAGCAGCAAGGCGTAGACGGCGGCGATCGCGCCGGCTTCGGTGGGCGTGAACACGCCGCCGACGATGCCGCCCAGCACGACGACCGGCATGAGTACGGCGGGCATGGCGCCCGTGGCCGTGCGCGCGGCCTGCTTGAACGGCACGCCGGCAAGCTTGGGATATCGGCGCCGCCGCGAAATGACGTAGGCCGCGATCATCAGATAAAGCCCCATGATCAGGCCGGGCACGACGCCGCCGACGAACAATTTCCCGATCGAAACATTCGTCATCGCGCCATAGAGGACGAACATGATGCTCGGCGGAATGATCGGGCCGACCGTGGCGGCGGCGGCCGTGAGTGCCGCGGCGAAGGCGCGCGAATAGCCGGCCTTGGCCATCGCCGGGATGAGCACGGTGCCGGTTGCGGCGCAGTCGGCGGTGGCGGCGCCCGAGGCGCCCGACATGATCATGTTCGCGCCGATCAGCACTTGCGCCAGTCCGCCGGTGATCCGGCCGACGAAAATCATCGCGAAATCGATCAGCCGCCTGGTGATCCCGCCGCGCTCCATCAAAACGCCGGCAAATATGAAAAACGGCAGGGCGAGAAAGGGAAAGGAGTCCAGAATGACCAGCATGCGCTGGCCGACGACGACGAGCGGCAAATCGGTCGCGACAAGCACCGCGGCGATCGCGGCCACGCCCATGCTGACGGCAACGGGAACCCCGAAGGCGATCAGCAGCAGGAATCCGCCCAGCAGGATCGCGAGCAGAGTCACAGCGAATGCTCCGCCTGCGCGGTCGCGGCGCCGTCGGGCTCGCGCACGAGACGAACCGCGCCGTTGACGAGATGAAGAATGGTGAGCCCGGCGCCGAGCGGCGCGCAGGCATAGACCCAGGCGATCGAGATTTGCAACGCCGTCGATGTCTGGCGCCAGGCATTGTCGACCAGGAGCGCGGCGACGTAGGCGAAAATCGCGAAGAAGGCGATGCCGAGCAGCGCCGCGCCCAGCGCCAGGCGGCGGCGCAGGCGCGCCGGAATTGCCTCGATCAAGACATCGACGGCGATGTGCTGGCCGCGCCGCGCCGCGACGCTGGTGCCGAGAAATATCACCCAGATGAAGCAATAGCGCGCCGCTTCCTCGGACCACGACAGCGACGATCCGAGGCCGTAGCGGAACACGACCTGCAAGAACGTAATCGCCACCGTCAGGCCGACGATCGATCCGGCGGCGAACTCGACGACGCGGTTGGCCCTATCGCTCAGTCTTTCGAGGCCGGCGGCGAATGCGCTGCTCAATTCTCACGATTCTCCGCGATGGCGCGCCGCGCGGCAATAGGCTGCACGGCAACTTGCGAGGTCCGGCCCGGCGTTCTCGCGAGCGCCGGGCCGGCGATCGCGCGCCTAGGCACCCATCTTGCGAACGCTCTCGATCACGTCCTTGCCGACGCGATCCTGGAACCGGTCGAACACCGGCTGCATGAGCGCGCGGAACGGGCCCTTGTCGATCGTGTCGATCGTCATGCCGTGCTGCTTGCGCAAGATATCGATGCCGTCGATCTCGGCCTTGTTGTGCTGCTCGGTTTCGAGATCGGCGCCGATCTTGCCGGCATCCATGAAAACTTTCTGGACCGCCGGCGGCAAGGACTGAAAGCGCTTCATGCCCACGATATAGACGACGCCGGTGAAGACATGGCCGGTGAGCGACATGAACTTCTGGGTTTCGTAAAATTTTTCCGTCACGACCGCGGCGGTGGGCGAATCGAGCCCGTCCACGGTGCGCTGGCGCAGCGCGGTGGCGACTTCGCTATATTGCATCGGCGTGGCATTGGCGCCCATCGCGTTGGCGATCGCGACATGGACCGGGTTGTCGAGCACGCGGATCTTAAGACCCTTCATGTCCTCGGGCGTCTTGATCGGCTTCTTGTAGTTGAGCACGTGGCGGTGGCCGGCGGTCGAGTAGGCGAGACCCTTGAGGTTCTTCGATTCGAGCGACTTGAGCAAATCCTGGCCGAGCGATCCGCTCACCACGCGGCTCACATGCGCCCAATCGTTGAACATGAAAGGCATGTCGAAAATCTGGAACCGAGGGTCGAAGCTGGCCAAGAGCGGCGTATTGATAACCGCGAGATCGATCGTGCCGAGCTGCATGCCCTCGATCATGTCGCGCTCGTTGCCGAGCTGCTGATTGGGGAAAACTTCGATCTTGACGTTGCCCGAGGTTTTTGCGGCGACCTCCTCGGCCATGCGAACCGCGCCCTTATAATAGAAGTATGCGGTCGAGCCGAGCGTGCCCATTTTCAGCGTGAGTTTATCCTGCGCGCGAACGATTGCCGGCATTGCGGGCAATGCGGCGGCAACGGCGCCAGCCTTGAGCGCCCAACGGCGCGAGACGCGTTTGGTCATGATTTCCTCCTCCAGTCGTTTAACGGCACGCGGCCGGACGGTGCGATTCGATCTCGCCATTTTTTTGAGCCTGCCGCCGCCATCTCTTGCAGGCTCGATTTGCCGTGATGTATACCGAATGGCGTCGCCTTGCTCAAGCACCGGCGCGTGTGCGCCGCCGAGCCGTGGCCGCGGCATTGCCATTCGGCCACTCCTTTCGATCGATTTCCGCACCGAGTTCAAGCGCCATGGCCGGTTACGACGTCTGCATCATCGGCGGCGGTCTGCTCGGGACGGCCACGGCCTATTATGCGGCCAAGGCGGGCCTCAAGGCCATATTGCTCGAAGCGCGCGATCTGGCCGCCGGCGCCTCCGGCGCCGCATTTGGCGGCGTTTCGGTCGGAATTTATAGCTATTCCTCCACGCGCGTGCCGCTGCCCTATGTGGCGATCTCGAAAGCCAGCCTCGCGCTTTATCACCAATGCCAGGATGAGCTCGGCGAGCCGCTCGATTTCAAAGTCAATGGCAGCCTCGATCCGTTCTACGATGAAGCGGGCTATGCGCGCGGGCGCGAGCGCGCCGCTGGGCTGGCCGAATGCGGCGTGCCGTGCCAGGTCGTGATGCGCGATGAGCTCCGCGAACTCGAACCCGCGCTGTCGGACGCCGTCATCGGCGCCACCTATTGCCCGATCGACGGCCACGTCACGCCGATGACGATGGTGTGCGCCATGGCCAAAGGCGCGCGCCGGCTCGGCGCCGAAATCCGCACGCGCACTGAGGTCGAGTCGATCGTCGTCGAGCGCGGCCGCGCCACCGGCGTTCGCCTCGCCGGCGAAATGATTTCCGCCGACTGGGTCGTGAACGTCGCCGGCCTGGGCGCGGCACGGCTCGCGGCGACGGCGCAGGTCGCGGTGCCGGTCGATTATTCGCGCGGCCAGATGTTCGTTTCCGAGCGCATCCCGCCGTTGCTGCGAACATACATTCACAATATCAAGCAGACGGCGGCCGGCACGATCGTGTTCGGCGCCACGCGGGAATCGGGCATCACCGATGTCGTCACGACGGTGGGCGGAACCAAGGAAATTCTCGCCTGGGCCGTGCGGCTGCTGCCGGCCTTGGCGAATGTTCGCCTGCTGCGCTCCTGGGCCGGCATCCGCCCGGTGCCGCCCGATGGCTATCCCATCATCGGCCCGGTCGAAGGCGTCGAGCGCTTGCTGATGTCGGTGATGCATCGCGGAGTCAGCCTGGCGCCGGTGATCGGCGAGATCATGGCCGATTTGATGACCAAGGGCCGCACGCCGCACAATATCGAGCCTTATCTCCTCGCGCGTTTCGCCGGCGTTCCGGTCGAGGCGCATGGCGAGCTGCAGGAGAAGTTCTATGTCGCCGGCTGATGCCGCCCGCTCACCGGGAATCGGCCGCGGCAAGGCTTTTGGCGTGACCATGGACGGCGTCGCCTTGACGGCGCATGAGGGCGAGACGGTGCTCGCCGTCTTGTGGGCGGCGGGCATACGGTCGCTGCGGATCACGGCGCGCACGCGGCAGCCGCGCGGATTTTTTTGCGGCATGGGCGCGTGCTTCGATTGCCTGGTCAGCATCGACGGGCTGCCGGGCGTGCGAGCCTGCATGGAACTGGCGCGTCCGGGCATGGCAATCAGCCGGCAACAGGACCCAGGTTCGTTTCCGCCGATGGAAAGCGCCGACCATGCTTGAAGCCGATATCGCCATCGTCGGCGCCGGTCCCGCCGGCATGGCGGCCGCCCTCGCCGCCGCGGAAGCGGGTGCCAGCGCGATCGTGTGCGACGAATATCCGCGCCCGGGCGGGCAATTCTTCAAGCGCGCCGCCGAGTCTTTCGGCTTGGCGCCGGCGCATCTCGGCCGCGAGCACGCGCATGGCGAACGCTTGCGCCACGCGCTCGCCGAGGGCCGGATCCGCGTCCTCAGCGACACGCTGGTGTGGGGCGCCTTCGCCGATCAAGCGCTGATGCTCTATCGCGAAGGAATGTCGGAAACTTTGCGCGCGCGCGCCGTGGTGATCGCAACCGGCGCGCACGACCGGCCGGTTCCGTTTCCCGGTTGGACGCTGCCGGGAGTCATGAGCGCCGGCGGCGCGCAGACTTTGGCGAAGACACAATGGGTCAAGCCCGGTGCGCGCATGCTGTTGGCCGGCGCCGGCCCCTTCGCTTTGCCGGTGGCGGATTCCTTGTTGCGCGCCGGCGTCGAAATCGCCGCCATCGTCGAGGCGACGCGGCCGCGCGAATGGTGGCGCCATGCCGCTGCCTTGTGGGGCCAATGGCCGCGCTTCGCCGAGGCTTGGGCCTATCGCCAAACCTTGCGCCGCGCCCGTGTACCGGTGTTGTTCGGCCACAAAATCGTTCGGGCGCGAGGGCGGCGATACGGTGACGGGCGCCGTGGTCGCGGCGGTGGATGGCGATTGGCAGGCGCGCCCCGGCACCGAGCGGCGCTTCGCCGTGGACGCGATCGCCAGTGGCTACGGATTTCTGCCCAACACGGAATTGGCCGATAGCATGGGCTGCGCCTTGCGCTGGGATCCGCACGGCCAGGCCTGGTTCGTCGCCGTCGACGGAGCGCAAGCGACGAGCCGACCCGGCATTTTCGCCGCCGGCGAAATCACCGGGATCGGCGGCTCCGCGCTCGCGCTCGAGGAAGGACGGATTGCCGGGCTCTCGGCGGCGGAGCATGTCGGCAAGCTCGGCCAAGGCCGCGCGAAGGAATTGCGCGCGCCCGCGCTGGCCGCGCGCCGGCGCCTGCAACGCTTTGCCGATATGATCAATGTCTTGTTCGCCCCGCGTCCCGGCTTGTGGGACGGCTTGGCGGGCAACACGCTGGTGTGCCGTTGCGAGGAAGTGACGGCGGAGGAAGTCCGAGCCTGCGTGCGCGAAGGATGCGCCAGCCCAAAGGAAGTCAAGGACTGGACGCGCGCCGGCATGGGCTTGTGCCAGGGCCGCATGTGCCGCGCGTCGGTCGCGCAGGCCATCGCTTCGGAGAAAAACATCGCGCCCGGCGCGGTGCCACGCGGCAGCGTGCGCCCGCCGATCAAGCCGGTGCCGATGGGCGCGCTCGTCGCGTCGGAAACGCCATGATCGAGATCGGCGTCGATATCGGCGGCACCTTCACGGACCTGGTGCTGTTGCGCGGCCACAATCGGATTTTCAAGACGAAAGTGCCGACCACGCCCGCCGACCCGATCGTCGGCGTGCGCCAGGGGATCGAAAAAATCCTCGCGGTCGCGGGCGCGAAACCCGGCGATGTCACGCGCGTCATCCATGGTAGCACGGTGGCGATCAATGCCCTGCTGCAACGCAAAGGCTCGCTGATGGGCGTGCTGATGACCGACGGGTTCGAGGACACGCTGGAAATCGGCCGCCAGAAGCGCTCGCGCATGTACGAGCTCGCGCTCGAGCCCGAAACGCCGGTGTTTCTCGCGCCGCGCCGCCGCCGCTTCGGCATCCCCGGACGCATTGCCGCCGACGGCTCGGAGGTCGCGCCGCTCGACGAAGCCGCCGTGCGGCGCGCCGCCCGCATCCTGGTCGAGCGCCACGCCGTCACCGCGATCGCCGTCTGTTATCTATTTTCGTTCCGCAATCCGACCCACGAACAGCGCACGCGCGACTTGATCGCCGCCGATTTTCCGTCGCTGCACGTCTCGATCTCGTCCGACGTCGATCCGACGTTTCGCGAATACGAACGCCTGGTCGTCACCGCGCTCGATGCCTATCTCCACGGCGCGGTGGGCGATTACGTCGAGCGTTTGCGCAAGACATTGACGGCCATGGGCTTCGGCGCGGAATTGCAGGTCATGCAATCGCGCGGCGGCATCACCTCGGCCGCCGCCATCGCGCGCCGGCCGCTGGCGCTGTTGCTCTCGGGCCTGGCGGCGGGCGTGGTCGGGAGCAAATTCGTCGCCGAAAGCGCCGGTCACGGCGACGCGATCTCGCTCGATATCGGCGGCACGAGCTGCGACATCGCCTTGATCCGCGCCGGCAAGCCGCTGGTCGCGAGCCAGACGTCGATCGGCGGGTTTCCGTTGCGCCAGCAGATGATCGACGTAAACACCATCGGCGCCGGCGGCGGCAGTATTGCGTGGCTCGACGATGCCGGCGGATTGCGCGTCGGGCCGCAAAGTGCGGGCGCCGATCCCGGACCGGCGTGCTACCGGCGCGGCGGCGCCGACGCCACGGTGACCGACGCCAGCGTGGTTCTGGGCTACGTCAATCCGGCGAATTTCGCCGCCGGCGAATTCGCGCTCGATGCCGCCGCCGCGCACGACGCGGTGTCGCGGATCGGCGCCAGGCTCGGCCTCGATACCGTGGCCACCGCCGCCGGCATCCACCGCATCATCAATGCGCGCATGGCCGACGAGGTGCGCCGGGTTTCGGTGCAACGCGGCTACGATCCGCGCCAATTCGCGCTGCTGCCGCTGGGCGGCGGCGGGCCGGTTCATGCCGGCGCGATCGCGGCGGAGTTGGGCATGCCGCGCATCGTCGTGCCCGAATCGCCGGGCGTACTGTCGGCGTTCGGCTTGCTGGTCGCCGCCATCGAGCACGATCAGGCCGAGACTTTTGCCGTGCGGGCCGATCGCATCGAGCCGGCCGCGCTCGACCGGGTGCTGGCCCGGCTCGACGCGCGCGGCAGCGAGAAGATGCGGCGCGATGGAGTAGCGCCGGACCGCGTGGCGCGGCACGCCTACGGCGACATGCGCTATGTCGGCCAATCCTACGAGCTTGCCGTCGAGCTGCCGCGCGCCTCGGCCGATCCGGTTGCCGGCGCCGTCGCGGCCTTTCACGCGCTGCATCATTCGCTGTATGGGCACTCGGATCCGAGAGCCGCCGTCGAGTTCGTAAACTTGCGCACGGTGCATATCCACGCGCTGCCGCATCCGCAGCTCGACCGCGCGGCGGCCGATCCGGGCGCGCCCGATGCCGAGCGAAAGGCGTATTTCCCGTCACTCAATAAATTCGTAAGCACGCCGGTCTACGATCGGCGCGGCCTGTCCGCCGGCCAGTCGTTCGCCGGACCGGCGATCGTCGAGCAAGCCGATACCACGCTCGTCGTCTATCCGGGCCAGCGCGCCCGGATGGAGGCCGGCGGCAACATCGTCATCGAGGTCAACGCCCATGCAGCGTAATGCGCTCGATCCCGTCACGCTTGAGGTGATCCGCAACCGGCTCGACTCGATCGCGCAGGAAATGCAGGACGCGATGGTGCGCAGCGGCTATTCCAACATCATCAAGGAAGGCCACGATTGCTCGGCCGCCTTGTTCGACCGCCACGGCGAGGTGATCGCCCAGGCGACGGCGCTGCCCGCCCAGCTCGGCGTGTTGCCGCCCGCGGTCAAGCGCGTGCTGCTCGATCATCCGGCCGATTCGATGGTTGAGGGCGACGTGTTCGTCATGAACGATCCCTACGACGGCGGCACGCATCTTCCCGATATCTGCCTGATCTCGCCGATCCTGCACGAGGGCAAGACCGTCGCGTTCACCGCCTGTATCGCCCATCACCAGGATGTCGGCGGCAAGACGCCGGGCAGCCTGCCGACCGACGCGACGGATATTTTTCAAGAAGGGTTGCGCATCCCGCTGGTCAAATTCTACGACGCGGGCAAGCCGTGCCGCGTCGTCCATGCCTTCATCGAGCGCAACGTGCGTATTCCGCACATCGTGATGGGCGATCTGCGCGCCCAGCTCGCGGCCCTGCATGTCGGCAAGACGCGGTTCCAGTCGATCGTCGCCGAGCACGGCGCCGTCCTGCTGTCAGCCTATCTCGCCGAGCTGCTGGATCGCGCCGAGCAACTGACGCGCAAAGCGATCGCGCGCATCAAGCCCGGCACCTACAGCTTCGAGGATTACCTCGACAGCGACGGCGTCGAGGCCGACAAGCTGGTGCGCATCCGCGCGACCGTCACGGTCTCGGGCTCGGATTTGCATATCGATTTCACCGGCACCGATCCGCAGCTCAAAGGCCCGATCAACGCCGATTGCTCGGCGGTGATGTCGGCTATCTATTTTGTGACGAAATCGATCGGCGATCCGACCGCGCCCAACAACGGCGGATGCTTCCGCCCGGTCACCGTCCATCTGCCCGCCGGCACGGTCGTCAATCCGCTGCCGCCGGCGCCGGTCAATGGCCGCACCATCACCATGAAGCGGATCGCCGATACGGTGCTGGGCGCGCTGGTGCAGGCGATGCCGGAGCGCATTCCCGCGGCGCCCTCCGGCCTGGTGCGCGTGATCGTTTTCGGCGGCTTCGATCCGGCCACCCAGCAGCGCTATGTGTGCACCGATTTCAGCACCGGCGGCACCGGCGGCCGAATCGGGCGCGACGGCGTCGATTCGCTCGAAACCGATATTGCCAACACGATGAACATGCCGGCCGAGTCGCTGGAACTGCACTATCCGATCCGCGTCCACCGCAACGCGCTGTGGCGCGATTCGGCCGGCGCCGGGCGCACCCGCGGCGGCCTCGGCGTCGAGCGTGAAATCGAAATCCTGCGCGGCGACGTGACAATGACTTTACGCGAGGACCGCCATCGCACCCGCGCCTGGGGCCTGTTCGGCGGCCGGCCTTCGGCCTTGGCGCGTGCGGAAATTCTTCACGGCGGCGCGAGCCGCGCGATTCCCTCAAAAGGCGTCTTTTCGTTGAACGCCGGCGACCGCGTCCATTGCTGGGCCGCCGGCGGCGCCGGCCATGGCGATGCGTTCGAGCGCGAAGCGGCGCGCGTTCTTGACGACGTGATCGACGGAAAAGTTTCCGCCGAAGCCGCGCGCGACGATTATGGCGTGGTCCTTGCCGGAGAGCCGTTGACAATCGACGTTGCGGCGACGGAACGAAAGCGCGCCGCTTTGCGCAAGGAACGCGGCGCCATCGCCTGGGTCTACGATCGCGGCGAAATGGGGCGGCAGTAACGGCGCGGCCGGCCTTCGCGCGCCGTCGCCGGCCCGCTCCCGTTCAACGCCCGCACTTCGCCGCTATCGAAGTTGAGGTGCGAGCGGCAGCTCGAAACGCGATTGCACTAGCCAGCGTCTGGCCGCTTGGACCCATTTCGAATTGGCATCGCCGCAGATCTCGTTGGCCTCGAAATGATCGGCATCGTCGATGGCCAGCGTTTCGACGGCCACGCCGGCGGCGCGCAGCGCGGCCGCCATGGCATTCGCCTGGCGGACGAGCCGCGGAAAGTCGCGCGTGCCCCACGAAATGAAAAATGGCACGGCGCCGGGACCGACATGCGCGATCGGGCTCGCCGCATCGTCATCGGACGGTTGGCGGAGCAGGACATCGTAGATGCGGCGCTCCATCGTCCCGGCGGGCGCATTGCGATTGCGGATATCGAAGGAGCCCGAAACGGCCAAGCATCCTTGGATGGCGTCTTCGGCAATGCCCGCCCTGCGGCGGCGCTCGCGATCGAGGGCAACGAGCGCCGCCATGTGCCCGCCTGCCGAATGGCCGCCGACGAAGATGCGGCGCGGATCGCCGCCGTGCTGGACGACATTTTCTTGGACCCAGGCAACCGCCGCGATGCAATCCTCGAGCATTTCGGGATAGCGGACAGCGGGAGCGAGCCGGTAATTCGGTGTGACGAAGATCGCGGGAATCGCTAGCAGCGGCGGGGCCATGAAGCCCATCCATTCCTTCGTGCCGCCGGTCCAGGCGCCGCCATGAAAAAAGATCAGCACGGGCAGCTTCGCCGCCGCCTTATCCGGCAGGTAGACATCGAGCTTCTGCCAATAGTCAGTGCCGTAGCGGCAATCGATCAGCACGCGGCTTGCGGCTTGCACGCGGCGCGTCGCCGCCATGCAGCGGCGCGCGTAGCCTTCGGCTTCGGGATGGACGGGCGGCGGCAACGGGGGCAGGTCGTCGAAGCTCATGTCAGGCAACCGTTCCTGTGGGGACGTGAAAAGCGGTCTTCATGCGCTGGCCCATGGCCCAGCGGGACTTGCCCGACCATCGCAACACCGCCGTGCGCAAGATCGGCGGCAAAGTCGTAACCTTGCTGTAGAGCGCCGAAACGCGCTGCGTGTGTTCGGTCAGCGGTCTTTCGCGATTTTCCCACAGTCGAAGCCCTTCTTCGATCGAAGCGGCTTCATCCAAAGCCACGGCCAAGGCCAGCCCATTCATCAGGCTGCAACCGCCGCCTTGTCCGAGATTGGGCGCTTGGGCATGCGCCGCATCGCCGATAATTGCGACGCGACCGCGGCTCCATTGCTTCAGCCGCACGGTCTCGAAACAGTCCCACCGCACATCCTCGCCGATACGCTCGATCAAGCCGGCAAGGTGCGGAAAGGATTTTGTCCAGGCCGGCTTGTCGATGGGCACGGCCTTGCCCTCAACGTCGCGGTCCAGCGTCGTCAAGGCCAAATACACCTCATTGTCGTTGCATGGCGTGTAGAGTATGCGGCGGAAACCGGACCAATGCTCGGCATAGCGGCGGCCTTCTTCCGTCGTCCGTTCCTCGGGAAGCCTCGGGATCATGACCCGGATTGCGCCATCCGCATGGCGCTTGCGCGAGCGCAGCAATCCCAGCGAATCGCGAAGCTTGGAATTGATGCCGTCGGCCGCGATCACCAGATCGGCCTTGCGCCGGATCCCGCCTTGCAGCTCCAGCATGCCGTCCGAACCGGCCGCCAGCGCTTCGCGCGCCAACTCGATCTCGACGCCCAGCGCCTCGGCCCGCGCCACCAACGCGCCCAGAAGTTGCTGGCGCGCGATCGAAACGACCCGGCGGCCGGGCTCGGCGCTCCAATGCGCGATCGCGACGAGGCGGTTGTTGTGGTCGCGCGTCTCGCGCTTCCAGCCGCGATGGCAACCGGCGACCGCGGCATCATGCGCGCCGAGCGCGCTCAGGACCCGCAACCCGTTCTCCCAAATATAGATGCCGGCGCCTTCGGGCCGGATCGAGGCGCTCCGCTCGTACAAGCGCGCGGTCCAGCCGCGCTGCGCCAAGGCAATGGCGGCGCTCAATCCGGCAATGCCGCCGCCGGCAATTTCGGCATGTCGAGCGGGGCGGGCGGTCACGGCGTCATCGGCTGCGCGGCATAGGACGGCTCACCGCAATTCTCGGTGCCGGTCGGCGCGTGCAGCGCGGTCCGCAAGATACTGCTTGCGCAGCCAGGTCGAGCGTGCCGTGACCCAAAACGCCGCGGCGCGCAGGGCATCGGGCCAAGTCGTCAGCGCGCTATAGAACGATGAAAGGCGCTGCGTATGATCGGTCAGCGGACGTTCCGCGCGCTCCCAGGCCGCGAGCGCCGCCGGAACATCGGGCGTGCGATCGAGGTTCACCGCCAGCGCCAAGGCGTTCATCATCGCGCAAGCGCCGCCCTGGCCCAGATTGGGCGCCATCGCATGCGCCGCGTCGCCCACGACGGCGACGCGCCCGCGCGACCATCGATCCATCTTCACGACGACGAAGCGGTCCCACCGCGCGTCGCCTTCGAGCCGCTCGATCATGGCTTCGAGGCAGGGAAACGACCGCTTCCACAAGTCTTTGTCGAGCGGGATGCGCTTGGCGGGTGCGTCCGTTTCGAGTGTCGTGAGCGCCACGTACAGATCGCGATCGCTGCAGGGTGCCACCAGGATTCGCCGGTGGCCGGACCAATATTCGATGTTCTTGGCGCCGTCGGGATGGATGACTTCCTCGGGCAACCGGTCGATGACGATGCGAATGGCGCCGTCCGCGAGCCATTTGCGCCGCCACGGAATGCCCAGCGCTTCGCGCAGGCGAGAATGCACGCCGTCGGCGACGATCACCAGATCGGCGCAGACGGTTTTTCCGCTATCAAGCGTGATCGCGCCGTCCGGATCGACCGTGGCGGCCGACGAGCCGGTGACGATCTCGGCGCCCAAGCGGCGGGCGGCGGCGGTCAACGCCGCCACCACCTGCTCGCGTGTGATCTCGAACATCGTCGTCGCGTACTTGATGTGCGATGTGGTCCGGCCTTGCGCATCGCGGGTCTCGCGCTCGTAGCCCCGGCGGGCGCCGCGCACCGCATCGTCCTCCGCGCCAATGGTGCGCATCACGCGCAGCGCATTCTCGAAGATCGAAAGCCCCGAACCCACCGCCCGCACTTCCGGCATGCGCTCGTGAACGCGCGCGGTCCAGCCGCGCTGGCACAAGGCCGCCGCCGCCGTCAGGCCGGCCATTCCCGCGCCGACGATTTCGGCGTGCCGGCGCTGCGTCACTCAGCGGCCTTCCTCTCCCAAAAGCGCGGCACCGGCGCGGGCGGCCAAACTTGCGGAAACAATTCGCACCCGAAGCGCGCGCCGGGCGTCAAGCCCGGATCGCGGATCGGCTTCGGCCCCGCCGCGCGGACGGCATAGGTCGCATCGTCGCCGGTGTAGCGGAACGAAAGCGCGCGCCGACGGCGGTCGTTGCGCGAGTTGCCGGGCGAACCGTGGATTGCCAACGAGTGGTGCACGAGCAAATCGCCGGGCGCGCAATCGAAATGCAGGATCGTGTGCTTGGCGCGTTCGGCTTCTATATCGGGCATCGTTTCGAACGCGCGCGTTGCCTGATCCCGGCCGCTGTCGAACTCGACCGGGCGGAACCATTTGCCCCACCGATGCGCGCCGGCGACATATTCCAGCGCGCCGCTTGCCAAATCGACCGGGTCGAGCGGCAGCCAGGCCGAGCAAACCTGCGCTCCGTCGTACCAGCCATAGGGTTGATCCTGGTGCCAGGGCGTTACGTTGGGCGTGTTCGGCTCCTTGCAGAAGACGATGTCGGCCATCAGGAAAGATTTGGCGGATCGCATGAGCGCGGCCGTGATCGCCGGAATCGGCGACGAAGCCTGGAGGCGCCAGAACGGCTCGTGCCGCGTCCACATGAACGTGTCGTAGCGAAAACGCCCGGAATCCTGCTTTTCATAGTCCTTGGCCTGGGGGCCCGGGTTCGCGAAAACCTGCTCGAGTCCGTCCCGCAATAGATCGATCCACGCGGCATCGAGCACGCCGCGCAGGCAAACGACTCCGTCCCGCTCGTAACGGGCAATATCGGCTTCGCTGACAGGATAGCGTGGCCGCGTCACGCCCATCTCCCTTTCCTTGATACGTGCGAATGTTAAGAGTTGATTTCGCCCCGTCAATAGCCGCAGTCTCGCTTGCCGGCGGCTTGGCCGGCGCAAGCCACGGAGAAGCGACATGAAATCACTCGCATTGGCCGCCCTCGGAATTTTCGCGGCAACGGCCGCGGTCGCGCAAACAGCGGCACCGGAAGTGACGCTGCGCTTCAATCGTTGGGTGCCGCCTGCGCACCATTTTCATGCGCGGATCATGGCGCCCTGGGCCGAGCGGGTCGAGAAGGCGAGCCAAGGGCGGATCAAGATCGAATTCACCGCGGCGTCGCTCGGCGCGCCGCCGCGCCAATTCGATCTGGCCGCAACCGGCGTCGCCGACATCACCGCCGGCAATCAAACCTACACGCCCGAACGATTCATTGCCTCGCGCGTCGCCGAGTTGCCGTTCCTCGGCGATACCGCCGAAGCGTTGTCCGTGGCGCAGTGGCGCGTGCACGAAAAATATCTGGCGAAGGCGAACGAATACAAGGACACGAAACTGCTCGCCGTCTTCAACAACGGGCCGTACCAGATATTCACGTCCAAGAAAGCCGTCGTGCAAGCGAGCGACCTCAAGAGCCTCAAGATGCGCGCGGCGGGCGGCATGCCGACCGATATCGCGAAGGCGCTCGATGTCGTTCCGGTCGCAACGCCGATCACCGAAGCATACGAAACCCTGTCGCGCGGCATCGTCGAGGGCACGTTCCTGCCGCCCGAACTCGGTCCGGAGCTTCCAGCTCGAAAAATTTCTCGAGCATCAAGTGAAAATTCCGCGCGGCCTCTTCAATGCGGCGTTTTTCGTCGTCATCAACGAAAAGAAATTCGCGGCGCTTTCGAGCGCGAACCAAGCCGCGATGCTGTCCGTTTCCGGCGAAATTTTCGCGCGCACCGCGGGTCAAATTTGGGACGATCAGGACCGCATCGCCAACGAGCAATTCGCCAAGAGCGGCATGAAGATTTCCACGGCCAGCGCCGCGCTGCTCGACGATCTGACCAAACGCCTCGCGCATATCGAGGATGCCTGGCTCAAGGAGGCGGGTGCCCGCGGCATCGAGGCTGCGGCCGCCTTGGAAATGTTCCGGCGCGAAGCGGCGAACTACAAACGCCCGAACTAGTCGGGCATTCCGCTCGATTGTGAGCGACCGGGGCTATTGGCAAAGCCGGGCGGCGCGCGGGGCGCGGGCCGCGCTGATCGCGGCGTTGGGTGCGACGGTGTTCGGCATGATGGCGCTCACCGCGATCGACGTCGCCGGGCGTTACCTATTCAATGCCCCGCTCGGCGGCGCCAAGGAATTGACGGAAATCCTGCTCGCTCTGATGGTGTTCGGCGCCGCACCGCTGGTGACGGCGACGCGAACCCACATCACGACCGCGCTGTTCGAATCGGCGTTGAAGGGCCCCGTGCTGCGGGCGCGCAACATCGTCGTCGCGGGCGTCAGTAGCCTGTGCTGCGGCGTGCTGGCGTGGCGCTTGTGGGCGCAGGGCGATGCGATGCGGGATTTGGCCGGGGGCACGCCGCTGCTCGGCGTGCCGCTGGCGCCGGTGTTCTACGTCATGGCCGTATTGGCCGCGTTGTGCGCCGTCATCGCGCTCATACCGGGTGCCGCGCGCCGATCGGCGGAATTGCCTGAGTTGCGGCCATGATGACGGCGGGGATAGCGTTCGCGGCGCTTTTCGCGTTGCTGTTCCTCGGCGTCCCGATCGGCTTCGGCATGGGCCTGGTCGGCGTCGTCGGGTTCGGGATTCTTATTCAATGGGGTCCGGCTTTCGCGCTGGTCGGCCAGATCGCGATCGACAACGTGATGAATTACAATTTCAGCGTCCTGCCGCTGTTCATCATGATGGGCGCGCTATTCGCCCATTCGCGCATGGCCGATGAACTTTATCGCGCGGGTCACGCGTTCCTCGGGCATTATCGCGGCGGCCTCGCCATGGCGACCATTGTCGCTTGCGGCGGATTCAGCGCCGTGTCGGGCTCATCGCTCGCCTGCGCCGCCGCCATGACCAAGGTATCGGTCCCGATCATGCGCGAATACGGTTATGCGCCGGGCTTCGCGGCGGGCACCGTTGCCGCCGGCTCGACGCTCGACATCCTCATCCCGCCCAGCATTTCGATGGTCATTTATGCGACGCTGACCGACGTCAATCTTGGCAAGCTGATGATGGCGGGATTTCTGCCCGGTCTGCTGACGATCGGCTGCTACGTCCTGGCGATCGGCGCCGTCACCGCGATCTGGCCGCGGCTCGGCCCGGCCGGCGTCCGCACCGGCTGGCGCGAACGCATCCTCGCGCTGCGCGAAGTATGGGCCATGGTCCTGCTGTTCGCGGTCGCGCTGGGCGGAATTTATCTAGGCGTTTTCACCCCCACCGAAGCGGCGGGGATCGGCGCCTTCGGCGCCTTCGTGTTGGCCGCCGGCCGGCGCCGGTTGACTCGCGCCCAGATCGTCGAGCTGGTCGTCGACACGGCGACGACGACATCGATGATTTTTTTCGTCGTCATCGGCGCGCTCATCTTCGCGAATCTGATCACCGTCTCCGGTTCGGCGTCGGCGCTGCAAAACTGGGTTGCGTCGCTGAATCTGCCGCAGACCGCGCTCATTCTCGTGCTGCTCGGCATCTACATCGTGCTGGGATGCATGCTCGACGCCGCGGCGATGACCGTGTTGACCGTGCCGATTTTCTTTCCGATCGTGGTCCACGCGGGAATCGATCCGATCTGGTTCGGCATTTTCGTCATCATCGTCGTCGGTATCGGCATGATTCATCCGCCGATGGGCCTATTGCTTTTCGTGGTGCGCGCCTTCGTGCCCGATGTCAGCGTCAAGTCTGTGTTCTATGGCATACTGCCGTTCCTGGGAGGCGACGTGGTCCGCATGGCATTGCTGATCGCGTTTCCCAGTATCGTCCTGGTGCTGCCGCAGATGATGAAATGACTCGACGGGAGGCAAGAATGCAGAATTCGGGCAATGCGATTTTCCGCTCGCGCCGGCTCGGGCACGTGAATTTTTTCGTCGACGATCTCGATCGTTCGACCGCGTTCTACAATTCGATCTGCGGCCTCGCGCTGGAGTTCACCGAAACCGGGCTCAAGGCGAGCTTCCTGGGCACCGGGAACACGCCGCACGATGTCGGCTGCATCGAAACGACCAAAGGGCAGGATCGCCGCGGGCGCGACGGGCACCTGCAATTGCCGAAAGAGGTCGGCGCCAAGGCCGGGCTCAACCATCTGGCCTGGGAAATCGACAACGAAGTCGAGCTGATTGCGGGTCTTGAGCGCTGCAAAAAAGCCGGCGTGCCGATCGCCCGCCTCGCCGATCATCAGATCGCGCACAGCATCTACATGCGCGATCCCGACGGCAACATGGTGGAATTCTACGTCGACACCGTGCAGGATTGGCGCTCGGTTCTCCATGGCGAACTTGAGCTGATCACGTCGGCCTGGGACCCGTCCGCGCAATCGCCCAATCCGAAGCCGCTCTACGACCCGGCGCCGGCGCGCCGCATGGTCGATGTCGCGCCGTTTCATCCGCGCCGTCTCGCGCACGCGGTCCTGGTCAGCAAGCAGCCCGGCAGACTGGCGGAATTCTATACGGCCGTCGCCGGATTGACCCGCACCGGCGGCGACAATGGCGCGCATTTCCTATGCGGAACCGTCGACACTCTCGGCGATCATCTCATCATTTTGCCGGCTGGGGACGAAGCGCCCGGCTTGCATCGCTTCAGCCTTGAACTCGACGGCGAAGCGTCGATCGGCGCGGCATCCGATGCGGCGCTCGCCAAGGGTGCGACGATCGAGCGGCCGGCGTCCGGAACCGCGGGATCGCGCGTGATTTTGCGCGATCCGGACGGTCAGCGCGTCGAAATGTTCTGCAAGCCGGCGCATCGCCGGCAATAGGCGCCGCCCGTTTCGGCGAGCGGCCGCGGCGATCACTGCACGCGCTGGTTCGGCGGGCATTTTTCCCAGTGGCTGTCGGCGCGCGCGAAAACTTGCTCGCCGCCGCGCAAAATTATTGAAGCGGCGCGCCCTTTGCTCTAGGTATGGCGCCATGCGCAAGAACGGCCCCCGCCGCGATCTGATGGAGCGCGAATTGCTGGATCGCGCCGCCGAGCTATTTGCGGCCAAAGGCTTCGCCGGAACCAGCCTGCAGAATATCGCGGATGCGGCGCGCATCGGGCGCACGACGCTCTACCACTACTTCAAGAGCAAGAACGACTTTCTTGCCGCGATGGTCGAAGACGTGGCCATTCAGCCCGCGCGGCGCGTGCGCGCGATTCGGCGCTATGACGGCGCGCCCCCAGTCGCGCAACTGCGCGAAGCGATCGTCACGCTGCTGGCCACCATCCTGGACAAGCCATTGCGGTTTCGCGTGCTGGTGCGCGATGAGCAGAGCCTTCCGCGCCCGATCCTGCGCCGCCACGAAGAGGCCAAGCGCAAAGTACTCGGCGGCGTTGCCTCGATCGTTTCCAAGGGAATCGAGGCAGGCGAATTCCGCCACGGCGACGCGCGGGTGATGGCCCTGAGTTTGATCGGAATGTGCACTTGGACGGCGTGGTGGTTCAGGCCCGACGGCCCGATGAGCAAGGAGGAGCTGCAGTTCCTCATCGCCGATCTGGCGGTGCGATCGATATGCCTGCCGGCGCCCGCTCGCGATAATTTCGGGCCGCAATCCGCGCTAAAATCGATGCGCTCCGATCTCGCGCGGCTTGAACGCTACTTCGCCCGCAAGGGTTGACCGTCGCTCGAAGATTTGTAGGCGCGATAGCTCTGGTAAAAGCCCGGCGCGTAACTCTTCAAGCGATCGTCATCGACCCGCCCGGTGCGCGTCAAAAAATCGTAGACGAAATCCATCAGCGGCTGGCTCATGACCGCTCGAAGGTTGCCGTACCACCGGTAGCTGCGCTCCATGGCCGCTTCGAACCGCGACCGGGCCGGCTTGCGGCGCTCGACGAACAGGTCGAGCCCTTCGGCAACGCGATTGTGCGAGTCTGCCAGCGCCGTAAACAGCTCGAACGCGTCGTCCATCGCCATCCGCGTGCCGGAGCCGATCGAAGGATGCGCATTGCGTAGCGCGTCGCCGATCAAAACCACGTTGCGCGACACCCAGCGTTCGTTCGTTGTCACTTGCGGGTTGCGAAAACTCGAATTGTTGTCGATCAGGCGCGATCCGCCCAGCTCATGCGCGAAAACGCGCTCGACATGGGCCCGGCGTTGCGGCTCGCTCATCCCGGCAAGTCCGCTGCTCTGCCAGGTCTCGGCATCGCATTCGGTCACGAAGGTGCTCATCGAATTCGTGTACGCGTAGTAGTGGCCGACGAAATATCCGTCCGCGGTCCGGCGGAACGCCAACCCGTTTGGCGCCAGAAACTTGTTGACCCCGTACCAGGCCATGAAATTCGCAGAACTCGAGGAGCGCGTGCCGAATTCGTCATTCAAGGCCGTTCGCACGATCGAATTTGCGCCGTCGGCGCCGACGATCAGATCGAATTCGTCGAATTCCGCGAGCGATTCGAGACGCCGTCCGTGGTGCAGGCGCACGCCGGCGGACTCGCAGCCCTGCTGAAGTATCCGCAGCAGTTCCAGCCGCGTGATCGCGCCGCCCGCCGTTGCGTATGCGATTTCGAACGCCTCGTCGTTCAGCCGGATAAGCTGCCGGTGCTCGAATATCATCGCGGCGTCCAGCCGGCGGTGGATTTCCGGGTCCGCGTCCCGGATCCGTTCGCGCGCGACGCTGCCGAGCGCGACGCCGAAGCCGTATGTTGCGTCCGGCGGATTCTGCTCGACAACGACGATGTCGTGCGAAGGGTCACTGCGCTTCATCAATCGCGCGAAGTAGAGGCCGGCCGGACCGCCGCCGATGACCGCAATTTTCATCCGTCGTGTTCCGTTCTCGATCGAATGCGCCGCGCCGCGGCCGCCAGACGGCTCAAGATATTGACAGGTTGAACTCGATTGTCGAATATTCGCCACAGTGACACAAGAGATGCGATTGCTCAATGACGAGCGGCGGAAGCGAGACGGCGGGTTTCCGAAATGCCCAATGGTCCATGGGCGGGCTTCCCGAAGGAACGTCGGCGACGGCGGTTGCGCTGCAAACCCACGATTTGGCGGCTTGCACGGGTTTCCTGTTTTGGCGCGGCGCGCCGGATACGGCAGTTTGCATCATGCATCCGCGCGAATTCCTGGCGACGCATTATCTCATACCGTCGATCGTCGAGTCCGGTTGCGCGGCCTGGGCGCAAACGCCGCGGTCGGTCGGCAACGATCTTCGCCTCGAGCATGAGTTGGCGCTGCTCGACGTTGCGGCGGGCGTCGCGTTTTTGCGCCGCCAGGGCTTCAAGCGAATCGTGCTGCTCGGAAACTCGGGCGGCGCCAGCCTTTATACGTTTTACAACCAGCAAGCCCTGATGGCGCCGGAAGCGCGGCTGCCGCGCACGCCGGGCGGGCGGCCGACGAATTTGCCCGACGCAGAGATGCCGGCGCCCGATGCTCTCATCTATGTCGCTCCGCACCCGGGCCAGGGCAAGTTGCTGCTGCGAAGCGTCGATCCCTCCGTGACGGACGAAAACGACCCATTCGCAACCGATCCGTCGCTGGACCCGTTCGATCCCGCCAATGGCTTCGCGCCGGCGCCGCAAGGCGCGCGCTACGCCTCCGAATTCGTCGCCCGCTACCGCGTAGCGCAGGAAGCGCGCGTCGCGCGATTGGATGGCATCGCGCGCCGTATGATCGAAACGCGGCTTGGCGCGCGCAAGAAGGCGAAGGAAACCGGCGAGCGCGCCAGCCAAATCAGGGGCTCGTTCACGCCGGCCATGACGATTTGGCGAACCGATGCGGATTTGCGCTGCTGGGATGTTTCGCTCGATCCGTCCGACCGGCGCATCGGCTCGGTTTGGGGCGCCGATCCGATGGCCTCGAATTACGGCGCGGTCGGCTTCGCCCGTTTCTGCACGCCCGAGGCGTGGCTTTCGACATGGTCGGGGTTTTCGTCGAAGGCCGCCATGTCGATTACTCTCAAGTCGGCGCAACAGCCGGTGCTTTGGATCGAATATACCGGCGACAACACGATCTTCCCGGCCGATCTCGATGCCATGTATGCCGCAATTCCGACTGCCGACAAGCAAAGGCACAAGGTTCGCGGCGATCACCATGGCCGCGCGCTGGCCAAGGGCGAAGCGCCGGGACGGATCCAAGCCGGCCAAGCGATCGCCGGCTGGCTTCGGCAGCGGTTTTCGGCCTAGGCTGGGAGCGGCCACGCAAGAAGGTTGAACGCAATGGTTCGCAAGCCGATCGAAGGGGTCGTTTATCCGCCAGCCGACGCCGTTGCGCGCTACCGCACGGCGGGCGCGCTGGTCGACGAGACATTGGGACAAGCCCTGCACGCGGCCGCGCGGCAATTCCCGGACCGCATCGCGCTGGCAACGCCGGATGTCCGCCTGACCTATTGCGCGCTCGACGAAATCACCGACAAGGTTGCCGCCGCATTCTTGCGTCTCGGCCTCAAGCCGCTCGACCGGGCGATTTTCCAGCTCGGCAATGTGGCGGAGCTGTTTTACGCGCTCTACGGCTGCTTCGAGGCCGGGATCATTCCTGTGTGCAGCCTGGCCACGCACCGCGAAGCCGAAATCGGTTTTCTCGCGCCCTTTACCCAGGCGAAGTTGCATTCGGTTCAAGGCGATTTGGAGAAATTCGATCTTCCGGCGTTTGCCCTCAGGATGAAGGCGATGACCGGCGTCGAGCATATCGTCACGGCCCGCGGCGCCGACCGGCCCGGCTTGCCTTCGCTGCAAACGCTGATCGCGAACGAAGACGCGGCGGCGGCGCGCCGGACGATCGAGGCGCTCGACGTTGATCCGTGGAATGTCGGCATATTCCAATTGTCGGGCGGCACGACTGGCATACCGAAGGTAATCCCGCGCTTCCACAACGACTAACTTTACAATATTCGCGCGTTTCGCGAATGGTCCGGCATCGACAAGAGCACAGTCACGCTTTGGGTGCTGCCGGCAATTCACAATGCCGCAACGATCGGGTTCAACACGCCCACTCATTTAGCCGGCGGCACGGTCTGCTCCCAGGAAAATGTCGACGCCGCCGCGATTCTCGTGACCATCGAGCGCGAGCGCGTGACTTACACGGGGGGCGTTCTCCCGGTCGTCGTGCGCGCGGTCGAGGCCATGAAGACGCGCAAATTCGACTTGTCGTCGGTCAAAACTTTCATCACCACCGGCGAAACGCCGATCGTCGAAAAGGAGCTGAAGGTTCCGGGTTATCATATTTTCGGCATGGCCGAGGGCCTCTGCATGCTGACCCGGCCGCAGGATCCGGAGCCGGTCCGCATCGGCATGATCGGCCGGCCGATTTCGCCGCTCGACGAAGTCAAGCTTCTCTCGCCGGAAGGCGACGAAGTGCCCGAGGGCGAAGACGGCGAATTCTGCTGCCGCGGGCCGTACACCTTGCGCGGCTACTACAAGGCGGACGAGCACAATCGGAACACCTTCACCAAAGACGGCTTCTACCGCTCCGGCGACCTGATGCGCGCGACGCGCATCCACGGCAAGGTCTATTACAAGTTTCTCGGGCGCCTGAAGGACAATGTCGATCGCGGCGCGGAGAAAATCTCGGCGGAGGAAGTCGAGCGCCACGTGGCGGAGCACGATGCCGTGCTGAACGTGGCCGTGATCGGAATGCCCGATCCGACCTATGGCGAACGGGTTTGCGCCTATATCATTCTCAAGGCTGGGAGGGCAGCGCCCACGGTCGCGGAGCTCGGCGCGTTCATGCAAACGCGCGGATTGGCGAAATTCAAATGGCCCGAACGTATCGTGACGATGGATAATTTCCCGGTCACCAAAGTCGGCAAGGTCAGCAAAGGTCTGCTGCGCGCCGATATCGCCGCAAGGTTGAAAGAGGAACAAATACGCAAAGCGGGTTGACCGGGCGCCGAACGCGCAGCTTCTCAGTATTCGCTTCAATCGGAGTACGCGACATGTCCGAACCGGCCTTGGAACTTCATGGCGTCCACCACACGGCCTTTCCGACATGGAAGCCGGCATCGACCGTGAAATTCTACCGCGATATCCTTGGCCTCAAAGTCAAGCAGGTGATCTCGGCAAAGGGCTGGGGACCGGAGAATCATCCCGATTTTCTCCATTTTTTCTTCGACGCCGGGAACGGCAGCACGATCGCCTTTTTCTACTATGTCGGCACCGCGCCGCGTCCCGACCTGACGGGGCCGCGCGGCTATCTGGGCAACGCGCGCCATACGGCGTGGCGAGTCGAAACGACCGAGGAGGTCGCGGCCTGGCACCGCCAGCTCGAAGCGCGGGGCGTGTCAGTGAGCGTCGAAATCGAACATGAAACGCTGCGCTCGATTTATTTTCGCGATCCGAACGGCTATCCGCTCGAAATCACGGCGGAAACCCGCGAAGTGGGGACGCGCGACGCACGTGACGCGGAACTGACGCTCGAAGCGATGTGCGAGGCTTTCGGCGATCACGACACCGGCGCCACGATCGAGGATATGTGGCGCATCAAGGGCGCCAAGGTCCGCCAATTGCTGAAAGCGGCGGCGTAGTGCCCACACTCTTTATATTGGACATGCCCGAACTTGCGCCGCTGATCCGGGCGGCGCGATCCGCGGGTTGTGCGATCGAAAGCCGCGCCGGCTATGCCATCGCCAGCAGCAGCGTCGAAATCGTGCTGCAGCGCAAGGTCAGCGGTCTGGCCGATGCTCTTTGGTTTAGCGCCGTGGCGGGCGGCTATGAGGGCCGCATCGCCGAATTCAACGGCGAAAGGCTGCGCCTCGTCGATTGACCGTCAGGCGGCGCGGATGGCGGCGCGCATCGAGCCCAATCGCGCAATCTCCACGTGCATGATATCGCCGGGTTTGACCGGCCCGACCCCGGAGCCCAGCCGGTTAGGCGATCGGCGCCTAACACGCTCCGGCGGCTTTATTTCCGATACGCAATATTGCCCGAACAGTGATCTACTTCGGCATTGGCCAAACTGGCGGGAAACGCGGCTTTCTTTGCTTTGCCGGGTCCGAGGCTCATTCTTCGCATCCTAGTCCAGCCGCCAAATCCCGGTGGCGCCGTCGGTCGATCCGCAACGTCTGCCCGCGATGGAGAGGCCCGCTTGTCGACGACATTGGCGCAAATTCAGAACATTCTGGCGCGCCTCGGCACTCGCTTGACGTTGCAGCAGGCGCGCGAACGGCTTGCGGTCAAGCCGGAGCGGGCAAGCAAGCCGCCGATGCGGATGGTGCGGTCGCCGAGCGAGTTGTCCGTCGGCGGTGCTTGGCGGATTCTCAAGGATGCATCCGCCGCCACCGACGAGGATCGCGGCCGGATTGCCGATCCCGGCAGCCTCGCCGATCTCGCCGCCTATGGCCGCAACATCGAGAACTTCGTCGGCACGGTCAAAGTTCCCTTGGGCGTCATCGGTCCGCTTCGGGTCAACGGAATCCACGCGCAGGGCGACTACTACATTCCGCTGGCGACGACGGAAGCCGCGCTCGTCGCTTCTTACGGCCGCGGCGCCGCGATCGTGAACCATGCGGGCGGAGTTGCGGCGGCGCTTGCCAGCGAAGCCATCGTCCGCGCGCCGGGCTTTGCGCTGGCGTCGCTCGCCGAGGCCGGTCTCTTCGCTCATTGGGTGGTGTCGTCGACGGACATATTGCGCAAAGCGGCCGAGTTTGACCAGCCGCTATTGCAAATTGATCGAGCTGGCACCGCATATCGAAGGCGATCACGTTTACCTGGCGTGCCGCTACACGACCGGCGATGCGGCCGGGCAGAACATGTCGACTTTTGCCACCGATGCGCTGTGTCGCGCCATCGAGCAGGCCTGCCCGATTCGCCCGCGCTATTGGTTTCTCGAGGCCAATTTTTCCGGCGACAAGAAGGCGTCCGCCATGGCCTTTCTCTCGGGGCGCGGGCGCAAAGTCGTCGCCTGCGCCACTCTGCCCAAGACGCTGGTCGAAAAACATCTCCACACCAGCATCGAGCGCATGCATGACTATTGGCGCATGTCGGCGCTCGGCGGCGTGATGAGCGGCACGATCGGAATTCAAGGCCAATACGCCAATGGTTTGGCCGCGCTCTATATCGCCACCGGCCAGGACGCGGCCTGCGTTGCCGAATTGAGCGTCGGCGTCACAAGAATGGAGATACGCGGCGACGACCTGTTCGTCGCGGCGACCTTGCCCAACCTCGTGCTTGGCACGGTCGGCGGCGGCACGGGACTGCCAACCCAGAGCGCCGGATTGCGCATCATGGGCCTGCAAGGTCCCGGCAATGCCGCGGCGCTTGCCGAAGTTACGGCCGCGCTGTGCCTGTGCGGGGAAATTTCGATCATCGGCGCGTTGGCTTCGGGCCAGTTCGCTCAGGCCCATCGCGCCCTGGCGCGAGACCGCTAATGGAGGCGGTTGCCGAAAATCGGTTGCCGCTCTGGCACCGGCTCTGGATCTACCAAGCCGAACGATTCCCTCTGTTCCGGCATGGTCCGTTGATCGCGGTTTTCGCCGCCGCCGGAATGGCGCTGTCGGCGGCCCTGTCGCAGCGCGCGTTGCCGGGGGCGGAGAATTTCGGCGCGGCGGCGATCGTCGCGCTGCTGTTCTTCTTTCAATTGCGCGTTTGCGACGAAATCAAGGATGCGGCGCGCGACCGTCAATGGCGGCCGGAGCGGCCGGTGCCGCGCGGCCTGGTCACGCAGCGCGAGCTTGTCTGGCTCGCTCTTGCGGGCGCGGTTCTGCAAATCGCTCTCGCCGCCGCCTTGTCGCCGTGGTTGCTGATCTTGCTCGGTGCTGTGTGGGCGTGGATGGCGCTGATGGCGGCGGAATTTTTTATGCCGCGTTGGCTCGCGGCGCGGCCGACGCCCACCATGCTGTCGCACATGCTGATCATGCCGATGATCGATTTTTTCATCGTCGCTTGCGAGTGGGTTCCCGCAGGCGGCGGCATGGCGGCGGGTCTCTGGCCCTTCCTGGCGCTCAGCTTCGTCAACGGCTGCGTGCTGGAAATCGGCCGGAAGACCTGGGCGCCGGAAAACGAAAAGCCCGGCGTCGAATCCTATTCCGCGACTTGGGGCCCCGCGAAGGCCGTCCAAATCTGGCTGATCTTCCTCTTCGCGGCCACGGCATTGACGCTCATCACCGGGCACATCGCCGGCGCCCTTGCGCTGGCCGCCACTCTTGCCATTGCCGCGGCGTCGCTGGCGACCGCGATCGGCCTTGCATTTCTGCGGCAGCCGAGCCGCGGCGCGCAGAAGCGTTTGGAAAACTGCGCCGGGATATGGGTGCTTGCGAGCTATCTGGCGCTGGGGCTTGCGCCGATTGCCGCCGGGATTTGGATCGGATGACGGCCATCGTCATACCGATGGCGGCGGCGAGCGACCGCAAACTTGCCGGCGGCAAGGCCGCGGCGCTCGCCGTGCTGTGCGGCGCGGGTTTCGACGTGCCGCGTTTTTTCGTCGTCAGCCATGAAGCCTTTGCCGGCAACGACCTGACGGCGGCGGCGCGCGCTTCAATTGCCGAGGCCCTTGCGGACCTTGGCGCCGGGCGATTTGCCGTGCGTTCGTCGGCGCGCGACGAAGATGGCGCGGTTCGATCGCACGCCGGACAATACATGTCGTTGCTGAATGTGGCGGCGTCCGATGTCGCGGATGGCATTGAGCGCGTACGGCGCTCGGGCGCGGCGCGCCATGTCGCGGCATATCGGGCCGCGCACGGACTTGCCGAAGAAAGCGACAGCCCCGCCGTGATCGTTCAAGCCATGGTGCCGGCGCGGTCCGCCGGCATCGCGTTCTGGCCGATCCGGTGAGCGGGTGCCGCAACACGGCGGTCATCAGCGCCACGTCCGGTCTTGCCGACCGCCTGGTCGCCGGCGAGATCGACGGAGAAAATCACCGTATCGACCGCGCGGCGCGCCGAGTCGCGCATTGCGGCGGCGCGGCCGCTCGAATTCTCAGCGACGAAGAAGCGCTCGCCGTCGGCGATCTCGCGATTTCGGCGGAGCGGCATTTCGGTGCGCCGCAAGATATCGAGTGGGCCTTCGCCGGCGACCGGCTGCATCTGCTGCAAGCGCGGCCGATGACGGCCTTGCCCGACGCGCCGGCCGCGGGCGACGCTTATGTGCTTTTCGACAATTCGAACATCGTCGAAAGCTATCCCGGTATCGTCTCGCCGCTAACCTTCTCGTTTGCCCGCCATGTCTACGCGAGCGTTTATCGCGTCCTGACCGCGACGTTGGGCGTAACGCCCGCCACAATACACACCCGGCAAACGGCGTTCGAGAACCTGCTCGGGCAGATCGAAGGCCGGGTCTACTACAATCTGCTCAATTGGTATCGAATTCTGGCGCTGCTGCCAGGCTTCAGCCTGAATCGCGAATTCATGGAATCGATGATGGGCGTCGGCCAGTCGCTTCCCGCAGAAGTCGCGGAAAGCCTGGCGCCGCCACGCGCGCGGGGCTGGCGGCGTGCCGTCGAATTTTCCCTTGTCGCCCGTGTCGGCGTCGGCCTGGCATGGTCGTTCATTTCGCTGCCGCGCCGCATCCGCCGATTCCTTGCACGATTCGAAGCGGCCATGTCGTCGCATCGAGCGCAAGATCGGGCGGACCTCGCGGGTTTGGCGGCCGAGTATCGGGCTCTCGAAGCGGCCCTGCTCGAACGCTGGGATGCGCCGCTTGTCAACGATCTCGCGTGCATGATTGCGTTCGGCGCTTCGCGCAAGCTGCTCAAGCGCTGGGCCGGGGACGAGGGCCTGCGCCTGCACAACGATGTATTGATCGGCCAAGGCGACATCGTTTCGGCCGAGCCGGCGCAGCGCATTCGCGTCATGGCACGGCTGGTCGCGGCGGACGAACCATTGAAGGGGCGGCTGGCCGCGGGCGATTCCTCCGTGCTGCGCGACAGCGGCGCGCTTGCGTCCGCGCTCAATAGCTACATTGCAAAGTTCGGCGACCGCTGCGTCGGCGAGCTGAAGCTCGAAAGCATGACGCTGGCCGACGATCCGGCACCGCTAGTCCTGGCGGTCGCTGCCGCGGCGCGGCGGCCGGAAGTCAAGGACGATGTCCGCGTCGACTCCGAAGCGGTGCTGGCGCGGCTATTTCAGGGCCGCCCGCTGCGCCGCGCCGTTGCGCGCCGCATGCTGCGCTGGACCAAAGCGCGCTTGCGCGACCGGGAAAATCTGCGGTTTGAGCGCACTCGCCTGTTCGGCCGAATACGGCAGCTGATGAACGCGATCGGTCGCGCGCTCGCGGCAGCGGGGTGGCTCGACGATTCGCGCCAGATATACATGCTCACGATCGACGAAGCTCTTGGCGCGGCGGACGGCGTCGGGGCGATCGGCGATCTTGCCGCTGTGGCCCGGCAGCGCGAGCGGGCGTTCAAACGTTTTGCCGCGCTGCCCGATCCGCCCGAGCGAATCGAATTCGGCGGCAACAAATTCGCGGAGCGGCCCGTTGCGACGGCCGCCAGCAGCGGTGCCGAACTCCGAACCCGTGTCGGAATCGGATGTTCGCGCGGCATTGTCCGTGGAGCGGCCAAGGTCGTGCGCGATCCCCGCGCGGAATCGGTTCTGGCCGGCGAAATCCTCGTGGCCCGGCACACCGACCCAGGCTGGATCGCGCTATTCGCCACTGCCGCCGGCATCGTCGTCGAGCGCGGCAGCTTGCTGTCGCACTCGGCCATCGTCGCCCGCGAGCTTGGCATTCCCTGCGTCGTCGGCGTGAAAGGCGCGCTCGACTGGATCGCCACCGGCACGAAGCTCGAAATCGATGGCGGCACCGGCCGCGTCGGCAAAATCGATGAATAGCGGCAACGCCGCCAACTTGGCTCGGACGGATCGCATCCGATACGGGCAAGTGTGGGAGGACGCGGATGTCCTTCTCGCCGCGCTGCGGGTGAAGACGGGCGACACGGTCGTTTCGATCGCGTCCGCGGGCGACAACGTCCTTGCCCTGCTGACGGCGGATCCCGCCCGCATCGTTGCCGTCGATCTTTCGCCATCGCAGCTCGAATGCCTGCGCTTGCGCATCGCCGCCTATCGGAGCCTCGATCACCCGGCGTTGCTCGAGCTGATGGGCTCGCGCCGTTCGACGCGTCGCGGCGAACTTCTCGCTCAGGCCGCCGGAATCCTGCCGGCGTCCGCGCAGGCCTTCTGGCTGGCCCACCGGCTATCGATCGTCGAGCATGGCCTCGGCGGCATCGGCAGGTTCGAGCGATATTTCCGCCTGTTTCGCCGCTTCGTTCTGCCGCTCGCCCATGGCGGGGAGCGAATCGCGGCGTTGCTGACACCCAAGCCATTGGCGGGGCGGCGGCAATTTTTCAGCACAACGTGGAACAATTGCCGGTGGCGGGCGCTGATGCGCTTGTTCTTCTCGCGCGCGGTCATGGGCCGGTTTGGCCGCGAACGCGAGTTCTTCCGCCATGCGCAAGGCAGCCTGGCGGATCACGTCGCGCGCAAGACGTTCATGGCGTTGACGGTGCAGGAACCCGCCGACAATCCCTACTTGCATTGGATTCTCACCGGCACCCATGGCGCCGCCTTGCCCGTGGCCCTGCGCGCCGAAAATTTCGCGGCGATCCGCGCGCGGCTCGACCGTATCGAGCTGCGCCAGCAATCGCTCGATGCCTATTGTGCCGAGGCCGCGGCCGCCAATCGGCCGGCGGATGCTTTCAACCTGTCCGACATTTTCGAATATATGTCGCCCGAAGCTTTCGCCGCGTCCTATTCGTCCGTTATCGCGGCCGGACGGCCGGGCGCGCGGCTGGTTCATTGGAACATGATGGTGCCGCGCGGCATTCCCGCGGCCTGTGCCCCGTCGGTTCGTCGCAATGATACCCTGGCCGAATCGCTCAAGGCGCGGGACCGGGCGTTCTTCTATTCCGATCTGATCGTTTCGGAGCGTGTGGAATGAGCCCGCAGCTTCTCATCGCCGCGTCGTTGATTCTGCTCGTCGCGGTGCTCTGGCTGGTTCGGCATTGGGGCCTGCGGCTCGGCCTGGGCGCCGAAATGCAACGCAAGGCCGTGCATGTCGCGCTCGGTCTCTACAGCCTCAGCTTCCCTTTCACGTTTGGAGCGGCATGGCCCGTTGTGACATTGTGCGGTCTCGCGATTGCGATTCTGCTGCTGTGCCGGCTTGGAAAGCAGCGCAAGGACGGGCTCGGCCGCGCCCTGCATGCTGTCGGCCGGGATTCGTACGGCGATATTCTCCTCGCTATGTCGGTCGCGCTGCTGTTCGTGCTCAAGCGCGATCAAAACGTGCTGTACCTGCTGCCGATGGCCATCATCGCGCTCGCGGACGCTGCCGCCGCGATCGTGGGCACGCAATACGGATCCCGCTTCTTCCGCGTCGAGAGCGGGCGCAAGAGCATCGAGGGCGTGGTCATGTTTGCGCTCGTCGCCTGGATCGTTTCGGCGGCCTTGCTGCTGCATGTTTCGATCGTTCCGCGCGAAAACGTCGTCCTTGTCGCCTTCGCCATTGCCCTGCTCGGCGCGATGATCGAAGCGGAGAGCTGGCGCGGCCTCGACAATCTGCTCGTGCCCGTCGGCGTCTATCTTTTCTTGCTGACGCATTTGGCCGCTCCGGCGAGCGCGATCTTGGCGGCCGCGGCGGTCCTGGTCGGATTGCAATTGGCCGCGCACTGGGTCGGCAAGCAAGTTGGCGCCACGCCGCATACGTCCCGCGTCACGGCGCTTTTGTTGTTCTGCATCTGGATGACGGCGGGTTCCGTCAACATCGTTGCGCCGATCGCGACCTTGCTCATCCATTTCTGGCTCGAGCGCCGCGCGCCGGCCCGCGATCCGTTTCCGCAGCTTGAAATGCTTTTGGCGCTCATCGGCATCGCGCTCGCTTGGTACGTGCTGGGCGAAGTTGCCGGCTACAATGCCAGTTTCGTCTACAATCTGAGCTTCGGCTGCCTCGCTGCCGGCCTGCTCGGGCTCGGCTTACGCAATCGCGGCTTGTGGCTATTTGGCGGTTCCTTGGCGATTTGGGCGGTGACAAGCGCCCGCGTCTGGACAACGAAGGAATTGAACGAGCTCGATGTCCAGTTCGTGGGGGCAGCCTTGGCCTGCGTCATCGGCGCCGCCATTGTTGCGTCCTTTGCGGGACCCAAGCTCGCCAACGATCGTTATCGCAAACTCGGCATCGCGGCGTTCTTGATTGCCGCGCCGCTCATCCCCATCGCGCAACCATGAGCGCCCGCCACACGATCGAACGCGTCGAGACTGCGACGGCGCGCTGCGCCCTCTATGCCGATGCGCCGTCATGGAGCGGCCGCACGGCGGCCATCGGGGATTTCGAATGCGACGATGCCGAAACCGGCGCGGCGCTGCTGCGGGATGCTTGCCGGCGATTGCGCGGCGCGGGATTTTCTTCGGCAATCGGTCCGATGAACGGCGATACATGGCATCGCTATCGGCTCGTGGTTGAAGCCGGCGACCGCAAGCCGTTCTTGCTCGAACCCGCCAACCCGCCGTATTGCCCCAATGCGTTCGAGCACGCCGGATTCGAACGCGTGGCCAGTTACGTTTCCGCGGTCGATACGAAACTGGCCGGCAAGCCGCCGCTGCCCGATAGTCCCGGCATCGTGGTCAGGCCGTGGCGGAAAGGCGCGATGCGCGACGATCTGGCCCTCATCCACGCCATGTCCAATCGCGCCTTTGCCGGTAACCGCTTTTTCAACCCGATCGATTTCGAGGATTTCCACGCCCTCTACGAGCCGGTGCTGCCGCTGGTCGATCCGGACTTGATCCTGTTTGCCGGAACGGCATTGGGCGATCCGGTCGGATTTCTGTTCGCGATCCCCGATCGTCTCGAAGGACCCGCGCCATCGACGGTCATCCTCAAGACCTATGCCAGTAGCCAGAAAGGGGTGGGCAGCTTGCTGGTCGATCGTTTCTATGCTTTGGCGCGCGAGAAATCCTATCGCGCCGTCATTCACGCGCTGATGCAAGACGATAATATTTCGCTGACGCAAAGCGCGCGGCGCGATGGCGGCATATTCCGGCGCTATGCGTTGTGGGGCCGCCGCCTGACGCCATGACGATGCTGTCGCCCTTCCTGGATTCGGTGGCGCGCGCGCCGGATCGCCTCGCCGTGATCGCGCGCGATGGGCGCGGCGTCACCTATCGCGAGCTTGCCGACCGGTCGGCCGGTCTCGCCGATCGATTCCGCCGCGCGGGCATTGGGCACGGGGACCGGGTTTTGGTGGCGGTGCCGGTCTCTTGCGGATTGTATGCGGCGCTGATCGCGGTTTGGCGATTGGGCGCGGTTGCGGTTTTTCCCGAGCCTTCTGCCGGCCTTTCCGGATTGCTTCATGCCGCGCGAACAACGGTGCCCAAAGCCTGGATCGCGCCGATGTGGCTGCGTGCTCTGGGAAATTTGTTTGCGCCCTTGCGCCGCATATCCTGCGCGTTTTCGACCGATTCCGGCGCCAGTGCGCTTGGTGCGGATGCCGGGATCGCCGATGTTTCCGGCGATCATCCCGCGCTGATCTCCTTTACGAGCGGATCGACTGGAACGCCAAAAGGCATCGTCCGATCGCATCGCCTGCTGCTTCGGCAACATGAATATCTAGCGCCGCTGCTCGATCCTGGACCCGCCGGCGCGGTCGATCTGGTCTGCTTTCCCGCCTTCGTTCTCTCAGGCTTGGCGCTTGGAACGACCAGCGTTCTGCCGGCCGGCACGGCGCGGCGCCCCGATGGCCCAGCCTTGCGGCGCCAGATCGATCGTCACGCTGTGAGCCGGCTTCTGGTGCCCCCGTCGGTTTGTGCGCAACTGACAAGTACGCCGGCGGCGGCCTCGCTGCGCCGCATATTCAGCGGCGGCGGACCGCTATTTCCGCCGCTGCTGCGCGCTCTGCAAGAGTGGGCAAAGAATGCGGAGATTGTTGCCGTATACGGATCGACGGAAGCCGAGCCGGTGTCATGGGTCGCCCTGTCCGAGATCGGCGCCGAGGATTGGGCCGCAATGGCGTCAGGTGCCGGATTGCTGGCCGGCGCGCCAATACCGCAAATCGAATTGGCGATCGTCGATGACGAAATCATCGTCACGGGCGAGCACGTCAACAAGAGTTTTCTCGATCCGGCCCACAATGTCGGACGGAAAGTGGAGCGCGGCGGCGTCATCTGGCACCGGACGGGGGATGCCGGCCGGCTCGACTCGCGCGGCCGTTTGTGGCTGCTCGGACGCATGGAAGGGCGGATCGGGCGCCTGTTCCCGTTCGGCGTCGAATGCGCGGCGCTGTCGTGGCCCGGCGTCGCCCAAACCGCGCTGATCGAGCGCGACGGCAAGGCTATTCTTGCCATCGCCGGCGACCGGCGTTGCGCCGGTCGTTGGCGCGAGGAAGCGGTGCGCCTCGGCACTTTCGAAATCGGCATCCTGCCCGAAATTCCGCTCGACCGGCGGCACGGATCCAAGGTCGACTACCCGGGATTGCGGCGCGCTTTGCGCTGACGAGCTGCCGCTTGCCGCGTCGCGATCGAGCGCTTGGGCGCACGCTCCGGGCGCCTGACGCGTTCCAGTGTCGCCAAAATTCCGCCGGGCACTTGGCGCTTCGAGAATTTTATCGACAATGACCGGATCGTGGGCGAGCCGTTAAAGTTTTTGGCGACGAGTCGCAATTCGACTTCTTCGGCAGCGCCGGAACGTCGCGTGGCCCTTTACAACTTTCGCGCAACACAATGCTCCACACATGCTATAAGGCGATGACGCATGTTTTTTCCGGAAGTGCCGGTGAACGGCGACGCGTTTCGCCCGGCGCAAACAACCGACAAGGAATTCGAGGCATGAACGCGCTCGGGAGCTGGGAACTACCGCAGGAGTTCAAGCTGCTGCAAGAAACCGCCCGGCGCTTCATGGCGAAAGAAGTGCGCTCGGCCGAGGCAGGCGAGCCGCACGATTCGTTCAAGCTGCCAAAGGAAAAGCTCATTGATCTACAAGCCAAGGCCCGCAAGCTTGGCCTGTGGTGCGTGCAGACGCCGGCGGAGTACGGCGGCGCGGGGCTCAATTTGCTTGGGCAATGCATCGTCGCCGAGGAATCGGTGAAATGCAAAATGGGCGCCTATGTCGCGGCTTGCGGCGCCTTCGGCTTCGATCCGCCGAATGTCATTTTCAGCGGCACCAAGCAGCAGATCGAGAAATACGCCATTCCCGCCATCGAGACCGGCGACAAGACATTCGTCGCCATTACCGAGGCGAGCGGCGGCTCCGATCCGGGCCGCTCGATCCGCACCCGCGCCGAGCGCAAGGGTGACCGCTATATTTTGAACGGCACCAAGATTTTCATCTCGGGCGCCAATAAATCGCGCTGGGGCATCGTTTTCGCGCGTACAGGCGGGCCGGGCCGCGACGGCATCACGAGCTTCATCGTCGAAGCCGGCAAGCCCGGCATCCACATGAAGCCGATTCCCGTCATTCGCTCCTACTTTCCCTTCGAGGTGCATTTCGACAATTACGAAGTGCCGGTCGAGAACCGCCTCGGGGACGAAGGGCAAGGTTTCCAGCTTGCCGAAAAATGGCTCGTGCACGCCCGCGTGCCCTATGCCGCGGCCACGATCGGCCTCGGCCAATATGCGATGGAAATGGCGATCGAGTGGGCGCGTGAGCGCGACACCTTCGGCGCCAAGCTCGCCGACCGCCAGGCGATTCAATGGATGATCGCCGATTCCGAGATCGAGCTACGCGCCGCGCGCCTGCTCACCTATGAGGCTGCGTGGAAAGCCGATCGCGGCGAGGACATCAAGCACGAAGCCTCGATCGCCAAGGTCTACGGCACCGAAACCGCGGGCCGCGTCGTCGACCGCTGCATGCAGATCTTCGGCGGGCTCGGCGTGTCGCGCGAAATGCCGCTCGAACGCTGGTACCGCGAGCTGCAAATCAAGCGCATCGGCGAGGGTCCGTCCGAAGTGCAGCGCCTTGTCATCGCGCGCAATCTCCTTGGCGGGCAGCGCAAGCGAGGCTAAGCCATGCCGGTCGATACGATCTGCCCAACTTGCGAAGGTTGAAGTTCGTCGCGCCCTCCGCGCTGCCGCACGGCTTCGGCCTCGATCAGAGCAGGCCCTTGAACAGCCCGCCATCGACCTGGATCGTGGCGCCGGTCACATAGGAGCCGCGCGCCGACACGAGAAAGGCGACGACGGACGCGATATCCTCGGGCTGGCCGACGCGCCCCAGCGGGATGCTGTCGAGCAGGGCGTTCATAGTTTCGCTCGATTGTTCCGTGACCTTGTGCAGCCGCGGCGTTTCGACCAGCCCGGGACAAAGGGTGTTGATCGTGATCCGGTCGCGGCCGAGTTCGAGCGACAGCGTCTTTGCCAAGCCGATGACGCCGGCCCAGGTGGCGACCGAAAGGCCGAAGGCGGGTTGCGGCTGGATCGCCGATAGCGCCGTGATGTTGACGATGGCGCCGGCGCCGCGCTTGCGCATGTACGGCACGCAGCCGCGAATCATGCGCGCGACGCTCATCAAATTCTGATCGACCGCCTTGGCCCAGGCCGCGTCGTCGAAATCCATGAAGTTGCCGAGCGGCGGCGCGCCATCGTTGTTGACGAGAATATCAACTCCGCCGAAACGCTGCGCCGCGGCATCGACGATGCGCGCGCAATCTTCGGCTTTGCGGATGTCGGCTTCGACCGGGTGAATTTCCGCGCCGGTTTCGGCCGCCAGGCGCGTCACGGCGTCGTGCAGTCTTGCCGCGCGGCGCGCCGTGGCCACGACTTTGGCGCCTTCCTCGGCCAGCAGGCGCGCGATGCCATAGCCGATGCCCTGGCTGGCGCCATTGACGATGGCAATCTTGCCTTTGAGCTTCAGGTCCATCTACTGACCCAGTTCCGCGAAGAATCGCTCGGCATTCTTGTGGAACACCTTTTCGAGCACCTGCTCGCTGTACCCGAGCTGCTTCCAATCGCCGATCAGCCTTTCATAGGACAGCAGCGGATAATCGGCGCCGAACATGATGCGGTCCTGCAAGCGGCGCGATATCTCGTGCTTGAGATCGTCGGTGAGGTAGCGCGGCGACCAGCCATGCAGTTCGTACCAAATATTCCGCTTGTGGGTCAGGACGGCGATGGTCTCGGTCTGCCACGGCCAGCCGGGCCGCGCGGCAACGAGCGTCAGTTGCGGATTCCGCGCGGCAACCAAATCGAGGTGGCGGGGATGACAGTGGTCCAAGATGATGCCAGCGCCGCCCGGCAGTCCGGCGCCTAGTCCGGTTTGGCCGACGAAAATCAGCGCCGGAACCTTGGCCTCGATGCACAGCTTATAGAACGGCGACCAGGCCGGATCCGACGCCGGCACGCCGCCCGATCCCGACACCGCCAATCCGACGAAGCTGCCGTTGCGATGATCGATGCAGCGGCGGAACTCGGCTAGCGCCGGCTTGCCGAGTTCGGGCTGGAAATGGAACCAGTTGCCGATGATGGCGTCGGGATAGGCGCGCTGGGTCGCGAAGCCGTAATCGTGTACGTCCTTGGCTTGATCGGGCGGCATGAATTTGGTGAAGCCGAAATCGAGGATGACGCGGATGCCGGCGCGCCGGAAATCCTCGGCCATCTCGGCTTCGGTCACGTAGCTCGGCTTCGAGTGCCAAGTCTTTTCCTGCTGCGCCAGTTCTTCGGGTGTTTGCAACACGTAGCCGCGCCTGGTGCGCCAATGGGAATGCATGTCGATGTATTTCATTTGCGTCCCTAGCCTGAATTCGCCCGGCGCTATGCGGCGCCGAGATAAGTTTTGCGAATGCGCTCATCCCGCGCAAGTTCGGCGCTGTTGCCCGAAAACGCAATGCGGCCGCCGCCGAGCACATAGCAATGCCGCGAAATTCGCAAGACCTGTTCGACGTTCTGCTCGGCAACCAAAATCGCGACACCGCCCGCGTTGATGCCGGCGATGACGCCGAAGATCGAGTCGACGATTTGCGGCGCCAGGCCGAGCGAAGGTTCGTCGAGCATGAGCAGGCGAGGCTCGGCCATCATGGCGCGGCCGATGGCGAGCATTTGCTGCTCGCCGCCCGAGAGCACGCCCGCGCTCTGGCCGCTCCGCTCCGCCAGGATCGGGAACAGCGCTTCGACGCGCTTGCGATTGGCCGCCGCATGGGCGCGGGCGCGGCGGCTATAGGCGCCCATGTCGAGGTTCTCGGCAACGCTCATGCCTGGGAACAGCATGCGGCCTTGCGGCACGTGGACGATGCCGAGCTCGACAATGCGCTCCGACGAAAGCCGCGCGATCGGCTTGCCTTCGAAGCGAAT
Organism: uncultured Alphaproteobacteria bacterium; assembly: GCA_963754645.1. Taxonomy (GTDB): domain Bacteria; phylum Pseudomonadota; class Alphaproteobacteria; order Bin65; family Bin65; genus CAVWGP01. Next base: position 489,881 of record CAVWGP010000001.1, on the reverse strand, counting down.
GTCGCCGTGCGCGATCCGCGTCATGCCCGAGATCGATCGCAGCAGCGTCGTCTTGCCGGCGCCGTTGGCGCCGATCAGACCCACGACGCCGCCCGCCGGGACCTCGATGGCGATCTCGTCGATGACGGGGCGCCTTCCGTAGCCGGCCGCCAATGCGCGAACCTCAAGCATTGGCCGGGCGCCGTCCGAGATAGGTGTCGATCACGAGGCGATTGTTTTGAATCTCGCTCGGCGTTCCTTCGGCGAGTTTTTCGCCGTGATGCAAAACGGTGATGCGGTCGGCCATGGCCATGATGACCCGCATATTGTGCTCGACGACGACGAGCGTGATGCCGCGCTCCCTGGCGAGCGCGCGGCACACCGAAATCGTCTCCTGCGCCTCGCCCTCGTTCATGCCCGAGGTCGGTTCGTCCATCAGCAGCAGGCGCGGCTGCATGGCCAGCGCGCGCGCCAGATCGATGCGCTTCAAGACGCCGAATGGCAAGTCGCCGGCCTGCTCGTCGCGATAGGCGGCAATGCCGAAGCGCTGCAACTGCTCTTCGGCCAAATGCCGTATCCGCGCCTCTTGCCGGCGCTGGGCGACGGAACCGATGAGATCGTGCCAGAAGCCTCTCGCCAAACGATGGTCGAAGCCGGCCATGACGTTGGTGAGAACCGATTGATCGGGAAAGACCTCGGCGTGCTGGAAGGTTCGTCCGATACCGAGCCGCGCAATCCGGTGCGCGGGGAGGCCGGCGATCGCGCGGTCGGCGAACCGGATATTGCCCTGGCTCGGCGCGACCAAGCCTGAAACGGCGTTGATGAGCGTCGTCTTGCCGGCGCCGTTCGGCCCGATCAGGCCGTGAAATCGTTCCCGGGGCGAACGCGATCGAAACGTCCGATAGCGCCACCACGCCGGCGAAGCGCAGGATGAGATTCTCGATCGAAAGAAGCGCGCCGGCGCTCATGACTTTGCGGCCGATGCGCGGGGCCGGAAAGGCAGTCTCAGCGCGCGCTCGCGAAACCACGCGCCCAAGCCGACCAGGCCGTGCGGCATGACGACAAGGACTAGGAGCAGCAGGCCGCCATAGACGAATTCGTTGTATTCCTTGAAGTCGCGCAGCAATTCCGGAAGCATGGTCAGGCTCAGCGCGCCGACGACCGAACCCGCGATCGAGCCCAGGCCGCCGACGACGATGAAAATCACGTGGCGGATCGCGGTGCCGACGCCGAATTCGAGCGGATCGATGAAGCCGACCAAGGTCGCGAAAAGCCCGCCGCCGATGCCGGCGTAGAAGGCGGCGACGATGAAGGCCGTCAATTTCACTTCCGCGACGCGGATGCCGAGCGTGGCGGCGGCCAACTCGCTGGCGCGAATCGCATTGAACTTGCGCCCGGTGGGCGAGTTCAACAGGGCCGCCGCGGCGTAGGTCATGACCAACGTCACGGCGAGCACGACATAGTAGAAGTAGAGATCGGCGCGCAGCTTGAAGCCGAACAATTCCGGCCGCGGCGCCGAAAGGCCGCGCACGCCGCCGGTGATCGACGGCGTCTGCTCGATCAGGATTTGCATGATTTCGAGGAAACCGAGCGTCACCACGGCGAGATAGAAGCCGCGCACGCGCACCGCGGGCAGGCCGAGCAAGGCGCCGAAAGCGGCGGCGACGATGCCGCCCGCCGGCAGCGCGAGCCAGAAAGTCAGGCCCGCCTTGGTCGTGAGATAGACCGTGGCATAGGCCCCGATCGCCATGAACGACGAATGGCACAGCGATATTTGCCCGGCATTGCCGGTCAGGAGATTGAGGCCGAGGGCGACGATGACGTTGATCAGCATCAGCGAAAAAACGAAGTGATAGTACGAACCCAGGAAATGCGGCGCGACGAACAGCAGCGCGGCTCCCGCCGCTATCAAGAGCCAGCGCAGCGCCGGCGCGCGGTCAAACACGGCGCGCCTCGGCGCGGCCGAACAAGCCGTTCGGCCGCAACAGCAGGACCGCGATGAGCAGCGCGAAGGCCGCCGCGTTCTTGAAAATGCCGCCGAAATAGGCGCCGCCGAAGGTTTCCAAAAGCCCGAGCAAAAGTCCTCCGACAACGACGCCGGCCAAGGTCGTGAAGCCGCCGACGATGGCGGCGACGAAGCCCTTGAGGATGACGGCGCCCATTTCCGCCTCGATGCCGGTCAGGGGCGCGAACAGGATACCGGCGGTGGCCGCGATGGCGGTGCCGAAGGCGAAGGTGAGGGAGAAAATCCGCCCGACCGGAACGCCCATCAGGCGCGCGGCTTCTTGATTTTCCGAAACCGCGCGCATCGCCTTGCCGAGCCGGCTCATGCGGAAAAACGCCGCCATCACGGCCAGCAGCAGCAGCGTGCAGCCGATGACCCAGAGATATTGCGGATTGACGCGCACGGCGCCAAGAACGATCGGGTCGCTGCTGAACGGCGTCGGCAGCGAGGAAACCGGCTCCTGCCATGCGAGCCGCAGCGCATTCTTGATCATCAATCCGATGGCGAGCGTGGCGATGACGACGGTGAAGGCGGGCGCCCGGATCAGCGTGCGCAGCAAGCCGCGCTCGATCGCGTATCCGGCGGCGGCGGCGAGCAGCACGGTCAAGATGAAGACCGCCGCGTAAGGCAGCTTGGTCAGGACCGAAAGAAACAGCGCGAGATAGGCGCCGAGCGTAACCAGCTCGCCTTGGGCGAAGTTGAGCACGCCGGTGCCCTTGAAAACGATGACGAGCCCGAGCGCCACCAGCGCATAAATGCTGCCGATGCTGAGCCCGGCGATCAGCAATTGCAGGGCGACGGCCGTCGTCATGCGCGAGGCATGCGTGTATCGCGGGCGCGGCAGGGCGGGCGGCGCTTCATGTCCGGCGCCGCCCGGCTCGGTCTAGCCGCTTACTTTTTCTTGTAGTCCTGCAGGATCAGGCTCTCGCGTTTCGGATCCCAGCGCAGCGGCACCCAACGCTGATTGATGACGACCATCATGCTCATGCGGAGATTGCCGATATGGTGCCAATCGGTGAAGGTGCGCGGCGTCGCGATCTCGCTGACCCGGTATTCCTTGACGCCTTCGAGCGCGGCGATAAATCGGTCGCGGGTCAAATCCTTGCCGGCATTGCGCAGGCCTTCGGCCGACGACGTACATGTCGGTATAGCCGAGCACGTCGAAAACATTGGGCCGGCCTTTGGGCGCGTTCGGGTTGAGCTTATTCCAGCCCGCCAGGAATTTGACCATGTCGGGATGCGCCGAGTCGAGAAACAGGCCGGTGAGCCAGCCGCCCATGAAGCCCTCGGCCGCGTAGCCGGCATTGGCGATCAGCGCGTTGTCGACCATGGCGCCGCTGCCGAAGAAGGGCTGGCGCAGGCCGAGTTCGCGCGCCTGGCGCACGAAAATCGAGGCCTCGGTGACGTGGCCGAAGCTGAAGATGACTTCGGGATTGGCCTCCTTGATCTTGAGCAATTGCGGCGTGAAATCCTTGTCGCCGACCTTGAACTCGACGCGCAGCAGCGGCTTGATGTTGAACCATTGCTGCAACATGCGCTCGGTGGCGTCGCCCTCGTTCTTGGCGAATTCGTCGGCGCCGCTGAGGATCGCGACCTTCTTGGCCTGCAGGAATTCGGCGACGAACTCGGCGTAGAGTTCGCCGTAGCGCACGGCTTCAGTGGTGCCGCCGCGGAACATATATTTGCTGAAAGGCCGCGTCACTTGCGGCGCCGAGGCGATCGAAACATAAGTCGGGATCTTGCTTTCGCGCAGATACTCGATCGTCCCGACCGTCGGATTGCTGCCCGAAACGCCGAAGATCAGGAACGCCTTGTCCTGCTCGACCAGTTTCTTCACGCCCGAAAGTGCGCGCGTCGGCGAAAAACCGTCGTCTTCGAACACGACGCGTATTTTCCGGCCATGAATGCCGCCCGCATCGTTGATTTCCTTGACCGCGAGCGACATGCCGTCGCGCCCGCCCAAGCCGATATAGGCCGCGGGCCCGGTGATCGGGCCATAGGCGCCGATCGTGATCGTATCGGCGGTTACGCCATCCTGCGCGGCGGCCGGTGCCGCCGCGAAGGCCGCGGCAAATCCGAGCGCCGTTAGAGTCGATTTGAATTTCAGATTCATCGTCGTTTCCTCCCTGGAATTATGAAAATCGATTGCGCGCGCGGCAATCCGCGTCGCGTCCTGTCACGATGTCTTGCCGCCAGCCGGTTGCGCGCCGGCGAGATGGGGCACGACGATATCGCGCAGCGGCCCCTTCTGGATTTTTCCGGTCGGCGTGCGCGGCAGATCCTTCATGATGTGCAGGAACTCGGGCAGCTTATACGTCGCGATCTTCGGCCGCAGGAAATCGATCATCTCGTCGAAGCCGAGACTCTGGCCGGCTTTCGGCACGATGCAAGCGCACACGCGCTCGCCCAGGCGCGCATCGGGCAGGCCGACGACGGCGGCGTCCATGACCTTGGGGTGCTGGTACAGCACCTCCTCGATTTCGCGCGGATAGATGTTGGCGCCGCCGCGGATGATCATTTCCTTCTTGCGGCCGGTGATGCGGAGATAGCCTTTCGCGTCGAACGCGCCGAGATCGCCGGTGTGAAACCAGCCGTCCTTGGTGAAGCTCCGCCGGTTCGCGTCGGGATTCTTGTAGTATCCGATCGTCACCGAGGGGCCGTCGGTGAGGATTTCGCCGATCTGCCCCGGCGGGCATTCGCGATTCTCGGCATCGACGACCTTGAGCTTCATTTCCGGCACGGCCTTGCCGACGAGGCCGCAAACGTCTTCCGGGTTTTCGCTCAGCAACGTGTGCGCCTGGGTGCCGCATTCGAGCATGCCGTACATTTCGAGCAGATGGCCCGGCATGCGCGCCACGGTTTCGCGGATCACCTCGATCGGGCACGAAGCGCCGCCGGTCATCATTACTTGCAGCGACGACAAGTCGTATTTCTTGAAATTCGGCGTGTTCAGCATCGAAACGAGGTGCGCCGGCGCGCAGCAGAAATGCGTCACCCGTTCGCGCTGAATGAGTTCCAACGCGTCATCGGGTTTGAAAATATCCTGCATCACCATGGTGCAGCCGGCGGAAAGGCTTTGCAGCGCGTTGAACAGGCCCCAGTTCAAGCCGACCGGAAGAAAGACGAGGAACACGCTCTTGTCGGAAATTTTTTGGCCGCGATTGAGAAAGCGGATTGCGCAATGCGTCGTGTTGTGCAGATGCAAGACCGCTTTCGGATCGCCCGTGGTTCCCGACGTAAAGGCCGTGCGCGCCAGCGCATTGGCATGCGGCCGGCGCTTGCGCAGTTCGGCCTCGGGCACTTCGAGCGGCCCGCCCGCGTCGAGATAACGGCGCAAGTCGAAACAATCGGCCGGTACGTCCTCGCCCACGACCATGATGTGCTTGAGCTTCGGCAGCTTGGGCTTGAGTTCGCGCAGCATGGCGACGTGATCGAAGCGCCGGAATTCCTTGGGGATGATGATCGTCGATGCGTCGGTAAAGCCGAGGATGAATTCCACCTCGCGATTGCGGAAATCGCTGTGGAATTGGCAGAACGGAATGCCCGCCAGTTGCGCCGCATTGAGCGCCACGGCGAACTCGCTCCAATTCGGCAATTGGATGGCGACGACGTCGTCGCTCGTCAGGCCCATCTTGACGAAGCGGCTCGCCAGGCGCTGGGCGCGTGCATAGTAGGCCGCATAGTCGATCCGCACCCGGCTATCGACGATGGCGAGCTTGCCCGGCGTTTTCGCGGCGGCGCGTTCGAGTTCGTCGTTCGTCGTGGTCTCGATCCAAAGGCCGGCGCGGAGGAATTCCTGCATCCGCTCCGGCGGGATTTGCGGATCGTCAATGCGCATCGAGGCCTCGGCGAAGATTTCGCGGTCGGAACGCGGTTAGAGATACGATCATCGCCGGTCTGGGCTGTCAAGGCAGCCGGCCGCCGCAACCGCGCCGGCCGGTTTCACGCTCCGAATCGGGCCGGCAAATAGGGCGCGGGCGCCAACGCGGGCGCGCGTCCGGCGACATGATCGGCGACGAGCCGGCCGGTGACGGCGCCGCCGGTCAGGCCGGTTTGGCCATGACCGAAAGCACAGATGACGGACGCGTGACGCGTCAGTGGCCCGATCACCGGCAAGGTGTCCGGCGTTCCGGGCCGATGGCCCATCCACTCCGTATAGTCGCCGGGATCGACGTCGCGAAATAGCCGCGCGGCCAGCTCGGCCAAGGCCTTTGCGCGGCCGGGGCGCGGCGGGGCGGCGAGTCCCGCGATTTCGATCATGCCGCCGATGCGAAGGCCCATCGCCATCGGCGCCGCCATGATTTTCGCCTCGGTGAAGCGGATCGCCATGCGCGGCATGCGCCCGGCTTTGCGCAGCACGGCGTGGTATCCGCGCAGGCTCTCGAGCGGGACGCTGGCGCCGAGCGGGCGGAGCAGATCGTTCGACCAGGCGCCGCCGGCGATGACGACGCGATCGAAGCGCGACGATTCCCCGGCTATGTGGAGCGTCGCTCCCTCGGCGGTCGCCGACAATCCGCTCACGCGCTGGCGCAGGATGCGTCCGCCGCCGCGGACAAAGGCTTCGGCAAGCGCGATCACGAGGCCTTCGGGATCGACGCAGTGCCCGGCATCGGGCAGGAACACGCCGCGCGCGCCGCGCATCGCCAGAGCCGGTTCCAGTTGCGCCATCTCGTCGGGGCCGAGGATTTCCTGGCGCTCGCCATGGGCGCGGCGCAATTCGATTTCGGCGAGGCCGTGTTGGTAGCTTGCTTCGCTTTCGAACACGAAAAGCTGGCCCGGCCGCCGCACCAGTTCCTCGGCGCCGGCCGATTTGAGCAGCGGCGCGTAAGCCTCGAAGGTTTGCGAATGGAGCGCATGCATCGCACCGGCGATGTGGCGCACGCGCGATGGCGCCGCCGCGCCGATGAAACGCGCGAGCCAAGGCAGGGCGGCAAAGAACCGTTTCGGCGCTATGTGCAAGGGCCCATCGGGCTGCATCAGCCATTTCGGCACCTTGCGCAACACGCCGGGCATGGCGAGCGGCACGCAGCTTCCCGGCGAGAGACTGCCGATATTGCCGAAAGAGCAGCTCCCGCCCGGCGGAACCGGATCGAAGATCGTCACGGCGTGGCCGTCGCGCTGGAGGTAACTCGCGCTGCACACGCCGACGATTCCGGCACCCACGACGGCAATAGTCAGTCCCATGCGATTGGCTCCATTGCCTATGCTTCGAGCCGCGTGCCCAGGCCGGCGGCGACGGCGCGGCGATAGATCAATGCCGCAACCGCGAGATCGGCAAGCGCGATACCGGCGAATATGAATCCCGTCCGCTGCTCCGGTCCGGCGCGGCCGGCGTGACGGCCGCTCGCAAGATCGGCAAGGTCGGCATGCCACGGCCCGGCGTGAGCGAGTTTGCCGTCCGCCGCGATGGCCGCGCTCTGGATCCGGTCGTCGGTCGCCATCACGTCGAATTCGCGGATCGTTTCGGGGCGCCAGGACCGGCCGAGATCGACCATCGCCGCGAACGCGCCCGGCTGGAGCCATGCGCCATCCAAAAAGGGTACAAGCCCCGCCGCGGAGGGTACGCTTGTCACCACGATATCGGCGCTTTCGAGTGCGTCCCGGGCGGCGGCGCAAATCGCGCATTCGAGGCCGGCGGCGCGAACCGCGCCGGCAAACGATGCAACGGAAGCGGCCGTGCGGCCGAACAGCAACGCGCGCCGCAAGCCGCGAAACAGCGGCTGGAACGCGGCGAGATGGCTCCGCGCTTGCCGGCCGGTGCCGACGAAGGCGATGACGCCGCTATCCGCGCGGGCAAGGCGCTGGGCCGCGATCGCCGACATCGCGGCGGTGCGCAACGCCGTGATGCCGTTTCCGCCCATCACGGCAACCGGCTGGCCGCCGGCGATATCGTTGAGCGCAATGAGGGCGTTGACATTGGGCAGGCCGGGATCGCCGCGCTCGGCCACGACGCCGGTCCATTTCACCAAAGCGAGGCCCAAGCTGCGCGCGGCGGCCGGCATTGCCTGGAACGAATCGCCGTTGCCGAGGCGAAGATGGAGTTTGGGAACAGCGACCAGATCGCCGGGGGCGAGGCGCAGCGCGTCCTCGATCGCCGACCGCGCCGCGTCGGGCTTCACATCCAATCGCGCAATGTCGCGGTCGGCGAGATACAGCAATGTCCGCGCGTTTTCGCTCATCCGGCGCTTGGCGTCGTTCGTCGGTCGGATCGCATCGTTGCCTTATTGACGGTCGGAAACGCGTGTGCGTATCGTTCGCCGCACAATGTCGCCTCCGATAGCAAGATGCAACAACGGCCGCTTCCGGCCGAGGGCGTTCCGATGAGCGGGCTCATCGTCGAGCGGGAAGGGCGGATTGCGGTCCTGACGCTGAACCGTCCGTCCTCGCTCAACGCGCTCGACACCGCGACGCGCTTGGCGGTTTCCTCGGCTTTGCAGGGCCTTTCGCGGGATCCGGAGATCGCCGCGGCCGTGATGACGGGCGCGGGCGAGCGCGCATTTTGCGCCGGACAGGATGTGCGCGAGAGCGAGGCGCTCGGCCGCGACGACGGCGCGAAGTGGATGGAATCCTGGACCGCGTATTTTACCGCCGTTTCGTCGTTCCCGAAGCCTTTGGTGCATGCGATCAACGGCGTCGCCGCCGGCGCCGGCTTCGAAACGGCGCTGATGGGCGATATCCGCATCGCGGTTCCGCTCGCGCGCTTCATCATGGCCGAGATCGATATCGGCCTGCCGGCCATTGTCGGCGGCTTCTTGTTGCAGACCCAGCTTGGCCTGTCGCGCGCGACCGAAATGGTACTGACCGGCCGCACGATGCCGGCCGAAGAAGCGCGCCATGCCGGCATCGTGCACGAAATCGCGCCGCCGGCCGATCTGCTGGCCCGCGCAAAGCAACGCGCCCATGCGCTGGCCGCCAAGCCGCCGGTTGCATTGGCGCTCACCTTGCGTCAATTTCGGGCGCATTTCCGGCGCGGCCTCGGCGAAGCCGAAACGGCGTCGTCGCTTTATCAAAGCGAGGCCATCGCCACCGGCGAGCCGCAGCAAGCGATGGCGAAATTTCTCGCCCGCAAGCGCGGCGGTCCGCAATCCTTGCCCACCCCGCCAAACATCCGCAACCAGGAGCCTCGCATGGGACAATTCATCAAGGTCGCGCAAGATGGCGACGTTGCGATCGTAACCCTCAATCGGCCGGAGGTGATGAATGCCTGGCACTCGGCGATGCGCGTCGAGCTCACCGAAGCCATGATCAAGTTCAACGCCGATCCGTCGGTCAAGGCCATCGTCATCACCGGCTCCGGCGACCGCGCTTTCAGCGCCGGGCAGGATCTCAACGAAACCAAGAAATTCGACGCCAACCGCGCCGCGGAATGGATCGAGGAGTGGCGGCGCCTCTATGGCAAAATCCGCGCGCTCGACAAGCCGCTGATCGCGGCGCTCAACGGCGTCGCCGCCGGGTCGGCGTTCCAGGTGGCGCTGCTCGCCGATGTGCGTGTCGGCCATCCCGGCGTGCGGATGGGGCAGCCGGAAATCAATTCGGGCATCGCCAGCACGCTCGGGCCGTGGCTGATGCGGGAAATGATCGGCCTTTCGCGCACGATCGAACTCACGCTGTCGGGCCGCATGATGGACGCGGCGGAGTGCCACGCGATCGGGCTGATTCACAATTTGGTTCCCAAGGACCGGGTCATGGCCGCCGCGCTGGAGATGGCGCGGAACCTTGCCGCCAAACCGCAAGTCGCGATGCGGCTGGACAAGCGGCGCTTCCGCGAAGTGACCGAGGCCGGCTTCAACGACGCGCTCGATTCCGGCATTCCGATCCAAAAGGAATCCTATGCCAGCGGCGAGCCGCAGCGCGTCATGGAGAAATTCCTCGCCGAGCGCGGCAAGCGCAAATCGGCCTGAGCCGATAGCCAGCGGGCGCGATTTCTGCCATCGTGCGCGTGGAATAGCCTATTGTTACCGAGGGCATGACCTAAACATCAAACCGACAGGGAGGATACTATGTCGATGTTTCGCGATCCCGACGCGCCGCGGGCGCTGCCGTTCGCCGTCAAGCTCGATCGCCGCCGGTTTCTGGCCGGCAGCGGCGCGCTCGCCGCAACCGCCGCCTTCGGCGATGCCGCCCTTGCCCAAGCCGGCGAACGCATTGTCGTCGCCGATCCGGGCGGACCGTTCGGCGTCGCCTTCAAGGGCGCGTTCCACGATCCGTTCCGCGCCGAAACCGGCATCACCTCGGTCCAGATCGCGCGCGAGCACGAGCCGACCGCCCAAGTCGCGACCATGGTCAAGGCCAAAAACTACACCTGGGATGTCGTGACCCTGACCCTGTCGGCGCGCGATATTCTGCACGCGCAGGGCCTGCTCGAGCCGATCGATTGGAACCTGCCGGACATGAACGAAATCATGGCCGAAGCGCGCCATCCGGCGTGGATGGGCACCGATGTTTACTGCACGATTCTCGCCTATCGCAGCGACAAATTCGGCGACAAGGGCCCGCAAAGCTGGCGCGACTATTTCGATGTCGCGAAATTTCCCGGCCGCCGGGCCCTGCGCAAAAGCCCGATCGACACGTTGGAAATCGCGCTCTTGGCCGACGGCGTCGAGCCCGCGAAACTTTATCCGCTCGATGTCGATCGCGCGTTCAAGAAGCTCGACGCGATCAAGAAAAACGTGGCGATCTGGTGGACCGGCGGCGCGCAAACGACGCAGCTCCTGCAAAGCGGCGAAGTCGATATGGTTCCGACCTGGAACGCGCGCGCCCAAACCGTGACCGACGCCGGCGGACCGGTGAAGATCACGTGGAACCAGGGCCTCTACTCGATCGAAGGCTGGGGCATCGCCAAGGGCAATCCGAAAGCCGCCATCGGCAAACGCTTCGTTGCCTTCACGGCGAACGCCAAGCGCCAAGCAGCTTTTACCGAACATCTGCCCTACGGGCCGACCAATCCGAACGCCTACAAGTTCATTCCCGCCGTCACCGCCGCCAAACTGCCGACGGCGCCGGATATCTTTCCCAAGATCATCCTCGCGAAGGAAGAATGGTGGGCGCAGAATCGCCAAAAGGCCGAGGAGCGTTTCACGGCCTGGCTGCTGACCTGATCGCCGTCCGAATTCCCCGCGTCCGCACGCCCGCCGCCCTGCCGCGGCGGGCGTGCGTCGTTGCCGGTATTCGGCTCGCCGCGCCCGATCGCGCATGACCGCCAAGACGAAGCTCAAGACGGTTGGACTCTCAAAGTCCTACGGCGCCGTCGTGGCGCTCGAGGGTGCCGCGCTCGAAGTGAGCGAGGGCGAGTTCGTCACGCTGTTGGGGCCTTCGGGCTCGGGCAAGACGACGCTCTTGATGATGGTCGCCGGCCTGGTGTCGCCCTCGGCCGGCGAAGTGTGGATCGGCGGCAAGCTCTCCACCTATCTGCCGCCGCATCTACGCGATATCGGAATGGTGTTTCAGAATTACGCGCTGTTTCCGCATCTCACCGTGCAGGAAAACGTCGCCTTTCCGCTGCGCATGCGGCGCGCGCCCGAATCCGAGATCGGCAAGGAGGTGGCGCGCATTCTCGATCTCGTGCAGCTCCCCATGGTCGCGAAGCGCCTGCCGCGCGAGCTTTCGGGCGGCCAACAGCAGCGCATCGCGCTGGCGCGTTGCCTGGTCTACAAGCCCTCGATCGTGCTGATGGACGAACCGTTGGGCGCGCTCGACAAGAAATTGCGCGACCAGATGCAGCTCGAAATCAAGGCGCTGCAGCGCCGGCTCGGCATCACCGTCGTTTACGTCACGCACGACCAGGAAGAAGCGATGACGATGTCCGATCGCATCTGCCTGATGAATCAGGCGCGCATCGAGCAGATCGACACGCCCGAGGGTCTCTACTTTCGCCCGCGCAGCGTGTTCGCCGCCGACTTTCTCGGCGATTCGAATATTTTCCAAGGCCAATTGAGCGGCGCCGGCCGGGTCGAAGGACCGGGCGGCCTCGTCGTCGATGGCGTGTCGACCGGGGCCGCCGCCGGTCCGATGACGGCCATTATCCGGCCTGAAAGCATTCGCCTGCTCGGCGGCGCCGAAACCGCCGAAGGCAGCGTTGCCGGCAGCATCGACAATGTGGTCTTCGTCGGCGGCTTCGTGCGCGTTTTCACGCGCCTTTCCGACGGCACCATCGTTCAACTCAAAGGTCCGACGCGGCCGGGCTTGCGCTTGCCGTCGCCGGGCGAGTCGGTGCGCCTCGGCTGGCCTGCTGCCGCCACGGTTTTGCTTCCCGAAGCAGGCGCGCGATGAGCATCGCGGCGCCGGTGTTCCGCCCGCCCTCGCAATGGCGGAAATATATCGGGGTCGTTCCCCTCTTGTTGTTCCTGTTGTTTCTGTTCGTCTATCCAATTGTCGACATGCTGTGGCTGAGCTTCTTCGACAAGGCGGACAAGCTGACGATCGAGCACTACCGCGCCGTTGTCGCCGTGCCGGTGTGGCTCACCGTGATGGCGATCACTTTCGAGATCGCCGGGTGGACGACGCTGTTTTGCATTCTCGCCGGCTACCCGGTCGCCTATCTGCTGGCGACGGTGAACGAGCCGACGCGCAACAAGCTTCTGCTCTGGGTCATGCTGCCGTTCTGGACGAGCTTCCTCGTCCGCACCTTCGCCTGGATCGTGATCCTGGCGCAGAAAGGCCCGTTCAACCGCTTGGTCGCCGCATTGGGCCTGTCCGACGCGCCGCTCGAGCTGATCTACAATTTTACCGGCACGATGATCGGCATGGTGCACGCGCTGATGCCGCTCGCCGTGCTCACGATGCTGTCGGTGATGACGAATATCGATCCGCGCTTGCGCGGCGCCGCCGCCACCTTGGGCGCGCGCGGCGGCGAGACCTTCTGGCGCATCTATTTTCCGCTCTCGCTACCGGGCGTGGCCGCGGCGGGCCTGATGGTGTTCATCACGGCGCTCGGATTTTTCATCACCCCGGCCCTGCTCGGCGGCCGGCGCCAAACGATGATATCGCAAGTCATCATCGTCCAGGTTCAGGACTTGCTGAATTGGAGCTTCGCCGGCGCGCTTTCGGTCGTCTTGCTGGCGGCGGCGCTGCTGATCTTCATTCTTTACGATCGCTTGCTCGGCCTTTCCACGCTGTCCGGCGAAGCGCGCGCGGCCAGCGGCGGCCAGACCAAGATCGGCCGGGCCGGCGCGTTCGTCGGCGGTGCCGTGGCCGCGGTGCTCGGACGACTCTGCGATCTCGCGCAGCAAGGCTGGGAGGCGATCCGGCCGCCGCGCGGCGATCGCGCCCGGCCGGCGATCTCGCGCGGCGTGCTCTGGGCGGCCGCGCTGACGATCGTCGGCTTCCTCGTGCTGCCCGCGCTGATCGTCATTCCGGTTTCCTTCACCGGCGGCCGCTTCGTCAATTTCCCGCCCGAGGGCCTGTCGCTGCGCTGGTATGCGGAATATTTCGGCTCAAGCGTGTGGATGGAGGCGACGGCGCGCTCCTTCATCGTGGCGGCGCTCACCGGCGTGCTCGCCATGCTGCTCGGCGTGCCCGCCGCCTTCATGCTCGTGCGATCCCGGGCCCGCGGCAAGGCCGGGCTGCTGGCGCTCATCCTCTCGCCGCTCATCATCCCGCGCATCGTCGTGGCGGTCGCGATCTATGTCGTCTACGCGCAGGTCGGCCTGGTCGGAACCTCGCTTGGCCTGGTGCTCGGCCACACGGTTCTCGCCGTTCCCTACGTCGTCATCACGATGATGGCGGTTCTCAAAACCTACGACGAGCGGCTCGATCAGGCCGCCGCCAGCCTCGGCGCTTCGCCCTGGCGCACGCTCACGATCGTCACGTTCCCGCTGCTGCGCGGCGGCATGATCGCTTCGTTCCTGTTCGCCTTCATCACCTCGTTCGACGAACTGACAATCTCGCTATTCGTCAGCGGCGGCCTGGTCAGCACGCTGCCGCGGCAGATGTGGAACGACATGCTGCTGCAGGTCAATCCCACCCTCGCGGCGGTTTCGTCGACCATGCTTGTCGTCATTACCGTTATCATTCTCGGCGCCGAATATTTGCGGCGGCGCGCGGTCAAGGTTTAGGCGAATGAACGAAGAAACTCTGCTTGCCGATCCGCTGAAGGGCCGTGGCCCGGGCCAAGGGCTGCCCCATGCCGATTCCTATTGGAGCGCCGTCTCCGGCCCCGCGCCCGAGGACGACGGCGCGCTCGCCGGCGCGCGCGAAGCCGATGTCGCCGTGATCGGCGGCGGCTACACCGGGCTTTCGGCGGCCTATCATCTGGCGCGCGGCGGCGCGCGCGTCATCGTGCTCGAAGCCAACCGCGGCGGCTGGGGCTGCAGCGGACGCAACGGCGGCTTCGCCCGGCCCGTCATCGGCCGGCATGGGCCCGCGAAAATGATCTCGATGTGGGGCCTCGAAACGGCGCGCCGGGTTTTCAGCGAAGGCCTCGCTGCTCTGGAGACCGTGCGCACGCTCATCGAAGACGGCGCGATCGATTGCGACGTGACCGCGAACGGCCATCTCAAGATCGCCCACCGTCCGTCGCGCATGGCGAGCCTCAAATCCGATGCCGCCACCCTGCGCGACAAATACGGATACACGGCGAATCTGCTCACCGCCGAAGAGGTCCGCGCGCATCATCTTGGCGGACCGGATTCCAACGGCGCGCTGCAAATGCCCGACGCGATCGGGCTCAATCCGCTCAAGCTGTCCTACGGCATGCTGCGGCTCGCGCGCGGCGCCGGGGCGCTTGTGCATTCGGCGTCGCCGGTATCGGGCTGGAGCAAGGACGGCGCCCGCCACCGCCTGTCGGCGCCCGGCGGCGAGGTTCGCGCCGAGCGCGTCGTCATCGCCACCAATGGCTACACATCGGAGCGGCTGCACGAAGCGACGCGCAGCCGGCTATTGCCCGTGCTATCGCACATCATCGTCACCCGGCCGATGACGCCGGCGGAAAAGCAGGCCGCCGCCTTCTTTTCCTCCCACGTCATCACCGACACGCGCAATCTGCTGTATTATTTCCGCCGTCTGCCCGACGACCGCATCATGTTCGGCGGGCGCGGCCAGATCGTCGATTCGGCCGGATCGCGCGCGGCGCAGCGCGATTTCCTCTTGGCGGAACTCGTGCGCAAGGCGCCGGCCTTGGCCGGCCTCACCGTCGATTATAGCTGGGCCGGCTGGGTCTGCATCACCGCCGATCAAATGCCCCATATCCATCACGCCGAGGACGACGCCAGCGTCGCTTACGCCATGGGCTATCAAGGCAGCGGCGTGGCCCTGGCTTTGCACGCCGGCAAGCTGCTGGCGGATCGCCTGGCCGGCCGGCCATTGCCGGCCCTGCCGCCGGTGTTCACGCCGCTCCCGCGCTTTCCGCTGGCGGCGTTCCGCCGGCTCGGCCAGCGCGCGGCTTTTCTCTGGTGGCGCCACAAGGACGAGCGCGGCTAATTGGCGTATTCGGGTTCCTCGGCATCGAGCATTCGCTTAATTTCATCGAAATGCAGCGCGGCGTTGATCGGATTGAGTTTGGCGAATTGGCGCCCCGTTTCGGCGGCGACGTCCTCGGGGATGAGCGCCAATTTCATGCCGGTCGACAGGGCGGCAACTTGCACCTGCGCGGCGCGTTCGAGGTAGTAGAGGTCGTCGAGCGCGTCGGCGACCGTGGGCCCGACGACGATGACGCCGTGATTTTTCATGAACAAGACGCTCTTGTCGGCCAGGGCGGCGGCGATCCGGTCGCCCTCGGCGTCGTCGAGCACGAGGCCGCCATAAGTATCGTAGTAGGCGACCCGGCCGTGAAAGCGCAGCGAGTTCTGGTGGCACGGCAAGAGCTGCCCGCCTTGCACGCTCGCGATCGCCGTCGCGTGCGGCGGGTGCGCATGGACGATGCAGCGCGCATTCGGATCGGCGCGATGGATGCGGGAATGAATATAAAAGGCCGTGTGAATTTTCTCGGAATTGTCGAGGCTGCGTCCGTCAGCGTCGATCAGCGCGAGATTGGAGGCCCGCAACCGGCTGAAATGCACGCCATGCGGATTGAGCAGAAAGGTGCGGTTTCCGTCCACCGCCAGGCTGAAATGGTTGCACACCCCCTCATGCATGCCGAAGCGCACCGCGGCGCGGAACGCCGCCGCGAGATCGCGCCGCAGCGCGTGAAGGTTTGGCGGCGACGCCGCGTTCGGCATGACTTTCACTTCGCAATCTCCATGTTTCCGACCCGATCACTATACGCTATCGGCGGGCCGGCGCCCGTTCAATTGCATCGAAACGCTTGAGGAAGCCGCATGAGTGCCTCGCCTTCGCCTTTATTGCCCCTGACCATTCGCGAGTTGCTCGACCGGCGCGTGGCGGAAGATCCGGATTTCGTCTATTGCCGCTTCGGCGACGAGGCGCTGACGCTGGCCGAGCTCGATCGGCGCGTCAACCGCCTCGCCAACGGCCTGCTCGCGCTCGGTCTGAAGCGCGGCGACCGCGTCGCGGTGATGCTGCCGAACCACCCCGACTATGTCGTCACGTTCCTCGCCGCGGCGCGCATCGGCCTGTGCCAGGTTCCAGTCAACATCAATCTGCGCGGCGCCGGTCTCGAATATGTGCTGGAGCATTCCAAGCTGCGCGGCCTCATCGCCGATGCGCGCTTCGCGCCGCAGATCGTGCCGGTGCTGAAACGCGGCATCGCCGACTTCTTCATCGGCCGCGGTGGCGTCTTCGGCGGCGAATTTGGAACTTCCGTCGCTTTCGAAGATGTATTGCGGCGAGGCGCTGCCACCAAGCCGCCGGGCGCGACGCGCCAGGACGATCCCTTGTTGATCAGCTACACGTCGGGGACGACCGGCGTGCCGAAGGGCGTGCTCGTGTCCGACAAGATGCTGCAAGCCTGCGGCTACGCGGCGACGACGCTGGCCGAAGTCCGGCGCGGCGACGTGCTGTATTTGTGGGAGCCAATCTACCACATCGCCGGCTGCGAAGTGCTCGTTGTCGGCCTGCTCGAACGCGTCACGCTGGCCCTCGCCGAGCGTTTCAGCGTGTCGCGCTTCTGGCACGATGTGCGCGCCTACAAAGCCACGCATATACATTTCTTCGGCGGCGTCCTCGGCTTGCTGCTCAAGGAACCGCCTTCGCCCGACGACCGCGATCATGGCGCGCGCATCGCCTGGGGCGGCGGCTGTCCGGTCTCGATCTGGCGGAAATTCGAGGAGCGGTTCGGCATGCGCATCCGCGAATGCTACGGCATGACCGAAGCGTCGAGCTTCACCACGCTCAACATGGCCGACAAGCTCGGCTCGATCGGCACGCCGCTGCCCTATTTCGACGTGCGCATCGCCGACGATGACGGAAATATTCTCGGCGCGGGCAAGAAGGGCGAAATCTGGGTCAGGGAAAAAGTCCCCGGCGTCATCATGACCGGCTATTTCGGCAATCCGGAAGCGACCGCGGGCGCGTTGCGCGACGGCTGGCTGCGCACCGGCGACCTCGGCTACGCCGACGAAGAAGGATTTTTCTATTTTGCCGGCCGCAAGAAGGAGAGCATGCGCCGCCGCGGCGAAAATATTTCGGCTTGGGAAGTGGAGCGCGTGCTCAACGAGCATCCCGCCGTCGCCGAATGCGCCGTGATCGGCGTCGATACCGGGCTCGGCGACCAGGAGATCAAGGCCTTTCTCCGTCTCAAGCCCGGCGAAACGCTCGATGCGCTCGAACTGATCAAATGGTGCGAGCCGCGCATGGCGGTGTTTCAGCTGCCGCGCTACGTCGCATTCATCGCGGAATTTCCGAAAACGCCCACCGAGCGCATTCGCAAGGAGCTGCTGCCGCGCGCGACGGAGGATTGCTTCGATCTCGAAAAATCGGGCTACCGCCCGGCGCGCGTCGGCCGCTAAGGCGCGCGTCCGGCCGGGACATAGGCTCGCTGGTATCATTCCGCGGCGGTCCGCCAACTGATAGGGTGCATGCCCGAATTCCGGCTTCGAAGAACGAAATGCACAGTAGCGGGAGAGCAACCTTGAATTGCCGAAGCAAACGGTCCGCGCGATGAGCGCCGGCGCTGATTTTTCGGCGGCGCGGCGCCACGCGACAGCGACGCTGCACGAGGCGGCGGGGCAGATCGGCGCTTTGCCTTCGGCGATCAAGCCGGTCGCGGCGCGCTTCCGCGTCTGCGGCCCCGCCTTCACCGTGCAAAGCCCGCCGCGCGACAATCTTTGGATTCACCGCGCCATCGCGGCGGCCGCGGCGGGCGACGTCATCGTCGCCGCGGTCGGCGGACATTTCGAGGCGGGCTATTGGGGCGAGATCATGTCGACCGCGGCGCAGCAGCGCCAGCTTGGCGGCTTCGTCATCGACGGTTGCGTGCGCGACGGCGTGCTGCTCGACGAGATCGGATTTCCGGTCTTTGCGCGCGGATTGTACATCGGCGGGACGCGCAAGGATCCGGCCGGGCCGGGCGCGCTCAATAGGCCGGTCGCGATCGGCGGCGTCACGGTCCATCCCGGCGATCTCATTGTGGGCGACGGCGACGGCGTCGTGGCACTTCCGCGCGCAAAGATCGCCGATATCCTGGCCGCGGCCGAAGCGCGCGAGGCAAAAGAGACGAAAATCCTGGAGCGCCTGCGGGCGGGCGAGACCACGATCGAAATTTACGGCTGGCCGAAAGCCGGCGGCGCCTGATTGCCTTCATTCCATGGGGGCGGGTCTGAGACCAGGAGACCGAAATAAACATCGTCATCCCGAGCGTGCCGACGCTGAAAGCGTCGGACGTTGAGGGACCTCGTGCGGACTAGCGTCCGATTGCAGGCACGTTGTTGCTAGTCCGCCCGAGGTTCCTCCACTCCGCGCCTTCGGCGCTCCGGTCGGAATGACGAGTCATTATTTCGGTCGGCTGGTATGAGACCCGCCGCAACGCAATTTCGAAAGAGGCAATCGCCCGCAGCGGTTGTCAATCCTCTCGGAAGGTGCGCGCGAGCTGGTCGGTGATCGGCTTCATGATGTAGTTCAGCGCCGTCCGCTCGCCGGTTTCGAGATAGACCTCGACCGGCATGCCGAGCACGAGCTTTTGGCGCGCCGGCGCCAAAGCGGTCATCGCAGGCAAGCTCGCGCCGGCGATGGATGACCGGAACGAGACATTCGAAGCCATTTCGGAAGAGAGGAAGAGAGAAACGTCGGTCCCGCGCTACTGCAGCGACATAACCATGCGGATCAGGTCGGCGGTGCCGCGGGCCGAGAACTTCGACAGCAGGCGCGCGCGATAGACCTCGACGGTGCGGGCGCTGATCCCCAGGCGCGCGCCGATCCCCTTGCTGGTCAGGCCTTCCATCAGCAGGTTGAGCACGTCGCGCTCGCGATCGGTCAAGGTTTCGACCTGGCCGCGCGCGTGTTCGGCGAGTTCGCGGGCGGGCGAGCGCTTGAGCGCGACCTGGATCGCCGAGACGAGCTTCTTGCCGCTGAACGGCTTTTCGAGGAAGTCCACCGCCCCCGATTTCATCGCATCGACCGCGCTGGTAATATCGCCATGTCCGGTGATGACGACGACCGGGATGTTCATGCCGCGCTTGCGCATGGCGCGCAGCAAATCCATGCCCGACATGCCCGGCAACTTGAGATCGACGATGGCGCAGCCGACTTCGGACGAGGCGCTGGCTTCGAGAAAATTGCGCGCCGAGGCGAAGGTGCGAGTGGCGAAGCCATGGCGCGCCAGTAGCTGCGCCAGCGAATCGCGCATCGCGGCGTCATCGTCAATGATTTCGATCGTCGGGCTCACGAGCCGTGGCGCTCCTTGACCGATGTCGCTCCGGGCGCAGCGGAATTCGCGCGCCCGGGTCGATTCGATACAATCCCGTATCGTGAATTCTCTTTTGGGTCAACGACCTGGCGCGGCTGGGCGGCAATCCGGAACAAACGAAGCGGGCGCTCTTGCAACGCAGCGGGGTTGCGGACAGTGGCTGTGCCAATGATCGGATTATTGTGATAATATATTGAGAAAGTGCGCGCTTTAAAATGACGGCGTCGTCCGAGAATGATGGCGCCACGTAGGGAATTTTCGATGCCCACGGAGGCCAATCGAGCGGCTCTCACGCTGTCGCACTCGCCGGCGCCGCCGTCGCCGGGCGTGGCCGTGGCCACGGTTGTGGGATACATCCTTGCGTATATCGGGATGGAAATCGCGCTGCACACCCACGACCAAGGCAAAATCAATATCTCCCCTTGGATTCCGCAGGCCGGATTCGGACTCGCCCTGCTCATAGTCCTCGGCTGGCGGGTCGCGCCGGCGCTCGTGGTCGCGTCATTGTTCAACGATTTTATCGTGCATGATTTGCGCGAGCCTTGGCCGGCGGTGCTGATTTCCGCGCTTGTGCCGGCCGTGTGCTACGGGCTGGCGGCGTGGGCCTTGTCAAAATACCACCGCTTCAATCGCCGGTTGCGGTCGATATGGGATCTTTCGGGGCTATTGCTCGTCGGCGCCGCCGGCATCGCGCTTGTCGCGATTGCCAAGGCCGCCCTGGTGTATTCCGACGGCTCGGTTTCAGGCGGCGGCACATTCGCCGACAATGCGATGCGGTATTGGATTGGCGCCGCCGCCGGCGCATCGGCCGTTGCGCCGTTCTTGTTGCTCGTCTATGGCCGTCGCTGGCGGTTGCTATTGCTATGGCGCTGGGACAGCAACTTGCGCCTGGGCCTGATGATGCTGGCGTGGTGGATCGTGTTCAGGGTGCAAGATCCCGCGGAGATAAACCTGTTTTTCCTGTTTTTCGTTCCCGTGATTTGGGCGGCGCTCCGGCATGGCATTCGCGGCGCGGCTTCGAGTTCCTTTCTCGTCTTGGTCGGCGCGGTGGCGGCGGCGCAAATCGATCGATTGTCGGCGGCGACCGTCATCGAGCTGCAGCTATCGATGCTCACGCTGGCGATTGTCAGTTGTTATACCGGCATAACGGTCGACGAGCGTCGCCGGGTCGGAGCGGGCCAATCAGCGATGCGCGATCAACTCAGCTACATGGGCCGGGTCGCGCTGACCGGCGAAATCGGCTCCGCCGTCGCGCATGAACTCAATCAACCGCTGGCGGCCATGGCCAATTATGCTGAAGCGGCGAAGTTGGATATCGATGCCGGGGCCCCGCCAAAGGAGATCAGCGCCGTGCTCGACAAGGCGATCGGCGAGGCGATGCGCGCCGGCGAGATACTGGGCCGCTTGCGCAAGTTTCTGCGCCACGGCGAGATGCAGATTACGGCGGTCGATCTGGCCGCGGCCATCGCCGACGCGCTTGCCTTGCTGCGCCCGGCCATCGAACGCGCCAAGATCGTCATCGACATCGAGCCCTCCGTCAATGCGGCGCGCGTGCTCGCGGATCGCGTGCACCTCGTGCAAGTTCTGGTCAATCTTGTGAGCAACGCCATCGATGCGATGTCGGTGCAGGCGGCGGAACCGAAGTTGATCAGCATCGGAACCAGGCCGGAAGGCTCGAACCGCGTCGCCGTTCTTGTCGCCGATAGCGGCCGCGGCGTCCCGCCCGAGATGCGCGATCGGATTTTCGATGCCGCATTCTCGACCAAGCCCGCCGGCATGGGACTTCGGCTTGGCCATCAGCCGGACCCTGATCGAGGCCAAGGGCGGGAAAATCTGGTACGAGCCGCCGGCCTCGGGCAACCGGGGCCGGTTCTGTTTTACGCTGCAGAGCGCGAGCGTATAGGCTTCGGCGCGCAACGGTTCGTCCTAGGCGCCGCGGCGCGCGTTTTTAACCGGCGGTTCGGATTGTTCGGCGACACTTCGCCGGCCGGCGCCCGCGATTTTCTGGCCAAGCCGTTCATGCTAAACCGGCTCCTCGAAGCCATCGATAAATCCGCTTCGGTTCGAACCTGAGCCTGGCGAATTGTCCGGTTCCCGCGCGGCGATTCCGCTACGCGAGCGGAATGTCCGCGGCGAGCAGGGCGCGTTGCTCGGCGGTCACTTCGGGGCGAACGCCGAACCACAATTGAAATCCGCGCACCGCTTGATAGAGCAGCATGTCGAGTTCGTTCGCGGCCTTGAACCCGCGCCGCTCGGCGGCGGCGAGCAGAGCGGTTTTCAGCGGTACATAGTTGATGTCGGCCACGGCCGAGGCCGGCGCCATCGGGCTCAAATCGATCTCGAGCGCGGCATTGCCTTTGAGCCCGAGCGAGGTCGCGTTGACCAGAAGGCCGGCGCCGGCCAGCAGGCGCGGAATTTCGTCCCAGCGGGCGGGATGCACGATCGGCCCGAACCTCGCGCGCAGCTCCGCGGCGCGTTCGAAGGTTCGGTTGACGACATCGATGTGTCGCGCGCCGCGCTCGATCAGGCCGAACACGACCGCGCGCCCAGCGCCGCCGGCGCCCAAAACGACGGCGCTCGAAGGGCGCTTGTCCCAGCCGGGCGCGGCCGCATCGAGCGCGCCGACGAAGCCTTCGACGTTGGTGTTGGTCGAGCGCAAGGTTTCGCCGTCGTACCAGAGCGTGTTGGCGGCACCCACCGCGCGGGCGCGCTCGTCGGGCTCGGACAGGGCCAGCGCGGCTTCCTTGTGCGGCAGCGTGATGTTGGCGCCGACATAGCCGCGCCGCGCCAGACTCCCGACGAAAGCGGCAAAGCCTTCGGGCGGCACTTCCTCGATCCGATAGTCGCCGTCGATGCGGTAGCGATCGAGCCAAAAGCGGTGCAGCTTCGGCGAGCGCGAATGCTTGGCCGGCCAGCCGATCACGCAAACCGAGCGTTTGCCAGTGGACACGTTTTTCCTCCGACGAACATCCCATGTCGGGCGCGCCTTCGCCCCGCGACGAAGAAAATCATGAAATTCAATTGCGCGCAATTTTAGATGCCGCCGTGGACGGAATTGCCGCAAATCGGAAAGCGCATGAATTCCGCGCGGACGCGGAGGCGCCGAAGCGGGCTGTGAGTCGCTGGCCGCCAAGCGATCCTGACGGTCTCAAGGAACGACCGATGCGCGTTTCCGTGGGCACGCGGCGCGTGCCCTGGCGATGCAACGCGACCATCGTGCCCGTCGGAACCAGGGCCGCGCCACGTGCATCGATCTCGGCCGACCGCCGCGATTCTCCTACCTGGCATTCAGCGCTGCTCGAAACCCGCGTAAGCCAGGCGCGCGACTTCGAGCAGCTTGTCGCGCTGCAGGCGGCCGATCACGGCGTAGGACAGGCCGGCATCGATCCAATAGAACGCGGCGAAACCGTCGATCTCGCGATAGCGGAAGGCGGTCGGGCTGCCGCCGTCGCCGCCGATGGCGTGGATCGTGATGCGTTGCCCGCCGGCGTTTTCATACATGAACAGCGCCGCCGGCTTGCCCTGATCGGCGAGCAGCCGGCCGCCCACCAGCTTGAATCCCGCCTTGCTCAAATCCGGCGCCTTCAGCGGCTTGCCGAGCCGGCGAGATAGCCATTGAACGAGATGGGCTTCCTCATTGGCGCCGACCTCGACCGGGTGGCGCACTTCGGGAATGAAGACGCGATGCGCGCCGATCGCCTCCTTGATGATATCGGCCTGGGACATTGGCGGAGGCAGGAGGAAAGCGTTGCCAGCCCACCCCGCGGCGGCGCCGATCGCGAAAATCGCGACGGCGGCGGCAGCGCGGCGCCAGAACGGGGGCGGCGCCGCCAACGCGCCGGCCAAACGCGATGAAAGCGGTTCGGCGGCGATCGGCCCATAGGCCGTGGCCAGCGCCGCCCGGTCCTGCTTGAGTGCGCCGATGCGGGCCTGCTCCTCGGGCATGCCGGAGAGCCAGGCTTCGAGCGCCGCGAGCCGCGCCGGATCCAAGCGGCCATCGACATAGGCCTGGATATCGTTCTCGTCGAACGGGCTGGCGGCGGGCGCGCTCACTTGACCCTCCGGATCCGGGCGCGGCCTTCGCCATCGATCAGGCGGCGGAGCTGCTCGCGCCCGCGCGACAAGCGCGACATCAGCGTGCCCTGCGGAATCGCCAGGATGCGCGCCGCGTCGTGGTAGCTTAGATCTTCGAGGCCGACGAGGAGGATGGCGGCGCGCTGGTCGTCGGGCAATTGGCCGAGCGCGCGGTCGAGTTCGTCGATCAGCACGCGGCTGTCGGCGCGGTCCGGCGCGATGGCTTGCGGATCCGCAACCGGAATATGGCCCTTCGCGGCGCGGCGGCGGTCGTTGAGAAACAGATTGTGCATGATCGTAAATAGCCAGGGCCGAATGCTCGCCGCCGGCCGCCACAAGTGAAGGCGGCTCAGCGAACGGGCGAGCGTGTCCTGGAGCAAGTCCTCCGCCGCTTCGCGATTGCCGGTGAGCGCGCGGGCATAGCGGCGCAACGACGGAACCTGTTCGACAACGAGCTCGCGCACGCTGCTCATCGTCCCGGTCCGTCGAAGCTGGGCCGTACCCGTGCCTCGCATCGATTCAACACCGCCGCATCGCCCTTATTCCGCCCTGCGTCATCGGCCGACAAGGTTAACGTCACCCCGCGCATGGCTTGGATGCGCGATCGAAGGGGCCGGCCACTGGCCCCAGGCGGCACATTAGCATAGGTTCCGCCCCTGAAATCAGGGATTTGAGGCGCATGACGACAGCGACACCAGCGGGCCGCAACGATTGGGCGGTCATCGGCCTCGTCAGCGGCGCGCATTGCTTCAGCCATATCTACATTTTGGGCCTGCCGACTCTGCTCGCCTTCATGGTCACCGACCCTGGCTCGGCGCATCTCGGCCTCAATTTCGCCAAGGCCGGGCTCGTTGTCAGCGTATTCAGCCTCGCCTCGGGGTTCCTGCAATTCTTCATCGGCGTATTCGCCGATCGCATCGGCGCCAAGCCGATCCTGCTCGGCGGCATGGCTTTGCTTTCCGGCGCCATGGCGCTGATCGGCTTTGCCGACAGCTACCCCATGGTATTGGCGCTCGCCTTCCTGGCGGGCTTGGGCAACAGCGTGTTCCATCCGGTCGATTACTCGATCATGGGCGCCACCGTCAGCCAGCGCCGGCTGCCCATGGCCTATTCGATCCACACCTTCGCCGGCTCGATCGGCTTCGCGCTCGGACCAGTGATCGCCGGTTTCCTCGCCGCCGGCCAGGGCTGGCGCGTCGCCTTCCACATCGCCGGCATCGTCGGCCTCAGCATGGTGATCGTGTTGTGGACGCAGCGCCGCCGCTTGGCGGATTCGACGCCGACAAAGCACACGCCGGCGGCAGGCGGCCGCGGCGTCGGCGGCAGGCTCGCCGACACGCTCGGCCTCGGCATCATCCTCACGCCGGCAATTCTGCTGATTTTCGTATTCTACACGCTGGCGGGCGGGCTCTCGATCGGCCTCAGCAGCGCCACGCCGGCCGGGCTCAACAAGCTGTGGGACTTCGATCTCAAGGACGCGGCGATCCCGGTCACCGCCTGGATGATCGGCGGCGCGCTCGGCACCTTGGCCGGCGGTCTCATGGTCGCGCGATTCAAGCGCTTCGATCTCTCGGCCTTCATCGGTTACAGCGTGTCCTCGGTCATCCTGTTCGTGATCGCGACGCAATACTTGCCGTTCCTCGTCGTCGTCGCCGCCTTCTTCGCCGCCGGCTTCATGACCGGCACGATCACGCCATCGCGCGATATGATGGTGCGCTCGGTCACGCCGCAAGGGCATAGCGGCAAGGTGTTCGGCTTCGTGGCCTCGGGCTTCGATGTCGGCGGCATCATCTTCCCGCCGGCCTTCGGCTGGCTCATCGACCATGGCAGGGCGGATTGGGTGTTCCTCGGCGCCTCGATCCTGATGGTGCTGACCTTCCTCGCCGCCTTCCTGGCGATGCGCACCCGACGCCCGGCGGCGGTGGGCGCGGCGGCGGAGTAGGGGCGGGATAGCGGAATCGATCTTTCGTTCAACGCGGTTCATTCCGATGCGCAAATATGAAATCGATCGAGCGAAAATCCATCTCTCGCGGCTCCTCGATGAGGCTATGATCGGCGAGAAGATCGTCATTACCCGGAACGGCAGGCCGCTGGTGCGACTTGTGCCGATCAAGCCGGCCGCAACGGGCAAGCGCCGCTTCATCGGCAGTTTCAAGGGGGCGATCAAGATCCACGACGATTTCGACGCGCCAATGCCGCGTGCCCTCGCAAGGGCGTTCGGCACCGATGAGTGATGCAATTCCGAGCGATCGCTTCGGTGTCGCGTAAGCCGGAATCGCTCCTCTCGCATCCGAAGCCCGGGTGACGAGGTAAGGCGTTCCTCATGTACCCAACAAACGTCGCTGTCGCCCCGGCCAACGGGCCGGGGTTCAGACTTGGCGCGGCGAAGTCAAGCATAGGACGGACCGACGCGATCGTCTGGATTCGGTTCGAACTTGCTGTTCGTGTCTGAACATTCGACTACCATGGCCGACAAAGCACATGCACGACGCCCCGCCTGTCCTCGACGATCGCATCGACGGCGAAATTCTCCGCCGGCATCCTGGCTATTGCTGGGGCAAGGTCATCGTCCGCGGGCTCGACAATCGCGCGGCGCCGCCGGCCGTGACCGAGACGCTGCGCGCCGCCGAGGCGCAGCTGCGCGCGGCGTGGGGCGGCGTCGACGTTGTTGCCCATCCCGCCATCGTAGCCTGGCGCGCCGCCTTCGCCGAATTCGGCGCGCGGCCGAGCAAGTTCCAGGCATCGATCGAGTCGCTGGCGCGGCGCGTGTTGCGCGGCGACGCCTTGCCGTCGATCAACGGCTTGGTCGATCTCTACAATGCCGCCTCGCTGCGCCACATCCTGCCGGTCGGCGGCGACGATCTCGACCGCGTCACCGGCGGCACGGCGCTGCGCCTGGCGCGCGGCGATGAAGATTACGTGCCGCTCGGCGGCACGGCGCCCGATCCGCCCGAGGCGGGCGAAATCGTCTATGCCGACGACGCCACGGTGCTGTGCCGGCGCTGGTCGTGGCGCCAGGGCGAGCGCACCAAGATTTCGGCGGAAACGCGCAACGTCGTGCTCAATATCCACGGCCTGCCGCCCGTCAGCCGCGCCGCGGTCGAAGCCGCGTGCCGCGAGCTTGCCGAACAGGTTCCGCGTCTGCTTGGCGGCAAGGCCGATCGGTACATTCTCGACGCCGCCGCGCCGCGCCGCCGCCCGCCCGGCGCGTGACTGCGAAACGAAAAGGGCGGCCCGTCTTGCGACAGGCCGCCCGCTGGCGACTTCGGATGACGTGACGATCGAAGCTTAGTAGCAGTACCAAAAATAACGGTACTGGTAGTAGCCGCCGTAATACGACCACACGTAACGGTAGTAGCAACCGGCCTTGGCGACGCCGTTGTCGGCCTGGGTGAGCTGCGTGTCGATGGCCGGCGCGGTTTCGGCGCGGGCCGTGGTGCCGATGCTGCCGATCGCGAGGGCGATGGCGGCAACGGTTGCGAGCGTCTTCAGCTTCATGGTCCTGACTCCTTCGGTTTGTGTTTGCCATTGATGAGGCCGTCCCGACTTCATCTGCAGACGACTATGCCCGACTCGCGAAAACTTCGCAGTGAAGCCCTTCACCGCGTTGCTGTGCGCGCTGTCACAGCGCCCGCTGGCCCGCAATTTCGATTTGCCATTCGCGGCAAAGCCCATAATGTACCGGCCGGGCGCGCCGCGGACGGCAGCCGCCCAGCCGAGGGGGAGCGGCCCGTCATGAACAAGATCGCGTCCGATCCGCGCATCGCGCCACCGCGCACGTGGAGCGAACTCAGCGCCGAAGTGCAGGCGCGCGCCGACCGGCAAGTCTATCCGCTGACCGGAATGCCGGCCGAGGATGTGCGCGCCATTCTCGGCGCCATCGCGAGTCTCGATCGCGACGAATGGGGCCGCGAATGGGCGCGCATGGGCCAGCGCTATGCCGACAAGGCGCAAGCCGCGGAAAAATCCGATCCCAAGCGCGCGGCCGACGATTACATCATGGCGTGGCGCTTCTTCGGCTTCGGCGCCTGGCCGACACAGAATTCGCCCGCCAAGCAAGCGGCGTTCGAGAAAAGCATCGCCGCCTTCGCCCACTATGGAAGGCTGCAGACGCCGGCGATCGAAACCGTGCGCCTGCCGTTCGAGGGCAAGGAGATCGTGTTCTATCTCCAGCTTCCGGCCGGCGCGCGGCCCGCGCCGGTCATCCTCACGCTCGGCGGGCTCGACAGCTACAAGGAATATACCGCCGAGCGCTATGGCCCGGTCTACATCGCCAACGGTTTCGGCTACGCGGCGCTCGACGCGCCCGGCACCTGCCAGGCGCCGCTGCGCGCCGTCGCCGGCGCCGAGCGGATATATTCGCGCGTCATCGATTATCTGCTGACGCGCCCGGATATCGATCCGCAGCGCATCGGCCTGCAGGGCGTGAGTTTCGGCGGCTTCTGGGCCAACGCCACGGCCTATGCCGAAAGCCGGCGGCTCAAGGCGGTGGTGAACTGGGCCGGCCCGATCCATTCGATGTTCCAGTCCGATTGGCTGCTGCGCGCCGTCGGCACGCGGGAATATCTGTTCGATATCGCGCCGGCGCTGTTCGGCGCCTTCGGCGTCCCGGATCTCGATGCGCTGCTGGCGCAAGGCCCGGGCCTGTCGCTCAAGCAGCGCGGCCTGCTAGATAAGCCCGCGCCGCCGATGCTGCTGGTCAATGGCGAAAAAGATTCTCTGGTCTCGATCGAGGATCTTTACATGGTGCTGCGCAACGGGCCGACGCCCAAGCACGCCTGGGTCAACCCGATCGGCATCCATCTGGCGCGCTCGGCCGAGTGGAACGACGAGCGCATCATGCGCGAGATCATCATGCCGTGGCTGGCGCAACAGCTTGCGGCCAAGGCACGATAATTCAAGGGGCCGAAGGAAATCCGACACCAGGAGGGAACGACATGATTGGCACCAAGCATTGGCTGTTCGGCGCCGCCTGCGCGGCGGCGATCTCAGCCACGGCGTCGATGGCATTCGCCCAGGAAAAAAAGCTGATCGAAAAATGGCTCGACGGCGAGGTGAAGGCCAATTATCCGGCGGTGACCTATAGCGGGCCGACGATCACGCTGCGCTATTCGACCTTCCTGCCCGGCTTCCCGCTTTACGAGCGCGCCTTCAAGCGCCTCGAAGCCGATACCGGCGGCAAGCTCGTGGTCCGCGCCTATTGGGGCAACAGCCTGGCCGATGCCCAGCGCGGCGCCTTCGAGGCGATCTCGGGCGGCCTCGCCGATTTCGGCAATTGCTACGTCGCCAGCAGCCCGGGCGGATTCCATCTCTATCATGGGTTGCAGATCCCGTTCATCTTCGAAACCTCGCTGCAGGCGACGATGGCCGGGGTCGCGGTCTACCGCGAGTTCCTCAAGCCCGAATTCGAGGCGAAGGACGTTTACATGCAGCGCTTCATGCTGCCGCGCCCGGCTCAGATTCTCACCACCAAGGCGCCGATCGAAAAGCTCGAGGATCTGAAGGGCAAGAAGATGTTCGCCCTGGGCTCGCCCTTCGTCATCGAAGTCCTGAAGGCGCTCGGCGCCGCGCCGACCGTGGTGCCGGTGCCGGAAATCTACACCGCGCTGCAATCCGGCGTGCTCGACGGCGTGCCGGCGCACGACGCGGCGCATTCCTTTTTCCGCCTGGGCGAGATCGGCAAGTTCCACACGCGCACCGATCTCTATTCCCAGTCGCTCGATTTCTGCATGAACAAGAAGATGTTCGACGGCCTGCCGGCCGATTTGAAGGCGATTTATTATCACTGGAGCCAGCTGCTCAATCTCGCCGACGCGGCGCTGTTCTTCGATCCGGTGGCCGACCGGGCGCTGGCCGATTTCGAGAAGCGCGGCATCAAGATGGGCAAGCTCGATCCCCAGGAGCGCGCGCGCTGGATCGCGGCGACGCAGCCGGTGATCGAGAATTTCATCAAGACCAACGCCCAGCGCCGCGCCGGCGATTTCGTAACCGCCCTGCGCGCGCAGGCCGAGCGCTTCGGCAAAATGTCGCTCGACGACATCACCAAACCGCTGCTCGACAAGCCGGTTCCCGGCTTGGTGGGGAACTGACGCCGGCGGAATCGATGGCGTATCCGCCCGATCGCCGCGGTTCAAGAAATTGCAAGACCCATTCGTAATGCCATTCGTAGGGGCGCACCGCTGTGCGCCCTGGGATTGCAATATGCGAGCGCTGTGCCCTGCGAGAACAGGGCGCACTGCTGTGCGCCCCTACGCTGCATCAGCCGCAATCGGAGGCGATCGGCCGGATGCGGCAAGGCGGGGCGTTGCCTGAGCCAAACGCCGAAACCAGCTGGCTCGAGCGCGCCACCAAGCGGCTGTTCGTCGCGACCAGCGTCGCGATTCTGCCGGCCGTGGTCGTGCTGATCACGCTGGACACGGTGCTGCGCTATGTGCTGTCGCGGCCGATCATTTGGGCGCAGGACGCGGCGGGGCTCGGGCTGTTCATCGTGTTTTGCGCCGGCTTGCCCTATTCGTGGTTCGGCGGCTTTCACGTGCGCATGGACATGATCTACCTGCGCCTCGGCAAGGGTCTGCAACGGGCCGTGCGCATCGTCGGCGCCGCCGCGGCGCTGATCTTCGGCGGCATGCTCGCCTATCGCGCCACGATCTCGGCGCTGACGACCTTCAAGAACGAATCCACCATGCCCTCGGGCGGCATTCCGCTGTGGCCGTTCCATGCCGCGGGCGCGGTGTTTCTCGCGCTGTTTTGCGTCGCGATGATTGCGTCGATCGCGCTGCGCAATCGCGATCGCGTGCAGTGACATGGAAGCCGGCATCTTCGGCGTCATCGTTCTCGTCGCGCTGATCTGCGCCGGCGTGCCCTTGGCGTTCGGCATTTCGCTGGTCGGCATCGTCGGCATCGGCTTGATCGTCGGCGTGCCGCAAGCGGCGATCCAAACCTTCCAGGTCGCGTTTCAGACGACGACGACGTTCGTTCTTACCAGCATTCCGTTGTTCATCCTGATGGGCCACCTCGTGGCCGTCGGCGGGATCGGGCGCGATCTCTACGATTGCGTGCAAAAGTGGATGGGCTGGCTGCCGGGCGGCCTCGCGGTGACGACGGTCGTCTCCTGCGCCGGCCTGGGCGCCATGACGGGCGTGAGCGCCACCGGCATCGGCGCGCTCGGCCCCTTCGCCCTGCCCGAAATGCGCCGCCACGGCTACGATCCGCGCCTGTCCGCCGGCAGCCTCGCCTCGGCCAGCACGCTGGGAATTTTGATTCCGCCGAGCATTTCCTTCATCGTTTACGGCATCTGGACCGACACCTCGATCGGCCAGCTTTTCGTCGCCGGCATCGTCCCCGGCCTGGTGCTGACGGCGGTGTTTTGCGCCTACATCGTCGCCATCAGTCTCTACGATCCCAAGCGCGCCCCGCGCGGCCCGGCCTTTCCATGGGGCGAGCGTGTCGCGTCGCTGGCGAAAATCCTGCCCATGCTGGTGATCTTTTCGGTCATGCTCGCCGGCCTCTATCTCGGCTGGTTCACGCCCACCGAGGGCGCGGCCGTGGGCTGCTCGTGCGTCGCCCTCGTGCTGCTGGCGATGGGGCGCCTGACCTGGGCCGGCATCGCCGAGGCGGCGATCATGGCGGGCAAGATATCGATCATGATCTTTGCCGTGTTCACCGCGACCCAGCTTTTCAGCCGCTTTCTCACCTTGACCGATTTGGCACCCGCGCTGGTCAAGGCCGTCTCCGATCCCGGGCTCGACCGCTACGTCGTCCTGACCTTGATTCTCGTCGTCTATCTCCTGCTCGGCATGATTCTCGACAGCATCGGCATGATGCTGCTCACCCTGCCTTTCGTGTTTCCCGTCATCGTCAAGCTCGGCTTCGATCCGGTCTGGTTCGGCGTCGTTCTCACGGTCATGATCGAGGTCGGCCTGCTCACGCCGCCGGTGGGCATGAATTGCTACATGCTGCATCAGGTGGCGCCGTTCATCGGCCTGGGCGAAGTGTTTCGCGGCGTCATGCCCTTCGTCGGCCTGTGCCTGCTCTGCGTCCTGGGTTTCACCATCTGGCCCGACATCGTGTTGTGGCTGCCGCGGCTGGCATTCTGAGCCAAGATCGCGTAACGAGGCGCGAACGCAAAACAGGGGAAGCGGACAATGGAACTCGGATTGAAGGGCCGTATCGCCGTCATCACCGGCGCCAGCATGGGCATCGGCAAGGGCATCGCGCGCGGGCTCGCGGCCGAGGGCGTCAAGCCCGTGCTTCTGGCGCGCAACAAGGAAACCCTTGAAGCCGCCGCGGCCGAGATCCGGCGCGACTTCAAAGTGCCGGTGCTCGCGATCGCCACCGACGTGACCTCGGGCGAAGCGATGAAGGCGGCGGCAAAGCAGGTCGCCGAGCACAAGGATTTCGGCAAGGTCAACATCCTGGTCAACAATGCCGGCAGCGCCATCCGCCGCATGGATCGCCAGATCCTGTGGAGCGACGAGGAATGGTTGAACGACATCGAAGTGAAAACCATGGGCGCGATGCGCCTGGTGCGCGAGTTCCTGCCGCTCCTCGCCAAGGACGGCACCGGCCGCATCGTCAACATCACCGGCGTCGCCGGCATGACGGCCTGGGCGCCGGCGCTCACCCACGGCATCAACAACGCCGCGCTCAACCACATGGTCGGCTATCTCGCGGTCGATCTCGCCGCCGACAAGGTCACGGTCAATTCGGTGATCCCCGGCCTGATCGCGACCGAGTGGCGCAAGACCTGGGCCGACGGCATGGCGCAAAAGCAAGGCAAGACGCGCGAGCAGTTCCTGGCCGACTATTGCAAGGAGAAAGGCATCCTGATCGGCCGCTGGGCCGAGGTTGAGGAGGTCGCCGACGCGGTCGTGTTCCTGGCCTCGGATAGAGGCCGCTACATCAACGGCGCCAAAATCCCGGTCGACGGCGGGATTTGCTTGAATCCGAGGTAGGTGGTTCAGGGACAGCAGGGACTACAGGGACCTCAGGGACCTCAGGTACAGCAATAAGTCCCTGCTGTCCCTGTAGTCCCTGCTGTCCCTGCAGTCCCCTCAGCCGCTAAGCCGCCGCCTTGGCGCCCCACAGTTGTTTGCTCGCGAGGCGCGCGCCTTCGGCCATGGCCTTGAACTTGGTCCACATGATCTTGGGATGGACCTCGGGGTGATAGCAGGCCTGCGAGGAGAATCCGCAATCGGCGCCGGCGATGACGTTGTCGCGCCCGACCAGCTTGGCCCAGCGCACCAGCCATTCGGCAATCAGCTCGGGATGTTCCACGATGTTGATGGCATGGGCGACGACGCCGGGCATGATGGCCTTGCCCTCGGGCAGCTTGACGCTTTCGAACACGTGGTAATCGTGTTCGTGGCGCGCATTGGCGGCCTCGAAGGAATAGACGCTGGCATCGACCCGCAGCATGTGCTTGACGACGTCGCGCAATTGCGGCTCGAACACGCGCGGGCCGTGATTGATGCCGTAGCAGGTGTGGAAACGCACCCGCTCGGCGGGGACGCCGCGCAGCGCGTGGTTGATGCTGGCGACGAAAATATCGGCCTTCTTTTCGCGCAATTTCGGGTCGATCGCCGGATCGCCGAAAATTTCCGAGAGAAACGGGTCGTCGACCTGCAAGTCGAAACCGGCCTCGAGGATGGCGAGATATTCGGTCCGCATCGCGTCGCCGACCGCGTGGTAGAACGCCTCGTCGTCCTTGTAGTAATCGTTGAAGCCCACGCCCGCCGGCGCCGTCGAGGGAACGAAGGCGCGCTCGACCTTGGCCGCGTCCATCGCCTTGCGCAGATTGGCGAGATCGCGCTTCAGCTCCTCCTGGCCGATATAGGCGATCGGCCCCATGGCGAAGAGCTGCTGCACCGGCGCGATCGCGCCGCCCAGAATCCTCGCCATATACTCCTGGTAGTATTCGGGAAAGGCTTCGCGCTCCGCCTTGAAGATGTCGAACTTCACGCCCGGCTTCGGCGCCAGCCCGCTGAGCCGTTCCTTGGCATAGGTGAAAAACCCGGCCTTCGACATTTCGCCGTCGCAAACGATGTCGATGCCGCACTCGGCCTGCTGCTTGACGATGTCGGCGACGGCGCCGGTCAGGCGGGCCTGATATTTCGCCTCGTCCACGTTTCCGCCGGCGAGGCGGACTTTCATCATGTCGAGCAGATCGGCCGGCCGCGGCAGGCTGCCGACATGGCTGACGGGAATGCGATTGGCGATGCGCGTCATGCTTCGTCCTCGCGGAACGCGGCGTTAGAACGTCGCCTTGCAGTCCTTGTAGTAGGGGTCCTTATAGGCCTGATAGATCAGTTTGCCGGTCTTGATCGCCGGCACGCCGCCCGCGCCGCGCACCACTTCGAACTGGTAATAATCCTGGATCGGAAAGTGATTGACGTTGAAGGCGAAGGGCCCGCGCACCGACGCGAATTGCGCCTTGCTCATCGCCATGGCCAGCGCCTTGCGGTCGGACATCTTGCCGTTCGTCGCCTTGATCGCGCTGTCGATCAAGCAGCGCGGCATCGTAGCTCTGCATCGAATAGATCGACGGAATGGCGTTGTGCTTGGCCATGAAGGCGCGGACGAAATTCTTGGTCGCGGGCCGGTCCGCGTCGGCGTCCCAATGATAGGCGAAAACCGCGCCCAGCGCCGCGTCGCCGACCGGCGGCAGGGTGACGTGGTCGATGACGTACATGGAGTAGAGCTTCACCTTGCCGGCCATGCCCGAGGTCGCCCATTGCTTCATGAAGGCGATGCCCATGCCGCCGGGCGCGAACACGGCGACGGCGGCGGGATTGGCGGCGCGGATTTTGGAGATCTCGGCCTGAAAGTCCGACTGGCCGAGCTGGAAAAAGTTCTGATCGACGACCTTGCCCTTGTAGACGCGCTCGAAGCCGCGCACCACGTCCTTGCCGGCCTGGTAATTGGGCGCCAGCACGTAAACGTTCTTCACGTCGTCGCGGTTGAGGATTTCGGCGGTGGCTTCGGGAATCTGGTCCGACTGCCACGACAGGGCGAAGAAATAGGGGTTGCATCCGGCGCCGGCGAGCTGCGACGGGCCCGAGACCGGGCTCACCAGGATGGCGGAGGAACTGAGCACGCGGTCCTTCACCGCCAGCATCAGGTTGGTCCAGCCCGGGCCGACGATGAAGTGAACCTTGTCCAGCGTCAGCATGCGCTCGATGGCGGTGATGGCCACGTCGGGCTTCATCTGGTCGTCGCCATAGACGACGGTCGTCGGCTGGCCGCCGAGCTTGCCGCCGAGATGCTCGACCGCGAGGTCCCAGCCCAGGCGCATGGGGTTGCCGACAATGGCGCCGCCGCCGGTGAAGGTGGAGACGAAGCCGATCCGCACGTCCTCGGCACCGGCGCCGGGCGCCGAAGCGCAGCCTAGGATGAGTGCCGCGGCCAGGCCGCGCAAACGAAATGCCGTCATGATGTTCCTCCGATTTCGCCGAATTTCTTAAGGTCGTTCGAACGCTAGGGCGGCTGAATTGCGATGTCAATTAATCGACGGCGAAGTTTGCACATGGCCCACCGCCGTGACGATGACTTGAAATACCGCGTCGTCCCCGCGCAAGCGGGGACCCATGTCGCTCGCGGCCCCTCCGCCAGCAGCGCCTTGAGAGCAGCGCGTCGCATTGGATCGATCCCGTTAGCGCCCCGACGCGCATCATCGCGGCGGCGCAGCGGGGGCCCAATGCGTTGCTGCGGCCGAACATAGACGGCCCGGCCAGCCCGCGCATACGCTGGAACCAAGGCGCATCCGACGGAACAGAGGCAACTGGATGCAACAAAAGCTGAACTGGACCCGAATGCGATAACGTAAGCGTGCGGAGCAACGAAAGTAGATACATTTCCCAGCAATTGGCCCGGCGCAGTTACCTGCCCGATTCTATTGGAGGTTGAGTTTATCGAACAGTATTCGGTTTCGCTTCTTCGCGTCTTCAACGATTTTTGCATAGGACAATATTTCGTAATAGGCATTAAGGGTGTCGTTGAAGCCGTAATAGCCGAGGTTATCCGGCGTGCGCCGCCCGCCCATATCTTGGATGCGTGTTTCAAGCGGCGCCGTAAGATCGCAGACGATGTAGCAAAAGGCGGGGATCGTCGAACTGGCCGCACGAAGAGGACGGCCGGCCTTGTCTTTCAGTCTGCCGGCGTGCACATCGCGAATCATGCGGTAGGCTTGCGACACGGGGTCTTCGCTGTAGTTGGCGCGATCAGGCCTCTTAAATTCGATCACCACGATCGAGTTAAGAGGCTGGCTGCTCTCGCTGAATGCGAACCGTCGGTTGAAGATGAGAATATCGGGCCGGCTATCCCTTTCACTATCCATATTCGACAGCGAGCTGAGTGGTAGATCGGAAGACAAAAAGGAATGGAATGTCAGGCGCTCGTCAATGATCCACAAATTTTGCTGCTCATACGGTATATCATCCGAGGTGACGCGCATGGGAAACACCAGGCTGTGGATCGTCTTT
Source organism: uncultured Alphaproteobacteria bacterium (assembly GCA_963754645.1). Lineage (GTDB taxonomy): Bacteria > Pseudomonadota > Alphaproteobacteria > Bin65 > Bin65 > CAVWGP01. Next base: position 453,607 of record CAVWGP010000001.1, on the reverse strand, counting down.
TCCAGACCGTATTTCCCGCTCTCCGAGTTGAGTGAAAGCGCTTTTTCGAGCAAGTCGAGGATGACGCGCCTGTGCACGACATACTGCGCCAGCGCCGTTTTTCCAATCTCATTTTCGTCGGAGACGAACCGGTCGAAGCGCTCGTAGAATTCCTTTGGATTTTGCACGTTCCCGGCCTCGTCCAGGATGCGGCGTCCCTCATCTTTGAGCCTTACTTGCCTCTGGTAAAGTTGGCGGTGGAGAGCGGTATCCAGCTCGGCCTTTGAAGCGCCGGGCGAAATCTGGTCGATGAATTCATCTTTGTATTTCATGAGAGGCCTGTACTGCGGAGCCTCCGCGGCTATGTAATTCGAAAGCGCCGCCTCTTTCGCGATGTTGATCTCATCCAGATGCGGTTTCAGATCCGCGGCGATGACTACGAGGGCGGCATCGCGGATCGCCTTTAGGCTGATCTCGCCTGCGAATAGGTCGGCGAAGGCCGACCGAGTGCCGGCAGTGTCGCCGGCTTCCGCTGCCGCCTCGCGCGGAATTGAAAAATCGGTTCGCTCCACATTTACTTTTTCATTAAGAAGTCGCCCTGGACGAAGGCAAGATACGCAAAATTTCCTTGTGCCGTGTCGGCGAGCCTGTTCCTGAGATTGGGTAGAAACTTCACGAGCCGCTCGGTGATTACTTCGCGGTAGTGCGCGCCATAAACAAGCTCATGGTGTTCAAAGGCGGCGCTGTGCAGGCGGAATCCGTGCAGGGTGAAGCGCCTCTCGCCAATCGCTAATTCGTGGCGGGTCGCCGGCGCGCGAAAGTGCTCATCAAAGAAGGCCTTGAGGTCGATTTCATCGCTTTCGTCCGACAGCGTGATGGCCGGAGCGTCCGGGTCGAGAAACAAGGGGAGGAAATGTCCGACCAAGCGCTGCGCGATCGCATCGAGACGGCGCGGACAATCATCACAATATGGGTTGCGGAACCCGATGAGCTGTACGGTTGTACGCGGGGCGCTAAGTGTGGAAGGCGAGACTATGCAGGGCTGTTCGTCATCGTTCGCGATAAATGAAAATCGGCGGTTAAGGAGCGTGGAATTCGCCCCGTTGCGGTAGTGACTATCGATTTCGACGCGCGCAAACGCCTTAAGCCATACGAACCGGCCGAGTCCTTTGCCGCCATGAACGGCCTTGTATGGCGAATCGACAATGTTGAAGGACTCGTAGTTGGGATCGGTGAAGCCGATGCCGGTATCCGAAATAGAGAAAGTCTCAAAGGAGGCGTGCTTCGGGCTGTCTATGCTGCGCTGCCGGGTGCCGTGAATTCGGATGCTATGCCCGTTCTTCCTGCCTGTCTCGTCGATTGCTTGAAAAGCATTGATGACCGCCTCAAACACGGGCAGCAGAGGCTTCGCGCGGGGAAGCACGGTGTTGCGGACGCGGCCGGTGACGCTGGCCTTCATCTTCATGGGACAGCCGTACTCGGGAGGTTTATATCTGTGGGCGCGATCCTAACGCGGCGCGCCCAAATTTGGCAGGGCATGTATCGCTCGGTCGATCGCCGGTTCATATACGTCGATTTAAAAGAATCCCTGATTGCGTGGCCCATAGGTCATGCGCGACCGGAGCCTAAATTGTACTCGTTTGTATGCGATTGCGATATGTGCTGCGTGTGTGTGCATCCTTATTTAGCGGTCGCTACCGACCATAGCTATCGGACGAATCCGACCAGTAGGATAGGTCATATGTTACCGGTGCCACTATCTTGTAGCCCGCTAATCATCGGCATATTTTGGTTTTAGAAAGCGAGGTCAATATGAGCGATGAGAGGAAGAATTCAAGCGGCGCAGTTGTCATTCCAATGCGCCCACTTACAGCGACAAAAGCGTCCGAACGGAAGTGGGGCAAGGCGGTGTTGGAGCTTGGCTTTTGCATCGTCCCTTCTCTTCTACTGCGGGCGCAGCGGCGGCTTGGGCTGAACGCGACGCAGCTCTCGGTGTTGATGCATCTTGCCGATTTCTGGTGGGCTCTGGAACGTAAGCCCTATCCCAGTAAGAAAACGTTGGGCGATCGGCTCGGTCTCGGCCCCCGTCAGGTTCAACGCTACATTGCCAATCTTGAAGAGGCCGGTTTTGTTTCGCGCATTGAGCGGCGGGCTGCGCACCGCGGCAAGCTGAGCAACGAATACGACCTCTCCGGGCTGGTGAAGCGCCTAAAGGAGCTTGAGCCCGAATTCCGGAGAGTTGAGCAAGAAAACAGATCGCGCAGGCGGGCGGTCGCACGCCCAGGTGTTCGACCCCGCCCAGCGATGGCCCCGGATTAGGGCTTCACCCCGATCCGAGACTCTGCACGCCAGGACACAGCCCCTCGACGGTTCGCTGCTAGGCTGCCGTAGCGGGGAGAGGTTTCCAGGGTCTATGGGTCACGATAGCGGCTTCCGGCTTTGGCCGGAAGCCGCGACTCTTGCCGGCTCAGCGGAACCCTAAATTTGCTTGTCGGCGGCAAAGGACGCCCGGATTTAACGGTATCCAGCACGAGCGTCATTGGTGGTCGGCGTAAGAAAACTCATGACTTCAAATAATGAACAAGATTCCCGCCGTGTCCGATATCTTCGCGGCTCACTCCGCGGTGACCTCGATCGCCCGAACGGAGACGATATCGCGATCGTCGACCGGCCGAATATCGCCCAAACGAAGCGTGACGAGCGCCTGGGTGCGGCTGGAGGCGGCGACGAACTCGACCTCGAAGGCGTCGCCGGCAACGACCTCGACGATCGCGCCCAGGTCGCCGCGCCGAAGGCCGCTTTTCGGAATGTCGCGATCCAGCACCACGGTATCGAGCAGCTTGAACATGACCTACCTCGGAAATGCGGTGACGAATCGCGGTGTCCGGCCTTCGGTGCCGACGACCCAGACCGTTCTGACGGCGGCGGACCGGCCCGAAGGTCCGGTCAGAACGATCTCGACATCGAATTTCTTGCCCGAGGCCACTCGCTTGTCCAGGTTGCGCTAAGTGCTTGATTTTGTCGAAGACCGCCAAATCGAGCGGATGATGCCAGCGGATTATGGGCAACACTCGTGGCTAAGTGCTTGATTATTCCGAAGAGCGCCAAATCCCAATACCTGAACTTGGCGGCCTTGAGATAGATCAAGCACTTAGCGGTTTGAAGCGGCGAAGACCGCCAAGGGCGGCGGAGGTTTGGTTGGTCCATAATTCAGCCCATTCGATTGGCGCACCGAAGATGATCATCGCACCTCGAAGATGATCATCGCAGCGCCCGAAGGTGATCATCGGGCAAAATGATCATCTTCGAGAATCATTGGATTTTTTTCTCCGGTCGGTTCCCCATAATCGGGGCCTTGGCGAGCCTAAGCCCTTGATTCGGTCGAAGATGCTCATTTTTGCGGTTTTTCCCAACACCCGCAAATGATCATCTTCGGAATCATTGAGTTTTTTGCCGGCGCCGCCGTGCGCGGCGGGGGCTGGAAGCGGGCGCAGCGCGGGCCTATCTTGTCGCGGGCGCGGGGCGTTTCGCGAGCGAGGTTTGCCATGTGGCCCATGTCCAAGCACAAGTCAGCGATGCCGGCCAAGGATCGCGCCCTGCCGGGGCGCGCGGCGGCGCTCAAGATCGGCAACAAGCACGCCGTCAACGGCAACCCGTTGCTGCCGCCATTTCCCGATGGGATGGAGCTGGCGCTGTTCGGCCTCGGCTGCTTCTGGGGCGCTGAGCGCGCGTTCTGGCGCGAGAAGGGCGTCTACAGCACGTCGGTCGGCTATGCCGCCGGGCTGACGCCGAACCCGACCTATGAGGAAGTGTGCTCGGGCCAGACCGGGCACAACGAAGTCGTGCGCGTCGTGTTCGATCCCAAGCGCGCGAGCTTCGAGCGGCTGGTGCAGCTTTTCTTCGAGAGCCACGATCCCACCCAGGGCATGCGCCAGGGCAACGATGTCGGCACGCAATACCGCTCGGGCATCTATGTCCATTCGCCGGAACAGCGCCGGGCCGCCGAAGCGGCGCGCGACGCCTATCAGGCGATGCTCAAGGAGCACCGCTTCGGCCCGATCACGACCGAAATTCTCGACGCGCCGGAATTCTATTACGCCGAGGATTACCACCAGCAATATCTCGCCAAGAATCCCGGCGGTTATTGCGGATTGGGCGGAACCGGCGTCGCCTGCCCGGTGGGGCTGATCAAGGCGGCGGAATAGGCCCGAAACCCGCGGCCGGACAGGGCCGCCGGCGGCCGCCCAAGACGGCCGATCAAGCTTTGTTAACGAATATGCCCGAAGATCGGCTGCGTATGTTGGCGATACCGCGCGCGCGCGGCAATGCGGCCGCGCAATTCCAACAGGGGCCCACTATGCTCAAAAAACTTGGCAAAGGCATCGGCGTTTTGGCCGGCGGATTGTTCGCGTTTGTGCTGGTTTTCTACGTGGCGATCTTGCCGCAGCTCGAAAGCATCAACGTCGCCCCGGGCTCGATCTCGGCGCATTTGCTCGTGTCCTCGACGATCAAGAGCTTTCCCGTCGTCGAGCCGCTTGGCGAAACCGGCTTTACCTACGCGTCGCGCACCGACCGCAAGCCGCGCACGACCGCGCTGTCGTATCGCTCGAATGCCGACACGGAAAAATTGGTCGCCGCCGCCGCGCGCTATCTCGGCGCGCTCGGCTTCAAGGAAATCGCGCCGAGCGACGACGCGCTCAACTATGCCAAGGACGATGTGCGGATTTCTTTCAAGGTCGATGCGTCGAACGACGAGTGGCGGATGGTGACCGTCAGCGAATTCCAGGGCCAGGGCAGCGATCCGAACGCGCCGCCGGCCGGGGAAAAGAACGCGGCCACGCGCTGACCGCGCCGATGCCCGGATCGCTCGCGTCCAATCTCGCGGCCTACACGTCCTATATCGTCGCGATACCCGTCGTCGTCATCGTCGCCTATCTCCTGATCCGCATCCTGCGCGCGAACCTCGCCATGCAGGCAAGCGCCGGATGGCAAACCGCGCCCGGGCGCATCCTCGAATCGCGCATCGAATTGCGGGAAAACCGCGGCTCCGGCAGGATCGTGCGCACGAATTATCCGCACGTGGTCTACGAATACACGGTGGGCCGGCAGCGCTTCACCGGCAACCGCATCGCCTTCGGCACGGCGGTCGGTCTCGGTTTCGCGTCCTGGGTGCGGCCCACGATCGCGAAATATCCGGCGGGCGCCGCATGCACCGTGTTCTACAACCCGGCCAATCCCGCCGAATCCGTGCTCGAGCGCCGCGGCCTGGCGAACCGCGCGCAGTGGATTTCGCTCGCTTTCATCGCCGCCATCGTTGTCGCGATCCTGCTGCCCCGATTGTTTCATGGGCGGCTGGCCGCGCTAGCGCCGGCGGCTACTTCGCCAGTTTCATATCCTGCAGCCGGATCAATCCGTCGGCCGGCTGGCGATAGCCTTCGAGCTTCGCCGTGTGCGCGAACAGGCGGGCGTCGTGATAGAGATAGATCAGCGGCTTGTCGGCCTCGATCTGGGCCAGCGCCTTTTCATAGCCGGCCTTGCGCTTTGCCGGCTCCGAGAAGGTGCGCGCCTCGGTGAGCGCCGCCTGGGTTTTCTCGTCGCAATATTTGCCCCAGTTGAACGGCGTGTTGCAGCCGAGATGATTGATCACGTTCTGGTCGGGATCGGTGCGGCCGCTCCAGCCGATGAGATAGATTTGGAAATTGCCCTTCTGGCCCTCGGCCAGCGAGGTGGCGAATTCGGTCACGCGCAAGGTGAGCTCGAACCCGGCCTCGGCGGCCATGGATTGGATGAGCTCGGCGACCTGCTTGGTATCGGGACCGTTCGGCACCATGACTTCGAGCTTGAGCGGCGTCGTGACGCCCGCTTCCTTGAGCAGCGCCTTGGCCTTGGCCACGTCGCGCTTCGGGACCGGGACTTTCTCGATGTAGTAGGGGTTCTTCGGGCTCGACCATTGGTTGCCGACGGTGAACTCGCCGTTGAACACGACTTTGTTGATCGCCTCGCGGTCGATCGCCCAATCGAGCGCCTGGCGCACCTTGGCGTTCTGGCCGATCGGGTTCTTCGCCCGGTCGCCGTTGCCGAGATTGAACGTCAAGCCGGTGTAGCCGAGGCCGACGCGGGCCACGAGCTTCAGTTTCGCGTCGCCGCGCACGGTGGGAATGTCGGTCGCGAGCAGGCGTTCGATGATGTCGAGATCGCCCGAGCGCAGGTTGGCGAGGCGGATCGTGCTGTCCTGGATCGGACGGTAGATCACGCGGTCGATGTGGATGCGGCCCTTGTCCCAGTAATCGGCGAAGCGCTCGACGACGATGCGGTCCTGCGCCACGCGCTCGACGAATTTGTAGGGTCCGGCGCAGATCGGCTTGTTGACGAATTTGTCGCCGGCGTCCTTGACGGCCTTGGGGCTCACCATCATGCCGGACCGGTCGGTGAGCTGGGCGATCAGCGGCGAGAACGGCGCCTTGAGGTTGAGCTTGACGGTCAGCGGATCGGCGACCTCGACGCTGTCGATCTGCTGCAGCTCGGCCTTGCGGAACGAGCCCTGCATCGTCATGTGCCGGTCGAGCGTGAATTTCACCGCCTCGGCATTGAACGGCTCGCCGTCGTGGAACTTGACGTTCGGGCGCAGCTTGATCGTGACCGTCTTGCCGTCCGCCGACGTCTCGTGCGAAAGCGCGAGCTGCGGGATGACTTTGAGGCCTTCGTCGATGTCGAACAGCTTGTCGCACAGCGTCGCCAGCACGATGCGGCCGACATAGGAGCCCGCCGTCGTCGGATCGAGATTGTCCGGGTCCTCGGCCAAGCCGATGCGAAGCGTCGTCTGCGACACGGCCGGCGCCGCCGCCAGCAAGGCCGCGAACGCAACGCCATAGGTGAAAAATTTCGTCATCGTCGTTTCCTCCCGATTTCTTGTGGCGCGACGCTAGGCCAATCGCCGCCGGCTTTCAACCGGTCCGCCGATCATTCCTCGCGGCCGGCGGCGACGGCTTCGGCGATGCCGGCCTCGATCGTGGCACGGTCGAGCGTGCCGTCGGGATTGGCGCGCGTCGGCATGAATTTCACGTAGTGGGCGAGGCGCTGGCGGCTCACGGCGGCGAGGCGCGCGAGTTCCTTCAACGGATCCCCATGGTCGTCGACGCGGAGATCGATCGCCGGATATTCCTCGGTCGTCCAGGTCAGCAACGCGGCGGATTGCTTGCCGCGCTTGTCGCCGCCCGCCGCCTCGCCGGCTTCGAGCGCGCCGATCAGGCGGCGCACGAAGGGAAGGTGCGCGGCGTTCTCGAATGCGCGCGCCGTCTCGGCGATCACGGCGGGGCCGGCCAGCATGTTGCCGGCCACGGAAAATCCGTCGTGGATGGCGTGGCCGCACCAATCGATGCAGCGCGCGCCGGTGTGCGCCGCGATGCGACCTTGCGCGTCTTGTATGTGAAACTGGCGCTGCTCCGCGCCCTTGTCGGGCAGGGTGAGCATGTCGACGATTTTCGCCGCCGGCAGGCCTTCGCGCAGCAGGCGCAGGCCGCGCCGGCCCCAAAGCGGATTGGGCAGCGCCTGGGTCGAGAGCGCGCCGATGCCGCCCTCGCCGTTCGGGCATAAAGATCCGACGGCGAAGAATTTGCTGGCGATGGCGATGCCGAATGCGCCGGTGCGCCGATCGCGCGCGACGATGGACCAGGTCATGGCGGCTCCGTTATTTGCCCGGGGCATAGTCGCAGCCGCCCGCCCGTCGCGCAACGGACTATCGAAAGCGCCAGGTCCGCACTAGGGTGCGCGCACGCTACGGGGAGACGGCATGGCACCGAATTTCACCACGCGTCCGGATATTCGCGGAACCTTCGGCGCGATCGCGACGACGCATTGGCTCGCGACCGCCGCCGGCATGGCGGTGCTGGAAAAAGGCGGCAACGCTTTCGACGCGGCGGCGGCGGCGGGCTTCGTGCTGCAGATCGTCGAGCCGCATCTCAACGGGCCGGGCGGCGAAGTTCCGATCATTCTCCATCGCGCGGGTGCCGCCGCGCCCGAGGCGATCTGCGGCCAGGGCCCGTTTCCGGCGGCGGCGACGGTCGCGCGGCTACGCGCGCTCGGCCTGGAGCAGATGCCCGGCACCGGCCTGCTGCCTTGCGTCGTTCCCGGCGCCTTCGACGGCTGGATGCTGCTGCTGCGCGATTACGGCACGTTCCGTCTGCGCGATATACTCGGCTTCGCCATCTTCTACGCCGAGAACGGTTTCCCCCTGGTGCCGCGCATCGTCGGCACGATTCTGCCCGCCGTCGATTATTTCACGCGCGAATGGCCGAGCTCGGGCGAGGTCTGGCTCGTCAACGGCAAGGCGCCGCATCCCGAAAAGCCGTTTCGCGTGCCGGCCATCGCCACGTTTTACAAACGCATCTTGTCGGAAGCGGAAGCGGCGGGCGGCGATCGCGTGCGCCAGATCGAGGCGGCGCGGCGCGCCTTCTATCACGGCTTCGCCGCCGAGGCGATCGACCGCTTCTACCGCGCGCCGCTGATCGATTCGACCGGGCGCCGCCATGCCGGGCTGCTGACCGGCGGCGATCTCGCGCGTTACGCGGCCACTGTCGAAAAACCGCTCGCGGTCGACTATCACGGCTTGCGCGTCCACAAACTCGGGCCGTGGACCCAGGGCCCGGTCTTCCTGCAAGCGCTGCAAATGCTGAACGGCTTCGATATCGGCGCGCATGGACCCGCTCGGCGCCGATTTCGTGCACACGACGATCGAAGCCTTGAAGCTCGCCTTTGCCGATCGCGAAGTCATGTACGGCGATCCCAATGCGGTCGAAGTTCCGATCGAGCGGCTTCTGTCCGCGGCCTATGCCGATGAGCGGCGCAAGCTGATCGGAAGCGATGCGTCGCTGGCGCTGCGGCCGGGCGATTTCCCGGGCGCCGCCGAACGCATGGCGCGCGTGCTCGCGATGGCGGGCAAGGAAAAGCCGGTCGGACCCGGCGGCGGCGAGCCGACCTTCGTGGCGTTGCCGCCGGAATGGGGCGACACGGTGCACATCGACGTCGCCGATGCCGCCGGGAATATGATTTCGGCGACGCCCTCGGGCGGCTGGCTGCAAAGCTCGCCGGTCGTCCCCGGCCTGGGTTTTCCGATCTCGACGCGCGGGCAAATGTGCTGGCTTGAAGAGGGCCATCCGACGACGCTGCTGCCGGGCACGCGGCCGCGCATCACGCTGACGCCGACGCTGGTGACGCGCGACGGCAAGCCGTGGCTCGCCATCGGCACGCCGGGCGGCGATCAGCAGGAGCAATGGACGCTCGCCGCCTTTCTCCGCATCGTGCATCACAAGATGAGCCTGCAACAGGCGATCGACGCGCCGCTGTTCCAGTCGCGGCACTTTCCGCAGTCGTTCCATCCGCGGCCCTACGAGCTGGGGCGGCTGATGATCGAAAGCCGCTTTCCGCCGGCGACGCTCGACGCGCTAGCGGCGCGCGGGCACAAACTCTCGGTCGAAGATCCGTGGTCGCTCGGCCGGGTTTGCGCGGTGGGAAATTGGGGCGGATTCCTGCGCGCCGCCGCCACGCCGCGTCTCATGCAAGCCTACGCCGCCGGCCGCTAGAGGAAAGGAACCCGACCATGGCGGCCCCCGTGATGGTTCGCGACGAAGGCGCGGTGCGCATCGTTTCGCTCAACCGGCCCGAACGGCTCAACGCGATCAGCATGCGGCTGATGCTCGATCTCGACGACGCCCTGGCGGCGGCCGAGGCCGAGGCCGGCGTGCGCGCCATTCTGTTGCGCGGCGAAGGCCGCGCCTTCTGCGCCGGCGACGATCTGGCCGAGCAAGTCGAGACCAGCCGGCAAGGCTTGGCGGCGCTGACCCGGCAGCTCGAAACGCTGCAGCGCATCACCGAGCGCATCATGTTCGGCTCCAAGCCCGTGGTCGGCGCGATCCACGGCTGGGCGATCGGCGGCGCCTTCTCGTGGACGCTCAATTGCGATTTCACGATCTGGGCGGAAGGGGCGCGCGCCTTCATGCCGGAAGCCGCCTTCGGCCTGTTCTTCACCGGTGGCGCAAGCTGGCTCCTGCCGCGCTTGGCCGGGCCGGTGGCGGCGCGCGAGCTCGCCTATCTCGGCCGGAAAATGGACGCGCGCGAATTGCACGGCATCGGCATCGCCGGGCGCGTGTGCGCGCCGGAACGCTTGCTCGATGAGGCGGTGGCGCTCGCCAGCGAGTTGGCCGCGCTGCCGGCATCCGCCGTGGCGCAAATGAAGCGCGCCTTGATCGAGCCGGAGCGCGCCGACTTGACGCGCGCGCTCAAGCGCGAGGCCGAAATTTGCATCGCCCAGTCGCACGACCCCGAAACCATCGCCCGCCTCGAGGCCTTCGTGCGGGCGAAGTTGTAGGGCGAAGAGTGCGGTCGATCAAAGCGAACGGCCGAATGTCAATCGGTAGGGGCGGGTCGGAGACCCATAGACGTAGTTCATAATTCGTCATCCCGACCGTAGCGCGCGTCAGCGCGCGAAGCGGAGGGACCTCGTGTGGACTGGCGTCGTGCCATCATGCGGGGGCGTGCTAGTCCGCCCGAGGTCCCTCCGCTGCGCGCCGCGTTGCGGCGCTACGGTCGGGATGACGCAAAATATTTGGGTCCATTGATTTTGGACCCGCCCGTACGAAAGAAAGAATGCCAGTCGTCCGGATTCCGAACAATCCGCTGTTCGGCGCGGCGCCAAGGGAATAGGCTCGGCGGCGAATTGTTCATTCTTTCGCAACACCGAAACGCAAACGTCAGGGGTCCACACCATGTCAAACCGCATGACGGCCATCGCGCGTTGTTCGCGATCGATTTCCGCGGCGTTCGCCGCGCTGCTGCTCGCCTTGCCGGAGATCGCCGCGGCGCAGGGCACGGCGCCGGCGCCGCCGGTGCGCGTGCGCGCCGAGATCGTGAAGCTCGAAGGCACCGTGCTGCATCTCAAGGACCGGCAGGGGGCGGCCGTCAGCGTCAAGCTGGCCGACAATTTCGCCGTGTCGTCGCTGAGCAAGGCCGATATCGGCGACATCAAGCCGGGCACCTATGTCGGCACCGCCGCCATTCCGCAAAGCGACGGTTCGCTGAAAGCGATCGAAGTCCTCATTTTCCCCGATGCGATGCGCGGCACCGGCGAAGGCCATCGGCCCTGGGACCTGACGCCCGAAAGCACGATGACGAACGCGACCGTCGATAGTTCGGTGAGCCAGGTGAACGGCCGCACTTTGACATTGAAATACAAGGATGGCTCGAAAACGATCGTCGTTCCGCCCGAGGCGCCGATCGTCGCCATGGGACCGGGCTCGGCCGACATGCTGAAGCCGGGCAGCCACGTCTTCATCATCGCCAACAAGCAGCCCGACGGCTCGCTCGCCGCCGCGCGCGTCACCGTGGGCAAGGACGGCCTCGTCCCGCCCATGTAGCAAGCGCCGTCGCTTGCGCCGCGCTCGAATTTCGATTTCGATGGCGGCGATCAAGCGAGGTAAGCGACAGACATGACGACCGCCGCGCCGGCCTCCATCGGGCCGTTCGATTACATCGTCGTCGGCGCCGGTTCGGCGGGCTGCGTGCTGGCGAACCGGCTTTCGGCCGATCCGGCGATCAAAGTCCTGCTGCTCGAGGCCGGCGGCAAGGACGACTACATCTGGATCAAAATTCCGGTCGGCTATCTCAAGACCCAGAACAATCCGCGCACCGATTGGTGCTTCAAGACCGAGCCGGAGCCGGGGCTCAACGGCCGCGCGCTCAACTATCCGCGCGGCCGCGTGCTGGGCGGCTGCTCGTCGATCAACGGCATGCTCTATCTGCGCGGCCAGGCGCGCGACTACGACCAGTGGCGCCAGATGGGCAATGATGGCTGGGGCTGGGACGACGTGCTGCCCTATTTCAAGCGCCATGAGGACTACGCCGCGGGCGCCGACGATGCGCATGGCGCGGGCGGCGAATGGCGCGTCGAAGGCCAGCGCCTGTCGTGGGAAATCCTCGACGCGTTCCGCGAGGCTTGCGCCGAAACCGGCATTCGGAAGACCGAAGATTTCAACCGCGGCGACAACGAAGGCTGCGGCTATTTCCTGGTCAACCAAAGACGCGGCGTGCGCTGGAACGCGGCCAGCGGATTTCTCCATCCCATCGCGCGCCGGCCCAATCTCACGGTGCTGACCCACGCCCAAGCCAAGGCCCTGCGCTTCGACGGCAAGCGCTGCATCGGCATCGAATTTTGGCGCGGCGACACGGCGACCTCGGCCGAAGCGAGCGGCGAAGTGATCCTCGCCGCCGGCGCCATCGGCTCGCCGCATCTTCTGCAACTCTCGGGCATCGGGCCCGGCGATGCGCTGATCCGGCACGGCATCGCCGTGCGCCACGATCTGCCCGGCGTCGGCGGCAATTTGCAGGACCATCTGCAAATCCGCTGCGCCTACAAGGTGCGCAACACGCGCACGATGAACGAGCGCGCCAACAGCCTGGTCGGCCGCATCGGCATGGGGCTGGAATATTTCCTGTTGAAGCGCGGGCCGCTCACCATGGCGCCGTCGCAGCTCGGCGCCTTCGCCAAGACCGATGCGAGTTTCGAGACGCCCAATGTCGAATATCACGTGCAGCCCTTGAGCCTCGACAAGTTCGGCGATCCGCTGCACCCGTTCCCGGCCTTCACCGCCTCGGTGTGCAATCTGCGGCCGCGCAGCCGGGGCGAAGTGCGCCTGCGCAACGCCGACGCCAAGGCGCCGCCGATCATCAGGCCGAACTATCTCGCCGATCCCGAGGACCGGCGGATCGCGGCCGAGGCGATCCGCCTGACGCGCCGCATCGCGGCGGCGCCCGCGCTGGCGAAATTCGCGCCCGAGGAATTCCGCCCCGGCGCCAGCCTCGCCACCGATGAGGAGCTCGCCAAAGCCGCGGGCGATATCGGCACGACGATCTTCCACCCCGTCGGCACCTGCAAAATGGGTGCCGATTCCATGGCCGTGGTCGACGACCGCCTGCGCGTGCGCGGCCTCGCCGGGCTGCGCGTCGTCGATGCATCGATCATGCCGACGATCACCTCGGGCAACACGAACGCGCCGACCATGATGATCGCGGAAAAGGGCGCGGCGATGGTGTTGCGGGAGCGGGCGGGATGACCCGGGCCGGACGCTTCGGACGCATCGTCATTGCTCTCGGTCTAGTCGCCACGCTCGGCGCCTGCGCGCAGTATAGCTGGGGCTGGCATGTCGTTTCGCCCAATACCGAGAAAGGACAAACCAATCTCCTCTTTCTCGTCTCCGGCCTGCAATACACGGTGCTGCTGACCCTGTCGGCGCTGGCGTTCTCCGTCGTGCTCGGCATGGCGGTGGCGCTGGCGGGGATGTCGCGCAATCGTTTCGCCCGCGCATTCAACCGCGTCTATGTCGAGGGATTTCGCGCGGTGCCGATGCTCGTCATGCTGATTTGGGTCTATTACGGCCTGCCGGTCATCATGGGCCTCAATCTTGACGTGTTCACCGCCGGTGTGTTGGCGCTGGCGCTGTCCGACAGCGCTTTCGAGGCGGAAATTTTCCGCGCCGGCATACAATCGATCGATCGCGGCCAGACCGAGGCCGCCGATTTGCTCGGCCTGCGCTATGTCCAGAAGATGCGCTTCGTCGTTTTGCCGCAAGCGATCCGCCGCATCCTGCCGCCGCTCGGCAACCAATTCATCTACATGCTCAAGGCCTCGTCGCTGGTCTCGGTCATCGGCCTCTCCGAACTGACGCGCCGCGCCAACGATCTCGTCGTCACCGAATACCGGCCGCTCGAAATCTACACCGTCCTCGTGGTCGAATATCTCGTGCTGATCCTGATCGTCTCGCACTTCGTGCGCCGGCTGGAACGCAAAATGCGCGCCGACGAACGCGTGCGGCACTAAGAGCGGGCTTGTTCGGTCTGCATTGCCTCGGCCTTTCCACCCTGTCCCCCACGCAAGAGCATTGATAAAGGGGACGCAACCCTTTATTTTTCGACGCCGGCTTGGTGGGCACGAGCTGCGCCACCGCGTTTGGCCGCGCAAGCCGGCTGCGTCGCCGCGCGTCCCCATCATGAGACGCAGGCAGCAACCGACGCGTAGGCGCTTCTTCACGCGGCGAGCGCGGATAGCCGAGCTGGACGCAAATCGGCCAGCGCACGTCGATCTCGATTTTTTTCGTCAAGCCTTGCGGCCAGTCGGGAACACGCCGGCCGAGCGCCGGGCCTGGCGCGACGCGGTCTACGCGCTCATCGATGCGTGACGCCACCGCTGCGCAAGCGGCCCACGATCGAGCCGATGTGCGCTCTCGCCGACGTGCCGGGCCGGCTACTACCGCCATTGCGCATCGGCGCCGCGCAGGAGACCGCGTGCGCGACGCGATCAACGTCGTTGCGCTTGCGCTCCGCACTACGGCTACCGCCGGATCGCGGCGCAGCTGCAGCGCGACGCTCTGGTCGGCGAACCACGAGCGCGTGCTGCGCCTGATGCGCGCAGGACAATCTGCTATGCCTGAGGAAGCGAGCCGTTCGTGCCGCTCACGACCAACTCGCGCCACGGCTGGCGCGTGGTATCGAACCGGCGCGCGGCATGGTGCTGAGCGGCATCGACCATCTCTGGGTGGCGGACATCACCTACGTCCGCTTGCTCGAGGAGTTCGCCTACCTCGCCGTCGTGCTGGATGCCTTCAACCGCCGCGTGTCGGCTGGGCGTTGGACGACGCATCTGCAGGCGAGCCTCGCTTCGGCGGCGCTCGACCATGGCGCTGGTGGCGCGCCATCCGCTGCCTGGCAGCCTGATCCACCACTCCGATCGCGGCGCGCAAACGCGTGCGGCGACTACACCGGCGCTGCTCAACGCCGCACGACATCCAGCCCAGCAGGGCCGCGTCAATCCCTACGACAGCGCCAGGCGGAGAATTCATGCGCCCCTCGGTAAGCAGGCCGGGCGCTTGCTCGCATATCGGCCGCGCGGACGCCCGTGCTAAAACGAGCGGCGACGGCGCCTATCCTGGCGTCGGCGAGCGCTGCAACGGCGCGGAGAATCGGGCTGCGTCCCTGGTGCGCCGGGGGAGACTTTTCCATCGCCGAGCGCCTCGGCGACATCGACTTGCGGTCTTGCCGCAGCCCCGGCCGGAATAGCCTAGCGCCCAAATTCGACTCAGCGAGATCGGCGACTGGTCGGCTTGGCTCGCGGAACGGGACGCGCCGGACGCGCTGGCGCTGCTCCGCCGCAACACCGAGAAGGGCCTGCCCTGCGGCAGCGACGGGTTCGTCCGCCGGCTCGGGAAGCAGGCCGGGCGCTCGCTCGCATATCGGCCGCGCGGACGCCCGGCAAATTCGCGTTAACCGACGACGACGGCTGCCGAGACTTTCCGCTTTCAGGCGTGTCGCGACTCGCTGCAATCATGGCTTCGGACAACACCTTCGCCTCACACAACAGGAGTTGGCCGTCCTCGTGGGAGCGAGCAGACCGGTTGTGAGCACGATCCTCAACAAATTCCGTGACAAGGGAGTGCTCGGATACAATCGTGAATATGTGTGCGTTCGCGGGATCGAGGAGATCGCGAAGCTGATCGATTCTTGAATATGCCGCGCCACTGTTATCTAGAGAACAGCGAAGTTCCGTTCGACCTTTCAGATTGTAGGCACGGCCACCGCCCTGTCGGCGGCGGAGCTGTGCGCGCGGCACAAGTTGGCGACCGCGGATGCCATCGTCTACGCCACCGCGCTCGCCAATAGCGCCGACCTGCTCACTTGCGACCGGCAGTTCGAGGGCCTTCCCGGCGTCCGATTTGTGCCGAAGAAGAAGAACTGATCGCGACGTCAGTCACGTGGAAAAGGGGACGACCCTTTATTTTATTCTTCTTCGCCGGCTTGATCCGGTTGCGCCATGCCTTGATGGCCCGCGCCGGGTTCGCAGGCGCCCCGCAACAGGCGACGCAGCGCGGCAACCGCCGCGAGGACGTCCGCTTCGCCGACGCCGACCGCGCGGCCGATCACGGCGGGCTCGGCGATGATTGCGCCGCGCGCCGCTACGCCGCGACTGCCGGTCATTGTCCAGGGCCGTTGGTCGGAGCCCCACGCCTACGCCATGACGGGCAAAATTCCGATCGCAGCGGCGGGGTGCCGGATCGACGGCGGCACTGGCCGCCGGCGCCGGCGCCGAAGGCCGCCAACCTCGAAGCGGGAATTTTGGCGGCCTTCGATTGAATCTGGGCCGACGCGGCGCATTCAACCCCAAGGCCTTGATGTCTTACTCCCATAGTCCACGACATATTGTGGCGTTGGCAATGCTTGCGAAGGCCGCCAACTCTCAATACCGAAACTTGGCGGCCTTCGGCGGCGCTGTTGGCGCAATCCGTTCCGGCGACGCCGTCAGCCGACGACGAGGCGGCACGCCACGGCGCGGCTCGCGGCCGATCATGCTCCCGCCGGGCGCGCCGCCGAAGGTGCTCATCGCGCGCCGAAGATGCTCATGTCCCGCCCGAAGATGCTCATCCGCCGAAATGAGCATCTTCGGGAATCGTTGAAGAATTTCCCGCCGGGCGAGCTGGTCGCCGCCGATCTAGCCGCCGTGCGCCACCATGACCCGCTCGCCGTCCTTGCCGGCGGATATCAGGCACGCTTCCATCACCGCGACGCCGTGGATCGTCTCGTCGATCGTCACCGGGTAGGCGGCCTTGCCAGCGACCGCGGCGGCGAAGGCTTCGAGCTCGCGGCGCTCGGTGTCGGTCTTGGGAAATTCGCGCCGCTTGACCGCGCCGGCGAGATCGGCGGTTTCGAGCGTTTCGCTGTCGGGCATGGCGGCCCAGCCCTTGCTGCCGAAAACCTGGATGCGCGTCGCGCGCCCGGTCGCCGCGATCGTGCCGATATAGCCCGAGGCGCCCGAGGCGAAACGCAGCGTCGCATGCGTCGTGTCGTCCATATCGATCTTGAGCGCCAAGCGGCGGCTCTCGCAGCGCACCGAGGCGAGCTTGCCGGCGAGATTGATGAAGGCGTCGATGACGTGGATGCCCATGCCCGTCATGCCGCCGGCGGGGCTTTCGTTCGCGTCGGCGCGCCACATGCCCGGCGCATAGCCGAGCGCGCCGCTGCCCGAGAAGTTTCCCTCGAGATGCATGATCGTGCCGAGCTCGCCGGCTGCGATCATGCGCTTCAGCTCGGCCGTCGCGGGCAGGAAGCGCCGGTTGAAGCCGGCCGCGAGCACGACATTGTGCCGCTTGCAGGTATCG
Organism: uncultured Alphaproteobacteria bacterium; assembly: GCA_963754645.1. Classification (GTDB taxonomy): domain Bacteria; phylum Pseudomonadota; class Alphaproteobacteria; order Bin65; family Bin65; genus CAVWGP01. Next base: position 436,433 of record CAVWGP010000001.1, on the reverse strand, counting down.
GCGGACGCGGCGGCGCTGGCGCGCGTCATGGTCACGGGCTTGTCGCAGAACACGTGCTTGCCCGCCTTGGCCGCCGCCGCGATCTGCTCGGCGTGCTGGCTGTGCGGCGTCGCCAGCACGACGGCGCCGATCGCCGGATCGCGCAGCACGGCGTCGTAGTCGGCGCCGAGCGTGAGCTTGTGCTTGGCGGCATAGTCCGCGGCCTTGGCCGGCGAGCGCGTCGCGGCGCGGGTGAAACGGATCGCCGCGCTCGGCGCGGTGCCGCTCGGCGCGGCCCCGTCGCCTTGTACCGAATCCACGAGCCGTTGGCCCCAGCGGCCGAGGCCGATAATCGCTGCGTTGAGCATGCTGTCCTCTCGTTGAATGGAATCGTCTAGATATCGTCGCCCGCGATCGCGCCGCTGATGAGATTTGCCGCCAGCAGGGCCTCGCTGTCGAGCGCGATTTCGCGCGCCGGGACGAATTTTTCCGGCAGCGCCGCGAGCCATTCCAGCCATTGCCGGCGCGCCTCCTGCGCCGCGGCAACGGAAACGGCGCGGAAGCGCACCGCGTCGCCCGGGCGCAATTGGGCGAGCTTCGGCTGATCGGCGCCGATGACGGTCGCGATCTTGGGATAGCCGCCCGTCGTCTGCCGGTCGGCCATCATCACGATCGGCTGGCCGCTGCCCGGCACCTGGATCGAGCCGGTCACGATGCCGTCGGACACGATGTTATAGCCCTTGGCGTGGGTGATTTGCGGTCCGGCGAACTGGCCGCCCATGCGGTCCGCCGCCGGCGTCAGCGTGTAGTCCGAGCCGAGAAAGGTGGCGATGCCCTCGGCGGTGAAGTAATCGTCTTGCGGGCCGAGCACGACGCGGATGTCGCGGTCATAGGCCGGCCATTGCGGACGCGGCAGCAGGATTTCGCCGCGCGGCGATGCCGCATCGCGTTTGAGCGGCAGCATCGTGCCGGCGTCGAGCGCGCGCCCGCCGCCCATGCCGCCGATGCCGTTGCGCTTGTCGGTCGCAAGGCTGCCCAGTTCGGGCGCCACGGCGAAGCCGCCTTCGACCGCGAGATAGGCGCGCAAGCCCGCGCGGCAGGCGCCGACGGCGAGCGTGGCGCCGCGCGGCAGGGTGTGGCTGCAATAGAGCGCCACGGTGCGCCCGTCGGCGCTCAGCGGCATGTCGGCGCCGGCGAGAGCCAGGCGCGCGCTGTCGGCCTCGATGCGCAACGCGCCGCCGGCGAGCGCGATCTCGATCACGGCACTGTCCGGCGGATTGCCCACCAGCCGATTGGCGATGGCGAGCGCCGTTCGGTCCATGGCGCCGCTCTGCGAAACGCCGAAGCGCTGATAACCCAAACGCCCCGCATCTTGCAGCGTCAATAGCGCGCCGCCGCCGAGAATGGCGAGCGCGCCGCTCATGGCTCGACAAGCTCGGCGACGATCTCGCCGGCATGGGCCGCGCGCGCCAGCGCCGCGAAACGGTCGTGGGCGATGGCGGCAAAACGCAGCCGGTCGCCGGTCGCGAAGATGAAGGGCGGGTCGCGGCGCAAATGAAACAGCCGCGCCGGCGTGCGGCCCAGGATGTGCCAGCCCGAGGGCGCATCGACCGAATTGATGGCGCCTTGTTGCCCGCCGACGATGACGCTGCCGGCGGCGATTTCCGGGCGCGGCGAAGCGCGGCGCGATATGAACAGGCTGGGATCGAGCCCTCCGAGATAGGCGAAGCCGGGCGAGAAGCCGATCATATAGACGCGGAACTCTGAGGCCTGGTGCCGGCGGATCACGTCGTCCGTCGTCATCTTGCAATGCGCGGCGACGAATTCGAGATCGATTCCGTATTCGCCGCCATAGGCGATCGGCACGCGCCACAGGCGGCCGCGCGCCGCCACAGCCGCTGCGTCGAGGCCCTGCGCCAGCGCGCGGATTTCGCGCGTCAGCGCATCGTGCCCGATCGCGGCGGGATCGTAATGCACCAGCAGCGAGCGGTAGGTCGGCACCGCCTCGATCACGCCGGGCAATGCGCGGGCGGTGAGGCGCCGGTCGAGCGCCAGCACCCGGCGGTTGATCGCCTCGTCCACGACCTGGCCGAATTCGACGACGAGCGCGGCATCGCCGGCGGCGAGGAAACGGAGTGTGTCGGTATCGGCCATGCCTTGCCCTGGCGGCGATTGAGACGGAGCGAGCGCAATGGCTTTACCGCCGAAATCGCGCCTCTGTATAGTCGCGGACGGATGGAAAGCCCGGGAGCTCGACGATGACGGCGCAAGACAAGCCACGGCGCTTCGGCGGCCACGACAGGCGAACCGTACCGGCGCCCGATCCGCTGTTGACCGCGGTCGGACCGGCGACGGCTTGCGGCGAGTGGATCCGGCGCGCCTGGCAGCCGGTGGCGATGGCGCCCGAGCTTGGCGACACGCCGCTTGCCCTGCGCATCCTCGGCGAAGACCTCGTGCTGTTCCGCGACAAATCGGGCCGGCTCGGGCTGCTGCACAAGCATTGCTCGCATCGCGGCGCCAGCCTCGAATTCGGCATCCCGATGGAGCGCGGCCTGTCGTGCTGCTATCACGGCTGGACCTACGACATCGACGGCACGATCCTCGATATCCCCACCGAGCCCGCCGGCAGCGCGCTCAAGGACCGCCTGGTGCACGGCGCCTATCCGACGCATGAATATCTCGGCATCGTGTTCGCCTATCTCGGTCCGCCCGAAGCCATGCCGCCGTTTCCCGTTCTCGATACGACGACGATCCCTGGGACCATGGCCGTGCCGTTCTCGATCGACATGCCGTGCCACTGGCTGCAATGCTACGAAAACACGCAGGATCCGGTGCACGTCGTCTATCTCCACACGCGCATGAGCGGCGCGCAATTCGGCGACGCATCGGGCGCCGAGCAGGCGATCGAATACCGCAAGACGCCGCTCGGCATGGTCAACGTGCAGTCGCGCAATTGGAACGGCAATTTCTGGAACCGCACGACCGAAACCATCCTGCCGAATTGCAACCAGGGCGGCGCCATCTGGGAAGAGGCGGACGGCGAAAAGATCTTCCAGCGCACCGCCTTCCTGCGCTGGATGGTGCCGCGCGACGACACGCACACGGCGATTGTCGGCTGGCGCTTCTTCCGCCCCGAGCTCGATCCCAAGGGCCTGGGCGATCCGAGCAAAATCGGCAAGCAGGCGATCGACTTTATCGGCCAAACCGAGGAGGAGCGGCCCTATCGCGAGCGCCAGAAGCACCCGGGCGACTACGAAGTGCTGATGTCGCAGCGTCCGGTCGCCGTCCACGCGCTGGAAAATCTCGCGCATTCGGATCGCGGCGTCGTCATGCTTCGGCGCCTCATCCGCCAAGCCATCGTGGCGCTCCAGAACGGCGAGGCGCCCGCGCCCTATCCGGCGCGCGCCGACGGCGTGGTTCCGACGTATTGCCAAGACACGGTGTGGCCGCAACCCAAGCCCGCCTCGCGCGCGGCCGAGCAAGCGGCGCTGCGCCGCTTCGGCGAAACCGTCGCCGACGCAATTCTCGCCGCGCCAGACGCAGGCGAGGACGAACGGCGCAAACGGTTGCGCGCGATTGTCTCCGCCGCCTTTCCACGCTAGGCCGATCCCATTCAACCGGTGACAGACGCATGACGAAATTCATCGATCTCAATTCCGACATGGGCGAAAGCTTCGGCGCCTGGACCATGGGCGACGACGCGGCGATGATGGAGGTCGTCACGTCGGTCAATATCGCGTGCGGCTTTCACGCCGGCGATCCGCTGGTCATGCACGAAACGGTGAGCCGCGCCAAAGCCAAGGGCATCGGCATCGGCGCGCATCCCAGCTTCTACGATATCTGGGGCTTCGGCCGCCGCCCGATCCAGGGCGAGAAGCCGGGCGATATCGAGAAGATGGTCGTCTATCAAATCGGCGCGCTGCAGGCGGTGGCGAAAGCGGCGGGGCATCGCGTCACCCATGTGAAAACCCATGGCTCGCTCGGCAACATGGCCGCCGTCGATCTCGAATTGGCGCTCGCCATCGGCCGCGCTTCGAAGTCGCTCGACGACGCGATGACGCTCGTCGTCATGCCCGGCACGGAGCAGGAGCGGGCCGGCGAAAAGCTCGGCCTGCCCCTGGCGCGCGAAGTCTTCGCCGACCGCACCTACACCGACGAGGGCCAACTCACATCGAGAAAGCTCCCCGGCGCCGTCATCCACGACGCCGATCTCGCGGCCAAGCGCGTGTTGCAGATGGTCGAGGAGGGCGCGATCCGCAGCGTCAGCGGCAAGAAGCTGCCGATGAAGTTCGACACGATCTGCGTCCACGGCGACAATCCCGCCGCGGTCGCCATGGCGCAAAAAGTGCGCGGCGAGTTGGAGCGGGCGGGCGTGACGCTCCGCCCCATGGCGGCGACGCTTGGCGTATAGCGATCATGGCGTTCTCGCGCATCCGCGCAATTGACTCCGCCGCCGCCCGCGCCCTAGATGGCATTCAATTCGAGTGGCGCAAGAGCCGGGATTGCAAATCCGGTCGGCGAGAATTCGGGAGGCGGGTTGGTGAACGCGGACATCGTCCTTCGGACCGAGGGGCTGACCAAGGAATTCAAGGGTTTCGTTGCCGTCAAAAACGTCAACCTTAAGGTGCGGCGGGGAACGATCCATGCCTTGATCGGCCCCAATGGGGCCGGCAAGACGACGTGCTTCAATCTGTTGACGCATTTCCTGGTGCCGAGCTCGGGCCGGATTTTCTACAAGGACCGCGAGATCACGGGCATGGCGCCGGCGGATATCGCGCGCCTCGGCATCGTGCGCTCGTTCCAGATTTCGGCCGTGTTCCCGCATCTCTCGACGCTTGAGAACGTCCGCATCGCGTTGCAGCGCCAGATGGGTAACTCATATCATTTCTGGCGCTCGGAACGCCGGCTCGACGGTCTCAACGAGCGCGCCGAGGCATTGCTGGCTTCGGTCGGGCTGACCGAATACCGCAACACCGCCGCCGTCGAGCTGGCCTATGGCCGCAAGCGCGCGCTTGAGATCGCGACGACGTTGGCGCTGGAGCCCGAGATGATGCTGCTCGACGAGCCCATGGCGGGCATGGGCCAGGAGGATATCGCGCGCACCGCGGCGCTCATCAAGCGCGTCGCCGCCAACCGCACCGTGCTCATGGTCGAGCACAACATGAAGGTCGTCGCCTCGCTGTCGGATACGATCACCGTGCTGGCGCGTGGCGAGGTCATCGCCGAAGGGCCCTATGCCGAGGTGTCGCGCAATCCGGCGGTGGTCCAGGCCTATATGGGTAGCTCCGACGCGGCGGCTGCGCATGGCTGAAGCCGCGCAATAGAATGTGCCCGCGTCCGCCGCCAATACGCTCCTGGCGGTCAAGGGCCTGCACGCTTGGTATGGCGAATCGCACATCCTGCACGGCGTCGATTTCACCGTCGGCCAGGGCGAACTGGTGACGCTGATCGGCCGCAACGGCGCCGGCAAGACGACGACGCTGAAGTCGATCATGGGCCTGGTCGGGCGGCGGCAAGGCTCCATCGCCTTCGAGGGGCGCGAGACCGCGTCGCTCGCGCCGCATCGCATCGCGCGTCTCGGCATCGCCTTCTGCCCGGAAGAACGCGGCATTTTCGCCAGCTTGAGCGTCCTCGAGAATCTGGTCCTCCCGCCCGAGATAAAGCCCGGCGGCATGAAGCTCAGCGGCATCCACAAGCTGTTTCCGAACTTGAAGGAGCGCGAACGCAGCCAGGGCACCAAGCTTTCGGGCGGCGAACAGCAGATGCTCGCCATCGGCCGCATCCTGCGCACCGGCGCCAAGCTTCTGCTGTTGGACGAGCCCAGCGAGGGATTGGCCCCGGTCATCATCGAGCAGATCGGCGCTTGCATCCGCCAGCTCAAGGCCGAAGGCTTCACCATCCTTCTCGTCGAGCAGAATTTCCGCTTTGCCGCCGCGGTCGCCGACCGGTTCCTGGTCATGGAACACGGCGTCATCGTCGACACCATCCCGCGCGCCGATCTCGACCGGCGCATGGGCGATATCCAGGCTTATCTCGGCGTCTGATTGAGGTAAGCTACGGCCGAACGAAATCGCAATTGAACTTAGTCGTTTCATGGCAAGGAGACCGACAATGAAATTTCGCAAATTCCTATACGCCGCGGCGGCGGCCGGCGCGCTGATCGCCGGTGGCGCTCAAGCTCAGCAGATCGAAATCAAGATCGGCGTGCTCAACGACCAATCGAGCCTCTATGCCGATCTCACCGGCCCGGGCTCGGCCCAGGCCGCGCGCATGGCGATCGAGGATTTCGGCGCCGCCAAGAAAGGCTGGAAGGTCGAAGTCGTCCAGGCCGATCACCAGAACAAGCCCGATGTCGGCTCGGCGATCGTGCGCAAATGGATCGACGACGAGAAAGTCGACGTGATCGCCGACGTGCCGACGTCGTCGGTGGCGCTCGCCGTCAACAAGGTCGTGCGCGAGAAGAACAAGGTTTTCCTCGTCTCGGGCGCGGCGAGCTCCGACCTCACCGGCACGGAATGCTCGCCGAATACGGTGCATTGGACCTACGACACCTGGATGCTCGCCAACGGCACGGCCAAGGCCATCGTTGCGACCGGCGGCGACAGCTGGTATTTCCTGACAGCCGATTACGCTTTCGGCCACGCGCTCGAGCGCGATTCCGAGGCCGTCGTGCTTGCCAACAAGGGCAAGGTCCTGGGCAAGGTCCGTCACCCGCTCAACACGCAGGACTTCTCGTCGTTCCTGCTCCAGGCGCAGGCGTCCAAGGCCAAGATCATCGGTCTTGCCAATGCCGGCGGCGACACGGTGAACTCGATCAAGCAGGCGGCCGAATTCGGCATCGTCAAGGGCGGCCAGAATCTCGCCGGACTGCTGGTCTTCATCGTCGACGTGAAGTCGCTCGGTCTCGCCACTGCGCAAGGCCTGATCTTCACCGAGACCTGGTATTGGGACATCGACGACAACGCCCGCGCCTTCGCCAAGCGGTTTTCGGAAATGAGCCCGAAGAAGCTCTATCCGACGATGATCCATGCCGGCGTCTATTCCGCCGTCACGCACTATCTCAAGGCGGTCGAGGCGAGGAAGAGCAAGGCAGACGGCGCCGCCGTCGTCGCCAAGATGAAGGAAATGCCGACCGACGATCCGCTGTTCGGCAAAGGCAACATCCGCGTCGACGGGCGCAAAATCCACGGCGCCTATCTGTTCCAGGTCAAGACGCCGGCCGAGTCGAAGGGCCCGTGGGATCTCTACAAGCTGCGCGCCAAGATCGACGCGAAAGATGCGTTCCGCCCGCTCGCCGACGGCAAGTGCCCGCTGGTGAAGTAACCGCCTGAGCGCGGGGCGGGCCGCCAAGGTCCGCCCCGCTTTTCGCCGGCGCCCCGCATGCTCGACCTACTCGGCATCACGACCCAGGCCCTGTTCGGCCAATTGCTGATCGGCTTCATCAACGGCGCGTTCTATGCGCTGTTGAGCCTCGGCCTCGCGGTGATTTTCGGCCTGCTCAACATCGTCAATTTCGCCCACGGCGCGCTCTATATGATGGGCGCCTTCGTCGCCTGGTTCCTGCTTGAGAAACTCGGCATCGGCTATTGGTGGGCGCTCGTCATTGCACCGCTGATCGTCGGCGTGTTCGGCGTCGCGATCGAGCGCAGCATGCTGCAATGGCTCTACAAGCTCGATCACCTTTACGGATTGCTGTTGACCTTCGGCTGCGCGCTGGTCATCCAGGGCCTGTTCCGCAACGAATTCGGCTCGTCGGGCCAGCCCTATCAGATCCCGGAGGCGCTCACGGGCGCGCGCAATCTCGGCTTCATGGTGCTGCCGAATTATCGCGCCTGGGTCATCGTCGCCTCGCTCGTCGTCTGCTTCGGCGTTTGGTTCCTGATCGAACGCACCAAGCTCGGCGCCTATTTGCGCGCCGCCACCGAGAACGCGCCGCTGGTCCAGGCTTTCGGCATCAACGTGCCGCGCATGATCATGCTGACCTACGGCTTCGGCGTGGCGCTTGCCGCCTTCGCCGGCGTGCTCGCGGCGCCGATCTACAGCGTCAATCCGGTGATGGGCGAGAATCTCATCATCGTCGTCTTCGCCGTCGTCGTGATCGGTGGCATGGGCTCGATCATGGGCTCGATCCTCACCGGCTACGTGCTCGGCATTATCGAGGGCCTGACCAAGGTGTTTTACCCCGAAGCCTCCAACACGGTGATTTTCGTGATCATGGCCATCGTTCTGCTGCTGAAGCCGGCGGGCATGTTCGGGCGGGCGGCGTAACATGGCCGCCGGCACGTCGGCGCTTTCCGGCCAATTCGTCGGCGTCAGGTCGTCCGCGGTGCCGCGCTCGCACCTCGTGGCGTTCGCCGTCATGGCGGGATTTTTTCTCGTCGGGCCCTACATCATCTACAGCGTTTTCCTGATGAAGGTGCTGTGCTTCGCGCTGTTCGCATGCGCCTTCAATTTGCTGATCGGCTTCGGCGGATTGGTTTCGTTCGGTCACGCGGCGTTCCTCGGCACCGCCGGCTACATCACCGCGCACTGCATGAAAGTCTGGGGTTTCCCGCCCGAGCTCGCGATCGTCGCCGGCACCCTCGGCTCGGCGCTGCTCGGCCTCGTCATCGGCCGGCTTGCGATCCGCCGCGCCGGAATCTATTTCGCCATGGTCACGCTCGCCCTGGCGCAGATGTTCTACTTTTTCTATCTCCAGGCGAAGTTCACGGGCGGCGAGGACGGGCTGCACATTCCCAGCCGCGGGCGCTTCCTGGGATTGTTCGATCTCAACCAGGATTGGACGCTCTACTACGTCGTGCTGGCGATATTTCTTGCCGCCTTCCTGTTCATCTATCGCGTCATCCATTCGCCCTACGGCCAGATCTTGAAGGCGATCCGCGAAAACGAGCCGCGCGCCACCTCGCTCGGCTACCGCGTCGATCAATACAAGCTGCTCGCCTTCGTGCTCTCCGCCGGCCTGGCCGGCCTCGCCGGCAGCCTCAAGGCGATCGTCTTCAAGCTCGCCTCGCTCACCGACGTGAACTGGCCGATGTCGGGCGAAGTGATCTTGATGACGCTGCTGGGCGGCATGGGCACGATCTTCGGCCCCATCGTCGGCGCCGGCATCGTGGTGGCGCTGCAGAACTATTTGGCCGATCTCGGCTCCTGGGTCACGATCATCCAAGGCGGAATATTCATCGTCTGCGTTCTCGCCTTCCGGCGCGGCGTCATCGGCGAACTCGCCAATCTCATCAAGAAGCCGCTTTAGCGTGCGGCGCGCGCGGCCAAGTTGACGATCGTCAACATCCGCGACCTGCGCGTGGCTGCAAGACGGCGTTTGCCGCGCATGCTGTTCGACTACATCGACGGCGCCGCCTACGACGAAAAAACCATGGGCTGGAACGAGGCGGATTTCGACCGCGTCCGTTTCTTTCAGCGCCCGCTCGCCGGCATTGCCGAAACCTCGCTCGGCGTTTCGGTGCTGGGCGCCGAACAGGCGCTGCCGCTCGTCATCGCGCCCGCCGGTTTCACCGGATTGATGGCGCGGCGCGGCGAGGTGCAGGCGGCGCGCGCCGCCAAAGCGGCCGGCATTCCACAATGCCTCAGCACCGTCTCGATCGCCTCGATGGCCGAAGTCAAGCGCGACAGCGGCGTCGATCTTTGGCTGCAGCTTTACGTGACGCGCGATCGCGGCATCGCGCGCGATCTGCTCGCCCAGGCCACGGCGGCAGGTTGCCCGGTGCTGGCGGTCACGGTCGACATTTCCTCGGCCTCGCGGCGCGAGCGCGACGTGCGCAACCATTTTTCGCTCGGCAGCGACCGCCGGTTGCGCGATTGGCTCGACATGGCGTGGCATTTTCGCTGGTTGCTCGATATGGCGCGCGCGCCGCGCTTGAGCTTCGGCAACCTCCAGCATCTCCCCGGCGCCGGACGCGGCCTGATGAGCCAGGCCGGCTTCGTCACGCGCCATCTCGATTATTCGCTCAATTGGCGCGACATCGAGTGGCTGCGCCGGGAATGGACGGGGAAGTTCATCGTCAAGGGCATCACGCACCCGGACGATGCCCGGCGCGTGCTCGCCGCCGGCGCCGACGGACTCGTCGTCTCCAACCATGGCGGGCGCCAACTCGATACCGGACTGTCGACGATCGCCGCGCTGCCCGGCGTCGTCGAGGCGGTGGGCGAGCAGCCTCGACGTGCTGATGGACAGCGGCATCCGGCGCGGCAGCGACGTGATCAAGGCGCTCGCCCTCGGCGCCAAGGCCTGCCTGATCGGCCGTGCGTTTCTGTATGGCCTCGGCGCGCGCGGCGAGGCCGGCGTCACGCAGGCGCTGGACATCCTCAAGGCCGAAATGGCCGTCACCCTCGCGCATATCGGCGTCGCCGACGTGCGCGAACTCCATGCCAGGCGGCACGAATTCCTGGCGCCCGCTAAGTAACCGGCCGCGCGCCCGCGCCGAAGCGCGAGGCGATGACGAGGACGATCGACACCAGCACGATCTGCAGCACCGAAACCGCGGCGACGGTGGGGTCGATTTCCATCTGGATATTGTCGAACATTTTTTTCGGCAGGGTGAAATTCGAGCCCGACAGGAACATGGCGATCACGAGTTCGTCGAAGGACGAAATGAAAGCGAGGAACGCCGCCGAGATCAGCGACGGCCGGATCTGCGGCAGGGTCACGCGCCACATGGCGCCGAGGCGGCTGGCGCCGAGACCCATCGCCGCCTGCTCCTGCGAATAATCGAAAGTCCGCAGCGCGGCGCCGACGATGATGACGACGAAAGGCAGGGCGTGCACCGTGTGCCCCAGCAAGATGCCCTGCCAGTCGCCGATCAGCTTGAAGCCCGACAGCAATCCGTAGATCGCGACGGCATAGATGATGGTCGGCACGATCAGCGGCGCGGTTGCGACTTGCATCAGCAGCGCGCGGCCGGGATAGCGCCCGCGCACGATGCTGAATGCCAGCAAGGTGCCGAGCGTCGTCGCCATCAGCGTGGTCCAGAACGCGATGTTGAGGCTGCGCAAGGTCGCGTCGATCCACACGAAATCGTCGAGATAGGCGCGGTACCAGCGTAGCGAAAATCCGGGCGGCGGGAATTGCAAATACGAGGCCGAGCTGAACGAAATCGGGAACACGATCGCGAGCGGCAGCATGAGGAATGCGAACACCAGCGCCGAAAACGCGTTGAGCGCGATGCGTCCGCGGCGCGCGCGGCGGGGGCGTCTCAGCTCCATCGCATGTCGCTTTTGAAAATGCGATTAAGTCCCGCGTGGACGAGCAGCGCCGCGACGAGCAGAATCGCCGCCAGCGCCGCCGCGAAGGGCCAGTTGAGGAATTGGCGGATCTGCTGCTCGATCAGCACGCCCAGCATCATCACCCGTCCGCCGCCGAGCAGGGCCGGCGTGATGAAAAAGCCCAGCGCGACGACGAAAACCAGCGTCGTGCCGGCGAGAACGCCGGGCATGGTGAGCGGAAAATAGACGCGGCGGAAAATCTGCCAGGGCGGCGCGCCCAGTCCCTCGGCGGCTTGCAGCAACTGCCCATCGACCCGGCGCATGACGCTGTAAATCGGAAACACCATGTAGGGCAGCAGGACATGGACCATGCCGATGACGACGCCGTTGGTGTTGTGCAGCAGCGGGATCGGTTCATCGACGATGCCGAGTCCCATCAAGGCTCGATTGACGATGCCGTTGCGCCCGAGAAGAATCATCCAGGCATAGGTGCGCACCAAGACCGAGGTCCAGAACGGCAGCAGCAGGCAGATGAAGCCGAACGTCGCCCAAAAGGGCGGCGCCGAGGCCAGGAAATAGGCGACCGGATAGCCGAGCACGAGGCAGACGAGCGCCACGAGCATCGCGAGCCGCAGGGTTTCGAGCAGAACCTGAAGATAGAGCCCGTCGGTGAGGGCTTTCTCGTAAGGCGCCAAGCTGCCGCCTTCGATGCTCATCGCGAGCAGGCGCGCCACCGGATAGATGAAATAGACGGCGAGAAAAACCACGGGCACGATGCCGAACAAGATCGGCGCGGCGTCGCTGCGCCAGGCGCGCACCACGGCGGCGCTGGCCCTCATGTCCACGCGACCGCGTGCATGTCCTCGGCGCCCCAGCCGGCTTCGACCGGCGCGCCGAGCGGCAGCGCGGTGCCCGAAGCGGGCATCGGCCAGCGCACCAACAGTTCCATGCCGCCGTCGCACGCGATGCGGTATTTGACCGACTCGCCGAGATAGACGATTTCGGCGATCTTGCCGGCGAGGCGATTGTCGCTGGCCGCGCCGGGATCGAGCGGGCGCGGCCGCTCCGGCCGCAAGACGAGGCCGATGTCGGCGCCATAGTGTATCGCGCGATCCTCGCGCGGAATGCGCACGCGCATCGCGGCGCCGCTGTCGAGCTTGACCTCGGCAATGCCGTTCTCGGCAATGCCGACCCGGCCGCGGAACATGTTCGATTCGCCGATGAAATCGGCGACGAAACGGTTGACCGGCCGGCGGTAGATCTCCGGCGGCGCGCCGAGCTGCTCGATGCGGCCCTCGTTCATCACGGCGATCCGGTCCGAGAGGATCAGCGCTTCCTCCTGGTCATGGGTGACGAACAGGGTGGTGATGCCGAGCCGGCGCTGGAGTTGCTTGACCTCGAGCTGCATCTGCTCGCGCAGCTTGCGGTCCAGCGCGCCGAAGGGCTCATCGAGCAGCAGTAGGCCGGGATCGAAAACGATGGCCCGGGCCAGCGCCACGCGCTGCTGCTGGCCGCCCGAAAGCTGGCGCGGCAGGCGCGTTTCGTAGCCGGCCAGGCCCACGGTTTGCAGCGCGCCCGAGACTTTCCTGGCGATCTCGCCCTTGCCGGCGCCGCGCATTTCGAGCGGAAACGCCACATTGTCCGCCACGGTCATGTGCGGAAACAGCGCGTAGTTCTGGAACACCATGCCGATATTGCGCTTGGCGGGGGAGGCGAAGGTGATGTCGCGGCCGTTGAGGGCGACGGTGCCGCGATCCGGAATTTCGAATCCGGCGACGACCTTCAAGAGCGTCGTCTTGCCCGAACCGCTGGGCCCCAGAATCGTCAGCAATTCGCCGGAGCGAAGGGCAAGATCGACGCCGGCCAGCGCCTTGACCGCGCCGAAGGCGCGCTCGGCGCCGGCGATTACGAGCGCATTCGTGTCGGCCACCTGCGACGGCCCGGCCCCGGCCGGGCCCGGCGCAGCTACTTCGCGATCACCCACTTGGCCCAGCGTTCTTCCACCGCGGCGCCGTTATCGGCCCACCACTTCGCGTCCTGCCAGAATTGCTTCGATAAATTCGCCGAATGGGTCGGCAAATGCGGCGCGATCTTGGGATCGACATGGGCCACCGAATCCAGGTTGAGGCCGGGATAGGTCACGATGTTCGCGTAGGTCGCCTGCAATTTGGCGTCCGTCATCACCGACAGCATCCGGTTGGCCCAGAACAGATCCTTGGCGCCTTTCGGGATCACGAAGGCGCTTTCCTTGATCGAGCCCTGGTTCCATTCGATGTGGATCGGCGCGCCCTTTTCGATGACGGAGTAATAGCGGCCGTTCCACGCGGTGCCGAGCACGACTTCCTTGTCGACGAGAAGCTGCGCCGATTGCGCGCCCGTGGTCCAGAACACGGTGATGTTTTTCTTGATCTGGTCGAGCTTCTTGAAGGCGCGATCGACGTCGATCGGATAGAGCTTGTCGGGCGCCACGCCGTCGGCGAGCAGCGCGAATTCCAGATTGTCGACCGCCTTGTTCTGCAGCGAGCGCGGCCCCGGAAACTTCGCCACGTCCCAGAAATCCTTCCAATCCTTGGGGCCGGCGCCGGCCTTCCAAACATCGGTGCGGTAGCCGATCACCGTCGAGTAGGCGCTGCGGGTGAAGATGTATTTGCGGCCCTTGACGCTGTCCGGAAAGCGCGAACGGTCGACGATCTTCTCGTCGATGGCTTCGAGCAGGCCGGCGGCCTCGGCGCGGATCGCTTCCTCGATGGTCAGCTCGGTGATGTGCCATTGCACATTGCCCGAGCGCACCATGGCCTGCAGCTTGCCGAGATCGGCCGGGCTCGTCGCCACCACCTTGATGCCGTAGCGCTTTTCGTATTCGTCGTAGAACGATTTCTTGAGCGCCGCCTCCTGCGCGCCGCCCGAAGCGTTGACGACGATCTGCGCCGGCTTGGCCGGCTCGGTCTGCGAATGGGCGGGCGGCATGAACGATACTGCCGCCGCCGTCACGGCGAGCCAGGTGGTGAGCGAGAAGGTTCGGCGGGTCATGGCGGTCTCCATCCCTGGGGTTTTCGGGCCATAGGCTAGAGCGCTTTTGCGCCCGGCTCAATGGCGGCGTGCCCGCCGCGAATGTCGCATCGACCGCTTATGCCAGCCCCAGGAACCGCGCGGCGTTGTCGTGCAGCCACAGGCGCTTGACGCCGTCCTTGAGCGGCAGGGCCTCGATGTCGCCGAGCGCCATTTCGACCGGCATCATGGGAAAGGCCGAGCCCCAGATGATGCGGTCCTTGAGGATCGTGTTGCCGTATTGCAGCAGCGGCTCGTAGCCGGAATGGGCGACGTTGAGATATTTCGCCCGCATCGCGACGATGCCGATATGGACGTTCTTGTGGCGCCAGGCGACGCCGATGAGGTCCTGCACCCAGGGCCAGCCCGGCGGCGAGGCGCAGACGCGCAGCTCCGGGAAATGCACCATCACCTCGTCGAGATAGCGCGGATGGCCGTAATCCATTTCGGTCGCGGTCGAAAAATTGATGCTGCAATGGATGTTGACCGGAATATCGAGCTCGATGCATTTCGCGTAGAGCGGATACATCTTCTTGTCGTTGATCGCGAGCTTGAGCTCGAAGCATTGCAGATTGAGGCCGCGCAGGCCGAGCTCCTTGACGGCGAATTCGAGGTCGCGCAGCGCCCGGATGCCCTTATGCGGATCGGCGCCGGCAAAGCCGATGAAGCGCGGGCCATGCCGGCGGCAGAAGGCGGCGACGTCCTCGTTGGCGATCTTGAAGCCGAAAGTCGTTTCGATATCGCGGCCCTTGATGACGACGTGGCGGGCGCCAAGGCGGTCGTAATTGTCCAGCCAGGCCTTGAGCTGCGCGGGCCCGGCATCGGCGTGCTCGACCGCGGCCTCGCTCGCGCCGTAGACGCGCCGGTAATTGGCGAGGTGGGGCCCGGTCTTGTGAAATTCCGGGGCCGGCGGCTTGCTGCCATAGTCGATGATCATGGGCGGTCGCGCGCTATTGCACTTGCGCCGGCGACAATATTCGGTTCAAAGGCCGAGTTCGAACAAAAACATCGTGCCCGCGCATGTCCCGAGCCCAGATCCTGAACGCCGCCGTAACGCCGCTTGCCGAGCGCCTTGCCCGCATCGCGGCCGAAGCGCTGCCGCCCAATCTCGGCGCCTTGCTCGACGAAGCGGCGGCTGCGGCACCCCATGCGGTGGCCTGGAATTTCTTCGAGAGCGGCGAGATCGCGACCTTCGCCGAGGTCCGCGCCGCCGTGAACCGCCTCGCCGCCGGCTTGGCCGAAGCCGGGATCGGCAAGGGCAGCCATGTCGGCGTCATGCTGCCCAATATCGCGGGTTTTCCGCTCACCTGGCTCGCCCTGGCGCGGCTCGGCGCCGTCATGGTGCCGATGAACATCGCCTATACGCCGCGCGAAATGAGCTACGTGGTCAATGACGGCGACGTGGCCTGGCTCGTCATCCACGCCGATTATCTGGCCAATCTGGCCGCCATGCCGGAGCGGCCCCAGCTCTTGGCGAGCGAGCGCGTCATCGTGTTCGGCGATCCGGGGCCGGGGCAACGGCGCTGGGCCGACGCCGCCGCGCATGACGCGAAAGATTTCACGCCTGCCGCCGAGCCTGCGCTCGATGACGTGCTCAATATCCAATACACATCGGGCACGACGGGCTTTCCCAAGGGCTGCATGCTGACGCAGCGCTATTGGCTGACCATCGGCAAGGTCAATGCGTTCCGCGACGGCCGCGACTATCGCCGCATCCTGGCGGCGACGCCCTTCTTCTACATGGACCCGCAATGGCTCTTGGCGATGGCGTTCTATCGCCGCGCCACGCTGTTCGTCGCCCGGCGCCAGAGCACCAGCCGCTTCATGGCCTGGGTGCGCGAGCACGGCATCGAATTCACGCTGTTTCCCGAAGCGATCCTGAAACAGCCGGTGGCGCCGGAGGATGCGCGCAATGCGCTGATCCGCATGAATTGCTACGGCCTGCGCAAGGAAAGCCAGGCCGAGGCCGAGGCGCGCTACGACTGCATCATCCGCGAAGCCTATGGCATGACCGAGATCGGCTCGGGCCTGTTCATGCCGATCGAGGCCGCCGACATGGTGGGCTCGGGCTCGTGCGGCGTGGTGGCGCCGTTCCGCGAGGCGCGCATCGCCGACCAGGCCGGCAATCCGGTGGCGCCCGGCGGCACCGGCGAGCTGCTCATCTGCGGCCCCGGCATCCTGCGCGGCTACTATAACAAACCGGAGGCGACCGCCGCCGCCTTCCACGGCGATTGGTTCCGCACCGGCGATCTCTTCCGGCAAGACGCGCGCGGCTATTATTTCATCGTCGGGCGGGTCAAGGACATGATCCGCAGGGCGGGCGAGAACATCGCGGCGCGCGAGGTCGAGGCCGTGCTGCGCGGCCTGCCCGAGATCGCCGAGGCCGCGGCCGTGCCGGTGCCCGACGAAACCCGCAAGGAAGAAGTGAAGGTCTATCTCGTCTTGCAGCCCGGCCTGGCGCCGCGCGATCTGCCGCTGGAGCGCGTCATCGCGCATTGCGAGGCCAATCTCGCGAAGTTCAAGGTGCCGCGCTACTACGAGTTCCGCGGCAGCCTGCCCAAGACGCCGTCGGAAAAAATAGCCAAGGGCGAGCTGGTCAAGGAAAAGCCCGACCTGCGCGCCGGCAGCTACGACCGCGTCGATGGCGTTTGGCGGTAGCCGACTCGCGCGTCACTTCGGGTTGCCTTTCAGCGCCGGCGGCGTCAGCCGCTGATCGGCGAGCGGCGTCACCGTGATCCCGGTCGCGCGCGCGACGAGCAGCGGCGGATCGAGCACCTCGCCATGCGAGGGCGCGGTGCCGATGCCGTGGCAGCGCGCCGTGACATAGGCTTCGTAAGCGCGCCGCCGCGAGCTGTTGCCGACGCCGGTCAGCCGCGCCGTCACGCGCACGAAGTCGCCCTGATAGACCGGCGCCAGGAATTCGAGATTGTCGAACTTGGCCATGTATCCCCCGTCGCCGTCGAACATATAGGCGAGCTTGGTTCCGGCCATGCCCAATAGCTCGGCGATGATGCCGAGGGATACGACTTGATTGGCATAATGGCTATCGACGCGGGTCTCGATGGTGGCGGAAAACTTCGCGAGATCGGGTTCCGGCATTGTTGCTCTTCCTTGCGTTTGATGCGATCGAGCCAGATTGGAGCGCGAAACTTCGATTGTCACGGCTTCCCGGCCATGGGAGTTTGCGCGGCCAATGTCCGAATTCGCCGTTCTCCTGGTCCTCGTTGCCGCTTTTCTTCACGCCGCCTGGAACGCGGCGCTGAAGAGCGGCGGCGATACATTTTCGACCGTTCGCGTTCTGCTGATCGCCGAGTTCGTCATCGCAGCGGCGCTGGCGCCGTTCACGCAGTTCCCGGCGGCGGCGAGCTGGCCGTGGCTCGCGGTCACGGCGGTCGCCCACGTCACCTATTGGCTCACATTGGTCGACGCCTATCGCCACGGCGAGCTGAGCGAAGTCTATCCGATCGCGCGCGGCGGCGCGCCTTTGCTGGTGGCACTCGGCGCCGGCCTGATCGCCGCCGAGCTACCCAAAACGCCGGTGTTGATCGGCGTCGTATTGGTCTCAATCGGCGTGCTGGCGATGCGCCGCTCGGGCGCGCGCCGTATGCCTTTGCGCGCTTTCGTGATGGCCGTCTTGACGGCGATGTCGATCGCCACCTATTCGCTCGCCGACGGCATGGGCGTGCGCGCCTCGGGCGACGCCATCGGCTTTATCGCCTGGTCGTTCATCGGCAGCAGCCTGTTCACCCTGGCCGCGCTGCGCCTGCTGCGCATCCAGTTTCGGCCGCTGAACCGCGGCGACTACGGTAAGGCAAGCTTTGCCGGCGCCGCGTCGATGGTCGCCTATGGCATCGCGATCTGGGCCATGTCGATCCTGCCGATCGCGCTGGTCTCGGCGCTGCGCGAGTTGAGCGTCGTCTTTGCCGTGCTGTTCGGGCGCATCTTTTTCCGCGAGGCGGTGGGGCCGTGGCGCCTGGCCGCCTGCCTGGTCATCGCGGGCGGCGCGACCATGCTGGCTCTTAACCGTTAAGTGCGGCAATTCTGAGCGATTTCGCAAATTTCCAGTCTGGTATAGTCTGCCGCCGTCTCAACCCCTTATAGCCGGAAGCGGTTAAAAATCGTGTTCGACATTCCCGACGAGCATCGCGCGATCACCGAAACCTTCGCGCGCTTTGCCGATGAGCAGGTGGCGCCCCGCGCCCAAGCCATCGACGAGGCGCATGAATTTCCGCGCGATCTGTTCCTGCGCGTGGGCGAACTCGGTTTCTTTCGCATGCGCTACCCGGAAGAGGCGGGCGGGCTCAGCCTCGGCCTGCTGCCCTTCTGTTCGGCGGTCGAAGAGCTGGCGCGGGGGTCGATGTCGCTGGCCGCGTGCTGCTCGATGCAGGCGCTGATGGGCACGAACTTCCTGTTTCAGCTCGGCTCGCCCGATATCAAGCAGCGCCTGTTCGAGCCCGCGCTCGACGGCAAGAAGATCGGCGGGATTTGCATGACCGAGCCCAATGCCGGCTCGGACCTGCACGGCATGACGACGCGCGCCACCAAGACCGATGGCGGCTGGCTGCTCAACGGCCAAAAAATGTGGGTCTCCTCGGCGCCGGTCGCCGATTTCTTCACCGTTTTCGCCAAAGCGGGTGAGCCCGGCGCGCTGACGATTTTCCTGGTCGAGAAGGGCTTCAAGGGCTTGGCCGTCGGCAAGGCGATCGAAAAGCTCGGCGTGCGCGGGTTGCCGACCTCGGAGCTGTCGTTCAGCGACTGTTTCGTGCCCGAAAGCCACCGGCTCTGTGCAGTCGGCGAGGGCGAAATGCATCTGCGCAAGGTGCTGGCCCAGATCCGCATCATGACCGGCGCCATGGGCGTCGGCATCGCGCGCGCGGCGCTCGCTTCGGCGCTCACCTATTCCGCCGAGCGTAAGCAGTTCGGCAAGCCGATCGCGCAATTCCAGGCGATCCAGCTCCGCCTCGCCGAGATGGGCACCCAGCTCGAAGCCGCCAAGCACCTCGTGCGCTATGCCGCATGGCTGCACGATTCCGGCAAGCCGCATCACAAGGAGGCGTCGATGGCCAAGCTGTTCGCCAGCGAAGCCGCCGCCGAAATATGCGAACACGCCTCGCGCATCTACGCCTCCTACGGCTTCGCCATGGAATATCCGGCGCAGCGCTATTTGCGCGACGTGCGCTTTCTGCTGATCGGCGGCGGCACCAGCGAAATCTTGAAGCTCATGATCGCACGGGAGTTGGGGAAGGAATGACGATCGCGGGAACCAAAACCGCCGCTTCGCGCGCCGATGCAGCCAAGGGCGCGCGGCCGATCAAGGTGCTGATCGCGAAGCCCGGCCTCGACGGCCACGATGTCGGCGGCAAGATCGTGGTGCGGGCGTTGAAGGACGCCGGCATGGAAGTGATCTATACCGGCCTCCGAAAAATGCCCGAGGAAATCGCCAAAATCGCGCGCGACGAAGACGTTGACGTGATCGGTTTCTCGGTCCTGTCGGGATCGCACATTCCATTGTGCAAGCGGCTGCGCGAGCTGTGGGACGAATACAATCTCGGCACGCGCCTGTGGCTCGTCGGCGGCAACGTGCCCGACAAGGATTGGGAAGCGCTCAAGGATATCGGCGTCGATGGCGTTTTCGCCACGGGCAGCAAGCTCGACGACATCGTCGCGTTCATCAAGGAAAAGGTGTCGAAATGGCCCAGGAACTGAAAGCCGCCGCCAAGCCCGCCCGCGCGCCCAAGGCGCTCAAGCCCGTGGTCAACGAATTGGGCGTCGAGATCAAGCCGCTCTACACGGCCGCCGACATAAGCAACGGCGCCGCCAAGCTGGCCGAGGACGGGGCGGCGGGGCAATATCCCTTCACCCGCGGCATCCATCCCGAAATGTACCGCCTGCGCCCGTGGACGATGCGGCAATACACCGGTTTTTCCAACGCCAGGGCGACCAACGAGCGCTTCCACTATCTCATCAAGAACGGCCAGACCGGCCTCAACGTCGCCTTCGATCTGCCGACCCAGTGCGGCCTTGACAGCGACGATCCGGCGGCGGCGGGCGAGGTCGGCCGCGTCGGCATGGCGGTCGATAGTCTCCGGGATTTCGAAGTCGCCTTCGACGGCGTCGATCTCGACAAGATCACGGTATCGCTGACGATCAACGGCTCGGCCGCGATCCTGATCGCCATGTATCTGGCGATGGCGGAGAAGCGCGGCTTCGATCTCAAGGAGCTGCGCGGCACCGCCCAGAACGATATCTTGAAAGAGTTCGTCGGCCGCGGCACGTGGATTTTTCCGGTGCAGCCCTCGATCAAGCTCGTCGCCGACACGATCGAGTATTGCGCCAAGCACGCGCCGGCCTATAGCCCGGTCAGCGTTTGCGGCTATCACATCCGCGAATCGGGCGCCAATCCGGCCGAAGAAATGGGCTACGCTTTCGCCATCGCCAAGGCCTATGCCGACGAAGCGCTGAAGCGCGGCCTGCACATCGACGAATTCGGCGGCCGGCTGTCGTTCAATTTCAACATTTTCGGCAATCTCTTCGAGCAGGTCGCGAAATTCCGCGCCGGCCGCCGGCTGTGGGCGAAAATTCTGAAAGAGCAATACGGCGCCCAGGATCCGAAGACGATGTGGATGCGCATGATCGCCGGCGGCGGCGGTTTCGGCCTCACCATCGACCAGCCGGAGAACAACATCGTGCGCGGCGCCTATTACGCGCTGATCGCGGCGCTGTCGGGCGCGCAGACCATCGCGCTCTGCTGCTACGACGAGGCCTATACGATCCCGAGCCCCAAGGCGCAGCGCATCTCATTGCGTACCATGCAAATCCTGATCGAGGAAATGGGCCTGTGCGACACGGTCGATCCGCTCGGCGGCTCGTATTTCATCGAGGCGCTGACCGATCAGATGGAAGCCAAGATGGTCGAAGTGATGAAGCGCGTCGACGCCGAGGGCGGCATTGTCGAGGGCGTGGCCACCGGCCGGGTCCAGGACCACGTTTCGCGCCAAGCCTATGAGCATCAGAAGAAGCTCGAATCCGGCGAGTTCCGCAAGGTCGGCGTCAATTGCTACCGCGTCGACGAGGAAAAGCCGGATGTCGAATTCCATCCGACCAAGACCGAGGACTTGAAGCTGCAGATCGACAGCCTGGCGAAGATCAAGGCGACGCGCGACAATGCCGCGGTCGCACGCGCGCTCGACCGCCTCCGCGCCGACGCGAAAGCGAACGCCAACACGATGCCCGCCATCATGGAGGCCGTGAAGGCCTACGCCACGGTCGGCGAGATGACCAAGGTCCTGGTCGATGTCTATGGCCGCTACCAGGAGCCGATCACCCTCTAACGCCGGACGAGATCGAACCATGAAACGCCGCACCGTTCTTTCCATGGAGCAGGCCCTGGCCATGCCCTCCGCCACGCTGCGCTTCGTCCAGCTCGGCTGGCGCGTGATCCGCATCGAGGCGACGGGCACCGAGGGCCGCGGCGGCCAGCCCGGCGATCCCAACCGCTATATCGGCAAGCCGGTGACGACGGGCGCGCGCAACTCTTATTTCCTCGGCCCCAATATCGGCAAGGAAGCGATCGCGCTCGATCTCAAATCGGCCGAAGGCCAGGCGGCGCTGAAGCGCATCATCAAGGCGCTCGATGTCGATATTTTCTGCTGCAACACCGTGCCGCAACGCTACAAGCCGCTCGGCATCGATTACGAAACGCTCTCCGCGGTCAAGCCCGATCTGATTTGGGCCGGCATCTCGGCGATGGGGCCGGCCTATCCGGATCGGCCCGGCTACGATCCCGTCATCCAGGCCATGGTCGGCTTCATGGAAGTGACCGGCGATCCCGACGGTCCGCCGATGCTGGCCGGCGTGCCGCTGGTCGATCTCAAGGCCGGCGACGAAGTCTACGCCAATGTCATGCTCGCGCTCGCCGAGCGCGCCGAAACCGGCAAGGGCAAGCGCATCGACGTGTCGATGCTGCAGGCCGCCGCGTCCTGGCTCATCACCTTGCTGCCGCTCGTCGATCTCGATTGCGCCGACGAGGAAATCACGCGCTGGGGCAACGCGCATCGCAAATTCATCCCGTCCAACGTCTATCCCTGCAAGGACGGATTCATCTACATGGCGCTCGGCAGCAACGTGCAGTGGCAGCGCTTGACCGGGCGCGAGGTTTTTGCCCCGCTCAAGAACGGCGCCAGCCGCGACACCGCCGACGGCCGCTACAAGGATCGTAAGGCGATCTATCGCGATCTCGGCGCCATCACCGCGCGGCACAGCTGCGCCGAAATGGCCAAGGAATTCACCGCCGCCACGATTCCCAACGCGGCGATCAACACGATCCGCCAGGTGCACGAGCTCGCCGCCATCCGCGGCAAGATGGTCGAAACCAAAATTCCGGATAGCAACCGCACGGTCCGCATGCAGCCCATGGCGGTCGATCTGCCGGGCGCGGCGCGGGAATATTCCTTTCCGCCGGATTACGGCCAGCACAGCCGCGCAATTCTGGCCGAAGTCGGATATACGCCAAGCGAGATCGAAGCGCTGGCGGCGAAGGGCACGATCGCGGGGCCGAGCGCCGGCCGCTAACGCTTCTCGCGCCGCCGCGCCGCGATCGCCCGCAGGCGTTCGATATGCGCGCCGGTGGCGTGGGCGCGATCCTGGACGGCCACGAGCTCGCTGTGCGGCGCGCGGGCGGCAAAACCGCGGATCAGCTTCTTGTAGGCGATGAGCGTGGGGCGCGGATAGGTCGCGATCTTGCCGCACAAGGCCTTGACGCGCTCGTCGAGCGCGCCGGTCGGCACGATTTCCTCGATCAGGCGGCGCGCCTTGGCTTCCGCCGCGTCGAACGGCTCGGCGCCGATCAGCACGTGGCTCGCGGCCCCGGTGCCGGCCAGGCGCACGATCTTCTCGACCGCCTCCAGCGGATAGACGATGCCGATCGCGGCGGCCGGGACGCAGAACCGCGCCTCGGCGCTGGCGATGCGGATATCGGCCGTGAGCATGAGCTGCACCGCGCCGCCGAAGCACGCGCCCCGGATCGCGGCGATGATCGGCACCTCGATCTCGGCAATCGCGTTGACCGCTGCGTCGAAGGCGTGTTCGACCGCGGCGAAGGATTTGGCGATATCGGCCTCGGCGGTGAGCGCGTCGAAATCGGCGCCGCCCGAAAACGCTTCGTTGCCGGCGCCGCGCAGCACGACGACGCCGATATCGCCGCGCTTGGCGAGGCCGCGCGCCGCCGCCGTCAATTGCTCGCCCATCGCGAGATCGAAGCTGTTGCGCTTCGCCGGATTGTTCAGCGTGACGGTCGCGACGGGTCCGTCGATGGCGAGCTGGATGCGGTCGGCCATGTTTTCTCGATTCGGTTAGGGCGCGTCGGGCCGGCAGACTTCGAACAGAAGGCCCGTCACAGCGTCGGGCTCGAAATAGGCGACCTGCCCGTGCGCGCCTTGGCGCGGAAACCCGTCCATAAGGCGAAAGCCCTCGGCGCGCAATTGCGCAACGCTGCGGTTCACGTCGTCGACGCGGGCCGAGATATGATTGAGGCCGAGCCTGTTGCCCATCACGCGGCGCGCGAAGGCGTCGTTCTTTCCGGTGTATTGCAGCAGCTCGATCGTCACGTTCGCCGTGTCGAACTCGGCGATGCGCAGGCCGACATCGGGCATGTCCTTGGTCATCTTGGGCACGCCGAACAGTGGGCGCATCTGTGCCACCGCTTGGTCGAGATCGGCGACGATGATGCCGATATGGTCGATCGTGGGCTTGGTCATGGCTTGCCTCCGCGCAGCGCCGCCGTCGCGGCTTCGTCGACGGCGTATGTTTTGGGATCGACGGCGACGCCGTAATCCGCCCGCGCCGCCGCGGCGGAAATGAAGCCGTCGCGCACTTCGGCCGCGACCTTGGCGGCGGGGCGCAATTTCGGATCGCCATAGCCGCCGCCGCCGCCGGCAATCTGCCGGAACATCGCGCCGCTGGGAATGTCGCGCAGGATTTCCTTGGTCTTCGGCGTGCGCGTCGATCCGTCGGGCAGATGGAACGAGGCCTCGTTGACCCGCCCCGGCTTGCCGCCGAACAAGCCGAAAGCGCGCGCCTCTTCCTCGACGCCGTCGCCGAACGCGATGGCGGTCACGTTTTCGCCGTCGATGCGGAATTCGGTTTCGATGCCAACGCCGCCGCGCCATTGGCCGGGTCCGGCGGAATCGGCGAGATATTCGTGCTTGATGAGGAAATGCGGGTCTTGAATTTCGAACATTTCGTAGTCCTGGGCGAGCAGGCCGCCGGCGCAATTGATCAGCCCGATATGATCGTAGCCGTCGGCGCCGTGGGTTGCGCCGGAGCCGCCCTTTTGCGACAGGAACAGGATATCGACATAGGGCCGCGCCCTGCGCGGATCGCGGCCGGTGACGGCAACCGAGAACATGCGGTTCCAGCCGGCGGACACCATCTTGGGTAGGCATTGCGCGAAGGCGCGGAATATCGCATCCGAAGTCGGCCCGGTGATCGAATTGCCGAAGGTCGTCGCCGCCGGGAATTTGGCGTTGAGGAAGGAGCCCTCGGGATTGACGATGCGGATGCGGCGCCGGATGCCGGCATTGTGCGGAATATCGGGATTGATGAGCATCAGGAAAGTGAGCGTCAGCGCCGAGGCCGTGGCGGAGTAGGGCGCGTTGACGAAGCCCGGCGTCTGCGGCGCCGAGCCGGTGAAATCGAAGGTGATCGCCTCGCCATCGGCCGTGACCGCCAGCTTGATCGGCATCGTGCTGCCCGGGCGAATGCCGTCGTAGAACGCCGTGCTTTCGCCGCGATAGGTGCCCTTCGGGATCGCCGCGATTTCCTTCGCGACCATCGCCTCGGTGCTGTCGAACAGGAATTGCTTGTGGGCGAGGAAGGCCTCGATCCCGTATCGCGCGACGATTTCCTTGATGCCGCGCTCGCCCATCACCGTGCCGCCGATCTGCGCGCGGATGTCCTCCTCGACGATCGGGTAGCGGATATTGGCGAAGATCATGCGCCACACGTCCTTGCGCAGCGCGCCGCGCTCATAGATTTTGATCGCCGGGATGCGCAGCGCCTCCTGCCACACCTCGCGCGCCTCGGGGTTGTAGCCGCCGGCGACCGCGCCGCCGATATCCGCCTGATGGCCCTTGCACGCCGCCCAGGCGACGAGGGTTTCGCCGTGAAAGATCGGCCGGAACACGGCCACGTCGTTGTTCTGGTTGCCGCCCGAGAACACGTCGTTGTGCAGGAACACGTCGCCCGGATGAATGTCGCCGGCGAAAGCGCGGATGATTTCCTCGCACACCGGCTGCAGCGCAAAAGCCAAGACGGGAATATATTCGGTCTGCTCCAGCATCTGGCCGTCGGAATCATAAAGGCCGGTGACGAAATCGCGCGCCTCGTTGAGAATCGGCGAGCGCGTCGTGCGCAGCAAGGTCAGGCCCATTTCCTCGGTGATGGATTTGAACCGCCGCTGGAGAACGGAGGCGAGGATCGGATCGATCGCGACGCTCATGGTCCGCCTCGCCTTTCGGTCAGAACGCAGGTGCCGAGCTTGTCGACGGCGAGATCGTAGGACGGCGGCACGAAGATCGTCGTCACCGCCGTTTCGACCAGGGCGGGGCCGGCCATGGCGTGGCCGTGGCGCAGCTCGTCGCCGTCATAAACGGAGACGTCCGCAAAACGGCGTTCGTCGGGCAGATAGGCTTGGCGCCGGCCCTTGAGCGCCGCGCCCGGATCGGCGCCGTGGCGCGGTTCCTCGGAAATTTCCGGCTTCTCGGTGACGCCGATCGCCGTCAGTCGCAGATTGACGAGTTCGATCGGCGTGCCGCTCTCGGCGAGCGAATAGCCGTAGAGCCGGTCATGGGCGCGATGGAAGCGCGCGCTCATCGCGGCGAAGTCGAGCGCCGCAATCTCGCTCTCCGGCACGTCTTCGATCCGCACTTCGTGATATTGGCCGCGATAGCGCAAATCGAGATCGACGCGAAAGCGCTGCTTTGCCGGCGCGATGCCTTCGCCGGTCAGCGTGCGGCGGCCTTCGTCCGTCATGTCGCGGATCAGCGCGCGGAAGCGATCGCCATCCACGCCGTCGGCGTCGAACGCCGTCGCATAGGAGCGCACGTAATCGTGCTTCAAATCGGTGCGCAGCATGCCGGCGGCGCAAAACACCGAGGCGTCGCGCGGCACCAGGATGCGCGAAATGCCGAGCTCGCGCGCGATATAGGCGGCGTGGATCGAAGCCGCGCCGCCGGCGCTGATGAGCGGAAAATCGCGCGGATCGTGGCCGCGCTGCACCGAAATCTCGCGGATCGCCGAGGCCATGTTGACGTTCATCACGCGATACATGCCGGCCGCCGCTTCGACCGGGCCGAGGCCGAGGCGCGTGGCGATCTTGTCGCGGATCGCGGCATGGGCCGCGGCGGCATCGAGGCGGATGCGGCCGCCGGCAAAAAAATCGGCGGCGAGATAGCCGAGCACGAGATTGGCGTCGCTGCAGGTCGGCTCGGTGCCGCCCAGCCCGTAGCAGACCGGGCCGGGCTTGGCGCCGGCGCTCATCGGCCCCATGCGCAACAACCCGCCCTCGTCGAGCCAAGCGATCGAACCGCCGCCGGCGCCGATCGTCTTGATGTCCATGGTCGGCAGCGCCAGGGCGAAGCGATTGACGGTCGCATTCGTCGTAACGCCCGGCGCGCCGCCGCGGCACAGCGAAGCTTCGAAGCTGGTGCCGCCCATGTCGATCGCGATGCACTTGTCCTCGCCGTGCGGCGCCATCAGCGCCAGGCCGGCGAGCGGGCCGGCCGCCGGGCCGGAGAGCAGCGTCGTCGCCGCGCGCGCAATCGCGACCTTGGGCGCGGTGACGCCGCCGTTGGACTGCATGACAAGAAGGACGCCGCCGAATTTCACCTCGGCCAAACGGCGGAGCAGGTTTTCGAGATAGCGCCCGAGCAGCGGCCCGACCGCGGCATTGAGCACGGTCGTGCTGGTGCGTTCGTAGAAGCGCACCTGCGGCAGGATTTCGCTCGACACCGAGAGATAGGCGCCGGGCATCAGCTGGCGCAGCCGCTCCGCCGCCCGGCGCTCATGGGCGTCGTTGGCGTAGGCGTGCATGAAGCACACGGCCACCGCCTCGACGCCGTCGCGCCGGAACTCGTCGGCCGCCTTGTCGATGTCGGCGAGATCGATCGTCGCGACGACGGCGCCCGCGTGATCGACGCGCTCGCTCACCGGCAAGCGGCGGTGCCGCGGCACGATCGGCACCGGCGCCTTGAATTTATTGTCGTATTGCACTTCGCGGATGCCGCGGCGCATCTCCAGCGCGTCGCGGAAGCCGCGCGTCGTCACCAGGCCGGTTTTGCACCAGCGGCCGGTCAGGATCGCATTCGTCGTTACGGTCGTGCCATGGACGATGATGTCGACGGCGCGGAAGAAGTCCGCCGGTTTCAGGCCTTCCGCCGCGGCCAGTTCCTCGAGGCCGGCGATAACGGCGAGCGAAGGATCGTCCGGCGTCGATAGAACCTTGGCGATCCGGCTCTTGCCGGCCCGGCTTGTGCCGGCCCCGCTCATCAGCACGAAATCCGTAAACGTGCCGCCGACATCGATGCCGATTCGATAGGCCATCGCCGAGTTTGCCGTTCCCGCCTGATTCCAGCCGATTGTTAGTACGGCCACTCAGTCAGGTCAAAACCGATCCGCGCCGTGCCTAGTCCCGCCGCCGCCATTCGGAATAGAGTTGGGCGGAACCGTTCAAACCGGAGGAAGCAGTGGATCTCGGACTGAAGGGCAGGAAAGTGCTCATTACCGGCGCGTCGCAAGGCATCGGGCGCGCCACGGCGCAGTGCCTGGCGGAGGAGGGCTGCGATCTCTATCTCGTCGCGCGCACCGCCCAGGACCTCGACGCGGTGCAAGCCGGCATCCTTGCCAAGCACAAAGTCACCGTCCGCAGCTTCGCGCTCGACATGGCGGCCAGCGAAAGCCACGCCACGCTCGCCCGCGAATGCGCTGATGCCAACGTCGTCATCAACAATGCCGGCGGCATCCCCAACGGCACGCTCGCCGATATCGACGAGGCGACGTGGCGCAAAGCCTGGGACATCAAAGTATTCGGCTACATCAACATGTGCCGGCAGTTCTATCCGCTGATGAAAAAACGGCGCGGCGGCGTGATCCTCAACGTCATCGGCAATGGCGGCGAAATCCCGCGCGCCAACTACATCGCCGGCTCCACCGGCAACGCGGCGCTCATGGCCTTCACCCGCGCGCTCGGCGGCGGCAGCGCCGACGACAGCGTCCGCGTGCTGGCGCTCAACCCCGGTCCGGTCGCGACCGAGCGGCTGGTGCGGATGATGAAAAAAACCGCGCGCGACCGTTTCAACGACGAGGGCCGTTACAATGAATTCCTGTCGCCCTTCGCATTCGGCCGGGCCCAAACGCCGGAGGAATGCGCCTGGTCGATCGCGTTCCTGATTTCCGACCGCTCCGCCTATACTTCGGGGACCGTCATCACCACGGATGGCGGGATGGTCAATCGCGGGCCGCTGTTCTAGGGTGAATCGACTTTCATGCTAGCCAAAACAGGGCTGTGCCCTTAGAGCGGGGCAGAAAAAACCCAATGATTTCAGAAGCTGCTCAAGATGCTCATGTTTATGCACTGAAAGATGAAATTTTCCCAAGAGTTTGTGGATTCATGACAGCGACCTTATAGGTTTGGTGGTCACGTCAGCAAAGAATCTCCATAATATCCCCAGGGTGCTCAAGATGCTCATTGGCGCTTGAGCATCTTGATCGTCTTTGACGCGCGGCGGATGGGTGACATCGCCGGTTCGGGGACGCTATCCTGGTTTTCGCATGAGCCCTAACTTGCCGCCCGAATGGATCGCGCGCCTCGCCCTGCCGGCGATCGCCGCGCCGATGTTTCTCGTGTCCGGGCCCGACCTGGTGTTGGCCTGCTGCAAGGCCGGCGTCATCGGCTCGTTCCCCGCGCCGAACGCGCGCGGCATCGACGATCTCGAGGCCTGGCTCAAGCGGATCGCCGGCGAGCTTGCCGGAGCGCCGGGCGCAGCACCCTTCGCGCTCAACATGATCGTGCATTCGACCTATCCGCGGCTGGGCGCCGAACTTGAATTGGTCAAGCGTTACCGGCCGCCTTTGGTCATCACGGCGCTGGGCAGCCCGCGCAACGTCGTCGAAGCCGTTCACTCTTACGGCGGCCGCGTGTTTGCCGATGTCGCCAACGTCAAATTCGCCCGCAAGGCGGCGGAGGCGGGCGTGGATGGGCTTATCCTGGTCGCGGCCGGCGCCGGCGGCCATGTCGGCCCGCTGGCCGCCTTCGCGTTCGTTCCCGAAGTGCGCGCCTTCTGGCCGGGGACCATCGTGCTGGCCGGCGCGATCTCCAGCGGGCGCGCGATCCACGCGGCGCAAGTGCTGGGCGCCGATCTCGCCTATATCGGCACACGCTTCATCGCCGCGCGCGAAAGCCTGGCGTCGGACGACCACAAGGCGATGCTGATCCGCAACGGCGCCGGGGACATCGTGCTGACGAATTCCGTGACCGGCGTGAACGCCAACTTCATGGCCGAAAGCCTGCTCAAGGCGGGCTACGACCTGAAAAATCTGCAACCCAAGAAGATCGACTTTCACAGCGATCCGCACGATGATGCCAAGGCGTGGAAGCACATCTGGTCGGCCGGCCAGGGCGTCGGCGCGGTCACGGCGGTCGAGCCCGCCGGCGCGATCGTCGAAACGTTGAAACGCGAATATGCGGCGGCCGTTGCCGCGTCGCGCCGGCCCAATCCGTGGGCCGATAGGGCGGGGAGTGCCGCCAAGTTTTGGGAGGCCTAGCTTCATGAACGTCATGAGTCCCCCGCATCCGCTGCTCGCGGGCAATTTCGCGCCGGTCGATCGCGAAGTCGTTCTGACCGATCTCAAGGTCATCGGCGAGATCCCGCGCGATCTCAACGGCCTCTATGTGCGCAACGGCACCAACCGGCACTTCGCCCATCCCGGCCGCTATCACTGGTTCGACGGCGACGGCATGCTGCATGCCGCGCGGTTCGGGAACGGCAAGGTCGTCTACCGCAATCGCTGGGTGCGGACCGAAGGCTTCCGCGAGGAGGACGCGGCCGGCCGCGCGCTGTGGGGCGGCATCATGGAGCCGGCGCGCGCCGACCGGCCCGACATGCCGATGAAAGACACCTCGAACACCGACGTGAAGTTTCACGCCGGCAAGCTGCTGACGATGTGGTATCTCGCCGGCGACGTCTATTCGGTCGATCCGCGCACGCTCGAAACCGAGCGCAAGGAAGATTTCGGCGGCACGCTCAAGTGCCATGTTTCGGCGCATTCGAAAGTCGACGAGAAAACCGACGAGTTCCTGTTCTTCGATTACACCAAGGCCGCGCCTTACATGAGCTACGGCGTCGCCGGGCCGGATCGGCGGGTCAGGCATTGGACGCCGGTCGAGCTGCCCGGCCCGCGCCTGCCGCACGACATGGCGATCACGCAAAACTATTCGATTTTGCACGACCTGCCGCTGTTCTACGACATGGAGGCGTTCCGCTCTGGCCGCCACAAGCTCAAATTCCATCCCGAGATCCCGGCGCGCTTCGGCGTCATTCCGCGCTACGGCCAAGGCTCCGAAATCCGCTGGTTCGAGGCCGAACCGTGCTTCGTCTATCACGTCGTCAATGCCTGGGAGGAGGGCGACGACGTGGTGATGACCGGTTGCCGCTACGTCACGCCGCGCAAGGCCAATGGCGAGCCCGATCCCGAGCGCTTCGCCAAGATGATCGCGCATCTGATGATGGACGCTGTTCTCTATCGCTGGCGCTTCAACCTCAAGACCGGCGCGGTCAAGGAAGGCCCGGTCGAGGACACGCTGAACGCCGAATTCCCGTCGATCAATTCGGCCTGGCAAGGCGTCAAGAACCGCTATTGCTACAGCCTGATGATGGCGCGCTGGCCGGTGGGCGTGCCGCGCTTCACCGGTCTGGTCAAGTGCGATCTCGCGACCGGCGGCTATACATCGTTCAGCGAAGGCCCGGATTGCTGGTACAGCGAGGCGCCTTTCGCCGCGCGCGACAACGCGAAATCCGAGGACGACGGCTATCTCGTCAGCTTCGTGTGGAACGCCAACGAGCAGCGCTCCGAGATCCAGATATTCGACGCCCAGCGCCTCGGCGCCGGGCCGGTCGCGCGTGTCGTCATGCCGGCGCGCGTGCCCAACGGGTTCCATGCGACCTGGGTCGGCGCCAAGCGGCTCGCCGCCTGAATTTTGCCATGCGCCGCGCTAGACTGCGGCTCGACGTTGAAGGGAGAACGAGCATGATCGGCTTCACGGCATTCGCGGCCCCGCGCGGCTCCGGGCGGCTTCTCGCCGCCGCGATCGCGGCATTGATCGCGTGGTGCGCGGCGGTGGCGACGGCGTTCGCCCAGTGCGCGCCGGTCTCCTCGCTTCCGGGCAAGAACCGGTTCGCAACGCTGGCGAAGGACTACGATCTCGCCCTATCGATCCCCAAGGAAACGCCGCCGCCGGGCAGCGTCGAGCTGAGCTTCCTCGGCCATGCCTCGTTCCTGATCCGCTCGAACGCCGGCGTCACCGCGATCACGGATTACAACGACTACATGACCATGCCGCTGGTGGCCGAAATCATCACCATGAACAACGCGCATTCGACGCATTTTTCCAACGCGCCGGATCCGATGATCAAGCACGTGCTGCGCGGCTGGGGCGAGGGCAAGAATTTTCCGGAGCACAATTTGATCGTCAAGGACATGCGCGTGCGCAACGTCCTCACCAATGTCCGCAACTGGGAAACCGGCGGCACGCGCTTCGGCGGCAATTCGGTTTTCATTTTCGAGGTGGCGGGCATGTGCATCGCGCATCTTGGCCACTTGCATCACACGCTGACCGAGGAGCACCTGAAGCAGATCGGTCCGATCGACGTGGCGCTCTTCCCGGTCGATGGCGCCTATACGATGATCCAGGAACGCGCGCTTGAGGTTCTCGAACAGCTCAAGCCGCGCATCGCGATCCCGATGCACTATTTCACTTCCGGCAAGCTCGAGCAGTTTCTGGAGCTGGTGAAAGGCCGCTATCCGGTGCGGCATTTCGACCAGCCGACCGTGGTTTTTTCCCGCGTCACGCTGCCCTTGCGCGAAACCTGGGTCCTGCCCGGCCGTTGACGCGCAACGGCGGTTTCTATCGCTTCCCGGCCCCGGAATTGTCGGCTATAAGCGGTCGCGGAAAGCAAATCCTGGGAGGAGACAACATGCGTGCATCGATGGATCGCCGGGCCTTTTTGGCCGGCGCGACCGCCCTATCGACCCTTGGCGCCGGCCGCGCCTCGGCGCAAGCCGGCGATATCGTGCTCGGCGCAACGGTGCCGCTGACCGGCCCGCTCGCGGCCTCGGGCCAGCAATACCACTTCGCGCTGCAAATGGCGCAGGACGACATCAACGCCAAGGGCGGCATTCTCGGCCGCAAGATCAAGATCGTGTTCGAGGATACGCAGGCCTCGAACAGCGTCGCGGTCAACGCCTTCATCAAGCTCGCCAAGGAGCACAATCCGCCCTTCATTTTCCTGTCGAGCTATTCGACGCAAAATCTCGCGACCGAGCCCGAAGTGGCGAAGGAAAAGATTCCCACCGTCTATGCCGGCGGCGCCGATGCCATTCATCTGCGCAAGAACGCCTACATGTTCCGCGTCCGGCCCTACGACACGGTGACGACGACGGCGATCGCGCGCCATGTCGCCAAGACCGGAAAGAAGAAAGCGGCGATCATCTTCGTGCAAGACGATTTCGGCCAAGGGTCGGCGACCGGCGTCGAGGGCTTGCTGAAAGCGGCCGGCGTCGAGGTTGTCGCCAAGGAGGCCTATGGCGGCCGCGACAACGACATGCAGGCGCAGCTTGCCAAGATCAAGAGCGCCAATCCCGATATCCTGATCGGCTTCACCTATGTGCGCGACGGCGCGCTGGTTTTCAAAGGCCGCACCTCGCTCGGCATGACGAACATTCCCATCGTGACCTCGGGCGCCACGGTTCTGCCGCCGACCTTGGCGCTGCTCGATCCCGTCGATCTCGAGGGCATGACGAGCACGACCGACGCGTTCCTCGATCCGGCGTCCGATCCGCAGATCAAGGCCTATGTCGAAGCCTTCGAGCCGCGCTTCAAGCTCCGGCCCGATCCATACGGCTCGTGCTATTACGACGCGGCGATGATGCTGGCCGTCATCATGCGCAAGGTCGGCCCGGATCGCGAAAAAATCCGCGAGGAGCTGACCAAGGTGCGGAATTGGAAAGGCATCACGCAGACCTACAGCGCCGACGAAAACGGCAATCTCGCCCATGCCACGACCCTCGTGCAGTTCAAGAAGGGCACGAAGGAGTTCGCCTTGGTCGACAGGGTCTCGCTGAAATAGCATCGCCCTGCGTCTAGCGACATGGAGCAGCTGCTCCAGCTCTCGTTCAACGGGCTGGCGATCGGATGCGTTTACGCCCTCGTCGCGCTCGGCATGATCATCGTGTACGAGTCGACGGGGGTGGTGAATTTCGCGACCGGCCATTTCGTGATGGTCGGAACCTTCGTCGCCGCCTCGGCCGTGATCGGCGCCAAGCTGCCGCTGCTGCCGGCCTATATCGGCGCGCTGGTGGCGATGGGCCTGTTCGGCGTCGCGTTTTTTTTCGCGGTCTACAAGCCGCTGCAGCGCCATTCGCTGGTCACAGTCGTCATCGGCACGGTCGCGATCGGCATCTTGATGCAGAACGTGGCGCTCGTGATCTGGGGCCCGCTGCCGGTTCGCACGCCCTCGCCGTTCGGCTCGTCGGCGATCGACCTGTTCGGCGCGCGCATCGCGGTGCATTGGCTATTCGTCATCGCGGTCTCGCTGCTGATGGTGAGCGCGCTTTACGCCTTGCTGTTCCGCACGCCGATCGGCGAGCGCATGCGCGCCGTGGCGCAGGATTCCGAGGCGGCGCGGCTCATGGGCATCCGCATCGGCGGCATCTACGCGCTGACCTGGGTCATCGCCGCCGTCCTTGCGGGCGTCGCCGGAATCTTGATCGGCCCGATCTGGCTGCCCGACGTTTACATGGGCGACGCGGTTGCCCTGAAGGCCTTCGCGGCGGCCATTATCGGCGGCTTCGGCAGCGTGCCGGGCGCCATCGTCGGCGGCCTCCTGGTCGGCCTCACCGAAATGCTGAGCGCGCGCTATATCGATTCGACGTATAAGGAGCTGATCGTCTTCGGCGTCATGATCGGCTTCCTGCTGATCTACCCGCAGGGCATTTTCGGCGAGCGCATCGGAGAGCGCGGGTGATTTCGCCCATAGCCTGGCGCTGGTCGATCATCGGCGCGGTCGTCATCGCCGCGGTCGGCGCGCCGCTCACCCTGTCCGATCTCAATATCCGGCTGACCAATCAGGCGCTGATTCACGCGCTCGCCGTCGTCGGCCTGGTTTTCGCTTTCGGCTATTGTGGATTGATTCACATCGGCCAGGCGGCTTTCGTCGGCCTCGGCGCCTATTGCTCGACGATCCTCGCGGTCAAGCTCGGGCTCGATTTCTGGCTCGCCATGCCGGCGGGCATCGTGTTCAGCGCCGTGTGCGCGCTGCTGATCGGCGCGCCGATGCTGCGGCTGCGCGGCCATTATCTCGCGCTCGCCACGGTCGGGCTCAATGTCAGTCTCGAAATCGTCGAGAAGAGCTGGACCAAGCTGACCGGCGGCTTCGACGGAATTTCGGCCATTCCCGGCATTTACCTGTTCGGCGCCAAGCTCGAGGGCGACCGGAAAATCTATTGGCTGCTGCTCGCCTTCCTCGCCGTCGGCTGCGCCGTCGCCGTGCTGATCCGGCGCTCGCATCTCGGCCGCGCCATGATCGCGATCCGCGACGACGAAATCGCGGCATCGACGGCGAGCGTCGACGTCGTGCGCCTCAAGGTGGTGAGCTTCATCCTCGCCGGCGCCTATGGCGGGGTCTCGGGCGCGCTCTATGCGCATTACTCGGCTTATATTTCGCCGAGCGATTTCGCGCTGGTTCATTCGATCATGTATCTCTCGATGATCATCATCGGCGGCGAAGCCTCGATCGCGGGCGCCGTGCTCGGCACCTTCGTGCTGCGCTTCCTCGAGGAATGGATGCGCGAGCTGCCGACGGCGATCGGGCTCGGCGACGACATGAAGTCGAGCTATCTCGCCTTCTTCGGCCTGCTGATGCTGGGCGTTCTCATTTTCATGCCGCAAGGCATCGTCGGCACCGTCGAGAAATGGCGCAAGCGATGAGCGGCACCGCGGCGCCGCCGATCCTCGAACTCCGCGGCCTGAGCAAAAGCTTCGGCGGCGTCCATGCGGTGCGCGACGTTTCGCTCGCCGTGCCGCAAGGCATCGTCTTTTCGATCATCGGTCCCAATGGCGCGGGCAAATCGACGATCATCAATCTCCTGACCGGGCTCCTGAAACCGTCGGCGGGCTCGGTGGCGCTCAGGGGCCGGGCGCTCACCGGCCTTGCCCCGCACCGGATCACCGGCGCCGGCGTCGCGCGGACCTATCAGAGCGGCAAGCTCTTTCGCCGCCTCTCCGCCATCGAAAACGTCATGGTCGGCGCCAATTGCCGGGTCGCATCGGGCTTTATCGATACGCTGCTGCGCACGCGGCGCTTCCGCGACGACGAGCGCAATCTCGCGGCGCGCGCCCGCGCCACGCTCGACAAGCTCGGCCTAGGCGATATCGCCGAGGCCGATGTCGGCGCGCTGCCCTACGGCAAGCAGCGCATGCTCGAAATCGCCCGCGCCATGGTGTCGGAGCCGTCGCTGCTGCTGCTCGACGAGCCGGCCGCCGGGCTCAACTCCGGCGAGGTCGCGGGCTTCGTCAAGTTCCTGATCGAGTTGCGCGCGACCGGGCTCACCATCGTTTTGATCGAGCACAATATGGGCCTGGTGATGAAGGTCGCCGATCGCATCGCGGTGCTCAACTTCGGCGAGAAAATCGCCGAAGGCACGCCGGCCGAGGTGCGCGCCGATCAAAAGGTGCTCGAAGCCTATCTCGGCACGGGCTATCGCCATGCTTAAGGTCGAGGGACTTTCGGTCAATTACGGCCCGGTCCAGGCGCTCGACGGCGTGTCGCTCGACGTCGCCAAGGGCGAAAGCGTGGCCCTGGTCGGCGTCAACGGCGCGGGCAAGACGACGCTGCTGCGCACGATTTCGGGCTTGGTGCGCGAGCGCGCCGGGCGGATCGACTATGACGGCAGCCCCCTCGGCCGTCTGTCGCCGGAGCGCCGCGTGGTCGGCGGTCTCGCCCATGTGCCGGAGCGGCGGCGCATCTTCCCCGGCTTGACGGTGCAGGAAAACTTGCAGGTCGCAACGACCGGCTGGCGGCGCGGCATGGGCTCGATCGCGGCCGAGCTGGACCATGTCTTTGCCTTGTTCCCGCGCCTGGCCGAGCGCCGCACCCAGCTCGGCTGGTCGCTGTCGGGCGGCGAACAGCAAATGCTCGCCATCGGCCGCGCGCTCATGGCGCGGCCCAAGCTGATCCTGATGGACGAACCGTCGCTCGGCCTGGCGCCGCTGCTTGCCGAGGAGGTCTATCAAAAAATCCGCGCCATCAATCGCGAAGGCGTCACCGTATTGCTCGTCGAGCAAAACACCGTGCTGGCGCTGAGCACGGCGACGCGCGGCTACGTGCTGGAGCACGGCCGCATCGTGCTCGCCGGCAAATCTGAAGATCTGATCGAAAATCCGCGCGTGCGCGAGGCCTATCTCGGCCAGTGACGCGAAGAGGAGGCCTCGCCATGCCCAATCCGTTGATCGCGCCCATCGCGCGCAAATCCTTGCCGCCGCATCTGGTGGCGCTCGCCGAACGCGCCGAGCGCGACCGTGGCGAGGCGACGTTCCTCGAAGTCATGGGCCACGCGCCGGAACTGCTCGAATGGTACTACGACTCGTTCTACAAGCGCGTGTTCCATGGCGGGCGCGTCGAGCGGCGGATCAAGGAACTGCTGCGCCTCAAGCTGTCGACCCTGCATGGCTGCGCGTTCTGCAACCGGGGAAACACCTTGGCGGCGCTCGAATCGGGCGTCACCCGGGCGCAGATCGATCGCCTGGGCGATCCCGCCGATCCGGTCTATTCCGAGCGCGAACGCGGCGTGCTGTTGCTCGCCGAACAGATGGCGCTGCAGAACATATCGGGCGCGCTGACACCGGCGATCCACGCCATGCTGAGCCGCCATTTCGACGCCGCCGAAATTCTCGAACTCGGCATGACCATGGCCGTTTTGACCGGCATGGCGAAATTCCTGTTCGTCTTCGACCTCGTCAGCCGCGAGGCGAATTGCCCTATCGCGCCGTCGGCTTGAACCAATCCTCGTTCGCGAGGCGCTGCCAGATTTTGGCCACGGCCTCGCCGCCCTTGCGGATCACCGCCGCCTCGTCGTCGGCGACGAAGCGGCCGTCGAAGACCTGGAACACGCCGTCGGTCACGACGTTGCGGACCGAGGCGCCGCCGGCATAGAGAAGATTGTTGAGCGGCTCGGGCGGCGTCGCACCGGTGCCGACGAGCAGGCCGGCGACATCGATGCTGACGAGATCGGCTTTGGCGCCGGCCTCGATCTTGCCGAGATCGTTGCGCCGCAGCCCTTTCGCCGCGGCGACGGTGGCGCCCTCGATCGCCGACCAGATCGTCGGCATTTTCATCGGCGTCTTGACGCCAGCCGCCTGCAGCAGGCGCATGCGCGTGCGGCCGACGATGACGGCGAGCTTCAGATTTTCGAGATAGTCGTTCGAGTGGGTGTCGATGCCGATATTGACCGGCAGGCCCGCCGCCAAGGCTTCGGGATAGGGCTGCATTCCGCCGCCGCCGCCGGCGCCGCCCGCCGAGGGACAATGCGAATAGATCGCGCCGTGCTTTTTTATGATCTCGAGATCGGTCGCGAGATCCATGCCGGTCATATGCGCGGCGAAAACCGGCGCCGCGAAGAAGCCGAGCTTTTCCAGCCATTGCGTCGGCGTGGCGCCCCACAGGCGCTTGACCGTGTCGGTTTCGCGCGCCGATTGCGAAAGGTGGATGTGCAGTCCGCTGCCGAGCTCGCGCGCCGCGGCGAGCAGCGCCGCCATGGTTTCGGGCGTGTGCGTGTCGGTGGCGTGCGGCGACATCATCGGCACGATGCGGCCTTCGCCGCCGGCCAGCGCCTGCTTGTTGAAGGCGAGATTGTCGGCGATCTCCTTGAGCGTGCCCGGCACCGAGTTCGAGCAGCACCTTGTCCTCGCGCCGGAACCAAATGGGAAACAGCCGCGCGATGCCGGGGATCATGCCGCCGGGATAGCCGCGCACGCCCCATTTTTTCGCGACGCGCACGTAGGATTGCGCTTGGCGCAGGCTCAGGGCCATCTCGACCTGCGTCGTGCAGCCGCTGCGCAGCAGTTCGGCGAGATTGAACGCGGTCAGCGCGTCCATGTCCTCGTCGTTCAGCGTCTCGACCAATTCGAGCGGGCGGGCGAAGGAACGGCCGCCTTCGATGATGCCGCGCGTCGGAGTCGCGCTGCACACATGGGTGTGGCCGCTGATGAAGCCCGGCACCAGGACCTGGCCCGGCAGCTTGACGCGGGTCAGGTCGCCGCCAACAGCGCCGTCGCGCACCTCCTCGATCTTGTCGTTGCGCACGACGACCGAGGCGTTGCGCAGCAACGTCATGTCGTTGTTGCGCCAAGCCAAGACCCAATCGGGTTCCAGAACGTAAAACGCTCGCGGCGGGCGCGGTACCGTGCCCTGGGCCGCCGCCCGCTGCGCGGCGGCGCCGAAGGCGATGCCCGCCGCCGCGAGGGCGACCGGCGCCGCCGCCGTGCCGCGCAGCATCGCGCGGCGCGACAGGCGGGGCTCATGCTCGTCGGCGCTGTGCGCGCTGCCGCAGACGAAGCAGCTGCCGGCGAAACCGGACTCGAACGTGTCGCCCATGAAATCCACCCTTGCCGAGCTGGCAGGGAAGGCTAGTTCGCCATGGCGCGGCGCGCAAGTACTGCGGTTTACTCCGCCGCCTTCGCCATCTGCTTGGCTTGCATCCAGCGCGCGAAGATCGGCGGCTTGGGCGGCTCCAATCCGGTTTCGGCCTTGGCGCGCGATTTGAGTTCCTCGATCGTGCCGCCGAAATCGAACAGCGGCAGATCGGCGCCGCGCGCATAGGCGATCTTGTCGCGCAACGCCTTGGTCGCGTCCTCGTCCAGCGAACAATCCGCGCGCAGCACGACGCCGTAGCGCTTGGCGCCCTCGATCGTGACCAGGCCGCGCGCCGTGTCCTTCGCCACCTTCTCGGCCGGTCGCTTCAAAGGATCGCCCCAGCCGCCGCCGCCCCAGGTGTTGAAGTAGAGAACGTCGCCGGCCTCGACGCGGACGCGGTCGCATTTCGACGGCAAGAGTTCGCGCGTGCCGGTCTTGCGCACCATGATCTTGGTCGAGCGCGCGCCCGGCGTGCCGCCGTTGACGCCCCAGGGATAGGTGAGCCAGCGGTCGTCGTGGATCGAGACCTGCCCGGGCTCGAGGAACATGTAGCCCATCGAGAGGCCGTTGCCGCCGCGGTGCTGGCCGGCGCCGCCGCTGTCGGCGATGGTTTCGTAGGTCACGATGCGCAGCGGAAAATAGCTTTCGAGGAATTCGTTCGGCACGTTGGTGAAGGCGGGCCACAGCGAGTGGCCGTCCGGGCCGTCGCCGGCCGGGCGGCCGGGAATGCCGCCGAAGCCGATCTGGTAGAGCTGGAACCAGCGCCCGTTCTTGTCGTAGCCCGAATACATCAGGTGCGGGCTGTCCGAGAACCCCGCGGCGTTGAGCGCCGAGGGCGCGCCCTGGCCGAGCAGGCCGCCCATGATGTCGAAAATGCGGCCCAGCATGTGCGTGCGGCACGAAAGCGCCGCCGGCTTGCGCGG
Source organism: uncultured Alphaproteobacteria bacterium (assembly GCA_963754645.1). Classification (GTDB taxonomy): domain Bacteria; phylum Pseudomonadota; class Alphaproteobacteria; order Bin65; family Bin65; genus CAVWGP01. The sequence continues at coordinate 396,301 of CAVWGP010000001.1, read as the reverse complement.
CTTCAAGATCGTGCCGAGCGGAATGACGACGTCGATGAGATCGTAAAAGCCGTCGTTGAACAGGATCTGCGGATCGAAAATATTGATGAAGATCGCGCCGAGGAACATCTTGAACATTTCCTCGTTGAGCAGGAAATTCACCGAGCTGATCGATTGCGGATCGGTGCCGGTGAAATCGAAGGTCACGCGGTCGCCGGTGCGCCACATGGTGCAGGCGACCTTGTAGGGCCCCATGCCGATGCCGTCGTCGTCGATGAAGTCCTCGAAATACTGCTTCTTCTCCGGGATCACCATCTGGATGATGGCGCTCATCGCGCGCTTGTTGCGGTCGAGCATTTCCTGCATCGCGGCGACGAACTCGTCCTCGCCGAAACGGTCGCTGATCTCGTGCACGCGCCGCTCGGCCAGGCGGAGCGCGGCGATGATGGCGTTGAAATCGAAGCGGTTCCACTCCGGCACGCGGCAATTGTGCAGGATGAGTTCGAGAATGTCCTTCTGCAGCACGCCTTTCTTGTAGATCTTGATCGGCGGAACCTGCACGCCTTCCTCGTACACCGATTGCGCGTCGGTCGGCAGCGAGCCGGGCACCTTGCCGCCGATATCGGTCATGTGGCCGAACATCGCCGCCCAGGCGATGAGGCGCCCGTCGCGGAAGATCGGCATGAGCGTGAGCCAATCGTTGAGATGGCTGACGGCGCCCTGGCAGGAATAGGGATCGTTGGTGAGGAAAATATCGCCGTCCTCGATGTCGCCGTCGAAGCCCTGGGTAAAGCCGTGGATGAACGAGCCGAACTGGCCGACGACCATCTTGCCGTCGGGGTTGGCGATCATCGGGAAGGCATCGTGCTGCTCGCGGATGCCGGGCGACATGGCGGTGCGGAACAGCACCGCGTCCATCTCGGTGCGCGCGTTGCGCAGGGCGTTCTCGACGATATCGAGGGTGATCGGATCGATCTTGACGCCGCGGTTGAAGGGCCGCGGCTTGGCTTCGATGAGGCGGGCGGGCATGGGCGATTCCCTCAGGCGATGGGGCGGATAAGGATGGTGCCGACTTCGTCGACTTCGCCGGCATGGCCGGGCAGGATCAACGTGGTCGCATCCATCTGCGTGACGATGGCCGGGCCGAGAATGCGATTGCCGGCTTTCAATCGCGTCCGATCGTAGATGGCGGCGTCGTGTTGCCGGCCTTCGACGTAGATGCGCGTCGTTTCGGCGGCGGCCGCCGAAGGATCGGTGCCGCCGTGCGGCAGGCGCTCGACCGCCGCCGCCGTCTCCTTGCCCTGGACGATGGCGCGCAGCGTGACGAGTTCGTGCGGCGCCTCGATGGCAAAGGTGAACATCTGGGTGTGAATGTCGTCGAAACGCTTCGCCAACTGTCTGAGCCCGCCGCCGCGGAATTCCTCAAGCGTCACGTCGAGCGTGAGGCGCATGCCCTGGCCCTGATAGCGCACGTCCATCTGCAAGCCGGTTTCCTGTTCGTGGCGCGGGATACCCTCGTCGTCGAGGTCGCGCGCCGCGGTGGCGGCGAGGCGTTCGACGATCGATTGCACCTCGGCGTCGGAGGTATCGGCGAAGCGGCGGATGAACGTCTGCGAGGCTTCGTTGCGTATTCGCGTCGTGGCGTCGCCGTGCGCGCACAGCACGCCGGGCGCCGGCGGCACGATGACGGGCCACGATTGCATGAGCTTGCCGAGCGCGTTGGCGTGCAGCGGGCCGGCGCCACCGAAGGCGACGAGGGCGAAGCTGCGCGGATCGTAGCCCTGCTCGATCGAAACCAGCCGCAGCGCGCCGAACATGTTCTCGTTGACGATATTGACGATGCCCTCCGCCGCGGTCAGCAGCGGCAGGCCCATCGCGTCGGCGATCGTCTGCACCGCTTTCTCGGCCGGGCCGCGATCGATGCGCATGTCGCCGCCGAGGCGCGACGAAGCCGGCAGATAGCCGAGCACGACATTGGCGTCGGTCACCGTCGGCTTGGCACCGCCCTTCATGTAGGCGGCGGGGCCGGGATCGGCGCCGGCCGATTGCGGGCCGACGCGCAGCGCCTTGGTCAGGTCGGGCACATAGGCGATCGAACCGCCGCCGGCGCCGACCGAGCGCACGTCGATCGAGGATGCGCGCACGGTCACGTCGCCGACGCGGGTCTCGCGCCGCAGCTGCGGCTTGCCGTCCTGGATCAGCGCCACGTCGGTCGATGTGCCGCCCATGTCGAAGGTGATGAGATTCTTGAAGCCCGATTGCTTCGAAATCCACAGCGCGCCCGAAACGCCGCCGGCCGGCCCCGACATCAGCAAATTCACCGGATGCGCCGCCGCCGCCTCGGCCGAGGCCAGGCCGCCATCCGAGCGCAGGATGTGCAGCTTGACCTCCGGCATCTTGGCGCCGATCTCGCGCTGGAGATTGGCGACATAGCGCTGCACCACCGGGCGGATGTAGGAATTGACCACCGTGGTTTCGGTCCGCTCGTATTCGTACATTTCCGGAATGACGTCCGAGGAAATCGAAACCGGAATGCCGGGCAGCACGAGTTCGGCGATGTCGCGGATGCGGCGTTCGTGCGCGCCGTCGGCATAGGCGTTGATCAGCGAAACCGTCAGCGCCTCGACGCCGCGGCCGCGCAGCGCTTCGAGCTTGCGCTGGATATCGCTCTCGTCGAGCGCGTCGACGATTTCGCCCTGCGCGCTCATGCGCTCGTTCGCCTCGATGGTGAGATCGAGGGCGGCGAGCGGATCGGGCTTGTTGTAGATCACCCAACCGCCCAAGCCGCCGGGCACGAAGGAGCGCGCGATTTGCAGCACCTGCCGGTAGCCCTTGGTCGTCACCAGCGCCACCTTGGCGCCGTTGTATTGCAGCACCGTGTTGGTCGCGACGGTTGTGCCGTGCATGACGTGGCTGATGGCGTGCGGATCGATGGCGTTTTCGCGGCACAGCTTGTCGATGCCGCGCAAGACGCCGATCGAGGAATCCTTGGGCGTCGAGGGCACCTTGGCCGAAAACGTGCGCCCGGTGCCGGACTCGATCATCAGCAGATCGGTGAACGTGCCGCCGACATCGACGCCGAGCCGGTACTCGTTGCCGGGCCGGGCGCGCGCCGTGGGCTGCGCCTCCGATTCCGCGCCCGTCCCCTCGGCCGCGGCGAGCCGCCGCTCGAGGTCCTTCAGGCGCTGCTCATATTGTTTGATGACGTCGTCGATGTTCGTCGCCATAAGGCTCGCTCCCGTTGCCGCGGATTGCCCGCATTCGATTTTTTGCGTCCATCCTTAGAGCCCCAACACGCCCGGATTGATGCGATTGTCCGGATCGACCGCGCGCTTGAGCGCGCGCAGGAGAGGCAGATTCTCTTGGGGAAGACGGTAATAGCGCCCAATTTGATAGTGCGTCGCGCCGTGCCTGTCCATCGCGTCGGACATGGCTTGGCGCAATCGATGAACCGCGGCGCGCGCGGCGGTTTCGGCGGGGCGCGCGCCATAGTCCGAAACCTGGTTTGCCTGGCAGGCGCGGCGGTGAAACGGCGACAAGGCGTCGGGCCAAAAAAATTGCGGCTCGATGACGATGCGGCGGCCCGAAAGAACCGTGAGCACGGTCGCGCGTATTTTGTGCCGTTCCATGTCGGCGCGGCTCTGCGCGAGCAATTCCAGGCACCCTGCCAGGGCCCGCTGCGCTTCGGCCAAGCCGAATGTGCCATGCACGGGAAGCCAGTTTTCGCCGTCGGGGCCGAGCAGGGCTTTGATCGGGCGGAACGGCCGCGCGCGCGTCACGCGCGGGATCACGTCGGGGATCGCCGTGCCGCCGCAATCGAGCGCCGCGCCGGCGGCGCGTTGTACGATCGCGTCGCGCTCGCCGTCGCTGCCCGCTTCGATGGCGACATGGGCCGAGAATTTGAGATCGGCGACGAAGGCCTTGCCGGTGCGCGCGGCCTTGAGCACGGCGGCGATGCGGCTGGCGATCGTGCCGGGCGCGCTCAGCAGGTCGCCGGCGATGCCGGCGCCTTCGAGCACGGTAAAGCCGGTCTTGGCCAGATTGGCATGCGCCACGGCGTCGAAGCCCATCGCTTCGCCGATGCCGGGCAGATCCGCGAGCGCGACCTGAAATCGGAGCCAGGCTTCCGCCGTCTCGAAGGCAAAGGAAAGATAGCCAGCCGCTTTGGGCGGCGGCAGGATGCGCAGCGCGATTTCCGCCTTGATGCCGAAGGCGCCGCAATCGCCGATCAGGAGCGCGGTCTGGTCCGGGCCGTGATGGCGCGCACCCTTGGCGAAATGTCCGGTGTTGAGCAGCGATCCGTCGGCGATGACGGCCGATATGCCGAGCACGTCGCCGCCAACAGGGCCGTGCGCGCCGGTGCCGAAGAAGCCGCCGTTCTGCGACACCGTTCCGCCCACGGTGGCGGAAAACCCGGAGAGCGGGCCGAAGCTCGGCACGCGCATCGGAACGCGATGGGCCGCGAGCGCGTCGAACAGCTTGCGCCAGGTGCAACCCGCCTCGACGACGACGACCTCGCCCGCGTCGTCGATCGTGCGCACGCGATCGAGCCGGGCGAGATCGAGAACGGCCGCCGGGCGCTGCTGCGGCAAATATCCGCCGGTGTAGGACATGCCGCCGCCGCGCGGATAGAGCGCGATGCCCGCCGCGGTTGCGGCGCGGACGGATCGGCGTAGTTCATCGATCGTGCCCGGCCGCAGCACGGCGTCGGCGATCGCGGGCGCCGGCCCGGCGATGTCGTGCGAATAGAAAATGCGGTCGTCCTCGCCGGCGAGCACGTGGGCGTCGCCCAGGATCGGGCGGAACAGGTCCGCGATGGCGCTTGGCGCGGCGCCGCTCATGCCGTCGCCAGGGCGTGAAGGATCGCATCGGCGACGTCGTGCGGCATGGCGCCGCTCGTACCGAGAGCGATGCCCGATGCCGCCGCGATCGCTTCGGCGGCGCCGCGCTCCGGGTCGCCGGCCAACGCAATAAGTTTGGCCTTGCCCGCGATCTGCTTGAGCCGCGGCGCCAACGCCTCGCTCAGCGCCGCGCGCAGCACATAGGCGTAGCTCGGGCCGCCGCGCATCCATTCGACCATGGTCGCGGCGAGGCGCGGCACGTCCATGTCGGGCTCGACCGGCCGCGCCGCCAGCGGCGTGCGCGCGAACCAGGGTTTCCAGATTTCGCCGTCGCGCAAACTGTGCCACGCGCCCAAAAGATGGCCGGCATCCCAGCGCGGCGCGATATCGAGAATACGGTCGCGCCTTCCCTGGCGCGCGGCGGCATCGTCCGGCAGCGGGTCGATCAAGATCGCGGCGCCGGCGCGCGCGCCGGCAAAACCGGCCAGCGTCGCGGCGATCGCGGCGCCGGCGCCGAAGCCGGCCAGATCGAAACGCTCGATCTTCAGTCCATCCAAGGCGTCGAGCAGCCAGCGCGCGCACACCGTCGTCGTGCAATCGTCGGGCGCCGGCGCGGAGCCGCCATGGCCCGGCAAGTCGAGCGCGATCACCCGCCTGTGCTTGGCGAGGTGGTGGACGATCGGCTCAAGGTTGCGCGACGATCCCGGCGAATCATGCAAAACGATGAGCGGCGCGCCATCCGAGCGCCCGGCGAAACGCGCCAACAATCGGCCATCGGGCGCGGCGATGAAGCGGCGCGCGATGCGGCCCGCTGCGTTTGGAATTTGCGCAACGCCGAGGGCCGGCGCGTCCCGGTCGCCCGCGGCGCGGCCCAGCGCCTTTGCCATGGCGTCGCCCCACGCGTCGCGGTCCGCCGACATGCGCACAATCTCGCCGCCGCGCGGCAGGGGCGGCAAGCGATCGAGATGGCCGAACAGCAGATCGTCGCTGCGCGCCATGTAGGAAACCGGCATCCGCGTTGCCGCGATGGCGGGCAGCGGATCGTAGCGGAAGGCGGCGGCGTAACCGGCGCGGTAATTGTCGCCGGCGGAGAGAAAGTCGTTGACCACCGATTGCAGGAATTCGAGCGGCGGCACCGGGCGCGGCAGGCGCGCGCCCTGGCCGCGCCGGTACCACGGAAAAAACGCGAACTGGTCGCGCACCCGGCCCCAGATCCAGGCGAGCCACAGCCCTTCCCAATCGGGCCGGAACGGTGCGAGATAATTCGCCAGCGCCTCTTCGCTTTCGGCGGGCGTGAACACCGGAAATCCGTCGAGCGCCACCGCCGCCGTGCGTTTTGGGCAACGCCGCGCGAATTCGAGCGCGATCACCGCGCCGGTATGCGTGCCGTAGACCGGAACGCGGCCAAGCCCGATCGCATCGAGCGTTTCGGCCAAGGCGTCGGCGTATTCGGCGGCGCCGGGACGCGTCAAGGTCAGCGGATCGGACAGGCCGAAGCCCGGATTGTCCAAGGCGAACACGGTGAAGCGGCCGGCCAGCCTTTCGGCGAGCGGCAGCAGCGCCGCCGAAGACCGCGGCGATTCGTGCAACAACACGGCTGGCGGACCCGCGCCCAGTTTGCGAAACGCGCTCTCGCGCCCCGATCCGGTTTCGACGATATGATACTCGGCGGGCGCCATCGGGTTGCGGCCTATGTCAGCTTGCGCAGTTCGGTCTTCAGCACCTTGCCGGCGGCATTGCGCGGCAGGGCTTCGATGAAGGACACGGAGCGCGGCACTTTGTAGCCGGCGAGCTTTTCCTTGCAATGGGCGAGCACGGCCTCGGGATCGATGTCCGCGCCCGGTTGCTTGACGATGAACGCGCGGCCCACTTCGCCCCAGTAGTCGTCGGGCACGCCGACGATGCCGACCTCCTTGACGCCGGGATAGCGGAACAGCAGCTCCTCGACCTCGCGCGGAAACACGTTGACGCCGCCGGAAATGTACATGTCCTTCTTGCGGTCGACGATGTAGAAAAAACCCTCCTCGTCGGTGCGCGCGAGATCGCCGGCGCTGACCCAACCGTCGCGCAGGCACGAAGCCGTGGCCTGCGGATTGCGCCAGTAGCCGTTGAAAATATAGGGCGAGAGGCTGTACAGCTCGCCGACGTTGCCTGGCTTCACCGGATTGCCCGCGTCGTCGAGCAGCTTAACCTCGGTGCACGCGAAAGGCGTGCCGACGCATTGCACCTTGCGCAACTGATCCTGCGGCCGGAGATTCGTGACGATGGCGCCCTCGGTCGAGCCGTAGCACTCGTGCAGAAGACCTTCGCCGAAATAATCGACGATCAGCTCCTTGGTGCGCTGGGCGAGCGGCGCCGCGTTGGAAATGATGGCGCGCAAGGCGAAATCGCGGTGCCGCGCGCGCAGCTCGGCGCCGAGCGCGAAGATGGCGTGGAAATGCGTCGGCACCATGAACACGCCGGTGGCACGGCTGCGCTGCAACGCGCGCAGCACGAGTTCGGCGTCGAAGGCCGGCATGATCTCCAAAGTGCCGCCGAAAAAGATCGAGGACTGGGCGAAGGAGTAGCCGGCGCCGTGGAAGATCGGCGCGAAGGCGAGATAGCGGTCGTCGGGCGAATAGCAGCCGAACTCCACCGCCATGCCGAAAAACGACATGACGCGCGAGCGATGCGGCAGGGTGACGCCGCGCGGCTTCCCGGTTGTGCCCGACGTATAGGGAATCGAAAACGGTTCCCACTCCTGGATCCGCGGCAGGCTCGGCGCCGGCGACGCCGCCGCGAGCAGGCTTTCGTATTCCGGGCCGATCGCGATCACGCGCTCGACCGAGGCGCCGCAAGCGTCGCGGACCAGCGCTTCCGTGGCCGGCGTGGCGAACACGACGCGCGCGCCGCAATCGTCGAGGATGTAGCTGAGCTCCGTCGCCGTCTGGCGCGGGCTGAGCGTGGCGACCGCGACGCCGGCGTCGGACAGGCCCGAGACGAGTTCCATATATTCGAGACAATTCGGCGCCACGATCGCCGCCGTTTGTCCCGGCTCGAAGCGCAAGCCCGCCATGGCCAGACTGCCGACGCGGCCGATGCGCTCGACCAGCGCGCGATAGGTGAGTTGCCGCTCGCCCTCGACGATGGCGACTTTGCCCGGCGCGCGATTGGCGGCGGCGCGAATGCCGCTCGAAACGGCGATCGGCCGATAGGTGGGCGGCGGCGGAACGAAAGCGCGTGTCATGGCCCGGCGACGCTCCGCTCTCAACGCCCGCGCACGCCGATCGAGCCGTCGGCGCGGACAACAAGATCGCGCGGGCTGCTCGTTCCGGCCGGCGTGGCGGCGGGCGCCGCTGCGCCGGCCGATGCCGACTCAGGCAGGCGGAAGACGCGCAGCGCGTTGTCGCGCAACAGCATGCGCTTCGCTTCCGGGCGCAGGCCCAATTGCTCGATCTCGGCGATCGCGCGTTCCGGATCGATCACCGGCCAATCGGTGCCGAACAAAACCTTATGCCGGCCGTAAGTGTTGAGATAATGCACCAGCGGCGCCGGCCAATGCTTGGGCGCATAGGCGTCGACGCCGATGAAGACATTCTCGTGCTTCCACGCCATCGAGATCATCTCGTCGGTCCACGGAATGCCGATATGGATTCCGAGCAGCTTCAACTCCGGGAAATCGATCGCCACCTGGTCGAGGCAGATCGGCCGCCCGACGCTCGGCAGGCGCCGGTCGCGCTGATAGATCAAATTATGCCCGACCTGCATCATGATCGGGATGTCGAGCTCGCAGCACTTGGCGTAATAGGGATAGTATTTCGCGTGGTCGGGCGCCAGGCCGAACCAATGCGGATAGAGATGCGCGCCGACGAAGCCGAATTCCCGCACCGCGATTTCGAGTTCGCGCAGGCCTTGCATGCCGCGGAACGGATCGACGCCGGCGAGGCCCGAGAAGCGCTCGGGATATTCGCGGCACACTTCGTGCACGCGCGCATAGGGGATCTCGAAGGAGCGCTTGACGTTGAGATCGCCGGCGCGCACGGCGACGAGCAGCGCGCGCGCGATCCCGGCGCGGTCCATCTTGGCGAGATAGTCCGGCATCGAAACGCCGTTCCGCATTTTCGGGTCCATGCGAATTTGGGATTTGAAATCGTCGTCGATGCCCGTCTGGCCGAGGCGGATTTCCCGCTCGGTGAACAGATTGCACACGATATCGATAGCGCCTTCCATTCAGTTTTCGCTCCTGGGCTAGATTTTTCTGTCCGGCCGCGATCGAGCGTCGCGGCCCGGACAGGGCTTCGAGACGGCGGATCGCGGACTCCAGATAATCGACGGAGCTTGCGGAAGCGCGATTCCGATTGCTCGGCGCGGACGACGGCGCGCTCCGCGAGGCCGATCGCGCGGTCGCGCTGCCCGGCGATGTCGGCGGCGGCGGCGGCCATCGGCTGCAGCGTCTCGATTCGATCCACGGCTTGATCGAGCGCGTTTTGCTGGCGGTCGAGCAGCGCCGTCATGCTTTCGATGGCGCGCTCGCGCTCCATCAGCCTCGCGCGCAGCTCGAGCGCCTCTTCCATGAGGATTTCGACGCCGGCGGCTTCGTCGGGCGCTTGCGCATATTGTGCCGCCGCGATCGGCGCTTGCGGCATCGGCACGCGCCAGCGCCCGTGATTGTCGCGCACCGCGACGAGGCGGTTCTCGCGGATCAATTGGCGCACGCGGAGCGAACTCAAGCCGAGCTGCGCCGCGGCCGCGTCGATATCGAGCAATTCGGATTCGGTCATGCCGCGATCAAGCTAGCGTGCGTCATGGCGCGAGAACAAGTATCGCCGTCATGCGAGGGAGGCGAAAGCGGCGTCGATCAGCGCCGTGGCGCGCGGGCCGATATCGAGCCCGCCATGCATGTTGTTCGGCGCATAGCAGAAGCCCAAGCCGAGCTTCGGATCGGCGAAGCTCTGCGCGCCGCCGGCGCCGGAATGGCCGAAGGTTGCGCTGTTCGGCCCCATCGGCCGGCTTGGCGGGCAATTGAGAAAATAGCCGAGCCCCAGGCGGAAGCGCAGTTTGGTCAGCATCTCCACGTCGTCCCACTGCTCGGCGGTGGCGCGTTCGAGCGCGGCGCGGTCGATCAGTTTCTTGCCGTCGATCGTGCCGCCGATCGCCAGGATGCCGTAAAGCTTCGCGATCGCGCTCGCCGTGCCGTGGCCGTTGGCCGAGGGGATCTCGGCCCTGCGCCAGCGCTCGGAATTGAAATCCTCCTCGATCGGAAGCTGCGCCCAGGCCTTGCCGATCAGGCTGTCGGAATTCGCCTGCGCCAAACTGAGCACGTTGCCGCTCGACGGGATCATGGTGGCGAAATGACGATTGGGCTCGGCCTCGAAGCCGATGTGATAGTCGATGCCGAAGGCCTGGCCGACGTCCTCGCGCAAACACCGGCTCAGTGAGCGCTGCGTGATCCGGCGGACGAGTTCGCCGACGATGAAGCCCATCGTCGCGGTGTGATAGCAGCGCGCCGTGCCGGGCGGGTAGCTCGGCTTTTGCCGCTCGAGCCCCTGGACCATGGCGGCGCGGTCGTAAATATTGCCGCGCGCGACGCCGTCGATGACCGGAACGCCGGCCACATGCGAAAGCGCCCAGCGCACCGGGATCGCGCCTTTTCCTTCGGCGGCGAATTCGGGCCAATAGCGCGCGATCGGCGCCTCGATATCGATCTGGCCGCGGCCCGCGAGCATGTGCAGCAGCGTCGCCGACACGCCTTTGGCGACCGACATCATGCAGACCAGCGTGTCGCGCTGCCAGCGCCGCCCGCTCGCCTTGTCGGCGATGCCGCCCCACAGATCGACCACCGGCCGGCCACGGTGATAGACGGCGACCGCGGCGCCGACTTCGCCGCGGCGCGCGAAATTCTCGGCGAAGGCGTCACGCACGCGGCGGAACGCCGGCGCGCATTCGCCGTCGATTTGCGGATCGGTGTTATTCATGGATCTCCTTGGCCGGCATTTTACGCATTCCCGCGCGCCGCGCCATGCCTGTCGCGCTTGCCAGCCCGCGCTCGGCTGCTAAGGTTGCGCTCTTGACAGGCGGGACGATGCGAATGGCCGATGCCGAACTCGACGAATTGTGCACCAAGCCCGCGACCTTCATGGGTGCGGCCTATTCGCACGATCTCGGCAAGGCCAAGGCCGCGATCCTGGGCGTGCCGTTCGATTGCGGCACGCACCCGTCGCGCATCGGCGCGCGCCAGGGACCGAACGCGATCCGCGACCAATCGGCGCTGGTGCGGCCCTACAATCCCGAGCTCGCCGATTTCAATCCGCTGGAGCGGCTCGGCCTGGTCGATTGCGGCAACGTCAAGCTGGTGCCGAGCCAGATCGCCGACGCCTTCGAGCGCATCGAGCGCGCGGTGGGGCGCATCGTCGATGGCGGCGCCATTCCGGTGACGATGGGCGGCGACGGCAGCGTGTCGCTGCCCCAGCTCCGCGCGGTGGGCAAGCGCCATCCCGGCCTCGTGGCGCTGCACGTCGATTCGCACACCGACTCGTATCCCTACGTTGTGTCGAACAAATACAACGCGGCGACGCAGTTCACCCACGCGGCGGAAGAGAAAGTCATCGATCCCAGCCATTCCTTCCATGTCGGCATCCGCGGCTCGACCTACACGCACGGCGTCTACGCGCAATCGAAAGCGCTCGGTTACAACATCGTCAGCATGAACCAGGTCTTCGAGCGCGGCCCGAAGGATGTCCTGCGCGAGCTGCACCAGCGGCTGAAGGGCCGGCCGGTCTATCTGTGCTGGGACATGGACGTGTTCGACCCGTCTTGCGCGCCCGGCGTGTGCTCGCCGACCTGGGGCGGCTTCAGCGCGCGCGAGGGCATCGACTTTCTGCGCGGCTTCGCCGGCCTCGACATCGTCGCCATCGACGTCAACACGGTGAGCCCGCCGCACGACGTGCAAAACATGGCCGCCTTCCTCGCCGCCACGATGATGTATGAGGGCCTGGTTTTGCTGTGCCGCAAGCTCGGGCTCGACAGCCCGGTCGGGAATTAGCGCGGAAAAAATCCAACGATTCCCGAAGATGCTCATTTTTGTCTGTTGGGAAAATCGGGGTTTTGAGCATCTTCGGGCCGCTGTCGTGAGTTCCCTCTCCACCGCGCTCTTGCGCGGGGGAGAGGGTGCGGCCCGTATGGACGCCGGTGAGGGGGAGGCGGCGAGGGGCGCCTGGCGTCGCCGGATGCGCGCGAAATAACAGTATTGCGCCTTGCCGAAAAACCCCCTCATCCCGGCCTTCTCCCCCACACGAAATGTGTGGGGGAGAAGGAGAAAAGTCGCGCGAGTTTCTGGCGCGCCGCCGCGCTTACCGCTCCCGCAAAAAATCGAACGCCGTCAGCGCTTGCCCCGAGGCTCCGGTTTCGGGACTTGAATCCTGTTCATCCCATCGCCTCAAGACCGATAGGGCATGTCTGAAGTAACTCGCCAACCGGACATATCGCGGACTCGGTCCAAACGACGCGACTGACCCTAGGCAGACATGTGGCGCTCGCCTCATTCGATCAACTCGTCGGCGCGCGCCAGAATGGATTGCGGAATCGTGACGCCGAGCGCTTTCGCAGTCTTGAGATTTACCACCAGCTCGAACTTTGTCGGTTGCAGGACCGGAAGATCGGCCGGCTTGGCGCCCTTGAGTATCCGGCCGGTGTAGACGCCCGCCTGGCGGTGCACATCCAAAAGATCGGTGCCATAACTCATGAGGCCGCCCGCCAACGGAAATTCGCGAAATCCATAGGATGCCGGAATTCCATGTTGTGCGGCCAGTGCCACGAGTTGCGCGCGCTGGCCCATGTAGTAAGCATTGGAGCTGACCAAGAGCGCGCCCGCGCGTTGCCGAACGATCGTCGCAAAGGCCGCATCGAAATCGCTTTCGCTGCTGGCTCGGACGACAAGGATCGACTTTCCCGCGCCCCGCGCCGCTTCCTGCAAATCGATCATCTGTTGTTCGATCGGCGCGGTCGAATTGATGAGCACGGCAATCACTGCGGCCGCAGGCGCCAGCTCGCGCAGAAGCTCCAGCCGCTTGGCGCTCAGCTCGGCAGCGATATTGATGACGCCCGTCGCGTTGCCGCCGGGTCGGCCGAGGCTGGCGACCAGACCGAGCTTCACGGGGTCGCCGCTCCCGGTGAATACGATGGGAATCGTCGATGTTGCCGCCTTAGCCGCGAGTGCCGGTTGATTTCCGCCGGTCGCTGCGATCACCGCCACCCGGCGTCGGACGAGGTCGGCCGCCAACGCCGGTAGCGTGTCATTCTTTCCCTCCGCCCATCGGTATTCGATCGCCACGTTCCGGCCTTCGACGTAGCCAGTTTCGTTCAAGCCCCGTTGGAACGCGGCAAGCAAATGCGCGAAACCCGCGGCCGAGCTGCTGCTGAGATAGCCGATTGCCGGTATTGCCAGCTGCTGCCCGCGCGCGGCGAGCGGCCACGCAACCGCCACGCCGCCGAAAAGCGTGATGAACTCGCGGCGGAACATCATGAGGAATCCCCTATCTGCCTGCTCTGCGAATACCCAGCTCGTTGGGACTGAAAACTAGCATAGTCGCCGGGCGCCGCGCAGGCTGATTTCACGCGCCTAACGACGGGCGGGATGTCTGCTCCTGGCACAATGCGGACCTGGAGCAGCGATCCGGGCTTGACCGGTCAACCCCCGTTAGCGGACCTTCCGTGGTCAACGTTCGCTATTGTGCCGAAAACGTCTGCTGACCATCGCGATGCAAGCATGATGCGGATATTGCGGGATCGCCGCCCCTGACCCATAGCGGACATTGACGAACTGCCTAAGCCCGCTCCCGGCCCTTCCGAAGTGCTGGCTTGAGGCGATACAATATTGTCTCCTCACTCTTGGGGGACGGGCATGAGGCGGCGGGAATTCCTCGAAGTTATCGGCGGTGCGGCAGTCGGCGTGGCCGCTTGCCGCGCGCGCGCAGCAGCCGACTTTGCCGGTGATCGGGTTTTTGGATGGCTGGTATCAAGAGGGATTTGAGCCCTACGTGGCGGCGTTCAGGCAAGGACTGAGCGAGACTGGCTATGTCGAGGGAAAGCGCGTGACGATTGAATACCGCTGGGCGCAAGGCGACTACAATCGGCTGCCGGCGCTAGTGGCCGATTTGATCCAACGCAAGGTGGCTGTCATCCTTACCGGTGCCACCCCTGTGACACGTGCCGCGAAAGCGGCAAGTACAACCGTTCCGATCGTCTTCGTGATTGGCGCCGATCCCATCAAGGTTGGACTTGTCGCCAGCCTCAATCGGCCCGGCGGGAATGTTACCGGCGTGACTTTCTTGGCCAATAGTCTGTTGCCCAAGCAATTCGAGGTACTGCACGAGACGGTTCCCATGGCAGCTTCGATCGGCTTCCTTGTGAATCCGATCAATCCGAATGCCGCGGCCGACACGAGAGACGTGCAAGCAGCAGCAGATGCGCTTGGGCGAAAACTATTTGTCGTTCAAGCGCGCACCGATAGCGACTTTGAGACAGCCTTCACCACGCTCGTTCAAAATGGAGTCGGCGCGCTCTGCGTTGACATCGATCCGTTTTTCATCACCCGGCCACGTCAGCTCGTCGCACTTGCGGCGCGCCACTCGCTGCCTGCGAGTTACCCGTTGCGTGAGTTCGCCACCTCCGGCGGCCTGATGAGCTACGGATCCAGTTTTGCCGATGCATATCGCCAGGCCGGCGTTTATGCCGGCAGGATTCTCAACGGAGCCGATCCCGCCAGCCTGCCGGTCCAGCAGGCCATGAGAGTTGAGCTGGTCATCAACCTTAAGATTGCTAAGACGCTTGGTCTCCCCATTCCGCTCTCGCTACTCGCCCGCGCCGATGAGGTGATCGAGTAAGCGGCTATCGAAGTCCGGAAGCATGTCCGCTTGTGGCACGAATGCGAAGTCGCGGCAGTCACCGGGAATGTTCGCTATCAATGCGTAAGCGGACCTGATGCGGACGTGGCGGGGCTTCCGCCCATGACCCAAACCGGAAACAATAAAGGCGCAGCCGCCCATGGCGTGCCTTGCGCGGTCCTTGCAAGCCTTGAATGCTTGCCCTTATGCCGACGCCGGTTCGGCGACGAAAAGGTAGCGCCGCAACAGACCATCGTCGATGGCCATGAGCTTCGATTGCCATCCGAGCATTCGCTCGGCAACCTCGGCAGCACCGATCAGGCTCTCCAATTCGCTTTTTCGTTCGTCGTCGGCTTGAAGCTGACGGCGGCAAGCGGCGCCATAATGTGTTGTCACGTCTTCGCAATCGGCTATGGTCCAGGCCGTCTCTCGAAGCATCGTCGGATAGTCGCGATCCAATTCGATGAACGTTGGACCGTTCTCTACGGCGCGCCGGGTTTCTGCATCGGAAAGGCCGGGCGTGACGCAAATGACCGTAAAAACCATTCGCCCTCCATCACGGATCACTCGACGGCAGGCCTCGAGAACAGCACGTTTGTGCCGAAGGCAACAAAGAAGATCGCTATGACTAATGGCATCGAAGCTACGGTCGGAAAACGGGAGCTCGGCGGCGTCCGCCACCGCGACCATACAGACGCCGGGGAGGTGGTCCCTCGCAGCTCTGTCGGCGGCGATTCGAAGCCCCGTCAATGGAAGGTCCACGAGCACGACATCGCAACCGCTCGTCTGGGCCATGTAAAGCCCAGGCCACCCGGAACCCGAACCGACATCCAGTACGCGCCGGCCGGGCATCAATCCTAGCAGCGCCGCAATCCGTCGAGCCTCAACCTCGGTGGTCCAGCTATTACCCCCGTAGTCGCAACCACAAACGCTGCGTTCGATGGACAACATGACGGGGGATTGCGCCCTGACGTAGAGCGCTTCGAACCTTTTCGTTTCGGATTGTTCTCCGGGGCCGCGCTTCATGTGGCACTTTCTTCCAGACATAAATTGGTAGAGTACACTGGCAGATTCTATCCGGTCAAAAAATTTTGCCAGCATCCGAAAATATCACAATTCGGCTTTCAAGGCCCACCGGTCAGAACGTCAGCTTCTTTGCTTTGAGCAGACCTTGCGGCCGATTTGGTCCGCTTAAGGCCCGGAACCTGACGCTTTACCCTCGGCCCTCTGATTCCCGCCCCTGACCCTGAGCGGACATCCAGCGCCGCCTTATTCAATTATCTCGTCGGCCCGGAAGAGGAGGGCCGGCGGGATCGTGAACTCGAGCGCCTTCGCCGTTTTTAGGTTGATGACCAGCTCGAACCTGGTCGGCTGTTCGACCGGCATCTCAGCCGGCCGGGCGCCCCTAAGGATGCGATCGACATAATACACGGCGCGGCGCCACATTTCCGTGACGTTGGCGCCGTAGGACAATAAGAATCCTGCCCGCACGAACCCGCTGGACGCGGAGATCGTCGGCAATTTCTGCTCAACGGCAAAAGACCCAATGCGCAGCGCGCGCACGCCGATGGGGCGCGTCGGATGCACATGCAATGCCTGCGGCCGGGCGCGCAGGATCGTCGCGAAGGCTGCATCCAAATCTTCCGGCTTCGCAACTGGCAGCGACAGAATCGCGAGGCCTAGGCGAGCGCCCGTCCCCTCCAACGTCTTGAAGCCGAGCGCCGAGCCCGGGTTGTTCGGACTCCAGACCACCCCCACCTGTTCGATCCCGGGCTTGAGTTCCTTGAGAAGCTCAAGATGCTTCACCACAAGTTCGTTGAGCAGATTCGTGACACCGGTGACGTTGCCACCCGGCCGTGCCAGCGAAGCAACGAATCCGGCCTCGACCGGGTGCGACGGACCCACCATGACAATGGGTATAGTCGCGGTTTTTTTGCGCGCTGCATCGGTTGCTTCGGAGCCGATGGTCACGATGAGGTCGAGATTGAGGCCGACCAACTCGTCGGCGAAGTCGATGAAGCGTTCGACGCGGCCTTCGGCCCAGCGCGCTTCGATGAGTAGGTTGTGGCCTTCCCTCCAGCCGCGCGTGTGCAGTTCCTCGTGGAAAATGCGCCAAAGCGGGGCCGCAAGCGCGTGCGAGGGGGGCAGATTATCCATGAACCCGACTCGACGGACTCTTTCGGCGGTCTGGGCCCGAGCGAGCGGCGCCGGCAGCGTCGCGCCCAGAAGACCCCACAAGAACCGGCGCCGCCCGATCGTCGGGTCACTGTTCATCATTGGCTCTCGGATCGTCATTCGATGACCTCATCGGCGCGCGCGAGCCGATGTCCCCAAGGCTGAGAGTCGCGTTTCGTGCAACAACAATAGCACGCCTTGACCTGGAGGGATGAGATAAGAGTTGGACGCAAATATTGCGTTCCCGCAGCAAAGGTCCGCTTATGGCACATTTGCAACATGCGGAGCCACGAGAGGAAAGACCGCTATCGATCCGGAAGCGGACATCTGCGTTGCGGGCTGGCCAATGTCGGCCTATGAGTTCACGCCCCAGGCCTTGTGCGCCGAGATTTTCCACGCTGGGCACCGCGAGGATCATGCGCTTGCCGAATCGCCAAATGAATTCGTCGGCATGAACCCGCCACGCTCAAAGGCCGGTCCCCGGGCCTTCGCCCGGGGTGACAAAACATTGCGTGCTCTTGGAAGCGAGCGCAAGCGGTCGAAATTGCGGATAGAGAACTCTATCGCTCCTGCAGAAAATCGAACGCCGTCAGCGCATGGACTTCGGCGACGGCGTGGAGGTCGGCGAGGGTGACGTATTCGTCGGGGCCGCCCATGTTGTGCGGCGCCAGGCCGTAGACGACGGTCGGGATGCCGTAGAGCCGGTACCAGCGCGCGTCCGACGCGCCGACGCGCATGTTGACGGCGACGGGCTTGCCGGTCGCGGCCTTCGCGTTGGCCGCGCACAGGCGCATGATTTCGTGGCCGGGATCGGTCCAGTTCGGCTCGAACCGGCGCAGGATGCGATAGCGGACGCCCGGCAGCTTGCCGAGCCGGCGCGCGATCGACTTTTCCATCCGCGCCTGGGTGACGCCGACAGGCACGCGGATATCGGCCGCCGCCTTGGCGGTCGCGGGTACGAGATTGGGCGAAATGCCGCCCGCGATCGTGCCGATATTGACGGTCACGCTGCCGAGCGTGCGCGCCTCGCCCTTGCCCGAGAGCGGCTCGGAAATCTTGCGCGATCGGCGGATCGCCGCGGCGACGGCGACGGGCGCCTTCACCTTGATGTCGCGCAACGCCGCAAGCCGGTCGAGCGCGGCGCGCAGCCGGTCGATGGCGTTGTCGCCGAGATGGACATGGGCGCCATGGGCCGGCTTGCCCGTGGCTTCGATCTCGATCCACAGCAGGCCCTTCTCGCCGAAGCGCAGGACGCTGGGCGAACCGGCATCGCCGCAGATCATCGCGTCGCCGCGCGCGAAGGGCACATGGTCGAGCATGTGCTTGGTGCCGTGCGGCCCCATCGATTCTTCGTCGGCGGCAAGCGTGATCGCGACTTCGCCGGCAATCGCAGCGCGCCGCTCGGCGAGCAGCCGCAGCGCCAGGATCGAAGCGGCGATCCCGCCCTTCATGTCGGAAGCGCCGCGGCCGAACAGCCGGCCGGCCTCGACGGCGCCCCCGAGCGGATCGTGCCGCCATTGGCCGGCATCGCCGACCGGAAACGTATCGAGATGGCCGTTGAACACCAGCCGGCGGCCCGGCCGCGCGCCGGCGATACGCGCCGCGATGCTGACGAAGCCGGGCCGCGGCTCGACCTCGACGAGCTCGATGCCCGGGATCGCTTGCAGCAGCGACTTCGCCACCCGCGCCGCTTCGCGCGTATCGCCGGGCGGATTGGCGCTGGGCGCCGCCACCAGCTTGCGCGCCATGTCGAGCAAGTCGCCGCGCGTTTCGGCGAGGCGCCGCTTCAGGCTTGCGCGCGCCGCGGAAGCCGCCATCGTCAGCGCCGGGCCATGCGCGATTCCCAGGCCCGGATCGACATGGTGAGCGGCCAGCAGATGAAGAAATAGACCACGGCGATGAAGGTGAAGATTTCCAGCGGCCGGAAGGTCGAGGACGACAGCTCCATGCCCCGGCGCGTGATCTCGCCGACCGAGACGACCGAGGCGAGCGACGAGATATTTGATGAGCAGCACGAAATTGGTCGCCAGCGGCGGCAGGATGATGCGGATCGCCTGGGGAAACACGATGCGCCAGAACGCCTGCGCCGACGTGAGGCCGAGCACCTGCGCCGACTCGCGCTGGCCTTTCGGGATCGCCTGGATGCCGGCGCGATAGGCTTCGGCGATAAAGGCCGAGGAATAGATCGACAGCCCGATGATGCACGCCGTGATCGCGCTGATGCGGAATTCGAACACGATCGGCAGCACGTAATAGACCCAGAGCAGCTGCACCAGGATCGGCGTGTTGCGGATGATCTCGCCGAAGCCGACCGCGATCCAGCGAATGGGCGCGAAACGCGACATGTTCATCAGCGCGATCAGCAGCCCGCCGAGCAGCGCCAAAACCAGCGTCGCGGCCGAGATCATCAGCGTCATGCCGAGACCGGACATGAGAAACGGAAAGCTGGAGGAGATGACGTCCCAGCGGAATTGATATGTGAACATCGCTTGCTCCGGACAATAAAACGGGGCGCCGGCGGACCGCGCGGCGCCCCGTGTCGCTCGCTTGCGCTTACGGCGCGACGATCGGATCGAGCTTGTGCTTCTTGGCGAATTGCATCAGGCGGCCGTCGAGCTTGATCGTGTCGACGAACAGATTGATGTAGTTGAGCCAGATCTGGTCGCCGGCGGGCACGACATAGGCATAGGGCGTCACCGCGAGCTTCTCCTTGGGCAGGATGTAAGTCGCCCAATCGAACTCGTCGGTCACCTTAATCGCCGTCGGGAAGTCGGTCATGATGACGTCGACCCGGCGCGCGGCCAGCTCGGCCTCGCGCGTCGCCGGGCGGCGCGATGGCGATCATCTTCGCGGTCTTGAGATAGCCCTTCATGAACACTTCGATGTAGCTGCCGAGCGAGACGGCGACCTTGACGCCGGCCTTGTCGACATCGTCCCAGGTCTTGATCTTTCCGTCCTTGCGCGTGACGGCGTAAATATTGGTGACGAGATAGGGCTTGCTGAACTCGACCGCCTGGGCGCGGCGCAGCGTGGCGCCGACGCCGAACATGCCGATCTCGCACTTGTTGGCCTGCAGGTCGGCGATGAAGGTGCCGAAGCTGGTTTCGACATATTGCACCTCGGCGCCGAGCTCCTTGCCGAGCTCCCGCGAGAGATCGATGTCGATTCCTTCAAGCTGGCCGGTGCGCGCGTTGCGGAACGAAATCGAATAGTAGAGCGGGAAGATGCAGACGCGCAGCTTCTTGGCCTTGGTGATCTCGTAAAGCCGCGATTGCTGCTGCGCCTCGGCCGGAGCGGCGAAGGCGAGGCCGACGGCGATTGCCGTGGCGGCGAGAGTGCGGACGATGGTGCCGAGCGATATCATTTTCTGTTCCTCCCTGTTGCGGTTTTCAATCCTCGAATTGCTGCAAGAAACGCTGCGCGCGTTCGGTGCGCGGGCGCTCGAAGAAGGCGGCGGGGGCCGCTTCCTCGACGATGCGGCCTTGATCCATGAAGATGACGCGGTTCGAGACCCGGCGCGCGAAATTCATTTCGTGCGTGACGACGAGCATCGTCATGCCCTCGTGCGCCAAATCCTTCATCACGCCGAGCACTTCGCGGCGCAGCTCGGGGTCGAGCGCCGAGGTCACTTCGTCGAACAGCATGACTTTGGGGTTCATCGCCAGCGCGCGGGCGATGGCGACGCGTTGCTGCTGGCCGCCCGAAAGCCGGTGCGGATAGGCGTCGCGCTTGTCGCCGAGGCCGACCTTGGCGAGCAGCGCTTCGGCGAGCGGCACGGCGGCGTCGCGGCTCATGCGTTTCACGCGCATCGGCGCCTCGATGAGGTTTTGCAGCACCGACATGTGCGGCCACAGATGGAAATGCTGGAACACCATGCCGATATCGGCGCGCACCGCGCGCGCCGCGCGGGCGATCGCCGCGGTCGATTGGCTGGCGGCGACGGTGACGCCGTTCATCGCGATGCGCCCCGCGGTCGGCGGTTCGAGCAGCGCGAAGCAGCGCAGCAGCGTCGTCTTGCCCGATCCGCTCGGCCCGATGACGCAGACCACGTCGCGCTCCATGACGGCGATCGACACGGTGTGGAGCACGTCGATCTTGCCGAAGCTCTTCGATAGGCGATCGGCCGCGATCAGCCCCGCGGCTTGCCGCTGAGCCGCCGCCGGCCGTTCTCCGGCGCGTTCGACGATCGAATTTTCCATGCCCTCACCGCGCCCTGACGCGGGCGAGTTTTGCGGCTATTGTGCCGCATGTGCCGCCATTGTGAATGAGCTTCGGGGCGCATTCAAGTAAGCGGCGATTGGCGGGGACGATGGCGGGATTGCAGCAGGTTCTCGGTTCGGTCGCGGCGGACGCGTTCTTGTGGAACGAATTCGCCGCCATTGCGCGCTGCGGCGGACGCGTCGCCGGCAGCGACAGCGAGCGGCGCGCGGCCGCGCTCGTGGCGGCGAGCCTCGAAAAGCTGCCGGGCATCGCCGTCCGCCGGGAAACCATCGGCCTATGACGGCTGGCAGGCGACGCACGCGGAGGTGGCGCTCGCCGGCGACGCGCCGCGGCCCTTGGCCTGTCACCCCTTGCTGCGCGCGGCGCCCACGGCGGCGGCGGGCCTCACGGCCGAAGTCGTCGATCTCGGGCGCGGCACGCCCGAAGCCTTCGAAGCGCACGCCGGCGAGATCGCCGGGCGCATCGTCTTGGTGCGGCACGAATACATGTTCGCCGACGGCACGATCCATCGCCGGCGCAAGCTCGGCTGGGCGATCGAGCGCGGCGCCGCCGGATTTCTCATCGCCAATCCGCATGCCGGGATCGGCCCCGTCGCCGGTTCGGCGGGCATGGCGGAGGAGCGCCGCATCCCCGCCTTCGGCATTTCCGCGGAAGGTGCCGCGCTCCTCGCACGGCGCGGCGGCGCGCGGCCGGTCGCGCGCCTCAACTTGGCGACGACCGAGGCGCCGGCCCAGGCTGACAACATCATCGCCGAGCTGCCGGGCGCCGGCGGCGATTGGATCGTGCTCAGCGCCCATATCGACGGGCATTCGCTGGCCGAAAGCGCCATGGACAACGCCACCGGCCTGGCCGCCGCGCTCGCCGTGTTCCGCGCCCTGACGCCGGTGGCGGCCACGTTGCGGCGCGGCTTGCGCCTTTGCGTCTTCACCGTCGAGGAATGGGCGCTGACCGGCTCGCAACGCCATGTCGCCGCCTTGAGCGCGGCGGAACGCAGCCGCATCAAGCTCAACGTCAATCTCGATTCGGTCGCCGGCAGCCCGCGCCTCGCGCGCTGACCAGCGGCTTCGCCAAGCTCGACGGTTTCCTGCTCGAATGCGCGGCAGCGGTGGGCCTCGATCTCGGCCTGTGCCGCCCGCTGATGGCGAATTCCGACCACTACAATTTCGCCATGGCGGGCATCCCCGCCTTCCGCCTCGTCGCCGGCTTCGACGAACCGCAATCGAATTTGCGCTACGTGCTCACCGCCGCCGACACGATCGACAAGGCCGCGCCGGCGGAACTGCGCATGGCGGCGCTGCTGGTTGCCGCCATCGTCTATCGCGCCTGCACATTGCCGGATGCGCAGGCGGATTGGCGGTAGCGCATCACGAGCGCGTCGGCGGCGTCGGCGGTGCCGGGACTGGGTCGGGCGGTTCGCGCGCCAGGATGCGCTGCAGGATGGCGGCGAGCAGCAGGAAGGCGGTGACGGCGATGTAGATGAACAGCGCCGATCGGCCGAATTCGTCCATCAGTGCCGTGGCGATCAGCGGCCCGGCGGCCGAGCCGAGCGCCCAAGCCAGCAGCAAACCGCCGGCGACGCTGACGAAATCGCGCCCGGCGAGGCGGGCATTGGTCAGCGCGGTGCCCAGGCTGTAAAGCGGCTGCGCCAGCGCCGCGAGCGCGACGCCGGCGACGAGGACGAAGCTGAGCGACGGCGCCGCGGTGATGGCGAGGGGCAGGGCGGCGAGGAACAGCAATGCCGACAAGACGAGCAGCACATAGCGCCGCCCCAGGCGATCGGCCGCCATGCCGATCGGCATTTGCAGGGCGACGCCGACCAAGGTCGCCGCGCTGAGGAAGATCGACAGCATGACGTGGCCGAAGCCGGCGCGCTCGAAATAGACCGCGATGCCTTGCGATATGGCCGCGTTGATCAGGCCGTGCGCGAAGCAGGCGATGACGCCGCCCGGGGAAATGACGAACACCGAGGCGAGGCGGATCGCGCTCTTGTGCTCGAAGACCGGCGCCCGCGGCGATTGCAGAACCATCGCCAGCGGCGCGAGCGCGAAGACGACGGCGATGATGAAATAGAGACCGCGGCCGAGCGGATCGACGATATTGAGCGCCAGCGGTGCCAACGAGCCGGCGCTCACCGCCAAGACCACGTAGACGGCGATGATGCGGCTGCGATGGCTCGGCGCGATCTGCTGGTTGATCCAGCTTTCGATGACCATGAATATCGCCGCCATGCAGAGCCCGCTGCCGAACCGCAATGCGATCCAGGCCGGCAGCGACGGCACGAAGGCGATGGCGAGCGTGACGGCGGCCGAAAGCCCCATGAACAGCGCAAAGGCGCGCACCGGGCCGAGCGCCAGGATCAGGCGCGGCAGCGCGTAGCAGCCGACGATGACGCCGACAAATTGACTCGCCGACGACGATGCCCACGGCCTTGGCCGGCGCGCCGCTGGCCGCGATCTGCACCGCCATGATGGTCGACAGCGCGGGCGAAGCAAACCCGTTGAAGGTCGCGCCGGTGAGAATCGGCGCCAGCAGTTTGAGGCTGGCCGAAAAACTTCTGCGGCGCCGGTTCGTTCATGTCAAAGCGCTGGAAGCGCCGGACGGGGCGAGACCATGGCCTCAAGCGTCGCGGCGTGGGCGACAAGCTCGCGATCGCCGCGCAGCTTGCCGATGAGTTGCAGGCCGATCGGCAAGCCCGCCGCGTCCGCGCCGATCGGCAGCGAGACGGCGGGATGGCCGGTGAGATTGAACGGCAGCGTGTAGGGATACCAGGATCGGCGGACCGTATCGGCGGCGATGCCGTCGATCTCGATGGGCGCGAACAGATCGTGGTCGATCGCCAGTGCCGTGCGCGACAAGGTCGGCGTCGCGACGAGATCGAAGCGCTCGAACCAGGCTTGAATCTTGCGGAATAGGACGGTGCGCGCCATCGCCGCGGTCTGGAATTCCTCGGCGCTGAAGGCGGCGGCCTCGTCCACCTGGCGCGCCAGGGTCGGGCTCATGATCGCGCGGTGTTTCGCCAGCAGCGGCTGGAAGCGCGCGCGCCACGTCGAATGATTGATGACGCGCCAGATCGGCTCGGTGCTCTCGAACGGTTCGGCGATCTCCTCGACCGCGGCGCCGTGCGCCGCCAGGGCCTTGAGCGCGCGCGCGAACGCAGCCGCGACATCGCCGGCAAGGCGCGTATTGCCCAGCAGCGCGCGGACTCCGATGCGCACGCCCTTGAGGCTCGCCAAGGGCGTTGCCGCGGCGAGAAAATCCGCCGCCACCGGCACCGACCACGGATCGCTCGGATGCGGCCCCGCCATGGCGTCGAGCATGAGCGCCGTGTCGCGCACCGTGCGCGTCATCGGCGTCACATAGGAATAATTGCCGAAGGCGTCGGGCGCCTGGCTGTGCGGCACGATGCCGATGCTCTGCTTGAAGCCGACGACGCCGTTGCACGCGGCGGGAATGCGCGTCGAGCCGCCGCCGTCCGTCGCGATCGCGAGCGGCGCCAGCCCGGCCGCGACCGCCACCGCGGCGCCGCCGCTCGATCCGCCCGACGTGTGGGCCGCGCTCCAGGCATTGCGCGTGCGGCCGAACATTGGGTCCTCGGTGAACGGCTTGTGGCCGAATTCGGGCGTCGTGGTTTTGCCGATGAGGATCGCGCCCTTGGCGCGCAGGCGCGCGACGGCGACGGCGTCGTCCGTGGGCACGTTGTCCTTGTGCACGAGCGAGCCGAAGGTCGTGCGCACGCCTTCGGTATCGACCAGATCCTTGACCGAGAACGGCAGGCCGTGCAGCGGCCCGCGCCTTTCGCCGCGCCGGATCGCGGCCTCGGCAGCGCGCGCTTCGGCGAGCGCGCGTTCGCCGCAGACCGTGATGAAGGCGTTGAGCGCCGGCTGCAATCGCTCGATACGATCGAGAACGGCGCGCGTCAGTTCGACCGGCGAAATCTTGCCGGCGCCGATGAGATCGGACGCGTCCGACGCGGTCAGCTCGGTGAGCGAGGCGGTCACGGCCTAGAGCATCCAGCGCCCGCCATCGACCAGCAGCGTGTGGCCGGTCACGTAGCGCGCGCCTTCGCTGGCGAGGAAGGAAACCGCGTGCGCCAC
The DNA here is from genome assembly GCA_963754645.1 of uncultured Alphaproteobacteria bacterium. GTDB lineage: Bacteria > Pseudomonadota > Alphaproteobacteria > Bin65 > Bin65 > CAVWGP01. The sequence continues at coordinate 371,131 of CAVWGP010000001.1, read as the reverse complement.
ATCCTCGGGCTCGGCGACGTAGCCCATCGGCACGCCGTTACGCACGCGGTCGATGGTCGCGCGCGGCAGCCGGTTATGTGCCCTGGTGCGGATCGCGCCCGGGCAGATGGCGTTGACGGTGACCTGAAACGGCGCCAGCTCGCGCGCCAGCGAGCGCGTGAAGCCGAGCAGGCCGGACTTGGCGCTGGCGTAATCGACCAGGCCGACATCGCCGACGAGCGCCGAATCCGACGACATGTTGACGATCCGGCCGCGCTTGCGCTCGCGCATGCCGGGCACCACGTGACGCGCGCAATGCATCGCCGAGAGCAGCGAGATTTCGAGCACGAAGCGCCAGACCTCGGGCTTCGATTGCCAGAATTCCGAGCCGCGCTCGCGCGCGCTTTGCCCGACATTGTTGACCAGGATATCGACCGGGCCGGCGCTTTCGATTTCGGCGAAGGCGCGCGCGATCGCCGCTTCGTCGCGGCAATCGACGATCTTGTCGATGCAGCGCCGGCCTTTCTTGGCGATCGCCGCCGCGACCTCGCGCAACGGCGCGTCTTCGATATCGATAATGACCAGATCGCAGCCGTCCTCGGCGAGGCGCAGCGCCGTGGCGCGGCCGATGCCGTTGGCGGCGCCGGTGACGATCGCGAGACGCGTTGCGGGACTGGGCGCGCTCAATGGAAGGTCCTCCCGGCATCGGCGGCGAGCGCCGTGCCCGTGATGTACGACGAAGCCCGGCTGGTGAGAAACAGAACCGCGCCGGCCATTTCGCCCGGCGTGGCGACGTGGCGGATGAGGTAGCGGTCGAGAATGCGTTTCAGCTCCGCCTCGCGGTCCGGCGCGTTCATGTAGGAGCCGCGGAACATCGGCGTATCGACGATGCCGGGGCACACCGCGTTGACGCGGATCGAGGGCGCCAGCTCGATGGCGAGCGTCTTGCTGAACATGACGAGCCCGGCCTTGGCCGCGCAATAGGCGGTGCGGTGGCGGATCGGCGCCAGCGCCGCGCCCGAGGCGATGTTGACGATCGTCGCCGCCTCGGCCTTGCGCAACCAGGGCTCGGCGGCGCGGCAGACATGGAACGGCCCGTTGAGATTGATGCCGATGATGCGCTGCCAATCGGCGTCGCTCATGTCGCCGATGGCCGCGGTCAGATCGCAGCCGGCGCCGTTGACGACGCCGTCGATGCCGCCCATCTCGCGCGCCGCGTCGGCGACGGCGCGGTCGACCGCGCCCGAATCGGCGACATCGGCGACGGCGCCGTGCGCGCCCGGGATGGCGCGCGCCGCGGCCATGACCGCTTCGTCGCGATCGAGCAGCGCCACCCTCGCGCCTTTCGCCTGGAACAGCGCGGCGCAGGCGCGCCCGATGCCCGAGGCGGCGCCGGTGATGAGGATATGCCGGCCGGCGAGATCGTTGCTGTCCATCGCCTCAGGCCCGCCTGCCCATTTGCGTGATGCCGTTCTTCTTGAGATAGGGCCGCACTTCCTCGGCGACCTGGTCGCAGCGCGCGAACCACACCTTGGGCCGCGCCAGCATGTGCTTGATGAGCTTTTCCAGCATCGTGATGCGCGACGGCCGGCCGATGATCTGCGGGTGCATGGCGAGCACGAATTCGCGGTCCTCGGCGTAGAGCGTGTCGAACTCGTCGATCCAGGCTTCGAGCACCGAGGAGGGCGGGTGCATGGTGCGGCCGGGCAGCGTGATCGAGTAGAGGAAGAACGGCGCGTCGTCGAGCACCCAGGCGAAGGGAAACTCGACGATATCGGTGAGCTTGCCGTCGACCTCGAGCAGATAGGGCGAATCGTCGTCGAAAAAATTCGAGGAATAGCCGAAGCCGTAGTCGCGCATCAGCGTCATCGTGATGGCGCTGAATTCGGCGGCGGGCGAGCGGTAGCCGGCCGGGGCGCGGCCGGTGACGCGCTTGATGATCTCGATGCCTTTTTCCATTTCCTCGCGCTCTTGCTCCGGCGTGAGCGTCAGGATCCAGGCATGCGACCAGCTATGATGGCCGATCTCGTGGCCGCGTTTCAGCACGTCGTCCATCAGCGCCGGATGCTGCTGGATGACGAGGCCGGGCACGAAGAACGTCGCCTTGATCGCGTAGCGGTCGAGCAGGTCGAGGATGCGGCCCATGCCGACCTTCCAGCCGTAACGGCCCTGCGACAGCGTGATCGGCTTGTCGGCGTTCTTCGGGTCGCGCGCCGTCCACAGCGTTTCGGCGTCGAGATCGAAGGTGAGCATGGCGGGGAAGCCGTGGCGGGTGAGCGGCATTGCAGTCTCCAGGTCAGGCGTAGCGATGGAAGCCGATCCAGCGCTCGGCCGCCACCAAAAACAGCGCCGTGCCGGCGATGAGGATGGTGGACAGGGCGGCGATCGAGGGATCGACGCCATATTCGATCGCCGAGAAAATCTTGACCGGCAGGGTCATGTTGCGCGTGCCGAGGATGAAAATCGTCACCGGCACGTTATCGAAGGACGTGATGAATGCGAACAGGCCGCCCGCCGCGATGCCGGGGCGGATCAGCGGCAGCGTGGTTTTCCAAAACGCGACCCAGGGATTGGCGCCGAGCACGCGCGCCGCCGCCTCGATCTCGGGATCGGCGCCGGCCAGGCTGGCGAGGATCGTGCGCACCGTATAGGGCAGGGTGATGACGAGGTGCGCGAGAACCAGGCCGGCAAAGCTGCCGCGCAAGCCGATCAGAGAATAATATTGCAGCAGCGCCACGCCGATGACGACGCCGGGAAACACCAGCGGCGACAGCAGCAGCGCCATGATGAGCGACGATCCCGGCACGGCGCGCCGCGCCAGGGCATAGGCGGCCGCGGTGCCGAGCGCGATGGTTCCCGCCGTCACCGTGACGGCGAGCGTCAGGCTGAACCACAGCGCCGAGATATAGTCCGGATCGTCGAGCACCGCCGCGTACCAGCGCAGCGTCAGGCCGCGCGGCGGGATCGTCAGGTAAGACGTGTTGGTGAACGAGGCGAGGACGACGACGACGACCGGCAGCATGAGAAAGGCGAGCAGCACCGCCGCGAAGCCGGCCAAGGCGCGGCGGCGCCAGCGCTCGCCTTGGCGCCACGCGGCGCTCACGGCCCGGCGCCCACGCGCCGCGCCGCGCGGCTCGAAAGCGCGATCAGGCCGATGACGATGACCGTCAGGATGAACGACATCGCCGCACCCGCCGGCCAATTCAGGATTTGCAGGAATTGGTCGTAGATCAGCGTCGACATCACCTTGTAGGCCGGCCCGCCGAGCAGGCGCGGCGTCACCAGGGCGCTCACGGTCAAAACGAAAACCAGGATCGCGCCGGCGAGAATGCCCGGCAGGCTCAAGGGCAGCGTGACGCGCCAGAACGTCGCCAGCGCGCCGGCGCCCAGCGTGCGCGCCGCGTCCTCGGCGTCGCGCGGAACATTGCGGATCGAGCCGGTCAGCACCAGGACCATGAAGGGCAAATAGATGTGCGACAAGCCGATCAAAATGCCGGTGAAATTGAACAGCAGCTTGACCGGCGATTCGATCAAGCCGAGCCCGATCAGCGTATCGTTGATCAGGCCGCGGTTGGCGAGCAGCGCGATCCAGCCGAAGGTGCGGACGACGAGGTTGAGCAGCAGCGGAAAAACCACCAGCAGCATGAGCCAGGGCCGCCAGCGCGACTTGGTGCGCGCCAGGAAATAAGCGAGCGGATAGCCGAGGAGCAGGCAGATCGAGGTCACGATCGTGCCCAGCAGCAAGGTGCGGCCGATGATTTCGAGATAGTAGAGATCGGTCAGCGCCTTGGCGTAATGCTCAAGCGTGAAGCCGTCGCCGATGCCGCGGCCCGGAATATAGGGCTTGAAGCTCGTCGGCAGCATGAACAGCACGGGCACGAGAAACGCCGCGAGCAGCAACAGGAGCGGCGGCGAGAGCAGGCCGAGGCCGCGCCGGTCGAGCGCGCGCGCGAGCGTCACGGCGCCGCCTCCGCCGGCACGACGACGGCGTCGGCCGGTTCCCAGGCGACGAAGACTTTCGCGCCCGGCGCGTGCGCCGCCGGCGTCTGCGCCGCCGGCTCGCCGGCAAGGCTGACTTGCACGTCGCGGCCAAGATCGAGCCGCACGAGATAGCTTGACGCGGCGCCGGTGAAGGAGGCGACGACGATGGTGCCGGGCAATCCAATGGCGCCGCCGGCCGCATCCGCCGCGAGGAAGCGAAGATGCTCCTGGCGCAAGACGAGATTGTAGCGCCCATCGGGCAGCGGCGCTTTGATCGGCAGGCTCGGCCCGCCATCGAGCGCGATGCGCGCCGCGCCGCCCGCGACGCGTCCCGGCAGGAGATTGGCGCGGCCGATGAAATGCGCGACGAAGGCGCTGGCCGGCCGGCGATAAAGTTCCTTGGGCGCGTCGATCTGCTCGATCCGGCCAGCGTTCATCACGGCGACGAGATCGGCCATGCCCAGCGCCTCGGCCTGGTCGTGCGTGACGAACAGCGTCGTGATGCCGATGTCCTGCTGCAGCCGCTTGATCTCGAACCGCATCTCCTCGCGCAGCAGGGCATCGAGATTGCTGAACGGCTCGTCGAGCAAGAGCAGGCGCGGCTCGACGACGAGGGCGCGGGCCAGCGCCGTGCGCTGCTGCTGGCCGCCCGAAAGCTGCTTCGGCGCGCGCCCGGCCAGGCCGTCGAGGCGGACCATGGCGAGGGCGCGGCGCACCCGCGTTTCGATCTCGGTCTTGGCGACGCCGCGCCGGTGCAGGCCGAAGGCGACGTTCTCGAACACGGTCATGTGCGGGAACAGCGCGTAGGATTGGAACACCAGGCCGAGATTGCGCCGGTGCACGGCGACTTCGGTGATGTCCTGGCCGCCGACGAGAATCCGCCCGCCATCCGGGTCGATGAGCCCGGCGATCATGCGCAGAACCGTGGTCTTGCCGCAGCCGCTCGGCCCCACGAGCGACAGGAAGCGGCCCTCGGGGAGCGCGAGGCTCACATGGTCGACGGCGGTGACCGGCCCGTAACGCTTTACGAGCCGGTCAAGCCGGAGGTCGGTCATCGAGGAACATCGCCGCGCCGGCGGAGCTTAGCGCGCGATTTCGCGGCCCCAGCGCTCGTTCCACGCGGGCAGCGCTTTCGCGGTCTTTTCCGGATCGGGGAAATGCATCTTGTCGACGCTCGGCCCATAGGGCAGAACCGCGGCCAGCGCCGCGTCGAGCACGACCTTCTTGTTGACCGGACCGGCAAATTGCTTCTCGGCGAAGCATTTTTGGCCGGCGGGCGAGAGCAGCGCGTCGATGAACTTCTCGCCCATCGCCTTGTTCTTGCTGCCTTCGGGCACCGAGACCGTGGGCAGGATGCCGATCGCGCCTTCCTTCGGGAACGCGACCTTGACCGAAAGCCCTTTCGCCGCCGCGGCGCCGACGCGATCCGGATACCAGACCGCGATGGCGATATCGCCGCGCTCGAACAGCGGCACGACCTGATCGGCCTGGCTGTACATCATCACCACGTTGGGTTTGAGTTCCTTGATCGCTGCGAAGCCGGGATCGACATTGTCGATCGAGCCGCCGCGCAGCCGCGCCGCCGCGATCACCAGGTGAATGCCCGTGGTGCCCGAAATATCGCCGATCGCCAGCTTGCCCTTGTATTCCGGCTTCCACAGATCGGCCCACGAGGTCGGCGCTTCCTTGACCAGCTTCGGGTTGTAGGCGATGGCGCTGGCGCCATACATCATGCCGACGAAGCGGCTGTCCTTCTGCTTGGCGGAGTCGTAGACGTTGGCGTAGTTCGTGAGCTTGCCTGTATCGAGCTTGGCGAGCAGGCCTTCGTTGACCGCCTGGGTCGCGATGGCGAGATCCATATAGGCGACGTTGAGTTCGGGATTGCCCTTGGTGGCGCGCAGCTTGGCGAGATTCTGCGTCGAGCTGCCGAGCACGAATTGCACCTTGACGTTGTTCGCCTTCTCGAAATCGGCGGCGACGCAGGCGCGGGTGTTTTCGGCGAAGGTGCCGCCGAATATGCCGACCGCGAGATTTTGCGCCGATGCGGCGCCGGCGCTGGCGCCGGCGGCAAAGGCCGCCGATGCGGCCAGTGTGAAACGAAATCGATTCATGGTCTGCTTCCTCCCGTTTGATCCCAATGCCAAAGCCTAGCCGCCCCATTGGGCGGCTGCAACCGCTTCGCCGACGGGTCCCCCATGATTGAACGCGCGCACGATCCCGCCCACAACCAGCCGCTCGAAGCGCTCGACCGGCACAGCGTCTTCCATCCCAACACCGACCTGCGCCGGTTCGCTTCGGGCGAGCTGGGCGATCCGTTCATCGTCAGCGGCGCCAGCGGCATCCGCATCCGCGACCAGCACGGCCGGGAGTTCATCGACGCTTTCGCCGGGCTGTGGTGCGTCAATGTCGGCTACGGCAGGCGCGAGATCGCCGAGGCGATGGCGAAGCAGGCCGAGAGCCTCGCCTATTTTCACGGCCATGCGGGATTTTCCAGCGAGCCGGTGATCCGCCTCAGCGACCGCGTGCTGCGCCTGGCGCCGCCGGGCATGAGCAAGATTTTCTGGGGCCTGCAAGGCTCCGACGCGCACGAAACCCAGATCAAGATCGTGTGGTACGTCAACAACGTGCTCGGCCGCCCGAAGAAAAAGAAAATCATCGCGCGGCAGCGCGCCTATCACGGCCTCACCATCATGGCCGGCAGTCTTTCGGGCCTTCCCAATCTGCATCGCGCCTTCGATCTGCCGCTCGGCCCGGTCCGCCACACGCTCGCACCCTATTATTATTGGCGCGACGATCCGGCGATGAGCGAAGCCGAATACGCGCGCTACTGCGCCGGGCAACTCGATGCGCTGATCGAAGCCGAGGGGCCGGAAACGGTGGCCGCCTTCATCGGCGAGCCCGTCATGGCCTCGGGCGGAATCATTCCGCCGCCCGAGGGTTATTGGAACGCGATCCAGAAGGTTCTCGCCAAGCACGACGTGCTGCTGATGGCCGACGAAGTGGTGTGCGGATTCGGCCGGCTCGGCGCCGATTTCGGCTCGACGCTGTACGGCATGCGGCCCGATCTGATGACGATCTCGAAGGGTCTCACCAGCGGCTATTTCCCGCTCGCCGGCAGCATTGTCGGCGAGAAAGTGTGGCGCTGGCTGGAACAGGGCTCGGACAATTTCGGGCCCTTCGCGCACGGTTTCACCTATGCCGCGCATCCGCTCGGCGCCGCCGTGGCGCTGGCCAATCTCGACATCGTCGCGCGCGAAAACCTGGTCGAAAACGCGCGCGTCGTCGGCGCCTATCTCAATCGCCGCCTCGGCGAACTGTTCGCCGGCCACGGCATGGTGGGCGAGGTGCGCGGCGTCGGCCTCATGGGCTGCGTCGAATTCGTCGCCGACAAGAAGCGGCGCATGCGCTTCGATCCGGCCTTGCGCGTCGGCGCGCGCGTCGCCGAGGCGTGCCGCGACGCCGGCCTCATCATGCGCGCCTTGCCCGAAGGCGAGATGATCGGCTTCGCGCCGCCGCTGATCGTGACGCGGGCCGATATCGACGACATGCTCGCCATCGCCGCCGGCGCCGTCGACCGCGTGCGCGACGATCTGGTGCGCGCGGGAGAATGGCGGCCGGCAGTAGACTGATCGGCGGATTCATACGAAAGCGCGAATGAGCGCGTCCCTATGCCATGACCATCGGTTGCTTCCGTGAGGATTATTTTCCGCTCACGAAATTCCTGTAATCCGGCTAGTTTCGCGCCTGACGTAGCAAACCATCATTGAGGCTTGGCCACTTCCAATGCCCACCGCCCTCATTCCGCTTTCGCTCGAGGAAGTCACCCGATCAGCCGAAGACCCATTTGCGGCATTGAGTGCATTGCTCAATGAGTACAATACTGGGCATGGCGAGCTGGCGAAGCACGTTCCGCTGTGGATCTTTGCGCGCGACAGCGCGGGCAAAATACAGGGCGGCGTGCGGGGGCAGACTTATTGGTCTTGGTGCTCGATCGACGTACTGGCGGTTGCAGAACCTTACCGGCGTCAAGGGATCGGCTCACGCTTGCTGGCAATGGCCGAAGAGATTGCCCGGGCACGCGGTTGCGCCGGAATTCGTCTCGACACCACGACTTTTCAAGCGCCGGACTTTTATCGCCACCACGGGTACACCGAATTCGGCCGCATCGACGATCATCCGCCGGGTCATGCGCGGCTCTGGTTCATGAAGAAGTTCTAGATTGAGCCGTCCGGCCATCAAGCACGCGCAAAATCAGGCACTGTCTCAGTTTGAGTTATCCCGACAGGGGAAAGCCTGCTGCAAGGCGTAAGCGGCGAGGGTCGCTGCGTTGTAATGTCGAATTTGTGGGCTGCGATCCAAATGAGACACGATGATGTCGCGGGCTTGTTGAGCTTCGATATTGGGCGGGATGCACGCTCGCATTCCGTTTATGGTCCCGCGAGACGATAGAACGTCCGATATCGCTATCACGTAACCAAAGCATGTCCAGTTGCCAAACGTGCGCTCTTCCGCGCGGCACGCGCGATGCAGCCGGTTACCATCCATGAAGGCAGGAGCGGGCTCCTGCGCTTGCGCGCTCGGGGCCATAGCTAGAGCCAGAATCGCGGCTAGAACTCCACGCATAGCCCCTCCCGAATGCAATGCTTGCCACTAAGCACTATCTAGCGCGCATGCCCAGGCAAAAATCGGACACATCCCCTCAAATTTCTGGGATGGAAATGACGACTGATCCCTTCGGCGGCGCCTCGCAAAGAGATGCGTCCCGCTTTTTACCGGTTCGCGCTCTGGTTGCATAGCCCCCACCCGGCCTCCCCCGAGATGGGGGAGGGGAAGGAAGTTCTGCAACCGACAGTAAGCCCTCCCCCTTTGCGGGGGAGGGTGGGGTGGGGGCTCGGGCCGCGCGACGCCGGTTCCCGCCCCGGTTCGACAGCCCCCGCGCTTTACGCGTCGCCGAGCTTGCCGCCCGCATGAAAAGAACATATAATGAACAACGGTGGCGAGCGGCGACCATGCTCAAGGCACCTTGGCTGGACCGAAGGTGTCCAAATCGGCTGCTGTTTGGCGGGCTATAAGAAATTTTTGGACACCTTCGGCGCCTTCGGGAATATCAAGGACTTAGCGGTGCCGCTGGGCCGATGCTGTTGGTCGATTTTTCGATTTGCGATCAAAGGCTTGGCCCGAAGGTGTCCAAATCGGCCGCTGTTCGATGGGAAATCGGCGATCTGGACATCTTTGAGAATATCAAGGACTTAGCGCCGCCGCCGGTCCGGTGTCGTTGGCTGATTTCGGCGCGCGATCAAGGGTTTGGCGCAAAAATGTCCAAGATGGAAGGCAGGATGGACAGGAACGGCAAGCGCTGCGACGGCCAGCTTTGCTTCGTGGATCGAAGGCTAGGTTTCCGCGACGAAATTCCGGTAATCCGCGAGCGCGCCCTCGGCGGCGGCGGCGAGCAGGCGGGCGCCGGCTTCGGGCGTCGCGAGCGAGGAATCCGAGCCGATGCGGCCATCCGGGAAACGGCGGCGGTGGTGGTCCGCGTCGTTGTGCCGGTCGCCGCCGAGATCGCGCATCGCGGCCGCGGAGATTTTCTCCGGCTTCGGCAGCTTCACGGCGCGGACGACTGCCGGATGCGCGTGCTGCGCGATGGCGATTTCGCTCGGCGTCGCGTGCATGCCTTCCCACTCGCCGTAAAGTTCGCGCCGCATCGTGTCGACCTTGTCATAGTCCCACCAGCTCCGCAGGCGGCAGCGGATGCCGGGTGTATTGCCGCGGTCCGCGCGATAGCTCGCGTCGCCGTGCAAATCCTGGATCGCGGCGTTGACCGGCGCGATGTTGCCGCCATGGCCGTTGAGCACGTAGAAGCGCTCGAAGCCCTGGCGCGCCAGCGAGCGGATGTAATCGCCGATCACGGCCATGAACGTGGCGGCGCGCAGCGACACCGTGCCGGGAAAGCCGAGATTGAACTGCGCCACGCCGAGCGACACCGTCGGCCCGACCAGGATATCGCCGAGCTCGCCGGCGCGGCGCGCGACGGCTTCGGCGCAAATCGCGTCGGTGCCGATCGGGCCGCCCGGCCCGTGCTGCTCGATCGAACCGGTCGGGATCAAAATCCCCGTCGAGCGCTTGAGATAGGCCTCGATTTCGGGCCAAGTGCTGTGTTCGAGTAACATGGGTGCGCGGCCTCGTTGTTCGCGACCATAGCACAGTCGGCGGGCGATGGGCGCGCCAGGGAGAAGCCATGCGACTGCGCAATCACAGCACGATCGTGACCGGCGCCGCCTCGGGCATCGGCGCCGCGATCGCCCGGCGCATGGCGGCGGAGGGTGCCGCGGTGGCCGCGGTCGATATCGATGCCGACGGAGTCGAGCGCATCGCGGCGGAGATTTGCGCCGCCGGCGGCGCGGCGCGTGCCCATATCGGCAATGCCGCCGACGGCGCCTTCGTCGGAGCGGCGGTCACGAAAGCGCTCCGCGAGCATGGCCGGATCGATTCGGTTGTGACCGCCGCCGCCATGTCCCTGGGCAAGCCGCTCGGCGAAACCAGCGAGGCGCAGTGGGACCAGACTTTCGCGCTCAACGCGCGCGGCACCTTTCTTTGGTTCAAGGCCGCGCTGCCCGGCATGATCGAGCGCAAATCGGGCTCGCTCATCGCCATCGCCTCGCAACTGGCGCTGGCGGGCGCGCGCAACACGGCGGCCTATGCCGCGTCGAAAGGCGCCGTCATCAGCTTGGTGCGCTCGGTCGCGGTGGATTACGCCGAGTTCGGCATTCGGGCGAACGCGATCTGTCCGGGCGCCACGGAAACGCCGATGCTGGCGAGCGCCTTTGCGCGCGCGCCCGATCCCGCCGCGGCGCGCGAGCGCTCGCGCCGGCGCCACGCCATGGGCCGTTTCGGCAAGCCCGAGGAAATCGCCGCGGCGGCGCTGTTCCTGGCCAGCGCCGAATCGTCCTACATCACCGGCGTCGCGCTGCCGGTCGATGGCGGCTGGCTCGCGGCTTGATCGCCCATGACCGTTCTGGTGACCGGTGCCAGCGGCGTCGTCGGCCTCAATCTCGTCGAAGCGCTGCTCGGCGAGGGCGAAACTGTTGCCGCCTTCAGCACTCTGCCGATCCCGCCGGCGGCGCGCGCGGCATTCGCGACGCTGCCCGGCAGCCTCAAGGAAATCGCCGGCGACGTGCGCGACCGGGCGGCGATCGACGCGGCCGTCGCCGCAACGCGGCCCGCCGCCGTCGTCCACGCCGCGGCGGCCACGCCCGGCGCGCGCCAGGAATCCGAACGCTTCGCCGCCACGGTCGAGATCAATATCGCCGGCACCGCCCACATGCTGGAAGCGGCGAGCCGCGCCAAGGTCGAGCGCTTCGTGCTGCTGAGTTCGGGCGCGGTCTATGGCGACAACGCGTTCGCGCCCGGCCTGCTCGACGAAGACAAGACCGTGCCGGCGCCGGCCACGCTCTACGCGGTGTCGAAATACGCCGCCGAGCGGCTCGGCTTGCGCTATCGCGCCATCGCCAGGCTCAATCTCGTCGCCGCCCGCATCGGCACCGTGTTCGGTCCGTGGGAGCGCGACACCGGCATGCGCGAAACCCTGAGCCCCATGTATCGGTGCTTGAAGCTGGCCGAAGCCGGACGCGAGGCGATCCTCGAACGCGCATCGCTGCGCGATTGGATTTACAGCCGCGACGCTGCCGGCGCGATTTGCGCGCTGCTCAAGCGCCGCGCGCCGGAGCCGCATCTCTTCAATGTCGGGCCGGGCGAAGTGTCGAGCGTCGAGGCGTGGTGCGACGCGCTCGCCGCGCAATATCCCGGATTTCGCTGGCGCATCGCGGCGCATCCCGGCGAGGCCAATGTCGAGTTTCACGGCGCGCGCGACCGTTCGCCCTACGCCGTGGCACGGCTGTTCGAGCACGTGGGCTTTCGCCCGCAATTTCCGCCGGCCGCCGCCTACGCCGATTACATCGCCTGGGCCAAGGGTGCCGGCCGCGGCTTCGCGTGACAGCGTTCGACTATATCGTGATCGGCGCGGGGTCGGCGGGCTGCGTCGTGGCGGCGCGGCTGTCGGAAAATCCGGCGCTCAGCGTGGCGCTGATCGAGGCCGGCGGCGGCGATTGGAATCCGCTCTATCGCATCCCGCTCATGGCCGGCAGCCTGCTGCGCTCGCGCATCGGCAATTGGTCGTACTTCACAGAGCCGCAAGCGCAGCTCGATGGCCGCAAGCTTTATTGGCCGCGCGGCAAGGTCGTCGGCGGCTCGTCGAGCATCAACGGCATGGTCTATACCCGCGGGCTCGCCGCCGATTACGATTCCTGGGCCAATGCCGGATTGCGCGATTGGTCTTACGAGCGCGTGCTGCCGCATTTCCAGCGCGTCGAGCGCCCGGTGCCGCTGACCCGGCCGCCGAGCACGAGCCCGCTGTTCGAGGTTTTTATCGCAGCCGGGCGCCAGGCCGGCTTGCCGCTCGCCGAGGATTTCAACGCGCCGGCGCCGTTCGGCGTCGGGCGCTACGACTTCACCATCGGACGCGGCGAACGCTGGAGCGCGGCGCGCGCCTTCCTCGATCCCGCGCGCACGCGGCCGAACCTATCGCTCATCGCCAAGTGCCATGTGCGCCGCATCCTGTTCGAGCACGGCCGCGCCGTCGGGATCGAAGTGCAGCGCGGCGGCGCGCGCGCGACGCTGCGCGCCGAGCGCGAGATCGTGCTCAGCGCCGGAACGGTGAATTCGCCGGCGCTGCTGATGCAATCCGGCATTGGCCCGGCGGATCATCTCGGCGCGCTCGGAATTGGCGTCGTCGCCGACCGCCCCGAGGTCGGCGCCAATCTCCAGGATCATCTGCTGGTCCGCGTCGAGCACGCCTGCACGCAGCCGGTCACGCTGCATGGCGCGCTGCGCGCCGACCGGCTGGCCTGGGCGCTGTTTCAGGCGAAAGTCCTCAAGCGCGGGCCGGCAGCGTCGTTTCCGCTGCTCGCCGGCGCCTATCTCAAATCCGAGTCCGCGCTCGACGCGCCCGATCTGCAAGCGCATTTCTGCCCTGCATTGTCGACGGCGACGCTCCGATTGCCCGGCATGGCGAAGCGCGCAAGGCGCGGCGCGGCCGAAGGCTTCTTCGCCAATGTCTATGTCATGCGCCCGCACAGCCGTGGGCGTATCCGCCTGGCGAGCGCCGATCCGCTGGCGCCGCCGTCGATCAACCCGAATTATCTCGCGGCTCACCACGATCGCATCGCGCTGCGCAAGGGCGTGCGCGTGTTGCGCGAAATCTTCGCGCAAAAAGCCTTCGATCCGTTTCGCGGCGCCGAGCTGGCGCCGGGCGCGGATGTTACGAGCGACGCCGATCTCGATGCCTGGATCGCGCGCACCGCCGAATCGGTGTTCCATCCGGTCGGCACCTGCCGCATGGGCGCCGATGCCGATTCGGTGGTGGACGGGAATTTGCGCGTGCGCGGCGTCGCGGGCTTGCGCATCGCCGACGCCTCGGTCATGCCGGCCCTGGTCAGCGCCAACACTCATGCACCGGCCATGATGATCGGCGAAAAAGCCGCTGCGATGATCCTGGGTGGTTCGGAAGCGCCGCCGCAAGTTGGAGAAAACCCATGACCCACGCCGAACCCACCGGCGCCGAAATTCTCGCCGACGTCGAAAAGAAGCGCGGCTACGTCCTGCCCTATCACCGCATGATCGCGGGCACCGATCCCGGCTTGCTCGCGGCCTACGACGCCTATTACGAACGCCTCACCCTGCGGCCGCGCGCGCTCACGCCGGTCGAGCGCGAGACGGTGTGGATCGCGCTGCAAGTCGCGACGCGCGAGGCGCACGGGCAAATTCATCTGCGCCGCGCCGTGACCGCCGGGATGGACAAGTCAGCGATGACCGCCGCCGTCGCCATCGCCGCCGCGGTCGAGGCATGGCCGGCGCTGGCCTTCGCCGCCGAGCATTGGCCGGATTGGACGCCGCGCGCGCTCGGCGCCGATCGCTACGTCGCCGTCTTCGCCGCCGCCGCCGCCGGCATTGCGCCGAAGCTCGCCGACATTGCCGCCGCCGTGTGCCACGCCGCGCGCCGCACGCATGACGGCATGGCGCTGCATCTTGCCCGCGCGTTTGCCGCCGGCTCCACGCGGCACGAACTATCCGAGGCACTAAGCTATTTGCTGCTCCCCGCCGGCGGCCCGTGCCTCATCGACGCGGTTGCGGCGTGGGAAAAGGCGGCGAAGGCGGCGGGATTCGTAGCGCCGTATTAGCGCGCGCCTTGAGCGACCCGTCACCCGCCGCTCAGCGCCTGCACGATCTGCACTTCGTCGGCGGCGGCGAGCGGGCGCGACAGGTCGAAGACCTGCTCGCCGCTGACGAAGAAGCGGATATGCGGCCGCATCCGGTCCTGCTCGTCGATCATGCGGAAGCGAATGCCGGGATAGCGGCGGTCGAGTTCGGCGAGGACCGCGCCCAAAGTCGGCCCGCTGGCTTCGACCTCGCGCTGCTTGGTGTAGGATCGCAGCGGCGTCGGGATCAGCACTTTCATCGCGCCGCTTCGCCCGTTTCCACCGCGTAGATTTCCGGCAAATGCCGCGCGATGCAGGTCCATTTGCCGCCTTCGTCGCGGCTCGCCCACAGCTCGCCGCTCGTCGTCCCGAAATAGAGGCCGACCGGATCGCGCGCGTCGGCCGTCATCGCCTGGCGCTTGACCGTCCACCAAGCCTGGCGGCGCGGCAGGCCGGCATCGAGCCGGCGCCAGGTCTTGCCGCCGTTGCGCGTGCCGTAGGCCGCCGGCACGCCGTCCGGGCTGACGCGCGGCCAGACCGTCGAGCCGTCCATCGGAAACACCCAAACGGTGTCGGCGTCGCGCGGGTGGACGACCATGGGAAATCCGATATCGCCGGCGCGTTTCGGCATCGTCTTGCCGATGCGGATCCATTCGTCGGACGGCCGGTCGAGCCGGTAGATGCCGCAGTGATTCTGCTGATAGAGCCGGTCCGGATTGCTCGGGCACAGCCGCACGCAATGCGGATCGTGGAAGGCCAGATTGGCCCGATCGAAGCCGTCGACGACTTCGAGGCCCTTGACCAGCGGCGTGAAACTTTTTCCGCCATCGACGGACTCGTGCACGCCGCCGCTCGACATGGCGACATAGAAGTGCTTGGGATCGCGCGGATCGACGACGATCGAATGCAGCTTGGGTCCGTCCGGCGTGCCGCCCTGCTCGCTGCCCATCCAGGCGCGGAATTGCGGATCGTCGTTGACGATCGAAAACGGCTGCCACGTCACGCCGCCGTCCGCGCTGCGGAACAGGCCTTGCGGCGAGGTTCCCGCGTACCACACATCCGGCTCGCTCGCGCCGCTCGGCGCAAGCCAGAAGGTGTGATCGACCGCGCGGCCCGTTTCGCCCGCGGGCGCTTTGGCGAAAGCCGGCGGCCGTGCCGCTTCCTTCCAGCTGCGGCCGAAATCGGTCGAGCGGAATACGGTGGGGCCGAGATGTCCGGTTTTCGCCGCCGCCAGCAGCGTGCGCCCGTCGCGCGGATCGAGCACGAGGTGGCTGACGATGTGGCCGAGGAAATGCGGACCGTCGAGGCGCCATGCGCGCCGCGATCCGTCGCCATGCAACAGCCACGCGCCCTTGCGCGTGGCGACGAGGATCAGCGGCGCCCGCGCCGTGCGTTTGTTTCGAGCCGCCGCTTTCCTTGCCTTGCGCGCCATCAATCGCCCCCATGCACATCGGATTGAGCCAAGCCGCCGTCACGCTTGTCGGCGACGGTGGCCATCCTACCATCGCGCCTGTCGCGGCGCGAGGCGCTGTCCTCATTTCATGGGCGAAGGCGGCGAAGGCTGGCGGGGCTCGGGCGCCGCATTCGGGCGCTTTCGCCGGGGCGATTCCTGAGCGGCAATTCAAAATGCTGCTTTGAACGCCAATTCGGACTTGTCGGCCAAGTCCGCGTCCGGACGCGAAGCGGTCATCGGTCTGTGGTCGGAGCGGGCAAACAGTCGGGCAGCGCAACCCGCTGTCGAACTTTGTTTTCTGCACGAGCCTTCAAGCCGAAGTGTGCTAGGATTCAGCATCGATACGACGTGACGTTGCGCGACCGTCGCCGGCACGGGAGGAGAACCCTACGATGGCAAATTTGATGCGGCGACGCGAATTCATGCCGCTTCTCGGCGCCGTCGCCGCGTGGCCGCTCGCGGCGCGCGCCCAGCAGGGCGCGATGCCGGTGATTGGCTTCATGCGAAGCTCGCCGCTCGTCGACGCGGCGCACATCGTCGCCGCGTTCCGCCGCGGCCTCAAGGAAACCGGCTTTGTCGAGGGCCACAACGTCGCGATCGAGTTCCGCTCGGCCGATAATCGTCCGGATCGATTGCCGGCGCTGACGGCTGAATTGATTCGCCGTCCGGTCGCCGTGATCGTCGGAAACCATACTTCGGCGCTCGCGGCCAAGGCCGCAACCGCGACGGTGCCGATCGTCTTCGCGACCGGGAGCGACCCGGTTCGGGACGGCCTCGTCGCCCGCCTCAACCGGCCGGGCGGCAACGTCACGGGCGTGGTCTTTTTCGCCGGAGAATTAGGGGGAAAGCGATTGGAGATGTTGCGCGAGCTCGTGCCCAAGGCGACGACGATTGCCATGCTCGTGCGCCCGTACGGACCAGACACCGAGGCGGAGCGAAGAGACGTGGAGGCCGCCGCGAAAGCGATCGGGCAGCAGCTCATCATTCTCGATACTGGCAGCGAGCGCGACTTCGAGCCGGCGTTTGCAACCATGCTCCAACGCGGGGCCGGCGCGCTGCTCATCGGCTCCGGCGCGTTCATGAATTCCCACCAGGAACGGCTGGTGGCGCTGGCGGCCCGGCATGCCGTGCCCGCCATCGCTTCCCAGCGCGAGTTCGCCGATGGCGGGCGGTCTCATGAGCTACGGCGCCAGCATCACCGATGCCTATCGCCAGGCCGGCATCTATACTGGGCGGATATTGAAGGGCGAGAAGCCGGCCGAGCTTCCGGTAATACAGTCGACCAAGATCGAATTCGTCATCAACCTCAAGACCGCCAAGGCGCTCGGCCTCGCCGTCCCGGTAACGCTTCTCGTGCAAACCGACGATGTGATCGAATGAAGCGCGCAGCAGGTCAGCGGCGAGAGGATGCTGCGCTCGACTGAATTCTCGAAATTGCAGACGAAAAAGCAAGTAAGCGAACTTTAACTTAGTGCGCGCGGTTCAAGCGCTCAGGTTGCGCTCGGAAACCAAACCGAGATTATGTAAATTCCGAATCGCACTTCATCCGATCGCCTTCGCTTCCGGGCATAAGCGCGAGGGCAACTCCGCCGAAGGTTGCCAAATTCTCCGAAGGCGCCCAAGCCCAAATTTTGGCAGCCTTCGGCGAGAATGGAGGTTGGATGTTAGCTTCTGATCACTTCGGTCGGACCGCACTAATGTTGATCCGAAAGACTAGATAGCGATCATTTACTTTATTTCTCCGTGATCGCCTCATCGTGCCCGCCCTGGCCGGGCATTTCGGCCCACAGGCGAAAAGGCGCCGATGGGGCGACACGGCCGACGCGGATCAGCCTCAGCCACACGCCGCACGCATCGACGAAATGCGGCACGCTGCCGGGGAACATGGCGATGGTGAGCGCCTCGGCCAGCGCGTATTCGCCGGCCTTGCATGCATAGGCCGCCTCGATATGCCAGGCGAGCGGGCGGAACTGGGCTTTCGCTGTGTGCAGGGCCGCGAGCGCCAGATGGGCGAGCGCCTCGGGCACGTCATCGCCCGCGATTTTCGCCATCGCATCGAGATAGAGCGCGCGAATGTCGAGCGCCGTGAAATGCGATTGCCAGTGATCTTGCACAAAGCCATAGGCGCGCGCGCCGAGGCCGAGGCCGGCGAGCTGCAGCGCGACGGCGATTTCCGCGTCCGTGCCGCCGGCGGCACGGAACTTGGAGATGTGGTGCGTCGCGATCGCCTCGTCGGTCGCGATCAGAACCGCGAGCCAGACGAATTCGCGCTCGCGCTGCGCGAGCACGCGATCCGCGAGCGCGATCTCGGAATAGAGCCGATCATAGGCGTCGAGCAGGCGCGGCGCGGCGACGGCGAGCAAACCGTGATGCGGCAAAAGATAGCCGCGCTTGGCGCGCACCGCATCGAGGCGGGCGCGGATCGCGGCGTCGTCATTGTCCGCCACGGCGCTAGCGCCGAGTCTTTTCCGCCGCCGCGGCATCGTCGATGCGCGCGCCGGAGGCGGTGTCGCGCAAATGGAAACGCACGCACACTTTGCCCATGCCACCATGGTCGAGCCCGGTGTCGAAGCAATCGAAGGTCTGCCAGCCCGGGCTCACCGGATGCAGGCCCTCGCGCGCCCGGTCGCCGGCGATGAGCAGCGCCGGCTGCAGCCGCGCCAGAATGCCGAGGCAGAGCGCGCCCGTGCTCTTGCCCGGCTGCAAGATGCCGTTGAGGTCGAAAACGAAGCTTTCGCCGGTCTTGATGAAATTCGCGCAATGCTCCGAGCGCGTGACTTCGGCGACGAGTTCGTAGCGCTGCAGCCACTCGGGATGCTTCGGGCGGCGCGCGGCGGATTGGGGAGCGCTCATCGCAGGGCCTCGCGCGGCACGATGGGGTTGAGATCGACGACCTCGTGCGTATCGGCGGTGCGCAGGAAGACTTTCGTCCGCGCCTTGGATTGCCCGTTGTCGCTGCCGGTGTCGGTGCATTCGTAATGGCGCCACACCCGGCTCAGCGGATTCAAGCCCTCGGAACCGCGATCGAAGGTCATGTAGAAAATCGCCAGGATCGGCGTCAGCATATTCATGCACAGCGGCGCCGTCGATTTTTCCGGCTTGATGCGGTGCCGCATGTCGAAGACGACGCGCTGGCCCGGCTTGACGCCGCAGCCGCAGCCCGCGTTGCTCACCACCTCGACGACGACTTCGAAATCGTCGAGCCAGGTGTGCCCGAGCTTGCGGCGGATCGTCAGCAAATGCTTGACCGCCGGGTCCATGCGGTCGAAGTCCGCATCGGTCAGCTCCAGCGCGCGCTTCAATTGCGGGCGGATGTCGTCGAGCCGGTCGGCGGCGAGCGGGTCGGGCGGGGCGAGATCGGGGCGGGTCATGGATGTTTCTCTCAGTGGAAAACGACGAGATTGCGCGGAATCGGGTGCAACAGCTCGCAGCCATTGGCCGTCACCGCGACGGAATCTTCGAGATGGAAGCTGCCGAGTTCGGGATCGCGGTAGAACACTTCGGTGTTGACGATGCTGCCTTGTTCGAGGACGAAGCCCTGGGCGAGCGCGGTCTCGTCGGGGAACTCGAACACTTCGAGCCCGAGCCCGTGGGTCGTGACCGAGGTGAGCTGCGGCTTCAAGCCGAACTTGCCGATCGTGTCGCGCACCAGATTGCGCAGGTCCTGCGTGTTCGCGCCCGGTCTGATCTTCTTTTCGGCTTCGAGCAGCGCCGTGAGCGTTGCCTCGTAGCGCTGCTTCTGCGCCGGCGTCGGATCGCCGACCACGCCGGTGCGCGCGAGATCCATGTGGTAGCAGCGATAGGTTCCGAGGCAATCGAGCACGATCGCGTCGCCAGGCGAAAATTTTCGTTCGTCGGCGGCGGGCAGGCTGAAGCTCGACGCGTCGTTGGCGCCGAACATCATGCCGCGCTCGCCGAGATGGCGCGCCTCGTGCTTGAGCAAATGGCGGCGATAGGCGCGCGTCATGTCGGCCTCGGAAAATCCGGCGCCGCCTTCGGCGATGACGGCATCGAGCGCGCCGGCGTTGATCGCGGCACCCCGGGTCATGATGGCGCGCTCGTCCGCCGTTTTCACCATGCGGATGCGGCGCAGCAGATATTGCGCGTCGGCGATGCGGCGATTGCCGCCCAGGCCGCGCGCTTCGAGCCGTGCTGCGAGGCGCGGCTCGTCGCAGGCCAGCGCCGCCGCCGCGAGGCCGCCCCGGCGCAGCACGGCCTCGACCGCGTCGATGAAATTGTCCTTCTGGCGGGGCCGCAGCCGGTCGCGCAGAGTTTTCAATTTTTGCCGCAGCGGCGTGTCGAGCTTGGCTTCCAGCGTGTCGCCCATGAAGACGCCGACGGAACTCCACGGATTGCCGTAGAGCTGCACATCCTCGATCCAGCTCGGCGCCTCGGCGAGATAGGGCAGGTCGAATTCGGGGATAATCAACGACGGCGCAATTCCGGCATCGCGTGGGATCACGGCGGCGGCGGTGAAATCCTCGAACTTCCCGAGCAGGAATTCCGAGGCGAAGTCCGAGGCGTAGACGACGTTGATCGGCGTCGCCACGACGGCGGCGTCGAGGCCGTCGCGCGCCAGCAAGTCCCGCGCCCGTGCCAGATTCAACAACATCGCATATCCCCCTCGGCCGGCGAAGCATGGCACCGCGCCGCGCGCTAAACTAGCATGAGACGGGTCAGCGCCAAGGGGGAGACAATGCAGCCGATCGCCTGGTCGAAATTCCGCTTGTACAAGGTCAAGGACAGCGACCTCGACGATGCGCCGAGCCGCGCGTTCCCGATGCAGCCCGATGTCCGCTACAAGGCGGTGAATGGCGGCGTCAGCGAGCCGGCGTGCCAGATCAATTTCGAGGATTTCTTCAAGGGCCCCGACGTGTTGTGGACCGTGCCGCATGACGAAGTCCACTACGTCACCAAGGGCCGCGCCGAAATCACCTATCATCTGCCGCCGCTGATGCGCGACGGCGGCAAGGTCGTGGCCGAGGCGGGCGATGTCTATCTCATCCCGCGCGGCACGCACATCGTCTGGCGCGTGCTGTCCGACGAGCCGTTCCGCCATCTCTGCATCTGCTATCCCCATCCCGGCTATCCGACGCCGTTGGCGGCCAGCGTCAAGGACCGGGCGACGTGAGCAGCGCCTGGGACCTGATCGTCGTCGGCGCCGGCACGGCGGGGCTGCCCGCCGCGATCGAGGCCGCGAATGCCGGCGCGCGCGTTCTCGTGGTCGAGCAGACCGACCGTATCGGCGGGCAATTGCATGTCAGCGCCGGGCAGATGAGTGCCGCCGGCACGCGGCGCCAAGCCGAGCGCGGCATCCGCGACACGCCGGACGAACATTTCGCCGACGCGATGCGCATCTGCCGCAACACGGCCGATCCGGCGCTGCTGCGCGTCGCGGTCGATTGCGCCGCTTCGACCGTCGATTGGCTGATGGAAAACGGCTTCGAGATGGAGCCGCAATGTCCCGCCGTGCTGCATCTGCACGAGGCCTATCGCATTCCGCGCACCTATTGGGGCGTGGACGGCGGGCGCTCGATCCTGAAGGTTCTAGCGCGCCTGTTCGAGCCGCTGGTCGCCGCCGGCAAGATCGAGCTGCGGCGCGAAACCTCGGTCACGCGCTTGCTGCCTGGGACAGACGGCGGCATCGCCGGCGTCGCCCTCGGCGGCGCCGTCGGCGGCGCGCACGGCGCGGGCGAGGCGTTCGCGCGTTCCGTGCTGCTGACCGCCGGCGGCTATGGTGCCAACCCGGCGCTGTTCCGCGAACTCACCGGCGGGCGCCCGCTGTTCACTTGCGCACTCGCGCATTCGAACGGCAGCGGCATCGTGCTGGGGCGCGACGCGGGCGGCCATGTCTGGCAGCAGGAAAAATATCTGCCCACCATGGGCGGCATCGAGGATCCGCCGGGCTCGGGGCGCTGCGTGTGGGGCGAGCTGCCGTCGCTCACGCCGCAGGCGCGCAAGCCGTGGGAAATCTTCGTCACCCGCGCCGGGCGCCGCTTCGTCGCCGAGGACGACGACAGCGTCGATCGCCGCGAGCATGCGCTGCTGGAGAAAACCGACGATCTCACTTTTTGGATCGTCGCCGACGATGCGATGTGGCGCCAGGCGCCGCCGCTCTTGCCGGCCTGGCCCGCCGCCAAGCTCGAAGCGGCATGGCACGGGCATGCGAGCTTCGCCATGGCCGGAAGCGTCGGCGAATTGGCCGGCAAGGCGGGCATCGATGCGGCGGGCCTTGGCGAAACCGTCGCGGCGTTCAATCGCGCGGCGCGCGACGGGCGCGACGCGTTCGGGCGAAAATTTTTCCCCGCGCCGCTGGCAACGCCGCCGTTCCGCGCCATCCGCTGCCACGGCATCCTGCTGCGCACTTCGGCGGGCCTCGCCGTCGATCGCGCGTTGCGCGTTATCGGGCGAAACGGCGCGCCGATCCCGGGCCTCTACGCCGCCGGCGAAATCATCGGCGGCGGCACGCTGTCGGGCAAATCCTTCGTCGGCGGCATGAGCGTTACGCCGGCGCTTGGCTTTGGAAGGTTGCTGGGGAAGAAGCTTGCCGGGCCTTAGGGGACCTCAGGGACCTCAGGGACAACAGCGACCTCAGGGACGAAACCCGTCGCTGATGTCCCTGAAGTCCCTGTTGTCCCTGCTGTCCCTGCCAACCCTAAGCCTTCTGAATCATCTCCCAAGTCCCCGCGCCGTAAACTTCGTCGGCGAGCTTCTTGTTGAGCGGCTCCATTTGCTTGGCGATCTTGGCGGCGTCGAGGGCGACGACCGAATCGGCGCCGTTGAACGATTTCCATTTTTCGAAATCGCCGCGCACCGCGTTGAGCCCGGCCTGGTGATAGTCGGTTTCCTCGATCTCGTTGAACGTGTCCTGGTAAATCTTCTGTTGTGCGGGCGAAAGCCGCGCCCAGGCGCGGGTCGAGAAGCATTGCTTGTCGAGGCCGAGGCCGAAATCGATCTGCATGATGTATTTGCACGGCTCGTAGAACTTGCCGTTGACCGAGGGATTGAGCGCCGAGACGAAGCCGTCGACCGTGCCGCTCTGCAGCGCCAGATAGATTTCGTTGAACGCGATCGGCGTCGGATTGGCGCCGAGGAACTTGAGCGCCTCGATCTGGCCCTCGATCTGCGGCGCGCGCAGCTTCATGCCCTTGATTTCGTCGAGCGAGGCAATCTTTTTCTTGGTGGCGAGCACCCAGGGACCCAGGCGGCCGAAGCCGATGAAGCGCGCCTGGTATTTCTTTTCGAGCGCGTCGCTCGCCTTCTTGCCGATCGGCCCGCCGACGACGCGCTTGGCGTGCGGCCCGTCCTTGAAGAAATAGGGGCTGTAGAAAATGTCGAATTCGCGCGTGCCCGTGTAGGCGCCGTTGTAAACTTCGAGCGAGCCCAGGGCCATGCTCTCGATCAGCTTCTGCTCGCCGCCCAGCGTGCCGGCGAATATCTCGGTCTTGACCGCGCCCTTGGTGCGTTCTTCGACGACCTTGGCGAGCTTGGCGTTGAAGGTGTTGGAGATGGTTTGCGCGTTGCCGGCATTGCCGTAGCGCAAGGTGATGCCGGCTTGGGCGCGCGCGGCGCCCGGCACGGCGAGAGCGGCGGCGGAGCCGGCGACGAAACCGCGGCGGGAAATCTTGTCGAGCATGGGTTCCTCCCTGTTATTTGGGTATGACGAGTTGCGGCAGCCACAAAGTTATCTCGGGAATATAAGTACACAGCATCAGCACGCCGAACAAGACGATGACATAGGGTATCGCCTCGCGGAATATTTCCATCACCCCGACCTTGCCGATGGTCGACATGACGAAAAGATTGAGCCCGATCGGCGGCGTTATCATGCCGATCATCAGATTGAATGTCATGATCAGCCCGAGATGAATCGGATCGACGCCCATCTTGCCGAGCAGGGGAAACAGGATCGGCGCCAGCACCAGCATGATCGGCAGCGGCTCCATGAAGCAGCCGAGCACCAGCAAAATAAGGTTGACGATCATCAAGACCGCGTACTTGTTTTGCGTGATGGCGAGCGTCATGTCGGTCAGGACTTCGCCGAGCCTGGCCTTGACCGCGAAATCCGAAAACGCCTGCGAAGTCGCGACCGTGAGCATGACGACCGCCGAAATCAGCATGGCGTTGCCCGCGCCCTCGACGAAAGATTTTCCGTTGAGGCTGCGATAGGCCAAGCCGAGCACGATGACGTAGAGCACGGCGATGGCGGCCGCCTCGGTCGCGGTGGCGATGCCGCTGACGATGCTGCCGATGACGAAGACAGGCGCCAGCGAGGCGGGCAGGCCGGCGGCGACGGCGCGCCGGCGCTGGCCGCGCGCCGGCTTGGGCTCGCGCGGGAAATCGCGCCGGCGCGAGATGAAATATGTCAGAACGAACATGCTGACGAACATCAGCACGCCCGGCGTCACCCCGGCGAGGAAGAGTTTGCCGACCGATAGATCGGCAATGCCGGCCAGCAGCACGAAGGGGATCGAGGGCGGAATGATCGGCCCCACGGTCGCCGCCGAGGCGATAACGGCGCAGGAATAGGTCGTGGGATAGCCGCGCCGGTTCATCTCGGGCACCAGCACGGCGCCGGTTGCCGCCGCATCGGCCATCGCCGAGCCCGAGGCGCCCGACATGATGAAATTCGCCGTCACCGACACATTGGCGAGGCCGCCGTGGAAATGGCCGACAAGCGCCGAAGCGAGGCGCACCATGCGCTGGGTCAGCCCCGCCATGACCATGAGCTCGCCGGCCCAGATGAACAGCGGCACGGCGAGCAGCGTGGGATTGGCCGTGCCTTCGAGAAAGGTCTGCGGCAGGTCGATGAGCGTTTCGTGCCCGCCGCCGATTTGCGACAGCAATATATAGGCCATCGCGGCGACGCCGATCGCCCAGGCGATCTCCATGCCCAGGAAGGTGAAGGCGAACAGCAGGAAAATCATGCCGAGGAGGAGCACGGCGCTGGGCCCTCAAACCGAAGCGCGATAATTGCGCAGCGCGCGCAACATCAAGCCAAGCTGGAAAAAGGCCATCAGCGCGCAGCCGACCGGAATCGCGAGCGAGAGCACCGAGCGCGGCCAGCCGGTGGCGAGAACGGGAAAGTTCGCATGCAGCCG
This sequence comes from uncultured Alphaproteobacteria bacterium, assembly GCA_963754645.1. Classification (GTDB taxonomy): domain Bacteria; phylum Pseudomonadota; class Alphaproteobacteria; order Bin65; family Bin65; genus CAVWGP01. Next base: position 346,367 of record CAVWGP010000001.1, on the reverse strand, counting down.
GACCATCGGAATGCTGTAAACAAGAACCGCGACCAGCAGCGCGATCGCGAAAGCGTGCATGGCGATTTCGACGCCGTAGCGCCAGCGCGGCGCCAGCTTGTCGACGATGATGGTGACGCGCACGTTCTGCCCCAGCTTGGTCGCGAGCCCGCCGCTTAGGAACACGAGCCAGACGAACAGGGTCTTCGGCACTTCCTCGGACCAGATCGGCGGCTGGTTGAAGAAATAACGCATGGTGACGACATAGAGCATGATCGCCGTCGTCGCGATCAGGCCCCAGGCGCCGATCTGAAACAAAATATTGTCGATGAGGCCGCGTCTCGGCGCGGCATCGCCGTCCTGCATGCTGGTCCCCCGGAGCGACGCCGTTCGCGGCGCGTTGTTCGTTGCCAAGTCACCCTTGCATAGGTCGAAGCGCCGGGACAAGGGATCGCATCCGAGCCTCGCCGCCGCGCTGCCATGCGCCAATGCCACAAGCGCGCCGGCCGGAACTGCGCTATCACGGCGACGCAACTTGGTTCCGGCCGGCCCGTGCCCAACGACACACTGCAATCCCGCAACCTTTACGGCGCGCTCCTGCTGCTGCTGTCGGGGCTCGTCTTCACGTTCGAGGCGCTGTTGCTGCGCCATCTTGGTGAGCGGGTGTCGATCGCCCAAGTCGTGTTCGGCCGCTCGATCGCGCAGGTTTTTATCGTCTTGCTGCTGCTGCGCTCGGCCGATCTGAAAACGAATTTGGCGACGGATCGCTGGGGCATGCATTTGTTTCGCGGCATCGCCAGCTTGGTGTGCTGGTGGCTTTACTATGAGAGCTTCCAGAAGCTCGATCTTTCGCTGGCGACGGTCCTGACCTTCACGACGTTGCTCTTCGTCGTCGTGTTCGCGGGGCCGCTGCTCGGCGAGCGCGTTTCGGCCCTGCGCTGGGTCGCGGTCGGGCTCGGCTTTGCCGGCGTCCTCGTCGTCATGCGGCCCGGCTTGGTGCCGGTCGGCTGGGGCGTTCTGGCCGGGATCGGCTCGGCCATCGCCGGCGCCGCCATCGCGCTCGCCAATCGCGCGCTGACGCGGACCGAGCGCACGGTGACGATCATGTTCTATATCGGCCTCGTGACCCTGGCGGGCACGGCGCCCTTCGCCTTGCTCGATTGGCGCCCGCTCGATCTCGAGTCCGCCGCCATTCTCGGCGTCATGGCGTTCTCGGGCGGCCTCGGCATGTGGCTCGCGATCGAGGCCTATCGCGCCGGCGAGGTTTCGGCCCTGGCGCCGATCCCGTTCCTGCGCCTCATCTTCGCCGCTCTCGCCGGCTGGGCGATCTTCCGCGAATATCCCGATCTCTGGATCATCGGCGGCTCGGTCCTGATCGTCGCCAGCGGTCTCGTCATCGCGCGCAGCGAGACGCGCGGCGGAGCGACGCCGCCGCGTTAGCCCGCTTGCGCGCCCCGAAAGCCGATGCCAGGATGGCCGAAACAGGGGAGATTTTCGCCATGTCGAACAGGATTTTCGCCGCCGCCTTGACGCTCGCCGCCGCCGGCTTCGCCGGCCCGGCCTCGGCCCAAGCCCTCGATTGGAAATTCAACAACAGCTACGCGCCGACGCGCTCCGAATCGGCGCATATCCGCGCCTTCGCCGAGAATCTCAACAAGCGCGCCGCTGGCAAGCTCAAGGTCACCGTGCTCGAAGGCGGCGCCATGGGCCTGAAGGACGTCGACGCGCTGCGCTGGATGCAGACCGGCACGCCCGAGATGGGCTTCATCTGGCCGCCCTTCCTCGGCCGCGACGCGCCCGCTCTGGCGACGCTCTATGTTTACGGCTCGGTGAGCGGCGCCGAGGAGCATCTGAAGGCGCTGCCGGCGCTAAAAGCGATCCTCATCGAGGGCTTCAAGAAGCACAAGATCGAGGTCGTCGGCTTCATGGGCCTGACCATCCTCAACGGCACGATCTTTTGCCGCCAGCCGGTCAAGTCGCTCGACGATTTGAAGCGCGTCAAGCTCCGCGTCGGCACGCGCGAGCAGGTCGAAACCTTCAAGTCGCTCGGCGTCGCGGCGCAGTTCATCGCCCAGCAGGAACTCTATTCGGCGGTGCAGACCGGCGTCGTCGATTGCGCGCTCTATCCGGCGCGCATCGCGCACACCATCTCGTTGCAGGAGGTCGCCAAGCACGCGGTCGATACCGGCTTCCCGTTCCCGCCGGCGCCCTATGCGATGATGGTCAACGAGGCGAAATGGGCGGCGCTGCCGGCCGATGTGAAAGCCCATGTCAAGGCCTCCATCGCCGATCTCGAAAAAGCGTCGTTCGATTTCTCGAAAGACGTGACCGACGAAAAGGCGGCGCGCGAGAAGCTGGCGGCGCAAGGCGTCACCTTTCATCCCGATCTGCCGGCCGCCGACAAGGCCGCGATCCGCAAGGCCGCGCTCGTCACCTGGGAAAAGACCGCCAAGGAAACCGGCGAGAGCGCGGTGAAATATCGCGAGCAAATCCTGAAGGCGCTCGGCTCGAACTAGGCGCATGGCGCGATCGCAACAGGCGCCGGGCGCCGCGTCGCGAATCGATGCGGCGCTCATCGCCTGCGGCTTGTGGCTGACTTATGTCGCGGCGGCCGCCGTCGCCGCGATTTTCGTCCTGGTGACCGCCGCCGTCGTCATGCGCTATGTCGTGAGCGAGCCGTTCCGCTTCACCGAGGAACTCTCGGGCCTGATGCTGGCGATGAGCGTGTTCTTCGTCTTTCCGCTCACGATCGCGGCCAACCAGAACATCCGCATCACCCTGCTGAGCGACCGGCTGCGCGGCCCGGCGGCGCGGGCCGCCTGGATTTTCGCCGAGCTCATCATGGTCGCGTTCTTCGCCGTCTTCGCCTGGGAGGCGTGGAAGTTTTATCAGGCCGCGCTGCAATTCAACGAGCGCAGCGAGCAGGCGCAGCTCGTCCTGGCGCCGTGGAAATTGGCGACCGCCGCCGTGTTCGCGTTGTGCGCGCTCATCGCCCTGTGGCGCGCCTTCCAGCCGAAGCCGTCCGGCGGCGGAACGATTATCTAGCAGCGCTTCGCCATGATCTGGACCATGCTCGGCGGATCGCTGCTGGCGACGGTGCTGTCCGGCGCCGTGCTCGGCGCCGCGCTCGGCCTCACCGGTTTCGCCATCCTGCATTTTTACGGCGGCGGCGCCACCCAGCGCGGCATGGAGGCGGTGTGGAACGTCCTCAATAGTTTCACGCTCACCTCGGTGCCGCTGTTCATCTTGCTCGGCGATGTTCTGGTTGCGAGCGGGCTTTCGAAGGGCGTCTATCAGGCGATGGCGCCGCTGTTCGCGCGCTTGCCGGGCGGGCTGCTGCACACCAACATCGCGGTGTGCACCGTGTTCGGCGCGGTCAGCGGCTCGTCGATGTCGGTGGCGGCGGCGGTCGGCTCGGTCGCCTATCCCGAGCTCAAGAGCCGCGGCTATGAGCGCGGCATCGTCGTCGGCACGCTCGCCGCCGGCGGCACGCTCGGCCTGCTGATTCCGCCGAGCCTGAGCCTGCTGATATACGGCGCGCTCACCGATACCTCGATCGGCAAGCTGTTCATCGCCGGCGTGTTCCCGGGACTGATGATGGCGGCGCTGTTCATGCTGTGGGTGCTGTGGGCGGCGTGGCGCAATCCCGCCTTGGCGCCGGAGCACGGGCCGCGCATGCCGGTGGGCTTGGCGCTCGTGCAATTGCTGCGCATCTGGCCGCTGCTGGTCATGATCCTGGCCGTGCTCGGCAGCCTGTTCGCCGGCATCGCGACGCCGACCGAAGCGGCGGGCGTCGGCGTCGCGGCGGCGGTCGCGATGGGTTTCACCATGGGCGAGCTGACCTTGCGCAAATTCGGCGCGGCGCTGATTTCGACCGCGCGCACCTTCGGCGTCATCGGCGTGGTCTTCATCGGCGCGATCATCCTGGCGCAATCGATCCAGTTGCTCGGCCTGCCGCAGCAGATGCTCGCCGGCATCGGCGCGCTCGGCATCTCGAAATATTGGATGCTGGCCGTGATCGTGCTGATCTATCTCGTGCTCGGCTGTTTTTTCGACGGGCTGTCGATGATGATCATGACGCTGCCGATCGTTTTTCCGCTGATGAAAGGCCTCGGCTTCGATCCGATCTGGCTTGGCGTCGTCGTCACCATCATGATCGAGGTCGGCATGCTGACGCCGCCGGTGGGAATGAATTTGTTCGTCCTGGTCGGGATCACCAAAGGCGAGGTGCCGCTCGGCGAGGCGGCGCGCGCCTCGACGCCGTTTTGGATCGCGATGATAGTCGGCGTGGCAATCCTCACGGTGTTTCCGGGCATCGCGACCTGGCTGCCGCAATTCATCAAGTGAGGCCGCGATGAGCAAAGCCTATATCGACCGCAAACGCGCCGCGCGCGAAATGGCGCAAGCCGGGATCGACGCGCTCGTCGTGCTCCAGCCCGAGAATTTTCAATACGCGACCGGGGCGGTCCCGGGCGTCGCCGCCTTCTTCCGCCGCGCCGGCGCCGCCATCGCGCTGGTTCCGGCCGATACCGGCGTGGCGCCGGCCGCCGTGGTGTCCGACCTGTTCGCGCCGGCGTTCCGCGCGAATTCCGATATCGCCGACATGCGCAGCCATCCGATCTGGGTCGATACGGTCGATGTCTCGGCGCAATTGCCCAGCAACCGGCCGGCATCGGCGCTGATCCGCGCGGCGCACGAGGCCGAGGGCCGCGCGCCCGGCTTCAAGCGGCCCGCGACGTTCGAATTCCGCAATTCGCTGGCGCTGCTGCGCGATGCCCTGGCGGAGCGCGGCTTGCTCAAGGCGCGGCTCGGCGTCGAGTTCGACTTCCTGCCGGTCAGCGATTTCGCCACGCTCAAGGCGATGCTGCCGGACGCGACCTTCGTCGATAGCTCGGGCCTCATCGGCCGCCTGCGCCTCGTCAAATCGGAGCGCGAGATCGGGCTGCTGCAAACCGGCGCCTCGATCGCCGAGGCCGCCATCCGCCACACGCTCGCCGAGCTGTGCGAGGGCAAGTCGCGCGAGGAGATCGCCGAAATCTGGTTCGCCGGCGCCCGCGCCGAGGCCAAGCGGCGCGGCATCGCCAACATGAACAATGCCTGGGAATATATCTCGGTCGGCCCCGATCCCTGGGGCAGCGGACGGCGCCTCGCGCGCGGCGACGTCATCAAGATCGATGTCGGCTGCGTGCTGTCGGGCTATAGCTCCGATTCGGGCCGTACCTTCGTTTACGGCCGCGCCGCGCCGCAGCAGCAGGAAATCTATGCCGCCTTGCGCGGCGCCTTCGATGCCGGCCGCGCCGTGTTCCGCCCGGGCCGGACGCTCGCCGACGTGCATCGCGCCGCGACCCAGGCGATGCGCGCCGCCGGCTTCGCCGATTACGACCGTGGCCATTTCGGCCACGGCATCGGCCAGAACGTGTTCAGCGAGGAGTGGCCGTTCATCGGCGCCGACGCCGAGCTGGCGCTCGAGCCGGACATGGTGCTGGCGTTCGAGACGCCCTATTACGTCAAGGGCATCGGCGGCTTCATCGTCGAGGACCAGATCCGGGTCACCGCCGACGGCGCTACGAGCATGAACACGCTGCCCTACGAGTTGCGCGAGATCGAATAGCGCCAAGCGTCCTTTAGGCCAAGCCGCTTGCCTAACGGGAAAATCCGCCTACATTTAAGCAATTCGCAGGGGTGCTCCTTGTCGTAAGGGGCTGAGAGGGCGATCGATCGCCCAACCCTAGAAGCTGATCTGGGTAATGCCAGCGGAGCGAGCACGATGTTTTCCGGCGCACAGTTTTCGCTTTATCCGATGACGGCGGATTTCATTCCCGCCATCCTCAGCGGCATCGGCGCGCTCGACCGCTACAAGGCCTCGCTGCGGCGCGAAACCGACGATGTCAGCACGCTGCTCGTCGGCCCGCCCGATATCGTCGTGCGGGCGCTGCGCGATGCCTTCGTCGCGACCGCCAAGGGCGGCGGCCATGTCGTGTTGTCGGCGACGCTATCGCGCGGCTGTCCGGGCGAAAGCGACGATCCGATCTGTACCGCGCCGCCGATGCCGGCGCCGGACGACGATGCCGCGGCCCGCGCCTTGCGGCAATTTTCGCCACCGCCGCCATCGGGCCTCGCCGTCGCGGCGCAGATATCGCTCTATCCGCTCGGCACCGAGGCCCATATGGCGCGCATCGGCGCCTGCATCGATTTCCTTAAAGCCGCCGGCGTGTTCGATCGCTCGAAGAATTTCTGCACCAAGCTCACGGGCGATGCCGCCGTGGTTTTCGCCGCGATCGAGCGCGCCTTCATCGATTTCGCGCCCGCCGAGGCGCACATCGTGCTGACGCTGACGGTGTCGGCCGGCAGCCCAACCCGCTCATCGACCTAGGAGGTATCTCATGGCTTGGACGCAGCGCGAAATCGTCGTTGCCGCCACCATTGGCGTCGTCTTCGGCATCGTCTATCTCGCCTGGGTGCAGCTCTGGCTGATCGCCCAGGGCCTGATCGGCCCGCTCTCGCTCGATATATTTTTCGGCCTGTGGTGCGTCGCCTCGATCGTCGCCGCCTATGCCGTGCGCAAACCGGGCGCCGCGTTCTTCGCCGAGGTCGTGGCCGCCATCGCCGAAGTGGCGACGGGCAATCCCGCGGGCCTGATTCTGATCGTCACCGGCGTCGTCCAGGGCGCCGGCGCCGAACTGCCCTTCGCGCTCACTCGCTGGCGGCGCTACGATTGGCCTGTGCTTGTTGCGGCGGGCGTCAGCGCCGCGATTTTCAGCTTCGTCTATACCTGGATCCGCTTCAAATACGGCGCGCTCGATGCCGGCTTGCTCGGCGTCATGTTCGCGATCCGGGTCGCGAGTGCCATTCTTCTCGCTTCCGTGCTGGGGCGCTGGATCGCGATTTCGCTGGCGCGCACCGGCGTGCTCGACGGCTTGCGCATCCAGGACGACCGGCGTGCCGCCGCGGCCTGATCCGGTTCTTGCCGCCGAAAACCTCGCGGTTCGCTATCCCGGTGCCTCGGCCGATGCGGTGCGCGGCGTTTCGCTCGCCTTGGCGGCGGGTAAATCCATCGCCGTGCTCGGCCCCTCGGGCAGCGGCAAGAGCACGCTAGCGCTGGCCCTCGTCGGCGTCTTGCCGAAGCTTTCGCCCGCCACGGTCTTGGGCAGCATCAAGCTGAGCGGCGCCGCGCTTGAGGCGCTCTCGATCGCGGACATCGCGCGGCGCGCATCGCTCATCCTCCAGGATACCGACGCGCAGATCGTGGCGCTTAACGTCGAGGACGAAATCGCCTTCGGACTGGAAAGCGGCGGTATCGGCGCCGGCGAGATCGAGGCGCGCATCGCGGCGGCGCTGGCGGCACCGCCGGCGCTGGGGCTTGGCCGCGCCGATCGAACCCTGACGCTGTCGGGCGGATGGCGGCAGAGGCTCGCCGTCGCCGCGATCCTGGCCATGCAGTCCGACCTGGTCGTGGCCGACGAGCCCGCCTCGCATGTCGAGAGCGGCGCCGCCGATGCGACCCTGGCCGCGCTCGCCGAGCGGCGCAAATCCGGCGGCGCCACGCTCATCGTCGAGCACGATGCCGAGCGCGTGGCGCCGCTGGTCGATGAGATACTCGTACTCGGTGCCGGCGGCGCGCCGCTGATCCAGGCCGCGCCGGCGCTCGCCTTGCGCGCGGCGGCGCGCTCGCGGCCGCCGCTCGGGCTTCGTTTGCCGGCGACGGTTCGCGCCGCCCATGCCTTGGCCGAGGCCGGGTGTATCGATTGCGATGCGGCGATCGCCGGTCGCGCCGACCTGCGGCGCGCCTTGGGGCCGCGTCGCAGCGAGCCGGCCGTCGCGGCGATCGTGCTCGAGGCGCTCGGCTTTGCGCTCGGGCGTCGGCCGGGCGCTGCCGCCGGCGCGCCCTTGCTGTCGATCGAAGCGGCGGCGCTGCGTTTGTCCGGCCGCTGGATCTTGCGCGACATCGATCTCGCGGTGCGCGGCGGCGAGGTCCTCGGCATCGCCGGGCCGAACGGCGCCGGCAAGACCACGCTGGCCCTGCTCGCGGCCGGCGCGCTGCGGGCGCAGCGGGGCCGCGTCGCACATGGCGCCGGCTCGCACCCGATCTATGTGCCGCAAAATCCCGGCCTTGCCTTCGTTTCGAACACGATCGACGGCGAAGCGCGCCGGCGCGGAATTGCCGCCGAGGCGGTGCGTCCTTGCTTGGAGCGCTGCGGCCTGCCGCGCGATCTCGCCCGCCATCCCTTGGCCTTCAGCCACGGCGAAAGGCGGCGCTTGAATCTCGCCTTCGCGCTGGCCGCGCCGGGCGAAAGGCTGATCGTGCTCGACGAGCCGGGCTCCGGCCTCGACGGCAACGGCGTCGCCGCGATCCGCGACATTGTCGGCGAACTGTGCCGGCGCGGCTCGGGCGTCATCCTCGTTTCGCACGATCTCGATCTGCACGCCGCCGTATCGAGCCGGCTAGCGATCGTGGACAGAGGCGGCATCGCGTCGATCGGCCCGGCGCGCGACATGCTCGCGCGTATCGCCGAGGGCAAGGAAACGACGAAGCCGACCCCCGCCATGCTGCTCGCCCGCGACTTCGGCTGGGCGGCGGCGGCGCCGGCGCCGGCATGATCGGCGCGCGCGATCCGATCGCCAAGCTCCTGGTCGGCATGCTCTATCTCGCGGTGCTGACCTTGTCGAACGATGTCATGGTACCGGCCATCGTCGGGGGCGCGATTGCGCTCTGGCTGCTGCTTGTCGAACGCATTGCCGCCGGCCGGTTCGTCAAGGCGCTGCTGCCGTTCGCATTTTTTGCCCTGAGTTCCGCCTGGATCTATCTGCTCGCGCCGGACGCCGGTTACGGCGCAATCCATGGCACCGGCTGGGCCACCGCAACGCTCGTCACGGCGCGAACCATGGCGGCGGGCTTGGTCGCCATCGCCTTTGCCCTCACCACCGAGCCGGCCGCTCTCGCGCGCGCCCTAGTGGCGCGCGGCCGGCTGCCGCGGCGTTTCGTTTTCGGCACATTGGCCGCGATCCAATTCGTTCCCGCGCTGCGCGAGGAAGCGCGCATCGCCCGGTTGACCGCGCGTTCGGCGCTCGCTCCGGGCAGCGGCCGCCTGCGCCGGCGTTTCGCCGGCATCGGTCCCGCGCTCGGCATCGTGCTGCTGGCGGGCGCGGTGCGGCGCGCCGGCGCCGCCGCGATCTCGATGGAACTGCGCGGACTCGGGCGGGCGCGGACCTATGCCTGGCATGTGCCGCGGTTCGGCGCGCGCGACGCGGTCTTTATCGCGCTCGCTCTTGCATTGCTGTTGCTGCCATTCGGGTTAAACTTGCCGCTTTGGAGGTGACGTCCGTATGGGCCCCACGATCGACGACGCGATCATGGTTCGGGTTCGCGCCGCGCTTGGCAGCATCGATACGTTCGGCGGGGTCGGGCTCGGCGATATCGCGGTCGCGCCGCTTGCCGGCAGCTCCAAGTCGAGCTTCGTCCTGACGACCGTCTTGGGGCGGTTCGTTCTGCGTTTGCCGCGCGGCGACGGCAGCGGTTATCTTGAGCCCGCCGTCGAGATCGCCGCCACGCGGCTGGCGCACAAACTCGGCATCGGCGCCGAATTCGTGTACGCCGAGCCCAGCGCCGGCCTGATGATCATTCACTATGTCGAGCGCGGCGAAACATTGAGCGCCGCGCATTTCCGCGGCGATCGCGGCTTCATCGCCGATGCGGCGCGCCTACTTGCGCAATTGCACGGCGCCAAGGCCGATTTGCCGCGGCGCTACGATCCGGCGTGGATGCTTGCCCGCTATCGCGGCATGCTCGTCGCGCGCGGCGCGCCGCCGCCGGACTTATCGCCCGCCTTGGCGCGCATTCTCGCCGAGCCTCCGGCCGAAACCGGCCTGCGTCCGCTCGTCCTGGCGCATTGCGATCCCGTCCCGGCAAATTTTATTGCCGGCGAACAGGGCCGCCTCGTGCTGATCGATTGGGAATACGCCGCGATGAACGACCCGGCCTGGGATTTGGCCTATCTATCCGTGCAAGGCGATTTCGATCCGGGCCAGGAGGCGGCGCTGCTCGCGAGTTACGGCGAGCCCACGATCACGCCGGACACGATGCGCAACCTGAAGGTCTGGGTCGCCGCCATCGACGGGCTGTGGGGCTTGGCGTCCGCCGAGAACGCGGACTCGGCCGATGGGATGCGGCGCTGGGCGCTCGATCGCCTCCGCCTGGCCGAGGCATTGGCGGCGGCATGAGGCCCGTCGATCCGATCACCGTCTCGGTCGTCCAGCATCGCCTGAGCGCCATCGTCGAGGAGATGGGCGAGGCGATGCTGCGCACGTCCTATTCGCAAATCCTCAATTCGAGCCGCGATTTTTCGACCGCGATCTGCGACGCGCGCGGGCGCCTCTTGGCGCAGGCCGAGCATGTGCCGATCCATGTCGGCGCCATGCCCTGGGCGGCGCGCGCGGTCGGCGAGTTCTTCGCCGGCGATATTCATCCGGGCGACGTTTTTCTGCTCAACGACCCCTATCACGGCGGCAATCACTTGCCCGATCTGACCGCCTTCGTGCCGGTGTTCGCCGGCGGGCGCCACGCCTATTGGTCGATCAACCGCGCGCATCAGAGCGATATCGGCGGCGCCACGCACGGCGCCTACAACCCGGCGGCGACCGAAATTTTCCAGGAAGGCATCCGCGTCACGCCGCTCCGGCTCTACGATCGCGGCGCGCTGCGCCAGGACGTGCTCAAGATGATCGCGACCAATGTGCGCCATCCGCGCGATTTTCAAGGCGATCTCGCGGCCATGATCGGCTCGGCGCATCTCGGCGAGCGGCGTCTCGAAGCCTTGCTCGCCGAGCACGGCGCCGCGCGGCTCGCCGCCGCGATCGAGGCGGTGCTCGACGCCGCCGAGCGCCAGGCGCGCGCGGTCGTCGCCGGCTGGAAGGACGGCGTTTATCGCGGCGCGGCGATCCTCGACGACGACGGCCATGGCGCCGAAAACATCGCCATCCGCGCCAAGGTCACCAAGCGCGGCAGCGATCTCACGGTCGATCTCAGCGCGTCCGATCCGCAGACCAAGGGTTTCGTCAATTCTTCGCACGCCAATATGCAATCGGCGGTGGCAATGGCCTTCGCCTATCTCATCGATCCGCACACGCCGAAGAACGACGGCACTTTCCGTCCGATCCGCGTCGTCGCCAAGCCGGGAACCGTGGTGTGGGCCAAGGACGGCGCGCCGCTCACCTTGTGCACGAGCCATTGCGCGAACGAGATCGTCGAGGCGATCGTCAAGGCGATCGCACCCGCCTGCCCGGATCGCGCCATGGCCGGCTGGGGCCGGCGCTTCCGCATCGCGATCCAGGGCGAGGATCCGCGCACCGGCCGATCCTTCATCTGGCACTTGTTCCATGCCCGGCCGGGCGGCGGCGGCTCGCCGGTCGGCGACGGCTGGCACTCGGCCGGCGAATGGCACGCCGTCGGCGGCATCAAGTTCGGCAGCGTCGAGGTCGCGGAAGTCCGCTTCCCGCTGTTTTTCCGCAAACACGAATTCCGGCCCGATTCGGGCGGCGATGGCGAGCATCGCGGCGGCGCGGGCGCGGATCTCGAGCTTGTTGTCGAAACCGCCAAACCCGCGCTCGGCAACACGGCCGGCGACGGCGTGCGCCACGGCGCCTGCGGTCTTGGCGGCGGCCAGGATGGCTTGCCGCACCGCTACGTGCTGCGCTCGCGCGGCCGGCCCGATCGCGCGCTCAAGACCAAGGAAGTCGGCGTCGTCATCCGGCCCGGCGACGTGATCGATGTCCATTCCGGCGGCGGCGGCGGCTGGGGCTCGCCCAAGAAGCGCTCGCCCGATGCCCGCGCCGCGGACCGGCGCGACGGGATCGTGTCGGCGCGCGCGCAACCGCGCCGCCGAAAGTAGGGCGGCGCATGTACCGAATCGGTATCGATGTCGGCGGCACTTTCACGGATCTCGTGGCCGTCGATGGCAAGGGCCGCTCGACGCTCGCCAAGGCGCCCTCGACGCCGGCCGACCCGTCGCTCGGCGTCATGGACGGGTTGGCGCGCTTGGCCGAAGCGCTCGGCCTGGAACGCCGCGCGCTGCTCGCCGCCACCGATCGCATCGTGCACGGCACGACGGTGGCGACCAACGCGCTGCTCGAACGCAAGGGCGCCAAGGTCGGGCTGCTGACGAGCGAGGGCCATCGCGATGTGATCGAGATGCGCGAAGGCCTGAAGGACGACCGCTACAATCTCCGCATGGTGCCGCCGGTTCCGCTGGTGCCGCGCCATCGCCGGCTGGGCGTGCGCGAACGCGTGCGGCCGGATGGCAAGGTGGCGGTGGCACTCGACGCGCGATCGCTGGCCGGCGCGGTCGCGCAACTCAAGCGCGATGACGTCGAAAGCGTCGCCATATGCTTCCTCCACGCCTATCGAAATCCGAAGCACGAGCGCGCCGCGGCGGCGGCGGTGCGGAAAATATTTTCCGGGGCCTATGTCTCCGCTTCGTCCGACGTGTTCCCGCAGATCAAGGAATATGAGCGGGTTTCGACGACGGTGGTGAACGCCTATGTCGGCCCCATCGTCGAGCGCTATTTGCTCAAGCTCGGCGCAAGGCTGAGCGGCGCGGGCTATCGCGGGCCGGTCTTCATCATCCTGTCGAATGGCGGCGTGGCGCCGATCCGCGAGGCGGTGCGGCTTGCGGCGGCGACGGTGCTGTCCGGGCCGGCGGGCGGCGTTGCCGGCAGCCGCTATGCCGCCGAGCTGCTGGAATCCGGCAATCTCATTCCGTTCGACATGGGCGGCACGAGCACCGATATTTCGCTCATCGTCAAAGGCGTGCCGTCGATTTCCGCCGATCGCGGCGTCGCCGGCCACCGCATCGCGCTGCCCAGCCTCGATATCGTCAGCCTCGGCGCCGGCGGCGGCTCGATCGCGCGGGTCGATGCCGGCGGCGTGCTCCATGTCGGCCCGGAAAGCGCCGGCGCCGCGCCCGGCCCGGCCTGCTACGGCCAGGGCGGCGTCGAGCCGACGGTGACCGATGCCAATCTCGTCCTCGGCTATCTCGATCCGGGAAATTTTCTCGGCGGCCGCATGGCGCTCGACCGGGCGGCGGCGGAGAAGGCGGTCAACCGGCTGGTGCGGCCGCTCGGCATCGATCGCGTCAAATCCGCGTCCGGCGTCTATCGCGTCGTCAATACGCGCATGGCCGAGGGCATCCGCCTCGTCTCGGTCCGGCGCGGCGTCGATCCGCGCGACTATGCCTTGCTCGCTTTCGGCGGCGCCGCGGGCCTGCATGTCTCGGCGGTAGCCCGCATGCTCGAATTGAAGCGCATCGTCGTGCCGCGCGTCGCCTCGGTGCTCTCGGCCTGGGGCATGCTGGCGACGGATATCCGATACGACGTGTCGCGCACCCATATCGGCGACGGGCGCGCGCTGAGCGCCGCGTCGCTGCGCCGGCTGTTCGACGCGATGGAGGCCGAGGGCCGGCGGCGCCTCGCGCGCTCGTTCCGGGGCCGGGTGCGTTGCCAGCGCAGCGCCGACATCCGCTACGGCGAACAGATATTCGAGATCAACGTGCCGCTCGACGGCGTCGCCTGGCGGCGCGCCGACGTGCTGGCGCAGATCGCCGAGCGCTTCCATCGCCGGCATGAGGAGCTTTACACCTACGCGCTGCGCGACCGCGATATCGTGCTGGTCAACGCCAGGGTCGCGGCGATCGGCGAGTTGCCGGCGCTGCCGGCCGAACCGCACCTGCCGCGCCGCCGCAATGCGGCACCGCTCGGCCGGCGCCGCGTCTATCTCGACGGTTGGCGCGAGGCCGATATTTACGGCTTCGACGCTCTGGCGCGCGGCCAAAAAATCGCCGGTCCGGCGCTGATCGAAAGCGCGACAACGACGGTGCTGTTGCAGCGGGGCGACGTGGCGGTTGTTACGCCGCAAGGCTGGCTCGATATCGCGGTCGGCTGAGGCCGACGGACCCAAATAGCAATCGTCATCCCGACCGGAGCGCGCGCGAGCGCGCGAAGCGGAGGGACCTCGGGCGGACGAGCGCGATCCCACCTGTCCGCTTGACGCTCGTCCGCGCGAGGTCCTTCGACTTCGGCCGCGCTTCGCGCGGCCTCCGCTCAGGATGACAATCTTTATTGGGCGCGCCTGATGCGATGCCCGTTACCCCCGCCCGACAAACGGCATGCGGTTCGCCATCACCGTCATGAAAAGAACATTGGCATCGAGCGGCATCGCCGCCATGCAGACGACGGCGCGGGCGACGTTTTCGACGTCCATGACCGCCTCGGGCACGGTCGTGCCGTTGGGTTGGGCGATGCCGGTTTTCATCCGCGCCGTCATCGGCGTTTCGGCGTTGCCGATATCGATCTGGCCGCAGGCGATATCGAAATTGCGCCCATCGAGCGACGTCGACTTGGTCAGGCCGGTGATGGCATGCTTGGTCGCGGTGTAGGCCGCCGAATTGGGCCGCGGCGCGTGGGCCGAAATCGAGCCGTTGTTCACGATGCGGCCGCCGCGCGGCGTCTGGCTTTTCATCAGCTTGATCGCTTCCTGGGTGCAAACGAAAACGCCGGTCAGGTTCACGTCGACGACCTTCTTCCATTGCTCGATGGTGAGTTCTTCCATCGGCACCGGCGGCGCGCCGATGCCGGCATTGTTGAACAGCAGATCGAGGCGGCCGAAGGTCTCCTTGGTTTTGGCGAACAGCGCCTTGATCGAGGCCGGATCGCTCACGTCGGTCGGCACGACGAGCGTCGCGGCGCCGCTCGTCTTGCCGGCGGCGGCGGTTTCCTCGAGCGGCTCCTTGCGCCGGCCGGCGAGGGCGACCGAGTAGCCGTTATTCATCAGCCCGAGCGCGACGGCGCGGCCGACCCCGGTTCCGGCTCCGGTGACGATGGCGATCTTGCGCGCTTGCGGCATGGCGTTGGTCTCCCCGATCTGCGTTGCTCCGGCGCGATCCTAGACCAAGCGGCGGCGGACGGAAATCGGTTGGTTGGCTTCCCCGCCTCCGTTATCTTCGCGCCGCGAATATTCGGGGACAAATCCGCACATGGCCGAAAGCTACGACGTCGTCATTGTCGGTGCCGGCATTACCGGCGCCGGCACCGCCTATCACCTGAAGAAACACGGCGTGAAGCGCGTGCTGCTGATCGAGCGCGGCCAGCCGGCCTCGGGCGGCACGGGCAAGAGTGCCGCGATCGTGCGCCAGCACTATTCGACGCCGCTGATGGCGCGCCTGGCCAAGCAAAGCGTCGACATGTTCGCCGCCATGCCGCAAGAGCTGGGCGCTAGCGGCGGCTATGTCCGCGCCGGCTATCATTTCCTGGCGCCGCCGCCGCTGTGGGAGGCGGCGCAAAAAAACGCGGCGATGCAGCGCAAATGCGGCGTCGTCACCGACACGGTCGATCCCGGCAAATGGGCGCAGGACCTGCCGTGGCTCAACACCGATGGCGTCGCCGGCATTCTGTTCGAGCCCGAGGGCGGCTATGCCGATCCTGTTGCGACCACCGAGGCCTATGTCAACGCGTTCAAAGCCAAAGGCGGCGAGGTCCGCCTCAAGACACCAGTGCGCGGATTGCTGCGCCGGGGCGATGCGATCGAAGGCGTGCAATTGGACGAAGGCCGCATCGCCGCGGGCACTGTTGTCAACGCAGCCGGGACCTGGGCGCATTTCCTCGCCCGCAGCGCGAACATCGAAATGCAGATGCGCACGGTCCGCGAGCAGGACACGGTGTGGGAGGCGCGGCCGGGCCGCCCGATCCCGCCGGGCAGCGTTTCGAACGCCGTCGATGCGATCTATATCCGGCCGCTGGGCGAGCGGCGCCACGTGATCGGGCGCGGATTCCCGAAGGAGTATTTCGACGTCGATCCCTACAACTTCAAGGAAACGGCCGACGACGATTTCATCGCCGATGTGCAGACGCGCATGGAGCTGCGGGTGCCCGGCTTTGCCGGCGCCAAACTCATCCACGCTTATGCCGCGCTCTACGACGTGACAGCCGATTGGTATCCCTATATCGGCCCGCGCCGCGGCCTCAAAGGCTACGCCGATGCCTGCGGCGGCAGCGGCCACGGCTTCAAGATCGGACCCGCGATCGGCCGCGATCTCGCCGGCTGGATCGCGACCGGCAAAGTTGCCGACGATTTCGCCCCCTTGAGTTACGACCGCATCGCCGACAAGCGGCTGTTCAACCAATCCTATGGCGGGAATCGCGGCTGACCTCGCCGAGGCATTCTTCGAGAATATCGAGCGCGCGCGACATCTCGGTTTCCGAAATCGTCAGCGGCGGGGTGAGCGTGAGCACGTTGCCCATCGTCGTCTTGAAGTTCAGGCCTTTTTCCAGCGCGCGATACATGGTGGCTTCGGCGGCGGACTTGGCCGGTGTTTTCGCCGCGCGATCCGTCACCAGTTCGACGCCGATCAGCAAGCCGCGCCCGCGCACGTCGCCGATCAGCGGATAGCGCGCCTGCATCGTCTTGAGCCGCGTCAGCGCGATCTCGCCGATGCGCGCCGCGTTGGCGACCAAGTTTTCGTCCTCGATGATTTCGATCGTCGTCAGCGCCGCGCGGGCGGTGACGGGATTTTTTTCGTGCGTATAGTGGCCGAAGGCCCAATCGCCGGCGACGTTGAGATCGGCGCGGCAGATCGCGGCCGCGATCGGCAGGATGCCGCCGCCCAGCGCCTTGCCGAGCACGAGAATATCGGGCGCCACGCCGTCATGGTCGCAGGCGAACATGCGCCCGGTCTTGCCCAGGCCGGTCGGGATTTCGTCGAAGATCAGCAGCGCGCCTGCGGCGTCGCAAGCCTCGCGCACGGCGCGCCAATAGCCCGGCGGCGGCAGATAGGGCACGGCGCGCGCCGGCTCGGCGATCACGGCGGCCACGTCGCCTTCGCGCTCCAGCACGTAGCGCAGATAATTGGCGCAAGCGAGCTTGCACAGATCGAGCGGCGGCGCGCCGTCGCGATCGGGATAGCCGTAGGGGCAGCGATAGCAGGCGAAGGGCGCCACATGCTCGGTTCCGGGCAGCAACGGGCCGATCGGGCCGGAGCGGAACAACGCCTCGCCGCCGATGCTGGCGGCGCCGAAGCCGGCGCCGTGGAACGAATCCCAGAACGACACGGTCTTGAACCGCCCAGTCGCGGCGCGCGCGACCTTGAGCGCGACCTCGTTGGCGTCCGAGCCGCCGGTGGTGAACAGCACCTTGCTCAATCCGCCGGGCGCGATGGCGGCGAGTTTGGCCGCGAGCGCCACCGCCGGCGCGTTGGTGAAGCGGCGCGGCGCGAAGGGCAGCTCGTCCATCTGGCGCCGGATCGCGTCCTTCAGGCGCGGATGGCCGTAGCCGATGTGATGCACGTTGTTGCCGTGGAAATCCATGTAGCGGCGGCCGGCCATGTCCTCGATCCAGATGCCCTCGGCCTTGCGGATCGCGGTCAGGCACGGCGTCGACACCGACTGATGCAGGAAGTAGCGCTCGTCGGCGGCGAGGAGTTCACGCGTCGCGGCGTCGATATTGCGCGCGGCCCAGGCGGCGCGCTCGGCGGTGCGGTTGGTGTCGCTTTCGGACGCGGGTGGCGCGGTGCCGCGGGCGGCGCGCCCGCCTTTGGCGCGCGTCATCGCTTGCGCCACGCCTGCAATCGGCTCAGCACGAATTTGTCGAGCACGACGTGCAGCAATTTGACCGTGGCCGAGGCCATCACGATGAGCGTCGCCATGGCCGCGGCCGAGGCGGTTTGGCCGGCTTCGTCCATGTGCAGAATCATGACCGAGGCGGGTTTGGTGTCGGCGCCGTAAAGAAAAATCACCGCCGACGTCGTCGTCATCGCGTTGACGAAAAGATAGATCGCGATGTCGAGCAGCGCGGGCACGCAGATCGGCAAGGTGACGCGGCGGAAGGTGACGTAGAACGGCACTTTCAGCGACTGCGACACCGATTCGAACTCGGCGTCGATCTGCTTCAGCGCGGTCACGGCGGTGAGATGCGCCACCGTGTAGAAATGCGCGATGCAGTTGATGACCAGAAACGCCATGGAGCCGAAGATGAAATTCAGCGGATTCCACTTGGCGTTGAAAAAGAAGATATAACTCAGGCCGAGCACGAGGCCCGGAACCGCCAGCGGCAGCATCGCCATGAGCTGGGCGAGGCCGCGGCCGGCGCGGAAGCCGCGGCTTTTTTCGATCATGTAAGCGCCGAGGAAAACCGCCGCCGCGCCGATGACGGCGGTCCAGGCCGACATTTCGAGCGACGACCAGAACGGCTTCCAGCCGCTGGCGTCGAACTCGGCGAAATTGTACTTCGCCCAGGTCAGGGTGAGATTGTAGGGCCAATAGGTGATGAACGAGGCCCACACCGATATCGCCAGGATGAAGACGATCAGGCCGCCGATCGCGACGCAGAACAGCATGAGCGCGAGATCGCGCGGCGCGCGCGGCTGGGGCACGAGCGGCACGGCGCGCGCCGTGAGCAGCGCCACCTGCTTGCGCTGCACGATGCGGTCGGCGACGAAGGACAGCACGGCGGGAAAAAGCAGAATCATGCCGACCACGGCGCCCATCTGAAAATTCTGCTGGCCGATCACCTGCTTGTAGATGTCGGTCGCGAGCACGTCGAAACGGCCGCCGATCACCTTGGCGATGCCGAAATCGGTGATGACCAGGGTGAAGACGACGACCGATGCGCCGATCACACCGTAGCGCGCGCCGGGCAAGGTCACGGTCCAGAAAATCCGCCAGCGCGAGGCGCCGAGCACGGTCGCGGCTTCGTAAAGCCGCGCATCCGCCGTCGCTAGCGCTGTGACGAGAATCATCAGCGCGTGCGGGAAGCAGTAGAAGACTTGAGCGATGACGATGCCGAGCGGGCCGTAGATCGAATTGCCGAGCAGCATGCCCTTGAACAGGCCTTGATTGCCGAACAGATAGATCAACGAGATCGCCGGCAGCAGCGAGGGCGCCAGGATCGGGATGAGGGCGAGCGCCTGGAACAGGCCCTTGCGCCGCATGGCGCTTCGGGTCAGCGCATAGGCGTAGATGAACGCCAGCGGCAACACGATGAGCGTCGTGACCACGGCGACGAACAGGCTGTTCCACAGCGAGCCGATCAACGCCGGGGTTTCGAAATATTTGACGTAGTTGGCGAGGCCGACGAAACCGCCCTCGGCATTCTCGAAGCTTTTCGAAAGAAGGGTCCAAAGCGGCAGCGCGACCGTCACGAGCAGCCAGGCGATCAGCAAGAGTATGACGCCGCGCTGAATCCAATCGTCGCGCGACAGCACCAGGCGCGGCGGTCGGGCGGCGATGGCGTGGGCCGTGGTCACGCGGCGCCCGCTAGCTACGGCTGAAAATGCGCAGCCGGTCGCGCGGGAAGGCGATTTCGAGCTGCCGCCCCGGCGTAAGGCCGAAATCGCGCATCAGGTTGATCGAAAAATCGGCCTGCACCTCGGCGCCGGGCAGGTCGTCGAGCGCCAGCACGGCGCGGCAGAACGAGCCGAGAAATTCGATGTCCTTGATCGTCGCCGCGATCTTGTTCTTGGTCTCGGGCCCGATGCCGCGCACCTGGATGTCCTCGGGGCGCAAGCACATGCGCACCGGCGCGCCGGCGGCGAGGCCGTCGGTCGCGTCGGCCACGATCTCGGCGGCGCCGAGCGCGACGCGGCCCGGCGCGCGCATCACGCCATCGAGAAAATTCATCGTGCCGACGAAATCGGCGACGAAAGGCGTCGCCGGCCGGCGGTAGATTTCCTCGGGCGTGCCGACCTGATCGATCACGCCGTGATTCATCACCACGATACGGTCGGCCATGGTGAGCGCTTCTTCCTGATCGTGCGTCACCATGATCGTCGTGACGCCGAGGCGGCGATGCAGCGACTTGATCTCATGGCGCAGGTGGAGACGCACGCGGGCGTCGAGCGCCGAAAGCGGCTCGTCGAGCAGCAGCAGGCCGGGCTCCATCGCCAGCGCGCGGGCCAGCGCCACGCGCTGCTGCTGGCCGCCCGAAAGCTGCACCGGATATTTGCGCCCCGAGTCCGGCAGGCCGACCAGCGCCAGCAGATCGGCGACCCGCGCCGCGATCTTGGCGTTGTCGAGCCCCTGGCTCTTCAGCCCGTAGCCGACATTGCCCGCGACCGAAAGATTCGGGAACAAGGCGAAGGATTGGAAAACGATGCCGAAATCGCGCTGCGCCGGCGGCAACGACGAAATATCGCGGCCGGACTGCTGGATCGTGCCGCTGCTCTGCAGGTCGAGCCCGGCGATACAGCGCAGGAGCGTGGTCTTGCCGCAGCCCGAGGGGCCGAGAAAGCAGACGAAATCGCCCTTCGCCACGTCGAGGGCAATGTTCCTGAGCGCCTCGAAATTGCCGAAGCGCTTGCCGAGATCGCGGATCGACAGATAGGCGCCGCCCGTCACGCTGTTCCCCCGTCCTTTGCGCCTTTCTAATTTTCCATCGCGCCCCGGCGAGCATGGCATTTCATGCGCATCGCCTCAAGTCGGCCAAGGCAGGGAATAGGTTTTCACATTGGTGTAGCTTTTCATCGCCTCGATGACGCCTTCCTTGTAGCCGAGGCCGGAATCCTTGATCCCGCCGAAGGGCGACATTTCGATGCGATAGCCCGGCACCTCCCAAATATTCACCGTGCCGACGTGAAGCTCCTCGATGAAACGCGTGATGTAGTCGAGGCGGTCGGTACACACGCCCGAGCTCAAGCCGAACACGGTCGAATTCGAAACGCGGATCGCGTCGGCAATGTCCTTGACGCGGATCATCGGGATGACCGGGCCGAAGGATTCCTCTTTCACCAGCTCGCAATCGTAAGGCACGCGATCGACGACCGTCGGCGAATAGAGCGCGCCTTGACGGATATTGCCGTAGAGCAGCACGGCGCCCTTGGCGACGGCGTCGATGACGCGGCGCTCGAACTGCATCGCCGCCTTTTCATGGATGACGGTGCCGAGATCGGTCGAGGGGTCCTTGGGGTCGCCGTATTTGATCTGCTTGGCCTTGGCGAGGACTTTCGCGGCAAAGGCATCGGCGATCTCCTCGACGACGAGAATGCGCTTGACGGCGGTGCAACGCTGCCCCGAATTCTTGGTGGCGCCGGCGACCGCGAGTTCCGCCGCCTTGTCGAGATCCGCGTCTTCCATCACGATGAGCGGATCGTTGCCGCCGAGTTCGAGCACGATGCGCCGATAGCCGGCTTTGGCGGCAATGTACTTGCCGACGCCGACGCTGCCCGTGAAGGTGATGAGGTCGATATGCGGATTGACGATCATCTCGTCGCCGAGATCGGCCGGCAGGCCGGTGACGACCGAGAGCATCTCGGGCGGCAATCCGGCCTCGTAGAGCGCGTCGGCCAGCGCCAGCGCCGTGAGCGGCGTCAGCTCCGTCGGCTTGACGACGATGCGATTGTTGGTCGCGATGGCGGGCGCGATTTTGTGCGCCACCATGTTGAGCGGATGATTGAACGGCGTGATCGCGCTGATGACGCCGAGCAGCGGCTGGCGCGTCGTGTAAATGCGCCGCGCCTTGCCGTGCGGGGTGATGTCGCAAGAAAAAATTTCGCCGTCGTCCTTGATGGCGAGCTGGCCCGCCAGGGTGAACACGTCATAGGCGCGTCCGACCTCGTAGAGCGAGTCCTTCATGCTAAGGCCGGTTTCGGCGGTGATCAGCACGGCGAGTTCCTGCTTTTTCGATGCGAGAATTTCGCCGGTTTTCATCAGGATGCGCTGGCGCTCGTAGCGCGTGAGCTTCGGCTTGAATTTGGCCGCGGCTTCGAAAGCCTGCTTGGCGTGCGCCGCGGTGCCGCGCGGCACGCTGCCGACGACGGCGTTGGTGTAGGGATCGCGCACCTCGATGCGCTCCGCGGTATCGACGCGCTTGCCGGCAATGCGCATCGCCTCGTGGCGGACAGCGGGCTTGGTCTGGATGTTCATGGCGGCGTTTCCTAATGCACGCGGTTGAGCGCGAGGTCGAAGGCGTCGAAATTCCGCAGGCGCGCGCCTTTCGGCCATTCGGCGCGGCGATTGAGAATGAGCGGCACGGACTGCTCCGAGATGCCGCCATGCGAGCGCAGCGGCTCGGTCAGGCCCGAAAGATCGTGGCGCGCGCGGCTGGTGCCGATGACTTTGTGCTTGGCCGAAACAATGACGAGATCGCCGACGCGGTCGGGCGGCAGCTCGAAGCGGCGGCACGCCTCGTCGCGGTCGAGCGCTTCGACGATGCCGGGGAGCGCCGCGACGCGGCGGCGGACCTCGGCGCGATCGGCCGTTTCCGGCAAATAGACGACGGCGAAAGAGCCGAGCGCGCCGTGATGCACGACGTAGGGATCGGTGATCGGCAGGATGACGCGCATCGCGGCGGCGCCGTACCAGGCGTCGAGCTGGTCCTGGAGATAGACGACGTCGGGTTGTTTCGTCGCCGCGTCGTGCTTGGCATTCATGCCGTGATCGGCGGTGACGGCAATGGTGCAGCCGAGCGTGTCGAGCTCGGCGAGGTAGCGGTCCATCATCGCGTAGAATTCATTGGCCACGGGCGTTCCCGGCGCGTGCTTGTGCTGGATGTAATCGGTGGTCGAAAGATAGAGAATGTCGGGCCGCCACGTCCGCATCAGCTTGGCGCCGGCGGCGAACACGAATTCGCTGAGCGCGGCGCTATAGACATCGGGTACGGCCATGCCGACCAGCGCCGGAACGCCGTCGATGCCGTTCTTCTCCACCGTGGCATGATCGGCCTTCTCCGAGGAAAAGCTGCAGGCGCGGCCCGGGCCCAACGCAAGGCCTTTGCCGAGCAGGCCGCGCAACTTGTCCTTCGCGGTAACGATGGCGACCGTCGCGCCGGCGTCCTGGAATGCCTGGAAGATCGTGCCGGCGCGGAGAAATTTCGCATCGTTCATCATCACTTCGCTATTCGATTCGCGGTCGAAGAAATAATTGCCGCAAATCCCGTGCACCGCGGGCGGCGCCCCGGTGACGATCGAAAGATTGTTGGGATTGGTGAAGCTCGGCACGACGCAATCGGCGAGCAGATTGGTTCCATCCTTCATGACGCGGCCGAACCACGGCGCCACGCCGGCGCGCACCGCCTCTTCGATATAGCCCGGCTCCGAACCGTCGACGCAGACGACGACGGTGGGACCGGGCGGCGCCCGGTAGCGCCGGCCGTTGACCGTGACGGCGCCGATCGCGCGCCGGTCCATCACGCGGCTTCCTTGGGCGCCAGGCGATCGGCGCCCATCTCGGCGAGAATCTCGCGGATCGCGGCCAGCACGCCGCGCATGTGTTCCGCGCCGATGCGGCCGATGCAGCCGATGCGGAAACTGTCGGCGACGGTGAGCTTGCCGGGATAGATGACGTAGCCGCGGTCCTTGAGCCGGTCGTAGAAGGTCTGGAACTGAAAATTCGGATCCTGCGGCATGTGGAAGGTGACGATGATCGGCGCCTGCAGCCGGTCGGGCAGCAGCGTCTTGAAGCCGAGCGCGCGCATGCCGTCGATCAGGATGCGGCAATTCTGGGTATAGCGCCCGCCGCGCCCGGCAACGCCGCCTTCGGCCTGGAACTCGTCGATCGCCTGGTGCAGGGCGACGATCACGTGGATCGGCGGCGTGAAGCGCCATTGGCCGGTCTTCTGCATCGCCTCGTGCTGGTCGTGGAGGTCGAGCACGAGCGTGGTCGCGTTGCCGCGGCATTCCGCCAGCGCTCCGCGGCGGCACACGACGAAGCCCATGCCGGGCACGCCTTCGAGGCACTTGTTGCTCGATGCGGCGAGGGCATCGTAGCCGGTTTCGCGCGCATCGAGCGCGATCGCGCCGAACGCGCTCATCGCATCGACCAGCAGGCGCTTGCCGCGCTTGCGGCACAGGGCGGCGATTTCCTCGATCGGATTGAGAATGCCGCTGGTGGTTTCGCAATGGACGGCGAACACGTGGGTGACGGTTGCATCGGCGAGCGCGGCCTCGAGCTTGGCGAGATCGGGCGGCGTATCTTCCGGCGTTTCGAGCTTGATCGCGGCGCGCCCGGCGATCTGGCAGATTTTCGCCGCGCGGTGGCCATAGGCGCCGTTGATGAGCAAGACGACCTTGCCGGTGCGCGGCACGAAGCTCGTCAGCATGGCCTCGACCGCGAAGGTGCCGCTGCCCTGCATGCCGACGGTGACGTAATCCTCGCCGCCGCCGGCGATCGCCGCGATGCGGTCGAGCACGCCGCGATTGATCTTCATGAAGGCCGCGTCGCGCGAACCCCAATCATGCACCATCGCTTGCTTGACGCTCTTGGACGTTGTCAGCGGACCTGGCGTCAGCAAAAGAGCGTCGCCGGTTTCGGAGGCTGCTTTGTGCATGCGGGTCTCGGGCATCGTCATCCTCGGTTGGCAGGCCGCCATGGTGCCGAGCGGGGTTGCATAATTCAAATAGATATATGGAATTTGTGATATAGAGTTAGACGATACTATGCCGGGGCCCGATATGAACCTGACGCAATTGCGAGCGTTCCATCACGTCGCCCAAGAACGCAGTTTCACCAAGGCGGCGCGCGAGGCCAATGTCAGCCAGCCGACCTTGTCGGGCCAGGTCAAGGCGCTCGAAGTAACCTATCGCGTGCGCCTGTTCGAACGGCGCGGGCGCGGCGCGCAGCTCACCGATATCGGGCAGAACTTGTTCGCCATCACCCAGCGCCTGTTCCAGATCGAGGTCGAAGCGCAGTCGCTGCTCTCGGGCACCAAGGCGCTGCTGCGCGGCCATCTGCGGGTCGCGGCCGACAGCGCCTATCACGTCATGCCCATTCTCGCGCAGCTCAAACAGCGGCATGGCGGGCTGTCTTTCTCGCTCAGTATCGGCAATTCGGCGACCGTGCTGAAGCAGCTTCTCGACTACGAGGCCGATGTGGCGGTGATGGCCAAGCTGACCTCGGATCCGCGGCTGCACACCATGCAATTCCGCACCGATCGTCTCGTCTTGTTCGTGCCGCGCGATCATCCCTGGGCGCGGCGGCGGCGCATCGCCATCGGCGAGCTGAAAGATCAGGAACTGGTGCTCCGCGAGCGCGGCTCGATCACGCGCGAAGTGTTCGAACAAACCCTGGCGGCGGAGGAGATCAAGCCCGGCGTCATCGTCGAGGTCCAGACGCGCGAGGGGGTGCGCGAGGCCGTGGCCGCCGGTTTCGGCATCGGCGTCGTCTTCGAAAGCGAATACGGGCAGGACGAGCGCTTCCATCCGCTCGATGTCGGCGGCGCCGATCTCGGCGTCGCCGAGTACGTTATCTGCCTGCAGGAGCGCCGGCGCCTGGCGCTGGTTCGCGCCTTTCTCGACATCGCGACGGCGCTCGCCGGGCAGATCGAAAAATAGGTCTCATTAACGCCGCATTGACGTTCTATATGTATTTCCGATGTCATTAATCTGTAACATCAATTTGTTGTGGCTGTGGATAAGGATTTACAATCCTTTGCTGCGACAAGTTGAAACGAATTTCGAGTTGACTCGGCTTTCATGAACGGCACGGCGCTCCTCATCCATCTCGTCGGCGGCATTGCGCTGCTGCTGTGGGGCGTGCGCATGGTGCGCACGGGGATGACGCGCGCCTTCGGCGCCGGTCTGCGCCGCATGCTCACGGTCGGCATGCAAAATCGCCTCAGCGCTTTCGCTTGCGGTTTCGCCATCACGGCGCTTCTGCAAAGCAGCACGGCGACGGCGATGATCGTTTCGTCCTTCGCCGCGCGCGCGCTCGTCGTCGGCAGCGTCGCTTTCGCCATCATGCTCGGCGCCGATGTCGGCTCGGCCGTGGTGGCGCAGATATTCTCGGTGCGGGTCGAATGGCTCGCGCCGCTGCTCGTGGCGGCCGGCACCTTCACGTTTCTAGCGGCCAAAGGCGAGCGCACGCGCCACATTTCGCGCATCTTCATCGGCATCGGCCTCATGTTCCTGGCGCTGCGCCTGATCGGCGACGCCGCGATGCCGCTGCGCGAGTCGCCCGCCTTCGGCATCGTCATGCGCTCGCTCGCGAGCGAGCCGGTTCTGGCGCTTCTTGTCGCCGCCGTGCTCACCTGGCTCGCCCATTCGTCGCTCGCCGTCGTGCTGTTCGTGATGACGCTGACGGCGATGAACGGTCTCGATATAACGGCGGCACTGGCGCTCGTGCTGGGCGCCAATATCGGCGGCGCGCTGGCGCCGCTGCTGGATCAATCGGGCGCGCCGCCGCCGGCCCGGCGCGTGCCGCTCGGCAACCTTGTGATGCGCGCGGCAGGCGCGCTTGTCCTGCTGCCCTTTCTCGATCATGCGGCCAGCCTGCTGTCCAAGATCGAAAGCGATCCGGCGCGAATCGTCGTCAACGGCCATGTCGCGTTCAACCTTTTCGTCGCCGCACTGTTCCTGCCGCTCGTTTCCCTTGTCGATCGGGCGACGAAGCGGCTGCTGCCCGATCGGGCGCAAGCCGAAGACCCGGGCCGGCCGCGCTATCTCGATCCGGCGGCGATCGAGCACCCGTCCGAAGCGCTGGCCTGCGCCGCGCGCGAGACGCTCAATCTCGGCGACCGCGTCGCCGAAATGCTGCGTCTCGCCATGGTCGTGTTCGAGCGCGACGACTCGAAGCTGCAGCGCGAGGTCGAAAACGCCGACAACGCGGTCGACCGGCTGCATGAGGCGATCAAGCTCTATCTCATCCAGGTCTCGCGCACCGGGCTCGACGAGGCGGAAAGCCGCCGCCATGTCGATATCCTCACGTTCACGACCAACCTCGAGCATATCGGCGACATCATCGACAAGAACCTGATGGAGCTGGCGGCCAAGAAAATCCGCAACCAAGTGGCTTTCTCGGCCGAAGGGCGCGAGGAGTTGCGGGCCTTCCACGGCCGGGTCGCCGAAAACATGAAGCTCGCCTTCAACGTCTTCATGTCGCACGACGAAAAATTGGCTCGCCGCCTCTTGGCGGAAAAGGCGCTGCTGCGCGAAGCCGAGTTCGCGACCGCGGACAAGCACTTTGCCCGCCTGCGCGAGGGCCGGCCCGAATTGATCGAGACCAGCGCGATCCATCTCGATATCGTGCGCGACCTGAAGCGCATCAACAGCCACCTCACCTCGGTGGCCTATCCGATCCTGGAAGAAGCGGGCGCGCTCCTGCAATCGCGCCTCGTCGGCGATCCGGTTGCGGCGCCGGCCAACGGCAACGGCCACGCGGTCGCCGCAAGCCGCCGGCCGCAGCCGTCCTGACGTCAGCGTATCCGTTTGCTTTCGGGATCGAACGGCGCGCGGAGGTGGAGCGTCGCGGAAACGCGCTGGCCGGCAATGTCGATTTCCCAGCCGCGTGGCGCCAACGACGTCGCGCCGATCGCCCGACCGTCGTCGTGGACGAGTCCCAGCATCACCGTGCGCCCCACGCTGTGGCCGTAGGCGGCCGACGTGATTTCGCCCGCGGGCTTGCCGTCGCGCAGAACCAACTCGCCACCCCAGGCGATCGGCTCGGGATCGTCAAGCGTGAAGGAAACGATGCGGCGCTTGGTGCCGGCGGCACGCTGCCGGACGAGCGCTTCGCGCCCGATGAAACCGCCCGGCTTGTCGGGTTTCACGGTGAAACCGAGCCCGGCTTCCCAGGGCGTCAGGTCCGGCGTCACCTCGCGGCCCCAGGCGCGATAGGCTTTTTCGATGCGCAGCGAATCGAGCGCGTAGTAGCCGGCGTCCATGAGGCCGAGATCGGCGCCGGCCTCCGATAAAGTGTCGTAAACCGCGGCGGCGAATTCGGCCGGCACATAGAGCTCCCAACCGAGCGCGCCGACATAGGTCATGCGCCCGGCCAGCACGGTCGCGTAACCGAGACCGATCTCGCGCATCGTCGCGAAGGGAAAGGCCGCATCGGAAAGATCGGCGTGCGTCACGCGCCCGAGCAGGTCGCGCGCGCGCGGGCCCATCACCGCGATCACGGCATAGGCCGAGGTGACGTCGGTCAGCGTCGCGTGCGCCGCAGGGTCGATGTTGCGGCGGATCCAATCGGCGTCGCGCGTCGCTTGCGCCGAGCCGGTGACGATGAGAAAGCGGTCGGGCGCCAGGCGGGTGACGGTCAGGTCGCTTTCATAGCCGCCGCGCGCGTTGAGCATTCCGGTGTAGACCATGCGCCCCGCCGGCACGGCGACATCGTTGCAGCAAAGCCACTGCAGCGCCGCTTCGGCGTCGCGCCCTTGCAGCAAGAATTTCGCGAAAGAGGTGAGATCGAACGCGGCAACGGCTTCGCGCGCGGCGCGGTGCTCGGCGGCGGAGGCCGCGAACCAATTCTGCCGGCCGAAGGAATAATTCATTTCGGGCGTCGTCCCCGCCGGCGCGAACCAGTTGGGCCGCTCCCAGCCCATCTTGCTGCCGAAGCACGCGCCCTTGGCTTTCAGCCGGTCGTAGAGCGGCGAGCGGCGTAGCGGGCGCGCCGATTCGAGTTCGCGGTTGGGCCACGGCATCGCATAATGCAGGCCGAGCGTTTCCTTGACGCGGTCGTGCAGCCAGGCGTCGTTGCCGTGGAAGCGCGCGAAGCGGCGGATATCGACCGGCCACAGATCGAGCGTCGGCGCGCCTTCCACGATCCATTCGGCCAACGCCTTGCCGGCGCCGCCGGCGCTGGCGATGCCGGCGGAATTGAATCCGGCGCCGACGAAAAAATTCTTGAGCTCGGGCGCCTCGCCGAGAATGAAATTGTTGTCCGGCGTGAAACATTCGGGGCCGTTGACGAACTGGCGGATCTCGGCGCGTCTCGAGCGCGGGCACGCGATGCAGCGCGCTGCGCATGAGGACTTCGAATTGATCCCAATCGTCGGGCAGCAGTTGAAATTCGAAATCCGCCGGAATGCCGCCCATGCCCCAGGGTTTGGCCGCCGGTTCGAAGCCGCCCATGACGAGGCCGCCGACTTCTTCCTTGAAGTAAATGTAGCCGTCCGGGTCGCGCATCACCGGAAGATCGGCGGCGACGCCGTCGATGCGCTTGGTCACGATGTACATATGTTCGGCGGAATGCATCGGCACGGCAACGCCGCACAAGCGCCCGACTTGCCTGGCCCATTGGCCGGCGCAATTGACGACGATCTCGGCCTTGATCGCGCCCCGGTCCGTGACGACGCCGGCGACCGCGCCATTGCGGGTTTCGATCGCGGTGACGCGCGCCTTCTCGAAGATCCGCGCGCCGCCGTTGCGCGCGCCCTTGGCGAGCGCTTGCGTCAAATCGGTCGGGTTGGCCTTGCCGTCGCCCGGCAGCCAGGCGCCGCCGGCGAGATCGTCGCTGCGCATGATCGGCCATTTCGCCGCGCATTGGCTCGCGCTCAGCAGCTCGCAGGCGACGCCCTGTCCTGCCGCCATCGCCGCCATGCGGCGGAGTACCGTCATGCGCTCCGGCGTCCGCGCCACGGCGAGGCTGCCGCATTGCTTCCAGCCCGTGGCAAGCCCGGTCTCGGCTTCGAGCCGCGCGTACAGCTCGGTGCTGTAGCGGATCAGGCGCGTCATGTTCGAATGCGCGCGAAGCTGGCCGACGAGGCCCGCCGCGTGCCACGTCGTGCCGCCCGAAAGCCGACCCTGTTCCAGCACCGCGACATCGCGCCAGCCGAGCTTGGTCAAATGATAGGCGACCGAGCACCCGACGATGCCGCCGCCGATGACGACGACGCGGGCTTGGGACGGGAGCGAAGAGTCGGTCATCGGTCCCTCAGCCTATGCGCGCGGCGCAGTGCCCCGGCCATCACCCGAATCCGCCCCGCTGGAATTGACACCTGAAACGTTGCAGGTTATATAAGGCCGTGATACGGCAAATTCGACATAAGGGCTTGAAACAGCTGTTCGTCAACGGCGACCGAAAGGGCATCCGGCCGGATCTGCTGGACAAGGTCGAAAACATTCTATTCGTGCTCAACCGAGCGAAAACGCCGAACGACATGCATCTGCCCGGCTTCGTCCTGCATCCGCTGAAAGGCGATCGCAAGGGGCTCTGGGCGGTAACGGTGCGTGCGAATTGGCGCATTGTTTTCCGCTTTGACGGCGGCCATGTGTTCGACGTTGATATGGTGGACTATCACTGAAAGAGAATGGGCGTCCAGATGAAGAACCCGCCGCACCCGGGACGGATCGTCAGGCAGGAATGCCTCGAACCCCTGAAACTGACTGTGACCGCCGCGGCGCGAGGCCTCGGCGTCACGCGCAAGGCGCTCTCCGAGCTGCTCAACGGCAAGTCCGGAGTGTCGCCCGAGATGGCGGTTCGCCTGTCGAAAGCCTTCGGCAGCAGCGCCGAAACCTGGCTCGGGCTCCAGATGGATTACGAGCTGGCGCGAATTCGCGCGCAATCGGGCAAGATCAGGGTGCGGAAAATTTCGCCAGCTGCCTGAAACGCCGACTTGCTCTGCGCCCCGCAGCCGGCACGGTCATTCGATCATTTCATCGGCGCGGGCGGCGACCGACGGCGGGATTGTCACGCCGATCGCCGCCGCGGTCTTGAAATTGACGATGAGTTCCAGCGTCGTCGGTTGCTCGATCGGCAGATCGCCGTCGCGCGCGCCGGCTCAGAGGGCGCCGGCCAAGGCGGCCTCGTACATCTTGCGCATCTCGGGCACGCCGGCGGCGACCGGATTGCCGCCCGCCGTCGGATCGACCGCAGCCATGTCGGCGAAGCGCGCGAGCTGATCCGGCTTCACGCCGAGCGCGCCCAGCGTGTGCGGAATCTTGATCGTGGCGCGCAATTCGAGCACCCATTTCATGAAGCCGTCGAAGCTCGCATCGGCGAGGCCGAGCCAGCGCGCGAGGCGCGCGATCTTGCCGTCGATGGCGGCGCGGTTGAAGGCCAATACATAGGGCATCACCACCGCGTTGGTGAGCCCGTGATGCGTATCGAGCACGGCGCCGACCGGATGGGACAGCGAATGAATCGCGCCGAGGCCTTTCTGGAACGCGGTCGAGCCCATTTGCGAGGCGGCCAGCATATTGGCGCGGGCCGCGA
Source organism: uncultured Alphaproteobacteria bacterium (assembly GCA_963754645.1). GTDB lineage: Bacteria > Pseudomonadota > Alphaproteobacteria > Bin65 > Bin65 > CAVWGP01. The sequence goes on along the minus strand of CAVWGP010000001.1, from coordinate 315,485 downwards.
TATCGCCGCCATTGGCGACGGCGCGCGGCAGATTCTCGCGCACCAGGCGCATGCCCTCGACCGCGATACCCTCGGCATAGGGATGATAGAACGGCGCGCAATAGGCTTCGAGGCAATGGGCGAAGGCGTCCATGCCCGTCGCCGCCGTGATATGCGGCGGCAGGCCGACGGTGAGTTCGGGATCGGCAATCACCGTCACCGGCATCATCCTCGGATGAAAGATGATCTTCTTCGTGTGCGTGGCTTCGTCGGTGATGACCGAGGCGCGGCCGGTCTCGGAGCCGGTGCCCGCCGTGGTCGGCACGGCGACGACCGGCGCGATGCCGGCGGGATTGGCGCGCGTCCACCAATCGCCAATGTCCTCGAAATCCCACATCGGCCTTGTTTGTCCGGACATGAAGGCGATGGCCTTGCCGCTGTCGAGCGCGCTGCCGCCGCCGAACGCGATGACGCCGTCATGCTTGCCGGCGCGCAGCACTTTCAGTCCGTCCTCGACGTTGCGCTCCACCGGATTGGGTCGGATGTCGCTGAACATCGCGATGCCGAGCCCGGCCTTGCGGCATGCCTCCAGCGCCGCGCCGACCATCGGCAGCTTCGCCAGTCCGGGATCGGTCACGAGCAGCGGCTTGGCGATATTCGCCGCCTTCAAGACATCGGGCAGCTCGCCGATGCGGCCGGCGCCGAAGCGGATCGCGGTCGGGTAATTCCAATTGCCGCGCAGCGGAATTGAGGTCATCTCGGTCGCTCTCAGGTGGCGGTGCGGAGGTGAAAGGATTTCGGCCGCGTCAGATGTTCGAAGCCGAGCCTCGACAAGGTGCAGCCGCGTCCCGAATTCTTGATGCCGACCCAGGCCAGTTCGGGATCGAGATAATCGCAGCGATTCATGAACCAGGTCCCGGTCTCGACCCGGTCGCCGATGGCGAGCGCGGCGTTTTCATCCTTCGTCCAAATCGCCGCGGTCAGGCCGAACCGGCTGTCATTCATCAGCCGGATCGCTTCGTCGTCGCCCGATACTTTCATGATGCCGATCACGGGACCGAAACTTTCCTCGGTCATGACGCGCATCGAGTGATCGACATTGACGAGAACTTGCGGCGCCAGATAGGGCGTGCCGGCCTTGTTAGCTGGAAAACGCGCGGGGTCGATCAGCGCCTTCGCCCCTTGCTTCACCGCGTCCGCGATCTGGCCGCGCACGAATTCGGCGGCGCCGGCACGTACCATGGGGCCCAGCGTGGTTTTCTCGTCGAGCGGATTGCCCAACACGTATTGGTAGGTGAGATCGACGAAGCCGGCGACGAATTTGTCGTACACCGATTGGTGCGCATAGATGCGCTCGATGCCGCAGCAGCTTTGCCCGGAATTGAAGAAGCTGCCATCGACGAGATTTTCCACCGCGTGCGCCATGTCGGCATCGGGCCGGACATAGGCCGGATCCTTGCCACCGAGTTCGAGGCCGGTGGCGATGAAGCGGCCCGATGCCGCCTTTTGCACCGCGTGGCCGCCTTCGACCGAGCCGGTGAAGGCGACGAAATCGACCGCGTCGGACGCGATCAGCGCCTCGCTGTCGGCGTGCGACATGTGCAGCGCCTGGAACACGCCCGAGGGCAGGCCCGCCGCCGCGAAACCTTCGGCGAAGCGCTCGGCGACGAGCGGCGTTTGACTCGAATGCTTGAGCAGCACCGCATTGCCCGCGAGAATCGCCGGCACGATGGCGTTGACGGCGGTGAGATAGGGATAGTTCCACGGCGCCACGACGAAGACGACGCCGAGCGGCTCATGCCGGATGAAGCGCGTGAAACCCTGACGCGGCGCCGCCGCCAGATCGGCGAGCGCTTCGGGCGCCAACCCGATCATCGTGCGCGCCCGCTCGGCCAGGCGATCGACCTCGAACGGCGCATAGCGGATCGGCCGCCCCATCTGCTTGGTAAGCTCGATGGCGATGTCGGGCTTCTTCGCCAGCATCGCCTCGACGAAGCGCGTGCACAGGCGCGCGCGTTCGGCGGGCGGCACCTTGCGCCACTCGCGCTGCGCCGCGCGCGCTTTCGCCGCCGCCGCCATGATGTCGGCCGAGGTGGAAAGGCGGCGGGTGGCGACGATCGATCCGTCGATCGGCGAAACGGTTTTGATCTCGGCCATTAGATGATCTCGAGGTAGCGGTCCAGTTCCCAATCCGAAACATGTTTGCGGAATTCGCGCTCCTCCCATTCGCGGGTGGCGGCGAAATGATCGACGAAGGCGTCGCCGAACAGGTCGCGCGCGGCGCGCGAGCTTTTCAGGCGATGCGCCGCGTCCATCAGCGTGCGCGGCAGCGCCAGCTTCTCGGCGTGCTTCTGGTCGTAGGCGTTGCCGCGGACCGGCTCGTTGGGCATGAGCTTCTTCTCGATGCCCCATAGGCCGGAGCCGAGGGCGGCGGCGAGCGCGAGATAGGGATTGGCGTCCGCCGCCGCCACGCGAAATTCCACGCGCGTCGATTTCGGCGAGCCGGGGATGACGCGCAGCGCCGTGGTGCGGTTCTCGATGCCCCAGGTCGCCGATGTCGGCGCCCAATAGCCCGGGATCAGCCGGCGGTAGGAATTCACCGTCGGCGCGATCATGCCGAGCAGTTCCGGCATCAGCGCCTGCTGCCCGGCCACGAAATGGCGCATGACGTCGCTCATGCCGTGCTTGTCCTTGGCGTCGTGGAACACCGGCTCGGGCTTGCGCCCGGTGCGCCACAGCGAAAGATGGATATGGCCGCCGCAGCCCGGCCAGTCCTTCGACCACTTGGCCATGAAGCTCGCGAGCCAGTTGCGCCGTTGCGCCAGCACCTTGATGAAAGTCTTGAACAGCGCCGCCTTGTCCGCGGCTTCGACGCCGCTCGAAACGCGCAGTGCCGCTTCGAGCACGCCGGCGCCGGTCTCGGTGTGCAGGCCCTCGATGCTGAAATCCATCGTCTCGCCGAGCGCCAAAACGTCCTTGTACCATTCGGCGTAAACCGAATTGCGCAGCACCGAATAGCCGAAGAAGCCGGGCGAGATCGTTTTCAGGTTCCGGTAGTTCTTTTCGCGGATCGAATGCGGCGTTTCGTCGAACACGAAGAATTCGTATTCGAAGCCGCAGCGCAGCTCGAAACCGAGCTTCTTGGCGCGCTCGACGACGCGGCGCAGCGCCGCGCGCGGGCATACCGTGTCGGCGGGCGGCGCGAATTCCGAAAGAAAGAACAGGCCGCCCGGCTCGGTTGCCAGCTCGCGGCAAGTGTCGGGCAGGATGCGCGCCGGCGCGTCGGGGTAGGCGGTGTGCCAGCCCGTGTAGGTGACATTGTCGTAGAGCTGGTCGTTCAAGTCCCAGCCGAGTACAACGTCGCAAAAGCCGAAATTCGATTCAAGCGCCGAGGTGAACTTGTCGACGTGCAGGTATTTGCCGCGCAGGATGCCGTCGGCGTCGTGCACGCCGACTTTGACATGCGTCAGGCCGCGCTCGCGCACGATGCGGATCGCGTCTTCGGCGGTCTTGACTTGGCGCGGTTCCATTCGCGTTTCCTTGTATGCGCGTCGCTGGCCGGCGATGTTAGGCGAAGCGCGCGGCGCTTGCCTAGGCCAGGTTACGATTTCACCCGCAGGCTATCGGGATCGTAGAGCGCCCGCCGGTGAAATTTCGCCGGCACAAGATCGCCCGCGACTTCCAACTCGTAGCGCCCGGAGACGAGAAATTCGTCATCGATGCCGATGGCGTTGCGCACATAGCCGAAACCGATGCTGCGCTGGGCGGTGTAGCCGAAGCCGCCCGAAGCGAGCCAGCCGACGCGCTCGCCGTCGCGGTAGAGGGTCTCGCGGCCGAGCAGGACAATGGCGGGATCGACGGTGAAGCAGGCGAGGCGCTTGGCGAGCGGCGATTTGCGCTGCGCCTCGATCGCTTCGCGGCCGAGAAACGCGATCGGCGTCTTGAGCTTCACCGCCCAGCCCAGCCCGGCTTCGAGCGGCGTATAGTCCGGCCCGAGCTCGCCGGCCCAAACGCGATAGCCCTTCTCGAGGCGCAGCGACTCGATCGCGCGGTAACCGGCGTTGACAATGCCGTGCGCGGCTCCCGCCGCCATGAGCGCATCGTAAACGGCGAGCGCCGATTCGCTTGGCACGTGCAGCTCCCAGCCCAGCTCGCCCACGAACGTGATGCGCAGCGCGCGCACCGTGGCGCCGGCGATGCGCAGCGTCCGCCAAGTGGCGAATGGGAAGGCGGCATCGGAAAGTTCGTCATCGGTCGCGGCGCCCAGCACGTCGCGCGCTCGCGGCCCCATGAGGCCGAGCACGGCATAGGCCGAGGTGACGTCGCTCAGGCGCGCGTCGGCGCCCGGCGGAATATTGCGCGCGATCCAAGCAAAATCGTGCGTCGCGAAACCGGTGCCGGTCACGAGGTAGAAGGCATTGTCGGCGAGCCGTGCCACCGTCAGATCGCACTCGATGCCGCCGCGCCGGTTGAGCATCTGGGTGTAGACCAGGCTGCCGGGCGGCTTGGCGACGTCGTTGGCGCAGAGCCACGAAAGCACGTTCTCGGCGTCGCGGCCGGTCAGCTCGAATTTGGCGAAGGAGGTTTCGTCGAACAACGCCACGCGCTCGCGGCAGGCGCGATGCTCCTCGCCGACCTGGGTAAACCAATTCTGCCGTCCGTAGGTGTAAACGTCCTTGGCCGCGATGCCCGGCGGCGCAAACCAGTTCGGCCGCTCCCAGCCGAGCTTCTCGCCGAACACGGCGCCCTGTTCCTTGAGCCGCAAGTAGAGCGGCGAGACCCGCGCCGGCCGGCCGCTGGCATGCTCCTCGAATGGCCAGGCCATGGTGTAGTGCTTGGCATAGGCTTCGAGCGTGCGCTTGCGCACCCAGCGCACATCGCGATGCGGCCGGCCGAAGCGGCGAATATCCACCGGCCACACGTCGAAGGGCGGCTCGCCCGCCTCGATCCACTCGGCCAGCGCCCGCCCGGCACCGCCCGCCGATGCGATGCCGAAGGCGTTGAACCCGGCGCCGACATAGAAGCCGCCCAGCTCCGGCGCTTCGCCGATGATCCAGTTTCCATCGGGCGTGAAGCTCTCGGGGCCGTTGATGAGTTGCTTGATGCCGGCATCGGCGAGCTTGGGCACGCGGGCCAGCGCTTGCTTCATCATCGGCTCGAAATGATCCCAATCGGAATTCAGCAGCGTGAAATGAAAGCCGTCGGGAATGCCGGTATCGGCCCAGGATTTCGGATTGGGCTCGTAGCCGCCCATTGCGAGGCCGCCGACTTCCTCCTTGAAATAAATCAGCCGGTCGGGGTCGCGCAGTGTCGGCAGGTCGCGCTTCACGCCGAAGGGCTCGGTGATCATGTATTGGTGCTGCACGGAGACGAGCGGGACGGCGACGCCGAGGCTGGCCGCGAGGGCGCGCGTCCACTGCCCCGCGCAACACACGACGATCTGCGCGTGGATTTCGCCCAGCGGCGTCGCAACGCCGCTGACCCGTCCATCCTTGGTGCGAACCGCGGTCACGGGGCAATCCTCGACGATGCGCACGCCCTGCATGCGCGCGCCTTTGGCCAGGGCCTGGGTCGTGTCCGAAGGGTTGGTTTGTCCGTCGGTCGGCAGGAAAGCGCCGCCGGCGACGTCCGATATGTCCATGATCGGCCACAGCGCTTGCGCTTCCTTCGGCGACAGCAGATGCATTTCGAGGCCGAAGGAATGGGCCGTCGTCGCCTGGCGCTTGATCTCGACCAGGCGTTCCGCATTGCAGGCGAGGCGCAATCCGCCGTTGCGCTTCCAACCCGTCGCCTGGCCGGTCTCGGCTTCGAGGCGGTCGTAGAGTTCGACGCTGTATTTCAGAAGCTGCGTGATGTTCGCGGAGCTGCGCAACTGGCCAACCAGGCCGGCGGCATGAAACGTCGAGCCGCTGGTCAGCTTCTCGCGTTCGAGCAAGATCACGTCCTTCCAGCCGAGCTTGGCGAGATGATAGGCCGTGCTGCAGCCGACGATGCCGCCGCCGATGATGACGCAACTGGCATGGGCGGGCAGCGCGGTCATGCGAACGGCCTCCGGCGAGCGCGTGCGCGCGCCCGGCGCAACTCGCCCGATTGCATTGCCGCGTTCGACTTCATTGGCTGGCACCGCTCCTTATGAGAGAATCCGCTTGCGCCCGGGATCGTAGGCGCAACCGTCGATGCGCCGCGCCGGGATGCGGCGGGTGAAGGCTTCGATCTCGAAGTCCGCGTGCGCGATCTCCTCGCTCGGCACATAGCCGAAGGCGATGTAGCGGCCGATGGTGTGGCCGTAGCCGCCGCTCGAGGTCACGCCGACGACGCGGCCGGCGCGCCAGATCGCCTCGCTGCCGTAAACCGGCGTGTCGCCGTCGAGGATAAAGGCGGCGAGCCTGCGCCGCGCGCCCTCGCGTTTCGCCGTTTCGAGCGCGGCGCGGCCGATGAAGTCGCCCTTGCCGCCGAGCGCGACGGCGAAGCCGAGCCCGGCTTCGTAGGGGTTGTAATCCGGCGTGATGTCGGCGCCCCAATAGAGATAGCGCTTTTCCAGCCGGCACGATTCGATCGCGCGGTAGCCGGCATTGGCGATGCCGTGCGCGGCGCCCGCCGCCCACAGCAATTCGTAAACGTGCGCCGCATATTCGACCGGAATGTAGAGCTCGTAGCCGAGCTCGCCGACATAGGTCACGCGCGCGACGCGCGCCGGCGCATAACCCAGGCGCAGCTCGCGCATCGACATATAGGGCAGCGCGGCATTCGACACGTCGCCGTCGGCGATGGCGGCAAGCACGTCGCGCGATTTCGGCCCGCAAAGATTGATCACCGCGCTGGCATTGGTCGCGTCGCTGAGCGTCACCGAGCCGTCGCGCGGCATGTGGCGCGCGATCCAGTCGGCGTCGTGGATGCCGAAGGCGCTGCCGGTGACGAGATAAAAGCGCTCGGCATCGAGCCGCATCACCGTCACGTCGGCCTCGATGCCGCCCTTGGCATTGCACATCTGCGTATAGACGATGGCGCCCGGCGGCTTGTCGACGTTGTTGGCGGCCAGGCGTTGCAGGAAGGCGAGCGCGCCGGGTCCGGCGATTTCGAATTTCGAGAACGAGGATTGATCGATCGCGACGACGCGCTCGCGGATCGCCTGGCATTCGCGCGCCACCGCGGCGAACCAATTCGGCCGGCCCTCGAAGCTCGGAACGTCGCGCTTGTCCTCGCCGGCGGCGGCGAACCAGTTGGGCCGTTCCCAGCCGAAGCGCGCGCCGAACACGGCGCCGGCCGCGGCGAGCGCGCCATAGAGCGGCGAGCGCCGTCCGCCGCGCCCGCGCTGCATCTCCTCGCCCGGCCAATGGATGAGATAGTAGCGATGATAGGCCTCGATGCCGCGCTCGTGCAGATTGTGCGAGCCGATGTGGTGCGGGCCGAAGCGGCGGATATCGAAGCTCCAAAGATCGAATTCCGGCTCGCCCGCCAGGATCCAATGGGCGAGCGCGCGGCCCGCGCCGCCCGCCGCCGCGATTCCCGAGGTGAAGCCGCCGGCGACGAAGGCGTTGTCGAGTTCGGGCGCGCGGCCGACGATCGGCTCGCCGTCGGGCGTGATCGGGATCGGGCCGTTGATGAGCTGGCGGATGCCGAGCTGGTTGACCAGCGGAATGCGTTCGGCGGCGGGCAGGGCGATGGCTTCGAAACGCGCGAGATTGCTCGCCAGCAGCTCGCGGCCGAAGGCGAAGGGCACGCCGCCGGCGCCGAACGGCACGGTGTTGTCCTCCCAGCCGCCGATGGCGAAGCCGCCGACCTCGGGCTTCAAATAGAAATTCCGGTCCGGGTCGCGCAGCGAGGTCAAGCTCGGCGGCACGTCCTTGGATTTCTCCGTGACCATGTATTGATGTTCGACCGCGGCGACGGGCACGCGCACGCCCATCATCTTGCCGATGTCGCGCGCCCAGATGCCGGCGCAATTGACGACGGTTTCGCAGCCAATTCGGCCGCGATCGGTGATGACGGCATTGATGCGGCGGTCCTTGATTTCGAAACCGGTAACGCGCACGCCCTCGACGATCTTGACGCCGGCGCGCCGCGCGCCCGCGGCCAGCGCCAGCGTCAGGCCCGAAGGATCGATATAGCCGTCGGAGGGAATGAAGGCGGCGCCCTCGACGCCGTCGGTGGCGATGAAGGGAAAAATCCGCCGCGCCTCGGACGGGCCGACCAGATTGAGCTCGAAGCCGAAGCTGCGCGCCGTCGTCGCCGTGCGCTTGATCTCGCTCCAGCGCGCTTTCGACGAAGCGAGGCGCAGGCTGCCGACCGGCTTCCAATCGATCGCCATGCCGGTTTCGGCCGCGAGCTTGCCGTAAAGCTCGACCGAGTTTTGCATCATGCGCGTCAAATTGCGCTTGGAGCGGAGCTGGCCCACGAGGCCGGCGGCGTGCCAGGTCGAGCCATGGGTGATGCCGCTCTTCTCGAGCACGAGCACGTCGCGCGCGCCGTCTTTCGCCAAGTGATAGGCGACCGAGCAGCCGATGGCGCCGGCGCCGATGATGACGATGGCGGCGCGGTCGGGCAGCGCGGCGTCGCTCATCGCGCTTTCACGGATTTGAGGCGCCGTTTCGGCGCGAGTTCGCCGAGATACCAATCGACGAAGCGCTGGACGTTGCCCTCGACCGTTTTGGAATAGGGCCCGGGCACGTAGCGCGACGACGACACGCCCTGCTGGTTGGCCTCGCAGATCGCCCAATCCTGTTCCGAGGTGCGCTGCCAGAAGGCGGCGAGCGCGGCGAGGTCGTAGTCCTTGCCTTCGACCGCGTCCTTGTGCACGAACCAATCGATATCGATGCGGCACGATCCGGCATCGAGCGGCGTGATGCGCGTCGCCGCCGCGTAATCGTCGCTGGCGTGCTGCCAAAAATTCGGGAACACGGTCGAGCGCAGCGTGCCGGCGCTGCCGCGGCCGAGCTCGCGCATCCGGCCCATGAGCGGCGCCACCGGCTTGCCGTCGAGGCTCTGCGTCACGAAACCGTCGGCCAGCGGCGCGCGCGTCACGCGCCAGAAATCGCCGCTCATGTTCGACCACGCATCGCCGGTGTCGAGGCCCATCTCGCGAAAGCGCGCATTGGCCGCCTCGGTCTGGCGCTCGACATGCTTGACGCCGCTCGGCGCCGCGCGCGCCACGTCGAAGGTCGCGCGGGTATATTCGGGATGCGCGATCGGGCAGTGATAGCACTCGCGGTTGTTCTCGAAGATAAGCTTCCAATTGGCCTTCACCGTGTAGCGCGCGGTCTTGGCCAGCTTCGCATCGGCGAAACCCTGGCGCTCCATGCGCGGCGCGAGATCGGCGAGCGCCGCGTCGAAACTCACCGGATCGTCGCCGAGCGCCACGAACAGCAAGCCGCCGGCCTCGCGCAGCGGCACCGGATGCAGCCCAAGTGTGGATTGATGGACGCCGAATTCCGCTTCGGTGCGGTTCTTGAGCTTGCCGTCGAGATCGTAGGTCCAGCCGTGATAGGGGCAGGCCAGGGCGCGGCCGTGGCCGCGTTCGTCCTTGCAAATGCGCGAGCCGCGGTGGCGGCAGGTGTTGAAAAAGGCGTTCACCGTACCCGCCGGATTGCGCACGAGGATGATCGAATCGGTGCCGATCTCCCAGGTCAGCCAATCGCCGGGCGCGGGAATCGAACAGCCATGCCCGGCATAGAGCCAGAAACGGCGCCAGATGCGCGCCATGTCGGCCTCGAACACCGCGGCGTCGGTATAGAACGGCCGCGGCAGCGGGCCGCCCGGGCGATACGAGGCGACGAGGCGCGCGATGGCGGCGGGATCGTGTGCGTCGAGGATCGGCGTCGAGGCGGGCATGACGCGCAAAAGATTGCCGCTCCCGGCCGGGCGAAACAAGCGTTCAATTCATCGCCCAAGCCTATGACAGCCATCCGCCCGGCCGATGCCGGGCCGTCCCGACGCGTATTTCGAAGTGTCACAAATCCATGCTAGGCTTTTCGCCATGCCCGACGCCGCCGCGACGAACGGCGCCAGTCCGGCGACTGCGCAACAACAAGGCGAACAGGGAGACAATGATGGCAAAAACGACAACCCAATTCACGTGGCGCTGGGCATTGACCGCCGCGGCCGCGCTCGGCCTCACGGCGGCGATGGCCGGTCCGGGCACGGCGCAACAGCGCACCAAGATCACGGTCTACACCGCGATCGAGAACGAGCAATTGAAGCCCTACAAGGAAGCGTTCGAGAAGGACGTGCCCGATGTCGAGATCGTCTGGTTCCGCGATTCGACCGGCGTGGTGACGGCGCGCTTGATCGCCGAGAAGGACAATCCGCGCGCCGACGTGGTCTGGGGCCTGTCGGCGTCGAGCGTGGTTTTCTTCGAGCTGCAGGGCATGCTGGTCGGCCACACGCCGAAGGACACGTCGGGCCTCAAGCCGCAGTTCCGCGATGCGAAGAACCCGGCGATGTGGACCGGCATGGACGCCTATGCCGCCGTCATCTGCTTCAACACCAAGGAAGGCGAAGCGAAGAAGCTCAAGCAGCCTGAAAGCTGGGCCGATCTCATCAAGCCCGAATATAAGGGCTTGGTCGTGATGCCCAATCCGGCGTCTTCGGGCACCGGCTATCTCACCATCGCCGCCTGGCTCCAGGTCATGGGCGAGAATGCGGGATGGGCGTACATGGACAAGCTGCACGAGAACATCGCCGTCTACACGCATTCGGGTTCGGCACCCTGCGTCCAGGCGGCGCGCGGCGAACGCGCCATCGGCATCGGCTTCGACATGCGCGGCGCGCGCGAGAAGACGCAGGGGGCGCCGCTCGCCCTCGTCGTCCCCAAGGAAGGCGTCGGCTGGGAAATGGAAGCGACCGCCATCGTCAAGGGCACCAAGAACCTGGAGGCCGCGAAGAAGCTGGTCGATTGGACCGTCACCAAGCAGGCCAACGAAATGTACGGCAAATGGTACGCCATCACCGCGCACAAGGACGTCAAGGCCGCGCCGCCCAATTATCCGATGGGCGTCGAAGGCGCGCTGATCAAGAACGATCTCGGCTGGATGGCCAAGGAGCGCACGCGCATCCTGGCCGAATGGACGAAGCGCTACGACGGCAAGTCCGCGCCGAAAAATTAGCTTCGATCCTTCGCCGGGCGCCAACGCCCCGCGCTAGGATTACACTGGACGAAATCCGCTGTCGTAGGGCAGGCGGTGTGCGGCTGGCTTCGGCTTCGCGTCAATGCATTGCTCTTCGGCAAACATGCGTTGATTGCGAAGCCGGCGCCCGACGCGGTCATTCGTCATAGAGAACCCAGATGCGTGGTTGAGCGCGGCCGGAGATGGGCGCGAAGTACCGTAACCATAGGCTTTATCGGTCGAGGACTTCCGTGTCCCCAGCCCCACGCATCTAATTCCATACCCGCAAATACCCGATAGCCGTGGAAGCCTCGCATGTTGGTGGTAGACGCGAGTTAGCCTGTGCCTCAGAAACGAGGTGGCAAATCGGGTATAATCAGGTATTATTGGGTATTGAATCGGATATGGGGGCGCTTCCGGCCATGAGAGAGCCCAAGCTCGCATTCGGCCCCGACCTCGTGAAGCTCATCGCCGAGATCGATGAGTTCAAAGGAAGGTGGGAGGCCCTTAAGACGCTCTCGCCGGATCGCCTCAGCGCACTCCGCAAGGTGGCAACCATCGAGAGCGTCGGCTCCTCTACGCGCATTGAGGGGGCGAAGCTATCTGACGCCGAGGTCGAGGACCTGCTCTCGCGGGCGGTCTCCATCAAGTCCTTCAAGACGCGCGATGAGCAGGAAGTGGCCGGATATGCCGAGGCGATGGACCTCGTGTTCGAGTCCTACGCCGCCATGCGTCTCACCGAGAACCATATCCGCCAATTACATCAGACCCTGCTGCGCCACAGCGACAAAGATGAGCGCCATCGCGGAGCCTATAAGACGCTCCCCAACAATGTCGTGGCGCTCGATGCGGACGGGCGGGAGATCGGCATCGTATTCGAGACCACCTCGCCTTTCGATACGCCGCGCGAGATGGAGGCGCTCGTCGCCTGGACGCGCAAAGCGCTGGATGAGGAAGCACTGCACCCGCTTCTTATCATCGCCGTTTTCATCGTGACGTTTCTCGCAATCCATCCTTTTCAGGATGGAAACGGGCGGCTCTCGCGCGTGCTCACCACACTGCTCTTGCTGCGAGCGGGCTACGCTTATGTGCCCTACGCTTCGCTTGAGCGCGTGATCGAGGAAAACAAGGACCTGTACTACAAGGCGCTCCGGCGCACGCAGGGCACGCTCAAGAGCGAGACGCCGGATTGGGAGCCGTGGGTTGGCTTTTTCCTGCGCTGCCTCAAGAAGCAAAAGGATAGCCTTGCAGTACGATTGGACCGTGAACGGATCGCTCAGGGCAACGAGGCCGATTTGCCGGAGCTGTCGCTCCAGGTCCTCAAGGCGCTGCGGGCGAAGGAGCGCCTGACGATCGCGCAGCTTGCATCGATCACCGGCGCAAACCGGAACACGCTAAAAGTGCGTCTGCGCGAGCTGGTCGCAGATGGGCGCGTGCGGCAGCGCGGCAAGGCGCGCGCCACATGGTATTCGCTATGAGCGCCGAGCCGCCGACCCCCGCCTCCCCCGCGCGCCGAAGATGATCAAGATGCTCAAGCCGCAAATGAGCACCTTGAGCAGGTTCTGAAATCATTGGGTTTTTTCCGGCCGGGCGCGAAAGGCACGGCCCCGTTCCGACCGGCATGAATGTGGATTCAGCTTAGACCACCCCTCCAGGTGAGCGTTCAAACGGAAACGTCGTTATCGATTTCATCGACGCCGGGCGGGGCCGCGCAACGCCGTTGCGCGGCCCTTTTCGTTGCCGCAAACTGCCGCGCATGAGCAAAGCCTTCGTCAAGGAAAACGACGCGGCCGACGACGACGACGGCGCGGATGACGCGGCGCCGCTGCCCGCCGGCAGCAAGAATTACATCACGCCCGAGGGCCATCGCCGGCTGCTCGACGAGGTGCAGCACTTGCTGCGCAAGGAGCGGCCCAAAGTCGTCGAAACCGTGGCCTGGGCGGCCGGCAACGGCGATCGCTCGGAGAACGGCGATTATATCTACGGCAAGCGCCGGCTGCGCGAGATCGACCGCCGCGTCCGCTTCCTCTCCAAGCGCCTCGAAATCGCCGAGGTCGTCGATCCGAAGCAGCGCACCCGCACCGACCAGGTGTTCTTCGGCGCCACCGTGACCTACGCGGATTCGAGGGGCGAGGAACGCACGGTCACCATTGTCGGCGTCGACGAAGTTGATGCCGATCGCGGCCGGGTCTCGTGGATATCGCCCATCGCCAAAGCCCTGCTCAAGGCCCGTGTCGGCGACGAAGTCCATATGCGCACGCCCGCCGGCATGGAGACGATCGAGGTCGTGGCGATAAAGTATTGACGTGGCGCGGTGCCGCGGTTGCGCGGCAAATACCGTCGATCACGGAAAGTGGCTCGCACATGTATCCGTAGGGGCGCACGGCTGTGCGCCCTGTTCCCGCAGGGCATGGGTGTTTGCGCATGGCAAATCCAGGGCGCACGGCTGTGCGCCCCTACGCGGCCATGGCGAAATCAAATTGCGCGGATTACAGCGCCGCGTAGTCGATGACGCCGTCCTTGTCGAGCCGCCGCTCGGGCACCGGCATCGGATATTTCAAGCCGGTCGCGCAATTGAACAGCATGGCGCGCTCGTGCCGGGCGATGCGGCCGTCGCGCAACGCCTGGACATAGGCGGCGTAGGTCGCGGCACCTTCGGGGCAGAGCAAGAGGCCCTCGGCGCGGCCGACTTCGCTCCGCGCCGCTTCGATCGCATCGTCGTCGACGGCGATGGCGAAGCCGCCCGATTCGCGCACCGCGTCGAGAATGAGGAAATCGCCGATCGCGGCCGGCACGCGGATACCCATGGCGACGGTGTGCGCGTTGGGAAACAGCGTCGCGTGGCGCTGCTTCATCTCGAACGCCTTGACGATCGGCGCGCAGCCCGTCGCCTGCACGGCGACCATGCGCGGCTTGCGCTTGAGCCAGCCGATTTCGACCAATTCGCCGAACGCCTTCCACATGCCGATCAGGCCGGTGCCGCCGCCGGTCGGATACAGGATGACGTCGGGCACGTCCCAGCCGAGCTGCTCGGCGAGTTCGAGTCCCATCGTCTTCTTGCCCTCGATGCGATAGGGCTCCTTCAAGGTGGACATGTCGAACCAGCCGCCCGCCGCCTTGCCGGCGCCGACGATCTTGCCGCAATCGTTGATCAGGCCGTTGACGCGATAGACGCGCGCGCCTTGCAGCGCGGTTTCGGCGATGTTGATCGCCGGCGTGTCGTCGGGGCAAAGCACGATGGCGTCCATGCCGGCGCGCGAGGCATAGGCGGCGAGGGCGGCGCCGGCATTGCCGTTGGTCGGCATCGCGACTTTCTTGATGCCGAGTTCGCGGGCAAGGCTCACCGCCATGGCGATGCCGCGCGTCTTGAATGAGCCGGTCGGCAGCCGGCCCTCGTCCTTGACCAGGATTTCGCCGCCGCCGAGCGCTTTGGCGAGCCGCGGCAATGGGACAAGCGGCGTCCAGCTTTCGCCCAGCGAAACCATGTTGGCGGGATCGCGCAACGGCGCCAGCTCGTGCCAGCGCCACATATCCTGCGGGCGTTGCTTGAGCGCGTCTTTCGACATCGCCTTGGCCACGCGCGCGAGATCGTAGCGCACGAGCAGCGGATAGCCCTTGGGCGAGAGGTTGTGGATTTGTCCGGCGGGCACGCGCTCGCCGGTCATGCCGCATTCCAAATGCGTGACGAAGCTTTTCTCCACGCGCCGCCGAACCTCGCTAGCGCGGCACGCCCAAGGGCGTCGACATCTCGCCTTGGAACGCCTTGCCCGCGCCGGCCGCCGAGGCGAGCAGCAAGCCTTCCTCGGGCGGGCGCGGCGGAACGTCGCCGAACGTCCCCGAAATCGTCGTGTCCGGGAACGCTTCCTTGAGCCGCGGATAGACCTCGCGCGCGAACATTCTTGATGCCGCGCACGGTCTCGTCGTGCTCGAGGAAGCCGGCCTGGCCCATGATCAGCAGGTGGCCGAAGCCGCCGACGTGGTCGTAGATGCTTCTTGATCTGGTGGAACACCTGATCGGGCGTGCCGGCGAACATGATGCCGGCCTCGATCGCCCTGTCGACGGTGGCGTTGCTCGGTTGAGCGCGCGTGCTGGTCGATGCCGCGCCGCGCAGGATCTGCGACGTTGCGCCGCGACCGGCACGTAGCCCGGCGGATAGGCAGAAGTGCAGCGGCACCTTGTTGGCGGTCATGTACCACAGCAGCTTCTCGGCGCCGGCGCGCGCCTCGGCCTCGCTCTCGCCGACATAGACCAGCGCCGCATAGGCGAGCCGGTTGATCGGCACGTCGTTGCCGCGCCCGGCCTCGCGCCAGCCCGTGCGATAGGCGTCGTAGATCGTCCGGGTGCCGCCGAAGCCGGTGAGGAACGTCGCCTGCACATAGCCGCGCGCGCCGACGCGTGTCGGCGCCGCCCGGGCTGGTGGTGCTGACACCCAGATCGGCGGATGCGGCTGCTGATAGGGGCGCGGCCAGATGTTGATGTTGCGGTGATGGAAGAAGCGGCCCTCGTGGCTGAACGGCCCGTCGTGGCTGGTCCAGGCCTTGACGATGAGGTCCATGCGCCTCCCATTGGCGCTCGTTCATGCGCACCGGATTGCTGTTGGCCGGCAGCACCTCGTAGGGCACGCCGCGCACGAAGCCGCATTCGAGCCGGCCATTCGAGAGCACGTCGACCATCGCCATCTCCTCGGCGACGCGCACCGGCTGGCGGCGGTTGGCGACCGGATTGCCGAGGATCAGCAGCCGCGCCTTCTTGGTCAGCCGCGCCAGCGCGCGCGAGCACCAGCGGCGCCGCCGGATCGACGCAGGTCGCGGTCTGGTGGTGCTCGTTGAGCATGATCTCCGACGCCCTCGTCCTCGGCGATCAGCCATTCGTCGATGATAGCGGTCGTAGAGCGCGGCGCCCTTCTTCGGATCGTAGTTGCGGTTCGGCAGCGATGACGCGGATCGATTCGTATCTCGTCCGCCGGCGGCAGATAGGGATAGGCGTTCTCGCTGAAGTGCCAGGCTTTCATGGTCGCGATCTCCGGCGTCGCATGTCTGCGTTAACGCTTGCAGGAAGCCGCAGGACCGTGCGGCGGTCAGGCCTCCGGCTGCTCGACCTGCGGCACGTGGCCCGCTTGCGCGATGGTCTCGATCTCGCGCTTCGGCGATGAGCTTCGCATAGCGCCGCGAGATAGTCGGCCGACACGATGCCGTCGCTCGCGCCGCGCATGAACAGCGTCGGCGACGTTGACGCGGTGCAGGCGATGCTTGAGCTTGGGATTGTGCATGTACGGCTCCCAGGCCAGCAGCGCCAGCGTCTCGCGGTTGCGCACCGATGATGCCGAGCTGCTCGTCGCGGCAGCTTGGCCGGATCGGGCTGGATACTTGGCCGGGTCGTGGAAGCAGCAGCTTGGTCGAGCTTCTCCGTCGGCATGGCGAAGATGTCGGGAATGTCGAGCTTGTCGACCGGGCCGATCTTGACGCCGACCGGGCCGACCAGCACCAGCCGGCCGATCCGCTCCGGCACCTTGGTCGCGATCTCGGCGGCGATCCAGCCGCCGATCGAGCATGCCGACGAGATCGACGCGGCTCGAGCTTCGAGCCGATCCATCAGTTCGAGATAGATGTGGGCGATGTCGTCGACGCTGTCGAGCCAGTCCGGCAGCGCTCGATTTGCCGAAGCCGGGATGCGACGGCGCGATCAGCCGGCGCTGCTTGACGAGCGCGTCGACGTAGGGATGCGTCGGCGCGAAGCCCTGGCCGGAATGCAGGAACAGCAGGGGCGTGCCTTCGCCGCCCTCGAACAGCTCGATCTCGGCGCCCGCGATCGTTTCGACACTGCGTTTCAAGATGGCTCCTCCCACTCGATTCCCCGACGAACTGTTCAACGGGCAAGCGCCATCCGAGTCAAGCCATGGCCAAGCATGGGCGCCGTGTCGAATAGCCTTGCGCGCGCTGGCGCGCCGCGAATATCGTCGCCGGACCGCCCGCGCGCTCGATCCGTTCGCGGCGCCGAAGGATGGAGAATGGAATGACCGGAAGCAAGCTCGCCGCTGCCGCTTTTGCATTGCTCTTGGCCATGGCGCCCGAAAGCGCCAAGGCGCAGAACCACCGCCTTTTGACGAGCTGGGATCCCAATCATCCATCGACCAAGATCGTCACCACGCCCTATGTCGAGGCGATCAAGGACCTCTCGAAGGGCAGCCTGACGCTCAGCGTCAGCGGCCCCGAAACCGTGCCGCCCTTCGAGCAGATGCAGCCGGTGCAATCGGGCGCGTTCCAGCTTCTCGTCACGCACGGCGCCTATCACTACGGCGCGGTCGGCTTCGGCATGGGCATCGACGCGATCAAGCCCGACCGCAAGGCGCGGCGCGAGAGCGGCGCGTGGGCCGCGATCGACGCCGCCTATCAAACGCGCGGCATGAAAATTCTCGCCATGCCGACCAGCGTCGAGGGCTATCAATTCGTGCTGCGCCGCCCGCTCGGCCCCGACGGCGATTTGAAGGGCATGAAAATTCGCGCCACGCCGGGCTACATCCCACTCATCGACGCCTTCGGCGGCGCGCCGGTCAATCTGCCGGTGGGCGAAGTCTATCAGGCGCTGCAAAAAGGCACGGTCGATGGCGCCGCGTGGACCGCCATCGGCGTGCCGACTTACCGTTTCAACGAGGTCGCCAGCATCCTGGTGCGGCCCTTTTTCGGCAGCTCGACCTATCTCGTGATGATGAATCTCGATGCCTGGAAAAAACTCGACGCCGAGAAGCAGAAAATTCTGCTCGATGCCGGCATTCGAATCGAGGAGAGCGCCGCCGCGCCGTTCAGCAAGCTCGCCGCCGACGAGCAGAAGGAAATGCTCGACAAGGGCATGAAGCTCGCCGAATTCGGCCCGCGGCAAAAGGCCTTCATCGAGAAGCACTGGGCCGAGGGATTGTGGGGCCTGGTCGAGCGCAAGGAAGGCGACGCCGGCAAGGCGCTGCGCGCTTTTATCAAAGGCAAGGGCCTGACGGACTGAGCAGGCGCGAATCGCGCCCGGCCGCTCGGCGAACCGGAACCGGCGCGGCAATTGTCAAACGGCGGCCGGCCCTTTCCGCCTCTCCCCCACGCGCGGTGCGCGTTGGGGAAAGGAAGAAGGCGGCGCGATTCGATCGAATCGAAACTTGCGCTAGACCGCAGTTCCTTCTCGACCTCGGTCACCTTGTGGCGCGCCATGGCGAGGTTCGCCTTGCCTTTGTCGAGCACGATGTAAGCGAACAAACCGGCCTTGTCGGCGATCGGGCGGAGGATGTGATACTGGTTGCCGAGCGTGATCAGGACGTCTTCGATCTGATCGCGCAGGCCGAGCGCCTTCATGGTCTTCGCCTTGGCGCAAATGACTTCGGTGTTGCCGGCGGCGGCGACGTTGAGATTGATCGCCGTGCCCTGCTTGCCGAGCACCATGCCCGAGTTGCTGTCGACGATCGCGGCACCGAGGGCGCCGTCGATGTCCATCATGGTCGAGAGAGTCTGAGCTACGTTAGCCATTGTCGTTCTCCAAAGTTTTGAATTGCATCTGTGGAACCGACTGGCGGAGCGATGCGATCATCCGGCAGTCTACGACGCTGCCGCCGCGGCCGATGAACGGCCGTGGCAGCGCAACGAGGTTCGGGAAATGCGGCAAGCAAACGTGGGCGACGGCGGCGCAAGAATTGAGCCGCGCGATCGGGCCAGCGCTACGAAGATCGGACGTATGGATTTTTGCTGGCCTGATCACGTCACACCGAACAAGTTAAGCCAAAACTTTGGCTGATTGTTCGGCGGGATCTTGGCCGAGCGAAGTGCGTTACCGCACGTGGATGCTCACTGGTTTCGGGTGAACGCTCGGAACCTAGCAAAGAGGTTTTTACAAATTGTTATTGAGACTGGTTATTCCGCGCTCCTGCAAAAAAAGTCTGCCCGCGGCGCTTTATTCTTGCAGCAGCGCGGCGAGCGCCGCGGGCGCGGTGATGTGCGGATTGTGGCTGGCGTCGATCGTACCGTAGCGCCAGCCCGGCTCGCGTTGGGCACGGTCCGCGAATTGGCGGAACACGTCGCCCGGTGCCGGGCGGGTGCAATAGATATAGCGGCGCGGCACTCCGGCGGCGTTGCCGCGCAGCGCCAGCGCGGTCGAGAACGTCTTGATCGGCTGCGGCCGGCGGCGCGGCGCGATCCAGGCGAGGTCGGCCGGGTCGGTGTCGGGCGGCGGCGGGTTGGGCGGCACGCGCCAGCCCTCGCCCTCGGATTTCGCCAAGTCCCGCATGCGCTGGCTCATCGCCGCGGGCAGCAAGTCGAACAGGCATTGCCCGTCCGCGGGCACG
Source organism: uncultured Alphaproteobacteria bacterium (assembly GCA_963754645.1). Taxonomy (GTDB): domain Bacteria; phylum Pseudomonadota; class Alphaproteobacteria; order Bin65; family Bin65; genus CAVWGP01. The sequence goes on along the minus strand of CAVWGP010000001.1, from coordinate 296,089 downwards.
AAGGCGTCGAGATAGACGATCTGCCGCAAGCGCGGCGCCGCGCGGTCGGCGACGCCGGTCGCAACCATGCCGCCATAGGAATGGCCGATCAGGACGATATCGGCGAGGTCCTCGGTTTCGATGACGCCCAGCATATCGGCGATGTGAGTTTCGAGATCGATGGCGGGCGAAGCGAGATGGCCGCGTTCGCCGAGGCCGGTATAGGTTGGGGTGATAAGCGTGTGCCCGGCATCGGCCAGCGGCGCGCGCATCTTTTTCCAAGCCCAGGCCGCCGACCAGGCGCCGTGGCAAACGAGATACAGGGTCATGGTGCGGCGCCTCGTTTCGTGCTCGCCTTGGCCGGCTGCGGAACCGGTCCGGACGCGCGAAGTTCATCAATTGCGCCGAAGTTAATCAAGCCCTGGCGATGATGAAGTTCGGCGCAATTGATGAAGTTCGGGGGAGTGGCGTCTCAATCCGGAATCAATTTCTCCATAACATACGGTCTCCAGGGTGCAGCTTGCCAGACCCAGCCCCTCGCGGAGCGCCCCGATTTTAGTCGTCGCCGGCGAAGTTCATCATCGCCTGGGCTTGATGAAGTTCGGCGCAATTGATGAAGTTCGGCGGTTTCGCCATCATGGTCGAACGATCAGGGCATGGCCGGAACAGAGGCACTGGAATGGCGGGCTCGCTGCAAGGCATCAACGTGTTGGATTTCGGCCACACCGTCATGGGGCCGAGTTGCGGGTTGGTGCTCGCCGATCTCGGCGCCAATGTCGTCCGGATCGAGCCGCGCGGCGGCGATCCGACGCGCCGGCTGACAGCCTTCGGCACGGGCTTCTTCGTCAATTTCAACCGCAACAAGTCGAGCGTCGTCGTCGATCTCAAGAATCCGGCGGCGCGGCCGGTGGCCGAGGCGGCGCTGCGCTGGGCCGACGTGCTGATCGAGAATTTCGCGCCCGGCACGATGGAGCGGCTCGGGATCGGCCACGCGGCGGCGCGCGCCGTCAATCCCCGGCTGATCTATTGCGCGCTCAAGGGCTTCCTGCCGGGGCCCTACGAGCACCGGCCGGCGCTCGACGAGGTGGTGCAGATGATGGGCGGCCTGGCCTACATGACCGGCCAGCCCGGAAAGCCGACGCGCGCCGGCGCCTCGATCATCGATATCACCGGCGGCTTGTTCGGCGTCATCGGCATTCTCGCGGCGCTGCGCGAACGCGATGCGACCGGCCGCGGCGCCTTGGTGCAAAGCGCGCTCTACGAATTGGTCGCCTTCCTCGTCGGCCAGCACATGGCGCTGGCGGGCATGACCGACGAGACGCCGCAACCCATGTCGGAACGCAGCTCGCCCTGGGCGATCTACGACATTGTCGACGCCGCCGACGGCCAGGTCTTCGTCTCGGTCACCAGCGACCGGCAATGGCAGCGCTTCACCGAAATATTTTCGTTCGCCGATCTGGCGCGCGACCCGCGCCTCGCCGCCAACAATCTGCGCGTCGAGGCGCGGCCGTGGCTCATCGCCGCCCTGCGCGAGCGCATGAAGGCGATGACGTGCAAGCAAATCTCCGCGCTTTGCGAGCGCGCCAATGTGGCGTTCGCGCCGATCCAGACGCCCGCCGATTTGTTCGACGATCCGCATCTCCTGGCCAACGGTTCGCTGCTGCCGATCGAGACCGGCAAGGGAACCACGCTGCTGCCGGCACTTGCCGCTGCGCATCGACGGCGCCGCGCCGGAAGTCCGCGCCCAGCCGCCAGCGGCCGGCGCGCAATCGCGCGAATGCTTGGCGCAATGGGGGATCGGCGCCGCCGAGATCGAGCGCCTGATCGAAGCGGGTGTGGTCGAGGCCGGGTGAAACGGCCGGCCAAGCGGAATCGCCGGACCGTAAACAACGAAGCGCCGCGGCCTTGCCGGCCGCGGCGCCTGGTGGATCGGGACGGCGGCGCCGGCTTTGCCGCGATGGGCAGAACCGGCGCCGTCCCAAGAATTGTCGGATCGAGGCTTGCGCCTTAGACCGTCAGCTCCTTCTCGGCTTCCATGACCTTGTGCCGCGTCATGGCGAGGTTCGACTTCGCCTTGTCGAGCGCAATGTAGATGAAAAGGCCGGCTTTGTCGGAAATCGGGCGGATGACGTGATATTGCTGGCCGAGCGTGATCAGGATGTCTTCGATCTGATCGCGCAGGCCGAGCGCCTTCATGGTCTTCAATTTGGCGCGCACGACTTCGGTGTTGCCGGCCGCCGCGACGTTGAGATTGACGCCCGTGCCTTGCTTGCCGAGAACTATGCCGGAATTGCTGTCGACGAGGGCGGCGCCGATGGCGCCATCGACATCCATCAGCGCGGCGAGAGTTTGAGCGACGTTAGCCATTTTGGTACTCCGGTTTTCACGAAAAAGCATCTTCATGTCGAACTGACAGCTCGATGCAGTGCACCGCCAGCCTCAGGTTTCGTCGGTCGTGCGCCGCGGCGCGGTTCGGTCGCGCCTTGTCGCATTGAGTTCGGCGCTAGCCGGCGACCGGGCGGATGACGCGATATTGCGGACCGAACGAAGTCATCATGCGTTCGATTTGCTTGCGGAGGCTGGGCACTTGCGCGGGCAGCGTCGCGGGGCGCGACCTCGGCATTGCCATCGGCGGTTTTCGGGCTGGCGAGAGATTGAACGGCGTTACGCATGGTCTTTCTCCATCTACCCAATAGGACTCGGTCTCAAGCTTGGCCGGCTGTCGGTTTCGGCGATCCGCGGCTCTGCGTGAACGCCAGGGCACATTGCAGCCGGCCGCCGCGAGCGGTCGGCTGCAAGGAAGCCTGAACGCGCCCCACCGGGAGCACGGCAAAAGAACAGATGTTGGATTTGGCCGACTGAATCACAGCACACCGAACAATGGACGCCAGCGACGGCTGGCTCAGTTTGTTCGGCGGGATTTGGGCCGAGGAGAGTGCGTTACCGCACGCGTATGTTCACGGGACTTGGGTGAACGGGGCAAACCTAGCCGAGATATTTTTATGTCGCGTCGTCGCGCATATTCGATTGCACTAAACCGCTACGCGGTAGGCGCTCGCGGATGGGGAGTAGAAAGGACGCAATGAATTGAGCTTGCTGGGCGCGGTTTGCTCGACGTCCGCTATTCACCCGATAGCGACCGGATAGCGGACGCGCTCGGATGTCCGAAAAGTGCCAGGAGCCGACCATGGGCATCGAAGGCGATTCGCCAGGAACGACGTGTACGGCCTCGGTCGAGCCCGCGTCCGCTATGGTGCGAATCGTGACCGGCAGTGGAGATTGTCGCCAAGGCCCGTTCCTCCGGTACGGCTTGCTGCGGTGGCGGCGAGTTGAGGTCGAGCTGGCGCTTAATTGTTGGTCACCGCCCCAAATCAGTCCCCCTTGACGCGAGGGAGCATATCGCACCTAAAATGAGCTTGTTTCGGTGCAGAGACGTTCGAACGGCGTAAGCTGGGCAAACCGGGGTCCGCAGAAGACGCAGCGCAGCACGCGAAACTGGCGGGAGTGCGGGACGCGACCCGCTCCACGCGTTTGATATAAAAGCGATTTATTGGACCTTCCCGACCCTCGAGCAAGCTTTTTCGGAAGCTGGGAAGGCTGGGCTCGTAAGCTTATACAGACTGCACAAAATTGTTCGGCACCAAAGGTGCGGAGGAAAAGTCCAGAAGACTGCCTCCACCACAAGCGAGCATACGGTCACGTGCGCATAACAGATGCCAGACCGGAAGGAGGTCATGCCTATGGCCTGAGCACATACCCCAATAATCGTCCCGGCCCCTTTCTCTCCAGGGAAAGAGGTGCACGGCAATGTCTTCCCATCCCTTCCACCATGAGGAGCAGTCCTATGCCAACGCTATACATGCGACGCTTCAATCTGAAAGATGCATTGAGTGATGCCGAAGTGGTCACCTACTGGAAATTTGTGCAGGAGGAGTTCGTGCCCGCGGCGCTGAAAGTTCCGGGCATTCGGTCGGCGAAGATCTATTCGGGCGCTGGGGAACTCCGGGCGGATGTTCTCGCGTTGTTTGAAATGGATGACGCCGGAGCCTACGAGCGCATGATCGCCGATCCCCAGGTGCGCATGCTCATTACCAAAGTCTATGCACCGTGGGACATGAAAACAGCCACGCAGACGTTTTACCGTGAAGTCACCCCAGAGTTGACCCGCGCACTCAGTAGCACCCGGTGAGGTGGTGCGTCAGCATTGTACGGGGGCTCGCATAAAGCGAGGGATGTAGTGCCATATGCCGGGGGCGTTGGAGGTGCACAGCGACAAAGCCGGTAGAGGTCGTGTTAGAAGGCGACATCACGCCCCTCGCACATCCAGCGCCGAACCACAAGGTGGAGCGGACGGGGAAAAAGCTGGCGCTTTTCCCCCGCCGGCTCACCGCCGGCGTTAGGTTGCGCAACGGACAGCACCAGGAGGACGTCGATGCCCGCTTATTTGATTGCAGAGCACATCATCACCGACACGACCAAGTTCGAGGAGTACAGAACCAAGGTTGGGCCGATGATCGCCAAGTACGGCGGGCGTTACCTCACGAAAGGCGGAAGCCACAAGTTGCCCGAGGGTGGCCACTGGAAACCGGAGCGAGTTGTAGTCATCGAGTTTCCAGACATGGATTCCCTGAACCGCTGGTACAGCTCGCCTGAGTACAAGCCGCTCATCGCCCTCCGCAAAGCGTGCACTAGTGATCTAGACATGATGTTCACTCTCGAAGGTGCCTAAAGGTGCAACCTAACCAGCGCTTCGAGCCGACGGCTGCCAGCGTGCCGCTGGCAGTACCCTCGTCGCTTCGCTCCTCGGCCGCGGCTCAATCGCGATGTCGTTATACCCCGCAGTCAATTTGACGGAGCGCACGTCATGGAAATCTCCGCCACCGTCACGACTTCTGCCTCCGCACACGAGGCGGTCGTCCGCACTGGCACGGCATCACAAACTCTTTCGGTGCCCGCCAAGGTCACTGGCCGCGGCTTTGCCGTCAACGGCGGACAGGGGCAGGCCACTACCGTGAAACCCAGCCGTATGCTATCGTCCGTGCAGTTCCAGAGTTCATCTGGGGGATGTCGGATTAGAGACCTGAGCTACCTGAGCTACAAACCATCGGCAGGCCCCTACGGAGGAAAAGGTCATGTTGCGGGTCCTCACTGCGTTGGCCCTGGTTGTCGCGCCGGCATTCTTCCATAGCGATCGCGCAGAAGCGCAATTCGCGCGGCAGGAGTTCTATTCGATCCCATCAGCGGCTATGTCGCCGGCTGACTTTCTGACCGGTAAGAAAGGCACTCCCATCGCACTTGCAGGTCACCTGCGCCTTCCCAAAATCGGCCCTGAGAGGCAGCCGGCGGTCATCCTGCTGCATGGCGCAGGCGGCCCCGACGGCGTGGGAGGTGTCTACGAAGAATGGACGCGTGTCCTGAATGAGTCGGGTATTGCCACCTTCGCGGTCGACAGCTTTGCCGGGCGTGGTATCGTGAATTTACCAGCCGACGTCGCCAAGGTTGCTCCCATAACCAGGACCGTTGACGCCTACCGCGCTCTGGAGGTTCTCGCCAAGCACCCCATGATCGATCCGGCGCGGATCGCTGTGATGGGGTTTTCGCATGGCAGTCCAGCTGCACTCTACTCAAACATGACGCGATTTCAAAAGATGCATGGTAGCTCTAATCTGCGATTCGCAGCGCACGTTGCCGTGTACAGTATATGCGCCGTTAGCTACCGAGAAGACGAAGACCTGACGAACCCGCTTCTCATGCTGCACGGCATAGCGGACGATTGGCTCCCGATCGAAGCCTGCAAGGGATATGCGGAGCGGCTCACCAAGGCGGGCAAGACAATTCGCCTAATTGAATATCCAGACGCGCATCATGGCTATGACCTGCCAAAGTTCCGTCAGCCACTCAAGCTCGCGCAGGCTGTGAGCCCCCGCAGGTGCCGCCTTGCCGAAGGAGAGGGTGGGGCAGTCATGAACGCCGATACTAAACAGCCGTTCACGCCAAGCGATCCGTGCCTCGAAAAAGGGGTGACGCTGGCCTATCAGGAGGCGGCGGCCAAGAAGTCCCACGAAAACGTCAAAGCCTTCTTGAAGGAGGTCCTCCAGTTGAAGTAAGTCGTAAACCAGTCCGCACCGCTGGCAGCCGAGGAGCGAGCGATCATCGAAAAGCATGTCCTCGCCTAATTCTGGCACGGTTGCCCCGGACGTCTACGGAGCAACGGACGGAGCAAGGCGGGTGTAGAACAGACCCGTTCCACCTCCGTTCCTCGACTTGCTGCTTACGGGTGTAGATTCTCCGTCGACGATACTGCTACTCGACGAGCAAATTTCACCCGTTCCGGACTTTGCGCGCAAGTGCGGCGCGGCATCGCCGAGGGCGTAATCGCAATTAGCAGACATTGCGCTGGAGGGCGCGACGTGTCGAGGATTGTATCCGGCCTTCGGGAACTGCCGATCGACCTACTCCGAGAACGTGCGGCGCGGGCGGCGCGAGGCTTTGCCGAACTCGGCATTGGCGATGGCGATACGATCGCCATGCTCCTTCGCAACGATTTCGCTTATTTCGAAGCAAACCTTGCCAGTGCCTTTGTTGGCGCCCAAACCACGCCGATCAACTGGCATTTCACGGCCGACGAGGCCGGGTACATTCTTTCTGACAGCCAAGCCAAGATCCTTGTAGCGCACTCGGATTTGCTGCCACGCATCACCGACGCTGTGCCAGCTGGCCTCCCAGTATTGATCGTGCCGACGCCACCGGAAATTAGCGCTGCCTACGGGATCGCAGACGAGGCCGTGCGGTTCCGGCAGCACACGGATTGGAACGAATGGCTCCAACAGCGCAAGGCGATGCCCGGCCCGGCACCAACAGCGCGGCCGCCGATGATCTACACTTCCGGAACGACCGGACGGCCGAAAGGCGTGCGCAGAGAACGCCCAACCGCGGAACAAGCGGCATTTCTCGACAAGATGTACGAGATCGCGTTTGGACTACGCGCGGGCGAGCCGATAGTCGCGCTCATGAATGGCCCGATGTATCATTCGGCGCCAGGCCTTTACGCGCAAATCGCCTTCAAATTCGGGGCGACCTTAGTCCTTCAATCGCGTTTCGACCCCGAAGAATTGCTCGCGCTCGTCGAACGACATCGCATAACGCACATGCACATCGTTCCGACGATGTTCGTGCGCCTGCTAAAACTGTCGCCCGAAATTCGCCGCCGCTACGATCTCTCGTCGTTGCGTTTCGTCGTGCATGGCGCAGCGCCCTGCCCCTGGAAAATCAAGCGGGCCATGATCGATTGGTGGGGGCCCGTGGTTCATGAGTATTACGGGTCGACGGAAACCGAAGTCGCCACTTGGCTGAGCGCGGACGACGCACTTTCCAAGCCGGGCTCCGTTGGCCGTACGCTTCCCGGAGTGGAATTGGAAATCGTCGGAGACGACGGGCGCAGGGTCTCTCCGGGGATCGCCGGAGAAATATTCATCAGCGCTGGCCGGCTGCCAGATTTCACCTATCACCACCATGAGGAGGAGCGCCGCGCTATCGCCCGCGGCGAGTTTGTGAGCGTCGGCGACGTGGGTTGGATCGACGAGGACGGATTTCTCTTCCTGTGCGACCGTAAGCGCGACATGGTGATCTCCGGCGGCGTGAACATCTATCCCGCCGAAATCGAGGCGGTGCTGGTCACTATGCCTGGCGTTAGAGATTGCGCGGTGTTTGGCATCCCCGATGACGAATTCGGCGAAGCTCTGTGTGCCTATGTGCAGCCGGAATTGGCGGCCCAGATTGAGCCTCGCGGCGTCCGGTCCTACCTTGCCGCGAAGCTCGCCAAGTTCAAAGTGCCGAAGGTGGTCGAGATCGTGGGCTCTCTACCTCGCGAGGATTCAGGCAAGATGTTCAAGCGCAAGTTGCGTGCACCATATTGGTCATCCGTAGGACGGCAGATTTGATGGTCCACAATTCGAAAGATCCTGACGCGCGACAGCGAAGCTGATCGAATGAGCCTTGATGTCCGCTTCGGGTCAAAGGCGGTAAACCTCGGATCGAGCATATGTTTTCCCTTTTGCCCCCAATAGGCGACATTGCTCGACACCGCCAATACGCACAGGACGTTACTGGAAAACTTCCGCCGCGGTAGCGCTTTTGCGCAGCATCTTTGTGGATAGCAGACAGGCTAGCTCTTGGTGCGCAACCGTCGGCGTAGTGGCTCGTACCAATCGTGACGGCCGGCATCTTCGATCGCCATAATCCACCCCATGTCGAACGAGAGCTTCGACACGTCGAGTTCGCGCATCGCCACGCTACGCAGCTCGTCTTTGGTCAAGAACTTCGGCTGATTGTTTTGCATGAACGGAAGCAGCCAGTCGCGGCAGCGCCGACGTTCCGCATCGGCCTTTTCTGAGAGTAGCTGACTGCGACTCTTCGTCATCGTGAGCGCGCTGCATGAACTGATCAATCGTACAGCGGAATAGCTCACCCAGGGAATATGGCTCAACAGAGCCATTCTTAATACGTCGCACAAGTGCAGGATTTGGCGATCGGCGAGGCGAATTCGGTCTCGATCGCGCTCGTCGTCACCGAGTTGCTGACCAATGCCAACAAGCACAAGTCGCACGGATCGATCCTGCTCAAGCCAAGCCGCTCGCCGAAATCCGCCAAAATCGAAGTGCGCAACCAAGGCAGGTTGAGCGGCAAGTTCGAATGGACCGAGGGCAAGGGCCTGGGCTCGGGGCTTTCGCTGGTCCGTTCGCTGCTGCCGAGCAAGGGCGTGCAGCTCAGCATCGAGCAGACCGGCGGCGAGGTTGCGGCCTGCCTCACCCTCGAGATTCCGCGCGCGGTCTTTCCGACCGGCGCGGCGGCGGAGCACGCGCGATGAACCGCCTGCTGTTTGTCGAGGACGACCGGCTGATCCTGGCGACGATCACGTCGCAGCTCGTCGAGCGCGGCTTTACGGTCGACGCGGTCGACAATCTCGCCGACGCCGAGCAACTGATCGGCACCAAGACCTACGATCTGGCCTTGCTCGATTACCGCATCGGCAGCTCGACCGGGCTCGATTTTGCGGCCAGCCTGCTCAAGCCGATCGGCCTGCCGTTTATTTTCCTCACCGCTTATGCCGATCACGCCACCGTCGACGCCTGCCTCTCGATCGGCGCCTTCTCGTACCTGACCAAGCCTTTCGAAATCGCCCAGCTCGAGCCGGTCATCAAGGCGGCGCTGGCGCGCTCCGCCGAAGCCGTCGATCTCGAGGAACGCGGCGAGAAGCTGGAAAAGGCCCTGCGCGACAATCGCGAAATCTCGGTCGCGATCGGCATTCTCATGGAACGCTTCGGGCTCGCGGAGCCGGACGCATTTTCCCGCTTGCGCGACAAGGCGAGGTCCGAGCGCCGCAAGGTGCAGGATCTAGCTGCGGATATCGTCAAGGCCGTGAACCTGCTCGCGCACATCGCCGTCAAGCCCAAGGCGCCGCCGAACTGAGCCAAGCCTAGGCGCTGGCCCGGCACGATGCCGATCGTGCCCGGCAGCCGCACGCCGCTACTATATATAGAGTGTGCGGCCTGAAACCTCCACCGGCGCGCGAAGAAAATTCATCATGCCTGTGATGGCTGTCACTGCAGCCGGGCCTGATCTTCGGCATAGTCCACCCATCGCAAGGCCAATTCGACGACACCGGCCTCGCCCAATGTTTCCCGCCCTAAGTTTCACCTAAGCAGAGGAATACACCATGAAAAGCATGCTTCTCGCCGCCGCCGCCGTTCTCGCGCTCAGCACCGCATCGGCCCAGGCCCTCCCGGCGATCAACCTCGACCAGACCGCGACCCAAAGCACCGACTCGGCCATCCAGCAGGCCTATCACTACGGTTACGGCTACTACGGCTACAACTACAACTACTACCGCCCCTACTACAACTATAACTACGGCTCGGCTACAGCTGCTACCGTTGGAGCCACTACTGGGGCCGCTACGTGTACGCGTGCTAGTCTTAGCCTGACGATCCAGATCGAGCTTACAAAGCGGCCCGTCGCAAGACGGGCCGCTTTTCGTTTGGCGGAAACGGCGGCGGAAAAAATTATCACAGCCAGTGACGGGCGTCACAGCGTCCGGCGGCAATCTCGGGCATAGTCCTCCTTGTCAGACGGCCACTCCGGCCAATTCCCAATTTCCCACATAGAGAGGATACGTCCATGAAGATCACGATTCTTGCCCTCGTCGCTTCGCTCAGCATCGCGTTCGTAGCGCCGGGCATCGCCTCGGCCGACGTTGGCGCCAACACCGGCGACAAGAACGTCACCGCGCCGAAGGGCCCGACGGGCAAAGTGCCGAGCACGGACGACAAGAACGCCAACGTGCCGGGCGACGCCGACAAGAACGCCAAAGTGCCGACCGGCAAGCCGCCGGTGACCGCCGACAAGAACCACGGCAAGGCGCCGAAAGTGAAGCTGCCGAAGGGCAAGATGGCGTTGGCCAAGCCCCCGGTGACCAAGCACATGCACGGCAAGAACGACGCGAAGCACAGCTAAGCGCTGCCGCACATCGGATCGAAACCAGGCGCCGCGGATCCAGCATCCGCGGCGCCTTTTCGTTTGCGCCGAGCGCGCCGGTTCCCTCGCCCGGATAAGTAAGCTACCAAGGCCGCGGCGCGAAAAAGCGAGCGCGTTGCGGGAGGGGCGAATGAGCACGGCAGAGAGCGGCGTCATCGGCAATCGCGTGGCGGGAAAAGTCGCGCTTGTCACCGGCGGCGGGCGCGGCATGGGGCCGGTGCATGGCCGCGTGCTGGCGCAGCAGGGCGCCGCGGTCGTGCTCGCCGGCCGCAACGAGGCGCAGTGCCGGGCCAAGGCCGAGGCGCTGCGCGCGGAGGGCCTGGCCGCGCATGCCGTCCGCCTCGACGTGGCGCGCGCCGAAGATTGGCTTGCCGCCATCCGCTTCGCCGAAGAGACTTGCGGCAAGCTCGACGTGCTGGTGAACAATGCCGGCGTGCTGGCCGGAGCCAACGTGCTCGATTGCTCGCTCGAAGAATGGAATTCGATCATCGGCGTCAATCAAACCGGCACGTTTCTCGGCATGAAGCACGCCGCGCCCGCGATGCGGCGCGCCGGCCGCGGGTCGATCGTCAACATTTCCTCGGTGTTCGGCTCGCTCGGGTCCGAAACCGCCTTTGCCTATCACGCGAGCAAGGGCGCCGTGCATCAGATGACGCGCGCCGCGGCGACGATGCTGGCGCCGGATATCCGGGTTAATTCGGTCACGCCCGGGATCACCAACACCGACATGGTCGCGGCGATGGGGCCGCTGCTCAAGGCGCGCGTCGCCGCCTATCCGATGGGCCGGGCGGGCGAGCCGATCGAGGTCGCGCAAGCCGTGCTGTTTTTGGCTTCGGATGAATTGTCCTTCGTCACCGGCTCCGACATCCGCGTCGAAGGCGGCGCGCTCGCCGGGATCAAAAACCGGAAGGTCGAATAGCGCCCCGCTATTTGGCGAAGAACAGCGACGGCAGGAACAGCGCCACGTCGGGGATGTAGGTCACCAGCATCAGCACGCCGAGCGCGATCCCGAGCATCGGCAGCATCTTCCACGACACTTTCTCGATCGGTTCCTTGGCAATGGCGCAGGCGATGAACAGGCAAACGCCGACCGGCGGCGTCGCCAGGCCGATCGAGAGATTGATGACGACGATGATGCCGAAATGCACCGGGTCGATCTGGATGACCTTGGCGATCTCGAGCAGCACCGGCAGGGCCAAAATCATCGCCGCGATGGTTTCGAGGAACATGCCGAAAATCAGCAGCAGCAGGTTGACCAGCAGCAGCAGCACGTATTTGTTTTCGGTGATGCCGAGCATGAGCGTCACGATCTGCTGCGGTATCCGCTCATAGCTGAAAATGAACTGGATCATGCTCGCCATCGCGACGATGAACATGATCGCGGCCGAGGTCAGCGCCGCATCGGCCAGCGAATTGGCGAGCTTGGCCCAGGTCAGCACTCGATAGGCGAGGGCGAGCAACAGGATGTAAACCACGGCCATGGCGGCCGATTCGGTCGGCGTGAAGATGCCGAGCATGATGCCGCCGAGAATGAGCGCCGGCAGGACCAGGATCGGCGCGCCGTTGATCGAGGCGTTCACGCGCATGCGGAGATTGGCGCGGATCGCCACGGGAAATCCGTTGCGCTTGGCGACGTACCACGCATAGGGCATCAGCGCCAAGCCGACCAGGACGCCGGGCACGATGCCGGCGATGAACAGCTGCGCCACCGAAACCTGCGCCAGCGCTCCATAGACGACCATCGTGATGCTCGGCGGGATGACGGCGCCGACCACGGCGCAAATCGTCAGCAGCGCCGCGGCATAATCCTTGGGATAGCCTTGCTTGCCCATGGCCGGGATCAAAACGCTGCCCAGCGCCGAGGTATCGGCGGCGGCGGCGCCGGTCACGCCGCCGAAAAACATGCTGGCGACGATGGTGACGTGCGACAGCCCGCCGCGGATGTGGCCGACGCAGGCATTGGAAAATTGCAGCACGCGCTCGGTGATGCCGCCGACATTCATCAGATTGCCGACGACGAGAAACAGCGGCACCGACAGCAAAACGAATTGATCGACGCTGTTGATCATGCGCTGCGGAAAAATATTCAGCAGGTGGATATTGCCGGTGAACAGCAGATAAAGCGTGGCGGCGAGGCCGAGCGCCAGCGCGATCGGCACGCTGACCATCAGCAGGGCGAGAAACGTGCCGGAAAACGCGAACATTCAGCGCGCCCCGCCCAGGCCCAGCGCCGCGCGCGCCGAGCGCAGCGTGGCGAGCGCGATGTGCGCCGCGAGCAACAGGCAGCCGGCGGGGATCAGCATATAGAGCCAATACATCGACAGGGCGCCGCTGATCCGGCGCCCGGTGAGCGAGCTCATGATGAAGTCGACCGCCGGCATCGCATAATTCGAATTCAGCAGCGCGAATTTATGGCCGACATAGCTGATCGCGACCAGGAAACCGATGACGCAGAGATAGACCGGCACCATCGCCGCTTTCGCGGCGCGGGCGCGGCAGGCGCTGCATGAAGAATTGCACGCTCACCATTTCGCCGCGCTCGAAGGCCGGGCCGATGAGCAGGAACGTCATCAGGATGAGGAGATAGCGGCACATCTCCTCGGCCCAGATGGTCGAGGAATTGAGCACATAGCGCCAGAAAACCTGCACCACCATCACGACGACGATGGCGCTCATGGCGGTGACCGCGATGGCGACGGCGCCGCGGTTGTAAACGCGAACCAATCGCGCGACGGGCCCGCGCGGTCATGCCGGCCTAGGCGCCGCGTGCAATGCCGCCCTTCGCGAACCGGCGCGATGCGGCGGCAGGCCACTGCTCGGTTCACGAACCTTTGTCGACTTTCCGCGCCGCCGCGATGTATTCGCCGATCAGCGGATCCTTGGCCGCCCAGGCGTCGAACACCGGCTGCATCAATTGCAGCAGCTTCGCGCGGTCCTCGAACTCGTAGAATTTGACGCCGCTGCCCTTGAGCTCCTCGATCTGCTCGCCTCGTCGGCCTTGGTGTGCGCGACCCATTCCGGCGTAAGTCGGCGCGCGGTCTTGACGATGATCTCCTGGATGTCCTTCGGCATGGCATCGAACTTGGCCTTGTTGAAGAAGAACAGCGCCCGGCCAGAAATAATGCCCGGTCATGGTGACGTGCGTCGCCTGCTCGTAAACCTTGTCGGCCGCAGATCGAGGAAATGTTGAACTCGACCGCGTCGATGACGCGGGTCTGCATCGAGGTGTAAACCTCGGCATAGGGAATGCCGACCGGATTGGTGCCGACGCGCGCCCACATTTCCTTGTGCAGCGGGATCGGCACGATGCGCGTCTTCAGTCCCTTGAAATCGTCGACCTTGCGCGTCGGTCCGAGCCGGCTGAGGAAATGGCGCTGCCCGCCCTCGCTGAAGGCGAGGCCGACCAGGCCGTCGGCGGCCAGCGAATCGAGCAGCTTGAACGCCGCGTCGCTCACCAGCACCTTGCCGAGATCGTCGTAGTTCTTGACCAGGCCCGGGAGCTGCAGCGCGTCGAACGCGACCCGCTTGAGGATCAGCGGGAAGTTGACGGACGAGGCATAGCCCGCGTCCGCCGTTCCGGTGCGCACGAGCTGGATGATATCGCGGTCGTCGCCGAGCTGGCGGTCGCCGAAGACCTGGACCTTGACCCGGCCGCCGGTCACCTTTTCGATTTCCGCCGCCAGATTGTCGGCGTGCGCATGATTGGGATGGCCGCGCGGCGAGCCGTGCGTGAGCTTGATGTTGATGGTTTGCGCCGCCGCCGGAAATACGATCAGCGCCGCGGCCGCCGCCATGATCGCGCTCTTGAATATTTTATGCATGCGTTCCTCCCTCGGGTTCGACAATGACGCCGATTTTGAAGCCATTCGCGACCGTTGCGCAAGGCCGCAGGCTTCTCTTGACATTTTTCGCACAGGCTCCCAGGCTTCGTCTATCGTTACATTGTTTCGATAACCGAAATTGCGGGAGCCAGGCGGCGGACCTTGATGACGCGTGAAATTTCGCTCGCCGTCGATATCGGCGGGACCTTCACCGACGTCGTACTCAGAGCCGGCGGCGCGGTCCTCACCGAAAAGACGCTGACCACGCCCGACGATCTGCTGCGCGGATTCTTCGCCGGCGTCGGCGCCGTGCTCGGGCGCGCCGGCCTTGCGCCGAGGGATGTCGGCGGCGTCATCGTCCATGCCACCACCGTCGTGACCAACGCGCTGATCGAGCGCAAGGGCGCGCGCACCGCGATGGTGTTCACCGACGGCTTCCGCGACATCCTCAGCATCCGCGACGAGCGGCGCTACGACGTGTACGATCCGCAGATCGAATTCCAGCGCCCGCTGGTCGATCCCGAGCACGTCTTCACCCTGAAGGAGCGCGTGCTCGCCGACGGCAACGTCGAGCGCGAGATCGACGAGGCCGAGGTCAAGGCGCTGGCGGCGCGGCTCGCGGAACTGTCGATCCAGTCGGTCGGCATCTGCTTCCTGCACAGCTACAAGAACGGCGTCAACGAGCGGCGCGCCGCCGAGCTGCTGCGCCAGCGCCTGCAATCGCTGTTCGTTTCGACCTCCTCGGACGTGGCGCCGCAAATCCGCGAATATCTCCGGGCTTCGACGACGGCGGCCAACGCCTATGCCGTGCCGATCACCCAGCCCTATCTCGGCCGGCTCGAAACGACTCTTGCCGAACGCGGCTTCTCCAGCCGCCCGCTGATCATGCTCAGCTCGGGCGGCGTCGTCGGGCCGAAAACCGCCGGCGACTATCCGGTGCGCATGATCGAGAGCGGGCCCGCCGCCGGCGCGCTTGCCGCCGCCTTCGCCGCGCGCGCGCTCGATCTCGCCAATCTCCTCGCCTTCGACATGGGCGGCACCACGGCCAAAGTTTGCCTGATCCAGGATCGCCGGCCGCTGATCTCGGGCGCCTTCGAAATCGACCGGATCAACCGCTTCAAGGAAGGCAGCGGATTGCCGATTTCGGTGCCCTGCATCGACATGATCGAGATCGGCGCCGGCGGCGGCAGCATCGCCCATGTCGGCAGCCTCGGCCTGCTCAATGTCGGCCCGCGCAGCGCCGGCTCGCGGCCCGGCCCGGCCTGCTACGGGCTGGGCGGCGCCGATCCGACGGTGACCGACGCCGATGTCGTGCTCGGCGCGATCGACGCGCGCAATTTTCTCGGCGGCGCCATGCCGCTCGATAGCGCCGCCGCCGTCGCCGCGATCGAGCCGCTCGCCGAAAAGCTCGGCACGTCGGTCAACGAGACGGCGCGCGGCATTTTCCGCGTCGTGTGCGAGGCGATGGCGGGCGCGGTGAGCGCCCACGCCGCCGACCGCGGCGCCGATTACCGCGACATGCCGCTGCTCGCCTTCGGCGGCGCCGGGCCGGTCCATGCCTGCGAGGTCGCCGATCTGCTCAACAGCCGGACGGTGATCTTCCCGCCGCTCGCCAGCGTGCTGTCGGCGCTCGGCGCGCTGGTGACGCCGGCGCGGCTCGATCTCGTTCACAGCAGCCTGGCGCTGCTCGACGAGCTGGATTGGGGCCAGGTCGGCCGCTTGCTCGACGAGCTCGAAGCCAAGGGCCGCTAGGCGCTGGGCGAAGCCGGCTGCGCCGAGTCCGCCGTCACATTCACCTATGCCGCCGATATCCGCTATCTCGGCCAGCATTTCGAGCTCACCGTCGATCTCGGCGCCAAGCCCGAGGCCGCGGCCGGCGCGGCGCTGATCCGCCGCCGCTACGAAGAAGAATACGCCAAGCGCTACAAGCTGATTCAATCCGACGTGGCGATCGAACTCGTCACTTGGCGGGTGACGGCGAGCGGCCCGCCGGCCGCGCCGATGCCGCCGGCCAACGGCGCTCGGCGGCAAGGCCGCGCGGCGCGTGCGCGAGGTTCACTTCTGGCAGGACGGGCAGGCCGTGCCGGTCATGCCGCGCCACGCGCTCGCCGTCGGCGAGACGATCGAAGGCCCGTTCATTCTCGAGGAACCCGATACGACCTTGGTCCTGCCGCCGGGCTGGCGCGCGACGCTCGGCGCCAAGGGCTACATCGTGGCGACACGGCTGGACTAGCGGAGATGGCGATGGACGGGATCAAGCTCGAGCTGATGTGGTCGAACCTGCGCAGCGTGGTGACCGAAAAGGCCAAGGCCATGCAGCGCACGGCGTTCAGCCCCGTGGTGCGCGAAGCGGGCGATCTCGCCTATGCCCTGTTCGACGCGCGCGGCCGCATGGTGGCGCAGGCCGACACCGGAACGCCGGGACACATCAATT
Source organism: uncultured Alphaproteobacteria bacterium (assembly GCA_963754645.1). Classification (GTDB taxonomy): domain Bacteria; phylum Pseudomonadota; class Alphaproteobacteria; order Bin65; family Bin65; genus CAVWGP01. The sequence continues at coordinate 279,322 of CAVWGP010000001.1, read as the reverse complement.
GCCTCGCCTATACCGGCGGCTTCCTCGCGCGCAAATTCGCCGGCCGGCTCAAGCCGGGCGACGTGATGATCACCAACGATCCGTGGCACGGCGCCGGGCATTTCTGGGACATCACCGTGGTGGCGCCGATCTTCCGCGGCAGCCGCCTGATCGGCTATGTCGGCTCGACCAACCATCACACCGATATCGGCGGCCTGGGCGTCGGCGTCGGCGCCAACGACATCCACGAGGAAGGATTGTGGATTCCGCCCGCCAAGCTGTACGAGGAATTCAAGCCCAACGAGCTGCTCTACGACATCATCCGGCACAACGTGCGCACGCCGGAATATATTTCCGGCGATCTCGCGGCGCAGGTCTCCTCGGCGCTCGGCGGCGGCGACGCGGTCAACGAGTTGTGCAACCGCTACGGCCTCGACGACATCGAGGCTTTGTCGGACGAAATCATCGCGCGCTCCGAGGCCGCGATGCGCAGCGCCATCCGCGCCTGCGGCCGGTCGAGCGCCGTCGGCGAAACCAAATTCGACATCGTCGGCGGAACGGTGATCACGCTGCGCGCGGCCGCTCACGGTCGATGCCGAGCGCGGCGAGGTGACGATCGATTTCGCCGGCAGTTCGCCGCAGGTCGATCGCGGCGTCAACGTCGTGCTCAACTATACCCACGCCTATTCGACCTTCACGGTGCGCAGTTGCCTGTGCCCGGACTTGCCGAACAATGCCGGCTCGCTGGCGCCGATCAAGGTCACGGCGCCCGAGGGCAGCATCGTCAATTGCCGCTATCCGGCGCCGGTCGCGGCGCGCCACGTCGTCGGCATGTATGTGCCGATGCCGATCCTGAAGGCGCTGCACCGCATCGTGCCCGACAAGGTGCTGGCCGAAAGCCCCGGCGCCGTGTGGTCGACGCAGATCACGGGCAAATACGCCGACGGCCGGCCCTACACCTCGTCGCAATTCAGCTTCTCGGGCGGCATGGGCGCGCGCGCGACCCGGCCCGGGCCGAGCGCCACCTGCTATCCCACCGGCATCGGCGCCACGCCGCTGGAAATTCTCGAACTCGAAACGCCGGTGCTGTTCCGCAAGCGCCAGTTGCGCCCCGGCTCGGGCGGGCGCGGGCGGAGCACGGGCGGCGACGGGCAGATCGTCGAATTCACCGTGCGCTCGGGCCTGCCTTGGACGCTGCAAGCCGCGCCCACCGGCGTCGAGTTTCCGCCCGAAGGGCTGGCCGGCGGCGCGCCGGGCGCGCCGGGCCGGTTTCTCGCCAACGGCGTCGAGTGGAAGAAATTCGGCAAAACCGTGATGAGCCCCGGCGACCTCGTGCATATGGAAACGCCGGGCGGCGGCGGCTTCGGCGCGCCGGAGCCGGCGAAATAATTCGGAACAACGGGAGACGAACATGGAATCGATGGCCAAGAAAGTGCTGCGCTGGGAAGACCTGCCGGCGGTCGATCTGCATCAGGGCAACATGCGCCGAACCGGGTTCCGCATGGACGACGCGCTGCTGACGATGAACTTCATCAAGCCCAGCGCGCAGCGCTGGGAGCCGCATCACCATCCCTTCGATCAAACCGTGCTCACGGTCGAAGGCACGCAAATTCTCGAAATCGAGGGCAAGGCGATGGCGTGCCCGGCCAACTCGATCGTGCGCGTTCCGGCAAACGCCAAGCACACCGGCTGGCCCTCGGGCGGCCCGGTGCTCAACATCGACATCTTCTCGCCGCCGCGCGCCGATTATCTTTTCCTCTCCGACTATCAGGGCGAATACGCGGCCGACAACGCGGCCAAGAAACCCAAGGCCGAGGCCTACCGGCAATTGCCGCAGCGCTCGACATTCTCGGGCGAGACGATGACGGACACCAAGGGCCTGCTCTATCGCTGGGCCGATCTGCCGACGGTCGATATCGACGGCGGCGCCATGAAGCGCGCCGGCTTCCGCTCCGACAATGGCCTGCTCACGTTCAATTGGATCGACCCGAAGATGAAGCGCGCCGAGCCGCACTCGCATCCGTTCGATCAGATCGTGCTCACGGTCACCGGGCGCCACATGCTCGAAATCGACGGCGTTACGATGGAATGCGGCCCGCACACGATCGTGCGCGTGCCGGCCAACGCCATGCACACCGGCTGGGGCCTCGGCAACGAGCCGATCCTCAACATCGACGTGTTCGCGCCGCCGCGGAAAGACTATCTGCCGCTGACGAAATACCAAACCGACTACAAGCACTAGGCCGGGGCGCCATGCCGCGCATCATCGGAGGCGACCGCGCCGCCGGCAACGTGCTGGCGGCGGCGCTTGTGCTCGATATCCTCGACGCGCTGGCGCGCAGCGACGAGCCGATGCGCATGACGGATATCGCGAACCGGCTCGGCACCACCAAGCCGCGCATCTACCGGCACCTGCGCACGCTGGTCAATCTCGACTATGTGACGCAGGAGCCGGACACCGAGCGCTACCTGATCGGCTCGCGCCTGGTGCAACTCGGCAGCGCGGTCGCCAATCGCTTCAGCCTGCTCGATGTGAGCCGGCCGGTCATGCGCCGCCTGCGCGACGCGCTCGGGCACACGGTGGTGCTGTCGCGCTTCATGTCGGGCAAAATTTTCGCCATCGAGCGCGTCGACGCCGCGTCGGTCTTCGTGTTCGGCACCACGATCGGCGCGCCGCTGGGCCTGCATTGCTCGGCGCAGGGCAAGATCGCCCTGGCCTTCGGGCCCGCCGATCTGCTCGACACTGTTATCCGATCCGGCCTCAAGGCGAGCACGAGCCGCACGATCGTCAATGCCGAGCGCTTGCGGCGCGAGATCGAGTTGATCCGCAAACGCCGCTGGGCTGTGGCGCCGGGCGAGACTCTCACCGGCCTCAACGGCATCGCGGTGCCGCTGCAGGAACGCAACGGCGATCTCATCGGCACGCTCGCGATCCTGGGATCGGTCGACGAGATCACGTCGCATCCGACGCGCCGGCAACTCGCCGAACTCGCCGCCGCCAGCCGCGAAATCGCCCTGGCGCTGGGGCGATAGGCGGCGCCGGCCGGACTTGCATCGTTGCCGGCGGCGCCGAATTTCGGCAAGATTGGAGGCTGTTCTTGCCCCAAACGGGCGAGCAGCAGGTTCCGCCCATCATCGGAGTTCCGCCATGCTTGCAACGCGCCTTGCAGCCGCCGTCGCCATCGTGTCGCTGTCGCTCGCGCCGCTGGCCGCGCAAACGAAAACGCCGCCCAACGCGCTCATCGTCGCCAAAAACATCGACGACATCGTCAGCCTCGATCCGGCCCAGGCGTTCGAATTCACCGGCGGCGAGATTCTCGCCAACCTCTACGACCGGCTCGTGCACTACAATCCGGCCGATCCCGCCAAGCTCGATCCCGGCTTGGCCGAAAGCTGGAGCGTTTCGGCCGACGGCAAGACGATCGCGTTCAAGCTGCGCGCGAGCGTGAAGTTCGCTTCCGGCAATCCGCTGCGGCCCGAGGACGTGGTGTTTTCGTTCCGCCGCGTCGTCATTCTCAAAAAAGCGCCGTCCTTCATCCTCGCCCAGCTCGGCTGGACGGCCGACAACATCGACGCGATGGTGCGGAAAGTTTCCGCGAACGAAGTCGCCGTCACGGTGACCGAGGATTTCGCCGCGTCCTTCGTGCTCAACGCGCTGGCGGCGCGGCCGGGCTCGATCGTCGACGAAACCGAGGTCATGAAAAACGCCAAGGACGGCGATCTCGGCAATGCCTGGCTGAGCCGCAATTCGGCCGGCACCGGCCCCTTCGTGCTGCGCGCCTGGCGCGCCGGCGAGGGTGTCACGCTCGAAGCCAATGCCGGCCATTTCCGCGGCGCGCCCAAGCTGCGGCAGGTGGTGTTGCGCCACGTCGCCGAACCTTCGGCGCAGCGCCTGATGATCGAGCAGGGCGATGTCGATATCGCGCGCAATCTCGGCCCCGACCAGATCGCGGCGGTCAAGGGCAAGCCGGGCATCGTCGTCGAGGATCGCCCGCAGGCGACGATCCATTTCATCAGCTTCAACCTGAAGCACGAGAAGCTGCGCAATCCCGCGCTGTGGGAGGCCGCGCGCTATCTGATCGATTACGACGGCATCGCCGCCACTCTGCTGCGCGGGCAGATGAAGGTGCATCAGTCGTTCTGGCCGTCCGGTTTCGCCGGCGCCGTCGAGGACCGGCCGTACAAGCTCGACGTGGCCAAGGCGAAGGACATCCTGGCGAAGGGCAATGTGCCGCCCGGCCTCGCGATCAATCTCGACATGATCTCGTCAGCACCTTTCACCGAGATCGCGCAATCGATGCAGGCGACCTTCGGCCAGGCCGGCATCAGGCTCAATCTCGTGCCCGGCGCCTCGGCCCAAGTCATCACCAAATACCGCGCCCGCGGCCACGAGGCGATGCTGCTCTATTGGGGCCCGGATTTCATGGACCCGCATTCCAACGCCAAGGCCTTCGCCTACAATATCGACAATGCCGACAACGCGGCGCAGAGCACGACGACGTGGCGCAATGCGTGGCTGATCCCGGACCTGTCGGCGCGCACGCGCGCGGCCCTGTTCGAGCGCGACACAGCGAAGCGCCTCGACCTGTACCGCGACCTGCAGCGCGCCGTGATGAAGGAGGCGCCGTGGGCGATCGCCTTCCAGGCGCAAGCGCAGGTGGCGCTGCGCAGCGGCGTCAAGGGCTTCGTCCATGGGCCGACCAACGATTTGATTTTGTATCGCGGCGTGACGAAGGAGTAGGCGGCTTCGGCGCTTGTCGCAGCCCCTGCCTGGAGGCCGTGTCTCATGTCCCTTAAGCAGCGGTTCACGAAAGCGATCCGGAAAAAAGCCGATCGTGGCTTCGTGGGTTATCCGGTCGCGTCCGTCGCATTTTACGGGCCCGATAACAAGATTGCGACCAAGGTCAGCGTCGGCATCGTGCTCGCCAAGGGCGAAGCGCCGGCATTTCTCGAGCGCTGGTTTAGCGACAGCGGCGATGTGCGGACCGATAGCGCGGTGAGCGAGCAAATTCTGAGCTTCATCCGCGCCCACAACGTGAAGTCAGTTGCGATGGCTGACGGGATCATGGGATGTCCGCACGAAGAAGGCATCGATTACCCCGATGGCGCGGCTTGCCCGCAATGTCCGTTCTGGCAGCACCGCGACCGGTGGACCGGCGAGGTCGTGCATTGACCCGCCTACTCTTACAAACGGCCCCATGGAATGACCGATTTTTGCGGCGTAGGGGCGCGCTGCGCGCGCCCTGTCGATGCAATGCGGAATCATAGTGGCCCGCGGAAATAGGGCGCGCGCAGCGCGCCCCTACGCCGCAACGTCAGATCGCCTTTGCGGCCAGCGTCGACCGCATTCACCCGCAAGCCGCCACGATCCGCGCCGCCAGAACCGCGTCGTCCTCGGGGCGGAGGGCTTGCGGGTCGACGATGAGAATGCCGGCGGCGGCGCGTTTTTCGCTGACATGGATCGGCGGATCGCCCGCTTGGAGCTTGGCGCTGACTTCGTAGGCGGAGCCGGGCACCGCCAGTTCGACAACCGGCACCTTGCCGGTGCGTTCCGCCGAAAGGATCTCGGCGCGCAGGCCGGCGCCGGCGAGCGTGCCCGCGATGACGTTCAACCTTTGCGTGAGGCGCGCGTTGGCCGCGCGATCGTCGCCCTCGGCAAAGCGCGTCAGCGCGGTCAGCAGGCCGGCGATTTCCTCCTTGCCGACCTTGAAGCCGCGGCCGATGCCGTGATGCGGCACGCCGGTGAGCGCGTTGCGGTTGATGAGATCGGGCGGCGACCAGGTTTCGGGCGCCACGTCCATGTCCATCATCTGGACCAGCGCCGAGCCGATCAGGTCGCGCCGCCCGGCGAGAATGCCCGTGGCCTGCGGCCCGCCGATCGCCTTGCCGCCGCTGAACAGCACGAGGTCGGCGCCCATCGCGGTGAAGGCGCGCAGATTGTCCTTGGGCGGCAATTGCGCGGCGGCATCGACGATGACCGGTAGGCCGCGCGCATGCATGCGTGGCGATGACCATCGGCAGGGCGCCGCGCGTTTCCGGCGCGGCGGTGAAGGCGAAGGCGGCGGTGCGCTCGTCGATCGCGGCGGCGATTTCCCAGGCCTCGATGCCGCGCACGCCGGCGCCGGTGCCGCTGGTCGTTGTGGCCGAGATCGACGATCTCGGCGCCGGCCGGCGCGGATCGCGTGATCGTAGGCGTTGCGGTGGGTGCGCAGCCATCAGCACGCGGTTCGGCATGCCGCGCGTGTCGGGCAGGGCGACCATGCGCGCCGCGTCCCAGCGCGCGAGGCACGCGGCGGTTGCCAGGGTGAGCGCCGCCGCCGCGCCCGAGGTGACGATGCCGGCTTCGGCACCCGTCGCCTTCGCGATGACGCGGCTGCTCGCCGCCTGCAATTCCGCGATATCGACCGAGGCGCCGGCCGCCTCGCGCATGGCGTCGAGCACCCGGGCCGGCCATCAGGCTGCCGCCGAGGCGGGTCAGCGTGCCGGCGGCGTTGATCCGGCGCTTGACGCCGATCCGCGTGTAAATATCGCTCATGCCGTCCTCGTCAGATTGCCGAACGCCTCGCCCTTGGGCCGCAAATGGCAGGCAACGAAATGCCCCGGCCTGACCTCGGTCAAGGGCGGATCGTCGGTCTTGCAGCGCGCCACCGCATAGGGGCAGCGCGTGTGAAAATGGCAGCCGGGCGGCGGATTCGATCGGGCTCGGCACGTCGCCTTCGAGCACCAGGCGATCGCGGCGGGCCGCCGGATCGGCGACCGGCGCCGCCGCGATCAGCGCCTCCGTATAGGGATGCAGCGGCTGCTCGAACAGCGCCCTTGGTCCGCCAGCTCGACGATGCGGCCGAGATACATCACGGCGATGCGATGGCCGATATGCTCGACCACGCCGAGTCGTGCGAGACGAAAAGATAGGCCAGGCCGAACTCGTCCTGCAGGTCCATCAGCAGGTTGAGCACCTGCGCCTGGACCGAAACGTCGAGCGCCGATACCGGCTCGTCGGCGACGATGAGCCGTGGGATTGAGCGCCAAGCGCGCGCGCGATGCCCAGGCGCTGGCGCTGGCCGCCGGAAAACTCGAACGGGAAGCGCGCCATGCGTCCTTGGCCCGCAGTCCGACTTTTTCCAGCAGCGCGACGACTGGCTGCTCCTTCTCGGCTGCCTTGGCCAGGCCGATAATTCTCCAGCGGCTCGGCCGACGATCTGCGCCGGCGTTGAGCCGCGGATTGAGCGAGGAATACGGATCCTGGAACACCATCTGCACTTGGCGGCGATGCGGGCGCATCGCGCTCTCGCTCAGGCCGGTCACTTCGGTGTCGCCGAGCCAGATGCTGGCCGCCGGTCGGCTCGATCAGGCGCAGGATGGTCTTGCCGACCGTCGATTTGCCGCATCCGGATTCGCCGACCAGGCACAGCGTTTCGCCGGCGCTCGATGGCGAAGGACACGCCGTCGACCGCCTTGATCCTGGCCGGCGACGCGCGCAGCACGCCGCGCAGCACCGGGAAGTACTTCTTCAAATTCTCGACGCGCAGCACCGTCGCTCACGATTGCCAGCACCCTCTCGATCTTCCCAGCACGCCACGGATGGGCGCCGGGCTGTGCCGCCGTCGCGGCGCAGCGGCGCAATGCCTCGCGCCGATTGCAGCGGTCGGTCGCCTGTTCTGGCAACGCGGCGCGGCGAAGCCGCAGCGCGGCGCAAAGGCGCAACCGGCACCGCGGCCGGCCGGCGGTCTCGCGCAGCGAGGGCACCATGCCCTGGATTTCGCTCAGGCGCCGCGTTCGTATTGCCTTGCCGCCCGCGCGGAATTGAGGCCATCAGGCCGCGCGTGTAGGGATGCAGCGGGCGGGCGAACAACGCCTCGACTGTCGCTTCCTCGACCTTGCGCCCGGCATACATCACGACCACGCGCTGCGCTGTTTCGGCGATCACGCCGAGATCGTGGGTGATCAGCATGACCGCGGCGCCGAGCACGCCATTTCAGTTCGAGCATCAGCTTGAGGATCTGCGCCTGGATCGTCACGTCGAGCGCCGTCGTCGGCTCGTCGGCGATCAGCAGCTTGGGGTTGCACGACAGCGCCATGGCGATCATCACGCGCTGGCGCATGCCGCCGGAAAACTGATGCGGATAGTCGTGCACCCGGCGCTCGGCGTCGGGAATGCGCACCAGCGCGCAGCATTTCGACGGCGCGCGCCAGCGCCGCGTCTTGCGCGCCAAGCCCTTGGTGGATGCGCACCGCCTCGGCGATCTGCGTCGCCGACGGTGTGAACCGGATTGAGCGACGTCATCGGCTCCTGGAACATCATCGCGATCTGGTTGCCGCGGATCCGGCGCATCTGGCGTTCGCGAAAGCTCGGCCAGATCCTGGCCGGCGAAGCTCGACCTTGCCCTGGACGATGCGGCCCGATTTCGGCGGGATCAGCCGCATGATCGACAGGGCGGTGACCGATTTGCCGCAGCCGCTTTCGCCGACGATGGCCAGCGTCTCGCCGGCCTCGACAGGAACGATAGGCCATCGACCGCGCGCACCGCGCCCTCGCGGGTGAAAAAGCGCGTGTGCAAATCTTCGACGCTCGCCAGCAGCGCCATCACATCCGCCGCGCGATGCGCGGGTCGAGCCGGTCGCGCAACCCGTCGCCCAGCAGGTTGACGGCCAGCACCACGAGGGCGAGGCAAATGCCCGGCGCGAAAATCGTCCACGGCGCGATCTGCAGATAGAGCCGGCTCGACGCGATCATGTTGCCCCAGGTCGGGTTTTCGGGCGGCGTGCCGGCACCGAGGAAGCTCAGGCCGGCCTCGGTCAGGATGGCCGAGGCGCAAATATAGGTCGCCTGCACGATCAGCGGCGCGATCGTGCTGGGCAGGATGTGGCGCGTCAGGATGCGCGGCACGCGCGTGCCGCTGGACCGCGCCGCCTCGACATAGGGCAGGGCGCGCACCGAGAGCACGACCGAGCGCACCAGGCGCGTGACGCGCGGAATCTCGGGGATCGCGATCGCGATGATGACGACGCGACGCTCGAACCCATCAGCGCCACCAAGGCGATCGCCAGCAGGATCGCCGGGATCGCCATGATGCCGTCCATCAGCCGCATGACGACGGTATCGACGCGCTGGATCGTAGCCGGCGACGAGGCCGACGACGAGGCCGATCAGCACGGCGATCGTCGCCACCGAAATTCCCACCGTGAGCGAGATGCGCGCGCCGTAGATCATGCGCGCATAAACATCGCGCCCGAGGCTGTCGGTGCCGAGCAGAATTCGGCCGAGGGCGGCTTCAAGCGGTTGACCGGATCGAAGCGATGCGGATTGCCGGCAATCAAGCGGCGCGAATACCGCCGCCAGCGCGATCGTGGAGAGCAGCAGGCCGCCGAAGACGACGGTCGGGTGGCGCCGGATGAAATCGCGGATGCCGTCGCGCGGCGCCGCCAGGGGTTCGGCCAAGCTCGCCATCAATAGCGGATCCGCGGATCGAGGAAGCTGTAGGCGATATCGACGCCGAGATTGACCAGGACGTAGACCGCGGCAAAGATGATCATGACGCCCTGGATGATCGGATAGTCGCGCCGCGCGATCGCGTCGACCACCAGGCGGCCGATGCCGGGAATGTTGAACACGCTTTCGGTGATCACGACGCCCGAGATCAGCAAGGCGACGCCGATGCCGATCACGGTCATGATCGGCACCGCCGCATTCTTCAGCGCGTGGCGCAGCAGCATCGGCCGGGTCGCGACGCCCTTGGCGTTGGCGGTGCGGATGTAGTCCTCGGCCAGAACCTCGAGCATGCTGGCGCGCGTGATGCGCGCGATCAGCGCCACATAGGCGAGGCCGAGCGCGATCGACGGCAGGATGAGGTTGCGCAGCCATGTCCACAAGCCCTCGGAGATCGAGACAGTAGCCCTGGACCGGCAGCCAGCGCAACTGCAAGGCGAAAAAATAAACCAGCAAATAGCCGACGACGAAGACCGGCACCGAGAAGCCCATCACCGCGAAGCCCATCACGGCGCGATCGAGCAGCGAGCCGGCTTTCCACGCCGCCAGCACGCCGATGGAAACCGCGATCGAGATCGCGACCAGCATCGTCGTCGCGGCCAGCGCCACGGTCGCCTCGGCGCGCTGCAGCACGAGCTTGGTCACCGGCAGGTTCGAAAACATCGAGATGCCGAGATCGCCGCGCAGCGTGTCCCAAATCCAGCTGGTGAATTGCTCGTGCAGCGGCCGGTCGAGGCCCAGGCGCGCGCGGATCGCCGCGATATTGGCTTCGGTTGCGTTGTCGCCGGCGATGATCGCGGCGGGATCGCCCGGCGCCAAATGCAGCAGCATGAAAACGAAGATGCCGACGATCGCCATCACCGGGATCGTCGCGAGAAGGCGTCGGATAATGTAGGCGATCATGCGAAAACGGCGCCGGCGCGGCGCGACACGCGCGCCGCGCCGGCGACCGGGACTCGGCTCAGGCGTAGCGCTCCACGTTCCACCACGGGATCACTTCCGGCACGGCGAGCATGCCGCGCAAGCGATCCGCGCGATAAGCAACAGGGCCGACCCATTGGCCGGTCTTGATGTCGTGGACGTAGTCGATCATGTTGCGGTTGAGCTTCTGCGCGACCGCGCGCCGCGCCTCGATCGTGGTCGCGGCCGCCCATTCGTTGCGCAGCTTCTCGTTTTCGGCATTTTCCGGCCAGCCGAACCACGCGACTTTCCCGGTCGCGGCGTGCGCGAACAGGTTGATCGGGCTCGCCGTGGCGTTGCCGCCGCCCCAGGTGAAGAACACGTTCCAGCCGCCCTGCGCCGGCGGATTCTGGTTCGAGCGGCGCGTCACGACGCCGCCCCAATCCGACGAGGCGAGCTGCACGTTCATGCCGATCTGGCGCAGGTTTTGCGCGATCACTTGCGCGGCCTGGTTCATCACGTGAATGTCGGTCGCGTGCAGGACGACGATCGGCTCGTTGTTGTAGCCGGCCTCCTTCAAAAGCTCACGCGCCCGCGCTTGGCGCTGCGCCATCGGCTGCTTCAGCAAGTCCGAGCCGTCTTCGACGCCCATCGGCGAGCCGCAGGTGAAATGCGATCCGCAGGCTTGGTAGTAGGTGGGATTGCCGATCGCGGCGCGCAGGAAATCGTCCTGGTTGATCGCGAGCTGCGCCGCCTTGCGGGCCGCCAGATTGTTGAACGGCGGATGCAAATGGTTCAACCGGCAATAGCCGACATTGCCGAGCTTGTTGAGCACCTCGATCTTGACGCCGGGCGCGCCGGCGAGCGCGGGGAGAATGTCGATCGGCGGAACCTCGAAGAACTCGATCTCGCCGCTCATCAACGCCGAGGCCGCGGTCTGCGCGTCCGGCATGATGTCCCAGATAACGCGGTCGAGATTGACGCGCTTGCCGCCGGCAATGCCGGTCGGCGCCTCGCTGCGCGGCACGTAATCGGCATTGCGTTCGTAGACCACGCGGCTGCCGGGGCGGTACTCGCCCTCGACGAACTTGAACGGTCCCGAGCCGATATGGCGCGTGATCTGGGTGTTGGGATCGGTCGCGGCGATATCGGCCTTCATCATGTAGCACAGCGGCGTCGAGGTCTTGGCCAGCGCCTCGAGCACCAGCCCATAGGGCTCGCGCAGCACGATGCGGAAGGTCTTGTCGTCGACGACGGGCGTATCGACGACGCGCTGGAACATGTGCTGGCCGGCGCCGTCCTTGGCCTGCCAGCGGCGCAGCGAGGCGACGCAATCGCGCGCCGTCACCGCCGTGCCGTCGTGCCATTTCAAGCCGTCGCGCAGCACGAAGGTGTGCGTCAGGCGGTCGGCCGACAGATTGTAATTGCCGACCATCTGCGGCTGCGGCTGCAAATTGCCGTCATAGCCGAACAGCGTGTCGTACATCATCGCGCCGTGATAGGCGGACATGTTCGCCGTCGTCCAGATCGGATCGAGCACGCGCAGATCGCCGTGCGGCACCATGCGCGCCTGGCGCGGCGGCCGGGTTTGCGCGCGCGCGACATAGGGCGCGCCGAAGGTCGCGAGCGCGGCGCCGGCGGCGCCGGCCTTGAGAATGGCACGTCTGGTCTTCTTCATGGTGGTCCTCCCGAGGTTGTGGCTTCATTGCCGGTTCTTGAATTTCGATGACAGTAGCGCCGGCCCGCTCGCTTTCCTAGACGTCCACCGCGAGATGCGCCACGCAATCGCCGCGCTCGACCCGGCCGAGATGGCGCTTGCAAACGACGAAGCCGCCGGTCTTGAAGTGACACGGTACGGGCTCGCGGGCCGGGTTGTCGACGAACTGGACATGACCGCAAAGCTGGCCGGCCTGCACGACGTCGCCGAGCTCGGTCGCCGGCTCGAACAGGCCGGGCTCGGGAGCGTAGACGAAATAGTCCGGACCGGGAACCGCGACCAGGCGCGTGGCGCCGGCGGGCGGCGCCGATTTCGCCTCGACGATGCCCATATGGGCAAGCAGCCGCGCGATGCCCTTCGACACCATGTCGATGCCGGCGCGCGACACCCGCCCGCAGCCGCCGAATTCGCCGCCCAGCGCCGGCACGCCGCGCTTCATCGCCGCGGCGGGCGAAAATCGCGTGTCGTTGGCGCCTTGCCACACCAGCGACATCGGCGCGCCGAAGGCCTTCAAGGCTTCGAGCCCGCGCGCGTTGATCGCCGCATCGGGGCCCTCATGCGTGCTGGCGAATTCGATGTAATCGAGCGACGAGCCGCCCGAATGGTAATCGTGGAAAATATCGGCCATCGGAAACAGCACGCTGTCGATGTAGTGCGCGATCTGCGCCGTCGGCCCGCCATCGGGATGGCCGGGAAACGAGCGGTTGAGATTGCCTTCGTCGAGCGGCGAAACGCGCGCGCCCGCCATCGCCGCCGGCAAATTGGCGGCGGGCAAAACGACGATGCGCCCCTGAATCCGTTTCGGATCGAGCGCGCGGATCAGCTTGGTCAGCGCGATCTGGCCTTCGTATTCGTCGCCATGATTGCCGGCCATCAGGAACGCGGTCTTGCCCGTGCCGTTCTTGATGACGGCGAGGGGAATCGCGATCATGCCGTAGGCCGAGCGCGTCACCGAGCGGTGCAGGTAGATATAGCCGATCTGCTTGCCGTTCTTTTCGTAGTCGAGGTCGGTCCAGATGCGGCTTTTCAGGCTCATGCCGTCCTCGCCGCCCTAGGCGATCAGCGCGGGGCTGACATTTTGATCCAGCGGCCAGATCGGCCGCAGGATGCGCGTATAGGGCACCTGGGTGTGATCGCGCGGGATCGGGCCGCCGGAATCGCAATACAGCACCTGGCTCGCGCCGGGCGAGAAAGCGGCATGGAAATGGTTGGTCGACTTGACGACGACGATTCGCCGCTTGGCGATGTCGATGCCCAGGCCGGTGAAGAGGTCGGTGCCGAGCGCCTGGGTCCGCTTGGTGATGAGCACGACTTCGATGCCGCCGAGATCGATCGCGGCGCAATCGCCGAGCGGGACCTTGGCGTCGCCGAAGGTCTGGGTCGCCTCGCGCACCAGCTTCGTCACCTTGACCTCGGCGTCGATCGGCAAGCCCGAGGTCGGCGCCGTCTTGCCGCCGAAGCGCAGGCGCAACGAGCCGCCGACGCCGGCCATGAAGCAGAAGCGCACCGCCACCGGATCCCAAATCGGCCCCAGCGCGGCGCGGTCGATCTTGCGCTCGATCAGGCGGCGGAGAATCACGGTCGAGTCGCCGGGCGCGCCGCCGCCCGGATTGTCCGAAGGATCGGCGACGATGACGGGGCCGCGATTGTCCTTGACCGCAAGGTCGATCGCGCCATCCGGGTCGTGGAACGGCGGCTGGGTCTTGCCGCGCATGGCGAAAAATTCCTGGCCAAGTTCGGCCGCGAGCTTGTCGCCGTAATCCTTGCGGTTGTCGGTCACGACCAGGATGCGGGCGCCCAGCTCGGGCACGTCGGCATAGGGAAAGCAATGGGCGATCGAAATCGACAGCACGCCGTTCTTGCCTTCGAGCGCCGAGATCTTGTCGACGAAGCCGCGCATCGGCTGGATCGTGGTCGGGAAGCTGCCGATCATGCGGCAATCGTAAAGCGACATCGCGGGCTTGATCGTGCCGCGCACCGCTTGCAGCGTCAGCTCGACGACTTCCTCGCCGCGCGCCACGAAATCGGTGTGCGGAAATTCCTTGAAGCAGATGATGATGTTCGCGTTGCGCACCCGCTTCTCGGTCATGTGGCAATGCGGATCGAGCTCGACGCCGATCGGCACTTTGGGGCCGACAATGCCGCGCACGCGCTCGATCAGGTCGCCCTCGCAATCGTCGTAGCCATCGGCGACCATGGCGCCGTGCAGGCCGAGCAAGACGCCATCGACCGGCAGCGCGGCCTTGAGCTGGCCGAGAACCTCGTCGCGGAGTTTCTCGTGCGCGTCGCGCGAAACCAGGCCGGCCGGCTCGGCGAAGGAGCACGAGCCTTCGATCAGCGTCCAGCCTTCGGCCTTGGCGCGCCGGCGCGCGACCCAGAGCGGCGCGGTGCACAGCTTCGGATCGTCGGGATGCTCGCCGGGCTTGGCGTAGAAGGATTCGTGGAAGCTTTCCAGCGCCGTCGGTATCGGCGCGAAAGTGTTGGTTTCGGTTCCGATCGAAGCCGCGAAAATGCGCATGAAATGTCCTCCCGGTCCGGTCAGTCTATCAGGCGGATCGGCGCTGGGAAGCCCGCACCCGTTCGCGGTGCCAAACATAGATGCCGCTGGCGATGACGATCGCGGCGCCGAGCCAGGTTCCGCCGTCCGGCGTCTGGCCGAACACGAGCCAGCCGAGGATCGTCGCCCAGGCGAGCTGGACATAGATCAGCGGCACGACGATCGAGGCGGCGGCGCGCTCGAGCGAGCGGATCACCAGCCATTGGGCAAAGAGATTGCCGATGCCGTTGACCGCCATCAGCCCCCACGCCGTGGCGCTCGGCGGCACCCAATAGAACAGGACCAAGACGCTGCCGCCGGCGATGCCGATCGCGGTCGTCCAGCACAAAGTCGCGAGCGCCGAGTCGCGGGCTCCGAGGCGGCGCGTCAGCACAAAGCCGAAAGACCAGGCGAGCGTGCCGCTCAAGGTCAGCAGCGCCGGCAAACCGAAGGCGGCGCCGCCGGGCCGCATCACGATCATCACGCCGATGAAGCCGACGACGACCGCGCACCAGCGCCGTATGCCGACCTTTTCCGACAGCATGAAGACCGAGAGCGCCGTCGTCATCAGCGGGCCGGTGAAGCCGATCGTCGTCATCTCCGCCAAGGGCAGATCGGCAATGGCGAATGTTGCCAGCACCGTCGAAACGAACAGCAAAGTTCCGCGCGCCATTTGCGGCCAGGGCGACGCGACAACCAAGTCGCGGCGGCGCAGCAGGGCCCAGGGAATCAGCACCGGCAGATAGAAAACGTATCGGCTCCACACGATCTGCGCCGGTGGCAGTTCGTCGGTGAGCAGCTTTACGATCGCGTCAGTGAGCGCAAAAATCACGCCGGCGGCGATCATCAAGGCGATGGCGCGCAGCGGATCGTCGCCGTGCCGCTCGCCGGATTGTTCCGAACTCATGGGCTTGTGGGATCCCCGTCCTACGCCCGATGATAGCGAAATCGCGCGATCGGGGGAACCGATGCCCAACAATCTCACGCTCGGGGCCGCGGCCGCCGCGATCCGCGGTGGGCGCTTGACCGCGCGCCGGTTGACGGAGGCGTGCCTCGCGCGCATCGCGGCGCGCGACGGCGTGATCGGGGCTTTTGTCCGCCTGGCGCCGGACGCGCTGGACATGGCGGATCGCGCCGACCGCGAAGCGCCGCGCGGCCCGCTGCACGGCGTGCCCATCGCGATCAAGGATCTGATCGACACGGCCGGGCTCGGCACCGAATGCGGCACGCCCATCCTGGCCGGGCGCGTGCCGCCGCGCGACGCGGCCTGCGTCGCGCGCCTCAAGGCGGCGGGCGCCATCGTGCTCGGCAAAACCGCGACGACGGAACTCGCGCATGCGCATCCGGCGGCGACGCGCAATCCGCTCGATGCGGCGCGCACGCCGGGCGGCTCGTCGAGCGGTTCGGCGGCGGCGGTGGCGGATTGCATGGCGCCGGCGGCGCTCGGCACGCAAACCGGCGGCTCGGTGATCCGCCCGGCCGCCTTTTGCGGTCTCTACGGCTTCAAATCGAGTTGCGGCCGCACGGAACTTGGCGGCGTCCAGGAACTTGCCGGATCGCTCGACACCGTGGGCTGGATGGCGCGCGGCGCCGGCGATCTCGCGCTGATCGGCAATGTGCTGCTGCAGCCGCCGCGCTCCGCCATGCCCTTGCTGGCGCGCCCGCGCATCGCGCGCTTGCGCACGCCCTACGATCAGCTTGCCGATACCGCGACCCATGCGGCGCTCGACGATGCCGCCAAACGAATAGCCGCCCATGCCGACATCGTCGACGTTTCCCTGCCGGGCTCGTTCCGCGATCTCAACGCCTTGCACCGGCGCCTGACATCGGTCGAAGCCGCCATCGCTTTTTCGGACTACGCGCGGCGCGCGCCCGAAAAGCTCAGCGCGCCCTTGACCGCGTTCATCGCCGAAGGCCGCGCCAACCGATCAGGCTATGCCGACTTCGCCGCCGAAGCCCGGGCGCAGCGCGCGACGCTGGCCGATTTCATGCGCGATTTCGACGCCTTGCTGGCGCCGGCCGCGCCCGGCGAAGCGCCGCTTGGCCTGGCAAGCACGGGCGATGCCGTCTTCAGCCTGTTCTGGTCGCTGCTGCAAGTGCCCTGCGCGACAATGCCATTTGCCTGCGGCCCCGCCGGCCTGCCGCTCGGCCTCCAGCTCGTCGGCCGGATGAATTTCGACGAAGAATTGCTGGCGCTGGTGGAGTGGGTGGCGGCTGCGTTCGGCGCCTTGGCGCGGGAAAAAACCCAATGATTCCCGAAGATGCTCAAGATGCTCAAGGTGCTCAAGTTTGTGCATTTGCATCGGCGGTAAACACAAAGCGTTGCTGCAATATCCGAAATGCCCTCAATATGCAGTGGGTCTAGCGAGCAAGTCTTGCCAAGATGCTCAAATCAGCATGAGCATCTTGAGCATCTTGGCATCGAGCAACCATAGCCGCCGCCGGGCGTAGCGACGCGCAACGCGCTTCCAACCCAAAATCGATTACGAACACCGAGCATTGGTATTATGCGGCTTTTGGCTGACTGCTGCTGTTTCGAGCGCGCCGCAAGCACCTCGCATACATATGGACCCCGGCCTTCGCCGGGGTGACAGCGCAATGCGTGCTTGATCTGCCGAGCAAATAAAATTCTCACCGCGGCCATCGAGCGGGACCAACCCTTGTGCGTCGAGGTCTCGCGCCAGCGCGCAAGGTGATGATCTTCCGAAATCCGTATTAGCGGGATCTTCGCGCCGCTATAACCCTCGTAACAACCGAAGATGATCGTCGGGGAAATCGATCATCCTTCGGAATCATTCGAATTTTGGGCTGATCCCGTGCGTCCTAAAAAAACGTCCGGATCGCGGTGTCCTCCAAACCAGAGGCGGGCCAAATGAGCGAAAGTTACTGACATTCTTCAATTATACATTCGGCTCTGGTCCCCGCCAGATTTGACGCGCAACCTCGAAGAGCTGCCGTCCGCGGGCTTCGATTGATTCGTCATTCCATACCTCAGCACGCATCAAAGTCCGATTCAGATGCAGATTTGATTCCGCGAAAAACTTTTCTCGCTTCGCGGCGAGAGGGCGGTGCTGCAGCGATCGGTTCACGCCATAATGCACTAAAGTCAAATTGCCGAGCGTTTGTTTGATCTGCTCCCGCTTCATAATGGCCGCGGCACGGGGGGGCGGCGAGGCGTTACCGAGCGACTGCAAATACGCAGCTGACGCTTCAGATGGGGTTACCACGGCACCATCAGAAAGCGGCCAATGCTCGTACCATCTGTCGGGCAAGATATGATCTACGTCAAGCATTCCGGGCGTGAGTGCGAATAGCTCTTCGGATCGTGGGGTGCGGAGCCCGTTCTCCAATTCGGCAAGAACAAGCCGCACGCGTCCGACATCGCCGAGCCTCCTGTGCGCCGGTTCCGTAAGCCAGGCTCGTAGAAACTCATCATCACGCGGCCACCGCGAAGCGGCGCCGTCGAGTTTTGACAAAGCTCTCCGGAATGCTTGGGCGCTCTTGTTCTCGCTTGTAAACCCCTTGAGTAGTTGCAAGAACACGTTGTTATAGTTCTTTGGCGTTAATCCACACACTGCCCTACGGACTAGATACGAAAGAATGCTGTCGAAAATCTGTGCTTGCTCTTCTTGAGGCATCCCGATTGTAGCTACGCGCAGCGCGCGGCCGTGGGTCGGAGCAGCGCCCAGCCGGACATCGGCTTGCCAAAGCGCGCGATCGCGTCTTGCCCAGCGCCCGAAGTGAATTGACGGTACTGATCGGCGTGCTTCGTCAGCGTGCGTAGTTGGACCTCCGCCGTAACTGGTATCTTTTTGCCAAGGGCGAATTTTCGGTAGTCGGTATAAAGTTTCCCTACATCAACATTTTCAGCGGTCTCTGCCTGCAAAGCACTTTGCACGAACCATTCGAGCCGCGGCTTGCGCAACCGCCCCCGCCGCTGCTCTTCCGACCAGAAGCTAGTCTCGAATGGCGCCCAGAGAGATTTGTAGAGGTTCGCCCCCTCTGCGCCTTCTCGGTCTGCGCGCATGAAAATAAAATTCCGGATTAGATCAGTCGCGTGAAGTTCTGCGCCTCTTCCGTTCAATGTTTCAAAGATAACTTGTGCGTCGTCGTTCTCATCCAAGGAGATGGATACTAGTCTCAAATCCCTCAGTGCCGCCTCTGCCAGTTGCTCTATGCTGCGCGGTTCTTGGGAATCTTCACCAGCAGTCCATTCGCGAATTTTTTCGCGAAAGAACCAAATCGATTCCAAAGCCGGAGGATGATCGATTCCAATTTTTTTCAATGAACCAGTGAGCGTGAAATTTGCCGGAAACCGCGCGCGCAGTTCGTCCCGGCGCGCGCTCCATGGCGGCTCTATATGGGTCGCGGTCTCGAAATGTCGGCCACACCTTGAAGCGTTCGATGTCAGGGTTTTCCATTGTCTCGGGATTCGGGTTCCAGACGCACCCTTCAATGAGCGGTGCAAGGACCGACTGATCTGCCTCCCGAATTGCAATGGCCAGCGCAACGAGAAAGTATTGCAACGTTGTAAGGCGCTGTTGGCCGTCAATGATATGGTAGGTCTCTACTCCTCGAAGGCCGCGCCTTGGCTGCGGCTCCAGCACGATTGCGCCGAGAAAATGCGGGGTAGGAGTTCGCCGGTTGCCCGCGTCTCGGCCTTCTCGGCAATGTCGTTCCAAAGCGGCTCCCATTGCTCTTCTTTGTTCCAGACATAAGCTCGCTGGTAAAATGGAACGCGGTACTGGCGCCGATCTTGAAATACTTGCTGAACAGCAATCGTTTCTGACTTCATCGAACTCGCCTCCCTGGCCTGCCCGCAGTTTGGAGGACACGCGGTTAAGCTAATCTAGCCTGCCTCTCGAACTCCATAGGGCTCATATAGCCGATCGTCGAGTGCCTTCATTTGGTGTTGTAGCAGCGCTCGATGTAGTCGAACACGTCGGGTCAGGATTTGGGTCATGGCCGGAGCGACCGTGGCCGAAGAACATTCGGCGCGATTTGACCGAGAATATCCGGCTTAAACGAGAAATCGCGGCAAGACGCGGAAAACGCCCTTGATGCGATCCGGGTTGCGAATGCAAATTTGAATGTGAGTTCGGTCGAAGAATCCGGCGCCTTCGTAGATCGGCTTGCCTTCGATAAAGGCGCCCTTGACCGAGTCGATCGGAGGGTCGCCGGCTCGCGCGCGAATGGCATGGAGTTGTTCGATCACCGCGCAGTCGAGATTCCGTCGCAAGAAATCCTTGCTGTTGGATGGAAGTGGCAGGCCGGCTTTGGCGACCGACCGCGCAAGTGCTTCGTGTGCCCGCTTGACTTGTTCGAGGCCCGCGGACGTCGTGAGATCGAGGCAAAGGCCGAGCTCGACCACGGCACCCACAACAGCCGGGGCCTTGATATGCGATCCGCGCTTCGATAGCGCCAACTCGCGCGCGTACTCCAAGCCCCGGCGCGGATTGGTTTCCCAAAAATAAATTCCATGACCGAGCCAGTCATAATCGTTCCGGCTTAGCCGAAAATCGGCTCCGGCGATCAACCGGTCTGCAACGGCGCCGTCGCACCCATGATAGGCAAGGACGAAGGACGAATTGAGCGTGTGCACTTAATCTATTTCGATTTGTATCGCGCGGTGAGCCGCCCGCCCTTGGTATGGATACCCAACTTGACCAAGGCGGCGCGAGCGCTCTTCGCCGAGACGTTGACGGATTTTTCGTAACGCGCGGCATCGTCGTTGAATTTTTGCGCCGCTCGCTTGGTTGAGGGTTGCAAAATCGCGTTGGCTTTGGCCATGAATGCCTCCTAACTGTCAGATGCAATTTGGCCGCTGAACTGCGCAAAGACAAGCTGCATCGAACCCCAAGGGCAATGTGGGCGTTCGATCGGTGCATCTTTCTGGCCGAAGATGATCATCGCGTCCGAAGGTGATCATCCCGCGCCGAAGGTGATCATCGGGCAAAATGATCATCTTCGGGAATCATTGGATTTTTTTCGCGGGCGCCTTCACCAAACCTAGCGGGCCGGCGCGGCGTTTCCGCAATGGCTTGCGAAATTCTCGAAGTTGATCATCCGCGCCGTTTTCCCCAACAACCAAAAATGATCATCTTCGCAAATCATTGGGTTTTTCCGCGCCCGGAATCCTAAAAAAACGTCCGGATCGCGCCCACCGCATCGTATTCGTCATCCACCAGCATCATCACCGGCCATTTGTCGAAGGTCAGGCAGGGATGCGAGATGCCGAAGCCGACAAGGTCGCCGACTTGCAGCGGCGAGTCGGGCGGCAGCGCCAGATAGCCGTGCTGGTCGTTGAGGCCGACGCATGTGTGCCCGGCCAGCGGCTGCGGCTTGCGCGGCGCGGTGCCGGGGCGGTACCAGCGTTGCGGAAACGGCAGATGCGGATCGTAGGACACGTCGCGCTTGCCCATGGTGACCAGCGCGCGGCCGGGCTCGGGGCGCGATTGCACATAGGCCCAAACCTCGATCGCCGCCATCGGTCCCGCGCCGAGCGCGCGCAGTTCCGGCGCGCGTTCGAGGATGCGGTCGAAATGCTCGACATACATGCCCGAGTCGTGCGTCAGGTAGCAGCCGCTGCGGGTCAGGATCTGCGTTTCGCGCTTGAGGCCGGCGGCGCCGAATTTCGCCGTCACCAGATCGTAGAACGCCGAGCCGCCGGCCGACAGCAGCACGCGGCCCGGCGCGAACAGGTTTTCGCGCTCGAGCGCGCGCGCGATCTCGACCAGGAAATCGAGGAAGCGCGCCGCCTCGGCGCCGCCTTCGGGGCCGGACATCAAGCCCTCGAAGCCCTCGACGCCGGCGAGCGCCAGCTCCGGCGCCGCCTTGACCGCGCGGGCGACGGCGAGCGCGGTCGCGATATCGCGCACGCCGGTGCGGCCGCCGGCGAAACCGCCTTCGAGCAACACAGTGAGCGGCCGGCCGATCTTGCGCGCCTTGGCGGCGGCGGCAAGCATTTCGACATGCGCGACCGAATCGACCAAGCTGAAAAATTCGAATTTCGGATCGCGCGCCAGCTCGCCGAGCGCATAGGCGATCGCCTGTTTGCCGATGAGCTGGTTGGCCAGCACGATGCGGCCGAATCCGTAGTGGCGCGCGACCTGCAATTGCTGGATCGTGCCGACCGTCATGGCCCAGGCGCCGTCGTCGATCTGGCGGCGGAACAGTTGCGGGCTCATCGTCGTCTTGCCGTGGGGGGCGACGATCGCGCCGGTCTTGGCGAGGAAGGCGCGCATCCACGCGGCATTGTGCTTGAGCGCGGTCTCGTGCAGCACGGCCAGCGGCAAGGTGAAATCCTCGGCCAGCACGTTCCAGCCCTTCGCCGCGATGCCGTCCAGCGCGATCGGCGCGACGTGGCCGGGAATGCCTTTCTGCCGTCCGTCGATCGTGGCCGTCTCGAGTTCGCGCAAGCTCATTCGCCGCTCCACCATTTTCCGTTCAAGACCAAGCCGCGTGCCTTGAAGCCGATTTCGCCCTTGAACACGACATCGAGCACGTCGCGATACGCGATCGGACCCTTGACGGTTTCGAATATGCTCGCGTCGCCGGCCGCGCCGGGCTTGAGCGTGCCGAGTTCGGGCCGGCGGATGGCGCGCGCGGCGTTGACCGTGGCGCTGGCGACGACATCGGGCAACGACATGCCGAGCGCGTGGAACTTGCCGAGCGTGTGCAGCAAGTCGTGCGCCGGGCCTTCGATCGAAACCGAATGAACATCGGACGAAATCACGTCGGGCTTGAAGCCGGCGGCCAGCATCGCCTGGGTCGTGGCGAAGCCGAACGAGCCGGCGCCGTGGCCGATATCGAAGATCACGCCGCGCTCGCGCGCCGCGAGTATCTCGGGCCGCACGCCGCCGCCCGGCTTCGACGGCGCGTTGGGAAACGGCCGGAAACAATGGGTCAGGATATCGCCGGGGCGGAGCCGCCCCATCACCTCGCGGCGCGAGGGCGGCGGATTGTCGAGATGCGCCATTACCGGCAGGCCGACTTCCTCGGCGACTTCGAGCGCCATGTCGAGCGGCGCCACGCCCGAGCTGCCGCCGGCGCCGCGCCCGACGCGTACCTTGACGCCGACGATCATGTCGGCGTGCTCGCGGATGACGCGGACGCATTCGCGCAAGTCCAACAACCGCAGGTCGTCGCATTCGCCGACCATGACGGTTTTCGAAAACGCGTAGATGCCGGGAAACGAAATGTTGAGAAACGGCACGATGCGCACCGGCGACGGCTCGATCACGTGCTTGCGGAAGCCGAGGAAATTCGCCGGCCCCGCCGTGCCCGCATCGACGAAGGTGACTGTCGCGCTCTTGGGCGCCAGCGCCGCCGCGTCGATGCCGATCGAGGTGCCGCCCCAATAGACATGCGTGTGCAAGTCGATGAGGCCGGGTGTCACGATCTTGCCGCGCATATCGCGGATCTCGGTCTTGGGTCCGGCGGCGAGATTGTCGCCGATTGCGGCGACCTTGCCGGCGGCGAAGGCCACATCGGCCACGCGGTCGATGTTTTGCGACGGATCGATGACGCGCCCGCCGCGCAGGATGAGATCGGTCATGAATTTCGCTTTCCGGTTTGCCGGCCCATGCTAGGCCGGCGATGGGATCGAGATCAAACGATCTGGTTGCGCAGCTCGGTTTCGCCGCGCCACAGGCGCCGCAAATTCTCCATCAGCAGGTCGAGCACGTTGTCCTCGTAGCGCCGGGTTTCGCCGGCCGTGTGCGGCGTGATGAGCGCGGTCTCGAAAGCCCAGAGCGGCGACAACGGGGGCAGCGGCTCGTCATGGGTGCAGTCGATGCCGGCGCCGGCGATGCGTTTGTCGCGCAGCGCGGCGATCAGGGCGGCCTCGTCGACGACGCGGCCGCGCGCCACGTTGATGAGATAAGACGACGGCCGCATGGCGGCGAAGGCCGCGGCCCCGATCAGGCCGGCGGTTTCTTGCGTCAGCGGGCAGGTCAGCGCCACGTAGTCGGCCTCGGCCAGCGACGGCAGCAGCGCATCGATGCCGCGAACATTATCGGCGCCCGATGTTCCCCGGCTCGGATCGCGCTTGATGCCGATCGTGCGCATGTCGAATGCCTTGGCCAGCGCCGCCAGGCGCGCGCCGATGCGGCCGTAACCCACGATGAGCAGCGTCTTGCCGCCGAGCTCGTCCTCGCGCCGCGCGAGATCGCCGGCCATGCCGCGCCAATGGCGTTTCGCCTGATTGTCGCGTGCTTCGAGCAGGCGACGCGACAATGCGAGGATCAGGGCGATCGCGTGCTCCGCCACCGCGCGCTCATTGGCGCCTTGCGCGCTGGCGAGGCGAATGCCGTGCGAGCGCAACGTGTCGGGCGCATATTGATCGACGCCGGCGCTGATCGATTGGATCAAACGCAGCCGGCCGGCGCGCGCGGCAAACTCGTTGCGCCAGAAGCCCGAAACCACGAGCACATCGGCCTCGCCGACGCGCGCCGCCAACTCATCGACGCTGCGCAGCTCGAAATGGAGGATGCCGGTGCCGCGCGCTTGAAAGCGCTCGGCCATGCGATAGGCGGCGTGCGCGAAGCAAACGGTCAGCTTGTCCTGCGGCGGGAAAGGCTCGGTCAAACATTTGCTCCCAATTTCAAGCGGCGGTCATTCGGGCGGCGGAATCGCGCCGGTTCGCTCGGCGATCAGCTTATAGTGCTCGATGCGCCGGTGCTCGGCGAAATTGAAGATGTGGTCCTTGCTGTGCCGGCTCAAATCGAGATCGCATTTGGCGACGATGACCTCGTCGGCCGTGGTCGTGGCGTGGGCGACGATCTCGCCCGACGGCGCAACGATCATGCTGCTGCCCAGCAATTCGCAGCCCTCTTCGCGCCCCGCCTTGGCGACGCCGACGACATAGGTGCCGTTCTGGTAGGCCCCGGCCTGCAGCGAAAGCTGGTTGTGAAAATCCTGAAGATGATCGTGCACCGGGTTCCACGGCACCGACATCGGCGTGTTGTAGCCGACGAGCACGAGCTCGACGCCCTGCAAGCCCATGACGCGATAGGTCTCGGGCCAGCGCCGGTCGTTGCAGATGCACATGCCGACGATGCCGCCGAAGGCGCGCCACACCGGGAAGCCGAGATTGCCGACGTCGAAGTAGCGCTTCTCGAGATGCTGCCACGGCACGTTGGGCTTGCGCTCGGCATGGCCGGGCAGATGGATCTTGCGGTATTTGCCGACGATGCGCGCGTTGCGGTCGGCGAGGATCGCGGTGTTGTAGTGCCGTTTTCGGCCGGCTTCGACGGCGAGCTCGGCATAGCCGAGATAGAAGCCGATGCCGAGCTGCTTCGCCGTGTCGAACAGCGGGCGCGTCGCCGCATTGGGCATTTCGCGTTCGAAGAAACCGTCGATCTCGGCCTCGTCGTCCATCCACCAGCGCGGAAAGAACGTCGTCAGCGCCAGTTCGGGGAACACGACGAGCTCGGCGCCGCGTCCCTTGGCCTCGCGCATCAATTCGGTGAGCCGGGCGACGACGGCCTGCCGGCTGTCGGCGCGCGCGATCGGGCCAAGCTGGGCGCCGGCCACGGTCAGATATCGGGGCATCGATCGGTTCCAATCCCTTGGTTGCGTCGAAACGCGAGCGTACCGCATCCACGGCCAAATCTCATGCGCGCGCGACCTCGCATTTGACGCCGCGATGGGTGACCGAGCCGCTGATCGGATCGGCGTCGCGCGGATCGATCAGCGAATTCACGTTGGGCTCGGCCCAGCCGTAATGGGCGCACACGACATCCGCCGCCTGCTTGGCGACGATACGCGCCTTCAAGCGCAAGTGGCCCGTGGCGGTCGTGACGCACGACCCAGTCGCCGTCGGAAATGCCGCGTATCTTGGCGGCAAGAGCGCCGATCTCGGCAACGGGATCGGGCAGGCGGCGGCGCAAGCTGGGAATTTCCCGATGTTGCGCGTGGCAAAAATGCGGGACTTTGGCCGTCGTCAGCAGCAGCGGAAAGGCGGGATCAGCGTCCGCCTCATCCGCCGCGTCCGGCAGCGGATCGTATCCGCCGATGGCGAAAGTCTCCGACCAGATTTCGACCAGCTTGCTCGGCGTCTCGAAACCGCGCCAGCCGTCGCCGGCGCGCTCTTCGTGCCGGTATCGGCATTGCGGCACCGGCACGCGAATGCCGGACGGATTTTCGCGCAACCGGGCGACGGTGATGCCGGTCGGCGCCAAATGCGCGTCCATCGCGGCGTCCAAATCGCCGTGCCAGAAATCGCCGCCGAACCCCAGCCGTTGCGCCAGGGCGAATACGATCTCGGCATCGGAGCGGCTTTCCCCCGCCGGGCGCAAGGCCGCGGTCCGAAGCTGGACCAACGCGGCGGCGTCTTCGTTGACTTCGAACCCGGCGCGCAGGCCCTCGCGTTCCCACGGCATGTTGGCCGGCAGGACGATATCCGCGAGCATGGCGCTCGGATGGAGAAACGGGCCGATATGCACGTAGAAATCGAGCGCGGCGAGCGCGGCTCTGGCCTTCGCCGCCGCCGGCGCGCGTGACCAGCGGGTTGGCGCCGAACCCGACCATGGCGCGCACCGGATAGGGCTTGCCGTGCAAGATCGCGCGGTAGAGATCGGCGGCGGCGACGCCGCTGCCAGTGGCGCTCGGGCCGAGCGGCCGGCGCTCGGCGCCGACCGGAGGCCGCCGTCCGGCTCCGATAAACTCGCGGCCGTCGAGCGGCGTCACCGGCGGCGCGCCGAACGCGACATTGCCGCCCGGCGCATCGAGGCTGCCGGTCAGCGACATCAAGATAGCGATGGCGCGATCGGTTTGCGTCGCGTTGCGATGCTGGCCGATTCCCGTCCAGCCGTAATAACTCACCGGCCCGCGTTCATGCAGCAACGCGGCGGCGCGCTCGATCGCGGCGGCGGGCACGCCGGTGACGCGTGCCGCGCGCTCCGGCGCGAAGCGCGCGCAGCGCCGGCGATAGAGGGCGAAGGCGCTCGTACAAACGGCAAGCGAACCGTCACGCAGTTTCATCCGGCGCGCGGCGAACAGATTCGGGCTCGCGCTCGTCGGCGAAAGCGGCGCGCACTGGATCGTAGAAGATCGGCGCTCCATCGTTGCCCGATGCCACGAGCCACTCGCTTGGCAAAGCGCCATCAATTTCGCCAGCCCGCAACAGCCGGCCCGTATCCTCGCGGATCAGCAGCGCGGCGTTGGTCCAGCGCGCGGCGAAGCGCGCGTCGTACCAGCCGCGCTCCAGCAAGACGTGGCCGATGGCGAGAGCGAGCGCCGCGTCGGTGCCCGGCCGCACCGGCAGCCACAATTCGGCGCTCGACGCGGCGCCGATGGCGCGCGGATCGACCGCGACAATGGCAGCACCGCGGGCCCTGGCGGCGGCAACGGCGGTCGCGTGCTCGAGCCATGTCGCGCTGGGATTGTGGCCCCAGAGCACGATACAGCCGCTGCGGGCGAAATCGGGCGAGCCGATGCCGCGCCCGGTCGTGTAGCGATGGGCATAATCCTTATGCCAGTTGCAGATTTCGGTGCCGGTCAGGAAATTCGGGCTGCCGATGCGGTTCAGCAAGCGCTCGATCCACATCAGGCTGTCGGACAGCGGCGTGGCGCTCGGCGAGCCCGAGGAAAAGGCGATCGCCTCCGGGCCATGCCGGCCGGCAATGTCCGCCAAGCGCGCGGCCGCTTGAGACAGCGCGTCATCCCACGAAATCCGGCGCCAGCCGGGATCGCCCGCGCCCTTCGGCGCGGTGCGTTGCAGCGGATAGAGCAGACGCTCGCCGCTCGCCACCATCTCGGGCGCGGCGCGGCCCTTGATGCACAGCGCGGCGCCGGTGGGATGCGACGGATCGGGCTCGACGGCAAGCAAGCGGTTGTCGCGCACCACCGCGATCTGGCCGCAGCGCGAGCGGCACAGCGCGCAAAACCCCGGGATGCGGCGGATCGGCCCGGCGGCGGGCGCGGATGGGTCGGCGGCGCTGTGCATCTTGCCCGCCTAGTGGCAATTGCCGAAGATCGCATCGATGCGCGTCATCGTTTCCATCGCGTTGGCTCCGCGCGCCGGGCGCATTTGTCCGCGCGCGCAACGTTCGGCCATCGATTTGGCGCCGTCAAGGCCGCGTGCAAAGATGGCGCCCGATGGTGGCACCAGGATCGGATACGGGCCCGCATGACTCATGCTTGAAACGCGCGGCGTGACCAAGGAATTCGGCGGCTTGAAAGCCGTCGACGCCGTGTCGCTGTCGGTGGCGCGCGGCACGATCACCGGCCTGATCGGGCCGAACGGCGCGGGCAAAACCACGCTGTTCAACATGCTGGCCGGCAATCTCGCGCCGACCGCCGGCGAGATCGGCTTCGAGGGCGAGCGCATCGACGGCCTGCCGAACCATCGCATCTTCCGCCGCGGCCTGGTGCGCACATTCCAAATCCCGCGGCCCTTCGCCGGCATGACGGTGCTGGAAAACCTGATGCTCGTGCCCATCGGCCAGGAGGGCGAGCGGTTTTGGAATACGTGGCTCCGCCCCGGCGCCGTCCGCAAGCGCGAGCGCGCGATCCGCGAGCAGGCGCGCGCGATTTTGGATTTCATCGGCTTGACCCGTTTGGCCGACGAGGCGGCGCGCACCCTGTCGGGCGGTCAGCTCAAGCTGCTGGAGATCGGACGCGCCCTGATGTCCGAGCCCAAGATGCTGTTGCTCGACGAGCCGGGCGCCGGCGTCAACCCGACTCTGCTCGGCCAGATCGTCGAGCGCATCGCGGAACTGAACCGGCGCGGCATCACGTTTCTCATCATCGAACACAACATGGATTTGGTGATGAATCTGTGCCGCCCCGTGATCGTCATGGCGCAGGGCCAGGTCTTGATGCAGGGCGAGCCCGCCAGCGTGCAGCGCGATCCGCGCGTGCTCGAGGCCTATCTCGGCGGCGCGCCGGCATGACGCCGCACCTGCAAGTCCGCGATGTCGTTGCCGGCTACGTGCCGGACGTGCCGATCCTGCGCGGCGTTTCGCTGCACATCGGCCATGGCGAACTCGTCACCATGCTCGGCCCCAACGGCGCGGGCAAATCGACCTTGATCAAGGCCATCGCCGGCCTGGTGCCGGTGCGCGGCGGCGACATCCTGATCGACGGCGTGTCGATCCTGGGCACGCCGACGCACCGCTTGGCGCGGCGCGGCCTCGCCTATGTGCCGCAAGTCGGCAACGTCTTCGTGCGATTGTCGGTGAAGGAAAATCTCGAGCTCGGCGCCATCGCGACCGAGGGCGGCGCGGCCGGCCGTCTCGAACAGGTGTTGGCGCTGTTTCCCGATCTCGCGCGGCTCGGCCATTTGGCGGCCGGCAAGCTTTCGGGCGGCCAGCGCCAGATGTTGGCGGTCGGCCGCGCGCTGATGGCCGGGCCGAAGCTCCTCATGCTCGACGAGCCCTCGGCCGGCTTGTCGCCCAAGCTGATCGAACTCGTCTTCGCCAAGCTGCTCGACATCCGCGCGCTCGGCCTGACGATCCTCATCGTCGAGCAGAACGCCAAGGCGGCGCTTTCGATTTCGAATCGCGGCTATGTGCTGGCCGAAGGCAAGGAACGCTTTCAGGGCGACGCGCGCGATCTGCTCGCCAGCCCGGAGGTCGGCGCGCTCTATCTCGGCGCCGGCTCCAGGCTCGCCTCATGATGCAGGTCGTCGTCGACGGATTGGTCGCGGCTTCGTTCGTCACGCTCGGCGTGATCGGGCTCAGCCTGGTTTACAACATTCTCAATTTTCCCAGCTTCGCCCAGGGCGACTACGTCACCGTCGGCGCCTATTTCGCGCTCGCCGTCGTTCTCCTGATCGGCACGGCGGGGTCGATCGCGAGCCTGAACTTCGGCTGGCCGCTGATCGTGGCCGCGTTCTGCGCCGTGGCGCTCACCGTGCTGGTTGCCCAATTCATCGATCGCGCCGTGTTCGGGCGGCTGCGGCGCAAGGGCAGCTCGCGCATCACCCTGCTCATGGCGTCGTTCGGCATCGCGCTGATGCTACGGCATTTGATCGTCATGGCGGCGGGGCCCGATCCGACCTATTACGCCTTCGGCATCCAGGCGGCCTTGCGCGTCGGCCCGGTGAAAATCACGCCGAACGAGCTCATCGTGCTCGGCGTCACCGCCGCGCTGGTGGCGGCGCTGCATCTGTTTCTCAGCCGCACCCGGCTCGGCAAATCGATGCGCGCGGTCAGCGAAAACCCGGCCTTGGCGCGGGTCACGGGCATCGATGTCGATGGCGTCATCCGCTGGACCTGGGCGATCGGCGGCGGGCTTGCGGCGATCGCCGGAGTCCTGTTCGGCCTCGCCGTGCAATTGCAGCCCTATCTCGGCTTCGAGCTCCTGTTGCCGATGTTCGCCGCGCTCATCGTCGGCGGCGTCACGAATATCTACGGCGCCATGCTCGGCGCGGTCCTGATCGGCATCGCCGAGGCGGCGACGGTCCAATATTTGGTGGCGGAATATCGCCAGGCCGTGTCCTTCGTCGCCGTGATCGCCGTCCTCATGTTCCGCCCGCAGGGCATCCTCGGCGAGAAGCCGTAATGGATCTCGCCTCCTATCTCGTTTTCTTTTGCGTCATCGTCGGCGTCTATTCGCTGTCGACCCTCGGCCTCAATCTGCAATGGGGCTTCACCGGCATGCTGAGCGTCGGCATCGTGGGATTTTTCGGCGTCGGCGCCTATGCCACGGCGTTTCTCACCGGGCCGAACTACCCCGACGCCTTCGGCGGCTTCGGCTTGCCGGTGCCGGTTGGCTTTGTCGGCGCCATGCTGGTCTCGGGCCTCGTGGCGCTCGTGGTCGGCATTCCGACAATTCAGGCTGCGCCACGATTTCCTCGCCATCGGCACCTTCGGCACGGCGGTCTGCCTGCAACTCGTCGCCATGAACTTGAAGTCGGTGACGCGCGGCTTCGACGGGCTTTACGGCGTGCCCAAGCCGTTCCTCGCTTGGACCGGCTCGCCGCGCATCGCCAACATGCTCTATCTCGCGATGACCGTGGCGATCGTCGCCCTGGTCTATTGGGCGTTGCAGCGCATGTTGCGTTCGCCCTGGGGCCGCGTGCTGCGCGCCATCCGCGAAGACGAGGAAGCCGCCGCCACGCTCGGCAAGAACGCCATGGTGTTCCGTTTGCAAACCTTCGTCATGGGCTCGATGCTGATGGGCTTGTCGGGCGCGCTCTATGCGAATTTCACCGGCTTCGTGAGCCCGCAAGACATGCAGCCGATCTTCACGTTCCAGGTTTTCGTCATGCTCATCGTCGGCGGCAGCGGCAACAATCGCGGCGCCATTCTGGGAACGGCGGTGATCTGGGCGCTGTGGACCGCGACTGAAACGGTGCTCTCGGCCGTATTGCCGCCGGTCTTGCAGCAGCAGGTGGCGGCGATCCGCGTCGTCATGGTCGGATTGATTCTCGTGCTGATGCTCCTGTTCCGGCCCGAGGGCCTGCTGCCCGAGGAGCGGATCGTATCGCCCGAAGCGCGGCTCGGTGCCGCCGGAGGAAAATGACCATGGACAGCGTCGAGCTTGCGCCCGGTTATCGCATATCGCGGATCGTCAAGGGCAATTGGCAGCTTGCCGAGCGGCATGGCGGCAATTTCGACCCAGGCGCGGCGATTGCCGACATGCGGCGTTTCGTCGAAGCCGGGATCACGGCGTTCGATTGCGCCGATCACTATGCCGGGGTCGAGGATTTGATCGGCGCGTTCCGCCGCGAAAATCCCGAGCACGCCCGGCGCATCAAGGTGCACACCAAGATCGTGCCGGATTCGGCGATCTTGCCGCGCATCGGCAAATCCGACATCGCCCACATCGTCGACCGCGCGCGGCGGCGGCTCGGCCAGGAACGGCTCGATCTCGCGCAATTTCACTGGTGGGACTACGACATTCCGGGTTACGTCGAAGCGATGGCGTGGCTCGCCGAGCTGCGGCGCGAGGGCAAGATCGACCGGATCGGAGTCACGAATTTCGACACGCTCCGCCTCGGCGAGATTCTCGCCGCCGGAATCGAAGTGGCGAGCAACCAATTGCAGTATTCGGCGATCGACCGGCGGCCGGAACGCGGCATGGTCGAGCTGTGCCGCAAGCACCGGATTGCCCTGCAATGTTACGGCAGCGTGGCCGGCGGATTCTTGTCCGAGCGCTGGCTGGGCAGGCCCGATCCGGCGCCGAATTTCGCCAATCGCTCGCTGGCCAAATACCGCCTCATCATCGACGAATGGGGTTCGTGGGATTTGTTCCAGGAATTGCTGCGAACGCTGCACGCCGTCGGCCGGCGTCACGATGCCGGCATCGGCGCCGTGGCCATCCGCGCCGTGCTCGACAAACCGGGCGTGGCCACGGCCATCGTCGGCGCGCCCACGGCGGCGCATCTCGCGAGCCTCGCGCGCATCGGCGCGATCAAGCTAACCGATGCCGACCGCGCCGAGATCGATGCCGTGGTCGGGCGCGGCGCGGGGCCGGCCGGCGATTGCTACGAACTAGAGCGCGTCAAGGGCGGGCGGCACGGCTCGCTCAACTGGACCAATCAAAATCTCCGGGGCGTCGGCGCGCCCTAGGCCTTGGCGTAACTGCCCGATATGGCGCCCAGCAACTCGCGCCGCTCGATGTCGCCGACCTCGCCCGCCACCGGCGCGCGTTGCGCCAGAACGGCGTCGATGGCGGCCAAATCCTCCGGCGACAATGCGAGCGACGCGGCGCGCAAATAATTTGCCGCGCGGCGCACGTTGCCGAAACCGACGAGGACCGCCGCGGCCTCGTTTTTTTGCAGCAGCCAGGCGAGGGCGATGGCGGCAATGCCGGTGCCGTGCCGTTCCGCGACCCGCGCCAAAACGGCGAGCAAGTCTTGCAGCCACGCCCAGCCGCCGAAGCGGTCGATCAACAGCCGGTAAACCACGCCGAAGCGTTGCGGGCCGACCGGCTGCATCCCAGGCTCCGGTTGACCGAGCCAGGTTTCGCTGAGAAAGCCGCCGGCCAGCGGCCCATAGGCGAGCACATGCACGCCGCGCGCGCGGCACGCCGGCACAAGATCCCGGCGCGCGCGCGGATCGAGCAAGGACATCTGCACTTGATTGGAAACCAGCGGCACGCCGGCATCGAGCAAGCGCCATCATCGCCCCGGCGGGAAAATTCGTAACGCCGATTCGGGCGACGGCGCCGGCGCGCTGCAATTCGGCCAGCGCCTGTCCGGCTTCGATCCAACCCGGCAGTTCGAGATTCCACCATTGCAGCTGGACGAGATCGAGCCGCTCTTGGCGCAGGCGCCGCCGCGACCGGTCGACACGGGCACGCACATCCGCGGGCGACAGCGGCACCGCGCCGGTCTGGCTTACGCGCGTATGAACGCGAAACCCAGGCGCGGCGTTCGATCCAGCGCGCAATTCGCCGAGCAGCTCTTCAACGCCGTCATAGACGTCGGCGGCTTCGATCGTCGTGAATCCGGCCTCGCAGCCGGCGATCAGATCGCCGATCGCGGCGGCGCGGTCCAAGCCGCGCGCCGCCTCGTGCAACTGCCACGTGCCGCGAATGAGCCGCGGAATGCGGCAGCCCGGCGCGAATTCGAAATCCGGCAGCATGCGCGCCCGCGAAACGCAGGCGCGCCCGCCGCGCTCACGAGCCGGTCTTGCGCTTGGTCTCGGCGACCTGCTCGCTCGTGATATTCTTCTTCGCGGCGAAGGTGTTGTTCTCGACCATCCAGCCGACGAACGGCGTCGTCACGTCGCCGTATTGGTCGAAGGTCATGGCGCCGGTCGCGCCGACGTAGCGGATTGCCTTGCCCTCCGCGAGCAGCTTGATCGCCTTGGTGAAATCCTCGGGCGTCGCGTAAATCGGCTCGCCCTTGGCGTCGGTGACTTTGTGGACGTGCTCGGCGATCTTCTTGCCGTCGGTGTGGCTTTTCGCCGAGATCATGGCGAGACCGATCAAGGCCGCGGCGTCGTAGCCGCTATCGCGCCCCGGGCCCGGGCCTTTGCCGGGCTGGAAGTTGAAGCGCTTCTCGAAGGCGTCGTAGAACGCCTTGCGCGAATTCGGCTCCGGCGCGCCCGGCGTCACGAACCACGCATCCTTGAGATATTGGGCGCCGATGTTTTCGATCAGCTTCGCGTCGTTCAAGCCGAGCGGGAAGACGAATTTCTGCGGCCCGCCCAGCGCCACCCAGTCACGCAGGATCTTGCTGCCGTCGATCACGCTGGCCGCGAGATAAACGCCGTCGGGTTTGCCGGTCAGCGCCTTGTTGACTTCCGCCCGGTAGCTCGCGGCCTCGGCGTTGTAGGTCACGTGCTCGGTGATCGATCCGCCCAGGCCCTTGAACGTGGCGATGAACTGCTTCGAGAGATTGTTGCCCCAGTCGTTGTTCAGATTGACGATCGCGATCTTGCGATGCCCGGCGTCCCAGGCGATCATCGCCGCGGCGACGGCTTGCAGCGCGTCGGAGGGCAGGGTGCGGAAGAACAGGCCGCGCGTTTTGCCCTGCCGGCCCATTTCCGTGAAGGTCGGCGAGGTCGAAGCCGATGCGATCATCAATACGTCTTTTTCGACCGTCACCGACGACAGGATCGGGCCGGTCACGCCGCTGGTGATCGGGCCGACAATGGCGCGGACGCCGTCGATATCGACGAGGCGCCGTGCGGCATCGACGCCGACCGAAGGCTGGGTCTGGTCGTCGCGCACGAGATATTCGAGCTTGCCGCAATCGCCGACCTTCCAGCCTGCCGCCGACAATTGCTCGATGGCGAGCTGCACTGCCTGGCTGATCGGCACGCCGAAAGTCGAGTATGAGCCGGTCAGCGACAGCGTGGCGCCGATCTTGGCGGGGCAGGCGGCGGCCGGGCCGGCCAAGGCAAAGGCGAGAACGGCAGCCGCGGCTAGCGCGGGCGAGCGATCGAACATGACGGAAATCCTCCTCAGGACATGGCGCGTGGCATCGGTCGATGGCGCAATCCTAGCCCAACCCGGACCGGAGCAATAGCGCCCTCGCCAAGCGGATCGCCAATCGCTAAGACCGGGCGGCGGCCGGTTGTCCGGCCGGCGGGCAGGGGGAACCGATGGGCGAAATTCTGTGGCACGGCTACGATAAGGAAAAGCTCGACGAGCAGTATCGCGCCAGCCTGCGGATTCCGGATCCGCCGCGTTACTTCGAACGCTGGGCGGCCGATAGCCAAAAAACGCGCGACACCTATCGCAGCGCGCTGGGCGTCAAATTTGGCCCGCACCCCGCCGAACATTTCGATGTGTTCATGGCCGCCAAGCCCAAGGCGCCGATCCATATTTTCATCCATGGCGGATACTGGCAGAGCTTTTCCAGCAAGGAGTTTTCGTTCATCGCCATGGGCCTCGTTCCGGCCGGGGTCACGGCCGTCGTGCTGAACTACGAGATTTGCCCGAACGTGACGATGACCGAGCTGGTGCGCCAGTGCCGCGCCGGCATCGCCTATATCCACGAGCATGCGCGCGAATGGGGCGCCGACCCCGATCGTATCGGCGTGTCCGGCCACTCGGCGGGCGGGCATCTCACCGCCATGTTGTGCAGCACCGATTGGCCGCGCTTCGCGCCGGGCCGGCCGGCGGATACGGTCAAGGCCGGCCTCGCCATCAGCGGCCTATACGACCTTGAGCCGATCCGCCTGAGTTTCCCCAACGACAAACTTCACATGGACAAGGCCGAGGCCGAGGCGTTGTCGCCGAGCAAGCATTTGCAACACGCGCGCGGCGCCATGTCCGTCGCGGTCGGCGGCGAGGAGAGCAAGGAATTCCACTGGCAGCAGGAACATTTCGCCGCCGCCTGGGCGAAGCGAACCGGCACCGCGCCTGCGGTCATCGATCTGCCGGGCCTGCACCATTTTTCGGTGCTGGACGAGCTTGGCAATCCCGATGGCAAGCTGGCACGCGAAGTTCGCCGCCAGCTCGGCGCGTAACGCGCAGCGCGAACGACGCGCCGACTTGCGCCTTGCTGGCCGAGGCGCGACGCGTATGATGGCGTTCGGGTGATGTGCGGCAGGCCGTCATTCAAGAAAGCGCGCACGGGAGGAAATGCATGACGCCGCCGGAAACCGTCGCAGCCAAGAAGACCCCCTCGTCCGCCGCCAAAGTGCTGCCCTACACCGGCCGCGAATATCTCGACAGCCTCGACGACGGCCGCGAGATCTGGATCTACGGCGAGCGCGTCAAGAAGATCACCGAGCATCCGGCGTTCCAGAACTGCGCGCGCATGATCGCGCGGCTCTACGACGCGCTGCACGAGGACCACAGGAGCGGCAAGAACGTCCTCACCATGCCGACCGAGTGGGGCGGCTTCACGCAGCGCTATTTCAAGGCGCCGACCACCGTGGCGGAGCAGGTGGCGGGGCGCGACGCGATCGCCGCATGGGCGCGGATCAGCTACGGCTGGCTCGGGCGCTCGCCCGACTACAAGGCGGCGTTCCTGGCCACGCTCGGCGCCAACGCCGAATTCTATGCGCCCTACCAGGCGAATGCGCGGCGCTGGTATCGCTTCAGCCAGGAGCGCGTGCCGTTCGTCAACCACGCGATCATCCATCCGCCGGTCGACCGCAACGTGGCGCCGGGCGCGCCGGGCGGCGGCACCGATGTCTTCGTGCAGGTCACCAAGGAGACCGACGCCGGCATCCGCGTCTCCGGCGCCAAGGTCGTCGCCACCGGTTCGGCGCTGACGCACTATCACCTTCGTCGCGCATCACGGCCTCATCCCGGTTCAGGGCAAGAACTTACGCGGTGGTGTTCATGGTGCCGACCAACGCCAAGGGCGTGAAGCTGATCTGCCGTACCTCGAACGAATACCGCGCCGCCGTGCTGGGCAGCCCGTTCGACTATCCGCTCTCGAGCCGGCTCGACGAGAACGACGCCATCTTCGTGCTGGACGACGTGCTCGATGCCCTGGGAGGACGTGTTCGTCTATGGCGACGTCGAGAAGGCGAACAATTTCTTCCCGCGCACCGGCTTCTTGCCGCGGGCGCTCATCCACGGCTGCACGCGGCTTGGCGGTGAAGCTCGATTTCATCACCGGCCTTTTCATCAAGGCGACCGAGATCACCGGCGCGCGCGCGTTCCGCGGCGTCGAGGCGAACATCGGCGAGGTCATCGCCTGGCGCAACATGATCTGGGGTCTTTCCGACGCGATGGCGAAACACGGCCGACCCCTGGGAGGGCGGCTGCGATCCTGCCGGCGATGGAGCCGGCGGCGGCCTATCAGGTGCTTGGCGCCCGAGGCCTATGTCCAGATCAAGAACCTGATCGAGAAGACGGTGGCGAGCGGCCTCATCTATCTCAACTCGCACGCCGACGACTTCAAGAATCCGCAATTGCGCCCCTACCTGGATCGCTACATGCGCGGCTCGGGCGGGGTCGACGCGGAAGGCCGCGTCAAGCTGATGAAGCTGCTGTGGGACGCCCTCGGCACCGAGTTCGGCGCGCGCCACGAGCTCTACGAGATCAACTACAGCGGCAGCCATGAGGAAATCCGGCGCTATGCCCTGTTTGGCGCGATGGCCGCCGGCACCGACGTCCGGCTCGAAGCAGTTCGCGGAGAAATGCATGGCCGAATACGACTTGAACGGCTGGACCGTGCCGGATCTGGTGAACACGGAAAAGTTGAGCGTGCTCAACAAACGCCAATAGGCGAAGATCGTCGGCGAACGCGCGCAAACCACGGAGAAACGCCATGACCGATTCGAAAAACAATACGTCAAAGCTCGGCCGCCGCGCATTCATCGGCGGCGCCGCCGCCGGCAGCGCGCTGCTCGCGGCCAAGTTGCCGGCGCCCGCCATCGCGCAAGCGCGCAGCATCAAGCTCGGCTATGTCAGCCCGCAAACCGGGCCGCTGGCCGCCTTCGCCGAAGCCGACAATTTCAACGTGGCGCTGTTCAAGGAGCAGATGAAGGGCGGCTTGAAGATCGGCAACCGGAGCTATCCGGTCGACGTGATCGTCAAGGACAGCCAATCGAATCCCAATCGCGCCGCGCAGGTGGCGAAGGACCTGATCGTCCAGGACAAGATCGATCTGATGCTGGTGGCGTCGACGCCCGAGACCACCAACCCGGTTTCGACGCAATGCGAGATCGAGGAGCAGCCCTGCGTTTCCACCATGGCGCCGTGGCAGCCCTGGTTCATCGGCCGGCAGGGCAATCCGGCCGGCGGCCCGCCCGCGTGGAAGGGGTTCAATTACACCTACCACTATTTTTGGGGCCTGGAGGACATCATCGCCGTCTTCACCAATATGTGGAACCAGGTCGCGACCAACAAATCGGTGGGCGCGCTGTTCCCCAACGACGGCGACGGCAATGCCTGGGGCGACAAGCAGGTGGGCTTCCCGCCGGCGCTCGACAGGCAAGGCTTCAAGCTGACCGATCCCGGCCGCTACCAGAACCTGACCGACAATTTCTCGGCGCAGATTTCCGCCTTTAAGGCCGCGGCGTGCGAAATCGTCACCGGCGTCGTGCTGCCACCCGATTTTACGACATTCTGGAAGCAGGCGCTGCAGCAGGGCTTCAAGCCGAAAATCGCCTCGGTCGGCAAGGCGATCCTGTTTCCCGTCGCGCTCGAGGCGCTGGGCCGGGACGGCCACAATCTGTCGTCGGAAGTGTGGTGGTCGCCGAGCCACCCGTTCAAGTCCTCGCTCAACGGCCGGAGCGCGCGGCAGCTCGCCGATGCCTATCAAAACGCCGCGAAGAAGCAGTGGACGCAGCCGATCGGCTTCATTCACTCGCTGTTCGAGGTCGCCGTCGATGCTCTGAAACGCACGCCGCAGCTTGGCGACGGCAAGGCCATGGTCAAGGCGATCAAGGAGACGAATCTGCAGACCATCGTCGGCCCGGTGCGGTGGAACCAGGACAATGTGCCGCCCTTCGC
This sequence comes from uncultured Alphaproteobacteria bacterium, assembly GCA_963754645.1. Classification (GTDB taxonomy): domain Bacteria; phylum Pseudomonadota; class Alphaproteobacteria; order Bin65; family Bin65; genus CAVWGP01. The sequence goes on along the minus strand of CAVWGP010000001.1, from coordinate 240,880 downwards.
GCGCGCCAATGTTGCGCGCACGCCGCTGGTCGGCGGCCAATGGCGCCTCGGCGCCAACGGCAAATACGACATCGTCGTCACCGATAACAAGACCGCGCCCAACATCCCCGTCGGCGGCAAGATGGAGCCGATCGCCTAACGGGCTCGCCGGGTGATGCTGCTGGAAATTCGCGGCCTCACCCGCGCCTTCGGCTCGCTCAAAGCCGCCGACGGGATCGACCTCGATCTGGCCGAAGGGGCGGCGCTCGGCATCATCGGCCCCAACGGCGCGGGCAAGACGACGCTGTTCAATCTTATCGCCGGCGATCTCGCGCCCGACGCCGGGACGATCCGTTTCGCCGGCGCCGATATCGCGGCAATGCCGCCGCATCGCCGTTGCGCGTCCGGCATCGCGCGCACTTATCAAATTCCTCGCCCGTTCGAGACCCTGACCGTGTTCGAAAATTTGCTGGTGGGCGCGGTCTATGGCCGCGGTTTGCCGGAGCGCGCCGCGACGGGCGCCTGCGCCGACGTGCTCCGCCGGACCGGCCTCATCGAGCGCGCGAATCGCCGGGCGGGCACGCTGACCTTGCTCGAACGCAAGCGCCTCGAACTCGCGCGCGCCCTGGCGACCGGCCCGCGCCTGCTGCTGCTCGACGAAATCGCCGGCGGCCTGACCGAAGGCGAATGCCGCGCGCTGGTCGAGACCGTTCGCTCGATCCGCGCCGCCGGAATCACGATCGTCTGGATCGAACACATCGTTCATGCGCTTCTCGCGGTGGTCGAGCGCCTGGTCGTGCTCGATTTCGGGCGCAAGATCGCCGAGGGCGAGCCGCAAGCGGTGATGGGCTCGCCCGCGGTGCGCGAAATTTATATGGGCCTCGCGGCCTAGCGCGATGGCGAACCTCGAAACCCGCGCGCTCACGGCCTTCTACGGCGATTTTCAGGCGCTGTTCGGAATCGATGCGGCCTTGGAGGGCGGCGAGACCATCGCCATCATCGGCGCCAACGGCGCCGGGAAATCCACCTTCCTCAAGACCATCGTCGGCCTGCTGCCGAGCGCGCCCGAGGCGGTTCGCCTCGACGGCAAGCCGATCGGCGGCATGGCGCCCGCGAAAATCGTTCGCCTCGGCATTTCGCTCGTTCCGGAGGGTCGCAAGCTTTTCCCCTCGCTCACGGTCGAGGAAAATCTCCTGATCGGCGCCTATGGCAGTGCCGGCGGCCGATGGACCTTGGATCGCGTCTACGCGCTCTTTCCCGTCCTCGCCGAGCGGCGCCGCGCGCCGAGCAATGCGCTGTCGGGCGGCCAGCAGCAGATGGCCGCGATCGGCCGCGCGCTGATGGCGAACCCGCGCCTGCTCCTGTGCGACGAGATCAGCCTGGGCTTGGCGCCCATCGTCATTCGCAGCGTCTATGCCGCGATCCCGGCGATCAAGGACGCCGGCATCGGCATCGTCCTGGTCGAGCAAGACATCGCGCAGGCCATGGCCGTGGCCGACCGCGTCTATTGTTTTCGCGAGGGCCGCCTCGTGCTGAGCGGGCGCCCGGGCAGCCTCACGCGCGATCTGATCCACGATGCCTATTTCGGCGCGTGAGCGATGACGATCTGGCTCGGCACGATGATCGAAGGCGTCATGCTCGGCGCGCTTTACGCGCTCTTTGCGGCCGGGCTGTCGCTGATTTTCGGCATCATGCGGCTCGTCAATCTGGCGCATGGCGACCTGATCGTGCTGGCGGCGTTCGTCGTGCTCGTCGTCGCGGCAACGCTGGGGCTCGATCCCTTTATGGCGGCGTTCGTCGCGGCGCCGGTCCTTTTCGTCTTCGGCTATGGGCTTCAGCATGTGCTGCTCAACCGCACGCTCGGACGCGACATGCTGCCGCCGCTGCTCGTCACCTTCGGCCTGTCGATCGTCGCGCAGAACGGCATGCTCGAGGTCTTCTCCGCCGATAGCCGGCGCCTGAACGCCGGTGCGATCGAAACCGCATCGCTTGGCGCTGGGCGGCGGGCTCGCCGTCGGCGTGGTGCCGCTCCTCACTCTGGCCTCGGCCGTCGCCGTCATTCTCTTGCTCAATCTGCTGTTTTATCGGACCGGCCTGGGCCGCGCGTTCCGCGCCACGGCCGACGATCCCGAAACCGCGCAGCTCATGGGCATCGACAATCGCCGCATCTTCGCGCTCGCCATGGGCGTCGCGATGATTGTGGTCGGCGTCGCCGCGCTCCATCTCGGCATGCGCGCCAATTTCGATCCGACGATCGGGCCGGCGCGGCTGATCTATGCGTTCGAAGCCGTCATCATCGGCGGGCTCGGCAGCCTGTGGGGAACGCTGGCCGGCGGCATCGTGATCGGCTTGGCGCAAACCATCGGCGCCCGCATCGATCCCGAATGGCAGATTTTGGCGGGGCACCTGGCATTCCTGGCCGTGCTCGTGCTCCGGCCGCGCGGCTTGTTTCCGCGCGCGGCCGACCGATGACGCCGATCGCGACCGCCGCGGCAAGCAGCCGTGCCGCCATCGGCACGCGCGGCACGCGGCGCGCGGCGCTCGCCGCCGCGACGCTGTGCGCGGGTTTGGCCGCGTTGCCCGCCCTGTCCGGCCGGGCTTTGGTGCAGGAATTGATTTTCGTTTTCTACATGCTGGCGCTGGCGCAGTGCTGGAATCTGCTCGCCGGCTATGCCGGGCTCATCTCGGTCGGCCAGCAGGCCTTTGTCGGGCTCGGCGGCTACGTCATGTTCGGTCTCGCGGTTTTTTTCGGCATCGATCCGCTGCTCGCCGTCGTGCTGGCGGGCGCTGCCGCGGCGCTGTGCGCGCTGCCGACGGCGCTCGTCGTGTTTCGGCTCCGGGGCGCCTATTTCGCCATCGGCACCTGGGTGGTGGCCGAGGTCTATCGCCTCGTGTTCGCGCAATTCAAGCAATTGGGCGGCGGCACCGGCACGTCGCTGCCGCCTGAGATCGCCAACGCGATGTTCGGCATCGAATTCGTCAAAGACCTGTTCGGCGTGCGCACGCCGGCGGCGCGCGATATCGTGCTTTATTGGGCCGCGCTTGCGCTGGCGGCGGGGACGGTTCTCGCCGTGTATCTCATTCTCCGCTCGCGTCATGGGCTGGCGCTGGCGGCGATCCGCGATTCCGAGCCCGCGGCCTCGAGCGCCGGGGTCGATATTTTCCGCACCAAGCTCTGGACCTATGTCATTACCGCGGCCGGCACCGGGACGATCGGCGCGCTCATCTATCTCCAGAAGGCGCGCATTTCGCCCGACGCGGCCTTTGCCGTGCTCGATTGGACCGCCTATGTGATTCTCATCGTCGTCATCGGCGGCATCGGCACGATCGAAGGGCCGATCGTCGGCGTGCTCGTGTTCTGGCTGCTGCAAACCTATCTCGCGGGCTACGGCACTTGGTATCTTATCCTTCTCGGCGCCCTTGCCATCCTCGTCATGCTCTGGGCGCCGAAGGGTCTCTGGGGCTATGTCGCCGAGCGTTACGGGCTGGTGTTGTTTCCGGTGCGGCGGCGGCTCATCCAGCCTGGCGAAGGCTAGCGCGGCGCCGGAATTATCGCGTGGACCCGGTCAAGTCCGGGCCCTAGAATTCGGACTCCAACGGAGGAGGCTCAGCAATGACCGTCACGTCGACCGCCGAGAAATCTGGCCTCGCGACCGAGGCGCCGTCGCCCGTAACCCAGACCGAAATCGACCGGCGCGTGTTCGAACTTTACGACGAATACTGCCACGGGCGCTTCGACCGCCGCGAGTTCCTGCTGCGGGCAGCCGCGGTGACGGTCGGCGGCTTGGCCATGGCGCAGGCGCTGTTGCCGCGCTATGCGCAGGCGCAGACGATCTCCTTCACCGATCAGCGGATCAAGGCGCGCTACGTGACTTATCCGTCGCCGGGCGGCACGTCCGGCACGATGCGCGGCTATCTTGTGCAGCCGACCGGGACGGGGCCGTTTCCCGCCGTGCTCGTGATCCATGAGAATCGCGGGCTCAATCCCTATATCGAAGACGTGGCCCGCCGCGCCGCGACCGAGGGGTTCTTGGCTCTCGCGCCCGACGGGTTGTCGCCGGTCGGCGGCTATCCAGGCAACGACGACGACGGACGGACGCTGCAGGCAAGTCTCGATCAAGGCAAGCTGCGCACGGATATGGTCAACAGCGCGCGCTTCCTGAAAGCGCAAGCCCTGTCCAACGGCAAGCTCGGCGTTACGGGCTTCTGCTGGGGCGGCGGTGCCACCAATTTCCTGGCCGTCACGCTCGGCGCCGACATGAAAGCGGGCGTCCCGTTCTACGGTCCGGCGCCCGAAACGGCGCAAGTGCCGTCGATCAAGGCGCCGCTGCTGGTTCAATATGCCGCGAGCGACGAACGCATCAACGCGATGTGGCCGGCCTTCGAGGCGGCGCTGAAGGCGAACAATATCCCGCACGAGATGCATATCTATCCCGGAACCCAGCACGGCTTTCACAACAATTCGACGCCGCGCTACCAAGAGGCGCCGGCCAAGTTGGCCTGGGAGCGGACGATCGCGTTCTTCAAGAAGCATCTCGCTTAAAGGCGCTGCCGCCGGCATCGGCCGCGATGAGCGCGACAAGGCGGCGCATCGGCTGGGGCGGCGCGTCGCGGCGATAGGCCGCCGAAAATTCGTGCGGCCCGATGCGCCGTTGCGCTTCGAAACGGCGCAATCGACAGAGGTTGGCGGAAGGGGTGGGATTCGAACCCACGGTACCGCGAAGCAGTACACCTGATTTCGAGTGTGGTGTTTTGACCCTACCCGGACTACGCCCCTCTGCTACCGTGTTAGAAAATGCTTGATTTTGCTTCTCTCTTGCACGCCGCTCTACGCCCGTCTATTCTGCGGTTTGCTTACCCGGTGCTTACCCGGAACGGGCGCGGCCACGCCCATGGGAAAGCGCCCATGCCTGTTGGGGGCGACGATGGCGAGAATCTCGAAAGCGACCGTTGACCGGGCGAAGCCGGAGCGCTCACGGCGACGTGTTCCTGTGGGACGCGCGGCTCGCGGGCTTCGGCCTTCGCGTCAAGACTTCGGGCGTCAAGACCTACGTCTTGCAGTACCGCAACGCGGGCGGGCGCTCGCGGCGCTTCACCATCGCGCGCGTCGGCGAGCTGACGCCCGACGAAGCCCGCACAGAGGCGAAACGGCTCTTGGGCGACATTGCCCGCGGCGGCGACCCCGCCGGCCATCGCCACGCCCAGCGCGAGGCGGCAACGGTCAAGGAATTGGCCGAGCGATATCTCAAGGAGCACGTCGAGGCGCACAACAAGCCTTCGACCCGGATCGAGGCGAAGCGCCGGGTCGAGACGGTCATCGTCGCGCGCTTCGGCGCCTGGAAGGTCGCGGACGTGACGCGCGCGGACGTGGCCAAGCTGCATCACGGCCTGCGCGACACGCCCTACGAGGCGAACCGCGTGCTCGCGACGCTCTCGAAGATGCTTCACCTTGCCGAAGCCTGGGGCCTGCTGCCCGACGGCTCGAACCCCTGCCGCCACGTCAAGCGCTACCGCGAGGCGAAGCGCGAGCGGTTCTTTTCCGGCGAGGAATTGAAGCAGGTCGGCGAAGCGCTGGCGACGGCGGAGCGCGAGGGCAAGGAGCCGCCCGCGGCCCTGCTGGCGCTCCGGCTCCTGGCGCTGACCGGATGCCGGCTCGGCGAGATTCTTTCGCTGCGCTGGGAGCACGTCGATCTTGGGCGCCGGCCTGTTGCGCCTTGCGGATGCGAAGGCCGGGGCGCGGGCCGTCGCGCTGCCCGCGCCGGCGCAAGCCATCCTCGCGGAGCGCGCGCGCGAAACCGGCTACCTCATCGAAGGACCGAAGGCAGACAAGCCGCTGTCGCGCTTCGCCTTGGACAACGCCTGGCGCCGCATCCGGAAGCTGGCCAATCTCAAGAACGCGCGGCTGCACGATTTCCGGCACACCGTCGGCACCTATGGCGGGCAGGCGGGCTTCAATGCGTTCCTGGTGCGCGACTTGCTCGGCCACAAGACCTTGGCGATGACCGGCCGCTACGTCGAGAAAGACGCCGACCCGTTGAAGCGCGCGGCCGATGCGGTCGCCACTCGCATCGCCGCGGCGATGGAGGGGAAGACGGCGGAGAGCGTGCCGCTTGCCGAGCGGACGCAGCCCGCGCCGCGGCGCGCCGGCTCGGCTTCGTGAGCGCATCCGCAAACGCAGCGCGAACATGGCGGCAACTCGCTGGCCACAACCAGTTGCCAAAGATCGTCCAAGGTGTGAAATTCGCCAACGGGCTCGAAGTCGCCGTCAAGCTGGCTAACGTTCAAGTCCAAACCGCCGCCGCCTAACTCGTCAGGCCGTCACCAAGATTCGGCGATAGCTCGTTGAGCCTCGACCGAACTATTGTCACCTCCAGAAGGGTGGAAGCTACTCAATGTTCAGAATTATCGCAGCGTGCGCATGGCTTCGGATTAGTTGTCGCAGCAATATTTGGGGTGGTGTCCACCGCAACGGCGGGGCCTTATGACTGCAAGACATTCGGATCGGTATCGTTTGGTAAGTGCAGCGGAAGCTGTCCATCGGGCTGGAAACAGGTATACCGCGACGAGTGCCTGTGGGGCTCCAAGGCGTATTGCTGCCCCATCGGGCCTTCTCAGGCGGAGAAAGACGCGTGGGAGGCGAAGCGTAAGCTGGAGCACGCCTGCCAGATATACGCGGGCAATGCAACGATTGCGCTCAAAACCGCGCGCGACAAATTCAAGTGCACGCCTGATGTGCTGAGCGGCGCGCGCTGGACATCGACTTACAAAGAGCACCAGGCTTGGTGCCGGGGCGCTTCCGAACAAGCCCGCAAAACCGAGCAGTCGGAGCGCGAGCGCATCATGCAGACCTGCAATGCAAAGGCGCCGCCGGCGCCGAAGCCGCCGCCCGCCTCGGGTCCGACACTGAACGTCCAACTGGTCGGTAACAAGACGTTCTTCATCAATGGCTCCGGTTTTACGCCGGGCGCACCGGTCGTGCTCATCGTGTCGGGTTCATCGGCCAAGGCAGGACGCTACGGCACTGCAAACGGCCAGCGTATTATCGCGGCCTCGAATGGCACGATATCGGTGCGCGAGGGCGCTGCGACGCTGTGCAATGGGGCGGGGATGATCTTCTTCCGCGCCGAGGATCAGGACGAACTTAAGAGAACGCAGCGTCATGCGCTTGCGCGCTGCCCCAGCGTCTGACCACTTCGCCGCGCCGGTAGCGCTTGCCGTCGCCAATCGGATCGCGACGGCGATGGAGGGGAGGGAAGCGAAGCGCGAGGTGCTGCCAACGAAGGTTGCCTAGCAACCGCAAACCGCAACTTGCGGGGTGGGAGAAGCACTTGCTGCAATCGATCCAGCTTGAAATTACGGTTGTCGCAACGTCAACCGAGATCAAAAAGCAAGCCGAGGTACGGGACTTCGGTCCGCAACTCGGTAAGCCCACTTTCGGCAACCGCCGCACAATTCGGTTCTCTGTCCATCCTCCAGGTCGATTTGAGATTCGTCTAGCAACAGGCGAAATTTTTGGTAACCCGCTTCGAACCAAGGGTAAGCAAGTTGCGGTAGGACAGTTGAATATCTACGAAGTGGACCTAAGTGCCGAACACGAGTGGACATTAAGATATAACGCGCCATGGAAAGACGAAAAATCAGAAATACCTGCTAGCATTTGGTTCTATATTTGTTTCAAGCCCGCGGAATTTTCAGAGCTACTTTCGAATATTCAAAACGGCGTTTATCCGAGACGGATAGACGTTGAGTTTGGGGAGTCAAAATCGCTCAAGTTCGGATGGGAACCCGATGGTAGTGCGCAAGAGTGGGATAATCGCGAAAAGCCGGCAATGCTTCCGATAACGTCAATCGAATTCTCCTACGAATTTCCAGATGCGAAACCCAAAACGGATTCTGCTTTCAAGAATGAGTTGGGAAAAGATTTCAGCTCAGAACTTGAGTTCGAAGGCAGAGATGAAATGCTTCGAGCGATATTAGCCAGATTGGATTCGGTACGATCCGAGTTGCGCGGGGTGCGTTTTGCCGCATGGTTCTTGGCTGCGATTCTAATCGCGTCGTCAGTTCTGGCCAGAACATGGTAACGGCCGCTTGCTGCTGATAAGCTTGCTTTGGCGCGGCTAGGTTTGGCCGCCGAACGCCGATGACCCTACCATCGGCCCGCCGCGCCGACCTTCTGCGTAGGGCTGCGCCTGTAGGGGGCCGGAATGCCAAAGCAGAAACCGCACGAAATCTTCGGCATCGGGCCGCTCGCAACGCCGATGCGGAGGCGAACGCTCGGCGATGTATTCTCACGAGGCGCTGCCGAAGAGTTTATTTGGCAACTGGAGTGGTACAAGAAGTGGGACTTACTATTTCAGCACTATAAGCTGAACCCACGGAATCCTGACGAAGATATTTGGCCTAAGCTTGCAATTCAACTCGCGCTTGACCTCGTACCCGGTTTTCGCGAGGTACGGCCGAGCACGCGTGGGCGTCGGCCTGCTGGCGAGCTAGGACGCCGGGCACGTGAAGATTTGTGGCGGATGCTTGAAGAGATAATCGAGAACCACCCAGTCGGGGCTGGGCTGCCTCGTTTGACCACGGTTAGCGTAGCGAAACGCATAAAACGACAATTAGACCGGCGACCAGAACTGCATTTTTTCAAAAGCCACGCAGTCGAGACGATCCGTCATCAGCTCTCTTTGGCTTGTCACGAGCGACAAGAGGCGGAGAATAAAAGGCAGCTTGCGGCGAGATTGTCCGGAAAAAAGCGACGGAATTTACGGCCAGAAAACTAGTTGGCCGGGAAATAAATCCGGTTTTTTCGACCAAGAATGGAGCGTATGTGGGAGGCCTGCATCGCATTGAGAGGGTGTTGGCCATGAACCACAGGAGCCGATTGTCGACCCGCGAGGCTGCCGAGTACTGCGGCCTGAGCGCACGGACGCTCGAAAAGCTGCGCCTCACCGGAGGCGGCCCCGAATATGCGCGCCCAGTGCGGCGCTGCCTTTACAGCGTCGAGGCGCTTGAAATTTGGCTCGCATCGGGACGGCGCAAAAGCACGTCCGATCCCGGCCCGCCCCCCAGCGCCACAGCCGCTTAGAGCGCAAAGCCCCGGCGCTGCAGTCAACAGCGGCCGGGGCGGTGCGCGTCCCCCTCACGTCGAATGAAGGAAAGCACGATGAACTCGATACATCGGCCGCAAGGCGTCCGCAACTACGTTGTGGCGCGTTTCACCGTTTGTGGCATCGTCCGCGACGCCGGCGGCGCCCGCGAAATTGTCGCCCGCGGCCAGGAGGCGAGGGCTTTGCGCGCGCTGGTCGAAGCCGGCCCGCGCGGCATCACGGCACTCGAATGCAGCGCATGGGCATACCGCCTCGCGGCGTACGCCCATCGCCTACGCAAGCGTCACGGGCTTGCCATCGAAACGCGGCGCGAGCTGCATGCGGGCGGCTGGCATGGCCGCCACGTGCTCGGATCGCGGGTCGAAATCCTCGGCGTCGAAGGGGGCGATCTATGACTGGACGCCCCCTGAGCAATACCACCCCCACCGCGCGCGCACTGGGCGGCAGCGGAAATCCTCCGGCCGAAGCCCACAACGCCCCTCCCGAAGGCGCGCAACGCGACGGCAAGCCGATTGGCAGGGAGAAGCTCGGCGCAGTCACTTACGACTTTGCGCCCTTGCCCACGCGCGCGGTACGCGATGCGCGGCTGACCAACGAGCATTTCCGCGTGCTGGGCATGGTCGCCCGCCATGACGGTCTCGGCCGCAACGGCACCGGCTGCTACGCTGGCCTACGAACCCTCGCCAAGGAAACCGGCTTGACGGTCGAGGCGGTGGAGCAAGCCATCGCCGACCTTGAAGCGTGGCAATACCTCTACGCCCGGCCGAACCAACGGAACCAGGATCGAACGTCGCTCCGGGTCATGTACACCGACGAAGATCGCGCCGTGATGCCCACGCGTCGGGCTCGGTCATCTTGATGCGGAATATATTCCCCAAAGGGGGGAATAGAATTCTGCGAAGCAAAAAAATCCGGGAAACCCGTGCTATCAAGGAAAGTCGTGAAGCTTCGCGCTTGTCGCGATCTATTGCCTGGTGCTCAAGGAACCTGACGCTCACGGCGGCGTGAAGTTGCCGGCGTTCCACGCAATCTCGGTTGTGCTACTCTGCGAGTATGCTTCTGGACTTGGCCGTCGCGCCCGCAGAGAACAGCGCGACATGAGCGCCGCGCCGGCGCGGGCGCTCGTTGAAATCTGGCCATTTCGGCTAGCCCGGCACCGGAACTGCTCCACGCAACGGTATTCGGCAGATGCAGTCAGCGAGGGGCCCCCATCACGAGTTGGCATTCGCCCGCGCGACCCACGCCAGGGTTCCCGAGACGCAAAGCAACTTCGACGCGGCGATTCTCTCTAAGACTGTGGTTGCGCGCGCGTGATTTGGAACGATCAGTCTATAATTGTCAATCCCGCATCATGTCGCGCATGCGTTGAGGTCGTGTCCGCTCGATTCCCGTTGGCAAGCCGAAAAGCCCTCGATCCGGCGCAGCAGCAAAATGGCGGGAATTTCGGCCGACTGCTTACCCAGTGCTTACCCGAGGGAAGATGGCGGTAAAGATTTCGTCCAAATTGTCGCCCCGGCTGTCGAAAATTATTTGGTAATTTCATATAGTTAATGGCGGAAGGGGTGGGATTCGAACCCACGGTACCGCGAAGCAGTACACCTGATTTCGAGTCAGGCCCATTCGACCACTCTGGCACCCTTCCGCAGTCCGGGCTCAAGGCCGATGGAGGGCCGGGAAAATAGGGGCTGCGCTTGGCGCGGGCAAGGGTTTCCGGCGTACCGGCGGCGGCAAATTTTCTCGGCGGCACATATTGCTAAATCAGCGGCTCGCCGAGCGCGCAAACACGCCTCCCGTGCGGCGGAACCTATCCACCGATAGCGACTTGGCCGGCAATTTCGCTGCTGCCAGCGCCCGCGGCATATACTATTAATTTTTTTGGACAACGAGGCTCCCAACGACGCAGTGCGGAGGCCAGCCACGATCGAAACCGCGTCCATCGAGGACCGCGCGAGGCAGCTTGGCGCCGTGATCGCCAAAGGCAAGGTGCCGGCGCTCGATATCTATCTCGATTTCCCGGATATGGACCTGATCGCGTTGCTCGACGGGATCGCGCGGCACCGCGCCGCGCCGCCGCCGCATGTCAAATCGGCCTCGACCGCCGGCGATATGCTGCTCGGCGCGCTGATGGGCGTGGCAGACTCCGGTCCTTTCGCGATCGAATTGTTCCTGTCGGAAGCGATTCACGGTATCGCGCCCGACGCCGTCGTTGCGCTGTTCGCCCATCTCGCGACGGAGTCCGAGCCGATCGTGCGCGAGGCGGCCCTGCTCGGCCTGCTCAATTCCGAGCCGAGCGTGCGCCGCGCCGTCGGTCAGGCGCTTCAGTCGAGCCGGCACCCGGTCTCGCCGGCTTCGCTGCGCCGGCTCATTGCCTTGCGCAACTGGCTGCCCGCAGACGAACGCGCGCCGGTCGATCGGGCCGTGCAATCGGCGCGCGGCAACGGCGTCGAATGCGCGCAATGGGCGGCGGGCGCGCCGGCAACGATCTATGCATCGGCGATCGACGGCGCCGGCGCGCAAGGATTTATCATCGTCGCGCCGGACGGAAAAAAATTCCGGCTCGCTTCGCTGCTCGTCAAACGCGGCTTCGGCATCCGCGATGCCTGGATCGCGCCGGCGGCATCGAAAGCGGCGGTGATGCGAACCGTCGATGACGCCGGCGGCGAAACGTCGCTTGCCGCGGTGTCGCGCGACCATCTCGATCGCGCGGTCCGCCATTTCATCGGCGACGGCATGCCGCGCGGCTTGGTGCCGCCGGCCGGGTTGCTCGCCATTGCCGAACTGATCGGCGCCGCCGAGTGGCGCGCGGAGGCGACGGATTGGCGGAGCGGGCTGGCGCAGATCGTTGGCGAGATTCCGGCGGGCGAACGCACCGCGGCGAGGATCGCCGAAATCATCGAGTTCAGCGAAGGCTTGGGCATGGCGGCCGGCAACTGCGAATCCTGGTTCGAGGACGATCCCGAAATCGTCCGCATCGTCGGCGCCGCGCGCCGAAATGGGCGGAGCATTTTTTCTGGACCGCGCTGTGGCTGCGCGCGGCGGCGGACCAGCCTCGGCCATGGAAGGAAATCGCCATCCTGGCCCAGGCCTTGGCCGATGGAACTCCGGTCGGCGGCATTCCCGTCATGCGCGCGATCGCGGAGCGCACGCTCGTCGCTCTCAATATCGTCCGATCGGCGCAGGCGCGGCCGGTCCGGCGCCAGCGGCGGTGACGGGCCGCCGCGTCGCGTTCAGCCCGCCGGCGGCACGTATTGCCAAAGCCAGGTTTCGCTAAGCGCGCGGTCGCCGAGGCGTAGATAGCCGCGCAGATCCGCCGGCTCGCGGCCGGCCATGGTCAGATCGCAAAAGGCGCGCCAGCGATCGGTGCCGCCGACGCGATGGGTGTAGATGCCGCCGACCGTGCCGCGCGTCGTCTCGACCATGAATTTGATGTCGTTGCGCGCGCTCTCGGGCAGGCTCGCGACCGGGCCGCCGACGAAATCGAGCACGATCTTGACCGAGTTCTTCGGCCGCGGCTGGCCGGGCACGCCGCCGGCGCCCAGGCGCATGGCGACGACGCGACCGAGCGGCACCGGATAGGGCTCCTCGGCGACCCAATGCAGGCGATAGCGGAACGGCCAGTCCGAGCCCGCCTTGACCGGCGCCGCAGGAACCCAATAGGCGACGATATTGTCGTGAATTTCGTCGTCGGTGGGGATTTCGACAAGCTGGACGGCGCCAGCACCCCAATCGCCGACCGGCTCGACCCAAACGCTTGGGCGTTTGTGATAGAACACGCCGTCATCCTGGTAGTTTTCGAAATCGCGATCGCGCTGCAGGAGGCCGAAGCCTTTCGGGCCGCGGTCGGCGAAGCTGCTGGTGCGCACCGTGGGCGGATTGTTGAGCGGCCGCCATAGTCGCTCGCCGGTGCCGGTCCACAGCGCGAGGCCGTCGCTGTCGTGGATTTGCGGCCGCCAGTCGCGCGCCAAATGCCGGCTGTTCTTGCCGTACCAGAACATCGAGGTCAGCGGCGCCACGCCCATGCGCGCGATATCCTTGCGCGGATAGAAGGCGCAATCGATGTCCATGCCGACGTTTTTCTCCTTCGCCGCCACGATGCGGACGGCGCCCGCGATGCTCGGCCCGTCCATCAGCGCGTGGATGGCCACCGCTTTGGCATTGCCCGGCACCGGCGCCAGCCAGAATTGCGTGAAGCGCGGAAATTCTTCCGGCGTCGGCATGGCCGTGTCGATGGCGATGGCGCGCGCCGAGAGGCCGTATTGGTCAAGCTCGCCCGAACTGCGGAAATAGGCGGCGCCGAGGAAGGCGAGCCAATCGGTCTTGCCGCCCGGCGCGATGACGCGAAAGCCGGCGAAACCGAGATCGGCCGGCAGCTCGCGATCCCAGCGCTTGCCGGTGAATTCGAAGAAATCCGGCGCGTAGAGCACTTCGCGGGCCTCGCCGCCCTCGACGACGTGGAGCCGGATCGGCTGCTTGAAAAAGCGGCCGAGATGGAAGAACTGCACCGGAAACGGCCCGCCGCCGGCGGCCCACAAACCGCGCTCGGCGCGGAAACGGATGCGCTGGTAGTGATCGTAATCGATGCCCTCGAGCAAATCGGCGAAGCGCGCCGGCGGATCCGCATAGGGCGCCGCCGCCAACCGCTTGGCTTCGCCCTTGAGCCATTCGAAATCGAAGCGGCGTGGCGTTCCGAACTGGAGCGTCGATCCGGTTTGCGCGCCGGCCGCGGGGGCCATGAGCGGCAATAGCGGGAGCAGGGCGCCGGCGGCCATGAGCTGGCGTCGCGATGTGTCGGACATTGGCTATTCCGCGATTGAAAAGGGGGGCGTCGGGACGGGCGATTGCCCGCGCTATTTTAGAGCGGGCGGCCCGCGGTCGCCAAGCGGCGCGTCGCCGCGCCCAGGCGATGGCTAATATCCGGCCTCTTTGGCTTTCCAGTAGCGCTCGTTCAGCCGGCTCATGATGCGGTCGTGCTGTGCTTCGAGGCAGCTGCGCAGGCTCGGTTCATGCCCGATGGAGCGCCCCGTCCAATAGCCGTAAACGCCGATAATGCGTTCGCGCATCGCCTTGATGTCAGCGGCTTCGGCGGCGCAGCCCTCGACGATCGGCCCGGCCGATCCCGCCGCCGCCGAGGTTTCGCCGATGTCCGCCCGGCCGCGCGTCGTGGACAGCCGGTTGAGTGCCCGGGCAAGGCCGCGCGCGGCGTCCGCTTCCGGGCTGCCATCGACGATGCGCGCGCCCAGCGCTCGGTACGGTCCTTCGGCCAGCACGGTCGCCGCGACTGAATGCGCTTTCGACTTTTTGGCCGCGGCGGCCGGTAGCAGCGTCGCCAAGGGCTCGACGCGCACCGCGAGGGAAACGGCGTCTCCGATCGTGGCGCGATCGAGGGTGACGCGCACCGCGTTCATCTCGCGCAGGCTCTGAAAGCGCGCCCGGTCGCCCAAGGGCAATTCGCGCACCGCGCCGTCAGCGCCCGTCACGATCAGCGTGACGTTGCCGGCCGAACCGAGCCGGTAATCGGTTCCGGCCTCGGGCGTCGCGCGCTCTTTTTCGAGGCAATAGGCGCTGAGATCGGCGGTACAGGCAGCGCCTTCGCACATGAGCGCCACCGGCGCGCCGGTGGCGAGCAGCGCCAAAATTTGCGGCGCGGCAAGGGCCGGCGAAGTGGCGATGGCGGCGTAAAATCCGACGATCAGCGAGCGTAACATCATGGCGATGCTCCTCGGGATGTGGTTGAAACAGAAATCGCACCGGCGGCGCGCGCGGTCAAGCTCGATACCGGGCCGCTTGACCGGCCGGCGAGGGTCACCGCACTCTCGGTTCGAAATCAATCCGCGAGGAGTCCGATGCCTGGTCCCGATTTCCTGAAATTCGACACGCTCTCGCTGCACGCCGGCCAGCATCCCGACGCCGCGACCGGCGCGCGCGCGGTGCCGATCTACCAAACGACGTCCTATGTGTTCCGCGACACCGATCACGCCGCCGCGCTATTCAACTTGGAGCGCGCCGGTCACATCTATTCGCGCATTTCGAACCCCACCGTCGCGGTCCTCGAGGAACGGCTCGCGGCGCTCGAAGGCGGCGTCGGCTGCGTCGCCGCGGCGAGCGGCCAGGCGGCGCTGTTCCTCGCCATCGCGACGCTGATGGGGCAGGGCGCGCACATCGTGTCCTCGGCCTCGATCTATGGCGGCAGCCATAATTTGTTCACCCACACCCTGCCGCGCTTCGGCATCGCGACGAGCTTCGTCAATGCCCGCGACAGCGACGCGTTCAAGCGCGCGATCCGGCCGGAAACGCGCCTCGTCTTCGGCGAAACGCTCGGCAATCCGGGACTCGAAATCATGGATCTGCCGGCGGTGGCCAAGATCGCGCACGATGCCGGAATCCCGCTGCTGATCGACAACACCTTCGCCACGCCCTATCTGTGCAAGCCGTTCGATTTCGGCGCCGATCTGGTGGTCCATTCGGCGACGAAATTTCTCGGCGGCCACGGCGTCGCCATCGCCGGCGCGCTGATCGATTCGGGCAAGTTCGATTGGGAGCGCTCGGGCAAATTCCCGACCTTGACCGAGCCCTATGCCGGCTATCACGGGCTCGATTTCGCCGAGGAGTTCGGCCCCAGCGCCTTCATCATGCGCGCGCGCACCGAAGGCTTGCGCGATTTCGGCGCCACCATGTCGCCGCAGACGGCGTTCTATTTGCTGCAGGGCGTGGAAACGCTGCACCTGCGCATGCCGCGCCACGTCGAGAATGCACGCCGGGTCGTCGAATTCCTGAGCAAGAATCCGGCGGTCGAATGGGTGAGCTATCCCGAACTGCCGCAACATCCCGATCATGCGCGCGCCAAGCAGTTTCTGCCCAAGGGAAGCGGCGCGGTGTTCAGCTTCGGCATCAAGGGCGGGCGCGACGCGGGCAGGCGCTTCATCGAATCCTTGCAGCTCTTCTCGCATCTCGCCAATGTCGGCGACGCGAAGTCGCTCGTCATCCATCCGGCGAGCACGACGCATCAGCAGATGGACGCGGCGGCGCTCAAGGCGGCGGGGATCGGCGAAGAACTGATCCGGCTATCGGTCGGACTCGAGGATGCGGCGGATTTGATCGACGATCTCGGCCGCGCCCTGCGCGCGTCGCAGCCGCGGCGCATGGCGGCGGAATAGACGGGGACGGCATGGAGCTTCAGGTCAACGGCAATCGTGTATTCGCCGCCACCGGCGGCAAGCGTTTCGATCCGGCATTGCCGCCGATCGTGTTCATTCACGGCTCGGGCATGGATCACACGGTGTGGACGCTGCAGACGCGCTGGTTCGCGTGGCACGGCCGGAGCGTGCTCGCGATCGATCTCCCCGGCCATGGGCGTTCCGAGGGCAAGCCGCTCGAAACCATCGGCGCGGTGGCCGATTGGCTAACGGCGCTGCTCGATGCGGCGGGCGTCGAAGCCGCGGCGTTGGTCGGGCACTCGATGGGCGCCATGGTCGCGCTCGAAGCGGCGGCGCGCTATCCCAAGCGCGTGCGCGCCCTTGCCCTGTGCGGCTGCGCCGCCGAGATGAGCGTCAATGCCGATCTGCTCAAGGCCGGGCTCGACGGCGAACACGCGGCATTCGAGTTCATCACCGCCTGGGGCATCGGCCGGCGCGCGCAACAAGGCGGCGCCGAGGCGCCGGGTACGTGGACGACGGGCGCGGCGCTTCGGCTGCTCGAGCATGGCCGCAAGGGCGTGGTCGGCATCGATCTGCGCGCCTGCGACAATTACAAAGACGCCGTCGCGGCCGTTGCCAAGACGACGTGCCCGACCTTGCTCGTGCTCGGCGCCGCCGACCGGATGACGCCGCCGAAGGCCGCCGAGACGCTGATGGCCATTCCCGGCGCGCGCCGCATTGTGCTGGAGAATGCCGGCCACATGATGATGGCCGAGCAGCCCGGCGCGACGCTGGACGCGTTGCGCACGCTGCTATGAGCGGCGCGGCATGAATGAGAAGAAAATGTCCGTTTCGCCGAAGCCGGCGCCGCCGCCGCGCTTCTTCGAGCGCGCGCTCGGCAAGCTTGGCGCTGCCTGGAACGCCATTGCCGGCGATGCGTCGCCGTCGCCCGGGGCGGCCGAACGGCATTGGCGCGAGCGCATTCGGGATTGCCTCGAAGGTCCCGGCGGCGAAGTCGCGGCGCGGGCCCGCACGGCGGCGCTCGGCCATGAATATTTGAAGCTTGCGGCGGCGGAACGCTCCGCGTTTCTGCGCGTGCTGGCGGAAGAGTTCGGAGCGAATGCCCAATCGGTGCTGGCCGCCGCCGACGATTATCGCATCGCCGAAGATCGCCCGGCGCGGCGCAAGGCAGCGGCAACCCTGGCGAGCAGCCTCGAATCGCCGCGGCTCCTGCTGCTGAAACGCTTCAGCGCCTTGCCGCAAGGCGTCAAATATCTCGTCGATCTGCGCGCCGAGCTGATCGAGCTGGCGGAGGGCGAGCCGGTCGTGGCGGGCCTGCTCGACGATCTCACCAATCTGCTGCGCTCGTGGTTCGATATCGGCTTGCTCGAAATGCAGCGCATTTCGTGGGATTCGCCGGCGAGCCTGCTGGAGAAGCTCATCGCCTACGAAGCCGTGCACGAGATCGCGAGTTGGGACGATCTCAAGAACCGGCTCGAATTCGGACCGGCGCTGCTTCGCTTTTTTCCATCCGCGCATGCCAGGCGAGCCGATCATCTTCGTCGAGGTGGCGCTCACCGACGGTATCGCCGCCGCGATTCAACCGCTGCTCGATCCCAACGCGCCGGTGCTTGATCCGCGCCGGGTCGATACCGCGGTGTTTTATTCGATCTCCAATGCCCAGGCGGGCCTGCACGGCATCAGCTTCGGAAACTTCCTGATCAAGCAGGTCGTCGAGCGGCTGGCGATCGAATTTCCGCAACTCAAGCGGTTCGCCACGCTGTCGCCGATACCGGGCTTTGCCGCGTGGTTGCGCGGCCAGCCGGCCGACGCGCTGCTCACCGCGGCCGAGCAACGCACCCTGCCCAAGCGCGCCGGCGATCAGCACCCGCTGGCCTTGACGCGCAATCCCCAATGGCATCGCAATGCCACGCTGGCCAACGCGCTGAAAGCGCCGTTGCTCCGGCTTGCGGCGCGCTATCTCATCGCGGAGAAGCGCGGCGACGGCAAGGCGATCGATCCTGTCGCGCATTTCCATCTGACGAACGGCGCACGTGTCGAGCAGATCGACTGGGTCGCGGACGTGTCCGAAAAAGGCTTGGCGCAATCTTGCGGCGTGATGGTCAACTATCTCTACCGGCTGTCCGATATCGACGCCAATCACGAGGCCTATGCCGGCGCCGGCAAAGTGCCGGCGTCCTCGGCCGCGCGCTCGCTTGCGAAATGAAGGTGGTCCCATGACGGCAGCTTCGACGATGCCCAATTCCGGCGCCGCGCTTTCGCCCGCCATGCGCGGGGCGATCCTCGACGAGGTCGAGCGCGGCTTCGCCGGACAGATCGCCCTGACCCAGGAACTGGTGCGCTTTCCCTCGCTGCGCGGGCAGGAGCACACGGCGCAGGATTTCATCTATCGCGAGCTGGCGCGGCGCGGCTATGCCATGGATCGTTTTGCCATCGACGTCGCGGCAATCAAGGAACATCCTGGTTTTTCGCCGGTCACCGTGAATTACGACAACGCCATCAACGTCGTCGCCACGTCGCGGCCGAGGGAGGAGCGCGGCCGGTCGTTGATCCTGAACGGCCATGTCGACGTGGTGCCGGCGGGGCCGCTCGATATGTGGCGCCGGCCGCCCTTCGAACCCTGGATCGACGGCGACTGGCTTTATGGACGCGGCGCCGGCGACATGAAGGCGGGCATCGCGGCCAATATCGCCGCGCTCGACGCGTTGCAGCGCCTCGGCTACCGGCCGGCGGCGACCGTGCATGTGCAATGCGTGACCGAGGAGGAATGCACGGGAAACGGCGCGCTCGCCTGTTGGCAGCGCGGCTACCGCGCCGATGCGGCGCTGATTCCCGAGCCCGAAGACAACAAGCTGGTGCGCGCCAATGCCGGCGTGCTGTGGTTCCAGGTCAAGCTGCGCGGCCGCCCGGTGCATGTCCGCGAAGCCGGCAAGGGCGCCAACGCCATCGAGGCCGCGTTCCGCGTCATGCAGGCGCTGCGCAAGCTCGAAGCCGCGTGGAATGCGCGGCGCCACGAACACCCGCTGTTCGCCGAGCTCGATCACCCGATCAATTTCAACGTCGGCAAGATCGCGGGCGGCGATTGGGCATCCTCCGTGCCGGCCTGGTGCAGCTTCGATTGCCGGATCGCGATCTACCCCGGCGAGAAGCCGGCCGTGGCGCAGCGCGCGATCGAGGATTGCGTGCGCGACGCGGCGCGGACCGATGCGTTTCTCGCCAACAATCCGCCGGAGATCGTGTGGAACGGCTTTACCGCGGAAGGCTATGTGCTGGCCGAAGGCTCGGCGGCGGAGGCGGCCCTGGCGCGCGCCCATCTCAGCGTGTTCGGCCGCGTACTCGAGAGTTTCGTGACGCCCGGCTATCTCGATGCCCGCGTCTTCGTGCTTTACGGCGGCACGCCGTGCCTGGTCTACGGACCGGTTTCCGAAGACATTCACGCCTTCGACGAGCGCGTCAGCCTCGCCTCGGTCAAGCAGATCACCGGCACGATCGCGCTGTTCGTCGCCGAGTGGTGCGGCCTCGAAGCGCTGTCCGTCATCTAGTTCGCCGGCGAGCGAGGAGCATTCATGTCGAGCCATAGCGAAAGCGCGCCGGCCGCCGAAACCCGGGCGCGCTACCGGCATTTTCAAAAGATACCGACGCGCTGGGGCGACAACGACGCCTACGGCCATGTCAACAACGTCGTCTACTATTCGTATTTCGACACCGTGGTGAACACCTACCTGATCGAGGGCGGCGCGCTCGATATTCAGAACAGCCCGACGATCGGCCTCGCGGTCGAAAGCCTGTGTACCTTCAAGAAGGAGATCACCTATCCCGAAACGATCGATGCCGGAATGCGCGTCGGCCGGCTCGGCAAAACAAGCGTGCGCTACGAGATCGGCTTGTTTCGCCAAGGGGAAGACGATCCGGCGGCGACCGGCTATTTCGTCCACGTCTATGTCGATCGCCGCACGCGCAAACCCGTGCCTTTACCCGATGCCCTGCGCCGCATCCTCGCGCCGTTGGCGGTCGGCTAGCGGCCGGCGCAAAAAAACCGCGGCTTGGATGGAAATCCGAAGCCGCGGGTTGAGGCGCATGTCAGGGAGGAAACACACTTTTGTATCCCCGAAGGGAGATACCAAAGCCGTGCTCGCAGGCAGGTTTCTACAGAAGATCGATGAATAACTCGTTAATCGCCGACATTTTGCCACGAATAAACCGTGGGCGCGCCCTTAATGATTAGCGGATCGGCGATGCGCTTGCTGACCGCGTATAGTCGGGTCCGGCAACATCGGCGCAAACCCTTGCGACCGCCGGTTTTGGGGTTTTAACTATACCGATCGGCCTCTATAGTTAGATACGCAAGGCGGCGTGGCATTGCCCTGGGAGGCAACGGACATGGATACGCAAGAACAGCAGAACACCAAGGTTGAGCCGGCTCTGAAGCTGCAATTTCTCTCGCATGGCACGCTCGAATTGCGCGATCTTGAAGCTTCGCGCCGGTTTTACGAGGAGTTCCTCGGCCTCGAGACCATCCGCACCAGTCCGATCTCGCTCATGATCCGGCTCGGCGGGTACAACACCATCGCGGTGGTGCAGAGCCCAAAAAAGCCCGTCATGCCTTTGCTCAACCACAACGGCCTCGACGTGCCGACGCGCGAGGAAGTCGATCGCGCCTGGGAAATCTGCCAGCGCGACAAGGAAAAATTCGGCATCAAGCAGGTCACCAAGCCGGCCGATCAGCACGGCACCTATTGCTTCTACTTGATGGATATCGACGACAATTGGTGGGAAATCCTGACCAATCCGCAAGGCGGCTATAGCTGGATGTATGGCCAGGGCGGCGATCTCAAGGCGTGGGGCGCCGGCGCCGGCGACAAGGTCAACCCGAACGCCTTCAAGGGCCGCGGCAAATCGAAGGACAGCGCGGGCTGACCGGACTTCCATCGGCGGTCGTTGCGCGGGTCTCGCGGATACCGCCGCCTGATTTAGGTCAAGGACGCTGGTTCATCCGGCTGACATCCTTTTTCGTGCAAGGAACGAACGAGGGTCCGGTTTTTCGTCCGGGCGCGTGCAGCAATGAGACTGGAATCAGCGAGCATAATTTCCGGCGCGGTCGGCGCGCTGCTTGGCTTGGCAATGATGTCGATGTCCGCATCGGCGCTGGCGCAGCACAATGCCGGCTCGACATGGCACTATCCCGGGGTGTCCTGGGGCGGTCATATCGGCGCCCGATCCTGGCACATATCCCACCATACTTGGAGCGGACATGTTTACGGCCGAAGCTGGCACACCTATCAACAATCCTGGTCCGGGCATTACGGGAATTTTTCCTGGCATGCGCCGGCCCGCTCCTGGCACACGAGCGGCCTGACTTGGGCGACGACGCACAACCCCTGGCAAACCTGGCATTGGGCCCCGCATTCGTGGGAAGGGCATTTCGCGCCGCGGTCGTGGCATATCGCGCAGCATAGTTGGGGCGGGCATCAGTACGCCCGGAGTTGGCACGCCTACGGCCGATCCTGGTACGGCCATAGCAGTGCGTTTTCGTGGCACGCGCCGGGCCGGAGCTGGCATCGTTCGGCCTTCAGCTGGTGAGCGCCGTGGCGCGGTCCAGTGGGCGGGCGAAGCTCGCGATCTTCGCCGCGGCGCTGGCCGTGCTTCCTTGCGGCGCCGAAGCTTTGGCTGAGACGGTCAAGCCGCCGGCGAGCCACGTTTCCTTCAATCAGCAATTCATCGAGGGCCTGCGGGCCGAACTCGATATCGCCGATCCCGAGGCGGTTTTCGCCCACGTCTTCGCACAATTGCCGCCGAGCGTGACGGTTTATCCGAGCGAGAATTATTTCTATTGGAGCCTCTTCGCCAAAGGCCGGACGTATTGGGGCAATTTCCGTCTCGACGCGCGTGATCGCGACGACGGCATTCTGCATCTCGGTTATTTCGAATACGACGAGAATGCAAAGTTCCAGGACTACGAGGGCTTCGAAAAGTCGCTCGGCGCGGCAGACGGCGTCATCGTCGCGCGGCGGGAGCGCTTCGTCTATGAGGTCGCGTTCCGGGGCAAGGCAGTGACGTTCCGCCTGTTCGACCCCGGCATGGCGCCGCCGCGCAAGGCAAAGCTGCGCAGCGACGAAATCTTTGTCGGACCCGTCTTCGATGAGTCGGGCGTGCGCTTCCACTTGATCTTCAACACGGGCGAGAACCGCTTCCACTATCTTCTCAACGAAGACGCCGACGCGCCGGAAACCTACAAGGCGCTCGGCGCCCATATTGCGATCGGCCGGCGCACCGGCTTTGCCTATTACCTCGACGCCGAAAACGATCGCAAGATTCTCATCGCCGTATTCGGCCCGAACGCGTTGCGCAACAATTACTACGACGGGCCGTTCGACCAATTGCCGGACAATTACGTCGACGAAACCGGCATCAAGAGCCTGTTCGAGCGCGCCTATCCCTCGGTCAAGGGCAAGATCGACCGGTTCGGGCATTTCACCGACCGCAAGGGTGTCCGCGTCGCCGCCTACGCCTATTACGTGTATCACGCCGAGGAGCAGCTCGGTTTCGTGCAATCCTGCTTGCGCGCGCGCCTGCCCAAGGCGAAGTTCTACGCTTGCATCACGCCGGACCCGCAGAAGGACCGGCCTCCCGCGGCCGGGCGGGCGGCGCCGCGGCGCGTCGCGTCGCCCGGGCCTTAAGCCGCCGCGGCGCCGCTCACGGCATATGGCCGAGGCGGCGCCAGTTCGCGTATTCGGCGCGGAACGCCGTCAGCGACGACCAGATTTTCTTGAAGTTTGCGTCCGCTTCGGCCTCGCGTTCGACGACGATTTGCCAGGCGCGTTGCAATTCGTCGTAGACCGGCTGCGGCCAGCGGTGAAACGTGACGCCCCGGGCCTTGAGTTCGCGCAGCGCCGCGGCCTGCAGCGCCTCGCCCTCGGCCAGCCCGTCCTGGATCGAGGCGGCGCAGGCGGTTTCGAGCATGGCCTTGGTCGCCAGGGGCAGCTGATCCCAAACTTTGCGGTGGATCAGCAGTTCGAGCGGCGTCGTCGGCTGCTGCCAGCCGGGAAAATAATACTGCGTCAAGTGCTCGTGCAGGCCGACGCTGGCGTCGATCAGCGGGAAGGAATATTCCGCCGCGTCGATCTCGCCGGCCTTCGCCGCGTCCATCATGCGCTGCGCATCGAGGTGGAGCGGTTCCGCGCCGATCTGCTTGTAGACCCGGGCGGCGAGGCCGAACGCGCGAATGCGCAGGCCGCGGAGATTTTCGACCTCCTCGACCGGCTTGCGGAACCAGCCTCCGGCCTCGGCCGAAGTCGCGCCGCACATCAGCGACTTCACGTCGTGCCGGGCATAGAGCAAATCGAGCATGTCGTTGCCGCCGCCATACAGCATCCAGGCCACATGCTCGACCGCGGCGGGGC
Organism: uncultured Alphaproteobacteria bacterium; assembly: GCA_963754645.1. Classification (GTDB taxonomy): domain Bacteria; phylum Pseudomonadota; class Alphaproteobacteria; order Bin65; family Bin65; genus CAVWGP01. Next base: position 217,243 of record CAVWGP010000001.1, on the reverse strand, counting down.
CGAACGGATGGCCGCCGAAGATCGCGAAGGACGGATCTTTTCCGCTCCACATTCCGGGTGTCGACCAGCAGCCGTCGATTGCGCCCTTGCTGGCTTCCTCAAGACATTTTTCCGGCGCGATGGTCCGGCCCGGCTGTTCGAACTCAATGAGAAAACGCCCGTCCGAAACGCGTTTGACGCGCTCCGCCAGTTTCGGCGCCAGCGTGCCGAATTGCGGCAGGGACACCGGGTAGCTGGTCAGCACCCGCAGTGTCACGGTCGGCGGCTCGACCGGCTTCGGCGGCGGGGGCGGCGGTGCCGGCACTTCGACGACGCGCTCGACGACCTTGATACGCTCAATGACGATCGCATCCGGCGCCAATACATAACGGCCGAGCGCCCCGCCGAGGATCAGCGCCACAAGTCCGGTCGCAAGAAAACGCAATGTCACGATCCGCTATCCGCCCCGGCTTCATCGTTGCCAGCGGACCTATACACCAGCCATGCTTGTCGCCAAACACATTGATCTAATTATCTTTCTGGTTTCACTACGAGACGTAATTTAAATTCAAAATAATAATATGTTTTGATTTTATATTTTAACAATCGGAACTCTTGACAGGCCAAGGCGGAATTGCCATTTACTCAGGCGTTGCTAGCAGTCGACAGTATCGAGTGCTAGAAATCCCCAAGGTTTAAAATAAACTCAATCATATCAAGGAGATTGGCATGAAGTTCAGGCCGCTGCACGACCGCGTGCTTGTGCGCCGCGTTGAAGGCGAAGAAAAGACCAAGGGCGGGATCATCATTCCCGACACCGCCAAGGAAAAGCCGATGGAAGGCGAAGTCGTCTCTGTCGGCGCCGGCGCGCGCAACGAGCGTGGCGAGCTGGTTCCGCTCGACGTGAAGGCCGGCGATCGCATCCTGTTCGGCAAATGGTCGGGCACCGAAGTCAAGATGGACGGCGAAGAGCTGCTCATCATGAAGGAAAGCGACATCATGGGCATCATCGAAGGCGTGGCAAAAGCCACGCGCAAGGCCGCCTAAGGCCGCGCGCCCGACGATTTTCGCAACAAGCAATCGATAACCAAGAGAGGACTGACCAATGGCAGCGAAAGAAGTTCGCTTCGGCGGCGATGCCCGCGCGCGCATGCTGCGCGGCATCGACATTCTGGCCGACGCGGTACGCGTCACACTGGGGCCCAAGGGCCGCAATGTCGTGCTCGACAAATCCTTCGGCGCGCCGCGCATCACCAAGGACGGTGTGACGGTGGCCAAGGAAATCGAACTCGCCGACAAGTTCGAGAACATGGGCGCGCAAATGGTGCGTGAAGTCGCATCCAAGACCTCGGACGTGGCCGGCGACGGCACCACGACCGCGACCGTGCTCGCGCACACCATCGTCAAGGAAGGCGCCAAATCGGTGGCCGCCGGCATGAACCCGATGGACTTGAAGCGCGGCGTCGACATGGCGGTGGAAGCCGTCGTCGACGAACTCAAGAAGCGCTCGAAGAAGGTTTCGTCGAACGAAGAGATCGCCCAGGTCGGCACGATCTCGGCGAACGGCGAAAAGGACATCGGCCGCATGATCGCCAAGGCGATGGAAAAGGTCGGCAATGAAGGCGTGATCACGGTCGAGGAAGCCAAGTCGCTCGAGACCGAGCTCGAAGTCGTCGAGGGCATGCAGTTCGATCGCGGCTACATCTCGCCCTATTTCGTCACCGACGCCGAAAAGATGCGCACCGTGCTCGAGGATCCGTATATCCTGATCCACGAGAAGAAGCTCTCGGGCCTGCAGCCGATGCTGCCGCTGCTCGAAGCCGTGGTGCAGACCGGCAAGCCGCTGCTCATCATCGCCGAAGACGTCGAAGGCGAAGCGCTCGCGACGCTCGTGGTCAACAAGCTGCGTGGCGGCTTGAAGGTCGCGGCCGTCAAGGCGCCGGGCTTCGGAGATCGCCGCAAGGCGATGCTCGAGGACATCGCGATCCTGACCAAGGGCCAGGTCATCAGCGAAGATCTCGGCATCAAGCTCGAAAGCGTCGGCATCGACATGCTCGGCCGCGCCAAGAAAGTGCTGATCGACAAGGAAAACTCCACTATCGTCGACGGCGCCGGCAACAAGAAGGAAATCGAGGGCCGCTGCGGCCAGATCAAGCAGCAGATCGAGGAGACCACGTCGGACTACGACAAGGAGAAGCTGCAGGAGCGGCTCGCGAAGCTCGCGGGCGGCGTCGCGGTGATCCGCGTCGGCGGCGCCACCGAAGTCGAGGTGAAGGAGCGCAAGGATCGCGTCGATGACGCGATGCACGCGACCCGCGCCGCGGTCGAGGAAGGCATCGTGCCGGGCGGCGGCGTCGCGCTGCTGCGCGCGGCCAAGGTGCTCGATCGCCTCAAGCCCGAGAACGACGACCAGAAGGTCGGCGTCGAGATCGTCCGCCGCGCGCTCCAGGCGCCGGCGCGGCAGATCGTCCAGAACGCCGGCGCCGACGGCTCCGTCGTAATTGGCAAGGTGCTCGAGAACGACAATTACAACTACGGCTACGACGCCCAGGAAGGCACCTACAAGGACCTCATCAAGAGCGGCATCATCGACCCGACGAAGGTCGTGCGTTGCGCGCTGCAAGATGCGGCCTCGGTTGCGGCCCTCCTGATCACGACCGAAGCCATGGTTGCCGAAAAGCCGGAAAAGAAAGCCGCAATGCCCGCCCACGGCCACGGCGGCATGGATGGCGGCATGGGCGGCATGGACTTCTAAACTCAGTTCGTGTCGGACTCACGGATTGGGCCGCGCTCCCGCAGGGGGCGCGGCCCTTTTTCTTGGCGCGGCGACCGCGCGGGCGCGCCGCCGGCGCCCCGGCATTCAACGTCACGAATCCGACGCGCTCGTCACCAGCGGAAATACTTCCTCAAATACTGCAACCGCTCCTTCCAATCGCGATAGTAGTAAAAAGGCGGTTCGCGCTCCGGCTCAGCGGCCTCGTCCTCGGCCGTCTTGACGGCGGGCTTCCCTCGGGGGACCACATAAGGCACGGGTTCATAGGCTATGCGTTTGAAACCTTCGCGCTTCAGCTTCTGCTTCGTCTCCGGTCCGACAATGATCTTTGGCCTGCGGGCGCAACCCTGACCCCAGTGAAAATCGGTGCGGTAGAAGCCGTCGGGCAACGGCTGGTCGACGTACTTGAAGAACACGCCGCGTCCGATCAGGACCGCGTCGAATTTGCCGCAACGCAGGCAAATGCTCCAGAAGTCCGGTTGCGATTTTTCCAGATCGACGCGCAAGATTCGCGTTGGGCGGAGTTCGTACAGCTCCTTGTTTTGATCGACGAGATGGAATTCGATGTCGTCGTAGCCGTTCCGTGCGCAAAACTCCCGGAACCGCTTCGATACCACCATCGTGAAATTGTCCCGCGTCATGATCGTGTCGTGGGCGACGCGAACCTCAAAGCGATCCGACACCTTCTCGAAGTCGTGAACGACGAAACAAACAGGACAGTGAACGCCCTCGATCGGCCGGCTGTTCCAATACTCGCCGGCCTCATAGCAGTGAATTACGTAACCTACCGTCTGAAATGCTTCCAGGCCTCCGGAAAGATCCTTATCCATTCTTCGTACACCTTGTTGGTGAACCAGCTGCCCTTCTGCGACCGGTAGAATTCATCGATCCGCTTGAGGCGGGCATCGATTTTAAATTTATCTTGAATGACAGTGCCAGGATAGCCTCGCTTCGGCACCAATCCCGGCTCGACCTCGTCGAAATATCGCCGCATCCGGCGATGCAACACAAGCTGATGGACAAAGGCGGTGAGCGCCACGGTCGGCCCGCTCTTGTCGCCGCCGAGATAGAGCGGGATCAAATGATGCAACTGTGTTTGAAGATAGTAGGCGTAGGGGCGGAGAAGCCGAGCGACGCCCGCCAGCGCGCCAGGTGCGGCGAGCACGCCGAGCGCGGCGGCCGCCCTGCCGATCGCCAAGTCGCGCGCTTTGTCGTCGCCGTAGGCGTCGGCGTCGATGGCGTCCTGGATGGCTTCGACCGCTTCTCTGGCCGCCTTGACCTGGCCGACCAGCGGCGTGAGATCGAGGACCAGATCGACCGCTTGCTCGCCGGTTGATTGCGGCGCGTAGTACATCGCAAGGCGGGTCGCCGCCGTGTGCCAGTCGAGAACGCGGGCGCGAACCGCGCGGGCCGTCATCTCGAAGACGGCGAAATGCTCGGGCTTGATGTGCTCGCCCGCCACTTCGAGATATTTGGCGAAATCTTCGTCGCTAAGGCGGTGCCGGCCTTGTTCGTCGACCGCCCCGACGCGATAGAGCCGGCTGAAAAGATAGCGCACCTCGGTCTTGCGGCTGACGCCGAGATCGGTGGGCATCTGGCCGGGGCGGCTCATATCGTCGCCCCACTCGGTCGGCAGGTTGCCGAGCTGGTCTGGCTTGAGCGGATCGTCGGGCGGCGTGACGCCCTCGGGCAGCAGCGACTTGCGCTTCAACGCCCAGCTGCCAAAGTTGGAGTAGGGGTCGATCGGCAGATCTGGCGCCGCTCGTTCCGGCTGCTTTTCTTCGCTGCGGCCTGAGGGTGGTGTGGAAGGCTTGCCGCCTTCGTCGCGCTCGAGCTCTGCGATGCGCAGGAAATTATCGTCATCGGTGGGTTCGAGCGTTGCGCGCGGTCCGTACTTGTTTTGTTCCTTAGAGCCTTCGCCACGAATGATTGGTGCTTCTGCGTCGCCGAAGTCGCTCTCGCCAACCTCGGCGAATTGTCGAGCTTGCGGGCGTTCTGCGCCGTCTTCGCGCCCAATCTCGCGTGCCGCGCGCCGAGACTTGACTTGGATCGCGTCCGGATCGCCTGCGGCGGCGGCGCGGTCGTAATATGCGGCGAAATTGTCATTGTGGCGCCGCAGCATTGCAAGCGCGTCGCGACCGAGTTCGGCTTCGGTTTCGTTGCGCGGATGCACTCGACCGTTGGCGCGGAGCTGGCGCTCGTTCTGGTACTTCAACAGCGCTTCCCGGAACGTCTCGGTCGAAAAAACCCGACGGATCGTCGGCCGGATGCTCTTCGAGATAGCCGCCAGCGCCGAGCAGGCGCCGGACGCGCTTCACATCCGCGAAATCGTTGACAAATCCGTCGCCGACCGGATTCGCGACCTGAGCTGCCGGGTCGGCGTAGAGAAAAGCGCCGCGCGGCTTGGCGAAAAGACGATTGTTGATCGCCCGCTCGGTCGGGCCGCCGGCGAGGGCATAGCCATCGACATCGATCTTCGCCTCGCGCTGGACCTGCTTCATGCCGTCGACCATCGCCTCGGAAATCGTCGTGAGCGGCCCGCCCCCGGCAAAAGCCGGACGCTCGAAGACACCGATCTCCTCCAGCTTGTCGGCAAGATGGGCGACATCCTCGTCGTCGTTGGGTTGGCCGAGGCCAGCGCCATTTTTTAGATGCAACATGTCAGTCCTCCATAATCGGGACTGGGCCATATTGGGAAATATACCATAGTCAAGGGAAATAATAGGAAAAATCCCCTTGCTCGTCGTTTTAGAGGCGATCAAATCCAATCTGCGGCAGGCATTGGGAACTTTTGAATTTCGTGGCTTTGCCGCAGTCGCCGACTATGATGTGCGCGACGGCAATGGTGTTTCGATGCAGCCTTCCCGCCCATGACCGAGAAAAAACGCTCCTTCCTCCCGCTCTCCGGCAATGTCCTGCCGCGCTTCGCCGGCATTCCGACCTTCATGCGCCTGCCGCACATCGCACCCGAGGAAGCGGCGGCGGCGGGAGTCGAGATCGGCTTGATCGGCGTGCCGTGGGACGGCGGCACCACCAACAGGCCCGGCGCGCGGCACGGCCCGCGCCAGATGCGCGATCAATCGACCATGATGCGCAACACCCACCACGTCAGCGGCATCGCAGCCCTACCGAGCTGGCGAATTGCGCCGATCTCGGCGATTCGCCGGTCAATCCGGTCGATCTCATGGATTCGCTGGCGCGGGTCGAAAAATTTTTCGCGGCGGTGCACGCCGCCGGCATCGTGCCGCTCTCGGCCGGCGGCGATCATCTTGTCACACTGCCGATCATGCGCGCCATCGCCAAGATCGCGCCCGGTCGGCATGGTGCATTTCGACGCCCACACCGACACCTGGGACCGTTATTTCGGCGACTACACCTTCACCCACGGCACGCCGTTCCGCCGCGCCGTCGAGGAAGGCCTGCTCGATCCCAAGCGCACGGTCCAGATCGGCATCCGCGGCTCGCTCTACGGCGTCGAGGACAATGCCTGGGCGCATGGCGCAGGGCATCCGCGTCATCTCGATCGAGGAGTTCCACGAACTCGGCGTCGAGGCCACCATTGCCGAAGCGCGCCGCGTCGCCGGCACCGGGCCGACCTATGTCAGCTTCGATGTCGATGGGCTCGATCCGGTCTACGCGCCCGGCACCGGCACGCCCGAGATCGGCGGGCTCACGACCTTCGAAGCGCAGCGGATGTTGCGCGGATTGCGCGGCCTCGACATTGTCGGCGCCGACGTGGTCGAGGTGGCGCCGCCCTTCGATCCGTCAGCGGCATGACGGCGCTGGTCGGCGTCACGATGATGTGGGAAATCCTGTGCCTCATGTCCGAGCGCGTCGCGGCGCGGCGCGGCGGAACGCCGGTGGTGCTTACCGGTTGATTCTTTGAGCCATATTCTGTATATATAAAATATTATTGTCCGCTAGGCTTTTCAGGAGGCGGCTTGCCGTGGGCGACATCATCAAGGTCAGCTTCAACATACCCAAAGAAGAACTCGATGCCGTCAGAAAGTTGGCGGAAAAGCGCCGAATTACCGTGACCGAAGCCATTCGCCGGGCGCTTATGATGGAAAAGTTCCTGGTGGAGGAAGAGGAAAAGGGAAACAAGATTCTGATCGAAGACAAGGATCGCAAATTTCGCCAAGTCGTCCGCAAGTAAACCGATTGCAGCCACGGGGCGCTGGCGGTGGCGGAAGAAGAAGAAATCGATTTACAGGGCGACCTGGCGCCCAGATCCGTCGACCAGCCCACCGCGACGCCTTACGACCCGACACGGGACCGCGAGACGAAGCGCGGCTGGATCGCGATGCTGCTGATCGCGCTTCTGGTGGCCATCGTCGTGATGAGCTTCGGCACATTGTGGTGGGGCGTCAAAGACAAGATTTCCGCCACCGACCTCAAGGATTTTCTCGCCATCTTGATCGGCCCGGTTGTCGGCCTGGTCGGCACGGTCGCCGGGTTTTATTTCGGCGAAAAGAGCAAAGGATAGCGCGCGGCTCGACGCGATGACAAAACAAGCCATCCCCACGGTTCAGATCGACAACGACCGGGTCAAGGTCACCGAGTGGCGTTTCGCGCCCGGTGCCGCCACCGGCTGGCACCGGCACGGCATGGACTATGTCGTCGTCCCGCTGCTCGACGGCAAGCTGCGAATCGTCGAGCCCGGCGGCGGCGAGCGCGTCGTCGAACTCAAGCGCGGCGCCTCCTATGCCCGGCTCGAAGGCGTCGAGCACGACGTGGTCAACGCCAACGATTTCGAATACGCCTTCATCGAAATCGAGTTGAAGCCTTAGCTGATCGACGCCGGCCGCTTGTCGAACCACGGGCGCGCGGCCTCGAGCTGGGCGGCGAGGCGGAACAGCACGCTCTCGTTGCCGAAGCCGGCGGCGAGTTGCGTTCCGACCGGGAGACCTTCCGCGGTCCAATGCAGCGGCACCGACAGCGCCGGCGCGCCCGAGACATTGTAAACCGGCGTGAACGCGATCTGCTGGTACAGCGCTGCGCGATATTTCCCCCAATCGCCCTCTTTCATATTGGGCGGCGCGCCGAGCGGCAGCGCGGGATTGGCCGACACGGGCGAGATCGCCACATCGTATTTGGCATAGAACGCGCCGATGCGCCGGCCGATCGCGTGCGCGGCAACGGTGGCACGGGCATAGTCGATGGCCGTCAGGCTCTTGCCGAGGCGATAGGCGCCGTGCGAGGCGGGCTCGAGATCGTCGTCGCGCAAGCCGCGTTTCAATTCGGCCAAGCGCAGATCGACCGCGCTGGCGATATTCGAGCACGCCAGCATCCACAGCGTATCGAACATCTGGTCGTAGTCGTATTCCGGCTCTGCTTCTTCGACGCTGTGGCCGAGCGATTGGCAAAGCTTTGCCGCCTCGGTCGCAGCCTTGACGCATTCGGCATGCACCGGCACGCCGCTCCGCGCCTTGGTATGAACGGCGATGCGCAAGCGGCCGGGATCGCGCCCGACTTCGGACAGAAAAGGCCGCGCCGGCGGCGGCGCCGCATAGGGATCGCCCTCGGCCGGCCCGCTTGTGGCATCGAGCGTCGCGGCCTGATCGCGCACCGAAAGCGTGATCGTGTGCGCGGCGGAAAGTCCGCCCCAGCCTTCGCCGATGAGCGGCCCATGCGGGTTGCGCAGCCGCGTCGGCTTCATGCCCACCGTGCCGGTGAACGAGGCGGGGATGCGGATCGAGCCGCCGCCGTCGGTCGAATGCGCGATCGGCACCAGGCGCGCGGCGACCGCGGCCGAGGAGCCGCCCGAGGAGCCGCCCGGCGTGCGGTTCAAGTCCCAGGGATTGCGCGTCGGCCCGAAGATGACGGGATCGCTCGCCATGTTGAGCCCGAATTCGGGCGACGCCGTGCGGCCGCAAAACACGAAACCCGCGCGGCGATAGCGTTCGGCCAAGGTCATGTCGATCGGGCAGCCCATGTCGCGGAACAGGCGGCTGCCATTGGCGAGCGGCGCGTCCTTCACCAGCAGGTAAAGGTCCTTGATCATCAGCGGCACGCCGGTATAGGGGCCATAGTCGAGGCCCGCCTTGATCTGCCGGCGCGCGTAATCGTCCATGCGCAGCACGACGCAGCCGAACTTGGGATTGAGCGCCTCGATGCGGGCGATGACGCCGTCGAGAATTTCCTCGGCGGTAACCTGCTTGCGCCGCACCAGCTCGGCGAGGCCGAGCCCGTCATATTTCCAATAGTCGCGAAACGCGGTCATGTTTTGGCTCCGAGATCGGCGGCGGCGCCCCAATGGGTGCGGCCGGGAATGGCGGCGAACAGCTCGCGCGTGTATTCGTGCTTCGGGTCGGCGAAAATTTGCCGCGTCAGCCCGTGCTCGACGACGCGCCCGCGATGCATGACGGCAACCCGGTCGCACAGGCGCGCGGCCACGCGCAGATCGTGGGTGATGAACAGGATCGCGAGATTGAATTTGTCGCGAATGGCTTCGAGCAGGGTCAGCACTTGCGCTTGCACCGACACGTCGAGGGCCGAAACCGCCTCGTCGGCGATCAGCAGCTCCGGGTCCATGGCGAGCGCGCGCGCGATGCACAGGCGCTGGCGCTGCCCGCCCGAGAATTGGTGCGGGAAACGGTCGAGCGCCGCGCCCGAAATGCCGACGGTCTCGACCAGCTCGCGGGCGCGCTTCAGCGCGTCGCCGCGCGCGGCGCCGTAATTCATCGGCCCCTCGACGATCGACTGGCCCACGGTGCGGCGCGGGTTGAGCGAGCGATAGGGGTCCTGGAAGATCATCTGCACGCGCCGGCGCACCGCCTTGAGCTCGCTCTGGCGCAACGAGGCGATATCGACGCCGTCGATGCTGATGGCGCCCGCGGTCGGATCGATCAGGCGCACGACGCAGCGCGCCAAGGTCGATTTTCCCGAGCCCGATTCGCCGACGATGCCCAGCGTGTCGCCGCGCTTGAGCTCGATCGACACGTCGTTGACCGCGTGCACGTCGCGCTTGACCTGGAAGAAGCCGCCGCCGCTGAACTTCTTCGAGAGATGCGCGGTCTGCAGCACGAGCGCGCCGGTCGAAGCGCGCGCCGGGCGCGGCGTCAGGGTCGGCACCGCGGCAATGAGCATCTTGGTGTAATCCTCGCGCGGGCCGCGCAGCACTTCGGCGGCGGTGCCGGTTTCGACGACCCGGCCGTCCTTCATCACCACGACGCGGTCGGCAATGTCGGCGACGACGCCGAAATCATGCGTGATGAAAAGAACGCCGGTGCCGCGCTCGCGCTGCAATTCCTTCAACAGCGAAAGGATCTGCGCCTGGGTCGTCACGTCGAGCGCCGTGGTCGGCTCGTCGGCGATGAGCAGCGACGGTTCGAGGATGAGCGCCATCGCGATCATCACGCGCTGGCGCTGGCCGCCCGACAATTGGTGCGGATAGGAGCGGTAGAGTTTTTCGACGTCCGGCAGATGGACGCGGCGCATCAGGGCCAGAACGCGCTCGCGCCGCGCCGCTTCGCCGCTGCCCCAGTTGTGACAGCGCAACACTTCGGCGATCTGGCGGCCGATCTCGTGCACCGGGTTGAGCGCCGTCATCGGCTCCTGGAAGATCATCGACATGCGGCTGCCGCGCAGCTGGCGCAGCCGGCGCCGGCCCGCGGCGCGCAAATCCTCGCCTTCGAGCGCGATGGCGCCGGCGGTGATCGCGAGCTGACCTTCGGGCAGCAGGCCCATCACCGCCGCGGCCGTGACCGACTTGCCCGATCCCGATTCGCCGACGATGCAAACGACCTCGCCGCGATTGACCTCAAGCGAAATTTTTTCCACGGCAAACGGCCGGTCGCCGTAGCGCGGCAGCGACACGCTGACATCCGTCATGCGCAGCACCGGGCCGGTTTTCGCGTCCGGCTGCGTCATCGCGAAGTTCCGATGCCGCCGACGCGCTTGGCCAAGCGCGGATCGAGCGTGTCGCGCAGTCCGTCGCCGAGCGTGTTGATCGCCAGCACGGTGGCGGCGAGGAAGGCGCCGGGCGCCAAAATGATCCAGGGCGCGCGCTGGAACACGTCGCGGCCCTCGGCGATGGTGTTGCCCCAGGTCGGGATTTCCGGCGAAAGCCCGGCGCCGATGAAGCTCAGCAGCGCCTCGATCAGAATCGCCGCCGCCGCGCTATAGGTGCCTTGCACGAGCAGCGCGGGGATCGTGTTCGGCAGGATGTGGCGGATCACGAGCGTCGTCGTCGGCGTGCCGAGCCCGATCGCGGCCTCGACATAGGGCTCCTCGCGGATGCTGAGCACGACGCTGCGCACCAGGCGCGCCACGCGCGGAATATCGGGAATGAAGATCGCGACGATGACGGTCAACAGGTTGGCGCCCGAGAGCGACACCAATGCGATGGCGAGCAGCAGGCCCGGGATCGCCATCAGCCCGTCCATGACGCGCATCAAAACGCCGTCGAGCGCGCGGATATAGCCGGCGATCAGGCCGATCGCGGTTCCCGCCAGCAAGGCGAGCGAGGCGGCGGCGAAACCGATGAACAAAGAAACGCGCGCGCCATAGACGACGCGGGTCCAGATATCGCGGCCCGCGCCGTCGGTGCCGAACAGGTGCTCGGGCGAAGGCGGGCGCAGGCGCAAACGCGGCTTGATCTCGATCGGATCGAAGCTCGTCAGCAGCGGCGCGAAAATCGCTGCCAGCAGGAGCAGCAGCAAGATGCCGCCGCCGAACACGACGCCGCTGTGGCGCAGCAAGGCACGGATCGAGACCGTGCCGCCCATCGTCAGTACCGGATCCGCGGATCGAGCAGCGTATAGGCCACGTCGATCACGAGGTTGATGAAAACATAAAGCGCCGAAAACACCAGCAGTACGCCCTGGATGATCGGATAGTCGGCGCCGAGAATGGCCTCGACCGTCAGGCGGCCGACGCCGGGAATATTGAACACGGTTTCGGTCACGACCACGCCGCCGATCAGCAAAACAAGGCCGATGCCGATGATCGACACGATCGGCACCGCCGCGTTGCGCAGCGCGTGGTGCAGCAGCACGGTGCGGCGGTTGGCGCCCTTGGCGTAGGCGGTGCGGATGTAATCCTGCGCCAGCGATTCGAGCATGCTGGCGCGCGTGATGCGCGCGATCAGCGCCACATAGATGACCGAGAGCGCCAAGGTTGGCAGCGTGATGCGGCCGAGAAAGCCGCCGAGGCCCGACGTGATCGACTGAAAGCCCTGAACGTGCAGCCAGCCGAGCGAGGCGGGAAACACCAGGATGAGAACGTAGCCGAGCACGAAAACCGGCACCGAGAAACCGATCACGGAAAACACCATGATGAGCCGGTCGGGCCATTTGCCCTGCTTCCACGCCGCGATCACGCCCATCGGCACGGCGACGGCGACCGAGAAGATGAGCGTCGTCGCGGCCAGCGACAGGGTGGGCTCGATGCGGTCGCCGATCAGCTTGGCGACCGGGATTTTCGATTGGATGGACAGGCCGAGATCGCCGCCGAGAATTTTCCACACCCAGCCCAGGAATTGCTCCCAGATCGGCGCGTTCAAGCCGAGCTGTTCTTGAATCCTGTCCAGGGTTTCGGGCGGGCACACGTCGCCGCACAGGATCGCCGCCGCCTTGCCGCGGTCGAGCCGCACCAGGGCGAACACGATCATCGCCACGACGCCCATCACCGGAATCGTGGACAACAACCGGACGATGAGGAAGCGGCCCACTAGGTCACGTTACGAAAATCGAGGAGCGGAAGGTCTTTTCTTCCGTCGTCCTCTCGTCGCAATCGCCATCCATTCGTAGGGGCGGGTCTCCGACCCGCCCTCGCGCAACTGGACATACGATAGCGCCGACGCGTCGGCGCCGCCGTTGCCGCTCGACACGCAAGGGGCGGGTCGGAGACCCGCCCCTACGACGCGACGAACGAACTTCGAGACGATCGGCCGGTTTTGGCAAGACCGCGATCCTCTCCTCGACGCACGATCGCCGCTATTTCTTTTCGACGTTCCAAAACACCGGCGCCGGACCGTCGAGCACGCCGGACAGGCTCGTCCGATAGGCATAGGGCCATTGGAATTGGCCGATCGGAACATACAACACTTTCTCGAATGCCCGCTTGGTGATGGCGTTGGCCAACTCTTTTTGCTTGGCCGGGTCGGTGGCACGCAGGAACTCGCCCTTCATTTTTTCGATCTCCGCGTCCTCGGGCCAACCGAACCAACTGCCGCTCCGGCCTTTGGCGCTTATGCCCGGGTTGGTGATCGGATTGAGCAGATCGGCATTGACCCAGAAGGTGTGCAGCAAATGCCAGCCGCCTTGCTCCGGCGGCTCCATCTTGGCGCGCCGCGCCACGACGGTTCCCCAATCCATGGCGACGAGATCGACCTTCATGCCGATCTTGCGCAGCGCCTGCGCCGTGACCGGCGCCAGCGGCGACAGGCTTTTCACGTCCGTTGCATGCAGCAGGACGATGGTCTCGCCCTTGTAGCCACCCTCTTGCAGCAGCTTCTTGGCCTTCTCGATGTCCGGCTTGTTGAAGTCGGGCGCGCCGGCCGCGGATTCGAACGTGCTGCCGCAGGGGAAGAACGAGGGGCACACGCGGTAAAAATCGGGATTGCCGATCTGGACCGCCAGATAGTCTTCCTGGGCGATGGCGTAGAGCACCGCTTGGCGCACCTTCTCGTTGTTGAACGGCGGGTGCAGCCAATTGATGCGCAGCCAGCCGCCATTGCCGAGCGTGTTGTGATCCTTGACGACGACGCCTTGCGCCTTGGCATTGATGAGCTGCGGGATGAGGTCGAACGCCGCCTGTTCGAAGAAATCGATCTCGCCCTTGACGAGCGCGTTGGCCGTGGTTTGCGGATCGCCGACATTGATCCACTCGACGCGGTCGACCTTGACGACCTTGCCGCCCGCGAGCCACGAGGCCGGCTCCTTGCGCGGCACGTAATCCGCGTTCTTTTCGTAAATGGTCTTCACGCCGGGCTGGAACTCGGCGCGCACGAAGCGGAACGGGCCGGAGCCGATGTGCCAATCGTTCGGCGCGTGATCGGCGATCGCCTTGTCGGCCGGCGCTTCGGCGACGCGCTTCGGCATGATGAAAGGCGTGTTGGACGAGGGCTTGCCGATCGATTCGAGCACCAGGCCGAACGGTTCCTTGAGCACGAGCTGGAAGGTCTTGGCGTCGATCTTCTTCCATTCCTTGGTCGCGGCGGCGAGCGCCTGGCCCATGGTGTCGCGCTTGGCCCAGCGTTCGAGCGAGGGGATCGCATCGTCCGACGTCACCGGCGCGCCATCGTGCCATTTGAGGCCGTCGCGCAAAGTGAATGTCCAGGTCAGCTTGTCGGCGCTGGCCTCCCACTTCTCGATCATCTGCGGCTGGATTTTCTGATTTGCGTCCATCGCGAACAGCGTGTCGTAAATCAGATAGCCGTGATTGCGGATGATGTAGGCCGTGGTGATGATCGGGTCGGTGATGCGCAGCGGCGCGTGCATCACGGCGCGAATCGTCTTCTTTTCCTGGGCGAGCGCCTCGGGTGCCGCGCCGGAGAATGCGGCGATAACGGCGAGCGCCGTCGTCGCGAAAAGCCTGCGAGTGAACATTGGTGCCTCCCGATTATTGTTGAAGCTTGTGAACCTCCGTCATCCTGCCCCGTCGCGCGCCGTGCCGCAACAGGGAGCGGCGGGCCCGGCGGCTATTTCTTCTCGATGTTCCAGAGGGCGGGCGCGGGCGCATCGAGGATGCCGGCAATGTTGCTGCGATAGGCGAACGGCACTTCGTATTCGCCGAGCGGAATGTAGAACACGAGATCGTAGGCGCGCTTGTGGATGGCCGCCGCGATCGCCTTCTGCTTGGCGGGATCGGTCTCGCGCGCGAAGCGGTCGCGCAGCGCTTCCATCTCCGCGTCTTCCGGCCAGCCGAAAAATCCCTTGCGGCCGAGGCCGTTCATGCCGGCGTTCGACACCGGATCGGTCAGGTCGAAATTGCCCCAGGCGCTATGGAAGATGCTCCAGCCGCCCTGGGCCGGCGGCTCCATCTTGGCGCGGCGGCTGACCACGGTCTGCCAATCCATCGACAGGAGCTCGACATTCATGCCGATCCGCCGCAAGGCCTGCGCCGTCACCGGCCCGAGCGCGGTCAGCGTCTTGAGATCGCTGGGCGACAGGATGACGACGGGCTCGCCCTTGTAGCCGCCTTCCTTCAGCAATTGCTTGGCCTTCTCGATATCGGGCTTGCCGAGATGCACCGCGCCGTCGCTCCAATCGAAGGCGGAGCCGCAGGTGAACATCGCGCCGCACACCTTATAATAGGCCGGGTCGCCGACCTGGGCGATGAGATGATCTTCCTGCTGCAGCGCGTAGAGCACGGCTTGGCGGATTTTCACGTTGTCGAAGGGCGGATGCAGCCAGTTCATGCGCAGCCAGAAACTTTGCCGCGCCACGTGATTCTTGATGACGATGTCCTTGCTTTTGCGCAGCTCGGCGAACTGGTCGTAGAGCGGCCGCTCCCAGACATCGACCTCGC
This sequence comes from uncultured Alphaproteobacteria bacterium, assembly GCA_963754645.1. GTDB lineage: Bacteria > Pseudomonadota > Alphaproteobacteria > Bin65 > Bin65 > CAVWGP01. The sequence goes on along the minus strand of CAVWGP010000001.1, from coordinate 202,017 downwards.
CGCGCAGCAGCGCGTTGGCCGCCGTGTTGTTGTCGTTGATCGTGATCCATTCGACGCGGTCGACCTTCACCACCTTGCCGCCCGCCATCCACGACGCAGGCTCCTTGCGCGGAACGTAGTCGGTGTTTTTCACGTAGACCGCCTTGACGCCGGGCTGGAACTCGGCCTTGACGAAGCGGAACGGCCCGGAGCCGATCTCGTCCGGCACGTTCTTGTCCGCCGGCGTGTCGGCCATGCGCTTGGGCATGATGAACGGCACGTTCGACGACGGCTTGCCGAGCGATTCGATCACCAGGCCGTAGGGCTCCTTGAGCACGATCGCGAAGGTTTTCGCGTCGATCGCCTTGAGCGCGGCGGCGAAGCTCAGGAGCTTCTGGCCCATCGTGTCGCGCTTGGCCCAGCGTTCGAGCGAGGCGATGCAGTCCTCGGCCGTGACCGGCGCGCCGTCGTGGAATTTCAAGCCGTCGCGCAAGGTGAAGGTGTAGGTCAGCTTGTCGGCGCTCACCGTCCAGCGCTCGACCATTTGCGGCCGGTATTTCTGCTCGGCATCGAGCGCGAACAGCGTGTCGTAGATCATGTAACCGTGATTGCGGCTGATATAGGCCGTGGTCATGATCGGGTCGGTGATGCGCAGCGGCGCGTGCGGCACGAAGCGCAGCACCTTGGCGTCCTGCGCGGCAAGATCGGGCGCCGCCGCCAAAGCCAAAAGCACCGCTGCCGCCCAGAGCCGAAGCGTCTTCATCGCACCCTCCTCGATCGCATTGCGCCGCCGCCCATCCTGCCGCGCCGCGACCGCAGGCGCAATCGGGCGCTCAGGCTTTGCCCGGATAACGCGCCCATAGCGCCTCGTAGAAAGTGCCCGCGCGCTGCTCGATGGCTTCGGCGGCGTCGAGGCAGAGATCGTCGCGCAGGCGCGGCCCCACGATCTGCACGCCCATGGGCAGGCCGCCGGCAATGCCGGTCGGCACGGCGGCGGAGGGCAGGCCCAGGAGGTTGACCATCACCAGGAAACGATTGGCGCGGAAGATCGCCTGCGCCTCGGCCTTGCCCGCCGCGTCCTCGCCGGCAAGAAAGGCCGGCCGCGCCGAAACCGGCATGAGCACCAGCGGATAGTTTTCCTGGAACAGCGACCAGGCGCGCAGGATGCGCGTGCGGTCGGCGAGCGCGCGGATATAGCCGGCGAGATCGAGCGCCGGAAACATCTCCGCGCTGGCGCCGAACGAGATGGCGATTTCGCGCGTGCCCAGCTTTTCCATCGCCTCCCACGCCGTCGCGCGGGTTTCGGTGAAGCTCAGCTTGCCGAAGGTGTCGGCCGCCTCGGCGCAGAGCGGCGGCGCCATGTCCTCGACCGCGTAGCCCGCCTCGGCCAGATGCTTGCCCGCCGCCTTGACCGCCTCCGCGACCGCCGGCTCGACGCCGTCGCCGAACGGATCGATGCAGAGCGGCGACGCGGATCGGCGGATTCGGCTTCGGCGCCTTCGAGCGGCGCCGGCACCCACCACGGATCGCGCGCATTGCGCGCGCTCATCACGGCGAGGCCGAGGCGCACGTCGCGCACGGTGCGCGCCATCGGGCCCTGCACCGACATCAATTGCGTCGACGGCGCGCGCTCCTCGGTCAGCGTCGCGTTGTGATGCGGCACGCGGCCGAAAGAGGGGCGGATGGTGGCGATGCCGCAGCAATAGGCGGGATAACGCAGCGAGCCGCCGAGATCGCTGCCGCTGGCGATGGCGCCGATGCCGAGCGCCACCGCGGCGGCGCCGCCGCCGCTCGATCCGCCCGGCGTGCGCGCGCGGTCCCAGGGATTGAGCGTTTCGCCGAAGACCGGATTCTTGGTGTGCCAGCGCAGGCTGAACTCCGGCGTGTTGCTGCGCGCGATCGGGATGGCGCCGGCGTCGACGAGGTTCTTGACCACCGGCGCATCGGAGGCCGCGATGAGATTCTTATTCGAGGGCAGGCCGTTGGTGTTGGCGATGCCGGCCTGGTCGAGATTTTCCTTGATCGTCACCGGCACGCCGTGCAGCGGGCCGAGCGCGCCGCCGGCGGCGACGGCCTTGTCCGCCGCTTGCGCCGCGCGCCGCGCGCTGTCCGACAAATCGACGGTGATCGCGTTGACCGGCCCGTTCGCCGCCTTCATGCGCGCCAGATGCGATTCCACGACGTCGGCGCAGGAAATCTTGCGCGCGCGGATCGCGGCGGCGGTTTCGCTCGCGCCGAGGCGCCATAAATCGTCGGTCATCGTTCATCACCCGAAAAAATTTGGGGGCGCACTGCTGCGCCCCCAAGGTTGTCGTCAACAGTGGTTTCGCTACTTCGTCTTTTCGATGTTCCAAAACACCGGCGCCGGGCCGTCGAGAATTCCCTTGACGTTGGCGCGGTAGCCGTAGGGCACGAGGAATTCGCCGAGCGGCACGTAGAACACCTTGTCGTAGGCGCGCTTGTGAATCGTGTGCACCAGCGCCTTTTGCTTCCCGGGATCGGTCTCGCGCACGAACTGGGCGCGGAGCTTTTCCATCTCGGGATCCTCGGTCCAGCCGAAGAAACCGCCTTGCACGCCCTTGCCGTTCATGCCGGCATTGGTGACCGGGTTGAGCAGATCGGGATTGGCCCAGGCGGTGTGGAAAATGCTCCAGCCGCCCTGCGCCGGCGGGTCGGTTTTGGCCCGGCGCGCGACCAGCGAGCCCCAATCCATCGACACGAGCTCGACGTTCATGCCGATCTTGCGCAAGGCCTGCGCCGTCACCGGTGCCAAGCTCGCGAGAATGCGCAGGTCGGTCGGCGTCATGATGACGACCGGCTCGCCCTTGTAACCGCCTTCCTTCAATAGCTGCTTGGCCTTCTCGATGTTGGGATTGCCGAGATGCGCGGCCCCGTCCTCGAAACCGAAGCTGGTGCCGCAGGTGAAGAACGCGCCGCATTTCTTGTAATACTTGGCGTCGCCGACCTGCGCGACCAGGTAGTCTTCCTGCTGGATCGCGTAGAGCACGGCCTGGCGGATCTTCTCGTTGTTGAAGGGCGGATGCAGCCAGTTGATGCGCATCCAGAAACTTTGCGGCGCGAGATGGACCTTGACGACGACGTCCTTGTTTTTCTCGAGCGTCGGGATGTTGTCGTAGAGCGCGGTCTCCCAGAAATCGATCTCGCCCTTGAGCAGCGCGCTCGCCGTCGTCTGCGCGTCGCCGACATTGATCCATTCGACGCGGTCGACCTTGACCACCTTGCCGCCGGCGAGCCACGAGGCCGCTTCCTTGCGCGGCACGTAGTCGGGGTTTTTCTCATAGACCGTCTTGACGCCGGGCTGGAACTCGGCGCGCACGAATTTGAACGGCCCCGAGCCGATGTGCCAGTCGTTCGGCGCGTGCTCGGCGATCGACTTCGTGGCATCGGCCTCGGCGACGCGCTTCGGCATCACGAAGGGCACGTTGGACGACGGCTTGCCGAGCGATTCCAACACCAGGCCGAACGGCTCCTTGAGCACGAGCTGGAAGGTCTTGTCGTTGACGGCTTTCCATTCCTTGGTCGCGGCCGCCATCGCCTGGCCCATCGAATCGCGCTTGGCCCAGCGCACGAGCGAGGCGATGACGTTGGCCGAGGTGACGGGCGCGCCGTCGTGGAACTTCAAGCCGTCGCGCAGCGTGAACGTCCACGTCATCTTGTCGGCGCTGGCTTCCCAGCGCTCGACCATTTGCGGCTGGATCTTCTGCGCCGCATCGACCGCGAACAGCGTGTCGTAGATCATGTAACCGTGATTGCGGTTGATGTAGGCGGTGGTGACGATCGGGTCGGGGATGCGCAGCGGCGCATGGAGCACGGCGCGCAGCACGGATTTTTCCTGCGCCGCGGCCTCGGGCGCCGGAGCAAGGCCGGCGAGTGCTGTGGCCAGCGCGGATGCGAGCAGAATTCGACGCGTGGGCATGGTGCCTCCCTAGGTTTCTTGGTGAACCTGTTGCAAGCATGCCCCAGCCGCGACGCCGCGCGCAATGGGCACGGAGCGCCCAGCAAGGGCGGGCGGGCGGCAAAAAATCCAACGATTCGCGAAGATGATCATTTCTGTGTGTTGGGAAAATCGGCGAAAATGATCATCTTCGAGCTGAATCAAGGGCTTAGCCGCGGTGAGGCCCCATTATGGGGAAAACGCCCGCGAAAAAAATCCAATGATTCCGGAAGATGATCATTTTGGCGGATGATCACCTTCGGGCGCGCGATGAGCGAGGATGATCATCTTCGGCAGAAATGGCAGATTCGGGACGAACGAGCGTTCGATCAAGCGATGTCCTTCCCGCCGCTATCCGGGACAATGCGGCGATGGGCATGCGTTTTCTCGTCCTCGATCGCCGAACGCTCCCCGGAGTTCGTGGCTTCCTCGCGTCCAAGCGTTCATGGCTCAGCCAACGATCCGCGACCGGCTGAGCGGCAGGTCAAGTGCCACCCGGTCGTAGACGACCCTCGGCGTGATCCGGCCCCGCTCGCCGCGCTCCAGGCGGACAAGGCCGTAGCCCGCCATCGTCTTCAAGGTCCGCGACAGGTTCGATTTGGCCTTGCCGGTGATCCGCGCCAGCTCGTCGAGCGAGCCGGGCGCGTTCTCGACGATGATCCGCAACAGGTCGCGATTTCCCGCCGACAACACCTTGGCGAAGGATTCGGTCGATGTGAACCATACTTTCGGCTCGCCGCGCGCCACGCGCCGCCTGCCGCGCGCCACCGCCATGGTGCGGGCCTTCATGTCCGCATAGCTCGCGATGCCCACTTTCAGGGTCGTCATGGAATTACTCCTCTTTCCCGTAACACCCCATCCACCGTGTTCCAGAAATCGCCGAGCAAACTGGCCGCGTCGCGATATTCATAGGCTTTGATCGTTCTCAGCCTGTGGCGATGGTCCCGCGGCGCGCCCTGCTTCTGCTTCGCCACCGCATGGGCATTGTCGAAGCCGACCAGCCGCTCGCCATTCGGCCCATGCAGCGTTAGCGAATAATCCAGGCCATGCGGCTTTTCCGGCGACACCGGCACCCGCGTCACAACGAAGCGGACCCAATGGCCGCCCGCCGGGTCCACCACGAGCACCTGGCCGTCGAGATCGAGCAGCACGTCGAGGGTCGGGTCGCGGGGCCTTGTCACGGCAAATAGTTATCAGATTAAAGCAACTCAATCAAGCGAGATTCGTTTCGATGCGGTCGGGCTTTGCCAGCGATCTGTCGAGGCGCTAGGGCGAGCCTGACTTTGACTTCCCCTGCTCGACAAACTTCGCCATCAACTCGATCGCATGTTGTAGCGAAATATCTAGCAAGATTCGACTGCGTCGAGCGAAGCCCCGCTTCCCAAGCTGTTGATATAGCACTCCAAGTTTTGAGAAATTTTTTCTAACACGCGGGGAAAATAGGGAACGAGGTCGATAAATTTCGGATCGCTTGAGGACGGGCCACCGTGGTAATGGCGGCAATGTTGTATAATGTCATTTCGTTCATGAACCGGAAGCTGCCTGAGCGGATCGCGGTCATTGTAATCATGTATGGCAGATAGATTTATGAAGGCGCAGCCAAACTTGTAGACCGAAAGGGTCCAACCTTGAAGTCGCTGGGCCAATTCAACCATTTCTTTGTCAGTAACCGCGCCCTTAGATTTTTTCTGAAACCATTTTTTTCCACTCACCGCGGAATCAATCAGCGAAGCTCGGTGATCGGGAGTTTGGGCAAGCAGGTAAATTACCCGAACCATCGAGTCTAATTCCTGGCGCAAAATTGCTCCCATTTGACCCGCTAAGCCCGCCTTAGACATGAGGCACATCGCGTGTTGATGTTCTCGTGAACGACTGCGAATTTGCCTGCAAAAAATATCGATAGCGGGCATGACAGCCTCTCTATTGTTTCGGTTCAGGCTCGCATCGTTCGCGGACTTGGGCAAGGCACTTGGATCGAACCGGCACCGGATACGCTTCGCCAGAAAAATTCGCAGCCGGTTGCAGGGGCCGCGCCGCCGTCTATGCCGCGATTTGCTCGAACGAGAATTGCGCGATGTCGGCGCGCGCGTGCTCGATCGTGAGGGCGGCGATGGTGCCGGCCGCGTCGTGGTCGGGCACCGTGTGTTCGTCGAGGTCTTTGGTCTCGGCAACGTCGGCGGCGCGGGACGCCGGTGAATCGACGACGGCGAAGGTCGGCGGCTCGTCGCGCGCAATGTCCGAATGCGCGGTGTAGGCCGCGATCGCGGCAGACGGCTTCGGAACCGCGTCGCCGCCGAACGCGGCGACGCCATGGGAGCCGATCGAGCAGGCGCTGCAATGGGAACGGCACAGCGTCGGTTCCCCAATGACTGGAGCAAAGTTCGTTGAGCAAGGCCATGCTTGCGTGTGTCGATCGTGCCGTGCAAGAGTTGCAATCGGCACCCATCGCGTCGCGACGGTTCGGATGCGCGCGGCGGCTATGCTGCAAGCGGCTGCAACTTGGGAGGGAAAGAGGGATGTTCGACAGCACAACTCGGCCCCGGTGGTTCGCAGGCGCGCGCGCCGCCGCGGCCGCGGGCTTTGCCTTGATCGCGATCGACGCGCTGTCCGCAGCCGATGCCCGCGCCACCCAATGGGGCCCGTTCAAGAAGGAATGCGTCGGCGACGCCGTTGCGAAGTATTCGGCGATCCTGCACGGAATTCCGCCGGGGCAGTCGTGGGAACGCGCCTGCGCGAGCAAGGATGCCGTTATCAACGGGCGGCGCCACGCGAATCCGACGCGCTGCGTCAACACACGCGCCGCGATGTGGGGCGAATTCGTCGTGCAAGGCGACGAGTCGTGCCGCCAGCCCCGGGCCGAGCTCCGATGGGGCGAGTTCAAGGACAACGGCTGCGTGATCTTCGACAACAAAGGGTGGGGAATGCGGAGCTTTTCGTCGGTGCTCTGGGGCATTCCGCCGGGCCAGAGCTGGGAGGCGACCTGCGCGCGCACGCCGGCGACCGTCGCTGGAAAGAACTTTGCCCATCCGACTGCGTGTGTGAAGGCGGATCTCAAGGAAGCGGCGCAGGTACTCAAGACCGTTGCCAAACTCGTCGCAAACGCCGCCAAGCATACGAAGCATCCCAAGATTCTATCTCGCGGCCAAGGGCACCGCGTTGGTGGCCACGATCGTAAAAGCGGTGAACCCCGCCTTGAACATCTGGGGTGTCTTCTACGTCGAGGATCGTCGCTGCCCCGACTTCGGTTAGCTGCCTCACTCGTTTGCCTCGGCGGCGCGCTCTCGTGTGTGCCGCTCCCGCAAGGGGAGAGGGATGAAGTGTGAGGTTTCCCCGACCGCGCCGAAGGCCGCCAAGCTGGAGCGGGGAAAATTTGGCGGCCTTCGGCGGGAATCGCGGCTTGAGGCGGGCATGGCCCCAAAATGCGGGAGTTCCGTGCTGCGAACCGCCAAGGCTTGTTCGTTCCCGAAGGCCGCCAACTTCCAACACCGAAACTTGGCGGCCTTCGGCGCCGCCCGCTTCATCGTCCCTTGAAGCGGGCCTTGCGCTTCTTGGCGAAGCTCGCCGTGCCTTCCTTGAGGTCTTCGGTGTGGGCGAGGTCGTGGAAGGAGCGGGATTCGAAACGCAGCCCGTCTTCGAGCGGGCGGCCGAGGGAGCGCAGCACGACTTCCTTGCCGAGTTGTTGCGGCAGCGGCGCGCGGCTCGCCAGTTTCTCGGCATAGGCGAGGCTTTCGGCGAGCAGCTTTTTTTGCGGCACGATGCGGTTGACCAGGCCGATGCGGTGCGCGTGCGGCGCATCGATGCTGCTGCCGGAAAGAAACAATTCCATCGCGTGGCCGAGGCCGACGATCCAGGGCAGGCGGATCAGCGCGCCGTCGCAGGCGTGGAAGCCCCATTGCACGTCTTGCAATGCGAACTCGGCATTGGGCGAGCAAAAGCGGATGTCGCAGGCCAGCGCGAGCTCGAGCCCGCCCGACATGGCGTAGCCGTTGATCGCGGCGATGATGGGCTTCCAGATTTCGAGATGGCGCGTGATGCCGCCGAAGCCCGGCCCGTTGGTGTAGCGCTTGCGGAATTCGGGCGCGGGCCGCGTCGCGAAGGCCATCGTATAGGTCTTGAGATCGGCGCCGGCGCAGAACGCCTTGTCGCCGGCGCCGGTGATGACGGCGACGCGCGCGCCGTCGTCGCGGTCGAATTCGCGCCACGCCTCGACCAGCGCTTCGTTGGCGCGGAAATCGAGCGAGTTCATTTTCGCCGGCCGGTCGATCGTGATAAGGCGCACGCGGCCGTGTTTTTCGTAGCGGATGTCCCTGGCCATGGCGGTTAGTGCCCTTTCCGTGTTGTCCGGTCGATCGAATTCATTTTAGTCGTCATCCCGACCGGAGCGGCGCGTAGCGCCGCGGAGCGGAGGGACCTCGGGCAAATTCGCGCGATCCCGCATGGCACGTCCACGCTCGTCCGCGCGAGGTCCCGCGGATCGCTGTGCGATCCGCCGCTTCGCGCGCAAATGCGCGCTCCGGTCGGGATGACGACGCATATGATGCGATTCGCTATCCCGGCCCGAACACGGGAATGTCCTTGTGCAGGCGCGTGAGCGTGACGGCGGCGCCGAGCGCGGGCGCGGGGTCGAAGGGCTCGAGGCGGCCGGTGACGCGGCGCCCGCCCGCGAGATCGACGATGGCGACGGCGTAAAGCGGCTCGTCGGCGAAGGCGGCGGGCGCTTTGCGGATGACGGTGAAGCTCACGAGGCGGCCGGCCTGGCCCAGGGCGAGAGGCTCAGGCATCGGCGCGCTGCAAAATCGAAACCGTGCAAACGACGCCGGCGCCGCCGAGATTGTGCGTCATGCCGATCGCGGCATCTTTCACCTGGTTGGCGTGCGCGCCGCGCAATTGTTGCACCGCCTCGTAGATCTGGCCGATCCCTGTGGCGCCGACCGGATGGCCCTTGGCGAGCAGGCCGCCCGAGGCGTTGATCGGCATGTCGCCGTCGGCGCGGGTGCGGCCCTCGACGGTCCAGGCGCCGGCCTGGCCGCGCGGGATCACGCCCAAATCCTCGCTGTCGAGAATTTCGGTGAGCGAGAAGCAATCGTGCAGCTCGACGAAATCCATGTCGCGCGCCGACAAGCCCGCCTGGCCGAGCGCCGCGCGCGCCGCGACGATCGTGGCCTCGAAGCTGCACAAATCCTTGATCCCCGCCACGTTGGGCGTGCCGCGGCTTTGCGCCGTGGCGGCGATGCGGATCGGCGCCTTGCTTCCGGCGCGCGACACGCGCTCGCGCACCGCGTCGCTCGCCGCCAGCACCACGGCGGCGGCGCCGTCGCTGATCGGGCAGCAATCGTAGAGCCGCAGCGGATCGGCGACGAGGAACGAATTCTCGACCGTGGCGGCGCTGACATCCTCGCCCATTTGCGCCAGCGGATTCTTCAAGCCGTTCGCCTTGTTCTTGCGCGTCACCGCCGTCAAATGGCTGCGCCATGCGGGCTGCGCCTGGCCGTAAACCCGCGCGGCGAGCCCGAAATAGCCTGGGAAGGACAGGCCGGTGACGCCGTCGCGCCGCATATCCATGGCGCAATTGAGCGCTTCGGTGACGCGCCCGGTCGAGGCGTGGGACATTTTCTCGGCGCCGGCGGCGATGGCGAAATCGCACAGGCCCGAGGCGACGCTCATCCAGGCCTGGCGGAACGCGATGCCGCCCGAGGCGCAGGCGCCTTCCACCTTGGTGCACGGCGTCGACAGCGGCAGGCCCAATTGATGGCCGACCAGGCCGGCGAGCACTTCCTGCCCGGTCAAGACGCCGCCGATGAAATTGCCGAGATAGAACGCGCCGATCTCGCCGGCGCCGATCCCGGCATCGGCCAGCGCGTCGCGCGCCGCGGTTGCGGCCAAATCCTCGAGCGCCGTCTGCTTGTGCCGGCCGAACGGCGTCGAGCCGATGCCGATGATGGAAACGGAACGCATTCGTCGTCCTCCGAATTGCGCGAGCCAGCTAAGAAAAATCTGCCGTCATCCCGACCGGAGCGCCGCAACGCGGCGCGCAGCGGAGGGACCTCGAATGAACGAGCGCAAATGCGCATATCGGCGCCACGCCAGTCCGCGCGAGGTCCCTCCGCTTCGCGCGCAAAAGCGCGCTCCGGTCGGGATGACGAAGTTTTATTGGCGTTCGTCGAAGCGTCGGCGCTGGGCGCCAAGGGCAATTCATTGCTCGCCTTCCTTCTTCAACATTTCCCGCAGCTCGGTTTTCAGCACCTTGCCGTAATTGTTCTTCGGCAGCGAAGCGGCGAAGCGGTACTCTTTCGGCCGCTTGAAGCGGGCGATGTTGTCGAGGCAGAGCGCGTCGAGCGCGTTTTCGGCAAGAGCGCGCCCCGGCTTGGCGACGACGAAGGCGATGACCTCCTCGCCCCAATCGAGGTGCGGCCGGCCGACGACCGAGCATTCGAGCACGTCGGGGTGCTTCAGCAGCACCTCCTCGATTTCGCGCGGATAGATGTTCGAGCCGCCCGAGATGATCATGTCCTTCGAGCGGTCCTTCAAGGTCACGAAGCCGTCGGCGTCGATGCTGCCGAGATCGCCGGTGTGCAGCCAGCCGCCGGCGAGCGCCGCCGCCGTGGCTTCGGGATTGTTCCAATAGCCCTTCATCACCACGTCGCCGCGGCACACGATTTCGCCGATGGCGTCGGCCGGCACCGCGCGCTCGTCCTCGTCGAATATGCGCACTTCGACATCGGTGCGCGCCGGGCCGGCCGAGCCCAGGCGTTCGAGATAGCGCGGATGTTGCGTGTCCATGTGCATGGCGCGGGTCAGGCCCGTGATCGTCATCGGCGCTTCGCCCTGGCCGTAGATCTGGACGAATTTCTGGCCGAGGCGGTCGATGCCTTTCAACAAGTCCTGCACATACATCGGCCCGCCGCCATAGACGATCGTCTTGAGGTTGCCGAGTTTGAGCCGGTCGAGCGCCGGGCTTTGCAGCAGGCGCACGACCATGGTCGGCGCGAAAAAAAAGGTCGAGCCGGGCAGGCGGTTGACGAGATCGACGATCTCGGCGGGATCGAAATGGCCGCTCTCCGGCGTCACCTGATTGGCCGCCGCCGCGACATGGGCGATGCCGTTCATGCCCGAGCCGTGCGACATCGGCGCCGCGTGGATGATGCAATCGGAACTCGAGATCGGGTCGCAATCGGCGAAGTAGTTCATCGCCGCGGCCACGAGATTGCGATGGCTCAAGGTGGCGCCCTTGGGCCGCCCCGTCGTGCCGCTGGTATAAAAGAGCCAGGCATTGTCCTCGGGCGCCACCTCGGCCATCGCCATGGCGTCGCCGGCGAGCAGCTTCGGCCAATCCCCATCGTCGATGGAAACGACGCGCTTCAGCGCCGGCACGTCGCGCTCGATGCCGGACAGGGCCTCGGCCGCGGCGCCGCCGGTGAACAGCAGCTTGGCGCCGGAATTTTCGAGGATGAATTGCAATTCCTTGCGGTGCAGCTTGGCATTGGCGGGCACGGCGCACAGGCCGGCATGCCAGATCGCGTATTTGGCGATCATGTAATCGGGGCAATTGTTCATCGCGATGGCGGCGCGGTCGCCCGGCACCAACCCGAAATCGGCGCGCAATCTGCGCGCCAGCGCGGCCGATTTTTGCGCGAATTCCCGATAGGTCGCCACGGTTCGCGCGCCCAGCGCCAAGGCCGGCCGCTCGCCCCAGGTGCGCGCCGAGCGGTGCAGAAATGCGGCAACGTTCATGGAATACTCGACCTCCCACCGTGTTCTGTTTTAGGGTTGCGGCCGGGCCGAGACAACGGCCGCGGCGCCGGGCCCAACACAACAGGGCTGGCGCGCCTTCACGGGCGCGCTAGTCTCGACGCTAGCCCGTTTCGCGCATCCGGGCAAAATCGAACAACAGGCGCAAGATTGTCGGCGCCATCGGCGTTTCCGGCGTCACGTCGGAACAGGATGGCCAGATCGCCAAGGCCGGCGCCGACGCAATCAAGTAGGCCGGAGCCGCGCCGGCCTAGCGCGCGTCGTGGAATATGACGCCGAGGGTGACGCGCTCGCCGGCGCGAATTTGGCTGACGCCGTGGCGCTGACGGACGCGGTAGGTCCCGCGTTTGCCCGCCATGGGCCGCTCGTTGACGGCGAAGAAAACCGCCTCGCCTTGGCCGAGCGCGACGACGTCGGGGCGCGACTGCATGCGCGGCCGCTGCTCGACCAGGACGAACTCGCCGCCGGCGAATTCTTGCCCGGGCTTGCTGAGGAGGATCGTCGCCTGAATGGGAAAGGTGAGGTCGCCGTAGAGGTCCTGATGCAGGCAATTATAGTCGCCGGCGCGGTAGCGCAGCATGAGCGGGGTCGGCCGCGTCTGGCCGGCGGCGTGGCATTGCTTGAGATAGCCGGATAGCGACTTCGGATAGGCCGCGGCCGCGCCGCGGCCGAGTTGTTTCGCCCATCGGTTCGCCAAGGGCGCCAGGCGCGCATAAAGCGTTTCGCGCAAGGCGGCGACGATCGCCGGCAATGGGTCGCCGAAATATTTGTATTCGCCGCGTCCGAAGCCGTGGCGCTGCATGACGACGCGGCTGCGAAAGCGCGCGTCGTCGCCGTAAAGCGCGATCAGTCCGGCGCATTCGGCCGGGGTCAGCAGCGGGCCGGCGGTGGCCGATCCGGTGTCGGCAAGCCGCGTTTGGATCGAAGGCCAATCGAGGGCGGCGAGGCGGGTTTTGAGCGCGGTTCCGGGCATGGCTTTCGCATGAAGCAAGGTCGTCATCCCGACCGGAGCGCCGCAACGCGGCGCGAAGCGGAGGGATCTCGGGCGGACTAGCATGAACGGGACCGACGGCGCGACGCTAGTCCGCGCGAGGTCCCTCCGCTTCGCGCGCTTAAGCGCGCTCCGGTCGGGATGACGGCACTACTATTCCGAATCTTGCCGATCCGCCGGCATGGTTTCCATCCGTTAATTGCGCCGCGCCCATTCGCGATAAAGCCTTGCCAAACCGGGAAATAGGGCCAGAATCGCGCCGCACTGCCGCGCGGGAGACTGAGCCGATGCTCGAACGTTCGTTTGCCAAGGAAGTCCAATCGCTCAAGAAGGGCGACGGCGAGATTTTTGAGGGCGAAGGCATCCTGGCCGTGACCAAGGCGGCGCTGCAAGCCGGCGTCTCCTATGTCGGCGGCTATCAGGGATCGCCGGTCTCGCATCTCGTCGATGTCCTTTCGGAAGCGAAAGACATCATGGACCAATACGGCGTCCACCTCGAGATCAACGCCAACGAGGCCGGCGCCGCGGCGATGCTGGGCGCTTCAATCCAATACGATATTCGCGGCCTGGTGACGTGGAAATCGACGGTCGGCACCAATGTCGCCTCCGATGCGCTATCGAATCTCGGCTCGGTCGGGGTCAAGGGCGGCGCCGTCATCGTCATCGGCGAGGATTACGGCGAGGGCGCCTCGATCATCCAGGAGCGCAGCCACGCCTTCGCGATGAAGTCCTCGATCTGGCTGATGGACCCGCGGCCCAATCTCACCTCGATCGTCGAATGCGTCGAGAAAGCCTTCGAGCTCAGCGAAGCGTCGAACCAGCCGGTGTTCATCCAGCTCCGCATTCTCGCCTGCCACGTGCAGGGCCGCTTCGTGGCCAAGAACAACCGCATGCCGAACTGGTCGGCGCACAACAAGGTGAACGAGCCGAATTTCGACCTGACGCGCATCGCGCTGCCGCCGGTCACCTTCGCGCAAGAACGCGACAAGATGGGGCGGCGCCTGCCGGCGGCGATCAAGTTCATCCGCGACCACAAGCTCAACGAATTTTTCTCCGGCGACCTCGACGAGGTCGGCATCATTTGCCAGGGCGGGCTCTACAACACGGTGATCCGCTCGCTCAATCATCTCGGCCTCGCCGACTATGACGGCAATTCGCGCGTGCCGATCTATTGCATGACGGTAACCTATCCGCTGGTCGACGATGAGATCGCGAAATTCTGCGCCGGCAAGCAACACGTGCTCGTGGTCGAAGAAGGCCATCCGGACTACATCGAGCAGGGCGTCAACGTGGCGCTGCGCCGCGCCGACGTGCAAACCAAGATTCACGGCAAGGATTTCCTGCCCATGGCCGGGCAGTACACCGCCGACGTGGTGCAGACCGGCATCGGCAGGTTCATGGACGGCGTGAAGCCGCGCGGCGTCGATACGGCGATGGCGATCGGCCGCGTCCAGCACATCGGCAGCCTCAAGACCAAGGCGATGGGCTATCTCGGCGCCCCCGTGCCGCCGCGGCCGCCGACCTTCTGCACCGGCTGCCCCGAGCGGCCGGTGTTCACCGCGATCAAGCTGGTCGAGCGCGAATTGGGCAAGACGCATATCAGTTGCGATATCGGCTGCCACACGTTTTCGACCCTGCCGCCGTTCAATCTCGGCCAGACCGTGCTCGGCTACGGCCTCGGCCTGGCAAGCTCGACCGGCGTCGGGCCGAATTTCAACAAGCGCATCATCTCGGTGATGGGCGATGGCGGGTTCTGGCACAACGGCTTGACCACCGGCGTCGCCAGCGCGGTCTACAACAAGAACGACTCGGTCCTCGTCGTGATGAAGAACGGCTACACTTCGGCGACCGGCTGGCAGTTCCTGCCGTCGAGCCCGAAAAAGGGCGAGTTCTCCGAATCGCGCATGTCGATCGAAGGCACGGTGCGTTCGCTCGGCGTGCGCTGGATGCGCAAGGTGCGCACTTACAGTGTCAGCAAGATGGTCGACACGCTCAAGGAAGCGCTGACCACGGCCGAGAAAGGCTTGAAGGTCATCATCGCCGAAAGCGAGTGCATGTTGGCCAAGCAGCGCCGCGTGCGCTCCGAGCGCGCCAAGCAATTGGCCGAGGGCAAGCGCGCGACGCGCGAGCGTTTCGGCATCGACGACGATGTGTGCACCGGCGACCATAGCTGCATCCGGCTCTCGGGCTGCCCGTCGCTGACGGTGAAGGACAATCCCGATCCGCTGCGCCAGGACCCGATCGCCCATGTCAACACCGGCTGCGTCGGCTGCGGGTTGTGCGGCGAGGTCGCGCATGCGGCGATCCTGTGCCCGTCCTTCTACCGCGCCGAGATCGTCTACAATCCGAGCAAGTGGGAGCGGACGCTGGCCACGATCCGGCAGTCGATCATCCGCCCGTTCCTGTCGAAAGAAGCGGTCCGTCTCGCGCCACCGCTCGGCGTCGCCGTGATGGAGCCCGAAGAAGCGGCCAAGGCGGCCTGAGGCGGATCCGATGGCGAAAGATACTCCGCGCCCGGTCACCGTGCTGATCGCCGCCATGGGCGGCGAGGGCGGTGGCGTGCTCACCGCCTGGCTGGTGAGCGCGGCGCGCAAGGCGGGATTGCCGGTGCAGGCAACGTCGATCCCCGGCGTGGCGCAACGCACCGGCGCCACCACCTATTACATCGAGATCGTGCCGGTGCCTTACGCCGAGATTCAAGATCGCGAACCCGTCCTCGATCTTTATCCCGGCCCGGGCGATCTCGACGTCGTGATCGCGACCGAGCTGGTCGAAACCGGCCGGGTGATCGAGAAAGGCTTCGTCGATCCGAATCGCACGCTCCTCATCGCGTCCACCCATCGCGTCTATGCGCTGGGCGAGAAAATGGCGATGGGCGACGGGCGTTACGACGGCGAGAAGCTCGCCGCCGCCGCCAAGCAGATGGCCAAGCGCAGCATCCTGTTCGACATGGAGCGCGCGGCGCAGGATTCGGGCAGCGTCATCAACGCCGTCATTCTCGGCGCACTAGCCGGCAGCGGCGTGCTGCCGATCGCGCGCGAAATCCTCGAAGGCGCGATCAAGGACGAGGGCAAGGCGGTCAAATCCAATCTCGCCGGCTTCGAAGCCGGCCTCGCTTATGCCAAGGGCGACATCGTCGAGATGAAGGCGAAGCGCGCCGAGGCCAAGCCGGCCGCGGCCGCGGAGCATCCCGCCGCCGCCGAGCTGCGCCAGCGCATCGAGCGCGATTTTCCCAAAAGCGCTCAACCGATGGTGCTCGAAGCCTGCGGCCGCACGCTCGATTATCAAGACGCGAAATACGCGCATCTCTATCTCGACCGGCTCGGCACCGTGCTGGCGATCGACAAGGCGCGCGGCGACGGCGATTTCAAGCTCACGATCGAAACCGCGCGCCATCTCGGCTTGCGCATGACCTTCGAGGACGTGATCCGCGTGGCGCAGCTCAAGACCCGCGCCTCGCGTTTCCAGCGCATGCGCAAGGACGTGCAGGCGCGGCCCGATCAGCTCGTCAAAGTCACCGAGTTCCTCAAGCCCGGCATCGACGAATATTCCTCGCTGCTGCCGCCGGCGATCGCGCGGCCGATCTTGCGCTGGGCCGAGAAGAAACCCGGCCGCAAGCGCAAGACTCATATCGGCCTCTATGTCCGCACCGACACGCTGTGGGGTTTCTTCCGCCTGCGCGGCATGGCGGGGCTGCGCGGCATCCGCCGCATCGGCTATCGCTATGCCGAGGAGCAGAAGCAGATCGAGGCCTGGCTCGATCTCGTGCGCCGCGCGGCACCGCTGGGGCGCGACTACGCGCTCGAAGTCGTCGAACTGGCGCGGCTGGTCAAAGGCTATGGCGACACGCACAAGCGCGGCACCGGGAATTTCGCCCGGATCGCCGAACTCGTGATCGGCCCGGCGCTGGCCGCCAACCGGCCCGACGCCGGCCTGCTGCGCCGCGCCCGCGACGCGGCGCTGGCCGATCCCGAAGGCGTCAATCTCGCGGCACTGCTGGCGGCACCGGCCCCGGCTGCCCGCGCGGCGGAATAGCGCTCGCCTGATGTCAAGAACGCGCTAAGCTGGCGCGAACTATCGGGGCAGATCATGCTCACCATATCATCGGCGCTCGATCGTTGCCGGCGGCTGCACGGCAAGAACCGCGCCATTGTCGATTACGAGGGCACCTGGAGCTGGCGCGCGCATCTCGACCGGGTGGCGCGGGCCGCCGGCGTGCTGGCGCGGCGCGGCGTCAAACAGGGCGACCGCTTCGGCATTCTCTCGCGCAACACGTTCCGCCATTGCGAGCTGCTGCACGCGGGCTATTGGTCGGGCGCCGTGCCGGTGCCGGTCAATATCCGCCTCGCGGCACCCGAGATCGCCTATATTCTTGAGGATGCCGGCGTGAAGGCGGTCGCCGTCGATGAGCCTTTCCTGCCGCTGCTCGACAAGCCCGAGCTGGCGCCCTGGGCGGATCGTGCATTCGCCGTTTCGCCGCGGCCGCTCGGCGGCAAGTTCGCGGACTACGAAACGCTGTTGCAGGAAACCGCGCCGCTCGAGCGGCGCGAAAGCCGCGAGGACGACGACGCCATCCTGCTCTACACCGGCGGCACCACGGGGCGTTCCAAGGGCGTGCGCCTGACCCATCGCAACGTCGTCTCGAACGGCATGCAATGCGGCGAGACGATGTTCTTCCGCGAGGACGACGTCTATCTCCACATCGCGCCGATGTTCCATTCGGCCGACCTGCTCGGCACCGGCTTCACCCTGATCGGCGGCGGGCATTCCTATCTCGCGCAATTCGCGCCGCGCAATTTCCTGCAGACGATCCAGGATCTCAAAGCCACCTGGACCATGCTCGCGCCGACCATGATCATCGTCACGCTGCAGGAGCTCGCGCCGGCGGATTTCGACTTGAAAAGCTGGCGCGCCTTCCTCTACGGCTCGGCGCCGATGGCGCCGGAGTGGATCGCGAAATCGATCGCGGCGTTCAAGGGCGTCGAGATCGTGCAGGGCTACGGGCTTACCGAAACTTCGCCGATCCTCACTATCTTGTCCGATGCCGAGCATCGCCGCGCGGTCGCGTCGGGCGACCTGTCGCGCCTCAAATCCGTCGGGCGGCCGATCGTCGGCGTCGACATGAAGATTTGCGACGACCGCGGCCACGAAGCGACGCTAGGAGAGGCGGGTGAGGTCGCGGTGCGCGCGCCCAACGTCACCAAGGGCTATCTCAACCTGCCCGATGTCACCGCCGCCGCGATCCGCGACGGCTGGTTCCGCACCGGCGATGTCGGGCGCATGGACGACGAAGGCTATCTGTATCTTCTCGACCGGAAGAAGGACATGATCATCACCGGCGGCGAAAATGTTTACACGGTCGAGGTCGAGCAGGCGCTCTATCAGCATCCCGACGTGGCCGAGTGCGCCGTGGTCGGCGTGCCGGACGAGAAATACGGCGAGGCGCTGTTTGCCGCGATCGTGCCGGCGCCCGGCAAGGCGCTCGACAAGGAGAAGATCATCGAGCATTGCCGCGCCCGCATCGGCGGCTACAAGATTCCGCGCCAGATGGCGTTCCTGCCGCAGCTTCCCAAGAGCGCCATGGGCAAGATATTGAAGACCGAAATCCGCCGCCTCTACAGCGATCCGGCGAAACGCGGCTAGCGCAAGCAAAGGAACAATTCCGCATGAAACCGACCCTGCAAATCGGCAGCGCCCACACCACCGGCTTCGCGATCGACCGCGACCGCACCATCGCCTTCATGGGCGACGAGCTGCGCGTCTATGCGACGCCCGCCATGTGCCGCGACATGGAACATACCTGCCGCGATCTGCTGCTGCAGCACCACGAGGCGGGCGAGGATTCGGTCGGCGCGCGCATCGAGATCGATCACTTGGCGCCGACCCTGGTCGGGCAGACGATTTCCGTTACCGCGAAGGTCGTCGAGCTGGCGCTGCCGCGCGTCGTCTTCGAAATCGAGGTCCGCGACGAGATCGACCTGGCCGGCAAAGCCAAGCACATCCGCTTCGTCGTCGACAAAGCGAAGCAAGGCGAACGGCTGAAGAAGAAGTCGGACAAGGTCAAGGCGGCAAGGGGCGGTTAGGCGCGATACGAGGCGCAGTTCAATCGAGGCAGGGAAACATGGATACTCGCTCTCCAAATCGGGCCGGCAGAAAAAAAGCGCGGGCGGCAAAACCGGCGCTTGTAAGACAAGCTTCAATCGCCGGCGGCGAGGGCGCCCGCGACTTCATGAGGATTGTCCGCGAGATCAATGCCGACATGCGGCAACGCGGGATGAAGAACAAGGACATCCAGGAGCTGCGCAAGTGGCTGCGCGATGCGGGATGATTACATCGTTCTCGACACAAATGTATTGCTCAGCGCAATCATCACGCCAAGGGGCGGTGCCGCCCGCGCCGTCGCCGTCGCAATCGAACTATATCGACCGGCCGTCAGCCGCGCGAACTCTTGCGGAACTCGCCGCAAAAATGTGGCAACCCAAATTTGCTCGATGGGTGTCGCCGCAAAGTCGAAGTCGGTTTTTCGGTCACGTCGTGCAAGTATCCGTTATGTTCGACCCCGTTCCGATGCTGACCGTCGCTACGGACCCAGACGACAATGCTTTCATTTCTCTCGCGGCTGCCGTTGAAGCCGCTTACATCGTAACCGGTGATAAGGCATTTCTCGCGCTCCGAGCCTATAATGATTGCGAAATCGTCAGTCCAACCGAATTCTTGACGCGTCATCGCCGGCAATAGCGGCGCAACAGCAAAGAGCGGCTTCATGACCACACCGCGGCCCAAATCAGGCAAGAAACACGTCCCCATCTACTGCTATCAATGCGTTGCCGGGCCGGACCTGCTCAAGGTCGAGGTCGAGGACGGCGTGGCGACGCGCATCGAGTCGAATTGGGATATCGGCCATGCCCATCCCGCGGGCGGGCGGATTTGCGTCAAGGCCTACGGCTTGATCCAGAAAACCTACAATCCCAATCGCATCAAGCAGCCGATGAAGCGGACCAATCCCAAGAAGGGCCGCGACCAGGATCCCGGCTTCGTGCCGATTTCGTGGGACGAGGCCTACGACATCGTCGGCCAGAAGCTGCGCGACGTCCGGGCGGCGGGCGTCAAGGACGACAGCGGCTATCCGCGCCTCGCGGTTTCGACCGGCGGCGGCGGCACGCCGGTGCAATATATGGGCACCTGGCCGGCTTTCATGGCGGCCTGGGGCCCGGTCGATCAGGGCTTCGGCGCCGGGCAAGGCGTCAAGTGCTACCATTCCGAGCATCTCTACGGCGAGTTCTGGCACCGCGCCTTCATCGTCTCGCCCGATACGCCCTATGTGAATTACGTCATCAATTGCGGCGCCAATATCGAGGCCTCGCACGGCGTCGTCGGAATTTGGCGCGAGGCCGACGGACGCGCGCGCGGCGTCAAGCGGGTGCAGGTCGAGCCGCATATGTCGATTTCGGGCGCGGTCTCCGCCGAGTGGGTGCCGATCAAGCCCAAGACCGACGCCGCGTTCCTGTTCGGCCTCATCCATCGCATCCTGCACGAGCGCAAGTGGGAAGAAGTTTGCGACGTGCCGTTCCTGACCGAGCGCACCAATTCGCCCTATCTCGTCGGACCCAACGGCTGGCTGTTGCGCGATCCGGCGAGCGAGAAGCCGCTGTTTTTCGATCTCGACGACAATTGCGCCAAGCCTTTCGATGCCGCGGTCAAGCGACCCGCAATGACCGGCACCTACCGGGTCGCCGGGCTCGAAATCGGCCCCGATCACGAAAAAACGCGGCACGACAGTTGCGAAGCCAAGCCCGCGTTCCAAAAACTGCTCGACCACATGAAGCCCTACACGCCGGATTGGGCGGCCGAGGAATGCGGCATCGCGGCGGAGCAGATCCGGCGTATCGCCGACGAATATCTGGCCCATGCCTGCATCGGCGAAACCATCGAGATCGAGGGGCAGACCCTGCCATTCCGCCCGGTCGCGGTCATGGTCGGCAAGGGCATCGCCAACGGCTGGGGCGCCTATCATTGCTGTTGGTCGCAGAAAATTCTCGCCGTGCTGGTGGGCGCGCTGGAAGTGCCGGGCGGCATCCTCGGCACCGCCGTCAAGCTGGTGCGCCCGGCGCAATCGCGCGTCGGCTCGGTCATCCCCGGGCCGGACGGCTTCATGCGCTATCAATTCAACCCGACCTCGTCGAACGAGTGGCTGCGCGCGCCGCATATCCGCAACGCTTATAAAACGCTGGTGCCGCTGGTGTCGGACTCGCCGTGGTCGCCCGCGCTCGGGCCGGCGCATCTGCCCTGGCTGTTCCTCAAGACCCAGCCGAAGAATTTTCCGCGCGTGACGGTGCCGGATATCTGGTTCTGCTACCGCACCAATCCGGCGATCTCGTCGTGGAACGCGCCGCAAGTCGCCAACGAGCTGGCGAAATTCCCGTTCATCGTCGCCTTCGCCTACACCGAGGACGAGACCAATCATTTCGCCGATATCCTGCTGCCCGAATTGACCGATCTCGAAAGCCTGCAGCTCATCCGCATCGGCGGCACCAAGTTCAACCAGAACTTCTGGCACCACGAGGGCTGGACCCTGCGCGCCCAGCCGGTCGAACCGGTCAACGACACGCGCGACATGACGGATATCGCGACCGAGTTGGCGCGCCAGGGCGGGTTTCTCAAGGAGTATGTCGAGGCGGTCAATCGCGGCGCCGGCGGTGCCGCGCTCAAGGATCGCGGCGGCGCCTACGACTACGCGCTCGATCCGTCGAAGCCGCCCAGGAGCGCCGAGATCTGGGACGCGATGTGCAAAGCCGCGACCCACGATCTGACCAAGGGCGAGGAGGTGCGCGACCTCGCCTGGTTCAAGGAGAACGGCTTCCTGCTGCGCCCGTTCCCGCAGATCGAGTGGTATCTCTATCCGGCGCTCAAGAAGCAGAATCTCCGCTTCGAGTTGCCCTATCAGGAGCGCTTGACGCGGCACGGGCGCGAGCTTGCGATGCGCTTGAAGGAAATCGGCGTCGATTGGTGGGAAAAGCAGCTCGAGGAATACGAGTTCCTGCCGACCTACGAGCGCTTCCCCGATATCTGGATCGAATATGCCCGCGAGTACGGCCGCGATCCGGCGGAGTATCCGTTTTGGGCGATGACGGCGCGCTCGTTCCAATATGCCTGGGGCGCCAATGTCGGCATTCCGCTGATCAACGAGGTCGCCAACAACATCTCCGGGCATCGCGGGCTGATTATGAACCGCACGGCGGCGCGCAAGCTCGGCATCGCCGAGAACGACGATCTTGTCGTCGAATCGGTTTCGGGCACGACCCGGGGCAAGGCGGTGCTGCGCGAGGGCATCCGGCCCGATTGCATCGTCATGATCGGCCAGTTCGATCATTGGAAAACGCCGTTTGCGAAAGACCTGAAATTGCCGAGCCTCAACTCGGTCACCGATATTTCGCTCAAGCTCACCGACGGCACCGGCAGCGGCGCCGACCTGATGCGCGTCAAGGTCTACAAGGCGAGCGACGCGCATCGCCACCAGCGCCAAGCGGCGGAGTGACGATCGTGCCCGGCACCGGACTCGCGATGACCGACATGGATCGGCAGGCCGGCAAGCCGGACACGCCCCGCTGGGGCATGGTCATCGACGTCAATCGCTGCGTCGGCTGCCAAACTTGCACCGCCGCCTGCAAGCACGCCAACGACACGCTGCCCGGCGTGCAATGGCGCAAGGTCATCGACGTCGAGACCGGACTGTTCCCCGACGTGCAGCGGCTGTTTCTCGTGACCGGCTGCCAGCATTGCGAAGAGCCGCCTTGCGTGCCGGTGTGCCCGACCGGCGCCACCCGCCAGCGCGAGGACGGGCTGGTCACCCAGGATTACGACATCTGCATCGGCTGCGCCTATTGCGCCGTGGCTTGTCCCTATCAGGCGCGCACGATCGTGCACGATCAGCGCTGGTATTACGGCCGCGAAACCGCGCAAGAGAAAGCGGTGCGGCACGACGACCGGTTCGGCGTCGCGCAGAAATGCACGTTCTGCAAGGATCGCGTCGATGATGGCTTGGCCAAGGGGCTGACACCCGGCGTCGACCCCGCGGCGACGCCGGCCTGCGCCTCGGCCTGCATCGCGAGCGCGATCAGTTTCGGCGACTTCAAGGATCCGGAGAGCAACGTCTCGAAGCTGATCCGCGACAATGCCTATTTCCAGATGCACGCCGAACTCGGCACCGATCCGCAGATCAAATATCTCTACACCACGCCCGCCGTGCCCGGCCGCGAGCCGGACGCGGCCCGCACGGACGAGGACGCCATGAGCGATCCCGTCGGATGCGCTGGTCGGCCAGCGCCAGACGTTCTGGGATTGGCGCGCGGCGATGAATTGGATCTTCGGCGGCATCAGCAGCGGCCTCGCGGTTTCGGTCTGGGTCGCCTTGCTGGCTGGGTTGGTCCCGCCGTCCTGGCCGCTCTCGGCGGGCTTCGCCGCGCTGTTCGTCTTTTTGATCGCGGGCGCGCTGATGGCCGTCGGGCTTTTCTTCGTCTGGCTCAAGATCGGGCGGAAATTCCGCGCCTGGCGCGCGGTCGCGCGGCCGCAGACATCCTGGATGACGCGCGAACTTTATGCTGTCGTTGTCTTTTACGGCGCCCTTGCCGCGCGCAATCGCCTTTTCGCTCCCGGCGCTGATTCACGTCTCGGCGCTGGCGGCGCTGGTTTTCCTATTCTCCCAGGCGAAAATTCTGCATCGGGCGCGCGGCATTCCGGCTTGGCGAGTGCCGCTCATTCCCTGGATGATCGCCGCGAGCGGCCTGCTCGAAGGTTTCGGCGCGCTGTGCCTGGCCAATCTCGTTTTCTACAAATGGTTCGTGCTCGGTTCGCCTTGGCTGGGCATCGCCGGCCTGGCTCTGGTCGCGGTCAACTTGGCGCTGTGGCATGTCTATCGCCGCACCGCGAAAATCGCCGGCATCGGGCCTTTGGCACGCAAGGTATTGGAGTCCGCCAGCCCCTGGCTGCACGTGGTCGGGCACGTCGTTCCGGCGCTGCTGTTTCTCGCGGCGGCGCTCGACCCGCGCTCGGCGCTCACCTGCCTCGGCTTTGCCGGCATGGCCGCGATCGCGGGCGGGGCGTTCTGGAAGTTCACCGTCATCGTGCGCGCCGGCCATCAGCAAGGCTTCGCCTTGGCGAAGTATCCGCAGCGCGGATCGGGCACGCGCGCCGCGCCGGCGCGCTTGCAGGGCACGGCGCTGCGCGGCGCCAAAACCAGCGCCGCGGCGAAGTGAAGTAACGGGAAATTAAATGGATTTCGGCTATTGACAGTGCCTTGAAACGGAATCCGAGGGAATTCGCGATGATCGGTCGGACTAGCTCGCTTGCATTGGCGGTCGCTCTCTTGTCGGCGGCGGCGTCGCCGGCCTTGGCCCAAGGCCTCAGCCAACCGCCCACCGCCCCGGGCCAGCCGGCCGGCGTCGTTCCGCCGGCGCCGCCGCCGGGCGGCATTCCGCCGGCGGCGACCGACAAGCCCACGCCCCCGCCATCGGCGGGCGGGCCGCCTTCGGGCGGGCCGCCTTCCGGCGGAAGGCCGGCGGGCGGGTGCGATCCGACTTTCGGCGGCAAATATCGCGGGCTCTTGCGCATCGTTCCGGTGCCGCAGGACGCGGGCCGCTACGGCGCGTGCAACGATTATGGCGCGTGGCAAGGCACATCATACGCCGGCCACAACAATCTGCCGCAAGGCGCCTATTGGTCCTATTCGGCGCCCAACTGGTACGTTTGGGCGGCGCGCGCCGGCAACGCCAACAATTACGGCGGCTGCGCCGATCCGAGCATGGGCGGAAAATATACCGGTTACATGATGCGGCTCAACATTCCCAGCGACGTCGGCCAATACGGCCAATGTAACGATTACGGGCGTTGGACCGGAACTTCGTACAAGGGCTACAACAACCTGCCGAGCGGCGCTTTCTGGGTCTATTCGGCGCCCTACTGGGTCGTGTGGTCGCAGAAAATCCGTTAGCCGCGGCGACGCCCGATTGACAGCGTTGGGTCTGCTGCCGATGCTCCCGGCCAGGCCGAGGAGCATCGTAACCCATGTCGACCCGCAAATTGCCGATCTGGCAGCCGCCGCCCGCGATCGCGGCGCTGATGCCGCCCGAGTCCGGTAACGTCATCAACGGGCAGGGCGAGCGCGCGCCGCGCCGGCCGCGGCACATCATGTGGACGCGTCCGGATCGCATCAAGCACGGCCGCGTGCAGAAGCACGTCAATGACAGTTACGAGACCCTGCCGCTGCTCAAGGGCATTTTCGCCACGCCCGAGCGGCGCGCGCAGCCCGGCCCGATCGCGCCGGTCAAGGCGGCCGGCGACGCCGCGTCCTGGACCGCGCGCGTAAAAGAATTCGCGCTCGCCAACCAGGCCGATCTGGTCGGCGTCGCGCGCCTCGATCCGAGTTGGGTTTTCGATGGCCACGAGGTGCGCGAGCCTCATATCGTGGTCATGGGCGTGGTCATGAATCACGAGCGCCTGGCGACGGCGCCGCTGCCGACCTCGGCGCGCGAAGTGGCGGATCAATACAATCGCGGCCACCGCGCGGCGCATCGCCTGACCGATTGGATCCGCGCCCAGGGCTACAACGCGCACGGTCACGGCGGACCCGGCGCCGGCCCGGTCAGCCTCGTTCCGGCGGCGCTCGCGGCGGGTTTCGGCGAGCTCGGCAAGCACGGCTCGATCATCAACAATGTGCACGGCTCATCCTTCCGGCTCGCCGGCGTCGTCACCGATATGCCGCTGCTGCCTGATGTGCCGCGGCGCTTCGGCGCCGACGATTTCTGCCTGTCGTGCCAGGTTTGCGGCAACGCCTGCCCGCCCGCCGCGATTGCCGACGCCAAGCAATGGGTGCGCGGCGCCGAAAAATGGTATGTCGATTTCGACAAATGCATGCCCTATTTCGCCGACAATTACGGCTGCGGCATCTGCATCGCCGTCTGCCCATGGAGCAAGCCGGGCACGGCGCCGCGCCTCGCCGAAAAAATGACGCGGCGCCGGCAGCAGCAAACGGCGGGTTGACGCGATGGCTTGGAGTCTCGACGCACAACTCGACAAGGACACGGCTTTCGTCGATCGATTGGCCGCTGTGCCGCGTCCTGCTGATGAACGACGCAAACTATCCCTGGCTCATCCTGGTGCCGCGCGTCGAAGGCCTGCGCGATTTTCACGACGTGCCGGCGGTGCAACAACCGGCCTTGCTCAACGAAATCGGCCGTGCCTCGCGGGCGCTGAAAAAGCTGTTCGAGGCGCACAAGCTCAACGTCGCCGCGCTCGGCAACGTGACGCCGCAGCTCCACATCCACGTCATCGCGCGGCAACGGAACGACGCGGCTTGGCCGCGCCCGGTCTGGGGCGTCGCGCCGGCGGCGCCTTACGATCCGATCCAGCTCGGCAACACGGTGGCGGCCCTGCAATCCGCGCTCAACGCGGCGTAGCGGGCCGTCACCCGCCCAGCTTCCGCTGCATCTCGCGAAACAAATCGCGATCGTCGATCACGCGCCGGGCCTTGAAATCGGTGCGCGGAAAGGTTTCCGGCGGCACGGCCTCGATCTTGGCGCGAACGCCGAGGGTTTTTTGCAGGAGATGCGCGACGCGCTGGCCGTAATCGTCGATCGCGCCCGCGCCTTGTGCCTGGATCGCGCCGGTGAACTCGGCGCGCACCAGGAGCTCGTCCATGGTTCCCGTGCGCGAGACGACGATGCGGTGCTCGCCGCCGTAACCGGCGATCGAATTGAGCACGTTGTCGATCTCGGACGGATAAATGTTCTCGCCGCGCACCTGGAACATGTCGTCGATGCGTCCGTAGATGCCGCGCGGCAGGCTCGGATAGGTGCGGCCGCACGCGGTTCGGTCGTTTGTCCAATGGCTGAGGTCGCCCGAGACGAGGCGGATCATCGGCTGCGAGGTGCGTTCGAGGTGGGTGTAGACCGGCGTGCCCTGCGCCCCCCAGCCGACGCGGCGATGCAATGCCGGATCGCAAATCTCGTGATAGACGATGTCTTGCCACAGCAGCATGCCGCTATCGGATTCGAAGCTGCCGCTGCCCGATAGAAACGGCGTCATCTCGGCCATGGTGCCGCAATCGATCACCTTGGCGCCGTAGGCGTCGCGGATCTTGTCGCGCACCGAGGGGATCGAGGCGCCGGGCTCGCCCGAGAAAAACATGACCTTCAGGCCGAAATCGCGCGGCTCGTAGCCTTCCTCGCGCGCCACTTCGGCCAAGCGCAGCGCGTAAGACGGCGTGCTGTAGAAGCCTTGCGGCTTCATGGTGGCGAGCCACATGGCGGCGCGCGCCGTCATCCCCGGCGCGCCGGCGCCGAACGGGAAGGTGCGGCAGCGCAAACGCTCGGCGCCCAGCATGGCGCCCCACGATCCCATATAGAGGCTGAAGATCGCGGCGATGAACACCGTGTCGCCGGGCCTGAGGCCCATGCCCCACATGATGCGCGCGTGATTGTTGGCGATGGCGTCCCAATCGGCGCGGCCGACGGCGAAGGCGGTGGGGCGTCCGGTCGTGCCCGAAGTGCCGTGGATGTGGTGCACGTCGTTTTCGGGGATGCACAGATAGTCGCCGAAAGGCGGATGCAGTGTTTGCGCCGCGCGCAGCTCGGCCTTGGTCACGACCGGCACTTTTTCGAAGGCTTCGAGCGAGACGATATGATCGGGATGAACGCCCGCCGCCTCCCATTTGCGGCGGTAGAAGTTCGAGTTTGCGTAGGCGTGGCGCATCACGGCGCGCAAGCGTTCGACCAGCGCCGTGTCGCGCGCGCCCGGGTCCATGGTTTCGCGCTCGGGAAACCAACAGCGCTGTCCCGCCGGCGGAAGATAGGCGTTGTCGTAACGCGGCGGGAAAGACCAGGATTCCATGATGTTCGATCGCCTCATTCGCCGCCGCGCCGCTTGCGCTCCGCCAGGTCCCACGCCGTCAGCGCCTGCAGGTCGGGCACCAAGCTCAATCCTTTCTCGAAATCCGACGAAACCGCGTCGCGAGTCAAGACGACATCAACCACGGCCGGCGCATTGGCGAAGGCGCGGCACAGCGCGGGCGCCAGATCCTCCGGCCGCTCGACGCGCTCGCCATGGGCGCCGAGCGCGCGGCCGAACGCGGCGTAGTCCGAGTAACGCAGCTCGGTTCCCGCGATCCGGCCGCCGTAGTTGATCGCCTGATCGATGCGCTCGATGTTCCAGGCCGCGTTGTTGGCGACGATGAACACGGCCTTGGCGCCGTGGCGCACGGCGGTGTCGATCTCCATGGCGTTGAAGCCGAAGGCGCCGTCGCCACTGACGGCAACCACCTGCCGGCCCGGACAGGCCAAGGCGGCGGCCACGCCAAACGGCACGCCGACGCCGAGGCAGCCGAGCGCGCCCGCATCCATGTAGGTCGCGGTGTCGAGGCCGATGCGCGCGAAGCTCAGTATGTCGCCGCCATCGGCGATGCCGATCGCGTCGGGCGCCAGTATCTCGCGCAGCGCCGCGAAAATCCGGTTGGGATGCATGCGCCCGTCCTTGCCGGCGGGCGCCACCGTCATCGCCGCCGCCGCCTTTTTCGCGCGCTCGACATGCTTGGCGCGGAGCCCGGCCGTCCACGCGCGGTCGGCGGCCGGTTTGCGATTGCCGGCGGCGGCGAGCAGGGCGTCGAGCGCCGTGGCCGGCGACGCCAACAGCTCGACCGCGCCGCGCCGGTTGTCGATCAATTCTGACGCCGTGTCCGCGAGGCGCAGGAACTTCGCGTTCGGGAAAACCGCCGGCGAGCCGTAACCGAGCTGGTAGTCGAGCTTGCGGCCGATGAGGAAAACCAGATCGGCATCGCGCATCGCGGCGGCGCGCATGGCGCCGATGAAGGTGGGATGATCGTCCGCAATCAGCCCGCGGCTTTCCTGGGTGTCGAGATAGGCGGCGCCGACGCGATCGAGCAGGTGCGCGAGGGCCGCGCCGGCGCCGCGCGCGCCGCGTCCGGTGACGACCAGCGGCCGTTTCGCCGCATAGAGCAGATCGAGCGCGGCTTCGATGCTTCGCGCATCCGCCGCCAGGATCCGCGGCGGCTTGGCGGCGAAGTATTCGGGCAGGGCAAGGGCGGCCGGCACCGTCTCGCGCAAAACGTCGGGCGGAATTTCGATGTAGCTCGGGCCCGGCTCGCCGGCATCGCCGGCGGCGCGGGCAACAGCCTCGTCGAGCTCGCGGAGAACTTGATCGGCGACGCGCGCGGTTCGCGCATAGCGCGTCACCGGCCGCAGCAGATCGGTTTGCGGCAAATCCTGCAGCGGCCCCATGTTGATCTGCTGCCGCGGCGCGCAGCCGCCGATGAGCAGCAGCGGGATGCGCGAAATATGGGCGTTCGCCAGCGCCGTCACCGTGTTGGTGACGCCCGGCCCGGCCGTGACCAGCGCCACGCCAATGCCGCCGGTCAATTCCGCGTCGGCATGCGCCATGTGCACGGCCGCGCCCTCATGGCGCACATCGACGATGCGGATGCCGGCCTGGGCGATCTCGTCCCACAGCGGCTGGATGTGCCCGCCTTGCAGCCCATAGACGCGGGCGATGCCGCGCGTTTTCAGAAATGCCGCCACATGCGCGGCGACGGTTCGATCGGTCGCCATCGGTCTTATGTCCCTCCCTCGTTCGCAAGGCGAATATTGCACTTCGAAACGCCTCGCCGTCGTGGCACAAATAGTCCCCGGTGCGCGCCACGAGGCCAGCCATGCACAGCAAGATCGACCGCGCGGAAATCGAGCATCTGCTGTATCGCCTGCCCGGCGCCGTCGGCGGCTCGGGGGTTACCGCGGTCGATGTCTTCGTTGTCGATCTGGAATGCGCCAGCGGCGCCGCGGGCTGGGGCTTTTCCTACAGCCTGCGCGGCGGCGCCAACGCCGTGTCCGGCGCCGCGGCCGAGCTGCTCGACAAGTTCGTGCTCGGCCATTCCGCCGAGGCGCCGCTCGCGACCTGGCGCCAGATGAACGCGTGGCTCAACCGCATCGGTCGCGGCGTCCATTATCTGGCGATGGCGGCGATCGATCTTGCCATGTGGGATCTGCACGCCAAGCAGCGGAAAATTTCGCTCGCCCTGGCGCTGGGCGGCAGGCCGCGCGCGGTGCCGGTCTATGGCAGCGGCGGCTATCAACCGACGCAATCGCCCGAAGCCGCGGCGGAAATCGCCAAGGCGCAGGCCGCCGCGGGCTTTCCGCTGGTCAAGCTCCGCCTGAACGGCGAC
The DNA here is from genome assembly GCA_963754645.1 of uncultured Alphaproteobacteria bacterium. Taxonomy (GTDB): domain Bacteria; phylum Pseudomonadota; class Alphaproteobacteria; order Bin65; family Bin65; genus CAVWGP01. The sequence continues at coordinate 172,119 of CAVWGP010000001.1, read as the reverse complement.
CGTAACGATATCGGGCGTATCGCCGCGGTCCGCGCCGCGCTGCCGGCGGGCGTCGATATCGCCGCCGACGCCAACGAAAAATGCGATCTGGCGCGCGCCCGATGGCTGGCGAAAATCTGCGCCGACCACGGCTTGCTGTGGCTCGAAGAACCGCTGCCGGCCATGGACTATGCGGGCTATGCCGCGCTGGCGCGCGGCGCGCCGATCGCGCTGGCAACCGGCGAGCATTTGCAAGGCGTCGGCGAATGCATGCCGCTCATCGCGGCGCGCAGCTGCGCGATCGTGCAGCCGGATTTCGCCGCGATGGGCGGGATCAGCGAATGTCTGCGTCTTTGCCATATCGCGGAAGCGCACGGCCTTACGGCGGCGCCGCATTTCCTGCCGGCCCTGTTCGTGCATCTCGCGGCGGCGGCGCCGAACGTGACTTGGCTCGAGGACTTTCCGCTGCTCGAGCCGATCTTCGATATCGATGTCCGCATCGACGAGCGCCGCCGCATGCAGCCCGGCCCGCGCCCCGGTCACGGTTTGATCCTCAGCGACGCCGCCCGCAAGGAATATCGCGTCAAGCGGGCGTAGCGGCGGCGGCGCGGAAAAAATTCGATCCCCGCGCCGCCTTTAGGGAACGTTTCAGCCCTTGCGGCACATCGCCAGCAGGCGCGCCGGCGCGCCGCTCGCCGAGACCAGCTTGATCGAGCCGACGATGAGCGCGCATTGGTCCGCCCGCTTGCCGGCGAGCGTGCCGAGATTGGTCGCGTTCTCGATGAATTTCCAGCCGCGCTGCAGGCCTTCGTGATGGGCATACCAGCCGCGCCCGTTGGGATTGTTATCCGGACCGCGCCCGCTATGGCCCGAATCGATCGACAGATTGTCCATGGCGATGCCGTTGATGCGGATTTTCTTCTTGTCCTCGATGTCCTTGAGCTTGGTCACGGCGGCCGCCGTCATGCCCGGATAGTTGAGGCCGTTGTTGTAGGGATGCATGAACGGATTTTCCGGCGGGCGGCCGAAGAAGAACTTGTCCCAGCCAGTGCGAATCACGAGCCACGAACCGGCGACAATCTGGCGCTCGACCTTGGCGATATCGGCGGCGGTGACGGTGTTGGGCGTGTCGTCGCTGAAATTCGTCACCTTGGTATCGGGCGAGGGATTGCCGCCGTTCTTGGCCAGCTCCTTGGCGACGCGGTCGCTGATGTCGATGAAGACGATCGGGCCGATCAGGTCCTTGGTCCCGTATTCCTCGGTCGAGCGATTGTCGTGCTTCGGCACGCTGAGATTGCCGGGCGTGTTCTGGTAGTGATCGGTCGAATTCGACGTGGGTCCCGGAATGCTCGTCGAGATAAACATTGGCCCATTGGAAAAAGCCGCGCTGGGTGTTGAACGGCGATTTCATGACGCGGACCGGCTGGAAGCCGAAGCCCGCGGTCGGGCGGCTGTTCTTGAACGGCTTGTCGAGATTGGGCTTGTTCATGTCGCCGCCCGTCGCTTCGAAGAGCGGGATCGGGTGCGTCAGGTCGTAAACGTCAAAACCGTTGATCCAATGCTGGGCCGCGGCGGGTCCTGTGGCAGCGGCAAGAGCCAGTGTCGTCAGCGTGGCGAAGCGTTTCATCGTCGTTCCCTCCTGCAGGTTGCGCGAGGCGCATCCTGCAAGAGCGGGAACGGCGAAACAAGACAGGCAAGGCGGCGGCGCGGCGGCTATTTCTTCTCGACGTCGGCGGCGACGCGGAGGCTGACGATCTTGTCGGGCTTGCGCGGCGGCTCGCCGGTCGCGATCTTGTCGACGTGTTCCATGCCGGAGGTCACTTCGCCCCAAACCGTGTATTGGCCGTCGAGCCAATCGGCGCGGTCGAAGCAGATGAAAAACTGGCTGTCGGCGCTGTCGGGGCTGGCGGAGCGCGCCATGCCGAGCGAGCCGCGCTTGAACGGCTCCTTGCTGAATTCGGCCTTGAGCCGCTGGCCGGAGCCGCCGGTGCCGGTGCCCGTCGGATCGCCGGTCTGCGCCATGAATTTCGGGATCACGCGATGGAACAGGTGTCCGTCGTAGAATTTTTGCTTAGCCAGCTCCTTGATGCGGGCGACGTGATTGGGTGCCAGATCGGGCCTGAGCTTGATGACGACGCGGCCGGCGGCCAATTCCAGATACAGCATGTTCTCAAGGTCTCCTTGGGTTTGGGCCGCGGCGGCGCCGGCGGTTAGGCTGATGAACAGGGCAGCAAGTATATTGAGGATGCGTCGCATCGAATGCTCCGGTTGATGGAAGGCGGCTGGGCCTGGGCGGCGCGCTAGGCGATGACGCCCAAGGTCTTGAGGCTGGCAAAAAACAACAGTCCGCCGAAAGCGACGATGACGCCGCCGCCGGCGATGCCCGCGGCGCGATGGGCGAAGTTCGCCAGGCGCTGGTTCTTGGCGCTGACGCGGCCGGCCCGGTTGCGCGCAAAGATGACGCCGATGCCGATCGCGGCCAGCACGAGAAAAACGCCGAACGCCATCGTGAAGGCGGCGAGCATGCCGATCCCGAATATGCCATGCGACAGCGTGAACAGCAGAACGAGTATCGCGCCGGTGCATGGCCGGATGCCGGACGCGAAGGCCGCCGCCAGCATCGAGCCGAAGTTCGCCGTCACCGGCGGCGGCGCTTCGGCGTGACGGTGTGCGTGGCCGTGATGCGCGTGGTCATGGTGGCCGTGCGCGCCGGCTTCGGTGTGCGCGTGCTTGTGCGGCTCGCCGGCGCCGTGCGAATGGCTGCAGCCGCGCCCGATCAGGCCGCCATAGACGATGTAGAGGCCGACGCCGGCGATCAGCAAATTGCTCGCCGCCTCGACATAGGTGACGTTGTCGACGATGCGCGTCGATTTGAAGCCGAGCAGCACGGCGAGCGTGCCGACGATGACGATGGCCGAAAGCGCCTGGATGAAGGAAATCATTCCGGTCATCGCCAAGCCCTGCCGGAAGCGGGCGCGGTTGGCGGCGAAATAGGCCGTCGTCATGACCTTGCCGTGGCCCGGGCCGACGGCGTGGAAAACGCCGTAGAGGAACGAGACCAGCAAGATGGCGAACACCGGGGCGAGCGAGCTGTTGTCCTTATACGCGCGGATTTCGCCTGACAGGCGCTCGTTGAGCTGCCGCTGCAGGCCGTTGATCCGGTTCGTGAGGCGATCGAAGAAATCCGGGTTCGCCAGCCGGCTGCTCCATTTTCGGCGGCGCCGGTGACGTGGGGCCGGAGGGACCGCTGCCGAACGGATTGCGCGCCTGGGCCGAAACACTCGCGCCGGCCGCGGCCACGACGCCGAACAGCAGCACGGCAAGCATGACCGCGCGCAGCGCGCGTTCGAATATTCCCAAGCCCCGCACGCGCGCGCTCAAGCCTTGTCGCACCGGATTTCGATGCGGCGAATGAAGGAGATGCCGAAATAAAGCGGCGAGTTCTTGTCCTCGACCATCGCCTGCTTGCACGCAGCGGCGCCGGTGCCGCCGATTTTCACGTTGGCGGCGGGCAGCTCGACATCGACATAAAATGTATGATCGTGCACGCTGGCATCGACCGGCGTTTCGCGCGGATCGAGCGGTTCGGGCAGTGTCACCAGGAAGGTGTACAGAACGCGGCCGTCTTTCGTAATGCTCGGCTTGAAGTCCTTCACGTTCAATTCCGAGATCGGCTTGCTGGCGACCCGAACATGGGTGAAGTAGCCGAATTCCTTGAGATTGGCGAAGGCGTTCTCCTGCAGCTCCTTCACTTCGTCGCCATCGAAGGCCTTGTTCTTGTTCTTGTCGAAATCGCCGATCAGCGCGTTCGAGAAAAAATCGTCGAAGGTCCATTCGTGCAGAATTCCGGTGACCTTGCCGTTCTCGAACTGGATCGTCGCCGCGGCGCGGATGAAAATATGCGGGTGCGCGGCAGCCTGCGTCGCCCAAGCCGCGACGACCAGACCCGCCGCCGCGACGAACGCTGCCCGAATACGATGTAATTTCATGTCCAGCCTGCCGATAAAGCCATAGGTTCGGTATGAGCCGCTTATATGACGATAACCGGCGAGTAAGGCAATCCGGGGGCAGCGCCGAATGTTACAACATCGCAGCAGGTTGACGGAAAACAGCCGCGGCCTGCCGGCGCTTACCGATCGTTGAGGCAGCCGACAAGCGCGGCGGCGATCTGGCGCATCATGGCGAAGTAAGCGTCTTTGCCCTCGGCGGCGGCGATGCCGCCATCCGTATCGAGCGTCGCGGCGCGCGCCGGCGTGCCCTCGACCACGGTCCTGACCAGCGTATCGGGGAATTGCGGTTCGCCGAAAACGCAGACGATCCGGCTTTTCAGGATCCGGTTGCGCAGTTCCTGCAGCCGCCTGGCCCCCGGCGCGCGTTCCGGCGAAATCGAAATCGAGCCTGCCGCAGCGAGTCCGTAGCGTTTCTCGAAGTATTGAATTGAATCGTGCGACACGACAAAGCGATGGGCCTTGACCGGCGCCAAATGCGTTTGCAGCTCGGCATCGAGCGATTTGAGCTTGGCGAGAACGGCGTCGCCATTGGCCGCGTAGCGGGCCGCATTGGCCGGGTCGAGCTTGGCGAGTTCGCGCACGGCAAGCCGCGCGATCGCTGCGGCATTGTCGGGATCGAGCCATAAGTGGCCGTCGACCGCGGCATGGCGATGCCCGGCCTTGAGGGCACCGTCTGACCCCTCCCATGGGCCGCCCTCGCGCGCCGCGATGCAACTTCAGGTTTTTCTCGCGGTCGAGCTGGAGTACGCGCGCTTTGCCGGCGAGGGCCTTGAGCGGACGTTCGAGAAAGCTTTCGACGCTCGGTCCGACCCACAATATCAGCGTGGCCTTGGCCAGAGCCTCCGCTTCGGACGGTTTCATCGTGTAGGTGTGCGGGTCGGCGCCGCCGCGCACGAGCAAGACCGGCTGGCCGATGCCGTCCATGACACCGGCAACCAGCGAATGCAGCGGCTTGATCGAGACAAGCACGAGCGGGGGCGACGTTTGCGCGGCCGCGACGCTGGATAAGGCGAGGGCGGCGGTCAGAAATGCGACTAGGCCGAACCGTCTCATTGAAGAACCTTCCGGGAGCCGATGATCGGCTATGTTACAATATAACATAAAAATACGTTATATCGTAACGAAAAACAAGTGGCTGCCAGGAGCCTCCTAAAATTCAACCGGGCTATTTGAGCCTTTTGAGTTCGCCGCTGACGGTCCGCATCGGCGTGCCGTCGCGGCTGCGCCGAAATTCCACCGCCAAGTTGCCGTCCGGCTTCAAGGTGCGATGGTAGACTTGCATCTCGTAGCCGCCGTCCTCCGTGATCAGAATATTGAACACGGACATCGTTTGCTCGCGTATGCGCGCCCAGTAATAGGCATCGCCGGAAATCGGGTCGATCGGCACCAATTTTCCGAACATGTCCATGCGGCTGCCGGCGGAGAAGATATTGGGCCGCTTTGTCGGGATGAATCGCACTTTTTCGTGCCGCTCGTCATCGCCGCCGCCGCGGCCATGGATGACGGTTTTCCATTCGACGGTGAATCCCCTGCCGTCTTCGCCCTTGGTGACGATGACGGTCAAATCGCGCTGAGTCTTGTCGTCGCCCGACGTCGCCGTCGATTTGCCCTCAAAGCGCCCAACGAATGGATCGATCGATTGGGCGAACGACGGGCTCGCCGCGACGGCGAAAACGGCCCAGGCAAAACACAAAGCATGGCGCCACATTGAGCTTGTCCCGCTGATCCAGTCGGATTGAACTTGCCAATTCCGGCAACACTTTGACAAGCGGCATTAGACCATGAGACGCTTATTTTTCGCTATGAATTCGACGAGGCGCGCGAGGCGCGGGGACATGGGCCGGAACCGATGAACGCACTTGCCGACACGGTGCCTCTGATCGAGCTGCGCGGCATCACCAAAGCCTATCCGGGCTGCATCGCCAATGACCGCATCGACTTGGCGGTCGGGCCCGGCGAAGTCCACGCCTTGCTCGGCGAGAACGGCGCCGGCAAAAGCACGCTGGTCAAGATCATGTACGGCGTCGTCAGCCCCGATGAGGGCGAGCTGCGCTGGCAAGGGCAGGCCGTTACGATCGACGGACCCGCCGCCGCGCGCCGGCTCGGCATCGGCATGGTGTTCCAGCATTTCACGTTGTTCGAAACCCTCACGGTTGCCGAAAACGTCGAATTGGGCGGCAGCCGACGCGTCGATCGCCGCGCCCTGGCGGCGAAAATCACCGAGGTTGCCGGGCGTTACGGCCTCGCGGTCGATCCGGCGCGGCGCGTTCACAACCTTTCCGTCGGCGAACGGCAGCGGGTCGAGATCGTGCGCTGCCTGCTCGAGGAGCCGAAGCTCATCATTTTGGACGAGCCGACGTCCGTGTTGACGCCACAAGAGGCCGATGCCCTGTTCGCGACCTTGCGTCTACTCGCGGCCGAAGGGCGCGGCGTGCTGTTCATCAGCCACAAGCTCGACGAGGTGCGCGCGGTCTGCACGCGAGCCACCGTACTGCGCGCCGGCAAGCGCGTCGCCGGTTGCGATCCGCGCCAAGAAAGCGCCGCGAGCATCGCGCGCCTTATGGTCGGCGCCGACGTGCCCGAGGCCAAGCGCGGCGCCGCGCGCGCGCCGGGCGCGGCGCGCCTCGAACTGACGAAACTGTCCTGGACTCCGGCCGATCCGCACGGTGTGCCGCTTCGCGGGCTGGATCTGACGATCAATGGCGGCGAAATTTTCGGCATTGCCGGCGTCGCGGGCAACGGCCAAACCGAGTTGCTGGCGGCCATCAGCGGCGAGGCGACGGTCGGGGAGCCGGGCGCGGTGCGCATCGGCGGCAAGCCGGTCGGCCGGCTCGGTCCGGCGGCGCGGCGCAAATTCGGCCTTGCCGTGATACCGGAAGAGCGCCTCGGGCGCGGCGCCGTTGCGGAGATGAGCCTTACCGAAAATTCGCTGCTGACCGCGGCGGATGAGGGCCTGGTCCGGCGCGGCCTCGTCAGCGGCGCCGCGGCCGAGCGCTACGCGCGGCGCGTGATCGGCGATTTCAACGTCGTGGCGCGCGGACCCGGCGCCGAGGCGCGCAGCCTGTCCGGCGGCAATTTGCAGAAATACATTCTCGGCCGCGAGATCTTGCGCAAGCCGACATTGCTCGTCGCCGCGCACCCGACCTGGGGCGTCGATATCGGCGCGGCGGCGGCGATCCATCGCGCGTTGATCGGCTTGCGCGACGCGGGCGCCGCGATTCTGCTGATCTCGGAGGATCTCGACGAGTTGCTCGCCATCACGGACCGCATCGCCGTCATCAGCAAGGGCCGGCTGTCGCCCGCCGGCGCCACCGTCTCGGCCGAGCGCGGACAATTGGGCGAGTGGATGAGCGGCATGGCCATGCACGAGACCCAAGCCCATGCCGCTTAGGATCGAACTCCGCACCGAAACGCCGCGCTGGCTGGTGCTGGCGACGCCCTTGCTCGCGGCAGCGCTGACGATCGCGGTCGGCGCCGTGTTGTTCGTAGCACTTGGATACGACCCGGCAGCCGCTTTCGCCGCATTTTTCATCAAGCCGATCGACAGCCTCTATGGCGTGACCGAGCTCGCGGTCAAAGCCGCGCCGCTGCTGCTGTGCGCCCTTGGCCTTGCCGTCGGCTTTCGCGGCAATGTCTGGAATATCGGCGCCGAAGGTCAGCTCACCATCGGCGCCGTCGCGGCCGGCGGCCTCGCCTTGGCGTTCCACGGCGACGAGCCGTTCTTCCTCCTGCCGGCGATGATCGTTGCCGGCGCCGCGGGCGGCGCGGCCTGGGGCGCAATCACGGCCGTCTTGCGCACGCGTTTCAATGCGAATGAGATTTTGACCAGCCTGATGCTCACCTACATCGCGATCCACGTGCTGGGTTATCTCGTGTACGGGCCGTGGAAAAATCCCGAGGGCTTCGGCTTTCCGCAATCGCGCGATTTCGGCGCCGAGGCGATCCTGCCGATCCTGGCCGAAGGCACGCGGCTGCATCTCGGCACGCTGTTGGCCTTGCTCGCGGTGCCCTGCGCCTGGCTGCTGATGGACCGCAGCTATGCCGGATTTCAGATTCGCGTCGCCGGCGCCGCGCCTGGCGCCGCCGCCTATGCGGGCTTCGCCGAAAGCCGCATCGTGTGGATCGGCATGCTGGCAGGCGGGGCCGCCGCGGGGTTGGCCGGCGCCTTCGAAGCCGCGGGCCCGATCGGGCGCATTCAGCCGATCATGTCGCCCGGCTACGGCTTTGCCGCGATCATCGTTGCTTTTCTCGGCCGCCTTAACGCCTTCGGCATCCTGCTCGCCAGCCTGCTCATCGCCTTGCTCTATCTCGGCGGCGAGTCGGCGCAGATGGAACTGAAGCTGCCGCCGGCGGTGACCGGGGTCTTTCAAGGCATGCTGCTGTTCTTCCTGCTCGGCTCCGACTTTCTGCTGCGCTTCCGCCTGCGTCTCGGCAATAAGGTGCCGGCGCCGTGAGCGAATTCGGCGACGCGCTGATCGTCATCCTGGTCGCAACGCTGCGCGCCGGCACGCCCTTGGTGTTGGCGTCGATGGGCGAGCTGGTCACGGAAAAGTCCGGCGTGCTCAATCTCGGCGTCGAAGGCATGATGCTGGTCGGCGCCGTTGCCGCGATCATCGCCACGCTCGACACCGGCTCCTACGCGCTTGGCACCGCCGCGGGCGTCGCCGCGGGAACCGCGATGGCGCTCGTCTTCGGGTTCTTGACGCTGACCTTGCGCGCCAACCAAGTCGCGACCGGCCTTGCCTTGACCATTCTCGGCCTCGGGTTGAGCGCCTTTCTCGGCCTCGCCTATCGCGACAAGCCGCTCGAAGGGCTGCGTCCGCTCAACATCGCCGGCCTCAGCGACTTACCCATCGTCGGCAAACTGATCTTCGGCCACGATGTTTTCGTGTATTTGTCGCTCGCGCTGTTCGTTGCCGTCGCCTGGTTCCTGAACCGAACGCGGCAGGGCCTCATCCTGCGCGCCGTCGGCGAGTCCGCCGAATCGGCGCATGCCCTGGGCTATTCGGTGATCCGCATTCGCTATGCCGCGACCGCGTTCGGCGGCGCGTTGGCCGGCCTGTCCGGCGCCTATCTCACGCTGGTCTACACGCCGATGTGGGCCGACCAATTGACGGCGGGGCGCGGCTGGATCGCCTTGGCGCTCGTCGTCTTCGCCACCTGGAAGCCCGAGCGCGTGTTGCTCGGCGCTTATCTCTTCGGCGGCGTCACCATCGCGCAACTCTATTTTCAGGGGCAGGGCATCGCGGTCTCGTCGCACCTCTTGTCGATGCTGCCCTATGTCGCGACAATTCTGGTTCTGGTGCTGATCTCGCGCGACGCGACCCGGATCAAGATGAACGCGCCCGCCGCGCTCGGCAAACCGTTCTTCGCCGGGCGTTAACATCCGCAACAAGGAAAACCGCATGAAACCCGCCCGCCTCGCCGCAATATTGGCCGTACTCGCCGCCGGTGGCGCTCCGGCCCGCGCCGAAGAAATGAAAATCGCGTTCGTCTATGTGAGCCCCGTCGGCACCGCTGGCTGGACCTATCAGCACGAACTCGGGCGGCGCTATATCGAGCAAAATTTCGCCGGCAAGGTCAAAACCACGTTCGTCGAAAACGTTCCCGAGGGCGCGGACGCCGAGCGTGTCATCCGCCAGCTCGCCGCCGCCGGCAACCGCATCGTCTTCGCCACGTCGTTCGGTTACATGGACCCAACCGTCAAGGTCGCGGCGGCGTACCCGAATGTCATCTTCGAGCACGCCACCGGCTACAAGCGCGCGAAGAATGTCGGCACCTATATCGGGCGTTTCGAGGAGGGCCGCTTTCTCGCCGGCCTCGTCGCCGGCCGCATGTCGAAAACCGGCGTCGCGGGCTATGTCGGCGCCTTCCCAATTCCCGAGGTGATCCGCAGCATCAACGCCTTCACCATCGGCATGCGCGAGGTCAATCCGAAAGCGACCGTGCGCGTCGTCTGGGTGAATTCGTGGTACGATCCCGGCAAGGAGCGCGAAGCGACGGAAGCGCTCATCGGCCTCGGCGCCGACGTCATCATGCAGGAAACCGATTCGACCGTGCCGGTGCAAGTCGCCGAGGCCAAGGGCGTCTACGCCATCGGCTACAATTCCGATCTGTCGAAATTCGGCCCGAAATCGCACCTCGTGTCGACGACGCACGATTGGACCGCGTTCTACCGGTCGACGGTCGAAAAGGCGATGCAGAACCGGTGGAAATCCGAAGCCTGGATCGGCGGCCTGAAAGAAGGCACGGTGCGCCTCGCCGGCTGGGGGCCGATGGTGCCCGACGCGGTGCGCAAGTTCGTCGCCGAAAAAGAAGCGGCGATCAAGGCCGGCAAGCTCCACATTTTCCAGGGCCCGCTCAAAACCCAAGACGGCGCGCTCAAAGTCGCCGCCGGCAAGGTGCTGGCGGAAAAGGAAGCCGCCGAAATGAGCTACTACGTCGAGGGCGTCATCGGCCAATTGCCGAGGAAATAGGCGCCGCGATCATGCACAGATCTATCTACAGGGCGCGGGAATAACCTATGTTTCGGCGTATCTGCGGGCGCGGTCCTATTTCGCGCTCGTTCTCGTTCTGCTAAGGATTTCGTCAGTTGCGGCGCATCGTGGCGCGCCGCATGTCGAATCGAAAACCGAACAGGGAGCATGAAATGAAAACGCATCGCCTCGCAACGGCCATGGCCGCGCTTGTCATGCTGGCGGCGCCCGCCGCGGCGCAGGAGCTCAAGATCGGCTTCGTCTATGTCAGCCCGGTCGGCAGCGCCGGCTGGACTTACCAACACGATCTCGGCCGCCAGCACATCGAGAAGCATTTCGCCGGCAAGGTGAAAACCTCGTTCGTCGAAAGCGTGCCCGAGGGCGCCGATGCGGAACGCGTCATCCGCCAGCTCGCGACCGCGGGCAACCAGATCGTTTTCACCACCTCGTTCGGCTATATGGATCCGACGAACAAAGTCGCGCCTACATTCGCCAAGGTGACGTTCGAGCACGCCACGGGCTACAAGCGCGGCAAGAATGTCGGCACCTATATCGCGCGCTTCGAGGAAGGCCGCTATCTCGCCGGCTTGGTCGCCGGGCGCATGTCGAAATCCGGCGTCGCCGGCTATGTCGCCGCATTCCCGATTCCCGAGGTGATCCGCGGCATCAACGCCTTCATCATCGGCATGCGCGAGGCCAATCCGAAGGCCACGGTGCGCGTCGTGTGGGTGAACTCCTGGTACGATCCGGGCAAGGAGCGCGAAGCCGCCGAAGCGCTGATCGGCCAGGGCGCCGACGTCATCATGCAGCACACCGATTCGACCGCGCCGGTACAGGCCGCCGAAGCCAAGGGCGTCTATGCGATCGGCTACCATTCCGACATGTCGAAATTCGGCGCCAAGGCCCATCTCGTGGCCTCGACCCACAATTGGAACGCCTTCTATCAATCCGTGGTCGAGAAAGTGATGAAAAATCAGTGGAAGTCCGAGGCCTGGGTCGGCGGCTTGAAAGAGGGCGCCGTGCAAATGGCGGGCTGGGGCCCGATGGTGCCGGATGCCGTGAAGAAGCTCGTCGCCGACAAGGAAGAGGCGATTAAGACCGGCAAGTTCCACCCCTTCCAGGGCCCGCTCAAGACCCAGGACGGCGCCGTCAAAGTTGCCGCCGGCAAGGTCCTGCCCGACAAAGACATCAACGAAATGAGCTTCTATGTCGAAGGCGTCGTCGGCCAATTGCCGAAGAAATAGCGCCTGAGCGGAATTTTCCAAGCAAAGGCCGCCGGCGCAACCGGCGGCCTTTTTCTCACGCGCGCATATTTTCGCGGCTGAAGCCGCGGCCGCGCACCGAGGGAATGGCGAGGGCGGCGAGGACGAAGCCTGCCGTCGCGAGCTTGAGATCGGACGGATGGAGGCCGATGGCGAGGCCGAGCGACACGATCTGATAGTAGACGATCGAGCCGATCAGCGGCGCCGCCAGCACTTGCGCCACCGTGCGCCGCCCGATCATCGTTTCGCCGATGACGAGCGCGGCGAGGCCGTTGATCAGGATGCCGAATCCCATGCCGATGTCGGCGAAACCTTGTTGCTGAACAAGCAGCGCGCCGGCCAGCGCCGTCAATCCGTTGGCCAGCGCCAAACCGGCGACGGTCCAGGTCCACACTGAAATTCCGAGCGCGGGTGCCAGCGCGGCGTTGGCGCCGACGGCGCGCAAAGTCGTGCCCGCTTCGGTTTGCAGGAACCACCACAGCGCAGCGACCGTCGCCGCGACCGCCGCGCCGAAGAACACGATCTTGCCGAAATCCGAATTCAGGATGCGCGGATCGATCAGCGCGAAAATATTGTCGGCCGAAAAAAGCGCTGCATTGGCTTTGCCGAGAATGCGGAGATTGATGCTGTAGAGCGCCGTCATCACCAGGATTCCGGCCAGCAGCGTGTTGATGCGGAAGCGCAGATGGATGAACGCGGTTGCGGCGCCGGCCGCGGCGCCGGCGGCAATGGCGGCGGCGGTCGCCAGGAATGGGTCGATCCCGGCGAGCAAGAGCACGGCGCACATGCAGCCGCCAAGCGGAAAGGCGCCTTCGCTGGTCAAATCCGGGAAGCTCAGCAGCCGGAACGGCAGCATGATGCCGAGCGCGATATAGCCGTAGACCAAGCCGGTCGCCAAGGTCACGGGAATCAGGTTGAGGAAACTGTCGAACCAGCTCATAGCATCAGCGGCTCAGCACGAAGCGGTCGTCGGCGGCGCCGAAGCGCGCGACGAGGCTTTCGACGGTGAGGCGCTGCTTTTCCGCGCCGGCGACTTCGAGCTTGATGCGGCCCGCGTCCATCATCAGGAGGCGATTCCCGTAGGCGATCGCCTGATGCATGTTGTGCGTGACCATGAGCGCGCTCAAGCGCGCGCCGGCGATGAGCGCGACCGTCGCGTCCATGACGACGCGCGCCGTGCGCGGATCGAGCGCCGCCGTGTGCTCGTCGAGCAGCAGGATCGGCGGCTTGTTGATCGCGGCCATGGCGAGCGCGAGCGATTGCCGTTGGCCGCCCGAGAGCTGCTCGACCGGGCTCGCCAAGCGCGTTTCCAGGCCCAGTCCGAAGCCGGCGAGCACGTCGCGCCAGCGCCGCCGCCGCGCCGCCGTGAGCGCCCAGCCGAAGCCGCGCCTGCGGCCGCGCAGCTCCGCGAGCAGGAGGTTCTCCTCCACCGACATCGCCGAAAACGTCCCGTTCATCGGATTCTGGAATACGCGGGCGATGTGCGCGGCACGGCGATGGACGGGCAGCCGGGTCACGTCGATGCCGCCGATGCGGATCGCGCCGCCGTCGAGCGCCGTGGCGCCGGCGATGGCGTTGAGCAGCGTGCTCTTGCCGGCGCCATTGGAGCCGATGACGATGGCGAAATCGCCGCGCGCCAGCGTCAGTTCGACGCCGTCGAGGGCAACGCGCGCATCCGCCGTGCCGGCGCCGTAGTGCTTGCGCGCGCCCGCGATCTCGATCACGCGCCGGCCGGGCGGTTCAATCCGGAACGAAGCAGTTGCAGGTCTTGAGGCCGTCGGGAACCTGGCGGCCCAGTTCGGCCAATCCTTTCGGGCTGACATAGGCGGTGAAATCCGCCGCGCCCGGCACGTAGATCGGAATGTTCGCCGGCTTTTCACCCTTGAGGATGCGCGCCGCGATGTCGGCGGCGCGTTCGCCGTTGCCGCGATAGCTGATGGCGTGGAAGCCGGCCAGCCGATCCTTGAGATCGCGGTTGAAGATCGAGTTGACGGTGGGGATTTTGAGCTGTGCCGTCACCTGCGCCACGACCGGCATCGCGGTTTGGATCACGTTCGACTGAATCAGGAAGATCGCGTCGACGCGGCCGCGCAACGATTGGATGCGGACCGGGATGTCGGCCTGCTGATCGACGCCGACGGTGACGAGTTCGAGGCCGGCCTTCTTGGCCGCGGCGGTGATCAGTTCGATATTGGTCTTGTCGTTGTCCTCGGCCGGGTTGTAGAGCGTGCCGATGCGTTTCGCGTCGGGCAGGAGCTGCTTCACGAAGGCGAGCGAGGCGTCGAAATTCGGCATCATCGAGGCGCCGGTATGCGTTTCGCTGCCGCGCTCGAAGGACGGCACGATCTTGGCGACGACGGGATCGACCACCGCGCCGAACACGATCGGGATCGATTTGTCGGCGATGCCGCGGATCGTGGCCTGGGTCACGCCGGTCGTCATCGCGAAGATGAGCGCCGGCTTCTTGCCCGCAACCTGGGCGAGCATTTGCGCGATCAGGCTGCGGTCGAAATTGACGTGCTGGTAGTCGTAGACGACGTCCTTGCCTTCGGCGAAGCCGTTTTTCGCCATCTGCGCCTTGAATCCGTCGATCGTCTCGCGCAGCACCGGGTGTTCGCCGAAATTCGCGATCGCGATCAGCTTGGGTTGCGCCGCCGCCAAGCCGGCAAAGCCGGCCGCGAGGAAAAAAGCAAGGCCGAAACGCTTGAACATGGAGACCCTCCCGGACGCCGCTCAGGATTGCATGACTTCGCGCATCAGCGCCAGACCGCGCGTGCGACCCGCAGAAGATTGTCGCCGAGAAGGCCGCGCAGCGCGGCGTCGTCCCAGCCGCGGCGCCTGAGCTCGGTCAAGACTTCGGGCAACGCCTCCGGCGCCAGGCTCGGCCAGGGCGGGCGCGGATAGCCGAGCCGGGCCATGGCCGGATTGGCGTCGAACAAGCGTTGCATGAACTTGTCGTAGAAGTTCCAATCCATGCCGAGACCGACATGGCCGGGCCCGGCCAGCGCGGCAACATAGTCGATATGCGCGGCGAAAAGCCGGGCCGTCGCGCGATTATTCGGGCCGAGCATGAAGCCCAAGCTGTTCAAGCCGATGACGCCGCCGCGCCGCGCGCAGGCCTTGATCGCGCGGTCGCTCAAATTGCGCACATGGCGGTGGACGCCGCCGGGATTCGAGTGCGAGGCGATCACCGGCCGGTTCGACGCGGCGATCGTGTCGAGCGCCGTGCGCTCGCCGGCGTGGCTGATATCGATCGTCACGCCGGCTTCGTTCATTGCCGCGACAAAGCGCCGACCGAGCTGCGAGAGCCCGGCATTGCCCGGCTCGAGGCAGCCATCGCCCAGCGCGTTGCGGCTGTTGTAGCTGAGGATCGCCTGCTTCACGCCGAGCCGCGCATAGAGGGCGACCACGCCTGGATCGTTGCCGAACGGGCTGCCGCCCTGAAAGTTGAAACTGACGGCGAGGCGCCCCAAGGCATGGGCGCGCTCGATATCGTCGACATGGTCGGCGAGGACGAAATCTTCCCGTTGTGTCTCGAACCAGCCGCGCACCTTGGCGAGATGGCGCAGCGCGGCGTCGATCGTGTCGCCTTCGGCGGCGATCGTTAGCGAGAGATGGCGGAATCCGGCTCGTCGATAGCGGCGCAGGACGCCCTTGCTGTAGGGCAGGCAATCGGCGGTCCAGCCGACCGCGCCGTCCCAAACCGGACCGGCGGCAATGACGTCGCTGATGTTTCCTCGAGCCGCGCGGGGCGGCGCGGTCCGTGGCATGGCGGCGCTCGTCGAATTGCGATCCGGCGATCCTATCGGCGGCGCCCAAGCTCGGCAACTCAATGAGGCAGGCTGCTCCATTTAGATCAAGGCGTTAACCTTCCTTGCTTGTGACGCAAATCACAGCGCCAGGCACCTAAATCGGGCATGGTCCTTTTCCCGAGGCGATCGCGCAATACAGGGACAAACATGCCGGCAGCGTCTGTCATCCTCGAACCTCATCGCACCGTTCATTCGCGGGGCCGGGCGCTGCTGTTCGATGTGAAAGTCGCGCTGTTGCGGCTCGATCGGGCGCGGCGCGAGATCGCGCGGGGCGGCGTCCCGCGCCATGCCGCTGGCGGCGCACTGGCGGGCGCGCCCGTTATCGGCTTATCGATCAGCCGCCTGTGGACCGAAGCGAGCGCCGCCGAGCGCCCGCTGCTCGTCGGCAAGATCGAGAATTTGCGCGTCGCGCTGCGCGCCATCGATGGCGTTGTCGTGCCGGCCGGCGCGATGTTCAGCTTTTGGGCACAGATCGGCCGGCCGACGCGGCGGCGCGGCTATGTTGCCGGCCGCGAGCTGCGCGAAGGCTGCATCGTGCCCAGCGTCGGCGGCGGCCTGTGTCAGCTTTCGAACGCGCTTTACGATGCCGCGCTAACCGCGGGTTTCGACATTGTCGAGCGCCACGCCCATAGCCAGGTAATTCCGGGCTCGCTCGCCGAAATCGGGCGCGACGCCACGGTGTTCTGGAACTATGTCGATCTGCGCTTCCGCGCCCCCGCCGATTTCCGCATCGAGGCGGATATGGACGCGGAAAACCTCGTCATCCGGTTCCGCGCCGAGGCCAAGCAGCATCCCAGCGCCGTCCCGGCGGACAAGAGCCCGCTCGCGCTCGTGCCGGCCAAGGGCGAGGGCCCGCACAATTGCCTGTCGTGCAACGTCGTCCAGTGCTTCCGGTCGGAAATGCCGAAGGCCGTCGAAGCGCGGCGCAGCGCATTTCTGCTCGATGGCGTCACACCGGAATTCGACGCCTATGTCCAAGCGCAGCGCGCGGCGGCCGACGCCCTGTTCATTCCGCTCGACGGCCGGCGCTTCCGCAGGCCCAATTACGCTTGGAGCAGTTCCGGATTCGCTGCTGTCAAAACGGCAACGCTGCAGACGCTTTGGCGCGCGTTCAAATCGCGGCGCGTCGCCGCGCAAGGCGCCGAGCGGCAACGCACGCTGCTCGCGACGGCGCGCGCCCTTGCCGAACATTATGCGAAACGCCTCGATCCTGAAGCGACGCATCTGGTCATCGCCCAGCCGCTGCTGCCGCATCTCTGGCTGGCCGGCCATCTCAAGGGCCGGACCTTCGACGTGCTGATGAGCGCGTTGCCGATGGACGAATTGCAGCGCCGGCTCGATCGCGCGGCGGCCAAGATACCGGGCAGCCGGACGCTCGCCGATTTTCGCGCCGATGCCGCCTTGGTGGCCGCCGAGCGCGCGGCGCTCGAACGCGCCCGCCGCATCGTGACGCCGCACGCCGATATCGCGGCGCTGTTTCCGGTCAAGGCCGTGCGGCTCGATTGGGCAATGCCGAAAGCGCGCATCGGCGCCGCGCCTGCCGTACCCGCTGTGTTGCCGCGCATCGTGTTTCCGGCCTCCGCGCTCGGCCGCAAAGGCGCGCAAACCGTTGCCGCTGCGCTGCGCGGTCTCGATGTCGTGCTGGTCACGCTCGGCCGCGATCTCGATGGCGGCACGTGGGATGGCATCGCGGTCGAGCAGCGCAGCGCTGCCAGCGATTGGCTCGCCCGCGTCAGCCTCGTCGTGCTGCCGGCCCATGTCGAGCATAATCCGCGCGCGCTGCTCAAGGCGCTGGCCAATGGCGTGCCGGTGATCGCGTCGCGCGAATGCGGAATTGCGCCACGTCCCGGACTCACGCTCGTTCGCGCCGGCGACGCGGACGAGCTGCGCGCGGCCATCCTCGCGGCGGTCGATAGCGGCGAGCGACGCTTGGCCTTCGCCGCGTAGCGGGGCTACTGCGTGCCCGCCGGCGGCGCAATGCCGCCGTCGCAAACGATGTGCGAAAATGCCGTGCAGCCAGGGCCGCGGCAGGTCATGCTGTCGCTGAGCACGATACTGATGCCGGTTTTGTGCACCGCCCAATCGATGGCGCGGCGATAGCCCTGCACTTGGCAAAAATAATGAGCGCCGCCCCAGCCGCAATCCCGGCCCGGCTCGCCGCACCAATCGACCGGCCGGCCGTGATGCCGTGGCCCATCGAAGCGCGCGCGCACCGGCGGCGCGGGTGGTGGCGGCGGCGGATTGGCGGCGGCGACCGGCCGGCAGATGACCGTGGTGAATCCGGTGCATTCCGGCCCGGTGCAGAATTCATTGCCGTTCGGCAAGAACGTACGTCCGGGCCGGACGAACTCGAAATGCAAGGCGCGGTCGTAGCCGCGTTCGCGGCAAAAGGCATGCGCGCCGTGCCAGCCGCAGCCCTGGCCCATGGTCACGCACCAATCGATCAGCGCGCCCTCGACGGTGGGGTTGTCGATGCGAACGTCGCCTGTTTCCGCTCTTGCGCTGGCGGAGAATCCGGTCGCCGCAGCGATTGCGAATAGGATGGCAATCCCCACAAATCTCAACATGGCCAAGGCCTCGTTTCGTCCCCTGATTTCATACGCAGCGGCCAGACTTTGCGTGTCCGAGGCCACCGTCTATGAATGACCTTCTCGATCAACAGGTTGGAGGGGCGGCAATGGCGAAAATCGGATTTATCGGGCTCGGCGCCATGGGGCGGCCGATGGCGAGCAATCTGACGAAGAAGGGGTTCGATCTTGTGGTCCACGACGTTCGCGCCGAGCCGGTCGAAGCGCTGGTCAAGCTCGGCGCGAAGCGCGCCAATGGCGTTGCCGGCGTGGCGCAGGCGGCGGACATCATCATCACCATGTTACCCGATTCGCCGGATGTGGATACCGTCATCCTTGGCGCCGACGGCGTTGCCGCCAATGGGCGCGCCGGACAGCTCGTGATGGACATGAGCACGATCGACCCCGAAACGACCGACCGGATGGCCGCGGCGCTCGGCCAGAAAGGCATCGCTTTCGTCGATGCGCCGGTCGGCCGGCTCGCGGCCCATGCCGAGCGCGGCGAATCGCTGTTCATGGTCGGCGGCCGCGCCGAGGACGTGGCGCGCGTCCGCCCCATGCTCGATGCGATGGGAACCACGGTTTATCATTGCGGCCCGGCGGGCGCGGGCATGCGCACCAAGCTGGTCAACAATTATCTCGCAATCTTTTCCTGCATGCTGAATGCCGAAGCGCTGGCGCTCGCCGCCGCCTTTAAGCTGGATTTGAAAACGACGCTCGACGTGATCCACGGCACCACGGCCGTCAACGGCCAGAACAAGATCAATTTCCCCAACAAGGTGCTGAAGGGCGATACCGCGCCCGGCTTCCGCATCGCGCTCGCCCACAAGGACGCGTCGCTCATCACCGAGGCGGCGCGCAAAGCCGGCGTGCCGATGTTCGTCGGCACCGCGACGCGCGAATGTTTGGGCCAAGCGACGCGCACCGGCGATTTCGGCGGCCAGGATTTCTCGGCCCTGCTCGATTACGTCTGCACCCAAGCGGGGGTAAAGCCGCCGCGGTTGTAAGTTACGGCGTTTCGGATCGCGTCAGCGGTTGCGCGACGAGGTCGATGCACCAATAGGGAAAAGAAAGGCCGGCGAGAAATTCCGCGATATAGACGTCCTCGTCGGCGGCGGCGTGGAAATCGAACGTGTCGCTGCCGAGATCGAGTCGCGCGAACAATTGCTTGCCGGTGACGGCGATGGCAAAGCGCCGGCCGCCGTACTTGTCGTCCAGCGCCGCGATGCCGCGGCAAACCGCGCGCGAAAAAATCCGCTCGACCGGCGCCTCCGCAGCGGCGAAAATTATGAATTTTTCGTCGAAAATGCCGTCGCCGCTGGCGGATTCCGCGAGGCCGCCGAGCGCGAGCAAAGTCTTGCCGTCCAGGCCGCTATGGGCTTTCGTCGCGCTGCGCTGCGTTGCGATCGCGAGGCCGGGCACAGCCTCGGGCCGGTCGATCGCCAGGACCAGCCGGCGCCCGACGAAATTCTTGCCGACGGCATAGATGGCGTCGAGCAGGCGAAACCGCAATCCCGCGTGCTCGCCGGCGAAAACGTCGTCGCCGTCGCTCGTCCGGTCGATCAGCCAGCCGAGGCGCCGGAAGGCGGCGCGCGTCTCGTTCTCCGCCTTGGATTCGTTGCGCAGGCGGAGCGGCGTGGCGAAGCGCTCGATCGCGGCGGGCTTGATGCGCAATGCCGCGCGGCGCATTTGCGCATTGCCGTAAAGCACGAGGCCGATCATGCCGAGCACCGCGACGACATTGAGGAACGCGACTTCGCCGCTATAGACGCGCTTCGAATCGGTCGCGATGGCGACGAGGAGATTGGCGGCAAGCACAACGGCGAAGACGAGGAGGCCCGCCAGAGTCAGGCGGCGGCCGAAGCGGCGCAGCGGCTGAACCGCGAGCAGGTCCTGGCGATGCGCGCTGACCGCGGCGCGCGAGATCGCCGCGATCTTGGGATGGAGTTCAGCGATCGAAGCCTCCGGCATCGGGCTCAACAGCCGCCGCGCGGGCGGCGAGCCCCGCTGCTATTTTTTCTCGTCTTCCTTCTTGGGCTCTTCCTTTTTCACTTCCTCGAGCACGTCTTCGAGCTTGTATTGCATGAAGCGCGAGGATGTCGTGGGCACGTGATAGGCCCAGGCCTTGACCTTGGCGTTGATGTCGGCCGCTTCTTTTTTCACGGCGTCGGCGTCCTTGAGTTTGCTCTCGGGCTTCGGTTTGTCCTTGAGCAGCGCGGCTTCGTCGACCTCGGCCGCGATCGCGATCCAGAACTTCTTGTCCTGATCGGCCATCTTCACCGAGACGACCAGTCCGTCGAAGCTGCGCCAGGTGCCGGAGCCGACGCCGTTCTTTTCGAAATCGATGTCGCCGGCTTTCCTCACGTCGTCGAGATTCACGTTGTCGAACGCCTCGGCGACGTAATTGAGCTGGCGCGCCTCCTTGGTCTTGCGGCCCTCGGGCAGATTCTTGAGCGTGAACTCCTTATCCTCGGCCTTTTCCTTGACGAGATGGACGCGCAATCCGTCCTTCTCGTCCTTGGTGATCGTCTCGCGGATGCGCTCGACATCGATATCGATGAAGCCGCGCAGCACCCAATCGAGCGGTTCCGCCTTCAAGGTCGGGTCGCCCTCGGCGAGCCAGGCCTGATTGTCGCCGGCCTTGCGCACATAGACCATTTCCTTGCCGAGGATGACGTTGGTCGAATTGCCCTTGCCGAACACGACGTCGGCGAGAATCTTGCCGTCCTTGTCCTTGACCGTGAGCTGCTTGCCGCTTGCTTCCTTGCCGGCCGGATCGTCGAGATCGAGCTTGCCGAGGCGCGCCGGATCCTTGGTCTTGGCCTCGTGCGGGCGAATCTCGGTGAGCGCGAACAGCGCCTTGCGCACCAGGCTGGTATCGGCGGCATAGTCGGCGAATTCCTTCACCACCCAGGCGCCGTCCTTTTGGTGCACGGTGAAATTCTTGCCCTTGTGCGTCACGGTCAGGCTCGCCGCCGCGTTGATCGTCTTGGCGTCGAGATTGGCGAACAAGCGTTCGCCCGGCGTGGCCCGCACGGTCACGGCGGCGGGCGTCAAAGCGACCGTCGCCGCGATGAGCGCCGCGGTTGCCGCGGTGAGAAGATAGAAGCCTTTGATCGTCATGGCTCGCCTCGATTGGTTCGGAACTAGCGGCTTACGCGGTCTCGAAACGCCGCCGGCGGCGCCGGTAGCGCAGGATGCCGACGATGAGCGCGACGAAGCCGACGGCAACCGGGATCGCGCCGATATTGACGATCTTCATGCGCCGGTCGAGCTGCTCGTAGTCGCTGCGGGTTTCGAACTGCACCGCGCGCTGCTCGCGCCGGATGCGCAACAGCTCGCGGGTGAAATCGACGACCGCCGCCTGCTGCTCGGCGGTGAGTTCGACCTTGCCGTCCTGGCCCTTGGTGCGCACGTCCTTGAGCTTTTCCTGCGCTTCCTTGTAACGCTTTTCGAGTTCGGACCGCTTGTCGCGCAGGCGGTCCTCGGCCGATTTCTGCAACTTGTCGACCAGCGTGAACGGGCGCGCGGCGATGCCTTTGCCGCGCAGGCCCTTCAAGGCGTTGGAGCCCGAGAGCTGATCGAGGGCGAACATGACGAAATCGGCGTTGCCCGCGGTCGGGATGCGGACCGTCTCGCCGAAGAAATTCTGCTCGCGGCTCCAGAATTGCTCCTGCATGAAATCGACATCGGCGACGACGATGACGTCGATCTCGTCCTTCGATTCCTTGAGCGCCGGCGATTCCTTGAGCGCCGGCTCTTCTTTTTTGGCCTCGTCCTTCTTTTCGTCCTTCTTCTCGTCGTCCTTCTTGGTCTCGTCCTTTTTTTCTTCCTTCGGCTTGGGCGCGCCGTCGGGGAAGGCGGTCGAAACCTTGCCGTTGATGCGAACCGCCAGGTTGAGCGCTTCGGTGCCCGGCTTATAGTCGCGCAGCAGGGCCACGACATCGGGCTGCAGCCGCAGCTTGTTGGCTTCGGTGTCCGATGCCTTGGCGGTGGTGAAAAGCAGCGGCGTCACTTTTGTTTTGCCGTCGGCGAGCTTTGCGATAATACCGCTCGAGGCGACAATGATATTCTGCACGCCGGCCGTCACCGGGTCGGTGCGGTTGATGTTGTTCTCGCGCCCGGAGCCGGCCTTGAGGTTGAGCCAGGCGACATAGCGCGCCACGACTTGCCGGCCATTGGCATCCTGGGCGTTCACCGGGAGCGCGAGTTCGGCATCGAGCGCGACTCGCTCGTTCTTGAGTTCGATGCCCCAGGCCTTGAACAGCGAGGGCAGGTTCGAGCCCGGCCCGACCATGCCGCCGCCGAACATGGTGCGCCGGCGCGGCGCCGATTCCGGCACCGGATCGACCATGACGATCGCCTTGCCGCCCTTCAGAATATATTGGTCGATCGCGAAGAGTGCTTTGTCCTCGATCGCGCCGGGATGGGCGATCAGCAAGACGCTGACGTCGTCGGGAATCTTGTCGATATCGTTGCCGAGCGCCTTGGTTTCGAATATGCCGCCGATCTCGGAATAGATCGGCCAGGGCGGCTGCATGCCGCCGGGCGTGAACTGGCCCTGGATCGGCAGGCCGGTGATCACGCCGACGACTTTTTTCTTGGCGGTTGTCAGATTGCGGATCAGCCGCGTCAGGTCGTATTCGATGAAAGGCTCGCGGTTGGGATGGAAAAACGCGATCTTGTCGGTTTCGTCCACGGTGTTGGTGCCGACCAGGCCGAAGAACACCTGCTCGCCGCCTTGATCGACCGGTATCGCCTGGATGCCGAAGGCGACGGCGCGGTCTTCGTCCTCGGAGAACGGCGCCGGATTGTGGATTTCGAGCCTGATCTTGCCGCCCGAGAGCTGGGCATAACGCTCGAGCAGCGCGCGAACGCGGTTCGAATAAGAGCCATAGGTCGGGATCGTCTCGCCGAGCTTGGTCGAATAGAAGAAGCGCAGCGTCACCGGCTCCTGCATTTCGCGCAGGGTCTTGAACGTGCCCTCGGAGAGCGAGAAGGTCTTGTCCTGGGTGAAATCCACCGACACGCCGCGGAACGCGACGTTGGAAAACGCGTTGATGCCGGCCAGAAAGGCGATGGCCATCGCCAGGCTGGCGACGCTGATCCCGCGCTTCAACTTGAGAAAGCCGAGCATGGCGCTATTGCCCCTTTTTGAGATCGAGGATCAGCGTGTTCGCCAGCAGAAACACGAAAATCATCGATAGGTAGAACACCAAATCGCGCAGCTCGATCACGCCTTTCTTGATCTGCTCGAAATGATTGAGGAAGCTGAACGAGGCGACGAGATCGACCAGCGACTGCGGCAGGAAGCTGCCGAAGAAACCGAGCACGAGATTGGTGCCGCCGAGCGTGAACAGGAAGCAGATCGCGGCCGACAGCACGAAGGCGATAACCTGATTCTTGGTCGCCGCCGAAAGACACGAGCCGATGGCGAGATAGCCGCCCGCCATCAGGAAACTGCCGATATAGCCGGCCAGGATCGCGCCGTTGTCGGGATTCCCGAGATAGTTCACCGAAAACCAGATCGGAAAGGTCAGCGCCAGCGCCAGGCCCGCGAACAGCCAGGCCGCGAGGAACTTGCCGAGCACCGCGTCCCACAGCGAGACCGGCATGGTGAACAGAAGTTCGATGGTGCCGTTCTTGCGCTCCTCGGCCCAGAGGCGCATCGAGATCGCGGGGATCAGGAAGAGATAGAGCCAGGGATGGAACGTGAAGAAGGCCTCGAGGTCGGATTGGTTCCGGTCGAAGAAATTGCCGATATAGAAAGTGAGGGCGCCGGCCAGCGCCAGGAACACGATCAGGAAAACATAGGCGACCGGCGTGGTGAAATAAGCCAGCGTCTCGCGCACGAAGATCGCGCGCACATTGCCGAAGCGGATCGCGCTCATGCCTTGCCTCCCGGCGTGCCACGGGTGAATTCGCGGAACACGTCTTCGAGCGCGCCGCGGCTCGGCGTCACGTCCTCGACCGGCCAATTCTTGTCGCGCGCCACGCCCTGCACCGTGGCCAGGATCGAGCTGCCCGGCTTGGCCAGCACGCGCAGCCCGTTCTCGCTGCGCTCGACCGCGGCGACGCCCGGCAGGCCGGCGAGCGCCGTCTCGGCGCCGTCGGGGATCGATTTCAGGCGGATCGCGACCGCGTTGTGGCTGCGCGCGCGCGCCTCCAAATCCTCGGGCTTGCCGTCGACCACGATGCGGCCGTTGGCGATGATGATGGCGCGGCTGCAGATCGCGTCGACTTCCTCGAGAATATGCGTCGAAATGACGATCGCCTTTTCCGGCGCCATTTCGCGGATGATCTTGCGCACGTCGAATTTCTGGTTCGGGTCGAGGCCGTCGGTCGGCTCGTCGAGCACCAAAACTTCGGGGTCGTGCAGCAATGCCTGGGCCAGGCCGACGCGGCGCTTGAAGCCTTTCGAAAGCGTGTCGATCGGCTGATTGTAAACGTCTTCGAGATGCGCGAGATTGACGGCGCGCGCGATGCGCTTGGCGCGCTCCTCGCCCTTGAAGCCGCGCACGCTGGCGACAAAGCCAAGGAACGCGGCCGGCGTCATGTCGCCATAGAGCGGCGCTCCTTCGGGCAGGTAGCCGATCTTGCTTTTGGCCTCGATCGCCTGCGTCTCGATATCGAAGCCGCAGATCGTGGCGGTACCGCGCGTCGGCGCGAGAAAGCCGGTGAGCATTTTCATCGTCGTCGATTTGCCGGCGCCATTCGGGCCGAGAAAGCCCAAGACCTCGCCGCGCTTGACGGTGAACGAAATGTTGTCGACCGCGCGCAGCGGGCCGAATTCCTTGGTCAAAGATTGAACTTCGATCATGTCCCCGGCCGGTTGACGTTTGTTGTGAATTTCGCCTCGAACCTTGTCGCCGCCCCATATGGCCGATCCAAGGCAAGCTTGGACCGCGGCAACACAAACCCGTCCCCCGCGGCTTCGGCCTTGGGGGCGGCTAGAGAAATGGTCTAAATGCCTTGCTTGTCAAGCGGTTCGCAATCGGCCGCACGGTGGAATAGGATGGGGCATGGCTTTATCGGGCGACGCGCGTGTCTGGGCAGAGTTGCGCAAACTGGGGCAGGGAGTGCGCGAAGTGCCGCTCTTCCTGTGGTTTGTCGCGCGGCGCTATTGGAACGACCATTGTTTCTCCGCCGCATCGTCGCTGAGCTACAATCTGCTGTTCGCGATGATCCCCGTCTTCGCGGTGGGCTTCGCGATTCTCACGGCGTTCCGTCAATTCGACGAAATCCGCGCCGGGCTGCAAAATACCATTGTGCGCTATTTGCTGCCCCAGGCCGGCGCCGATTTCACCCGCACGATCGACGACTTGCTGCGCAATGTGCAGAACCTGACCGGGATCGGCACGGTCGCGCTCGCCGTCACCGCCGTGATCCTGCTCGACACGGTCGAGACCAAATTCAACCATATCTGGCGCCAGAGCCAGGTGCGCCCGCTGGTGGCGCGCGTCACCATGTATTGGGCGATCCTGACCATGACGCCGCTGCTTGTTGGCGGCAGCGCCGCCCTGTCTTCGCTCATCGTGGCGCGCGGCGGCCTGGCCGGCCTCGAGCTTTACGGCATCGTCGCCGCCATCGTATGGGCCGCGCCCTTCGCCCTGATGATGCTCGCCTTTTGGCTGAGCTATATCGTCATCCCTTACCGCCGCGTGCGGCTATGGCATGCGGCGATCGGCGCGGCTACGGCGGATTTGCTGTTTCAGGGCCTGCGCTGGGGCTTCACCGTCTACATCCAGGAAGTGCCGACCTACAAGACACTTTATGGCGCGCTGTCGGCGATCCCAATCTTTCTCCTTTGGGTCTATCTCGTCTGGTGCGTCGTCTTGTTCGGCGCCGAGATGGCTGCGGCCCTGCCCGAATGGCGCCGCAAGCCCGGCGCCGGAACCGCCAGAGGGTCCGAGCCGGCGCGCCGGCTGATCGCGACGCTGCTGATGCTGGAGCGGCTCTATGCGGCCCGCGCCAGCGGTGCCGCGACGCGCACCGACACGCTCGCCGATGCCGCCGCCGAGGCGCTGGCCGATAGCGATCGCGGCGCGGTGCAGGCAATCCTCGACCGGCTATCCGAGGATCGCATCATCGGCCGCGCCGAGCCCAGCGGCTGGTATCTGGTGCGCGACCCCGCCTTGGTCCACATCGCCGATCTGCTCGACGGCCTCGATCTCGGGCTCGGTGCCGCCGGCAATCTCGATTTCGTCCGCGCCGCCTGGCGCCAACGCGTGGCCGATATCCTTGCCGGCGCCGGCCGCGCCGAGCACGAGGCCTTGTCGCAAGATCTGGAATCCCTGTTCGGCCCGCCGCCGCCGATCGATAGCGGTGGTCCGGCGCTCTGACCGCGGCACGGCGCGCAAAAAAAAGCGGCGGGCCTCGGGCCCGCCGCTCGCAACTTTAACCGATAAAACGCGTTCGGCTTAGCCGACGAATTCCCAGCTACCGTCGGCGTTCTGGCAACGGCGGCCCTTGACCGTGTCCGACGTGCCATCCTTGAGCGTGATCGTCTCTTCGAAATCCCGGCACGTGCGGTTGGCCGCCTTGCCCGTCGTGCCGCGATAAACCTGCGATGTCGGCTTGATCGTGCCGCGATTGCCGGATTGCGGATTTTCCCAGGTGGTCACGGTGTTGACCGGCTGGGCGGCGGCGTATTGCGCCTGCTGGGCGTAGAGCATGCGGTCGCGCTCGTCGAGGCGGCGGCCGATCTCGCTGCCGATGAGGGCACCGAGTATGGCGCCCACGGCGATTGCGGCGCCCGGGCGGCGTCCGCCGACCGCGGCGCCGAGCAGCGCGCCGGTCGCGGCACCGGCGACGGCGCCGCCGGTCTGGTTCGGGTTCTCGCAGCTCGTGCTGCCGATCGCGATCGCCGCGATGAGGCCGATGGTCATAACCTTGAGCTTCATGGGATAGTCCTCATTGTTGCTGGTCAGGGGTGGGAGAGCATCACGCTGGGACGATAGTCGGAATCGGTTGAGGCTTGGTTATTCGGCGCTTTCTGTCGTCGATTTAAGCGTTTGCATGCTAAAATACAATTGTGTCTCGGGTGCCCGTGCGGTTATTCGAGCTTAGTACGCAATTTGGTCAGGCACCGTGCCTGATGCCCTCGGGAACCGAAGTCAGGCTAGAATAATAGACGAAATTCGCAGCAAAGGGAATCCGCACTCGCCATGAGCATCGAAGCCGCCGCCGATCCGTTAACGCTGTTCAACGCCTGGTTCGCCGAGGCCGGCAAGAGCGAGCCTAACGACGCCAACGCCGTCGCCCTCGCCACGGTCGATGCCGGAGGCAGGCCCTCGCTGCGCATGGTGCTGCTGAAAGGCTGCGACGCGCGCGGCTTCGTCTTCTACACCAATTACGAGAGCCGCAAGGGCCGCGAACTGCTCGCCACAAAGCG
Source organism: uncultured Alphaproteobacteria bacterium (assembly GCA_963754645.1). Taxonomy (GTDB): domain Bacteria; phylum Pseudomonadota; class Alphaproteobacteria; order Bin65; family Bin65; genus CAVWGP01. Next base: position 144,619 of record CAVWGP010000001.1, on the reverse strand, counting down.
CGCGGCCTTGTGTTTCCATTGGAAAAGCCTGCGCCGGCAAGTGCGCATCGAAGGCCCGGCGGCGCCGGTCGAGCCGGCTGAGGCGGACGACTATTTCGCCAGCCGCGACCGCGGCAGCCAGATCGGCGCCTGGGCCTCGCTGCAGTCCCAGCCGCTCGGCGGCAAGATGGAGCTGATGGGCCGCGTCGCGCGCTACGCGGCGCAATTCGGCGTCACCCGCGTGCCGAGGCCCGCCCATTGGTCCGGCTTCCGCATCGCCCACGAGCGCCTCGAATTCTGGCAAGACGGCCGCTTCCGCCTGCACGACCGGCTGGTCTACGAGCGTGCGGGCGACGGCTGGAAGACGACGCTGCTCTATCCGTGAGCGTCCTGCTAAAGCCTCCACCCTACCCTGCCCCGAAATGCGCGAGGGACAAATGCGGCCCACGGCATTGAATTCGTCCATCGTTCAGGAATCGTGCAGCGCCGCCGCGGCGCCCTTGGCGAGTAGGATTTGCAACCATTGCGTGACGGCGCCGGTGAAGCGCGGGTCTGCGGGCAGGTCGTGGCCGAAAATCGCGGCAAGGCCGATGAAGCCTTGGCAGAGCTTGGCGGCGTCGCCGCCGGCTTCCGACGCAATGCGGGCGAACTCGGCGGCGAGCGGGTCGCGCACGTCGATGGCGCCGCCGCTTTCGTCGCGCCCGCCAGCGTAGCGCATCCAGGCGGCGACGGCGAAAGCGGCCATCGCGATCGGGCGGCCGGCGGCGAGATTGGCGCGGATCGGCGCCAGCAGGCGCTGCGGCAATTTTTGGCTGCCATCCATCGCGATCTGCCAGGTGCGATGGCGGATGCGCGGATTGGCGAAGCGCTGGAGCAGGGTGCGGCGATAGAAGGCGAGATCGAAGCCGGGCGGCAGGCCGAGTGTCGCCGCGTTCTCGTGCATCAGGCGGCCGATATAGGTGACGAGCGGCGCGCTCCGCATCGCGTCGGCGACGTGCTCGGCGCCCATAAGATAGCCGAGATAGGCGATCGCCGAGTGGCTGGCGTTGAGCAGGCGGAGCTTCATGTCTTCATAGGGCCTCACCGAAGCCACGAATTCGGCGCCGGCCAGCTCCCAAGCCGGGCGGCCGGCGGCGAATTTGTCCTCGATGACCCACTGGGCGAAGGGCTCGCCGACAACGGGCGCGACGTCGTCGAGGCCGATGGCGCGGGATGCGGCGGTGGCGTCTTCCTCGGTCGCGCGCGGCACGATGCGGTCGACCATGGTGCCGGGAAACGCGATTTCACGGTCGATCCAGCGCGCCAGGCCGCCGTCGGTCAGCGCCGCGAAATCGAGCGCGATGCGCCGCGTCGTGGCGCCATTGTCCGGCAGGTTGTCGCAGCACAGCACCGTGAGCGGCGCGCCGTGTTGCGCCCGGCGCCGCGCCAGGCCGGCAACGAGCAAGCCGGGCGCGCTCGCCGGCGATGCCGGATCGGCGAGGTCGCGGGCGATTTCGGGCCGCGCGACATCGAGCCGGCCGGTGGCGGGCGAATGGCAATAGCCTTTCTCGGTGACCGTGAGCGACACGATGCGCGTCGCCGGCGCGGCGATGAGATCGAGCAGCGCCTGGCGCTCGGCGGGCGCGTAAAGCACGCGGCGCAGCGTGCCGACAATCGTACAGCGATCCGCCTCGGGCCCGCGCTCGATGAAAGTGTAGAGCCCGTCTTGCGGCGCGAGGCGGTTGGCCACGTCGGGCGATTGCAGGCTGGCGCCGGCGATGCCCCAGTCCAGGGCGCCGGCGCGTTCGATCGCCGCCTGGGTGTACACCGCCTGATGCGCGCGATGGAACGCGCCGCAGCCGAGATGGACGATCCCGATGGCGAGCCGCGCCGGATCGAAAGCGGGGCGCGCGGCCCGCGATGTGGCGAGGGACGAAAGGCTGAGGCGCATCGGGCGATCCTCGCGCCCGCCGCCGCCGGTGACAAGCACGGCGATGGACCTTGGGCGGCAGGCCGATTACCGTGGCGCCATGACCAAGGCGAAGCGCACGACAGCGAAACGCCAAGCGGCGGCGCCGCTGCGCCTGCACAAGGACCGGCTGTTTCCGGCCGAGCCAGCGCAGCGCGCGATCGCGCGGCGGCTCTATGAATTGATCAAGGATCTGCCGATCCTGAGCCCGCATGGCCACACCGATCCGGCGTGGTTCGCCGGCAACGCGCCGTTTCCCGATCCGGCGCGGCTGCTCATTGTGCCCGACCATTATATCTACCGCATGCTCTACAGCCAGGGCATCGCGCTCGAAGCGCTTGGCATCGCGCGGCTCGACGCGGCGCCGGTGGAACAAGACGGACGTAAAATCTGGCGCATTTTCGCCGAGAACTACCGTCTGTTTCGCGGCACGCCGACGCGGCTGTGGCTCGATCACGCATTCGGCGACATATTCGGCCTGACCAAGCGGCTCGGCCCGGACACGGCCGACGAATATTACGACCGCATCGACGCGGCCTTGAAAAAGCCGGCCTATTTGCCGCGCACCTTGTTCGAGCGTTTCAACATCGAGGTCATCGCGACCACCGAGGCGCCGTCCGATCCGCTGCCGCATCACCAGGCGCTCAAGCGCTCGGGCTGGAAAGGCCGCGTCATCACAACCTTCCGCCCCGATTCCTGCGTCGATCCGGAATTCGAGGGCTTCGCCGGGCATGTCGCGGCTATGGGCGCGCTGGCGCGCGAGGATGTCGGCTCGTATCGCGGCTATATCCGGGCGCTGGAAAACCGCCGGCGCTACTTCAAGGACATGGGCGCCACCTCGACCGATCACGGCCACCCCACCGCCGCGACCTTCGATCTGCCCGAGGCCGAGGCGGCGACGCTCTACGGCAAGGCGCTGCAGGGGCGCTGCGCGCCGGCCGAGGCCGAGCTGTTCCGCGGCCACATGCTGATGGAAATGGCGCGCATGAGCCTCGAGGACGGCCTCGTCATGCAGCTCCATCCCGGCGCCTTCCGCAACCACAACCCCACGTTGTTCCGGGCCTTCGGCCGCGACAAGGGCGCCGATATCCCGGCGCCGACCGACTATGTGCGCGGCTTGAAGCCGCTGCTCGACCGCTTCGGCAACGCGCTGGGCTTGACGCTCATCCTGTTCACCCTCGACGAAACCGCCTATTCGCGCGAGCTGGCGCCGCTCGCCGGGCATTACCCGATCCTCAAGCTCGGCCCCGCCTGGTGGTTCTTCGACAGCCCCGAGGGCATGAAGCGCTACCGCGCCTGGACCACGGAGACGGCGGGCTTCGCCAACACCGTCGGCTTCAACGACGACACGCGCGCCTTCTTCTCGATCCCCGGCCGCCACGACGTGGCGCGCCGCGTCGATTGCGGCACCCTCGCCGAGCTGGTGGCGGATCGGCCGGCTGGACGAGGACGAGGCGCACGAGGTCGCGGCGGACCTGGCGTACAACTTGGCCAAGCGCGCGTATAAGTTGTGATGCACGGGATGCCCGATACCAACGGTCCCAAAGATTGACCGATGGTTGCGGCGTAGGGGCGCGCTGCGCGCGCCCTGGGCATGTCGGGCAAGGCGATGGCGGCTTGCATTCCCAGGGCGCGCGCGGCGCGCCCCTACCGAAACAATTCAATCGCGCTATGCAACGATCAATCGCGCCGGCGCGGCAGCCAGCGCAGATAGGCGCGGCCGTGGACCCAGGGCATGGCGAGCTTTTCGAGCAGGCCGACGGCGGCGAAGAACGCCATGCCGCATGTACCGAGCACGACGAGCGAGGCGAAAACGCGCGTCGTGTTGATCTGCGCCGCGTCCTGCGCCATCAGGTAGCCGAGCCCGGCGCTGGCGCCGACCCATTCGCCGATCGTGGCGCCGACCACGGCCAGGGTCGTCGCCACCTTGAGCCCGGCGAAAATATTGGGCAGCGCCGCCGGCAGGCGCAGCTTCCAGAATATCTGGCGCTCCTTGGCGTTGAGCGAGCGGAAGAAATCGACGAATTCGCGGTCGACCGATTGCAGGCCGGTGACGAAGCTGACGGTGAGCGGAAAAAACGCGACCAGGGCGGTGATGATGATGCGGGGCAGATCGTTGTAGCCGAACCAGATGACCAAGATCGGCGCGATCGCGATCACGGGAATGGTTTGCGAGGCGACGATCAGCGGCAGCACGCCGCGCCGGAACGATTTCGAATAAACGATGACGACGCTGAGCGCGAAGCCGACGGCGACGGCGAGAACGTAGCCGCAGAGGATCTCCCACACGGTGACGCCGAGATGCGGGAATATGATCGCGCCGCCCGCGAAGATTTCGCCGACGATGGCGCTCGGCGGCGGCAGGATATAGGCTTCGATCTCGAGGGCGCGCACCAGCGCTTCCCACGCCGCCAGGATCAGGCCCATCAGCAGGAGCGGCGCCGCCACGGCCTCGGCGCGCGGCGAGAGGCGGACGCGCCTCATGCCGCGGCCGGCGCGACCGCGCCGTGCAGCAGCGCCAGCACCGCCTTTTTGTGCGCGGCGAATTCCGGCGTCAGCGCGACACCCTGCGGCCGGTCGCGCGGCAAGTCGATGTCGACGACGCCGGCGATGCGCATCGGGCGCGGCGTCGCGACATAGACCCGGTCGGACAGGAACACCGCCTCGTCGGGATCGTGGGTGATCAGCACCATCATGTGGCGGAACTCGCGCTGGATGCCGCGCAGCCATTCCTGCAGCGCGGCGCGGGTCAGCGCGTCGAGCGCGCCGAAGGGTTCGTCGAGCAGGATGACCGATCGCTCGCACAGGATCGTGCGCAGCAGCGCCGCGCGCTGGCGCATGCCGCCCGACAGCGCCGCCGGATAGAGGGTCTCGAAGCCGTCGAGGCCGAAGCGCGGCAGCAGCGCGCGCGCCGCGGCGCGCGCCGCGGGCAGCGCCTTGCCGGCGAGTTCGGGGCCGAGCGTGAGGTTCGCCAGCACCGTGCGCCAGGGCAGCAGCAAGTCGCGCTGCATCATATAGGCGACGCTGCCGGTGCGGCCGACGATGTCGCCGCCGCCGAGCGCGACCGCGCCCTTGTCCGGGCGCTGCAGCCCGGCAATGACGTTGAACAGCGTCGATTTTCCGCAGCCGCTCGGGCCGATCAGTGAAACGAACTCGGCCGGCCGCAGCACCAGATCGACATGCTCGATCGCCGCGACGCTGGGCCCGTCCTCGCGCGGGTAGCTGACCTGCAGGCCGGTTATTTCAAGGCTCGCCTCGCGCATGCGCGCCCCGCGGTCCGGCGCGTTCGGCGGCTAGCGGCGCGCGACCGGGTTGCCGCAGGCGTCGCACACCGGCGCCAGGATGCCGCCGGCCTTGGCGCGGATGCGGCGCGCCGATTGCTTGGCGCGCGCCACGATGCCGGGCACGTCGAAGCCGACCAGGCGCCCCTTGCGCTTGACGATGCGGCCGTCGACCAGGACGGTGTCGACATTGGCCGGCGTCGCCGATTGCACGATCGTGGTTTCGATATTGGCGAGCGGCGCGATGTTGAGGTCGGTGGCGCGGATCAGGATGATGTCGGCGCGCTTGCCCGGCGTGAGCGAGCCGGTCACGTCGCCGAGGCCGAGCGCGCGCGCGCCGTTGATCGTCGCCATCTCGATCGCCTCGGCGAAGCCCAGTGGCGGCAGCTTTTCCGTCTCGTGTTCCTTCCACGGCATGCACATGTTCCAGGTGAAGCGCATGTTCTCGAACATGTTGGGCGGCGCGATCGAGGTCGCGTCGGACGACAGCGTGACCGCGATGCCGGCGGCGCGCGCCTTCAACAGCGCCACGCGCGGATCGCCGTGCTCGCCCAGGCGGAACTCGGAATGGGTCGAAAAGCTCAGCGCCGTCTTGGTGCGCGCCATCGCCGCGCGGTCGCTGTCGGTGGCGGCGATGTAGTGGCAGAACAGGAATTTCGCGCCGAGATAGCCGCGCCGCTCGTAATCCGCCGCGTCGTCGGAATTGGGCCGCGCCTGGCTGGCGTGGATGCAGACCGCGAGGCCGCGCTTGAGCATGTCCTGCATCTCGGCGTGAAACACGCGCGCGTCGCTCTGCACCATGCCGCGCAGGTTGACGCCGAGATGGACCAGCCCGTCGAGCCGGGCCTTGTCGGCGAACCACTCGGATTGCACGCGGCCGAGATCGGGGAAGGCGTTCACCGTGTCGGCCGGCATGCGGTCGATATGGCCGATCGAGTAGCGCGCGCGCAGCATCGCATCGCGGTGCGCGCGCAGCTCGGCGTCGACATGCGCCGGCGAGCGGTTGTTGTGCGACCAATTGTGCACGGTGGTGACGCCGCCGTCGGCGAGCTCGGCCAGGCCGAGCATGACGCTGTTGTAGAAATCCTCGGCGTCGTACAGTTCCGAGGTCGCCCATTTCGCCTGGAAATATTCGAAGCCGCCGTCCGAGATGAAATTGCGGCCGAGCGCGCTCCACATGTGATAGTGCGAATCGATCAGGCCCGGCATCACGATCATGTCGGCGGCGTCGATGATTTCGGCGCCGGGCGCCGCGAGATCGGGCCCGACCTTCTCGATCGCGCCGTTCCGCACCAATACATCGGCCTGGGGCAGGGTGCCGAGCGTGCGATCGACCGTGACGACGGCGCCGTTCTTGATGAGATAATGGCCGCGCGGGCCTTTGCTGACATCGTTGCTCATGACGAGTTCCTTTTTCGTCGGCGCCGCGGTCGCTCAACCGCGAACCCCGGCCCACCGGCCGGGATCCGCCGTTGTTGCATTCCGGCCGGGCCGCCCGCTATTTCTTCGGCAGCATGGCGTTGGTCATGGCCTTGGCGACATCGACGCGCTTGTCGATTTGCTTCTGCTCGCGCATGAACTTCTCCTGCGCCGTCCACACCGCCGGGTCCTGCCAGCCGAGGCCGTTGGCCTTGGTCTCGGCGCTTTCGGAAATACGCGCGATCTCGGCGAGATTGGCGGCCGCTTCCTTTTCGTTGATCTCGGGATGCTTCTTGCGCAGCCCGTCGATCGCCGCCTTCTGGTTCTTGAAGGCCCATTCCTGGCCCTTGATCCAGGCGCGCAGATAGCGGCGCGCCAGGTCGGGATCGCGCGCCACCGTCTTTTCTTCGGTGACGACGCCGAAGGTGTAGTAGCGCGGCACGCCGTTCTCGTAGAAGGCGAAGTATTTGTAGGTCGTTTTGTCGTCGGGCGCCTTGCCGAGCTGGGTGTTATACATGGCGGGCTCGGACCAGGTGATGGCGTCGCCCAGCCCGTCGATGCGCTTGCTCAGCAGTAGCGGCATCGGTGTGAAGCCAACGGTGACGATCTTGACCTTGGCAAGATCGACATTCGCCTTCTTCAGGCTGTATTCGAGCATGACCTTGTTATACGGAATGCCGGTGACGCCCAGCGTCTTGCCTTCGAGCTGCTTCAGGCTGGTGACGCCGAGCGTGGCGGGAACCATGATGCCCGCCGTGCCGAGCTGGTGATTGGTCGCGATCGAGACCACGGCCAGGCCGCGGCCGCGCGCGGTGATGACTTCGGTCGAATGCGCGGTGGCGAACTGCACGCCGCCCGAGGCAAGGAGCTTCAAGCCGTCGGCCGGAGTCGCGGGCGAAACGAAGGAAACGTCGAGGCCTTCGCCGGCGAAGAATTTCTGATCGACCGCGCCGAACACGCCGGCGTCCCAGACGCCGGGCTGGGTCAGCAGCGCGAGCTTGACGGGCTTGAGGTTGCCCTGGGCGCCGGCCGGGCCGGCCGCCGCGAGCAGCGCCGCCGCGGACACAGCCAGCGCCGCCAGAATTCGTTTCGATTTATTCGCTAGCACGTCGGTCATGGTTTTCTCCCTCTCATGCCGGCCGGTTTGCGGCCGGACGCCAGTTACGAATTCGCCTTTCGGGCGGCGGACGGTCGTATGGAAATGAGCGCGCGATTTCGCGAACCCCGATGCCGCCGGCCGCTCATGCGCCGGCGATGCCGAGCCGAGAACGCCGCAACGATACGCCGCTTCCACCGTGCCGTCAGCAAGAATCGGGCATTGCGGCCTTGGGCCGCCGCACCTATTGGGTTTGCGGTGCCGCTCGGTATAAGCTCCCGGCAACGATCAAGAACCAGGAGGAACGCACCCATGACCCTGTCCCGCCGCCATTTCGCGTCCGCCGCCGCCGCCGGCGCCGGTTTCATGCTGCTGTCGCCGCGCGCCGGTCTGGCGCAGGCCACGACCTATCGCTCGGCCGACACGCATCCGCAGGATTACCCGACCGTGCTCGCCGTCGCGCACATGGGCAAGATGCTCGAGGAACGCTCGGGCGGGCGCATCAAGCTGCAGATCTTCCATTCGCGTCAGCTCGGCGAGGAGAAGGACACGATCGAGCAGACCAAGCTCGGCGCCATCGCCTTCAATCGCGTCAACATGGCGCCGTTCAACAACATCGTGCCCGAATCCTCGGTGCCGGCGCTGCCCTTCGTGTTCCGCTCGACCAAGCACATGCGCACGGTGATGGACGGCAAGATCGGCGACGACATCCTCGCCGCCTTCGATCCGCACGGCTTCATCGGCCTCAGCTACTACGACAGCGGCGCGCGCAGCTTCTACAACCGCCTGCGCCCGATCAATTCGCCCGCCGATATGAAGGGCATGAAGATCCGCGTGCAGCAATCCGATCTCTTCGTCGGGCTCGTCCAGGCGCTGGGCGCCAACGCCACGCCGATGCCGTTCGGCGAGGTCTATACCAGCCTCAAAACCGGCGTCATCGACGGCGCCGAGAACAATTGGCCGTCCTACGAATCGACGCGCCATTTCGAGGTCGCGAAATACTACACGGTCAACGAGCATTCGCTGTCGCCCGAAGTCCTGGTGATCTCGAAAGCGGTGTGGAGCAAGATGACGAAAGCCGACCAGGATTTGGTCCGCGCCGCCGCCAAGGAATCGGTGCCCGTGATGCGCAAACTGTGGGACGAGCGCGAGAAGAAATCCGAGGCCGCGGTGCGCGCCGCCGGCAGCGAGATCGTGACCAAGGTCGACAAGAAGCAGTTCCAGGACGCGATGAGGCCGGTTTACGACAAGTTCGTCACCGGCGACGCGCTGAAATCGCTCGTCAAGCGCATCCAGGACGCGCCGGAAAGTTGAGCGATCGTCATCCCGAGCAAGCGCGCGCGAGCGCGCGCCGTCGAGGGACCTCGTGAAAGCTCGCGGCGTTTCTTCAAGCGGAACCGCGCTCGTCCGCCCGAGGTCCCGCGGATCGCTCGCGATCCGCCGCTTCGCGCCTTCGGCGCTCCGGTCGGGATGACGCGGGATACATTTCGCATCATGTTCGCCCGTTACTCCCTTTTCTGCCGCCGGCTCGGCGATGGCTTGCTGCTGCTGAGCGCGCTCGCGCTGGTTGCGATGACGGGCATCGTCGGCTGGCAGGTGTGGGGCCGCTACGTGCTCAACGACACGCCGATTTCGGCCGAGCCGGTGTCGCTGATTTTCATGCTCTATCTTTCGCTGCTCGGCGCCGCGGTCGGCGTGCGCGAGGGCTTTCACATGGGCGTCGTCTTCGTGCTGGAGCGCCTGGCGCCGCGTTTGCGCCGCGCCTGCGCTGTCGCCAATCATCTGCTGGTCGGCGGTTTCGCGCTCGGCATGGTGTGGTATGGGACCAAGCTCGCCGCGGCGACGGCGACGCACACGATCCCCACCGTCGGCATTTCCGAAGCCGTGTACTACGCCTCGATTCCGCTTTCGGGCGCCGCCATGCTGCTGTTCATCGCCGAGCATCTCATCGCGCTGGCCATCGGCCGCGAGGTCGCCATCGACGCGTTCCGCGACGCCGATCATAGCGCCTGATGTCGCTCGTCATCCTGTTCGGCGCAATGGTGCTGCTCCTGCTGCTGGGGACGCCGGTGGCCTTCGCCATGGGTCTCTCGGCGTTGTTCACGATCCTCCACGACGGGTTGCCCGCCGAGGTCGTCTATCAGCGCATGGCGGCGGGCATGAACATCCACGCGCTGCTCGCCATTCCGTTCTTCATCTATGCCGGCGAGATCATGCTCTATGGCGGAATCGCGGAAAAACTCATCAATTTCGCGATGGCGCTGTTCGGCCGGTTCCGCGGCGGCCTGGCCCAGGTCAACATCGCGTCCTCGACCTTGTTCGGCGGCATTTCGGGCTCGGCAGTCGCCGACGCGTCGGCGATCGGCTCGGTCATGATCCCGATGATGAAACGGCGCGGCTACCCGGCGCACGTCGCCGTCAACGTCACGATCAGCGCCGCGCTCATCGGAATTTTGATTCCGCCGAGCCACAACATGATCATCTATTCGCTGGCGGCGGGCGGCGGCGTCTCGATCATCGCGCTGTTCACCGCCGGCATCCTGCCCGGGCTGCTGATGGCGGCGCTGCTGATGATCGCGACCTATGTCATGGCGATCCGGCACAATTATCCGCGCGAGGCGTTTCCCGGCTGGTATGCGGCGATCGTCGCCTTCGGCGCGGCGCTGCCGGGCTTGGGCCTCGCGATCCTCATTCTCGTCGGCGTGCGCTTCGGCGCGTTTACCGTCACCGAATCGGCCGCGATCGGCGCGATCTACGCTTTTCTCATCACCGCCTTCGCCTATCGCACGCTGGGCCGCTCCAAGCTGCGCCGCGCCACGCTCAACGCCGCGCGCACCACGGCCATGGTCATGCTCGTCATCGGCACCGGAAATTCGGTAGGCTGGCTGCTGGCGCTGCACCAGCTTCCGGCGCTGACGATCGAGTGGCTCGGGCAGATCACGACCGAGCCCGTGGATGATCCTGCTGCTGATCAACGTCATCCTCCTCGTGCTCGGCACGGCGATGGACATGGCGCCGCTGATTTTAATTTGCACGCCGATCTTCCTGCCGGTGGTCAAGGCGCTCGGCATGGATCCGATCCAATTCGGCATGGTGCTGATGGTCAATCTCGGCCTGGGCCTGCTGACGCCGCCGGTCGGCTCGGTCCTGTTCGTCGGCTGCGCCATCGGCCGCATTACGATGGAAGAGACGATGAAAAGCGCGCTGCCGTTTTATCTCGCGCTGCTCGCCTCCTTGGCTCTCGTCACCTATGTTCCGGCAATCTCGCTGTGGCTGCCGCGGCTGTTCGGCAGCTAGCGGCCGGCCCGGTTGCGGCTGTGCGCGTCGGCCAGGGCGACGCCGGCGACGCCGAGCGCGATGAGCAGCAATCCGCCGAGCAGGCTCGTGGTCAGGGGCTCGCCCAAGGTCAGCGCGCTGGCGGCGATGCCGACCGCGGGAATCACCAGCGAAGCGAGCGAGGTCGTGATCGCCGGCAAGGCGCGGCTGATCGACGTCATCGCCCAGAAGCCAGCCGAGGTCGCAAGGCAGGCGGAATAGGCCAGCACGCCCGCGAATTCGCCGCCCCAGCGGATGGTGCTCCACGTTTCGAAGTACAGCGCCGGCAGGCCGACCGGCACGATCGCGATCAGGATTTGCCAAGGCGCGAGCTGCAAGGTCGTGGCGCGGTAGCGATGGCGGCGGAGGTGGACGATGCCGAGCGCCCAGGACAGCGCCGAGAGCAGCAGCGCGGCGTTGCCGAGGAGGATGTTGCGATCCGACCAATCGAGTGCCAGCGGGTTGAACAGCGCGCCCAATCCGGCGAAGCCGGCGCCGAGCCCCGCCGCCTTGAGCCAGGTCATGCGTTCGCCGAGAAACATCATCGCCAGCGGCACGACCCAGAGCGGCGTGGTGAAGGCGAGGAGGGCGGCGCGCCCGGCCGGAACGAAAACCAAGCCGAGCTGGACCGCGGCGAGCCACAGGCCAAGGACGAACAGGCCGCCGCTCGCCACCACCGGCCAATCGGCGCGCGACGGCACGATGAGTTCGCCGCGCAGCGCCAGCACGGCGAACAGGACCGCGGCGGCGAGGACCAGGCGGATGGTGCCGAACCAGAAGGGCGGGGCGAATTCGAGGCCGATCTTCATCACCGGCCAGTTGAAGCCCCAGACCAGGCCGAGCACGCCGAGCAGCATATAAGCGGCGGCGGGGCGCATCACGGGCGAGCCGGTCTTGGCGGCGGCGGTCATGGATTTCGTTTTGTCATTGCCGGCGCGACGCTAACATCCCGGCGCGCGGCGCTGCCATGCCGGCCGGCGCCGAGGCGCTATGCGGCGGCGAAAACCGGTTTCGCTCCCGCGGCGTTCCGGCGATGATGCGCGCTTCGGATATCGAAGGAAGCACTCCGTGACTCACACGCTCGCCGCCGAACCCGGCATCGCCTCCAACATCGCCCTGCTCTCCGCCTGGATCGAGTCGCAGATGGCCTATCGCGGCCTGCCCGGGCTTTCGATCGGCATCGTGCACGACCAGGACTTGATCTGGGCGCGCGGCTTCGGCCTGGCCGATCGCGAGGCGCACCGGCCGGCGGCGGCGGACACGCTCTATCGCATCGCGTCGATCACCAAGCTGTTCACCGCGACCGCGATCCTGCAATTGCGCGATGCGGGCAAGCTGCAACTCGACGATCCGGTCGCCAAACACCTCGCCTGGTTCAAGCCGCCGGCTCGCTTCGCCGATGCGCCGGCGGCGACGATCCGCCATCTGCTGACGCACACGGCGGGCGTGGCGCGCGAAGCGCCTTTTCCCTATTGGACGACGCTCGATTTCCCGGCCATCGAGGCGATCCGCGCCGCGCTGCCGAACCAGGAGCCTGCGCTGCCCACCGAAACGACGTGGAAATATTCCAATCTCGGCCTCACCCTGGCGGGCGAGATCGTGGCGGCGCTGTCCGGCGAGGCCTATGCCGATTACGTCGCGCGCCACGTGCTGGCGCCGCTCGGCATGGCGGCGACGCTCGTTGCAGCACCCGATCCCGCGCACGCCAAGCTCGCCACCGGCCATGCGCGGCGCATGCCCGATGGCGGCCGCGCCGCTGCGCCGTACACCGACACCAAGGGCATCGCGGCGGCGGCCAACATGACGTCGAACGTCGAGGACTTGGCGCGCTTCGCCATGCTGCAATTCCGCGCCGGGCTCGGGCGGCCCAAGGGCGGGGCGCAAATCTTGAGCGGCACGACGCTCGCCGAAATGCAGCGCATCCACTGGCTCGAACCCGATTGGCAGGCGGGCTGGGGCCTGGGCTTCCGCATTTTCCGCCGCGCCGGCAAAACCATCGTCGGCCATGGCGGCTCGGTGCGCGGCTATCGCACCGATCTCGCGCTCTCGCCGGCGGACAAGGTCGCCGTCATCGTGCTCATCAATGCCGACGACGGCGAACCCATGCTGTTCAGCGAAAAGGCGTTCCAATGGGTGGCGCCCGCGATCGTCAAGGCAACGGCGCCGCCGGCCGCGGCGACGGCCGATCCCGCCTGGCAAACCTATGTCGGCAAATACCGCAACGCGTGGGGCGATGTCGAAGTCCTGGTGCTCGATGGCGCGCTCGTCATGCTGCCGCCGCAGGCGCTCGATCCGCTGTGGTTCCTGAGCCGCCTGGTGCCCGACGGCGCGCACCGCTTCCGCATCGCGGAAAAAGCCGGCTTCGGCGCCAACGGCGAACTCGCGGTGTTCGAGCTCGACGCCGCCGGCCGCGTCGCGCGCTTGAAGGTGGGCGAGAATTATTTGCTGCCGGTCGAAACCTGGTGAACGGCTTGACGCGCGGCGGCGCCCTGTGCATGTCAACGCGCAACCCATCACTGCCGAAAGCGCCTCGACCATGTCCGTCGCCGAGCAGATCCACGCCAAGCTCACCGCCGCCTTCGCGCCGAACGCGCTCGAGATCGCCGATGAATCCGCGCAGCATCGCGGCCATGCCGGGTACCGGCCGGGCGGCGAGACGCATTTTCGCGTCGCCATCGTTGCGGCCGCCTTTGCCGGCAAGCCGCGCGTCGAGCGCCAGCGCATGGTCTACGCGGTGTTGGCCGAGCTGATGAAAACGCAAATTCACGCCCTGGCGCTTGCGGTCAAGGCGCCGGGCGAGTAGGCGGTCAGCGGCCGCTGAGCGCCGCGATCAGCCCGGCGGCGCCGACCGAAACGATCGTGCAGGCAGCGACCGCCGAAATCGCGCGCGATGGCGCCTTCTTGACGATGTAGCCGACGAGCGGCGCCGCGACCATGCCGCCCGCGATCAGCGCCGCGACCGGCCCGACGGCGGCGACTTCAACGCTCGGCGCCGCCAGCAGCACGACGACGAGGCTGACCGCGACCTCGCTGGTCACGACCGTGCCGACGGCGAAACGCGGCTCGGTGTTGCGGTAGAGCAGCGTCGAGGTGACGATCGGTCCCCAGCCGCCGCCGCCGCCCGCGTCGAACAGGCCGCCGATAAAGCCGAGGGCAAGCGCAAAGGCGGCGCTGCTCGGCGTGGGCCTCGCGCGCGGCTTGATAAATTGCCGCACTAGGACGAATCCGCCCATCGCGGCGACATAGCCGAATATGGCCGGGCGCAGCCAATCGATCGGCACAACGCGCAAAAGGGCCACGCCGGCGGCGGCGCCCACCGCGCCGCCGAGCGACAGGCGCATCGTCAAGCGCCAATCGATGTTCCGGTGCCAAATATGCGAGCCGGCGGCGAGGGATCCCGATGCGATCTTGGCGACATGCGTCATCGCGCTGGCTTGGATCGGCTGCAGCCCCCAATAGGACAGCGTGCTCATGGCGATCAAGCCGAAGCCCATGCCCGCCGCGCCGTCGATGAGCTGCGCGCCGAAGCCGATGATGCCGAGCAGAAGAATTTCGGTCAGAGCCATGGCAAAAGGCTCCTCAGGCGGAACCGCCGGCGTCTAGTGCACCATCAGGGTCGGGCGGTCGGCGTGCGCGAGAAAATGGCGCGTGACGCCGCCCAGGATCATTTCGCGGAACCGGCTGGTCGAATAGGCGCCAAGCACGATCAGGTCGGCGCCGGCGGCGGCGGCGCCCTCGAGGATCGTCGCGCCGACGGCGCGCGAACCGTGCGGCACTTCTTTCACCGCGGCGGTCACGCCGTGCGCCGCGAGATATTTCGCGAGCTCGGCCGTGGACGGCCCGCGCTTGGCGCCGGTCTGCACGTGGAACAGCGTGACTTGCTTGGCCAGCGCCAGCCAGGGCAAGGACGCGGCGATGGCGCGCCGGCACGAGGCGCTCTTGTTCCAGGCGAGCAACACATTGTCGCCGATGCCGGCCGGCGGCGCGGGCGGCGCTATCATCAGCGCCGAGCCGGTGCTGAACAGCGCCGCCTCGATCGCCTCGCGCACCGACACTTCGGCCTCGCCCTCGGGCCGCGACGCGACGATGAGATCGTAAACACCGCCGCGTTCGGTGACGGCCTCGAGCGGCGTGCCGTCGATGGCGAGGAAAGCGGCGGTGCAATCGGCCTCGGCGGCCTTTTTTGCCGCGCGCTCGGCGCCGTCGCGCGCGGCGGTTTCGCGCACCGCCATCCGCTTCTGCATATCGGCGACGACGGTGCCGTGATCGAGCGCCGCCATCTCGTAGCCGAAGAGATGAAGGCGGGCGTCGAGATCGCGCAGAAACAAGAGATCGATGTGCGAGCGGAACGGCCGGGCCGCGGCGAGCGCCACTGCGATGACGTGCTCGTCGCCCGGCAATCCGGTGAGGTGGCCCAGAATGCGCTTTGCCAGCATCGTGTCGCCTCCTGCTGAAGAACCCAGCATATCCGCGTCGGGCGGCAAATCAAGCGAAGCGCCGCCTTCTATCCGTCGGACTTCGCCGCTGCTTCGCCGTAGAATTCGGGATAGAAGCGTTTGACGACCTCGCGATCGGTCTTGAGCGCGTAGCATGTGTTGAGAAACGGATGCGCCCGCTTCGGCGCCGCCGCGTCAGGCGCCGCCGCGTCGGGCGCCGCCGCGTCGGGCGCCGCGCTCGGCTTCGGCCGCTTGCGACTTTTGGCGGCCAGAGTCTGATAGGCCGTGGTCGCCATCTGCTGCAGCATTTCGACGATGTGGGTGCAGCCTTCTGTTTTGCCGACGCGCGCGCGCACCGCGCTCATGAAGCCGGTCCCGATCTTGAGGCCGGCGAGGGCCGCGAAATTGGGCGCGGCGCGGCTGCAGATCGCGAAGGGGCTGAACTCGGTCGCCGCCTCGGCGTGCCGGATCACCAAGTCGTCGCCGAACGCAATGCGGACAATCATTTCATGCACCGGCATGCCCGGCTCGACCCGGCCGCGCCATTCGTTGTCGAAGGCGTAGGTTTTCACGTCGACGATGCGGCCCTCGACTTCCCACAAGCCGTCGGCGCGGAAATAGCCGTCGCAGGTCACGGTGCGCTTGTGCAGAAGTTCGCGTTCGGCGGGCGGCGAGAGTGGCATTCAGGGTCTCCAAAGGGTTGTGCGCGAGCTAAGGCGCGGCGGTTGGCACGTCAATATGCGAATTGTGCGATGGGCGCGTGCGCCGCTCCGGCGGGCGCGCAAAATCAACGAGGCTGTGACGGCGCGCACTGCGATGCCGGCCGGTCCGTGATACGAATTTCGAAAGCATTTCCGCTCTTATTTCATCGAAAGCGAGAACCGATGTTCAAGCATAAGATCTTTACCGGTATCCAGTTCGTCTTGATCGCCGTGCTCGGCGTCAAGCTGGTTCGCGCGCTGGTCAGCGGCAGGTTGAGTCCGTCTGTCGAGGGCGTCTTCGCCGCCTACGACATGTCGTGGTTTGCCAATCCCCCGGTCTTCAAGTCGGTAATCGCCGTGTGTCTCGGGCTGATGATACTCGCAGGCGTTTACACGGCGCGCAGCCTTCTCAAGAAAAACTAGGCGAACGGCGCCATCGTCCGTTACCGCACACCGCCGCTGCGCTTGTGCTAAGCCGCCTTGCTGCCGCCGGCCGGCGGGCCCGATAGACTGGCACGCTGGATTTTCTGCGCCGGCGTGTCGGCGGCGGGCGGAGTCATCGGGCGGATGCGCAGGGCGGCAATGCGGTTGCCTTCGCGGCGCAGGATTTCAAAGCGATAGCCGTAAAACGCGAAGACCTGGCGCGCCGAGGGGATGCGGCGCGCTTCGTGCAGGACGAGACCCGCCGCCGTCGTGGCGACGGAATCCGGCAAGGCCCAGCCGAGCTCGCGGTTGAGATCGCGGATCGTCACGCCGCCGTTGACGATATAGGCGCCGTCGGCGGTTTGGCGGATGCCGGGCGCGGGATGGCGCGGGCCGGGCACCTCGCCCATTTTGCCGACGATCTCTTCCAAAATATCCTCGATCGTCACGATGCCCTCGAAGCCGCCGTATTCGTCGACGACGAGGGCGAAATGTTCGTGCCGGCGGCGGAACTCGCGCAACTGCTCGAGCAGCGAGGTCGATTCCGGGATGAACCAGGGCGGCGACATGATCGTGGCAAGATCGATGCGCTCGCCGCCCTCGCGCTTGCGATAGACATGGCGCACCAAATCCTTGATATGCAGCACGCCGACGATGTTCTCGGGCTCGCCGCGATAGACCGGCAGCCGCGAGAACGGGCTGCCCAACGCCTGCTGCAGGATCGCGCCGCTCGGCCCGTCGATGTCGATCATGGCGGCCGCGCCGCGATGGGTCATCACGCTGCCGACCGCGACGTCGCCGAGATCGAGCACGCTGGCCAGCATCTTGCGCTCGGCCTCGATTTCGGGATCGGGGCCGCGCAGAATCGGTGCTGCGATGCAGGCTGATGACGCCGCGCAGCTCTTCTTCGGACATCGCGGGCATGCCGGCGGGCGGGCGCACGCCGAAGACGCGCAGCACGCCGCGCACAATGGCGTCGACGGCGAAGGCGAGCGGGCTCAGCGCCACGACGACGACGCGCACCAGCGGCACCGACAGCAGCGCCGCGCGGTCGGGCGCATGCAGCGCGTAGCTCTTGGGCAGGACCTCGCAAAAGATGATGAGCAGCACCGTCAGGACCGCGGTCGCGTACCATTCGCCGTTGACGCCGAACCATTCGATAAGCAAGGACGTGGTCAAGACCGAGGCCAGGATGTTGACGACATTGTTGCCAACCAGGAGCGCGCCGATCAGCCGGCCGCGCTGCTCGCGCAGCTTCACGATGATGCCGGCGCGCCGGTTGCCCTGGCGCTCGAGCTCGATCATGCGCGGCTGCGACGCCGCCGTCATCGCCGTCTCGGCGCCCGCGAACAGGAACGACATCAGCATGAGAACCAGGATCGGCAGTAGCGAGAGAAAACTTTCCATGGCCGCGCTCCGCGTCGGTCGACGATGTGCTAGAGCCGGCGCCGAACGATCACTCGGCGCCGGCGGCGATCAGGGTCTTGCGCAAGGCGTCGTCGGGCACGTCGCGGGCAATGAAGGCGCCGCCGATGCCGCGCGCCAAGATAAAGGTGAGGGCGCCGGCCGACACTTTCTTGTCGGACCGCATATGCCGGATCAGGCGATCGGCGCCGAAGCGCCTGCCGTTGCCCACCGGCGGCGCCAGCGATACCGGCAGGCCGAGCGCCGCGAAATGGCGCGCCACCCGCTCGGCATCGTCCGGCGCCGCGAGGCCGAGCGCGGTCGAGAGCCGGAAGGCGAGCACTATGCCGAGCGCCACCGCTTCGCCGTGATGGAAAGAGTCGTCGTAGCCGCAATCGGCTTCGATCGCGTGGCCGAAGGTGTGGCCGAGATTGAGCAGCGCGCGCTCGCCGGTTTCGCGTTCGTCGCGCGCCACGATCGCCGCCTTGGCGCGGCAGCTCGCGACCACGGCGCGGGTCCGCTCGGGCCCCGCCCGGTCGATCACCGCCGGTGCCGCGTTTTCGAGCCAGGCGAAAAAACCGGCGTCGTCGATGAGCCCGTATTTGGCGATTTCGGCATAGCCGGCGAGGCGGTGCCGGCGCGGCAGCGTGTCGATCAGCGCCGTGTCGGCGACGACGAGACGCGGCTGGTGGAAGGCGCCGACCAGATTCTTGCCGCGCCGCGCGTTGATGCCGGTCTTGCCGCCCACCGAGCTGTCGACCTGGGCGAGCAGCGTCGTCGGCACCTGAATGAAATCGATGCCGCGCAACAGGATGCTGGCGGCGAAGCCCGCGAGATCGCCGATCACGCCGCCGCCGAAGGCGAGAATCACGTCGCCGCGCTCGATGCGCAGATCGAGCAAGGCGTCGCAAAGGGTTTGCAAAGTGGCGAAGCTCTTGCTGCCTTCACCCGGCGGGAGCGTGACGTGCTCAACGGAGAGCCCGCCTTGAGCCAGCGCGCGATCGAGTGCCGCGCCGTGCAGCTTCGCCACGGTCGTTTCGCTGACCACGAGCAGGCGCTTGCGCGGCACGAAGGGAGCGGCCAGCCGCGCCAGATCGGCCAGCGCTCCGGCGCCGACCACGATATCGTAGCCGCGCGCTTCGAGGGCGACGGACACGGTTTCCACTGCGCCGGCATCGTGGTGCGGCATCATCTTTGCAACTCCGGTCTCGGGTGCTTGGTGATGTGCTCGTGCAACGCGCGCAGGACGCGCTCGACTGTGGCGGCGGTGGGCGCCTCGTTCGATTCGACGACGATATCGGCCTCGGCATAGATCGGGTCGCGTATGGCGATGAGGCGCGCCAGAATTTCGCGCGGCTCGCCGTCCTTGAGCAGCGGCCGGTTCGAGCGCCGCGACACGCGCTGCACCAACGTATCGAGGTCGGCTTTGAGCCAGATCGAGAGCGCTTTCTCGCGGATGCGCGCCCGCGTTTCCGGATCCATGAAAGCGCCGCCGCCGGTGGCGAGAACGTGGATCGGCCCTTCGAGCAGGCGCGCGATGACGCGCCGTTCCCCGTCGCGGAAAACGTCTTCGCCGTGCTTGGCGAAAATCTCCTCGATCGTGCTGCCGGCCGCCGCCTCGATCTCGGTATCGGCATCGACGAAGGGAAGGTTAAGACGCTGGGCCAAGCGACGGCCGATCGCCGATTTGCCGACGCCCATCAGCCCAACCATCACAATGGTTCGGTCGATCGCCGATATCGCGCCGTCAACGCCTTGATCTTCTTGCATACCGTTGGAACCTGGCGGGCTGGCAGGGATGACAATCAGCGGATACGCCGTATTTAGGCCATACTCATGCATTTGCATAAAGCCAGAACAGGGGGCCGGCCGATAACGATCCGTTAAGGGTCCGATGTCCGGCCCTTGCCTTGAGGATAACTGCCGTCGCCATGCGGTTTCTACCGGAAAAGCAACTCGGGTCATGATGCGGCGGGACAGCTCCTTCCTGTCGCATCTGTTCCGTGGCAGCGCGATTTGGGCCGCCGCCGGGTTGCTGGCGACTTGGGCCGTGGCGCAGACAGTCAAGGAGGAAGAACTGCCGGCAGCGCCCGGCGCGCCCAAATCGGCGCCACGCGACGCTACAGGTGAAAACCCGAAAACCGACCAGCAAGGGCGTAACGCCGGCGGCGCCAATGTCCGCGGCGGCTTGTGGGAAGGAACGCCGTTTTCAGTCGTTGCCGAGACTCTGCCGCGCCTGCCGACGCGGGTGGCGTCGCCGATTCTACGCCGTCTTTCCATCATGGTTCTCACGGCGGACGCCGAGCCGGCGGCGGGTTCTGCCATGGTCATCAAGCTCAACAATCTTCGCGCCGATCGACTGTATCTCATGGGCCGCATCGTCGACGCCGAGGCGGTGCTCAAATCCGGCCCAACCGCACCGGGCGATCTCATGCGAGCCCCCCTCGAGGTCGAAACCCAATTGCTCGGTAAGAATCACCGCGCTGCGTGCGATTCGGTCGCGAGCCACATGGCGGCGCGCGCCTCGGCCTATCTTGAGCGCGCGAACATCGCCTGTCAGGCGCTCGCCGGCGAGCACGGCAAGGCCGCGATCGGCCTCGGCCTGATGCGCGAGCAGGGCGTCTTGCTTGGCGATACTTTCGCGGCACTGGTCACGGCGCAACAGCCCGAGCTCGCTCAGCCGATTTCCAATCTCGGGCGCGCCGATGCCTGGATCGTATTCTTGCTGACGGCGACGAAGCTGCCGTGGCCGGACGATGCGGCGCGGATCGCGTCGCCGGGCCTGCTGCGCCGGGTGGCGCTGAGCCGCAACGATCCGCTGCATCATCGCATCGCGGCGGCCGAGGGCGCGATGCTGCTCGGCACGGTCGCACCCGCCGAACTCGCCGCCTTGTACCGCGAGGTGCCGGCGCGCGACGGCGCGTACGGCGCCGCGGACAAGCTGGCGCTGCCAAGCTATTCGCCGCTGAGCCGCGGCCTGCTCTACAACGCCGCGCTCAATGCCCCGAACCGCGAACGGCAGCTTGCCGTGCTTGCCAATTGGTGGCGGCTTGCTCGGGCCGACCATGGCGAAGCGCTGGCCGCCTACGTGACCGCGCCCCTGGTACGCGATTTCGCGCCCGAGCCCGCAAGTTTCCGGCACGGCGCGGACCTTTCACGCGTATTGTTCTATGCTAGCGAATTCGACCAAGCGCTGGCGTGGTACCGGATGCTCCGCACCCGGCCATTTCGGGATATGGAGGCATTTACGCGTCTCGGTGCGCTGGCCCATCTCGCGGGCGCGTCGCATGCGGACTGGGACGCGGATGACGAACGAATGTGGTTAACCTATCAACTCAGCAATGAGAAGTCCGAGGCCGATCGCCGGATCGCGATTTTCGCGGCCCTGCGGCAAGGCTTGGGCGAACGAGGCGCGCTGCGCGCCGATCGGTCGGCCGTTCCCAGCGGAGGGGTTGGGACGGAGGCATCTGCCGATTGGCGAGTGGTGCGCGAGGCTGCGCGAGCGGGTCGTCGCGGCGAAGCGTTGTTGTTCACGCTGGTTCAGCTCGGCGCCACCGGGCTCGGCCGGGCGGAACCGTCAGCCCTGGGCGAAGCGGTTGCCGCGCTTTCGATGCTCGGCATGGCAACCGAAGCGCGTCAGCTCGCAGTCGAAGCCGCTCTAGCAAATGGATATTGAAACCCATGCAAACCCCTCTCGTCGCGATCCGGGCCCCCCATCGGATTGACGCTTTTCTTGAAATGCTGACGGTCGAGCGCGGCGCCGCCGCCAACACGATCGACTCTTACCGGCGCGATCTGACGCATGTCACCGGCTTCCTCGCCGGGATCGCGCGGCCGCTCGATCTTGCGACCGACGGCGATTTGCGCGCCTATTTCTCCGCGCTGCTGGCCAAGGGCGTTACCCCGGCCACGGCGGCGCGCCGGCTTTCGGCGCTGCGCCAATTCTACCGCTTCCTGCATGCCGAGGGCGTGCGCGGCGACAACCCGACGACGGCGATCGAATCGCCGCGGCGCGGCCGGCCGCTGCCCAAGCTGCTGAGCGAGGACGAGGTGACGAGCCTGCTCGCCTGCGCGCGCGCCAAGCAGGGGCCTGAGGGCATTCGCCTCACCGCGCTGACCGAAATTCTCTACGCCACCGGGCTGCGCGTCACCGAGCTCGTCGGCTTGCCGCTGTCCGCGATCAATCGCGATCCGCGCTTCATCGCCGTGCGCGGCAAGGGCGGACGCGAGCGCATGGTGCCGATCTCGGAGCCGGCCGCCGCCACGCTCGCCGCCTATGTCGCCGTGCGCGGCCATTTCTGCCGCAATCAGCCGGGCTCGCCGCATCTGTTCCCGTCGCGCAGCCACGCCGGGCACATCACGCGCCACCGCCTGGCGCAGCTCATGAAAGAGCTGGCGGCCGACGCCGGCATCCTGCCGGGCAAGGTCTCGCCGCATGTGATGCGGCACGCCTTCGCCACGCATCTTCTCGGCCGCGGCGCCGATTTGCGCAGCGTGCAGCAGATGCTCGGCCACGCCGACATTGCGACGACGCAGATCTACACTCACGTGCTCGACAGCAAGCTGAAATCGCTGGTCTCGACGCATCATCCGCTGGCGCGAAAAACCGCGCGATAGCGGCGGCGCGCTAACCCGCGCGCTCCAGGCAAGCGGCGTCGTCGTTGCGCGCGTTGTTCACGCGATCCGCCACGGCGTGGGCGACGAAGTCGTCGCCGGCATAGCGCGCTAGGAGCGCCTGCACAGCGGGCGGGGGATTGTTCTCGGCGTCGAGCCAGCGCGCGAAATGCTCGGGCGGCAGGATCGCCGGCATGCGATGGTGGATCGCGGCGATCGAAGGTGCTGCGTCCGTGGTGACGATCGTGAAACTGTCGACCGGCGCCGCATCGGCCGGCGCCGCTGGGTCGCGCCAGCGCTCCCAGAGGCCGGCGAAGGCGAAGGGCGCGCCGCCAGCCAGCACGATGCGATAGGGCCGCTTGGCTTTTCCCTCACCCGTCCACACGAAAAATCCGTCGGCGGGGATCAGGCAGCGCCGCTTGGCGAAGGCGGCGCGGAATGCCGGCTTTTCGGCCAGCGATTCGGCGCGCGCGTTGATCAGGCTGGCCGCGATCTTGCGGTCCTTGGCCCAGGACGGCAGCAGGCCCCAGCGCAATTGCGCGATCGCGCGCTTGCCCGCCGGCGCGAGCCGGATCGCGGTGCAAAGCTGAGTCGGCGCGATGTTGTAGCGCGGCGCGATGTCGAGCGCCGGGCCGTCATAGCCGAACAGGCGCCGCAACGCCTCGTCCGGATTGGTGAAGGAAAATCGCCCGCACATCGGCAAAGCAAAGCCCATGGCCGGCGCTCGCGCAAGACGCCGCCCGGCCGCGCGACGATCCGACTCTATCGCGCCGCCGCCGCATCGCTTATGGTGCGCGCAAACTGAAACGGCGGGTGCGGGACTGTCGCCATCATGTGCGGCCTGGCTGGAATCGTGATGAAACAGGGCGCCGCGCCGGACGACGGCGTGCTCGAAGCCATGCGCGGGTCGCTGGCGCATCGCGGGCCGGACGGCACGGCGCGCTATGTGCGCGGCGCCGTCGGCCTGGTTCACACGCGGCTCTCGATCATCGACATCGTCTCGGGCGACCAGCCGCTGCACGGGCCGGCCGGCGGCGTCCTTGTCGGCAATGGCGAGATTTACAACTATGTCGAGCTGCGTGCCGAACAGGGCGGGCGCGTCAATTACCGCACCAACGCGGATTTCGAGCCGGCGCTGGTTTTGCTCGAAGAAGACGGATTGGCGGCATTGGCGAAACTGCGCGGCATGTACGGCCTCGCCGTGCACCGGCCCTGGAAGGACGATCTGCTGCTGGCCCGCGATCCGTTCGGCATCAAGCCGATGTACCGGCTCGAGACCGACAAGTTCTTCGCCTTCGCCTCCGAGCCGCGCGCATTCTTTGCCGCCGGCCTCGCAAAGCCGGTGATCGACGCGCTGCGGCGCGACGAATTCCTGCAACTGCAATACAGCCACACCCAGGATACGATCTTCGCCGGCGTGCGCCGCGTCTTGCCGGGCGAGGCGCTGCGCGTCGCCGGCGGCGCGATTGTCGATCGGGTGCGCAACGATCCGCTGGCGGCGGCTGAAAGCGGCGAAGCGCCGCCGCCGCCCTCGCTCGATCGCGCGGTCGCGGATTTCGATCGCGTCTTCGAAGACTCGGTGCGGGTCCACCAGCGCGCCGATGTGCCTTACGGCATGTTCCTGTCGGGCGGCATCGATTCGGCCGCCGTGCTCGCCATGATGGCGCGGCTCAACGACAAGCCGGTGCGGGCCTTCACCTGCGGCTTTCCCGGCTCGGAGGCGGCCGATGAGCGTGGCGCCGCCGCCGCCGTGGCCAAGGCGTGCCGCGCCGAGCATGTCGAAATCGGATTCGACCGGACCGATTTTTGGCAACTCATGCCGGACATCGTCGGCGCCTTCGACGAACCGGTCGCGGACTATGCCATCCTGCCGACCTACAAACTCGGCCGCGAAGCGCGCAAATCGGTCAAGGTCATCCTGTCGGGCGAAGGCGGCGACGAACTGTTCGCCGGCTACGGGCGTTACCGTTACATGATGCGGCCGTGGTGGCGCTTCGGCCGCATGCCGCGCATTAAGGGCATCTTCGATGGCATGGGCCTGTTGCGCAGCGACGGCCGGGATTGGGTGTCGGCGGCGGAAGCCGCGCGGGCCGCGGAACGCCTTGCCAAGCGCAGCAAGCTGCAAGCGGCCCAGGCCGCCGACATTCACGGCTGGTTGCCGCACGATCTGCTGCTCAAGCTCGATCGCGCCTTGATGGCCCACGGGGTCGAAGGCCGCACGCCGTTTCTCGACCCCGCGGTCGCCGCCTTCGCCTTGACACTGCCCGACGAGCTCAAGATCGCCAACGACCAAGGCAAATGGGTGTTGCGCAACTGGCTGGCCAAGCACTGCCCGGCCGCCGACGCCTTCGCCCGTAAGCGCGGCTTCACCGTGCCGGTGGGCGAGTGGATCGATGCCGAGGGCAAGCGCGCCGGCGCGCTGGTGGCCAAGCAGCCGGCAATCGCCGAAATCGCCCGGCCCGCGGCGGTCGAACGCCTGTTCCGCGACGGCGCCCGCAAGCATCCCCGCGCCGCCTTCGTCCTGCTATTCTACGCGCTTTGGCATCGCCGGCACATCGAAGGGCGCGCGCTGCCGGCCGACACGTTCGAAGCGCTCGCCGCATAAGTCCCAAGGAGCGATGACCCGATGAGCTTCACGACGATCGCGCCGGCGCCGCCGCGCCTCAACCGCAGCGAACTCGCCGTTCCCGGATCGAGCCCGAAATTTTTCGAGAAGGCGGCCAAGGGCGAAGCCGACGTGATCTTCCTCGATCTCGAAGATGCCGTGGCGCCCGACAAGAAAGCCGAGGCGCGCAAGAATATCATCCAGGCGATCGGCGACGTCGATTGGGGCGACAAGACGCTCGCCGTCCGCATCAACGGGCTCGACACGCCTTACATGTATCGCGACGTGATCGACGTGCTCGAGCAGGCGTCCGAGCGGCTCGATCTCATCATGATCCCCAAGGTCGGCACCGCCGCCGATGTCTATGCCGTCGATATGCTGGCGACCCAGGTCGAGCGCGCCATCGGGCGCAAGAAACGCATCGGCTTCGAGCTCATCGTCGAAACCGCGCTCGGCTTGCAGAATATCCACGCGATCGCGGCGGCGAGCCCGCGCAACGAGAGCCTGCATTTCGGCGTCGCCGATTTCGCCGCGTCGACGCAGGCCAAGACGACGTTGATCGGCGGCCCCAATCCGAATTACGGCGTGCTTACCGATCCGATCGGCCCCGAGGGCAGGCGCGACTATCACTGGGGCGACATGTGGCACTATGCGATCGCGCGCATGGTCGTCACCGCGCGCGCCAACGGCCTGCGCCCGATCGACGGCCCGTTCGGCGATTTTTCCGATAGCGCCGGTTATCGCGCCCATGCCTGGCGCGCGACGGTTTTGGGCTGCGAGGGCAAATGGGCGATCCATCCCTCGCAAGTGGCGCTCGCCAACGAAATCAACACGCCGGCCGAAAAGGAAATCGCCAAGGCGCGGCGCATCCTGGACGCCATGGCGGCGGCCGAAGCGGCGGGCCAGGGCGCCGTGGCGCTCGACGGACGCCTCATCGACTATGCCTCGATCCGCCAAGCGCAGCATTTGGTCCGCCTCGCCGATCAGATCGTGGCGCGATCGGGGCGGCGGTAACGATTCGCTAACCAAGTTCGGGGCAAGATTTGCCCGCGGCGCAAATGAATTGCCGTCATCCCGACCGGAGCGCCGAAGGCGCGAAGCGGAGGGACCTCGGGCGGACTAGCGTGTGGCAGACACGCGGGGTATCGAGCCAGTCCGGACGAGGTCCCTCCGCTTCGCACGCTAACGCGCGCTCCGGTCGGGATGACAAATCTCGTGCATTCCGCTTCGCATCGCCCGCCCGCTGTGATATGGGACCGACCATGCCGACCTTTTTGGATTTCGAAAAACCGATTGCCGAGCTCGAGGGTAAGATCGAGGAACTGCGGCATCTTTCGGATGGCGGCGGCATCAATATTGCCGAAGAAGTCGTCCGCATGCAGGACAAGGTCGATCGCCTGCTCAAGACGACCTACGCCAAGCTGAGTTCGTGGCAGAAGGTCCAGGTGGCGCGCCATCCCGAGCGGCCGCACGCGCTCGACTATATCCAGGCGCTGTTCACCGAATTTCAGCCGCTGGCCGGCGACCGCGCCTTTGCCGAGGATTGCGCCGTCGTCGGCGGCCTTGCGCGCTTCAAGGGTCGCTCGCTCGTCGTCATCGGCACCGAGAAGGGCCACGACACCGACAGCCGCATCAAACGCAATTTCGGCATGGCGCGGCCCGAAGGCTACCGCAAGGCGCAGCGACTGATGCGCCTCGCCGAGCGCTTCCGCTTGCCGGTCGTGACGCTGGTCGATACCTCGGGCGCCTTCCCCGGCAAGGACGCCGAGGAGCGCGGCCAGGCCGAGGCGATCGCGCGTTCGATCGAAACCTGCCTCGATCTGCGCGTGCCGCTCGTCAGCCTCGTCATCGGCGAAGGCGGCTCGGGCGGCGCCATCGCGCTCGCCGCGGCCAACACCATCCTGATGCTCGAACATGCGATCTATTCGGTGATTTCGCCTGAAGGTTGCGCCTCGATCTTGTGGCGCAGCGGCGATCACGCCAAAGACGCGGCCGAGGCCTTGAAACTCACGGCGCAGGATCTCGAACAGCTCGGCGTGATCGACACGATCGTGCCAGAACCATTGGGCGGCGCGCACCGCAATCGCGCCGTGGCCTTCGCCGCCGCCGAAGACGCGCTCGATCGCGCGCTGCGCGGCTTGGCGCCGTTCGACGGAAACACGCTGCGCCAGCGGCGGCGCGAGAAGTTTCTCGAAATGGGCCGTGTCGGGCTGGGATAAGGCGGAGATCGACCGCGCTTGCGGGGCATTTGCAGTCGATCATTAAGTCATTGATTTTGGTTAATTTTTTCAAACGATAAGAAATTCATAAGCGACATGGTTATTTCGGCCCGTTTGTGTGGCCTGCCGGCCACAGTGTGTCAAAAAATGATCGGGCTCGCCCCAAAAATGCTTGATTGGCTAAGGGTGCTCAGGGATAAGTTTCCCTTACGGGCTGCAGGAATGCGGGCCGCGTAGTTTCAATCAGAAGCCTTACGGAGAGGAGGTTCCATGAATGCGTCCCGTATGAGGGTCGCTCTGCTAGCCACCGGCGCGGTTGTCGCGCTGGCCGGTTGGACAGGGCCAGCAGTAGCGGACGAAGCGGCGAGCCTGAAGGCTCAAATCGAAGCTTTGCAGGAACGGATTGCAAAGGTCGAAGCCGACAAGTCCGACAAACGCCGCGTTGCCGCGGCGGCTGCGGTCGAGGCCGGTGACAAACCGCGCAGCTGGAAGCTGCCGGGCACCAACACCTCGATGAATATCGGCGGTTTCGCTCGTTTGCAGATGATCTGGGATATCGGCGGCGGCGGTGCGTCCGGCGCGGCGCTCTCGGGTGATGCAAGCTTCGCATCTGGCTTCAACAATGAGGGTTGCTCGAGCACGAACACGATCGGTTGTAGCGTTCTCGACAACCGGTTCAACGGCGGCCATTTCCGCTTCCATGCGCGTGAATCGCGCTTCTGGATCCAGACCTGGACGCCGACCGATTGGGGTGAATTGCGGACCTACATCGAAACCGACTTCTTCGATGGCCCGGCAGCGAACTTGCTCCGTCTCCGTCACGCCTACGGCACTTTGGGTCCGGTCCTCGCGGGTCAGACCTGGAGCACGTTCATGCCGGTCTTCGCCTTCCCCGAAACCCTCGATTTCGGCGGCCCCACGGTTCCGTCGATCTCGCGTCGTGCCCAGCTCCGCTACACGCATAATTTCGGCGGCGGCTTCACGATGGAAGTTGCGATGGAAGACCCGTTGGGTGATCCGATCATCGCGGTTGCCTGTAATCCCGCAACGCAAGCAGTGGCGGGTTGCGCTCCCAGTGCCCTGGCGGCGGCTTCCTCCGCTGGTCAACGCTGGCCAGACTTGGTCCTGAACGCCTCCTATAGCTTCACGGGCGGCCGGGTTTTCGGAGCCTTTGTGCTTCGCGAAATCTCGGCTGACAATGGTTGCTCCGTGGTCGGTTGCGGTCAGTCGCAGAACGATCGCACGATCGGCTGGGGCGCGGTCATAGCTGGTACCTACCTCTTCACGCCGAACTTCGAAGTCGGCGCGGGCGGCTGGATCGGCGACGGCCTGGGCCGTTACTTCGCCGGCCAGACGGCGTTCCCCGACGCGGTCTTCCGGGTCAATCCGGCGGGTCCGGGCGGCGATCTCCGCACGGTCTTCACCTGGGGCGGCTGGGTCTGGGCGCAGTATAAGATCACCGACACGATCCGCGTCAACGGCGTCTACGGCTACGGCTTTGCCGATACCGAAGACGAAGTCGGCGGCGCCAACAATGCTCAGCCAGCGCAAGATTGCAATCGCGGGCGTGATCCACAATTCGTGGTCGGCGTTCGGCAACGTGATCTGGAGCCCGGTGCCGCAAGTGCAGTTCGGCCTCGAGTACCAGTATCAGTTCGTCAACCGGTACCACAGCGCCAATGCCTACATCAGCCGCGTTCAAGGCATGATGACCTATCGGTTCTAAATTCGGCGCGGCTTCGGCTGCATCGAAAAAACGAACTGTCTAAATTGGGGCCGGCTCCGCAAGGAGCCGGCCCTTTCTTCTTGGCGGATGGCGGCGATGAACGACGGCGGCGAGCTCTGGGTTTTCGCCTATGGATCGCTGATGTGGGATCCCGGCTTCGATCACGAGCATTGCGTGCCCGCGATCTTGCGCGGCTATCGCCGGGCCTTCTGCGTGCTGTCGATGAGCCATCGCGGCACGCCGGCGCTGCCCCGGCCTCGTGCTCGGCCTGGCGCCGGGCGGATTGTGCCGCGGCGTCGCCTACCGCGTCGCGAAGGGGCGCGAGCGCGAGGCGCGCGCCTATCTGTTCGAGCGCGAGCTGCGCCGCTACGAAGTCTATCGCGAGCGCATGCTGCCGGTGCGGCTCAGCGACCGCCGTATCGCGGCGCAGACTTATGTCGCCGAACCCAGCGCCGCCGGCTATGCCGGCGACCTGCCCGAGGCCGAGGCCGCGCGCCGCATCCTCCGCGCCGCCGGCGAGCGCGGCCCGAATTTCGACTATCTCGAGCGCACCGTGCACCAGCTCCGCGCCCTCGGCATCCGCGAACCGGCGATCGAACGGATTTATGCGCTGGCGCAAGCGGGGCGGAAGTAACGCAACTAAAACGGACTGTCATCCCGACCGCAGCGCCGCAGGCGCGAAGCGGAGGGACCTCGGGCGGACTTGCCTAGGCCAGCGTGACGGCGCGACGCTCATCCACCCGAGGTCCCTCGACGGCGCGCGCGTCGGACGCGCGCTTGCTCGGGATGACCGGACTATTTGAAGGGCTAAACTCGCACCACCCTCACGCGCACTTGCTATACCCGCATTGCGTGCACATGTCGCAATCCTCCTGCCGGATCACGGCGCGCTGGCCGCAGCGCGTGCAGCCGCGCATCGCCGGCCGCCCCGGCGCGCTGTTCCCGCCGCCGTCCTCGGCGATGTCGCGGCCGCCGACGACCTTGAATTCGCGCTGGCCCTCGCGCGCCTCCTTGGCGTTCGGGATGAAGCCGATATCGATCATGTGCCGCTCGATCACGTCGCCGATCGCGGCCAGCAGCGAGGGCACGTAGCGCCCTCCATCCATTGGCCGCCGCGCGGATCGAACACGGCCTTCAGTTCCTCGACGACGAAGGACACGTCGCCGCCGCGCCGGAACACGGCGCTGATCATGCGGGTCAGGCCCACGGTCCAGGCGTAATGCTCCATGTTCTTGGAGTTGATGAACATCTCGAACGGCCGCCGCCGGCCGTCCTGGATCACGTCGTTGATCGTGATGTAGATGGCGTGCTCGCTGTCGGGCCAGCGGATCTTGTAGGTGCTGGCCCGGCAGCGCCTCGGGCCGGTCGAGCGGCTGGGTCATGTAGACGACGCCGCCCGCTTCGAACGCGTCCTTGGCGCGCGCGGTCTCGATCTTGGGCAAGCGGCAGTTCGGGCTCGGCCTCGCGCTCGGGCGCCGCGTCCCTGGTCGATAGCACGGCGCCGGTGATCTCGTTCGGGCGATAGGTCGTGCAGCCCTTGCAGCCCAGCTCGTAGGCCTGGCGATAGACGTCCTTGAAGGCTTCGAAAGCGATGTCGGCTCGGGCAGTTGATGGTCTTCGAGATCGAGCTGTCGACGTATTTCTGCACCGCCGCCTGCATCGCGACATGATCGCTTCGGGCGCCAGATGCTGCGCATCGACGAAGCTACTCCGGCAGCGGCGCGTCGTGCCCTTCAGGCGGCGATAGAGCCGGTAGGCGTGATCGCTGACCTCCTCCTCGCGCCGGCCGCCGTCGGGCAGCAGCACTGCCGCGTGTAGCTTGAGGCGAACACCGGCTCGATGCCGGAGGAGACATTGTCGGCGAAGCAGCGAGATCGTGCCGGTCGGCGCGATCGAGGTCAGCAATCGCGTTGCGCGATGCCGTCGCGCGCGATCGCGGCGCGCACGTCGCCCGGCAGCTCGCGGATCGCCTCGCCGGCGAGATATTTGTCGCGGTCGAACAGCGGAAACGCGCCTTTCTCGCGCGCCAGCTCGGCTCGAAGCGAGATAGGCCGCGCGCTGGATCGCGCTCATCCACAGTTCGGTCGAGCGCGCAGCGATTCGGGCGAGCCGTAGCGCATGCCGCACGAGGATCAGCGCGTCGGCAAGGCCGGTGACGCCGAGCCCGATGCGCCGCTTGGCCGAGCGCTTCGCGGCGCTGTTGCGGCAGCGGGAATCGCGAGATGTCGGTGACATTGTCCATCATGCGGACCGCGACGCGCGACGACGCGCGCCAGCGCCGCGAGATCGAGCGCCGCGCCTGGGCGCGAACGGATCGTTCACGAAGCGCGGCAGATTGATCGACCCCAGCAGGCACGCGCCATAGGGCGGCAGCGGCTGCTCGCCACACGGATTGGTTGCGTTGATCGTTTCGCAATAAGCCAGCGGATTGTTCGGCGGTTGATGCGGTCGATGAAGATCACGCCGGGCTCGGCATAGGCATAGGTCGCGCGCATGATCCTGTCCCACAGCTCGCGCGCCGGCAGCGCTCTTGATAGGCCGTGCCGCCGAAGCTCAGCGGCCAGGGCCGCGTCGTCCTTCACCGCGGCCATGAAGGCGTCGGTCACCAGCACCGGACAGGTTGAACATGCGCAGCCGCCCGGGCTCGCGCTTGGCCTCGATGAAGGCCTCGATATCGGGATGGTCGCAGCGCAAGGTCGCCATCATGGCGCCGCGGCGGTGGCCGGCGCTCATGATCGTGCGGCACATCGCGTCCCACACGTCCATGAAGCGACAGCGGCCCCGAGGCGTCGGCGCCGACGCCCTTCACCGGCGCGCCGCGCGGCCGCAGCGTCGAGAAATCGTGCCCGATGCCGCCGCCCTGCTGCATGGTGAGCGCCGCTTCCTTGCAGGTGCTCGAAGATGCCCGCCATGTCGTCGGGGATCGTGCCCATGACGAAGCAGTTGAACAGCGTCACCGCGCGCTCGGTGCCGGCGCCGGCGACGATGCGGCCCGCCGGCAGGAAACGGAAATCGGCGAGCACGTCGAAAAATTCGCGCTCCCAGCGCGCCGCGTCCTGTTCCGGCGCCGCCAACGCGCGCGCGACCCGCCGCCAGGTGTCGTCGATCGTTTTGTCGACCGGCGCTCCGCCTGGCCCCTTGAGCCGGTACTTCATGTCCCAAATCTGTTGCGAAATGCTCGCGACGTTGGTCACGGGCGGCCCTTTCTCGGTCGATCGGCAATTGGCAGCCAACCAGTCTAGGTCGGTGGCTCTCCCTGGTCAATATTTGTTCTTATAATGTTCTGAGTTCCATCTTACGGCTCTTACAGCGGGGACACCGATCGATCCCCGTCGTTATCCTCAGAATATGGCCGATTTATTAATCCTGCCGAGGGGATGACAGGGTGGTGTCGGCCAGTCCCGCTTCGCGAAACAGGCGTTGGGAGGCTATTTCGATGCGGTCGCGCAACAGCGCCATGAAGGCTTCGCGCTCCAGGCCAGGCGCGATCGCGTCGAGAAATTCGAGGGTCAGCGTGCCGGGCCGGATGGCGAAGCTGCGCCGGCCCCAGAATAGGCCCGCGTTGAGCGCCACCGGGACGACGGTCAGGCCGAGCATGCCATAGAGCGCAGCCACGCCGGGCTGGTAGCGGCCGCTGCGCCCGGGCGGCATGCGCGTCCCCTCCGGCATGATCATAATGCAGCGGCCGGCTGCGATCGCGGCGCGCGCCTCGCGCACCATCGCTTTCAGCGCGGCGCCGCCGGCGGTGCGGTCGACCGGCATCATGCCGAGCCGCCGCAAATACCAGCCATAAACCGGGAGGCGGAGGAGCTCGCGCTTCAAGACTCCGGCAAAGGGCGGCGCCACATGCAGGAACGCGATCGTTTCCCAAGCACTTTGATGCTTGAGCGCGAAAATCACCGGCCCGGCGGGCACTTTTTCACGGCCGAGAATCCTGGCTTCGAGTCCGCACACGATCCGCAACAGCAGGCTGACGCCGCGCGCCCAGGTTGTTGCCACGCGATAAGTCGTGTCGCGATGCAGCACCAGGGTCGGAATAGCCAGCGCCGCAATCGCGACGGTGAAAACCGCGGTCAGCAGCAGGAAAACGCTCGACCGAAGATAGATCACCCTGCTATTCCCGGTCGTCCGACAAGCGAACGACGGCGGCGAGATATTTGAGATATTCGCGCGCCACGATGACGAAGCTGGCGGAATTCGTCCACCACTCGCCCGGTCCCAGACCGGCGGGAACAACAGGATGCGCCACGATCGTCGCGTTCGGCAGGCTGCGCCCGAAATAGAGCAGGCTGCGGCGCATGTGATAATTGCCGGTGACCAGGCGCAGCGATTTCAAATTCTGGCTGTTGAACCAGGTTGCCGTTTCCTCGGCATTGCCGCGCGTATTGCCGGCGCGATAGCCGAGTTCGACCTTGGCCGCGATCTCGGGCGGCGGATTGCCGGCCAGTTTCAGGAGATCGGCTTTCTCGACGCGCCGGTTGACGCCGGTGACGTAGAGCCGGTTTGCCGTACCCTTGCTCAGCAAGTCGAATCCGGCCTCGAGCCGCTTCTCGCCGCCGGTGAGCACGGCGATGGCGTCGGTCTTGGTGCCGGCATCGGCCGGCTGCGACGGCATGGCGCTGCCGAACCAGATCAGGCCGACAAATCCGGCGAAGCCCGCGGTCAGTGCCGTTGCCAGCGTGACGCCGACGATGTTTCCGACGACGCCGAGCGTGCGCCGCGCCGGGCTCCGGGTCGTGCGGGCGAACATTCGGGCGCGCGCCCTGCGCATATCGATCGAGTCACGGGCCATAAGCTACGCCTTCGATAGTGCCGTTCTACGCCATCTTAGCCAAGCCGCGCAGCACCGTATACCGCGCTGCCATAGCCGCCAGGAACGCGGCGCACAGCGGCACCGTGGCGATGACAATCCAGTGCCATGCCGCGAGGTTGATGCGCAGGCCCTGCACCGTATCGAGTCCGTCGGTCAGCCGCTCCATGCCGATCAGCGTCAACGCCGCGCCGCCGCCGCCCACCAAGCCGCCCAGCAAACCAAGCCGGAAAGCGTGACGCTGGAATTGGTTCGCGATGTATTGGTCGCGGGCGCCGATCAAATGCAGGACTTCGGTGACGTTGCGGTGGATGCGCAAGCTCGTCCGCGTCGCGAAAACAATTGTTGTCGCCGCCGCGAGAACGATCAGGAGCACGACGACGACGGCGAGCCGCCAGGCCCACCGAACGACGCCGATCGCCTCGTTGAGCCATTTCTGGTGCTCCTCGGCCGTGGTTCCGGGAACCGCCGCGGCGAGCTTCTGGCGCAATCCCGCAATGTCGAACGCGACGCCGGGCGTTAAGCCGACGTTGATCACGCGGGGCAGGGGCAAGTCAAGCCCTGGGCTGGGCCGCCCAATCCACGGCTCGACCAGCGCCAAGGTCTCGGCCGCACTGAGCACGCGCACGCGCTCGACCCCCGCCGCCTCCCGCAGAATGGCAACGATGCGGCGGACGCGCTGGTCGCTCTCCTCGGCCGAGGCTGCCGCCGGAACCTGAACCGTCATGGTGCCGCTGAGATTGCTGCTCCAGCGATCGATCATGGCGCTGAGGAGCAAGGCGCCGGCCAGCGCCAAAGTTGCCAAGAAGACCATGACGGCGATGATCCACGGCAGCGTCGTCGACGCGACGTCGCGGTCGAAAGGGATGTCATGGACGCCGCGGAACATGAGGATTGCGCCCTAATCGCCCAAAGGGTCCTGCACCAAGCCGCCGCCGGCGAGGGTCAGGCGCGGATAGTCGAAGCGCGCCATCAAATGCACGTTGTGCGTCGCCACGACGACCGTCGTCCCCATCCGATTGAGCTCTTGGAACAAGTACATGAGGCGCAGGGCCATGGCGTCGTCGACATTGCCCGTGGGCTCATCGGCCAGCAGCAAGTTCGGCCGGTTGATGACGGCGCGCGCAATGGCGACGCGCTGCTGCTCACCGCCCGATAGCGTCGCCGGATAGGCATTGATTTGGCTGGCCAAACCGACCCAGCGCAGGAGATCGGCGACGTGCTTGTTGACCGCCTCGCTCCGGGCGCCGCCGACACGGAGCGGCAGAGCCACATTTTCGAGCGCGGTCAGGTGATCGATCAAGCGGAAATCCTGGAAAACGACGCCGATCTGACGGCGAAATGGCGGCATGTCGCGCCGCGGCATGGTGCCGAGTTCGCGTCCAAACAGGTGAATGACGCCGCGCGACGGCGCTTCGGCCAAATAAAGCAGCTTCAAGAGCGTGGATTTGCCGGCGCCGCTTTCGCCGGTCAGAAAGTAAAAGGCGCCGCTCGGAAGGGAAAAGCTGATGTCGCGCAATACTTCGGGGCCCCGCCCGTAGCGCATGCCGACATTGTGAAAGCGGACGACCGAGTTGCCAGGGTTCAACGATTCCATCGTGCGTGGCCGGGGAAAACGCTATCGTAGATCGAACCCATGGACGCTCAAAATGGCATAGTCGCGACTTGGGGTCCAGCAAGGCGTCGGCGGCGCTGCCGGTGGCGTTAAGGCTTTTCTTGGATCGACGCCGGTTTGTGTTAGAATTTCCAATCTTGCCAAATAAATTGCGGAGCTGGCCGGCCCAATGATTATCATATGTCCAAACTGCTCTACCCGGTTCCAAGTCAATGCCGCCGCGTTGGGGCCAAACGGTCGCACCGTGCGCTGCAGCGCGTGCGGGACGGCCTGGCACCAAGCGCCGGAAGCGCCCGCGGCGGAACCGCAGGTGGCGTCGCCGCCGCCGCCGAAAATGCCGTTCGCGCCTCCTCCACCTCTTCCGGAGGTTGCCGCCGCGGCGCCGGCCGCGCGGCCGGCCCCGGCGCCCGCCGCGCCGCCTTCGGCTGCTCCCGCTCCGGCGCCAATTCCATCGCCGGCACCGATTGCTGCGGCTTTGCCAATGGACGGCGCGGCCGATTCGTTTGCTTCGGCCATGAAGGACATGCAGGCGCGAAGCCCGAAGCCGGACCCGGGCAAGGAAGCGACGGCAGCGGCGCGCAGCATCCTCGCGGCGTCAGACGTGGCAAAGCCCGCCCATCCGCCCGAGAAAGAGCGCAGCGAGGCGATATAGTCATCGCCCAGGCCGGCGGCCGGCCCAAGCGGAGAAGCGGCGCAGTGGGGCGCGCGTCCTGATTTTGCTGGTTTTCCTGCTTCTTATCGGCGCGATCGCGTTTGGCGGATATCGCTTTCGCCGCGAGATCGTGACGCTGTGGCCATCGGCGACGAAAATCTATGCGCGCGTGGGCATCGCGGTGAAATTGCCGCCGGGATATGGCCTTCGAGTCGTGAAAGACAGCATCAATTTCCGCTGGGAAACCACCGGCGGCGCCTCCAATCTCATCGTCACCGGCGCGATCGAAAATCATATCGACAAGCCGCAACGCGTGCCGCCGCTGCGCATCTTGCTGGTGGACAAGGACACCAAGGTCCTGCATTCGGAGACGCTGCAGCCCGGCGAGCAGCTGCTCAAGCCGGGAGAAAAATTCGAATTCACGAAGGAATTCCGCAATACGGCACCGGAAGTCGGAGCAGTGATTATCCGATTTCAAGGACAAGAGAGTTGATCCCGCCCAATGACGCGCAATCGGCATAAACAGAAAGACCAAGTGGGCCGTTCGCCTGGCGCGCACCGCGCCGGGCGCGATACGTTCGGGGGCGGCAAGAATAGGCCGACGGTGGTCAGCCGCCGTTACAGTGGCGGCACCGGAGGCGGGCGGGGCGCTTTGTGGTTCCTTGGCGTCGTCGCGACCGGGCTCGCGGCCTATTGGGCGATCGGCACCTATCACAGCGAAATCGTTCGGCTTGCCCCGTTCACCTACCCGTATTTTCGCGCCATCGGCATGGAGGTCGAGGAGCCGTCCGGTTATGGGCTACGCTTGTCGCCGCCGCCGCGCGTTTCGCGCGAAATGGATCCGAGTGGGCGTCAAAGCGTGCTGATGGTGCAAGGCGCGATCGTCAATACGACGGGCGAACGTCGCGCCTTGCCGAAACTGCGCATAACGGTGACCGGCAGCCGCGGTGCGAGCGCAACCTGGACCTACGAGCCGCCGCAATCCACCATCGAGCCCGGCGGCCAGTTTCGCTATCAAACGCGTTTCCAGCACACCCAGATGGTCGTCGACCCAGCGGTGAGCATCGTCTTCGAGAAGCGCTAGCGAAAGCGGCTAAAAGCGCTTCAGCAGCCGGTCGATGTAGTCGAGCTCCAACGCCGGACGCCCGGCCTCGGACGAACGGCGGCGCAGCTCATCGAGAATGTCGCGCACCCGCTTGCGCTCGGCTTCGGTCGGCACTTTCACATCTTGCGTGTCGAGCGGGCCGAGGCCGTTGGTCTGGCGCCCAAGCGGATCGCGGTCGGGTCCCCAGAGATTGCGTGGATCGCCGGGTTGCGTGCCTGGTTGGCCGGGGCCGAACTGCATGCCGAATTGCTGGCCGAGCTGGCGCATGGCGTCCTGCGCGCCGCGGCGCAGTTCGTCGAGCGCGCGGCCTTGCGGGCCGACCGCGTCGCCGGGCTGCCGGCCGCGCAGATTGCGCTCGGCTTGGCCCATCTCGCGTTCGGCATTGCCGAAGTTCTTCGGCGTGTTTTCGCCCAGCATCTCGCCAAGTTGCTTCATCATATCGTTGAGGCGCTTGCGCAGGCTCTCCTGCTCCTCGGCGAGCTTCTGATCTTCCTTGGGGTCGCCTTGCTGGCCGTTGCGACGCTCCTGCTGGCGCTTGAAGGTTTCATCCATCAGCTCTTGCTGGCGGCGGATGATGTCGCCGAGTTCGCGCATATTGCGCGACATCGGATTGTTCGGGTCCATCGGCTGGCCCGGGCGCTGCGCGCGCATGTTTTCCATCTGGCGGCGCATTTCCGAGAGCATGCGTTCCAGCGCTTGCCGGTCGCCGTTGTTGATCGCGTCGCGCATGCGGTCGAGCATATTCTGCATGTCGCGCGGATTTTGCAGCTGCTGCGGATCGCGGTTGGCGTATTTCTCCGGATTCGCCTTCATGTCCTTTTCCAGCTCGCGCATGTATTCGCGCATCGCTTCTTGATACTGGTCGAGAAGCTTCTGGATTTCCTTGTCCGGTACGTCTTTCCGGTTCAGCAGCTCGGACAATTGGCGCTGCAATTCGCGCAGCTCGCGTTCGAGATTGGCGACCTGGCCTTCCTCGATGCGCAGCGCGAGGTCCCACATCATCGGCTGGACGTTGCGGATCGCGCGGTGCATGTCGAGATCGATCTGGCCGTCGGGCCGGCCGTCTTGCACGACGGAGCGGATCAAGCGGGCCTGCATGGTGCGCAGCGACAAGTGCACGATCGCGTCGCCGCCGTAGGAATTGGGTTCGGCGGCAAGGGCTCCGAGCGACAGGATCGTCTTGTGGATCGCGTCGAAATCGGCGCCGTTTTCCGTCAGCTCCTTGCGTTGCTTGATGATCTCGCGCGACACCGGATGGCGGAACACGCGTTCCGGCAGGGTCATCGTCTGCACGCCGCTTTTGCCGCGCTGGCCGCTGTCGTCCTCGGCTTCGAGCACGATGGCGACATCGAGGCCGGCCCAGCGGTGCGCCGTCAAATCCTGAAACTGGCTGCCCTTGGCGAGCTTTGCGCCCGAAACCGGAAGCTGGATCTCGATCATCTCGTTATCGCCCCGGCGCGCGACGAACGCGCGGATCTTCGCCAGGCGATAATCGTCTTTTGCTTCGTATTCGATCCGGATCGACGATGTGCCCGTTGCCGCCGGCGGCTTGATCCAGGCGATCTCCGGCTTCTTGTCGGGAATGACATTGATCGGCCAATCGACGATATTGCGGCCACGCAGGCGGACCTTGAGCCGGTCCGGGAATTTCAGGAGCAGCTCGGCTTGATAGCTGCCGCCGTCGAGCGCCGTCATCGTGAGGCGTTGCCGCCCTTGCTCGACCCGGGGCACGCCACGCCCGCCGTGAACTTGGATCATGATCCGCGTGCCGTCGGGGACATCGACCGTCTTCGAGCCGTTATCCAAGGTTATGACGCGGGGCGCCACGCCAGTATAGTCCGGCGGCGTCACCCAGGCTTCGACGACGATCTTCGCGTCGCTGCCGGCAACGAATGACGGCATGAAGGCGCGATTCAGGCGCGTGTCCTCGTCGCCCCAGGCGACGACGCCGGCAACCGCCAGGGCGATCAAAACCAATCCGCGCAAGGCCAGCGGATCGCGCCGCGCGATCGGCGGCTTCGGCGCGCCGACGCGGAGTGTTTTGACCTTGGCCCGCGTGCGTTCCCAATGGGCGCGCCACAGGGCTTCGGCGTAAGGATCGTCCTTGCCCAGGACGAGCTTGTCTTCGATCGTGGTCAGCGGCCGGTGGCTCAGCCCGCTTTCGCGCTCAAGCCGCCGCTTGGCGTCGCTGCCCGATGGCGAGTGGAAGCCGCGCCAAGCGAAAAACAGCGAGGTCAGCAGCGCGGCGCCGAAGGCCGCGAGAATGGCGGAATGCATCCACCCGGAGAGATCGGGCAGCACGTCGCCGAGCGCGAGAGCGAGAAACGCGCCGACAACGGAAGCAGGCAGCCAAAACCGAGGCCAGACGCGTTCCCAAAATTCGGCAAACCAAGCGAGCGGTAGGCGAATGCCGAGCTTGATGCCGGGCAAGCGTTTGGCTATCGGCTCGCGCCGGCTCGATTCGACGACCGAGCGGCGTGTGCGCGAGGCCGGCGCCGGCTCTGCGGCAGGCGGCTGCGCGCTGTCCGAGCGCTCATAGGGATGGCGCGGTCGATTGTAAGGGTGGTCGCTCATGCGGCACCTCGTTTTTGGCTGCCGGCGCCAGCTTCGAGCCATTCCGGAATGCGATACTGAGACAGCATCGCTTCGTAGCTTGGCCTTGCGCGCACCATGGCAAACCGTTCGCCGTCAACCAGAACTTCTGGCACCAGCGGCCTGGAATTATATTGAGAAGACATTACCGCACCGTAAGCACCGGCGCCACCAAAAGCGATCAATTCCCCTTGAATCATATCGGGCATACGGCGCTGCACCGCAAAGGTATCCCCCGTTTCGCAAACCGGCCCAACCACGTCGAACTCCTTGATTTCACGACTCGGAACCTCGCGCAGCGGCACAATGGGGTGATAGGCGTCGTAAAGTGCCGGGCGAATGAGGTCATTCATGGCCGCATCCACGACCAAAATAGGGCGTTCTGCACCCTGTTTATGGTAAATAATTGACGAAACCAGCAGTCCGGCATTGCCAACAAGCGCCCGGCCCGGCTCGAAGAATATGTGGCATCCCAGCGGCGCCACCAGTTCGGCGACCAGCGCGGCGTAGTCGCCGAAGGGGATGGGCAATTCGTTCCGATAGGTGATGCCGATGCCGCCGCCGAGATCCAGGCTGGTCACGGTGAGGCCGGCGGCGCGCAAGCTGCGCACGCAGGCGGCGACCTTCTTGAAAGCGTTGCGGTAGGGATCGAGCGAGAGCAATTGCGAGCCGATGTGAACCGCGATGCCGACCGGCGCAATGCCCGGCAGCTTGCTCGCCCGGGCATAGATCTCGCCGGCGCGATCGATGGCGATGCCGAACTTGTCCTGCTTGCGGCCGGTCGTGATCTTGTGATGGGTCTTGGCGTCGACATTGGGATTGACGCGAAAGGCGACCGTGGCGCGACGGCCCGAATTGCGGACGACGTTGGCGAGCAGATCGAGTTCCGGCTCGGATTCGACGTTGATCTGGCCGACGCCGGCGGCGAGCGCGAAGGCGAGCTCCGATTGCGTCTTGCCGACGCCGGAAAACACGATGCGCGCGGCCGGCACGCCGGCGGCGAGCGCTTTGCGTATTTCGCCCTCCGATACGACATCGGCGCCGGCGCCCTCTTGCGCCAAGACGCGGATCACGGCGGGATTCGAGTTGGCTTTGACGCCGTAGCAGACGGTTGCCGGCATTTGTCTCAACGCCGCGGCAAGCGCGCGATAGGATCGGCGCAGGGACGTGGCGGAATAGCAATAAAATGGCGTGCCGACCTCCGCCGCGATGCGCGCCAGCGCGACGCCGTCGGCGTGCAGCGCGCCGTTGACATAGGCGAAGGCGGGATCGGCGAGGCGGTCGAGCATGGCTTTTTCGCGATGTGAATTCGATGCGGGATTTATGACATGCAGCCGGCCGGGGCGATAGGCCGGGATCGATCAGCGCCGCCGGCTGCCGAAAATATTATCGCGCGCGCCGGGTGTAGCGCCCTGCGGGTAGGTGCCGGGATAGGTGTCGCTCGCCTCGGCCGGCAATTGCGGATCGCCCTTGACACCGCACGCGGCAAGCGCGGCGGCGGCAAGCAGAAGCGCAATAATGGAGGCGTGCTTCACAGGTAGCGTTTCCGGGCGGTTGCGGCGGCGCGGCGCACGTTTTTCGGCGCGGTGCCGCCAAAGGACGTTCGGCTGGCGACAGAATACTCGACATCGAGCACGGCGAATACGGCTTCGGAAAGGCGCGGTTCGACGGCCCACATGTCCTTGAGCGTCAAGCCGGCAAGGCCGCAGCCCTTGGCTTCGGCGAGCTTGACCAGACGGCCCACGACATGGTGCGCGTCGCGAAACGGCATGTTGAGCTTGCGCACCAGCCAATCGGCGAGATCGGTGGCGGTGGCAAAGCCCGCATCGGCCGCCGCGCGCATGCGTTCGCGATCGGGCGCCATGTCGGCGACCATGCCGGTCATCGCGGCCAGCGCCAGCGCCAGATTGTCGGCGGCGTCGAACAGCGGCTCCTTGTCTTCCTGCATGTCTTTGCCATAGGCCAGCGCCAGGCCTTTCATCACCACGGCAAGGCCGACAAAGGCGCCCAGGATGCGGCCGATCTTGGCGCGCACCAGTTCGGCGGCATCGGGATTGCGTTTTTGCGGCATGATCGAACTGCCGGTGGTGAACTTGTCGGACAGGCGGACGAAGCCGTATTGCGGCGTCGACCACAGCACGAGCTCTTCGGCGAGGCGCGAAAGATGCGTGGCCGCGATCGCGGCGGCGGCGAGAAATTCGAGCGCGAAATCCCGCGCCGAAACCGCGTCGAGTGAATTCGCCATTGGCGCGGCAAAGCCCAGCGATTTTGCCGTCATCGTGCGATCGAGCGGGAAGGAGGTGCCGGCCAGCGCGGCGGCGCCCAAGGGCGATTTGTTCATCCGCTTGCGCGCGTCGCGGAACCGGCCGCGGTCGCGGCCGAACATCTCGACATAGGCGAGGAGGTGGTGGCCGAAGGTCACCGGCTGGGCCGGTTGCATATGGGTGAACCCCGGCATGATGGCATCGGCGTGCCGCTCGGCCTGGCCGATGAGCGCGGCTTGCAGGCCTTTCAGCGCGCCGTCCGCCGCATCCGCCGCGTCGCGCACCCATAGCCGCATGTCGGTCGCCACTTGGTCGTTGCGCGAGCGCGCCGTGTGCAGCCGGCCGGCGCGCGAGCCGATCAGCTCGGCAAGACGCGCCTCGACGTTCATGTGGATGTCTTCCAGCGCGGCGCGGAACTTGAACTTCCCGCTCGCGATTTCTTGCAATATCGTGTCGAGGCCTTGCTGGATGGCGAGATTATCCTGGCGCGTGATAATGCCTTGCTTGGCCAGCATCGCGGCATGGGCTTTCGAACCGGCGATGTCTTGGGCATAAAGGCGCTTGTCGAAGCCGATCGAGGCGTTGATCGCTGCCATCAGCGCATCGGGGCCGCCGGCAAAGCGGCCGCCCCACATGGTGTTGGCCGCGGCAGGGTGTTTGATTTTTTTCGGCATTGGATCAGGGCGATGATGCGAGATTCACGGCTGTTGGCGACGGCGTTGTTTCTGCTGTTGTGCCGGGTGCCCGCTGCAAGCGCCGAGCCGCCGGCCTTTGTGGGCGCGACGGGGCAATTTACCCTCATCGCACCGGCGCGCAAGGCGCCCCTGGCCGCGGTCGAGAACGAAGCCGGCAAGACGATCGACCTCGCGGCGACGCTCAAAGGCAAGGTCGTGGTCCTGAATTTCTGGGCCACGTGGTGCGCGCCCTGCATCGTCGAGCTGCCGACGCTTGACAAGCTGCAAGCCGAGCTGGGCAGCGACAAATTTCAAGTCGTCGTTGTCTCGGTCGATCTCAAGGGCATGGACGTTGTCGGGCCGTTCTGGGCCGACAAGGGCTACAAAAACCTCGCCATCCGTCTCGACCGGCGCGGCAAGATGATGCGCGATTTCGTCACGCGCGGGCTGCCGACGACGTTCCTGATCGACCGCGAGGGCAATCTCGTGGGTTACCTGGAAGGCCACGCCGATTGGGCCTCGCCGGCGGCCAAGGCCCTGGTGAAGTATTATGTCGATCGGCCGATGCGCTAGCGCGGCGCTGGACGGCGAGGCCCGGGCCTATCTAAAGTATGTGTGTAGCCGGCCATGCGGCTCGGCACCAGGGAGGCGACCATGAAAACAATCTTGTTGGCGGCAACCGCGCTGTGCGCGTTCGCCGGCACGGCGGCGGCGCAGGAATTGCGGCTCGGCTACATCAACACTTTCACCGGCGGCGGCGCGGTACCGGGCATCGAAGGCACCAATGCGTGGAAGATCGGCCTGCAGCACGAAGGCTGGACCAAGGACGGCGACAAGCTCGGCGGCGTGCCGATGCGCTTGTTCGAGGGCGACGATCAGCAGAAGCCCGACGTCGCGGTGAAAGAAGCCGAGAAGATGATCAAGGAGCACCGCGTCCACATCGTCGCCGGCTTCATGTGGTCGAACACGCTGATGGCGGCGCAGAAATCGATCGTCGAATCCAACACTGGGCTGCTCATCACCAATGCCGGCGCCTCGCCGATGGCGGGCGAGCAATGCAACGCCCATGTCGTGTCGACCTCGTTCCAGAACGACCAGTTCACCGAATCGCTCGGCAAGCTCCTGACCGAGGAAAAGATCGACTCGATCTTCCTGATGGCGCCCAACTATCAGGCGGGCAAGGATTTGGTGAACGGCCTCAAGCGCACGCTCAAGGGCGCCAAAATCGTCGACGAAACTTATTTCAAGCTCGGCGAAACCGATTATCAGGCCGATATCTCGAAAATCCGCGCGGCAAAGCCTTCCGCCTTGTTCGTCTTCGCGCCCGGCGCCATGGGCGGCGCATTCATGAAGCAATGGGCCGCCTCCGGTGCCGGCAAGGACATCAAGCTTTACACCTCCAACACCGTCGATTGGCTGACCCTCCCCGCGATCGGCGACGCCGCGATCGGCAGCTTCCACGCGTTGCACTGGAACACCGATCTCGACAACGAAGCCAACAAGCGGTTCGTCAAGGACTACGTCGCCAAGCATGGGCAGAAACCCTCGAACTACGCGGCCCAGGGCTATGACGCGGCCCGCCTCGTTGGCGCCACGATGCGTGCGCTCAACGGCAAGTTCGACAACGCGCTTGCGATCATGAAGGCGATGCGCAAGACCAAATACGATTTCGTTCGCGGTCCTTACACTTACAACGTCAATGGCATACCGATTTAGAATTACTACAAGCAGGAAGTCATCAAGGGCGCCGACGGCAAACCCGATATCGTGACCCGCGGCATCATCAACGCGAA
Organism: uncultured Alphaproteobacteria bacterium; assembly: GCA_963754645.1. GTDB lineage: Bacteria > Pseudomonadota > Alphaproteobacteria > Bin65 > Bin65 > CAVWGP01. The sequence goes on along the minus strand of CAVWGP010000001.1, from coordinate 99,948 downwards.
TTATAAGGACGCATATTGGGAGAAGTGCCCGGTCGCGCAGCGGCACTAAAACTTTCGACGATCGCGGCTGTAGGGGCGGGCCTCAGATCCGCCCCTACGTATATTTGGAGAGAGCGCCATGCTGCGGAGCGGCAAGGACTATCTCGCAAGCCTCAAGGACGGCCGCCGCGTGCTTGTTGGCAGCGAGCGCGTCGGCGATGTCACGGCGCATCCCGCGTTTCGCGAGGGCGCGCGGATGTATGCCGCTCTCTATGACATGAAAGCCGATCGCGCGCGGCGCGATGTCTTCGCGTTCGAGGAGAATGGCGAAAATTTCTCGGCCTATTTCCTGCAACCGCGCACGCGCGAAGACCTGGTCAAGCGCACGCGCTGCCATCGCGCCATCGCCGATTTCAGCCACGGCCTGCTCGGCCGCTCGCCCGATCACGTGGCGAGCAGCGTCACCGGCATGTCGCTCCGGCCCGAGGTGTTCGACACGGGCGCCAACGCGCAACGCAAATTCTCGGCCAATGTCGCCAATTTCTACGAGCGCTACCGGCGCGACGATCTGTTCCTCGTCTACGCGATCCTGCCGCCCCAGGGCGCGCGCAATCCCGCGCTCTACGAAAGCCAGGACCGCCAGCCGCCGACCTTGCGCGTCACCGCCGAGGACGACCGCGGCGTCACCGTCAACGGCATGAAGATGCTGGCGACCGGCGCGGTTTATGCCGATGCGGCGATCATCGGCAACATCATCCCGCTGGCGCCCAACCAGGTGAAGGAGTTGATCACCTGCGTCGTGCCGATCGCCGCGCCCGGCCTGCAGCTTTGGGCGCGCAAGCCGATGGGCGGGCGCGGCAAGCGCGCCGACTATCCGCTCTCGTCGGTGTTCGACGAAACTGACTCGATGCTGGTTTTTCAGGACGTAAAGATTCCCTGGGAGAGCGTGTTCGTCCACGACGACCCCGAGCTGTCGCGCAACATCTATGTCCGCACGCCGGCGCATTTCATGAGCAATCATCAGTCGAACGTGCGCTTCGGGTCGAAGCTGCGCTTGCTCGTGGGCCTCGCCGCCAAGATCGCGAAGGCCAACGGCGCGCACGCGATCCCGGCGGTGCGCGAAACGCTGGGCCGTCTCGCCGCGATGGAGGCCGCTTTCGCCGGCATGATCGAGGGCCAGCATCAGGGCATGGAGCGCATGGACAACGGCTATGTCCATGTCAATCGGCGCTACATGTATGCGGCGGTCAATTACGCGATGGAGAATCACGCCGCCATTTGCGACCAGATCCGCACGCTGGCCGGCGGCGGCGTGTTCCAGATGCCGGCCGACAGTTCGGTGCTCGACGACGCGGAACTCAAGACGATTTTCGAACGCTACTGGTCTACTCCGGCCGAAAGCGCTGGCGACCGCTTGAAGCTCTTCAAGCTGGCCTGGGACCTGCTCAACTCCGACTTCGCCGGCCGCCACGAGCAATACGAAAAATTCTACGTCGGCCCGTCCTTCGTCGTGCGCAACTACAATTTCATCAACGCGCCGTGGGACGAAATGGAGGCGCTGGTGGATGGGATCTTGGCGGACAGCGGCGGCACAAGCAATTAGCGCTCAGCCTTGCTTCAGCATCTCCGCCGGCACGAAATTCACCCGCTTGTGGATCGCGGCCACCGTGTCCGAGTCGGGCCGGGCAAAGGGTGCCGGCGCGGGATCGCCGGGGTTTCGCGGCTTGCCGATGGCGGCGAACCAGTCTTCGAGGCCGGGCGGGGTCATCACCCAGAATATTTTCATCGGCGTCTTGCCGTCGTTCCTGACGATGTGCTCGACATAGCGGCCGACGGCGATCAGCGCGCCGGGGGCCAGCGCATGGGTCTTGCCGTCGATCAGGCACGAGCCGGTGCCTTCGTAAACGAAGAGCAGCTCGTCGTTGCATCGATGCGCGTGGTTGCGCACGTGGCAGCCGGGCTCGACGACCTGGATGCCCGCCGAAAGATGATTGATCGGCGAATTGGCCGGCGTGAGCTTCGCCACCGTGTAGCCGGTCGAAGGCAGCGGCTGCCAATAGGCGGTGCCGTCGTCCGGGCCGGACACGAACGCGGCGCCCTTTTTGAGATTTTCGGCGACATCGGCCATTGCGAACTCCTTCAAACGTGGCGTCCGTAAGTGGTGAGGAAATCGGTCACCAATCCGCCGTAAGCGTCGGGCATGGTCAGCATGAGCAGGTGCCCGCCGGTGCCGAGCGTGCGCAGCATCGAATTTGGAATGCGCCGCGCCAGCTCTTGCGAGAAATAGATCGGGGTCACGATATCGTCCTCGGCGCAGATGACGAGCGTCGGCGCCTGGATTTTGTGCGTATCGGCGGCGCGGTCGAACGCCGAAATCGCGTCGATCCGGCTGGCGACGATTTCGGCCGGCGGAAAGGCGGCGATGCTCGCCTTCTCGAACGCGGCAAGCTTCGCCGCTTGCCGGTCGAAGTACCAGGGCGGGAAGAGCGCGAGATTGCTGGCGCGGGTGTAGATTTCGGCGCCGCCCTTTTCGAGCAGGAATTTCCGCGCCGCGAAGCTGCGCTTGAAATATTCGTCGGAGCGGTTCCAGGTGGCGCTCAGCACCAGGCGGTCGATGCGCTTGGGATGGTCGAGCGCCAGCACCTGGCCCATGGCGCCGCCCGTCGAATGGCCGAGATAGCTGACCCGGTCGAGCTTCAGCGCGTCCATCAGCTTGATCGCGTCGCCGGCCATCTGCGCCACGCTGTATTGCATGCGCGACGGCGTGCTTTGGCCGCAGCCGCGGTGATCGAACGCGATGACGTCGAAATTCTTGGCCAGCATCGGCACTTGCGCCGCGAAGACGCGGCCGACACCGCCCAGGCCGGGCGACAGGATGAGCGGCGGCCCCGCGCCGCTGCGCTCGTAGAACAGTTCGGCATCGCCGATGGAAATCTTGGGCATTCGTCCTATCTTCTCGCGGCCTGGCGGCAGTCAATGCCCTTGGCGCCGCGCCGTCAACCGCGGCTATTGCATTCGTAGCTTAGCTAATTGACTTTTATAAATCGCCCGCCTAGCCTGCCCGCAAGTCTAGGAGCAACGCCATGGCCGATCCGCCGGTGCGCAAGAACCAGCTCGACCGGGACTTGCGCGGCTATCTCGCGACGAACCGCGACATCCTCACCGTCGTCACCAAGCCGGTCGGCATCGACGATATCCCGGCGCTGACGGCGCAAAGCAACCGGCCGATCCTGTTCGACAATATCCGCGAATATCCTGGCTTCCGCCTGTGCGACATGCTGGTGCGCCACCGCTTCTCGCAATGCCGCGCCCTCGGCGTCGCCGAAAAGGACTACCTGCCGACTCTGGCGCAACGCCTGCGCAAGCCGCCGCGCGGACTGGTGAACGTAAAAACCGGTCCGGTGAAAGAGGTGGTCCGCAAGGGCAAGGACGTCGATTGGCTCAAGCTGCCGATCCCGATCCACAGCGAGCGCGAAACCGACCGCTACATCACCGCGATGAACATCATCCGCGATCCCGAAACCGGTTTCTACAATTCCTGCCACGCCGGCACCACGCCGACGGCGCCCGACCGCGGCCTGGTCAGCTTCGTCACCCAGCATTCGCACCAGATCATGCGCAAGTATCTCGCCCTCGGCAAATCCGAGATGCCGATGGCGTTCGTCTTCGGCGTGCCGCCGGCCTACGAGATCATGGCGAATTTCTCGGGGCTGCATCTCGATCTCTGGGGCGAGATGGACATGGTCGGCACGATCATGGACCAGGACATCGAGATGGTGCCGTGCGAAACCGTCGATCTCACGGTTCCGGCGCACGCCGAAATCGTCGTCGAGGGCATCCTCGATCTCGCCACGATGCGCGATTTCTCGTTCTCGGTTTCGCCCTCGATGTATTATTTGCCGGAGCGGCAAAAGCTGCCCGAACTCGCGTGACGGCGATCACCATGCGCAAGGACCGGCCGATCTACCGCAACCACCTCGTGGTGCCCGACACCGATCACCAGACCCTGCCGCGCCTGTGCCACGAGGCCGTGCTCTACAACCGCCTCACCGAGATCGGCTTGAAGGTCAACGACGTGCAATTCCCGACCTGGGGTGCCGCGCTGTCGGTCATCGTCCAGGTCGAGGCGTCCGCGCGACGGCGTCATCAACGACGCGCTGATGCAATGCATGGGCGCGCCCTGGCTCAACACCAAAATGTGCGTCGCCGTCAGCCCCGACACCAAGATCGACGATGCCGCCGACGTCTATCACGCGATGGCGACGCGGGTCGATCCGGCGCGCGACATCGTCATCGTTGGCAATACGCGCGGCTCGCTGTTCGATCCCTCGGGCGCGCCGCTCGAAGGCCATTATCCGCACCGCATTGTCGGCAAGATCGGCATCGACGCCACGCGCAAGACGCGCCACGACGCCAAGCATTTCGACCGCGCCTGGCCGCGCGGCTGGGGCAAGGTGAAATTGGACGATTATTTGTAAGCGAAAAATCCATCGGCCCTAGGGGCAGGTCTAAGACCCGCCCGTACAAGAAAAACCTGAGCGAGGAGACAAGCAATGAACGACATGCCGCCGAAGCCCACCGTCACCGTCGAAGCCGACCCGTTTATTCCCTATATCGCCGAGGAGAATTTCGACGCGCGCTTGAAGCCCATCGTCGGCCCCTACAAGCAGCGCATGGGCTTCGTGCCCAACGCCTTGAAGCTCTACGCGCACCGGCCGGAGATTGCCGAGACGCTGTTTATTCTCAACAGCAAGATCATGCGCGATCCCAGCTCGAAGCTGCCGCAGCTCCTGAAGCGCAAGGTTGCCGCGATCTGTTGCGCGGTGAACGGCTGCTCCTATTGCACGGCGCATAGCTGCTCGATGCTGAAGCGGCCGTCGACGGGCAATCCGCTCGACAACGAAGGCTGGGGCGTGAACGAGGCCGAGCTGCAGGGCATCATCGACGGCTCGGCGCCGCCGGCCAACGACATGGAGCGCGCCTGTTTCGCCTATGCCCGCGCCGCGTCCGCCGATCCGACGGCGGTGCCCGACGCGATCCTGCAAGACCTCAAGAAGCATCTCACGCCGCCGCAGATCATGGAACTCTCCTGCGTCGTCGGCTTCTGGAAATTCTACAACACGGTGCATGACAGCCTCCATATTCCGATCGAGCGCAATCTGCTCGGCGACACCGGCTATGTCCGCATCGCGGCGCGCGGATAGCGGCATGGCGAATCGCAACGGCGCGGCGCCGCCGCTGACCGTGACGCTGCCGCAGATCGTCGGCGGCCGGAACGGGCACGAAAAATTCCGCGAGCTGATCGCCGAGCTGCAATTGCTTTCGACCCACATCGCGGAAAGCGGCGAACGTTTCGGCGCGCTCATCGGGACGTCCGGTCCGGGCTATGCGATCTTCATGGCCGTGGTGCAGGGCCAGGGCGAGCCGGGGATCGGCGTCGGCGAGGTGGCGCGCATGTTGCGCGTCACCGGCGCCTTCGTCACCACCGAGGCCGGCAAGCTGGCGCGTGCCGGCTTGATCGAGAAACGCGTCAATCCCGAGGATCGGCGCGGCGTGCTGCTGCGCCTTTCGGCGGAAGGCCGGCGTCGGCTCGCAGCCTTGCTGCCGGCAGTGCAGGCGGTCAACAACGAGACCTTCGGCGCGCTGTCGGCGGCGGATTTTCAGGCCTTGTGCCGCTTGATCGGCGGTCTGCGCCGCCGGCTCGGCGAGGCGTCGCCGGCGCGCGAGCCGGCCAATGTGCGGAGGGCGGCATGAGCGGCGTGGCCTATTATGTCCGCTACCGCGGACTGCGGCAGCCGGCGGCGTTCGAGCGCTACTACAGCAAAAAGCACGCGCCGATTCTCGCCGAATTTCCCGGCATTCGCGGCCTCGTGCTGCACACGCCGCTGGCGTGGCGCGATCCGAACCCGATCCAGTCCGACGGCACGGATTTTCTCGCCGAGATGCGGTTCGACGACGCCGCCGCGCTCGAGGCGGCGCTCGCCTCCGAAGCGCGGCGGCGGGCGCGCGCCGATTTCGCCGATCTGCCGAAAGGGGACGCGCAGGTGACGCATCAGGCGATGCGCGCGCTCCGCATCTTATGAGCAATCGCGCGCCGCCGGTTCCGGACGACAAGCAAATCCTGAAACGCGACCCGAACCCGCATCTGTTCCGGCCGCTGGTGATGCGCTCGGTGACGGCGCGGAACCGCATCGCAATGTCGCCGATGTGCCAATACTCCGCCGATGACGGCATGGCCAATCTTTGGCACGTGCAACATCTCTGCTCGCGCGCCACCGGCGGCGCCGCCATCGTGTTCACCGAGGTCGTGCACGTCGAGGCGCGCGGCCGGATCACGCCGGGCTGCCTCGGCCTGTGGAACGACGCGCAGCGCCACGCGCTGGCGCCGATCGCCGCTTTCATTTCCGCGCAAGGCGCCGTGCCGGCGATGCAGATCGGCCATGCCGGACGCAAGGCGGCGGTGTCGCGCCCGTGGGAGGGCAACAAGCCCTTGTCGGCGGGCGCTTGGCCGACGATCGGCGCCTCGCCGATCCCGCACGCGCCCGGCTACGCGTCGCCCAAGGAAATGGATGCGAACGATATCGCGACGGTGCTCGCCGCCTTCATGTCTTCGATCCGCCGCGCGCGCGAAGCGGGCTTCAAGCTCATCGAGCTGCACGCCGCTCATGGTTATCTGCTGCACTCGTTCTTATCGCCGGTCAGCAATAAGCGAACCGATGCTTACGGCGGCTCGCTCGCCAACCGGGCGCGGCTGCTGTTGGAAACCGTGGCGGCGATCCGCGCCGAGTGGCCGGCCGAATTGCCGCTCGCGGTGCGCCTTTCGTGCATCGATTGGGTGCCGGACGGTTTGCAGATCGCCGATGCGGTTGAAATTTCGCGCATGCTGAAAGCGACCGGCCAGGTCGATTTCATCGATTGCTCCTCAGGCGGGATCGACAATATGCGCCAGCAAATCCCGACCCATCCCGGCTATCAGGTCGGCTTCGCCGAGCGCATCCGGCGCGACGCCGGCATCGCGACCGCCGCCGTCGGCCTCATCCACAGCCCAGACATGGCGGAGGAAATTCTCGCCAACGGCCGCGCCGATCTCATCGTGCTGGGCCGCGCCATGCTCGGCGATCCGTTCTGGCCAATGCGCGCCGCCAAGGCGCTGCGCGCCGAAGGCGTGCGTTGGCCGGTGCAATACGAGCGCGCGAACATATTTTAAGGGGGCGGCCACGTGTCGAGCCAAGCCGAGATCAGATTGAAAAAAATAGCAGCCGCCGGCGCGCAGCACGCCACGGCCGCGATCGACAACCTCGTGATCGCCGGCTGGACCGGCCGCAACCAGGAGGCGATGGAAAAGCATATCCGCGAGCTGGAAGAGCTTGGCGTCGCGCGGCCCAAGACGACGCCGATCTTCTATCGCGTCGCCGCGTCGCTGCTGACAACCGCGGATGCAATCCAGGTTTCCGGCGGCGAGTTCGAGCGGCGAGATCGAATATGTCATGTGGCACCTCGATGACGGGCTCTGGGTCGGCGTCGGCTCGGACCACACCGACCGAAAGGCCGAGACGATGAATGTCTCGCTTTCGAAACAGATGTGCGCCAAGCCGGTGAGCGCCGAGGTCTGGCGCTACGCCGATCTCCGGCCGCATTGGGACAAGCTCGTCTTGCGCGCCCATGCCTGGATCGGCGGCGCGCGCGTGCTTTATCAAGAGGGGCCGGTCACGACGATGCGCGATCCCGAGGATCTGATGCAGCGCTATGGCGGGCTCAAGCCGCGCACGGCGATGTATTGCGGCACGCTCGCGGTCAAGGGCGGTATCAGGCCGGCGACCGCCTTCGAGATCGAGTTGAGCGATCCGGTGCTTGGCCGTAGCATCGTCCACAAATACCGCGTCGAAACTCTGCCCGTCGAGGGCTGACATCCGAACAGGAGGCACCGATGCCGTTCAACAAGCCGCACATGGAATTCTTCGAGCTCGACATGAATAACGGCTGGGCGACGCCCGAGGGCTATCCCTCCGGCATCAAGCAAAAAATCTTGGCCAGCGACATCGACGAAACCAAGAAAACCGGCAGCCGCACCCGCCTGTTGCGCTTCGACCCCGGCGTTTACACGACCGTGCCCTTCGTCCACGATCATTGGGAGGAAGTCTATCTCGTCGCGGGCGATCTCACCGTCGGCAATGACGTCAAGGGCAATGGCGGCGAATCGTTCAAATCGCCGACTTATGCCTGCCGGCCGCCGGGCGTCCATCACGGCCCGTTCAAGTCGAATGCCGGGTGCATGCTTTACGAGACCCATTATTACGACGAGACCAAGCCGTTCAAAGGCAAGCTGTAAGCGCAGGCCGAACCATGATGACCATCGCCGAAGCGCAGCGCGGCCTGGCCGCCGGAACGACATCGGCGCGCGCTCTGCTCGATCGGGCGTTGGCGCGCGCCGAAGACAAGAACGGCGAGGGCGCGCGCGCCTTCACCCGGTTTTACACGGAACAGGCGATCGCCGCCGCCGAGGCAAGCGACGGGCTGCGCAAGCTCGGCGTCGCCCAAGGTCCGCTGGCCGGGATCCCGATCGCGATCAAGGATCTGTTCGACGTCGCCGGCGAAACCACGCTGGCCGGCTCGGTGGTGCGGAAATCGGCGCCGCCGGCGGCAAGCGATGCGGCCATCGTGGCGCGGCTGCGCGCCGCGGGCGCCGTCATCCACGGCAAGACCAACATGGTCGAATTCGCCTTTTCCGGCCTCGGCCTCAATCCGCATTACGGCACGCCGGCGAGCCCGTGGGACCGCAAGACGCGGCGCATCCCGGGCGGCTCGTCCTCGGGCGCCGGCGTCGCGGTGGCCGATGGCATGGCGCTGGCCGCGATCGGCACCGACACGGGCGGTTCGGTTCGCCTGCCCGCCGCCTTCAACGGCATTGCCGGCTTCAAGCCCACGGCGCGGCGCGTTTCGACCGCGGGCTGCTTTCCCCTGTCGCCGACGCTCGACTCCATCGGCCCGCTTGCCGCCAGCGTCGGATGTTGCGCGCTGATCGATGCGGTGATGGCGGGCGAGGCTTTGGACTGCCCGAGCGGTCCGCCGGTTTCAGGCCTGCGCCTGCTGGCGCCGCAACGCTATCTGCTCGACGGATTGGACGAGGCCGTCGCGCGCGATTACGGCCGCGCGCTGTCGGCCCTTTCGGCGGCCGGCGCGAAGATTTTCGAAGCGCCGCTCGCCGAGCTTGAGGAAATTCCGCGCATCATGAGCCGGGGCCCGCTGGTCACCGTCGAGGCTTTCGCCGTGCATCGCGCGCTGCTGGCGACCAACGAGCGCGATTACGACCGCCGCGTCGCCTCGCGCATCAAGCTCGGCGGCGCGATGAGTGCCGCCGACTATTACGAGGTGCTGCGCGCCCGGGCAGCGCTGATCGCGCGAATTTCGCAGGTTACCGCGGCCTACGACGCGCTCATCTGCCCGACCGTGGCCGTCGTCGCGCCGGCGATCGCGCCGCTTGAGGCGAGCGACGAGCTCTATCTCAAGAGCAACCTGCAGGTCCTGCGCAACACCACGGCGTTCAATATCCTCGACCGCTGCGCCATGGCGCTGCCTATGCACCGGCCCGGCGAGGCGCCGACCAGCCTGATGCTGGTCGGCGAACCCATGGCCGATAAGGCGCTGCTCGCCGTGGCGGCGGCCATCGAGCCCGTCCTTCGCAAGCCCGCCTAGGCGGAAAAAATCCAACGATTCGCGAAGATGCTCAAATTTGAGTGTTGGGAAAATCGGCTGAAATGAGCATCTTCGGCTGAATCAATGGCTTAGCTACGCGATGCCTGGATTATGGGTAAAAAAGCCCAAGAAAAAACCCAATGATTCCTGAAGATGCTCAAATCGGCCGATGAGCATCTTCGGTCCCTAATTGAGCATCTTCGGGCGCGATGAGCACCTTCGGCGCGGCGCGGCCCTGGCGATGCGGCCCGGGCCATGCCGCGCGCGCATCGGGATCGAAATCAAGCGGCATTGGAAGCCGGTCCGGCGGCGGCGCATTGTTCGTTCGACGCACAAATTTTCGCGAACTGTGATGCCGATCACAGCGAGGGCGTCAAGCAAAGCCTAAATGACCGGTAACCGCGGGATACCCCGCGAAGAACAAGAATTGAGGACGCCATGAACAGGACAAGGCAAATCGGCTCGAACACCGCTTCCGCCAATCACCGCGCCCGCCGGCTCGCCGGCCGGATCGCGATCGCCGGCGCCGCTGCCATTCTCGCGGCGCTCGCCCTCAAGCCGGCGATGGCGCAGGGCCCCACGGCGGGCGCGCCTTCGGCGACGTTGCTGCAAATTCTGGAAGAAGCTCAATCGGGCAAGGGGTTGACCGATCGCTTCAACCTGCCGCGCGGCCCGGCGCAAATCGGCTTGCCGCGGTTCGACGGCGAGCCGGGCCGTAGCGCGAACGTGCCGGGCCCGGCGCGGCGCTGACCGCGTATATCCGGCGTTCCCGAAGGTGCGCCGGACATACCACTTGTAGGAGCGGCGCGGGACGGCCTGGATTTGCCGGCGCGGCGGCGATAGCTTGCGTCCGATCACTGGGCGCAAAGGCATCGTCATGCTCAAATCCGGCAAGGACCATCTCGAAGGCCTGCGCGATGGCCGCGTCGTCTATATCGGCGGCGAGAAGATCACGGATGTCACCACGCATCCGGCCTTCGCCAAGGCGGCGCAAACCGTGGCCGCGATGTACGATACCAAGCGCGCGCCCGAGAATCGCGATCTCTACTCCTTCGAGGAAAACGGCGAGCGCCACGCGATGTGGTATCTGCGCGCCAAGGCGCCGGATGACCTGCGCCGCCGCATGCGCTGCCACAAGGCGATAGCCGATCTCACCTATGGCATGATGGGCCGCTCGCCCGACCATGTTTCGGGCTTCGTCACCGGCATGGCGACCAATCCCGCGGCCTTCGACACCGAGAAATACAAGTTCGGCGCCAATCTTCTGAAATATTACGAGTATTGCAAGAAGCACGACATCTATTCCACCTATGCCGTGCTGCCGCCGCAGGCCGCGCGCAACCCGGATTTCTACGTCAAAAAGAACCTGCCGGTGCCGACGCTCCAGGTCACCGGCGAATACGATGGCGGCATCGTCATCGGCGGCATGAAGATGCTGGCCACCGCGGCGGTGTTTTGCGACGAGTTGTGGATCGGCAATCTGCTGCCGCTGGCGCCCGATCAGGTCAAGCAAGCGGTGACTTGCGCGATTCCGGTGGCGACGCCCGGCGTCACCCTGTGGTCGCGCCAATCGCTCGAACTCAACGCCAAGAACGAGTTCGACAGCCCGCTCGCCTGGCGCTTCGACGAGACCGACAGCATGGTGATGTGCGAAAACGTCAAGGTGCCGTGGGAGCGCGTTTTCGTCATGGACGACGCGATCAAGGCGCGCGCGATCTATATCGAAACGCCGGCGCATTGCTACGGCAACCACCAATCCAATGTGCGCTATTGGTCGAAGATGCAGCTCATCGTCGGCCTCGCCGCCAAGATCGCGCAGGCGACGGGCGCCATCGAGGTGCCGCAAGTGAAAGAGGAACTCGGTCGGCTCGCGGCACTCGAAGCGCTCTTGGCCGGCATGATCCACGGCCAGATCGAGGCGGCCGAGGACTGGCCCGCGGGCTACAAAACCTTCAACCGCCGCATGATGTACGCGGCCCTCAACTGGTGCACCGAGAGCTATTCCGCGATCATCGACAAGCTGCGCGAGCTGTGCGGCGGCGGCGTGTTCCAAATGCCGGCCAGCGCCACCGTCATGCACGATCCGAAAATCCGCGAGCAGTTCGAGATGTATTGGCAAACGCCGCAGCTCGCCGCACTCGACCGCATGAAGCTCTTCAAGCTTGCCTGGGACATGGTCGGCTCGGAATTCGCCGGGCGGCAGCAGCAATACGAGAAATTCTACGCCGGCGCGTCCTTCATCATCCGCAACCACTCCTACCGCGAAACCGATTGGAAATTTTTCGAGCGCATCGTCGAGGACTTGATGAAGGGCTACGGCGTGCCCGAGGCGGCGGGACACTAATCGGGATTTCTCACGGCAAGCGCTCGCCACGCATCTTGTTCCCCGTGTTTCTCAACGATGATCGCGACTTGCGGAACTAGGGCAGCCGCCGGCTGCCCCTACGGGATGTCGTCACCGCGTAGGGGCGCGCGGCGCGCGCCCTCGGGTCGAAGGCCAATGATCATCGGCCAAATATTCGCGGACGCATCGATCCGCGCGGCCTTTCTGTGAGAAATGGGTTAGCCGGATTGCACCTTATATCCGCCCCTGAATTGCTTTCGTGCGCCGCACCGCGGGCAAAGTCGCGGCAGCGAGGCTTGAGAGCAGCGCCGCGGCGGCGGCGAGAATGAGCGACGTGACGTAGTTGCCATTGCGATCGAAGAGATGCCCGGCGAGGCCCGGCGCCATCAAGCCCGCGATGCCCCAGGCGGTGAAGACGCGGCCGTAAACCAAACCGGTGCGCTCGATGCCGAAATAGATCGCGACTGCGGCCGGATAAGCGGCGGCGAGAATGCCATAGGCAAGGCCGGTGGCGCCAAGGGTGACGATCGCAAGTCCTTGGCTGGGCACGATCACGAGTGCCAGCAGTGCCGCCACGGCCAGCAACGGCGCGACCAGCAGCAGGCGCCGCACCGGGACAATATCGGCGAGCCAGCCGGCGACGAAACGGCCAACGCCATTGGCACCCGTGGTCAGCGCCGTTGCAAGGGCGATCATGGCGAGCGTGGCGCCATAGGCGCCGGCAATGCCCGCCGCGTGCCCCAGCGCGGTCAGGCCGGCCGCGGCGCCGAAAAAAAAGCCGAGCCACAGCTTCGCTTCGAGCCGGCGTTCCGCCACGGTTTCCTCGCGTCGTGGCGCGACGCGCGCGAAATCGGGCATGGCGATGCCGCGCATCAATGCCGCCGCCGCGAGTCCCAAGCCGAGGAATACGGCGCCGGTTGCGAGCAGTGTGTTCCAGGGCCCGATCACGGGAATCGCCGCGCCGAAGCCGAGCGAGCCGAGGACGGAGCCGATCGCGCCCGTCACGGCAATGGCACCGGCCGCCAAACCACGCCGCCGGGGCAGCGCCGTTACCGCAGCCTGAAGCGCCGCGGAATAGGCGATGCCCGACGCGGCGCCGTAGATCGCGCCGTAGCCGAGCACGATCGACCAAACTTCCCGGACCAGCCCCGGCAACGCCATGCCCGCGGCGGCAAGGGTGCCGCTGAGCAGCGCCAGGCGCGGCGCCGGCACGCCGCGGACGAACCACGGCGTTGCCGCCATGAAAACCGCAAAAACCACGGTTGCGGTTGAGAATGTGCCCGAAAGCCAAGTCCGCCCGATGCCGAGCTCGGTTTCGATCGGCACGTAGAACAGGCTCCAGCCATAAAGCGAGCCGACGGCCACGCACAGCAATCCGCCGCCGCCGATGACGGCGGCGGGGTTCGATCGTGGCGGCGCGGCGGCGGGGAGCATCCTGCGGCCACTGTTGCCGCGGCTTGCACGGGACGCAATAGTCAAGCGCGCCGGATGGTGTATGTTCATGCGGCATCGCTCTCGCAGCGCGTCGGAGACATTCATGGTTGCGTTTCAAAACGTTCACATTCCCTATGGCGGCTATTGGTCGACGCCTTTTGCCAAGTGGCAGGGCAGTCTTTCTGGCCTGCATTCGATCAAGCTCGCGGCCCATGTCGCGAAGCGCGAGCTGGCGAAGCGCAAGATCGATGCGAAGAGCTTCGATCACGCGGTGCTCGGAACAACAGCGCCGCAGCGCTCGAGCTTTTTCGGCCTGCCGTGGTTCATGACCATGATCGGGAACGACTCGGTCGGCGGCACGGTCGTCTCGCAAGCCTGCGCGACAAGCGCCCGCGCGCTCGCCACCGTCGCCGCCGATCTCGAAGACGGCGCCGCGACGGCGTCGCTCGCCGTCGCCTGCGACCGGACCTCGAACGCGCCCGTCGTGATGTATCCGAGCCCGCACGCCGCCGCGGGCGCGCCCGAGGTGGAGAACTGGATCCTCAGCAACTTCGCTCACGATCCGCTGTGGGGCACGGCGATGGTCGAAACGGCGGAAAATTGCGCGCGCGACTGGCAGGTCAGCATGGAAGAGCAGCACGATGTGGTGCTGCGCCGCTGAAATCAATATGAAGAGGCCTTGGCGAACGGCCGCGATTTCCAAAAGCGCTATATGACCCTGCCGTTCGAGGTGCCGGATCCGAGCTTCAAGCGCACGGCGGGCACGCTCGAAGGCGACGAAGGCATCAAGCCTTCGACCAAGGAGGGCCTGGCGAAGTTGAAGCCCGTGACCGAAGGCGGCACGGTCACGTTCGGCGGCCAAACGCATCCGGCGGACGGCAATGCCGCGATCATCGTCGCCTCGCCCGCGCGGGCGCGCGAGCTCTCCAAGGACAAGAACGTCGAAATCCGCATCCTCGCTTTCGGCCAGGCGCGCGCCAAACCCGCTTACATGCCGGCCGCGCCGGTCCCTGCCGCGAAGCACGCGCTCGATCGCGCCGGCATCGCGATAAAGGACATAAGCGCCGTCAAGACGCACAATCCGTTCGTCGTCAACGACATCGTTTTCGCGCGCGAGACCGGCTTCGATGTTATGAAGATGAACAATTACGGCTGCTCGCTGATCTTCGGCCATCCCAACGGCCCGACCGGCATGCGCCTCATCGTCGAGCTCATCGAAGAACTGGTGACGAAAGGCGGCGGTTACGGCTTGTTCACCGGCTGCGCCGCCGGCGACACCGGCATGGCGGCGGTTATCCAGGTGAGCGATCGCCGCAAGGCATAGCTTGCAATGAATTGCGCCAGTGCCGCGGCGCAATGAAATATTTGGCTTTTGCCCGCTCAATTCCGGCCCTAGAAAGCACGATGCGGCTTGGCCGATCGAGGATCGGGCGCCGGCATAGGCATTAGGCACGCGATTTCGTGCTGGCGAAACAGGAGGATACCGTCGCAATGCAGGCAGCCTATTACGAGAAAATCGGCCCGGCCCGCGAGGTCTTGACGGTTGGCGACGTCGAAACGCCCGAACCTGGACCGGGCGAGGTGCGGGTCAAGGTTATCGCCTCGGGCATCAATCCGTCCGATGTGAAAATGCGCATGGGGCGGGCGAGTTCGCGCTCGGATTTTCCCGTGATCATCCCGCACAGCGACGGCGCCGGCACGGTCGAAAAAGTCGGCGCCGGCGTGCCGCCGCAGCGCGTCGGCGAGCGCGTCTGGATTTGGAACGCGCGCTGGGGCCGCGCTTTCGGCACGGCGGCGGAATTCGTCGTGCTGCCCTCGGCGCAAGCCGTGCCGATGCCGAAAAACGTCGAATTTGCCGGCGCGGCGTGCCTCGGCATTCCGGCGCTGACCGCGTGGCAGGCCTGTGTGACGGATGGCGGCATCAAGGGGCAGATCGTGCTGGTGACCGGCGGCGCCGGCGCGGTCGGTCACTATGCAATTCAGATGAGCAAGATCAAGGGTGCCAAGTCGGTCATCGCCACGGTCAGCTCGCCGGCCAAAGCCGCGCATGCCAGTGCCGCCGGCGCCGATCACGTGATCAACTACAAAACCGAAAACGTCGTCGAGCGCATCAAGCAGATCACCAACGGCCGCGGCGTGCAGCGCGTCATCGAGGTCGATATATCCGGCAACGCCAAACTTTATCCGCAGATCGTGGCCGATCACGGCTTGGCGGCCGTCTACGGATCGAACAATCCGGATTTTCAACTATCTTTCGGTCCGCTGATCGTCGGCAATATCGGCATCCGCTTCTTCATCGTCTACAAGCAGCCGCCGATGCTCCGCGCCCAGGCTCTGGGCGAAATTACCGCCTTTCTCGAGGGCGGCAAGCTCGTGCACGCCGTCGGCAGGCGCTTCCCGCTCGCCGAGATCGTGGCGGCGCACGAGGCAGTCGAGCAAGGGAGCGTGATGGGCAATGTCGTGCTCGACATCGCCGAAAGCTGAGACAATCCGGCCATGCAGCCTTGCGACCTCACCGCAACGGACGCACGCGCGCTGATCGGCGCAAAGCAGCTTTCGCCCGTCGAGCTGCTCGAGTTCCTGCTTGGGGCGAATCGGCCGCGTCAACCGGCAGTTGAACGGCATCGTCGCCATCGACGAGATTCGGGCCAAGGCCGAGGCCAAGGCGGCCGAGGCGGCGGTGCTGCGCGGCGACGCACTCGGGCCGCTGCACGGGCTGCCGGTCGGCATCAAGGATCTCGTGGACACGGCCGGACTGCGCACCACTTATGGCTCGAAGCTTTTCGCGCGGCACGTGCCCGCCGCCGATGAGCCCTTCGTTGCCCAGCTTCGCCGCGCCGGCGGCATCGTTTGGATGAAGACCAACACGCCTGAATGGGGTGCTGGGGGCAACACGTTCAATCCGGTTTATGGCGTGAGCGGCAATCCCTTTGCGCCGGCGCTGACCTGCGGCGGATCGTCGGGCGGCTCGGCGATCGCGCTGGCCACCGGCATGCTGCCGCTCGCTCACGGCTCGGACAATGCCGGCAGCTTGCGCATCCCCGCGGCCTATTGCGGCGTCGTCGGCATGCGCCCGACCGCGGGGCTGGTGCCGTCGGAAAAGCGCCAGATCGGGCTCACCCATTTTCCCGTCGAGGGCCCGATGGCGCGCACCGTGCGCGACACGCTGCTGCTGCTCAGTGCGATGGCGAGCGGCGATACGCGCGATCCGCTGGCCGGCCCGGTCGATCCGGCGCTAACGCCCGATCTGGCACCGGCCGATCTCGCGACGATGCGCGTCGCCATCTCCGCCGATCTCGGCGGCTTCGCCACGCTCGATCCGGCGATACGAGCGCTGTTCAGCGAGCGCACGGCGCTGTTCCGCGGCGCCTTCAAATCCGCCGCCGAGGCTGCGCCCTCTTTCGAGGATGCCGACAAAGTTTACGACGTGCTGCGCGCCGTCGCGTTCGTCGGCACCTATGCCAAGAAAATGCGCGAGCAGCCGGGGCAGTGGGGCCGCTTGGT
This sequence comes from uncultured Alphaproteobacteria bacterium, assembly GCA_963754645.1. Lineage (GTDB taxonomy): Bacteria > Pseudomonadota > Alphaproteobacteria > Bin65 > Bin65 > CAVWGP01. The sequence continues at coordinate 82,994 of CAVWGP010000001.1, read as the reverse complement.
CGAACAGAATTTCAAGGATGGCCTGCGTTACTCGATCGAGGATGTCGGTCTCGCCCACATGCAGCACACGCGAATTTATCGCGCGGCGCAGGAATTCTTCCGCGAGCACGATTTATTGATCACGCCCTGCGTCGCGGTACCGCCTTGGCCGAAACACGATATTTACCCCGCCCAGATCGCCGATCACGCAACCACGAATTATTTCGATTGGGTGCGCCTGACTTACGGAATTACCCTGCTCAATCACCCCTGCATCTCGATCCCTTGCGGCGTCGATGCGCGTGGCATGCCGTTCGGAATTCAAATCGTGTCGCGGCGCCACAAGGACGCGTTCCTGATGCGCGTCGCCCTGTCGCTTGAAGCGCTGCTGCAGCGCCATCCGGCGACGGCGCGTCCGGTTCCGGACATCGATTGGCTGTCCGTGCAGACCGCCGACGACCCCTTGGCCAAGCCCGTCGCCTGACCGGATTTCGCCGTTCCACCGGCGATCGGGACGCCCATTGCGGCATGGTCTGCAAGAATCCTTTATCGGTAAATTTACGATTTGCCCCAATTTGCCTTCTCAAAATATTTGAAATTTCATTGGAATTCAGCGCGTTCCCCGCCCGCAGTAACGAAGTTTGATCATCAATCCTTTAACTGTGCTTAGTAATTTGGGCGCGCTCGCCACGATTGGCGGGCGGATGTTGAAATTCTCGGGGTGAGGGTCTTTCCGATGTACTGGCGCGGGCTCGGGGCGGGGGGCGTCAACGCATATAGTCGGCCGCCGATACGCGAATTGCTGATGCTGGATTATGGCACACAGCTTGGCGCCATCGTCGAGCGCCGCCAGGCGGAAGCTGCGCTGCGCGCCGCCCGCCAACGCGCTGAATTCTTCGCCAGCCGGGCGCACAAGGCGATGATCGAGGCGCAAGCCGCAAGCCAAGCCAAGTCCGAATTCCTCGCCAATGTCAGCCACGAACTGCGGACTCCGCTAAACGCGATCATCGGGTTCTCCGAGCTGATGCAGGTCTTGCAAATATCGTCGATGGAAAAGATCCGCGAATACTCCCGCGACATCAACGACTCGGGCAATCACCTGCTCGACCTGATCAACGACATTCTCGATCTTGCGAAGATCGAGGCTTCCGGAATTTCGCTCAACGAGGAAATAATCGATCCGGCGGAGATCGCGCGCGCGTGCCTTGCGCTGATCCGCGACCGCGTGCAGCGTGGCAAGCTTACGCTCCGCGTCGAAGTTCCCGACGATCTGCCGCCGCTCCTGGCCGATCTGCGGCGCTTCAAGCAGATCCTGATCAACTTGCTGTCCAATGCCGTCAAGTTTACGCCGCCGGACGGCATCGTGTCGCTTTCGCTCGCCGTGGTCGAAACCGGCGGCTTTCGCCTCTGCGTCTCCGACACCGGCATCGGCATCGCGCCCGAAAACCTGCCAAAGGTGCTTGTGCCGTTCGTCCAGGTCGACAGCGCTTACAATCGCAAATACCAGGGCACTGGCCTCGGTTTGCCGCTGACCAAGGCCTTCGCCGTCCTTCATGGCGGCACGCTGACCATCGATAGCACGGTTGGTCGCGGGACTTCGGTTACAGTGCTCTTTCCAGCCGATCGTGTGCAAAGGAATCAGCCATGAACGACATCGACATGGTCATGCAAGAAGATCGCACCCTGCCAATACAGGACGACCAGCGCGTCGGCGACGTTGTGGCCGGCGCCAGGCCGGCCGCGGATGGCGAAGTCCGCATCGGGCACGTCGTCTCGGTTTCCGGCGCGCAAGTCGTGGCGATGCTTGAATCACAGAGCGACCCTGACGCGGCCGCATCGCCGCAAATCGGCGCCCTAGTCAAGATGTTCACACCGCAAGGGATCGTGTTCGGCTTGGTGAGCGGCTTGGCCGCGCCGATCCCGGCCAAGACAGCGGATGAGGAGGTGAAGATCGTTGAGATGGAGCTGCTCGGCGAGCTGCGCCGGAACGCCGAGCGCAATTGCGACGTGTTCGAGCGCGGCGTGTCGTCCTTTCCAGCGCTCGGCGACGGCATCTTCGAGACCACCAAAGATGAATTGCAGCAGGTCTACGCGCCGCCGACCGCGTCGCCGGTGCGCGTCGGCATGCTGCATCAGGACCGGAGTTTGCCGGCCCATGTGCTGATGGACGATTTGCTCGGCAAGCACTTCGCGGTGCTGGGATCGACAGGTTGCGGCAAGTCCTGCGCCGTCACGCTGCTGCTGAAGCGCATGCTCGAACATCATCCGAACGGCCATATTCTCCTGCTCGACGTGCACAACGAGTACGCCGCCGCCTTCGTCGACAAGGCCGAAGTCCTTGATCCCAAATCGCTCGAATTGCCCTATTGGCTGTTCAACTTCGAGGAAATGCGGGAAGTCGTGATCGGCAGCGACTCCGAGGACCGCGAAGCAAAAAGTGCGATTCTCGAATCGCTTATCCTCGCGGCGAAGCAGGGCTTTGCCAAGAATCAGGACAAGGCACGCACCTTCACGGTCGACACGCCCGTGCCATATCGCACCGGCGACATGATGCGGCTGCTCGAGGACGCCCTGGGCAAGCTCGACCGGACGCATCAGAGCTCGGCGTTCCATTGGATCAAGGCGCGGCTGGAAATGCTGCAGGGCGACCGGCGCTACGGCTTCATGTTCCCAGGCCTTGCCGTGCAGGACAACATGGCGAAGATCCTATCACGCATCTTCCGCATTCCCGTGGCGGGCAAGCCGATTTCGATCATCGATCTCTCTTCGGTCCCGTCCGAGATCGTCAATGTCGTCGTTTCGCTGCTTTGCCGCATGACTTTCGACTTCGCTTTGTGGAGCAACCGCGCGATCCCGATCCTGCTGGTGTGCGAAGAAGCGCACCGCTACGTGCCTGCGAGCAGCAACAGCGGCTTCGAGCCGACCAAGCGCGCGCTGACAAGGATTGCGATGGAAGGTCGGAAATACGGCATCTCGCTCGGTATCGTCAGCCAGCGCCCCGCCGATATCTCGCCGCGCATTCTATCCCAGTGCAGCACGATATTCGCGATGCGGCTCGCCAACCAAAAGGACCAGGAATTCGTCCTCGCGGCGCTGCCCGAATTGGCGCGCAGCATCGTCGGCGCCTTGCCTTCTTTGCGCAACCGCGAAGCGATCGCGGTCGGCGAAGGTTTGCCGGTGCCGATGCGCCTTTGCTTCGACGCGCTCGACAAAAAGGACCGTCCGCATGGCGCACCGGCGAACTTCTCGACGGCATGGAATTTCGATCTCGTCGATCCTTCGGCAATGAACGAGCTGATCGAGCGCTGGCGTCAACTGCGGCGCTAGCTTAGCGGAGCAGGCGGCGGCGTAAAATATTGTTCGGCCTGTGACCTGGAACACAGACAAACGCAGCGCTTTGGCGATAATGGCGCATGAAGGCGGCAGACCCTCCGGCCTCAACCGGCGGCCCAGCAAGCCGCCGTTGTTCGAGGAAACGCCATGCCGAAACTTTCGCGCGCATTTCTGTGCGCGGCGCTGGCCGCTTGCGCCCTCGCCGCGGCCGCAAGCCAATCCCACGCCGGCATCGTCGTGTGCTCCGAGCACCGCGCCGGCAAAGTCAAGGTCGCGATCGCCAGCGACGAGGGCGGCCAGATTTTCGTCCGCGGCTGGTATGAGCTGGCGCCCAATCAGTGCCTGACGCTCAGCAACGGCTACGTATCGGGCGGCTTCGCCTTTTATGCCTATGCGGCCGACGGTCAACGCCAATGGCCGGGCACTTCGTCCGGCCTTGTGCAATGCACCGCCGCCGATGGGCGCTTTTTCAAGCGCTTTCCGGCCGCCATTACGAGCTGCCCGAGCGGCTATTCACTGCGCAGTTTCGAGCGCGTGAAGCCGGTCGACGGCGAAATCCGCTACGTCCTGCGCTGAGCGAGGGGCGCGCGCGACTAATTCTTCTCGTCCTTAAAGCCGCTCGCCCAATGGCTGCCGTCGCAGAACGGCTTGTTCTTGGACTCGCCGCAGCGGCACAGGGTGAAATGCTCGGTCGAGGCGCCGTCGCCCATCGCGACGCCGACGAGCTCGATGCCGCCGGTCACCGCATAGGGCCCGTTCGCAGTCACGGCGATCGCGGGCGCACGCGCCTGGTCGCGGTGTTCGACATCGTTGAGGCTGTAGCTCAAGGCGCCCGACGGGCACTGGCGCACGACGTTGATGATCGACTCCACGTTGGCGCCATCGGGGTCGATCCACGGCTTGCGCTCGCCGTCGAACACCGCCGCAAGGCCCTCGGTGCAATGCCCGGCATGGGCACAGAGCGCGCGATTGTCGTGGATCGCGATGCGCTTGCCGGCGTAGCTCCGGCGCATGTCGTCCTTGCCGTCGCTGGTCCGCGCGCCGGAGAAGCCGACGGTGTTGTGCGTGCCGTCGCAGAACGGTTTGGCCGCCGACCGGCCGCAGCGGCACAGCGCGATGACCGGCTTGGCCGCAAGCGTCGCGCCTTTCGAATTGCCGAGCCGGTCGAGATCCTTAACCAGATAGGGGCCGTTCGGCTTGCATTCGATCGTCGGTTTCGTCATGGCGCTGCTCTCCGATGGCTCCGACGCCGGCGCGGCGCGGCTACCGTGCCCGGTGCCGGTGCGTCGGCGCTGAGTTCCAAGCGCACATTGGCCGCGAACCGGCCGCGCGGCAAGACGCACGGACAGAGGAGAGAGCGCGGACGATCGCGCCGCCCGCCGCGAGAGCAGTCTAACCGCGCGCGGCGAAACGCGCGCGCGGCATCGCAACGCTTAGGCCGCGAGCTTGCGCGCGCAGGCGAAGGTTACGTCGGAATCGACCGCCGCCGCGCCGGGCATCACCGACCATTTCTTGGCAAGATCGTTGCGCGCCGCCCATTCGAGCTTGCCCGGCTCCTTTACGTCGGCCCGCGCGCGTTGTTCGCAGAAAATCGCCTGCTGCTCGATCACGCCGGCGCGCAGCATTTCGCGCGCCGTGCCGCCGGTCACTTGCCAGCCGGCCATGCTGGTGATGATCGGGCCGGCAACAAGGCCGACCGCGAGCGCGACGATGCGCGGCTTGTTGGCTTCCCAGCTTGCCTTCATGTCTTGGATTTTGGACATATTCGCTTCCCTGTTTGTTTTGTCGTTGTTTTTTGCCGCGCCGGACCGATGCCGGGCACGGCGCTCGTATCGAGCATCGCGGATTTGCGCTGGAGGCGCGCTTTCCTGTCGCCGGTACGCCTTTTCTTCTTTTTCTTTTTTGGCACCCAATTTCGCGCGCCGATGCGCCGCCGAAGGCGACCCGGAACTCGCAAAGCTGCGTCCGTTGGCGCCTGACTATCGCCCCGCAGCGCGGGGAACAGGCTCGTTCGCCTAAAACTTGCGCTGTTTCCGCCGCACAATCAAGCCGCGAACAAGGTATTATTTTCGCCGGCAGTGCCGCGGGCGGGGCGGCACGCCGGTCCTAGTACGTTCAATGGCGATGCGCCCGCAGCGCGATCCGTTCGTTCGATCACCCGGAGACCTTGGTTTTCGGCGTGCAGATGTAGACTTTCTTGCCGTTGAGCGTTCCCCAGCCGCAGGTGCATGCCGACACCGGAATGCAATGGTCGATGGGCGCGGCCGTGGCGGTGGAGGGCTTGAGCGCGGCGGCGGCGCCGATGAAAGCGGGCGCGGCAATGGCGGCGGCGATGAGGAGCCTGATCTTCATGGTCGATACTCGCTGTTGGGGTTGCGGCTTGAGGCGTCCCGGGCCTCATCCGGATATAACCATAGCACTCAGAACATCGCGTCGCTGTGATCCGGTTCACAACGTCCGCGCTTCGCGGCACGCTCACCCGCTCCCCAGCCGCCCCATCTCCACCGCATAGAGCCCCTTCGCCCCAAAATGGTACTGCCAGTTGCGCGGTATAACGTGTCGCGTTATAGTATCTGAATGATCCGAGGTTTCGCCGATCCGGAAGCGAGGGCAATCTGGGAGGGGCGTCGAAGCCGGCGATTGCCGGCGGATCTACAGGCCGCGGCGCTGCGCAAGCTGCGCCTCCTGAACCAGGCGCGCAGCCTCGCGGATCTTCGCGTGCCGCCGGGCAACCGCCTCGAGGCACTCAAGGGCGACCGTGCCGGGCAGTTCAGCATTCGCGTTAACGACCAATGGCGCATTTGTTTCGTTTGGAACCAAGGAGGGGCGCACGATGTCGAGATCGTCGACTATCACGGATAGCAGCGGCTTGCTTCGGAATCCGCATCCCGGCGAAATTCTCCAGGAGGAGTTCATGAAGCCCATGGCGCTCAGCCAGAACGCGCTGGCGCGCGCGATCCGCGTGCCGCCGCGGCGCATCAACGAGCTGATCCACGGCAAGCGGGCGATCAGCGCCGACACCGATCTCCGCCTCGCGCGCTATTTCGGAATTTCCGAAGGCTTCTTCCTCGGCCTGCAAGCCGATTTCGACCTGATGGAACAGCGCCGGCGGATCGCGCGCGAGCTCAGGACGATCCGCCCGCGAGCGGCGTAACCGCTCGTCGCCCCTATAAATTCAAGTCCGACCGCGACAAATCAATGCGCCCCGATTTCTTTTGTCACGTTCCGTGTGAACGTCGCGCAATCATTTCGATCCGCATCGTACAGATCCCATAAACGGTGACCGGGAGCCGGCTATTTGGCTCGCTGTAGTAGCCCTCCTTATAGAGGCTTGGCGCAACATCGTTCCAGTTCTTATACGAAATCCGAACGATCGCCTCGGAATTCGGCTATTGCCGCGTAGGGGCGGGTCTCCGACCCGCCCTCGTGCAACCAGGCGGTCGTTTACCCGAAAACGGCGGCACGGTCGGTGCCGCGCGACGCGCCGAGGGCGGGTCGGAGACCCGCCCCTACGGAATAAAATGGCGACGGAGCCTTCCAACTATTCGTACCGAGGCGATCAACCGAAAACCGTATCAGAGGTTTTCTTGGGCACTTGCGCAACTTCTCACCCATTCCCCAACCGCCCCATCTCCACCGCGTACAGCCCCTTCGCCCCGCCGATCGCGCGCAGCGCCAGCGCTTCGCAATCGGCCATGATGTGCTCGGCGTAGAAGCGGGCGAGGGCGCGCTTTTCCTCGACGGTGCCTTCATCGGCGCCCATGGCATCGACGGCGGCGAGGCGCAGCAGCATCCAGCCGAAGGCGACACGGGCGGCGAGCTGGAGGAAGGGCGTGGCGCCGGCGAGCGCATCGGCCATGGCCGATGCGCCCGCGTCCAACACGGCATCGGCGCCCGATGCTCCATCGGCGGATTGCTTCAGGAAGGTGTGCGCGACCTCGTCGAGGCTGTTGAACCCGTCCTGCACGATGCCGCGGGCGACGCGGACGGCGCGGTTGCCCTTGGTGCGGGCGATGTCCGTCTTGATACGCTCGGCAAAGGCCCGGTAGAGCCGGCCCTGGCTGCCGATCAGCTTGCGCGTCACCAGGTCGATCGCCTGGATGCCGTTGGTGCCCTCGAAGATCGGCGTAATGCGCGCATCGCGGTAGAATTGCTCGGCGCCGCTGTCGCGCACATAGCCGTGGCCGCCATGGAGTTGGATGCCGAGGCTGGCGACTTCGAGCGCGGCCTCGGTGCAGCCCGCCTTGGCGATGGGCAGCAGCCACGTTGCCATGTCGGCGCCGGCGGCGCGCGCCGCCGCGGTTTCGCCGGCGCGGGCGAGATCGATCTGAGAGGCCGCCTCGAAGCACAGGGCGCGCGCCGCATCGGATGTCGATTTCATCACCAGGATCATGCGGCGCACATCGGGATGCTCAGCGATCATCTGCGCCCCGCTCTTGCCGGCGACGCCGCCTTGCGGCCGTGTCAGCGCATAGCGCAATGCATGATCGCAAGCGGCGCCGGCGATGCCCGCGCCCTCGAAGGCGACTTCGAGCCGCATCGTGTTGATCATGGTGAACATCTGGCGGATGCCGTCGCCGCCCCCGAGTCGGGGGTCGGCGCCCATGAGAGTTCCCTCGGCGCCATCGAACAGGACCTCGCAAGTCGGCGAGCCGTGGATGCCCATCTTGTCCTCGATGCGGACGACGCGGACGCCGTTGGCGATGCCCGGCCGGCCGGCATCGTCAAGCTTGCGCGCGGGAACGAGGAACAGGCTCAGGCCTTTGACGCCGGCTGGCGCGCCCTCAGCCCGTGCCAAGACGATGTGCGCGATTTGCTCGGTCAAATCGTGATCGGCCCAGGAGATGAATATTTTCGTGCCGCTCACCGAATAGCGCCCATCGGCGCGTTTCACCGCCTTGGTGCGCGCGAGGCCGATATCCGAGCCGGCATGGGGCTCGGTCATCACGATGGTGCCCGCCCATTCGCCGCTCGTGAGCTTGGGGACGTAGAGGCGCTTGGTCGCATCGTCGGCATGCGCGATCAACACCCGCGCGGCGGCGCGGCTCGAAGTCACGGCCATGCCGAAAGCGAGCGAAGCCCCGTTGATGGCATCCGAGAGCGCGGCCTGCGCCAGCTCCGGCAAGCCCTGGCCGCCGAATTCCCGCGGCAGAACCAGCGCCGGCCAGCCGTTTGCGCACCACTTTTTGTAGAGCGCGGGCGTGCCTGGGGCGCTGACGACGCGGCCGTTCACGAGCCGGGCGCCGATCCGGTCGCTGTCGCGATTGAGCGGCGCGATCTCCGCTTGGCAGAAGCGCGTGGCGGCTTCGATCACCGCGTCGAGCGTTTCGGCATCGACATGGCGATAAGCCGGCAGAGCCAGGATTTCGCGCGTCGGAATGACGTGGGCGAGGAGGTAGCGGGCGTCGCGCAGGGCGGGTTGAAACGCGGTCATGGCGGCTCGGTGCTTGCGGGCGGCGATGCCGCAGGTAAAGTCGGCGCAACGCCAAATGCAAGCGGCAAAGAGGATCGACGTGGCCTCATTCTGGACCAAGGATTACAAGCACATCGACATCAAGCTGGCGCCGGTCAGCGTCAATGTCGAGCGCCGCGCGAACGGCGAGGTCATCCTGCGCAGCGGGCTGGCCTTGCCGCCCTATCCGAAGCAGGTCGGCATCGTATTGCGCGAGCAGGCGGCGAAATTTCCGGAGCGGACGTTCCTCGCCGAACGCGACGCCGCCGGCGCTTGGCGGCGCCTGAGTTACGCATCGGCGCGCGACCGGGCGAATGCGGTTTCGCAATGGCTGCTCGACCATGGCCATTCCGCCGAGCGGCCGATCGCGATCCTGTCCGACAATTCCATCAACATGGCGATCCTCATGCTCGGCGCGATGCAGGTCGGCATTCCGGCCATGCCGGTTTCGCCGGCCTATTCGCTGATGAGCGCCGATTTCGCCAAGGTCAAGCACATCGTCGCCGGCTTCGATCCGAGCCTGATCTATGTCGACAAGCTCGCGCCTTTCGCGAAGGCGCTGGCGGCGATCGACATGGCGGCGCGCGCGCTCGTCGCGGATGCCGCGAGCGGCGAATTCGGCGGCGTCACCGGCTTCGGCGAACTCGTCGCCGCCAAGCCGGGGCCGCGCGTTGAGAACGCGTTCGCCAAGATCGGCGAGGAGTTGGTGGCGAAGATCCTGCTCACCTCGGGCTCGACCGGTATGCCGAAAGGCGTGATCAACACCCAGCGCATGATGTGGGCGAGCCAGGTCGCGGTGTGCGCGATCTGGCCGTTCCTCCACGAGCGGCCGCCGGTGCTCGTCGATTGGCTGCCGTGGAATCACACCTTCGGCGCCAATTGGAATTTCAACCAAGTGCTGATCACCGGCGGCACCATGTACATCGACGGTGGCAAGCCGCTGCCGGGCCGCATCGAGACGACGCTCAAGAACCTCAGCGAAATCCGGCCGACGGTGCTCTACAATGTGCCGCGCGCTTACGATCTGCTGCTGCCGCATTGGGAAGCCGACGACGCGTTCACGAAACACTTGTTCGGCGATCTCGATTGCATTTTCTATGCCGGCGCCGGCATGCCGCAGGCGAGTTGGGACCGCCTGGAGGCGTTGGCGATCAAGGCGCGCGGCAAGCGGATTCCGCTTTTTACCGCGCTGGGCTCGACCGAAACCTCGCCGCCCGCCACCGTCGCGCACTGGGTTTCCGATGTAACCGGCACGGTCGGCCTGCCGATGCCGGGCGTCGAAGCCAAGCTCGTTCCGGCCGAGGGCAAGACCGAGATCCGGTTCCGCGGGCCCAATATTTCGCCCGGCTACTACAAAGACCCGGCGAAGAGCCGCGAAGCGTTCGACGAGGAAGGTTTTTTCAAGATCGGCGACGCGGTCAAAACCCTGGTGCCGGGCAAGTTCGAATCGGGCCTCGTCTTCGACGGCCGGGTCGCGGAAAATTTCAAGCTGCTCACCGGAACCTGGGTCGCGGTCGGCACGCTGCGCCTCGCGGCCTTGTCGGCCGCCTCGCCGATCGTTCTCGACGCCGCCGTCGCCGGCGCGGACCGCGACGAGATCGGCTTGCTCGCTTTCGCCAATATACCCGGGTGCAAGGCGGCGATCGGCCCCGAAGCCGAAGGCCTCGCGCCCGAGGCCGTGGTGCGCCACCCGAAGTTGCACGCGGCGCTCAAGGACAAGCTCGGCGCCTACAACAAGGCGCATCCCGGCAGCAGCGAGCGCGTGCGCCGTGTGCTACTCATGGTCGAGCCGCCCAACATCGACGCCGGCGAAATCACCGACAAGGGCTATGTCGGCCAGCGCGCCGTCCTGACCCGCCGCGCCGCGCTGGTCGAGCGCCTCTACGCGGGCGCGGGGGATGATATTGTCATTGCGGAATGAAGCTCTCGACGCGCCGCCGGCGGAACTTCACGCCGCCGCGTTCGCCCGCTGCGCCGTGTGATGGGCGAAGCGGCCGGATTTTAGGAACGCGATCGTCTCGGCGATGACGGCGGGGTTCTGGCACATCACTGTGTGATTGGCCGGCAGCACGACGAAATCGGCAATGCCCTCGAACTTCGTGTTGCGCACCTCGACCGTGCCGTCATGCGGCTCGGCATGGCCGCGCGCATAGTTGACGAAGGCGGCGGGATTGAGCGGGTGAAAGCGGCCGGTGCCGGCGATGACGCCGATCTCCGCCTTGGGCGTGCCGAGGCGGGCGAGGGCGCCGCTGCCCTCCTTCAAATCCTCGATCGCGGGTCCGACGATGGCGCGCGCCGCCCTGGCGAAGGGCGTGACGCTCAGCACGGACGAGCCGCCGCTGGGCGAGCCGATCATGACGAGGCGGCCGAGCCGAAGGTGGGCCGGCGGAATGGCGAGCGCGCCGCGCGCGATCAGGCCGCCCAGCGAAAAGCCGACGCAATGCACCGGTTGCAGGCCAGGCGGCAGCCGGTCGAGAAATCGGCGGAAACCGGCTACGGAGGCATCGAGGCTTTGGCTCCGGCTGGGATAGCGATAATCGACGGTTTCGAAACCGGCGGCGCGCAGCGCCGGCGCCATGCGCCAGAAAATGCGGCGCGTGCGGGCAAGGCCGTGCAGCAGAATGACGGCGTCGTGCCCGGGCGCGCTCATGCGCGCGCCGCCTCGGCCGGAATCAGATGCTCGATCGAATTGGCGTAGTAGTCGAGCAAGCTCTGGTTGCGCTCGGGCACGCGGAGAAAGCCGTCTTCCTCCTCGACGATGTGCCGGGCCTTGAGCGTTTCGAGGCCGAGGGCGATGGCGTAGTCGCGATCCGAGCGCGGAATATAGGTGATGGCGCCGGCCTCGTCCAAATCCTGCAGGACGCTGATCGCCGCCGCCTTCACATCGTCCTCGGACAGCAGCAGCGTTCCGCGCCGGCGGAACACCAGGGCGATCAGCGGCACCGGGAGCACGGGCACGACTTTGGCGACCGCCGACATGAGCACGCCGGCAAGCTGTTTCAGCGCCGCGATACGCTGCTCGGGCGCCATATCCTTCATCGAAACGCCGCGCGCCGCGAGGTGGTCGCGCAGCGAGATCGGCGTGCCGAAATTGACGCAGGCATAGCCGAATCGCGTCCAGCGGCCGCGCAACGCCAAGCCGATCTGCCGGCCGAAAAATCGCGCCGTCGTCCAGATGGCGAAAGATTTGCCGCGCGGCTTGGCGTCGGGATCGATGCTCATCAGCAGCGTGCGGTCCTCGACGACGCGGTCGTAATTGATGCCGACCGGAATGAAGACGACGTTGCGCCCCGCCACCGGATCGAAACCGCGCAGGATGTAATCGAGCAGGCCGAGCTTGGGCTCGCGCAGCTTGCCGTCGCGCGTCAGCCCGCCCTCGGGAAACACCGCCTGGGGCACGCCGCCCTCGGTCGCCATCTGCACGTAGCGTTCCAGCACCTTGCGGTAGAGCGGATTTTTCGAATTGCGCCGCACGAAGAATCCGCCCATCAGCTTGATGAGCGATTGCAACGGCCAAATGCGCGCCCATTCGCCGACCGCGTAAGAGAGCGCGGTGCGCTCCGCGGCGAGGAAGGCGACGAGCACGTAGTCGAAATTGCTGCGGTGGTTGATGACGAATACCGGCGTCGCGTCGGCGCCGATCTTGCGCAGGCCTTCGTCGTCGGCGTAGCCGAGCCGCACGTGATAGAACATGCGCGAAATCCGCCGGGCGAGGCGATAGCCGATGCGGAAATAAAAATAGGCGTTGAACGCCGGCACGATCTCGCGCGCATAGCGCTGCACTTGCTCGGCGATCACGGCGCGCGGCTTTTTTTCCTGCTCCGCGATTTCGGCCCCGGCGGCTTGGATGGACCGATCGTGCACGAGCCGGTCGACCAAGACTTGGCGCTTGGTCAGATTGAAGGCGGGAATTTTGATATCGAGCCGGCCGCCGATCTCGTCGAGCACGCGGTTGACGCGCCGGCGGATGAACCAGCGCGCGCCCGGCATCAGCAGCCGGTCGAGAATCGACCACGCGGCCAAGAGGCCGCCGATCGCCAGCAGCCAAACCGGAACCGCGACGGAGTCGAACATCGCGCCGCGCTTAGGCGGGATTCGCGGCCTGCTTCTTTTCCTTGTGCTTCTTGCGCTCTTCCTCGACGAGCTCCTTTTTCGAGAGCTTGCCGATCAGAGTCTTGGGCAATTGGTCGCGGAATTCGATCTCGCGCGGCATTTCGTGCTTGCCGAGATTGGGCCGGATGAAATCGAGAATGTCCTTCGCCTGTGCGCTCTGGCCGGCGCGCAGCTTGATGAAGGCCTTGACAGCCTCGCCGCTGTAGTCGTCGGGCACGCCGATGACGGTGCATTCCTCGACCGCCGCATGCTTGTAAATCTGCTCCTCGACATTGCGCGGAAACACCTTGAAGCCGCCGACGGCGACCATGTCCTTGATGCGGTCGACAATGAAAATGTAACCCTGATCGTCCATATAGGCGACATCGCCGGTGTGAAGCCGGCCGTCGAGCAGCGTCTTGGCCGATTCCTCGGGGCGCTTCCAATAGCCCTTCATGACCTGCGGGCCCTCGATGCACAATTCGCCCGGCTCGTTGAGGCCGAGAATTTTATGCGGATGATCGCGGTCGGTGATGACGATCTTGGTGCCGGGCACGGGCAGGCCGATCGAGCCCGGCTTGTTGACGCCTTCGAGCGGGTTGCAGCACGCGACCGGCGAGCTTTCGCTGAGGCCGTAGCCTTCGACGAGATGGCCGCCGGTGAGTTTTTCGAATTTATGCTTGACCTCGACCGGCAAGGGCGCGCCGCCCGAGATACAGCCGCGGATCGAGGTTACGTCGGTTTGGGCGATGTTCTTGTGGCCGGCGATCGCGACATACATGGTGGGCACGCCGTGGAACAGCGTCGGCTTTTTCTTCGGAATGAGCTTCATCACGGTTTCGAGCTCGAAACGCGGCAGCATGATGATTTCCGCGCCGATGCGAATGCCCATGTTCATGATCGACGTCATCGCGAAAACGTGGAAGAACGGCAGCACGCCCATCATGCGTTCTTCGCCCTCGCGGGCCTGCGCGAACCATTGCCGCGCCTGCTCGGCGTTGGACGCGAGGTTGTGATGCGTGAGCATCGCGCCCTTGGGCAGGCCGGTGGTGCCGCCGGTGTATTGCAACACGGCGATGTCTTCCTTGGGGTCGATCGCGACCGGCGCAAATGCGCCGTCGTTCGAGATCAGATCGCTGTAGCGGATGTGCTTGTCGTCCCACGCGACGGCGGCGATGTCTTGCTTTCGCAGGTGCGGATAGAGCCAGTTCTTGGGAAAGGGCAACGCTTCCTGGATGTTGCCGATCACCAGCGTCTTCAAGCGTGTTTGACCCAGCAGCGACTTCATCTTGGGGTAGAGGACTTTCAGCCCCAGCGTCACCATGATGTCGGTGTCGGAGTCCTCGATCTGATGCTTGAGTTCGGGCTCGGAATAGAGCGGCGAATAATTCACCACCGTGCCGCCGGCCTTGAGAACGCCGTAGTAACAGACGATGAATTGCGGGCAGTTGGGCAGGAACAGGCCGACCTTGGTGCCCTTGACGACGCCGAGCTTCTGGAAGCCCTTGGCCGCGCGATTGACCAGCGCGCCGAGTTCCGCGTAGCTGTATTTGCGGTCGAGAAAGTCGATCGCCGGCCGGCGGCGGAAACGCTCGACGGTGTCGTCGAGCAGCGCGTAAAGCGGCCGCGGCGGATAGGCCACATCCCATTTGACATTGGCCGGATAGGCGTTGAGCCAAGGATAGGCGCCGGCGCCCGAATTTGCGGTGTTCATAGTCTCTCCTGTTCATTCCCGGCGTAAATATGGAGCAGGAAAGGACGCGCCACAATCGGCCTTGGGCCGCTACTCGTAGCGCAATGCTTCGATCGGGTCGAGGCGCGAGGCCTTGCGCGCCGGGTAATAGCCGAAAAAGACGCCGACCGCGGCCGAAAAACCGACAGCGACGAGGATCGCCTCGGGTTCCAGCAGCATGGGCCACTCGGCAAGGTTGGCGATGATGTGCGAGCCGGCAATGCCGATCACCGTGCCGATCAGGCCGCCCAGCAGCGATAGGGTCACGGCCTCGACGACGAATTGGGTGAGGATGTCCCGCCGCTTGGCGCCCACCGCCATGCGCAGGCCGATCTCGCGCGTCCGCTCGGTGACCGAAACCAGCATGATGTTCATGATTCCGATGCCGCCGACAATGAGCGAGATCGCCGCCACCGAGGCGAGCAGCATGGTCATGATGCGCGTCGATTTGGCGCGCGCCGCCATGAACTGGGCGATGTTGCGCACGTCGAAGTCGTTCGCTTGGCCGTCGCGCAGCTTGTGGCGCTGGCGCAGCAGGGCGATCAACTCTTCCTCGAGCTGCTTCAAGCTTTTGTCGTCGCGCGCCTTGAGCGTGATCGAGTGGACAAGATTGCCCTTGAGCTGACGGCCGCCGAGCACGCGCTTCTTGGCGGTCGAGAGCGGCAGCAGGATCATGTCGTCCTGGTCCTGGCCGAACGGCGTTTGTCCTTTTTCGATCAGGACGCCGATCACGGTGAACGGCACGCGATTGACGCGGATCGTCTGGCCGAGCGGATCCTGGCCCTCGCCGAACAGGTTCTTGACCACGGTCTTGCCCAGCACGGCGAACTTGCCGGCGCCGCGAACTTCGGCGTCCGTGAACATGCGGCCCGCGGCGATTTCCCAATCCCGCGCTTCGAGATAATCCGGGGTCACGCCCAGCACCGGCGTGCTCCAGTTCGCGTTGCCGAAGATCGCCTGACGCTGGCCGCGCACCTGGGGGGCGGCCACCAGCACCGCCGAGACTTCGCGCGCCAATGCTTCGGAATCCTCCTCGGTCAGCACGAGCTGCGTGCCCACCGCGCTGCGCGCGCCGCCCACGCTTTGCGAGCCGTTCGAGATGATGATGATGTTGGCGCCAAGTTGTTGAATCACGCTCTGCACGCGATGCTCGGCGCCGGCGCCGATCGCCACCATGGCGATCACGGCGCCGACCCCGATGATGATGCCGAGCGAGGTCAACACGCTGCGCAGGATATTGGTGCGCAGCGATCGCAGCGCCGAGCGCAGGCAATCGCGATAAGTCATGCCGCGGCTCCGAGCGGCGCGCGCGCTTCATCGGCGCCGGCGACGATGGGCGTTGCCACAACCGCGTCGCCGACCAGGAGGCCGTCGCGGAAGCGCAAAATGCGCCGCGCGTGGGCGGCCACGTTCTCGTCGTGGGTCACGACGACGACCGTGATGCCCTCGCGATTGAGGCGCTGGAACAACGCGAGAATCTCGTCGCCGGTGCGGCTGTCGAGCGCGCCGGTCGGCTCGTCGGCGAGCAGCATGGCCGGGCGATTGACGAGCGCGCGTGCGATTGCAACGCGCTGTTGCTGCCCGCCGGATAGTTGCGTCGGGCGGTGATCCATGCGATCGGCGAGGCCGACCGCGGCAAGCGCGGTTTCGGCCGCCTTTCGCCGCTCGCGTGCGGGCATGCGCGCATAGGTCAGCGGCATTTCCACATTTTCGAGCGCCGTGGCGCGCGCCATCAAGTTGAATTGCTGGAACACGAAGCCGATCTTGCGATTGCGCACGTCGGCCAAGCCGTCGCTGCCCAGCTTGGAGACATCCTCGCCGTCGAACCAATAGGATCCTTCGCTTGTCGTATCGAGGCAGCCCAGCAGATTCATGCAGGTTGATTTGCCCGAGCCGGAGGGGCCCATGATGGCGACCATCGCGCCATGCGGAATGGCAACCGTGAGGTCGCGCAGCGCGGCCACGGCATTGTCGCCGATGCGATAGGTCTTGCCGAGCTTTTCGGTGCGTATGAGAGGAGCGGTCATGAGCGGCGCTAGAATCCGAAACGCGGGCCGCGCCCGGCGGGCGCCGCCGCTTTCTTGCTTGAGTCGAAGCCGACGATGACTTGATCGTCGGCCTTGAGCGCATCGCCGGTCAGCTCCGTGAAACTGCCGTCGGCCACGCCCAGCTGCACTTCGATGCGCTTGGCCGCGCCGTTCTCGCCGACGGTATACACGGTGCCGCGCCGCGGAACGTCGGACGAGCGCTCGACGACGGCGTTGTATTTGGCGAGCTGATCGGGCCGCAGGAGCGCGCGAACCTTGTCCGGAATTTGCGCGCGCAGCTTGGCCATTTCCTCGCGTATCTGTTCCTGGTCGGCGCCGCCGGCGCGCATTTGCTGGAAGCGCTGGCCCATCTCGGCGAAGATCGCGCGCACTTGCGCTTCCTGGTCCTTGTCGATGCCGACTTCGGTCTTGAGCTGGGTGACGAATTCCTCGGCGCGCTGGCGCGCATTGCCGGCGCCTTGTCCGGCGCTGGGAGTGCCGCGCGCCGGCGGCGTCGCGGCGGCGGCGCTGCCGGGCTCGCCGGCCGGCCTGAAGCGCAGCGCCGCATTGGGCACGCGCAGCACATTGTCGCGCCGCACGATATCGAACGTGACGTTGGCCGTCATGCCGGGCAGCAGGCGAAGCAGCGGGTTCTCGGCGCTGACCACGACCGTGTATGTCACCACGTTGGAGACATCCTTGGGCAGTTTGCGTACCTGGCGGACGACGCCGGGGAACGAAACGCCGGGGAAGGAATTCGACGGTGAAGGTCGCGTTTTGACGCTCCTGGATGCGCCCGATATCCGCCTCGTCGACGTTCACCTCGACCTGCATCTGGCGCAGGTTCTGCGCGATCACGAACAGGATCGGCGATTGCAGGCTGGCGGCCACCGTCTGGCCCATATCGACGTTGCGGCCGATGACGACGCCGTCGACCGGCGAGCGGATATTGGTGTTTTCAAGATCGATCCTGGCGCGCAGCAGGGCGGCCGATTTCTGCAAGACCTGGGCGTCGGCGTAATCGATCTGCGCCTTCTGCTCGGCTTCCTTCGCGGTTAGGGCGTTGAGCGCGGCTTCGGCCTGCTCATGCGTCGAAACCGCGCGGTCATATTGCGCCTGCGACGAAACCTTTTTCTCGAAGAGTTCGCGGTTGCGATCGAGATCCAGCTTGGCTTGGTCGAGCGCCGATTTGGCCCGCTTCGACTCTGCGCGGGCGTTGTCGAGCCGCGCCTTTTGCATCATGACGTTGGCCTTGAAAGTTGCGAGTTCGGCTTCCGCTTCTTTCACCTTCGCGTCGAAGATGGCCGGATCGATGCGCGCGATGACCTGCCCCGCCTTCACCTCGGTGTTGAAATCGGCAAGCAGTTCCTTGATCTGGCCGGAGACCTGCGTTCCGACCTCGACGGTGACAAGGGCGCGCAACGTGCCGCTGGACGAAACCGTGCTCGCAACCGTGCCGCGATCGACTTTGGCGGTGCGGTAGGCGGGTGCGCCGCCGCCCGTGTCGCGGCCGAGATACCACCAAGTGCCGCCGGCGCCCGCCAGCGCCAGCACCACGAGGTACTTAATCCAGGGGCGGCGTCGTTTCGAATGAGCCATCGCGTCATGCTCCGGGCGGGACCGAGTCCCGCGGGTCTACGATCGATTATACGCCAGAGGACGTAGAATCCGTTGCCTTACTCGCCCGACTCGCGCGCGCTCGCTGCGCTTGGCCAATGATTACAACCCGTTATGGCCGCTCACGAAATCGTTCGAGGCGCCGTCGGCGGCGGATCGAAAGCACTGATGGGCGGAACCGGGCCGTCGAAGCGCTCGATCTCGACCAGGGTGCTCAAGGCCGAGGGGCCCTGGGATAGCGGCGAGCAGCCTTCATCGCGGGTGAGGACATTGGCGCTGCCATGCTTATCAAGCGTGCCGATGCGGCCTTGCTCAAGCGGGTCATACCACGCCCCGGTGGCAAGCTGAACCACATTCGGCCGCACGCCGTCGCTCACGATCGCGCCGGCCAGGATCGCGCCGCGGCCGTTGAAAACGCGGACGATGTCGCCCGACGCGATGCCGCGCGCCGCCGCATCCCGGCTATTGATGACGATCGGTTCCCGGCCGTTGATTTTTGATGCGCGGCTCACCTTGCCATTGTCGAGCTGGCTGTGCAGCCGCGTCTTCGGCTGATTGGTGACGAGATGCAGCGCGTACGCCGCCGCGAGCGGCGCGCCGAGCCATTCCTTGGGCGCGCGCCACACCGGATGGCCCGGGCAATCGGCGTAGCGGAAGCCGGCAATGCGGCTCGAAAAAATCTCGATCTTGCCGGACGGCGTCGGCAGCGCGTTGCGCGCGGGATCGCCGCGAAATGCGCTCAGCATGACTTGCGGCCCTTCGGGCGCCGGCAGATCGATGCCGCCGGCGCGCCAGAACTCGTCGAAATCCGGCATCGCGATGCCGTGCCGCGAAATGCGCTGGCGCGAGATATCGTAGAGATGCCGCAGCCACTCCATTTCGCCGCGATTCTCGGTGAAGCGCTCGCGGAATCCCAGCCGCGCGGCGAGGCCAGAAAATATCTCGAACTCGCTGCGCGCTTCGCCGACCGGCGCTGTTGCCCGATGCATCGCCACGGCGTTGTTGTCGAGAAAGGCGGCGCCGATATCGTTGCGCTCCAGCGTCGTCGAAACCGGCAAGACGATATCGGCGTGGCGCGCGACGCCGTTCCACCATGCCTCGTGCACGATGACGGTTTCCGGCCGGCGCCACGCCGCAATCAGGCGGTTGATGTCCTGATGGTGATGGAACGGATTGCCGCCGACCCAATAGATCAGGCGTATGTCCGGCAGAGTCAGGCGCTCGCCGTCGTAGTCGATCGTCGATCCCGGTTCGAGCAGCATGTCGGCGATGCGCGACACCGGAATGAATTCGGCCACTTCGTTTGGCGGAACGGGCAGGGCGGCCCATTCGAATTGACGCGCCGCGTTGCCGATACCGTTGACCGCGTTGTAGCCGAAACCGACGCCGCCGCCCGGCAGGCCGATCTGGCCGAGCATGGCGGCGAGCACGATCGCCATCCAGAACGGCTGCTCGCCATTGTCGGCGCGCTGCAATGACCAGGCGACGGAGATCAGCGTGCGTTGCCGCGCCATGCGGCGCGCGAGATCGCGGATCGTGGCGGCGGGGATGCCGGTGAGCGGCGCCGCCCATTCGGGCGTCTTGGGCTGGCCGTCCGTCGCGCCGAGAAGATAGGGCTCGAACTCGGCATAGCCGACGCAGCAGCGCTCGAGAAAGGCGCGATCATGCGCGCCGTCGGCGACGAGCGTGTGCGCCAGCGCCAGCATCAGCGCCACATCGCTGTTCGGCACGATCGGCAGCCATTCGGGCTCGCACCAATCCGGGATATCGTCGCGCAACGGGCTGATATTGACGAACTCGATGCCGTTGGCGCGGCATTGCCGCATGCCCTCGGCGGCGACATGGCGGCTGACCAGCCCGGAATTGACTTGCGCGTTCTTGAGCGGCAGGCCGCCGAACGCGACGATGAGTTCGCCATGCGCAGCAATCGTCGGCCATGGCGTCATCTGCCCGAGCAGCGATTCGAGATTGCCCATCACATGCGGCAAAATCACGCCCGCCGCGGCCAGGCTATAAGAATTCTTTTTCCAAACGTGGCCGCCAAACAGGTTGAGAAAACGGCGCATTTGGCTTTGCGCGTGATGAAAGCGGCCGGCGCTCGCCCAGCCATAGGCACCGGCATAAATCGCCTTGTTGCCGAAACCGGTCTTGACCCGCGCGAGCTCGCGCGCCGCGATATCGAGGGCTTCGTTCCAGGGCACCGCCACGAAGGGCTCGGCGCCGCGCCCGGCGCCGCCCGCCGCGTGGCCGCGTTCGAGAAAGCCGGCGCGAATCATCGGCTGGCGGATGCGCGCCGCGTCGTCTTGCGCGTCGAGGTAGGACTGCCCGATCGGCGACGGATCGGGATCGCCGGGCGAGGGATGCATGGCGATGACGCGGCCATCCGCAACCTCGGCGGTGTAGTTGCCCCAATGGGTCGCAGTCGGAAACAGCTTACTGTCCATATCGTGCCTTCCCAAGCGATGGTTCGGCGAGTTTAGGCGATACGCGTCCCGGCGCCAAATGGCTCTCGCAAGCGGCGGAACCGGCGTGTTAGTCTCGCACCGTCAGGATCGATAAAACATAACCCTCGGGAGTTGGACATGACCAGAATCGTCGCCTGGGTGCTCGCCATTGCCGTGCTCGGCACCGGAATCGAAGCGTCGGCCCAGCAGAAATCGCGCCTTCAGGATATTCTCGCCAAGAGCGTTCTGCGAATCGGAACGACGGGCGACTTCAATCCCATGTCGATGCGCGATCCGGCCACGAACACCTATAAGGGCTTCGACATCGACGCGATGGAGCAGCTCGCCAAGGACATGGGTGCCAAAGCCGAATTCGTCTCTGCCGATTGGGCCACTCTCGGCCAGGGCTTGATGACGAACAAATACGACATCTTCTCCGGCGCCTCGCTCAACATGGCGCGGGCGCGCACCATCGCCTTCTCGCAACCCTATCTGTTCGTCGGCACGGTGCCGGTGACGCTCAAGGCCAATGCGGCGAAGTACACGAGCTGGGAGGCGATCAACCAAGCCGGCATCAATATCGCGGTCAGCATGGGCACGGTGTTCGAGGAACAGGCCAAACAGCATTTCCCGAAAGCGTCGATCAAGGCGGTGCAGACCCCGGCGACAGGCTTCCAGGAAGTCCTGGCGCGCCGCGCCGAACTGACGATCACGAGCAATATCGAAGCCGCCGGCTTGGTGCAGCGCTATCCCGAACTCGCCTTGCCGGCGGGCAATTTCGAGCTGCGCAACCGGCGTCCGCTCTCCTTTCCCGTGCCCCAGGGCGATGCCGATTGGCTCAACTTCGTCAATAACTGGGTGACCTTGAAGCAGGCCGAAGGCTTCTTCGACGGGCTCGAGAAAAAGTGGGGCCTCAAGTCGAACTAGGCCGCGCCTAGGAATGGCCGATCTTTCGATCGAGCGTCTTCTCGGCAAGGACGCGATCGCCGCCTTGCGGCGGCCGATCGCGAAAGCGCGCGGCCTGCCGGCCGCGGCCTATGCCAGCCCTGAGTTCTTCCGTGTCGAGCAGACCCGCCTGTTCCCGCGCACCTGGATGTGCGTCGGTTTCGCCTCGGATATTCCGGCGCCGGGCGACGCAATGCCGATCGACGCCGCCGGCACGCCGCTGATCGCCGTGCGCGGCGCCGACGGCGCGGTCCGCGTGTTTCACAATGTCTGCACGCACCGCGCCGCGATGATCCTCACCGCGCCGCGGACCGGGTTGAAGCAATTCCAGTGCCCCTATCACGCCTGGGCGTTCGATCTCGACGGACGATTGAAGGCGACGCCGTTTTTCGACGGCACGAAGGATGGCGCGCGCTGCAAGGTCGATATGGCCAAGCGCGGCCTGAAGCCGGTGCGCTCGGCGACCTGGCATCATTGGCTGTTCGTCAATCTTGCCGGCAACGCGCCGCCCTTTGCCGAGCATGTCCGCCCGCTTGAAGCCATGCTGAACGGCGCCGATATCGGCGCCACGCGCCCGGCGCACCGCGAGAACTGGGCGTGGAACGCCAATTGGAAATTCCAGAGCGACAATTGGGAAACCTATCACCACATCTGGGTGCATCCCGACGGTGTTCACCACGCTCGGCGACGATCTCGATTTCGAAACCGGCCTGCCCAAGCATGAGCCGGTGCAGGACGGAACCGTCATCGCCTTGCGCCGCCGCGCCGGCGCCGATCTCTATCCTTCGGCCGGGCTTGACCTGCCCTATGTGCCGTTGCCCGCGGGCGCGGACCGGCGGCGTTCGACGAGCCTGCTGTTTCCCAACATGACGCTCACCATGCGCGGCGATCATTTGGCCTCGGTCGTGGCGATTCCGATGGCGGCCGATCGTACGATCTCGCAGATGGGCTATTTCTTCGTCGGCGACGCGGCGACCAGCCCGGCCCATGCCGAAGGCCGTAAGCGCGTGCTCGACCAGTGGCTCGGACCCACAAGGCGTCAGGAAGACCGCGGCGGCATCCGCAGCCAGGACATGGCGATGTGGGAAACCCAGCAACGCGCCCGCGCCACGTCGATCGCCGACGACGTGATCTTCTCGCCGGTTTGGGAAGGCAACGTCCACCACTTCCAGAATCTGCTGATCGACACGATGACGAAGCCCGACAAGGCCGGCAAAAAACGCCAGCGCCGCGCCAAGCGCTAACGCGGCTTGCCGCCGAACTCCCGCACGAACGCGGCGATCTTGGCTGCCACCGCCGCGTGGCGCATGAGGCCCTTGTCCATTTCTTCGCCGAGCACGATGGCTGTGACGCGTTTGCCCACTTCGCCGAGCAAGTCTTCGTCGGCGCGGTCGTTGCGCAGCGGGATCGCCATTACCGTGTCGTGGGCGAAGGTCGCGATCGTACCGTCGGCCGCGGGCGCGGGACGTTTCGGCTCCTCGCCCTTGGCCAGCGCGTCGATAGCGCGGCGCAGCAGCATGCGGCACATGGCGACGCCGCGGTCGGTCGAACCAAGATTTTCCGCGCCGTGTATGGCGATGGGCCGCTGGCTGATTTCGGCGTCGTAGTCGCCGGGATGGCGCTGGCGTTCCTCATAGGGCCGCTCGTCGTTCTGGCCGATGAAATCGACCGTGCCCTTGCCGACGAGCTCGCGATTGCCCAAGCCGGGATCGACCCTGTCGTTGAAATGGCGCCAGCCGATGGTCATGGCATTGGTGTCGTCGAGCGGCACGAGCCAGCGCGACAGGCTCACGCGGTTGAAATATTTCGTTTGCTTGCCGTCCTCGAACAGCGCCGCCGCCTGCGCGATGTTGGGCAGGATCATGTCGTTCGAACGCACCCAGACATTGTCGCCCCAGCGCCGGTTGGTGACATAGATCATGCCGAGCGGCGTTTCGACGAACTCGTAAACCGGCATGGCGCCCCAGGCATCGGCGAGCTGCGTGCCCGACACCAGCGTGTGCAGGAACACGGTGTGGATCGGGTCCATCGAGTTCTCATGCACCTGGAGCCAGTTGCACGGGATCGGGATGGAATAGGGGATCAATTCGTTGTCGGGGAATTCGCAAAAGTCGAATTTGGGGAAGGGCGGCTTATGCTCGGGCGGGCCCATATAAGCGAAGATCAGGCCCTTGAAATCGATCACTGGATAAGCGCCTTGGCACACGCGCTCCTTGATGCGGCTGCCGGCCGGCTCGCCGGGCGTCTCGATGATCCGCCCGTCCACGTCGTAGAGCCAGCCGTGATAGCAGCAGCGAATGCCGTGCGTCGAAACGATGCCGAATTCCAGCGACGTGCCGCGATGGGCGCAGTGCCGGTGCAGCAGGCCGAGAGCGCCCGAAAGATCGCGGAACAGCACCAAGTCCTCGCCCAGGATGCGCAGTACGACCGGCAGGTCTTTCACCTCCGAGGTGAGCGCAACCGGGTGCCAGAAGCGGCGCATATATTCGCCGCAAGCCGTGCCCGGCCCGACTTGGGTGAGCTTCGGGTCGGGGGCCGGGGCACGGTTCTTGCGGTAGCCGGCAAAGGCCAAGTTCGTCTCGGCCATCGTCAGTCTCCGACTTGCGACACAGGGATCAGCGCGCGGCCGCCGCGCGCGTCCACAGGTCGTTGAGCTTGCTCTGGTCGAGCGCCTTGAAATCGACGCGCAGCATGTTGTCGACATCGGCGCGCCCGAGCAGAAAGATTTCCTTGAGCAGCGGATCGGCGCCAAGACGTTCGCGCGCGATCGGGTTGATCGGCACCACGCCGCGCCGCTTGGCGAGGTTCTCCTGCGCATTGGCGCCGACATAGCCGTTGATGAAGAACTCGGCCGCGCGCGCGTTCTTGCTGCCCTTGACGATGCCGAGCCAGCCTTCCTTCGAGATACCCTTGTGCTTGCCGGCGGTCGGATGGACGAAGCCGTATTCCTTCTTGTTGCGCCGCGACTGCACCGCGAAACCGGCATGCATGGTCGAAATCCAAGCGTCGCCTGCTTCCATCTGCGTCAGCGATTCGGCGCCGAGCTTCCAGAACTTGTGAATTTTCAATTGCTTCAACAATTCGATGCCGGGCGTGATGTTCTTCTCGCTGCCACCCTCGTCGTAAGACGCGCCGACGATGAACTGCACCGCGCCGGCCTGCGAGATGTCGATGAGCGAAATCTTGCCGGCGAGCTTGGGATTGAGCAGGTCCCTGTAGCGCGCCGGCACCGCAATGCCGGCCTCCTGCAGCTTCGCCTTGTTGTAGATCAGGCCTTCCTGGGTGTACCAGCTCGCGACCTTCCATTCGTCGAATTGGTAGGAGGCGAGTTCCGATTTGTTCGGAATATTGTCGAGATTGATCTTTTGGACGAAGCCGCCTTCGACGAAATCGATCCAATTGTTGTCGGCCATTTCGCAAACATCGAACGGCGCATCGCGGCCGCGGGCAGCGATCAGGCGGGCGAGCGCGTCGCGCGGCGGCGAGGGCAGGTACTCGACTTTGCCGCCGAGCTTTTCGATCTCGTTGCCGAAGAAGTCGTGCAGCGCCTTTTCCCAGCCGCCGCCGAAGGTGGCGACGCGCAAGGTGACGCCGTCGAAGCGCAGGCCCTGGGCGATGGCGGGCTTGGCCGCCACGAAGGCGGCGGTTCCGGCTGCGCCGATGAGCGCCTGCCTGCGCGTGATCTGCTTACGTGCCATGGAGTCCTCCCTTTGTTTTCCGGCCTAGTATTTCAACCGCCGCCGCCGGTGCGGACGAGGGCGTTCAATCCGACGAGACGTTGCACCAAAATCAGGACGGCGAGCGAGAATACGATGATCAGCGTCGAGACCGCGAGCATCGCCGGGTTGAAATCGTAATCCATCGCCTGGAACATTTCGACGGGGAAAGTGCGAAACCCGGAGCCCGCCAGCATCAGCGAAACCGGCAGGTCCGAGAACGAAATCATGAAGCCATAGAGCGCGCCGACATAGATGCCCGGCATGATGACGGGAAAGGTCACGCGCCGGAAGGTCGACCACGGGCCGGCGCCGAGCGAGAGCGCCGCTTCCTCGAGCCTGGGATTGAAGCGCTGCAGCACCGCCACGACCGGCCCGATGACATAGGGCGTCGCCATGAAAACATGGGCGACCATCATCCCGAAGAGGCTGTCGACGACGGCGATCCCGGTGTTGTCGGCGAACACGTAGTAAAGCTGCAGGAACGACACGCCGATGACGACGGTCGGGATCTGGAGCGGCGAGCGGAACAGGGCGCCCAACAGTTTCTTGCCGGGAATATTCGCGCGCACCAAGCCGATCGCGGCGGGCACGCCGATGGCGGCGGCGACGAGCGCGGTCAAGAACGCCAGGCCGACGCTCAGGCCGAGCGCGCGCAGCAGGCTCGACGGGATTTCGCTATACCATTTCAATGTGAAGTCGCTGGGCGGAAACTCGATATAGGTGCGGTCGCCGGGCGCGAAGGAAGCGCCGATCACGACGATGAGCGGCGACAGCAAAAAAAGATAGATCAGGCCCAGCCACACATAGCCGCCGGCACGCCGCGCCATTGCCCACAACCCGATGCTCATGCGATCACCCGCCGCGCCGCGCGCGTTCGCCCGATGAGCGTCAGCGAGGCGATATTGATGATAACGCCCGCGGCCAGCAGCACGGCGGCGAGCGTCGCGGCCATGCCGTACTTCGTTTGCAGCAGCACCGTTTGCTGGATCAGCACGGGCAGCGTGTAAATTTTCCCCGCGCCGATCAGCGCCGCCGAGGTAAAAGCGCCCATCGACAGATTGAAGATGATGAGCGCGCTCGCGATCACGCCGGGCAGGCTGAGCGGAACGATGACGCGCCGGTAGACGCGCCAGCGGTTGGCGCCATGGACATGCGCCGCCTCCTCGAGCGAGCGCGGCACGGTCTGGATCACGCCGTAGAGCAGCAGCACGGCGAAGCCGAGCGTGAAATGCATCAGGCCGATGGTGACGCCGGTGAGATTGCCCAGGATCGAGAACGGTTGCTCGAGAATGCCCGACGAAACCAGCCATTTGTTGATCCGCCCGTTCGAGGCGAACAGGATGATGAGCCCGAGAACCTTGATGACGATCGTCACGAACGAGGTGACGACGATCAGGGCCAGCAGCGGCATGGCCCAGCGCGAGCGCATGCGCGCGATGACATAGGCCACGGGAAAGCCGCAGGCCAAGGTGCACGCGGCGACGATGGCCGAAAGACGCACCGTCAGCCACAGCGCGTCGATATAGAACTCGTCGGTGAAGAAGCGTTCGTAATTTTCCAGTGTCAGGTCCGGGCCCTGGCGGCCGAGGCGCAAATCCTTGTAGACGCTGCCGCGCAGAAAGATGAACTGCGAAGCCAGCAGCAGCACCATCGAAATCGCCAGCGACGGCGCCAGGAACCAATGCCAGCGCGCGATCACGATACGCCCTCCGCGCGCGACCGCGTTGTCCGCATCTCGACCCCGCCTTTCCGTTGTTCCCCGCCGCGGAGCCTGCCACGATTCGGCGTTTCCTGTCATTCAATTTGTTGGCCCGATGCCGTAGACTGCGGCGAGATTCCCATTCGATCGCGAGGCATCGAACGATGGCGCAAGTCCTGCCCGATGTGGTGACGCCGGATGGCGGCGTCATCAAAATGAACACGGCGATGGGCGCCGCGCTGCCCGATGTCGAAGCCGAAACTGGCCCGTTGCTGCGCGAGGCGCGCGAGCTCGTCGGCCGCCTTGAGCGTCGCGCGCTCACGCCCGATCTCTACATCAAGGAGGTGCAAGCGCTCTATCGGCGCATCGATCCGGCAGCGGCGCTCAAGCCCTGGATCGCGCGCGCGCTTGCCGAGCGCCAGGATCAAGTGTTGTGGCGCAAGACTTTGCCCGGCCGCTCGCAATTCATCCAGTTGCTCTATCTCCAGCCGCGCGAGGTCCATCCGCCGCACTGCCACCACAACCTGATTTCGCTGCAAATGGTCCTGCACGGCCGCGTCCACATCCGCGAATACGATCGGGTCGCGCGCCTGGGCCCGGACAGCCTGCTGCTGCGCATCCGCAAGGACGGCGTCTTCGGCCCCGGCGGCCTCATGGACACGACCGAGATCGAAAAGAACGCCCATTGGTTCGCCGCCGGCGACGATCCGGCCGTGATCTTGAATTTCTACATTCTCGGCTATCAGGAATGGACCTTCGATCCGCCCGAATTGAGCCGCAAGGGCCGCAAAATGCTCGACCCGACCGGGCCGGTGCAGCGCGACGGCCTGATCGTCGCGCGGGAAATTCCGATCGAGGAAGGCTATATCAAGTTCGGCAACAAGCCGCTCGCGGATTTTCCCCAGCCCCCGTGCTGAGGCCGGCGTCGCCCTACCAGCGCGGATAGCCGGTCGTATCGATCAGGTTCTTGAGCGGCTGGCCGGCGCGGAAGCGATCGACATTGTCGCGGCAAAGCTGCGCCAGGCGTTCGCGCGTCTTGCGCCCGCCATAGCCGCCGACATGGGGCGTAAGGATGACATTGTCAAAACCCCAGAGCGGCGACGACGCGGGCAGTGGCTCGACGCCGAACACGTCGAGGCCCGCGCCGGCGATGCGCTTTTCGGCCAGCGCGGCTACGAGCGCCGCCTCGTCGACGATGGGCCCGCGCGCGACGTTGACGAGCAGCGCCGTGCGCTTCATGCCGGCGAGGGCGGCGGCGTCGATCAAGTGACGCGTCGTGTCCGCCAAGGCCACGGCGACCACGACGATGTCGGCCTCGCGCAAGGCGGCGTGGAGGCCGGACATCGTGACGGCGCTATCGGCCTCCGGCCCGGCCTTGCCGCTTCGCGTCGCGGCGATGACGCGGGCGCCGAAGGCGCGCGCGCGAATCGCCACTTCGCGGCCGATGCCGCCGAAGCCGACGCACAGCACCGTGGCATCTTCCAAGGCGCTCAAACCCACGGCGATCTCGTTGCGCGCCCAGCGGCTTTCGGCGCGATTGCGCTCGCAAGCGGGCAGGCGCCGGATCAAACCCAGCATCATCGCCAGCGCATGATCGGCCACCGTCGGCGCCCAAACCGAGCCGGCATTGGCGAAGATTGCGCCTTCGGGCAATCCAAGCGCGCGCACCGAATCGAAGCCGGTCGAACGTCAGTTGAATCCAGCGCGGACGCCGCGCCGCCGAGCGCATGAGCGCGACGGCTTCGCGATCGTAGCGGTCGCCGCCGACAATGACAGCATCGGCATCGGCGAACCTGGCCGATGGGGGACCGTTGCCAGGCGCCAGCGGGATCAGCGTCACGTCCGGCAGGTCGCGGACCGCGGCGGCGATATCCAATTCATGGGAAACGCGATGGGCAATACGAAACATGGGCAACCCGGCAGCCGGAGATCGATGTGACGAAGGCCCGCATCATAGGGCCGGAACGGACGATTGGCAGCGCGTTGCAAGCATGACTACACTGCGGGCGTTGTCGGAGGACATGAGGAAAAAATGGCCGAAGAAGCGCTGAACCGGATGTCCGCGGTCGAGGCCGCGGAGGCGATTGCCAGACGCGAAATCGGCTCGGAAGAACTCGTGCGAGCCTGCCTCGACCGCATCGCCGAACGCGAGGCCGTCGTCGGCGCATGGATTTGGCTCGATCGCGAGCAGGCTTTGGCCGAGGCGCGGCAGCGCGACAAGGAGCCGTCGCGCGGGCCGCTGCACGGCTTGCCCATCGGCATCAAGGATTTGATCGACACCGCCGATATGCCGACGGGCTACGGTTCGAAAATCTATGCCGGCTTCCGCCCGCCCTGGGACGCCGCCGCCGTCGCCGTCGCCAAACGCGCCGGCGCCGTGATACTCGGCAAGTGCGTGACGACCGAATTCGCCTATTTCACGCCCGGCAAGACCGCGAACCCGCACAATCCGGAACACACACCGGGCGGCTCGTCGAGCGGCTCGGCCGCCGCCGTTGCCGATTTCATGGTGCCGCTCGCCTTCGGCAGCCAGACCGCGGCATCGGTCACGCGCCCGGCTTCGTTTTGCGGCATCGTCGGAGTCAAGCCGAGCTATGGCTGGTTCCCGCTCGCTGGGATCAAGGCCCTGTCGCCATCCTTGGACACGCTTGGCGTCATGGCCCGATCGGTCGGCGACGCCTGGCTCCTGTATCAGGCGGTCGCCGAGAACCCCTACTACGGGCTCGGTCCGGTCGAACCGGGCCGGCTGCGCATCGCCGTGTGCCGCACGCCGTGGTGGCCGCAGGCCGACGCGGCCATGGCCATCGCGATGGAACGCGCCGAAAAAGCACTGCGTGCCGCCGGCGCCAATGTTGCCGCGGTCGACCTGCCCGCCGATTTCGCGACTCTGGTCGAAACCCACGCGGCGATCATGGCCTATGACGCTTATCGCGTGTTCGGCTACGAATATGCGCGCCACGCCGATCGCCTCGGCCCGCAGATCATGCAGCTTATCGAAACCGGCAAGGCCATGACGGGCGAGGTCTATCGCAAGCACCAAGCCATCGCCGACGCGGCGCGCGCCAAGATCGCGGCTCTGCTCGCCGATTGGGACGCGATCCTGGCGCCGGCCGCTGCCGGCGAAGCGCCCGAAGGCCTCGGCGCCACCGGCAATCCGGTGTTCAGCCGGGTGTGGACCTTGCTGCATTTGCCGACGGTGACGATCCCCTGCGGCACGGGTCCCAAGGGCTTGCCGGTTGGCGTACAATTGCTCGGCAAGCTGGGCGACGACGAGCGCGTTTTCCAGATTGCGCGCTGGGCGGAAAGCGCCGTGAAATAGGAGACGGACCGATGTCAGTCAAACGCAACCCGATCCCGGCGAAAATCAGCGGCGCGCCGCGGGCGGCGCTCGCCAAGCCGCATTGGCACTATGTCGAGAAGGGCGCCATCAACGATTTCACGCCGGGCGATTGGCGCTCGTTCAGCCCACAACGCGACGAATACTATGCCGAGAACCGCGCCGAGCACGTGCTGCGAATGCTGCGCGGCTTCGAGCGCGATCCGAGCTTCGGCTATCAGACCAATATTTTCACGCACTGCCTGCAATCGGCCACCATGTGCCGCAATGCCGGCTTCGACGACGAAACCGTCGCCGTCGCGGCCCTGCACGATATCGGCTTCACCGCCTGCATGGAAATGCACGGCCAATTCGCCGCCGCGCTGATGGGCGCTTTCGTCGCGGAAAAGCACCATTGGATGCTCAATCACCACGCGCTCTTCATGCGCAGCAATTTCGACGGCGACCCCAATTACAAAGGCGACGTGACCGCGCGCGAAAAATACCGCGGCCATCCCCATTTCGAATGGACCGCGACCTTCGTCGATCGCTTCGATCAGAACGCGGTTGGCGACGCCTACGACACGCTGCCGCTCGAAGCCTTCGAGCCGCAAATCCGCGCGTTGTTCGCCCGCGCGCCGAAGCCGGTGCCGATCGCCGATTGAGCCCGCTCGCGCCAAATCCGATCGATGGCACAGGCTTGCGTCATTGCGGAACCGCGATGCGTGCGGGCTGGACCCCGGCTCGGTGGCCGGGGTGACGGAGTGATTTGTGGAAATTTCATCAAGAAATATTTGTCACCCCGGCGAAGGCCGGGGTCCAAATGCCGAGCGCAACGCTTCCGGCATGCCGAAGCCTGAAGCATCGATCCAGACCGCACCTCACAAATCGAGCACCAGCCGGCCCTTGGCGCGGGACACGCAGATCATGATGTGGTCGCGCTGCTCGTCGGTGCCGAGCACGAAATCGCGGTGATCGGGCGCGCCGGACAGGTAGGGCGTCTTGCAGGTGCCGCAAGTGCCCGATTCGCAGGAGCTGTCGAGGATCATGCCCGCGTCGCGCAAGGTCGCGAGGATCGAGCGATCGGGCCGAATCGCGTGGACTTTGCCGGTCGATTTGATCTCCACCTCGAATTCGCCGGCGGCGGCATGCGGCCGGTCGTCGGCGGGCGGGGCGAAATATTCGAAATGCACTTGCCGCTCGGGCCAA
Source organism: uncultured Alphaproteobacteria bacterium (assembly GCA_963754645.1). Taxonomy (GTDB): domain Bacteria; phylum Pseudomonadota; class Alphaproteobacteria; order Bin65; family Bin65; genus CAVWGP01. The sequence continues at coordinate 51,430 of CAVWGP010000001.1, read as the reverse complement.
TGCGCCGCCGCCGCTTTCACCGCGGCCATCAATCCCGCCGGGCCGCAACAGTAGATGTGCGTGCCGGGATCGACCGTTCGCAGCAGCGCCGCCGCATCCAGGCCGCGCTTGGGATCGCCGCCGTCATGGTGGTAGCGGACGCGGCCGTTGCGCTCAGCCTCGGCGAGCTCGGCGCGAAACGCCGTCTTTGCCGGGCTGCGGGTGCAGTAATGCAAAACGAAATCCTGACCGGAGGCCGAGAGGCGCCACACCATGGCGAGCAACGGCGTGATGCCGATGCCGCCGGCGATCAGGACGTGCCGTTTGGCTTTCTCGTCGAGCGAAAAATTGTTGCGCGGCGCCGAAGTCTCGACGATGTCGCCGACCCTGAGCTTGTCGTGCATTGCGCGCGAGCCGCCGCGCCCGGGCGCTTCGCGCAGGACGGCCACGACGTAGCGCCGCCGCTCGGCGGGATCGTTGCACAGCGAATATTGGCGCAGCAATCCGCCGGGCACGTGCACATCGATATGCGCGCCGGCGGCAAAGCCCGGCAGATTGGCGCCGGCCGGGTCGACCAGTTCGAAGCTATTGATGTCTTCGGCCTGGCGCGTGATCGAGCGAAGCAACAGCTTCATTGCGCGGAATCAAGTCATTGTTGTTGGGCCGCTGGGCCTAACACAGGTTGCGTCCAGCCCTAAGAAGAATTCCCCGGCCGCGAATCATAGCAATTTACAAGCCGCGACTTGGCCGCATAAGGTTCGGGGAACCGGTTGCTCCGGTTGACCGCGCGGTTGTCGGAAAACCGCACAAAGTATTGATAAATATAGCTTATCGAGGATGGAATGTCGGTCATCGACGTACCAACAGGCAACTTTCAGGGTTACGAAAAACGCCATCTTTGGTCGCTGGAACCCGATCCCGAGTTGACCAAGGTCGGGCCGGACACGCCCTGCGGCGATTATCTGCGGCGCTTCTGGATGCCGTTCGAAATGACCGAGCGGGTCAAGGACCTGCCGCGCCGGGTGCGGCTGCTCGGCGAGGACCTGGTGTGCTTTCGCGACAAGTCGGGCACTTGGGGACTGCTGCATATCAATTGCTCGCACCGCGGCACTTCGCTCGAATTCGGCATTGTCGAGGACAAGGGGCTGCGCTGCTGCTATCACGGCTGGAAATACGCCGCCGACGGCACCATCCTCGAAACGCCGGGCGAGCCGCCCGCCAGCAAGATCAAGGACCGGGTGCGTCACGGCGCCTATCCCGTCGTCGAATTCCGCGGCCTGTTGTTCGCCTATCTCGGCCCGGCGGCCGAAATGCCGCCCTTCCCGAATTTCGACATGTACGATCTCGCGAACGACACCATGGTGCCGTTCATCATTCCCTCGCCGTGCAACTGGCTGCAGATCAGCGAGAACTCCTTCGATCCGTACCACACGGTGTTTCTCCACGCGCGCGTCGTGCGTTCGCAATTCGAGAACGACTACTTCGCCTATCTGCCGGTGATCGAAATCTTCGAGCGGCAGCACGGCTTTTTCTATCTCAACGCGCGCCGCGTCGAAGACCGGATTTGGCTGCGCGTCCACGATCATCTGCATCCGAATTTTTCGCAAAACGGCAGCATGTTCCCGTCGGGCGACAAGCCGGAGTATTTTCTCCGCGCCGGGCTCACGCGCTGGGTCGTGCCGGTCGACGACACCCATTCGCTGACCGTCGCCTGGCGGCATTTCATCGACGGCGCCGATCCGCGCGGCATCGGCAAGCCCGAGGACTGCGGCTATAACAAGGTCGATTTCTACGGTCAAACCGACGAGCGGTCCTACGAGCAGCGCCAGCGCGATCCGGGCGATTACGACGCCTGGACGAGCCAAGGCGCGATCAACGTCCACAGGCGCGAAAATCTCGGCCACACCGACCTGGGCGTGGCGCGCGTGCGGCAGAAGATGCGCGAGGAAATCCGCGCGCTCAAGGCCGGCGGCCGCCTGCGCAACATGGCCGAATTGGGCAACCCGATCCCGACCTATGGCGGCGACACGATCTTGCGCTTGCCGAAGCGCAACGAAGACGACCGCAAATTCATCGCCGAGGTCTGCCACAAGGTGGCGGCGATCTATCGGACGGGCGACGCCTACGCCGGCAGGGACCGCGACGATTTCATCGTTCGCGAGCTGAAGAACCTCGAAGCCTACCAGGGTTGAGCGGCGGGCGCACGCTCACCATGTCGCGCGTCTTGTTGAAACAGGTCTCGAAGCGTTACGGCGAGGTCGTGGCGCTGCAGGCACTCGATCTCGAAGTGCGCGAAGGCGAGTTCCTGACTCTCTTGGGGCCGTCAGGCTGCGGCAAAACGACGACTCTGCGTATTGTCGCCGGCTTCATCGTGCCGACCACGGGGCGCGTCCATCTGGGCGATGAGGATGTCACGTCCCTGCCGCCGCAGAAGCGCGGCATCGGCATGGTGTTCCAGGACTACGCCCTGTTCCCGCACATGACGATCGGCGAGAACATCGCCTTCGGCCTGGTCGAGCGCCGCGTCGATCGGGACGCGATCCGGCGCCGGATCGCCGAGCTGCTCGATCTCGTCAAGCTGCCGCATGTCGAAGATCGCTATCCGGCCGAGCTTTCGGGCGGGCAGCAGCAGCGCATCGCGGTGGCGCGCGCGGTTGCCTATGCGCCCAAAGTGCTGCTGATGGACGAGCCGCTGGGCGCGCTCGATCTCAAGCTGCGCGAGCTGATGCAGGGCGAGATACGCCGCATCCAGCAGGAGCTCAAGATCACGACGGTTTATGTCACGCACGACCAAACCGAGGCCATGCACATGTCGGACCGCATCGCCGTGATGAACCTCGGCCGCATGGAACAGATCGGCACGGCCGAAGAAATCTACGACAGCCCGCGCACCAAGTTCGTCGCCGATTTCGTCGGCCAGATCAACCTGCTGAGCGGCCGGCTCACGGGCCGGGATGGCGCCCATGCGGTTGTCGATCTGGCCGGAAAGAAAATTTTCGCTCGGCCGGCAGCGTCCGGTGTTTCGGGCGTCGTCGCACTGGCGCTGCGTCCGCAGCATCTCAAGCTGCTTCCGCCCGGCGCCGCCGAGGACGGGATGAATGTGCTGACGGGCCAGGTGAAAGGCCGGACGTTTTCGGGCAATCTCGTCGCCGTCGAGGTCGAGTTGCCCGGCGGCGAGCGGGTCACGGTCGAAACCCGGCCCGAGGAATGGCACAGCGAGCCGGGGGCGGCCGTGCGCGTGGCGTGGAAGCCGGAGCATGGTTTGGTGCTGGCCGAGTAAGGACTGGAAGAAGACGGAGGGACAGGACATGAAACAGAAATCGCCGGTCGATCCCGGCAAGGTCGATTGGTCGGGCGAGAACCCGGGCATCTATGTCAAGGACACGGCCGACGGGCCGTATCGCAGCCTGGCTTTGTTTTTCCGCGTCGTGCTCTCGCCGCACGGGCGCGGAACCGCCATGCTCATCGTCGGCGATCCGGATCGGGCGGAAGGCTGGCCCGAGGCGAATAATTTCATGATCGCCGACAACCACGCGCTCGCGCGCTATTTGGTCGACGGTTTTGTCGTGAACTTCCCGGCGTTTCGCGGCAAGCCCGGGCTTCAGGCGGCGACATTCCTGCCATTGACCAAATCCGACATCGCCGGCGACGCGCAAAGCCGCTATGTCGAGTTGGTGGCCAGCGGCGATCTTGCGGCCACGATGACGTGGGAGAAATTCGGCGATCCCTTTGCCGTGCACGTCAGCCGCGAGCAATCGGCAACCGGCACCCATGAGATGTACAGCATCTTCGTCGAAGCGAAAGACGCCGCGATTGCCGTCAACGGCCGCGAACTGCCCGGCCGCGTGATGAGCCGCCAGATGTTCGGCAAGACGATGAGCACGGCGTTTCTCGCTTTCTCTGAAACTTGGGTCACGCCTGTTGCGGCACCTACGGCAAAAAAGGCGCGGGCGGCGCCCAAGCGCGGCAAGCCGGCGCGCCGCAAACCGCCGGCGAAGAAGCGGCGTTGACCGTGTCCGGCATGGGCGAGGCGGCGGATCGGCGCGCGGCGGCGGCCTTCGTCGCCGTTTCGCCGACATGGGTCGGCATGGCCAAGGCGGGCGAATTGCTCGGTCTCGGCAAGACGATCTTTCTCCACGCCGGCCCCGCCTTCGCAACGCCCGCGGAAATCACCCGGCCCATCCTCAATTCGGCGGTCGTCGCCGCGGTGTTCGAAAACCTGGCCGGCGATTTCGCCGCTGCCGAGAAAAAAATCCTCGCGGGCGAGATCCTGCTTAAGCCGGCGCAGGATTACGCAACGGTCACGCCGCTCGCCGCCGTGGTTTCGCCGTCGATGTTCGTCCACGTCGTCGAGGATCGCGCCATGCCGGGCCGCAAGGCCTACGCGCCGATCAATGGCGGCAACGGACCCGCGCCGAGGCTCGGCCTGCGCAGCATGGCGGCGCTCGATCACATTCGCTGGTTGCACGGCCCGCTGGCCGGGCTCTTGCTGCGCAGCACGTCGCCGGCGATCGATTTGATTGCGCTCGCCGCCGAAGGCTTGAAAGGCGGCGATGATTGCCATGGCCGCACCGGCGCGGCCACGGCGGCGCTCGCGCGCCTCATCGGCCCGCGTTTCCCGGCGAGCGGCGAGGCGGGGCGGGCGCAGGCCTTTCTCGCCGACAGCCCGATGTTCTTCCTCAATCTGTGGATGGCGGCGACCAAGTGCATGATGAAGGCCGCCGAAGGCATCGCCGGCAGCAGTCTGATCACCGCCGCCGGCGCCAATGGCGCGCGCACCGGAATTCAATTGGCGGGCATGCCCAATCGCTGGTTTACCGCGGTTGCCGAACCGCCCAATGGCGCGTTGATGCCCGGCATCGGTCCGGAACGGCGCCTCGGTGCGATCGGCGACAGCGCCGTGGTCGATGCCGCCGGGCTCGGCGCCATGGCCATGTCCTACGCGCCCGAGCAGAAGAAAGCGCTTGGCGCGTTCATGCCGGCGAACGGCTTCGAGCTGCCAGGGGCGCTGCTGCAAGCCGAGCATCCCGCTTTCGGCAATTTGCATCTGCGCATGGCGGCGACGGCGCGCGCCGTCGTCAGGCTTGGCGCGTCACCGGTCACGAGCCTCGGCATGCTCGATATCAAGGGCGAAGCCGGACGGATCGGCGGCGGCCTCTATCAGGCGCCGGTGGCGCTGTTTCGCGAAGCGCTGGCGGCGCTCGACGCGGCAGGGTGATTTGTCGCATCGAGTTGAAACATCGGAACCCGGCCTTTAGATTGGCTGTGTGATTGGCGGAAAACATCGCTCATGTGCGGCATCGTCGGCCTGTATACGAAAAATCCCAAACTGCAGAGCAAGCTCGGCGCGCTCATCGCGCCCATGCTCGTCGAAATGACCGAGCGCGGGCCGGATAGCGCCGGCATCGCGGTCTATCGCAATCCGGTCGGCGGCAAGGAGATCAAGCTTTGCCTGTTTCACCCGGCGGCGGACTTCGATTGGGCCAAGCTGGCGCGCGAACTCGGCAAGGGCTTGAAGGGCAAGGCGAGCGCCGAAAAACGCGCCAGCCACGCCATCGTCGTGGTCGATAAGCCGGTCGCCAAGGTTCAGGCCTGGTTGGCGGCGAAGCATCCCGATATCCGCGTCATGTCGGCCGGGCACACGATCGAAATTTTCAAGGAAATGGGCAAGCCGCGCGATGTCGTCCGCCGCTTCGACCTCGAGAAAATGAAGGGCACCCACGCCATCGGCCACACCCGCATGGCGACGGAAAGCGCGGTCACGACCGAGCACAGCCACCCGTTTTCGACCGGGCTCGATCTCTGCCTCGTCCACAACGGCTCGCTCTCGAACCACAATCGGCTGCGCGAGGAGCTGCGCCGGAAGGGCATCGAATTCCAAACCGACAATGACAGCGAAGTGGCCGCCGGCTACCTGACCTATCGCCTCAACCAAGGGGCGACGCTCGATGAGGCGCTGACGGCCGCGCTCGCCGATCTCGACGGCTTCTTCACCTTCGCCGTCGGCACCGCGAACGGTTTCGCCGTTGTCCGCGATCCGATCGCGTGCAAGCACGCCGTGCTCGCCGAAACCGACGATTGGGTGGCGATGGCGACCGAATACCGCGCCATCGCGACGTTGCCAGGCGCCGATAAGGCGAAAATCTGGGAACCGGCGCCGGCCACGGTCTATTCCTGGGGCCACGCCTGATGATCGATATCGATCTCAAGGCCGTTGGCGTGCGCGGCCTCAACGAAAGATTGCACAAGCTTCCGCCGCAGACCAACGAGCGGCATTGGCGCATCCGTGAGCCCGCCGGCCGGCACTCGATCGCCGCCGGCCTGACGCGGCCGGTCACGGTCGAGATCGAAGGCCATGTCGGCTTCTATTGCGGCGGCATGAACAAGGAGGCCGAGATCGTCATCCATGGCCATGCCGGCCCGGGCGTGGCGGAAAACATGATGTCGGGCACGGTGCGGGTCAAAGGCAACGCTTCGCAATCGGCGGGCGCCTCGGGCCGCGGCGGGTTGCTCGTCATTGAGGGCGATGCGTCGTCGCGCTGCGGCATTTCGATGAAGGGCATCGACATCGTGGTCCAGGGCTCGGTCGGACATATGAGCGCGTTCATGGCGCAGGAAGGCAATCTCGTCGTGTGCGGCGACGCCGACCGCGATCTCGGCGATTCGATCTACGAAGCGAAATTGTTCGTGCGCGGCACAGTTGCGAGCCTCGGCTCGGACTGCATCGAGAAAGAGATGCGGCCCAATCATCTTGCCAAGCTCGAACGCCTGTTGAAGGCGGCGGGCATCGCGGCCGATCCGCGCCGGTTCCGGCGCTACGGCTCGGCGCGCAAGCTGTACAATTTCCACGTCGATCGCGCCGCCTCCTATTGAGCGAACGGGCATGAGCACGCGCTTCCGCAGCAACCGGCCGTCGCACGCCTTCCCGCCGCACGTCATCCACGAAATCCAGCGCGCGGCGGACGAGGGCGTGTACGAGATTCGCGGCCTCGGCGCCAAGCGCGCGCTGCCGAGCTTCGACGATCTCGTCCTGCTCGGCGCCGCCATTTCGCGCTACCCGCTCGAAGGCTACCGCGAAAAGTGCGACACCAACGTCGTGCTCGGCACGCGCCATGCCAAGACGCCGATCGAGATCAAGATCCCCGTCACCATCGCCGGGATGAGCTTCGGCGCGCTCGGCACCAACGCGAAAGAGGCCCTCGGCCGCGCCGCGACGCAGATGGGCACCAGCACGACGACGGGCGACGGCGGCATGACCGATGAAGAGCGGCGCGCCTCGAAACTGCTGGTCTATCAGGTCTTGCCCTCGCGCTACGGCATGAACCCCGACGATCTGCGCCGCGCCGACGCGATCGAGGTGGTGATTTCCCAGGGAGCGAAACCGGGCGGCGGCGGCATGCTGCTGGGACAGAAGATCACCGAGCGCGTCGCGGGGATGCGCAACCTGCCGGTCGGCATCGATCAGCGCAGCGCCTGCCGTCATCCCGATTGGACCGGCCCCGACGATCTCGAAATCAAGATCGCCGAGCTGCGCGAGATCACCGATTGGGAGAAGCCGATTTACATCAAGATCGCGGCGACGCGCGTCTATTACGACGTGGCGCTCGCGGTCAAGGCCGGCGCCGACGTCGTCGTTGTCGATGGCATGCAGGGCGGCACCGCGGCGACGCAGGATATATTCATCGAACATGTCGGCATCCCGACGCTCGCCGCCGTGCGCCTCGCCGTCAAATCGTTGAAGGATCTCGACATGCACCGCAAGGTGCAGCTCATCGTCTCGGGCGGCATCCGCAGCGGCGCCGACGCGGCCAAGGCGCTGGCGATGGGCGCCGACGCGGTGTCGATCGGCGTCGCTTCGCTGATCGCGCTCGGCTGCAACAAGCCGGTCTATCTCGACGACTACGAAAAGCTCGGTACCGAGCCGGGCTTCTGCCATCACTGCCACACCGGCCGCTGCCCGGTCGGTATCACGACACAGGACGCGGAGTTGCAGAAACGCCTGCCGGCCGAGACCGGCGCGCGGCTGGTGCGCAATTTTCTCACGACCATGGTGCTCGAATTGCAGACCGTGGCGCGCGCCTGCGGCAAAACCCACGTTCTCAATCTCGAGCCCGAGGATCTGGCCGCGCTCACCATCGAGGCGGCGGCGATGGCGGAAGTCCCGCTCGCCGGCACCGACTGGATTCCGGGCAGGGGAAAATTCTAGGACCGGCGCCGCGCGCCGGACGAAGGGGGAGGGGACAATGGCGAAAGACCTCGGCAAGATCGCGAAAGATCGCGGCATCAAATATTTTCTCGTCAGCTTCGTCGATCTGTTCGGCGTGCTGCGCGCCAAGCTGGTGCCGGCATCGGCGATCGGCGCCATGCAAAAGGCCGGCGCGGGCTTCGCCGGCTTCGCCGCCTGGCTCGACATGACGCCGGCGGATTCCGACATGTTCGCCGTGCCCGACGCCGACAGCCTGATGCAACTGCCGTGGAAAAAAGAAGTCGGCTGGCTCGCCGCCGATCTGGTGATGGACGGCAAGGAGGTTGAGGCCTCGCCGCGCGCCATGCTCAAGCGCCAGATCGAACGCGCCGCCAAGCTCGGCTACCGCATGAAAACCGGCGTCGAATGCGAATATTTCCTGGTGACGCCGGACGGAAAGTCGGTCGCCGATGCCGCCGACACGCAGGAGAAGCCGTGCTACGACCAGTCGGCGCTGATGCGGCGCTACGACATCATCACCGAGATCTGCGACGCAATGCTCGCGCTCGGCTGGAAGCCCTACCAAAACGACCATGAGGACGCGAACGGCCAATTCGAGATGAATTGGGAATACGACGATTGCCTCGTCACCGCCGATCGCCATGTCTTCTTCAAATACATGACCAAGTCGATCGCCGAAAAGCACGGCTTGCGCGCCACGTTCATGCCGAAGCCCTTCATCAATCTCACCGGCAGCGGTTGCCACGCCCATGTGTCCGTGTGGGACAGGACCGGGCGCAAGAATCTTTTTGAAGATGCCAAGGGCGAACTCGGACTTTCGGGTCTCGCCTATCAATTTCTCGGCGGCCTCATGCACAGCGCCGAAGCGCTGGCTTCGTTTTTCAACCCTACGGTCAACAGTTACAAGCGCATCAATGCGCCGCGCACGGTCTCGGGCGCCACGTGGTCGCCCAATGCCGTCACCTTCGGCGGCAACAACCGCACCCACATGGTGCGCATCCCGGAGCCGGGCCGCTTCGAGCTGCGCCTCGCCGACGGCGCGGCCAATCCGTACCTGCTGCAAGCCGGGATTCTCGCCGCCGGACTCGACGGCGTGGCGCATCGCCGCGATCCCGGCAAGCGGCTCGACATCAACATGTACACCGAGGGCCACAAGGCCAAAGACGCCAAGCGCCTGCCCTTGAACCTGCTCGACGCGTTGCGCGAAACCCGCAAGAGCCGCGCCCTGCGCGAAGCCTTCGGCGACGCCCCGCTCGACTCTTATCTGAAGCTCAAGCAGGATGAATGGAACAGCTTCGCGCGGTCATTGACCGCCTGGGAAACCAAACACACGTTGGATTGCTAGAAATCGAGATAGGACCGGATCGAACATGACCACGAAAATCGGCAGCGATATCGAAATTGCCCGCGCGGCGAAAATGCTGCCCATCGACCAGGTTGCGGCCAAGATCGGCATTCCCGAGAAACAGCTTTTCCGCTACGGGCCCAACAAGGCGAAGCTCGCCTTCGAGCACATCGACAGCCTGGCGCCGCGGCCGGACGGCAAACTCGTCCTCGTCACCGCGATTACGCCGACGCCGGCGGGCGAGGGCAAGACGACGACGACGGTCGGCCTCGGCGACGGCCTCAACCGCATCGGCAAGAAAGCCATCATCTGCCTGCGCGAGCCGAGCCTGGGTCCGTGCTTCGGTGTCAAGGGCGGTGCTGCCGGCGGCGGCTATGCCCAAGTCGTGCCCATGGAGGACATCAACCTCCACTTCACCGGCGATTTCCACGCCATCGGCGCCGCGAACAATCTGCTCGCCGCCCTGATCGACAACCACGTCTATTGGGGCAACGAGCTCGGCATCGATCCGCGCCGCATTTCATGGCGCCGCGTGCTCGACATGAACGATCGCGCCTTGCGCAGCATCGTTTCGTCCTTGGGCGGCGTCGCCAACGGTTTCCCGCGCGAAGACGGTTTCGATATCACGGTGGCCTCCGAGGTGATGGCGATTTTCTGCCTCGCCACCGATTTGAAAGACCTGACGCGCCGGCTCAGCAATATCGTCGTGGCGCAAAAGCGCGACCGCAAGCCGGTCTTTGCCCGCGATCTCAAGGCCGAGGGGCCGATGACCGTCCTGCTCAAGGACGCGCTCATGCCCAACATCGTGCAGACCTTGGAGAACAATCCAGCTTTCATCCATGGCGGGCCTTTCGCCAACATCGCGCATGGCTGCAACTCGGTGATCGCGACGCGCACCGCTTTGAAGCTCGCCGACTACGTCGTCACCGAAGCCGGCTTCGGCGCCGATCTCGGAGCCGAGAAATTCTTCGACATCAAATGCCGCAAGGCCGGCCTCACGCCGGCGGCGGCGACGATCGTCGCCACGATCCGCGCGCTCAAGATGCATGGCGGCGTCGCCAAGGACGGGCTCGGCAAGGAGAATGTCGCCGCGCTCAAAACCGGCATGTCGAATCTCGCGCGCCACATAGAAAATGTGCGCCGGTTCGGCGTGCCTCTCGTCGTCGCGATCAATCGTTTCGTCGCCGACACCGATGCCGAGATCGATGCGGTGCAGAGCGCGGTCAAGGCACTCGGCGCCGAGGCGATCCTGTGCACCCACTGGGGCGAGGGCTCGAAAGGCACCGAAGCCCTGGCCAAGCATGTCGTCAAGCTGGTCGAAGGGGGCGGCGCCAAGTTCAAGCCGCTCTACGAGGACGCGGTGCCGCTATGGGACAAGATCAAGACCATCGCGTCGCAGATCTACGGCGCCAAGGACATCGACGGCGACAGCGGCGTGCGCGCGCGGGTCAAGGAATTGCAGGAGGGCGGCTACGGCCATTTGCCGGTGTGCATGGCGAAAACGCAGTATTCGTTTTCGACCGATCCCAATGCCAAGGGCGCGCCCTCGGGCCACACCGTCACGGTCCGCGAACTCCGGCTTTCGGCCGGCGCGGAATTCGTCGTCGCGGTCTGCGGTGACATCATGACCATGCCGGGTCTGCCCAAGGTGCCGGCGGCGAACAGCATCTATCTCAACGACAAGGGCGAGATCGAAGGCTTGTTCTAGTCGATGCGCTGAACAACGCCCTCTTGTGGTGGCGGAGAGGGGAGAAGGGAGCGACGTGAGCGACAAACAAATATCCTGGCCCAACGCGATCCTGCGCGGCATGCCGCCCTATCGCGGGCCGGAAACGATCTACGATTTTCCGCGCGGGCCGGGCGCGCCGCGCATGCGCTTCCTGCACCTCAACGAATCGCCCTATCCGCCGTCGCCGAAAGCCATCGCGGCGGTCAAGGGTTTCGCCGGCGAGTTCAACCGCTATCCCGATATTCATTGCCACGCGCTTGGCGCCGCGCTGGCGGCGCGCACCGGTGTTCCGGCGAAACAAATTCTGTTCGGCAGCGGCAGCGACGAGCTGATTCATTTTCTCATCGAGGTCAGCGTCGCTGACGGCGACGAGATCGTCATTCCGTCGCCGACCTTCCCGCGCTACGCCCATAGCGCGACGTTGTGCGGCGCCAAGACGGTTCGCACGCGGCTCGATGCCGCCGGCGCGCCCGACGCGGCGGCACTGCTCGCCGCGATCAATCCCAGGACCCGCGCTGTATTCGCCTGCACGCCCAACAATCCCAGCGGCGGCATGATGCAGGCCGGCGCCGTCGAGGCGCTGGCGCGCGGCGTGCCCAACAACGTGCTGCTGGTCGTCGACGAAGCCTATTGGGAATTCGCGCGCCATGCCGGCGGGCCCGATCTCCTGCCCATCCTCAAGCGGCGCGCGGGACCGTGGCTGTCGCTGCGCACCTTTTCCAAGGCCTATGCGCTGAGTTCGCTGCGCGTCGGCTATGCGTTGTGCGGCTCGCCCGAAGTGTCCGACGCGCTGCGCAAGGCGAAGCTGCAATTCAACGTCAACATGTTCGCCCAAGTTGCCGCCCTGGCCGCGCTCGAGGACGAGGCCTACCTCGCCGAAACCTTGGCCCGCAGCGCCAAGGAACGCCAGCGCATCGCCGATGGCGCGGTCCGGCTTGGCCTGGAGGCGATCCCGTCGGTGGCGAATTTCCAATGCATCCGCGTGCCGTTCCCGGCCGAGCTGGCGATGAACGAGCTTGCGAAACGCAACATCCTGGTGCGCGATTGGCGCGACCCGAACCACAAGCACGAATTGCGCATCACGATCGGCCTGCCCGAGGACACGGATGCGCTGCTCGCGGCGCTCGGCGAGATTTGCCGGGCGCAGGGTATGAAGGCGGCGTAGCGTGAGCGTTCTGCGCGGCGCGGACATCATCGATGCCTTCGTCGCGGCGCGGATCGAATTCGTCGTGGCATTGCCCGATATCGTCACCAGCGAGGGCCTGCTGTGGCCCTTGGCGCGGCAGAGCCGCATCCGGCTCATCCGGGTGTGCAAGGAAGACGAGGGCATTTCGATCTGCGCCGGCCTTTCGTTCGCCGACAAGCGCGCCCTGATGCTGATGCAGAACACCGGCTTTTTCGATTCGGTCAACGCCATCCGCGGCATCGGCGTCGAATACGAGCGCCCGATCTGTATGATGATCGGCCTGCAAGGCAAGGCGCCGAACCAGCTTCCGGCGCAATCGGCCAAGCTCAGCGTCAACGCCGTCGAGCCGATCCTCGACGTGCTCGGCGTGGCGCGCCATCTCATCGACAATGCCGGCGACGTCGGCAAAATTCCCGGCGCGGTGGAAAAAGCCTATATCGCCTCGGCGCCCGTCGCCTTCGTGCTCAACCGCAGCCCCGAGCCATGATGAAGCGCGACGAATGCTTCAAGGCGCTGGCCCGCGCGCACACGAACGAGATCGTCGTCGCGGTCTATCAATCGGGCTTCGATTGGCGCGCCATCAAGCCGTGGCCGCTCAATTATTTCTGCACCGGCGTGATGGGACAAGCCTCGTCGCACGGGCTCGGCCTGGCGCTCGGCCGGCCCGACAAGCGCGTCATCGTGCTCGACGGCGACGGCAGCATTCTCATGAATGTCGGCTCGCTCGTCACCATCGCCGATGCGGCGCCGAAAAATCTCATCCATTTCGTGTGCGAAAACGGCACCTACGAAGTCAACGGCGCGCACCCGATTCCAGGCCAAGGCCGCGTATCCTTCGCCGCCTTCGCGCGCGCGGCGGGCATTCCGCGCGTCTACGAATTCAGCGCGCTTGCCGAGTTCGAGACGCGCGTGGCGGGATTGCTGCGCGAGCCCGGCCCGGTTTTCGCCACGCTCAAGATCGAGCCCGGCGCGCCCTATCCGCGGGATTACGATTATATCCACAGCGCCGAGCATCGCCGCACCTTCCACGAGGCGCTGCGCCGCGCCTGAGCGCTGCTTGACTCGCGGGCGATTTCAACGCAATTCGGTGCGTCGCGTGAAACCTTGGGAGAGCATGCAATGAGCGTACGCATCGGCCAGCCCGTGCTCCGGCTGGAAGATCAAAGACTGCTGCGCGGCCTCGGCCGCTTCACCGACGACATCGTGCTGCCGCAGCAGGCGCATGCGATTTTCCTGCGCTCGCCCCACGCCCACGCCAGGATCAAGCGCATCGACGCCGCGGCGGCGCGCAAGCTGCCCGGCGTGATCGGCATCGTGCTCGGCCGCGAACTCGCGGCGGCCGGCGTCGGCGACGTGCCGTGCATGGTGGCGCTCAAGAACCGCGACAACAGCGACGTAAAAATCCCGCCGCGCCCGGCCATCGCCATCGACACGGTGCGTTTCGCCGGCGACACGGTGGCGCTCGTCGTCGCCGAGAGTGTCGCGGCGGCCAAGGACGCGGCCGAACGCATCGAGGTCGATTACGACGCGCTGCCCGCCGTCGTCGATCTCAAATCCGCCGTCAAGCCCGGCGCGGTGCAGATCTGGCCGCATGCCAGGGGCAATATCGCGCTCGATTGGACGCGCGGCGCGGAAGCGCCGATGCGCGAGGCCCTCGCCAAGGCGGATCGCGTCGTTTCGATCGATATCGTCAACAACCGGCTGGTCACGAATTCGATCGAGCCGCGCATGGCGATCGGCGATTTTTCGCCTTCCGACCAGCGCTACACCCTTTATTGCGGCAGCCAGGGCGGCAACCGCATCCACGAGCCGCTCGCCTCGTTGTGCTACAAGGTGCCGTTCGGCCAGATCCGCGTCGTCTCGCCCGATGTCGGCGGCGGCTTCGGCATGAAGAATTTCATCTATCCCGAATATGTGGCGCTGCCTTACGCGGCGAAGCTGTTCGGCCGGCCGATCAAATGGTGCGGCGAGCGCGGCGACGCATTCCTCACCGACACGCACGGACGCGACCACGTCACCACCGCCAAGCTCGCGCTCGACCGCGACGGCAAGTTCCTGGCGCTGCATGTCACGACGCTGGCCAATCTCGGCGCTTATCTCTCACATTACGGCCCCTTCATCCCGACTGCGGCGGGCGGCGGCCTCTTGACCGGCTGCTACGATATTCCCGCCGCCTTTGTCGAAGTGAAGGGCGTGTACACCAACACCACGCCGGTCGATGCCTATCGCGGCGCGGGCCGGCCCGAGGCGGCCTACGTCATCGAGCGCGTCGTCGGCGAGGCGGCGCGCGTCACGGGCATCGCGCCCGACGAGATTCGCCGGCGCAATTTCATCCGCACCGAGCAGATGCCCTACAAGAACGCGCTGGCCTCGACCTACGACACAGGCGAGTTCCATCGCAACATGGAGCAGGCGATCCGCGCCGCCGACTGGGCCGGATTCGCCGCGCGCAAAAAGGCGGCGGCGGCGAAAGACCGGCTGCGCGGCATCGGCCTTGCCTACTATATTGAGGTCTGCGGCGGCGCCCCAGGCGAAACCGCGTCGGTCGCCTTCGAGCGTTCCGGCCGCATCACTTTGCTGGTGAGCAACAAGAGCAACGGACAGGGCCACGAAACCGCCTATGCCCAGATCGCGGCGGCGAGGCTCGGCGTGCCGATGGAAAGCTTCACGGTGCTGCAGGGCGATTCCGATCAATTCTCGCATTCCGGCGGCACCGGCGGCAGCCGCGCGCTGACCGCGGGCGGACCGGCGGTCAATCTCGCTTGCGACCGCCTCATCGTGAAGGCAAAGCAGATCGCGGCGCTGATGCTCGAAGCCTCGCCCGCCGATATCGAGCTGAAGGACGGCGAATTGTCGATCGCCGGCACCGACCGCAAAGTCTCCATCGCTGACGTGGCGCAAAAGAGCTATGCCGTCGATCTGCCGCCCGACATGCTGCCCGGCCTTGACGGCATCGGGCGCTACACGCCGGCGGCGTCGACCTATTCGAACGGCTGCCACATCGCCGAGATCGATATCGATCCCGACACGGGCGTGCCGCGCATCGAGCGCTACACGATCGTCGACGACATGGGCCGCGTCGTCAATCCGATGACGATGGAGGGCCAGATTCACGGCGGCACCGCGCAAGGCATCGGCCAGGCGCTGTGCGAGGACACGATCTACGACAGCGATTTGGGCCAGCTCCTCACCGGCTCGTTCATGGATTATTGGCTGCCGCGCGCCACCGACGTGCCGATGATGGATTTCGCCAATAATGAAATCGTCACCAAGGCCAACACGCTCGGCGTCAAGGGTGCCGGCGAGGCCGGCGCCATCGGCGCGCCGCCCGCCGTCATCGCCGCCGTCCTCGACGCGCTGGCCCCGCTCGGCATCCACCACATCGACATGCCGGCTACGCCGCACCGCATCTGGTCGCTCATCCGCAAGGCGAAGCGCAAGGCGCCCTAACGGCGCGGGTACGCACCGTGGCGCCGCGGGAAATCATCGACACCTCGCCCAAGGTCGCGGACGAGGTCAAGTGCACGACGTGCTACATGTGCGCCTGCCGTTGCGGCATCAAGGTGCACTTGAAAGACGGGCGCATCCGCTACATCGAGGGCAACCGCGATCATCCGGTCAATCGCGGGGTGCTGTGCGCCAAGGGCTCGGCCGGCATCATGCAGCAATACTCGCCGGCGCGGCTGACCAAGCCGTTGAAGCGCGTGGGCGAGCGCGGCAGCGGCGAGTTCGCCGAGATCGAGTGGGACGAGGCGCTGGCGATCGCGACCGAATGGCTCGACGCGGTGCGCGCGGCCGATCCGAAAAAGCTCGCCTTCTTCACCGGGCGCGACCAAAGCCAGTCCCTCACCGGCTGGTGGGCGGCGCAATACGGCACGCCGAATTTCGCGGCGCATGGCGGCTTCTGCTCGGTCAACATGGCGGCGGCGGGGCTCTATAGCGTCGGCGGCAGTTTCTGGGAATTCGGCGAGCCCGATTGGGAGCATGCGCGATATTTCCTATTGTTCGGCGTCGCCGAGGATCACGATTTCGAATCCGCTGAAGCTCGGCATCGCGAAGCTGCGCGCGCGCGGCGCGAAATTCGTTTCGCTCAACCCGATCCGCACCGGCTATTCCGCGGTCGCCGACGAATGGATCGGCATCCGACCGGGCAGCGACGGCCTGCTCGTCATGGCGCTCATCCATGAACTGTTGCGCGCCGAGAAAATCGATTTCGACTATCTCGTGCGCTACACCAACGCGCCATGGCTGGTGATCCAGGCGCCGGGCGCCGCCGATGACGGATTGTTTGCCCGTGACGCCGCCGGCAAGCCTCTCGCCTTCGATGCGAAACGCAAGACGCTGGTCGATGCGACGGCGGCCGGGATCAGCCCCGCGCTCGTCGGCGAAGCGGCGCTGCCCGATGGGCGCAAGGCGGTGCCCGTGTTCCAGCTTCTCGCCGCGCGCTATATCGACAGGCAATACGCGCCCGAAGCCGTGGCAGCGCGCTGCGGCGTTTCCGTCGAAACCATCAAGCGTATCGCGGCCGAAATCGCCGACGCCGCCTTCAATCATCCGGTGACGCTGCAGCAGCCTTGGACCGACTGGGCCGGGCGGCGGCACGACACCATGGTCGGCCGCCCCGTCGCCATGCACGCGATGCGCGGCATCTCGGCCCACTCGAACGGCTTCCACACGTGCCGCGCGCTGCACGTGCTGCAGATGCTGCTCGGCGCCGTCGATACGCCGGGCTCATGGCGCTACAAATCGCCATTCCCGCGCCCGACGCCGCCGGGTCCCAAGCCGGCTGGAAAATCGGTCGCGCCCAACACGCCGCTGGACGGCATGCCGCTCGGCAATCCCACCGGCCCCGAAGATCTGCTGGTCGAGGCCGACGGCACGCCCAAGCGCATCGACAAGGCCTATTCCTGGGAAGCGCCGATCGCCGCGCACGGCTTGATGCACACCGTCATCGTCAATGCCTGGCGCGGCGATCCCTATCCCATCGACGTGCTGTTTCTCTACATGGCCAATATGGCTTGGAATTCGGCGATGAACACGGCCGGCACGATGGCGATGCTGACCGACAAGCACGCCGACGGCGGCTACAAGATTCCGCGCATCATCTATTCCGATGCTTACTATTCCGAGACAGTCGCCTACGCCGATCTCGTCTTGCCCGACACGACCTTTCTCGAACGCTGGGATTGCATTTCGCTGCTCGACCGGCCGATCGGCAGCGCCGAGGGTCCGGGCGACGCGATCCGCCAGCCCGTGCTTAAGCCCGATCGCGATGTGCGCGCCTTTCAGGATGTGTTGATCGATCTCGGCGCACGCCTGAAGCTGCCCGGCTTCGTCGGCGAAAACGGCGCCGCGAAATTTCCCGGCGGCTATGCCGATTACATTGTCAATCACCAGCGCAAGCCCGGCATCGGGCCGCTTGGCGGCTGGCGCGGCGCCGACGGCGCCGGCGCCGGAGCCGGCGCGCCCAATCCGAAGCAGCTCGAACGCTACATCGCGAACGGTTGCTTCTGGCGCCATCACTTGCCCGCCGATCAGCTCTATTTCAAGCACGCCAACCAGGCCTATCTCGAAGGTGCCGTGGCGATGGGCCTGATCGACAAACCCGAGCCGATTATTCTACAGCTCTATTGCGAGCCGCTGCAGAAGTTCCGTCTCGCGGCGCGCGGCCATGGCGCGATCCAGCCGCCGGCGCGGCATCGCGAGCGCGTCGAAACTTATTTCGATCCGCTGCCGATCTGGTATCCGCCTTTCGCCGACGAAACCGACAGCGCGTTTCCGCTACACGCGGTGACGCAGCGGCCGATGCAGATGTACCATTCCTGGCACTCGCAGAATGCCTGGCTGCGCCAGATCACGAGTTCGAATCGCCTCTACATCAATCGCGCGGCCGCGGCAAAGGCCGGCGTCGCCGACGACGATTGGGTGTGGCTGATTTCGCCGCACGGACGCATTAAGGCGCAGCTTCGCCTGATGGAAGGCTGCAACGCCGAAACGGTGTGGACGTGGAACGCGATCGGCAAACGCGCCGGCGCGTGGAATCTCGATCGCGACGTGCCCGAGGCGCGGCAGGGCTTTTTGCTGAATCACCTGATCGCCGATCTCCTGCCGGAACGGAACGGCTATCGCTACGCCAATGCCGATCCGGTCACCGGCCAAGCGGCGTGGTACGATTTGCGCGTCCGCATCGAGAAATGCGCGCCGGCCGAATCCGGCGAAACCGCGCCGCAATTCGCGCCGCTCAAGACGCCGCCGGGGCTCGCGCGGCCGCCCAAAATACTGCGCTACGGCGCGAGAATTGAACCATGACGAGCTACACGGCGCCCAAGCCGGGACAGAAGCAGCTCGGCCTTGTCATCGATCTCGATACCTGCGTCGGCTGCCACGCCTGCGCGGTGAATTGCAAGGAATGGAACGCCGGCGGCCATTCCGCGCCGCTCACCGACACGGCGCCCTATGCGCGCGACGCCACGGGCGTGTGGTTCAACCGCATCCACTCTTTCGAGGCGGGCGAGGGCGCCGCCGGGCGCACGGTGCATTTCCCGCGCTCGTGCCTGCATTGCGCCGAGCCCGATTGC
Organism: uncultured Alphaproteobacteria bacterium; assembly: GCA_963754645.1. GTDB lineage: Bacteria > Pseudomonadota > Alphaproteobacteria > Bin65 > Bin65 > CAVWGP01. The sequence continues at coordinate 32,407 of CAVWGP010000001.1, read as the reverse complement.
GTCACCGTGTGTCCGACCGGCGCATCGTACAAACGCGAAGCGGACGGCATCGTGCTGGTCAACGCCGATATCTGCATCGGCTGCAAGCTGTGCTCCTGGGCCTGCCCCTACGGCGCGCGCGAGTTCGACGGCGATGACGGCGTGATGAAAAAATGCACGCTCTGCATCGACAAAATCTACAACGAAACCCTCGATCCCGCCGACCGCGTGCCGGCCTGCGTCGCGACCTGCCCGGCGCAAGCGCGCCATTTCGGCGATCTCGGCGATCCCGCGTCGCAAGTCTCGCGGCTCGTCGCCGAGCGCGGCGGCTACGACCTCATGCCCGAGCTCGGCATGAAGCCGGTCAACAAATACCTGCCGCCGCGCCAGCGCGGCACCGGAGCGGCGGCGCCCGCGCTCGAATTGGCGATCGATCCGTCCGCGTTGCATCCGTTTTTGCGCTGGGTGGACAAGGTGTTGTCGCGATAGCCGATGCATCCCGCGTTCTCCGTCATTGTATTCACCACCGCATCGGGCGCCGGATACGGATTGCTGGCGCTGACCGGCCTTGCCTTCGCGGCCGGCGCATTGCCGGAGAGCGGCTGGTTCGGCGGGCTCGCGCTCGGCACTGCGCTCGTGCTTGTCACCGGCGGTCTGTTGGCGTCGATGCTGCATCTCGGCCATCCCGAGCGCGCATGGCGGGCGTTTTCGGAATGGCGCAGCTCGTGGCTGTCGCGCGAAGGCGTGGCGGCGCTGGCGGTTTACGGTCCCGCCGGCCTGCTCGGCCTCGGCTGGGTCGTCTTCGAGGCGCGCAACGGATGGACGATCGCCGCCGCGCTTGCTCTGGCGCCGCTTGCGCTCGCAACCATTCATTGCACGGCCATGATTTACCGCTCGCTGAAGCCGGTTCATCAATGGTGCAATCGCTGGGTCGTGCCGAACTATTTCGCGCTCGGCCTCATGTCGGGCGCGCTCTGGCTTTCGGCGCTGCTCGCCTGGTGGGGCACCGGGCGCTGGTCGGCGGCGCTGGCGCTGGCCGCAATCGCCCTGGCAGCGCCGCTGAAGTTCGCCTATTGGCGCTTCATCGACACGACGCGCGCCAAGTCCACGCCCGAAAGCGCCACCGGCCTCGGCGACCTGGGCAAGGTGCGGCCGCTCGATCCGCCGCACACCGGGGAAAACTATCTGCTCAAGGAGATGGGCTTCAAGCTCGCGCGCAAGCACGGACAAAAACTGCGGCGTATCGCGCTCGCGCTCGCTTTTGTCGTGCCCTTCTGGTTTGCGCTGCTGGCGTTCTTCGCCGGCGGTTTCATCGCCGCCGCCGCCGCAACGCTGGCCACGCTCTCGGCGATGGCGGGCCTGCTCGTCGAGCGCTGGCTGTTTTTCGCCGAAGCCAAGCACACGGTCATGCTCTATTACGGCGCCGAGTCGGCGTAGCATTGCGGCGCGAGCCCCCAATTCGATCAAGTCGGCGTGACGCGATCTGAGTTACGAAAGCTGCGGCAAGAACCGGATAGATGATCGACCACGGCACCTTTAGGTTGTTGGCTCTATTTCACCGCAGTGGGATTCCTGAGCCATGGCTCACATTCGCTTCTCGCCAATGCCGACTGAAATTGTCCGCGCCTATCAGGCCGGCGCGCTGGACGCCTATGGGCGCAAGCCCGAACAGCGCTTGTCGGATGGCAGCGGCCTGCCGTGCCGCCATTGTCTTTCGGACATTGAGGCCGGCGAGGGCTATCTCGTGCTTGCGCATCGGCCGTTCCTGGCGTTGCAGCCCTATGCTGAAACCGGCCCGATTTTCCTGCATGCGCGGCCCTGCGACCGTCACGCCGAAACCGCGTCGACGCCGGCTATGTTTCTAGTGCGACGGCAAATGATCGTCCGCGGTTACGACCGGAGCGAGCGCATCGTCTATGGGACGGGCGCGGTTGTGCCGGCGGGTGAAATCGCCGCCGCGGCCGCGGCGCTGCTCGACCGTGCCGACATTGCCTTTGTCGATTTGCGCTCTTCCAGCAACAATTGCTTCCAGTGTCGCATCGAACGTGCCTGAATCGGGTTCAGGCTAGCGGGGCTTGAGCCACGACTTGAAGGCTTCGCTGTGGTCCTTGGCGCCGCCGATTTCGTCGCGCGCGCGCGACCACATCTCGTCGACAAGGCGGATGAGCGGCGCGTTGTAGCCGATCGCGCGCGTGAGGCCGGCGGCAATGCCGACATCCTTTGCCAGCAGGCCGAGGGAGAAGCCGGTCGCGTATTTGCCGGTCAGCGCGTGGTCCTTGATCGGCACCTCCAGGGCGAAGTTTCGGCCGGTCGAGACGCACATGACTTCGGCCATGGTTTTGGGATCGAGTCCGAAGCGCTCGCCGGCGGCGATCGCTTCGGCAGTCGCGGCGAAGCAGCTCGCCGCCACGACGTTGTTGAGCGCCTTCATGGCATGGCCGGAGCCGAGCGCGCCGGTGTCGAACAACCGCTTGCCCATCGCTTCCAGCACCGGCCGGGCGCGCACAATCGCGGCCTTGTCGTCGCCGCCGACCATGATCGTCAGCGAACCGTCGGTAGCGCGCGGCACACCGCCCGAAACCGGCGCATCGATCAGGGCAATTCCGCGCGACCGCAAGGCAGCGCCGAGGCTCTGAGTTCCGACGGGCTCCGATGAACTCATGTCGATCGCGATGCTGCCTGGCCTGAGCGCGGCGGCAAGGGCACCGCGTTCGGACTCGAGGAAAACTTCGCGCACAATAGCGCCCGTCGGCAGCATGGCGATAACAATGTCGGCGGATCTGCCCAGCGACCCCAGCGCCGCCGCGGCCTCGCCGCCCCGTTCCGCCGCGAATCGCGTGGCGCGCGCCCGGTCGCTATCGAAGGGCATTACACGAAATCCGGCTGCGACCAAATTGGCCGCCATCGGCCAACCCATATTGCCGATTCCAATGAAGCCGATAACCAATTCTTTACCCTGTACAGCCGCCGCCATCCTGCTTCCCTTCTGTCAACATCGCCAGAGAACCATAAGACCTCTGCCACGGCGGAAGCGCAATGGTTGGGTTGCTGTTTCCATTTCCTTAACGCCATCTGACTACTGTTTCCAGTATCCGCCAGGACAGGCCTCTGGCCTCCTACGACGCTATTGGTTCGTTACGAGCTCAAAACCGGGATTGGCCACAGGTGATTTGATTCGGATCGGACTGACGACCAACCCACATAACCTGCTGGAAAGAAATAAATGCGCATCGCGGAACTACTTGTTGCCAAGGGTCTTCTGACCGTCGAAGAAGTGACCCAGGCCGTTGCCCATCAGCAGCGCCATGGCACCCGGCTTATCGATAGCTTTCTCGCGCTCAAGTTGATTTCAGAAGAATCGCTCCGCGGTGTTCTGGAGCAAGCACCGGCAGTGCCGACAACCTATGAAAACCTCGGGCTCAAGCCCGAATTTCTGTTCAAGCTGCTGATCAAGGCAATGCATGTCTCGGGCCTCGAAGGCGTATCCGAGCTTCGCGATACGTTGACGCTGCCGGCGCCCGTCGTTCTGGCGCTGATGCGGGAAGGTGTCGAGAAGAAGCTCGTCGAGCAATTCGGTTCGATGCGCGGCAATTCCAACGAGTCGCGATTCCGTCTGTCCCAGGCGGGCAAGGATTTCGCCAACGAAGCGCTGAGCCTCAACCAATATGTCGGCCCGGTTCCGGTTACGCTCGAATCGTATCAGCGGCAGATTGCGCGCCAGGCGATCGGCAAGGCGCTGGCTACGAACGAAAACGTCACCGAGGCATTCAAGGATTTGGTGATCACGCCGGATTTCATTCGCCGCATCGGTCCCGCGCTCAATTCGGGCCGCTCCATCCTGCTCTACGGCCCGCCGGGCAACGGCAAGAGCACCGTGGCCGAGCGGATCGGCTCCATCTATCAGGACGTGATTTTTATTCCTTACAGCATCGAGGTTGGCGGCGAGATCATCACCGTGTTCGATCCGAACCTGCATGATCGAGCCCCGGAAGTCGAAATCGAAGCGCTCGGCGCCGACGTTCGGCGCGAGGAAATCGACCGGCGCTGGGTCCCATGCCAACGGCCGATGGTCATCACGGGCGGCGAATTGACGCTCGACATGCTCGATCTTCGATTTAACGAGATTGCTAGGTTTTACGATGCGCCCCTGCATATGAAGGCGCTCGGCGGGGTATTCATCATCGACGACTTCGGCCGCCAACTCGTCAGGCCGGCCGAACTCCTGAATCGCTGGATCATCCCGCTTGAGCGCCGGTCCGATTTTCTGAAGCTCCACACCGGCAAGCAATTCGAAGTTCCGTTCGATCAGCTGGTCATTTTCTCGACCAATCTTACACCGACGGACTTGATGGATGCGGCCTTCTTGCGGCGCATTCCCTACAAGCTGGAGATCGGTGGGCCCAGCGAAATGGAATTTGCCGAGATCTTCGTCCGGCTGTGCCGGGTCCAACGCATCAATGTTTCGAGCCAAGACGTCATCGACATCGTCCAACAACTCAAATCCATCGAGGGCAGCCAGTTGGCGCGATATCAGGCGAAATTCGTCGTCGATCAGATTGTTGCCTCATGCCGCTATCTCGGAGTCCCGCCGCGCATGTCGCCTGAGCTGGTCGCCGATGCGATCGCCAACATTTACGCCCGCAGCGGCGCGGCGCCGGCGCTGCCGGCGCTCGCCCACGCCGCGTAGCGGACGACGGCGCGCAAGATCCGCCGCTGCGCTTGCCCTACATCTTGAGGTCGGGCAAGTCCCGGCCGGCGGTGATCGCGACCATGACGTCGACCTCCTGGGCCGGGATCAGGCCGATGCGGACCAAGTAGCCGCGGCGCCCGATCGTCCGGCTGTGCGCAAATTCGGCGACGTACTCCTTGAGGCCCGCGACCCTGCCGATATGCGCCTTCTTGACATAGATGTAATAGGGGAAACCCAGCGGATAGTCGCCGGTCGCGATCGTGTGGAAAGTCGGGTCGATGCCGTTGATCTTCTTTCCCGCCAGCTTGTCGGAATTCTCGTCGTAGTGGACGTAGCCGATGACGCCGATCACCGACGGCTCGGCGATGAGCCGCGGAATGATGGTCTTTTCGTAATCGTGCGAATCGTTCCACACGCCGTCATCGCGGATCGTGCGGCAGGACGCGGCGTGGGCGCTGGCGTCGAGCTTGGCGGTCTCGGCGAAGGTCTTGCAGCCCGCCTCCAATCCCTCCTTGACCAGGCCGTCGCGCGTTCCGGTTCCGGCGGGCGGGCCCCAGATCTCGATCTTGGTGCCCGGGAAGTTCGGATTGACCTGCTTCCAGGTCGTATTCGGATTGGGCACGAGCGGGCCGCCGTCCTTGTTGCCTTCCGGCACCCGCTTCGCCATCGCAAGATAGATGTCGCGCGCCGTCAGGTCGAAGACCGGGCCCGACTTGCTTTGCGCGATGACGACGCCGAAGAAGCCGTACTTGATCTCGGTGACCGAGCCGACGCCGTTCTTGATGCAGGCTTCGACCTCGCTCTTGGCGATTCGCCGGGTCGCCGCGGCGACATCGGGATGCGTCGGCCCGACTCCCGCGCACAATTGCTGAATGGCCTGGGTCGTGGTCATTCGCGTGTTGACCGGCAGCTTGTATTTCCCGCCGTTCGCCTTCGCGAATTGTTCGCCGACCATGTTGACGTGCTCGATCGTCGGCGCGGAGGAAGCGACGCGGACGAAGTCGCGCGACTGCGCCGCGGCGCTCGCGGCGAGGGCAAAGGCCGACACGGCGGCAAAAAGCGATTTCCCGATCATGTATCCCTCTTCAATAAATCCCCCTCGCTGAGGCTGGCGATCGACGTTGAACGGGTCGGCTGGCTGTCTCAGTACCCCCGCTTTAGTTCGGCACTTGGAATATCGTCCCATCTACTGGGGTGTAGCTTTAATGGAGGATGATTAATTTTCTGTTATGAGAGACGATCAACGGTCAAATTTTCCGCAATGTATCCAATGCGTTTGAACGCAAGGAAGGAAGAACGTTTTCCAAAAATTACCGTAAATCGACGGCGTTATGAAGTGGACCCCATCGGCAGGGTGGACGATTTCGTTGAGATCGCGGCCGGGGGCCGGATGCGGCATTTGTTCCTGCGCCGGCTGCGGCCTTACCGCCACGGCATCCCGAGCCACGATACCTTGAACGAAGTGTTCAACCTGCTCGACGCCGATCGGTTCCAGGGCTGCTTCATGGCCTGGGTCGACGGGCTTCGGGACCGCGACGCGGGCCAGGAGCTGATCGCGCTCGACGGCAAGACCTCGCGGCGCACAGGCGATCGGCGGCGTGGGCGCGAGCCCTTGCACCTGGTCTCGGCGTGGGCATCGCGGCAGCGCTTGGTGCTCGGCCAGGAGGCCGGAGGCCGTCGCGGGCGCTTCCAACAAGATCGAGGCGATCCCGGCCCCGCTCGACAAGCTGGCGCTCGCGGGCGCCCTGGTCACCATCGACGCGATCGGCTGCCAGCACGCCATCGCCGCGGCGATCGTCGACAAGAGCGGCGACTACCTGCTTGCCGTCAAGGCCAACCAGCCGACGCTGCTCGACGACCTCAAGCTGTTCTTCGACGACGTGTACGAGCGCGACCGGCTCGATCGCTTCGAGACCGCCGACGGCGATCACGGCCGCATCGAGGTGCGCCGTCATTGGGTCTGCAACGACATCGCCTGGCTCGCGACGGTGCACCCCTGGAGGAAGATCGCCAGCATCGCCATGGTCGAGGCGACGCGCGAGATGGACGGCAAGGCAACCACCGCACGGCGCTTCTACATCGCTTCCGCGCCGCTCAATGCTCGACGCTTCGCCGCCGCGGTGCGCGCCCATTGGACCATCGAGAACCAGCTCCACTGGGTCATGGATGTCGTCTATTGGCGATGCTTTCGCCGACATTTACCAATAGTTGAAGCGGGCGACGAGGAGGGCAGCGTCATGCCCGCCCAAGAAGCGGCCGTGCCTCGAATAGCCCCGCGCCGATTCAGCGATAGGGCGGGTCCCCGACCTGCCTGCGTGCAGCGCGACGGTCGATTGCCGGCATGCGGCGGCACCGCCGTTGCCGCGCGACATGCAAAGGGCGGGTCGGAGACCGGCCCCCAACGCCGCGACGGCCAAATTCCGAAACGATCAACCGGATGCCGAACGAGTCCAAGGGGCGGGAATCGAATGCCGGGCTTCGACCGCTAATTGAGCTTGAGTTCAGCCAGCGCGGCGCGCGCCTTGTCGGTCTCCGCGCGGTCGGCCTCGCTCAGCGGCACGATGCCGCGCTTGACGAGATAGCCCTGCCTGCCGATCGCGGCGTTGCCGACGAACTCGGCGACATATTCCTTCAAGCCCGGGATTTGCGTAGCGTGCACCTTCTTGACATAGATAAAGAGCGGGCGCGCGATGGCGTATTTCTCGGTCCCGATCGTGTCACGCGCCGGCTTGACGCCATTGATCTTCTTGCCGTCGATCTCGTCCTGCTCCAGCTCGAAGGAAAAGTAGGGGACAATGCCAGCGGCGTCCGGGTTTTTGAGCACCGTTTCGACGATCTTCTCGCTGTTGTCCTCGTCGATCCAGGCACCGTCGGTGCGGATGGTTGCGCAGGCGGCGACGAACGCGTCGCCCTCGCCGAGCTTGGCGAGCTCGGGGAAGGTCTTGCAGCCTCCTTCGAGCGCTCTTTCGACGAAGATGTCGCGCGTGTCGTTCCCCGCCTTCGGCCCGTAGACCAGGATCTTGACCGCCGGCAGCGACGGATTGACATCCTTCCAGGTCCTGTTCGGATTGGGCACAAGCTTGCCGCCCTCCTTGTTGCCTTCGGGCACGGCCTTGGACAGCGCCAGATAGATGTCGCGCAAGGAGATTTCGAAGACCGGCGATTTCTTGGACTGCGCGACGACGATACCGTCATGGCCCAGCTTGAGTTCGACCACCGCGCCGGCGCCGTTCCTGGCGCACAGATCGAACTCGGCCTTGACCATACGGCGCGCGGCCGTGACGATGTCGGGAAAGCGCACGCCGACCCCGTCGCAAAAGCGCTTGAAACCGGTCGCCGTGCCGGTCGTCTCGACGATTGGCGACTTGAACGTGCCGAACTGGACGAGGCGCTTCGCGACTTGTGCGGCCAATAGGTTGATCGCGCCGGAGCCGACAATGTGGATTTGATCCCGCGCAGCAGCGGTCTGCGCGAGAGCGGTCTGCGTGAGAATGAGGGCCGGTATGATGGCTAGAAACACTGACTTGAACATCGACCCACTCATCGAGTTGTTTGCAATTGCCCCAATTCCTTGCTGCGGCGCGACAGGTAGGGACACACAATTTCTATTCAACGTAAATTAATCTATCCAACGTGAATTAAAAAACGGTTCCAAGAAGACACGATTGGCACGAGAAAGCTTCGCGATTCGAATAAATAATGATGCCGTAGGCCCTAATTGATTCCACGGATGGCGCGCCGCCGTATCGTAACCCCGCCCCTGCGAGAAAAGGTATCAGTCGCATCGTCGGCCGGCGCAAATCATCGCGGCGCGAAAGGTTGCGCGTCGCCAACTCATACCAACGGTCGTTATGCGCGACCAATTCTGGATTGGATGCGCATTGTGCGTGCGCGAACCGTGTTCGCCGAGGCTCGCGGCTTTGCCGCTCGCATCGCAGCATGAGTATTTTCTTTGTGCCACAAAAACTTACCTCATCCTGAGAGCTTGTGAATCTTTCGTGAGGCACTTGCATTTTAGTGGTGCGATTGGAGGAAAAGTGATTCTGTGTTCGGCATCGTTCGAGCTGCGATGAGGACACGATGGGCCAGGAAGAGTTGTTCGAGGGTTTGCCGGAGCAATGTTCGCCCGCGGGCGGCGGGGCTTTGGGGGCAGCGCGGCTGCGCGAGCCGGCGCGCGATCAGATCGAGTTGCGGGCGATGGACCTCGATAGCCTGATCGGCGCGGATGACCCGGTGCGGGTGATCTGGGGCTACGCGTCGCGTCTCGATCTGAGCGCGCTGGAGAACGCGATCAAGTCGCGCGAGGGCGTGGCCGGGCACCCGGCGATCGCGCCGCGCCTGCTGCTGGCGCTGTGGCTGTATGCGACGATCCGAGGGGTCGGGAGCGCGCGGGCGTTGGCCAAGCTGTGCGAGCGGGACGATGGGTTTCGCTGGCTGTGCGGCGGCGTGAGCGTGAACTATCACACGCTGGCGGACTTCCGGGTGTCGCAATCGGTGCTGCTCGACGCGCTGCTGATCGAGCACACGGCGTCGCTGGCGGCGGCGGGCGTGATCGACTTCGACGTGCTGGGCCAGGATGGGATCCGGGTGCGGGCCAGCGCCGGGGCCGGCTCGTTCCGGCGCCGCCCGACGCTTGTCAAGGCGGTCGAGAAGGCACGCCGGCTGGTCGAACAGCTCAAGCGCGAAGGCGACGACGATCCCGACGCCAGCAACAAGCGGATCGCGGCGGCGCGCGAACGGGCGGCGGCGGAGCGGCTGGCGCGGATCGAGGACGCGCTCGCCAAGCACGCCGAGCTCGCGGCCGAACGGGCGCGGCGCAAGAAGCGCAACGCCAAACAGACCCGCAAGCAGAAGCCGCCGCGCGCCTCGACCACCGACGCCGACGCGCGCGTCATGAAGATGCCCGATGGCGGCTTCCGCCCGGCTTACAATTTCCAGATCGCCAGCGCGGTCGAACAGCAAATCGTGGTCGGGGTCGCGGTCGAGACGAGCGGTTCGGATCATGGCCAGCTGCAACCGATGATCGAGCAAATCAAGGCGCGCACCGGCCAGACGCCCAGGTGCTACCTGGCCGACGGCGGATTCCTCAAGAACGCCGCGATCGAATGGGCCGCGGCGCCGGCCAATGGCGCCATCGAAGTCTATTGCCCAGCCATGGCGACGCGGCATGGAACCAAGCCATACGCGCCGCGCCGCAAGGACGGTCCGGGCGTGGCGGCGTGGCGCCGCCGCATGAAGAGTCGCATCGGAAAAGCCCTCTACAAGCGTCGCGCCATCCTCGAATGCATCAATGCACGCGGACGAGCTTGGATCCTGCGCCAGCTCACCGTGCGCGGGCGCGCCAAGGCGCGCGCCGTCCTGCTCTGGTTCGCCCTCGCCAACAATATCCTGCAAGGCCACCGCCTCACCACCGCCTAAGACGGCACCAGCCCTCGCCGAGCGAGCGCCGCGCCGGCCCGACAACAAAGCCATGCCACACGCCGCCCCCGTCCAAGCGGTCGGAAAAGCCAACCCCTTCGTCTCATGCGCCGCAAAAAAACAGAATCATTCACAAGCTCTGAGGTGCGAGGCCCGAAGGGCCGGAGCAGCCGTACGGCTGCTCCGAAGGACGCACAATGTTTCTGCAGCGACCGATGAGTCATAATTTCCGTCCATTGGTATTAGATCCGCATAGTCGCGCCGAGACCACTCAACCGCGCGAGCGGGCTTGCACGCGCAGAATTTCGTCGTCCGGCATCTTCAGCATCTATTCACTATTCTTTGGCTAGCCGTCGAGCCGGTGCCGCCGAATTCGCCCCCGAGCCAGGGCAAAATCAAACGACAGCGCCGCAATTTCGCGCGCAGAGCGTCCTGCCGATTAACCGAATCTGAACAGTCTTTTGCAAAAACATGGGAACCCTACCCGAAGAACGGGCGGAGTGGAGACCTCTATGCACGCACCGGCGCCGGAACTGGACAAGAGCAAAAATCACGGCGAGGAAGCCGCGACCAAGTTTGCGAAGGCGAGGAAGAGAAATCGCACCGCCGGCCGCGGCGACTGGCTGCTCCTCATCTTCGGCGGCATGCTCATGATCGCCGCCTTGACCGCATCCTACTTCGCGGTGCGCTGGGCCGAGGACCGAATGATCATCCACGACGCGCGGTCGCGCGGACAGCAGTGGGGCGCCTTCGTCAAGGAGCAGCTGCCGAACCTGCGCGCCATCCTGCGCGGCGACGGTCTCGACCCCGAGGACCGCCGCATCATCATTGATGCGATCAACTCCGGCAGCGTCGCCCGCTTCAAGATGTTCGCGCCCGACGGCAAGATCGTCTACGCATCGCGGCAGGAAGACATCGGCAAGACCGCCAATCCCGCCAAGTTCGAGCGGGTCAGGAACGGCGAATTCGTCAGCGACACTGCCACGCGCGCGCACCCGACCGATGCGACGCTCGTCGATCGCGTCATAAACGAGACCTACATTCCGTTCTTCGAGCGCAACCGCTTCATCGGCGCGATCGAAATCCACCACGACCAGACCGCGCAGGCCCAAGATCTGCGCCAGATGGGGAACGCCGCGCTCGGCGGCGTCGCCGGCCTGCTCTTGACGCTGGCGCTGGTCATCGGCGGCCTTGTGGCCCGGCAGCTGCGGCGCCACAGGCGGGCCCAGGCGGAGATCGAAGCGCGCCAGCGGGAAGTCATCCGCCAAGGCGAGGAGCTGGCCCGCGCGAAGGAAATCGCCGACGGCGCCAACAAGGCGAAGTCGCAGTTCCTCGCCAACATGTCGCACGAAATCCGCACGCCGATGAACGGCGTGCTCGGCATGTCCGACCTCTTGTCGCGCACGCAGCTCGACAAGCGCCAGTCGCGCTATCTCAGCACCATCACCCAATCGGGCCGCGCCCTCCTCAACGTCATCAACAGCGTCCTCGACTTCTCCCGCATCGAAGCGGGCGAGATGGCGCTCGACGATACGGTGTTCAGTCTCCGCGACGTCCTATCGGACGTGGCGGATATGTTCGCCGTCACCGCGGCGACCAAGGGCATCGAGCTCTCCTACCTCGTCGCCAATGAAGTGCCGCACGCGGTGCGCGGCGACCCGGTGCGCCTGCGCCAGATCCTGCTCAATCTCGTCGGCAACGCGATCAAGTTCACCGAGTTCGGCGAGATCGTCATGCGCGTCAACTCCTCGGGCGGCGGCCATCCGCGGCCGCTCACCTTCGAGGTGTCGGATACCGGCATCGGCATGACGCAAGACGTGATCAAGGGCCTGTTCGCCCCGTTCTTCCAGGGCGACTCGTCGATCACACGGCGCTTCGGCGGCACCGGCCTCGGCCTCGCCATCTCGCGCCACTTCGTCGAGCTGATGGGCGGCCGCTTCGAGGTCTATTCGACGCCCGGCGTCGGCACGCAGTTCCACTTCACCATCAGTATGCCCGTGGTCGAGCAGAACAAGCCCGGCCGCATTCCGGTGATGCTCGATGGCAAGCGGATCATGATCGTCGACGACAATCCGACGAACTGCGAGGTCCTGACGCATTATCTCGCGAGCTGGAACCTCGGCGCCGAGTCGGCGGCGAGCGGCGTGCGCGCCCTCGCGCTGCTGCGGGACGCGGCCGATCGCGGCCGGCCCTACGACATCATCCTGACCGACATGATGATGCCCGAGATGAGCGGCCTCGACCTCGCGCGCGCGATCAAGTCCGATCCGGCGCTGGCAATGTCGCACATCATCATGCTGACCTCGATCAACTGGCTCAACGACCAGCGCGAAACGCGCGACGCCGGCGTCGCCTCGTTCCTGACCAAGCCGGTACGCCAGACCGACCTCTACAACGCCCTGGTGGGGCTCTACGACGCGACCGCCGGTGCCGCCGAGTCCGGCCAGGCAGGCGTGCAGCACCTCGCCGAGGCCGTGGCGGCTTCGGTCCTCGTCGCCGAGGACAATCCGGTCAACCAGGAAGTCGTGCGCGACTTCCTCGAGGAGATGGGCTGCCGCGTCACGATGGTCGCAAACGGCATCGAGGTGGTCTCGGCGGCGCGCAACAAGCGCTACGAACTCATCTTCATGGACATCAACATGCCCGAGATGGACGGCCTCGAGGCGACCAAGCGCATCCGCGAGCGCGAGACGAAATCGCGCACGCAGCCGATTCCGATCGTGGCGCTCACCGCCGACGCGTTCGATGCCGATCGCCAAGCCTGCATCGCCGCCGGCATGAACGACTATCTCTCGAAGCCGTTCACCGACGAGCAGCTCCGCGCCATGGTCTCGAAATGGCTCACGCATGGTCGCAACAAGGGCGGCGATGTGCCGGCGGCCGAATGGAGCGCCGCAGGGCCGGTCGTCGCCGCGCGGCCCGTGGCCGCACCGCCCGCGGCGCCCGCGCAGCCACCGGCTCTGCGGACGCCAACCGTACCGGCAGGCCGTGAGATGTACACGTTGTCGACGCCGGCGCCGGTGGCGCGTTTCGTCGAAGCCGCACCGGCGCCGAGCATAGCCGAAGCCGCGCCGCATCTCGCGCCGGCAGCGCTTACCGAACCTGCCGACAAGGGCGACGCATTCGCCAAGCCGGCGTTCCAGCAGCCGAAGAACATTCGGCCGGAGCTGTGGCGCAAGCTGACCGCGATCTACCTCGCCGAGGCGCCGAAGAACCTGATGCAGATCGCCGAGACCCTGAACCGCGGCGATGCCAAGGGGCTGCAGATGGCCGCGCACACCATGAAGTCGGCGAGCGCCAATCTAGGGGCCAACGCCTTGTCGGGCCATTTCCGCAAGCTCGAGCAGCTCGCGGGCGGCGGCGACATCGCCGCGGCCAAGCAGCTTCTGTCGACCATACTGACAGAGTTCGAGAGCGTCGCAAAAACAATCTCGTCCGCCGGCGCCGAACGAGTGCCTGAAACGATGCTGCAGTGAACGAAATCGTCGTCGCAAAGCAGCGGCCCCTCGTCCTGGTCATCGATGACGAGGCAACGCAACGGCTCTTGTCGCAGGACTGCCTTGAAACGGCGGGGTTCCGGGTCGAAGTTGCGTCCGACGGATTGTCGGGGATCGAAGCGGCGCGCCGGCTGAGGCCGGCCGCAATCCTGCTCGACGTCGTCATGCCTGAGGTCGACGGCTTCATGGTGTGCCGGGAAATTCGCGCCGACAAGGATCTGGCGCGCACGCCGGTGGCGCTCATTACCGGGCTTGAAGACATCGACGCGATTAACCAGGCATTCCGCATCGGCGCGACCGACTTCCTGACGAAGCCGGTCACCTGGTCGCTGCTGCCGTATCGCGTTCGTTTCATGCTGCGCGCGACCTCGATCGCGCAGGAGTTGCGCGCGGCCAAGGATCAGGCCGAAGCTTCAAGCACGGCGAAATCGACTTTTCTCGCCAACATGAGCAACAAGCTCCGGACGCCGCTCAACACCATGATCGCATTCTCGGAGCTCATGCGCGCCGAACAGTTCGGCCCTCTGGGCTCGCCGCAATATAAGGAATACGCACAACACATTAACGGCGCGAGCCAGCATCTCCTTACCCTGATCAACAATATTCTCGATCTCGCCAAGACTGAGAGCGGTAAGCTCACGCTGCAGGAAGTCGAGGTTTTGCTGCCGAGCATCGTGGCAGCTGCAATGCACGATGTGAAGGATGAGGCCGAAGCCAAGTCGCTCAAGATCACCGACATGGTCCGTTCCTCCGCATATCGCGTGCTCGGCGACGAGCAGCGGCTCTTTCAGATCGTCGCCAATCTTCTGTCAAATGCCGTCCGATACACGCCCGCGAACGGAACGGTTCGTATCTACCTGGAAGGTTTTTCGGGAAATGCGATGGCCCTTGTTTTCGAGGACAACGGCCCCGGCATTCCCCACGAGGAATTGCCGCGCATTCTTGAGCCACTGGGGCTGGTTGCCGGCGGCGACGAACGGACCGGCACTGGAATCTCGACCGCACGCGCGCTCGCCAAACTGCATGGCGGGGATCTCTATTATGAAAGCACGCCGGGACAAGGCACAAAGGCCTGCCTCGTCTTGCCGCCCGATCGCATTATCGGCACGGCCGCGCAGCGCGCCAGCGGTGCGGCCGGTCATCAGGGCAGCGATTCGCGCCGGATCCGCTCACCGTCAGGTTCGCCGTCGGGCAGCAGTAGCCGCCAGCCGGGCGCATCCAAGGGCTATTCGGGGTCGCCGCGCGGTTACTCGGGATCGCCACGCAATCTTGGCGGTTCTTCATCCGGCAATCACGGCCGTTTCTCGGCTCCGGCCGCGCAAACGGCCTATGGCGAACCCAGCCCGACGCCACCTTCTCGGCCTCAAACAGCCGTGCCGACGACAGAAGCGGAAGAGCCCGCTTTTATTCCGCTGGTGATAAGATAGACGAGATCCTGTGCGCCGCCTGAAAACGCAGAGCGCGCGAGTCATGTGCAGGCCCAGCGGACAATAACAAGCTACCAGCCGTCTCAGAAGCGTTGACCGCCGGTGCGCGATCGAATTGCCAGCGCCGGCAGGGGCGGGCGCAATCTACTCTCGCCGACCCGTCAACAATTGAAAGCCTTCCACCAGCCATCGACGTGGAAGATTCCCGCTGAACCGAAACAGCCGCCGGCGCCAAAAAGCCCAAAATCAGAGGCTATTTTGCAGTTGTACACATCGAAAATGCCCAAAATGCCCGAAAAACACACACAAAATCTACGTATACCTCTTTATTTTGCCGCAAAATGTAGTATTCTGGGCAAACGTTGCGGCTGGACGGAAGGTCCGTGACACCGCTTCGTGTCCTCAAAACATTCGTCAAGGAAACACGAAAATGGCAGTAAAACCCGTAACCCTGCGTGAAATCGGAGCGGCTTTGGCCGAAAAACACTCGCTTTCGAAGAAAGCGGGCATCACGATGCTCGAAGACTTGGTCGCCATGCTGGGTAAGCACCTGAAGAAGGGTGACAAGATTCGGTTGGCTGGCTTGGGAATATTCCAGGTTCGCAAGCGGGCGGCGCGCATGGGCCGCAACCCGGCGACGGGCGAGCCGATCAAGATCAAGGCCAGCAAGAAAGTCGCCTTCCGCGCGGCCAAAGATTTGAAGCAGTCGATCTAACAAAATTCGCTGCGCTGACTTCAGACGCAGCGTTTTGCAATGAAAGGGCGTCCCAGGGGCGCCCTTTCTATTTTTCAGTCGTGTGAAGCGTCGTCACGCTGAAGTTCGGCCGGACAGGCTTGAAACGCGCGCGCGCGGCTATCAGATTTGCGGTACCATTAAGGGACCGAAGGACATGTTCGATGCAAAGGCGCTGCTCGAAAAATTTCTCGGCGGCGACGCCGGCAAGGCGGCACAGGCGCTGACCGAAGGCAAGTGGGGCGGGTTCGCGGGCGGCGCGGCGGCGGCCGGGCTTGCGGCAATTCTGCTCGGCACAAGATCGGGGCGCTCGATCGCGGGCGGCGCACTCAGGGCCGGCGGCATCGCGGCGCTCGGCGCCTTGGCCTACAAGGCTTTTCGCGATTGGCAGGCGGGGCGGGCCGCCGGTGAACCGGCACAGGCCATGCCCGGCGCGATCGCGCACTCCGCGCCCGTCGTCGTCGCGCCGCCCACAGGCTCGGCCTTTGCGCCCGAGGGCGCCGCCGCTGCAACTCACGGCATCGCGATCTTGCGCGCCGTGATCGCGGCTGCCAAAGCCGACGGCCATATCGACGAAGCCGAGCGAAGCCGAATCGCGGCGGCGCTGGACAAAGCGGGCCTCTCGTCCGAGGAGCGGCAATTCGTGACCGAAGAAATCGGCAAGCCGCTGGATATCGCGGCCGTCGTCGCCGGCGCAACCTCGCCGGAGCTTGCGGCGCAAATCTACGCCGCCTCGCTGCTTGCGATGGAGCCCGATCAACCGGCCGAGCGCGCCTATCTCGATTTGCTTGCCGGGCGACTCAATCTCGATCCGCAGCTTGTCGCGCATATCCGGGCCAATGCTGGCAAATGATACGGCGGAAGGCCATTGATTCGCGCCCGCCCGGCACGCCACGATGATGTTCGAAAAAATCGCCACGGTGGAAGACGCATGAGCACCTCGCCCGACCTTGCCCGCTGGAACGAGCGTTTTTCCGCGCCGGGCTATTTGTTCGGAACGGTCCCGAACGCATTTCTTGCATCGCAGAAATCGCGCCTGCCGAAGCGCGGCGACGCGCTGGCGATCGCCGACGGCGAAGGCCGCAACGGCGTATGGCTGGCCACGCAGGGCTTGAACGTCACTTCGATCGATTTTTCGCCGGTGGCCCTGGCCAAGGCGCGCGATCTCGCGGCGCGCGAAGGCGTGCCGATCAAGACGATCGAGACCGATATTGCTGCTTGGGCCTGGCCCGGCGAAGCCTACGACGTTGCCGCCGCGATTTTCTTTCAATTCGCGCCGCCGCTGTTGCGCGCGACGATCTTTGCCAACATCAAACGCGCTCTCAGGCCGGGCGGCCTGCTTCTGCTCCAGGGCTACCGGCCGAAGCAACTCGAGTACAAGACTGGCGGACCGCCGCACGCCGAGAACATGTACACGCGCGAGATACTGGAAGCCGCTTTCGGCGACATGGAGATACTGCATCTCGTCGAGCACGATTCGGCGATCGAGGAAGGTGCCGGCCACAAGGGCATGTCGGCCCTGATCGATCTCGTCGCCCGAAAACGCTGAACGCTCGGGCCGGTGCCTGAGCTGCCGGATATCGAAGCCTATTGCCACGCGCTGCGCAAACGCGTTGCCGGCGGCGCGCTGGCCGGCCTTCGCCTCGCCAGCCCGTTCTTGTTGCGGACCGTCGATCCGCCCGTGGCGGCCGTTGCCGGACGGCGGGTCGCCGAAATCCGCCGGCTGGGCAAGCGAATCGTCATCGGGCTCGAAGGCGAATTATATCTTGTCCTTCATCTCATGATCGCCGGCCGCCTTTGGTGGCACGATGTGGGCAAGGCGATTCCCGGCGGCGGGCGCGGCCTGGCGGCCTTCGATTTTGATCGCGGAACGCTCGTTCTGACCGAGGCCGGATCGAAAAAGCGCGCGGCGCTGCACATCGTCCGCGGCGCGGCGGGCCTGGCGGCGCACGATCCGGGCGGCCTCGAAGTGCTCGATTGCGAACTGAACGCATTTGCGGCCCGACTGCGTTCCGCCAACCACACCATCAAGCGCGCGCTGACCGACCCGCATTTTTTCAGCGGTATCGGCAACGCGTATTCAGATGAAATTCTGCATGCGGCGAAGCTGTCGCCTGTCTTGCAAACGCAGAAAATGAGCGATGCCGAAATCGCCGCCCTGTTCGCGGCAACGCGCGCGACACTGGCCCGGTGGCGCGACACGCTGGTGGCCGAAGCCGATGCGGCGTGGCCGGACAAGGTGACGGCCTTTCGCGCCGGAATGGCGGCGCACGGCCGCTATGGCAAGCCGTGCCCCGTTTGTGCCGCGCCGATCCAGCGCATCCGCCACGCCAGCAACGAAACCAATTACTGCGCGCGCTGCCAAACCGGCGGCAAGCTGCTCAGCGACCGCGCCTTGGCGCGGCTCTTGCACAAAGACTGGCCGAAGACGATCGACGAACTCGAACGGCTCGATGCGGCGCGCGCCCGCCGCTAAGGCAGTTTCGCGAGCTTGCCGCTGCGCGCCGCGGCGACCGAGGCTTCGACATCTTCGGGCAACAGCAAGCGCGCCTCGGCCAGCTTCATCGCCGCCTGTTCGACCGCCTGAACATAGGCCTCGGCGGAAGGATAGCGCGCATCGAGCGGTTGGCGCTTGTCGCCGGCGGCATTTGCGGCCGCGGCATTGGCCGGCAGCGGGACGGTCGAGCCGGTGAGGCTGCACAGCGCGCCCGCCGAATAGCCGGCGGCCCGCAAATTCCAGCCAAGATAGGACGCGCGCGGCGCCTCGATCATCGGCAGGCGAATCGCCCCCAGCGCATGGCCGTCGCCATCGACCTTCGGCACGAAGGCGGGGTAGGCCGCGCCTTTCGACGGCGGATTGGTCGTGTGATCGATGAGGTGGACGCGGTTGACGGTTCCGAACTGCGACAGTCCGGGCAAGTTGGGAAATCCAACCGCACCTTCGGGCGGCACGAGGGTTCCGTCGGCGAGATTGGGATAGCGGCTCTCCGGCGGCAGCGTGCCATCGGCGAGCCATGCCTGCAGCGCCTCGAGCAGCGCCCGCATCGCCGGGCCGGCATGCAGCGGGTTGTTGCTCACGGCGCAATTCGCCACCGGCATGGCGGCGAGGTTGGGAGCGTTGAAGTGCGGCACGCCGGCGAGATAGTAGGCGCGCACATTCGACGGCAGGCGAAGCGGCTTGCCGTCGGGCGTCGTCATGAGCAGCGACGCGCGCGCCTGAAAGCCCTCGGTGTCCGTATCGGTGTGGAAGATGCGCGGGCAACGATTGGAAGCCGCGCAGCGCGCCATGACGCCGTCGGTTTTGCCCGACAGCGGATCGCTTGTCGTGCCGTAGGTGAAGGGAAACTGATCGCCGGGATAAACATGATCCTCGTGCTGGCGCGAGTAGCGCCCTGGCTGGGCAAAACGGGCGTTGAAGAACCCGCGCCGCGCGCCGGCGATGTGCGGCCACGCCGCGTCGAACACCGGCCGCCCCGCCTCGTCGAGGTGGTGGCCCTGATACAGCATGTCGCGCAGGAAGCGGCCCGATTGCGAAATGCCGAAGCCGATCGCGCGCACGGTTTCGATCTGCCCGTTGCGCGCCAAGGGATTGGGCCGCCCGCCCGGATCGGCCGCGCTGTAGCGCAGGAAGCTTACCAGATCGCGCACGCTGGCAAAGGACAGGCCCATCACCCGCGGATCCCGCGCGGTGTAGATGATTTCGTAGATCGCGCCGGCGTCGAAGCCTTGCGGGCGCGTAATCTCGATCCAAGTCGGCGAGACGAATTTGATGCCGAGCCCCGGCGCCGTACCGCGCGCATCGCTCTCGCGGGCGCGGACGGTGATCGTGGCGGCGGCCTCGGCACCCGTTGCCACGGGATAGGTGAGTTCCACGGTGACCGGGCTGCGCAGATGGTCGAAAACGAATTCCTCGCGCGACGGCCCCGTGGCGCCGGCCACAATCGGCGCTTCGAGGCGCAAATTCCCGCCATCGCTGGGCGCATCGCCCTGCCAGCCGCTCCACACCATCGAGTAGCCCTGGCGCATGAGAAAGCCGTTGCCGCGATGGCGGCCTCGACGAGCGCAACCTATTGTTCGCGCGCCAAATGCTCGACCGGCGTCGGCGCCGGATCGGCGACGTTGCCCGCCGAATTGAGGCTCTCGCTGTGGCTTAGGCAATAACGAAGGGTCCGTGCGTTACGGGGACCGCAGGTGCCGGTCCACCACAAGATGGAACGTTTTCCTGGTCCCGGACTTAAAGCACAGACTAGCCCGATCGAACTCCATATCCGACGCGTGTATCGCGGCGTGGTGATTAGGGCACACGAGAATCATGTTGTGAATGTCGTCAGCCCCACCTCGAGACAACCACTCCACGTGGTGAGCTTCCACGAATTCGCTGAATCTCCCATTGAATGGCCGTTCGCCGCAAACTTGACAGACGCCCTTGTACAGTTCGCGCAGCTTTCGGACGTTTGCACTGTCGCGAACACGCACTTCTGCCAAGTACTCACGTAACTTCGGGGTGTCCTCTTCGGGCCGCTTCGCATCCGGCTTACCTTCTGCGTCGTTCAAATTGACGTTCGTGACGGCGGATTGCAGTTCTCGCCAATCTTCCTCAGATAACTCCCGAATACGATCCACGGCCGAATGGCAAATTCGTGGAAAATCGGTCCTCGCTCTTTACGCTCCTCCAAGCCTCTATTGTTCAGACGTGGCTCCGGAGTGATCTCAACATCCTTGACTGTAACGAGTGTTTTACCGCCTTTGATCTCGGACTTTGCTACGAAAGCAATTGCGGTTAGGCCCGTTCCGCCTGACGTTTCGTTGACCCAGATCGCCACGCGATCTCAGCGGCCTGGCTCTTTACGGTCGCGCGCAACGCTAAAGATGCCATTCTGCCAGAGAGCGGCGGTCGCCGGATTGCCCTGCTTCCTTGGGCAATGGTCCGGATTGACCTTGAGAAGAAACGTCCTTGGGCCGTCGGACATGGCGTGTCACCCCCAGGTTGCACTATTACCTTAGAAAGGCCGGCCTTCCACCGACTACTGTCACCGATGGTCTCAAGGTTTACTTTTTGTCCGAATGAGATTTCGCAAATGAGCACACCACCGGATGATCCAACAAACTCCATCGCGGCGGCAGTTAGTGGTAAGCTGCAGACATCGGGTGTATTGAACCAGGATGAGGTAGCGGCCGCTATTGCGGCCTACTATGCGAATGCTCAGAGCTTGTGAATAATTCGTTTTTTTTGCGGCGCATGAGACGAAGGGGTTGGCTTTTCCGACCGCTTGGACGGGGGCGGCGTGTGGCATGGCTTTGTTGTCGGGCCGGCGCGGCGCTCGCTCGGCGAGGGCTGGTGCCGTCTTAGGCGGTGGTGAGGCGGTGGCCTTGCAGGATATTGTTGGCGAGGGCGAACCAGAGCAGGACGGCGCGCGCCTTGGCGCGCCCGCGCACGGTGAGCTGGCGCAGGATCCAAGCTCGTCCGCGTGCATTGATGCATTCGAGGATGGCGCGACGCTTGTAGAGGGCTTTTCCGATGCAACTCTTCATGCGGCGGCGCCACGCCGCCACGCCCGGACCGTCCTTGCGGCGCGGCGCGTATGGCTTGGTTCCATGCCGCGTCGCCATGGCTGGGCAATAGACTTCGATGGCGCCATTGGCCGGTGCCGCGGCCCATTCGATCGCGCTGTTCTTGAGGAATCCGCCGTCGACCAGGTAGCGCCTGGGCGTCTGGCCGGTGCGCGCCTTGATTTGCTCGATCATCGGCTGCAGCTGGCCATGATCCGAGCCGCTCGTCTCGACCGCGACCCCGACCACGATCTGCTGTTCGACCGCGCTGGCGATCTGGAAATTGTAAGCCGGGCGGAAGCCGCCATCGGGCATCTTCATGACGCGCGCGTCGGCGTCGGTGGTCGAGGCGCGCGGCGGCTTCTGCTTGCGGGTCTGTTTGGCGTTGCGCTTCTTGCGCCGCGCCCGTTCGGCCGCGAGCTCGGCGTGCTTGGCGAGCGCGTCCTCGATCCGCGCCAGCCGCTCCGCCGCCGCCCGTTCGCGCGCCGCCGCGATCCGCTTGTTGCTGGCGTCGGGATCGTCGTCGCCTTCGCGCTTGAGCTGTTCGACCAGCCGGCGCGCCTTCTCGACCGCCTTGACAAGCGTCGGGCGTCGCCGGAACGAGCCGGCCCCGGCGCTGGCCCGCACCCGGATCCCATCCTGGCCCAGCACGTCGAAGTCGATCACGCCCGCCGCCGCCAGCGACGCCGTGTGCTCGATCAGCAGCGCGTCGAGCAGCACCGATTGCGACACCCGGAAGTCCGCCAGCGTGTGATAGTTCACGCTCACGCCGCCGCACAGCCAGCGAAACCCATCGTCCCGCTCGCACAGCTTGGCCAACGCCCGCGCGCTCCCGACCCCTCGGATCGTCGCATACAGCCACAGCGCCAGCAGCAGGCGCGGCGCGATCGCCGGGTGCCCGGCCACGCCCTCGCGCGACTTGATCGCGTTCTCCAGCGCGCTCAGATCGAGACGCGACGCGTAGCCCCAGATCACCCGCACCGGGTCATCCGCGCCGATCAGGCTATCGATGTCCATCGCCCGCAGCTCGATCTGATCGCGCGCCGGCTCGCGCAGCCGCGCTGCCCCCAAAGCCCCGCCGCCCGCGGGCGAACATTGCTCCGGCAACCCGTCGAACAACTCTTCCTGGCCCATCGTGTCCTCATCGCAGCTCGAACGATGCCGAACACAAAATCACTTTTCCTCCAATCGCACCACTAAAATGCAAGTGCCTCACGAAAGATTCACAAGCTCTCAGGCGTACTTTGACGGGTGAGGCTCCTTTTCAAAGCTGGACGCCGTGCACGGAGCGCATCACTGGCCTGCTGCCGGTTCCGATGACACCGTCTTAAGCTAGTCGGACCTGCTTTTCGAACTCTATTGGGCTCACGTATCCAAGCGTCGAATGCCGGCGCTTGGGGTTGTAGAAGCGCTCGATGTAATCGAACACGTCGGCCTTGGCCTGGTCCCGCGTCCGGTACGTCTTGCGCGCTGTTCTTTCTGTTTTCAGCGATGAGAAGAAGCTCTCCATCGCCGCGTTGTCCCACACATTGCCTGCCCGGCTCATGCTGCAAGTGACGCCGTGCTCGGCCATCAGCCGTTGGAACTGTTCGCTGGTGTATTGGCTGCCGCGATCGGAGTGATAGCGAACCATGTTCGGCAGCAGCGCGTCGGGCTTGCCCCGTCGCCAGATCGCCATGATGAGAGCGTCCGTGACGAGCTTCGCTGTCATCGTGGCGCTCATCGACCAGCCCACGATGCGCCGCGAGTACAGGTCCAACACGACGGCCACATAGAGCCAGCCCTCCGCCGTCCAGATGTAAGTGAAGTCCGCGGCCCACTTGCGGTTCGTCGCCGGTGCCTCGAACTGGCGAGCGAGGACGTTCGGCGGCATTGTGCTCATCGAACGCTCGCCGCTGTCTGATGGCAAACGTCTCCGTTTGGGCCGCGCCCGCAGGGCTTGGGCTCGCATCAGCCGTTCGATCCGGTGCAGCCCGCACGCGATGCCCTCGGCGAGCATGTCACGCCACACCCGCCGCGCGCCGTAGGTTCGGTCGCTGTCCAAGAAGCTATTTCGCGCCTTCGCTGACAAGGTCTCGTCGCCGCGGGTCCGGACGCTCGGTGGCCGTGTCAGCCAGGCATGGAAGCCGCCGCGCGAGACACCGACCGATCCGGCGGATCGGCGCGCCTCGCATAACCATCCCGCCGGCCAGACCCCCGGTGCTTCGCGATGAAGGCGAACCTCACATCGATTCCTTCGCGAAGTAGGCCGCGGCTTTTTTTAGGATGTCCCGTTCGGCTTTCAACCGGACGACCTCACGCCGCAACCGCGCGATTTCCAGCTGCTCGGGCTTCATCTGACCATGTCCGGGAAACGAATGCTCCGGATCGTCGGCAAAAGCCTTCACCCAATTGCGCAACACCGTCCCGTGCAAACCCAGATCGCGCGCGGCCTGGGCCACCGTCACCCCGCGTTCCCTGATCAGCCTGACAGCCTCAAGCTTGAACTCTCGTGTAAATTTCCGTCGTTCCATGCTCCACCTCCGGTTCCATGTTGACACCTAACTCGGTGTCATCGGAACCGGCAGCAGGCCATCGGCGAATTACCGCGACAAGACGCTTCTCGAAGCTTTCGACACCATTCCAGGCTCACATAACCGTGAAAGGGTGGCAAACCTCACATGCCTTGCGACTGTTTATGCCATTGTCGCTCGCGGGAGCGGGATTTCCGAAGTAATGATCGATGATTTTTACGCCGATCCGCGCCAGCATGACGGCAATGGTCCTGGCGCGATTCGACCTCCGTGGGCAGGCGAGGACTTGACAATCGACCTTCCGAAGTATGAAAGCGAGATAAGGGCAGGCTGGCCACTAATTCTTCATGGTGTTGGTGGACCGCTGCGCGAACACTTTGTGCTTGGTGTCGGCTTGAAAATCTGTCCAGACGGCCGACGTGAACTGATAGTATGGAGTGGACCCCTAAAGTGAGACAGGAATAAAGGGGACAGTTCTCAAGAGGAGAGCTGATGTCGAAGAAAGCCCGTGTATTCAGTCGAGAGATGAAGTTGTCGGCGGTTCGGCGCATGCTGGCCGGCGAGAACGTGAGCGCGCTTGCGCGCGAGCTCAAGGTTCTGCGCAAGGATCTGTATAAATGGCGGGACAATTTCCGGGCGGGCGGAGCGCTGGCATTGCGTCAGCGCGGGCGCCCGCGCAAGGCGGCGACGATCGAGCCGGCCGCGCCCGGGCCGGAACCGACAGCGCCGCCGGCGGTCGTCGCGTTGGCCAAGGCCGAGCAGCGGCTGGGCGAGCTGGAGCGCAAGATCGGCCAGCAACAGGTGGAGCTGGATTTTTTTCGGCAAGCCTTGCGGCAAGTCAGGGAGACGCGCCGGCCGAGCGCCGGGCCTGGCGCGACGGCGTCTACGCCGTCATCGCGGCGATGACGCCGGCGCTGCCGCAAGGCAAACTCACGGTCGAGCGCATGTGCGCCCTCGCTCGGTTGAACCGGGCGGGGTACTACCGCCAGTGGCAGGCTTCGGCGCCGCGCCAGGAGGAGACCAGCGTGCGCGACGCGATCCAGCGTCTCGCGCTCGCGCACCGTCACTATGGCTATCGGCGGATCGCCGCGCAGTTGCGGCGCGACGGCCTGGTGGCGAACCGCAAGCGCGTGCTGCGCTTGATGCGGCAGGACAATCTGCTGTGCCTGCGGACGCGGCCGTTCGTGCCGGTCACGACCGTCTCGCGCCATGGCTGGCGCGTGGTGCCGAACCTGGCGCGCGGCATGACGCCGACCGGCCTCGATCAGCTCTGGGTGTCCGACATCACCTACGTCCGCCTGCTCGAGGAGTTCGCCTACCTGGCCATTGTCTTGGACGCTTTCAGCCGCCGTGTCGTCGGATGGGCGTTGGCGAACCATTTGCAGGCCAGCCTCGCCGTGGCGGCGCTCGCCATGGCGCTGTCGGCGCGGCGGCCCGCGCGGGGCGGCCTCATCCACCATTCCGACCGGGGCGTGCAATACGCCTGCGGCGACTACACGGCCCTGCTCGGCGCCCACGGCATCCAGGCGAGCATGAGCCGCGTCGGCAATCCCTACGACAACGCCAAGGCGGAGAGCTTCATGAAAACGCTCAAGCAGGAAGAGGTCGACGGGCGCGACTATCGCGACGCCGACGATGCGCGGCGGACAATTGGCAGGTTCATCGAGCAGGTCTACAACACGCAGCGGCTACATTCCGCGCTCGATTATCGCCCCCCGGCCGAGTTCGAAGCAAATTTGCCGCCGGATCGGGCCGCTGCGCAGCGGCCCGATCCGGCGGTCATTGCAACCTGTCCCTGATTTCCGTGTCTCACCCGAGGGGTGCAGTCCAAGTACTTGACCCCTATTCCTCGCCGGACAGCCTTTCGACCGGTCAAGTCCTTACTCTATCGGCAGCGAACCTGCGACACCCAAATTTTGATCTGAGATTCACTAAGATGCGCCTCGTAAAAGTTGACGAAGTGGGTGGCACCAATAGCGGCAGAAATTCCGGAGAGGATAACCGAGCTGGAACAGCTGATTTTGATGGTATGCTGCGCAATCTTGATAAACGCCGAAAGTAAAGTGGACCCCATCGGGGGGACCGCTTTTGACGGCTTCTCTTTGTTGAAACGGCTGACACCGAGAATGCTGAAGCCGATCACGTTTCCTTGGGCATCGACACGTTCCATGACGGCGTTGTGCGTGGTTTCTTTTTCGAAGCCAGCATCGTCGGAGAAATGCACTTCCAGGAAATGGGCTTCGGCGTCGAACCAAAGCATTATTTTGCCTTCTATAGGTTTTCTCCGTCCTAGGGTTTGTCGGTCAGGTAGGCTGTGACGACAAACACTTCATTGTCCGAGTATTTGACCGCGATACACAGCCATTTGCCATCGACTGGCGTGTCTGCGTCGTATTGGTAAACAGCCGCGCCGCCGCTTCACGGCGCCCACTCCAGCGTGCTTTCGGCAAACAAGTCCGCCGGCGTGAACAATCGCGCGGCGAGGCCCTGCTCGAGCGACCAGCGCGCCTGGGTTTCGATCATGCGCCGGTTCTTGGCGATGCCGTAGGGCCAATAGTCCGGCCCCATGAGATCGATCGTGGCGCGCGCCTCGGCAACGAGCCAGGGCAAGGTGACCTTGAGCGCATCGAGATCGAGCAGGCGCGGCAGGCACGCCGCCTTGGCCGCTTCGAAGGCACGGCACGCGGCGAGCGGCAGCCAGGGGTGGCGCTCGATCAGCGATCTGCGGATGCCGACCAGATGCATCGCGGGAAACAATTTCGTGCGCCGGTACCAGTCCTGCTCGGCGGCGCGGAAATCGCCGAATAGGCGGCCGATGTGTTTCGTGCCGTCCCACAGCACTTGCGGATCGCGATAGGACACGATGGCGTCGATGCGGCCCGCCGCCAGCTCGGCGCCGAGATGCCGGTCGGCGACGAGGCATTCGATCTCGACGCCGGGCGGGTTCGGCTTGGCAACGTAGCTGAAATCCTCCGGCCTATCGATGCCGCCGACGCGCCATCGCAATTCGCCGGGTGCTACGCCGTATTCGTCTTGCAGCATGCCGCGCACCGCGAGGCCGCGCGTGAAGTGATAGCTCGGCACGCCGACCAGGCGCCCCTTCAAATCGGCCGGCGCGCGAATGCCCCGATCGGTCCGCACATAGATCGAGCCGTGCGGAAAGACGCGCGACAGAAACACTGGAATGGCGCGATAGGGAAAATCGCCCTGCGACAGCGCCAGCATGTAGGTGCTGAACGACATTTCGGCGATGTCGAATTCATGGTTGCGGAACAGGCGCTGGAAGGTCGAGCCGGGATCGAGGGTGACGTAGTCGAGCGCGCCGGCGCCCTCGATGCCGATGGCGCCGTGCTTCAACGACTGAATGCGGTCGTAATCGTCGCTGACGATCGAGAGACGGAGCCCGGCCACGGCGTCACGCGCCGGTGACGCGCGAATCCTGCGCCCACGGCACCAGGAGCCGCTGCGCCAGGCGCACGATCTGGAACAGCACGATGCCCATCGCCGCCAGCAGGACGACGGCGGCGAACACCAGCTTGGTGTCGAGATTGGTGTTGGCCGAGAAGATCGGTAGCCCAGGCCCTCGGTCGCGGCGACGAACTCGCCGACGACCGAGCCGATCACCGAGAGCGCGATGGAAATGCGCATGCCGGTGAAAATATGCGGCAGCGCGTTGGGCAAGCGGATCTTGGTGAAAATCTTCCAGCGCGAGGCGTTGAGGCCGCGCACCAGATCGATCAACTCCTCGTTGACGCGCAGCAGCCCGGCCGTCGTGTTCACGACGATGGGGAAAAACGCGATCATGAACACCACGATCAGGCGCGCCGCCTCGCCCGGGCCGAACCAGATCACCAGGATCGGCGCGATCGCGATGGTCGGCACGGTTTGCGACATGACCAGGAGCGGCAGCACGGTGCGCGACAGGACGCGCGAATGCGCGGTGGCGGCGGCGAGGAAAATCCCGCCCGCGGTGGCGGCGGCAAAGCCGATCACGACCTCGCGCAAGGTCGCCAGCGTATGCAGCAGCAGGCGGTCGGGAATTTCCGCGATTTTGCCGACGATATCGAGCGGCGAGGGCAGCAGGAAAGCCTGCACCTTGAACAGGTCGCAGGCGAGCTGCCATGCGGCCAGCAGTCCGACGAAAAAAAGCCCGGGCAGCAGGCGGTCGAAAGCCTTCCGCATCGGGCGCTAGGTGCCGCGGAGCGCGCGCGTGAACGCGCGCGAAATCGCGGCCGCGAGCGCGCCCCGCCCGCCTTCT
Source organism: uncultured Alphaproteobacteria bacterium (assembly GCA_963754645.1). GTDB lineage: Bacteria > Pseudomonadota > Alphaproteobacteria > Bin65 > Bin65 > CAVWGP01. Next base: position 4,342 of record CAVWGP010000001.1, on the reverse strand, counting down.
ATTTGATGAATTTGTTGGTCCACAGCTTGTCGTCCGGGACCGCTGCCTTCTGCCCGCCATACTCGACCTGCAGGCGCTGGGTCGTGTTCCATTTTTCCTTGGTCATGACGCCGTAGCCCGCCTGGCGCGCCTCGGCCGTGTCCATCAGTTCGATCGCCAGGGTGAGCTGTTCTTTCAACAGCGCCTTGGCGTTTCGGTGTGCTTGGCGGCGTAGCCGGCGGCCTCGTCGACGTTCTTGTAGGCGTATTCGAGGCCGCGCAGCGAGGTCTTGACGAAGGCTTCGACCGCTTTCGGATTCTTCGCCAGGAAATCGTTGTTCACCGCGATGCCGTTGGCGTAGGTCTTGATGCCGAAGCTGGCGAGATGCAGCCAGACCACGGGCTTGTTTTTCGATTCGGTGCGCGCCGCAAGATATTCGCCGAAATAATAGCCGATCGTGGCATCGACCTTGCCGGTCAAAAAGCTCGGCACCATGGCGCCGAAATTGTAGGTCACGGTTTTCACCTTGCCCATGTCGACATTCGACAGCTTGGCGAAAGCCGGCAGCATGATGGCCGTGGCGCCGAAGGGCGCCACCGCCAAGGTTTTGCCCTCGAGATCCTTCGGCGTCTTCACCGGCTTGTCGGCGAAACTGATGATGCCCGACGGCGTGTCGTGGACGAAGGCGGCGACGGCGGTCAGCGGCACGCCCTCGGACACGGCCTTGGCCAGCGCGCCGAAATCGGGGAAGCCGAACTCGGCGTTTCCGGTGCCCGCCGTCTTGATCGAATCCGCCGTGCCCTTGCCCGGCGAAATCGTGACATCGAGGCCGGCTTCCTTGTACCAGCCCTTTTCCTTTGCGACATAGAACGGCGAGTGATAGCCGTTCACCAGGAAATCGAGATACATCGTGACCTTGGTTTGCGCGGCGAGCGGCGCCGCCCAGATCAGCGTGGCGCCCGTCGCCAGCAGCAAACTGCGTCCGAACTTGCGTGTCATGTCGGTCCCCCTCAGTCATGGAAACTGCGCGCGCCCAGGCGGCGAGACGCGCCTGCAAAAAACTGTTGCGGATGCCGGCCGCCTTGTCGATTGTCAGTCTTACATGCAAGACGAAGCTTCGCAAGCAAGGCGCCGGGCCATCCCATGAGCTCCCAGCCGAACCTCCAGAGCGAGCGCGCGCCGGCGACGGCGCCGCGCCATCATCTGGAATTCATTGGCCTGAAAAAAATTTACGACACGCGCGACGGCGCGCTGAACGCGCTCGACGGCATCGACTTCGCGGTGCGCAAGGGCGAGTTCGTTTCGATCGTCGGCCCCTCGGGCTGCGGCAAGAGCACGCTGCTCAAGATCATCCTCGGCGTCGTGCCCTATTCCGGCGGCGAAGTGCGGCTGGCTGGCAAGCCGATCGCGGGCCCGCAACTCGGCGCCGGCATGGTGTTCCAAACCGCGGCGCTGCCGCCGTGGCGGCGCATTCTTGACAACGTGCTGCTGCCGATCGAAGTCCTCGATCTGCCGCGCCGCGACTATGTCGAAAAGGCGCGCGCGCTTTTGGCCATGGTCGGGCTGCAAGGTTTCGAGCGCAAGCTGCCCAACGAGCTTTCGGGCGGCATGCAGCAGCGGGTTTCGATCTGCCGCGCGCTGATCCACGATCCCGGCCTGTTGCTGATGGACGAGCCCTTCGGCGCGCTCGACGCCCTGACCCGCGAAGTGATGCAGTCCGAGCTGCTGCGCATCTGGGCCGAAACGCACAAGACCGTCGTCTTCGTCACGCACTCGATCAACAAGGCCGTGCTGCTGTCGGATCGCGTCATCGTGCTCTCGGCGCGTCCGGCGAAGGTGGTCGAGGATCTGCGCATCGACTTGGCGCGGCCGCGCAATTCCGCCGCCCGCATGCTGCCGCGCTTCCAGGAACACGCCCAGCATTTGCGCGGCCTGCCTCGGCGTCGGCGCTTGAACGGCAACGATGCGGAGGGGATCGCCATGGCCAGCCTGATCGTCGCCAACGGCTATGTCGTCGCCGCCATCGACCTTAGCGGCCGAAGTTCGCCGACGAGGACGGTCGCCATGGCCCGGCGCGACATCGTCGCCGTCGGCCGCACCGCGGACGTGCTGGCGAAACACCGCGCCGACACGGTGATCGACGCCGGCGGCAAGCTCGTCATGCCCGGCCTGATCGACGGCCACAATCACGCCTTTCAATTCCTGTCGAAAGGCATCGGCGACAACGTCGATATCATGACCTGGCTCTACAAGCGGGTTTATCCCTACGAGACCCATGTCGGCGCCGAGGAAGCCTACACCGGCGCGCTCGGCAATTACGTGCAGATGATCAAATCGGGCACGACGTGTTTCAACGAGCCGGGCGGCTACCACACCGACGCGCTGGCCCGGGCCGCGACCGATGTGGGCATTCGCGGCATCCTCAACCGCTCGACGCGCGACATCGCCGACCAGGGCGCGCCCTTGCCTGAAAAGCTGTTCGAGACCCTCGACACCAATCTACGCGAGGGCGAGGCCGCGGTGAGCAAATGGAACGGCGCCGCCGACGGCCGCCTGCGCTGCTGGTTCAGCCTGCGCTACGTGTTCAACGTCAGCGACGAGCTGTGCCGCGCGATCAAGACGCTGGCCGACAAATACAAGGTCGGCATTCACGCCCACGCGGCGGCGGTGGCCGGCGAGAACGAGGGTATTCAGGAACGCTTCGGCAAGCGCTCGCTCGAACGCTTCTACGATCTCGGGCTGTTCGGGCCGAACCTCTATCTCGTTCACATGGGCTATCCGAACGAACGCGAAATCGATTGGCTGAAGCGGCACGACGTGAAGATCGCGCATTGCCCCTCGGCCTCGATGCACGGCGCCTACGGCGTCGTTGGCCAGCGCATGATGAAGCAGATGATCGACCGCGGCTTGACGATATCGCTCGGCACCGATTCGGCGACGGCGGGCCGCTTCCTCGACATGATCCGCGTCATGTATCTCGCGGCCTGCGCGCATCGCGATCAATTTGCCGACGCGACCATCATGGGCGCCTACAAGGCGCTCGAAATGGCGACGATCGACGGCGCGCGCGCCTGCCTGTGGGACGACCGAATCGGCTCGCTCCAAGCCGGCAAGCGCGCCGATCTCGTCGTCGTCGACATGAGCGACCTATGCTGGCACCCCAATCTCGATCCGGTGCGCAGCATGGTCTATGCCGCCGACGGCACGCATGTGCAGACCGTCGTCATCGACGGCAAGATCGTCATGCGCGACCGCGAAATCCTGACGGTGGACGAGGCGAAGGTGACGCGCGACGTGATCGCGGCCGGCAAGGCCTGGATCGGACGCGCCGGCATGCGGCTCGATATTCCATGGCCGGTGCGTTAGCCTCGCTCGACAAGGGGAGAATTGCGATGAACGATGCGCAGCAAGCCGCCATCGACGCGGTCGAGCCGGAGAAAGTCGTCGAATTGGCGCGCCAGGCCTTGCGCATCCGCAGCCCGTCGGGCGACAAGGCGGCGGCGGCGCGCTTCTTCGTCGACCGGATGCGGGAGGCGGGCCTTGATGCCGAGCTGCAAGCCGTGCCGGCCTCGGCCAATATGGGCGCGAGCTGCAACGCGATCGGCCGGATGAAGGGCAGCGGCGGCGGCAAGAGCCTGATGCTCAACGGCCATATCGATCACAACCCGGTTTCCGACGGCTGGACCAAGGACCCGTTCGGCGGCGTCGTCGAGGACGGCTGGCTCTACGGCTTCGTGCACATGAAGGCCGCCGACGCGACTTCCCTCGCCAAGGCCAGCGCGGTGCGCCGGGCCGGCATCGAGCTCAAGGGCGATGTCGTGCTCGCCCTGGTATGCCGGCGAGCTGCGCGGCGGCGTGGGCACGCAGCACGCGCTCAACAGCGGACTGCGCACCGATTGTTTCGTGCTCGGCGAGCCCACCGAGCTCGACATCGCGTTCAGCCACACCGCGTCGATCGTGCTCTTTATCCACGTGCTGGGCCGCACCAAGCATTTCGCGACGGTGGACACGCCGGGCATGAAGGGCGTCAACGCGGTCGAAAAAGCGGCGGCGGTCATTGCCGCGCTCGGCCGCAGCCACGCGCCGATCGCGGCGCCCGAGCACGGCGGCTGGCTGCGCCACAAGCCGGCGGCGGGCTTCGAGGGCCTGCCGCAGAATCAATATCGGGCCGATTCACGGCGACCTAGGACACGGCCCACGATTCGTCGCGCCCGGCCCTGTTCCCGGATCGCTGCACGCTGACGATCGATGTCCGCATCGTCCCCGGCATGAGCAAGGAAACGATCGGCGAGGATGTGGCGCGCCTGCTGAACACGATCGCGGCGCGCGATCCGGATTTCCGCTATGAGATCGAATTCGCCCA